>CAWKGE010000001.1:0-9981 GCA_963848895.1 uncultured Gemmatimonadales bacterium
CGATGCCTCGCTCGTGCCCGAGGTCTCCATCGGGGAGCTGGAAGGCGACCTCGAGTACCTCATGGGCGACGTGCAGTCCATCGCCGTCGCGGCCGACGGCACCATCTACGTCCTCGACTCGCAGGGGCCCGAGCTGCGGGCGTACGGGCCGGACGGCCGTTTCCTGCGCAGGCTCGGGCGCCCCGGCGAGGGGCCCGGGGAGCTCAAGGCCCCGGGCGCCATCGCCATCCTCTCCGACCAGCGGCTCGTCGTGCGCGACCCCGGCAACGGACGCATCCAGGTGTACGGGCCGGACGGCGCCCCGCCGCCGCGTGGACCGTGGTGCGTGGCAGCTTCATGACCAGCAGCCCGCTTCCCGTCGACCGGAGCGACAACATGTACATCATGGTGCTCCGGGACATGCAGGCGGACGTCCGGGACTGGAAGACGGCATTCGCGCGCATCGGCCCCGACGGCGTGCCGGGGGACACCCTGGACATGCCGGACAGCGGGCTCGAGCCGCCTAGGCTGGAGGCCCGCTCCGCGAGCAGCGTCTCCATCAACTCGGTGCCCTTCACGCCCGCCGAGGAGACTGATGCTCCACCCCAACGGGTACTTCGTCCATGGGCATCAGCTCGGATTACCGGTTCACCCTGCTCCGGCCCGGTGCGCCGCTCCGCGTCGAGAAGGCGTGGAAGCCCGTGCCCGTGGAGCCCGGCGAGAAGGAGGAGGCCGAGCTCCGCATCACGCGCAACATGCGCCGCATCGATCCGGCCTGGAAGTGGAGCGGACCGGGGACCCCCGACACGAAGCCGGCCTACGAGAACCTGTTCGCGGGTCGTGACGGGCGCATCTGGGTCGAGGTGGCCGCACGCAGCGTGCTCGTCGAGGACATCGGCTACGATCCGACGGACCCGAACGCCGTACCCGACGAGTGGCGGGAGCGCTCAGTCCTGGACGTCTTCGAGGACGACGGCACGTACCTGGGTCGGGTCGTGCCTCCGGAAGGCTTCCGTACCCACCCGCAGCCGGTGTTCGACGGCGACCACGTGTGGGCGGTATCCAGCGACGACCTGGGGGTCCAGCGGGTCGTGCGCTACCGGGTGACCCTTCCGGATCGGCAGGGGTAGGCCGTCGCATGTCCGGATTCTCCCTCGAGACCGACCCGCGCTTCTGGGTGCTCAGCGAGGCGCTGGCCTCCTACGCCTCCGACGCGGCCGACCCGCCGCCTCCCGACCCGGACTTCATCCAGGCCGCGGTGACGCGTGGTGATCCGCGGCAATGAACGCCTGGAAGTCCTGCTCATCAAGCGCGCCCGCTCGGAGCGGGATCCGTGGTCCGGACACATGGCGCTGCCGGGCGGACGGAGGGATCCGGGAGACGCCTCCCTCCAGGACACGGCCGTCCGGGAGACGCGGGAGGAGACGGGACTCGATCTCGTCGCCGGCGGTGTGCACCTGGGCCGCCTGGACGAGGTCACGCCGGGAAGCGTCCGCCTCCCGCGGCTCACGATCGCCCCGTTCGTGTATGGCGTTCCCGGCCGGGCCGAGGCGCGCGTCGCGAGCCGGGAGGTGGACGCCGTGCACTGGGTGACGCTGGACGAGCTGCGGGCGCCCGCAACGCGCGGCGACGTCGACATCCCGCTGCCCGGGGGCACGCGCACCTTCCCCTGCTACCGCGTGGTGGACGAGATCGTCTGGGGACTGACCTACCGGATCCTCGGCCAGTTCCTGGCGCTCTACCCGGACTCGAAGCTGGACGCGTTGCGGGACGGGGGATCCCCGTCCCGCTGACGCCGCATCCAGGTCCCCCTTCTACGGGTTGTCCACCCACTCCGCGATGAAGACGTTCGTGTCGTTCCCACCGCCGTTGTTGCGGTTGGAGGCGAACACCAGGTGCGTCCCGTCCGGGCTGAACACGGGGAAGCCGTCGAAGCCGTCGGCGTAGGTGATCCGCTCGAGGCCGGTGCCGTCCAGGTTGACCATGAAGAGGTCGAACTCCCGGCCCGTCGGGTCGAGGTTGTTCGAGCTGAAGATGATCTTCTGGCCGGAGGGGTGCCAATACGGCGCGAAGTTGGCGCCGCCGATGTTCGTGATCTGGTGCTGGCCGCTCCCGTCGGCGTTCATCACCATGATCTCGAGCTCGCCGGGGCGGATCAGCCCCTCGTGCAGGAGGTTCAGGTAGTCGTCGCGCTCGGCGCCCGGCTCGGGGTAGTGGGAGCGCCAGACGATCTTCGAGCCGTCCGGCGAATAGAACGCGCCGCCGTCGTAGCCGACCTTGTCGGTCAGGCGGCGCACGTCCGACCCGTCCGGCGCCATCGAGTAGAGGTCCAGGTCCCCGTCGCGCGTGCTGGTGAAGACGATGCGGTCACCCACCGGAGAGAACGTGGCCTCGGCGTCGTAGCCGGGGGCGGAGGTCAGGACATGCAGATCCGAGCCGTCGACGTTCGCCTCGTAGATGTCGTAGCTGGGGTAGATCGGCCACACGTACCCCTTCGAGAAGTCGGGGTTGGGAGGGCACGCCGCCCCCGCTCCGAGTGTAGACGAGTAGAGGATGCGATCCCCCTTGGGGTAGAAGTAGGAGCACGTGGTGCGTCCCTCCCCGTTGCTCACCATGTGGGACTCGCCCGTGGCCAGGTCCATGATGTAGATCTGGTCGCATTCCTTCCCGGGCTTGCGGGCCTGGTAGATGAGCTTCGTGCCGTCGAAGGCGTAGTACGCTTCCGCGTTCTCTCCGCCGAAGGTGAGCTGGCGGATGTTGCGCAGGTGCACCTCGCCGGGCACGGCCAGGGAAGCGGCAGCGGTCGTCGCCGCCGAGTCCGCGGTGGCGGACTGCTCCGCCTCGCGAGGCGCGCACGCCGCGACGGCCAGCGCCGACAAGGTCACCAGAACCACAGCTCGATGGGTCACGAAACTCCATCCTTCGGAAGAATGTCCACGATGAATCGATCTCTGCGCCGCGGCGCCTTCGCGGCCGCGCTGCTCGCGCTCACGACGGCCCCGATCGCCGCCCAGGCCACCGCCTGCCCGGACGCCACCGCGATCACCCGAGGCTTCTCGGGTCCCCTCGCCACGGTGCGCTACCTCGCCGACGACGCCCTGGAAGGGCGCGAGGTCGGGTCCCACGGCGCCCGCTGCGCCGCCGACTACATCGCGGGGCGCTTCCAGGCGCTGGGCCTCCAGCCCGGCGACTCGGGATCCTGGTTCCAGCCCTTCCCCGTCCGCAAGGGAGCGGCCCTCGGGCCCTCCAACAGCCTGGAGATCTCGACCCGCACGTACGCCGTCGGCAGTGAGTGGGTTCCCTTCGGCTTCTCGGCCAGCGGCGCTGTGACGGCCCCGGCGATCTACGGGGGGCACGGCGTGAGCCGCCCCAACGACCCGGAGGACCGCTACGCCCACGCCGACCTCGAGGGCAGGATCGTGGTCGTGGAGTGGGGCGACCCCGAGGCGGGCGGCGGCGGTGGCATGCGCGCCGATCCACACTTCAAGGCGACGGTCGCGGCGGGACGCAAGGCGGTGGGACTCGTGGTCTTGCTGCCGGACGGGATGGCGCTGCCCACTCCGGACGAGGAGCTGCGCAACGCGCTGGCGATTCCCGTGGTGGCCGTGTCGGGCCAGGCGGCCGCCGCCGTGCGCGAGGCTGCCCGGGCCGGCGACACCGTGCGCGTGCGTGCCGACGTCCACCCGACGACCACCGAGGCGCGCAACGTCGTTGCGGTCCTCCCCGGATCCGATCCGTCGCTGCGGGACGAATACATCGTCGTGGGGGCCCACTTCGACCACCTCGGGATGGGAGGCGACGGCTCCCTCGACCCCGACGCCCACGCCGTGCACAACGGTGCCGACGACAACGCCAGCGGCGTGGCCGGCGTGCTGGACATCGCCGAGCGCCTGAGCCGCGGGCCCCGACCCGCACGCAGCGTGCTGTTCATCGCCTTCACGGGCGAGGAGAAGGGGCTGTGGGGCTCGGCGCACTTCGTCGCCGATCCGACGATCGACCTGTCGAAGGCCGTCGCCATGCTGAACCTCGACATGGTCGGCCGCCTGGTGGACAACACGGTGACCGTCTTCGGAACCGGGACGGCCGTCGAGTGGGAGTCTGTGGCGAACGACGTGGACGCGACGCTCGGCCAGCCGCTGAAGCTCGCGTTCTCCCCCGACGGGTACGGCCCGTCGGACCATGCCTCGTTCACGGCCGCGGGGGTCCCGGTCCTGCACTTCTTCACGAACACGCACGAGGACTACCACCGCGCCACGGACGACTGGCAGAAGATCGACGGCGACGGCATCGACCGTATCGCGCAGCTCGCCGCCGGCATCACCCACCGCCTCGCCGGGGGAGGGGACGCCGTCGCCATGACGCTTACGCCGGTCAAGCAGGAGCCGCCCGCCCCGCCCGCCGGTGGCGAGGCGTCACGGGGGTACGGACCCTACTTCGGCTCCATCCCCGACATGACGCCGCGGGACTACGGCCTGCGCCTGACCGGGGTGCGCGAGGGCAGCCCGGCCGCGAAGGCGGGCCTGCAGGCCGGCGACGTGGTGGTGGAGTTCGACGGCAAGCCCATCGCGGACATCTACGCCTACACGTACGCGCTCCGGGACAAGAAGCCCGGCGACGTGGTGAAGGTCGTCGTGGAGCGCGACGGCAAGCGGGTCACCATGACCGCGGTGCTGGAGGAGCGGAGGTAGGGCTCACTCCCCCAGCAGAGTCGAGCTGGGGCGTCCCGGACAGGGGCGCCTCGGCCGGCTCGCCCCCGCCCCCCTGCGTGCGGGTGACCTCGACGATGCGGTCGCCCCGCGGGGAGCTTCAGGATCTTCCGCCCCTGGGTGCGCCGCCCCTGGACCGGGATCTGGTCCGCGGCCACGCGGTTCACCTTCCCGCCGGCCGAGATCAGCATGACCTCGTCCGACTCGAGCACCTCGAGGGCCGCCACGACCCGCGCCACCGCCCGAGGCTGACCAGCGTGCCCATCCCGCCGCGCTTCTGGAGCGGGAACTCGCCCACGGGGATCCGCTTGCCCGTGCGCCTCTTCGCGTCACCGTGAGGACTGTTGGCGTCCCGCCGGATCAGCACCATCCCGACGACCTGGTCACCGCCCTTGATCGACATCCCCTTCACGCCCTGCGCGGTGCGGCCCACCACCGGAACCTCGGTCTCCGCGAAGCGGATGGCGCGGCCCGAGCCGGACAGGAGCATCACCTCGGCGAGACCGTCCGACAGCGCGACGTCGCAGGATGCGCGTCGCCCGTCTTCACCCCGGCCGCGATCACGCCGCCCGCTCGCGGGTTCGAGAAGTCGCCGAGCGCCGTCCGCTTCATCAGCCCGCTCCGCGACAGGAAGACCAGGTAGCGATCGGCCGCCTCCAGATCGTCCACCGGGATCATC
The DNA here is from genome assembly GCA_963848895.1 of uncultured Gemmatimonadales bacterium. Lineage (GTDB taxonomy): Bacteria > Gemmatimonadota > Gemmatimonadetes > Longimicrobiales > Gaopeijiaceae > SZUA-318. The sequence goes on from CAWKGE010000001.1 coordinate 5,365, forward strand.
GCCACGATCCGGTCCACCCGGTCCGCCCCGAGGAGCGCATAGACCGACTGTCCGCGCGACGAGCGTGCGCTCTCCGGCACGTCGAACACGGACAGGAAGTGGCAGTGGCCTCCCTCGGTGAAGGCCAGGATCCAGCCCTTGCGTGCGCGCCACGAAGATGCGCTCGAGGAAGTCCTCCTCGTAGCGCTCCATGCCCGCCAGCGCCTTTCCGGACGACACGCGCCGCCGGTACAGGTGCATGGGGATGCGCTTCACGAAGCCCTCGTGGCTGAGCGTGACCACGACGTCCTCGTCGGCGATCTCCTCCTCCACCGCGACGGCCTCCGTCCGCTGCTCCTCCTCCTCCCGCTCGAGCACCACCGTGCGCCGCCCGTCGCCGTGCCTCTTCACGACCTCGTCGAGCTCCTCGAGCATGACCTCGAGCTGACGCTCCTCCGAAGCCAGGATGCCGCGCAGCTCGGCGATGAGCGCCTCCAGCTCGTCCAGGCGCGCCTTCAGCTGGGAGCGCTCGAGCGCCGTGAGGCGGGCGAGGCGCATGTTCAGGATCGCGTCGGCCTGCACCTCGCTGAGCCCGAAGCGATCCTGGAGCCGCTCGGACGCCTGGGCGCGGTCGCGCGAGCCGCGGATGATCTTGATGACCTCGTCGATGTGGTCGAGCGCGACCAGGAGGCCCTGCGACGACGTGGCGCTCCGCCTCGGCCTTCTCCAGGTCGTGGCGGCTGCGCCGCTGGATGACCTCCAGGCGGTGGTCCCGGAAGCGCTCCAGCATCTCCTTGAGGTCGAACTCCTTCGGCTGGCCGTGGTCCAGCGCGAGCATGATCGCGCCGAACGTGTACTGCAGGTTGGTGCGCCGGTACAGCTGCTTGAGCACCTTACCCGCCTTGGCCGCCGCGCTTCAGCTCGATGACCAGGCGGATCCCGTCGCGGTCGGTCTCGTCGCGGATGTCGGAGATGTCGTCCGCCTTCCCCTTCTTGGCGAGGTCGGCGATCTGCTCGATGATCTTCGACTTCGAGACCGTGTAGGGCAGCTCGGTGACCACGAGCTGCTCCTTGCCGCCCCGCAGCGCCTCCTTCACGACGCGGGCGCGCATCACGACGCGGCCGCGGCCGGTCCGGTACATGTCCTCGATCCCTCCCCGACCCAGGACGAACCCGCCCGTCGGGAAGTCCGGTCCACGGGACGTGGCGCATGAGGTCCTCGCACCGTGCAGTCCGGATCCACCACCAGCTGCTTCACCCCCGCGGCCACCTCGCGCAGGTTGTGCGGGGGCACGTTCGTGCTCATCCCCACCGCGATTCCGGACGATCCGTTCACCAGCAGGTTCGGGAAGCGGGCGGGCAGCACCGTCGGCTCCTCGAGCCGGTTGTCGAAGTTCGGCTGGAAGTCGACGGTCTCCCTGTCGATGTCGTCGAGGAGCTCGACCGCCAGCGCCTGCAGCCGCGCCTCGGTGTACCGGTAGGCCGCCGCGTTGTCGCCGTCGATCGAGCCGAAGTTCCCCTGGCCGTCCACCAGGGGGTAGCGCAGCGAGAAGTCCTGCACCATGCGCACGAGGGCGTCGTAGACCGCCGAGTCGCCGTGCGGGTGGTACTTGCCCAGCACGTCTCCCACCACGGTCGCGCATCTTCTTGTACGCGCGATCGGGCATCAGCCCGAGCTCGTTCATGGCGTAGAGGATGCGCCGGTGGACGGGCTTGAGACCGTCGCGCACGTCGGGGAGCGCGCGCTGGACGATGACGGACATCGAGTAGTCGAGGAACGAATCCCGCATCTCCTCTTCGATGAGGCGAGTCAGGATCCGCTCCCGCTTCCGGGCCGTGGCCATTCCTTCTCCAGGCAGGCTGTCAGGGGGGCGCCGAGCGCGTGGCACCTACCTTCTCCAATTGCGGTGGAGAGGGCAAGACGACCGCAGGGGCGGTCGACGGAGTGTCGGCTGGACGAGAGGTTCTAGGCCCGCATCGACCTCGCCCAGGAGCGCGATCACGCGCGAACGGAGCTCCGGCGGGGCCGCCTTGCCCCGCGTCGCCCGTTGCACGGCTGCCCGGAACGACTCCTCGAGCTTGAGGTGGGGGAAGCAGCGCTGACAGGCCTCGAAGTGCGCGCGCACTTCCTCCTCCGGCACGTCCTCCAGCTCGCCGTCGAGGTACTCGTAGATCAGGTCCAGCGCGTCCCGACAGGAGATCATGGAGCCGCCTCGCCGTCGGGTGTCCGGGCCTTCGGCCTCAGGTATCCGTTCTCGACGGCGTAGTCGTACAGGGCCTTCTGCAGCCGCCTGCGGCCCCGGAACAGCCGGCTCTTCACCGTGCCGACCGGGACTCGAGCAGATCCGCGATCTCGTCGTAGGTCAGCCCTTCGACGTCCGATAGCACCACGGCCATCCGATACTCCTCCGGCAGGAGGTCGATGGAACGCAGGATCTCCTCGTCCACGAACGACCCGAAGAACTCACCTTCCGGATCCACGGTCTCGACCGACGGACCACACCGGGCCGACCGGCTCGGTCGCCGGGCCGTCGCGGCTCACGTTCTCGGCGACGATCTCCTCGTGCCGCTGCCCGCGCTCCCATTGCCGGACGAACAGGTTCCGGCAGATGGTAAAGAGCCAGCTCTTGCAGTTGGTTCCCGGCGTGTACTGGTCCCACGCCCGATATGCCCGCAGGAACGTGTCCTGGACCAGGTCCTGGGCACGGTCCGGGGCGCCGGTGAGGCGCAGCGCGAAGCGGTACACGGCGTCCAGGTGGGGGAGCGCCTCCGTCTCGAAGCTGGCCCGCCTGCCCTCGTCGGGGGAGGCGGTCACGCGTCCCACTCCTCGAGCATGGCCTCGAACTCGGCCGCCATGGTCGGATGCCCGTGGCGGTAAGCCGCCTCGACGCCCCGCCGGTAGGCGTCCTTCGCCTCCTCGTCCTGGCCGCTTCGGCGCAGCTCGGCGCCGAGCCTCCCCCAGGCGTTGCCCTGGTCGTCGGCGACGTCCAGGTAGGCGCGCAGCTCACGCACCCCCTCCTCGGTCCGGCCGGCCGCGAGGTACTCCAACGCGAGCCCGAAACGCAGACGAGGGTCGTCCGGGCGCTTCTCCAGCATGCGCTCCAGCGCCGCGACGCGGTCGACAGCCATGTGGAGCGATCAGCGGGGCGTGGTAGGGGGAAGGGGCACGTGGGCGGGCCGACTAGTCCGGAAAGCGGAACGTCAGGGCGGTCTCGGCGTCGACGGGCACGCCCGTGACCACCTCGATCAGGGCCTCCATCTCGGCCGCCAGGTCGCGCAGGCGGTGCAGGACGGTGAGCACGTGCGCGAAGTCGAAGTAGGCCGCCACCGCGAGCTCGTCCGCGGCGTGGGTGGCGAGCACCGCCTCATCCATCTCGGCCCGCAGGAACTCGAGGATCGCGTCCACCGCCACGGCCACGCCGCGCAGCTCGGCCAGCGTCATCACCGATACGTCCCCGTCGAGGCGAGGCAGAAGCGCCTCCACGCGCGCCCGGTGCTCGGGCGGTGCCAGCACGTACGAGGACTCCTCCGCACCCCCCTCCAGGAGGGAGCGGCCGCCGGACCGCAGGGCCCGGAGCTCCTCGTAGTTGCAGTGGAGGATCACCTTCGTCTCCTCGTCTCCGTCGTGCGTCTCCCGGCCTTCCCGAGCCACCGACGACGTGCTTCCTACCTATTAATACCTATCGGATGCCCTTCGGGTTTCTGCAAGCACCGCGTGCGGGCGTCGTACGTCTACGCCTCGGCGGAGGCCGGCCCCGCCACGTGCAGCGGCACGGTCACGTGGTGCTCCCCGTCGATGCGCACGTCGAAGGCGTAGCGGCCGGGGGCGGGGAACACCATGCCGTCCAGGTGCAGCACGTGGGGCACCTTCAGCCCTTCCGTGATGCCCGTCCGCCCGGCACCGAGCTGCATGTCGCCGTTCAGGTGCACGACCCGGTGCCCTTTCGGGTCGCTCAAGGAGATTTCCACCTTGTGCGTCCCGATCTCGTCGACCCCCGCGGTGAAGCGCAGGATCAGCACCATGTGGGGGTGCTGCGCCGGGAAGCTCGATGTGGAGATCCGGTCGAAGACCCCCAGAATGTTGAGCTTGCCCGCCCCGTCGATCGTCGCCGCGTCGGCGAGCAACGCCAGATCCACTTCCATGTCACTCGCCTCCCGTTCGCCGGTCGAGGTCGGGGCGCGAGGCCTCCGTCCTTCCTTCTCCACCTACCCCGCCGGCCGCCGCAGGTACCATGAGGCGATCCGCCAGCACGGCCCCCGCCAGCACGTCGAGCGCCGCGTGCGCCAGCATCGGCGGCCACAGGCTTCCCGAGGTGAGGAAGCCCCACGCCAGCAGGCCTCCCAGCAGAGTGGTGCGCACGATGCCGATGGCACCCTGATAGGAGTGCAGGACCCCGAAGACGGCCGAGCTGAGGGCCACCGCCCCGACCGGGCCCATGACGACGGCCAGGAGGGAGATCGTGTAGCCGCGGTAGGCGAGCTCCTCTCCCGCGCCGGCCGCGATCGACAGCCCGGTGAACGCGGCCCGCTCGCGGCCCGTGCGCGGCAGCAGCATGCGCAGGAGCGGGGAATCCTCGGCGCCCACCAGCGGGGCCAGGACGCGGAACACCAGCAGGACGGCCAGGCCCCCCACGGTCA
>CAWKGE010000002.1:0-26528 GCA_963848895.1 uncultured Gemmatimonadales bacterium
GAGTGCGGCCCATGCCTCACGCGGCCCGGGTGACCGGGCCGGGCGGGCGTCCTTGGTCGGCGACAGGATCTTCGTTCTGCTCAAGCTCGACCTCCGCAGCATGGATTTCGCGATCAGCGACCGGACCGCCCCGAGCCTACCTCTTCGGTGCCGGCGCCGGTGGCTGGACGGTCATCGTCAGCGCGGCCGCGTCGTTCGACGAGGTGGGGTCCACCTCGTTGACCGGAGCCTTGACCCGGGCCCGCGCCTGCGTGGTCCCGAACAGGTCCGTCGTGACCTCGGCCTTCAGGAAGAGCGTGTCCTTCGCGGCCACCGCGAGCGAATCCAGCGCCCAGATCGCCGTTCCCTGTGTGTAGGTGCCCCGGGACGTCTTCGCGCTCACGTAGGTGAAGCCGGTGGGCACCGAGTCGATCACCTGGACGCCCGATGCGGCCAGGGGCCCCTTGTTGGTCACGACCACGGTGAAGGTGACCACGTCACCCTTCACGACGGTCGAATCGGTGGCCAGGAGGGCGTCGATGGCCAGGTCCGCCTGCTTGATCTCGAGCGTGACGTCCGCCCCGGCCCGGGGCAGAAGCCGCCAGCGCACGCCGCCGGTCGGTTCGGCGAAGGCCGTGAGGAGGCCGGTGGCCTCCTTCATCCTCAGGATCGTGTCGGGCCGGATGACGCTCGTGTTCGCCTGCAGGAAGGAACGGAGCACCACTTCGATCGGCCCCGTGCCGTCGTCCACGAAGAAGTGGAAGTCGCCGTTCACCGTGGACGTGTCGTGGATCTCCGCCGCGCGCACGCGCAGCAGGGCCGCGTCGATCTTCCCGCCCTCCGCGGTCGCGGCCGGACCGGTGTGACGCTCGAGCGGCACCGGTATCGTCGCGATGTTGACCAGCACGTACGGTGTGACCTGGTCGAGCACGGGCTGACCGTTGCTGCTCGCGATGCGGCCGAGCAAGCGCAGGGAGTCGCCCGTCGCGATGTTGGCCCGCTCGACGTTGATCGCGCGCAGGTAGATCGAGTCGGCCTGGAGGTGGACGACGCCGTCCCCGAAGTTGGGCCGCGGATTGAGGGCGATCCCGCTCGTGAACACCTTGCGACCCGGCGTACCGGCGCGGATCTCCTCGAACGAGAGCACGGGGAAGGAGACTCCGATCGTCGCCTGGCTCGTGGAGTCCCGCCGAACCTGGAGCTCGACGTCGCCGCCGGAGACGTCGAGCGAGTCGCCGACGCTGGCCGGGTCGAGCGACACGCGGTAGCTGCCGACCGGGACGTCCGTCATGCGGAAGATGCCGGTCGTATCGGTCTCGGCCGTGGCGACGGGTTCACCGCCCCGCGTCGCCGTGAGCCGGACGATCAGGTGCGGGAACGGCGTGTCCACGCCGTCCGACTGGCCGTTGCCGTTGTTGTCCAGGAAGGTCAGGCCCACCACGGCGCCCTTGGCCTCGACCTGGATCAGCGTGACGCTGGCCGAATCCGTGCACGAAAGGCTCGCCAGGACGAGGGCGGAAACGACTCCCATCGCGCGGACGCCGAACGGGGCCTTCATGGCGCACCTCCGATCCGAAGACCGATGCGTATCATGCGTCCCAGACCGGACGGAACGATGATCTTGCCGAAGTCGGGATTCACGGACAGGGGGAGCGTGAGCATCCCTCCGTCGGATGACACGTCGAGGGAGCCGTTGGGATCCACCAGGAGGAGGGCGGTATCGCGGAGCCCTTCCACCCGCTCGACGAGGTTGTAGACGTCCACCGTCAGCTCCAGCCGGCGGCCCCCGAGGCGCGTGAGACGCGCGCGCAACCGGAGGTCGACGCCCGAGTGGGCCGGCGCGCGGCAGCTGTTGCGCTCCGCGAACGCTCCCGTCTGATCGTTCAGGCAGGGCCAGTCGGAGAGGAGCCCGGAGAGAGCGCCCGCGTCCGGCACCCAGGCCACGTCGTTGATCGCGGAGCCGTCGCCGTTGGCGTCGACGCCCGGGCGGTAGCCCGGCGTGAAGGGCAGGCCCGACTCGTAGCGCCCCACCACCGTGGCGGACACGACCCGATCGGGTCCCACCCCGACGGTGACGCCGCCCACCAGGCGGTCCGGCACGTCGAAGTCCGACGTTCCCTCCGACCAGTTTCCGTCCACCGGAACGCCGGGTTCCAGCTGGGCGTCGGGAACGCCTGCCGCCGCGCCGATCCAGTTGTCGCGCGTCTGCGAGTGCGTATACGAGGCGAAGAAGTCCAGTTCGGCGCTACGGTGCTCGACGCCGACCGTCGCTCCGCGGTAGTTCGACCACCCATCGGTGTCGATGGCCCACACCTCGTCGAAGCCGGTGAAACGACGATTGGTCCCCGGATCCGCGACGATGACGCCGCCGAGCTTCCGGAGGTCACCCACCACGTCCCGCCCGTGGCTGTCCATGGTCAGCGGGAAGACGGCCACGTTCAGGTTCCGCCGGCGCACCAGGAAGTCCGTGCGGCGTGCAACGGCGCTGGCGTAGAAGTTCCAGCCGTCGTTGGCCCGGTGCACGAGGCTGAGGCTCGTGCGGGTCGTGCGTGGCGCGCGGCTGTCGGGGCCGAGGATCGTCAGGGTCGGCGCGGTGGTCGCGGACGACGGCACCGCAACGCCGGGCCACCCGAGGGAGGACCCCGCGTAGCGCGTGACGGTGGCCGCGCCGTCGTGCGCGAAGGCCTCGTGCAGGATGGCCGGATCCATGTTCCCGTTCGTGACCGCGAGGGTGCCGTCCAGCGTCGTGCGCCCGTCACCGGTCACGTCCCAGGAGAGCGATCCGACCCCCCCGAGCTGGTTGAGCTTGGTCGGGTAGAGGTCGTTCGCCACGCCGGACGCGCTCAGCCAGGATGCGGCGCGCTCCACTTTGGAGGACGGCAGGACCTCGTAGTCGTAGCGACCGCCCAGCGTCATGCGCAGACCGGGCGACAGGTCGAAGTTGTACTGCCCGAAGACGCCGATCTCCGTGGTCGCGAACGACGACTTGGGCGCCCCGGCCGATTTCACCAGGGCCCCGGAGCCGGCCTCCGCGGCCGCGGCGTCGCCGAACCAGTAGTGGGCCTGATTGAAGCCACCCCACGTGAGCGTGTTCTGGCTCAGCCGGATGGTCGCCCCACCCTTGAGCGTGCCGGGGCCGACCATGTAGTGGACCACCGGCGACAGGTGGACGTCCACGCGTGAGACCTCGGCGGCGTCGTTCGCCGGACCCCCGAGGAGCAGCCCGCTCCCGGAAAGCGTCGTCGCCGGGAGACCGGGGACGGCCGGGTCGTACGTGCGGCTACTTCCCGACACGCCGCCGCGCAGCTCGAGGGCGAGCCCTTCCTCGAAGGAGGACACGAGCTCGCCCGCGACCGAGAAGTCGGTCGCCGACTCGGGTGGGGCGCCGCCGTAGTTGAGGCCCGACGGGCCGAAGCCCGTGAACTCGCGCTGGATGTGCCCGGCGCTCGCGCGCACGCCCAGCCGACGGTTGGGGCCCAGCATCCAGTTCAGCCGGGCGACGCCGGAGGCGCGCCGCGTTCGCTCGACGGCGGGTACGGCCAGCGCTCCCGCGACCTCCGGATCGAGTCCGGTGAGGAGCGCCGCCGACTCGGCGGACAGGCGGGGCTCCATCGGGGTCTCGACCTGGAGGGCCTCGCCCGCCACGAACATCCGCGACCGCTCCGGCTCGAGCGTGACGTCGGCCGAGGCCGCGCCCCAGTACGACATCAGGCCGGGAGTCGTGAGGTCCAGCGTCGACGACGTCCACAGCGGATCGCCGCTCCACGAGCCGCCGAGCCCCGTTCCGTTCTCACCCACTGCGGAGCGGCTCGTCAGCGCCAGGAAGCCCGAGGCGGATCCGGCCCACTCGATGTCGGAGGGCGCGTCGATCACGTCGATCCCGGCCAGGCCGATCCGGGAGAACGCCGCGGTCGAGAGCTCCTCGCCCCGCATGGCCGGATGCACCGCCCGGTAGAACGGCACGCCGTCCGCCACCACGAGGGACAGGGCACCGGGAAGCCCCTCGGACCCGAGGTAGGGGTCGGTGCGCGAAGAGAGCGCCGCGACGCCGGAGATGTCGTTCCAGACGTCCGGTAGCCCGTCGATGCGGGCCGTACCCAGACGCATCCCGCCGGCGCGCCAGACGGAGGGGCCGGCGGCCGGGGCGGCCACCGTGTCGATGGCCTCCACCGGGGGGCGGGCCGGCTGCAGCTCGACGCGCACCGAGGTGGCGTCCCCGCCACCGACATGGACGGGCGTCACCAACACCGGCCGGAAGCCGAGCGCTTCGGCGCGCAGCTCGTACCTGCCCGGCTCCACGAAGCTGAAGGAGAAGTGTCCGGAGACGTCGGCGATGGTCTGGCGGGAGAAGCCGTGGTCCATCGCGTGAAGCGTCATGAGGGCCTGGGACACGAGACGGCCGTCGCTCTGCGCCACCGTTCCCGAAAGGGAACCCGTCACCGTGCTCTGGGCGAAGAGCGGAGGAGCGAGGCCGAGGCCCAAGGCCACGAGGGCACTCGAGGCGGAACGTCGCAAGGCTGTGCTCAAGATTCGGAGGGGAGGTGGGAAGACGTGCGGTCGGGCATCCGAAGGTAGCCCATCAAAATACGTGCACTTCCGCGGCATGCCTAGGCTTTCCCGCGTTCTCGCCGTCAGCGCCGCGTCGGCTCCCAGATGGGCGAGCGGTCTCCGTGCAGGACACGCAGCAGGGCGTGCATGGCCGCCACATTGCCGGCCACGACGAAGGCCACCACGGCCAGAGGGGACCTGCCCCGCCCGGCGACGGCAGCGCGAAACCCTACCGCCGCGAGAAGCAGAACGACACCTCCGAGCACGAACAGAACCCGTGCCCAGACGTGCTCGACGGCGAGTACGCCGGTGGCCAGCCAGGTCGCCGTCGCGAGCCAGGGAAGGAGCCAGCGGCACACCTTGTGGCTCACGAGCATCAGGGCGAAACCACCGTAGCGGAACGGGTTCATGAGCGCGCGCTTGTGCCAGAGCGTCTCCATGCCTCTCGTGATCGTGCGGACCTTCCGCTGGTACTCCCGCTGGATGGACGTCGTGCGCGGCACGTAGCAGATCGCGTCGGGCACGGACACGGGCCGGTATCGGTTCTCGCGCGTGTGGAGGGCCGACGCGAAGTCGCGGCTCAGGGAGACCGGCAAGGGGATGTTGTGCAGGTGCGGACGGATGGCGTAGAAGCATCCGGAAGCCCCGATGATGCCCCCCACCTGCGTCTCGAGGTCACGGATCGACATCTCGTAGCCCACGTACCCGGACTCGGAGACGTTCCCGGTAACCTGTCCCGGCGTGACGCTCACGTCCCGACCGGAGGCGAGACCCACCTGCGGATCCTGGAAGACGCTGACCAGCCGCTTGAGGGAGCCGGGGGCGATGCGGATGGAGGCGTCGGTGTTCACTACGATCTCACCGCGGAGCCGCTCGGCCGCGGCGCTCTCGGCCCGCGTCTTTCCGCCGCGGTCGGGCATCCTCAGGAGCTCGATCCCACGGTCCGCGTACTCCCTCACGATCTCGTCGGTGCGGTCCGACGAGGCGTCGGAAACGACGAGGATCTGAAGGCGGTCCCGCGGATAGTCGAGGGCCAGGAGGCTGTCGAGCAGATCGCGGACCTGGGCCTCCTCGTTGTAGACGGGGACCGTGACGGAAACCACCGGCCAGTCGGCGGGCTCCTCCGTCACCAGGGGCCTCGATCGGACGTGACCGATGAGCCAGAGGAGGGCCGGATAGCCGATGTACGTGTAGAGGGCGAGGGCCAGGAAGAGGCCCACGACCACGTATGCCAAGGCAGAGATCATGAGGTCATCGCGCAGGAGGTCTCACCGTCGGACGAACGACGATACAAGGCTCAACGAGGATCGCACACCGTGGGGCATCTGCCCACCTACGCCTCGCGGATGCACGAGAGATAGACGTCTCGATACCGATTCACCCAGGGCGCGACGGCGAAGTCCTCGGCGAGCCGCTCGCGAGCGGCCTCGGCCCGCCGAAGTGCCCCCGCGCGGTCTTCCAACACGCTCTCGATCCCTCGCGCCACGGCCGCGGCGTCCCCGGCCTGCACCAGCACGGCCTCCCGGTCCGAGACGACGTCGGGAACCCCCCCGACCGCCGTCGCGATGACGGGAATCCCAGCCCCCATGGCCTCCAGGAGCACGATGGGGGTGCCTTCGGTCCACGAGGTCAGCAGCACGGCGTCGAAGGCGGTCAGGCAACGCGCGGCCTCGGGCACGAAGCCGTGCCAACGGATACGGTCGGCGACTCCCCGCTCGGCGGCCAACGTGCGGAGCTCCGATTCCATGGGTCCCCTGCCGATGAAGGACAGGGTGACGTCCCTTCTCCCGCATGCGGCCAGGCCCTCGACCATCACCTCCGGCCCCTTCTCGCCGCTGAGCCTTCCCACCCAGCCCACCGCGCATGGTTCCGGGTCGAGCCCCAGGAGCGCGCGCGCCTCGGACCGCGTATGCGCCCGGGCGGTGGGCTGCCACGCGTTCTGGATCAGGTGGAGACGGCGATCCGCCACCCCGGACGCGAGGAGTTGGCGGCGAAGCGCGGCGGAAACCACCACCACCGCCCCGAAGCGCCGGAACCAGCGACGCTGGATCCATTCGTACAGCTTGCCTCGCGCCCTCGTGCCGGCGAACCCGTGGGCGGTCGACACCGTGGCGATGCCCAGGCCCCGCGCGACCCCGGAGTCCACGACGTCCGGACGGTACCCGTGGGAGTGGACCACGTCCGGCCGGAACTCCCGGACCAGCTCTCGCACCGTTCGCCGCTCGGCCCGGTACGCGCGCGTCGGGGTGGGGAAGGCCCGAGCCGGGATGCCCGCGGCCTGGAGCGCGGCCACGAACGGGTGGTCGATCCGACCAGGCTGGACGAACGCCGCCACCATGACGCGGTGCCCGGCGGCCAACTGGCCGCGGGTCAACGTCAACACCACCGATTCGAGCCCCCCGAAGTCGGCGGGTGCCAGCAGGTGCAGCACCGAAGGCGGAGCCGTGTCCGACACCGGGGTGTCGCCTACCACGGCCGTCGCAGGCGGAGCCCGGCGGCCCAGCACTCCAGGGCCTCGGGCGAGATCCCGGCCGGGACGTTGATACGAGGCAGTCCGAGAACGTCCTCGCCCCGCCCGACGGGACGGTTTCCCAGCGTCAAGCCAACCCGATAGCCCGCCCGGCCGGCGGCCCGCAGGACCTCCGGCGTCCAGAGCCCGTACGGGTAGGAAACCGCCGCGGGATCCCTGCCGGTCCGCTCCCGGATCTCGTGCCGTGAGAGCGTCACTTCCCGCTCGAGCTCCTCGCCTTCGAGGGCGGCGAGGTTCGCGTGGCGGACCGTGTGGGAGCCCAGCTCCACGCCGTCTTCCGCCGCCCGGACGATCCACGCCCACGGTGCGGGAAGGAGCGCGTCGGGGAGGGCCGGCGGGCGCCCGGCGCTCCCGTCGGCGGACAGGATCTCCTGCGCGACGCCCCGACGGGCGGACAGCTCGTGATTCCGGCGCTCGTCGGTGAGGGCGCCCCGGGCCGCGAGGACGTCCCACCAGGTGAAGGTGGGGTCGTCCGAGAACCCGGATACCACGAAGACGGTCGACGGAAGTCCGGCGTCCGCGAGCATCGGAAGGGCGTGATCGAACGTGCCACGGTAGGCGTCATCGAAGGTTATGGCTGCCAGTCCCCCCACCCCCCGACCCGACCGGACCCGGTCCGCGATCTCGCCCACGGGCACGACCTCGTAGGCGGAGCGCATCCAGTCCACGATGGCCGAGAAGTCGCTCGCCACCATGTGGAGGGATGCGTCGCCCACCCCGGCATCGGCCGGAGCCACGACGTTGTGGAAGCAGAACACCGGAGCCCCGGGTCGTACTCGCCGCAACACCCGCGGGGCCCGCAAGACGGCGAAGGCCCGGTAGATGACTCGCGAGATCATGTCGGAACGGACTCCGGGGCGGCGGGTGACGGCGAGGCTGGTGCAAGCTCGCTACGTGCCACGAGATTGGGAATCACCCGGAGTCCCGGCCGTTCCCACAGAGAGGTCGTCGTTGTCGCAAGTCGGAGGCCCGAGAAGGCCGGTTCGTGTCGCGGGGATGCCTTTTCGAGCGATCGGGTTGCTGGCCTGGCTCGTGGCCCTCGGCGCCCTCACGCTCGTCCCCCAACCCCCCACCCGGATCGACGTGAGCCTCCCCCAGCTCTCGTTCTGTCTGGTCTGCGGGCAGCGCGGCACCTCGGACGCCCTGCTCAACGTGATGCTCTTTCTCCCCCTGGGGCTCCTGCTCGACGGCGAGCGCTGGAGCTGGGTCCGGGTGGCCGCGATCGGGCTGGCGCTCTCCCTGTCGATCGAGCTCGCGCAGCATTTCATCCCGGGTCGCTATTCGAATCTCGGAGACGTCGTCTGGAACACGTGTGGGGCCTCGGTAGGCGCCCTCCTCGGGGCGTCGACGGCGAGATGGCTGCCCGGGACGCCACGGGACGCGGCGCGCCTCCGCGTTCTCGCCGTGTCGGTCGCCGCGCTCGTGACGCTCGGATTCGGGTGGCTCATGGAGCCGGCCTGGCCGAAGCTCCCCTACTGGGGCCAGTGGACGCCCGACCTGGGGTGGATGGAGCAGTACGACGGCTCGGTGGTGCGGGCGCAGCTGGACACGATCGCGCTGCCCCCGGGGCGCTTTCCCGCGCGGGAGGACCCGCGTTCCATCCTCGCGGGCGATTGGACGCTCGACGCGACGGTCGTGAAGGGGACGCCACCGACGTCGCTCGCGCCCATCGTGAACATCTACGACGGAGTGCCGAGAGAGGTCGTGCTCGTCGGCGCGCTGCGGGGGGATCTCGTCTACAGGGAGCGCAGTCGCGCCCGGCATGCTCAGGCTCGATCAGCCCGATCTCCATCTCCCGGGCGCGATGACGGCAGCGGCCGTGGGCGACACGATACACTTGCGCGTGGCGCGGCGGGGAGCCGACCGTTGTCTGGAGGTCGATGGATTCAGCGCGTGCCCGAACCTCACTCCGGGACGCTCGTGGGCGCTCCTTCTCTACCCCGAGGGTCTGCCGGCGTGGATGGGGAAGTGTGCGGACATGCTCTGGATCGCTCTTCTCATGGCCCCCGTGGGCTTCTGGTCGGAACGCCGCCGGCACCTCGGGGCCTCCGGATTGGCCGTCGGGCTCCTGGTGGGGCTCGCCGTGGCAGCGACGCGGCTGGCCGCGCCCCCCGCGAGCGAGGTGGTGGCGGCCGTCGTCGGGCTGCTGGCGGGTCATGCGATCCGCTTCGCAGTTGGTACCCACTCCGCCCCGAACTTAGCTTCTTCTTCCACCTCAATCGCCTCCGGACGCCCTCGGACCGGAGTATGAGCGGACAGGTCTGGACGAATGGGTGAGGCCCTACGTGAGGTCCTGCAGCACCGGGACCTCCTCTACATGCTCACGTGGCGGGAGATCAAGATCCGCTACAAACAGTCCATCATGGGGGCCGCCTGGGCTCTCCTGATGCCGATCGTGATCGTGGGTGCCGGCGTGGTCGTTCGGGTCGTCTTCAGCAACTTCTCCGGGGAGCCCGTCCGCCCCAGCGACATCGCCGCGGTCGCGGTCAAGTCCGCGCCCTACGCGTTCTTCGTGGCGGGCGTGCGCTTCGGAACCAGCAGCCTGATCGGCAACGCGAATCTGCTCTCCAAGGTGTACATGCCGCGCCTCGTGTTTCCCCTCGCGGCGGTCGGCGCGCAGATGATGGACTTCGCCATCGCCTCGTCGGTGCTCGGCATCGTCCTCCTCGTCCTCGGGGTCGGGGTGTCGGCGCAGTTGCTCTGGCTCCCGGTGCTCTTCGTGACGCTTCTCGCGCTCGTCGTCGCCGCCGCGATCCTCCTGTCCGCCGCGAGCCTGTTCTTCCGGGACGTGAAGTACCTCGTGGACGTGTTGCTCACCTTCGCGGTCTTCTTCGTGCCGGTGGTCTACGACGCGAACAGCCTGGGCCGTTGGCGCCCCGCGATCCTCCTCAACCCCGTCTCACCGGTCCTGCAGTCGATCTCCGACACCGTGGTGGGACATCAAACGCCGGACCTCGCATGGTTGGGATACAGCGTGGCTTTCGGGGTGGCCCTCCTCTTCGTGTCGGTGAGCGGTCTTTCGAAAGCTGGAACCCTACTTCGCGGAGAGCGTGTGAGCACGGGTGAGGCCGGCCATGGGTGACGCCTCGCTGGAGGTCCACCAGGTCTTCAAGAAGTTCCGACGGGGCGAGGTCTACGACTCGCTGCGCGACCTGCTGCCTGCGCTCACCGGCCGCATGTTCCGCCCCCGGGCGGACGGCGAGCTCGAAGATCGGGAGTTCTGGGCGCTCCACGACGTGTCCTTCGAGGTCCATCCCGGCGAGGCCTTCGGGATCATCGGCGACAACGGCGCCGGCAAGAGCACGATGCTCAAGCTGCTCGCCGGCATCATGAAGCCGACCACCGGGCGGATCCAGGTTCGCGGGCGCTTGTCCGCGTTGATCGAGGTCAGCGCCGGGTTCCACCCGGATCTCACGGGCCGCGAGAACGTGTTCCTGAACGGCACGATCCTGGGCCTCAAGCGGCAGGAGATCCGCGACCGGTTCGACGAGATCGTGGCCTTCTCCGGCCTCGAGCAGTTCATCGACACCCCCGTGAAGCGCTACTCCTCGGGCATGTTCGCACGCCTCGGCTTCTCGGTCGCGGCGCACGTGGACCCCGATGTGCTCCTGGTCGACGAAGTCCTGAGCGTGGGCGATTACCTCTTCCAGCAGAAGTGCGTCGAGCGGATCGAGTCCGTCATCCGAGGCGGCACCACCGTCCTGTTCATCTCGCACAACCTGCGGGCCGTCGGCAGCCTCTGCGACCGCAGCCTCCTGTTGCAGAAGGGGAGGGTGGGGATGCTCGGCCCCACCTCCGAGGTGCTGAAGCACTACCTGGGTGGAGGTGAGCAACGTCGCGTATCGGACGGCGCGAAGGACCTCGAGATCACGCGTGTCACGGTGAAGAACGAGGCGGGCCCGAGCGCCGAGTTCACTTCCGGCGACAAGATGTGGGTCACCGTGGAAGCGCGGGCGCGCCGCCGGCACGACGACGTCAGCGTGGTGGTCCAGATCGTCGACGATCGGAACTACCCGCTGTTCGACACCTGCACGGATCGCCTGGGGCACGAGGCCATCACGATGGAGGCGGGCGACGAGATCACGTGCACCTTCGAGCTCGAGATGGCTCTCGCGGAAGGCACCTTCCACGTGAACGGCTACCTTTTCCGCTATACCACGAACGAGCCCTACGATCGCTGGGGGACCGCCGCGACCTTCTTCGTGGCCGGCCCCACCGCCGTCCGCGGCCCGGTGAACCTGCGACCGAGACTGACGCACTGCGGACGGGTAGCCCCCCGGATTCCCGACCCCACGCACGGCTGAAGGAACGATGGACCCCACCCCACCCCTGGTAAGCGTCGTCATTCCGGTCTACAACGGAGAGGAGTTTCTCCGGGAGGCCATTCGAAGCGTGCTCGCCCAGACGTATCCGAACCTCGATCTGACGATCGGGAACAACCGGAGCACGGACGGCACGCTGGCGATCGCGGAGGAGTTCGCCGCGGCGGATCCGCGGGTACGAGCGGTCACGTACCCCGAGTTCGTGTCCGTGGTGGACAGCCACAACATGGCGTTCACGCTCGCCTCCCCGGACGCCAAGTACATCAAGATCCTCGGCGCCGACGATTGGTTCTTCCCGCACTGTATCGAGGAGATGGTCCGGGTCGCCGAGGCGCACCCGACCGTAGGGATGGTGGCCTCGTACGTGCTGGCCGGACGCCGGGTGGCGTGGGCCGGGCTTCCCTACCCGAGCACGTTCATCTCGGGGCGCGAAGTGTGCCGTCTGCGGTTGCTCGAGAACGTGAAGGTGTTCGGGGGACCGTCGTCCTCGCTGCTGCGGGCCGACGTCGTGCGGGCGAAGACGCCGTTCTACAACCCCCTCAACTACCACGGCGACACCGAGGCCTACCTGGAGCTGTTGAAGGAGCACGACTTCGGGTTCGTGCACCAGGTGCTGTCCTACCTGCGCAAGGGTGAGGACTCGCGTACCACGGCCTACCTGGAGCGCGTGGACTCGTACCCCGCGGCGGACGTGGACGAGGTGAGCAAGTTCGGTCCCGTGTACCTGACGGCGGAAGAGCATCGCACGAAGCTCAAGGAGGTCTGGAAGAGCTACTACGCCTTCCTCGGCCGCGCCGTCCTGGAGTTCAGGGGGCGGGAGTTCTGGCACTATCACCTGGTGCACGTGCGGCAGATGGGATATCCCCTGAGCCGTGCGCGCATCGCCCTCCACGCCGTCTACCGCCTCGCCGACATCGTGTTCAACCCCCTGCGCACCCTGCGGGGGCTCGTGCGTCGCGTGGGCGGGGTGGTCGCGAGCCGGCGCCCCGCCCCGCCGCCGGAGCGCCCGGCGGCGATGACGCTCACGGACGCCGGTACCCGGTAGGGGGCGAAGAACGTGGAATTCACGGAGACCCGGATCGCGGGGGCGTGGACGATCGACCCGACCCCCTACGTGGACGAGCGCGGCCACTTCTTGAGAGCCTGGTGCGTCGACGAGTTCGCCGCGCACGGCATCGCTTTCGAGCCGGTGCAGGCCAACATGGGCCACAACCACCGGGCGGCGACGCTTCGGGGACTGCACTTCCAGCTTCCGCCCCACGAGGAGGGCAAGCTCGTGCGGTGCACGCGTGGCTCCGTGTACGACGTGCTGGTCGATCTTCGCCCCGGGTCCCCGACGGCATGGGAGTGGTTCGGGACCGAGCTGACCGCCGAGAACGGACGGATGCTCTACGTGCCGCCGATGTGCGCACACGGCTATCTGACGCTGGAGGCCGAGACCGAGATCTACTACCTCACGTCGGCGCGCTACGCGCCGGAAGCCGCGAGCGGCCTGCGCTACGACGACCCCGTCCTGGGCATCACCTGGCCGCGCACGCCCGAGTGCCTGTCGGAGCAGGACCTCAACTGGACCCTCCTCGACCCGAACGACCTCCGGATCACACCATGAACGTGGACACCGCGCTGCATCGCAGGGAGGCCGAAGGGCACCCCGTTCGGGTGGCCTTGATCGGCGCCGGCGCCACCGGCCGTGCCATCGCCCTGCAACTCGGGACGCCCGTGCCGGGGATCCGTCTCGCCGGGATCGCCAACCGCACGCCCGCGCACGCCGAGCGCAGCTTCAGGGAGGCGGGCATCGACGCGTGGGGCGCGCCGGACGCACCTGGCGAGGTGGCGGATCTCGTTCGTCGCGGAGTGCCGGTGCTCACGGACGACCCCACCCTGCTGGTGCGCTGCCCCGAGATCGACGTGATCGTGGAGGTGACCGGCACCATCGACTTCGCGGCCGGCGTCACGCTCGACGCGATCGATCACGGCCGCGACGTCGTCATCGTCAACGCGGAGCTCGACTCGCTCGTGGGGCCGATCCTGAAGGCGAAGGCCGACCAGGCGGGCGTGGTCCTGACGAACACGGACGGAGACGAGCCGGGCGTCGCCATGACCCTCTTCCGGTACGTCCGCTCGCTCGGCCTGCGACCCGTGGCGGCGGGCAACATCAAGGGCATGGTGGACCACTACCGGAACCCGGATACGCAGCGCGCCTTCGCCGAGCAGCACGACCAGGACGTGCGCAAGGTCACGTCGTTCGCCGATGCGACCAAGCTGTCGATGGAGGCGACCGTCCTGGCGAACGCCACGGGCTTCCGCGTGGGCCGGCGGGGGATGTTCGGGCCGGCCTGCGAGAACGTCCGGGACATGGCGGACCGCCTGCCCCTCGACGAGCTGCTCGCCGGCGGGATCGTGGACTACGCGCTGGGCGCCGCTCCGCACACGGGTGCGTTCGTCGTCGTGTACGAGGACAATCCGCTGAAGCGGGCCCAGCTCGGCTACTACAAGATGGGGCCGGGGCCGCTCTACGTGTTCTACACCCCCTTCCACCTTCCCCACCTGCAGATCGCGTCCACGATCGGTCGGGCCGCGCTGCTCCGGGACGCCACCGTGGCGGCGGAGGCGGGGCCGCGGTGTGAGGTCGTGGCCGTCGCCAAGAGGGACCTCCAGGTCGGGGAGGTGCTCGATGGCGTGGGCGGCTACTGTGTCTACGGCCTGATCGACAACGCCGCTGTCGCGCGGCGGGCCGCCGCGCTCCCCATCGGTCTGGCCGACGGGTGCACGGTGCGCCGTGCGCTGAAGCGCGACAGCGTGGTCACGGCGGAGGACGTGGAGATGCCGGCGGAGCGACTGAGCGATCGGCTGTGGCGCGAGCAGCAGCTCCGGTGGCCGACTGACGGCGAAGGAGTCGTTTCATGAAGGTGGTTCTGTTCTGCGGAGGCCTCGGTACCCGGCTTCGGGACTACGACGAGAGCATGCCCAAGCCGATGGTCAGCATCGGCTACCGTCCGATCATGTGGCATCTGATGAGGTACTATGCCCACTTCGGTCACAAGGACTTCATCCTCTGCCTCGGCTACAAGGCGGACGTGATCAAGAAGTACTTCATCGAGTACCAGGAGGCGCTTTCCAACGACTTCATCATGACGGGCGGCAAGGACGTCGAGCTCCTGAGCACCGACATCCACGACTGGCGGATCACCTTCGTGGACACGGGGGCGACGTCGCCGATCGGTGAGCGTTTGCGGCAGGTGCGCGAGCACGTCGAGGGCGAGGAGATGTTCCTGGCCAACTACACCGACTGCCTCACCAACATGGACCTGGACGCGTACGTGCGGGACTTCAGCGCGAGCGACTGCGTCGCCGGGATGGTGACCGTTCCTCCGAACGTCAGCTTCCACTACGTGACCGCCCGGAACGGGCGGGTGGCGAGCCTCACGGACGTGCGCAGCACGGAGCTGCGGGTGAACGGGGGCTTCTTCCTCTTCCGGCAGCAGATCTTCGACTATCTCCACCCCGGCGAGGACCTGGTGGCCGAGCCCTTCCATCGCCTGATGGAGGAGGAGCAGCTGATGGCGTACGAGTACAACGGCTTCTGGAAGGCGATGGACACCTTCAAGGACAAGCAGGTGCTCGACCAGCTGCAGGAGTCGGGGGCACGTCCGTGGGAGGTGTGGCGGGCCGAGTCGCGGGACGATGGCTGAGACGTTCTGGCAGGGGCGGCGCGTCTTCATCACCGGCCACACCGGATTCAAGGGGAGCTGGCTGTGCCTCTGGCTCGAGTCCATGGGCGCGGAGGTCACCGGCTACGCGCTCGAGCCTCCGACGGTGCCGAGCCTCTTCGACGAGGCGCAGGTGGCCCGGGGCGTGCGATCGATCATCGCCGACGTGCGCGACTTCTCCACGCTGTCCGCTGCGCTGCGGGATGCCGCGCCGGAGGTGGTCATCCACATGGCCGCGCAGTCCGTGGTCAAGCGCGGATACGCCGACCCGATGGAGACGTACTCGGTCAACGTCCAGGGTACGGTCCACCTGTTCGAGGCGGTCCGTCGCCTGGATCGGAAGTGCGCGGTGGTGAACGTGACCAGCGACAAGTGCTACGCGCACCGTACGACGGGGGAGCCCTATGCCGAGGACGACCCCATGGGCGGGGACGACCCCTATTCGAACTCCAAGGGATGCTCGGAGCTGGTCACGACGTCCTTCCGGAGGTCGTTCTTCCCTCCGGAGGCGCTCGATCGGCACGGCGTGGCCCTCGCCAGCGCGCGCGCCGGCAACGCCATCGGCGGTGGCGACTGGACGGCCGATCAACTGATCCCCGACTTGATCCGCGCCTTCGATGCGGGACGTCCGTGCCTTCTCCGCAGCCCCTCCGGCATACGGCCGTGGCAGTTCGTGCTCGAGCCGCTCAGGGGCTACCTCATGTTGGCGGAGGCGCTCCACGAACGCGGCGCCGCCTTCGCCTCGGGGTGGAACTTCGGCCCCCGTGCGGAGGACGCCAGACCCGTCGCGTGGATCGCGGACCGACTGAAGGCGGGATGGGGCGGGGATGCCGAGTGGACCGTCGACGACGGCGCCCATCCGGACGAAGCGCCGGTGCTCCGTCTCGACGCCTCGAAGTCGGCACGGCAGCTCGGATGGGAGCCTGCGCTCGGTCTGGCCCAGGCCCTCGATTGGATCGTGGAGTGGTATCGCGGCCGCCTGGAGGGTGAGCCTCTTCGCGACCTGACGATGACGCAGATCGAACGCTACGAGGGACTGCTCGGCCAGAGCCCTCCCACCCGACGCGATGAAGCAGGGGGAAGAGACCGGTGAAGGACATCGTGGTTCTCGGAAGCGGCATGGCGGGCATGGGCGCCACGCATCGGCTGGCCCAGGAGGGCGTGCGGCCCGCGGTCTACGACCAGAACGCGTACTACGGCGGTCACACCGCGTCCTTCGCGCACGACGGCGGCTTCGTGTTCGACATCGGGCCGCACATCTCCTTCACGAAGGACGAGCGCATCCAGGAGCTGTTCGCGGACAGCGTCGACCAGGAGTTCGAGACCCTGCAGATCCGCCTCAACAACTACTGGCGGGGCCACTGGCCGCTCCACCCGGTGCAGCTCCACCTCCACGGGTTGCCCGAGGACGTGATCGTGAGCGTGATCAAGGACTTCGTCGAGGCCGAGCGTGCCGACGAGTCGAAGATCACGAACTACGGGGAGTGGCTCCTGGCGAGCTTCGGTCGCTCGTTCGCCGAGCTGTTCCCCATGCAGTATACCCGCAAGTACCACATGACGCCGGCCGAGAACATGAGCACGGATTGGCTCGGCCCACGCATCTACCGTCCGAGCCTGGAGGAGGTCCTGCGCGGCGCGCTTTCCTCGGAAGCCCCGCACAAGCACTACATCACCCATTTCCGCTACCCGACCCGCGGCGGGTTCCGGTCCTACCTCAAGAAGTTCGTGGGTCTGGGAGACGTCAACCTGGACCACCGTCTGGTGGCCCTCGATCCGCGCGCGAAGGAACTCACGTTCGCCAACGGCGCGCGGGTCCCGTACGGCGCGGTGGTGTCGTCGGTCCCCCTCCCGGACCTGATCCCGATGATCGCCGGGGTCCCGGACGACGTGCGCGCCGCCGCGGAGCAGCTCGCCTGCTCCACGTGCGTGCTGGTGAACGTCGGCGTGGACCGGGAGGACATCTCCGAGGCGACCATGACCTACTTCTACGACGAGGACATCCGCTTCACGCGCCTCAGCTTCCCGCACATGCTCTCGGCCAACAACGTGCCTCCGGGCGCGGGCAGCATCCAGGCGGAGGTCTATTTCTCGCGCAAGTACAAGCCGCTGACCGTGAGCCCGGAGAGCCTCATCGATCCCGTGATCCAGGACCTGATCAAGGTCGGCCTTCTCCGGGAGGACGACCGCATCCTCTTCAGGAACGCGTTCCTGGTTCCGTATGCCAACGTGATCTTCGACCTGGATCGGGCCGCTGCCCTCGAGACCGTCCACGGCTACCTGGACGACCTCGGCATCGCGTACTGCGGTCGCTACGGCGATTGGGGCTACATGTGGACCGACGAGAGCTTCATCAGCGGCGAGCGGGCTGCCGAGACGGCGCTGACATGATGCACCTGAGACCGGGAGGCGACGCGGACCGCGCCCTTTCGGTGCTGTGCCTGGGCGCGCATCCCGACGACATCGAGATCGGGTGCGGCGGCACGGTCATGACGATCCTGGAGCGGTATCCCGAGGTGGACGTCCATTGGGTCGTGTTGACCGGCGATACCCAGCGTGCCGGAGAGGCCCGCAGGAGCGCTCGGCGGGTGCTGCGACGGGCGAAGGTCCGGGACGTGCGGGTCTTCACGTTCCGGGACGGCTTCCTCCCGTACGAGGGGCAGCGCGTGAAGGAGGCGTTCGAGGAATTGAAGGGGCTCGATCCGGACCTGATCTTCACCCACTTCCGCCAAGACCTCCACCAGGATCACCGGCTGGTCTGCGAGCTCACCTGGAACACGTTCCGGGACCACACGATCCTCGAGTACGAGATCCCGAAGTACGACGGTGACCTGCGGCAGCCCAACGTCTTCGTTCCCCTCACGAACCGCGTCCGGCGCAGGAAGGTCGACCTCCTGATGTCCGCCTTCCCCAGCCAGGCGGAGAAGCGCTGGTACTCGGCCGAGACGTTCGAAGGACTGATGCGGATCAGGGGCGTCGAGTGCTCGGCCCCGGAGGGGTACGCCGAGGCGTTCCACGGCCGGAAGCTGGCGCTCACGCTGGAGCCCGCCGCCGGGCCGGCTTCCGAGGATGCTTGACCCCCGACGGAGCTACCTGAAGACGGTCCTGACGGCCGGGCTCGCGACGCTCGCCGGGCTCGTCCTGCTGGGTTGGCTGATGCTGTCCGCCCGACGAGGCGCCGCGACCTGGCCGCCCGTCCTCTGGCTCCCGTTCGCGGCGGCGGTCGTGGTCATCGTGTTGGCCGTGGCGGGCTTCGGCCTCCTCGTCGTCGGCGGCTCGATCGCCATCCACCGTACGGGTCTCGAGGAGCGGGGCCTGCCCTACGCCCGGACGGAGCGTCGGGAATGGCTCCCGGGCCCGCTGACCCGGCCGTTCGTGGAGATGCTCCGCCGCGCCCGCGCGCTCCTGCGCGGCGGACCCCCGCCTCTGCGACCGGGGGATGTCGTCGAGGTAAGGAGCCTGCGAGAGATCTTGCGGACGCTCGACGAGCGTGCCATGCTGGACGGCCTCCCCTTCATGAGGGAGATGGCCGCGCACTGTGGGGAACGATTCCGTGTGTTCCGACGCGTGGAGAAGATCCACGACTACGTGACGCTCACGGGGCTCCGAAGTCTGCGGTCGGCGGTGCTTCTCGAGGAGCTCCGGTGCGACGGGAGCGGACACGGCGGGTGCGAGGCCCGTTGTCATATCATCTGGAAGGAGGCGTGGCTGCGCCGAGTCCCGGCGCAGGGGCGAGGTCGCCCGGCCGCGCCGGCGGACCCGGAGACGGGTCCACCTGCGGACGGTGCCGATCTCGAGCGGTTGTGGGCCGATTCCAGCCAGGTCCGGGACGAGTCGGGCGAAGTCCGGTTCGTCTGTCAGATGACGGAAGTCGCTCGTGCGAGCTCACCCCTCTCCTGGGGCGACCCGAGGCACTACCTCCGGGATCTGGTCTACGGGAACGCCCGTCCGGGGCCCTGGCTCCGCGGCGTCGCGCTCGCGGCCTTCAACGGTGTGCAGCGTAGACGGGGGGGAGTGACCTTCCCGCACTACGAGAACACGGGGCAGAAGGTATCGCCCCACGCCGTCCTCGACCTCCAGCCGGGTGAGATGGTGCGGGTGAGGACGAAGCGGGAGATCGAGGCGACCCTGACGATCGGGCGCCGGAACCGTGGGTTGTGGTTCGATGGGGAGATGGTGCGCTTCTGCGGGGGAGCGTACCGCGTTGCCTCCAGAGTCGACCGGCTCATCGACGAGAAGTCCGGAGCCGCCATCAAGATCTCGAATCCCTGCATCGTCCTCGAAGACGTGACGTCCAGCGGGGAATACCTGGCGCTCTGCGCCCAGAACGAGGTCATCATGTGGCGGGAAATCTGGTTGGAGCGAATCCCCTAGACGTCCCCTACCGGACTTCGGTGGCCGTGAAGTCCTTGAAGCCGTAGGTGTCGTTGGTGCCACTGCACCCCGCGGGCGCGTTCTCGAGGTTGAAGCCCATGCCGGGGCTCCCGGCGGTGTACGTCGGGTCCACGGCGTGTCCCATCGCCACGCCGTTCTTGTAGGCGACGATCACGTCACCGACCACGCGCGCACCGACCACGTCGCCGTCGCCGACCCCATACTGCGCGCCGTCCATCCTCGCCAGGTACGTGAAGTCCCCGAGCGGGCCGTTCCAACGGACGATGATCAGGTACGCCGAGGACGACCGCGACACCTTGAAGGCGACCTCGTACCCCTTGTTGCTGTGCGCCGAGATCGCGCTCCGCAGGCGCATCTCGACCTCAGGGTAGCAGACGTCGGCCGGTGCGGAAGCGGCGTGCACGGTGGCCGTCACCATCTGGTCGGCGTTCCAGCTTCCATCCAGGATCGCCGTCGCGTCCGTGTAGCTCTTTCCGACCTGTTTGCCGGTGGCTCGTGCGTTCTTCGTCACCACGTCCGACCAGTCGAGCCCCACGGCACCGCCCCCGATCCAGATCCCGCCTTCCGAGATCGGATCTTCGTCGAGCGAGAACTGCGTGGTGTAGGTCCGCGCCTGGGTCTGCGGAAGCGTGATGGTGACGACCGAGCTGTCGACCAACACCGTGTCGACCAGGGTAGCCGTCACCGGGTAGACGCCGGCGACGTCCCCGGCGACGTAGACGCCCTCCTCCGAGATCGTCCCTCCCTTGGCCGAGAACGACAGGGTCGCCTGGCCCTCGGAGCCGTCGCTCATGCGCACCACGGCTTCGAACGGGACGGTGTCTCCGGACTGCACGGTCGCCGTCGCCGGCGTGAGGATGAGCTGCTCCGGGCGTGGATCCGCGGGAACGTCCGGAACGTCGGAGTCACGGACGCCCGAGCTCTCCTCGCATCCGGCCAGTGCGCCGAGAAGCACCAGGGCCCGCAGGGCACGGCGACGCCCGGAGCGGGCCATGCGGGCCCGCCCCTCCGATCGCTCGCGTCGAAACCCGTTCTTCTCGCTTCATGGCGCTCCGCCCGGTCGTGGGACGAGGCGCCTCCGAAGGCGCCTGCGTCGATACGCGAACGTCGTGGCGGCGCATTGACGAGGCAATACCACAGGTCACAACATAGAAAGCTGCGCCGCTCCCTCTCGGGCAACGGCGCTTTCCTTTTCAAGGCTCGGCAGGGACGGCTGTCGGGGTCAGCGAGGAACGAGGATTGACCACGACAGATCGTCGGAGACCGGCCGTGCCGGAAGTGGGCATCGTCGGGCTGGTGCCGGAGGCGTGGGGCGGGCCCTGGATGCCACGACACCACGTGATGACGCGGCTCGCGCGCTACTTCACCGTGCTGTGGCTGAACCCGGCGGAGGAGTGGCGGACCGCCTGGGTCTCCGGACGCGGGCGCGACCCGGCGGCGGCTCCTCCCCGGTGCCCGGCTTCCACATCCAGGAGCCCCATCCCCTCCTCCCGGTCTTCTACCGCCCGCGCGCCGTCGGGCGCCTGACGCAGACGCTGCGCCTCCGCGCGGCGGTGCGACGGCTCGCATCGCTCGGTGCGCGCACCATGATGCTCTACGTGTGGCGCCCCGACTTCGACTACGCGCTGGACGTGCTCCCCGACCTCCCTTCGCTCTACCACATCGACGACGAGTACACCTTCTCGACGACCGAGCAGCCGATCAGCGACCGGGAGGCGGAGCTGCTGCGCCGCGCCGACCGGGTGATCATCCACTCGCCGGGACTGTGGGACAAGAAGGCCCACCTCGCCGCGCACCCCCAGTTGGTGCCGAACGGCGTCGACTACGGGTCCTGGGCGTGTCCGGTCGCCGAGCCGGAGGATCTGGCCGGGGTCCCGCACCCACGGATCGGGTACGTGGGGATCATCAAGCAGTTCCTCGACGTGCCCCTCCTCCTCTCCCTGGCGAGCGCGCATCCCGAGTGGTCCTTCGTGTTCGTGGGCCCGGTGATGCCCCTGGGACCGGACGAGGAGGCCTTCTCCCGGCTCCGCGAGCTCGCCAACGTCCACCTCCTGGGCGGGCGAACGGTCGATCGCCTGCCGGCCTACGCACAGCATCTCGACGTGGGCATCATGCCGTACGACGTCGACGACTACACGAAGTTCATCTATCCCATGAAGCTCCACGAGTATCTCGCCACGGGCGTCCCGGTGGTGGGCACGCCCATCCGCACGCTCCAGGACTTCGGGTCCACCATCTCGCTCGCGAGCACCGTCGAGGAGTGGTCGGAGGCGTTGGAGCGGGCCGTCGCCCCGGACGCGCGAACGCCGGACCGCGTCGTCGAGCGACAAGCGGTGGCGTGCGAGCACGACTGGGACGCCATCGCGCACAGGGTCGCCGAGGTCCTGGCCGAGGAGCTGACGCCCGCGGTGCGGCACGCCGTGGCCGCCGCGGCGCCGCCGCCCGTCGGGCCCTGCACCGCCTCGCGCCGATGAGAGCGCTCGTCGTCGCCGGAGCCCGGCCCAACTTCATGAAGGTGGCCCCCATCCTGCGGGCGCTCGAAGAGCAGGGGGCGGAGGGCCTCCTCCTCCACACCGGCCAGCACTACGACTTCCAGATGTCGGCCTCGTTCTTCGAGGCGCTCGGCCTTCCCGAGCCCGACTTCCACCTGGGCGTGGGCTCGGGGTCGCACGCCGACCAGACCGCGCGCATCATGCAGGCCTTCGAGCCGGTTCTCCTCGAGACCCGACCCGACTGGCTGGTCGTGGTCGGAGACGTCAACTCCACCCTCGCCTGCGCGCTCGTCGCCGCCAAGCTGAAGCCCCAACTGGGATGTGGCATCGCCCATGTGGAGGCCGGCTTGAGGAGCCGGGACTGGTCGATGCCCGAAGAGGTGAACCGCGTCCTCACCGACCGGCTCTCGGATCTGCTGTTCACGACCTCTCCGGAGGCGAAGGCGAATCTCGAGGCGGAGGGCATTCCGGCGGACCGGATCGTCTTCGCCGGGAACGTGATGATCGACACCCTCGTGCGGGAGCTTCCCGGAGCCCGGGAGAGCGACATCCTGGCGCGCCTGGGGGTGCAGGCCGGCGCCTACGTGGCCGCCACGCTCCACCGGCCCTCGAACGTGGATGCCCCCGAGCGGCTGCGTGAGATCCTGGACGGCCTCACGCGGGTCGCGCAGGAGGTGCCCGTCGTCCTACCCGTCCACCCCCGCACCCGCGAGCGCATCCATGCGTTCGGCCTCGAGGAGCTCCTCGAGCGCTTCGTGGTCACCGAGCCCCTCGGCTACCACGAGATGCTCGCGCTGATGGACGGTGCGCTCGGTGTCTTCACGGATTCTGGCGGCGTGCAGGAAGAGACCACGGTGCTGGGCGTTCCGTGCACGACCCTTCGCGAGACCACGGAAAGGCCGATCACGGTCGATTGCGGCACGAACCGGATGCTGGAGTGGCCACCCACGGCGGACAGGATCCGCGCCGCCTTCGACGACATGCGCGCCCGGCCGAGGCTGAGCCTCGGAGAGGCTGCTCCCGACGGTTGGGACGGAAGGGCTGCGGAGAGGATCGTGGAGACGTTGGCGACGCCGCCGAGGAACGCGAAGGAAGCCTGATTCCCGGCGGGTCAGCTCTTCAGGATCGGAGCGCGTCGGCTCTGGCGCCGGGGATCACCCGGCCGAGGAGCTCTCGCACGTCCACGGCGATGGACTCGTAGCTGACCCGCTCGTTCGGGGGCGCGCGCTCGCCTTCGCGCCCCGCCCATACCTGCTCGAGGATCCCCACGAGCCCCTGTTGGTCCGTGGGTTCCGCCCAGTGGAGGCCCAGCCGCTCGGCCTCGTCCGCGGAGGCGCTCTCCTGCTCCGCGATGACGAGCACGGCCCCGC
This sequence comes from uncultured Gemmatimonadales bacterium, assembly GCA_963848895.1. Lineage (GTDB taxonomy): Bacteria > Gemmatimonadota > Gemmatimonadetes > Longimicrobiales > Gaopeijiaceae > SZUA-318. The sequence continues at coordinate 23,344 of CAWKGE010000002.1, forward strand.
CCAGCACCGCGAGCTCGTAGACCTTGCCGGGAACCTGGAGCTCCTGAGCCTGCGCCAGGACGAGCGAGAGGGACGAGGCGCGCGCGAAGTCCAGCGCGCCCTCCCGCGTCAACATGCCGACGTGCTCGACGGAGTCGTCGAGCCCGAAGACGCGGCGCTGTGCCAGAAAGGCCTCGGCGTGGCCGGGCTCCATGTGGCCCGCCACCCTGAGACGGGATCCGGCCGCTCGCGCTTCCGGGTGCTTCGCCAGGAACTCCGCGAAGGCCTTCATGATCTCGTCCAGCCCCCGTCCCCCGTAGAGCGTTCCGGCGTAGGCGATGCTCAGCCCCGGAAACCGGGGCTCCCCGCTGCCGTTCGGGATCCGCTCGAGATCGACGCCGTTGGGGATCCACTCGACGCGCGCGTCCGGGAAGCGCGATCGGAGCAGGTCCCGTAGCCGACACGTGTTGGCCACGATCATGCTGGCACGCCTGAAGACCAGACGCTCCAGGAACGGCAGCGTGATGCGGCCCACCCGGTGCGCGTAGATGCTCTGCCACCAGATCCGGGGATCGTAACGGTGGGTCCCCCAGGGGTCGCGGAGGTCCACCACGTGGGGTAGCCGCCGCCACGATGCCACGGCCGTCCCGATCAGGTGCACCGCGTGGGGCGGCCCGCTGGAGACGATCGCGGTCGGCGGATGCTCTTTCGCGATGCGCAACGTGGCCCTGAGGGCCCTGAGGATCCATCCGCGGCTGTCGTCCGGGAAAGCCATGAGCCAGGACAGCTCCTGGCGCAGTCCTGCGAAAACGCCGCCGCGCGGCGGGGCGACTCCGGGCTCGGGAACCGACGTGCCCGCGGCCGGCTCCGGCGACCGACCGGAGATCGCGGCCTCGCGATACCCGCGATAGACGTCGTTCAACGTGCGCCGGCGCGCGACACGATGCACGACCACACCGCTCGGAAGGTGCTCGATCGCATCCTTCGGCCCGGACGCGACGACATGGATCCTGGCACCCGTCCGCGCCAGGTACTTGCTCAACCCCGACCAGCGCATCCCCCCCATGGAGGGATCCGGAGGGAAATGGTAGTTGAGGACGATCAGATCCACGCCGGGCCTCCCGGGCCGCCGGAATTCCGCTTCTTCAGAGCTTGACCGGACCGGAAGGTACCGCGGAGAGGCAACGTGACGGACCTGGGGGGGCAAGCGTTGCACCATGTCGAACGATACCCTGGTAGGGCGGGGCACGTCCACTACCTTCTACCACGGGCATCGCGGTGGCTGGACGGCGGCGGGGCGTCCACGCCAGGCTCGACTACCTGGCCGGGATGGGGGAGATTAGTCTTTCGGGCTCTTTCCGAGAATTCAACGACGCGTCCGGCCAGGGCGCACCGAGATGCTGAATACCTACCTGAAGCTCTGGATCATTCTGGACACGCGCGAACGCCGGCGTGCGCTGATCGTGTTCGGACTGGTCCTCCTGGTCGCCCTGGTGGAGGCCGGCGGCGTCGCCTCCATCATGCCGTTCATCGCGGTTCTCTCGAGGCCGGAGGTCGTCGAGACGAACGCGACGCTCTCCGCCGTCTATCGGATGTTCGGCTTCTCGTCGCGCCAGAACTTCCTCCTGGCCATGGGCATCGCGGTCTTTCTCGTCTTCGTGCTCTCTCTGGTCATGAAGGTGCTGGGCGCGTGGGCGCAGGCTCGGTTCTCGCAGAACCGCAACCACTCGTGGGGCTGTCGCTTGATGGGGGGATATCTCGGACAGCCGTACGAGTGGTTCCTCAACCAGCACAGCGCCGAGCTCTCCGCCAGCGTGCTGACGGAAGTGAATCAGGTGGTGAACAACGCCCTCCTGCCTGCCATGCAGGCGATCTCCGGGGCCTTGATCACGATCTGCCTGTTCGCGCTCCTCGTCGCGGTGGAGCCGACCCTCGCGATCGGCGCGGCGGTGATCCTGGGCGGGATGTACGGCATCGTGGAGCTCGCCAGCCGGGCCAAGCTGAGCAGGATCGGCATCGCCCGCAGGGAGGCGGCCAGGGCACGCTTCAAGGTGCTGCAGGAGGCACTGGGCGGGGTCAAGGACGTCAAGGTCGGAGGGCTGGAGCGACAGTTCGTGAGCCGCTTCAGCGTGCCGTCGCAGACCTTTGCCGAGACGCAGATCTCCGCGGCCCTGATCTCGCAGCTTCCGTCGTTCGCCATGCAGGGGATCCTGTTCGGCGCTCTCCTTCTGGCGATCCTGTACCTCCTCGCCACGCGCGGCGATTTCCAGAGCGTACTTCCGGTGATCTCCGTGTTCGCCCTGGCGGGCTACAGGCTCATGCCGGCCATCCAGTCCGTCTTCCAGTCGATCGCGAAGATCCGATTCATGGAAGCGGCGGTGGATTCACTGGCCGAGGACCTCGGCTTCGTGCAGAAGGCCGGACCGAAGGAGGAAGCCAGGGTCGCGGCGTCGGGGCCGGCGCCCCGTCTCGCCCTCGACACGGCGTTGGAGCTCCGCCACGTCACGTATACCTATCCCGACGCGTCCGAACCCGCGCTGCGGGGGCTCGGACTCGAGATTCCCGCGCGCACCACGCACGGGCTGGTGGGATCGACCGGATCCGGGAAGACGACGATCATCGACGTGCTGCTCGGCTTGTTGGAGCCGGACTCGGGGGCGCTGGTGGTCGACGGCGTGGAGGTCTCGAGAGACCGGATGCCCCGCTGGCAGCGCACCGTGGGCTACGTGCCCCAGCAGATCTTCCTGGCGGACGACACCATCGCGGGGAACATCGCGTTCGGCGTGCCGGCGCGCCTCATCGACCACGAGGCGGTCGAGCGGGCGGCGAAGGTGGCCAACCTGCACGACTTCATCCGGAAGGACCTCACGGACGGCTACGAGACGTTCGTGGGCGAGCGGGGGGTGCGCCTCTCGGGCGGCCAGCGTCAGCGGATCGGCATCGCGCGGGCCCTCTACCGGGATCCGCAGCTCCTGATCCTCGACGAGGCCACCAGCGCGCTGGACAACGTCACCGAGCGCGCGGTCATGGACGCCGTGCACAACCTCGGCGGGGAGAAGACCCTCGTCCTCGTCGCCCACCGGCTGAGCACGGTGCGCGAGTGCGACTGCATCCACCTGATCGAGGGCGGGCGGGTGGTCGCGTCGGGGGCCTACGAGACGCTGATCGACGAGAGCGCCGAGTTCCGGGCGCTGGCCGAGCTGGGC
>CAWKGE010000003.1:0-200641 GCA_963848895.1 uncultured Gemmatimonadales bacterium
GCTTTGCCCTACTTACTGGTTCCATCGTATTGCTCGCCACGGCGACCCTCACCGCCGTGGCCAGGAATGGAACGGAGCCGTCGTGTCGAGTCCTGGATTCATTTGGGAGAGTACCAACAGCATGATTGCCACGGTCAGTGCCTCCGGGGTCGTGACGGCGAAGGCCGTTGGCACCGCACTCATCACCGTCACGGCGGCATGCTGTCGATCAGACACCACGGCCGTGACCGTGAATCAGGTGCCCAGCGTCGTGATCGTTTCTCCGTCCTCCGCCAGCGGCTTGGCTCCCGGTGCGACGAAGGAGTTCACGGCTGTTGTCAAGGACGCCAATGGGTTCACCATCGACGGATCGAGCCCGGCGTGGAGTTCGAGCAACTCCTCCGTCGCGACCGTCAACAGCTCGGGGCTGGCTACAGCGGTTGCTTCAGGCACCGCCAATATCCGTGCTACATCCGGTGGGAAGACCGGCAGCGCAACGTTTTCGGTGACCGGCGAGGAGCCCCCGCCGGCCGTGGGGACGTTGTTCGATGACGGCTTTGAAACAGGCGACCGATCCGACCCGCAGAATGGGGCAGCTCGGGGGCAGCCACAGCGCCAACGTCACAATCACGTCCGCGATAGCTCACGGCGGTCGATACGCTCTCGAATACCGCTTTAGGGGAAAGCCGTCGGGCGGAGACGCCACAGCGCAGCAGCGGTTCAAGCTGGGGCGGAACCTCTCCGAGGTCTGGATGGAGTTCTATGTCTACTACCCGGACGGCAGCGAAGGCCTCGGTGCCCGCTACTACCACCGAAACGACACGGGCTCTGACAACAACAAGTTCTTACGTCTCTACGGTGATGACTACAACGGTGCGGGTAAGGTCGGAGCATCGACATGGCCCACCGGCGATGGTGATTCGAATCTCTCCGTAGAGTATTGGGATGAGTCCAAGAGGGGGTGGAAACCATGGCATGGGTGGTGCGAGCCCGTTCGTCGACAGCAGCACTCGGGGTCGTTGGATGCAATTCCGCTACCACGTGAAACGAGCGACGGGATCGAACGCCCTGGACGGGGTCATCGAGATGTGGGTTGACGGTGTGCTCGTGGCAGGGGCAAGCAATCTCGACCTGTACGACAGCTCCCAGAACTACTTCAACCAAGGGTATCTTCTGGGCTGGGCAAATTGAGGCTTCGACAAGGACACATCCATCTTCATGGATGACGTCAGTCTACGATCGCGACCCGGGTTGGTGACCGGTCCCCCTTGCACCGGATACGATTCCCAGCAAGGGGCACACACCCAGGACAGCTTCGCGTTCCAGTAGTACGGCCGCGTCGCGCAACGACTGGCGACGCTGCAGGCTGACTTTCCTGATTCACGCAAGCGCGACCGGACGGACCCTCGAACAACTGGCGGACCGTGTATGTGGTGAGCCGGTATTGTCCTACAGGCCCTGTCACTCGGGAGACTTGGACGACGTTCGTGCAATCGCCTCCAGTGCGACCACTAGCCGCTGACCGTCTTCGGTCCAATGTATCGATGTTGCACTGCGAGATGGCCCGCTCTCCCCGCGGCTTCACGTTCAGCAGGGGACAGCAGACCTCGATCGCCCGAGCCAGGTCCGCGGGGTCTTCGCTCCGGTAGACAGCGCCACTGCCCGACTCACGCACGATCCGCGCGGCAGGCTTCGCATCTGAGGTCACCACCGGCAGTCCCATAGACATGTAGTCAAACAACTTGTTCGGGATCGTCGAATTCCAACTATCGTTCGCGATGTGTGGGACAAGACCGATGTCCGCAGAGGCGACCACCCGCAGCGCCTGCCTGTAGGGCAGGTAGCCGTGAAACTGCACGTCTTCAGGCATGAGTTCTAACTCTGCCGCCCAATCCCTCAAGGCATGTAGGTCCCGCCCATCACCCACCAGATCCAGGCACACGGCCACACCCCGGTCCTTCAGGAGTTTGACCCCGTCCAATACCACCTGTACGCCTCGCGGCAACTCCATCAGCCCGAGGTATGCGAGCCGAAGAGGCTCAGAGGCCTTCCGAAAGGGTCGGCTCTGCAAACGTGCTTCCTGGCGTTCGAGAGAGGGGGTGTTGAGGACCGTCGTGATCCGGTCTGCCTCTACGCCCAAGTGTCGAAGGCGTTCCGCAGACTCTTCGACCACCACGAGGGTGTGGTCGACACGAGGCACGACCCACCTTTCCACAGCAGCGACAGCCCGAGGATTGCGCACCAACCAATCGATCCACTTCTGTCTCCCATGGTCCCAGATCGCTTGGATCATAGCAGGGTAGTTCTCAGCCATATCGAGGACCACCGGCACCCTCAACCAGCGAGCCACTTGTATGGCCAGGGGAGCAAGCGGGAGATCACGGACAAGGAGGATATCCGGCGACACCGCCCGCCCGGTTCCAAGAATGTGTGCTATCCAGCGGGGATTGAGAAACGCAGGGAACTGCAACACCGCATCCACCCTTCGCCCCAAGAGTGGCCATGGCCGCAGTCGGTGCACAGTGGCTTCCGGCAGCTTCTCAACGCGGTCACGCCTGTCCCTGTTTCGGACCACCAAGTGGACCTCGTGCCCGTGGGCGGTGAGAACCTGGCATACCTTTTCGGCTCGAACATCCCAGGGGTATTCTGCATCCCAGATCTTAAGGACCCTCATTTGCCTCTTGGTTGAAGGACGCAACGCGAATACCATTCTCTTTCACCTGCGCCGGCGCGGGGCGCCACCACTGTGCGATTCGGCTCGCTCCTGCAGCCACTGCAGGTGAGAATATCTGCGTCGAAAGAAACAGCGTCAACCAACGCCGAGGGACATCTATTGTCGGCTCCCAGTGTTCTCCATCTGGCATGTCCGGCCAGGCACGGCGGCCTTGAGCGTGCGGTCTCAGAGTTGGCGATCGGCCAGACCGTAGGCGGGCAGGCCACGGCGGTCGCTCTAGTGTTGGAGTGCGGTCATGGGCTTGAGCACCCTCTTCTTGAGACCCTGGCCAGCCACTGTGTCCCCACGCATGTTCTGCGCTTACGGAAGCGAGCGTACTTGGCAGAACGGCGAGGAGTCGCTCGACTCTTGCGGTCGCTATCACCTGCCGTGCTCCACACACACGGTTTCCGTCCTGATGTCGTGGACGCCGACCTCGCGCGTAGGATGGGAATTGCCTCCGTGACCACTGCGCACGGATTCGTTGGTTTGACGCGACGCGTACGATTCTACGAGACGGTACAACGCTTCGTGGCCAAGTGGTCCGACGCTGTCGTGGGTGTCTCACCGGAAATCGTCTCTCAGTTTCTCGCAGCCGGCGTGTCCCCATCGAAGGTGTACCTCATCCCGAACGCTATTGGCGAGGTCAGCACTCTTACCCGAACTGTGGCAAGACGGAAACTAGGGCTACAAGCGGACGGGCCTCTGGTGGGTTGGATAGGCCGACTCTCCTATGAGAAGGGGCCGGACCTCTTCGTCCGTGCGGTGGCCCGTATGCCCGCGGATACGCAGGGCGTTATCATTGGAGAGGGTCCAGAGAGAGCGGGCGTGGAGAGCCTCATGAGGGATCTCGGGCTACAAGGACGAGTCAGTCTCACAGGCGCATTGCCTTCGGCCTCCCAGTACCTTTCGGCCTTCGACGCACTCCTGCTCACCTCCAGGACTGAGGGTACCCCCATGGTGGTCTTAGAAGCGATGTCGGTTGGGACGCCCGTGGTGGCAACGAGTGTCGGAGGCGTCCCCCCCCTTCTGGAGCATGGCGCCGGCCTCTTGGTGCCCATGGGGTCCGCGGAACGACTGGCCGCTGCCTGCTCGGAGCTCCTCGCCTCAGACACCTTGCACAGGAAGATCTCGGATACGGCTCGGAAGCGAATCAAGGATAGACATGCCCTACCCGATTGGGTCCAGTGCTACGCCGATGTCTACTCGGCGGCCGTGAGGCAGCGCCTTCGATGACGTCCGCACCTCAGCCCCGCGCCTGCGTCGCGCGGGGACGGCATAGGCGACGGCGTGCCGTGGCGACTGCCTCCCCCTGGCCGCCACTTTATGAGAGCTCAATCCAGCCCCCCCCCTTTTAGGCCGCCTCCCATGCTCCGTCGCTGGCTCTTCGCCAACATCGTATACCGCGCAGCGGTGTTCCTCCGCGGCGAGCACCGTGTGTACCAATCCTTGCATCGCCTGCGTGAACTGCAGACTCGTCCTTTTGAGGACGTCCACAGACAACAGCTCCGGCGCCTCGCAGCCATTGTCTCACATGCCTGGGAGGGCTCACAACTGTATCGCGAACGGTGGCCAACACCTCCACCTTCCAATTCTCTTGAGGTGTTGGAGTACCTCAAGGATCTGCCACTCCTTGACAAGGGGGATCTCAGGCGATACCCGCAGCAACTGCGTTCCTCAATACCGCTCGCCTCGCCGCTTCGGCGAAAAACGACAGGCGGTTCAACTGGTGAGGCGGTCACCGTCATGAAGAACGCTGATGCCATCGCGAAGGAAATGGCGGCGTCGTGGCTAGCCTATGAGTGGATGGGCATCCGAATGGGTGACAAGGCAGCGCGTTTTTGGGGCAATCCGGCGTCCGTCAAGCGGCGTGCGCGTTTCATTGCGGCCGACCTCGCGATGAACAGAATCCGGTTCTCCGCATTTGATTTCGACGACGCCAAATTGCAGCAATATTGGCGTCGTTGCCTTAGCTTCCGCCCCGCGTACTTCTATGGATACGTTTCCATGCTCTCGGGATTCGCGCAATATCTGCGGCGTGCCGGTGAGGATGGGCGACGGCTCGGATTGAAGGCGATCGTCGCCACATCTGAGGTCTTGGGGAACCCCGATCGCCTCTTGTTGGAGGCGGTCTTCGGATGTCCAGTGCAGAATGAGTACGGTTGCGGAGAAGTCGGCCCCATCGCGTACAATCGTGGGAGTGATACGCCGCTGTCTGTGATGGCCGACAATGTATTCGTCGAAGTACTGCGACCAGATGGATCATGGGCACTTCCCGGCGAAGAAGGAGAGATTGTCGTCAGCGACCTGAACAATCGCGCCATGCCTTTGATCAGGTACAGGGTCGGGGACAGAGCGGAGGTGGGTAATCCGAAGGAGTCAGGACTACCATTTCCCGAGTCTTCGACGGGTGTGGGGTAGAGCCTACGACTTCGTGGTGACGCCAGAAGGCCGACGGTTTCACGGCGAGTATTTTATGTACGCCTTCGAGGCGATGCGAGACGCCGGTCTGCCAGTCAAGCAGTTCCAGGTACGCCAAACAGACCCGAGGAGACTCGACATTATAGTCGTGTGTGACGGAACATAGAGAGACAGCGCTCCTTCCTGCAGAAACGTCTAAGTACGGATATGCCGACGATGTCTATGACTATAAGTCGAGTTAGCGCCATACCTCGCGCTCCATCAGGGAAGATGCACGTCATTGTTAATGACAACGTGTCAGGCCGCAGCGCCCAAGACCCAGACTAGCTCCCATGCGCACCGCAACCCAGCTACCTCCAGAGCATACGGTCATATTCCTTCACATCCCGAAGACGGCTGGCAGCACGCTCCACACCATCTTCAATTCTCGAATCACTCGGGCCGAGAGCTACGGCATGTTCGCAGCCGCCTACAACGACGAGCATGCCAAGACCCTCGCGTCATTGAGCGAGGAGGATAGACGTGCGATTAAGCTCCTGAGGGGGCATCAGCCTTTCGGCTTACATCGCTTCCTCCCCCAGACATGCACGTACGTGACTGTGCTCCGCGACCCGGTCGCCCGGGTGGTTTCCCAGTTCTTCTACATCCTGAAGAACCCCCACAATCCTCTGCATGATCAGGTCCGGAAGATGGCGTCACCGGCGGAATTCGTGCAGAGCGGGATTTCGGTGGGCATGAACGACGGGCAGGTCCGCTGGCTCTTGGGAGAGCTTCGCACGCTTCCGTTCGGGGGGAATCCAATCAACCCACCTGGAGGGGGTTAAGCAGAATATCCGGCAGCACTTTGCTCTTGTGGGTTTGACCGAGCGATTCGATGAGTCCGTGCTGCTGCTCCGACGCGTGATGGGCTGGCGCACACTGCCGTTCTACAGGAGTCAGAACGTCAACCGGAAGAAGGCGCCGATCGACGACGCCCAGAAGGAGGTCATTCGTGCGTTCAACCGATACGACATCGAACTTTACGAGATGCAGAGGGACTGCTGGATGAGCAGTTGGCAGCCGCTGGGCTCGATAAGCGGGCTGCTGAGCGGTTCCGCGTCCTGAACCGCATATACGGCCGCCTGCGCTGGCCCCAAGATCTCTTGCCGACCCGGGTCAAGGAGCTTGGGCGAAAGATCAGGAAGGGAGCCTCGTAGATGGCCCGCGTGTGGCAGAGTGAACGTCTCGACACCATTGAGAAGGAGCGGCGCAAGAGGGTAGAGGCGCCCCGTGGGAGCGGTTGGGCTCCCGTATTCTGGATCTCATCGAAGCAGTGAGGCCACGGCCGCGGAGTAGTCCAGTGCGGTCCGCCACGGTGGGTGGCGTCCAAACACCATTTCGGGCTCGGTCTCCGGAGGCGGTCCAGCGGAGATGGCTCTTGGAGGAGCGGTCCCAGATACGACGCGGTACGACGCCGGGCTTCCCAATCAAACGGACGGATCACCCGTCCGGCCACGAGGGTCGGCGGGGCCAGTTAGACGTCGGGGCTTGCCCGACGTGGCCACTGTGGCTGCTTCAGCTTGGACAGCGGCACGCCTTTGAACGTGCCGTTGAAGTCGACGTGCTCCTTGAGGACGTAGTAGACGATGCGGGCGAACTCCTTGGCGACCAGTGCACGTGCGATGAAGCGGTTCTTCTTGCGTGCCTTGGTCTGATAGAAGGACTTGATCTCGGGGAAGTACTGAACGGCGCGGATGGCCGCGTGGCTGAACGTGGCCTTGAGATAGCGGTTGCCCTCCTTGGAGCGCCGGTGGCGGGTCTTGCCGGCCGAGTTGGCTGCACCGGGCACGAGGCGGCAGTAGGAGAAGAAGTGGCGCGGCGAGGGGAAGCGGTCGATGCCATCGGTCTCGAGGACGATGGTGAACGCGCTGAGCTTGCCGATGCCGGGGATCCAGAGCAGGCGCTGGACGTCCTCGTCCGGGATGAGGTGCGGCTGCAGCAGGCGCTCGAGCTCCCGGATCTGTCGGGTCAGAAGCTCGATCTGCTCCTCGAACAACGAAGCCTGTGCGAAGGCGAGCGTGCCGAGCTGGCCGACCTGGGAGACGTTGAACTTCTCGAGGATGCGACTGATCGAGTTCTTCGCGCTGGTACGCCGCTGCACGAGCCGCAGGCGAGTGCGGAGCAGATCGCGGTACGGTCGCATCTCTTGCGAGATCATGTGCGCCTCCGGGATCAGGTCCGCACGGAGGAGTTGGGCCAGGGTGAGTGCATCGACCGGATCAGTCTTCACCTTGGCCGCTGCCACCGCCTTGAGCTTCAGGGCGTGGGCGAGCTTGAGCTCGACTCCTCGGCCGCCGAGGAGATCGGCGATCCAGTACCAGCCGCCGGTTGCCTCGACGACCGCGCGATGCGGGCCGTCCAGGGAGGCAAGATAATGCAGAATGTCCGGGCCACGCGTGGGAAGCCTGCGACGTTTGACCAGCTCCCCGGACGAGTCGAGCGTGGCGATGACGAGGCTGCGCTTGTGCAGGTCGATTCCGTGCGTCAGCATGAGGCCCTCCGGACACGGGTGAACCGAGGTGCCTCTACACCTGGGGCCTTCAGCTCCTTCTCGGAAGAATCAAACGGTTCGGCGGAATAGGCAGGTTCGGGCCATTGTACCAATCGCCCCCAGACGTCAGCGCGCGCCGCTTCCTGTTCTTGTCTTGCAGGGACGAGCCCCAACAGGGAATGGCCCCCTCACGCGCCCCGGCTGGCAGTCCTAGGGCCGGCGATCCTCGCCCGCCGCGACGCCGACGCAGGCAAATCGAGCAAGCGTAGCCCGGTTGCGAGCTCGCTCGCGGTCGAAGTCCCCCGTTCATCAGGGGTCCACGTACCTCAACCTCATCGACCCAACTCACCACTTCCCATGTGGGAGCGGATCTGCGAGCATCAGGACGTATCGCACCCCTGGCTCGATCGGGATGTCCGAGACCAGATAGCCCGAACCAAGTTGGCCCGGACAGTACGTCTGTGCGGAGCGACCCCTACCCAGCAATCTCCTCCCACTCCTCGCCCGGCGGAGGGTCCCACGACTCGAAATCGAAGTCGTTGTTCCATCGCGCAATCAGCAGTCCGTAGTCGAAGGAGGTGTAGATTCCCCATTCACCGTCATAGGCCTGGATGTCGCTCACAAGAAACCCGAAGGAGGTGAGGGTAGAGGCACCGGCCGGTGCGATGAATGTTTGGCCGACATACCTCCATTCCGTGTAGTACAGACTCCCACGTGTCTGTCGGCACCTGGTCGAGATTCCCGAGGGTTACCTGGGCAGCGAGAAGGAGGCGGCGAGAAGGCCGCCAAGAAGACCGCACCTCGGATCATGTTCATTTGGAGAGATGTCCTGTGGGAGAGGGTCCTGTGCGATCGCCTGACGTCGCCAGCCGATGCGCGAATCCGGACCAACCACAAGCCGTTATCTCATCCCTAGGCAAAGCGCTTCCCGATAGGCGCCCAATCCAGCTCCACACGAGTTGGCACCCGCGAGTCACGACCCGCGAGTCACGACCCGCGAGTCACGACCCGCCAGTCACGAATTGTCGCGAGTCACGAATCTTGCGGCCACTGCAGCCACACCGCATCGTCAAACGCGGCTACGGCGCCGTCGGCGGCTTACCGGGGCCCGAGTATCCATACTTTCTCACGATCAATGCGTCATCCGTCCTTCCACCAACTCCGTAGCCTCCTCGTCATAGTAGTAGGCCGACTCGCGGTGGCGCGAAGTGTTGGTCTTTCGTCCGCGCCCCCACGGATGCGCCCACGCTGTTCGCTCGTGAGCTGGTAGCCGGCAAGCTCCAGTGCATGGATAAGGTCCTCTTCCAACCGTTCCGTACGTACCACCGCGCCGCTCAGCGCGTTCTGATCCTGCTCGAACTTGAAGAGGGCTTCTTGGTCCGCGGGACATCGGCGAGTGTAGAGGGCCGAGATGTCGCGCGAGAAGAGTTTGATGTATCGGTATGTCATCGGCCCGGCGTATCGGCTCAGCGGGGAAAACCCGTAGCCCTCTCCCAGGTCAAATCGCCTTCTTGGGTTCATGATTGAGCCGAGCCATCGCCGAAACAGTCTAGGGTCCTCGGCGTCCCGATACACGTCCCGCCACTGCCTGACGGGCTTCCGCACATCTTCTAGGATGGTTCGCACGACGGGAACGACCGGCCATCGTCCACGTACCATCTCCCTTGCCAAGCCGTTCCCGTAGTACCACCTGGTGAAGTGCCGCGTGGTTCGCCCTCGCACCGCCCCCGCACCCCCACAACCGAAGGCCCACAGAGATACGTACCAGTCCCAGGGATTTCGCACCGACCCGATGACGATTCGGTCGGTTGGCATGACGTCCGGGCGGTTGTGCTTGCCCAGACTTCTGTCCCCCGACGATCTCATCCAGGATCCTGCGGACGTGCGAGCAGCCTGTCTTCTGAAGGTCGACGTACAGGAGTCGGTCGGTCTCGAACAACCCGAACTCTCCTCAAGACGATGCGAATTGAGCGCCCGCCAAGGGCGAAAGCACGCGTCTCCGTACGATCCCGTCGAAGCCGTAGCCGAACAACTCGAGATCGTCTCCGTAGACGGATTCCACGACTCGTACCGCAGCAGGTGTGTAATGCTCGCGATAGTCCGCCCGCGGACTTGCGTTCTTGTGTTGCAGATCCGCTCTCATCCCCAAGGCGATCCCTCACGGTCTCAAGTCCTCCTGTATCCGCTCGAGATAGCCGAGTAATCTGGGCAGCCCGATCACACGCCTGCGGTTGCATACGAACTCCCACTGCGGACGAAAGTGGATCATGACTGCGCAATTGCCAGGCGAAGCCAGCGCTCCACGAACTCCGCGAAGCTGTCGTATCTCGCGATATTCTCTTCGGCCCACCGTCGGTCGCCTTCGTTCCAGCCGCCCTTCATCAGGAAGCGATACGCGGAGAACAGGCGGTCGAAGGGGTTCCTCACGAACGCGAACTTGAAGTACTGACGGAAGGTGCGCCTACCGTAGATCAGCTTGTAGTCGGACAGGGTGTAGTGGTAGGGAAGGTATCCAAACAGGCTTTCGGCGACGGAGATGCCAGCGGTCTTCGGGATGTGCACGAATATGCATCTGTATTGATCGAAGGGCTTCAGCGAGAAGTCACCTCGTGGTGAGGGATAGACCTTCTCCCGCAACCCGCGGAAATGGCCGGGGTTCCTGAGCTCGGTAGATCCGCTTGCGGGTGTGCGAAGGAACCAGTGCGTGATACAAGCGACGCAGAATCGACACTTCTTAGGTGATCCTCTCAGGGGTTAGTCGTGAGGAAGGCCGAACCACCAAGACGCTTGAGCCCGGATGACTCTCGACTGGCGGGTCAGCCGAGTTGTATATTCTTGCCGACGGCGGTTCACTGCGGCCCTTGCACTGAATTCCCCGACTCGCTGCGACGCCGGGCGCCTTGGCGTCGACGGAGGCCCGCTCAAAGCCCTCAGATTCACGTAAGGGGTCATGTGGTTGTGTTAGCCGGCGCTATCTCTCAGAACGAAATATAGCTGTCGCGATGCGGGCTCCGCGACACTCTTCCCACGCTGAACGGACATGCTGAAGGGCACGAGATTCCGCAAACTGCTGCGAGACAGCGCGGGAAGCCTCCATCGAGAAGCTTCGGATCGCACTCACACCCGTCCCGAAGCCGGAGAAGTGGGTGTTCGTGGTGGGCTGCTACAACTCGGGAACCACCCTCCTGGCCGAGCTTCTGGGGCGCCACTCCAGGATCTCCGCCCTGCCCACCGAGGGCCACTTCATCACGGACCAACTCGTTCGAGACTACGACGTCGGCCTTCCGCGCATGTGGGTAGAGCGCGAGGACCTCTTCAGGATGACCGAGTCGTCCGAGGGCCCGGATGTCGTGCGGCTGAAGAAGGAATGGGGAGCGCGGCTCGATCTGAGGAAACCCGTCCTCTTGGAGAAGTCGCCCCCGAACGGCGCCCGGACGAGATGGCTGCAGGCTCGCTTCGAGAACGCGTACTTCATCGCCATCGTACGAAACGGGTACGCCGTGGCGGCCGGCATCAGGAAGAAGGCCGAGCCTCACCACATCGCCGGAGAGCGCTGGCCCATAGAGATGGCGGCGTACCAGTGGGCCCGCTCCAACGAGGTGCTCCTCGAGGACGCGGCGCACCTGGATCGGCTTCACTGGGTCCGATACGAAGACCTCGCCTCGAGCCCGGAGTCCACGTTGCGTGGGACCCTCTCCTTCCTGGGCCTGGAGCTCGAGCCGCAAGTGCTTTCCGCCGACTCCCTCACGATTCACGAGCGGAGCGGGCCCCTCCAGGATCTGAACGAGCCGAGCATCCGGCGCCTGTCGCAGGAAGACATCCAACGGATCAACGGCGTCGCGGAGGGGATGCTGCGACACTACGGGTACGCCGTTCTCTCCGCCCCGGTATGATGCCACAGGTACGGGCAGCAGGGACGCTGGCAGGGCGGCGTTTGTTGGTGGTGGCCGCGACCTTCCCCAATCGCATCCAGCCCTGGATGCTCAACACTACGATCCAGGCGGTCCGCCACGGAGCCGAGGTCTTCATCGCCGCGGGTGGCAGGCGTGGGCACACCTATCAGGCCGCCGTCGACCAGTACGGCTTGAAGGAACGCACCATCTACGTGAAGACCGCGAAGTCGAAGGGTCTCGTCGACGCTCTGCGGTACCTTTTCGGCCCGTCTCGCGAGTTCCGTCGCGCCGCACGACGGGGCGTGGCGCGTGTCGTCTTTCGCCCCGAACGCCTCGGCCCACGCACCATCGGAAAGGGGGTGGCGCTCGCCGTTCCAATCGGGCTGCCCCGCGTCAGCCTCATCCACTCCCACGCGATGACGCTCGGATACGAGTTCCTGCGGGTGGCGCGGTACCATCGCGCCCCCCTGGTCCAGACCTTTCACGGACTCCCTCCCGTGGGCGTCCCGGGGTTGTCGCGGAAAAGCAGGAGGGGCTCTTTCGGGGCGCGTCCTGCTTCCTGGTGAACACCGAGTTCGCCAAGGGGCAGCTCACCGAGCTGGGCTGCCCGCCCGCCAAGGTCGAGATCCTACCACAGGGAACGGACCTCGCTGAGTTCCCCTTCGAGCCCCGTCCGCATCCGGGCACCGAACCGATTCGCTTCCTCACGGTGGGCCGGCTCCACGAGGACAAGGGACACGCCTACGCCCTGCGGGCGCTGGCCGAGCTGGCGAACCAGGGCATGGAGTTCCGGTACCATATCGTGGGGTACGGCCCGCAGAGGGCGGCCCTCGAGTCCCTGAGCCGGGAGCTGGGGATCGCCGATCGGGTCCGGCTCTTCGACGAAGTCGACGACGATGGGCTGCGGGAACAGTACCGGGAGGCGCACATCTTTCTCTTTCCCAGCCTGCGCGACCTGAAGGGCAAGCACGAGGAAACCCAGGGTGTCGCCATGCAGGAGGCACAGGCTTCGGGCTGTTTGGTGGTCGCCACACGAACGGGTGGCATACCGGAGAGCATCGACGAGGCTCATGCGCGCCTGGTGCCGGACCGGACGTCCAGCTCTCGCGGCGGCGGTTCTCGACTTTCTCACGGCAGCCCGAGCGTTGGTCGGAATGGCAGATCGCGGGACGCCGCTGGGTGGAGAGCCGGTACTCCATCGACGTGATCGGGAGCCGCCTCGCGGAGCTGTACGGGCGGCTGCTTTCGAGCACCGAGGACGCGCGACGACGGTGAAGCGCCTCTCGAACCCGTGGGCGGCTGTCGGCAGCAGTGGAAGCCCGCCGCCACCCGCGTATGGACCCGTCTGCAGCCCTTTTGGACCTCGACTGGCGCCGACTCTGGCGCGTCTTCACACGCCAGTCCTTCGCATTCTGGGGGCTTGTGCTTCTACCTCTTCATCGAGTACGTGCGGCCGCAGGGCGTGTGGAAGTCCATCGATGTCCTGCCCTGGGGCCAGGTCGGCCTCGGTTTGCCGGTCATCGGTCTGCTGTTCGAGCCCCCTCGCAAACGACCGTTCATCCCTCTCGATGGCCTGCTCACGGCCTTCATCGTCATCCTCCTGGCTTCCTTCGCCGTGGCGTACGACGTCTCGTGGAGCTTCGATCTGCTGAAGACCTTCATCAACTGGGTCCTTCTCTATTACCTCGCAACACGGATCATCACCACCCCGCCGCGATTCCTGATCTTCCTGCTGTCGTTCATGCTCTGGAGCTTCAAGATGTCGCAGTTCGGAGCGAGGGCGTTCATTCTGCGCGGCGGCGCATTCTCGAGCTGGGGTATCGGCGGGGGCCCGGGGTGGTTCCACAACTCCGGCGAGCTCGCCATCCAGATGTGCATCTTCCTCCCCATCGCGCTGCACTTCGTTCTCGGGTTGCGTCACCGGTGGTCGAAATGGAAGGGCCTCGCCCTGCTGGCGCTGCTACCGGGCACGGCCTTCCTGACGCTGCTCGCTTCGTCGTCCAGGGGCGGCCAGATCGGCATGGTCGCGGTACTACTCTTCGTCGTGGCCCAGAGCAAGCATCGGGTACGAGGGCTCATCCTCGCCGCCCTGATCCTCCCGACTCTCTGGTACCTGACCCCTGCCGAGCAGAAGACGCGCTTTTCCGACATGGGAGAGGACGAAACGTCGACCAGGCGACTCACTTATTGGCACGATGGCCTCGGGATCATGAAGGAACATCCCGTCCTGGGTATCGGGTTCAACAACTGGATTCCATACTACCAGAGGTTCTACAACCCGACCGGCGAGCTTCCCCACAACATCTTCATCCAAGCGGGCACCGAGCTTGGCTATACGGGGCTTCTGGCGTTGCTGGCCCTCATGGGCGGGACGTTCTTCACGAACTGGAAGACACGCAGGATCTCACGGGAACTCGGGGACTGGGGCGTGTTCTTCCGAAGTACGGCGTTGGGTTTGGACGGAGCCTTGATAGGCTTCGTCGTTCCCGGCTTCTTCGTCACGGTGCTCTACTATCCGTTCTTCTGGGCGAACCTCAGCTTCACTGCAGCGTTGTACCTCGTGACATGGCGGTACCGCAATGCGCAGCGGCGCAGGACGCGCATGTTAAACGCACAACAGGCACCCGGTCCACTGAGCCGCCGCGGCGCCTCCGTTCCTCGCGCCCGCCACCCGGGCGGGGCCTAGCTAGAGGATGGCGCGGCGGAGTCCCTCACGCCGCGGTCGGAGGCAGCACGTACTCGCCATCGGAAGCCACCCAGTACCGGCAGTAGGGCGCGGCCGCCCGGATCACGTACCCGTAGTCGCGCACGCCCGCGCGGTAGGCCAGGGTCGCCAGCCGCAGGAAGCTCTTCCGAAGAAGCGGCCGCGGAAATGTCTTCTCGCCCAGAATCTCCCTGGCCACCCCAAGTAGCCTGCGCTTCCGCGCATCGGGGGTCTGGCTCACTCCTACCCTCGTCCCACTGACCCCGCAGGGTCTCGTCGAAGGGGATCGGGCAGGGCACGTGTCCCGGATACGCCTGCCACGGGACCTCGGTCAATGCCGGCGGGAATAGGGCCAGCCACCGCATGTAGTACTCGTGGCGCAGGCACAGATCGATCGGTATCGCCATGATCCACGCCAGGAACTCGCTGTCGAAGAACGGCATCTGCACGTCAAGCCGGTGCAGATCCAGGTTATCGAAGTAGTCGTACAGCAGGTGCCTTGGTCGTTGAACAGGATGAACAGGTAGTAATCGCGGGCGGGGTCGGGGCAGTGCACCTCGTCCAGCTCCTCGCGGATTCCCTGGCGCAGCACGTCGCCCGCGATCTTGAAGGCATCCGGTTGCATGAGCTTCCGGATGACCCGCCCACGCCCCATCCAACGACGCACGACTGCGTCCCGGTCCCCCGCGCGCAGGAGCTCGATGAGCTGCTGGTTGAGGTAGATGTGGCCCAACCCGAAGCTCCCCCCCACGCCTCCCCACTGCAGCATCGGACGTTCCGGGGGACGCTCCTTGCGACTGGGCGACTCCGCCCACGCCTGCGCGAGCTGTCTGACCTTCGCATTGGTGTCCGCCCAGTCCGAGCTGAGGGTGATCTCCTCGTGATACGTACCGACCCGACGGGCGAACTCGCGGCCGAAGACCCGGTCCTGGGTCCGTGGAGGTGCGAAGTTGTAGGTGTGGACGTCCACGTTCAGGTCGCGCAACATCCCCACGACGCTGCGCGAATCCAGGCCCCCGCTCAGAAGGGCCAGCGCGGACGTGTCCTCGCGGATGCGACACCGCACCGCGGACCGGAAGCGCCGATATCCCTCCGCCACCATCTCGGACTCCGAGCCCCCGAAGGGCTCGATCTCGTCCCACCGCCAGTACACGGACCGCTCGAGCCCGCTCTCGGACACGGTGACGCGCTCCGAGGGCTTGACCGTGTAGATATCGGCGTATCCCGTCCGTCGAGACAGCGGATAGTGGACGTACGCGATCTCGGTCACGCCCCGGAAGTCCATGACCTTCGGCACCAGGTCCACCTCCTCGAGGACCCGGATCGCGGTGGAGAAGACGACATAGCGCTCCCCCACCCAGTAGTAGAGGGGCCGGATGGCGAGCTTGTCCGCGATCAGGCTCAGCGTGGACGTCTCGGGGTCGTAGTGCACCGCCGAGAAGAGTCCCCGGGCCTTGCGCAGGAGCTCCCATCGCCCGCCGAGCCATTCCTGATGGAGGAGCTCCAGGTCGTCCTGTCGCGTCCTGCGCAGATCGTCATCCAGGGCGAGCAGTGGCTCTCCCGTGAGCATCGACACCGCGCCGTTCGGGCCGACCTGCACCGCGGGCTGCCCGAAGGCCCCGATGTCGAGCTTGGCCAGGAAGGACCGGCATCCCGGAACACCTGGACCTCGTCCACGGGGTCCCGGGAGAGGGTGCGCCGAATCGTCTCACAACAGGCATCCGGGATCGGGTGTCTGGGATCGAGCGCGAACGCGCCGGCGAACATCGTCATTCCGTGGTCTCTCCGAGACTTGCGTGTTCGAGGCCGTCCGACGTCACCAGCTCAGGTCCTGCTCGTAACCCAACTCCACCAGCAGCTCTCCGTGCCGTTCCTTGAACGCGGTCCGGTGGGCCTCGGAGAAGAAGTTGCGCCAGCGGGTGGTATCGCGGGAGGAGACATGGGGATTGGCCTCCAGCGCCCGATCCGACTTCCGGTTCAGATCATGGTCCCGAGCCAACTCCAGAGCCCGGGCCAGATCGTCGCCCTCCAGGCCGAGGTGGGAGAACATCCCGGTGAAGCTGCCGTCGTAGTCCGCCATCACGGTCTCGAACCGCGTTTCCAGGACGCGAGGGTCGCCCACCCAGGCCCCCATGGCCTCCATGGTCCATCCCCCGTAGTGGTCGAGCTCGAAGAGGATGCCCTCCTCCTGGGAGAGCTCACGGAGGTTGTCCTGGTACGATTTCCCGTTCAGTGACTCCAGGTACGTCCGCTTCCACGCTTCGGCCCGATGCTCCTGGGAAAACGGGACCCGCGGATGAAGGATGGGCTCCGCCAAGTCGAAATCCCGGTTGACGCACCACTTCTCGTCGCACCTCATGTGATAGAGGTATCCGGAGATCAGCACGTCCCGGGGATCACGGACGAAACGCACTCCCCGGAAATCGCCGGGAATGTCGCCGGGTCCGATCAGAGAATGACCCAACAGGACGATGTCCGCGTCCGCTGGGATGCCCTCGGGCTTCCCGAGCAGGGCCCGGAACCGGAGGCCGAAGGCGTCGGCGACAGTCTGGAAGACCTTGACCAGCAGTACCGTTCCGCCCTTGTGGTAGCAGAACAGGATCCACGGCCGGTGGGGCATGCGTCGCCGGTTGAGCCAGCGGGCCACCAGGCCTGGTCGCGGAATCATACGGGTCCTCAAGTGTCTAACCGAGGGGTCGGCAGGATGCAGCAGTGCGCACCTCGCGCAGAGCCTCCGCCACGGTCGTCGCAGGAAGGTAGAGGCCCGCTACAGTCCCAGCCAACGGGCGATGATGTTCCGCATCATGTCGTTGGTGCCCGAGTAGAGGGTGCCGGCCACGGAGTCGCGCAACATGCGTTCCACCTCGTACTCGGTCATGATGCCGTAGCCGCCGAAGTGCGGACGGCCCGGAGGGCGCTGTCGACCAGCGCCTCGCTGATGAACGTCTTCGTGATCGCTGCGTCCATGGCCACGTCGCGGGCCCGGTCCAGCCGGGAGGCGCTGCGGTAGGTGAGCAGCCGCGCCGCCTCGAGCTGGATCTTCATGTCCGCGATGCGGTGCGCCACCGCCTGGAACTTCCCGATCGGATTGCCCGAATGCCTTGCGCTTGCGGGCGTAGTCGACCGAGCGCTCCAGGAGCCGCTCCATCTTCCCGACGTGGGTCGCGACGAGGCACACGCGCTCCCACTCCATCGACTGGGAGAAGATCGGCCCGCCGCCGCCGACGCTCGCCGAGGACGTTCTCCCGCGGCACGAACACGTCGTCGAGGACCAACTCGCCGATCGGGCAGCTCCGGAGCCCCATCTTCTCGAATTCTGCCCGTGTGCGAAGCCGGGCGTATCCGTCTCGACAATGAAGGCCGTGGTGCCGCCGGTATAACCCTTCTCGCGGTCGGTCGCCGCGTAAACAACGGCAACGTCGGCGACGGGGCCGTTCGAGGAGAACGTCTTCATGCCGTTAGGCGGAAGCCGTCGCCGTCCGGCTCGGCGCGGGTCGCGATCGCGAAGGCGTCAGAGCCCGAGGCGGGCTCGGTCATCCCGTTGACCGCGACCAGCTCGCCGTTGCAGAGCCCGGGAAGGTATCTCCGCTGCTGGGCCTCGGCTACCGTGCTTCCAGATCGGGCACGACGCACGCGAGCAGGTGGGCGCACAGCGCGAAGACGAGGCCCCCGTCGTCGCATCCGTAGCCGAGCGCCTCGAGGGCCACGACCGTCGTGACCGGGTCGGCGCCGCTGCCACCCCACTCCGCTGGGACGGGGAGGCCCTGAAGTCCCACCTCTCCGCATTTCCGCCACAGCTCGCGGGAGAACGCCTGGTCCCGATCCCGCTCCGCAGCTCCGGGGCTCAGCTCGTGCTGAGCGAAGCGGACGATCTCGTCGCGAAGAAGGCTCTGTTCTTCGGTCAGGTCGAAGTTCACGAAGCGCTTCCAATCAGTTTCTGGTAATCGACCTTGTCGGTCGACGTCTTCGGGAGGGTGGGCGGGAAGGCGAATCGGTCGGGCACCATATAGAGCGGGAGCTCGCGTGCGCAGTGCTGCTTCATCTTGATGAGGGAGGGGCGATCCTGCCCCTTCCACGTCACCCAGGCCTGGATCGAGACGCCGGCGTCCTCGTCGGGAATCGCCACCACCGCGGCCTCCGACACGTCCGGGTGCCGATAGAGCGCCGCCTCGATCTCGCCGAGCTCGACGCGGTAGCCCCGACGCTTCACCATGCGGTCCCGACGGCCGAAGAAGTCGAAGCACTGCCCGCCCATGTCCACGACCAGGTCGCCCGTCCGGTACCAGCGCATGCCGTCGGCATCGACGAGAAACGCCGACGCATCGCGCTCCGGCAGGTTCCAGTAGCCACTCATCACGGACGGGCCGCTCACGAGCAACTCGCCCTCCGTTCCAGGCGCCACCTCGTGGTCGTCCTCGTCCACCACGACGCACCGGTCGCCCGAGCACGGCCTCCCGATGGGGAAGGGGCGCGTGCGCCTCTCGTCGATAGCATCCGGGATCTCGTAATAGGTGCACACGTTCGTCTCGGTCGGGCCATACAGGTTGAAGTAGCGCGGCCGACGCCAGAGCGCGCGTATGGCGCGCAGGTGTTTGACCGGGAAGACCTCCCCCGCGAAGTGAACGATTCGCAGGGTCGCATAGTCGTCTGCGTCCATGCGCCCGAACTCCGCCATCAGACGGAGAATCGACGGGGTGGAGTACCACACGCTGATCCGCTCCTCCGCCGACCAGCCTCGCGAGCGCGAGGGGCTGCTTGCTCTCGGCCTCCCCGATCAGCACGAGCGTCGCTCCGGCGAAGAGCGGGACGTAGATGTCGTGGATGGAGAGGTCGAAGTGGAAGGGCGCGTGGGAGCTGAAGCGGTCCCGCTCGTTCGGGCTCGAACGGTCTCGCGGCACCAGTCGACGAAGGCGAGGGCGCTTCCATGTGTGTGCATCACGCCCTTCGGTTGGCCGGTGGACCCCGACGTGTACAGGACGTAGGCGAGATCCCCGGGCACTCCGGGTACGCTGTGCGGCGCGCTGCCGCCGGCTGCCCCGCCGCGGGCGAGACGGACGAGCTCGGCGCCGGTCCCTTCCAGGCCGGCCACGGGCCCGGCGGGTGCAAAGCCCGCGTCCGGAAGCGCGGCGAGGGTCCGGGCCGTGTCCGGGTCGGCGAGCACCGAATGGACGGCGCAGTCGCCAAAGATGAACCGTTCCGCGGCGGCGGGCGCCGTGACGTCAGTCGGTACGTACGCTGCGCCGGCGCGCAGCGTGGCGAGGATCCCTGCGACGCTCGCGATCGACTTGGGCGCGCACAGCCCCACGCGCTCGCCCGGGCCCACACCGGAGAACGCCAGCGCATCGGCGACCCGCTCGACGGCGCCGTCGAGAGCGGCATAGGTGGTCTCCGTGCCGCGCACGGGGTCCCGGACGGCCACGCCATCGGCGCGGCCTGGCGGCAGCCCTGCGAAAGCGCTCGTCGAGGCTCCTCATGCTCGGAGCTTGCTCTGCACCGTCGACACGATCAACTCCACCGTGTCCAGGTGGTCCACGCCCATCTCGTGCGCCTGGAACTCGACGCCGTACTGTTTCTCGAGGAACGACACGAGCATCACGGTCGAGATGGAGTCGAGGATGCCTCCGGTGATGAGAGGCATGTCGTCCGTCAGCTCGTCTGGGTCGGCGCCGTCGAGGTACTGCTCCAGGATGTGCTGGCGTAGATCGCGCCGGATCGCGTCAGCGTCCGCGCTCATCGGGAGCTGGTGTCACCGGTCTTCCTCCTCGTTTCTGTTGGCCGTCGTCCGGGCGTCGGCCGCGGCGGCCAGGTGCAGGGTCAGGTCGGGAGCTCGCCCGACCAGGGCGTCGTAGAGGTGATCGGCCAGGAGCCGATGCCCGGCCGTGTTGGGATGGGTGTCCCAGGGGCGCAGGCGGATCTCGCTGGGCACGGCCCCTTCGTAGGCGTCGAACAGGTCGAGCGTCACCCACCCCGACCGCTCGGCGGCGGCAAGCATGGCGCGCGCGCTTCTCGCGTCCGGCGGCTTCTGCGTCTCAGGGATGTAGGCCACCATCGGGACCACCCCCAGCTCCGTGGCCCGTTGCCCCAGGTCCCGGAACATCCATTCGAGGAGCGGCTGCATGTGCTCGATGAGCCGCGCCTCTATGGCCTCCCGGGTCATGCCCGGGGTGAAGCCCATCGCGTCGATCACCTGCGCGAGGCCCTCCAGGCCGGGTTGGTGCACCTGCTCGAGGAAGACTTCGCCGATTCGCAGTCCGAGGAGCCGCGCCTCGGCCTCGTCTTCGTGGATCACGATCAACAGCGCATCCGGGATCGAAGTTCTGCCGCGCGTTGGAGGAACATCTCCCGCCGCTGGATGAGGCTGTAGCCCGCCACCGAGAAGTTCAGCACCTCGTACCGCTGAAGGGGAGAGGGCGGCGGGCGTTCAGGTCCTCCTCCAGCAGCGCGAGAAAGGTCTCCTCTTCCTCCACGCCTGAACCCATCGAGTGCGAGGCGCCGATGGCCGCGATGCGCAGCGTACCCTCCGGCTTCTCGCGCGTGTAGTCCCGGTCCCGCATCGCCCAGCGGTTCGTGCGGAAGGTCGCCTCCTTGTAGATCGTGTCGACGTCCGGGTACAGCTCGAAGGCCATCAGGTCGTCCCGATCCTTCTGCTGACCCGCCGCCCAGAGCCGCTCCCATCCCGGCGGCGCCTGGTTGCGGACGGCGTCGAGGGCGGCGGTGTAGCTGGGTGCCTCGAGGAGGTCCTCGTAGTAGCCCCGCTCCATCTTGGACAGGTCCTGGGCGTTGAGGCGATCCTCCAGGATCGACGCGACGATGCCGCTCTCGGCGGCGGCCGAGCCGCTACGGAGGCCGGGTGTGCCGAGGACCAGCAGCACGGTGCCCAGCGCTGTCGCGTAGGCGGCGGACCGGCCCGAAGGCCGGCTGGCTCCCGACGAGCAACACGGAAACGCCCTTGCTCTGGACGTACTGCACCCCTACCCCGGCCAGGACGAGCGCCGCCAGCCCCCCCGCGAGGGCCGCCCACGCGGATGGCGGGCTCCGTCCCGCTTGGGCGACCAGCGGACAGCCACGCGCCGACCGTGGGGCTGCTCCAGAGAGACCACAGCACGCAGAGCAGCGCGAACATCCCCACCACGCGGGTCGAGAGGATCAACGCGCGCCAAGCGCTCCAAGCTCTCGCGCTGACGCGCGCTTCCTGCGGGGGGCACCGGCCTCGCGCAGCGAGCGCGACGACGACGAAGGCGCCGAGGATGCCCCAGAAGACGACGTCGGTGGCTCGGATCGGGAAAGGTGCCGCGGAGCCAGTACCACTGGTAGGAGTGGAGCACCCAGGTCGCGAAGAAGACCACGCCGGTGGAGAGCACCATGGCCGGGCGCATGCCCAGACGCTTGAAGCGCATCATGGCGGGGAAGAAGAAGACCTTCGCCATGAAGTCCTTCCAGTAGATGTTGATGCGCCGCCAGTAGTCGGTGAAGCCGGTCGCCAGGAAGTAGAGGTGGTGGGTCTCCGGGAGGTTGAAGCCGAACAGGCAGAGGATGCCCACCACGAGGTGGAACTGACCCGAGATCCGCAGATAGAGCCCGTACGTGGCGACCATGTACTGGACCACGCCGCCCAGGCCCGACACGTCCTGCGGGGCGGGGAGCGAGAGTGCTGGTAGATGACGCGGTAGAGCAGGATATGAGTGACGCCGCGCACCATCCACAGGGCGCCCTTCTGGTAGATCTCGAGCGCGCGGACGGTCGTAGTAGGTGCGCCGGAAGGTCTGGTAGTCGACGACCGGGAAGAGCGGGAAGCAGATGTTCGGCAGGAGGAAGAAGTACCCGAGCCGCTGCCAGATCGACACCGACCCCCGCTCGTTGCGGAGGTCATAGAGGTAGATCACCAGCCGGAACATGAACATCGCGCCGATGATCGGCACTACCACTGTCCCGACCGACCCCGGGGCGGGGAAGCCATCCGACCCGAGCCAGGGCGAGGCCGCCACCGGCGAGGACCACCAGCGTCACGCGCCACGCCCAGGGCAGGGGCAGGTGGCAGAGCGCGATGAGGCCGAGCCCGGTTCCGATCAGCGCCAACCCGTGCTTCCACCCGAACACCGTCAGCACCGCGACGAACGTCAGCGCCACGAAGAACGCCAGCCGGCGGCGGTGCGGCAGCCAGGCGTGCACGATGAAGCCGACGAGGATGAGCGGCGCCACCGTCACGAACCCGAAGGCGTCCTCGACGCTGAAGGCGCGGATCACGAGAACGACGAGAAGCACCTGCGCGGCGACGAGCAAGAACCGACCCGTGCTCTCGGGAAGACGCAAGTCGACGGAGCCTGCGTGGGTTCCTTGGGAGGTCATGGCGGGAGGACCACTGGACGAGGACCGAGAGCCTTCGGCGGCAAGGTTGAGCTTCGGGCGATTCCGGCGCAAGGATGTTCGTGAGCCCCGGCGCCGCGCTGGCGGCCCGAAGACGGGCCGCGATTCATCTCGTCGCAGGCCGGCCGGCCGTCTTCGCCGTCTTGATGAAGATGAACCTCGTGCTTGTGCGAGATGATCATCGGCGAAGCACTC
Organism: uncultured Gemmatimonadales bacterium; assembly: GCA_963848895.1. Classification (GTDB taxonomy): domain Bacteria; phylum Gemmatimonadota; class Gemmatimonadetes; order Longimicrobiales; family Gaopeijiaceae; genus SZUA-318. The sequence continues at coordinate 22,800 of CAWKGE010000003.1, forward strand.
CGGCGAGGCGTAGCCTGAACCCGCGCGTCGTCAGGTTCGCCGCGACGTTCATTCTCGGTATCGACGAAAGGATCGACGGCCCCGGGGCGGAACCACCCACCCCGGACCAGGAACGCGGCGTCGTACCCCGCGTCCGAGGCTTCCCGCTCGCACTGCGCGTTCCACAAGCCATAGGGGTAGGCCAGGTATGGGCGATAGTCGTCGCCGAAGCTCTCCGCGAGCCACTCGGGCCGTCCGCACCAGCTCCGTCCCGCAGCTCGGCTTCCGTTGCCCGGGCGAGGTTCGGGTGCGTCCACGTGTGGGCGCCCGACGGTGATCCCGGATCCCGTCGCGGCCTGCTTCAGCTCGTCGAGCGAGGCCGAGGTCATGTAGTCCGGGAGCGTAGCCGCCTGCACGCCCTGGGCGGCGGCCCATCGGCACACGCTGTCCTCCCGCCCACGGTGTTCCTCGAGGGCCGACGCACGGAATGCGGCCGGGTCCGGGTGGGCCGCGTACCGGTCCCACCAGAAGGCGTGGCCGTCCAGCAACCCCGGGCACACGAACACCGTCGCCGGGAGCCCCCGCCTCGTCAGCTCCTCGATGCCGTGGCGCAGCGCCCCCCGATAGCCGTCGTCGAACGTGATGGCGACCCGGGCGCGTTTCGCCCTCCGACGTCCGCTCCGACAACGCGTCCGCGAGCGGGACGATGTCCACATGCCGCTCCAGCTCGTCGAACTGCGCCCTGAAGCTGGCTCGACGGCAGGTGAAGGGATCGATCACCCTGAGGCCGGTGGCCATCGGGAACGACGTTGTGGTAGGCCAGAACGAGGGTGGACGATCTCAGCAATCGTCCGTCCGAGCCTCGTCGCGCCACCGGCGTCGAGGGCGATCTCCACCGCGGTCTTCACGAGCGTGCGCATGTGGGGGTGCGGCTCAGACCGGTGCGCCTGCGGTCGCCGCGCTCAGCCGTCCCTCCCGCATGACATAGGCCTCGTCGGCGACCTTTCTCATCGCCGGCTGATGGGAGATCGACAGGATCGTGACCTCTCCGCCAAGTCCGGCGAGCGTCTCGCAGATCGCTGCCTCCGTCGCCGGATCGAGCGCGGTCGTCACCTCGTCGAGGATCAGGAGGGACGGACGCGTCACCAGCGCCCGGGCGATGGCGATGCGCTGCCGCTGGCCACCCGACAGCTTCGTCCCCTGTTCCCCCACGGGCGCGTCCGGGCCATCGGGTATCTCCGAGACGAAGTCCCATGCACCCGCCTGCCGGAGCGCCCACTCCACGTCTTCGTCCGCGAGTCGCGCGTCGCCCAGGGTGACGTTCTGCTTGATGGAGTCGTTGAGCAGGAGCATCTCCTGGGGGACGTACCCGATCTGGCTCCGCCAGGAGCGGAGGTCGATATCCGCCAGGTCCCGACCGTCCACGACGATCCGGCCCGCGGTGGGCTCGTGGAGACCCACGACCAGGTCGGCCAGCGTCGTCTTTCCCGAGCCCGACTCTCCCAGGATGGCCACGAAGCGCCCCGCCGGGATCACCAGGTCGAGATCTCGCAGGACGGGCTCGCGTCCGTACGCGAAGGACACGGACTCGAGGCGGATCTCCTCGCGCAACGGTTCGGCCGCCTTCCCGTGGAGCGTCGGCTCGCGGTGGCTCTCGGCCTCCTGGATGCGATCCATGAGCGACCAGAATGACGCCTCACCGGTCACCAGAGCCTGGTACTGGACCTGGAGCCCGTTCAGGCGTTGGACGATACGGTAGAACATCAGCGCGAGCACGAGGAGGGTCGCCATGGGCAGGGCCGCGAAGCGGATCAGCCCGAACATCGCCAGCGCCAGAAGGAGCGCCAGGGCCGGCTCCTGGAAGAACCGACGGCTCTCCTGGGCGTAGATCGTCCTGACCAGGGCCGCGTCGATGCCGCGCACGTTGGCCTCGAGCACGGGCATGATCAGCCGCTCCCGACCCATGGCCTTGATGGGCTTCAGGCCGTGCACCACGTCGACGGTGGTTCCGGCCAGGGACCTGGTCAGCGCGACGGCCTCGCGGGCGATCCTCCGCGTGATCGCCACGAACCCCCGCAGCAACACCGTGAGCATCGTTCCGGCGACGACGGCCAGCAGGCTCGTCTGCCACGAGATCATCGTGGCGAGCACGACGTACGTGACGATGGGGAAGATCGACGCGAGCATCTCGCATGCCTGCCGGAACGCGGAGCCCGACTGCACCGCCTCGTTGGAGATCGCGTTCGCCCACACGCCCGAGCGCTCGGTGCCGAAATAGCGCCACCGGGCACCCAGCATCGCCGAGAGCAGCCGCAGGCGGAGCTGGCCCACGACGTAGATCATCGTCCGGCCGACCTGCATCATCGCCACCCAGACGAACCCCGACTTCACGAGGATGGTGCCGAACACGACACCGAGCAGCACACCTACCGTGGGCTGGAGGCCCACGGCCTCGACCGCGTTCATGATGTGGCGCGAGATCCCCGTGGGCGGCCCTCCTCCGGCGGCCACCTGGAGCATGGGGATCAGCGTCACGACGCCGATCCCCTCCATCAGGCCCGCCAGCCCCAGGAGCGTGACTGCGAGGATGCTCCGCCACCGGAAGGCCGTGAAGAAGTAGGCCAGGAACCTACGGGTCTGGGGCGCGATCATGTCGAGGGCTCCAGCGCGGGCGCCCCGGCATCCACCGGGCTGAGGCTTCCCGCTCGCATCAGGTAGGCCTCGTCCGCCACCCTCCTCAAGGCCGGCTGGTGCGAGATCGACAGGATCGTCACCTGTCCGCTCAGCCCCGCGAGCGTCTCGCAGATCGCCGCCTCCGTCGCGGGATCGAGGGCCGTCGTCACCTCGTCGAGGATCAGGAGCGTCGGCCGGGTGACGAGCGCCCGGGCGATGGCGATGCGCTGCCGCTGCCCCCCGGAGAGCTTCGCCCCGTGCTCGCCCACCGGCGCGTCGGGGCCCTCGGGGATCCGCGAGACGAAGTCCCAGGCACCCGCCTGCCGGAGCGCCCACTCCACGTCTTCGTCCGTGAGGGCTTCGTCGCCCAGCGTCACGTTCTGCCTGATGGAGTCGTTGAGGAGGAGCATCTCCTGCGGCACGTAGCCGATCTGGCTGCGCCAGGCCTGCAGGTTCAGACCGCCGAGGTCGTGCCCGTCGACGAGCACCCGGCCGCTGTCGGGCTGGTGGAGGCCCACGACGAGGTCCGCGAGGGTCGTCTTGCCGGCGCCGGACTCGCCCGTGATGGCGACGAAGCGCCCCGCCGGGATCACCAGGTCCAGGTCCCGGATCACGGGCTCGTCCCGGTAGGCGAAAGAGACCGAGTCGAACCGGATCTCGTCGCGGAGCCGGATCCCCTCCCTTCCCGGCGCCACCGTCTCGCGCTGGCGCTCGGCCTCCTCGATGCGGTCCATGAGCGACCAGAAGGACGCCTCCCCGGCCACCAGGTTCAGGTACTGGAGCTGCAGGGAGTTCAGGTTCTGGAGGATGCGGTAGAACATGAAGGCCAGCACCAGCAGGCTCGCCATGGGCAGGCCGCCGAAGCGGATGAGCCCGAACATCGCCACGGCCAGCAGGAGCGCCAGCGAGGGCTCCTGGAAGAACCGCCGGTTCTCGCGGGCCTTGATCGTCCTGACCCGTGCGGCGTCGATGCCGTGGACGTCCGCCTCCAGGACGGGATACACGAAGTCTTCGCGGGCCATCGCCTTGATGGGCTTCAGCCCCTGCACCACGTCCACGGTGGTCCCGGCCAGCGACTTGGTCAGACCGACCGATTCGCGGGATGCCTCCCGGGTCAGCGCCACGAAGCCCCGCATGACGGTCATGAGCGCCACGCCGGCCACCAGCGCCAGCAGGCTCGTCTGCCACGAGATCATCGTGGCCAGGACGACGTACGTGGTGATGGGAAACACCGCCGCGATGATCGCGCATGCCTCCCGGAACGCGGAGCCGGCCTGCACCACCTCGTTCGCCACCGCGTTGGCCCAAACGCCGGACCGCTCGGCCCCGAAATAGCGCCAGCGGGCGCCCAGCATGGCCGAGAAGAGCCGCAGCCGGAGCTGCCCCATGACGTAGATCATGGTCTTGCCGACCTCCGTCATGGCCACCCACGTGAGCACGGCCTTCAGCAGGATCGTGCCGAACGCGAACGACAGCAGCACGCCTACGGTGGGCTGCAGGCCGAGGGCGTGGACGGCGTCCGTGATGTAGCGCGAGACACCCGTGGGCTCCCGCCCTCCGCCCGCAGCCACCTGGAGGACGGGGATCAGCGTGACGACGCCGATGCCCTCCATGAGGCCCGCCATGCCCAGAAGGGCGACGGCCATGACGCTTCGCCACCGGAAGGCGGTGAAGAAGTACGTCACGAACCTGCGGGTCTGTGGAGAGATCACGTCAGCGGGGTCCCGGGAAGACGAGAGGGCAAGCTATCTAGTTTATCCACACCGGCGAAGGGCCCGCCACACCTTCGGCCGCCGGGACTCCGACGATTTCCCGGGTCATGATCCCCGTCGACAAGGCGACCCCGCGAGTCCTACCTTCGAACAACGCAGGCTCAACCCCGGGGGCGACCTGCCCCCGAGCCACCCCTTCCGGACCTCCGCCTTGCCCCCCAACCCTCCCCCCGCGCTGGCCCTGGGCTTCGGCGTGACCCTCCTGGGCGTGACGCGGATCCTGGGCCGGGAGGCGGTTCCGCGACGGGTGAGCGTGTCGGAGCACGACTTCGTGGCCGGCTCCCGCTGGCTCCCCGGCGACGCGCACCTGCCGCCCGTCGGCCCGGCCTCGGGCCTCGCGGAGTACCTCGAGAGGCTTCCGATCCGCCGGGGGGTGCTCATCGCCTGCTCGGACGACCTGGCCCTGGCGGTGGCGGAGCTGCCGGAGAAGCTGGCCGCGCGCTTCCCCAGCTACCAGCCCGACGCGGCCGTTCTTCGCCTCCTGGTGGACAAGGGCGCGTTCCTGCGCACCCTGGAGTCGCTGGACGTGCCGCATCCGCGCACGCACGTCGTGGAGCGGGCCGAAGACCTGGAGCGCCTCTCCGACGAGGATCTCCAGACGGCGTTCATCAAGCCCCGTGACTCCCAGCGCTTCCAGCGGGAGTATGGCGTGAAGGGGCTGAAGCCCACGGCGCGCGAGGGCTTCCGGACCATGCTCGTGGACCTCTTGTCGGCGGGCCACGGGCTGATGGTGCAGGAGTACGTCCCGGGGCCGGCGTCCAACCACTACTTCGTCGACGGGTTCGCCACCGAGGGCGGTGAGATCCTCACGCTCCTCGCCCGGCGACGTCTGCGCATGTACCCCCTGGACTTCGGCAACAGCACGTTCATGGTGTCCGTGCCACCGGAGGAGGCCGCGGGCGCCATCGAGTCGCTTCGTCGCCTCCTCTCCGCCCTCGGGTACCGGGGCATCTTCAGCGCCGAGTTCAAGCGCGACGACCGCGACGGGACGTTCCGCATCATCGAGGTCAACGCGCGACCCTGGTGGTACGTCGAGTTCGCGGCGCGGGCCGGCATGGACGTGGTGAGGCTCGCGTACCGCGCGGCCCTGGGCTTGCCGCTCGATCCCCCGACCGGCTACCAGGTCGGTAGGACGATGATGTATCCCTACTACGACTTCCACGCGTGCCGGGCGCTCATCCCCGGGAGGCTGGCGGCGCTGCGGCGGTTCCTGACGGACGCGGTGGGCGCGGACCAGCCGGTGTTCGCCTGGGACGATCCGGGACCGGCGCTGCGCCACTGGGGCCGGACCGTGCCCGACATCGTCGCCCGGCGGCTCCCGGGCCTGCGGCGCGCCACGGCGCACTGACCCCGAATCCATGTCGAGCTCCCACACCTGCAGCATCCTGCCGGAGTCCCGCTACGACGAGTGGACCCGCTTCGTCGAGCAGGCCCCACAGGGCAGCATCTACAGCACGCCGGCGTACCTTCGCGCCCTGACGGGCGTCACGGGCGGCCGCTTCCGCGTTCTCGCGGTGGAGAAGGGGGAGGAGATCGTCGGCGGCGTGGCCCTCTACGAGGAGGCGGGACCGGGCGGCGTGCGGGTGTCGCCCCGCCTGCTCCTCTACTACAACGGACCGGTCCTGGTGGGCCGGGACTCGCGCTATCCCTACCGCGAGACGTCGGAGCACCTGAAGATCCTCGGCGAGATGGAGGCCTGGCTGAGCTCGGCGGGGTACGGGCGTCTCTCCCTCAAGTGCCCTCCGGGGTTCACCGACATCCGCGTGTTCCGATTCGGCGGGTGGGCGGTCACGCCGATCGTGGTCCTACGTCGTGCCCATCTCGGACCCCGACGCCACGTGGGGGCGCATCGAGCAGAACCTGCGTCGGCTGGTGAAGCGGGCGGAGAAGGAAGGGCGTGACCGTCACGGAGGACGACGACTTCGACAGCTTCTTCCGCCTCCACGAGACCACGATGGACCGGAAGGACCGGGGCGTGTACCTCGACCGGGAACGCTTCCGGACGTGGTTCCGCACGCTCCACGAGCAGGGCCTGGCGACGCTCTTCCACGCCCGCATGCCCGACGGCACGGCCGTGGCCACGGCCCTGGTGCTGCTCGGCAACCACCCCGTCGCCCACACGGTGTCGGCCGCGGCGGACGCCGAGTACCAGGCGCTGGGGACGAACCCGCTCCTTCGCTGGGAGAGCTTCCGGCGCCTGGGCGAGCGCGGCTACCGGGGCGTGGACCTCACCGACGCCAGCCTGAACCCCGTCACGCGCTTCAAGGGCCAGCTCGGCGGCGACCTGGTGATGTCGCTGGAGGTCGACGCGCCCCGCACGCTGCGGTTCCGCGCGTGGCACGGGGGCCGGCAGGCCTACGTGCGGCTGCGTGGCGCGGCGGGCGCCGCCGCGCGGCGCGTGCTGAGGCGTTCGAAGGAGGACGGCGGATGACGGGGCCTGGACGCGCTGTGCGCCGGGCTGGCGGACCTCGGACGTCCGCCACGTCTTCGGCCTTCCCGGCACGCAGAACGCCGAGCTCTTCAGCGCCCTCCCGCGGCACGGCATCCGGCCGGTCCTGGCCACCCACGAGCTGTCCGCCTCCTTCATGGCGAACGGGTACGCGCGGGCCTCCGGACGGGTGGGCGTCCTGGCCACCATCCCCGGGCCGGGCTTCGCCTTCGCGTTACCGGGGCTGGCGGAGGCCCGCCTCGACTCGGCGCCCCTCCTCCACCTGGTGGGCACGCCCGCACGGGGGCACGAAGCGGTTCCTCCACCAGGCCATCGACCAGGCGGGGATGGCGGGGCCGCTGGTGAAGGCGCGTCGTCGAGGTCGGCGCGGCCGCGGAGGTGGGCTCGCGGCTCCGGGAGGCCCACGCCCTCGCCCTGGCGGGCGAGCCGGGGCCCGTCGTCCTCCACCTGGCGCCCGACGCGCTCCGTGGCGAGGCGGGCGCCAGAGCCCGCCTCCGAGGGAGACAGGGCAGGCGACGTCGAGGACGGCGCCCGCCGGGAGTGGGCGCCCGCCCTCCGGGAGCTGGTCGACGCCTCGGAGCGCCCCGTGGTCTTCCTGGGCGCCGGCGCCCTCACCTGCCCGGTGGAGGTCCGCGCCCTGGTGGAACGCCTCGTCGGCGCCGACGTTCACGACGCTGACGGCCCGGGGCGCCCTCCCCGAGGACCACCCCTGCGCGATGGCGTTCGATGCCGATCGGGGGAACCTCGCCGCCCTGAACACGCTCCTGGACCGGTCGGACCTGATCCTCGCCCTGGGCTGCAAGTTCAGCCACAACGGCACGGCGGGGTTCGGGATGCGCCTGCCCCGGGAGCGCCTCGTGCACGTCAACACCGACCCCGAGGCCCTGGGATCGAGCTACCCGGCGCGGCTCGAGATCCAGGCGCGGGTGGAGGACGTGGTCGCGGCGCTGCTGGACGGCGGTGAGCCGGCGGCGCGTCCGCGCTGGAGCGCGAGCGAGCTCGAGGCCATCCGCGGCGAGCTGGGCCGCGTCGCGCGCGCCACGCGTGCCCGAGCCGCGGTTCGCGGACATCCCCGGCGGCACGCCGGAGGCCTTCTTCCGGGCGCTGCGCCGGGCCCTCCCCCGCGATGCCATCGTCGTCACCGACTCCGGCCTCCACCAGGTCATGACGCGCCGCTACCTGGAGGTGCTGAGCCCGCGGGGCCTGGTCACGCCCGCCGACTTCCAGTCCATGGGCTTCGGGGTCCCGGCGGCCATCGGCGCCGCCCTCGCGGAGCCGTCCCGACCCGTGGTCGCCGTCGTGGGCGACGGGGGCTTCCTGATGTCGGCCATGGACCTGGCCTGCGCCGCCCGGGAGCAGGTCCCGGTGGTGGTCGTCGTCTTCAACGACGGGTACCTGAATCTGATCCGGATGCAGCAGGTCCGGGACGAGGGGGTCGGCTCCGCCGTGCGGCTGGACACCCCCGACCTGGAGGGGCTGGCGGCCGCCATGTCGGTGGGCTACGGCCTCCTGGAGGGGGACGTGGAGGCGGCGATCCGCGCGGCGACGGCCGGCGACGGCCCGACGCTCCTGGAGGTTCGGCTGGGGGATTCGCCCGCCATCCGCCGGATGCGGGGCGTGGGGCTGGCCAAGCGCACGGCCCGCCGGGCGCTGGGGCACGGGTTGATGGGGCGCCTGAAAGGCCTGGTCCGGGCTCTCGGAAAGCCCTGATCGGTTGCGCGCCGCCACCCGGAGGGGTAACTGTCGATAGGGGGGCGTCACTTCCGATCCTGCATCACCCTACACGGCTGGAGCCTCCAGCCGCTCGCGAGCTTCCTGCGTGAAAGACGTACGAGTCGTCGTCTCCGTCGACACAGAGGAAGACGACTGGGGCACCTTCGAGGAATCCGGTGCCACCGTCAGGAACATCGAGCTCCTCCCCCTGCTCCAGGGCTGCCTCGATCGCTGGGGGGCCCGTGCGACCTACCTGGTCAACTGGCCGCCCCTCCACGACGCCAGATCCGTCCGCGTGCTCGGCACGCTGTCGGCGAGGGACGACGTCGAGATCGGGACGCACTGCCACATGTGGAACACGCCGCCCTACACCGGCTCCGGCGAGTCCCGGTCCATGATGTGGACCTTCCCCGTGGAGGTGCTCCGGGCGAAGCTGCGCAGCCCTGACGGAGGCCATGGAGGCGGAGTTGGGGGTTCGGCCCACCTCATTCCGCGCCGGGAAGTGGGGGTTCGGTACCACGGTGGCCCTGGCCCTCCAGCAGGAGGGGTACCGCGTGGACAGCTCGGTCACGCCCTTCATCGATTGGACGCGGCACGGCGGACCGAACTTCTCCCAGGCGCCGAAACGCCCGTACCGCTTTCATCCGGCGCGGCCCCTGGTGCCCGATCCCTCCGGGCCGATGATCGAGATCCCCACGACGATCGGCTTCCTCCGGGGTACGCAGGCCGCAGCCGGCCGCTGGCGACGGAGACTCGAACGGGGTGTGGCGGCACGCCTCGGCGTCGTGGGCGTCCTGGATCTCACCGGGATCCTGACGAAGCGGTGGCTCTCTCCGGAGGGCTCGTCCGGACGGGAGATGGTCCGCCTCGCCAACACCTGCGTTGCAGGCGGCGCGAAGGTGCTCGTGCTCTCCCTCCATTCCTCGACACTTCTTCCGGGAGCGACGCCCTTCGTGGCAACCGCGGCGGATCGGCACCGATTCCTGGCTGCGATCGATGCGTTTCTGGAATACTGCACCGACAGAGGCTTCCGGTTCGCGACGCTGAGCGAGGCGGCCGAGGCGAGCGAGCGGGCTCTGGCGGAGGCCGTGCTGACCGCTCGAGGCGCCTGAATACCGCGGACCGGGTGGCCCAATGAGACTGCGCGGTGTCCTCGTTCTCATCGCCTCGATGAGCGTAGCTGTCGGCTTCTCGCTACTCGCGTCGCGAGGTGGCCCCGGGGTCTCACCGGACTCGGTCGTCTACCTCGAGGGCGCTCATGCACTGGCAGGCGGCGCCGGTTACGTGGTCGATCTCGGTCCGTCCCGGATGCCCATCGTTCACTTCCCGCCTCTGTATTCCGCAGCGCTGGCGGCAGTCGGAACGGTGGGGAAGGACTCGCTCTCTCCTGCCCTCCATCTCAACATGGCAATGAGGGTGGTTCTGCTCGTGATTGTCTGGTTGGGACTGGGACGCGGAGCACGGGCCGGCTTCGCTACCACCGCGATCGCGTTGGGATTCCTCGCTACAAGCCCTGAAGTAACCGACGTGGGCGCCTGGGTATTGTCCGAGCCGCTGTTCTTCACTCTGTCGGTCGGCGCGCTCTTTCTCCTCGCGAACCATCTGCTGAGGCCGCGTCGGGTCCTTCTGGTGGCTGCCTCACTCCTCGTGGCGGCCGCGGTGCTGACGCGATACGCGGGGGTGGCGCTACTCGGTGCCGTCCCCCTGTGCCTGCTCCTGTGGCGCAGGCGGTCCCTTCGGAACAGGGTCCTCGACCTCACGATCCATGCCTCCGTTGTGGCCCTCCCGATCCTCATATGGAGCGACCATGTTCTGGGTTCGAGGGGCGCATCCGCCGGGGCGGGGGAAAGATCGATCAACCTCCATCTACCGACCCCCCGGGATTGGCACACGGGAGCTGCGACGCTCTCCCACTGGCTCTTTCCGTATGCGCTGCCCGACGTAGTGGGTGCGCTGCTGGTGCTGACGGTCACTGGGGCGGCCCTCGTCTTCACCCTGCGAAGTGTGAGCGCGGACCGGGCCACGTCGCCACAAAGAGGTCCGCCCCGGGAAAACCAACTCGCCCACGCGCTGGTGTTCCTGGTGACCGGATTCGGCTACCTGGCGACCGTGATCCTGGCTCGATCCCTTGTGGACGCCATGGTGCCCTTCGATGGACGGATGATGTCGCCCGCCTTCATCTACATCCTGGTCGGTATCGCTGCCGCGCTGGGAGCCTCGCAGTTCCTCGGCATCCGTTTCAAGCGGGTCGCAATCGTGGTTGCGACCCTCCTGATGGTGTCGCAGGCTCGGCACGCGTACTACGATGCGGTGGAGGTGGATCACCTCGGCTATGTCGGTAAGGCCTGCGAGCTCATGGCCCATGAGCTGGCGGATATCCAGTCCACCGTCGCGTACTCGAACGGTACATCCTTCTTGCGTTTCCACTTCGCGTCGGCGGCGGGAGCCCTGCCGTACCGCTACGATCCGTACTCCCGCGCGTCCGACCCGGAGTTCGAGTCCGAAGTCCGCGCGCTCTGCGACGATCTCGCGCGCGGGCACGCCACCGTCCTCTATCTGTCCGCGGCGCGTCACCGCTCGCCGTGGGTACCCACCCTGGACGAATTCGTCTCGCCTGGGCCGCCTCGATATCGAAGCACGCGGAGAGGGGTGGATCCTGCTGGGCCCTGGCACCTGGCATCTGACAGCCACCGGTCATCGTCCCGACGACAGCTCCTCATACAGCTCCGCATAGCGCTCGACCATCCGCCGCAGGGAGAAGTCGCGCAGGACCCGCTCGCGGCCGCACCGCCCCATCTCGACCCCACGATCGCGGGCGCCGATCACATCCGTGATGCCCTTCGCCAGGGCGATGGCGTCCCCCGGCGGAACGAGAATCCCCGATATGCCGTCCTCCACGATGGTCTCCGGGCCGCCGGAGCGCGTGGCGACCACGGGCAGGCCCGTCGCCATCGCCTGGACCGTGGCCAACGAGAACCCCTCGTCGCTGGACGAAAGGGCGAACACGTCCAGGGCCCTGAGAATTCGCGGAACGTCTTCCCTGAAGCCCAGGAAGTGCACCGCCGCTTCCATCCCCAGGGAGCGCCGCACCTCCAACAGATCCTCGTACAGGCCGGCCAGCGGCTGTCCGACGATGACGAGCCGGGCCTCCGGCACCGCGGCCGTGACCAGGGCAAAGGCGCGCAGGAGGACGTCGTAGGCCTTGGGCACCCGGATGTTGCCCACGGCGCCCACCAGCGGCGCCGAGTCGGGAATGCCGAGCTCTCGGCGGATCGCGTCGGCCTTCCCGGCGCGTAGCGTCGCAATCGATCCCGTTGGGGATCACCTCGGTGGCCCGATGGTCCAGCCCCGTCCCGACGTGCAGGAAGTGCTCCCTCAGGGGCTCGGAGACGAACACCAGCCGCCTCCGCCCTCTGCCCAGCAGCCTCAGCTTCAGGCCGCTCACTCCCTGGTTGCCGCGGATGTCCGCGACGCCGTGGAACGTGCTCACCACCGGAAGGCCTGTTCCCCAGCTCGCGATGGTCCCGTACACGGCCGTTCCCAGGAGGTGCGTCTGGATGAGGCTCACGCCCTCCTCCCTCGCCATCCGCCGGATGGCCGCCGCGTATCCGAGCGTCGAAGGAGCGCCGTGAGGACAGTCGGCGTGGTGTGACGCTCTTCCCTGCGCGAGCGCCGACGCCAACCAGTCGTCCACGGGCACGACGGGCACCGGATCCCATCCGTGTTCGCGGGAGACCCGTGACGAGCTGCAGGAAGATGGTCTCGGCGCCGCCGGGCCCGCCGGTGTCGATGAGGTGCAGGACGCGCCTTCGCGAGTCAGCCATCGCGCCGCGGCGACCCGTGCCTCAAGGGAAGGCCCAGGCCTTCGCCGATGACCCGGTACAGGGCCTCGACCTCGACCTCGAAGCTGAAGTTCTCCCGGGCCCTGCGCCGGCCGCGGCGGCCCATCTCGGCCCTGCGCTCGGGATCCATCAGCAGGCTCTTCAGAGCTTCCGCCAGGGCCTCCTCGTCGCCCGGGGGCACGAGGAGGCCGGTCCCCGTCGCACGACCTCCGGCAACCCGCCCACGGCGGAGACCACCACCGGCACGCCGTGGGCCATGGGCTCCAGGGCGGCGAGCCCGAACGCCTCCTGCCAGATGGAGGGGACCGCACAGACGGCGGCCGCCCCCCAGGAAGCGGGCGGCTCCCTCCACGTACCCGAGCATGCGGACGTCGTCCCGGTGGTCGAGCCCCGAGCGGATCGCCTCGAGCTCCCCCATGTAGTGTCCGATGCCCATGTACACCAGGATAGGGCGTGGCTGGGCATCCCGAGCAGATCGCATCATGCGGTCGAAGGCGCGAAGGAGGTGATGGATCCCCTTCTCCCGGGTCGCCCGGGCCGCGCACATGATCAGCGGCCGCTCGGGTGGCAGTCCGTACGGGTACGGAACTCGTCCAGGCCCTCGGACGGATCGTCCGGAATGGTGACCGCGTTCCAGATGCGGATCAGCCGATCCGGTGGCACCAGATCGACCTCGATCTTCCTTCTCGCCACGAAGTCGCTCACCACGATCACGCGGTCGGCCAGCGTCCCCGGGATGAGCGGGAGAGCCGCTTGATCCGCCCGCGGATGCCGGTCGCGCGGCGTCCGCTCGCCGGAGGTGTGGTCGTGAACCACGATCCACCGGACGCCCGCCCCGCGGAGGAGGGGATAGACCGGATGCCAGGCGGGCTGGTCGGCCATGTAGAGGGCGCGGACGTTGCGGGAACGGATGAAGCGGATCAGCCTGCGCACGGAGCCGGCGATCATCGAAGTTCCACGCGGAGCTCCACTTCGCGCTGCCGGGCTGCCCTGTAGGGTCTTCGGGGGGGCATCGACCACGGGATAGGACACCCACGTAGTGACGTCGTACGGCTCCAGGCGACGGGCGACCCCCGCGTACAGGGACTCGATGAAGTCCCAGGCGTAGCCGGTGTTGGTCGGGAAATGTGCGACGCACAGGAGTGCCGGGTCGGCCTTCCGCTGCGATCGGTCACCCGAGCATTGGTGGCCCCCACTTGTCAGATCGACCGCCTCGTTCATCGCCGTCGGGCTTCCCCGTCGTCGGCGGGGATTGGCTATGATGATGGCCTTTGGCGCACCGCTCCGGCAAGGCGGAACCACCTCGATGATCCCTCCGGGTCACCCTGTCGCCCTGGTCGCCGCGGTCCTGGTGTGGGCCGCGCTCCTCCTTCTGTTCTACGTCTACTTCGCCTATCCGGCCCTCCTCTGGGTGCTGGGGCGGTTCCGCGATCGCGTCGTCCGGCGAGACCTGCAGCGGAAGGACTGGCCGTTCGTCTCGATCACGGTGCCGGCCTACAACGAGGAGGCGCAGATCGAGGACGCTGATCCGGAGCCTCCTCGCCCTGGACTATCCTGCGGAGCGGGATCCGGCGGATCATCGTGTCCGACGCCTCGTGCGACCGGACCGACGAGATCGTCCGGGGGTACGTCGACCAGGGCGTTGAGCTGCTGCGCCTGGCGGAGCGGGGCGGGAAGACCGCGCGCCGAGAACGCGGCGGCCGGCACCTGCGCGGGGACATCGTCATCAACACGGACGCCTCCATCCGCATCGCGCCCGGCTCGTTCAAAGGCTGGTCCGGCACTTCGAGGACCCCGAGGTGGGGCTGGCCTCCGGGCGGGACGTGAGCGTGGGGCCGGGACAGGACGAGCGCCAACGGCGGCGAGAAGGGCTACGTGGGCTACGAGATGGGCATCCGGGACCTGGAGACGGGCGTGCTCGGGGATCATCGGGGCCTCGGGATGCTTCTACGCCATCCGGGCCGGAGCTCCACCGGCTGCCCCTCCCCGAGTCGCTCAGCCGGGACTTCGCCGCGGCCCTGAACACCCGTGAGCAGGGGTTCCGGGCCGTCTCCGTATCCGACGCGATCTGCAGGGGCCCCGTGCCCCCTCGCTCAAGAGGGAGTACCGGCGAAAGGTCCGCACCATGACTCGGGGCATGGAGACGCTGCTGGCACAAGCGGGCGCTCCTGAACCCCTTCCGCACGGGGTCTTCTCCTGGATGCTGCTCAGCCACAAGGTCTGCCGCTGGGCTCCTGCCGTGGGCGGCGCTGGCGGCCTTCGTCGCCCTCGGCGTGCTCGCGCCCGATGTCGCGGATCGCGCTGGTGCTGTTCGTCGCGGGCGCGGTCGCGGTGCCGCTCGCCGCCGTGGGTTGGCAGTTGGCCGATCGACCGCGCGTGCCGCGCATCTTCTCGATCCCGGCGTTCGTGGTGGCCGGAAACCTGGCAGCCATGGTCGGCCTCCTCCGGGCGCTGCGAGGCGACAAGGACCCGACGTGGGAGCCCACCCGACGGGACCCCGACACCGGCCCCCTCGTCGCCTTCAGCGGCCCCGCCTCCGCCCGAGGCTCCCGAACCAGTTCGCCGACTCCCGCAGGAACGGTCCGGGATCGGGAGGGACGCAGCACCTCGAAGCGGTCGCCGGGCCTCCCATGGGATCAGGAAGCGTCCGAGGGCGCCGAGCCTGCCCGGGAAGCTCCGGGTGGGCGGCGCGGATGGCCCGGGGCGTCCTCAGCATCCAGATCAGGTGATCGACGTCGCCCCACAGCCAGCGGCAGCGGATGCCCTCGCGGAACGCGGCGATCTCGGGGGGATCGGCGCACCCAGAGCGGCCGCCACCAGGATCGCGGGGAAGTCCACGCCCGCGTCGATGGCCAGCTGCAGCGATCCCCAGAAGCGCCCGTTGATCTCCATGAGGTAGGGTGTTCCGGTCCGGGCGTCCGCCTTGAACTCGACCATCGCCGCCCCCCGCCACCGGAACCGCTCCAGCAGTCGCTCGGAGTGGGCGGCGCAGGTCGGGGACCGCGGCCACGCTCTCCCGGGTCAACGCTGGACGCCCCCCATCAGTCCTTCTCGCGGATGCCGCCGATGCGCCGAACGCGGCCAGCGTGCGGCCTTCCCAGGCCAGGAGGAAGACGCCCAGGCCGGGGCCGACGATCCGCTCCTGCATCAGGAGGGGGTAGGCCTCCCGCGGATACCTCGCGGGCCTCCTGGACGAGGCCGGCCGCGTCCGTCACGACCGTCACTCCGAATTTGCCCACGCCGCCGGTCCGTCGAGACGGCCGAGCGGGCAGGCTCCGGAACCAGCGGGAAGCCGATCGCCGCGGCCGCTTCTCGGCCCCTCTCGTCCGGAGACGGCCACGACCAGCTGTCGGGGTACCGGCACGCCGACCTCGGGCCGCCACCCGCATGAGGCCGACCTTGTCCGAGACGTCCTGGTAGTCCGGAAGCTCCGGGAAGGGGATGATCAGATCCGCGTGATCCGCGCGCAGCGACAGCACGAGCGGCGCGGACACGTCCGTCATGGGGAGCGCGGAGTTCAACCCTTCCCGGCGAACCAGGTCGGCCACGGCGGGCGCGAAGCCGCCGGGGTCCGTGAGGGGGTCCGGCACGCGGGAGCAGGCCGCGCACCAGCGGGAGGCCCCGGCAGGGGTCGCGGAACGGCCGAACAGGCAATCACCTCGTGTCCCGCCCGCCCAGCGAGCGCACGGCGGCCAGGCTGGAGCGCTGCTCGGCGTCGGTGACCAGGACTCGGGCCAAGTTCTGCGGGTTCCCAGGGGGAGGAGGCACCAGCGGGAGACGGCGGCGCGCCGGCGGAGACAAGGACGTTCTCGCGGCCGTCGGGCCTGGTCAAGGGCTCGCGCGTGGTCTGCCGACGACCCCGGGGAAGGCGCGTCCCGGGGTCCCGCGTGCTTCGCTGGCGCCCGGAGGTCCAATGCCACATGTTGGTAACAGGCCGGCACGACTGCCTGGATCGGGCGGGCCAAGCTCTGGAACACGAAGAGGCGCTCAGCCCGGCCGTCCCCCCCGTCATGGACGCCAACGGCCCACCGCGTCGAATTCACGGACCATAGACGAGCGATATCGCCGACCCCTCCGAGTGGAGTTCCCCGGACGTGGGTCCGCTCGGTTACGACGCGCGCCCGTCTCGATTCGCAGACATCCACCGTGGCGAGACGACTCGGATGGAAGAGAGGCCCGAGATAGCTCGTGAAGCTCCATCGTCCTCAACTACCACTTTCCCCCGGATCCATCGATGGGGGGCATGCGGTGGGCAGGTCTGTCCAAGTACCTGGCTGGATCCGGCGCGGAGGTTCACGTCCTGGCGGCGGGACGACGAGCGTTCCACCCCACCGCCTGGAGAGCGGTGTCGTCGATAACCCCCGCGCGCGGCTCCGCACCTGCAACGACCTGTACCGTTCGATGGTGAGCGGTCGCCGGACACAGCAGCAGCCCGCCTTCCGCGACGCCAGGCGGGGGCGTCGGGGCGTGTTGGGGGCTCTGCGAGATGAGCTTTCGTGGCTCCTCGCCTTCCCGGACCAGGGCCGCGGCTGGTTCTGGAAGGGGGTCCTCGAGACCCTGCGCATCGCGAGGGAGCACGAGGCCGAAGTTCTGATTTCCAGCGGCCCGCCGCACGGCCACCTGGTCGGAGCCGTGGCGGCACTCCGTACCGGGCTTCCGCACGTGGTGGACCTGCGGGACCCGTGGGCGACGCACCGGTACGACATGCGCATATGGCGCAGCAACCTCGTCCAGGGCGTGGGGCGGTTCGCCCTGCCCACGCTGGAACGTTTCGCCTTCAGGCGGGCGGACCTGGTCGTCGCCAACACGCGCCGTCTGCGTGACCTGCCCTGGTCCTCCGCATTACCCGTACGTGCGGGTCGAGTGGGTGCCGAACGGCGTGGATCCGGAGGAAGTCGAGAAACGAGGCCCGGAGCCTGAGCTCCCCGGGCTGAGCATCTCGTACACGGGGACGCTCTACGGCGGTCGCTCGCTGGACTCGGTGATGGATGCGTTCGGAGTGTTCCTCGCGGGTCATCCGGAGGCGCGGGCGGCAGGGTCGCGCTTGCGGGTGGCCGGTCACATGGATCCGCCGCATTCAGAGCACTTCCTCGAGCAGATCAGATCGCGCGGCCTCGAAGACGTCGTGGAGTACATGGGGTCGATCCCTCGTGAGCGGGCCCACAGTTTGGCACGGGCATCCTCGATCTCCCTGGTGCTCGCCCAAGCCCAGGAGCTTCAGGTCCCGGGAAAGATGGGCTCAGTTGGCGGCGCTCGGTTGCTCCATGCTCGTGGTCTGCGAGCGGGAGAGCGCGTCCGCGGACGAAGCCGATCGTCTCGGGCTGGCCCGGTCCGAGCCCGACGACGTCGAAGGGCTCGTCGGCACCTTCGAGCGGGCCTGGGCTGAGAGGGGCATGGCACGGGCGCGACCGGACGCGCGCATCAGCTACGAGTCCATCGCATTGTCCGTGGAGGATCTGATCCTGGGACTCACCCGTGCGCGCGTCCCCAGGGGCGTGCCCTCGGAGCAGGGCGTCTGATCGTCACGCCCCCCCCGGCCGCGCTTCGCGCCCTGAGTGATTCCACGATCCGCTCGGCGGCCCTTCCGTCCCACCCCTCCGGAGCGGCCTCCCCGAGGCGCCCGCCTCGGCCGGGTCAGTCATGGTCCGCGGCATGCCGCCTGGATCCGTCTCCGGCGTCGGGGGCCACCCGATCATCCGGTTGGTGCCCTGATCCACCGTGATCTGGTCGCTCCGTGGTCTCGCGGAGCGTGAGGCACGGGACACCCAGAACGGTGGTCTCCTCCTGCACGCCACCGGAGTCCGTGATCACGCCGACCGAAGGCATCCATGAGCCCCAACATCTCGTGGTACCCGAGCGGCTCCGTGACCAGGAAGAGCCAGTCGAGCAGGGAACCGAGCCCGAAGGCCTCGACGCGCTGACGGGTGCGCGGGTGGACCGGAAAGGCGACCTTGATCTCCTTCGCGGTGATACGCCCCAGGCCCTCCAGGAACGCATCGCAGCCGCTCCGGCTCGTCCACGTTGGAGGGTCGGTGGAGCGTGACGACCAGGTACCGCCCGGCGTCCGTCGAGGGCCAATCTGGCCCGAGGATCTCCCGCACCGACGGGCGCGAGGAAAGTGCCGTGGATCAGGGTATCGATCATGATGTTGCCCGCGAGCACGATACGATCTTCTGCGATTCCCTCGGCGGTGAGGTTCCGGGCAGCCTCCGGCGGACGTGGTCAGCAGCAGGTCGGAGAGTCGATCCGTCAGGACACGGTTGACCTCTTCCGGCATCGACCAGTCCCGGCTCCTCAAGCCTGCCTCGACGTGCGCGATGCGGCACCCGAGGTCCACCTTGAGCTTGGCTGCCACCAGCGAGCAGGCGAGGGTCGAGTTCGACGTCGCCGACGACGACGACCCAATCGGGACGACATTCCCAGGGAGAGGGTCAAACGCCTGCATGATGCGAGCGGTCTCGGTCCGCGTGGCTCCCCGAGCCCACGCCCAGGTGGTAGTCCGGCTCCGGTATCCCGAGCTGCGTCAAAGCATCACGGCGGCAAGATCCGGTAGTCGTGATGCTGGCCCGTATGGAGGAGGATTCCCGGCTCGTCCACCTCGCCGCGCAGCCGGCGCAGGATTGGGGCCACCTTCATGAAGTTCGGGCGGGCGCCCGCGACGACCAGAGTTCTCATGGGTTCCGTTCGGTTTGGCGGAGGGGAATCCTGGGTCAGGACCGGTAGACGGCCACGAGCTGCCGGGCGATCCCATCCCAATCCAGGCCGTCGCAGACGGATCGGTTCAGGGCTCCCATGGCATGCAGATCCGCCCGCGGGGTCGCAAGAGCGCCTCGGTATGGCGCGTGCCCGAGCCCGTCGCCGTCCCGGGGGTCGAACAGGAACCCGCCTTCTTCCCCGAGGACCTCGGGAATACAGCCGAGACGGGGCGCGATCACCGGCTTGCCGTGGGACATGGCGGTGACGACGCCCCCCTACGTCAGGATGTCACGGTAGGGAAAGACGATCACGTCGGCGGCCCCCAGGAGCCCGGCCACGTCTTCGACCGGTACGAACTCGAGGAGAGCCCGGAACGCGCCTGTCGTCCGCCGCCTCGCGTACCCCCTCCTCACAGCTCCGGATCGTCGCAGCGGCCGGCCACCAGGAGCACGACATCGTCTTCGTTCAGCCGCGAGAAAGCCGAGAGCAGCTCCTCGATGCCTTTGTACCGTCGAATCAGCCCGAAGAAGAGAAACACGAAGGCCCCCGGCTCGATACCGAGGGAAGCCCGTACGGCGGCCATATCCATCCGGCGGGCGGCCCCGTCGTCGAACGCGCCGTGCGGAACGACGCGCACCTTCCCAACGTCCCGGATCCGGTAGCTCGCGATGACCTCGCGGCGCGCCTCCTCGCAATGCACGACGACGTGGTCGACCAGCCGCGCCAACCGCCGGCACCCCCGGATCTCCACGTCCACCAGACGATTCTGGGTGGTTCTTCAGGTTGTGGATGGCCTCCACACCACGCGGACGCCCAGAGTGCGCACCAGGGCGACCTGCGCCAGGAACGCCGCCGACTTCATGCGGGACTTCGTGCGCGACCTGCCCAGGAGAAAGGGATGCTGCCAGTGCAGGTGCACGACGTCGCGGAGACGGCCCCGAACGAGCTCCGCCAGCAGGGTGAGATCGATACCTCCTCGAGTCACCCCCGAGCCATAGTCCGCACGCACGCCGAGGCTTTGAAGGCTCGCCAGGAGGTGGCGCTGATACGGATCTTTCCACGCGGGGACGTGGCATACCCGGAGTGTTTCATCGGCCTTCATGGCGACACCAACCTGACGGGCATTGCGTGACGGACCTCCGTGAGTCTCGATCAAACCGGATCAGATTGACCCCGCGGTCAACCTTCTACCGTGTGAAATGCCTGACGTTGTTGAGCGCCTCGACCGAGCTTCGCCCTAGGAATGGCGAGGTCGTGGATTGTCTGGCGGCGACCGCTGCTCGGCAAGTACCTCGTACACGCTGAAGTCCCGACCACTGCCGGCAAGTCGGAAGGCCTCTGGGTGGGCCCCGAGAAGCCGGTTAAGACAATCTCGAGCCGAAGGCAGGTAGTCGGGGTCCTTCTGACCACCACGAGAACGTAGCTCACACCTCGTTGGCGAATCCCGTCAAGCAGAGCGTCGGGTCTCGAGATCGGCGGAAACCAGTAGGTCCTTCGCTGTGCGTAGTAGTTGACGATGTAGTTGTGGCTCGCCAGGACCACTGCGTCGCGCGGCGTGTGAGCATTGATCCACTTGGCGCCGTTGACATCGGGAGGGCCGAGCTCGTCACTCGACAGGTGGGTATTGTGCCAACCTTCCCCGATCTCCTGTGAGACCCCGACAACCATCAGGAACGCGAGGAGGGCCGGGCCCAGCTCGGCAACCGCGGGTCGCGGAAACCGTACCGGCGCTCCTTGCCAGAGCATCCGTGCGGAGACGGTTCCCAGGGCCAGCCATCCCAGCAGCGAGAGCACTGCTTGCACCCCGCCTGCGAGCCCAGCTCCGCCGCGTAGGCCGACTGCCCAGGGGACAGCCAGGGCTGCGAGCGGAAGCGCGACTGCAAGTCCAGCCACTGCTGTCAATCTGGGCGCCCGCGTGGAGATTCGTTGGACCGTACGGACGCCCCGCCAGGCATAGACGCCCGCGAACGCAGCCCCCGGCAGGAAGAAACGTGGCTCATACGGCCACGACCAGAGCAGGAAGATGCCCGCGGTGCCGAGAAAATACCAATCCATCAGGCGGTGGCCACGGCGCCACAGGGAAGGCCCGATCCCCAAGAACACCAACGGGATCATTCCCAGAATCACCGGCGAATACCATGAAGGATTGATCCAATGATGAACCAGGAGTTCACTCAACGCGGCCGCCCCTGCTCGCAGGTTGCGTTCCATTCGCATGAGCACGTCAACGGGCGAAGCCAGCCCCAGCTCGGGGAAGTTGCCACGCTTCAGCATCAGTTGCGAGACATAGGACGCAGGGTATCCCGGGAGGGGCCAATCGGAGGACAAAGGCGCACGGGACATCCACCAACCCTGCACCGCGGCGCCGAGGATCAGGGAGGGAAGGAAAGTCTTGAGCCGCTCGACGGCGCCCCGACGATCCGTAACGAACGACGCGGCCATCCATCCAAGCAGCGCACCGAGGAGCGCCACGCCTCTCGCTTCCACCATGACTGCTGCCACGGTCAGCAGCGCAGTCATGGTTGCCCACAGGACCCGGGACCGCCTTTCGCGATGCACCATCAGCCTTCCTCGCTGCGATCAGCACGAGGACAGCCGTCAACATGTACGGATAGGCAGCATGGACGGCCCTTGTGGCCATCGTGAAGCAGATGGGAGATGACGCCAGTAGCACGCAGACGCTTACCGCGACTTTGCGGCCTTCCTCGCGTCGCAGCAATTCGTAGGTCGCTAGACCGCTCACCGTCCAGAAGACCACAATGGTGCGCAGCAAGGTGGCATAGCTCTTGCCGATCAACAGCGAGACTCCGGCAATGATGACGCTCAGGCCCGGTGGCTGGACGAGCTCCGCCGAGCCTGCATAGCCATAGAGTCCGTGCCGCAGCAGCGAGAGAGCGCGCCCGAGAGCCGCGACATCATCGAAGTAGAAGTCGGAGTGCCTGAAGAGGAAAAACCCGAGAATCCCGATCCCGATGATCACCGCATAGACTGCGACGTCCACCCTCTGGATGGGCCCGTCTGGCGACTGTGATTCGTGGCTGGGAGGCGGCTGCTCCCGGCGGAAGTCGCCGCAGTTGGCCGAACGGTGATCCCACCAGGCGGGGTGTCCGGGGGAAGGCGCGCTTATCGCGAGGCGCGCGCGCGCGGACAGCGACGCCGAGTATCGGGAGGGTCGGTGGGCCCTGGGGGCCCCTGGGCTCCTTGCCCATAAAACAGCTCTGGGGGGTGGCCTACACGATCGTGCCAGCCCCCACATACTACGCACCGCCCTCGACGCGTTCAAGCCAGATCTCTCGCCACATGATGACCTCGTTCTGCGCGCAGAGGCCCAGGTACTCCGCGCTGGCGGTGACCCCTTCCAGCACGATGCAGGGATTCGTGATGGCGATCATCGACCCGGAGTTCTCCTTGATCAGGCGGTCGATCCGAGTAGCGACGCGGTAGACGCCTCCGCAGAATCGCACCATCTCCCCGTCGAACCAGAGGCCGCGGTTGCGCCGCCGGATGGTGAGGGTCTGCTCGATCTCCCGCTTCGTCCTGACCCGCACCCACTCACCGGGCTGCAGGTCCAGGACGGCATGGGGCGAGGTCTTCTCCCGGGTGGTCCCGTAGTGGGGGAACACGACCCCGCCACGCCGGCGCTGGACGCCGTTGAACGCCGCGATGGCGACACCCCGGAGCAGCGGCGCGGGCCGGACGTTGCCGGTGACCAGGTCTCGCAGGTAGTGCCGGGGGTCTCCCCACGACTGAGGCGTGCTCGCCCGGGCCACCTCCGTCATCTGGCATACGTACCGGACCTCACCCGACTCGTCCCGAACCTCGGCGGCACCTGCCCATGTGTGGTCGAGGGAGAGGTGGTCCGGCTGTGGGTCGCCCTCTCGGCCTGCCGACGCGACCTCCCGACGGGCCTCCCTCTCCGGGACACGCCGAAGCCACGCCTCCTTCCAGATCAGATGGCAACAAGCCTGGCATCCGCCGTGGGCCGATCCATCGCAGCGCAGAGCCTCGAGAAGGACCGCGGAGCGCATGCGGCGAAGGCCGGTGTGGGTGACGTAGTCGTGGATCTTCTCCACCCGCCGGAACACGCGATGGCGCTGGCCGCAGAACGCGGCCATCTCGGCCATGAACGGTAGGCCGTCCAGCATCGTCCCGCTCGTCGAGGGTCTCGAGAATCTCGGCCAGGCTCTTGACCTCCACGAGATCTCCCGGGCGAAGCGCATCGCCGTCACGCGTCGACGCGGTGAGCGTGCGCAGGAGCTCCCGCAGCCATCGCCACCGCGGCCCCGGGATCCACTCCCGCCGCTCGGTCCGGGCGTAGGGCACGCCGCGTCCCTCGAGGCCCGTCCGCCACACGGCGATGGAGCCGCCGAGGATGACGAGCCCGAGGCCCGCCACCGCGATCCCGGCCAGCGCCAGCACGCCGCCGAAGGCGAGCCACCGGCCCCATGTCCAGGTCCCGATGCCCCACCACGCCGCCACCACCGTCGCCGCGGCCACGGCCAGGGCGAGGACGGCCGGTAGCGCCGCGAGGAGGATCGTCTTCAGGTAGCTGCGTCGGGGGTCGATCATTCTGCGATGCGCGCGCCGCGACGGGACCGTACGGCGATGGACCCCGACGGCCCCGGAGTGAGCACCAGCTTCCGGCCATGGAACGCCTCGGCGTATCCGTCCGGCGCGGCGCACTCGATGCCCCGCAGGCGCATCAGCCCCTCGAAGGTGGACTTCCGTGTACCAGGGCTTGTCCGCCTGACTGGGAAAAGCCGACATCAGCACCTCGAGCTTCCTGCGCCGGATCCGCCTGCTCAGGGGCACGAATACGTTGGGCTGCCCGAGGTCGCCGTCGTACTTGGGGACCTCGTACTCGAGGATCGTATGGGCCCGGAAGGTGTTCCAGGTCAGCTCCCACACCAGGCGGTGGTCCTGGTGGAGATCGTGTCGGAAATGCGTGAAGATCAGGTCGGGATCCAGGCCCTTCATCTCCTCGAACACGTCCTTCACCGCCGCTCCCTCGTGCGGCAGGTAGCCGTCCCGGAAGGAGTGGAGCCGCACGTCCCGGGAGCGTGCGCGGCGCAGCAGCCTCGCCGCGCTCCGCTGCGCCTCGGCCGCCCGCGTGGCGTCGCCGGTCAGGACCACCCAGTGGACGTGGACCTCGGGATTCCGGTCGAGCAGGGTCAGCAGCGTGCCGGCGCACCCGATCTCGATGTCGTCGGGGTGGGCGCCCAGCAACAGGACGGTGAGAGGCCGATCGCCCCCTTCCCCGAGGCTCAGCGGCAGCATGACAGCGCCGTCTCGGCGGCCCGTTCGCCGCTGATGAAGCTCTCGTCGGTCCACATGTAGCCCCAGTCGCCATACCGACCGCAGTAGGCGATGTCGAGGTCGTCCAGGTATCCGTGCACCGTCTCCACCGCTTTGGCCCTGTCCAGGTCGAAGATCACGTTGGCGTAGGGCACGAGAAAGGCGTTCCGGTGCAGGATCCGGTCGTCCTCCCTGAGCAGCCCGCACCGCCGGAGATCGTCGATGACCGGGTCGATGAGGCTGTCCGGCGCGACCGTCAGGGGCCGGTACTTCTTCGAGAAGTAGACCTCCGCCTGGATGCTGCCCGTGCCGTCGGGGACGTTGTTGGGCGACAGCATGTGCGGGAAGCTCAGGCGGGTGAAGCGGATGTCCTCGTCGTAGAAGTACGTCATGTGCGCGTCGGACAGATCGGCGCGATCGATGCCGAGGTTCACCAGCACGCAGGTCGAGCAGGCGAGCTTGGCCGCGGCTTCCAGCACGTCGGCCGGCGCGTCCGCGATCATGGGAACCAGGTCGGGCAGAGGGACGGACGACACCACCGCGTCGTACTCCACCCGCGCGCCGTTGGCGAACGTCAGCTCCCTGGCCCGTGGATCGAGAGCCACGAGGCGGTGATCGAGGTTGATGTCACCGAGGGCCACGAACTTCTCGAGATACGACCGGAAGCCACCACGTGTCGGGTAGCGGAAATGCGTGATGTAGTGCTTGTGTGGCGCCTCCGGCGACAGCGCACCGCGCAGGACCTCCTCGAGGCTGGGACGGTAGATGCGCGGGCCCAGCCAGTCCGTGCTCATGTTCTCGGCCGAGGTCATGTGGTACTTGCGGGTATACTGCATAGGGAAGAGCTCGGCGAACGTCCGCCCGAAGCTCGCCAGCAGCCACTCCGCGTAGTTCGTGATCCGCTCCTCGTCCGCCTGCTGCGCCTCCACGAAGTCCTTGATGACGTCCACGATGACGTCTTCGGGTAGGCCGTGGAGGTGCAGCTGTACCGGGTGGATCGGCCAGTGGCCGCGCCAGTAGTTGTTCAATCGGATCTGGAGCGTCTCGAACTGCTGGTCCACGCTGTCCGCGAACAGCTCCTGGATCCGGGGGTCCTTGGTGAACGAGATGTGCGGCCCCACGTCGAAAGTGAAGCCACCCTCGTGCGTGAAGGACGTGGTATGCCCGCCGTAGTAGGAGTTCTGGTCGTACACCGCGGGTCGACGACCCTCCTGGGCCAATCGATGCGTCGCGCCCAGACCCGCCATGCCACTCCCGAGAACCACGATCTTCTCCACGCTCTTCTTCCCCCGGTCAGGTGCTCGAAGCTGGAGAGCGCTCGCGAACGAGCCTCTCGTATCGGTCGATCTGTGCCACGGTCAGGTCGCGCGGGTGCTCGCCGGCCAGGCGCCCGCGATACCACTCGACGATCCAGTCGAGCGCCTGGTCCAGCCCCACCGCGGGCTGCCACCCCAACAGGCTCTCCGCCTTCGAGGCGTCGAGCCGGAGCACGGGAGCTTCGCTCGGATGCGCACCCCGGTCGACGACCCAGTCGGCGTCCCCGCCCCAGGCCGCCTTCATCCGGTCGGCGATCCACGCCACTCGCCTGGCGTCGTCCGCCCGCGGCCCGAAGTTCCACCCGTCCGCGAAGTCGGCTCCGCCGGCATGCAGGGCCTCGGCCAGCATGAGGTAGCCTCGCAGGGGCTCGAGGACGAACTGCCACGGCCGGATGCCATCGGGGCTGCGGAGGAGGCAGGGCCTGCCCTCCTCGAAGGCGCGGACCAGGTCCGGAATGAGCTGGTCGGGCGTCCAGTCACCCCCGCCGATGGCGTTCCCGGCGCGTGCGCTCGCAAGGGCGATCCCGTGGCGCTCGAAGTCCTCCGCGAGGGAAGTACGAGCGCCGGAACGCCGTGGTGACCAGCTCCGAGCATCCCTTCGAGTTCGAATAGGGATCGTCCCCACCCATGGGGTCGTCCTCCGCGTAGGGCGGCCCCGAAGATCGGTGCGCGTAGCACTTGTCGCTGGTGACGTTGACGACCACGCAGGGCCGGCCGAGGCGCCGGAGCGCCTCGAGCAGATGGACGGTCCCCATCACGTTGACGGAGTAGGTCT
The DNA here is from genome assembly GCA_963848895.1 of uncultured Gemmatimonadales bacterium. Lineage (GTDB taxonomy): Bacteria > Gemmatimonadota > Gemmatimonadetes > Longimicrobiales > Gaopeijiaceae > SZUA-318. Next base: position 49,310 of record CAWKGE010000003.1, read on the forward strand.
CCACCGGCTCGGCGTATCCCCGCTTGACCACCGACTGGGCCGCCATGTGGATGACCACCTCCGGCTCGGCCTCCTCCAACGCGTTGGTCAGGCGCTCCAGATCGCGGACGTCGGCGATGATGGAGCGCAGGCCATCCGCCACGTTCGCCTCGTCGAACAGGCTCGGATGCGTGGGAGGCTCGAGGGCGTAGCCGGTGACGTCGGCACCCAACGACCGCAGCCAGAGACACAGCCAGCTCCCCTTGAATCCGGTGTGCCCCGTGATGAACACCCGGCGTCCACCCCAGAAGGACGGATCCGGTGGCCCTGCCCTGGAAACCCGGATCCGGCGCCTGGGACGTGCTCGCGACCGTCAGACATGGTCGTCGTGGTTGCGCCCGCCACACCTCCCAGGGGCGCTGGCCCGACGCCTGGAGCTCGTCGAGCTGCTGCTTGTCCTTGAAGGTGTCCATCGCCTTCCAGAAGCCGTTGTACTCGTAGGCCATCAACTGCTTCTGTCTCCATGAGACGGTGGAAAGGCTCCGCCACCAGGTCCTCTCCCGGCCGCAGGTAGTCGAAGATCTCCTGACGAAACGCGAAGAACCCCCCGTTCACCCGCAGATGCGTGTTGCGGACGTCCGTGAGGCTCTCGACCCAACCGTCCTTCGCGGTCGCGTAGTGGAAGCTGACGTTGGGGGGGACCGTCACCATCCCGGCGATGCAGCCGCGTTGCTCGAAGGCCCGCACGTACGCGTTCAGATCCATGTCCGTCAGACAGTCGGTGTAGTTGGCCAGGAACGCCTCCTCGCCTGCCACGTACGGGCGCACCAGTCGCAGACGCTCGCCGATGGGCGACGTCGCACCCGTGTCGACGAAGGTGATCCGCCAGTCGTGGATGTCGCTGTTCAGAAGCTCGACCTCCTGCCCCCCGGTCATGATGAAGTCGTTCGACAGACACTCGTCGTACTCGATGAAGTACTTCTTGATCACGTCCGCCTTGTAGCCCAGGCACAGGATGAAGTCCTTGTGGCCGAAATGGGCGTAGTACCGCATCAGGTGCCACATGATCGGGCGGTATCCGATGCTGACCATGGGCTTCGGCATGCTCTCGTCGTAGTCCCTGAGCCTCGTCCCGAGCCCCCCGCAGAACAGCACCACCTTCATGTGACGACTCCTTCGGGTTCAGCCGGCCATTGGAGCTGCTGCTCGCGCCACAGCCGATCGCTCAATCGCTCCGGCGGCATTCGCACGTCGGCCGTGGTCAGCACGCCGTCCCGTGGCACGGGACGCAGCACCGTACAGCCCTCCGACAGGCCGATGGGCAGCGCGTGGATACGGCGCGCCTCGGCCGTATTCTCGATCAGACCGTAGACACAGTAGCCACCGACCCCATCCAGGACATCTCCCGCTCGCAGATCGCGCTTGGCAACGGCCACCACCTCGCGTTCGCGGCCCCGCCTCGCGAAGCGACGGTGGCGTCGCGAAGCACCACCGCCCGACCGATGGTCGAAGCGATCTGCAGATGGGGCAGGTGGAACGGTGTGTAGAAGACGTAGAGCGGGCCGTCGCCCATCTTGTAGTAGCCGAGCTGTGTGCGCTTCAGCGGGTTCTCCTCGTGCACCACGACGAAGGCGCCCGTGTGCGGCGCCGCTCCCAGGGCGTAGTCGACGATTCCGCCGGACAGCAGCTCGTCGAGCGGGAGCAGGCCCGCCAGATCCCGCACGTTCTCGCAGGCGGGCCCGTACATCCCCCGCCGTCCGACGCGAAAACCGGTCGCGTTCGCGAGCACCGTCGCCTCCATCGACAGCTTGGTGGCGTCGGCGAACGAGGTGACCTTGCGCACGTCCTGGTCGTGCTTCTCGGCGAAGGCCTTCTGGGTGTCCGGGTTGCGGTAGTGGTCCACCATGCCCTTGATGTTGCCCGCCGCGACGGGCCGCAGGCCGAGCGTGCGTACGTAGCGGTACAGCGTCATGGCGACGCCGGGCTCGTCGCCGTCGGTGTTGGTCAGAACCACGCCTGCCTGTCGGCCTTCGCCTTCAGGAGCGGACCGACCAGCGAGTCGAGCTCCGCATTGACGATCACGACGTCCTTCCCATGGTCGATCGCGTCGAGGGTCGACGTCGGCCGCGAAGTCGATGGTCCCCGTGACCTCCACGACCACGTCGATCGCGGGGCTACTGCACCAGGAGGGAGGGATCGTCCGTGAGGACGGGAACGCCCTTCGTGACCAGCTCGGCGACTTGGCCGGGCCCCTCGGGCGAGCTGCCAATTCTCGATGCCCGCCTCGCGGAAGCTCCGTTCGGCATGGGACGGCGTACGATTGGCGATGCCGGCCAGGCGAATGCCGGGCACGGGCGTGCCGAGCTGCAGGGCGATGGCGCGCCCCGTGGCTCCGGCCCCGATCAGGGCCACGCGGATGGGGCGCCCCTGCGGCTTCCTTCCGCTCGAGTGCGGTGTCGACGTTCATGGGCTGATCGAGGGTCGTCGGGGTCGAGGAGGGCCCAGCGCGAGGTCCTGGGCAGAGACGGCCCGGGGGGAAGCGGCCAATCGATCCCAAGGCCGGGATCATCATAACGCAAGCCCCGCGCGGCATCCGGTGCATAGCGGGCCGAGGTCAGGTAGTAGGATCTCGGACCCATCCTCCAGGGTCTGGTAGCCGTGCGCGCACATCGGCGGCACATACAGCATGCGACCGTTGTCGGCGGAGAGCTCGGTGCCGAACCACTCCCCGGCGGTCGGGGATCCCGGGCGGAGGTCGACGAGCACGTCGAAGACGGCACCCGCGTGCACCGCACGAGCTTGGCCTCCTCGTGTGGCGCGCACCTGGTAGTGGAGGCCGCGCAGCGTCCCTGCGCGGTGGTTGAACCCCATGTTCGCCTGCACCGGAGCGAAGTCGATGCCCCGATCGGCGAACTCGTCGGCGCACCATGCCCGGAAGAACCGGCCGCGGTCGTCGACGTGCGGAGCCGGATCGACGCACCACGCCCCCGGTATGCGGGTCTCCGTGAAGTGCACTGTCCGGTGGCCCCTTACCGGGAACGCGCTTCCATGAGCGACACTGCCGGTGAGCTCCCGGGAGGCGCCGAAGAACCGCGCCGGCGTCCGATCATCCCCGCCACGCGGCGCCAGACGCCCCGCAACGTCCGAAGCGGATTGAATACGATGTCGGCCAGACGGAGGCCTGCGTGGAGGGCGATCCGCGGATAGCTGATCCGGTAGCCGAGATTCCGGACGTGGACCAGATGATAGTGCCAGAACTCACGGCCCCGGAGCTCGAACACGCTGTGGCCCAGGAAGCGATAATACCGCTTCCACACCTGCTTGAGCTTCCTGCGGCATTCCTCTTCGGTCAGGTAGATGGGTCCGAACTTCGTCGCCTCGTCCACGTCCGCCGCCGGATACGAGTTCACCCGCTCCAGGTAGGAGGTGGTCCGCGACGCCTCACCCTTGCGGAGGTACGACAGCACCTGGTGAACGAACCCGAAGTCATGATTCTCGAGAAGCTCCAGATAGGCTTCGTTGTCTCCATGATAGTTGAGCGGGTTGTAGAACGGCCTCTGCTCCCGGGTGATGTCCGCCCTGATGAGGGAAGACGACGGCCCCCCGAAGACCTTGATGTTGTGCAGCAGCCGCAGACGGCAAACGTCCCGCCCGGACATGAAGGTGCTCGGGTAGGGCAGGCCGTCCCAGGCGACGCGGGACCCGGCCAGCACGTACGAGGTCACCATCCCCACGGTCGGGTGCGCCTCCGCGACCTTGACCAGCTCTTCGATGCAATGGGGGAAGAACCAGTCGTCCGCGCCCAGGATCTTCACGTACTTCGCCTCGGGCGAGGCCAGCGTGAACGCCATGTTGTGGCTGTCGACCACGGACACGAACTCGGGATACGTGACCACGCGGATCCGCGCGTCTTCGGCGGCGAACCGCTCCGCGATCTCGAGCGTGCCGTCCGTGCTGTGGTTGTTTCCGACCGTCAGATCGAAGTTCTGGTACGTCTGACCGAGCACGCTGCGGATTGCGTCGGCCAGGAACTCCTCACCGTTGTAGACAGGTATGACGACACTCACCAAAGGGGCTTGGGAGGACATCCCCCCTCCATGCTTGGGTTGACGGGCGTTCGAGCGCACCTCGACGGACCCAGGATCGGTCGGGCGGCCGCTCCGCGTCACTGGCCAACCGCCAACCGCGCGTCTCCAACGAAACGCAGGTGTTCGCCCCCATCATACTAATCCTTCCCCGAGAAACACATTCGGTCCAGACCCTTATGTCGACTCTGGTGGAATCCGCTCTTCGCCCCTAACGTGGGATTGGATCCCCGCTCGGGCGGGCCTGGGCCCGATGGGTATCGGATCATATGTTCCTCCGGTCTGACTCTACCCCCTCCCTTCCCCCGAGCCAGCGAGCCCTTTCGGTGCGGACAAGAGCCTTCCTAGCTTCCATCCTGATAGGGTGGAGCATGACCCCGTGCGGTACGCTGGTCGCCCAGAGCGTCGTGGCGGGTTCCCTCTCGGGAACCGTGGAGCGCACCGATGGCGGTTCCGTGTCCCAGGCGCTCGTGACCCTGCGGTCGCTGGAACGCGGCTTCTCTCGCCAGACCGTCGCCGACATCTCCGGCCGTTTCACCTTCGGCTTCGTGGAGCCGGGCTCCTACGAGCTCCGGGCCGAGGCGCTCGGCTTCCGCCCGGTCGTCGTAACGCCCGTGTACGTGAGCACCGGCGACGCCGCCACGCTCGGGATCCAGCTGTCGCCCACGGCTCCGCCGGTGGAGGCGGTTGACACCGTTTCAGTCCCGGGAGCAGGACCGACGTTGTGGCGGCGAGAGGGAGTCCGGGTCGGCCCCGCCCGGATTTCAACACTCCCGGACCCCTACGACGACCTGTCCGCGGTCGCGGCGCTCTCGTCGCGGAACGATTCGTACCTGGGCTCGGAGGGACTCCCTGGGGAGCTCTCTCTTCTGGTGGCCGACGGCGTACCCTTCTACCGCGCTACGAATCCCGCAATGAGGGGCGAGGCGTTGTCCACCGCGATGTTCTCCCGCGGCACGCTGGCGGACGTCGACGCGATGGACACCCCTGCGGACATCGAGTGGAGCGGTGCGGCCGGGGGGATCCTTGCGCTGACGAGCCGCTCCTCGGTCGGTCCGGACGGCACCAACCTGGGCGGCTCGTGGAGCGGCGACCCTCTCTGGTCGTCCTCCAAGCTGGATCTCCAGGCCCCGAGCCTGATGTCGTACTGGGGCGCGGCCTCGGCCGACGTGGACCTGAAGCCCGACACCTCGCGGATGTTCGTGGCGGCGGAAGCCTTCCAGGTGGAGTCTCCGCTGGAGCCGCGCCTGTCGGCCGAGTCGGCCGCGCTCCTCACGGCCCTCGGCGCCGATGCATCGGCGCTCGCCGAGCCCGCTGTCGAGCGTACGCGGCGGGCCTCTGGCCTCGCACGGCTGGACTGGACGCTCGGGACCAGCCGACGGCTCACGCTGCGGGCGACCGCCGGCCACCTCCAGCGCGAATTCACCGGATTCGGACCCTCGGGTCTCGCATACGGCGGTGCGCCACCGGAAACGGGGACCGACTTCGCCGTCGCCGGGAACCTGATCTCGGCGTACGAAGACGGGCTGGCTCTCGAGCTTCGCGGAGGCGTGACGGGCAGCAGCCGGACGTACGGTCCGGCCCTCGAGGGCGTCCCGGCCACCACGTTCACCGGAAGCGGCGTGTCGCTCGGCGGTCCGGGCACGGCCGCTGCCGACGTCTCCCGGGTGGACATCCACTTCTCCCCGGTCATCCACTACAGCTTGGGACCCGGCACCGTCAAGGGCGGCGCCACCGTCCGCCTCAGCCAGCACAAGCTCACGTACGGAGGCTTCGACGAGGGCCGCTATTACTTCGGCGACCCGGCCGCCGCAGCAGCCGGCTCCGGCGCCCTTGTGGAGTCCATCGGCGGCACCGAGTCGTCCTTCTCCACTACCGAGGTGGGTGTCTTCGGCCAGTATGCCTTCGACCTGGCGCCCGGGCTGCGCCTGACGCTGGGCGGCCGCTTCGACTACGAGGTCCTGCCATCCTCCGAGATCAAACGCAACTCGAACTGGTTCGCCGCATCCGGTCTGGCGAATGACGAGTACCCGTCGAAGCTCAGCCAATTCGGCGGCATCGGCGCGCTGGCCTGGGACGTGACGGGCGACGGCCGCACGACGCTGGACGGCACGCTGGCGGTCACGAACGGGGACATGCAACCGGCGCTGCTCCACGAGGCTTTCACGCACGATGGCCGGCTCAAGATCTCACGATACGCAGGCTCCGCGACGCCGTGGCCCGAGGGGGAGCTGCCCGGCTCCGCCGAGAGGGCGCCCACGCTTTCGCTGCTCGGCCCGGACAGCCGCGCCCCGCGTTCCACCCGGGCGAGCCTGGGGTTGGTCCATCACGCGGGTGGCGGATGGAATCTCTACGTCGGCGCCGCGGCGCGCCGCACGGACTTCCTCGCGCGGCGTCGCGACCTGAACCTCGCGACGTATCCACTGGCTCTGGGCGCGCACGGCCGCGACATCCTGGGCGATCTGCGCAAGCTCGGCGCCGTGGTGGTGCCCGTGCCCGAAAGCAATCGCCGCTTCACCGTCTTCGACGACGTCTGGGCCATCGACACCGACGGATGGTCTACGTACCGGGGTGCGTCCATCGGCTTGGAGCACCGCAGCCCGACGCTGGACCTCTTCGCGTCGTACACCCGCTCACAGACGCGGGACAACTGGATCGGCGCCGCCGCGGGCGTTCCCGACGCGCAGCTCCCGCCGGGACTGCCGGGCGGCGGGGACTGGTCCGAGGGCACGTCGGACTTCGACGTCCCCGACCGGCTCGTGGGCGGCATGACCCTCGGCGTGGATGCGGCCCGGACGGTGTCCGTCACCGGCCTCGTGCGCTACGAGTCCGGGCTCCCCTTCACACCGGGGTACCGCCCCGGGGTCGACATCAACGGCGACGGCTCGGCGCTCAATGACGTGGCCTGGGTCCCGGGGAGTGGGGAGCTGTCCGGGCTGCTCTCCGAATGGCCCTGCCTGAACGCCCAGTCGGACGGCTTCGCGGAGCGCAACAGTTGCCGTGGACCCGCGCGCATCGGCCTGGACGTGCGTGTGCGCGCCCGGTTGGCCGAGCTCGGGGGGCGTCGGCTCGAGTTGACGGTGGACGGTTACGGGCTCGTCGAGCGCGAAGACGGACTCCGCGACGCGGCCCTGCTTCTCGTGGACCCGAACGGATCTATCACGACTTCTTCCGACGGCGGCACGATGACCGTGCCCCTGTCCGTGAACCCCGACTTCGGCAAGATCCTCGTTCCGACCGGACTCGGACGCGTGATCCGGATCGGTCTTCGGATCGGAGGTGCGTCATGAGGGCCCGGTTCCGCACGCGCGCGCTCACGGCCATGGCCGGCGTCCTTCTGGCGGGCGCCGCCTGTACCGACGCGTCGAACGTCTCGCTCATCCAGGTGGACGCCACCGGCTCGGTGATCGGCCTCACGTACCTGGACAACAACGGCAACGGCGTGATCGACGGCGTCGACAAGCCATTCCCTCACCTCATCGTGGTGCTGACGGCTTCGAGGGGCGGCCCACCGGTGGTCTCGGCAGAGACCGACACGACCGGCGTATTCCGGATGCGCGACGTTCCGGTGGGTAGCTACCGGGTATCACTGGATCCGGCGAGCGTCGGCGACTCCCTGAGCATGGCGGGTCACGGGGACCAGATCCTGGTGCGCAGGGACTCGACCAGCCAATCCGAGATCGGCGTCTCCTACCCGGTACTCTCGTTCGAAGAGATCCGGGCGTCCGCCCCCGGCCGCAAGGTGTTCACCAGCGGCATCGCACTCAACCCGAGGCCGAACTTCGGCGACGGCGTCGTCCACTTCCAGGCCGACTCGGTCTACCTGCGCGCAATCAACGTCGCGAGAGCCACGATCTCCACCGGCGACTCGCTCAGGCTGCTCGGGCGCACCGGAGTCGACAATGGCGAGCCCGTGCTGGACGAGGTCACCCCGTTCGTGCTCGTCAACATCGCGGCGATCCCGGTGCCGCTCGAGCGCCGCACGGGCCCCGCGGCCGACGCGGAGGGCGGCAAGATCGATGCGGCGCTCGTGCGCGTACGCTCCGCCGAGATCCACGACACCTCCACGGTGAACGGGGACTTCCACTTCTTCGTGGACGACGGGACCGGGTCGCTCGAGGTGGTCTTCCGTTCCTTCCTGCAGGCGAACACCTCGCTCGTCCGGCCCGATACGATCCTACGGATCAAGGAGGCCACGGGCCTGTTGACACCCGTGGCCCTGCCGACGGGAGGCGTCCGCTGGCGGCTCCTACCGCGCGTAGGCGCCGACATCACCCTGGAAGTGAAGCAGGCGGATCTCGCGATCGACGCGCTCCTCGCCAACGACTCGACGGTGGTGAAGGGTGACACGGTCACGTTCACCGTGGTCGTCACAAACCGCGGTCCGCTGGGCGCCTCGGGCGTCCAGGTGGTGGATTCGGTCCCGACCGGTCTGACGTACGTGAACGCCACGACGTCGCGGGGCAGCTACACGCAGAGCACGGGGACGTGGGCGCTCGACTCCCTCGCGGTCTCGGCCAAGGACACCCTTTGGCTGAAGGCGGAGGTGACGACCGACCTCACCGGTATCACGCAGGCACGCGCCCGGGTGAAGGCGCCCCTGAAAGAGGTGGATCCGACGTCCGCGAACGACCAGGCCACGCTCAACATCACGATCCAGCCGCCGCCGGCGCCCGTCTCGAGGCGGTAGGCCGGCCTGGGCACCCACGCCGGAGCAGAAACGGAAGGCCGTGGCGTCCTGCGCGCCACAACTGTGGTGATTCCGTGACAGGCCCGCCGTGGCGCCGCTGCTCATGGGCGGAAGTCGGCCCACGCGCTCGCGTGACAGAACCACCACAGTCCAGGTCGAGGGAACGTCGCCGCCATGGGCCGTCTTGCCGTGGTAAAACTATATGGCACAACGACCTACACCACTCGCTTCGCTTCCGCCTGGAGCGGGCGTGCTCTTTGCAGATAGGAAGCGTGTCGGAGTGTGACCCCTCGTTGGGCGGTTCCGGCGGTCGCCGGCCGAGGCCATGAGGCGACATCCTTCAAAAGGCGGGTATGTACAAGCAGCGTTCTGCGTTGCTGGTCCTGGCGGGTCTGGCCGTGTCCGCGGCCCCGGCCAGGGCGGATTGGTCCTGGAGTTGGACCAACGTGTGCGGCGGTGACAACTTCGTCACCTGCATGTCGGGCGACATCTTCTACAACCGGACGTTGAAGAAGGTCACGGTCCACGTGATCAACCTTCCCGTCCGAGCACGACGTTTTCACGGCGGTCGGCCTGTTGAATCTTCCCGGCGGGGCGCCGACGTCCTTCACGTCTAGCATGGCCGGGTGGGCTCGGTGAACCACCTGAACGGGGGCGGGCTGCCGGGCAGCAACGCAAGCGCTACGCCATCGGCTCGACCGGGATCGGCGGCGGGTTCGCCGAGGCCGCGGGGATGCAGACGTTCTCGTTCTCGTTCAGCAGGATCTGCAGAGCTACCGGAACCAGATCGGCGTGGGCATCCACGCCCAGGGTGGACCCCGGGGCTGCTCGACGAAGATGGGCGTGACGTCGGCGGGGGCCGTGGCCAACAGCGGTCACCTGGACCCTGACTGCGCGGTGACCACCGTGCCGGAGCCGGCCACGGTGCTCCTCCTGGGGACGGGCTTGCTCGGCCTCGGGGCGGTGGGCTACCGTCGGCGTGACGGTACGGAGGAGTCGAAGGAGCGCACGAGCAACGCCTGAGGGGCTTCTTCGGAAGCAGCACGGGGCGGACGGCCTGGTCTGCGGCCGCCCGCCCCGCGCTGCATCTTCGGTCCCGGGATGCCCGCCGGACGGACCGTCAGCCGCCTCCCCCTCACCACTGCTCCACCATCTGCCTCAGCGACGGCTTGGCGTACTTCTTCTCCGCCTCCGCCACCACCCGCCGCACGTCCAGCACGGTGTCGGGCGTCACCGACATCGACGAGATCCCGCATTCCACCAGGAAGGGGGGCACCTCGTCCGGGTAGTCCGACGGGGCCTGTCCGCAGATCCCGATCTCCAACCCGCGCTGCCGGAACGCCCGCACGGCGCGGCCGATGAGCACCCGCACGGCGGGGGAGCGGGCGTCGACGGCCGGCTCGTAGCGCTCCAGGTCGTCGCGGGAGACCGCGTAGACCGTCTGGACCAGATCGTTGGAGCCTATGGAGCCGCCGGACAGGTGCATCATGTCGATGAAGCGCTCGGCCTCGATGACGTTGGACGGCAGCTCCACCATGAGGAAGAGAGGGACGCCCGCGTGGGGGGAAAGCCCGTGCTGATCCAGCTGACGGACGACGCGGGCGCCCTCTTCAGGCGTTCTGCAGAACGGCACCATGAGCTGGAGGTTGTCGAGCCCCAGCCGCTGGCGGACCATCTGCAGCGCATCGCACTCCATCTCGAAAGCCGCGGCGAAGCGCGGGTCCACGTACCGGGACGCGCCGCGCCAGGCGATCATCGGGTTCTCCTCCTTGGGCTCGAAGATCCGCCCGCCGAGGAGCTCCCGGTACTCGTTGGACTTGAGGTCGGACAGGCGCACGAGGACCGGGCGGGGATGGAATGCCGCGCAGATGAGGGCGACGCCGTAACCCACCTGGTCGACGAAGAACTGGCGCCGGTCGCCGTGGCCGGGGGTGCGCCGCTCGATGGCGCCGAGGAGGGTGCGCAGCTCGTGAGGATCCTCGGCCTCCAACCGTTCGTGGAAAGGCTCGAGCTCCGGAGCCAACGTCCCCTCCTCGACGTAGTCGCGCAGGAGGTCGAAGTACGCCAGGGCGAGGGGGTGGATGCCCACCTGGGCCGTGAGGATGAACTCGATCCGCGCCAGGCCCACACCGTCGGACGGGAGCATCGCGTCGTGGAGCGCCTTGCCCGGGAAGCCCACGTTGAGCTTGACCTTCGTGTGGGTCTCGGGGACGTCGCCGCCGGCGATCTCCTCCACCTCGAAGGGCTGGATGCCGCGGAGGACCAGGCCTTCATCCCCCTCGGCGCACGATCCGGTGACCTCCATGAGGGGCTCGAGGATCGTGCTGGCGTCGGCGCAGCCTACGATCGCCGGAATCCCGAACTCCCGCGCCACGATGGCGGCGTGCGACGTGCGGCCGCCCTTCTCCGTCACGATGAGGGAGGCCTCCTTCATCATGGGCTCCCAGTCGGGCGTCGTGAGCTCGGTGACGAGGACGTCGCCCGGGTCGAACACCCGCTCCTCGAGGGGGACGTCCTCGAGCCGCTCCCCGGCCGCCAGCCGGTTGCGCAGCTCGCGCTTGCGGACGATGACCTCCTCGTAGTCCCGGTAGACCCGGACGCGCCCCGCGCCGATACGATTCCCGACGGCGTGCCCCCGTGCCAGGACGCCGCCGGTGGCCTCGAGCTGGCGCACGAGGCCGGGATCCATCCGATAGCGGCGCATCGTGGCCGATTCGGCCCGGTGCACCGTCTCCGGGCGCGCCTGTACGACGTACAACTCGCCCGAATAGCCGTCCTTGGCCCACTCGATGTCCACGGGGCCGCCGTAGTGGTCCTCGATCGCCAGCGCCATGCACGCCAGCTCGACGGCCTCGTCGTTCGTGATCGACCACTGCCGCTGCCGGCTCGCGTGCACGTCCACGCTCTCCGTGGCCGTGCCGCCCTGCATGGCGTAGACGAGCTTGCGGTCCTTGGCGCCCATGCTCCGGTGCACCACCGCGGGCCGCCCGCGCCGGATGCCCTCCTTCCACACGACGATCGTGTCGGGAGACACGCTCCCCTGCACCACCAGCTCGCCCAGGCCGTAGGCCGACGTGATGTGGATCACGTTGGGATTCCCGGTGTCGGGGTCCAGGGTGAACATCACGCCGGAGGAGGCGAGGTCCGAGCGCACCATCTTCATGACCACCACGCCCAGCCCGGAGGCCAGCGGGTCCATCCCGCGCCGGATCTGATAACCGAGCGCTCGCTCCGTGAAGGCCGACGCGCAGCAGGCCCGCCACGCCTCGAGCACACCGTCGGCCCCGCGCACGTTCAGGTACGACTCGTACTGTCCGGCGAAGGATGCGACCTCGGAGTCCTCGCAGGTGGCCGACGAGCGGACGGCGAGATCCACGCCGTCCCCGTACAGGTCCGTGAGCTTTCCGTGGCCGTCGCGGATCGCCTCGCGCACCCCGGTCGGCACCGGGCACGCGCTCACCAGCGCGCGCGCGAGCGTCGCCCGGGCGTGCAGGTCGAGCTGGTCCTCGGCATCCACGTCGCGGAAGATGCGCTCCAGGGCCTCGCGGAGGGTGCGCGCCGAGACGGCCTCGGGGACATGTGCGCGCTCCACGGCCGGGACCGAATCGAACGCGCCTTCCGGGACGGGCGCGTCCAGGAAGGCCGCGTACGCGTCCACCGTGGTGGCGAATCCGCCCGGAACGCGCACGCCGCGCTCGGAGAGGGCGCCGAACATCTCGCCGAGGGAGGCGGCCTTGCCGCCCACCCTGGACACGTCGTCCGATCCGAGGTCCTCGAACCAGGCGACCAGGGATGCGCCGGCCTGCGGCGCGGCCTTTCTGGAGTAGATGACGGACTCGGGCACGGTCGGCGGAGCGGCGGGGTCTGCCGGGAGGGGGACCGGCGCGGCCTTCGACTCGGCCGAAGACGTCCAGAGGAGCATTCGGATCTCCGATGCGGGCGTGGTACAACCTGTGACGGTTCCGCCACATCACACGGCGGCGACCGTGGCGGACCGCGCCGCCCCCCCCGGGGCGCCGGCCTGGAACCGGCCCAGAAACGCGCTGTGCCACAAGCACTTTCGAGCTTCGGCTCCATCCGCGGCCGTGCCCTGTGGCACGCATATTCCGTGCCGACTGCTCACTCCAGGCGGTCGACCTTCCGCAGGGTGGGGAAGAGCTTCGCCCACAGCCCGGTGACGCCGAGCGAGGCGGCGCCGCCGAAGACGGCCGCCACCACGGGGCCGAGGATGCGCGCCGTGACGCCGCTCTCGAACTCGCCCAGCTCGTTGGAGGCGCCGATGAAGAGGAAGGAGACGGACGCCACGCGTCCGCGCATGGCATCGGGCGTCACGATCTGGATGAGCGTCTGGCGGACGTAGACGGAGACCATGTCGGCTCCGCCCAGCGTGGCGAGGGCGACCAGCGAGAGCCCGAACGACTTCGACAGGCCGAAGACGATGGTCGCCAGGCCGAAGATCGCCACCCCGCCGAACATCGCCGTCCCGGCGCGCCGTTGCACCGGATGGCCGGCGAGCACCAGCGCCACGAGCGCCGCCCCCACGGCCGGTGCCGAGCGCAGCAGGCCGAAGCCCTCCGCGCCGACGTGCAGGATGTCCCGGGCGAACACGGGCAGCAGGGCGGTGGCGCCGCCCAGGAGGACGGCGAAGAGGTCGAGTGAGATCGCTCCGAGCACGATCCGGTTGTCGCGGATGTAGACGAGGCCCTCCTGCACCCGCTCCAGGCGGGAGCCGACGACGGCTCCGGGGTCGTGGGCCGGCGGATGAACGACAGCCCGACGATCGGCACGAGGTAGAGCGTCAGACACAAGCCGTAGGCGAATGCGGACGACCAGCGACCCACCAGGAACCCGGCCAGGGCGGGGCCGGTGATGGTGCCGGCCTGGAAGGCGAGCGAGTTCCAGGCGATGGCACGGGGAAGGAGGATCTTGGGGACGAGCATGGGCCCGAGCGCCACGCCCGCCGGGGCGCGGAAGGCGCGCGCGATCCCGAACGCGAAGGCGACGCCGATGAGGACGTGCACGGTGAGCACGCCCATGTACGCCGCAGCCATCAGCGCCCCGGCGCACAGGGCCTCCGCGGCGAAGCAGAGCGCCAGCACGACACGGCGGGCGTAGCGGTCGGCCACGACTCCGGCCGGCAACGCCAGGAAGAAGAGCGGCAGGAAGGTCGCGAGCCCCAGCAGGCCCACGTACAGCGCCGACTCGGCCACCCCGCGGTCCGCGCGCGCCAGGTCGTAGACCTGCCACCCCATGACCACGCTCTGCGCGACCGTCCCGAGCACGCCGAACGCACGCGTGATCAGGTAGACCATGTAGTCGCGCTGGCGCAGGAGCGCCCGAGCGCTGTTGTCGGTATGGGTCTGCCCGGAGGCTTCGGTCATCGGGGGGATCGTCGTGGCGTCGTCGCGGGCCGTGCACACGGCCGGCACGGACACTGGCGCCCCACGAACCTTCTCGCCACCCTTCCAGGTCCGGCAGCCTCCCGCACTTTCCCTCCGCACGGAGTGACTCGTGGCGACGAAGAAGGTGGTCCTCGCATACAGCGGCGGACTGGACACGGCGTGCATCCTCAAGACCCTGCTGCAGCGCGGCTACGACGTCATCGCGTACGTCGCCGACGTGGGCCAGCGGGAGGACTTCGATCAGATCGCGGAGCGCGCCCGCGCCACCGGCGCGAGCAAGGTCTACGTGGAGGACCTGCGCCGCGAGTTCGTGACCGACTTCATCTTCCCGGCCATCGCGGGCAACGCGGTCTACGAGAACCGATACCTGCTCGGGACGTCGCTGGCCCGCCCGGTGATCGCGCGCCGCCAGGTGGAGATCGCCCTGGACGAGCACGCCGACGCGGTGGCCCACGGCGCCACCGGCAAGGGCAACGACCAGGTCCGCTTCGAGCTCGCCTTCGCCGCGCTCGCCCCGCAGCTCGAGATCATCTCGCCCTGGAAGGAGCGGGAGTTCCTGGAGCGCTTCAAGGGCCGCCGGGATCTGCTGGCGTTCGCCCGAGAGCACGACATCCCGGTGGAGGCGACGGCGGAGAAGCCGTACTCCAGCGACGAGAACCTCATGCACCGCTCCTACGAGGCGGGGATGCTCGAGGACCCGGGCTCGCCGCCCCCCGCGGACATGTACAAGCTGGTGCGGCCGCTGGACCAGACGCCCGACGAGCCCGCCGACCTGGCCATCCACTTCGAGGACGCCGAGCCGATCCGGGTGGAGAACACCGCGCTGGGCGTCGAGCATACCGACCCGGTGGACCTGTTCAGCTACCTCAACGAGGTGGCGGGAATCCACGGGGTGGGCCGCATCGACATGGTCGAGAACCGCTTCGTGGGCATCAAGTCGCGGGGGGTCTACGAGACGCCCGGCGGGACGGTGCTGCACCACGCGCTGCGGGACCTCGAGGGGCTGGCCATGGACCGGGAGGTGCTCCGCCTGCGCGACATGCTTTCGCCGCGCTTCGCCGAGATCATCTACAACGGCTTCTGGTTCAGCCCGGAGATGGACTTCATCCAGGCGGCCTTCCGCCAGTCCGAGAAGCTCATCACGGGGGTGGTGAACGTGCGCCTCTACAAGGGGAACGTGATCTCCATGGGGCGGACGTCGTCCAGCGCGCTGTACGACCAGGAGCAGTCGTCGATGGACGTGGCCGGCGGCTACGACCAGGAGGACGCCCGCGGCTTCATCCGCATCAACGGCCTGCGCCTGCGCGCCCACAAGCTGATCCTGCGCAAGACGGGAGAGGACCAGGAGTGCGTGAGCCCGGGTCTGACGTGCTTCTCGCCGTGCTCGCCCTCGCCGGCATGGCGCTTCCGCCTCCGCACGCGGCCGCTCCCGTGGACGATTCACTGGACGCCATCCGTCGCGTCGGGCTCCTTCTCCGCCAGCGGTACGGCCGCGACCCGTGGTGGGCATGGTCGCAGCGGAGCGGGCGGCAGACCGACGCCCTGGGACGGCGCTTCGAGTGGCTCTGCGACGGCGATCGCGACGACATCTGCTTCGCCGACGATCCGGACGCGAGCAAGTGCCCCAACCTGGTGCAGTGCCATCCCACGCCGAACCGCCTGGTCGAGGTGCTGATGGAGGGCGCCGAGGCGTATCCGCAATCCGGATGGCTCACGGGCCAGGCGGTCTACATCCTGGGCAAGCTCGACCGCCTCCCCGAGGCGATGGGCGTGGTCGACGGCTGCCGCGCCGAGCGATGGTGGTGCGACGCGCTCCGCGTCTACGTCCTGCACGGGCAGGGGGAGGACGCCGCCGCGGACTCGCTGCTCCGGGGGACGCTCGCGGCCGCGCCGGACTCCATCGCGTGCGCGTACGACGACGCGACGTGGACCCTTGGATCGTGGAGCCAGCGCGGCGCGCGCATGTCGCTCCCCGACGCGCGCGAGCGCACGGCGGAATGGGACTGCCGCCGCCGCATGGCCGTGTCGGACACCATCTGGTGGCTGGCGGACCCCCTGTACAGCGCGCCGGGCAACGACCGGCGGGTGGAGCACTTCGCCCGCTCGCTGTCGGCCCGCTTCTTCGAGGAGATCCGGCGGTCGCTGGCCGGCTCTCCCGGGCCGGACCGCTTCCAGGAGCACCTGTGGGCCGGCCGCGTGCGCCGCGGCCCGGTGGACTCCTACGACTCCCAGATGGACGCCACCTGGACCAGCCGCTACGCGGCCCGCTACCACTTCGTGCCCGACGTCGGGCCGGAGGGCCTGGCACGGCCCGTGTGGCGCCTGGACGCGGAGCTGGACGACGAGGGGTACACCCCG
The DNA here is from genome assembly GCA_963848895.1 of uncultured Gemmatimonadales bacterium. GTDB lineage: Bacteria > Gemmatimonadota > Gemmatimonadetes > Longimicrobiales > Gaopeijiaceae > SZUA-318. The sequence continues at coordinate 65,824 of CAWKGE010000003.1, forward strand.
GCCCTCGGTCCCTTCGTCCCGGTCCCCTGGCAGCTCGCGCGCTTCCGGGTCGGAGACTCGCTGCGCGTCGCCGTGGCCGCGCGCCTGGCCGGCACGCCCCTCGAAGGCGCGCTCGACGCCCGGGCCGCCTTCATCCTCACGGACGGCCCGGACAGCATGCCGGTGGAGATGGCAGCGGAAGCGCGCGAGCCCCGGACCCGCTTCCTGGCGCAGGCGCCCGCCCGCCGGTACGTGGCCGGCCTGGAAGTCGTGACGACGAAGGGGGTCGGGTGGGCGCGGCGCACGCTCGAGCCGCTGCGCACGGCGGGCCCGGAGCTCTCCGACCTCCTCCTCTACGAGCCCGAGGCGCCCGATCGGCCGGTCGAACACCGTGCCGCCACCGCCGCGATGCTCGGCTCGACCACCGTGGCGCGTGGATCCGCCGTGGGGGTCTACTGGGAGACCTACGGCGCACCCGTCGGCGCCACCCTCCGGATCGACCTGTCCATCGAGCGGGAGTCCGGAGGGCTGGCCGGCACGCTCCGCCGCCTCCTGCCCGGTGGCGGGGAAGAGGGCCGCGGGCGGATCACGTGGACCGAGGAGGCCTCGGCGGACACGCATCCGGCTTCCATCGCCGTGGACCTGGCCGACCTCGGCGACGGGGAGTACACGCTCGTGCTCCGCGTCGGCTGGGAGGGACGCGACCCGATCGAGCGCAGAAGGGAGTTCCGTGTCGAGTCCGACTGAGGGCCCGGACGCGCGGGCGGGACGGCGGGGCTGCCTCGACTGGAAGTCGGTCGTCGGACTCCTCGTCAGCGCGGGTCTGCTCTACTGGGTGTTCCGCGGCCAGGACCCGGCGCTGATTCTGCACAACATCGCCGCCGCGCGGCCGTTCCCCTTCGTGGTGGCCACGTTCTGGGCCACGTTCGTCTTCGTGATCCGCGCGTGGCGCTGGCAGGTGATCCTGGAACCCACCGGGCATCGAGACGTCGTTCCGCTCGCGCTTCGCGGCGACCGCCATCGGCTTCATGGGCAACAACCTGATCCCGCTTCGCGTGGGCGAGTTCATGCGCGCCTTCGCGCTGGCGCGCGTCGAGCCGGTCCCTGTGGTTGCGGCCTTCTCGTCGCTCGTGATCGAGCGGCTGCTGGACGGCGCCGCCGTCGTGGGGCTCCTCTTCGTCTCGATGACGCTACCCGGCTTCCCCGGTCTCTTCGCCGAGGGCGCCGTCTACACCACGGTGGCGCGGGGCATCGCGGTGACCGTGACCGTCGGGTTCGCCGTGCTCTTCGCGTTCGTCCTCTGGCCCGGCCCGGCCGTGCGCTTCGCGGAGAGCGCGGTGCGCGTCCTGCCGCGGTCGGTGCGGCGGCCGATCGTCGACTCCCTCGAGGCGTTCCTGTCCGGTGTGGGCATTCTGCGCAACCCGCTGCTGCTCCTGCGCTCCGTCGGGTGGACGCTCGTCCACTGGATGGTGAACGCCCTCGGGTTCTGGTTCGCCTTCCGGGCCTTCGACCTCCCCTTCGACTACACCGCCGCGCTCTTCTTCCAGTCGGTGATCGCCATCGCGGTTTCCGTACCTTCGGCGCCCGGCTTCTTCGGCCCGTTCGAGGCGGCCGCCACGGTGGTGCTGGCCGGGATGTGGGGCGCGGCCACCGACCGCGCCACCGCCCTCGCCATCGGCTTCCACGTGGCCGCGTTCATCCCCATCACGGTGATCGGCCTCTACTACGCGCGCGCCATCGGCTTCTCGCTGCGGGAGGCCGGCGGGACCGAGGAGCGGGTCGAGACGGCGGTCGAGGAGGTCTCGGGGCGGGAGGGCGGTTCGTAGGGCGCTCGATCCCCCCCGAGCTGGCCCGCGCCTACGGTTCCGCCCCCGATGGCGGTAGTTTTTCCTAGCCGCCCTGCGGGCCGCGCGTCCTTCCCTCCCGGGCGATCACGCACAGACACGAGCACGATCATGGCCAGTCACGACCGCAGCCGTTTTCCGGCCACCCGCATCCCCTACGGGACGTGGGGGAGCAGCTACTTCCCGGCCTGGCAGACCTCCGCCCTGGCCGAGGTGAACATCGGCCAGTTCGCCGGCGAGTCGATGGCCCGCATCCTCGGGCTGCGCGGCGTCCCGATCAGCGAGATGGACTACCTGATCCTGGGCTCCACGATCCCGTGGCACTGGAAGTTCTGGACCGCACCGCTGGTGGCGAGCTGCATGGGCCACCGCATCCCCGGCTACCACGTCGAGCAGGCGTGCGCCACCGGGCTGCAGGCGGTGCTGGCGGGGACCGCGGAGATCGAGTCCGGCTCGAACGACGTGGTCGGCGTGCTCACCTTCGACCGGACCAGCGACTCCCCCGTCGGCGTCTTCCCCGAGCGGCGCGCCCACGAGCGCACCCAGGCGATCGCCGACGTGTGGGACAACTTCGGGTTCGACCCCGCCACCGGGAAGGCGATGATCACCGCCGCCGGCATCACCGCCCGCAAGTACGGCGTCGAGCGCGAAGAGGTGGACGAGGTCGCCTACCTCCGGCACCAGCAGTACTTCGAGGCGAAGGAGTCGGGCTTCCTCGACCGCGTGCTGGTCCCCCTCGACATCCTCAACGTGGCCGGACGGCCCCTCGGCCGGGTGGACGACGACCTGGGCGTGCGCAGGCTCACACCGGCGGCGCTGCGGGCGCAGCGGGAGCTCGACACCTGCGTGACCAGCGGGACGCAGACCCACGCGTCCGACGGGATGGCGGCGCTCCTGGTCACCACCGAGGGAAAGGCGAAGGAGCTCAGCCCCCGCCCCGAAATCGACATCCGCATCGTGGGAAAGGCCGAGGCGCGCACGCAGCCGAGCCTGATGCCCGAGGCGCCGGCCTTCGCCGTGCAGAAGCTGCTCGACCGCGTGGGCGTGGACCTCGACGACATCGCGGTGATCAAGAACCACAATCCCTTCGCGGTGAACGACGTCGTCTTCTCGCGCGTGACGGGCCACGATTGGCACGACATGAACCGGACGGGCTGCTCGCTGGTGTGGGGGCATCCGCAGGGGCCGACGCTCACCCGCCTGCTCATCGAGGGGCTGGAGGAAGCCGTCGACCGGGGCGGCGGCCACGTGCTCGTCTTCGGGTGTGCCGCGGGGGACGTCGGAATCGCCGCGCTGTTCAAGGTTTCGTAGGAGTCGCCGACCATGACCAGGACGATCGAACGGCAGGTACCCGAGGCCACGGGCGTGACGGCGATGCGCCAGCCGACGCTCGCCACGCTGGGGCTCGGCAACGTCATCGACATCTTCAGGAACGGCGCGCTCCCGGCCGACGCGTCCACCCTCGTCGACGAGGTGTTCGGCCCGCCGGACGCGCGCGGATCGATGGTCATCTCCGGCGCCAACGGCATCGTGGGCGCGGGCAAGACCATGCAGTTCGCCTCCCGGCTCGCACCGTACGGTGTGCCCGTGGTGGCGCTCGACTTTCCCGGCGCCCCGGACGGGATCGGCCGGCAGTATCCCGGCCTCGTGCGCGCGTTCGGCAAGGAGAGCGCGGACCGCATCATGGGCTCGATCGTGCGGCTGACGTACGACGGGCGCACGCTCCCACCGGAGCTCGAGGGCCTCCGGCCCCGCTTCCTGCTGGAGGCCATCCCGGAGATCCTCGAGGTGAAGCGCGCCCACTACGAGATCTTCCGCGCGGCCTTCCCCGACATCGAGATCCGCTCGGTCACGTCGGGCTTCCCGAGCTCCGAGCTCGGCGTCGGCATCGCGCACCCGGCGTTCCCCCACGAGATCAACAAGGTGTGGGAGATCGTCGAGGACGAGCCCTCGGCCATCACGCGGCTCATGTGGGCGCTGGGGATGATCCCGCTCCCCGTGGCCGACCGCTGGTCGTTCGTCCTCGACGTGCTCTTCTGCGGCGTCACGCTGGCCGGTCTGCGCTACCATCGGGCCACGAACATGCCGTTCTGGAAGGTCGACAAGCTCGTGCGCAAGCTCCTCGGCCCCAACCCGTTCCGGGCGCACGACGCCATCGGCGCGAAGGGCGCGGACTTCCTCACGTGGTCGTGCCTGCACCACCTGGCGGGCGAGTACGGCGAGCTGTTCCAGCCGACGCCGGAGCTGGTGGAGCGGAAGGACACCGGCCAGGACTGGTATCCGCCCAACCACTTCCGGCCGCTGGTCGACTGGAAGCTGACCGACGAGGAGGACGAGACGTTCCGCACGTGGATCCTCGGGCCGCTCTTCCAGATGACGAGCCTCATGCTGCACGAGGAGCGTGGCCACCTGTCCCACCTCAACGCGATCGGCGAGCTGTGCGCGCAGTTCCGGCGCGGCATCCTCTCGGTGATGCGCGACGCCGGTTCCGACGCGGTGATCTCGACGGTGGAGGCCTACCACCGCCTGCACCCGGCCGCGGAGGAGAAGGCGTCCTGGTACCCCGGCGCCGTGGACGGCATGGACCGCCCCGAGTGGGGCCAGCTCTGGGTGAACGCCGAGCACGACGGCGAAGTCGGCGTGGTGACGCTCGGCCGCGAGAGCTACAGCTGGGACGTCGACCACGAGCTGAACCGGGCGCTGGACTGGCTGGTGGACGAGGGCATCGAGCGTGTGATCGTCACGGGGGACTTCCACATCTCCACGCAAATGATCGGTGCCGACACGGGCGACTTCTTCCCGGCCCTGGAGGATGTGGACAAGGGCCGCGCGATCACGCACGGGTGGTCCCGCACGGCGCGCCGGCTGCACGAGGACTTCCGCGTGTCGGTGGCGATGATCCCCGGCAAGCGCTGCCTGGGCGGGATGCTCGAGCTGCTCGCGCACTGCCACTGGGTGGTGGCGGTGGAGGACGCCCGCCTCGGGTGGCCCGAGGTCACGCTCCCGGTGGTGCCGGGGATGGAGGGGTGCCACTGGCCGCTGCGCCGGGCGCCCCACGACGCCTGGCCGCGGATTCTACAGATGCTGCTCACGGGCAGGCCGGTGAAGGCCACCGACGCCGTCGGCTGGCTGATCGACTGGGCCGGGCCGCTGGAGCAGGCGGTCGCGAAGGCGTGGAGCCTGGCGAGCGGCGCGCACCACGGCCTCGACGCGAGACCGATGCTGGAAGGGCCGCTGGAGGACGTCCCGGACGACGTGGCCGGGCTGCCCGAGCCGGACAGCCCCGGGATGGATGCCGCGCGGGGAGCCATCCTCGAGTGCGCGCGCCTGGCCGGTGGCGCCTCGCTGGCGGAGGCGCTGGAGATCCAGGCGCGGCTCGCCGCCGACTTCCTGGCGGGCCCGGTGTGCCGGGCGGGGAGCGTCGGCTCGGAGTGGGCGAAGACGACGCAGGTGTGAGGAGCGGGCGGGCGACGCCCGCTCAGCCCGCCATCGTGTACAGCATGCGCATGTCCCAGCTCGACGGGTCGAGCAGGCGCGTTCCGTGCAGCATCCAGTCCTCGTCCAGCCGGGCGTCGTCCACCGGGCGGACGAGGACGCAGGGCCAGCCGTGGGCCGCCCGGTCGAGGTCCACGGGCCTGAACCCGAGGCGATCGAGCGCGCTGACCACGGGATCCGCGTGGGTGGCGCGCCAGGTGACGAGTTCCGGGAAGCGTCCCGCCCGGATCACGGTCTCGAGGAGCGCGGTCGACACGCGACCGTCCCGGCCCTCCAGATCGACGATCTCCACCCGGGCCCCGGCGTCCGGGCGGGCCGGGGGCCACTTCAGGACCAGGAATCCGTCGAGGCGGTCCCCTCCGGCGTAGGCGAACCGGTACCGGTAGAAGGGGTGGCGGAAGCGCCACTCGAAGAACGCGGCGTCGCGGACGTGCCTCATCCGGCCGTCGTGGCCGAGCTCCCCGATCAGCGCGGCCATGTCGTCGATCCGCGGCGTGTCGGTCAGCTCGATCTTCACGCCTCCGGAGGCCGTCGTGCCGAGCGAACGATCGAACCGAGCCATGGGTTCGCGCTCGCTGCGGGCCTGGAGCCAGGTCGAGCGCGCGTAGCGCCAGACGAAGCGCAGCGACAGCATCCGGTCCCGAACGGCGAGGCGCGTCCGCTGCCCGGCCGACCGCCGCCCGACGATCCCCAGTGAGCCGGCGCTCCTCCAGCCCATGGCCAGCGATCCGAGGATGGTGACCACACCCCCACTGAGGTTGAGCACGTACTCGATCCCCTGGTCCCGAAGGTCGTGGAACGCCGCCTCCATGACGGCGGTGACGATCCCCTCGTCGCGGCGGTCCTGGCGCACGAGGAGGTCGTCGGCCACCAGGAGGTCGAGCTCCCGGGTCGGGTGGCCGACCTGCCAGCGGGAGGAATAGAAGCCCCGCATGCCCACCAGCTCGCCACCGTCCAGCGCGAGGTAGATGCGCGGCCCGTCCGCGTAGGGATTCGCCTCGTACTTCCACTCGAGGTAGCGCCGGTTTCCGTCCACGTCCGGGCTCCACAGACCGGTCTGGAACCGGGCCACCGCGTCCTTGTGCTCCGGACCGTAGGGCTCGATCCGGATCCGGCCGGCGGACCATCCCACGCGCGCCCGCCGGGGCGCGGGCGATCCGTCCTCCCCCCCGCCCTCGACGTAGCGGAGCATCATCCGCACCGAGTCCCAGGCGGCGACGATGTCCATCTTCGTGGGATCGAGGCTGCGTCCGGTCTTCTCCTCGATCCAGAGCACGAGGTTGAAGAGCGCCAGCGAATCCAACACCCCGGAGGACAGCAGTGGCGTGTCGTCGTCGAAACCCTCGGGAAGCGAGATCCCACTCTCTTCGAGGAACGACAGAAGCTCGGTCCGGAGCTCCATCAGTCCTTTCGAAGCTTGTTGAAGTCGACGGGCTTGAGCGCCTCGCAGTGTCGCGCGACGTTCGGCGCGGTTCACCTTCCCGCGCGACGTGCGGGGGACCTCGTCCAGCACGTACCAGCGCTTCGGTAGCTGGTGCGCCGCCAGGTGCTCGCCGGCCCACGCGCGGAGCGCAAGGAGCGTCTCGTCGGAGGCGCCGGGCAGGACGACGGCGACGCCGACGTCTTCGCCGAGCAGGGCATCGGAAATGGCGAACGTGCACACGTCGAGCGTGTCCGGGAATCGCTCGACCACGGCGTCGACGTCACCGGGATGCACTTTCATCCCGGCCTTGTTGATCTCCTCGCGCTCGCGGCCGCGGAGGTACAGTTGGCCGCGCTCGTCCATCACACCGATGTCGCCGGTGCAGAACCACCCGTCGGTGACCACGGCGTCGGTGAGGTCGTCCCGGTCGAGGTAGCCCTTCATCAGGGCCGGCGTCCTGATCCACACGTGTCCGCTTTCCTCCGTCGCGCACGAGGCTGCCCAGGTGGGGGACTCCGCAGGGTCCGCGCTGGGCATGACGCGAAGCGTGCCGCCCCAGGCGACGCCGATCAGCCCGTCCTCCGGCGCGGCGAAGTCGTCCGGCGTCCCCGCGAGCCAACTGCCCGTCTCCGTGATGCCGTAGGCGTTCTTCACGTCGCGCGTGCCCGCCCACTCCTGTACCGATCGCCAGAGATTCGCCGACAGCGGCGCGGACCCGCAGTGCACGCGGACGAGGGATCCACCCTCGGGGGGCCGCGCCGTCTTGATGGCGAGGCGCCAGACGGTCGGAACCGACGAAAGAAAGGTGATCCGGTGGCGGTCGACCACCTCGCCGAGGCGGACGAGGAGGTCGGCCCGGAAGGGGGGCAGCACGTGGAGATCCTGTCCTCCGAGCCAGGGGAAGAGGCAGTTGCAGATCAGGCCGTGCCCGAAGTGGGTCGGAAGGAGACACAGCGTCCGACGATACGGGGCCAGGCCGAGCGCGCTGCCGAGGCTCGCCCATCGGGCCTGAAGCGTTCGATGGGTGTGCACCACGCCCTTGGGATTCCCCGTGGTGCCCGACGTGAACAGGATGAGCGCCTCGTCCTCGAGCCGCGATCGGGATCGCGGCAACGCGCTGCCCGTCCAGCCCTCGTCATCGGGCATCTCCAGAACGCGTGTGCCCAGGTCCGAGAGCTCCCGCGCGAGCGCCGGGTCGGGCGACTCACGCCACACCGAGAAGGCCGGACGCGCCGAACGCACCAGGGTCGCCACCTCGAACGGGGTCAAGCGCGCGTCCACCGGCACGGCGCACCCTCCCAGATGCCAGATGGCGAGGAGGTCGACGAAGAACTCGAGGTTGTTGCCGTAGTGCAGGAAGACGCGCTCGCCCCGCCGCAGCCCCAGCTTCTCATAGAGGGCGACGCGACCACCGACGCGCTGGAGAACCTCGTCTGGAGACCAGGAGCGGCCGGTGAGCGGCTCCAGCAGGCGGCCTGGGTGCTGCGGCATGGCGTTCGTACCGCCTCGGCAGGAAGGTGGGCTCTCGCGGCGGCCGTGAAGCCGCAACGGAGGGTCGGGGTCCGCAGCCGCTCCGAGACATCGGCCGCCCCGCCGTCCGCTCCTCGAAGGTAGGAGCGGCCTTCGATGGAGGCCAGCGCGCGCCACCTCCCTATTGCCTTCCGGAATCCCGGTGGGCGAAGACGACGCAGGTGTGAGGAGCGGCGGACCCTGCGGTCCGCGCCCGGGTCAGCCGTCGAGCTGCGGCTGGACTTCGGTCTCCATGCGCCCGTCCGACCGAGCCCGCACGTCCAACTCCGCCCGGAGCGCCCGGTAGCGCAGGTACATGCTCGTGCGCCAGCGCAGGATCATCCCGAACGCGAGGATGAAGAAGATCGCGGCGGTCTGCTTGGGCGGCAGCACCGCGCCTACGTACTCGTGCAGCAACAGCCGAAGCGCCAGCAGGCCGAGGAGGATCAGGAGGAAGCCGTTGGAGCGCCGCATCATCACCACGTCGCCCTGCGGTTCCAGCGACGAGGTGCGCTCGAGGGGGTAGGACAGGACCAGCGCCCCGATCAGGAACGCCACGACCGCCCAGGTGAGCGGCACGCGCATCTGTGGGGCGAAGAACATCCCGAAGCCCGTGCTCATGCCCAGGGGCGGGATCACGATCTTCCGGGTGGTGACCGGCGTGCGCGTCTCACGGACGCGCCAGGCGAGCACGGCGGCTCCACCGGCGATGGGCGCCAGCGCGGGGAGGATCTTCCAGGCTGCGGGGATCATCCGGTTCGAACTCGGGTGGTACGACCTCGGGACATGAACGAAAGCTTACACTCGCGGACATCGAGGGATCCGGACGCATGACACCCACGCTCTTCTCCCCGCTGAGGCTGCGCGACGTCGAGGCGCGCAACCGCATCGGCGTCTCGCCCATGTGCCAGTATTCGAGCCGCGACGGCTTCGCCGACGACTGGCACCTCGTGCATCTGGGCGCCTTCGCCACCGGCGGCGCGGGCATCGTGTTCACCGAGGCCACGGCCGTCGCGGCGAACGGCCGCATCAGCCCCCAGGACCTGGGTGTCTGGGACGACGCCCACGTGGAGATGCTCTCCCGCATCGCCGACTTCGTGGGGCGGCACGGCGCCGTGCCGGGGATGCAGCTCGCGCACGCCGGCCGCAAGGCGAGCACCCGCCGTCCCTGGGACGACGGCCCTGCCACCGTCCCGGCCGACCGCGGCGGGTGGCCCGACGACGTATGGGCGCCCAGCGCCGTCCCCTTCTCCGAGGAGTATCCCCGACCGAACGCGCTCGACATCGAGGGAATCCGGAGCGTGGTCGACGCGTTCGGGAAGCGCGGCCCGCCGCGCCCTCGACGCGGGCTTCCGCATCGTGGAGATCCACGCCGCGCACGGCTACCTCCTGCACGAGTTCCTCTCCCCGCTCTCGAACCGGCGCGAGGACGCCTACGGCGGCTCCTTCGACAACCGGGCGCGCCTCCTGCTCGAAGTGGTCGACCGCGTGCGCGAGACCTGGCCGGAGCGGCTTCCCGCTCTCCGTGCGCATCTCGGCGACGGACTGGGCCGAAGGCGGGTGGGACGCGGATCAGTCCGTCGCGCTCGCCCGCATCCTCCGCGACCACGGCGTCGACATCGTGGACGTCTCCTCGGCCGGGCTCGTCCCCTGGCAGAAGATCCAGCTCGGACCGGGCTATCAGGTGCCCTTCGCGGCGCGCATCCGCCGCGAGGCGGGCATCGCCACCGCGGCGGTGGGGCTGATCACGGATCCGGGGCAGGCGGACACGATCGTCGCGGGAGGGGACGGCCGACGTCGTGCTCCTCGCCCGCGAGATGCTGCGCCAACCGCACTGGCCGCTCCTGGCCGCGCACGCCCTCGGGGAGGACGGGCCCTGGCCGTCGCAGTACCGGCGGGCGCGGCCGCGCTGACGACGTGGGGAAGAGGCGCGCCGCGCGCCCACGGGCGACGGCACCCCGGCGGACGCGCCCGGCTGGCCGCTATCCGCCCACGTGCACCACGCAGCGGCGCCGGTGCGGCACGCGCCGGTGCTCCCACAGGTAGATCCCCTGCCAGGTGCCCGAGGGCGAGGGCGCCTCGGACGACGGGGATCGACAGCGTCGTCGACGTCAGCGCCGCCTTGATGTGCGACGGCATGTCGTCGGGACCCTCGGCGGTGTGCGTGAAGTGTGGATCGCCCTCGGCGACGAGCCGGTTCAGCCACGCCGCCAGGTCGCGGCGCGCCGACGGGTCGGCGTTCTCCTGGATGGTCAGGCTCGCCGAGGTGTGCTGGATCAGCACGGTGCACAGCCCTTCGACGATGCCGGACATCTCCACGATCCGCGCCACCCGATCCGTGATCAGGTAGAGCCCCTGCCCCCTGGTGTCGACCTGGAATCGCTCGACCATCGCTCTCTCCCTCCGTTATCCCGGGGCCTGGGGCGTGGGCGGGCGGGGCACCACTCCTCCACCCCGTCGTCGGAACCGCCCGGGTCCTCGGGGGTCGGCTGGATCACGACGGAACGTAAACGAAGTGGAGGCAGGAATGCGTATCGCCTTTCTCGGGCTGGGCAGCATGGGAACGCCGATGGCGGCGAACATCTCGCGCTCCGATCACGAGCTCGTCGTCTGGAATCGTACACGGGGCAAGGCGGATGGACTGGACGGCGCCGCGGTCGCCGGGTCGCCGGCCGAAGCGGCCGAGGGGGCGAACGTCGTCCTGACGATGCTCTCCGACGACGAGGCCGTGGAGTCGGTCGTCTTCGGTGACGACGGCGCCCTGGTCGGGATGGCCGAGGGCGCGGTCCACGCCTCGATGAGCACGATCAGCCCGGAGCTGTCCCGGCGCCTGGCCGATGCGCACGGCGCTCGCGGTCAGCGGTACGTGGCGGCCCCGGTGTTCGGCGCGGCCGGACGCCGCCGCCAAGGCCAAGCTGTGGGTCGTCGCGAGCGGAGCTCCCGAAGCCATCGACGCGTGCCGACCTGCCTTCGAGGCCGTGGCGCAGGGGGTGATCATCGCGGGCCCCGAGCCGGAGCAGGCGAACGTCATGAAGCTCGCGGGCAACTTCATGCTCGCCTCCGCCATCGAGGCGATGGCCGAAGCCTACACGCTCGTGCGCGGGCACGGCATCGACGCCGCACTCTTCCACGAGACGATGGCGAACCGCCTCTTCCGCTCGCCCATCTACGAGAACTACGGCGGAATGATCGAAGCCGGCCGGTTCGAACCGGCCGGCTTCGCGTTGAGCCACGGACTGAAAGACGTCCGCTACGCGCTGCGCGCCGTCCGACGAGGTCGGCGTGCCCATGCCCTTCGCCGGCGTGCTGCGCGACCGACTCCTGTCCGCCGTGGCCCGCGGGTGGGGCTCGTCCGACTGGGCGGCGCTGGGGCGCGTGGCCGCGGTCGATTCCGGCGGAGACCCGGGCTCGTCCTGAGCTTCGGTGCCTCAGCTCCCCTGCGCCGTCTGGTGGAGCGCGAACATCGCGCCCTGGGGGTCCATGCATTGCGCGACGAAGTCCCCGCCAGGCACCTCCATCGGACCGTTGAGGAGCTGTCCCCCGCCCTCCTTCACCCGCTCGACGGCCGCCCCCACGTCGGAAACCCGGATGTATGGAAGCCAGTTGGGCACGGGTACCTGCGGGGGCTTGTCGAACATCCCCCCGAGGGGATGGGCGCCACGCCCGAACATCTGGTACGTGCCCATCTCGCCCATGTCCATCGCGTCGGTCTTCTCCCACCCGAAGAGATCCGAGTAGAAGTCCCACGCTTCCTCCCACCCGAGCGTGGCCAGCTCGTGCCAGGACATCTCGCCGAGACGCGCGGGTCCGTCGTGGCCGGGTGCGTCCCCAGCCGGCTGGTGGATGGCGAAGTGGGCGCCGTGCGGATCCGTGAGGCCGGCCACGCGGCCGATCTCCGGGATGTCCTCCGGGCCCCAGACCAGCGCCCCACCCATCGCCGTTGCCTGCTCGATCGCCCCGTCGGCGTCGGGCACGGAGACGTAGGTCATCCAGTGCGGCGGAGCCCCGGCCTCCGCGGCCGGGGGCGGCAGCCGCATCACGCCGCCCACCGCGGTCTCGCTGCGTCATCCACATCGTGTACGGCTCCCCGCCCCCCTCCCAAACCTGCGTCGACCAGCCGATCACGTCCCGGTAGAAGGCCTGTGCGCCCTCTGGATCGGAAGTCAGCAGCTCGTGCCAGCAGAATCGGCCTCGCGGAATCCCTTCCATCGTCCCCTCCCCGTGTTGTTCGGTCCACGCCACTCCGCCTTCGGGACCCGGAAGATAGGAACCCGATCCGGCGGATCGCCACGATTTTCGTCTTGACCGGGAGCGGATGAGCCGCGAATTTCCACGCCGAAGCAGTGGACGAAGGACATCCGCTGAGATGTGGATCGCCGGGAAGCCCTGTGGTACCGGGCTTCCCTTTTTCGCAGGGCGGCAATGTGGCCGCACACCCGGCGTGGGGGTTTGGACCGCGCGGGTCAGCAGTCGGCGGTACGGGTCATCCGACACTCCGACCGTGGACCAGACACAGCAGGAGTAGTAATGATGCGTACCGTAGGCACGGTGAAGTGGTTCAACGACCAGAAGGGTTTCGGGTTCATCACGCCCGAGGACGGCGGCAAGGATTGCTTCGTCCACCACTCGGCCATCCAGGCCCAGGGCTTCCGGAGCCTGGCCGAGGGTGACAAGGTCGAGTTCGAGATCACGCAGGGCCCCAAGGGTCCCGCGGCCGAGAACGTCACGAAGATCTGACCTTCACCGCGCGCTGGAACGAGAGCCCCGGGGCGTCGACGACGCCCCGGGGCTCTCTCACGTCCACCGGCGCCGTGTGTCTTTCGCTGGTGGCCCGGACCGGCGCGCCCGGCTTGCCGCCCGCCGAAGCGGCTCCGAGAGGCTGGCGGCGGCAGCGGCCCGCAACTAGGCTGATCCCACGCCTCCGCACGTTCCGCGACCCTTCCAAGCAGGAGATGGGAAGATGATGAATGAGAGCATGGCTGGTTCCGATGGCGCTTCTGGTCGCGGTCACCGGCCTCGGCGCAGATGGCCCAGGGCGACGGGTCGGTGGCCGGCGTGCGCGGCCTGTACGAGACCGTCCGCGGCTACCTCACGGCGTCCGCCGAGCAGATGCCCGAGGACAAGTACTCGTTCCGGCCCACCGAGGAGGTCCGCTCCTTCGGGGAGATCATCGGCCACGTCGCGAACTCGGGGTACATGTTCTGCGCGCCGGTGCGCGGCGAGAAGCCCCCGAGCATGCCCGACGCCGAGAAGCTGACGTCGAAGGCCGAGCTGGTGGCCGCGATCAAGGCCTCGTTCGCATACTGCGATGCGGCTTATCAGATGGACGCCTCGGGCGCCTCGGCGCCCCTGCAGTTCTTCGGCCAGCCGCACACGAAGCTGTCGGTGCTCGCCTTCAACATGGGCCACGACTTCGAGCACTACGGCAACCTGGTGACCTACATGCGGCTCAACGGGATGGTGCCTCCGTCGAGCCAGGGCGGGGGGATGTAGCGACGGAGAGGGACCGATCGACACCCGGCTGAACGAGGGGCGGCAGGCGTTCGAGCGGCGCGACTGGACGGAGGCGCGCGCCGCTCTCTCCGCCGCCCACCAGGCCGGTGTCGTCGGGCCGGAGGACCTGTGGCGGCTGGCCGTCGCATCCTTCCTCCTGGGGGAGGAGGACGACTTCGCCCAGGCGCTCCAGGATGCTCATCAGGCGTCGGTGGACGGGGGGGAGCCGGCCGCCGCGGCCCGTTGTGCGTTCTGGCTCGGCTTCCACCTGATGAACCGGGGGGAGATGGCGCGCGGGAGCGGGTGGATGAGCCGCGCCGGCCGCCTGCTGCAGCGTGCGGAGGAGGACTGCGCGGAGCGTGGCTACCTCCTGCTCCCCGTGGGATTCCGGGCGCTGGGAGAGGGAGACTACGACGGGGCCGTTCGGGCCGCCTCGGAGGCCGTCGCCGTCGGAGAGCGCTTCGGCGACCCGGACCTGCTGGCGCTGGCGCTGCACATGCACGGACGAGCGCTGCTGCGGCAGTCACGGGTCACGGAGGGCCTGGCGCTCCTCGACGAGGCGATGGTCTCCGTGGCCACGGGGGAGCTGTCGCCGCAGGTCACGGGGCTCATCTACTGCAGCGTGATCAGCGCGTGCCGCGAGGTGTGGGCGCTCGCCCGGGCGCACGAGTGGACGGCGGCGCTCACGGATTGGTGCGCGGGCCAGCCGGACATGGTGCCGTACACCGGGGAGTGCCGCGTCTACCGCGCGGAGATCCTGCAGCTGCACGGCGCGTGGCAGGACGCCATGGACGAGGCGCTACGCGCCGCGGCGTGCTTCGAGCGGGGGCACGAGCCGGCGGGAATCGGTCTGGCCCTCTACCAGCGGGGCGAGCTGCACCGGCTCCGGGGCGAGTTCCCGGAGGCCGAGGAGGCCTATCGGGCGGCCAGCATGTCGGGACGCGAGCCACAGCCGGGGCTGGCCCTGCTGCGCCTGGCGCAAGGCGAGCCGGATGCCGCCTCGTCGGCCATCCGGCGTGCCCTCGCGGAGACGACCCACCCACTCCGCCGCGCCCGGCTCCTGCCCGCGTACGTCGAGATCCTGCTCGAGGCAGGCCGGATCGACGAGGCCCGCGTCGGCGTGCGCGGAGCTCGCGGACATCGCCGGGAGCTGCGCCGCCGGGGTCCTGGGGACGGTCGTCGCACAGGCGCAGGGCGCCATCGAGCTGGCAGCCGGGAACGCCAGGGAGGCGCTGGCTCCACTCCGCCGGGCCTGCCAGGAGTGGCAGGAGGCCGACGCCCCGTACGAGGCAGCGCGCGCGCGCCTGCTCCTCGGCCTCGCGTGCCGCGCGCTCGGGGACGAGGACGGGGCCACGCTGGAGTTGGACGCGGCGCGTACGGCGTTCGAACGACTGGGCGCCGCCCCCGACCTGGTCCGCCTCGACGCGCGCACGCGACGGCGGACGGCACGCGGCCGCCACGGGCTGACCCCCCGGGAGCGCGAGGTGTTGGTGGAGCTGGCGACGGGGCGTACGAACCGGGTGATCGCCGAGAAGCTCTTCATCAGCGAGAAGACGGTGGCCCGGCACGTGGCCAACATCTTCGGAAAGCTCGGCGTTTCCTCCCGCGCGGCGGCCACCGCCTTCGCCTACGAGCACCACCTCCTCGACCCGCCTACATAGAACTACCCACTCCCGTCACTCGGGCGAATCTGGGTGATTCGGTCGAAGCGGGCGGCCCTCCGTCCCGGTTAGCGTGGAATCGACCGCCGGAGCTCTCGTGATTCCTCCGGTGGTCGAACCGGCGACCCATGGCGGAGGCACGATGATGACGAACGCAGGCACCACCGAGTACGTAGAGACGCTGGTCATCGGCGGCGGCCAGGCCGGCCTCTCCGTCGGCTACCACCTGCGCCGGCGCGGGCTCCCCTTCCTGATCCTGGACGCGAAGGAGCGCATCGGCGACGTGTGGCGCGAGCGATGGGACTCGCTGCGCCTGTTCACGCCCGCCCGCTACGACGGGCTCGACGGCATGCCCTTCCCCGCTTCGTCGCATTACTTCCCCACCAAGGACGAGATGGCGGACTACCTGGAGTCGTACGCGGCACGGTTCGGCCTGCCCGTGCGGACGGGCGTGCGTGTCGACGGCCTCACGCGGCGGAACGGGCGGTTCCGGGTGACGGCCGGCGAGCGGTCCTTCGAGGCGGACAACGTGGTGGTGGCGATGTCGGACTACCAGAGGCCGAAGGTGCCCGCCTTCGCCGCGGAGCTCGCTCCCGACGTCGTGCAGCTCCACTCGTGCGACTACCGCAACCCCGGGCAGCTTCGCGACGGGCCGGTGCTCCTGGTGGGAGCCGGAAACTCGGGATCCGAGATCGCCCGTGAGCTGGCGCCGCGACACGAGGTATGGATGTCCGGGCGCGACACCGGCCACATCCCGTTCCGCATCGAGGGCCTGGCGGGGCGCCTCGTTCTGGTGCGTCTGGTGGTCCGCTTCCTCTTCCACCGCGTGCTGACGGTCCGCACGCCCATCGGCCGGAAGGTGCGGCCGAAGATCCTCCACAAGGGCGGGCCCCTCATCCGCGTGAAGCCGAAGGACCTCCTGCGGGCCGGCGTGAAGCGCGTGGGAAAGACGGTCGGGGTGAAGAACGGCCTGCCGGTGCTGGAGGACGGTCGCGCGCTGGAGGTCGGCGAACGTGATCTGGTGCACGGGATTCCACGCCGGCTTCGACTGGATCGACCTCCCGGTCCACGGGCCGCGGGAGCCCCGACACCGGAGCGGGATCGTGGACAGCGAGCCGGGTCTCTACTTCGTGGGGCTCTTCTTCCTGCACGCGATGTCGTCGGCGATGATCCACGGCGTGGGCAGGGACGCGGAGCGGGTGGTGGGACACATCGCGAAACGGTGCGCGAAGGGTGGCTACGCGCCGGGCTCGACCACGACGGGCCACCCGGCAGCCGTGCCGGGCCGGGAGTCGGTCGGCACACCCGCCTGAGGGCGGCGGGGGCCCGGGCAGCGACCGCGGCGCCCCGGTCGCGGTGATCCCGGCCATGCCCCCCGCCCCGTGCGAAGCGGGGCGGGGGGCCGAGCCCGGACAGCGATTCTTCAGGAGACCGTCTTGTCTCCGAGCTGGACGGGCTGGGCACCGCCGAGCTGCACGCCGTTGAAGAGCAGCTTGAACGTGCCGTGGGGCTGCGCCCGCTTCTTGACGAGGGGCCCGAAGAGGTAGAGGTGGCCCTTGCCGAGCTTCGCGTCCATGACCGCCGTCCCACCCTTCAGGTGCCCCTGCCCCCACGCCCACCCGCTCACCAGGGGGGTCGGGGAGTCGAACCACGCCACCGGAACCACCCCCGCCCCCACCGCCTCGGGCAGGAGACGGAAGACGGGGCTGTTGTCGAACATCACCGTGGCGTGGTCGGGCATGCCGTACGCCAGCGGCTGCGTGTTGTCCACGCGCACGTCGAGGAGCGAGCTGGGCACGTAGTACTCGCTGGACGTCAGGGGCTCGCCGTTGTCGTCCACCATGTGGTCGGTGACGGGAAGCGCCGCCCAGGACGCGATGCTCGTCGAGCTCCCCACGGCCAGGAGCGTCCCCCCGCCCTTCACGAAGTCGAGGAGGTTGGGGATGGTGGTCTCCGCGGTGATGCGGCCGAGCTCGTCCCGGTACTCCTCGGGAACGGTGGACGGATCCGGACCCCGGCCGAAGAAGCGGGCCATGGGATTGCCGCCGCCGGCCTCGGGAATGGCGCCGTCCTCGAACACGAGCACGTCGTACTTCCCGTCCAGCCCGCCCCGGTCCAGCGCGGGGGCGTACACCACTTCGTAGGGGAACTCGTACTGCTCGAAGACCCAGCGAGTCCACCCCGAGGGCATGGATCCGCCGTATTGATCCCACAGGCCGATCCGGACCGGGGACAGCTTCAGGGCGTCGGCCACGGGCGTGGACGATACGCCCTGGAAGTCCAGCCCCAGCTCGGCGGCCATCGTCTCCACCATGGGCCGGTTCGCCGCCGTCGCCGGGACGTACAAGGTCCCCGCAGGCCACGTCTTCCCCGCGGCCTTCACCTCGTCGCGGAGCCAGTACACGTCCTGCTTGGCCGCCAGCAGGCGGTTGGTGGCGATGGCGGCGTCGTTCACCCGATGGCTCACCAGGTAGCCGGCGGCGCGATCCGCGTCGGCGACCTTGCCGGCCGGCGGCTTCACCAGGCCGTCCACCGCCTCGAAGGGTCCGTCGAAGCCGTCCAGGACGCGGTCGAACTGGACGCCCATCTGGAGCGCCAGCGTGTAGCCCGCGTTGTCGTACGGCGGGATGGGCGGGCCTCCCGGGTACTCGAAGTCGTTGGGGTGGTCCTGGGGCTCGAACATGTCGTAGATGTGGGGCGCGTACGCCTGGGCGGTCTTCACGACCAGGGAGCCCGCGGGGTAGCTCTTCCCTTCCACCTGGAAGGCCCGCGTCGCGCGCAGGATCTCGACGCCGTTCTTCACCAACGTGTTGACGAACTTCACCGCCGTGGGGAAGTCGGGCTGGCTCGACGGGATCACGTAGCCGCGTGGGTCACGGTCCTCCGGCTTGCGGAAGGCCTGGAAGCCCTCCTTGGGGAGACCGCGGAAGCGTCGCATCATCGCGGCGTCGGGGTTGCCGCCGGCGGGCTGCTGCGCGGCGATCTCGGCCTCCACCTCCGCCACCATCTTCGGATGGACGGTCCAGGAGTCGGTCTCACCCCGGCGGATGGCGTCGCGGCCCATCTGGTAGCGGTTGTAGAGGAGCACCTCCTTGTACCGGGACGCGTAGTCCAGGTACGCCCGGTCCATGGTGATGGAGTAGTCCACCGCCTGGCGGAAATGCCACTCCTGGGGCTCGATGGGATCGGGGAGGTCGCCGGTGGAGATGGCCTTCTCCGGAACGAAGGAGATCTCCATGGGCGTCGGGTTCCCCGACGACTCGGTGAGGATCCCGATGATGTTGTGGAAATACCCCGTGGTGCGGAGGTTGCCGTTGAACCAGGTGGAGTAGCTCGCCCCGGTGCGCATGGTCGAGCCCGGCTTGCCCTCGGCGACCAGGCGACTGTGGATGGCGATGCCCACCGTCTCCACCCCCAGGGAAAGCAGCGGGTGGAACCAGTAGTTGTGGGGGTCGCGGAAGGGCGGCGCGAAGAGCACCGCGCCGGCGGGGCCGGTCTGGTGGTGGTTGTACATCATCTGCGGATACCACTCGCGGTACATCACCCGCCCCATGTTCTCGGTCTCGGGCTGCGTGACCATGTACGAGTCACGGTTGTTGTCGTGCCCGATGTACTTCTGGTACAGCCTGGGGATGCCGCTGGTGGAGCGCTTCGTCGGGTCGGGCTCGCGCATGTACCAGCTCGACACCAGCTCCATACCGTCCGGATTGGCGTGCACGAGGAGGATGACCTCGTCGTTCAGGAAGCGAAGCGTCTCCGGGTCCTCGAGGCTGACGAGCTGGTAGGCCATCTCCATGAGCTGTGCGGGACCCAGGACCTCGGTGGCGTGCAGGCCGCCGTCGATCCACACCACGGCCTTGGCCTCCCGAGCGAGCCGATGGGCCTCTTCGTCGGTGAGGTCCTTCGCCAGCGCCAGCCGCTTGGCGTCCGCCTTGATCCTGTCGAGGTTCGCCAGGTTCTCGGGCGACGACACGATGGCCATGAGCTGCGGCCGACCCTCGGCGGTGAAGCCGATGGTGTCCAGCAGCATGCGGGGCGATTCGCTGGCGAGCTTCTGCCAGTACGCCACCAGCTGCGTGTACGTGGCGAGGAAGTAGTCGTCCCCGATGTTGTGCCCGAGCTGCTGCATGGGCGAGGTCACCCGCGTCTGCGCGGCGGCGGGGACGGAGGGAACGAAGAACGGGACGGACAGCAGGGCGAGCACGAAGGCGAGCGTCGTGCGCCCCGGAACGGGACGACGGGCAATCCGGACCATCAGCGGACCTCGGTGGGCGGTGGGTCGGCGCGGCACGGCGGGAGGGAGGGAGAATGTACCACGCCCGCTCAGCGGGGCCAGGGCGGGTGTCGTGCCACCTGCTGGCCCGACTCCGCTCACCCCTCCTAGTATTCCCTCCCCCACCCGAACCGGGCGGACGAAGCCATGCACGAAGGAGCACCGAGCACCATGCGTCGTCGAGCGATCATCGCACTGCTGACCCTGATCACCGCCCCGGTCGCGCTTCGCGCCCAGGCGGTGGACCCCTTCCTACCTCGACCTCGTGGAGTGGCGCTCCGTCGGCCCCACCCGCGGCGGACGCGTCCTCGCCGTCGCCGGCGACCCCGACCACGACTTCGTCTTCTACCAGGGCACGGCCGGCGGGGGGGTGTGGAAGACGGAGGACGGGGGCATCAACTGGCGCAACGTCTCGGACGGGTACTTCCACACGGGCAGCGTAGGCGCCATCGGGGTGGCCTCGTCGAACCCGAGCATTCTCTACGTGGGAATGGGCGAGGCGTGCATCCGTGGCAACGCCTCCATCGGCGACGGCGTCTACAAGTCCACCGACGGCGGCGCGACGTGGACGCACCTCGGCCTGGATGCGACCAGCCAGATCGCGCGGGTGCGCATCCACCCCGCCAATCCCGACCTGGTCTACGTCGCGGCGCTGGGCTCGCCGTGGGGGCCGAGCGCCGACCGCGGCGTGTACCGCTCCCGGGACGGTGGCCGCACGTGGCAGAAGATCCTCTATCGCGACGAGGACACGGGCGCCATCGACCTGATCATGGACCCGGGCGACCCGAACGTGCTGTACGCGTCGCTCCTGCAGCTTCGGCGCTACCCCTGGGGGTTCACCAGCGCGGGCCCGGGCACCGGCCTGTTCAAGTCCACCGACGGCGGGGACACCTGGACGGAGCTGACGAGCAACCCGGGGCTGCCCGACGGCCTGAAGGGCCGCATCGGCGTCACGGTGTCTCCGGTGCGCACGAGCCGCGTGTGGGCGATCATCGACGCCGAGCTTGGCAAGAAGGGCGTCTTCCGCTCGGACGACAGCGGCGCTACCTGGACGCGGACCAACGAGGACGCCGACCTCACCCAGCGCCCCTGGTACTACCACCACATCTTCGCCGACCCGCAGGACGCCAACACGGTCTACGTACTGAACGTGAACTTCTGGAAGAGCACGGACGGGGGCGTGACGTTCCAGGAGATGGACGTTCCGCACGGGGACAACCACGACCTGTGGATCGACCCGGACAACCCGCGACGCATGGCAGAGGGCAACGACGGTGGCGCGATCGTCAGCTTCAACGGTGGGGCCTCCTGGTCCGACCTGATGAACCAGCCCACGGCCCAGCTCTACCACGTGGCCGTGGACAACGGCTTCCCCTACCGCCTGTACGCCTCGCAGCAGGACAACACGACGATCTCCGTGCCCGCGTGGTCGGACTTCGGCGTGAACACGCTGGAGGACTGGTACACGGTGGGCGGCGGCGAGGACGGCTACATCGCGGTGCGCGACGACGATCCGAACATCGTCTACGCGGCGGACCACCACTGGCTCACGCGCTACGACCACCGCACGAAGCAGGTGCGCGACATCTCGCCGAACCCCGAGACCTACTACGGGTGGGGCGCGGCGGACATGAAGTACCGGTTCTGGTGGACGTATCCGGTGATGACGTCGCCCCACGACCCGGACGAGCTCTACATCACCTCGCAGTACGTGCACCGTACGACGGACGAGGGGCAGAGCTGGCAGGTGATCAGCCCGGACCTGACGCGCCACGATCCGAAGACGCTCGAGAAGACGCCGTCCTACGACCATCCCGAGCCGGGGGAGTACTGGGGGCCCATCACGCGGGAGGCGTACGGGCCCGAGTGGTACGCGACGATCTTCGCCTTCGCGGAGTCGCCGGCGCAGGCCGGGGTGATGTGGGCCGGCTCGGACGACGGCTGGATCCACGTGTCGAAGGACGGCGGCGCGACGTGGACGAAGGTGAACATCCCCGAGCTGCCCGAGTTCGCGCTGATCAGCATCATCGACCCGTCCGCGCACGATCCGGCCACGGCGTACGTCGCGGCCACGCGCTACAAGCTGGACGACCAGCAGCCGTACCTGTACCGGACGCACGACTACGGCGCGACGTGGACGAAGATCACGACCGGGATCCCCGACGACGACTTCACGCGCGTGATCCGCGAGGACCCCGAGCGTGAGGGGATGCTCTACGCCGGCACGGAGCGGACCGTCTACGTGTCGTTCGACGACGGCGACCACTGGCAGCCGCTCGCCCACGGCCTCCCGGTGGTGCCGATCCACGACCTGGCGGTGAAGAACGGCGACCTGGTGGCCGCCACGCACGGCCGCTCCTTCTGGATCCTCGACGACGTGGCGCTGCTCCACCAGCTCGACGCCGAGGCCATGGCCGAGCCGGTCCACCTCTTCCAGCCGCGGCCCACCTACCGGATCAACACGGACGCCAGCCTGGTGGGCGCGTTCGCGAACCAGACGCTGGCGGGACGCAACCCGCCCTCCGGCGTGGTGGTGCCCTACTACGTCGGCACGGCGCCCGCGGGAGGCGTGACCATCCGCATCCTGAAGGGCACGGACGTGATCCGGACGTTCGAGAACGTCCCCGCGCAGGCCGGCGCGAACACCTTCGTGTGGGACATGCGCTACCCGGGCGCAGAGGTGCTCCCGGACGCGGTGTTCCAGGGGAGCGCGCGGGGCCCGCTCGCGCCTCCCGGAAGCTACCGGGTGGAGCTGCAGACGGGCGGGCGCACACTCGACCAATCGTTCGAGATCCTGCGGGACCCGAGGATCGACTACACCGACGCCGACCTCGTCGCCCAGTTCGAGTTCCTGATCCAGGCGCGTGACAAGCTCACCGAGACGATGAGCCTGGTGAAGAAGATCCGGGACATGCGGGCCCAGGCCGGCGAGGCCGTGGAGCGGGCGGGCTCACGCCAGGAGCTTCAGGACGCCCTGAAGGGCCTGAACGACCAGCTCTATCCCATCGAGGAGCGCCTGGTGCAGTACCGCGCCCGGGCCGGACAGGACCTGATCGCGCAGCCCACCGGGATCGACAGCAAGCTCGCCCGATTGATGAGCTTCGCCTCGATGGCGGACGCGCCGCCGACGGAGGGAGATCGTGAGCTCTTCACCCGGCTGTCCCAGGGGATCCAGGAGCGGGCGGACGCGGTGGCGCGCATCGAGGCGCAGGCGTACGCGGAGCTGATGCGGATGGCCCGACCCATCGGATAGGGCGGGCCCCTGCCGACTCCCGGAATGCGCACGACCGTCCTCCCGCTGATCGCCGCGGTGCTCCTCCCCGGTGGGGGAGTCGCCCAGGACACGTCCGTCGTCTTCGAGGTAACCTACACGGGCGACCTCTTCGCCGTCCCGGCCGGCGGGAGGGAGCGGGGTGTCGATTACCTGGACGACGTCGACGTGACCGCGACCTTCGACCTCGAGCGACTACTCGGCTGGCCCGTCACGCGCCTCTTCCTCTACGGCCTCGGTAACCAGGGCGGCCACCCCAGCGCGCTGGTGGGCGACGCCCAGGGCGTCGACAACATCGAGGCCCCTGACGGGTGGCAGCTCTACGAGGCCTGGGTGCAGCACGTCCGGTCCGACGGCCGCCTCTCGATCCTGGCAGGCCTCTACGACCTCAACACCGAGTTCGACCTCATCCGCACCGCGGCCCTTTTCGTCAACAGCTCCCAAGGCATGGGGCCAGAGTTCTCGAGCAGCGGACGGAACGGGCCGTCGATCTTCCCCCACACGTCCCTCGGGCTGCGCGTGCGGTGGCTTCCGGTAACCTCGCTGTACCTCGAGGGCGCCGTGCTCGACGGCGTGCCGGGAGACCCCGCAAATCCACGCGGGACGCACATCCTCCTCAGCCGGGGCGACGGCGCGCTCATGGCGGTGGAGGCGGGCCTCTACCTGGGGGAGGGGCGGGAGAAGGGCGAAGCCCCGGTGCCCCGCCGGCGCGTGTCCCGGCTCGGCGTCCCGGCGTACGACGCGCGTGTCGCCGTTGGGCTGTGGGGGTACACCGCCTCGCAGCCCACGTTCGAGGATCCTCCGGCGCGAGCGCGCGGCCGGGGAGCCTACCTGCTGGGGGAGTGGGCCGTCTCACGCGCCTCCTCGACCTCGGGCGGGCTGTCGCTCTTCGGCCGCGTGGGAGCAGCGCGGGACGTCGTCGATCGGTCCCCGGTACCTCGGCGCCGGAGCGGTCTACACGCGCCCCTTCCCCGGCAGGTCCGACGACCGCCTGGGAGTGGCGCTGGCACACGCGGTCAACGGCGCACCGTGGCGCCAGGCAGAGGCGCGGGCGGGACGGCCGGTCCAGCGGGTGGAGACGACCCTCGAGCTCACGTACCTCGCGACCTTGTCGGCACGCCTCGCGCTCCAGAGCGACCTGCAGTACGTGATCGATCCCGGCACCGATCCGACGCTGGCCAACGCGACGGTCACGGGCATCAGGCTGATGGTCACGTTCTGAAGTCGGTGGAGCGAGTCCACAGCACGCTCAGCACGTGGAATGGAACAGGCCGGCGACCGCGGCCCGTCCACGAAGCTCGCCGTAGCGCTCCGCAGCCGCGTTGGTCTCCAACGCATGGACCTCGACGCCGGCTTCCTCCAGACGCCTGAGGGTGGCGTCCGCGACGCGCAGGCGCTCGTTCATCCCCCGCGAGAGCACCACGACCCCGGCGCCGTGTCGAAGGAGCTCCTCGACATCGGCTGGCTGGATCCCGCCTTCGTGGCTCGTCCCGGTCTCGCTCCAATCCCACGCCCTGGATCCGCCGGGGAAGAGCTTCGCGTCCTTGTACCGCTGAGTGGACCCGTCGGGGTCTTCGACCTCCAGACGCCCCCAGGACAGATGGCGGATGCGTGGCGATGCTGGAGTCGGGTCCATCGGCGCCTCCTTCGGTGGTCGTGGTCGACGGATTCGTGGTTGTGGGCCGCCCGGCCCCCGACGAATGTTAGAGACATCCCCCTGCCCGAGCCCGACCCCGTCCTGCATGGTGGCCTGTCGTGAGCGCCAAGCGCCTCGAGAAGCTCGCCCGCCTGGAACGGGAGCTGGACGCCCTTGTCGCGGGTGCGCGCGCGCTCGAACAACGTTACCGCATCCAGCTCGAACAGTTGCACGCGGACCAGGAGCGGAGCGGCCTCAACCTGCTCCACTATCTGGCCCTGCGCCGTCAGGACGTCCGACAGCATCCAGGAGGAGCTGAGTGCCCTCGGCTTGTCCAGCCTCGGCCGGGCGGAGTCCCACGTCCTGGACAACCTGAACGCCGTTCGCCACGCGCTGCGCGCGCTCCGGGGAGGGACGGGGCGACGGCGGCGGGGGCCCGTGACCCTCCGTCAGGGTCACGCGATCCTGCGGGAGCACACCCGGGCCCTGCTGGGGCCGGTGCCGAGGGGGAGCGCCGGGCGCATCATGGTGACGCTCCCCCTCGAGGCCGCGGACGATCCGGCGTTGGTCCGGAACCTGGTCGAGGCCGGGATGACCTGCGCGCGCATCAACTGCGCCCAGGGGGGACCCGACGAGTGGGCGCGCATGCTCACCCACGTCCACCAGGCGTGCACGCTCACCGGGAGCCACTGCCGCACGTTCATGGACCTCGCCGGACCGAAGATCCGCACGGGGCCGCTGGTCTCCGGCGACGCCGTATTGGCGATCCGCCCGAAGGAGGATGCCCGCGGAACCGTGCGGCAGGCGGAAGCGCCTGCGGCTCGTCCCGGACGGCGGGAGGCGAGGGGGCGCGCGCCCGAGGCGATCCGGCCGCGGCCGGCCGACCTGCCCGTGGTGCCGATCTCGGCGGAGTTGTTCACGCACCTCTGCGAGGGGGCTCACCTGACGTTCGTCGACATCCGTGGAGCGCCCGGCGTCCTGGAGGTCTCACGGGTGGCGGAGGCGGAGGCCGAGGCGCTCTGCCCCTCGTCCGCCTACCTGGAGAGCGGCCTCCCCCTCTCGCTCGACGCCGGGGAAGGGGAATGGGTCGCCGGTTCGGTGGGAACCCTGCCGTCCCTGGACGAGCCGATCGTCCTTCGTGTCGGCGACACGCTGATCATCCACAAGGACCCCCGCCCGGGCGAGCCCGCCCATCCGGCCGGGGACGGCCGACCCGCGACGCCCGCCCACGTATCCTGCACGCTCCCCGAGTGCCTGGACGACGTCCGGCCGGGCGAGCCCGTGGTTCTCGACGACGGCAAGGCGAGCGGGGTGGTCCGAGCCGTCCGCGACGGGGAGATCGAGGTCGAGATCACCGCGGCCAAGCCCAGCGGGACCAAGCTGCGCGGGAACAAGGGGATCAACCTTCCCGAGTCGTTCCTGCGCATCGCCGGACTCACAGCGCAGGACAAGGAGGACCTCCGCTTCATCGCCCGCCACGCGGACGGCGTGAACGTCTCGTTCGTGAACCATCCGGACGACGTGGAGGACCTGCTGGACGAGCTGGAGCGCGTGGACGGACGGTACCTGGGGCTCATCCTGAAGATCGAGACCCGCCAGGGTTACCAGAACCTGCCCGCGATCCTGCTGGCCGCGATGGAGTGGCCGGTCGTCGGCGTGATGATCGCGCGGGGCGACCTGGCGGTCGAGGTGGGATGGACCACCCTCGCCCGCGTGCAGGAGGAGATCCTGTGGGTGTGCGAGGCGGCACACGCGCCCGTGGTGTGGGCGACCCAGGTGCTCGACCGCCTGGCCAAGAAGGGGATGCCGACCCGCGCCGAGATCTCCGACGCGGTGATGGCCGAGCGCGCCGAGTGCGTCATGCTCAACAAGGGGCCGTACATCCTCGAGGCGATGCGGACGCTCGCGGCGGTTCTCCATTCGATGCACGGGGTCCAGCGTAAGAAGACCGCGCTCCTCCCTGCCCTCACACTGGAGGACCCGGACCCGGAGGAGGTGGGGCGGGCCGTGGGGCTCCGACAGGGGCGGTGGTCACGGAAGAGCTGAGCGCTTCGCGTAGCCTCCCTGCCCTTCCGGGTCCTCGTCCCCTCGCCAGGGATGTTGGCGTGCGTGCCGTGGACGCGAACGAAGAGGGGGGCTCCCGGACCTGTCCGGGAGCCCCCCTCCGACTCACGCGCCCCCGCTGTCGGTCAGTGGACCAGGTTGAACACGTTGATGCGTCCCTTCCCGTAGTACGGGTCGGTCCCCTTCCGCCCCAGGTCGTCCGCCGTGTTCTGGAGGGCGGTCATGAGCTGGTACGGGTTGGTCGGACCCTGCGCGGCCAGGAGGGCCGCCGCCCCCGAGACGTGTGGAGCGGCCATGCTCGTGCCGTCCGCCCAGACGTAGTACGTCCGGCGACTCTGTGCAGACCGCCAGGCCAGGCAGGACCGTCAGCGTGCTGCAGGGCGCAAGCACCAGGTCCGTTACGTGCCCCGCCAGTCCATAGTCTCCGCCGGGTGCCGCAACGTTCACGGCCGACACCCCGTAGTTGGAGTACCCGGCAATGACATCGGTCGGGCCCGTGGCGGACACGCACACGCCGTTGCCGGCCTCGCACGGAACCGAGGTGAAGGACCCGGCGCGGTAGTCGCGGCCGAGGTGGTCGAGATCGACGCCGCTGTTCCCGGCCGCCGACACCACGAGCATGCCCTGGCGAGTCGCGTAGGTCACGATCTGGTTGAAGATGGCGCTGATCTGCCCGCCGTCGGGAACGTTCTTGGCGATGAACCCGCCGAGGCTCAGGTTCCCCACGTCGGCTCCGATGTCCGCCGCGTAGAGGATGCCGTAGAAGATGGCGCCGAGCGGGCATGAGCCCGTGGAGTCACACACCTTCACGGCGACGAGGGTGGTGTGGGGCGCTACGCCGGAGGTTCCCAGGCCGTTGCTGGCCACGGTGCCGGCCACGTGGGTGCCGTGGAAGAAGTCGTCGCCCCAGATCGGGCCCGCGGGGTTGACGCTGGGCACGAAGGCGACGCTCCGTGCCCAATCCACCAGGCCGTCCAGGTCCTGGTGGAACGGATCGATGCCCGAGTCGATGATGGCGACGGTCACGTCGGAGCTGCCGCTGTACCCCGCTTCCCACGCGTCGTCGGCGTCGATGATCCGCATGTCCCACTGATAGGGCCAGAAGTACGCCGTCGTCGGATCGTGGCTCGCGACGCCATCGAGAGGCACGTTCTCGGTCTTCAGGTTGCCGGGAGCGGGCACGCCCTGGATAGCGCGGTCGCGGACCATGGCACGGACGCCGCCCATGGCCGCCAGGGTGGCCGCCGCGTCATCCGAAAGACCGTCGGCGAAGATGATGCCGGCACCTTCGTGGCTACGAGTCACCGACCCTCCGAGGTCGGCGATGGCGGCCGAGACCGTCTCGAAGGCACCGTTCGATACCGCCAGGATCAGGCCGCTTCCTGCGCTGATGCCCTGCACGGACATCGACGCCGAAGGCGCGAGCGGCTGCTGGGGCGGCCCTACCGGGTTGTCGGAACAGGCCGCGAAGAAGGCGGCGAGACCGAGGGTGAAGAGGGCCCGCGAGGTGGTGGAGCGGGGTTTCATGGTGGACTCCTCGGGTGGGGGGAACCTGCGGAGGGAGGAGCCTCCTACTCGGCCGGAACGCACTGGGATGTCGGAGGATCCTCCCGGATAAGGTGAGCCATAATAGGCTCGGTCTCCTGAGACGGCCACAGGCGAGCCCCCCGCGACGACGACCTCACCACCGAAACGGGCTGGACCGGTGCCGGGCTACCGAAGCGGAGGGAGACGCGCCCCTCCGGAGGGTCGCGAAGGGGCTCCGGTCCAGCGCGACTCCGCGAGCGGAGACCCGGCCCTCAGTAGGATCGCCGCTCGACCCGACGGTTGAGGTCGTTCACCCGCTGAAGCGCGGCCGGTCCGTACCAGGGATGCAGCTCCATGACGAGGCGTCCGGCCTGCACCGCCGGGTCGGTCTCCGTGAGCGTCCGCGCCTCTTCGACGGTGGCGACGTTGAAGACGTAGATCCCGGCGATCTCGCCGTCGTCCGAGAAGGGTCCTGCGAGCACCAGGTCCCCCTCCCGCGCCATGCGTCGGATGTTGTCCAGGTGCGCGCGCTGCAACCGGGCCGCGGTTTCCGCGTCCTGCCCGCGGTTCGGACCGGGCTTGAGCAGCGCCATGACATAGGTCTTCATCCCGTACTCGTCCGCGCCCAGCGACCGGGCCAGCTCCGGGTCGAAGGCCGTGCCGCCGCGCGCGTCGCCGACGGGGTCTCCGGCTTCGGCGACCGGTTCGCCTTCCACGTCCAGGTTCACGATCGGTGCGATCCCGGTGGCCTCGAGGGGGCCCTCGATCGCCGCCCGATCCCCCACGATGACGATGTCCAGGTGGTCGAGGTCGATATACCTCTTCGCCACCCGCACCAGGTCGTCCCGGGTCACGGCATCCACCCGCGCTGCCATCGTTCTGGTAGTAGTCCCGGGGCAGGTCGTCCACGTACAGCCCCGAGATCGCGCTGGCCGTGGCGTTCACCGACGCGAAGATCCTGGGCAGGCGCTGGACGAGCGCGGCCTTGCCCTGGGCGATCTCGTCTTCCGTGAATGGCACCTCGCCCCGTACACCGCGCAGGTGCGCCATGAACGCGATCAGGGCGCTGTCGGTCTTTGCGGTGACGATGGAGCCGCCCGCCTCGAAGGCGCCCGGCCCCTTTCCGAACGCGAAGTCGGAGCCCACCCCGTAGCTGTATCCCTTCACCTCGCGGATGTCGTGGTTGAGCCGGGACTGGAAGAGGCCGCCGAGAATCGTGTTCATGACCTCGATGGCGAAGTAGTCCGGGGTGTCCCGGGCGGGGCCGGGGAGTCCGATGGCGAACACCGACTGGGCAGCGCCCGGCTTGTCGACGAGATAGATCGTCGTGGGACGGGGCTCGGGTACCGGGGGGTAATCGAAAGCGGGCGGGGCGCCGCCCGCGACCCATCCGGCGAGCGTCTCTTCCACCGTGGCCTTCGCGGCCGCCGGCTCGCACGTCACCTACCACCGTGATGATGGCCCGGCCGGGCTGGAAGTAGGTGTCGTGGAAGGACACCACGTCCGCGCGGGTGATCGAGCGCGACGCTCTCCTCCGTCATGAAGCGTCCGTAGGGATGGTCCTCCCCGTAGAGCACGCGGGCGAACACGTCGCGCGCGATCGCGGTGGGCTGGTCCCTGGCCTGGGTGAGGCCCACCAGCGTGCGCGCCCGCAGCCGCTCGAGCGCGTCGGCCGGGAAACGCCGGGTGCTCGATCATGTCCGCCACGAGGGCGAGGACCTTCGGGAAGTTCTCCGTGGTGGACAGGAAGCCGATCGTGCCGCTCTCGTCGCCGACGCGCACGTCGACCGACGTGCCCAGGAGGTCGAGCGCGTCCGACAGCTCGTCGCCGGTGAGCGAATCGGTGCCCTCGCTCATCATGGCGGCCGTCATGTCCGCGAGGCCGGTCTTGTCGGCCGGCTCGTACTGGTCGGCGCCGCCGACGAAGTCGATCCTGAAGTAGACCAGGGGGAGGTCGTGCTTCTCGGACACGACCAGCTGCGCGCCGTCGCGAGAGCGTGGCCTCGGTCCAGACCGGGACGTGGAGCTCCGGAGGCGGCTGCGGAGCAGGTGGCTGCGTACGGTCGAAGCTGCTCGGGCCCGCCTGGGCGAGGGCCGGGGCGGGAATCGAGAGGAGCGTCGCCACGGCCAGTGGAGTCAGGCGGCCGCGCCGCGTCGTGGTCATCGTGCTCATCGCCGTTCCTCCCTCGCGCCTTCCGGCGCCGCCTGGTTCCCCACGCGCTCACTGGCCCCGGGCTTCGAAGCCTCGTCGGGCTTCCCCATGGGCACGATGCTCAGGACCACCCTCCCTCCGTCAGGTAGCGGTTCGCCACCCGCTGGACGTCGTCGACCGTGACGGCCCGCGTCGCGGCCAGGTCCTTCAGGAACTGCCCGGGGTCGTCGTGGAAGACGCTCCCCTCGGCGAGCATCTCGGCCTTGGCGAGGTTCGACTGGAGCGCCGAGATCGCGCGCAGCTCCAGCCCGGCCTTCGCCTTCTGCAGCTCCTCCGCGGTCGGACCGTCGCGCTCCAGACGATCGAGGATCGAGTCCGTGGCGAGCTCCAGGCTCGTGAGCGTGTTCCCGGGGCGCGGCGTGATCGTCACCGAGAACTCGCCGACGGCCTCCATCTCCCGCTGCCGCGCGAAGACGTTGGCCGCGCTCTGCCGGTCGTAGACGAGCCCCTTCGTGAGGCGCGCGGTGCGGGATCCCGAGAGGATGTCGCCCAGGAGGTCCAGGGCGTAGCGGTCCGGGCTGTCGACGCCGACCGTGGGCCAGCGTCAGGTACAGTCGGGGGACCTGCACCCGGTCCTCGTAGACCAGCCGCTTCTCGGCCGTGAGCGTGACGGTGGGCGCGTCCGGCCGTCGGCACGGGCCGACCGCGCGGGATCTCCCCGAAGTACTTCTCGACCCACGCCTTCGCCCGTGCCGGGTCGAAGTCTCCGACGATGACCAGCGTCGCGTTGTTCGGCGCGTAGTACAGGCGGAAGAAGTTCTCCACGTCCTCCGCCGATGCGGCGCTCAGGTCCTCCATCGACCCGATCACGGGCCAGTGGTAGGGGTTGTCGTCGGGGTACAGCGCGGCGCTGATGATCTCGCCGGCGCGGCCGTAGGGCCGGTTGTCGTAGCTCTGCCGCCGCTCGTTCTTCACGATGTCGCGCTGGGCGTTCAGCTTGTCCACGTCCAGCGCATCCAGCAGCCAGCCCATCCGGTCCGACTCCAGCCAGAGGGCGTCTTCCAGGTAGTTCGACGGCACCATCTCGAAGTAGTTGGTGCGGTCGTTCGTCGTCGACCCGTTGTTCGCGCCGCCGACTCCCTCGGTGTAGCGATCGTGCATGCCGTACGGCACGTGGCCCGAGCCCGTGAACATCACGTGCTCGAAGAGGTGCGCGAAGCCCGTCCGTCCGGGGGTCTCGTTCTTCGACCCTACGTGATACCAGACGTCCACCGCGACCGTGGGGGTGGAGCGGTCCTGCGAGAGGATCACGGTCAGGCCGTTGTCCAGGGTGTAGCGCTCGAAGGGGATGTGGATCCGGCTCGCGTCGTCGCCGGCGGACTGGGCGCGGAGGGGCGTGGCCCCGGGATCGCACCCGACACGGTGAGCAGGGCGGCGGCGAGCGCGTGGAAGGCGAATGCGTTTCGCATGGGACGCGCTTCGTGCGAAGGAAGACGGAAAGCGAACGTCGGCTCGAACGTTCGTCCTACTGCCCCACCACGGTCACGGTTCCGCCCGGCGCCGCCACCGTGGCGCTCACCAGGGCTGAGCCGCGGCGACCCACCGGTCGGCGCCGGAGAGAAACTCCTGCGTGCAGCGGCCCGTGCCGTTAAGGCAGACCTCGAAGCAGGAGCCGGCCGTCACGCTCGTCCGGAACACGCCGGAATCCGAACTCGTAGGGGGAGTGACGAACCCCTCCGCAGGCTCCGACGGGCTCGACCTGCGCTTCGCCCGCCGCCGGCGGAAGCGCGAAGGCCGCCAGGAAGAGGGCCACCGGCCCGGACGACGCGGGTGTGACGGCACGGTGGCGCATGGATCGGTCGACCCTCCATGTTGGGGGTGGATGCCCGAGCGCTCCCGCACGAACTTCCGGGAGGCCGGTGTGGTAAGGGGAAGATGACGATGACGACGATGACGCGTTTCTTCCGCTCACGTACGGGGCTCGCCCTGGCGTTGCTGGGCGACGTGTTCCTGCGGGCGGGTCCACACGAGTGGCACCAGGGGCCCGACCTGCGCGCGGCGCTCGCGGCCCAGGAGCAGGTCACGGCCGAGTGGATCGATCTCGACGGCGTGGTCGGCACCGCGGTGGGCCTCGACGCCGCGGGCAGGCCCGTGGTCAAGGTCTACCTGACCGCCGCGGGCGTGGCTGCGCTTCCGGCCTCCGTCGCGGGCGTGGCGGTCGTGCCGGAGGTCACGGGACCCATCGTCGCCTACGCCGACGACGACCGGGCCGACCCCAAGCGCAGCTTCCCCCGCCCCGTCCCCATCGGCGTGAGCGCGGGGCATCCCTCCATCACGGCGGGAACGCTCGGTGCCCGGGTCACGGACGGGGAGCACGTGTTCGCGCTGAGCAACAACCATGTCCTCGCCGCCGTGAACCAGGGCAAGGAGGGAGACCACCTCCTCCAGCCCGGCGTGGTCGACGGGGGGCGCGACCCCGACGACGCTCTGGGGACCCTGTCCGCGTTCGAACCCATCCGCTTCTGCCAGGCGATCTGCCCGGAGAACCGCATCGACGCGGCGCTCGCGCTCACGACTCCGGAGCAGGTCGGCAACACGACCCCGGACGGCGGCTACGGTACGCCCCGCCGCCGGACCGCCGAAGCCCAGCTCGGGATGACCGTCCAGAAGTATGGACGTACCACGGGTCAGACTGCGGGGAGGATCACGGGAATCCACGCCACGATCGACGTGGGGTACCGGGGCTCCACCGCGCGCTTCGTCGACCAGATCGTCATCTCGGACGGTACGTTCAGCAACCCGGGCGATTCGGGCTCCCTGGTCGTGACAAAGGGAACCCTCCTCGGCGACCGGCGACCCGTGGGGCTCCTCTTCGCGGGTAGCAACGTCAACACGGTCGCCAACCCCATCGACCTCGTGCTCGAACGCTTCGGGGTCAGCGTGGACGGGAGCGTCCCGTGAGCGCCGACGTGAAGGCCGCCCTCGCCGAGCTGAACCGGAAGGTGCTCGGGCGACCGGGCGTGAGCGGCACCGCGGTGGGCGAATCGCGTGGTGAGCCGTGCCTGCTCGTGTACCTGAGCGACGCCGCCGCGCGCAGGGGGATTCCCGGCCGCGTCGCCGGCGTACGCGTGAAGGTCGAGGTCACCGGGCCCTTCCGGGCACGCTGACGACCGGGTGGTTCCACTCCGCCGGGCCCGCCCATGAACGTCTCCGGGTCATGAGGGCGCGCAAGGTCGCGGCGATCGCCCTGGCCATCGTGGCCGCAGGCGCGTGCAGGAGCGCCGACGGCCCGACGGACCCGGGGGAGGGAGAGCCCCGGAGCTACGCGATGGGGTGGTCCCCCATCGCGCCGCGCGCCGACGTGTCGCTCGTGCTGGCGGTGATGGACTCCATGGCCCAGGTGTCGGACCTGGCGATCCTGCAGCAGCCGGTGCCCTGGCCGGAGCTCCTGGCGGGCGCGCCGATGGACAGCCTCGTGGAGGACCGGGCGGCGGTGGCCGCTTACCTCCGGGCGCTCGGCATGGACGTGATCTTCCTGGTCGACCCGCTGGACGGATTGGACCGGCGCAAGGAGGACCCGGGGCTGGTGGCGGCCGGGCGGAGCATCCTCGAGCCATCCATCCGCGCGATCCACGACGAATGGGTGCTCCGGATCGCCGAGCGTGTCCGCCCCCCATGGTTCGGCCTCGCCTCGGAGATCAACACGCTGGCGGCGCGCGGGGATTCCACCCTGTACGCCGCGGTGCACGACATGGTCAACGACCTGGCGCCCCAGGTGCGGGCCCGAAGTCCCTCATCGAAGGTGTTCGTGTCGTTCCAGGCGGACGAAGCCAACGGCCGCCTGGGGCCGGAGCCCATCGACAACTTCGCGCTCATCGACGACTTCGACATCGACGCGCTGGGGCTGTCGTCCTATCCGGTGTTCGCGTTCGACACGCCGGATCAGATCCCTGACGACTACTTCCAGGCGTTCGCGGACGCGACGGATCTGCCGCTCCTGCTGGTGGAGGGCGGGTGGAGCTCGGAGGACGTGCCGTGGTCCCACGGCTCGCCGGAGCATCAGGTCGCGTTCCTCCAGCGCTTCGAGCGGCTGCTGGACGGGGTCCACGCGCAGGCGTGGGTCATGCTGACGTTCACCGATCTCGACGTGAGCGCGCTCGGCCTCGACCCCGACCGGGCCGCGGGACTCTCGAACTTCGCGCACATGGGGATCCTGGACACGCAGCTTCGGCGCAAGCCGGCGTACGCCGCCTGGCAGCGGATCTTCGACAGGCCGCTCGCGCGCTGATCCGCCCGCGACGGGGAATCAGGCAGGGCGCGACCTCCGCGACCTCCGCCAGGCCCGGCCGAAGACGACCGCCAGGGCGATCCAGGCCAGCCACGAGAGGCGCTCCGCCCGGCTGCGCCGCGCGACGAAGTCGGCCAGGGTGACGACGGGCAGCGCCGCTACGCCCACGCCCACCAGCGGACGCGACGGACGCCGGACCGACACGACCTGCACGGCGTCGCGCCCTCCGTGGCGCAACGCGTCCTCGATGCGTGCGCCGACCTCCTCCGGCGACATCGCCCGCCAGCCGGGCACCGTCACCAGGCTCCAACCCGGCGCCGTCCGACCCCAGCCGTGCAGGTTCGTGACGGCCACGACCGCGATGTCGAGGCTGTCGGCCAGATGGAGGATGCGGGCCCGTTCTCGCTCGCCCTGGGCGAGCCCCCGGGGGTCGCCGTCCACCAGCTCGATGGCGCGCACACCCGCGCCCTTCTCGGTGCACTCGGCCGCCGGGAGGTTGCCGAGGTTGTTGGGGATCGTCTGGATGAGCACCGGCCAACCCGCACACGGCGTGGCCGGATCCGGCACGCCTCCCGTGCCCGCGGCCGGCCCGAGCCGGGGATCGACGGGCCCGAGGACGGCCACATGCTGTCCGGCGTAGACGACCTCCCGACCCGGGAGGATGACGGTGCCGTCGCCCGCCCGTGCCGGATTATGGCGCTCGGCCTCGATGGCCGCGCGGATGCTGTCGTGGTCCGTGATGTAGGCGACGTCGTACCCGGCCCCCCGATGCCACGCACGGTTGCGCTCGGCCGTGAACGTCTTGCGACCGTCGTGCGATGAGAGGGTGTGGCTGTGGAAGTCCACGACGACGACGTCGGGGTCGTCCACCACGAGCCGGGCCATGGGGTGGGGACCCAGGATTCCGAAGGCGTAGAACCCGAAGACCGCAGCGAGGAAGCCCAGCGCCGCGCCGATCTCGATCGCCGCCCGGCGCAGCGGCCCCCTCCTCCGTCGTCGCCGCAGAAGGCGCCACCCGAGGAAGAACGCCAGCAAGGTGCCCAGGACCGCCGCGTGCTGCGCCGGGGTGAGGACCGTGAGGTAGTCGAAGACGCCACAAAGGGGCGCCAGAAGGACGTAGGCCACGGGGAGGTGCAGCACCACACCCGCCAGAGGCTCTCCCGTCAGGGCGGAGACGACGGAGGGCCTCGGAGGCAGCGCCAGGGCGAGAGCGAGCAGCCCGGCGACGAAATATGGCTTCGGAATCGAACGCACGAAATTGCCGTGGGGGTACACGCGGTCCGGCCCGACGGGCGGTGCGCGATAGGGAATGTTCGGGGCACGCCGGGCGGTCCGCAAGAACGGGAGTCTTGTCACGTTTCCGACGTTCCAACAACTTGCGCGGTTGCTTCGTGACGAGCCGGTATCGATCCGAATCCATGCGCCCATACAGAATCCTCGCGCTCTACGTCGGTGGAGTCCTCCTAGGCGGGGCGCTGCTCGCTCCCTGGGTCTACGGGATCGCCCGGGGTATCGCGCACCTCGTGCCGGCCGCCCACTCCCTGGCCGAGCACCCGTTCCATCGCTACGAGCACCGCGCCTTGCTCCTGTGCGCCGTCGTCGGGCTGTGGCCCTTCCTGCGCGCCCTGGGTCTGCGTTCCTGGGTCGATCTCGGACTCTCGGGACGCCCGGGGAAGGCGAACCGGGTGGTCGGAGGGATCGCCCTCAGCGTGGGGGCGCTGGCGCTGGCGGCTCTGGTCGTGCTCCTGGCGGGAGCGCGGGCCGTCAACGCCGACATCGGGCTCGGGGCGCTGGGCGGACGGCTCGCCGGGGCGGCTTTGACCGCGTCGGTCGTGTCGGTTCTGGAAGAGGTCCTCTTCCGGGGCGGGCTCTTCGGCGGGTTGAGCAGGGCGGACCGGTGGAAGCGGGCGCTCGTGGTCAGCAGCGCCCTCTACGCCATCCTCCACTTCTTCGGGAGCCCTCCGTCCCCCGAGATGGTCACCTGGACGTCGGGGCTGGCCCTGCTGCCGGGGATGCTGAGCGGTTTCCTGGACGTGGGCCGGCTCGTGCCGGACTTCCTCAACGTCTTCGTGGTGGGGGCGCTCCTGGCGGTGGCGTACCAGCGCACGGGCGACCTCTACTACTCCATCGGGATGCACGGGGGACTGATCTTCGCGGCGGCCGCCTACGGCTCGCTCACCGTGCCGGTGCCGGGCGTCCACCTCGCGTACTGGGGCTCGGGGATCCTCATCGACGGTTGGATGGCGCTCCTCGTGCTCAGCCTGACGCTGGTGGTGCTCCTCCTCCACCTGCCTCGGGTCGAGGGCGAGGAGGTCCGGGCGGAGGAGCGGATCCGCTGGGGACGTGTGCTGCGCCGACCGCGGCGGCACCACCCTGCGCGCCTAGGGAGCTGACCAACCCCTCCATCCGCACGACCTCGAACGCGGAGCCCGGGACGGTCTTCAGGACCCCCAGGCGCTCGTCGTCCCAACGCGCGTCCGGAGCGCCGCTCACGTACCACGCGCTCCCGTTGTCCGCCAGGAACATCCCGTAGCGTTTCAGCGCGGTGAGCACGACCTGGACTTCCGACGGATAGCCCGTCGTGTCGAAGTCCGCGCGTAGACGTACGCGCATCCCCATCGGCGGAAGCGAGGGGTCGGTCGAGCCGCTGGCCCAATGCCGCGCGGGAGGGACGTACGCCCGCCGCGTCCGCGGGCAGGTGAAGCGCAACGCATGTCGGATCTCCCCCTGCTCGACCGTCTCGTCGTAGCGCACGAGTCCCGGGAAGATCGGTAGCCCCGCGGCGTCGGCGGACGTCCACCCGGCGGGCCGCAGCGTGTTCGAGGAGAGGTCGAAGATCGCGCCCGATCCAGCCGTCCAGGAGGCACCGCCGTCGACGGGATGGGCGTCGAACAGCTCGTAGAGCGTCCATGCGTCACGGTCCAGCACCAGCACGTGGCGATCCCCGCCTGCGCCGGCCCCACCCTCGATGGGCGCGTCGGGTGGGATCGGATACGGGCCCGGATCGCTCTCGTCGGCGTACCCGAAGGTCACCGGCACCCGCCTCTGCCCCGCGCCGACCACCACGTAGGGAATCCCGATGGGCGCTCCCTGCCAGACCGTCCCGAAGTCGGGATGGAGGGTGCCGGCCCCGCAGGCCGCGACGAGCGTCGCCGACTGCGGGTCCACGGGCGCCCCGGAGACGTCCGTGTTCCAGGGATTGTCGCTCGGGAAGGGGCGTCGCCCCTCCAGGCTCGCTCCCGGGCCGAGCCCCGGAGCGGGCTCTCCACCCCCGGGCCCGGTCGGTTCGCCGCCCGTGCAGCCTCCGGAGACCTGGAGCACGAGAAGGCTCGAAGCCAACGCGACCCACACCGGAGGAGTTGGCGGTCTCTCCCCGAGAGGGGCTCGCGGGGATCGGCGTCTCGGCATCACGCCGTCTCCTCTGGCCCGCTGGGGAGCTGCGGCCGATTGAGGAAGCCCCGACACGACGGGCTCCCGCACCGGCACGGGATCAACGGAGCGTCACCGGTGATCTGGTAGTCGACGAGGAGCTCCTCACCCTCGGCGATGCGGCGCAGGCTGACGAGCATCACGCGTCCCTTCCTCACCCGGGCGACGAGGTTCGGGTCACAGCCGTGGTTGATGAACTCCGCGCCGCTCCCGCCGATGGCGCCGTCGATCGCCCGCGAGGGCCCGACCCAGTACAGGTAGATGTTCGGCCGCAACCGGCGACGATACGCTTCGGCCCAGCCGATCCTCTCTCCGGTGTACTCGATCACACGCCTGCGTTTCGGGATCGGCTCGTCCGCGAAGATCCCCCATCGGTGAATCGGAGATGGGCCGTATCTCAGGCGAAAGCGGCAGGCGCCGGGGTCGAGCCCGGGCACGGCGTCCGGACCGCCCGGGAGGACGACCTCCCGCACGAACGCGGTGAGCTCCCCCTCGTCGGAGTCCGATCGCGCCGCGCGTGTCACCTCGTCACCAACCGGACTTGCCGAAGCCCCCTCCCGGCGTCTTCCCGAAGGGGTCCGACGGCTGCTTTCCGGGCGGGTTCTGGGATGGGGGGCCGTGGATGCCCGTTCCCCCGGACCCGAAGACCGGGGGGGACCAGCCCGGCGCCGGTGGCGGGCCCGGCGCCTTGTAGGGCGAGGGCGAGCTCGAGGGTGCCGGCGACATCGGCATCTTCCCCACCGTCGTCGGGGTCATGGGCTGGTTGGGATAGGGGTCGTACGCCCCGAGCGCCGTGATCGTCTTTCCGCCGGGATCCACCCGCCCGTCGGCGAACCCGAGGTTCGCGGTCTGGAATCTCCGGATCGCGGCGATCGTCTTCGGCCCGACGATCCCGTCGACGGCGAGCTCGGGCACGGGTCCCCCCCGCGAGGCCGGCACGCAATTCAGGAGGTACTGCACGGTCATGACGCTCATCGTCACGTTGTGGCCACCGTAGCCGACGGAAGACTGGATGCTCTTGGGCATTTCGCTCTCCTGTGCGGGACTCGTACATATGCCCATCCCGCCGAAGGTGTGTCAATCGAGATCGAGCGGCGGGAGGCGGGATCATCCACTCCGGAGAACACGATGGCCGTTACCGAGTTGCGCGCCTACGTCACCGCGACCACGCCGCCCGGCATTCGACCGGCGCCGGCGAGGCGCGCGTGGATGGACGACACGCCGGGGGGCCACGCGTACCGGTGCCTGCCCCTCGACATCGCCAACGCCCATGGGTGGGAGCTCCTGTGCCCGGTGTCGTTCCGCGCCTCGTGGGACGGCGGTGACGCCGCCGACGCAATGCACATCGTCGCCGACGGAGACCCCGGAGCTGGCGCCCGTCAGCCATTTCGGCAGCGGCATCCTCACCTTCGACATCCAGCTCGTGTTCCGCACCAGCCCGAGCTGGAACCTATGGGTCACCGGCCCGATCAACGCTCCCCGGGATGGTATCGCCCCGCTCAGCGCCGTGATCGAGACCGACTGGCTACCCTACGGCTTCACGATGAACTGGCGGTTCACCCGGCCCGGCCACGAGGTGCGGTTCGAACTCGGTGATCCGTTCTGCCACTTCTTCCCGCTTCCGCGCGGCTACCTGGAGGCCGTCGGCCCGGAGCTGTGGCGACTGGAGGAGGAGTCCGAGCTGATGCGCGAGGTGGGCGCCTGGGCGGAGTCCCGCCGCGCGTACGAGCGGCGCGCGGACCGTCGGTCGCCGGA
Organism: uncultured Gemmatimonadales bacterium; assembly: GCA_963848895.1. Lineage (GTDB taxonomy): Bacteria > Gemmatimonadota > Gemmatimonadetes > Longimicrobiales > Gaopeijiaceae > SZUA-318. The sequence goes on from CAWKGE010000003.1 coordinate 105,623, forward strand.
TCCGCGGGGGCGCTGGCAGGCTCGGTATTACCGTGGCCTGGACATCCACGGCGAGCCCGCCGTCGCCGACCATGCGACGAAGTCGCGCCTCCGGCCGTTCGCGGCGCGCTGCGATGCGTCCGCGGACGGACCGGAGGCGTCCGACGGCTAGATCGACTCGATGATGCCGTTCAGCGTGGCGCTGGGCCGCATGGCGGCCCCCGCACGCTCCGGGTCGGGCAGGTAGTATCCGCCGAGATCCTGCGGCGAGCCCTGCGCGGCGTTCAGCTCGGCGAGGATCTTCTCCTCGTTCTCGGCGAGCGCGGCGGCCAGGGGACCGAACCGCTGCGCCAACGCCGGGTCGGTGTCCTGCTCCGCCAGCGCCCGCGCCCAGTAGAGCGTCAGGTAGAACGTGCTCCCCCGGTTGTCGAGCTCGTGCACCTTGCGCGACGGAGAGCGCGCGTTCTCCAGGTACGCGGCCGTCGCGCCGTCGAGGGCGTCGGCCAGGACCCGCGCTCCGGCGTTGTCGAACTTCTCGCCGAGGTGCTGCAGCGAGGCCCCGAGGGCCATGTACTCGCCCAGCGAGTCCCACCGCAGGTGCCCCTCCTTCTGGAACTGCTGGACGTGCTTCGGCGCCGAGCCGCCCGCGCCGGTCTCGAAGAGGCCGCCGCCGTCGAGCAGCGGCACGATCGAGAGCATCCGGGCGCTGGTGCCGATCTCCAGGATCGGGAAGAGATCGGTCAGGAAGTCGCGCAGAACGTTGCCGGTGACCGAGATCGTGTCGTCTCCCCGGCGGATGCGCTCCAGGGAGAAGCTCATCGCGTCGACGGGGGCCATGATCTCGATGCGCAGCCCCTCGGTGTCGTGCTCCGGCAGGTAGGCCTCCACCTTCCGGATCACCTCGGCGTCGTGGGCGCGGGTCCGGTCCAGCCAGAAGACCGCCGGCGCGCCGGTCGCCCGGGCCCGATCCACGGCGAGCTTCACCCAGTCGCGGATGGCGGCGTCCTTGGCCTGGCAGCCGCGCCAGATGTCGCCCTCCTCCACCGCCTGCTCGAGGAGCGCGTTCCCCTCCGCGTCCACCACCCGCACGGTGCCGTCCGCCGCGATCTCGAAGGTCTTGTCGTGCGAGCCGTACTCCTCGGCCTTCTGCGCCATGAGGCCCACGTTCGGCACGCTGCCCATGGTGGCCGGATCGAACTGGCCGTGCGCCTGGCAGTCCTTCACCACCGCGTCGTAGATGCCGGCGTAGCTCGAGTCGGGGATCACGGCCTTGCAGTCCTGCAGCTCGCCCCCGGCGTTCCACATGCGGCCCGAGTCGCGGATCATCGGCGGCATGGACGCGTCGATGATGATGTCGCTGGGCACGTGCAGGTTCGTGATGCCCCGGTCCGAGTCCACCATCGCGATCGCCGGCCCGTTCTCGTACGCCGCCTGGATGTCGGCCTCGATGGCCGCGCGCTGCGCCTCCGGGAGCTCCTGGATCTTCGCGAGCACGTCGCCGAACCCGTTGTTCGGGGTCGACGCCGAGCTCCTCGAGACGTGCCGCGTGCTTCGCGAAGACGTCGTCGAAGAAGACCCGCACCGCGTGGCCGAAGATGATGGGGTCGGAGACCTTCATCATCGTCGCCTTCATGTGCAGCGAGAACAGCACGCCCTTCTCCTTGGCGTCCGCGACCTGCTCGCGCAGGAACTCGACGAGCGCGCGCTTGCTCATGTACGTGCCGTCGAGCACCTCGCCCGCCAGGAGCGGAAGGGACTCCTTGAGCACCGTGACCGTGCCGTCCTTCGCGACGTGCTCGATCCGCGCCGTGGTGGGCGCCGACAGCGTGATCGAGCGTCTCGTTGTGCCGGAAGTCGCCGGCGCTCATGGTGGACACGTGCGTCTTCGAGTCCTCCGGCCACGGCCGCATGCGCGGCGGGTTCTTCCGGGCGAACTCCTTCACGGACCTGGGGGCGCGCCGGTCCGAGTTGCCCTGGCGCAGCACCGGGTTCACGGCGCTCCCCTTCACCTTGTCGTAGCGCGCCTTGATCGCGCGCTCCTCGTCGTTGCGCGGCTCCTCGGGATAGGCGGGCAGCGCGTAGCCCTTGGCCTGCAGCTCGGCGATGCACGCCTTCATCTGCGGGACGGACGCGCTGACGTTGGGCAGCTTGATGACGTTGGCCTCGGGCGTCTCCACCAGGCGGCCCAGCTCGGCGAGGTCGTCGGGGACCCTCTGCTCCTCGCTCAGACCGTCGGGGAAGAGCGCGAGGATCCTGCCGGCCAGGGAGATGTCCCGGGTCTCCACGGGCACGCCCGTCGCGCCCGCGAACGCGCGGATGACGGGGAGGAACGCGTGGGTCGCCAGGGCGGGGGCTTCGTCGGTCCAGGTATAGATGATCGGCGGTGACTTGCTCATGGAGATCGATGTCGGGTGTGGCTCGAGGCGTGGCGTGGAAGGGGGTCGCCACAGGACGCATCAATATAGGGAATCGACGCCCGACCCGTCCCCCACCTGCGTCGCGCGTCGGCCGCCACTGCTCCGCTCGGCCCGCGCGGCTACGTAACGGTTCGTAGGGAGATCGCCGACGCCTCGCGGCCATCGTGTGGTCGGACCCCTCGGGTCGGCGCACGCACCGGTGCTTCGGGCCCGGCCGGTCTTCCCTTCGGATCGGAGGACCCTGCCATGCCTGCCCCTGCCCGAGCCGTCCATCGAATCCGCCGCGGCGCCCTCTACCTCTTGCTGTCGGCCGTTTCCGCCTGCGCCCCGAAGACCGCGCCGGACCCCTTCCGCCCCGTTCCGGCGGGCTCCGTCGGGATCACCGTCGAGGTCGTGGACGATCACGTCCAGGACATGCGCGTCTACCTGGTACGCGGCAGCACTCCCATCCCGCTCGGGTCGGTCGGTTCGGGTGAGCGACGCGTCTTCAGCGTGTCCCCCGCCGAACTGGGCCAGGCGGGCGCGATCCGTCTCATGGCCGACCCTCTGGGGAGCCAGGATCGCTTCATGACGGAGCTGATCCAGGTCGCACCGGGACAGCGCGTCATCTGGAGGCTCGCGCACCGGTTGAGCCTCTCCAGCGTGACCGTACGGTGGTGAGCCCGCGTAGCGCCGAGCAGGAGATGCGACAAGGGCCCGCCCCCGTCGTCCGCGATCAACCCGCCAGCGCGTCCCACCCGGCCTTGAGCGCCGCGATGAGGACGATCGCGGCGAACAGCCGCTGGAGCTGCAGCGCCGAGAGCCTCTTCTCCGCCAGCGTCGCGCCGACGAGGCCGCCCACGAGCGCGGCGACGCCGAGGGGCGCGACGACGCCGATACTGGATCCCGCCGCGCAGCCCGTGGGCAGCCAGCGCCACGGCCGACACCACCAGGATCAGGCATGAGTTCATGGCTGCGACCTGCTTGGGGCCGGCCCACCCGAGGAGCAGCACCAGCGGGCCGAGGAAGACGCCACCGCCGATCCCCAGGAACCCGGAGACGACCCCGATCGCGACGCCGGCGGGGAGCGCGACGCCGTAGAGGTGGGCAGGGCGCGGGAGGTCGTCACGCTCATGGGCGCGTGCGGCGGTGCGCAGCATGGCCAGGCCTGCGAGCACGAGCGCTCCGGACAGCACCCCCAGGAACACGCGGCGGTCGGCGCTCAGCAGGCCTCCAACGAACGCGGCCGGAAGCGCGGTGATCAGGAAAGGCAGGAGTAGCCGCCAGCGGAGCCGGCCGGCGAGCCCGAAGCGCAGCAGCGCCACGCCCGTGACCACGATGTTCAGGACCAGCGCGGTGGGTGCCAGAACGCGCGGCGGCATGCCCACGAGGGCCATCACCGCCAGATAGCCGGTCCCGCCTCCGAGACCGACCGACGCGTAGGCGCCCGCGACCAGCAGGATCAGCGGCGCCAGCAGCGCGATCATCCCGAAGGAAACGGTCTCTCCCAAGTTGGCTCCGGGTGTGCCGAGGGAGGGAGGGTCCCTGACAATCTAGCGCCGGCGGCCGAGCGCAGGCGGGGTCCCGCCGCCTAGTCGGATCCCACGGACGCGCCCAGCTCGCGGACCACGTCCACGAAGAAGGCCACGTCCCGGCTGCGCGTGCGCCAGTTCACGATCGTCGGGCGGAGCGCAACGCGTCCTCCGTACGTCGTGGCGCCCGCAGCGACCCGGCCATCCTCGAAGATGCGCTCGGCGAGGCGTTCGTTCAGGCGATCGAGCTCGTACTCGCCGAGGCCGCCGGGGTCGTAGCGAAAGCACACGACGTTCAGCGGGACGTCCGCGAGGCGTGTCAGGTCCGGGGACGCGTCGATGCGCTCCGCCAGCTCCGACGCCAGGTCCAGGTGGCCCTCCACCAGGGCGCGGTACCCTTCCCGCCCGTAGGCTCGCAGCGTCGCCCACACCGCGAGCGAGCGGGCCCGTCGCGAGCTCTCCGGCCCAAGGCCTCCCATGTTGGGCCGCGGATCGTCGGGGTCGGCGAGGTACCGAGCCGTGTACGCGAACGCGCGGGCCAGCATCGCCCTGTCGTGCACGAAGGCGTAGCCGCTGTCGTAAGGGACGTTCAACCATTTGTGTCCGTCCACGGTGACGGAGTGCGCACGCTCCACGCCGGCCACCAGCGACCGGGTGCGGGGCGAGACCGCGGCGAACAGGCCGAACGCACCGTCGACGTGGAGCCACGCCCCGTATTCCGCGGCCAGGTCGGCCATCTCGTCGATGGGGTCGAAGTCCCCGGCATTGACCTCCCCCGCCACGGCGACGATCACGGCCGGCGCTCCGTCCAGGGCCTTCAGGCGGCGCTCCATCGAGTCCAGGTCCACGCGGCCGACCGTGTCCCGGACGTGTCGGTCCACCTGCGCCCGTCCCACGCCGAGCATGGCGAGCACCTTGACCGCGCTCGCGTGGATGTAGCCTCCGGAGAGCACCGGCATCGGGGGCAGCCCCGCCAGCCCGTGCTCGGAGACGTCCACGCCATGGCGCTCACCCCACCACTGACGCGCGGCGGCCAGCCCGACGAAGTTCGCCATGCTGGCTCCCGTGACCGTCACGCCCGCCCAGCCCGGCGGGAGCCCGAACAGCTCCTTGAGCCAGTCCAGCGTGACGAGCTCGAGCTCCACGGCCAGCGGCGAGCCGAGCCAGGCGTAGCCCTGCTGATCGAGCAGGCCCGTCAACCAGTCCGCACCCATGGCGGCCGGGGTCGATCCCCCCGTCACCCAATGGAAGAAGCGAGGCCCGGAGGTCGTCGCCGTCGCCGCGAGCCCCTGGGCGTAGAGCTCCTCCAGCGCCGCGGCCGCGCCGATCCCCCGCTCCGGAAGCCCGATGTGGAACCGGGCCGCGGCCTCCGCGGCCCGCGGATCGAGGACGGGCCGCCCGTCCACCGCGTCCAGGTAGTCTCGTGCGCTGTGCTGGAAGTGCTCGAGAACGGCGTCCATCTCGGCACGATCGGGAAACGCGGTACGGTCCGGCACGACGTGCTCCTCGGTGGGGATTCGGGGCTCGTCGGGCTAGACCGGACCGAGCGCCGCCGGGGCTCACGAGGCTCCGGCGGCGCCCAACCTGGCACCCTCTCCTACCAGCGCGCCACCATCACCACGTCCACCCGGCCGTCGCCGTTCAGGTCGCTGAGCTCGGCGATGGCCGTCGAGCCCGAGCGGACCTGGAGCACCAACGCCCCACGGTTGGGACGGACCCACCGCCCGGTGAGGGCGTACCGGGCACCCATGCGCTCCCGCATGAGGTCCAGGCGGGCGTAGGTGCCGCGGCCCAGCACGTCGACGAGTAGCCGCCCGTCCACGTAGTCCGGGCGCGTCCGGTACCACTGACGGCCGAAGTAGACGTCGTTCCAGTACTGGCGCTCCCAGCGGTACGGCGTGGGCCTTCGCCCCACCGAGGCCGTAGCCCTTCTCCACGCACCAGCGGCGTCCGTGCACCGGATGGCCGGCGCCGCTGCGGCAGAACGCCGGTCCCTTTCCGGCCTTGCGGTCGCGATCCCGATACCGATCGTCGTAGCGGTCTTCCACGCGACGGGGGACGGCCACCCGAGGCTCCGCGTACACCACGTCCGGCACCCCGCGCACCCGCGCCGGCCCGTCGCCGATCTCCACGCGAACCTGGACCGCCAGGTCCTGCAGGGTCCAGTCCCACCAGTCGCTCTGCGACTCGGCCCTGGCCGGCAGAGCGGCCAGCATCAAGGCCATCGCGCTCACCCGTGCGTGTCTCATGATCGCCTCCCGTCGTCCCTTCTGTTCGGGACCGCGTCCATCGCGGTCGCTCGTGGGGAGAAGAAGGCACGGAGCGTACCCGAGCGGGCCTCATGCCCCCTAACTCATGGTCGTACATGAGATTACAGGCCTCGGACCGCCATCGGACAGCCGCAATCCTCTGATCCGGATGTCCTTTCTTGAGGACGGACCGACGCGTCGCGGCGAGGGCATTCTCCGGTGGCCCGGGGGGTATGCCGCTCCCGGACCGGACCGGGGGGGCAGCAGTGCCGAAGTGCGCCTATCTACCCCCGCGCGAGACCTGCGCACAAGGGAGTCGATGGCGCGAGGCTACGGCTCGATGAAGTCGACCTCCGTCTGGCCTCCGCAGCTCGTCCACGCGATCCGGACGTAGCCGGCGGGCCCACCGGAGACGACCTGGGCGTGCACCTCCCCCGCGGACGGGAACGGCGACTCGCAGGCCGGATCGAACCAGATCGGCGTCGTGGTCGTGAGCGCCAGCGTGACCGTGTTCCCGCTCTGCGTCCACGTCATCGGCCCGGTGATCGTGGTACCGCCGTCGGGCAGCCGCGCGCCCAGGCCGAAGGCCACGCTGGCCCCCTGCGCGGGATTGAAGGCGGCCTGCCACGTCTCGCTGGCCGTGGCCGAGGGTCGGTTCGTGACCGTGTAGGTCAGCTGGACGTTCTGCGTGAGCGTCGCCCGACCCGGCGAGCCCCCGACGGTGCGCTGGCCGGTGAGGCTCCTGACCCGCGTCTCGGCGGGGGAATCCCCGCTGCCGTCGACGGCGATGGTGTAGGCGAGACCGTTCAGCGTAGCGGAGAAGCCGAAGACGCCGGTCCCGGGATCCACGACGCGGACCCGCCCCGCGGTGGTGCCGTACCCGTCGTCGAACGTGAACGTGCATTCCGACGCCGCGAAGACGAAGTCCGCGTCGTCCGGCACCCCGTCGGCGTCGGAATCGTCGACGGACGAGACGCTCAGGCAGCCCGGAGGGCCGCTGGGCAACATCATCGACATGCCGGCACCGCTCAGCTCACCCTGGAGCACGGCCGCCAGCATATCGAACTCGACACCGCCGATCTGGTCGGGCCCGGTACCGTCGTCGCTCTGGCCGCCACACCCGGCCAGGCCGAGGATCGAGAAGGGAAGGAGGAAGAGGGGGATCTGCAGGAGCGGATGGTTCCGCACGTGACCTCCTCGCGGCCGGACGCCGCTCATCCGCGGATGGTGGGCAGGAGATCACCGCGAATATCGGAGATCCGGGGAGCGTGGGGAAGGAGACCCTCCCCACACCCCCCGGTGTTCCCTACAGCTTGATCACCAGCGTCAGCGTTACGGCCCGGTCGAGCTTGTCACCGGGCGTGGACACGGTCGTGCCCGTCGCCGTGCCGCTACTGTCGAAGAGGGGCACCCTCCGGAGCGACGGCAGGTTGTCGAAGAGCAGCTGGAGTGACGTCTTGAGCGCAAGCTTCTGGGAAAGCGCGACCGTGATCGAGTTGGTCCAGTCGGCGCGCAGGTCCTGTGTGTCCGCGAGGTTCTCGTCGACGATCAGCGCGGACGCGTAGTCGGCGGAGGCGGACAGGTGCCGCAGGGCGTCGACGTTCACGCGCACGCCGCCGAACCCGTCGCTCGCGCCCGGGACCGGGTCCACGTCCTTCTGGATCGTGTAGGTCCCGCCGATGTCGGCCTTCAGGTGACCGGTCTCCCCATCGAACAGCGCGCGTCCGATGCCCGCGACGAGGGAGTAGCGGTTCTTGATGCCGGCGAAGGTGTTCCGGTCCCAGCCCGCACCGGCGAACAGGAACGCGTCGTCGATCTTCCGATCGTAGCGGCCCCGCGCGAGGTAGTTCTCGGCCGTGACCTGGGAAACCGTGGTCTCGTTGACCGTGAAGCTGGTCGGGGTACCCGTGGCCGTGCGGGTGGTGACGTCGATGGAGCTGCGGATCCCGCCCACCTCGAACTTGATCGTGCTCGGGCCCTTCGTCCCGGCCAGCGTGCCCTTCAGGCCCAGCGTGCTCGCCGACGCGTTGCCCCCGGTAGACACGAAGCTGAGCTCCGTGGAGTTCTCCCAGATGATGGGCTCCTGCGCCGCAGCCGGTCCCGCCGTCGCGACGGTGGCCGCCAGCGCGAGGAAGATGAGGCCCCACCGACGCCGACTGCCTGCGTAGGTCATGCAATCACTCCATGGATTGGGGTTCGAATCCCTCAGGCGCGGGCTTTCAGCAGGTCCCGGATCTCACCCAGCAGCTTCTCCTCGGCGGAGGGAACGGGCGGAGCGGGGGGAGCTGCTTCTTCCTTGCGCTTCAACCTGTTGAAGGACCGCACGACCATGAAGACGGAGAACGCGACGATGAGGAACGAGATCACGGCGTTGGCGAACACCCCGTAGTTGATCGTTACCGCGCCCGCCTCCTGCGCCGCCGCCAGCGTCGCGTACGGACCGGGCACGGCGCCGGAGCGGAGCGTCACGAACAAGTCGCTGAAGTCCACGCCTCCCAGCAGCAGCCCGATCGGCGGCATGAGGACGTCCTTCACGAGCGACTGGATGATCGTGCCGAACGCGGCACCGACGATGATCCCGACCGCCATGTCGAGCATGTTCCCCTTGATGGCGAACTCCTTGAACTCCTTGAGCATCGTCTCCTCTCCTTTTCGCCGTTCCGGCACTGAGGGCTCGTTCGCCGACGCAGCCCGGTTCCCGGGCGCTCGGCCCCAATAGACCATGGACGAATCGAAAAGTCACATCGCCCGGTGGCCGGGAGGGTTCGCCCGCCCGGCCGGTTCGAATCTCCCTACTGCCTCGCAGCCCAGAAGAGCACGATCTCGTCGATGCGGATGTCGCTCTTTTCGAGGGGCACCTCGAGGGTCTCCACGCTTCCCGCGGCGTTCTTCCACCTGTCCCACACCTTCTCGATCTCCTCGGTGAGATCCTCCTCCAGCTCCCTGATGGCCTCGTCGTAGTCCTCGAGCTTCTCCTCGGCGCTGCGCAGGCGCTCCTGTGTCCGGCGCGTCTGGGATCGCCGGGAGGCGGCACCCGACAGGCTGCGGACGCGTCGGCGCCCGCCGAGGAACATGGAGAGGACCTCGCCGGCGCCCGCGATCACCTCCTGCTGCGTCCGCTGACCGACGTCCACCTCGAGCTCACGGACCCGGCGCTCCGTCTCCTCCTTCCGTCTCCGCGCGGTGTCCAGCCGGCTCTCGAACTTGTCGCGCAGCTTGGCCGCCTCGGCATCGGCCGCGTCCTCCGCGGCCTCCATACAGCGCGCTACGAACGCCTCGTCCGACTCGCCGATCCTGGAGACGAGCTTGAGATCGTCGTTGCGCAGCAGCTTCACCGTCCGGGAACGGTAGAGATACTCTTCCAGGTCCTTCCCGAGATCACGGAAGAAGTCCGCCTTCTGGATGCCGGCCCGCGGAACCACGTACGTGGCCCCCTCGGGCGGCTCGTCCCGGAAGTCCCGGTCGTCGTAGTCCACGACCCTGGCCTCTTCGGGACGGGACGACGCGCCGAGGGGGAAGAGCACCGCCTCCCACTCCTCCTCGTGGCGCAGGTCGGCGCGCGCATCGTCGAAGAGCAGGCGCACACGCACCGCGGCGCCGGCTTCGAGGCGCTTGGCGCCGGCGGCCACGCCGGCGTCCCTGCCCACGGAGCTCCGGGATCGAGATATGCCACCCGGATGCCCGGAGCCGTGGACGGGGGCATCGGGCTCTCGTCCGCGGCCAGCTCCGGTTCGGGAGACGGGGTCGTTGGCGCGGCGGACGCGGCCTCGGCGCGCCGCGGCCCACCCGAGTCTTCGCGCAGGCGGACGAGCTCGGCGCGGGTCACGGGCCCGCGCAGGTAGGACATCGCCCAGCGTGTGGTGAAGAGGCGCGGACGCGCGGACCCCGCGCTCTTCAGAAGGAACTGACGCTTGCCGAGCGCGCCGATGCGGGCGTCCCATTCGCCGACGTCGATGTCTCCAGCCGCGGAGCGCAGCGCTTCGATGATCCGCAGCTTGTCGCGCTCGGTCTGCAGGCGGCCCACCATCCACGTTCCCGCGTTGGACATGAGCTTGTAGTCCAGGTCCACCGGGTTCTGCGTCGCCACCACCATCCCCACGCCGTGGGCGCGCGCCTGCTTGAAGAGCGTGAGCATCGGCTTCTTCGACGGCGGCTCCGCCGTAGGCGGCGCCAGGCCGAAGACCTCGTCGATGTAGACCAGCGCCCGCAGGTCCGACGTGCCCGCCTGCCGCCGCATCCACGTCACCATCTTGGACAACAGGAGCGTCACCACGAACTGCCGCTCCGTCTCGGTCAGGTGGGACAGATACACGACGCTCGCGCGCGGCCGTCCGTCTGGCGCCCTCAGCATCGACCCGATGTCGAGGGGCTCGCCCTCCAGCCAGCCGGCGAACGACGGCGAGGCCATCAAGCCGTTCAGGCGCATGGCCAGCGCCATGCGGTCCTTCGCCGGATAGAACGTCTCCATCTCGAAGACGCCCAGGCGGCGGAGCGGCGGGGTCTGGATCTGCGTGAGAAGGGCCGCGAGGTCGAGGTCCACGCCCTCACGCCAGGAATGCTCGACCAGGTTCGACAGCAGGATGTGCTCCCTGCTGGTGAGGGGATCGGCGTCGATCCCCGCGAGGACGAGCAGGCCGGAGACGAGGCCCTCGATCTCCTCCCGGAGGGCTTCCGCGTCCGTGTCCCACGAGGCGGCCGGCGCGGACAGGTCGCCGAGGATGTCCAGGGGTGTGCCAGCCGTGGAACCTGGCGTGAAGATCCGGAAGTCGACGGCGTCGCGATAGCGGTGCATGGCCGCCGCGTCGATCCCCGACCGCGCCAGCCCCGTCCGCCACCGCTCCGCGGTGCGGGCCGCCAGCTCCGTCCGGCTCATGCCCTCGCGCGCAGCCTCGGCGTCGTCCACCCACGGCTCGAACGCCGTGCCCGTCGTCTCCGGGAAGCACAGCGCCAGGTTTCCCATGTCCCCCTTCGGGTCGAGGATGAGGGCGCCGAGGCCCGAGCCCAGGATCTCCTCGAGAAGGACGACGCCGAGGCCGGTCTTGCCCGAGCCGGTCATCCCGACGATGACGCCGTGCGTGGTCAGGTCGTGGCGCGGGAGCTCGATGCGGTCCGAGGTCGCCTCGCCGGTGGCCTCGTCCAGGGCCACGCCGATGTAGAGGGAATTGGGGTCGGTTCCCATGTCGGAGCTCCGGCGAGGGTCTGCCGGGGGAGCGGGGCCGGACGGGCGCGCGGACCGGCGAGCATCGTGGGGCAATGATAGCGCGCGCGGACGGAGACGCGGAACCGCGCGTGGGGGGTCACGCTACAGCCGCTACCTCAGGGACACCGTGAACCCCGAGGTGAACGAGAAGTCGTCCGGTAGGACGCCGCCCGGGGGCCGTGTGTCGTGGCGCCACTGGAAGCGCACCGCGAGGTCGACCTGGTCGGTCACGGCGATGAGGACCGAGAGGTCGCCGAGCGTGCGCGTGTCTCCGAAGTCGTCCAGTCGCGGCTGGACGTATCCTACGCCCACGACGCGAACGTCGTCGCTCAGCCTGCGGTTGAGCACGAGGAGGTTGGCCATGCGCAGGACGCGTTCCTCCGCCGGATGGTCGTCCTCGATCCTGGCGGCGTCGAGATTCTCGTGCTCGTACATCACGCCGGTTCCCACGTCGAACGTCGTCGGCGTCGTCTCCCACAGGCGGAGCCGAAGGCCGCTCCCCAGCAGGAGCCGCTCACGTAGCACGCCCGTGTGGTTCTCCTGGAGCTGACCGAAGTGGAAGGACTGAAGCCGCGTCCGCCACCAGTGGTTGTAGCGGACGTGGAGGTATCGGTCGTTGTCCAGGCTCCCGTCGTCCTTCTCCTTGTAGCTGATGCCGGCGAACACCCTCAGCCAGTCACGGGGCCACCGATAGCCGGCGGCCACGCCCGCGAGGATGTTGGTGTGGGCGTCGTTCCCCCGCCCGACATCGAGGGAGCCTTCGACGCCGGCGTGCCAGCCGTGTGTGGCTCGGGGCTGGAGGCGCTCCACGTTGAGGATCGTCTGGGCGGCCACCATCCCGGGCACCGCAGAGGCCAGGAGGACGAGGGCAGCGCCGCGACGCGGGATCGCCGGCTTGGGCATACACGGATCGGGGGCGGGAGGAGCACCCGTTCAACCTAGGGAAGGTGCTACTCCGCCTTCAACACCGTCACCGGATCCACCGAGGTCGCACGGCGTGCGGGCACGTACGCTGCGATGGCGCTGACCGCCGCGACGAGCACGGCCGTGGCCGCGAACGTGGCGGGATCGGTTGGCTCGATCTCGAACAGGAAGCCGGACACGAGCCTGCTCGCGGGGACGGCCACGGCCAGACCGAGGGCCAGGCCTGTCGCGGTCGGACGGAGCCCTCGCCATACGATGCGGCGCACCACCGCACGGGGCTCGGAGCCCAGGGCGATGCGCACCCCGATCTCCCTCGTGCGCTGCGACACCGCGAAGCTCGTGACGCCGTAGACACCCAGGAGCGCCAGGACCGCCGCCATTCCGGCCAGCCCGATGACGAACCAGGCCCGGAACCTGGGCACCGCAACCGACGACGCGATGCGCTCCTCGAGGATCTGCACGCGCCACACCGGCGTGTCCGGGGACACCTCGGCCACCGCGTCGCGCGCCAGCTGCACGACGCCGTCGAGCTCACCCCGAGCCCGGATGACCCACGAAGTGGCCGGCTGCGAAGATTGCGCAGCCGGCAGGTACAGCTTGGGCTCCACCGGGGTATCCAGCCGCATGTGGCGCACGTCGCCGGACACGCCCACCACGGTCATCCAGGGGTCGTCGTCGTCGTGTCGCACGCGCTTGCCGAGCGCGGACTCGCCGGGCCAGCACTCCCGCGCCATCGCCTCGTTCACGATGGCCACGGGAGGCGCGTCCGCCACGTCCGTGGGCCGGAATGGACGACCGGCCACCATGGGGATCCGCATGACGCCGAAGTAGTTGTCCAGCACCTCCGAGCGCAGCACGCCCGACGCGCTGTCGGGCGGAGCGCCGGCCCGGTCCACCAGGTAGGTGGTGGAAGAGGCCGAGCCGCTCAGCGGCACCTGGCTCGTGGCCGACACCTCGACCCCCGGGATCGCGCTCAGCCGCGTGCGCAGCTCGGAGGTGAAGCGATCCCGATCGGCGGTCTCCGGATACCGCTCCCTGTCGGGCACGATGACCGCTTCGATCAGGCCCTCGGTGTCGAAGCCGCGATCCACGTGCCAGAGCCGGGCGAAAGAGCTGCCCAGGAGCCCGGCGCCCACCATGAGCACGAAGGCGAGTGCGACCTCGGCGGCGACGAACCCGGAGCGAAGGACACCACTCCAGCCTCCGGCCAGGCTCCGCCCCGACTCGCCCAGGACGCGAGCCGGCTCGAGCCGGCTCGCCTGGAAGGCGGGGATCAGGCCCACCAGGACGGAGGTGAGGACGGTCACGCCGATCCCGAACACCACCACCGCCGCGTTCAGCGTGACATCGTCCCTGCGCGGCAGGTCGGGTGGCAGGGCGGAGGCGAGCGCCGGAAGCGCAAGAGCCGCCAGGCCCACGCCCAATGCACCCCCGGCCGATACCAGGAGGAGGCTCTCGACCAACCGCCCTCGTGCCAGGCGCCCCGAACCGGCGCCCAGGGCCGCCTTCACGGCCAGCTCGCTCCTGCGGGCGAGGCCGAGCACCGCGAGCACATTGGCGATGTTCACGCAGGCGATGACCAATACCAGGCCCACGGCTCCGAGGAGGAGCCACAACGTGGCGCGCACGTCTCCCACCACCGCGTCGAGCAGCGTCTCGACCCGAGCGCCCAGATCACCCTGATCGTCGGGGTAGGCCGCTGCGAGCCGAGCGGCGATGGCGTCCATCTCGGCTTCTGCGCTCGCCACGGTGGCTCCCGGCCGGAGGCGGCCCACCACGGAGAAGGAGCGGCTGTCGCGCTCTCCAGGCTTTTCGTCCTCGGGAAGGGAGATCCAGAACGCGTCTCCGGCTCCCGGAAGGGAGAACCCGCTGGGCATCACGCCCACCACGGTGCGCGTCTCCGCCCCCAGGTGCAGCTCGCGCCCGACGATGTCCGGGGCGGCCCCGAAGCGGTCCCTCCACGTGCCGTAGGAGAGGACGATGACCGGCTCGGCGCCCGGTCGGTCGTCGTCGGGAATGAGGTAGCGGCCGAGGAGCGGCTCGACCCCCAGCGCCCGGAACAGACCCGACGTGACCCGCTCGCCCCGGACCACCTCCGGGCGGCCGTCGTCCCGGAACGTACGCGCCGTTCCGGCGAATGCGCCCACCGCCGACAGCTCTCGGGTCTGCGCCTGCACGTCTGCGAAGGTGGGAACCGAGAACGGGAAGTGCTCGGCGAACGAGCGCAGCTGCGGACGGGGCGAATCCATCCAGCTCGCCTTCGTCTGCCAGACGCGCACCAGGCGGCCCGGCTCCGGGAAGGGCAGCGGCTCGAGGAGCACCCCGTCGACCACGCTGAACACGGCGGTCGTGGCGCCGACCGCCAAGGCGACGGTGATCGTCACCGTGAGCGAGGCGCCGGGACGCAGCCGCAGGCTGCGCACGGCCTGTCGCATCTCCAATCCCCACGAGCCACCCATCATCCCCCCTCCTTCCCGTCGCAGGGTCCCGACAGCACCCCCATCAAGCCCCGCACGCCCCACCTGGCGCCGAAGCGCCCGGGGACGGAGTGCCAGGACCTGACGCCAGTACCACCGCACCGCCGAGCGGCGTCCGTTTCGTCGGGCGATCGCCGCGAACCGCTCCCGCAGGTCCCCGGTCAACTCCTCGCGAATGGCCGTGGGAGCCAGGAGGCCGGCGAGCGCCTCGGCGATCCGGGGCGGCGCACGCCTATTCCCCGACACCGCCCCCACCCGCGTCCATCGCAAGTTCTTCCAGCCCCTCCCACATGCGGAGCAGCCGATTCCGGGCCTCGTCGAGGGCCGCCAGACCGGCCGGCTCCACGCGGAAGTGACGGCGCGCCTTGCCCCCCCGCACCTCCGTGGGCTCCCCCATCCACGACGACACCAGCCCCTTCTCCTGGAGCCGCGTGAGGGTGATGTAGATGGCGCTCACCGAAGCCTCCCGGCCCGCCCGCTCCTCCAGGACCTCCTGGAGGCGCGCGCCGTAGGCTTCGTCCCCCAGACGCAGAACGGCGAGCAGCGCCAGCTGCTCGAACTCTCCGAGGTTGTCCGGCTTCGCCATGCCAGCTCCGACTGGGCAGTTTTTTTAACACTGTTAATAATATAGTCGCCGGCACGGCTCGCAAGGTTCATCGACCGGCGCCGTCACGACCCGCCTCGGCCCCAGCTCCGGGTCAGCTCCAGCACGCGCTCGATGTCGGCCGCGTCGTTGTACACGCCCACCGACATCCGCAGCACGCCCTTCCGCACGGAGAGACGCACGCCGTTCGCGCGCAGGTGGGCGTAGAGCGCGTTCATGGCCGGATCGTCGGCGGAATCGTGATGCCCGCCCCCGCTCTCCCCCACGGCGACGATGTGGGCGAGGTGGGGTCCGGGAGCGCCGCCCACCACCGGGAGGCCCAGCTCCAGCAGCCCTCCGGCCAGGCGAGCCGCCAGGCCGCGCACGTGCGCTTCGATACGCCCGACGCCGATGTCCCGGATCAGCTCGAGCGCCGCCGCCGCCGCCCGGGCACCGAGGTAGTTGTAGTTGCCCACGTCGAAGCGCCGCGCGGCGGGCGCGTACGGCAGGTCGCCGTCGCTGCGCGCCGTCTCGCCGGCGTCGGTACCCAGGTCCATGCCGTAGCGCGCGACGTGGGAGGGAACCATCGCCTCGGCCACGTCGCGGCGGACGTAGAGAAATCCGAAGCCGTACAGGGACAGGAGGCACTTCTGCGTCCCCACGGCCAGGGCGTCCGTGCCGAGCGCGCCGACGTCGGTCGCGATGGCACCCACGGACTGGGCGGCGTCCACCAGCACCAGGGCGCCGTGGGCGTGGGCCGCATCCGCCAGGCCGCGCACGTCGGTGAGGAAGCCCGGCGAGAACGTCACGTGGGGCACGGTCACCACGCGGGTGCGCGCGTCCATCGCCGCGGCCATTCCCCCCACCGGCACGTGCCCGTCGACCGGGTCCACGCGGCGCACCTCGACACCCCTGAGCTTCCGCAGGTTGTACCACAGGAAGACGTTGTTGGGGTGCTCCAGGTCGGCACACAGCACGACGTTGTCGCCGGGCTCCCACGGCAGGCTCGACGCGAAGACGTTGAGGCCCTCCGAGACGTTCTTCGTGATGGCGACCTCGTCGGCCTCCGCTCCGATCAGCTCGGCCAGGAGGGCGCGCGCGCGCTCCACCGAGGCATGGAAGGCGGCCTTCTCTCCGGTGCCCATGAGCCGCTCCCGCAGGTGGGCCTCGGCGGCCTCGACCACCGGCGTGGGCACGAGACCGCGCAGCGACACGTCGAGGTACACCTGATCCTCCGTGCCGGGGAAGAGACCGCGCACCTCCTTCACGTGCCTGTCTCCGAGCGTGCGAGAATGGCCGTGCCCACCAGATCGCCCATGACGTTCACCGTCGTGTTGCCCATGTCCACGAGACGGTAGATGCCGCCCACGATGGCCGCCAGCTCCAGCGGAAGCCCGAAGGCCCGCACGAGGATGAGCGCCACCACGAAGCCGCCTCCGGGGATGCCCCCGGAGCCCGCCGAGAGGACGAAGCCCATCGTGAGCCCCGTGACGACCTCACCGAAGGTGAGCGTCACGCCGGCCGCCTGGGCGGTGAAGAAGAGAACCCCCATGAGCATGATCGCCGTCCCGTCCTTGTTGATCTGTGCACCCAGGGGGAGGGCGAACGAGTAGAGCGGCCGCGGCAGGCGCATCGTCTCCGCCACCTCGAGCGAGACGGTGAGCGACGCCATGCTCGAGGTGGTCGCCACGGTGGTGGCCCACACCGGCCAGCTCGCCCGCAGGAAGGCGAGCGGTCGCCACCCGGAGAGGAGCGCGAGCAGCGCCATGTAGACACACACCATCGCCAGCTGGGCGCCCCACACCCCACCCACGAAGCGCGCCATCGGGCCGAACAGGAGCGCCCCGTACCGTCCTACGGCCACCGCCATGAGCGCGCCGATCCCCCAGGGCGCCACCACCAGGATCATGTCCACCATGCGGCGGAAGAGCGCGGACAGGTCCGCGAACAGCGTGGTGAGCAGCAGGCGGGGACGGTCGGGAAGGTGGAGCGCCGCCACCCCGAGCAGCACCGACGCGACCACCACCTGGGTCACGTTGCCCTCCGCCAGCGCCGCGAAGGGATTCGCGGGAATCAGGCTCACGAGGATCCCCGTCACGGTGGGCGGGGGCCCGACGTCGCGCGCCACGGCCGCGGAGGCGGTCATCCCCGCGCCGGGCGTGAGGATCTCCATGGCCGCCAGCCCCAGGAGGAGCGCCACGGCGGTGGTGCCCGCGAAGTACGCGAACAGCTTCGCCGCCAGCCGGCCGAACGCACGGACGTCGGTGAGCGTGGTGAGCCCCGCCAGCAGGTTGAAGGCCACCAGGGGGAGCGCCACCATCATGAGCAGCCGGATGAAGACGTCG
The DNA here is from genome assembly GCA_963848895.1 of uncultured Gemmatimonadales bacterium. Classification (GTDB taxonomy): domain Bacteria; phylum Gemmatimonadota; class Gemmatimonadetes; order Longimicrobiales; family Gaopeijiaceae; genus SZUA-318. Next base: position 123,308 of record CAWKGE010000003.1, read on the forward strand.
CCGATGGCTTCCAGCGGCGTCACATGCTCGCCGAGGACCCCGCCGAGGGCCGCACCGACGCCCATGCCGAGCAGTATACGCGCACCGATTCCCGGCCGCGTTCGCGCGCCTCGAATCCTACACGCCCCCGTGGATGTACCTACGGAGGTGTACGTTCTCCTCCTCCGCGACGACCCGGCAGGCGTTCAGGAGATCGCCGATCGAGACGAGGCCGACCACGCGGTCGTTCTCCACGACCGGCAGGTGTCGGATCTTCTGCTTGGTCATCACGCCCATCATCGCGTGGAGCTCGTCGGCCGGGTGGGCCACGATGAGGTCGCGCGTCATCACCGACCCGACCGTGGTGGACTCGAGGGCGGCCGGGGAGGCGGCGGCCAGGTTCAGCACGTCGCGTTCCGTGATGATCCCCTGGGGGCGGCCGTCCAGCGTCACCAGCAGGCTGCCGATGTTGTGGTGCGCGAGCGTCCGAGCCGCCTCCAGGACCGTGCGGTCCTCGTCGACCGTCACGACCTGCCGACCCTTCTCGTCAAGGATGTCGCGGATCTTCATGGGCACCTCCCCCAGGCTGAGTCCCGTCGAGACAGGGAATCTGCGTGGCGTCCGTCGCCACCGCCACGAAAACGGACCCCGATGCCGGAACGCTCGGGCTCCGGGTCGTGGGGGACGAGGGCCGGCTGCCCGCGCCGGCCGCATGGCCGTCGTCGCGATCCGGCTGCATCTTCCGCGCAGGACGCGACTGTCCATCAAGGAGGCGTTTCATGAGCTCGGAGGGTGTCTGCCCCCACATCCGCGCGATCGCCAGCGTCAAGCAGGCGGAGCGCTACGAGTGCGAGGAGTGCGTGAAGATCGGCTCCGGGTGGGTACATCTGCGCACGTGCCAGGAATGCGGCAGGACCCTCTGCTGCGACAACTCCCCGAACCGGCACGCCACCGCCCACGCCCGGGCGAGCGGACACCCCGTGGTCGCTTCGGCCGAGCCCGGGGAACGCTGGCTGTACTGCTATCCGGACGAGGCTTTCGCGGAGTACTGACCAGGAGGCGACCTTGTACGACCCCCTGAGCCTGCGCCCTCCCCCCGACGCCTCTCCCCGCAGGCGCCGGACCTACGAGGTGATCTTCGAGCACGACACACGGGCGGGGCGTACCTTCGACGTTGCGTTGATCCTGGCGATCCTCGCCAGCGTCGTGGCGATCATGCTGGAGAGCGTGGCCTCGATCCGCGCGAGCCAGGGCCACCTTCTCCGGGTGCTCGAGTGGGTGTTCACCGTCTCGTTCACGGTCGAATACGCGCTGAGACTCTGGTGTGTCTCGCGCTCCCTCCGATACGCCCGGAGCTTCCTCGGCGTGATCGACCTCCTCGCGTTCCTGCCCACCTACGTCTCGCTCGTCGTTCCGGGCGGGCAGGTGCTCACGGTCGTGCGCATCCTGCGCGTGCTGCGCGTCTTCCGGATCCTCAAGCTGGCGCAGTACGTGGGCGAGGCGCGCGTCCTCGCCATGGCGCTGCGGGCCTCGCGCTTCAAGATCACCGTGTTCGTCTTCACCGTGCTCACGATCGTGGTGATCGTGGGCGCGCTCATGTACCTCATCGAAGGGCCCGCCTCGGGCTTCACCAGCATCCCGGCCGGCGTCTACTGGGCGGTGGTGACGCTCACCACCGTGGGCTTCGGCGACGTCACGCCGCAGACGCCGCTCGGCCAGACGCTCGCAACCGCGGTGATGATCATGGGCTACGGCATCATCGCCGTTCCCACGGGGATCGTCACCGCCGAGATCGCCTACGCAGCACGAGGTGGGCCTGCATCCCCCCGCCGATGCGCCGCGTGCGGACGGGAAGGCCACGACGCCGACGCGCGCCACTGCAAGTGGTGCGGGGCGGGGCTGCCCGTTTGACCGGGGGGCCCCCGACGCCGACGGGGTGGCAGCATTCTGGACGGCACCCGGAGCGGCCGCTCAATCCAGGATGAAGGTGACCTTCAGGTTCACGCGATAGGTCGTGACCTTGTCACCTTCCACGAGGACCTGCTGATCCTTCACCCAGGCCGAGCGGATCCCTTTGACGGTCTCGGCGGCTTTGCTCACGCCGGCCTGGATCGCTGCTTCGAAGCTCTTGGGGGACTCTGCCGTGATCTCGATGTGCTTGGCGATGGTCACCGTGGGCTCCTCTTTGTTTTGGGGTCGGCTGTCCGGTGCGTCTACGTGTCGAGCGGTGGAATCCTGAGAACCTGGCCCACGTAGATCTTGTCCGGGTCCTTGAGTACCGGGCGGTTGGCCTCGAAGATGAGCGGGTACTTCCGGGCATCGCCGTAATGGGCTTTCGCGATCTTGGACAGCGTGTCGCCTGAAACGACCGTGTAGAGGGTCGCCTCGGGCGCGGACTCGGCGACTTCCATGCGATCGTCGACACGGGCGACTCCCGCGGTGTTGCCTACAGCGAGCACGACCTTCTCCCGAGTGGCCTGATCGGCCGCGGTGCCGGTGATCGTGGCCACCCCGTCGTCGTAGTCGATGCCGAGCCGGTCCACCTCCAGCCCCAGGCCCATTACCAGGCGCAGGAGCGCGTTCCCCTTGCGGCGCTCCTCCAGCGCCTCGTCGAAGGCCTTGTCGTCGTCGCTCCCCCGGAGCTTCTCTCCCGCTTCTTTCACGAAGTCGAAGATGCCCATCCGTTGACTCCCGCCAAAGGGTAAGAGACCGTTGGTACATCGTAACCTCGGGGGCGATCGCTGGGTACCGGGGCAACCTAGGCCGGGGCATCCCCATGCGTTGGCGTCAGAGCAGGCAGAGCAGGAACGTCGAGGATCGGCGCGGGCAGAGGGTATCGGGCGGAGCCAAGATAGGCGGCGGGGCAGGGCTGCTGATCCTCCTGGTCGTGATCCTGCTGGGCGGCGACCCCCAGCAGATCCTGCAACTCCTGGGCGGTGACGGCAGCCAGCCGCCCGCGTCTTCCGTCCCTTCCGGCCCTCCCTCCGACGAGACGGGCCAGTTCCTCGGGGCAGTGCTGGGCATGACCGAGGACGTGTGGTCGGAGATCTTCGCGGAAGCCGGCTCCCGCTACAGCCCCCCCACGATGGTCCTGTTCAGCCAGGCCGTAGAGTCGGCGTGCGGGTTCACCACCGCCGCGACCGGGCCCTTCTATTGCCCGCCGGACCGGAAGCTCTATCTCGACACGAGCTTCTTCGAGGAGCTCGCCCAGATGGGCGGGCCCGGCGACTTCGCCCAGGCCTATGTGATCGGGCATGAGGTGGGCCACCACATCCAGACCCTCACGGGGACGTCGGACTGGGTGCGCCAGCTACAGGCCCGCGGCGATCAGGCCTCCGGCAACCGCCTCCAGGTGCTCATGGAGCTGCAGGCGGACTGCTACGCCGGGGTCTGGGCCAATCACGCCAACCGCATGCAGCGGGTGCTCGAGCCCGGCGACGTCCAGGAGGGCCTGGCCGCCGCGGCCGCCATCGGAGACGACCGTCTGATGCGGCGAGCCGGACGGGAGGTCGCGCCCGAGTCGTTCACCCACGGCACGTCGGCCCAGCGCCAGCGATGGCTGCAGATCGGGATCGAGACGGGCGATGTCGACCGCTGCGACACGTTCACGGAGGCGGGGTTGACGAGGGGTCGCTGATCCCCAGTCCGAACGCCAACAACGTGTCCGCCAATTCGCCCGGATCGTGGAGGCGGTGGCCCGCATCGCGGGGAACCACCCGGGCCAGCCCCTCCGGAAGCAGTGGACAGAGGGTGTCCTTGTCCTTGATGCCGTAGACGCAGAGCACGGGCGTGGGCGCCAGGGCGTCCACTTCGGGCACCGCGTCCAGGTCCGTGTCCCGGTGCTTGTAGCGCACCAGGTCGATGAGATGGAACTCGAAGCTGGCCATCTTGCTCGGGCTGAACAGCCCGACGGCCACCACGCGATGCCGGAGCGCCGGGGGTAGCCGGTTCACCACGAAGGGCGCGAAGTCGGCACCTCGGGAGAAGCCCACGACCAGGAGGCTGTCCGCACCCCACTTGCGGAGAAAGGTGCGGATGACGCGCCCCATGTCCGCAGCCGTCTCTTCCGGCGTCCGCGGACGGGACAGGTAGGCCCTCGACTCGAGCCCCACCACGGGCACCCCCCGAGCCGCCAGCGTGTCGCTCAGCTGGGCGATGAAATGCGCCCAGTTCCCGTCACCGCTCATCACCAGGGCCATGACTCCGCTGGGATGAGGCGCGGGGACCTCCCGAAGGGGAAGATCCCGCACGGACTCGGGGAGCGGCGTCGGCCGCCCTCCTTCGCCCGAGAAGCAGGCGGACGCGACGAGGGCGACCAGGAGGACGCCTCTGGGCAGGAATGGCAGTTTGCTCATGCAAACCTGTACTCCGCCACCTCCGTCCAGGCTCCCTCCGGCGAGCCCCTCCTCCGTGTGGTCGGCGTCTCGACCCCGTGGCCGCGGGACGGCCCCCGGGGTCCCCGCGCATCGCGGGAATGTCGGAAAGTCCCCGGCTTGGAGAAGGGGATTCCCCCACACACGCGTCCGAAGTTGTCCCTATGGCCGCCATCGCGGCCCGACGCGCATATGAATCCCACTGCTGCGGACACCCCTGGCTTCGCTGCCTGCCCTCCCACCCAGCGGCCCGGAATTGTGCGGTCCCCGACGGCTCCCGCCCCGTCGCGGTCTCGATAGAAATCGATGGATTCCAAGACCCACACCGGGAGGCGTCCGTATGTACTTTCCGTCGTCCCATCCCTGGACGGAGAACGAAACCCTCGGCGAACACCTGGAGAAACGCGGCGTAAGCCGACGGGCGTTCCTCAAGTACTGTGGCGAGCTGGCTGTCATGCTGGGGTTGAGCCAGGCCATGGCCCCCCAGATCGCCAAGGCCCTGCAGGCCGTACGCCGCCCCTCGGTGATCTGGCTCCAGCTCCAGGAGTGCACCGGCTGCGTGGAGAGCGTGCTCCGCACCTCCGATCCCACCATCGGGGACCTGATCCTCGACCTGATCTCGCTGGACTACCAGCACACCCTCATGGCCGCCGCCGGCGACGCCGTGGAGCGGGCCAAGCAAACGGCCATGGACGAGAACCGGGGCAGCTACATCCTCGTCGTGACCGGGTCGATCCCCCAGAAGGACAACGGGATCTACCTGACGATCGGAGGCCGCCTCGGCCAGGAGGTCCTCGAGGAGGCGGCCGCCGGCGCCGCGGCCATCCTCGCCGTGGGGGCGTGCGCCCATTTCGGGTCCGTCCAGTCGGCCCGGCCCAACCCGACCGGTGCGGTGGGCGTCGCGGACGTCATCAAGGACAAGCCGGTCGTTAACATCGCCGGGTGCCCGCCCATCGCGGACGTGGTGACGGCCACGATCGTCCAGTACCTGACCTTCAACCGGCTCCCGGAGTTGGACGGGCAGGGGCGCCCGCTCTTCGCCTACGGTGCCCGCCTCCACGACCAGTGCTTCCGGCGCGCCAACTACGACGCGGGCCAGTACGTGCAGGCCTTCGACGACGACGGAGCGCGCAAGGGGTGGTGCCTCTACCAGATGGGGTGCAAGGGACCGGCGTGCTTCTCCCCGTGCCCCATCTTCCAGTGGAACGGCCACACCGACTGGCCCATCGGGGCCGGGCATCCATGCCTGGGATGCACGGAGCGCCACTTCTGGGACGTGATGACGCCGTTCTACGAGCGGCTCCCCAACGTCGCGGGCTTCGGTGTCGAGCGGACCGCCGATACCATCGGCCTCTCCCTCGCGCTCGGCGCGGCGGCCGGCGTCGGCGCCCACGCTATCGCCACGGGCATCCATCGGGCACGCCACGGGCACAGTCCGCACGCACCGGCCGTGGATCTGCCGGTCGTGAAACCAGAGTCCGACAAGTCGGAGGAGGACCCCAATGGCTAAGGTCGTCGTGGACCCCATCACCCGCATCGAGGGTCACCTCCGCATCGAAGTACAGGCGGAGGGCGGGCGCATCGACGACGCCTGGGCGTCGTCCACGCAGTTCCGGGGCATCGAGATCATCATGGAGGGACGGGATCCCCGCGACGCGTGGGCCTTCACCCAGCGGATCTGCGGCGTATGCACCGTCGTGCACGCCATCGCGTCCTGCCGCGCCGTGGAGGACGCCCTGGGCATCGTGGTGCCGCCGGCGGGCGGCCTCATCCGCAACCTGGTGCACGGGATGCAGACCGTGCAGGACCACGTGATCCACTTCTACCACCTGCACGCGCTGGATTGGGTGGACGTGGTGAGCGCGCTGTCCGCCGACCCGGCGGCCACGGCGCGACTGGCCGCCAGCCTCTCGCCCTGGCCCAAGAACTCGACCACGCTACTTCGCCGAGGTCCAGGAGCGGCTCCGCCGCTTCGTCGAGTCGGGACAGCTCGGGATCTTCGCCAACGGGTACTGGGGCCACCCGGCGTACAAGCTGCCGCCGGAAGCCAACCTCATGGCGGTCGCCCACTACCTGGAGGCGCTGGATTGGCAGCGGGACGTCATCCGCGTGCACACGATCTTCGGCGGCAAGAACCCCCACCCGAACTTCCTGGTGGGCGGAATGGCGTCGGCGATCAACCTGGCCGACACGGGCACGATCAACGAGGAGAGCCTGACCAAGATCCAGGGGATGATCAAGCGGGCCCGCGTGTTCGTCGAGCAGGTGTACTGGCCCGATCTCCTGGCGGTCGCCTCCTTCTACAAGGACTGGGCGGCGATCGGCGGCGGGGTGACCAACTACACCTCGGTGGGCGAATACCCCGACAACGGTCAGTGGCGGGACGTCGACTCGATGTACTTCCCGCGCGGCGTGATCTTCGACCGCAACCTCGCCGAGGTGCTCCCCTACGATCAGGAGAAGGTCAAGGAGTACATCACCAGCTCCTGGTACGAGTACGAGGGCGGCAACGACGTATCGCTCCACCCCTGGGAGGGCGAGACCAACCCGCGCTACACCGGTCCGCAGCCCCCGTGGACGTACATCCAGGACTACGAGAAGTACACCTGGATGAAGTCGCCCCGGTACGACGACCGGCCGGTGGAGGTGGGCCCGCTGGCCCGCATGCTCGTCGCGTACGCGGCCGGTCAATCCGACGTGAAGGAGGTGGTGGGCGAGGCGCTGGGTCGGCTGAACGTGGGACCCGAGGCTCTCTTCTCCACCCTGGGGCGCACCGCCGCCCGCGGTGTCGAGACCGTCCTCCTCGCCCGACGGCTGGAGAACTGGTTCGACGCGCTGGTCGCCCGCATCCGCGCCGGGGACACCAGCACCTTCAACGGTGACCGGTGGAGCCCGGACACCTGGCCGGCGACGGCCCAGGGGTACGGGTTCCTGGAAGCGGCGCGCGGCTCGCTGGGCCACTGGGTCCAGATCCAGAACGGCAAGATCAGCCACTACCAGTGCGTGGTCCCCAGCACATGGAACTGCTCGCCGAGGGACGCGCACGGGGCCAGCGGGCCCTACGAGGCGGCCCTGATGGACAACCACCCCCTCGTGGATCCCGAGCGCCCTCTCGAGATCCTGCGCACCATCCACTCCTTCGATCCGTGCATGGCGTGCGGCGTCCACGTGCTGGACGCGCAGGGCCGCGAGGTCACGCGGGTGAGGGTGAACGGATGACCGCGCACGCCAGAGCCGGACGAGGCGTCCCTCACCGCGGGGGTGCCGATCCAGTACAAGCGCGTCTACCTGTGGCACTGGGCCGTCCGCTCCATGCACTGGGTCTCGGTCGCGTGCATCATCACGCTCGCGGTGACGGGCTTCTACATCGGCAGGCCGTACTTCCTCAGCTCGGGTGAGCCCATCAACCACTTCCTGATGGGACGCTTCCGCTTCGTGCACTTCACGGCGGCCGGCGTTCTCGTGGCTACCGCCATGCTGCGCATCTACTGGCTCTTCATCGGGAACCGATTCGAGCGGTGGGACGCGCTCCTCCCGTACCGGAGGGAAGACTGGAAGAACATGTGGCTCGTGCTGAAGAAGTACCTCTTCGTCGAGCCCTGGAGGGCGCCCCACTACCTGGGGCACAACCCGCTCCAGCAGATCACGTACTCGTTCATCTACCTGGTGGCCATCATCCAGATCTGCACCGGGTTCTACATGTATGGCCTGTCGAATCCGGGCGGGTTCTTCTTCACGGCGTTCGGCTGGGTCGGACCGCTCTTCGGGGGCGAGCAGATCGCGCGCTTCTACCACCACGTGCTCACGTGGGTGTGGGCCATCTTCCTTCCGGTGCACCTGTATCTGACGGTGCGCGCCGACGTCGTCCACCAGGAGAGCCGCATCTCGTCGATGGTGGGTGGCGGCCGGTACGTGCGCTCCGACATCCACTTCATCGATGACTGACACGATGGCGGCGCGCACCGTGGTGATCGGCGTGGGCAGCCCGCTCATGGGCGACGACGGGGTCGGCGTGGCGGCCGTGGAGCTGCTGCGCCGGGCCCTCGGCCCCGTGGACGGGGTGGCCCTGCTGGACGGGGGCACGTGGGGAATGCAGCTCCTCCCCGAAATCGAGGACGCCGATCGCCTGCTGGTGCTGGACGCCATCTACGACGGCCAGGCACCGGGCACCGTGGTGCGACTCGAGAAGGACGAGCTGCCGCGGCTCCTCTACCAGAAGGTCTCGCCCCACCAGATCGACCTGCGGGAGGTGTTCGCCGTGGCCGAGCTGAAGGGGACGTTTCCCGCGCTGGCCGTGGCCCTGGGCGTCGAGCCGGAGGTGGTGGAGCTGCAGGAGGGGTTGTCGTCCGCGGTGGAGCGGCGCCCTCCCCGAGCTGCTGGAGGCCGCGGTCACGCAGCTCAGGGCCTGGGGCCACGAGGTCGGGCGAGCCCAGGTGGGAGGTCGCCCGTGCATGAGATGAGCCTGGCCCTGGAGATCTGCCGCATCACCGAGGAGCAGGTCGGGCGGGAGGCGCTCCCGCGCGTCCGCGAGGTGGGCCTGCTGGTGGGCGTCGATTCGGGGGTGGAGCCCGACAACCTCGAGTTCTGCCTGGACGCGCTCCTCGCCCACCCCCCGTTCACGGGCGTCCGCATCTCCATGAGCGTGGAGTCGGGGGACGACCTGCGTGTCACCTATCTGGAGGTCGACGATGGCGGTCCGCCGAATTGAGGTCCGCGAGCGCGTCATGGAGAAGAACGACGAGCTCGCCGCGGAGGTCCGTCGCCGGCTGGCGGAGCACGGCGTCGCGGCGCTGAACCTCGTCTCGTCGCCGGGGTCGGGGAAGACGCTCCTCCTGGAGCGGACGCTGCAGGACCTGGGGCCGGAGCTGGCGATGGCGGTCGTCACCGGCGACGTCCAGACCGAGAACGACGCCGACCGCCTGGCGCGGTGGACGGACCGACTGGTCCACGCCGTCGTGACGGGCGGGGCCTGTCATCTGGACGCGCGCCAGGTGGGCGCCGCCCTCGACGACCTGGAGCTGGCGGAGCTCGACCTCCTCTTCGTGGAGAACGTGGGCAACCTGGTGTGCCCCGCGAGCTGGGACCTGGGCGAGACCGCCAAGGTGGTGGTCTTCTCGGTCACCGAGGGAGAGGACAAGCCGCTGAAGTATCCCAAGATGTTCCAGGTCAGCCGATACGCGGTGCTCAACAAGATGGACCTCCTCCCCTACCTCCCCTTCGACGTGGACAAGGCGGTCGCCTGCGCGCGGGAGGTGAATCCCGACCTGCAGTTCTTCTTCACCTCGGCGCTGACCGGAGAGGGGATGGAGCGCTGGTACGGGTTCCTGCGCACCCACGCCCGGGCACCGGCCCGAACCTGACGGTGGCGCGCCCCCTGCCCCCGCTCGCCCACCCCCAGCCCCTCGCCGACCGGGGCATCGAGGTCAGGATCCGGGGCGTGGTCCAGGGTGTCGGCTTCCGCCCCTTCGTGCACCGCCTGGCGCTGCGCCACGGGATCCGCGGGTGGGTGCGCAACGAGGCCGGAGCCGTTCGAATCCGGGCCGAGGGGGAGGACGCGGCGTTGTCGTCGTTCGTGGACGGGCTCCGGACGGAAGCGCCTCCGCTGACCCGCATCGACGCCCTCGACGCGACTCCGGTGGAATGGAGCGGTGCCGACGACTTCCGGGTCCTGGTGAGCGACGTGGCGCCGGTGGGCCGACTCCCCGTCTCGCCGGACGTGGCGGTGTGCCCGGCATGCGCCTCCGAGCTCCACGATCCCGCCGACCGGCGCTACCGCTACCCGTTCATCACGTGCACGGACTGCGGACCCCGCTTCACGGTCATCGAGTCGATGCCGTACGACCGGGAGCGGAGCACGATGGCGGCCTTCGCCCAGTGCCCCGAGTGTCTGCGCGAGTACCACGACCCCGCGGATCGGCGCTACCACTCCGAGACGAACTCCTGCCCGTCGTGCGGGCCGCGGGTGTGGCTCGAGATCGATGGAGTCGTGGCCTTCCGGGACGACATGGCGCTTGCGCGGCGCCGGCGATCTGCTGACCGGCGGCAGGATCCTCGCGGTGCGCGGACTGGGCGGCTTCCATCTGGCGTGCGACGCCGGCGACGAGCTCGCCGTGCGCCGTCTGCGTGCGCGAAAGCACCGGGACGCCAAGCCACTGGCCGTGATGGTGCGCGGCCTCGCCGATGCGCGAGCACTCGCCCGGATCTCGGAGGGAGAGGCCACCCTGCTGACCTCGCGGGAGCGCCCCATCGTGGTCCTGGAGCGGCGCGACGACGCGCCGCTGGCGCAGTCGGTGGCCCCCGGCCTCACCACCGTGGGGATCATGCTCGCCTACACGCCGCTCCACCTCCTGCTCCTCGAGGAGGTGGGTGGGCCGCTGGTGATGACGAGCGGCAACGAGAGCGACGAGCCCATCGCCATCGGCAACGACGAGGCGCGGATGCGGCTCCGCGAGGTGGCCGACGCTTTTCTCCTGCACGACCGCGAGATCGTGGCGCGCTACGACGACTCGCTGGTCCGGCACGTGGACGCGGGGCCGGTCTTCCTGCGTCGCGCCCGGGGGTACGCGCCGCTTCCCGTCGCGCTGCCCATCGACACGCCGCGCCCGTTCCTGGCCGTGGGGCCCCACCTGAAGAACACGCTCACGCTGGCCGACGGGAGCGAGGCCTGGGTCAGCCAGCACGTCGGGCGACCTGGAGAACCTGGAGACGCTCGCCCACTTCCGGGACGTCCTCGACCGCTATCGCACGCTCTTCCGCGTGGAGCCGCGCTCGGTGGTCCACGACCTCCACCCGGGCTACCTGTCCACGCGGGTCGCGGAGGAGTCGGGGCTCGAAATCCTCCCGCCCGTGCAACACCACCACGCCCACGTGGCGGCCGTGCAGGGGGAGCACGGTGTGTCCGGAGACGTGCTCGGGCTGGCGTTCGACGGGACCGGCCTCGGCGAGGACGGTCACGTGTGGGGATGCGAGTTCCTGCACGCGTCCCTCACCGGGTTCCGCCGCCTGGGCCACCTGCGGTACGCACCGCTCCCGGGCGGCGACGCGGCGGCACGGGCTCCCTGGCGGGTCGCGCTCGGATACGCTGTCCCTGGAGCCGGGGCGGACTCACGCCTTCGCGTCGGCGTTCCAGGGCGTGGACGAGCGGGAGCGGGCCGCGGCCGAGCGGCAGGTGCAGCGCGGCGTGAACGCTCCGCTCGCGTCCTCCCTCGGCCGGCTCTTCGACGCCGCCGCCGCGGTGCTGGGTGTCCGCACCGTGGCGCGCCACGAAGCCCAGGCCGCCATGGAGCTCGAGTCCCTGGCCGGCGGCATCGAGGCGGAAGCGCTCCCCTTCCCGGCGGTGGAGGGGGAGGACGGCACCTGGGTCCTCGACCCCCTCCCGCTCCTGGAAGAGCTCGGGGCGTCGCGGCTGCGGGGCGGGGACGGCGGCGTGGCTGGCCGCGTGCTTCCACGAGAGCGTCGTGGAGGCGGCGGCCGCCCTGGCCGTCCACCTGTGCGCCACCCACGGGCTCGACACCGTGGCCCTGGGAGGTGGGTGCTTCCAGAACGCCCGCCTCCTGGCCGGCGTGGTCGGCCGCCTGGAGCGCGTCGGGGCTGCGGGTGCTCACGCCGCGGCTGCTGGGACCGAACGACGGTGCCGTGAGCTACGGACAGGCCGTGGTGGCAGCGGCCCGATTGAACGCCTGACCCTCCAGAGAAAGGAGCACGCCATGTGCCTGGGCATCCCCGGACGGATCGTCGAGATGCGACACGACGCCGGCCTTCCCATGGGCGTGGTGGACTTCGGCGGCGTGCGCCGCGAGGTGTGCCTGGCCTACGTGGCCGACGAGGTGAGCGTCGGCGACTACGCGATCGTCCACGTGGGGTTCGCCATCTCCAGGGTGGACGAGGAGGAAGCGCACCGGACCTACGAGGTGCTCCGGGAGATGGGCGAGCTGGAGGAGCTGTCGTGGATCCGGGAGGCGGCCGACGCCGCGGCCTCCGTGGACGCGCCCCGGGGGACCCACCGGGACGCGGCTGCGGACGGGGTCGGGCCTTCCGCGCCACGGAGCCGACGCGTGAAGTACCTGGCCGAGTACCGCGATCCGAAGCTGGCCCGCTCCCTGGTGGACCGGATCCGCCGCGAGGCGACGCGCCGGTGGACGCTCATGGAGGTGTGCGGCGGTCAGACCCACACCATCGTCAAGCAGGGGATCAACGAGGTGCTCGCCGACGCCGTGGAGATGATCCACGGCCCGGGCTGCCCGGTGTGCGTGACGCCCCTGGAGCAGATCGATCGCGCGCTGCACCTGGCGGCCCGCTCGGACGTCGTCTTCACCTCTTTCGGCGACATGCTCCGGGTACCCGGCAGCGAGTGCGACCTCTTCCAGATCAAGGCGAAGGGCGGAAACGTCCGCATCGTCTACTCCCCGCTGGACGCGGTGGAGCTGGCGCGCAGGAACCCCGACAAGGAGGTGGTCTTCTTCGCCGTCGGCTTCGAGACGACGGCGCCGGCCAACGCCATGGCCGTCTGGCGGGCGAAGGAGCAGGGCGTGCGGAACTTCAGCGTCCTGGTCTCCCACGTGACGGTCCCGCCGGCGATGGTGGCCATCCTGGACGCGCCGGACAACCGGGTGCAGGGCTTCCTCGCGGCCGGCCACGTGTGCACGGTGATGGGGTGGACCGAGTACGAGCCGCTGGCCCGGCGCTACCGCGTTCCCATCGTGGTGACCGGCTTCGAGCCCCTCGACATCCTCGAGGGCATCTGGATGGCCGTCCGCCAGCTCGAGGACGGCCGCCACGAGGTCGAGAACCAGTACGTGCGCTCCGTGCGGCGGGAGGGGAACCGGCCGGCCCAGGAGCTGGTGGAGCGGGTCTTCCAGGTGGTGGACCGGGGATGGCGGGGTATCGGCGTGATCCCGGCGAGCGGACTGGGCCTCCGCGACGAGTTCGCCGACTTCGACGCCGAGCGGAAGTTCGCCCTGGACTTCATCCGCGCCGACGAGCCCGCCGAGTGCCGGGCCGGCGACGTGCTCCGCGGACGGATCAAGCCCTTCGAGTGCCCCGCCTTCGGGACCACGTGCACGCCCGAGTCCCCCTCGGGCGCACCCATGGTCTCGTCGGAGGGCGCGTGCGCCGCCTACTACAACTTCGGCCGCTTCCGGCGCGCCGTCGGGGGAGGACTGAGCGATGGCGTCGCCGGCGTCCGGACCCGTCTGCCCGCTTCCAAGGGGTGACCACGACCGTGTCCAGCTCGGGCACGGCTCGGGGGGCAAGATGAGCGCACAGCTCCTGCGCGAGCACTTCCTCCCCCGCTTCGGGAACGCGCACCTCGAACCGGCTGGGAGACGGAGCCGTGGTGCCGGTGGACGGCGGCGACATCGTGATCTCCACGGACACGTTCGTCGTGAGCCCCCTCGAGTTCCCGGGGGGCAACATCGGCCACCTCGCCGTGCACGGCACGGTGAACGACCTGGCGATGATGGGCGCCACGCCCCGGTGGCTCTCCGCGGGCTTCGTCCTCGAGGAAGGGCTTCCCTTCGACGTCATGGACCGCATCCTGGACGCCATGGCCCTGGCCGCCACGCCGCCGGGGTCGCCGTGGTCACCGGAGACACGAAGGTGGTGGACCGTGGCAAGGCCGACGGCATGTTCGTGAACACCACGGGCATGGGCGTCGCTGCACGACGGATTCCGGCCGCGACCGGAGGGCGCCCGCGCCGGGGACGCCGTGGTGGTGAGCGGCCCGCTGGGCCGCCACGGCATGGCAGTCATGGCCGTGCGCGAGGGATTCTCCTTCGAGAGCGAGATCACGAGCGACACGGCCAACCTGGCTCCGCTGGTCGCGGCGCTGCGCGCGCGAGGTGGGCCCCGCCGTCCACGCGCTGCGCGACGCCACGCGCGGAGGCGTGGCCAGCGCCCTCAACGAGATCGCCGGCGCGTCCCGGGTCGGCGTGGAGCTCGACGACCACGCCGTGCCGGTGCCCGGGCCGGTGCAGGCCGCCTGCGAGATGCTCGGCCTCGACCCGCTCTACGTGGCGAACGAGGGCGTGCTGGTGGCGTTCGTGGAGCCCGGTGCCGCGCCCCGCGTGGTGGACGTGCTCCACGCGTTCGCGGGAGGGGGCCGGCGCCACCGTGATCGGGCGCGTCGTGCCCGACCATCCCGGCATGGTGGTCCTGCGGACCGGGCTGGGCGGCACGCGCGTGGTGGACATGCTGCCGGGAGACCAGCTGCCCCGGATCTGCTGAAGCCAGGCCGCGGCAGCAACGCAGTCCACTCGACGCCACCTCGCGCCGCCCCCCCGCCGCCCCACCCCGCCGGGGGGTGTCGTTAACGTTCCCGCCCGAGCGCCGGTCCAATTCTCCTGTGAGAGGGACAACGAACGGGGGGATGTGGATATGCGTGCATTGCATTGCGAGGGATCGTCGTCGTGACAGCGACCGTGGCGCTCGCGGCCTGCAACTCCTCGACGACGTCGCCGCTGGTTCCGAGCGGCACGGTGACCTTCACGAGCCCGGCAGGCGGCGAAAACTATCAGATCGGAGACACCGTCGAGCTCGCGTGGTCCTGTGGCGACTGCGCGAACGTGCCGGCGGGCGACTACCTGGAGGTTCTCGCCTTCGACGGCCTGGCGACCTACCTGCTGGACGCGAGCGGGCAGATGACCGACAGCACGTCGTGGGTCGTCGGCTCGTCGCTGCAGAGCGTCGAGCTGCTCCCGGGCACGCTACCAGATCGTGGCCCAGGACGCGGCGGGGTACTACACGGCACAGAGTCGCTTCTTCCAGCTCGTCGGCGGCACCCTGAGGCTCGGGAGAGCGCCGAGAATCGGGTAGGGCGCGGCGGCCGCCATGGCCGCCGCCGCCCTCCCACACCACCGGACGTACGGTTCCGTATCCGGCGGTTCATGAGTGGCACTTGAGTCTCCGGTGCTGCGCGAGGAGGCTCACGAGGCCCATCTCGGCACGCATGCTGACGGGGACGGCCTGGTTCATGTGGCTGGCCCCGGCGTTCCACCAGGGACCAAAGCCGCTGTACGCCGAGGTCGCTGCGCGCACCTCGTCCAGGCCCCGCTTCCGGACGATTTTCAGGTGTTCGTGAAATCGAAGGCGGCCGGCGAACCGGAAGTCGTGCCCCCTCACCCACCTCGCGGTCGCCTCTTGTGCGGTTCGTGTTCCTCGGGCCAGAGCTTTGCCTTCAGCTTCCTTTCCGCGTCTTTTCGCGAAGCTACGGTTGCTGTTCGGCTAGGGGTTCCCGACACTCGGGGTCCCCAGAGGACTCTCACCTCCAAGTCACTTCCCGGCTCGCTTTCGCTCCCCGGTTCCTTCGCCCGCCTTCCGGCGGGCCGCGCCATGCCTGGCGCACACGAGATAGCGCCCCGGCGACGCGTCGCCGGGGCGCTTCTTCGTCAGATGCACAGCGGCGCGGTGGGACTGATTTCGCACTCGCAGAGGCCGGCCTTGGCGTTGAAGTCCTCGAACATCCCGTCCGGGTTCTCCTTCCAGAGCCATACGTGGAGGATCCAGGCATCGAAGATCGTGTTGAGATGCATGGGTCTTCCCAGAACGGACGGGGGCTCGGCGTGTGGCCACGTAGCGGTCGGCACGAAGTACTCGACGCCGCCGAGCTGGAGCTCTCCGGTCTCCGGGTGCGGGGCGTATACGATGAATTCGGGCTCGAGTAGATCGACGACGCCATCGCCGACCAGGTCCTTGTCCGTGCGAACGAGGTGATGGCCCATCCCCCGCGCCTCCGCGGGGTCGACGAGCAGACGCTCGTCCACGCATCCCGCGTCGAACGCGTAGCCCGCGTCTGCCGCTGCTTCCAGGCGGTGGAAGGGCGCGGTCAGCGCGCGGATCTCCGCCAACTGCTGGCTCACGGCCGCGGAGACTACGGAGGCGTTGATCGCCGGCGAGTCGGTGTCTCGGACGTTCGTCGGCAGGTCCGCGGTGCAGGCGGCCGTCACGGCCGCCAGCGTCGACAGGGCGATGCGGGCAGTCTGTGCGGGTCGAGGCATGTCTTCTCCTCCGGGCTGTTGGGCAGGGTACCGACACATCGTGGAAAAGCGGCACGACCTCGCTTGCCGCCCCGGTGTCGTGCCCGTACGTTGCGAGCCGCCCCTCAACTCTCGCTTTACTGGCGCTTTACGGATGTGCCCATCCGACGAACCGACCATGTAGATCTGCGTCGCCATCGACGGGTACGGCGCGAGGTCGAGGAGGGTCTGCCCGCCCCCCATGCTTCTCGTGAGGCTTTTCGGCGGTGCATCCATCGAGAGTGACGACGGGCCTCTCACGGGTGCCGCGGTCCAGCGACACCGGCTGGCGTTGCTCTCCCTGCTGTGCGCGAGCTACCCCCTCGGCGTCAGGCGCGCCAAGCTCCTGGGGTACCTCTGGCCCGAGCGGGCTCCCGACCGCGCGAGAAACCTCCTCAACCAGGCCGTCCACGCGCTCCGGCGGTGCCTCGGCCGCGATGCGCTCCTTTCGGCCGGAGGCGAGCTGCGCGTCGATCCCACCGTCTTCGGCTGCGACGTGGTCACGTTCGGGGAGGCGCTCCGAGAGGGCGACTCGCCACGGGCGGTCGAGGTCTACCGTGGCCCCTTCCTCGACGGGTTCTTTCTGCCGGACTCGCGAGCGTTCGCCGACTGGGTCGAGGAGCAGCGTGAGAGCTTCCGGGGCAGCTACATCCGTCTCCTCGAGTGCCTGGCCGGGGAGGCACACGACTCGGGCGACCTCCTGTCGGCCGCCGCTCTGTGGCGGCGGCGTCTCGCGCTCGACCCTCATAGTGGACGCACGGTCCTGCGTCTGATGGAATGTCTCGGAGAGGCGGGGGACCGCGCTGCCGCCATCCGCGAAGCCGAGGCCTACGAGGCTCGTATGACCGAGCTCTCCGGCCTACCCGAACGGGGGATCGCGGCCCTGGCCGATCGACTCCGTCGTACCGCAGTGGAAGACCGCGGGAGCGTGGAGCCGCGACTGGCCCAGGCCGGGCACGATCCCCACCCGATGATCGGACGGCAGGTCGAGCTGCGTCGGCTCCGGGAGGCATGGCGGGCCGCCTCCCGTGGACCGAGGCTCGCGCTCATCGACGGAGAGGCGGGCATCGGAAAGTCCCACCTGGCGGCGGCCCTGGTCGCCTGGGCGCGCGCTCGCGGCACCCTCACCGCGAGCACGCGATCGTACGCCGCGGAGGGGCGGCTGCCATACGCTCCGGTGGCCGACTGGTTGCGCAGCGGGGCGATCTTCAGCGGTCTGACGGAGCTGGAGCCTGGATGCCTCGCGGAGCTCGCGCGACTGCTCCCCGAGGTTCGGGGGAGCCGATCCGACATCCCCGCGCCCGCGCCACTCACGGAGCGCTGGCAGCGCCAGACGCTTTTCGCGGCCCTGGCGCGGGCCGTGCTCGTCCATGGGGGTCCGACGATGTTGCTCATCGACGACCTCCAGTGGACCGACCCCGACACGGTGCAGTGGCTCCACTACCTCCTGCGGTACGACGAGGCCACTCGATTGCTCGTGGTCGGCACGGCGCGGATGCACGAGATGCCCGGGGGCCACCCCCTGCACATCCTCCTTCGTGAGCTCCGGCGCCGAGAACGCGTCACCGAGGTCTCGCTCGGGCCGCTCACGAAGGAAGACACGACGGCCCTCGCATCGAGGATGATGGGCAGGGAGATGGATGCGGATGCCGCCGAAGTCCTCTTCCGGCACACCGAGGGTCACCCCCTGTTCATCGTCGAGACCGTGCGGGCCGCGACGTCCGTGCCGGATGCGGCATCCCGGACGCGGGGCAGCGCCCGTGGGGGGTCGGCCTTCGGGCGGACGTCGCCGACACCCAGGGTCGAGGCGGTGATCCGGTCCCGCCTGGCCCGCCTTTCTCCACCGGCCCGCGAGCTCGCGGGCGTCGCCGCCGCAATGGGACGTGCCTTCGAGCCCGAGGTGCTGGGCCGGGCCTCCAATACCGACGCGGCCTCCCTCACCGCCAGCCTCGAAGAGCTGTGGCGGCACGGCATCATCCGGGAAGGAGAGCACCGCACGTACGACTTCACCCATGATCGGCTCCGGGAGGTCGCGTACGCGGAGCTGAGCCCGGTCCGGAGACGCGCCGTCCACGCTTCGGTCGCACAGGCCCTGTGGTCGCTCCACTCGGACGAGTTGGATAGCGTCCAGGGCGAGCTCGCTCACCACTACGAGGTGGCAAGCGACGTAGCCCGGGCGGCGGAGGCGTATCAGGCCGCCGGGGAGGGAGCGCAGCGGATGTACGCGCACGGCGAGGCGATCGGCCACTTCACCCGGGCACTGACCCTGCTGGACCGACTCCCGGACGACGTGCGTCGATCGCGTCGCGAGCTCGCCGTCCAGTGGGGCCTGGGCGTATCCCTGATCGCCAGGGACGGATGGGGTGCCCCCGAAGTGAGGAACGCCCTGTCGCGGGTCCGCACCCTCAGCGAGACCCACGGGGACACAGCTCGGCTCGCCCAGGTGTTCTGGGCGCTCCAGTCATTCCACCTCGTACGCGTCGAGCTGACCGCCAGCCTGGAGCTGGGAGAGCGACTTCTCGCCCTGGGCAGGCGGGAACGGGACCCCGCCGCCCTGACCACGGGGCACGGCGGTCTAGGCTTCACCAGACTATCCCTCGGAGATCACGCAGCCGCTCTAGAGCACCTCGACCAGGGTGCCGCCCAGCTCGAGTCCGCGCGGCTGCGCGCGACACCTCTCCGCGTGCAAGGCGAGGTCCGTGTGTTCATCCCGTCGATGGCCGCGCACGCGCTGTGGCATCTGGGCTATCCCGAGGCGGCGATGGAGCGCAATCGCCAGGCTCTGGCGACGGCGGATGCAGAGGCCAACCCGTACTGCACGGCCATCGCCCTCGCCTATGCCGCCACGCTGCACCAGCTCCGCAGGGAGCCGAACGAAGCGGAGGTGCAGGCGAGTGCGGCCGTCGAGCTCTGCGAGGAGCACGGGTTCGCGTACTACCGGGCGTGGGGAACGATGCTCCGCGGCTGGGCGATCGCACACCTGGGGCGATACGCCGAAGGGATCGGGGAGATCGGCCGAGGGCTGGACGACCTTCTCGCGACCGGGTCGAGCCTCCGATACCCCTACTACCTCGGGCTCCTGGGGGAGGCGGAGAGGCTGGCCGGTCATCATCGCGAGGCGGCCGCCCGCCTGGATCGGGCCCTGGATCTCACGTACGCCGGCGAGGAGCGGTGGCAGGCCCCCCAGCTCCTGATCCTCCGGAGCGTCCTCGTCTCCGAGACGGGAGGAGACCCGCAGGAAGCGGAATCCCTCGTCGGGCGGGCCCTGGAGATCGCCCGACGGCAGGGTGCTCGCATGCTGGAGATCCGCGCGGCCGTCCGCCTGTGTCGCCTCCGTCGCGAGTCGTCGAAGGCCGTGGAGGCCTTGAACACGCTGAAGGCTGCCTACGCAACCATCACCGAGGGATTCGAGACTCCCGATCTCGTGGATGCGCGCGCCGAGCTGGAGCGCGTGCGCGGCCGGACCTGACGTCGTCTCGATTCGATCCCGACTCGTTACCGGGTGGACGCTTCCCGCTGACGAGTTCGAGCGGAGCAGGCCTCGCAATCGCTTCGCACCCCGGCCCGCCTCAGGGCTCCCGCACGTAGCGGACCGTCCACGACGCGGACCTCGGCGGGCTCGTTCGCGGGCTCCGGACCAGTCCGGGCCGGGCCGCAGGCCGCGGGAGCGCCCGCCAGGAGGGCAACGAGGAGCTTCGGTCGATGCAGGGCGTCGAAGCGGCGCACGGCCTCTGATCGGCGCGCCGCCTCCAGGTCCACTTCCAGACGGCGCCGGCGCTCCGGGTCGGACAGGGCCGACACCAGCAGGCCGGACCCCCAGGCGCCCAGGCCGATGGACACTGGAATGGAGGCGGGGGTCACGTGGCTCCATGGCGCCCTTTCATGGCATGGATGCCGATCATCACCACGGCCACCGCCCACGCCGCGATGCGCGTCGGAGAGGGGCCAAAGTACACGAACGACGTCAGGAAGAGGGACGAGATCACGATCGTGAGCGTGGCGAGGGGCGCGGCGAACCGTCCGTAGTCGTTGAAGCCGATTCTGATCCCCTCCCGCTCCGCGAGCCCGAGGGTGGTCACGTTCGCCGAGGCACCGACGGCGGTGGCGTTGCCGCCCAGGCACGCCCCGAAGGCGAGGGCCCACCAGAGGACCTGTGTCTCTCCACCGAGCAGGGGAATCAGACGGTGGATGACGGGAATGCTCACGGCCACGTAAGGGATGTTGTCGATGAAGGCAGAGAGGACCGCCGAAACCCAGCACACCAGGAGCGCAGCGAAGAGCAGCGTCCCGCGCTCGCCGAGTCCCAGGGTCTCGCGAACGTGTCCGATGCTCCATCCCATACCGCCGGCAATGGACTCGACCAGCCCGGTCTCGACCGCGGCACCCACGATGATGAACAGGAACACGAAGAAGCTGAGAGTCGGCCACTCCACGTCCTCCGCCAGGACCCCGAGGATTCCGTGGGCCCCCTCCTCCGCCGAGGGTGCCCGCGACCTCAGATGGCGTACATCCTGCGCCACGAGGGCGAGAGTCGCTCCCAGGACCGCGGGTACGGCGACGGGCATGCCTGTGTAGCCGTGGGTCAGGAACCCGAGCACGATCCCCGCGCAGATGACCCCTATCCACCGGAAGAGGACCGGGTCGCCGAGGGGCACGTCCAGGTCTCCATCGGACCCGGTGTGTCCGGCGCCCACAGCCGCGAACGCGTCCCGGTAATACCGGCGGGTGTAGTATTGCAGCACGACCATCATCACGAGGACCGGGGCCGTCAGGTTCGCCAGGAAGGACAGAAAGCTGATCCCGGCACCGGATCCGATCATCACGTTGGGCGGGTCGCCGATGAGCGTCGCGGTCCCCCCGATGTTCGACGCCACCACCATCGGCAGCAGGAGCGCCGCCGGCGTGAGCCGCATCCTCCGGGCGAGGCCGATGGCCATCGGCGTCACGAAGATCACCGTCGTGACGTTGTCCAGGAACGCGGAGAGGATCCCCGTGAACCACGCCACGATGGAGGCGGCCACCATGGGGTCCCCTCGCGCTCTGCGCATCATCCCCGCAACCGCCCAGCCGAAGGCGCCGGTCGACTTCAGCACACCCACGACGGCCATCATCCCGGCCAGGAGGAGGAGCACGTTCATATCGATGGCGCGGGTGGCGGCCTCGAATCCGATGAGGCGATACGGAGTCAGGTAGGAGACGAGCCACAGCAGGGCGACGCACACCATCGCGACGAGGACACGATGCGCCGCCTCCCTGGCCAGCAGGACGAACAGGCCCACGATGGCCAGCGCCACGAGGGCCTGGGAAACGGGATCGGTGGTGCTGACCAGCCCGGGCTGCTGGACCACGGCTTCTTCCCCGTCGTCACTCCGGGCGGGTACGCCGGGCAGGCGCAGAATCATGCCGCGTCGGCTGAAAGGGGGCAACGGCCGGATCGCACGCTGACGGCGTCGCAAGACCGCGGGTCTGCGCGGACGCCCGGGGGGACCCATATTCACGACCATGAGCGACGAGACCCACCTGCGAGCCGCGCTGGACCTGGCCCGCGAGCATTCGCACGCCGGGCACCACGGACCGTTCGGCGCCGTCGTCGTTCGCGACGGAGAGGTCGTGGGCCGGGGCTGGAACCGGGTGGTGGCCGACCGCGATCCGACCGCGCACGCGGAGGTCGTCTCCATCCGCGACGCCTGCACGAAACTCGGCACCCACGTCCTGGACGACTGCACCATCTACTGCAGCTGCGAGCCCTGCCCCATGTGTCTCGCCGCCATCTACTGGGCGCGGATCCCGCGCGTCGTGTACGCCGCCACCGAGGAGGATGCCAGGGCCGCCGGCTTCGACGACGGCGAGATCCGCCGAGAGGTGGTGGCCGCCTGGCCCGAGCGCTCACTCGAGCGCGTCCACCTGCCGCTCCCGGAGGGGGGAAGGATCCTGGAGGATTGGAAGGCCAATCCCGCCGCTCAGCGGTACTGAGGCGGCGACCTGCTCCCGTTCATCGCCGTCAGGTGATCCGCGCTCGGCCGGCTCGGCGGCGAGTGCCCTCGCGCGGCGAGGTCGGTCACGAGCCGCTCCCTCCCATCAACTCCCTCACCGCCGCCTCGATCTGCTGATCCCGGCCGGCGGTCATGATCGCCGGATCGTTCTGCACGCGGATGTCCGGATCGAGCTGAGTCCCCTCGCCGAAGCGGCCGTCGGGCATGCGCCAGCCCCCCATGGGGATGCCGAATACGAGCGTCGGGTCGATCTGGCGCTCCCACCATACGAACGTGCCCGTTCCCGGCACCGGCATCCCGATGGTCTTGCCGATCCCCTTGAGCTTGTATGCGAGGGGGAAGAGGTGGGCGTCGGAGTAGTCGCTCTCGTTGATCACCACGATGGAGGGCTTCGTCCACTTGTCCATCGGCTCGAAGCCTACGCGCTGCCCGTGGGGCACGACATCGAAGTAGACCCTGCCACTCAGGAAGTCGGAGAGCTGCTCGTGGATGTTGCCACCGCCGTTGAATCGCGTGTCCACGATGACAGCCTTCTTTCCCCACCCAAGGCCCATCACCTCGTCGAACACCGTGCGCATGCTGGCGTCGTTCATGGACCGGACGTGGACGTAGGCGATCGTCCCTCCCGACAACGAGTCCACCTCCGCCCGTCGCTGGCGCACCCATCGCTGGTAGAGCAGCTCGCTCTCCTCCCTGGCTGCGATGGGCTTGACCGATTCGTCCCAGCGGGCATTGGTACGCGGATCGAGCACGGACAGGAGCGTCAGCTTGCCCACCGTGCGGTTGAGCAGCGCGTAGAAGTCGATGTCCGGCGTGAGCGACCGGCCGTCGATCCGTTCGATGATGTCGCCCGCCGTGATCCTCGACGACGCCTTGTCCGCCGGCCCCCCCGCGACCACCTCGGCCACCCTGACGCCGTCGCCCGTCCAGGCGAAGTCGTACAGCAGCCCCAGCTCCGCCGTCTCGTCGGTGTTCGGCTGCGCGGCGTTGAAGCGACCGCCGGTGTGCGACGCGTTCACCTCGCCCAGCATCTCGCTCAGCAGCTCGGCGAAGTCGTAGTTGTTGTCGATGTGGGCGAGGAAGCGCTCGTACTCCCGGTAGTAGTAGGGCCAGTCGACGTTGGTGATCTCGGGGAGGTAGAACTTCTCCTTGAACTGACGCCAGGCGTGATCGAAGATGTACGCTCGCTCGTCTGCCGCCTTCAGCACCATCTCCCCGCCGGTCTGGATGGGCGTGACCTTCCCGTCGTCCGTCCCGATCTTCACCGGCTTCCCGTCGGCCAGCACGAAGATGAACTTGCCGTCGGGCGACATCTCCATGCGGGCGTTGTCCGCGCCCAGCTTCGCGAACAACTTCGTGTCCCGGGTGCGGGGCTCCGTCACCCAGAGGTCGTTGCCTTTGTCGAACACGGTGAGGTAGAAGAGCTTCTCGCCGTCCTTCGACAGCAGCCAGTCGTTCGTCGGGGACGTGTGCACGGTGAGGCGTGCCTTGCGATCCGTGAGGCCCTCCCAGTCGATCACGACGTCCTTCTTCGCCGTGTCGGCCGTGGCCCCACCCGCGCCGGCCCTGCCGGTGGAAGCCGAGTCGCCCGCTTCCTTGCCTTCCTTCTCCTTCACGAGGGCGAGCTCCTCCTTCGTGAGGCGGAAGCGGTCCCAGGCCGCGTGGGAGAAGAACATCGCGTAGACGTCACCGCTCACGAGGCCGCCGCCTTGCTGACGCGTCCCCTCGCGGTCCGAGCCCCAGATCATGGCCTTGCCGTCCAACGCCCACTTGGGTTGGAAGTCGTCATAGCCGCTCCGGGTCAGGTCGTGGAGCTCCCCGTCGCCGTCCGCGGACACGAGGCCGACCTGGGGCGTGAAGATGCGGTCGCGGTAGCCGTACTGGACCAGGAACCACTTCCCGTCCGGGGACCACTCGTAGTACTGGTCCCCGTCAGCGTACGAGTAGTTGTGGTCCGCGGTGAGAATCGTCCGCGTCCGCCCCGTGGCCAGGGTCGCCACCTTCAGCACCACGCGGTTCTCCAGGTAGGCCACCTCCTTCCCGTCGGGGGAGAACGCGGGCTGGGACTCCTCCGCGGCCGTGGCCACGACGGGCTTCTCCTCCAGCACCGTGGAAGCGTAGAAGTACGGCTCTTCCGTCCGCGAGATCGTGGTGGTGTAGACGTTCCAGCTGCTGTCCCGCTCCGCGGCGTAGACGAGGGAGCGACCGTCGGGGCTGAAGCCGACGCTGCGCTCCTGCCAGGGCGTGTCCGTGATGCGCTTGGTGACGCCGCCCTCCACGCTGGTGACGAAGACCTCGCCCCGGAACACGTAGGCGAACTCCTTCCCATTCGGCGACAGCGTCGCCTCGGTGAAGTGGTCGGCGACCGGCACGACCTTGTCGATCGCCACGCGTCCGTCGGCGGCGATGCGGATCGGGACCTTCGTGGGCTCGGATCCCGGCGCCATCGTATAGATCTCGCCGCGGAAGCCGAAGCAGAGCACGCCCGTGTTGGCCCGCGTCAGGAAGCGCACCGGGTTGTCGGCCAGATGCGTGACCGCGACGCTCGTGGCGGGATCGGAGAGCGAGCTCCGGTACACGTTGAACGAGCCGCTCTGCTCGCTCAGGTAGTAGAAGCCGTCCCCGTCGCCGTCGAAGACCGGATTGCGGTCCTCTCCCGCGAACCGCGACAGCTGTCGGTACGCGCCCGTGGCCAGGTCGTGCACCCAGACGTCCCGGGTCACGGACGACGTGTGGTGCTTGCGCCAGGCGTCCTCGTATCCCTTCACGTCCTCGTAGATCACCTTCCCGCCCGTGGCGTCCACCGTCGCATTGATCGCCGGGACCGGCAGGACCATCCCCACGCGCCCCCCACCCACCGGTACCGAATAGAGCTGCGTCATCAGACCCACGGGGAACTGGGCGTCGGTGGCCAGCTCCTGGCGATACGCGGAGAAGAGGACCGACCCGTCGTCGGCCGTGAAGGCGCTGGGGACCTCCCGTGTCGAGTGGAACGTGAGACGGGTGGCCTCGCCGCCCGCGGCGGGCATCACGAAAACGTCGAAGTTCCCGTACCGGTCCGACGCGAAAGCGATGGAGCTGCCGTCGTGGCTCCACACGGGCGAGAACTCGTACGACTCCCCCAGGGTGAGGGGTCGGGCCTCGCCTCCTCCGGCGGGCACCGACCAGAGGTCGCCCTTGTAACCGAAGACGATGGTCCGGCCGTCCGGGGAGATCGCCGGGTAGCGCATCCAGAGCGGGGCGTCCTGCGCGCGCGCGGCGGGAGCCGGCACGAAGCAGAAGGCGGCCGCGAGGCCCAGGACGAGACGGGTCGAAACGCGCAGGTCGCGTGCCATGGAACGCTCCTCTTCGGTACCGATGGTTGAAGGTGGGGCGGCGGCCCTCGGGCGGATGTGCCGGAGGCGGGTCCGCGGATCCACGGCTGAGCCGCGGGCCCGGGGCAAGAATGGCGTCCACGGGATCCGGACGCCACCACGAGCACCGCCCGCCTTCCATCCGCCGCTCCCCTTCCCTAGCCTTCTGGGGCGAGCCGGTCGCCCTCCCTCCCGACGCGACGACGGCGCCCCAATCGCGCCCCACCCGACGGCGCGGCACGACAAGGAACGACAGGAGCGCCACCATGGCTGATTTCGCCTACCAGGATCCGTTCCCCCTGAGCGCGGACGACACCGCCTACCGGCTGCTGAGCCGGGACCACGTCACCGTCGCCGACTTCGACGGCCACGAGGTGGTGAAGGTCGATCCCGCCGGCCTCACGCTGCTGGCCCGCGAGGCCATGCGCGACGTGTCGTTCTTCCTGCGCACGAGGCACCTGGAGCAGGTGGCGGCGATCCTGGACGACCCGGAGTCCAGCGCCAACGACCGGGGCGTGGCGCTGGCCATGCTGCGCAACGCCGAGGTGGCCGCCGAGGGGGTGCTCCCCTTCTGCCAGGACACGGGGACCGCGACGGTCTACGCCAAGAAGGGGCAGCAGGTGTGGACGGGCGGCGGCGACGAGGAGGCGCTGTCACGGGGGGTCTTCGAGACATACACGCAGGAGAACCTGCGCTACTCCCAGACCATCCCCCTCACGATGTACGAGGAGAAGAACTCGGGGAACAACCTCCCGGCGCAGATCGACCTCCACGCCACCTCCGGCGCCGAGTACAGGTTCCTCTTCGTGGCCAAGGGCGGCGGCTCGGCCAACAAGACCTACCTCTTCCAGGAGACCAAGGCGCTCCTCAACCCGGAGAAGCTCATCCCCTGGCTCACCGAGAAGATGAAGACGCTGGGCACGGCGGCCTGCCCGCCCTACCACCTGGCCTTCGTCATCGGCGGCACCTCCGCCGAGGCCAACCTGAAGACCGTGAAGCTGGCGAGCACGGGCTACCTGGACCACCTCCCCACCGAGGGAAACGGCCTGGGCCGGGCGTTCCGGGACGTGGAGCTGGAGAAGGCCCTCCTGCGGGCGGCCCAGGAGACGGGGATCGGCGCCCAGTTCGGCGGCAAGCACTTCGCGCTGGACGTGCGCGTGGTGCGGCTCCCGCGGCACGGCGCCTCCTGCCCCGTGGGGATGGGGGTGTCTTGCTCGGCCCACCGGAACGTGAAGGCGAAGATCGACCGCGAGGGCATCTGGATCGAGGAGCTGGAGCGCAACCCCGGGCGGCTCATCCCCGAGGCGTACCGGACGCGGCGGGAGGAGGGGGTCGTCGCCGTCGACCTGAACCGCCCCATGGCCGAGGTCCTGGCGCAACTCACGCAGTACCCCGTGAAGACCCGCCTGGCCCTCACGGGCACGCTCATCGTGGCCCGGGACATCGCCCACGCGAAGATCAAGGAGCGCCTCGACCGCGGCGAGGGGATGCCGCAGTACCTGAAGGACCACCCGGTCTACTACGCGGGTCCGGCCAAGACGCCGGCCGGCCTGCCGTCGGGCTCCTTCGGACCCACCACGGCCGGACGCATGGACTCCTACGTGGACCTGTTCCAGTCCCACGGAGGCTCCATGGTCATGATCGCCAAGGGCAACCGGAGCCGTCAGGTCACCGATGCCTGCAAGAAGCACGGAGGCTTCTACCTCGGCTCCATCGGCGGCCCCGCCGCCGTCCTGGCCAAGGAGAACATCAAGAAGGTGGAGCTCCTGGAGTACCCGGAGCTGGGGATGGAGGCGATCTACCGCATCGAGGTGGAGGACTTCCCCGCGTTCATCCTGGTGGACGACAAGGGGAACGACTTCTTCGCGACGCTGGGGACGTAGAGGCGTTCGGCCAAGGGCCGCTACCCCCCCAGGCGCGCGACGGCGGCCCGGGCTTCCCCGACCCAGGGGAGGCCCGGGTCGGCCTTCTCGTAGCGCGACAGGAAGGTCCGGTAGGCGTCCAGGGCGCGCTCGCGGTCGCCCAGCTCCTCGTACGCGCGCCCCAGGCGGTACTTGGCCGCCGAGCGCCCGGGCGAGGATCCGAGATCCCCTCGTTGACCTTCACCGCCTCGGCCCACCGACCGCCCGGAGGGCGAGGGAGGCGAGCATGCCGCTGAAGAAGTCGTCGATGGGCGCCGCCTCCAGAGCCTCGTACGCCTCCTCGACTCGCCCCCGGCGCGCCGTCCACCTCGCCTCGAGCGCGGACTCGACCGTGCGGCGCACGTGGGCGGTGTCCCGCACGGCCGCCAGGCCGGCCAGGGGGGCCCCGAGCTTCGCCCGGATCTCCGCCACCGCCCGCTCGTAGATGCCCCGATCCCCGAGGATGGCCGAGAGCTCCGCGCGGCTGAAGGCCACCTCGAGGGCCAGGTCCGGTGGCGGAGTCCCGTCGAGCCGGCCCAGGGCCATCCGAACGTCCGACGTGTCCGCGGCACCCATGGCCAACCGCTCGATCACCAGCCCGCGGCCGTCAGCCGTCCCTGCCACGTCGAGTCGGCCCGGCGATCTCCCGGGCTTCCCGGAAGCGGCCCTGCTCGAAGTAGATGTCCAGAGCGGCACCGCGGGAGCTCGGGCCGCCGACGCGCGAGCTCCTCCCCGATAGGGAGGAGCCGGTCCAGGTCGTGGTCGAGCTCCCCGAGGGCGAACTGGCCGACCCGCCGGACGAATTGATCGTCCTTCGTCTTCAGCGCGGCGATCGCCTCGGCGCGCTCCGTGTCGGCGCCCAGGAGGATGCGCCGCCCGGATGCGGAACCGCTCCAGGCCCTCCTCACCCTCCCCGGCCCGTTCCCACCCCGCCATGAGCGAGTCGAAGCGCTCCCGGTGCCCCTTTGCGCTGGCCCACTCGAGGGCGTGCACGTAGTAGGGGCCGAAGGTCGGGATCCAACTCCACGGCCTTGTACAGCGCTTCCTCGAGCCGGTCGTCGGTGATGCCCGTCGCCGTCGTGGCATGCAGCCCCATCTCGCCGAGGTCGTACCACCCGTCGGGGTCGTCGGGATAGCGCCGCAGATAGGCCTCCAGCGTGCCGAGCTCGTCGAGGGCCCGGCCGGCGGACGTCGCGGAGCTGACCGCCAGAAGGGTGGCCTCCCGGGGGGGAAGCCGGTCGCCGAAGCGCGCGGCCAGCTTCTTGTGGGGCTGACCCTCCGGGTTCCCGATCCCGGAGATCCAGCCGATGGCCTCGCCGAGGCGCCAGTGGGCCAGCGCGAAGGTGGAGTCCTCCTGCACCGCCCGCTCCAGGGCCTCCCGCGCCTCCTCGAACTGGCCCCTCCGGAAGAGGGCGTCGCCCTGCAGGTAGTCCCGGAGCGCCGGGACCGACGTGGTGAGGAGGCTCGCGAGGCGAAGGTCCTGCCCCGCCGAGCCCTGGCCCGTGGCGTCCAGGAGCGAGCGCATGACCTCCACGGTGAGGGCGTCCACGAGGCTCGAGCACGTCGTCGGGAGCCCCCTCGGCCTGCCCGCTACCGACCTTCGTACCGGTGTCCAGGTCGTAGAGATCGGCCGTGAAGCGGATGCGGCTGCCCAGCTCCACGCCGCTTGCCGAGGACCGCGAATCGCGCGCCCGTCCCCGCGGCCACCTTCAGCGCATCGTCGAGCTCCGCCTCGCCGCCTTCACCGACGTCACGGTTCCAGCGGGCCAGCACGGTTCGCGAATCCACGGCACGGTAGCCCGACAGGCCGTCGAGGTTGGAGGACATGAGGTCCACCATCCCCTCGCGGTAGAGGTCGAGGCTCGGCCCGGTGACGTGGAAGGGGAGCACCGCGATCCCGCTGGACGTACCCTCCGCCCGACCTCGGCAGGTCCGAGGGGACGACGGGGCCCGCGCAGGATGACGTACACCCCGGCAGCCCCGAAGAGGAGGGAAAGGGCGAAGACCCCACCCAGGAGGGCCCGCCCCCAGGTCAGGTGGGGGAGCCGCCCCGCGCGGACGCTGGCCAGGATATCCCCGGGCGCCACCTGCCAGTCCGTGGGCACCTCGCCCGCCTCTTCCCTCGCGGTGGTCTGGGGCAGCGACTGGACCCACGCGGTGGCCAGGACCACGAAGAGCCCGACCAGGAGGAGGACCAGCGCGACCGGGCCGACCCACGGCGGGAGGGTCAGCAGACCCATGAGGGTCTCGATGATCTGGAGCACGATCCAC
Organism: uncultured Gemmatimonadales bacterium; assembly: GCA_963848895.1. Taxonomy (GTDB): domain Bacteria; phylum Gemmatimonadota; class Gemmatimonadetes; order Longimicrobiales; family Gaopeijiaceae; genus SZUA-318. The sequence continues at coordinate 153,189 of CAWKGE010000003.1, forward strand.
GAGGCGCCCAGATAGACGAGGAGGATCTGGACGACCCGGGCTCGGCGCAGGCGATCCCAGAGGGGCAGGCGGGTCATGGCCCCAAGGTAGGCGCGGCCGACCCGTTCGGAAAAGGATCGTCGCGGCAGGCTGGCGGGCCGACGACTCCCCCGCGAGACTCCATCGGCCTGCAACCGGAGCGTCGATGGCACGGGTCGTGATCACCAGCTGGGGCTCGCACGGCGACCTCCATCCGTACGTCGGGCTGGCCCTCGCGCTCCGCGCGCGCGGGCACCATCCCGTGCTCGCGCTTCCGCCCGCGTACCGGGAGGCGGTGGAGCTGGAGGGGCTGGCCTTCCGACCCGTCCGCCCGGACGTGGACATCCACGACCGGGCGCTGGCCGCGCGGATCATGGATCCCGCCCGCGGGACCGACGCCACGTTCGGCGAGGTGTTGATCCCGAGCCTGGCGGACTCGGTCGCGGACCTGGGGCAGGCATTGGAAGGAGCCGACCTCCTGGTGACCCATCCCGCGTCGCTGGCGGGCCCAATCGTGGCCGAGGAGCGGGGGATGCCGTGGGCCTCGACGGTGCTCGCTCCCATGTCCTTCTTCTCCGTCCACGACCCCGCGGTCCCTGCGCCCGCTCCGTGGATGCACGCCCTCACCTCCCGCTCATCGGCGCTGAGCAGGCTCTTCCGGCGCCAGACCGAGCGCATCACCCGCAGGTGGGCGGAGCCGGTCCAGCGATTCCGCGAATCGCGAGGGCTCGAGCCGGGACCGAACCCGATCCTCGAAGGCCAGCATTCCCCCTTTCTGGTGCTGGCGCTGTTCTCTCACGTGCTGGCGGAGCCGCAGCCCGACTGGCCGGCCCACACCGTCGTCACCGGACCGGTCCTCTACAACGGTCCGGGGCCGGACGCGCTGGACCCGTCCGTCGAGGAGTTCCTCCGGGCGGGCCCACCGCCCGTCGTCTTCACGCTGGGCACGTCCGCCGTCGGGGCGGCGGGCTCTTTCTACCAGGTGAGCACGGAGGCGGCGCGGCGCCTGGGCGTGCGGGCGATCCTCCTGGCGGGGCGACACCCCCAGAACCGGCCAGGGGGAGCTGGCAGCGACGTGCTGATCGTGGAATATGCACGCCACGCGGCGCTCTTCCCCCGAGCCGTGGTCACGGTTCACCAGGGCGGCGCCGGAACGCTCCACCAGGCCCTCCGGGCGGGGCGGCCCATGCTGGTCGTGCCCTGGGCGCACGACCAGCCGGATAACGCGCACCGCGTGAAGAAGATGGGCGCGGCCCGCACGCTCCGCCCCCGGCGTTACACGACCGCGGCCCTGGAGCGAGAGCTCCGGAGGCTGCTGGAGGAGCCGAGCTACCGGGCGAGGGCCAGCGCCATCGCCGATACGATGCGGGCGGAGTCGGGCGGGGAGACCGCGGCGCGAGCGTTGGAGTCGATCATCGGCTGAGCGTAGCGGGCGCCCGATCTCCCGGTCGCCGACGGGTCACCCTCCGACCCGCGGCAGCCTCTCACTGTGATCCGAAGGGCCTTCAGTTCGTCCGACGTCGATATACCAGGTGTAGGAGCCGCGCGGCACCAGGCAACGTGCTGGAAATCGTGGTCAACGTACCGCCGTCGCCGAGTGCCAGCACATGCTCGTAGTAACCATCGTCCGACTTGAGTTGCACGACTTGATCCGCTTCGTGCCAGTGGCCAACAAAGCGCAGCTCTTCGACATCGCCACTTCCGACGCGAATCAGTCGCTGCTCTTCAAAACGCCCGTCCCTCTCGATGACCAGCGTGCCGCCCTCGAGTACCGTTGGTTCGCCGTCTGCTGCGCGCGCGACGACTGCCGGAATGTCCTGATTCTCAACCCGAACAAGATCGTACCTACCCAGCGCCAGATTCGCACCCGCAGTTCCGAACAGGTCACAGCTGCCGACGAAACAGATAGCCAACAACATCACACTGTCACGCGCCCTCATGGTTCAATACACCCAGCAAGATGCGCAGGGGACAATGCGGCTGCCTGAAGCGGCGATGATCTCTCCGAGCGCCTGCCCGATCGGAGCGTACGTTGCGAGCAACGGCGCCCCTACAACATCGTTGTAGTACGTCACGCCCCAGTAGATCCCTATGAGATTCGAGCGGAGCCCGAATCCAGCACAGGTGCACCGCTGTCACGGGGTGAAGCTCACCGAACCGTGTAACTGTCGCACGCCCTCTCTCTTTCTTACGCCCCCACATCCGCCGCCGGATGCGCCGCCCGCTCCCGCTCCTCCCGCTCGTGGGCGTGGGCCGCGAAGGCGAAGCGGTCCATCTTCACGTAGATGACCGGAATGAGGAAGAGCGTGAACACCGCCGCGACCAGCACGCCCCCGATGGTGACGATGGCCATGGCGGTGCGGAACGACGCGCCGGGCCCCGAGCCGATGGCCTGGGGGACGAGGGCGATGGCGATGGCCACGTTCGTCATCACGATGGGGCGGAGGCGGGCCGGCGCCGCCTGCAGCAGCGCCTCCTGGATGCCCATGCCCCGTCCTCTCAGGATCTGGGCGTAGTCCAGGATCAGGATGGCGTTGTTCACCACGATCCCCACCAGCATGATCATCGCCATCATGCTGAAGATGTTGAGGTTCGTGGCTGTCAGGAACAGCGCGAACACCGCGCCCACCGCGCCCAGCGGGAGGGTCAGCATGATCGTCACCGGGTGCACGAACGACTCCAGGATCATCGCCAGCACCACGTAGGTGAGGATGATCGCCAGGGCCAGCGCCTTCAGCATCTCGGTGAGCGAGTCCTGGAACATCTCGAACTGCCCCGTGATCTCGTACGAGTAGCCGGGAGGGAGGCCCATCGCGTCCAGGCGCGTCCCGATCTGCGCCGCCAGACCGGTCAGGCTGCCGCTGCCGATCTGGGCGTCGATCTCGACGGTCCGCTGCTTGTCGTTCCGCTGGATGGTGTTCTCCCCACCCTGCTCGACCAGCTCACCCAGTGTGCTCACCGGCACGACGCCCTCCCGCGTGCGGATCTGGAGGTCTCCCAGCTCCGACACCCGGTCCCGGGAGGTCTCCGCCAGGCGCACCCGGATGTCACGCTCCTGTCCGGCCTCCCGGTACACGCCGGGCGTTACGCCCTCGATGGAAGCGCGCAGCGCGCCTCCCACCTGGGCCACGGTGAGGCCGTACTCGGAGAGGATGGCCCGATGGGGTCGGAACACCACCTCGGGACGGGGCTGCTGGATCGTGTTCTGCACGTCGACGAGCCCGGGGACGGCCGCCACGGTGTCGGTCGCCCGCTCGGCGAGGGTCTCCAGGCGGGCCTGGTCGGGGCCCTTCACCAGCACCTGCAGCGGAGCCTGGCCTCCGCCTCCCCCCATGGTCTGGGAGAGCGTCACGGTGACGTCGGCGTCGGGGATCTCCGCCATGAGCTCGCGGATGCGGGGGAAGAACGACTCGGTGGGCAGCGGGGAGTCCACCGTCACCTGGATCTGCGCCTGGTTCACGTCCGCACCCGTGGACATCATCCCGCCGGTCCCCTGGCCCACGGTGGTCAGGAGGTCCGTCACCTCCGGAATCTGCCGAAGCAACGCCTCGGCCCGCTGCGTCATGGCCGCGGTCCGCTCGATCGGCGTCCCCGGGGGCAGCTCCAGACCCACGTCCGCCATGCCGTTGTCGGTCGTGGGCATGAACTCGCCGCCGCCGAAGCGTGCCTGGATGAACAAGGCCAGGAGGAAGAGGAGCGACGTCCCTCCCACGACCGCCCATCCGTTGCGGGGCCGCGCCAGGCTCCAGCGGAGCGCCCGGCGGTAGTCCTCCTCCAGCCCGGAGTACCCCACGTCGAAGCGCTTCCAGAAGAACCCCAGCCACCCCTCTTCCTCGCGGCGGGTCTCGTGGGTGCGCAGCACGCGGGCGGCCAGCATGGGGGCGAGGGTGAAGGAGATGAAGACGGAGGCCAGCGTCGCGAACACCACCGTGAGGCCGAAGGCGAAGAAGAACTGGCCGATGATCCCCTGCATGAACGCGATGGGCGTGAACACCACCACGTTGGTGAGCGCCGACGCCGCCACGGCGATGGCCACCTCGGTGGTCCCCTCCTCCGCAGCCTTCTTCGGGTCGGCTCCCTGGTCCAGATAGCGGTAGATGTTCTCGAGGACCACGATCGTATTGGTCACCAGGATCCCCACCGTGATCCCGAGACCCATGAGGGTCATCACGTTGATCGTGAAGCCCATCCGGTCCAGCGCCAGGAAGGTGGCCACGATCGTGGCGGGCATCGCCACGGCGGCGATGACGGTCCCGCGCCAGGAGTGGAGGAAGAGGAAGAGGACGCCGACGGTGAGCGCGATCCCGATGACGATGTTCTTCAGGATGTCCTGGATGGAGTCGCGGATGAACTGGCTCCGGTCCGAGGCCACCCGGAGCTGCGCCCCGGCAGGCACGTCCGCCTGCAGCTCGTCCAGGGCACGGAAGATGCCGGAGGCCGTCGCCACGGTGTTGGCATCCGACTGTTTCTGGATGGAGAGGCTCACCGTGGGCTCGCCGTTGTAGCGTGCCAGCTCCCGGACGTCGGCGAAGCCCGCCTCGACGGTGGCCACGTCGGAGAGGCGGACGTAACCGCCGGACGGGTTCGCCAGCGGGAGGTTGGCGACGTCCTCCACGGACACGTAGTCGCCGACGACCCTCACGGCGAACTCCGCGCTCTTCTCGGTCACCCGGCCCGCTGGGACGGTCAGGTTCCCGGCCCCCACCAGGGCTGCCACGTCGGTGATCGCGAGGCCGTAGGCGCGAAGGCGGTCCGGGTGCACGCGCACCTCGATCTCCCGCTCGCGCCCTCCGATGATCGTCACGCTGGCCACACCGTCCACCCGGGAGATCCGATCGGAGACGACCTGGTCCGCGAAGTCGTAGAGGGCTTCCAGCGACTGGGGACCGGACAGCGCCAGGTCCATGATGGGCATGGCGTTGATGTCCAGCTTCAGGATCGTCGGAGGCTGCGCGTCGTCCGGCAGGTCCGCCCGGATGGCATCGACCTTGTCCTTCACGTCGATGGCCACCAGGTCCGCGTTCACGGAGTACTCGAACTCCGCGACGACGATCGACACGTTCTCCCGCGAGTACGACGTCAGCGTCTGCAGGTTGCCGATGGTGGAGACGGCATCCTCCACCTTCTCCGTGACCTGCTGCTCGACCTCCAGGGGGCCCGCTCCGGGATACACCGTGGTCACGGTGATCACGGGGAAGTCCACGCCCGGAAGCAGATCCACGCCCAGGGTGAAGTAGCTGAAGATCCCCATGACCACGAGGATGACCACCAGCATCGTGGTGAGGACCGGCCTGCGGACCGCCATGCGGGCGAAGAATCGGAACATGGCTCAGCCCCCCACGACGCGGGTGCGTACCCCCTCGGAGAGGAGGCTGGCTCCGGCCGTCACAACCTGGTCACCGGCCTCGAGGCCCTCGAGGATCTCGACCGAGCCGTTTCCCTGGAGCCCCACGCGCGCCGCCCGCGCGTGGGCCATGCCCTGGCCGTCCACGACCCACACGCTCCCGTTCTGAAGCGCGGCTGCGGGAATCTGGAGTGTCGAGTCTCGGGCTCCCACCACGATCTCCACATTGGCGAGCGTGCTCGGCACGAGTGGAGGAGCCGCGACGCCCGTCGCCTCGCCGGGGCCCCGGGCACCGCTGTCACCCGGCGAGCCGCTCCCGGCCGTGGCGACGCTCCCGGGGAAGGTCACCTCTACCTCGATCAGCCGCGTGTCGGGATCGGCCTGCATGGCGATCCGCGTGATCTTGCCTTCTCCGGACCGCGCCGGGAGTAGCGCCCGCTGGCCCACCTGCAGCTCCTCGCGCTGGCCGGGACTCACGCCCAGGAGCACCTGGACCCTGGACAGGTCGGAGATGCGCAAGAGCGGGTCTCCCGATCCGGGGAAGCTCCCGGCGGTCTCGAGAATGTCGGTGACGACACCGTCGATGGGAGACGTCAGGACGATGGCCCGCCTCGCCGCCTGCAGGTTGGCGTCGGCCACGCTCAGCGCCGTCTGGGCGTTGTCCCAGTCCTGGTTGCTGATGGCTCCCTGCTCGTGGAGGGGGCGGAGGCGCTCGACGGTGCGCACGGCCTGGGCGTGGGCCGCCTCGGCCTGGAGGACCGACGCCTGCGAGCCCTGGCTGGACTGGCGCAGGACCACCTCCCCCTCCGAGACCCGCTGACCCACGCGGACGGGGATCTCCAGGATCTGATCGGCGGTCCGGGCCCGGACCGTGGCGCTGCGGATGCCGCGGACGGTCCCGGTGAACGGTCGGCGGACCTCGAGAGGGCCGACCGCCGCGCGCGCGACTTCCACGGGGATGCCGGCCTCCTGGCGGATTTCGGTCACGTCCCGCGTCGGCTCCGCGGGGCGCGACGCCTGGATGATGCGGACGACGACCATCGCCACGACGGCGAGGGTGATGATTCCGACGACGATGCGCTTCATGCCGGGTCTCTCGTTCTTGCGCGGGCTCTCACGAGCCGTCGCTTCGATTCAACTTCCCGCCTCCAGTAGCTCCATCCTTCCACCGCTCAAGCGCTCCAGCGTAGCCAGGGCCCGGACGTAGTCGTAGAGCGCCTGCACCTCGTTGACCCGGGCCTGGTCCAGGAGGAGGGCCGCGTCGCTCACCTCGAGCTGGGTGGACATCCCGCTGGCGAAGCGGACATCCGCCAGCTCGAGCGCCCGTTCGGCCATGGCGCGCGTCTCCCGCCTCGCGCGGATCTGGGACTGGGCGGCGTGATACTCGGCCAGGGCCCCGGCCAGCTGGAGATCGAGGGATTCGCGGAGCTGGGCTTCCTGCACCTCCGCCGTCCGGAGGTCCGCCTGGGCCTGGTCGATCTGCCCCCGGGTGCGGAAGCCGTCGAAGAGGGGCACGGAGATGGCGAGGGCCGCGCTCCAGTCCTTTCGCCACTGGTCGAAGCCCGGGGGGAGCGGATTGTCCGGGTAGCTCTGGAATCCCATGGTCCCCAGAAAGCTCACGGTGGGGAGCCGATTTCCCTTCGCGATCTTCACGGCCTGCTGCCGCATGCCCACGGCCTCCGCCGCCGCCTGGAGCGCCGGGCGCTCCATGACCATCCGCCGGAGCGCCCCCTCGTCCACCTGCACCATCGTCGGGTCCATCTCCGACGTGAGGCGCACCGGCTGGTCCGCCGGGATGTTGACGAGCCGCTTCAGGTCGAGGACGGCGAGCCGGGCGCCGTTCTCGGCCTGGACCACGACGGGGTCCCGGTTCTCCAGGTCCACCCGTGCCCGCAGCAGGTCGAACTCGGCTGCCGTGCCCGCCTGGTAGAAGGACTGCACCTGCTCGAAGTGCTCGCGCGCCACCCGGCGGCTGTCCAGGGCGATGTCGAGAAGCCGCTGCGCGAGGCCGGCGGTCAGGTAGGCGCTCCGGACCTGGAGCGTGATGTCCGCCTCGGTCTCCGCGAGCTGGTCCTCGGCCGCCGCCCTGAAGTGCCGGGCCACCTGCAGTGCCGCGCCCACCTTGCCACCCACGTACAGCGGCTGTGCCACCGTGAACGTTGCGATCCAGGTGTTCTTCCGCCCGAAGGGCAGCCCGCCGAACAGGGCGCTCACGAAGTCCTGCACCAGGAGCTCGGACAGGAGGTCGAAGCGCTCCTGCGGCGTCTTGCTCAGGTCGAAGGCCGGGGGGATGAGCGTGTCGGAGACCGGAGGAGGCCCGGCGGCCTGGTCGAAGATCGACTTGATGGCCCGGTTGTAGGTGATGTTGGAGGAGATCTGCGGAAGCGCGCCGGAGGTGGCCTGCGTCACCTGGGCGTCGGCCTGGGCCATGGCCGCCCTGGCGGCCTGGATCTCCTCCGATTCTCGCAGCGCCCGCGCGACGGCGTCCTCCAGCGAGATGCGCAGCGTGTCTGGGGCCTGGACGGGATCGCCCCGAGCCGGCTGGAGGCCGCCGAGACATCCCAAGGCGAAAAGTCCGGAAAGCAGCAGGATCGCCGGCCTGCGCATGCTCCCTCCTCAGGTCGCGGGGGCGAACCCCGCTTCGGAGTGTGGGCGCCCCTGGGGAAGGGGTCGGATCGGGCAGGCAGGTAGAGGACCGTGGTCCGTGATGACTATAACGCGCCCGGCCGCGACGATGAAGGCGGCACCGTCCTCATATCAGGAAGCGGCTACGCACCGTTCCTTCGATGGCCGCCAGCTCGCGGCGGATGTCCAGCCCCCCGTCCAGATCGCCGTCCACATCCACGACCACGTAGCCGATCTCTCCGTCGGTGCGCAGGTACTGGGCGGCGACGTTGAGGTCGCGCTCGGAGAAGACCTCGTTGATGTGGGCGATCACCCCGGGGATGTTGCGGTGGATGTGCAGGAACCGCGTGGCGCCCACGTGCGACGGGAGCGCCACCTCGACGAAGTTCACGGCGCCGAGCGTCGTGCCGTTGTCGGAGTAACGAGCCAGCTTCTCGGCGACCTCGACGCCGATGTTCGCCTGGGCCTCCTGCGTCGATCCGCCCACGTGGGGCGTCAGGATCACGTTGTCGAAAGCCTGCAGGGGCGACACGAACGGCTCGCCCGGTGAGGCCGGCTCCGTCGGGAAGACGTCGATCGCGGCGCCGCGCAGGTGGCCGTCGTCCAGGGCGGACGCCAGTGCGTCGAGGTCGACGACGTTGCCGCGCGCGAGGTTGAGGAGCACTGCGCCGGGGCGCAGCGCGCGGATCTCGCGTTCGCCGATCATCCCCGCCGTCTCGCGGGTCGCGGGAACGTGCAGGGTTACCGCGTCGGAACGGTCGAACAGCTCGCCCAGCGTGGCGCAGGCCCGCGCGTTCCCGATCGCGAGCTTGGGCGCGATGTCGTAGTAGACGACCTGCATCCCGAGGGCTTCGGCCAGCACGGACACCTGCGATCCGATGTGCCCGTAGCCGACGATGCCCAGCGTCTTCCCCCGCACCTCGTACGCGTTGGCTGCGCTCTTCAGCCAGCCGCCGCGCCGGGCCTGCGCGGCCTTCTCCGGGATACCGCGCATCAGGAGGATCAGCTCGCCGATCACCAGCTCGGCCACCGAGCGCGTGTTGGAGTACGGGGCGTTGAAGACCGGGATCCCGGCACGACGGGCGTCGTCCAGCGCCACCTGGTTCGTACCGATGCAGAAGCACCCGATGGAAAACAGCCTGTCCGCTGCCGCCAACACCTTCGGCGTGAGCCGCGTGCGCGAGCGGATGCCGATCACGTGCACGTCGGCGATGCGGGCGAGCAGCGCCTGCTCGTCGAGCGCCTCGGGCAGGAGCTCCACGTTGGTGTAGCCGTGGGTGGCGAAGGTCTCCACCGCGGTGCGGTGGATCCCCTCGAGCAGCAGGATGCGGATGTTCTGTTTGGGGAACGAGAGCTTCGTCATGGCGGTCGGCGTGGAGGGTCCCGGACGCCGAGTATCACCGCGTCCGGGGGAAAGCGGAAGGGCGGGCGCCGTGCGCCGGCTCCTTGCGCCCGGGGGCGCGTCCCCGCCTACGGTGACCCCTCATGAACCTCCCCGAGAAGATCTACACCGAGAAGGAAGTGACCCGGGCGAAGGCGACGGCCCAGGTCGTCGGCTGGGCCCAGGGTGCGGGGGTGGTGGTGGCCGGCGCGATCCTCCTGAAGTTCCTGGGCTGGATCCCGGTGGTGGTCATCCTGGGGGCCGTGATCTGGGTGCTGTACAAGCTCCTGGCGCGGCCCGAGAAGAAGCCCTGATCGACGGTATCCGCGCGGAAGACGCGGGGGCGACGACCAAGAAGACGCATCCGGAGGGTTCCCATGAGTGACGTCGATCGCAGGTCCTTCCTTCGGTGGATGGCCGCCAGCCCTCTCGCCGGGTCCCTCGCGGCGTGCGTGGATTCGGACGCGGCGGCTCAGGACGCACCGGCGGCGGCGCGGATGGTCTCCGCCGAGGCCGAGGGCCGGGAGGCGCCGCTCGTCACCAGCGCCGCCGACGCCTTGGACATCTTCGACCTGGAGCGGGTGGCCGAGCACAACATCCCCCTGGCCCACTGGGCCTACCTCCAGACCGGCACCGACGACGAGGTCACGCTGCACCGCAACCGCGAGGGCTTCGAGCGCCTCTGGATCCGCCCGCGCCGGCTGGTGGGCGTGGCGGACGTGGATACGCGTATCAGCTTGTTCGGGCGGGAATGGCCGAGCCCCGTGGTCCTGGCGCCCGTCGGGAGCCACCGGGCCTTCCACCCCGACGCGGAGCTGGCCACCGCGCGGGGCTGCCGCGGCGGCCGACCACCTCATGGTCCTGTCCAACGTGGCCTCGACGGCGGTGGAGGACGTCGAACGAGGCCCGCGGCGAGCCGGTCTGGTTCCAGCTCTACGCGTCGGGGAGCTGGAACGTGAACGAGGCCCTGATCCGCCGCGTGGAGGCGGCGGGGTGTCCGGCCCTCGTCTTCACCGTCGACAACCCGGGTGGAGCCAACCGCATCACCGCCGAGCGGGGCGCCCGGGCCGACACGCGGACGTGCTCGGCCTGTCACCGGGAGGGCGGCCAGGCGCCGCCGGTGAAGCCGAACTACCGGGGCCTGCCCGAGCCCGAGGGAACCGCCGGACGGGACTCCCTGACGTGGGACTTCGTCGCCCGCCTGCGCGACGCGACCCAGCATGAAGCTGCTCCTCAAGGGCATCATGACCGAGGAAGACGCCGCGCTCGTGCCTCCGCTACGGCGTGGACGGGGTGTGGGTGTCGAACCACGGCGGCCGCACCGATCCGAGTGGCCAGGCCACCATCGACGCGCTCCCGGACGTCGTGCGCGCGGTGGGCGGGCGTGTGCCCGTCCTGGTGGACAGCGGGGTCCGGCGGGGCGCCGACGTGTTCAAGGCGCTGGCCCGGGGCGCCGACGCCGTGGCCATCGGGCGTCCCTACGTCTGGGGGTTGGGCGCCTTCGGCCAGGAGGGGGTGGAGCGCACCCTGGAGATCCTGCACCGGGAGCTCGTGCTCACCATGCGCACCGCGGGCACACCGACGGTGGCCGACATCGGACCGTCGTTCGTGGGAGAGCCGGCCTGAGGGGGCGGGGCTCCCCGCCGACCCTCAGTAGGAGTGGGTCCCCAGGACCACCTCGCACCCGAACTTGTGCTCCAGCGTCACCTGCAGGTCGTCGAAGTCGATGGGGCACTCAGCGGTCTCCATGGCCAGCTTCATGCACGTGCCCAGGTGGATCACGTCGATGGGACGCTGCAGGCTGGCGGCGATCTCGTTCAGGAGCTTCACCCGGGGCACCGTGAGGCCCGGGCAATCCCCGCAGTCCGTCATCCCGACCAGATGGATTCGTCGTCCTCGGCATACCGGGCGAACTCGCCGTTGCGCTCGTCCATGCCCTTGTAGCACTTCGCGCAGGCGATGCAGGAATGATCCTGGATCTTCTTGCAGTAGAGGATGGCGATATTGGCCATGAAAGGACCCCCCCTTCGTCCGTGGGGATCTCCCTCTACCCCCCCTCGAAGCGGAAGCTTGCCTCTCGCTCCTCCCCGGTAAAGGGGCGGGTGGACGGTCGCCGCTTTCCGTCCGATCCAGCCCGCTTCATACTGACTCCAACCATCCCAAGGAGTCCTTCCATGACACGCCGGCCGATCCTTCCCCTCCTCGCCCTCGTCGCCTTCGCACCGACCCCCGCCTCCCCCGCCACCCCCTGCACCCAGGCCACCGCCGCATGCACGGAGTGGGTCACGCTGGGTGTAGGCCCGTCGCGCTCCCTCGTGTACCGCACCTATCCCCTCGACACGCGGAACGAGGCGATCACCCGCGTGCTGGTGATGGTCCACGGCGCAGGCCGCGACGCGGACAACTACTTCCGCTCGGCCCTCGCGGCGACGTTCCTGGCGGGCGCGCTCGACAACACGCTCGTCATCGCCCCGCGCATCGCCTCCAACGACGGTCGGGGATGCCGGGACGAGCTCGGCCCGAACGAGGTGAGCTGGAACTGCAGCACGTGGCGCTCGGGCGGGCCCGCCCTCAACGATCCCTCGGTGACGTCGTTCGACTTCCTCGACGCGATCCTGCGCGAGGTGGCGCGCAAGGAGGTCTTCCCGAACCTGCGCGCCATCGTGGTCGCGGGGCACTCGGCGGGGGGCCAGGTCGTGAACCGTTACGAGATGACGAACCAGGTCCACGACGACCTCGGCGTCCCCGTGACCTACGTGGTGGCGAATCCGTCGAGCTACGCCTGGCCCAGCGCGGAGCGGCCCACCGATGCCGCGTGGAGCCTCACCGCCAACCCGCCGGGCTACATCCCGGAGGTCAGGCCGAACGCTCCGGCCTTCCGCTCCCTGGGCGACGGCCGTGGCTGCACGACCTACGACCAGTGGCCGTACGGGCTGGAGAACCACACGGGCTATTCCGAGAAGCAGAGCGACGATCAGATCAGGCGACAGCTCGCGTCCGACCCACGACGTACCTCCTCGGCCAGCTGGACATCCTCCCCCTCGGAGGATTCGACTCCTCGTGCTCGGCGATGGCGCAGGGCCCCACCCGGCAGGCCCGGGGGCAGGCCTTCGGCAAGTACGTGAACGAAAAGCTCGGCGCCCACCACCTGGTCGTCATCGTCCCGGAGTGCGGGCACAACGCGCGCTGCATGTTCACCGCCGAGGATGCGCTTCCGCTGATCTTCCCGGAGGAGTGAGGAGCCCGCTCGCCCGCACGCTGAGGGCCCGCCGGCAGTCGCCGGCGGGCCCTCGTCGCATCGGTCGGCGATCGCCGCTCAGTTCGACACGGCGCCTCCCCGCTTCGTGGACGCGATGAAGTCCGCGATGTCCTGCTTGAGCTTCTTCGCCGAGTCCTGGTTCAGGTAGGCCATGTGCCCGCTCTCGTAGTACTTGAACTGCACGCGGTCCTTGTACGTGTCGTCGAAGCCCAGGTGGCGGAACGTGTACTCGGCGTTGGCGAAGGGCGTGGCCATGTCGTAGTAGCCGGCGCCGACCCAGACGTGCAGGTACGGGTCCTTGGCCATGGCCAGGCGCAGCTGCTCGCTCTCGGTGGGATAGCCGTACCCGGCGCCCGCCGTAGTCCCAGCCGCCGGTGTGCCCGCCCATGTAGTACTGCAGGTCGGACGAGTAGTCGAGATCCTTGTGCAGGTACTGCATGAACGCGGACATGAACGCGCCGGTCGGCGCGACGTCGGACGGGTCGTAGTCCTGGCGCTGGCTGGCCGCGTTGCCGTTGAGGCCGATCATGCGGCTGTCGTAGCGGCCGACCGTCTCGCGCTGGTCCCGCAGCAGCTCGGTGCGGTAGGTGCCCGCGTCGATGCGCAGGTTGGTGTTCAGCGACGAACTGCTCGGAGACGCCCGTGAGCCGCGCGAGCTGCTCGGCCGCGGCGCTCCGCTCGGCGTGCGTGAGCTCGTTGCCCTTGGCCAGCGCGGTCATGTAGTCGCCGAAGGCGTAGTCCCGCGACTGCTGCACGACCTGCTCGAGGCTCTGCCCTGCAGGTCGGCGGGGAGCTTCTTGTGGTACCACGCCGTGGCCGTGTAGGTCGGCAGGAACATGGAGTACGCCGATGTCGTTGGTGGGCGACGGCGCGATGTACTGGAAGTCGAGAACCGTGCCCAGGAGCATGATGCCGTTGAGCTCGATGCCCTCGCGTCCTGCAGCTCGGACGCCAGCCCGGCGGAGCGGAAGGTGCCGTAGCTCTCGCCGAACAGGTACTTGGGTGACGACCAGCGGTCGTACTTGTCCAGGTAGTCGCGGATGAACTCGCGCGAACATGCGGATGTCGTTGCGTGCGCCCGTGTATTCCGACGCCTGCACGCCCTCGCCGGGACGGGAGTAGCCGGTCATCATCGCGTCGACCTGCACCAGGTCCGTGACGTCCAGCGGCGAGTTCGGGTTGTCGACCAGGGCGTACGGCGGCGCCGGCTGGGTGCCGTGGGGGCCCATGGCCGGGTGCTTCGGGCTCATGATGCCCATGTCGAGCCAGATCGACGCGGAGCCGGGACCGCCGTTGAAGAAGAAGGTGACGGGCCGCTTGCCCGGCGTCCTCGCCGTCCTTCGTGTAGGCGATGTAGAAGACCGTGGCCTTCGGCTTCCCGTTGTCGGCGTCGCGAGCACCATGGTGCCGGCGTTCGCCGTGTAGGCGATCTGCTTGCCGTCGATATTGATGGTGTGCTGCGTGGTGGAGACCTTCTCCACGGCCGGCACGCCTTCGGACGCCGCCACCCTGGCCGCCGGGGCGGCCTCCCGGGGTCGGGCGCTGGGCGGACACCGGAACGACGGCAAGGAACGAAGCGGCGACGCCAAGGACAGCAGCCGTACACGCATGGCAGACTCTCCAGCTGGTGTTGATGGAATTCGGGACAGGCACCTTGAAGTAGGTCGCTTGAGGCGTGCGGAGTGTTGGACGACGGGGAGGCGCGCCCCTCAGCCCCTGGTCGCGGCGTCCCCGAAGAACTGGCGCAGCGTGGGCTCGGAGGCCGGCGAGGACATCAGGCTCACCACGCCCATCGTCACCGCGCTGACCAGCACCCCCGCCTCCGCCGGATCCAGGCCGAGGAAGTACGGCGTCCCGTAGTGCGACCACACCAGGCAGGCCGTCATGCCGCCGAGCATCGAGGCGATGGCGCCCGCGCGTGTGGCGCGCCGCCAGTTGAGCCCCACCACGACCGGGATGAACAGGAAGCTCACCATGAGCTTCGCGGCCAGATGACGATGAAGTTCACCAGGTCGAACTGGCGAAGGCCAGCGCCACGGGGATGGCGCTGAACGTGACCACGGCCAGGCGGCTGGCGCGCACCTTCGCCCGGTCGCTCGCCCTCGGGCCGGAGGAGTCCCGTAGATGTCGTGGGACACGGCGGACGCGACCGTGAGCAGGATCGCACCACCCGTGCGCGTGAACGTCACCACGGCGGCGAGGAGCACCGGGATGCCGATCCACGGCGGCAGCACGCTCATCCCGAGCACGGGCGTGGCGAGGTCCGGGTCGGGCAGCTGGGGCATGGCCACGCGCATCGACAGCCCGAAGAGAAGGACGCCCACCCCCACGAAAGGCTGGAAGAGGAAGGAGTACCCGATGGCGAGGCGGGTCGCACGCTTGCTCTGGATGGGTAGATGGCCGAGATCTCGTAGGGGGACGCGGCGAGTCCCCTGATCGCCATGGAGATGGCCAGGGCTGCCGCCAGCCGAACCAGTTGGCGCTCAGACGGGGGTCGAGGGCGGTCAGGACCTCGCCCATGCGCTCGAGCGAGCCCACGTGCGCCAGGAGATACGGTACGGCGACCACGTAGCTACCCAGAAGCAGGCAGGCCTTGAACATCCCGACGTATGCGTTGGAGTACATGCCGCCGAGCACCGTATACGCGGTCGTGATGCCGGCGACGAGCAGCACCGCACGTGCATACTCCATGCCGCCCACGAGCCGAAGAGGAGGCCTCCGGCCTGGTACTGGGCAGAGAGCATGAGGGCGTACACGACCAGGATGAAGACCGCGGCGACGCCCCGGGCCCACTTGCTCTCGAAGCGGGCGGCGAAGTAGTCGGTAGCGTGAGCCCGGCGATGCGCCGGATCTTGGCGCGACGAAGAGCGCGGCCACCACCCACCCGATCCACACCAGCGGCCACGACCACGCGTAGCTGATGCCCAAGAAGTAGTGGAAGCCCACCATCCCGATGGTCGCGCCGGCGCTCACCTCGTCGGCCATGAGCGTCGCCCCGCCGATGATCGGGTCAAGGCTACGCCCGGCGGCGAAGAAGCCCTCCTCCGTCGAGGCGCGCCGGTAGCTGTACAGCCCGATCCCGCACACCAGCAGCAGGTAGGCGCCGACGACCGCGTAGAACGCGGTCAGGTGCGGGCCCGTCATCCACCGCCGTCCCCGGAGCGCCGCGCCCACGCCAGGTAGAGCGGCACCCACGCGCCCATGATCCCCACCAGGAGGAGGAACCGCCACACCAGGCCGCCGTCGCTCCCGGCCGGTGCGCCGGTGGCGGCGCACCCGTTCGTCCGGGCCCCCTCCACGCCGGTGAGGGACACCTGGACGAAGGACGGGATCGCCACGTAGCGGGCGTCCCACTCCGTTCCGCGTCGCGTACATGTGGGGGAAGACGACCCGGCTCGACGGGTCGGCGAAGCGAACCCGAACGCGGACCGTACCCTCCCGCTCGCCGTCCTCCTGGGGGATGGGCGCCGTGAGGTACATCAATGGGACGTCGGGCTCGCCGCCGCTCCGGTTGACGTCGTAGCGCACCGACAGGCGAAGGGTGTCGCCCGCCGTCGCGCCCGCGGTGTCACGGACGACGAGCCACGGCCCGTCCCGCTCCTGGAGAATCGGCACCACGGCGCCGGAGCGCTCGACACGCACATCCCCGAGGTCGGTGCAGGGACGGGTCAGAGCGCGCAACTCGACGGCCTCCGGGAACGGTGCCACGAGGTAGCGCTCCTCCACCCGCGCCGTACCGCGGGCGTCGACCGTCACCTCGACGTCCACCGCGCCGTACGGCTCCTGGGCGCGGGCATCCCCGACCAGGCCCGCCGCGAGCACCGCGAGGCCCAGGAGCGGGGGCAGGGCGCTACGCCGCATCAGTCCTCGTATCGCTTCGCCGTGGCGCCGTTGCCGATCATGAACCCGTAGTCCCCCGGGTGGATGCGCGTGACGTAGTTGCGGCAGAGGACGACGATGCTCTCGTCGAACGGCGCCGTCATCGTCTCGAGGGTGTCGAAGGTGTACGGGCTGACGATGTCGGCCAGGGCGGTTCCCCCGGGCAGGACCTGGCCAGGCGCGAGGGTGGCCCTCGGCACGCAGATGCCGCCGTGGCGGGGGCGCATGACCTTCATGTCGCGCATGAGGATCTGGCCGGGTCGCCGCTCGACCTCGCCCTCCAGGACGCCCGCGTAGCGCAGTTGGTTCATCACGCCGCGGACGCCGTTTGCGACGTGGGTCGGCTGTTCGTGGTAGCCGCCCCCGATCTCGACCACCATGCACCGGACGCCCCGCTCCTCCGCGTACGTGGCCGTCGTGCCGGGATAGGGCGTGGCGGGCTCGTAGAGGAGGGCCGGAAGGAACGCGCGCGACAGGCCCTCGTCGTTCACCACGTAGCAGTAGTCCACCCAGGGGAAGGTACCCCCGCAGTGGAGGTCGATCAGGACGTCGAGGTGGTCGATGAACTCGTGGGCGATCGCGTGGGCCTGCTGCTCGCTCAGCCATCCGTCCGGCGCCCCGGGGAAGAGCCGGTTCATGTCGAGCATGTCGACGGGCGTGTTCCGGGAGACCCCTTCCATGGCCAGGGGATTGGCCACGCCGAGCACCCACACCGAGCCACTCAGCGTGGAGCGATCCAGCGTGCGCACGAGCTCGCGGGCGATCAGCAGCCCGTCCAGCTCGTCCCCGTGGATCATGGCCGACACGCCCACCGTAGGGCCGGGACGACTGCCCTGGACGACATGGATCGTCAGGCCGAGCTCGAACCCGCTCGCCAGGGTGGTGATGGGGGCGAAGCGGCGGGACCCGCCTGCGCCGAGATCGGTGACGGTTGCGGAGGAGGAGGCCATGGTCGGGGCGGAGGAAGAGGGCCGGTACCGCGCGAAGCGGCGTCCAAGCTACGGTGAGGGCGGAGGCATGGCACCCTCGGCCCCTGTGCGGGGCGGCCCCGCCTGGCGTCGGAGGGCCAACGACCTTATGAAGAAAACGGGCGGGTGTGGGTTGCCAACTCCGGGAGGTGCGCATGGTGAGGATGGGCAGGAGCCGGACCCGTGCCGTGGCGTCGTTGGCCGCCGCGGCCTTCGTCGGCGGGTGCGCCGGGGGGGGACACCGCAGACCGTGAGCCCGGGCACGATCTCCGTCGTCACCGACGGCGGTACCTACGAGATCCATCGGACGGAGGAGATCCGGCCGAACCAGGCCGTCACCGTGACCAGGGACCAGGCGTGGGCGATCCTGCCCGCAGTCTACGACGACCTCGGGATGGAGCCCGATGTGCGCGACCCGGGCACCTTCCAGCTGGGCGTCTCACGGCACAGGTTCGGCAGTCGAATGCTGAACCGATCCGCCAGCGACTTCTTCGACTGCGGGCTGGATCCGGGCCTGAACCGCCCCATCGCGGGCCAGATGCCCATCGACGCCCAGGTCGTCACCCAGGTCCTCGGCACGACGGGGGGCGCAGAGCTCCGAACCGTGGTCCAGGGGTCGGCCCGCAAGTCGGGAGGGAACGCCGGGATCGCCACGTGCCGGAGCACCGGGCTCCTCGAGATCCTGATCGGTGAGATGGTGCAGCGCCTGGCGAGCGGAGGCGGGTGACCTCGCGAAAGTTCCTCAGTCGCGGAACAGCAGGGGCGCCAGCGCGATGAAGTTCCGCCGCCACACCTGCCATTGGTGGGCACCCGGTGTGGTCACGAAGGTGTGATGCACGCCCGCGGCGTCGAGGAGCTTCGCGAACAGCTCGTTGGGCGGGAACCATGCCCGGTCGTCCGTCCCGCAGGCCGTCCAGAGCAGCTTCAACGTCTCGTTGGTCCGGGCCGGGTGGTCGAGCACGTCGGCGAACCGCTCCCGCAGCGCCGCCTCCTGGCGCGGAATCGCCGCGCTGAAGCCGGCCACCCAGTGGAAGAGGTCCGGGTGCGACAGCCCGACGGTGAGGGACTGGTTGCCGCCCATGGAGAAGCCCGCGATGGCACGGTCGTCAGCGTCGGCGACGACGCGGTACGTCCCCTCGATCAGGGGCAGCACGGTGTCGAGCAGGTCTTCCTCCACGAGCCCCCGGTCCGACCTCGGTGGCTCGTTGAACCCCAACGTGGTCGCGACCTGGGGGTGCCCGTACGGCATCACCACCACCATCGGCCGCGCCTCGCCCCGGGCGATCAGGTTGTCGAGGATGAGGTTGGCCCGTCCGGTGGTGGTCCACCCCTCCTGCGTGAAGCCCGCACCGTGCAGGAGGTAGAGGACGGGATAGCGGTCGCGCCCCTCCTCGTAGCCCGGCGGCGTGTACACGTACACGGCGCGCAGCCCGCCGACGGCCCGGGAGTCGTACCAGTGGACGTGCACCGTACCGTGCGGCACCGGGTGCGGATCCAGAGCTGCGGCTCGGCACCCGGCACCTCGACGAGGCTCCACGAGGTCCGGGAGCCGAGGGTGACGCTGGGGTTGACCGGGTCGAGCACCGTCACACCGTCGATCTCGAAGGTGTAGTCGTAGAGGTCGGGCGCGAACGGCCCCATCGTCACGCTCCACACGCCCGCGGTGTCCTTCGTCATGGTCCGGCGTGGCCGATCCTGGATCATGTCGCCGCCCACGCTCACCGACCTCGCCGCAGGAGCGAGCACACGGAAGGTGATGGTGCCGTCGGCGTGCACCTCGGGAGACCGGGGCGGAGCCTGGGTTCGCGGCTGCTGGCCCGAAACGGCGCGAGGCAGCGCGGCGAAGGCCACGGCCAACAGTAGACGGCACGCGTCCTGATTCATGCGTTTCCAGCCCATCGTGGTGATCACCTGGTCATCCTCTCTATGCGAATGGCGATGCCCCGCTCTCCAGAAGCCCCTCGAAGGAGAAGGCGCCCACGGCCTGGGCTCCCATACCCGCTCCGACACCGAGGGCTTCCCGCATCGCCGCAGCGGATAAGCTCCCGCGTCCAGCCAGCGACGCCACCAGGCCACCGGCGAAAGCGTCCCCTGCTCCCGTGGGGTCCACGACGGGCTCCACAGCCACGGCCTCCACCTCGACACGATCGTGTGCACCGTAGGCGCAGGCTCCGCGGGCTCCGCGCTTCACGACCACCCAGGACGGGCCCATCGACAGGACGGCCCCGACGGCCGCCGCCTCGTCCGGGACGCCTCCCAGCAGGCGGACCTCCTCCTCGTTCACCAGGAGCACGTCCACCCGGGGGAGGAGCGCCCCCAGGTCGCCGCGGCTGTCCCGGATCCAGTGCGGCATCGTGTCCAGCACGACCCTGCTCGGAGCCCCGGCCCGCTCGAGGACCCGGGCCTGCACCAATGGGTCGGTGCTGCCGAGGAACAGGATCTCCGGACCACGGAGGGCCGGCGGCACCTCGGGCGCCGTCCGCACGATGCCGCCTCGATGCACCGACAGGATCTCCCGCCGCCCAGAGGCGTCGTAGCGCGCGTGCCATCGAAAAGTGGGATGCGGAAGCCTGACGATCCCGGACACGTCCACGCCACGCGCGGCCAGGCGGTCGAGGGGCTCGGCGGGAAAGTCCTCTCCGGTCACGCCGACAACGGCCACCGGGCCCAGGAGGCTCGCCGCCGCGGCGAAGTACAGCGCCGATCCACCGGGGACCTCGCGAGCTGACCCCATCGGCGTCTCCACGGTGTCCAGCGCCACCGTCCCGACGCCCAGGATCACCGCGCCACCCTCCTCAGACCAGCAGCCCCGCCACGGCCGCCGTGAGGAGCGTGGCGAGGAGTCCGGCCAGCATGGCCTTCAAGCCGAGGCGGGCCAGGTCGTGGCGTCGGGACGGCGCCATCTCCCCGAGACCCGCGATGGTCATGGCCACCGAGCCGAAGTTGGCGAAGGAGGTGAGGCGTAATGGTGATCACCAGCGACCGCGGCTCCAGCGTCGCTCCGCCGGAGAGGAGGGACTCGAGGCGGGCGAAGGCGACGAACTCGTTGAGGACGGCCTCCAGCCCGATGAGCTGCCCGACGGTCTGGGCGTCGTGCCAGGGGATACCCAGCCCCCACGCCACCGGCACCAGCGCCTTGCCGAGGACCCCCTCCAGGCTCAGTCTCTCCACGCCCACCAGGTGTCCGATCCACCCCAGCCCTCCGTCGAGCAGCGACACCAGGGCGATGAACGCCACCAGCATGGCACCCACCACGAGGGCCAGGCGGAGGCCTTCGGCCGCTCCCCGCGCCGCCGCGTCGATGACGTTGACGTCGGGATGCTCCATTCTCGCCTGCCCCAGGGACCCCGCCGTCACGGGCGCGCCGGGCTCCGGCACCAGGAGCTTGGCCAGCACGAAGGCCGCCGGAGCCGACATGACCGACGCCGCGATGAGGTGTCCCGCCGCGTCGGGCTGGTACGGGAGCAGCATCCCCGCGTAGGCGGCGAGCACACCTCCGCTGATGGTCGCCATCCCCGCGGTCATGATGGCCATGAGCTCGGACTCGGTCATCCGCTCCACGAACGGCTTCACGACCAGCGGCGATTCCATCATCCCCACGAAGATGTTGGACGCCGCGTCGAGCGTCTCCGCCCCCGAGGTGCGCAGCGTCCGCTGCATGACCCAGGCGACCGCCCGCACCACGCGCTGCATGACGCCGACGTGGTAGAGGACCGTCATCAGGCAGGACACGAAAATGATGTTGGGCAGCACCTGGAACGCGAAGAACGCCCCGTCTGCGTCACCGTCCCGGGGACCGCGACGAACGCACCGTTGCCCGGCTCGCCACGCCCCACCGGGACGTTGTCGGACACCAGGTTGCCGACGACGAACCGACCTCCTTCCGCCGCGTACCCCAGCACGGCGCGCACCACCGTGTTCACGTGCTGGAAGAAGGCCACGCCCACGGGGGTGCGGAGCACGACCATCGCGAACGCGAGCTGGAGGCCGAGCCCCCAGAGCACGATGCGCCACGAGACGGAGCGACGGTCGGTGGACCACAGCCAGCCCACGCCCACGATCACCGCGACGCCGAGGAGCGCCTGGAGCCGGTACGACGACCCGGCGAGGGCGGGCGTCTCCAGGGCGGTGAGGTACTCGCGGCGGCACGGGGCTCCCGGTCGGGGGGACGAAGCGCCGGACAACCTGCCGGGCGGCTGCGCGCGCGCACAAGCCCGGGACCGCCCCGGGCGCGGCGCGGACCCCTCTCGGGCGCCCCTTCCGCGTCCACCCGGCCGCACGGTCACGCCGCCGGGACTGGCGGGACCGGGCGCGCGCGGTATTGTGTCCTTCCCTCCCGGTATCATGCCCGTCCCTGCCCGCGGCTGATGTGATCGTTCTCTCAACTTTCCGGAGGATCACTCATGAGCCCAAGGCAACGGTCCCACGTCGATCGGGTCGCCGGCCCCCATCCGCCTCGGACGGGCCCTGGCGCTGTCGCTCCTGCAGCTCCCGCGGCGGCCCAGGCCCAGCCACGTCCGGTGCACCCCGACGGACCGAGCCACTTCGCCATCACCGGCGCCAGGATCGTCACCGTGTCGGGAAGCGTCATCGACAAGGGGACCGTCGTCGTCAACAACGGGCTCATCGAGGCGGTGGGCCCCAACGTCCGCGTGCCCGCCGGGGCCTGGGTGATCGACGGCTCGGGCAAGACGGTCTACCCCGGGCTCATCGACGCTTTCACCACGCTGGGTCATCCCTACACCGCTCCCCAGCGGAGCTTCGGCGGCCCCGGCGGCGGCGGAGGTCGAGGTGGGGCGCAGGCCTCACAGGAGGACTACTCCTGGGGTCCCGAGGACCGACCCGGCACCCAGAGTTGGATCAGCGCCGCCGACGACATCGACGCGGGAGACGCGCGCCTGGAACGGTGGCGTGACGCGGGCTTCACGACGGTCGTGAGCACCCTCCAGCCGACGGCTGGTGCCCGGGCAGGCGGCGGTCCTCGACCTGGGGCGCTTCGAGCGGCCCCGTGACATGGTGGTGGCCACGCCGGTGGGGATGCGGGTCAACCTCTTCGACCGCACCTACGCGGTTACCCACAGTCGCTTCTGGGGAGCTTCGCCTACCTGAAGCAGCTCTACCTCGACGCCGACCACTACGGGAAGGTGTGGGCGGACTACGCGGCCAACCCCAAGGGGAAGGCACGCCCGACTGGGATCAGACTCTGGAGCCCATCGTCCGCGAGCAACACGAGGGCTGGCCGGTGCTCTTCCCGGCGGCGGACCGCAAGGAGATCGGTCGCGCCATCGCAACGTCGTCGGTCATGGGTGTGAAGCCCGTCGTCTACGGGGCCCAGGGCGCATACGAGGCGGCCGACCTCCTCGCCAAGGCCGGCGTTCCGGCCCTGGTGGATCTGGACTGGCCCGCGGCGCCACGGAACGCCGACCCCGAGGCCGAGACGAGCCTGGAGACGCTTCGGCTCCGCGATCATGCGCCCGCCACCCCGCCGCGCTGCAGAAGGCCGGGGTGAAGTTCGCGTTCTACTCGGGGTCACTCACGGACGCCGGCGACATGCTCGCCAAGGCCCGGGAGGCGGTGGCGCTGGGGCTGTCCAGGGACGCCGCGATCCGGGCCTTCACGATGAGCCCCGCCGAGATCTTCGGTGTGTCCGACCGCCTGGGGTCCATCGAAGTCGGGAAGATCGCCAACCTGGTCATGGCCTCCGGGGACATCTTCGACGAGGGCACCCGGATCGAGCAGGTCGTGGTCGACGGTGAGCCCTTCGAGGTCCCGGCGCCATCCGACGCGGTGGCGATGGAGGCTCCGGAGGCCGGTCCGGTCCGGGCGCGGGTCGCGGCGGAAGGGGCCGGGACGAGGCGCCGCCGAGGCGCTCCGACCCGATCCCCATGTCACAGGACAAGGGGCCCTACAGAGACGACGCGGTGACGCTCATCAAGAACGCCACGATCATGACCGCGTCCCACGGCACCATCGAGAACGGCTCTATCCTCATCGAGAACGGGAAGATCGCCGCCGTGGGGACCGACGTGAGGCGCCGACCGGCGCACACGTGGTGGACGCCACGGGCAAGTGGGTGATCCCCGGCATCATCGACTGCCATTCCCACATCGCCGCGGACGCCATCAACGAGGGCGCGGTGAACGTGTCCGCCATGGTGGGCATCAAGGACGTGCTCGACCCCTAGGACCCGAACATCTACTGGGCCCTGGCCGGCGGGGTGACCACCGTCAACATGCTCCACGGGTCCGCGAACCCCATCGGCGGCGGCAACGCCGTCATCAAGCTGCAGGTGGGGCTCCGACGCCCCGGACCTGGTCATGCCAGGGCGCACCCCGGGCATCAAGTTCGCGCTGGGTGAGAACGTCAAGCGGGACCGCAACCCGACCGCGCTACCCGGCGAACCGCATGGGCGCTGCAGGACGTGATCCGCCAGGCGTTCCTGGATGCCAAGGCCTACAAGAAGGAGTGGGACGACTGGGAGGCCGGCGGCAAGCAAGGGCGTTGAGCCCCGCCGTGACCTGAAGCTGGAGAAGCTCACGGAGATCCTGCGAGGGCAAGCGCTTCGTGCACTCCCACGCCTACCGCGCCGACGAGATGCTCCAGCTCATGCGAAGTGGCCGACGAGATGGGCTTCAAGATCCGCACCTTCCAACACGGCCTCGAGGGCTACAAGATCGCCGACGAGATCGCCGCCCACGGCGCCGGCGTGTCCACGTTCTCCGACTGGTGGGCGTACAAGGTGGAGGCGTACGACGCCATCCCCTACAACGCCGCGCTCATGGCGGAGCGGGGCGTGCTGGTCTCCATCAACTCCGACTCGGGGGAGGAGATGCGGCACCTCAACCAGGAAGCCGCCAAGGCCATGAAGTGGGGTGGCATGACCGAGGAGCAGGCGCTCCGCGCAGGTGACCCTGAACCCGGCGAAGCAGCTGGGGATCGACGACCGCGTCGGCTCCATCGACGTGGGCAAGGACGCGGACCTCGTGGTCTTCGACGCGCTATCCGCTGGGCATGTTCGCCAAGGTCGTCCAGACCTACGTCGACGGTAAGCTCTACTTCGACCGCGACATGGACAAGGAGCGCCAGGACGCCATCGAGAAGGAGAAGGCCGCCCTCATGGAGCAGGTCGGCGGCAACCGGATAGGAGCCCGCAACGCCAACGACCGCGTCGCTCCCCGCGCAGGTGAGGAGGTGATGCGATGAGCGCCGTGAACAGCGAAGCTTCCGCGAAGCGGCCGCGACGCTCGGTGCCCGGCGGCGGCCCTCATGGCTCGGCGTCGTCGGGCGCCGCGGCGCAGACGTACGCCATCCAGGGCGGGACCATCCACACACTGAGCGGGGAGCCCTTCGTGGGCACGGTGGTGGTGCGCAGGACGGGAAGATCACCGCGGTGGGCCCGACGTGCAGGCTCCCGCGGGGGCCAAGGTCGTGGACGCCACCGGCAAGCAGATCTACCCGGGGATGTTCGACGCCATCAGCGAGCTCGGGCTCACCGAGGTGGGCGCCGTGGACGTGACCAACGACTCCCGGGAGCAGGGGGACTTCAACCCCCACCTCCAGGCGGCCACCGCCGTCCACCCGGCCACCGAGCACATCCCCGTGGCGCGGGCCAACGGCATCACCCACACCATGGCGGTGCCCCAGGGGGGCAGCGGCGTCATCGCCGGCCAGGGCTCGCTGGTCGGCCTGGACGGGTGGACCGTCGAGGAGATGGACATCGAGCCCGGGGCGGGCATGGTGGTCAACTTCCCGAGCCTCAGCGGCGGCGGGCGGTTCGGCGGTGGCTTCGGCGGCGGAGGCGGCCAGCTCGTTCAGCCGACAGGAGGAGCAGTACAGGAGCAGGTGGCCGCAGCTGGACGAGTGGATGGACGCCGGGCGTCACGTACACCAAGGCCAGGCCGCGGCGGGGTCGCCCGCGACCTGAAGCTGGAGGCCATGGCCAAGGTGGTGAACAGGGAGATGCCCGTGCTCCTCGAGGCGAACGGCGAGCGCGACATCCGCAACGCCGTGGAGTGGGCCGAGCAGCAGGACATCCGCTACGTCATCACCGGGGGCCGCGAGGGCGTGGAAGATCGCCGACTGCCTGGCGAGAACGCACGTGCAGGTGATCCTGGGCCCGTCCCAGGACCATGCCGGCGGGCCCCGACGAGGAGTACGACGAGGCGTACGCCAACGCCGGCAAGCTCCACGCCGCCGGCGTGAAGATCGCCTTCGCCACCTTCAACTCGTCGGACTCGCGCACGCTCCCCTACGAGGCGGCGATGGCCGTGCCCTTCGGGCTCCCCGAAGAGGCCGCGCTGGAGGCGGTGATGAAGAACGGGGCCGAGATGCTGGGCCTGGGCGACCGGATGGGCACCATCGAGCCCGGGCAAGATCGCCAACCTCATCGTCACCGACGGCGATCCCCTGGAGATCCAGACCCAGGTCCTGGACCTCATCATCCTCGGGCGCCAGGTGAGCACCGACAACAAGCACAAGTCGCTGTACGAGAAGTACCGCGCCCGGCCGAAGGACCGGGTGATCTCCTAGCGCGAGGGTCGCCAGGGAGTACCCTTCCCCGGGGGCGGGGCCGTCGCCGCCACGCCCTCGGGGGAACCAGCCGCGCCGGGCCCCGGGTCGGATCCGTGGAGAGACCTCCGCTCTCTGACGTAGAGCGCAGCGGAGTCGACGACGGCGAGGGCCAGCAGCACCGCGCCCACCCACCAGCGCCATATCCGTCCCTCGCCGGGGCGCGCCCACACCGTGTTCATGAGCCCCACGATCCACAACGTGAGGGTGCGAAGCAGGTGTGCCACGTACTTGCCGCCGCCGGCACGTGCGAGGCGCCTGCCGAGGCCCCCGAGGTTCCAGAAGATGGCTGCGCCCACCAGTCCGATCACGATCCAGTCCACCACGCCTCTCCCCGCGGAGCTGAGGTACAGCACCCAGCACATGACACCGGAAGCCAACACGGTGGTCACGAGGTAGGAACGGGGCTCCTTCATCGCCGCTCCCAACGGTCCCGGATCGGCGCGAGGATCTCCTGCATCGTCGACTCGTAGGCACGCAAAGCGGCCAGGCCCTGCTCCGTCAGGGCGTACGCGGTGCGAAGGCGCCCGTCCACCTCCCTCTTCGAGGCGACAACCAGGCCGGCCTCTTCGAGCCGCCCCATCTGCACCGACAGGTTGCCGCGGCTCAGGCCCGTCTGGCGCAGCAGGTACATGAAATCCGCCGCGTCCACCATCGTCAGGAACACCAGCAGGCGTAGTCTCGCAGGCTCGTGCAGGAAGGGGTCGACCTCCGGAACCAGTGGCGACGCCATGCGCTACTCCGCCTGGAAGCGGCGGCTGGCGGCCAGAAACCGCACCAGCAGCACCGCCCCCGTGCCCCACGCCACCAGGCCCCCGGCCACGAGCGGGAGCCCGGGCCCGGCACCGACCAGGACCGTGCCGAGGCCGGCAACCGCCAGGAAGCCCGCGTAGAGCCCGAACCTCCAGGCTCCGGTCAAGCCGACGGCGACGACGGCGCCCAGGGCGATCAGGAGGGCCGGCACGGCGTCCACGAATCCACGCACGTCCGTCGGCCAGTCGCGTACCAGCAACGCCATCACCAGAGTGAGCGCCAGCAGGCCTGCTCCCAGCGCCAGGGCGGCGAGGAGCCCCCGCCCGGTGCGGGCGCGGCGCTCGCGGGTGAACTCGACGTAGCCGGTCCTCGGCTCGACGACCCGCTTGCGCACGATCGCCCACACCGTGAGGGCCAGGGGCAGGACGACCACCTCCACGAGGGGCGCGTCGAAGACGTAGCCCAAGCCGATCAGCACGACCGCGCCGCCGGTCAGCAGGTCGAGGGTTCCGTCATCCCAGAACGAGGCGAAGAGGCGCGCTTCAGAAGATTGCCGCATCGGATGACCTCCAGTCCTCCGGTAAGGTTCATGCTATGAACTTAGTTTATGACATGAACCTTCCCCGCACAAGAGGTGGTCCCGGGGTGGACGCGTTCGACCTGGAAAGCCGGCGAGCTCCGCGGTCCGGCCGCAGCTCGAGTCGAACCGACCCGGCGTGCGGCGGGTACCCAGAAACCATGTACGCGCCCCACCGGAACCGCCCCCTGAAGTCGCGGATTCGACCTCGCGCCCTCACCCCGGCGCTCGCCCTCGCGGCGGCAGGATGCTTCACGGGGCACAACTACGTCGATCCTGCGGGCCCCCGATACGCCGGCCCCATCCCGCGAAGCGCGGGTGCGCCCGCGCCGGACCACGTCCTGCAGGTGGCCAGCTTCAACATCGAACGTGGCCAGAAGATCGGCCCCGCCCTCGAGGTCATCCGCGGGAACCGCCGGCTCCGGGATGCGGACATCCTTCTGCTCCAGGAGATGGATGCCGCCGGGACCGAGCGGATCGCCGAGACGCTGGGGATGGGATGGGTCTACTACCCCGCGACCCTCCGACACGGACGCGGCTTCGGGAACGCAATCCTGTCACGCTGGCCGATCGAGGCGGACGAGAAGCTGCTCCTTCCGCACGGCTCGATCTTCGGGGGCACCCGGCGAATCGCCACGGTCGCGACGGTCCGGGTGGAGGGCAGGGACGTCCGGGTCTATTCGGTGCACCTGGCGACGCCCGTGAACCAGACGGCCAGCGCCCGGGTCGACCAGATGGAGGCCGTCCTGGACGATGCCTCCTCCTATCCGCTCGTCGTCATCGGCGGCGACCTGAACAGCCGATCGATCGCCGAGCACGGACTGTGGGACGGGTACACGTGGCTGACGCCCGCGGGGCCCCGGACCGCGTGGTTCGCTCGGGTGGATCACATCCTCACGAAGGGGTTCCTGCCGCCTGCGTCGGACGTTTCGGGCACGATCCCCGACAACCGGGGAGCGAGCGACCACCTGCCCGTATGGGCGAGGGTGGAGATCCGCTGAGGGCCGGTGTCGAAGGCGGGTGCGCCCGTCGCGGGGAACCGGGGCTCATTCGGTGAAGTGCAGCCTCCTCGCCAGCGCCACGAACCGCGGCTCCGAGCGGAGGGGATCGAAGATGGCGTCCCTCCCGATCCACCCCAGGAACTGCGAGTCGGCGGCCAGGGCCCGCTCCAGCTCGTCGATGGCGCGCCCGTGGTCCCCGAGCCCCAGGTGGACCAGCGCGAGGTTGAACGGCGCCACCTCGCCCTCCGGTGACAGCTGCCTTCAGCGCCTCCAGCTCGGCCGTCGCCTTGGCGCGGTCGCCGGCCGCGCCGTAGGCGTAGGACAGGAACGCCGTCACGAACGGCGGCGCACCCAGCGTCCTGGACTTCACCAGGAAGGGGATCGCCTCCTCGAACTGCCCCACCTCCAGCCTGGCCCACCCCTCGATCATCACCGGGAAGAAGTACGTGGGGTCGAGCTCGATGGCTCTGCGCATCAGCTCTCCGGCCGTCGTCGAGGTCCTTCCGGAAGATGCGGAACGATGGCCGCGTCGACGAGCACCTGCGGTGAGAGGGGGTCCAGCTCCGCCGCCTTCCGGCTCTCTTCGGCCGACTCCTCGTCGCGCCCCATGAACCCCAGCGCCATGGCGAACTGGTCGTGGGCGAAGGCGTAGCTGGGGTTGAGCTCGATGCGCGCGCCGGAACTCCCGCTCGCAGCCCTCCCAGTCGTACTCGTAGAAGAGCTTGAACACGGCGAGCGACGTGTGCGCCTCCGCCGAGTTGTCGTCCAGCGCGACGGCCTTTTCGGCCGCGGCCCTGGCCTTCGGCTTCGCGGCCGATGCGGTGATGAACCCCTCGTTGTATCCGGCCCACAGGTACGCGTCCGACAGGCCCGAGTACGCGGGCGCGAAGGTGGAGTCCAGCTCCACGGCCTGCTCGAACTGCTCGATGGCCTTCTGCAGGTTCTCGTCGCTGGGGCGATTGAAGAAGTACCGGCCCCGCAGGTACGCGTCGTGCGCGGCGGGATCGACGCTGGGCGCGGTGGCCAGGCGCGATTGCTCCCCCTCGGTGAGGCGCACGTTGATCGCGCGGGCGATGGCGGAGGCGAGGTCGGCCTGCAGCGCCAGCACGTCGTCGGAGCTGCGCTCGAAGCTCTGCGCCCACAGGTGCCGGTCGGCCCGGGCGTCGATGAGCTGCGCGGTGATCCGAACCCGGTCGCCCGAGCGAACGACCGAGCCCTCCACCACGGCGTCGACGTCCAGCGCCTTCGCGATCTCCGGGGTGGCCGGCCGATTCCTGCCCTGGAACTGCATGGCCGATCCCCGCGAGATGACGCGTAGCTGGCTGATGGTGGCGAGGGCCGCCGTCAGCTCGTCGGTCATCCCCTCGGCGAAGTAGGCCTGCGTGGAATCCCCCGAGTAGTTGTCCGAGGGGAAGGACGGCGATGGATCGGATGACGGTGGGGGTGTCCCCGGCGCCGCCGGAGGACGGCGAGCGCTGCGACATGCCCCACCACACTACCGCGAACGCGGCGACCACGCCGAGGACGGCGAGGGCGAGGGTGCCCGCGCGTCGTCTCGGGGAGGGGCGGGCCGTCGCGGCCGCGCCGCTCCCCTGGTCCGCCGCCGTCGGCGTTGCCGTGAGTGCCTCGGCGAATTCGCGTGCCCCCGCGAACCGGTCCGCTGGCGCCTTCGCCAGGGCCCGCATCACGGCGTCGTCGACGGACGGCGGCACGCCGTCCCGCACCACCCGTAACGGCGTGGGGCGCTCGGTCAACAGCTTCGCCAACATCGAGCGCGCCGTTCCGCCTGTCACCGGCGGCTCACCCGCCAGCATCTCGTAGGTCACCGCACCGAGTGCGTAGATGTCGCTGCGTGCGTCGAGGTCGTGCTCCCCCGACGCCTGTTCCGGACTCATGTACTGCAGGGTTCCGATGGAGAGCCCCGTTCCGGTCAGGCGCTCTCCGCCCGCTTCGGTCACGGCGAGGGCGATGCCGAAGTCGGCCAGGAGCGCCTCCCCGTCCTGCAGGAGTATGTTCCCGGGCTTGATGTCGCGATGGACCACACCCTGCCGATGGGCGAAGTCGAGCGCTCCGGCGACCTGTCGGACGATCCGGACGGTCTCGTCGACGGAGAGCAGCCTCTCGCGGGACAGCCGGTCCCGCAGGGACTCGCCGCGCACGAGCGGCATGACGTAGAAGAGGGCGCCGTCGGCGGTCCCCGAATCGTACAGCGGAAGGATGTGCGGGTGCTGCAGGTTCGCGGTGACCTGGATCTCCTTCAGAAAGCGCTGCGCTCCGACCGCCGCCGCCAGGTCGGGCTTGAGCACCTTCAGCGCGACGTCCCGGTCGTGCCGGACGTCGCGGGCCAGGTAGACGGTGGCCATGCCACCCTCGCCGAGCTCCCGCTCGACGAGGTAGCGGTCGGCCAGTGCGGCCCTCAACTGCTCGAGCGGGGTGGAGTGCTCGCTCACGCTCATCCTGTGGAGGTTGGAGGCATCAAGGATACCCTCCCCCGCGGAGCGCCACCATGTCCCTCCACGCGGAGGTGGCAGGGTGCGCACTTGCATCCCTACAATGGGCGCATGACGAGAGTCGGACGCCGCGTCTTCCTGGGCCTGTCGATCGTCTGCGCGCTCTCGGCTCGGACCGGTCTCTCCGCGCAGACGGTCTACGGCGTGTTGCTCGAGCGGGACACCGACCGGCCCATCGACCTGGGCCTGGTCACGCTGCTCACGGTCGACGGTGATTCCGTCGATTCCGTGCTCTCGGACGCGGCGGGGGAGTTCCGGCTGGAGGCTTCCGGTCCCGGCGACTTCCGCCTGGCGGCCAGCGCGTTGGGCTACAAGCCCACCATCGCGGCGAGCGTGCTCAGCCTGCCGAAAGGCAGCAGCATGACGCTGCAGTTCAGGATCGAGCCCCTCCCCATCGAGATCGGCGGGATCACCATCGAGGCGCGGTCGTCCCTGTTCAAGGAGCCCAACCTCGTTCGGAACGGCTTCGTGGATCGGCTCCAACGGGGGTTCGGGCGCTTCATCACGCCCGTCGACGTCGACCGCTCCCCCGCCTCGAGCACCTCGGATCTCCTCGCGCGAACCGGCCGCGTCACGACCCGCTACGTCCTCGGGGGCGACCGGATCCTCATGATGGGGACCCGGGGGTACTGCTCGCCGACCGTGTACGTGGACGGCTTCCGGGTGGACCTGTCCGACATCTCCATCGACGTGATCGCGCCCAAGCTCGACCTGGAGGCCGCCGAGGTGTACCGGTCCGCGGCCGAGGCCCCCCTGCGATTCGGAGGAGGGATGGAAGGCTGCGGCGTGATCGTGCTGTGGACGAGGTTGCGTTAGGGCCCCCTGACCACCCTACCCCGCGTGTACCACCACCTTCCCGGCCCCCGGGGCGGGGTGGTCCGGTTCCGCTGTCGGCCGCGAAACCTGGAGGTTATGCTTAGCGTGGTGCTCTCCCGCCACGCGCGATCCGACTTCCTTCTTCGAAGAGTCCACGGGGGCTTGGAGAGACACATGTTCGCCCTATTGCTGCTACCCGCCATCCCCCTCGTCATCGTCCCCATCGGCCTCTTCATCGTCATCTCGTTCCGACGCCGGCATGGATGCGATGCGTGTACCGCGACGAGCTACACCTGCGGGAGGCGCTCATCGGGCAAGAGTTGCCCGTTCTTCGACTAGCCGCCACCGGACGCGTCACCGCCTCCCAGTCCGCATTCCGCCCCTCGCGCGCGGCGTAGAGAGCCCGATCACCCATGGATCGGGCTCAGAGGGCCTCGGCCACCAGCACCTCGGAAGTGACGCCGAAACGAGATACCCGCACGGCGCAGCGCACACCCCATTGGTCGGCGGGAAGCTCCCGGGAAAGCAGCAGAGGTCTGCACCCTCCCACGAGCCAGGGACTGAGCGCATGGAGGCCTCGCCAGACGGTGGACACGGCTGAGGTGACCGGACCCTCCCCCGGAGCGATCCCCGCGTGGCAGAACAGCCCTCCCTTCCGCAGCACCCGGCGGCACTCGTTCAGGGTCCAGGCACGATCCGCGGCATCCATGAGGTCGATCACGTACGTCGTCAACACGCGGTCCACCGACGCATCGGCCACGGGAATCGGCTCGTGCCCTCCCGGCACCTGGAGGACAGCGGCGCGACCGGGCCATTCCGCGATGCGAGCGCGGGTCAGCCGCACCATGGTGGCACTCACGTCGGTCCCGACGTACTCGCCCCCCGCCGGAAGCCGTTCCCGCAGGAGTCGCGCAGCGATGCGTCCGGTGCCACACCCGATCTCCAGGACCTTCTGCGCTTCGTCGAACCGTCCCTCAGCCAGCAGCCGTTCAACCGCCACGTCCTCGTAGAACGCCTGGCTGTCCTGCGCCGCACCGATCCTGTCATAGAACCGACGGGCCTCCTCGGCCCCGAAACGGGATCGCGTGGACGGTGTCATCGTGGGTCGCGGCTCCTCGCCTGGGCGCCCTCGATCCCCCCGGGCACCGCGCAGCTCGAGATCCCCGCCAGCTCCGCCTCCTCCTCGGGGAAGTACCGCGCCCGCCAGCGCAGCGCCACGTTGACGAGCCCGATGAGCACGGGAACCTCGACGAGGGGGCCGATGACCGCCGCGAAGGCCGCGCCGTGCCCGATGCCGAACGTCGCCACCGCGACGGCGATGGCGAGCTCGAAGTTGTTGGAGGCCGCGGTGAAGGAGAGCGTGGTGGTCTTCCGGTAGTCCGCCCCGAAGCGCCGGCTCATGAAGAACGTCACCACGAACATCACGACGAAGTACACGAGGAGCGGCACGGCCACGCGCACCACGCCCATGGGCTGCTGGAGGATGGCCCGCCCCTGGATGGAGAACATCACCACGATGGTGAACAGGAGGGCTACCAGCGTGAGGGGTCCGATCCGCGGCACGAACTCGGCGTGGTACCAGGTCTTCCCCTTGAGCTTCACGCCCACCAGCCTGGTTGCCATGCCCGCCAGGAACGGGATGCCCAGATAGATGAAGACGCTCCGTGCGATCTCCCCCATCGTGATGTCCACCACCGCCCCCTCCAGGCCCAGCCAGCCCGGCACGACGGTGATGAAGAACCATGCGTACACGCTGAAGAAGAGCACCTGGAACACGGAGTTGAAGGCCACCAGGCCCGCGGCGTATTCCGGATCGCCCTCCGCCAGGTCGTTCCACACGATGACCATGGCGATGCAGCGCGCCAGCCCGATGAGGATCAAGCCGACCATGTACTCGGGGTAGCCACGCAGGAACGTCACGGCGAGCGCGAACATGAGGACAGGCCCCACGATCCAGTTCTGGACCAGCGACAGGCCCAGCATCTTCCCGTCCCGGAAGACGTCCCCCAGCTCCTCGTAACGCACCTTGGCGAGGGGCGGGTACATCATGAGGATGAGCCCGATGGCGATGGGCAGGGACGTCGTCCCCACCTGGGTGCGCTCGCTCATCGACCGGATCGCGCCGGGCCAGACGTATCCGATCGCCACCCCTGCCGCCATGGCGAGGAAGATCCAGAGCGTCAGGTACCGATCGAGGAACGAGAGCCTCCTGGTCTCCACGCTCATTGGAGGGGTCTCGCCCGGCCCGCGCTCGCCCCCCACGGCGGCGCTCACGAGCAGCACGAAGGGGCGCAGCAGGCCCGCTCCTCCGCGCCGGACTCGGCGACTGCCCCCGCCGACGCCGGCTTTCTCGCCCGCACGAACGCGGAGAGGATGCGCCCCTCCACGGCCGCCGCCATGGCGTCCACGTCGAGGCCCGCCTCCTCGAGGAAGGAGCGGGCGTCCTCCGGCTCGTAGACCCGCGTCGGCTCCAGGGTCGGGTCCTCGAAGCCCACCTCACGAAGCAGGGCCTCGAACTCCCGCTCCTCCAGGGCGCCCGCCACGCAACCTACCCACAGCTCCATGCTCCGGCGCACCTCCGGAGGGATGTCGCCGCGCACCACCACGTCGGAGACGGCGAAGCGCCCACCCGGCTTGAGCACGCGGAAGGCCTCACGGAGCACCTGCCGCTTGTCGCCGGAGAGGTTGATCACGCAGTTGCTGATGATCACGTCCACGCTCTCGTCCGGGAGCGGGATCGCCTCGATGTCCCCTTTGAGGAACTCGACGTTCGTCGCGCCGGCCTCGGCCGCGTTCCTCCGCGCCAGCTCCAGCATCTCGTCGGTCATGTCGAGGCCGTAGGCCTTTCCGGTGGGCCCCACGCGGCGGGCGCTCAGCAGCACGTCGATGCCACCGCCGCTCCCGAGGTCCAGCACCACCTCGTCCCTCGGCCAACTCGGCGAGCGCCGTCGGGTTACCGCATCCCAGGGACGCCAGCACCGCCTGCTCCGGGAGCGACGACGAGGTCACCGAGTCGTAGAGGTCACGCGTGATCGGGTCGGAGAAGCCGCCATCGGCCTTGGTCTCTCCGCACCCACATGAGGTGCCGCAGCACGCCCCCTTCGGCGCCAGACTGCGCCCGGAGCGCCGCCTCCCCGTACTTCCGCCGCACCGTCTCCTTCAGGTCCTGGCTCATCCCCGCCTCCATATCAAGTTCCATTGATGCATCGGCTGCAAAAAAAACGTGTCACGAGCAGCAGGGTCCGTCCCTCCGCGCCGTCGGCATCCAGCCTTCCCCGGCTTCACCTCGCCCAGGAAGGCCCGCATCTCCTCCAGCGCCTCGGGCACGAGGGAGTAGTGCACCCAGCGCCCGTCGCGCCGATCCGAGACGACCCCCGCGTCCTTGAGCTTCTTCAGGTGGAACGAGAGCCGCGACTGCGCCGCGTCCAGCTCCGCCTGCAGCTCACAGACGCACCGCTCCCCGTCCGCCAGGAGCTGGACGATCCGGAAGCGCGTCTCCTCGGCCACGGCCTGGAACCGCCGGAGGAGGGTGTCGTTCTGGAGAGCGGCGTTCGACATGGCTAGCAATATATATCAACGACGGTTGATACGTCAACGCATCCGCCCCACGCGATGGCCACGGGCGGCGGAGCTCCATGTGTCCCGCCCGATGTATGGGCGAGCCGCGCGCAAACGGGCAGCTCCCCGAGCCGGGCTGGCGACGCGCCAGCACGGTCGCGAGGTGGCGGAATCTCTCGAGGCGCATCGGAGTCGGCCGAGGGGACGCCGGGCGGCTGCGGACTTGGAGTAGAGAGGCGGCGGCGCCGCTGTGGTGACACATCCTCGTTGCGCATGCCCCACGCCGTTCGACGCGACCGAGCCGCCGCGGGCTGTCGGGAAGGCCAGCTCCGGGGGAGCGTTCCCCCTTCGGTGCATGGCACGGGTCGTGCTTGTCCGCGAGTCTTCGAGGCAGGGGGTGGAAGCCGCCGACGCCGCACCGGAGAAGAAGCCCACCATCGATACCGAACCGATCGGACGGACGGAACGGAATGGAAACTGCACCCCGCGTACCCCAGGCGAAGAGCCTCGCCATGGCCCGCCCGGGAGACCGCGCATCGGTGGAGAGGATCTTCTTCGACACGGTCCGGGCGCGGTGCGAGGAGCTCGGGATCGAGGAAGGGGATATCCTCTTCTGCCGGGAACGGGGAAACGTAGGGATCCGAGTGGAGCTTTCTCGCGGGAGGCTCGTGGAGGTTCCCCTGGAACACGCCAGGTTCATCAGCATGCGCCCCTGGTCGCCGCCACCCGGCCACCAGGTCGT
Organism: uncultured Gemmatimonadales bacterium; assembly: GCA_963848895.1. GTDB lineage: Bacteria > Gemmatimonadota > Gemmatimonadetes > Longimicrobiales > Gaopeijiaceae > SZUA-318. Next base: position 189,188 of record CAWKGE010000003.1, read on the forward strand.
CCCCATCGACCCGTCCATGAAGGCCCGTTCGCCGCGCCCACGCTCGGGAAGCCGGGGCAAGTCGCGTTCGTCGCGCCGATGACCATCCTCAGGACGGTGCGGAACGTGAACGCCACTCCGGCGTCACAACACCAGCAGGTCCCTGAACCAGACGACAGCGAGGCTTCCTCCCTGGCTACCCTGGTGTCCTCCTGGTAGCCCGCGGCCCCCGGGAACGGCCACCGAACCTACTCCGGGTACCGGTGTTCACCTTGTCAGAGGCGAACTATGAGGCGCGGGAGGCCGAAGAGCCGGCCCCTGCGAACACGCGGCGCGAGCCCGAACTCGGGGCGAGAGGAGAAAGCCGACGATGAACCTGCCCTCAGCCATGTCGCACGGGCTGTTGTGGGGCGCGGTCGCCCTCGCGGCGAGCGTGACCGTATCCCTCGTCGTTCACTGGGCCCTCTACGCCGTCGCGTCTCGTTTCGCCAGCCGCAGCAAGAGCGTGGTGGACAACGCTTTCGTGCGCCACACCCGGAAGCCCACACGGGTTGTCCTCCCCCTCCTGGCGATCTTCGTCGTGCTGCCCGCCCTGTCCATCCCGGCCCGGTTCGTGGACCCGATCCGCCATGCCCTGGCTCTGGCCATGATCGCCACCCTGGCCTGGGGCGTGATCGCCCTCACCGAGATCGTGTCCGACGTGGCCGCGGCGAAGTATCCACTGGACGTGTCCGACAACCTCGCGGCCAGGCGCATCCGGACGCAGCTTCAGCTCCTGCGCCGGGTCGCGGTCATCGTCGTGGCCATCGTGGCGCTCGCGCTGATGCTCATGACCTTTCCGGGCATCCGCCAGCTGGGGGTGAGCCTCTTCGCCTCTGCCGGAATCGCCGGGCTCGTGCTCGGGATGGCTGCACGTCCGACGATCTCCAACCTTCTCAGCGGCATCCAGGTGGCCCTCACCGAGCCCATCCGACTCGACGACGTGGTGATCGTGGAGGGGGAATGGGGCCGAGTGGAAGAAATCGGTACGACGTATGTGGTGGTTCGCATCTGGGACCTCCGGCGCCTCATCGTGCCGCTGACCTACTTCATCGAGAAGCCGTTCCAGAACTGGACCCGGGTTACGGCCGACCTCCTGGGCACGGTCTATCTCTATGCGGACTACACGGTCCCCGTGGAGGACGTGCGCCAGGAGCTCCACCGGATTCTGGAGGCGTCGGGGATGTGGGACGGCAAGGTGTGGGGCCTCCAGGTCACGGACGCCACGGAGCACACGATGCAGCTGCGGGCGCTCATGAGCGCGCCCGATTCTTCGAAGGCATGGGACCTCCGGTGCCATGTGCGAGAGAAGCTCATCGCCTTTCTTCAGGACAAGTACGCGTCCAGCCTGCCGAAGGCCCGGGCCGAGATTCGACGCAGCGGCTGACACGCTCCCACGTCGGGCTCCCGGCGCCACTCGGCGCCCCACGCCTCACGCGCTGCGGCATCGCGCTCGGTAGCCACCGTCGCGAAGCGCCGATTCCAGGGGCATACCTCCTGGGAGGTCGGCCGGTATACCCATACCAGAGATTCTCGGGATCCTCGATGAGCGTCATCTTGCCGACATCCACATCGACGAAGTCCGCGGGTTTGACAGCCTGTGCCAGCGCGTCGCTGCTCTTCCCGCCCACACTCACCTGCACATTCACCGTCCGTTGGGGTCGGCAGTCGAAGGTCGGCACCGTGACGGTGAGCTGGGTCGTCGTCGCCGCGGTCACCGTAGCCGCGACGCCGTCGATGGTGACGACGTTGACCGCGGGTGTGGAGGCGAAGTCCGTCCCACTCAGGACGGCGGTGGACCCCTCGACCAGCAAGGCAGGAGACACCGAGACGAGGGCGGGCTTCGGTGTTGCGGTCGGCGACGTCGGAGACGAAGGCCCGCCCTCACCTCCCGAGCACGCCACGAGGGCACACAGGGCGCCCGGAGCGAGTCCATATGCAAGGCGCCAGCCGAAACCGACAGCCGATCGTGCGGTCCGACCGACCATGGCTAGCCCTCCCCATCGAGGGCAGGAAGCAGGCTACCCGGATCCGGGCAAGTGCGGACCAATCAGGCGACCACGGAGAACAGAGGAGAACAGAAAGGAGAACATTCGCGCGCTCCTTGCGGGAGGGTACTCTGCGGACGCGCACTACTAGTGATGCTCCCGTCCTCCCTCCGTGAGCGGAGCGTCCCCTGCCTGGAGGACGGCCAGAGGACGCGACACGAACCGGCTGGCTAGCTGTGAAAACCAGGGAGGTTGTTCACAAGAATGCCGCGCTGACCCCACGAGGGCGAGAGCCGTTGATTCAACGCATTGAGCAGGGAGAGTCGGTAGCGGCGGCCTCGGCCGCCGTAGGCGTAATTGAGCGGATCGGGCACCGGATCCACGGCGACCGCAGTCGGAGCGTGGAGGGCGCAGGGTGGGAGTACCTGCACGTCTGCGTCGATGACGCCAGCCGCGTGTCTTACGCCGAAGTGCTCCCCGACGAGAGGGGCGTCACTTGTGCGGCACCGCCTCGCAGGCCTCCCGCGCGGCGTAGTCCGGCTCCTCCGCCACCACCGAGAACCTCTGCACGAACGGGCACACCTCCTGGGAGGTGGGCCGGTGCACCCATTTCTTGGCGGCGGCCTGGCCCGGCCTCCCCGGGCCCGCCATCGGACAAGACGCCCCAGATCCGGTGTGGCAGTACCCGTATCGCCGAATCGGCCCCCTCGTGACTCCGCCGCGCGTCAGTCAGTCCGTAACGCGGACGCCGGCGGAACCCGTGACGCACGCAGAGACGGAAGCAGTGTAGCCGCCAGGACCACGGACAGAAGGATGCCCGTCACCGTCACCAGCGTCACCGGATCCTGAGGCTTCACCCCGTAGAGGAGACTTCCCAGGATCCGTCCACCCCAGACGGAGCCCAGGATCCCCAGCGCGACGCCGACCACCGCCGGGGCCACCCCCTCCCGCACCACCATGCCCACGACGTCGTTGCCACGCGCTCCAAGCGCCATCCGGATCCCGATTTCCCGGGTTCGCCGGCTCACGGAGTACGCCACGACGCCGTAGAGGCCCACCGCCGCCAGGATGAGCGCCAGAGCGGAGAACGCCGACACCAGCGTGAGATAGAAGCGCGTGGGCGCCGACTCCCGGTTCACCGCGTCCTGGACCCGCTCCACCGACGTGATGGCCAGGTCGGGGTCCATGGCATGGACGACCTCCCGAGCCTGTGGAAGCGCGGTTTCGGCTCCCGGCGCCACCCGCATGGTCACGGACATGATGCTGGCGCCGAACTGCGCCTCCGGCAGGTAGGCCGCCGGGTCGTCGGGCTCGGTGGCGTGGTCCGTACGGGCGTTCCCCACCACCCCCACGATCGTGCGCGCCGGATCCTCACCGAATCCCCAACCGATGTTCAGGTGGAACTGGCGCCCCAGGGGATCCACATGGGGATAGAACCGGTCCACCGCCGCCTGGTTGATGACGACCACGCCTTCGGTGCTCCGGACATCGGTGGGGTCGATCCATCGGCCCTCGAGGAGGGGGATGCCGGCGGCCTCCAGGTATCCGGGGGTGGCGACCCGCACGACCATGCTGGACTCGTCCGCCGGGTCCACCGGGGGCCGGTCCAGGAGCTGCATCGTGGTGGACAGCCGTCCGTCGCTCAGGGGCGCGCCATAGGCCGCTCCGGCCTTGGACACCTGAGGCAGGCTGGTCAGCCGAGCCTCCAGGTCCCGAAAGAAGCGCACCCTGGCCCCGGCGTCGTAGCGGGTGTCGGGCGCGGAGACCCTGAACCGCTCGATGCGCTGCACGTCGAAGCCCAGATCCGTCGCCCTGATGTTGCGCAGCGTGCCGAAGAGGAGGCCGGCGCCCAGAAGGAGGGTCAGGGTCAGCGCCACCTCGCCGGCCAGGAGCACCGACCGGGACATGCGGGAGTGCCGCCCGCCTTCGGTGCGGCGCCCGCCGGCCAGGGCCGCCATGGGCGACGCTCCGGCGACCTGCAAGGCGGGAACGAGGCCGAAGATGCCGGTGACGGCCACCACCACCAGGAGGGCGAATCCCAGCACCGAGCCGTCCAGCCCGACCTGGTCCAGACGAGGGATGTCGGGCGGCGCCATGGCCACCAGGGTCGTGAGCCCCCACCACGCCAGAGCCACACCTCCGGCGCCTCCCACCACCGACAGGAGCAGGCTCTCGGTGAGGAGTTGGCGCGCGAGGCGCGCCTTCGACGCGCCCAGCGTGGAGCGCAACGCCACCTCCTCCCGGCGGTCCTCCGCCCGCACCAGGAGCAGATTGGCCACGTTGGCGCAGGCGATGAGCAGCACCATGGCCACGGCGCCCATGAGAACCCAGAGGGCGTTCCGCACGCCGGCGACCTCCTGGCCGAGCATGGGCTCGAGCGCGGTTCCGTCGTCACGGTGGATGTCGGGGAAGGCCTCCGTGAGGTGCGCTGAAGCGGCGTCGAGCTGAGCTTGCACCGCCTCCCGGGTCGTGCCTGGCACGATGCGTCCCACGGCGCTCATGAGACGACACCCGTGTCCGCAGGCCTCCTCGTCTTGGTGCTGCGGCATCCACAACACCGCTCCCTTCGGGTAGTCGAACCCCTCCGGCGCCACGCCCACGATCTCCCATCCCTCCCCGCCCAGGGTCAGGGTGCGCCCCAGCACGTCAGGGCTCCCCCCATGCGCTCCTTCCAGAACGCATGGGAAAGCACCACGACGTTGGGTCCGTCCTTCACGTCTTCGTCACGTCGGATGTCCCGCCCCAGCTCTGGCTTGAGCCCGAAGACGCTCAGGAGCCCGTCGGTCACCCGGGCGGCCTGGATCACCTCGGGTTGGCCCAGACCCGTCAGCGTCGGATGGCCCTCCGACACGCCGGCTACCAGGAAGCCCGACACGCTCTCCTGCCAGTACCGGAGGTCGGGGTGGTCCACGCTGTTGTCCAGGGAGCCGTCGCGCGTGTCCACGGTCCACACGCCGACGAGCCGGTCGGAGTCGGGGTAGGGCAGGGGCTTGAGCAGCACCCCGTTCACCACGCTGAAGATGGCCACGTTGGCCCCGATCCCCAGCGCCAGGGTGACCACCGCCGCCAGGGTGAATCCAGGCCTGCGTACCAGGCCGCGCACTCCGAGTCTCAGATCCTGCGTCCACGCGCTCATCGTCACTCCCTCCCTCAGGATCATCTTCGTCACGTCGGCCAGCACACCGACCCACTCCACCGTCGCGTGGACCGCGACGTCCGTTGCCGCCAGTCCCCAGAGCCACGCCCGGGCCCACGGCCGGTTGCGCACCTCGCGGAGACGGTCGCGGAAGAGACGCGCCATCTCGTCGCCATACTCCGCCCGGAAGGGCCGGGGGAAGAGTCGGAGGAGGAGGCGATACGCGCGCATGGGTGTGGACTCCGTGGTGACCGGGTCAGGCCAGCAGGTCCCGGGCTCCTTCGAGGAGCCCCTGCAGCCGCGCCGCCTCGGCGCGTGCCACGGCCTCGCCCAGTCGGGTGAGGCGGAAGTACCGACGGCGCTCGTTGTCTGTGCGATCGGGGCCATCGGTCTCGGTGATGAGCCCCCGCTCCGACAACGTCCGGATGCGCCGATACAGGTTGGCGGGAAGCACGCGGCCCGGCCTTCCCGGATCGCGCTCCAGCTCCTTCACGATGGCGTAGCCATGGATCTCCCCACCCCTGAGGACCAGGAGAATCCGGAATGCCTCGGGATGGAGCGGAAGGAACCCCTGGATGTCGCTGTTGGAAGTCACGCCTGACCCCGCGAAGCCGTCACATGGTGTCACATTGATACTACTGTCATGTTGATACCATATCAGACGGTCTGATCCGGTCAACCGTTGGAACGGTCCCCGAATCGACTGCGGGCGCGGCGGCTCAGAACGTCACCGTGAGCAGGTACCGACCACCTACGGGATCAAGTCCGGTCTTGCCCGCCCCAACCCCCAAGCCGCCGCCTCCGCCACCACCGGATCCTCGTCCGACAGCGCCGCCACCAGCTCACCGATCGCCTCCGGGTCGGGCATATCCATCCCCGCCAGCCAATTCCCCAGCGCAATCACCACGTTGCGCGCCGCATGGCCGAGCCCCGCATGTAGGCGTCCCACTCGTCCTCGCCCATGCGCATGAGGTCGATGAGGGCGGGTCTGTCGGTGGTCGAGATCACCGCCTCGGTGGGGCCGTCGTCTTCGGGATCATTTTGGTCCTGATCCCACTCGGCTTCCCACGCCTAGCACGCAGCCTACTCGCGCTACGTGGCCACATGGGCGAAGCGGACATTCCATGGACACACCTTCTCGGAGGAGTGGTCATTCAGGAAGATTGTCGTGAGGCTCGGAATCGGAATCCGAACGACAATGCCTGCAACGCCTTAGGTACTACCCCGGTGCGGGTAGGTGCCCGAGGGTCTGGGTGGAGAACAACGAGGAGGCGGGGGCGTGCTTCCGTGTGGAGCTGTCTTCGGGCCGTCGCGGGGTGGGATCGGCTCAAGGCCCGTGGGTAATGGTGGCGATTCCGCGCGGAGGACGCTGAGCGGTCTACCCCCTCGCCATCAGCCGCACCTGGTCCACGATGCGGAACGAGGCCGCCCCGAGGCAGGGCAGCGTGGATCCGTCCACGTTGACCGGGAAGGCGCCCGCGCCCCTGGCTGCCAGGGTCAGGGTGCCTTCGACCCTGTAGTGCTCGAATCCCCACCGTTCCGGGTCATTCTGGATGGAGGCGTCGAAAGCTCGCTTGAACTGGCCCGGGAGCTTCAGGAGCCCGACATCCCGAAGGCAGAACAGGTGGAAATCGCCGGAGCCCAGGGGCACGCCGTGGGCGAAGGGTAGTTCCTTGCCCAGGTCGCCATTCACCAGGACCAACACCTGGTACCGGCCCCGGGCCCGCTCCACGCCGTTCACGGACACGGTCCAGACCTTCTTCCGGCCCATCAGATCGTGGACCAGCTTATCCGCCGCCGCGATGGTGGCGCCTACGGTGAAGGGTCCCAGGTCGCCGAAGAGCTGGCTCAGCACGCCCTTGTAGTATTTCATGAGCCGGTTCTCGGTGAAGTGGGGCACCCGCCCGAAGATCTCCGCCCCGCCGTACCCGACGAAGTGGCGGGGCACGGCGTCTCCCTCCTCGCTCCAGGCGCGGATCACGTCGCACCCCACGGTGGATCCCATGGCGAGGGATTGGACGAAGACCTCCACGGCCGATTCGATGTCGTCGGGCATGCCGAGGACCTTGCCGATGAGGTCGGCGGACCCCTTCCGGAGGAAGCCCAGGCTCACCTCGCCCAGGCATACACCGGCGTCGATGCACCCCTTCCAGCACGGCGTTGAACGTGCCGGACCCTCCCGCGGAAATCACCTTGCGGCACCCCCCGGCCACCAGGTCGGCCGTGGTCCAGCGCGCGGCGGCGTGGCTGTCCACTACGTGCAGCTCGACGTCGTCCCTGCCGAGTTGACGGAAGAGGGGCCGATGCGCTCGACCTTGCCCCAGTCCTTGATCGAGCCGGAGATGGTGGTCGCGATGACGTGGACGCCCGAGTCCTCACCCATGGGAACCGATCTCCTCGAGACCCGTGAGATGCGCGAACGCGGGCAGGTGCATTCGCCGTAGCTCCTCCAACGCCATCGCCGCGACGCTCGCGGCGTCATGGCCTCCGTCCAGGATGCCGGCGGGGATGCCCAGGTCTCGCTCCACGACGCGGCACACCATGCGATAACCGTCACGGAGCCTCCCGAGCTTCTCCTCCGTCTCGTGGACCTGTCGATCTTCGCCTCGCGAGCGGATTCGCTCCATCGAGACCGCCGGGTCCACGTCGAGGAAAAGCAAGGCATCGGGCACCCGCATGACCGCGAGCCGAAGTCGCCGCAGCGTCACCAACTCCGGGAAGATGCGGTACACCGGGTCATCCGCCGTCGGCCTCGTCTCGCCCACAGAGGATGCGGAGCACGGAGACGTACGTTGCCTCGTCCAGCGCGTCCTTCCGGTAGAGCCCCATCCAGGCGGTGACGTTCAGGAGCGGCGATCCGTCCATCACGACAAGGTCGGGCGCGTACCAATCGCGCAGCTCCGAGACGATGTGATCGCGCAGCAGGAGCTCAGCGAGCTTGGGGATCTTGTAGCTCTTGAGCGAGCCGGCGACCTTGCTGTGCCGCCCCAGGGCTTCCCGCAGCTTCTCCGCTAGAAGGGGCGCCGGCGGCGTGGGCTCGCCGCCCTCGAACAGCTCCACCCGGTCGGTCACCAGGCTGGCGCGGGCGTTTGAGGAAAGGCGGCGCGCCAGGGCACGCGACAGGGTGCTCTTGCCCGAGCCGTCGATCCCAGCACCGCCAGCGTGGGGGGCTGTCGCGTCCGCGTCGGCGTCGGTGTCGGGGCCCGTCGGACGCGGCGAGGCCTCGGACGGCACCCTCGAGCTCGGCGGTGAACTCGCTTGCCGTCCCGTGGAAGAGGTGCGGCAGGCCCACCCGGACGTGATTCCAGATGGGAACCGGGAGGGATCGGGTTTTGGGGAGCACCTTCTCCGGGCCCGTCAGGAAGACCGGGGACGACAGGTACGTCCGGGAACTCGGCGGCCAGCCTCGCCACGCCGCTCTTGAAGCGGCCGATCTCGCCCGCCGCTCCCCTCGTCCCCTCAGGGAAGATGGTGATGCTGCGGCCCTGGGAGCAGACGATGCCTCATCCCCGCCAGCCGGTCCCCTTGCGGTGCTGCCGCGCACGATCCACACCGGCCGCCGCGGAACTCGGCGAGCCGGAGCGCGGCCCGGGACCTGGAGAAGTACTCGTAAGCCGCCACGGGGTGCGTGCGCCAGGAGGTGCCGCAGCGGGAGGACCTGGAAGAGCAGGAGGATGTCGAGGTGGCTGTTGTGGTTCGCCACCAGGATGAAGCGATCCAGGCCGGCCAGGTGCTCCACCCTCCACGTGGACGCCGAAAAGGGGCTTGAGGACGGGTCGGAGGACGAGGAGGTGGATGAGGGCGGGAATCGACGGCAGATGCCTCCTCCGGCCATGTCAGTAGGCATCCAGGAAATGCCTGAGGTGGTGGAAGCCACAGGTCCCGCGTCCCGACGACTTCATGGTGTTGATGACTCGCCCCGACCCGGCTGGAGGCTTTCCTGTCGATGCCCGGTCGGCCTCCGGTGGTCGATGGGTGGCATCCGATCCGCGACCCGGACGGGAATCAAGACGGCCAGGATCTGCGTGGGACCTCCACCGGGATCCCCGTCCCGAAGTGCACCGCCAGAGCAAGGGCGGCGATGGCCGGGGCCGGCGCGGGATCTGAAGGGCGACGCTCTGCCTCGCCTTGCGGTCCCGGGCCTTGAAGAGCCAGGCGAAGATCGCAGATCGCCACGGCCGCCACGCGGAGGATGGCGGTCCACGGAGTACAAGCGCAGGTACCCGATGTGCCCGATGCAGTCGGCCAGGAGGAAGGGCCCAGGTCCAGGGCGCCGACGGAGAGGCCGATGCTTCCGCGTCCCGCCCGCCGACGGTGATGGCGATGGGGATCGCCAGGAACCCGTACAGCGGGATCGAGATGATGAACATCCCGTACCAGTCGGTCTGGATGAACCAGAACATGAAGGGGATGGCGAGATAGGCGGCGAACAGTCCCACCGGTCCTCGATGCGGAGGTCGACGAGGGTGAAGAACTCGCGAAGCGCCAGGAAGGTGAGCGCCGCCAGGACCCGTGGCCACGGAGAGCGAGACGAACGTCGCCAGCCCGGAAGAGGAGGAACGCCCACAGGTAGGACACGTAGCTGACCACCGCACTCGGTCGCCCAACCTGCGGCCGACAAGGCCAAACATCATGTAAGAACCGCGAACAGTGTCGCGACGGTGACCTGCGGGGCTTCGGAAGGCAATGGACCGTGCCCTGGCGTGCGGGCGGATGACGGAGAAGGCGTCCGGCCGCACGGTGGTACGAAGATCATGCTAGACGACAGATGCGGGGACGGCAAGCGGGTCAGGAAGCCGACTGGTGGCCCCACTTCAACCGCTCCTCCACGGTGACGCCGGTCCTCACCCTCCTCGCCCCAGGGCGTCCGGAGCGCTTCCGGTGCGTGACCACGCCTCCTGGGGGATGCCCGCGCATACCCATTTCGATCTAGACGGGATCGCCGGCCTCAGCTGTTCGAGCAGCGCCTGGATCTCAGCGCTCCAGTACCGCCCCCGGGAACCGACTACCTCGCCCCGGCTCCATGCCGACGTTCCCGGCCTCACCAGGAGGTCGACCGTCGTCATGCGGCGTGCAGGTCGTAGAGTCGAACATGGTTGCCCCGAAAGTACTTGTCGTGGAACAGGGGCGGACGAAGGGCGCCCAGGAGCGGCCGGGCTACAGATCCCCGACAAGGTGTTCTGCCCGTTTGCCCGAGCACCCGACCGGCGCCGTCCACGATCTTTCCCGAGCGGACGATCCTTACAGGACACTCCCCAACGCCACCCTGATGGCCTCTCCGCTCACTCCGCTGGACTCCTCCGAAGCCAGAAAGGCGATGACTTCAGCCACCTCCTCGGGGGTCACCACGCGGCCCGCCGGGTACAGGGCGTTTCTCTCCGCCCATACCTGGTCCGGCGTGACGCCGCGATCCCGGGCCTCGGCCTCGGCCGAGAGATCGGCCATGGGCGTCCGCACCCAACCGGGCAACACGGCGTTGGACGTCACGCCGTAGGCTCCCGCATCCTGGGCCACGGATCGCATGAGGCCCAGGAGCCCGGCCTTGGAGCTGTTGTAGGCGCTCCCCGCGTGCTCCGCCACCTCCGCGGAGGTGGAGCTGGTGTAGACCACGCGGCCGTAGCGACGGTCGACCATGCCCGCGAGTACGGCCCGGGACAGGAAGAACGGTCCGTCCAGGTTGACCCGCATGGACCCGGCCCAGGCCTCTGGGTCCTGCTCCCAGACCACCCGCTCGTGGGCCGAGCCGATCCCATGGTTGCACACGAGGATCTCGATGGGCCCCAGCCGCTCCTCCGTCGCTCGGATGGCCCGCGCGCAGCCCTCGGGCGTACCCAGGTCCACCGCCACGTAGTCCAACCCCAGCGTCCGGAGCTGATCCTCGCTCCGGGCCGCGGCCATCACCCGGGCTCCCCTGGACGCCAGGAGCTTGGCCGCTGCCATGCCGATCCCACGTCCGGCCCCGGTTACGAGCGTCACCCTTCCTTCGACTCCCGCCATGCCTGGACTCCTGTTTCGTTTCCGACGGAAAAAGAGGGGGGAAGAAAATCAAATCTTGCGTTGGTGCATGGGTCCGGCCATGGTTCGCCGCCCAGCCACCCTCGTCACTCGAACTGCTGCCGGAAGCCTGGAGCTCTGCTGCAACTCGGCAAGCCTTCACGCAGCGCGCGTACCTCTCGCTCGAGTTGCTCGAACATGTCGGCCTCGCCGTAGCTGCGCGTAGCCCTGGGGCTCGCGCCTTCCTCCAGAGGGTCCGGCGCCGGTGGTCCGCCCCAGGGAAGATGTAGGGTATCGCGGACCTCCTTCTGCCCCGGA
>CAWKGE010000004.1:0-10573 GCA_963848895.1 uncultured Gemmatimonadales bacterium
TATTGGCCATGAAAGGACCTCTTTCCCTTCGTGTGGGAACCTCCCTCTACCCCCCCTCTAAGCGGAAGCTTGTCTCTCGCCCCTCCCCGGTAAAGGGTCCGACCCACTCGCCGCTCAGTTCGACACGGCGCCTCCCCGCTTCGTGGACGCGATGAAGTCCGCGATGTCCTGCTTGAGCTTCCTGGCCGAGTCCTGATTCAGGTAGGCCATGTGCCCGCTCTCGTAGTACTCGAATTGCACGCGGTCCTTGTACGTGTCGTCGAAGCCCAGGTGGCGGAAGGTGTACTCGGCGTTCGCGAAGGGCGTGGCCATGTCGTAGTAGCCCGCGCCGACCCACACGTGCAGGTACGGATCCTTGGCCATCGCCAGGCGCAGCTGCTCGCTCTCGGTGGGATAGCCGTAGCCGGCACCCGTGTAGTCCCACCCGCCGGTGTGTCCGCCCATGTAGTACTGCAGGTCGGAGGAATACCCGAGATCCTTGTGCAGGTACTGCATGAACGCGGACATGAACGCGCCGGTCGGGGCGACGTCGGACGGGTCGTAGTCCTGGCGCTGGCTGGCCGCGTTGCCGTTGAGGCCGATCATGCGGCTGTCGTAGCGGCCGACCGTCTCGCGCTCGCCCCGCAGCAGCTCGGTGCGGTAGGTGCCGGCGTCGATGCGGAGGTTGGTGTTCAGCGCGAACTGCTCGGACACGCCGGTGAGCCGGGCGAGCTGCTTGGCCACCTCGCTCCGTTCGGCCGGCGTTAGCTCGTTGCCCTTCGCCAGGGCGTTCATGTAGTCGCCGAACGCGTAGTCACGCGATTCCTGCACGACCTGCTCGAGGCTCTCGCCCTGCAGGTCCGACGGGAGCTTCTTGTGGTACCAGGCCGTGGCCGTGTAGGTGGGCAGGAAGGTGGAGTACGCGATGTCGTTGCTGGGCGCCTGCCGGATGTACTGGAAGTCGAGCACCGTGCCCAGGAGCATCACGCCGTTGAGCTCGATGCCCTCGTTCTCCTGCAGCTCGGACGTGAGGCCCGCGGAGCGGAAGGTCCCGTAGCTCTCGCCGAACAGGTACTTGGGTGACGACCAGCGATCGTACTTGTCGAGGTAGTCGCGGATGAACTCCGCGAACATCCGGATGTCGTTGCGCGCGCCCGTGAACTCCGACGCCTGCACGCCCTCGGCCGGACGAGAGTAGCCGGTCATCATCGCGTCCACCTGGACCAGGTCGGTGACGTCGAGTGGGGAATTGGGGTTGTCGACGAGAGCGTACGGCGGCGCGGGCTGGGATCCGTCGGGGCCCATGGCGGGGTGCTTCGGGCTCATGATTCCCATGTCGAGCCAGATCGAGGCTGAGCCGGGGCCGCCGTTGAAGAAGAAGGTGAGGGGCCGCGTGCCGGGGTCCTCCCCGTCCTTGGTGTACGCGATGTAGAACACCGTCCCCCTCGGCTTCCCGTCCGGGCCGTTCAGCACCATGGTGCCGGCGTTCGCCGTGTAGGCGATGTCCTTCCCACCGAGCGTGATCGTGTGCTTGGTGGTGGAGACCTTCTCGACGGCCGCCACGCCCCCCGACCCGCCGGCGTTGCCGGCCTCGGAGGGGCGGCCCCCGGGATTCGGACGCTGGGCGGACACGGGGACGGCGGCGAGGAAGGTGGCAGCGAGGCTCAGCATGAACAGCCGCGTACGCATAGCAGGATGCTCCAACTGGTGTTGATGGAATTCGGGACGGGCACCTTGAAGTAGGTCGCTTGAGGCGTGCGGAGTGTTGGAACGACGGCGTGGCACGAACGCCGGCGGCACCTTCGGGTTCGAGTCAGGCCCTGGTCGCGGCGGTCGCCGATCCTCCTTCGCGGCCCAGGAGTCCTTCGAGGGAGAACGCGCGCACGGCCCGGGCTCCCATGTCCACCCCGACGCCGACAGCGTTCCGTATCACCGCTGGGGATAAGCTCCCGACTCCGGTCAACGACGCCACCAGACCCCCGGCGAACGCGTCCCCGGCCCCCGTCGGATCCACAACCAGCTCCACGGGAACGGCCTCCATCTCGACACGACCGTGCGCATGGTAAGCACAGGCCCCGCGGGCTCCGCGCTTCACGATCACCCACGTCGGGCCCATCGAGAGGACCGACCGGGCGGCGGCCTCCTCGTCCGGGGCTTCCCCCAGCAGCCGGACCTCCTCCTGGTTCAGGAGGAGCACGTCCACGCTCGGGAGGGTCGCCTCCAGGTCGCGCCGGCTGTCACGGATCCAGTGGGACATGGTGTCCAGGACGACCCTCCCCGGAGCCCCGGCCTGTCCGAGGACCCGGGCCTGCACCCCGGGGTCGGTGCTGCCCAGGAACAGGATCTCCGGATCACGGAGGGCCGGGGGCACCTCAGGCGCCGTCCGCACGATGCCGCCTCGATGCACCGACAGGACCTCCCGCCGCCCCGATGCGTCGTAGCGCGCGTGCCAGCGGAAGGTGGGATGCGGTAAGCCGGACGATCCCGGAGAGGTCCACGCCACGGGCGGCCAGACGGTCCAGGGGCTCAGCGGGGAAGTCCTCTCCGGTCACGCCGACGACTGCCACCGGGCCCAGAAGGCTCGCCGCCGCCGCGAAGTACAGCGCCGATCCGCCGGGGGCGTCGCGAACGGCCCCCGCCGGCGTCTCCACCGTGTCCAGCGCCACCGTCCCCACGCCCAGGATCACCGCGCGGTCCTCCTCATACCAGCAACCCCGCCACGGCCGCCGTGAGTAGCGTGGCGAGGAGTCCAGCCAGCATCGCCTTCAGACCGAGACGCGCCAGGTCGTGGCGGCGGGAGGGCGCCATCTCCCCGAGGCCCGCGATGGTCATGGCCACCGACCCGAAGTTGGCGAAGGAGGTGAGGGCATAGATGGTGATCACCAGCGACCGCGGCTCCAGCGTCGCCCCAGCGGAGAGAAGCGACTCGAGGCGGGCGAACGCGACGAACTCGTTCAGGACGGTCTCCAGCCCGATGAGCTGCCCGACGGCCTGGGCGTCGTGCCAGGGGATCCCCAGCACCCAAGCGACCGGCACCAGCGCCTTGCCGAGGATCCCCTCCAGGCCCAGGCCTTCCACGCCCACCAGGTGCCCGATCCACCCCAGCCCGCCGTCGAGCAGGGACACCAGGGCGATGAACGCCACCAGCATGGCGCCCACCACGAGGGCGAGACGGAGGCCCTCGGCCGCTCCCCGCGCCGCCGCGTCGATGACGTTCACGTCGGGATGCTCCACGCTCGCCTGCCCCAGGGATCCCGCCGTCACGGGCGTCCCAGTCTCCGGCACAAGGAGCTTGGCCAGCACGAAGGCGGCCGGAGCCGACATGACCGAGGCCGCGATGAGGTGCCCGGCTGCGGCCGGCTGGTACGGGAGCAGCATACCAGCATAGGCCGCCAGCACCCCCCCGCTGATGGTCGCCATCCCCGCGGTCATGATGGCCATGAGCTCGGACTCGGTCATCCGCTCCACGAAGGGCTTCACGACCAGGGGCGACTCCATCATGCCCACGAAGATGTTGGACGCCGCGTCGAGCGTCTCCGCGCCCGACGTGCGCAGCGTCCGCTGCATGATCCAGGCGACCGCCCGCACCACGCGCTGCATGATGCCGACGTGGTAGAGGACGGTCATCAGGCAGGACACGAAGATGATGTTGGGAAGCACCTGGAACGCGAAGAACGCGCCCGTCTGCGCCACCATCCCGGGAACCGCGACGAACGCCCCGTTGCCCGGCTCTCCGCGCCCCACCGGGACGTTGTCGGACTCCAGGCTGCCGACGACGAACCGGCCTCCCTCCGCCGCGTACCCCAGCACGGCGCGCACCACCGTGTTCACGTACTGGAAGAAGGCCACTCCCGCCGGCGTGCGGAGCACGGCCACCGCGAAGGCGAGCTGGAGGCCGAGCCCCCAGAGCACGATTCGCCACGACACGGAGCGACGGTCGGTGGACCACAGCCAGCCCACGCCCACGATCAGCCCCACGCCCAGGAGTGCCTAGAGCCTGTGGGCGACTCCGGGCGACGAGGGCGTCTGGAGGACGAGGAGGCTCAGGGGTGACACGGGTGCTCGGCGCCGGCGTGGCGGCTCATCGCGCCCCGCCGGCGCCGACCCGGGAGCTCAGCCCCACAGCTTGGACGCGACGGCCCGGGCCAACTCGACGAGTTGCTCCGACTTCGCCTCGGCGTCGTCGGCGGTCAGCCTCAGCTCGAGCACCGTCCGGTCCTTGCTGGCGGTGGCAATCCAGGTGCCCCCGGCGTCCTCCAGGAAGGAGACGTCGCCGATGTCCAGCTTCTTGTCGGAGCCGTGCCCCCACTCGGTGACGGCGATCTGCTCGAATCCCTCGTCGGACGATGCCCGGTAGACGAGCACGTCGAGCATCACGAAGCCGTTTGCCCCGCCGTGGTAGTATTTGCAGTGCTCCATCGACACGTCCTTGAGCAGCGCGGCCTCGCTCGTGTCCTGGTCGTGCCCCCCGTCGTGGCCGGGCACCACGGTGGCCACCTGCTCGTCGGTGAGGAGGCTGCAAGCCTGGCTCGGGGGTTGGCCGTTCGCGACGACGAGCCGGGCAGCCGGCTCCGTCGCCGCCGAGGGGCTGCCGCCGAAGGCCCCCGCGATGAAGGCCACCGCCAGTGTCAGGACCGACCTCCCGATCCGTTTGCTCATCGCGCTCCCTCCTGTCGCGGTCGTGGCGGGCACGGACACGTCAGCCCGGAATCAGCGAATACGTTCCGCCGCCCGCTCCGGTCAAGTCCGATGGCAGGGCCGGCTGTGGTCACCTACGACGTCGCGTGCAGCGGCCGCGGCATGCGTCGACACCGCTACTTCCTGGGCGTCGTGATGGCCACGAAGTCGCGATCGTCGCGCAGGAGCCGGGGCGCCGCTCCTCCAGTCGAGGAGGCGCTCGACTCGTCCGCCCCTGGCGCGCGTCGGAGCGCGCGGTATTGTGTTCTTCCCTCCCGGCATTCCATGCCCGCCCTGCCCGCGGCCGATGTGATCGTTCTCTCAACTTCCCGGAGGATCACCTCATGAGCCCAAGGCAGCGGATCCCACGGATCGGGGCGCTCGGCCCCATCCGCGTCGGACGAGCCCTGGTGCTGTCGCTCCTGCTCGCTCCCGTGGCGGCCCACGCCCAGCCGCGGCCCACGCGCCCCGACGCGCCCAGGCATTTCGCCATCACCGGCGCCCGCATCGTGACGGGCACGGGGCAGGTCATCACCAACGGGACGGTGGTTCTGAAAGACGGGGTCATCACCGCGGTGGGACGCGAGGTCCCTGTGCCCGAGGACGCCTGGGTCGTCGACGCGTCCCGAAAGACGGTGTATCCCGGCTTCATCGACGCGATGACCGACCTGGGACATCCCTCGGCCCGGAGCGCGCGGCCGGCGGGCCCCGCAGGTCCCTTCGGCCCCCAGGGCCCCATCGACGCGTCCACGTACTCATGGGGACCCGAGGACCGTCCCGGGACCCACAGCCGGATCTCGGCCGCCGAGAGCATCGACGAGGGTGACGGCCGCATCGCCCAGTGGCGAAACGCAGGCTTCACCACCGTCGTCTCCACGCTGGACGCCGGCCTGGTGACCGGTCAGGCCGCGGTCCTCGATCTGGGCGACTACGAGCGAGGCAGAGGCATGGTGGTGGCCACCCCGGTGGCCATGCGGCTCAAGCTCCAGGACCGCACCTACCAGGGATACCCCCAGTCCCTCCTGGGGAGCTTCGCCTACCTGAAGCAGCTCTACCTGGACGCCCAGTACTACGACCGTGCCTGGAAGGCCTACGAGGCCGACCCACGGGGTCGGCAGCGCCCCGAGTGGGACGGAACCCTGGAGCCCATCCGGGACCAGCTCGGCAGCCAGTATCCCGTGCTCTTCCCGGCGGACGACCGGAAGGAGATCCTGCGCGCCATCGCGACGGCGCAGGTCATGGGTGTGAAGCCGGTGCTCTACGGCGCCCAGTCCGCCTACGCCGCCACCGACGTCCTGGCCGAGGCCGGCGTGCCCGTGCTGGTGAGCCTCGACTGGCCCGTCCCGCCCCGGAACGGCGACCCCGACGCCGAGCCCGCCCTGGAAACGCTCCGCCTCTGGGACCGGGCCGCCACCACGCCAGCCGAGCTCCAGAAGGCTGGCGTGAGCTTCGCCTTCACGTCGGGTGGCATCGGCACCGCGGCCGACATCCTGCCCAACGCCCGCAAGGCGGTGGCCCTGGGGCTGTCGAAGGACGCCGCGCTCCAGGCGTTCACCATGGCGCCGGCGCGCATCATGGGTGTGGACGATCGTCTCGGATCCGTCGAGGTGGGCAAGATCGCCAACCTGGTCGTGGCCACCGGCGATCTCTTCGACGAGGGAACCAGGATCGAGACCGTCTTCGTGGACGGCGACAGGTTCGACGTGCCCCAGGATGAGGAGGCCGGCGGAGGCCGGCGCGCCGAGGCCGCCCGGACGGACCGGACCGGCGCTTCCACGCCCGTGGAGATGGCCCGGATCAACGGGCCCTACCGCTCCGACGCGGTGACGCTCATCCGCAACGCCACGCTCATGACCGCCTCCCACGGGACCATCGCCAACGGCGACGTCCTCGTCCGCGACGGGAAGATCGCCGCGGTGGGGAACGGGCTGCAGGCGCCCCGGGGGGCCCACGTGGTGGACGGCACGGGCAAGTACGTGACGCCGGGCATCATCGACTCCCACTCCCACATCGCCGCCGACGCCATCAACGAGGGCTCGGTGAACGTGTCCTCCATGGTGACGATCCGGGACGTCCTGGCCCCCGAAGACGCCAACGTCTACCGGGCGCTGGCCGGCGGGGTGACCATCGCCAACATCTACCACGGGTCGGCCAACCCCATCGGCGGCGGAAACGCCGTGCTGAAGCTCAAGTGGGGGTCCGACGCCTTCGACATGCTCATGCCGGGCACCCAGGAGGACATCAAGTTCGCCCTGGGCGAGAACGTGAAGCGCGACCGGAACCCCGACCGCTATCCGGCGACCCGCATGGGCGCGCAGGACGTGATTCGCCAGGCGTTCCTGGCGGCCGACGCGTACCGGAAGGTCTGGGATGCGTGGGAGGCGGGCGACCACCAGGGCGTCGAGCCCCGGCGGGACCTCACGCTGGAGCCCCTGGCGGACATCCTGCGCGGCAAGCGTTGGATGCACGTGCATGCATACCGCGCCGACGAGATGCTCCAGGTCATGCGGCTGTCCGAGGAGTTCGACGTCCACGTGCGCTCCTTCGAGCACGGCCTCGAGGGCTACAAGATCGCCGACGAGCTGGCCGCCCACGGCGCGGGCGTCTCCACGTTCTCCGACTGGTGGGCGTACAAGGCCGAGGCGTACGACGCCATCCCCTACAACGCCGCGCTCATGGCGGAGCGGGGCGTGCTGGTCTCCATCAACTCCGACTCCGAGGAGGAGATGCGCCACCTGAACCAGGAGGCGGCCAAGGCCATGAAGTGGGGAGGGATGGCGGAGGACGAAGCGCTGAAGCTGGTGACGCTGAACCCGGCGAAGCAGCTGGGGATCGACGACCGCACCGGCTCCATCGACACGGGGAAGGACGCGGACCTGGTGGTCTGGGACGGGCCACCGCTGAGCATGTTCTCCAAGCCGCTCCAGACCTACGTGGACGGCGTGCTCTACTTCGACCGGGACATGGACCGGGAGCGGCAGGCCGCCCTGGAGAAGGAGAAGGCGGCGCTCATGGAGCGGTACGGCAGCCAACAGGGCAACGAGCGGGTGACGGATCGCGTCACCCCGCCGGCAGCCGAGGAGGTGATCCGATGAACCGCGCGAGCAGCGTGCTTCCGCAGGGCCACGGGGGCGCTGGGCGCCCTGGTGGCCACCCTGGCCTTCGCCGCTTCGGCCCGGGCCCAGACCTACGCCATCGTGGGCGGCACCGTCCACACCCTGGCGGGGGAGGACCTTCGTGGGGACGGTGGTGGTGCGTGACGGCCTCATCGTGGACGTGGGCCCAAGCGTGCAGGCTCCCGCCGGCGCCGAGGTCGTGGACGCCACGGGCCGGCACGTGTACCCCGGGATGTTCGACGCCGTGAGCCAGCTCGGCCTCACCGAGGTGGGCGCGGTGGACGTGACCAACGACTCCCAGGAGCAGGGGGACTTCAACCCCCACCTGCAGGCCGCCACCGCCATCCACCCGGCCACGGAGCACATCCCGGTGGCCCGGGCCAACGGCATCACCCACACGATGGCGGCGCCCCAGGGCGGCATCATCTCCGGCCAGGCCTCGCTGGTCGGCCTGGACGGGTGGACCGTGGAGGAGATGGACATCGATCCCGGCGCGGCCATGGTGGTCAACTTCCCGAGCCTGCAGCCCCGACGGCGCTACGGTGGCTTCGGCGGCGGAGGCGCGACCTCGTTCAGCGACCTGGAGAAGCAGTACCAGGAGCAGGTGGCCCGCCTGGACGAGTGGATGGACGGCGGGCGCAGGTACGCCAAGGCGGTGGCGGCCGGGACGGCCCAGCGCAGCCTGGAGCTCGAGGCCATGGCCAGGGTGGTGAGCCGGGAGATGCCGGTGCTCCTCTCGGCCAACGGCGAGCGCGACATCCGCCACGCCGTGGAGTGGGCCGAGCGGCAGAACATCCGCTACGTCATCACCGGGGGCAGCGGGGCGTGGAAGATCGCCGACTGGCTCGGCGAGAGGCACGTGCAGATGATCCTGGGCCCGTCCCAGACCATGCCGGCGGGACCCGACGAGGAGTACGACGAGCCGTACGCCAACGCCGGCAAGCTGCACGCCGCCGGCGTGAAGATCGCCTTCGCCACCTTCAACTCGTCGGACTCGCGCACGCTTCCGTACGAGGCGGCGATGGCCGTGCCCTACGGGCTGCCCCGCGAGGCCGCGCTGGAGGCGGTGATGAAGAACGGCGCCGAGATGCTGGGCCTGGGCGACCGCATGGGCACCATCGAGCCCGGGCAAGATCGCCAACCTCATCGTCACCGACGGCGATCCGCTGGAGATCCAGACCCAGGTCCTGGACCTGATCATCCTCGGGCGCCAGGTGAGCACCGACAACAAGCACAAGTCGCTGTACGAGAAGTACCGCGCCCGGCCGAAGGACCGGGTGATCTCCTAGCGCGAGGGGCGCGAGGAGCGCGAGGGAGTGCGCTTCCCCGGGGGCGAGGCCGTCGCAGCCTCGCCCTCGGGGGAACGACGCCCGACCCGCCTCGGGACCCCGGGCCGGATCCGTGGAGGGACTCTCCGCTCTCTGCGGTATAGCGCAGCGGAGTCGACGACGGCGAGGGCCAGCAGCACCGCGCCCACCCACCAGCGCCATATCCGTCCCTCGCCGGGGCGCGCCCACACCGTGTTCATGAGCCCCACGATCCACAACGTGAGGGTGCGAAGCAGGTGTGCCACGTACTTGCCGCCGCCGGCACGTGCGAGGCGCCTGCCGAGGCCCCCGAGGTTCCAGAAGATGGCTGCGCCCACCAGTCCGATCACGATCCAGTCCACCACGCCTCTCCCCGCGGAGCTGAGGTACAGCACCCAGCACATGACACTGGAAGCCAACACGGTGGTCACGAGGTAGGAACGGGGCTCCTTCATCGCCGCTCCCAACGGTCCCGGATCGGCGCGAGGATCTCCTGCATCGTCGACTCGTAGGCACGCAAAGCGGCCAGGCCCTGCTCCGTCAGGGCGTACGCGGTGCGGAGGCGCCCGTCCACCTCCCTCTTCGAGGCGACGACCAGGCCGGCCTCTTCGAGCCGCCCCATCTGCACCGACAGGTTGCCGCGGCTCAGGCCCGTCTGGCGCAGCAGGTACATGAAATCCGCCGCGTCCACCATCGTCAGGAACACCAGCAGGCGTAGTCTCGCAGGCTCGTGCAGGAAGGGGTCGACCTCCGGAACCAGTGGCGACGCCATGCGCTACTCCGCCTGGAAGCGGCGGCTGGCGGCCAGAAACCGCACCAGCAGCACCGCCCCCGTGCCCCCCGCCACCAGGCCCCCGGCCACGAGCGGGAGCCCGGGCCCGGCACCGGCCAGGACCGTGCCGAGGCCGGCAACCGCCAGGAAGCCCGCGTAGAGCCCGAACCTCCAGGCTCCGGTCAAGCCGACGGCGACGACGGCGCCCAGTGCGATCAGGAGGGCCGGCACGGCGTCCACGAATCCACGCACGTCCGTCGGCCAGTCGCGTACCAGCAACGCCATCACCAGAGTGAGCGCCAGCAGGCCTGCTCCCAGCGCCAGGGCGGCGAGGAGCCCCCGCCCGGTGCGGGCGCGGCGCTCGCGGGTGAACTCGACGTAGCCGGTCCTCGGCTCGACGACCCGCTTGCGCACGATCGCCCACACGGTGAGGGCCAGGGGCAGGACGACCACCTCCACGAGGGGCGCGTCGAAGACGTAGCCCAAGCCGATCAGCACGACCGCGCCCCCGGTCAGCAGGTCGAGGGTTCCGTCATCCCAGAACGACGCGAAGAGGCGCGCTTCAGAAGATTGCCGCATCGGATGACCTCCAGTCCTCCGGCAAGGTTCATGCTATGAACTTAGTTTATGACATGAACCTTCCCCGCACAAGAGGTGGTCCCGGGGTGGACGCGTTCGACCTGGAAAACCGGCGAGCTCCGCGGTCCAGCCGCAGCTCGAGT
>CAWKGE010000005.1:0-21216 GCA_963848895.1 uncultured Gemmatimonadales bacterium
TATTCCCGAGCGCGCCAATGAGACGAGTATGGAACTCTGGAGCTCTGGCGGTGTGGCGCCCGGCGAGGGATCTTGGGTCGCACCGGCCAGCCTGCTGCTTGGTGAGTTCATTCTCCAACAACTCGTCGATCTGCGATCGGATCGACGGCGGTTTCTGCTCTATGACCGCACAGGTCGCCTGCTGAGAGAAGTTGAGCGTGAGGTTCCCCTGACCTTGCTCGGACGCCTTAGAGGTGAGGGCGACTACGTGGTAGCCGTGCGGGCGACTGACCAGGCTGAAGTAGTCGTGTACAAGGTCTCCGTTGTGCTGGAACCGTAGGATCGTCTGTTACATAGGTGAGCGAGGAGGAGTCATGAAGCCGATCACACTTGCAGTCTGTCTCTTTGTAGTCACTGGGACAGCGGGCATTGCGCATCCCTCGGCGGTCCAGGCGCAGGCGGGTTGCGCCGATTGCATTGATATTGGCATGTACCCTTGTAGCGCTTGTGTGTGGTCGGCGTTCATTGGATTCCACGATTGCTCGCCCACTTGCTATTATGGAGCATGTGAGACGTCCTGGGGCGACCCGGACTGCATTTCGGGTGGATTTGGGGAGCAATTGTTCGCAATCGCGACAGGAACCTACGGGACGGGATCGGGACCGTATCTTCCGACGGCTGAGACGGGCCAGGCTAATGGAGAGTCTAGCTCCGAAGAGGGTGGGGCACCCGCCTCGAGATGGACTATCGAAGAGCTGGCTTGGGCGCAGGTCAAGAGGAATTGCAGGGGTTACATCGTCGATCGTCACTATCCCGCTGCGGAACGTAGCAAGATTGTGCGAGAGTCTCAGCGTATCGTGATCTAGGATCTTGACCGGAGTCGGTAGGCGTAATCACGCGATCGCCGCGCGGCCATTGTCCGTGGGCCACGCGCGGTGGTCGCAACGAACCGAGGAATGTGGCTGATGCGCGCGCTCGTGGCATGGGGTGGTTTATGTGCATGTGTGGGGCAAGCGCTTGTTCCGGCAACGCGGTTCTTGAAGAAGGAGGCTGAACTGGTGGTTCCGGAGACTGCGGGCCCTCAAATCGTGGAGGTGTCCGCAGTCATACCCGGACCGAATCGAACCGGTTCTCCTAAGAAAGGTGTAGCTGCCGGAGATAGAAGCTGGAAAGCGTAAGTGATGGATGTGCTTGGGGTTACAGGATGGATGGGTCGTAGACGGAGGTTGAGCACAAGGGACGAATAGGAAGATGCGCACCGGGTCAGCCCCTGGTACGGTGGAGGTGTTCGGCAAGAACGCTACCATCGACCGGAGGAGGATCCCGATGCGCATCACGACCTTCCTGAACCGCACCATCGGGCTGCCAGGGCTGTGGGTCAAGGGCGTCCGCATCGAAGCGACCCGGGGCGAGGAAACGCCAATCGTTGTGATCGAGATTGGGCGACGATTCCACAAGCTGACCTGCCCGGAGTGCGGGACGCAGGTGCGGGGGCGGTTCAACGAGAGGAAGCGGTGGTGGAGGCATCCGGGCATCTGGGGGCACCGGACCTACCTGGAGGGGCCGATCCGTCGGCTGCGCTGCCCCGAGTGCGATGCGGTCCGGACCGAGGAGGTTCCCTGGGCCCGGCCCAGGAGCTGGTTCACGCGCTTCTTCGAGGATGCGGTGGGCCTGTTGGCCCAGCAACTGAGCCACACCGCCGTGGCCGAGTTGACCGGCATCTCGTGGGCAACCGTCGGCAGCATCGCCGAGCGGCTGGTCGCGGAGAAGCTTCACGAGGACCGCTTCGAGAACCTGCGCCGCATCGGGGTCGATGAGATCAGCTACCGCAAGCACTACCACTACCTCACCGTCGTCGTGGACCACGACCGGAATCGCGTGATCTGGGTCGGCGTGGGCAAGAGCGGCGACACCCTGGCCGAGTTCTTCCACGAGCTGGGTCCCGAACGCGCCGCGTCCCTGGAGTTGGCGAGCATCGACATGTCGGCCGGCTACGAGAAGGCCCTGCGGGCCTACGCCCCGCAAGCCGAGATCGTCTTCGATCGCTTCCACGTCGCGCGCCTCGCCAACGACGCCTTGACCGAGGTCCGTCGCGAGGAGGCCAACAAGCTCGCTCCCTACGAACGTGCCGCGCTCAAGGGGACGCGCTGGATCCTCCTCAAGCGCCGCGAGCGCCTCGATGCCGACCAAGAGGCCACCCTGGCCGCGATCAAGCACACCAACGCGCCCGTGTACCGCGCGAGCCTGCTCAAGGAGAGCTTCCTCGACATCTTCACCACCCCCGACCGCCCGACCGCCGAACGGCGCCTCCGCGAGTGGCTCGCGTGGGCTTGCCGCTCACGCCTCCGACCCTTCGTGCGCCTCGGCCGTACCGTGCGCAAACACCTCGACGGGATCCTCGCCTTCATCGACTCTGGGCTGACCAACGCCCGCCTCGAGGGCATGAACAACAAGATCCGTCTTCTCAGCCACCGGGCCTTCGGCTTCCACTCGGCCGATCCCCTCATCGCGACCGTCTATCTCTGCTGCTCCGGGATAGTCCTTCCTCAGCTACACCTGATTTAGGAGAACCATCGAACCTGGATCGTGGATCCCGCCCAGGGCCTCCTCTACGAATTCGACATCTCGGGAGGTTTCCGGAGCGCGCTGGGAGGAAAGGGCAATGGACCCGGTAAGTTCATGTGGCCAGTACTGGCTGGGTACCGGGCGGGGAAGCTGTGGATCTGGGATCAACAACTATCCCGAGTCGTGGTCATCGACGAGTCGCTGGATGTCGTTGAGTCGACCCCGACGAAGAGTGGTTATGTGGTGGCTTTGGCCGACAGCGGCAAGCTTGCGTATCCGATGTTTCTGAGTACCGCGAGGGTGCCGCTCCTGCACTTCACAGCCGAAAGCGAGATAGTCGATACGGTCACAATGCTGCCAAGAGGAACTGGATATATTTCTGTACCTCTGGAGAATGGGGGCGTAAGGGTACCGCAACCCTTCGACAGGGGAGTCCTGTGGCGGTTAGCTCCTTCCGGAGATGGTGTTGTGCTCGTTGACCAAGTCGAGGCGCGTCTCCACGGAAGAGGAGAAGTGAGCGTGGTCCGCATATCCACTGTGGGCGACACGCTTTTCGCCGTGGGAGTGCCGGTGACTACCCAGCCCATGACACGTGCGCTTCTTGAAGGCATTGTGGGGACTGAGGTGGATAGAGTTCGAGACGCGGCAGCAACTCGAGGCGATTCTCTGCGCGGGGACGCGCTTGAAAGGGTGTTTCAGCAAGTCGAAGTGCCTGCATTCCTGCCACCTGTGGTTGCTGTGTTTCTGGACATCGATGGACGTACGTGGTTGGAGCTTCGTCCCGATGGAGCGGAGACGGATCTGCGTTGGATCGTGGTGGGACCGACAGGAAGGGTGCTGATGCACGTCGTCGATGGCTCCAACTGGCAGTTCCTCGGTGCACGGGGCAGCCGTGTGTGGCTGACGAGGGCGCAAGGCGACGGAGGCGGCGCACGTGTGGTACAATTCCGACTCGGTGGCTAGTGGACGAGTGCACGAGCAGCACCGTGACAGGTATGCGCGAGAGACTCTGAGGTATATGGGTCGAGGCCTCAAGCATTTGCGAGCGGTTCTCCATTCTCATCACCGCACGTTTCATTCGGTGGCCCACAAGCGGCGGCCGCGAGAGCACTTACGGTGAAGGCGGGCGGCGCCAGGGCGGCTGTACGGCAGGTCAGCGTCGCCAGAGCGACCGAGGAGAGGAGCTGAACTGTGGCTCGGGAGTCTCTTCGAGGTGTGGCCGAGCGGCTCCTAACCGGGGTGTTTGTCCTGCAACGAGATGGCGGCTCCAAACGTGATTCGAGTTGGGCCAATTCATGTGTCGATTGGGCCTGATATTGGGCCGTTTCGAGGCGGCAGGTTCCCGGATCGCCTGTTGGCGGGACGGCAGCTTGTGCGGGTTGAGCCTTTGGAGGGGGTGTCAGTTAGGGTGTCGGTTGATCCCTGCAAGCTACCCGAACGGGCGCTGGGGACTCCGGCAAGATGACGCGATCCGTCGCGTGATTACTGCGAAATCTCGGATTCCAGGCTCTACGGCTCAGCCTGATAAGCGTGAGGTCGGTAGTTCGAGTCTACCCAGGCCCATAGCCGAAAGAACGGCGCCTCGCTTGGTCGGTCGAGACCGGGCGGGGCGTTGTGCGTTTGACCTTGCCGGTATCCGCTCACTCTGTCCCGGCGGCCTCCCGGAAGGCCCGATCCATCAGATCGGCCACGCCCAGCCGGGGCGCCCACGTGCCGAGCCTGGATCGGTCGAGGCGGGAGCCCTGTATCCTCAGGATTGCCACGACATCGCGCCACTGGCGTTCCGACACCTCTCCTCCTCGGCGAAACCACTCGAGCTTGCGCAGCACGGAATGCTCGGCCGTGTCTACGTAGACGCGGGTCTCCGGCTCGGTGGGCAGCTGTAGAGGCTGGCGTGCGTCGAGACGCTCGAGGTTGAAGGGGTCATCTCCGGCGAGGAAGAGGTCCACTTTCACCGCTGCGTTCATATGGATCACGTTGAAGTGGTCCCCCGATCTGACCGCCGCGCGGACCGCCGGCTCGGCCACGTAGTAGTCACCTCGGATCGCCTCGACGAAGGGCTCGACGTGCTCGGCGCGGAAATCGGCCAGTATGTCGACGTCGTTCGTGGAGCGGGGTTCGCCATGCACGGAGCTCGCCAATGACCCGCCGATGAGATAGCGCACGCCAAGACCCTCCAGCACCGCCGTGATGGACGCGGCGACCTCGAGGGGGTCAGGAAGCTCGACGGGTCCCACGGGGCTCCGGAGCAACTCCATAGACGCGGGCGAAGATTTCGGGGCCAAGACGCTGCAGCGCGAGCTCCCGCAGGTGTTCCGCCTCGTCCGACCGCGGTTCTCTCATCCGCCGTCCTGCCAGCGCCAGCCGGGTGACCGCCAAGGTCAACTGGCGCACACGGCGAAGCTTGTCCGTGGGCGACATGCGGGCGTATTGGGCGTCAAAACGCTTGCCGATCCCCGCGTCTGTGTCCTGGTGTGTCGTGGTCACGCGCTCAATATAGGAAGCGCTCCGTCGTCACGCCCCCTCGGCAAGCCGCTGGAGGCCTGTGACGACTGTCCTCTACTGTCTGCGCTCGGCCGCAGGATGTCGTACCCGCTATCCCGATCCCGGCAGATTGCACGGTCCATCTGAGAAGTCACGGCAGGAAGTCGGGATTCTGGGGCCTGGCGAGCCGCCTCATAAGCGTGAGGTCGGTAGTTCGAGTCTACCCAGGCCCATGCTGCAGCGACGGAGCCCTTCCTCGTCACGATCGTCGGTGTCAGGCGTCGTAGAGGTGAGACAGGCGATGACAGGGAGCGCCAGCTCGCCGAGACCTACACGGATCGATTGGAGAGCGAGCGAGTGGAAGCGGCAGGTGACGCCGGCCATGGATCGCGGCGGCGGCGCGTGGGTGATCCACCGCGGTGAGCTTTGAATCCGTGTATCGGCATCCCTTCGCCTCACTCTTCAGGTATGTGCAGCGATGGACCGGCGACGCAGACGCGGCAGCAGACTGGAGCCTTGCGTCGGACAGAAGAGCGGGGACCGGCGGGGAGGGGATCGGCCTCCATCCGTCATGATGATGGCGGGTACGGTGCGTGACGCCGAGACCGGCGATCCGCTCGTGGGAGTGCTGGTAACGGTCGACGGACCGGACGGGGTGGCTTTCTTCTTCAGCGACGAGGACGGCCAGTATCGCGTCCGCGTCCAGCTGGCATCGCTTGGGCCGCCAGCATCGTTTGGGGGCTCGCCGCGCTGGATGAGCCAGGTGTCGGGGGACATGTAGCGGGGTGCCGAGGCTCGAGCCTGTCTCGTCAGCCTGCCTGCGCCGGCGGCACCGGAGCGGGGTTCACCCGTGTTTCGCGCGCAGGCTCATCGTGAGCCAGACGACCCACGTGCCAGTCGTCACGATCGCGACGGACGTGGGAAGCCAGATCGCGATGACCGCGAGCAGCGCGTAGAGCGCCATCGCGCCGTATCCACTCTTCTCGTTCGCGCGCAGCCACGATTCGGCGTCGGCATCGCGGGCGAGCGCTCCATTCACCGCGCTCCGCGTGACGAAGATCCACCCGACGGCCTGCGCCGCGAGCACGAAATCGTAGAGCACCACGGCCGGTGCTGCGCGGTCTGTCAGGATGAACTCCCCGAGAAGGGCCGTCGGGAACGGGAGGAATGCGACGGTCAGCAGGAGAAAGCCGTTCGCGAACAGGAACGGGGCCGAGGTCCGCGGGATGGACCGGATGAGCGCGTGATGGTTCACCCACGTGATGAAGATGATCGTGAAGCTGAGGAGGAACGCGCCGATCGTTGGCCAGGCGTGCCGCAACGCGTTCCAGAGGTCGGCCGCGTTGTGAATGGATTCGGGGTCCGGCGACCGGATCTCGATCACCAGCAGGGTCATCGCGATGGCGAATACGCCGTCGGAGAGCGCTTCGAGTCGGGCGTTGGCGTTGTGGTCGTTCATGGGGTTGAGCGACGGGGACAGGATCGACCTGGGCGCCGGGGAGGTGGATGATCAGGTGGATTCTGGGGCCGCGGTCCTCCGGGTTGCAAGGAAGCGGATGTTCCGCGCGAGCTCGCTGCCGACGCGCGATGGGGGCGAGGCGGGCGACAGGAGTCCCGCCCCCGCTGAGCTAGGGTCAGCGGATGAGACGAGCGGAGAGCCGTCCCTTCGTGCGGTTCCCGTCGAGGTCCACGAAGTCCACCTCGACCGGCCACCCGGACGACCCGTCGATCGCTGCGTAGACATCCGGGTGCTGCTCGATGCTCACCGCGGTGCCGAATGTCTCCTCGACGCCGACGTCCACGAAGTCGTCGTGCACGACGAAGGGCGCTCCCTCGCACAGGGCGTCGGGGAACACGCCCACCGACTGCATCACGTTCCGGATGTTGTCGCCACCCTGCGCATCGCTCACGGTAGCTACAACGACGATGCCTTCGGTCGGCTGAAGCTCCAGACCGATGTCGGTAACGGTGGGGGCATCCACTCCACCGAGAAGGGCAGCGACTGGACCATGCAGAGGTCCCCTTCGACAGGATCCGTCCCGCTGCCGCAGCCGGGCAGGGTCGCGAGAAGGAGCAGCGTTGTCGACCGAAAGGTGGTGATGGTCACCCTCACGGAGTCCCTCGATGGTGTGACGGCCCGCTCAGCCCGGTGACCCGTCTCCGTCCTCCTGACGGGCATCGCATCATGTTCGCCGAGCCCCTGGATTGGATTGTCCGGCGGGTAGGGAGCACGGGGGAGTAGGGAGGCGAGGGACGTTTACGCCGCCCTGTCCATACTCCCGAGCGCCCTGTATCGTCCTGCCGCATGAACCCAGCCCCGGATCGCCTCATCACGGCCCTCGAGGGTCGGTACGCCATCGGTGCGCCCATCGGTGCCGGTGGCATGGCGACGGTGTACCGCGCCAACGACGAGCGGCATGGTCGGGAAGTCGCCCTCAAGGTGCTGCGCCCGGAGCTCTCGGAGGCCCTGGGTCGCGAGCGCTTCCTGCGCGAGATCCACCTGGCCGCCCGCCTCACGCACCCGCACATCCTGCCGCTCTACGACTCGGGTGACGTGGATGGCGTCCTCTGGTTCACCATGCCGCTCGTACAAGGCGACACGCTGCGGGATCGACTGGACCGCGAGAGAACGCTGGCGGTCGACGAAGCGGTCCGGGTCCTCGGTGAGGTAGCCGACGCGCTGGACTACGCGCATCGGCACGGGATCGTACATCGGGACATCAAGCCGGAGAACATCCTCCTGCACGAGGGGCACGCCATCGTCGCCGACTTCGGCATCGGCAAGGCGGTGGACGCGGCCTCGTCCGAGGCGAGCACGTTCACGCAGATCGGCGTCACCGTGGGCACACCCACGTACATGAGCCCCGAGCAGGCGGCGAGAGAGCCCATCGACGGGAGGAGCGATCTCTTCGCCCTGGGGTGCCTGGGATTCGAGATGCTCACCGGCGAGGTCGCGTTCTTCGGCTCGACGGTCCAGGCGACCATAGCACGTCGCTTCGTGCACACCCCGCCCCCCGTCTCGTCGCTGCGTCCCGGCGTGCCCGAGGCGGTCTCCCGACTCCTCGGGAAGCTGATGGCGAAGGCCGTCGACGAGCGCACGGCAACCGGCGGCCACGTGGTGGCCGCCCTCCGCTCCGAGAACGCCATGTCGACCAGCGGGACGACGGTCGCTCCCCACACCGAGCGCTCTGTCGTCGTGCTGCCCTTCGCGAATCTCAGCCCCGATCCGGAGAACGAGTACTTCAGCGACGGCCTCACCGAGGAGACCATCACCGCGCTGTCACGCGTCAAAGCGCTCAGGGTCGTCCCGCGGACCTCGGCGATGCAGTACAAGGGATCGGACAGGCCGTTGCGGGAGATCGGGGACGCGCTCGGGGTCCGTTGGGCGTTGACCGGCAGCGTGCGCAAGGCCGGAAGCGCATTGCGGATCAGCGCACAGCTCGTCGACGTCCGTGCCGACGACCCGGCCTGGGCGGAGACGTTCAGCGGCACGATGGACGATGTCTTCGACGTGCAGGAGCGTGTCGCTCGATCCATCGTAGGCGCGCTGGACGTTGCGCTCTCCCCGACGGAGAGCGCCCGACTGCAGGAGAGGCCCATCCGGGACGCGCGTGCGTTCGAGCTGTACCTCAAAGCCCGGGAGGCGCTCGCCGGCTACGACGTCGCCCGTGCCAAGCCGATCATCGAGCGCGCCGTGGAGCTCGAAGGAGAGGTGCCGGCGCTGCGAGCGCTGCGGGCGATGATGTCGATCATGCTGCTGCGCACCGGGGCATCGCGCGACGACGCATTGATGGACGAGATCGAGCGGGAGGCCCGTGGGCTGATCGAGACGGAACCCGATCAGGCCTTTGGCCATGCGATCCTCGGCTTCCTCGGGTACGAGCGCGGCGATCTGGTCACGGCGGTGCGCTCACTGCGCAAAGCGATGGAGCTCGACCCCGCCGACGGAGACGTGCGCTTCTTCCACGGCATCTCTCTCCAGGCCGCCGGTGAAACGGATCCGCGTGCGGGACTGGAATGGGTCGCGCGCGATCCGTTCTCCCCGCTGGCCCACGTCCTCGTCGGGAGGGATAGGAAATGCAACCGCCGTGTCGGCCTGGGGGGCACGGTAGGCTGCGGGTCCACGAGAGGCAAGGCGGGAGGATGGTGGGGGGAAGCAGAGAATGTGCCGGCGGAACTGGGGGCGAGTGGGCGGGGATGCTCGTGGGGGCCGGGCGGATGGGATGATGGGCGGTGGGAGCCAGAGCCCGAATGAGGACTCCCGTGGAGGGGTCGAGTTGTCAGTCGTCGAATTCGTCGGGCAGCGACTGGTCGAACAGGAAGTCGGGCACGGGCTCGGGATCGGCGGGGTCGAAGCTCGGAATCTGGTCGATCAGGAGATCCCGCTGAGGCGGCCCCCGAGCAGGGGCGAGAGGCGGAGGCCGGTGGGGGAGGTCGAGGTGCAGAAGGATGGCGGATAGGACGGGCGGGTCGGTGAGAAAGGCGAGGATCGTCATGGAGCCGCCACAGGCCGGACAGAGGAGCGGCAGGACCTCATAGATCCGGGCGAGGAGCACGGCCCAGCGGATCCGCGCCGGGCTGGCGGAGCGAGGAGGCTCGTCCAGGTCACCGGGGACGGGGCGGGGTGTCTCAGCATCGACAAGGCGGGGCGTCTCGGCAGGGGCTCTACCGATGGCGACGACGGCAGGACGTAGACCGGCATGAGGTGCGAGGACGCCGTGATAGCGGTGGCGGTGCATGCGCGGCGGTGGCACGAAGGCGACGAGGCGCTCGAGGAGCTGCAGAGGCGAGAGGACAATCTCGGTGCGCCCGTCAGGAGTCGGTTTGGGGAACCGATAGAGGAGCCGCGCGTCAGGAGAAGCGAGGGATGCGACGCCGGCGAGGGCATGAAGGCGCTCGAGGGCGAAGGGTGGCCGGGCACAATAGCGCAGGAGGCGCTCGAGGCCGGCACGATCCTCACCTTCGCTGCGCACGGAAGCGTCGATGCTGAACCCGCCGGATCCCTGCCACGTGAGCATGTCGAGGGTGTCGAGTTCATCGAGGAGCCCGTGGGTGCGGAAGTACCGAAGCACGCGACGCTGAACGACGCCCTGGAGCCGGGCCCAATGCTCGGGCTGGAGGAGGCTGGCTTCGTGAAAGTAGGCCTCCCCGTCGTCGCCTCGGGAGAAGACGCCGTCGAGGACGACCACGTGGAAGTGGGGATGGGCGTTGAGGGAGGAGCCGAAGCGGTGCAGGAAGCTGACGGCCCCGAGCTGGGCGTCGGCGGGTGCACCAGGACTGGCGTGGCGAAGCGTGGTCCGGATCGCACGCAGAAGGATCCGGAGGACGGCACCGGCGATTTCAGGGTTGTGATGCAGGAAGGGACGTAGGCGCTTGGGCAGCGAGAGCACCCATTGTCTTGCGGCGAGGTGGGGCACCACGTGATCCGTGAGGTGCGCGGCAAGCTCCGCCATGCGCCGGGTGTTGCAGGAGGGGCAGATGCCCCGGCTCTTGCAGGAGAATGGGATCAGTCGCTCGTGACCACAGTCCTCGCAATGAGCCCTCGCGAACCCGTGGGCGAGGACGCCGCACCGCAGGTAGGCTCGGAAGTCCTTCTCGACCCACCAGGGGATACCGTTGCCCAGGGGATCGGCCTCCGCGGTCCGGGCGAGGAAGGTCTCCAGGTGGTGCTGGACGACCGGGTAGAGCGGCGTGGCAGTTGGCCGTCGCGGTCGATACGTGGGTGAGGCGGCCGGACGCGATAGCCTGGCGGGTGAGGGTGGGGGCCGGAAGAGTCGCTTGGCCGGAGTCGCCATGGCCGAGCGTGGAGTGAGTCAGCGAGCGACGCCATGGGCCGATGGGCCTCGACGGCGCCCGTCTCTGGATCACAGACGCTGACCTCGAGGATCTACCGGCAGCGGAAGTGGTCCGGCTACAGGAGGCGCTGGACAACCTCCTACGCAGGGAGTCGCATCGCACTCGAGGGATCTCGGTCGGCCGAGTAGACCGACGGAGTCCGGGGAGCTGCGCCTCTCTCGACCTGGTGGAGGCAGCGATGGCCGATCGCTCGAGGCGGAGCTCGCGAATTGGCCAACGTCACGTCCTGGCGACTTCCCTCTTCGTCTCGGCCGTCATCCATGCCCTCGTGCGACGGCCAGGCGAAGGGCTGGGGAGGGGTGAGAAAGGTCATTACCGCCCTGGGCCCGACGCGAGCGCGCCGCGGCATCGAAGTCCCTCGGTGGCCGAAGCCAATTCACTCTCTGAGGAAGTCGATGATGTAGGGCTCCGGACCCTGTTCCGTGGGCCGCCCGTCATGCCATCGCTTCAGAGCCCGCGCGATCCGGCCCGGATCCTTGTTGGGCAGCGTGTGTGGAATGACGAGGACGCCGAGATGGGGCTCGCCTGCTTGGAAGAAGTCCCGAGTGAGGCGGATGAAGTCGTCGCGATTCCGCGTGACCATGATGCGTCTCTCTCCGGCGGCGAAGCGGAGCTGACTGCCATCAGGGAACGCCACTCCCGTTCGCTCGATCTCGTGGACGCTCACGACATCGAGGTCCAGAGCTCGCGCTGCCTCGGACACCGCCGGATTGACGTCCTCATCCAGCAGGTATCGCAACGACACTCAATGCCCTTCGCGACGAGGCTTGGCGAAGGGGAGTTCCGTCCTCACGCGCTCCGCAGTCCACTCGCGCTCACGCTTCAGGCGCTCGTCGACTTCGACCGGGTACAGCTCGTAGTACCCGATGGCGGCGCGGATCTGTGCCTCGGAGAGCCATGGGTAGTTCGCCCTGGTCTCATCGAGGCTCTTCCCACCGTCTTGCCAGGTCCGGATGACCTCCCACACGTCGAGGCCCGTACCCGCGACTACGGCTCGGCGGCCCTGGGCACCATCGGCGAACAGGATGCCCGGCGCACGCCGCATGCGGACTCCCTCGGACAGGAGGTCCAGCGCGGCGCTCGTCCACGACTGCCCTCGCTCTTTTCCCTCCCGCTCGATCTGGCGCTCCAGGTCTTCGGGTAGGCGCAGACCCCTGGCCTTCGTTGTCATGAGCTGCTCCCTGCAACGAGAACGGGCACGTTGTGCACTATGTGCACAAATCTGCCCCGCGCTCGCTTCGAGTCAAGAGCTGCCGACACTGGAGGCCGACTCGAGCATCCGCGGCAACCATATGAATTTTGGTTGTCCACCCCCCTCTCGATCGTCCGATGGACTGCGGGCCGTTTTTTTTCCGCGCCCGTACCATCAGGGTGCACCTTCACGATGGTGATGTCGATCGCCAGCGCCTCCACCTTGATGCGGATGATCTCTTCCTCCTGCAGTGCCGTGAAAACGCGATCCAGCACTCCGGCCTTCGCCCACCGGTTCATGCGCGTGTACACGGTGTGCCACCGACCAAACCTCTTCGGCAGGCCGCGCCACTTGCACCCGTGCTCGGCCACATACAGGATCGCGTTCAAGACATCCAGGTTCGAGATCGCGACGTTGCCACGCTGCTTGGGAAAACACCCCTCAGTGCGTCGAAACTGCTCTTCGGTGATCATCATGCAGCAATGAGGGTCTTCACCGCCACCTTCCGCTTGCCCGATTTGTGCGTAAGAGGAGAGGGCAAGCCCGCTGGGTTGAGCGCGCTTAGGCTGCCTTAGCGATCACCTCCTCCGAGTCCAGGAGGGACAGGTCCAGGTAGCGCCGAGCGGCCCAGGACTCGGTCGTGAGGGTGGCTCAGTGGCGTCCGCTCCGGCTCCGTGTAGAGCGCCAGATCGGGTACAAGAGCGTCAAGTTCCTGCGCCGCATCCGGGTCACCGAGGCCTTCGATGACCTCGGAAGCCGCGGGCCCATCCCGAACGGGTGGGCGTGGTACGTGGAGATCTGACGCGCCATGCGGTGCGGGCGTCACCCTGGCGCGGTTTGGAGTCCCCCAGAAATTGATCCGGGCGCTACCCCAGCAAGAACGGGATCTGCTTGGCCGCAACGGGCCGCAGCTGCAGGAGGGCCCGGAAGGTGGCCCTGTGCGCTTCGGGATCTACCTGGTCGGCGGAGTAGAGACCCGCGGCCAGGTCTCGCCAACGCAGGAGCTCCCGGAGGAGAGTGGGCCGGAGTCCGCTCCCCAAGGTCAGATCCGTCAGGCGAAGGGCCCGCTCGTACCCTCGGCGGAGGCCTTCCCGGTCAGCCTCACCGAGGAGCCGCGTCGCACGGTTCATCTCGTTCCCGATCATGAGAACCTGTTGGTCGAGGGTGAAGCGCGCCCAGCGGTCCGCGTCGAGGGTGGCGTGCTGGGTCACGACAGCGGCTCTCCTCGACCGATCAGACGGAAGGTGATGTCTCTCATCCGCGCCTGCACTCCCTCGTCCAGAACGACCATGCTCGGGTTCCCCTGCGAAGGGCGGATGTTGATGAGGGAGGTGTACTCGATGCAGCCCTCGGGCCCCCGGCCCGGGTAGTAGTTCGCTCCCCACGGATGCGGTTGGCTGCTCCCACCTCGAGCAGCAATGCCTCCGCGTCGCACAGGAAGGCAGAGAACTACTTTTACGTGAAGTGAGGCGGCGGCGGAAGTGGCGGCGGCGCATGGGCCCTCTGCGGCGCATGGCGGATACTCGGGCAGTGAGTGGAGCGGATAAGCTCAGAGCATGCAACTCGGATACCGTCGTGCGCTCATCCGGCCTTCAACGCGGCAGCTGAGCTCGGGGGCGGCAGCCGAGCTCAGGGGTTGATCTCGAACCGCACGGACTTGAACGCGACCTGAGCCGCGGTCGCTCTTGTAGACGAACGCAGAGAAGATGAGGCCAAGATTCTCTTGATACTGGCTGAAGCCGCGATAGCCAGTGAGACGTCGTTCTCCGTCGACCCACAGATCTGCGCTCTTGAGACGGGGATCGTAGACCAGCTCATACTCGTGATAGTGTGCTGCCGGGGCTTGTACGAAGTCCATGCCACGCATGTCGGGAACGATCTGGGTCTGCAGCCGCACGGTCTCTCGATCGCCGTCTCGAAGCACGAGGACGTCGAACCGGCCTCCGGCTCCCGCGAAGTCCACCCCAGCCGCGGCGGCGCCCTCCTCGGCCTTCATCACCGCCGTGAGCCTCCATCCGCGCTCCAAGGCACGCCGTTTCTGGGCTCGCGAGAAGGTGCGGAAGTAGGCGCCCTGATTATGCGTGATGATCCGCCAGCCATCGTAGCCGGTGTGCGTCGGATTCTCGATGATTCTCCCTGTGACGTCGTGATGCACCGAGAACCCTTCGGTCAAGGGATCGAAGGCGCCTACCTTTTCGACGATCCGCACGGGCTCACCCGATCCCAGCAGCATCCGTTCCGTAGTGGCCGTTCCGAGGACGAGCAGCGTCGCGAGCGCGATGCCGATGGCAACCCTGTGGGCGCGTCTTCGCCCAACGGCGAGCGCGCTCGCCAACTCCTCGCTCCATCTCCGGACATCGGTGGGCCGTTCTTCCGGCTGGAAGGTGAGGGCCGCCTCCAACGCTGGCCCGGACTTTGGCCGGCGTAGAACGGGGAAGGGCGCGGATGTGTGGTTGCCCGCTCAGCATCTCACACGCGATGAGGGCCATGGAGTAGACGTCCGACGCCGGCGAGTATCTCCCTTCGAATTGCTCCGGTGCCATGTAGCGTACGGTTCCCACGACCATGACCATCGTCGTGTTCGGCGCGAGGTCGCTCTGGTCGATCTTCGCGATGCCGAAGTCGATGAGCTTCACGGCCTCGCCATCGCCGTCGTGCGCGCTGGAGCATCACGTTCTCCGGCTTCAGGTCGCGATGCGCGACTCCAGCCGCGTGTGCGGCGTGCAACGCGCTGCCCATCTGGCGGAGGATCCTGCGCAGCGCGAGCAGGGGGCAGCGGTCCGTGCGACAGCGCCTCGCGCAAGCTCACGCCCTCGACGTGCTGGATGACGAGGAACGGCGACGTGTCGTCCAGTTCTCCGACGTCGAGGATCCCGATGACTCCCGAATGCTCGATGCGCGCAAGCGCCTTCATCTCCTGCTCGAAGCGGGACTTCAGCCAACTGATGCCCACGCCCTTCGGCACGCATCACCTTGATGACGACCGAGCGGGTGAGCAGGATGTCGGTCGCGCGATAGACCAGCGCCTGACCACCCGCGCCGAGCTGCGAATCGATGCGATAGCGGTCCTTCAGCAGCTGTCCGCTCGTCGAGCTGCCCCGCGTTGGCCGGGTCGAGGTGGGCCCAGGGCGGATCTTCGAGGAAGCCGTCGTCCGGCGTGTCCGATGCCAGCAACGCCTCGACGTCGGCGCGGAGGGCATCGTCGCCCTCACAGGCGATGCGAGGAACGAGGCGCGTTGTACTCTGCGTCCAGCACACGAGCCGCGGCGAAGAGCGACGTGACTCGCTCCCAGCGCTCATTCACCCCGCCAGCCTCGCCCGTAGCCAGGCGCGGGCTGTCGCCCAGTCCCGGTCCACGGATCTCGGGTTCAGTCCGAGCGCGCTTGCCACCTCGGGCACGGTGAGCCCCGCGAAATAGCGCAGCTCGACCACGCGGGCCTGGCGAGGCGAGAGCTGCTCGAGCTCGGTCAGCGCCAGGTCGAGGTCCAGCAGGTCGGCCGACTGCTCCTCCGTCAACGCCAGCGCTTCGTCCAGCGGGATCGAAGCGCGCTCGCCCCGCCGCTTCTGCGCGTTTCGCGAGCGGGCGTGCTCCACGAGGATGCGGCGCATGATGTTGGCGCTGGCGGCGTAGAAGTGCGCGCGGCTTTCCCAGGTGTGGTACTCATGCGCGACCAGGCGCATGTAGGCCTCGTGCACGAGGGCTGTCGGCTGCAGGTCGTGACCTTCGCGCTCGTATCGAAG
The DNA here is from genome assembly GCA_963848895.1 of uncultured Gemmatimonadales bacterium. Taxonomy (GTDB): domain Bacteria; phylum Gemmatimonadota; class Gemmatimonadetes; order Longimicrobiales; family Gaopeijiaceae; genus SZUA-318. The sequence continues at coordinate 15,818 of CAWKGE010000005.1, forward strand.
TCGGGCCTGGGCGATCCTCTTCAGCTCCGGATAGATCAACCCCATCAGGCGCGAGGCGGACTCGCCGTCGCCTGGCTGGAACTCGCGCAGGAGACGCGTCACCTCGCCGGATGGAAGGGTCATGGCAGCCTAGCAGGCTCGAGTGTTGCCGGCGTCCGGGCGTGCCGTCGCGCCCGGCGTCACGCCGGCGAGCACATATAAGCCGCAGAGAATCGGGCGTGCAAGCGAAAAATCCGGTGGCGGGGAGTCGGACACGCCACGCCAGGATGTCGTGATTTCCCTCCGTCCTGCGCCATGAGTGGAGGGAAGACGCAACGCTCGACGATATCGGATGGCGGCTCGCTGATGCGGCGGCGCCGACGTGGAGCCGCGGCCACCAGGTTCCGCCGACCGATCACAGGGGGTTCTCAGGATGAACCGGACTGCCCAACCGCTGCTCGCGGGACTGGTCGCTTTCGTGCTTGCGGCCGGCTGCTCCGACAATGGCGTAGCGCCCCCGGCCTCCGTGCCGACGACGATCGACCTCTCTCCCTCTGCGGTGACCCTGGTGTCCATAGGAGACACGGTCCGGCTCAGGGCCGTGGTCAAGGACGAGGGTGGAGCCGATCTCCCGACAGCGGTTACGTGGTCAGCGGCGGATCCGCACGTTGCGACGGTCTCCGCCCAGGGAATCGTCGCGGCAGCGGGCAACGGGACCACGACGATCCGTGCTACCGCGAGTTCGGCCACCGCCTCGGCCCAGGTGACGGTGCGCCAGGAGCCCCATGAGATCACGCTGACCCCCGAGGAGGTCACGCTCAGGAATCCGGGGGACACTGCGACTCTCGTGGCGGACGTGCGGGATGCCGGGGGCGCCGAAATCCCGGGAGCGCCGACGGCCTGGGTATCGGCCGATCCGGCGGTGGCCACGGTCTCGGACAACGGAACCCTCACGGCCGTGGCGAGGGGGACCACGACGATCATGGCGACGTCGGGTAGCCTCATGGCGACGGCCTCCGCCCAGGTCATCGACGCCGCCGAAGGACTCGCGTACCGATGGACCTTCTCCGAGGAGGGGGGAGCGGGTACCCTCTTTCGCGACGACATCCAGGGAGCGGAGGCGTCCATCGTGCATGGCGGTACCCTCGCCGCGTCGGCGGTGGCCGGCCAGGTGACGCTTACCGGCGGCGACCGAGGGAACGCCGATTACGTGGTCCTTCCACCCGGTCTGCTTCGAGGTCTCGGTGACGCGACCATCGAGGTGTGGGCCACGGTGCACTCCCTGAAGAACTGGAGTCGGGTCTTCGACATCGGGTCGAGCGCAGGCAACAACCTGTTCGTCGCGTGGTCACGGGGCACTGATGCAAACACGGACCGCACGGCCTTCGCCGTCGGGGGGGCGGAAGACCATCTGGACAACGCCCTCGCGCCGTTCACGATCGACCTCGAGCACCACATCGTGCTCGCCGTGGACGAAGACAGCGGCCCGGGCGGGGCCACACGGTCAAGGTCTATCTGGATGGTGAGCCGCGCGGCCAGTTCACGACCGCCTACCGCCTCGTCGATCTGATGGACGACGACTTCTGGCTCGGACGCTCGCAGTACGGCGACGAGACCGCGAACGCGTCGTACGACGAAGTGAGCATCCACGACCGCGTATACAGCGACGACGCAATACGGGAGTTCTACCTGCGGGGCCCGGTGCGGTCCGGCGCACCTGCATCCATTGAGATCCTGCCCCCCGCGGGGATGCGCGACACGATCCGCGGGGTCGACGTCCGCTTCCCGCTCCGTGCAACCGGAACGGACGCGCTCGGGCGGAGGTTCCCCGTTACAGGTGCCGCCTGGTCGAGCAGTGATCCCTCGGTTGCGACGGTAAACGGTGACGGCACCGTCCACGCGGTCGCGGAGGGCCGGGTCGAGATCAGTGTGACGGCGTCGGGGGGAACCGCGCGGTGGACCGCGGACGTCGTCAGGACGCGGCGCGTCGACGTCGATCCCTACCTCGCCACACCGATTCAGGGCGCCCTCTGGGAGGTTCCTGTGGTGCTCATCGAGTATCTCCCCACCGCAGATGGTTTCAGCCTGGATACCCTGAAGGCTCCCGATTTCTATTGGTTCAATCCGATGTCCCTCGACAGCGCGGAGGCGCGGGTGCTGACGTTCGCCAAACGACGCAAGATGATGGTGGAGGAGGGAAGCCGATTCCGGGGCTACAAGGATCCGAGCGCCCTGCCCAGCCTCGGCTATCACGTGGTCAAGCACCTCATCGTCTACGACCAGATGCCGCCCCACCCCACCAAACGATCCGATCTTCCGGGTCAGCCTCGATACGAAGACTGGTTCACCGTCTTCGACGACCTTCAACTCGCTCCCCTCATGGAGGCGCAGAACGTACGGGAGCTCTGGGTGGCCTGGAGCGGCTTCGACGGGAGCTTCCCGGTCTACGACCCGGCCATCTTCAAGACGGAGGACATGCGGGTGGGTTGGGAGTCGAACATGGTCAGCCCGACGACGGGCGACGTCTCGAACAGCGATCAGGACCCGAACGACGCCCCGATCCTCTCGCATACCTACATCATCTACGGCATCCCTTCAAGCGCACACAGGCCGAGGCCGTCCACATTGTCGGTCATCAACTCGAGAGGATGATGTCGTACGTGGCGTCGCTGCAGGACGGAAACGATCGGCTCTTCTGGCGAGACTTCGTCGGTCAGGATGCACAGGGCCAATTCATCACCGGCCGAGCAGGTTGGACGCACATGCCCCCCAACACAACCGAGAACTACGACTACCTGAATCCGACTCTGGTCCCGTCCGATATCGAGGATTGGCGCCCGGACAACTCCGGGGAGAAGAAGCCCGTCAACGTCGACACCTGGGGGACGCTCGTGTATCCGTGGCCCGGGGAGGCCGACTTTCCACAGCGGGTGGAGTCGCAGTGGTATACGTACTGGTTCCAGAACTTCCCGGGCCGGGGCAACTCGATTCCGCACGGCTCCGATTGGATGACGAACTGGTGGGCCTTCGTGGCGGATTGGGATGCTGCGATCCAGTCGGGACTGGGGCTCTATGCAGCTTCTCCCGCAGCGACCAGTGGGCCCGGCAAGGGCTATCCGTATCCGGCCCCGGCGCGGACGTCCGTCAAGGCTTCGCCTGAGTCCCGCTCCCGGGTCCCTGCCGGACCCAACCGGTGAGAGCGCGTCCGACCGGTTTAGGCCGCCGAGAATCGGGCGTGGAAGCGAAGATGCCCTCCACCGGCTGCCCCACCTGTCGCCCTCGAGCATCGACGTCGGCGAGGAAGATCCTACACACCGCCCGACCGTTCCACCACGAGGATGTCGTGATTTCCCTCCGTCCTGCGCCACGAGAGGAGGGAAGCACAGCCCGGCCTGGGCGCCGCTGCGCCTGACCGACAGCCGTGCCCGCGAGAAGGTCGAGAATCCTGATTCTCCGACCGGACGGACCATGGTGGCGCGTCCGGACTGTCCTCGGACCTACGCAGGAGGTCGAAGATGAGTCGTCCCGAGAAAGAGCCAGCCAGGCGAGGCGGCCGGCCTCGCCTTGTGCTGATCCTGTTGTCTTCGACCGTGGAACTCTCGGGGTGTTGGGAATCCCCCACGGAGCCCGTGGGGGTGACCGGGGTTGAGCCGGCGTTCGCGTTGGTGGGGCCGACCGTTTCCATCGACGCGGGTTTCAATCACACATGCGCGATCGGCTCTGACGGCCTGGTCGCTTGCTGGGGCTCAACCCGGATCCTGCAGCGGAGGGCTGGTGGCCGCCAGGACAGGCGCGTGAGACCTCCTGAGAGCTGAGGCTACGCGCTCAGAGGGCCGATGAGGGCGAAGCAGGTGCGGAAGAGGGCTGGATCGGGGGTCGGACAGGGCGCGAGGGCGCAGAAGGAGCACGACCGCATCATAACGGCTGTGACGGATGTTGATCGGGAACTGAACGGGTCAGCCGGCGGTGGGAACCGGCGGCGGGAGTCCCTGGACGAGGCTGCGCAGAGCAGGAAGGAGGAGTCCGCGAGCGGGGTCGTGCTTCAAGAGTTGGAGATAGGTCTTGCGGGCATGGCCGGTGAGCTTGGCCGGAAGCCGGAAGAGCCAGAGGCGGAGGCGCTTGGGTTGAGCCCTGCGCCAGGACCCCGAGAGTGCGGTGGAACGCAGCGTATGCAGGAGTTGGTAGGCGAAGACGCCGAGGCTCCAGAGCAGGGCGTTGCCATCGAGGTCGTCGACAGCGGTGTCTCCCAGGCCGAGTTGGCCGAGCTCCTTGATGCGCTGCTCGATGAGGGCGCCCTGGTTGTAGCGGCGCCAGGCAGTGAGCGCGTGGATGCCTTCGATGTTGGTGAGCACATGAGCCGTCAGCGGCACCTCGTAGGTATCGAGATCCAGGAATTCCTCGCCCTCGAGGGGCTTGCGGGTCTGGATCGAGAGGAGCCGTGCACCCCAGAGCGTGCCGGAGGTGGTCCAGAGCTCATGACCGGGGAAGATGTCTTCACCCTTGGCCGAGCGACGCCAGGGAGCTTGATGGTCCTGAAGCCAAGCGTGGGCGGGGATCTTGAGCAAGTAGCGTACGTCCAGACTCTCGAGCGTGCGGACCATCGACTTGCTGAAGAAGCCCTTGTCGAGGCGCACGGTGATGCCCTCGACGCCCACGGCTCGCAGGCGGCGCACGAGGGAGCGGATCCACGCCTCGGCTCCCGCGGCGGTATGGGCGCTGCCGGGTCTCCAGCGCACGCCGAGGCAGTCGGCGCTGTGCTGCAGATAGGCCAGCAGCGGATGATGCGAGGGACGCCCGGGCTTCTTCGGGTTGTAGCCCAGCTCGGCTCCAGCCTGCTTGAGTCCGTAGCGGAGACTGACCGTCGAGTCGAGGATGAGCGTCTCGGTCCTGGGTGCACCGCCTGCTGCCGCCCAGCGACGGCGTACGACGTACCAGAGCAACTCGTCGAGCAGCGGCACGAGGACGGAGCCGGCCCGACGCAACCAGCGGCCGAAGATCGTCGGATCCGGCACACGGACCCAACCGAAGAGGCGTCGGATGCCTCTGCGCTCCAGGAGTGGCAGGTCGTCCAGCACGCTGCCGCCGTACAGCAGCAGCACGACCCACATCTCCACCATGAGACTGGGTCGAAAGAAGCCACCGACAGCTTGCGCGCCATGATCCAGCTTCGTGCCGAGCCCCAACGCGTCCCACAGCCGCCGGATCAGGATCAGCCCGCCCCCGTCGGTCAGGTCGCGAGCACTGTGGCGCAGCCGGAGCGGGGCGCCGGAACCTTGTACGTGGGGCCGGGAATCGATACGATGGTTGCGCACCGTCTGGGTGCCTTTTCGTTGTGGGGGTGCTTCTGCCGAAAAGTCCCCGCAACGTAAGGCCTCAGGCGGTGTTTTTCATGCCCATACCAGAAGGTGACTGCAGGATCC
>CAWKGE010000006.1:0-20756 GCA_963848895.1 uncultured Gemmatimonadales bacterium
TGGCGTTCACCACCTTCGACGACGTGGACGGCCACGTCTGGCGCATCTCCGCCCGCGGCGGTCGCCCCGTGCAGCTGACGGAGGAGGCGGCGGAGTATGCCAACCCGGTGTGGAATCCCGATGGGACGTACCTCGTCGTGGCACGGGGAAGCGGCGCCTCGGCTCGGGGACGGGTGCGGCGACAACCCGTATTGGGACCTGGTGAGGGTTTCGGCCGACGGCGGGCCGGCCCATGTCGTGACCACCGTCCTGGCCGCCGGCGGCCGCAGCGGGATCGTGCGTCCCTCCTTCGGCCCGGACGGTCGGATCTACTTCAGCGCCCGGGCGAGCGAGGGGGGCACGAGCGGAATGGGTCTCGTGTCCGTCCGCCCGGACGGCGGCGACCGCAGAGTCCACCTGATCCTGCCGCGAGCATCGGAGATCACGCTGTCACCGGACGGCCGCCATGTGGCCTTCGGAGAGGGGTTCAACGTCTACCTCGCACCCTGGCCGCGCCCGGGGGCGGGGGGAGCGGTCGATCTGGCCTCGGGCCCCCGTCCGTCTCTGCCGGTGCGACGGCTCAGCCTGGAAGGCGGGCTGTACCCGACGTGGGTCGACGCGGGCACGCTGGGCTTCGGGAGCGGGCCATGCTTCTATCTCGCCCACGTCTCCTCGGGGACCACCGATACGACGCAGATCCGGCTCCCCGTCCCGCGGCAGATCCCCCGGGGGTCGGTGGCGCTCACCGGGGCGCGCATCGTCACGCTGGCGGGCGGGGACGGGGTAATCGAGCGCGGAGCGGTGGTCGTGGAGGGGAGCCGCATCGCATGCGTCGGCGCATGCGATGCGTCCGCGGCGGACCGGGTCGTGGACGTCACGGGCGCGACGATCATCCCCGGGTGGATCGACATGCATGCGCACCACCACAGCGCCGACGGGGGCCTCATCCCTCGCCGGGACTGGGAATCGGCCGTCTACATGGCCTACGGCGTCACGACGACGCTGGATCCGTCGACGTCGTCGGAGAGCGTATTCCCCATGGCCGAGCTGATCCGCTCGGGTCAGGTCGTGGGTCCCCGGACCTACAGCACGGGGGAGCCCCTCTCCTGGGGGGGCGCGGGCATGCGCGGAGACGTCACCAGCCTGGACGAGGCGATCTGGAACGTGGATCGCCTGGCGGACTGGGGCGCGACGTCCATCAAGCAGTATCTGCTCATGGGGCGGGACCAGCGCCAATGGGTGTCGGAGGCGGCCCGCAGGCGGGGCTTGAACCTGACTGCGGAGGGCGCCACCCTGGTGTACAACATCGGGATGATCCTCGATGGTCACACCGGCTGGGAGCATCCCCTCAGCTACGTGCCCCTCTACCAGGACGTGACCCGCTTCTTCGGCCAGGCCGGAGCGACCTACTCCACGACGGCCATCGTGGCCGGGCCGGGTCCGTGGAACCAGGACTGGTTCTTCCAGTCGGCCGATTGGTGGAAGGACGAGAAGCAGCGTCGCTTCCTGCCCTGGCAGCAGTTCATCCCGCACCTGAGACGCCGGATGGAGCGGCCGGAGACCGACTACTCCTATCCGCTGGTGGCCCGGGGTCTGGCCGACGTCATGGCCGAAGGTGGGTACGGAGCCATCGGCGGACACGGACAGGCCCACGGGATCGGTACCCACTGGGAGGTGTGGATGTACGCCTCGGCGCTGGGGAACCTCGGGGCCCTCCGGCTGGCGTCGCTGGACGGCGCCCGCTTCTTGGGCGCGGAGAAGGACCTGGGCTCCCTGGAGGTCGGGAAGCTGGCGGACCTGGTGGTGCTGGGGTCGAACCCCCTGGAGGACATCCACAACACCCTGGACATCCGCTACGTGATGCAGGGCGGGGTCCTGCGCGACGCCTCGACCCTCGACGAGGTCTGGCCCGAGTCGAAGCCCTTCGGGGAATACTGGTGGGTGGAGCCCGACGCCCTGCGGAACGACGATCGCCCGGTGGGAGGAGGCTCCAGGTGAACCGCAGGGGTCGGACGGAGAACTGGAAGCGAGATCTTCGCGCCGATCACCCGGACGGCGCGCTACCCGGCCCCGACGGCCAGGAGGGGATCTCCCTGGTTCATGGCCAGCGACGTGACCAGAAAGAGCACGATGCCCGTGGTGGGGGCGCAGTACTCCTGGAGGGTGTCGCCGAAGTAGTCGCGCACCACACCGACGGGCTGACCCTCCTGGACCTCCTGTCCGAGTCGCACCGCGGGGTACCAGCAGCCGTCCTCCCCGGCGAAGCGCCATTCGAACCGCCGCAGGGAGCGCACGGGGCCCGTGGGCTCGGGGTGCCCGGCAGGCAGCCGACGTGACGCAGCACGTTCCGGCAGCCCCTGAGGTGGACGGCGACGCTCTCGTCGTCCAGCTGCCCGACCTGCCCCGCTTCGGCGAGGATGCAGGGGATCCCTTCTGCCGCCGCCGCCGAGTACGTGCCGCCCTTCACCGACGCGCTGGCGATGACGTTCTCGATGCCGTAGACCTCCGCCATGGAGCGGGAGGCCGCCACCACCTCCGGATCCGCCACGTCGGAGTAGATCATGAACGGCACCAGGGCCTCGTGGATGTCGCCTCCGTGCAGGTCCACCCAGGCGTCGGCGCGCCGGGCCACCTCCATCAGGGTCCAGGCCATGCGCTCCGAGACCGTGCCGCAGGCCTTCCCGGGGAATTGGCGGTTGAGGTTCTTTCCGTCGTCCGGCACCAGATACTGCTGGCGCGCGTGGAAGGCGGGCAAGCTGACGGGGTGGACCGCCACTACCGTGCCACGGACCTGCTCCGGCTCCAGGCTGCCGGCGAGACGTATTGCGGCCTCGATCCCGGGATACTCGCCACCGTGCACGCCACCGGTCACGAGAACGACCGGGCCCTCGTCCGCACCCCGGACCACCGTCACTGGCATGCGTACCGCTGTTCCCGTCACGTGCAGGTATCCCGAGGCCCTGGTGCACGTCGTCGCGCGGATGTCTCCCAACCGGAAGTCCTTCAAGCCTGCCTCCTCGTGAGCCTGGGTCGCGTCGTTTCTCGCCGGTCGATGGGCAACCGGGCCACGGTCCCGCCACCCGGGCCCGCGGCATGAGATATATGTCACGAACATTTGACATACAATAATGCACCACTTATCGTGGCGACTCACCCATGGGGGGAATGAGCCGGAGACGCTGCCGAATCGGATCGGGGGCTCTCTGGCTCGACGACCTTTTGCTGGAGGTTGTATGAGCGATCTGCTACGCAAGACAAACTGGCGCCCGAAGAGGGCGTGGCTCCGCAGGGGCGGCTGGCGCGCGGGGTTGCTGGGAGCGGTGTTCGCGCTGGCCTCGACGGTGGGATCAGCCTCCGCTCAGCAGACCGCCACCATCACCGGACAGGTGACCGACGCGGCTTCGGGCGCAGGGCTCAGCGCCGTGCAGGTGTACCTGGCGGGGACCGGGACGGGAACGCTGAGCAACGCGAGCGGCCGCTACCTGCTGCTCAACGTCCCGGTGGGGACCTTCACGATCCAGGTGGAGCGCATCGGCTACAGGAGCGTCACCCAGGAGGTGACCGTGTCGGCCGGCCAGACCCTGGACCAGAACTTCACCCTCTCCGAGGAGGCCCTCGGACTGGACGAGATCGTTGTGACCGGGACGGCGGGAGCGGCGCGCCGTCGAGAAGTCGGCAACAGCATCGGCCAGCTCAACACGGACAACCTGAACCAACCCGTGGCCAGCGTGACCGGGCTGCTGCAGGGGCGTGTATCCGGCGTGAGCGTCACGGCCACGAGCGGCTCGCCGGGCGGCGGGACCGCGATCAGGCTGCGCGGCAACGTATCCGCCACGATGAGCAACCAGCCGCTGGTCTACATCGACGGCACCCGGGTCGTGAACCAGAACTACCCCAAGAACTACTTCCCGATCGGCTACGCCGGTAGCTCGGACAACTCGACGTACTCGCCGCTGAACGACATCAACCCGGAGGACATCGAGCGGGTCGAGATCATCAAGGGGCCGGCGGCCACCACGCTCTACGGCACCGAGGCGGCGGCCGGCGTGATCCAGATCTTCACGAAGCGGGGGAGCCGGGGGCGCGCGCGCTGGACGGCGAACATCAGCGAGTCGTTCAGTCAGGTCCAGAACTTCGGCCCCAGCCAGGGCTTCGACGGCAATTCCATCACGATCCCGGCCGGCGAGGTCGATCCCTACGGCACGCCCGAGAAGATGTACATGGAGCCGTATCTCAGGACGGGGCTGGACCAACGCTACGACCTGAGCGTCAACGGTGGCACGGAGGACTTCACGTACTTCGTGTCCGGCGGCCTCGTGAACCAGAAGGGGACGCTTCCCAACGACGAGATGTACCAGAGTAGCGTCCGCGGCAACCTCTCCTTCAGCCCCATCGACAACCTGACGCTGCAGTGGAACACGGGCTACACGCGGTCCCGCGTGAGGAAGACCCCGGTCGGCGGCACCGCCGAGGGCGTGACGCTGAATGCCTTCCGCCGCGCCAGGAACTACTTCAACAGCAACGATCCCGAGGTCATCAAGCAGGTCCTCGCCTTCGACCTGCGGAACTTCATCGACCACCTGACGACCGGGGTCACGGCTACGTACAGCCCGACCTCGGCCTTCTCGACCCGTCTGACCATGGGATACGACCTGGCCGACCAGGAGACGCGCGCCGTGGAGCCCTTCGGCTTCTTCTACACGCCGAAGGGACGCATGCACGACACCCGCTGGCAGAACCGCACGCTGAGCGTCGACTACGTCGCGAGCCTGCACACGCAGCTGCGTGAGAACCTGACGTCGTCGCTCTCGGTCGGCGCGCAGATGTTCCAGGACGAGACGAACAGCGTCGCGGCGTATTCTCAGGACTTCCCCGGACCCGGCGAGCCCACGGTATCCAGCGGCGGCACCGCCCTCGGGTTCGAGGACCGGCAGCGGGTGATCAACGCCGGCTTCTTCGTGCAGGACGTCCTGGGTGCGAAGGATCGGTACTTCCTCACCCTCGGAGTGCGCTTCGACGGGAACAGCGCGTTCGGCCAGAACCTCGGCCTGCAGGCCTATCCAAAGGTCAGCGGCAGCTACGTGATCTCCGACGAGGACTTCTGGAACGAGAGCCTGGGGAGCATGAAGCTGCGTGCCGCGTGGGGCCAGGCCGGCCGCGCGCCCGGAGCCTTCGACGCCGTGCAGACGTGGAATCCGGACAAGCTCGGCAACAGCGTGGCGTTTCTGCCGAACAACCTGGGGAACCCCGACCTGGGTCCGGAGCGCACCACCGAGCTCGAGGTGGGCTTCGATTGGTCCGGTCTCTCGGATCGTCTGACCCTCGACGCCACCTACTACCACCAGCTCACGAACGACGCCCTCTTCCGGGTCTCCCAGATTCCCTCGGACGGCGGCTGGGGCAGCCAGCTCGCCAACATCGGCAAGCTCAAGAACCAGGGCTTCGAGATCACGGCGAACGGGCACATCGTCCAGACCCCCGACTGGGGGTGGGAGGCAGGCATCACGCTCTCCACCAACAAGAGCGAGGTGACGGACCTCGGTGGCGTGTCATCGTTTTCCGTAGGCAACCGTGGCTACATCATGCTCGGTCAGCCCGCGCCGGTCATGCGCGGCCGATGCGTTACCAATCCGGACGCGATCGCCGACCCGGTCGTCGAAGCGGACTGCCCTTACGGACCGAACCAGCCCACAAAGACGTTCATCGCGAGCACGTCCGTGCGACTCCCCTGGGCGGGCGTCGAGGTCAGTACCCGGGGGGAGTACCAGGGCGGCAACTGGGCATACAGCCTGATGGACGGCGAGTCGATCACCCGCGGCATCCGGTGGCCGGCCTGCTTCAACTCGTATCCGAAGATCGAGTCCGGCGACCTGAGCCAGGTCACCGCCCGGGAACGCGCCTACTGCATCCCGACGTTCGCCAACCGCGACTTCGCCATCTTCCCGATGGACTTCTTCCGGATGCGCGACTTCACGGTGAGCATCCCGATCTCGGCGTCGATCCTCGGCTCCGGGGGCGGACGCCTGTCGCTGTCGGCGGCCAACTTCTACACGTGGAAGAAGGCCTCGTACTCTCTGATCGATCCGGAGACGTCGGGTGGCTTCCAGACCGGACAGAACGTGGGTGGGAACGAGTTCACGCACTCGGTAGGCGGGAGCATTCCGATCCCGGCGACCTACACGATCTCCCTCCGCATCAACTATTAGGGGGAGACGACGATGAACACGAACGATCAGAATCGTACGGGGAACCGTTCCATGAGACTTTCGACGACGACGCTCCGGCGGGGGCTCGCGCTGGTCGGGGCGGCCCTTCTCGGGGTCGCGCCCACGGCCTGCAACTTCGACGTGACCAACCCCGGGCCCGTGCAGGCCGAGAACCTGAACGACCCGGGAGCCTTCCCCTCGATCATCGGCGGCATCAAGCGGGCGATGGTGGACGGGCTGAACTACACGGCGCTGCAGGGCGCGTCCGTGACCCGCGAGCTGTTCCCGACGGGACAGACGGGGCAGTTCGGCATCGAGCCGTTCAACTCGGTGGGTTATCTCAACGAGGACGAGCAGGGGGCGCCGTGGTCCGGCGGCCAGCAGGCCAGGTGGCTGGCGGAGAGCGCGATCTCCCGCTTCGACGAGGTGCTCGGCGCGGAGGCGAGCTCGAGCGACTTCGTGGCCCAGGCCAACCTGTGGGCAGGGTACGCCAACCGGCTGCTGGGCGAGAACATGTGCGACGCGGTGATCGACGGCGGTCCGGCCATGGACCCGTCGGAGTACCTGAACCGCGCCAAGGACCAGTTCTCGCAGGCCATCACGGTGGGGGGCTCCGCGGGTGACAACACCAGCGTGACCGCGGCCTACGCCGGCCGTGCCGCCGTCGAGGTGCAGCTCGGTGACTGGACGGCCGCGGCGGCCGACGCCGCCCAGGTGCCTACGGACTTCGTCTTCCAGCTCCAGTTCTACAACATCGGAGACGACTACCAGCAGAACCGTATCGCCTGGGCCAGCATGGACCAGCCGTACAAGGCCCACAGCGAGTGGAACACGTGGTACGCCGAGTATTACGACGACAGCGGAGATCCGCGCGTCGCCTACGAGTTCACCAACGACGTGGGCACGGGCGCGCTGGAGTGCTGCGGCGTGATCCCGTGGTGGCCCCAGCAGAAGTACGACCGCGCCAGCCCGATGGACCTCTCCACGGGGACGGAGATGAGGCTCGTCGAGGCGGAGGCCCTGTTACGCGACAACCAGATGGGCGCCGCCGTGGACAAGATCAACGAGGTCCGGGCGAAGGCGGGAACCGACCCCATCGCGCCGGCTTCGATGGACGAGGCGTGGGCGCTGCTCAAGCGTGAGCGAGGGATCGATCTGTGGCTGGAAGGTCGGCGGCTGGGCGATCTACGCCGTTGGCAGGAGGACAACACGCCGGGTGCCCTGGATCCGAGGGAGGTGGTGGGTGAGGCCTCCCATCTGCAGGTCCAGGATCTCTGCTTCCCCATCTCCAAGGCCGAGAGGGATCGGAACCCGAACCTCGGATGAGGGGGAGGGTCGCCGGCTTGAAGGAGTAGGTTGCTCCGGCGGCGCGGATGGAAACGTGCGCCGGGATCGGCCCTGGGGGCTGGTCCCGGCGCACGGGTTCTCGTAATACCACGGATCGGCCCACCTCGACCCGGCCGGCGTCGAGGGGGCCTCGGCGATCCCCGAACGGAGAGTCCCGACCAGTGGCGAACGGAAGCGATCGAAGGACGTTCCTCAAGCAGGGAGCCGCTTCGGCCGCGACACTGCTCGTGCTGTCGAGTTGCGCGCGTCCAGAAGTGGAGGATGAGTCGAAGGCCGGACTCGATCCCGCCCTCCTCGGCGCCGTGGGCGACGTGGTGCTGCCCAGCGAGCTCGGTGCGGATGGGAAGAAGCGCGTGGTGGACCGGTTCGAGACTTGGCTCTCTGGCTACGACCCCGTTCCCGAGCTGATGCATGGGTACGGGTCGCAGGAGATCCGTTACGGTCCGGGGGACCCGGCGCCCCGGTGGGCCTCCCAGCTCGGAGCGCTGGACCTGGAGGCCCGGAAGCGGTGGAGCAGGGCATTCACCGAGGTGGAGCCGGAGCGGAGGCTGGAGATGATCCGCCGGCAGCTCGCGGGCTCGGACCTGCAGCGCCTGCCGAACCCGACCCGGGTGGAGCACGTGGCCGCGGCGCTCCTCGCCTGGTGGTTGGCCACTCCGGAGGCCACGAACCTCTGCTACCGGAGGAACATCAACCCCCTGACCTGTCGTCCGCTGAGCCTGTCTCCCGAGGAGCCGGCGCCTCTTGCAAGGGGGGGCTGAGCCATGCGACGTGTCGTGGAGAGTGACGTCTGCGTCATCGGCGCGGGCATCACCGCGGCGATGGTGGCCGCGAAGCTGGCGGACGAGCGAGACGCACGCATCGTGGTGGTGGAGGCCGGAGGCGATCCGCCGCCCGTAGCGGAGCGGTACAGCCATCGTCAGCGCTGGTTGGACTACGAGGAGAACCCCTGGCCCGACGACCACGTGGCGTCGCAGGACGTGGAGGGCCGCCCAATGGGCTATTCCCCCTCGATGCAGGTGGGGGGACTCGCCATGCACTGGGGTGCCGTCACGCCCCGCTTCAGCCCGGAGGACATGAAGGTCCGCTCCACCTACGGGGTGGGAACCGACTGGCCGCTGGGCTACGAGGAGCTGGACCCGTTCTACCAGGAGGCGGAGGAGCGCATCGGTGTGGCGGGCGTGCAGGGCGCGCCCAACCTGGATCCGCGATCCGGGCCGTACCCGATGCCGGCGCTCCCGCTCACGTACAACCTGGTGCGGCTCAAGGAGTGGGTGGAGAAGACGGGGGTACCCTTCTGGGCGATGCCGTCGGCGAAGAACTCGATCCCGTACGACGGGCGCGCGGAGTGCTGCCGGAACGAGACGTGCTCTCCGATCTGTCCGATCGGCGCGAAGTACTCGCCGGACTTCACCTTCTACGCGCTGCGCGACCGGGGCCGCATCGACCTGGTCACCAACACCCTGGTGCGGCGTCTGGTCCTGGCGCCCGATGGTGGGCGCATCGAGCGGGCCGTGGCGCTGGATCGCGCCCGTCCGGACGAGCCGGTGGAGTTCCACGCGACGACCTTCGTCCTCGCCGGCGGGTTCGTCTGGGTGCCCCACCTGCTGTTGCTTTCCGCGGCGGACGGCTTCCCGGACGGGCTGGCCAACAGCTCGGGTCTCGTCGGCAAGTACCTCGCGGGGCACCGCGGCGTGAACGCGTACGTCGAGCTGCCGATGGAGATCTACCCGGGGATGAACGGCCAGCACAGCCTGATCTCGAAGCACTGGATGAAGGACGGTCCCCGGGACCGGTACCTGCGCCACGACTTCCGCGTGTGGGAGTCCGACTACGGGCGCGCCGCACGCATCCAGGACGAGTCGGGCGGGATCCTCCTGGGCGACGAGGTGCTGGCCGACTGGCGGGCCCGGGCCACGTCCGGGAAGGGGACGGCGCGGCTACGCTGCTACTACGACGTGCTACCCGACCGCGCCAGCGAGCTCACGCTCGACAAGGGCTTCACGAACGACTGGGGAGACCCGCTTCCGCGGGTCCGTTTCCGGGACAGCGACGTCTCGCAGAGGTTGCGGCCGTATAGCGAGGAGGCGATCCGGAAGTTGTTCGAGGAGTTCGCCCGAGCGGGAGACGGGAAGCTCCTCAGGGTTGCGCCCAGCGACGCCCAGGAGCACCCCGGGGGAGGGTGCCGGATGGGAGACGACCCGGCCCAGAGCGTCGTGGACAAGTGGGGGCGGACCCACGACCACGAGAACCTGTTCGTGGTGGGGGCCCCCACCCTTCCCACCACGAGCTGTACCAATGGGACCCTGACATTCGCTGCCCTGGGGCTCCATTCGGCCGAAGAGATCGGCCGGGACTTTCCGGAGCGGAAGACCGCCCAGGAGCCATGAGCATGAGCATGCAAGAAGAAAGGAGGACGACCGATCGCGAGCCCGGGCCCCGCCATCGACGGGGCGGATCATCCGTGACCCTCGCGGCCGCGGCTGCCATGGCGGCCGGGCTGCTGCTTCCGGGCTGCGGCGCTCCGGGCGGGACGCCGAGCACCGCGGCCGGCGGAGGCGGAGCACTGGCATCCGCGGTCCAGCAGGAGGTCACTGCAGAAGGGCTGGCGACGCAGGTGGACTCGATCGTGCAGTACGACCGGCTCTCGGGGAGCCCGGGCGAGTTCGCTGCCATCGACTACATCGTCGCGACACTCTCGTCGGACGGTGTGCCGGTCACGGTCGACACATTCACGGCCTACATCAGCGACCCGGTGTCCGCACGGGTCGAGGTGGTCGGGACGGGCTTCTCTCCCCAGGCGATCACGGTCGCGGGCTCCGGGTCCACGACCGGCCTGGAGGGCCAGGTGGTGGATCTCGGAAGCGCCGACGACCTGCCGGAGTTCCTGACCTCTACGGGCGAGAACCTCGTGCTGGACGGAAACGGCCCCGCGATGACGACCGATGCGCCCGCGTATCCCGACCTCCGCGGTCGGATCGCGCTGGTGACGGGCACGCCGGGTCCGGACGAGGTCACGAAGGTCGCCGCGTTCGGGGCGGCGGGGGCGGTATTCGTGAACCCGGAGGAGCGGCTGAACGACCTCACGACCACCACGGTCTGGGGTGGCCCGTCCCTCCGGGACTACCACCGCATCCCCACCCTCCCCGTGGCG
Organism: uncultured Gemmatimonadales bacterium; assembly: GCA_963848895.1. Taxonomy (GTDB): domain Bacteria; phylum Gemmatimonadota; class Gemmatimonadetes; order Longimicrobiales; family Gaopeijiaceae; genus SZUA-318. The sequence goes on from CAWKGE010000006.1 coordinate 10,687, forward strand.
GAGGTGAAGCGGAGTGACGGGGACCGCATCCGGGCGATGCTGGAGCGGGGTCCCGCGCGCATCCGTATGTCCGTGGAGACGAGGACGGGTTGGAAGGAGCTCCGGCTCGTCACGGCCTACGTTCCCGGACCTACGCAGGATGCGCCGTTCGTGCTCGCGGGGGGGCACCTGGACGCGTGGTACCACGGGGGCACGGACAACGGTGGCGCCAACGCTGCGATGCTCGAGCTGGCCCGGGCCTTCTACAAGCACCGGGACATGATGAAGCGCGGTCTGGTCGTGGCGTGGTGGCCGGGGCACAGCAACGGCCGTTACGCCGGCTCGACCTGGTACGTGGACCACCACTTCGACCAGCTTCGCCGCCGTGCCGTCGCGTACGTGAACTTCGAGGGCCTGGGCCAGATGAAGGCCTCGCGCTTCAGCGCTGCCACGACGGCGTCGCTCGCACAGCTCGCGCGCTCGGTCGTGCGGGAGGGCGTGGGCGACTCGATCCGGCCACGGCCCCCGGGCCGGAACTCCGACCAGTCCTTCAACGGTGTCGGGCTCCCGCTCCTTCAGATCAGCCACTCCGTGACGCAGGCGGACGGGGGCTACTGGTGGTGGCACACGCCGGACGACACCCGGGACAAGGTCGACCCGGAGGTGCTCGCGACCGACGCCGACCTGTACGCCGCGGCCCTCGCCAGGCTGGTCGCCGAGCCCAACCTCCCGGTCGACGTGTCGGCCACGGTGGAGCGGCTCGGGTCGCTCCTCGAGGCGGCGCAGGAGCGGGCGGGGGAACGGTTGGATCTCTCGAAGGCGATGGCTCGGCAGCGCACGCTCCTTGAGGAGGTGAAGGCGGTGGAGGCTTCGCTCCCGGCAGGAGGAGATCCATCGGTGGACCTGGCCCGGGTCGAGATCCTCCGGCCCCTGCACCGCGTGCTCTATACGCTGCTGGGGCCCTACCACCCCGATCCTGCCACGAACGAGGGCGAGCTGCCCGGTATGAAGCCGGTGGACATGCTCGCCTCGAACCCGCCCGGCACGGACCGCTTCCATTTCGCGGAGACGACGCTGCTCCGCGAAAGGGCCCGCTTGTTGGAGGCTCTGGATCGCGCGACGGACACGGCCCGGCGGCTGCGTTCGGAGCTGGGACGTTGACCGAGGTATGACTCGAACGGGGAACGGCAAGTGCGGATGACGAGAACGCGCGTGATCGACGGAGCTTCGGCCTGCCTCATCCTCGCGGCCGTGGCGTGCTCGGCGCCGCCTGCCGCTGAGCGGGCGGGGGACTGGCCCGTGTACGGGGGCGACCAGGGCGCCATGCAGTACGCCGCTCTGGACGCGATCAACCGGGAGAGCGTCGACCGGTTGGAGGTTGCGTGGGAGTGGGAGACGGGGGAGGAACCGATCCCGGGACCACGACAGCCGATCCCCGGGCAGGGTGTGCGGCCGGGCGCGTTCGAGAATACGCCGTTGGTCATCCACGACACGATGATCGTCACAACCCCCTACAACCGTGTCGTCGCGCTCAACGCGGAGACGGGGGCGGAGCTTTGGCGCTATGACCCCCAGACGATCCAGTGGGGCCAGCCACCCAACGGGACGGGCCTCGTGCACCGGGGGGTCGCCGTGTGGACCGGGTCGGGCGAGCGCCGGATCTTCCTCAACACCCGCTGGCGGCTCATCGCGCTGGACTTCGCCACCGGGAAGCCCATCGACGGATTCGGCGACCACGGGACCGTGATCCTCACCGACCACCTCATGTGGCCGACGAACCCCATGCACTACACCGAGACGTCGCCGCCGGTCGTGTATCGGGACCTGGTAATCCTGGGCAACGGCGTCTGGGACGGCTTCGTGTACAAGCAGGACCCGCCGGGCAACATCCTGGCGTTCGACGTCCGCACCGGGGCGCTGTCGTGGCGGTTCAACCTGATCCCCCAGGACGGGGAGTTCGGAGCCGACACCTGGAAGGACGGGTCGAACGCCTACACAGGGCACACCAACGCGTGGGCGCAGATGAGCCTGGACTCCGAGCGGGGCTACCTGTACGTGCCGGTGGGCACGCCCTCGAACGACTGGTACGGTGGCGCCCGCAAGGGGGCGAACCTCTTCGCGGAGAGCGTGGTCTGCCTGGATGCCGCCACAGGTGAGCGCGTGTGGCACTTCCAGGCGGTGCACCACGGGCTGTGGGACTACGATCTGTCGGGTGCGCCTACCCTGCTCACCGTTCAGCACGACGGCCAGCCGGTGAACGTCGTGGCCCAGGCGATGAAGAGCGGCTTCCTATTGGTGTTCGACCGGGTCACGGGCGAGCCGCTGTGGCCCATCGAGGAGCGACCCGTGGGGGCCAGCGACGTCCCGGGGGAGGAGGCGTACCCGACGCAGCCCTTCCCGACCCGGCCCGAGCCCTTCGCGCGGCAGGGCTTCACGGAGGAAGACGTCGTGGACTTCACGCCGGAGATCAAGGCGCAGGCGATGAAGTTCCTCGAGCCCTACCGGATGGGGCCCCTGTATACCCCGCCGTCGTTGGAGGGAACGCTGATGCTACCCGGCGTGATCGGCGGAGCCGACTGGGGAGGCTCGGCGGCGGATCCCGAGACCGGTTGGCTCTACATAAAGTCGTCGGACAATCCGGCACGCCTCAAGATCGCCGAGGCCGATCCGGCCCGGGTCGAGGCCGACTGGTTCGTGGACATCGACGCCATGGGAATCCGCCTGCCCAACGGGCTCCCGGTCATCAAGCCCCCGTACGGGACCCTCGTAGCGTACGATCTCAACACCGGCGAGAAGAAGTGGACGGTGCCGGTGGGCGACATGCCCGAAATCCGGTACAATCCAGCCGTGCGAGGCGTGCAGCTGCCGGAGCGCCTTGGGCACTCCGGTGCCTCGGGTCCGATGGTCACCCGGGGGGGGCTGGTGTTCGTGTCGGGGGGCGCGTCCGCCCTGTATGCCTTCGACAAGGAGACCGGCGAGGAGCTGTGGAGCGCGGACCTCGACGGTCGGGGCTACAGTAACCCGATGAGCTACACGACGAGCTCGGGACGCCAGTTCGTGGCCATCGCCAATGGCTCCGGGGAGGGCGCGAAGCTGACGGTCTTCGCGTTGCCCGGGAGCTGAGACCTCATCGCGCGCTGCCCTGCGCAATCCGTGAACCGAGAGGAATCCAGTCGATGAAGACGTTGAGACTCTTCGCCGCCGCGCTCGTGACGAGCGGGCTCGTCGTGCCGACCGCAGGGCACGCCCAGGATGGCACCGTCGTCCTGCACGCCGAGCGACTGCTCGACGGTCGGGGCGGCATGCAGCAGGACCGGGACGTGGTCGTGCGCAACGGCCGCATCGCGCAGATCCTGCCGGGCGGCCAGGGGAGGGGCGACGTGCGCTACGACCTGGCCGGGATGACGATCATGCCCGGGATGATCGACACCCATGTCCACATCAACTGGCACTTCGACCGCGCGACGGGCAAGACGCACAGCGGTCAGGTGCAGGAAACGCCCGAGGAGTCTGTGCTCTACGCTGCCCAGAACGCATGGGAGACGTTGATGGGTGGGGTCACCACGGTGCAGAGCCTGGGCTCGCCCGTGGACGTCCCGCTGCGGGAGTTCGTCAACGAAGGGCGCATCCCGGGCTCGAGGGTCGTCACGTCGATCTCGCCGGTCACGGAGCGCACCGGCGGGCCTGAAGAGATCCGCCGCCACGTGGACGCGATGGCCGACCAGGGGGCGGACGCCATCAAGATCTTCGCGTCGGGCAGCATCCGGGACGGAGGCGAGCCGACGCTCACCCAGGAGCAGCTGGACGCCGCGTGCGGCGAGGCCAACGCGCGCGGACTGCGCACCCTGGTCCACGCCTACAACCCGGAGACAGTACGCAGGGTGGTGCAGGCCGGGTGCTCGAGCGTCGAGCACGGCGCACTCCTCGACCTTCCCACGCTGAAGCTGATGGCGGAGCACGGGGTGTACTTCGACCCGAACATCGACCTGGTCTTCCGCAACTACTTCGAGAACGCGGAGCACTTCGTCGGGATCGGGAACTACACCGAAGAGGGCTTCGCCGAGATGCACAAGGCGGTGCCGTTGGCCCTGCAGGTGTTCAAGGAGGCGCTGACGGTGCCCGGCCTCAAGATCGTATTCGGCACGGACGCCGTGGCCGGTGCGCACGGAAGGAACTACCAGGAGCTGGTGTACAGGATAGAGAAGGGCGGACAGGATCCGATGGCGGCAGTGGTGTCGGCCACCTCGCTGGCGGCCCAGGAGTTGGGACTCGACGATCGGATCGGCTCGGTAGCCCCGGGGATGGAGGCGGACTTGATCGCCCTCGACGGGAACCCGCTCGACGATCCGGAGGCTCTGGGTCGGGTCCGGTTCGTGATGAAGGGTGGCCACGTATACAAGAACGTCGGTGGCTCGAGATAGTCTTTGCGCACATCCTCGGGGGACGGTGGGAAGAATGAAGCTGCGTGTCGCGGTGATGGCCCTGGCCGCTGCGTCCCTGGCGGGGTGCTACACGTACGCGCCCGTCTCCATCGAGGCGGTCTCCCTCGGGGAGACCGTCCGCGCACGATTGACGCCGGAGGCGCGAGCGCGACTCCCGGCGCAGGTTCGCGGGGACGATGGGACGCTGGAGGGTGAGCTGCTCGATCGGGACGGCGGCGCGCTGACGCTGTTCGTCCCCACCGCCGTCCGCCAGCAGGGCTTCTTCGCCGAAGACCTGCACGAACGCGTCCGCCTCCCCTCCGCCGATGTTGTGGAGGTGAGGCGGCGGCAGCTCGACCGTCCTCGCACCTATGCGCTGGCCGCCGCAGGCGGAGCCGCGGTCATCGGTATCGCCATCGAGACGCTGACCGGGAAGACCGGCGGCAACACGATCGACCGAACCACGCCCGGGCCGTCGGCGGCGAGAATCCCCTTCTTCATCCTCCACATCCGATGAAGGTCGGCGACGACACTTCGCGCCGCCATGCGCTGAAGCTGATCCTGGGTGGCGCGTTGGCCGCGCTTGGGCTTCCGGCCGAAGCTTCGTCATCGGAGCTGCGGCGCGCGGTGGACGTCCTGGTGGGCGAGGTCGAGGACCTGCCCCCGGGCGCGGTCAAGGCCGCGAGGTTCCACGGGATGCCGGTCCTCGTGCTCAACGTGGAGGGGGAGATCGAGGTCCTGTCCGCGATCTGTACCCACGAGGGATGCACGGTTGCATGGGACAAGGAGAAGAAGATCATCCTCTGTCCCTGCCACGCGGGCGAGTACGACCGGCACGGCAAGGTGCTCGGCGGGCCTCCGCCGGCTCCCTTGATCCAGCTCCCGGTGAGAATCGAGAACGGAAAGATCTACGTGGTCGGCTGAGCGCGATCAGCGCCAGTCGACGCCCGCGCCCAGGAGGTCGTCGAGCCAGGGCGGAGCCGTCATACCCTCCGCGATCCAGGCCTCCATCTGCGCCTCTCGCTTCTTGATCTTCGCCAGCGCCTCCAGCACGCCTGCGACGCCCGCGAGAGGGACGATCACCACGCCGTCCTCGTCGCCGACGACGACGTCGCCGGCCGACACGGCAACGCCGCCGAGGGAGATGGGCATGCCGACGGCTCCCGGCCCGTTCTTGAACGGAGCGTTGGGGGTGATGCCGTGGGCGAACACCGGGATCCCCACCTTGTCGATGCCGGCCACGTCCCGGGCCATGCCGTCGGTGACGCAGGCCACCACCCCGGCGTTCCGGGCCAGGCCCACGTAGATGTCGCCCACCGCCGCGCACCCGTCGAAGCCGCCGTTGGTGATGAGGATCACGTCGCCGGGCTCCGCGACGCGGAGGGCGGCGTAGGAGGCCAGGTTGTCCTTCGGGCCGGCTTGTACGGTCAGCGCCGGCCCAACGAACCGTCGACGCGTGGTGACCGGACGGATCGTATGGCGAACGGCCCCGATGCGATCCTGCGCGTCGCACACCAGGCTGGTGCCGACGCCTTCGAACCCGGCGAGCACGTCGGGACCCGGGCGGGGGAACTGTCTGCGGACGGTCAAGCGTACGTCGGCGGCCATGGGGTCTTCACCCTCCCCTCCTTCGAGGCGATGATCGGAAGCGAGCGCTGGCGCGCGAGGTCGTTGAACTCGGCGATGTCCTTCTCGACGATGAGGCGGAGGCGCTCGAGCTGGACCACGAGCCGACGGTCCAGGTCCCGGAAGACGTCGCGCATCGCATCGGTCGGCCGGCCGTCGCCGTCTCCCACGACGTTGCTCAGATAAGCGAGCAGGTTGTCGAGCTTGGGCTCGAAGTTCAGCGGGTCCTTCTCCGAACGGAACTTCAGGTTCAGCAGCTCTCCTTCGACAGCGGTGAGCTCCTCCGTGACGGTGGCGGCGGCCTTCACGAAATCCTCCCCGCCGCCTGCCCGCGCTGCTGCCTCCGAGCGTTGCCGCAGTTGCTCCTTCAGGTCGCGGATCTGCTTCACCGCCGCGTAGGTGTCCGCGATCCTCCCGTTGATCCGGGTCTGCAGGTCGTGCTGCGCCTGGAGGTCCGCGACCGTGGCGGCCACGCGGGGATCCTCCAGGACGCGGAACGACTCGGTCGCGGTCCAGTCGCCGGCGCTCAGCCGCACGGCGTACCTGCCCGGCACGGCCTTGGCGCCCTTCGGAGGACCGCCCCGCAGGATGACGCCCGGAGGGACCTCACCGCCTGGGTAGCGCAGGTCCCAGACGAAACGGTTCATCCCCCGACGGGCCGGAAGCGCGTTCCGGCCCGCGGCGGTCCCGCTCGTGAACGTGCGGACGACCGAGCCGGCGTCGTCGAGGACGTCGAGGATGACTTCGCCCGGCGCGCGCTCGCCGAGCGTGTAGTAGACGATGACGCCGTCCGGTGGGTTCTCGGCCTCACGGCGCTCCTCGCCCTGGGACGCCCGCGCCATCTCCATGCGGTACGTGTCCCTGGGCTTGAACAGGTGCGCGGGGGCGGCAGCGAGGTCCGCGCCCATCTGCCTGAGGGGGCTGAGGTCGTCCAGGATCCAGAACGAGCGGCCCTGGGTGGCGACCGCCAGGTCGCTCCCCTTGACCGCGAGGTCCGTCACGGGCGTGATGGGCAGGTTGAGCTGGAGGGGCTGCCAGCGCGCGCCGTCGTCGAAGGAGACGTACATCCCGAACTCGGTTCCGGCGTAGAGCAGCCCGCGACGTTCCGGATCCTCGCGCACGACGCGGACGAAGTGGTCGGCCGGAATGCCGTTCGTCCCGTCGGTCAGGCGCGTCCAGCTCCGGCCGTAGTCGTCGGTGCGGTAGACGTACGGCTGGAAGTCGTCACGCCGGTAGCGGTACAGAGTCACAAACGCCCGCCCCGCCGCGTGCGGGGACACGTCGATGACGTTCACCGTGCCCTCCGGCATCCACGGGGGCGTCACGTTCTCCCAATGTGCGCCGCCGTCGCGGGAGAGGTGGATCAGCCCGTCGTCGCTCCCGACCCAGAGCTCTCCCGGCGTCCGGGGCGACTCGGCCACAGCGAAGACCGTCCCGTACGTTTCCACCGTGGTAATGTCGTGGTCGATAGGCCCGCCCGGGGGACCCTGGCGGATCGGGTCGTCACGCGTCAGGTCCGGGCTGATCACCTCCCACGTCGTCCCTCCGTCCCGCGAGCGGTGCAGGTGGTTCGACGCGTGGTAGAGGACCTCCGGGTCGTGGATCGAGAACAGGATCGGTGCGTTCCACTGGAAGCGGTACTCGAGGTTCGCAGGGGCCTGACCGAGCGCGAGCGTCGGGTACGTGGAGACGTTCCGGGTCTGTCCGCTCTTGCGGTCCAATCGAGTGATCTCGCCGCCGTAGCTTCCGGCGAAGACGATGTCCGGGTCCTTCGGGTCGACCGCGACGTATCCGCTCTCTCCGCCGCCCACCTCGTACCACGTCTGATATGGGGTCGACGTCGATCCGTACGCGCTGGGCAGGGAGATCGTGCTGTTGTCCTGCTGCGCTCCATACAGCCGGTAGGGAAACTGATCGTCTACGGTCACACGATAGATCTCGGCGGTGGGCTGGTCGAGGAGGGTCGACCACGTCGCACCGCCGGTCACGGTCACCGCCACGCCGCCGTCGTGGGCGCTCGCGATGATCCGCGGGTCGTCCGGGTCGATCCACAGGTCGTGGTTGTCACCATGCGGCTGCGGCACGGGGTCGAAGGTGCGGCCCCCGTCCACCGACTTGTACAGCCGTGTGGTCAGGTCGTAGACCGTGTTCTCGTCCTTCGGATCGACGAAGATGTGCCCGTAGTACCAGGCCCGCTCGAAGAGCTTCCGGTCGCCATTCAAGAGCTGGAAGGACACGCCGCCGTCGTCTGAGCGGTACAGCCCGCCGGCCTCGGCGTGTTGAACGACCACGTAGACGCGTCGTGGGTTCGAGGCTGCCACCGCCACACCGATGCGTCCGACCACGTCGTTGGGAAGCCCGTTGGTCACCTTCTCCCACGTATCCCCGCCGTCGGCGCTTCGGTAGAGCCCACTCTCGGCGCTTCCCGAGACGATCGCCCACGGCTCCCGCCGTCCGGTCCAGGCCGCCGCCCAGAGGACGCGCGGGTCCCCGGGATCCATGGCCAGGTCCACGACGCCGGTCGTGTCGCTGATGAAGAGTACCTTGTCCCAGGTCCTCCCCCCGTCGCGGGACCGGAACACCCCGCGCTCCGGGTTCGGGCCGAAGGCGTGACCGAGGGCTGCGACGTACACCAGGTCCGGATCCCCGGGGTGCACACGCACGCGCCCGATCTGGCCGGCCTCCGGGAGACCGATCATCCGCCACGTCCGCCCGCGGTCGGCGGACTTGTACACGCCCCGTCCCGCCGACACGTTGCCGCGCAGACACGCCGAGCCCGTTCCCACGTAGATGATGTCCGGGTCGGAGGGCGCGACGGCCACCGCGCCGATGGAGCCCACCGCGATCTGACCGTCGGTGAGGTTCTGCCAGCTCTCACCGAAGTCCCGGGTTCGCCAGACCCCTCCGCCGGTGGTGCCCATGTAGAAGGTCCCCGGCTCGCCGCGCACGCCCTCCACGGCGGTTGAGCGGCCCCCACGGTAGGGCCCCACCATCCGGTAGCGCATCGCCGCGTAGAGGGCCGGGTCGACGGTCGGAGGCGAGGCCTGGGCGATCGCCAGGTGGGGGATCGCTGCGGCCAGCGCCACATGTGTGGCCGCGCGACGACGAAGCGAAGGGTCTGCGAGGGGTGTTCATGAAGCGATCTCCGTCGGCACGGCGATGGCTGCTGGAGGCGACACCTGCGAGCTGCTCCGGAAGCTCGAGGCGGGGCCCGGCGCTGCGCTCGCGCGGCGTACGTTAGTCGCCCGCGTAACCGCGGTGCTCGCCCATCTCCCGGATGAACTCACCCAGGCGTCCGGCGCCGGCCCGCCAGTGCTCTTCCACCGCCTTCTCCGCCCTGTCCGGGTCACCGCAGCGGATCGCGTCGACGATCGCCTGGTGCTCGGGGGCGCCGCGGACCCGCATCTCCCCGGCGACACGGGCAAGGTACAGGTCGCGGTAGCGATCGACCTGGGGACGGATCGAGCGGAGCTGCGTCAAGAGCCTCGAACCCTTGGCTCTGTCGATGAACGCGTTGTGGAACGCCGTGTCCGAGCGGTTGGCCTCGTCCGGGTCCACACCCCCGCCCTCCACCGGGCGAGCACCCGTTCGTTCAGGGCCTCCATCCGTCGGGCGAGATCCTCCCGCTCGTCCGGAGGGAGATCGGCGACCTGCCGGATCGCCACGCCTTCGAGGGCGCCCACGATGGCGAAGAGCTCCTGCATGTCCTCCACCGTCAGGGACGCCACGACGAAGCGCGAGTAGGTCCCGAGCTCCGTCTCCACGACGTACCCTTCCTGGGCGAGGCGTTGGAGTGCGGCGCGGAGGGTGGCCCTGGAGTGCCCGAGGTCGTCGGCCATGCGCGCCTGGATGATCGGAGTGCCCGGCGACAGTCGATGGAAGAGGATGAGCTTGCGGATCTCCTTGTAGGCCTCGGTAATCCGGTCGGTGGTCTTGTCCTTGTTTTCGCCCATGGCTCTTCTCGGATCACTGAGGCGAGCAGGAAGGTGAAGCTGTAAGCCTCCTCCCCGACATAATGCTACGTCCAATTTTGTAATACAATAC
>CAWKGE010000007.1:0-25921 GCA_963848895.1 uncultured Gemmatimonadales bacterium
ATAAAGGTTTAGCGCCATCGGGTCAGGGTTGGTAATTCCCAGGCAGTAGGCGACCAGTGAGGAAGCCGCCGAACCGCGTGAAGAGACCGGCACGCCATTTTCCCGTGCGAAATCCAATAACTCTTCCACAATCAGAAAAATCGGTTCGTAGCCTCTTTTTGCGATGACAGCCAGTTCATGGTCCAGGCGCTCCTGCAGTTCGGCGGTTACTTTTCCATAACGCGATTTGGCACCGGACTGAGCTTTTTCCCGCAGAACCTGTGCGATGTTCTTTCCTTCCGGCAGCGGCACTTCGGGAAAATGGGTTTCCCCCAGCGGAAGCAACAAACTGGCAGCGTCGGGCAATTTCAACCGTATTTTGGACTGCTTCGGGCAGCCAGGCAAAGCGCCGGACCATCTCCTTTTGGGTGCTAAAAACTGACCCGGTGCGCTGTCACACCTTCCGGCAAATTTCTGATTTTACAATTCAGCCGCATGGCTGCCAGGGTGCGCTGCAGATCCGCCTGGCTTTCCAGTAAATAATAAATATCCTGGCTGGCAACCAGCGGAAGTCCTGCCTGCCTGGCTATTTTTGCGACCTTGCGGGCAGCGATTTCCTGCTCAAGGTCATGCTGCTGGACTTCCACATACAAACGTCCGGGAAAGACAGATTTCAGCGCTTCCAGCCAGGTGAGCGCCTGTTGATCCTGTGATTTATTGACCAGGAAATCCAATATACTGCGCTGCCCGCCGCTGAGCGCCAGTAAACCTCCGGCATGATCTGATAATTGCTGCACATCCAGAGCTGCCGCCGGGTTGTCATTCAAATCGGTCATCAGCAAACTGCTAAGCGGCACAGGTTTGGCCAACCGGTCAGCATCCATGACCAAAAGCACCAGCGGACCGCTCAAACCCTGCCAGGTAACATCCACTTCCAGACCGTAAATCGGGCGGATACCGGCTTCACGGCAGGCAAAAGTGAACTCAACCACCCCGGTTAATGCACGGTGATCCACCAGTGCCAGTTCTGTCATGCCATCGGCCGCCGCTGCAGACACCAGCTCGGACTGCGCCAGCAGCCCTTCCATTAATGAGTAGTAGGAATGGGCATGCAAATGGACAAAAGGTGTACTCAAAAAGCCGGCTTTCTCTACTTGATCGGGGCTGGCGCAATCCCCATCAAAATCACCAGGCGCTGATCACCCTGTTTTTAACGCCGTGCGGTACACCGGCAGCTGCCCAAACAGTATTCCCAAAGCCGGCCGTTACCTGCCGTTTCCAATCTTAAACTGCCTTCTCCCTCCAGTACAAAATAAAATTTATCCTGGTCCTCGTGTTCATGAACCCGCTGCTCCTGCCCGGGTTCCAGACAATTCAACCCCAGCATCAGATTGTCCCATTCGAACAGGGTCGCTTTATAGTGTTTATCAGCTCTGGAGCCGACATAATCCAGATAATCTTTGATAATTTCTTCCACAGCTCACCTTTTTGATATGTTAAAATTTTCCATTCACGGTTCCGGATATTAAATCTTTCTCAGTCGGATCTCAATTGCTAATTTTTCCATCCGAATTAAAATGTGTTTTCCATCACTCCCGGCAGCAAACTATAGACCGAACAGCCCAGCTTTCCTTCAAAATATGCCCGGATTTCGAGCATTTTCTGCCAGCGCTCCGGGAATATTCAGTTACACCGCGGCGGATACCCACATCCAAAAGCCGTTTTTCAATCAGCCAATAACCGTTATCGACCGAAACAGCATCACACAATTGAATCAGACGATCATAGTCGTTATATTCCAGCCCGGCCAGATACGCTGCCACCCAATCCATTTCCTCGGGGCTGCCGTCCCAATTATTTTCCGCCCGACGGACATCCTGATTGATAAACGAATGGGTCAGGCAGATTCGGGCGACATCGGGAAAGCCCTGGTCCATCATGAAATTGTAACCATGCAGGATATGCAGAAGGTCAAATTTTCCGTCGCGGCGCCCGATATCATGCAGGCTGCCCAGGGCATAGGCCACCTGTGGGTCAAGTCCATTAATCCGGCTGGCAAAAATGATAGGCAGCCTGACCGGCGTTCCGCAGGTGCTGTACCCAGGGTCCCGGGTTCATTTGTTCCGCTTCATCCAGATAAGCATCGGTTTGATCCATCGTTGGAACAATCAATTGCGTCTCCTTTCCGTCTTTCAAATCTGTTTTCATGGTTTTGATTATATCGGAAAACGAAGCGCGCAAACAATGTAAAGGTCACCATTGGAGTGGAATAAAAACTCAACATGATATAATCGTAGTAAGATTATCCAAATTCTATACTTCAACAAATAACCCAATAATTAAAAAGGAAACTTCCAATGGAAAAGAAATGTATTGTATGTGAAAGCAGCAACCAACAGGTACCGCTCATAAAAATGAATTATCGTGATGAAAAAGTCTATGTTTGTCCGCAGCATTTACCGGTCTTCATCCATCACCCGGAACAGCTGGTTGGAAAACTGCCCGGTGCTGAGGAATTTAAAGCCGGATAAATCCCGACAAACTCCAAATATGACGTTCACTCCTGCCTGATATCCGGCAGGAGTTTCGGGCTGGACGTCGAACTTCATCCTCGTCTGCTTCGCCATCGCCTTCCTCGGCCTGTCGATCTTCCTGATCGCCGAGTTCAACGTCCGCCACCCGCTCATCGAGATCGGGCTGTTCCGCAACTTCAACTTCTCCGTGAGCAACCTCGTGCTGTTCGTCTTCGGGGTGGGGATGTTCGGTGCGAACTTCCTCGTCCCGATCTATCTGCAGAACTCCCTGGGCTACACGCCCTTCCAGGCGGGCCTCGTGTTCCTCCCGGTGGGCATCCTGGTGGGGATCACCGCTCCCTTCGCCGGGATGTTCGCGGACCGCTGGGACGCCCGCGTCCCCATCCTGGTGGGTTTGGGGCTGCTGGCGCTCACCATGCACCAGTTCAGCTTCCTGTCGCTGTCGTCGGAGAAGCCCCAGATCCTGCTACCGCTGTACCTCCGCGGGATCGCCATGGGCCTGCTCATGTCCCCGCTGACCACCGTCGCGATCTCGGAGATCGCGAACCGCAAGATGGCCCAGGCCTCCGGGCTCATCAACGTGATCCGCCAGATCGGGGGGAGCTTCGGCGTCGCCCTGTTCGGCACCATCCTCACGAGGCGTACGATCTTCCACGCTTCGATGTACGGCGAGCAGATCCGGCCATACTCGGAGGCCTACCAGGGCGCCCTTCGAAGGCTCCAGCACTTCGCGCTCGACGCCACGGGAGGCACGATGGGCGACGCCGCCTCCCGGGCCAGGGCGCTGCTGATCTCCCACGCGCAACAGCAGGCCTTCGTGTCCGCCGTGGACGACGTGTTCCGCGTGGCCTTCTTCATCCTCCTCGTCGCCCTCGTGCCGGTCCTCTTCCTGCGCCCCCATCACGGGAGGCACCGGGGAGGCGCACCGGGCGCGATGGAATAGACGATGCGCACGCCGTGCGTGCTTCGCGAAGGATCGATTCCATGAACCGCATGCTCGCTCTCCTGGTCGCCGCGTCCATCCTCCCGGCAGGTGGCCTCGCCGCCCAGGGCCCGTCGACTCCCTCACCCTGGACAGGCGATTCGCCGTGGTGGTCGAAACCCACCCGGCGGTCCAGGAGGCCGGAGAACGGCGTGTCGGTCTCGGAGGCGCGGGTGCAGGAGCGGGAGACCGCCTTCTCGCCCACCGTGACGGCCGCGGGCTCGTATTCCCGGGTCGGCCCCGTTCCCAGCCTGGAATTCAACGACCGTCGTTCTACCTCTTCCCGCCAACAACTACGACGCGGACCTGACGCTCCGGCACACGCTGTAGGACGCGCGGGCGACGCGAGACCGCGGTCGACGGGGCCCGTTCTCTCGGCGAAGCCGCCAGGAGAACGTGGACCTCATGAAGTCGCGCCTCGCGTTCCAGACCGTCGACGCCTTCTACGGCACCCTCTTCCTCGAGGAGAGCCTCCGGGTCCAGGACGAGGAGATCGACGCTCTCTCGCAGCACCTCGAGATCACGCGGGGCAAGCGTGCGGGCGGGGGCGGCGACCGATCTGGACGCCCTGGCCACCCAGGTCCGGATCGCCACGGCCAGGAGCCAGCGGGTGGACATCGCCGACGCGCTGGAGCAGCGTCGCATCGAGCTGAGACAGCTCCTGGGGGTGCCGGCGGACACGATGGTCGAGCCGGCGGGCGGACTTCCCGCGGACTCCCTCGCGCTCGACGTGGACTCCCTGGCACGGTGGCGCTGGCCCGGCGGCCCGACGTTCTGATGGCCAGGAACGCCGAAGCGTCCGCCTGCGTGCATACCCGGCTGGCGTCGCTGGGGATCGTCCGTCGGTGAGCCTCGACCTCAGCGTGGGCGCGAAGAACGGCTACGTGCCGAACCTGAACCGGATCAAGCCCAACTTCGTGGCCGGCATGGCCGTGCAGCTTCCCGTGTACGACGGGGACCGGACGCGCAGCCAGGTGAATGCGAGTCCGAGGCGCAGGCGAGCGGCGCCAAGCGTCCGCACGGAGGCGCTGGAGCGGAGCGTCGCCGCGGATGTGGAGAGGGCCGTCGCCGCCGTGCGCGCCGCCGCGAGAAGATCCGGACCACGGACGTGCAGGTCCGCCAGGCCACCGCGGCCCTGGAGCTCGCCCGCACGCGTTACCAGGCGGGCGTCGTCACCAACCTCGACGTCCTCGACGCCGAGACGCTGCTCGCGCAGGCCAGGCTCGTCCAGCTCCGAGCGCGTTACGACCTGGTGCGGGGCCGGTATCGGCTGGATCAGGCGACGGGGGCGAGGGATCTGGTAGGAGGTAGGGCGGTGGCGCGGCGCCCGTGGCGACTACCGAGAGGCACGCAGGCCGGCCGGCCGCCCAGCCAGGCCAGGCGAGCCGGAGTGGATTGTCGGTCGCGGGATCGAGGCTCCGGGCCCCCCCGATCTGCTCGTCGACGGTGAACTGGCCCCCGTAGAGCCGGCCGGTGCGGTCCGCCATGTTGAGACGGCGAGAACGAGGATCGAGCCGTCGCCGAGGGCGAAGCCGCGGTTGGCGGTGGAGACCCCGTACGTCCGGACGCCAGAGCTCCAGGTCTCGGGACGTCCCTTGAAGGCGATGAAGGTCGCCTCGCCCGAGCTGGCGGTGAGCTGGTCGGCGAGCACCGCCACCGGGGGGATCGGGATCGATGAGCGCGTAAGGGGAATCCGCTCTCGCCAGCACCTGCGCCGTCCAGCGCCGACGCCCCGTCGGCGTAGGTCCACGTGTCCACCACCGAGTCCGGATCGACGAAGAAGCCCAGGACGCCCTCGCCCAGGATGGGCCCGAGTCCGGCCACCATCGGCCACATGTTGCCCCCCGGGTTGTCCCGCAGGTCGACGATCCACCCGCACACGCCCAAGGTGTCGATCCCCTCGATGAGGCGGTGGTAGAGTGGTGGCCATCTCGGCGGGGCGCCCCCGCCGGAGAACGCGAGCACCGAGACATATCCGAAGCGCCCCCCCACCCCGGGCAACCCCTCCATGACCATGGCGGTGGGCTCCGGGTTCGTGGAGGACGCGTCCACGGCGGCGCCCGGCGGGGATGAAGAACGAGTGGCCGTCGCCGATGGCGGCGAGGGCGTTCTGGATGGCGCCCTAGGTATCCTCCGCGGTAAGGGCTCCCGCCGCCGTCCGGAAGGCATACTCCCGCAGCACCTCCCAGTCGATCTCGTATCGCCGGACCGAGTGGGCCTCCATGATGTCCAGCGCGTCGTTCAGGTAGGCGGCCGCGGTCGGGGAGAGCGCATCCTCCAGCTCGGGGTGGAGGGGCCGGCGTCCCCGCACGCAGGGCTCACCGAGGAGCGCGACCGGCCAGTAGGCGCAGGAGGCTCCCGGCTCGGCCGCGCGGCGGCCGCTCGCCACATCCGATCTCTCCATGCCGCCTCCGCTCGTACGCGTAGCCCGTCCCCGGACGCCCGCGACGGCCACTGCGAATCCCGTGCCGCCGCGCGAATCCCCGCGAACACGGCGGCCGGCGGCGGTCGCGGCGTCCCCCGGGGCGGACGGAGGGCGTCCGCCGGGGAGACGGAAGCGGGGACCGGACCTCGTCGGCCGGCGAGCGAGGGGGAACCGGCGGTCGGCGGGATTGTACCTTGTCAGCCGGAAGTGCGGAACCAACGCCGGCCAGGAGGGAAGCCCGTGGCCCGGAAGCGGCGCAGCCGCGACAGAGGCGAGCATCCCCGCCTTCGGAGGCCACGACCCCCTGCTCGACGCCCCTCCCGTCGCCACGCTCGACCTCCACGGCGACACCGCCCTCGAGGCCGAGCGCCGCGTCCGGGACTTCATCCGCGCCCACGCCCGCATCTCCGGGGGCCGGGTCGTCCACGTGATCACGGGCCGCGGCCGCGGCTCCGCCGGCCGCCCCGTCCTTCCCGGCGTCGTTCGCCGCGTGCTCGAGGGCGACGTGGCGCGCTTCGTGGACGACTGGGACCGGGACCTCGGACGAGGCGGGCTACCTCATCCGAATCCGGGGGCCGTCCTCCTGACGGAGGCGACCCTCCATCGAGAACCGGGAGTGAGATCGACCATGCGTATCCCCGACGTCCGCGCCGTGCGCGGCATCCTTCTGGCCGTGGCCCTGGCCGCCGTCGACCGCCGCCTCCGTCGCGGCCCAGCAGCCCTTCACGCTGCCGGCAGGTGCGCAGCTATCCGTACCCCACGGAGCTGGTGGCCGCGCCCTCCGGCGCGCGCGTCGCGTGGGTCTTCGACGAGCAGGGGGTGCGCAACGTCTACGGCGCGGAGGCGCCGGACTGGAAGGCACGCCGCCTCACGGCCTACACGGAGGACGACGGCCAGGAGCTGACCCAGCTCCGCTTCTCCCCCGACGGCGGCACGGTGGTCTTCGTGCGCGGCGGCGACCACGGCTCCAACTGGGCCGGCGAGCTGCAGCCCGACCCCATGGCCACCGACGCAGGAGCGGAAGGTCCAGATCTTCGCCGTGCCCTTCGCCGGCGGCGAGCCCCGGCTCCTGGCCGACGGCGACGGGCCGGCGGTGTCCTCCCGCGGGCGTGGTGGCCTTCGAGCGGGGCGGCGCCATCTGGACGGTGGCCCTGGACGGCTCGGCGGACGGCCGCGCGCCTCTTCTTCGACAAGGGGCGCAACGGCGAGCCCGACGTGGTCGCCGGACGGCACCCGCCTGGCCTTCGTGAGCCAGCGGGGCGACCACGCGTTCATCGGCATCTACACGGACGGGCCAGCCCCTCCTGCTCTACCTCGATCCGTCCACCGAGCGGGACTTCATGCCCCGCTGGTCCCCCGACGGAGCCCGCATCGCCTTCGTGCGCCGCCCGGCGCCGGGCGGCGCGCCCGACCCGTGGCTCGAGCAGACGCCCTACGCCCTGGGAGATCCGGGTGGCGGACGCCCGCTCCGGGCGAGGGCCGGCGCGGTCTGGTCGAGCCCGAACACGCTGCACGGCTCGTATCCCACCACCGAGGGCCAGGCCAACCTGCACTGGGGCGCCGGAGACCGAATCGTCTTCCTGGCGGACATGGACGGCTGGGAGCACCTGTACTCGGTGCCCGTGGCGGGCGGCGAGCCGCACGCTGCTCACGCCCCACGCACGGCATGGCCGAGTACATCTCGCATGTCGCCGGACGGGCGCGACCTCGTGTGGGCCGGCAACATGGGCGACGGCCCCGACGACATCGAGCGGCGCCACGTCTTCCGCGTGGGCGTGGACGGCTCGGGCTTCGCGAACGTGACCCCCGGCGACGGGCAACGAGTGGACGCCGGTGGTCACGGCCGACGGCGCGCTGGATCGCCTACCTGGGCGGCGGCGCCCGGCGCCCGCCCCTCCCCCACGCGCTCCCCGTCGGCGGGCGGCGACGGACGTCGCCATCGGCGAGGATCGCGTCCCCGCGGACTTCCCCACCAGCGCCGCTGGTGACGCCCGAGGCCGTGGTGTTCCACGCCGCCGACGGCGTGGAGGTCCACGCCGACCTCTTCGAGCCGCCGGAGGGCGCGGGGTCGAGGCTGGTGCGCGGCGGCAAGCGGCCGGCGGTGATCTTCATCCACGGCGGCCCGCCGCGGCAGATGCTGCTGGGCTGGCACTACTCGTACTACTACTCCAACGCCTACGCGGTGAACCAGTACCTGGCCAGCCGCGGCTACGTCGTGCTGTCGGTGAACTACCGGCTGGGCATCGGCTACGGGCACGACTTCCACCACCCCGACGACGCCGGCGTGCGGGGCGCGTCGGAGTACCGGGACATCGAGGCCGGCGGGCGGTACCTCGCCGCGCCTCGCCCAGGTGGACGCCGAGCCGCATCGGCCTCTGGGGCGGCTCCTACGGCGGCTACCTCACGGCCCTCGGGCCTGGGCCGGGACTCCGACCTGTTCGCCGCCGGCGTCGACCTCCACGGCGTGCACGACTTCACCGTGCGACGGCGGGCGCCGCTTCGGCCGGGGCGAGTGGCGCTACGAGCTCGAGCGAGGAGGAGCTCGCAGCGGCGCGCCGACATCGCCTGGAAGTCCTCGCCGGTGGCGTGGGTGGACGCCTGGCGCTCCCCGGTGCTGCTCATCCAGGGCGACGACGACCGCAACGTGCGACTTCCAGCCAGACGGTGGATCTGGCCCAGCGCCTGCGGGCCCAGGGCGTGCCCTTCGAGGAGATGGTGATCCCCGACGAGATCCACGACTTCCTGCGGCACGCGAGCTGGATGAAGGCGGACTCCGCGACAGCCGCGTGGTTCGCCGGCATTCGGCGGCGCGTCGCTCGGACGGGGGGCGCTGAGGCGCCCGCTTGCACACGGCCGGGCGGGCGGTTCTACTGCTCTCTCGACCGATCCCGACCCCGGAGCACCCCATGACCTCCCGTATCCCCATCCTGCTCGCCGCCGGCGACGCCTCCCTGCGCCTCCCGCGCACCGGCTCCTGGCCCAGAGCGCGCTTCCGCGCACCCACGCGCCCGAGCCGACCGAGGCCGCCATCACGCCCGGTGACCTCATGACCCGCCTGTACATCTTCGCCGACGACTCCATGCAGGGGCGCGAGGCGGGGACCATCGGCAACGTGAAGGGCACCGACTACATCGCCGCCGAGCTCGAAGCGCATCGGGCCTGGAGCCGGCGGGTGACAACGGCACGTACTTCCAGACCGTGCCGTACAAGACACGGGCGCTGGATACGCTATCCGTCATCGCCGTGGGCTCGGCGAGGCTCGCCCTCGGGTCGCGACTGCCTCCCGTCGGGACGCGGATCGGCCAAGCTGCGCGCGTCGGCGGTGTACGGCGGCACCTTCGGCGACGACCAGCACATGATCTCGCCGAGCCAGGCCAAGGGGAAGCTCGTGGTCCTGTCTCGCGGGTCGAGAACCCCGACTTCCGGGCCATGCGTAGCGCTCGCGTGGCCGGATCCGCGGCGCTCGCTCTCGTCGCGCTCGGTGGCAACGGGCGGGGCGGTGGGCGGCGGCGGCTTCTCGGCGTTCTTCCTCCGTCCGCAGGGGCTTCCTGAACGACCCGACGCCCCGCAGCCGCCGCGGTCGTCCGCCACCGGGCCTGTCGTCCAGATCGCCGCGAAGCCGCAGCGAAGATGTTCTCCAAGCCGCTGGACCAGCTCGCAGCCGGCGCGGTCGGGGAAGAAGGTCTCCATCGACATCCGGTACAGGTGGAGCCCATGCCGTATCCGTCGCGCAACGTCGTGGCGATCATCCCGGGGAGCGACCCGCGGCTCAAGGGCGAGTACGTGGCCATCGGCGCGCACAACGACCACATCGGCGTCAACAACCGTCCGGTGGCCGCAAGACTCGCTGCGGATCTTCAACCACATCGTGCGGCCCGAGGGCGCGGACGACTCGCGGCAACCAGGCGACGCCCGAGCAGCAGCAGCAGGTGAACGCGGAGTTGGCGGCTATCGGCCCTCCACCCCGGACCGGTGCGCATGGACTCCATCAACAACGGTGCCGACGACGACGGCTCGGGGACGGTCTCCGTCCTCGAGATCGCCCAGGAGATCGCGTCCATGAACCCGAGGCCGAAGCGCTCGATTCTCTTCGTCTGGCATGTGGGAGAGGAGAAGGGCCTCCTCGGATCGCAGTAGTTCACGAACCACCCCACCGTGCCGCGCGACTCCATCGTCGCGCAGCTCAACATGGACATGGTGGGCCGGGGGGACGCGGACGACGAGACCGGGCGCACCAAGGACGGCACGCCGCTGCACGGCGGCCCAGGGTACGTCATGCTGGTGGGCTCGCGTCGGCTCTCCACGCGAGCTCGGTGACCTCATCGAGCGGGTGAACACCGAAGACAACCACGACCTGGTCTTCGACTACGCGTTCGACGTCGAGGGGCACCCATCGCAAGATCTACTGCCGCAGCGACCACTACGAGTACGCGCGCTACGGCATCCCCATCGCGTTCTTCACCACGGGGCTGCACTCCGATTACCACCAGGTGACTGACGAGCCCGAATACATCGACTACGCGCACATGGCGCAGATCGCCAACCTCATCGAGGACGTCGCCGTGCACGTGGCCAACCTCGACCACCGGCCGAAGGTGGACCACCCCGTGGCGGATGGGGCGGGGGGACGGTAGCCAGAGGCGAAGCCAGCGGCCTCGAGGATCCACGCATGAACCCGCATAGGTGCTGAACGGGTAGAACCAGAGTAGCTTTGCCGGTGAGAGACCATCACCGTAGGACGGACCGCCATGGAAGCCAAGGCCAAGGACGCTGCAGCCCGCCGGCAGCGGCTGCACCGCCTCGTGGACGACATGCACGAGGGAGAACTCGAGACCGTCGAGCTCTTCGTGGACTTCGTGCATGAGCGGGGCGATCCTGTCCTGCGTGCC
Organism: uncultured Gemmatimonadales bacterium; assembly: GCA_963848895.1. Lineage (GTDB taxonomy): Bacteria > Gemmatimonadota > Gemmatimonadetes > Longimicrobiales > Gaopeijiaceae > SZUA-318. Next base: position 10,810 of record CAWKGE010000007.1, read on the forward strand.
CTGATGAACGCGCCCTACGATGACGAGCCTGTCACCGACGAGGAGCGGACGGCGGTCCAGGAGGGGCTGGATGCCCTCGAGGCCGGCGACGTCCACACCCTCGAAGACATCGAGAAGGAAGCTCGGGCGCTGAGCTGGGCCATCCAGGTCACGGGCCCTGCCAAACGCGATCTCAAGCGACTCGATGCCCAGACCCGTGACCGGGTTCTGAAGGCGCTCCGGCGGCTCGCGGGGACCGACTACGGCGATGTCGCACGGCTCAAGGGCGAGGATCCACCGCAGTGGCGACTCCGGATCGGAGAGTGGCGTGTCCTCTTCGTCTACCACCACGCCGAGAGGATGATTTCTGTCGTGCGTGTGCTCCCGCGCGGCAAGGCGTACGACCGCTGATCGCCGCCAACGGCCGTTTGCGCCTCCTCCGCACTCCACAGGATATTCCCGACCGGGTCCACCCGTGACCGGACGACACCGATGAACCGCCTTCGCCTCCGCCGCGCCTCCGGCGCCCTCCTCCTCCTGTGTCTGACGCCCATGGCCGCCCGCGCCCAGGAGGACGTCGCCGGCCGCTTCGACGTGCGTGACGTCATGATCCCCATGCGGGACGGCGTGCGCCTCAACACGAAGATCTTCACGCCGAAGGAGCAGGCCGGCCCCCTGCCCTTCATCCTCATGCGCACGCCCTACGGCGTCGACGGGGCCGCCGGGCAACTTCACCAGCTACATGAAGGACCTGGCCGAGGACGGCTACATCTTCGCCTTCCAGGACATCCGGGGCCGCTTCGGGTCCGAGGGGCAGTTCGTGATGCAGCGGCCCGCGCGCGCGCCGGGTGACACCACCGCGCTGGACGAGGGCACCGACACCTGGGACACCATCGAGTGGCTGCTGGCGAACGTGCCGGACAACAACGGCCGCGTGGGCATGCTGGGGATCTCGTACCCGGGGTGGACCACGATCATGGGCGCCCTGGAGCCGCACCCGGCGCTGAAGGCCATCTCGCCCCAGGCGTCGCCGGCGGACATGTGGCTGGGCGACGACTTCCACCACAACGGCGCGTTCCGCCTGAGCTACGGCTTCGAGTACGCCGCGATGATGGAGACCTCGAAGGAGACCGAGCAGTTCTCCTTCGACCGCTACGACACGTACGACTGGTACCTGACGCTCGGCTCCCTGGCCCACGTCAACGAGCGGGTGCTGAACGGGAAGATCCCCACGTGGAACGACTACGTGGCGCACCCGGACTACGACGCCTTCTGGCAGCGGCAGACGCTGATCCCCCACATCCGCTCCGTGAAGGTGCCGACGCTCAACGTCGGCGGGTGGTGGGACCAGGAGGACTTCTACGGGCCCGCTCGCCATCTACGAGGCGCTGGAGCGATACGACACGGCGGGCGTCAACTACCTGGTGGTCGGTCCGTGGAACCACGGCGGGTGGTCGCGCCGGCCCGGCGACGCCCTGGGCCCGATCCCCTTCGGGAGCGCCACGTCCACGTACTTCCTGGAGCGGGTGCAGGCGCCGTGGTTCGCCTACTGGCTGAAGGACGAGGGCACCCTCGACCTTCCCGAGGCCCTCACCTTCGAGGCGGGGTCCAACGCGTGGAGGCGCTGGGACGCGTGGCCTCCGAAGCGTGACACGGAGGACCGCAGCCTGTACTTCCACGCCGACGAGCGCCTGTCCTTCGAGCCGCCGGCGGCCGGCGAGCCCGACCCCTTCGACGCCTACGTCTCCGACCCGGCGCACCCCGTCCCCTACCGCCACCGGCCCGTGCAGCAGACCTACGGCCCCGGCTCCACCTGGCGCACCTGGCTCGTGGAGGACCAGCGCTTCGTGGACGACCGGGCCGATGTGCTGTCCTGGGAGAGCGACGTGCTGGACGAGGACGTGACCATCGCGGGCGAGGTCGTCGCGAACCTCTTCGCGGCCACCAGCGGCTCCGACGTCGACTGGATCGTCAAGCTCATCGACGTCTACCCGGAGCATTATCCCGAGGACTGGGGCCTCGCGGGCTACCAGCTCATGGTGTCCAACGAGGTGTTCCGCGGCCGCTACCGGGAGAGCTTCGAGCACCCCGAGCCCGTGGTGCCCGACTCCGTGCTGGACTACTCGTTCTCGCTGCACACCCAGGACTACACGTTCCGGAAGGGGCACCGCATCATGATCCAGGTGCAGAGCACCTGGTTCCCCCTCATCGACCGGAACCCCCAGAAGTTCGTCCCCAACATCTTCCAGGCGAGGGACGCCGACTTCCAGCCCGCGCGCATCCGCGTCTATCGCGACCCGAGCCACCCGTCCCACGTGAAGATCCCCGTCGTGCGGCGCAGGGCCTCGTGACCGAAGGGGGCGCCGACCTCCTGGAGTGGCAGCGGGACGCCGCCGCCCTATCCGAAGACCGATGGGAGGCGGTGGTGGTGGGGGGCGGGCCGGCCGGATCCACGGCGGCGCTGCACCTCGCCGCCGCCGGGCACCGGGTGCTCCTTCTCGAACGGCACGCCTATCCCCGGGACAAGGCGTGCGGCGACCTGCTCATCCCCGATGCCCTCGGCGCGCTGCGGCGAGCCGGGCTCTACGAGACCGTCGCCGCGGAGGCCCGCCCCGTCGACGAAGCGGTGATTTCGAGCCCATCGCGCATCGCGTGGTCGATCCCGGGGGAGTACCTGGTCCTCCAGCGACAGCGCTTCGACCTGCTCCTGGCGGAGGGCGCGGCGGCACGGGGGGCCACCGTCGCCCGGGGACGCGTCGATCGGGTCGTGCCCCTTCCCGGACGGGGAGCGTCGAGGTCCACGTCCGTGAGCGGGCGGCGCCCTTCGTCACGCGCGTCGCGGTGATGGCCGCCGGCGCCGACGTCTCGCTCATCGACGAGCTCGGCATGGTTGAGCGGTCCGCGCCGACCGCGGTGGCGGTGCGGGCCTACGTGCGCTCGCCCGTGGAGATCGAGCGGATGCTCATCTCCTTCGATCGCGAGATCGTGCCCGGCTATGCGTGGATCTTCCCGCTTCCCGACCACGAGTACAACGTGGGCGTCGGGGTACTGCACGATCCTGCGGAGCCCGCGCGACACGACCTGCGCGCCCTCTTCGACACCTTCTGCCGCGAGGTCCCGGAAGCCCGCCGGCTGATGGACGCCGCGGAGAAGACGACGCCGCTGCGGGGGGCGCGCCTCCGCTGCGGGCTCGACGGAGCGCGGGCGCGGGGACCGGGCAGCGTCGTCGCCGTGGGTGAGCAGATCGGCACGACGTTCCCCTTCACCGGCGAGGGGATCGGCAAGGCGATGGAGACGGGCGAGATGGCCGCCGAGCAGGTGGCCCTGGCGCTGGAGGCGGGCGATCCCGCCCCCCTGGACGCGTACGTCCAACGGCTGGAGCGGGAGCTCCGGCCCCGCTACCACGGCTACCTGGTGGCGCAGCGCTGGCTGGGACGTCCCTGGCTGAACGACCTCGTCTCCCGTCGCATGCGCCGGGGCGGTTGGATGGCCGAGGCCGCGCGGGGGATCGTCGTCGGAGACGGTGGACCCGGCCGACGTCTTCTCCTGGCGGGGGCTGTTGCGGTCGGTGGTGGGCTGACGGGGCGGACCCGACGCTCCGGCGCTTCCCCTCTCAGGACGACGGCAGCCGTGCCGAAGAACGACGCATCCGCGTACCCGGTCGATCAAAGGGCAATCGTGGCGACGGCTACGTCCCTCCAGACATTATGGAGATGGCGCCGGCAATCGGGGCACACTACGGTGCGATTACGGGACGCAGCTCGGAGGGTGACAGGATGAGGACTGGAATTCTCGTTCGCGACAGTGGCGTTGGGCTCGTTGACATTATCGCGGGATCTTTCTGCCCAGGAGGGCAGGGAGGTGGCACCAGAGGTCTGGGTCTCGAGCTTCAGAGCGGATCCTGGTCCATGCGATTGTCACCGAGCAGATTTTCATGGATGCATGCCCGACCTCAAATGACTGGAGGGGGAGGGTCCTGGGGGCTTTCCTTGACGCTGAGTTCGAACGAAGTCGAGGAAGACCTCCTCGAGACTCACTCGCGGTTGGGCTTCGACGATGCGGCACCCCCGAGGTGACCGAGTGGTTCGAGGAGAGGATCACGGGACTTGCACGAGAGGGGAGGGAGTACCCCTCTGACCGAACTGCTGAACGAGCTGTGGGGCGTGGAATCGCGTGAGTTCCGAGGGTTCCTGATCGCTCATTGTTCGACGGCACGCTCACCGATATCGGTCGGACGAGAATCGCATTCGCGCTCCAGAAGGGTCGGTCTGCGAAGGAAGTGGAGAATCTCCTGTTTCGGTTGCTGGAGGCCGATGCCGTACCAGCAGGCTGGGCGAACGCCGCCACGACGATCGCGATGACGGGGGGCTCGGACGCGTTCTTGACGCGGCTGGCAGGAACGGTTCGTGCCAGGCCGGAGGTGGTCCGCAATGCGTCAGTATTCGGCAATGTGGTCGTGAATGCCCGGTTCTTCGGCGTGGACCCCCGGGGCCCTGGCATGCAGGCGCTCAGGTCGGCTATTGCCGCCATTGTGGACGACCCACGGGCGACGGCAGAGACGCGCGACGCCGCGAGGCTGCTGGCGCGCGAGCTGAGCCTCATCCGCTGACGCGACGGCAACGCGATACTGCATCTTCATATGAGAAACATATGTCCGATATGGCGTTCCAGGACGCGATACCGGATGTCTATGACCTTGACGCCTCCAGTCGAGTACATGATCCTCTGAAGAGGATGTATCTGTCTGATCCTCCGCTATCAGAGGGCACATGGAACATATAAGTCTCACCGAGGCCACGGATCCTGAGATCCTCGGGATCCTGGGCCACCGGCTACGGCGCCTCCGTCGGAGCCGGAGACTCACCATGGCGGAGGCTGCCGACGCGGCCGGCCTCTCCAGCAAGACCGTGTCCCGGGCCGAGCAGGGGGAGAACCCCACCCTCCTCACCGTCCTGCGCCTCCTGAGGGTATACGGCCGCATCGCGGCCCTGGAGCAGTTCATCCCCGAGCCCGAGGTCAGCCCCATGGCGCTCATCCGTGAAAGGAGCTGACGCATGGCCGAGGTCGTCGCCTTCGCCGAGGTGCGGCTCTGGGGAGAGACCGTGGGCGGTGTCGCCGAGCTCGAGGACGGGAGCATCGTCTTCGAGTACGCCGAGACGTTCCGGCGCGGAGGCTGGGACATCTCGCCCTTCCACCTTCCGCGGACGCTCCGCGGGCCGGTCCGCTTCGAGGAGCTGCGGCGGAAGGAAGCCTTCCGGGGACTCCCCGGCGCCCTGGCCGACATGCTGCCCGACGCCTTCGGCAAGCAGGTGATCCGGGCCTATTACACGGCCCGGGGAAGGGTCGGATCGGGCGTTCTCGCCGGTGCAGCACCTTCTCTACGTGGGCACCCGGGGCATCGGCGCCCTGGAGTTCCACCCCCCGGAGGACCTCCCCCGCCGGGCCGCCGAGGCCGACGCACTGGAGGTGGCCGTGCTGGTGGCCGACGCCCGGCGCATCATCGCCGGCGACGTGGAGGTGGCCGTTCCCGAGATCTACCGCATCGGCTCCTCGGCCGGCGGGATGAGGCCCAAGGCGGTGGTGCTCTACAACGACGCCACGCGGGAGATCCGATCCGCCTTCGCCCACCCGGAAGAGGGTGACGTCCCCGCCATCCTCAAGTTCGACGGCGTGGGTGGCGACGCCCCCGCCGGCACGCTGGGACCGCCCCAACCCTTCAACCGGGTGGAGGCGGCGTACGCCGCCATGGCCCGGGACGTCGGCCTGGACGTGGTGCGCATCCGGATGCTGGAGAGCGACGAAGGGCACGCCCACCTGGTCGTGCCCCGTTTCGACCGTCCCGGGCCCTCGCCTCTTCACCAGCACACCCTGGGCGGGCTCCTCCACCTGGACTACAACGACGTCGGCGCCAGCAGCTACGAGGAGTACCTGCGCACCATCCTGCGCCTGGGCATGCCGCCGGCGGCGATGCTGGAAGGGTACCGGCGAGCGGTGTTCAACGTGCTGGCCGTGAACCAGGACGACCACGTGAAGAACCTCTCCTTCCACATGGACGCCGACGGGGCGTGGCGCCTCACGCCGGCCTACGATCTCACCTTCGCCCGGGGCGGAGAATGGACCGCCACGCACCAGATGCGCCTGGCCGACAAGCGGAGCGGCATCACCCGGGCCGACCTGGTGGGGCTGGCCCGGGCGTTCGGGATCCGGGCGCCGTCCCAGGTCGTCGACGAGGTGGCCGAGGTCCTGGCGCGCTGGCCGGCCTACGCTGCGGAGACGGGCGTGCCGCAGGAAGCGACCGACCGGATCGCCCGGGCGCTGGAGGAGCGGCGGCGGGAGGTCGGGTAGGAAACACCGGCCCTCAGTACAACCGGCTCCGATAGCTGTCGTCGATGACGTCCTGGAGCTCCTCCAGCGTGCACGACAGCTGCGCGTGGTCCATCAGCACGCGGGCCAGCGACGACATCCCGGCGGTGTCCGGCCAACGCTCCGGATCCCACAGGTCCGACCGGATGACGCACTTGGCGCAATGCATGAACGCTTCGTCGACCGACACCGCGAGGGCCAGATCGGGTCTCTTGTCGCGCACGGCCATCCGCTCGCGAAGCCAGTCGTCGCGGACGATCCTGGCCCTTCCCCTCACCCGCAGCGTCTCACGCTTTCCCGGGATCAGGAACAGCAACCCGACCCGGGGATCCTCCAGGATGTTGCTGAGGCTGTCGGCACGGCGATTCCCCACCCGGTCCGGCACCGCCAGGGTGTGCTCGTCCAGCACCTGCACGAATCCGGGCGGGTCGCCCCTGGGGGAGACGTCGATGTGCCCGTCAGGGCGGGACGAGGCCAACAGCAGGAAGGGCGAGCGCTCGACGAACGCCCTGCAGTGCTCGTCCAGCACGGGGATCACCTTCTGGACGTTCCGCTCGGCGGGGTGGCCGAGCACGTCTCTGAGCTCGTCTTCGGTCGTGATGATGTCGGAGAAGCCGACGGTCATGGAGGCCCCTTCTTGCGGCGATCGAGATCGGGCTCTGACCGTAGCGGAGCCCGTCGCGGGCCGCAAACGGGGCGATCTTAACCGAGGTGCAGGGGGTTGCCGCGTGCGCAGCAGCCGACCGCTTAGGCCGAGCGACTCGAAAGGGAGCCACGGCAGTGCCGTCCCCTTACCCGACTGGTCGCCCTCGACGGCGTCTTCTCCCGAACCAGCGACGGCGACACCCGTGAGGCTTGCTTCCATAAGGCCACCCTCCTCCAGCCGAGCACTGGACTCGGCTCCAGGGCGCAGTGCAGCGGCGCGTCCTCCGATACTCCCGCACCCGCGAGCTGCTCGATGAGCTCGACGCCCGCGGCGTGACCTAGAGCGGACCACTCCGGGCCCCGAACACTTCACACCAATCGGCGGATCACCCGGGATCGTCGCGATGCGACTGATTCGGCCACTGGATCACGAGCCTTCCACAGGGAGTGCACGACCGATGGCGGCATCCACCGCCGTGCGTGCTCGTTCCAGGACGCCGTCGTCTCCCTGAAGGACGTACAGGTAGTTCGCGAGCTCGAGGGCAGCATGGAGCTCGAACGCCAGCTGGTCGAGATCCGCGCCCCGATCGAGCTCTCGCCGCGCCTGCGCGCGCTCCGCCGTGCCTCGAAGCAGCTCGAGCCATTCGTGCTGGTCGGCTTCGACCTCTCGATGGAGCGGCCCCGGCTTCGCGTCGAACTCGCTCAGCATCCCCGCGAAGAAGCAGCCGCCGGGAAAGACCCCGCGGCGTACGTATCCGAGGAACGCGTCGCACAAGCCGCGCAGCCGGGCCAACCCTTCCGGAACGGCGAGGCCCGACTCGATGACCTCGGCCACGAACACCCGGCGGGCCGCTTCCACCACTTCCATCTGCAAGCGTCGCTTGGAACGGAAGTGGGCGTAAACGCCGCTCTTGCTGAGACCGAGGGTCTTGGCCAGCCGGCCGATGGTGAGCCCGCCCAGTCCGTCCACCGAAGCCAGTGCCACCGCTTGCCGGAGAATCGCCGCATGAGTCTGCTCGCCATCCGAGCGTCGGACAGGCGTGTCATCCGCTATCGTCTCCATTCTTGACAAGATAGCACGATCGTTCTATCTAGCACAATCATGGCCGGGAGCCGAGATGGGCGCCGGGGGGAAGCGAGGTTCGAGCATCGAGCGAGGAGCACGTCATGCCCGCGAGAAGGTTGAGTCGTCGCGAATTCGTGGAGGTTACCGGCACCGTCGGAGTGGGGACGGTTCCGCCGCGCCCGACGAGCTGTTCGTGGCGGCCCGTTACGTGGCCGTGCCGCCCGAGCCCCCGGTGTTCATGTTCCACGTGCTCTACGCCGGCGATCCCGAGGCCGGCAAGTCGGCGGTGCGCCCTTTACGCAGCCACGGCAGGCCCCTGGCCGATACCATCGAGGCGATGAGCTACCTGGCGGCCCAACGCCTGGAGCCGCCTCCCCCGCCCGGGCCCAACGTGGTACGGACCGGCTATTTCCGCTCGTTGTCCCATGAGATGCTCGACGCCTTGAGCGAAGCGTGCAGCAAGGGGCCCCCCGACCATCTTGCCCAACTCGTACCGCTCAACGGCGCGTCCTCCCGGGTGCCCACATCGGAAACCGCCTTTGGGCTGCGCGATCCGGGCTACTCCGTCCTCCTCAATTCGGGCTGAGGGAGGCCGGAGCAGGCGCAGCCCGCGACGAGTTGGGTCTACAAAGGGTGGGAGGCGCTCCGGCCATTCTCCCACGGCGCTTATATCAACCTGCTCGAGGACGAAGGCCCTCGGCGGGTCGAGGAGTCCCATGGCGCCAATTACGCGCGGCTGGCCAGGGTCAAGGCGGCCTACGATCCCGAGAACATGTTCCAGTCCAACCAGAACATAGCTCCCGCGGGCTCCCCATCGTGAGGCTCGAGCTTCACCTGTCCGGACCCGAATCACCCTGCCGCACGCTTCTCCTGGGCGGCCATGTGTAGCGTTCGACAAAGGTGTTCGGAGTGGTTCCGAACCTCCTGGAGATGGAGCCGTTCGGTGCACCCGACGTGGCCCACCTCCCTCTGGCTCAGTGGCCTGCCCGGCAGCTCTCCGTAGTGGCGCGCGTATCGAACGGACCCCTGCAACGCTAGGGAGCTTGCCCGCACCGTCGCGGCGCGGGTGGATCCCACCCTCGCACCGGCCTCGCGGTGGGCACTGTCCTCGCGCTGCTTGCGGCGCGGCGCGTCACGGCCTTCCTCTTCGGCGTGCGGGCCTCGGATCCGTCGACGTTCGTCGGCTCGGGCGCCCTTCTTCTCGTGGTCGGTCTTGCCGCCGCATGGCCCCGGCCAGGCGGGCCAGCGCCATGGACCCGGCTCGCTCGTTGCGGAGCGACGATTAGAGGACCTCGCATGCTCGGTCTCCCGATGCAGGCTCAGGGGCTGGCCGTAGCGTTCTCCTCCGCCTCTCTCAACGACGCACGCAGCAACGCCAGGGCCGACCAACGCATGACCTGCACTGCGCGCTCGCGCGGCAGCTGGGCGAGGTCGACCAGGGTGACGAGCGCCTCGATCCCCAGGGTGATGGAGATGCCGTGCACGAGGCGCTCGAAGGCCGCCGGCGACAGACGATCCCGAACCGGCTCGAGGGCATCGCGGATCCAGATGTAACGCCGGCCCTTCCTGAGAGCGAGCTCGCCCCGGTCCTCGGCGTCCCTCTCCAGGGAGAGACGGAGCATGGCCCGGTAGCTCTGCTCGGCATCGAGGAAGATCCCCACGAGCCCGGACGCCACCCTGTCGAGACGGGCTGTGGGATCCTCGGGGGGATCGGAGCCGAGCAGCGAGTCGGCCTCGACCTCGGGGTGTGCCGCCAGGAGCAGGGCCTGCTGGTTCGGGAAGTACCGGTAGGCGGTGGCGCGGGAAATGGACGCGGCCTCGGCCACCTCCTCGACCGTGGGCGTCGCTCCTCTCGACAGCAACTCCCGAGCGGACGCGACCAACGCCGCACGCGTGCGCGCCTTCTGACTCCGCCGACCCGTGTCCTCATATGAGATTGACATACTTATAATGATACCGTAGTCTCATTACTATTCAACCCCTTCCGTCGGGTGTCCGCCAACACCCAACGGGGCTGAGCGAAGGCGAATGCGGAGGAGAGCGAATGGAAGGCATCCAGGTCACGCGACTCAGTGGCGAAACCGGCGTCCTGGAGCCGCAGGCGATCGACGGGTTGCAGGCACGGGTCGGGAACCAGCTCATCGTGCAGGGAGATCCGGCGTACGACGCGGCGAGGAGGGTCTGGAACGGCATGATCGACCGACATCCTGCCCTCATCGTACGCTGTCGGGGCAACGCCGACGTCATCGCGTCGGTGGGCTTCGCCCGAGAGCACGGCCTGCTTCTGGCCGTTCGAGGCGGAGGACACAACGTGGCGGGCTTCGGCACCTGCGACGACGGGATGGTGATCGACCTCTCGCCGATGCGGGAGGTCAGGTTGGCGCCGAACGAAGAGACGGTGCGGGTAGGAGCGGGTGCCACGTGGGCCGACGTGGATCGCGAAACGCAGGTCAGGGGGCTGGCCGTGCCCGGCGGAATCGTCTCCACGACGGGGGTCGCCGGCCTGACGCTCGGGGGCGGGCAGGGGTGGCTCCGCCGGACGTACGGCATGGCCTGCGACAGCCTCCTCTCCGCCGATGTCGTGACGGCCGACGGCAATCTCGTGACGGCCAGGGAGGACGAGCACGCCGAGCTGTTCTGGGCCCTGCGCGGCGGCGGTGGCAACTTCGGCGTGGTGACCTCGTTCGAGTTCCGGGCCCACCCGGTGGGGCCCATGGTCGCCTTCGCGGGACCCGTCTACCCCCTCGAGCGCGCGCCCACGATCATGGAAGCCGTCCGGGACTTCGCCGAGGACGCCCCCGACGAGGTGAACCTGTCGACCACGTGGTGGTCCATCCCTCCCGTCCCGGCATTCCCGGAGGAGCTCCATGGCCGCGCCGTGATCGTCGTCGGCGCCGTCTACGTCGGTCCTCCGGAACGGGGTGGAAAGATCCTCGACCCGCTTCGACGGATCGAGGAGCCCCTCCTGGACCTGTCCGGAACGCTCCCGTACGGGGCGCTCCAGCAGATGTTCGACCCCTTCTTCCCTTCCGGCGCTCTCCATTACTACTGGAAGTCGATCTACCTGGCGGGTCTCGGAGACGAGGTGGTGCGTACCGTAGCCGACCATGTGGCCTCGCGACCGTCTGCCATGTCGATGGTGGGTATCTGGGCGTTGGGAGGAGCCCTCGGTCGCGTGGACGCCTCGGCCACCGCCACCGGCTCCCGCGATGCCCCGTTCCTTCTGGAGATCCTCGCCAACTGGGACGACCCGTCCGCGGCCGACGCCAACATCCGCTGGGCGAAGGAGCTCTTCCGCGCCGTGGAGCCGCATGGCACAGGCAAGACGAACGTCAACTTCCCCGGCTTCGGCGATGACCCCGAGTTCGGGCGGGCCGCCTTCGGCGACCACCTGGACCGTCTGCAGTCGATCAAGAAGAGATACGATCCCACCAACCTCTTCCGACTGAACCAGAACATCGCGCCGGTCGGGGCCCGCTCGTAGCGCCTCGACCGCGCGTTGATGCGACCAGCGTCGTCCCGCAGACGAGGAAGATAGGATGCGCCTGCCTACGCACCTCGCCGCTCGTACTGTCGCCACCAGGGCGGCCATGGTAGCCCTCGCGGTCCTTGTGGGCGCCTGCGGAGAGACCCCGATGAGCGTGGATGACGGGGGCCCACCGCTCTCCCACACGGGACGCTCCACCCCCTCCTCGTCGTCGGTGACCTCGGCGCCGGTGAGCAGGAGAGGGAGCGTAGACGCCGGCCCCGCCTTGCCACCACGGAGTCGGTGGCGTAGGACCGTCAGGCGCGTGGCCCGGGGCCCGGCGTGCTTCAGGCCGCCGGCCAGGGCTTGCAGAAGCGCACGGACGCTACCTCGGCGATGCGATCGAAGTCCGAGGTGTTCGACGTGATCAGCACGAACCCATGCTCGCGGGACGAGGCCGCGATCAAGCAGTCGTTGAAGAATGAGCGTCGGAAGGAGCCCGGGGCCACGAGCTTGCGCCGGATCAGCCCCGCGAGGATAGAGCCCGCTCGCTTCCAGCTCTCGTGCGACGGGGCCAGCACGCGCCCCACCGCTTCGAGAGGGGCGATGAAGGCGCGGCGCGTCCGGGCCTCGAGTCCGCGTCCGACTGCACCCGCCAACAGCTCCGCAGCCACCACCGAATGGAGGTAGATGGTCGGCGTGTGGCGCGTGAAGAACGCGACCAGCTCCCGGTTCCGCGCTGGGCTCCTGGTCGCCTCGATGTAGAGATGCGTGTCCAGCACATACTTGGACATCAGGCGCCGTCGAAGGCGTCGACGAGCTCGGCTCCGTCCATGTCGCGAGCCCCTCGAACCAGCTCATCCCGGAGGATCACCAGATCCAAGGCCGTCTCGATGGCCGCCGTCTCCGAGTCCGCGTCGAGGATCTCTCGGACCCGATCGATCTTCGACTGGTGGAGCCGGTAGTTCTTCTTCGTGGTCTTCTCTGGCTCGCTGCTCATGGGCGCCTCCGTGTACGTACATACACGGTCATATGTCTGTGCATGTCAAGCGGCGGCGTTGGCTGCCGCCCCAACAACGGCGCGGGTGGGAAACGACAACCTGGCCACCAACACGCGCTTCATCGCCCGGGCCATCGAGGAGAAGAGCTGCTCCGGCTCAGGCGGTGCACGCCGTCCTCGCAGAACGAGCTGGCGGCGGGATCGAGCGCGATTGCGATGTCCTCGCCAGGCCGATGGTGGGCCGCCTCGATAGCCTCCACGATCAGCTCGCAGGCTTCGTCGTTGCTTTTGACCTGCGGCGAGAAACCACCCTCGTCGCCGACAGGTCCCCGTGCACATCGCCGAAGGCGACGATGCGCCTGGGCGCCGCGCGGCAGGCCGCGGTCCCCCGTGAGGGAATCCACCGGCGAACGTCGCTCTATGGGATGAAGGCAACGAATGACCGGCTTCGGCCGGCCCATCCCAGGAGCGATCATGAACACGCGGACCCTGCCCCGGCTGAACGACCTTCTTCGCGGAGCCCTCGCCCCCTTCCTCGCCGCCCTGGCCGGCTGCGACGTCTCACCCACCGCGCCCGCCGACCCCGTCATGGATCTGGAGACCACGGTCACTTTCACACGGGTCGAGGTGTTGAAGGACGGCGACGGGATCGAGGGCAAGGGCGAGTTCTGGTTCTTCCGCACGGTCAACGGTAGCGGAGCCGGCTGGGGGGGGACCCTCTCCTCGGGCGACACCCAGCCGCTGAACAAGACCGTCACCCGCCGGCAGCGCGGCTACACGGGGACGGGCGATGAGCTGGCCATCACCTTCGAGGCCACCGAGTACGACGCTGACATCACGGGAAAGACGTATGCCGACAGCGACATGGACCATCGCTCGGCCACCGCGCGCTACACCATGAGCCCGGATCTGCAGGACAGGAACTACATCACCCTCGGCAACGACAAGTGCAGGGTGCGTCTGCACTACACCGTCTCGTCGCTGCTGGTACCCGCCTCGTAGCAAAGCCGCAGCGCCGTCGGCCCGTCACGGCCGTCTTCGATGGAAGCGCCCCCTGGGTCCAGGGGCGCTTCCTGGTGGGTGGAGGTGGCGGAGCGCCTGCGGTGGCGGCGAGGGGCATCACCTCGCCCTTCGGTGCCCGTACCACCGGTGATGGCATTCCTATTGCATTGTCGAGCCGGCAGCAGGCGCCGGCCGGCAAGGAGCGCCTCACATTCCGTGCGAGACGCACATGGCCAGCGAAGACGACGATTCCACGACCAGCTCCGACCGCACCGGACCACGAGGGGAGGACGGTCGGCTCGATATCACCCGCATCACCGGGCGGATCCGGGGACCGCTGGGCGCCATCGCCGTGTCCAGCATGGGAATCCTGTTGCTGGCTGTCTTTTACACGCTGTATGTCGGGAAGGACTTCTTCCTCCCTATCGCCGTCGCGGTCATGCTGAACTTCCTCCTCACCCCGGCGGTCCGCGCGCTGAAGCGGCTGGGCCTCCCCCCTCCGGTGGGGGCCGCGGTCATTCTCTTTCTCTTCTTCGGCGTGGTGGGGTACACGACCTACCGGGTCTGGTCGCCGGCGATGGAGTGGGTGCAGCGGGCGCCGAACACGCTGAGCGAGGCGGAAAAGAAGCTCCGCTCGATCCGGAAGCCGGTCAAGGCGATCCAGGAGGCGGGCGAACGGGTCGAGGCCATAGCCCGCGGGGACGACGGTGGTCCAGCTCCCGAGCAGGAGACGAGCAACGGGGCGCCACGATCTCGCGGACACGCTGCTCAGCAACGTCTGGGATCTCGTCATCGGCGGTTCGGTGGCGGTATTCCTCCTCTACTTCCTGCTGTCCCACGACGATCGCTTCCTGCGGAAGCTGGCCGGCGTTCTTCCGGCGTTGTCCCAGCGGCGGAAGGCGGTCCTGATCGTGCGGGCCACGGAACGGGATCTGTCGCACTACGTGCTGGTCCGCACGGCCACCAATCTCGGCCTCGGCGCCGCCGTCGGCGTGGCCACCTGGCTTCTGGACATGCCCAACCCGGTGCTGTGGGGGGTGATGGCGGCCATTCTGAACTACGTCCCCTACCTCGGCGGCCTGGTGGGTTACGTCATCGTGGGTTTCGTGGCCCTCACCACCTTCGACACCACCGGCCGCGCGTTGCTGGTTCCCGGCGCATATCTGGTGCTGAATGTCATCGAGGGTAATTTCGTCACCCCCGCGATCCTGGGCCGTGAACTCACCTTGAACCCCGTGATGATCTTCGTTTGGCTCATTTTCTGGGGATGGGTCTGGGGGATCCCGGGGGCGCTTTTCGCCATACCCCTCCTCGCCATGACCAAGATCGTGGCCGACAACATCGAGACACTGGCTCCTCTCGGCGCGTTCCTCGGCCGCTGAAGGGGGGCATCATCGCCACCGCAGTCCACGCGACTCGTGCCTGGGGCATGCTCCACGATCCGGCGGGAACACGTGGGACCTCGCCGGCTGCTCCGCACCCGGGCTCGTCGTGAGCCGACGGTACGTAGACCTGAACGGGTACGAGCGCCGACACGTCCTGCCAGAATGTCTCAACGTGCCGGCTGCTCCGCTCGGTGGTGGGCCGATGC
>CAWKGE010000008.1:0-294619 GCA_963848895.1 uncultured Gemmatimonadales bacterium
ACCATCGAAAGCCGGTCACGTAGCCGTCCTGGTTCAGCGGGACCACGGGTACGTGCACCGCATCGGGCGACGAAGAACCGCTCGTACTCGTCGAACCGGCGCCCCTCCCATGCGTAGACGTGGTGCCGAGTCCAAACGCACGGCCCCAGCTGGACATCCAGGCCGGTCTCTTCCCGGGCTTCCCGTAACGCCGCAGCCTCGAACGACTCGTTCGGGGCTCAGCCCCCCACCTGGCATGACCCACCACCTGTGATCGTTGCCTGCGTCCTTGCAGTGGAGGAGGAGAAGACGGTCCCCTGAGTCGAGGAGGATCACCCGAGCCGAAGCGCGAGCGCCGAGTCGGGACGGTCGGGTCGGTCATGGACGCCTGGAGGTCTCCGAATCGGCGTAGCGGACAGGCCGGTGAACCCCGACGTGCGACGAGGGTCGTGCGCCGCTATCTAACGCTTTGGGATTCTGCTGCGCGACCACAATGCCGACCCCGGGCCGCGGGGTGCAAGCCGAGTGGCCCGGGGGCTGTGGGCCTACCACGTCAGCAAGAATCCCTAGTTAGAACGAAACTGCGCCCCGCCCCCGAATCACTCGGAGTCAGTGACCGGCCTGCGACCGCATCATGAAGGACAGCGCGACCGGCTCACCGCCGGGTTCGCAGTGACACGAATACGTTGCGACGCTCGGTTATAAGACCGGCGCCGGATGCGGTGACTCGTTGTAGACCTGCGGGAACCTCCAGGACCAAGTATCGCCCATCGGCCCTTGTGAGGGTTCCGATCTTCGTGCCGTCCACGGTGATCATGACCTGAGCCGGCGCGAGGTTCTCCTCGAACACAACTCGACCGGACACGTTGCAGGCTGTCACTCCCAGGTCAATTTGCGGGACCGGCCGCATGAGGAAGTTCAGCCGCACCACGCAGACGGGGTCTCGTTCTCCTTGCGGCACGACCACCTCGTGGCAGCCGAGGACCTCGAACCGTTCCTCTGGGAGGTATCCGGCAAGGAACGCTTGCACACCCGTCAGGTCATTGAGGCTCCGCTGTCGATCACGGATCACGTACGAGCCGTCGGAGGCGGATTCGACCCGTGTCGACGACGGACCGATAGACACCGAGACGCCGGAAAGCGGACGACGCGTCGTCTCCGACACGACCGTCCCATGCAACTCAAGGGGGATCTCTTGGGCGCTGACGGGCCAGCCGCCAGCGACGAGCACGGCGAAGGCCACGGCAGTTGCCGTCGCAAGCCGGAGCGGAGCTCCCTGCTTCGGCACATCACTCAGCCTCCGTTTCGTTCTAACGACTCTGGGTTTCTGCTGCGCGACCACAATGCCGACCCCGGGCCGCGAGGTGCAAGCCGAGTGGCCCGGGAGCCTGATGCCTACCGCGTCAGCAGCAAACCCTAGTTAGACAGCAGACTCGGGTCGGGGCTGAGCCCTCACGGCCCGATCAGCTCGCGAGACAGGTCGCCAATCGAGGCTATCGTTTCATCCGGACGCTCGGTCTCACTGCGTGGGGCCTGCCTTCGCGCGAAGCCTTGAAGGACCCGAATGGTCCGCCACCCCGTGGCGTTGGCAGGCCCGATGTCGTTATCGAGACGGTCACCCACCATTGTTGCGTCTGCCGCTGCACATCTGGCCAGGGCCTGCGCGTGGGCAAAGATCCGCGGGTCTGGCTTTTCCAGTCCTGCCTCGGCAGATGACACAACTACCGAAAAGGTGTCGAGGATCCCGAACTCCTTGAGCCTATCCACGGTCCCAGCAGCTTGGTTCGCGATCACTCCGAGACGGAAGGTCTCACGAAGTCGGCTGAGCAATTCGCGGACTCCTGGATAAAGGCGCTCCGACACGTGGCTGTAGATCGCATGGCGCGTTGCGGACTCCCAGCCCGCAGGGTCGAGGGTCTGGATCGTCGCCAAGAACGGGCTGGGCGCGAAACGAGTACTGTGGGTTGCACAGAGTTCCAGATACTCCGCGTCGCGCAGCTCGGAGTAGGGCGAGCCGAGACGCCGAAGTCTTCCGAATCGTTCGAGGTGGGCGTCAGTCTCGTCGACTAGAGTCCATCCGAGGTCGAAGAAGATCCATCGATTCTGGTGCATTGAGGACCGCTCGGCGGCGGATCTGCTGTCTAACGACTTTCGAATTTTGCTGCGGGACCAACTTGCCGTGCGGGAGTTGTGAGGTGCAAGCCGAACAACTCCCGACCCCACAAGCCTACCCCGACAGCAAGAATTCGTAGTTATGTGGCCCAGGCGATGCGCTTCCGATCAACCTCTGCCGTGGGTTCCCCGCAGTCCGTCACCTCTCGGACCAGGGCGCGAACAGAACGCCGACGGCGAGCCGGTGATGAGTCATGTGGATGCCCTGCAGGATGCTGTGCAACTCATTGTCCCAGCGCATGCGGAGCAATCGATAGCCGACCTCCACCCCGAGCCCAGGTTTGAGGTACCGCCTGAGCCCAACGTCCCATACCCAGGTGGGTCCACCGTATTCTGACATGCCCCTGGGCTGTGAGTCCCAGGTGCGACCGAAGCCGACCGCCGTGAATCCTGCGTACTCACCCAGCGCAAGGTTGGCACCCAGCGAAGCAGTCAACGCCGATGTCCATCCGGAAACCCTTTCCGGCGACGGGCAGGCGCCAATGCCGGGGCAGATGACCTCCTCCATCCTGTGCGTACGGGCGTTCGCGAACGATATGCGACCATCGATGACGCGACCGAATGGAAGGCGGAAGGTGAACCCAACGCCCGGCGCCCAGTCACCGGAAACGTAGGAGTCCTGCCGGAGGACGAGGAGTTGGGCCCCGAACTCCGGTCCGTATGCGGTCGCCAGGCGCTGACCCTGGACCTCCGCGCTGCTGACGAGCAGTAGCGCGACGATGGGAACCAACGCACCTGCCTGCCGTGACATTGGCGTCACCCTGAGGCTTGTGAGGGACACATAACGACTTTGGGATTTTGCTGCGCGACCACGGTCACTGACCCGGGGCCGCGAGCTGTAAGCCGAACGGCCTGGGACCTCTGATCTAACCCGCGTCAGCAGGAATCGCTAGTTATGACGCGCGCCCGCGCCGCCAGGAGCGACACCTCTCGTCACCGGCCTAGGTCCTGCTCGTCATCCTCTGGGACCCGAGGCATTCCCGACTCATCGACCTCCTCGTCCTGGCCCTACTTCACCTCGATCACCTGTTCGGTGCCTGGGTTGAACACCGACTGCAGCTCCAGCATATGGTATGTGCTCCGCCGCGGCTGAGCCCATGGCGCTGTGAGTTGATCGAGCAGCCGTCTCGACCCAAAGGAGCAGGCGATCGACGAGTAGGGCGACCGCCAGAATCACGATCAACGACACAAGGAGTCTCATCAATCCGCGTCTCCTCCAACGCCAACGTGCGGTTCATCTTCGACCGTCGCCGAGGCCGGGCTATCACGCCTGGCCAGGATAACTCCAGACGAGGAGGCATCGATCCCCACATCCCAAAGACGCCGCCGAGGTGTGTGGACGTCAGATGCAGACTTTCACTGCTCCACCCAGGGCATTCGGCGCTGCCGTTACCTCAAGCCTGAGGAGCCCGCCGTAGTTCGACGGGCGCTGTCTTCGCGACCCGAGGCTCGGCACTCTCGTCTCGTATCGGAGCAGGATGCTCCACGTGATCCGGGTGCAGTCGGCCGCTCGGGCACGTCGTGAACATCATCAGGGCGTCACGTGGCCACAAGGCATTCCGACGCAGGCGCCGAGGCACTTGTCTGTCGATGCGCAGGCCCCTGCGGTCCGCACCGCCGCAGCCCGCGAAGCCTCTCGCGGCACCGGCGCCCGGCGGAGTCCGCGGATCGGGATGGCCGACACCGAGAGGGGCGTCCGACCCTGCCTAGGCACCGAGCGCCTGTCGTAGCGCGCGCCGGACTGCTACAGCTGCGCACCTCGTAGGGTACAGCGTCGTGTTGCACCTGCGGACCCGAACTGAGGCGGTGTTTGCCGGATCCGCTCGCTGGAGATAGCGACAGGCTGCTGAGATGCTCGTGCCCCTCTCGGTGTGTTCGACGACCGGGTCGCGCCCGCGGACTTGGCCGCCTGCGATGCGGGTGGGGCCTGAGGGGCTTCATAGAGGTAGTCAAGGCGACGTTCTTCGACGCGGCCTTGGTGGACGAGCGCGACGTCGCGAGTCGGCTCGCCCAGCGGTGCTTGCTGCGGCCGCACCCCTCGCGCTCCTGGCTAACCCGGCCTGCGGATGCGGCCGGAGTCCTGATGCGCGGCATAACGACTGCAGACTTGCTGCACCCGGAGTGAGCTGAGGTGCGGCAGACTCGCGCAAGACCCGAGGTCTCGCCCCCTGAGATTGATGAGAAGCGGGGCCGCGAAGCAAGGGTGTGTCAGCAGGAGTCGCCAGTTAGACAGCGGGTTTCTCCTGAGGTCGCGCCTGAATAGCTTAGACGCCGACTCCGGCGACCCGACGGCGCCAGCACACTCGGTGGTGGCGGGCCGACGCTCGGCCCCCGGTGACCCCAACAGATCTCGAGCCCGATCGGTGGGAAGGCCGGCACGTGCCGTGTGTGCCGGCGTCAGACCCAAGGACTTCGACTCTGCCACGGAAGGAGTCGAGCGCCGACGTATCGAACCCAGCCGCTTCGATGAAGCTGAGCCGCGCGTCCGCGGAGCCCGCGTCGACTCGGATCCCCGAGGCGCCACGTGCCGAGGGGCCATGATGGTTCTCGAAGGCGGTTCGCCGCTGTATAACTCGATCTTGATTTCTGCTGCACCCGCGGTGCGGTGCGGAACCGCGAATCAGAACGACGAAGGTCGAGGTTCTCCCGCACAGTCTGAGGAGGAGCGGCGCGACGAAGCAAGGGTGTGTCAGCAGGAAATCATTGTTATGACGCCGGTTCCGGACGTGCGTGGCCGACAAATGTCGGCCCCGTTCGACCCCACCGACCCGGCGGGAAGGGCTGCACGATCGGCGGCGCGACGCCGGATCACCCCTGTCTCGTGCGTCGGTTTGGCCGAGGATCTCGAGTGGAGACCCCCGCCTCGGCGCCGGCGCGCCGCGCTTCTGCAGAATCCTCAGCCTTCGACGCACGTGGCGGGAGTCGATGCGGCATCCCAGGTTGCCGATCGAGCCGCCTGGAGCCGGAGTGCCGAAGTGCGGAACCGGAAGCCTAGGTTGGGCTCAGCCGAGACGGCCTGCCCACCCTCGACGCCGGGCCCGCCCACGCGTGGGCGGCCGCGCCGCGGATCGGCGCATCGAGGCACGAGCGGCCGCCGCACACCTCGCTCTGTTGCCCGACGCTGGCGCGGCATCAGGCGTCACTGCCTGATCGTGACTCCGCTCGGAGGGTGTCCGCAAGTCGAGCTACGAGACCCGAGCGCTGGACGAGGCCGCCCTCGGCGACGTCCATGCCGCGTTGCCGCCTCGACTCCCGACCCCGAGGCGCCTCGTGCCGAGGGGCCTTTGCGTCTCTCGAAGGCGGGTCGACGGCGGCATAACTCTCTTCTCTACTGCGAGGACTATCTGCCAATCTGCCGTTTGCGGAGCGAGAATCGCAAATGAGTTGGGGAGGCGGAGGCGACCCGATCCGGCCATCCTCGCGCCGTGGTTGTGCCTGGGTGGCTGGAGTTGTCTTGCGAAGGCGGCTGCGACGTGCTCCTCGGCCCGGGCGGCGGCTTAGGGCCTGTTCACGCTAACTGAGGCCGAAGAGCTTCGGCGATGAGCGCGAAATAGATGAATGCTTTGAACATGACGTCGAGTTTGTCGAAGCGGGAGAAGATCCGGCGAAAGCCCTTGAGCCTGCGGAAGAGGCGCTCGATCTCGTTGCGGCGGCGGTAGAGCATCTTGTCGAAGCTCCAGGGGTGACGCCGGGTCTTGAGGGGCGGGACGACTGGTGTGAAGCCCAGGTCGAGGGCCAGCTGGCGCGTTTCGTTACCCTCGTAGGCCCGGTCCATGATCAATGCGATGGAGGTTTCGGGCTCGGGCAGCCGGCGCATGAGCTCTCGGCCGGCCGGTGCGTCGTGGTCCTGGCCCGGCGAGAGCGAAAAGGTCACTGCCCTTCGCGCATCCGCGGCAACCATATGAATTTTGGTGGTCCAGCCCCCTCTCGAGCGTCCGATGGACTGCGGGCCGTTTTTTTTTCTGCGCCGGTACCATCGGGATGCACCTTCACGATGGTGCTGTCGAGGGCCAGAGCCTCCACCTTGATCCGGATGAGCTCCTCTTCCTGCAACGCCGTGAAGACGCGATCCAGCACTCCGGCCTTCGCCCACCGGTTCATGCGCATGTACACCGTGTGCCATGGACCGAATCGCTTCGGCAGGCCGCGCCACTTGCACCCGTGCTCGGCCACATACAGGATCGCGTTCAGCACCTTGAGGTTCGAGAGCGAGACGTTTCCGCGGTGCGTCGGGAAACACCCTTCGATGCGTCGAAACTGCTCTTCGGTGATCGTCATACAGCAATATAACCGCAATCACCTGTAGTGTGAACAGGCCCACTGCGAGAACTATCTGCCAATCTGCCGTTTGCGGAGCGAGAATCGCAAATGAGCTGAGGAGGCGGAGGCGACCCGATTCGCCATGCCTCGCGCCGTGGGTGCGTCTGGGTGGGGCTGGAGTTGTCTTGCGAGGGCGGCTGCGAAGTGCTCCTCGGCCCGCTCGGCGGCTTAGTCGTCGTCGAGGCTACCGCCCGGGTCTCCCCCGAAGTCTGCTCGGTCCATGGGGCTTCTGATCCCGAGGCCGGTGTGATCGACGGCGTGGAGGTAGATCATGGTGGTGCGGATGTCCTTGTGACCGAGCAGCTCTTTCACCTGGCGGATGTCGTATCCGTCGCGGAGGAGCTGGCTGGCGAACGAGTGGCGCAGCGTGTGGCAAGTGGCGGGCTTGAGGATGCCGGACGCGCGCACGGCCTGCTTCATCGCGCGCTGCACGGCGCTCTCGTGCAGGTGCTGCCGGCCGGTGCGGCCGGTGGCGGGGTCGACGCTCTCGCGGGCCGCGGGGAAGAGGAACTGCCAGCCGAGCTCCCATCCGGCCTGGGGTACCTTGAGGTGCAGCGCGCCGGGCAGGGGCGCCCAGCCGGCGCCCCGCTCCCGGTCCCTCCGGTGCAGGTCCGCCACCTTCGCGGCCAGACGGCGCACATGGGGCTGGAGCCGCTCGGGGAAGAGGGCGTAGCGGTCCTTGCTCCCCTTGGCGTTGCGCACGCTGAGCTGCGCCAGCTCGAAGTCCAGGTCCTTGAGCCGCAGGCCGAGCACCTCGCCGACCCGCATCCCGGTGCCGTACATGAGCCCGGCGATGAGCCGATAGCGTCCCCTCAGCTCCTGCAGCACGGCGCGCACCTCCCTTCGGGACAGCACGACGGGCACCGTCCGGTGCCCCCGCACCCGTGGCACTCCTTCCATTCCCTCCTTCCCGAGGATCTGGGCGTACAGGAAGCCCAGCGCGGATGCCGCCAGGTTGCGCGTCTTGGGGGCGAGCCGGCGCTCGCGGCCGAGGTGCTCGAGGAATGCCTCGGCGTGGCTCCGCTCGAGGGCCATGGGGTGGACGTCGCGGTGGAACAGCAGGAACCGCCGGATCCACCCGACGTACGCCTCCTGCGTCCGGGCGGCGTAGCCCCGGGTGTGGAGGACCTCGCGCGTGCGGATCGTGACGCGCTGGACGAGCGAGGGCTTGGCGGCCATGGAGGACGCTCGCACGCCCGGCGGGAACGGCCCATGCTCCGATGGGTCGAGTTCCCTCGCTCGCCTTCCGCCATCATACGATCTCCAGGATCTCCGCCTCCACCCGCCCATCCGCGAGCACCACCTTCGCGACGGTCACGGGGAGCGTGAAGCGCCGGGGGCCGGCGCTGCCGGGGTTGAGGTAGAGCACGCCGTCGCGCTCCTCGGCCAGGGGGGCGTGGGTGTGGCCGCTCACCACCATGCCGATGCCGGCGGCGGCGGGGTCGAGGTCGAGATCCTGCAGGTCGTGGAGGATGTAGGCGAAGGGGCCTTTGGGACCGGCGTCGCTCGGGCGGCCGTCTTCGGCGGCGAGGTCCACCATCGCCGTTGCGGGGAGCGTGCGGCGCAGGTCGCCTCCGTCGGTGTTGCCGTGGACGGCGTGGACGGGCGCGATCTCGCCGAGGCGCTCCAGGATCGCGGGGTCGCCGACGTCGCCGGCGTGCAGGATCAGGTGGCTGCCCTCCAGCGCGTGGATCGCCTCGGGACGGAGGAGGCCGTGGGTGTCCGAGATGACGCCGATCGTGCGCACGGGAACCGATTCCTTTCTTGCTCTGGGGTGGGCGCGACGCTCAGGTTGGGGCGCGCCCTCTCGCACCCGCTACCCCGAGGTCCCCGTGTCGTGCGCGCAGTGCCAGGGAATCGTCCAGGAGTTCGACGGCCGCGTCGCCCGCCGCGAGCTGCGCCGCTATCGCCGGCGCGGCCTCTCGGGCACCACGCGCCGTCTGGTGCGGGCGATCGTGGAGCGCGGCGTCTCGGGGCGCACGTTCCTGGACGTGGGCGGCGGCGTGGGCGCCATCCAGCACGAGCTGATGGCGGCGGGCGCGGCTTCGGGCACCGACGTCGACGCGTCCCCGGCGTACCTGGACGCGGCGCGCGACGAGGCGCGCCGCCGGGGCTTCGCGGACCGGGTGCGCTACGTCCAGGGGGATTTCGTCGCCCTGTCCCCTCTGGTGGACGCGGCCGACGTCGTCACGCTGGACCGGGTCCTGTGCTGCTACCCGGACATGCCGGCGCTCGTGGACGCCTCGGCCTCTCGCGCGCGCCTCTTGTACGGGCTGGCGTTCCCTCGCGAGCACGTCTTCATGCGCACGGCCGTCCGCGTCCTGAACCTGATCCAGCGCCTGCGCCGCCACCCCTTCCGCGTCTTCCTCCACGGCACGGCCGCCGTCGACGCGCGGGTGCGCGCCCACGGCTTCGCGCCGGCGTGGCGGGGACGCACGTTCCTCTGGCAGATCCACCTCTACGCGAAGGACCCGGCGGCTGGCGCGACGCCCTCCGCCCGGCCTCCTCGCTGACATCGTCATGGACCTCCCCTTCTTCACCCTCGACGTCTTCACGGACCGCACCTTCGGCGGCAACCCGCTGGGCGTCTTCCCCGACGCCTCCGACCTCCCCTCCGACCTGATGCAGCGCATCGCCCGGGAGATGAACCTCTCGGAGTCGGTCTTCCTGGGCCCGCCGGAGGCCGACGGCGACGCGCGCGTGCGCATCTTCACGCCGGGCGTGGAGGTGCCCTTCGCGGGCCACCCCACGGTGGGCACGGCGATCTGGCTGGCCTCACACCTCGATGACGCGCCCGGCGACGGGACGCGCACGCTGGTGCTGGAGGAGAACGTGGGGCCGGTGCCGGTGGACGTGCGCTTCGAGGACGGGGACCCGGTCTTCGCGCGCTTCACCACCGCGGTCCTCCCGGAGCACCGGCCGTCGCCGGTGCGCCGATGGGGACCTGGCGCGCATGGTGGGGCTGGACCCGTCCGACCTCTCCCCGGACCTGCGCCCGGAGATGGTCTCCTGCGGCCTCCCCTACCACGTGATCCCCGTGCGCCTCCCTCGACGCGGTGCGTGCGCGCGGTGCTGGACACGGCCCGTGGAAGCGGCTGGTCGCTCCGCTGTGGGCCGACCACGTCTACCTGGTCTGCATGGAGGCCGAGGACCCGGACGCCGACGTGCACGTGCGCATGTTCGCGCCCGCCGCGGGCGTGCCCGAGGACCCGGCCACGGGCTCGGCGGCGGCGGCGCTGGGCGGCTACCTGTCGAAGGCGGACGGGAGCGAGGCGGGCTCGCTGCGGTGGACGGTGGAGCAGGGGCTGGAGATCGGCCGGCCCTCGACGATCCACGTCGAGGCGGACCGGTCGGGGGGCGCCACCACCGCGGTGCGCGTGGGCGGCTCGGCGGTCTTCGTCAGCCGCGGCACGATGTCGGTCCCGGAATGAGCCGGCGGAGGCGACGCGTGCTGCTGGGGTGGGCCGTCGGCGTCGTGGCCCTCGTCGCCCTGCTGGCCTTCGGGGTCGCGCCCCGCGTGCTGGGCGCGCGGATGAACCGGACACTCCTGCCCGACGACGCCCCGCCGGTGAGCGACGCGGCCCGGCGCCTGCACGCGACGCTGGACGTGGTGGACCTTCACGCCGACGCCCTCCTGTGGCGGCGGAGCCTCCTGCGCCGGGGGACCTGGGGCCACACGGACGTCCCGCGCATGATCGAGGGCCGCATGGCCCTGCAGGTGTTCACCACGGTGACGAAGACGCCCCGGGGGATGAACATCGAGGCCAACGCCGGCAACTCGGACAACATCACGCTGCTGGCCGTGCTGGAGGGATGGCCGCTGCGCACCTGGGGCAGCCTCCTGGAGCGCGCGCTCTGGCAGGCCGACAAGCTGGGCCGCTTCGCGGCGGACAGCCACGGGCGCCTCGCCGTCATCCGCACTCGCGAGGACCTGGACGGGCTACCTCGCGCTGCATCGCGACGAGCCCGAGACCGCCGCGGGGCTCCTGGGGATCGAGGGCGCCCAGGCCCTGGAGGACGACGTCGCCAACGTCGACCGCCTCTTCGACGCGGGCTTCCGCATGTTCGGCCTCACCCACTTCTTCGACAACGAGGTGGGGGGCTCGGCCCACGGCGTCGAGAAGGGCGGCCTGACACCGTTCGGCAAGCGGGTCGTGGCGCGCATGGAGCAGCTGGGCATCCTGGTGGACCTGGCCCACGCCTCCCCCGCCCTCATCGACGACGTGCTGGCCGTCGCCACGCGCCCGGTGGTGGTGTCGCACACGGGGGTGAAAGGCACCTGCGACAACCGGCGTAATCTGGATGACGGCAGGCTGTCGGCCATCGCGGCCACGGGCGGTGTCGTGGGCATCGGCCTGTGGGATACGGCGGTGTGCGGCACCACGCCGGCCGACTGGGCCCGGGCCGTGCGGCATGCGGTGGGGGTGGCGGGGGTGGATCACGTGGGGCTGGGCTCGGACTGGGACGGCGCCGTGGCCGCGATGATCGACGCGTCGCAGACGGTACGACTGACGCAGGCCCTCCTGGACGAGGGCTTCGGCGAGGAGGATATCCGCAAGATCATGGGCGGGAACGCGATCCGCACGCTGATGGAGTCGCTGCCGCCCGAGGCGCCCGCGTCGGGATCTCCCTGACGCGGGCGCGTTGCTGCCCGCGGGGCCTCGAGCGGCCCCGCCCTGCCCGGAGACGCGATGAGCGGCAAGCTCGACCTGAACGTCGGCCAGAAGGCCTCGCGCGCGATGACGGTCACCGCGGACCACGTGCGCGCCTACGCCGAGATCACCGGCGACCACAACCCCCTCCACTTCGACGAGGGCTTCGTGGCGCGCACGAAGTTCGGCCGGCTGGTGGCGCAGGGGGGGATCACCACCGGCATCCTGCACGCGCTGGTCGCCGAGGACATGCCGGGGCCGGGGACGGTCTTCCTCTCCCAGAACTGGAAGTTCACCGCGCCGGTCTACATCGGCGACCGGATCACCGCGACGGCGGAGGTGCTGGACGTGCACGACACGAAGCCGGTGTGCCGGCTGGCCGTGCGCGTCGCCCGCGCCGACGGCGACGCGGGCGAGCAGGAGGTGCTGGCCGGGGAGGCGTGGTGCTACCGCTTCGTGCCGGAGTGAGGGGCGCGGGGCGGCATCCGGGAGCGGCACGACGCGCGACGCCGGGCGGTGCCGGCCCGATCGTCGCCGCGGCCCTGGCGCTCCTCGGCGTGGCCGCGGCTCCCCTCCACGCCCAGACCATCGTCGGTCGCGTGCTCGACGACGCGCGCCACTCCCCGGTGCCCGGCGCCATCGTCCGCCTGCTGGACGAGGACGACGACGAGCGGGCGCAGGCCGTCGCGGACTCCCTGGGGCGCTTCACCCTCGCGCCCCCCGGGAACGGCCGATACGTGCTGGAGGCCGTGCGCCTGGGCTACGAGCGCACGCGCTCCCCCCTCCTCGACATGCACGAAGGCGGATCGGTGCCGCTGGACCTGATGATGACGCCGCTCCCCATCGGGCTGGAGGGGTTCGAGGTCACGGTCGAGCAGGAGGCGAGCGAGCTCCTCACCCCGATGGGGCTCACACCCGCCCGTCTCGGGAGCCGCTGGATCGACCGGGACTTCATCGAGTCGGTCCAGGTGAAGAGGGACATCGGCAGCGTGATCCGGTGGAAGGGGATCCCGGGGGCGTACGTCATCAACGGCGACAACGCGACGAGCACCAGCGGGGTGCCGCGACTGTGCATCCAGCTCCAGCGGGGCCGGGGGATGGGGGGCAACGGGTGCGCGCTCCTGGTCCTGAACGGGATGGTGGTTCCGGAGGAGGCGGCGGTGCTCATCGATCCGAATGCCTTCGAGGCGGTGGCGGTGCTCAGGCCCACGGAGGCGACCACGTACTGGGGGACGCTGGGCGCGGCAGGGGCCGTTCTGATGTGGACGAGGCGCGACCCGGCGCGCTGAGGTCCACCGGAGCGCCGCAGCGCCGATGCAGGAGGAACCGCACGCGGCCGTCTGGCCGAACGACCCGCAGGCGCGTAGGCTGGGGAACCCCCCGCACCGGAGATTCCCCATGCGCCACGCCACGCCGTCCCCCGCCGTCTCTCGCCGCCGCGCTGTGCGCCGCCCTCGCGGCAGCCTGCGCCCCGCAGCCCCGCCCCGTCGAGGAGGCCGAGGGAGCGCCGCCCCCCTGGGAGTGGTCGGACTCGACGGTCTTCGCCGCGGTGAACCAGGTACGCGCGGGCCGCGACCTGACGCCGGCCGCGTGGCCCGGAGGGGCTCGCGTCGCGGTGCTCATCTCCTTCGACGTGGACAACGAGACGGTGCAGGGGCTGAGGGACGGCACCGTGAGCGTGGGCCCGCTCTCCCAGGGACAGTACGGGCACCGGACGGCGCTGCCGCGCATCCTCCGGCTCCTGGAGCGGGAGCGGGTGCCCGCCACCTTCTTCTTCCCGGCCTGGAGCCTGAAGATCGCGCCGGAGCAGGCCGGGATGATCCAGGCGGCGGGGATGCACGAGATCGCCGTCCACGGGTGGATCCACGAGCGCAACTCGGCGCTGGACGGGCCCACCGAGCGGCGCCTCCTCCAGGAGGCCGTGGACGCGGTGACCGAGATCGCGGGCGGGCGGCCGGTGGGCTACCGCGCCCCCTCGTGGAACTTCAGCCCGAACACGCTCTCGATCGTGCGCGACATGGGCTTCCTCTACGAGAGCTCCCTCATGGCGGACGACCGGCCCTACGAGCTGGTGCAGGCGGGCGAGCCGACGGGCGTCGTCGAGCTGCCGGTGGAGTGGATCCTCGACGACGCGCCCCTCTTCAACCCGCAGGGCAACAGCTACAGCGCGCCGCGGGACGTGATGCAGGTGTGGATCGACGAGTTCGACAAGGCGTGGGAGGAGCGCACGATGTTCCTCCTCACCATGCACCCGCACATCAGCGGCCACCGCTCGCGCATCGTGGCCCTCGAGGGGCTGATCGACCACATACAGGCGAAGGGCGGCGCGTGGTTCGCCACCCACGAGGCGGCCGCCCGCTACGTGCGGGAGCAGGCGGGAATGTAGCGGCACCGACCCTTCAGGCGAGGCGTCCGAGAGCCTCCACCAGCCCGGCCAGGTTCTCGAGCCGCTCCACGCCCGCGGGGAGCGCCTTGCCGCTCATCCGCGCGGCCGCCGCGCCCCCCACCAGCAGGCCCACGCCAGGACCGAGGGCCCGCCGCAGCGCGCCCAACGCGTCCACCGCACCGGACACCGTATCGGCGTTCACCACGCTCAGCGCTACGGCGCGCGCGCCCACCGCCCGGGCGGCCCGGGCGATCTCGTCGGCCGGGAGGTCCACACCGAGGTAGGTGACCTGCCACCCCTCGAGCCCCGCGGCGGCGGCGACGAGCATCGCCCCGAGTTCGTGGCGCTCGCCGGGGAGCGTCGCTACCACCAGGCGCGGGCCGTTCGCCCCGCCCGCCACCGGCTCGTGCAGCCAGGCGAGCACGCTCTGGATCACGCCGGTGCACAGGTGCTCGTGCGCGGGGCCGAGGGTGTCACGCGCCCATGCGTCGCCCACCCGGTGGAGGAGGGGCGTGACCACGTCCTCCAGGAACGTGTGGACACCGAGGGTGACTGCGGCCCGCCGCAGCACCGCCTCCAGCCCGTCCCCGTCCAGCCCTGCCACCCGCTCGAACGCCGAGGTCACCAGGGCTTCGACGTCGTTGCGCCCGTTGGCGGACTCGGTCGTCGTCGGCACGTAGCGGCGGCTCCGGTCCTCGGCATGGAGCTGCTCCAGCTCCTCGTCCGGCAGCGACGCAATGAGGCTGATGGGCCGCCCGGCCTCGGTGAGCGCGTGCAGCCGCCGCAGACGCTCCACGTCCCGGTCGGAGTACAGGCGCTGGCCGCCTTCGGATCGTGCGGGGTCGACCACCTGATACCGGCGCTCCCACGCGCGCAGGGTGGCGGGCGTGAGCCCGGTCCTCTGCGCTACCACCCGGATCGGATGACGGGGTTCGTGCGTCGTAGACATGAGCCACGATAGCCGACCGTAAAAGCTTTGTCAAACTTAGAATTTGGACAGAGTCTTGACATCAGAAGCAGAGGAGTGCACATTCTTGGACAGAGATTGAACAGCATACCTCGTAGCGCGGAGTCCTACCGATGATTCGCAAGCTGACCCTCATGGCCGCCGCGGCGGCCCTCGTCGCGGCCCCCGTGGCCGTAACCGCCCAGATGAACCCGACCCCGATGAGCCAGAAGGACATCGTCACCGTGGCCGTGGAGGCCGGGTCGTTCACGACGCTGGCGAAGGCTCTCGAGGCCGCAGGCCTGGTGGAGACCCTCCAGGGCAACGGGCCGTTCACGGTCTTCGCCCCCACGGACGAGGCCTTCGCCGCGCTGCCCGCCGGCACGCTCGACGCCCTCCTGAAGGACAAGGATCGTCTCATCGAGGTCCTCACCTATCACGTGGTGGCAGGTAAGGTCACGGCCGATCAGGTGGCCAAGCTCGACCACGCCAAGACCGTCGAGGGCGCCGACGTGCGCATCTCCATGAAGGACGGTAGCGTCTACATCAACGACGCGAAGGTCGTCACCGCCGACGTGATGGCGTCGAACGGCGTAATCCACGTCATCGACAAGGTGATCCTTCCGCCGGCGAGGTAAGGCGCCCCCGTCCCGGCTCCACGCCGGACGGTGTTCGCGCACGAATCCAGTCTCCACCCACGAGGCGTGCGCTCCAGGCCGGCTCCCCGCAGCAGGACGCGGGGAGCCGGCTCTGTCTTCGCCGGACGGGGCGCGGCGAGCCGAACGGCTCCGCCCCCTCCGCTACTCGGCCCTCAGGGCGCGGATCCCCGTCGTGCGCGCGGCACGGAGCGCCGGCAGCGCCCCCGCCGCTCCCGCGATGATGAGGAGGAGCGAGCCCCATCCCGACGTACGTCGCCGGGTCCGTGGCGCGCACGCCGAAGAGGAGCGAGGCCGACCAGCCGGCCGCCCACCAGCGACAGGAGCGCTCCCGCCACGATGCCCATGGCCGCCAGCGCCAGCGTGCGGCCCAGCACGCTCCGCACCACCCCACCCGCCGAGGCGCCGAGGGCCATGCGGATGCCGATCTCCGGCGTGCGCTCGGCCACGGAGTGCGCCAGCACGCCGTAGATGCCGAGCCCGGCCAGGAGGAGCGCCGCGACGCCGAAGGCGGCGAGGATCCCCAGGGTGAAGCGGCGCGCGGACACGGCGCGGTCCACCCGCGACTCCATCGTCCAGAACTCGCGGGTAGGCATCGACGGATCGATCTCCCGCAGCACGGCCGACACCGCCGTCGCCGTCCGGGCGTCGGGCAGCGTGGATCGCACGACCATGTCCAGCGTGCCGAAGTCGGCCGCATCTGCGTCAACGGGAAGTAGACCTCGATGCCGGGGTCCAGCTCCGGGGAGAGGTGGCGCACGTCCTTCACGACACCCACGATGGTCCGCACCATCGTCGGCCTCCTCTGCAGGATCCGCCGGCCCACCGCCTCCTCGCCGGGGAAGGCGCTGGCGCGCGCCGGTCTCGTTGATCATCACGACCGGCTCGGAGTCCTCGACGTCGTCTCGGGTGAAGTTGCGGCCGGCGACCAGAGGGATGCCCATGGCCGGGAGGTAGCCGGGGTCCACCATGTGGGGGAAGAGGGAGAAGCCGGGCGCGTCCTCGGCCTCCGGTCGGTCGGCCACGCGGAACCCCCACGTGCGGTTGCGGCCCAGGGGCGACGCGTCCACGAAGCCGACGCCGCTCGACGCCCGGGACCGCCGCCACGCGGTCGGCGAGGGCAGCGTAGAAGTCGGTGCGCTCGAGCTCGGACCGGAAGTCCGCGCTGGGGTTGAGCTGCCACGCGACCAGGTGTGCCGGGTCGAAGCCGAGGTCGACGTCCAGCACGGCGCGGAAGCTGCGCACCAGCAGCCCGCCGGCGACCAGGAGCACGCAGGCCAGCGTCACCTCGGCGATCACCAGCGTCTCCCGCATGCGCCGCGCGCTCCGGCTGGCGCTGGCGCCCCGGCCGCCGGAGCGCAGCACGGTGGCCTCGCCGCCCTCGGCCACCTGGAGCGCCGGCACCAGGCCGACCAGGAGGCCCGGTGAGCCACCGCCACCGCCGCCGCGAACAGGAGCGCGGCGCCGTCGACGCGCACGCCGGACAGGAGCGGGATCCGGCTCGCCGCGTTCCCCGCGACCAGGTGCGTCGCGCCCCACGCCAGCACGGCTGCCCAGCGCCGCGCCCGCCAGCGGCGATCGCCAGCGTCTCCAGGAGGAGCTGGCGCACCAGCCGGCCGCGGGACGCCCCCAGCGCCTTGCGCACCGCCACCTCGCGGGCCCGACCCGGGCGCCCGCGCCAGGATCAGGTTCGAGACGTTCACGCACACGATGAGCAGGAGCGTGCCGGCCGCCGCCGCCAGCAGGAGGAGCGCCGGGCGGAAGGGGCCGGCGATGTGCGCCTGCAGGGGGTCGACCTTCGCGCCCAGCCCCCAGCGGCGCGGCTGCTCCTCCTTGAGCGCCGCCACGATGGCGTCCAGCTCGTCCTGCGCCGCCTCGGGGCGACACGCCGGGACGCAGGCGCCCGATCATGAACGTGGTGTTGCCCCACCGGTCGGTCTCGTCGGCGAGACGGGCCAGGGGAGGAGGAAGTCCACGCTCACGCCGGGGCTGAAGATCGACGAGAAGTCGAAGGACGCCGGCAACACGCCCACCACCGTCCACGGCTCGTCGTTCAGCGTGATCGCCCGCCCGACGATGCCCGGGTCGGCGGCGAAGCGCCGCACCCAGAAGCCGTGGGTGAGCATGACCGCGCGCGGGCCGTCCCACACGCCCTCCTCCGGGGTGAAGTCGCGGCCCAGGAGCGGCCGGACACCCAGCACGTCGAGGAAGTCGTCGGCGACGCCGGCCCCCACCAGGCGCTCGGGCTCGCCGTCGCCGGTAAGCGTGTAGGCGCCCTGGTCGAAGAAGGCGTTGTAGCCGGTGAGGCCCTCGAAGGAGCGGGCCCGCTCCCGGAAGTCCGTCAGGTTCGACGTGCGCGACGTGAACGCCGACAGCGACGTCGCGCCGGGCCGCGCCGCGTTGGCGACCCACACCAGCGCCCCGGGGTCCTCGAAGGGGAGCGGCGCCAGGATCAGCGGCTTCAGGACGCTGAACACCGCGGTGGCCGCGCCCACGCCCAGCCCGATCACCGCGGCCGTGAAGAGGGCGAACCCAGGGGTACGCCGCAGCGTGCGCGCGGCGTACGCACCGTCCTGGGCCAGGCCGTGCGAGGAGGGTCGATCCGGTCATGAGGCTGTCTCCGGTGGGTGTGTCGAGGACTCGGAAGAGGCGCGTCGCAAGCCGGCGCGCGTGGATGCCCGTGGCGAGGAGCGTCGCCTCTCGCGCGTACCAGCGCCGTGCCGCGCCGTGCACCGCGCTCCCGGGCGAGGCGCACGAAGTCCTCGTGCAGGTCGCCGAGGATGGCCGGCCCGGCGGGGTCGTCCGCCAGGGCGCGCTCCAGCAGGCGGCGCGGGAAGCGGGGAGGCGTCGTCGGCGTCATGCTTCGTCCAGCGGCGGGCCCAGGCCGCGGAAGTAGTCCAGCAGGACGTCCCGCGCCTGGCGCACCGCCTCGCGGCCCTGCTCGGTGACCAGCAGGCGGCGCATGGGGTGGCCGCCCCGCTCCGGGACCTCGCTGGGCTCCATCTCCCAGCGCAGGAAGCCCTTCTCCGCCAGCCGGTCGATGGTGCGGTAGAGGGCGCCGCGGGTCACGCGCCGCTCGGCGTTCTCCTCCAGGTCGTCCCGGACCCGGTTCGCGTACGGGGCGTCCTCCTGCCGGAGGATCGACATCAGCACCAGGAGTTCGAACTCGCCGAGCTTGGGCATGGGGGCTCCGCGTCGGAGGTAGAGGTGGTACGGGCTTCGCGTAGTCTACTTTTTATGCTACGAGAGCGGCGAGGAGAGCCTCTCTCGTACCCGTCTCGAAGGTTCGGACGGCGCGCGCGGGCGGAAGGTTGGAATGGACGGATCCGGTCGACGCGCGGAGCCGCGTCCCTCCGCATTGCCCGCCGCATCGGCCGTCCGCACGTTGGTGCGACCCGGCTCCTCTCCACTCCGACCTCGGCCGCACGCAATGGCTCCGCGATCCCCCGCCCCGCTTCCCTCCTCCCCCTCTCTCCACCTGGCCGCAGCGCTCTTCCTGGCCGCACCCGCGCCCCTCGCCGCGCAGGACGCCGCCCCGCGCCACCTGACCGTGGACGACCTGTTCCGCATCGAGCGGGTGGGCTCGCCGCAGGTGAGCCCGGACGGGGCGTGGATCGCGTACACGGTGTCGCGCACCTCGCTGGAGGACGAGAAGAGCGCGACGCGCGTCTGGATGGTCCCGGCCGCCGGGGGTGAGGCGGTTCCCCTCACCGCCGAGGGGAAGTCGGCGTCCTCGCCCGACTGGAGCCCGGACGGGCAGGTACATCTCCTTCCTGGCGGCGCGGGACGGCGGCGAGACGCAGGTCTGGGTCCTGGACCGACGGGGCGGCGAGGCCTGGGCCCTCACCGACGTGAAGCAGGGCGTGGGTGGCTACGCCTGGAGCCCCGACGGGGGACGGCTGCTGCTGACGATCCGCGACCCCGACCCGAAGGCCGACGAGGAGAAGAAGGAGAACGCCCCCCGGGACCCGTGGGTCATCGACCGCCTGGAGTTCAAGCGCGATGGCGTCGGCTACCTGACCGGCGACCGGCACACGCACCTGTACGTCTTCGACGTCGCCACGAAGGAGCTCCGCCAGCTCACCACGGGCCGCTGGGACGAGAGCCAGCCGGCGTGGAGCCCGGACGGGACGAAGGTCGCCTTCGTGTCGACGCGCACGGAGGACCCCGACCTCGATCCCAACTCGGAGATCTGGATCGTGGACGCCGGGCTCGCCGAGCCGACGGACGCGCCCGTGCGCCTGACCACGAACCCAGGCGCGGACACCCAGCCCGCCTGGAGCCCCGACGGGCGCGCGATCGCGTACGTCACGACGACGGACGTGAAGGCGATCTGGTACGCGACGTCGTACCTGGCCGTCGTCCCCTCCGCGGGCGGTGAGGCGCGCATCCTCACGAAGGCCCTCGACCGCAACCCGTCGAGCCCGCGCTTCAGCGACGACGGCCGCTGGATCTGGTTCGGCCTGGAGGACTCCGGCGAGGACCACGTCGCGCGCATCCACCCCGACGGCTCGGGCCTCGATCGCCCGGTGGCGGGGCCGATCTCCGCGGGCGCCTTCGACTGGGCGGGCGGGACGTTCGCCGTGGAGGTGGGCACCCTCGACGGGCCGGCGGAGATCCACCGCCTGGACGGCGTCGGAGGCGGCTCTGCGAAGCTCGTGCGCCTCACCCACGCCAACGACGCGTGGCTGTCCGGGGTCGCCCTGGGGGAGACGAGGAACATCCACTTCGCCAGCGCCGACGGCACGGAGATCGAGGGCTTCGTCTGCTTCCCGCCGGATTTCCAGGAGGGGCAGAAGCGACCGGTGCTGCTCCGCATCCACGGCGGGCCGGTGAGCCAGTTCAGCCATTCGTTCAACTTCGAGGCGCAGATGTTCGCCGCCGACGGCTACGTGGTCGTGTACACGAATCCCCGGGGCTCCTCCGGCTACGGCCAGGCGTTCAGCCAGGCGATCTTCGCCGACTGGGGCAACAAGGACTTCCAGGACGTCATGGCCGGCGTGGACTACGTGCTCGCCCAGGGGTGGGGCGATGCCGACCGCATGGGGGTGGGCGGGTGGTCGTACGGCGGGATCCTCACCGACTACGTGATCACCCAGACGCACCGCTTCAAGGGCGCCGTCAGCGGCGCCAGCGAGGTGCTCTACGTCGCCAACTACGGCCACGACCACTACCAGTGGTACTGGGAGCACGAGCTGGGCCTCCCCTGGCAGGACGGAAACCGCGCCACCTGGGAGCGCATCAGCCCCTTCAACCGGGCGCAGGACATCACCACGCCCACGCTGGTGATGGGCGGCGAGGAGGACTGGAACGTCCCCATCCAGAACGGCGAGCAGCTCTACCAGGTGCTGCGCCGCCGGGGCGTGCCCACCGAGCTCGTCGTCTACCCCGGGCAGGGCCACGGCATCCGCGTCCCCTCCTACCAGAAGGACCGCTACGAGCGCTACCTGGCGTGGTACGGGAAGTGGGTGAAGGGGGTGGACAAGAAGCCGGTCACGTGAGGCGACCCCGCCCATGAGCACCCTCGAGCCCATCGCCGTCCTCTTCGGCATCGTCTCGGTCTGGCTCTCCGTGAAGGAGCGGATCTGGGCGTGGCCGACGTCGCTGGTGAACGTGCTCCTCTACTTCGTGATCTTCGGCGACCAGCGCCTGTACGCGCAGTCGGGGCTGCAGCTCTTCTACGCCGGCATCGCGCTGTACGGGTGGTACCACTGGCTGTTCGGGGGAGCGGAGCACTCGCCCCTGAAGGTGTCGCGCACCCCGCCTGGGTGGCGCGTGGCGCTCCCCTTGCTCGCCGTGGCGTTCGCCGTGGCGTTGGGCTGGGGCCTGGCGCGCTACACCGACGCCGCGCTCCCCTGGCTGGACGCGGCCCTCACGGCGGGCAGCCTGTGCGCCCAGTTCATGATGAGCCGGAAGTACCTGGAGAACTGGGCGCTGTGGGTGTGCCTCGACGTGGTCTACATCGGGCTGTGGATCAGCCGAGGACTCCTGCTCACCGCCTTCCTGTACGCGGTCTTCCTGATGCTGTCCGCCCGAGGGCACGTGGAGTGGACCCGCTCGTGGCGGGCGGCGCGGGCGGAGGCGTAGGGGAAAACCTACTCGACGACCACGGCCGACTCGTCCGGCGTGCGCCGCTCAAGGAACTCCTCCGGCGTCACCATCGCCAGCCGCCGGAACTCGCGGATCAGGTGCGACTGGTCGGCGTAGCCGAAGCGCGCCGCCACTCGCGACCATGGCACCTCGTCGCGTCCGCGGCAGGCGGCGACCACGCCCTGGAAACGCTCGACGCGGGCGTACACCTTCGGCGTCAGGCCGACGGTATGGCGGAACTGCTTCACCAGGTGTCGGTGGCTGAGGCCCAGCCGCGCACACGCTTCCCCCACGGGCGTCCCCCAGCTCCGGTCCCGCAGGATGTCGATGGCCCGGCGCACCGTGGCGAAGTACGGGTGCACGGCGCGCCGCCGCTCCAGCAGCCACGCCTCGAGGGCGCGGCACCGGGCCTCGTCGTCGGGCGCCTCCCGCACCCGTGCCCACAGCGCCTCGGCCGCCGGGCGGCCCACCACGTCCTCCAACTCCACCACCCGGTCGGTGAGCTCGTCCATCGGCAGGCCGAAGAAGGCGTGGGCACCCCCGGGGTGGAAGCGCGCAGCCACGTGATCCGCCCCGTGCGCCGACGCGTGCACGAGGCGCTGGTCCTGGATGCCCGCGATCCAGGCGCGGCGGAAGCCGTCGCGCGCCTCCCGCTCCCCGTAGGCGACCACCTCCTGGACCGGCCCCAGGTTGACCATCACCTCGGTCGCGCCGTTGGGCAGCACCGACTCCACGTGGAAGTGCGCCACGCCCCTCACCCCCCAGAACGTCTCCACGAAGGGGGCGAGCGCCGGCGAGGGCGGGTGGGCGTAGACGACGAATCCGGACATGGACGCGAATCTCTTGTATGGGCCCGCTCAGCGCGAGTCCGGTACGGGCGTCCAACTCCCGGAGCGCTCGTCGCCCGGGCCGGCGACCAACGGCGTGACCGCACCCCCGTCAGCCGACACCACAAGCAGGTCGTTGCGGGTCGCGCCGGGGGGCGCGCCGGTGAAGAGCAGCCAGCGCCCGTCCGGCGACCAGGTCGGGTAGTAGTGGAGGCCGCTCTCCGTCAGGAACCGCAGCCCGCTCCCGTCGGCAGCCACGACGGCGATGCGCGACTCCTCCCCCACCGTGGCGTGGAACGCGATCCGCGTGCCGTCCGGGCTGAACCGACCCGAGCCGTCCGCGCCGGCGCGCGCCAGGAGTACGCGCTCCTCGCCGGTCTCGGGATCGAGGAGGTGGAGGTCCGCGTCCCCGGCGACGGGGCGCACCATGAGCACCGCCCTTCCGTCGGGCGACCACGCCGCGGCGTAGCTGGAGGGGAGCGGCTCGCGCGTCAGGCGGCGCTGGCCGCTTCCGTCCGCGTCCATGACCCACAGGTGGCCGGCGAGCTCGCCGTTGGGACCGCGCGGCACTCCCCGGTCGGAGAAGAAGAGGATGCGCGCCCCGTCGGGCGACCACTCGGGAAGGAGGTCCTCGGCCTCGTTCCGGCTCAGGTTCACAGGACCGGAGCCGTCGGCCCCCATGACGTAGACCTCGCGGTTCCCGTCCCTCAGCGTCTGGAAGACGATGCGTGTGCCGTCCGGCGACCACCCGCCCCAGTGGTCCTGCCCGGCACTGCGGGTCAGGTCGACCGGCTCGCCCGCGGCGCCGTGACGCACGAAGAGCTCGGCGTCCCCCTCCGGCGACGCCGTATAGAGGACGGTTGCCGTGTCGGGGCTCCATGCCCCCGGAGGCCCGGGCGCGCAGGCGCCCATCCACGCACCCGCCGCCGAGCACAGCGCGAGGGCCGCGGTCCGCCGAGCGCTCAGTGCCAAGCGCCGAGGATGAGGCCCATGACCGTGAAGGCCACGACGTGGTAGCCCGCGTTCAACGCCCAGTGCGCGA
This sequence comes from uncultured Gemmatimonadales bacterium, assembly GCA_963848895.1. Taxonomy (GTDB): domain Bacteria; phylum Gemmatimonadota; class Gemmatimonadetes; order Longimicrobiales; family Gaopeijiaceae; genus SZUA-318. The sequence goes on from CAWKGE010000008.1 coordinate 23,071, forward strand.
AGGAGCGCTGCTCGAACAGGTAGACGACCCCGAACGCGGGCGCGACCCAGAACAGGCCCACCGAGGAGCCGGCCGCCACCGCGAAGCCGATCGAGGCCTCCGAGCCGATGAACATCGCCAGCACGGCGGCGGCGAGGAGCTCCAGTACGAACGAGAGCCCGAAGATCATCCCCATCCGGCCCTGGCCCGCCTTCTCCTCGGTCATCCCGCTGGCCCGCATCCACGCCTTGCCGAAGAGCGGGCCGTACCACAGCCCGCCGATGGCGAAGCTGCTCACGGCCGCCGCCACGATCGCCAACCAATTGAGCGTGCCTGCGCCCATCGCGTTCACCTCCATGTGTCCGGGAATCCCGCGCCCTCGCGAGCAGGGCGGCGCGTCACGACGTACAACCTGCTCGGAGCCCGCGTCCGGATGATTGGACGTTTCTGACCGGCGATGCTTCCCCTCAACCCACCTCAGGTCCCAGCACGGCCAGAAGCGCGCCCACGATCTTCGCGATGGGCGGCACCCCCAGCGTCCTGGCGCCGTCCATGTAAATGCGGCAGCGCGGACCGGTCGCGTCCTCGTGGCGCACCCACGGGTGCGGACCGGGCGCCACGTCCTTCCCGTTCACCAGCACCGTGGGCGAGCCGAACCCGCGGTGCGTCTCCGGGCACGTCACGTCGCCGCTGTTCCACTCCGTCCACACCGCCGGAGCCCCCACTTCCTGGAGCGCGCGCGACAGCACCTCGCGCGCCTTGCCCACGTTGGGGCAGCCGGGGTCGTAGACCAGCTCGACGTGCAGCCGCAGGGCCAGGGTACCTCCCGCTCCGGGGGACGAAGTCGCGCGCGCAGCATAGCACACATGTACGCCGCGCGCCTATCCTTGGTCGACGAGGGGCTCCCCGTAAAGACACTTCACGCGGCGGACGGCGGCATGAGCGGACAAGGACGGCTGGAAGCGATCTGGATCAAGCGCATGAAGCGGGGCCCGATGGACCCCGCGGAGGCGGCCGACCTGGTCGCGGACCGCGGTATCGTCGGCAACGCGGACCAGGGCGGCAAGCGCCAGGTCACGGTCATCGAGCGCGAGGCGTTCGATCGCATCCGGCGGACGCTCCCCGCCGCGCGCCCCGCCATGCGCCGCGCCAACCTGATGGTGAGCGGCATCCGTCTGGAAGATTCGCGCCGCCACGTCCTCACGGTGGGCGGCGTGCGCATCCTCCTCCACGGCGAGACCCGACCCTGCGAGCGGATGGACGAGCAATGCCCGGGGCTGCGGGCTGCGCTGGGCGAGAGCTGGGGCGGCGGGGCCTTCGGCACCGTGCTGGACGACGGAGAGGTACGCGTGGGCGACGCGGTGTCGATCGAGCCCCCCGCCGATCGTCCGGAAGGGTGACACGGAGGGTTGGATCGCCCTCCCCGCACCGACACCCGACGACGGAGGAACCCATGCCGAAGTTCATCGTACTGGCGCGCGACCTGCCGGACGCCGCCCTCCAGGTCAGCCCCGAGGAGATGCAGCGCGCCATCGAGCGCTACACGAAGTGGACCGAGGAGATGAGGGCCCGCGGCCGCGTCCACCTGTCGCACAAGCTGCGCGACGGGGAGGGCCGGGTCGTGCGCGGCGCCGGCGGCGGCGTGAGCGTCACCGATGGGCCCTTCGCCGAGGGGAAGGAGATCATCGGCGGTTTCTGGGTCATCGAAGCCAACGACCTGGACGACGCGGTGGAGACCATGGCGTCGCACCCGCACCTGGAGCACGGCGGGCTGGAGATCCGCGAGATCGAGATTCTGGACGTGCGATGAGCCATGCGGACGCGCCCGCGGGCGACGGGCGGGCGCGGCCCGTCGCCCCGCTGGTCGACCACCTCTTCCGGCGGTGTGCGGGGCGGCTGGTCTCGTCCCTGTGCTGCGCCCTGGGTGCCCACGAGCTGGACCTGGCGGAGGAGGTGGTGCAGGACGCGCTCCTGAAGGCGCTCCAGATCTGGCCGTACGAGGGGATCCCCTGCGACCCGGAGGCGTGGATCTTCCGGGTGGCGAAGAACCGCGCCCTGGACGTCCTGCGCCGCCGCGGACGCGTCGAGGAGAGCGTGGCCCCGGAGCGCCTGGCGCTCATCGCCCCGTCCGCGCCCGAGGCGCCGGGCGCGTTCGACGACGAGCTCGCTATGCTCCTGATGTGCTGCCACCCCGCCCTCCCCGCCGACGCCCGCGTCGCCCTGACGCTGCGCACCGTGGGCGGGCTGTCCACCGACGAGATCGCGGCGGCCTTCCTGACGTCCCGCGCGACGGTGCAGCAGCGCATCGTACGCGCCAAACGGGCTGTCGCCGAGCGGGGGCTCTCCCTGGAGCTTCCCGCCGACGGGCTCTCCCACGAGCAGCGGGAGACCGTGCTCGCCGTCCTCTACCTGATGTTCAACGAGGGCTACGCGGCCTCGGAAGGCGATGCGCTGGTGCGGGCCGAGCTGTGTGGGGAGGCCATCCGGCTCGCGCGCATCCTCGCGGACCACCCGGTGCTCGGCGCCCCCGAGGTGGACGCCCTCCTCGCGCTCCTCCTCTTCCAGGCGAGCCGCCTCCCGGCGAGGGAGGGGGATGACGGATCCCTGGTCCTCCTGGCGGACCAGGATCGGGCTCTCTGGGACCGCGCCCTCGTGGCCGAGGGCTTCCGCCGGCTGGAGCGCGCCACCGAGGCGGATCGGCTCACGCGCTGGCACCTGGAGGCCGGGATCGCGTCGGGACACGCCGCGGCACCCTCGTGGAAGGAGACCGACTGGGCGCGCATCCTCGACCTGTACGACCTCCTCGCCGAGGTGGCGCCCTCGCCGGTGGTGGCGCTCAATCGGGCCGTGGCGCTGGCGCTGGCCCGCGGCGCGGACGCCGGGCTCGAGGCCCTCGACGCCGTGGATCCCGCGTCGCTCCCGGGCTACCACCTCCTCCCCGCCACCCGCGGCCACCTCCTGGCCCTGGCCGGGCGCCGGGAGGAGGCCGCGGTGGAGACGCGGCGGGCGCTGATGGCGTGCCGCAACGCGCCCAGTGCGGGCGCACCTGGAGCGGCGCGTCGAGGAGCTGACCCTCAGGCGACCGTGAACGGCAGGAGCATCCCGTGCATGATGTGGGGCATGCCGTCCCCGGCGTCGTAGTAGAAGCAGGTCAGGATGTAGTCGCCGGGCGTGAGGTCCACCGGCACCCACGCCTCCTGCCCCACCGCCATGTTGGCCGGCCCGCCCAGGAAGTCGACGGGGACCGGCTCCTCGAAGGTCTCCCCCCACCGCTGGAAGTCGGCCATGCCCATGCCGGGCTTGAGGCGGAAGATGACGACCTCGTGGGGTTGCGGTCCGCCGTTCACCACCTTGACCACGTGGCGTCCGGCAGTGGGCGGCGCGGAGAAGGAGAAGGAGTAGTCCGCCAGCGTGAGCGTGAGGTCCTCCGTCGGCGGGGCGGCCGCCGGCGCGTCCGACGCCGTCACCGTGAGCGCCCGGGCCATGCCCTTCATCAGGTGGGGCACGTGATCCGGGATGTCCACGAAGCAGACGACGGCATAATCACCCGGCTCGATGGCGAAGGTGGTGCGGGTCTGGGCCCCGGGATCCGGAGGGTTCACGCCGCCCGCCACGTGCAGCCACGGGGGCGGCGTGTCCCCGGGCTTGATCTTGGCCGCCGCCGCCTCCAGGTCCGCCAGCGTCATCCCGTCCTCCAGGCGGACGAGCTGGATGTGGTGGTACCCGGGTCCGTCGTTCTGCAGGACGAACGTGGTCATCCCCGCCGGGATGGTGTCGGGCCCGTCGAAGGCGAAGTCCCGCGCGACGAACCGGACCTCACGAGGTGCGGGTGCGACGGCCGTGGACGCCGCGGCGGCCCCGCCGGCCGATTCCGCGTCCCCACCCTGCTGCGCGCACGCGCCCGTACCGACCAACACGATTCCTGCCACCAGCATGGCACGCATCGGTTGCTCCAAGTCTGAACCACCTATGTCCACGCGCACGCGGATATGCCGCGCGATCGATAGGTCCACGAGAGATGGAGGCGACAGGATGGATGGCCGGCCGGCTGCCCGCAAGGATCTTCGTCCGGCTGGTGTCGGCGGCTGGGCGGTCGTGCCGTTGGCGCCCCACTCCCGCCGGCGCCGCCCGCCCCGTACACTCCCCGCATCACGTTCGCCCGAGGAGAGACCGATGCTCCCGCGTCTCCACACCGCCGCCGCCTCGCTCTTCGCCCTCGCCGCGGCGCTGTCCCCCATGGCCGTGTCCGCCCAGCGCTGGACGCTCCCCGACTCGGTGCAGCGTGGCGTCGACTCGGTGTTCGCCTTCGTCGGACGCGACGAGCCCGGATGCGCGCTGGGCATCGTGCGGAACGGCAAGCTGGCGTACGGCCGTGGCTACGGGTTGGCCAACATGGACTGGAAGGTCCCCCTCACCACGGCGTCGGTGTTCGACATCGGCTCGGTGTCGAAGCAGTTCACGGCCACGGCCATCGCCCTTCTGGACATGGACGGCGTCCTGTCCATCGACGACGACGTGCACCGCTGGATCCCGGAGCTTCCGGACTACGGCCACCCGATCACGATCCGCCACCTCCTCAACCACACCAGCGGCGTGCGCGACTACCTCACCCTTCTGTCGATGGCGGGCTTCGACTTCGACGACGTCTTCGACGAGCAGGACGGCATCGACGTCATCGTGCGCCAGAAGGCGCTCAACTTCACGCCGGGCTCCGAGTACCTCTACTCCAACTCCGGGTATCTCATGCTCGCCAACATCGTGCGCCGCGCCACCGGGGAGTCGCTGCGCACGTTCCTGGAGCGGCGCGTCTTCGACCCGCTGGGGATGGCCCATACCTCCATCTGGGACCGCAACACGGAGATCCTCGCCGAGCGCGCCACGGGCTACGCGCCCGACCGCGAGCACGGATGGAGGATCGACCACGCCTGGAACTTCCAGATGGGCGGAGACGGCCAGGTGATCACCTCCATCGAGGACCTGGCGAAGTGGGACGCCAACTTCTACGACCCCGTGGTGGGCGGACCCGGGCTGCTGGAGCGGATCCAGACGCGGGGCGTCCTCGACTCCGGCGACACCATCGCCTACGCCATGGGCCTCTCCATCGATCGCTACCGCGGCCTCCGACGCGTGCAGCACGGTGGGTCGTGGGCAGGCTTCCGGGCGCAGCTCACGCGCTTTCCGGAACAGCGCACCAGCGTGATCGTGGAGTGCAACCGGGCGGACGCGAACCCGGGGCAATACGCTACGGCCGTCGCGGACCTGGTGCTGACCGACGCCTTCACCGAGGCGCCCACCGTGGTGGCCGCGGCCCCGGACGCGCCGGCGGTCTCTCTCACGGACACCCAGCTCGCGCGGTGGGCTGGCCTCTACCGCCATCCGGAGCGTCCCCAGTACGTCGGCGTCGCGGTGCAGGACGGCGCCCTGGTGCTGCGGCCGGGGGCCACGCGCCTCGTCCCGCTGGACGCGTCCACCTTCCGCGGTCCAGGGGGCGTGCCGGTCCGCTTCTCCGACGAGGGAGGCGTGGCCCGCGCGACGCTGGGCACCGCCACGTATCGCGAGGTGGCGATCGCCCCGCCCTCCCCCGATGCCCTCGCCGCCCTCGCCGGCACGTACCGGAGCACGGAGCTCGACGCGTCTTGGACGCTCGAGGCGGCCGGGGACGGCTTGGCGGTCACGCTCCCGAACGGGGACCGCGAGACGCTGCAGCCGGGGATCGCGGACGAGTTCTTCGGACCGGCGACGCTGACCTTCGTCCGGGACGGCGGGCGGGTGACGGGGTTCCGCGTCTTCGCCGGGCGCGTGACGGGGATCGAGTTCGAGCGGGTGGGATCGTGAGCGGCTAGGCCACGACCTCCCCCAGCGCCTCCATCGCCGCCACGAGCTGCGCGTCCGTCAGGTAGGGCGCGGGCCCGAAGCGGAGGTAGCTGCCCCGGGCGTCGGTGTGTACTCCGCGCTCCCTCAAGGCGGCGGAGATGCGCCCCGCGTCTCGCGCGGCCAGCGCGAGGAATCCGCCCCGGTCCTCCCGGCGCACGGTCTCGTCGAGCGCGACCACCGCGGGGGAGAGGTCCAGCTCGCGGAAGGTGTCCACGAGGACGCCCACCTGGTGCTCCGAGACCTCGCGCAGAAGCGCCGGCTCCAGGCCCTGCTCCTCGAAGAAGTCCATCACCGCGGCCGCCCGGTAGTGCGACGTGGGGTCGTAGGTGGAGCCGGCGAAGCGCGCGCCGCCCGCCCCGTAGCGCACCCGTCCCGGGTCCTGCGCGTCGGCGAGCTCGGCGAACTCGCTGAACCATCCCGTGACCACCGGACGCATCCGGCAGTCGGGCGGCGTGCGCAGGAAGCAGTTGCCCTCACCGAGCTGCAGGTACTTGTAGCCGCCGCCCACCACGAACGCCCGCTCCAGTCCGTGTTCGGCCAGGCGGAAGGGGATCGCGCCCAGGGCGTGGTAGGCGTCGACGAGCAGCTCGGCGCCGTGGCGCGCGCACGCCTCGGCCACCCGGGCCAGGCCCGGGGACGCAATGGCCACGCTCGAAGAACACCGCCGACGCGAGCACCGCGGCGGTGCGGTCGTCCACCGCGGCGGCCAGGCGGTCGGCGGCGCCCCACGACGGGTAGCCCGCCACCTTCACGACCTCGACGAGGCCCTCCTCGGCCAGCCGGTCGAGCTGGCGCCGGATCGAGTGGAACTCGGCGTCCGTGGTCACCAGGCGCGGCCGCTCCCGCAGCGGCAGCGCGGACAGGAGGCGCACGACCAGCTCGTGGGTGTTGGAGCCGAGCGCGATGTCGCCGTCCTCGTCGCCGAGCAGCTTCGAGAACCCGCGACATACGCGCTCGTACTTCTCGAAGGCGCGCTCCCACTTGTCGTCCACCAGCTCGGCGGCGTCGAGCCACGCCTGCTGCTGCGCCTCGCGGCCCACGTCCGGCCACGCCTGGTGCGAGTGGCCGGTGAACAGGAGGCGCTCCGAGACGCGGAAGGCGGAGTAGTGCGTCGCCAGAGCGTTGTGCGGCCCGTAGAGCTGCACGGGCCGGAGCGGGCGGGCGGGAGCGGGGAGGGAGGCATGTCGGGATCGCTCAGAGCTGCGTGCGGATCTCCCACAGGTCCGGGAAGGCCGGCTCGTTCAGCGTGGTGCGCAGGTAGCGGGACCCGGCCGAGCCGCCCGTGCCCCTGCTTCGCGCCGATGGTGCGCTCCACCATCTTCACGTGCCGGTAGCGCCACTCCATGACGCCCTCGTCCAGGTCCACCAGGCGCTCGCACAGCTCCGTGCTCTTCGGGTTCGTGCGGTAGACGTCCACCAGGATCGCCTGGATCTCGGGCGACGCCTCGACGGGCGCCGTCACGTCCCGCTCCAGGTGCGCCGCCGGAACGGGGTGGCCCTCGCGGGCCAGGTAGCGCAGGAACGCGTCCCACAGCGTGGGCGCGGACCACCGCCGCTCGAGCTGCGCGCGGGCGCGCGTGCCCTCCGGGAAGCGCTCGATGGAGGCACGGAGCTTGCGGCCCAGCAAGAACTCCAGCGCCCGGAACTGGTCGGACTGGAAGCCGCTGGCGCTCTCCAGCCGCTCGCGGAAGGTCAGGAACTCGGTGGGCGTCATCGTCTCCAGGATGTCGAGCTGCGCCACCAGCACCTTCAGGATCGTGAGGATGCGCTTGAGCGTGTGCTGCGCCCGGTGCGCGTCGTCGTCCTCCAGAAGGCGGCAACAGTAGTCGAGCTCGTGGAGGATCTCCTTGAACCACAGCTCGTAGACCTGGTGGATGACGATGAAGAGCACCTCGTCGTGCTCGCCCTCGCTGCGCGGGCGCTGCAGCGACAGCAGCGCGTCGAGCTCCAGGTAGCTGGCGTACGTGAGGGCCTCCTTCACGGGCGCGCTCAGCGGACGCGTGGCGACAGGTTGCCGAACTGCCGGTAGCCGGTGATCCGGCCGGAGGCGTCGCGCTCGAAGACGATCTCCTCGCCCAGCTCCTCGCCACTGCGCACCCGCCGGAAGACGTCGCCCTCCACCCACTTCAACCGGGTGATGGCCCGAAGCGGGTTGTCCGTCGGCAGGCTCATGAGCGCGAGCCCGCCCTTCCAGCGGATCGCCGCGCTCTCGCCGCCCCACGGCTGCTCGGAGTAGGTGCCGAAGTAGGGAGCGAGGTCGGGCGCGGACCTCGGGTCCGCCGCCGCGGCGGCCGCCCCTCCGCCCGCCGCTACGACGGCGGTGTCCTTCTTCGCCGCCGCGCGGATGGCCTCGGCCACCAGGTCGTATATGCCGTACGTGTAGGTGGCGGTGTTGACCATGGCGTTGGCCATGAAGACCACGGCGATCTTGTCGTCGTTCTGGATGGCGAGCTGGGTGCGGAAGCCCGGGCAGCTCCCGCCGTGGCCCACGAACGTCTTGTCGTTGCGCCGCGACACGGCGAAGCCGAGCCCCCGGAAGGTGTTCCACTCCGGATCGACGTAGTGGACGCGCTGCATCTCCTGGAGCGTGGTGGCCTTCAGCACCCCGTCGCCCCTGCCGGCTACGAGCCGCATCTGCCACGACGCGAACCTGGCCAGGTCCTCGGCGGTGGAGGCGTAGCCCGCCGCCGGCGCGATCCCCTTCGCCTGGAAGAACGGCGTGGGCTCGCGGCTGCCCTCCCGGGTGAGGGAGGAGTACCCGTCGGCGAGCTGGCCGCCGCGCAGCTCTTCGGGCATCTCCGGATACGTGTCCTTCAGCCCGAGGGGGCCGATGACGTTCTGGCGCGCGTACTGGTCGTAGGGCATCCCGGAGACCTGCCGAACGATCTCCCCGGCCAACGTGAGCCCGAGGTTGGAGTACTGGAAGTACTTCCACGCCGGGTAGAGCGTCTCCTGATTCTCCAGCCCGGCGATGATCTCCTCCCGCGTCGGGAAGGGGAAGTCGGGGGCGCTCCAGTACGGCTGGTCGGACTCCCGGGGGAGCCCGGCGGAGTGGGTGAGGATCCCCTCCACCGTGATGGGCGCCGCGCCGGAGTACTGCTGGTGGAGCTGGAACCACGGCAGGTACTTCGACACCGGGTCGCGCAGCTCCACCAGGCCCCGGTCACGAAGCTGCATGAGCGCCACGCTGGTGAAGAGCTTCGAGATGGAGCAGATGCTGTAGACGGTGGTGGCGGTGGCCGGCACCCGTCGGTCCGGGTGGGCCATCCCGAACGCCCCGCTCCACAGAAGCTCCTGGTCGTGGACCACGGCGGCGCTCACCGCCGGGATCTGCTCGTAGGCGCGCTCCGCCTCCAGCCACGTGCGGGCCGCGGCCAGCGCCTCGGCCACCCGGGCGTCGGCGGCGATCTGCGCGGATGCCGCCCCCGGGAAGGCGAGGAAGGCGACGAAAGCGAGGACGCGGGCTCGGGAACGCGGCATGCTCCCTCCTGAAGATCGCGGGCTCTGATCGGGAACGCCCAAGATGGGGGGAGCCGCCCCGGGTCGCCACGCCCGCGTGGCCCGTCGTCACGCCACCAGGGCGTGCGCCTCCCCCAGCGACGCGGGCGTGTCCACCACCCAGACGTGGTGGGGAGCCCGGCCGCTGGGCACCGTGTACCGGGGATCGCCCGCCGCGGCCACCGCAGCCTCCACCAGCCCCGCCAGCGCGGCCCGGTCGGGGTCGAGGAACGCGTCTTCGGCGCTGCCGGTGACCACGATCTCCGGGCGCAGGAGGCGGATGTGCTCCACCAGGCGGGCGACCACCAGCGCCGGGGCCACCTCGTCCAGGCACACGCCGTCGAACCCCAGGAGGAAGGTCTCGCGGACGCCCAGCGCACCGATCATGCGCCCGACCTCCGTCCGCTCCGCTCCCCCCAGCTTGGCCAACACGACGTAGGTCTCGGTGCCCTCGGCGGCGCTCCGGGCCAGCGGCCCGGCGAGCGTCGTCGACGCCTCGTCGGGCCCGGCCAGCACCGCCATGAGCTTGATCCCCCGCATCGTCCCCTCCCCGGTCACCCTCCACCCGCCCTCGGTCCGTCATCCAGAATACCGGAGCGGAGGGCGCCGGGGCTCAGGAGAGCGACGCTATTCCGAGCGGATCGCCGCCGTGGGATCGATCCTCGCGATGCGCCGGGCCGGCACCCACGTGGCCACGATGGCGGCGCCCGCCATCGCCAGGACCGCCACGCCCAGCGAGAGCGGGTCCAGCGGCGCGACGCCGTAGAGCACGGCGCGGGCGCCCCGGGCGGCCAGGTAGCCGGCGGCGAGGCCGGTGCCGAGGCCCAGGGCCACCATGGGCACGGCGCGCAGGAGGACCTCCCGCGCCAGCCGGTCGGGCGACGCGCCCAACGCGAGGCGCACCCCCAGCTCCGCCGTGCGGGAGCGCACGGCGTACGCCACCACGCCGAAGACCCCACCGCCGCCAGCAGGAGCGCCAGCGCGGCCAGTCCGGAGACCAGCGTACGCACGGCGCGGGGGATCGCCACCCACTGCGCCACCACGTCGCTCATGGCGAAGATCCGCGCGATGGGCTGCGACGGATCCACCGACCAGATCGCCTCGCGCACCGGCTCCACCACCGCCATGGGGCTCCCCGCCGCCACGCGCACGTACATCCCCACGGTGCCGCGCGGCTCGCCCTGGTTCGGGACGTAGAGCATCGGCGGCGCGGGCGACGCGGGGCCCCGGGACCGCACGTCGGCGACGACGCCGACGATCTCCAGGCCCTGGTAGTGGTCGTTGCCCGTGTTCAGGAATCGCCCGAGGGCGTCGCCGTCCGGGTAGTGCTTGCGCGCGAACGCCTCGTTCACCACGGCGGTGCGGGGCGATCCCCTCGAAGTCCTCCGACGTGAAGCTCCGCCCCTCCAGCATGCGCATCCCCGCGGTCTCGAACACGCCCTCGGTGACGCGCCGCCACTCCTCGCGCACGCGCTCGGTGGGCTGGAGCGACCGGTCGAGGAACTCGATCCCCTCGAAGTCGTCCTCCCCCTCGAAGGGGATGTAGTCGATGAGCGCCGCCGACGTCACGCCCGGCACCTCCTCCACCGCCTGCACCACCTGCCGGTAGTAGGAGACCATCTCCGGGGCCGTCATCCCCCACGCGTCGCCGAACCAGAGCGTGAGCAGGCCCTCGTCCTCCAGCCCCACGTCGGTGCCGAGCAGCTTCCCCGCGCTCCGGGTGGTGAGCCCGGCGCCCAGGCAGAGCACGGTGGCCAGCGCCAGCTCCGCCGCCACCAGCCAGCGGATGCCCCGGGTCCCGTGGCTCCGGCCGCCGTGGGCGGCGCTCCGTCGCCGCACCGCGGAGATCAGCCCGGGTGCGGTGAGGGCGAGGGCGCCCAGCACCGCCATGGCCGCGGTCACGGCCGCAACGCCCGGGTCGAGCACCGCCCGCAGCACCGGGACCCGGGCGGCCGAGTCGGGGATCTGGACGTAGAGCGGGACGATGTCGCGCACCCGCGCCAGCAGCGGTCCGGCCAGCGCGAGGCCCAGCACGGCGCCGGCCAGCGCGAGCCCGCCGGCCTCCAGCGCGAGGACCCGCGCGACGCGAGCGCCGCCGCCGCCCAGCGCCAGGCGCACGTTCAGCTCGTCGCGTGCGGCCCAGCGTGCGGATGCGGAAGAGCGTGGCCAGGTTCACCAGCGCGATCAGCAGCACCAGCGCCACGGCGGCCGACACCGTCCACAGGATCGGGCGCACGGCCAGCACCGACGCCTCGTGCATCGGCTCGGCCAGCACGCTCCAGTCGCGGTACGTGCCGGTGCGCTCGGTCACCCGCGCGCATCGCCCCCGACAGGTCCCGGGTCACGTCGGCGGCGGTGGCGCCCGGCTTCAGGCGGCCCACCGCGTTGTAGTGGATGCGCGAGCGGTTGTCGGCGGCCAGCACGTCGTCGTGCAGCGGCAGCCAGAGCTGGGACGGCACCAGGAACTCGAAGCCCTCGGGGAGGACGCCGACGATGGTGCGCGGCGTCCCCTCGATGGAGATCGACCGACCGACCCACGCAGGGTCGGCTCCCAGCCGGTCCCGGAAGAACGCCCACGACAGCAGCACGCTCTCCTGCCCGCCCGAGTTGCGCTCACGCTCGTCGAAGACCCGCCCCAGCGCCGCCTTCACGGGCACGACGCGGAAGAAGTCGACCGACACGGAGGTCTCGTCGATGGGCTCCGGGTGCTCGCCCGACGTGAGGGTGGTCAGGTCCACGTGGAAGGCGGCCAGCGCCTCCAGCGACGTGGTCTCCCGCGCGAAGTCCATGAGGTTGGGGCCCGAGAGGACGTCGCGGCGCTGGCCGTCCACGGTGTTGCTTCCCCAGATCACGACCATCCGGTCGGCGCCCGGGTAGGTGGGCTTGGCCAGCAGCGTGCCCCGCACGAAGCCGAACACCGAGGCGTTCACCGCCACCGCGCCCGCCAGCACCACCACCGCCGTGAGCGCGTAGCCGGGGCTCCGCCGCAGCGAGCGCAGCACGAAGCGCGCGTCGAGCCCCCACCCTCCGAGACCGGCCTTGATCGGTGCCATCGTCCTCCTCCACGTCGTCGTCGTCCACATCCCCAGCGCCGTGCCCAGCGAGGTCGAGGCGCGACCTCCGCGTGCAGGCGCAGCCGCGCCACCGCGACCTCGCCCGGCGCGGGCGTAGCGGTGGCGCACCACCTCCCACATCTCCCCGCCGTAGGCCCGTCGGTGGGCGGCGGGGTACAGCCGGAGGAGACGGCGCAGGAAGCGCGGCGGCTCGGGGCCGCGAGGGGGCCGCTGGCTCCCGGACCCGCCGGGTCCTGCCTCCCTCACCGCTTCTCCCCCAGGAGATCGAGGTCCCGCGCCATCTCCAGCAGCCCGGCCTGGCGCTCCGCCTCCGCGCGCAGCACCGCGCGCCCCAGCTCCGTCACGCCGTAGATCTTCCGGGGCGCCCCCACCCCCGCGGGGCTCGCCTCCTCCCCGGTCGGCTCCACCAGCCCGTCCTCCACGAGCTGCGCGATCATCCGGTACAGCGAGCCCGCGTTCAGGCGGATCGCGCCGCCCGAGCGCGCCTCCAGGCGGTCGAGGAGGGCCACCCCGTACGTCGGCTCCTGCGCCAACAGGAGGAGCGTGAGGTGGTTCGTGGCCTTCAGCGGGAGATGGTCGGCGGGGTGTCGGGGGGGTCATGGGCGCCTCGTTATTTTATGCGTTCTGCATAATACACCACTCCAGGGCGCCGGTGTCAAGGCGGTGGCCGACGCCCCTGGTGGTTCCGCGCCAGGCCGGATACGTTGGCGTCATCGATCCCGCACCATCCCCGCCCTCGCCAGGAGAGGCTCCCATGGCCGGCGCCCGCCGTCTCGCCGCCCCGTCCCGTCGTCCCGCCCTCGCGCTCGTCACGCTCGCAATCGCCCTCGCCCACCTCCTGCCGGTCGCCGTCCAGGCCCAGACGGCGCCCCTGCAGGGCCTCGACACCTACATCGAGTCCGCCATGAAGGACTGGGAGGTGCCGGGCCTCGCCATCGCCGTGGTGAAGGACGACTCGGTGATCTTCGCGAAGGGCTACGGCGTGCGGGAGCTGGGCAAGCCCGGCGCCGTGGACGAGAACACGCTCTTCGCCATCGCCTCCACCTCCAAGGCGTTCACGGTGGCGGCCCTCGGGATGCTCGTCGACGAAGGGAAGCTGTCGTGGGACGACCGGGTCACGGATCGGCTCCCGGAGTTCGAGCTCGAGGACCCGTACGTGACGCGGGAGATCCGCATCCGCGACCTCCTCACGCACCGCGCCGGCGTGGCGCGCGACGACAACCTGTGGATCGCGGCGCCCTTCGACCGCGAGCAGATCATCCAGCACCTGCGCTACCTCCCGCAGGTTACGGGCTTCCGCTCCCGGTACGGCTACAACAACCTGATGTTCATCACCGCCGGTGAGGTCGTAGGGCGCGTGTCGGGGATCGGGTGGGACGACTTCGTCCAGCAGCGGATCTTCGACCCGCTGGGCATGACGAGGAGCACGACGCGCGCGGCCGTGGTCGAGCGGCGCGACGACGTGTCCTCCTCGCACTCCGAGGTGGACGGGAAGGTGCAGGTCGTGCCGCGGCGGAACTACGACAACATCGGGGGCGCCGGCGCGATCTGGTCCAGCGTGCGCGACATGGGACAGTGGCTGCGCATGCAGATCGCCGGAGGGACGTACGCCGGGAAGCGGCTCCTGTCCGACTCCGTGGTCGCGGAGATGCGCACCCCCCAGACGATCATCCGCCTCGACAGCGTGGACGCGCGCATGTTCCCGGACACGCACTTCCGGGCGTACGGCTTCGGGTGGAACGTGCAGGACTACCGGGGCGAGCCGCTCGTCCACCATTCGGGGTCCATCAACTACACGCGCACCCAGGTCGGCTTCATGCCGACGGAGGGGATCGGCGTGGTGGCCATCGCCAACGAGAGCGGGAGCACGCTGCAGCTCGCGCTGATGTACCGCGTGCTGGACGCGCTCCTGGGCGCTCCGGCCACGGACTGGAGCGCGAAGTACCTGGAGCTGGACCGGCGGAGCGAGGCGCGCGCGGCGCATCGCAGGCAGGAGCTGGAGGCAGCCCGCCTTCAGGGCACGTCGCCCTCCGTCCCCCTCGACGGCTACGCCGGCACGTACGCGAGCGACCTGTGGGGGGAGATCACGGTCACCCACGAGGGGGACGGGCTCGTCCTGCACTACTCGCCGGACTTCGTCGCGGACCTCGAGCATTGGCACCACGACATCTTCCGCGGCCGGTGGCGGCGCGGTGGGGACGGCAGCTCCTTCGTCACCTTCACCCTCGACCAGCAGGGCCGGATCACCGCCGTCGCCGTGGAGGACCTGGGGACGTTCCGTCGGCGAGAGTGAGGTCGGGGGCGCCCCGAGGTCCGCGGTCCGGTCGGCCGCGACCTACTCCCCCCCGAAGTGGAACTCGAAGCGGGGGGTGTAGCGCTCCACGGAGCGGTACTGCGGCGGCCAGGGAAGGGCCCACCCCTGCATCGCCGCGGCGTGGCGCGTCCAGTAGGGGTCGAAGAGGTGCGCCCGCGCCAGCAGGCACAGGTCGGCGCGGCCCGCGGCCACGATCGTGTTCACGTCCATCCAGCTCGACACGTTGCCCACCGCCATCGTCGCGATGTCCACCTCGTGGCGGATGCGGTCGGCGAAGGGCGTCTGGAAGAGCCGGCCGTATACGGGCTTCTGGAAGGGCACGGTCTGCCCGGCCGACACGTCCACGGCGTCGCACCCGTGCGCGGCCAGCAGGCGCGCGACCTCGACGGCGTCCTCCGCCCGCATTCCGCCGGGCGCCCAGTCCACCGCGCTGACGCGCACGCTCATCGGCTTCCCGGCGGGCCACGCGGCGCGGCACGCGTCGAACACCTCCAGGGGGAACCGCATGCGGTTCTCCAGGCACCCGCCGTGCTCGTCCGTGCGCTCGTTCGTCAGCGGCGAGATGAAGGAGGCCAGGAGGTAGCCGTGCGCCATGTGGATCTCGAGGAGGTCGAATCCGGCCTCGAGCGCGTATTCCGTGGCGCGCACGTAGTCGGCGAGGACCGCGTCCATGTCCGCGCGGGTCATCTCCCGCGGCGTCTGGCTGCGGTCGGCGAAGTACGGGATCGGCGAGGCCGAGACGATGTCCCACGCCTCCGCCTCGGGGAGCGGCTCGACGTCGCCCTCCCACATGCGCCTGGTCGCCGCCTTGCGGCCCGCGTGGCCGAGCTGGACGGCGATCTTCGCCTCGGAGTGGCCGTGCACGAAGTCCACCACCCGCTTCCACGCCCCCACGTGCTCGGGCCTGTAGAGTCCCGCGCACCCGGGGCTGATGCGCGCCTCGGCGGAGACGTCGGTCATCTCGGCGTACACCATGCCCGCCCCGCCCACGGCGCGGCTGCCCAGGTGCTGCACGTGCCAGTCGCCCACCGTGCCGTCCACGGCGCAGTACTGGCACATGGGCGACACGACGACGCGGTTGGGGATCACCAGCTCGCGCAGCCGGAAGGGCGTGAACATCGGCGGCGGGAGGGGGTCGCGGGGCACGGCGACGCCGCTCTGCTCCCGGGCGCGCTCGGCCACCCACGCGTCCACCCGGGCGGTGAAGGCGGGGTCGCGCACCTTCAGGTCGGCGTGGGTGATGCGCAGGCTGCGCGTGAGCAGCGTGAACGTGAATTGCACGGGGTCGAGGTCCATGTAGCGCTCGGTGGCCTCGAACCACTCCAGGCTCGCCTGCGCCGCGCGCTGCAGCGACTCGACCTGCGGGCGGCGCTCGGTCTCGTAGGCGGCGAGGGCGAGTGGCGACCCGGTCGGCCATGGCGGCGCCCGCGCGCTTCGTGCGACCCCTCTTGGTGGGGGGTGCTTCGGGCGTCCCATCCCCGCATGAGCGCGTCCCGCAGCGCGATGGCGTCCATCATCGCCATGCGCGTGCCCGAGCCCACCGAGAAGTGCGCCGTGTGCGCGGCGTCGCCGATGAGCACGACGTTGCCGGCCGACCACCGCGCGCACCGCACCGTCGGGAAGCTCCGCCACACGGAGCGGTTCCGGACGAGGGCGTGGCCCTCCAGCTCCTCGGCGAAGAGCGCCTCGCAGTAGGCCGCCGTCTCCTCCTCGGTCGCGTCCTCCATCCCGGCGGCGCGCCAGGTGTCCTCCGTGCACTCGACGATGAACGTGCTCGCGCCGGGCGCGTACTGGTACGCGTGCACGCGCCACAGCCCGTGCTCGTTCTCTGCGGAAGTAGAAGGTGAACGCCGGGAAGGGCCTGGTCGTCCCCAACCAGACGAAGCGGTTCGGGCGCCAGTCGAACGTGGGGGCGAAGTCGTCCTCCAGCAGCGCGCGCACCGTGGAGTTCACCCCGTCGGCGCCGAGGATCAGGTCGGCGTCGGCGAAGGCGCCGAGGTCGGTGACCTCGGTCTCGTAGCGCACCGTCGACGCCCAGCGCCGCGGCCTGCTCCTGGAGCACGGTGAGCAGCGTCTGCCGGCTCATCCCGGCGAATCCGTGTCCGGTGGAGCGGGTGACCCGACCGCCGTAGTGCACGTCGATGTCGTCCCAGTGCACGAAGTGGTCGGTGATGGCGCGGTACGTCTCCTCGTCGGCGCTCTCCACCTGGGCGATGGTGGCGTCGCTGAACACGACGCCGAAGCCGAAGGTGTCGTCGGGGCGGTTGCGCTCGAGCACCAGCGACGTCGTGCGCCGGGTCGGCGCGCTTCATGAGGATCGCGAAGTAGAGCCCGGCGGGTCCGCCCCCGACGCACACGATCCTCACGCGCCCGCCTCGCGGCGTCCTTCGCCTCGGCCAGGATCCGTCCGGCGACGATGAGGTGCTGGATCTCCGTCGTCCCCTCGTAGATCCGGAGCGCCCGGATCGAGCGGTACAGCCGGTCCACCACGGCCTCGGCGAGCACGCCCCGCCCGCCCAGGATCTGCACCGCCTGGTCGATCGACGCGCTGCGCCGCCTCGGTGGCGTACGCCTTGGCCATGGCCGCCTCCGTCGTGATGCGCTCGGCGCCGCGGTCCTTCTCCCACGCGGCCCGGTAGACCAGCAGGCGCGCCGCGTCCAGCTCGATGGCCATCCGGCCCAGCTTGTCCTGCACGATCTGGAAGTCGGCCAGCGGCTTGCCGAACTGCGTCCGCGCCAGGGCGTGGGCCAGCGCCTCGTCCAGCGCGCGGCGGGCCATCCCGCACGCGGCCGCGCCCACGGTCGGGCGGAGCTGGTCGAGGGTGGCCATGCCCAGCTTGAAGCCCGCGCCGACCTCACCGATCACCGCCGCGGCGGGCACGCGGCACCCCTCGAAGGCCAGCTCCCCCAGGGGATGCGCGGCGCTCATCGGCTGCGCGCCGGCGAAGCGGAGCCCCGGGGCGTCCGCGGGCACGAGGAACGCGGTGATGCCGCGGCTGCCGCCGCTCCGGAGTCGGTGGAGGCGAACGTCACGTAGTAGTCGGCGATCCCGGCGTTGCTGATCAGCCACTTGCGGCCGTCCAGCACCCAGCCGTCGCCGTCCCGCACCGCCCGCGTCGTCAGGCTCGCCACGTCCGAGCCGGCCTCGGGCTCGGTCATCGCGAAGGCGGCCATCGCCTCGCCGGCCAGCGCCGGCTCGGCCCACCGGGCGCGCTGCTCGTCGGTGCCGGCCAGGAGCAGCGGCGTGATGCCGAGCCCCTGGAGCGCCCACACCGCGTCGGCCAGCGGCGAGGCGGCCGCCACGCGCCTCCCGGGCCAGGCAGCAGGCGCGCAGGTCGCGGGCGCCGATGGGCGCGTACAACCCGGCGGCGCCCATGAGCGACAGCAGCGTCACGCGCCTCCACGCGGCCCGCCGCGTCGTCCGCCGGCTCCGGCCGCGGCGCGAGCTCGCCCGCGGCGAACGCCGACGACCTCGGCGGCCCACGCGGCGTGGCGCTCCTCCAGGAGGGCGCGCACCGCGTGCGTGTCCACTGCCCTCACAGGAACTTCGCCTCCCGCTTCCCGACGAACGCCTCGTACGACTCCCGGAAGTCCGGGTGCATCATGAGCGCCGCCTGGATCTGCGCCTCGGCCTCCAGCGCGGCGGGCAGGTCCATCGCCGCCTCCCGGTTGAGGGCGTCCTTCGTCACCTCGATGGCGAACGACGGGCCCTTGGCGAGCTTGCGCGCCAGCTCGGTGGCGGCGGCGAGGGCCTCGCCGTCGGGCACGACCCGGTTGTACAGCCCGATGCGGTGCGCCTCCTGGGCGCTCGATGAAGTCGCCGGTCATGAGCAGCTCGGACGCCTTGGCCAGCCCCACGATGCGCGGCAGCATCCACGCCGCGCCCATGTCGGCGCCGGACAGCCCGACGCGGGTGAAGAGGTAGGCGATCTTCGCCGACTCGGCGGCCACGCGCAGGTCGCACGCGGTGGCGATCACCGCGCCCGCCCCGGCCACCGTGCCGTTCAGGGCGCCGATCACCGGCCGGCGGCACGCGCGGATGGCGCGCACCACGTCGCACGTCATGCGCGTGAACTCCAGCAGCCCGCGGAAGTCGCGGGCGAAGAGCGCGCCGATGATGTCCTCCACGTCGCCGCCGGAGCAGAACGCGCGCCCCGCCCCGGTGATGACCACCACGCGCACGCCCTCCTCGTCCGACAGCGCCGTGAACGCCCGCCGCAGCTCGTCGTAGGTCTCGAAGGTGAGGGCGTTCAGCCGCTCGGGACGGTTCAGCGTGAGCGTGGCGACGCCGGTGTCCGCGTCGAAGGCGTACAGGAAGGAGGTGGGCTCGAACACGTCGTCGTCCTCGTCCGGGGGGTCACACGCTGAAGTCGCGGATGATCGCGGTGGCCTCCAGCTCGATCTTGGCGCGGGGGTCCACCAGCGCCTGCACCTGCACCAGCGCCATCGCCGGATAGTGCCGGCCCATGTGCGACCGCCACACCTCCTTGATCTCGCCGCGGCGCGCCCGGTACTCGGCCACGTCGGTCACGAACAGCGTCAGCCTGCCGATGTCCTCGGGGCCGCCGCCGGCCTCCCGCACCACGGTGACGGCCTTGTGCAGCGCGATGGAGAACTGCTCGACGAAGTCGTCCTCCGTCACCGATCCGTCGCGCTCCGCCGCGTCCTGGCCGGCCACGAAGAGGATGCGCCCGTTCGCGGGCGCCAGCATCCCGTTCGTCCACCCCCTCGGCTCGCCGAGCTCTTCCGGGTTGATCGCTTCGTAGGTCACGACGCTCCGTCCCTTCCGTCCATGGGGTTCGCCTCTCCGTTCCGGGTCTCCGATCCGCCCAGGCAGAGCGCCACCACGGCGTCCGCCACCTCGGCGGCGCGCAGCAGGCGCGACTGTCCCGCGTGCGCCAGCAGCATGCCGGAGCGCCTCCTCTCGGTCCGCCGCCCGTCCGCTCCCATGATGCGCGCCACGGCCTCGTCGGTCATCGGCGTGTCCACGTAGCCCGGGCACACGGCGTTGACCGTCACGCCCGTGCCGGCCACCTCCGCCGCCACGGCGCGGGTGAAGCCCACCACCGCGTGCTTGGAGGCCGCGTACGCCGCGATGTACTTCGCGCCCGCCAGCCCGGCCACCGACGCTACGTTGATCACGCGCCCCCAGCGGTGCTCCAGCATGTCGGGCAGGACCGCCTGGGTGCACAGGAACGTCCCGGTCGCGTTCACGGCCATCACGTGGTTCCACTCGTTGAGCGTGATTCGCTTGAGCGGGTTCGACGGGGCGACGCCGGCGTTGTTCACCAGGATGTCGACCCGGCCCATGGCCTCCCGCGCGCCCAGCGCGACGTCGCGCACGTCGAAGGGCTTGGTGACGTCGCACTGGAAGGCGTACGCCTCGTAGCCGTCGGTGCGCAGCTCGCCGGCGACCTCCACCACCTGCTCCATCGTGCGTGCCGCCACCGCGACCGAGGCGCCCGCCCGGGCCAGCGCCCGTGCCACCGCGGCGCCGATCCCCCGCCCGCCGCCGGTCACCAGCGCGGCCCTTCCGGTCAGCTCCTTCACGCCTCCTCCGTCGGCCCGCGCACGGTCTCGGCCAGAAGCGCGCCCAGCACCCGCACGCTCTCGTGCCCCTCCCGGGCCGTCGCGTCCGCCGGCCAGCCGAAGTACCCCCTCGGGCCACCCGCCTCCGCGAAGGTGCGCGCGCCCGCGCGGATCGCCGTCGACAGCGACGACGGGACGGGCTCGAGAGCCGCGGCCACCTCGGTCCGCACGAGCCGGGCCGCCTCCGCCAGCACGATGCTCCCCTCGAACCGCCCCGCGTGGCAGGCGCCCGTGCGGAACTCTTCGGTGAGCCGCTCCGCCACTGCGCGCCGCGTGAGGTCGACGAACGCCATCCGGATTCCGGCGGGCGCGTCGGCGCACGCGTCCCGCAGCGAGGCGAGGTGCGCCGGATCGAGGTGGGCGTTCGCGACGGCGAGGACGCCGAACCCCTGGGCGGCCAGCGCGGCAGCCACCTCCCGCACGAGGGCGGTCACCGTGGCGCCGGAGACGCTCACGGTTCCCGGGAAGGCGTCGGCGAAGCCGGCGTGCGTAGCCCACAGCGCGGGGAGCAACACCACATCCCGCCCCTCCCCGGACAACACCTCCGCACACGCGCGCGCCATGGCCTCGGCGATGATCACGTCGGTGGACAGCGGGAGGTGGGGCCCGTGCGCCTCCAGGGCTCCGACCGGGAGGATGGCCACCGCCCGCGACCGGTCCAGGTCACGAACCTCCTCCCACGTCATGTCGGCGAGTCGGTGGATCGGCATCCGTCTCCCGTCGGGCCGCTGGCCGTGTCGGTCCCCCCGCGGGGGCCGCGAATTGACCGCTATTCTAGCCATCGCCTATCGTGACGCACCATGACCCTCCCTCCTCCCGAACGGCTCAACGTCTCGGAGTACTTCCTCGGCGACCGGATCGCCGAGGGCCTCGAAGGACGCCGCGCGCTCCTCACCGACGACGGCGCGCACACCTACGGCGACGTGCAGACGCTGGCCAACCGCTACGGCAACGCGCTGAGAGCCGCGGGCCTGCGGCCGGAGGAGCGCGTCCTGCTCGCACTGCCCGACGGCGTGGGCTTCGTGGGGGCGTTCTTCGGGATCCTGCGGGCCGGCGGCGTGGTCATCATGCTCAACCCGCATCTCGGCGTCGAGCAGATCCGGTACTTCTACGAGTACACGGACGCGCGCGTGGCGCTGGTGGACGGCGCGGGCGCCGCGCCGTTCCACGAAGCCGCCCAGGGTCTCCGCCACGCCCCCATGCTCCTCGAGGTGGGCGGGGACGCCTTCGACCGCGAGCTCGCCGCGGCCGCGGCCGAGCTCGACCCCTGGCCGACGCACCGGGACGATCCGGCGATCTGGCTGTTCAGCGGCGGGACCACGGGCCATCCCAAGGGCGTGGTGCAGCCGCACCGCTCCTACGTGAACACGACCGTCCGCTACGGGCACGGCATCCTTGGGATCGCGCCCGCCGACGTCACCCTCTCCGTCCCCAAGCTCTACTTCGGCTACGCGACGGGGATCAACCTCCTCTTCCCCTTCAGCGTCGGCGCCACCGCGGCGCTCTTCCCCGAGCGCTGCACGGCGGAGACGCTGTTCGAGAAGATCGAGGCGTTCCGGCCCACGCTCCTGGTCAACGTCCCCACGATGGTGAGCCACCTCCTCGACCATCCGGGCGCGGCGGAGCGCGACCTGTCCTCGCTGCGCCTGTCCACCTCGGCGGGGGAGGCGCTCCCCGAGGAGCTCCACCGTCGCTGGAACGAAACCTTCGCGGTGCCCCTCCTGGACGGGCTCGGCACATCGGAGATGTGGCACATCTTCATCTCCAACCGCGTGGGCGACGTGCGGCCCGGCACGCTGGGCAAGGTCGTGCCCGGCTATGACGTGGAGGTGCGCGACGAGGAAGGCGGCGCGCTCGCGCCGGGAGAGGTGGGCCGCATGTGGGTGCGGGGCGGCTCGCGCGCCATCGGATACTGGCGCCATCACGAGAAGACGATGGAAGCGTTCCAGGGCGAGTGGTACGCTTCGGGAGACATGATCTCCATCGACGAGGAAGGGTGGGTTCGCTACCGCGGCCGCGCCGACGACATGCTGAAGGTGAGCGGGCGGTGGCTCAGCCCGCGCGAGCTCGAGGATTGCCTCCTCGGCCATCCCGCGGTGCGCGAGGTCGCCGTGGTGGGCGTCGAGGACGAGCGGGGGTTGGTCAAGCCCCACGCCTTCGTCGTGGCGGCCGACGGCGTCGAGGCGGGCGACGCCCTCGAGGCAGAGATCCAGGCCTGGGTGCGCGAGCGCCTCGAACCCTACAAGTATCCGCGCCGCGTGCGCTTCATCGAGGAGCTTCCCCGGACGCACCTGGGAAAGGTGGACCGGGGGAAGCTCGCCCGGGGATGAGCACCGCGCCGCCGCGCGTCTTCTGCATCCCGGCGACCGCCGCTCCGGTCGTCGCGGTGCTGCGGCGGGGCCCCACGGAGTGGTGGCACGTGGGGAAGTGGGACCTCGCGGCGCCGTCGTTCGAGCCGGGCGCCTGGATGCGCGCCCAGCTCTATCCGCAGAAGTGCGACCTGTCGCCGGACGGCCGTTGGCTGGCGTACTCCGCGCTGTACGTGAACGCGCGCTGGCCGGCGGGCACGATCTACGAGGCGGTTTCCCGCCTCCCCTGGTTGCACGCGCTGGCCGCCTGGGAGGCCGGCACCACATACACCCGCGGGCTGCGCTTCGTGGACCGGGATGCAGGGACGATCGGCCCGCCCGACGTGGGTGACGATGCGCCGCTGCGCACCCGCTACGCACTCGCCCTCAATCCGCCCGAGCAGTTCTCGGTGGAGCGACGGCGCGGCTGGACGGAGACCGCGGGCTCGGAGCCGCGCCACCCCTCGGATATCTGGGACGAGCGCCGCCGGGCCCGCCTGGCGAAGCCACGGCCCGGCGGAGGCCACGAGCTCCGCGTCGAGGGCTCCTACGCAGCGTTCCGGGACAACCCGGCACGGCGCGAGCCCCCCGTCTACTCCGTGTGGACGGAGGACGACGTCCGGATCCTCCACGGCGCGCAGTGGGCGGACTGGGACGCGGCGGGCCGACTGCTGCTGGTCACCCGGGAGGGTCTCCTGCAGATCCACGAGGACCCCGAGGCGCGCGCGGCGCCGCTCTTCGCGCGCGATCTCGCCACCTACCGCCCGGACCCGGTGCCGCCCCCGGACTGGGCCAAGGGGTGGTGATCCGTCGGACGCCGTGAAGGGGACACGGCGACCCGTCGCCCCATCCCCCGGGCGGGGACGCGTTCCCTATCTTCCGGAGCCTCCCGCGTCTCGACTTCTCGACGGACGACTCCGGAGCCTCCTTCCATGCATCCGATGACCCCGCTCGCCGCCTCGCTTCTCCTCCACGTTCCGCCCCTCGGGTGCGCCGAGGCGCCCGCGCCGCGCCGCTGGGGGAGCACGGGCCACGAGATGGCGGCTCGCGCCGCCGTGCGCACGCTGCCCGAGGGCACGCCCGCCTTCTTCCGGGACGCCGGGGACCAGCTCGTGTACCTCGACCCCGAGCCCGACCGCTGGCGCAGCCGGGAGCTCGTGGCGATGGACCAGGCGTACAGCTACGACCACTACATCGACCTGGAGAACGTCCCCTCCGCCGCGCTGGACGCGCCGGACCGCTACACGTTCATCCGGGCTGCTGCACGACGCCGGCATCGAGCGCCCGGAGCGCGACGTCGGCTTCCTGCCCTACCGGATCGTGGAGCTGTACCAGCGGCTCGTGACCGAGTGGCGGCTGTGGCGTGCCGAGACCGACCCGACGACGCGGAGCTGGATCGAGCAGCGCATCGTCAACGACGCCGGCGTCCTGGGCCACTACGTGACCGACGCCGCGAACCCGCACCACACCACGATCCATTTCAACGGCTGGAGCGCCGGAGCACCCAATCCGAACGGCTACACCACCGACCGCCGCTTCCACGGCCGCTTCGAGTCGGCCTTCGTGGAGGCCCACCTCCGCCAGGCGGACGTGGACGAGCGCATGGGTGGCGACGTCCCGTCGGTCGCCGGCGACGCGCGCCAGGCGGTGCTGGCGCACATCCGTGCCGCCCACGACCAGGTGGAGGAGCTCTATCGGCTGGAGAAGCGCTGGGGCTTCGACCCCGACGCACCGGATCGTCCCGAGACGCGCGACTTCGTGGCCGATCGGCTGGCCGCCGGAGCGCGGATGCTGCGCACGCTGTGGTGGTCGGCGTGGCTGGAGAGCGCGGGCGCTCCCTGACGGAAACCTTGCCAACACGTGGTGCGTCTATAGGAGTTGTGGACGACACGGGTCCGAGGCGGACCGGGGACACGGGGGACCGGCGGACGGAGGCGGCGATGGCGGCCGACCAGCGGCGAGCGGGCGTGGGTGGCGAGGAGGGGCCTTTCGGGGTCCTGGACGGCAAGCTGAACATCTACGCGCTCGCCAACGGGATGGACCTGATCAAGGAGCCCGGCCGGCGACGGCTCGGATGGTACCGCGAGGGGATGGAGCGGGCCATCGACGTCGAGCCCTCCGGCGACGGCACGATGTCGGTCACCGCGCTCTGCTGGAAGACCAACGACCCGTCCACCGAGCGACGTGCCCCCCAGCGCGAGCGCGTGCCGCCCGAAGACCTCGCCGCAGAGCTGTCCGCGATCCTCGAAGCAGCCCTGGAGGCCGCCAACGCCCTCTGACGAGCTCGCCCGCCTCGAGGCGCGCGTCACCCGGTGCCGCCGCTGCCCTCGCCTGGTGGCCTGGCGGGAGAAGGTGGCGCGGGAGAAGCGGGCGTCCTTCCGGGACGAGGACTACTGGGGTCGGCCGGTCCCGGGCTTCGGGGATCCGCGGGCGCGCGTCCTGGTGGTGGGTCTCGCGCCCGCCGCCCACGGCGCCAACCGCACGGGCCGCATGTTCACGGGCGACCGCTCGGGCGACTGGCTGTACCGCGCCCTGCATCGCGCGGGCTTCGCCAACCAGCCGGATTCGTCCCACCGCGACGACGGTCTGCGGCTCAGGGACTGCTTCGTCACGGCCGTCGGTGCGCTGCGCCCCCCCGGCCAACAAGCCCACGCCGGCCGAGCGCGACGCGTGCGCGTCCTGGCTGGAAGCCGAGCTGGACCTGCTGCCGCGGCGTCCGCGTGATGGTCGCGCTGGGCGGCTTCGCCTGGACGCAGACGCTGCGCATCCTGGACGGCCGCGGCGTTCGCCGTCCCCGCCGCCGCGGCCGCGCTTCGGCCACGGCGCGGAGGTCGCGCTCGACGGCGGTCCGGTCGCTGCTCGCCTCCTACCATCCGAGCCAGCAGAACACCTTCACCGGCACGCTCACCGAGGAGATGTTCGACGCGGTGTGGGCGCGGGCCCGGGAGATCGCCGGGCGCTGAGCGGCGCGGACCGTGCGTCCCGGGGCGTCTCGCGGCGTCCCCCGTCGCCCGGTACTTTGGCGGCATGCGTCGAACCGCGCTCTCCCGGGTCCTCGCCCTCCTCCTCGGCGCCTCCGCGTGCGGGGGCGTGGCCGCACCGTCCGCCCACCCGCCCGTCGTCGCCGTGGCGCCGGGCGACGACCTGCAGGCGCTCCTCGACACGCTCCGCGGGCCCGCCACCGTGCAGCTCGCGCCCGGCGACTACCATCTGGAGCCCGTGGCCTTCACCGACTCGACCTGCGGCAACTGCCAGGACCCGAATGAGGACGTGCCCGCCACGCGCGGCCTCCTCGTGCGCGGCGACAGCATCGCGCTCGCCGGGGGAACGGCAGGCCACGTCGTGCTGCACACGCACGCGGGCTACGGCGTCCTCTTCGACGGCTGCGCGGACTGCGCCCTCGAGCGCGTCACGGTCACGGACGGCGCGCGCGACGCCGACGGGCGCGCCACCGACGCGGGCGTGGTGATCCGAGGCGGCCGGGTGACGCTGTCCGACTGCGTCGTCCGCGACAACCTGGGCGACTCCGCCACGGTCCACACGGTGGTGGTGGGCATCATGGGCATCGCCGTGCGCGAGGGCGGCGACGCGACCGTGCGCCGCTGCCGCATCGAGCGGAACTCCTGGGACGGCATCGCCGGCTACCGCGGCGCCCACGTCCTCGCGGAGGACAACGTGGTGGACGGCGTCGACGCGGCGCGGGGTGCGCAGATGGGCGGCGGTCGCGGCGTGGGCATCGGCCTGACGTGGGACGCCGAGGGCGTCCTGCGCGGGAACCTGGTCACACGCTACTGGAAGGGCATCGGCGTGTTCGTCGACGCGAAGGCGTCGATCACCGGCAACGTGGTCGAGGACGTCCTCACCTGGGGGCTCGCGTACTGGGGCCCCGACGCGGGCCGGCCCGTGGCGTGGATCGCGCGGCAACGCCGTGTTCGAGACCGGCGCGTGCGGCGCCATCGTCGACCGCACGGCGCCGTGGGGGCCGGCCGTGGAGCCGGGAGAGGGCCACCGCGCGATGGACACGCTGCGCGACGACGGCCCCGGCGAGCTGGTCGGGAACGCCTTCGTGCGCACGGGCCAGGACGAGCGCTACGACTCCGGCGAGCCGTACTGCATGCAGCGTCCCATCGCGCGCCACGCCGTTCCGCAGGGCTTCAGGATCGCGGACAACCTGATCTGGGACGTGCGCCAGCCGGGCGACCCGCCGCGGGCGGACACCCTCGACGCGGCCGCCTTCCGCACCCGGGTCGCGCCGCTGATCGAGGAGTTGTCCGCCTCGCCCGCCACGGCCGGGTCGCGCTTCGTGGGCGCGTTCGGGCCCGCCCGCCGATGACCGCTCCCTCCGGCGTGCAGGCGGATCCGGACGCGCAGGGTCCGGCGCGAGCCGACGCCGAGCCGGACGGCCCGGCCCGCCTGCGAGCGCTCGCGCGCCCCGACAAGTGGTTCCTCTCCGCCGGCGACGGCTTCCTGTGGGCCCCGCCCTTCCCGCGCCGGCTCGACCGCCCGGGGTTCTGGGACACCGCGCACGTCTACCATTTCCCCATCGAGCCGCTTTTCTCCGTCGCCCTGGTCGGTGACGACGGGCGTGAGCGGCTGCTCCGGCGCACCTCCATGGACTGGCGCCCCGACCGGCTCGAGGTGCGATGGGAGGGCCCCGGTAACGTCCGCCTCACCGAGCTGCGCTACGTCCTTCCCGGCGGCCGCTTCTGCTCGGCCTGGTGGGCGGATGAGAAGACGGACCAGGGGAGCGCTCTCGACGGCGCGAGCCTCGTGGCGTTCACAGCCGTGCCGGGCCCGAACGTGCGCGATCTCGGCCGCCTCGGCGCGGGGCTGCGCTGGCGGAGCACGCTCTTCGACCGCAGGCGAGAGTCGCTGGACGTGACCCTCACCCTCGAGGCGGTGCTGCTGCCGCCGAAGGAGCGGAACGGCGGCTCCCCGGGCGCAGACCCGGACCGGGACGCG
Organism: uncultured Gemmatimonadales bacterium; assembly: GCA_963848895.1. Lineage (GTDB taxonomy): Bacteria > Gemmatimonadota > Gemmatimonadetes > Longimicrobiales > Gaopeijiaceae > SZUA-318. The sequence continues at coordinate 50,709 of CAWKGE010000008.1, forward strand.
GCGGCCGAAGCCACGCGCTGCGCGGCGCTGCGCTCCGAGGGTGGCGCGGAGCCGCATTGGGACCTCACACCCTTCGTGGAGCTGTGGCGCGGTGATGGGACCACCCGCGGGACGCTCGGCGACGGACCGACCTCCCTGGACGGCGTCTCCGACCGCGGATGGGCGCACCTCGCCGTCGCGCTCCCCCTCGACGAACTCGCCCCGGACCGGGGCGTCGGCTTCGTGCATCAGGTACGGCCGGAGGCCCTGGGCGGGGCACCCCGGCCGGATCGCGCGGTCCCACCCCTCCCCCGCCACTCCGCGGACGCATGGAGTAGGGCGATCGAGGCCTATCCGCGACTCTCGTCCTCGGACCCCTATCTGGCGCGCTACTTCGACTATCGGATCTACGGGCTGCACCTGAACCGCATCGCGGGCGGCGGCGGGCGGATCCCCCACCCGGCCGTCGCCGAGGGCATCGAGTACTTCCACCTGCCGATCACGTATTCGGCCCAGTGCCACATGATGGAGACGCGCTGGTCCGCCGACCCCGCCGTCGCCCGCGGCTCCCTGCTCAACTTCCTCGCCGCGCAGCGGCCCGACGGCTCGCTCCCCGGTCGCCTGTACGTCAACCACGAGACCGGCGAGGACTTCTACCACGCCAACTGGGCGGACGCCGCCTTCGCCGTGGACGCGATCCACCCGGACCGCGCCTTCCTGGAGGCGGCGTACGCCGGGCTGGCACGCTATGCGGATTGGATGCGGCGCGAGCGCGACCCCGAAAGCTCGGGCATGGTCACCGTCGTCAACCACTACGAAACCGGCCAGGAGTACATGTCGCGCTATCTCGCGGTGGACCCGTCGTCCGACGTCACCGAGTGGGAGCCGCGCCTGCGCCTGAAGGGGGTGGACGTGACCGTCTACGCCTACCAGCTCCTGCGCGGGCTGGAGGCGATGGCCGCACGCCTCGGCCGCAACGACGACGTGGACACCTGGAGCGCCCGGGCGACGCGGGTCGGCCGCGCCATCCGCGAGGAGATGTGGGACGAGGAGGCCGGGATCTTCTCCGACGTCGACGGCGCCACCGGCCGGCGGACGGGGGTGAAGGCGGCGGTGTGCTTCTACCCGCTCCTCACGGACCTCCTCGAGGACGCCCACGTCGACCGTCTGCTCGGGCATCTGAGCGATCCGGCCAGCTTCGCCACCCCCTTCCCCGTGCCGTCCTCCTCCGCCGACGACCCGCTCTTCAGCGCCGAGGGGCTGTGGAAGGGCAAGCGGCACAACTGCCCGTGGAACGGCCGCGTCTGGCCGATGACCAACAGCCACGTGGTCGAGGGCCTACTGCGCCAGTGGCACCGGGGCCGCGCGGCGGCCGGCCCGACCGCCGGGCACGTCCTGTCGCGCTTCGTGCGCATGATGTTCCACGAAGGCGATCTCGCGCGCCCCAACTGCTACGAGCACTACAATCCGCGAACCGGCCACGCGTGCGTCTTCCGCGGCATCGACGACTACCAGCACTCATGGGTCCTCGACCTGCTCGCGCGCGGGGTCACGGGCGTCGAGCCGACCGCCGCGGCCCTGCGGATCCATCCCCTCCCCATGGGCCTGGAGCACGCGCGCTTCCGGGGCCGGCTGCGCGGGCGCGACATCGACGTGCGCGTGCGGGGCGAGGAGGTCGAGGCGCGGGTGGACGGCGCCGTGCTGCGTACCCGGATCGGCGAGCCGGTGGAGGTCGCATGGTAGGCGTGTCTCTGCGCGGCCTGACGAAGCGCTTCGGCGAGGTGACGGCGGTGCACCCTCTCGACCTGGACGTCCAGCAGGGGGAGTTCCTCGTGTTGCTCGGGCCGTCCGGGTGCGGGAAGAGCACCGTGCTGCGCATGATCGCCGGCGTGGCCGATCCCACCGACGGCGAGGTGTGGATCGGCGACCGGCGGGTCGACGGCGTCGAGCCGGCCGACCGCGACGTCGCCATGGTCTTCCAGAGCTACGCGCTCTACCCGCACATGACCGTGCGCCAGAACCTCTCCTTCGGGCTGCGCATGCGCGGGGCGCCCCGGGAGGAGATGAGCCGCAAGGTGGCGTGGGCGTCGTCGCTCCTCGGCCTCGACCGCCTCCTCGACCGCCGCCCCGGGCAGCTCTCCGGCGGCCAGCGGCAGCGGGTCGCGCTGGGCCGGGCGATGGTGCGCGAGCCGTCGGTCTTCCTCTTCGACGAGCCGCTCTCCAACCTGGACGCGCGCCTGCGCGCCGAGATGCGCGACGAGATCGCCGGGCTGCACCGCCGCCTGGGCACGACGATGGTCTTCGTGACCCACGACCAGGTCGAGGCGATGTCCCTCGGACAGCGCATCGCGATCCTGGACGAGGGCGTGCTGCAGCAGTGCGGGTCACCGCTGGACGTGTACCGCGAGCCCGCCAGCCTGTTCGTGGCGCGCTTCGTGGGCTCGCCGGCCATGAACACCGCCCAGGGCTTCGTGGGCGACGACGGCACAGGAGCGACGTTCGTCGGATGGGGGCTCACGCTCCCGTGCAGCCTGCGCGACATCGGCACCCCCGACTCCGAGCGCGGCCACGCGGTCATCCTCGGCGTGCGCCCCGAGGACCTCCTGGTGGTGCCTCCGGGTCACCCTTCCGGCCACCTGGACACGGAGGTCCAGCGCGTGGAGGCGCTGGGCAGCGAGATCCTGGTGCACGTTCCCGGTCCCGGGGAGATCCCGTGGATCGCCCGCACGCCGGCCGATCACCCCGTGCGCGTCGGTGACCGCGTCTCGCTCCGCATCCGCGTCGAGCACGCCCACCTCTTCGACGGCGAGAGCGGGCTGCGCCTGGGCACCCTCGGCCGGCGCCACGTCCCGTGACGACGCGCCCGCTCGTCGCCGGTATGGCCGCCCTCGCGCTGGCGGGGTGCCACGCAGGAGCGGAGGACGTGGTGACGCTGCGTGTCCTGCACTGGGCCGGCGACTACGAGGTCACGACCGAGCAGGCGATCGCCGACCGCTTCGCCGATACGCACCCCGGCGTGCGCGTCGTCGTGGAGTCGGTGGTGACCAACTACGACGAGAAGCTCCTCACGTCGATCGCCTCCGGCACGCCGCCCGACGTCTTCCTGCTCGACGGGCCCGACATCCCCACGATCCTCGACCGTGGCCTGGCGCTGGACCTGACTCCGTATCTCGCGCGCGCCGGCTACGACCCGGCGCGCGTCTTTCCCCAGGTGATGGAAGGATTCCAGCGGGACGGGCGGGTGTTCGCGCTCCCGAAGGATTTCACGCCCATGGTGCTCTACCTGAACCTGGGCGTGTTCGACCGCTTCGGCGTGGAGCCGCCTCCCGCCGACGGGTGGACGTGGGCGGAGTTCCTGGACAAGGCCCGCCGCCTCACGCGCGACGTGGACGGAGACGGCCGCACCGACGTGTACGCCATCGACTTCCCCCGAAACCTCTACCAGTGGATCGCCTGGGTGTGGGCCGGCGGAGGCGACATCCTCAGCCCCGACGGCCGGCGTGCCACGGGCTACCTCGATTCCCCGCGGACGGTGGCAGCGTTCCGGTTCCTCACCGAGCTGGTGACCGCCGCCCACGTCACGCCCGGCGTGCACTTCCTCGAGACCGGCGATCCGGCCCGCGAGGCACGCTTCGCTACCGGAGGGCAGGCGATGCTCCTCTCCGGCCACTGGACGCTCCAGCTGTTGATGTCGAACATGGCCGGCGACCGTCTGCGGCTCGGCGTCGCGCCCATCCCCCACGAGGCTTCGTCCGCACCCGCCACCGTCCTGTACGCGTCGGGGTGGGCGGTGCCCGCCAACGCGCCGCACCGGCGCCTGTCGGTGGAGCTGGCGGCGTTCCTCGCCTCGGAGGAGGCGCAGCGCATGCGCTCCTCGACCCGCCTGGGCATCCCGGCCTTCCGTGACGTCGCCGAGCAGGCGGCGGCGCGCGACACCTCGGGGATCGAGGCCGCCTTCCTGAGTCAGGTGGACGACGGCCGCGTCACCTGGGGCGCGCGCGTGCGCGATTTCTACGAGATCGAGGAGCTCACCTTCCAGATCATGGACCGCCACCTCCTGCGCGGAGACCCCCTGGAGGAGACGGCCACCCAGGTGGCCGCGCAGGTGGACCGGGTGCTCGCCCGATGAGCGCCGCCGCCATGCGGCCGACGGATCCCGGACGCGCACGCCGCGCGCTGGGCGCGAGCGTCTTCGCGGTGCTCGCCCTCTCGCTGGTGCTCGCCCTCAGGACGGCGGTGACGTCGGTGCGGGCGGGCTCGGACGGGCTGCTGGAGGCGGAGACGTCCTCCGCCGTAGCGCTCCTGAGCGTGGCCGATCCGAATCGGGCGCGCTCGCTCTACGGCGACCGGCTCGAGCTCGACCCGCAGATCGTCCCGGGCATGGACCGGCCGGAGGTCCGGGGCGACCGGGCCCGCGCCGCCCGCTACGACGCCGACGGCTGGGACGTCGTCGGCACGGTGGTCCTGGCGCGCAGCCCGGGAACGTCCTTCGGCCTGCCGTGGTGGATCGCGCTCCTCGCCCTCCTGGCCTCGGCGGGAATGGCGGGCGCGGCCGTCGTCGTCGTGGCCCGGCCGGAGCGCGCGCTCCGCGCCGCGATCCTCGCGGCGGCCTCCCTCGCCCTCCCCCTCGCGGCAGCGCAGCTCTGGGCCCGGGATCGGCTCGCCGGGCTCAGTGACCTCCGCCTCGAGCGCGCCGCCGAGGCGCTGGAAGCCAGCGGGTACGAGAACGCCGGCTCGGCACCGCCCGGCACGATCGCGCGCATCACCGGGCTGCCGCTCCTGCAGCGGGACCGCTTCGGCGGGGTGGCGAGCACCACGCTCCTTCCCGAAACCGCCCGGGGGCTCGCCGCCGTCCCCTCCCCTCCGCCCGCGCGCGTCGAGGTCGACGCCGTACCGTACGCGGTCCGGGACCAGGGGCCCTTCCGCCTGACGATGGTGCCCTTCCAGCACACGGAGGACCCGCTCGCGCCGATGGTGGCCATCGCCCTCGCCGGCCTCCTCCTGGCCGGGCTGCCCGCCTCGCTGGTCCCGCTGGCAGGCGCACCCCGTGCGCTTCGGCGCAACCTGTGGGCATGGAGCTTCCTCGCTCCCGCCACCGCGCACCTCGCCGTCTTCACCCTCGGGCCCCTGGCGTTCGCCGCGTGGCTGTCGTTGCACCGGTGGAACCTGGTCGACGTCGCGCGCCCCTTCGTCGGCCTCGGCAACTACCTGGCGCTCCTCGGCGACGCGTCGTTCTGGAACGCCCTGGCCAACACGGCGATCCTGACGCTGCACGTGCCCGTGGCGATGGCGCTCGCTCTCGCCTTCGCGCTCCTCGTGCACCGGCGCACGCGCACGCTGTCGGTGGTGCGTGCCGCGCTCTTCCTGCCGTCCATCACGAGCCTGGTGGCCATCGCGATCGTCTGGCAGTGGATACTCAATGCGGACTACGGGATCCTGAACTGGATCCTGGGACTGGTCGGCATCGCGCCGGTGCGCTGGCTCACCTCGCCGCGCACGGCGTTGCTGTCGATCATGATCCTCTCCGTCTGGCTGGTGGTGGGCTACCAGATGGTGCTCTTCCAGGCGGGCCTGGCCGCCATCCCGGAGGAGCTCTACGAGGCCGCCCGCATCGACGGCGCCGGCGTGTGGCGCCGCTTCTGGCACGTGACGCTGCCCGGACTGCGCCACACGCTCTTCTTCGTGCTGGTCACTTCGGTGATCGGCTCGTTCCAGATCTTCGGCGCCGTATACGTCATGACGGAGGGCGGGCCCCTCGGCGCGACGGACGTGGCGGTCTACCACATCTACAAAGAGGCGTGGGAGTTCCTGCGCTTCGGAAGCGCCGCCGCGCAGAGCTGGGCGCTGTTCGCGGTGATCTTCGTGGTGACGTGGCTGCACTTCCGGTTCCTGGAGCGGGACCACGGCGGCGACGTTCCGCCCAGACCTGGAATCGCCCGATGAGCGGCGGCAACTTTTCGGCGGGGGGGGCCGAAGGCCCCCGGGGGGCCGGGCGCGAGGGCCGCGCGCCCACCTCCGGACGCGGACTCCGCGCCCTCGCCTGGACGGTGACCGCCCTCGCCGCGCTCACCATGGCCGCGCCCTTCCTGTGGATGGCCGTCACCTCGCTGCAGGGCCAGCTCGAGGTGTTCTCCTACCCGCCCCACCTCCTCCCCGACCGCCCGCGGTGGGAGAACTATCCGGCGGCGCTCACCGCGCAGCCGTTCTGGCGCTTCTTCGTCAACTCCGCCGTCTTCGCCACGTGCGTCGTCGCCGGCCAGCTGCTCACGGCGGCCACGGCGGGGTACGCCTTCGCGCGCCTCGACTTCCGCGGCCGCGAGCGCGTCTTCCTCCTCTTCCTGTCGACGATGATGGTGCCGGCCGTGGTCGTGCTCATCCCGCGCTTCCTGCTCATCGACTCCCTCGGCTGGGTGGACACCTTCCAGGGGCTGATCTCCACCGAGCTCGTCTCGGTGTGGGGGATCTTCCTGATGCGGCAGTACTTCCGGACGGTGCCACCCGAGCTGGAGGAGGCCGCGCGCATCGACGGCGCAGGGCCGTGGCGCATCTTCTGGAGCGTCGCGCTGCCCCTGGCGCGGCCCGCGCTGGCGACGCTGGGTCTTTTCGCGTTCATCGATGCGTGGAAGAATCTGTTGTGGCCGCTGCTCGCCACCCGCTCGATGTCGATGCGGGTGGTGGAGGTGGGCATCGCTTCCTTCCACGGGACGTACGAGGTGAACTGGCCGTACCAGATGGCCGCCGGCGTGACGGCGGTGCTGCCGATCGTCGTGCTCTTCCTCTTCACGCAGCGCTACTTCGTCCAGGGCATCCAGATGGAGGGGTTCCGGTGAGCACGTCACGCTTCGAACCGTCCGGGGGGGCACCATGCCGCTGACCGAAGAGCAGGACGCCTACGGGCACATGCTCCTGGACCTCGCGGCCGGCATCCCCGCGGTGGAGATCATCGAGCGCGACGACGGCTACGTCCTCCCGGGCGCCCTCGCCGCCGAATACCTCCTCCCGTACGATCGGTGGCCCTCGCACCAGCGCGCAGTGGTGGACCGGGCCCGTGGCCGCGTCCTGGACATCGGCTGCGGCGCGGGCCGCTTCTGTCTGGAGCTCCAGGACCGCGGCCACGAGGTGGTCGGCATCGACGTGTCGCCCGGCGCCGTCGAGGCCTGCAGGCGCCGAGGCGTCACGGATGCGCGACCGATGGCCCTCGAGGAAATCGACGCCTCTCTCGGCACCTTCGACACCGTCATCATGATGGGCAACAACTTCGGCCTCTTCGGCGACCCCGCGGGCCTGCGCGCCGGCCTCGGCCGCCTGGCCGCCGTGACCGCGTCGGACGCGCTGCCTCTACGCGGAGGCCGTCGATCCCTTCGCGACGACGGATCCGCACCATCTCCGCTATCACCAGGCCAACCGCGATGCCGGCCGGCTTGGCGGCGAGCTGCGCATCCGCATCCGCTACAAGATCTGGGCGAGCCCGTGGTTCGGGCTCCTGCTCGTTTCGCCCCAGGAGCTCGAGACGCTCCTCGCCGGCACGGGCTGGCACCTCCACGACTCGATACCCGCGGAGGCGGGCCCCGTGCGGGTGGCCGTCCTCGGGAAGGACGCCCGATGAAGAAGACCTCCGTCCCGCACCGGTCCGCCGCGCACCGGCCGACCACCCCGCGAATCCTCCGCCGATCGCCGTCCCCGCCTTCGCGGTCGCCATCGCGCTCCCCGGCACCCTCGCAGCCCAGGTCGGCCGCACCGACGTGCCGCCCCCGGACCGGATCCCGCCCCTCGAGCGGTTCGACGTCCAGCGCTCTCCGGTCTCGCTCGCCTACGACGTGCGTCCCGGGCAGTACCTGGGCGTGACCGGACCGCGGAGCGCGTGGCTGGGCCGCGAGACCGGCGAGGCCGAGCTGTGGGTGCATCCGCTCAAGCTCGTGACCGGCTTCCAGCTCTCCTTCAAGATCCCGCAGTACCGCGAGCCGGTGCGGGGCACGGACGTCGCGCAGCACCATCGAGGTGCGCCCCGAGGCCACGACCATCACCTACAGCCACATGGCGTTCACCGTGAAGGAGCATATCCTGGCGCCCCGCGATCGGGCGGGCCTCCTGGTGCTGCTCGAGATCGACACCTTCGAGCCGCTGGACGTCGTGGTGCAGTTCCATCCGGTGCTCCAGTACGCATGGCCCGCGGCCTTCGGCGGTCAGTACGCCTTCTGGGACCAGGAGCACGAGGCGTTCGTGCTCAGCGAGAGCCTGCAGCGGAAAAACGCGGTGATCGGCACTTCGTGGCCGGCCCAGGGCGAGGCCCACCCGGCGCACATGCTCTCGGAGGCCCCGGCGACGTTCGTCATCCCCGTCGACTCGGCGCGGGCGCGCCGCGAATTCGTCCCCATCGCCATCGCCGCCGGTACGATGCCGCGGGACTCCGTGTTCGCCACGTACGAAGGGCTGCTGCGCGACGCCCCGGCCCTCTACCGCGAGAGCCGCGCGTGGGCCGATTCCACCCTCGCGACGCTCACCTCGATCGACACCCCCGACGACGCCATGGACCTCGCGCTCTCCTGGGCGGAGGTGAACCTCGAGGAGCAGCGCGTGTGCAACCCCGACCTGGGCTGCGGGCTGGTGGCGGGGTGGGGCACGAGCGGGACCAGCACGCGGCCGGGCTTCGGTTGGTTCTTCGGCGGCGACGCGGCCATCAACTCCCTCGCCATGGACGCGGTCGGGCAGTGGGACCTGGTGGCCGAGGACCTGCGCTTCCTCGCGAAGTACCAGAGGAAGGACGGCAAGATCCCCCACGAGATCAGCCAGGCCGCCGGCCACATCCGCTGGTTCGAGGACTACCCCTACCCGTACTACCACGCGGACACGACGCCCTACTGGATGGTCGCGCTGTGGAAGTACTGGAAGGCATCGGGGAACGACGCCGTGCTGGACGAGCTGTGGCCCGCCTACCGCAAGGCGTGGGCGTGGTGCCTGACCGCCGAGACCGACGGCGACGGCATCATCGAGAACACCGTCGGCGGATACGGTGCGATCGAGGTGGGGGGCCTCGGCGAGGGCCTGCACGAGGACATCTACCTGGCCGGGGTGTGGATCACCGCCCTGGAGGCCACCGGCGACCTGGCCCGCCACTTCCGGGACCGGCGCCTCGCGGAGCGGGCGGACCGGATGCGCACGACGGCTCTGCAGACGCTGAACGAGCGCTACTGGCGGGCCGAGGACGACCAGCACGCCTTCGCGATCCTCCAGGGCGGCGGCACCAACGACAACCTGACCGCCTGGCCCGGCACCGCCCTCTCTTTCGGGCTGCTGGAGCCCGAGCGCGCGGAGCGCACGCTGCGCAAGCTGGCCACCGACTCGATCTCCACCGACTGGGGTGCCCGCCTGCTGTCCGTGGGGAGCGACCTGTACGATCCGCTCCACTACAACAACGGTGCCGTGTGGGACTTCATGACCGGCTTCGTGGCGTGGGGCCAGTACGGCTACCGCCGGCCGTGGGCGGCCTTCCACCTGCTGGACGCGGTGAAGCAGCACGCCTTCGACTGGAGCCGGGGCCGCTGGCCGGAGAACTTCTCCGGCGCCTACTACCGGCCGATGGACGAGACCGTCCCGCACCAGTTCTTCGCGACGTCGATGCTGGTGACGCCGTTGTTGCGCGGCGTGCTCGGGTGGGAGCCCGACGCGCCGAACGGCCGGGCCACGCTCGCGCCGCAGCTCCCACCGGAGTGGGACACCGTGCGCGTGCGAAGGCTGCACGTGGGCGAGACGCGGCTGGACGTGGTGATCAGCCGCGGCCTGGGCTCCGTCGACGTCCGCGTCGAGCCCCACGGCCCTCCGATCGACCTCGACGTCGTGCTTCCGATCCCTCTCGGCGCACGCGAAGTCTTCGCGGGCATCGGTGGGTCGCTCTCGGACAGTCTCGAGTTCCCGGGGGACCAGCCCCATCCCGAGGTGGCGTGGGGTCCCCACGACGGCACGCTCACGCAGACGCTCGAGGGGATCGCCGAGGGCGGGAGCTACAGGGTGAACGCCTTCTGGCAGGGCGGGCTGTCCGTGGCCGCTCCGCTCCGCCGGCTCGTGCCCGGACAGAAGAGCACCGGCGTGCGCGTCGTGGACTTCACGGCGGAGGACGAGGGCTGGCTTCTCGAGTTGGAGGGCCAGCCAGGCCTGGCCTACGACCTCCGCCTGTTCGGCGAAGTGCCGAGCCTGGGCGACGTGGCCGGCGCCGAAGCGACCCTGACGCCTGCCGCCGGAGGTCCCGGGGCCCCTCACCTCCTGCACGTCCGCTTCCCCGACGGCGACGGTCGCCTCCTCGCCACGGTCCACCTGCGGTCGGAGGGTTAGCAGCCGGTGGTAGAAATACAGTGGGCCGCGCTCAGGGGTCTTTCGCTGCTCAGGGAAGGAACGACGACGAGTCGTAGCCGTAGCTACGGCGAGGAGGAGAGACGATGCATCAGCGGCGCCCCCCCCTGAGCCCAACACGTTGGCTGATATGACCATAGAAGATGGTGGGTTGCGACGGCACGGCCCCTTCCCCGGCACGCCGGCCACGCGGTGGTCCTCCGCCGCGGTGGCGTCGGTGCTGGTGGTGGCGGGCGCGTTCCTGCGGGGCGGACGCCAGAGCTTCTGGGTCGACGCCTTCTTCCTGGTCGTCGTGTTCCTCGTGCCGGCGCAGGGGCTGACCAGGCCCCGGGACGTCGCCCGGCTCTGGCAGCCGCTCCTGCTCACCGCCGTGGCCGGCACGCTCGGCTGGGACGCCGCGACGGCCTTCGTCGCCGGATCCCGGCCGTTCCTGTCCGAGTGGTACCTGGTCTACACCTCCGGCCCCGCCGTCTTCATGCTCCTGTACCTGGCGCACGCCGCGCTGGCGAAGATGCTCGCGCGCGTGCTCCACGAGCCTCCGTCCGAGCCGTCATGAATCGATCGAGCCTACTCTTCGCCGCCGTCCTCCTCGCGCCCCTCCCCGCATCCGCCCAGCGCGTGGGCGGCGTCGAGCTCATGGAGCTCACCATCGCCGACGCGCACAAGGCGATGCTCGCCGGCACGCTCACCAGCCATCAGCTCGTCGAGGCCTACCTCGCGCGTATCGACGCGTACGACAAGCAGGGGCCGTCGATCAACAGCCTGATCATGGTCAACCCGCGCGCCCTCGAGCGCGCCGACTCGCTGGATGCGGCCCTGGCCCGCACGGGTCGACTGACCGGACCCCTCCACGGCATCCCGTTCATCGTGAAGGACAACTTCGACACGCACGACATGCCCACCACGGGCGGCTCGGCGTCGCTGGAGGGGAGCATCCCGGCCGACGACGCCTACCAGGTGCGCGCCATCCGCGAGGCCGGCGCCATCGTGCTGGCCAAGTCGAACATGGCCGAGTTCGCCTTCACCGCCTACGAGACCGTGGGCTCGATGCTGCCCGGGTGGACGTTCAACCCGTACCAGCTGAACCGCGTGACGGCGGGATCCAGCGGCGGCACCGCCGCGGCGGTGGCCGCCGACTTCGGGCTGGGCGGGCTGGGCAGCGACACGGGGAACTCGATCCGCGGCCCGTCGAGCCACCAGGCTCTCGTGGGCATCCGCTCCACGATGGGTCTGACCAGCCGCGACGGCGTCATGCCCCTCTACGCGGACCGCGACGTCGCGGGGCCGATGATGCGCACGGTGGAGGACGCCGCGCGCGTGCTGGACGTGATCGCCCACACCGACCCGGCGGACCCCGTCACAGCGGAGGCCGATGCACGCCGCCCCGCTTCCTACCTGGACGCCCTCGTCCCCGATATCCGGGGAATGCGGGTGGGCGTGCCCCGCTGGATCGTGTACACGGAGACCGCCGACTCCGAGGTGATCGCGCGCTTCGAGGCGGCGGTGGCGGACCTGCGCAGATTGGGCGCCACCGTCGTCGACGACGTGCCGCTCCCCGAGTACGACTCGCTCCGCCGCCATCTCTCCTGCCCGCGCTTCCGCTACGACATCGAGAACTACCTGGCCACGCTCCCCGATCCGCCGGTTCACACGCTGAAGGAGATCGAGGAGGGCGGGAAGGTCCACGTCACCGTGATGCCACGCGTGAAGTCCTACCTCGAGTTCGAGGGCACGCCGGAGACCAACGAGGGCTGCATCGAGTCCGATCGCAACGAGGAGCTCCTGCGCCAGGCCGTGCGCCGGGCGATGGCGGAGGCGGACGTGGTCGCGCTCATCTACCCGACCTGGAACAATCCACCCCGCCTGGTGGGCGATCTGACCACGCCGCACGGGAACAACAGCCCGATCCTGTCCCCGCCCACCGGCTTTCCCGCGATGACCGTGCCCATGGGGTTCGTGCGGGACGAGACGCTTCCCGTGGGCCTGCAGCTCTTCGGAGACGCCTGGAGCGAGCCCACGCTGATCCGCATCGCGTACGCCTACGAGCAGGCGACGCACCACCGCAAACCCCCTTCGAGCACCCCGCCGTTGCCCGCACGGCATCCGTAGGAGACGAGACCCCATGCGTGCCATACTCTCGTCCTTCGAAACCGAGTTCAAGCGGTACAAGGCTCGGGCGGAAGACGCCATCGCCCAGCTCTCCGATCGGGAGCTGAACCTGCTCTCCGCCCCGGGAGGCAACTCCGTCGCGGTCATCGTCTGGCACCTCGCCGGCAACTTCCAGTCGCGCTTCACCGAGTTCCTCACGACGGACGGCGAGAAGCCGTGGCGACGGCGCGAGGAGGAGTTCCAGACGCGCACCGTCACTCGACCCGAGCTGCTGGAGAAGTGGGACCGGGGGTGGTCGGTCCTGCGCGCCGCCCTCGACCCGCTCACCGACGACGACCTCGGGCGCGAGGTGCGCATCCGCCGCATCGCCCTCAGCGTGAGCGACGCGCTGGCACGCTCCCTGGCGCACACGGCCTACCACGTAGGGCAGATCGTGCTCCTGGCCCGCAACATCCGGGGGGAGGAGTGGCGCTTCCTGAGCATCCCGCCGGGCGGTTCCGAGGCGTACAACCGGAACCCCACGCGCGAGAAGGGGCCCACCGGGAACGAGTCGGGCTGAGGTCGCGCCGCGCCGTCGCCCCTGCGCCCTCCCCGTGCTACTCTGTCCGGGCCGGGCGCGCCGCGCGCTCCATCGACGATCATCCCACGCCACCGCCGCAGGACGCCATCATGGAACGCCGCGACTTCGTGAAGACCACCGCCGCCGGTCTGGCCGCCGCGGCCGTCCCCGCCACGCTCGCCGCCGAGGGCATCCGGCATGCGCCGGAAGTCCTGGTACGCCGTGCGGGGCGTCCCGTACTCGTCTCCGACGTGAGCAGCATCCGCTTCAAGAACGGAGGTCCGGAGAGCGGCATCGAGCGGGCGTTCCGGGGCATCACCCAAGGGGAGGACCCGCTGGATGCGCTCGTGGCTGGCGTGAACATCCCGGAGCTCGACCCCGAGGAGACCGGCATCGGCTACGGGGGCCTGCCCAACGCCTACGGGGTGGTACAGCTCGACTCGTGCTGCATGCACGGTCCGCGCAAGTGGGCGGGCGGCGTGGCGGCGATCGAGGGCGTGCGCACGCCCTCCAAGGTGGCCCAGGCGGTGGCGTAGCTCACCGACCACCACCTGATCGTGGGGGAGGGCGCGAAGGAGTTCGCCCGCGACATCGGCTTCACCATCGAGGACGACCTGAACACGGAGCGCTCGCGCGCGCTGTGGATGGAGTGGCGGCGGCGCGTCGACCCGAGCCACTGGCTGGACCCCGAGGAGCGGCTGCGGGGCATCGACCGGGGACGCACGGAGACCGACCCGGACCGCATCCGCCGCAGTCGCGAGGAGCTGCGGGAGCGCACACGGGCCTTCCAGCGCGCGGCGCTGGACGCCGGCCTGTCCATGGTGCGCGACGGCCTCATCCCCGAGCACTCGTTCTGGGGCACGACGAGCGTGGAGGCCGTGACCGCCGGCGGTGACATCTGCGGGATCACCACCACCAGCGGCCTGGCGTGGAAGATCCCCGGACGCGCCGGGGACTCGCCCATCCTGGGCGCGGGCCAGTACGTGGACAACGACGTCGGCGCATGCGGATCCACCGGCCGGGGCGAAGCCAATCTCTTCAACCTCTGCTCGTTCCTCATCGTCGAGAACATGCGCGGCGGGATGAGCCCGAAGGACGCCGGCATGGCCGCGCTTGAAGCGCGTCCAGGCGAACACGATCGAGGCGCGACTGCTGAACGAGCGCGGACTGCCCAACTTCGACCTGCGCTTCTTCATCCTGAACAAGCAGGGCGCGTACGCCGGCGTCGCGCTCTACGGCGCGGGCGAGTCCACCTTCGCCGTGTGCGACGAGAACGGCGCGCGCGAGGAGCCGCTGGAAGGGCTGCTCGAGGGATCGCCCAGCGAATAGCGCGTCGGAGCCGCGAGCCGCCTCATGCCCTCCTCCTCTGCCCCCAGGCATTTCCGAACCCCCGTCGCCTTCGGGGCGTGGCTCGAGAAGAACCACGCGACGGCGTCGGAGCTGCTGGTGGGCTTCTACCGCAAGGAGACGGGCAAGGGGGGCATGACCTACGGAGAGGCCCTGGACGAGGCGCTGTGCTGGGGGTGGATCGACGGTGTGCGCCGGAAGGTCGACGCGGACAGCTACTCCATCCGCTTCTCGCCCCGCAAGCCGCGGAGCAAGTGGAGCGAGGTGAACCTGGCGCACTACGCGCGCCTCGAGGCGGAGGGCCGGATCCGGCCCCCCGGCGCCGAAGCTTTCGCGCGCTTCGATCCCGAGAAGCACACGCCGTACTCCTTCGAGGCCCGCGAGACGGAGCTCTCTCCGGAGCTGGCGCGCGCCTTTCGCGCCCACCGGGCGGCGTGGGATTTCTTCCAGGCGCAGCCTCCCGGATACCGACGCACCGCGACCTGGTGGGTGATGAGCGCGAAGCGGGAGGAGACACGCCGTCGCAGGCTCGACGAGCTGATCGAGGTGTCCGCCGACGAGATCCGCCTGCCCCAGGTGTCGGCGCAGCCCAGTCGCCGCAGGAAGGGGTGAACACTCCGGCTCCCTTGCGCGTCCCTGTGAGCGGCGATACACCCATCCACGGACCGGCTTCAGTTCCGATCCCCGAACCACCCCACGCAGGGAGCCACCATGTCCCGCAGGATCTCCGCGCTCCGCCGCCTGGCCTGGGGCCTCGCCGTCGCCTCCCTGGCGACGCCCGCCCTCGCCCAAGCCCAGCAGCGCAACGACGAAGAGTACACGAAGCTGATCAAGGAGTACCTCCAGGACGATCGGATCACCACCGAGCTGGTCGATCACCTCCCCGCTTCGGACGTCGTGCCGACGCCGCTCGCCTTCAACGGCCGCATCGTCGGCACGCCGGGCGAGCTCACGTACGCGAAGGACATCCATCGCTACATGCGCGCCATCGCCGACGCGTCCCCCCGTGCCACGGTGTGGTCGATCGGGCAGACGGAGGAGGGCCGCGAGCAGATCGTGATGGCCATCGCCGACGAGGCGACGATCCGCGACCTCGAGCGCTACAAGGGGATGCTGCATGAGCTGACGGATCCCCGCACGACGACGGAGGCGCGCGCCCGCGAGATCATCGAGCGGGCGGGCAAGCCGATCTACTGGGTCACCTCGGGGATGCACTCGCCGGAGACGGGCGGCCCGGAGATGCTGCAGGAGCTGGCGTACCGGCTCGTCGTGGAGGAGACGCCGTTCATCCAGGACATCCGCAACAACCTCATCACCTTCATCACGCCCGTCATCGAGGTGGACGGCCGCGAGAAGCAGGTCGACACGTACTACTTCAACAAGGACCGCCCGGAGGGTGAGAGCCGCCTGCCCCTGATGTACTGGGGCAAGTACGTCGCCCACGACAACAACCGCGACGGGATGGGCCAGTTCCTCGCCCTCACGCGCAACGTGAACAAGACGTGGCTCGAGTGGACGCCGACGGTCATGCACGACCTGCACGAGGCGCAGTCCTACCTCTACACGTCCACCGGCACCGGGCCCTACAACGAGGGCTTCGATCCCATCACCATCGGGGAGTGGTGGGTGCTGGCGGAGAACGACGTCCTCGAGATGACCAAGCGCGGCGTGCCCGGCGTGTGGACGTACGGCTTCTACGACGGGTGGACGCCCAACTACATGTTCACCATCGCCCACACCCACAACGGCATCGGGCGCTTCTACGAGGTGCAGAGCTACGGCCCGGACAACCGCGAGAACCTGCGCGTGGGGGCCACGACCACCAGCCGCGAGTGGTTCCGGCCGAACCCGCCGCTCCCCTCCATCAACTGGGGCCCGCGCAACAACACCAACATCCAGGAATCCGCGCTGCTCTTCTCGCTGAAGTACGCGGCGGACCACAAGAGCTGGTTCCTGGAGAACTACTGGCTGAAGAACAAGCGGTCGGTGGACGAAGGGCATCGACGGTCCGATCAACGCGTGGGTCATCCCGGCGAACCAGCGGCGCAAGGCCGACGCGGTGGACATGGTCAACGAGCTGATGCGCCAGGGCCTGGAGATCCAGCGCGCCGACAAGGCCTTCGAGGCGGGCGGCGTAAAGGTGCAGGCCGGTGACTACATCGCCCGCGCGGATCAGCCGTTCCGCACCCTCGCCGACATCTACTTCTCGCTGCAGCAGTTCAGCCTGGACAACCCGCGCCCGTACGACGACACGGGCTGGACGATGCAGCTGACGCGCAACGTCGAGATGAAGGAGATCAAGGACAAGGCGGTGCTGGACCAGGCGATGACCCGGGTGCAGTACCCGGCGCAGGCGCCCGGCGGCATCTCGGGAAGGGGTGACGTCATCGTGGTGGACCACACCACCGACAACAACCTGATGACGTTCCGCATGACGCACCCGGACGTGCGCATGCTCGCGGCCGAGAAGGACTTCCAGATGGGCGGGCACGACTTCCGGGCCGGGGCGTTCATCATCCCGCAGGCGGACCGGCCCGCGATCGAGTCGAGCCTGACCGAGCTCGGCCTGTCGGCCTGGGCCGGCTCCATGCCCGACGTGCCCACCCACGAGCTCGACGTCCCCCGCATCGGCTACGTGCACTCGTGGCAGCGCACGCAGGACGAGGGGTGGGTGCGGGCCGCGCTGGACTCCTACCACGTGCCCTACACCTACTTCGCCGACCAGGAGCTCAAGAAGGGCGACCTGCGGGCGAAGTACGACGTCATCGTCTTCCCGCAGGTGGGCGGCAGCGCCCAGTCCCAGGTGAACGGCATCGCGATGACCGGCACGATGCCGCTCCCGTACCGGAAGACCGACAAGACGCCCAACCTCGGCGTCCTCGACCAGAGCGACGACATCCGCGGCGGGATGGGCTTCGACGGGCTGGTGCAGCTGGCCAGGTTCGTGCAGGACGGGGGCACGCTCATCGTCGAGGGGACCACGTCGAACATCTTCCCCTCGTACGGTCTCACGCCCGGCGTCAGCGTCGAGGAGCACGACGAGCTGATCGCGCCCGGATCGGTGGAGCGCGGCATCATCGCCGACAAGGCCAGCCCCATCGCCTACGGCTACGCGGGCGACGAGCTGCCGGTCTTCTACCGCGGCGACGTCGTGCTCGCGGCCGGCGGCGGGCTTCGGGCGCATGGCGCGCGGCTACTTCGGCGGCGGCGGAAACAGCCCCTGGCAGAACACCACGCCGATGGCGACCAAGCCGCGGCTCAGCCCCTGGGAGCCGGACAGCACGCAGACGGCCGGGCCGGCCGCAGGGCGTGCGGCAGCCGGACCAGATGGCCGAGTTCCGGCAGATGGCCCGCCAGTTCGGCATCGACGTGGACGAGTCCGGTCCGCGGGTGGTGATGAAGTTCCCGGACAACCCCGGTCAGATCCTGCTCTCGGGAACGCTGGGCGGCGCCGAGGCGCTCACCGGCAAGGCGCAGGTGCTGGACGCGCCCGTGGGCAAGGGTCACGTGGTCATGTTCGCCATCCGGCCATACTGGCGGTGGCAGACGCAGGGCACGTTCTTCCTCGGGTTCAACGCGATCCTGAACTGGAACGACCTGGACGCCGGCAAGCCCGCGGAGGCGGTGACGGACGAGGCAACCCCGGGCAGGGGAGGCCGCCGCAGGAGCCGCTAGAGGCGCGAGCCGGACGGCCATCATGCCCCACGTCGAAGGGCACCGGACCCACCGCATCGGCTGGCTGCGCGCCGCCGTGCTGGGCGCCAACGACGGCCTCCTCTCCACCAGCAGCCTGGTGGTGGGGGTGGCCGCCGCCGGTGCGCCCCCGAGGTCAGGTGCTCCTGGCGGGCGTCGCGGGCATGGTGGCCGGCGCGGTCTCGATGGCGGCAGGCGAGTACGTCTCGGTGAGCTCCCAGGCGGACACCGAGAGCCGCCGACGTGGCGCGGGAGCGCGAGGAGCTCGCGACCGCCCCGGACGCCGAGCGCGAGGAGCTGGCGAGGATCTACCGGACGCGGGGCCTCGAGCCCGACCTGGCGAGTCGGGTGGCGGACCAGCTCATGGCCCACGACGCGCTGGGCGCCCACGCGCGGGACGAGCTCGGCATCTCGGAGGTCACGCTGGCCCGACCCGTCCAGGCCGCCCTGGCTTCGGCCGGCGACGTTCTCGGTCGGCGCACTCCTGCCGCTCGTCGTCGTCCTCGCCGCACCCGCGGCGCGGGCGGCGGCGCTGGTGACCGGCGCCTCGCTCGTGGCGCTGGCCGGGCTGGGTGCGATCGCCGCCCGCGCCGGACGGCGCACCCGTGCTGCGCGCCGCCGTGCGCATGACGTTCTGGGGAGCCCTGGCCATGGGCCTCACGGCGCTGGTCGGCTCCCTCGTCGGCACCCAGGTCTGACCCAACACCCGGAGTCCAGGATGCGCAAGCCGTCGGCCACCACCGGTGTCTGCTCCATCTGCGGGAAGACCTTCCCCCTCAAGGCGATGGTCCCGGCCACCACCGATCCGGGAGCCCATCGTGCAGCGCATCCAGGCGGAGCTCCCGGAGTGGACGCCGGACGGCTTCGTCTGCCGACCGGATCTCAACCGCTTCCGCTACGCGTACGTGTCGTCGCTGCTGGAGTCCGAGCGCGGCGAGCTGAGCTCGCTGGAGGAGGAGGTCGTCCGGAGCCTCCACGAGCACGAGATCCTGGCGCGGGACCTGGAGGAAGCGCTGGAGGAGGGACGGACGCTCGGGGAGCGCCTGGCGGACGGGCTCGCCGACTTCGGAGGGAGCTGGACGTTCCTCATTCTGTTCGCGGTGTTCATCGCGGCGTGGATCGTCATGAACGCCGTGGTGCTGTTCCGCCACCCGCCCGACCCGTACCCCTTCATCCTCCTCAACCTGATCCTGTCGTGCCTGGCCTCCATCCAGGCGCCGGTCATCATGATGAGCCAGAACCGGCAGGAGGCGAAGGACCGCATACGCGCGCAGAACGACTACAAGATCAACCTCAAGGCCGAGCTGGAGATCCGGCACCTGCACGAGAAGGTCGACCACCTCCTGCTTCAGCAGTGGGAGCGCCTCACGCAGATCCAGGAGATCCAGCTGGAGGTGCTCTCCGAGCTGGGTCGGCGGTAGCGGGCCGCCCGGGAGGTCAGCCCTCCGCGGCCCGCCCGGTCTCGAGCCACCGGGCCCAGTCGGGACGGTCGTGCGTGCGCGCCGCGGCCACCGCCGAGGCCACGTCGTAGGGGGTGGCGCGCAGCTCGACGCGCCAGCTCCCGTGATGCTGCCGCTCCAGGATCGCCCAGCGCGCGTGCGGCGTCCCCGCCTCCATCCCGTGCGGGTGCGGCGCGTCCGCCCGGTAGGCGGGGAGACCGACGCTGCCCGGGTTCACGACCAGCCGCCCGTTGGCGAGCCGCACCATCCCCGGCTGGTGGCTGTGCCCGCACAGCACCAGCTCGACGCCGTCCCCGACCCCCGACAGCGCCTCGGCGAGCTCGGCGTCGGTCGACCTGCGTACCCGCCCGGGCTCCACGCGCTCGATCAGCGTGACGTCGTCGTGCGTCAGGTCGCCGTGGCACCCGAGGATCGTCCCCTGGCTGATCGTGGCGCGCGTCTGGAACGTGAGCCACGCCACGCCCTCGCTCCCGATCTCCTCCAGCGTGAAGGCGGCCGTCGGGTCGTCCGCACCGTCGATGAGGGAGCGGTCCTGGTTGCCGCGCACGGTCGGCCATCCGCGGCTCAGCAGCCGTTCGTGGGTGCCCGCGGGATCCAGGGGCCCGAAGAAGCAGTCGCCCAGGTTGAGCACGCGGTCCACGTGCACGTGCTCCATCTCCTCGAGCACCGCATCCAACGCCCACGAGTTCCCGTGGATGTCCGACACCACCGCGATCCGCATGCGCACGCTCCTTCCGGGTCCTCCGCCACCAGCGAGAAACCCCGGAGGCGGGCGCGTGTTGCGGGGCGGCTACCGCCCGACCTTCTCCTTCAGCTCCCGGAAGAAGTTCTCCACCACCATCAGG
Source organism: uncultured Gemmatimonadales bacterium (assembly GCA_963848895.1). Classification (GTDB taxonomy): domain Bacteria; phylum Gemmatimonadota; class Gemmatimonadetes; order Longimicrobiales; family Gaopeijiaceae; genus SZUA-318. Next base: position 71,045 of record CAWKGE010000008.1, read on the forward strand.
TCGTGGCGCTGCCCTCGTCTCCTCCGGCGAACTGGACCATGACGAAGCGCTGGCCGTCGGGCGCCACGTCCCAGCTCGCGTAGTTGGCTGGGCGTAGAGCTGGCGGTCGTCGAGGTTGAAGAGCGGGCGTCCGCTCACCCACGCGGAAGCCTCCCCGTCCGCCTGGACGCGGGCCGCCGTCACGTCCCGGTTTCCGTCGACGTAGAAGATCTCCCGCCCGTCACGGCTCCAGAGGGGGTTGATGCCTCCGCCGGTGGAGACCTGCCACTTGCCGCCGTTCGCGTCGGGGAAGGGCCGCACGTAGACCTCGTCGCGCCCGGTCTCGGTGGATTCGTAGGCGACCCAGTGCCCGTCGGGGGACAGGGCCACGGCCTTCTCGTCGTACGGCTCGGCCGCCACCGGCGTCGTGGTCGTGTCGCCCTGGTGCACCGACACCAGGTCCCGCATCCCGGTGCCGTTGGCGACGCCGCCCAGGCGGAGCACGAACCGTCTTGCCGTCGGGCGTCTGCTGCTCCTCCAGGATGGCGCCGGGACAGGTCGGAGGAGAGCTTCGCGGGGTCCCGTGCCGTCGGCGGGCTGCGCCCACAGGTCGATCTGACCCGCCCCGGTCCGAGATGTAACGGATCTCTTGCCGTCCGGGGCTCCACCGGGGCCGGCGATCCGCGGCGTCGTCGAAGGTCAGGCGAGAGAGCGGTCCCCGGTCCAGCTCCTTCACCCAGATGTCCTCACCGGCCTCGGTGTTGATCTTCACCGCCAGGCGCACTGTCGGGCGAGAGCGCCACGCGCAGCCTCCGGGAAGCCCGGGATCGAAGTCCAGGTCCGGAGTCCACCGGGGTGACGGTGCCGTCACGGGTGACCCACACCACCCGGGCGAGGCCGCTGGTCGCGCCCCCGGTGACGTAGGCCAGCGTGCCGTCGTTCGCCACGGCGAGGTCCACCGATCCGAGGTGCCGATGCCCGACGCCCTGGGTGAGCGCCACCGGGGGACCCGTCAGCTCCATGGCGTCCTGGTCGAAGGGCGCGGCCAGGAGCGTGCCGTCGGCGGTCACGTAGACCAGATGCCCGATGCCGCGTACCGTCCGAACACGCCCCGCACCAGGATCGTGGCCGTGCCGGTGGCCAGGTCGGCCACCGCCAGGTCGTACTGCGTGATGTCGTGAGGGGCTGGTGCGACCACGGTGAAGATCACGCCCTTTCCGTTGGGGAGCGCCTGGGCCCACGCATGGAAGCCTCTCCCTTCGTGGTGTCGGCGTGGCGAGAAGACCTCGGCTCTCCCCCGGTGGCCGGCACCCTGCCGAAGGCCCTCGTGGCCGTCGTAGTAGAGGTTCCCGTCCGACGCCCCAGGTGACGGCGGCGCCCGCCACGTCCTCGGTCGGTGACCGTGATGGGCGGCTCCCTCCGAGGGAGGCGATCTTCACCGTCGGGGGGTTCCGTGGGTGACGAAGGCGACCTTGGTGCCGTCCGGGGAGAAGGTCGGGCTGAACCCTCCTCGGTGCCGGGGATCGGCGTGGGGTCGAGCTGGTCGCGCGGCGCAGCCAGAGCTGGGACGCCCCTGTCCGTCGGCCGGGGGCCCGCGTACACGATCGCCGAGCCGTCGGGCGACAGCGCGACGTTGGAGCCGAAGACCGGTGATGTCGTGCCCGTCGGGGAGCCCGACCGCGTACCGGCTCACGAGGCCGCGGCGCCGCCCTGGTGCAGGAGCGCCCAAAGCGGCCAGGGCGGCCGAGGGCCACCGCGAGCCGCGTGGCGGCCACAGCGCGAGCGTCTTCCAGCGCCCGCCGCCGCCGGCGCGCCTGCCGCCTCGACTCCGTACCGGAAGCCCGGATCGGCGAGCGCCTTGGCGAACGCCTCCGCCGTGGGGAAGCGATCGGCGGCGAGCTTCTCGAGCGCTTGCGGAGCGCCGCGTCCACGTTGGCCGGGCACCTGGGGACGCACCTGCGTGGGCGGCGCGAAGTGTCCCCGAGATGATCTTGCCGAGCACCGCCTGGGCGGTCGCCCCGGGGAAGGGCGGCTCGCCCACCAGCATCTCGTAGAGCACGCACGCCAGCGCGTAGATGTCGCTGGCGGGTCCGATGACCTGGTCGCCGGTGGCCTGCTCGGGGCTCATGTAGTACGGCGTGCCCACGCTCAGGCCCGTCTCGGTGAGGCGGGCGCCCGCCCGCCGCGCCCACCGCCAGCGCGATGCCGAAGTCCGCCATGACCGGCTGGCCGTCCTGGAGCAGGATGTTGGCCGGCTTGATGTCCCGGTGGATCACGCCCCGCTCGTGGGCGTGCTCCAGCGCGCCGGCGAGCGCCACCGCGATGCGCACCGCCTCGTCCACGGGAAGCTGCCGCTCCCGGTCCAGGCGGTCCCGCAGCGACTCCCCGTCCACGTACGGCATGACGTAGAAGAGGAAGCCGTCGGCCTCCCCCGAATCGTGGAGCGGGAGGATGTGGGGGTGGTGCAGGTTGGCGGTGGTCTCGATCTCCGCCAGGAAGCGATCGGCGCCCACCACGGCAGCCAGCTCCGGCTTGAGGACCTTGAGCGCCACCTTGCGGTGGTGCTTCACGTCCTCGGCCAGGTAGACGGTGGCCATGCCGCCTTCGCCGAGCTGGCGCTCGATGGCGTAGCGGCCCGAGAGGGCTTCGCTGATCCGTTCGATGGGGTCGGCCATGCGTGCGGTGCCTTCTGAGTGGGAGGGGGTGCACCGGCAAACAGCGCGCAACTCTAGGCGAGCGATCCGGTGGGGGCAATGGCGTCGTCGGGGCTGCTCTCCCACCTACTTGCCGGATTCCGACTCCCCGGCCCACCTTTGCCCGCCGATTCGCATCCGTTTCCCACACCAGGTGCCTGCCCCATGCTGGTGACCCCCTCGCGCGCCTGCGGCGCGCTACTCGCCCTGGCGGCCTCGGCCGTCCCCGCCGCCGCGCAGCAGACACCATGGACCCCGCTGAAGCGGGGCAGTGACAACATCGAGGTCCTCGGCCACGTGCCGCTGGGCCCCCGCCTGAGCGTCGCCGACATGGACGTCGAGCAGGAGATGTCGCGCCCCTACGCCTACGTGGCGCGCATGGTCTACGGAGACGAGGGCCCGAAGGGCACGGACATCATCAGCATCCAGGACCCGGAGCACCCCGAGGTGCTGTACCGCTGGCGCATCGAGAACCAGGAGCTGCACCAGCGCACCGGCGGGATGGACGTGAAGCACTTCAAGATCGACGACCGTTACTACGTGGTGCAGTCGCTCCAGTTCGGGCAGGGCGGGCCGGACAACGACCTGGGTGCGGTGGTGCTCGACGTGACCGGGCTGCCCGACCCGGCCGCGGTGAAGGAGGTGGCGCGCATCCGCGAGCCCGAGAATCCGGGCGGCTTCCACAACATCTTCATCTACAAGCACTCGAACGGCGGCGTGTACCTCTTCACGACCGTGAGCGGCCCGTACGCGAACGTGTACGACCTGAAGAAGGTCGTGAGCGGCGACGTGGAGCACGCCCGCGTCGCCCGCGTGCCGATCCCCGAATCGGGCATGGGAAGCGGCGGCTCCCGCGGCTACCACGACTTCTACGTCGGCTACCACCCGGATTCCGGGGAGGACCGCTTCTACGGCGGGGGAACCGGCGGGTACTACATCTACGACATCAGCGACCTGCAGAACCCGCAGCTGCGCGTCACGCTCACGGGGATCAGCGGGGTCTCGTACGGGCACACGTTCACGCCGAGCCCCGACGGACGCTACGTGGTGGCCGAGACCGAATACCAGTACGCGCCGCTGCGCATCTTCGACCTGCAGCCGGCGCTGGACGGCAAGGTCACGAACATCCGCGACCCGATCTCGGCGTTCACGGCGGACTGGACGCACCTGGTGCACAACCACGAGGTGCGCTGGCCCTACGTGTTCGTGTCCGGCTACCTGGACGGGCTGCAGATCTTCAACCTCCAGGACCCGAGCAACCCCGTGCCGGTGGGCTACTACGACACCTACATCGGCCCGCCCAACACCGACCGCTACTCGCAGTTCAACGGCGCCTTCGGCATCGACGTGCGCAACGCCGATGGGCTGATCGTGATCAGCGACATGTCGACGGGCTTCTGGACCTTCCGGATGGACGGCTTCCAGGGGTGGAACGGCGAGGACTGGGGCTACCCCGACATCTCGTCGGCGCAGAAGTGGGACGCGCCGCCGAAGCGGCCCATCAGCTGAAGGGCCCGGAAGAGGAAAGCGCATGAGGCTCCGGACGGTGGCGACGTTGTCGGCGGTGGCGGCCCTGGCGGCCGCCGACCCTTCCACGGGCGTCGCCACGCCGGCGCCCGAGGGTGGAGCCGCGTGCTCGGCGTTCGCACCCGCGACGCCGACCACGACCGCGCGGGCACCGGACTCGGCACCCGGCGCCCCGTACTACGCCGTCGACCTCGTCACCACGAAGAACCTCGCGGGCACGGGGCGCGCCCGTGGGACCGGTCGCGTCACCTTCGCGGCGTCGCCCTTCGGCGTCGCCCTCGCCGCGGACGGGAGCTACCGCTACGACGTCGACCTGCGGCTCACCGGCATGAGCCGGCCCGAGGGCGGGACGCTGGTCGCCTGGATCACGACGCCGCAGGTCGACCGGGTCCGGCGCCTGGGCGCGTTCGACGACGATCTGGGCGTCCGCGGGGAGGTGTCGTGGAACAAGTTCCTCGTCGTGGTCACGCTCGAGGCCGGCGACGACCCCTCCGCGCAGACCTGGTCGGGCCCCATCGTGGCGCGCGGCATGTCGCGCAGCGGCGCGATGCACACGATGGCCGGGCACGGCCCCTTCCAGCAGGAACGGTGCGCCAAGTACGGGTACCGTTGATGACCCGGCTTCCTCCATCGCTGCGGCCGGCGCTCCTCGCCACGGCCGGCGTGCTCCTCCTCGCCTCCTCCGCCTCGGCCCAGGACGCCATGATGCACATGGGGCACGCCATGGGCGCGCCTGGCGGGTGGAGGATGGTGCCGATGGACCCCAACATGCCGATGCTGCCTGGCATCGAGAGCCTCCTTCCCGTGGTGAGCCCTTTCCTGCCCGGCGCGGGGATGGATCCGTCCACGCTGCCCGCGGCGCGGCCGTCCGAGGTCGTGTCCATGCGGGACGGCGACACGCTGGACATCGCGGTGTCGATGGTGCGGCGCTCGATCGACGGCCACGAGCTCGTCATGTACGGCTACAACGGCCAGTACCCGGGCCCGCTCATCCAGGCGCCCAAGGACGCGACCGTGGTGGTGCGCGTCACCAACCGGATCCAGATGCCCACGACGATCCACTGGCACGGCGTGCGCATCGACAACCGCTTCGACGGGGTGCCGGGCGTGACCCAGGACGCCATCGGGAACGGGGAGAGCTTCACCTACGAGGTGAACGTCCCCGACGCCGGGATGTTCTGGTACCACCCGCACGTGCGCGAGGACGTGCAGCAGGACCTGGGGCTCTTCGGCAACCTGCTGGTCACCTCCCCCGACCCGGACTACTACGGCCCCGCCAACCGGGAGGAGATCTTCGTCCTCGACGACCTCCTCATGGACGACCAGGGGCTGCTGCCCTGGGGCGAGGAGGCGCCCACCCACGCCCTCATGGGCCGCTTCGGCAACGTGATGCTCGTCAACGGTCGGACAGGCTACCGCCTGAGCGCGCGGAAGGGCGAGGTGGTGCGCTTCTTCCTCACCGACGTCGCGAACACCCGTACCTTCAACGTCCGCTTCGGTGACGCGAAGGTGAAGGTGGTGGCATCGGACGTGGGGAAGTACGAACGTGAACAATGGGTGCCGAGCGTGATCATCGCCCCCGCGGAGCGCTACGTCGTGGACGTGCGCTTCGACGAACCCGGCGTGGTCGCGATCACGAACTCGATCCAGGCCGTGAATCACTTTCGCGGCGAGTTCTACGCGCACGTCGACACGCTGGCCCTCGTGACGGTGGGAGACGAGCCCGCCGAGCCCGACTACCGGGAGGCGTTCGGATCGCTACGCACCAACGAGGACGTGGTCGAGGACATCGAGCGGTACCGGCCCCTGTTCGACAAGGAGCCGGACCATCGCCTCGAGACGACCGTGCGCGTCTCGGGCCTGCCGGTTCCGATCGTCCAGGCCATGGAGATGGACACGCTGTACGTGCCGCCCGTCGAGTTCAACGACGCCATGCCCATGATGAACTGGCTGTCCACGGCCGAGCAGGTGAGGTGGATCCTGCGCGACCTGGATACCGGGGCGGAGAACGGCGACATCCACTGGACCTTCAAGGCGGGCGACGTGGTGAAGATCCGCGTCTTCAACCAGCCGAAGTCGTTCCACCCCATGAACCACCCGATCCACATCCATGGCCAGCGCTTCCTGGTGGTGTCCATCGACGGCGTGCCCAACCGGGACCTCGTCTGGAAGGACACGACGATCGTGCCCGTGGGGAGCACGGTGGACCTTCTCGTGGAGATGTCGAACCCGGGCACCTGGATGACCCACTGCCACATCGCCGAACACCTGCACTCGGGGATGATGTTCGACTTCGTCGTGGAGCCGTAGCCGCCCATCGGGCACGAATGAGCTGAGAGGGACGCTCCACCGATGCAGTCGCAGATCCGCCGCTACCTCTCCTTCCGACGCTCCACGCACCAGATGCACGCTCTGGACGGCCTGCGGGCGATGGCGGTGGTCCTGGTGCTGTTCCGCCACGGCTTCAAGCTGGTCGACTTCGAGGCCCTGCTGGGCGCAGGGGCCTCCCCGCTGGTCGACGTGTGGGCGGTGCTCTTCCACGGAGGATGGATGGGCGTGGACCTCTTCTTCGTGCTGAGCGGGTTCCTCATCGGCGGGCAGCTGCTGAGGTTCCTCGACTCCGGCCGGCCGACGCATCGACTCTGGCGCTTCTACCTGAACCGCTTCTTCCGGATCATCCCGCCGTATTTCGCGCTCCTGCTGTTCATCCAGCTCGTCGCGGTCCAGCATCCGCTCTTCGCGGACGCCTTCGACCCGGCATACGTGGCCCGCCACATCGGACATCACTACCTCTTCCTGCAGGACTACGTCGGGCCGTTCATGTTCCCGGTCTTCTGGTCCCTCGGCGTCGAAGAGAAGTTCTACCTCCTGGCGCCCTTCCTGATCGGGGGCCTGTGCTTCCTGGTCCGCGATCGTCGGGTGCGGCTCGGGCTCCTCGCCGTCCTCCTCCTGATTCCGCTGCTCGCCCGCGCTCATCTCACGGCCACCTCACCCCGACTCGCGTCCTTCCTGTACCAGACCTTCCGCTACAGCTGGTTCCACCTGCGCCTGGACGGCCTGGTCGTGGGCGTACTGGTCGCGTTCCTGTACCACCACCGGCAGAGCCGATCCTGGCTCGCCTCGCCTACCGCGCCGAAGATTCTGCTGCGCCTCGGCATGCTCTCCACGCTGGCGCTGTTGCTCTTCCTTCCGTCGTCGCCCCCCTGGAGTGACTTCTCCCTCGTATGGTCCGGGACGCTCATCGCGCTCGCGTTCGGCGTCCTGGTCCTCGGGGCGGCGCTCACGCCCAACGCGGAGGCGGGAATCCTGGGCTCGGGTGTGCTCTTCTTCCTGGCCCGGATCTCGTACAGCCTCTACCTGACCCACGACCTGTGGGTGTTGCCGGTGACGCGACTCGGAGCGAACCTGCTGGACCCGCTCGGCCTGCCCGTGGGCACCCGGCTCGGCATCCACTTCGCCGTCTTCTTCGTCACGGCGACCGCGGCGGCGACGGTCTACTACTACCTCCTGGAGAAGCCCGCCATTCTGCTCAAGGACCGATTCAGCATCGCGCGGCTCCGGCCGGTCCGGGACGAGCCCGCGGCATCGGGCTCCGGAGATGGCGAACGGGAGCAGGTCCACCCGTGAAGCGCTCTCTCTCGGCTCTCGCCGTGGTCGCGGTGCTGATCTTGGCGGTCCTCGCGGGGAGGGACATCCTCGATCGTCGGAGAACCGTCCGGGAGATCCGCGACCTGCGCGACCGCGTCTACCGGGCGCGTGTGTCGGCCGACTCCTGCCGCAACGAGCTCGCGTATGAGGAGCGCCTGTTCCGACGCTTCGACACCGTGGTGGACTCCCTGCGCCGGCAAGTCCGCGACTACGAGCGGCTGGACGAGCGCGGGGTCCCGGAGGCGGAATACGAGGAGTACCTGCGCCACTTCGAGGGCTACAACGACTCGGTGGCGGTCTGGCACGACCGGGCGACCGCGCTGCGGGAGAGCGAGGCCGCGTGTCGCGCCTTCATCGAAGGCCACAACGCACTGGCGGACACGCTGCGACGTCGCCTCCGATCCGAGGGGATGGGCGAGAGCGGGGAATGACCTCGGGGGGCACCCCGAACCTCCGGGCGCCCCCCGAGGGGCGGTGGCGGATGGGAGGCCGCGTGCGCCGCGTCACGCCACCGTGCGCCGGCGCCGGCCTTCAGCTCCCTGTCCGCCGCGGCCGGATGCCGTCGCCCAGATCCACCGGGTGGTTGGGGTCCTCGTACGGGCGCAGGTGCTCCTCGAGGAAGGCCCAGCTCCGGTTCCACGAATCCCGCTGGGCGGGGGAATCCACGCGCTCCAGAGTCTCCGGGTCCACGCGCCGGCTGAAGGCGTGCCCGACGCTCCGGCCCCACGGCGCCGGGTCCACGTAGATCTTCGTCTCGGTGATCTCCGGCTTCGTCGCCCGCAGCTTGTACACGAGCATGCCGTCCTCCTCGAAATTCACGTCTTGATCGTTCGTGGAGACGTGCACCAGGAGCGGCGTGTTCAGGTTGTCGACGGCGTAGTACGGCGAGCGCTCGATGTAGATCTCCCGCTTCTCGAACGGCAGGCCCTGGATGCGCTGCTGGGTGGAGAAGCCGCGCTGGTAGCCCGGGCCCTTGAACGAGAGCCGGAAGATGAGGTTCGTCACCGGGACAATCGCCGCGCCGGCCTGGAACGGGTGATCCGGGCGTGTCACCGACATGACCGTGATGTAGCCTCCGTGGCTCCACCCCATCATGCCGACCCGGTCCGGGTCCACGTGCGGAAGGTTCTGCACCATCCAGTCGTAGGCGGTGATTACGTCGTCGACCTCGTAGCCGCCGTAGTCGATGGCGCGATGAAATTCCTCGCCGTAGCCGGTGCTGCCCCGGTACTCCGGGCAGATGATCACGTAGCCGCGCTCCACGGCCTCACGGACGAAGGGCCACATCGACGTGCCCCAGTTCCCGTGCACGCCTCCGTGCACCCACACCATCGCGGCGTGCCCGCGCGGGCCACGCTTCTCGAGGGGCTGGAACAGATAGGCGGGGATCTCCATCCCGTCGACACGGCTCTTGTACGTGATCTTCCGGTAGTCGACCACGCCCTTGGTGATCGCGGCATAGACGCTGTCCGTGCGCCGCTTGCCCTCCATGTCCCGGGCGTAGTCGGCGACCGGATGGTCTTCCCACTCGTTGCTCACGTACAGCATCTGCGCGCGGGCGGAATCCATGATGACTTCCTGGCGCGGGCGGTTCTGGGCGACGGCGGAGGACGCGACCAGGGCGGTGAGGGCCAGGGCGAGCCCGACCGGGCGGAGGTGACGGGATGGGTCCGATGCGTTGAACCGAAGGTGGCTCATATCCACCCTCCTTGCTGGTGTTGAGGGGTCGGTCGGAGATCAGGATCCGAGGCGGCATCATCTCTGTCAACAGCCCCTTGCGTCAGGCCGTCTCGTAAGTATATACTTACCGTAAGTTATGACTTACGATCGAGGCAGGGCGGTGGCCGCCCTCGGTGACGACACGCGGCGCGCGATCTTCGAGCGGCTCGCGGACGGACCCCTCGCGGTGGCGGAGATCGCGCGCGGCGTTCCGGTTAGCCGTCCGGCGGTATCGCAGCACCTCCGCGTGCTCCGGGAGGCGGGTCTGGTCACCGCCGTTCCGGTCGGGGCCCGGCGTCTCTACCGGATCGACCCCGTCGGTGTCGAGGCGGCGCGCGCCTACTTCGATCGCTTCTGGGAACGGGCGCTCGCGGCGTTCAAGGAGGCCGCCGAGCGCGGAAACGAGGAGGAGGGGCGATGAGCGGGAAGACGACGGTGGGCGTGCAGAGGACGGTGGTGGTGGACGTGCCCGTGGAGCGGGCGTTCCGCGTATTCACGGAGGAGATGGGCCGCTGGTGGCCGCTGGATACGCATCACACCAATCCCGCCGGAGCCGTGACGGCAGTGGTCGAGCCACGGGTCGGGGGCCGCTGGTTCGAGCGCGCGGAAGACGGTAGCGAGGCCGACTGGGGGCGCGTGCTCGCGTGGGAGCCACCCGGGCGGCTGGTGCTCGCGTGGCACCTCTCCCCCGAATGGCGCTTCGACCCCGACCCGGAACGCGCGAGCGAGGTAGAGGTCCGCTTCGTGGCGGAGGGCCCAGCCTCGACGCGCGTCGAGCTGGAGCACAGGAAGTTCGAGGTGTACGGTCCGGAGGCGGACACGATGCGGGACGTATTCGAGCAGCCGAACGCGTGGACCGGGGTCCTGGACCTCTACCGGCAGCGGATCGCCGGTTGACCGCCCGGCGTCGTCCAGGTAGCGTCCACCGTCGCAGACTTCACGCAAAAGACGGATCGATAGGACGGATGAACGGCCGCATCGTCGCCCTGCAGCACCGAGATCCCCGAGGTCCTCGAGACCCGCGGGAGCATCTCGGCATGGGTAGGCCGTCCGTCGCGGGAAAGCGTGTGAGCTAGCCTCTCCCGACGTCCGTGAGCGCGTTCGAGCGCCCCACCCGTGCCGGCGGCCAGGTGGGGCGCTCGTGCGTCTGGCCGCCATCCACCCGACCCCACCGTCGAGGAGGCGGACATGGGACAGATCACGTTGCAGGAGCTGAAGGAGCTCCGGCGGAGGACCGCCGCCGGTGTCCTGGAGTGCAGGCGGGCGCTGGAGAGCGCCGGGGGCGACATGGACCGGGCCGAGGCCGCACTGCGCGAGCAAGCGCGGCGCGAAGCCGAGAAGCGGGCCGAGCGCGCCACGGGCGAGGGCCTGGTGGTGAGCTACATCCATCACAACGGTCGGCTGGGCGCCCTGGTGGAGGTCGACTGCGAGACCGACTTCGTCGCCCATACGGACGACTTCCGCGAGCTGGCGCGGCTCGTGGCCGAGCAGGTGGCCGGGGCCGCCCCCGACAGCCCCGAGGCCCTGCTCGCGCAGCCATGGATCCGTGAGCCCGGGCGCACGATCGGCGAGATCGTGAAGGAGACGTCCGGGCGGCTCGGCGAGGCGGTCCGGGTGCGGCGCTTCGCGCGCTTCGGGACCGCGGAGTAGCGCAGGGTGGCGGGAAACGGCGTCGCCGGCCGGGGTGATCGACCGGCGACGTCACTTCCCTCCGGCAGCGGCTCCTCGTGGAGACGCTTCGCTACGCCCGCGCCAGCCTGCCGGTGCGCACCTCCTCGTCGGCGAGCACCAGCTCGTAGTCGGCCTCGTAGCCGACGCGGTCCGGCGAGGGAACGTACCCGCTCAGGTCCGCCTCCTTCAGCGCCCGATCGAACGCGGCCTGGTCGCGGGCGTCCGCCTCGGCCGGCGTGTCGCCGGTGTCGTAGACGATGTCGCCCAGGGTCCGACCCTCCAGAGAGAGCGAGCGACGGACCACCTCACTCGCGGCGACCTGCCTGCGGATCTCGGGGAAGCGGAAGACCAGCTTCCCCTCGGCGTCCGGCGCCACGTCCGCGTCGAACTCCGCGGCGAGGGAATGCAGCACCTTCTCCACCTCCTCGCTGGCTCACCGCCTGGTTCTCCAGGCTGGAAGAGACGTGCCGATGCGCGTCGTCTACGGTCACGCCGTTCGGCCCGCCCGCCTCGAGGGATCGCGCATACACGAGGCCGAGCGTCACCCGGCGCACGTTCCGCTTCGCGCGTCGGCGGTTCTCGCGCTTCACGCCCCACATGCGCAGCCCCGGCACGGCGAAGAACATAAGGCTGAAGATCACCGGCACGACCACCAAACCCACGAATGCCGCGGGCCCGCCCATGTGGAGCCGGGGGAAGATGAACCACGGCGACGTGGCCGCGGCCAACAGGGTGAAGGCGTTCATCCCGCCCACCAGCGCGTTGGCGCCCGCGGTGTTCCCGGTGAGCTCCAGCGGGATATTCCAGGCGCATCCACGAGGGGTTGGGCTCACGGGCCGAGACCCTGCCGTGCGCGCTCAGCATCACCGAGGGGAAGGAGTAGGCCAGCTCTCCGTCGGGCGAGACCGTCGGCTCCCCGTCGTACGCGCCGACCAGGCGGCCCATCTCGGCTTCGGCCTCCTCCACCGGGAGGCCCGTGTGCTCCACCAGCTCCGCCGTGGTGATCACGCCCCCGCGGGCACGGATCAGGCGCAGCGTGCTGCGGTCGAGCTGCTGCTGCGTGGGGCGCGGGCGATCCGGACCGAAGACGAAGGCGAACACCTTCTTGTAGAAGGGGACCTTGTCGTCCTTGGGGAGCGTCCGCTCCCACCGGCGGCCGTAGTACGGCCGGCCCAGGTACCAGCGCGGCCCCCAGATCCAGTACCAGAACCAGAGGTTGCCGATGGGGAGGCCGCCTCCCCCCCGCCGGCCGCGTCCGCCCCAGCCTCCGCTCCGCCGATTCCCGCCCTGCTGGTTGGCGAACAACGCCGCCAGGACCAGGATGACGAAGACCACGAAGTAGACCACCAGCATGATCACGATCCATGCCTTGAAGGCCCGGGAGAACAGGTCCCAGGCGCGGCGCTTCACGCGGGCGAGCAGCGGCTCGGTGCCGCGGCGGATGAGCTTCTTGTCGAAGTGGTAGAGGAGCTCGCCCGAGTCGGACACGGCCAACTGGCCCTGATGGGTCTCGAGCAGCTGCTTGAGGGTGGCCTGCGAGTCCGTGGCGGGGAGGCCGGTAGCGGCGACCACGTCGCCCACGGTGGCTTTGCCTCCGAGGTTGCGGAGGGCGGAAAGGACGTCGGACTGTCGTTCGGCTACGGCCAGAGTGCTCACGAGAGACTTCTTCTGCTAAGCGGTTCGGGACGGATGTTGGTACTACGCGAGGCGCCGGGGGATCCTTCCACGGTCGCGGCTCGCCGCGGCCGCGCGGCGTTTCGGGCCGGTCATGACCCCTCCGGGAAGTCGAAGCGCTTCGACCAGCGCACAGCCACGGCATTGCCGCCCAGCATGGCGGGACCGTACCTGCACGTGCGCGCGATGCGCATCGCTTCGACGCCCACCTCGGGCTCGCGCGGCGGCGCCTGGATCACCCGGGGATCGCGCACGGCTCCCGTCGCCGTGACGACGAATTGCACCACGGCGAACCGCAGCCGGGACTCGCCGTGGTCGATCCAGTCGCCGCACTGGATCAGCTCGGGCGCCTGGTCGACCTGATCCGGCTCGTAGACGCGCGCGCGCGGATCCTCGGCCCCCGATTCTCCGGACGCACCCGAGGTCGCGCATGCAGACAGGAGGACGAGGAGCAGGGGCGCCGGGAACCGTCGCATGGGAGTTCCTCCGGGGAAGCGGGCGGAGCTTCCAAGGTACCGTCTTGCCACCGGCGGCGCCCCAAGGCCACGTTCCGGGCATGTCGCGCTTCCTGACGCTGCTCGTGCTGATCGGGATCACCCTGGCCCTCCTGAGCGTGGGCGAGGGCTACGAGGGTCGGGGCGGCCAAGCCCTCCTCCTGGGCTTCCTCCTGCTGGCGGCATACCTCGCCGGCCTGGCGAGCAACGCCGTGGAGCTACCGCGGATCACGGGGTTCCTCCTGCTGGGGATCGCGGTGGGGCCCCACGCGCTGGGCGTTCTCCCGCAGCAGGCCGTCGTGGACTTCCGCCTCATCAACGGCGGCGCGCTCGCCCTGATCGCGCTGGCGGCCGGGGGCGAGCTCCGTCTCGCCGCCGTGCGCCGGCAGCTGTCCAGCATCGTCTCGATCCTGGCGTTCCAGGTTCTCGTCGTGTTCGCCGCGGTGGTCGGGGCGGTCTACTGGGGCCGGCGCTTCGTCCCCTTCCTCGACGGCTCGCCACCGCGGGCCGCCCTGGCCGTGGGGCTCATCTTCGGGCTGGTGGCCGTGGCGAAGTCCCCGGCCACCACCATCGCCATCATCACGGAAGAGCGCGCGAAGGGCGTCCTCACCGAGACCGTCCTCGGGATCACGGTGGTGAAGGACGTCATCGTCCTCGTGCTCATCGCGCTGCTCATCCCGCTGGCGGCCGTGATCGCGGACCCGAGCATACCCTTCTCCTTCGCCACCCTCGACGCCGTGCTCCTGTCCATCGCGGCGTCGCTGGCCATGGGGATCGCCGTCGGATGGCTGCTCACCCAGTACCTGCGCAGGAGTGGCGCCAACCGGGTGCTGATCCTCCTGTTCACCGCATTCTCCCTCGTCAGCCTGAGCGAGCAGCTGGGCCTGGAGTACATCCTCATAGCGATGACGGCGGGCTTCTACATCCAGAACTTCTCGAAGCAGGGCCCGCGCTTCGTGCGGGCGCTGGAGGCGAACTCGCTCCCCATGTACGCGCTGTTCTTCGCGGTGGCCGGCGCCGACCTGCGCATCGACGTGCTGCCGAGCGTGTGGGGGATCGTCCTGCTCATCCTGGTCCTGCGCACGGTTGCGCTCGCCGCGAGCACGTGGCTCGGCGCCGTCGTGGTGGGCGGTACCCGGGCCGTACGCCGCCATGCCTGGATGGGCTTCCTCGCCCAGGCAGGCGTGACGCTCGGTGTGGCCAACATCGTCCGGGACCGCTTCCCGGTGTGGGGCACGGACGTGGCCACGCTCATCGTCGCGATGATCGCGGTGAATCAGCTCATCGGCCCGCCGGCCTTCCGCTTCGCGCTCCTGCGGGCAGGAGAGAGCCGGCGCGAGCGCGGCTCTCTGGCTACCGCGCGCCTGCGGGCCCTGGGAAACGTGGGCGCGGCATGATGGACGACTCCCGAACCGAAAGAGTCATGAACCGAACACGTCTCTCTGTCCTCTTCCTGGCCGCGACGCTGGCGGGCTGCGCGGGCGAGCCGCGCTCCGAGGCGGCGGCCCCATCCGGCGAGCCCGCGCCACCGCCGGCGGCGTGGCGGCCGCTCATCGGCGAGTACGCGGACCGAGACACCCTCTCCGTACTCGAGTCCGACGGCGCGCTGCGCCTGCTGCGCTGGCACGCCGACGCGGCCGGCCTGACCGCCCGCAACGACAGCGCGTTCGCGCTCGACGGCTCGGACCAGGTGGTCGCGTTCCGCCACGGCACCGGAGGCGGCGTCGCCGCCCTGACGCTGGACGGACGCGCCTGGACGCGCCTGTCGCTCGGCGCAGAGGACGGCAGCCAATTCAGGATCACCCCCCTCCGGCCACCGGACGAGCTGCGCGCCGAGGCGCTGGCTGCGACGCCGCCCGAGGAGGAGGGTGACTTCCTCCCCGCGGACCTGGTGGAGCTCGTCACCCTCGATTCCACGATCCACCTCGACATCCGCTACGCGACGACGAACAACTTCATGGGCGAGGTCTTCTACACGGAGCCGCGCGCGTTCCTGCAGCGTCCGGCGGCGGAGGCCCTCGTGCGGGCGCACCGGTGGCTGAAGCAGCGGGGCTACGGCCTCCTCGTCCACGACGGTTACCGGCCGTGGTACGTCACAAAGATGTTCTGGGACGCGACCCCCGAGCCGCTGCGCATCTTCGTGGCCGACCCCGCCACCGGCTCGCGCCACAACCGCGGATGCGCCGTCGACCTCACCCTGTACCGCCTGGATACGGGCGAGCCGGTGGTGATGACCGGCGGCTACGACGAGATGTCGCCCCGCTCGTTCGCCGACTACCCCGGCGGTACCACGCGCCAGCGCTGGCTCCGGGGGCTGCTACGCCAGGCGATGGAGGCGCAGGGCTTCGCCGTGTACGAGGCCGAGTGGTGGCACTTCGACTACCAGGACTGGCGGCGCTACCGCATCGGGAACCAGCGCTTCGAGGAGCTCGGCAACGGCTAGCCCACCCCGCGGGGGCGGGAACGCCCCGCGCACCGACTGGAAGCAGGCGATCGTTCGGGCGCTCCGCCATCGCAACTACCGCCTGTTCTTCTCGGGCCAGAGCGTCTCCCTGGTCGGGACGTGGATCACGCGCCTGGCTACGAGCTGGCTGGTGTGGCGCCTCACGCACTCGGCGGTCATGCTGGGCGTGGTCGGCTTCGTCGGCCAGATCCCCACCTTCGTGCTCTCGCCCTTCGCGGGCGTGTGGGTCGACCGGCTGGACCGGTATCGCGTGCTCGTGTCCGCGCAGTCGCTCGCCTGCCTCCAGTCCTTCGCGCTGGCGGCCCTCACGCTCACCGGGGTGATCGAGATCTGGCACATCCTCGTCCTCCAGGCCTTCCAGGGCTGCATCAACGCCTTCGACACGCCGTCCCGCCAGGCGCTCCTCATCGACATGATCGAGGACCGCGAGGACCTGTCCAACGCCATCGCGCTGAACTCCTCGATGGTGAACGGCGCCCGTCTGGTCGGACCCTCGGTGGCGGGCCTGCTGATTGCGTGGGTGGGCGAGGGGTGGTGCTTCCTCCTGGACGGCGTCACCTACTTCGCGGTCATCGGCTCGCTCCTGGCGATGCGCCTCGTGCGGCGCAGGCCGCCGCCCACGGACAAGAAGGTCCTGCACGACCTGGCCGCCGGATTCCGCTACGCCTTCGGCTTCGCACCCATCCGGGCCGTGCTGCTCCTCCTGGCGCTCGTCAGCCTGGTCGGCATGCCCTACACGGTGCTCATGCCCGTCATCGCCGAGCGCACGCTCGGGGGCGGGCCGCATACGCTCGGATTCCTGATGGGCGCCTCGGGCATCGGCGCCATCGTGGGCGCGCTCCGCCTCGCCACCCGCACGTCGGTGGTCGGCCTCGGGCGCCTCATCCCCTGGGCCGCGGCGCTCTTCGGGGCCGGGCTGGCGGCGTTCGGGCTGTCGCGCTGGCTGCCGCTCTCCCTCGTGCTGATGGTCCCGGTCGGCTTCGGCTTCATGACCCAGATGGCGTCGAGCAACACGGTCATCCAGACGCTGGTGCGGGAGGAGATGCGCGGACGCGTCATGTCGTTCTACGCTATGGCCTTCATGGGCATGATGCCCTTCGGCAGCCTCCTGGCCGGCGCCGTCGCCTCGCGCATCGGCGCGCCGTGGACCGTGGTCGTGCGGCGGGGCCGTGTGCATCGTCGGCGCGATGTACTTCCGGCGACGGCTCCCCCGGTTGCGCGAGATCGTGCGTCCCATCTACGTGGAACGGGGCATCCTGCCCGAGGTCGCGACCGGCATCGGTTCGGCCACCGCCCTGCGAGAGGAGTCGGATTTCTAGTGACGCGCGTCGGAGCGTCGAGGTGACCGCGCCTCACGAAGAGCCGCGGGGGCCCACGCGCGCGGCCTTCGTCTTCATCTTCGTCACCGTCCTGCTCGACATGCTGGCGCTCGGGATCATCGTGCCCGTGCTGCCCAAGCTCATCATCGAGTTCGAGGGCGGGAGACACCGCCAACGCGGCCCTCTACTACGGCGCCTTCGGCACCGTGTGGGCCGCGATGCAGTTCCTGGCCGCGCCGTTCATCGGCGCGCTGTCGGACCGCTTCGGCCGGCGCCCGGTGATCCTCGTGTCCACGCTCGGCCTGGCGCTGGACTACTGCATCATGGCGACGGCGCCCGACGCTGCGCTGGCTCTTCCTGGGGCGCGTGCTTTCCGGCATCACGTCGGCGAGCTTCGCCACCGGCTACGCCTACATCGCCGACGTCACGACCAAGGAGAAGCGCGCCGGCTACTACGGCATGCTCGGCGCCGCCTTCGGCGTCGGCTTCGTGCTCGGGCCGGCCGTGGGCGGGCTCCTCGGCAGCGTGGACCTGAGGCTGCCCTTCTGGGTGGCCGGGGGACTCAGCCTGCTCGGCACGGCGTACGGCTTCTTCATCCTCCCCGAGTCGCTCCCGCCCGAGCGGCGCGCTCCCCTCGACCTGCGCAACGCGAACCCCCTGGGCTCGCTCGGCTTCCTGCGCGGCCACGGCGCGCTCTTCGGGCTGGCGACGGCGGCATTCCTGTACCGCATGGCCCACGACGCCATGCCCTCGCTCTTCGTGCTCTACGGCGACTACCGCTACGCCTGGTCGGAGCGCACGGTGGGGCTGGTGCTGGCGGGGGTGGGCGTCGCCTCGATGATCGTGCAGGCCGGGCTGGTCGGGCGCGTGGCGAAGGTCTTCGGCGAGCGCCGAGCGATGCTGGCGGGCTTCGGCTTCGGCGCGCTCGGCTTCGTGGTCTTCGCGCTGGCGCCCACGGGAAGCATCTTCCTCATCGGCATCCCCTTCTCCGCGCTCTTCGGGCTCACCTATCCCAACCTGCAGAGCATCATGACCGGCCGCGTCGGCGAGAACGAGCAGGGTCGGCTGCAGGGAGCGGTGGCCAGCCTCATGGGCGTCGCCGGGATCATCGCCCCCGTGATGTTCACGCAGACGTTCGCGGCCGCCATCGAGCCGGCGCGGGGGTGGGACCTGCCCGGGCTGCCGTTCCTCATGGCTGCGGCGCTTCTGCTGGTGGCGGCCGGGATCGCCTGGCGGGAGCGGGATTAGCGGGCCGGATCGCACACTTGGCACCAGGTGTAGCTGGACGGATGCGTACTCCAGCCCGCGGTACCCGACTCGGTCTTCCACTCTCCGTCTTCGCCCTCCTCCTGGCCCTCGCGGCACCCGCCCGGGCCCAGCAGGACCCCTCCCGGCTCTCGGTCGAGCGCATCTACGGCTCGCGCGAGTTCGAATCGGGCTTCTTCGGTCCGGCGCGCTGGCTGGAGGACGGCTCGGGCTACACCACCGTGGAGCTGTCCCGCGCCGTGCGGGGACTGGACATCGTCCGATACGATCCCCGGCACGGGCGCCCGCGCCGTGCTGGTGCCCGCCACGCGCCTGGTTCCGCCCGGGGCGTCCCGGCCGCTCATCCCCGAGGAGTACAGCTGGTCCGCCGACGGCACCAAGCTGCTGGTCTTCACGAACACGCAGCGGGTTTGGCGCACGAACACGCGCGGAGACTACTGGGTGCTCGACCTCGAGCAGCGGCGCGCTGCACCAGGTCGGCGCGGACTTCCCCGAGTCGACGCTCATGTTCGCCAAGTTCTCCCCGCAGGCCGACCGGGTCGCCTACGTGCAGGACAACGACATCTACGTCGAGCGCCTCGCCGACGGCACGCGTCACCCGCCTCACCACCGGCGGCTCGCCTACGCTCATCAACGGCAACTTCGACTGGGCCTACGAGGAGGAGTTCAGCATCCAGGACGGCTTCCGCTGGAGCCCGGACGGGACGCACATCGCGTACTGGCAGCTCGACAGCTCGGGGGTGCGCGACTTCGTGCTCGATGAACTACACCGACTCCCTCTACCCGCAGCTCAAGTCGATCCCCTACCCGAAGGTGGGCCAGGTGATCTCGGCCGCGCGCATCGGCGTGGTGAGCGCCGGCGGCGGGGAGACGGTGTGGATGGACGTGCCCGGGGATCCGCGCGAACAACTACATCCCGCGCATGGAGTGGGCGGACGACTCGGGGGAGCTCCTCATCCAGCACATGAACCGGCCGCAGAACGAGAACGACGTGCTGCTCGCCGACGCCGCGACGGGCAGCGTGCGCGCAGTGTACACCGACACCGACTAGGCCTGGGTGGACGTGGTGGACGACATCACGCTGGCTCGACCGGGGCCGGCGCTTCACCTGGGTGAGCGAGAAGGACGGCTGGCGCCACGTGTACTCGGTCTCCCGCGAGGACGGCGCGGAGAAGCTGCTCACGCCCGTGGGCCATGGACGTCATCGAGGTGCGACCTGATCGACGAGAAGGGCGGCTGGATCTACTTCATCGCGTCGCCGGACAACGCGGCGCAGCGCTACCTGTACCGCGGCAAGCTGGACGGGAGCGGCCAGCCGGAGCGGCTCACCCCACGGGATCAGGACGGCTGGAACGAGTACGACATCGCGCCCGACGGCTCCTGGGCCTTCCACACCTACTCGCGCTTCGACCTGCCGACGACGTGGTCGCTGGTGTCCCTCCCGGACCACCGTCAGGTGCGGGTGCTGGAGGACAACGCGGAGCTCAAGAAGGCGGTGGCGAAGCTCGACAAGGGTGACCTCGAGTTCATGCGCATCGACCGCGAGGACGGCCCCGACCTGGACGGCTGGATGATGAAGCCGCCGGACTTCGACCCCGCGAAGAAGTACCCCGTGCTCTTCTACGTGTACGGCGAGCCGGCCGCGCAGACCGATCGTGGACCGCTGGGGTGGCAGCACGTACCTCTGGCACCTCATGCTCACGCAGCAGGGCTACATCGTGGCCAGCGTGGACAACCGGGGGCAGCCCGACCCGCGCGGGCCGGGAGTGGCGCAAGAGCGTCCACGGCGCGATCGGCGTGCTGGCGTCGGAGGACCAGGCCGCGGCGAACCGGGCGTTCCGCGACTTCCCCTAGGTGGACGGCGACCGCATCGGCGTGTGGGGGTGGAGCGGCGGCGGATCGATGACGCTCAACCTGATGTTCCGCTACCCGGACCTCTACGACGTCGGCATGGCCGTGGCGCCCGTGCCGGACCAGACGGCTGTACGACGCCATCTACCAGGAGCGGTACTCGGGCACCCTGCCCGAGTACGCCGAGGGCTACCGGAAGGGCTCGCCCATCACGTACGCCGACGGGCTGAAGGGCGACCTCCTCATCGTCCACGGCACCGGCGACGACAACGTCCACTACCAGGGCACGCAGCGGCTCATCAACCGGCTCGTGGAGCTGGACAAGCCGTTCACGATGATGGCGTACCCCAACCGGACGCCACGGCATCTTCGAGGGCCCGGGCACCACGCTGCACCTGCGCAACCTGCTCACGAGCTACCTCGAGGAGCATCTCCCGCCCGGCGGGCGCTAGCTAGCTAGCGGATCCGCAAGCCCCCGGCGCCCCAGCGGCGCCGAGGGCTCACGCGACGTTCATCCTCGCGGCGAGGCGAACGCCTGGAAGGCGGGTTGGTCGCGCATGTTCAGCAGGAGCACGGGCTCGGCATGGTCGCCGATACGCGACCACGTCCGACCGAGATGCTCCGCGGCGGCGGCGATGTCGCCGAGGGCGGCCGTGATGCCCAGATATCCGAGATCCCACACGGAGCCGAGGTCGGCGACGATTCCCTGCATGGCGGCATACGCCTCGTCGCACCGTCCCGAAGCGTACAGCCAGTATGCGCGCTGCCGCCTCAGCGCCGGTCTCGCGGTCTCGTCCGAGGGGAGCTGCGCGTACCGGGGAGCGGTCCTGCACCCCGTCGCTCGCCCCCGGCATCCCCACGCGCATCCACCCACGCGGTACCCGTTCCCTCGACACCTAGACATACATATATCAGTATGTTATAATGTCCAACGAGCCTGAAACGGAACGGTGCGGGGGATCCAGGCGCCCCCTTCAACGATGCATTGGGAGAACCGACATGGAGATGGAGATCGTCTTTCCCGGGGGCGCCCGCGTGGACGCCATCATGGGCAACACCGTGATCACGACGAATCAGGACGGGACCGCCCCTGCACCCTTCGGGCTCTTCCTGGCTTCCATCGGCACCTGCGCCGGCATCTACGTCCTGGGCTTCCTCCAGCACCGCGGCCTGCCGACGGAGGGCGTGAAGGTGATCCAGCGCCTGGGGATGAACCCGGTGACGCGCATGGTGGATCGGGTGGAGCTGGACATCGTGGTCCCGCCGGAGATCCCGGAGAAGTACCACGCGGCGCTGATCCGTGCGGCCGACCAGTGCGCGGTGAAGAAGCACCTGGAGCAGCCGCCCGTCTTCAAGGTCCAGACGAAGGTGGCGGCGACGCTCTGACGCCGACCGCGCGGATCGACCCCCGTCACTCCTGGCGCAACGACGCCATCGGGTCGATCCGCGCCGCCCGGCCCGCCGGGACCAGGCTGGCGAGGGCGGCGGTGCCCAGCAGGATGGCCACGCCGCCCAGCACCGAGACCGGATCCGTGGGGCCGACCCCAACCAGAACGCCCCGGACCAGGCGGGCGGTCGGCAGCAGCACCGCCAGGCCGAGCGCGAGCCCCGCGCTCGCCAGGATCAGGCCCTGCCGGACGACGTCTCCCACGACCCGACCCGCGTCGGCACCCACCGCCCGGCGGATCGCGATCTCACGCGTGCGCTCGGCCACGGTGAAGGAGACCAGCCCGTACACGCCGATGAGCGCGAGGAAGAGACCGAAGCCGCCACCCCACCCCAGCACCCTGGACACCAGGCGGAGGTGGATGAACTGCAGGGACAACTGGCTCTCGTAGCTCGTGGGAGAAAGGAAGGGCACCTCTCCCGGAGCGAGCTCCACCCGCGACCGTAGCTCCCGCGCCATCGCTTCGGCGCTGGCGCCCTTCAGCGAGATGGCGATGGTGCGCGCGGGATCCTGGTAGAGCGAGGTCCACAGGTAGGGCGTGGGCGGGTCCCCTACGTCCATGTAGGTACCGTCCGCCGCCACGCCCACGACCTGGAACGAGAGGGGGCCCGATCCCTGCGCGCGGTGACCGGGACTCCGGTCGCTGAGGGTGACGAAGCGTCCCAGGGGATCCTCCCCGGGCCACGCCACCCGTGCGAACGCCTCGTTCACCACCGCCACCCGGGGGGCGCCGGGCCCGTCGCCCTCCTCGATCCCCCGCCCCCGCAGGAGCGGCACCTCCAGCATCTCCAGGTAGCCCGGCGTCACCGCGTTCCGGTACGCCGCGATTCCCTCGGAGGGCTGGTCGGCGAGAGAGGTCCGTGCCGTCACGCCCGTCGAGAGCTGCAGGAGCGTCATCTCCAGGCTGCGCGACAGCGCCACGCGTGCTCCCGGGATCCCCGACAGGCGGGACTCCAGGTCGTGGTAGAAGGCGACGATCCCGTCGGGCCCGACCTCCTCCGGAACCTCCTTGGACATTACGGCCACCCCCGTCGGATCCAGGCCGAGGTCCAGCGAGGTCGCCTTGCGGAGGGATCGGAAGAACAGGCCGGCACCTACGATGAGCACCAGCGATGCCGCGAACTGCACCGCGACGAAGATCGCTCCCGCTCCGGAAGCGACGCCCGAATCCGGGCGCCGATCCCGGTCCCCACTTGAGGGCCGTCACCAGATCCGGCCGCGAGACCTTCGCGGCCGGGACCAGGCTGAACACCAGGCTGGTTGCAAGGGCCGTGATGAAGCCGAAGGCGTAGGCGCGCCCGCTCGGGTGGAAGTCCAGCCGCAGCGGCACGTTGACGGGGAGCGAGAAGGACGCCATCGCGCCCGCCGCGATCTCCGAGAACAGCAACCCGACCGCACCCGCCGCCACGCCCAGCAACAGCCCCTCGGCCAGCAGGAGGGCGACGATCTGGCGCCGTCCCGCACCCAGCGCGAGCCGCACGGCGACCTCGCGCCGTCGGCGCGCGGCCCGCACCAGGAACAGGCTGGTCACGTTGGTGCACGCGATGAGCAGGACGAGGCCCGGTCGCGACGAAGAAGAAGCCGGCCACGACAGCCAGGATGCCGCGGGCCCGCGGGTTTACCCGGGAGTCTCGCTCCGCCACGGCGGTGAAGGTGCGGTCCTGTCCGCGGTCGTCCTTCCAGGCGTCGGGGTACTCGCCGGCCAGCCGGGTGCCCAGCACGGACAGCTGCGCCTGCAGCTCCGGGAGCTCGGCTCCGTCCGCGAGCCGCGCCAGGATCACGTACTCGCGGCCGCCCCGGTCGTTCAGGGCGCCGCTGCGTCCCGTCAGCTGCTCCGCCCCGAGAGGCAACCACACGTCCGGCCGCACCGGAACCCGACGGCTCAGCACGCCCTCGGGCGTCACGCCGACGATCGTCACCGGATGGCCGTTGAGGCGGACGGATCGGCCGATGATCCCCGCATCCCCTCCGAAGCGCTCCTTCCAGAGATCGTAGCCCAGGATGGCCACCGCGCTGCCCGAGGCGGGAGCTCCCTCCTCGGGGAGGAACGCGCGCCCCAGCAGGGGCTGGAGGCCCGTCACCGAGAAGTAGTTCCCGGTCACGACCTCGCCCAGCAACGGCTCGATGTCCCCGCCCTCCTCCAGGGAGATCCGCTTCACGGTCGATGCTGCGGCGTCCCCGATTGCCGCGGCCCGCAGCACGTCCTCGTAATCGGGGAAGGACGAGACGCCGTACACGTCACCATCCTCCTCGCTCGTGTAGACGGTGACCAGACGCTCAGGCTCCCTGAAGCCCGGCGGCGGGTGGATGGAAGAGCCCGTCGGCCACGGCGAACACGGTCGTCACGGCGCCGATGCCCAGCCCCAGAGACAGGACGGTGATCACCACCGTCATCGGCGTCTTGGCCAGCGTCCTGGCAGCGTACGCGAGGCTGCTCATGAAGTTCTGCATCCCCATCCCCCACCCTCCTCCTGCGGCGGATCGCCCGCCTGTCGTCGTCGTCCCCCGTCCTCCTGTCACTGCCCTCCCGATGCGCCCCAGCAGGAGGGGCCTCAGCGAGCGTACCACCTGGGCCCGATACCAGCGGCGCGCCGCTCCCTCCCCTTCGCGGCCGACCCGCTCCTCGAAGTCCTCCTCGAGGTCGGCGAGGGCGTAGGCCCGGTCCCTCCGCGGAAGCGCCAGGCCGAGGATGGCCCGCGCCACGCGGGGAACCCGGCCGACTCGTTCCTCGGTCACGGCCCCTCGTCCGCCGCGGCGGTGAGCCAGGGGGCCCCACGCATCATCCGCGTAAGCATCTCCGTCGAGTGGCGCACGGCCTCCTCGCCCTCCGACGAGAGCCTGCAGTATTTCCGCGGGCGACCCCGGCGACCCGGCTCCGGGTCGGCCGGGTGCATGCTCACGAGCCCCTTGTCCTCCAGGCGCGCCAGCGTGGCGTACAGCGCGCCGATGGAGACGGGGCGACCCGTGCGATCCTCGATCTCGCGGCGCATGGCCGCGCCGTACGCGCCGTCTCCCAGACGTGCTGCGGCCAGCATCACGTAGAGCTCGAACTCCGGCAGGAACTTCCCGGGCATGGCGACTCGCATCCGGTCGGAAGTCACATGTTTTATCTACATCCGAATGTAATGAGCTCCAGCCATCCGGCAATGGTCGATCCGGAGGGTCGGATCCCGGAGACCGAAGGAGCTTCGACCCACCGGTGTGCGTGTCAGCGCACTGCGGTCGGGGACGGGGCCGGCAAGCTCGGGATCGGCCCGACCAGCACCGGGGCCCTCGACATCACCATCAGCCGCGTAAGGACGCGGAGCCCCAGCTCCCCGATCCGCTCCAGCCCCGGGAAGGCGATGAGCGCCACGTCGTCGAGGGGCGTGTGGTACTCGTCGTGATAGCCGGTGAAGAAGCCGAGCCAGGGGACGCCGGCCTGCCAGAAGCAGGCGTGATCCGTGCCCGTGGGGGAGCTGTGCTCGGGCCCGGTCAACGTCAGCCCAGGAGCGTTGGCGTTCTCCACCAAGGCCGCCCATTCGGACGCCGTTTCCTGGCCGGACACCATCAGCACGTTGTCCCGGAGCCGCCCGACCATGTCGAAGTTCAGCATCGCCCGGGTGAGGCCGAGGGGCACGGCCGGCGCCTCGAACACGTAGTGGCAAGAGCCCAGGAGGCCCTCTTCCTCGGCGCCGAATCCGACGAAGAGCACCGACCTCCGATCCGTGCCGGCCATCCCACCCTGATCGAGCCAGGACCGCAGAATACGCGCCATCTCCAGCACGAGAACGGTGCCCGACGCGTTGTCGTCGGCTCCGTTGTTCGGCCCGGCGCTCCCGTCCGGAACCCCGCGGAACCCGATGTGGTCGTAGTGCGCGCCGACGACGAGCCATTCGTCCGCGAGCGCGCCGGAGCCCCGCACCTCCGCGAGCACGTTCCGGGAGGCGAGGAGGGTGTCACCCCGGCGCGACATCGCCTCGAACGGCTGGATCATTCCACCGCCGGGTGCCGTGAGCCCGTAGGCCCGGAACTGCTCCGCCAGGTAGCGGGCGGCGCGGAGCTCGTCCGCCGATCCGGAAGCCCTCCCGCTCATGCTGTCGTGGGCCAGCGCCTCGACGTGTCGATGCAGGATCTCGGGACTGGGGACCGGAGGAGGCAGACCCCGCGTCGTGAGGGTCCAGGAGGTCGTCCTCTGCATCGCGACGCCGGCGCGGGAGGTCAGCGCAGGGGTGACGACGACGCGGTACTCCGTCCCGAAGTCGAGGGGGTCGCTCGGCGTCACCACGAGCGTCTGCTCGTCGGAGAGGGAGAGGTTCGTGACGACGTTGCGGCCCCCGGCCTCGATCCTCACGCCCGGGGCCAGGCTCGAGGGGTCGACCGATACGGTGAACCGGATCGTGAACGCGGCCAGGACCGACGCCGATGACGTGCCGGGGGGTGGCCAAGTGGCCTCGACGAGCAGTGGCCCGTCGTCGGCGCGGGAACCGAAGATGTCCGTGCATGCGGTCGCCGCGAGCAGAGCGCCGAGGAGCACGGTGAGGCGCAGGACGAGACGTCCCATGCGAGCCGCCTGGTGGGGGTCGGGGGCAGGAGGCCTGCATTCTCATACGACGCGGCGCCGGGAGGATTAGCGAGTGGCCCGCACAGGGAACCGGAGAAGCCGCGTCCACGTCGCCCATTCCGCGCGAAGCGCCCTCGTCCTATCTTGCGCCCCCATGCCGCAGCCTCCCCTGCTGCAGCGCATCAAGCGGGCCCGTGTCGTCCAGGTCGTCCTGGTGTACCTGGGCGCTTCGTGGGGCGTGCTCCAGGTTGCCGATTTCCTCCAGGGACTCCTGTCCCTGCCGTCCTGGGTCCTCCCGGTGGCGTTCATCCTCCTGTTGGTGGGGATGGTGGTGATCCTGGCCACCGCGTGGATCCAGTCGCTGCCCAGCACGAGTGCCCGGGAGGAGGCCGGCGAGATCCCCACAGACTGGCAGATCGCGCCGGCCGACGTGTGGGCGAGTCTCCGGTCCGGGAAGCTCCCCCATCTGACCTGGGGCCGGGCGATCCTGAGTGGCATCGTCGCCCTCTCGATTCTCTTCGGCGGGGCCGGCGCGTACGTGCTCGTCACCGGCAAGAGCGTCGCCCTCGGTCCGACCCCCGCCGAGGCGGGAGAGGCCGCCGCCGGCATCGCGGTGGTGCCCTTCAGCGTGAACGGCGAGCAGCTCGGCGTCTGGCGCGAGGGGATGGTGGACGTGCTCTCCACCAACCTGGACGGCCTGGGGGGTTTCCGGGCCATCGACTCCCGAACGGTGCTGGGCTCACCCCCCCGTCGGCCGCTCCTCCGGCCAGTCGCCGTGCCGGGCGACGACCTTCCCGTCGCTGACCACCATGAGGACGTCCTGGACCACGCCGATGTCGTCCAGCGGATTGCGCTCGAGCACGATCAGGTCCGCGTCCAGCCCGGGTGCGATCCGTCCTGTGTGATCGCTCACCTCCAGGAGGTCCGCCGCGGTGGTGGTGGCGGCCTGGAGCGCTTCCAGCGGCGTCATGCCGATGCCCACCAGCTCCAGCAGCTCGTGTGCCAGCGTCGTGGTGCTCTCCGGCCCGTATCCGGTGTCCGTGCCGGTCACGATCTTCACGCCCATCTCGTGCGCCATTAGCGCCATCTCCTGCACGCGGGGAAGCATGTGCCTCCCCCGGATGTTCAGGAACGCGTCGTCGTAGTCACCGCCCGGAATCGTCAGGTCGCGCACGATGGCGATCGTCGGAACCAGATACGTGCCCCGCTCCTTCATGAGCGCGAGCGTCTCCCGGCTCAGGTAGGTCCCGTGCTCGATGCTCCGCACCCCGGCGCGCACGGCCGCACGGGCGCCCGCGTCGCCGTGGGCGTGGGCCATGACTCCGACGCCTTCGCGGGCCCCCTCCTCCACGAGCGCCCGCAGCTCATCCTCCGAGTAGACCTGCTTGCGGGGGTCGGTCGTGGGCACGCCCGCACGTTCGGTGGCCAGCACCTTCAGGAAGTCGACATGGCGGGAGAGCATGGCGCGCGCCATGGCGCGGATCGCCTCGGGTCCGTGGATCCCGTCTTGGAGGTAGCGCCCCAGCTCCGGGTGGTCCTCGAACAGCCCCTCCGCCGGGTCCGGGCGAACGTGGTATCCCGTCGCGACGTACTCGGGGATGTCCACGTCGCCCGACGCGCTGCAGCTCGCGCATCCCCACGTCCACGTAGTGGGACACGCCGGCGCTGCGCATGGTGGTGACACCGTACTGGAGCGCGCGGCGGGCGTCGGCCACGGATCCCACGTGCACGTGGGCATCGATGAGGCCCGGCGCCACGTACCAGCCGTGCACGTCCACGACCGTAGCGCCCGCCGGGCGAGCCGACGCTCGCGCCGGAGGAGACGGACCGGATGCGGCCTCCAGAGACCACGAGTGTCGCGTCCTCCAGGGTGGAGCCGTCGGTGACGTCCACGACGTTGGCGTGGGTCAGGACCAGGTCCTGGGCCCGGACCGGGCCGGCGATGGACAGGCACAGGATGGCCGCGGGCAGGAATCGGCGCATGGGTATCTCCGGCGGTGTGGGGACGCCGACGGCCGGGCAGACTAGCCTCTCGAGGTACGACCGAACCAGCGGAGGGTGCCGGCGGCGACCTACCGGCGCGGCCGCGCTCCTCCGTGGAGTCCCTTACTGCCCGTAAGGCAAACTCCCTCGATCCACTCCGTACTTCCCCCGACGACGAGGGCAGGGGCGCCGAGGCATATTCAGGGCATGAACGCACCGCCGCGTCTCTCGGAGCTGAGCGGATGGCTGGCCGGCCGCACCGGCCGCCGCGCGGAGCGCCGGTTCCGCATCCGCCGCATGGTCCAGATCGGCTTCGCGGCGCTCTCCGTTCTGATCGGGATGCAGTTCGGACACTTCGTCGCCGCTGCCCAGGCCGGCTCCCTGCCCCTGCCCCGCCGCCCCGCCGGCGTCGAAGCGTTCCTCCCGATCAGCGGGCTCATGGGCTTGCTGGACTGGGTGTACCAGGGCACGCTCAACGCCATCCACCCGGCCGCCAGCCGTCCTGGTGCTCGTCGCCGTCGCCCTCGCGCTCCTGGTGCGCAAGTCGTTCTGCTCCTGGGTCTGCCCGGTCGGCTTCCTGTCGGAGTCGCTCGCGCGCTTCGGCCGGTGGGCATTCGGTCGGAACTTCCGTCCGTGGCGGTGGGTGGACGTGCCGATGCGCGGGCTCAAGTACCTGCTCCTGGGCTTCTTCCTGTGGGCCATCCTGGCCATGAGCCCACAAGCGCTCTCCGACTTCCTCCACTCCCCCTACAACCGTGTCGCCGACGTGAAGATGGAGCTCTTCTTCACCGATCTGGGACGCGTCGGCGTGATCGTGCTCGGCGGGCTTGGTCGTGGGGTCGGTCTTCGTCCAGGGCATCTGGTGCCGCTACCTCTGCCCCTACGGCGCGCTTCTCGGGCTGTTCTCCTGGGCATCGCCCGTCCGCGTCCGCCGCGACGCGGAAGCATGCGTCTCGTGCGGCCTGTGCGACAAGGCGTGCATGGCGCGCCTGCCCGTGTCGTAGAAGAGCTGGTGCGGAGCGTCGAGTGCACGGGTTGCCTCGACTGCGTGGCCGTGTGCCCCCAGCAAGGACGCGCTCGTGGTCGAGCATCGGCCGCCGGCGCGTGACGCCGCTCGCCTACGCAGCCGCCGTGGTGGCGCTGTTCCTCGCGGGATACGCGGGCGCGCGGGCCGCGGGCGCGTGGGACAACCGGATGAGCGACACCGAGTACGTGCAGCGCATCCACGACATCCGCTCGCCCGCGTACGGGCACCCCGGCATGCAGGGGCCTGGAGAGGCGACCGCCGCCCAGCGATAATCCCTGGCGAGAGGTTGCGCTCCTCCGGGAGGCCAGCATGCGCATCGCCATCCTGGGCGCGTCGGGCAATGCGGGTCGAGCCGTGGCGCGCATGCTGCGCGCGAGCACGGCGCACGACCTCCTCCTTCTCGGCCGTGACGCCACCCGGCTGCAGCGCGCCGTCTCCGAGGTGGAGCGAGCGGCACTTCGCGGCGCGCGCCCCGACCTCCGGCTCCGTCCGCCACGCGGTCGTCGCCCCGGCCGACCCGCGCCAGGTCGGCCCGGCGTTGCGTGGACAGGACCTCCTGATCGTGGCGGCCCCCCTGTCCGGACGGATCGGACCCTGGGCGCGTGCCACGCTGGAGGCCGACTGCGATTGGTACGACCTGACGTTGTCCGCACCGGCCAAGTGGTCCGCGCTGCGCGCGCTGGAGCCCCTCGCCCTCGACCGGGGGCGGTGTCTTGTCACGGACGGGGGCGTGCACCCCGGCCTTCCGGGCACCCTGGCGCGCTTCGCGGCCGCCCGGATCTCCGCGCGCAGGGTGTGGGTCGCGATGCGCTTCGGCATCGCGTGGAGCAGCCTGGAGTGTCTCGACGGAGACCGTGGACGAGTTCGCCGGGGAGATCGCGCGCTACGATCCGCGCCTTCTGCTGGATGGCGCATGGGTGCGGGGCTGGCGCTACGCGCGTCGCTTCGACTTCGGCCCGCCGGTCGGGCCGGTGGAATGCGCGCCGATGTACCTGGAGGAGCTCGCGCAGGCGCATGCGGCGCTGCCGGGCCTGAAGGAGCTCGGGTTCTTCGTGGGGGGCTTCGGCCCCGTCGTGGACTACGCGGTGATGCCGGCGGCCGGCCTCCTGGCGCTCGCCGGTGCGACGGGGCGGACGCTCGGTACCGAGCTCCTCTCGTGGGGCCTGCGCACGTTCGGCTCCACCCCGGGGCCGAGCGTCGCCCTCCTCGAGGCCGAAGGGCCGTTCGAGGAGATGCTGCGGCTCTCGCTGTCCACCGACGACGCGTACGAGCTCACGGCCGCTCCCGTCGTCGCTCTCCTGTCGCAGTGGCAGGAGGCGCGGCGCCCCGGGCTATCGTGCCAGGCGATGCTCGGCGATCCGGAACGGTTGGTGCGAGACCTGGAAGGCCTGGGCGTGGCGTCCGGTCTCGGTTGATCCGCCCGGCGGCCCCGGTGGCGCGACGGGCGTCCTCCCGTCCATAGTTGCGCTCCATGCCCGACCATGAACGCACCGGGGGGATCTGCCCCTTCTGCGCGCGCCCGTACCGCGGGGCGCCCAGACGATGTCCGCGCTGCGGGGAGCTCCTGCCCGCAGCCGTCGACGACATCCGCCGTCGGGGAGAGGCGGAGCGACGTCGGCTCCATGCGCGCAAGACCCAGGCCGACCTCCTCTTCCTCCTCGGGCTCGTCCTGGGGGGGCCCGCGATCACGTTCTGGCACCACCCCGTGGTCGGCGGGTGCGTCGTCCTGGCGGGCGGGATCGCATCGGTGCTCCGACGCCATACCGAATGGTCGACGGCGGGCACCGTGGTGGTGGGCGGCGCCGCGGCTCTCGCCGTGGCGGCGTGGGTGTTCGAGCCGGCCCGGGACGCCGTCGAGGAGACGCTCGCCACGGAGGCCGCACGAGCCGCCTACGTGGAGGCGATGGCCGCACGGAATCCGGACATCTACATGCAGGCCCGCGGCCCCGCGCTCGTGGCGGTGTGGTTCACCGTCCCCGAGACCCTCGCCGGCGATTGCGGTGACTACCCCGACGACAGGGTGCGACGACACCTCGCGGAGCTGGGATTCCTGCGCGTGGTCGTGGAGGGACGCAATCGAGCTGGGGGGCTGTGCTCGTTCGCTCCGTGAGCCGGGCTCTCCCCGACACCGCGCCTTGCGTGGTGGCGGAGAAGTCCTGTGGCACTGACGACTAGCGTGCCGTCTCGACGTCTGCGAGCAGGTTGGCCACGGGGCGGGGCCGCAGGCGGATCGGGAGGTGGCGAATGTGCATCTCCAGGAGGCGCCTCGGCGTAAGCTCCTCGTCGATGATGCGCGCCAGCTCCTCCTCCTGCTTCCACATGAACTCGACCGCGCGCACCTCCAGGTCGAGCATCCGCCGCTCGACGGTCTCGTTGAGCGCGATCTCGAGCGCGACCGTGCGCGTCGGCCCCATCCGCCACAGGGACTCCCGCTTCTCCGTGGAGCCGAGGGCGAACTCGCCGGCGGAGCCGGCCTGCTCGATCACCCGCGCCGCATCCGTGATCCTGCGCTCGGAGGCACCCGCGATGTTCTGATAGGCCAGGACGCGCCGGAGCACGTTCTCGGCGACGTCGCCGCGCAGCTCGTAGACCTTATCCGGCGTCCAGGGATCGCACCGCTGACAGGGCACGCCGATGCCGAGCTTTCCGTCCTCGCCGGGCAGGGGATAGGCCCACCACGACAGCTCGTAGCGCAGGGCGCGCAGCGTGCTGTTGCAGTACGGGCAGGTCTCCCGCCCGTGCCATGCGGCCCACCCGAAGCGCCTCCAGCGCAGGATGTCCGCGACGGGTGTGTCCTCCCAGTCGATGGACACGTCCCAGTCCGTCAGCCCGAGGAGGTCCCCGACGTAGGCCACGGTCCCGAACGTCGCCGCGGTGACCTTGGAGCGTACGCTCTCGTAGGACGCCCGCCGCTTGCGCAGCTCTCGACCGTACCTCCACCACGCCTGCTCCACCAACGGAGCTCCCCCGACGCGGATGAGCGTCAGAGGGCCCGCCGCGAGCAGGGATACGTGAGCCGTGTGTGCGATGGGCTTGGCGTGGTCGCGGGCGATGCGCTCCAGCTCGTAGAGCGCGGCCTCGCGGTGCTCGAGGGGGCAGAGGTTCCAGCGGTGGCACGCCTCGCACACGGACCACAGCCGACCCTCCACCGGATCGTACGCGATCCGGCGACCGTGCGGCAGGTGAGCCAGTTGGCCGTTCTCGGGGAACGGCTTGTGGCAGAACAGGCAGCGTGTGAACACGTTCGCCCCCGCGGCGAGGGTCATCCCTTCCCGAAACCCAACCTCCCGACCCGACCCCCCATGCGTCCCCCGCATCGGGCGGGTGCGGGGCCGCAGACGGCCCCACTCAATCCTACCAAGTGAGGTACCCGTGCGACAGTGCGGCGGATCCTCGATGCGTGGCCCGAAGCGCCCGATGGCGGGGCGTCAGTGCCCCGGTGGGTACGCCGCGATGCACTCGATCTCGACCCTCGCGCCGAGCGCGAGGCCGCCGGTGGCGACGGTCGAGCGCGCCGGCGGGACGTTGGGGAAGAACGCCGCGTAGACCGAGTTCATCGCATCGAAGTCGGCGATGTCGGCGAGGAAGACCGTGCACTTCAGAAGGTTGTCCAGATCGAGCCCGGTGGAGGCCAGCACGGTCGCGATGTTCTCGAACGCCTGACGCGTCTCCGACTCGATGCCACCCTCGACCACCCGCGGGGGGCTCACGCCCGGGACGGCGCCGATCTGGCCGGACAGGAACAGCAGGTCGCCATTGCGGATGGCCGTACTGAAGACGGGCAGGCGGGTGACACCCTCGGGTTGCACCACCTCGCGGTAGTGCGCACGTGCTCCCGACGCCGCGGCCGCGGCGGGCATCGCGTTCTGGTCCGTGCGGGGCTCCACCGTGCAGGCCGCCACGAGCAGCGCGATCAGGGGGGCCAGGAGACGGGACCTGCCGCGCCTCGGACCTTCGGGGGACGGACGTCGATGCACGCGCGTGATGTCCATCGGCATCATGGGACACTCCTGTCGGGATCGTGTCGAGCACCCGCCCTGCGGGGCGAGCACAAGGTGCCGACCCGCTCGCGCCGGCGCTACTTTTCTGGGTTCATTCCGTCCCGATCCGCCCCCGAAGTCCGCTCCTCATGAATCCAATCCTGCGCCGCGCATTCCTCGTCTTCGTCACCCTGTGGGCCGTTCCGGCCGTCTCCCCGATCCATGCGCAACAACGCATCCGCGAGATGCCCGGCTACGCACGCTACGAGGAGATGCGCGAGCAGATCCCGGCGTCCGTCGAATCCGGCGCGCTTCGCGTCACGTGGGCGCCGGACGGAAAGACGTTCGAGTACGCGAAGGGCGGCCGCCTCATGCGCTACGACATGGCCGGCGGTCGGACCGTGGACGTGGGCGAGGCACCCGAGCCGCGGGGCTACCGGCGCGGCGGCCCCGAGCGCGGGCGACAGTATGCGTCGGCGATGTCGCCGGACAGCACCATGAAGGCGTTCTATCGCGACCGGAACCTCTGGATCAGCGCCGCGGACGGAAGTGGCGAGCGGGCGGTCACCACGGACGGTTCCGCCGAGCGACGCATCAAGTACGGCACGGCGAGCTGGGTGTACGGAGAGGAGCTCGGCCAGGTCACCGCCATGTGGTGGTCACCGGACGGGAGCAAGCTGGCCTACTACCGCTTCGACGAGGGCGACGTCCGGGACTACTACCTGCAGTTCGATCAGACCGAGATCCAGGACTCGCTGGACCGCGAAGCCTACCCAAAGGCGGGCGCCCCGAACCCCGTGGTCGACCTGTTCGTGTACGACCTGGCCAGCGGGCGCTCCACACGCATGGACGTACGGGACGGGAGGCCATTCACCGACGACGTGGTCGGCCACTACGTCTACCAGATCGCGTGGAGCCCGGACGGCTCCGAGATCACGTTCAACCGCACGAACCGGCGCCAGAACGTGCTGGAGCTCACGGCCTGCGTCCCTGCGACCGGGGCCTGCCGCGTGGTGGTCCGCGAGGAATGGCCGGCGTCGTGGGTGGAGAACCACCCGCCGATGGAGTACCTGGCCGACGGGAAGCGATTCCTGTGGATCTCGGAGCGCACCGGTTTCGCCAACCTCTACCTCTACGACCTGAGCGGGAAGCTGCTGCGGACGCTCACGCAGCACCCCTTCGAGGTGGCCTCCATCGAGCACGTCGACGAAAAGGCCGGCGTGGTGTGGTACACCGCCCGCGACGGCGACAACCCCATGAAGCTCCAGCTTCACCGCGTGGGGCTGAACGGGAAGGAGGACCGGCGCCTCACGGACCCGGCCTTCAACCACGACGTGAGCGTATCGCCCGACGGGAAGCACTTCGTGGACGTGGCCCAGACGCACGAAATCCCTCCCATCACCCGCCTGATGGACGTGTCGGGCACCGCCGTCGCGGACCTGGCCACGAGCGACGTGTCGCGCTTCGAGGCGCTCGGCCTCCGCCGGGTCGAGCTCTTCACCTTCAAGGCGGCCGACGGCGTCACCGACCTGTACGGCATGCTGCACAAGCCGTCCGACTTCGACCCCACGAAGACGTACCCACTGCTCGTCAGCGTGTACGCGGGACCGGCCACGAACGGAGCGAGCGAACGCTTCACGGTGCCGAACCCGCTCACGGAGCTCGGCTTCCTGGTGGCGACCCTCGACTCGCGCAGCGCCGCCGGCCGCGGCAAGCGCTTCCTGGACGCGATCTACGAGAAGCTGGGCACCGTCGAGATCGACGACCAGGCGGCCGGCGTGCGCGCGCTCGCCGAGCGTCCGTACGTCGACGGCGGCCGCGTCGGGATCTACGGGACGTCCTATGGCGGTTACGCGTCGGCCATGGCCATCCTCCGCCACCCGGACGTCTTCCGGGCCGCGTCGGCGGGCTCCCCGGTCACGGACTGGCGCAACTACGACTCGATCTACACGGAGCGCTACATGTGGCTGCCGCAGGAGAACCGCGCCGGCTACGACGCGGGCTCGGCCATGACGTACGCGGACCGTCTCGTGGGGCGGCTCATGATCTACTACGGGACGGCGGACAACAACGTGCACCCGGCGAACTCGCTGCAGCTCATCCAGGCGCTGCAGGAGGCCAGCAAGAGCTTCTCCGTCCAGGTCGGGCCCGATCGCGGCCACTCGGCGCTGAACACCGAGCGCATGATGGAGTTCTTCATCGAGAGCCTGGTGCTCGACCGGGGACCCTGAACGAGCGGCGTCTCGCCGCGGCCTTCGCCCGGAAGGCGCAGTCGTCCGTGTGGTCGTTCACGAGCCCCATCGCCTGCATGAACGCGTAGACCGTCGTCGGCCCCACGAAGCGCCAGCCACGCTTCTTCAGGTCCTTCGACAGCGCGACCGACGCGGGCGTGGTCGCCATCGCCCGGAGCGTCGCCACGGTGAGCTCCGTCGGCCGGGAGGCCGGGTCCGGCTCGAAGCGCCACACGTACGCGGCGACCGATCCGAACTCGTCGGCCATCTCGCACGCCCGCCTCGCGTTGTTCAGGGTCGCCTCGATCTTCCCGCGGTGCCGGACGATCCCGGCGTCCTGCAGCAGCCGCTCCACGTCAGCCTGGCCGAAGCGGGCCACCTTCCGGTAGTCGAAGTCGGCGAAGGCCCGTCGGAAGTTCTCGCGCTTGCGCAGGATCGTCAGCCAGGACAGTCCGGACTGGAAGCCCTCGAGACAGAGCTTCTCGAAGAGCCGCCGGTCGTCCGCGACGGGAAAGCCCCACTCCAGATCGTGGTAGCACACGTAGTCGGGGCTGGCGTCGCGGACCCAGAAGCACCGCTCCGGCCCGGACGACGAGGCGGTCACAGGGAGTCGTCCTTCTCCGCGCGTGGGCGCTCCAGCAGCCGCTCGGTGAATTCCTGCCGCTCGGCCAGGCGGCCGACCTGCTCGCCCAGCGACTCCACGGCCCGTGCCAGGGACGCGATGCGCGCGTCCTGATCGCCGCTCTCGCCCTTCTCCAGGCGACGATGCACGAGCTGAGCCAACTGGCGCGAAAGGGGATACAGGAGGATGAAGCCGCCGATCATGACCAGCACGACCAGCGTGAAGATCATGCCGACGATGGCCATGGGATCCATGAAGGGAGCTCCGGACGAACGAGTCGAGCGCGAAGGCCGACGACGAGGGGAAGATACGGGAGGGACGGCGGTCGCGTCACCGCGCCGGACGGATGGGGCTCAGGAGGATCTCGGCGAGATCCCGGCCCTGAGCGCGTCGCGCTCCTCGTCGGGCAGCATGAGGTCCTCGAGGAAGTAGGCTGCCAGCTCGGCACGCCCGGACAGGCCGGACTTCTGGTAGACCACGACGCCGTGCTGGCGCACCGTTCGCTCCCGGCGGCCGGTCATCTCCGCGATGCGCTTGTGGCTGTATCCCTTCAGCAGGAGCAGCGCCACCTCACGCTCCGTGGGGGTCAGGTCCCACGCGCGAAACTGCTCGTCCAGCGCCGCGCCGAGCCCCTGGAGCGCCCGTTGGGCGCTGTCACGCCACGCGTCGCGCTCCTCCTTGCGGGCATCGAGGGCCGCGCGCGCCTCCGCCTCCGAGCGCGCCGCCTTCTTCCACCCGATCCACAACACGGTCGCCGCACCCATCCCTACCACGGCCGTCAGGATTTCGAGTGCCAGGTGCAGCCCGGACCACAGCCCCGTCGCATCCAGAACCAGGTTGATGCCCGCGTTGACCGCCAGCAGGGTGAGCACGCCGATGAGCGCCAGTCGCGTCGCAGACCCTCGTTCCCTCTCCATCCCCCGCTCCACTGTCGTTTGCCGGATACCGGGATCGCGGTATGTCGAACACCTTCAATCTCCCAGCAGGGCGCTCCGGAGACAATCGGCCGGCGCCCGCCCCGAGACCTCCCGCCCGGGCCGCCCGGCCCCCTCCGTCGCCCTCGGAGTCCACCCGACATGCCCGAGGGACGCACCGATGACCACCCGCAGAGAGTCACCGCTCATCCTGCTCCTCTTTACTGCCGCCTGTGGCCCCGGCTCGCCTCCCCCCCAGACCAGCGGCGCGGTCGAGGTGAATCCCTCGGCCCTGCAGGCGTTCGCGGCCCTGCCGCCGGTCATGGAGTCGGCCGACAACCCCATCACCCCCGAGAAGGTCGCTCTGGGACGCATGCTCTACTACGACACGCGGGTGTCCTCGAGCGGTGACGTCTCCTGCTACGTCTGTCACCCGCTCCACGACTACGGCACCAGCCATCGCCGCACCGGCGTGGGCCACGACGGCCTGATCGGCGGCCGCAACGAGCCGTCCGTGTACAACGCGGCCGGCCACGTGGCCCAGTTCTGGGACGGTCGGGCTCCCGACGTCGAGGCCCAGGCTCTCGGCCCGGTCCTGAACCCCGTCGAGATGGGCATGCCCGACGGTCAATCGGTCGAGAAGATCCTCTACGGAATCCCGGGATACGTGGACGTCTTCACGGCCGCCTTCCCCGGGGAGGAGCAGCCGATCACCTTCGAGAACTTCGGGCGTGCCATCGCCGCGTTCGAGCGGGGGCTGGTGACGCCGTCGCGCTGGGACGCCTTCCTCGGAGGGGACCCCACGGCGCTCACCGACGCGGAGAAGACCGGCTTCAACGACTTCGTCGGGGCCGGATGCAACCAGTGCCACCTCGGCGCCTACGTAGGCGGTGCGTTCTACCAGAAGGCCGGGCTGGTCAACACCTGGTACGACACCTCCGACCAGGGGCGTGCGAAGGTCACCGGCAACCAGGCTGACGCCATGGTGTTCAAGGTCCCGTCCCTGAGGAACGTCGAGGAGACCTGGCCCTACTTCCATGACGGCTCCGCTCAACGCCTGCAGGACGCCATCGGCCTCATGGCCTGGCACCAGCTCGGCGTCGAGCTCACCCCATCCCAGGTCGAGAGCATCGCGACCTGGCTCAGGACGCTTTCGGGCCCCGTGCCCTACGAATACATCAACGAGCCCATCCTGCCCCCGACACCACCGCCCTCGCCGGGAACGGTGACCGGATCGTAACTTCTTCCAGCCGCGAGGCTCTGGTCGGGGCCGGGCCTCCTCCCGGGACCGGCTGCCGCCAGCCCACACGCCCCGCCCCTCGGGACGGGGCGTGTGGGTGCCTCCGGCCGCCGACCCTCCCTCTTGTGGCCGGCCGACGCGCGACCCACCCTATCGCCGCATGACGCGGGCCGACCGGCCCGCAATCGTCCCGTCCCAGCCCCGTGCTCGTGCGCGCATTCCCGGCCGCGGCCCTCGCCGCCGTGCTCCTCCTCGAAGCATGCCTGCCCGACTCGGGCAGCCGCGGGTGGGAGTGCATCGCGCCGGCCAACGCCGGCGGCGGGTGGGACCTGACGTGCCGCTCCGTGGGCGAGGTCCTGCGGACCCTCGGCCTCTCTCCGGGGCTGGTGCGCACGACCAACCTCCCCGGTGCCGGTGGAGGCGTGGCCTACGCAAACGCCGTCGCCCAGCGTAACGACGACCCGACCGTCCTCGTCGCG
Organism: uncultured Gemmatimonadales bacterium; assembly: GCA_963848895.1. Taxonomy (GTDB): domain Bacteria; phylum Gemmatimonadota; class Gemmatimonadetes; order Longimicrobiales; family Gaopeijiaceae; genus SZUA-318. Next base: position 109,816 of record CAWKGE010000008.1, read on the forward strand.
GCCAGCCCCTCCACCACGCTTCGTCTCGCGCAGGGGCAGTACGGCGGCCTGACCGAGGACGACGTGCGCTGGGTCGGTGCCGTGGGCGCCGAGTACGGCGTCCTCGCCGTGGCGGCGGACGCGCCCTGGCAGGACCTCGGAGATCTCCTGGACGCCTGGCGCGCCGACCCCGGCTCCATCGTCGTGAGCGGGGGGAGCGCCGTCGCGGGCCAGGACCACATGAAGGTGCTGCTGCTCGTGCACGCGGCGGGCATCGACCCCCGGAAGATCCGCTACGTCCCCTTCGACGGGGGCGGCGAGGCCATGACCGCTCTGCTGGGCGGCTTCGTCCAGGTCTTCTCCGGGGAAGCCTCGGAGGTGGAGGGCCAGATCGCCGCCGGGCGCATGCGTGTCCTCACGGTCCTGGCGCCCGAGCACGTCGGCGGCATCCTGGCCGACGTGCCCACCGCCCACGACTCGGGCATCGACGTGGACTGGGTCACCTGGCGCGGCTTCTACGTCCCCGCCGGGATCGGCGAGGAGCGCTACCGCCAATGGGTCGACGTCCTGCGCCGCGTCGGCACCTCCCGGGAGTGGGCGGAGGCCCGCGAGCGGAACAACCTCGAGCCCTTCTTCCTGGTGGGCGACGAGTTCGAGGCCTTCGTCAAGCGACAGGTCCAGGACTTCCGCGAGATGTCCCGCGAGATCGGGCTCCTGAAGTGATGCGGGGCGACTCCGGCCTCGGCGACCGCATCGCGGGTGCGGTCCTCGTCGCGCTCGGGATCGGTGTCGCGCTGGACGCGTCCACCTTCGAGGTGGCATTCCTGACGGACCCGGTGGGCCCGAAGGCGCTGCCGCTACTGGCAGCGTCGATCTTCGTGGTGTCCGGCGGGATACTGCTCGCGCGTCCGGGATCCCCGCATGCCTGGCCGAAACGCGCCGTTCTGCTGCGTATGGCAGGGGCGGTCGTCACGTTCGCCGCCTATGCCGCGATCCTCGCGCCGCTGGGCTTCACGGTCGCCACGACCGTGGCCGTCGGATCGCTGTCCATGCTGTTCGGGGGACCCTGGAAGAAGAGTCTGGCCGCCGCCCTGACCCTGTCGGTGGTCCTGTGGTACCTCTTCGTCTGGGTGCTCGGGCTCCCGCTCCCGCTGGGCTCGGTCTGGGAGGCGCTGTGGATGCGCTGAGCTCCCTCGTCGGCGGGTTCGCCGTCGCGCTCCGTCCGCTCAACCTCGGCCTCGCCTTCGGCGGCGTCTTCGTGGGCACGTTCGTGGGGATGCTCCCGGGGATCGGCCCCATCAACGCGATCGCGATCCTCATCCCGATCACGTTCGCGACGGGCATCCCACCGGAGTCCGCGCTCATCCTGATGGCCGGGATCTACTACGGATCGCAATACGGCAACTCGATCAGCACGATCCTGCTGAACGTGCCCGGCACGGCGTCGGCGGTGGTCACCGCGCTGGACGGGCACGAGATGACCAAGCAGGGGCGGGGAGGCCCCGCCCTGGCGATGTCGGCGATCGCGTCGTTCTTCGGCGGCACCGTGTCGATCTTCGGGCTCGTGCTCTTCGCGCCGCTCCTGGCGGAGTGGGCGATCCGCTTCGGTCCGGCCGAGTACTTCGCGCTCATGGTCTTCGCGTTCGCCGCGCTGTCGAGCCTGGCCGGCGGAAGCCTGGTGCGCGGGCTCGCATCCACGGCCTTCGGCCTGCTGCTCGCCACGGTGGGCCTCGATCCCAACAGCGCGATCCCCCGCTTCACCTTCGGGCAGATCAAGCTGCTGGACGGGATGGACTTCGTCGTCGTGACCATCGGCCTGTTCGCGGTGAGCGAGGTGCTCCAGCTCCTCGAGGAGACCGAGCGCGGCCGTGCGGCCGCGGGCGCGTACGGGCGGGTCATGATCACGGTGAAGGAGCTCTTCCACACGCTGGGCACGATGATCCGCGGGAGCGTGCTCGGGTTCCTGGTCGGCGTGCTCCCGGGAGCGGGCGGGACGATCGCCTCCTTCCTCGCGTACAGCACGGAGCAGCGTGTGTCGGACCGGGAGGGCACGTTCGGCAAAGGCGACATCCGGGGCGTCGCCGCCCCCGAATCCGCGAACAACGCCGCGGCCAACGGCGCCATGATCCCGCTGCTCACGCTGGGCGTGCCCGGAAGCGGCACCACCGCGGTCCTCCTCGGCGCGCTCCTGGGCCTCGGCGTCACACCCGGCCCGCTGCTGATCCAGGAGCAGCCCGACCTCTTCTGGGGGCTCGTGGCTTCGATGTACGTCGGCAACATCTTCCTGCTGTTGCTCAACCTCCCGCTGGTCGGCGTCTTCGTGCGGGCACTCACGCTTCCGCGCTGGTTCCTCCTCCCGGGCGTGGCCGCCCTCTCCTTCGTGGCGGTGTACGCGGTCAACCAGAGCCCCTTCGACCTCCTCCTGATGACGGCCTTCGGCGTGGTGGGGTGGGGGATGAGGCGGACGGGCTTCCCGTTGGCGCCGGTCATTCTTGGCCTGGTCCTCGGCCCCCTCATGGAGAAGAGCCTGCGCCGCGCCATGGCGCTCTCGGCCGGGCACTGGGGGGTGCTCTTCGATTCCCCCATCGCAATCACGCTCTGGGTGCTGGCGGCCGCGAGCCTGGTGGTGCCACCGTTGCTGGCGCGGAGGACCCGGCTGCCGATCAGGGAGGCGGTGGGCGAGGGCGAGACGGACTGAGGCCGACCCGATGGGGTTGCCGCACGGCGCGGCCTCCTTGCCGCCTCCTCCCGCCCCCCGTAGCGTGCCCACAGGAGGCCCTCCCACGCGGTCGGCCCGGCCGCGGCCCTGCATCGCACGAGGTGTCCCATGCGCACCCTGCTTCGCCTGTTCCTGGCCGCGCTCGGCGTGGCCGTCGCGTCCACGTCGACCCTCGCGCAGGGCGCCTCGACGCAGCCGGTGCCCGAGCTCTACGGCGCGCTCCACTGGCGCCACATCGGCCCCGAAGGGAACCGCTTCAGCGCGGCGGTGGGCATCCCGGGGGACCCGACCACGTACTTCGTGGGCGCCGCGTCCGGCGGCATCTACAAGACGACGGACGGCGGCGTGAACTGGAGGCCCGTCTTCGACGACGAGCCCGTGCAGTCGATCGGCGCGCTGGCGGTGGCGCAGAGCGACCCGAACGTCGTGTGGGCCGGCACCGGGGAGGCGAGCATCCGCAGCCACATCTCCGTGGGGCAGGGCGTATACAAGTCCACGGACGGTGGCGAGACCTGGACGCCGATGGGGTTGGAGCAGACGGGCCGCATCCCCCGCGTCGTCATCCACCCCACGAACCCGGACGTCGTGCTGGTGTGCGCCCTCGGCCACGCGTACGGGCCACAGAAGGAACGGGGCGTCTTCCGCACGGCGGACGGCGGCACGACGTGGACGCAGGTCCTCTTCGTGGACGAGAACACGGGGTGCTCCGACCTGGCCATGGACCCGAAGAATCCGCGCGTACTCTTCGCGGGGACGTGGCAGCTCGAGATCCACACGTGGGGCCGCACCAGCGGCGGGCCCGGCGGGGGGCTGTGGGTATCGCGCGACGCCGGCGTGACCTGGACCAGGCTGACGGGACACGGGCTGCCGACCAAGCCCGTGGGGAAGGTCGCGGTCGCCATCGCGGCGTCGAACCCGCAGCGCGTCTACGCGATGTTCGAGACCGGCGACGGGATCCCGTGGAACGGGGAGCCCACCGAGGACGGCCAGATCTGGCGCTCCGACGACGGGGGACACGAGTGGACGATGGTCAACCGTGACCGCGATGCCATGGGGCGACCGCACTACTACTCGCGCGTGGCGGTGTCCACGGACGATCCCGACGAGACCTACTACCTCACCGCGTCGTTCTCGAAGTCCATCGACGGCGGGCTCACGCTGGTCACGCTGCCGCGCTCGCAGGCGCCCGGAGGCGACCACCACGACATCTGGATCGACCCGACGAACGCGGACCGGATGATCGTGGCCCACGACCAGGGGTTGTCCATCACGATCAACCGCGGGCGCACCTGGTTCAGGCAGCGCCTGACCAACGCGCAGATGTACCACGTCACCGTGGACAACATGATCCCCTACCACGTCTTCGGGAACAAGCAGGACGAGCCCACCTACCGGGGGCCCAGCAACGGGCGCACCGGCCGCGGGATCGTGCGCGGGATGTGGCACTCGGTGGGCGGCGGCGAGAGCGGGTGGGCCACGCCCGACCCCGTGGACCCGAACATCATCTGGTCGTCCGCGTCGGGCTCGGGGATGGTGGGCGGCATCGTCGTGCGCTTCGACGAGAGCCGCCGGCAGTTCCGCACGGTCGAGGTCTGGCCCGAGCAGAGCCGCGGCGCGGCGGCCGACGTCCGCTACCGCTTCGTGTGGGACGCGCCGCTGACGATCTCCCCCCACGACCACAACACCGTGTACGTGGGGAGCCAGCACGTCCACCGCACCACCAACGGCGGTCAGAGCTGGGAGGTCATCAGCCCCGACCTGACTTTGAACGACCGGAGCCGCATGGGACCCTCCGGGGGCCTGACCGGGGACAACATCGGCGTGGAGTACGCCGGCGTCGTGTACGCCATCGCCGAGTCGCCGCTGGAGAAAGGGCTGATCTGGGCGGGCACGAACGACGGGCTGGTCCAGCTCACCCGCGACGGGGGCGACACCTGGACCAACGTGACCGCCAACGTGCCGGACCTGCCGCCGTGGGGCTCGGTGCACAGCATCGCCCCGTCGAAGTGGGACGCGGGCACCGCGTACATGGCGGTCGACTTCCACCAGGTGAACAACCGCGACCCCTTCGTCTACCGCACCCGGGACTACGGGAAGACCTGGCAGAAGATCGTCGCCGGGATTCCGCGGAGCATGCTGAGCTACGCCAAGGTCGTGACCGAGGACCCGGTGCGCCGCGGGCTACTCTATCTGGGGACGGAGAACGCGATCTACGTCTCCTTCGATGAAGGGGACCACTGGCAGCCGCTGCAGAACGACCTGCCGCACGCACCCGTCTCGGGGATCGTCGTCCAGGAGCACTTCAACGACCTGGTGATCTCGACGTACGGTCGGGGGTTCTGGATCCTGGACGACCTCGCCCCCATCCAACAGCTCACCCCCGAGGTGATGGCGTCCGCCTCCCACCTCTTCGTGCCGCGCGACGCGTACCGCTTCCGCAGCATCACGGCTCCGTCCACGACCTACGACGATCCCACCACGGGCGAAGACCCGCGCTACGGCGCCTATCTCGACTACTGGCTGAAAGCGCCGGCCGCGGAGCCGCCCACCGTGACGATCCGCGACGCATCGGGCGCGGTCGTGCGCACCTTGCGCGGCCCGAACCGCGCCGGCGCGAACCGGGTGGTTTGGGACCTCGAGGACGAGCCCGGCACCGAAGCGCGCCTCCTCACCGCCCCCCTGTACGCGGAGTACCGGCAGCCGGGGCCCGAGGGCCGCAGCGCCGGACGGGGCAGGTCGATCCTGATGCCTCCAGGGACCTACACGGTCGAGCTCACGGTGGGCGGAGCGACCCAGAGCCGACCCCTCACCGTCCTCAAGGACCCCAATTCGGCGGGCACGGAGGCAGAGATCGCCGAGCAGGTGGCGCTGCTGCGCAAGATCCGCGACGACATGAACCGCGGCGCGCGAGGCGGTCAACCGCGTGGAGGCCGTGCGCGTCCAGCTCGCCACGCTGGACCGCTTCACGGAGGACGCCGACGTGAAGGCCGAGGCCGAAGCCCTCCAGAAGAAGCTCGTGGATCTCGAGATGAGCCTCGTGGACCTGCGCCTCACCGGAGAGGGCCAGGACGGGATCCGCTTCGAGGCCAAGCTGCTGCAGAAGCTGGGATACCTGTCGGGGGCCCTGGGTGGCTCGGACTTTCGGCCCACGGACCAGCAGGTCGAGGTCCAGGGGATCCTCGCGACGCAGATGGACCAGCAGCTCGGCGCCCTGGACGCACTGCTCGCCAGTGACCTGGCGGCCCTCAACCAGACGCTACGCTCGAAGGGACTCACGATCATCGCGGATGGAGGGGAGTGACATGTCCACGCGGGCCGTCGCCTTCTCTGCCGTCGCCCTGACCGTCGTCATGATCCCCCTCGTCGCAGCGGTGCCCCACCGACGTGCCGACAACGGCCTGGCACGAACGCCGCCCATGGGGTGGAATTCCTGGAACCACTTCGGATGCGACGTGAGCTCCGCGCTCATCCGCGAGACGGCCGACGCCATGGCTGCCAGCGGAATGAAGGATGCGGGATACCGCTACGTCGTCATCGACGACTGCTGGCAGGTCGACCGCGCGCCGGACGGGCGGATCGTGCCCGACCCACAGCGCTTCCCCGAGGGCATGAAGGCGCTGGCCGACTACGTGCACGCCCGCGGTCTCCTGTTCGGGATCTACACCGACGCTGGGCGGAAGACCTGCCAGGGACGGCCCGGATCGTACGGTCACGAGGAGACCGACGCCCGGACGTACGCCGAGTGGGGCGTCGACTACGTGAAGGTCGACTGGTGCTACTCGGAGGGCCTGGACGCCCGGGAGCGGTACGCGGTCTTCCGGGACGCCCTCCTCGCCTCCGGAAGGGACATCGTCTTCAGCATCTGCGAGTGGGGCACGAACGAACCATGGGTGTGGGGCCCGGACACCGGCAACCTGTGGCGCACCACCGGCGACATCTTCGACCGGTGGGAGAGCGTGCTCTCGATCCTCGACCGCTCGTCGCAATACTGGGCCTCGGCGGGGCCCGGCCACTGGAACGATCCCGACATGCTCGAGGTGGGCAACGGCGGCATGAGCGACGACGAGTACCGCGCCCACTTCAGCCTGTGGGCCGTGATGGCCGCGCCGCTCATGGCCGGGAACGACCTGAGGGACCTCACGGGTGGGGACCAGCGGAACCAGGTCGCCCGCGAGATCCTCACGAACCGCGAGGTCGTCGCCGTAGACCAGGATCCCCTGGGCGTGCAGGGGCGCTTGGTGCAGAACTTCCCGCCCGAGCTCCAGGTGTGGTCGAAACCCCTCGCGGACGGGTCGCGGGCCGTGGTGCTGCTGAATCGGGCCTCCGTGCCCACGACGATCGCGACCAGCTTCAATCGGCTCGGCATCCCCACGGACTCGGCGCGGGTGCGGGACCTGTGGGACCACCAGGACCGGGGTACATTCCAGCGCCGCTACGAGGCGATGGTGCCCTCCCACGGCGTGGTGATGGTGAAGGTCACGCCGGTGGGGTGAGGGCTAGCAGCCCGTGGTAGAAATACAGCGGGCCGCGTTGCGAACGCCACGGCCCCGAATCCCAGGCGGAGCGACGACGCCATAGCCTGCGCTACGGCCAGGAGCTCCAACGACGGGGTCACAACGCGAAGCGTTGTCGGGGCCGTGCCGTCGCAACCCACCATCTTCTATGGTCATATCAGCCAACGTGTTGGGCTCAGGGGGGGTTGCGCCGCTGACCTGCGTCGTCTCTCAGCAGCGACAGACCCCTGAGCGCGGCCCACTGTATTTCTACCACGGGCTGCTAAGGTCCGTTCGCCGAGGGCCCGAACGCCGCCCGCCAGATATGCGTCGTGTCCCACTTGGTTCGGAGCATCTCTTCGTAGAACGCGCGGAACGCCTCCTTCCCTTCCACGAGCGGGGCGCCGGGGGAGAGCACCACGACGTCCTCGGCGACGTTGTGCATGACGGCTTCGAGGTTTCCGGCGTTGGCCGCCCGGTCGTGGGCGACGAGCACCGCCCGGGCACGCTTCGTCCGAGACATGGATCCGCCCTTCGCCGGCGGGCGTGCGGTCCGCCCGCCGAGCCTTGCTGGTTCGCGTTCTCCCCGGGGCGGCGAGGGCAGTCCGACGCGCGCGAGGATCTCGAGGGGGAGGGTCCCGACGGAGGCTCCGGAAAGATGCCATGCCGCGGGTGGAGGAAACAACCAGGACGGCGCCCCGCGTCAGCGGTCGAAGATGACCACGGTGGCCTCGTCGACGACGTCCACCAGTCACGCTCCTTCTCGCCGGTGCCGGCGCCGTGAGTGCCCGTCAACGTGCCCGGCGCCTCCGCCACGCGACCGCGTAGACGGCCGCGTTCAGCACGACCACCGCGATCCCGAGACCCACCTCGATCCCACGGGTGAGCCCGGCCGGATAGAGGGCGGGCTCCACGTAGTGCTCCAGGAAACCACCCGAATAGCCCGCCTCGCCCGCCGCGCGGCGCAGGGAGATCTCGAGCGGCGTGAGCGGACAGACCCATCCGGCGATCTCGACCCAAGCGCCCCAGGCGGCGCAAGGCAGGTGCACCCGGGCGAGCCGCGGCCACCGGAGCACGAGCAGCCCACCGGCAACGACGAAAAGCACGAAGGCGACGTGGCCGGCGAGCACGAGGTCGGCCAGGACACGGAGGATCATCTCGCTCGTCCTTCCGACACGGTGTCCGGGGTCGTCGTGTCGGGCGGGGCGTCGGCCGGCGTGGTGTCCGGAGGCGGAACGGTGTCGGTCGCCACCGTGTCCGGCGCCGGGAGCGCGGCGGCCACCGAATCGAGCTCGACCCCGACGTCGAGGCTCGGCGGCGGGAGCTCCACCGCCGGCGGCTCGTCCGGGATCACCACGTCGTGCCCGGCGAGGCGAGCCAGGATCAGGTCGCGTCGCCAGGCCATCCGCCCCGGCCTGTGCGCCGGGTTTGACGTGAGGGGTTGCGGGAGCGTGGCCGCGAGCGACGCGGCCTGGGCGCGCCCCAGATCCTGGACGGGAACGCCGAAGTACTCCCGGGACGCCGCCCCCACCCCGAAGATCCCGGGGCCGAGCTCGGCGGTGTTCAGGTACAGCTCGAGAATGCGGTCCTTGTCGAGGAAGCGCTCGAGCCGGCGCGCGACGACGAACTCGCCCGCCTTGCGCACCAGGGATCGCTCGGGCGTGAAGTAGAGGTTCTTGGCGAGCTGCTGGGTGAGGGTGCTGCGCCCCTTGATCTCGGCCCGGTGGGCCCGGTAGTAGCCGATCGCCTTCCACAGCGCGGCGCGGTCCTTCGCGCTCCACCAGGAGAAGTGGTCGTCCCCCGACCAATGCACCTCGTCGGCGAGCGCCTTCCAGTCGACGCCGTGGTGCTGGCGGAAGCGGTCGTCCTCCGAAACCAGGACCGCCCGCACCAGCGGCTCCGGGATGTCCTCCAGGTCGACCCACTCCTGGACGATCGGCAGCTCGCGGCCAGCGCGCTTCGCCTCCCGCTCCCGAAACAGCATGAAGGACGTGGCCGGCGGGTCGACCCACCGGAGCACCCACGGCCACGGAAGCCCGAGCAGCGCGACGACCGGCAGGGAGAGTCCGACGAGGAGCGCAAACAGGATCCATCGACGGGAGGCTCGGCTCATGATGGCTGGTACCCCCGCCCACCCTCGCGGAGCCCTGGCCCCTGGACGCCCCCGGGCCGTGGCGCCAAGCTAGGGAACCGAGCCTGCGGCCCGCTGCACCGACTCCGGCACGTACCCATGGACCGACGCGACTTCTCCCGCCTCGCCGGATCGGCGCTGGCGGCGATGGCTTTGCCCGCCCCTTCTCCGGGGCCCGCTTCCGTACGTACCCGCTTCGCGCCGGAGCTGCGCGTCGACGGAGACCGGTTGAACGCCCGACTGGGCGAGCTCGCCCGCTTCGGCGCCAACGACGGCGGGCGGCATCGACCGGGTGGCGTTCTCCGACGCGGACCTCGAGGCGCGCGCCTGGGTCTCCGAGCTGATGCGCGGCGCCGGCCTGGACGTGTCCGTGGACGTCGCAGGGAACCTCTGGGGACGGCGCCCCGGCAGCGAGCCCGGGCTCCAGCCCCTCGTCCTGGGCTCGCACATCGACTCGGTCCCCGACGGCGGCAACTACGACGGACAGGTCGGATCGATGGGCGCCCTCGAGGTGGCGTGGACGCTCGCCGATGCCAGCCGCGCCACCCGCCATCCGGTCCACTTCGTGGTCTTCCCGAACGAGGAAGGAGGCAAGACCGGGAGCCGCGCCCTCGCCGGGAAGGTGAAGCCCGAGGAGCTGGACATCGTGACGGCATCTGGCTTCACCATCGGCGACGGCCTGCCGCCGGATCGGCGGGCGACCCGGACCGCCTGGCGGAGGCCGCCCGCCCCGCGGGCTCCATCGCGGCCTTCCTCGAGCTGCACGTCGAGCAGGGCGCCGAGCTCGAGCGGATGGGAATCGACATCGGGGTGGTCGAGGGCATCGTCGGCATCATGCGCTGGAACGTCACGGTGGACGGCATGGCCAACCACGCCGGCACGACGCCGATGGATCAGCGTCGCGATGCCATGGTGGCCGCGGCCCGCTTCGTGGACATGGTCTACACGACGGTGCGCAGCTGGCCCGGAACGCAGGTCGCCACGGTCGGCCGGCTCGTGGCGGAGCCGGGGGCCCCCAACGTGATCCCCGGCCGGGTCACGCTGAGCCTCGAGGTGCGCGACCTGTCCATGGACAAGATCCAGGAGGTGTACCGGCAGCTCGAGGGCCGCTCCTCCGGGATCGGCAGGGCGACCGGCACCTCGTTCTCCTTCGACCGCTTCTACGTGAGCGAGGCGGCACCCACCGCCCCCCGGATCCGCGACCTGGTCGAGACCACGGCGCGGTCGCTTGGGCTGAGCACCCGGCGCATGCCCTCGGGGGCGGGCCACGACGCCCAGAGCATGGCGCATCTCGGGCCGGTGGGCATGATCTTCGTGCCTTCGGTCGGGGGCATCAGCCACGCACCCGACGAGTTCACCGAGCCGACGGACGTCACGAACGGCGCCGACGTGCTGCTCGGTACCCTCCTGGCCCTGGACGAAGGGACGACCCCCGGTTGATGGCGACCCTCCCGGTCCTGCCGGTCCTCCAGCTCGTCATCGGGATCGGCCTCCTGACCCTGGGTGCGGACTTCCTGGTCCGCGGAGCCGCCGGGCTGGCCGAGCGTATGGGTCTCCCCCCGCTCGTCATCGGAATGACGGTCGTGGCGTTCGGCACCAGCATGCCGGAGGTGTCCGTATCCATCGGGTCGGCGCTGATCGGGGACGGGGGCGTCGCCCTCGGAAACGTGCTCGGGAGCAACATCTTCAACATCCTCGTCGTGCTGGGTGGCGCCGCCGTGATCCAGCCCCTGATCGTCGACAGACGCCTCGTGCGGATGGACGTGCCGATCATGGTCCTGACCGCCGTCCTCGTGCTGGTCCTTTCGCTGAACGGCTCCCTGGGTCGGTGGGAGGGCTCGATCCTGCTGACGCTCGGCGTCGTCTACACGATCCTGCTCGTGCGCGCGGGCCTGAGGTCGAACGGAGGGAACGGCGATGGGCAGGAGGCAACCCGCGGTGCCGCCACGCTCCCCCGCCAGATCGTGTGGATCGCCATCGGCCTCGTGCTTCTCGTCGTCGGCGCCCGGCTCCTCGTCGAGAGCGCGCAGGTCGTCGCCCGGGACATGGGCGTGAGCGAGCTCGTCATCGGGCTCACCGTGGTGGCGGCGGGCACCTCCCTGCCGGAGCTGGCCACGTCGTTCGTAGCCGCGCTGCGCGGTCAGCGCGACATCGCCGTGGGCAACGTGGTCGGCAGCAACATCTTCAACGCATTGGTCGTGCTCGGTGCCGCCGGAATCGCTTCGGGGCGCCAGGGGATCCCGGTGCCGGTGGGCGTCCTGACCTTCGACCTGCCGGTCATGATCGCCGTGTCCGTCGCCTGCCTGCCCATCTTCTTCACCGGGTGGAGCATCTCCCGGTGGGAGGGGTGGGTCTTCCTGGGCTACTACGGGGCCTATCTCCTCTACCTCGTCCTGTCCCACACGGGGAACGCCGGCCAGGACCTGGTGCAGACCATGCTGTTGTTCTTCGCCCTGCCGCTCACCGTGCTCACCCTGGTGGTGCTGGTCATCCGCCAGGTCCGCGACCGGAAGGCCCGGTAGCCGACTACGCCCGCTGGGGCGCCTTGGGATCCGTCACGCGCTGCAGCAGGATCAGGCCCGTCCCCATGAGCAGCGTGAGCGCGATCACGGCGATGCGCTGGTTGCCGCCCGTGGCCCGGGACACCGTGCCGAAGAGCGTCGGTCCGACGATGGACGAGGACTTCCCGCAGAACGCATAGAAGCCGAACATCTCCGCCTCGCGCCCGTCCGGGATGAGCGATGACATGAAGGCCCGGCTCGCCGCCTGTGCGGAGCCCAGCCCGAGGCCGACCACCACCGCGAGCACGAAGAACACCGTGGGACTGCTCACGAAGTAGACGGCGCACCCGACCGTGATCCACAGAAGCAGGGATCCCGTCAGGACCTTCTTGGGGCCCCACGAGTCCGTGGGCTTGGCCATCGCGAAGGCGCCCGCCAGCGCAGCGAACTGCACGATCAGGAACAGCCAGATGGCTTCGCGCTGCCCGAAGCCGAAGGTGTGCTCGGCGAAGGGCCCGGCCTCGACGATGACGGTGTTGATCCCGTCGATGAAGAAGAAGTAGGCCAGGAGGAAGCGGCGCATGTCCTTCAGCGCCAGCACCTCGCCCACGATGGTGCGGAAGTGGGTCAGCCCCCATGCCGCGGCCTCTCCCACTGGCATCCCCGTGGGGCGATCCCGAGGCAGGAACAGAAACGTCGGAATCGAGAACAGGGCGAAGAACGCGACCGTCAAGACCCAGACCATGTCGATGTTGTCGCGAACCTGCAGCGCGGCGATCAGCCCGATGGCGGAGCCGAGGTACCCGACCCCGAAGCCCAGTCCCGAGACCCTGCCCTGCATCTCGCGCGGCGCGATGTCCGGGAGGTATGCGTTGTAGAAGACCAGCGCGCCCTCGAAGCCGACGTTGGCGATCACGTAGAGGACGAATCCCTGGACCGCCATGCCCGGGCCCAGTGTCGTGAACAGCGCGACGCCGACCAGGCAAGCCGTCGTGTAGGCGAGCATGAGGCGCTTGCGCAACCCGCCCCGGTCGGCGATCGCGCCCAGGAGTGGGGACGAGGCCGCAACGATCAGCGCGGAGGTGGAGATCGCCCAGCCCCACCACGAGTCGCCCCGACCCGTCTCGTTTCCCACGACCACGGACGTATAGAAGATCGAGAACACCGCAGTCTGCACGACTGCGGGGTAGATCGAGTTCGCGAAGTCGAAGAGCGCCCAGGCGCCGACCTGCTTGCGATCCATGCGAGCTCCGGAGAGGGAGGGCCGCGCCACGGTAGTGCCGGATCCTCGGGGTCCGCCAGGGCGCGGGGGTTGCGGTTGCGCCCGTCCGGTGGCCGTGTGATCCTCGGGGAAAAGGGAGATCCTGCATGAATCGCATCGTCGGGAAGCGCGTCCTCATCACCGGGGCGTCGGCCGGGATCGGCGAGGCCTGCGCCCGCCTGTTCGCGGAGAAAGGCGCCGACCTCGTCCTGGTCGCCCGCCGGGAGGACCGCGTCACCGAGCTCGCCTCCGAGCTGTCCGACAAGCACGGCGTGGAGGCCCACGCCTACCCCCTCGACGTGACCGATCGCGCCGCCGTCTTCTCCTTCGTGGCTCGGATCGCCGAGGAGCACATACTCCCCGACATCCTCGTGAACAACGCCGGCATGGGGCGGGGCTTCGACAAGTTCCACGAGGGCGACCCGGCAGACTGGGAGGCCATGATCGACACCAACGTGAAGGGCCTGGTCTGGATGACGCGCGCGATCCTCCCGCACATGGTGGCTCGGGACGACGGGCACGTGATCCACATCGGCAGCATCGCCGGACGTTGGGTGTACCCGAAGAGCGCCGTCTACAATGCGACGAAGTTCGCGTTGTGGGCACTAAACGAAGGCATGAACCAGGACCTGCTGGGCACGAAGGTACGCGTGTCCAGCGTCGATCCGGGGCTCACCGAGACCGAGTTCGCCGAGGTGCGCTTCCGGGGGGACATGGAGCGGGCGAGGAAGGTGTACGCGGACATGACGCCGCTCAGCCCCGACGATGTCGCCGATGCGGTCGTCTACGTGGCGAACACCCCGCCCCACGTGAACGTGATCAACCTGGTGCTGATGCCGACGGACCAGCGCCACGCCATGCTGGTACACCGCGAGCGCTCCTGATCCCGCCCGGGTGGCGTGCGCCGCCGCGAGCCGGGACTCGCCCTACTTCTTGAAGATCGACCTGCCCCTCGAAAACGTCTCCAGGATCGGGATGTCCGCCAGGTCGGCCGGATCCGCAGTCAGCGGGCTCTGGCCGAGGATCACCAGATCGGCCTGCTTCCCCACGGTGATCGAGCCCTTCCGGTCCTCCTCGAAGTACTGGTAGGCCGCCCCGAGCGTGACGGCGTTCAGGGCCTCCTGGATCGTCGCACGCTGGTCGGGCCCCAGCACGTAGCCGCTCCGGGTCTTCCGGTTCACGGCGATCGACACCAGGCGCATGATGTCCGGCGGCACCACCGACGCGTCGTTGTGGACCGTGAAGTGCACGCCCCGGTCGATCGCCCAGCGAATCGGGCTGATGTTGCTGGCCCGCTCCTCGCCGAAGCTCCGCCGGTGCCAGTCACCCCAGAAGAACGGGTGGGCCGCGAAGAACGAGGGTACGGCGCCCAGCTTGGCCGCACGATCGAGCTGGTCGGCTCGCATGAGCTGGGCGTGGATGATCACTGAGCGGTGATCCGGCATCGGATCCATCCCGGCGACCGCCTCTTCGACCCCGTCCAGCATGAGATCGATCGCCGCGTCACCATTCGCGTGCACGAGGATCGGAATTCCGAGCTGGATCATCGCCGCCGCGCGGGCCTTGTACACGTCCGGTTCGATCGTGGGGTACGCCACGTAGTCGCGTGGCGCTCCCGGGGGGCCCTCGTCGTACGGCTTCGTGACCCAGGCCGTGCGCCCCTGGGGCGAGCCGTCGATGAAGATCTTGGCGCCGGCGACGCGGAGCCCATTGTGGTACGTCCGCTCGTACTGCAGGCTATCGTCGAGGAACGCGCGCGGCTGCGCGAACACGGCCACCTCCGCCTCGAGCGGCTCCCGGTCCGCAACCGCGCGGAACCTCCGGACCTGCGCTAGGCTGTTGGCGCCACCGCTCTGGATCGTCGTCGTCCCGTACCCTGCGTAAACCTGGATGGACTTGCGAACGAGGGCGTCGAACTCCTCGGGCGTCTCCGGCGCCGAGCCGCTGCGGATCAGCCCACCCGCCGCTTCCTCCAGGACCCCGTTGGGCTCCATGGAGCCCTCCACCCGACGGATGTGACCTCCGGGCGGATCCGGGGTGTCGGCCGTGATGCCGCTGGCTTCCAGGGCCGCCGAGTTCACGGCACGCAGATGTCCGGACACGTGGGTGATCACGATCGGGTGGTCCGTAGAGGCCCGATCCAGGTCGAACTTGGTCGGGTGCCGGCCCTCCCTGAGCAGAGAGTCGTCGTAGCCGCGTCCCACCACCGTCTCGCCCGGCGGGATGTTCTTGTCCGCGATCCACTGCCGGATCTTCCGGACGATGTCGTCGATGGTGTTGACGTCGCCAACCGGCGGCGGGTGCAACGACAGCGTCTCCAGGGCCCGGCCGGCTCCGAGGAAGTGCCCGTGGGCATCGATGAAGCCGGGCAGAAGGGCGCGGTCGCCGAGTTCCACCACCCGGGTCGCGTCTCCCCGCATGGCCATCACGTCGTCCCGCGCCCCAGCCGCCGCGATGATGTCGCCCCGCACCGCCACCGCTTCGACGGTCGGCTGATTCGGATCCATGGTCACGATGTTGTCGCCGACGAAGATGATGTCGGCCGGGAGAGGGGCGTCGGGGGCCCGACATCCCGTCGATCCGATACCGAGCGCAGCCGCCAGGACGATCGCCGCCCGTTTCGATCTGGTCATGATTTCGCCTCCAATGACACTCATCCGAGCACCTTCTTGCAGCCCTCTTCGATACCGACCTTGATAGCGTCGACGATCTCGTCGACCTCCGCCGCGGTCACGATCAAGGGTGGAGCGATGTTGATGGTGTTGTTCAGGTCGAGGAAGCTGCGCGTCGTCTTGCCCACAAGCACGCCCTCCTCGGCGATGCGCGCCAGGACCGCGCCCATCACGTCGTCTTCAACGGGGGCCTTCGTGGACTTGTCCGCCACCAGCTCGACGCCCGCGAACAGGCCCTTGCCGCGGACATCTCCTACGTATCGATGGTCGGCCAACTCGCGGAGCCGGTCGTGCAGGTGCTCCCCCACTACGCGAGCGTTCTCCACCAGCCCCTCGTCTTCCAGGATCCGGAGATTCTCCAGGGCAGCGACGAAGCCTGCGGTGCACCCTCCGTACGTGCTGATGTCGCGAAAGTAGCCGTACCGTGCGTCTTCGTCGTCCATGAACGCCTCGAAGATCTCGCTCCGCGCAGCCGTGGCCGAGATCGGGGCGTACGAGCTGGCCATCCCCTTGGCCAGAGTCACGATGTCGGGCACGATGTCGTAGTGCTCGAAGCCGAACATCTTCCCGGTCCTCCCGAACCCGCAGACGACCTCGTCCATGATCAGGAGGACGTCGTGCTCGTCACAGATCTGCCGGACGATCGGGAAGTACTCCTCGACCGGAGGGATGACACCGCCCCCGGCCGTGATCGGCTCGAGGATGACCGCACCGACCGTCTCCGCACCTTCCTCGCGGATCACGTCCTCCAGCGCGTGGGCGCACCGGACACCACAATCCGGATACGTCAGGTCGAACGGGCAGCGGTAGCACAGCGCGTGGGGCATCTCCACGAACCCTTCCGGGAAGGGACCGTACGCCTTTCGGCGCTCCGGCTGCCCGCTCGCGGCCAGGCAGCCGAGCGTCGTTCCGTGATAGTCGCGGTCACGATAGACGACCTTGTACTTGCCGCTCCCGGTCTGGTGCGCGAGCTGCCGGACCATCTTGAATGCCTTCTCGTTCGCCTCGGAGCCGCTGTTCGAGAAGAAGATGTGGTCCAGGCCCGGGAGCAGCCCGCTCAGCCTGTCCGCGAACTCCGCCGCCGGAATGGTCCCTGCTACACCGGCGTAGTAGGGCAGCCTCAGCAACTGGTCGTACACGGCCCGGGCCATGCTCTCGCGCCCGTAGCCGACGTTGACGCACCATACGCCGCCCGAGGCGCCGTCCAGGTACTCCTTGCCCGTGATGTCGCGGATCCGGGCCCCGTCGCCCTCCACGAAGATCTTCGGATCCTGGGACCGGAAGAGCTTGTGCTGCATCAGATGGTGCCACAGATGCCGCTTGTCCTTCTCGATGATGGCTCGAGCGTCCTGATCGGACAGCGACGTTTTCGCACCGTTCATGGCCTCCCTCCTCCTGGACGTCTCGGAACTAGCCCAGGTTCAGGTGCTCGTACTTCTCCAGGTATCGGGTCGGCAGCTTCAGGGCGTCGCGTCGGAACGGCTCCGCCAGCACAGGCTCCCCACCTTCGACCACCGCATTGATCACACAGGGCTGCCCGGAGGCGACGGCTTCGCGGATCACGTCCTGCACGTCCCGGTAGTCTTCGACTCTGTAGCCCACCGCGCCCATGACCTTCGCCAGCTCCGCATAGTCCGGGTTCTCCCGGAGATTCGTACCGACGAAGCGGTTGCCGTAGAAGTCGATCTGGTTCTTCTTCTCGGCACCCCACTCGAAGTTGTTGATGACGATCGCGATGACCGGGATGTTCTCCCGGACCGCTGTCATGACTTCTGTGAGGCCGCTGATGCCCCAGGCGCCGTCCCCCTGGATGGCGAACACGGGGGCATCCGGCCTTCCGACCTTGGCGCCCATCGCGGCCCCATACGCGAAGCCGCAGTTGCCCCAGGTCAGTGCCGCCAGGTGCTGTCTGGTACCGCCGAATCGCAGATACCCGTTCGAGATCGAGCAGGTGTTGCCGATGTCGGTGGTTACGATGGCGTCTTCGGGCAACGCCCGCGAGAGCTCCCACAGGAGGCGGCGCGGGTGCATCAACGCGTTCTCCGACGAAGACCACTCTTCGAGCTCCTTCTCCCAGCGCTCCTTCTCCCGGGCCACATCGGCGATGCGCTCCTCGTTTCGCTCCAGGTCCGGCAGCGCGGTCTGCAACTCCCGGAGAAGCTCCGCCGCGTATTCGCCCACGTCGGCCACCGAGAAGATGTCCGGGATCTTGCTCATCCCCCACTTCCGGGCGTCCCTGTCCACCTGGATCAGGGTCGCCTCTTCGGGCCAATAGGTCATGTCGTATTGCGGGAGCAGTCCGAACACCCCCAGGCGGGTCCCGAGGGCCAGCACCACGTCCGCCTTCGCGATGGTTCGCATGGCCGCCTTCGAGCCGCAGTAGCCCAACGGCCCGCAGCCGAGCTCGTGGCCGTAGGGGAAGGTGTCGTTGTGCAGATAGGTGTTGACCACCGGCGCGCTAAGGTACTCCGCCAGCGCCCGAACCACCGCGAGGGCGTCCCCCTGGCTGACCCCTCCACCCGACACGATGACCGGGAACTCGGCCCGCTTCAGGATCTCGACCGCGTCCGCGATGTCCTTCCGTGGGGGCCGTCCTGCGCCGAGCGTCGGAGTCGGGAAGATCTCCTCTTCAAGGTCCCCGTAGAAGTAGTCGCGCGGGATATTGAGCTGGGTGGGGCCCAACTCCACTTTCGCCCGATAGAAGCAGCGACGCGCCAGCTCCGCCATACGGTCCGGGCGGTTCACCCGCACCTGGAAGACCGTCTGCTTCTCGAACATCGGGAGCTGGTCCAACTCCTGGAAGCCACCCGTCCCGATTCCCCCCGATCCAGTTTCCGGTGTGATGGCCACCACGGGGGAATGGGCCCAATAGGCCGCGGTGATCGCGGAGACGAAGTTCGCGGCTCCGGGACCGTTCTGGGCGATGCACGCCTGGGGGCGTCCGGTCACCCGGGCCAGGGCGTCGGCCGCGTGGGCGGCCGCCTGCTCGTGGGCGACGGGGATGAAGCGGATCCCGGCGTCCGGGAACAGGTCGAGTGCATCCATGTACGCCGAGCCGACCAGCCCGAACACATCTGTCACCCCTTCGGCCACCATGGTCTCCACGAGGGCCTCGGATGGGGTCATCTTCTGCTTTGCCATGTCCCACTCCCTTCGAGCGTGGTTCAGACGGATCTCGATTCTCTGCTTCGTCGTACGTAGCCCGCGCGCTCAACTCGGAGCGGCTCTCGATGCGATCCCCGAGGCGCCCGGGGCCCCGGAAGGCTCCGGAGCCACGGCCAGGCTATCCCCCAGGATCAGTCCATCCAACTCGCTCTCCGCCATCGCCCTGTAGGATGGCAGCTTGACGAGGAAGAAGATTCCCCCGAGGACCAGCCAGGCGGCGAGGGCGATCCACGAGGGTAGGGCCATGAAGCCGGGCATGCCCGGCACCAGCAGGAGTACGAGGAAGCCGAGGGCCAGGACGACGCCGATGGAACTGACGATCGCCTGGTGCAGCGTTCCCTTTCCGCCCCCCATCCTCCTTGACGACCACGAGGGCCGCCACCGACGTATACAGGTATCCGACCGCCGTGCCGACCGCGGACATGTTCACGATCCACAGGATCACCTCGCGACCAAGCCACGGCGCGATCAACGAGACCACGCCCACGAAGATGATCGCGTGGTGGGGGGTCCGGTGTGTCTTGTGCACACGTGCGAACCAGGCGGGCAGGACCCTGGCTCTTCCCATGCTGAAGAGAAGTCGGCTGGCGGCCATGAAGAAGCCGTTGATGCCCGTCAGAATGGCCATGGTCACGGCGACGCCCAGGAAGACGAGGCCGGGCCTGCCCAGGCTCAACCGCACGGTCTCGCCGGTGGCCCAGCCCGTCCGCATCGCCAGGAGCTCCTGCCAAGGCATCACGGCGGCCGTCGACAACGTCACGACCACGTACATGATCGCGCCGGCGGTGATGGCGGCCGTCATGAGCAGCTTGGCCCGACTCGGAGAGAAGGCGAACTCCTCCGAGGCCTGCGGGAGCGTTCCCCACCCCACGTAGAGCCACGGCGCGATCGCAACCATGGAGAGCACCGCCGCGACGGCGTTGCGTCCGGGCGGGAAGAGGGGCTCCATGTTCGCGAGCCGGGCCTCGGGACTCAGAAGCGTGTCCCCGCCGATCAGTACGACAGCGGTGACGAGCGTCGCGGTCATCAGGAACTGAAGCCGTCCCGTCGCGCCCACACCCCGCTGCTGGAAGTAGCCGATCACCACGATCGCCACCGAGGCGAGCACGAGCTCCCCCGCGTAGACGTCGAAGCCTGCCACGGAGTAGAGGTAGCCCCGCGCGAACAGGGAGGGAGCGAGGAACTTGCCCAGGATAGGGAGAGCCGACGCATTGAGCGGCACGATGCACAGATAGCCCAGGGTGAGAAGCCATCCACAGATGAACGCGTGGTACCGCCCTGCAGTGTGGTAGGCGTACGCGAACTCGCCGCCGGCCACGGGCAGGGTCTTCACCATGAGCCCGTAGCTCTGCGCGATCGTCACCACGGCGAGACCGCCCACCGCCACGCCCAGGGCGGCGCCCAGCGGCCCCGCCATTCTCAGGAAGTCGCCCGGGAGCACGAAGGCGCCGAACCCGATGATGCATCCCAGGGCGAGGGACGCGACCTGGATCGGCGGGAGCGAGCGACTCAACTCCTCTCGCTTTGCGTCGTGCGTGCCCGCCGGTTGAGGCGTCGCTTCCGGCTGCCGCCCGGCCGACCCGCGTCTCCCATCTCGCCCGCTCATCGGAGAGCACCGCCGCGAGGCATGGACGCGGTGGTTCTCGCGCGAGGATCGAATCCCCGCGCGAGAACCGAGCCCGTAAGCCTCACATCACCCTCCCCGGATCGTCTTGTTGTTGAACAGCTCGACGTTCGGGATCGGAATGCAGGTCTGGTCTCCGTACGACCCCCCTTTGATCCCCTCCTGATACGGCGCGCCGGAGGCGGGGTAGAGCGGCAGGCTCAGCCGGCGGATGTCGTACGCGCGGAAGCCCTCGAACCACAGCTCCCGCTGCCGTTCCTGGACCACCATGTCCTGGATTTCGCTCTCGTCCGAGCTCGCGAACTGCGGGAGACCCCAAGGGGCGCGAAGGGCATTGATGATCCCCACCGCCTCCTGTCCGCCCTGGATCTCGGCGATGATGAGCTGCGCCTCCTCCCACCGCGCCACCGGGATGGGGCTGTTCGCCGACGTGTACTTCTCCTGAGCCCACACGGTGGTGGGCGACCAGCCGGTATTCTGTCCGGTGTCGTGCGTCTTCGTGCGGGGGTCCACCACACCCCCCGTCGTGAGGGCCCGCGACCACTCCGGGACACCGAAATCGAACGCCAGCAGGTTCGCGTCCCAGATGCGGTTGTACAGCCGGTTCGTCGCGTCCGACGGGTGGACCTCCATGGCGAAGCCCTGGGGAACGGCCTGCGCGTCGCTCAGCGCGCCCTGTTCGTTCCCCTGGTACAGCCGCACGCGGGCGCGGCCCACCCTCGCCGCGTTGGCGATGTCCGTGAGGCCCGCAGCCTGGGCGACCTCGATGGCGTTCGTGAAGCGGGATTCGGCCTCCGCGAACAGCTGCATCGAGGTCAGCTCCGGCCCCTCGTCGAGGGCGGCCGAGCAGTGGGCCGCACCCAGCATGTAGACGCTGAATCCCGCCAGGAGGTGGGACCGCGCCAGACGCTCCTGCCTGAGAGCGACCTGGGCGTCCGTCCACGACTCCAGCAGCCTCACCATGTTGTCCGCCACCCATCTGGCCGCGGACGCCGGGACGTAGGCCGACGGAAGGCGCGCCGTGCAGCCGTTGTCGCCCCAGGCGTCCTGGCTCAGCGGGCGCCGGCGGTCCAGAGACCAGCTGTCCCCCTGGGAGTTGGTGTCCTCGAACTCGTCGCTCAGGTCCGCCGTGACCTGGATGTAGGAGCCGACGGCGCAGATGAAGTCGGCCTCGAGCCCGTTCATAAGGGCGTCGGCCTGCTCTGGCACCTCGACGTTCTCCGCGAGCAGACGGCTCGGGTCGCTCACGTCCAGAAGACTGTTCAGATCGCAGCCGGCGACGGCGATCGCGATGAGTGCCGCGGACCCACAGGCCCGCGCCATCGCTGGAACATTCCTGATAAGCATCATGGGTTCCTCCCTTCGCGGGCTCTAGAAGCTCAGGCGGATCGTCGTGACGATCTGCTGCGGCAACGGCAGGTTGTTCTGGGCCATGAACATCCGGCTCCCGCTCGTATACGCGACCTCGGGATCCGTGTCGGTCCAGTTCGTGAAGGTCAGGAGGTTGCGCGCCGCGAGCTGCCACGTGGCGTGGCTCATGCCGAAGCCCTGGACGATGCGCTCCGGCAGGTCGTAGGAGACCGAGACCTCCTTGAGCCGGACGAAGCCGACGTCGTTGACCCACGCGTCGATGATCTGGTCGCTGCTCTGCGCCGTGGCGCGCATGATCGGGTCCCACTCCTCCGGATAGGCGTTCTCCCGGCAGATGTTGTAGAGCCTGCAGCGCTGGCGGAGCGTGTTGTCGAAACGCTTGTGCCCCTGTTCGGAGGTGACCAGCGCATAGAGGCGCAGGCCCTGGCCGAACGTGAAGTTCGTGCTGAACGACATCTCCACCGGGGCGATCGCCCGGCCCAGGTAGACCCGGGGCGCGATGGTGCTCCCGCCCGAGTCGAAGCAGGGCGTCGTGCCGCCCATGCCGTCGCTGCACATGGCGTTGACCGCCCTGTGGGTCTGTGGATCGAGCTCCGCGCTCACGACGTCCACGCCGAACCAGCTGTAGGGCGCGTAGCCCACGCGGTGCTCCATCGCGCTCCAGCTGCTGAAGACGATGGTCGTGTCCCCCGGCGCACCGGAGAGCTGGAGGATCTTCGCGTCGTTGTAGGAGAAGTTGAACCCGACGTCCCACCGGAACCGCGGCGTCTCGAGGAGCTGCGCGTTCAGCATCGCCTCGACGCCCTCGTTCACGATCCGTCCGGCGTTCACGTACTGATTGCCGGTGAAGCCGATGGAGGGCGGAAGATCCCGCGAGAGGATCGCGTCCTTGGTCAGCTTGTGGTAGTACGTGAGCTGGAGCCCGAGGCGATTGTCGAACAGGTCCGTGTCGAGGCCGACCTCCGTCTCCTCGCCCACCTCGGCGGTGAGGTCGGGATTCCCGACCGTCGTCGGCGACACACCGGCGGTGTTGTCCGGACCCGTCACGGGCGACCACGTCCGCAGCGCCGAGAACGACGCCGGCTGCTCACCCGACTGTCCCCACGCGGCCCGGAGCCGCAGCGAGCTCAACCACGACGGCGCGTGGTCCTGGAACCAGGGCTCCTCGTTCACGACCCAGGAGAGCGACGCCTTCGGGTACGTGACGAACTTGATGTCGTCTCCGAAGGCGCTGTTGTTGTCCACCCGCACCGCACCGGTGAGGAACAGGCGATCCTGCCACGCCAGCGTCTCCTGCACGTACGAGCCGAGGGTGCGGTCGGAGACGCTGTTGTTCTCCGGCACGTTCTGGATGGCGGTCGCCGTGACTGTGCTCAGCCCGGGACCGGCGAACTGCTGTCCGCTGGCGCGGAGATAGCTCTGCGTCCTCGTGTAGTACTGGACCCCGACCGAGGTGGAGGACCTGAGCTTCGAGGTCAGGTCCCGGTCCGCCGTGGACGAGAAGTCGGTGGTGGTGAGGAAGTACGTCCACCGCGCCTCGTTGCGGAAACCCTTCGACGCGTTCGCACCGAGGGACACGATCGCCGTGTCGTTCGTCTGGAACTCCCTGAACGCGACGTTCAGGATCCCGGAGTAGTCGACCCCGGTGGTCAGCCGGGACGTGAGCCACCCGAAGGCCCGATGGTTGAAGGTCACGCTGCCGTTGAAGCGGTCCTGGTTGGAGTGGTTCTCGATGCTCCGCTCCCGAACCGGAACGTCGACGTTCGGGAAGCCGTTGAGAAAGTCGCACCCGAACCGGTTGTTCGTGGCCGCGCAGTAGTTCTCCGGCAGGTAGCGCGGGCTTCCGAACTGCATGCCCTCCGTGACGCTCGCGTAGCCGTCCGAGGGGACACGGTCCTTGTGGTTGGTGTACCCGAGGCTCACCGTGACGCCCAGGTTCTGGCGTGAGCTGCGAATCGATGTTCGAGCGCACGTTGAGCTTCTTCGCCCAGTTCCAGAAGACGGCGCCAACCTCGCGCTGGTACGAGCCGGAGAAGAAGTACCGCGTGTCGGGTGAGCCACCGCTCACCGTCGCGCTGTACTCCTGGACCGGACCGTCCGAGTAGACGGACTGCCCCTGGTCCGCCAGGTGCTGGACCATGTTGATCGAGCTGACCTCGCCGGACGGGTTTGTCCAGTAGTTCTCGTAGGCCACGCGCTTCGATGGGTCGGCGATGAAGTTCAGGCCCTGGCGGACCATCATGTCGACCTTCACGCCACCCGCCTGGCCACGCTTCGTGATGATGTTGATCACGCCGCGCGAGGCCTCCGTGCCGTACAGCGTCGCCGCGGCGGGCCCCTTCAGCACCTCGATCTTCTCGATCTGCTCGGGGTCCAGCGTGGTCAGGATCCCACGCACGCCGTCGTTGTTGCCGTACATGTAGCCCGTGGTCTCGATGTTGTTGGCCCGGACCCCGTCGATGTAGATGAGTGGATTGCCCGACAGCGAGAACGTCGACGCCCCGCGGATGCGGATGCGCGGCGCCTGGCTCACCAGGCCGCCGCCCATCATGTTCACGCCCGGCGCCCGCCCGCGGAGCACGTCCTGGACGGTGGCGACGGGAGCGACGGCGGTGATCTGGGAGTTGTCCACGGTTGCTACCGAGTTGCCGACCGCCCTCCTGCGGGTCCCGCCGGGGACACCCGTGACCACGATCTCGTCCATGGCCACGGCCTGTGCGGAGAGCCGGAAATCGTGGACGACCGTCTCCCCGGACGCCACCGCCACCTCGGCACTGACGGTCTCGTAGCCGATGAGTTGCGCCGTGAGCGTGTGCGTCCCTGCCGGTACGCCGACCAGCAGGTAGCGGCCGTTGTCTCCGGAGATGACGCCCAGATCGAGCGCTTCGATGTAGATCTGCGCCGCCGAGATGGGGCGGCCCGTGATCGCGTCGGTCACCCTGCCGGTGACGGTGCCCACCTGCTGGACCGGAGGCAGCAGCGCCGTCGCCGAGCGTGCTTCCGAAGAGGCCACTGTCTTGCCTAGGAACTCGAAGGGAAGCGAATCCCGGGACCCCGAAGAGGTGCCCCTCGGTGATCGCCACGGGCTGGGCCTCTGTCGCCGCAGGCAGTCCGGCGAGCAAGACGAACAAAGGAAAGAGGGATCGCATGGAACCTCCTGGCATTAGCTGAACTCCAATCGCGCTTCCTTGTGCGTTCACCCACGTCTGCACCGTCGATCGATGCAGGGGCAGTTCAGCAAAGGCCCCCCGCCGGAACCGTCCTTCCCGCCCGCGTCAGGATCCCGTTTCGAGCTCCTGCCACGGCCCGCGCCCGGCCTTCCAGTTCCCGCGCTCCCCCCAGCGGCGCATCACGGCCGCGAAGCGGTCCGTGGCGTTACGCCAGTTGTTCACCGCTGCGCGCTCGGCCGCATCCGGGTCACCCGCCTCGATGGCATCGGCGATCGCGCAGTGCTCCTGGAAGATCTCGGAGGGCAGCTTCCGAATCAGGGCAGTTGCGTAGAACCTCCCGTAGCGGTCGACATGCGGCTTACACGCAGCGTGCTCCTGGAGGAGCCGGGGTCCTCCTCCCGCTTGCACGTAGGACCCGTGCAGCTCGGCGTCGAGACGCTGAATCTCGTTGTAGTGCGGATCGTCGCCGGACCCGGCATCCAGGTGGGCACGAGCCAGGGCTCGAACCTCCTGAGCGAGCGGCTTCCGTTCCGCCGATGGAAGAGCTGCCGCACCACGCGCGGCGATGCCGTCGAGCGCTCCGAAGATGAAGTACCACTCGCGCATCTCGTCGACCGTGAGAGGTCCGACGAAGAACCGGGAGTAGTGGTCACCGATGCTGGAAGTCACCACATGTCCCTCTGCGGCGAGCTGTTGCAGCGCGTTCCGCACGGTCGATCGAGAGGCCCCCACCACATCGGCTACCTGTCGCTCGATCAGGGGACTGCCCGGCGCCATGGCACCCTGCACGATGAGATCCCTCAGGTGCAGATAGGCCCGCCGAACGGCGTCTTGCCCGGCCAACCTCCCTCCTATCGGTAACTATTATGTCCACAGATTGGTTGTGCAAATTGTTAACCACCATCAACCTGCGTTCATTCGCCCCGACATGCAAGACTTTTCGCGCGCGCGAGTGTGGGAGGGTCCGTGCGGCGCTCAGCGGCGGATGAAACCGTCCGTGGCTCGATCACGGATGAGGTCCGCTCCGTGCTCTGCGCTCTGGGCGGCCGTGACGGCGGCGACCAGCACGATGTCATTCACGCTGCACCCGCGTGACAGGTCGTTGACCGGCTTGCTCAAACCCAACAGCAAGGGGCCGAGGGCAACGGCTCCCCCGAGCCGCTCGACCAGCTTGTAGGCCACGTTGCCGACCGACAGGTTGGGAAAGACCAGCACGTTCGCCTGCCCGGCCACTGCACTGCTCCCGACTTTCCGGAGGGCGACTTCCGGAATCAAGGCGGCATCGACCTGGAGCTCTCCGTCGATCATCATGTCCGGCCGCTTGGCCTGGGCCATTCGGGTCGCGTCGACCACGTGCTGGACTGCCGGACAGCGGGCAGAGCCCTTCGTCGAGAAGCTGATCATCGCGACCCGAGGCTCGACCTCGAGCAAGGCTCGGCAGGCCTCTCCCGCCTGGATGGCGATGTCGGCCAGCTGCTCGACGGTGGGCTCCGGGACCACGCCGGTATCGGCGAAGATCAGGGCGCCACCGACCCCGAGCCCGAGGGCGTTGGTCTGCATGAGGGAGGCGCTGGACACCGTGGAGCACCCCGGCGCGGGTCCCACGGACCAGAGTGCGGCCCGGATGGTGTCGGCGGTGGGGCACACGCTCCCGGCCACCATTCCGTCGACACGTCCGTCTGCCACGAGTTGCCCGCCGAAGTACACCGGTTTGCTGAGAACGTCCTCGGCCTCCTCACGCGTCATTCGCTGCTTCCGGCGAGCCCGCACCAGTTGGGCCACATAATGAGCTCGCCGGGAGTCTTCGTCGGGGTCGATGAGATCCACCCCCTCCAGGGACACCCCGTGTTCGACTCCGGCCGATGCCAGGACGCGGGCATTGCCCAGCAGCGTGACACGAGCATAGCCCCTGTCCGTGATCTCACGGGCGGCTTTCAGCACGCGAGGGTCCCGAGCCTCCGGGAGGGCGATCCGCTGCCTCGCCTGGATGGCCCGGGCAGTGATGCGCTCGATTGCCGACCTGCTCATTTCCTGCCTCCACCTCGTCTCACGAGGGACGCTCGGCTGGGCACCCGCGCCCGGACCGGCGCGTTGTCAGTCGGGCAGAGAGTCACCGTCGGCGTTGATCTCGAATCCCGCCAGGTTCTCGAGCGCCTTGACCAGGGCGTGGTTCCCCTCGGCCCCGAGGCCAGCCCTCTGAAGCGTGCGGTAGAGGTGGAAGACCGTGCTGGTGCCGAGGAGGGGAACGCCCAGGTCGTCCGCAGCCTCCAGCGCGAGGCGCAGGTCCTTCTCCTGCAGGTCGATCATGAAACCCGGGCTCCAGTCGCGAGCGATGACCTGCGGCCCGCGATTGGCGAGCATCCAACTTCCCGCCGCTCCACCCATGATCGCCTCGAGTGTCTTTCGCAGATCCAACCCACCGGCCTGGGCGAACAGGAGAGCCTCCCCGACGGCCAGCATGTTCACCACCACGACGATCTGGTTCACGAGCTTCACCATCTGGCCCGCCCCGATCGGTCCCACGTGTGTGATCGTCTTCCCCATGGCCTGAAAGGCAGGCATCGCCCGCTCGACCTGTGCGGCATCACCCCCGACCATGATGCTGAGCGTGCCTTTTGCCGCACCCTCGCTTCCTCCGCTGATCGGAGCATCGAGCATGTGCACGCCGCCTTCTTCGAGTCGGGCCGCGATCTCCCGGGTCACGCTCGGGCTGATCGTGCTCATGTCCACGACGAGGGAGCCGGGACCCGCGCCGGCGGAGACGCCCCGCTCTCCGAGGATCACCTCTCGCACATCGGGAGTGTCGCTGACGCAGGTGATCACGATGTCCGCATGCGCCGCCACGTCCGCCGGATCAGAACCAGCGGTAGCCCCCGCCTCGACGAACGGCTCGACGCGATCGGCGGTTCGGTTCCAGACACGCACTGCGAAGCCCGCGTCCAGAAGGTTCTTGACCATGCCCCGCCCCATGATGCCCAGGCCGATGAAGCCGAGTGATTCGCGGGTTGCGTTCATCGAAGCTCCTCCAAGCCGATTCTCTGTCGAAGTGAGGGTCGCCCACCATCCTCGGCGGGGACCGGAGTCCGTTCCGGGGCGATGCGAAGCAGCCGGATGCAGGCTGGCATGCGATGCACCGCCAACACAGCTCCAGGGAGCCGAAGATCGACCCCGGCGGCTGGTTCCGTCATCTCCACACGCGTATCGTACCATGATCTCCCCGTGCGCTGCCACACGCAGGTGCGCACGGTCCATCTCGGGGCGAGATCCAATGATCTTGAAGGAGCTCGAGTCGGCCTTCAGGTCGACCCATCCGCGGGTCCGAGCCCAGACCGTGACGCATCCGTGCAGCGGTGGCGTCAACCTGGTGCCCATGCCCGCGGCCAAGCGTCGCGCCATGCTCCCGCATCGCGACGAGGCCTGACGGGACCGCGCGTGGAGATCAGACGGCCCTCCCCCTATCTGATCGTCTTCACGCTGTGGCTGCTCGTGTTCTCCAGCGCGAGCCAGACCATGATCATCGCGCCGATCCTCCCGCAGATCGGCGACCAGCTCGGCATCCCCGACGCGGCACTCGGCACCCTGGTGTCGGCGTACACGCTGATGGTGGGGGTCTTCGCGATCCTCGCGGGGCCGGTGTCGGACAAGATCGGGCGCCGGCGGATCCTCCTCCTCGGCTGCGGCACCATGACCGTCGCCCTGATGCTCCACGGGTTCGTCACCGGCTACACGACGTTCCTGGCCGTGCGCCTGTTCGCGGGGATGGCCGGCGGGATGCTGAGCGGGGCGGCGGTGTCCTACATCGGCGACTACTTCCCGTACCACCGCCGCGGGTGGGCCACCGGGTGGGTGATGAGCGGGTCGGCGGTCGGGCAGATCGTGGGCATCCCCCTCGGGATCGTGCTTTCGGGCCGATGGGGCTTCCGTGCGCCTTTCTGGATCTTCGCGGCTACGATGGCCGCGACCGTCGTGCTCCTCTTCCTGCGGGTGCCCCAGCCACCGGTGAAGCGCACGACGGGCCGCCTGAGCGCGCGCAAGGCGGCCGCGGACTATCTGGGCATGCTCCGCCGTCCGGAGGTGGCGTGGGCGGCTGCCGCGTACTTCGTGATGTTCCTCGGGATCTCGCTGTTCACCGTCTACCTCCCCACCTGGCTGGAGCGCGATCGCGGGATTACGCCCGGGGAGATCGCCACGATGTACCTCCTCGGGGGCATCGCGAACGTGATGACGGGCCCCCAGGCCGGGCGCCTCTCGGACCGGGTCGGCCGACGCGGCATCATCCTGCTGGCCTCCGTGGGCCTGTCGCTGGTGATGGTCGCCACGCCCTTCGTCGTCCACGACGTGTGGGTGGCCTATCCGATCTTCTTCGTCACCATGGTGCTCATCGCGATGCGCACCAGCCCGTTCTCGGCGTTGCTCACCGCCCTCGTGAACGACGAGCGCCGCGGCTCCCTGATGAGCCTCACCGTCGCCCTCGGCCAGGTCGGCTTCGCCGTGGGCGGTGCCGTGGCCGGCCCCCTCTTCGCCAACGTGGGCTATGCGTCCAACACGGCGCTGGGGGCCGTGTCGGTGCTCGCCATGGGCCTGATCGTGTGGAACTTCATCCCGGAGCCCGAAGCGGAGCCGCCCGGGCCCGCGGCGGAGGCCGGCCGCGCCCCGGAGGTGCGCCCCGGCTGAAGGCGCGAGCGGTCAGGGTCAGCGGCGGGAGATGTGCACCCCCCCGTTGGTCGTCACCGCGCGGATCGTGGGACCGCCGTCCCCGAGCGTGGTGCGGAGCTGCCTGCCGATGCGCCCCCGCACCGTGACCGGGAAGTCCACGTCGATCCCCCCGTTCGTGGTGCCCGTGACCAGCTCCGCGGAGTAGTCCTCGGGGATCGAGCAGCGTGACTCCCCCGTTGGTCGTCTCCACGTCCATGCCGGCGCCCGACCAACCGTCGCCCGACAGCTCCACGTGCAGCCCTCCGTTCGTGGTGCGTCCGCGCACGTCGCCGGCCACCCCGACCAGGGTCACGCCACCGTTGGTGGCCCGGAAGTCGATGTCGCCCACCACGTCCGTCACGTCGATGCCGCCGTTCGTCGTCCGCACCCGGAGGTTCGTGCTCCTGGGCACGTGCACCTCCCAGCTCACGCCCCAACCCTCCCGGCGGCCCGTACCTGGACCTTCGGCGCGTATGCGTCCGCCGTCCACCCGGAGCTCCACGGCGCGCCCGATCTCCTGCGCCCGGTCCTCCGATCGCGCGCTCGCCTGGACGCGCGCGCGTACCTCGATCTCGTTCCGGTCCCACGCCTCGACGCGTACCCCTCCGTTCGCCCCTCCGTCGAGGTCCAGGCTGCCCATGGGGTCCAGGGTCGTGGTCAATACCTCGCAGAAACGCTCCCGGTCGCGTCCACCCGACCCTTGGTCGCACCAGTCCTGGTCCCCGCGCTGCCACCGCACCTGGCCCTGGAGCGGCGCCACCGTCGCCGCGCACGCCACCACCGCCAGCAAGCCGATCCCCGTACGCATAGCTCCTCCGGATTTTCCCTTCCACCCTGCCGCGTGACATCTTACTGGACGGAAGGAAGGGCCTCCGGGTTGCAAAGCCCCCTCGGACCCGGGCCTGGCTCCGGCGTCGGCGCACGCTGGGTCGCCCTGATTTCATCCGGACCGAAAGGAGCGGCGGTGCAGGCATCCCAGGATCGGACGGTCCGCGTGCTCTTCGCGGAAGACGCCCTCGACCAGGCCCTCCTGGTCAAGGCGTTCCTGCAGTCCGTCCCGGCGGTGTTCCAGGTCACCCACTCGCAGGACGGGGACCACGCGGCGGAGCTCCTCCGCCAACGGGAATGGGATCTGTTCATCACGGATCTGAACCTGCCGGGCCTCGACGGCTTCGAGCTCTGCAGGATAGCCCGGTCCGTGCACCCCACGCTCCCGATCATGGCCATCACCGGCTATACCGGCACGCACTACCAGGAGGAGGCCTACCGGGCCGGCGCCACCGAGGTGCTGACGAAGCCCCTGGACAGCGAGGATTTCGTCCGCAAGGTGGCCGACCTCGTGGGCCGAACCGTCGCGATGGTGAGGCCGGCGGTCCTCGCGGTCGGCGGCCTGGTGGGCGACGTGGAGATGGGCTGCGGAGCGACCCTCATGAAGTACCGCCGGACCGGGGCCGACGTGATGATCCTGCCGCTGTGCCGGGACGACGCCGACACGACCCGCTCGGGCCTCGAAGCCGCACAGGAGGCCGCCAGGCGGCTGGGCGCCCGGCTCATGATCGACGAAGGGGGCATGGAGAGCACGGACGGCCGCGTGGCGCTCGTGAAACGTGTGGCCAAGGACTTCCGGCCCCAGGTCCTCTTCGTGCCCGCCATGGACGACGAGCACCCGGCCCGTCGCGAGGCCTTCCGGATCGTGAAGTCCACGCTGCTAGCCGTGCCGCTCATCCTCGGCTACCAGACCGCGACCACGGCGGAGTTCAGGCCCACTCGTCTGGAGGACGTGGCCGATCAGATGATGGACAAGCTCGAGCTCCTGACCGCCTACCGGGACATCGGCACCGCGCGCATGGACCTGGCTCCGCGCATGGCCCAGGCCTACGCGCGCTATTGGGGCCGGCTGAAGGGCTTCGGCGAGGTCGAGGCCTTCGAGGTCATCCGGAGCTGACCCGTCGCCCGGCCTCCTCGCTTGCGGATCCCGGGCGCGCGCGGCGAGGTTACCTTCCCCGCCAATACCGAACAGGAAGGCATGTGGCTACTGCCTCGCATCTCGCGTTCGAACGCGACATCATCGAGATCCAGGAGCAGATCGACAAGCTGCTGGGCCTCGCCGAGCGCAAGGGAATCGACGTCTCAGCGGAGGTGATCGTCTTGCGTGAGAAGCTCCAGTCCCTCAAGGAGCAGACCTACGACAACCTGCGCCCCATGGAGCAGGTTCAGGTCGCTCGCCACCCGCATCGTCCCTACTCCCTGGACTACATCGGCCGGATCTTCTCCGACTGGATCGAGTTGCACGGCGACCGCGCGTTCCGCGACGACGAAGCGATCGTGGGGGGCTGGGCGACCCTGAACGGCCGGTCCGTCATGGTGATCGGCCACCAGAAGGGTCGGGACATGAAGGAGAACCTGCGGCGCAACTTCGGCATGCCGCACCCCGAGGGGTACCGAAAGGCGCTCCGCCTCATGCGCCTCGCCGGGAAGTTCCACCGGCCGGTCGTCACCCTCATCGACACCCCCGGAGCGTATCCGGGCATCGGCGCCGAGGAGCGGGGACAGGCGGAGGCCATCGCCATGAACCTGCGGGAGATGGCCCGCCTGCCCACCCCCCTCGTGAGCGTGGTCATCGGCGAGGGCGGGTCGGGGGGCGCGCTCGCGCTCGGCGTAACCGACCGGATCCTGATGCTCGAGCACGCGATCTACTCGGTCATCACCCCCGAGGGATGCGCCGCGATCCTGTGGCGCTCGGCGGAGCACCGCGAGAAGGCGGCCGACGCCCTGCGCCTGACGTCGGGAAATCTGGTGGAGCTGGGGGTGTGCGACGAGATCGTGCCGGAGCCCGCCGGCGGCGCCCACGGAGACTGGGACGGCGCGGCGGACCACCTCCGCCGCGCCCTGAACCGGGTCCTGGATGAGCTGTGCGCGGTCCCCACCGAGGAGCTGCTCCGCCAACGCTGGGCGAAGTTCGAATCGATCGGCGCGTGGAGGGAGGTGTAGCGCCGGATGGCAGGGTTCGCCGAGGTCCGCTTCAAGGGTACCCGCAAGGCGTACTACACCTACGGGGCGGACCTGGACCTGCGTCCGGGGCTGCCGGTGGTGGTCGAGGCCGACCGGGGAGAGGATCTGGGCGAGGTCTCCGCGGTCGGCGTCATCGCCGAGCGCAGGTGCTCCTCTTCGGGCGGCTGTGCCACCCCGACGCCGGAAAAGCGGGTGCTGCGCGTCGCTCGCGCCGACGAGATCTCGCGGTCCGACACGCTGCACGGGGACGAGGAGCGGGTCCGGGGCGAGGCCCGCCGGATCGTTCAACGTCACGGCCTGAAGATGAAGGTCACGGAGGCCGAGTGGCAGTTCGACCGCAACAAGCTCCTGCTCTACTTCACGGCCGATCGGCGGGTCGACTTCCGGGAGCTCGTCCGTGATCTGGCGCGCACGTTCCGCACGCGCATCGAGCTCCGTCAGATCGGCGTGCGCGACGAGGCGGCCCTGCTCGGAGGCGTGGGCCGCTGCGGCCGCGAGCTGTGCTGCTCCACGTGGCTGCCGGAGCTCAAGCCGGTCAGCCTGCAGCTGGCCAAGGATCAGCGCCTGTCCCTCAACCCCGCCCAGATCTCCGGCTGCTGCGGCCGGCTCATGTGCTGCCTGATGTACGAGCACCGCACCTACGTGGAAGCCCGCAGGCGCTTCCCGCGCGAGGGCAAGGTCCTGCGCACGGCGCACGGCGACGAGAAGGTCGTCGTGGTCGACATCTGGCGTGACAGCGTGACGCTTCGGGACCCCGAGGGAGGGCGCAGGACACTGGCCCTGGACGACCTCAAGAAGGAGGTCGCCGACGGCCGACGGGACGACCAATCCAGACGACCGAAGGAGGACCCGAGCGCGTGAGCCAGCGACGCCGGCGCTTTCTCACGACGCCGATCTATTACGCGTCGGGAGAGCCCCATCTGGGGCACGCCTACACGACGATCCTCGCCGACGTGCTCGCGCGGTTCTACAGGCAGGACGGCGAGGAGGTGCTGTTCCTGACCGGAACCGACGAGCACGGTCAGAAGATCCAGGAAGAGGCCGCCCGCCGGGGCGTGGAGCCTCTCGAGCTGTGCGACCAGATGGCGGCGCGCTTCGAGGCCGCCTGGCGCACGCTCGGGATCAGCGACGACCGCTTCATCCGTACCACCGAGCCGGAGCACATCCGAGTGGTGCGGGCGTTCCTGCAGCGCCTGTGGGACCGCGACCAGATCTACGAGAGCACGTACTCCGGCTGGTACTGCGTGCCGGACGAGCGCTACTGGACCGAGAAGGACCTGGGACCGGACAATGCCTGCCCCATCTGCGGGCGTCCGACGCAGCACGTCGAGGAGGCGAACTACTTCTTCCGGATGAGCGCCTACCAGGACACCCTGGTGAAGCACATCGAGGACAATCCCGACTGGATCGTGCCCGACATCCGGCGCAACGAGATCCTCGGCTTCCTGCAGAAGCCCCTCGAGGACCTGTCCATCTCGCGGCCGCGGTCACGTGTGCGCTGGGGGATTCCCCTGCCCTTCGACGAGGAGCACGTGGCGTACGTCTGGGTGGACGCCCTCATCAACTATCTGACGGCCTCGGGGGCGATCCGGCCGGAGGGCGTCCCGGGCGAGCAGGGCTTCGAGGACGTCTCCGGATCCTGGTGGCCGGCGGACCTGCACATCATGGGCAAGGACATCATCACCACGCACGCCGTGTACTGGCCCACGCTGCTGATGGGCGTGGGGCTGCCGGTACAGAGGCAGCTCCTCGCGCACGGATGGTGGGTGGTGGGTGACACCAAGATGTCCAAGTCTCTCGGCAACGTGGTCGATCCGCTGGCTCTGCGGGACGAGTTCGGCACTGACGCCGTCCGGTGGTATCTGATGCGCGAGATGCCCACCGGCTCCGACGCGTCGTACACGCCCGAGCGCTTCCTCGTCCGCTACGAGGAACTGGCCAACGTCCTCGGCAATCTGGCGAGCAGGGTGGTCTCGATGGTCGGCAAGTATCGTGACGGCGTGGTGCCCGACGCGCCCGGCACGGGTCTGGACGAAGCCCTGGACGTCGCCTTCACGGCGGCCCGTGACAACATGGCACGCTTCCGCGTGCACGAGGCCCTGGCCGCCGCGATGGACCTGGCGCGCGCCGCCAACGGGTATGTGGAGGAGCGGCAGCCCTGGGCTCAGGCCAAGGAGCCGGAGGCCGCGGGGGCGCTCGACGAGACGCTGACCACCCTGGTCCGCGCGCTCGTGGCGCTGAGCGCCCTGTTCGAGCCGGTCGCCCCGTCCCGCATGGCGGAGCTGGCCCACCGACTCGGCCTCGATGACGTGCCGACCCTGGCGGAAGCCCGTTCCGTGGAGCTCCCTGGACGCCGCGTCACCAAGGGCGACCCGCTCTTCCCGCGGGTCGAGCCGTCGTGGGCCGGATGACCCGAACGACACCAGAACACCTGGGCTTTCGGGGTATTTGCGGCCCAGAACGGGCCATGGAGACCGATGGGAAACATCTGCTTGACTCTCCCAACGGGCGCGGCCTACCTTTGTTTCAGACGCATTCGTTTCGGATGCTTCGGGCCCCCTGGGGCCGCTTTCGCACCCTCCTGGACGGCGACGAGTTGCCTGGCTCGGAGGGCTTCCTGTTGACGGAAACCCAGAGCGCCGTATGACCGGTGATCGGTGGACATTCCTCGTCGTGCGCGGCGAGGACACCCCCGTCCGGCAATACACCGTGTCCGCCAGAGCCTTGCGGGCGGTGGTCGGAGTCGGTGCCGTCGTGGCCCTCGTGCTCTTCGGACTGGGCCTCACCGCCGCCACCGACGCGACGGCGAGGATCCGGAGCCGTCAGCTGCAGGCGCGAAACGAAGCCCTCCACTCGGAGTTGCAGCGCTTCCGCACGAGCGTGAGCCGGCTCGAGAGCACCGTGAACCAGCTCACGGAGAAGGACGCCCGCATCCGCACGGTCGCCGGCCTCGACGCGATCGACCCCGAAGTCCTGGAGGTGGGTGTCGGCGGGCCGGGGCTCGGCTCCCTGGAGTCCTATCCGCTCTGGAGCGTCGACTCGGCCGCGGCGAAGGACGCATACGCCGTCTCGTACGACCTGAACGCGCTGCAGCGCCGCGCCCGTCTGCTCGCGATCTCCCTCGATGAGGCCAACGACTCGCTG
The DNA here is from genome assembly GCA_963848895.1 of uncultured Gemmatimonadales bacterium. Lineage (GTDB taxonomy): Bacteria > Gemmatimonadota > Gemmatimonadetes > Longimicrobiales > Gaopeijiaceae > SZUA-318. The sequence continues at coordinate 145,753 of CAWKGE010000008.1, forward strand.
CGGGCGCATCAGGACCTGCTGGAGTCGACGCCCTCGATCCTCCCCACCTCGGGCCTCCTGTCCAGCCGGTTCTCGAAGTCCCGGATGCACCCCATCCACAACCGCGCGCTACCCCACGAGGGCATCGACCTCGCCGCGCCCAAGGGCACGCCGATCTACGCGGCGGCCAACGGCCGCGTCGTCCGTGCGGGATGGGTGGTCGGGTACGGGCTGACGGTGGAGCTGGACCACGGATACGGGTACATGACCCTCTACGGCCATGCCTCGAAGCTGTTGGTGCGCGTCGGCCAGGAGGTGTCCCGCGGGGACGTGATCGCCCAGGTAGGCAGCACGGGGATCGCGACCTCCTCGCACCTGCATTACGAGGTCCGGCTCAACGGTATCCCGCAGAATCCGACCAACTTCATCTTACCCGACGTCGTGCCATAGCGAGACGCGCACGATGGATCCTCGGGTCAGGCGCCTCCGGGCGCCTTTTTCACGCCCCCGCTCCACCCCCCCGCCGGGAGGGTGCGGAAACCGCCCCGACTCCCTTAGATTGACCGCCTGCCAGGAAGTTGATCCTCCCGGGGGGGTATGGTACCTTCGGGCCGTTTCTTTTCCGGACCGAGCGACGGAGAGCGAAATGAGGCGTACGAGAGTTCCATTCGTGATGGCGCTGCTGCTCGCGGCGGCCGCCTGTGGCCCCGCCCAGGTCGTCGTGACGATGCAGGTGACCATGGACAATCCCGGAGGTGAGGGCACGGTGACGCAGCCGCTGCCCGACATCGAGGTCGAGCTCCTCCCCTTCGACCGGGATGCGGTCTTCGACTCAGTGACCCAGGCATTCCCCACGCCCGAGCCGCAGATCCCGCAGGAGCTGCTGGACGCCCGCGAGGAGGTCGCCCAGGCCCAGCAGCGGTGGCAGCAGGCCACCAGTCGCTGGAACACGCTGCGCGACACGCTGCAGAAGATCACGAACACGATGCAGCAGTATTCCCGGGGCGAGGCACGCTACGTGGCCCTCTTCCGTGAGTTCCAGGAGTTCGACTCCCAGCTCGGGAACGTGGAGCGGCAGATGGACCAGGCGTTCAAGGAGTTCGACGATCTCCAGAAGGCCACGATCCGTCAGTCCGATTCGATCCGGATCCTGAAGGAGAACTGGGCGGACGAGGCGTTCGCCGACGTCACCGACATCTTCATCGAAAAGGCGCGCGCCTCCGGGCTCGAGGGTGCCGTGGACACCACGGACGCCAGCGGCGTGAGCACGATGGAGGTGAAGCCCGGACACTATTGGGTGACCGCCCGCTACGAGCTTCCCTATACGGAGCTCTACTGGAACGTGCCGATCGACGCGCAGCGCGGTGAGCCGAACCAGGTCACGCTCTCGCGCGAGAACGCCGAGGAACGCGTCAAGCTCTAGGCACGCACGCGAATCGCTCGGATTTCCGGCCGCCCCGGCACCGCAGACGTGCCGGGGCGGCTTTCGTTCGCGGCGCTGTTCGGTATTGTCTAGGGTGGACTCCCCACCCCGGGACCTCAGCGCGCCTTCCACGGAGCAAGCAGGATGGACACCGCCCCCGCCACGTCTCCCAGCCCGACGTTCGGCATCGACGAGCGGGGGATCGGTTGGATCACCTTCGACGACCCGGGGCGGAAGCTCAACATCCTGACCGAAGCGGTCATGGGCCGGCTGGCCCAGGTGATCGACGAAGCCCAGCGGGCGGCGGAGGTCGGGCGCGTGAAGGTCGTGGTGGTGCGCAGCGGCAAGGACCATTCGTTCATCGCCGGAGCGGACGTGGACGCCATCGCCTCCCTGGAGGATCCGGTCGAGGCGGAACGGAAGATCCGGCAGGGTCAGGACGTGTTCATGGCGATGGAACGCATGCCGGTCCCCACGGTGGCCGCCATCCACGGCGTCTGCGTGGGTGGCGGGGTGGAGCTGGCGCTGGCCTGCCGGCACCGCGTTCTGTCCGACTCGCCCAGGACGCGCATCGGTCTCCCGGAGGTCCAGCTCGGCATCCTCCCGGCGTGGGGCGGCACGACGCGGCTGCCTCGCCTGATCGGACTCCAGGCGGCCCTCGACCTGCTCCTCACGGGAAAGCTCGTCGACGCCCGCAGGGCCGGCCGCATCGGCTTCGCCGGTGAGGTCCTTCCGGCCGGGCAGTTCGCTCAGCGGGTGGTGGAGTTCGCGGTACGCGCCATCGCCCTCCCGCAGGGATCGTCGCTCCCGAAGCGCTCCGTGGCGAAGCGCCTGGTGGAGGACACCGCCCCTGGCCGGCTGGCCGTGCTCGCCGCCGCCAGGAGGCGCGTGCTCGCAACGACGGGAGGACACTACCCCGCCCCGCTGAAGATCCTGCAAATCTGCCGAAAGCGCCTGGGCGGGAGCGTAGCTCGCAGCCTGAAGGCGGAGGCCCGTGCGGCGGCCGAGCTGGTCGTAGGCGCGGTCTGCAAGAACCTCATCCACGTCTTCCACATGCGGGAGGCGGCCCGCAAGGGAACGGGGGTCGCGGATCCGACCGTCGAGCCAACCGAAGTGGACACGCTCGCCGTGCTGGGCGCGGGCGTGATGGGGGGAGGGATCGCCCACCTCGCGGCCGATCACGGGATCCGCGTACGCATGAAGGACATCCGGCACGACGCGGTGACGAGCGGGCTCCGGCACGCGCGGTCGCTCTTCGACAAGGCCGTCGACAACGGTAGGCTCACGAGGCGCGAGGCCGACCAGCGGATGGAGCTCGTGAGCGGCGGGCTCGACTACGCGGGGTTCGGCGCGGCGGACGTCGTCGTGGAGGCCGTGGTGGAGAATCTGTCCGTGAAGCGCCAGGTGCTGACGGAGGCGGAGGCGAACGTCTCCGTCGCGTGCATCCTGGCAACGAACACCAGCTCGCTCTCCGTGGACGCCATGGCCGAGGGCCTGCGCCGTCCTGTACGCCTGTGCGGGATGCACTTCTTCAACCCGGTGCATCGCATGCCGCTCGTGGAGGTCGTGCGCGGATCCGCCACCACGGACGCGACCGTGGCGACGATCCACGCGCTGGCCCTTCGCCTGGGGAAGGTCCCCGTCGTCGTCCGGGACGGCCCCGGCTTCCTCGTGAACCGGATCCTCACGCCCTACCTGAACGAGGCCGGGTGGCTCCTCGCGGACGGGGCTGCGATCGAGGATATCGACGACGCGGCCCGCGAGTTCGGGATGCCCATGGGCCCGCTCCGCCTGCTGGACGAGGTCGGGATCGACGTGTCGACCCACGCCGGAGTGTCGATGTACCAGGCGCTCGGCGAGCGCTTCGCCCCCGCGCCCCCGCTGGTGGCGCTGGGCGCGGGCGATCGCCTCGGTCGCAAGGGGGGCCGCGGCTTCTACGTGTACGACGCTGGGAAGGCCAAGAGCGTGGACGAGAGCGTGTACGAAGATCTGGGCATCTCGGTGGCGCGCAAGCGGAAGGGAACCATTGCGCCGGACGTGATACGGCGCCGCCTGGTGCTGCCCATGATCGGCGAGGCGGCCCGCGCCCTCACCGACGGCATTGTGGCGACGGCTGCGGCCGTCGACCTCGCGATGATCATGGGCACGGGCTTTCCACCCTTCCGCGGCGGCCTGCTCCGCTTCGCCGACAGCCTGCACACGCGAGGGGTCGTGGGGCGCATGAGGACCCTCGAGGCCGACCTGGGGGACCGTTTCACACCCCCTCCGCTCCTGGTGGACCTGGCTCGCGACGACCGTCGGTTCTACGAGGCGTTCGCGTCATGAGCCCGCTCTGGGGCAGGAAGAGGAAGAGCGCCACGCCACCACCGCCGCCCCGGGTGGCCGGCGTCGTGCCGTGTGCGGGTCAGTCCACGCGCATGGGGAGCTCCAAGGCGCTCCTCGACGCGGGAGGCCGCTCCTTTCTCGCGGCGGTGGTGGGCGCTCTGGTAGGTGGCGGCTGCGACCCCGTCGTCGTCGTCGTCGGCCCGGGCCAGGAGGACGAGGCGCGGCGGGCGCGCGCCGCGGGCGCGGTCGTGCTGGAGAACCCGGATCCGGGGGAGGGGCCCATCACGTCCCTCCGCGTCGCGCTGAACGCGCTCGACACCGAGGTGGAGGGTGTCGCGTTCCTTCCAGTCGATCACCCCCTCGTCGCGCCGGAAACCGTCGCCGCCCTCGTGGACGCGCTGCTGGGCGGCGACGCCCCGCTCGTCCTCCCCACGGTGGACGGTCGGCGCGGCCATCCGGCGGTCTTCCGCCGCTCCCTCTTCGCCGAGCTGATGGCCGAAGACCTGGACGAGGGCGCGCGCTCCGTGGTCCACCGGCACCTGGATCGGGCCGCCCTCGTCGAGGTGACCGACGCGGGGGCGGTGACGGACATCGACACGCCCGAAGCCTACCGTGCGGCATTCCTGGAGCGCCGCTCGCCGTGAGCCTCGACGCTGCGGCAGCGGCGCGCCTGGTGCTCGCAGGGGTCCAGGAGGGCGCCAGCACGGCATCGCTCCTGTCCGTGTCCGGGGAGAATGCCGGCGCGCGCTTCCTCCTGGTCGTGGGCGGGAACGGCGAGGAGCGGGTGCACGGCACCCTGGGAGGCGGTGGCGTCGACGGGGAGGCGCTGGAGCGGGCCCGCTCCGCCGTGGCGGATCCTCGTCACCGGGACGGGCTCACGACCCTGACCGACGGCACGGAACTCTACGTCGAGGTGCGACGCCCGGTCCTCGACCTGGTCATCGTCGGCGCCGGCCACATCGCCCGGCCCATGGCCCGCATCGGCGCCGACCTCGGATACCGGGTCTGGGTGCTGGACGATCGGCCCGAGTTCGCCACGCGCGAGCGGTTCCCGGACGCCCACGCGGTCGTGCGCGCCGACTTCTCCGACCCGTTCCGGGACGTCCCGCTCGGGTCAGCGACCCACATACTCCTGGTGACCCGCGGCCACCGCTACGACTACGACTGCCTGGTCCGGGCGCTCCGGGTGGACCCGCTTCCGGCGTACGTCGGTATGATCGGCAGTCGGCGCCGGGTGCGCGCGACGTTCGTCCAACTCCTGCGGGACGGGATCGAGCGGGAGCGGCTGGGCGCGATCCACGCTCCGGTCGGCCTGGACATCGGTGCGGAGACGCCCGAGGAGATCGCCGTGGCCGTGGCGGCCGAGCTGGTGAAGATCCGCCGCGGCGGGTCCGGCGCCTCGCTCCGGGACGTGGAGCGCGTGGCCGAACGGTTCTTCAACGAGACGGAGGAGACGTCATGACCCACCAGGACGATCGGCTGGTGACCGAGGCGCTGACGTCGGCGACCCGGGCCGGACGCCCCTGTGCGCTGGCGACGGTCGTGGCCACACGCGGCTCGACGCCGAGGAAGGTCGGGGCCCGTCTCGTGGTGGACCCCGAACGAGGGCTCACGGGCACCGTGGGCGGGGGTTGCGGAGAGGCCGAGGTCATCGAGGCGGCGCGGCGGGTGATCGTGAGCGGCCTTCCCGAGCGGGTGTGCGTCGAGCTCACCGAGGACTTCACCACGTGGAGCCCCGCGGTGTGCGGGGGAGTCATGGACGTCTTCGTCGAGGCGGTGGTCGCGGACCGCGGAGGGCCGGGCGAATGAGCGACCACCCGACGGTGCGCATCCACTATCGCCGTCCCCCGAACCGGATGCAGGTGTTCGAGCAGACGCTGGTGGTCGATCGCGAGGATGTGAAGATCACGCTCGCAGAGCACATGCCCTACCAGCCGCCGATGCGGATCGAAGGCAAGGTCGTGCTGGAACTCGATAGCGACATCGTGTGGTTCACCTTTCCGGGCGCCTGGCACGACATCGGTCGGTTCCACCGAGCGGACGGCACGTTCACCGGCTGTTACGCCAACATCCTCACCCCCCCGCAACTGAGCGGCGCGCGCTGGGACACTACGGATCTCTTTCTCGACGTGTGGGTCGGTCCCGACGGCCAGGCGCTCCTCCTCGACGAGGACGAGCTGGACGAGGCCCTGGGACGCGAGTGGGTGGACGGGGACACCGCGCGCCGGGCGCGAGACGAGGCGCTCCGCCTGGTGGAGGGAGCGCGGGCAGGCACGTGGCCGCCGCCGGTCGTATCCGAGTGGACGCTGGAGCGCTGTCGGGCCGAGCTCGGGCGGTAGCGCCTGGGCCGGCAGGCGCTCCACCCGGCCCCGAGTCGTCGGACGTCGGGGCGATCGCCGCTCAGGGCCCCTTCCGACCGGGGTCGGCGCGCCCGCGGTTGATCAGGTAGCCGACTACCAGGAACGACAGTCCGAAGCCCATGAACAGGAGGATCCTCCACACGAGATCCAGGGCGGCCATGTCCACCACGAGGAGCTTCACCGCCACCAGCCCGAGCGTGGCCAGCCCGAGCGCCTGCTGCCCCTTCCGCGCACCCATGAACGTGGGGATGATCAGCGCGATCCCGCATGCGCCCCAGGCGAGGGTGACCAGACCCCCGCCGTGCGGATAGCCGCTCAACGACGCCGACAGCCACGCGAGCAGTCCGACGTACGCCCCGATCCGGTACGCACCGATCGCCTCCCGGCCGATCACCACCCAGGACGCCACGAACAGGAGGGACAGGGCACCCAGCTGGCCCAGCGCGACACGGCCGAAGGGGTCGGCCCTGCCGGTGGCGATCCACGGTCCGACGGACGTAGCGAACCAGAGGGCCAGGATGCCGAAGAGGACGTGCCCCACCAGCGCCGCGCCGGGGATCGCCCACTCCCTCCGGACGACGTGGGCGCCCGCGGCGATGGCGGCCAGCGGGAGGAAGGCATGGGCGTCGCGGATCGCGACCCACGTCCCTACCGCGAGCACGACCAGCGAGGCCTCGATCAGTGGGTCGCGCACGGCGTGGACGTCCCACGCGCCCCGGGCGCTCAGGGCATAGAAGACCGCCACCGCCATGAGGAGCGCGCCGCCAGCCTGCTCGGAGAGCCCGAAGAGCGCCGCCGAGAGCAACGCCGTCGCGAGCGCCGAGCCCGCGACGAGGGAACGCACGAGCGTGCGGTCGAGGTCGTCGCCCCGAACGCCGAATACCCTCGCGAGGCGGCCCAGCGGGGGAACGGGCCACCGCGCGGCGTCGCCATGCCGGAGGAGGATGCGCGAGAGCGGCAAGCCGGCGACGTGCGCCCACACGACGAGGATGCCCGCCAGCGTGATCCAACGTTCACCGCCGCCGCCCGCCTGGCCCACGGCCACGGCCACCACGACGAAGCCCAGCAGGGCCATGAGAAGAAGGGGGGCCCGCCATCCCCTGCCGGAGCTGTACGGCGCCGGCGCCGGCGATCAGAACGCACGTATAGACGACCAGCCATGGCACGCTCACCGGACCGGAACGGATGAGGAAGGGCGTCGCCAACCCTCCAGCCACGCCCAGCGACGCCAGCGAGCCGTGCTTCTGCCGCTCCGCCAGCACGAACGCGAGCACCGTCACGGTCGCCATCGCCGAGAATGCCACGCCGAGTGGCACCAGCCGATAGAGCTGGAAGGCCGCGTACACCACCAGGTAGAACGCGGCGATCGCGCCCCCGAGCAGGAGGGCCGCGTAGCGTGTCCGGGGGCCCTCCAGCCGGAGACCGGCCAGGAGGAGCGCCACGCCCACGCCCAGCCCCACCAGCAGCCGGACCACGGGTGTGATCCACCCCTGCTCGATCGAGTACCGGAAGAGGAACGCCAGCGCGAGCACCACGAAGACGACGCCCACGCGACCCAGCCACTGCTCCGCGCCGGCCGTCCACCACGTCGAGCCGGCGTCCGGTCCCGGCTCCTGCGGTGGTGGGGGCGGAGGAGACGGGCCCGCCTCCCGTGGCGGTAAGGGGGAGGGTTCCTCCAGGGGCGGTCCCGCGCCGGAGGCGGCCACGTCCCGGCGCAGCTCCTCCACCAGGCGCTCCAGGCGCTCGACGCGCGCCTGCAGGCTCGTGCGCCCGTCGTCTGCGGCCATTCGGGAGTCCGATCGGTGGGGGGAGGAACGACGTCGCCGGAGGATAGGGACCGCACGTGGCCGGTCGCAAGCGGCGGTCGATGCAAGGAGCGCGGGCCGCCGCGACGCGCTTGACCGTGGACCTGCTGGGCAGGACGCGCCTGACCATGGTGTCGAGCTTCGGCGCGGTGGCCACCCGCGATCGGGTGATCCGCGAGCACAACGCCGTCGAGGGCGGAAGGCAGACGCTGGCGCGCCTGGCCGCCTACTTGGAAGACGCGCCGCGGTGAGGCGTCAGGCCTGGGAGATCTCGAGGATCTGGGCCGCGTGTCGCTCCTCGTGCCCGGCCACGAAGCGCACCCAGCCGAGACCGTCCAGGGTGCCGAACACGAAGTGGGGAGCGCGTACGCGCCGCAGCGTCGCCGCGTCGGTGGACGTCAGCACGCGCACGAGCTCTCCCCTCGTCTCGGTCAGCTCGTCCCATGCCTGCCGCCACTCCAGCTCGCCGGTCGGGCGAGCCCGGTCGATGGTCTCGAGCCGCCGGGTGCGGTCCACGACACTGGCTCGGTCGAGGGGGGAGACCTCGTCGAGGGGAGGCACGGCGGGCAACTCGGCGACGGCCCTGCTCAACATCCGCGCGACCGCGCTCTCCACCAGGTGCAGGTGCTCCAGGATCTCCGCCACGGACCAGCGCTCGGGGGCCGGCCGCTGACCGCGCCGCTCCGCGGCGACGGTGCCGACGGCGCGCCGGAGGACGTCGCGCGCGGAATCCAGGCTGGCGAACAGCATGGTGATGGTGGGGTCCTGGCTCACGATCCGACTCCGCACGGCGGGGGAAGCGGGGACGCTAGCTCCTCCGCTTCTCCCCGTCCACCCTCCCGTCGACGATCCGGACCAGACGGCGCGCGCGCTCCATCACCCGCGGGTCGTGCGTGGAGAAGATGAACGTTACGCCGCGGTCGCGGTTGAGCTTCTCCATGATGCCGAGGAGCCGGTCGGCGGTCTCCGAGTCCACGTTCGCCGTGGGCTCGTCCGCGAGCACGACCGCGGGATCGGCGGCGATCGCGCGCGCGATCGCGACACGCTGCTGCTGGCCGCCCGAGAGCTCGTCGGGACGGCGATCCTCCATTCCCTCCAGGCCCATCTCCGCGAAGATCTCTCCGATCTTCCGACGGCGCACCTCGACGTCCACGCCCTGCAGCGCCATCACGGTCTCGGCGTTCTCGTAGGCGGTGAGCACCGGGATCAGGTTGTACGCCTGGAACACGAAGCCGATGCGGTCCCGTCGGAGGTGGCTGAGCTCCCGTCGCCCGAGCAGGCCGAGCTCCCTTCCCTCGATGAGCACCCGCCCGGACGTGGGATGGTCGAGCGCGCCGATCAGGTTGAGGAGCGTCGTCTTGCCCGACCCCGACGGCCCGTACAGCGCCGTCAGCTCCCCGGGCCGCACCTCCAGGTCGAGTCCGCGGAGCGCGCGCACCTCGACCCGCCCCTGCTGGTAGACCTTGGTCACACCCTCGACCACGACGATCGCGTCGGACCCGTTCATCGATGCCGTCCCTCGGGATGCCTCCATGCGCGCCTCACACGAGCCGGATGGTTTCGACCGGAGCCACCCGGCCCGCCTTCCATGCCGGGTAGAGCCCCGCGGCCAGCGTCGCCACGAGCGCGGCCACGGCGATGAACACCGCGTTGCCCGGGAAGATCTCGACCTTGAAGACCGACGGAACCCCGATGCCCGCGACCTCGGCGCCCCCCTGCCCGACCATCACCGACATGTCGATGCCGTGTCGGCTCAGGTACAGGTATGGCCAGGACGTGAGCGCCGCGCCCACCACGAGCCCCACCAGGCCCATCCACAGGCTCTCGGCCATGACGAGGAAGTGGATGTCGCGGGGGCTGTATCCGATGGCGAGCATGATCCCGAACTCGCGCATCCGCTCGGTCACGCTCACGAAGAGCGTGTTGAAGATGCCGGCCGCGATCAGGACGGCGATGAGGATCTTCATGAAGTTCGCGCCCCCCACCTTCATCGCGATGAAGCCCGCCAGCTCCGGCTGGTTCTCGTGCCAGGGGACGGCCACCGCACCGCCCTGGAGCTTCGCGCCGAGGCGCGCCGCCACGTCGTCGCTCCGGCGCTGGTCGTCGATGAAGACGGCCACCTGGGTGGCTTCTTCGGGCGCGTAGCCCAGCGCCCGGCGCAGCGTGTTGAGCGGCAGGAGGGCGAGCCCGCCGTCCACGCCCGGCGCACCCGTGTGCACGATCCCCGATACCCGGGCCAGCCCCGCAACGATGTCGCCGTTCTTGTCGGTCAGGTTGTAGACGACCTTCTTTCCGAGCGTGACGTCGAGGTTGTCGGCCAGGCGCGAGCCGAGGACGATCCCGTCGGCGTCGGCGGAGGGGAACATCGCTCCTTCGGTGAAGGCGTTCATCACCGCCAGCGTCGTCGAATCCTCCTGAGTCGGGTCGATTGCCACGAAACCGGCGCCCCGGCTGTTGGTCGCGGTGGACAGGAGCGTCTGGCCGACGATGCGCACCACCACCTTGGTGACCTCCGGCTCCGTGCGGGCCATCGCGGCGATCGCGTCGGTTCCGAGAACGGTCTTGTCGAGCGTCGGCGCGTCGATGAGGTCGGGGTGCTGCACCGTGACGTGGCCTCCACCCAGGCGCGCGGCCAGGTCGATCATGTCGGCCCAGTTGCGGTCCTGGAGCGCCGTCATGAGGATCGCGAGGAGGAGGCCGAACGCGATGGAGAAGAGCGTGAGCACCGTGCGACGGCGGTTGCGCCAGAGGTTGCGCCAGCCGATCCGCAGCGTAAGGGACGGAGTCATGCGCGTCGCCCTCTCCCCTCAGCGGTGTTGGATCGCGCGGATCGGGCTGATCCATGCGGCCTTCGCGGCCGGATAGATCGCCGCGATCGCGACGATGAAGAGGAGGGTCGCCAGCGGCTCGAGAATCACGTTGGGCTCGACGACGCCCCGCCAGATCGGGATCCATCACCAGGCCCATCACTGCCATCCCGCCCAGCCGCCCCATGTCGATGCCCACGTGGACGAGGTACCACAGCCCCGGGACCGCGAGCGCGAGCCCGATCACGACCGCCAAGGCGGTCTGGACCGCGCACTCGCCGAAGATCACGAGGAGCACCTGGGTGGGCGCCCACCCGATCGCCTTCAACACCCCGAACTCGCGGATCCGCTCGAAGACGGCCATCAGCATCGCGTTGAGGATGAGGATGCCGATGGCGATGTAGACGATCAGGAAGACCATCACCATGAGGCCGCGCGCCGAGTCCAGCATCGACGCCAGCGTGGGCGACAGCTCGCGCCACGTCTCGACCCGCTCCTCGGGTGCGAGGGTGCGCACGTCGGCCGCGAACGCGTCCAGGTCCGCGCCCTGGGGCCGGCGCAGGATGATCTCGTGCGCCCCCACCGGAAACACGAAGAACCGGCGGAACGCCTCCTCGGTCATGAAGACCCCCGCCCGATCGACCCCCTCGCTCACGCCCTGGAGCACGCCGCGTACCGTGTACAGGTCGTTCGCCATGCTCCCGTCGGAGGCCTGGCTCAGCAGGATCAGCTCGTCGCCCGGCTCGACCACCAGCGTGCGGGCGAGCTGGGCGCCCACGACCACCCCGTACGGGTCGGCCGGGTCGAGCCAGGCTCCCTCGCGGATGCGCTCGTCGATGCGGCTCACGCGCGCGTCGCGCGCGACGTCGATGCCGTGGATCTGCACCCCCGCGGACGCCTCCGCCGCCGCGCCCAGCCCGAAGCCGAGGAGGCGCGCCGACGCCGGGTAGCCACGCTCGTCGAAGCGCCGGAGCAGCTCGTCGGAGTCCTCGATGCTCGAGTAGAGCGACGGGTCGTCCCGGTACTCCGGGGCGTGGACCTGCACGTCGCCGAGCTCGAGGTCGAGGACGTTGCGCTCCATCGCGCGCAGGTAGCCCTGTACCAGGCTCGAGTAGAGGATCATGACCGTGAACGCCAGCGTCGTGGCCGCGACCGTCACCAGAGATCGGCGGCGGTTGCGCCACACGTTGCGCCAGGCCATGCGCAGGAGGTTCAGAGACTGTCACCCCAGGTCGGTGGGAACGTCGGCGGTGTCTGGGGGAGGGATGGTTCAAGATAACGCCGGCGCCTCGCCGTTGCCGGGTGATATAATAGATGATAGCATATCCCCATGAGCGCTCCCCATGGATCGGACGACCGCCTCCCCCTCACCGCTCTGGACCTCTCCGTTCTGCTCGTGCTGACGGAGGAGGCGTCCTGGGGCTACGGCATCGTGAAGGCGGTATCCCATCGTTCGCGTGGCCGGCTGGAGCTGGCGCCCGGCAACGTGTACCAGGCGCTGGATCGGCTCATCGCCCGGGGATGGATCAGATCCCTCACGCGCGACGAGCTGCCCGCCGGGGCGGACCCGCGGCGACGCTACTACGCGATCACGCCGCCAGGGGTGAGCGCCGCGGCCGCCGAAGCGCGACGCCTGAAGGACATGATGCCTTCGTTGGAGCGCGTGTTGCACCCGCATCCGAACGAGGGCTGAGAGGGTGGCGGAGGTGAGGGGGCCCGGGAAGATGGGCGAGTGGCTCTACCGCCAGGTCCTCCGTGCCCACCCGGCGGAGTTCCGTCGCAGGCACGAGGACGAGCTCCTTTCGACGTTCAGGGAGGCATGGGCAGACCGGGTCCGGGGCCTCGGCCCGTGGCAGGCGCTCCGGTTCTGGTGGCGTCTGGGCGTGGCGGAGGTCCGGGCGGGCCTGCGGCAACGCCTGGAGGGTTCCCGGGCATCCACCCTGCGGGGCCGGGCGGCGCCGGCCTCCGACCTCGCGGTCGACCTCCGCTTCGCGCTGCGCATGTTCCGGCGCAGCCCCGGTCTCACGGTGGCGGTCGTCGTCACGCTGGGCATCGGCATCGGCGGCGCGTCGGCGGTGTTCGGGACCTTCTACACCGTGTACCGGAGCGCCCTCCCCTTCCACGACGGGAACCGTCTCGTGCGGTTGAGGAGCTACGTCCTGGGCCCCGGGGGGAGCAGCAGGCCTACAACTTCCCGCCCAGGGATGCGGTGCTGGTTCGCGCGGAGAATCGGACGTTCACCGGCCTGGTCGCCATGAACGGCGGAAGCGTGGCTCTGCCGGGAGAGGGCTCCCCGGAACGGATCTCGGCCGTCGGCGTGACGGCGGGTTGGAACGAGCTCCTCGGCGTCGAGCCCGACCTCGGCCGCTCGTTTACGACGGACGAGGAGACCGAGGGCGAGAGCGCCGGCGTCGCCCTCATCTCCCACTCGCTCTGGCAGCGTCGCTTCGGAGGCGATCCGGCGGTCGTCGGCCGCACGCTGGCGGTGGACGGGGGCGCTCTGACGATCGTGGGAGTGATGCCCCCGCGCTTCAACTATCCGTACGCCGCCGAGATCTGGACGCCCCTCCGCCTGGATCCCACGGACGCTCGCTCCCATGACCTCAACGCCGTGGCTCGGATGCGCGACGGCGTGGACGTGGACGCGGTCCGGGCGGACATGGCCCGCATCTACGAAGCGCTCCGCCAGGTGAGCCCGGGTACTGCGACCGACGAGGGGATCCAGGTCGCCACCGTTCGGCAGGATTTCATCCGGGACGACGGGCGGATGGTCCAGGCCCTGCTGGTCGCGGTGGCCTTCTTCCTCCTCCTCGCATGCGTCAATGTCGCCAACCTGCTCGCCGCCCACTTTGTCGCTCGCCGGAGGGAGATGGGCATTCGGGCCGCCCTGGGCGCGGGCGGCGGACGGCAGCTCCGCCAGACGCTGACCGAGACCCTGGTGCTCTTCCTGGGGGGCGGTGCCGTCGGACTCCTCCTGGCCAGCTGGCTCGGAGACGTCCTGCTCGTGCTCCTGCCGAACGTCTTCCGGACGGAGCTGGACGTGGGCACACCCGGCCTGGGCGCCCCGGTGGCCGCCTTCGGCCTGGCCACCGCCCTGTTGGCGGGCGTGATCTCGGGGTCCGCGGCGGCCCACCGCGCGTCGCGGGGCGACCTCCGCCGGGCTCTGCACGACGGAGGTCGCGGCGCCTCGACCGGCGGGGCGCGGATCCAGGACGCGCTCGTGGTGGCAGAGCTGGCGCTCTCCATGGTGCTGTTGCTGGGGGCGGGCGTGATGTTCGATCATTTCCGGCGGCTCAACCAGGAGGATCTCGGGTTCGAGCCCGAAGGGGTGGAGACGCTGCAGGTGAGCCTGGAGGCGGAGCGCTACGCCGACGGCCAGACCCGGAATCAGGTCGTGCGCTCGCTGGAGGCCCGTCTCGCCTCGTTGCCGGGGGTGGACGGCGTCGGCGTGACGTCGGTGAACCCCCTCTGCTGTGGGGACTGGGGCGCGCCGGTGGAGATCGAGGGCCATCCTCCGCCGCCGGACGGCACCCCACTCCACATCGCCCATCGCTACGTCACGCCCGGATACTTCGCGACCATGGAGATCCCGGTCCTGCGGGGAAGGGTCTTCCCCGGAGCCGACCGCCCCGGTGGCGAGCTCGAGGTGATGGTGGACGCCAACATGGCCCGCCGTCACTGGCCCGGCGAGGATCCGGTCGGCAAGCGGATCCGGATCGTTCGGGACGGAGAGCCGTGGAGGACCGTCGTCGGGGTGGTGGGCGCCATCGAGGCGCTGGGTGACTACGACGAGGGGTGGTACCTGCCCTTCTACCAGGAGCCCATGGGTCGCTCCAACGGCATGCTCCACATCATGGTGCGCCTCCGCGACGAGAGCGTCGTCTCCGACGTACGGAGAGCGATCGTACAGGTCGACCCGGACCTCCCGGTCTTCGAGGTGGCGGCCATGTCGGACCTCCGACGCCAGAACCTGTCGCAGGATCGGCTCGGTGCCGTCATGACCGCGGTGTTCGCCGCCTTCGGGCTGCTCCTCGCCACGGTGGGGCTCTACAGCCTCATGGCGTACCTCGTGAGCCTGCGGGCGCGCGAGATCGGAACCCGTATCGCGCTGGGCGCGTCCGCGGTCGATGTGCTCCGCACGGTCCTGACCCGAGCCGGGAAGCTGGTGGTCCTCGGCGCCGCTGCTGGCCTGGTCCTGGCCCTTGCGCTCAACCACGTCCTGCGGGGGATCGTGCTGGGCGTGCGCATGGCCGGCCCCGGCCTCGTCCTTCCCATCCTCGCGGTGCTGCTCGCAGTGGGGGGAGTCGCGGTGCTCGTTCCGGCGCTGCGGGCCGTTCGGGTGGATCCGGTGCGGGCGTTCCGGGCGGAGTAGGCTAGCGGGTCACGGGCGGATGATCCCTATGTTGCCACGGATCTCCATGGTCGTGTCCAGCGCCCGGGTGCGTGTCTGGACGTCCTGCAGGAGCGCCGCGGCGTCCTCACCCTCCAGCAGGAAGGGCTGGGACAGGTCGTTCCCCCGGCCCGAGATCGGCAGGATCTCGACCTCGCGCACCCCGTCCCGCGTCAGGTGGAGCCGCGCGAGGTAATTGTCCATCCAGTAATCGTGGTTGTGCCCGAAGATGAAGTTGCCCAGCGAGTAGAAGATCACCTTCCCCTTGTAGACTTCGACGCCGCGCGGGACGTGGGGGTGGTGACCCAGGATCACATCGGCACCCGCGTCGATGACGCGGTGTGCAAACGCGCGGGCGTCCGGATGGGTATCCTGGCTGTTCTCGATGGCCCAGTGGAACGAGACGACCACGTAGTCCACCTGGTCGCGGAGCCGGTGGATGTCCTCTTCGATGACGAACGGGTCCAGCGGGACGACGCCGGGGCGATCGTCCTGGGCGAACGCGGACGTGCCGGCGTTCACGAACTGAGCGTACCCCAGGAAGCCGATCTTCATCCCGTCCCGCTCGATGATGAAGGGCCGCCGGGCGTCCTCGAGGTTCCGTCCCGAGCCCACCGCGCCGACACCCGCCTTCCACAGGGCTTCGCGCGTGTCCAGCAGGCCTTCGCCCTCCGCGTCCAGGGCGTGGTTGTTCGCGGTGGAGACCACGTCGATCCCCGCCCAACGCAGGCCGTCGGCGAAGGCCGTCGGCGTACGGAACGCGCCGCTGTGGCGGGCGTCGTCCGACAGCGGCGTCTCCAGGTTGGCGAAAGCGATGTCCGCCTCCCTGAGCACCGGTGCGATGTTGCGGAAGGGATAGCGCGCCTCGTCTTCCGGAGAATCGAAGGAGAGGTCGTAATGGATGGCAGCGACGTAGTGGGTGCGCGGCGTCTCCAGCACCCGGCCCCTGCTCTCGAGGTACTTGCGCTGCGGCTCGCGGTCCAGGTAGGGCACCTGCATCCAGTCGCCCTCCTCCTGGCGCGGCGGATCCAGGAAGACGTCCGGGGTCTTGGTGATGCGGTACCACTCGATGTCGCCGCCCGCGATCAGGGAGACTTCCTGCGCGGCGGTTGGGGTGGCGAGGGTCGTCAGGGCCGCGAGGGTGAGGAGTGCTGCCAGCACTGCGTCCACCGCGCGCGACACGGATTCTCATGTTCGAGCCTCCGGGAGAATGGAGAGGACGAAGCCTGCCCCGGCGGGCGCGCCCGCCGGGGCAGGATCACGCGTCGATCACGGCACGTTCGGGTTCGTCGCCGCCTCGTTCTGGCTGATGGGAATGCACTTGTCCCGGTTGCTCAGGAACGGGTCGTTGAAGCGCACGAGCTCGAACAGGTGACGCCCTTCCATCCACAGCACGATGTTCCGCTCCGTGCGCAGGACGGTCCACGCCTCGTCCGTCGTGGCGGCGCTCACCGTGGGCACACCTGCAGCCGTGCGCACCTCGTTCACCTTGGCCACGGCGCCGCTCACGTCGTTCGAGCGGAGCAACGCTTCGGCCTCGATGAGGCGCATCTCGTCGCCCGCGCTGAGGTCGATGTCGCTGGACCACTCGGGGTACTTGTCCTGACGGTAGAACGGCGAGATGCCGTCTACGCCGTATACGCCTTCGTCGACCCACGGGACCCTCGGGTCGCCGACGACGTCGGCGGCCCAGGTCCCCCACACCGTGAAGTAGCGGCGCTTGTGCGACTCGTTCGCCAGCCAGTTCCACTCCCGGTCCGAGTTGTCGGAGAACTTCGCTTCGAAGTGATAGCCGGTGGGGACCTTCGCGGCGTCCTGCGCCGCCCCCGCGTAGTCGCCCTGGTCAAGGCGCACCTGGGCCCTGCCCGCGTAGGCGGCCGTCAGCAGGTCCGTCTCTCCCTGGGACTGCGCCATGGTGATGGCGGTGTCGAAGTAGCCCTCGGCGCGCTGGAAGTGGACCGATCGGTCCTGGGGTGCGCCTCCATCGATAATGGCGACGCACACGTTCTCGCCCAGAAGCCGGTTCGAGTATCCGGCCCACACGTGGGCCTCGGTGGCGAGCGGGCTGCTGTTGAACCCGTCACCCAGGACTTCCCTGATGCGATCGATACCGTGTTCAGCGACCCAGCGGGCGGTGTGCATGTTGGACCAGAGCCCGTTGACGTGACGGGGCTCGATCGTGCCTTCCTGCATGAAGATCTCGGCCTCGAACGCACCGGTGTGCCAGATGTCGCGGCTGGCGATGCCCATGAAGTACCCGATGTCGTCCGTCACGCGCGACAGGTCGGCGCCCATCCCAACCACCAGCGTCTTCAGCGCCTCCTCGCTGTTCAATGCGGCGTCGTCGATGCGACCGGGATTCGTGACGCCCAGGTCGCACGAGCTCGCCGCCAGGACCCCGCCTGTAAGAACCAGGGTGACCACCGCCCGGAAGGGCGCGGTGAGCCGGGATCCGTTCGCATATGCTGCTGCGTCTTTCTTGGACATTTGGATCCCCCGGTCAGAACGTGATGTAGAGCTTGGCGACGATGGACCGCTGCGGTGGAAGCGTGTAGTAGTCCACCCGCCGGAAGTTCTCCAGGCCGCTGGGGCCGCCTTCGATCACCTCCGGATCGAGGCCCGTGTAGTCGGTGCTCTTGAAGAGGTCACGTCCCGAGACCGAGAGCGTGGCCGAGCTGACCCGGGCAGGGATCCACGACTCAGGGATGGAGAAGCTCACCGTCACGTCGCGGAGCTTGAAGAAATCCGCAGACTCGACCCACTGGTCGTAGCCGCGCAATCCGGACAGACAGCGCGCCCGGTCGATGGCCTTGATCTGGTCCCGTTGACCGGCGGCATCCTTCTCCTGGGCATCTGTACACGCGGGCCAGATACTGCGCGTGGTGTTCAGGTACGCGGTGGCGTTGACGATATGGCCCCCGGTGCTGAGCTCGCCCAGCGCACTCACCGACACCCGGCGGTAGCGCACGTCTGTGTGCACACCCAGACCGAAGGTCGGGAACGTGCCTCCCAGGAACGCGTCGCTCTCGAACTCGGGCTCAGCGAGGGCGTCGGGGTTGAGCACCTTGCGCCCGAAGAACGACGGCGGCGCGTACCCCTCCTTGATCCACTGCTCGTAGCCTTCGCTGAAGGGGGCGGCCCCCCCCATGTCGACGACCTCGCTGTGCGTCGTGGTGAGCGTGGTGCCGACGTTCCAGCCCAGATCCTCGGTCTGCACGACCAGGGCGTTGGCCGTGAGCTCGACGCCGTGGCTCTGGACTTCACCCACGTTGCGTACCTGGGCGCCAGGGAACCCGTCAGTGGGGATCCCGAGGACCGGGAAGAGCGCGTCCAGTGTCTTGGCGTTGTAGTACGTGAGCTCGGCCGAGAGGCGCGACCCGAACAGCGCGGCGTCGAACCCTAGCTCGATCTCGCGCGTGCGCTCGGGGCCGAGGTTGGGGTTGCCCAGGTTCTGCGGTGTGACGCCCGGCTGCGCCTCCATCCCGGCGATGGGCTGCCACGTCCGTACGGCGTCGAAGGCGCCGGGCGCGCGGCCCGCCGCGCCGAGGGCAGCGCGCAGCCGCAGGCTGTTGACCCAGCCCACCGACCAGAAGTCCTCGTCGGAGATCACGTACGACGCGCTGACCTTCGGATAGTACTGGAAGCCGTAGCTGTCGCCGAACGTGCTGCTCCCATCCATGCGCAGCCCGCCGATCAGAAAGAGGCGGTCGTTGAATCCGACCGTCTCCTGGACGAAGAAGCCCGCGTTCACCTCGCGAATGCGGGTCTCCGAGGCGTGGGTCTGCGCGGCGGAGCTCACCGTGGGCTCGCCGGGTCCGGAGAACTGGAGTCCGCCCGCGTCGACGTTGAGGCGACTCTCGTCGTAGAGCTGGCTGCCCCACGTGGTCGTGGAGCGCATCGACGACGTCACCTCCTTTTCCCACGTGCCCGTGTACTCGGCCGTCATCGACCGGTCGCGGAAGCGCTGCACCCCGATCGTGCCGCCCGGGTCGAGGTAGTAGCCCCAGGGCAGCAGCCCCAGGTTCTCCGCCTCGACCTGGTGCAGCCCGAGCTGCACTCGGTTCCGGAGGTTTCCGGTCACGTAGTCGAAGCGGGCGCCGCTGATGAAGTTGTCGGTGATGCCCCGGAGCTCTGTGGTCAGTACCCAGCTCTGGTCCCGGTTGCCCGGCCAGTACCCTTTGCCGATGCGCATCACGTTCAGGATGTAGCCGTGCCGGTTGTTGGAGTCGGGCACGTAGCGCGTGTTGCGGTGCGTGTAGGAGTTGTTCAGCTCGACGGTGAACCCCTCGTAGAGCTTCACCGTGAAGTTCCCGGTGACGCCCCAGTTCTTCGACTCCTGCGTGTCGACGATGCCCTTGGCGTCGTTGTAATCACCGGAGATGAAGTATTGCAGGCCCTCGTTGCCGCCCCGCACGGAGCCCGAGAGCCCCTGTACGGCACCCGTGCGCTTCACGTTCACCAGGTCCAGCTGCGTAGGGTCCTGCTTGATGACGCTGCTCACGTCAGGCCAGAAGTTCCCGCCTCCCGTGACCGACATGGACCATTGAGGCGCGCCCGCGCTGCCGCGCTTGGTGAAGACCTGGATCACGCCTGCGGACGCCTCCGTACCATACAGGGTCGTGGCCGCGGCGCCCTTGATGATCTCGATGCGCTCGATGTCCTGCGGGTTGAGGTCGTCCAGGCTCATCCCGCTGGTCCGTGGGCCCCGGGAGTCCTCGAGATTGGCGGGCGGCACGCGGCTCGTGGACAGGCGTACGCCGTCCACGTAGATCAGCGGTTCGTTGCCCTGGGACACCGACGTGACACCCCGCAGCTGGATCGTCCCGCTGGCCCCAACCTGGCCGGAGACCGAGAGACTGCTGACGCCGGCCACGGTCCCCCTGAGAATGGACTCGACGTTGGTGATCGGCTTGGCTTCGGTGGCGGACATGTCGATCTGAGCCAGCGAGTTCCCGATCGTCCGACGGCGTGCCGCGGCCCCGACGCCGGTGACCACGATCTCGTCCAGCGTGACGGCTTGCTCGCCGACGCGGAAATCCACGGCGACCGTGCCGCCCGCGGGCACGGTTACGGTCTGGGTCTGCGAGGCGAAGCCGATGCTGGTGACCGTGACCCGATGCTGGCCGGCCGGGACCGACAGGATGATGAACCGACCGTCGTCGCGCGACAGCGCGCCTATGTTGAGGTCGGCGATCGAGACCTGAGCGGCCGAGACGGGACCGTTGGTGGACGAGTTGGTGACCCGCCCCGTGATGGTGCCGGTCTGTTGCGCGGACACGTCCGTTGACGCCCCGCACAGGAAGAACGCGAGGGCGACGACCGGAAGAACGTTCTGTCGGAGCCGGCGCTTCACACCCCGGTCGACGATGATCCATGACGTGGATGGGCGCATGTTTCCCTCCGTGAAACCGTGGAATCGATGGTGCTCTTCTATGATCAACGGGCGAATGCCCCCCGGACTGCTCTCGTAGGTCATCCGGGTTGGCCGCCCGGCAGGCGAACGATCCCCACACCGTCCTCTTCGACGATGCTCGTACCGAAGGGAGCGGACAGGCGGGTCAGTCGTTCGATGATCTTGCGGCTCGACGCCGCGTCGGCCCGGATCGGGCGCCCTCTCTGCGAGCGCGGAGCACCGAAGCCGAGCGTCAGGGGAAGAAGGCGGATCTCGGTGAGTCGGCCGCCCCGGAACGTCGGGAGGGCGATGACGCTCTCCCAGTAGGTCGGATCCTGGGTGAAATAGCCGCCGGCCGTTCGCTGGCGGTCGTCGTAGTAGTCGGTCGTGCGCGCCTCGGGGCCGAGACCCGTGCGCTGGTACTCCGCCGACGGGCGAAAACGCACGGTCTCGTTCTCGAAGGCGAAGTTGCCCAGGGAGTAGAAGATCGGCCGGCCCTTGTAGATCTCGATGCCGCGCAGCACGTGCGGCCCGGTGCCCACGAAGACGTCGGCGCCCGCATCGATGGCCGCGTGCGCGTACGCCACCAGGAAATCGGCCGGGACCTCCCGGTCCCCCGCCCCCTCGTGCGAGTGCGTCGCGACGATGACCCAGTCCGCCTCCGAGCGCGCCGAGCGGACGCTCGCGAGGATGCGCTCGAGGTCCGCGCCGTCCGGCTCGGAGGCTACACCGGCGTGCTCACCCACCTGGAACGTCCGTCCGAATGCCGTGAACCGGTCCCCGTCGCCCGGGTTCTCTCCGGCCTCCCGCGCGATGCGCCTGAGCGCCTCGTGGCTGGGCCGGGGGAGGATCGTAATCTCACGGTGGCGCAGCGGATTCAGCCCGGGCGTGGCACGGATATCCCGTCTCTGAGGTCGGGCCGCCTGGAAGTCCTCGAAGGTGGACACCGTGGAGATCAGCGCCACACGTCCGGCAGCGACGTCCGCGACGGCGGCCCGGTCGGCCAGGGCGAGGTTCTCACCGACGCCCGCATGCGCGATCCCCACCTCGTCGAGGGCTTGGCTCGTCGCGCGCATGCCGTCCCACCCGTAGTCGAGCGAGTGGTTGTTGGCGCGGCTCACCAGGTCGAAGCCCACCTCCCGCAGGTCCCGGGCGAGGGCGGGGTCGGCGAACATGTAGCTCTCGCGGTCCGACACCATGGGCGTCAGGTCCGATTCGGCCTGGAAGACGATCTCCAGGTTCGCGAATGCCGCGTCCGCGCCACGGATCGCCTCCACCATCCTCCGGTGCCCTTCCTCCACGTTCACCGACAGGGGCCGGCTCACGATGGCATCTCCGACCAGCGCCAGCGTGACGTCGCCACTCGCCGCGCGGTATGGAGCCTGGGCGCCGGCGGGCGGTGGAAGGAGCACACCGGCGAGGAAGAGAAGGGAACGGAGACGGTGCATGGCGGATGCCGCGAGCCTCCTCGCATAAGAAATGCAGTTCGATTTTGACGAACACAGTTGCATGAGATAGGACTCCCGCCTCGCCCAGGCAAGGGTCTTCTGGCCGGCTGTAGCGCCCCTGTTGTGCCTCGGACCGCCGGAGCGTGGCGCTTGCGAATGCACGATCCACGCATAACCATGACGTTGCACGAGGCGAAACCGTGTTCCGCAGAACGGACCTCCTCTCAATCGCGAACGGCCCGATGCTCGACAAAGCAATGGCGCTGCTGGAGCTCTTCCAACCCACTCGGACGGACCTCGGCGTGGTCGAAGCCGCCGAGCTCCTGGGGATGCCGAAGAGCACGGCGTCGCGGCGCCTCGCCGCGATGGAGGCGTCGGGGTTCCTGGATCGCGATCCGGTATCCCAGCGCTATCACCTGGGAATCCGGTTGGTGGCGTTGGGGCATCTGGCTCGCCAGGCGACCCCCCTGCAGCGTGCGGCACGCTCGTTCCTGGCGCGGCTCACCGAGGCTACAGGGGAGACGTCGGACCTGGTGCTGTTGCGAGGCCGCGAAGCCGTCAACGTGGAGGCGGTGGAGAGCCCGCGTCCCATGAAACACGTGGGCTGGGCTGGCCGGCACATTCCCCTGCACGCGACCGCGGCCGGCAAGTCCCTGCTCGCATGGCTGCCCGAGGCCACGGCGGGCGCGCTCCTGGAACTGCCCTTGAGAACCTACACGCCGCGAACGATCCGCTCGCTCGACGAGCTGCTGGCCGAGTTGGAGGAGGTGCGGCGCGCTGGCTACTCCACCTCGATCGGAGAGTTCGAGGAGGACCTGGTGGGTGTCGCGGCGCCGGTCATGAATCACCTGGGGGAGGTCGTGGCGTCCATCACCATCGGCGCGCCCGCGAGCCGGGCCGGGGACACGGCCATGCCCCACCTGATCCGCTCCGTCGTGGATGCCGCCGAGGCCATGTCCGCCAAGCTGGGTTACCGAGAGAGGCTATGGAGATCATGAAGCGAACCGTCCGAGCGTTGCTGGCCCTCACCGTTCTTCTGCTCCCCGCTCGACTGACGGCGCAGGAGCCTCTCGACCTGGTCATCCGACACGGTCGTGTTCTCGACGGCACCGGAACCCCGTGGTACTTCGCGGACATCGGGATCCGGGGCGACCGCATCGTCGCGGTCGGGAGGTTGGGTGATGCGCCCGCACGCCGCACGATCGACGCCGCGGGCCGGTACGTGACCCCTGGCTTCGTCGACCTCCACTCCCACTCCGGCCCGGGCCTGGCCACACCGGAGCTCAGTGAAGGGCGCCCCCTCCTGGCCCAGGGCATCACCACGACGTTCGTGAACCCGGACGGCGGCGGCCCGGTCGATCTGGTCGAGCAGCGCCGACAGCTGCTGGCCGACGGCCTGGGGCCCAACGTGGCCCTCCTGGTCCCCCACGGATCCGTGCACGGCGCCGTCCTGGGCATGGAGGACAGGACTCCGACGGCCGCCGAGCTGGACCGCATGAAGGCCATGGTCCGTGCCGGCATGGAGGCAGGAGCCTTCGGCCTGTCCAGCGGGCTGTTCTATGCCCCGGGGAGCTACGCCAAGACCGACGAGGTGGTGGAGCTCGCCAAGGTGGCCGCCCGGTACGGCGGGGTCTACACGAGCCACATCCGCGACGAGGCGGACTACAGCGTGGGCGTCGTCGCCGCCGTGGACGAGGTCATCGAGGTGGCGCGGGAGGGAGGGCTCCCCGGCATCGTCACGCACATCAAGGTCCTCGGCCCCCGGGTGTGGGGCTACTCCGCGGCTCTGGTCAAGCGCATCGACCGGGCGCGCGAGCAGGGGGTGCAGGTGTGGGCCGACCAGTATCCCTACACCGCCTCGCAGACCGGACTCACCGCGGCGTTGGTGCCGAGGTGGGCGGAGGTCGGAGGTCACGCGGCCCTTGCGCAGCGCCTCCGCGACCCGGAGGTGTGGCCGCGCCTCCGCGGGGAGATGGCCGAAAACCTGGACCGCCGCGGCGGGGCCGACCGCATCCAGTTCGTTCGCTTCGAGCCCGATCCTTCCATCGAGGGCAGGACGCTCGAGGACGTCGCGTCCGCGAAGGGAGTGGACGTGTTGGACGCGGCCAGGGACATCGTCGCCCAGGGGGAAGCGGGGATCGTGTCGTTCAACATGGACGCCGACGACGTGGCGCTGCTCATGCGCCAGCCCTGGACCATGACGTGCACCGACGGCGACCTGGTCCGACCCGGAGAGGGCGTGCCGCACCCGCGCGCATATGGCGCCTTCGTGCGCAAGATCCAGCAGTACGTGGTGGAGGAGGGCGTACTCGATCTGGCGACCGCAGTGCGCACGATGACCTATACGCCCGCCACGGTTCTGGGGGTGGAGGACCGCGGGATGATCCGCGTCGGCGCCTTCGCCGATGTGCTGGTCTTCGACCCGACCCGTCTGAAGGACGTGGCCACGTACACCAACCCCCACCAGCTCGCGCAGGGGATGGACTGGGTGGTGGTGAACGGCAAGGTCGCGCTCGACCAGGGGAACTTCACCGGTGCGATGTCGGGAACGGTCCTGACCCACACCTCCCGTTGACTCCATGAACGACGCTCGGAGACCCAGGATGCGATCGCGATCCTCCTTCCTGTTCGCCGCCCTGACTGCGACCGCGCTCCTGCCGCCGGCCGCTGCGGCACAGACGACGTACGACGTGTTGCTCCGCCACGGCATGGTGCTCGACGGGACCGGCAACCCCTGGTACCGGGCGGACGTGGCGATACAGGGCGACCGGATCGTCGCCGTGGGCGACCTGTCCGACGCCAGTGGCCGTCGGGAGATCGACGCGTCGCGCCTGTTCGTCGCCCCGGGGTTCATCGACGTGCACTCCCACTCGGGGCCGGGCCTCGCCACCCCCGGGCTCAGCGGCGCCGTGCCGCTCCTGGCCCAGGGGATCACCACCGTATTCATCAACCCCGACGGGGGCGGTCCGACGGACCTCGTCGCGCAGCGGGCGGCTCTGGAGAAGGACGGCCTCGGCGTGAACGCCGCGCAGCTCGTGTCGCACGGAACGATCCACGAGGAGGTCGTGGGGATGGACGACCGCGACCCGACGCCCGCCGAGCTGGAGCGGATGAAGGGCATGGTCCAGGCTGGCATGGAGGCCGGGGCGTTCGGGCTGTCGAGCGGGCTCTTCTACACGCCCGCAGCGTTCTCGAAGACCTCCGAGGTGGTCGAGATGGCCAAGGTGGCCGCCCGTTACGGCGGCGCGTACACCAGCCACATCCGCGACGAGTCCGACTACACCGTCGGGCTGATGGCCGCGGTGGACGAGGTCATCACGGTGGCCCGGGAGGCCGGGCTCCCGGGGGTCGTGAGTCACGTGAAGGCCCTGGGTCCGCACGTCTGGGGGTTCTCTACGGCGATCGTCGAGCGGGTGGAGGGCGCGCGGCGCCAGGGCATCGAGGTGTGGGCGGACCAGTATCCCTACGAGGCGTCCGGGAGCAGCGTGCAGAGCGCGCTGGTGCCCCGTTGGGCCCAGGACGGCGGCGAAGAGGCGATGATCGCCCGCCTCGACGATCCGTCCACGAAGGACCGGCTCCGCACCGAGATGTGGGAGAACCTGGATCGTCGCGGTGGCGCCGACAGGCTGCAGATCCGCCGCTTCGAGCCGGATCCCTCGATGGAGGGCAAGACGCTCCAGGAGCTCGCCGACGCCGCGGGCGTCGACCCCATCGAAATGGCCCAACGCCTGCTTCGCCGTGGCGGAGCGGCGTTCGTGTCGTTCAACATGAACCCCCGCGACGTGGAAACGCTCATGCGGCAGCCGTGGACGATGACGTCCACCGACGGCGACCTGGTGCCGATGGGGCAGGGCGTGCCCCACCCCCGGAGCTACGGAACCTATCCGCGCAAGCTCCGCCTCTACGTGAAGGAGAAGGGCGTGCTCGACCTCGCGCAGGCCGTCCGGAGCATGACGTCGCTTCCGGCCGCCGTGTTCCGGGTGAAGGACCGGGGAGAGATCCGGCCGGGGGCCTTCGCGGACGTCGTGGTGTTCGACCTCGATCGGGTGCGTGACCTCGCCACGTTCCAGGAGCCCCACCAGCTCTCCGAGGGGATGGTGTACGTGCTGGTCAACGGCCGACTCGCCGTCGACGACGGGAAGCTCACCGACGTCCGCGCGGGTCTGGTCCTGGACCGCCGCGGCAACTAGGAGTCAGCGACGATGCGCCACGCACAGCCTCTGGCTCTCCTTCTCCTGGCGGTCGCCGCCTGTCGGCGGGCCCACGTACGACGTGGTCCTCGAAGGCGGCACCGTGGTCGACGGCACGGGGGCACCCGAGCGGGTCGCCGACGTGGCCATCGTGGGCAGCCGCATCGCCAAGGTGGGCGACGCCTCCGGACGACCGCGCGACCCGCCGCATCGACGCGCGTGGGCTCGTCGTGGCTCCCGGGTTCATCGACCCCCACACGCACACGCGCGGCCACATCCGCGACATGCCCACGGCCGAGCCGTGGATCCGGCAGGGTGTGACCACGCTCGTCGAGGGGAACGACGGAAGCTCCCCGGTGCCACTGGGACCGTTCCTGGACAGCGTGGCATCCGCTCGACCCGCTCCCAACTTCGCCATGTTCATCGGGCACGGCTCGGTGCGCGAGCAGGTGATGGGCACGGCCAACCGGGCGCCCACCGACGCCGAGCTCGACGGCATGAAGGCGCTGGTCGCCCATGGAATGGAGGAGGGTGCGCTCGGGCTCTCGACCGGGCTCGCGTACGTGCCCGGCACCTACGCGACGACAGAGGAGGTCATCGAGCTCGCACGGGTCGCCGCGGGATACGGCGGCATCTACATCTCTCACATGCGCGACGAGGGCGCCGGCGTGCTCGCGTCTGTGCGCGAGACGATCCGCATCGGGGAGGAGGCCGGGATCCCCGTCCAGATGACGCATCACAAGGTCGGGGGTCATGCGCAGTGGGGTCGGAGCGAGGAGTCGATCCGGCTCATGCGGGAGGCGCGCGCGCGCGGGGTCGACGTCACGTTCGACCAGTACCCCTACACCGCCTCCTCCACCGGGCTCTCGTTCCTGATCCCCAAGTGGGCCATGGCCGGCGATTCGCTCGTGACGCGCCTGTCGGTGCCGGCCGAGCGCCGCCGCATCCTGGTGGACATGCTGGACTTCATCGAAGAGCGCTTCGGGAACGACCCGGATCGCATCCAGCTCGTGAGCTGCGACTTCGATCCGGCACTCGGTGGCCGCACGGTGGGCGACATCCTCCGTGAGCGCGGGAAGGCCGGCAGCGCCGACGGACATCGCGGAGCTCGTCGCTCGAGTTCGACGCGAAGGGACGGTGCGGCGCGATCCTCCACTCCTACGACGAGGGCGACGTGGTGCGCTTCCTCCAATCCGAGTACGGCATGGTCGGCTCGGACGGGAGCCTGGTGCCATTCGGCGAGGGCTTTCCCCATCCACGCGCCTACGGAACGTACGCTCGGGTCCTGGGCCGCTACGTGCGCGAGCAGGGTGTGATCACGCTGGAGGAAGCGGTGCGGCGAATGACGTCCGCCCCGGCGCGCCGCCTCGGCTTCACGGAGCGTGGTGAGGTCCGGGAAGGGATGATGGCCGACTTGGCCGTCTTCGACCCCGACGAGATCTCCGACCGCGCCACTTTCCAGGATCCCCACCAGTACGCGGTGGGTGCGCACTACGTGCTCGTCGGCGGACAACTCGTTCTCGACGACGGCACGATCACGGAGGCCCGACCCGGACGGATTCTCTACGGGCCGGGCCGCAGCGCTCGCTGATCGACTTCAATAGGAGGGTCCCATGCTCAACCGGTCCTTCTATCACGCGGCAGCGCTCGCGGCGTTCGACCCCATGCCCTCTGACAACTGCGAAGGCTGGGACCTCCCCAACACCGCGCTCACGAAGGACCTGTACGACGCGCGCTTCCGGAATGGAACAGGGGTATGAGAACGGGATCGGGGTCTGGAGAGGTAGCGTTCCGATCTGGCCTCGCGGGCAGGCCCATCGGGACCGGGGATCCGGCGGGAGGGTACCCGAAGCATCGCTCGTCGGTCGCCCGCTGCCGCCCCCAACCGAGGTACATGCATGAGACCGCCACGTCCGCGCCTGCTGCCCGGAGTCCTGGCCTTCGTCGCCCTCGCCGTCGCGTGCAGCGACAGCAACTTGATCGGGCCCGCCAATCAGCTGGAAGTGAACAACGCGACCGACACGTTCCAGTGGCAGGTCACGGCGCTGGACAAGGTATCGCAAACCCTGACGTACACCTGGACCACCACCGGCACGACGGCCAACGTCAACCAGGCGTCCAGCCTCTCCGGCGGCTCGGCGACGCTCGAGGTCCTGGATGCGGCGGGGACCCGCGTCCATAGCCGCAGCCTTGCCGAGAATGGGACGTTCGTCACCGACGCGGGCTCGGCCGGAGACTGGACCGTCAGGGTAACCCTGGACAAGGTGAACGGAGCGCTCAACTTCCGACTCCAGAAGCCCTGACGATCCCGCGCTCCGTCCTCCGGGCTCATCCTCCTGCCCCGTCCTGGAACGTCACCGCCCGCGGCCGCAGCTGCTCGACCGTCGAGACCTGCAGGGGATCGAGCAGGAGCTTGAACGTGTTGCGGGACTGGCCGCGCATCTGCGACCGGAACCCGATCATCACGATGTTGCCCTGTCCGTGGCGCACCCGGACGGCGGCCGCCCGTCCTGCCAGGTGGCGCTGGGCGCCCAGCTCCCATCCGCTCTCCAGCAGCTTCCCCTCCGGGTAGCGGGCGATGATCTCGACGGGCGGCTCCGGTCCACGGAGCTCCGCCGCCGAGGCCTCGAGGAAGGTCTGCCCGAGTCCGGCTAGTCCTGCGGCATCTCCGCCCGGATCTCGCGCCGCATGAAGTCGCGCGCGAAGCCGCGGAAGTCGCCGTCCCGTGCCGGATCGTAACGGTGGGCAGCCTGGACCAAACCACGCACGCCCTGACGGATCAGCTTCTGCACGGAGACTTCGCCGCGGTGCAGGATCGCTTCATCGACCGCGTCGCGCAGATGCAGGCGGATGAGCCGGTCCGCCGCCGCGACGTCGCCCTGCCGAACGGCTTCGGCGAGGGCGGCTTCCTCCTCGTCCGCCAGGAGAGGCTCGGAACTCGCCGCGTAGACGAAGTCCTTCAAGGATACCGAATCCAGGTAGGTCGATGCGTCCGTCATCATGCTGGACAATCCAATCGACCGACCGAGACGGCAAGGCACAAATCTGTAACGAAAGTGCCACCGAGCGGCCCTTCGGGGGTCCGTGCCGATCGGGCCGGCGCTACCCCCCTATCGTGACCAGCCCCACCATGTTCAGGGCGCTCTCGGCGATGACCAGGTGATCGCCGTCCGGAGTCGGCATCATGTTGCGCACCACGCCCCCGCCCGCCGGGATCGCCCAGGACTGCATCGTCTCGGTCTCCGGATCGAATCGCACCAGCGCGTTCGGCGTCGTGCCGGTCTCCACGTACCAGACCGCGCCGCGCGTGTACGCGATGCCGTAGGGTCGTGACTGCGGGCCGCTCGGCGACGCCCACTCCCGCATGTCGCCGGTCTCCGGATCGAAACGCCCCAGGTAGCCGCGCGCATAGTCCGAGTACCAGAGGACGTCGTCCCCGTCGATCGCGACCCGGCGCGGCCGCGCGCCCTCGTCGGGCAGATCCCACTCCTTCAGCGCCATCGTTTCCGGGTCGAGGCTCCCGATCCGGTTGCCCCCGAACTCCACGAAGAAGGGAACACCCTTCGAGCTGATCACGATCCCGTAGGGGTTGGAGCGCGGCGTCGGGAGCTCTACGAGCTCCACCCCACCCGTCTTCGGATCGAGGCGCCCGACCTTGTTGGCGCCTTGCGCGGTGAACCACAGCGTGCCATCCGCGTCGAAGACCGGCGTATGCGGGTCGCGCGCGTCCACCGGGAACTCGGTGACCTCGCCGGTCTCGGGATCGAGCTTTCCCAGGTACCCCTTGGCGTTCGCGGTGAACCAGATCGCACCGGCGCGGTCCACGGTCAGCCCGTGC
The DNA here is from genome assembly GCA_963848895.1 of uncultured Gemmatimonadales bacterium. Taxonomy (GTDB): domain Bacteria; phylum Gemmatimonadota; class Gemmatimonadetes; order Longimicrobiales; family Gaopeijiaceae; genus SZUA-318. Next base: position 175,710 of record CAWKGE010000008.1, read on the forward strand.
GGGCCCGACCCCTCCGTCGGGATCGGGTATTCACGGATCTTGCCGGTCGAAGGGTCCACGCGGCCCATCTTGTTGGCGAACTGGCCTGTGTACCAGATCGCGCCGTCCGTCGTCGCCAGTGGATCGTGCGGGCGCGAGCCCTTCGTCGGCAGCGGCCATTCCTGGAACGACACCGAGGCGTCCCCAGGCTTCAGGACCGGCTCCAGCTTCGGCTCTTCGGGGAAGTTCTTCGCGAGGTAGTCGGCCACGAGTGCGGCCTGCTCGGTCGGCAGGTCGACCATCGTGCCGAAGAGGCGCATCCATCCCTCGCGCGTGTACCCGTCTCCCGCGATCCGGTCGAGGCCATGACAGGGCGAGCACACCCCCTCCACGACGGCCTTGCCCTGTCCGTCCGGAAGCTCCACCGGCCGCCCCCGTCTCTGTGCCCAGACGCTCGTGGGCACTGGGGCCATGAGGAGAAGGGACCACAGGGGGAGCCAGAGACGGTGCGTGGCCATGTTCGACCTCCTCGGGGCAGTACGCCGCTCGGGGGCGGGAGAATGCCCCGCCCGCCGCCGGGACGTGGTATCGGCAAGCTGTGTCGCTCGGGTTCTCGGAAGTCGAACCAGCATGAAAACACACGGACCGCGCTGCCGCAAGACCTCGCGCCCCGGCCCGGGGCCGAGCGTTCGCGCCCCGACCAGCGTAGCTTTGAAGAAGGCTCGGCGACACGACGGCTGAACGCGGAGACGTGTGGATGATCACCATCGAGGCGCGACGCGGGCCGATGCCCCCGCAGGCACTCCTCGTTTCGCTCCTCTGCCTCTGGGTGCCGGTCACCAGCAGCGCGCTGTTCCCGGACTGGACCGGCGGAGACGTCGGCGTGCTCGTGTGGATCCTCGCGCTGGTGCCCGGCTTCCTCCTCTCCTATCACAGGGGCTGGAGGGGAGCGTCCATCGGGCTGGCGGGAGCGATGGCCTCCTACTCCGTCGCCCAGGTGGTGATCGTCACGACCGACGCGACGCCGCCGCAGTGGGAGATCCTCTTCGGTGTCACCGCCGTCGTCATCTTCGTGTCGCTGGGAAGCGGCCTGGTGGCGACACTGCTGCACCGAGCGCTCGATCGAGCGGAGCGGCTGGCGCTCACCGACCCCGGAACGGGGCTTCCGAACCGCCGCCACGCCGTGCTCGAGCTCGAGAAGTCCTTCGCGGCCTCCCAGCGAGGTGCGGTGCTGTCGGTGGTCCTGTTCGATCTCGACCAGTTCAAGCGGGTGAACGACTGGCACGGGCGGCGGGAAGGCGACCGGGCGCTCGCGAAGTTCGCCGAGATCCTGCAGAGCGCGACCCGCGCGATGCACGTCACGGCGCGGTTCGGGGGAGAGGAGTTCCTCGCCGTCCTGCGCAGCGTTCCGGCCGAGGGCGCGCAGATCTTCGCCGACCGGGTGCGCCGGAGGCTCAAGGAGCTCTCGGTCCCGTCCGGCCCCCTCACCGTGAGTGCCGGCATCGCCGAGTACGAGACGGGCATGGCGTCGCCCGACGTTCTGCTCGCCGCGGCCGACCAGGCTCTCTACCGGGCGAAGTCCGCCGGAGGTGATCGGGTGGTCGTGCTCGGCAAGATCGGCCGGCGATCCGAGGCCCCGCTGCTGCCGGATGAGCGGGACGACGAAGACGCCCCGGTCGGGCGGGGTGAGCTGGTCCTGGTCGTGGACGACGACGTCGATGCCCTGCGGAGCGTCGCCCGCGCTCTCCGGCGCTTCGGCTACGCCGTCCTGGAGTCGCCGTCGCCCGCCCGGGCCGTGGAGATCGTCCGGGGACTCGACGACCCTCCTGATGTCGTCATCACCGATATCGTCATGCCCGAGATGGGCGGATTCCGGCTGGTGGAGATCCTCCAGGAGATCCAGGACCAGGTCCGGGTGATCTACACGTCCGGGTACGCTCAGGACGACGTGGACTGGGACGGGGTTCCCGGCGCGGTACGTGACTACCTCGCCAAGCCCATCTCCATCTACACGCTCGCGCGCCGGGTGCGCGCGATTCTCGACAAGCCCGCGCGCACCCGCAAGCTGACACCGAGGCACGGTCCCGGGCCCGCCCCCGGGCCGGACGGCTCACCCGTGGTGGAGGCCCCCCGCCTCATCGAGGGCCGCCTGGGAAAGGAGGCCCGCATCGTGGTCCTGCGCTCCCAGAGCCACCTCGAAGACATGGTGGCGCGCGCACTGCGGGAGCGCGGGTTTCGTGCCGTGCAGCTCGTCGACGGCATCCCGACCCTGCTCGACGGTCTCCACCACATGGGCGCGGAGATCCTCCTGCTCGATCTCGACCTCCCGGGCGACGCGCTGCAGGACCTCGTCGACCGACTGCGCCACCAGAGAGCCACCGCTCCGGCGGTCCTCCTCCTCGCCGGTGACGAGAACCATAACCTCCGCCCACGCTTCGCGGAGCTTCCGCTGGCCGACTTCATCAACAAGCCGTTCACCGCCGACGAGCTCGGCACCCGGGTCGCCAACCTCGCCCGCACCCGCACCTACGAGCGGTGGATCGGCAGCGCCGAGGAGCAGATCCGCAGTCGAGTCGCGGCACGCACGGCGGAGTTGGAGGAGGCGAGAGAGGAAGTGCTGCGTCGCCTCGCCTGGGCCGCCGAGTATCGAGACGACGTCACCGGCCATCATGCGGAGCGCGTCGGCATCGTCTCGGGTCTGATCGCCCGTGAGCTCGGGTGGTCTCCGGAGCGGAGGACGTTGATCGTGAAGGCCGCACCCCTGCACGACCTCGGCAAGATCGCGATCCCGGACTCGATCCTGCGAAAGCCGGGTGCAGCTCACCGCGGACGAGCGCGCCGCCATGCAGCGGCACACGACGATCGGCGCCGAGCTCCTCTCGGGCAGTCGCAACCCGGTCCTGCAGAGCGCCGAGCGCATCGCGATCACCCACCACGAGTGGTGGGACGGTCGCGGCTATCCCCGGGGGCTCGCGGGCGACGTCATCCCCGAAATCGGCCGCATCGTTGCCGTCGCGGACGTCTGGGACAGCATCACCAACGAGCGCCCCTATCGAAGCGCGATGACTCCGGACAAGTCGCTCGACATCATCCACGACAAGGCCGGGACGCACTTCGATCCCGCGGTGGTCCAGGCATTCGATCGTGTGCTCGAGTCCGGCGCCATGCAGGATGCGATGAACATGGACGTGGTGGCGCGGCCGGACTGGCGGTAATCGGCGCAGTCGGGCGGCGCGGTAGCGACCGTGCCGCCCGACCTCGGCGCTTCCTATCGGACCGCTACCAGGAATGGTGCCCCGGCTTTCAGGGCGCGGTCGAAGTCGGCCGGGCTGTCGACGACCGCTGCGTCCTCCATCCCACCCGAGGCGCAGGTGACCACGATCTCCATCGGCGTGAAGATCCCGAAGGTGAGGAAGGACACCAGCTGGTTCGCGAAGGAGAGCTGGGTCTCCACCCGCGCCACGCCGTTGGAGCAGCGCTCCATCGTCGTCACTGTCTCCGGCGGAACGAGCCCGTAGATCCATCCCTTCGCCCACTTCTGCTCGATGGTCTGCGGGCTCGGCGACCGGCCCGTCTCGATGGTGGCGTGGTAACAGCCCGGAAGCAGCAATGCGACACCGAGGAGCAACAGGATCTTCTTCATGACACCCCCTGGAGTTCGATCGGACCCGCCCTGCCGTTGGCAGCGGCCGGGTAATGGGACGACGCGCATGGGCCGCCTAGATGCTCCCGCCGCGGCTATCCCGGATGGCGTACATGTTGTCCTTGTGGATCGTGCAAAGCGCGGTGAACTGCGCCATCAGATCCGGGTGCGCCTGGCTCACGCGACGTACGTACTCGCCCCAGAAGTCGAACCACGCGCTCCGGCTGTCCGCGACGGTGATGAACCCCACGTTCCACTCGTCCCCCCAGGCGTGGCGGACGTCGTACCACGCCCGGATCATGCCTTCGTCCTTGAGCTGATTGAGGATGGGCACACTCAGCGCGGTCAGGCGGTTGATCTCCGCCACGTTCTGCTGCGGGCACTGCATCCACTGGTGCACCATGAACCCGGTCTGCAGCTCGGACTGCGCCTGCGCGGCCACCGCCGACGGCGCGAGCAGGAGCGCGGTGAGGAACGCGATGCCTTTCATGTGACCCCCCCGGACCAAGAAGACTCCTTCAACCAGCGAACCATGATTGGGAGCTTAGTCGCAAAAGGCAATGATTTCGGACGTTACACCAATCCGGCCGGGGCCGCGAAGACGTCGCGGCAGGTAAGCCACACGGCGGCGCGGCTGGTCTCGTCGGGGAGCCGCCCGAACCGACCACCGGCGGCCCTACCGCGACGTGGGCGAGAGGGCCCCGCGGGGCCCGATACCAAAGAGGTCGCCGACCCACCGGTCGCGAAGACCCGCGGTCGACGACCGACAGGACCTGGGAAGCGCCTACTCCACCAGGTACGCCGCGCAGAGCCGATCCACGTCCACATGCACCCGCTTCACCACGTCCTCGTCCTCCCGTACGAAGTCGATCAGCCGCTCGTAGGCACCCAGAGAACCGATCGGGAGGTCGACTTCCTCGTGGTGGTACGACCCCTCGTCCACGAACAGGAGCCTTACTTTCACCGTGCCGTTCTTCTTGCTCATGCGCCCTCCACTCTGCCCGTTCGCCCCAGCTCCGGCAGCGAGGCCACGAAGATCACCGTCATCAGGATCGCCGACGACACGCACCACTGGCACCACGCGTGGATCACGAACGCTTCCAGGTAGGTCAGCCACGCCGAGAACGCGAACCCGAACGTCGCACCCGCCAGCAGCAGGCCGCCGATGGCGCGCGACCCGCGCCATCCCGGTTGGATCCCAAGGACCGCCAGGACCAGCAGCGCGAGGTAGCCGAGCAGGCCGATCAGCGCGACCGGCACCGACCCCACCTTCGCCCACTTGCTGGCCTGGACCGTCTCGCATTCGCCGATGCCGCACACCAGCGGCCCGGTCCACCCCAGGGCGTGCGCCGTCAGGTAGAGAGCGATGAACAGGCCGACCAGCGAGACGACCGCGATCAGCATCCGGTTCGTCGGAGGAGGCACATCCTCCTCGACCGCCCCCCCGGCTTCGACCACGCTAGTTGCCGCCCGCGGTGTCCGCGTTCATCTCCGCCAACAGCCGTTCGACTTCGGCAGAAATACTCTGGTAGTCGTAGTTGGTCAGCCTGCGCGCCATCCCCTTGCCCGCGCTGACCATGATCGTGGGGGTCTGGTTGATGCCCAGCTCGAAGGCGAGGCGCATGTTCGCCGACACCACGTCGGCGTGGGCGTCGCTGTTCACGCACGAGTTGAACGCGTCCATGTCCAACCCGGCTTGCTCCGCGAAGTTGTCGAGGTCACCCTCGACCGAGTTCTTCGTGGCCCATTCGGCCTGGTGGCGGAAGAGGAGGTCCTGGTACTCCCAGAACTTGCCCTGGTCACCGGCGCAGCGCGCCGCGCGCGCCGCCAGGAAAGAGTGCGGGTGGATCGACGTGAGCGGGAAGTCGTAGAAGACGAACTTGGCCTTGCCCGTCTGCACGTACTGCAGCTCGAGTTGGGGCTTCACGGTCATGGCGAACTGGGCCGCAGCCTGGGCAGGAGTAGTCGGCGAACTCGACGATCGTGATCGGGGCGCTCCTCCTCGCCCTTCGTCACGCCCTGCGCCATCGCGACGAGCTTGCTCATGTCGTCGAGGCCCTCGACGTCGACCGGCTGCGTGGCCGCGGTGGACATCGCCTGCGAGCCCACCGAATAGGCGACGATGGCGACGCCGATGACGGCCACGATCCCCAAGGTGTAGTAGAACTTGGTCATCTCGGAGCCGCCCTTCTTCCGGGCCTCCCTGCGCTGCTCGCCTCTACTCGCCACGTGTCACCCCCTAGAGGAGCCGATACCTCGGCCGTTCGGCCGCCCACTGTGTTCGTCCAGGTCGGTCAAGATGTTCCCGGTCCGCACCACGATCAAGCACACGCACGATCCGGCGCGACCGGCTCGCGCCTCAGCTCGCCAGCAGCGTGGCTACCCGCTCGGTGTCGCTCAGGTTCTCGAGCACGTGGTCCGGGCCGCAGCGCTCGAGCTCTTCCACGCCGTAATGGCCGGTGGCGACGGCCACCGTGCGCGTGCCCCCGTTTCGCCCGCACTGCACGTCGCGGGGCGTGTCGCCGACCAAGACTACGTCGCCCGGCTCGAACGTCACGGACCACGTCTCGGCGGCCCGCGCGAGCGCGATGCCCGTGAGCGCGTCGCGCTCCTCGTGGTCGGAGCCGAAGCTGCCCATCCGGAAGTGCTCGAAGATGCCCGCCGAGCGGAGCTTGAGCTCCGCCCCGCCGGCGATGTTGCCGGTCAGCAGTCCGAGCCCGACCTCCGTCTCCAGCGCGAGGCGCGCGAGGAGTGCCGCTACTCCGGGAAGCACGGTCACCGGTCGTTCGGCGAGCAGCTCGGCCAGGTAGCCGAGGTAGAGCTCCCACAGTCGCGGGAATCCGGCGTCGATCGCAGCTCCGGCGAGGCCGGCCCCGGTCAGGAGCTCGCGAGCGATCTGGGGATCGGTCTTGCCCGCGAAGGAATGCACCTCGATGTCGCCGGCCGTCCCGAACGTCTCCACCAGCGCACGGTGGAAGGCGTCCTTGGCCGGGCCGCCCCACACGAGCGTCCCGTCGATGTCGAACAGGATCAGCCGTCTCATCGGTGGTGCTCCCGGTTCCCCTCGGTGGCCGCCCGGGTGATCGCCTTCTCCAGCGCGTGCTGTGCCGCCGTGCCGAGGCCCAGGGTCTCCGCGGAGTCCATCTCCCGCTCGTCCCCCGCCGTCGACACGGCGAAGATCACGTCCCCGTCGAAGGGCGTGTGCACCGGGTTGATCCGGCGGGCCAGCGCGTTTCCGGCCACCCGCGCCATCCGGCCGAGATCCACGCGCGTGAGCGGGGCGTCCGTGGCGACCACGGCCAGTGTCGTGTTCGTACCGGGGGTCACGTCGCCCATCTCCCCCCGGGCGTCGCCCCGACGCAGGAGGGCGGCCGTGTCGAGGAAGGCACCGTCCGCTCCCCGGGCCCCGGCTACGATGCGGCCCTCCCCGTCGAGGACGTCGCCGAGGGCGTTGACCACGGCCAGGGCGCCCACCCGGTACGGGCCGATCGACGTCGACCACGCTCCGATTCCTCCGCGCATGGCGCCCTCCGGGCCCGCGATCTTCCCCACAGTGGCGCCGACGCCGGCGCCCACGGCGCCCTCGGAGGGCTTCCCTTCACGCGCGTCCACGCAGGCCGCGCGTCCGGTCTCGCCGTCAGGGCGGGTCTGGTGCTCGTGCAAGTCGAAGATCACGGCCGCGGGCACGATCGGGACCTTCGCTATCCCCGTGTCGTACCCCCTGCCCGCCTCGGCGAGCCACGTCACGACCCCGTCGGCCGCGGCCAGCCCGAACACCGACCCACCGGTGAGCAGGATCGCGTCGGCGCGAGGCACCAGGTGTTCCGGCCGCAGCACGTCCAGCTCCCGGCTCCCCGTCGCCAAGCCGCGCACCTCCCCGGCGGCGCGGAAGGGCCCGAGCACGACCGTGCACCCGCTCTTCCCACCGTAGGCCATCCCGTGGCCGACCGCGAGGCCGGGTACGAACGGCTCGGGGGACGTCATGGATGCCTCACGCGAGCTCGCCGAGGAGCGCGGGCTCGATGTTCCCGCCGCTGATGACCACGGCGACGCGCGAGCCCTCGACGTCCACCTTGCGCTGGAGGAGCGCGGCGGTGGTGGCGGCACCGCTGAACTCGACGACCAGCTTGTGGCGGTGGACCAGAAGCGCGGTGGCGCGGCGGATCGCGTCGTCGCTGACCGTGACCACGTCGTCCATGAGCTCGCGGGCGTGCTCGTACGTCAGCTCGCCGGTGATGACGGGGAGAAGCCCGTCGGCGATGCTGTGCACCTCGGTGAGGAGCGTGGGCCCCTCGTGGTCGAGGGCGGCGCGCATCGAGGCGGCACCCTCGGGCTCCACGCCGACGACGCGTGCCCCCGGGACCATCCTCTTCACGGCCGCAGCCACGCCGCTCGCCAGCCCGCCGCCGCCGATGGGGGCGAGCACCAGGTCCACGTCGGGCCAGTCCCTGGCGATCTCCAGGCCGACGGTGCCCTGCCCCGCGATGATGTGACGGTGGTCGAAGGGGGGGACGATCACCAGCCCCTCCTCTTCGGCGATGGCCTCGGCGCGCAGCTTTCGCTCCACCGACGTCGTGCCCTCCATCACCACCTCGGCGCCCAACCGCTTCGTCCCCTCCACCTTCACCCTCGGTGCCGTGGTGGGCATGACGACCACGGCCCGCAGGCCACGTAGCTTCCCGGTGAGGGCCACCGCCTGCGCGTGGTTTCCCGACGAGTAGGTGATGATGCCGTTCTTCGCCTGCTCGTCCGAGAGCTGGGACACGAAGTTGTACGCGCCCCGGATCTTGAAGGCCCCGGCGCGCTGGAGGTTCTCGCACTTGAGCCGGACCTCCGCGCCCACCGCCTCGGAGACAGCGTCCGCCGGGAGGAGGGGTGTGCGGACGGCGACGCCAGCCAGCCGCCTTGCGGCCGACTCGATCTCGGTGAGCCCGACGAGCCCCTGCCCCTGTACGGTCTCGCTCATGCCTCCTCGTCCGCCTCCGGCGCCTCACGCCCGGGCTCCTCCCCGGTTTCGCCTGCCTGGTCCGGATCATCCAGCTCGACGTCGGTATCCTCGCCGCCTTCGCCTTCCAACTCCTCCTCTTCCTCCTCGGCGATTACGCGCGCGACATCCACGACCTCGTCGCCTTCGTCGAGGTTCACCAGGCGCACGCCCTGCGTGGCGCGACCGATCACCCGGATCTCGTCGATGCGCTGCCGGTTCACCACGCCGTGGCGCGTGATGATCATGAGCTGTTCGTCTTCGGTGACGGACTTGATGGCGACCACCCGTCCCGTCTTGGCGTTGATCTTCAGGTTGATGACGCCCTTGCCGCCGCGCCTCTGCAGACGGTAGGCGTCCACCTCCGTGCGCTTGCCCATCCCGTTCTCCGAGACGACCAGGAGCGTCGAGTCCGGCCGGACGAAGGCCATGCCCACGACGACATCGTCGTCGCTCAGGTCGATCCCCCGTACGCCTTCGGTCGCCCGACCCATGGGCCTGGCGTCGCTCTCCTCGAAGTGGATCGCCATCCCCCCTCGTGTCGCGAGCACGATCTCGTCCTCCCCGGAGGTGATCGCGACGTCGATGAGCTCGTCCCCCTCGCGGATGTTGATCGCGTTCAGGCCCACCGCGCGCACGTTGCCGTAGGCGGAGAGCACGGTACGCTTGATGACACCCTTGCGCGTGCAGAACATCAGGTAGCGGTCTTCCGCGAAGTCGCGCACCGGGACGACCGCGGCGATCTGCTCGTCCGACGACAGGTTGAGGAGGTTCACGATCGGCTTGCCGCGCGAAGCGCGCGCGCCCACCGGGATTTCCCACACCTTGATCCAGTAACATTGGCCCCGGCGGGTGAAGATCATCAGGTAGTCGTGCGTGGATGCCACGAAGAGGTGCTCGACCCAGTCGGTGTCCTTCGTGTCCATTCCGCGCAGCCCGCGTCCGCCCCGGCGCTGGGCGCGGTACGTGTCCACCGGCAGGCGCTTCACGTAGCCCTGGTGGGACACGGTGATGACCATGTCCTCCTCGACGATCAGGTCTTCCATGTCGAACGAGCCCACGGCGCCGGTGATCTCCGTGCGCCGATCGTCGCCGAACTTGTCGGCCATCTCCTGGAGCTCGGCCTTCAGGATGTTCATGCGGCGCTCGCGGGAGGCCAGGATGTCCTCCAGGTCCTCGATCTGAGCCCGGACTTCGGCCAGCTCCTCCTCGAGCTTCTCGATCTCCAGGCCGGTCAGGCGCGCGAGGCGCATGTCGAGGATCGCCCTGGCCTGCCGCTCCGACAGCTCGAAGCGCTCCTGGAGGGAGGCCGACGCGGTCTCGGTGTTCGGGGAGCCCCGGATGATCTCGATGACCTCGTCGATGTTGTCGACGGCGATCTTGAGGCCTTCCAGGATGTGCTCGCGGTCCTTGGCCTTGGCGAGGTCGAACTCGCTGCGCTTGACGATGACATGATGCCGGTGGTCGATGAAGTGCTGCAGGATCTGACGCAGGGTCATCACCTGGGGCACGCCGTCGACCAACGCGAGCAGGATCGTGCCGAACGTCGACTGCATCTGCGTGTGCTTGTACAGTTGGTTCAGCACGACGTAGGGCACCGCGTCGCGCTTGAGCTCGACGACGATGCGCATCCCCTCGCGGTCGCTCTCGTCACGCAGGTCGCGGATCTCGGTGATCTTCTTGTCCCGCACCAGCTGCGCGATCTGCTCGATCAGGCGGGACTTGTTCACCATGAAGGGGATCTCGGTGACGACGATCCGTTCCGAGTTGGCGTCGATCTGCTCGATCTCGGCCCGCGCGCGCATCACCACGCGTCCGCGACCCGTGCGGTAGGCGTCCTGGATACCCTCGCGCCCGCAGATGAACCCGCCCGTGGGGAAGTCGGGGCCCGGGACGATCGCCTCCAGCCGCTCCTGCGACAGGTCGGGATCGTCCACCAGGGCCCTCGTGGCGGCTACGATCTCGCGCAGGTTGTGCGGCGGGATGTTCGTCGCCATCCCCACCGCGATGCCCGACGAGCCGTTGACCAGCAGGTTCGGGATCTTCGCGGGCAAGACGGTCGGCTCCGTCTTCTGCCCGTCGAAGTTCGGGATGAAGACGACCGTGTCCTTGTCGATGTCGGCGAGCATCTCCATCGCGGCCGCCGTCAGGCGGGCCTCCGTGTACCGATAGGCCGCCGCGGAGTCACCGTCGACGGAGCCGAAGTTGCCCTGGCCGTCGACCAGCGGATAGCGCAGGCTGAACTCCTGCACCATGCGCACCATCGAGTCGTAGACCGCGGCGTCGCCGTGCGGGTGGTACTTCCCCAGCACCTCACCGACGACCGTCGCGCTCTTCTTGTACGCCCGCCCGGGGGAGAGCCCCAGGTCGCTCATCGCATAGAGGATCCGGCGGTGCACGGGCTTCAGCCCGTCCCGCACGTCGGGCAGCGCGCGCTGCACGATGACGCTCATCGAATAGTCGATGAACGACTCCCGCATCTCGTCCTCGAGGAGGCGGGTCAGCACCTTCTCGCCGCCGCCGCCACCCACCAGATCGAGCTCATCAGCCATGCTTGTCCGGTCCTGATCGAGTTCTTCTTCGCTTCCTCCAGCCCAGTCGGCTGGAGGATCACACCCTGCGGCTGAGCCCCACCCAGCCGCAGGTGTCGCACCTGCGACGCGTCAGATGCTCTCCCAACAGCGCCGCCAACAGCCGCTGCGACACCTGCCGCCTGACCCGCCGGGTCGGGTTCCCGCATTGCGGGCAGCCGTCACCCACGGCCGGCACCACCACACGCGTCCGCGCCGACCAGGCCAGGAGGATCCAGAGCGCCAGGCCGCCGGCGAGGAGCACGATGCCAGCCCCGAAACGGAAGCCCGGAACGTGGAACGCGCTGCGGCCCAGCAGCGCCGACACACCCACACCGAGCCGCGACGCGATCAGCGTGACCCCCTGGGTCGACAGCTCGAGCCCCATCAGCACGAGCAGGACGGCGACGAACCCGAGCCCGCGGCGCATCAACCTGCGACGGTCCCACGGACGACGGGCGTCTGCACCCTCCTGCCACCGGCCAGGGGCGGGTGTGATCGGGAAACGCCAAGGGCACCCCCCGCCGGGGTGCCCATCGGACGATGCTCCATAGACGAGAAAAAATAACCACAAACGGAGCACACGGCAAGGCCGAAAACCCACATGGCACAACGCTTTCCGGGGTTTTCGAGGAAATGAAATCCTCTCGCGCAGGGCGGCCACCCGTTCGCCGTGGAGCTAGCCCGAGCGGCCAGCGTCGGAGCGAGCTCAGGCCACCGCGACGAAGTCGACCAGCTCCTCGAGCCCCGCGCCCGAGAGGATGCCTCGCAGCGTGCTCCTGGCTCCGGGCTGGCCGACCGCAGCGAGGTGGAGGACACCGGAAAGCGCGAGCCCGCCGTCCGTGTCGAGGACGGGCGCCCCGTGGATCTCCTGGCCGATCTTGCGCGGATCGACCTCGACGAACGCCCGCACGGCGCCCCCCGCTACGGCGAGCGCCCGCGCGAACCGCTTGCCCACGGGTCCCGCGCCCCAGATCGCCGCGCCCCGCCCTCCGGCGAGGAGCGTCCGGCGGAGGTGATGCACCTTGCAGGCTACGAACGCCTCCGAGGCGTACGCCGGCGCCGTCCGGTGCAGCCGCTCGGGCCCTTCGCGCCAGCGCAGGAGCACCTCGGCGACGTTGGCCAGGCGGCCACCCCCGCGCCACAGGCGGAGGAGCAGGTCGTAGTCCTCCGGCCAGCTGCGGTCCCGGTACCCGCCGGCGCGGGCCACCGCCTCGGCCGACAGGAAGAACGCGGGGTGCGCGAGGGGGCACTCGACGAAGAGGGCGCGGGCGATCGCGTCGGGCTCGACCAGCTCGTTCAGCCACGCCTCGTAGCGGCGCGCGCCGTCGCGGAGTGCCGCGCGGGGGAAGTAGCGGACGCGCGTGCCGCAGGCGGCGAGCGTCGGATCCGATTCCATGAGGGCGCGCTGGCGCGCGAAGCGCCCGGGCTCGCTCACGTCGTCGGCGTCCATGCGGGCGAGCCAGCGGCCGCGGGCCGCGGATCGGGCGCGCTCCAGGGCGGCGACGATGCCCGAGGCCTCCTGGCGCAGCACACGCACGCGCCGGTCGCGGCGGGCCCAGTCGGCGAGGATCGCCGGCGTGACGTCCGTGGAGCCGTCATCGACGGCCACGGTCTCGAAGTCCGCGTCGGTCTGGGCCTCGAGGGACGCGATCGCCTCGACGAGGTGTGCTGCCCCGTCCCGCACGGGGAGGAGGACCGAGGTCGGGGGCGACGCCGCTATCTCCGCTCGTCCTTCCGGAAGAGGCCCTGCATCCCCGTCTGGATCGCGCGGGCTCCGCCGATGCCCACCGCGAGCGCGAAGGCCAGGCCCACCGCGGCGAACGCGATCAGGAAGGCGCCCAGGATGATCTGGCGAGCGAAGCTCAGCTGCCAGAGTGCCAGCGCGGCTACCAGCGACAGGAGGATCCCCTTGAGGATCTTCGCCGCCAGCGTCGCGTACTCGAAACCCTCCTCTTCGAGGGCCGCCGCCGCACGCACGGAAGCCACGTTGCTGAGCAGGAGGCCGACGCCCACGATGAGCGCCACCACCCCGAGGTTGGGGAGGTAGAAGACGGTGCGGTCGATGAGCCGGGACAGCACCGAGAGGCCCCAGATCTGGAAGGCGTTGTCCAGGAAGACCAGCACGATGATCAACATGACCAGCCCGCCCACCATGTCGTAGATCGCAGCCCGCACGTCCCCCTTCGCGAACGCGGTGCGCCACCCCACCCGCCCGCCCAGTCGGTCGAGGCGCAGCCACACCAGCACCCGCACGAGCGCCCGCTTGGCCACCCAGCCCAGCGCGACCCCGACGGCCAGCACCACGAGGCCCGCGGCGAGCGTGGGAAGGTAGCTCCAGAACCGGTCCGCGAAGTGGGCCAGGGGGCCCGCCGCCTGAGTCTGCATTTCGCGTCACTTCCTCGAGAAGAAGACACGCTCGAAGCGCCGCACGCGCTGCTCCTCAACCTGCCGCACCGCCACCACGGGATTGCGACGCTTGCGGGAGAGGAACGCCGGGAGCGTCTCGCCGAGCAGCGGAAAGTGCCCACCGCTCGGTGCCCCGATCAGGACCAGGTCGCCCGCGCGCACCGCCTGTGCCAGCCCGCTCGCCAGCTCCTTGCGCCGCAGCACCTCCACCTCGCCCTCCTGCCCGCTCTGCTCCCACGCGTTCACGGCGGCCCGCTCCACCTCGCGGGCCTCGGCGTCTTCGGCCTCCGTTTCCACCACCGTGACCGGGAACACCTCCGCGTCGAACCACGTCCCGAACCCGCCCGCCAGGCTGGCGGCGAGCCCGGCGTTCGCGCTCGGCCCCAGAGGCACGAGCACGCGGTCGACCTTGGAGTGCCGCACGGATCCGTACACCACCCCGACCTCGCACGGCGCGTCCCGCAACACCCGCTCCACCGAGGTCGCGACCAGCCGTTCGAAGAAGGACTCGAGCCCCGGCTGTCCCATGACCAGGAAGTTGCATTCCTCTTCCCGGACGGTCTCCACGATGCCGAAGCTGACACGGCGGGAGATCTTCACGACGGAGCGCGCGCTCACTCCGCGCTCAGCGGCGTACGCCGTAGCCTTCTCCAGCAACGGCGCCAGCTCGCGAACGCGGTGCCGACCGCTCAGGAGCGCCTGACCCTCGGGAACCTCCGCGACGGCCATCACGACCAGCTCCCCGGCGTGCTCGCGCGCCACCGCCATCCCGACCTCCATGAGCGACTCCATGGATCGCGGGTTCGACAGGGCCACGAGCACGGAGTACTCCTGGCGATGGAGCCGCTCCATCCACAGGCCCCGCTCCTCGAAGGCCGCTTCCCGGTGTCGGGCATAGCCACGATAGACGCCGGCGCCCACCCCGACCCACACCAGCGCCGTCACCGTCCCCAGCGGGTAGTGCCTGAGGAGGAAGAAGGAAAGGACGAGCATGCTCGCCATGGCCAGCCCGGGCGTCAGCGGTACCAGGGGCACCCGGAAGCCCCGGTCCAGGTCCGGGCGGATCCGCCGCAGGCGGATGAGCGCGACGTTCACCTGGACGAAGAGGAAGAGGAACATGATGTCCGCCGCCGCCGCGACCTGCTCGATGGGGAGCAGCACGGCCATCCCGACGATGAGGACCGTGGACGTCAGGATGGCCCAGTGCGGCGTGGCACGCAGCGGATGGACCGAGCCGAGGAAGGGCGGGAGGTTGGCGTCCCGCGCCATCGCGAAAGCCACCCGCGACGAGGAGTAGATCGTGGCGTTCAGAGCCGACAGCGTGGACAGGAGCCCACCCACCAGGATGAGGATGCCGCCGCCGGCCACGAACTGGTTGGCCGCCGACACCAGCGCGAGCTCCTTCTCCTGGCCCAGGTAGTCGGCGACCGCCGTTCCTGCCGGGGGCGTCGTGGCGCCGATGGCCACCGTGGCCACCAGGAGGTAGATCGGTACCACCACCAGGAGCGAGATGAAGATCGCTCGGGGTACGTTCCGCCTGGGGTCTTCCACCTCCTCGCTCGTCTGGGCGATGATCTCGTAGCCCTCGAAGGCGATGAAGGTGAGGCCCATGGCCGCGAGGACGGCGGCCCACCCCTTTCCCAGGAACGGCTCGAACGACAGCTGCCACTGGGGTCGTCCGGACATGACCCACAGACCGGCGGCGATGAAGGCGCCGATGATGAAGATCTTGCCGACCGTGATGAAATTGCCGGCCTTCCCGGTCTCGGAGGCGCCCCGGAAGTTGACGTAGGCGAACACCGTGCAGGTGAGGACCGCGAGCCACTTCTCGAGCGTCATGAACCCGAGGTGGAAGGCGGGCACTCCGGACGCCTCGAGGACGAGACGGAAGTAGGCCCCGAAGCCGAGGGCGTAGAGGGAGCACGCCACCGCGTGCGCGAACCACGACATCCACCCGCTCAGGAAACCGTTGGGGTCGGGAAGCGACGTCTTGACCCACAGGTATCCGCCACCGGCGTCGTGGAAGGCGCTTCCCAGCTCGGCGTAGGTCATGGCCGTGAGGAGCGCGACCACCCCGTTCAGGCCGAAGACGAGGATGAGGGCGGGCCCCGCCACGCCCGCGGCGATCCCGGTCAGCACGAAGATTCCGGCGCCGATCATCGCCCCGACGCCGATCATCGTGATGTCCAGCAGCCGCATCTCGCGGCTCAGCCGTACCTCGGGACCCCCAGTCGCGGAGGTGGGGGCGGCGGCGGGAGTGGCCTCGGGCATGCCGGAATCTACGTCCGCGCCGTGCGCTCCGCCCGCCTGCGCCGGATGTGGTCCGACACGTGTCCCCCGTACCGCTCCACGAAGTCACGCAGGTAGTCGTCGCCACGAATCGTGCCGCGGCAGGAAGAGGCGCCACACGCACACGGGAAGTCCGCCATGTGCTCGTCGTAGAAGGTGGCGTAGTCCAGCGTGACCTCCTCGCCCTCCGCCAGCGGCCTCCTGGCCACCACGTCGAGTCCCTCGAGCCAGGCGGATGGCTCGCACGAGTGGTTGATCGGCCGCCACTCCTCGGGGTCCTCGCTCCACGTCACCCAGACCTCTTCCGTCAGCGGCCAGGCGTAGCGCCGGAACCACTCCTGGTGACGCTCGTCCCAGTGGTTCTCGACGAAGGAGCGGGTGACCAGGTGGTGGGGTCGCTCCTCGAAGACCATGACGCGCTCCCCCTCGGCGACGGGCCGCGTGGTGAAGATCCCGTAATCACCGGCCGGTCGCGGGAGCACCTGCCAGCTCCTGCGCCTGCTCCGGTGGCGTGCCAGGGCCGCCTCCACCAGGCGTCGCGTGAACCCCTCGTGCCCGGCGGGGTCGTGCGCCAGGCAGATGTCGGCGCTGCCCGGGTCCGTGGGCGGGTAGTAGATACCGCAGTTCGGGTTGATCTCGAGCATGAACGGGCGACCCTCGCGGTCCACGCGCAGGTCGCAGCGCCCGAAGCCGGAGCCCCTCATCCCGACGAAGAAGGTCGCGGCCACCTCCCGCAGGCGGCGGTCCAGCTCCGGATCCTCGACAGGGTGCGCATCGAGTCCGCCGTAGTTCACCCACTTCAGCTCGTAGTGCTTGAAGGCCTCCCCCTCGGGGAAGGAGTACCAGATCGGCTGGAACGTGTCGGGGCACGCCGGGTCGTCCGGGTTCTCCGCCACCAGCACCGTGCACTCCGTGCCTTCGATGTACTCCTCGATGAGCGCGGCTCCGTAGCAGCGCATCATCTCGCCGGCGCGCTCCTGCAGCGCTTCCGGCGTCTCCACGCGCGAGTCGCGAGTGAGGCCGTTGCTCGCGTAGCTGTTCGGGTGCTTGACGAAAAGCGGGAAGCGCAGCGTGCGCGCCGCCTTGTCGACCTCCGCAGCCGTGCGCGCGGTAACGTAGCTCGGCGTGTCGATGTCCCATGCGCCGCATACACGCTTCATCGCTTCACGCGAAGGCTCGTAGAACTCCGAGGCCGCGCCGGTGAAGGGCACGTCGAGCCACTCGAGCGTCTGGACGACCTCGACGCCGACGCGTCCTTCGTCCCATGCGCCGTCGCACAGGTTGAAGAAGACGTCGTAGCCGTGCGCGCGACGCTTCGATGATCTGTCCGACCGCCGACTCCTTCTCGAGCGTGAGCACCGTCCACTCCGCCTCGGGAAGGAAGGGACGGGGATCACACGGCCAGTCGTCGGGATCGAAGGGATCCGCGTCGAGCTCCTGGTCCGTCAGCAAGCAGATACGCATCGGGCCGGCTTCGTCCTGTGGAGGCATGGGACGCGTATACGACGGCTCTATGATCGGCAATGCGCGACTCCGTCGCTACGGGTCACCGGTTCGTCAGCAGCGACTTCAGGTATCGTCCCGTCGCACTGCCCGGTATCGTCGCGACCGTCTCGGGACGGCCCATCGCCACGACCTCCCCGCCCCTGTGGCCGGCTCCCGGTCCCAGGTCGATGATCCAGTCGGCCACGAGCATCACGTCGAGGTTGTGCTCGATCACGAGCACTGTGTTGCCGGCTTCGACCAGGCGGGTGAGCACGTCGAGGAGCTTCTTCACGTCCTCGCCCGACAGCCCGGTGGTCGGCTCGTCGAGGATGTAGAGCTTCCGTCCCCTGGTGCCCGCCGCGCCCGCCAGCTCCCGCGCGACCTTCAGGCGCTGCGCCTCGCCGCCCGAGAGCGTGGTCGCGGGCTGGCCGAGCCGCAGGTAGCCGAGGCCGACCTGCTGGAGCTGCCACAGCGTCTTGCCGAGCTTCGCCTCGCGGATGAAGAAGCGGATGGCTTCGTCCACGGTGAGATCGAGGATCTCGGCCACGTTCTTCCCGCGGTACTTCACGTCCAGCACCTCGCGCTTGTAGCGCGTGCCGCCGCAGACGTCGCACGGCACGTACACGTCGGCCATGAAGACCATCTCGATCTCCACCTGGCCCGCGCCCTTACACGCCTCGCAGCGGCCTCCCGCGACGTTGAACGAGAAGTGACCGGCGCCGTAGCCGCGCTCCCGCGCCACGGGCTGCTCGGAGAGGATCCGCCGCACCTCGTCCCACGCCTTGATGTACGTCACCGGGTTGGAGCGCGGCGTCCTGCCGATGGGCGACTGGTCCACGAGCACGACGTCGTCCAGGTGGGCGAGGCCCTCCAGTGCCTCGTAGTCGCCGACCTCCTCGCCGAGGTGCTCCTTCGCGCTGGTCTCCCCACCCCCCAGCTCGCGCTCGGCGGCCCGGAAGAGCACGTCGTGCACGAGCGTCGACTTCCCGGAGCCCGAGACGCCCGTGACCACCGTGAACGTGCCCAGCGGGATCTCCACGTCCACGCCTTGCAGGTTGTGCAGGCGTGCGCCGCGCAGGGTGAGGCAGGGGCCGCTCACCCTGCGCCGCTTGTCCGGGGGCACGATCGCCGTCCGTCCGGACACGTAGCGGCCGGTCGCCGTGTCCGCGTTGCGCAGCGCCTCGGGATCTCCCTCGTACACGACCTCGCCACCCTTCTCCCCCGAGGCCGGACCGAGCTCGACAACGTGGTCGGCCGTCAGGATGGCCTGCGTGTCGTGCTCCACCACGACCACCGTGTTCCCCGCGGCCCGGAGCTTGAGCAGCAGATCGAGCAGCGCCCCGGTGTCCTTCGGGTGCAGCCCGATGGTCGGCTCGTCCAGCACGTACAGCGTGTCCACCAGGCTGGACCCCAGCGAGTTGGCCAGGTTGATGCGCTGGGCCTCCCCTCCGGAGAGCGTGCGGGTCTGCCGGGACAGCGTGAGGTAGCCCAGCCCCACGTCCACGAGGAAGGAGAGGCGGGCGCGCACCTCGCGCAGGATGGTCGCGGCGATCTGCATCTCCATGTCGCCGAGCGCGAGCTCGCCGACCCATGACGCCAGCTCGTCCAGCGGCAGCTCGCCCACCTCGGCGATCGTGCGGCCCGCCACCTTCACCCACAGCGCCTCGGGCCGGATGCGCGCGCCCCCGCAATCGCGACAGACACGCGGGCTCTGGTACTGGCGGAGGAAGACGCGGATGTACTGCTTGTAGCGCTTCTTCTCGCGGGAGACGAGGAAGGGAATCACGCCCCGGAACGACGCCTCGGCGCTCCCCTTCCGGCCCTTCTTCTTCGGCGTGCCGTACAGCACCTCCTCGCGGAACTCCTCGGGCAGATCCTCCCACGACGCGTACAGCGAGACCTTCCGCTCGGCGGTGAAGGCCCGTAGCCGCTCGCGCTCCCGGTGGTACCGAGGCTTCTCCCAGGGATCGACTGCGCCATCCGCGATCGACCGCTTCGGGTTCGGAACGATCAGGTCCACGTCGTACTCGAGCGTGGCGCCGAAGCCCGTGCACAGGGGGCAGGTCCCATAGGGGTTGTTGAAGCTGAACAGCTGCGGTGTCGGATCCAGGAAGGCGACGTCGGGGTGCTCCGGACAGCGGAAGTGCTCCGTGAAGTGGAGGCGCGGAGGAAGCTCACCGGCGCCCCCGTCGCCACGCGCCCCGGCGATCAGCACCACGGCCTCCCCGTCCCCTTCCTCGAAGCAGGTGGCCAGCGAGTCGGCCAGACGGTCGCGGATGTCCGCCGCGACCTTCAGCCGGTCCACCACCACCAGCACCTCGCCTTCGGCGCTGAGGTCGTGGCCGAGCGCCACCGGGTTCTCCGCTTCGGGCAGGGTGAGGTCGATCGTCTCGCCCTCCACCAACGCGCGCACGAAGCCCATGGCGCGCAGATTGGAGACGACCAGCGCGTGGGTGACCTCCTCGCTCATCGGCAGCGGGAACGTGACCTGGATGCGCGTCCCCTCCGGGAGCTCCGAGCGTGCGGTCGACCGCGCTGGACACGGTGTCGGGCTTCACACGACGGTCGCACCGCGGGCAGTGCGTGTGGCCGACCCGCGACCAGAGCAGGCGCAGGTAGTCGTGCACCTCGGTCGCGGTGCCCACGGTGGAGCGACTGGTCTTGGTCGGGTTCTTCTGCTCGATCGCGACCGCCGGGGAGATCCCGTCGACCAGGTCCACGTCGGGCTTCTGCATCCGCTCCAGGAACTGCTTCGCGTACGTGGACAGCGACTCGACGTAGCGCCGCTGCCCTTCCGCGAAGAGCGTATCAAGCGCGAGCGAGCTCTTGCCCGAGCCGGACGGGCCGGTGATGACGGTGAGCCGCCGCCGGGGCAGGTCGAGGTCCAGGTCCTTGAGGTTGTTCTGGCGCGCGCCGCGGATGCGGATGGGCTCGTCCGTCATGGCGTGGATGATAAAGGGAGCGGGAAGGCGGCGGAACGCAGTCCGCCTTGACCGGCCGCGGGGACGCGGCGTAGGGTGCTGCCCATCGTGATCCCGACCGCCGGCGCTCTCGTCGCCACCCGCCCCCGTATCCCGGCGCCCCTGCTGGCCGCCGTCGCACTGGCAACTGCGCTGGCCGTGCCCGTGGGAGCACGGGCCCAGTGGCGTCCCGCTCCCGTACTTACCCGCATGGGCGACGAAGGCCCCTCCGGCCCGCTGGACATCGACCGCGGAGCCGAGGGCCTGTGGCAGAAGCTCCTGAAGCTGCGCACCACCGCCAGCGTGCTCTACACGACCGCCCACCCCGACGACGAGGAGTCCGGGGTGCTAACGCTGTTGTCGCGCGGGATGGGCGCTCGCACTGCGCTCCTCACGCTCAACCGGGGCGAAGGCGGCGCGAACGCACTGGGTCCCGAGCTGTTCGACGCCCTCGGCCTCGTGCGCACCGAGGAGCTGCGCCTGGCAGGGCGGTGGTACGGGCTGGACGACCAGTACTTCACCACCGCGGTGGACTACGGGTTCTCCAAGACGCTGGACGAGGCATTCCGGAGCTGGGATCGCGAGGCCGTCCTGGGCGACATGGTGCGCGCCATCCGCATGAACCGGCCACTGGTCGTGATCTCCCGCTGGCACGGCTCGGCGCGGGACGGCCACGGGCACCACCAGGCGGCGGGTGTGCTGACGCCCCTCGCCGTCGAGGCGGCGGCCGATCCCGCCCGCTTCCCGGAGCAGCTCACGCACGAGGGGCTGAGGCCGTGGCGCGTGATGAAGCTCTACCGGGGCCGCCTGCGTAACGGCGAGCCGTGGCACGTCTCCCTCGACCCGGGTGTCACGAGCCCGTGGCTCGGGCGCACGTACCAGGAGATCGGCGCGCACGGGCTGTCGCTCCAGCGCTCCCAGACCGGGGGGCGGGAACGCTCTTTCGGCGGCGCGTCGGAGGCTCGCTACGAGCGTCTGTATCCGGATGACGGAGCGCCTCGCGAGGACGGCCTCTTCGACGGCCTGGACACCTCGCTTCCCGGGATCTTCGCCCTTCTGGGCGAGGAGCCTCCGGCCGGGGCCGTGGAACGTCTTCGCGCCGCCGACGCGGAGATCCAGGCGGCCGTCGCCTCGTTCCGCATGGACGGCCGTGGCGGGGTGGCGACCCACCTCGCCGCCGCGCTGGGCGCGCTGCGGGAGGCGGAGCGCGCCACCCCGTCCAGCTCCCAGGCGGCCTTCCACCTCGCCGTGAAGGAACGCCAGCTCGTGGCGGCGCTGGGCGCCGCGCTGGGCGTGGGCGTCCGGGCCGTGGCGACTCCCGCAGGCACCGCGGCGGACACCCCGATGGGGCCGGTCGTCCCCGGGCAGGAGGTGGACGTCCACGTACGCGTAACGAACGGTGGCTCCGGCGAGGTCCGCCTGGTCGGCGCCAACCTCGCTTCGACCTCCGGGTGGCGGGGCGAGGGCGGCGTGGACACCGGGCCGTTGGCCGCCGGCGCCTCGGCGGAAGGGACGTTCCGGGTCCGTATCCCCGTGGACGCGGCGCCCTCCGGGCCCTGGTTCTTCCGGCGGAGCATCTCCGAGAACGCCTACCAGGTGCGGGACTCGGCCGACCTGCTCCTGGCCGAATCGCGCCCGCGCCTGGTGGCGGCCGTCACCCTGGCGGTGGACGGAGTCCCGGTCACGCTGACGCGAGAGGTGCGCACCCTGGAGGTCGACGCGCCCTGGGGCACGGAGCGGCGGGAGCTGGTGGTCGCGCCGCGGCTGTCGGTACGCATGGAGCCCGACGTACACGTCCTGCGGACCGGAGACGGAGCACCGTTCGACGTGCGCGTCGAGGTGACGTCGGCCGACCCGGCACCGCTGGATGCGTCGTGCTCCCTCGATGTCCCCGGGGGGTGGGCCGCGGCGCCCACCGAGGCCCCCCTTCGCTTCGAGGGTCCCGGACAGTCCAGGTCCGCGACCTTCTCCGTGCGGCCGGCGGGCGGCGGGACCACGGACGCGGGAGAGGCGGAACCATGGACGATCTCGGCCGCAGCGCGCGTGACGACCGGAGCCGATCCCACGGCCTACCGCGAAGGCTACGAGACCATCCGGCACCGCGACCTGGAGACCCGATACCTGTACCGCCCCGCGCGGCTGACCGTCGTGCCCGTCGACGTGGCCGTCGCCTCCGACCTCTCCGTCGGCTACGTGATGGGCGTGGGCGACGCCGTGCCGGCGGCCATCGAGGAGCTGGGCGCCAGGGTGACGCTCCTGGGCGCGGCAGCGCTCGCCGCGGGTGACCTGTCCGAGTACGACGCCATCGTGGTCGGCACCCGCGCCTACGCGGTGCGCCCGGACCTGGTGGCGGCGACGCCGCGCCTCCTGGCATGGGCGCGGGGGGGCGGCAACCTGGTCGTGCTCTACCAGACTCCCGAGTTCACGCCGGAGACGGAAGCACCGCTGCCCGCCACCCTTCCGGGCGACGCCGAGGAGACGTCCGAGGAGGACGCGCCGGTGGCGTTGCTGGCGCCCGAGCCATCCCCTGCTCACGACCCCGAACCGCATCGGGGCGGCAGACTTCGGCGGGTGGATCGAGCAGCGCGGGTCGAAGTTCTTCGCCACCTGGGACGACGGCTACACGGCGCTCGTCGAGACGCACGATACCGGCCAGGTGCCGCAGCGGGGCGTGTGGCTCTCGGCCGGGGTCGGCTCCGGCCACTGGACGTACGTGGCCCTGGCGCTCCACCGGCAGCTCCCCTACGGCGTTGCCGGGGCCTATCGGATCCTGGCCAACCTGATCTCGCTGGGACGCTGAGCCGGTGCAGCTCGTCGCGGCCGATTGGATGGTGGTCGCCGTGTACGGCGTCGTCACGCTCACCCTCGGCTTCTGGTTCAGCAGGCGCGCGGGACGCAGCCTCGAGGAGTACTTCGTGGCCGGCCGCGCGTTGCCGTGGTGGATCGCCGGAACGTCGATCGCGGCGACGTGGTTCGCCACCGACGCACCGCTCGCCACCGCCTCGCTCGTGCGCCAGCGCGGCATCTTCGCGAACTGGCTGTGGTGGTACGAGGCAGCCGGGATCATGCTTCTCGTCTTCTTCTACGCGAAGCTCTGGAGGCGCGCGGCGATCCTCACCGACGCCGAGTTCATCGAGCTGCGCTACGCCGGCCGGCCCGCCTCGGCGCTGCGCGGCTTCAGCGCGCTGTACCAGGGGCTGCTGAAGAACTGCGTGGTGATGGGGTGGGTCATGCTCGCCATGGTGAAGTTCAGCTCGGTGATGCTGGGCTGGAATCCGGAAGCGACGCTCGCGGTGTGCGTCGCGCTCGCGCTCCTGTACACGGTGGCGTCGGGCCTGTGGGGTGTCGTCGTCACAGACCTCCTGCAGTTCGTCGCCGGGATGACCGGATCGCTCGTGCTCGCCTGGGTGGTGCTCGCCCGCGTCGGCGGCCCACGCGCGATGGCCGCCGGAATCCGTGCGCTCCCGGACGCGCCGGTGGGCACGCTGGACATCCTCCCGAACCCCGCGCACCTGAGCCCACTCGAGTTCGCGTCGCTCCTCTGCCTGATCCTCCTGCTGTGGACCCGCAGCGGACAGGGCGACGGCTACCTGGCGCAGCGCCTCTTCGCGGCGCGGGACGAGCGTCAGTCCGTCCTGTCGGCGCTCTGGTTCGCCCTCGCCGGGACCGTGCTCATGACCTGGCCGTGGGTGGTGGTGGGGCTGGGCTCGCTCCTCATCCTCCCGGTGGCTTCGGCCACGCCCGCCCTCGCCGCCGATCCAGAGCTCGCCTACCCGATGATGATCGCGCAGCTCATGCCCGCCGGACTGCGCGGCCTCATGGTCGCCAGCTTCCTGGCGGCGTTCATGAGCACGATGGACACGCACCTCTGCTGGGGCGCCTCCTATCTGGTCAACGACGTCTACAAGCGCTTCCTCAGGCGGGACGCCGAGGAGCGGCACTACGTGCTCGCGTCGCGGGGCGCGGTCCTGATCCTGGTGGTGCTGGCGGCGCTCACCGCCTGGCAGATGGACACGATCGAGCGGGCGTGGATCTACGTGATCGAGCTCACCGTCGGGCGTGGCGCTCGTGTGGCTCCTGCGCTGGTACTGGTGGCGTGTCAACGCGTGGGCAGAGATCGCGGCGATGGCCGGCTCCGTGCTGCTCGCCAACGGTCGGGTGCTGCTCGGTTGGGCCGGGTCGGCCGGCGTGCTCGGCCCCGACACCGTCGCCGCGGTCGGGGCCTTCTACGGGTCGGACTACGACTTCCTGCGGGCGCTCTTCATCCTGGTGGTGTGCAGCGTCCTCTGGGTCGCGGTCGCCCTCCTCACGCGCCCCACCGACGCGGCGCACCTGGACCGCTTCTACCGGAAGGTGCGGCCCGGCGGGTGGTGGGGCCCCGTGGCCGCACGGTGCGGCCGGGTCGACACCGGCCTGCCGCCGGCCCACGTGCGCTGGACGGGGTGGGCCGCGGGCATGGTCTTCCTGTACGCCTGGCTGGTCGGCGTCGGCCACGTGCTCACGGGCAGGTCCGCCTCGGGGGTGACCCTGCTGATCCTGGGGGCAGCCAGCGGCTATGTGACCCTCAGGCTCACGGAACGGGGCACCCCCGAAGCGGTTACGCCTCCGCCATCGCCCTCCTGATCCGCGCGGGCGTCATCGGAAGCTCGTACACGCGAACGCCGAGGGCGTCGTGGATGGCGTTGGCCAGCACCGCCCCCACGAGGATGATCGCAGGCTCGCCCCCGCCCTGGGGACCGATGTCCGGGTTGTCCACCAGCACGACCTCGATCTCCGGGACCCAGGAGAACTGCGGGATCCGGTAGGAGTCGAAGTTCTGGTCGTGGATCTCGCCGCGGGCGAAGTGGACCTCTTCGCTGAGCGCGTAGCCGAGGCCCATCGTGAGGCAGCCCTCGACCTGGAGCGTCGCGCCCTGCGGGTTGATCACCTCGCCCATGTCCTGGGCGCACACGATGCGCGCCACCTGCACCGTGCCGCGCTCCCGGTCCACGTCCACCTCGGCGGTGGCTGCGACGTAGGTTCCCGCGTCGATCCCGCACGCGAGCCCGAAGCCCCGTCCCGACGGCGCGGGGCGCATCTCGAGCCCGCACCGGTCCGCCGCGGCACGCAGCACGTTGCGCATCCTCCGGTCCTGCAGGTTCGCCAGACGGAAGTCCAACGGGTTCATACCCGCCGCCGAGGCCATCACGTCCACGTGCGACTCGATGGCGAAGTGGTTCACGTTCGCGCCCGGGGCCCGCCACGCGCCGGTGGCCAGGGGGTGGACGTCACCGCCCTCGAACGTCACGCGATGGTCACCCACGTCGTAGACCGGGCGCGAGCCGCGGCTGGTCCCGTGCTTGTTCGCATAGTCCCAGAACGCCAGCCGACCGTCGGCACCCAGCCCGGCCGCGACGTGCACGATCGCCGCCTGGCGGAAGTTGTCGTAGAAGAACTCCTCCCGGCGGCTCCACGCCACGCACACCGGTGCGCCCGCGAGCCGGGATAACCGTGCGGCTTCCAGCGCCTGGGCGTTGTAGTTCTTCCCACCGAACGCGCCGCCCACGAATGGGGTCACGACCCGGACCCGCTCCTCCGGCCATTTCAAGACCTCCGCGATCTGCGCACGCAGCGGGAACGGGTTCTGCGTGGACGCCCATACCGTGGCGCCGTCCTCCTTCACGCTGGCGATGGCGGCATGCGGCTCGATCGGCGCGTGGGAGACGTAGCGCGCACGGTACGTGCGCTCCTCGACGTGCGTGGCCTCCGCACGGCCCGCCTCGATGCGGCCGGCTTCGGTCACCACCTGCGGACGAGACCGGCTGGTCTCCAGATGCGTGAACAGCGTGTCGTCGTCGACGCCCTGGGTGGGCGTGTCCCATCGCACGCGCACACGCTCCAGCGCCGACTCCGCGACGTCGGGGTGCTCGTGCAGGACCGCGATCAGGTCGCCCTCGCGTACGACGCGGGCGCCCTCCACGTCCCCGACGCCCGAGCTGTCCACGTCGAGCAGGCGCGACCCGTGCGCCGGAGGACGCAGCAGCTTGGCGTGCAGCAGTCCCGGAAGGCGCAGGTCGGCCGCGTAGCGCGCCCTTCCCGTGACCTTGAGCGCGGCGTCGAGGCGAGGCGCGGGCTTGCCGCATATCACATGTTCCGCCAGCGGCTTGGGGGACACGTCGCCCCGCGCGGTTCGTTCGATGCGCCGTCCACGGGCCAGCTCGGCGTACGTCACCGAGTGGTCCGGACTGGCCGCCTCGTACACCCTGCCGTCACGGGTCGCCAGGCCCTCGACCGGGACCCCGAGTCGCTCGCTCCCGAGCTCCAGCAACACCTGGCGGGCGGTGGCCGCCGCGTTCCGGAGCGCCGGACCGAAGAAGCGCATCGTGCGCGATCCGCTCGTGCCCGAATCCCACGGACAGAGCTCCGTGTCGCCCATGACCGGCTCGATGGACGTGAGCGGTACGTCCAGCTCTTCGGCGAGGACCTGGGGCAGCGACGTGTACACGCCCTGCCCCATCTCGATCTTGCCGGTGAAGAGCGTGACGCGACCGTCCTCGCCGATTCGCAGGTAGACGTTGAAGTCGGTGGGGTATTCCTGCGCGCCGAGCTCGCGCACCAGCGTCGACAGGTCGACGGCGCACAGGACGATGATCCCACCGCCGCCGATCTTCAGGAACTCACGCCGCGTGGTCATCGCACCGCCTCCTGCATCGCGCGCGATGCGTCCTGGACCGCACGCAGCACCCGAACGTGCGCCCCACAGCGGCACAGATGACCCTCCAGCGCTTCGCGGACCTCGCCCTCGCTGGGGGTCGGATTCCGGCTGAGCAGCGCCACCGAGCCGAGGATCATCCCCGGCGTGCAGAAGCCGCACTGCATGGCATCGTTGTCGGCGAACGCGCGCTGGACGGGATGGAGGTCGTCTCCGTGCGCCAGCCCCTCGACGGTGACGACCTCGCGGCCTTCGACGGAGGAGACGGGAACGGAGCAGGAAAAGACGGGGCGGCTGTCGACCAGGACCGTACAGGCTCCGCACTGCTGCTCACCACAACCGTATTTGGTGCCGGTGAGGGCGAGGTCGCTCCGCAGCACCCAAAGGAGTCTTCGACGCGGATCCACGTCGAGCGAGGTGGGATCCCCGTTGAGGACGAAGCTCACGACGCGCTTCATGGAGTCCTCCACGCGGCTCATCTACCCGCCGTCTGGACGATAGAACCTGCCGGCGCCGAGGGAAAGTGCCCGGGCCCGGCCGGCCTCCCGCTCGGAAGCATACCCCCTTACGCCGCGGCGCCGGGGGCGGCAAACTGTGGCCATGAGCCTCAAGATCGTGCTGGTCGGTGCGGGCAGCCGGGAGTTCGGCCCGGCCACGCTGCGCGACATCTATCTGAGCGACGCCCTGGCGGAGGCCGGAGCGGACATCGTGCTCATGGACACGCTGGGCGAGGGCCTCGAGCGCAACCGGACGTACGCGCATTTCCTCGGCGAGCAGCTGGGGCGCCGACACCTCGTGGACACGACCACGGAGCTCGACCGGGCGCTCGACGGCGCCGACTACGTGGTGATGGCGATCGAGGTCGACCGCTACTACTACTGGGCCCAGGACTTCCACGTGCCGCGCATGTACGGGTTTCGCCAGATCTACGGCGAGAACGGAGGCCCCGGTGGGCTCTTCCACGCGCTGCGCAACATGGCCCCCTCGGTCGACATCGCGCGTGCCGTGGAGCGGTCCTGCCCCGACGCGTGGCTCCTCAACTACACGAACCCGCTCACCCGTCTGTGCGAGGCGCAGGTGCGGCTCACCTCCGCCAAGGTCGTCGGTCTCTGCCACGGCTTCGTGCACGGGCGTGAGCAGGTGTGCCGACTGCTCGGCCACCCCGAGGAGGACCTGGAGGCCTACGCGTGCGGGCTCAACCACATCACGTGGTTCCAGGAGATCCGCAGCCGAGCGACCGGCGAGGATCTCTACCCCAGATTGCGCGCCCGGGAGCGCGAGGCGCACTGGCTGAGCGACTGGGACGACATCGCCCTGCAGCGCACGCTCCTGCGCACCTTCGGTCTCTACCCGTCCCCCGGGGCGAACCACACGGGCGAGTACATCCGCTGGGCGGAGGAATTCCTGGCGAGCGACAAGCTCCAGTTCTACTACGACCCGCGGGAGGGCCATCCGTGGGAGGGCGGGAAGGTCCCGACGTGGATCTACAACCTCCAGGACGCGCCCACCGAGACGAAGCTGTTCCACGACGAGCATCCGGGGCGCATCCGTCCGTCGCGCGAAGCCCGCGAGGGACAGACGGAGGAGCGCATCAACCCCTCCGGTGAGTTGGCGATCCCGATCATCGAGGGCCTGACGCTGGGCATCCGGCACGACCTGGCGGCCGTGAACGTGCCCAACGAGGGATGGATCCCGAACCTGCCGGACGGCGCCGTCGTGGAGGTGCCGGCCACCGTGGATGGCGAAGGGATGCATCCCCGGCGGATGGCGCCGCTCCCGGAGGCGGTGGCCGCGATCCTGCATACGCAGGTGAGCATATCCGCCCTGCTCGTGGAAGCGTTCGTCGAGCGCTCGAAGGACAAGCTGCTGCAGGCCGTCCTGCTCGACCCGACGTGCCACTCGCACCGACAGGCCATCGAGCTGGTGGACCGGATGTGCGAAATGCAGGCGGAGCTCCTGCCGGAGATGGCCTGGCGCTGAGGTGGTGCCACGGCTGCCGGCGAGCCGATCGAACGAGGAGGGAAGCATGGCGAAGACGGAGTATGGAGATCTGTTGGAGGAGGCGCTCGAGGGGTGGGCGGGCGTGCGCCAGGGCGTGATCGCGGAGGTCGAGAACCTCCCAGCGGATCGCTTCGACGAGCGCCCGGC
This sequence comes from uncultured Gemmatimonadales bacterium, assembly GCA_963848895.1. GTDB lineage: Bacteria > Gemmatimonadota > Gemmatimonadetes > Longimicrobiales > Gaopeijiaceae > SZUA-318. Next base: position 204,868 of record CAWKGE010000008.1, read on the forward strand.
CGAGGGGTTCCGTACCGTGCGCGAGCTCGTGGACCATATCCTGGAGTCCGGGCTGCTCATGAAGGAGCTGCTGCGAGAGGATGGAGACTTCCGGCGCTCCCCCTACCCCGACCTGATCGCAGAGCACGCCGGCGATCTCCCGCGGGGACGGTCGAAAAAGGAGCAACTCGCGCTCCTGCGCGACACGCACCGGGAGCTGGACGCGGCGTTCCGTGAGGCGGGAGAGCTGCACATGCTGCAGCACATCCATCGCTTCGACGGGCTGCCGGGCACCCGCCTGGCCTGGTTCGAGCACGGCGTGGCACACGAGTACTACCACTGCGGTCAGCTCGCGCTGACCGCGCGCGTCATGGGCGTGGTTCCGGCGTTGACGAAGCGGATCTACGGCGGATGACATGAACATCCGGGAGATCCTCCGCGTCGCGACTGCGGTCACCCCCCTGGCGCCCGGCTCCCTCGCCGCCGTCGAGGAGGCCGCGCACTGGGGCACGACCGTGGCCGCACACGCCCACGGCACCGAGGGGATCAAGGCGGCGCTCCGGGCGGGCGTGCACACCATCGACCACGGGAGCATGCTCGACGACGAGGCGATCGCCATGCTGAGGGAGCGCCGGGCTTTCTACGTGCCGACGCCCTTCACCTCGGAGTGGACGCTCGCGCACGAGGATTCCACGAGCACACCGGCCTCGGAGCTGGAGCGGTCGCGCGAGATCGCGGAAGTGAAGTACGCGTCCTTCAGGAAGGCGCTCGCCGCCGGGCTCGACATCCCCTTCGGCACCGACGCCGCAGTGATCCCCCACGGGATGAACGCACACGAGCTCGCCGTCCGCGTGCGGCTGGGCCAGCCGCCCATGGACGCGATCGTCGCCGCGACCGGGCTGGCCGCGGAGGTGATCGGCTGGCAGGACCGCGTCGGTTCCGTCGCCCCCGGCCGCTTCGCCGACCTGGTGGCCGTGGCGGGCGACCCGCTGGGGGACATCACCGAGCTGGAGCGCGTCCGCTGGGTGATGAAGGGAGGGGTGGTGGTGAAGGACGAGGCCCGGTAGGCCTCAGCCGCCCAGCCGCTCCAGCGCCGCCCGCGCCTCGACGATCTCCGGCAGGTCGGGGTCGCCGCGCCGGGTCATCGTGACGAAGCTCCGGTAGTAGCGGCGCGCCTCGTCGGCCTCGCCGCGCTGGTCGTGGAGTCTCGCCAGGAGAAGGGTCGAGTGCATCCGCAGGTAGTCGCCCACCAGGTTCCCCTGCAGGTAGCGGACCGCTTCCGCGGTGTTCCCGGCGGCCAACTCGACCTCGCCGAGGGAGGTCCTCGCCAGGCTTCCCTGGTTCCCCGTCCCGCGGGTGAGGGGGCCGAGCAAACGGCGCGCCTCGTCCGAACGGCCCTCGGCCACCGCGATGGCCCCCTCGACGAGCGCGCCGGCCTCGTTGGCGAACGAGGTCTCGTCCGTGCCCTCGGCGTGGCGGCGGAGGATGCGCGCCGACTCACGCGCGCCCTGCACGTCGCCGCTGCGCGCAAGGCCCCACCCCACGAACATCTGGCACTGCAGGCTCACCGCCGGTGACTCGCACGTGGATGCGCGTGCGACGGCTGCGTGGGGAAGGTCCTTGGCCGTCTTCCACGTGCCCTGATACCACCCCACCGCCAGCCCCTTGTTGCCCGCAGACACGTCCAGGGAGTCGAGGAGCCGATCGGCTCGGGACATCCGCCCTTCTGTACCCAGGAGGTAGAGGAGCCACTGGTGATCGGCGCCGGCCCGGTTCCGGTTCGCCCACGACAGATCCACCAGCCGGTCGTTCCGATCCGTCTTGTTGGCGAACTCGGTGCGGATGCGGCCGAGGATTCCCATGTCCACACCCAGGGACGTCTGGATCGCCGCTGCCGCCTCGGCGGAGTCACCCATGAGGAGTGGGATGGCCACCTCGTACTCCGTATCGTGCCGCTCGTCCTGCGTCGCCTCCTCGTAGCGCGCGACGCGCCCCTCGGCGTCGGTCCTGTCGCCCCGGGCGACGGCGAACTCGATGGGGTGGACCTGGTAGGGCCCGAAGCCCGGGTCGAGGTCGATGGCGTGCTCGAACGCCTCCGCCGACTGCTCCTGCGTGGCCAGGCCGGTGGGCATGGCCACGTGGTAGATGAAATCGCCTAGCTGGTACCAGATGTCGGGATCGTCGGGGTACCGCTGCACGGCGTCGCGCAGCGTCGGGTAGTACGAGGCGTCTCCCTTTCTGGCCGCCTCCGTGGCCTCCACCATGATGCGCTCCCGGGCGGGCAGGCGGTCCAACATCGTGAGCGCCCGCTGCGCCGCAAGCGCGCCCGTCTCGCTCCCGATGTCCTCCAGCCAGCCATAGGCATCCGAGAGCCGGTACCAACCCAGCGCGAACATCGAGTCCAGCTCCACCGCCCGTTCGTACGAGGCTGCGGCGTGCGCGAAGTCGGCGTGGCGCATCGCCGCTTCGCCTTCCAGGTATGCCCGCAGCGCCGGAAGGGAGTTGGTGGTGAGCGCCTCCAGCCGCTCGGCCTGCACGACGCCCGTCCCCGACGCGCCGATCAGGCTCCTCGTCAGCGCCACGGAAAGCCGGCTGGCCAGGTCGAGCAAGTCCTCGGCCCCTCCTTCCTCCGAGGCCTGGGCCACCTTGTCACCCGAGGAGAGGTCGTAGATCTCGGCGCTCAGCCGGATGCCCGCCGGGTTGCCCACGACCGTGCCGACGAGCCCGTAGCGCGCGTCGGTGGCGGCGGCGGCCTCCAGCACCGTGCGGAGGTCCGGCGCCTCGTTCCCGGAGACCTTCTCCCGCCAGCGCGCCATCACCGTGCGCGAGTCGATCGTCCGGAACCCACCCAGACCGTCGAGGTTGGTAGTCAGCAGGTCCACCATGCCCTCGCGCCAGAGGTCCAGGTTGTCGCCACCCGTGACGGTGAAGGGAACCACCGCGATGCCCTCGGCGGCCTCGCGGGCGCCCGCTTCCTGCGGCCCGAGGCCCGGCGCGCGCCCGCCGGTCACGAGCACGTACAGACCCGCGCCGCCGAACAGCAGGCAAAGCGCCAGCACGCCGCCCATGATCGCGCGTCCCCACGTCAGGTACGGCAGCCTGCCCGCCTTGAGGCTTGCCAGCGCTTCGGCCGGGGCGACCTGCCAGTCCGTCGGGCGCTCACCCGCCTCCTCGGCCGCCGTCGTGCTCGGTAGCGACTGCACCCACGCCGTGGCGAGGATGATGACCAGGCCGATTGCCAGAAGCAGGAGCGTGAACGCGCCCACCCACTGCGGCAGGCCCGCGGTCCCGGTGAGCACGTCGGCGAGCTGGAGCACGCCCCAGGAGGCGCCCAGGTAGACGAGGAGCACCTGGACGATGCGCGCGCGCTTGAGGCGGTCGAAGAGCGGGGGTCGGTCGGTCATCGGTCCCTGCTGGTCATCGGGTTACGGGCCATCCCGCGATCGGAAGCGTAACGGTGCGCATCTCATCCGCCCAGGCGGGCTACACCGTCACGCGCCTCACGGGCCCACGAGAGGTCCGGGTCCGCGTCGACGAAGATGTCGGCGGCCCTCTGGTACGCGGCCTTCGCACCCGCAGTATCGCCGAGCCGCTCCTTCAGGCGGCCCAGGCGGACCTGCGCGTAGGGAGCGAAAGGCCCGCTGGTCATCACCTCCAGGACGGTCGCCGCTCCTCGAGGGTTGTCGGGAGAGAGAGCCTCGGCCAGCCGGAGGCGCGTGAGGTATGCCAGCTCCCCGGGAAGGCGGTTCGCCGCCTCGGTGAGCTTGTCGCCGGCCGTCGCGGTGTTCTCGTCCTGCACCAGCGCCCAGATCCCCTCCAACGCCTGGGCCAACGCCTCGTGCTCCTTCCCGTGGGCCACCTGACCTTCGTCCTGGTAGCGGGTGCCCAACCCGTGGTTCCGGTCCACCCACTTCCTCCACGTCGGGCGATCGCCCTTCATCGCGGCCAGGGAGCCCGCAGCGTACATGCACGCCTCCCCGGCATCCTCCCGGTCCGGGCAGACGTCGAGGTCCTGTGCGGCCCCGCGCAGCGACTCGGGCACCTCGATGTCGAGCTGGGTGAGGGCGGCCACCGTCCTCAAACGCGGCACGGCCGCGAACGACGGATCGGCCACGGTCGCCGCGGCGTCCCGTATGCGCCCCTGGTGAAGCTGGAGCCCGGACGACCACCAGAGAAAGCTACCGTCGCCGGTGGCGGCGTAGGCTGCCTCGAGCGTCCTCAGGACCATCTGGGGATCCAGCCCGTCGGTCCAGGGGAGCTCCGATCCCATCCGGCCGATGACCTCGTCGGAGACCGTATCCAGGGCGGCCAGCGTCCGCTGGCGCAGATCCTCGTCGTCTCCGAGGAGAGCCACGGCCAGCGACAGGTGCGGCTGGGCGTCCGGTCCGGCCAGCCCGCGGTACGTCTGCAGCGCCGAAGCCGCTTCGGGGGCCCGGCCGGCGCCGAGGAGGGACTCGATGTAGTGGATGTAGTACGGCGCGAACGTGGGGTCGAGGGATACGGCCTTGCCGAACGCCTCCAGGGCGTCGGCGTCCGTGGCGACGCCGGCGTCCACGCCCACGTGACGATGGAACTCGCCCAGCTCGAACCACACCTCCGGGTCGTCGGGGTACTTGGACGCCGCCTGGCGGAGGTCCGTGAGCGCGGACAGGTCGCGCTCCCTCATGCCCCGCTCCGTCGCCAGCATGAGGGAGCGCTCCCGCATGGGAAGCCGGTCGGCCAGCGCTTCCACGTGGGCCCCTGCCCGGGCCGCCACGTCACTGTTGAGGTTCTCCATCCACCCGTAGGCGCTGGACAGGCGGTACCAGGCCAGGGCGAACGTGGAGTCGGCCTCCACCGCGCGCTCGAAGGCCGCCGAAGCCGTGGCGAAGTCGGCCTTCCGGTACGCCGCTTCGCCGTCCAGGTAATGCCGCAGCGCCTCCAGCGACTCGGTGGTGATGCCGGCCGTGCGCGGCGCTTGCATGACCTGCTGGCCGGTGGAAGCGAGCAGCTCCCGGGTCAGGTCGACGGTGAGCCGGCCCACCAGCGCCAGGACGCTGTCGGCCGGGCCCTCCACGTAGGCTTGCGTGACCTTGTCCCCCGACGAGAGGTCGTAGACGTCGGCGGCGACGCGCACCCCCCCGGGGTTGCCCACCAGGTTCCCGACGAGCCCGAAGCGCGCGCCCGTGGCCCCCGCCACCTCCAGGGAGGTGCGCAGATCCGGAGCGCCGCCCCCGTCGACCTTCTCCCGCCAGCGCGCCATGACGGTGCGCGCGTCGATCGTACGATATCCCCCCATGCCGTCGAGGTTGGTGGACAGCACGTCCACCATGCCCTCGCGCCACAGGTCGAGGTCTGTGCCTCCGGTGACGCTGAAGGGGAGCACCGCGATGCCCTCGGCGGCCTCGCGCGCCCCCACCTCCTGCGGTCCGAAGCCCGGCGCCCGCCCTCCGGTGACGAGCACGTAGAGCCCGGCGCCCCCGAAGAGGAGGCACAGCGCCGCAATGCCCCCCAGGATCGCCCGTCCCCACGTCAGGTGGGGAAGCTTCCCGGCCTTGAGGGACGCGAGCGCTTCGGCGGGTGCGACCTGCCAGTCCGTGGGGCGCTCGCCCGCTTCCTCTGCGGCGGTGGTGCCCGGCAGCGACTGCACCCAGGCGGTGGCGAGGATGATCACCAGGCCCACCAGGAGGAGGAGGATCGCCACGGGCATGACCCACTCGGGAAGCGAGAGGGACTCGGAGAGCACCTGGGCGATCTGGAGCACAGCCCACGACGCGCCCAGGTAGACCAGCAACACCTGGACGATGCGGGCACGACGGATACGGTCGAACAGCGAGGGGGCAGGCATGGCGGGGAAGTATAGATGAGGGGATCGTTGCAGCGAAAGATTCCTGATATCGGAAGGCGGCCACCCCGACACCGCGGCGATGGTCTCCCGGCCGCTCGCGCACGGCCCCCGGACGCCGCATGTTTCCCGCCCCGAAACCGAGTCAGGAGATTGTCGCCATGCGCCGCCTGGACCTCCGGATCGTAGCCTTTTCCCTCGCGCTCCCCCTCGCAGCCTGCTCGGACACCGGCGCCCCCGGGAGCGACGCCATCACCGAGGCCCGCCTGTCGGCCGACCTCCACGCCCTGTCCGCCGACTCCATGCAGGGTCGCCTGGTGGGCACCCCCGAGCACGCCGAGGCGGCCGATTGGGTGCGGGCGCGCTTCGATTCGCTGGGGCTGGAGCCGGCCGGCGACGCCGGGACCTACGACCAGCGCTTCGACATGGTGTGGGTCAGCCTGGGCGACGGAAACACGCTGACGGTCTCGGGCGCGGGCGGCGCCCGTGCGCCCGGGAAGGGCTGGACGCCGGCGAGCTTCGCGGCGAACGCCTCCGCGTCGGGCCGCGTCGTGTGGGCGGGCTATGGGATCGTGGAGCCCCGGCTCGGGTGGGACGACTACCAGGGGCAGGACGTGCGCGGCCGGATCGTGCTCGCGCTGGACGGGGAGCCCGGAGCCGACGACCCGGCGAGCCCCTTCGACGGCCTGGTGACGGCCGAGGCGAGCCGTCCGTGGCGCAAGGCCCTCGCCGCGCAGGAGCGGGGCGCAGCCGGCATCCTGTTCGTGCGCTACGCACCGGGCCGCGCGGAATCCGAGGACTGGGCCCGGATGAACGCCGCCGCGTGGCCGGGCGAGCCCAGGCGCATCGAGCGGTTCACCCTCGGCGATTGGGCGGAGGACGTCACGATCCCCGGGGCCGAGATCTCCACCGAGCTCGCGGAGGCGCTGGTGGCGGGTAGCGGCCGCATGCTGGCTTCCCTGGCGGAGGCGTCGGAGGCCGCGGAGCACGGGCTCGGCGTCGTCACGTTGCAGGGTGCCCGCGCCAGCCTCACCACCGCGGTCGAGCGGCACGTCACCGAGGGCCGCAACATCCTGTCGATGATCGAGGGCTCCGATCCGGAGCTGAGCAACGAGGTGATCATCATCGGAGGCCACTACGACCACAACGGCGCCGACAGCACGGGCGTGTACAACGGCGCCGACGACAACGCCTCCGGCACCGTGGGCGTGATGGCGATCGCCGCGGCCTACGCGGACGCCGCCAGGCGCGGGGAGCACCCCCGCCGCTCGGTGATGTTCGCGGTCTGGGATGCGGAGGAGCGCGGCCCCCTGCTGGGGGCCTGGTACTACACGCTCCGGCCGCTCTTCCCCATGCCGCGCACGGCCGCGGTGCTCAACCTCGACATGATCGGGCGGAACGAGGAGGTGCCGGCGGACGGCGGCGGACGGTTCCGCGGTCTCGAGCCCCAGCCGGCGGACTCGAACGCCAACGCGGTGAACATCCTCGGCTACAGCCGCACGCCGGAGCTCGCTGCCGCGGTGCAGGCCGCCGACGAGGCGTACGGCCTGACCTTGCGCATGCGCTACGACAACAACGAGTCGAACCTGCTGCGCCGGAGCGACCACTGGCCGTTCCTGCAGAACGGCGTGCCGGCGATGTGGTTCTTCACGGGGCTGCACCCGGACTACCACACGCCGCGGGACGACGCCGACCGGATCAACTACGACAAGATGACGCGCATCGTGCGCCTGGTTCACCAGACGAGCTGGGACCTGGCGAACGCGGACGGGCGTCCCGTCGTGGAGGGGATGAAGAGCCGGCCCCGCTCGTGAGTGCCTCGGTACGTCCGGCGGTGACACGTTGTTCGCCAGCATGTGCTACTTCCCCTGTACGCGGTCTTGGGTATCTGGTCACGATCCGGGCCGAGCGCCCGGAGGCGGGCCCTTGACCCTTTCCGGTCCCGCGGCCAGCTTCTTCGGACCATGAGCCATACGATCCGCGTCCGGCACCACCATCATCACCACGCGACCCACACGGGTGGCGGGAGGGCGGTGCGCGCCTAGGACGCGAGTCCAGCGAAGCATCCCACCGCGGCCCGAGAGATCGGGCCGCGGTCTTTTTTTGTCCCGGGCGAGAGCTCCGGGAGGCACGAACGGCGGGAGACGGGAGCATGACCGATTCGACGAAAGGCCGCATCCGGGTGGCGCTGCCCAACAAGGGGCGCCTGTCCGAGAAGGCGGTGGCGCTTCTCGAGCAGGCGGGGCTGCGGCCGACGCTGCGGGGCGACCGGGCGCTGGTAGCGGACCTGGGACAGGACTTCCAGGCCTTGTTCGTGCGCGCCGCCGACATCCCCGAGTACGTCGCCGACGGCGCCGCGGAGGTCGGTATCACCGGCGCGGATCTGGTGGCGGAAAGCGGCCGCGACGTGGCCGAGGTGCTCGACCTGGGCTTCGGCTTCTGCCGCCTGTGTGTCGCCGTCCGCGACGACTCGCCGGCCGCGTCGCTGACCGACCTCCCGGCGGGGACCCGGGTCGCCACGTCCTTTCCCCGCATCGCGCGGCGCTACTTCGAGGCGCTCGGGATTCCGATCGAGATCGCGCCGGTGACCGGCGCCACCGAGATCGCCCCCCACCTGGGCGTGGCCGAGGTGATCGTGGATCTCGTGTCGACGGGCTCGACGCTGCGCATGAACCAGCTCAGGGAGATCGACACGATCATGACGTCCACGGCGCGCCTGGTGGCGAACCCGGGCGCCCTCGAGGACCCGCGCGTGGCGCCCGCCGTCCGCGAGCTGGGCACGGCGCTCGAGTCCGTGCTACGGGCCGAGGCCAAGCGGTATCTGATGGCCAACGTGCCCCGCGGAAGGCTCTCCGAGGTACGCGAGGTCATCCCCGGCATCAACGGCCCCACGATCGTCGAGGTGCTGGACGGCGACGGGTGGGTGGCCGCACACGCGGTGGTGGACGCGGACCAGGTCTATCAGACGATCGCGCGCCTCAAGGCGCTGGGCGCCGAAGGAATCCTGGTCACCCGCATCGAGAGGCTCATGCCATGAGCGGCTCCGATCCGCTGCGCCTCTTCGCCGAGGGCCGCCTGGCCGACCTCGCACCCGACCTACGCCGGCACCTCCTCCTGCGTGCCCCTGTGGGCGAGCCGGACCTCACCGCCGCCGTCGCCGCCCTTCTCGCGGAGGTGCGGGCGCGCGGCGACGAGGCGCTGCTCGAGATGGCCGAGCGCTTCGACGGCGTCCGCCTCACCTCACTGGAGGTGCCGCGACCACGCTGGGACGAGGCCGCGGCCGCGCTGAACCCCGCGGTGCGGGCGGCGCTCGAGCGCGCCGCCGTGAACATCCGCCGCTTCCACGAGGCCCAGCTCCCCTCCGACGTGACGCTGGACGTGGAGCCGGGGGTACGAGTGACGCGGCGGTGGGCCCCCCTGGACACCGTGGGCGTCTACGCCCCGGGGGGCCGCGCCGCGTATCCCTCTTCGGTGCTCATGGGCGTCGTGCCCGCACGGGCCGCCGGCGTCCGCGAGGTGATCGTGTGCTCGCCCCCGACCCCCTCCGGCGAACCGTCGGCCGAGGTGCTCGCCGCGTGCGCCATCGGCGGAGCCGACCGGCTCTTCGCCGTGGGCGGCGCAGGCGCCGTGGCCGCGATGGCCTGGGGGACGCGCCACCATCCCCGCCGCGGACGCGGTGGTGGGTCCCGGCAACCGCTGGGTCACTGAGGCCAAGCGGCAGGTGGCGGGCCGCGTGGTCATCGACGCCCCGGCCGGTCCGTCCGAGGTGCTCGTCCTCGCCGACGCCACCGCCGACGCCGACCTGGTCGCGTGCGAGCTGCTGGCGCAGGCGGAGCACGACCCGGACGCTGCGTGCGTGCTCGTGACGACCGCGCCCGCGCTCGCCAGCGGCGTCCGCGAGGCGTTGGTCGCGCGCCTCGAGGCGGCGCCACGCCGTGAGGTGGCGGCTGCCGCGCTGGCGGCCTCCGGCGCCCTGCTCGTGGCAGACTCGCAGGACGAGGCCATCGCCTTCGCGGAGGCCTACGCGCCGGAGCACCTCTCGCTGATGATCTCCGGCGGCGAGGCGCTGGCCTCGCGCATCGCCACGGCGGGCACCACGTTCGTGGGCCCGTGGGCCTCCGTGGCCTTCGGCGACTACATGACCGGCGCCAACCACGTGCTGCCCACGGCGGGCCGGGCGCGCAGCTTCTCCGGGCTGTCCACGCAGCACTACCTGAGGTCGTACACGGTGCAGGAGATCACCGAGCAGGGCGCGGCCGCCCTGGCGGACGACGTCGCCCTGCTCGCCGAGGCGGAGGGGTTGCCCGCCCACGCGGCGGCCGCCCGAGCGCGACAGGCGCCCAGGAGAAGCCCATGAGCCCGTTCCCCCGCGAGGACTACCGGGAGCTGAAGCGCTACCACTTCGACCGCACGCCGGTGGCGCTCGACCTGAGCGACAACACCAACCAGTGGGGCACGCACCCCGCCGCCCTGGAGGTGCTGCGCCGCGCGGACCACGACGCGCTGGCCCGCTACCCCGACCTCTACGCCGACAACCTGCGCGCAGCGGCCGCCACGCGGGCGGGCGTCGCCGAGGACTGCATCGCCACCGGGTGCGGCTCGGACGACGTGCTCGACTGCACGTACCGCGCATCGGGGGGCGGCCCGGGGATTTCGTGTCGATCGCCGCGCCGACCTTCTCGATGGCCACGCCGCTGGCACGCATGAACGGGATGCGTGCTCGCCTCACGCCGTGGGCGGACGCCCTCGACGACCCGGAACGTTTGCTCGCGGGCGGTCCCGCCCTGGTCTACGTGTGCCGACCGAACAACCCCACCGGACACGTCACGCCCCGGGCCTGGATCGACGCGCTGCTCGACGGGGTCGGGCGAGGACGGCCCGCTGCTCCTCCTCGACGAGGCCTACATCGACTTCGGCGGGGAGCCGCTCGGCGACGCGCGCGGCCGAGCACCCGCGGCTGCTCGTGTCGCGGACGCTCTCGAAGGCGTTCGGCCTCGCGGGGATGCGCATCGGTTACGCGGTGGCAGCGCCGTCCACGGTGTCCGAGGTCGAGAAGGCCCGGGGACCCTACAAGGTCGGTCGCCTGGCCGGGGCGGCGGGGGCAGCCGCGCTCGCCGACGAGGAGGGGTGGGTGACGCGCACGGTGGCCGAATGCGTCGCGAACCGCACCCGGGCGGAGGAGATGCTCGCGGCGCGCGGACTCGGGCCGCTCCCGTCGTCCGCCAACTTCATCCTCTTCCGGGCTCCTTCGGGGGACGCGATACGGGACGCTCTCGCGGTCCGCGCGAAGGGCGTGGCCGTGCGGCCGTTTCCGGGCGACATGCCCGACGGCGCTGACGCGCTCCGCCTGACGGTCGCGCCGTGGCCGCTCATGGCGCGGTTCTTCGAGGCACTGGACGCGTACCTGGCGGAGCCGATGAACGTCGCCCTCTTCGACTACGGCGCGGGCAACCTGCACTCCCTGGGCAAGGCCCTGGAGCGCGCGGGCGCTACGGTGCGCGTCACGCGCCGACTGGGACGAGGCGCTCGGACAGGACGCCCTCGTCCTTCCCGGCGTCGGGGCGTTCGGCGCCGCCGCGGCCGCGCTTGCCGCCGGACCGGGCGCCGCTGTGGCGGGCGCTCGCGGAGGGGCTTCCCGTGCCTCGGCATCTGCCTGGGGATGCAGCTCCTGTTCGACGGACAGCGAGGAGTCCGCGGGATCCGGCATCGGCGCTGGTGCCGGGACGCGTCGTGCGGCTGCGCGCCCCCGTGGTCCCCCAGATGGGGTGGAACGACGTCGAGACGGCGGACGACCCGATCTTCCACGGCACGAAGCCCCTGGTCGCGTACTACGCCAACTCGTTCGTGTGCGCAGCCGGACGACCCCGGGGACGCGATCGCCTGGAGCGAGTACGGGGGCGTGCGCTTCGCGGCCGCGGTTCGCCGCGCCCGGACCTGGGGCGTGCAGTTCCACCCCGAGAAGAGCTCGGCGCGGGGACGCATCCTCCTGGCCAACTGGGTCGCCCTGGCGGGAGGCCGACGATGATCGTCGCGCCGGCCGTCGACCTGAGGGGAGGGCGCTGCGTGCAGCTCGTCGGCGGTCGGCCCGGAGGACGAGCGCGTCTCCCTCCCCGACCCCGTCGCGGTCGCGGAGCGCTGGTGGCGCACGGGCTTCCGCACGCTCCACCTCGTGGACCTCGACGCCGCCCTGGGCGCCGGAGACAACCTGTCGCTGCTTCAGGAGCTGATCGGCGCCACACCCGCCGACACGCAGGTCGGGGGAGGCATCCGGGACGACGCGAGGGTGGCCGCCCTCCTCCGAGCCGGTGCCGACCGCGTGGTGGTGGGTACCCGCGCCCTGGACGACCCGCGCTGGCTCGCCGCGCTCGTCGCGCGTCACCCCGGACGCGTGGTGGTCGCCGCGGACACGCGCGAGGGCCAGGTGCTGCGCAAGGGCTGGACCGAAGGCTCCGGCCTGAGCGTGGCCGATTTCCTTCAACGCATGGCCGGGCTGCCCCTGGCGGGCGTGCTCGCCACCGACGTGGGGCGCGAGGGCCGACTGGCGGGGATCGCAGCGGGAGGCGGTTGCGCATACATTGCGCTCGACGGCGCATCCCGTGTGGGTCTCCGGCGGCGTCACGACCGAAGACGAGCTCGCCTGGCTGGACGGCGAGGGTGCCGGCGGCGCGGTGGTGGGGATGGCGCTGTACACCGGGGTCCTGGATCCGGCGCGACTCGCAGCGCGCTGGGGCACGGCCGGAGACCGATCCGTCGACGACAGAGAGCAGGTGGGAGAAGAAACGTGAGCAAGCTGCAGAGGGAGACCCGAGAGACCCAGATCCTGTGCCAGGTGCGCCGCGGCACCGGCGAGGCCGGCGTGCAGATCGCCGACCGCTTCCTCAGCCACATGGTCGAGACGCTGGCGCGCTATGCGGGGCTGGACATCACGATCGAAGCCGCGGGCGACCTGCGACACCACCTGGTCGAGGACGTGGCGATCACGCTCGGCCTGGCGCTCAAGGACGAGGTCCCCGAGAAGGCGGCGCGCTACGGCTGGGCGCAGGTGCCCATGGACGAGTCCCTCGCCGAGGCGGCCATCGACCTGGGCGGTCGGCCGTACTACGTGGGCCCGCTCCCCTCCAAGCTGTACACGCATTTCCTGCACTCCTTCGCCACCAACCTGGGGGCCACGCTGCACGTGCGGGTGCTCCGAGGCGAGGACCGCCACCACCGGGTCGAGGCCGCGGTGAAGGCCGTGGGTCTCGCCCTGCGCCAGGCGATGGCGGAGGGGGACAGCGTGTTCAGCACCAAGGGTGCCGTGCGCATGAAGCGGATCGACTGATGCTCCGTCCGCGCGTGATCGTGTGCCTCGACGTGAAGGATGGCCGCGTGGTGAAGGGGACCCGGTTCGAGGGGCTGCGCGACGTAGGCGATCCGGTGGAGCTCGCGGCCCGCTACGAGGCCGAGGGAGCCGACGAGATCGTCTACCTCGACGTGTCCGCGTCCCGCGAGGGACGGGGCACGCTGCTCGACACGGTGCGCCGCACCGCCGAGACCCTCTTCATCCCGCTGACCGTCGGCGGCGGCGTGCGCTCGGCCGACGACATCGGCCCACTCCTGCGCGCAGGCGCCGACAAGGTCAGCGTGAACACCGCGGCCGTGAGGGATCCAAGCCTGCTGTCCCTCGGCGCCGAGCGCTTCGGGAGCCAGTGCATGGTCGCCAGCATCGATGCGGCGCGCGCAGGCGACGGTTGGCGCTGCTACACCCACGGGGGGTCGCGGCCGACGGATCTGGGCGCGGTGGCGTGGGCAGCGGCGTGCAAGGAGCGCGGCGCCGGCGAGATCCTCCTCACCTCCATCGACCGCGACGGGGCCCGCACCGGCTACGACCTGGCGCTCACCCGGGCGGTGGCCGACGCCGTCCCCGTGCCCGTGATCGCGTCCGGGGGCGCCGGTGCCGCGGAGCACCTCCGCGAAGCCTTCACGGTGGGGCGGGCCTCGGCGGCGCTGGTTGCCGGGATCCTGCACGACGGCCTCACGACAGTGGGCGCGCTCAAGTCCGCCCTCGCAGGGTGGGACATCGCCGTGCGCAGCGTGGACGACGGGGAAGGAGCGGCCGCATGAACGACCGGGCGTTGGGCAACGCCGACGATCTGGAGGGGCTCTCGTACGGCGAGGACGGCCTCGTGCTCGTCGTGGCGCAGGACGCCCGGGACGGGCGGGTGCTCATGGTGGCCTGGGCGAACCAGCATGCGCTGGAGCGCAGCCTGGCGACGCGCGAGATGCACTTCTGGTCGCGGTCGCGGTCGCAGCTGTGGAAGAAGGGGGAGACGAGCGGGAACGTGCTCCGGGTGGTGTCGCTGCACGCCGACTGCGACGGCGACGCGGTGCTCGCGCGCGTGCACCCCACCGGGCCCGCGTGCCACACGGGAGATCCGACGTGCTTCGGCGAGGGGGCGGACCCCGAGGGGCTCGGAGCCGTGCTCGTGGCGCTGGACGCAACGATGGCGGGGCGCGCGCGGGCGCGACCCGAGAGGAGCTACACCGTCCGCCTTCTCGACGACGAGAACCTCCGCCTGAAGAAGCTGGGCGAGGAGACGGCCGAGCTGGTGGCGGCGCTGGCCCGGGGTGACGGGGAGCGCACGAGGGAGGAGGCCGCCGATCTGCTCTACCACCTCCTCGCCGCGCTTCGCGCCGCGGGGCGTGCACCTCGACGAGGTGGCCGCAGCGCTGGCGGCCCGGAGGCGCTGAGCAAGCCCCACCCGCACCCTGCGCCGTCTGGGGGGTAGGAAGATGAGTCGGGACGGTGCAGGTCGCCGCTCGACAGGGTCCCGGGAAAGGAGGGTACAATGGTCCAGATCGACCTCACACCCAGGGAAGCCGAGACTCTCCGAAAGGCGCTCGACAGCTACCTCTCGGAGCTCCGGACGGAGATCGTCCACACCGACTCCGCGACCTACCGCGAGGGCCTCGTCGAACGCGAGGAGCTCCTTCGCAAGGTCACGCAGCAGCTCGCGGAGCAGGCCGGGGCGCCCATCGGCTAGCGTCCCCGGGCCTCGCCCGGGGACGCATCGGGAACGGAGGGGAGGCCCCCGTGCGCACGTTCGGGGGCCTCCGGCCTTCCTCGCGGATCGGCTGCCTACTCGGGACTCGAGGGACCGCACCGGGTCGGTGCGCACGGCCTCCCTGGCCGGGAGCCAGCTCGCCGCGAGCGCAACGGCCAGCAGGACGGCCGCCACCAACACGATCGTCGTCGGATCCGTGGGACTCACGCCCCACACCAGTCCCGCCAGCACCCGGGACAGCGCCAGGGAACCGGCGGCTCCTGCCAGGAGGCCGAGGGCCACCGGCGTCAGACCCTGCAGCGCCACCAGGCGCGACACCGCCAGCCCCCCGGCGCCCAGCGCCATGCGGATCCCGATTTCCTGGCGGCGGCGCCGCACCGTGTAGGCGAGCACGCCGTAGATGCCGAAGGCGGTCAGCACGAGCGCCAGCCCCGCGAACGTCGACAGGAGCGTCGCCCCGAAGCGCTCCCGCGCCAGGGACTCGGAGACCACGTCGTTCAGCGTAAGCACCTCGGGCGCGGGCAGCCCGGGATCGAGCGGAACGCAGCGCGTCGCGCAGCACGCGCTCGGCACCTCCCCCGCCTGGGCGCGATGCGGGCGATGAAGACGGGCATCCTCCCCAGCGCATCGGCGAGCAGCGTCGGCGCCTGTGCAGCCGGCTGATAGACCGTGCGCCGGGGCTCGGTGCGCAGCGACACCTCGCGCACGTCCGCCACCACCCCCACGATCTCGGCCCCCGGGCCCTCCAGCGACGGGTCGATGAACTCCCCGCGATAGCGGCCGATGTCGACGCGCTGTCCGAGGGGGCTCTCGTCCGGGAAGTAGCGGCGCACGAACGACTCGTTCACGATCACCACCGGCGGCCCTCCCTCCTCGTCCGTTTCCGAGAAGGCGCGACCGGCCAGCAGGTCGATTCCGAGGATCCCGAAGTAGCCCGGCGTCACCGCCCGCCATTCCACCGCTCCCTCGAAGTCGTCGGGACGGCCCCCGATGGACATCGGGAGGTTGAGGCCACGCTCCAGCGGGAGGTTCGACGCGCCCGCCAGCGAGGCGATGCCGGGAGCCCGTCCCGCCTGCGCCACCATCCGGCGCTCGAGCTCCCACAGGTCGTGGGCGGTCCCGTACCCGGCCGGCTTGAACGGGAATCGTACCGCCACCAGCCCGTCGGCCTCGAATCCGGGGTCCACGCTGCGCAGGCTCACGAGGGTGGCGACGAGCAGGCCGGCCCCCACCAGGAGCATCATGGAGAGCGCGGCCTGCGCCGCGAGCAGCGTCTGCCGACCCCGGCCACCCCCCGTGCTCCCGCGTGCGCCCTCCTTGAGCACCTCGGAGAGGCGGGTGCGCATGGCGGGCAGCGCGGCGGCGCCCCCGAAGAGCAGCCCGGTGGTCAGCGCCGCGAGGAAGGTGAACGCCACCACCCGCCAGTCGACCCCGATCGTGTCCATGCGCGGCAGCTCGGCCGGCGACAGCGCCAGCAGGGCACTCAGCCCCCACCGGGCCAGGAGCAGGCCGACCGCACCGGCGAGGAGCGCGAGGATGACGCTCTCCGTCAGGATGAAGCGCGCGACCCGCCCGCGGGACGCGCCGAGGGCCGCCCGCAAGGCGACCTCGCGACGGCGGCTCACCGCCCGGGCCAGGAGCAGGTTGGCGACGTTCGCGCACGCGATCAGCAGTACCAGGCCGACCGCGCCCATCACGACCCACAGCGCTGTCGCGGCGTCGCCCACGTACAGCTCCTCGAACGTCGCGAGCTTCATGCCCCCGTCCGGGTCGTAGACCTGGTCGGGGTACTGCTCGGCGAAGGGTGCGTCCAGCCGGGCGACGTCGGCCGCTGCGGCACCTTTCCCCACGCCGTCCCGCAGGCGGGCGATGATCGGGAAGTTCGCCCCCTCGTCCTTCGGGTCCACGCGCAGGCCGAGGGGCACGACCACGTCGATCCGGTTGAGCACCTGGGGAAAGGAGAAGGCTTCCGGCAGCACCCCCACCACGGTGTAGGGCTCCTCGTCGATCCGAAGCGTGCTTCCGACCGCGTCGCGTGCGCCCCCGAATCGCTCCTCCCACAGGCCGTGGCTGATCAGCGCCACGCGCGGCCCGTCCGGCACGTCCTCCGCCGCCGTGAAATCGCGTCCGAGGCGCGGGCTCGTAGCCGACCACCTGAAGGAAATCCCGGCTCGCCCGCAGGCCGGTGACGCCGGTGACGCCGTCGCCCACCTCGACACGCGCGAGGAACGAGCGCCAGGTGGCCATCCCCTCGAAGGAGCCGGTGTTGTCGCGCCAGTACTCGAACTTGATCGGGCTCACCCCGGTCTGCAGCCACCCGCCCCGATCCCAGGCCAGATGGACGAACCGGTCCGCCTTCGGAAACGGCAGCCGCTGCAGCACCACGGAGTCCACGACGCTGAAGATCGCGCTGTTGGCGCCGATCCCCAGCGCCAGCGTGAGCACGACCATCACCGCGAAGCGGGGCGCCCTGGCCAGCGACCGGAATACCTGCGCGACGTCCTGTCGAAGCGTATCCATCATCCACTCGAGCTGCGGTTCTCGTCCGGGCGAGCCACCCATCCGTGTGTGCGCGCCACTCCCTCGCGTCCGCCACCGCTCGTAGAGCCCGCGGCGGACCACGTCCCATATCCCCAACCACCCGGACGCCATGCCGCGCAGCCTGCCCGCACGGTACGCACGCCGAAGCTCGTGGGTGTACAGCGCCTCCATGGCCGGGCCGTGCTTGCGCCGCAGCCCCGTGGGCATCAGCCACAGCGCCGACCGATAGAGACGCCTCCAGATCATGCCTGTGCCCGGCGGCTCCCGAGCCGCGCCCTGGCCGCGTCGGCCAGCGCCTCCATCCGCGCGACCTCCTCCTCCAGGGCGTCGCGCCCCCGGGGTGTGAGGCGATAGAAGCGCTCGCGCCCGGCGATCCCCTTCGGTCGCTCGCCTTCCTCCATCTCCTCCAGCCAGCCGCGGGAGGCGAGCTCCTCGAGCGATCCGTAGAGCGTGGCGGGCCACAGCCGGACCTTCCCGTCGCTGAGGGTGCGCACGTCGTCCTGGATCGCGCTGCCGTAGCGGGGCGAGGCGGAAACGGACAGGAGGATGTAGAACCAATGCGGCTTCACGGCGGGCCTCGGCTTCGCTGAGCGTGGGTGTCCAGACAAACTACTACGGAATAGTATGCCTGGGTAGTTTCAGTCCGCGGCGCGGCCTACGGTCCGCCGATGTGCACCATCGTGAGCCCCGGGAGGGTGTTGATCAGCGCGTGGACGACCGCGCACGCGACGACGTTCCGGCGCGAGCCGAGGTAGACGCCGCCGAGGATCAGTCCGCCCGGCACGCCCTGGCCGAGGGCAGCCGTCCAGGCCGCGCCCCAGTCGCCGGCCGACGGCCAGCGCGGGTTCAGGTACGCGTAGGGAAGGTGGTAGAGGCCGAAGCAGAGCGAGGCGAGCACCAGCCCCGCGGCGGCCGACCCCGTGAGCCGCTCGAGCCGCGGCTGCAGGAATCCGCGGAAGAAGAGCTCCTCCGTGAAGCCTGCCGTGAGGAACATCAGGAGGAACACGATGGGAAGGAGCCAGGCGATGCTCCCGTCCTCCAGGAAGACCCGGATGGCCCCCGCCCTGGAAGACAGCAGGAGCTGCAGGGCGCCGAGCACGAGCCCGAGCGGCACGGCCCACACCAACCCCGCCCGGAGCCCGCCCCATCGCAGGCCGAGCGCGGCGAGGGCACGCCGTGCGCGCCCGCCGTCCCCACGGGGTACGGTGGCCAGCGTGAGGCCGAACGGCACGGCCACCAGCGAGACCCAGTGGAGCGACTCCGATTCGGGGCGTGCGAAGAGGTACGCGAGGTAGGCGGCGAAATACGCGGGGCCGAGCCACGGCGAGCCGGACCGCCGGCGCCGGCCCGGGTACCACCGCCCGTGGGCGCCGACGCCCGATCGTCTGCGAGTCCATGGGCCTCCTTACGCGAGCGCCGCCCCGCCTGTGTCACGCGCCGCGGAACGGCGGTCGCGCACGGAGGGTACGGTGTCGCCGCCCGAGCCGAGCCATCCCCGCGACATCGTCCTTCCCGCTCGAGATCATGGCCGAGACCGGCATCCACGTCGAAGAAGAAGCGCTGGGCAAGGCGTACGATGCACGCCTCATGCGCAGGCTGCTCCGATACCTGCGGCCCTACAAGCTGCCGGTGGTCGCGGCGGTCGCGCTGCTCATGCTCGGCTCCGCCATGGAGGTCGTGGGACCGTGGCTGACCCAGGTCGTGATCGACCGGGCGATCCCCGCCGCCGACTACGCGCTGCTGGCCAAGCTCGCCGTCGCCTACATGGGCGCAGTGGTGATCGGCGCCGCCCTCCAGTACGGGCAGGGCATCCTGACCACGTGGCTGGGGCAGAGCGTCATGTACGACCTGCGCACCGAGATCTTCGAGCGTTTCCAGCGCCTCGACCTCCGGTTCTTCGACCGGAACCCGGTGGGCCGGCTCATGACGCGCATCACCAACGACGTCGAGACGCTGAACGAGCTGTTCAGCTCCGGCGTGGTGTCGGTCTTCGGCGACGTGTTCACGCTCCTGTTCATCGTGGTCGCGATGCTGCGCATGGACTGGCGCCTCGCCCTGGTGGCGTTCAGCGTCCTCCCGCTCGTGTTCATCGCGGCGTTCGTGTTCCGCGCGAGGATCCGGGACGCATACCGCGACATCCGGGTGCGGCTCGCGCGGCTCAACGCCTTCCTGCACGAGCACTTCACGGGCATCCGCGTGGTGCAGCTCTTCAACCGGGAAGAGGCGGACGCCCGCCGCCACCAGGAGCTGAACGCACACTACCTGGAGGCGCACCTCCGCTCGATCACCTACTACGCGCTCTTCTTCCCGGTCATCGAGTTCTTCACGGCGATCGCCCTCGCGCTCATCCTCTGGTACGGCGGCGTGCAGATCATCGCCGGCGGCGTAACGGTCGGCGTCGTGGCCGCCTTCCTCCAGTACGCACGCCGCTTCTTCCGCCCCATCCAGGACCTGTCGGAGAAGTACAACCTCCTGCAGGGGGCGATGGCGTCGTCCGAGCGCGTCTTCAAGCTGCTCGACCGGGAGATCGACATCGTGGACCCACCGGACCCCCTCGAGCTCGCCGACCCCGTGCGTGGCGAGATCGAGTTCCGCGACGTCTGGTTCGCCTACGGCGAGCGCGAGGACGGCGAGCCCGATTGGGTCCTCAAGGGTGTGAGCTTCCGGGTGGCGCCGGGCGAGAAGATGGCGATCGTCGGGCACACGGGCGCAGGCAAGACGACGGTCATCAACCTCCTCATGCGCTTCTACGACGTGAAGCGCGGGCAGATCCTGCTGGACGGGGTGCCGATCGACCGGCTGCGGCTCTCCGATCTGCGCGCGCGCATCGGGCTCGTGCTGCAGGACGTCTTCCTCTTCAGCCAGGACGTCGCCTACAACATCCGCCTCGGATCTCCGGAGATCGACGACGAGCGGGTGCGCCGGGCGGCGGAGCGCCTGGGGGCCGCCCCGTTCATCGAGCGCCTGGAGAAGGGCTATGCGCAGTCGCTGGGCGAGCGCGGCTCCACGCTCTCGGTGGGCGAGCGCCAGCTCGTGAGCTTCGCGCGGGCGCTCGCGTTCGATCCGGAGATCCTGATCCTGGACGAGGCCACCAGCTCGGTGGACTCGGAGATCGAGGAGAAGATCGAGCGGGCGACGGACGAGCTGCTGAAGGGACGCACGTCGCTCGTCATCGCCCACCGCCTGTCGACCGTGCAGAACGCCGACCGCATCCTCGTGCTGCACCACGGCGAGCTGCGCGAGGAGGGCACGCACGGGGAGCTCCTCGACCAGGGTGGGCTGTACGCGCGCCTCCACGAGCTGCAGTTCGCCGGCGCGGTGGGCTGACGCTCACGCCCCCTGTGGGCAATGAAACCTTTCGTCTCTTTCACCCATCCAACCTCATCGAGAGGGCACGGGAAGCGATGAGCGGGAGGGGCGATGCGAGGCGTGGCGACGGGGGGGCTTTGTGTGGCGCTTCTCGTGCCCGTCGGTACGGCGGCACAGCCGGTCCAGCGGCAGCCGGAGCCGGCACCCGTCCGGACCGCGGTGGCGGCCCGGACGCCCGCGGACGTCCGCGTGGACGGCCTGGCCGACGACGGGGTCTGGACCCGCGCCACCGCGGTCGCGGACTTCCGTCAGTACGACCCCGAGCCGGACGGCGACCCGACGTGCCGGACCGAGTTCCGCGTCGCCTACGACGAGCACGACCTCTTCGTCTTCGTGCGCGCGTACGACCCGCACCCCGACAGCATCATGCGGGCCCTCAGCCGGAGGGACGTCCGCGGCCCGTCCGACCAGATCGGCATCTACGTCGACTCGTACCGTGACCGGCGGACCGGCTTCGCCTTCTACGTGAACCCGGACGGGGTGAAGCGGGACTTCTCCGTCAGCGACGACTCCAACGAGGACTCCTCCTGGAACGGCGTGTGGGACGTCGCCACGCGAGTGGACTCCCTCGGGTGGACCGCCGAGTTCCGGATCCCGCTCTCGCAGCTCCGCTACGCGGATGCGGACGAGCACACGTTCGGATTCGGGGTGCGGCGCACCGTCGAGCGGTATCCGGAGTCGGTCGCGTGGCCGGCGTACAGCCGCACCACGCCCGGGCTCATGTCGCAGCTGGGCACGCTGGGGGGCCTCGAGGGCCTCGGCTCCGCGGATCGCGTCGAGCTGTCGCCCTATGCGGTGGCGAAGAACGTGACGCGGACGTCCGACGCCGGCGGCTACGACCATCCGCAGGAAATGGCCGTCGGCGCCGACCTGAAGATCGGCATCACACCGAACGTCACGTTGAACGCGACCGTGAACCCGGATTTCGGGCAGGTGGAAGCGGATCCCGCGGTGCTCAACCTGAGCGCGTTCGAGACCTTCTTCTCCGAGCGGCGGCCGTTCTTCGTCGAGGGCACCGGCCTCTATACCTTCTCGCTCAACTGCTACATCGTCGTCGACTGCTCGACCAACGAAGGGCTCTTCTACTCGCGACGCATCGGTCGCAGCCCGTCGCTGGCCGACGAGTACGGCGACGCGGGCACGCCCACCGCCACCCCGATCCGGGTGGCCGCGAAGTTGACCGGACGCAGCGCGGGCGGTCTCTCGTTCGGGGTGCTGGATGCGGTCACGGGCGGCGTGACCGGAACGGACGACCGCACGGTCGAGCCGCGCGCGAACTACGCCGTGCTGCGCGCGCAACAGGACCTGCGGGACGGAGATGCCGGCGTCGGCCTGATCGTCACCGCAGTGAACCGGGGCACCGACGCCTGGTCGGCACCCTGGTTGCACCGGAGCGCCTACGTGGCGGGGGCGAGCTTCCGCAACCGTTTCGGAGGCAAGGACTACGAGATGGCCGGCTCGTTCGCGCTGTCGCGGGTCGCGGGCACGCCCGCGGTGATCACCCGGACGCAACGCAGCGCGGCGCACTACTATCAGCAGCCGGGGGACGACCCGGTGGTCGATTCCGCGGCGACGTCGCTGAGCGGGTACTCGGCTCAGCTCAAGGTCGGGAAGTACGGAGGTGGGATCACCCGCTTCGAGTCGAGCCTGGTGCGCATGTCGAGCGGGTTCGAGGTGAACGACCTCGGCTACCTGCGGCGGGCCGACGTCACGGACTGGAGCACCTGGGCCGCGCTCACGTTCCAGACGCCCACGAACCTGTACCGGTGGGCACAGGTCAACGGCAACACCTGGCACCACTGGAACACGTCGGGGACGCGCATCGAGAGCGCGGTCAACCTGAACGGCCACATGGGGCTGCGCAACAACTGGGACGTGCACCTCGGCGCCACGATCAACCGGCTCGGCGGAGCCATGTGCGATCGCTGCACTCGAGGAGGGCCGCTGCTGCGCCGGGATCCCGGCATCTTCCCCTGGGGCGGCGTGAACGCGGACAGCCGCCGGACGCTGGTGCCGGGCATCTGGGCGAACGCCGGCTTCTGGGACGGGGGGAGGAGCTCGTCGGTGGGCCTCGATCCCTACCTCCAGCTACGGCTCTCCACACGGCTGAGCGCGAGGATCGGCGCGAGCGTGTACGATGCGAACGACAACACGCAGTGGTTCGGCAACTACACGGAAGCCGGCATCACGCACTACACCTTCGCGCACCTGGACCACCGGACGGTCTCGCTGAACCTGAGGGTCAACTACACGCTCACCCCCGACCTGACGTTCGAGTTCTATGGCGAGCCGTTCACGAGCTCCGGCACGTACACGGACCTGCGCGAGGTGGGGCCCCACCCCGACGCCGCCCGTTACGACGACCGGTTCGCCTCGTATCCGATGCCGCCCGACGCGGCGACATCCTTCTCCTTCAGCCAGCTGAGGACGAACGCGGTCGTGCGCTGGGAGTACCGGCCCGGATCGACGCTCTTCGTCGTGTGGGCGCACGGGCGCGAGGGATCCGCGGAGGACGGCCGTCGCCAGTCGTGGGAGGCCGAATTCCGGGACCTCTTCGACCGGCACCCCGACAACACCTTCCTGGTGAAGGTGGCCTACTGGTTCAACCGCTAGGCCGCTCAGGGCTTCTCGGCCGGCTCCCCTCCGTCACCCGCCTTCGGGCTCAGGCGGGACGTCGCGCCGCGCAGGACCGACTGGATGTCCACGCCCACCGCGGACGAGATGGCCTCCACGGTCCCGAGCGCGCCGTGCACCCTCTGGTTCACCGCGTTGCTCACGCCCGTGCCGGTACCTCCGTCGATCACCACGACCTTGTCGATGTCCACGCCTTCGACCGCCTGCACGGAGGTGGCCAGCAGCTGGGGCAGCTTCTCCGCGAGCAGCACCGCGAAGGCCTGGTCGCCTCCGGCCTTCACCTGCTCGTAGAGCATCTGGAGCACCTGCGCGCTGGCTCGGCCCTGCTCCAGGATCGGCGCGGCCTCGCCCTCGGCGCGGGCCTTGGCGGCGGCGCGCTCCGCGTTGGCGGGCTCCACCACATCCGCCTGCAGGCGGAGCTTCTCCCGCTCGACGCGGCGGGTCTCCAGCGCCTTCTGCGCCTCGACCTCCGACTCCTGGGCCTTCACCTGCGCGGTGCGCTCGACGATCTGGGCCTCGCGGTCGAGCTCGGCCTTGCGCACGCGCAGCTGGTTCTGAGCCTCGGCGATGCGCACGGCGGCCTCGGCCTCCTTGATCTCCGCCAGCTGGCGGGCGGAGGCCTGCCGCTGGCGGGTCTCGGCCGTGGCGTCGGCCTCTGCGATCTCGGCGTCGCGCACGGCCTCCGCCGCGCGCTTGCGCCCGATGGCCTCGAGGTAGCCGCGCTCGTCGCTCACGTTCTGGATCTTGAGCACGTCCAGGTGGAAGCCCAGCGCCGCCAGGTCCTCACCAGCGTCCTCGGCAAGCGCGCGCGCGAAGCCCAGCCGGTCCTCGTTCACCTCCTCGGGGGTCAGCGTGGCCAACACGCCGCGCAGGTTCCCCATGAGCGTGTCCTTGGCCAGGCTCCAGATCTCCTCTTCGGTCTTGTCCAGCAAGCGCTCCACGGCGTTGTTGAACACCGTCTCCGGCTGCGACGCGATCTTGACCGCGGCGATGGCCTCGATGTTCAGCGGGATGTTGCCCTTGGAGAACGCGTTGGCCACGGAGATCTCGACGGGGAAGGTCTCGAGGGAGATGTGCTGCACGGTCTCCACGATCGGCACGCGCAGCGTCCGCCCGCCGATGACCGAGCGGTAGCCCACCTTCTCTCCGGAGATCAGCTTGCGCTCGCGGCCGGTGAGCACGGCGGCCCGGTTGGGCGGCACGATGACGATGAGCGAACGGATGGTCATCACCGCCACGATCACGGCGAAGAGCAGCGCTACGGCCAGGGCGAATCCGCCGCTGACGAGATCAGGGTTCATGGGGTCCTCCAGGTCCTCGCGAGTACGTTCATTCCCGAGCCGGCACGTCGGTTCACGCACCGAGCAGCTCCTGCGAGACGGGCGCGACCAGCGCCACGCCCCTTCGCATCTCCACCACCACGACGGACTTCCACGTGGAGGGGTCGCCCTGGTCCAGCGCGGACGGGTGCGGGAGCGCCCTCAGCTCCACGGAGTGCCCGAGCCGCTCCACCACGACCTTCCCCCCGGACCGGGTGATCGGCAGCGTCACCCTCCCTGCGTGGCCGACGAAGGCGTCCTCTCCCTGCACCGCGCCCGACTCCGACCGCCGCACCCACCCGAACGCGACGTTGACGAGCGTGCCCGACAGGATGCCGCCGGCCACGGCGAAGCCCGCGGTCACCGCGGACGACGTGGCGGGAAGGACCCAGGTCAGCAGCGTCCCCACCGCGCCGAAGCCGAAGAGCGCGTAGGTCACGGTACGGATCGAGAAGATCTTCGAGGCGACCTGCGTGCCGTGGGCGCCGCCGCCCTCGCCGACTCCGGGGTGCGACGCCTCCACGCTGCCGGCGTCCGTGTCGAGATGGCCGGCGTCCGCGTCGAAATGGCCGGCGTCCATCTCCAGGTGCGCGTCGAGGCCGACGTCGGTGTCGAGGGTGGCGTCCGTGGAGAGGTCGACGTCGCCGTGCCCGCCGAGGATGTCCCCCAGCAGGGAGAGTCCCAGGAAGCCACCGCCCAGGACCAGCGAGAACACGTAGAAGGCAACCATCTGTCCGATAGATACGGGACTCGCGGGAGGGGCCTTCACGCGCAAGATCGGATGGACCGGCCGCCCGCGACAGAGGCACGTTCCGCACCGACGTCGATCCGGGCTTCGGGACACGCCGCAGTTGACCTAAAATTCTTAGGCCATTACCGTTTGCTCTAAGATCCTTAGGCCAACGCGACCGCCATGCCCGAACACACGCTGACCGTCCTCAAGGGAACGCTCGAGTTCCTCGCCCTGCGCACGCTCGCCGGAGGCGAGGAGATGCACGGGTTCCAGATCCTCGAGTGGCTCCACCGGGCCACGCGGGAGGAGCTCCAGGTCGAGGAGGGCGCCCTCTACCCCGCCCTGCACCGCATGGAGAGGCGCGGATGGCTCGCGGCGCGGTGGGCGACGTCCGAGCGGGGTCGACGGGCCAAGTACTATCGGCTCACGGCGGCGGGACGCCGCGCGCTCGCCCTGGAGGAGGAGCGCTGGGCCCGCTACGTCGCCGCGGTCGAGCGCATCTCTCGGCCGCAGGAGGCGTGACGTGGATCCGCTGCGCCGGAAGCGGCTGGACGACGAGATCCGCCACCACATCGAAGAGCGCGCCGCGCGCCTGGTCGCCCAGGGAGTGGACGAAGACGAGGCGCTGCGCGAGGCGGAGCGCGCGTTCGGCGACGTGGGCGCCGTGCGGGCGGAGCTGGAGCGGATCGAGGAGCCGCCCCGTAGTCCGCTCGCCCTCCTGGTGGACCGCGTGCGCGGCGACCTGGCGTTCGCGCTGCGCCAGGCGCGGCGCGCGCCCGGATTCACCGCCCTCGCCGTCCTGACGCTCGGTCTCGGCATCGGATCGGCGACGGCGATGTTCGGGCTGGTGAAGGCCGTCGTGCTCGACCCCCTGCCCTATCCGCAGGCCGAACGGATCGTGGTCTTCAATCAGGAGACGCCCGACGGGCTGCGCTTCTCGGTGTCCGAGCCCGATTTCCGAGGACTTCCGGGAGCGGGTACGGTCCCTCGAGCTCCTCAGCGCCGTCGGCCGGGCGGACCTCACCTGGATCGAGGACGGCCGCCCCGTGAACGTCGTGGCCATGCAGGTGACCGGCAGCTTCTTCCGGCTGTTCGGCGGAGCCGCCCGCCGCCCTGGGTCGCACGTTCACCGACGAGGAGTCGGGTGAGCACGCCCGCTAGCTGGTGGTCGTGAGCCACGCCTTCTGGGAGGAGCATCTCCGCGGCGATCCGCGACGTCGTCGGGACATCACTGGTTCTGGACGACGAGCCGTACGAGGTCGTCGGCGTGGCGCCGCGCGGATGGGCGCCGCCGAGGGCGAGCGACGTGTGGATACCCATCGGCTTCGCGGATCCGGACCGGACGGACCACAACCTGGCCGCCGCGGGCCGGCTGGCGCCGGGGGCCACCCTGGAGAGCGCCTCGGCCGATGCGGACGCCGTCGCCGCCGAGCTGGGCCGGGAGCACCCGGACACCGACGGCGGGTGGGGGACGCAGCTCCGACCGCTCAAGGAAGACCTCCTCGGGCCCGGCGCGCATCCAGGCGGGATGGGTCCTCCTGGGCGCCGTGGGGCTCCTCCTCCTGCTCGCGTGCGCCAGCGTGTCCAACCTCCTCCTGGCCCGGGCCAGTGGCCGCGGCCGGGAGATGGACCTGCGCGCGGCACTCGGCGCGGGTCGCCGCAGGCTGGCGCAGCAGCTCCTGACCGAGAGCCTCCTGCTGGCGGGCGCCGGCGCCGTGGCGGGCCTCCTGCTCGCCTACGCCCTCCTCCCGGTTCTGCGGTCGATGAGCCCCGCGGACACGCCACGAATCGCCGAGGACGCATCCGTCGATGCCGTGGTGGCGCTCGCCGCGGCTGGCGGCCGCGATTCCTCACCGGGGTGGTGTTCGGCCTGGCGCCGGTGGCCCACGTCCTCGAGGAGCGCCCACGGCTCCACCGCCCGAGCCGGCGAGCCGCCCGGGACGGGAGGAAGCGAGCGCGCGCGGGCGCGCCCTGGTCGCCGCCCAGGTGGCGGTGTCGCTCACCCTGCTCTTCGGCACCGGGGCGCTGGGCGCCAGCTTCCTGCGCCTGCAGCGCGTCGATCCGGGAATGGACGTGGACCACACCCTCGTGGTGCCGCTGATGCTCTCCGGCGACCGGTACTCCGTCGCCGAGCGCCGCGTCACGACCGTGGACGCGCTCCATGACCGGCTGGCCTCGCTCCCCGGAGTCGAGGCGGTGGGGACCTCGAACATCATTCCGTTCAGCGGTGCGAACACCGCCGTGAGCGTCAACGTCGAGGGACGACCCACCGGACCGGACGCCGCCCCCTTCGTCCGGTGGCGGGCGGTGTCGCGCACGTATCCGACGCCGCCGGCCTCGAGCTGCTGCACGGACGCAGCGTTCCGGCCCGCCGACTTCGAAGATCATGCTCCCGACGTCGTGGTCGTCACGCGCACCCTCGCCCGCCAGCTCTTCGGTGATCCGGCGGCCGCCGTGGGCCGACGGATCGCCTTCGGTTGGGACGGACCGGAACTACCGGCAGCGTCGTCGGCGTCGTCTCCGACGTCGAGGACCGCGAGCTGGCCGAGACGCCTCCGGCCACGTTCTTCCTGCCCGCTGCGGGATTCATGAACTGGTCCGTGTTCCTGCTCCGCTTCCGGCCCGGCGCCCCGATGGCGGACGCGAGCCGGATGCGGCGCGCCGTCTGGGAAGCGGATCCGGGGCTTCCCGTGCCCTCGGTCGAGCGGCTGGCCGACGGCGTGGGAAGCGCGGTGGCCAGCCCGCGCTTCAACCTGATGGTCATGGGCGTGCTCGGTCTCGTCGCGCTCGCACTCTCGTCTGATGGCGATCTACGGGCTCGTGCTGTTCGCCGTGCGGCAGCGCACGAGGGAGATCGGCGTCCGCCTGGCGCTCGGGGCCCGGGAGCCGGGGCGTGGTCGGCGCTCCTGCTCCGGCGCGGGCTGGCGATCACGGCGGCGGGCTGGCGGCGGGCGTCCTCCTCTCCCTGGGCCTCTCGCGAGCCTTGAGCTCCATCCTGTTCGGGGAGGCGGGATCGCACGCGCCCATGTTGGCGGCGGCGGCCGCGGCGGTGGGGTTCACCGCGCTCCTGGCGACGTGGCTACCCGCCCGACGCGCCACCCGGGTGGATCCCCGGGAGGCCCTCGGCGCGGAGTGAGGCTCAGCGACGCGGCTTCTTCCCGCGGGCGGCGCCCGTCGTGTCGGGCACCTCGCGGACGCCGGCGGTGTCGAGCGTCGCGCGCCTCCTCGCGCTGTCCGCGCGGGCGGCCGCTCTCGCCGAGTCGGCCCGGGCCACCGCGGCCACCGAGTCCGCCCTGGCCGCTTGGACGGAATCGAGAACGGCCATCCGCAGGGAGACCGGAACGATGCGGTCCGCGATCCGGATCGACGGCTCGGTGGGGAAGCCGCCGTCGGGCTCCAGGGCGGCCTCGGTGTAGTGGCTGCCCGGGTTCCACAGGATCCACTCCTCGACGCCCGCATCGTACACGGCCTGGATCTGGGCCCGCACCTCCGCAGCCGTGTAGGCGGGCTTGCCGAGGCTGAAGTCCTGCAGCCACGGGCGGGTCGCACCGGCTCCGTCGACCGACCGGGAGCGGCGCAGGGCGTCCCCGAGCGCCCGCCGCACGATCTCGTAGGGATAGGCGTTGGGGGTCCGGTAGCCGAAGCTCCCTTCCCAGTAGTGGCTGGGATAGACCATGGGCAGCGCCACGTCCACCGCTCCGATGAACGACTCCCACACCTGGCCGATCCCGACGTCCCTGGACGCCGACGCGGTGACGCCGAACACGTCCGCCGTGACCTGGACGCCCTGCTCCGACAGCTCCTCGCGCGAGTACGCGAGGAACCCACGGATGGCGTCGGGCTTGGCCATGTCGCCCGCACCCGGATAGGCGACGAGATCCTTCTCGGCAGCCGGGATGTCGGGAAAGCGCACGTAGTCCCACTGGATCTCCGGGAAGCCCATCCCGACGACCTCGCGCGCCAGCGCGACGTGGTAGTCCCACACCCGCTTGTCGTAGGGGTTCAGCCACACGATCCCCTTCCCGTCCTTGAAGGCTCCGCCGTTCACGTTCTGCACGGCCATCTCGGGATGCGCCGCCGTGAGCAGCGGGTCCTTCACGATCACGATGCGGGCGATGGGATAGACGCCCTCGTCGTGCAGGCGACGGAGCAGTCCGGGGAGGTTCGCGATGCGGATCTCCCCCGTGGCGCCGATCTCCCGTGCGAGGGGCACAGCGGTGCGATGGCTGACGTAGCCGCTCGCGTCCTTGATATCGATGACGAACGTGTTGATCTCGGTGCGCCGGGCGAGCGCGAGCAACTGGTCCACGCGTCGCCGCGAGCCGGCGGCCCACGCGTTGAGGTAGATCCCGCGGATGTGCTCGGGTCGCTCGAAGTGCGGGGGAACCGTGTCCGTTTGCCCGGCTACGACCCGTTCCGCATCGCCGGGGGCGTCCGTGTCGGCGGGAGCCGGGGCGGCGGCCACCGTCGGGGTCGCGCCCGCCGGCGACCCCGGCGCCTGCTCGTCCGTCTCCCCCTCTTCGGCAGGCAGCCGCACGGTCTCCACGTCCACCGCGTCGGGGATCTCCGGAAGCGTCGCCGCGTCCGCGGTGTCCACCGGACCGCGCCCGTTCGACCCGCGTGCGAAGGCCGACGGCCCCGCCTCGCAGCCACCGAGGAGGGCCAGGACGGTCAGGCAGCAGAGGCCTCCGATGCGCCGGGTCACGTCGTTGCCGCTAATAGGCCTGAAGAGTCGGATCCACGTCTTCCCGCCACCCGTTCACGCCACCCTTCAGGTTGGAGACGCCGTCGAAACCCCGCTCCAGCATCAGGCGCGTCGCCCAGGCGCTCCGGCTGCCGGTTCGGCAGTACAGCACGATGGGGCGGTCTCTCGGGAGCTCCCCCAGGCGAGAGAGGATCTCCCATGCCGGGATCCGGAGCTGGCCGATGTCGGGCAGATCGGCGATCCGCCGCTCGAAATGCTCGCGCACGTCGACCAGGATCGGAACGTCGCCGTCGTCGAGACGGCTCTTCAGTTCCCCGGGCGTGATCTCGGGGATGTCGGCGGCTTCGGTCATGGGCCAGGGGGTCGAGCGCGTGGCAGGAGGTCGTCCAGCAGAGCGGCGGAGCGCTCCGCGGCACCGAGATGGCGCTGAATATAGCCGAACGCACGCTCGCCGGCGTACCTCCGTTCCGCCTCGTCGCTCGTCCACAGCGCCAGCACCTCCGCCAGGCCCACGCTACCTTCGACCTCTCTGGCGCCCCCTTCTGCAAGAAGCTGGCCCGCCGCGCGCGCGTTGGCGTGCCGGGGCCCGAAGGTCACAGGCAGGCGGGCAGCGGCCGGCTCGAGCACCGAGTGCAGCCCGGCATCGTGGAAGCCACCACCGACGAAGGCGGCCGCTCCGACCGTGTAGAGCTGGGCCAGCACGCCCACGCGGTCCACCACCACCACGTCGACACCGCGGGCGTCTCCCCGCTCCTCCACCTCGCCCAGCGTGGCGACGCTCCAGCCGTCCGCGCGGAGGTCCCGCACGAGCGCCCCCACGTGCTCCGAGTCCGGTTCGTGCGGCGCGAGCACCGCCCGCACCTCCGGGACGATGCCGCGAAGCGAGCGCAGCGCGGGCAGGAGCACCGCGTCGTCGGCCGGCCAGGTCGAACCGGCCACGACGGTGGGCCTCGGGTCCTCGTGCAACGGTCGGAGCCACGGCGCCCCTGGATCCGCCGCCGTCGCCCGCTGAGCCGCCGAGTCGATCCCGGGATCCCCGGTGACGCGGATCGCCTCGTCGCGCACCCCCAGCCTGCGGAAGCCGTCGGCGTCTTCCTCCGTGATGGCGCCGACGAGCGTCATGCTCCGCCACACCTCACGCAGGAGCGCGCGCGCCGGCCATCGGCCCCGCCCGGCGCCCGGGGGGACGGTCCCGCCCACCATGGCGACCGGCACCCCGCGGCGCGCCGACTCCGCGACCAGAACCGGCCAGGCCTCGGTCTTCGTGAAGACCACCACGTCGGGGCGAGACCGCGTCCAGGACGGGACCCATCTCGTCGGGGAGGTCCCACGGGAGGTAGCCCGCCACGTCGGCCGGCATCCGACGGGCCAGCTCGACCGCGGAGGGCGAGAAGTGGGTGTACAGCGTCTGCAGCCCCGGCCGGAGCGTCCGCCACGCCTCGAGCACGGCGCGCGCCTGCAGCCCCTCGCCCACGGAGGGAGCGTGGATCCATGCTCCCGGCCGGTCCGGCGCACGCGACGTCCGCCCCCACCCCACCAGGCGGCTCGCGGCGTCCCGGCGTCCGACGATCCCCCGCGCCAGCTTGGAGCCACCACGACCCACCAACGGCGTCGCGACGCGCAGCGTCCTCTGCGCGGCACGATAGAGAGCGAGGGCGGGGTTCATGGGCCGGACGTTATAGATTCCGTCCATGACGTTCCAGATCACCGTCCGCTATGGCGGACGCTACCAGCGCTACCACACCTTCACCGTGGACGCGGCCGACGCCCGCGCGGCGCTGGAGGAGGCCGCCCGCGCCCTGCCGGACGAAGTGGCCGCCGAGGCCGACCTGGTCGAGCTGCGCGTGGCGGTGGACCCCGACAAGCGACAATACCTGGGCGAGGTCTGACCGGCCGCGCCCCGAAGAACCGGCTCCGCTCGCCCGTACTGCCCTACGAGCCTGCCCGCGGAGCGCAGGGAAGCACCCGATCCCGTTCCACCATGCCGGAGGACTGCATCCATGGCACCCATCTTCCTCGCCATCGTCGCCATCGTCCTGGGCGCGGCGATCCGCTCGATCGGACCCTCCATCGGAAAGTCGGCCGGAGCGGCGCGCCTCGTGGGATACGGCTTCATGGCGGCCGGCCTGCTGCTGGCCGCCTCCAACACGCTCGCCGTGATCTCGGTCGGTGAGGTCGGCGTCCAGCACTTCCTGGGCAAGATCTCCCAGACGCCCCTCGACCAGGGCGTGCACATGATCAACCCGCTGGCGAGCATCGAGAAGATGTCGATCCGCGAGCAGAGCTTCCCGCCGGACGGCAGCATCGAGAAGATCGACGCGCAGACCAGCGAGCAGCTCAACGTCGCACTCGAGGTCTCGATCCTCTACCGGATCGACCCGGCCAACGCCCCGGACCTGTACCAGCGCATCGGCTCGGAGAGCCAGATCAAGCAGCGCATCGTCCTCAACTCGGTGCGCAACGGCGTCCGGGACGCGGTGGCGACGAAGTCGATCAACGACATCTTCTCGCCGAACCGGCGTGAGATCGCCGAGGACATGAAGGCCGCCATCCAGGCCAAGGCGGGCGACCGCATCGAGGTGCTGGACGTGTTCGTGCGCGACGTACAGGCGCCGCCCAAGGTGCGCGAGGCCATCGAGGAGAAGCTGCAGCGCGAGCAGAACGTCTCCGCCGAGCGCTTCCAGACCGAGATCATCCAGGAGAAGGCGCGCCAGCAGATCGAGCAGGCCAAGGGGATCGCAGAGGCCCAGCACATCATCTCCGAGGGACTGACCCCCCAGTACCTGACGTTCTACTACATCGAGCAGCTCGCGAAGCTGCCGGCGGGCTCGGTCGTGTACGTCCCCACCGAGGGCGGCGTGCCGCTCATGCGCCAGATCAACGGGGCCGGAGGCGGTCGTTGACGGAGTGAACGCCCGGAGCGAGTTGGTGGGCCAGCGGCCCGCGGGGCCCGTCGCGGCGATCTGCGCTGCCTGGATGTTGTCGCTCGCGTTCGATGTCTTCCTTCACGCGGGCGTGTTGGCACGGCTGTACGCGCGCCCCAGCCCGGTCCTCCTCCCGGCGGATCGCGCCTTCGCGCGCATCCCGATGGGCTGGACCGCCTTCCTCGCCCTGACCGTGGCCCTCTGGTGGCTGATGCGCCGCACGGACGTGCGCGGAGCCAGGGCTGGCGGGCGGCTGGGCCTGTCGGGCGGGCTCCTGCTCTGGGGAGCGTGGAGCCTCGGGCTATACTCGATCAGCCGCTTCGAGGGCGACTTGTTGATCGGATGGTGGCTCGGCCAGGCGGTCGAGCTCGGAATCGCCGGCGTGGTGCTGGGTGCCGCGCGCGCCGGCATGGGCCGTGGGAGGCTGTTCGCGAGGGTGGCGTTGGTCATGGCCCTCCTGATTGCGGGCACGGTCGCCCTCCAGGCCTTCGGCCTCGCTCCGCCCATGAAGACCGTGGGGGCGAGGTGAGCGAAACCCCGACCGGCTCCGGAGCATAGTAGGAGGGCGTGAACGTCACCGCGTCCGGGGCACGGCCCCTCCGTTCCCGCCTGCTCCGAGGCGGCTTCGTCGTCGTGGCCCTGGGCATGGTGGCGGGCTGTTGGGCCTGCTCGCCGGTCTACGTGATCAAGGCCGGCCTGGCCGAGGCGCGGATCCTCCGAGCGCGCCGGCCCATCGCGGAGGTCCTCACCGACTCGACGACCGACGCGGACACGCGCGGCAAGCTCGCGTTCCTGGTGGAGGCGCGGCGCTTCGCTGCCGACGATCTCGGCATCGACGTGGGCGACGCATACACGCAATACACGGCGTTGAAGAGCGACACGCTCGCGCTGGTCCTGTCTGCGGCCGAGAAGGACCGCCTGGTGCCCAAGACGTGGTGGTTTCCGATCGTGGGGAACGTCCCCTACAAGGGGTTCTTCGACGAGAAGGACGCTCGACAGGCCCAGCACGACCTCGAGGGGGAAGGGTTCGACACGTACCTCCGACCCACCGCGGCGTTCAGCACGCTCGGGTGGTTCAACGATCCGGTCCTCTCGTCCATGCTGGACACCGACGACGTCGAAGTCGTGGAAACGGTCTTGCACGAGCTGTCGCACCGGTACCTGTTCGTGCCCGGCCAGGTCGGCTTCAACGAGAGCTACGCCACGTTCGTGGGCCGGGTCGGAGCCGCCCGGTTCTTCTGCACCCGGCAGGGCGGCGGGCCCGATACCGTCAAGTGCCACCGCGCCGAGGCACGGTGGCGGGACTACCAGCGCTTCAGCGTGTTCGTGGACGAACTGGTGGCCGATCTGGACGGGGTCTACGACCGCACGGACCTGACGTACGAGCAGAAGCTGACCTTGCGGCAGCAGGTGTTCACCGAGGGGCTGCACCACTTCGACGTGGACGTGGCTCCGACGTTCGAGAGCGTCGGCTTCGGCGGTTTCCGCCGGACGCCGCTGAACAACGCCACGCTCCTGGCGCGCATCCGGTACTTCCACCGGCTACCCGACTTCCAGCAGCTGCTCGAGGCGCACGGCGGTGATCTGAGGGAGGTCCTGACCGTTTTGAAGGCCGGGGTCGAGGACGTGGACGACCCCTTCGATCTTCTTCCAGAGGAGAGGGGTGGACGACGATGACGGGGAAGCCGTGGCTCCTGGTGCTCGCGGTCGTGCTGACCACGGGAAAGGCCGTCGCGCAGACGACGTCGTACGAAGTGGATCTCCTGGATCGGGCCGACGACCGCTTCAAGGTCGTGGTGCAGCTCACCGGCCTCGGTCCGGCCGATTCGATCTTCCAGTTCGCCGCGACGGCCCCGGGCACCTACCAGATCGAGGACATCGGCCGCTACGTGGAGAACCTGCGAGCCTTCGACGCGAACGGCCGGGAGATCCCGGTGGCCCGCGTGTCGACCAACCGGTGGCGCTTCTCCGATCCCGCGCGGGTGCGCACCGTGCGCTACGCCATCGCGGAGACGTGGGACACGCCGGTCCCCGAGCACACGCCCTACCTCATGTGCGGCACGTCCATCGAGGCCGACAACGTCCTGGTGAGCCCGCACGCGGTGTTCGGCTACCCGGCCCTGCGTCAGGGGCAGCCGGTCCGGGTGCGCTTCGAACGGCCCGCGCGACTGGAGGGTGGGGTCCGCGCTCGTCCCCGACGCGCAGGGGTGGTACCACGCGGACGACTACGACCAGCTGGTGGACTCCCCCTTCCTCATGGGGAGCACGCTCACCGAGGCGACGCTCTCGGTGGGTGACGTGCCCGTCGAGGTCTGGGTGTACTCGAAGACCGGGAAGATCCGGGCGGAGCGGCTCCTGGGGAGCATGCGGTCCATGCTCACCTCGGCGGGCGCCTTCCTCGACGGGCTTCCGGTCGACCGTTACGCGTTCCTGTGGCACTTCGAGGACGTGAGCATGGGCGCGTGGGAGCACAGCTACAGCTCGGAGTACGTTCTGGCCGAGCCGCAGTCGTGGACGGACGCCGTCGGGCAGAGCCTGACCGACATGGCGGCGCACGAGTTCTTCCACGTGGTGACGCCGCTCAACATCCACAGCGAGATCATCGAGCACTTCGACTTCGAGCATCCGACGCCCTCCCAGCACCTCTGGCTGTACGAGGGCGTGACCGAGTGGGCGTCCGACGCGATGCAGCTGCGCTCGGACCTCGTCCAGCTCCCCGCCTACCTCGGCAAGGTCGTCGAGAAGATCCTCGTAGACCGGCAGTACTTCGACGCCTCGTACTCGCTCAGGAAGCTCGCGCTGACGTCGTACACCGACGCGGGGCAGCAGCAGTACGGGAACATCTACATGAGGGGCGCCCTGGTGGCCGGCCTCCTCGACATCCGGCTGCTGGAGCTGTCGCGCGGCCGGCGGGGGCTGCGGGAGCTGATCCTCGATCTCGCGAAGGAGTACGGGAAGGACCGTCCGTTCCCCGAGGACCGCTTCTTCGACATCGTCACCGCGAAGACCTACCCGGAGATCGGGGACTTCTTCGGCCGCTACGTGAAGACCGCGGAGCCGCTGCCGATCGCGGCGTACTACGCGAAGCTCGGGATCCGCTTCGTGGACGGCGACACGCCCCGCTTCGAGATCATGAAGGACGCCACCCCGGAGCAGCTCGCCCTCCGCCGAGCCTGGCTGCGCGGGCGCCCCGCCGCGTAGACGCGCACCCCGCCGGCCGAGCACCTCGGCCCGGCCGCCCTTGGGCGCGGCCCACGTCGCCTTTAGTTTGCGGCTTCCCTTGGGATTTCCGCATGGAGCAGCACGTTCGTACGACCATGTCCACCGAAGACAGAGACACCTACAGCCCGTCGCGGGTCGAAGAGAAATGGCAGCGCCTGTGGGAGGAGCGTGGCACCAACACGTTCACGCTCGAGGCGCTGACGACCGCGGAGGAGCCGTTCTACAACCTCATGATGTTCCCCTACCCCTCCGCCGAGGGGCTGCACGTGGGCAACATCTACGCCTTCACGGGCGCGGACGTGCACGGCCGCTACCAGCGGATGCGCGGACGCACGGTGTTCGAGCCGATCGGCTTCGACGCCTTCGGGATCCACTCGGAGAACTTCGCCCTGAAGCGGGGCGTGCATCCGATGGACCTGATCCCGTCCAACGTGCGCAACTTCACCCGGCAGCTCCGACGCACCGGCGGGATGTTCGACTGGAACCACGCCGTCAACACGACCGATCCCGCCTACTACAAGTGGACGCAGTGGATCTTCCTGCAGCTCTTCAAGGCCGGGCTGGCCGAGCGCAAGGAGGCTCCGGTCAACTGGTGTCCTTCGTGCATGACCGTGCTGGCCAACGAGCAGGTCATCGGGGGTGCGTGTGAGCGGTGCGGCACCCCGGTCGAGCAGCGACGCATCGCGCAATGGTTCTTCCGGATCACGAAGTACGCCGAGCGACTCCTCGACAACCTGGAGACGCTGGATTGGTCCGACACGACCCGCTCCGCCCAGACCAACTGGATCGGCCGCAGCGAGGGCGCACGCCTGCGCTTCCCCGTGCTGGGCGCGGACGCGACGGAGACGGGGGGAACGATCGAGGTGTTCACGACCCGCCCGGACACCGTATTCGGCGCCACCTACATGGTGCTCGCCCCCGAGCACCCGCTGGTGGACGCGCTGACCGACGAAGCGCACGCCGCGAAGGTACGGGCCTACCGCGAGGAGGCGGTTCGCAAGGACCTGGTCGCCCGGCAGAAGGTGGACAAGACGAAGACCGGCGAGTTCACCGGGGGCTACTGCCGCAACCCGGCCACGGGGGAGCCGATCCCCGTCTGGATCGCGGACTACGTGCTGATGGAGTACGGCACCGGCGCGATCATGGCGGTGCCCGGCCACGACGAGCGCGACTTCGAGTTCGCCACGCAGTTCGCGCTGCCGATCGTGCGGGTCGTCGCCGGCCCCGGCGAGGACGCCGACACGCCGCTCGGGGAGGCGTAC
Organism: uncultured Gemmatimonadales bacterium; assembly: GCA_963848895.1. Taxonomy (GTDB): domain Bacteria; phylum Gemmatimonadota; class Gemmatimonadetes; order Longimicrobiales; family Gaopeijiaceae; genus SZUA-318. The sequence goes on from CAWKGE010000008.1 coordinate 242,424, forward strand.
GTCGGGCCGGGCGTCCTGGTGAACTCCTCCGACTTCGACGGCACCGACGTGGACGACGCGGTCCGCGCGGTGACGGAGTGGGCGGAGGGCCGCGGGTGGGGTGAGGGGACCGTCAACTACCGGCTGCGGGACTGGTGCATCTCCCGGCAGCGGTACTGGGGACCGCCGATCCCGATCATCCACTGCGAGAAATGCGGCTCGGTTGCGGTCCCGGAGGAGGATCTGCCGGTGGTGCTGCCCCGCGTCGAGGACTTCAAGCCCGACGACACGGGGGTGAGCCCCCTGGCCCGCGTCGAGGCGTGGTACCGGACGACCTGCCCCGAGTGCGGAGGGCAGGCGCGCCGCGAGACCGACGTCTCGGACACGTTCCTCGACTCCGGCTGGTACTTCCTGCGCTACCCGTCCACCGACTTCGACGACAAGCCCTTCGACCCGGTGCTGACGATGCGGTGGCTACCGGTGGACACGTACATCGGCGGCAACGAGCACGCGGTGCTGCACCTGCTCTACTCCCGCTTCCTGACCATGGTCCTCCACGACCTGGGGCACCTGGACTTCGAGGAGCCGTTCACGGTCTTCCGCGCCCACGGGCTGATCATCGCCGAGGGCGCCAAGATGTCGAAGAGCAAGGGCAACGTCGTGGTCCCCGACCCGATCATCGAGGAGTACGGCGCGGACACGTTCCGCACGTACCTGATGTTCCTGGGGCCGTTCGAGAGCGGGGGCGACTACCGCCAGGAGGGGATCCAGGGGCCGTACGGATTCCTGCACCGGCTGTGGGACACCGTGCTCGCGGCGGAGGAAGGCGAGCCGGACGCGTCCGTCGAGCGCAAGCTGCACCGGACCATCCAACAGGTGACCGAGCAGCTGCCCGACCTGCAATACAACACCGCCATCGCGGCGATGATGGAGTATCTGAACGCGGCGAGGGCCGGAGGGCGCAAGGCCGTGCGCGCGGAGGTGGAGCCGCTGGTGTCGCTCGTGGCGCCCTTCGCGCCCCACCTGGCCGAGGAGCTGTGGGAGCGCCTGGGGCACGAGGGCAGCATCTTCGACGGTGCCAACTGGCCGGAGTACGATCCGGCCAAGACCGTCGAGGACACGGTGAACTACGCGGTGCAGGTCAACGGCAAGCTGCGCGGCACCGTGGCGGTGGCCCGCGCAACGGACGAGGCCGACGTCGTCGCCCTCGCCCGCGCCGAAGAGAACGTCGCGCGCCACCTGGACGGCGCGACGGAGCGCAAGGTCGTCTTCGTGAAGGACCGTCTCGTGAACTTCGTGGTGTCATGAATCACATCGAGCGTCTGGCGATCGACGCAGTCCGTGTCCTGTCCATGGACGCGGTGCAGAAGGCCAATTCCGGACACCCGGGCACGCCGATGGCGCTGGCGCCGTTCGGGTACGTCCTCTTCCACCGCCACCTGCGCCACAACCCGAAGAACCCCGTGTGGCCGGATCGCGACCGCTTCGTCCTGTCGGCGGGGCACGCGTCCATGCTCCTCTACTCGCTGCTCCATCTGAGCGGCTACGACGTCGACGAGGACGACATCCGCGCCTTCCGCCAGTGGGGCTCCGCGACGCCGGGCCACCCCGAGTACGGGCATACGCCGGGGGTCGAGTGCACCACCGGCCCGCTGGGCCAGGGCATCGCGATGAGCGTGGGGATGGCCCTCGCCGAGCGCTGGCTCGCGGAGCGCTTCAACCGCCCCGGGCACGAGATCGTCGAGCCACAACACGTGGGCGCTGTGCTCCGACGGCGACCTGATGGAGGGCATCAGCCACGAGGCGGCGGAGCTCGCGGGGCACCAGAAGCTCGGCAAGCTCACATGGATCTGGGACGACAACCACATCACCATCGAGGGCCGCTCGGAGCTGGCGCGCTCCGCCGACCAGATCCGTCGGTTCGAGGCGTACGGCTGGCACGTCATCGACGTGCACGACGGCAACGACCTCGAGGCGATGGACCTCGCGCTGGAGGAGGCCAAGCGCGAGACGGAGCGCCCCAGCCTGATCGTCGCTGCGCACGGTCATCGCCTGGGGCAGCCCAAACAAGGCGGGTACCGCGGAGGCGCACGGTGCGCCCCTCGGCCGCGACGAGGTCGACGCGACGAAGGCGCAGCTCGGGTACCCCTCGCTCGATCCCTTCTGGGTCGACGAGCTCGCGCGGGAGCACTGGCGTGCGTGCATCCGAAAGGGGGAGCGCCTCGAGGAGGCGTGGAACGCGCGCTACCAGATCTACCGGGTGGAGCACCCCGAGGAAGCGAAGGAGCTCGAGCGGGCCATCACCGGCCAGCTTCCCGACGACTGGAACGCGGACGTCCCGGACTTCCTCTACGCGGTCAAGGCGGACGCGACGCGCGGGTGGTCCGGCAAGGTGCTCCAGGGCCTCGCGAAGCGCGTCCCCAACCTGGTGGGCGGCTCCGCGGACCTCGGTCCGTCGAACAAGACCGACATCAAGGGTGCCGACGACCTCCTGCCGCAGACCCCGGGTGGGCGTATCGTCCACTTCGGTGTGCGCGAGCACGCGATGGGCGGCGTCATGAACGGGATGGCGCTGCACGGTGGGGTCCGCCCCTTCGGCGGCACCTTCCTGATCTTCTCCGACTACATGCGCCCGGCGATCCGCCTCGCGGCGCTCATGGGCCAGCCCGTCGTCTACGTGTTCACGCACGACTCGATCGGCCTCGGGGAGGACGGACCCACGCACCAGCCGGTCGAGCACCTGGCTGCCCTGCGGGCCATCCCCGGCCTCGTGGACCTGCGCCCCGGCGACGCCGCCGAGACGGCGGTCGCGTGGCAGGTCGCGCTCGAGCGCTCGGACGGCCCGACCTTCCTGGCGCTCTCGCGCCAGTCGGTGCCGATCCTCGATCGGGACGCGCTCGGCTCCGCCGACGGACTGCGCCGCGGCGGGTACGTCCTGGCGGAGGCGAGCGGCGACGCACCGGGCGCGATCCTCATCGCCTCGGGGAGCGAGCTGGCCCTCGCGCTCGATGCGCGTGAGCGCCTGGAGTCGGCGGGCGTAGCGACGCGCGTCGTGAGCCTGCCCAGTTGGCATCTCTTCGCCGAGCAGAGCGTGGCCTACCGACATCGCGTGCTTCCTCCTTCGATCAGGGCGCGCGTCGTCCGTCGAGGCCGCCACCACCTTCGGCTGGGAGCGGTGGGTCGGATCCGATGGCCACGCCGTGGGCATCGATCGCTTCGGAGCATCGGCCCCGGCGGAGGTGCTCTACCAGCAGCTCGGGATCACGGCCGAAGCCGTCGTGGACGCGGCCCGCGCCGCCGTCGACAGGGCGCGAGGCACGGCGAACTCAGCCGGGAATCGGCTGTAGAAGGCCGTTCGGCGATCAGATGCCGCCGTCGGCTCGCGCTCAGGGGAAGCGACCGCGACGTCGCGCGCAGCACGAAGTAGCCCGAGAGGCCGGCTGCCAACGAGGCGGCGAGGATGCCGATCTTCGCCGCCGTCATCGTGGCCTCGTCCACGTAGGCGAGCTCGGCGATGAACAGCGCCACGGTGAAGCCGATCCCCGCCAGCAGCGCCGCGCCGGCCACGTGTCCCCACACCACGCCATCGGGGAGGCGCGCCAGTCCGAGCTTCACCGCGAGCCACGCCGCCGTGAAGATACCCGCCAGCTTGCCCAGCACGAGTCCGCCCACGATCCCCAGCGCGACGGGGCTGCCCACTGCCGCCCCCACGTCCGAAGGCGACAGCGGGACGCCCGCGTTCGCCAGCGCGAACAGCGGGAGCACCACGAAGGCGGTCCACGGGTGCACCTTCCGCTCCAGGCGCTCGAGGGGCGACTCCGTTCCCACCGCGACCTCCTCCAGTTGCCCGAGCGTGGCCTCGATGTCGTCGTGGTCGTTCCGCTCGACGGCGGCCTCGAAGCGAGCGAGCAGCCGTCGCCCCACCTGCAGCGCGGTCCGGTCGTCGTAGTAGTGCCGCGCCGGCGTGAGGAGCCCGAGCACGACACCGGCGAGCGTCGCGTGGACCCCCGACTCCAGGATCGCCATCCAGAAGAAGAAGCCCAGCAGGGCGTACACCGGCCCCCGAGCGCACGCCGAGCCTTCGGGCCAGGACGATGGCGGCGAGCACCAGCCGCCGCCGCGCCGAACGCCCCCACCACGATGTGGTCCGTGTAGAAGACGGCGATCACCAGGATCGCGCCGAGGTCGTCGACGATCGCGAGCGCGAGCAGGAACACCCGGAGCTGGGCGGGAACCCTGCGGCCCAGCAGGCCGAGCACGCCCAGCGCGAAGGCGATGTCGGTGGCCATCGGGATGCCCCAACCACGCACGCCCGGGCCACCCGCGTTCAACGCGAAGAACACCAGCGCGGGCACCACCATCCCGCCGAGCGCGGCGACCGCGGGGAGCGCTGCGCTGCGCGGGTCCGAGAGGTGGCCGTGCAAGACCTCGCGCTTGATCTCGAGACCGACCACGAAGAAGAAGAGGGCCATCAGCCCGTCGTTGACCCAGTGGTGCACCGTCTCCGAAACCCGCACGAACCCGAGGTCGAGCGTGACCTTGGTCTCCCAGAGGTGGTGCACCGCGTCCGCGGCCGGCGAGTTGGCGAGCGCGAGTGCGACCAGCGCCGCCGCGAGCAGCACGCCCGAACCGAGCCACTCCGTCCGGATGAACGCCTGCAGCGGCATGTGGACGGTGCGCGCGACACGCTCGTGCTCGGCTCTGACCTCCAGGGGTCCACGACTTCTGGACGAGCCCGCCATCCGGATTCGGGTCCTGCCTCAGGCTGCCCGCCGGCGGAGCGCGGGCGGCAGTGGAGGCACGCGCGTGATGCGCTGCTGCCGGCGCCGGCGGCGTACGACCGGTCGGTCGTAGCGCGTCTCGGCGCGGCACCCGGCGTGACGCGCCCACGCCTTCCACGACGCCCCGTGCCCGTAGTTGCCGTCGAAGAGGTAGTCGGCCACGTGGGCCATCTCGTGGAGCAGGGTGTCCATGCGCTCGGCGCCGTTCCCCTCGAGCATGAGATCGACGTTCAACGCGATCTCGAGCACGTAGCGTCCGCGTCGCCTGTCCTGGCCCGGGATCATGTGGCCGAGCGACGCACTCATGCGATTGCTCAGGCGGACGGGAACGTCCTCCGGAAGCAGACCGTCGAAGCGCGTCTTGTTCAGATAGCGGTACAGCGCGCGCAGGTAGGCCCGCTGCTCCGGCGTAGCAGCAGCAGTGGGTGAGCTCTTCGTCGCCACAGCACCGTGCGGCCGCGCGGCGCTGCCGCTGCGCGTGCGACTTCCGCACCGCTTCGAGCACCGGCGTGAGGCCGGGCCAGCTCTGCACGCGTTCCGAAGCCTCGCGCACCGCGGGCGTGCTCCACCCGCGCCCCCGGACGATCGTGGCGAACGCATCCAGGACCGACGCCGGCGCACGGCGATACGCCACGTGCAGGTTGAGCACCGTGGCGTCCTGCGTCAGCGACCAGATCGTGCTGCGGTTGGCGCGGAAGCTGACGCGTTTGAGCCGACGGGCTCCGCGGCTCTTCAACTCCCGCAGCGTGTCTTCGGTGGACCGGGCGCGCATGGATTTCCTCGGGCAGAGCGTCCGTCGCCGAGCAGGCGACGAACAATGATGGGGCAATCGATTCCCTCGCGCATCCCCCCGCCACCGAGGCCTCACCGCAGCGTGCCGCGCGTGCCCACAGGTCTACAGTATCTGGTGGTCCCCCGACGAGATGCTACCACATATCGTAGAATCGTGGCTCGCGCCTATTGCGCACGCGGAGCGAATTGCACTACATAGAAGTCGTTCGCGAACACGTGTTGGTCGTACCCTGCTTCCGGAGGCACAACGTGGCGACCAAGAAGAGCACCAGGAAGACCGCAGCGAAGAAGCCGGCGAAGAAGAAGGCCGCCAAGAAGCCGGCCAAGAAGAAGGCGGCGAGGAAGCCGGCCACCAAGAAGGCCGCGGGCGCCAAGAAGCGTCCGGCCAAGAAGGCCGCGAAGAAGAAGGCCGCCAAGAAGGCGCCGGTGAAGAAGACGGCGAAGAAGCCGGCCAAGAAGAAGGCCGCGAAGAAGGCGGCCAAGAAGAAGGCCGCAAGAAGGCGCCAAGAAGCGGCGAAGAAGCCCGCCAAGAAGGCCGTGAAGAAGGCGAAGAAGCCGGCCAAGAAGGCGGCGAAGAAGCCCGCCAAGAAGAAGGCGGCGAAGAAGGCGAAGAAGTAGGGACGGTCGGACCCGGGAGGTCCCGCGGCGCCGGCGTCCCCTCGGGATGCCGGCGCCTTCGCGTGGTATCCCGGTATCGTCGACTCAGCGCGACCGCCCCTCCTCCAGATAGTCGATGACCGCGCGGTACTCGTCGCGCAGCGCGCCGAACAGCTCCCGGGCCCCGTCCACGTCCCCGGCCTGCCCACGATCCTCCATGTACTGGAGGAGGAACGCGAGGCGATTCGCGCGGATGTTGCCCGACGCCGACTTCAGCGAGTGCGCGGCCTTGCGGACCTCCTCCGGAGCTCCCGACGTCACGGCCTCCTCGATCCCGCGGAAGAGCACGGGCGCCTCGGACAGGTAGATCTCCACGGTCGCGTCGACCACCTCTTCGACGCCGGCCTCCCGCATCGTCGCGCGGAAGCCCTTCAGATCCACCGGTGCGGCCGCGTCGTCACGGTTGTCGCTCACTTCCTCAGCCTCCTTCGATCGTGGGGCGTTCGCCGGGGCACCGATCCATCGCTCCACCACATCGTAGAGATCGCCGGGCTTGAACGGCTTCGCAACGAAATCGTTCATGCCGGCTGCTCGGCAGCGCTCCCGTTCCTCCGCGAACGCATGGGCCGTCAGCGCGACGATGGGGAGCGACGCGTTGCCCGGTTGACCGCGAATGCGGCGCGCCGCTTCCAGGCCGTCCATCTCCGGCATCTGGATATCCATCAGCACGAGATCGAAGCCTCCGGCTCCCGCCGCCCGCACCGCCTCGACCCCGTCGCGCACGGCCACCACCTCGTGGCCGCGCTTGCTCAGGAGCCCGACGGCGACCTGCTGGTTCACGGCGTTGTCCTCCGCGAGCAGGATCCGTGCCCTGGTGGTCGCACGCTCGATGCTCTCCCGCGTGACGATCCGACGCTCCTGACCGGGAGGCGATCCGAGACCGAGCACAGCCTCCAGGGCCCGGAGCAGCTCGGATCGCGAGACCGGCTTCGCCAGGTATCCGGTGATTCCCGCGGATCGCGCGCGGTCGGTACCCCCGGCGGGGACCGCGGACGTGACCATCAGGATCGGGGTGTCCGGCGCCTCGCCCACCGTTGCGCAGGCGAAGGGCGAAGTCGAACCCGTCGAGCTCGGGCATCATGTGATCGAGGATCACGGCGTCGAACGGCCACCCTGCGGCGTTCGCGGACCGCACCGCCTCGAGACCCTCCAACACACCTTCGGCTTCCGTGACCTCCGCCCCGACCTGGTTGAGGGCCTCGTGCACGATGCGGCGGGCCGTCGCGTTGTCGTCGACCACCAGATACCGACGCTCGGACAGGTCCACGCCCGGAGCGTGTCCGCGTGTCCGAGACGCGGTCGTCGTGGCCGGGCATGAGCTCGAGGACGAAGTGGAAATCGCTCCCCAGGCCCGGAGCGCTCTCCACCTCGAGGTGTCCGCCCATGAGCGCCACCAGCCGCCGCGAGATGCTCAGACCCAACCCGGTCCCGCCATGTGTCCGCGTCGTGGACGAGTCGGCCTGCTCGAACTCCCGGAAGATCTGCTCCTGCTTGTCGCCGGGGATGCCGATGCCCGTGTCCTTCACGCTGAAGTGGATCCGGTCGCGCCCCTCCACCGCACCCAGCGATCGGAGCCGGATCACCACCTCCCCGCGATCGGTGAACTTCACGGCGTTCCCCACGAGGTTCCCGAGGATCTGGCGGATGCGGTGGGGATCGCCGCGCACCGTCCGGGGCACTCCCCGACCCACGTCCACCACGATCTCGTTGCCGCGCTGCCCGGCGGGCACGGTGAAGATGCGCGCTACCTCGGCCGCCAGGTCGTGCAGCGCGAAGTCCACCACTTCCAGATCGAGCTGGCCCGCTTCGATCTTGGACATGTCGAGGACGTCGTTCAGGATGCGCAGCAGACCGCGACCCGACTCCCGGACCACCTGCGCCGTCTGACGCTGTTCGGCCGTCAGGGGAGAATCCAGCAGGATCTCGATCATCCCCAGGATCCCGTTCAGGGGCGTGCGGATCTCGTGGCTCATGCTCGCCAGGAACGAGCTCTTGGCGCGTGCTCCCTCCTCGGCCTGGATGCGCGCCATCATCTGCGTCTCGCGGGCCTCCACCTGATCGGTGACGTCCTCGCCCACCAGGATGAGGGTTCCCTCCACCATGCCGCTCCCCAGGGTCCCGGAGAGACGCATCCAGCGAGCCTTGCCGTCCCCACGACGGACCGGCAGGTCCGCCGTGGTCCGCTGACCCTCCCGGACCATGTCGAGGAACGTCATGAGGGGCGCCCGGTCGCGGGGATCGGTCACCAGCTCCACGAAGGGCTCCCCGATGACGCCCGCACCGTCGTACGCCAGCGCCCGTTCGAAGGCGGGGTTGACGCGCATGACGCGGCCCACGCCGTCCAACACCACGATCGGCGTGGGCGCGGAGCTCAACAGCGCGTTGAGGAAGTCACGCCTGCGGGCCGTCTCCTCCTCCGCCATCCGCAGGCGCACGCCGGCCCGGATCTGCTCGAGGAGCATCCTGTGTGCCGCGCGATGCACCATCGTCATCACCGACACGAACAGCGCGATGAGCAGGAGCAGGGAGACCCGGCTCCGGTCCATCCCACCGAACAGCACGGCGCCGGCAAGCGGCCCCAGGATGAGCGCGGTGAGCCCGTAGAACGACGGCTTGTCCGCCACCAGGGTGGATGTCGCCGCCGCGACCAGGCCCGAGAAGATGAGCAGGAGGAGCGCGAGGTCCGTCGGAGAAGCGTCCGCGTGGAGGACGGCCCACCCACCCCACAGGAGCGCCGCGATCCAGACGTCGCGACGCAACAGGGAGAGGATCGCACGCGGGTCTTCCAGCCGTGACAGGGCGCGCTTGCGGTTGGCCGCGCGCGCCAGGGTCGTGACCAGGAAGCAAGCGAACCAGGCGACGCTCGCCCATACCGGATCGGCGCCCCAGAAGACGAACACGGTGAGGGCGGCGAGCGTGATGTGCGCCACGTCCGCCGAGAATCGTCCCGCGAGAAGGTAGCCGGCGAGTGCTTCGCGCAACTCTTCGGCAACCCGGCTCGGCGGGTGCGTCTGGGCCTCTCCCGGAAGGACCGCCGAGGCGAGGTCCTCTCCGGAGTCGGGTGCGCCATGCGCGTGGCGGTCGGTCATGGGATCCGGGCGTGGAATGGCACGGATCTAAAGTACGGCCCGGAAGGCGAGAGGCGAGCCCCTTCGCCCTCCGGGCCGTTCCGCCGCAGGCGCGGCAACAGGGAGCCCAACAGGCGCCCCCTGCTTCACCGACCTGCTAGAATGCGGTCACCACGCCGGCCGTCAGCCGTGTGCGGTCCGAGTGCAGGTCCCGCTGCACCTCCGCCATGAAGCGCAGGTTCCGGGCTTGCAGGTACGTCGCCGTCAGGCTGGCCGACTCGAACATGTCCAGGAAGCCGAGCTCGCCCACGCGCAAGGTGAATATCGGGCTGTTGGATTCCACCCGGTTGTACAGCGCCGCGAGGTGCCAACGGCCCATCGCCCCCTGCGGAGATGCGATCAGCTCCGCCATGTACGAGTCAACCTCCGTCACCAGGGGATCCGAAGCGCCGTAGTCGCAGCGCGGATCGTCCTGCACGCAGGAGTCCAGGAAGAAGGGGTTTCCGTCACGCCGGTACAGGTACTGGAGGTTGAGCTCGACCTTCGGCCCGAAGGGGACGGTGGCGTCGGGACCCCACACCCGCACCGTGCTCTCGAGCCCGTCGGTGGCCTTTTCCTTGCCCGCGTATACGTATCCTCCCAACCGGAACAGACCCAGGTCCTGGGAGAGCCTCACGCCGACGTTCTTCGGGGTCTGGGTGGAGTAGTTCTTCTCCTCGGTGGCCTGGTCCAGGCCGCGCCCGTTCACCAGCTGCACGGCCAGGTCGGCGTTCTTCCACGGTGACGCGAGGGCCATCAGCCCGCGTTCGTACGTCAGGTCGGTCCCGACGTCGCCGACGCGGACCCGATAGGGCATGTAGTCTTCGTATTCGAGCCGGAGCTCCCGCTTGAAGAGCGGGTCGGAGAGCTGGAACTGGCCGACGATGAGGTCCACCCCGCTGTTGAAGACGTCGCCGAACTGCAAGTAGGCGTCCTCGAGCCCGGCGACCTCGCCGCGCTCGGTGAGGAAGAAGTACATGTAGTAGGAGATGTCGTCGGTGACCTGCCCGCCGGTCAGCAGCTTGATGCCCCACGGCGTCTTGAAGTCCGCGGCCACCGCGTCCTCGCCCGAGAGGCTGCTCATGTACGCCTCGACGCGGACGGCCAACGGGAGGTCTCGCTGCAGCCTGAGGAGGGGATCGCCCGACCGACATCGTGTCCACGGCCGGCTCTCCCCGGGCCATCTGGAAGCCGTTCGCGGCGAACATGTTCCCGAAGGCATTCAACCGCGGGAAGGGCGCGTGGCAGAGCGCGCACGTGACCTTGTATTTCCGCGCGAACGCCGGGATCGCATGGGCGTCAGCCGGAAGAAGGGGCAGGAGCAAGAGGGCGGCGAACAACCCGCTCGCTACGCCCCGCCGGGAACCGTGCATGGAGAACCTCCCTGTGGGGGGAACGGGGCGCGCGTCACCCCGTGGTCGAAGATCTCCGCAGTCGATGCGCCGTCGCTGTCGGGAGAGCCACCAACGTCGTGCAGGGGTTTTCCCGACGGCCACGGACCCCGAGGTCAATGGTGGTCGTCGTCGCCCTCACGCTCGCCGCGTTCGCCGCCCTCGGACCGCCCGGGCGCCCGGATGGCGCCGGAGTCCGCCGATGCCACGTAGACCGACGCCGCACCGTGCTCGTAGACCAGCTTGCCGCCCAGGTCGCCCACCCGCACCGCCAGGCCCAGCACGACCAGGCCCCCCAGGACCGACAGCCACCGGGCACCCTGTCCCACCTTCCCCCGCACCAGGCCGAGGAGAACCACCGCGGTCAGGATCGCCGAGCCCAGGAGTAGCCCCTCGGCGGCCTCCTCGTGGCCGTGGATCAGGCTCTCGGACACCACGCGCTCCACGACGTCCTCCTGCTGCTGGCCCGTCTCGATAGCGACCCAGGCCGAGCCCACGAGGAGGAGGGCCATGACGGTGAGGCCGATCCAGGCACCCCGCCCCGCGCCCGGGCGGCGGGACACGATGAGGGCCGCGGCGGCGACGAAGGGGAAGAGGACCGACAGCACGAGGGGGAAGTGGACGACGGCGGGGTGCAGGGGGTGCGGCAGCATGCTCGACTCCGGTTGAAGGACGCCCGGAACCTCGGCGATCTTTCGGCGGTCCTCCATCCGACAGATGCTCCAGACGCCCCCGGAGTGCCCTTCCGGACATCCGACAAACGACGGAGACGGCATGAGAGAAGTCAACGGCGACGGGCCTCCTCGGCTCTACCTGGTGCTGGCCGCCCTCTTCGCGCTGATCATGGTGGCGGCCGCCGCGGACCTCGCCATGGACCGCCCGCCCACCCTGCTCAGCCTGCACGTGCTGGCCGAGGCGACGCTCGTGCTCATGAGCCTCGGGGCCGCGTCCTATCTCGCCTGGGGGTGGTACAGCGCGTTGCGCGACGTGCGAATCACTGGAGGCCGAAGTAGCGGAGCGGCAGGCCGAACGTGACGCATGGAAGGAGCGCGCGGGCCGGGTGCTCGAGGGGCTGTCCGAGGCCATGGCCGACCAGTTCTCGTCCTGGGAGCTGACCGAGGCGGAGCGCGCGACCGCCCTCATGCTCCTCAAGGGCTACAGCCACAAGCGCATCGGCAAGCTCACCAACCGGAGCGAGCGCACCGTGCGCCAGCACGCCGTGGCGGTCTACCGGAAGTCCGGCCTGGCAGGACGCGCGGGGCTCTCCGCGTTCTTCCTGGAGGACCTCCTGCTCCCGGCTTCGGACCGCGAAGTGGGAGACGGGGACTGAGAGAGCCGGACCGGCGGTCCCGGCGGGACCCGGCCATCCCGGCCCGGGCCCCGCGTCGCGTCGCGTCGCGTCAGGAGATGATGCGACCCTGCTCCGGCAGCACGATGGCCGGCAGGCCGAGACGTTCCACCGCCTCGTTGAAGCGTGCGAGCTCGTTCTGCAGGATCGAGAGATAGCGGCCACGCACCGCGGCCCAGTCGCGGTTCAGGTCGCCGAGCCGCTCGTACGCCCCCGGCGTGGGCCTGCCCTCGGGCCCTCCCGAGATGTAGCCGTCCACGCCGGTCACGTAGTTGTAGAGCTCGATGAACTGGTTGTCGAGCTTCGGCGGGAATCGGATGGGGTCCTGGCCCGACTGGTTCTTCGTCTGCTGCATCTCCTCGTGGACCTCGGTGGACTTCGTCTGGAGCGTGTCCGCCAGCGGCTCCAGCGTGGCCGCCTGCCCCGCCGCCTCGGCCTTGTCCACCACCTGCTCCACCTGCTCGCGGATCGCGCGCAGGTTCTCGATGGCGTGGGTCACCGCCGTGATGGAGTCGCGGATCTCCATCCCCGCGCGGAACTGCTCGTCGTAGTCGGCCTGGGTGACCTCGGTCAGGCGCGGGTCGCCGAGCACGCGGAGCGTCTGCTCCTGCGGGTGCGCCGCTCCCGACGCTCATGCGCACCGCGTAGGTCCCGGGAGGCGCCTTCACGCCACCCGTATAGCCCCACATCCACCGCGTCGTCGGGGAGCTCGGGGGCCGGGATAGGAGAGATCCCACACGATGCGATGGAGGCCCGCCGTCTTCTCGATGCGTGTGCCGCGCCCCTCGGCCGCGGCCGCCGAGTCGCTGGAGAAGAGGTGGGCGACGCGCCCGGAGCCGTCGACGACCTCGACGCGCACCTCGCCCTCCGGCTCGCTCTTCAGCCAGTAGTGGAGCGTCGCCCCCTGGGGCGGTGCCTCGGGCCCCAATTCGCTCAGGCCTCCCTCGACGCCCGCGCTGTTCACCCGGTACGCGTCCCGCGGGGCGAGCAGTCGTGCGTCCGCGGCCACGACCTGCGCGCTCAGCTGGCGCAGCGGCGTGACGTCGTCGAGGATCCAGAAGGAGCGACCCTGCGTGGAGAGGATCAGGTCGTCGTGCGCGACCTTGATGCCCGTCACGGGGCTGATGGGCAGGTCGCGCTGGATCGACTGCCAGTGCGCGCCGCCGTCGAACGACGCGAAGATCCCGTACTCGGTGCCGGCGAAGAGCAACCCTTCGCGCTCGGTGTCCTCCCGCACCGTACGAACCGGGTAGTCCGCCGGGATGCCGTTCGTCCCGTCCGTCAACAAGCGCCACGATACGCCCCAGTCGTCCGTGCGGAAGATGTAGGGACGGAAGTCGTCGAGCCGGTATGCGTGCACGGCCACGTACGCCCGTCCGGCGGCGTGCGGGGAAAGCTCGATCTCGTCGACCGTGCCGAGCTTCGGCATCCCCGGCGGCGTGATCTCCGTCCACGTGGCGCCGCCGTCGCGCGTGACGTGCAGGCGGCCATCGTCGGTGCCCGCCCACAGCTCGTTCGGGTCGGTGGCCGACTCGGCGATCGAGAACACCACCTCGAAGATCTCCACGCCCGTGACGTCCGCGTTGATCGGCCCGCCCGACTGCGCCTGGTAGCGCGGATCGTTCGTCGTGAGATCGGGGCTGATCGTCTCCCACGTCACGCCCTCGTCACGCGAGCGGTTCACGTGCTGCGAGCCGTGGTACACGGTCTTCGGGTCGTGGAGCGACACCAGGATGGGCGACACCCACTGGAAGCGATGCTTCAGGTCCGCCGCCGCCGAGCCGAGCTGCAGCTGCGGGTACAGGTTCATGTTGCGCACCTGGTCCGTGGTGTGGTCGTAGCGATCGATGACGCCGCCGTAGCATCCGGCGTAGGTGATCTCCGGGTGGTCCGGGTGCAGCGCGACCGGTCCCGTCTCGCAGCCGCCCACGTTCAGCCAGTGCTGCTTCGGGTAGAGCGTGTTGCTCGACATCCACGCGGGCACGGACACCGTCGTGTTGTCCTGCTGTGCGCCGTAGAGCCGGTAGGGGAAGGCGTTGTCCACGACCACGTCGTACAGCTCGGCCGTCGGCTGGTTGTAGTACGTGGACCAGGTCCGTCCGCCGTTCACCGTCACCTGCGCGCCGCCGTCGTCGGCGATGATCATGCGGTCGGGGTCGTCCGGATGGATCCACAGGTCGTGGGTATCGCCGTGCGGCACCGGGATCTCTTCGAACGTCTTCCCGCCGTCCACGGAGCGGTACACGCTCGTGTTGAGGGCGTACACGGTGTTCGGGTCCTGCGGATCGGCCTGCACGTGCGTGTAGTACCAGGCGCGCTGGCGCAGCTTGTTCTCGCTGTTCGTGCGCGTCCACGTCCGGCCCGCGTCGTCGGAACGGTAGACGCCGCCCTCCGGCTCGGCCTCCAGGATCGCCCACACCCGGTCGGGGTCCGCTGGCGACACGGTCACGCCCACCTTCCCCACGACGCCCTCGGGCAGGCCGCCGTGCAGCTTCGTCCAGGTGTCGCCGCCGTCGGTGGACTTGTAGACGCCGCCCTCCTCCCCCCCGGAGATCATCGCCCACGGCTTGCGCTCGCCGCGCCACATCCCGGCGTACAGCTCGCGCGGGTTCTTCGGGTTCAGGCTGAGCGCGGAGGCGCCGGTCGAGTCGCTGACGGCGAGCACGTGCTCCCACGTCGCGCCGCCGTCCCTGGAGCGGAAGATCCCCCGCTCCGGGTTCTTCCCGAAGGCGTGCCCGAGCGCAGCGACGTAGACCAGGTCGGCGTCCTTCGGGTGCACCACGATCCGGCTCACCTGCCCCGCCTCGGGCAGGCCGATGAACGTCCAGGTCCGGCCGCCGTCCATCGACTTCCACACCCCCCGTCCCGCCGACGTGTTGCCGCGGATGTCGGCCGAGCCCATCCCGACGTAGATCACGTTCGGATCCGAGTCGGCGACGGCCACGGCGCCGATGGAGCCCCCGAAGAAGCCGTCCGTGATGTTGCGCCAGCTGGTGCCCGCGTCCGTGCTCAGCCAGACGCCCCCGCCCGTGGACCCCATGAGCCAGCGGTCCGGGTCGTTCACGAAGCCGGTGACGGCGGAGGAGCGCCCGCCCCGGTACGGACCGACCATGCGGTAGTGCAGTCCGGCGAGGGCGAGGGTGTCGAACGGCGCCTGGCGGGCGGTCGCCGGCTCCGCCACGACCGTGGAGAGGGCGACGGCGACGAAGACGTGAGCAACGACGAACGGGACATGACGTGATCCGCGGATGGAGGGCCGAAACGGGACAGGGAGGCTAGGCCCCGGCGCGCCCGACCGTCAATGGGCGCGGCTCGGGGTCGCGCCGCGGACGGTCCGGCTTGTGGCCCCTTCGCCCGGGGCGTAGCGTTGCTCCCGTGACCGCCCCCACCCCAGGCCCGCAGAAGGGCACCGACTTCTGGGCCCTCTGCCTGGCCACGCTCGGCGTCGTCTACGGCGACATCGGGACGAGCCCCATCTACGCGATCCGCGAGTCGTTCCACACCTCGCACGGGATCGCGGCGACGCAGGCGAACACGTACGGGATCCTCTCCCTGATCTTCTGGTCCCTCATCGTCGTCATCTCCCTGAAGTACCTCGTGCTCGTCATGCGCGCGGACAACCGCGGCGAGGGCGGCATCATCGCCCTCACCGCGCTCGTGATGCCCCGGCAGCAGTCCATGCGTGGTCGCGGGCCCCAGCACGTGCTCGTGCTCGTCGGCCTCTTCGGCGCGGCGCTGCTCTACGGCGACAGCATGATCACCCCGGCCATCTCCGTGCTCAGCGCCGTGGAGGGGCTCGAGGTGGCGGTGCCGAGCCTGACACCGTGGGTGCTGCCGCTCACCGTCGGCATCCTGGTCGGGCTGTTCGCCTTCCAGCGGCGCGGCACCGGGGGCGTGGGCATCGTCTTCGGACCGGTGACGCTTCTGTGGTTCCTTACGCTCGCGGTCCTGGGCGTGGCCCAGATCGCGCAGCACCCCGCCGTCCTCGCGTCCCTGAATCCCTGGCACGCGGTGCGCTTCTTCCACGAGAACGGGGCGCGCGGCATCCTCGTGCTCGGCTCGGTCTTCCTGGTCGTCACCGGCGGGGAGGCGCTCTACGCGGACATGGGCCATTTCGGCAAGCGCCCCATCCGCCTCACGTGGATGGCGGTGGTCCTACCCTCGCTGGTGCTGAACTACTTCGGGCAGGGGGCCCTGATCATCGCCGACCCGGAGGTGGTGGAGCATCCGTTCTTCAGCATGGCGCCGGAGTGGGCGGCGTTCCCGCTGGTCGCGCTCGCCACCGCGGCCACGGTGATCGCGTCGCAGGCCGTGATCTCCGGCGCGTTCTCGCTCACGCGCCAGGCCGTGCAGCTCGGCTACCTCCCCCGGCTGCGCGTCGACCACACGTCGCACAAGCACATCGGGCAGATCTACATGCCCGCCGTCAACTGGGCGCTCATGCTGGCCTGCATCGGCCTGGTGCTCGGCTTCCGCACGTCCGGGCAACCTGGCCGCCGCCTACGGCGTGGCCGTCACCACCGACATGGTCTTCACGACGATCCTCTTCGCCGTGGTCGCCCACCTGCGCTTCCGCTGGAAGCTGCGGTGGATCGTGCTGCTCGCCGCCGGGCTGCTCACCGTGGACCTCGCGTTCTGGGGCGCCAACCTGCCGAAGATCCCCAACGGCGGCTGGTTCCCACTCCTCGTCGCGCTCAGCGTGTTCACGCTGATGACCACGTGGAAGCGCGGGCAGGGCGATCTTCGCGGAGAAGTTCGAGAAGCGACCCATGCCCGTGCGGGAGTTCCTGCGCTCCATCGAGCGGCACCCGCCACCCCGCGTGCCGGGCACGGCGATCTTCATGACCTCGAACGCGCACGGCGTGCCCGCCGCGCATGCTCCACAACCTCAAGCACAACAAGGTGCTGCACGAGCGGGTGATCATCCTGACCATCGAGACGCAGGACGTGCCGGTCACGCCCGAGCCCGAACGTCTGGGCGTGGAGGACCTGGGGATGGGGGTGCACCGCGTGGTGGCGCGCTTCGGATTCACGGAGACGCCCGACGTGCCGGAGATCCTCCGCCAGGTGGACATCCCCGGCTACGAGTACCGCGAGATGGCCGACAGCTTCTTCCTCGGCGAGGTCACGGTGATCGTCTCCGAGCACCCCGGCATGGCGCACTGGCGCGCGGTTCTGTTCGAGCGCATGACACGCAACGCGCTGCGCGCGTCGGCCTACTTCAACATCCCGCCGACACGCGTGGTCGGGCTGGGCGCGCAGGTGGAAATCTAGCTCAGGCCAGGCCGCAGGCCGTCGCGGGCGTGCGCTCGCTCGCGACCGACCCCCTACTCCGCCTCGTCCTCCTCCGGATGCTCCTTCTCCCTGAAGCCGATGCGGTAGTAGGGGTTCACCACGCTGGTGGCCACGTTCTTCAGGTGGGCGCTCACCCGCTTCAGGAAGCGCAGGTGCAGCGCGACGGTCACGGCGTGCCCCGACCGCCCCGACAGCACCTTCGAGGTGCGGAGGAGGAGGATGTCCTTCTCCACCATGGCCGACAGCTTCGAGTGTGCCTCGATGATGCCGCGGGCCCGGGTCTCGTCGGACTGGCGCAGCGCCGGCACGATGTCGGCGAACATCGACGCCACCGTGGCCTCGATGTCGCGCACGTCCTGGTCGAGCTCGAGCCCGTCGAAGGGCTCGTCCAGTCCCACGGCGAGCTCGAGGATGTTCTTCATGTAGTCGCCGATCCGCTCGATGTCGATGACGATGGCCGTGAGCACGAGGCCCATGCCGATGTCCGGCTTCGACGACACCGACATGTGCGTCACGATCTTGCGGCGCACGCTGCGCTCGTAACGGTTGATCTGGCGGTCACGCTGGTAGAGGTCGTCCACCAGCGTTCCCTGCTCGTGCAGGGCGCGGATCGAGTCCTTGTACATCCCCTCGCACGTCTGGAGCATCAGGATCGCTTCGTCGAAGGCCTCCTCGCACAGCCCTCCACCCTTGAACAGCGCGAGTATGTCCTTCCACATGGCGGTTCGCTTCCTCCGAGGGTTCGACTAGCGGCTCAAGACGTATGCGATGGGAATGATGTGCAGCGCGATGTACACCGCGATGACGAGCGCCGAGTTGCCCTTGGACTTCCCGGCGATCGCGCCCGCCTGCTTCGCGAGCCAGATGGGCAGGGCCGCGCAGCGGGTAGAAGATCGCGATCCCCATGATGTTGAACGTCAGGTGTGCCAGCGCGACGGTCACCGCCGCCGCGCTCCCGGTCGCGAACGACGCCAGGATCGCCGTGACGGTCGTGCCGACGTTGGCACCCAGCGTATACGGATAGATCTGACGGAGGCTCAGCACGCCCGTACCCGCCAGCGGGACGATGAGCGAGGTGGTGGCCGAGCTGCTCTGCACGGTGGCCGTGGTGACCAGGCCCAGCGAGAAGCTCGCCGCGTCGTTGCGGAACAGGACGCGGCTGAACAGGCCCTCGAGGCGCTCCAGCACCGCGCCCCGCATGATCCGCATCATCTGGGAGAGCGCGAAGAACAGCACCCCGAGGGCCATCAGCAGGAGCGGGATCTCGTGCGTGATCAGCCCGGTGAAGAAGTCGGTGAGAGGCTCGACGGCGAGCTTCAGCGGGCTAGCCAGGTGCATCCCCCCGACGCCCTCGAAGACCCCTTCCAGGAACTGCGCCGTGCGCTGCACCGGATGGAACCATATCTCGAGCGGCAGCAGCGTCGCCGCCGCCAAGACGTTGAAGAAGTCGTGGACCGTCGAGGCCGCGAAGGCGCGCTCGAACTCGTGGGAGCGGGTGACGTGGCCCATCGACACGATCGTGTTCGTCATCGTCGTGCCGATGTTGGCGCCCATGATGATCGGGATGGCCACGGAGATGCTCAGCGCACCCGAGGCGACCAGGCCCACCACGATCGTCGTCGTGGTCGAAGAGCTCTGGATCAGGCTGGTGGCGAGGAATCCGATGATGAGCCCCGCCAGGGGATCCGACGCCGTGGACACCAACTGCTCGGCGAAGCCGCGGCCGGCCATCTTGAAGGCCGCGCTCATCAGGTCGATGGAGAAGAAGAAGAGGTAGAGCAGGAGAAGGAAGTACACCGCCTTCACGATGCCCGGCAGCGGCTTCCGTCCGCTTTCCCTCCGAACCGTCTCGGTGCCTTGGGACACGTTACGGGTCCTGTGCAGAGGGGGGTGTCTCCGGTTCGGCCGCCAGCAAGTTACAGCTTCGTTACCGTTTCGAAACCGTTGACAAACCTCCGGGCGCGAACCCCCGGCGCCGGGCGTCGTGCCGGCGGTCCCCGACTCGCTAGATTCGGCGCCATGAACACGTTCGTCAGCACCCGCGGCGGGACGGGCGGTCTCGTTCGCCGAAGCCCTCGTACGCGGCCTGGCCCCCGACGGTGGCCTCTACGTTCCGGCGCGGGTGGAGCCCGCTCGGGCCGGGCCGGCCGCCGGCGGAGCGACGGTTTCGGGGCAACGGCGCTCTGGGCGGCCGAGCGGATGCTCGGCGACGCGCTGCCGCCGGACGTGCTGGAACGGGTCGTCGCGGACGCACTGGACTTCCCCGTGCCGCTGGTGGAGGTGGAGGACGACGTCCACGTGCTCGAGCTCTTCCACGGACCCAGCCTCGCCTTCAAGGACGTCGGCGCCCGCTTCATGGCGCGCGCGATGGCGGCGCTGCCGTCGGCCGCGGACCCGTCCACCATCCTGGTGGCGACCTCCGGAGACACCGGCGGAGCGGTGGCCGCGGCGTTCCACGGCGTGGAGCCCTTCCGGGTGTGCGTGCTCTTTCCCCGCAGCGGCATCAGCGAGCGCCAGCGGCGGCAGATGACCACCCTCGGCGGCAACGTGACCGCGGTGGCCGTGGACGGGACGTTCGACGACTGCCAGCGCCTGGCCAAGGACGCCTTCGCCGACGAGGCCCTGCGCATGCGCTGCGGCCTCACGTCGGCCAACTCGATCAACGTGGGCACGGCTCCTCCCCCAGGCGTTCTATTACCTCCACGCGGCGGCGCTGCTCGGGTGGGACGAGCAGCCGGCGACGTTCGTGGTCCCGTCCGGCAACCTGGGCAACCTGTGCGCGGGGCTCCTCGCCCACCGCGCCGGCATGCCCGCCGCGGGATTCGTGGCGGCCGTGAACGCGAACCGCGTCTTCGCCGAGTACCTGGACGGCGGCACCGTTCGCGCGCGGCCGTCACGGCCCACGCTCTCGAACGCCATGGACGTCGGAGACCCGAGCAACCTCGAGCGCATCCGCTGGCTCTACGGCGAGGACCGGAGTCGCGCTCGCCCGCGACGTGCGGGCGGTCTCGGTGGACGACGAGCGGACCCGCTCGTGTATCGCGGAGGTGCATGCGCGCACGGGCTACGTGATGGACCCACACACCGCGGTCGGATGGTGGGCCATGGAAGCCGCGACGCAGGCGGGATCCGGACCGAGGGTCGTGCTGTCCACCGCCCATCCTGCCAAGTTTCCGGAGGTGGTGGAGCGTGCCACGGGCGTGGGGCCCGAGCTGCCCGGGGCCCTGGCCACGCGCATGGACGGAGCCGAGCGGATGGTCCACCTTCCCGCTCGGGGGGGTGCGCTGCGGGAGCTTCTTCTCGAGGAGGTCGCGCGATGAGCCAACTGGCGCGGGCGCACGTCAGGGTGCCGTGCTCGACGTCCAACCTCGGGTCGGGCTTCGACACGATCGGCCTGGCGCTCGACCGCTACCTGGACGCGGAGTTCACGCCCGGCGACCAGCACCTCCAGGTCGAGCGCACCGGAACGCTCGAGGCCCTGGAGGAGCCGCCCGAGTCCGACTACGTCGTCTCGGTGTTCACCGAGCTCCTCGCCCGCGCGGACGTGAACCCACGCGGTCGCCTGGTCGTGCACTCGGACATCCCCGTGGCCCGGGGTCTCGGCTCCTCCGCCGCCGCCCTGGTGGCGGGCCACGACCTGGCGCGCGCCGTGCTGGGCCAACCCGTCAACCAGGAATCCGCGTTCCGGTACGCCTGCACGCGGGAGACACATGGAGACAACGCCGCGCCCTGCGCGCTCGGAGGACTCCGGGCGGTGGTCCCCGGCCCCACCGGTCTCCGCCCCCTCCTCCTCCAGCTCTCGGAGAACGTGGGCTTCGCATACGCCGCGCCGGCGGCGGGCGTCTCGACGGCAGCCGCCCGAGCAGCGTTGCCCGGACAGCTCCCCTACGCTGTGGCGGTCTCTCAGCTCGGGCGCCTCGCCGCGCTGATCCGCGGCCTGGAGGACGGCGATCCAGTCCTCATCCGCATCGGGACGGAGGACGAGCTGCACGTGCCGCATCGGCTGCCGTTGATTCCCGGTGCGCTCAACGCGATGGGGGCTGGATACGATGCCGGGGCGTGGGCGGTCACCATCAGCGGAGCCGGCTCCGGGCTCATCGCCTTGTGCGCGCCGGAGGCCGCGGACTCGGTGGCGTCGGCCATGCGTGAGGTCTTCGACGCCGGTGGGGAGGACGCCAGGTGCGTGGGGTTCGCGCTGCGGCCGGACCTGGAGGGGCTGACTCGCGTCGTTGACTAGCCGGGAGGTCTCTGGCCCCTGCTCCAGCGATCTGCTAGCCCACCGACACGGGGGCGGCGGTGCCCCGCAGCACCCGCCGGCACCGCACCGCCAGGAAGCCGTTGGCGCCCACGCGCCCCACGACGAACGCGATGAACGCGGCGCTCACGCCGATGAGTCCGACTCCCCATCCCAGCACGGCGAAGGTCACGCCGATGGAACCGACCTCGATAGCCGTCGCCATCGTGATCGGTCGCGTGCGCCGGACCGTGACAAGGATCGCGCGTTGGACGGCCAGCAGCACGGTCAGGCCCGGAAGCGCGAAGATCACGCGGGCCGGGGTGAGGGCGAAGGACGCCAGCGCCGCGCTCAGGCCCGAAAGCGTCTGGAACCAGAACGTCGCCAGCGGCGTGAACGCCACCAGCGAGAGTCCGGCGGACGCGGTGAGGCCGAGGATCGTCGCGAAGCGCTCGAGCTCGGGCAGGTGCTCGTGGCGATCGCCCATGAGCGCGATGGCGGTGTCCTGGAATGCGAGGCCCACCGACCGGAAGATGAAGGAGAGCGACTGGACCACGGGGAAGACGGCGAGGGACTCCACCGGGGAAGCCGCGCGGCCCATGAAGAACGTCAGCATCGGCTGGACGGTCAGGCCGATCAGGGAGGTCAGGGCCAGCGGGTAGTAGAAGCTCGCGATCTCGCGATAGGAGAGATCGCTGCGCGCCGCATCGGGGCGCTCGCCCGCGGCGAGGAGGTCGCGGACCGTGCTCGCCGCCATGAGGCGTGCCGCCGCCGCCTCCGCCACGACCCCGCTCGACAGCGACAGCGCGCCCACCCACGCGCCCGGGACGTCGAGGAGGAAGAACCCGACGAGTGCCGCCACCGACATCGCTGCAACCCGGACGACCGTGCCGTAGGCCACCAGGCGCGTGCGGCCGGCGCGGATGAGCACGCCCTGCAGGAAGCGGCGGTAGCCGATCGCGCCTGGCCACGGGAGGAACAGCCAGAGCGCGCCGTAGGTGAGGTCCGCCACCTCCGCGGGGAGCCCGACCACGTCCTGCATCAGCCAGTGGTGGACCTGCGGGATCAGGACGACGAGGAGCAGCGATGTCGTCCCAGCGCCCAGGGCCCACATGAAGTTGCGAAGCTTGCGGAAGCTGTCCGCGTCGGTGACCAGCGCCGTGGTCGCGCTCATCAGCATGATGACGGGCGCTTCGATGAGGAGCGCGAACGCGTATGCCACGCCGTGCGCGGCCAGGTTGAACTTCGGATCCGCGAGCCGTGCGATGACGGCCGCGAGGTAGGGTCCCTCGACCCCCATCATGAGCCAGGTCGCGGCCAGGGGCGCCCAGAAGAAGAGGATCTGGCGCTGGGTGAGGCGGTCGGTCACGGCGTGCGCGTCACCCCTTCGCTTCCATGAGGGCCACGATCGCTGCGCACGCGTCGGCCGGGAGGGCGTCGGCGAGCTGCTTCACGACGTCGGATCCGGGGACGACGCCCGCCGCGTCGCGCTCCGCCTGCCCCGGCGTGCGGATCCCGGGGATGACCGTCGATACGCCGGGCACCGCGGCCACATAGCTCAGCGCCGCCTGGGTGGGGGTGATCCCGAGCTCCGCGGCCCTCCGCCAGAACGGTTCCATCAGGTCCAGCGTCCGCCCTATGATCTCGTCGTCCAGGCGGAAGGACCGGTGGTCGTCCTCCGGAAACGACTGCCCCCGTCGGATCGCACCGGTGAGGAGGCCGAACTGGAGGGCCATCCGCGCGATGATCCCGACGCCCGCGGCGCGGGCGCGTTCGATGATCGGAAGCGCGCGCCGGTTCAGCACGTTCAGCACCAGCTGGAAGCCGTTCCCCGACTGCCGGTCGAGGAGAAACGCCGCCTCGGGCTCCGGATGGAACGTGTTGAGGGACACGCCCCAATGGCGGATCTTGCCTGCCTCGCGCAGCCGCTCCATCTCTTCGATGCACGCACCCGCCTCGAGGTGCTCCAGGCGGGCGGAGTGCAACTGGTAGTAGTCGATGGCATCGCGCTTCAGTCGGCGCAGGCTGGCCTCGCAGGCGGCGCGGATGTGCTCCGCGGCGTAGTCCACGGCCACCCCCCCGCCCGGCGCGATCCGGTGCCCCACCTTCGTCGCGATCACGACGCCGTCGGAGTTGCCGAACGCCTGACCGATCAGCTCCTCGGACTTGCCCAACCCATAGAAGTCGGCGGTATCGTAGAAGTTGATGCCCAGGTCGAAGGCTCGCCGCAACGCGTCGAGCGACGTTCGGTCGTCGCTCGGGCCCCATCCGATGGGCGTGGCCCCCGCCATCGCGGCACCGCCGATGGCCCAGGCACCGAAACCCACGACGCTGACCCGGAGGTCCGTGGTCCCGAACGGTCTGATTTCCATGGCGCGCGTCTCTCCTCTGGTCTGTCGGCACCCCATTTCGCGATGGAAGTCTAGGGGTGACGCGCTACCCGATCCACCGCCTCCCCGTCACACTACTCCCTCGAGCCGCACCGCCTCATGACCCGCAGCCTCCTCGCACTTCGCATCCTCGTCCTGCCCGCGGCCCTTCTCGCCGCGACTTCCCCCCTTTCCGCCCAGGCGGTCCGCGGGCGCGTCCTCGAAGGCCGGACCCTGCAGAGCCCCACGCTCGGGAGGGAGTGGAGCTACACGATCTACCTGCCGCCGGGTTACGAGGAGGAGGAGCGGGCGTATCCCACCTTCTACCTTCTCCACGGGTACGGCGGCGAGGACACGAACTGGACGCGCTACGGCGACGCGGCCATGACGGCTGACTCGCTCATCGCGGCGGACGCCATCCCTCCGGTCATTCTCGTCATGCCCGACGGGAAGAATTCCTGGTGGGTGGACTCGGATCCCGAGACGGGCTTCGGGGCGGTGGAGACGGCATTGGTCCACGACCTGATCCCGCACATCGACGGGACGTACCGTACCATCCCGCTCCGCCGTGCCCGCATGATCGGCGGCCTGTCCATGGGCGGGTACGGAGCCGTCCATCTCGCCATGAAGCACCCCGATCTCTTCGGGGCCGCCACGAGCATGTCCGGCGCGCTCTCCCGGACGCCTCCCGAGCGATCCGAGTCGCTGGCGCCCGTCTTCGGCGAACCCATCGACACCGCGCGGTGGCAGGCGGAGAACCCCTTCAACTGGATCGAGCGGCTGAAGGCGTCGGAGCTGCGCCTGCCCATGTACATCACGGTGGGCGACGACGACGCCACGCGTCTGCTCCAGGGCGGAGTGGATTTCTACGCGGCGCTCCGAGCTGCGGAGCTCCCTGCCGAGCTGCGGGTCACCAACGGCCCACACTCGTGGGAGGTGTGGGACCACGCCCTGCGGGAGACGCTGATCGTCTTCTCGGACGTGTTCCGGGCGCGGTATCGCTGATCGGACGCGGGCGGAGCAGGGAGGCCCGGCCTGGCCAGCCGCGACGGGCTTTCCTAGCGTTCGGGGACGAGCCCCGCTCGCCCTGCGCACCCGCCACGGCGGTGTCGAGCGCCGGGGCCGCTATCACTGGATGAGAGAGGACCCATGCGTGCCAGGATCCCGAGCTTCCTGCTCCTCCTGTCCCTCGCGGCCTGCGGCGGAGGCGAACGCGCCGTCGTCATGAAGCGCGAGCGCGAGGCGCTGACCGCCAACCTGAAGGAAGTGGCCGACGAGCAGGTGATCTTCCGTGAGAATCACGACGCCTACGCGGGTGACCTGTCCGAGCTCCGCTTCCAGGGAGCGAGCGACGTGGTCGTGCGCATCACCGCGGCCACCGATCGGGGATGGGTGGCCCAGGCCTGGATGAAGTCCCAGCCCGACTCCGGGTGCGCCGTCTTCGGTGGCGGCGGGCTGGACGCGAAGGACCTGGTGACGCCCAGCGGCAAGCGCCTGGGGCAGGCCGGCGACCTGGTCTGCGATTGGTAGGACCAGGCGGATTCGGCGAAGCCGAAGACGCGGGGGTTGGAATCCCTCCCGCTCCCTCCCTGCATGAAGACACCCCTCGGGCCGCGTCACCTGAGGGGTCAAACCCACCAACGTGGTGATTGACGGAGCGGGAGGGATTCGAACCCCCAAGCCCTTTCGGGCGCTCGCTTTCGAGGCGAGTGCATTACCATTCTGCCACCGCTCCTGAAAACAACGAAGCCCGGACGACGGCGAGGCCGTGTCGTCCGGGCTATTCGGGTAGCCGCCGGTGACGGCTCTTCCTTCCCAATCGGGGCGCCCGGATTCGAACCGGGGACCTCTGCGACCCGAACGCAGCGCTCTACCGGACTGAGCCACGCCCCGGACCTGCACAAGTGGCGGATCGGAGACCTCCCAGCCACCTCGGTCCTGGGATTCGAACCCCGAAGGGGTGACCGAGGACGCGCATCAGCGCGCCGCAGGTCAACCCACGCATCGAGCCGAAGGCTCGGCGTGGGTTAGAATCCCACGACAACCACAATGCTCAACCAACCTGAACGGACGGAGTGGGATTCGAACCCACGCGGGCTTTCGCCCACACGATTTCCAATCGTGCGCCTTAAGCCACTCGGCCATCCGTCCAGTAGCGCCGGAAGGCGCACCACCCTGCATCAAACAACCGCAACGGAGGGAGTGGGATGCTCCTCGCTCCGCGAGGAGGCCTCGCGAACGAGCACGTGGAGCGCATCGCGCATCTCCCACTCGACGCATCGGCCCGAACCCACGCTGGGATCTTCTTCGAAGCTCCCGTGGGTTCGAATCCCAGCACCTCACAGCACATGTCAAACGGAGGGAGTGGGATTCGAACCCACGAGGTCCTTTCGGACCAACGCCTTAGCAGGGCGCCGCCTTAAGCCACTCGGCCATCCCTCCAAAGCGGAACCGCCGCGCCCGCAAGGCTCGGCGTCCCACAAGTTGCCCCGCTAGGGCTCGAACCTAGACTCTCCGGAGCCAGAATCCGGCGTGTTGCCAGTTACACCACGGGGCAAGAGAGCCACCTGTCGGAATCGAACCGACGACCCCGTCATTACGAGTGACGTGCTCTACCATCTGAGCTAAGGTGGCGTCGTTTTCCTAGTGGAGCCGAGGGGAGTCGAACCCCTGACCTCTTGAGTGCGATTCAAGCGCTCTCCCAACTGAGCTACGGCCCCGATGTTCCTGCTGTCCTATGGATGGGCGCGAGAGGACTCGAACCTCTGACCTCTACGATGTCAACGTAGCGCTCTAACCAACTGAGCTACGCGCCCCGATGCGCCCGGGAGGACTTGAACCCCCAACCTCTTGATCCGTAGTCAAGCGCTCTATCCAATTGAGCTACGGGCGCGCGCGCATTTTCATCAACCGATGGCGACCGAGGCCCCCGGCCAGAATGCCCACGACAGGACTCGAACCTGTACGCCGTTTCCGGCACTGGTCCCTCAAACCAGCCTGTCTACCAATTCCAGCACGTGGGCGGACTCGATGGTGTTGGTCGTTTCCTCGGCACCGGGCGGCTTGCTCGATACGGATGAACACGGGCTGGGAATTCAAGTGCTCGGGGAGGGACTCGAACCCTCACGGGGTTGCCCCCACAGGATCCTGAATCCTGCGCGTCTGCCAATTCCGCCACCCGAGCCCGGTGCCTCGGTCCGGGCCTCGTGACCCGACCAACAGTGGAGCCGAGGGGAATCGAACCCCTGACCTCTTGAATGCCATTCAAGCGCTCTCCCAACTGAGCTACGGCCCCAGCTCACTCACGTCGCTCCGCCCGCTCGGGCGAAACGCCACCTGCTCGCTTTCAATCAACGTCCCATGCTCAGCGGGGCTGACGAGACTCGAACTCGCGACCTCCGGTGTGACAGACCGGCACTCTAACCAACTGAGCTACAGCCCCTTTTTCCTGCAACACCAAGCATCCTGCCAACGCCCCGACGGGGAATCGAACCCCGGCCGCCACCTTGAAAGAGTGGTGTCCTAGCCGCTAGACGATCGGGGCTTTTGTCGTTCCCCCGCAACAGGCCCGGAAGGACTCGAACCTTCAACCGCCGGTTTTGGAGACCGGTGCTCTACCAATTGAGCTACGGACCTCTAAACAGCATCCTCCAGAGCCCATCCCTCGGCCCGGAGCCGGTCGAGAGCTATGGCCAGGGACGGAATCGAACCGCCGACACCGTGATTTTCAGTCACGTGCTCTACCAACTGAGCTACCTGGCCCCGACAAAAAAACCGCCCGGACCTCTCGGAGGCGCGGGCGGGAAGCTCGTCGGGGTCGCCGGCGCTACCGGCCCCCCGCTCCCGCCCGCTTCCGCGGGCTCCACGTATCCGCGACCGTCCAGGATCGACGACGCGAGGCGTCCAGCGCCGCGAGGGCGACCCGCGCCCGGCAGTTGGACGAGCTCAGCGTCAGCACATTCCCTCCTGACCGCCTCTACGTGGGAAACGCCGCCAGAGGCGGCGCTTCAGGGCTTGAGTAGCGGGGGCGGGATTCGAACCCGCGACCTTCGGGTTATGAGCCCGACGAGCTACCAGACTGCTCCACCCCGCAGTAGGCCACAAGTATACCCAGCCTCCGGAGGGGGTCAACCCGTTCGGGAGACCCCGTACGAGGCCCGGATCGCGCCCGTTTCCGTAGGCGGATACACCGCCCGGGGCGAGGGTTTCGTCGTCCGGGCCGTCCCGCCGGTTCCTCGCCTCGCCCCGGGGCCCATCCAGGGTTGAGAGCGGATCGGGCGCGAGGTTATGTTCCGGCCCTCGGGACGTGGCGCAGTCCGGTAGCGCACCTGAATGGGGTTCAGGGGGTCGCCGGTTCGAATCCGGCCGTCCCATGAGCGGTCTCACAACTTCGGTTGTGAGGCCGCTTTCGTTTATCCGCTAATCGGGACGGCCGGATGCCGGGTCGCCGCAGGCGAGCCGGGCGGGTGCCGGCAGGCACACGCTCGAACCCCGGGTTGGACCCGATGCGCCAGAAGCGTCTCCGTCAGACCCATCCGTTGACGCGCGAGGGGAGCGAGGATGGCCGCGTCAGCGGCCACCGCAGCTCAATCCGGCCGTCCCGATCGAGGGCCCATAGCGCGAGCTGCGGGCCCTTCTTCTTGCTCCCCCCGTGAGGGCGGGCGACCGCGAGCGAGGTCGCCGGTTCGATCCGATGCGTCGTTGCGGTCGTCGAAGGCCACCCTGCTCGCTCGTGTTCCGCCCGCGACACCCACGCGCGTGGTCTCCTCAACCAAGCGGTCCACGGGCTCCGAAAGACCACTACGAAGCCTCCCTCATTCATTCGGGGGCTTGTTGGATCCCCTCTGTGACGGCGCGTCCTTTCGCGAGCTGATGCGACCCAAGGGCGACTGATTGCTTCTCTTTGCCACGCAGCGTGAAGATCGGCCTACGGTGGCCCTCACGTACAACGCCAGAGCCTCCGCGATTACCTCGGCTGAGTCTTGGAACAGGATGCGGTGCCAGGCGCGGGCCAGCCCCTGGGACAGGAAGACGCCGTCATCTGCAGCGACAACTCTCCGACAGCCAGGTGAACCCTACCACGGCAGAGCGGACGGTCCGCTGGCTCAACGCGGCTCTCGTTGCCGCTTCCGAAAGCGACGGACGCGGGTGAGGTTCCCACAATCTCGGGACGAGCACCATCGACGAGAGCGGTTCCGGCTCCGATCGATGAAGAGCCACCCGCACGGGTGGTTGCCGCACTGCTTCAGGCGGGCGAGGTCGCCCGAGTCAAGAAGGTCCAGCGCCACGGCGGCGACCGGGTGCACCGGACGGAGCAGGTCCGTGCCCTCGTCGCTCCACTGCAGGGCGACTGATTCGGGCGCCCTCCACAACCCCTCACTCGTTCTCGGCCCTCGCCGCCCATCGGCTCATGGTCTCGGCCCTTCCGACCATCCTGCTGTTCTCTCCCCTTCTCGTCCCTTCACCCTCCTCTCCCAGCGGAGAGAGTTCTCACCGCTTGCCGCCCCTGGACCCGCAGCCTACCATGCCCTTCGCGCCAACAGGGCGGTGGGACGTCCTTCCTTTATCCTTGGGTTGGTCGGCGAAGTCCATGGGGCGCTCCGGCGCAGGGGTTGGTCGATCGTGGATCCAACCTGCGCAGGGAGGGCGCCCGAGGCAAAGCCACATCGGCCCCGGGTCGCCCCCCGTCCCGACTCACTCGGCCCGGAGAGCCTCGATGGCGTCGGTGCGCGCCGCCCGCGCCGCCGGCACGCCCATGGCCACGAGGGTGGTGACCGCCAGCAGCAGCGCCGCGCCCAGGAACGCGAGAGGGCTGGCCTCCGCCAGGCCGGCGATGCCCATCTTCACGAAGCGGAGCCCCGCCCACGCCAGCGCCGAGCCCACCATGAGGCCGGCCACCACCGGACGCACGCCGCCGCGCAGCGCCAGCGTGAAGATGGATCGGCGCTCCGCCCCCAGTGAGATGCGGATGCCGAACTCCCGGGTGCGCCGCACGGCCACCTGGGACACCACGCCGTAGAGGCCCACGGCCGCCAGGAGAGCCGCCGTCACGGCGAAGGCCGCCAGGAGCACGGCCACCATCCGCTCCCGGGCCAGCGCCTGCCGGTAGAGATGTGCCACGGGCTGGACGTCCAGGACGGGGATCTCCTTGTCCACGTCCCGAACCAGCGGGGCGATGCTCCCCGCCAGCGCGCCGGGGTCCCGGGTGCGCACCAGGATGGCCGAGCCTTCGCCCTCCGTGCGCGGCATGTACAGTTGGGGATACCCGGGTTCGTTCACCGATCCCGTGGTCCACACGTCCCGATTAGCTCGGAGCCGGACTCGTCCGAGGAGGTTTCCGAGCTCGTGTGCGGTGCGGTGGAGCTGGTTTCGCGCACCTCGTTATCATGCCAATCAGCCATTCGCCTTGCTTCCCGATTTCCCAAGGCCAGAAGAACCAGCGGTTGAAACCGCGGTCGCATCACGTCAGCATCTGAAATCACCTCCTGGAGATCTGGGCGGGTCGCCCAGGTTTCCACGATGGCGTCGGCCTGGGCCAGCGGTGTGGAGAGGGTTTTGTAGGCAGTATGGATTTCGCGAAAACGATCGGCGTCCCGATCGGGCGGGTGTTTCTTCACCAGCTGCAAGTAGGCCAAACGCACCTCGTCGGCGGTGGCCGTATGCGGGATTCCCAGAATGGCGTGAGCACTGCGGGGAGTCTGCATTAGTTCTTCTTCCTTCCTTTTGCCCGGGACCGATTGCGTTTGCGGTCTCGCTTCGCTTGTTGGCGGCGCTGGTCGTATAACTCGCGTTTTGCCTCGGCTTTAACGTCCTGTGCGTTGAAGAACTGATCTGACTGCTCCTCCAATTCCTCGAAAAACTCGGCGGTATCCAATGCCGAGAGGTCATGCCGAGCAAAGAGCTCCTGGATACGCTCCACAAATTCTTCAGATGGCATTTGTGGGGCTTGACGCATGAGCTCCATCAGCTCTATGGCTCCCCCGGGACCGAGGCGCAGCAGGGTTTTTTGGATAATGGCCGACGGTCCGTCCTGAAACAGGTCGTCGTCATCGTCATCGTCGCTTCCGTCCCAGGGCCCTATGTCGGATTCGTCCAGGTCGCTGTCACGGTTGCCTGCCGCACGTTCTCGTTCAGCTCGGCAAACTGGGCAGTTGCAAGGCTCGTCATCACTCCAATCGTCGAAGTATCCAACTTCATAGTCGTCGTCGTCTTCATCATCTTCGTAGTCGTCGTAGGAGCGGTAGGCGAAGTTGCGCCGCTCGAACTCGGCAAGCTTGGATCTGGCCGCTTTGGCGATTTGCGTAAAGCGGTGCCGATAGAAGGGATCACTTTCAGTCCGCGAAGCTTGTTCCACCGTGTCCGTGTATTCGCGGATATCAATTGTCCGGAAGTAAAGCGTCTTGTGGTCCAGCACGGCTTTGACGATCGCCGCAGCCATCCTGGCATGGTCCCGTGAGATCTGCACGAGTCCCCGTGGGATATCTAATTGATAACCGGAACTCCAATACCGGTGATGGCTCAACCAGTCGCAAGTGTCCCACAACGTATCCTCCGCGTCGCAGGGATCACGTTCTTTGAAGACGCGGCATAATTCCTTGCCAAATTTGGCAGCCTGCAAACGGTAAGCAGAATGTCGAGTGCCGGTACGCACCAGATCCCAGAAGAACGAACCTGCCTGGTACAGCTCAGCGGCATTGATGTCGCTCAGATTTCGTGCGCATTCATCAATTTTCTGACGCAGTGGTTTGAGCTGGGCACCGGGTATTCTCATCCCTTGCAGCGCTGCGAACATGCGAATGTCATTTACCCAGTCAGCTCCTCCGGCGGCTTCCCGAGCTGCTTGTCCGAGCCGTTCGTATTGCTCGGTATTCCCCGCACGCAGTTCCAGGGCTGCATACAGAAACGGTAGCCAAGTCCGCCGGAGCCAAGTGGGCCAAAGTTCATCGGCTGCTTGCAGTGCCTGGCGGGCTGCCGGGACGTTGGACTTGCGGCGGCACAGATGCATCGCTTCACGCAGTTTCAGCTTCCAGGGCAGGGCTTTGCCCAGCGGGTCTTCCTGTCGCTGGTCCTGCAGCAATTCTAATATCTGCTGGGCCTTGTCCAGTTCCTCACCGTCGAAGTAGGCATCCAACAGTGCATAGGCCACGTCCGTTTCGTTGGGAAAGGCGCGAACGAAGGCATCTTGAGCCGCCAACAGCTCGGCGCGTCGACTCTTTGCTGCCTGTTTGGACAGTTCAGATTCCTCGAGCAGCCGCGACAGGGTCTCGACCAGTCCGCTATGAGCTGCCCGGTTCCGGGGGTACAGCTCCGTGGCGCGGCGCAGCCAGGAAATCGATTCCTCGACTGTTGCCTGCGTGAAACGTGGCCTGATGAAGTAGATGTCGTCCGCGACATCCGCCTGTATGCGCCCCGCCACTTCCATACAAAGACGACTAGCCAATGCGTCGCGTACTTCTTTGGTCAACGAGGTGACCCGCGGCAGATCCTCCTCCAGGTACTTTGACGCGGACCGGCTCATGGCGTCGCTTCCACCTTCGTATTGCGCCGCGTACCAAGATCTCAGCAGGTTCCAACGAGGGTCGCATCTTGACCCCGGCACTCGTTGAGCCAGCTGTTCGAACAAAGGCAGGTTGTTCTGATGCGTGGACGCGAACACGCACGCCTGCGAAAAATGGGAGACGAATTCAGCGTCAATTCGTCCATAGTCCTGAAGCAGTTCGAACAACATGGAGGCCTGAGCGGCCGTAAAGGTGTTGTCTTTCCCGCGCAGACGTACCGCGACAATTTGACGAGCCTTTTCCACGGCCCCGCGCCGCACTCGCAGCCGCTCGACGACGTCCACAAGTTTGGCGGGCGGGCGATTGGCGTCGGCGTCCAGCGGCTGGCCGGTTTCGCCTTGCAGCAACGTGGCGGCAATGTGTGCTGGGCGGCGCGAACGATCCAGCCTCTGCCAGATGCGACGAGCTTCCTGGACCGCCCCTGTGTAGAATGCGATCAGGCCGCGAACGAAGAGCCGCCAGTCAGAAAAAGGGCTGCTGCGAGCGATGCCGCTGAGCGTCTGAGTCGCCTGATCGAATTCGCCCCGATAGACGCATTCGAGCGATTCGGCCACGGCCAGGGCCTGCTGCTGCCGTTCGGCAGCCAGCGTGTCGCGGTGTGCGACGGAAAAGACGGCCATGTCCTCCACAAGCTCCCCGGGAAAGGGACGCGGTTTGAGGCTGGCCAGGTCCGAGTCTGGTGACTGGGTTCTGAGCGTCCCTTGAGATTGCACGCTGCGCTGCCGCCGCTGCTTGCGAGCTTTGCGACTCTTCTTCGATTTCTGCGATGCCATATGGTTGCATCCTTGCCGAGCCGAACTCAAATCACGTGAATTTATCGATTCTATTCGTATTTATGGGTCCTGGCAAGCTGTTGACCGTCCGATGGGGGAAATTCCGCATGCCAGCGTGGTTTTGGCGGGAATCGCCCCGGTCGTGATCTCGAAGGAGGGGTGTTTACGCCGCGTCGAATTTGAGCGAGATTCTTAGCAGTGAGTGTGCGTGCTCCAGTGTGCACGCTGCGAACGGACGGCTGGGCCGCCGCTGCCGCCGCGGCAGATGGCATAGCTGGGTCGTCTTGTTCGTCAGGCACTCTCTCGAAAACGTATCTTCATGTCACGACAGGCACAGGTGCCCCATGCAACAATCATACCGCTTTTTGATTCCACTTCTGGCCCTCGCATTGCTTACCATTCCCTGCACCGCACGTGCCGAGCCACCTTTTCCAGGTGAACGCGGGGAAGGGCTCGACACCGCCTGTGCAGCGGATATTTGGGACACGCCAGCGAAAAAGGGATTTCTCTTCCAATCCGTGCGTGTGCCACGCGACGAGGTTGTGGGCTTTGCACTCTACACACACGATCATGGCGTGCTGAAGATGTCCGCGCAACTCTATCCGCTGCGGCCAGGCGAACCGCGGGAAGTGCGGCTGGAATTGAAACGGGATGGACAATGGCAAGAGGTGGCTACAGCCCCGGTGCTTTATCCGGGCTGGTCGGCGCATTTTCGGTTGGAGAACTGGGACAACAGCAAGGATGTGCCTTATCGCGTGCGGCACGGAGAAAAGGCTCAGTTTGAGGGATTGATTCGCAAGGACCCCGTCGACAAGGAAGTTATTGTCGTCGGTTCCTTGTCATGTGATTCCAATGCCGATCGCGGGGATCGTGCCACTATCGTCGAGAACCTGAAGAAGCAGGATCCGGATCTGCTGTTCTTTGCCAGCAATACGATCCTTACCAGTAAATGTACATAAACAATGTATTGCTGTCACTTTTTCGTGAATGCGGCAAAGAGTTTTGAGGAGTATTTGATGCCCAGAGGCGGACATAATGCCAAGCCGATTCCATTGCGCAGGCTTCAGGGTAACCCAGGGATGCGGCCAATTCCCGACGATGTGCCGGAGCCTGAAGTATTGGGTGATCTGAAACCTCCAGCGGGATTGGACTCATATGGACGGCGGTCCTGGCAGGACAACGCGCCGCGATTGCAGGCGCTCAGTCTCCTGACCGATCTCGACCGTGACATGTTGGCAGCCTATTGCATGGCATACAGTCGATGGCGTCGCGCATTGATCTCGTTGAAGTCGATGCAACCAAATGATGATGGGTATCGCGCCGTTGCCGTGACTGTTGAACGTGCCGAACATTCAATGCGGCTTCTCGCTGGCGAGTTCGGCATGACCCCGAGTTCACGCTCACGTCTGCACGTGAGCAAGTCAGCCGAGGACGACGATCCGATGGAGGCACTGCTCAGTGGTCACCGCCGCACCAGTTAGGACCGCAATTCAAGACCGCGTAACGGGATACGCTGAGGCGGTCCTGCGCGGTGATATCACGGCGGGGCGGTTAGTTCGACTTGCGTGCCAGCGTCACCTTGACGATATCGAGCATGGCGAGGACCGGGGGCTGTCGTGGAATGAGGAGCGGGCATCGTTTGCGATTGCGTTCATTGAGCAGTTGCGACATTCCAAAGGCGAATGGGCCGGACAGC
The DNA here is from genome assembly GCA_963848895.1 of uncultured Gemmatimonadales bacterium. Classification (GTDB taxonomy): domain Bacteria; phylum Gemmatimonadota; class Gemmatimonadetes; order Longimicrobiales; family Gaopeijiaceae; genus SZUA-318. The sequence goes on from CAWKGE010000008.1 coordinate 277,404, forward strand.
CGTTTGTTCTGTCGGACTGGCAGATATTCATTGTCGGATCGGTCTTTGGCTGGGAGCGGGCTGGTAAGCGGCGGTTTACCGAGTGCTATAACGAGATCGCTCGCAAGAATGGCAAGACGACCCTCCTCGCGGCCATTGGCCTGTATCTCGCCTTCGCAGACGGTGAGGCGGGCGCTGAGGTTTTCTGTGCCGGGACAAAACGGGACCAGGCCAAACTGGCCTGGGTTGAGGCTATGCGCATGGTCAAGCAAACACCGGCGCTGGCGAAACGGATCACGATCACGGAGTCACGGTCAAATCTCTCATGGCCGGCACTGAACGCCAAACTGGAGCCGCTCGGGCGGGACTCGGATACGACATCCGGGCTGAATCCGAATGGCGCGCTGATTGACGAGTTGCATGAGCATCCGAACCGCGGCATGGTCGATGTGCTTGAAACGGCGATGGGCGCACGTCGTGAGCCGTTGACGTGGTTTATTACGACCGCTGGCTCAGACAGTGACGCGACCTCGATCTGGTGGGAGAAACGGTCATATGCCGTTCAGGTGCTCGAAAAGTCCATCGATGATGATAACGTTTTCGTGTATATCGCGACGCTCGATGATGATGATGACTGGACCGACGAGGCGGTCTGGCCAAAGGCAAACCCGAATCTCGGCATCAGCGTCTATCTCGACAAACTCCGGGCCGACTGCCAGAAAGCACAAGAGATCCCCGCCTACCAGAACACGTTCATTCGGCTGAACCTGAACAAGCCAACCGCGCAAGCGGAGCGCTGGATTGACATGGCGACGTGGAACGCCTGCGATGATGAGCCGGTCATCCCCGTGGGCGCGTCGGTGATCGCGGCGCTGGACATGGCGTCGACGATTGACCTCTCGGCCGGGGCAATGGTGTACCTGGGGGATGATGGACATATCAACGTGCGCTGGCGGTTCTGGCGTCCTGAGGCGACGGTCGTTGAGGCGGAAAAGCGTGACCGCGTTCCCTATCGCCTCTGGGCCGAGCAAGGCTATCTGACCCTGACCGACGGCTCGATGATGGATGACGTGCTGATCTCAGATGAGATGCTGGAATGGGCTGAAGACTATAACGTGCGCGAATGGGCCTTTGACATGTGGAACGCCCGAGGCGCGGCGGCACGGGTAGAGGCTGAGGGCGGCACCGTGGTTGCAATGGCGCAAGGCTTCCAGACGTTCAGCGAACCGTGCCACAAGCTGGAGGGATTACTCGCCAGTCGGCGTTTACGGCATGGCGGCAATCCGATTGCGACCTGGATGGCCGGGCAGATGATGGTCCAGCACGGTCCAAATGAGGCGATACGTCCATTCAAGCCGAAGGGATCGGGGATTCGCAACGATGGCATTGTGGCCCTTCTGATGGGCATGGCGCGGCTGAGTTTCCAGACTGAAGGAGTCGCACATTCAGCACCGAATCTCTGGATAGCTTAGGAGCGAGATGAGCAATTCGGACATTATTCTGGCAGCGGTTGAGATTATTGGACTCTTCACCGTGTCTGTTGCCGGTTTTCTTATTGCGCCCTGGTTAGGGGTGTTCTTGGTCGGGCTCTCATTGTTGCTGATTGCGAATTTTACAGGTAGGGCCCGATGATTATTCGCAATATGCTCCAAGCAAGGACGGGGCTGAGCCAGATCAATGACCCGAACACGCCGCTCTATCAGGCGCTCACGGGCGGGGATATCGCGAGTTCGTCGGGGGTTTTGGTTAGCCAGTCGACGGCCATGCGTGTCATTGCGGTGCAGGCCTGCGTCAAACTGATTGCCGAGACCATTGCCGCGCTACCGTTACAGACATTCAACCGGGGCGACGTCAACCGGGAGCCGATTCGTTATCCGGCTGAATCATATATCTGGGATCAACCAAACCCCGAGATGACCCCTATTGAGTTCTGGGAACAGGTGCTCGGATCGATGCTGCTCGATGGGAATGCATTCGTTGAGATCGTACGCTATCAAGGCGGAAGCCAGTCGATTGCGGAACTTTGGCCCATCAATCCATTATCCGTCGACATTCATCGCACTGGGACCGGCGAGAAGGTATTTAGTATCGACCGACAGTCATATGACACAAACGCGATATGGCATATACCGGCATTCCGTGGCGCTGGCAGCGACCGTGGTATGTCGCCAATCGGGGCGGCTCGTGAGTCTATCGGCGTATCGCTTGCATCTGAAAAACTGGCTGGCAAGTTCTTCGGCAACGGTTCGGTTCTCAGTGGTCTGATTGAAACTGCTGCTGGGCTGACTGATGACACAGCTAAGGCGCTATCGGCAAAGTTCAATCTCTTGCATCAAGGGACGGATAATGCGTTCAAGGTCGGTATTCTGGACAACAGCGCAAAGTTCACGCAACTCAGTATTCCCCCGGGTGACTTGCAATTTTTGGAATCGCGTAAGTTTCAGGTGACGGAGATTGCCCGTTTGTATCAGGTTCCGCCTCACATGATCGGTGACGTGGACCGCTCAACGTCGTGGGGTTCCGGGATTGAACAGCAGAACATTGGGTTTGTGGTCTATTCGCTACTGCGCTGGGTTCGGCGCACTGAACAATCCGTGACGAAGTTTCTGCTACCGTCACGCAGCCGGTATGCTCGTTGGAATCTCTCGGCGCTCATGCGCGGTGACAGTTCTGCTCGGGCCGCGTTCTACACATCCGGGCGTCAGTCTGGATGGTTATCGGTCAACGATATTCGCCGGCTGGAGGAGATGCCGCCAATTGAGGGCGGTGACGATTACATTCAGCCATTGAACTACGTCGCAGTTGGGAGCCCGATGGGGCAATCAGCGCCGCAACCGAACGGCGCTCGTTCACGTGAAATTGAGGAGTTGTTTCATGAGCGTCACAACTGACACGCTCGTCGAACGTGACCTGTTCGGGCATGAGCGGCGTATTGCGGGAATAGTCGGGGAGTTGCGGGCCGAAGGCGATCATCTGAGATTTACTGGACACGCGGCAGTTTTCAACAAACCGGCCCATATCGGTCCGAGCCGCGGCGGATTCATTGAACGGATTGCACCGGGCGCGTTCAAGAAGGCGATTAGTGAGGGCGATGTACGGTTGCTCATCAATCATGATCCGAGTCTTGTATTGGCACGGACGGCATCGGATACCTTGCGACTCAGTGAGGATGGAACGGGGCTAAAGGTCGAGGCGGACCTCGCCCCCACGAGTTATGGCAACGACCTAGCAGTCTCACTGAAGCGCGGTGATGTCTCACAAATGTCGTTCGCATTTGAGCCGGTAAAGGACGAGTGGAATCTCGAAGCGGACCCGCCTGAGCGTACACTGCGCGAAGTCAAACTGTTTGACGTATCGGCGGTGACTTTTCCGGCCTATCAAGGGACGGATGCGAGTCTCCGCATGTTGCGTTCGCTTGGGATTGACCCCGATGTGATGCGTTTGATGCTGGAACAGCGCGGGGTAATTGCCTACCGAAAAACGGCTACTTCTGATGGTGCATGGGATGGTCCTGAGATGTGGAAGCGCGTACCGTCTGACCGTGCTGTGCTACGTACAGCCTGTGCGTTCTTCAATGACGCCGACAACGCTGACGCCAAGACGAACTACAGTTTTATTCATCACATGGTAAGCGCCGGCGGAGCGGTTGGCTCTGCGAGTTTGCAGGCATGTAGTCAAGGGATCGGAGTACTGAACGGCGCGCGTGGAGGTACGGTGCTTACAGGGTCTGACCGGCAAGGTGTTTACGATCATCTTGCACATCATATCAAGGACGCGGGGAACGATCCGCCCCTATTGCGTTCAATGCGAGCCGGTGATGAGCCACTCGTGAAAGACGACGATGCCGAGCCGGTGATGAGCCACTCGACAATTACTGGAGATGCGATCGCGCGACGATACCGCGCGCTTGCCACGATGTATGGCTTTGAAGTACCAGAGGAGTGACTCAATGACGGCACAAATGGAGAAAGATCTTCAGGAAGAACGTAACCGTATCTGGTTGCGAATGACTGAACTCCAGGATCGGTTGAAGACCGAAGAGCGTGACTTCACCGCTGAAGAGGGTGAGGAGTGGGACAAACTGGAGTCTGATCTTCAGGAAAAGTCTAAAGATCTCCGAGCCGCTGAGCAGAACCGTGAGCGTAACTGGCGCTGGGAACAGATGCAGGAAGTCGCTGAACGGCGGGCCTCGCTGAATCAGGCGGCGGAAGTTCTCAAGGATCGCATTGACCCGACCGGAACCGACGAATATCGTAAAGCGTGGTTGCATTGGATGCGTTACGGCCGCGATGGCCTGGACTCGGATCTCAAGCATGTCCTGCGTCACGGATTCGCACGGGACAGTGACCGGTCGATCAACGAACTGCGTTCGCAGACGGTCACGACCACTGGAGGCGGCTATCTCATCCCGGCTGGTTTCCGGGCAGAACTCATGCGGGCTATGGCGGCATTCGGCGGCATGCGTGCGAATAGTCGGGTGATTACGACACAAGAGGGCAACTCGCTCGACATCCCGAACGTGAACGACACGTCGAATACCGGGCGGCTGCTGGCAATCAATACGACCGTTACAACCACGGATATAGCGGTCGGCCAAGTCACGTTGGATGCCTACAAATTCACAAGTGACCAGGTGCTTGTGCCGGTTGAACTCATGGAGGACAGCGCGTTCGATATGGGTGGCATGGTTACGAGTCTGCTAGCGGAACGTCTCGGGCGCGGAACCGAATCGTATTACACGACTGGAACCGGATCTAGCCAGCCGCAGGGCGTGGTTGGTAAAGCTGCCGAGGGGAAGGTCGGCACGACTGGACAGTCAACATCGGTTATTGCGGATGACCTGATGGATCTTTTCCACAGCGTCGATCCGGCCTACCGTGATGGGGCCATCTTTATGATGGCCGACTCTTCGGTGGCAGCGATCCGCAAACTGAAGACCGGTGTTAGTGGTGACAATACGTACCTCTGGCAGCCTGGACTGCGCGCGGGTGAACCGGACACGCTGCTCGGTCGACCGGTGGTCGTCAATCAGAACATCGCGGCAATGGCGTCAGATGCAAAGTCAATTCTGTTTGGCAACTTCCAGAACTTCTGGATTCGCGACGTGCGCGGTGTGCGATTCGTTCGTATGGATGAACGCTATGCGGCTGAGGATCAGGTTGGGTTCGTGGTATTTCTGCGGACGGACAGCGACCTGGTTGGGCCGGCTGGTACGATCAAGTATTACCAGAACTCGAATTCTTGAGGTAGTACGGTTCTCAATAGAACGCAAGCGGCCTTCGGGCCGCTTGTCTGTTAGGAGCGTGAAACATGCCGCAGTTTTTCGACGATATGAAGCTTACGGTCATCAAAGCTGCATCGGCGGCGGCAACTACGGCGATCACTTCGTCCGCTGTGGATATGGCCGGATATGAGGGCGTCCTTCTGTTCACCACGTTCGGCACGATCACTGCGAACGGCGTTCAAAGTATCAAGGTACAGCAATCGAGCGATGATGGTGACTCGGACGCTTACGCCGATCTTGCCGGTACGGGGATCACCGTCGCAGACGATGATGATGGCCAGATGTTTGGGGTGGAGATCATCCGCCCAAAGGAGCAATACCTCAAGTTGATCGTGTCTCGCGCGACACAGAACGCGGTAGTCGGGGAAATCTACGCGCTGCAATATGGGACACGACACAAGCCGGTTACGAATACGGTAACCGATACCGCGACGTTCGAGTCACATGAGAGCCCGGCTGAAGGGACTGCCTAATGCCTAAAAGAGTCAAGATTCGAACCCTCGTGGCGTTGGCTGGCCCTGCGATGAGTTTGGCGGCCGGTGACATCTGGGAAGTCGACGAGGCAGTGGCAAAGGTGCGCATAGCGGCGGGCCTGGCCGAAGCCGTGGAGGAGGAAAAGCCCGCGCCCAGGGAGACCGTGCGCCGTGGTGGCCAAGAGGCTGAAACGGCGGTTAGTGGGAATAGCGAGAAGCGCGGGTGAGCCTCTTTTCACCCGCCGAGGCGCGCGCCTATCGTGGCGGCGTGCTTGCCAGCGAGGCCAAATACCCAGATGCAGACATCACGGCCGCGGCCGCCCGCATTCTGGCGCTGTTCGAACGCACTATCGGCGTGCGACTGGAATCGACCACCGCGACCAACGAGACACACGATGGTGACGGCTCGCAGCAACTGATCGTCGATCATCTCCCGGTGATCGCGGTCTCCGCTGCCGCCTATCGGACTGCCGGAACAAGCACCTGGACGGCGTTCACAGCGGACGAACTTGCGGACATCTACGCGCGGGCAGGTGGTCGTCTGTATCGAGAATCACTCGGCACGTGGCCATCCGGTGTCCAGAACGTGCGCGTCACCTATACTCACGGCGTTACCGACGCCGATACGGCCGCTGAGGCCAAATCGGCGGGGCTCATGCTCATAACCGATCCAGCCGGCGGATTGATCTCTACGGACATGCCCATGCGAGCAATGAGTCTATCCGATGAGTTCGGCACGTTCAGACTGGCGACGCCTGGGATCGGCTCGTCAATCACGGGGATTCCAGAAGTGGACGTCGTGCTCAATCAGATGCGTGACCTCTGGTTTCGACCGGTGGTTGGCTGATGGCAGACGTCACCACGACGGTCGGGCCGTTTCTCGACGCGCTCAGAACGAGCCTGCTGGCACGTACGGGCATGGCCGGGGTGAACGTCTTTACGGGCTGGGTTGGCGACCAAGGCGGCACGAAATCGCATTCAGTTTGAATCGTGGCCGCAACCGGGCAATGGGGACTGATCGGAAACCGTCGCATTCACGAGGAATACACCATCACGGGTTCATCTGGGTTCAGTCTCCTGGGCGCGAACGAGGCGACCATCAAGGCCGCGACGGGATGCCAGCGAGGCGATCCTGAACGAACTCATCCAGGAACTGCGCGGCAATGGTTCACAGGGGATTGCCGCCGTGCAGAACAACTCGCACGTATCAGGGTTTGACGAGGAAAGCGCGGTCGCTGGGAACGGCGACCGTGTGTGCCGTACGACCTTCACAATCGAGATCCAAGCGGATCTTACCGCGACTTAGGAGGAACAGTGAAAGTCACGTATATCGGGCCTCACAGCGGTGGGGTCGATCTCGCTATGCCGGACGGGGGCTGGGTGACGGTCCCGCAGGGCGGTGAGGTCGAGGTTGACGAAAGCCACGGGAAATCTCTACTCGATCAGAAGGACAATTGGGCGAGGGCAAAGGCGGCCGACAAGCCGATACCTGCCCGGCCCGCGAAGGATGGTGAGTAATGGCCGGACGGGGTACTGGTTTAGACGGACAAGTGGGGTTCGTGGCCGAGACCGACCTATGGGACAGCCGTTACGGTGACGCGCTTCTTGGAGTTTCAGGACGAATCGGTCAAGGCCGATATCGGGCAGTATGTGCCGCTCCTACTCGGACGGGGTGACACGGTACGGGGGGCGAACGTTCGGAGTTGGGTAAAAGGCGCTGGGGGAGACATCACGTATACGGTGCAGGATGCCGGATTCGGCCTGCTCCTAAAGATGATGCTTGGCTCGGTCGCGACAGTCGGAGCCGGGGATCCCTACACGCATACGTTCACGCCGGACGCGAATGGTCTTCAGGGCATCATGCAGACGCTCCAGATTGGGCGCCCGCAGATTGATGGCACGGTTCACCCGTTCACCTATGCAGGCGTCAAGGTCGCCAAGTGGAAGCTTGAGGCGGCGGTTGATGCTGAACTCAAACTCACGGTCACCTATGACGGAGCGACTGAGACGACCGCAACGGCCCTTGCATCGAAAAGCTACGCCGCCGGCGCGATCCCGTTGATCTTCGTTGACGGTGCGGCTGAGATCGACGGGACCGCAATCTCGATCAAATCGTTTAGTATCGAAGGTGATAACGGGCTGATCGTTGATCGGCGCTTCATCGGCAATACCAAGGAAGAGCCATTGCGCGGCGGCGAACTGGCTATCACCGGAACCCTCGAATACGAGTTTGAAGGGCTGACGCGGCATACCGCGTTAGTCGCTGGCACGTTGCTGACGGACCTGGTGCTGACTTTCGCCAATGGCGCGAATAGTCACGGGCTGGTCGCCACCATTGCGCAGATGTTCTACACGCCGGGCGGCGAGCCAAACGTTGGCGGTCCGGATATCGTCATGGAGTCGATGCCCTGGAAGGCGTCGAATGACGACACGAATCCGATCATCTCGATCGACTACGTAACTGCCGACGCCACGCCATGAGTGTCAAGATTAATGTCACAGGTCTCAAGGAGTTCCGCAAGGAATTGAAGGCCGTTGGGCCGAAGTTCCCGAAAGAACTACAGAAAACGAACAAGCGCGCGGCGGGGATTGTCGTTCCCGAAGCGAAGCGGCGCGCCGGTCAATCGCGGCGGAATCTCGCCGGGGGGACTGCGCGGGTCGGGTCTCGTGGTGTCGCATCGATTCGCGCGTTAGCGTCGCAGTCGCGGGCACAGGTCGCCGCAGGTGGGGCGAGGGTGCCCTGGATGGGCGGCTCAAACTACGGGTCCAGTGGACGCTACCGACAGTTTCCGGCCAAATCAAAAGATGGTTACATCCTCTGGCCGGCCGCAAAGGCGAAAGAACCTGAGGTTCGCGAGGTGTACTTGGTGATGATAGACGAATTGTCACATGCCGCGTTTCCAGAATCAGGATAGGGAGCACATGCAGATCAAAATTGATCCGAACCACGTGACCGGTCGCGATTTGATTGCGATCGAAAGCGGCAAGGTCGAACCGGTGCTGGCGTTTATCGCCAAATTCGCCGTGGATGATAACGATGAGCCGTTGGACCGTGACGCGGCCTACGAGATGATTTTGGACTTGAGTCTTCCGGAGATCAACCTCTATGCGGAGCGGATCATGGTCGAATTGGGTTCAGCTGCGATCCCCCCTCAGACGGCGCGCGCCTCGAAGAATGGCGCAAAGGTACGGGCCGCGCGCCGATCTGGGTAGAAATGATCCGAGCCGCACCCGTCCTCGGCCCGCCTCACGTGTGGGCCGGTGGCACTCCTGTAATCTGGTTTCTGCGTTGGCAGCGATACCAGGCAATCGTTGATGAATTTGAAGCACGCAACCTTGCGCAAATGAGGGGCACGCTCTAAATGTCGGCTGGTAGAACACTTCGCATAACCATCCTTGGTGATGATAAGAGCGGGTCGAAGGTATTCGGTGCCCTGGAAAAGTCATCCGGTGGATTCTTTTCGTCGTTCGGCAAAGGTGCGCTCTCAATGGCCGCCGGCCTTGGGGTCTTCAATATCGCACAATCGGCGCTGGGCGGCCTCAAGGGCGCAATCGGTGATGCGATTGGGGCCGCAAAGCAGCAGCAGCAGGTCGACGCCCAGACGGAGGCGGTCATCAAATCCACCGGTGGAGCAGCCGGCGTAAGTGCACAGCAGATTCAGGATTACGCGAACGCGATTCAGGACAGCTCCACATTTGGGAACGAGGCAGTGCAGCAGGGCGAGAACATGCTGCTCACCTTCACCAATATTGGGAAAGACGTCTTCCCGACTGCCACACAAACCCTCACCGATATGACCGCGGCGATGAACGCGTCCGGCAAGTCGACGTCCATGTCAGACATGGCGGTGCAGCTCGGCAAAGCGTTGAATGATCCGATCGCCGGAATTTCGGCGCTGAGTCGTGTCGGAGTGACCTTCACGCAGGAGCAAAAAGACCAGATCAAGGTCATGCAGGATGCCGGTGATACGGCCGGCGCGCAAGGAATCATCCTAAAGGAGCTTGGCAAGGAATTCGGCGGTTCAGCGCTGGCTCAGACCAAGACGTTTACTGGGCAGATGGAGATGGCGAAAAATGCCATCGGGGACGCTGAAAAGCAGATCTCGTTCAAGTTGCTGCCAATTGCCGCGAAGCTCGCGACCGCGGCGCTTCCACTTGTTATTAGTGCGATCGGTCATCTTTCAGACGGGGTTATCAACCTCATTGATTGGGTCGGGAACCTCTACAACCAATTCAGAGGTCCGATCATGTCCGTATTCGCGCTTGTTCGTGACAGTTTCCTCACCTTTGCTCAGGCGCTTTCAGGGAACTGGACGGACGACTCCAAGATCACGGGTATCCATCGGGCTATCGGGAACATTGGGCTGGTCATTCGCAATCAGGTTATTCCGGCCGTTGTGCAGATTGCATCGTTCATCACCGGCACGTTGTGGCCGGCGTTCCCATCCGTGCTTGGCTATGTGATCGATCACTGGCAGCAGGTCGCGACCGTCATCTGGCCGGTCTATTCGATTCTGTTTCAACTCGGCAAAGCGATCAGCGAGGGGGGACTACTTGGCGGGCTGAAGGCCATCCCGGAGATTCTGCAAAACGTGTTCGGCTCGTTCGCGACCGTGTTCGGTGCCATCGCGGGTCTGATTGCGCAAGTGGCGCCGATCATCTGGACTGAGTTGCAGGTACTCGGCAATCAGTTGTGGGCATGGATTCAGCCACAGATTCTGCCGATCTTGACTGAGTTGGGTGTGCTGTTACAGTCACTCGGGGCATGGATCATCAACGTTGCGGCCCCGGCCATCGGGCAAGCGTTGCTCGCATGGGGTACGGCGTTTGTGCAGTGGATCGGTCCGCTGATTCCACCGTTCCTGTTGGAACTCGGAAAACTCTACATTGAACTGGAAAAGTGGATTCTGACCGTTGCGCTGCCAGCGATTATAGAAAAACTCGGCGAATGGGGGAAAGCCTTTATCGCCTGGGTCGGGCCACAGATCCCACCGTTGCTGGCTGAACTTGGGGCGCTACTGGTTCAACTCGGCGGCTGGATTATTGATACCGCAGTTCCCGCACTGAACGCGCAATTCCTCGAATGGGGGAAGGAATTTGTCGCCTGGGTTGCGCCACAAATTCCGCCACTCCTCGCTGAACTCGGCGGGATGCTCATCTCAATCACGGGCTGGATTCTGACCACGGCGATACCAGCCGTCGGTAAGGGGATGCAGCAGTTAGCCGTCTCGTTTGTGATGTGGGTCGCGACCGATGTTATACCGGCACTCCCTGGTGCACTCGGCGGCATTATTGACACCATCGGAGGATGGATCACGGGCACGGCGCTACCGTGGGCAGCATCAGCGCTCTACGATATTGGTTCATCAATTGTTCAGGGCCTCGCGAACGGAATACGTGACGCGGCTGGTCATGTCTCCAGCGTCGTTCAGGGCATCATCAACGCCATCCCCGATGTCGCAAAGAAACTGCTGGGTATCTCGTCACCGTCAACGGTCATGATCGAAATCGGCCACAACATCATACAGGGACTTGCGCAAGGTTTAGGTGATGTGGACCCGATCGCTGCGGCATCGACTAGCGCGGCTGATGCCGTTGTGAACGCCATGATGACCGGCCTTGTGAAAGCGAAGTTTGACCGTGTTGTCCCGAAAATATCCGAGGATATGCTACCTGCCCTCCGAAAGGCTCAGGAAGCCGCTGCAACGGCCCTGAACCTTGGGAAGCTTGCAGGAGTCGATGGCGATCAACTCAAGGCGCTGGAGGACAATTTATTCGCTGCCACGCTGCTTATCAAACACTGGTCGATTGATAATCAGGAAACCGTTCAGGAATTCATGGATAAGGCCACTCTAGCGGCACAGGCAGCGGACAAGGCCGCGAGCGCAGTTGTGCCGATTACCGCGGCGAATCTGACCGCGCTAAAGTCTCTCGTCTCTACTATGAAGGATCAAGGGGCGGCACTGATTGATATCGTGGTTACGTCACTGGAAGCCGGCAAGATCAAACTTTCTGACGCGGCACAATTGATCCCGGATGCAGTGATCCCAAAAATCGAAGACCTGATTATTACGTTGAAGGAAAAACTTGCAGCGGCCTTGCTCGACGGAACTGATCCGACCGGTATTCTGAACAACATCGCGATTATTACGCAACTCCTTCAGTTGTTACAGGATTCAGCTAAGGCCACCGCTGGGGCTGTTGCCAATGTATTCACGCCCACTCTCACGAATCCCGCTCCTGGGATTACGGTAACGGGTGGGTCACGTGGTGGCCCATCGGGCAGTGGAGGCACTGGCTCCGTGGGCGGTGGACCAAACTCTCGCAATCAACTGGGGATAGCTAATCACCCGTACGCCTATGACGCGAATGGCAATCCGATCTACATGACAGACAAACAACTCGGCATACAGTCAGAATCAGGGGGGACGCATGTAACGGTAAATGTTGACGGGCAAGTTGTGCATCAATCCGTGACGAACGCGCGACAGAAAGCATACAACGCGCGTATCTCGCCCTTCGGGAGCACTCCATAATGGCATGGTTCACACTAGGGACGATCAGCCTCGATGTGCTCGTGGATCAGGTTGATCTTGGCATGCCGGATATCGTGAACAATCGGCGCACGATTACGGTTACGATCGACCTCGATGGCGCGAACCAGGACGCTCTCGGAGTGAATCTCCAAGCGATCATTCGCGAGCTAGAAGTCGCCAAGAAAGCCGCTGGATCGAATGGCTATGGCACTCCGCAATATGTGACCTGGGAACCGGGCAGCTATGCCGTCTACTTCGACCTACTCCCTGATCTCAATGGCGAGGTCGGCTACCTCAAGCCGGGGCCATCATCTTTCAGCCATCCAGCGTTCGTGCCGCAATTGCAGCTGGTGCTGAGTACCGCAGCCTATGGACGAGGGGCAGCCGTCGAAATCCTGGACGGGTTAACCACCTATACCAATGGTTCCAACTCGACCATCTTTCTGTCAGGCCTGAAGGGGGACATGCCGGGGCTAATCCGATTGACGCTGTCGGATCAGTCCATCGGCAAGGTCATTCAGGATGTACGCGTGGGGGTACGGTCCGTACCGGGTATGACTTCCGGCGATTATCAAGGCGTGGTTACGATCACGCCGGAGGCCGGTGCGTCAACAACCGATAGCGATAGCGTCAGCACCAACATTGCGCAGATAACCGCTGGCGCGACAGCCGGACAACTCGGGACGTTCGACAAGCCCTCCGGCGTCTATACCGACGGGCCACTCCACGTTTTTGGGCGGGTGCGGGACCATAGTACCGTTGTGGCAGAACCCACGGGGTTGACGGCCGTCGCGGGCAACCTGCTAACCCAGAATCACGGCGAGCAATTACAACGGCACCGGGACATCGCTCGCCGTCACGATCACAACGCCAACAGCGGGCCATTTGCTCATTTTGGCGGCGGCGGCTAACGCTGTGGGTACAGCAGTGCACATTCACGGCTCCCTCAGGATGGTCGACGTTGTATGCCGATTCTGGTTTTACATTTCGCTGGGGTACGGCGCTCTTCTACAAAATCTCTGATGGCACTGAAACGAGCGTCACGTTTTCGACCAACATTAACACGTCACATTCAGCCATTTACGAGGAGGTTTCCGGGCAACGCGGTGAACCTCGCCGAATGACCAAAGCGGACAGGCCACGGGGTCTAGCCCCGTGTCAGTCAGTACAGGCGGCGCAACCGCACAGGCGAACGAGATCGTGTTTGTGGCGGCGCATAGTACGATAAACACGAATCCCTTTACGGCCAGTGGCTATTCGTCGCTCTCACAGTTCAATGACTCAGGTGGGCGATTCGGGCTACTCAAAAAAGTCACGACTGCAACCGGCACCCAGTCGGCATCGGTGACACAATCGAGCGGGACTGCGCTCTCGACGGTGATCGGCACCTTCAAGGGCGCGGTGGCTGCGGCCCCTGGCCTGGCAGCTGATACCTACACGGTGCGCGTGGCAGGCGTAACGGCAGGCGGTGCGGTAGGGGTAGCATCATCGGAACAAAGTATCGCGATTTCGGCTAATGGCGCGATTGCCCTAACCTGGATCGCCGGAGTGGGCGCGGATCACTACCGGGTTTATTTCAAAACATCGGCAGGCAGTTACCAATATTTCGACACGGCCGACTCCAGCACGTCCTACACGATCTCGACGGCCACCGGAGCCACCACCGGAGACCCGCTGCTTGTTTCGAGTGATGTGGTCTACAGCCAGTTCCGCATGAAGACCGCGATGGGGAGTGGCACGATTTGGCGGGCGCGAGATTGGGTCTCAAGTGCGATCGCAAACGGATCGTGGGAAACCCTGTATTTCGGTGTTATCGAAGGATCGCAGGCACCGTCACTCTGGGGCGATGATCCGATTGGCTGGAAGCTGGCATTTGATTCAAAAAATAGTACCTATACGCCGCACACGGATATGGACTGTATCTGGCTGCTGCCAGCCGACGAGCCACTATTGCACATGGGATACCAGGATGCGCTGGGCGATGTGGGCGGATTGGCAACCTCCCGTGATTGGCGCTATGACCTGCGGCCAGACCTGCAACAAAGTGCAATCCTACTGGAGACAGGAACCACTACCGAGGCCGGACCAATCCAATACGACGGGCGCATGATGATTCAGCCGAATACGGCAGCGCTGACTATACTCGCATTGTGTGACGGGCTGGTTAGCGACGTTACGAACGTCCAGTTCACGGTCACGCTCCGGTACATCCCGCGCTACCTCTACCTGGACGGCGGCAGTTAGTGCCTGGCTGGATCACGCTGCAACTGTATGCGCCGCAGCCGGATATTGGGCCGATGCTGGCCAGTTCGCGCCTGAGCAATAACCAGACCAACGTCGTCATCACCACTACTCGCGCGCATGGATTTGAGTCGGCCGTTGCGGGCTTCCCCTTACAGCCGGGTGGACTTGATCTTCCCGGCTGGCTGGAGCGTCCATTGGATGCCTACGTCGATTTTGGGCACGCTACCGTGACCGATGGTGCGGCCACGTTGTTTCAGGGTCGCGCGTCTGGTCCCCCACATATTGTTGGAGGACGCATCATGGGGACGACGTTGTCTGGCTATTGGGACGCACTGAGTGATGGTTACTATTATTCATCTGACAGCACCCCAAGTACGAGCGAGGAGGTCATCAAGGATATTCTGTTTCGGTCTGTGGGCTTTATCGCACTGGATAGCGAGCATTGGGCCTCGATCGGCGTGGTGCATGCTTGCAGCGATTTCGACGGGCAGCGACCCGGTGCAGCTATTCAGACGATGTTGACAGAAGGTGGTGGCACACCCTGCGACTTGCAATTCTGGGATGGCCCGCGTGGCGCGGTGATGGCGAGCCTCCATGATCGAACAGCACCCGCTGTCGCGCGCTATGCAATGGACTGGATACCAGATACTCGTGTCGTCGACGTCACCTATAATCCTCAGCAACTCTACGGCCATTTTCAGACCCGCTACACGGTTCCTGGCGGTTCATCCGAGAGCGTCACGGGGTGGAGTCCCGCATTAGCGGACCTGTCGTTTGCCGACGTTTGGCGCGTTGATCGATCGCTGGAACTCTCCGGTGGACAGTTGACGGCTGCGGGGGCTACCGCGCTGCGTGATACCACGGCTGCCACGCAGAGTATCCGGCAGTGGGGCGGCACGATCCGCTGTAGTCGAATTCATCCGCTGCAATCGATCGACGGTGCCACGGTGACGCGCGCGCATGTGCGGGCCGGAGAGTGGTTGGTGCTGCGTGGTCTCACCAATGATTCCACCACATTGAACCTCATGTTGCAGATCCAGGAGACGCAATACGACATCCAGGCAGACACGTTACAGATCACTGTCAGTCAGGGGATGACGCTGCGTGGGCTTGATGAGCGGATCATCGAAACAACTGATGCCACCCGCGCTGGGCGAAATGCGGTTAGCGGCGCTAAGGCATCCTGACCGTGAGGGGTTTTGACTTGTGTGCACGAACGAGGAATTGCGCGACTCAATCACGAGCCTAGAAAACTCGATTGACGCGCTAGGTGTGGGCGTCTCTCGTTTAGAACAGCAGATCTTCGATACGGGCGGGAGATTCGATGCGTTTACTCGAGAAAGCCGAGCCGATAGGGTGACGTTGAACATCCGGGTAGCAAGCCTTGAGAGCACCAAAATGACGGAAGAACGCCTCGCCGAGATATTCAGGAGCGAGTTATCCAAACGGGATTTCGTCACTTCCGCTGGGTTACTGCCAGGTCTCGTTCGCCAGGTGCAGCGGTCGGGGAAACGCTGGTGGGGAAAAGTGGCGGTTTACACGTCCGTCTCGGTCGCGCTGGTCGGATTCTACAAAGAGTTCACGCAGATCGTATTTTTTCTCGCCGATCGTTTGCCACGGTAGGGAGTCATGATGAAAGTCGTCAATCAGGTTGCGTTCTCTAACTGGCATGAGCTCGGGCTCGTGTTCATCGTCGCAGCCATTACGCAGGTATTGATGATGTTGGTCAATCTCAACACCAACGCCATCGACAACTGGAGAGACTGGGCCATTGCGGCGGGCGTCGGCATCCTACAAGCCGGGGCACGTGCGGCGTTGGCATTTATGGTGGCGAGCAAGGCATCCGGTAAGTCGGCGTCATGAGTCGACTGAGCGCGGCGCTGATTGTGCTGCTTGCATCGTTGACTCTGCTGGCGTCTCCGGCGTCGGCGGCATCAGGGACGTGGCGCTACCGGTATCTGATCGAAGAGGCGGCGGCACGGTACGACCTGCCGGCTGGTCTGATTCAGGCAACGATGTACGTGGAGTCAGGCGGCGATCCTGGCGCGTACAGTTCGAGCGGGGCCATCGGATTGATGCAGGTGATGCCGTTCTGGTTCAGCGCAAGCGAGAACCCGTGGGATTGGCGCACGAACGTTCTGCGGGGAGCCTACGTGCTGCAACAGTGTAAACTCGCAACAGGCCGATGGTGGCAGCCCGGAGACGATTGGGTTGAGACGATCAACTGTTATTATTGGGGACATCCGGTCTACTACCCGACGTGGTATTCAAACAGAGTCCGAACCGCATGGATTGACATCGCCGCTCACGGCGGCTAAGGGAGGACATCATGGCACTCGTAATAATTGACGTCATCACCTCGAACGACAAGGATTTCCAGAACGCAGACGCGAGTAACCCGCGCCCGCACATCATCAATGATGATCAGATTCTCGGCGCCTATCCGGTCAACGACGAGCAGTTCCGGATTCAGTTGAAGAACGGGAACCATATCGATGTCCGGGGCGAATTCCACACGTTCGCGCACTAACGTTGCCGTAGCCTATGCACTGGCTCTGGATTGTGCTGGGGGTTGCCATCGTGAGTGTGATCATCTGGACATGGGTTGAGGAGCGAAGGGGCGAATGAGCATATCGATTGCCGGACAGTCGACGATTCCACAGCCCAAATTGCGGGCGTATGCGGTATCGCAAGGCGCGC
>CAWKGE010000009.1:0-681376 GCA_963848895.1 uncultured Gemmatimonadales bacterium
GCTCCTGGGCGGTCTTCCGCTCCGGAAAGTCCCGGCCGATCTCTTCGGCCGAATGGAGCCCCAGGGCAGCGAATGTCAGGGTCCCATTGGTACAGCTCGTGGTGGGAAGGGTGGGGCCCCCACCACGAACAGGTTCTCGTGGTCGTGGGTCCGCCCCCACTTGTCCACGACGCTCTGGGCCGGATCCGCTCCCATCCGGCACCCTCCCCCGGGGTGCTCCTGGGCGTCGCTGGGCGCAACCCTGAGGAGCTTCCCGTCTCCCGCTCGGGCGAACTCCTCGAACAACTTCCGGATCGCCTCCTCGCTATACGGCCGCAACCTCTGCGAGACGTCGCTGTCCCGGAAGCGGACCCGCGGAAGCGGGTCTCCCCAGTCGTTCGTGAAGCCCTTGTCGAGCGTGAGCTCGCTGGAGCGGTCGGGTAGCACGTCGTAGTAGCAGCGTAGCCGCGCCGTCCCCTTCCCGGACGTGGCCCGGGCCCGCCAGTCGGCCAGCATCTCGTCGCCCAGGAGTATCCCGCCCGACTCGTCCTGGATGCGTGCGGCGCGCCCGTAGTCGGACTCCCACACGCGGAAGTCGTGGCGCAGGTACCGGTCCCGGGGACCGTCCTTCATCCAGTACTTCGAGATCAGGCTGTGCTGGCCGTTCATCCCCGGGTAGATCTCCATCGGCAGCTCGACGTACGCGTTCACGCCGCGGTGCCCCGCGAGGTACTTGCCGACGAGACCCGAGCTGTTGGCCAGCCCGTCCGGGAAGCCGTCCGCCGCGGAGAGCAGCAGCAGGTGGGGCACCCAGACGAACCCGCCGGCGAGGACGAAGGTCGTCGCGTGGAACTCCACCGGCTCGTCCGGACGGGCGCGATCCAGCGCCACGGCCCGCTCGATGCGCCCGCCATCGGGCGCCAGGACCAGACGCCGTACCAGGGTGTTGGTCACCAGGTCGATCCGGCCCTGGTCGCGCAGCGAGTAGAACGTGAAATCCGGAGAGTATTTCGCGCCGATCGGACAGATCGGAGAGCACGTCTCGTTCCGGCAGCACTCCGCGCGCCCGTCGTACGGGATCGAGTTCTTCGCCGACGGCATCGCCCAGAAGGGTACCCCCGTCTTCTCCACCCACTCCTTGAGCCGCACCAGGTTGTACGTGAGCGGGAGCGCCGGCATCGGGTACGGCCCGGATCGCGGATCCAGGTCGGGCGCGCCCTGCACGCCCGCCACGCCGATGCGCTCCTCCGCCTCCTGGTAGAACGGGTCCAGCTCCTCGTAGCCCAGCGGCCAGTCGGTTCCCACCCCGTAGGTGGAGCGGACCTTCATGTCCTCCGGGCTGAAGCGGGGTGTGACGGCACCCCAGTGCATGGCGAGTCCCCCCACCTGCATCGAGGGGGAATAGCCCATGGGGCGGCCCTCCACGTCCTGCGACGCCACGTGGTCGTCGGGCCAGGGGTTCTCCTCGTAGTCCAACCAGCGCTGACGATGGCTGTACCGCTCCGCCACGGGCGGCGGATCTCCTCCGGCCTCCACCACCACGATGCGTGCGTCTCGTTCGTCCGCCAGCTTCGCGGCCACCATCGCCGCGGTGATCCCCGCGCCGATGATGCAGACGTCACTCTCCACGACACGTCGCATGGTCATCCGCCCCGCGTGCCGAGGGGCGCCGGCTCCTCGGGAGAGAGGGCCAGCGGACGGCAGGTCAGTGGGTTGATGTTCCTCCGGTAGCAGAGGTTCGTGGCCTGCGGGGTGGCCAACCAGTAAGCGAGGAGCGCCGCGGCCACGTGCTCGACCCGTGTCGGATTCGGCAGGCGCTGCAGGTCCGAGCCCGCGAGCTGCCGGCGGATCATCTCCAGCCTCCGCTCCGGCTCCACCTCGGCGAACCCCATGGCCCACCGCTTCCGGGCCTCCAGGTCCAGCGCTCCGAGCTGGGAGGCCCACCGAGGCGCCGGGTCCCCCGGTCCGTAGCGGATCTCCTGCGACCCGTACCCATGCATCAGCTCGGGAACGGGGTCGTAGCCAGAGAGCCAAGTCTCGAACTGGTCCACCACGCGCTTCTTCCCATCCGCACCGAGCTCGCTGGGCAGCACCACGTCGCCCACGGCGCCGAGGAGGGCGGGATCGAGTCCGGCCTTCGACTCATCCTCCACTTCTGGACGCGCGCAACTCGACAGCACGAGCAGTGTCGCGGCCGAAGCGGCTCCCTGCTTGAGGAACGTCCTTCGATCACTTCCATTCGCCACTGGTCGGGACTCTCCGTTCGGGGATCGCCGAGGCCCCCTCGACGCCGGCCGGGTCGAGGTGGGCCGATCCGTGGTATTACGACAACCCGTGCGCCGGGACCAGCCCTCAGGGCCGATCCCGGCGCACGTTTCCATCCGCGCCGGCGGAGCAACCTACTCCTTCAAGCCGGCGACCCTCCCCCTCATCCGAGGTTCGGGTTCCGATCCCTCTCGGCCTTGGAGATGGGGAAGCAGAGATCCTGGACCTGCAGATGGGAGGCCTCACCCACCACCTCCCTCGGATCCAGGGCACCCGGCGTGTTGTCCTCCTGCCAACGGCGTAGATCGCCCAGCCGCCGACCTTCCAGCCACAGATCGATCCCTCGCTCACGCTTGAGCAGCGCCCACGCCTCGTCCATCGAAGCCGGCGCGATGGGGTCGGTTCCCGCCTTCGCCCGGACCTCGTTGATCTTGTCCACGGCGGCGCCCATCTGGTTGTCGCGTAACAGGGCCTCCGCCTCGACGAGCCTCATCTCCGTCCCCGTGGAGAGGTCCATCGGGCTGGCGCGGTCGTACTTCTGCTGGGGCCACCACGGGATCACGCCGCAGCACTCCAGCGCGCCCGTGCCCACGTCGTTGGTGAACTCGTAGGCGACGCGCGGATCGCCGCTGTCGTCGTAATACTCGGCGTACCACGTGTTCCACTCGCTGTGGGCCTTGTACGGCTGGTCCATGCTGGACCAGGCGATGCGGTTCTGCTGGTAGTCGTCTCCGATGTTGTAGAACTGGAGCTGGAAGACGAAGTCCGTAGGCACCCGGGCGGCGTCGGCCGCCGCGGCCGTCCAGTCACCGAGCTGCACCTCGACGGCGGCACGGCCGGCGTAGGCCGCGGTCACGCTGGTGTTGTCACCCGCGGAGCCCCCCACCGTGATGGCCTGCGAGAACTGGTCCTTGGCGCGGTTCAGGTACTCCGACGGGTCCATGGCGGGACCGCCGTCGATCACCGCGTCGCACATGTTCTCGCCCAGCAGCCGGTTGGCGTACCCTGCCCACAGGTTGGCCTGGGCCACGAAGTCACTCGAGCTCGCCTCCGCGCCGAGCACCTCGTCGAAGCGGGAGATCGCGCTCTCCGCCAGCCACCTGGCCTGCTGGCCGCCGGACCACGGCGCCCCCTGCTCATCCTCATTGAGATAACCCACCGAGTTGAACGGCTCGATGCCGAACTGCCCTGTCTGTCCCGTCGGGAACAGCTCGCGGGTCACGGACGCGCCTTGCAGCGCCGTGTAGTTCAGCCCGTCCACCATCGCCCGCTTGATGCCGCCGATGATCGAGGGGAAGGCTCCCGGATCGTTCAGGTTCTCGGCCTGGACCGGCCCGGGGTTGGTCACATCGAAGTTGCAGGCCGTGGGCGCGACCCCGAGAAGGGCCGCCCCGACCAGCGCGAGCCCCCGCCGGAGCGTCGTCGTCGAAAGTCGCATGGAACGGTTCCCCGTACGATTCTGATCGTTCGTATTCATCGTCGTCTCCCCCTAATAGTTGATGCGGAGGGAGATCGTGTAGGTCGCCGGGATCGGAATGCTCCCGCCTACCGAGTGCGTGAACTCGTTCCCACCCACGCTCTGTCCGGTCTGGAAGCCACCCGACGTCTCCGGATCGATCAGAGAGTACGAGGCCTTCTTCCAGGTGTAGAAGTTGGCCGCCGACAGCGACAGGCGTCCGCCCCCGGAGCCGAGGATCGACGCCGAGATCGGGATGCTCACCGTGAAGTCGCGCATCCGGAAGAAGTCCATCGGGAAGATGGCGAAGTCGCGGTTGGCGAACGTCGGGATGCAGTAGGCGCGTTCCCGAGCGGTGACCTGGCTCAGGTCGCCGGACTCGATCTTCGGATACGAGTTGAAGCAGGCCGGCCACCGGATGCCGCGGGTGATGGACTCGCCGTCCATGAGGCTGTAGGCCCAGTTGCCGCCCTGGTACTCTCCGCGGCTGCTGACCTCGATGCCCGCCCAGGGGAGCCGCACGGACGTGCTCGCGATGAACGTCTTTGTGGGCTGGTTCGGTCCGTAAGGGCAGTCCGCTTCGACGATCGGGTCGGCGATCGCGTCCGGATTGGTAACGCATCGGCCGCGCATGACCGGCGCGGGCTGACCGAGCATGATGTAACCACGGTTGCCTACGGAAAACGATGACACGCCACCGAGGTCCGTCACCTCGCTCTTGTTGGTGGAGAGCGTGATGCCTGCCTCCCACCCCCAGTCGGGGGTCTGGACGATGTGCCCATTCGCCGTGATCTCGAAGCCCTGGTTCTTCAGCTTGCCGATGTTGGCGAGCTGGCTCCCCCAACCGCCGTCCGACGGAATCTGCGACACCCGGAAGAGCGCGTCGCTCGTGAGCTGGTGGTAGTAGGTGGCGTCGAGGGTCAGACGATCCGAGAGACCGGACCAATCGAAGCCCACCTCGAGCTCGGTGGTGCGCTCCGGACCCAGGTCGGGGTTCCCCAGGTTGTTCGGCAGGAACGCCACGCTGTTGCCGAGCTTGTCCGGATTCCACGTCTGCACGGCGTCGAAGGCTCCGGGCGCGCGGCCGGCCTGGCCCCACGCGGCCCGCAGCTTCATGCTCCCCAGGCTCTCGTTCCAGAAGTCCTCGTCGGAGATCACGTAGCTGCCGCTGACCTTTGGATAGGCCTGCAGGCCGAGGTTCTGGCCGAACGCGCTGTTCCCGTCGAAGCGCACTCCGAGGGTGAGGAAGTACCGATCCTTCGCACCCAGGACGTCCTGCACGAAGAAGCCGGCGTTGATCACCCGCTGCCGGTCCTCGAACCCGAGGGCGGTGCCGCCGCTGGATACCGTGGGCTCGCCGGGTCCGGGGAAGTCCTGAGAATACGCCGCGACGCTGTTCGTCTCGTCCTGGAACATCTGCGCGCCGACCGAGAGCGACGACGTCAGGTTCGCACGCAGCTGCGTGTGCAGGCTCGCGACGTAGTCGACGCTCAGCGTGCGGTTCTGCCAGCGGGTGTCGTGCATGCGTCCCTTCGGCGTGTAGAAGAAGCCGAAGGGCTCCACGGCGCGCGTCTCCTGGTCGGCCAGGTCGTATCCCATGGTCAGACGGGTCGAGAAGGCCGAGGTCGGGCTGTACGTAGCCGTGACCCCGGTCGTCAGGTGGTCGATGAAGTTCCGCAGGTCGAAGGCGAGGACCTGCTTGATGACCTCGGGATCGTTGCTGTTGAAGTAGTTCCTGGCGCGGCGGAAGGCATTCAGCGTCACGCCCTCGGCGGTGCCGCCGACCGGGGTCTTCCTCACGCGGGACCGCGTGTAGCCCGTGTTCCACTGCAGCGTCAGGTTGTCGATGGGGCTGAAGGAGAGGTTGCCGCGGACGCTGCTCTGGTACATCTCGTCGTTGGGAAGCGTCCCCTTCTGGTTCACGAGGCCGCCGGACACGAAGTACGTGAAGTCCTCCGTGCCACCGTTGACGCTCAGGTCGTAGCGTTGGTCCAGCCCCGTCCTGAGATACGGCTCCATGTACATCTTCTCGGGCGTGCCGTAGGGATCGACCTCGCCGGCCGGGATCGTGATGGAATTGCCGTCGAAGCCCTGGCTGGGGCCGAAGTTCTGGACCTGACTGAACGACTCGCTGATGTTCGCCGTCCAGCGCGCGCGCCCCCGGCTCCCCCGCTTCGTGAAGATCTGGATCACGCCGGCCGCCGCCTCGGTGCCGTAGAGCGTGGTGGCCGCCGGCCCCTTGATGATCTCGACCCGCTCGATGTCCTCCGGGTTGATGTCGTTCAGCGGCGAGTACGTCGAGTTGTCCGAGCTACCGGCGTAGCCGATCGGGAAGTAGTTCTTGGGGTAGTTCTGGTTCACGACCCGGGTGCCGTCGATGTAGACCAGCGGCTGGTTGCTCATCGTGGCGGATACGTTGCCGCGCAGCCTGATCGCGGTCCCGCCGCCCGGCGAGCCGCTCGTGGCCGTGACGCTCACGCCGGATACGCGCCCCTGCAGCAGCCCGGTCACGCTGGCCACGGGTTGGTTCAGGTTGTCCGTGTTGAGCTGGCCGATGCTGTTGCCGACCTCTCGACGGCGCGCCGCTCCCGCCGTCCCGGTCACAACGATCTCGTCCAGTCCGAGGGCCTCCTCGGAGAGCGAGAAGTTCTGGTCGAGGGTCTGTCCGGCCGACACGGTCACCTCCTGGGTGACGCTCTTGTATCCGATGCGCTCGACCTGGATCGTGAAGGTCCCGACCGGAACGTTGAGCAGCAGGTAGCGGCCGCTCGCGTTCGTCAGCGTTCCCGTCCCGGTTCCCGCCAGGTACACCTGCACGGCGCTCAGGCCCGCGCCCGAGGCGGCGTCGGTCACCTGCCCGGTGATGGTCGCGGTCTGCTGGGCGGAGGCTGATCCCACCGTCGAGGCCAGCGCGAACACCGCTCCCAGCAACCCCGCGCGCCAGCCGCCTCTGCGGAGCCACGCCCTCTTCGGGCGCCAGTTTGTCTTGCGTAGCAGATCGCTCATACAACCTCCAGCAAAAGGTCGTCGAGCCAGAGAGCCCCCGATCCGATTCGGCAGCGTCTCCGGCTCATTCCCCCCATGGGTGAGTGGCCACGATAAGTGGTGCATTATTGTATGTCAAATGTTCGTGACATATATCTCATGCCGCGGGCCCGGGTGGCGGGACCGTGGCCCGGTTGCCCATCGACCGGCGAGAAACGACGCGACCCAGGCTCACGAGGAGGCAGGCTTGAAGGACTTCCGGTTGGGAGACATCCGCGCGACGACGTGCACCAGGGCCTCGGGATACCTGCACGTGACGGGAACAGCGGTACGCATGCCAGTGACGGTGGTCCGGGGTGCGGACGAGGGCCCGGTCGTTCTCGTGACCGGTGGCGTGCACGGTGGCGAGTATCCCGGGATCGAGGCCGCAATACGTCTCGCCCGCAGCCTGGAGCCGGAGCAGGTCCGTGGCACGGTAGTGGCGGTCCACCCCGTCAGCTTGCCCGCCTTCCACGCGCGCCAGCAGTATCTGGTGCCGGACGACGGAAAGAACCTCAACCGCCAGTTCCCCGGGAAGGCCTGCGGCACGGTCTCGGAGCGCATGGCCTGGACCCTGATGGAGGTGGCCCGGCGCGCCGACGCCTGGGTGGACCTGCACGGAGGCGACATCCACGAGGCCCTGGTGCCGTTCATGATCTACTCCGACGTGGCGGATCCGGAGGTGGTGGCGGCCTCCCGCTCCATGGCGGAGGTCTACGGCATCGAGAACGTCATCGCCAGCGCGTCGGTGAAGGGCGGCACGTACTCGGCGGCGGCGGCAGAAGGGATCCCCTGCATCCTCGCCGAAGCGGGACAGGTCGGGCAGCTGGACGACGAGAGCGTCGCCGTCCACCTCAGGGGCTGCCGGAACGTGCTGCGTCACGTCGGCTGCCTGCCGGGGCATCCCGAGCCCATGGGCCCCGTGCGCTCCCTGCGGCGGTTCGAATGGCGCTTCGCCGGGGAGGACGGCTGCTGGTACCCCTCCGTGCGACTAGCGACAGGAGGTCCAGGAGGGTCAGCCCGTCGGTGTGGTGCGGGACTACTTCGGAAACACCCTCCGGGAGTACCGCGCCCCGACGGCGGGCATCGTGCTGTTCCTGGTCACGTCGCTGGCCATGAACGAGGGAGACCCCTCCTGGCCGTCGGGGCCGGGTAGCGGCCGTCCGGGTGATCGGCGCGAAGATCTCGTTCAGTTCTCCGTCCGACCTCTGCGGTTCAGCCGGCACCCTCCGCCCACGGGCCGGTCGTCGGTCCGCAGCGCGTCGGGATCCACCCACCAGTAGTCCCCGAAGGGCTTCGCCTCGGGCCATACTTCGTCGAGGGTCGAGCCGTCGCGCAGGACCCCGCCCTGCATCACGTAGCGGATGTCCAGGGTGTTGTGGATGTCCTCCAGGGGGTTCGACCCCAGCACCACCAGGTCCGCCAGCTTCCCGACCTCCAGGGAGCCCAGGTCCTTCTCCGCGCCGAGGAAGCGCGCGCCGTCCAGCGACGCGAGGCGGAGCGCCCCGAGGTTTCCCAGCGCCGAGGCGTACATCCACACCTCCCAGTGCGTGCCGATCCCGTGGGCCTGACCGTGGCCGCCGATGGCTCCCCGGCCGCCCTCGGCCATGACCTCGGCCAGACCCTGGGCCACGAGCGGATAGGAATAGTCCGTCTCCGGACGTTCCACGCGACGCCGCAGGTGGGGCATGAACTGCTGCCAGGGGAGGAAGCGACGCTGCTTCGCGTCCCTCCACCAGTCCGCCGACTGGAAGAACCAGTCCTGGTTCCACGGACCCGGCCCGGCCACGATGGCCGTCGTGGAGTAGGTCGCTCCGGCCTGGCCGAAGAACCGGGCCACGTCCTTGTAGAGGGGCACGTAGCTGAGGGGATGCTCCCAGCCGGTGTGACCATCGAGGATCATCCCGATGTTGTACACGAGGGTGGCGCCCTCCGCAGTCAGGTTCACGCCCCGCCTGCGGGCCGCCTCCGACACCCATTGGCGCTGGTCTCGCCCCATGAGCAGGTACTGCTTGATGGACGTCGCGCCCCAGTCCGCCAGGCGATCCACGTTCCAGATCGCCTCGGCCAGGCCCCGTCGGGGCTCCACGCCGGATTGGCGTATTCGGCCGCCTCCTCCGTGAGCTGGACCGGACGCCCCCCCGGGCGGGGATTCTCCACACCTGCCCGTCCACGTCGTCGAAGGTGGTGAACGCCAGCGACCGCCCGTCCGGGGACCACGCGGGGGCGTACTCGAAGTGGTCGAAGCGGTCCGGCGTGAGGCGGTGGGGCGCCCCGCCCTGAAGGTCCATCAGCCAGACCCGTCCCACGGCCTGGAACGCAAGCGTGCGCCCGTCGGGTGACGCCGTGTACCAGCGCGCGAACCGGACCTCGAAGGGATCGTCGTCGATCATCACCTCCCCCCGCGCCATCTGGGAGAAGGTCCGGGTCACGCGAGCGGTGAAGGGGACGTCCGTCACCTCGCCGGACTCGACGTCGAGCCGCCGGATACGGCCTCCCTGGGTGATCACGATCGCGCGCGAGTCCGACGTCCATCCGTACCCGGGGAGGATGCGGAACATCTTCACCCCTCCGCCACGTCGGTGGTGATGGGGTCCATGACCACCCTCTCGCGCCCGCTCTTCAGATCCCGCAGCCAAAGTGCGGTCCGGGGCCCGAAGCGATGGCCCTTGAAGGAGATCGTCCCGTCGGGGATCCGACGCGCGAAGGCGAGCCAGCGCCCGTCCGGCGACACCTCGGGGGCGTACGCGCTGCCACTCGAGTTCTGCGCCGAGTATTCCTGCACCCCCTCGGTCATCGGCACCACCTCGCCGGTGGTCAGGTCGAGGCGCCGGAGCTGCCACGCCCCCCGGAGCACGTCGATGAGCGTGACGTCGTCCGGCTCACCCTCGTACGCGTGGAAGTAGACGTAGCGCCCGTCCGGGGACACGGTCGGCCACGCCACCCGGTTGACCATGGGCCGGCCGCTCTCGCCACCCACCAGCTCGACGCCCCGCCCCCCCTCACGGCTGAACATCCACAGGCCGTTGGGCCCCCGCGGTGCGGGAGGCACACGCCGCACCGCCGCACGACGATGCTCCCGGCCGTCGGGCGTCCACGTCGGATCGAACATCCGGTGCTCGTGATCCAGGGCGACCGGGCGGGGCGTCCGCCGTCGGCGTCCATGAGCCAGAGGTTGTACTGACCGCCCCGGTCCGAGATGAAGGCGATGGTCGAGCCGTCGGGGGAGTAGCGGGGGTGGAGGTTGGTGGCCACGCCCGGCCCCGACGTGAGGTTCTGCGCCGTCCCCGCCGGAGATCGGGACCCGGTAGATGTCGCCCAGGAGATCGAACACGACCCACCGCCCGTCCGGCGACGGGTCCACGGACATCCACGTCCCCTCGGACGTCGTGAAGTCCACGGTGCGCGTCTGCCCGCGCGGCTGCGTCACATCCCATCCTCCGGCCGTGGCGGCCTGGGCCCGCGCGTCCGCCGGAAGGGCCGCCACGAGGATCCAGCGCCGTGGCCGCGGCAGCCAGGCGACCGGCGGTAGCGGCGCCGCCGGCGGCCGGACGCCGGCGCCTTCCGGGGGCACTCGACACGGGCGCGTGCGCCCCGGCGAGGAATGGTGCGGTGAGCGAGAGCGGGCAGTATCGTGGACGGCTTCGTCATTCCCCTGATCCCAGGAAGGTGTCGATTGCCTTCAGAAACGAGCAGCGCGCTGCTCAACGACCCGATGGCGATCGCGGCCTGGCTGGCCGCCATTCCCGCCGTGGTCTTCTGGTTGAGCGGGACGGCGCGCTTTCGCAAGCTCTTCGATATCACCCCACCCATCCTCTACGTCTACTTCCTTCCCACCGTCGCCACCACGCTGGGGATCACGCCGCCGGCGTCGCCGACGTACGATTGGCTGATCCGATACACGCTCCCCCTCGCCCTGGTCCTCCTCATGATCACCGTGGACGTGCCCGCGCTGGCACGCCTGGGCAAGACCGCGCTCTTCATGATGCTGGTGGGCACGCTCGGCATCGTCCTGGGGGGACCGCTGGCGCTGCTGGTCTTCAAGCACTGGCTCCCCGCCGACGCCTGGATGGGCTTCGCGGCCCTGTCGGGGAGCTGGATCGGTGGTGCCACGAACATGGTTGCGATGGCCGCCTCCGTGGGCACGCCCGCGGACGCCCTCGGCCCGGTGATCGTCGTCGACGCCGTCGTGGGATACGGATGGATGGGCATCGTCCTGTTCCTGAGCGGATACCAGAAGCGCTTCGACCAGCGCACGCACGCCCGCACGGAGACGATGGAGGAGGCGAACCGGCACCTCTCCGAGGTCGACGCCCTTCGGCGGCCCCTGGAGACCCGCGACGCCGTCATCCTGCTGGGGCTGGGGCTGGTGGGGGCGGTGTTGTCCGTCGAGGTGGGCGACATGCTCCCCGAGCTGGGCGACCCGACGATCATCAGCCACACCACCTGGGCCGTGATCCTGGTGGTGACCGTGGGCCTGCTGGTGTCGTTCACGCCGGCGCGCGGCTTCGAGAAGGCGGGCGCCTCCCGCCTCGGCAACGCGTTCCTCTACATCCTCCTGGCGGGCCTGGGGTCCCAGGCGAACCTCCGCTCGGTGGTCGAGGCACCGGTCTACCTGGCCGCGGGCGCGCTGTGGATCGGGGTGCAGGTCGTGCTTCCTCCTGGTGGCGGCACGGCTCATCCGGGCGCCGCTCTTCTTCTTCGCCACCGGGAGCATGGCCAACGTGGGCGGGGTGGTGTCGGCTCCCATCGTGGCCGGCGTCTACCAGTCCGCAATGGCGCCCGTGGGCCTGCTCATGGCGGTCGCCGGCAACATACTGGGCATCTACGCCGCCCTCGTGTGCGCCTGGCTCCTCGCGCTGGTCGGGGGGTGACCGATGCGTCATCCTCCCTGCGGCGACGGTGCGGCCACGACGATGTTCCCGATGCCCCGTTGGCGGAGCATCGCGTTGAAGCCTGCCACCTGCTCGTTCACGATGCGGTCGTAGCGCGCCCGTAGGTCTCGTACCTGGCCGGCCAGCATCTCGTGCACCTCCGTCTGCTGGGAGGTGGGCCGGAAGTCGGACGTACCCACCTCGGAGAAGAGATGGCGGAGCTTCGAGAGCAGCTCCGCGGGCCAGCGCATGCCGTCCTGCCCGCCGGTGATGCGCATCTGGAAGAGCCGCCCCTCCACCTGCACGAGCCCGGCGTCCAGATCGGCAGCGGCCGCCCCGTCACGTCGGCGACGTCCGGGCCTCGAAGCAGCCGACTGCAGGTCGCCGAGCTGCTTCCGGACCAGCTCGGCGCCGTTGACCATGCGCGTCACCTCCACGTAGTCGTCCCGGATCGCGCCGAGCAGCTCCATCTGCTCCGCGATCTCGGCCACGGTCCCCCCGGAGTGCGGATCCTTCAGCACGGAGAGCGGCTGGGTCCGGGTCTCCCCGTCCACGGTCAGCTCGACGGTGTAGGTGCCCGGCGGTTCGAGGAAGCTCAGCCCACGGCCTACCACCCGGCCCTCCGGGCCCGGACGCATCCACGACGCGAAGATCGGCGGCGTGTGCGCCACGGCGTCCACGGTGGGATCGGACTCCAGGTTCCACCACACCCGATGTAGGCCGGCCCCTCCGCCGCCGCGGAGGGAGCGCACGAGGCGTCCCGTGGCGTCCAGGATGCGGAATGCGAACCGGCCCTGCCGCCTCCGCGCCGAGCCAGTAGTCGATGTCGGCGCCGTAGGGTGGGTTGAACCCCGCTACGGGGTCGTAGGACGGAGCGCTCTCCGACGTGACGCCACGGAAGCGGTAGGCGTTCCGGGGCGGGAAGAGGTGCGCCGGCTCCGCGGCGACCTCCGGCGTCATCCGCCGTAGCGGCGTGAGGTCGTCCAGGATCCAGAATCCCCGCCCGTAAGTCGCGACCACGAGATCGCCGAACCGCTCCTGGACGGTGATGCCGTAGACGGGCACGTGGGGAAGCCCGTTCTGGAGCGGGCTCCAGATTCGCCCATCGTCGAACGACACGAAGATGCCACCCTCCGTGCCCGCGTACAGCAGGCCGGGCCGCGCCGGGTCTTCCTCGATGGCGTGGACATAGCTCAGCGGGCCCTTCGGGATCCCCTCGCTCAGGCTCCGCCAGGTGCGGCCGTAGTCGGATGGTCTTGTAGACGTACGGGTCGTAGCCGTCCACCTGGTGGAAGTCGACGGCGATGTAGGCGGACGCCGAATCGTGGGGCGAGGGGTCGATGCAGTACACGGTCCCCCACGGTGGGAGATCGGGGATGTTGCCTGTGACGTTGGTCCAGCTCTTCCCACCGTCACGCGTGACCTGCACCTGCCCGTCGTTCGTACCGGCCCAGATCACGCCGGCCTGGAGCGGTGACTCGGCGATCGCCAGGATGGCGCCGGCGTACTCCACGCCGATGTTGTCCCCGGTGAGCCCGCCGGAGAACCCTTGCCGGCTCTCGTCGTCCAGGGTGAGGTCGGGGCTGATGACACGCCAGCTCTGCCCTCCGTCCTCCGTGACGTGCACGTGCTGGCTGCCCACGTAGACGCGGTGGTGGTCGTGGGGAGACATGGCGACCGGATAGGTCCAGTTGAAGCGGTACTTGACGCCCTCGGCCGGCGTTCCACCCGGATCCTCGGGCCACACCTCGACAGGACGATACTGTCCCGTGCCGAGGTCGAAGCGATCGATGGATCCGCCCAGCGCACCGGATCCGGTGCCGCTCGACCAGATGATGTTCGTGTCCACGGGATCGGGGATCGTCCACCCGCTCTCGCCTCCGCCGACGGTCCGCCACAGGTCCCGCGAGATCGTGGGTGCCATGCGCCCGTACCCGAACACAAGGCTGTTGCTGGGCCCCATGAACGACGGCCCGTCCTGCCGGTTGCCGTAGACATTGTACGGGATGCGATTGTCGGTGGTGACGTGGTAGATCTGCGCGTTGGGGAACTGGTGCCGCTCCCAGGTCCGCCCCCGGTTCACCGAGATGCCCACCCCACCGTCGTTGGAGACGATCATGCGGTCCCCGTCGGCCGGATCGATCCACATGTCATGGAAGTCGCCCAGGGGCGGCGTCACCAGATTGTGGCCCCCGGCGGTCGTCGGATAGCCGCGGCGCGTGACGAGCGTCTCGCCTCCGTCCAGCGTCCACGAGAAGGACGCCGTCAGGAAGTAGGCGGTGTTCTCGTCGTCCGGCTCCACCACGACGCGCGAGTAGTAGTGGGGACGCCCCGCCACGTTGTGGTCAGTGCTGACCATGGACCAGCTGTCGCCCCCGTCGTCCGAGCGCCACAGCTCGCCCGGCGAGGTCGGCTCGCCCATCCACGGCTCGCCCGTGCCGGTCTCGATGATCGCGTACACGCGGTCCGGGTCGCTCTGCGCCACGGCCAGCCCGACCCTGCCCACCTCCTGGTCCGGAAGGCCGTGTCCGCGCAACCTCTCCCACGTGGCCCCGCCGTCGATCGACCGGAAGATGCCGCTTCCGGGCCCTCCGCTGGTCCGCCCCCAGGTGTGGATCTCGATCTGCCACATCCCGGCGAAGAGGACGCGCGGGTTGGTCGGGTCCACCGCGAGGTCGGCACAACCCGTGTCCTGGTCCACGAACAGGACTCGCTCCCACGTCCTGCCCCCGTCGGTCGTACGGAAGACGCCGCGCTCCGGCTGCGGTCCGTAGGCGCGGCCCAGGGCGCATGCGAGCACCACGTCCGGCCGCCTGGGGTCCACCACGACGCGCGCGATGCGCCCGGTCTTCTCCAGGCCCATGAGCGTCCAGCTCCTTCCGGCGTCCGTGGACTTGTAGATGCCCGCTCCGAGGGAGATGTTGCCGCGGATCCACGCTTCCCCCGTGCCGGCCCACACCACGTTCGGATCGCTCGGGTCCACGGCGATCGAGCCCATGGACGCCACGGGCTGGCCGTCGAACACTGGCTCCCAGGTGCCCCCGCCGTCGGAGGTCTTGAAGATCCCCCCCGAGGCCGCGCCGGCGTAGTACGTCAGAGGATCGCCGGCTACCCCTGCCACGGCCGTGACGCGGTTGCCGACCGGGCCTATGTACCGCCACCGTAGGCTCGAGAACGTGCGGGGACCGATCTCCTGGGCGTTCAGGGTCGACCGCGCTCCGGGCAGGAAGGGCGTCGCGGAGGCGATCCAGAGGGCGGTAAGGAGGAGGACGGACCGGAGGCTGTTCATCGCGTGGGATCCCGTGAGCCTGGAGGAAGCGCCGTGCTATTGGTCACGACTTTGTAATTCAAATATGTTCACCAACCTGCTGTCCAGACCGGTCACCCGCCATCCCGAGGCCACCATGCGACTCCGCGCCGTCCCCACCGCCCTGCGCGCCTTCGCAGCGTCCGCGCTGCTGCTCCTTCCGGTCGGGGCCCGCGGCCAGCAGACCCTCGCGATCCGTGCGGCCCGAGCCGTCGACGGTCACGGGCGGCTCCTCCGCGACCCCGTCGTGGTGATCCGCGGCAGCCGGATCGTATCGGTGACCGAGGGTGGCACCGCTCCGGCGGGTGCCGACGTGATCGATCTGGGCGGACGGACCCTGCTGCCGGGCCTGATCGACGCGCACGTCCACATCACGGCCAACTTCGACCGCAACCACCGCCCGGCGGAGGAGGCGCTGTACGGTGCCCGCAACGCCCTCGTGATGCTCATGAACGGCTTCACCACGGTCCGGAGCCTCGGAAGCCCGGACTGGGCGGACATCGATCTGCGGGACGCCATCGCACGCGGGCTGGTGCCGGGCCCCCGCCTCTTCGTATCGGGTGAGACGATCAGCGACGCCAATGCCGCAGGCGTCGAGGGGGACCGGGTGAAGGGGGGCGCCGCGCCGGCGGACGAGGCGACCCTTCGGGCGCTGGTCCGGGAGCGGGCCGAGCACGGGTCCGACTGGATCAAGGTGTTCGCGACGCGCAGCAGCCGGCAGGGAGGCACGCCCGTCTACTCCCAGGAGCAGCTGAACTGGATTTGTGACGAAGCGCGCAAGGCAGGCATCCCGGTCGCCGCCCACGCCCACGCGGCCGAAGGCGTGCGCCGCGCCGTGCTGGCCGGGGCGCGGACCATCGAGCACGGGGCCCTCCTCGACGAGCCGACGCTGGCGCTCATGAAGGAGAGGGGAGCCTGGCTGTCACCCAACCTCTACCTGGCCCGGTACTACCTGGATCACGCCGAGGACTTCGGCTTCAGCCAGGAGGCGCTGGACTGGACCGCCAGGTTGCTCCCACCTCGCACGCGCATCTTCACGAAGGCCGTGGAGATGGGAGTGAAGATCATCTACGGGACGGACGCGAACTCGGGGTGGATCTGGTCGGGGACCACGGCCCTCGAGTTCCAGAAGCGGGTCGAAGCCGGGCAGACACCCGCGGCGGCCATCGCCAGCGCCACGTCGGAAGCGGCCGAGGCCCTGATGGTCGCCGACTCCATCGGCGACCTGGCTCCGGGCAAGCTCGCCGACGTCATCGCCGTGGAGGGGAACCCCCTCGACGACATCGCGGCGCTGATGCACGTGTCCTTCGTCATGAAGAACGGGGCGGTCGTCCGGCGTCCCTGATCCGGCCGGGGGCGCGGGAGGCGGCGCGGCCCGCGCGCGCCGCCTCCCGCGCATTCACTACCCGTTCCGCGGTACCCAGTACCCCGTCGTCGTGAACACCTGGGCTCGCTGGGTGATCGACGCCATGCGCTCCGACGTGAGGGGCTCGAAGTCCGCGGCCGAGGCCACGATGCCCTCGAGCGTGAAGTGCGAGTCGATGCCGATGGTCGCGGTCGCGATGGGCAGCGACAGGGCGTAGTGGATGTAGTCCCGGTAGGTGGGCAGGTCCCACCGGTCCAGGGCGCCCTCCGGCGCACCGTACTGCTCCACCCGATCCGGCGTCGTGACGTTTCCCTTCAGGAAGTAGCCGTGTCCGCACGTCTTCATCGCGATGATGGCCACCCCCCGCTCCCGCGCCGTGGGCAGCACCTCCGGCTCGAAGTCGGGGACGCGCACGGCGTTGATGGGATGCTGCATGGCGTGGGGATCCATGCGCTCCATCGCCTGCATGGCCACCTCGGGTAAGTGGGTGGAGAGGCCACGGAAGCGGACGACCTTCTGGTCGACCATCTCGCGCAATGCTCGCTCCGCCCCGTTCCTCCCCATGACGGTATCGAGGTCGTCGGCCCGCATGTTGTGGTGGAGCACCAGGTCGAGGTGGTCCGTGTTCAGGCGCTGCAGGCTCCGCTCCATCTCCCGCATCGCGCCATCGTAGGTGCGCTCGTCCACCTTCGTCTCGAGGAAGACCTTCGCGCGGTGCGTCTTCATGGCGAGCCCGAGGCGCTTCTCGCTCATCCCGTCGGGCCCGTAGTTCGCGCTGGTCTCCATGAACTCGACCCCCATGTCGATGGCCCGGCGCACCAACTCGGCGGCCTGCTCGTCGTCGGGGATCGAGCCGTAGAACCGGCTGCCTGCCCCCAGGCCCACGCACGAGATCTCGGCGCCCGTGGCTCCGAAGGGGCGCCGGGCGATGGTGCCGACAGGTGCCTCGTCCGCGCGAAGCGGAAGAGGCGTGGCGCCACGCACCATACCCGCGGCAGCGGCGCCCGCGGCGCCCGCGACGAACGCCCTCCGCGACACCCCCCGTCCGGTTCCCTGCTGCTCGGAGCCCTTCTCTCTGTCGCTCACCGTCGTCCTCCTTGCGTCGCGTTCGTCGATTTCCGTCGGGAGGCGGCAACTGGCCGCAGCTACCCCCTCCGCGGGAACTCCTCTCCGATCTTCCGGGCCGCCCGCAGGCCCAGGGCCTGGATCGTGGGTGCCGAGTTGGCGCACCCGGTCGTCACCATGGTGGGTGCGCCCACCACGAACAAGTTCTCATGGTCGTGCGTCCGCCCCCAGCTGTCCGTCACGCTGGTGGCGGGGTCGTCGCCCATCCTGCACCCCCCGCCCGCGTGGTCCTTCTCGTCGCTCGCGCGCACGGAGAGGATCCGCCCCCCTCCGGCCGCGATCATCTCGCCGAAGATCCCCCGGATCCGCTCCTCGGTCTTCGCCCTCAGGTCCGCGGACACGGGATGGTCCTTGAAGTCCAGCTGCGGAAGCGGGTCACCCCAGGGGGCACGCTCCGTCGGGTGGAGGGTGAGGCGGCTGTCCCGATCCGGGATCACGTCGTAGTAGCAGCGCAGCCGCGCCGCGCCGGTCTCGGCGCGACCGCGCCAGTCGTCCATGACCTCGTCGCCGAGGAGCACCTGCCCGCGCTCGTCCTTCAAGCGCGCATCGTTCCCGGCGGTGGACTCCCAGATCCGCAGGTCGTGCCGCACGTACCAGTCCAGCGGGCCGGGGCGCATGAAGCGCTTCGAGACCAGGCTGTTCCTGCCGTTCAGCCCCGGGTACAGCTTCATCGGCACCTCGACGTTGGCCGTCACGAAGCGGTGGCCGCTGACGTAGTGGCCCACCAGCCCGGAGCTGTTCGCAAGCCCGTCGGGATACCGGGCGCTCGTGGACAGCAGCAGGAGGTGCGGGCTCCAGATGTATCCGGCCGCGAGGACGAAGACCCTCGCCCGGATCTCCACCGGGTCGTCGGGACGGTCCCGGTCCACGGCGAGGGCGTGGTCCACCCTGGAGGAGCCTTCGGCCGGAACCAGGCGTCGTACGACCGTCCGGGGGAGGATCTCGACGCGCCCGGCGTCTTCGAGGTCCCGGAAGGTGAAATCGGGGGAATAGCGCGCGCCCGTCGGGCACATGTTGCAGGTGTCCAGGCGGCAGCAGGCGGGACGGCCGCCATAGGGAACCGAGTTCTTCGCCCACGGCATCGTCCAGAACGGAGTGCCCGACGCCTCGCCCCACTCCTTGAGGAGATCCAGGTTGTACGAACGGGGAATCGGCGGCATGGGGTACGGCTTGCTTCGCGGATCCAGCTCCGGCGGGCCCTGCTCCCCGGCCACCCCGATGCGCTCCTCCACCTCCTGGTAGAGCGGCTCCAGGTCGTCGAAGGACAGCGGCCAGTCCTCGCCCACGCCGTAGGTGGACCGCACCCGGAAGTCCTCGGGGCTGAAGCGGGGTGACGCGCCGCCGTAGTGCAGCGCCAGCCCGCCCACCGCCATCGTGGGGGCGGCACCGTACGTGTCGCCGAAGGCCCGGAGCCCGTCGACGTGGTCCCGGGGCCAGGGGTTCTCCCCGTAGGCGGCGCTCCTGCGCCACAGGTCCATGCGCTCCCGGTAGTTGAAGACCTTGTCACCCGCCTCCACCACCGTGACGCGCGCCTCGCGCTCGTCGGCGAGCTTCTCCGCCACCATCGCGGATACGATCCCGGCGCCGACGATGCAGACGTCCGTCTCCACGACGCGCGTCTTCATGACCCACCCCCCCCGCCCAGCGGAGCCGGCTTCACACCCACGCTCCGGAGGCTCCGGCACCGGCCGGCCCCGATGCTCGCTCCATACACCACGTCCGTCGCGGCCGGGCTACCGAACCAGAAAGCCATCAGGGCGGCGGCCACGTGGTCCGCGCCGGCAGCCGCGGGGACCGAGGAGATCGAGGCGTCCCCCATCTCCTCGCGGAGGAGAGAGCGCCTCTGCTCCACCGTCGCGGCGGCGAAGCCGGATCCGAAGCGCTCATGGGCCAGCGTGTCCAGGCGATCGAGCTGACCCTCCCATCGGGGTGTCGGGTCCGGCGGCAGGTACCCGATCTCCATGGAGCCGCTTCCGTAGCCGTGGGGACGCTCCGCCCCCGGGCGGTATCCGGCCAGCCAGGCGAGGAACCCGTCCACGGTGACGGCCGTCTCCTCGGACCCCAGCGTGGACGGAAGCACCGCCTCGGCCACGGCCCGGAGCCGTAGAGGATCGAGCTCGCGGACGCGGAAGCGGGCCCACAGAGAACGGGGCACGAGGAGTGCCGATCCCACCGCTCCCAGGGATCGCAGAAATGAGCGACGATTTTGCCACCACATGCGCCACCTCCCTCGCTCCGGGTGGAAGCGATCAGGGTAGGGAGGGTCGCGGAGGGGCGGACGGGCCCGGCCCCGCAGCAATCTGCGACGGAGTGACACCGTGGGACAAGGGCGGTGACAGGAGGCGGGTGACGCCGGCGCTGACACCCGGCTCCGCCCCTCGTATGTTCCTCTGGAATGGAGCCGGACGGCCGGTGTGTGACCCTCCCCCGAGCGCGGCTCCGCCACGAGACGAGGGAGGAGCCTTGGCCCACATCCCCGACGGATTCCTGAGCGCGCCGGTGTTGGTGGGTACCGCGGCGACCAGCGCGGGAGCCGTGGTGGCGGCCACACGGCGCCGGGGGCGCTTCGTGGAGCGCCGGGCCCCCCTCCTGGGTGCCCTCACGGCCTTCGTCTTCGCCGTGCAGATGCTCAACTTCCCCCTCGGAGCCGGCGCGAGCGCCCACCTCCTGGGCGGCGTGCTCGTGGCGATGATGGTGGGTCCATGGGACGGGATCCTCGTGCTCTTCTCTGTGGTGCTCGTCCAGGCCCTGCTCTTCCAGGACGGCGGCATCGCGGCCCTGGGCGCGAACACGCTCAATCTGGCCGTCCTGGGGGCGGGGGGCGGCTGGCTCGTCTACCGGTGGGCCTTCGTCCTCGTGGGAGCGGGCCGGCAGCTTCTGGCGGTGGGGATCGCGGCGTTCCTCGCGGCGGTGCTGATCGGAGGAGCGGTCGCCGTGGAGCTCGCCCTGTCGGGAGCCTTGCCCCTGGTGCCCGCCCTGGTGGCCGTGGGCGGCAGCCACGTCCTGGTCGGGCTGAGCGAGGCGCTCATCACCGTCGGGATCCTCCGGATGGTGCGGCGCGCGCGTCCGGAGCTGCTGACAGGCAGCGCTCTCCCTGGCGCGGCGGCGCGACGGTGGGTCGTCGGCACGACCGCCGCTGCGGCCCTCCTGGCCGCCGGGAGCTGGCTCGCGTCCACCCGCCCCGACGCCCTGGAAGCGGCCGTCGCGCGCCTGGGCCTCGGCCGTGTGAATGTGACAGTGGCCACGGCGCTTCCCCGGATGACCTCCTGGCCGGCCGGGGCCATGGTGGGGATCGCGGCGGCGTTCGGGTTCGCGTGGGCCCTGTTCCGCATCGCGTCGCGTCGCGGCCGTGCCCTGTGAGCTTCCGGCATCTCGACCGCTGGGCCGACGTCCCCTCGCCCGTGACGCGTCTGGCTCCGCCGGCCCGCCTGCTCGCCATGGTGGCCGTCGCTCTGGGTGCGGCCCTCCTGCCCATGGGTGCGTGGCCGCAGATGACGGCGCTCCTCGCGCTCGTTCTGGTCTCCGCGGCCACGGCACGGATCCCGGCCGCGGCCTTCGCCGCTCGGCTCGGCGGCCCGCTCGCCCTGGTGCTGCTGGCCTCGTGCGCGGTGCTGGTCCTCGCCCCGGGTGAGCCGCTGTGGGCGCTCGGACCCGTCCGCGTGACGGACACGGGCCTGATGCGGTTCGGGTCCGTGGTGGGCCGTGCCGCCCCCGGCCTGGGTGCCGCCGTCGTCCTCGTGAGCACGTTGCGCTTCCCCGAGCTCCTCGAAGCGCTGCGAAAGCTCCACCTCCCCGCCCCCGTGACGGCGGCGCTCGGCCTGGCGTATCGTCTGCTCTACACGCTGACCGACGAGATCGAGCGGCTCCGCCGGGCCGCGCGCAGCCGCAACGCCGGACACGGAGCCGCCACGCGTCGCCACACGACCATGGGCATCGCCGCGGCATGCCTGGTGCGGAGCTACGCGCGTAGCGAGCGCATCCACCGGGCCATGCTCGCGCGGGGGTATTCGGGCGCCCTCCACCCGTTGCACGCCCGACCCATGAACGCGCGGTCGGCGCTCACGCTCCTGGTCGTGTGCGCCATCGTGCTGCTCGTGGTCTCCACCGCCTGGCTCTGACCGGGCATGGACCCGCTGATCGAGGTTCGGGCGCTCGGCTACCGGTATCCGGACGGCGCCGAAGGAGTCCGGGGCGTGGACTTCGTGGTGCGCGCCGGCGAGCGTGTCGCCGTCCTGGGGCCCAACGGATCCGGAAAGAGCACGCTTCTCCTCCACCTCAACGGGCTGCTCCTCCCCACGGCGGGGGAGATCCGGGTTTCCGACATCGCCATCTCCGAGGAGACCGCCCCCGCGGTCCGTCGCAAGGTCGGCTTCGTCTTCCAGGAGCCGGACGACCAGCTCTTCCTCCCGACCGTCGTGGAGGACGTGGCCTTCGGCCCCCTCAACGCAGGGCTTCCTCCGCGGCAGGCGGAGGCCCGGGCCAGGGCCGAGCTGAGGGAGCTGGGCCTCGACGGCCAGGCCGACCGGGCGGCCCATCACCTGAGCGGAGGCGAGCGCCGCCTGGCTTCGCTGGCCACCGTCCTCGTCTCCGACCCCGAGATCCTGGTGCTCGACGAGCCGACGTCGGCCCTGGACGCCCGGGCACGTCGCCTCGTGGTCGACCTCCTGCGCGACCGGAGCGAGACGATGGTGGTGGCCACGCACGACCTCGAGGTGGCGGCGGCTCTCTGTCCCCGCGCCCTGGTGCTGGACGGCGGCCGCCTGGTGGCGGACCTCGCCACGACGGACCTCCTGCACGACACGGCCCTCCTCGAACGTCACGGCCTCAGCGCGCCGCTGTCGTGACGCCGCTCTTTTCCGATCGTCCAGGTCTTCGATAGGTTGACCGGACCGTACTCGCGCTCGCTGCTTCTCCCGCCCCCGAGTCGGGGAACGAGATCGTGGACGTCCTCCGAGCGCGCCGCGCCGGATCTGCCCCGTTGAGGAAGCGATGATCCGATTCCAGCTACCCGTCGTGCCGGACCCGTGGCCCGAAGGCACGCCCGCGACGGAAGAGCGTCCGGGTGACGGTCCCGGAACCCTCGAGGAGCTCCTCGCTTCGCTGGCGGCCTATGCGCAGGACGGGCTGGTGGTGGCGTTCTCGGGAGGCGTCGACAGCGCCTTCCTCCTGTGGGCGGCAAAGCAGGCCGCCGGCGACGGCCGCCTGGTCGCATTGACCACCACCAGCGCCAGCATGCCGCAGGCGGACCTCGAGGACGCCCGGCGCTATGCGCGTGCCCTGGGCGTCGAGCACGTGCTCGTAGAGAGCGACGAGCTGGGCTCCGCCGACTACGCACGCAACGACCGGGAGCGCTGCTACCACTGCAAGGCCGACCTCTTCCGGCTCGCCGGGACGCTGGCCCGCGAGCGCGGCATGCGCTGGATCGCCTACGGCTACACGGCCTCCGACCACCACGACGTCCGCCCCGGTCACCGGGCAGCCCGTGAGCGCGGCGTGGCCGCACCCCTCTCCGAGCACGGCTTCGCCAAGGCCCGGATCCGGAACCTGATGCGGGAGCTCGGATTCGACCTCGCCGACAAGCCGGCCAGCCCCTGCCTGAGCTCGAGGATCATGACCGGAATCGAGATCGACGAGAAGCGGCTGGGAGACGTGGCCGCGATGGAGGAGATCCTCCGGCGCGCCGGCGTGCGCGTGTGCCGGGCACGCATCTGCCAGGGAGGCGGTTCGTACTTCTTCCGCATCGAGGTGGATCCCGACGAGATGGACAAGGTGCTGCGCTGCCGCGCGGAGCTGGAGCGGGAGGGGAGAGACCGCGGCTATCGCTGGGTGACCCTCGACCTGTCGGGGTACCGGACGGGAGGAGGCACCGACATGAACCGGGAGGAGCTGCGTCGGCTCCTCGTCGATCTCCGTGACGGGGGACGCCGACGTCGACGCCGTGCTGGCGGCCCTCCAGGCGGGGCCCTTCCGCACCGACCGGCTCCCCTTCGCCACCCTGGACCACCACCGCGCGCTCCGCCAGGGGCTCCCCGAAGTGGTCTACGGAGAGGGAAAGCAAACCGAGGAGATCGTCGAGATCGTCCGGAGGCTGTCCGGAAACGGCGACGCCATTCTGGCCAGCCGGCTGTCGCCCGAGGCTCAGGACGCGCTCCGCTCCGAGTTCGGCGCGTCACGGATCAACAGGCACGCCCGCACGTGTCTGGTGAACCCCCCTCCCGAGCGCGATCGGTCCGAAGACGAGCCCTTCGTGGGGATCGTCGCGGCAGGCACGTCCGATCTGCCGGTGGCGGAGGAAGCGGTGGAGGTCTGCATCGCGATGGACATCCCTCGGCGCACGTACTACGACGTGGGCGTGTCCGGGCTCCACCGCCTTCTGGAGCACGTGGACGGATTGCAGCGCGCGGCGGCCCTGGTCGTCGTGGCCGGCATGGAGGGCGCGCTACCGAGTGTGGTGGCAGGCCTCGTGTCCTGCCCCGTGATCGGTGTGCCTACCTCCGTCGGGTACGGAACCAGCTTCGGGGGGATCGCGCCGCTCCTCGCCATGCTCAACTCCTGCGCGCCGGGTCTCACGGTCGCCAACATCGACAATGGCTTCTCCGCCGGCGTCGCCGCCGCACGGGTCGTGCAAGCGATGCGAGCGAGGTCGGCCGTGGATTCCGGTCCGTGAAGACCCTCTACCTGGAGAGCGTGTCGGGGATCGCCGGCGACATGTTCGCAGCCGCCTTCATCCACGCGGGTCTCCTCGACCCCGGGACCGCCGAGGACGTCCCGCGGCTCCTCGGGCTGGAGGGCGCACGCGTGGTGATCTCCACCACGCACCGGGCCGAGGTCGCGGCCGCCCGGGTGGAGGTGGTGGTCGGCGGTGACACCGCCGACCATCCCCACGACGAGCACCATCACGACCACGCCCACACCCACGGTGGCGGCCACCACCACCATTCCCACGCCCACACCCACTACCCAGCCCTCGACGCGCGCCTGGAGGCCTCCGGGCTGCCGGCGCCCGCCAAGGTCTTCGCACGGCGGGTGTTCCGGCTGCTGGCGGAGGTGGAGGCGCGGGCACACGGCTGCCCCATCGAGGAGGTGGCGTTCCACGAAGTGGGGGACGTCGACTCCATCGTGGACGTGGCGCTGGCGGGGTTGTGCGTCGCGGCCGTGGCTCCGGACCGGGTCCTCGCGTCACCCGTTCGTCTCGGCCGCGGGACGGTGCGCACGCGCCACGGAGCGTATCCGGTGCCACCCCCGGCCTCCGCGTACCTGGTCGACGGGCATGCCCATCGCCCCCACTCCGGAGGACCTGGGCGAAGACGTGGAGCTTTCCACGCCCACCGGGCTTGCGATCCTGAGGGCGCTCGAGCCCGAGTTCCGCTCCGCGTGGCCGACGGGCAACGTCCGCGCCGTCGGCTTCGGCGCCGGCAGTCGGCAATTCGGATCCAGGCCCAACGTCTTCAGGATCGTGCTCCTGGATGCGCCGGACGCTGCCGGGCCGATCGTTCGCGGCGCTCCCCTTCGAAGCCGGAACCGTGGTCGAGATCGAGTGCAACGTCGACGACCAGACCGGTGAGCGGAGCGGGTGGCTCATCAAGCGAGCCCTCGCCCTCGGCGCGCTGGACGCCTGGATGACGCCCGTCGTCGGGAAGAAAGGCAGGCCCGCACTGTGCTTCTCGCTGCTGGCGCCGGAGTCCGCGGCCCCGATGTTGGCGGATTGGCTGCTTCGCCGCAGCTCGACCTTCGGCCTTCGCTACTCGACGCGAGGGAAGCTGCAGCTCCGCCGGACGTACGAGGTCCGCGAGACGCCTCGCGGACCCGTGCGGTTCAAGGTCGGACGGACCACGGAGGGCGAGACCCTCAAGGAGAAGCCCGAGTTCGACGACCTGGAGAAGATCTGGGAGGAGGATCCCGACTTCCTCCCCTGACGTGACACGACATCCACCCAAGACACTCGACGTTCGAGTCGACAGGAGGAATCCGATGCGATTCCATCGACTGGCTCCGATGATCCTCTTCCTGCTCCCCTCCCTCGCCATGGCGCAGGAGGCACCCGTCACGCTTGAGAGTCGGGAAGGTCATCGACGGGAGGGGCGCCACCCTCGGCGCCACAACCGTGGTCGTGGAGGGGGGCAAGATCGCGCAGATCGGGCCCACCGCCACTCCCCGCGGGGTCTCCTACGACCTCTCGGGCTATACGCTCCTCCCGGGTCTCATCGACACCCACGTCCACATCAGCTGGCACTTCGACCGCAACGGACGATACGCCACCCGGGCATCCAACGAGACGCCCGAGGAAGCGATGCTCTTCATCGCGGGGAACGCGTACGAGGCGCTCATGGCCGGCTTCACCACGGTCCAGAGCCTGGGGAGCCCCACGGACGCGCCCCTGCGGGACGCCATCGCGCGCGGAACGATCCCCGGCCCACGGGTCCTCACCGCCATCAGCCCGATCACGGAGCGCACGGGCGAGCCCGCGGAGATCCGACGGCAGGTCGACGCGCTCGCCGACCAGGGGGCCGACGTCATCAAGATCTTCGCGTCGGAGAGCATCCGCACCGGCGGCGCCCCGACGTTGACGCAGGAACAGCTCGACGCCGCCTGCGGCGAGGCCAACGCCCGGGGGCTCCGCTCCCTGGTGCACGCCCACAGCGTCGAGAGCGTGAAGCGGTCGATCCAGGCCGGATGCACGACGATCGAGCACGGCGCCCTCATCGACCGCGCGACGATGCAGTCCATGGTCGACCACGGCGTCTACTTC
This sequence comes from uncultured Gemmatimonadales bacterium, assembly GCA_963848895.1. Classification (GTDB taxonomy): domain Bacteria; phylum Gemmatimonadota; class Gemmatimonadetes; order Longimicrobiales; family Gaopeijiaceae; genus SZUA-318. Next base: position 26,146 of record CAWKGE010000009.1, read on the forward strand.
GATCCCAACATCTTCCTGGTCTCGGACAACTACCTGAAGAACAAGGAGCGCTTCCTGGGGATCGGCAGCTACACGGAGGAGGGGATGCGCGTCACCGCGGAGGTCATCCCCGTCAAGCTGAAGATGTTCAAGGAGGCGCTCACGGTGCCCGGGCTGAAGATCCTCTTCGGCACCGACGGCGTGGCGGGCTCCTTCGGCCGGCTTCAGGACGAGCTCGTGTACCGGGTACAGGAGGGCGGGCAGGCGCCCATGGACGCCATCGTGTCCGCCACGTCGCTGGCGGCGGAGTCCATCCGCCTGCAGGACCGCATCGGGAGCGTCGCTCAGGGGATGGACGCGGATCTCATCGCCGTGGAGGGCGACCCGCTCACCGACATCACGGCCCTGCGCCGCGTGGTCTTCGTCATGAAGGGAGGAAAGGTCTTCAAGCTCACGCCTCCCGGGGGCGGCGAGGCACGGTAGAGCCGGGCGATGCGTGCGCTCCGGACCCGACCGCCCGGTCGGGATCGCGGAGGCGCATGCCGTGCGGCCACCCTCCTGTTCCTGCTGGGAGGGCCGGCCGCGCTGCTCGCGTGCGGCTCGGGGGGGGGACCGGGCGCCGATGCATCGGCCGCCTCGCCCGCGCCCGCGGGAAGCCCGCCGACGTGGGCCGGCGACGTGGCTCCGATCCTCTATGGGAGCTGCGTGTCCTGCCACCGGCCCGGTGGAAGCGCGCCCTTCGCCCTCATGACATACGCGGACGCGTCGCGTCGGGCCGACAAGATCGCCGACCTCACCGCGCGGCGGATCATGCCGCCGTGGCTTCCCGACCCCGACGTCGGCGACTTCGCGGGAGACCGCAGGCTTCCCGCGGCGAGGATCCAGACCCTGCGTCGGTGGGCGGCCGCGGGCGCGCCGGAAGGCGATCCGGCCGCGGCTCCCACCCCGCCGGTCTTCGCCTCCGAGTGGAGCCTCGGTGAGCCCGACCTGATCGTGGAGTTCCCCGAGGACACGGTGCCCGCCGAGGGGCGGGACCTCTACCAGAACCTGATCGCCCGCGTGCCCCTGCATGAAGGCCGCTGGGTACGCGCGCTGGATCTCAGGCCGGGGAACAACAGGGTCGTCCACCACGCCCGCATGATGGTGGACACCACCGCGTCGTCCCGGGAGCTGGCCGCGGAGGACGCCGCGAACACCCTCGAGGTGATGCACGTCAGCACGGAAGCCCACGACCCCGACGGGTTCTTCCTCGGATGGACGCCCGGCAAGGTCCCGGACGCCGGCCGTCCGGACCTGTCCTGGCGCATCGAGCCGGGCACGGACCTTGTGCTCCAGGTGCACCTGAGGCCGTCCGGGGCACCCGAGGTGATACGCCCGCGCGTCGGCTTCTACTTCGCCGGCGCGCCGCCGTCGAAGAGGGCCACCCTGGTCCTGATGCGGTCCCTGGCCATCGACATCGCTCCGGGAGACACAGCCTTCGTCGCGCAGGAGAGCTACCGGATTCCCGTGGCGGTGGACGTGCTCTCCATCTACCCGCACGCCCACTACGTCGGAAAGCGACTCGAGGCATGGGCGGTCCAGCCGGACGGACACCGCCGCGACCTCATCCGGATCAGCGACTGGAATTTCAATTGGCAGGATGCGTACCGGTACGCGAAGCCGGTGCGGCTGCCCGCGGGCTCGATCCTGACGATGCACTACACCTACGACAACTCGTCGGCCAACCCTCGCAACCCCTTCGATCCACCCCGGCGCATCGTCTACGGCCTGTCGTCCACCGACGAGATGGCGGAGCTGATCCTCCAGGTTCTCCCGTCGGATCCGGACGATCTGGTGGCGCTCGAGAACGACCTCGACCGGTTCTACTATCAAGCCGGTCTGCGCGAGGAGGCCGCTGGTCTCCTGGCGCGCGCCCGCACGCTCGGGTGACGAGGGCCGGCTGGACGAGGCGCTGGACCTGTACCGCCGCTCGCTCCTGGCCAGGAACGATCCCCGGGTGATGGCGGAGATGGCCGACATCGTGCTGCGCCAGGGAGACGCGGCATCGGCCGTCGTGGTGGCGCGCCGCGCGGTGGAGCTGTCGGGCGGCAACGATCCCCGCCTCCTCGCCACGCTGGCCCGCGCCCACGCCGCGGCAGGGCAGCGGGACGACGCGCGCCGCGTCGCCGAGCAGGCCCTGGCGCTTGCGAGGCGGCGGGGGCTGGCGACCCTCGCCGACTCCCTCTCCACCCTGGCCCGCTCCCTCGGAGGGTCGGGCGGTCGGTGAGCCGCAGCGGCGAGCCGGAGTGGCTCGCCGCATCACATACCCCGTTCACCCGGGATGGAGGGTCCGACCGTGAGAGAGTACTCGGCCCGTCTGGCGGAGTCGCAGGCGCAGGCGATCCAGGAGTTCTACGTCGCGCCGCGCCTCGAAGCCGATCGGCGCGCGTTCCCGCTGCACCTGAGCCTGCATCGCGCCCACGTCCTCATGCTGGGAGAGCAGGGACATCGTCCCGCGCGCCGCGGCGGCGGCCATCCTGCGGGAGCTCCAGGAGCTGAGCCGCGCGGGGGCCGACGCCCTTGAGCTGCGTGGCGACCTGAACGACATGTACCTCAACCTGCAGTCGCGGTTGATGGACCGGCTGGGAGACGGCGTGGGCGGGTGGATCCACGTGGCGATGTCCAGGAACGACTACGGCCTGGCGCTCGCGCGGATGCAGATCCGGGACCAGATCAACGCGTCCACGGAGGGCGTCCTGACCCTGATGGACGCGCTGCTACGGATGGCGGAAGGGCACGTGGAGACGGTGATGCCCGGTTACACGCATCACTCGCAGCAGGCGCAGCCGATCACGTTCGGCTACTTCCTCCTCGCGTGCTGGGACGCCGCCGCCCGGGACGTCCACCGTCTGGCGCAGGCGTTCGCCACGAGCAACGCCAGCCCCATGGGCGGAGGCGCCATCGGCGCCACGAGCTTCCCCATCGACCGGGAGCGGGTGGCGGACCTGCTGGCGTTCGACGGGCTGATCGAGAACGCCCTCGATGCGACGGGGGCGCGTGACTTCGCGCTGGAGGCGGGCGCCGCGTATGCGATCGCCCTCTCCTCCATGAACCGGCTCACCGAGAGCCTGCTCCTCTGGAATACCGCGGAGTTCGGGATGATCGAGCTCGCGGACGAGTACTGCCACATCAGCAGCATCATGCCCCAGAAGAAGAACCCGGTCACGCTGGAGATCGTGCGCGCCGAGGCGGTCAAGGCGCAGAACGCCCTCAACACGGCGTTCGGCATCCTCAAGGCCGTGCCGCCGGGAAACGGACGAGAGCCCGGGTACGCCGAGGAGATGGTCCTGGAAGCAGGCGAGCGGCTGATGGTCCTGGCCCCCGTGCTGGCCGACGTCGTCTCCACGCTCACCGTCCATCCCGATCGCATGCTGCGCCGCACCCGGGAGGGCTTCTCCACCATGACCGAGCTGGCCGACGAGATCGTCCGCGGCACGGATCTGTCGTTCCACCAGGCCTACGTGCTGGTGAGCGAGCTCGTGGTCCGTGTCCACGCTCGCGGGCGGACGGCGGACACCATCCGGGCGGCGGATCTGGACGACGCCGCCGAGCGCACGCTCGGCCGCAGCCTCGGCCTCGACGACGACGTCGTGCGCCGCGCGTTGGACCCGGTCCAGGCGGTGGCCCGCCGGACCGTGACGGGCGGACCCGCGCCCGGCGAGGTGCGCCGGATGCTGGAGCGGCGTCGGACCCTCCAGGCGCAGCTCCACCGCGGGCTCGACGCGCGCCGGGAGCGGCTGGCCGGAGGATCCGCCAGGCTGGAGGCGGCCGTGGAGGCCTTCACGGCCACCGACGCCGAATCCTGAAGCAGAGGAGATATCCGATGAAGCACCGACTGTGGGACATGTCCTGGAAGGAGGCGGAGGAGGCATTCCGGACGTGCGACGTGGCGATCCTCCCGGTGGGCACGCTACACGGCCATGGCCCGACGCCCATCAGCATCGACTCGAGCTCCGTCCAGTGGCTGGCCGACAAGGTCGGTGAGCGGACCGGAATCGTCACCCTGCCCCTGGTGCCCTACGGCGAGAACGACAAGCAGAAATACTACCCGGGCTCCGTGTGCATCGGACCGGACACGCTGGAACGCTTCTATCTGGACATCTTGCACAGCCTGTCACGGAACGGCGTGGGCAGGGTCGTGGTTCTCAACGGCCACGGCGGGAACCGGGAGTCGCTCATCCGCGCGGCGAAGGAGGCGAGGGAGCTCGGCGTCGTCACCGCCATCGTGGAATGGTGGAACGTGGTGGACCGGCTGATGCCGGACCTGAACCCGGAGGGCGGCTACCACATCATGGAGCTGGCGGTCGCCCTTGCGGTGCAGGGTGAGGACATCGCCGACCTGAGGGGCACCGGCTACAAGGGCGAATGGGGTGAGCCCTACTCGATGCGGCCCATCTTCGGTGAGGCGCTGAAGCCGGTCGGCTTCAACACGTTCGAGTTCAAGGGGGCGCGGGTGCTGATCCCGGTCCCGGCGTGGGACGTGGACGTCGAGGGTCCGCCCGTCCTGGGGCCGGAGGTCGCGGCGGAGCTCCGCGACCGCGGTCGCGAGATCCTCGCGCGCCTGGTGGACTACCTGGTGGACTTCGCCACGGAGCTCCGGCGCCTGGACGTGTCCGAGGCCCTCAAGTCGATGGGTTGAGCCCCGGGCCTGCGTCCGCGGGAGGCGCCACCGGCCGGCGGCGCCCCCTCAGGGATGGCAGGCGACACAGACGCTCATCGGCGGAGAGGCCACCACCGGCTCGTCCGATGCGCCGTGGCAGTCTGCGCAGCCCAGGCCCGTGAACGAGCCCACGTGGACGGAGTGGTTGAACGGCCGCCCCTGGAAGGTGACAGACTCGGCGAAGATCGGCTCGTGACACGCCTCGCACAGCGCGGTACCCCGGCGAGCCTCGCCGTGATGGCACGCCGCGCAGTCGCCCTTCGCGACCGTGACCCCGGGGTCGGCGCCCGTCGCCAGGTGGTCCACGTGACAGCGTACGCACGCCCCTTCCAGCGTCACGTGCCGCGCATGCCGGAACGTCAGGCCCTGGAAGGACGCGGAGTCGGCTTCGATCCCCACGTGGCAGTCCGTGCACGGCTCCGGCGCCCGCGGCGCCCCCGCCGCCAGCAACGTGGCCACCAGGGCGAACGCGACTCCCGGAGCGCCTCCGGTCATGGCCCGGTCCGGGGACGGGGGATCCAGTAGCCGGTCGTCGCGAACACCTGGGCACGCCGGTGCAGGGCGTCCCGTTCTCCCGATCCCATCGGCTCCATCGTGGTCGCGACGCGGATGACCGCGTCCATCGTCTCACGCGAGTCCATCCCGACGACCGCCGTGGCGATGGGAAGAGACAGGACGTAATGGGTGAACTCGTCCGGTCCGGGGTGAGGTCCGTCGAAAACCTCGGGCGGCGGCGCGAAGCGGTTCTGCTCCGGGTGCTGGTCCTGGAAGTACCGGGTGTCGTACATCCCTCCGACGGACTCCCGCTTGAAGAGGCCGTGCCCGCACGTCTTCATGGCGATCACCGCGATCCCCTGCCGCTGTGCGAGGGGAAGGACCTCCGCCTCGAAGTCCGGAACCCGCGTCGCGTTGATGGGCGACTGGATGGCGTCGGGCTCGATCCTGGCGATCGCCTCCCGGCTGAGCTCGGGGCTGTGGCACGAGAACCCCCGGAACCGGACGACGCCCTGGTCAACCATCTTGCGGATCGCCGCCTCCGCACCGTCCGCCTGAAGCACCCGATGTACCTCGGCCGGTCGGGAGATGTTGTGGTGGAGCACCAGATCGAGGCGGTCGGTCTGCAGGAGCTCCAGGCTGTGCTCCATCTCGCGCATGGCGCCGTCGTAGTCCCGCGCGTCGACCTTGGTCTCGAGGAAGACCTTGTCGCGATGCGTCTTCATCGCCAGGCCGATCCGCCGCTCGCTCAGGTCCGGATCGTCGCGGGGACCGTAGTTGGCGGCGGTCTCGATGAAGCCGACGCCCTTGTCGATGGCCTCCACGAGGAGCGCCCGGGCCATCTCGTCCGAGGGGACGGGCTCGAAGAAACGGCCGCCGCCCCCGACTCCCACCGCCGTCACCTGCACACCGGTCTTTCCGAAGGGTCGGAGGGGGATGGAACCGGCCGCTCGCGGCGCGGCTTCCAGTGTCTCCCTGACGGCGAACGGGGCCACGACGCCGGTCCCGGCGATGGCTCCGACCTGGCCGAAGAAGGTCCTACGCGAAATGTCCTTCATCTCGACTCTCCCGCGTTCGAAAGGCGGACGCGGCAGCAGTTGCCGGCCCGGGCGGGAGGGGAAGAACCGTACGCCAAGCTAGAGGGCCGGTTTTCGGGGTGTCAACGACGTCGCAGGCCCGTTCCGGGGCCGCTGCGCGGGACCCGCGCTCGCAAGTTCCGGTGGCACAACACCTCCCGGCGGAACTCCTTCCGCACAGCGCAGTACTTTTGACGGTCAATTTGTGCTGTCAAATTGGCGACAGGCCTACAACCAGGAGCTGCCCCCATGAAGCCACCAGCCGTTCAGCCGGCGTCGCTCGGGATCGCCGCGGTCCTCGCGACCCTCCTCGCGCTTCCGACCCCCGCACGGTCCCAGGACGGGACCGTGAGCATCCACGCCAGCCGGGTCGTCGACGGAAGGGGCCAGGTGATCGAGAACGCGCGGGTGGTCGTGCGGGGCTCGCGGATCGTGGCCGTGGACCACGAGCCGAGCGCGACGTACGACCTGACCGGAATGACATTGATGCCCGGCTTCATCGACGCCCACGACCACGTGTACTGGCACTTCAATCAGGAAGGCCGGCTCCATCGGAGGGGCGACGGCGAGGACGAGGTCGAGGCCGAGCTGTCCGCCGCAGGCGAGGCGTGGAAGATCCTCCAGGGTGGCTTCACCACGGTCCAGAGCCCGGGCTCACCGGAGGACAAGGACCTGAGGGACTGGATCGACGCCGGCCGGATTCCCGGGCCCCGCATCCTCACGTCCCTGCAGCCGCTCTCCAACTCGAACCTGTCGGCCGATTCGCTCCGCCACCTCGTGCAGATCCGGAAGCGGGAAGGGGCCGACTTCATCAAGATCTTCGCGTCGGAGAGCATCCGCACCGGCGGCGCCCAGACCATGTCCCTGGACCAGTTGAAGGCCATGTGCGGCGAAGCCACCGCCCAGGGCCTGCGCACGCTGGTGCACGCCCACAGCGACGCGTCGGTCCGGGCGGCCGTGATGGCCGGGTGCACCTCCATCGAGCACGGCATCTTCGTGGCCGACAGCACCCTGCAGCTCATGGCGCGTCGAGGCACGTGGTTCGATCCGCAATGCGGCCTGGTGTTCCACAACTACCTGGACAACTGGTCCCACTTCGAGGGCATCGGAAACTACAACGCCGAGGGGCAGGCCTCGATGGAGAAGGGGATCGGCCTGGCCCTGGGTGTCTACCGCAAGGCCCTGGGGGTGCCGAGCCTGAAGATCGCCTACGGCACCGACGCCGTGGCGGGAGCCCACGGCCGCGAGGCGGAGGACATGGTCTGCCTGGTGAAGGAGGTGGGCGCCGACCCCATGCGGGTCATCACCGAGGCCACGTCCGTCAACGCCGAGTCCTTGGGCCTCGGCGACCGTATCGGCGCCATCGCGCCGGGGATGGAGGCCGACCTCGTGGCGGTGGCGGGAAACCCGCTGCAGGATATCACCGCCGTCCGCGACGTGCGCTTCGTCATGAAGGGTGGCCGGGTCTACCGGAACGACCGCGCGCCGGCCACCGCGTCCCGCTGAGGCCGCCTCGGTCCCCGGCGTCCGGCTCTCGACGAGCTGCCGGGCCCACCATGAAGAGCCTCCCGGTCGGCGGCGCCGACCGGGAGGCCCGGGTCCGACGACGGATGCGGCGGCTCAGAGCCAGCCGGTCTCGAGCACCTCCCGGGTCTCGGCGACGGCGACGTCCCAGATGGCGAGCATCTCCTCGTCGGGACGCCGATACCGCCCGCCGAAGCTCCCGTCGCCCAGGGCCTCGCGCACCCCGTCGGCGTCACGGAGCCGGAGCCGGGCGTAGTCCACCGGCGGCTTCTGCTCTTCGGGGACGTCACCTTCCTTCAGCCGCGTCCACGGGTAGTTCTCCGTCCACGACGCGTGCATCCCCACCGGGTCGATCTCCTTGACCTTCTTTCCGGTGCGTGGTGCATCCCACCAGCTGTGGTAGCGGACCTGCATCCCGGGGTGCGTCGCGGACCAGTCCCGGGCGACCGCCGAGGCCGGCGCGTTCCCGCCGTGGCCGCTCACCAGGAGCACCCGGTGGAAGCCCCCCTTCTCGAGGGAGGCGAGGACGTCCCCGATCACCCTGACGTAGGTGTCCACGCCCAGGGAAACCGTCCCCGGGAAGCCGAGGAAGTACGACGAGATCCCGAAGGGGAGGGCCGGGTAGACCGGGACCCCCAGCGGCTCCGCCGCGTCCAGCGCGACCCGCTCCGCCAGGATCGAGTCGGTGAGCAGGCTCAGGTAGGCGTGCTGCTCCGTGCTCCCCAGGGGCACCACGGCGCGATCGTCGTGGCGCAGGTATTCCCTCACCTGGAGCCAGCTCGCGTCGCGGATCCTCATGACCCGCCCAGCCCGGGGAGCGTGTTGGAGAGGAGCTCGTTCAGCTGCTGGAGCTGCACGTCGACGCGCGCCGACAGCGTGTCGAAAACCGCGACCTCCGACTGCGTGGGCCGTGCGTCCGCGCTCAGCACGTTCCGCGACAGGGAGCCGAGCTGGTTGTAGAGGCCCTTGGGTTGCGTGTCCATCGGGTTGTCGGGGTTGGCGAGGCGCTGGAGCTGGCCTTCTATGGCGCGCAGCTGCTCACGTGCGCTGGCGACCTGCGCCGCGTCGGCGGTGGAGCCCGCGAGCTGCCGCTGCGCGTCGTGGATCCGGTTCAATGCGTCCACGATGTCGGACGCCCGTTGGCGGATGTTCATCGACAGCTCGAACTGCGCCTGGAGGTCGGCGTCGGTGGCAGCCACCTGCGGGTCCTTCCGGATCTGGAAGGGCTGTTCGTAGGCCTGCCCGTCCACCGTGAGGCGCACCGTGTAGCTCCCCGGTGCCGCGACCGGTGCGGCGGGGCTGGTGGCCTCGAACGAGGTGAGCTCGTCCTCCCGCGGCGCGGCGGGGACGTCCGGATACCGCATGTCCCACAGGAAGCGGTTCACTCCCACCGCCGCCGGCAGGCCCTCCCGGCCCCGCGTCGCGCTGGAGAACTGCTTGATCTCGTTGCCGGCCCCGTCCAGGATCGTCAGCGTCGCCTCTCCGGCAGGCGCCTGGGCGAGCCAGTAGTCGATGGACACGCCGGCGGACGGATTGGTGCCGGCGTTGGGCACCGGCCTGGACGGCCCGAGGCGGCGCGCCAGGTTGCGGGTGGTCACGGGCGCCGGGCCGAAGAGATGGGCCGACGACGAAGTCATCTCCGGGGTGATCTGCCGGAGCGAGCGTGACGTCATCCATGATCCACACCCCGCGGCCGTGCGTCGCGAGCCACCAGGTCGTTGCCCTTGACCCGCATCGACATGACGGCGACGACGGGGAGGTTGCGCTGCAGGGACTGCCAGGACGCGCCGTCGTCGAAGGAGACGTACACACCCTTCTCCGAGCCCGCGTACAGAAGACCCGGACGCACCGGATCTTCGCGGACGACGTACACGAAGTCGTCCCCGCGGATGCCGTCGGTGATCAGCTGCCACGTCTGGCCGTAGTCCGTGGTCTTGTAGATGTACGGCGTCAGATCGCTCACGCGGTGCCGCTCACCCGGACACGTAGGCGGTGCCCGCGTGATGCGCTGAGGCCGACACCGAGGTGATGGTCGTCCACTCGGGCATGTCGGTCGGCGAGACGTTTTCCAGGTCCTGCCGCCGTCCCGGCGTGTACTGGACGGTGCTGTCGTCGGTGCCGATCCAGAGCTCGTTCGCGTCCAGGGGCGACTCCTCGATGGAGCGGATCAGGCTGACGTAGTAGAGGGACGACGCGATGGACGTGATCGGCCGGCCCGGGATGTTGCCCATCACGTCCTGGCGGTCACGCGACAGGTCGGGGCTGACCTTCTGCCAGGAATTGCCCTCGTCGGTGCTGCGCCAGAGGAACTGCGAGCCGGTGTAGAGGACGCCCGGGTCGTGGGGCGACAGGTACACCGGGAAGGAGTAGTAGAACCGCTCCTTCACGTCCTTGATCGCCTTGCCGAACTCGTCCTCGGGCCAGACGCTGATGTCCCTCCCCTGACCGGACTTCCGGTCGAAGCGCACGATGCTGGTACGGTCGCCGCCGTACACCACGCTGCCGTCCGGCTTGACCGCGGTCTGCCCGCCCTCGCCCTGCGGGATCGCGAGGTAGTCCTCCTCGGTGATGGCGGCCTCGTCGGTCGCGCTGGGGAATCCGACATGGGAGTTGTCGTTCTGTGCGGTGTAGATCCAGTACGGGTACTGGTCGTCGATGGCCAGGCTGAAGAGATCCGCAGTCGGCTGGTTGTTCAGCTCCGACCACGAGCGACCGCCGTTCAGCGTCACCGATGCCCCACCGTCGCTCCCGTCGATGATGCGCTGGTCGTTGCCGGGATCGATCCACAGGGCGTGGTGGTCGCTGTGGTGCATCGGGATGGCCGAAAACGTCAGGCCCCCGTCCGTGGACTTCCACAGCGACATGTGCTGCACGTACACGACGTTCGGATCCTGCGTGTCGGCGTGGATGTGTGAATAGGATGCCGGGAACAGCCTGTACGCGCGGTCCACGGACGCCTTCGACCAGGTGGCGCCGCCGTTATCGGAGCGATAGATGCCACCGTCCGCCGCCTCGATGATCGCGTAGACGCGGTTGGGCCGCGGGGCCGACACCGACACCCCGATCTTTCCCACCTGCCCCTTCGGAAGCCCGGGATTCCCGGTGAGGTCGGTCCACGTGTCGCCCCCGTCGGTCGTCTTGTAGAGGCCGCTCCCGGGACCGCCGCTCACCTCGTCCCACGGGTAGCGCACGTGGTAGTTGAGCGTCGCGTAGATGACGTTCGGGTTCGTGGGATCCATGGACAGGTCGATGCCGCCCGCCAGATCGTTCTTGTAGAGCACCTGCTGCCAGGTTCGCCCGCCGTCGCGGGTGCGGTAGATGCCGCGGGCGGTGCTCGGTCCGAACATGTCGCCCTTCGCGGCCACGTACACGATGTCGGGATTGCGAGGGTGGATGACGAGATCGGCGATGTGGCGCGTGTCCTCGAGGCCCACGTTCGTCCAGGTCTCGCCCGCGTCGGTGGACTTGTAGACGCCGTCTCCGCCCGTGATGTGTTGGCGCGGGATGCCTTCTCCCGTCCCCACGTAGATGATGCGCGGGTTCGACTGCGACACGCCCATCGCACCCACAGGCGCCACGTCGAAGTAGCCGTCCGACACGTTCCGCCAGTTGAGCCCGGCGTCCGTGGTCTTCCAGACACCTCCGTGACCCGTTCCAAAGTAGAAGACGAGTGGGTTGTCCGGATCCCCGGCCACCGCGGGGGCCCGTCCACCCCGTACGGGGCCGACGAACCGCCACGCCACGCCGTTCAGGAAGGTCGCCGGGACCGTGGGATAACCACCCGCCATCGCCTCCGGTCCAGCCGAGGGCTGGGGCCCGCACGCAGACGTCGCCAGGGCCAGCGCACACGTCACCGAGATCAATACCAATGCCGACCAGGCGTCGGCCGTTCGTGTCCGTTTCATCGCTCGATCCTCGATACCAGGGGGTACCGCCAGTCGCCCAGGTGCCGCTCGTCGGGCGGTAGGGAAGCATTCCGGACGCACGCGAGCTCCGGGCTCGTCGACGGCGTTCCGGGCATGCGCAACCCTCCTTGTCCCCGGGAGAAGGGGAGCCGAAGGCGGGAGGGGCCGAGCGCGGCGGACTGACTTGCGACGCAATATTGACGGCATACGGTCGGCGGGAAAGGGGGGAGCCCCATCGGGCCCCGGGAGGAGCCGGAAGCCGGGCCCAACCCGTCCCCCGCGGCGAGCCTACCCGTGCGGGAAATGTGGACCCACGTCCAGGGGCCGTCGGACCCCGGCCAGTCCAACCTTGACGGGCGATTTTGCGATGCATATTGATGCACCACTCTCCGGTCCGTGGTCGCCCTGCCCTGCCACATCTCCTGGCGGACCTCCACGGACGAGGAGTCGATTTGAACGCAGGGCGCGGCCCTGCCTACGCATCCGCTTGTCGACGGCCTCCCTCCCGCCGCCGACGCGGGCAGTGCACCCAAGGAGGTGTATCGTGCTTCGATCCACGTATGTGAGGCCTACGGCCCCACCGTATCCGCTGGCACGGTGGAGCGCCGTGGCTTTCTCCATCTTCCTCATGGCGGCCCTGCCGTTGGCAGCGCAACAAACGGGCACCGTCACCGGCAGCGTAGTCGCCGCGGGCTCGATGGCTCCGCTCTCGTCCACGCAGGTATACCTGGTGGGCACGGGGGTCGGGACCCTCACGAACAACGCCGGGCGTTACATCCTGCTGAACGTGCCGGCCGGCGAGTACCAGATCCGCGTCGAGCTCATCGGGTACGCGGCCGTCACCCAGGCGCTCACCGTGCGGGCCGGCGAGACCACCGAGGCGTCGTTCCAGCTCGCCGAGGAGGCCCTCGGCCTGGACGAGATCGTCGTCACCGGAGTCGCCGGGGCGGCACGCAAGCGTGAGGTGGGCAACTCGATCACCCAGGTCAACATGAGCCGCCTGGACGAGCCCATCCTCAGCGCGGACGCCATCCTGGCTGCCAGGGGCCCCGGCATCCAGGTCACACAGCAATACGGCGGGGTCGGCGGCGGTGCGAAGATCCGTCTGAGGGGCAACGTCAGCGCCGCCATGAGCAACCAGCCGATCATCTACGTCGACGGGATCCGGGTGCGGAGCGAGGGGCTTCCCAAGAATGTCGGGCCCTCGGGCTACGAAGGCCGCGGACCGAACGCCGTGTACGGGCCGCTCAACGACCTGGACCCGGACGACATCGATCGCATCGAGGTCATCAAGGGCGCCGCTGCGACGACGCTGTACGGCACCGAGGCCGCGGCGGGCGTCATCCAGATCTTCACGAAGCGGGGGCAGCCCGGTCAGGCGCGGTGGACCGTGGAGTCCGAGCAGGGCTTCAGCAAGCTGAACGCGTTCGGGCCGACGGAGGACTTCCGCGGCCGGCCGCTGGTGGCGCCCGCCTCGGAGGACCAGATCGCCCCGTTCGGAGTCGCCGACGACCCGTCCTACATGTTCATCGATCCCTACCTGCGCACGGCCTACCGCGCGAAGTACGGCCTGTCGGTGAGCGGCGGGGTCGAGGACCTCTCCTACTTCCTGTCCGGCACGTACACGAACCAGGAGGGCGTCCTTCCCAACGACCTGGAGAAGAAGGCCTCGTTCCGGGGCAACTTCCAATCGTCTCCGATACAGAACCTCGTGCTTTCCTGGAACACGTCCTACGCGCGCACGGACTTGTCCCAGACTACGGGTGGCCCCAGCGCCCACGGCATCATCCTGAACACGTTCCGCCGGGCCAACAACTACGTAGGCGGGAAGACCGACGAGGCCACGATCCGGCGCCTCCTGTATCCCAACGATCAGGTGATCGACCGGCTCATCACGGGCGCGACGGCGCTGTACACACCCAGCTCGGCTTTCACCACCCGATTCACGCTCGGCTACGACATGGTCGGACAGTCCGCCACGTCGATCCGTCCATACGGCTACATCCTCGCGCCGGCCGGTATCATCCACGCCAACGAGTTCCACAACACCACGCTGACGCTGGACGCGGTGGCCACCTGGACCACCACGCCGCGCGAGGGCCTCAGCTCTTCGCTCTCCTTCGGCGCCCAGTCGGTGACCACCGACGAGCACCAGGTCAACACGTACGGCGAGAACCTGCCGGGGCCCGGCGACGCCACGGTGTCGAGCGCCTCGACCAGGCTCGGCTTCGAGAGCAAGATCCGCGTGATCAATGCGGGCGGCTTCGCGCAAGAGCTGCTCGGCTACCGCGACCGGTACTTCCTGACGCTCGGCCTGCGCCTGGACGGGAACTCCTCGTTCGGATCCGACCTGGGGTTGCAGGCCTATCCGAAGGCCAGCTTCTCGTGGGTCGCGTCGGACGAGCCCTTCTGGAAGGACTCTTGGGGTGAGATGAAGGTCCGCCTTGCGTGGGGCCAGTCGGGTCGAGCGCCCGGTGCGTTCGACGCCGTGCGCACGTGGAACCCCATCGGGTGGGGCGGCCAACCTGCATATCGCCCCCTCAACCTCGGCAACCCGGACCTCGGGCCCGAGCGCACCACGGAGATCGAGGGAGGCTTCGACGCCTCCTTCCTGGAGAGTCGGCTGACGCTGGGCCTCACCTACTACCACCAGAAGACGACAGACGCGCTCTTCTCGGTGAGGCAGATCCCCTCGAAAGGATTCCTGGGGAGCCAGCTCGCCAACGTCGGTGAGCTCCAGAACAACGGGCTCGAGCTGTCGGTGAACTCGACGATCTTCGACCGGACGGACTGGGGGTGGGACTTCGGGGTCAACCTGAGCACCAACCACAGCAAGGTGCTCAGCCTGGGCGACGCCACCGAGTTCAGCATCGGCTCGTACGGCTACATCGCCGAGGGGCAGCCGATCCCGGTGGTGCGTGGAAGCTGCGTCACCAACCCCGACGCGTTCGCGGATCCGATCATCGAGACGAACTGCGACTACGGCCCGAACCTGCCGACGCTGATCGTGGCGCTGAATACCACGGTACGGCTCCCCCACGGGCTCATTCTCACCAGCCGTGGCGAGTATCAGGGCGGCCACTATGCCTACAACGTGAACGACGGAGAGGCCTTCAGCCGCGGCATCCATTGGCCGAACTGCTTCAACGTCTACCCCGCCATCGAGGCCGGAGACCTGAGCCAGGTCAACGCGATGGAGCGCGCCCGGTGCATCTCCACTTTCGCGCTCCGTGATTTCGCCATCTATCCCCAGGACTTCTTCAAGGTCCGGGAGCTCAGCCTTGCGGCGCCGGTGCCCTTCGACATCCCCGGCGCCCAGAGCGCCCGGGTGGTGGTGTCGGCCCAGAACCCGTTCTGGTGGAGGAAGGCGAAGTACAACTTCGCGGACCCGGAGGGCTCGGGTGGCTTCACCGTCGGAAACACGGGGATGGACGAGCGCACACAGTCCGTCGGAGGATCGATCCCGGTCCCGACGACCTACACACTCGCGTTCAGGGTGAACTTCTGATGCGCGCCCCGAGCGAAGGACGGCGCAGATCATCCAGCCGGGATTGCGGAACCATGAACAACCACTCGAAGAAGAAAAGGCTCGGCGCGCTGGTGGCGCTCGCCGCGGCCGCGCAGCTGTCGGCCTGCGACTTCAACGTCACCAACCCCGGGCCCGTGCAGGACTCGTTCCTCGACGATTCGGTGGCCTTCAACGCCCTCGTGAACGGGATGGGGCGTGACCTCGCGGACGGCCTCAACTACCTGGCCTTCCACGGCTCGATGGTCACGCGGGAGCTCTTCCCGACGGGCGGAACCGGACAGTTCGGGATCAGCCCCGAGAACGGTGACGGGAGGCTGTCGGTGGAAGAGCAGGGCACTCCCTGGAGCTCGACGCAGCGGGCGCGCTGGACGGCAGAGGACGGCATCCGGCGCATGACGGAGACGCTGGGCGGCGGGGCGACCTCCCATCCCCTGGTCGCCAAGGCGCACCTGTGGGCAGGGATACGCGAACCGAGCGCTGGGCGAGAACATGTGCCAGGCCGTGATCGACGGCGGACCCGCCCAGCCCCGCGAGGTCTTCCTCCAGAGGGCCGAGGAGCACTTCACGGCCGCGATTGAGGTCGGCATCTGCCGCCGGCGCAGTCGACCGCGAGCGTGGTCACGGCCGCGCGCGCCGGACGCGCCTCGGTCCGGGTCGATCTCGGCGAATGGGCCGGGGCGGTCACCGACGCCCAGGCGGTGCCACCGGGCTTCCTCTTCCAGATGCCCTACTACAACCGCGGCGACCAGGAGGAGTTCAACCGGATCGCCTGGGCAGGGTTCGGCCAGCCGTACAAGACCCATACCGTGTGGGGCACGTACTACGAGGACTACTACCTGAACGACCGGTGATCCGCGGACACCGTGGACGGACACCGGGCTGGACGGCGACGGCTTCGTGGCTTGCTGCGGCGTGGTCCCGTTCTATCGGCAGGAGAAGATCGCCAAGCGGGAGTCGCCGATCACGCTGTCCAGCGGGCCCGAGATGCGTCTGATCGAGGCCGAGGACCAGCTGATGAAGGGCGAACTGGCAGGCGGGGCTCGACATGATCAACGCATTGCGCGCCTCGTACGGGGTCGATCCGTGGACGGCCGCCAACGCATCGGAAGCCTGGGGACGGTTGAAGCGGGAGCGGGGCATCCAGCTCTGGTTGGAGGCGCGCCGCCTGGGCGACCTCTACCGCTGGAACGAGAACGGAACGCCGGGGGCCCTCGACCCCCTGGAGATCCCGGGCGAGGCATCCCATCTTCTCACCCAGGATCTGTGCTTCCCGGTCCCTCGCGGTGAGATCGACACGAACCCGAACATCGGGTGACGTAGCGGCGTATCCGACGGGCGGCGGGCGGAGGCCCGACCCGCCGCCCGTCCCACTCCGCGAATTCGTCCTGGCGGGACGCGGCCGGGCTCCCCAGCAGAGAAGAGACCGATGAAGACGCGCCACCTCCTCCTTTTCCTGCTTCTCGGCCGGACGACGGGGTGTTACACGTACATCGCCACGCCGCTGCAGGCCGTCCCCGAGAGAGCCGAGGTGCGGGTGGAGGTGACGCGGGAGACCGCGGCGCGACTGAGCGATGCCCTCGTCGCGGACCGGACATCCATCGAGGGACGGGTCCGGGCGCACGAGGACGGCGACATCCTTCTCGACGTGGTCACGGCAAGCCGCCAGGTGGGATTCCAGTTCGAGCCGCTGCGCCAGACCATACGCCTGTCGCCGGCCGACGCGACGTTCGTGCAGCGGAAGGTCCTCGACCGGGGACGGACGGCCGTCGTGGTGGGCGTGGCCGGCCTCGCCGCGGGCGCGATCGCCTGGGAGGCGCTCGGAGGGAACGCCGGAGGCGCGGAGCAGCCTCCGGACACCGGCCAGCCCGCCGACTCGAAGGTGGCGCGCTTCTTCCTCAGGATCCCATTTCCGTAGCGGCGGACTCAGCCGCCCTTGACCGGCTCCGCCCCGTCGGCCGGCGGTGGACACTTCGGTCCCCCGATCCGAGGCCCGGAAGACCACGCCACCCGATTCGGCCTGTCGCCTCGCTCCCCTTCCTCATGGTGCCCGCGGTGCGCCATTCGCTGACGGTGAGGACGAGGAGGACGACCAGGGCGAACGCGTACTTGACGAAGGAGAAGGCGATCCCGATGTCGTAGTTGCGGTTCTCCGCTGCGAGGCGTGCCCGGAGCTCCAATGCGTCCAAGGCGTAGAAGCCGAGGACCGCCAGGAGCGTCACGGTAAAAAGGCCGTTGAGCACCGCCATGGTGCGTACGAAGCGCCGATGCTCCAGAAGCAGGGCGGCCGCATACGCCAGGACCAGGCCGAGGATCGGCGTGAGCATGGCGCGGCTGAAGAGCCCCACCGATGCGACCCGCCACGAGACGTCTCCGACCCGGACGGGCCAAACGCCCTGCACGAGGTCGAGGGCCGGGAACACGATCAGGATCGCGACCATGACCTAGGCCGGTACCGCCACTCTGCGAAGGTGGTTCATCGGATTCGCTCTACGAGCTCCAGGTAAGAAAAATCCGCTCCCGGGCCACCGTGGCCCGGGAGCGGATCTTACATGGACCTATGCGGTCACGCAGCCCCTTCTTCTTCCTTGCGCCTCCAGCCCATGAAGCCCAGGCCCAGCAGGCCGGTGGCCAGCATCACCCAGGTCGAGGGCTCGGGAACGACCGTGCCGCCGGCGCCGACCACGATGTGATCCGTCTCGCGGCGGCCACGCCATCCGCGCCGATCGTGAAGTCGTACGTGCCCTCGGCCAGCGCCGTGATCGTCACGTCGAACGTGCGGGACTCTCCGCCGCCGACGCCCGTGCAGCCCGACCGCGTCCGTGCAGGTGAACGAGAACGCCAGCCCACCCGCATAGACGCGAAGAAGTCCGTCCCGAACACCAGGTCGAGCGTCGAAGTCGCCGACCCGATCGCGCCGTTGACCGCGTTGACGAAGTCGGCGCCCGACAGGCCGCCGAAGTTGTTCGTGAGGCTACCGCCGGTCGCGGTCGCGATGGTCGAAGCCTGGGCATCTCCGCCGCAGTAGCTAGCCGTCGATGCCGTGATGCCAGCCCCGTCGAGTCTGTTGAACGCGATAACGGTGATGCCTTCGGCGTTGAGCGCCGCGATGGCCTCGGCCAAGGTCGTCGTCTCGCTGTGCGACGAGCGCGTCACCGAACCACACCATCAGGCGCTGCGAGCCCGACCGCCACGCCGTGCCCTCGGCGACCACTCTGAGCGCGTCGAAGTTGGCCTCCGGGCCGTCACCGCCTCCAGCCCGCGAACCAGCTGTTGATGCCGTCTGGGCTGCGGCGAGGTTGGACGACAGCGCCGGGCTCCACTCCGACCCAGTAGGCCGTGAGGCCGTGCGGCATGCCGCCGCCAGACCACCTCGCGAGCAGTCGCCCTGGTAGCTGCCCGACGCCCACCCATGTGTTCGTCGGGCAACGCGCCGAGGATGGCCGACGCACCGGCCTGAGCCTCGTCGATCGTACCGCCCATGCTGCCCGTGTTGTCGGCGAGCATGTACAGGTCGACCAGGTCGGCACCGCCTGAGGCCAGCGTAATGGTCTTGTGGATGGTGACTGCGCTCACCCACTTCCATCGTGCCGCTGAAGGTTGCGGGGTCGATGGATTGGGCCTGCGCGGTGGACGCGAACACCACCACAAGGGCCGACGCCGCGACCCCGGACAGTGTAAGGCGCATAGGGGCTCTCCCGGAGCTGGGGGGACAGGTAGACGACAATATCGTGACGCATTTGCAAATTACATGCCGACGACATGTAGGCCCGTAAAGCCTTGTACCGCAATAATTTACGACGAAATCGAAAAAGTCCCGACCCGGCACGTTGCCGAGTGGTTGTCACAAGGTGTGGTGGTTCCCGAACAGAAACGGGGCCCGGTCCGCCCCCGGGCCGCCGGTGCCCGGGGGCGGACTTCCCTCAGGAGAGCCCTACGCCGTGACGGTTACGCCGTCCCTTCGTCCTCCTTGCGCCTCCAACCCATGAAGCCGAGGCCCAGCAGGCCGGTGGCCAGCATCACCCAGGTCGAGGGCTCGGGAACGACCGTGCCGCCGGCACCGACCACGATGTGATCGAGCTCTTCGGCCTTTACGCCGGAGGCGAACACCGAGAAGTCGTAGGTGCCCTCGGCCTTGGCCAAGATGTGCACGTCGAACGTGCGCGACTCACCGCCTGTCACACCCGTGCAGCCGAGCGCGTCGGTGCACTCGAAGGAGATTGCGAGGCCCGAGCCCAGGTAGGACGTACCGAACACGAGGTCGATGGTCGACGTGGCCGTCGAGATCGCGGAGTTCACGGCCGTCACGAAGCCCGCGGCGGAGAGCGACCCGAAGCTGTTCGTGAGGCTACCGCCCGTTGCGGCCACGATGTCAGACGCCTGCGAACACTCGCCAAAGTAGCAGCCGTCGATGCCGTATCCCGAGGCGTTGCTGTTGAAGGCGATAACCTTGACGCCGGCAGCCTGGAGGGCGGCGATCGCCTGCGCTTCGGTGGTCCGCTCCGTATGGGAGACCGCGTCTCCGAACCAGACCACCAGCCGCTGGGAGCCGGTCCGCCAGTCGGCGGTCTGGGCCACCATGCGAAGCGCGTCGAAGTTGCCCTCCGGACCGTCGCCGCCGCCGCTTGCGAACCACGCGTTGATGCCCGTCTGCGCCGCGGCAGCGCTTGAGGTCAACCCGGTGTTCTGCGTGTACCCGACGTAGCTCGTGCCACATCCCGCCGGCATGCTGTATTCGACGCAGTCTCCGAGGTAGCGGCCCACGCCGAAGTTGTAGTCCGCCCCGCCCGGGACGCTGCCCAGGATCTCACTGGCGCCGCTTTGCGCCTTGGAGACGATGCCGCCCATGCTTCCCGTGTTGTCCGCGAGGAAGAAGAGGTCGACCAGGTTGG
This sequence comes from uncultured Gemmatimonadales bacterium, assembly GCA_963848895.1. Lineage (GTDB taxonomy): Bacteria > Gemmatimonadota > Gemmatimonadetes > Longimicrobiales > Gaopeijiaceae > SZUA-318. The sequence continues at coordinate 46,242 of CAWKGE010000009.1, forward strand.
CGCCGGACTCGCTGAGCGTGATGGTCTTGTGGATGGTGATCGGTCTCGCCCACGTCCATCGTGCCGCTGAACGTGGCGGGGTCAATGGATTGGGCCTGTGCCGAGGCCGTGAACACCACCACCGCAGCCGCGGCGATGGCGCCCGAACTTGTGAAGCGCATGGGGGGTTCTCCTGGGGGGGTGTAGAACCTGTGCCTTGACCCTCTTCCAGGGCAACCCTCGTGCCGGAAGGTGCGTAGGCGCTAAGTCGTTAGCCTACATAAATTTACAATACACATGATTCAAACTGGGCGTGGCACGGTGTCGGGAAACGCGACAAGGTGTGGCGAAACCCGCACAGGATGCCAGGAGACCGGGCGTTTCCCCCACCCTACGGGGTGGGCCGCCCCTCCCGGATCTGCTCGATGCGGGCCGCGGCCTCGTCCACCCCCGCGTCCACCACGTGTGCCGGGTATTGTCGCCTGAGCACGTAGGACATGATCCCCAACGGCGTGACCTCCCGGCGCTGGCCTGTGAGCATGTCCGACAGAAGGGTGGAGACGCCCTGGTGCACGGCGTCGCCCGGCCTCTGGTCCTGAGCGATCTCGATGTGGAGGAGGCCCATCTGCCGGGCCGCATCCACCAGGTTCTGGCGGGCCGCCGCCGCCGCGCGCTCGCGCGCCTCCTGGGGTGACGACCACCCCCGCCGCAGGGCTTCGGCCACGAGGAGCTCGCGGTTCGTGACGGCCCGGAGAAGCCGGTCGGCGACGGCGCTGTCCCTCGACGCCGCGACCTGGGCACGGACGAGGGGCGACTGGGTCTGCAGGTACCAGAGGACCTCGCCGGCCGTCACGGAGCCACCGTCGTAGGTCACCAGGGGCCGGGTCTCCTCGCGGCTCGCCAGGGGAGTGCGGTAGTTGCGGGCCATGTCGCGCACCCGCGCCTCGGCCCCCTCCAGGATCTTCGGCGCGGCCTGGGCCTCGAGCCCGGCGACGTACACCGACTCGGCCTGGGCCGCCCGGCGGCTCACCAGGCCGGCACGGAACTGATCGAGGGACGGCGTGACTCGCTCCTGGACCTGGAGGAGATGCACGCCGTAGGACGACTCCACCGGCTGGCTCACCTCCCCCGGCTGGAGCGAGAAGAGGGCCGAGTCGAGCGGTGCGTCGAGCTGGCCCCGCCGGACCACGCCCAGGTCCCATCCCCCCGCCGCTCCCCCGGGCTGCTGGCTGTGCTCGGCGGCGACGGCACCGAAGTCCTCGTCTCCGTCGACGATGCGCGCGCGGAGGTCCCGAACGGCCTGCCGGACACTGTCCTTCTGTGCGTCGGTCGCGTCCTCCGGCCACGTCAGCAGGATCTGGCGGGCCCGCACCAGCGAGCCGGGCGCCTCCTCCCTGTACCGCGCCTGAAGGTCCTCGTCGCCGATGGGCTCCACTGAGATCACCGAGTCCCGCAACGCGGTGATCAGCTGCTGGGTGGCGAGATCGTTCACCAGCGGCGAGACGTCGACCTGCGCCAGGGTGGTGTCGGTCATCGCCGCCCTGGCCAGTAGCGTGTAGTCGATCCACAGATTCGCGATGGCGCGGATCGCCTCCGGCTCGGGAGGGAGCGCGGTGTCCGGCGCGATGAGGGCCACGGCCTCCTCCACCGTCCAGGTCTGACCGCCGGCGCGAGCCACCAGGCCGACGTCGGAGGGCTCGTCCCCACCTCCGCACGCGGAGAGGGCGAGGGCGACGATGGCGACCGGAACCGGGGAATGGCGCGTCATGGGTCCCTGACCTTGCTGGCTGGGGGGTGAGCGGAGTCCCCCAAGATGCGCGCGCGACCATGAAGTGGAAACACCCGCGAGTCCCCGGTGACCGTCATGGTGGGCGTTCCGCCAGGGACCGCCATGGGGCAGTACACGGTCTGAACGGAAACGACCGGCGCCTCGCGGGCACGCGCGGCAAGCTGATGGGCGACATCACCTGCCTGAAGGTGGTCGGGAGCCGTGCCTTCATGGCCGGGAACACCCGGAAGGACGAGCTCGAGGCGCTGCCCGTGCCCATCGGCGGCGTGGCTAGCGCATCGTCACGATGTAGGCCGCCAGATTCCGTATGTCGGCGTCGGACAACGGGATACTCACCGGGCGCATGGTCGTGCCCGACTGGTCGTTGGTGTTCGTTCCACGCCACCCGTCGCGGTACTTCCGGAGCTGAGCGACCACGTACCAGTCCGCCAGCCCGGGGAGCGGGGGTGCTTTCTTGTCGCGCCGCCCGGACCCGTCCTTTTCGTGGCACGAGATGCACGCCTGGTAGGCGACCCGGCCCGCCTGCGCGTCCCCCTCCACCGCCGGAGGCGGAGGCACGGCGGGCAGGCGCTCGAGCCACCTCGCCAGGACCGCCACGTCGTCCGCCCGGGTGAGGGCCGCGGACGCCGCTGCCATGCGCCGGCCGATGCTGTCCTCCGGCGCGTAGCCCCGATGCCCGATCTGGAACTTCCGGATCTGGCCCACCACGTACCAGGCGGGCAGGCCCGCGATGTTGGGCGCGCCGACCTCGCGGTCACCCGCGCCCTGCGGGCCGTGGCACGCCGCGCACGTCCGGAAGGCCTCCCGGGCGCGGGCCGTCTCCTCGGCGGAGGGGCCGCCGCATGCCGCCAGGCCCACCGCGACGAGGGCGAAGCCCGCGGTGACCCGGGTCCTCCGGAGCCTCGCGCCTCGGGGCGCACGACCCGCGAGCCCAGGCCCTCCGCCGTCCTCCCTCGATCCGTTCACGGCCGAATATAGCCTCGCGTGCGTACCGGCGTGGACGCTCCCTACCGCCCGAGCGCGTCGGCCTCCGCCTCGGTGGGCACCATCCTCCCGGTGGTGATCTCCAGGACGATCCGGTCCGCGTCGTAGACGGCGTCCAGCGCCTCCCGGATGGCGCGCACGTCCACCATGATGTTCCGGCCTCGCTCCGGCAGGTAGATGAAGTCGCGGCTCAGGCCTTCGATGTTGCGATCGAAGTTCAGCCCCACCAGCGCGAGGTCGCGGGTCACCGCGGGAGAGCCCGAGTTCCCGCCGTACGTGTCGGCCGTGGAGACGAAGTTGAGCGGCGTCGACAGGTCGAGGCCGTCCGGGGCCGGGACCCAGCGCGGCGGGAGCGCCCAATCCGGATTGCCCAGGTGTCCGTAGTAGCGGTCGTAGACGCCGTAGAAGGTCGTGTGCGTGGGGGCCAGCGTTCCGTTGTACGCATAGGGCGTCACCACGCCGTCCGTGATGCGCGGCGAGGAGGTGGCGTCGGGCGCCACGTCCGTGCCGTACACCTCGAAGCGCGCCCTTCCCAGCTCCGCGGCCAGCTCCGCCTCGCGGTCCGAAAGCGCACGATCGCGCGCCCGGTAGGCGTCCATCCGCCCGGCGAGAGCCGCGGCCAGCGCCAGGGCCGGGTCGCGATCGGCCGGCTCCTCCCCGATGCGGTCGATCTCCGTCATCACCCGCTCGTGGGAGCCGAACATCGACCGCTCCTGCAGGGACGTGGCCGCTCCCTCGGGAGAGCGTCCACCCAGCGCCGTCTCCACCAGCGGATCTCCGGCCCCCAGGTAGCTCTGCAGGTCCGCCATGCGCAGGCGGAGCAGCTCCTCCTCGAGGTCGCCGGGATGGTCTTCGATGGAAGCCAGCGCCGCCCGGCGGCTCGCCAGCGTGTCGGGCGGAATCGGCCCGGCGGCGTCCGCCGCGGACGAGCTGCAGGGCGAGCATCGCCCGCAGCAGGGTGCGGGACCCGTAGGTGGGGTGGGCCAGGTTGTAGAACGCACCCGTCGCGGCCGCCAGCTCCCGCCGCTGCCGCTGGATGTCGGCGAGCTCGTCGATCACCGACCCGTACCGCGCGCCCAGCTCCGGATCCGCCGCGATGCGTTCAACGAGCTCGCGCTCTGCGGCCCGCTTGAGGTCCAGGATGCCCGGATCGCGCAGGGCCTCCAACCGCCCGGTGTACGCTTTCAGCGAGTTGGACAACGAGAACGCCTGGTTGCGGAGTCCCAGACGCTCCCCCCGCACGGGATCGGCCGCGTAGGCCTCGCGCAGGGCCTGGAGCCGGGTCTCGAAGAACGCCTTCCGTACCGGCACGAGGACGTCCCGCTGGTATTCCAGCTGCGCGACGGTCTGCAGGCGGTTGGTGGGCCCGGGATTACCGATCACGAAGACGGGGTCTCCCTCGGCCACGCCGTCGCCCCACGTGAACCAGTGCGACGGACGGAACGGCTCGCCGTTCTCGTAGACCCGGTAGAACGCGAAGTCCAGCGCGTAGCGCGGGTACGTGAAGTTGTCCGGATCACCCCCGAAGAAGCCCATGTCGAGCTCGGCCGCAGCGACCAGGCGGACGTCGGTGAAGCGGCGGAAGACATAGGCCGAATAGCGGCCGCCGTTGTACAACGGCACGATCTGCACGCGGATCCCCGACGTCCCGGCGTTCTCCGCCTCGAGCCGCCGACGCACCTCCGCGATCGCCCGCTCCCGCGCCTCCGCGCGTCGGGATTCCGGCGCGGCGTCCACCGCGGCGTCGATCTCCGCGGTGACGTCCTGCGCGGACAGCAGCTGGTCGGCGTACGTCCCCGGGATGGGCCGCTCCTCGTCCAGCGACGGTGCGTAGAACCCGTCGTCGAGGAGGCTTTCGCCCGGGCGCGTGACGGCGGCGATCGCGCCGCGCGCGCAATGGTGGTTGGTCACCACCAGCCCGTTGGGCGACACGAAGGACGCCGAGCAGCCGGGGATGCGGAGCGCGGCCATGCGCGCGCGCTCGAACCACTCCGGAGACGCGTCGAAGCCGTATGTGGACGAGAAATACGCCGCCGGGGCGTACTCGAACGTCCACATCTTGCCGAAGTCGAAGCGCCCGGGGCGAAGGGTGTCGGTGGGCTGGGCGGCGCCGGCGAGAGGGAGGGCGAGCGCGGCGCACAGGACGAGGATGGGTGCGCGTCTGGTATTCATGTGAAAGACGGTGCGAAGACCGGGGCGCCAACGGAAGGGGGGGACCGCCCCGAGCGATGCGCCCCACGGAGTCGTCCCCCGAACGCCGGGGGCACATGCACGCGAGAATCCCGTATCAGAACCCGGCAACGCGAATCGCAGCAGGGCGGCGGCGCATGAGCACCGGACACCGATCGGCAGTCGAAAACGGAACGAGGGTACCCCATCCCACACCTCCGCCCAGAGCCGTCGTCTTCGATCTGGACGGCGTCGTGACCTTCACGGCTCGGCTGCACCTCGCCGCGTGGAAGGACATGTTCGACGCGTTCCTGAAGGCTCGCGCCGACCGGGACGGCGTCCCCTTCCGGCCGTTCACGGAGGCCGACTACCGAGCCCACGTCGACGGCCGCCCTCGCTACGACGGCGTGCGCACCTTCCTGGCATCTCGGGATATCGTGCTCCCCGAGGGTGAGCCCGACGACCCGCCCGAGCGCGAGACCGTCCGGGGGCTGGGCAACCGCAAGAACGAGATCTTCCGCCAGCGAGTCCTGAGCGACGGCGTGGACGTGGACCCGGAGGCCGTCCGTCTCGCGAAGGAGCTGCGGGCGTCGGGCGTCCACGTGGGTGTCGCGTCCTCCAGCCGCAACACACCCCTCGTGCTGGAGTCCGCGGGCCTCGACGACCTGTTCGATGCGAGGGTGGACGGGGCGGTGTCCCGCCGCCTCCGTCTACGGGGCAAGCCGGCGCCCGACATCTTCCTCGCCTGCCTCGACATCATGGACTGTCCCGATCCGGCGCACGCGGTGGTCGTGGAGGACGCCCTCGCCGGGGTCGAAGCGGGCCGAGCTGGCGACTTCGGGCTCGTGCTGGGCGTAGACCGCGTGGGTCGCGCGATCCGGCTGCGCGAGCACGGGGCGGACTGGGTGGTGCGCGGATTCCAAGGGCTGGGAGTCGACGAGCTCCGTGCCTGGTTCGCCAACCAACGCCACCAGCTTCCCAACGCCCTCTCGAGCTGGCCCGAGCTCGCTGGGGAGCTGGACGGCTCGAAGCCGGCGGTGTTCCTGGACTACGACGGCACGCTCACGCCCATCGTGGACCGCCCGGACCTGGCCCGACTCACGCGAGGAGATGCGTTCGTCGCTGGTTCGCCTCGCCGGGACGTGGCCGACCACGATCGTCAGCGGGAGGGGTCGCGAGGACGTCCAGGACATGGTCGGGATCTCCGGGCTCAACTACGCCGGCAGCCACGGCTTCGACATCGCGGGGCCTCGGACGGAGGGCGGCCTCCGGCTCGAGGTGGCGGAGGATGTCGTGCCCGCCATCGCCTCCGCCGCGGCAGAGATCCGCCGGCGCACGAAGGACGTCCCGGGGGTCCTGGTGGAGGACAAGACGTTCTCCCTGGCCGTACACTATCGACTCGTGGACGACGACCGGGTGCCCGAGGTGGAGCGGGCGGTGGACGAGGCCCTGGAGACGCGGGCGGGCCTCCGGAAGACGCGCGGGAAGAAGATCTTCGAGCTCCGCCCGGCCATCGACTGGGACAAGGGGCGCGCGGTGCTGTGGCTGCTGGAGGCGCTCGGGCTGGACGGCGCGGACGTGAAGCCGCTCTACATCGGCGACGACGTGACCGACGAGGACGCGTTCCGTGCCCTGGAGGGTCGGGGCATCGGCATACTGGTGTCGCCGCTTCCGCACCCCACGGCCGCCCGCTATTCGCTCCAGGACCCGCGCGAGGTGCAGGAGCTCCTCGAGCGCCTGACCCGCCTGGCGGAGGGAGGCTGAGATGGGTCCGCGACCGTCACGCACCCTCCCCGCGGCCTCCGCGCCACCGGGAGGCGACGCGTGGGTGCTGACCTGGGAAGGATTCGACCCGGACCGGGAAGGGCTGCTGGAAGCCCTGTGCGCGCTCGGCAACGGCCACTTCGTGACGCGGGGCGCGGCCGAGGAGGCGCATGCGGACGGCGTGCACTACCCCGGCACCTACGTGGCGGGCGGCTACAACCGCCTCACCAGCGAGGTGGCGGGCCGCACGGTCGTCAACGAGGACCTGGTCAACTTCCCGAACTGGCTGCCGCTCACGTTCCGCCCCGAAGAAGGGGACTGGCTGGATCTCGGGAAGGTGGAGATCCTCTCCTATCGCCAGGAGCTGCATCTGCGCGAAGGCCTCCTCCTCCGGGCGTTCCGCCTCCGGGACCCGGACGGGAGGGAGACCTCGGTCGAGGCGCGCCGGCTCGTCAGCATGGCCTATCCGCACCTGGCGGCCATCGATTACCGGATCACGCCCGAGAACTGGGAGGGCAGCCTGCGCATCCGCTCCGGGATCGACGGATCGGTGCGCAACACCGGAGTAGCGCGCTACCGCCAGCTCGCCAACCGGCACCTGCAGGTCGTGGCGCACGGCCGCATCGCGCCGGAGGGGGTGTACCTGACCGCGCGGGCCTCCCAGTCGCGCTTCGAGGTGGGCATGGCGGCCCGGGTGTGTCTCTTCCGGCGGGGGGAGCCCTGCGACGTGCAGCGCCACATCCTCGACGAGGAGGAGGACTCGATCGGCGAGGAGCTCCGCGTCGACGCCGCCCGGGGCGAGACCATCCGCGTCGAGAAGACGGTGGCGCTCTTCGCCTCGAACGACCGCGGCATCGGGGAGCCCGGGATGGAGGCACGTCACGCGGTGCGCACCGCGGGGGGGTTCGCGGAGCTGTTGCTCGGGCACGAGCGCGCCTGGCGGGAGATCTGGCGGCGCTACGACGTCGAGATCGGTGACGAGCGCTCGCACGAGGAGTTGGCGCGCGAGCAGGTGACGCTGCGCCTCTACATCTTCCAGGCGCTGCAGACCGTGTCGCCGCATACCGTCGCGCTGGATGTGGGGGCGCCCGCCCGTGGGCTGCACGGCGAGGCGTATCGCGGCCACGTCTTCTGGGACGAGCTGTTCGTCCTGCCGTTCTACAATCTGCGGCAGCCCTCGATCACGCGCGCGCTGCTCCTGTACCGCTACTACCGCCTCGACTCCGCCCGCCAGCTGGCGCGGGAGGCGGGATACGCCGGGGCAATGTATCCCTGGCAGAGCAGCCACGACGGGCGGGAGGCCACGCAGGAGCTCCACCTGAACCCGATGTCCGGCGAGTGGGGCCCCGACTGGAGCCACCTGCAGCGCCACGTCGACGCGGCCATCGTCTACAACACGTGGCGCTACTGGCAGGCCACGGGAGACCGCGAGTTCCTCCGCGACTTCGGAGCCGAGATGGTGCTCGAGATCGCCCGCTTCTGGGCGAGCCTCGCGACGTGGAGCGAGGCGCGCGAGCGCTACGAGATCCTCGGGGTCATGGGCCCGGACGAGTACCACGAGAAGTACCCGGACGCCCAGACGGGCGGCGTGCACAACAACGCGTACACGAACGTCATCGCGGCCTGGTGCCTCCTCCGCGCACTGGACGTTCTCGCCGAGGTGGGCGAGTCCCGCCGCGCGCGCCTCCTGGAGGCGCTGGAGATCTCCGAGGAGGAGCTGGATCGGTGGGCCGATATCGCCGAACGGATGGTCGTGCCGTTCGTCGACGGCGGCGTCCTCGAGCAGTTCGAGGGATACGACGACCTCGAGCCCTTCGACTGGGAGGGCTACCGGGAGCGCTACGGCGACATCGAGCGGCTGGACCGGATCCTGAAGGCGGAGGGGGACACGCCGGACCGCTATCAGGTATCGAAGCAGGCCGACGCCATGATGCTGTTCTACCTCTTCGACCCGGAGCCGCTGCGGAAGCTGCTGGGCCGCATGGGCTACGACTTCGGCCCCGAGGCGATGGCGCGCACCCTCGATTACTACCGCTCGAGGACCTCCCACGGCTCCACGCTCAGCAAGCTCGTGTTCGCGTCGCTGATGCACCACGTCGACCGCGACGAGGGCTATCGCCTCTTCCTCGATGCCCTGCGGGCCGATATCGAGGACGTCCAGGGCGGCACGACGCAGGAGGGCATCCACCTCGGCCTCATGGCGGGGACGGTGGGCATCGTGCTCCGACGCTACGCCGGCGTCGAGCTCCACCGGGAGGGGGTCGTGCTGGAGCCATCCCTTCCCCCCGCTTTGCGGCGCATACGCTGCCGTGTGTGCTGGCGGGGCCGCTGGCTCGACGTGGAGCTGACCGGGGAATGTCTGCACGTCTCCGTCGACCGAGACCAGCCCGAGCCCGTGCCCATCCGCATCGAGGGCACGTGGCAGGAGGTCCCACCGGGGGGCAGCGTCGAGATTTCCAGGTAGGCACATCGCCCCAGCGGCTCCCGCATCGGCGGGACGCCGGCGACGGCGAGCGAAGGAGGGATCATTGGCGGGACGGATCGTGGTGATCACCGGCGCCAGCAGCGGGATCGGCGCCCGAGCTCGCGGAGACGCTTTCGGCACACGGTGACTCCGTCGTGCTCGTCGCGCGCCGCGAGGAGAAGCTCGAAGATGTCGCCCGGCGCTGCGGAGCCGACGCCTTCGTCCTTCCCGCGGACGTCACGGAGCGGGAGGAGGTGCGCCGCGTGGTCCGCGAGGCGCTGGACCGCTTCGGCCGGATCGACGTCTGGGTCAACAACGCCGGCCAGGGCATCAGCCGGCAGCCGTCGGAGCTGACCGACGAGGACGTGGACGAGATGATGCGCGTCAACGTCAAGTCGGTCCTCTACGGCATGCAGGAGGTGCTTCCCCACTTCCGCGAGCGGGGGGAGGGACAGGTCGTCAACGTGTCGTCGCTCCTGGGGCGCATCCCCTTCGCGACGATCCGCTCGGCCTACTGCGGCGCCAAGCACTTCATGAACGCGCTGACGGCGTGCTTCCGCGCCGAGCTCATGGAGGCGCATCCCGGCATCCGGATCTCCCTCGTCTCGCCGGGCGTGGTCTACACGGACTTCGGGCTGAGCGCCCGCCACGGGGGCCCGGACTCCCGCGACTTCCCCGGCGGCCAGTCGGCCGAAGAGGTGGCGGAGGTCATCGCCGACGTCATCGACTCGGGTCGGGAGGACGTGTACACGCTGCCGGGTGCCGCGGCCCGCGTGGCCGGGTACTACGCCTCGCTCGGGGAGGACGCGCGCTCATAGGACCGATGCGACCCAGAACGCCCTTCGTTCCGGCCTACACCCGTCTCGGCACGGCCGAGCTGCGTCGCCGCGCGCAGGAGGCCGTGGCTGCGCTAGGCCACTGTCGCCTCTGCCCCCGCGACTGCGGCGTGGACCGCCTCCACGGGAAGTGGTCGGCGTGCAAGACCGGCCGGTGGGCGCGCGTCAGCAGCGCTTTCCCCCACCGCGGGGAGGAGGACTGCCTGCGGGGCCGCCACGGCTCCGGCACGATCTTCTTCACGCACTGCAACCTGCGGTGCGTGTTCTGCCAGAACTTCGACATCTCCCAGGCCATCCGGCCGGGGGATCCCGATGACGGGATGCGCCCGTCCGAGCTCGCGTCCCTGATGCTCTCCCTCCAGGAGCGGGGCTGCCACAACATCAACCTCGTCACGCCCGAGCACGTCGTGCCTCAGGTGCTCGAGGCCCTCGCCCTCGCCGCGGACGGAGGCCTGCGCCTACCCATCGTGTACAACACGAGCGCCTACGATTCCCTCGAGAGCCTCGCCTGGCTGGACGGCGTCGTGGACATCTACATGCCGGACTTCAAGCTGTGGAGCCCCGGGGCCGCACGGACGTACCTGAAGGCCGAGGGTTATCCGGAGGCCGCGCGAAGCGTGATCCAGGAGATGCAGCGGCAGGTGGGCCCGCTCGCGGTGGGGGCGGACGGAGTCGCGACCAGGGGCCTGCTCGTCCGCCACCTCGTCATGCCGGGGCTGCTCGACGAGGCCCGAGCCATCCTCGGCTGGATCGCGACGGAGCTCGGGCCGGACACCTACGTGAACCTCATGGACCAGTACCGCCCCGCGGGTCAGGTGCGCGGAGACGCGTGGGCCGAGATCGATAGTCCCCTGGAGCCGGAGGAGTTCACCGCGGCGCTGCGCATCGCGCACGACGTGGGCCTGCGTCGCCTCGACGAACGTCGGCTCCTCTGAGCGGCCGCGGCGTGCCGGAGTCAGCGATGTCCACCTGCAACTTCGGCCCCCGCACACGCGTATCCTCTCGAACCGTGTCCCTCCGTCAGCGACCCCGACCCGGAGCCCCACCGTGCGTGCGACCCTCCTCTTCTCCGTGACCGTCCTGTCGACCGCCGCGCCCCTCTCCGCGCAGCACGAGCACATGTCCCCGTACGCCGGGCAGAGCTCCGCGATCGCCTCGCTGAACGAGCAGGAGCTGGCCGCGCTCCGTGCCGGAGAGGGAATGGGCCTCGCACGCGCGGCGGAGCTGAATCACTTCCCCGGTCCCAGGCACGTGCTCGACATGGCCGACAGCCTGGGGCTCACGTCGACCCAGCGTAGCGACATCGAAGCGATCCGCTCGAGGATGAGCGAGGAAGCCGTGCGCATCGGGGAGGGCATCATCGAGAAGGAAGCCGAGCTCAGTCGCCGATTCGAGCACGCCCATATCGACGCCGAAAGCCTGCGCGCGATGACCTCGGAGATCGCCTCCCTGCAGGCGGAGCTCCGGTTCACGCACCTGGCCGCCCACCTGGAGACCCGGGCCGCGCTCACGCCCCAGCAGATCGAGGTCTACGACCGGCTGCGGGGATACGCGGCGCCGACGGGCGACTGAGCGCCGCTGCGGGCCCTGCCCGAAGGGTGGCCACGACCCACCTCAGCCTCCTCCCGGCTCGTACGCCCGCCCGTGCTTGTACACGCGCACGATGGCCCGCGTGTTCGCGATGTCGCGGCTCGGGTCCGCCGACAGCACCACCAGGTCGGCGAGCTTCCCCGCCGACACGGTCCCGTGCGTCGCCTCGAGGCCGGCGGCCATCGCCCCCACGCGGGTGGCGGCCGAGATCGCCTCCAGCGGCGTGAAGCCGGCATGCTGGACCAGGGAAGCCATCTCCCGGTGCACGTTGGGAACCGTGTCGTCCGGGCTGCCCATACCGTCCGTGCCGGCGTCGACCAGCACCCCGCGCTCGTGGGCGATGCGCGTGACGGCCGCGCCCCACTCCGCGATTCCCGCCCCCGCGCCGTCGGGTCGGCTCTGCGCCGTGCGCTCGAACACCTGGAGCGTGGCGTCGAGGATGGTGCCGCGCGCCTTCATCGAGTCCAGCACCGCGAGGATTCGCGGGTCGTCCGGCCGGATGTGGGCGAAGTCCCCCATGGCCCGCACGCTGTAGTCCTGTGGCACGTGCGGCGCGGCCTCCCACACCAGGTAGGCGGTGTGGGACAGGACGTCCACGCCCGCCGCGACCACCTCGCTGGGCCTCGCCGGGAACACGGTGGCGTGCGCCCATGCGAGCAGGCCGGCCCGGTGGGCCTCCCGCGTGAGATCGGCCAGGAGGCTCGCCGGGAGGTTGGCGTAGAGCTTCAATGCGGTGGCCCCCGTGCCCTTCGCCTCCGCCACCGCCAGGCGCGGATCCGTCGCGGACGTCACGGCGCGCATCCACGGCGCGGCGCCGACCATGACGCCCGCCGACGCGCCGGCCACCCGGGCGTCTTCCGCGAAGAAGGTCGGGCCGGCCATCAAGGCGGAGTAACGGACGTCGGGTGAGGCGATCTCGTCCAGCTCCGCCGCGCGCGCCAGGAATGCCAGCACTCTCGCGTCGCCGGCCATGTCGCGCACGGCGGTCACCCCGCCGAGGATCATCCAGCGCAGCAGCTCCTCGTAGCCGGCAGCGTCGGGGGCCGATCCGCTGAGATGCACGTGTGCGTCGATCAGCCCGGGAATGACGTACCTGCCGGTCAGGTCCTCCACGTGCGTGCTGTCGGGAAGGGGCCGTGTGCCGCTCTCGAACACCGCCGCGATGCGGTCACCCCGGATCGAGGATCGTACGGTCGGGCAGCGGCGGCCCGCCCGTGCCGTCGACGAGGGTGACGTGCGTGAGCGCGACGGTCGGCTCCGGGGAACCCTGCGCCGCGACGTCCATGGGGATCGCAAACCCCACCGCCAGCGCGGCAAGGAACGGGGCGATCGGTCGCGCGGAGACGCGGCGCAGGGGGCCCGGAGGCACGGTGCTCGCCTACCTTGTGACCGTCAGGCCGGTGACGGTGCCCTCGGTGTTGTGGGCGAAGCGGATTCCGTAGACGCCGTCGGTGGACTTGAGCTTCCCCTCCCCCACCACCGCCGCCTTCGGATAGCTCGCGACCATCGCGCCGTTGATGGAGCACTGGACCTGGTCGGCCGTCACCGTCATGGCGATCTCCTGCGTCACGGGCTCGCCCGGCCCCGCCGCCTTGTGGACGGCGCCGTTCGTCTCGCCGCGGCGCCCGTTCATCTGGAACGGCTCCGGGCCGAACCCACGGACGATGAACGAGCCGTTTCCGTAGGCCGCGCAATAGAGGTAGCTCTGCTGCGGCGTGCCCATGTCGTTGCCGGCGATCACGATCCCGTAGGGATGGGGGTGATCGTTCAGGTTCATGTACTTCGGCTCGGTGAACGTCGCGGTCACCGTGTACTCGCCGCTGGCGGTGTCGGCCGGGTTCCAGTACGTCACCGCCGGACCGGTGGTCACGTGCAGCGCGTTCCCCTCCTTGGCGAGCTTGGAGTGATCGAGCATCGCGCCCGAAGCACCTGGATCGAGGGTTCCCTTCCATCCGGGGACCGAGATCCCTCCACCCTCCACCTTGCGGGTGGTCTCCTGGGCCTTGGTCGCCGTGGTTCCACAGAACAGCGCGAGGGCGGCGACCGCGGTGACGGTCGCGGCCGAAGCGAAGGACCGGTGCATGGTACGTCTCCTGTCAGCGGGAAGGTCGTCCGGGCCCTGACAATACGTCGCGAGCGCGGAGGGTTGCCAGCGTGCGTCACGCGGCCGGGCACCCGATCGTTCCCTTCCAGGCGGGAGCGCGATACGATCGGACTCGAACCGGCCACGTCCCCATGTCTACCAGAACCTCCGACCTCAGGATCCTCGCCTCGGCGGCGCTCCTCCTCGCCGCGTGCGGCGACCCGCTCGGGCCGGGGCCGGAGCCGATCACCGAGCTCCCCCGGTCGCTGACGTCGGCGGAACAGGCCGTCATCGGCGACGCGAACGCCTTCGGCCTGGCCCTGGTCGCCGACATGGCCGGACGGGACGACAGACCCAACATCGTGCTCTCTCCGCTGAGCGCTTCGATGGCGCTCGGGATGACGATGAACGGCGCCGGTGGGACGACGTTCGACGCGATGCGCGGGACCCTCGGCTTCGGCCAGCTCACGCAGGAGGAGATCAACGGCGCCTACCGTGGCCTCATCGACCTCCTGACGAGCCTCGACCCCGACGTCCGCTTCGACATCGCCAACGCCGTGTGGGCCAACCAGGGATTCCCCTTCTACGACGCGTTCTTCCAGGCCGTCGCCGCGGCCTTCGACGCCCGGGCGGAGTCGGCCGATTTCGGCGACCCGGCCACGCTGGACTCGATCAACGCCTGGGCCCGGGAGAACACCGACGGCCTGATCGAGCGGATCCTCGACCGGCTCGATCCGGTCCTCAAGATGATCCTCCTGAACGCGATCTACTTCGACGGCTCGTGGACCACGCAGTTCGACCCGGCCGACACGCACCGACAGGACTTCACGCGCGAGGACGGCTCCACGGTGCAGGTGGACATGATGGGCCTCGACCACGTGACGCTGCCGCTGGGCGGCGGACCCGACTACGCGGCGGTCGAGCTCCCGTACGGGGGCGGCGCCTTCGCCATGGTGATCGTCGTCCCCTGGAGCGAGGGCGGCGCGCGGGCGTTCCTCCGCGGCCTGGACGCGCAGGGGTGGGCGAACGTGATCGCGAGCCTGCACGAGCGGGAGGTCGACCAGGTGTCGATCCCGAAGCTCACGCTCACGTACGACGCCTACCTCAACGACGCGCTGAAGGCGATGGGGATGGAGGTGGCCTTCGGGGACGGCGCCGACTTCACACGGATGTCGCCCCTGGGCGACCATCTGTGCATCGACTTCGTGCGCCAGAAGACGTTCCTAGAGGTGGACGAGCGCGGGACGCGCGCGGCGGCCGTCACGGCCGTGGGGGTGGGTCCGGACTCCTTCATCGGGCTGATCGCCGACCGTCCCTTCGTGTTCGCGCTCCGGGAGCGCCTGTCCGGGACGATCCTCTTCGCGGGGATGGTGGGGGATCCGACCTACGCGGACCCGGGGGCGGAGCCGTTCGAGGGCAGCTGCCACTGAGACGCCCGGGAGTACGAGCGGGACTTCGCCTGGGGCCGGCGTCCCCCGGCACGTCATGACGGCGCAGTACATCTCGCCCTGGTAAGCCGAAGGCCTGCGCCCCACCACCTCCGGCGGACCGAAGCCCGCTCAGCGGCGGCCTCCGGAGCCGCGCACGGGGGAGCGGGTACGGCACCCACCGGTTGGCCGACCGACGCTCGTATTCCACCACGACAAGGCGTGCGCCCGGCCGCAGCCGCTCCGACAGCGGTGCCAGCATGACGCCGGGCTCCGGAACGAAGTGGAGCGCGTTGGCGAAGAGCGCCCCGTCGAGGCGGACCCCCGATCGCTCAGGATCTCGAGCAGCGCCAGGGAGAAGAGGCCGCGTCCGGCGCCGAAGTCGGCCCATGTGCCGACGCCCCGCCGGTGGCCGGACGGATCAGGTCGATCGCCTCGGACAGCGCCATGGTGTACAAGTAGCCCGACGTGATGAGATTGATCCACGGGGATGCCCACCCTGGCCCGCTCTCGCGGCGGCGAGCGGTGACGGTCTGCAGATCTCGAGGTGAGTCATGACGGTGCGCAGGAAGGTTCTCATCGCCCTTGGCGCGCTCTTCGTCCGTGGTCCTGATCGTGCTCGCTCGCGGTGCCGTTCTTCTTCAAGGACCGCGTGGCCGCGCGGGCGCGCGCGGCGGTCGACGGGGCGGTCGACGCCCGGGTCGACTGGAGCGGGGTCGGCCTGACGTTCTTCCGGGACTTCCCGAACCTGACGTTCGGCTCGACGACCTGTCCGTCGTCGGGCATCGACCGCTTCGAGGGAGACACGCTGGTGTCGATGAAGCGGCTTCGGCCTCGTGCTCGACGTCGGCGAGCGTGATCGGGGCATGGCGGAAGGGCACGCCGATCCTCGTCCGGTCGGTCCGGCTCGACGAGCCGCCGTGCGCCTGCGGGTCCTGGAGGACGGCACCGCGAGCTGGGACATCGCGAAGGCCCGGCCGGCCGCGGCCGCCGCGCGGGCGGAGGAGCGCCCGTCCTCGCCAGCGTCGGCATCGAGCTGCGCGGGCTCGAGATCTCGGGCGGGCGCGTGCTCCTGGACGACGAGCAGACCCGACTGTTCGCGACCCTGGACGGCCTCCGGCACGACCTGAGCGGTGACTTCGCCCGGGACCGGCTGGTCGTGAGCACGCGCACCCACGCCGACGCGGCGACCGTGCGCTTCGCGCGGCGTGCCCTACCTCGAGGGGGTGGCGCTCGACTTCACGGCCGACGTGGACGCCGACATGGCGGCGAAGCGGTTCACGTTCGCCGACAACGAGCTGCGCCTGAACGACCTGGTGCTGCGGTTCTCCGGAAGCGCCGCGCAGCGCGGGCGAGGACCTCGCGCTGGACGTGCCAGTTCGAGGCGCCCCGCACGGAGTTCGCGCAGATCCTGTCCCTGGTGCCGGCCATCTACGCCCGGGACTTCGCCTCGCTGGAGACCGTCCGGGACCTTCACGGTGCAGGGGTACGTTCGCGGCAAGCTCGGCGAGGGTGCGTTCCCGTCGTTCGCGCTGAACGCCTCCGTCGCCGACGGGATGTTCCGCTATCCGGACCTCCCCCTGCCGGCGCGCGACATCGCCCTCGACCTCTCCCTCGACAACCCCGGCGGAGACGTGGACAGCACGGTGGTGCGGCTGGAGCGCTTCCACGTGGCGCATCGGCGACCAGCCCGTCGACGCCTCGATGACGCTGCGCACGCCCGTCTCGGACCCCGACGTCGACGCTCCGCGTGCAGGGCACCGTGGACCTCGCCGACGTGGGGCGCACGGTCAAGCTCGCGGCGTCGAGGAGCTGAGCGGCGTGGTCACCGCGGACGCGGCCGTGCGGGCACGCATGTCCGACGTGGACAGCGCGCGCTGGGACCGGGTGAGCGCCAGCGGGACCGCGTCTGCCCGGAACGTCACCGTCAGCGCGGCGCGGCCTGCCGACAGCCGATGGCGGTGCAGGAGGCGACGCTGGCGCTCTCCCCGCGGCGGGCGGAGCTCCGATCGCTCGAGGCGCAGCTGGGGAGCAGCGACGTCCAGGCCACCGGCTGGATCGACAACCTCCTCGGCTTCGTCCTGCGGGGACGAGGAGCTGCGCGGAAGCGCGACGGTGGGCAGCCGGCACTTCGACCTCGACGAGTGGAGGTCCGACGACCCCGAGCTCGAGGTCATCCCCGTCCCGCCCATGCTGGACCTGACGCTGGACGCAACGGTCGACCGGCTGACGTACGGCGGTCTGGAGATGTCCGACGCGCGCGGCACCGTCCACGTGAAGGACCAGCGGGCCACGCTGGACGACTTCACCATGCACACGCTCGGCGGCCGCATCGGCGTGACCGGCTTCTACGAGACCACGGACGTGGAGCGCCCGACGTTCGGCGTGGGGCTGGCGCTGGACAGCCTGGACATCGCCGGCGCGTCCGCCGCGTTCCTCACCGTGCGCACGCTCGCCCCGGTGGCCCGCTATCGCCCAGGGCGCCTTCTCGGCGAACCTCGACATGGGCGGCGCGCTCGGCCAGGACATGACGCCGCTGTTCGACGTGCTGAACGGAAACGGCTCGCTCCTGACCTCCCGGGTCGCGCTGGAGGGCTTCCCGCTGATGCAGCGCCTCGCCGACGCGCTGAAGCTCCCGCAGCTGGCAGCCCCACGCTGAACGCGATCCGCTCGTCCATCGAGATCCGCGACGGGCGCATGCACGTGAGCCCGTTCCGCGTGCGCGCTGGCAACTTCGCGCATGACGGTGTCCGGCTCCAACGGCGTCGATCAGTCGATGGACTACACGCTGGATCTCGCGATCCCGCGGGCCGCCCTCGGCGCCGAGGCGCGACCGCGTCGTGCCAGAGCCTCGCGTCCCAGGCCGGGCGCGTCGGCTTCGACCTGCAGGCCGCCGACACCGTCGAGGTGGGCGTGCGGGTTGGCGGCAGCGTCACGGACCCGTCCGTCCAGACCAACTTCGGGGGCGTGGCCACGTCCGCGCAGGAGCGGGCCCAGCAGGCGGCGGGCAAGGCGGTGGGGCGGCGCGTGGAAGCCGCCGAGGAGCGCGTGGACTCGGCCCGGGAGGAGGCGCGGCGCCGCGCGCAGGCCCGGGCGGACAGCATCGTCGCGGACGCCGAGGAGCGCGCGGCCGCCGTGCGGGCCGAGGCGCGCAGGCTCGCCGACGAGGTACGGGCCGAGGGGAATCGGCGCGCGGACCAGGTGCTCGCCGAGGCGACGAACCCGGTGGCGCGCGCCGCCGCCCGGCCCGTGGCCGATCGCATCCGCAAGGAGGCGAACGACAAGGCGGACGCGATGGTGCAGGAGGCCGACGAGCGCGCCGACGCGATCGTGGCGGAGGCGAGGAAGCAGGCGGACGCGCTCCTGGGCGGCGGATAGGGCGGCCGGTCGCTCGACACTCGTCGCCCGCGGGCTGTCGCGAAGGAGCGCGGTGCGCCTATCATGGCGGGATGACCCTCCCGCCCATCGACCCCGGTCGGTGGCGGCGCGTCCGGGAGCTGTTCGCGGCCTCCCTGGAGCGGCCCGCCGACGACCGCGCGGATTTCCTCGTCCGCGCCGAGCCCGACGCCGAGTTGCGCGCGTACGTTGCGGCGATGCTCGACGCGGACGCGGATCCCGCGTCCGTCCTTGCGGGCTCCGCCGACGAGGCCTTCGCGGAGCTCGGCCTGGCGTCGATGCCGGACCGCGACGACGCGGAGGCGGCGGATCCCGATCCCTTGATCGGGGCGCGCATCGGGCCGTATCTCTGTGTGGCGCGCATCGGCGAGGGAGGCATGGGCGCCGTGTACCGCGCCGAGCACGAGGGCTTCGAGCACCACGTGGCCCTCAAGGTGATCCGGAAGCGCAGGGCGTCGGAGGAAGGCATGAGGCGCTTCGCCGACGAACGCAGATCCTGGCCCGCCTCTCCCACCCCAACATCGCCCGTCTCATGGACGGGGGCCGGACCGGGGAGGGGCTCCTCTGGTTCTCCATGGAGCTGGTGGACGGGGTCCCCATCGATCGCTACTGCGCGGACCGCGGCCTCTCCCTGCGGGAGCGCCTCGCGCTCTTCGAGACGGTCTGTCACGCCGTCCAGTACGCCCACTCCAACCTGGTGGTGCACCGCGACCTCAAGCCCGGAAACATCTTCGTGGACGAGCGAGGGGACGGTGAAGCTGCTGGACTTCGGGATCGCGAAGGTCCTGGCCGAGGACGATATCGAGGCGGACACCGGGCTGACCCGGACCGGGTGTCGCCCGATGAGCCCGCGCTACGCCGACGCCGGAGCAGATCCGTGGCGAGCCCATCACCACGGCGACGGACGTCTACGGGCTGGGGGTGGTGCTGTACGAGCTCGTCGCGGGGGAGGGGCCCTACGGGGAACGTCGGGATGCGGGGGCTCGAGGAGGCCGTCCTGAGCACGACGCCGTCACCACCCTCGTCACGGGCACGGGGCGGGCGCCCGAGGCGCATCGGCCGCGACCTGGACAACATCGTCCTGACGGCGCTGCGCAAGGAGCCTGGCCGACGCTACCCCTCCGCCGGCGCGCTGGCCGACGACATCCGGCGGCTCCTCTCCGGGCACCCGGTCCGGGCCACCCGGGACTCCGTGGCCTATCGGATCACCAAGCTGGTGGGACGGAACGGTGCGACCGCCGCCGCCACCGTGGCGGGGCTGCTCCTCACGGCGAGGAGCGTCGGGTGGTACACCGTCCAGCTCCGCCGCGAGCGCGCCCAGGCGCAGCGCGAGACCGCCAAGGCGCAGCAGGTCGCAGATTCCTCCAGGGCCTGTTCGAGCGCCCCGATCCCGAATCCCCTGCGCTGACCCCGGCCCAGGGCCTGTCCATGACCGCCGGCCAGCTCCTGGAGCGGGGCTCCGCGCGCATCGACAAGGATCTCGCCGACCAGCCGGAGGTGCGGGCCTCGCTCCTCCGGGTCCTCGGGCAGACGTACCGGTCGCTGGGGGCGTACCAGAAGTCGGTGGATCTTCTCGAGCAGGCGCAGGCCGCCCTCACCGAGGTCGACGATGCGGACCCGATGGAGGTGGCGCAGGTCGCGAACGCCCTGGGCAACGCCTATCGCCAGCTCGGCGACCTGGACCATGCGGAGGCGGTCCAGCGCGCCACGTATCGAGCGCATCGTGGCGCTCGAGGGAACGGACAACATGCCCGCGGCGGTGGTGGGGAACGACCTGGCCATCGCTTCTCCAGTCGCGGGGGCGGTTCGCGGAGGCCGAGCTCCTCATGCGCGCGGCGCTCCGGGTCTTCCGTCGAACCGACGATCCCGACGACCCGTCGCTGGCCATCGCCATCTCGAACCACGCGCTGGTTCTCCGCCAGCTGGGTCGCATCGACGAGGCGGAGGGGCTCTACCGGGAATCCATCGAGCGGAAGCGGCGCTCCCTCGGGCCGAAGCACCCGTCCTGGCCAACAGCCTCGGCCAACTGGGCTCCCTCCTCCTGGAGGACCGCAAGGACGCCGGGGGGGCGGAGGCCCTGTATCGGGAAGCGTTGGAGATCCGGCGCGCCGCCCTGGGGACCGCGCCACCCCTACGTGGCCATCAGCCTGAACGAGTTGGCGGGAGCTCTCCGGCGGAAGGGAAGCTGGACAAAGCGGAGGACATGTACCGGCAGGCCCTCGCCCTGCGGCGCGAGGTGCTGGAGCCCGGGCACCCGTTCATCGCCTACAGCCTGGTGGGACTGGCGGGCGTGCTCATCGACCTCGATCACGCGACGAGGCCGAGCCCCTCCTGCGCGAGGCCATCGAGATCCGCCGGGCCGCGCTGCCCGCCGGCCACTGGCTCCTGGGCGAGACCATGAGTCAGCTGGGACGCTGTCTCGTGCTGACCGGGAAGGTGGAGGAGGGCAGACCGCTCATGAGAAAGGGCGCCTCGCCCTCCTCGAGGCCGCCGTGGGCCCGACCGACCGGCGCACCGTCGCCGCCCGTGACCGCCTGGCGGCGAAGAAGCCCCTGAGCTCGCCCGCCGGCCCGCGCCCCTCGGACCGGCGGGGCGCACTCCGGCCTCAGTGCACGGTGAGGGCGACGCCGAGCTGGAAGGCATTCGGAGAGAGGGGCACCGGGCTCACGACGTCGTTGGCCACGTCCGGTGGAAAAGGTCCGGATGTACGTGACGTAGGGTGTCAGGTAGCCCGCTGCCGCCCACGGGGATGTCGTACCCGACGCCGGTGGTGGCCATGAGCGCGTCGCTCCGCACGATGACGTAGTCGTTCTCGCCGATGGCGCGGAGCACGCCCAGGCCGCCCTTCACGAAGAAGCCTCCCGTTGCGCTCGGGTAACCCAGGAGGACGACGCTCAGGGCCGCGATGCGACGGTTCAGCACGTCGTCGTTCTTCATCCACCCCAGGAACTCCCCGGCCAGGACCAAGCGCGGTGTGACCGCACCACCGAGCTGGAGCCGGCCGGAGAAGCCGTTCATGCGGTCCTGGAGGAAGTCGATGCCGCAGCCGCTGCATGTGGCCGACACGGAGGCCGAGCCTAGGCCGACGGAGAAGTGGAAGCCGCTCCTTGCCGGGGGGCTGCCGTCGGCAGGCACACTCTGGGCCGACGCGTCGCCAGGAGAGGAGACGGTCAAGGCCGCCGCTGCGAGGAGCAAGGTCAGAAGATGCCGGGCGCGGGGTCGTTCCGTGGGGAGGGTCATGGCTGTCCACCTTGTCGGGGTCCGTTCTTTGTGTCGCACGGAGACGCGGAAAACCGAGCGGACTTCGTGTCACGGGGGCGAACCCGGGCGCAGCGGGCTTGGCTCCGGTGCGAGCCCTGCCCGTATCTTCCGGGGACCACGGCCGGACCCAATCTCGGACCGGGGACGGCAATGGCGAAGGCCGGAGACATCACGGAGTTCCTCCTGGAGCTCGACGGGGGCGGCCGCGACGCGGTGGACCGGATCCTCCCCCAGGTGTACGACGAGCTGAAGGGGATCGCCCGGGCGCGGCTGCGCTCCGAGCATGCCGGGCACACGCTGAGCGCGACCGCCCTGGTGCACGAGGCCTATGTGAAGCTGGTGGACCAGAAGAGCGTCCAGTGGCAGAACCGAGCCCACTTCTTCGCCGTCGCGGCGCGGGCGATGCGCCGGATCCTCATCGACCACGCCGTGGCCCGCAAGGCCGAGAAGCGTGGCGGCGGCGAGCCCATCGTCACCCTCCTGGACGACACCGCCGGCGAGGAGGCGAACGCGGACGAGCTGATCGCCATCGATCAGGCTCTCTCGCGCCTCGGGGCCGTGGACGAGCGCCAGGAGCGGGTCGTCGAGCTGCGCTTCTTCGCCGGCATGAAGCTCGAGGAGATCGCCGACGTCCTCCAGGTGTCCCTGGCCAGCGTGAACCGCGACTGGCGGACGGCGCGAGCCTTCCTCACCACACAGCTCGCGGGCTGACGCCGAGACGCGGGTCGCGACGCACGGGCACGACGCGACCCCGACGTCTCCGACCGACATCAGCTCTCACCTGCACCTGCCGCTGGCGGGCGGTGATGTCGAAGTAGAGCGTGAGCCCGCAGGTGCACTTGCCCACGCCCAGGGCGCGATCCGTCTTGGTCCCGCCCGAGGGCAGCAGCGAGCTCGGGACGATCTGAGGGTGTTGCTCCGGTTGTTCATGTAGTCGTCCTTGACGGGCCGTCCCACTCCGTGACGGACATCGTCAGGGTCACGGCTTCCCTCTCCCCCATGTTCTCGAACGTCCAGGTCTTGTTGGCGAAGTCCCAGATCTCGTCGGGGTTCAGCTCTCGGGAGGCCCCGGTGACCGAGCCGTAGCCGTTCGACTCGTCGCTCTTCGAGATCGAGCCGAAGTTCGCGGTGATGCGGTACTGGAACTCACCCGGATTGGCGGAGCCGATGATCGTCTTCCCGTCGCAGGTCAGATCGGTGGACGCGTGCAGGTACCGGATGATCACGTCGATGTCCCAACGACTTTCGAAGGTCGGGCCCTCGTCGACGGGAGCGGTGAGGTCGGCGGCACAAGCGGCGGCGAGGCCGCCGACGACGAGGGTCAGTACGCATCGCGCGAGTCTCGAGTACGACATGGCTTCTTCTCCGTAGCTGGGGGCAGGTCCGCTCGGAACCGTTCTGGCTCGCGGTAGACGCGGGAACCGGACGCAGAACGTGTCACAGGGGGTCTGGCGACCCTCCGCGCGGCGGGACACGTTGCCCTGTCGTCGGCACACCCGCCTGCATCCGGAGGAGGCCCCATGACGGCGTCCCGCGCCCCGTTCTGCCCGTTCCTGCTGTGCGGTCTCGTCGCCCTGGGCCTCGGTCCGCTTCCCGTCGCCGCGTGGCAGCGGCAGCCGACTCCCGTCCGCCAGTCGGCCCTGACGCACGAGACCGCCACCGTCACGCCCCTGACGCTCCGCGACGCCTCGCGCAACGACCGGTGGCTGGGCCTCGGGGTGCGCGACGTGCGCTGGGCACCGAACGGCTCGGTCGTCTACTTCCGGTGGAATCGCAGGCCCAGCTCCGAGGACGTGCCCGACGCGGACCCGTGGTTCCGCGCGGACCCGGAAGGGGCGTGGGTGGAGGAAGTGCCCCCTGGGAACGAGTCCGAGATTCCCGCGGAGGGGATCTCCTGGAGTCCCGACGGGCGCACCGCGGCGTGGGGCCGCGGGAGCGCAGTGTTCGTCTTCCGAGCCGGGGCCGCGCCGGGAGACGAGACAAGTGGTCGACGGGACGCAGCGGGTCTCCGACGTCCGCATCGCGGAGCGGGGTGCCGCCGTGCATTTCCAAGCGGGCGACGCCCTCCTGCGTTACGACGTGGCCACCGGAGCCACCACCACGATCGCGCACAAGGTGTCCTCCCCCATGCCCGCCGCCACGGAGGAGGGGCGCTGGTTGGCCACGGAGCAGCGTGAGCTCTTCGAGCACGTGCGCGACCAGGAACGACGCCGGGAGGTGGCGGCGGCTGCCGCCGCCAGGCGCGGGATCCCGCAGACGATCCCCGTCTCCGCGTCCGTGCGCCTGGAGGAGATCACGCTGTCGCCCGACGGGCGGTACGTCACGTTCCGGGCCCACACCCCGGCAACCAACCGGCCAGAGATGCAGTACGTCGATTATCTGGATCCTTCCGGTTACAGCCGCGTGCACGATGCGCGCGCGAAGGCGGGCGAGCCGCGGGACCGCTACCGGCTCGGGGTCGTGGACGTAGATCCGACGGTGCCCGCCGACAGCGTCCAGGTGCGCTGGGTCGACCTGGCGGAGGCGGGCGACGAGGCGACGGTTTCCCACGGCCCCCGGTGGAACCTGGAGGGGACCCGGGCCGTGGCGCAGTTCATCGGCGAGGACGACAAGGACGTCTGGTTCGCGCAGGTCGACCTGGCCACGGGTGCGGCGACGGTCCTGACCCACGACCACGACGACGCGTGGATCGGCGGCCCGCCGGTCCAGGCCAACTACCTACAGCCCGCCCTGATGGAGTGGCTCGCCGGAGACCGCTTCGTCTTCGCGTCCGAGCGGAGCGGATGGAGCCATCTCTATCTGATGGAGCCGGACGGAAGCGTCACACCCCTCACCACCGGTGCGTGGGAGGTGCGGGGCGCGACGCTGTCGCGGGACCGCTCGTGGTGGCTGCTCCAGGCCGGCCGCGAGCATCCCTCGGACGATCACCTGTACCGCATGCCCGCCGCGGGCGGGGAGACGACGCGCCTCACCGACGGAGCGGGACGCCAGGCCGGCGTCCCGTCACCCGACGGCCGTCGCCTGGCGCTGGTCTCCGACGACGCGACGCACATGCCCGACCTCTGGCTCGGGCCCATCGAGGCGCCCACGCGCCGGCGCGTCACTGTGAGCGGCACCGACGCGTACTTCGAGCACCCCCTCGTCGCTCCGGAGATCGTGTCCTTCGAGCACCCGGACGGCGGGCCGCTGTGGGCCGCCGTGTACCGTCCGGACCGTCCGGATCCGTCGAAGCCTGCCCTGATCCACGTCCACGGGGGCGGCTACCGCCAGTTCGCCCACCGGGGGTGGACCGTATACGGCTACGCGCTGCACCTGGGCTTTCTCAACTACATGGTGCAGCAAGGCTACACCGTGCTGGACTTCGACTACCGGGGGAGCGCCGGCTACGGCCGCGACTATCGCACGGACATCGCCGGCGCCATGGGCATCAGCGACGTCGACGGCGCCGTGGCCGCCGCACGCTGGCTGGCGGACCGCGAGGGCGTGGACCCGCACCGCATCGGCATCTACGGCGTCTCGTACGGCGGCTTCATGACGCTGATGTCCGAGTTCCGCTACCCGGGGGTCTTCGCGGCCGGCATCGCCCGCGCCGCGGTCTCCGACTGGGCGCACTACAGCGACGAGTGGACCAGTCGGATCCTGGGCGTCCCCCACGCGGACCCCGAGGCGTACCGGATCTCCAGCCCCATCTACTACGCCGAAGGACTCCGGGACCACCTCCTGATCACCCACGGGCTCGTGGACGACAACGTCCACTTCCAGGACACCGCCCGCCTCATCCAGCGGCTCGTCGAGCTGGAGAAGGAGTTCGAGGTGATGGTCTATCCGGTGGAGCGGCACACCGTCGCCACGGAGGCCAGCCGCTACGACCTCGTGCGCCGGTCGGCGGCGTTCTTCGACCGGTGGCTGAGGGGCGGGTAGCGATGCGGGCTCCCCGTGCGGGACGCGACCCTACGGCAGAGGGGTTACCCTCACGAAGCAGTCGCCCGTCTTGGCGTCGGTGAGCACCTCGAACTTGAAGCAGATGTGGCCTGCGTCCTCCCAACCATCGCCGGGGTTGGGATCGGACTGATCCTTGATCCGCATGTGGCAACCATCCCCGGCCTTCTTGGTGTAGATGTAGTAGCACCGCTCTTCCTTCCCCCTCACCTCTCCTGCGATCTCCTGGTTCATTCCGCACGGATCGGAGCCCGAGCTGCACTGCCACGAGCCGTCGCTGCACTTCACGCATGACATGTTGGACACTCCTGTTGTAGGGGTCGACGATTGTGCTACGGATCACGCATCAGCCGCGAGACGCGCGCGCGTGCGTCTCGCACCAGGGGGAGGGCCAGGTCGTCGGCTCGGGCCCACCCCGAGGCGAATCGTTCATAGGCGCCCACGGCCCGTCCGGTGTCGCCCGCCGCTTCGTAGGAGCGCCCGGCCCAGAACATCGACACCGCCCATAGCTCCCATCCGGGGTCGAAGAACTCCACCGAAAGCGCGAGGCTGTCGAGGCGCGAGAAGCTGCGGGCCGCCTCTTCGAACCGACCCGCCCGGTAGGCGATGCGACCGGATACGAAGCTCCGGCCCGCCGGCCCGAGTACGCGGCGGGCCTCGGCGGTGTCGGGAGGCACGCCGGTGGCGGAGCCCGCGTCCGACTCCACTCGGATCAGATCATTCCAGAGGGGCTGGTCCACGCTCACACCCGCCGCCCATTCCCGCCGGGCGAGGGAATCCGACGCCAGGGCAGCGAGCAGCCGCGTGGTCGCGTCCGCCTCGAGGACACGACGGTCCGCGTCGGAGTATTCGTCTCCAGCCCAGCGGGACCGGATGTCCTTCAGCTCGTCTCGCAGCAGATCGGTCCCCTCGGTCAATCCGACCGTCATCGCGGCACGGTCGAGGACGCTTTCGGCTCCGCCGTACGGGATGAGGCGGTCGCTGTCCCCCTCGAGGAAGAGCCGCACGCGTTCGGAGGACGCCAGATCGAGGGCTCCCTGGATCCGGCCGTTGGCGAGGTATGTGTTGAGCGCGAAGTCCGGAGGCCGTCCGCCGCCCCGCGCGCGCTCGCGGTCGACGAGCTCGAGCGCGCCCTCCGGATCCCCGGCGGCGAGCTTCAGGTTCGCAAGACGGAAGAGGTCCGCGGGCACGGTGTCGTGCATCATCGACAACGCTTTGGAGAGCGCGTCCCGGGCCTCCTGCGCGAGCGCCGCGAGCTCCTGCGGGGCGCCCGAACGCATGTTCAGTCGCTGAGCGGTCAGGGCGGCCGCCAGCTCCTGGAGGGGCTTGGGTTGGTCCGGGGCGAAGGCCACCCACCTCCGCAGCATCCGCAGCGACTGCCGGAACAGCCGGTCGGCGCCCAGGCGCACCGGTGCCGGATCGAGCGCCATGAAGTCGTCGTACGCCATCCACGAGATGGAATCGGATACGACGGGACAGAACGCCTGCTTCCGCTCCGGCCCGATGTCGTCCCAGGGCGCGATGTACTCGTCCCTCGGCTCCTCGAAGCCCTGGCATGCGCGGAACGAAGCCGCTCGCGTGAGCGCGGCGTGGATGTCGAAGAGGTGTCCGTACCCGAGCTCGAAGGTGGGTTGGAGGCGCAGCGCCTCCTCGAAGGACCGGATAGCGACGTTGAGGTTGGACCGCGGCCGAAGCCCGTCGGGCGTCTCCGCCAACCACGGATCGGAGTACTCGACGCTGCCCAGCATCAGAAGCGCGTATACGTCCGACGGTTGCCGGTCGAGCAGCTCACGATAGATCGAGCGGGCTTCTTCGTACGCCCCGGCCTGGAACTCGTAGAACCCCAGGACATGCAGGCTGTCCCGCGCCGAGAGCCCCGCCGCATTGCGGGCCGCGAGGGCGCTGAGCCTCGCGAGGTCGTCCCCGACCTCCGTGAGCCCGTGAGGGTCTCCCGCCGCGCCCCAGTAGAGCGTCTGCGCCAGGCGAAGGTAGGCCAGCGCGAAGGTCGAGTCCCGTGCGATCGCATCCGCGAAGCCCACCCTGGCGTCGGGCAGCTGCCACCGCTCCAACGCGCGGTTGGCCCGCGCGAACGCCCGCAGGGCCTCCGGGCTGGAGGTGAGAAGGTGCAGATCGGAGCCGAGCGTCGCGTCGTCCAGACCGAGCATGCCGTAGGCGATGATCCGCGGAAGATCGCTGGCGCCCCTGGGCGCCGCGGCCACGAGGGGCCGCCCCGACGACGCCCCGGACGCCACGTCGAACAGGTTGCCCTCCACGTCCGCGGTGTCACCGCGCAGCTCCACGTGGACTGCGAGAACGGCATCCACTCCCAGCACCCGCCCGACGTCGAGCCCCGACTCGACCGTCCTGAACGTGGGACCCCTGACCCCCAGGTCGAACATCGGACCCGCGAGCGCGACGCGGGGCACCGCTGAGATCGCGTCCCAGTGGTTCAGCTCCACCGTGATGTCTGCCGCCAGGTCGGCGGCGAGCACCCGCTCCTCGTCGGTCGATGTGCTCGTCTCGTACGGGAGGACGACCACCGACCGGGGAGCACCGCCGGGTGGGCGCCGGTGGGTGCTCGCCCGGATGAAGAGCGCCGCGGAGACGGCTACGGTGACCAGGACGATGGCTCCCACCCGGTGCGTCCTCGCCCTCCAGAACCGCCGGGCACTCCTGCTTCGGGCTCCCTCCTCGAGCGCGGCGACGAACGCACCCGCGGTCTCGAAGCGGTCGACCGGGTCCTTCGCGAGAGCCCGCTCGATGGCCTCGGCAACCCCGACCGGGATGCCGTCTCTCCCCACCAGCGAAGGCACCGGACCCTGCACGTGACGCCCGAGGAGGCCGGCGGCGGTCCGGGCCGTGTAGGGCCGTTCTCCACTGAGCATCTCGTACACGAGGCAGCCGAGGGCGTACACGTCGGTGCGGCCATCGACCTCGCCGTCGGCCAGCGCCTGCTCGGGGCTCATGTACGCGGGCGTCCCCACGGGAGCCCCCTCCGTAAGCGTGACATCCTCGACGGTCGCGGCTTCCAGGGCGCGCGCTACGCCGAAGTCGCTCACGAGGGCGTGGCCTGCGGTGAGCAGGATGTTCGCGGGCTTGATGTCGCGATGCACGATGCCCATGTGATGGGCGTGGTCGAGCGCATCGGCCACGTCTCGTGCGACCGCCAACGTCTCGTGGACACCCAGCTTCCCCGATGAAGCGAGATGGCCCTTGAGCGTCTGGCCGTCGATGAACGGCATCACGTAGTACGGGAGGCCGTCCGCCACGCCCGAGTCGTGCAGCGGCACCACGTGGGGGTGGGCGAGCTGCGCCGCGATGGCGATCTCCCGCCGAAAGCGGTCCGCTCCGGACCCGGCGGTGAGCCGCTGGTGCAGCACCTTGATCGCCACCGCACGGGAGTGCTTCCGGTCGTGCGCCAGCAGCACGGTGGCCATCCCTCCGGACCCCAGCTCGCCCCGGACCTCATACCGGTCTCCCAAGGCGCGGCGGACGCGCTCGATCAGGGACCGATCGGGAGTCGTGGCCGGCTCGGGGTCCAGGGACATCGTGCGCTGGCAGCCCCGAGGGAGCGAGAGCGCACGTAGGAGGCGTGCGGACCTCCGAGCCCGGCTGGGGCAGGCGCCGGACAGGCTGTGGGCGTCAAGATGCCCCTACCTCGTCGCGAGCAGCAAGAAAAAAAACGACCGGAGCCGGCGCCCCGCCGGTGCCTGCTACGGACGAATGCCGAGGGGCGGGGCCGGATAGGCCCCGCCCCCGTGTGTCACCGCAGCGCCGTGCCCCCCGACCCGTCGGTCACCGTCTTGTCCTCCTTGGCCGGGACCTGCAGGTCGTCGTAGTTCATGAGCGCGTTGAAGAGCATGTTGAACTCGCCGTGGTTCTGCCACCGGTACACCGGGTTGGTCGAGTACAGCAGCAGGCGCCCCTTCCCCACCGGCACGTCCACGATGGCCGGACGGTCCTTGATCTGCGAGGCGCCGCGCATGAGGCCGCTCAGCACCGCGTCGTCCCCGCCGACGAACTTCATCAGGACCTCGTCGTCCCGGTCCTCCTCCGGCACCTGCAGCATGGGGCCGTTGGTGTACTTGATGGGCACGGTCTCGTCGGTGTAGCCGTAGAAGATCGGGCTCTCCGACCGGAGGATCTTCGCCTCCACGATGGGCCGCGGGGCGTAGAAGTTGCCCGAGGTGCGCGACGCGTTGATGTCGCGCACCAGGCCGAACTCGGGGGGAAGAGTCGTGGCGTTGCCCAGGGTCATCATTACGCCGCCCCCATCCAGGAAGCGCTGGAGCTCGAGCACGCCCTCCAGACCCATTCCCCCCGTGATGTCCTCGCTGGAGCCGTACATCCCCAGGTTCTGGAAGCGGTCGGTCTTCGTGTACGCGAGGGGCTCGTCGCGGGGCTCGAGGCCGACCACGAAGCTCTTCCCGTCCCGCCCCTGGCTGGGCATGACGATCACGTCGTAGTCGGCACGCAGGTTCCCCTGGCGGACCCTGTCCTTGAAGATGAGGTCGTAAGGGATGCCGAAGCGGTCGAAGGCGTAGCGCACCCACCCCACGTCCTGCGTGCTCCCCCACGTGCTGTACATGGCGATGCGCGGCAGGTCGAGCTCGTGCATCGGCACGTCCGGCTCGGACTTCATCCCCACCGCCGTGAGCCCGAGCTCCTTCACCGCCGCCTGGATGCGGTCCGCCGCGTCCGTGGCGGGCACGATGAACGACCCGGCGGGCATGTCGACGCCGCCGGCCTGGAACGATGCCTCCGCCGCCTTCACGCCCAGGTCCCGCAGCCGATAGCGGAGCGCGATCATGTTCGTCGAGCCGTAGTGCGCGACGGCGTAGACGGCCGGGCTGCGCTCGCCCGTCACGGTACCGGAGAGCACGGCCTCATCCACCGGTGATGCCGGCACGTCGAGGATGGCCTCGTCGTCCACGGGAACGACCTCGGTCTGCAGCATGAGCCCCATGGTCCAGCCGCTGTCGTCGTACGTCATGAGGCTGGGATCGGGATAGTCGTCCTGACGCTCGAGGAGGATCTTCGCGAGCCGCCCGTAGGGCTGGTTGCGCTTGATGACGTAGGAGCCCGCCGGATACGTGCTGTCGCCGACCTCGACCTTCTTGGTGGCCTGGCCGACCTCGATGCCCTGGAGGCGGAGCAGGTTCACCAGCGTCGCCACCCGGGTCATGTCCCGCTGCCCCGCCGGCAGCACCCACCCGTGGGGCGTCTCGTTCTCGCCGTCCTGGATGGAGTGGAGGCTCTTCTTGTAGAAGTTCTCCAGCACCACCTTCGGGAACTGCGAGGTGAGCTGCATCCCCAGCAGCACGCCGGTCTCCGAGTAGTTCGTGTTGTTGCGCATGGACCAGACGACCGAGTCGTACGCGGGCAGCGGCCGGAACCAGTCGCGCTTGGTGGCGCCGCGGTCCCCGCCGTCGCTGAGGTCGCGCATCATCGTCGTGGCGCCGCCGTTCCCGAAGATCTCGTACATGCGCATCATGCCGTTGTGGTTGTACGCCATGGCGCCCAGGTAACCCGGCGACCAGGCGTCCATGAACCCGTGGGTCCACACGCCCGGCATGCCGTACTTGATCATCTGGCCCATCTCCCAGTTGGCGTACCACGGCAGCTCGCCGAACAGGATCGGGTCGAAGTCCGGGTTCTGCGGAGCCTGCCCGCTGTAGTCGTACATGAACGGGATCGACTCGTGCAGCTCGTGCATGATCGGCGGGTGCCAATCGAGGTACCAGTCGAGCAGCGTCCGCATCGTCACCTGCGAGTAGTTGATGTCGCGGTTGTTGTCGTGCAGGACGTACTTCCCCCAGTACGGCGGGCCGCCGCATGCGGTCGTCCTCGTTGTCGATGTCGACCAGGTAGCGGTAGTACCAGTCCACGTAGCGGTCGCGCCCGTCGGGCTCGGCCACCGGGGTGATGGACACGATCACGTTGTCGCGGATGGTCCGGATGAGCGGCGAGTCCTCGGCGGCGAGCCGGTAGGCCAGCTCCATCTCCATCTCGGGCGGGCCGGTCTCGCCGCTGTGCAGGCCGCCCATGACGTGGTAGAGGGGCTTGGCGTCCGCGATGACCTCCATCGCCTCCTGCTCCGTCAGCCCCCTGGGATCGGCGAGCTTGGCCAGGTCCTGGCGGTACTTCTCCAGGTTGGCGATGGACTCCTCCGAGCCCACGAAGACCACCACGGTCTCTCGGCCCTCATCGGTCTTCCCGGTGGTGATCACCTTCACCCGCGGCGACGCCGCGGCGAGCGCCCGGTAGTACCGGAGGATATCCGCGTAGTAGGTGAGCTTCTTGGGCGCGCCGGCGTGGTAGCCGAGCACGTCCTTGGGGGAGGGGACGCCGTCCACCTTCGGGAGGTGGTCGACCAGCGGGCTGATGAACTCCGGCCGTGTCGTCCACTCGGCGACGCTCTTCGCGAAGTCCTCGTCCTGGGTCTGCGCGGGGCTGCGGGTCTCGACCACGGACTCCTGGGCCGAGACGGCGGAGCCGCACAGGGCGGCGAGGGCGGCGACGAGGAAGCCCCGTCGCAGGGGGAGCCGGGGGAGACGAGAGGCAGGCATCGCTCGCCACTCCTTCTTCTTGTTCGGGTTTTCGGGGAGAGGGACGGTAGGATGAGCGTCGGGCGGCGGCAAGCGGCGCGGTGGCGACGAGGGTCGCCGTTGTCCCGCAGGCCGCTCGCGCGCATTCTCCGGGAACTCGAACACGGAGGAGCCCCGTGCGCGTCCGCACCCTGGTCGCCATGCTGCGCTGGCGAGCGTCGCGTGCACCGTCCGCACGTCCGAGGGGAGGGACTTCCAGGTCCGGGACAGCGCCGGGGTACGCATCGCCGAGAGCGAGGGTCCCGCGTGGGGCGAGGGCGAGGCATGGCGCCTGTCCGGCCCGTTGGTCGAGGTCGGCGGCGTGGAGGGGGACGAGCGCTACCAGTTCACGTCCCCGGGGGCGATCCGCGGGGGCCTCCTCCTCCCCGACGGCGGCTTCGCCGTCCTGGACGCCGGCGCGAGCACGCTCCGGGCGTTCTCCGCCCGGGGTGCGCGGGAGTGGACGGCGGGGGCCACGGCGACGGCCCCGGCGAGTTCCAGCTCGCGTGGACTCTGGTGCTCCTCCCCCCCGACTCCCTCCTGGTCTACGACCGGGCTCGGGCCACCGTATCGATCTTCTCCGCCGGCGGGGCGTTCGCCCGGTCCTTCCCGGTCCAGGCGCCCGGCGCCCTCGCCCGGTCCATCATGAGCGTCATCGTCGCGGACCGTACGCTCCTTGCCGGCACCGGCGGATACCACCGCCCTCCTCGAGCCGAGCGGCCTCGACCCAACACGCTGGCGCGGGAGCACGCGCCGATGCTGAGGATCGACCTGGACGACGGCGCGTTCCTGGACACGCTGGGCGTCTTTCCCGGGATGGAATGGTACGCCACCGAGGGGGCGATCGGACTTCCTCCCTTCGGCCGCACGACGTCGTACGCGATGAGGGACTCGACCCTGGTGGTGGGGACCGCCGACGACCTCTCCGTCGAGATCCGGACGCTGGACGGGACGCTGGTGGGCATCGCACGCGGGGCCGGCGTGGACCTGACCGCCACCAACGAGGACATGGCGGCCTACCGGGAGCTGTTCCTCGGGCGGGTCTCCGATCCCGGGCAGAAGGACGCGTGGGCCAGGGTCCTGGACGCGATGCCACGTCCCGACCGGAAGGCGGCCTACTCGTCGGTGATGGCCGACCAGGCGGGCAACCTGTGGCTCCTGGAGACGACGGTCGGGGACGTTGCCCACGCGCGCCTTCGTCATCTCGCCGGAGGGGCGATACCTCGGCGCAGTGTCACTCCCGGGAGGGCTCCGCCCGCTGCACATCGCCTCCGACCGGCTGCTCGCATATCGCACGGACGAGCTGGACGTGCCCTACCGTGGGAATCTGGGCGGTCCGCAGATAGGCGCGGACCGCCGCCGGAGGCGCGTCGGCAGGCCATCCCCTACTTTGCGCCTCCGTCGTCCCACGCTCCACCCGAAGGAGGTCCCTCCCATGAGGTGCTCGACTGCCCCGCCCCGGCCTCGCGTCGCTTCGCGCCTACGTCGTGGCCGTGGCGCTCCTGGCGCTCGTCGTCACCGCCCCTCCCGCGCAGCTGCCGCCGCCCAGGGGACGTCCCTCCCCACGATCGAACAGAAGACCCAGGGGATGCGGAAGATCTCCGGCCTCTTCAACCTCTACTGGGACGAGGCCGCCGGGCATCTCTACTGGGAGCTCGGCGACATGGGGCAGGAGTTCCTGTACGTGATCTCCATGGGATCGGGCCTGGGCAGCAACCCCATCGGCATCGACCGCGGCCAGATGCGCGGCTCGCACGTCATCCGCCCGATGCGGGTCGGCCCCCGGGTCCTCCTCTTCGAGCCCAACTACGAGTTCGTGGCCAACAGCCCGAACCCCACCGAGGTGGAGGCGGTGCGCGACGCGTTCGCTCCGTCGATCCAGTGGGGCTTCGACGTGGTCGCCCAGACGAACGGCCACGTTCTGGTGGACGGCACCGACTTCTTCCTGCGCGACGCCCGCGGCGTCATCGACCAGATCAAGGGCAGCGGCCAGGGCACCTTCAAGCTCGAGCGCAGCCGGAGCGCGATCTGGCTCCCCGCCACCAAGTCCTTCCCGGAGAACACCGAGGTCGAGGCCATCCTCACGTTCACGAGCGACGACCCCGGCCGGCTGGTGCGCGGCGTAGCCGCGGACCCCGAGGCGGTCACGCTCCGTGAGCACCACTCCTTCGTGAAGCTCCCCGACGGCGGCTACCACACGCGCCTGGCCGACCCGCGCATCGGCGTGAACGGGCCCGACGTGTTCGACTACGCGAAGCCCATCGACCAGGACATGCAGGTACGCCTGGTGGCGCGGCACCGCCTGCAGAAGAAGGACCCGTCCGCCGCGCGCTCGGAGGCCGTGGAGCCGATCGTCTACTACGTGGACCCGGGCACGCCAGAGCCGATCCGCAGCGCGCTCATCGAGGGAGCCGGCTGGTGGGACCAGGCGTTCGAAGCCGCGGGCTTCATCAACGCCTTCCAGGTGAAGGTGCTGCCGGACTCGGTCGACCCGCAGGACATCCGCTACAACATGATCCACTGGACGCATCGGCGGACGCGCGGGTACTCGTACGGGAACTCGATCATCGACCCCCGCACCGGCGAGATCATCCGCGGCGTCGTCAACCTCGGCAGCCTGCGCCTGCGCCAGGACTACCTGCACGGCCAGGGGATGGTGGCGCCCTTCCCCGGCGGGATCTCGTCGGACGACGGCGGCGGGTACTTCGACGACGGCTGGGGCACGGCGGACCTGTCGGCCGCGCCCGACTTCGAGTACCTGGCGCAGGTCGCACCCGGCTCCGACGCCCTGGAGATGGCGCTGGCGCGCGTCCGTCAGCTGGCCGCCCACGAGGTCGGGCACACGCTGGGCTTCCCGCACAACTACATCGCGAGCTCGTACGGGCGCGAGAGCGTGATGGACTACCCGGCGCCCTTCATCCAGATCGACGACGACGGCAACATCGACCTGTCCAACGCCTACCTGCGCCGCATCGGCGAGTACGACAAGCTGGCGGTGAACTACCTCTACCGGGAGTTCCCGTCGGGGACGAACGAGCCGCAGGCGCTGGACTCGATCGTGCGCTGGGGGATGGACCAGGGCCTGCGCTACATGGGCCACACCGACAACGTGTTCTTCGGCGCGGGCCACCCGCTGGCCGGCGTGTGGGACAACGGCGCGAACATGGTGGACCAGCTCCAGCTCGAGATCCGGGTCCGCCAGATCGGCCTCGACCATTTCGGGCCGGAGATGATCCGGCCGGGCGAGCCGCTCTCCCGCCTCGAGTACGTCCTGCTGCCGCTGTACATGCACCACCGCTTCCAGCTCCGCTCCGCGGTGGAGAGCCTGGGCGGCGCCGACTACCGCAACCCCGTGCGTGGCGACGGGCAGACGTCGTTCACGATCGTGCCGGGTGCGGAGCAGCGCCGCGCGCTGGACGTGGTGCTGTCCACGCTCACGCCCGACTTCCTGGCGCTCCCGCAGCGGATCGTGGACATGATCCCGCCGCCGGCCGACCGGAACTTCCAGGGCGAGGCGTTCCCCGGCCACACCGAGCTGCTCTTCGACCCGCTCGCGGCCGCCGAGGCGGCGGCGAACTTCAGCGTCGGCGAGATCCTGCAGCCGGAGCGCATGGCGCGCCTGGTCGTATACGGGAGCATGGGCGACTACCCGGACCTGGAGGAGGTCGCCGACAAGCTGATCCAGGCGACGTGGGGTGCGCCGGAGGAGTCCGACGCCTACCGGCGCCAGGTGCAGCACGTCGCGCAGCGCGCGGTGGTGGACAAGATGATGATGGAGGCGACCTCGGCGGATAACCCCTCCGAGGTGCGCGCCGTGTTGGCCGACCGGCTGGACGGCCTGGCCGCGCGCATCGAGGGAGTCACGCAGCAGAGCGCGCACGCGAAGCTCGCCGCCGCGGATATCCGGCGCTGGCAGGCGCGCGCGGACAACACGGTTCCGACGAAGCTGCTGGCGATGCCCGCCGGCGATCCCATCGGAGGCAGCAGCAGGTAGACTCACCCCAACGGCTCGTGGAGGTATCCGTGCGTCGCACGCTCGCGGTGCTCGCGTCGCTGGCCGTCCTCGCCCCCGGCCTCGGCGCCGCCACCCTGCCGCCGGCTCGGCGGCCTCGGCAGCAGGTGCACTGTAGCCAGGCCCACCGCTTCCTCGAGGAGGCGGTGGGGATGGCGGCGCTCACCGAGCCGGACACCATCGACGACTGGCGGACCCATGGCAGGGTGGCCGGGTGCAGGGTGACGGCCGCCGGGATCACGACGCGGACGCCGCAGGCCGAGGCGGCGCGCTTCTTCGAGGCCGTGCAGGGTGCGGGGTGGACGCGCACGCCCGACCCCGGGACGCGCCCAACGAGGCGTCGCTCCGCTTCCGACGGGACGGCTCCGACTGCCTCTTCAACTTCTACACGGGCGGCCTGCTCGGAACGGAAGCGGAGTTCGCCGTCGACGAGGAGCGGATCCCGGGCGCGGGAGAGTCGCGCTACAACGTCCTGGTCCAGTGCATGCCGGCGATGGAGGCGGCGGGCGGGGGCGCCTACGCCTCGGCCAGCTCCCCCTCGCGGTAGAGCCACGAGCCCAGGTACACGCCCAGACAGACCTCCACCAGCCCGGTGAGGAGCGTCGACACGACCAGCCCGGGCGGGAAGGGCCTCGTGGCCAGGAACCCCACCGACGGGACGAGGAAGGCGGCGGCCCACACCGCGACGCCGGCGCGGAGCGCGGTCTTCGGTCCGGGGCCGTAGCGCGCGCTGATGGCGGCGTAGATCCAGACGCCGACGATTCCGAGGACGAACGAGCCGGAGCCCCACAGAACCAGCGCGGGGACATCGAAGTCCAGCCCCATCGCAGCCAGCACTTCGGTCCAGGCGTCGCCGAGCAGCCACACGTTCACGGCGAGCTCGCCCAGGTTGACGATGAGACCGGCGATGAGCCCGCCGACGATCACGCGGCCCAGATGCACGTTCCTGACCATGCCCGAAAACCTCCACCGAGAGGAGGGAGAAGCTGCACGGGAGCGCACGCGCGGCGGGCTCCCACGGGCAGGAAGAGGTGCGCGTCCTCCGGCGGGAAGAGGCATCGCATTCCGCTGTGAAATGTTAACGCCGCCCGCGGCGGGAAGCACCCTCCGCCACGCACCCGGGACGACGGCGTCTACGCCTGGGCCGCGACTCCCTCCGCCACGAGCGCATCCACCTCGAGCCCGGTCAGCCCGTGCTCCAGGAGCACCTCCCGCGTATGCTGCCCCAGCAGCGGGGCTCCGGGTCCCGGCTGCTCCACCGGCTCTCCGTTGGACAGCTTGATCGGAGTGCCGAGCGTGCGCACGCGGCCCAGACGCGCGTGCTCCACCTCGGTGACCATCCCCCGCGCGCGCGTCTGCGGGTGGGCGAGCATCTCCCCGATCGAGGCCACCGGACCCGGCCGGGACACCGGCTCTTTCGAGGATGCGCATCCAATGCGCCGTCGTGTGCGTCGCGAAGCGGGGGGCCAGCGCGTCCACCAGCGCTTCCAGGTTCACCATGCGGTCGGCGTTCGTCCGGAAGCGCGGGTCGCCTCCCAGCTCGTCGGTTTCCAGCGCCGCGACCAGGCGTGCCCACGTCCCCTCGTTCGACGCGCCGACGTTGATCCATCCGTCGGCGGTGCGGAACGCCTGGTAGGGCGCGGCCAGGGGGTGCGCCGAGCCGAGGGGGCCCGGGGACTCCCCGGTGGCCAGGGTGATGGCGCTCTGCCAGAACGTCTGCGTGATGCCCGCCTCGAAGAGCGACGTCTCGACGCGCCGCCCCCTTCCGGTGCGTGTCCGCTCGTGCAGCGCCGCCACCACCCCGAGGGCGCCGAGGATCCCTGCCGTGATGTCCGTGATGGGGGCGCCCACCTTCACCGGCTCTCGGCCCGGACCCTCCCCGGTGATGCTCATCAGCCCGGACAGCCCCTGCGCGATGAGGTCGAAGCCGCCCTGCGAGCCCAGGGGTCCGGTGGACCCGAAGCCGGTGATCGCGCAGTAGACGAGCCGGGGGTTGTTCGCCGACAGCCTGTCCCACCCCAGGCCCATCCCCTCCATGGTCCCGGGGCGGAAGTTCTCGATCACGACGTCGGCGTGGGCGAGCATGCGTCTCAGCACGTCCTTCCCCGCGTCTGCGCGCAGGTCGAGGGCGACGCCCCGCTTGCCCCGGTTCAGCATCAGGAATGCCGCCGACTCGCCGTCCAGGGCCGGCGGGACGAAGCCGCGGGTGGCGTCGCCGCCGGGAAGCCGCTCCACCTTCACGACGTCGGCGCCCAGGTCGGCGAGGAGCAGGCCGCACAGCGGGCCCGCCATCACGTGCGCCAGCTCCACCACCCGGGCGCCGGCCAGGGGACCCTGGCTCATTCTCCGCGGAACTCCGGGTCCCGTTTCTCCAGGAAGGCTGCGCGCCCCTCGCGGTAGTCCGCCGTGCGGAACGCCTCGAGCGCCTCGGCGCGCTCGTCGTCGCCCAGCGGCGTGGCGTCGAGCAGGCGGCGCACGAAGCGTTTGTGCCAGCGGTGCACGAGAGGGGCGCCCGCGGCGACGCGTCGAGCCAGCGCGTAGCCCTCCTCGGCCGCTACGCCGTCGGCCACGACGCGGCTCACCAGCCCGACCGCCCGTGCGTGGACGGCGTCCAGCAGCTCGCCGGTGAGGAGGATCTCCATCACCGGACCCGGTCCCACCAGGGCGACGAGACGGGCTCAGCTCGTCGTACGACATGGTCAGGCCGAGGCGCGCGATCGGGGCGCCGAAGCGGCTCGACGCCTCGCACACGCGCAGGTCGCAGGAGGCGGCGATCTCCAGGCCCCCACCCACGCACACCCCCTCGATGACCGCGATGGTCGGGTGGCGGCAGCCGGCCACGGCGGCCAGGGCGCCCGCGATGGCGGCCGAGTAGGCCTCGACGTCCTCGGGCGTGTCGCGCTGCCGCTCGAAGGCGCCGATGTCCGAGCCCGCGGAGAACGCCCGCCCGCCGGTGCCGCGCAGCACGACGCAGCGCAGGTCGTCGTCCGCCGACAGCTCCGTCACGGAACGGGCGAGCGCCTCCCACGCGGCGAGGTCGAGCACGTTGTAGCGGTCGGGTCCGTCCATGCGGACCGTGGCGATCACGCCGTCCCGCTCGACGTGGATCCGGGTGGCGTTCATCGGTAGAGCCACTGCACGAGGGTCATGGGCACGGCGGGAACGTAGGTGACGAGCAGGAGCACGGCGAGGAGCACCGCCACGAACCAGACGTTCACCTTGCTCACCTCCCAGATGTCGGCCTTGGCCACCGAGCACGCCGTGACGAGCACGCTCGCGACGGGCGGGGTCTGCTGGCCGATGCCGAGGTTGAGCGTGACGATCAGTCCGAAGTGCACGGGATCGATCCCCGCTGCCCGCACCAGCGGCATGACCACGGGCACCACCAGGATGATGGCGGCCGCCGAGTGCAGGACGAGCCCGATGACGAGGAAGAAGAAGTTGAGGAGGAGGAGGATCGCCCACCGGTCGTGCGTCACGCCGAGGATCGCGCCCGCGATCTCCTGGGGGAAACGGACTTCGGTGAGGTGGTCGCCCAGGAGCGCGGACGTGGCCACCAGGAGCATGACGACGGCCGTCTGCACGGACCCCTCGACCATCGCCTCCCGCAGCGCCGCGAGGTCCAGCTCCCGGTAGACGACGCCGCCGATGACCATCGCGGCCACCACGGCGAGCCCCGCCCCCTCGGTGGCGGTCACCCACCCGCTGAAGATCCCGCCCAGGATGATGACCGGGAGGAGCAGCGCCCACGCGGCTTCGCGCAGCGTGTGCCACACCCGCTCCAGGCGGAACATCTGCTCGCGGGGGAAGTCGTGGCGCCGGGCGAGGAGCCAGGCGACGAACATCATGAGCAGGCCGCCGATCACCCCCGGCACGATGCCCGCCACGAAGAGCTGCACGATGGAGCTGCCCGACATCACCCCGTAGAGGATCATGGGGATGGACGGGGGGATGATGACGGCCAGCGTGGCCGACGACGACGTGACGGCGGCGGCGAAGGAGCGGGAGTAGCCGCGCTTCTCCATCGCGGGGATCAGGATGGAGCCCAGCGCGGCGACGTCGGCCACCGCGGAGCCGGAGATCTCCGCGAAGAAGAGCGACGCGCTGATCGTCACCATGGCCAGGCCGCCCCGGATGAATCCCACCAGCGCCGACGCGAAGGCGATGAGCCGCCGGCTGATCCCCGAGGCGTTCATGATCGCGCCGGCGAGGATGAACAGCGGGATGGCGATGAGCGGGAACGACGTGGTGCCGTTGAACATCACCAGCGCCGCGTTGGGCAGCGCGCCGACGCCTCCCGGGCCGGTGACCATCGCCAGCACCGCGGCCAGGCCGATGGACACCGCCACCGGCACGCCCAGGAGCACGAGGGCGAGGAGCACGACGCCGATGCCGGCGACGCTCACGGCTCGCCTCCACCGGCGTGGCCGGCGGGCCCGGCGAGCGCCGCCGGGAGCGCGAGCGATCTCGGCGACCACGAAGAGGAGGGCACCGATGGGGATGACCGACTGCGCCACCGACATCGGGATCCACGGGAGCGACACCAGCGTCGTGCCCGACAGGACCGAGAGGACGCGCACCCCGGCCCACGCCAGGAGCACGAAGAAGCCGACCACGCACACCTCCGCCAGGAGGACCGCGCCGACGCGCGCGGCCCGGGGGAGGCGGTCCACGAGGGTGGGCACGCCGATGTGCGCGCGCCGCAGGGCGGCCAGCGCAGCGCCGTAGTAGGTGAGCCAGGCCAGGAGGATCGAGGCGACCTCGTCGTACCAGACGAGCGACATCCCCGCCTTCCGGAAGACGACGCCCACCACGACGACGGAAGCGAGGGCGGCCATGAGCACGAGGACCACGCCCTCGAGGAAGGCGCCGAGGCGGCGGCGCGCGGTCGAGCCGGTCACGCTCCGGTCAGCGCCCCGCCGCCGTGGCCCGCTCGATCAGCGATGCCCCTCCCGGCACGGCGCGTCCGAACTCCTCGTAGACGGCGCGGCTCGCCTCCACGAAGGCCGCGCGGTCGGGCTCGTTGACCTCGACGCCCGCCTGGCGGAGGCTGTCGAGGAGCTCCCGGTCGAGGCGCGCGGCGGTCTCGTGGACGAAGGCCTGGGTGCCGCGCGCCTCCTCCTCGAGGATCGCGCGCACGTCCTCCGGAAGCGCGGCCCACCGCTGTGGGGAGACCACCACGTAGGCCGGCGTGTACACGTGGCTCGTCAGCGACAGGTAGCGCTGCACCTCGTAGAGCTTCGACCCCCAGATCTGCGCGAGGGGGTTCTCCTGGCCGTCGATCACGCCGGTCTGCAGGCCGATGAACACCTCCGACAGCGCCATCGGCGTGGGGTTCGCGCCCAGCGCCTGGAACAGCTTCACCCGCCAGACGCCTCGCGGCGTGCGCAGCTTGATCCCCGCCAGGTCCTCCGGGCGCACGATGGGACGGCGGTTGTTCGTGACGTGGCGGAATCCGTTCTCCCACACGGCGAGGATGCGGTACCCGGCCTGCTCGGCGAGGGGCGCCAGCTCCGGCCACACCACCGCCTCCTCGATGGCGCGCATGTGCGCCCGGTCACGCACCAGGTACGGCATCTCGAAGAGGCCGAAGGCGTCGATCTGCGACGACATCGACCGTGGACGGGAGGGCGAAGTCCACGGTGCCCAGCTTGATCTTCTGCAGCAGGAGCTCGTCGCCGCCGAGCTGGCTCGAGCCGTACACGACGACACGCCACCCCTCCGGCAGGCGCGCGTTGGCGCGCCGGGCGAACTCCTCGGCCGAGAGCGCGAACAACGAGCCCGGCTCGCCGACGTGCCCGAACTTCAGCTCGCGGGGGCCCGCCTCGCCGCGCACAGCCGGCCCAGCAGCGGCGCAGCCGCCAGGAGGAGCGCTCCGACCTTCTCCGCTCGCGATCGGGCGCGCGGCGCGGCGACGGACCCGCGCACCCGCACCTTCACGGCCCGTCCGCCCCCATCAACACCTCCATCGCCGCGGCGACGCCGCCCGGGGTGTGCGGGACGCCCGCCAGCTCGAGCCCCATCTCCACGCCCGCCAGCGTCCCCATCAGCGTGAGGTCGTTGAGGTCGCCCAGATGCCCGATGCGGAAGAGCTTGCCCTTGAAGGGGCCCAGGCCCGTGCCCAGCGACATGTCGAACCGCTCCAGGATCTTCCAGCGCAGGGCGTCGGCGTCGTGTCCCTCGGGCACCAGCACCGCGGTGAGGGCGGGCGCCGCCTCGGCGGGGTCGGCGGCGAACGTCTCCAGCCCCCACGCCGTCACGGCACGGCGGGTGGCGGCCGCGAAGCGCGCGTGGCGGGCGAAGACCGCGTCCAGGCCCTCCTCGCGCAGCATCGCCAGGGACTCCTGCAGCCCGTACAGCAGGTTCGTGGCCGGCGTGTAGGGGAAGAAGCCCCGGGCGTTGAAGGCGATCTGCTCCGTCCAGTCCCAGTACGCGCGGGGCAGCCCGGCCGACGTGTGCGCCTCCAGCGCGTGCAGACCCACCGCCGTGAAGGCGAGGCCGGGCGGCAGCATGAGCCCCTTCTGCGAGCCCGCGACCGTGACGTCGACGCCCCACGCGTCGTGACGGTACTCCGTGGTCGCCAGGGACGACACCGCGTCGACCATGAACAGCGCCGGGTGATCGGTGTCGCGCACCGCCCGTCCCACCGCCTCGACGTCCGACAGCACGCCGGTCGACGTCTCGTCGTGGACCAGGAGCACCGCCTTGATCGTCCCGCCTTCGTCGGCACGCAGGATGTCCGCGACGCGATCCGGGTCCACCGCGCGGCGCGGGTCCTGCTCCTCGACGCGAACGTCCAGCCCGAGTCCCTTGGCGACGCGCACCCACTTGTCGGCGAAGAACCCCTGCTCGAAGGCGAGCACGCGGTCGCCCGGCGAGAGCGTGTTCGCCAGCGCGGATTCCCACGCCCCCGTCGCCGACGAGGGATAGACGAGCACGGGGTGCCTGGTGCCGAACACCCAGCGCAGGGCGTCACGCAGGCCGAGAGTGAGCTCGCGGAACTCCGGGCCCCGGTGGTCGATCGTCGGGCGGGCCATCGCGCGCAGCACGCGGTCCGGGACGTTCGTGGGTCCGGGAAGCTGGAGGAAGTGACGGCCGCTGTGGTAGGTCACGGGACTGTTCGATATTGGTGCGAGGTGTCGACGGTCGCGTAGAATGCTCCGCCATCCGCCGGGCCGCCACCCCCGCCAGCCGAAACGCCCGTGTCCCACCCAGGTCCCAAACCCGGTGACCCCGCCCTGGAGGCGCGCCTGCGGCGCGCCGTGGAGGGCGAAGTCCGCTTCGACGCGTTCACCCGCGGCCTTTACGCCACCGACGCCTCCCACTACCAGATCGAGCCCCTCGGCGTGGTCTTTCCGAAGACCGCCGCCGACGTGGAAGCCGTGCTGGCGGTGGCGCGCGAGGCCGGGGCGCCCGTGCTGCCGCGAGGCGCCGGCACGTCGCAGTGCGGCCAGACCGTGGGGCGCGCCGTGGTGGTCGACGTCAGCCGCCATCTCACCGCCGTCGAGACGCCGGAGGAGACAGACGGAGGCCGGCACGTCGTCGTCGAGCCGGGCGTGGTGCTCGACCACCTGAACCGGAAGCTCAGGTCGCGGCGCGTGTGGTTCCCGGTGGATCCGTCCACCGCCAACCGCGCTACGCATCGGCGGGATGGCCGGCAACAACAGCGCCGGCGCCCGCTCGCTCCGCTACGGGATGATGGCGGACAACGTCGCCGCCGTGGAGGCGGTCCTCCCGGACGGACGCAGGCTCTGGCTGGGCGAGGGAGGGAACCAGGAGACCGCGTTCGCCGAGGAGCTGCGCGTGCTGAGCGCGCTGTGGGCCCGCGAAGCCGACGAGGTCCGGGCGCGGGCACCGCGCACGATGCGCAACGTCGCCGGCTACGACCTGGCCGGCCTCGCGCCGGAGCGCGAGAACCTGGCCCGCCTCCTGGTGGGCTCGGAGGGGACGCTGGCCTTCTTCACCCGCCTGCGCCTGGAGCTCGTCGCCGCTGCCGGTGCGCCGCGTCCTGGGCGTGTGCCATTTCCCGCAGCTCCTCCAGGCCCTGGACGCCGTGCAGCACATCGTCGCGCTGGAGCCGTCCGCCGTGGAGCTGGTGGACCGCAACGTCCTCGGCCTCGCGGGCGAGCGGGCGGACTTCCGCGACTCGATGAAGCGCTTCGTGCGCGGTCGGCCCGGCGCCCTCCTCCTGGTGGAGTTCGCCGCCGAGGTCGAAGGAGAGGACCCGGGTAGGCGCCTGGACGACCTGGCCGCCCTGTGCGGCGACCTCGGCTTCCCGGACGCCGTGGTGCGGGCCGAGGACCCGGCGCTCCAGGCG
Organism: uncultured Gemmatimonadales bacterium; assembly: GCA_963848895.1. Classification (GTDB taxonomy): domain Bacteria; phylum Gemmatimonadota; class Gemmatimonadetes; order Longimicrobiales; family Gaopeijiaceae; genus SZUA-318. Next base: position 90,839 of record CAWKGE010000009.1, read on the forward strand.
GAGGTGTGGAGCATCCGCAAGGCGGGGCTCAACATCGTCATGAGCATGGCCGGCCCACGGAAGCCCGTGTCGTTCATCGAGGACTGTGCGGTTCCGCTGGAGCACCTGGCGGAGTATGCGCGCCGCGTCGAGGAGATCTTCGGGCGCCACGGCAGCAGCGGCACCTGGTACGCGCACGCGTCGGTGGGATGCCTGCACGTGCGCCCCGCGCTGAACCTCAGGGACCCGGACGACGTGACCCGCATGCGCACCATCGCCGAGGAGGTGCACGAGGTGGTGCGCGACTACGGCGGCACCCACTCGGGCGAGCACGGCGACGGCCTGCTGCGCTCGGAGTTCCTCGAGCCGATGCTCGGCGGCCGGCTGGTGGAGGCGTTCCGCGAGGTGAAGCGCACCTTCGACCCGCGGGACTCATGAACCCCGGCAAGATCGTCGACCCGCCGCGCATGGACGACCGCACCCTCTTCCGGTATCCACCCGACTACGCGGCGCGGCCGCTGCCGCTCCCCGTGGTGCTGGACTGGTCCGCGGAGGGCGGGCTCCTCACCGCCGTGGAGCGGTGCAACGACAACGGCGCGTGCCGCAAGTCGGATCCCGGTGTGATGTGCCCCTCCTTCCGGGCGACCGCGGACGAGCGCCACAGCACGCGGGGCCGCGCGAACGCGCTCCGCCTCGCGCTGACCGGCCAGCTCGGGCCGGACGCCCTCGACGCGCCCGAGATGGACGAGGCCATGGCGCTGTGCATCTCGTGCAAGGGGTGCAAGCGCGAGTGCCCGACCGGGGTGGACATGGCGCGCCTCAAGCTCGAGTGGCTGCACCGGCGCAACCGCCGCCGCGGCGTCGCGCTGCGCGAGCGGGTCCTGGCGGGGCTGCCGCGCTCGGCCCCCCTGGCGAGCCTCGTCGGCCCGCGTCCTCGACGCCGCGGGCCGCTTCGGCCCGCTGCGCGCCATCGGCGAGAAGCTCTCGGCGTCGCGCGCGACCGGCCCCTGCCGCGCTGGAGCCGCGACGCCATGGCGGGACGCCGAGGCGGCGGGCGGGGAGACGAGGCGGACGTCGTCCTCCTCGTCGACACCTTCTCGCGCTGGTTCGAGCCGGAGCAGGCACGAGCGGCCGTCGAGCTTCTGGAGGCGGCCGGCCATCGTGTGGCGGCGGCCCGCCCCGTCGCCGGAGGCCGCCCTCTCTGCTGCGGGCGCACGTACCTGAGCGCGGGGATGCTCGACGAGGCGCGCACCGAGGCCGGGCGGCTCGTCGAGGCGCTGGCGTCCGCCGCGCGGAGGGGGGCGTGGATCGTCGGGCTCGAGCCCTCGTGCCTCTTCACGCTCCGGGACGAGATCCCGGCGCTCCTCCCCGGGGACGACGCGGCGGCGGTCGGCGACCACGCGCTCCTCCTGGAGGATCTGCTGGACCGCGACTGGGAGGCGGGCCGGCGGCTCCCGCTGGCCGACGGAGCGGGGAGCGCCGGCCCGTCGCTCCTGGTGCACGGGCACTGCCACCAGAAGGCGGCGGGCGCCACCGGCGCGACGCTCAGGATGCTCGGCCGCATCCCCGGCGCCACGGTGCGCGAGATCCCGTCGGGGTGCTGCGGCATGGCCGGGGCGTTCGGCTACCACGCCGAGCACGCGGCCCTCTCCCTCGCGATGGGCGAGCTCGATCTCCTCCCCGCCGTGCGCGCGGCGCCGCCCGACGCCCACGTCGTCGCGGACGGCACGAGCTGCCGCGCCCAGATCCACGACGCGACGGGCCGCGTCGCCCGGCACGCCGCGCTGGTGCTCAGGGAGGCGCTCGCACCTCCCGGCGAACGCCTCCCCTGAGCGGTCGCGCTTCCTCTACATGATGGGGCGGCAGCCCTCCGCCTTCGCGCAGTCCGGGTCGATGGGCGCCAGGTCCAGTCGGCCCAGCTCGCGGTTCACCGCGGCCAGGTCGGTCTGCCACACCTCGTCCAGCCGGTCGGTGTAGCCCTTCAGCTCCTGCGTCAGGATCCCGAAGATCTCCGGCATGTTCGTCGTGGGCCGGCCGTCGCCGCGCTCCGCCATCGACATCAGGTTCGCCAGCCGATTGTCGACCTTGATGGGGAAGTTGAGCGGATCCTGGTTGCTCCGGTTCTTCACCTGGTAGATGTCCTGCTCCACGTCGGAGGCGTTGGTCTCCAGCCGGTCTCCGGCGTCGTGCAGCTTCGCGTCGTCGCTCTTCTCGTAGCGGTCCTCGAGCTGCCGCTTGACGTTGCGGATCGCGATCACCGCTTCGTTCGCCTCGGTGACCTTGTCACGCACCGCCCGGCTGAACTCGTACTGCGCGTGCAGGTCCGCGTCGGTCACGTCCGTGATCCACGGGTTGCGCCGAACGGTCAACGGCGCCTGCGCCGTCCGGCCGTCGGCCGTCAGGCGGAGCGTATACTGGCCCGGAGGCACCGCGGGCCCCGAGGTGCGGGCGCCCCAGAAGATCATCCCGTCGAACGTCTTGAACGGCTCCGCGCGCAGGTCCCACGAGAGCTTGTTCAGGCCGGCCTTCATGGGCAGCCACCGCCCGCCACCGAAACGGCCGCGGCCGCGCGTCGCGGTCGAGTCCGGCGTGGTGGTGTCCGGCACGAACGTGCGCAGCACCGCGCCGGCGGAATCCAGCACCTCCAGCTTCGCCTCCTTCGGCGCGCTCTTGACCCACCACGACAGCGCCACGTCGGGCCCGGAGCGCGTCGCCACGGGAGGCGCGAAGACCTTCAGGTCCTGCGCGGTCGTGGCGGCGGCGGCCTGGCGCAGCGGCGCGACGTCGTCGAGCACCCAGAAGCCCCGGCCGTGCGAGGCGATCACGAGCTGGTTCTTCTCGACCACGAGGTCCACCACGGGCAGGTCGGGCATGTTGAGCGTCAGGTCCTGCCAGGAGTCCCCGTCGTCGTACGACACGAAGACGCCGTGCTGCGTGGCCGCGTACAGCAGCCCCTGCCGGTTCGGGTCCTCGCGCACCGCGTGCACGTAGCCGCGGATGCCGGAGACCGTCTTCGTCCACGTCTTGCCGTAGTCCTTGGTCCTGAAGATGTAGGGCGCGCGGTCGTTCAGGAGGGGCCGCTTCACGGCCACGTACGCGGCGCCGTCGTTGAACGACGAGGCGTCGATCTGACTGACGCGCCCGAAATCGGGCATGTCCTTCGGGGTGACGTTCGTCCACGTCTTCCCGCCGTCCCGCGTGACGTTGATCAGGCCGTCGTCGGATCCGGCCCAGATCACGTCCATGTTCTTCTTGCCCGGCCCCACCGCGAAGATCGTCGCGTACACCTCGGGCCCGTTCATGTCGTGGGTGATCGGCCCGCCCGACTCCTGCAGGGTCATGGGATCGTGGCGGGTCAGGTCGGGGCTGAGCTTGTTCCAGGTCTTGCCGCCGTCCGACGTGCTCCACAGGTGCTGCGAGGAGACGTAGAGCGTCTTGTGGTCGACCGGGGAGAAGATGATCGGGAACGTCCACTGCCACCGCTCCCTGATCTCCTTCGAGGGCTCGCCCGAGTAGAACCACGGATAGGGGTTCACTTCGCGGTGCATGTCGAGCTCACGGTCGTACTTGTCCACGTACGAGCCGTTGTTCGCACCGGAGTAGAAGAGCATCAGGTCGTTGGGGTCCGGCGCGATGTAGCCCGGCTCCCCGCCGCCCACCTGATAGGCGACCTCCATCCCGCCCGACGTCGGGTCGCGGTCGCGGTCGCCGCCGCCCCCGAAGAAGCCGCCACCCCCCGCGTTCCAGTCGAAGGGGATGCACAGCGTGCTGTTGTCCTGCTGCGCGCCGCACACGTGGAAGGGGATGTGGGCGGTCGTGATCACGTGGTAGAACTGCGGCGTGGGGAAGTCCTCATCCGTCCACGTGTCGCCGGTGTTGGTGGACACCGCGCCACCGCCGTCGTTGGCCACCGCCAGGTGCGTCGGGTCGTCCGGGTCGATCCACAGGTCGTGGAAGTCGCCGTGCGTCCCGCCCAGGCTCTCGATGGTCTTGCCCCCGTCGGTGGACCGGTAGAGCGACGTGTTCTCCATGTAGACCACGTCCTCGTCCTTGGTGTCGGCGAAGACGTTCGTGTAGTAGAACGCGCGCTGCCGGATGCGACGGTCGTCGTTCACACGCTCCCAGGTGGCGCCGGCGTCGTCGCTCTTGAACAGCCCGCCGTCGTCGTTCTCCACCAGCGCGTACACGCGGTTCGAGTTCGCCCGCGACACCGATACGCCGATGCGCCCCACCAGGCCCTCCTGCGGGAGGCCCGGGTTGCGGGTGATCTCCGTCCAGTGCTCGCCGCCGTCGGTGCTCTTGAACAGCCCGCACCCGGGACCGCCGCTGGACATCTGGTATTCCTTGCGGTACGCCTCCCACAGCGCCGCGTACATCACGTCGGGGTTGTTGCGGTCGATGGAGATGTCGACGCCGCCGGTCTTGTCGTCGCGGTACAGCACCTTGCGCCACGTCCGCCCCCCGTCCGTGCTCTTGTAGATGCCCCGCTCCTCGCTGGGCACGCTGTACTGCCCGAACACGGCGGCGAAGACGATGTCGGGGTTCGTGGGGTGGATGCGGATCTTCGAGATCGCGTCGACGTCCTGGAACCCGACGTGCTCCCAGGTCTTCCCCGCGTCCGCGCTGCGGTAGATGCCGTCCCCGGGCATGATGTTGCCGCGGATCGCCGACTCGCCCATCCCGATGAGCACCAGGTCCGGGTTGGTCTCGCTCACCGCCACGGCGCCCACCGATGCGCTCGTGACCTGTCCGTCCGTGACCGCCTTCCACGTCTCGCCGCCGTCGGTCGTCTTCCACAGCCCTCCACCCACCGCGCCGAAGTAGGCGACCTCCGGGTGCCCGCGCACGCCGGTCACCGCGATGGAGCGGCCGCCCCGGTCCGGTCCGATGTTGCGCCACTGGAAGCCTGCCAGGAACGCCGAGTCCAGCGAGACCGGACCGGAGGCCGTCTGCTGGGCGCCGACTCGCGGAGCCGCGAGGAAGAGTGTGACGAGCAGGGCGGAGACCGCGCGCGGGGTTCGCGTCGATGACATGATGGACAGCCTGTCGGGACGTGGATGCATACGTGACGAAGAAAGTGGCGGGAAAAGGTAGGGACGCGAGCCCGATGGCGCACGATGCCCCGCGTTGTGGCGTTGGAGCGACCGATGAGGCGGATCTGCCGCACCTCGGACACCGCCTCGTTCCTGATCGGGAACACAGCGTCGCTACCCCCGGAACCCGCTGGGCGAGAGGCACGAGGCTCCATCCGCACCCCCATTCCCGGCTCGTGGCACCCTCCGTGCAAGGAAGTGACTGAATTGACCCGAGCCGGAGGATGGGATGCAACCGTCCCGAAGACCGACCCGTGGGGGGGCAAAACGATTCGTCCTGAGACTGTGGATCATCGCCGGGACGCTTTCCTGCGCGTCCGGCGCCGCTGTCGCGACCGGGACGGAATCCGCCTCCGCGGCCTTCCGGCACAACCGCGTCGCGATGGCTCGAGCGCCGGCGCGCGACGTCGCCGATCTCACTCGCCGGGCCCGTGACCTGCGGTCCGGGATGCAGGAGCTCGAGGCGCGCTACGCCGCGGAGGTGGAGCCGCTCGTCCAGGAGCTCTCCTTGTACAGCGACGACCGCGCCCTCGCGCGCCGGGTGGCGCTCGCGCTGGTGCGCGAGGGCCACCGGGCGGGCGTGGACGCCAGGCTCCTCCTCTCGGTGCTGCTGGTGGAGGATCCGGAGCTGGAGACCACGGCGGTCAGCTCCGAGGGTGCCGTCGGGCTCATGCAGGTCATGCCCGCGCACGCGGGGGCGTGGGGCTGCCGGTCCTCCGACCTCACCGACCCCGACGTGAACATCTGTCACGGGGCTCGTATCCTGGCCCACTACCTCCAGGCGACCGGTGGCGACCTGGACCGCGCGCTGCTCCGCTACAACGGGTGCGTGCGGGGCTCGAACACGCCCGACTGCCACCTCTATCCCGTGAAGGTGTACCGGCGCGCGAGCCAGGCGATGTTCCGCGTGGCGCAGAAGAAGTGAGGCCCGTCCGGGCACGGGCCTTGCCACGTTCCGCTCCCGGACAGTCGGGCGGTCCGGACCGTACCCGGTCTCACGGAGTCCCCCCCGCCCGCGGCGACATCGATGATGATATCCGACAACAAGGGCATGATCCTCATCGTTGAGGACGACGAGGACACGCAGTACGTCTATCGCCTCATCCTGGAGGCCAACGGCTTCGACGTCCTCACCGCGGCCTCGGGCACGGACGGGCTCCGGCTCGCGCGTGAGGAGCATCCCATCGCCGTGCTGATGGACGTCTCGATCCCCGGCATGGACGGGTGGACGGTCACCCGGCTCCTGAAGGAGGAGGAGTCCACCGCGGCGCTGCCGATCATCGTCATCACCGCCCACGCCTTTCCCGAGGACAGGGAGATGGCGAGGGATGTCGGATGCGACGGCTTCCTGACGAAGCCGTGCGAACCCCGAGTCGTGCTGGAGGAGGTGTGGCGCGTAACCAGCGCCTGAATGCGCCCGGCGGGCCTGCGACGCACGCGCCCGTGGCGTGGGACGAGCGCCCCGGCTCGTCGGATCGCGGGAGCGGACGCACCCGCACCGTCGCCCTCATGATCGCGGCGGACGCCTCGGGCAGCGCCCCGGCCGTCCTGCTGCATCTCGCGGAAGGACTGCGCAGCCGGGGCTTCCGCGTCGTTCCGATCCTGCCGCCGGAGGGGGGCGGACGGCTGGGTGCCGGCCTTCGCCAGCGGGGCTTCCGGACGCGGAGCTTCCAGGTCTCGTCGTCCCTGAGCCCACGCTCCGTCAGGCGACTCTCCGCACTTCTGCAGCACGAGCGCGTGAACGTGGCGCACGCCCACGATTTCACGCTGGCCGTGCAGGGGACGGGTGCCGCCGTGACGGCGAACATCCCCAGCGTGATCACGATGCACGGCGACCACTACCAGGACGAGAAGCTCTACCGGCGCGTGGCGCTCCGCTGGGCGGCGGGGCACAGCCGCGCCGTGGTGGCGGTGTCCCACGCCACGGCGCGTGACCTGGCGAAGAGCCTCTTCGTCGGACCGTCCCGCATCGAGGTGGTCCCCAACGGCGTCACGACGTCGCCCGAAGGGGACGGCACCGCGGTCCGTTGCGAGCTGGAGATCGCGCCGCGGGAGCCGTTCATCCTCAGCGCCGGGGACCTCGAGCTCGACAGGGGACACCGGGTCCTGCTCCGGGCCCTCGCCGCGCTCCGCGACCGCCGCCCCACCGTCGCGGTGGCAGGCGGCGGTCGCCGGTGACGGTCACGAGCGTGCCTGGCTCACCGGCTACATCGGCGAGCACGACCTCGGCGACCGTGTACGCCTCCTGGGCGAGCGGACCGACCTCGCCTCCCTCCTGCAGGCGGCCGACGTCTTCGTGCTCCCCTCGCTCGCGGACGGCATGCCGGTGGCGCTCCTGCGGGCGCTACTCGCCGGGCGGGCGGCCGTGGCCAGTCGCGTCGGCGCGATACCCGAGGTGATCCGGCACGGGGAGACGGGGTTGCTCGTCTCCCCCGATCGCCCCGACGAGCTGTCGCAAGCGATCGAGCGCCTCGTCACCGATCCCGCCCTCCAGATGCGCCTCGGTACCACGGCGCGGCAGGAGGCGGCCGGGCGCTTCACCGTGGAGGCGATGGTCGACGCCTACGTGAACCTCTACGGGTTCGGAGCCGACGACGACGCGCGGGGGGACGAAGGCTGGGATTGAGCGGGAAGCCGTAGCGTGAAGCTCAGCTCGAGGCCGCCCTCCGGCGGCCGTTCCACCTGCAACGCCGAGCCCATCCGGCGCACGACGTCGCGCGCCACCGCGAATCCCAGGCCCCGGGGCGAGATCGTGTAGTCGTCCGTGTCCCCCTGGGGAGCGAACGCCACGAAGAGGCTCCCCGGATCCTCGGAGGCGGCGGTCGCGCGGACGCGGAAGCGGACGCCGGCGTCCCCGTCCCCTTCGGCCGTCAGCTCCAGGGTGCCTTCGCGGACCAGGAGCACCGCGTTCAGCGCGAGGTTCACCAGGGCGCGCTTCAGCGCGGCCTCCCGCCCCACGCGCCTCCCGATTCCACCCGACCGCACCTGCAGATCCACCCCGCGCTCCCGCGCGACCGGTGCGACCGCGTCGGCCACCGCCTCGACCGTCCCGTCCACGGCGAACATGGCCGGCTCGATCCGGAGCTCGTCGTCCTCTCCCGTCAGGGCCAGCAAGTCGTTGGACATGGCCGCCAGGGAGACGACCGCCCTGTGGATGAGACCGAGGTGCTTCTCCTGCAGGGCGGTCAGGTCGCCCCCGACGCCCTCCTTCAGGGTCGCCGCCAGCATGACGACCGACCCGAGAGGGGAGCGCATCATATGCGCTACTTCGCGCAGCAGCCGGTGGCCGTACGGGGAGAGGGCGCCCGGTGGGAGGGCGCGCGGCGGCGGCGGGGGTGAGTCGCGTTTTCGCCGACTCGAAGGCGCGCATGACCCGCAGCAGGCCGTCGTCGCCCTCCCACGACTCGAGCGTCCGCGCACGCAGGCCGTCCAGGATGCCCAGGCGGTCGGCCTGGGCCGGCGGCGGGTCCGACGGGTCCACGCCCTCGAGGCATTCCGCGACCAACCGACCCACGACGCGGATCTCCTCGGCGAGCACCCGGGGCTCGGGAGCACCCAGGGGCCCGTCGGCGCTCGCCCGGATCAGGTTCGCGACCGCGGCGTCGAGGGCGCCGTGCGCGCGAGAGAGCTCGTTCGTGTCCATGCGCCTCGAAGCTAGAGCACCGTCGTGGCCCGTCCAAGGCGGGGGCGGCACCCGACCCTTCGGACCCCGAGGCATGGCCCTTGCTTCCTATGAGCCCCACGCATTGCAGCCCGCGCGACACCGAGGAGGTCCGAAGCAGAGATGAACAGCGCCGCCACGCGAGACGAGGTCGAGTCGACGAGCACGTCGACGGGCGAGCCCCCACACCACCCCGCGTGCTGTGGTTCAGCGACATCGGCATGGAGGACAACGCCGACGTGGGCGGAAAGGCCGCCTCGCTCGGTGAGCTCCACCGGTCGCTGGCCGAGCGCGACATCAACGTGCCGGACGGATACGTGACCACGGCCCATGCCTATGCGGAGTTCCTCGGCCACCCGGTACCTCCGGGTACGTGGGACGCCGTCCCGGACGGCGAGCCCACTGCGGTGCGCGCCGCGGCCGCCCGCACCGGGTGTCTCCGAGATGCCCTCGAGGTGCTTGTCTCCTCCGCGGATCCCGAAGATCCGGTGGACCTCCACGGTCGGGCCTCGCTCGCCCGTGCGTTCTGCATGGCCGCGCCCGTCCCCGCGGAGCTCGAGGAGGAGATCAGGGCCGCCTACGAGCGGATCTGCGACCACCACGGGCGCGAGGTGGATACCGCCGTGCGTTCGTCGGCGACGCGTGAGGATTCCGGAGACGCCTCCTTCGCCGGGCAGTACGAGTCGTTTCTCAACGTCCGTGGCGCCGACGCCATTCTCGATGCGTGGAAGCGATGCGCGGCGAGCGCGTTCACGGACCGGGTAGTCAGCTACCAGCTGCGCAACGGGCTCGACCCGTTGGGCGGCGCCGTGTGCGTCGTCGTGATGAAGATGGTGCGCTCCGACCTGGCGACCTCGGGCGTGATGTTCACCCTCGACCCGGACTCGGGCAACACGAACGTGATCCACGTCAGCTCGGCGTACGGGCTCGGAGAGGCCGTGGTCCAGGGCGCCGTCTCACCCGACACCTTCCTCGTATGGAAGGAGGGGCTGCGTCGGGGCAGCGCGGCGTTGGTGCATCGGCACCTGGGGGCCAAGGACCGCAAGATGATCTACTCCGCCCAGGGCGGCACCTCGACGGAGAGCGTGGACGTGGATGCGGCGCACCGGCGCCGCTGGTCCCTGCGGCGTGAAGAGGTCGTCGAGCTGGCCCGCATGGCGCTGGCCATCGAGGAGCACTACGGCCGGCCGATGGACATCGAGTGGGCCAAGGACGGCTATTCGGGGAAGCTCTACATCGTGCAGGCGCGCCCCGAGACGGTCCACCGCAACGGCGACGGAGACGGGGGCGTGCTCGAGAAGTACGTGATGGAGGAGGGGCTCGTGTCACGGCTGCGGGACCAGGGCGAGATTCTGGCGGAAGGGCACGCCGTCGGCACGCGCATCGGAGCCGGCAAGGTCCGCTACTACGCGACCTATGAAGAGGTGATCCGGCGGAAGCGGCACCTGCGCGAGGTGCTGGCCTCCGGCCGCGAGCTGGACGACCTGCCCGTGGAGGAGCGGGTCTTCGACACCGGCGACGTGTTGGTGACGGAGATGACGACGCCGGACTGGGAGCCCCTCATGAAGGAGGCCTCCCTCATCGTGACCGAGAAGGGCGGCCGCACCTCGCACGCCGCGATCGTGGCTCGTGAGTTCGGGATCCCCGCCATCGTCGGGTGCGGTGAGACGGTGCGGTCGCTCGAGCCACTCACCGAGGTCACGGGCACCTGCGCCGAAGGCGACATCGGCTACCTCCTGCGCGGCATCCATCCGTTCGACGTACGCAGGGTCGAGCTTCGCCACAGAGGGAGTCTGAGCACCGGGGTCAAGCTCAACGTGGGCTTCCCGCGAAAGGCCCTCCACGACGCGATGCTACCCTCGGATGGGGTGGGTCTCGCCCGCCTGGAGTTCATCCTGACCTCCGAGGTGGGCATCCACCCGCTGGCGCTGCTCTACTTCGAGGACCTGCGCCGGTGGTCGGAGGGCGGCGAGATGTCGGAGTCGCTCCATCCCTTCGCCGACCGGATCCGCAAGGAGGGCCGCGAGGAGATCGCGGCGATCCTCCAGGCGGTCGAGCGACGGACGGCCAGCTACGCGGACAAGCGCCGGTTCTTCGTGGATCGCCTCCGCGACGGCGTCGCCCTCATCTGCGCCGCCTTCCATCCACGCCCCGTCCTGGTGCGCCTCTCCGATCTCAAGTCCAACGAATACCGTGACCTCCTCGGCGGACGTCTCTTCGAGCCTGCGGAGGAGAACCCCATGATCGCCTGGCGGGGCGCCTCGCGGTACGTCGACCCGCGCTTCGAGCCGGCCTTCGACATGGAGACGGAGGCGCTGCGCTTCGTCCGTCAGGAGATCGAGCTCGACAACCTCCAGCTCATGGTGCCGTTCTGCCGGACCCCCGAGGAGGGGAAGGCGGTCACCCGCGCGCTGGACATGCGCGGCCTCTCGCCCCAGGCGGGCGTCCCGCTGTTCCTCATGGTGGAGCTGCCCTCCAACGTCCTGGAGGCCGAGCGGTTCATCGACGAGATGAGCCTGTCCGGCGGCTCGATCGGGACCAACGACCTGGTGCAGACCGTCTACGCGCTGTCGCGTGACGACCTGGAGGGCTACCCGCACGCCGTGGACGCTCGCGCGCCGGCCGTGAAGTCGATGATCCGGAGCGCGATCCGCACGTTCACGGACCGCGGCCTCGAGATCGGGATCTGTGGGCAGGCACCGTCGGACCACCCGGAGGACGTCCCGCGCTTCCTGGTGGAGTGCGGGATCACGTCGATCTCGGTCACGCCCGACACCCTCATGCGGGTGCGGGAGGCCGTGGGCGCGGCCGAAGCGGGCCGGGCCGCCCCGGCCTCGAACGGCCAGGTTCACTGATCCCCGAGGGCCTCAGCTCCCGTCGACCAGCTGCCCCTTCTCGAGCCCGTGCTTGCTCAGCAGGCGGTACAGCGTGGTGCGATCGACGCCCGCGACCCGCGCGGCCTCCGAGATGTTGCCCTCGGTGTGCTGCAGCACCCAGCCGAGGTACTCCCGCTCGAAGCGTGCGAGCACCCGGTCACGCGCTCCGTGGTATCCGCCACCCGCGGTGAACAGCGCCTCGCCGGCACCGGCGAACTCGGTGGGCAGCGGGGTCCCGCGCACGTGGTCGAACTCCGGGATGTCCTCGGGACGGATGGGCTCCCCGGGGCGGGCGAGCACCACCGCATGCTCGATCACGTTCTGGAGCTCGCGCACGTTGCCCTTCCACGGGCGACTCTGGAGCATGCGGACCGCGTCCTCGCTCAGCGTGGGACGGGCCGCCCTTCCGCGATGCCGGTGCCAGTACGTTCCCAGGAAATGCTCGGCGAGGGCCGGGATGTCCTCGGGACGGTGACGGAGCGGGGGGATGTGGATGGGCACCACCCGCAGGCGATAGTAGAGATCCTCGCGCAGGGCGCCGTCGCGCAAGGCCACCGCCGGGTCCTTGTTGGTCGCGGCGATGAAGCGGACGTTGACCACGGCGTCGGTGCCCGTCGAGCCCACCCTGCGCACCACGCCGTCCTGCACCACCCTGAGGAGCTTGGCCTGGGTGGGAAGGGACATCTCGATGAGCTCGTCGAGGAACAGCGTGCCCCCGCTGGCCGCCTCCATCAGCCCCTGCTTGTCCCGGGTGGCACCCGTGAATGACCCCTTCACGTGTCCGAACATCTCGGACTCGAGCAAGGCGTCGGGGATCGCGGCACAGTTCAGCGCGACCATCTGCCGGCTGCTGCGCCGGCTGTGGTAGTGGATGTACTGCGCCATCATCTCCTTGCCCGTGCCCGACTCCCCGGTGATGAACACCGAAGCGTCCGTGGACGCGACGCGTCGGGCCAGGTCCATCACGCCGAGGAAGGAGGGGGACTCCCCGAGCAGCACGACACTCTCGGTCTGCCCCGCGCGACCCTTCGACTCCTCCTTCAGGAGCTTCGATTCGCGCCCAACGATCACGGTGTGGGCAGCGCGGCCCACCAGGACCTGCAGGTGCGTGGCCGCGAACGGCTTCGGGATGTAGTCCCAGGCCCCGTCCCGCAGCGCCTGGATGCTCGACTCCACCGTGGGCCGTCCGGTCATCACGATGACCAGCGCGTCCTCGTTCGCCTGCAGCGAGGCCTTCAGCAGCTCGGTCCCCGGGACCCCCGACATGTAGAGGTCGAGCACCACGATGTCGAAGGTCCCCTTGCGCACCAGGACCTCGGCATCCGAGCCTCGCGTCGCGCCGCTGACGTCGAAGCCCTCCTGCCCGAGCAGGCTCACGCAGCTCTCGCAGAGCGTCTCCTCGTCGTCGATCACGAGGATCCGCACCGAGGCCTTCTGGTCCGGGGTGAGGGGGATCTGAACGGGCGTCTCCTCCCCCTCCGTCCCGTCGTCGAAGTGCTCCGGCCCGTCCACCCTGTCCCGCTTTCGCGCCAACGTGTCGTGGGTCACCGATGTCGTCCTCGTTCCGGCGTTGCATTCTCTCCGTGGTGGCGAAGCAACGCCCGTGCCATTCATCCCCCGCAACCTTGTTGCGGAGGACCCACACTCCCGAAGGGATAGACACTCCATGGGGTCGTGGGAAGGGAGCGGGCGACGGAACCGATGGATCGACTCCGCATTCATGCGTGGCGCCGATCCAGCACCGTGGCGCTGGCACAACGGTCTGCGCGGAGCACCACCCGCGCCCGCGCTTCTTGACGCGCCGGAGGTCCGACCATCCCTTCACGCTTCCCATCCGCCACCCCCACGGGAGGACCCGGTGAGAACCTCCGCCGCCCTGCTGTTCCTCTCCTTTCTCGCGGTTCTCCCCCCGGGCGATCGTGCGCAGGAGCTGGGGCGCGACGTGTTGGTCGAGCGCAACGTCATGATCCCGATGCGCGATGGCGTGCGACTCGCCACCGACATCTACCGACCCGCGGTGGACGGTCGGCCGGTGGAGGACAAGCGCCCGCTGGTGCTGCAGCGCACGCCCTACGGCAAGGCGACCGAGCGGTTCCTGCCCCAGGCGCTGAGCTTCGCGGCGCACGGATACGTGGTGGCGCTGCAGGACTTCCGCGGCCGGTACGACTCCCAGGGGACCTTCACGAAGTACGACTCCCTCGACGCGCCCGACGGCTACGACACGGTGGAGTGGCTGGCGAAGCTCCCCTACGTGGACGGGCGCGTGCTCATGTGGGGCACGTCGTTCGCCGCGCACGCGGGCGCCGACGCGGCGAAGATGAACCCGCCCCACCTGGCAGGGCTGGTGCTCAACGAGGGCGGGCTGTCGAACCCGTGGGACCACGCCATCCGCCAGGGCGGCGCGTTCGAGCTGGGCCGGGAGCTCACCTGGGCCTTCCGCCAGATCCCCCTGGAGACGGACGACCCTGTCGTGCGCGCCCACTTCGAGAAGGAGACCGTGGAGGACTGGTACGCGGCGCTCCCCTTCCGGCCCGGCCTGAACCCGCTGTCCATCGCGCCCAACTTCGAGGCCTACATCCTCGAGGAGATGACCCACTCCGACTACGACGACTACTGGAAGGGGATGGGGATGAACTGGGAGGAGTACTACCCGCAGACCGCGGACGTGCCGATGGTCCACATCGGCGGATGGTACGACATCTTCCTGCGGGGGACGCTCGAGAACTACGTGGAGCTGTCCCGCCTGAAGTCGTCGCCCATGCGCCTGATCGTCGGGCCGTGGACCCACTCGCGGGAACGCGCCGCACGTACGCCGGGGACGTAGACTTCGGCCCCGACGCCGCCATCGCCGACTTCGACACGGGCTTTCAGCTCCGCTGGTTCGACCGGCTCCTCGGAGCCGACGCGGCCGCACCCGCGGGCGAAGCCGGTGCGCCTCTTCGTCATGGGCACGGGGGACGGAAGCGAAGGACGCCGACGGGCGCCTGCGCCACGGTGGCTACTGGATGGATGCCGACGGCTGGCCGCTCCCCGAGGCGCGGCCCACGTCGTACTACTTCCACGCGGACGGGACGCTGTCGCACCGCGCCGCCGGCCGAGGCCGCGTCGTCGACGACGTTCACCTTCGACCCGACGCATCCCGTCCCGACGCTGGGCGGCAACGTCTCCGCGCGGGTGAAGGACGGCGCCTACGACCAGCGCGAGCGCCCGGACTTCGTCGGGAGCCGCCCGCCCTATCTGCCGCTGTCGGCGCGGAGCGACGTGGTGGTGTTCCAGACCGAGCCCCTCGCCGAGGCGGTCACGGTGGTCGGGCCCATCACGGCGACGCTGTACGCGTCGTCCGACGCCGTGGACACCGACTTCACGGTGAAGCTCGTGGACGTGTATCCGCCCAGCGCGGACTTCCCCTCGGGCTTCGACCTCAACCTCACCGACGCGCATCGTGCGCGCGAGCTACCGCAACGGGCGGCACACGCGCGACCTCATCACGCCCGGCGAGGTCTACGAGCTCACCATCGAGCCCTTCCCCACCGCCAACGTCTTCAAGAAGGGCCACCGCATCCGCGTCGACGTGTCCAGCAGCAACTTCCCCCGCTGGGACGTGAACCCCAACACCGGCGAGCCGCTGGGGAGGAACCGCCGGGAGGTGAAGGCGGACAACACCGTCTGGCACGACGCGGGCCATGCGTCGCGCATCGTGCTGCCGGTGATGCCGGCGATGCCCGGCGGCGCGGCGCCTGCGCCTCCGCCGGCGCCATGACCCCGAGCGGGCCCCCGCTCCCGTCCGCGGTAGACGCGTTCGTGGTGCGCCCCGCGGCGGCCCGGTAGCTTGCACGTCGGAGGCGCGTTCGGCCGACTCTCGCCTCCGACCTCATACCGACGTCCCGGTGACGACCATGGCCCGGCTCCTTCTTCTGGTGCTCGCCTTCTCCTTCGCAGGTCCGGCTCCGTCTCCCGGTCCCCGGGCCCTCCCCGCTTCCCCGTCCGTCACCGCGGAGGCGAGAACGCCCGGGGTGTTGGTCCTTCGCCTCGAGGGGGTCCGCGTGGATGCCATGGCCGAGGCCTGGACGCCCGCGCTGGACGCGCTGCGCGCCGGCGGCATGTGGACGGACCGCGTGCGCTCGGGCGCCGGCTTCGGCGCGACCTCCTGGAGCGACGCGGCGCACGGCCGCTCGGTCCGTGGCATTCCCGTCGCGGTGGGCACGGACGAGGCGATCGAGGCCCTCGGACCGGACGGGGCTGCAGCTCGTCGTCGCCCGGATCCCTGTGGGGTCCGCCGGGTCCGCCGACGACGCCGTCGTGGCGTTGGAGGCCGCGGATCGAGAGGTCGCGCGCCTCCTCGACGCGGTCCGGGCGCGCCCCACCTTCGCCGGCGAGGACTGGCTGGTGCTGGTCACCAGCGACGGGCGCGCCGGAGACGGACGCGCGATCTGGATCGTCTCGGGGCCCTCGGTGCCCGCCGGCACGCTGATGCGCGCCCCCTCGCCGGACGCCGCCGCGCGGCTGGCGGCGTCACACCTGGACGGCGTGGCGCCGGCCGCCGACACGTCCGCGCTCGCCCGCGGCCTTCTCCGGAGCCTCCGTCCCCACTGGGAGGACCCCTCGGTGGTGGAGCTCGCCAAGCTCCCGCCGCGGGCGACGTTCTTCCCCTTCGAGAGCCGCGCGCGGGCGCTGGCCCGGGACCGCATCGCGTCGGGCCGCGTCGTCGATCTCGACGGGACGGTGGGCGTTCCGGTGGGCGCCGACTCCCGACGGGGGCCCGCAGGACTTCTACCGCCCGGACTTCGACGACGCCGGGTGGGACCGCATCCCGGTGCCCTCCGACTGGCAGCTGCAGGGATACGGCGTGCCCGATCTACCTGAACTCGGACTACCCCTTCGAGAAGAACCCGCCGTTCATCCGGCACGACGACGATCCGGTCGGGCACTACCGCACCTGGTTCACGGTGCCCGAGGCGTGGGCGGGCGACCGCGTCGTGCTGCACTTCGGCGCCGTGCACTCGGCGGTCTACGTCTGGGTCAACGGCGTGCAAGGTCGGCTACTCGCAGGGGAGCAAGCTGCCGGCCGAGTTCGACGTGACCCGCTACGTGCACGCGGGCCGGCAACCTCCTGGCCGTGCGAGGTCTATCGCTGGAGCGACGGCAGCTACCTGGAGGACCAGGACTTCTGGCGCCTGAGCGGCATCGAGCGCGACGTCTACCTCTACGCCGAGCCGCACACGCGCCTCGCCGACGTGTGGGTGCGGGCGGGGCTGGACGACGCGTACCGCGACGGCGTCCTCGACCTGGACGTGACCGTCGCTCGCGACGCGGAGGGCGGCGAGCCCGGCGGCGCTGCGCGTCGAGCTCCTGGAGCCGTCGGGCGACCCGGTCCTCGACGAGCGCGTGGCGCCGCCCGCGGCCTCGCGCCCGGAGGCACGGCACACGCGCACCTTCCGACGCACGATCCCGGCCGTGCGCCGGTGGACGGCCGAGACGCCCGAGCTCTACACGCTGGTCCTGACGCTGGCGGACGCCGGCGGAGGCACGGCCGAGTCGGTGCCGCTGCGGGTGGGCTTCCGCACCGTGGAGATCGCGGACGGCCAGGTGCGCGTGAACGGCGTCCCGATCACCATCGAGGGGGTGGACCGGCACGAGCACGATCCCGTCGACCGGCCACGTGGTGACCGTCGCGTCGATGCGCGAGGACATCCGGCTCATGAAGGCCGCGAACATCAACGCCGTGCGCACCTCGCACTACCCCGACGACCCGCGCTGGTACGACCTGGCCGACGAGCTCGGCCTGTACCTCGTCGACGAGGCGAACATCGAGTCCCACGGGATGGGCTACGACCCCGAGGTCACGCTCGGCAACGACCCCGACTGGCGACGCGCGCACATGGCGCGCACGCGGCGCATGGTGGAGCGCGACAAGAACCACCCGTCGGTGATCTTCTGGTCGCTGGGCAACGAGGCGGGCAACGGCGTCGAACTTCGAGGCCACCTACCGTGGATCAAAGGCCGCGACCCCACCCGCCCGGTGCAGTACGAGCGCGCCGGGCGCTCGTGGAACACCGACCTCTACGTGCCGATGTACCCGGGCTTCGAGCACCTCGAGAGCTACGCCCGGGGCGACGATCCGCGGCCGCTCATCATGTGCGAGTACGCGCACGCGATGGGCAACAGCGTCGGCAACTTCGCCGACTACTGGGAGATCATCGACGCGCTAGCCGAAGCTGCAGGGCGGCTTCATCTGGGACTGGGTCGACCAGGGGCTCCGCAAGGTCACCGCGGCGGGCGACACGATCTGGGCGTACGGCGGCGACTTCGGCCCTCCGGGCACGCCGTCCGACGGCAACTTCCTGATCAACGGCCTCGTGCAGCCCGACCGCCGGCCGAACCCGCACTACTGGGAGGTGAAGGCCGTCTACCAGTGGGTGCGGACCGAGGCGGTGGACGCGGTCCACGGTCGGATGCGCGTCCACAACCGCTACCAGTTCCGGGACCTGTCGGGCCTCGACCTGCGCTGGAGGCTCCGCGAGGACGGCGCCGTGGTCGCCGAGGGCTCGGCGCGACCTGCCGCCGGTCGGCGCCGGGCGCGAGCGCGGACGTCGCGCTCCCGCTCCCCGCGTGACTGGAAGCCCGGGGCCGAGTACCACCTGGACGTGCGCTACCTGCGCCGCGCCGACGACGGGCTCCTGCCCGCCGGCCACGAGGAGGCGCGACGCAGCTCGATCTCGGCATGCCCGGCGGCCCGGCGCCCGCGACGCCCCGGCCGGCCGGGCCGCGCCGAGCTCCGCGAGGTCGGCGGGGCGTCTTCGTCCTCGCCGCGGGCGACGTCACGCGCCGAGATGGACCGCGGCACGGGCTGCTGCGCGCCTACCGCGTCGGCGATCGGGAGCTGCTCGACGCCCCGCTCGGCGCCCGACTTCTGGCGTGCGCCCACGGACAACGACTTCGGCGGCGACTGGCAGCTGCACCTGGCCGTCTGGAAGGACGCGGGGCCGGAGCTTCACGGTCGAGCGGATCGAGCGCGGCGACCCGGGCGCCGACGGCACGGCGCGGGTCACCGTGACCGGACACATCCCCGCGGGGGACTCGCCGCTCACGCTCACCTACACGCTCGCGCCCGACGGCACGCTCGAGGTGGGCGAGCGGCTCGACCCCGTCGAGGGCGCGGACCTGCCGCGCCTGCCGCGCTTCGGGATGCGCACCGGCTGCCGGCGCGCTACCATCGCGCCGAGTGGTTCGGGCGCGGACCGATGGAGTCGTACTGGGACCGCAAGACGGCGGCGTTCGTGGGGCGCTGGTCGCTCGACGTGGCCGAGTGGGCGCACCCCTACGTCCGTCCGCAGGAGACCGGCAACCGCACCGACGTGCGCTGGCTCGAGCTCGGGACGACGAGGGCTGGGGGCTGCGGGTGGAGGGCGAGCCGCTCCTGGAGGTCACGGCGATCCCCTACGCCCGCGAGGACCTCGACCCCGGCCCGCGAAGGCACAGCGCCACTGGGGCGAGCTGCGCCCGCGGGACGCCGTCTACCTGAACGTCGACTTCCGCCAGATGGGCGTCGGCGGCATCGACTCCTGGGGCCCGACGGCCCTGCCGGAATACTCGCTCCCGTACGGACGAGTACGAGTATCGGTTCAGGCTCGAGGCCCGTGAGCGCTGGCACGTGGCGGGTCGGCGCAGCCCGGCTCGCGCTACCGTCCGCCAGGTCCGGCAACGTCCGCTGTTGCCCCCGGCCCGTGAGTGTTTATACACGACGGCCTCGCGTGTGATGCAGCGCGAACCTGCGCGTTCGGGGCGTACGGGTCGCGAGAGAACCTCCGTCGCGCCACCCCTCAGGCGAACGATGAGCAAAGACTTGCGAAGGCCCGCGGGGTCCCCGTAATCGACGGTGGTGCTGTTTCGGCCGCCGCCGGCGGGGCCGAGGGGTGGTGCGCGGGACCGAGCGGAGTGGGCGCTCGCGGTGATGGCTGCCCAGGGTTGCCCGGAAGGAGCGTTCTCACGTGTAACATCGGCGCCCTCGTCGATGTATAGTGGAAGGATTCCTGGTCGTCGCGCTGGGGCGGCGGCCAGGTGTTGTGCGTACCCCCAGGGGAGGTTCCCACAATGCTCGGACGGCTCCACCGTACGCTCATTCGTCCTGTCGACCGGCGCTCGTCGTCGTCCCGGCGGCGAGCCTCGGTGCCCAGGAGCGGTTCCGCGTCCTCATCCCGAACTTCCAGCCCCTCGAGGGCGCGGACAAGAAGTTCGGCGAGAACGCCGCCAAGGATCTGCGCGAGCTCGTCGGCGGGCTCGCGACGCACCAGTCGATCGACAAGAAGGAGATCGAGACGAACCTCAAGCGGTTCAAGATGAAGTGGGAGGATCTCGACTGCGTCCGCACCCGCCAGCTCGCGGCGCAGATGAACGCCCAGGTCGCGCTGTGCGCGTCCTACTCGCGGACCAAGGACGCCTACACGGTCAACGCGGCGTTCTGGGACGTGAGCTCGAGCGAGGTGTTCGACGTCGATCCCACGACCGCCGGCGAGAAGCAGGACAAGGAAGCGGCCCAGCACATCTTCGACCAGTTCGACCGCTACCAGCAGCAGGTCCGCGCGGCGGCGATCTGCTCGGACTACGCGGGGAGCCAGCAGTGGGACGCCGCGCTGCGCAACTGCGACGAGGCGCTCGAGCTCAACCCGAACGCCATCGGCACCCGCTACCTGCGCGCGCGCATCCTCTTCGACTCGGACCAGCTTCCCGAGGCGCTCGAGGAGCTGAAGCGGGTGCTGGAGCTCAACCAGTTCCACGAGGACGCGCTCCAGCTCGCCGGCTACATCTCGGCGAAGCAGGGCAAGGACGACGCAGGCGCTCGACTACTACTCGCAGTACCTGGAGCTGAACCCGGGCAGCGCCGCGGTCCGCATGAAGATCGCGTACGAGCTCGCCCAGGCCGGTGACCCGGCCGGCGCCATGCAGCTCATCCAGGAAGGGCTCGACGTCGATCCGGAGAACATCGACCTCATCGAGCAGTTCGGCGGCTTCGCGTTCGCGGCGGGCCAGGAAGTCAACGACGAGGCCGCGGACCGACAACGAGGACGGCGGCGCGGTGTCGCCCGAGGCGGCCAACTACTACCGCCAGGCCATCGACGCGTACAAGAAGGTGTTCGCGGCCAAGGGCGCCGACACGCCGGTGGGCGAGCTGCGCAGCATCATCGCCGCGCACATCCAGCTCGGCGAGCTGGACGAGGCGATCACGCGTGGCCGACCAGGCGCTGCGAGACGCACCCGCAGGAGGACGCCATCTGGTCGATGTACGCCGACGCGCTGCAGCGCACCGGCAAGCTCGACGAGGCCATCACGGCGCTCGACCATGCCGGCGAGATCGATCCCGTCCAACACGGCGTACAGCCTGCGCAAGGGCAAGTGGCTCGTCGAGGCCGGGCGGGTCGACGAGGCGGTCGGCGACGCTGAAGAGCGTCGCGACCGCCGATCCCCAGCAGGCGGAGACCGCGGCGCGGATGATCTTCGCCGACGCCTACGCGAAGGGCGTGCAGAAGAACAACTACGACTACGCCATCAAGCTGATCGGCGCGGCGAAGCAGATGCCCGAACCTCGGCACCGCGCTGACGCAGCAGCTCAACTTCTGGCACGGCTACAGCATCTACCAGGCGGCGCTCGAACGAGCAGAAGCCCGCCACGCTGGCCACCGCGAAGGCGACGCTGCCGAAGTTCCAGCAGGCGCTGAGCCTGCTGCGGAAGGTGGGCGACTACCCGAAGACGGTGAACGTCAACATGGAGCAGTTCCTCACCGGCGTGAACACGTACATCGAGATCCAGGAAGCGATCATCAAGCGGGGTCGCTGAGCGACGCCGCCGGCCCTCGCGGCCGGAAAGCGCCCGGGGCCCGCGCCGATCACCGGCGCGGGCCCCGCTTCGTTTGGCCGTCCCCGTCGGCGGATCACTCCGCCCGCAGCGCCACCGAGGCGTCGACCCGCGTGGCGCGCAGCGCCGGGCAGCAGGCTCGCCGCCGCCGTCACCGCCAGGAGCACGACGGCCACCCCGCCCAGCACGACGGGGATCGCGGGGCGAGACGTGGAAGAGCAGGCCCGGCAGCGTATGGGCCCGCCGCCAGCGCGACCGCCAGCCCGAGCACGACGCCCGGCGCCGCCGAGGAGCAGGCGCCCGGTGACACCACGCACGCCAGCAGCCGGCCCGCTCCGCGCCGAGCGCCGTGCGGATGCCCAGCTCCCGCGTCCGCTGCGCGACGTCGAAGGCGAGCACGCCGTACAGGCCGATGGCGGCCACCAGCACCGCCAGGAGGCCGAACACCGAGAACATGGTCGCACCCAGCGTCCACGCGCGGGCCTGCGGGCTCGAGCATCGTCGCGCAACGGGCCGGACCGTCGCGAAGCGCACCCGCGGGATCGAAGCCACGAAGCAGCGGCGCCGCCGCGGCCGCGAGTCTCCGCCGGGTCGCCCGACGTGCGGACGTAGAAGGCGTTCATGTCGCGGTCCTCGTGCTGGGCCAGCGGCAGGTAGTACGCCATGTACGGCTCCTCCTGCAGCTCGCCCCGGGAGGCGTCCTCGACCACGCCCACGACGGTGGTGCACTCCTTCGGGTCCTTCCCCGACCATCAGGCACTTGCCCAGCGGGTCCGTCGTCAGGCCACAGCGTGCGCGCCATCGTCTCGCTCACGACGGCCACCGGCGCTGCACCGGCCCCGTCCGACTCCTGCAGGCCCCGCCCCCGCCTCGATGCGCAGGCCCGACCGTGCGGAGGTACCCCGGCGTGACGTCCTGGAAGTACGGGCCTCCCGCCCGGGAGCTGCGGGAGGAGTCGATGCCGGGGACCTTCAGCTCTGTCCGCGAAGGCCCACTGGAAGGGCGAGTTGGTGCCCGCCACGTCCTCCACGCCGCGGCAGCGCCGCGCACGCGCTCCATCGCGTCGGCGTAGATCGCGTTCCGATCGGCGTCGGTGGTCGCCGAGTCGGACTGCATCGACCGGGAAGATCCCCGTCGTCCCGAACTCCAGCGTCGCCATGGCGAGACGATCCGTGTCCAGCCCCAGATCCAGCCCTCGCACCTCGCCCACGCTCCGCACGAACAAGCCCGGCCCCCACCAGGAGCACCACCGAGAGCGCCGCCTGGGCGACCGTGAGCACCGCCCCGCGTGCGGGACCGCCGGTCCGAGCTGCCGCCGGCGCCCATGGCCAGGTCTCCCGACAGGTCGGCCCGCGTCGCCTGGAGGGCGGGCCCGACGCCCGCCAGCAGGCCCGCGAGCACCGCGGTAGCCAGGGTGAACGCCACCACCCGGCCACCCACCGCCCCGCCGGGGAAGAACACGCCCGGCAGGAGGGCGCTGCGCAGGGCGCCCCCACCCCAGTACGAGAGCAGCATCGCGACGGCTCCCCCCAGGGCCGCCAGCACCACCGACTCCACCACCATCACGCCGACGAGGCGCCCGCGCCCCACGCCGAGGGCGAGCCGAACCGCCACCTCGCGGCGGCGGCGGGTGCCCCGGGCCAGGAAGAGGTTCGCCACGTTGGCACAGGCGATGAGGAGGACGAGGAGGCTCACGCCGCCGAGCCAGCGGGCGACCTTCGCCTCGCCCGAGGCTTCCGGCCCGCGTGCGGCGATGAGCGGATCCAACGCGATCCGGGCATCCGCTTCGTAATGTCCCTTTTCGATGATCTCGCGCCGGCCGTTCAGGTGCAGCGCCGTCGCCTCCGCCGCCGCCCGGCCCGGATCCACGCCGGGTGCCAGGCGCGCCACCGCGCTCATCCAGTACCACCCCCGGCTGTCCCGCCACTGGGATCCGTTCAGCACGACCCCCGCGTTGACGAGGGGAAGCCAGAGATCCACCGGCTCGAGGTCGACGCCGGTGAAGCCCGCCGGCACGACGCCCACGATCGTGAACGGATGTCCCGAGACGACGAGGGTTCGTCCCAGCACGCCTCGGTCCGCACCGTATGCGCGCTCCCAGAACTCGTGCCCCAGCACCACGGTGCTCTCCGCCTCCACCCGGTCGTCCTGTTCACCGTAGAGCCGGCCGAGTACGGGGTGCACGCCGAGAAGGGGGAAGAAGTCCCAGGTGGCCAGCGTAGCACGCACCCGGGTCGCGTCCGGGCCGCTGCCGAGCGTGTACCGGCCCGGGCCCGACCACGCGGCCACTTCCTGGAAGGCCGACGCCTGCTTCAGGTCGAGATAGTCCGGATACGCCATCGTCTCGGAGCGGGTCGGTCGGCCCATGAAGGACCGCTCCACCATCACCCTGCGCACCGCGTCCGCGTCGACGATGTGCGCCGGCGGGCTGAAGAGCAGCCGGTCCAGCACGCCGAACATGGTCGCGTTCGCGCCGATCCCCAGCGCCAGCGTGAGGATCACGCCCACCGCGAAGCCCGGGCTTCTACGCAGTGTACGCGCTACACTGCCCACCGATGCCGTCACGAGCCCCCACAACTCCGTCCCCCTCATCGCCGTCCGCCTCCTCCGCTCGTCCCGTTCCAGGCGCGTCCGATACCCCGTGGGGTCGCCGAACCGCCGCTCCGCCTCCCGACGCGCCTCATCGGGAGTCATCCCCTCCTCGACCAGCCGGTCCGCCAGCTCGGCCAGGTGATGCTCCACCTCCCATTTCGCCGCCTCCGAAGGGTCCCGCGGGGCGCGGCCCCGGTTGAAGCGTGCCCCCCCGTCTCCCGTGCTCATCCCCTCGCGCCTCAGGTCGCCGCGTCCGGCGCGATGCGCGCCACCGCGTCCACGTAGGAGGCCCAGCGGCGCTCCTCCGCCGCCAACGCCGCCTCGCCCGCGTCCGTCAGCCCGTAGTACTTGGCGCGTCGCCCCTTCTCGGACACGCCCCAGTCCGCACCCAGCCATCCCCGCCGCTCCATGCGGTGCAGCGCGGGATAGAGGGCCCCTTCCTCCACCACCAGCCGGTCGTCGGTGGCGCGGCGGATGAAGTCCAGGATCGCGAAGCCGTGGAGCTGGCCCGCGGAATGGAGCGTCTTGAGCACCAGGAGCTCGAGGGTGCCCTGCACCACGGCGAGGGGGGAATCGTCCATGAGGTCGTCTCTCGGCGGATAGCCTAAATCGTTTAGGTAACCGGACGATAAACGCCTAAACGATTTAGGTCAAGCGCGGCGCCCGGACCGCGCGGCCGAGCCCGGGCGGTGCGTCGGCCGCTTCCCGCAGCCGCACGTCAGGCTCCCGGCGTCTTCACCGACTCGGCGTTCACGTAGAAGTTCGGGTCCACCAGGAAGTCCTCGCGGGACACGCCCACGTCCACCTCCTGCCAGCGCTCGGTGGGCCGGATCCACGACGGCGTCCCCGGCTGGAGCATGACCCGCACGGGCATGGCGAAGCCCGGCACGACGTCGGTCCAGCGGAAGGAGAGCTTCCCGTTCGCGATCCGATACTCGAGCGTGGGCACCAGCGTCGTGCGCAGGTACTCGTCGAATACCGCCGACAGGTCGAGCCCCGATTGGCTCGCGATGTAGTCCTCGATCTGCGCGCTGGTCACGGTCTGGTGCCAGAACGTCTCGTTCAGGCCCCGCAGGATGCCCCGCCACGCGTCGTCGTCGTCGACGAGCTGGCGGATCGTGTGCAGCATGTTGCCGCCCTTGTAGTACATGTCGCCCGAGCCCTCGTTGTTCACGCCGTAGGCTCCGACGATGGGGCGGTCGTTCCGGATGCGGGCGCGGGTGCCGATCACGTACTCGGCGCCGGCCTCCTTGGAGCCGGTCCGGCACTCGATGTAGAGGTTCTCTGCGTAGTTCGCGAAGCTCTCGTGGATCCAGAGGTCCGCGCCGTCCTTCGCGGTGATGCTGTTGCCGAACCACTCGTGGGCGCTCTCGTGCACGATGATGAAGTCCCACGACAGCCCCTGCCCCGTGCCCGACAGGTCGGTTCCGCGATAGCCGTTCTGGTAGCCGTTCCCGTAGGCCACCGCGCTCTGGTGCTCCATCCCCAGGTGCGGCGCTTCCACCAGCTTGTAGCCGTCCTGATACCACGGATACGGCCCGAACCAGTGCTCGAAGCAGGCGAGCATGTCCCGCGCCTGTGCCCACTGGTGGCGGGCCGCCTTCTCGTGGAAGGCCAGCGGCCAGAAGTCCATGGTGAGCGTGCCCAGCTCGCCGTCGTAGAGCTCCCGCCAGTGCGCGTACGTGCCCGCGTTCACGGAGATGCTGTAGTTGTTGATCGGCGAGGTGACGAACCAGGAGAAGGTGGTCGTCCCGTCGTCGTTCACCGTGGTGGAGCGCAGGCGCCCGTTGGAGACGTCGATCATCGGGGTGGGCACCGTCACGGCGACCCGCTGGCTGTCCGGCTCGTCGGCCATGTAGTCCTTGTTCGGCCACCAGACGCTGGCGCCCAGCCCCTGGTTGGCGGTGGCCACCCACGGGTTGCCCAGGCTGTCGCGCTGCCAGATGTAGCCGCCGTCCCACGGCGGGCGCAGGGCGACCTTCGGCCGGCCGCTGAAGTAGACCATCACCGAGCTCGTCGCTCCCGGAAGCTGCGGGGCGGGGAGCCTCACGAAGAAGGCGTTCCCGTCCCGCTGCCAGGTCAGCAGGTAGCCGTCCTGTCGGATGCTGTCCACCTGCATGGGCTCCTGCAGGTCGATCTGCATCTCGTCGCCCGGCTCTGTCACGCGGTACGCGATCTCGTTCCACCCGGAGATGGTCGAATCCGCCGGGCTGACGCCGACGTGCAGGTTGTAGAACGTCACGTCCCACCAGGCGCGCGCTGGGCCGTTGGAGCCGCGCAGGGTATCCGCGTGCGTGAAGCGCCCGGTGTCGGTGGGCGACTGCGCCCGCGCGCCCAGAGGCGCGAGGAGGAGAAGGCCGGCGAGGATGGAAGGGCTTCGCATGGATGGGCGGACCGTCGAAGGTGTCGCGGCGGGTAGGTTCCGATACGTACCCCCGGCTCTCGCGAGGATCCCCGGGGCGCCACCGTCGCCCGTCTCCCAGGGAATGGCACCGTCGTCACCGGCACCGGTCCTCCGGGCCCTTCCATACCTCACCTTGACAGCTTAGGGGAGCGCGGGCACCTTCCCTTATCAGCTAAGGGGACACCTCCCCGGGGAGCGCGCATGGCCCGCATCACGTCGGACACGCTGTACGGAACGCTCAACCTCCTCATCCTGCGCGCACTCGCGGACGGGGCGCTGCACGGCCTCGCCATCCAGCGGTCTCTGCACGCGGCCAGCGAGGCCACGCTGTCCATCGACGAAGGCGCCCTCTACCCCGCGCTGCACCGGCTCGAGCGCGACGGCCTCCTCGACGCCGAGTGGGGCACGTCGGAAAACAACCGGAGGGCCAAGTTCTACCGGCTCACCGCCGACGGCCGCCACCACCTGGAGCGGGAGACCGAAAAGTGGGTGACGCACGTGCGCGCGGTCTCCCGCGCGCTGCGCGTGGCCGCCGTGGTCGAGGGAGACCTGCCGGCGTGAGGCGGCGGTCCGCTTGGGACGGCCTCCGCCGCCTGCTGCGGGGCGACGCGGACGTCGCACGGGAGATCGACGCGGAGCTCGACTTCCACGTGGAGGGTCGGGTCGAGGAGCTGGTCGCCGAAGGCTGGGACGAGGCCGAGGCGCGGCGCGAGGTGCTTCGTCGCTTCGGGGACCGGGAAGGCATCGAAGCCGAGTGCCGCGGGATCGCGGCGGGCCGGGAGCGCGCCGAACGACGGGAGGAGGTGATCATGGGAACGGTCCGCAACGTCCGCCTGGCCCTCAGATCGCTCGCGCGGAGCCCGGGCTTCGCGCTCGTCGCCGATCCTCACGCTCGCGCTCGGTATCGGCGCCAACGCCGCCATCTTCAGCTTCGTCGACGGCGTCATGCTCCGGCCGCTGCCCTACGTCCGACCCGACCGGCTCGTGATGGTGTGGCCGGGCATGGTCACGAACACGCGCGCGTCGGAATGGCTGGAGCGGAACACCCGCTCCTTCACCGCGATGGCCGGCGCGTCGAACGCCGACCTTCCGCTCACCGGTGAGGGCGGAGCCGAACAGGTGCGCGGGGCGCGCGTGTCTCCCGCATGGTTCGACGTGCTGGGAGCCCGCCCGCTCCTCGGGCGCACCTTCGTGACGGAGGACCAGGACCGCGATCGATCCCGGGTCGTGGTGCTCAGCCACGCGCTGTGGCGGGAACGGTACGGCGCGGACCCGGAGGTGGTCGGGCGCACGGTGCGGATCCTGTCGACGCCCTACACGGTCGTCGGCGTCATGCCCGCCGACTTCCGCCCCCTCGACGCTCGCACCCGCTTGTGGGTGCCCCAGGACGTCGAGCCCGGCACCACGGTGGGGACCGACGAGAGCTGGTGGGTGTCCACCCGCATCGCGCGCCTCGCGCCGGGGGTCTCGCCCGAGGCGGCCGCCCGCGACCTGCGCGCCGCGGCCGCACGGCTCTCCGAGCGGTTCCCCACGGACGTGGACGGCCGCACGGCGGCGAGCGCGACGGTCGTCTCCCTGCGCGACGCCCTGGTCGGAGACTTCGGCCGCACCCTCGGTATCCTGCTCGGCGCCGTGGGCCTGGTCCTTCTCGTCGCCTGCGCCAACGTGGCCAACCTGCTTCTCGCCCGTGGCCGGCGCCCGCCGCCGCGAGGTGGCGGTCCGCACCGCCCTGGGTGCCGGGCGCGGGCAGATCGTCGCGCAGCTCCTCACCGAGAGCCTGGTCCTGGGCTTGCTCGGTGGCGTGACGGGAACGGTGGCCGCCTGGGCGACCCTCGGCACGCTGGCTTCCCTCGCCCCCGGGGGGCTCCCCCGCGTGGACGAAGTCCACGTGAACGCGACGGTGCTCCTCTTCGCGATCGGGATCTCCCTGCTGTCCTCGCTGGTGTTCGGCCTGCTCCCCGCGTGGCGCGCGACGCGTCTCGACCCCGGCGCGGCGCTGGGCGGCAGCACGCGCGGCACTGCCGGGGCCACGGGGTCGGGGCGCATCATGTCCGCGATCATTGCCGCCGAGGTGTGCCTCTCGCTCGTGCTCGCGGTGGCGTCGGGCCTGCTGGTGAACAGCCTGCTCCAGCTCCGCGCGGTCGACCCGGGCTTCCGGTCGGACGGCGTGCTCACCTTCCAGGTGGCCGTGCCACCGGCGGAGGGAGACGACGGAGCGGATCCCGCGTTCCACCTGCTCTGGGGTGACCTCGCGGCGATCCCGGGCGTGAGCTCCGTGGGCGCGATCCAGGCGCTGCCCCTCACGGAGGTGAACAACCGGTACCCCATCTGGGCGGAGGACAACGAGCCGGCCGCCGACGCGCAGCCTCCAGCCGCGAACATCCGGGCGGCGACGCCAGGCTACCTTGGCACCCTGGGCATCCCGCTCCTCGACGGGCGCTGGTTCACGGACGCCGACCGCCGCGACGCCCCGCCGGTGATGGTGGTGAACCGGGCGCTCGCCGACCGGCTGTGGCCCGGCGGTGCCGCCCTCGGCAAGCACGTTCGCCTGCTCTCCGCGGACTCCTTCGAGTGGACGGTGGTCGGGGTGGTGGGCGACGTCCGCCAGACGGCCCTCGCGCGGGACCCCGCGCCCGAGATCTATCTCCCCCATGACCAGTGGACGTTCCGGACCATGTTCGTCGTCCTGCGTACGGATGGCGACCCGGCATCCCTGGCGCCCGCCGCGAGGCGCGCCGTCGAGGCCACCGACCCCGACATCACCGTCGCGCGCATGTCCACGATGTCCGACGTGGTGGCGGAGTCGATCGCGTCCGACCGGTTCCTCACCGCGCTGGTCGGCGCCTTCGGTCTGCTCGCCCTCGGCCTCGGGGCGATCGGCGTCTACGGCGTCGTGGCCCACGCGGTCGCGCGTCGCACCCCCGAGTTCGGCGTGCGCATGGCCCTCGGCTCCTCGCGCCGGCGGATCGTGGGCCGGGCCATGGCGGAAGGGCTGGCGCCGGCGGGTGTGGGCGTCCTCGCCGGCCTCCTCGTCGCGTGGGCGGCCACGCGCCTGCTCGCCTCGGTGCTCTTCGGGGTCGAGGCCACCGACCCGCTCACCTGGCTGAGCGTGATCGGGGTGCTGGCGGCGGTGGCGGGGCTCGCGTGCTGGCTGCCGGCCCGGCGGGCCACGCGCCTCGAGCCCTCCGCGGCGCTGCGCGCCGACTGACCGGCGCACCCGCCGGGAGCCGCGGCCCGTCGCCGCCCCGCCCTCTGGAGGGCGGGGCGGCGACCACCATCGGCCTACCGGTTCCGTCCCTGCAGCTCGTCGGCGATGTGCGCCGCGTCGTACACCCTGCGCAGCGCCTCGATGAGCGCCATCGAGTGCACGCTCACGCAGCGCGACACCTCGTCCGTGAAGATGAAGCGGTTGGGCAGCATCTCGATGTTGCCGTCGAACACCAGGCCCACCACCTCGCCGGCCCGGTTCACCACGGGGCTTCCCGAGTTGCCGCCGATGATGTCCGCGGTGGACACGAAGTCGAAGGGCGTGGTCAGGTCGAGCTGGTTCTCCCGCTCGCGCCAGCGCGCCGGCACCTGGAAGGGTGGCTGGTCGTCGAACTCGGCGGCGCGGGCGAACAGGCCGTAGAAGCTGGTCTTGTACGGGCGCGATGGTGCCGTTCATGGGGAAGCCCTTCACCA
Source organism: uncultured Gemmatimonadales bacterium (assembly GCA_963848895.1). GTDB lineage: Bacteria > Gemmatimonadota > Gemmatimonadetes > Longimicrobiales > Gaopeijiaceae > SZUA-318. The sequence continues at coordinate 120,975 of CAWKGE010000009.1, forward strand.
CCCCGTCGCTGATCCGCAGGGTGAACGTCGCGTCCGGCGGCAGCGCGGTGCCGTAGGCGGCGTAGATGGCCTGGCCGAGCTTCGCGGCGTTCGCCGAGATGACCGCGTTCAGCGCGGCGGCACGCTTCACGTAGCTGTCGGCCACCGGCTCCAGGTCCCGCACGGCCTGCACCATCGGGTCGGCGCATCCGTCCACCGCCGCCAGGCCGCCCTCCACCAGCGAGCGCCGCTCGAGCCGGCGTCGGCCAGCTCGCTGTCGCCCACCAGCGCCTCGGCGGCGGCCTCCGGGGTGCGTCCCTCAGGAGCGCCCGCACCAGCGGGTCGTCGGCGCCCAGGGCGTCCCGCGCGGCCGCCAGCCATCCGGCGAGCTGGAGCCGCTCGAGGTCGGTGTCCAGGGGCCGGTCGCGGAGCAGCGCCTGCCGCACCCGGTCGAGGCCGTTCCCCTGGAAGGCCGGAAGCCGCTGGGCCTCCGGCAGCTCGGCCTGCCGGGCCAGGCGCACCAGGTCCAGCGCCCATCCCAGCAGCGTGGAGCCGTTCAGCGCGTAGTAGCGCGCCTGCGTCGCGAAGGTGGCCAGCTCGAGCTGCGCGTCGGCGATGGCGTCCCACGTGCCGCCGTACTGCTCCCGGAGCGCGGGGTCGGCGTCGATGCGCGCCGCGGAAGTCGCTCTCGAAGGTCTCCTTGCGCGCCATGATCGACGCGTCCAGCAGACCGTCCAGGTAGCCCCGGGTGGCCTTCTTGGAGTTCTCGATCCCGAAGATCGTGTTCTCGTACCGGCGGGCGGCCTCCGGGCTCGGCCTTCGACAGCCGCGTACAGCGCGTCCAGGCGGCGCTGGTAGTCGGCCAGGCGGGCCGGGTACGTCGACGTCCCGCAGGTACTCCATCTGGGCCAGCGTCAGCAGGCGGCCGGTGGAGCCCGGGTTGCCCACGACGAAGACGGGCTCTCCGTCCTTGGCCCCGGCCTCGCTCCACGACAGGTAGTTCTCCGGCTGGAACGGCCGGCCGTTCTCGTACACGCGCAGGAAGGACACGTCCAGGTCGTAGCGGGGATACGTGAAGTTGTCGTAGTCCCCGCCGAAGTAGGCCGTCTCGAGCTCGGGCGCCATCACCAGCCGCAGGTCGTCGTAGCGGCGGTACTTGTAGAGCGAGTACATCCCGCCGTTGTAGAAGGCGACCACCTGGCAGCGCAGCCCGGACGACGGTCTCGCACGTCGTGCGGAGCGCCGTCGACGGCGGCGTCGCGCTGCGCGACCTGCTCGGGCGTCGGTCGCGGCGGTGACGGCGCCGCGGATCCGCGGCGGTCACGTCCTCGATGGACACGAGCTGGTCCACGTACAGCCCGGGGCAGCGCACCTCGTCCTCGCGGGTCTCGGCCACGAAGCCGTTGTGCAGGTAGTCGTGGTCGGCCGAGGACACCTGCGTCGATGCAGGAGCGGGCGCAGTGGTGGTTCGTCATCACCAGCCCGTCCTCGGACACGAAGGACGACGAGCACCCGGGGAGCCGGATCGCCGACAGCCGCAGGTGGTCCAGCCACGCCTGGGTCGGCCTCGAAGCCGTAGCGGGCCTGCCAGTACTCCAGCGGCGGCGCGTCGAACGTCCACATCGTGCCGAACTCGGGGACGGACCCCGGCACGACGGCGGTGGTCTGCTGCGCCCGGATCGGCGCCGCCAGCGCCAGGAGAATCGGCAGCGCCACAAGGCGCGCGTGCACGTGCTTCATGGGGGAGCCCTCCTCGAGGTACCCTCTGGATCGGTGAGGATCGCGGCCTGCAAAGGGTGCCGCTCGGCCGGAGTGCGCAGGCGCCGAGACCATCGGAGGGGAGGGGGCTCCAGGGGAGCTGGGCGCCGGGCGCACCCGGGGTCTTCCCGGACGTCACCCGACTGGAGAAAGCTAATCTAGACTGTGCCCTCGACCACCCTCCGGAACACCTCCAGCGCACCCCGCACCTTCTCCGGCGGCGCGCCGACGAGACGGTCCCAGGCCTCCTGCGTGCGCTTCGCGGCGCTGGAGGAGCATCTCCATGACGCCCTCCACCGTGCGCTGCAGCTCCGGGGCGGCCAGGTTCATGCGCTTCCACATGGCCGCCACCACCTGGAGGGACGCGCGGTCCTGCTCCATCAGCTCCACCAGGTCCTCGTCGGTGAAGAAGGGCCCGACCACCGCGGCGCCGAGGCAGCGGCTGACCAGCTCCACCACGTCGTCGTCCATGCGGCGCAGGAGCAGCTTCTGCGAGCGCAGCTCCAGCACCTTGCCCAGGTACGCCATCAGCGGGTGGACGGCGGGGCCCAGGTGGTCCAGGACCACCTCGCGCGCGCCCTGGAGATGGAGGTAGAGGCGGTCGTAGTGCTCGTCCTTGAGGCGGACCTTCTCCGACAGGTCGCGGCTGATCCAGTCGTAGCCCACCAGGTGCTCGAAGAGCGCCACGTCGCTGCAAGTGGCCGCCCACGTCGCGCGCGACGCGCCGCGGCGTGACCAGGAGGGACTCGCCCGACGTGGTCTCGATGCGCGCCGCGGTCCCCCCGTCGCCCACCAGGTCCGCGTCGCGCCCGGGGTCCGGGACCAGCTTCACGTTCAGCCCCTGACGCTTCTCCACGGCCGCGCGGAAGATGCCCACGAGCTGCTCGGTGAGGAGGACGTCGAGAAGCGTCGACATGGCTGGGCAGAGGATGAGCGAGGGAGGAGTCCGACCGATCCACGCACTGGCTACCCCGGAGCCCCTCCGGGGGTCATTGCTCGCCTCGCGCCCGGGGGCGAGCGTTCCCGGGGTTCCGATGTCGCTCGCCCATTCTCAGGAGGGTCGGTGGTGACCGCCCGAATCCGCTCCGCGATGCGCGCGTCGCGGGCTTCCCTGCTGCTTCCTTCTCCTCCTCTGCTCTCCCCGCGCGCCGCCCAGCAGAAGCGGGCGCTCACGTTCACCGACCTCATGCACATCCGCCAGGTGGAGGGCCCCTCCATCTCCGCCGACGGACGCTGGATCGCCTTCACGGCGCGCCCCGACCGCGGCGACCCCGAGGCGGTCGTGCGCTCCACGCGGAGCGACACCCGCTACGCCGTGTCCCTGGGAAGCAACGCCGTCATCTCCCACGACGGCGCGTGGGTGGCCGTGCGGGTCGAGCCGTCGCTGGAGGCCACCGAGACCGCCAAGCCCGGGCGACGCGCCCCGGCGGGGGATGGCGCTCCTGGCCACCGCCTCCGGCGAGGTGACGCACTTCGACGAGGTGGAGCGCTTCGCCTTCTCGGCGGACGGCAAGTGGCTGGCCTACCACCGCTACGCCGCCCGCCCCGACTCGGGCCAGAAGCCCGCCCCGGCCGACGAGAAGTGGAAGCCGGGCACCACGCTCGGTGCTGCGCGAGCTGGCCACGGGAGCCGAGACCGAGATCCCCGACGTACGTCGCTGGGCCCTCCACGAGGAGGACGGCCTCCTCGCCTACGCCGTGGCCTCCGCCGACCACGCCCGGGACGGCCTGTACGTCCGCGAACCTCGGGCGACGGCGACGAGACCACCGTGAACACCACGGCCTCCGGCGACTTCGCCGGCCTCGCCTGGGCCCGGACCGTCCCCTCCCTCGGCTTCGTCCTGACGGTGGCGGGCGAGGAGGACGACGCGGGCCCGGCCGCAGGGCTCGCTCATGGCGTGGGCCGACGGTGAGACCCGCGTGCTCGCGTCGCCCGACGACGCCCCCGACGGGTGGATCATCCCCGCCGACAGCGACCTGGAGTGGAGCGAGGACGGCGCCCGCCTCTTCTTCGGATGGCGCCCCCTGCGCCCGGACGAGCTGGAGAAGCCCGACACCGCCGAGGCCGACGGCGCCTTCGACGCCTACGACACCGACGCCATCCTGGCGCGGGCGCGGTGTGGACGTCTGGCACTGGCGGGACCCGATCATCAACCCGGAGCAGAAGATCCTGTGGCCACGGATCAAGGACCGCACGTTCCGCGCGGTCCACCACATGGCCGACGGCACCAACGTCGCCCTGGGCGGCCCCGACCTCCCCGAGGTGGACGTGCCCCGCAACGCCCGGGTGGCGCTGGCCCGCTCGGACGTGCCCTACCAGCACGACGCGACGTGGACGGGCGGCGCCGACGACGTCTACGTGGTGGACCTGGCCACGGGCGCGCGCACCTCCGTGGTGAAGGGGATCCAGGGCCGGCCGATGCCTGTCGCCCGGCGGCGGCTTCGTGGCGTACTGGGACGACGGGAGCTGGCACCTGTACGACGTGGCCGCCGGCTCGACGCGCAACGTCACCGAGGACCTGGGCGTGTCCTTCGCCGACGAGGACCACGACACGCCGGACGCCCCGGGCGGCTACGGCGTGGGTGGTTGGACCGAGGGAGACGCCGCGGCCCTGATCTACGACAAGTTCGACATCTGGGTGGTGCCCACCGACGGCGGCCGCCCGTGGATGCTCACCGACGGGGCGGGACGCCGCGGAGCGCCTCGAGTTCCGCGTGGTGCGCACCGACCCCCGTGCCGAGGCCATCGGGCCCGCGGCAGGAGCTGCTGCTGTCGTCCTACAACGACGCGCGCAAGAACTTCGGCTTCTACCGGGCGCGGGCGGACCGGCGCCGGCGTGCGCCGGCTGCTGGAGGAGGATCGCCGCTTCCAGTTCCGCGCCAAGGCGTCGCGACGCGGACGTGCTGCTCTACACGCGCGAGGACTACGACGAGTTCCCCGACCTGTGGGTGGCGAAGCCCGACCTGTCGGACGCGCGCAAGGTCACCGACGTGAACCCGAACCTCGGCGACTTCGCCTGGGGCACGTCGGAGCTGGTGGAGTGGAACAGCGCCGACGGCACGCCGCTGCAGGGCGTCGTCATCAAGCCCGGCAACTACGAGCCGGGCAAGCGCTACCCGGTGCTGGTCTACTACTACGAGCTGTTCAGCCAGCGCCTGCACGAGTTCAACGAGCCGGCCATCAACCACCGGCCCAGCTTCCCGCTGTACGCCTCCAACGGCTACGTCGTCTTCCTGCCGGACGTGCGCTTCGAGATCGGGCGCCCGGGCTTCTCGGCCACCAAGGCCGTGGTGCCGGGCGTGCAGCACCTCATCGACATCGGCCTGGCGGACCCGGACGCCATCGCGCTGCACGGCCACTCGTGGAGCGGCTACGAGACCGCGTTCGTGATCACGCAGACGGACATCTTCAAGACGGCCATCGCCGGCGCGCCGGTGGGGAACATGACCAGCGCCTACTCCGGCATCCGCTGGGGCTCCGGCCTCGCCCGCCAGTTCCAGTACGAGAAGGGTCAGAGCCGGCTGAGCGGGAGCCTGTGGGAGGCGCGGGACGAGTACATCGACAACTCGCCGGTCTTCTTCGCCGACCGCATCCACACGCCGCTGCTCATCATCGCCGGCGACGAGGACGACGCGGTGCCGTGGTACCAGTCCATCGAGCTGTACCTGGCGATGCGGCGGCTGAACAAGCCGGCGGTGTTCCTCGAGTACCGCGGGCGAGCCCCACCACCCGCAGAAGTACGCCGAACAAGCTGGACTGGTCCATCAAGATGAAGGAGTGGCTGGACTACTACCTGAAGGGGGCGCCGCCCGCGAAGTGGATCACGGAGGGCGTGCCCTACACCGGACGCTAGCGCCACGACCCCAGCCGTAGGTGGGGGATCGCCCCACGGGAGGGTAGGAACCCGCCCGGCTTCCCGGTCCGGGCGGGGGTCGCTACCCTTCTGGGACGACCCTCCCGAGACAGAAAGAGGACGCGACATGCCGAGCACATGGAGACGGCTTTCCACAGCCACGCTCTTCACGATCTTCGCCGCCGCATGCTCCCGCGGGGGTGACACCGCCAATGCGGCCCAGCAGGCCGGCGGCTCCCTTCCCCAGGGCCACCCGCCCGTCTCCGGACAGGCGACCGGGGGCCAGCAGGGAGCCGGGGGGATCGTTCTCGAGACGATGGACGGTGGTGGCTACACGTACGTACGCCTGGGCGCCAACGGCCAGGAGATCTGGGTCGCCGGGCCGGTGACGGCGCTGGGGGTGGGCGACACGATCCTGATGGTGAATCCCATGTCGATGGGGGAGTTCACCAGCAAGGCGCTGGACCGCACGTTCGACAACCTCTATTTCGCCGACGCCTTCCGGAAGCCCGGCGACGCCGGGGCCGCGCCACTCGACCCCGGGGCCAAGACGGGCGTGGTCCAGGAGACCATGAACTCCGGCGGCTACACCTACGCCCGCGTCTCCGCCGGCGACGTGGACATCTGGCTCGCCGGCCCCGAGACCGTGGTCAGCAAGGGCCAGACCATCTCGTGGACCGGCGGAATGGTCATGAAGGGCTTCACCAGCAAGACGCTGAGCCGCACCTTCGACCAGATCCTCTTCGTCAACGCGATACAGGTGGAGGCGGGCGGCTGAGCCGATCGCACGCAGGGGGCCGCGTCGTCGGCCCCTTCCGTGCTCCCTCCCTCCCTGCCGGACCGGCCCGACCTCAGATCTTCCAGCCGAGCAGGTTCCAGTAGCTCAGCTCGATGAGGAACACCACGGCGGCGAGGGCGAAGAGCGCGTAGTGGACGCGGCCCCATCGCCCCCACATGCGTGACCTCCAGGCAGCCACGGCGCCGACGACCACCGCCAGCGTCATGAGCACCGCCACCATGGGGAGCACCAGGACGGCCTCGATCGGACCCGCGTTTCCCGCGAGGAGGCTGGTGGGATTGCCGGCGATGAGGCCGAGCCCCACGACGAACCCCACGTCCACGAGCGTGAGCGCCAACGCGAGCCATCGCCACCCCCGCTCCCCTCCCCTCAGACGCTCCACCCCGTCCACGCTGCGCTGCGCCAGCCAGCGGATCGGCATGAGGACGAATGTGGAGACGAGGAGGAGGAGGCAGCCGATCAGGATCGCCCGGTGCACCGCGGGCCGCTGCCAGAAGGAGAGCTTGTCGGCCGCCATGATCGGCAGCGGTCCCACGAAGAGGTGGGTCACCGCCCCCGCGTCGTCCTCCTGGAAGGCCATGTCGATGGAGGGCTCGGGGTCCCGGAAGAGCCCGGGCTCCACCTCGTAGCCCCGGAACGTCCCGAGGGGCGTGGCGACGACGAGCTCCCCCGGATCCCCCACCGACACCGTGATCTCGCCTCCCACCAGGGTGGAGACCTTCTCGAAGGTCGTGTAGGAGCGGCGGTTGAACAGGTACGTCCCCGTGTACTTCGCCGCCTGTTCGGCGAAGTCCTCCGGCGGCGCGGGGGGCGCGACGGCGGGGACCGGGTAGTAGTGGTCGAGGAACGCCTCCAGGAAGGGCCCGAACGTGATCGCGCCGCCACCGCCCGTATTGGTGGAGACGAAGACCCCGACGCCGTCGGCGGGCAGCAGCGACAGGTCGGAGTGGAACCACTGGGTGTCGCCGCCGTGGCCGATGAGCCGCTCGGCGTGGCTGCTCTGCTCGTAGAAGCCGAGGGCGAACCCGGGGAGGCGGGGGTCGTGGCCGAACTGGCGGCTCTGCATGAGGCGCGAGGTCGCCTCCTGCAGGATACGCGCGTCGCCCGAGGCGGCCGTACTGGAGGTGGGCGATCATGAACTTCGCCATCGCCTCGGCGCTGGCGCTCACGGAGCCCGCCGGGGCGACCGCGTCGATGGTCTCGAAGGGCTTCTCCACGTACTTCCCGCGCTGGAAGGCGTACCCGTCTGACATGTGGGGCGCGAGCGCGTCGGGCAGCGGCTGCCGTCCGGTGGCGTACACCATCCCCAGGGGCTTCGTGATCCGCTCCTCGATGTAGTCCTCCCACGGCATCCCGGAGATGCGCTCCACGATGTAGCCGGCCAGGGTGGCGCCCCAGTTCGAGTAGGCGGCGTACGTGCCCGGGGGACGGACCCGCGCCGGCATGTTCCGCTTCAGCCATTCACCGCGGGTCAGGTCGGTCTCGCCGAAGAGCCCGAAGCCCCGATCCTCCAGGCCCGGCGTGTGGGTCATGAGGTTCCGCATGCGTGATGGGCTCGGGATACGTCGCCGGGATCGTGAAGTCGAGGTACTCGTTCACATCGGCGTCGAGATCCAGCTTGCCCTCCTCCACGAGCTGCATCACCGCAGTCCAGGTGAAGAGCTTCGAGACCGAGCCCACGCGGAAGAGCGTGGTGGCGGGATCCACGGGGATCAGCGAATCCACGTCGGCGAAGCCGTACCCCTTCGAGAAGAGGAGCGCGCCGTCCCGCACCACCGACACCACGGCGCCGGCGACGTGGTGGTCCACCATGAACGCTTCCATCAGCCCGTCGAAGAACGCCTCCACCTCCACCGGGTCGCGGGGGCCCAGCGGTGGCGGGTCCTGGATGGTCAGCGGCTGCTGCAGCGCCAGGGCGGTCGCGGCGGCGGGGCCGGCGAGCGATGCGAGGGTGAGGACGGCCAGAGGGAGGAGCGTGCGCGCGTTCAAGGGGGCCTCCGGAGGAAGGCGGCGGGCAGGCCATTCGCGCAGGAAGACATAACCGGGTCGGCGATTCCCGGCTACGCGACCGCCGCCGCGCAGCCCGCGGCGGCCCCCGGAGGAGCCGCCGCGACCCTGACCGCGCTCAGTGGATGGAGATCGGGATCTCCACCGTTCCGTCGATGTGGTTGCTGGGCAGCCCCGACAGCTTCACGGCGTTGACCGTGATGATCCCGTACTTCTCGTCGCTGATCGTGTTGCCGGCGATCACGGTGTGTGCGATCTGGGCAGATGTGGAGGAACAGAAGTCGAGCCCCTACACTGTCGAAACTTGAAACGTTGGACAAGCAGGAGGGCCCGGGCCGGCCGGCGCCCACGATCCCTGGAGAGACACCATGACCGATGCCACCGCCCGCCGCATCCGGAACGAGCTCCGCTTCCTGAAGCTCTACGCGCTCCTGTCCTCGCTGGTCATCGTCACGCTCGTCGGTGGCGGCGTTCCACGGACCGCGTCGCGACGCCTTCGACGTCATCGACGTGAAGCGGATCAACGTGATGAACGACGCCGGCACGCCGGCGCTGGTCATCGCCGGCCTGGGGCGCCTCCCCGGCCCCACCTTCGAGGGGAAGGAGTACCCGCAGGAGCTCTCCGGCGGCCGGACGGGGGCGTCGGGGATGATCTTCTTCAACGAGCGGGGCGACGAGGTGGGCGGGCTCACCTTCGCCGGCAAGCGTGGTCGGGGACGGCTACGAGGCGGGCAGCGGCCTCATGTTCGACCAGTTCCACCAGGACCAGGTGGTGGGGCTCCAGTACCAGGACGACGGCACGAGCCGGAGCGCGGGGCTGAGCGTGTGGGACCGCAGCACCGACGTGTCCATCGCGCGCATCCTCGAGCTGGCGGAGGCCCGCCGGACCGCCACCGGCGCCGCGCGGGACTCCGTCGGAGCAGGCGCTCCGGGAGCTGGCGTCGTCGGGGCTGGGCGCCCACCGGGCGTTCCTGGGCAGCCGGAACCGCACGGCGTCCCTCGTGCTCCAGGACCCCCAGGGCCGCACCCGGATCCGGCTGTCCGTGGACTCCGTGGGGGTCGCCCGCCTCCAGTTCCTGGACGAGGCGGGGAAGGTCACGCGGGAGGTGGGGGGGTGAGGGCGCGGTTCCCGCGTCTTGACATGTGTGGCACATGTTAGCATGTTGAACACATGTCCAAGATGATCCAGATCCGGAACGTGCCCGACAGGCTGCACCGTACGCTCAAGGCGAGAGCCGCCGAGGCCGGCATGTCGCTGTCGGACTACCTGCTGGCGGAGTTGCGGGACGCTGCCGAGCGACCGACGCCCGAGCAGATGCGGGAGCGCCTGGAGCGGCGGTCGCGGGTGATGGAGGGGGAGACCTCCGCGGATGCCCTGCGACGCCGTGAGGGCCGCCCGCTGATCGTCGTCGACGCGTCCGCGGCGCTGGATCTCCTGCTCCGGCGTGAGGCGTACGAGCGGGTCGCGGATCTGCTGCTCTCCCCGGGTGAGGTCCTCCACGCGCCCCACCTGATCGACGTCGAGATCGCCCAGGTTCTTCGCAGGCTCGAGCAGGCCGGCACGCTGTCGGCCGCACGGGCCGTGGAGGCCCTCGACGACCTGGGTGCGCTCCGGCTCGTGCGGCACCCCCATCACCCGTTGCTCGACCGGGTGTGGGCGCTCCGCCACAACCTCTCCGCCTACGACGCGCTGTACGTGGCGCTCGCGGAGGCCCTCGCGGCACCGCTGGTCACGACGGACCGACGCCTCGCCGGCGCTCCGGGCCACGAGGCGGAGGTGGTCCTCCCGTAGGCGGCCTGCGGCGCCACCGCGTCCCATCCAGCCATGGACAGCTTTCGGAGTCGCGCGTCGGCCGCCACGCGACCCGGCCGCCGAGGCGGCGCCGTCGCGGCCGCTGTTTCCGCGCTGACGGCGAACCTCGTCGCGAGGGCATCGCGGGAGCCTCCGAGGGCTCTCTCGCCACTCCTGCGGCATCCAGAGAGGCCGCCGAACCCCCGGTTATCTTTCGGTGTGTATTCGGTATCCCCCGCGATCGGGAGAGCTCCCGTGACTTGGTCCGCTTCCGCGCCCGCCGCCGCTTCCGCATCCACCGCCGCCCCGCACGGCCCCCTCACCCCGGGCCGCGTCGCCGGCCGGCCGCCGCTCTTCCTCGTGCGCGAGGCCGCGCTCCTCCTACGACCCCTGCCCCCTCCGACCTCGACGCCATCGAGGAGCTGGGCGACGAGATCGCCACGCTGGCCGCCCACATCCACGCGGCCACGCACCGGCTGCTCGTTCTCATCGCGGACGTTCGACCGCCGGCGCGGCTGGGAGCTCGACGGCCACCGCTCGTGCGCGCACTGGCTCGCCTTCCGCACCGGGATCGACCTGGGCGCGGCGCGGGAGAAGGTGCGCACGGCCCGGGCGCTGGATTCGCTCCCGGAGACGGGCGCTTCCATGGCGCGGGGCGAGCTGTCGTTCTCTCAGGTGCGGGCGCTCACGCGCGTGGCGACGCCGGAGAACGAGGGCGACCTGCTGGAGCTGGCGCGGGGAACGACGGTGGCGCAGCTCGAGCGGATGGTGCGGGGCTTCCGGCGCGGGAGCCGGAGGGACGAGGCGAGTCGGGAGCGCGCGAACCACGAGGCGCGCACGCTCTCGGTCTTTCCCGACGAGGAGGGGATGTACGTGGTGCGAGGCCGCCTCGAGCCGGAGGTGGCGGCCGTCCTGATGCGGGCCATCGAGGCGGCGGGCGACGCGCTATTCCGGGGAGGAGCGCGCTCGGCCGCGAAGGAGGGGCCGCGCACCTCGGGTCGGTGGAGGACGGCAGGCGCGCCGCCGCGCAGCGGCGGGCGGACGCGTTGGGGCTGATCGCGGAGCGGGCCCTGGAGGCGGGGTTCGCGGCGAAGGAAGGCGCGCCGATCAGCGGGAGCCGCGCCGCTCGCTACCAGGTGGTGCTGCACGTGGACGCGGAGGGGCTGGCCGCCGAGGGCGAGGGCGGCGCGCGCCACCTGGAGGACGGCACGCGCGCTTCAGGTGAAACGTCCCGGAGGCTCGCCTGTGACGCGAGCGTGGTCGGAGTCACGCACGCCCCCGACGGCTCGGTGCTCGACGTGGGCCGCAGGACGCGCACGATCCCGCCCGCCCTCCGCCGGGCGCTGGAGGCCCGCGACCGCGGCTGCCGCTTCCCAGGATGCGGATCCCGCTTCACCGACGCCCATCACGTGAAGCACTGGGCCGACGGCGGCGAGACCAGCCTCCGCAACACGCTCCTCGGCGTGTCGCCATCACCACCGACTCCTGCACGAAGGAGGATGGCGCGTGGTCTGGCGGGGCGAGGGGCGTGCCGTCTTCATCGATCCGCGTGGCGGCGAGCACTTCGACGGTGGCTGGCGACCGCCCGAGGTCGGCGCCGAGCCGGTCACGGCCCTCGTCGAGGATCAACCGGCGCCGCGGCATCGATCCCGACTGGCGGACGGCGGGGGCCCGATGGAAGCGCGAGCGCGACGTCCCCGATCCGGTCTGGGTGCGCGCGATGGAGGCGCTCGGGTAGAGCGTCAGGTCCGGCGCCGCGGCCGTGATGGCGCGCCGCCGTCGCGTTCGCCGCCGGCCCCGCGTCCCTCAGCCGCCCTGGTCCACCTTGTCCAGGAACGTCCGCACCGCGCTCAGCATCGCGTCCGGGTTGTCCCACGTGGTGATGTGGGCCGCCCCGGGGATCACCACCAGCTCGGAGCCCGGCGTGAGCTCCTGGAAGTGGCGCACGATGTCCGGGTTGGCCTCGTCGAACTCGCCCACGGTGTAGAGCACCGGCACCTTCACCTGGGGCAGGAACCCCGTCGCGTCGTAGTCCTTCAGCGTGCCCGTGATCGTGAACTCGCTGGGGCCCTGCATGTAGTTGTAGATCCCCTCGTTCACGGTGGCGAACGTGCTGTCCAGGTCCGCCTCGATGGGGTGCCGCCACACGTAGCGGCCGTAGAACTCGTTGATGGCCGCCTCGTAGGCCGGCGACGAGAAGTCGCCCGACTGCTCCGCGGCGCGGATCGCGGCCTGGGCGGAGTCCGACAGCGTGGCCACCAGCGCCCGCGCGTTGGCTTCCCACGCCGGGATGTCGAGGGCCGCGCTGGCCAGCACCATGCTCACCACGTGCTCCGGGTGGGCGCGGTAGTACTCCACCGCGAGGATCGTCCCCCAGGAGTGGCCCAGGAGGTCCACCCGGTCGTAGCCCAGGGAGGCGCGCAGCGAGTCCAGCTCCGCCACGAAGTGGGGGATCGTGAACATCGTGGTGTCGGTGATGGTCGTGGACTTCCCGCCGCCGAGCTGGTCGTAGCGCACCACCGTCCGGTCGGAGGCCAGCGCCTCCAGGGGCTTCAGGTAGAAGCTCGAGAAGCCGGGTCCGCCGTGGAGCAGGATCAGGGGCGTCGCGCTCCCGTCCCCCATCACGCTCGTACCAGATCTCCCCGCCGGGGACGGCGAGCATCCCCTCGCGGGCCGCCGGCGCCGCGGCGGCGGGCGAGGCGGCCTGCTCCCCGCCCGAGGCGGGGGCGTTCCCCCGCTCCCCGCACGCGACCGTTCCCAGCAGCGCCAGCAGCACGACGCCGTGTCTCCCCGTCTCGCGCTCATCGGATCGGCCTACCCGGCGTCCACGGCACCCCCGCATCGTCCAGCGCCTTGAAGAACGCCGGCACCCGCTCCGTCACGATCTGGTTCAGGCGCGTCACCTGGGCGTCCAGCGCCGCGGGCGCCTGCTGCAGGGCCTCCCGCTCCTGGGCGGTGGGCATGGCGGTGGCCCGCTGCACGCCGCCGGCGAACATCACCAGCTGCCGGACCGTGCGCGGCCCGTTCCCGTCGCCTCCGCCGCCGCCGCCGAAGCCGCCGCCGCCCGCGCCGAGCTTCGTGCGGATGTCGTCGATGTCGCCCTGCGAGCGACGCGGCCGTCTGCTTCAGCGCCGCCGGGGCGCCGTCGACCTTCCCGAGCTCCGTCCGTGCCTGCGCGATCTGCTCGCGCAGCTCGTCGGACTGGCGGGTGGCCATGGTGAGCTTCGCGTTCAGGTCGGCCTGGCGCGTGCGCACCTGGAACAGCTCGGCGAGCTGGGCGTCGGTGAGCGTCACCGCCGGGTCCTTCTTCACCGTGAACGACTGCGTCTGCGTGGCGCCGCCCACGGTCATGCGCGCCGTGTACTCGCCCGGGCACCACCGGCACGCCCTGGTTGCCGCCGAAGCCGAAGAAGCCGCCGCCGAACCCGCCCTGGTTGCCCCGGCCCTGCTCTTCGGGGCCCGAGTACGGCGCGTCGGTGCGGAAGTCCCACAGCACGTGGTGGTAGCCCGCCCCGGTGGCGGCGTCCAGCGTGCGGACCACGTCGCCCGAGGAGGCGACGATCTGGAGCTTCAGGTCCGACGCCGCGGCCGGGAGGTAGTAGGACACCGTCGTGCCGATGGGCGGGTTGGCGCCGGCGTAGTCCCGGGCGCCGTGGGTGCCGCTGGTGGGCGACGGATCCGGCGAGAACAGCAGGTCCGACTTCACCGGCACCAGGTACGGCCCGCCCGCCGCCTTCGCCTCGGCCAGGTGCTCCAGCGGCCCCAGGTCGTCCAGCAGCCAGAAGCCCCGGCCGTGGGTGGCGATCACCAGCGTGTTCTCCCGCTCCTGGATGGCCAGGTCGTCGGTGCGCACCGTGGGCAGGCCGCCCTGCAGCCGGACCCAGTGCCCGCCCGTGTCGGTGGAGACGTACGTGCCCATCTCCGTGCCCACGAAGAGGAGGGCCGGGTTGCGGAAGTGCTCGGCGAAGGAGCGGACGTTGCCGAAGTCCGGCAGGTCGTGGGTGATGTTCGTCCACGTCCTGCCGCCGTCGGCGCTGCGGACGACGTAGGGGTGGAAGTCGTTGGAGCGGTGGTTGTCGAAGGTCACGTACATCACCGCGGCGTCGTGCTTCGACAGGCGCACCTTGCTCACGTAGGCCGTGTCGGGCACGCCGGGGAAGCGGGTCTGCTTCGTCCACGTGGCGCCGTCGTCGGTGGAGATGGCCACCACGCCGTCGTCGGAGCCGGTGATCAGCAGCCCGCGCTGGAGCGTGGAGATGTCGACGTCGGAGATGGTGCTGAAGTCGACGACGCCCTCGTGGTACGCCACCTCGTTCTTCGTGGGGATCTTCCCCATCATCGGCAGCGAGTCGTCGTTCAGGTTGCGGGTCAGGTCCTCGCCCAGGCGGGTCCAGGTGTCGCCCCGGTCCGGTGCTCTTGAAGAGGTAGTTCGCCGCGAAGTAGACGGTGTTGTGGTCCCACGGCGAGATCTTGATGGGCGAGCTCCAGTTGAAGCGGTACTCCGGCTCACCCTCGGGGGGCTGGGGCTGGATCGGCCTTGCGGTCGCCGGTGCGCCGGTCGAAGCGGAGGATGTTGCCCATCTGCGACTCGACGTAGGCGATGTTCGGGTCCGTCGGATCGATGGCGGCGTAGAAGCCGTCGCCGCCGGCCATCCCGTACCAGTCGGCGTTGAAGATCCCGTCGCGCGCGGGTGCGCGTCGGCCCGCCCCACGTGCTGTTGTCCTGGAGGCCGCCGGCGATGCCGAAGAAGGGCTCGGCGTCGTCCACGGAGACCGCGTAGAACTGGGAGACCGGGAGGTTCGGGCTGAAGTCCCACGTCTCGCCCCGGTCCAGCGACACGTACAGGCCGCCGTCGTTGCCCAGGATGATGTGGCTCGGGTTCTCCGGGTCGATCCACATCGCGTGCTGGTCGGAGTGGGGCCCGCGCCCCGTGCGCTCCCACGTCGCGCCGCCGTCGTGGGACACCTGGAGCTGCACGCCCAGGTGGTAGACCGTGTCCGGGTCCCGCGGGTCGACGCGGATCTCGCCGAAGTACCAGGGGATCGACTCGATGTCGCTCATCTTCCGCCACGACGCCCCGGCGTCGTCCGAGCGGTACACGCCGTGCTCCGAGCCCTCGATGACCGCGTACACGATGTTCGGCCGGAGCATGGACACGTCCAGGCCGATGCGGCCCATGTCGGACTTCGGGAGACCCTCGGAGAGGCGCGTCCACGTCTCCCCGCCGTCCGTCGACTTCCAGATGCCGCTCCCCGGCCCGCCGCCCACGTAGTTGTAGGCCCGCCGCTCGCGCTGGTGCGTGGAGGCGTACATCACGTCCGGGTCGGAGGGGTCGAGCACCAGGTCGGCCGCGCCCGTCCACTCGTCCACGGAGAGCGTCTGCTTCCACGTCTTGCCGCCGTCGGTGGTCTTGAAGACGCCGCGCTCGCCGCCGCCCGCCCACATCGGGCCCGTCGCGGCCACCCACACGATGTCCGGGTTGCGGGGGTGCACGCGGATGCGCCCCACCTGCTGGGAGGTGGCGAGCCCCATGTTCGTCCACGTCTTGCCGCCGTCGGTGGACTTGTAGACGCCGTTGCCGTAGGACACCGAGCGCTGGTTGTTGTCCTCGCCCGTGCCCACCCAGACGATCTCCGAGTTGGAGGGCGCCACCGCCACCGCGCCGATGGAGGCCACCGGCTCGTGGTCGAACACCGAGGTCCAGCTCATCCCCCCGTTGGTCGTCTTCCACACGCCCCCGCTGGCGGAGCCCACGTAGAAGACCGTGCCCAGCTCACCGCCCGCGGGAGCCCGGGAGAGGAGGCCACCGCGATGTCCTCGATCCGGCCGCTCATCACGGCGGGGCCGATGGAGCGGACGGAGAGGGTGGCCACGAGGGCGGAGTCGGAGAGGTCGGCCGGGCTCGAGGCGCTGCCGCGGGTTTGGCGGGCTTGGGGGCGTTGGGCGGAGGCCGGGAAGGCGCCGTGAGCGCAGGGTGGTGGTGAGGACCAGCGTGCGGAGAAGGGGGCGCGGCGCCCCCGCTGGCGGAGCCCACGTAGAAGACCGTGCCCAGCTCACCGCCGCGGGAGCCCGGGGAGGAGGCCACCGCGATGTCCTCGATGCGGCCGCTCATCACGGCGGGGCCGATGGAGCGGACGGAGAGGGTGGCGACCAGGGCGGAGTCGGAGAGGTCGGCTGAGCTCGAGCTGCCGCGGGGTTGGCGGGCTTGCGGGCGCTGGGCGGCGACCGGGAGGGCGCTTAGCGCGAAGGTCGTGGTGAGGACCAGGGTGCGGATAAGGGGGCGCGGCATGGTGGGGTCCACCTGTTGGGAGCTTCTAGGATGCTGTCTGTTGGGGCCTACGCGGCGGCGCGGCTAACCCTCGCTTCGACTCGCGGGTGGAAGCTAAGCCGCCCGAACAAGGAATCGTCGGGCGGTGGGGGGTTGGGGGCAAGGGGGAGGCGGTGGGGTACGGACCGGGCACATGGGTAACAGAGTGATCCGGGCAGATGGGTAACACTCAACGCAACCTGGGGCACCTAAGGCGACGAGGTGCCCGATGCCGTGGAGTGAGACCGGTCCGATGGAGGAGCGAGCTCGGTTTGTTCTGGAGGCTCTCGAGGGGTGGGACTCGATAAGCGAGTTGTGGGCGCGGTACGGAGTCAGCCGCCGGGTCGGGTACAAGTGGCTGGAGCGGTATCGGAGAGAAGGTCTGAGCGGGTTGGACGATCGTTCGCGGGCGCCGCACCACCAGCGGGAGGCGACGCCGCAGAAGATCGTGGACGAGATCGTCGGGCTCCGGAAGCAGCACCCGACCTGGGGCCCGAGGAAGGGTGTGGACCGCGGACTTCAAAGGCGAATTCCGGCTCGGCAGCGGCCGACTCTGCTATCAACTCACCATCGTTGATGCCCATAGCCGGTTCCTACTCGACTGCCGCGGGCTGCCCAGTACGGCTACGGCAGGTGCGAGGGCCGGCTTCGAGCGCGTGTTCCGCACCTTTGGGCTGCCCGAGGTGATCCGCACGGACAACGGCGTGCCGTTCAGTACCCAGGCCGTGGCTGGGCTATCGCAGCTCGCCGTGTGGTGGATCCGGCTCGGGATCCGGCTGGAGCGGACGCGGAGACGCCATCCGGAGGACAACGGTGCCCACGAGCGAATGCACCGCACGCTGAAGGCCGAGGCCACGCGCCCTGCGGCTCGAACTCGCGAGGCCCAGCAGCGGGCGTTCAACCGTTTCCGCCGGATCTACAGCGAGGAACGCCCGCACGAGGCTCTCGACCTCCAGCCACCCGCGAACGTCTACTCGCCTTCGACGAAGCGGATGCCGGAGCGGTTGAAAGCGATATCCTATCCGGAGCCGTTCGAGACTCGCCGGGTCAACAAACACGGTCAGATCCGCTGGCGAAGCCAACAGTTCTTCGTGAGCGAGGCCCTACGCGGCCAAACCCTCGGTCTCGACTTCCAGGACTGCGGGGATTGGAATATCTACTTCGGCCCGTGCCTAGTAGCCGTTCTCGATGAGCAACACGGACTTGTCCGGCGCATCGGTGCACGCAACCGAAAGCGAGGTTAGCATCCTTTGCCACTGTTACCCATGTGCTCGGTCCAAGCTGTTACCTATCTGCCAGTCCGGTCCCGCCTGTCGCCAGGGCTACGGACCCGCACAACCCCAAGCCGACTCCTCCCCAGACCCTTCAAACGACACGTACTCCACACGCCCCGCTCGACCGACGGGCGTCAAAGTCCCATTCTTGTGCACGCCGACCGGGGGGCCCTCCAACAAACTGCGACTCGACAGTACCAGACTCTTGATAGGAGTTCCAGTGAACACACACGTGGTATCGGGAGAGCGGATCGCGTCGTTTTCTGGGCTTGAGACGGGTACCGCTATCCCGCACACGTCGCGTAACATTGACCGTCCGGACGCTGAGCCGGACGTGGAGCCATGGTCCCGTGAATCGGTGCGTCTTCGATATCCGGAATCGCCCGCCTAGGGTCACGATCACTATGCCGACGACAACTCCAGCTCGTTCCGCGTTGATGCGAACGGTCAGGCAGGCGGGAACCGAGAACGAGCTGAAGGTGCGGCGTGCGCTGCACGCCTTGGGGGCTCGCTTCCGGGTGAACGTCCGGGGCTACCAGGATCCCCGGACATCGCCAACCGGCGTCGGAGACGAGCGATCTTCGTTCACGGATGCTTTTGGCACCATCACACTGCGTGCGGGCGCGGCCGGCTGCCCGTCCGCAATCGTGAATTCTGGTCGAAAAAGCTGACGGCCAACGTGAAGCGAGATCTTCAGAATGTGCACCTGCTTCGGGAGTATGGGTTCGACGTGCTAGTGATTTGGGAGTGCCAGCTCGATGACCCTGACTGGCTGAGCAAGACGCTTAGGGCCTTCTGGTTCGAAGGGGATCGCCGGTGACCCCTCAGCACACCGATCATCAGAATGGGCGCTCGCATCCGGAGCGGTACGGTCACGCTCGCTCCAGGGGTCGCCTCTCGCGGCGCGTAACGCACCGAAGCGGGCGGGTTACAGAGAGCTCCGTTCCCGTGGGGAGTTCGGCTCCGCCCAGGATGGCACTCGGGGACGCATATGACTATTGGTGGCTTCGCCTTGAGACGGCACCGAAGCGTCCATCGTATGGGCCGGCGTGTCGCGTGGCGGATCTGTTCTCGGGCTGCGGGGCCATGAGTCTGGGCGTCCAAGAAGCGTGCAGGGCGCTCGGCACCGCCTTCCTCCCCGTGTTGGCGGCCGACCTTGACCCGGCAGCGGAGCAGGTCTACCGCCAGAACTTCCCGGACGCTGACTTCGAGAGGACTCCGCTTCAGCTAGTGGTCGACCAGCCTCTGGGAGCGAAGCCTTCTGCGACTGAGCGCGCACTCCGCCGCAGAGTTGGGACGGTTGACATTCTGGTTGGAGGCCCGCCCTGCCAGGGACACTCAGATCTCAACAATCACACGCGGCGAGTCGACTCGAAGAATGCATTGTTCGACCGGATGGCGCGGTTCGCGCAACTGGTTCAGCCGACTAGCATCATCATCGAAAACGTCGCAGGAGTCCGCCACGACGAGAACGGTGTGTTCGATCGCACCGCCGAGACGCTCGCGGCGCTCGGGTACCACGTCCACTTCGGTCTACTCGATGCTGACCAGTTTGGCGTTGCGCAACGCCGCCGAAGGCTGTTTCTGATCGGCACCACGAACTCAGCATTCAGCGTTGACGACCTACTTCACCGGCTGCCGAGGCGGAGCCGCACGTTTGACTGGGCCTGCGGCGACCTCGGCCCGCCGAACGGAGGGATTCATCGCGCGGCCACACCGACTCACCGCACGAAGGCGCGGATCGATTACCTGTTTAGCAGGAACCTGTACGATCTTCCGGACGCACAGCGCCCGGATTGCCACCGACTGAAGCGACACACCTACAGGTCGGTCTACGGACGCTTACGCCCGGATCACCCAGCTCCTACAATCACGACCGGGTTCACTGTCATGGGACAAGGTCGCTTTGTCCACCCCAGGGAAAGGAGGACAATTACCCCGAGAGAGGCAGCACGACTTCAGTTTCTCCCGGACTGGTTCGTCTTCGATCCGACGATGAGGCGGACGGCGCTGGCCCGGCTAATCGGCAATGCCGTCCCGCCTAAGCTGACGTACCAGATCGCCCTTGAGCTGATGAGGTAGCCTGGAATAGCGCCGTGGGATTACGACCGGATACGGGGCAGATCCTCGGCCAACGACGACACTAGTTCTGAGGCAGCGACATCGTCGAGAGTGCCGATGGCGAGGAAGGCTTGGAAGTGCCGCAAGCGCTTATATAGTTCCGCACACCGGTGAGCGTAAGCGTCTGAGGTCTGTACTCCGCACCCGTGAATCGACCTTCCTCCGGATACTGGAATCTCACGAGCGCTCTTACGACCGGTCGAGCGCCGGAGTAGGCGTGCCGCACCACTCCAGAAACCCAGAAGTCAGACCCTCCCCGACGCGTCAATGCGTAGGGATCTTCGTCGTCCGCCTGCCACGACAGCTCCCCCCGGAGCCAGAGCCTCTTTGGCAAGCACTCCCACTTTCCCCCCAATCCCACGTGGTCAGCGGCCAGCCTGAGTTCGCCTTCCTCGTTCCGGCCGTGGCGCCACGCGATCAGGGGCCACGTTTCGCATAGGGCAAGGTACCGCCAGAAACCGTCGTCACCAGCCACCCCGTCCTCGATTGGCAACGCGGCATGTATGAGGCCGGCCGCCTTGGCGTCCATCTCAAGGCGCGCCCCCAGGTCGTCACGACCGCCGAATTCCTCCAAGAGGCCATCCACCAATTCACGGTATGAACTGATTGCCACGGCGAAGTCATCTCGCTTGCCGGAGCCGGTCTCATCCAGTGTGGGCTCGTAGGACTCTGTCTGAAGCAATGCTGTGTAGTACGTCATCGCCTCCGTCCGGGTCAGCGCATTCGCGATCATCGCTGGAGCATCCGGTCGAGGGCGGATTGATCCAGCGCGCCGCCAACGTCAAAGTGCGATTGAATGATCATTGCCAGCGTCGCCTCATCATCCCCCGCAATCGAGATGGCTGCGCTCCTGTCGAGTCCCATCCTCCGAACGGCCTCAAGCGCTCGTCCCGCCAGAGACTCCGGGTCGACGACGTCCAAGTCGAGGGCCCCGGCTTCGGAGGCGCTTCCGACCCATTGCAGGACGCGCCTCAGAAGCTCCGTCGTTACGCCGGCCAACACGAAAGGCGTGAGGATCGCGGCAATGGGAGCCAGCTTCGCGGATCGTCTTGCCGTGCCCTGGAGTAGTCTTCGCAGTGCAATGAGATCCTTGTTGACGTGGAGCATGACGACGTCCTCCGGGCTGACAGAGTCGAAGTCCTCGGTGGAATCGAGCTCCAAGTGCCAGACAGCGCCGTCGGGCCAGTCCTTCTCGGAGAAGGACGTCCAGCTCACTGTGAATAGACTGGGGCTCGTTGGGTCGCTGACACTCCAGGTACGCTCCGCGAGGATGCTGCCTGGGCGCCAAACCTCACCGGGCTTGGAGTCACGTACGGCGGCCAGCCGCAAGTAGAGAGTCAACTCACCGCGACGGGGACTCAGGAAGCGCGACGGTATCTTGCCCACCCAGCGTTTGGGGTAATCTGTGGCTGTCGCCGACCAGAGAGGTTGGTATCGACGCGTATCAGGGTTGGCATATACCAGTGAGACTTCGAGTGCACTCGCAACAACCTTGGCCTGCTCCGCAAGGCTCTTGGCATCGAAATCCAACAAGACTTCGAGATGCTGCCCATCAGCTGCTGGCGGGGCCTCAAGCGTGAGGGCAGTGATCACCGGGTCGAAATCCGACTCGCCGTCCAACCGAGCCGCGCAGGCTTTGAAAGCGGTTGGGAAATCAAACGAAATCCCAAGATTCCCTTGATACCCTTCGCCTCATGCGCATCAGAGCTTCTCCACCGAGACGTTCATCCTCGCTCTGTATTCGGGGTGTGGAAGTGGTTCACTCTCGGCTCCACCCTCCATGCTCCCGAATCGCGAGCGAAGAGCGCCGTCCAGCATCGACCGATCTCCGGTCACTCCTCCAAGAATCTCCTCTCCGTCCTTCGGGTCCTTCGCGTTCATGTAGGCCATCGGCAGGCGCTCGCCCACGCTTCCCTCATCTTGGAGAACCTCCATCCACGCCGAGATTCGACACACCGCTTCCGTGTCACCCCCGAAACCCTCCTCAGCGAGGGATATGTCTACCGTGGCATCGACCACGGCCTGGTCCCGGTCGAGCAAACGAGTCGGCGCCTCGACGAAGCGAACGGAAAACGGGTCGGGATCCCTCGGTGGCGGTGGCGGCGGCCCGGCGTTCTGCGTCGCGAACAGCTCGCCAAGAGCCGCCTCCAGCAGCCGGCAGCGGGCCGGGCCCTCCGGCGGGGCTATCGATGCTGCCTCGTGAACTCGCGAATCGAGCTGCGGAGCTTCTCGAAGATCTTGGAGATTCTCTGCCGATCAATCTCACTGAGTGGTCGGTCAGATCGGTTGGTCCGCGGGTCCCATCGATTGTGAGCCGGCGGCTCGGAGATGCGCAGAATCTCCTCCATCTCGTCGTCAGCTACGAAGGCGCCCGTGCACGTGGGCTGGGACGGAGGCGTGCGGGGTCCCTCAAGGTACTCAACGACCATTCCAGGTCCGCGCATGAGAGCGATTTCCGTCTTCGTGCTCTCGTCGCCACCGGCAATCTCACCCAGGACAAGGCCGACGTTTCCGAGGGGCCGCCGATTGAAGGTTAGAGACTTCTTGGCCTCACCTTCCTTCACCTCTGCACCGCAGGCGACTTCCCAACCTCTGATGAATGGTCGAAGGTCAGTCCTCGCCATCGGCCGCAGTGGTCTTCCACTGCGGATCTCAACCTCGAGCTGACCTCTCAGCAGCCTGGGCCACCAGTAACGTTCTATTCCTTCTGCGAGACCATCGAGTGAGTCTTCGTTTCCGAGGATCATCACAGTGGTGCCGGTCTCGCCTTCACCTCGCACATGCAACCCAAGCTCCTCGGCAACATGTTGCGCAGCTTGGTTGACCAGGGGCAGGCATTCCTGGTCCGAAGCCTCGCCAAGGAACGCTCGGCCCGTGAATTCAAGGTCATCGTCCGTCCCCGCCGGGGCAAACGTGTCTCTTGAACCAAGACACACCGATCAAGCGAGCCCAGTCGCCCCCGGTACGCTCTGACGGCCGGAATCGCGAATAGAAGACAACGGTCCACAGGTTGGATGCGGCCCAATACGCCGCCTTGCCAAAGCCGAAGCTCCCGCCACCGCCTTCACTCTCTCTCGTGGAGCCGACCTGGAGGCATAGACGTCGGTAGTTGTCCTCGTCGGAGGACGCGATGTTCCGGACTGCGCCGCCAAGCCCCACGGTGTCGGAGGCCTCGACCGTCGAACTCGTAGGGGTTCTGCCAAGCGATCCGCAAGGGAGGTCTTCGGAAGGAGCCCAGGGCGATTGAGGAACTCCGAACCCTCCGATAGCCTCAGAAGCTCTCTTACCGCCAAAAGGCGGTCTCGTTCGAGGGTCAGCTGCTGGAATCGGAGACGCACCACACCCCCGCTAGGTGCAGCGTCGACGCTGTTTTGAACCGCCTCCCGCGCGAAGGTCTCGACCGGTTGGACGCCCACGCCGGCGAGCGGATTGCGGAAGGCTCCGGAACTCGCCCCGCCCATGAGCGCCACTTGTTCAAACCACCAATCCATGGCTCGATCCTGCCAAAGGAGAGCATTGTGGTCTGGAGGGCCCGGACAACACTAAGGAACCTCTTACACCTGCGCCACATTCAGCTCAGTACGCTGGCGCAACTTGTCCCGCTCAGCAATCTCCATTGGCGGCATGTCGTGGGTTCTCGCCAAGGGATCGGCTGGCTCTCACCAGCGATGTTGTACGGGGCCCAGGCAAGAGCGTACCGATGGCTACGACAGACTGCCAACCTTGGGTTTGCGGGGGGCCGCCAGTAGTCGCTGATCCGACCATGTACGAGAGCGCCAACCTGGGAGCAGATGGCCAGCACTGACTCTTCGCGAAACTGTCCTAGAACGTGGCCGATGATCTTGCTGTGCCTCTACTCTTCCTCAGTTGAACGGAGAGGTCCCGCCACGTGAGTCCCCAAGGCCTCCCGGAATGGTTCCATCACCTCATGCGTCGGAACTCGAAGGCCCTCCCCCTTCTCTTGAAGGGCCAACGCCACCCGAGAGCGCCATTCGTCGCTCCAATAGCCTACATGGTATAAAGGGTTCGACCCTGACAGGCCCGTCGCGTCCCTAGCACTTCAATGACAGGCTGCTTCCTGCTGAGGAGCCGCACCCGCCACAGGTACTTGGGATGGTGCCGCAGTAGCATGGCTTGTGCGATCGGCGACGGTGTTTGCCGCCGAAGATCAGCCTTTAGGTCGTTCGTGGAGGCAGATATACATCCACCTAAGGTCCGACGCTCCGGGCCCTGAAACAGGAACGAAAGCGCGATCAAGCCTCCGCAGCCAATGGCGGCTAAGCTCACGATAGCTCCGCCGAATCATCGGTGAGACTGGAATGATCACCTTGCTTGGGTACAGATAGCGGCTGCGATCACCCTCGTCGAGTTTCATTCGGTTGAGGATGAACGGATACCTCGCCTTCACCTTCTCAAGCACCTCTTCCCCTGAGACTGGCTCACCTGACTCAGTTTCACGGACTGCCCAGGGAAGGTCGGACGAACCGACACCCGAGAGGATCGCGGCCGAGATCGGCAAATCTCCAGGCTTGAGAATGGTCCAATCTGGTCGTCATGCGCATAGAGCGTATCGGCCGCTAGCGCCGTTGTCCTTGCGTCGGGGAATTCCGTGGTGGGCGAAACCTCAGTCGCAAGGACACCTCTCTCCGAAGTGCCGAATCCAGCTATCGTGGTGGCATGCAACGTATGGTCGTCGTCTAGGGTTAGAATGCAGAAGTATCACGGGCAGTCCGAACCGGACATGTGCACAAATCAAGGAAAGGAGTGGGAGGTCAGCTGTGACCTCCACATGTTCTGATTCCAGCCCGAGCTTCTCAACGACGTGATTCACCTGGTGATCGGTGAGTCCGACCACCGGTGAACGCCTGGCGTGGTGTACTACATCTCTGGTGAGGGATGCAATCTGCGCCGGAGGAAGCTTGCTTGTGCCGCGATGAGCGGTCTGGTGAAGAGCCGACCAGAGGGCCACAGTTGCACAGGCCGTCAGAACCCGATCTTGCTCTTGGAATGCCAACGACTCCGTGCGGAGCTGAATGCCATACAGGTTGGAGTCGTAGGTCTCACGCAGCAGTAGTGACGGCGCCCATTCTCCCGGTCGGGGGGGTAGGTCCTGAGCACTGTTCGCCCTACGACCGCCTCTGGTAGCGGGCGTACAACCGAGAAGCCTTGGTATGCGTCCTGAAGCTTCGCAGCAGAGTCGGCGCCCCTGCCCTCAATAGAGTCAAGGAGGTCTGATTCAGAAAGCACAATATCGAAGAAATGCACGCGCTTGCATCGGGTCGGGTAGCCTTCGAAGCACGTTGCATAGTATGCCGTGTAGTCGGCAAGATAGTCGAGGTCTATGTATTCCTTCTCGATGACCATCGTAGATGTGCGGAGCTCTGTCAGGTAGTCGAAGAGATACAGCACTCGATGGTTGCCGGAGCTTCTGATTGGGGGTATCGGCTATTCGCCCACACGGCTTGAAAGTTGGCCCAGTTGAACTCCTGAACCGAGAATGGCAGAGACATGGTAAGAGCCGTGCCCTTCCAAGGGCCATGGGAGGACTTCTCTGCCCACCGACGTGACGGCGAGCAAGAGAATGCACAGGAGTGCCGAGGGGGGCTCTAACGTCCGGCAGGCAAACAAGAGCGACTGCGCAGGCTTCTATATAGGGGAGGAACAAAGAATGCGCAACTAATGCACCGCCGTCACCTGCTGCTTTTCTCAGCGAAGAAGTAGCCCAGTACGAAGGCGAGGAGCGGAGCGAAAACGGCCGTCGAGAAATCGCCAAGTGCTTGCAGCGTCTGCACGAGAGCGGCGGTCGACTGTTCCGCTTGATCGGGTGCGGACCGTAGCACCCCCCACACCGGGCCCGCCAACGTCATGAAGATGGTGCCGCCGAAGATGAAGACCAAACCGTACGCAACCCACCGGGCGTAGTCCAGTTTTGCGTACTCGAATGGTTTGGTGTGCACATCCAACCCATCCCCACCGAGGTCACCGAGGTCCAACTCGATGGGACCCTCCCCATCCTCGTTGTCCTCGGATTCCTGAGCTGAGGATGGGGAGGGCGACTCAAGTCCTTCCTGGGGCGCACGATCGGTCTCTTTCGCGCCGCCTTCAGGGATCTCAGATGGGCTTGACACGTGCGTCTCTCCCCAGAAGGAACCGCCTAGAGCCCAACGGACTACTCCGGTATGACGATCTCCCGAATTGGACGACCCTCGCGGCTCGCAATGACCAGGCGGTGATCCTTCTCTTTCTCGTCGTAAGCGATCTTCACCACTCCTAAAGCAGTCCGGACAAGGTCGGTCATCGACCGCCCCGACTCTCTAGCTAGGTCCTGTAGCTGCTGATAGGCCTTCTCCGAGAGGTTGATGCTAAGGCGGCGCGTCTCGGGTGCCTTGGTCTGTGTAGTCATTTCTCAAGATCCTCTCGTTGGTCGACGACGGAGTCCCTACGGGGGGTCCGAATCGACATCTCAGGGAGGCTGGTCGTGCGCCCTCCATCCCTCACTACGTCCACCCCTCTTCATGTCTTCAAGGTGTTCATAACATCCCGAAAACACGTGTTCAGTACCCTCCCGAACAGCATACTGTTCCGCGTGCCCGGGATGGTTACGCTGCAGGAATCATGCCTACACCAACTTGGGGCTGAAAACAAGCAAACAAGCCAATCGTAGAGCTTCTCTTGGCGTGACTCAACGGTTTTCTGATGCAGGATCTCAACAATTTAGATGCCGATGCGACAGATTTCTGACGCCTCTCATGTGCCTTGAAGGCAGGAATCTTTCGCCTCCCGTGCAACGTGTCAAGTTTGCCCAGTCACGGGACGTTTCAGAACCGCGCCCAGGGTGCAATCTGCCCAGACCGCTTTGGACACCCCAATGCAGTAGTCCGGGGGCCACTGGCCAGTCCGGAATCAGGAGGTCGCCCGGTCGCGACGGGTGAACGGACGCATCCTTCCCTGCCGCCACTCGACGCTCCGCCAGAGCGTCGGTGGGAGCTCTGGCGGTGTCGCCCTCCAATCCGGAAGTTGCGTGGGCCGGGATGGGCGAGGCCGAGTTCCGGGGAAACGTGATCCAGGGCGACGGCGTGTACCGGAGCACGGACGGCGCCGCCAGGCGGACGCACGTGGATGCTGTGGAGCGGTGGGCCG
Organism: uncultured Gemmatimonadales bacterium; assembly: GCA_963848895.1. Lineage (GTDB taxonomy): Bacteria > Gemmatimonadota > Gemmatimonadetes > Longimicrobiales > Gaopeijiaceae > SZUA-318. The sequence goes on from CAWKGE010000009.1 coordinate 148,007, forward strand.
GAGAAGATCACCCCCAGCGCCATCCCTAACCGCCGGGCCGGATCATGCTTGGGTCCGCAGGACGCAGCTCTGCGCAGGCGTCCGGCTCCACCGTCCACATCGAATTCGACACCTTCCACACCCCATCGATCTTGGAGAACGAGAAGACGTCGATGCCGCAGTGGCTGGTCTTGCCGTCGATCTGGAATTCATACGGCGCCCAGACCATCGCCATGGCTCCGCGGATCATGACGGCGGGCGACCAGTAGCGCTCGTGATAGGTGTGCTCGTCGGCGCGCTCCGGGGCGACCCAGTACTTGTTCGAGTTCGCCATGACTTCCCAGCTGCCGTCCGCGTGCGCGACGTGGCGATAGGTCATGCCCTCCGGGGTCTGGCGCGCATCCATGGCGGCGAGGTCGTTGGCGGAGATCTCGAGCATGTACGCGTCCATGACGGACAGCACCGCGGCCTCTTCGGCCGGTTGATTCCCCGCCGGCTGGACCGGTGCGGCCGGCGGCCCGCAAGCGGTCGATGCCAGAGCCATGGTCAGCCAGAGCTTCCGGACCATATCAACCCCCGTTCCAAGGACGCTGTGCGCAACGCCGGGCTTTCGGCGCTGCATTTCGGGCAAGGACCGGCGACGCGATCAGGGGAGTGGGATGCCGCCGACCCGTCGCCGGGCTTCAGCGACCGCTGTCGAGGATCTGCTCGAGCGCTCGGTCCCGCCCCGCCTGGAGGTCGCTTTCCTCGAAGACCGGCAGGGCGACGTCCGGCGGAATGCCCGGGCCGTCGAACGTGTTCCCCTCGGAGTCGCGGAACACCTCGTTCGGGAGGCCGAAGCGCCACCCGTTGGGCATCCGGCGGCCCAGGACGTCGGAGAAGACCCCCTGCGTGTTCTCGCCCATGCGCACGACGTGGGGCTCGCGTCCCATGAGTGCCTGCGTGAAGGTCTCGCCAGCGCTGATGGTGAGTGGGCCGGTGAGCTCGATCACCTCTCCGCGGAAGCTGGGCCGCTCACTGGGCCGAACGACGCTCGGCTGCCCTGGCGTCCACCGGGTGCGGTCGTCGGGGTCGGCACGGGCTTCCTTGGTGTAGGCAACGTAGTCCTTGCCGGTGAGCCGCGACGCGATCGCGAGGCCCAGAGGATCGGCGCCGCCGAGATTGATCCGGACGTCGATCACCAACCGCTTCCGGCCGGCCAGGTCCGTCATCACGGTATCGAGCGCGGCGTCGAGCGCGCTGAGATCGGCCTCGAAGGGCCCATCCGCGTATCCGGAGAACGACAGCAGGCGGAGATAGCCGGTCGAGTCGTTCAGGACTCCGTACTGGACCTGGTCGTTGCAGAACTTCCGAATCGAGCCGACGAGGTAGCGGTCGGTGACGCCGGTGAGGCGCGGAATCTCCTCGTTGAGGAATGCGTCGCGACCGCGCGCGAGGAATCGCTCGGCCACGGGGCGGAGCCCCTGGAACCGCTGGTTCAGGGCGGGCGCGTACAGCGACGTATGCGCGTCGTGGAAGGGCTCGATGAGAGAGCGGAGGATCGCGAAGAGCTGCGCCGGAGTCGTGGAATCCGTGACCTGCGCCCGGGCCCGACCGACCGCGGCCGGCCAATCGACGCCTTTCGCGTCGAAGAGGATGTACTGCTCGCTCCAGGTCCTGGCGAAGACCTCGAAGTTGGACTGGGGCGTGTCGGGTGCGGGATGGTCGCAGGCGGCGGGCCGAGCCGGGACCCGCTCGATCACGATGTCGGATGCGGTGCCGGGTCGGTACACGCGCCGGGTGCCGTCGTCGCCCGGGCGGAGCTCGATGGCGCCGGCTCCATCGAGCTCGTACCGCACCGAGTCCGGGCCCGACCCGGGCACCCGCTTCCCCACGAACGACGGGAGACAGGTGGTGGCGGTCACCTCGTACGCCTGGAGTGTGTCACCGGCGACCTCCATGACGAGGCCGTATCCGCGGGAACGCCAGATCCCGTCGACCTGGGCCTGGGCGGGTGGTGAAGATGGTCGCGCGCAGCCGGCGACGACGAGGACCACGCCGGCGACCAGCAGTCGGTATGGGACGGTCGGGCTCACGGGGCCTCCTGGAAGGGTGCTAACGGTACGCGTCTCGGTGGTACCCGATCTTGACGACCGTGACGATCCGGTGCTCGTCGTCGACTTCATACAGAACCCGAAAGGTGCCCTGCCGCACCCGATATCGGGCACCACCGGTCAGCTTCTCGCTGCCACGAGGCCGGGGGTCGTCTGAAAGCACCTGGATCCGGTCCACGATCCGAGCCCGGTCCTTCTTCGAGAGAGCTCGGAGCTCCTTCACAGCCGAGGGCTTGATCCGGATCTCATAGCTCACCGCTCTGCCTCATCTCCTTCAGGACCTCGGCAAAGGAGAGGCTGGGCTCCCTGGCACGCTCTTCGAAGGCCTCGAGGTCCTCGGAATCCTCGGCGAGAATTCCCAGTACGGCCTCGTTTACCAGATCCGAGACGCTCTTCTCGGTCTCTGCGGCCTTGAGTCGCAGGGCACGGTGCACCGCCGGGGTGAAATACACCGTGGTGCGCTTCGACTTGGTGCTCATGCCACATGGTAACGCTATAGTGTTATAGCGTCAAGACGTCACCAGGCAACCGGCGCTCAGCCTCGGTGGCCTGACGGCCAGGCCTGTTAAAGCTTAGCGCCGAATGTTAAATAGCTATCGGCGCTATTCAACGTTCCTTCACAGGTCCGCACGGGGGTCTCATGCCCCTTCACGCATGAAACGGGGACCTACCGGTAGCTGGGAGCAGGTGAGCGCGGGGGGCGAGGAGGTCCGGGCATTCCTGCCCCAGCCACTCCCGCCGGACCCACCCGTAGCGCTCGGCGACGCCCTCGAGCGGCCTCTGGAACGAGCGGTCCTCGCCCTGGGCCGGCTCGACGGGGTATCGACGCTGCTGCCGGACCGGGGGCTCTTTCTCTACGCCTACGTGCGCAAGGAGGCGGTGCTCTCCTCCCAGATCGAGGGAACCCAGTCCTCCCTCTCCGACCTCCTCCTCTTCGAGCTGGACGAGATGCCCGGCGTTCCCCTGGACGACGTCGCGGAGGTGTCCAGCTACGTGGCGGCTCTGGACCATGGCATCGCCCGCATGGCCGGGGGGTTCCCGCTCTCCAATCGCCTGATCCGCGAGATGCACGGCATCCTCCTGGCCCGGGGCCGCGGAAGAGACCGGGCCCCGGGGGAGTTTCGCCGGACACAGAACTGGATCGGGGGGAGCCGGCCGGGGAACGCCGCCTTCGTGCCGCCGCCCGTCCATGCGCTGGCCGACGCCATGGGGCACCTCGAGCGCTTTCTCCATGACGACGCACCCGGGATCCCCGACCTGATCCGGGCGGGGCTGGTGCATGTGCAATTCGAGACCATCCATCCCTTCCTCGACGGCAACGGGAGGATCGGGCGGCTGCTCATCACCCTCATGCTCATGCACTCGGAGATGCTCCGCGAGCCGCTCCTCTACCTGAGCCTCTACCTCAAGCAGCACCGGGCCCGATACTACGAGCTCCTCGACGTCGTGCGTCGCGAGGGGGACTGGGAGGCGTGGCTCGGCTTCTTCCTGGAAGGGGTCCGCGAGTCGGCCGAGGGTGCGGTGAGCACGGCGCAGCGTTTGGACGGCCTCTTCGCCGAGGACCGGGAACGTATCGCCGCCATCGGCCGCCGGGCGGGCTCGGCGCTCCGCGTGCATACCGCGCTCAAGCACCGGCCCATCACCTCCGCACAGCAGGTCACCGAACGGACGGGACTCTCCTTTCCCACGGTCACGGCAGCCCTGGATGCGCTCATCGACCTGGGGATCGCGAGAGAGATCACGGGTAAGCAGCGCAACCGGGTCTTTTCGTACGACCGCTACCTGGCCACCCTCAACGAAGGCACGGAACCGTCATGACTCGGGGTAGGCTTGACACCGCCGTGGACGGAGCCCCACATCCCAATGTGGATGGTGGCCAAATTGGGCGAGAGACAGTGATATGACCTTCCTGGTCGTCGACAAACGCGGCCGGAGCACGCTCCCCGAGGACGTGCGCCGGGATCTCGGGATCGATGGAGAGGAGGGCGCCCTCGTCATCCTGGAAAAGACCGAGCGAGGCACCTACGAGCTCGTTCCCGCTGCTCTCGTCCCGCGGGATCAGTTGTGGGCCCACCATCCGGAGATGAGGGCTCGGATCGAGGAGGCCGAGAGCGACTTCCGGTCCGGGCGGTCCACGCGAACGGACACACCCGAGGAGGCTCAGGAGTACCTGGACTCGCTGAAGCGGTGACCCGGGCGTGGCCCGTCAGGAGTTCCTCGCGGCCGAGTTTTCGAGGCGATTCGAGAAGAGCTATGCCGGCTTGACGGCGGCCCAGGAGCGCGGGGCGGACAAGGCCGTGATCGCGTTGCTGAAGCGGAAGCCCACCCCGGGGATGCGGATCAAGCCGATCCAGCCGGACAAGTTCTACGACGAAGCCCGAATCAACGACGGGGATCGGCTCGCGCACCGAATCGAGAAGCGCCCATTGTGGGTGGTGGATGTCGTACCCCACGATGACATCGATCGCTACGGCAGAAAGGTGGAGGGCCTCTTCTGAAGACCCACTTGGATCGTTGCCTCCACCTCGCCCTCCTGGCCCTCGCGACCCTCGGGCCTGGCCCCGCCGTCGCCCAGTCGCCAGGAGGCGCAGAAAGCCCCTTCTCCGCCCTCTCCTGGCGCGACATCGGCCCCAACCGCGGCGGCCGTTCCATCACCGCGGCCGGCAGCTCCACCCGCCCCCTCGAGTACTGGTTCGGCGCCACGGGCGGAGGGGTGTGGAAGACCACGGACGGTGGCACCACCTGGACGCCCATCGCCGACGGGTGGCTCGCCAGCTCGTCGGTGGGGGCGCTGGCGGTGGCGCCCTCCGACCCGGACGTGGTGTGGGTGGGGATGGGCGAGGCCGAGCTCCGGGGCAACGTGATGCAGGGCGACGGCGTGTACCGGACCACGGACGGCGGCGCGACGTGGACGCACGTCGGGCTGGACGATACGCAGGCCATCGGCCGCATCCGCGTGCATCCTCGCGGACCCGGACGTGGCGTGGGTGGCCGCCCTCGGCCATCCCTTCGGGACCAACGCCCAGCGGGGCGTGTTCCGCACGCGGGACGGCGGGCGGACGTGGACCCGGGTCCTCTTCCGCGACGAGCGCACGGGGGCCGTGGATCTCGCCCTCGATCCCGCGGACCCGGACGTCCTCTACGCGACGCTGTGGGAGGTGTACCGCCGGCCGTGGAAGCTGTGGAGCGGCGGGCCGGGGTCGGGGATCTTCAAGTCGACGGACGGCGGCGACACCTGGACGGAGCTGACCCACAACCCGGGCTTCCCCTCGGGCGTGCTGGGGAAGATCACCGTGGCGGTGGGGGCGGACTCGCGCACGGTGTACGCGAACGTGGAGGCGGGCGAGGGCGGCATCTACCGCTCCGACGACGGCGGCGCGACGTGGCGGCACGTGAACGGCGACCGGAAGCTCTGGCAGCGCTCCTTCTACTTCATGCGCCTCACGGCGGACCCCCGCGACCCGGAGCACGGTCTGGGTCATGAGCTTCCTCCTCGAGAAGTCGACGGACGGGGGCCGGACCTTCCGGGAGGTGGACGCGCCCCACGCCGACCACCACGACCTGTGGATCGACCCCACGGACCCGGACCGGATGATCAACGCCAACGACGGCGGCGCGAACGTCTCCACCAACGGCGGCCGCACCTGGACGTCGCAGGCGTACCCGACGGCGCAGATCTACCGCGTGGCCACCACGGCCGACTTCCCCTACCACGTGTGCGGCGCGCAGCAGGACAACACCACGGTGTGCGTGCCCAGCGACGGCGGCCGCGACCTCTCGCCGGGCATCGGCCGGCCCGGGCGACTTCTTCTACGCCGTGGGGGGAGGCGAGAGCGCGTACCATCGCCCCGGACCCCCGGGACCCGGACGTCTTCTACGCCGGCGCCACCAACACCCTCGAGCGCTTCGACCGGCGCACCGGCCAGGCCCGGGACGTGCAGCCCCGCCCGTACACGGTGATGGGCGAGCCCGCCGAGGCGATGGCCGAGCGCTGGAACTGGGTCTACCCCATCGTCTTCTCCCCCGCCGAGCCCGACGCCCTCTACGCCGGCTCGCAGCACCTGTGGAAGACGCAAGGACGGCGGGCGCTCGTGGAGGCGGATCAGCCCGGACCTGACGCGCGCGGATCCCGCGACGCTGGGGGACTCGGGCGGGCCCATCATCCTCGACCAGGACGGGCCGGAGATCTACGGCACCCTCTACACCATCGCGCCCTCGCCCCTGGAGGCCGGCACCGTCTGGACCGGCTCCGACGACGGCCTGGTGCACCTCACCCGGGACGGCGGCGGGAGCTGGACGGACGTCACCCCGCCGGACATGGCCCCGAACACCCGCATCGGCCTGGTGGACGCCTCGCCCCACGACCCCGCCGGGGCGTACGTGGCGGGGCGGCGCTACGAGATGGACGACCGCGCGCCGTACGTCTGGCGCACCCAGGACGGCGGCGCGACGTGGACGAAGATCGTGGACGGCTTCGCCCCCGGCGCCTTCGTGCACGCGGTGCGCGAGGACCCGGTGCGGCCGGGGCTGCTGTGGGCGGGGACGGAGCACGGCCCGTACGTCTCCTTCGACGACGGCGACCACTGGCAGCCGCTGTCCCTGAACCTCCCCGACGTGGCCGTCACCAGCCTCGCGGTCACCGAGCGCGACGTGGTCCTCGCCACCCACGGGCGCTCCTTCTAGGTGCTGGACGACGTGGCGCCGCTGCGCCAGTGGACGGAGGCCGCCGCCGCCGAGCCGCTGCACGTCTTCACCCCCGCGGACGCCGTTCGCCGCGTCTACCCTGCGGACCTGGACTTCCACCTGGCCGCGCCGGCGCGCTCGGTGAAGGTCGAGATCCTCGACAGCGCCGGCGCCCCCGTGCGCACGGTGCGGGAGGGCGGGGCCATGGACGCGGGGCTCCACCGCCTGCGCTGGGACCTCCGCTACCCCGGCGCCACGGTCTTCGACAACCTCATCCTCGAGGGCGGCAACCCCGCCATCGGCCCCCTCGCGCCTCCCGGCCGCTACCAGGTCCGGGTCACGGCGGACGGCCGCACGGCCTCGGCGACCGTTCGCGGTGCGTGCGCGACCCGCGCGTCACCGACTGGACCGACGCGGACCTGCAGGAGCAGTTCCGCCTGGCCGTCCGCATCCGCGACGCCACCAGCGACGCCAACGAGGGCGGTGATCAAGATCCGGGAGGTGCGGGCGCGGCTCGAGCCGCGGCTGGACGGCCTACCCGAGGGGCCCGCGCGCACCGCGCTGGAGGACGTGCTGCGGAGCCTGGGGGAGGTGGAGGGCGAGCTCTACCAGGTGAAGAACCGGAGCCCCAAGGACAAGATCGCCTAGCCCATCAAGCTCAACGACCGCCTCACCGGCCTGCGCAGGATCGTGGAGAGCGGCGACGGGCGCCCGACGACGGCGCAGTACGACGTCTTCGAGGAGCTGTCGGCGCAGCTCGGCGGGCACCTGGCGCGGCTGCGAGGAGATCCTGACGCGTGGAGCTGCCGAGGGTGGAGCGGATGATCGCGGAGGAGTAGCCAGGCCTGTCGCGGCTCATCGCCCGGCCCCCGACCGGGCCGCATGCCACTCCGACTCCAGCCCCAGCTCCGCGATCCACTTCTCCAGATACGCCTTGTCCAGCTGCTCCCAGGTGCGCTCCAGAAGCTGGACGACATCGCGGCGCTGCAGTGCCGAGTCCCCGAGGCTGCTCCACTCGAGCTTCGCGATCAGGACGTCCTCGAGACTCGCTACTGCAAGCTCCACACCGAGCAACGAGATCCGCTCTCGACGCCTGAACTCCTCCCGGCTGTACGAGCGTTCCTTCCGAACGATGAAGTCGGCCTTCCAGCCGGATTCGGGCTCGATCGCGTTGAACTGACCCTGGCTGCGCCACGCCTCGAGCGCTGCGTTTCGATCAACGTACCAGCCCGCGGACAGGAGGCCCTCGCACGAGTTGATCGATCCCCTGCTCCCCGGTCTCGATCACGACGTCGATGTCCTGGGTGGCCCGGGGCACGGCATAGTAGGCCGCGGCGAGCGATCCCGTGAGCATGTAGGGCACTCCTGCCTCGTCGAGTACCTCGACGACCCTCTGCAGGAACGTTGTGAGGCTCACTTCTGCCGGGGCAGCTCCACCCCGTAGTCCTCGACCACCAGTCGTTCCACCGCCTCTCGAGGACTCAGCTCCGGGTGACGCGCCCGGATCCCCGCCAGGCGAATCTCGCGCACGGCCTCGCTCAACTCGACCGCGGCGCGGAGGCGCGCCGTCCCGTCCATTCGAGCGAGGACGGCCTCGTACCGAGACCAGGTGGATGGCGCCGTATCGTGGGGACGTGAGCTCATGCTCGAGAATCTAGTCCTGCCTCCGGAGCCCCGCATGGCTCGGGCGACGCCGTCCCGATCACTCCCGCCAGGACACCCTCAACGACGAGTTTCATCAGACCTCCGATATCCTGGTTCGGCGGGCGCCCGACGAGGGCCCACGGTGCCGCGGGATGCGGGCGCCGCCATCTGGCGGTTATCTTCCTGTGCGGCCGATCCCTCGAGACGGCCGAACCTCGTGTACCGCCAATCCCGCACATCCCGCATGGTCGATCGCTCGACGTACTCCACCCGGAGGTTGACTCTGGGGGAGGCGGAGCCGGACGACACCGCTTCGCTGGAGCCGGCGGAGCGGCTGGCCATGGTGTGGACCCTGACGGTTCAGGCGTGGGCGTTCAAGGGTTTGGACGATGAACCCAGACTTCCTCGACATGTTGTCCGCGTTGTCCGACGCAGGGGCTGAGTTCCTCGTCGTGGGCGCAGGGCTCATCGGTAGGCTGAACCATCCGATGCCCGTCAGCCTCCCCAGAAGATGGAGGTGAACCCTCCGCACCCCATGCCGCCACGCATGTAGCGACAGGTCGCCTGGACCACGAATCGGGTGCTCGCCAGGATGTCGAACACCCCCGTGAAGTCCGCCGTCCAGGTCCCCTCGGCGTCCGGGAGCGCAACCCGTCGTCCATCGGACATCCTGATGCTGTCACCTTCCGCGACGGCAAACGACGGAGTCCCCTGATTGAACCGCACCACGCCGTCACGGTCGGGTCTCGCCGTACTGTCGAATTCCACGGAGCCGTCCGCCCGATTGTCGATTTCGATCCTGACCGCCCTCCCCGGCAGCCAGTGGAAGCCGTTCAGGTCGACCGTCTGCGTGAAGCTGGCATTCATGGTCACGGAGATCTCGGGTACCGAGCGGTCCGTATCCCATGCGCCCGAGCACGCCATCCCGGCCGACACGGCCTCCCACGTGCCGGAGGCCGTGGAGTCGGAGGAGAACTGGCCGTGGACCGTCATGGCGAGACCCAGTTCCGGAAAGGCGGTCTCGATGGTCAGGCGCAAGTCCGACACCGGCCATCCGGCGGCATTGCTCGAGGTGATTCTCCCCGTGCCTGGATGGCCTCCGGTGCACGGCAGCGTGTCGAGCATGAGCACGAACTCCGTAATCGCAGTGCCCTGCGCATTCAGGGTGAACTGCAGCCGCGAGAACTCGGTCCTGCCCAGCCACAACCCCGGTTCCGGCGCGATCGCAGCCTCCGTCACGACGATGTCCACGGCCGTCGCCGCGGAGGCTGCCCCGTCGTCGTCCGTCACCTCATAGGTGACGGTGTACGTGCCCGCCGACGCGTACGAGTACGGGCCGGGATCCTCCTCGTTCGCCGTGTTGCCGTCGCCGAAATCCCAGTGATGGCTGACGACGGCTCCATCCGCATCGCTCGCCGTCCCGAGGAAGTCCACGGCGTAGGGGCGGATGACCGTCGTGTCCCGGCCGGGACTCACGATCCGGGCCACGGGAGGGAGGTTGGGGGCCTCGGGGGACTCGCCATCGCCGCACGAGGTGAGCATCGAGCCCAGCCCCGCCACCACAGCCGCGACACCGGCACGCCAGCTCATGGCCGTCGCTCCGCATTCACGAGACTACGGCACGGCGTGGTGGTGGGCGTCGTCAGCGAGCGGGGCGCGGAAAGGGCGGCGTGGCGCATGGCGAGCACCTTGGGGGGACCCTCCCCCCGTTGGCTGCGCGTGGTGGCAACCCTACCCGCTTCCGCACAGCGTACGCCTCCCGGGGGGGCACGGACAAGGGCTTGGAGTTCATCCTCATTCCCCCCGAGCCGCCTCGCGTGACGCCCGCTCCAGCAGATCGGCCACGCCCAACCGGGGGGCCCACATGCTGAGCCGGGATCCGTCCAGTCGGGATCCCTGGATCCTGAGGATGGCGACGACGTCGCGCCACTGACGCTCCGACATCTCTCCTCCTCGGCGAAACCACTCGAGCTTGCGCAGGACCGAATGCTCCGCCGTATCCACGTAGACGATGGATCGCCGGCTCGACGTGGGAGGTGTACCGCTGTCGGAGTCCAAACGCTCGAGATCGAAGGGTCGTCCCCGCCAGGAAGATGTCCACCTTCACCGCCGCGTTATGTGGATCACGTTGAAGTGGTACCTGACTTGACCGCCTGGCGAATCGCCTGCCTCGCCCACATAGTAGTCGGCTCGGATCGCATCGATGAAGGGTTCGACGTGCTCGGCGTGGAAGTCCGCCAGGAGGTCGACATCGTTCGTTGAGCGGGGTTCGCCGTGCACGGAGCTCGCCAATGACCCGCCGATGAGATAGCGCACACCGAGAGTGGCTCCAAGACGCCGTGATGGAGGCGGCAACCTCGAGAGGGTCAGGAAGGTCCACGGGTCCCATGGGGCTCCGGGGCGGTATCATAGACGCGGGCGAAGGTCTCGGGCCCAGGCGCTGCCGCGCGAGCTGCCGTAGGTGCTCAGCCTCGTCCGACCCCGGGTCTCTCATCCGCCGGCCTGCCAACGCCAGCCGAGTTACTGCCAAGGTCAACTGGCGCACGCGGCGGAGCTTGTCCGTCGGTGACATACGGGCGTATCGGGCGTCGAGCTGCCGGAGCGGCCGCGTCGGTGTCGTCGTGTGCCGTGGTCACATGGTCAACATCCACGCGGTCGAATCCGCCGTCGAAGGTCAGGATCGATGCGCACCACGCGGGGTGGCGACGAGGCCGGCACGGCCAAGAGGTAGGCGGTCGGCCCTCCGCCCGTCGCGCCCTGTACGCTCACCTCGATGGTGTCGCCCTCCACGGCCGGTATGGCGACCGGATCGAAGCCGCCGTCGGTCACGAGGGCGATCGCCTGGGCGCCGGTCCGGAAGACGCGCATCGTCACCGCGTTGGCGTCCGGGAGTGAGCCGGGAGGGAGCGACACCCAGCTGATCGTGGCCGGCGCCTGCGGACTCGCCTCGCCGCCGACCGCGGCAGTACCGAGCGGGAGGATCGGGTTGGACACGAGGAACGGCGTGGGAGGCAACGGCGTGGGAGGCAACGGCGTGCCCGACGTCGGGTCTGTGGGACCGTCGCTCGAACAGGCGGCCAACAGCGTCGCCATGGCCACCGACGTGATCGCGACGCGTCGGATTCCCTCTCTCGCCGTCCGCTGGTCTCGTGCTGGATACCGCACGGATGCCTCGTCAGCGCTCGATCGTCACGGTGTTCGTCGCCGCTACCTCGGCGGGAACGCTCGCCTCGGGGAACAGAACCGCCGACGTGCTGGTGCCGTGGAAGACGAGGGTGACGTGATTGTTCGTGCCGGCGGGAGCGGCGTCGGTCGATCGGGCTCCCCACGCATGTACGTCGTATTCCCGGTTGTCGCCGAACGTCGGTGCCCAGAACTCGGCCGTCAGAGTGTCGCTCGACGCGTGACCGGCGAGGGAGCTCGTTCCTCCTTCCACCGTGATCCCTGCCGGGGGTGGAACGGGGCTTGGCGGAACCGGACCCGTGTTGTCACGGAAGGAGGTCGAATGCGCATGGAAGACGAGGACGTTGTCGTCGGCGAAGCCAGCCCTGGTGCTTATGCCGGCCGCCAGGCCGATGCCGGTACCGTTTCCGTCGAAGTGATCTGCCTGGGTAGAGACCTCGATGGTCGAGTGGCTGGTGTTGTTGTTCCCGACAAACTCGCCGGCGAGGTTGCCCATGACCGTGTTCCCGTGGAAGGACACCACGATCCGCGCGTATGTGGCACCGTCCTGATTCACGATCCGCACACCCTGTCCTTTACCGAGCACGTTGCCGCTGATCTGGTTGAACTCGATGTCGGCGGGCAGCAGGTGGAACGAGGACGCAGGACCCGTGTTGCGCAGGTCGATTCCGTGCCGGTTGCCGGTGATCACGCAGTGGGCCACGCGGAGGTAGGACGTCCCGGCATCCACGAGGTCCGCCTCGATGGCCGCGAGGCCGGCGGCCGCGTCTTGCACCGTGAGCCAATCGATCGCGTTGCTCCCGCGTCCAACGCGGATCGCGCCGGCCTGGCCTGCGGGACCGGCGTACGATGTGGCCGGAAGCGCGGAGGCGTCGATGACGGTGCGACTCGCTTCGCCGGGCTGACCCGACAGCTCCACGTCACGCCGCAGCTCGAGGCGCCCACCGTTCGGCCTGGAAGGGTCCAGCAAATAGACCATCGGCGCCAACTCGATGCGTAGCGTGAGGCTCTCGCGCGGGGAGACCTCGACGTGGGCTTCTTCGCCGTACGCGAAGGGGACGGCGATCTGGACGCCGAGGTCATGGCGGCGGAGCCGATGGTGGCGGTGGTGCCGGCCACCCACCCCTGCGCGCGCAAGAGGCGGGTGCCACTGGCGGCGCTCCGCGACGACCCGTGGGTCCTCCTGTCGCCATCGCTCCGGACGCAGTACCTCGACCTGGTGTTACGGGCCTGTGCGGCCGCGGGCTTCGTGCCCCGGGTGGCGCAGGAGGCGAATCAGCTCGCCACGGTGGCCGCCCTGGTCAGCGCGGGGTTCGGGGTCAGCCTCGTTCCCCAGGTGTTCGCGAACCGCCCGCGCGACCATCTGGCGGTGGTGCAGCTCGCCGGCCAGGCCCCCGTGCTGCCGCACCACGCGGTGTGGCGCAGCGGCGCTCTTTCGCCCACCGGCGCGCGGTTCCTCGATCTGGCGCGCGAGGTGCGCGACTCTGCGCAGGCGCCCGGATGACCACGGCGTCGGGGTGCACGGAGACCCGAGGCAGCCTCCTCACTCCTCCTTCTCGTTCGTGACGAGCCGCTGCGCCAGCCAGGCCGCCGGATCGCTCTGGGCCGCAGCCTGCCGGATGTCGCGCATGCGGGCCTGCACCAGGTAGTCGTCCATCCCGCCGCCCAGGAGCGCGGCGGCCGATCCGACGTCGTAGTAGATGCCCACCCAGTCGTCGTCCTCCAGCTCCGTGAGCGTCGGCCCGTAGGTCGCGAGGATCTCCCCGGTCTTGCTGCCGCAGCGTGTCGAGGTGAGCGCGGTACGACTTGCGGGCCTCACCTCGACGGAGTCGACGGCGGCTCACGCCGGAACGACCTGCTCGACAGCGTCCACGAACGCCCGGGTCGTGTTCATGCGCGCGTTCTTGCGGAAGATGACGCCGTAGCCGGGCACGTACTGGGCCTCCGCCGATCCGCCGAAATACGTGCCCAGGTTGCTCACGTAGAGAGCGCCTTCGGCGTGACCCGGGTCGGAGCGACGTGTCGATGATCTGGCTCATGATCTCGAGCTGCGTGCGCATCCGCTCGGACACGCCCGTTTGCCCTTCGGAGATCCGGATCGCGGCTCGGTTCGCTTCGACGTTGGAGCCGTGCAGGGCGTCCGCCCTTCACGGTCATCGTCACGGTCTCCGCGTCCCCCCGCCGAAGTCGGCGATGAAGGTGATCGACTCTCCGGCGCCGGCACGACGCAGGGTGCTCCCATACCCCGCGATCACGTCCCGGAGGGCGTCGGACAGGCGCTGGCGGTACTCGGCCGCCCACTGCGGCGCTCGGCCCGGAGCGGGCTTCCTCACCCAGCGGGCGCTCGCCCCGCGCCAACGCGAACGCCTGGGCGTTGAACGCGACCATGGAGCTGACCGGCCAGCTCACCGTGAAGAGATAGCCGTAGCCCTCCATGTAGAAGCCGCTCACGTCGCCCCTGCGGAAGAAGTGCGATCCGCCCGAGGCCACGAGCGCACGCTCCCTCGACGCGACGACTGCCGCACGCTCTGACGCAGCGGTGTCCCCGGCGAGCTCCTTCGGCAATGCGGGTGCCTCGACCTGTGAGAGCGCGGTGCTCACGATGGTCCGCATGATGCGCACGTCCTGGGGGACGTCCTGGGTCCGGGGTGACTCCCAGCGGACGGGGACCGAGGCCACATCGACGTATTGCGCGGCGGCCGGGCTCGTCGCGCCGCAGAGGATCACCGCACCGATCCCGACGAGGCGCGCCGTCCCGTGAATGCTTCTCGAGCTCGCGGACATCTTCGTCACTCCTGATCAGCGCTGCGGCGCGGCCGCCACGGCCGCCACCATCGCGCCGAGTTGTTGTAGTTCGGTGCGTGTGATGACCTGGAGGTCGTTCATCGAGGAGAGCATCACGCCCAGGTCGGCGCGACGACGGCGGTCGGCTTCGTCGAAGGCCGAGTTGATCGCTGTCGCCACCTGCTTACCCATCGAGGCGTTCTGGTCCCGGAGGGCCTGATCCACCGCATCGAGCACCGCCCGGCGGTCCTGCTCGCGCGCGTCGCGCACCATCGCCTCCAGGTAGTCCGCCGTCCGGGCGAGGCCCTGATCGAGATCCCCCCTCGTCACGAGGGCGGACCCGTCCACCGTCGACGCCGGCGAGGCGCCGAAGCCGACGCGCAGCCTTCCGTCCGCTCCGACCTGGAATCGGAGGAACAGGACCGACGAGGCCGCCAGGAGCACCACGGCGGCGGCCGCCGCCAGGGAGGGCAGGAAGGCCCGGAGTCGCCCGCGACCGGAGGTCGCCGGACCCCTGCCGATCGGCCGCGGCGGACGCGGCAGGCTCGTTCACGAAGACCATCCTCGGAGCGTTGTCCACGTTGGGCCACGCTCCCAGGAGCTCGCGCGTCGAGGCGAGCTCCTCGAGCTCCTCCCGGCACGCCGCGCACGTGGCGAGGTGGGCGCGGATCTCCGCCAGCTCGGACGGGTCGCCGTCCTCGTAGAGGAGGGAGACCAGCCGCTCTTCCCTGTTTCCACACTCACCGCTCATGACGCTCCTCCTGGTCCATCCTCCGGCGACATCCCCTCCCGCTCCAGCTGCTGGCGCATCGCGCGCAGCCCCCGGTGGAGCCGGGCCTTCGCCGTGTTTTCCGGCACGCCCAGCGCCTCCGCGATCTCGGGGAACGTGAGGGACTGGTATTCCTTGAGAAGGATGACCGACGCGCTGGTCCTCCGAGAGCCCGGCGAGCAGCCGCCGGACGAGCTTCTCCCGGTCGGCGGCCTCCGCCGCCGCATCCGTGCGGGCATCCTCGTCCGGCACCTCGTCCTTCACGGAGACCCTCTGTCCCGACACGGTCGTGTAGTAGTCGTGCAGCGAGATCACCGTGCGCCGCTTCTTCCGCCTCAGGTGGTCCTTGCAGAGGTTCACCGCGATGCTGTAGAGCCACGAGCTGAAGGCCGCCCGGTGCGCGTACCCCCCGATGGACTTCACCACGCGGACGAACGTGTCCTGCACCAGGTCCTGGGCAACCGCGGCGTCGCCCACGTACTTGTAGGCGAAGTTGAAGAGCGGCTTCTCCCACCGCCGAACGAGGAGGTTGAAGGCCGACGCGTCGCCTTGTTGGCACGCCTCGATCAGCTGCGCCTCCTCGGCGCTGCCGCCTTCGATCCTGCGGGCTTCGGCTTTCGTGAAGGGCACTCCCATCCGCTCCTCGGTCGCGTCATCGGGCGCGTCGCCTCCCGCTTTCACCACTGAGAACGACGGTGAGCCGCGAATCGTTGCGTGGGAAGGAACAGGTCGCAGGACCGATGCGACGACCGCTGCCGGGATCAGTCCGATCAGAAGCACACCTTAGCGATCCAGACGACCACCGGCAGGCTGCCGCGGCCAGCGCTCCGCGGAGTCGACGTTGTCTAGCAGGTCGCTGAAAGAGGGGAGCACCCCGCGTTGGGAGCGCCACGGCGTCGAATCCCAGGCGGAGCGACGAAGGCATAGCCATAGCTACGTCGAGGAGCTCCCACGACGGAGGCGAGGCCGTGCCGCCCCCAACCCGCAACCTCCTAAGTTCATATACTGCATGTTGATGGGCGCATGGAGATTTCGCGACAAGCGCTGCGCGCTTGTTGACCGATCCATCGTCTCTTCTCCTCGCCGTAGCGCTGCTACGACTCGTCGTCGTTCCTTGGCTGAACGCGCGAAAGCCCCATGCGCGCGGGGTACTCCCCTTTTTCAGCGACCTGCTAGTGCATTCTGCACGATGCGAATCGCGGGGACCCCGCCCTATCCTCTCGTGCCCAGTCGGGCTGTTCCGACCGGGGGTACCGGGTCCCCTCGAACGAGGCGCGGGCCAGCACCTGGGCAAAGGGCCTCGGCAGTCGCCAAGACCTGCCCCCCCCATGGCGAAAGGAGGAACCATGCGCGCCGCCACCTCGTTGATCGTCGGGCTCGCACTGCTCGCGCCCCCCCTGAAAGCCCAGGAGACCGTGGGAACCCTCGGGTCCTGGGACGGCGTATCGAGCGTACCTGCGCTGAGCCGTGACGCGTGGTCGGCTTCCGTGGGCCAGACCTTCCTGGCCCCGACGTCGGCGGCCGAGCTCACGAGCTTCTCGTTCATGCTCGGCTACTTCCCCTTCTTCTTCCCGGACGATCTGGATCTGCAGTTCTACGCCTACGTGATGGGGTGGGACGGCACGGGGGTCACCGACATGCTATGGCGTAGTCCCCTCCAGGCCGGCGAGACCGACTTCGACCTGGTGCGGAGGGACTTCGCTCCAACGGGCGTGTCGCTGACGCCGGGGGGCACCTACGTCGCGTTCCTGTCCACTCTGGAAGTGCCCTTCGATCCGCTCACGGGGATTCCCGCCTACCAGAACGTGGGTCTGGTGCCCTTCGACAGCTACGCGGGGGGGAGTATCGTGCAGAACCTCTCTCCCGACTTCGCGACCCTCACCAGCACGCCGTGGGTGGTGGATCCCGACGGAGCGGACCTGGCGTTCGAGGCTCGGTTCCGGACGCTGGGGGGCTCGACCGTGGTGCCGGAGCCCGGGTCCGTGATCCTCCTGGCCACGGGACTGCTGGGACTGGGGTCGGTCGCGGCCCTGCGCCGCCGCGGCGGAGGCCGGGCCGGTGAGGACCCGCTCGAGGACGAGACGTGGTCGACCCTCGGTGCCCGGAACGGAAAGGGAGGTGTCGTATGCGCGTCGTGAGTCGCTTCGCGTTCGGTAGCGTCCTTGCCCTGGCCCTGGCGAGCTGCCAGGACCCGCGCGATCCCGCGGCCGTGGGTCTGCCCAGGATCGACGTTCCTCCGCCGGCCCTGGCCATCGTGGACGGCGGTCACGGGGGCGGGACCGGCGGCTTCTACTTCCTGCCGCCGCTGGTGACCAGGGCGCCGAGCCCGACGGGTAGGTTCGATAATACGCTCCTGGAGCATCTGGAGGTGCAGGTCTGCGAGCTGGCCGGGGACGCGTGCGCCCCCGGGGGCCTGAGCAGGAGCTTCACGAGCACGACGGGGAGCTTCTTCGACAAGCTGAGGCTCTTTCCCGACAGGCAGTACGTCGTCTACTGGGCGACGTCGGGGGACGACCTGAGCCCGGACAAGCTCTACCGGATCACGGTGTTGGCCCACGGAGTGAGGCTGGGGTACGCCGACGTGGACGTGGTGGCCTCGATGACGGACTTCCGGTCGGTGGATCGCGAGAACTTCGCCGTCCTCTACAGGGGGATGACGCTGCCCATCGCGTTCCGGGTGGAGGAAGCCGTCGCCCTGGGCGGGGTGGGACCGGGAGGAGTGGGTGCAGGTCTCCGGGTATGGCTCCGCGCCAGTGACGGCGTTTCCACCAACAGCGAAGGCGGCGTCTTGCGTTGGGCCGACCTGAGCGGTCACGACAACGACGCCATCTGGACCGGAGGGGGAGCTCTCGGGGAGCTTCCTCCGGTACGCGTCCCCTCCAACCCCGGTGTGCGCAACGAGCCCACCCTCCGCTTCGAGGCCCGGAACGCCCTCGAGCTCGACCTGACGTGGCTCGCCGGCTCGGACTACACCGTCGTCGTGGCCAACGGCCGGGACCGGGACGGCGTCGCGAACTTCTACGTCGCCGGCGACGCGGTGGCCGCGAACGAGAACCTGGTCCTCGGCTACGAACGCGCCCGACCTCCTTCGCCAGGCGCACTTCTCCAACGACCTGGACGCGGTGGTGGAGGGGTACTCGGGGACTGAGGTCTGGAGTCTCGACACCTACCGGTTCGAGCAGACGACCGGCCGCGATCTCTACCACAACGGCGCCCAGGTCGCCACGGACGACAACCCTCTGCCACTCGTCGCCAACACCGGCACCACCCTCGGCCACTTCAGGGCCTTACCCGAGTACTGGTTCCAGGGTGACCTGGCGGAGGTCCTGGTCTACGACCGTGCGCTTTCGGCAGGCGAGCGCCTTCGGGTCGAGGGGTATATCGCCGGACGCTATGGCTATCCGATCAGCATCGGGGACTACGTGCCGTGCGACGCCGCCTGGGCCTCGCACGATGACTACCTGGCCTCGTTCAGAGAGGCGGTCGACGTGCTCGTCTGGCTGGGTGCCCTCACACCCGCCGAAGGCGAAGCCGCAATGGCCGCCGCGGAGGCCTCGACGTGCGGGACGGTCGCGGCCCCCCTCGTCGACGTGAGCGCGGGAAGCGCCCACACCTGTGCACTGGACGACACGGGACAGGCTTTCTGCTGGGGCCGCAACGCCGAGGGTGAGCTCGGAGACGGCACCACGGACGAGCGTACCGCTCCGACGCCGACGGCCCAGGCCACGGGCGTGGCCTTCGCCTCTCTCCACGGAACCGGGCAGCGCCAATGTGCCCGGACCGAATCGGGAGCTCCCTGGTGTTGGGGCCAGGATCGGACCGCGAGCGTTCGGAGCCTACCCGCCGAGATGAGCACGCCACCCGGCGTCGCCTTCACCGACCTCGGACTCATGACCACCGACACGTGCGGCCTCACCGGAGGGGGGCAGCTGTGGTGCCGGGGCGTGGGATATTTCGGAACCGGGGGTTTCGGCAGCTACGCCGAATTCACCCAGATCACGGTCCTGCCCTTCTACCGGGATCTCGCACGGGGTGACCCGGCAACCCAGGCGGCGTGCGTCCTGGACGGTGCCGGACACGCGTGGTGCTGGGGCAGCAACGCCTACGGCGAGATCGGATCCAGCTCATTCCCCCTGGGCGGCTTCACCGCGAGCCTGGTGAGCGTGGATCAGGCCTCTGACGTGAGCTTCCTGGAGCTCGCCGGTGGAGCCGGATACATGTGTGGACTCGGTGACGACGGACAGGCGTGGTGCTGGGGGAGGAACGACCACGGTCAGTTGGGTGACGGGACGGGCACGGCCTCCCCTACGCCGGTGATGGTCTCCCAGGAAGGCGTGGCCTTCACGGCCATCGCGGCCTCCGCCGGTGACGCCTCGGCCGCAGGCCATGCCTGTGCCGTCGGCACCGGCGGAGGGCTCTACTGCTGGGGAAGCAACGCCTTCGGGCAGCTCGGCGACGGGACCCAGATCGACCGCCCCAGCCCCGTCGCCATCGCGCTCCCCGACGGAGCTGACGCGATGGCCGTGGCGGTGGGTGCCGCGCATACCTGCGCCCTGTCGACCACGGGCCAGGCCTACTGCTGGGGCCGGAACGAGTCCGGACAGCTGGGAGATGGAACGACCGAGACGAGGCTGACACCCGTCGATGTGATGCGCTGAGGGGGCGGTCGGGATTCCCGCGGGGGCACCTCGGCAGGGAGCGGAGCTTCAGGACATCGAGGCTCCGCCCCCTGCTCCGTCTCAAACGGCGCGCGTGATCACCCCGCGCGTTCTACCTGCTGGAAGGCTCGACGACGCATTTCGTGGCGAGCGAGAACCGATCCGGGAATCCTCCCCAGCGCCTTCGCTACGTCCTGTCGGCGGTTTATCCCGAGCTTGAGGAGGACGCGTTCGCTGTGTCGGCGCGCGGTGTTGGGCCGTATCCGGAGCTGCTCGGCGATCTCGACGTGTGACAGGCGATCGGCCATGAGACGGGCGACCTCGGCCTCCCGCGGAGTCAGTCCGGCTGCGGCCTGCACCTCGTTCATGCGCATCTGCAGGAGGCCCGCGATCACCTCGCCGCGATTCCACTTGTCGATGCCGTGGACGAACTTGCCGTCGCGATATTCCAGAATCGTGACGCCCATGAAGTCGACGCACCGACGGGATGGCGGTACCCCGAGTCCGAAGCCCATGTGCGAGCCGGTCGCCCGCCACAGGACGGAGCCGACCTTTCCATCGGCGACGATCGACAGGACCTTCACCCGGAGGTCCGGTATGGCGTTCAGCATGGCGCGCCGATAGGCGTAGAAGTCCTCTCGAGAGAGCTTGCCATCCACCCCCTCGAGCTCCAGCTGAGCGTCGGGATGTAGAAGGTCGTCGATGATCCCTTCGCGCCTGTGGACCCAGAGCTCCTCGAACCAGAGGGTGATCGCTTGCTTGAGATCGAGGCTCACGGCCAACTCCTTCCAACCCGTCTGGCTCCGCCGTTGAACTTGCCTTCCGCCTCCTCTCATGGCGCAGGACGGAGGGAAATCACGACATCCTGGCAGGGCTGGCTCGCTCAGGTCGCCCCAGTCGGACGCGCTCTCACCGGCCGGGTCCGGCGGGGACCCGCGAGCGGGACTCAGGCGAAGCCTTGACGGACGTTGGCGCCGGGGCCGGATACGGATAGCCCTCGCCGGGACCACTGGTCGCTGCGGGAGATGCGGCATGGAGCCCCAGTCCCGACTGGATCGCAGCATCCCAATCCGCCACGAAGGCCCACCAGTTCGTCATCCAATCGGAGCCGTGCGGAATCGAGTTGCCTCGGCCCGGGAAGTTCTGGAACCAGTACGTATACCACTGCGACTCCACCCGCTGTGGGAAGTCGGCCTCCCCGGGCCACGGATACACGAGTGTCCCCCAGGTGTCGACGTTGACGGGCTTCTTCTCCCCGGAGTTGTCCGGGCGCCAATCCTCGATATCGGACGGGACCAGAGTCGGATTCAGGTAGTCGTAGTTCTCGGTTGTGTTGGGGGGCATGTGCGTCCAGCCTGCTCGGCCGGTGATGAATTGGCCCTGCGCATCCTGTCCGACGAAGTCTCGCCAGAACAGTCGATCGTTTCCGTCCTGCCGCGACGCCACATACGACATCATCCTCTCGAGCTGATGGCCGACATTGTGGACGGCCTCGGCCTGCGTGCGCCTGAAGTTGAGGCCGTAGATGATGTAGGTGTGCGAAAGCACGGGTGCGTCGTTCGGGTCCTGATCGCTGTTCGAGATGTCGCGCGTCGTCGGGCTGACCATGTTCGACTCCCAACCCACGCGCATGTCTTCCGTCTTGAAGACGGCCGGGTCGTAGACCGGGAAGCCGCCGTCGAAGGCGGCCCAGGCCACCCAGAGTTCCCGGACTTCTTCGGCCTCCATGAGCGGCCGAGCTGCAGATCGTCGAAGACCGCGAACCAGTCCTCGTAGCGCGGCTGACCCGGCAGGTGCAGGATCCGCTTCGTCGGGTGCGGCGGAATCTGGTCGTAGACGATGATGTGCTCGACGACGCGATAGCCCAGGCTGGGAAGGGCGCTCGGATCGCTCGTAGCCACGGAACCGGCTCCCCTCTTCCACCATCATCTTCCGCCGCTTCGCGAACGTCAGGATCTGCGCCTCCATGCTGTCGAGGGACATCGGATTGAACCAATAGAAATCGGGTGCCTTCAGGGTATCCAGGCTGAAGCCATCTGCGGTGGGGAGATACTCGATGAGCACCACGGGAACCTCCCAGAGCGCGCCCGGAATCGGCGTCGCGAGGTAGGGATCGACGTCGACGTGGCGCATCCTGACGACGTCTGCGGTCCAGCGCGCGGTTCCCCCCGACGCCGCCACACTGATCTCGACCCGGCCCTCTGCGACCGCGTGGACGGTGCCGTCACCGTCCACCGTCGCAACCGAGGGATCACTGCTCGACCAGGTGGCGCCCGGGACGGGGAACCTCCGCCCCAGAGCGTCCGTTCCGACTGCGCGGAGCGGGAAGCGGACGTCGACCCCGCGGATCGTGTCGCGCATCCCCGCGGGGGGCAGGATCTCGATGGACGCAGGTGGGCCGGACCGTACCGGACCCCGCAGGTAGAACTCCCGTATTTCGTCGTCGCTGTAGCACGCGGTCGTGGATGCTCACCTCGTCGTACGACGCGTTTGCGGTCTCGTCGCCGTAATGCGAGCGTCCGAGCCAGAAGTCGTCGTCGATCAGATCACCGAAGGCGGTAGGCGGTGGTGAACTGACCGCGCGGCTCGCCGTCCAGATAGACCTTGACGCGAGGTGGCCCCGCCCGGGCCGCTGTCTTCGTCCACAGCGACCACGATGTGGTGCTCCAGGTCGATCGTGAACGGCGCGAGGGCGTTGTCCAGATGGTCTTCGACGCCGCCGAGCGCGAAGGCCGTGCGGTCCGTGTTTGCATCAGTGCCCTGTGACCAGGCGACGAACAGGTTGTTGCCTGCGCTCGACCCGATGTCGAAGACCCGACTCCAGTTCTTCAGGGAGTGCACCGTGGCCCACACCTCGATGGTCGCGTCACCGAGGCCTCGAAGCAGACCGGGTGGAAGGGCCACGTAATCGGCGTTCCCTCGGTCGCCGCCGGTCAGCGTCACCTGGCCGGCCACCGCCGACGCGGCGAGGGTACCGCCATGCACGATGGACGCCTCCGCTCCCTGGATGTCGTCGCGAAAGACAGTGCCCGCTCCCCCCTCCTCGGAGAAGGTCCATCGGTACACGAGTCCTTCGGCGGCGTCGATGACCTGGGCGGAGGCCGTCGCCATGAGGCTACCCGACGTCGCCGTGATCGTCGTGGTCCCCCTCGCCACGGCCGTGAGGGTTCCGTTGTCCGAGACCGTGGCCACCGACGGATCGGCCGATACCCAGGCCGTCGGCGCTCCCGGGATTTCGGCGCCTCCGGCATCCCGCACGTCCGCCACGAGAATCGCAGTGTCCCCCGGATTCCTGAGCGTGACCTCCTCGGGGGTCAGAGTGATCTGGTGGGGCTCCTGGCGCACCGTCACCTGCGCCGAGCCGGTGGCCGAACTCGCGGTAGCACGGATTGTCGTGGTCCCGTTGCCCGCTGCCGCGACGATTCCCTGGGCGGAGACCGTCGCAATGTGCGAATCCGCCGCTGACCACGTAACCGCTGTCGGGAGCTCGGCTCCAGCCTCGTCCTTGACCACGGCGCTGAGCCGAACCGTGTCTCCTATCGACACCAGCGTCACCGCGGAGGGAGAGAGGTCGATCGTCGCCGGCACCGAGGCCGGAGGCGCCACGCCATTGTCGGAGCAGCCCGGCCGCAAGCAAGAGAGCGACCAGTCCAGCGAACAGCGCTTGGGCCGTCCGTTTCATCGCAGGAACCCCCTGTGATCGGTCGGCGGAACCTGGTGTCCGCGACTCTACGTTGGCGCCGCCGCATCAGCGAGCCGCCATGCGATATCGTCGAGCGTTGCGCCTCACCTCCTCTCATGGCGCAGGACGGAGGGGAATCACGACATCCCGGCCGGCGTGGACCACGGTGACGCTCCTGTTGCGGGGGCGTGCCCCGAAGGCGAAAGAGGCCCTTCCTCGCCAGAGCTCGGGAAATTACTTTAGTTACTGATATAGTTCAGCATCTGAAGCATGGATCCGACTCATGGGCTCTACGACCTCCGGTGACCAGGCGCCATTCCGCATGACGCCGCTCGTTTTCCACGTGCTGTTGAGCATGGCCGATGCTCCCGCCCACGCGTACGGCATGATGAAGGACATCGCGCGCCGCACCGAAGGCCGCGTCGACGTCGGACCCGGCTCGATGCACTTCACGCTGAACAAGCTGCTCGAGGCGGACATGATCGCCGAGGCCGACGCGGAATCGGGTGCCGGCGTCGACGACGGGAGGCGTCGCTACTACCGGCTGACGGGCTTCGGTCGATCCGTGCTCCGCGCGGAGGTGGATGCCCTCGAGCAGATCGTGCGCCTGGCGCGCACGAAGAAGCTGGCACCGGAGGGCTGAAGGAGACCGGCCATGGCTCCCCCCCGCCGAACGCCGACCGAGTGGATGATCCGGTGTCTCCTGCTCCTCTATCCGAGGTGGTTCAGGCGCGCCCGGGGGGACGACCTGGCGCAGTCGTACCGTGAGGCGCTCGCCGATGTCCGCGGGCGGAGCCGGCACGGCTTGCGTCTCTGGGCCTGGCTGGCGTGGGACGCGGCGGCCACCGGGGTGAGGGCCCGACTCTCACGGCCGCGAAGAGCGGCCGGGACATACGAATCCGGGGGGAGGAGGTGGACGATGAGCGGAACCGGGGTGCATCGCGAGTTGAAGCTGGCCCGTCGATCGCTGGTGAGAGCGCCTCTCTTCACCGGCCTGCTGATCCTCCTGCTGGGTCTCGGGCTGGGAGCCAACACGGCGATCTTCGGCGTCGTGTACGAGGTGCTGCTGCGCCCGCTGCCGTACGCGCACCCCGATCGCCTGGTCTGGGTCATGAACCGCTACCTGCCGGGAGGCAACACGGGGTCTGTTTCGAAGCCCGAGCTGTGGGAGTACCGCACGGCCCGGCCCGTGCTGTCCGCCATGGCCGGGCTGGCCACCACGTCCGCCAACCTGACCGGGATCCAGGTTCCCGTGAGGGTGCAGGGATGGGCGGTGTCGCCGGGATACTTCGAGCTGCTGGGCATGTCGCCCCTCCTCGGACGCACCTTCGAGCATGGCGAGGAGCAGCCGGCCCGAAGCTCGGTCGTCCTCATCAGCCAGGGTCTGTGGGAGCGCGCGTTCGGGGGGGATCCGTCGATCCTGGGTCGCTCCATCACGCTGGACGACCGCGCCCGTACGGTCGTGGGCGTCATGGGGACGCGACCCCGGCCCCTGGGCTCGCTGGTGTATCCCGGGCGTGGGTCGGACTACTGGGAGCCCCTGGTGATGGACCCCACGACCTTCGACGCGCAGACGTTCCAGCTCCATGGCGTCTCCGTGGTGGGCAGATTGGCCGATGGTGCCGATGCGCAGGCGGCCGGCCGCGCCCTCACCGATGCCCTGCGCAGGGCGGAGCGCGCCTACGGGGGGTCCACGGACCCGTCCGGACGCGACGTGGTCGCCGTGCCGTTGCGCGACCGCGTCGCCGGCGCGGCGAGCCCGGTCCTGCTCCTCCTCATGTCGGCCGTCGGGCTCGTCCTGCTCCTCACCTGCCTCAACGTCACCAGCCTGCTGGTGGCCCGAGGAGACGCCCGATCGGGAGAGCTGGCGATCCGCGCGGCCATGGGCGCGTCCCGCCCTCAGCTCCTCGCCTACGTGCTGGGGGAAGCAGTCGCCGTCGGGCTCGCGGGAGGTGCCGTCGGACTGGGCGTCGCGTGGCTCATCCGCTCGACGCTCCCCGCCGCCCTCCCTGCGAGCCTCCCGGCGCTCACCGGTCGGGAGCTCGGCCTTCCGGTGATCGTCTTCAGTGTGGGGCTCTCGGTGCTGGCCGGCCTCCTCGCCGGGGCGATCCCCGGCGTGCGCATCCTGCGCGGGGACATCCTCGGCGGGCTGAGCGCCGGTGGCGAGCGGGGTGCCGTGCGCTCCGGGCGAAGGCTCCTGTGGCGCGGCCTCGTCGTCCTTCAGGTCGCCGGTGCCGTGGCCCTCGTGGCCGGAGGAAGCCTTCTGGTGCGGAGCCTCGTGAAGCTGCGGGCGGTCGACCCCGGGTACGATGCCACGAACCTCTTCATGGTGGAGGTCAATGCCAGCCCGGCGGTCTACGACACGCCGGCGCGTATCCGACAGCTGTACGAGGAGCTCGAGGCGAAGGTCGGGGCGCTGCCCGGCCTCGACGCCGTGGCGTCGTCGTGGCAGACACCACTCCAGACCGGCATGAGCGACTGGCCGTTGCAGGCGGAGGGATCGGAGGACGCCGATTGGCTGAGCGCCGATCCCAACCTGGTCAGTCCGGAGTACTTCGCGACGATGGGCATCCGGGTCGTAGCCGGACGCGTGTTCGAGCCATCCGACGCGGATCGACCGGACGGCGTCGTGGTGCTCAACGAGACCGCCGCGCATCGTCTGTGGCCGGACGGCAACGCGGTGGGCCGCAGGGTGAACTTCGACTTCGCCGCGCCGTCATGGCACGACGTGGTGGGAGTGGTCGCGGACGTGAAGGGGCGGGGACTGGGCAGGGACGCGCGACCTCAGTGGTATCTCACGTTCGGCGCCGGTCCCTTCGCGCGTATGGCGCGGCTGACCCTGTCGGTGCGTACGACCATGAGCGAGGAGCGCCTGCGCTCCGATCTGGTGGATGTCCTCGCGGGCATCGACCCCGACATCCCCGTCGGTTCGGTCACCTCGATGGAGCGCCGGATCTCCGGATCCCTCACCGAAGAGAGACTGTTGTCCGGGATGCTGTCGGCGTTCGGAGCGATGGCGCTGCTGCTGGGCGCCATCGGCGTGTCCGGGCTCATGGCGTATACGGTGCAGGCCCGGCGCAGGGAGATCGGGCTGCGCATGGCCGTTGGTGCCAGCCGCGCCAGGGTCGTACGCATGGTCGTGGGGGAGGCGCTCCTGTTGGGAACCGCGGGGATCGTCCTCGGGTCAGCGGGGAGCGTGGGCGTGGGCCGGCTCCTTGCGGATTTCCTGTACGGTGTGGGTCCCGCCGACGGCGCCACGCTGGGCGTCGTGGTCCTGGTGGTCCTGGGCACCATCGTCTTCGCCGCGCTCGTTCCAGCCACGCGCGCGGCATCCACGGATCCACTGGGTGCCCTCGGGACGGAATGACGCGGGGTGGGCGAGCTCGCCGAGCGCCTCACCGGAGTAGAGGCTTCCGCCAGCGAGGGCAGCTCTCGCGCAGCCAGGACTCGAGGAACTCGAGCTGCGCCTCCGCAGCCTCCACCTCGTCGGCCGCCAGGTCCTCGACGGTATTGATCTTCACGCCACTCAGGCGCCTGCGCTGATGAACTTCCTCATGGACGTGTACGCTCTCGATCATCTCCGGTGGCACTCCCCGGTCGAGCATGTCCAGGTCCTCGATGTGAATCGCCCCGTCGAGAGTGGTGCTGCCCCCGCCCCCGGGTATCTCGTCCCGGGGGGTGCGCCCGAGGCTCCCATCGAGCGCGGCGCGCCGCCGCTGCCTGGCCTCTCCGACGAAGGCCTGGAACTCCGGGAGCGACAGCTTCCGCCTCTTGGCTTCCTCGATGAGGGATCGATCAGTGAAGCTCTCCCGGTACTGGGCGATCTTCTCGTAGTACCTGCCCATCAGGGCGCACTTGCATGCCGCGAAGGCCTCCGGCGCGGTGCTCTTCAGCTGCAGCACGAGCGGATAGTGCACCCCGGCGGCATCGGCTTCTCCCCTCATGACGAAGCGCACGGCAGGCTCGAACGGGAGGCCGTCGCGCTCCGCCATGACCAGCGTCATCGTCCCACGCACCCCGTCGTTGGCGTCGTAGGGCCCGCGATAGACCTGGGTCTCCCCCAGGCTCTGCCGGGTGAGCGAGACGGTTCCGGAGCCCGTGGTCAACCGGAGGGACGCCCCGCAATCACCCACGTCCACGCGGGTCGCGAACCCGTCCTTGGTGGGGATCGATCTCCCCTTCGTGTAGGCCACGTTGCTCGCCAGGACGTATTCGCCCGGGGGTGGGACCTCGGAATCACAGAGGCACGAGACGTCCAGGTACGGGGGGTCACCCTCGACGCCCGGGTACACCTGCGCCGAAAGGGGAAGGGCTGCGAGGGCGAGCCCCGCGAGCGTCGCGACGGCGGCACGCGACGAAGGGATTGCCGGCACGATGAACACCTCCCGGGGATTCAGGGGCTCCAGTGCGTGAAAACGCAGGCCACCTTCGGCGTCCGCCACGGGAAGGGGAAGACGGAGATGACACCGCCGGCTGTGCTGCACCCCGGGCCGACCCCGTCGCCCAGCCGAGACTTGCGCCTACTAGGTGCTAATGACATATATGTCACTTGGCATCAAACCGGAGAGCCTCGTGGCCCGATCCCATGACCCCCAGCACTCGCTGCCCCTGAAGCCCAAGCCCTTCCTCCTCCTGCTGGTCCTCGAGGACGCGGGCCCGCTGCACGGATACGCCATCAAGAAGGAGATGGCGGAGCGTTCGGAGGGCGCGGTGACCATGGACCCGGGAGGGCTGTACCGCCTCATCGGCAGGCTCGAGCGCGACGGCCTCGTTCGCCGTGTGCCCCCGCCCGCCGACGAGACCGACGAGCGACGGCAGTACCTGGAGATCACCGATTGGGGGCGGCGAGTCCTCTCGGCGGAGGCGCACCGGATCGCCGATCTGGCCCGCCTGCCCGCCGTGCAGCAGCTCGCCCGGAGGGGTGGATGACCGAGGTGCGCGACCCCGGCATCGTCCGGCACTATCGGCGTGCGCTCCGGCTCCTTCCGCAGGAGTTCCGCGAAGCACATGGCGCCGGCATGGAGGCCATGCTCCGGGACGAGTGGCTCGAGCGGCGCGGCCCGGGACGGGTGGTGTTGCTCGTGCGCGCGCTGGTGGATCTGGTGTGGACGGCCTTCATCACGAGGCTGGGTGGGGGAACGGATAGCGACGACGGGAGGTGGAAGATGGGATGGGCCGACCTGGGCATGGACGTGAAGGTGTCGATGCGCTCGCTGACGAAGTCGCCCCTGTTCACCGTGACCGCGGTCCTCTCCCTGGGCCTGGGGGTGGGTGGCGTCGCCACCGTCTACGGTGTTGCGGACCGGCTGCTGCTTCGCCCGATCCAGGGCGTCCGGGACCCCGGCCGGCTGGTCGAGGTCGGCCAGACGGCCCTCCCCTATCCGGTGATCCAGGATCTGGCCGCGGGCATGGGCTCGATGGAGAGCCTGGCGGGACACCGGGCGAGGACCGTGGCGCTGGACCCCGGCTCGGGCGTGGACGTCCGGCCGGTCGAGGCGGGCATCGTCACGGGCAACTACTTCGAGGTGCTCGGGGTCGCGCCCGAGCGCGGCCGGCTCCTCACACCGGAGGACAACGTGCCCGGCGCGTCCGCCGTGGCGGTCCTCTCTCACGCCCTGTGGACCGAGATGGGCGCGCCTCCGGACGTCCAGGACCTGGAGCTCCACGTGAACGGTGCGACGTTCCGCGTCGTGGGGGTGGCGCCCGCCGGGTTCCGCGGGCTGCGCCTCTGGTCGCACCCGGCGTTCTGGATGACGGTGGAGAGCTGGCCCCTCGTGTCCCTGGGACGTACTCCCGACGTGCACTCCCGTAATTGGGGGTGGATCGCGGCGGTGGGTCGTCTCCGGCCCGGCGTGACCGTCGCGACGGCCACCGCAGAGGCGCGCTCCGTCGCCCTGCGGATCGACACCGAACACCCGGAGAGCGCGGGTGACCTGGAGCGCGTGACGGTGACGCCGGCTCGGGCTCGCGCGGCCGGATCTATCGAAGGCGTGCTCGAGCCGCTCCTCCTGGCCCTCGCCGCGGTGGTCACGCTCGCGCTCCTGGCTGCGGCGGCCAACGTCGCCAACTTGCTCCTCGCGCGGGCCACCCGTCGGGCGCGGGAGTTCGCGGTCCGCTCGGCCCTGGGCGCGAGCCGGCTCCGCCTCGGGCGGCTCGTCGCGGTGGAGACCGGCCTGCTGGTGTTGTACGCCACCGCGGCGGGCACTGGCCTGTCCGTGGCCACGCTCCGCGGGCTGGCAGCCGTTCACCTTCCCGAAGGCATCAGCTTCGAGTCCGTGTCGCTTACCCCGGACGGTCGTCTCCTGATGGTGGGCGCGGCGGTCCTGTCGGTGGTCCTCGCGGTGGCCGGGCTGACCCCGGCCATCCTGGCCGCGCGCATGGGCTCGCTGGGACTCGCGTCCGACCGGTCGGGTGGAAGCGGACGACGCGGCCTCAAGCTGCGCGCCACCTTCGCTGCCGTTCAGGTGGCGGTGAGCGTGGTCCTCCTGGCGGGCACGGCCCTCTTCGGACGGAGCATGGTGCGGGCCCTGGCGGTGGATCTGGGCTTCGATCCGTCGCGGCTGGCCGTCGTCCAGGTGGATCGAGCCCTCTTCCACGACGACCAGGCAGCGGCCGGCCGGGCGTTCACCCAGCTCGTCCAGGCAGTGCGGGACGCCCCCGGCGTGGAGGCGGCATCCTGGTCGACGGTCCCGCCTCTCTCCCAGGGCGAGGACCGCGAGTCCTTCGAGATCACGGGGCGTCCGTGGCCCGGCCCGCCGCCGTCCGTGGAGGTGGACGCCGTGGGGCCCGACTTCTTCCGGGCGTCCGGTATCCCGCTGGTGGCGGGAGACGCCGCCGCGTTGCGCCGCCTCGATGGCGGCCTGGTCGGAGTCGTCAGCGAGGCGATGGCGCGCCAGTACTGGCCCGGGGAGAATCCGGTAGGCGCGCATGTCGTGGTGATGGGCATGGACGTTCCCGTCGTGGCGGTGGCCCGCGACTCCCGGCTGCACGGCTTCTCGTCGGAACCGCGCGCACTCCTGTACGGCGTCCTCCCCGCCCCGCCTCCCGGCACCGTCAGCCTGGTTCTCCGTGGGCCGGACGTGAAGGCCGCCCTCGCGTCCATCCGGGATCTCACGCGTTCCGTCGATCGCCGCCTCGTGGTGGTCGAGGCGACGACGGGGCCGGGCCTCGTCGGCCTCCTCCTGGCGCCGCAGCGCGTGGGTGGGATCGTCTTCCTGCTTTTCGGGGTCCTGGCTGTGGCGCTCTCCCTCATCGGAGTCTACGGCGTCGTGGCATTCGGCGTCGGCGCCCGCCTGCGCGAGTTCGGGGTTCGGCTCACCCTGGGCGGCGCCCGACCGCATCGTGCGAGAGGTGCTGGTGAGGAACCTGGTACCGGTCCTGGCGGGCATCGTGGCGGGCGCGGCCACGTCCCTCGCGCTGACGCGCGCCGCGGCCGCCTTCCTCTTCGGCGTCTCCGGCGCCGATGCGTTTCCGGCGGTGGCCGCGGCGGGCGCCGTGCTCGCCATGGCGCTCTTCGCCACCTGGATTCCTGCGAGGCGTGCGGGCCAGGTGGATCCCGCGGAGGTGCTGGCGGTGGAGTAGCGCCGGACAGCGCACGAGCCGACGGCTCATGGGCTTCCTCCGCGGCGAAGGTGTCGGTTCAGGCCGCCCGCGCGCGGAGCGGTCGCGACAGCCGTGCGCCGCGGGTCACGGCGACCAGGACGATGCCGCCCATCGCGGCCGCCCACAGCAGGTCGAACGTCAGGAGCGGGGGAGCGGCTCAACCCTCCCCGAACCCCAGGGGATCCGCCGCCATCTCGTTTTCCCACGCCCTCATGGCCGCCTCCATCCGCTCCACCACCTCGGGGTGACGCGCCGAGAGGTCGTAGGCCTCGCCGGGATCGACGCGCAGATCGTAGAGCAGCGGGGCGGGGCCCGTCGTGTGGTTCGTCAGGTGTCCCAGCTTCTTGTTGTTGGGCATGGGCCAGACGTAGTCGCTGGTGTTGCGGAAGTACTTCCAGGGCCCCGACCTCACTCCTTCCAGCTCCCCCTGGTGGTACAGGAAGAGGTACTCGTGCGGCGACGCCTCCGTGTCCCCCCCGAGGAGCGGGGTGATGTCCCGCCCGTCGATGATCCGGTCTGCCGGGAGCGCGAGCCCCGCGGCAGCGAGGCACGTGGGGAAGACGTCCAGGTTGATGGCCGCCACGTGGCACACCGAGCCCGCGGGGATCACCCCCGGCGCCCGGGCGATGAACGGCACCCGGTGCCCTCCCTCGAACGCCTGCCCCTTCCGGCCCCGGAAGCCCCCGGCGCTCCCCTGGTACCACGGCCCGTTGTCGCTGGTGAGCATCACCAGGGTGTTCTCCGCCCGCCCCGTCGCGGCCAGCACCTCCATGATCCGGCCCACGCTCCCGTCGATCTCCTGCACCACGTCCCCGTAGAGCCCCCCGGCGGAGCTTCCGCGAAACGCCTCCGAGGCCGCCAGGGGACGGTGGGGGAACGTGTGGGCCAGATAGAGGAAGAACGGCGCTTCCCCGGCTTCCTCGATGAAGGCGATGGCCTCGTCGGTGTAGCGCCGGGTCAGGACCGATTGATCCGGGATGTCCGCCTCCAGCTTCTCCTCCCCCCGGAACAGCGGGAGGGGGTGCATGTCGTTGCTGTACGGCACCCCGAAGAAGCTGTCGAACCCGTGGCGGACGGGGTTGAAACGCGCTTCCCGGCCGAAGTCCCCCAGGTGCCACTTCCCCACCATCCCCGTGCGGTATCCCGCGTATTTCAGCGCCTCGGGCAGCGTGAGCTCCGCCTCGTTCAGCCCGTCGGCGGCCACCCGGCTGGCCAGATCCAGCAGTCCCACGCGCCCCGCCAGATACCCCAGGCGCACCATCGCCCGCCTTCCCAGCGGCTCGCCCAGGGCCGGCAGCGGCGTATCCAGCATCAAGCGCGCAGGATATCGGCCGGTGAGCAGGCCGGCCCGGGAGGGTGTGCACACGGCGTCGCAAGCGTGGAAGTCCGTGAAGCGCATCCCCTCGGCGGCCAGCGCATCGATGCCAGGCGTCCGGATGGCCCGGGAGCCGTAGCAGGACAGGTCGCCGAAGCCCAGGTCGTCGGCGTTGACGAGGACGATGTCGGGCCGCCGCCCCGAGAAGCCCGGGAGCGGGCTCAACCCCCCGAACGCCATTGCCGGATACTCCGGCCCCGAGGGTCCCCGCAGGAGCGAGTACGCCAGGCCCCCGCCCGCCAGCACGGCTCCGCCCGCGGCCACGCGCTTGACGAACTTCCTGCGGGAGAGGCGGCGGTTGGGGTCCATGAGTGGGAAGATACGGCGACGGATCAGCCGTGCCCATCGAGGGGTGACTACCGACCTCCGCGTTCCTTCAGCTCCTCGAAGACGTTGAACACCACGACCCGGTGGCCGTTCGCATGGCGGACCATGCTGGGACGCTGCCCCTCCGTGAGCTCGGGGAGGACCGTCGTCGCCACACCCGACGTCGTCTCGATGGCCTGGATCTCGGTCGGCGTGGACACCAGGACCACAAGTCCCCCTGGGAGTGCCTCGGGGAAATCGGTCCACCATCCCGCGACGGTGTCCACCACCGTTTCGGCGGGGCCACCTTCGGCGCGCACTGCTTCGTCAGAGGAAGAAGTCCGGTGCCAGCTCCGCCGAGGGGTCCACGGCGTAGCGGGACAGGTCGGTGACGCCCTCCTCCCCGAGGATCTCGTCATCGATGCAGAAGTGGCCGGTGAAGGACCGGCTGTCCCGCCTGAGGATGGCCAGGGCCGCGTCGGCCATGATGGAGGGATGGCGGCTCCGCCGCATCATCTCGTCGCCCCCCAGCAGGTTCCGGACGGCGGCCGTGGCGATGGTCGTGCGGGGCCAGAGGGCGTTGACGGCGATCCCCCGCGGCGCCAGCTCCTCGGCCATCCCCAGGACGCAGAGGCTCATCCCGTACTTGGCCATGGTGTAGGCCACGTGGGGGGCGAACCAGCGGGGCTCCAGGTTCAGGGGCGGTGAGATGTTCAGGATGTGGGGGTTGTCCGACCCGGCCAGGTGGGGGATGCACAGCTTGGAGCACAGGAACGTTCCCCGTGTGTTCACCCCGTGCATCAGGTCGTAGCGCCGCATCTCGGTGTCCACGGTCCCCGTGAGGCTGATGGCGCTGGCGTTGTTCACCAGGATGTCGATGCCCCCGAACACCTCCACGGCCTCTTCGACGGCCCTGGTCACCTGGTCCTCGTGGCGCACGTCCACCCGGCAGGCCAGCGCGCGGCCGCCGGCCGCCTCCATCTCCTCGACGGCCGTGTGGATGGTGCCCGGCAGCGTGGGGTGGGGCGTCATCGTCTTGGCCGCGATGACCACGTTGGCGCCTTCCCGCGCTGCCGCGAGGCCGATGGCCTTGCCGATGCCGCGGCTGGCACCGGTGATGAACAAGGTACGTCCGCGCAGGTAGGGCTCGTGCGGAGCCGACGACTCCGGGCGCGGCCACGAGTCTGACGAATTGCTGCGGGAGAGGCGGTGGTCGGCGTCCATGGATGGGAAGATACGGCGATGGATCGGTCGTGCCCATCGAGTCGGAACCCGATGTTCGACCTCCTCGGCACGCCGCCGGAGCACAAGCGCCACGTGATCGCCGAGGGAAGCCACTACGTACCCCGCCCGGTGCTGATCAGGGAGACGCTGGACCGGCTGGACCGCTACCTGGGACCGGTGCGCCAGGTCGGATCGCGGGGGAGGTGAGCGTGTGCCGCCCCCCCGACGTCGAGCGCCGAATCGGCTGAATCGGCCGTCGGAGTCCGGCCGTGGGAGCGGTCGCGTCGCGACGCGGACGCGGCGAAGACGGCCCGGGAGAACGGGAACAGACGTTTACGGTCCAGCGGAGTCGTCACGGGAAAAGAAAACCCTGGCGCCGGCCGTCTCCACGTTCCCAGCGTTGATATAGGCCCGGGTGCGGCATCGGCCCGGTTTTCCCCCCCCGGCGTGGCTGGTTCGTTGTCACACGTCGTCAGGGGATGCGACATGAAACACTACGCGCTGGTCCTTCCGGCCCTCCTGCTCCTGGCGGGATGCGCCGACACGCCCACGGAGCCGACGCTCCAGGGCGATTCTTCCACCGGCCCCTCGTTCGCGCAGCTCGCCGACTTCCAGTCGGGCCCCTCCCTGGCCGAAGCATCGGCCGGGAGCGTGGTCATCGACTTCGAGGCCCTCGCGTCGCCGGGAACCGGGTTCACCTACCTCGCCTCCCACTCGGAGGACGGCTTCACCGTGGCCGACCCGGCCAACCCCGGCAACGACGCCTTCGGGGCTCCTCAATCCGGGAACACGGACTTCTATCAGGGTTCGACGGCGCTGGTGGGCAACTGGCCCGGCGACGCCACCGTGCTGACGAAGGACGACGGGGGTGAGTTCGACGTGTCGTCCATCGGCGTCGCCGAGCTCGGGACCACGGACACCGCTCCCATCGAGATCACGTTCACCGGGACCCGGGCGGATGCGTCCACGGTCTCGGCGACGTTCACGACGGACGGCGCCCCCGGGTTCGAGACCTTCGCCTTCGACGGCTTCACCGCCCTGGTGTCGCTGTCGTGGATCCAGGTGGCTCCGTACTACCAGTTCGACGACATCGCGGTGGTGCTACCCGCCGAGGATCCGCCGACCGGGGACCTGCCGCCCGACGACCCGCCCACCGACGACCCGCCGACCGGAGATACGCAGGATGCGCCTGCCGGCCCGGCCACCAAGGCCGAGTGCATGAAGGGCGGGTGGCAGAGCTTCGGCTTCGCCAACCAGGGGCTGTGCGTCCGGTTCGTGGAGACGGGCAAGGACAAGCGGTAAGGGCCCGCAACGCCAGGAAGGGGGAAGGCCCCGGGGCGGCCGCCCCGGGGCCTTTCACGTCACCGCGGCGCGTCCGGCGTGCGGCGCTCCGCCTCCTCTTCGATGCGTCTTCGTTCCTGCGCCAGCACCCGATCGTAGTGGGACTCGAGTGCCGGATGCACCCCGCGGCACCCCTCGACGACCCGTTCCGTCCAATCCAGATAGGCCAACCTGCGCCGGTTGTCCCAGTCGGGCGGGGGACTTCGACCCACGTCCCGGACGTTGCAGATCTTGTCCCCGAGCTTGACCAGCTTGGCTCGATCGGACAGCTCCGGCGCGTGCTCGACCTGGAGCTCCTTGCGGCGCTCCTTGGCGAGCGACTTGTCGTCGGTCACCTCCAGCACCACCCGGGTCACCTCGTCACCGAAGTGGCCGCGCAGCTCGTCCGCGGTGGTCTCGGTGTCTTCGATCGTGTCGTGGAGGATCGCGGCGCACAGCGTCACGGGATCGCCGACCCCATGGCTCGCGAGCGCCTCCGCAACGGTCAACGGATGGTTGATGTACGGGGAGGCGTCACGGTCCTTGCGACGCTGCATCCGGTGCTTCTCCGCCGCGAACCGCGCTGCGCGCAGCACTCGTGAAAGGGGCGTCTCGTCCATGGCCTCTACCTGATGCACGTGGTGGCTTCCCGTCGACTGGATCACGCCGGATGGACGGGGCACGACAAAACTATTGACTTTAGCCTTGATGCCGACGTATGGTGGCGGTTTTTCGTGTTTTGCCACCCTCCCGCCATCGGGCCTGCCCGGCCTACCGAGGTCTCCCATGCGATCCGCCCGCTTCTCCCTCCTCCTCGCGACGGGCGCCCTGCTGGCGACCGGCTGCGGCAGTGACCAGGCCACCAACGTTCAGACGCTCACGATCAACGATCTCGTCGGGAGTTGGAGGGCGTCGTCGGCAATCTTCTCCAACAACGCCAATCCGAGCCAGACGTTCGACATGATCGCGAATGGAGGCGAGCAGCGTTACACCATGCTGGCGGGCGGTGGCACGAGGATGTGGGTCGACCTCGGTACGTTCCACGACGAGTGGGACTCACAGGCCACCCTGAACAGCGACACCAACACCTTGACGCTCACTCCTGTCGAAGCGTCGAGGCCCGTGCTGACCTTCACCGTCACATGGAAGGAACCGTCCTGACCCTGCACAGCACGAACGTCTCCTTCGACTTCACCCTGACGGATCCCGCGGCTGGGGTCCCGGCGACCGTGGATATCGTGCTCGTCAAGAACGGGTGACGGGACCCGGGTGGAGGGGGTGACGGCACGCCCCGCGAGCCGCGGAGCTCGCCACGCCGTTCTCTACCTCGCCCCCACGAGCCTCGCCCGCGTGAACGGGATCAGCCCCCCCGCGTCGATGATCGCCTGGCGCGACTCGGGCAGCGGGATCACGGGGAACGACTTCCCGCTGGTCTTGTTCACCACCGCCTCGGCGCCGATCTCCAGCTCGTCTCCCTCGGACGGCCTCGATGGC
Source organism: uncultured Gemmatimonadales bacterium (assembly GCA_963848895.1). Classification (GTDB taxonomy): domain Bacteria; phylum Gemmatimonadota; class Gemmatimonadetes; order Longimicrobiales; family Gaopeijiaceae; genus SZUA-318. The sequence goes on from CAWKGE010000009.1 coordinate 184,803, forward strand.
GGGGCAGGTCACTACGCGCAGCCCCAGGTTGATGGCGTTCTGCAGGAAGATGCGCGCGAAGTCCCGGGGCCACGATGGTCAGGTCGTGGCCCACCAGGCAGGACACGGCCTGCTCGCGCGAGGAGCCGCACCCGAAGTTGGCGCCCGCGACGAGGACGCGAGCCGGCCGGCAGCGCGCCGCTCTTCAGCTTGCCCGAGAAGTCCGGGTCGTCCGCGAAGGCGAACTGGGGCGTCTCGGTGGGGAGCACCGTCGCCATGTAGCGCCCGGGATAGATCACGTCCGTCGAGATGTCCTCGCCGAGGACGTAGACCACCTTGGCCATGATCAGCTCCTTCCCGCGCGGGGGTCGGTGATGACGCCGGTGACCGCGGAGGCGGCCGCCACGGCGGGCGAGCACAGGTAGACTTCGGCGGTTGGGTTGCCCATGCGCCCCTTGAAGTTGCGGTTGGTGGTGGACAGCGCGACCTCGCCGTCGCCCAGGGCGCCCTCGTGGATCCCCAGGCAGGGGCCGCAGCCGGGGTTCATGACCACCGCGCCGGCCTTCATGAACGTGGCCAGGTAGCCGCGCTCCAGCGCCTCCTGGTAGATCTTCGCCGACGCCGGGAAGATCAGCATGCGCGTGCCCGGCCGCCACCTTCTGCCCCTCCAGGATGCGGGCCGCGTCGGCCAGGTCGTCGAGCCGGCCGTTGGTGCACGAGCCGATCACCACCTGGTCGATCTTCCGGCCCGCCACGTCCATGATCGGCTTCACGTTGTCCACCGTGTGCGGGCATGCGATGCGCGGCTCGAGCTGCGACACGTCGATCTCGATCGTGCGCTCGTACTCCGCGTCGGCGTCGGGCGTCACCAGGTGGAGCTCGTCGGTCACGCCGGCTTCCTCGCGCAGGTAGCGGACGGTCTCCTCGTCCCCGGGCACGATCCCGGCCGTGGCGCCCGCCTCGACCGACATGTTGCACAGCACCAGGCGGCCCGACGTGGACATGTTCCGGATCGCCTCTCCGTGGAACTCGAGCACGCGGAAGTTCGCGCCCTCGGCGGTGAGCATGCCGATCACCTCGAGGATGAGGTCCTTGGGGCCGACGCCCTCGGGGAACGCGCCGTCCACCTGCGACGCGCAGCGTGGCCGGCACCTGGACGTTGAGCACCGAGCCGAGCGCCCACACGCTGGCCATCTCCGTGGCGCCGATGCCGAAGGCGAAGGCGCCCAGCGCGCCGTGGCTCGTCGTGTGCGAGTCCGTGCCGACCACCACCGCGCCCGGGCGCACGTAGCCGCGCTCCGGGAGGATCTGGTGGCAGATCCCGCCCACGTCGCCGCGGATGTCGTGGAAGCGGCGGATGCGGTGCTCGGCGACGAAGTCGCGGATCTTCTTCTGGTTGGTCGCCGTCTTCGCCGACTCCGCCGGCACGCGGTGGTCGAAGATGATCGCGACGCGCTCCGGGTCCCAGAGCTCCGGTCTGCAGCCCGGTGCCCTCGTAGATCTCGAGGAACTGGTTGATCACCAGCGCGGCGTTCTCGTGCGACATCGCGAGGTCGACGCGCGGCTCCACCACGTCGCCGACGGCCACCTCGCTCCGGCCCGAGGCGCGCGCGAGGATCTTCTGGACGACGGTCATACCCATGGTCGATCTCCTTTACACGATCCCTCTGGCCTTGAGGTCGGCGACCTGTGCCGGGGTGATCCCCAGCTCGCCCAGCACGGCCTCGGTGTCCGCGGACAGCGCGGGTGGGGGCGCGGTGATGGCGCCCGGTGTCTTCTCGAAGTGCGCGGTGAGCCCGAAGAGCCGCACGGGCCCGATCCCCTCCACCTCCACCTCCTCCAGGGCGCGCCGGTGCTCCACCTGGGGCTGCGCCAGCGCCGCCTCCAGGCTCAGGATGGCGCCGCTGGGCACGCCCACGTCGTTGAGCTTCTCGACCCACGCGTCGGTGGGGCGCTCCACGAGCTTCGCTTCGAGCAGCGGCGTCAGCTCGCGGCGGTTCTTCTTGCGCACGTCGCGCTTCTGGAAGCGCGGGTCGGTCTTCAGCTCGGGGACGCCGACCACGTCGCACAGCGCCTCCCACTGCTCCTGCTTGTTGGCGGCGATGTTGAGGTAGCCGTCCTTGCGCCCGGAACGTCCCCGACGGGGCGGCGGTGAAATTGTCGTTGCCCATGGGCACGGGCGCCTGGCCGCCGATGAGGAGGTTCGCGGCCACCCACCCTATGAGCGGCATGATCGAGTCGAGCATCGCGACGTCGATCATCTGCCCCTCGCCGGTGCGCTCGCGGTGGTAGAGCGCCGCCATGATCGCGAACGCCGCGTTCAGCCCTCCGACGGTGTCGCACACGGGGAAGCCGCAGCGCAGCGGGTTGAGGCGCTCGTCGCCGTTGATCGCCATCACCCCGCTCAAGCCCTGGATGATCTGGTCGTAGGCGGGCTTCATGGCATCCGGCCCGGTCTGGCCGAAGCCGGACACCGCGCAGTAGACCAGCCGCGGGTTCGCCTTCGCCAGCACCTCGTAGCCGAGGCCCAGGCGGTCCATCACGCCCGGTCGGAAGTTCTCCACCAGGACGTCTGCGCCTTCCACCAGCCGGAGGAAGATCTCCTTTCCCTCCGGGGACTTCGTGTTGAGCGTCACCGACTTCTTGTTGGCGTTCTGCGCCAGGAAGCTCGTGCCCATCAGGCGCTCGTTGAGGTCGCCCCGGATGCCGAGCTTGCGCGCCAGGTCTCCGTCCTTCGGGTTCTCGATCTTCACCACCTCGGCGCCGAGCAGCGCGAGGTGGAGCGTCGCGAACGGCCCCGCGAGCACGTTCGTCAGGTCGAGGACGCGGATGCCGTCGAGCAGCTTCGTGCTCATGCGACCCCCATGGACGGGACGGGGCCGGTCTTCTGCACGTAGCCCGGCAGCTCGCGCCCGAAGTGGTGCGCCACCTGGCGGGCCAGGTTGACGAGGCGGGCGAGGTCGATGTCCGGCCGCAAGCTCTGGCGGTGCAGCGCGAAGACGAAGTCCTCGGTCGCGACGTTGCCCGCCGCCACCTTCGTGAACGGGCAGCCGCCCAGGCCGCCGAAGGAGGTCTCGAAGTGGGTGACTCCGACGCGCATGGCCGCGTATGCGTTGGCCATCCCCAGGCCGTAGGTGTTGTGGAAGTGGCACGTGCACTCCACGTCCGGCGCCAGCGCCATGACCGCCCCGAACAGCTCCTCCACCTGCGACGGATGCGCGTGGCCGGCGGTGTCGGCGAGGCTGATCTGCCGGAAGCCCGCGTCCAGGTACGTGCGCACCATGCCCAGCACGCGCTCGGACGGGATGCGGCCCTCGAATCCGCAGCCGAACGCCGACTGGACGGAGAGCTGCACACGCTTGCCCGCGGCGCGGGCGGATTCCGCCGCGGCGACGATCCGCCGGGTGGCGTCCCCGGTGCTCATCCCCGAGTTCTTGCGGCTGTGCGTGTCGCTGGCGGAGGCGCCCATGCAGAACATCTCCACGCCGCACGCGAGCCCGCGCTCGAGCCCCTTCTCGTTCAGGACCAGGCCGGAGAGGATCACGCCCGCGTGCGGCGTGGCGGTCAGCCGCCGGAACAGCTCGTCCGTGTCCGCCATCTGCGGGACCTTCTCCGGATGGACGAACGAGCCCACCTGGACGATGTCCACCCCCGCGCGCATCACCTCGCGGATCCAGGCCTCCTTCGTATCGAGCGGGACGGTCTCCTTCTCCATCTGGAGGCCGTCGCGCGGGCCTACCTCGTGGACGACGATCCTCTTCATAGCTTCTCGGCCACGGCCCGCCCCATGGCGGTGGCGGTGTCCTGGCCCCCCATGTCGTAGGTCCGGACCTTCCCTTCGCGGATGACCTCCGCGACGGCGCCCTCCACCGCGGCCGCCTTGTCACCTTCGCCCAGCCACTCGAGCATCATGCGGGCGGCGAGGATGGTGGCGAGGGGGTTCACCTTGTCCTGGCCGGCGTACTTCGGCGCGGAGCCGTGGCTCGGCTCGAAGACCGCGAGCTCGTCGCCGATGTTGCCCGAGCACCCGAAGCCCAGCCCGCCCACCATCTGGGCGCACAGGTCGGAGATGATGTCCCCGTAGAGGTTGGGCGCCACCAGGACGTCGTAGTTGAAGGGGTTCTTCAGGAGCCACATCGTCATCGCGTCGATGTTCGCGTCGTCGCACGCGATCTCCGGGTACTCCTGCGCGATCGCCTTGCCGACCTCGAGGAAGAGGCCGTCGGTGGCGCGCACCACGTTCGCCTTGTGCACGATCGTGACCTTCTTGCGACCCTGCTTGCGGGCGAACTCGAAGGCCTCCCGCACGATGCGCTCGCACCCCGCACGGGTGTTCACCTTGCACGACACCGCGTACTCGTCCGGGGGGAGCTTCCCGAAGTGCCCGAAGGGCTTCGACAGGCGCCCGAGCACCTCCGCGAGCTCCGCCGGCACCGGCGAGAACTCCACGCCGGCGTAAAGGTCTTCCGTGTTCTCCCGGAAGACCACCAGGTCGATCCCGTCCTTGTAGTTGAGCGGGTTGCCCGGGTACGCCTTGCACGGCCGCAGGCAGACATAGAGGTCGAACATCTGGCGCATGCGCACGATGGGGGAGCGGTAGCTCAGCCCCTTGTCCCGCAGCGCCGGCGCCAGCTCCGTGGCGGCGGTCCTGGCGGGCTTGGATGTGATCGCTCCGAACATCGCGGCGTCCACGCTCTTCAGCAGGTCGACGGTGCGCGGGGGGAGCGCATCCCCCTCGGTGCACCAGAAGTCCCAGCCGATGTCTCCGTGGACATACTCGGCGTCCAGGTCGATGCGGTCGAGGACGATCTTGGTCGCGTTCAGGACGTCCACGCCGACCCCGTCTCCGGGGAGCCAGGCGATCCTGTAGGTGGCCATCGAGGTGCTCCGGGTGGCGCCGGCCGGGCGGTGCCGGCGATGAATCGACACGACGCCCGGGCGCGGGACACGCGTCCCCGCACCGCCGGGCGGCTCACATCCCGTAAGGATGACCGGCGGTCCCGGACGCAGAAAGCGGGGAAAGCCCTACAGGGAGTGTAGGAAGGTTCTCCACGAGTCGGCTCGACCCCACCACCCCCCGGGGTCAAACCAACGCGTCGGCTCGGACATCCAAACGGAAAACCGGGTCGGCCCTCCCGCACGTGTGGAATCCCAACCCGCCCAGACTGCCTCGACGAGGGAACGTCCATGAGCGCGCAACTGCCCACCTTCCACGCCGTCGCTGTCCTCTCCGCCCTGCTGATCACCCACGCGGGCGGTGTCGCCCAGGCCACCGGAGAGCTCGGCGTCGCCATGACGCGGCTGGAGCTGACCCTCGACCTGGACTACGGCGACGGGTCGTTGGAGGGCTCGGCGCGCTATGAGATCACGAACCTGTCCGACCGGAGCGTCTCCCGGATTCCCTTCAACGTGGGCCGACTCATGACCGTCCGTGCCGCCCGCGGAGCAGGGGGCGACACGTTGGAATTCACGCAGGACGTCGCCGTGTTCAGCGACTCGCCGCGGCGTCAGGTCGATCACGCGGTGGTGACGCTGCCTTCCCCCCTGGCACCTGGTTCGTCGACCCTCCTGGAGCTCGAGTACGGCGGATACCTGGTGGGCTATACCGAGACGGGGTCGCTCTACATCCAGGACCGGGTGGACCATGCCTTCTCCATCCTCCGGGAAGACGCCTTCGCGTGGCCCGCGGTGGGCACGCTCAGCAGGCGCACGAACCGCGCGGCGCTGCGGCCGGACTTCGACTTCACCGCCCGCATCACGGTGCCCGAGTCCCATACCGTCGCCAGCGGAGGGCGGCTGGTGGAGCGGCGGACCCGAGGGGGCCGTTCCACCTTCGTCTACGAGAGCACGGCCCCTGTCCCCTTTCTCAACCTCCCCATCGCCGAATACGGCCTCATGGAGCGGGGAGGCGTGCGTCTCTACTACTTCCCGGCGGACTCCGCCGGCGCGCGCCGGGTGCTGGGCAGCGCCACCCGGGGGTTGGAGCTTCTCCGGAAGTGGTTCGGGCCTCTCGGCACGGAGCCCGCGCTGGCGGTGATGGAGATCCCGGAGATGTGGGGCTCCCAGGCCAGCCTCACGGGGGGCATCATCCAGACCGCCGACGCCTTCCGGGACACGGGCCCCACGACGGCCCTCTACCACGAGCTGACCCACCTGTGGAACGCGCCGGACCTGGACCGGCCGTCGGCGCGGTGGAACGAGGGCCTGGCCTCCTTCCTGGCGTTGCGCATGGCCGGCGAGCTGGACGGGTGGCGGGGCCTGGAGGACTACGTGCTACGGACGCGCTCGCGCATCCTCTCCGAGGCCACGAACACGCCCGAGCCGGGCCTCGTGCCGTTCATCCGGTACGGGGAGGCCGGCGCCACCGACCTCTCGTACCAGGTGGGTCTCCTCATGTTCTACGCCCTCCATCGGGCCATGGGCGACGAGAGGTTCGACGGCGCCCTGGGGAGCTACTACCAGGACCATCGGGAGCGCGGCGGGACGTTCGAGGATCTCCTGGAGCGCCTTCAGGCCCGTTCTCCCGTGGATCTGACGGGGTTCTTCCGCGACTGGGTCTACACCACCGCTTGGCTCGACCAGCTGCGCGCCGGCACGGCGGTGGCCGAGATCGGCTTCGGGTCGCTGGGGTGAGGCGACCCGCTCCAGGATGAGTCGGCGTGTGGGGTCTGCGAGGGCCGGGAACACCTCGTAAGCTCCAAGCTCGGTGGAGCTCTTGCTGTCGGCGCGACCCAGCGTCCATGATCCGACCTCGTGGTCGACGTCCTCCCCCCTCGACCGCCCACCTGATCAGGAGCACCGATGAACGCTGCCGAGCCCCGGGCCCGTCGCGTCCGCTACCAGGTCGCCACGAGCCTGGACGGCTACATCACCGGTCCGTCCGGCGAGATCGACTGGATCGTGCCCGAGCCGACATTCGACTTCGCCGCCCATTTCGCGCAGTTCGACACCTTCCTGGTGGGCCGCCGCACGTGGGAGGCGATGCAGGCCATGGGCGGGATGGGGCCGATGGACGGGAAGCTGATCGTGTTCTCGCACACGCTCCGCCCGGCGGACCGCCAGGACGTGGAGATCGTCGCGGACGGCGTGGAAGCGCGGCTCCGCTCCCTCCGCGCCGAGCCCGGGAAGGACATCTGGCTGTTCGGCGGCGGGGAGCTCTTCCGCAGCCTCCTCGAGCTGGGCCAGGTGGACACCATCGAGCTCGCCGTGATCCCCGTCCTCCTCGGCGGTGGCATCCCGTTCCTCCCGCCTCCCGCGGGTCGTCATGCCCTCCGCCTCGCTGCGCGGGAGGTGTATCCGAGCGGCATGGTGATGCTCTCCTACGACGTCGTGCGCGCCCCGTGAGGCCGGGCGCTCTGCGCCCTACTCCGCGTTGAGCGCCTCTGCCGGGCTCCGGCGGGTCGCGCGCCAGGCGGGCAGCGCCGCGGCCGCCAGCGCCACCGCGAGCATCATGGCCGCCACGCTCGCGAACGTCAGCGGATCGGTGGGGGCAACCTGGAAGAGGAAGCGCCGCAGCACGCCGCTGCCGAACACCGCGCCCACCCCGCCCAGGACCAGCCCTCCGGCCACCAGGCGCAGGGAGCTCCCGATCACCGAGCCGGCCACCGCCCCCGCCCCGGCGCCCAGCGCCCGACGCAGCGCGATCTCGCGGGTGCGCTGGCCCACGCTGAAGGCGAGCACGCCGTAGAGGCCCACCCCCGCCAACACGAGGGCGAGGAGGCTGAAGAGCCCCATGAGGAACGCCGCGAAGCGGGGCGTCGCCGTCAGGCCGCGGTAGGCATGCTCCAGCGAGTCCATGGCGAAGATGGGGATCGCCGGATCGAGCTCCGCCACGGCGCTTCGCACGCCGGGGAGCACCGAGGCGAGGTCGCCCTGCACGCGGAAGGAGACCTCGAGCGTCCGCGACGGGATCTGGTCGATGGAGAAGAAGACGTCCGGGCTGTTGGCCTCGGCCATCATGTCCTGCGTGAGGTCACGGTAGCGGACGTTCGCCACCACGCCGACGATCTCCACCAGGTTGTCCGGGTCGCGCGGGTTCCCGATGGCGATGGTGCGGCCGACGCCGCTGGGATCGTCGGGGAAGACGCGGTCCACCAGCGCCTGCGTCACCACGGCCACGCCCCGCGCGTCCGCCCCGTCCTGCTCCTCGATGGCGCGGCCCCGCAGCACGCGCACGCCCAGGCCCTCGAAGTAGCCCGGCGTGACGCTGTGCCGGTGGTAGCGGATGAGGTGCTCGGGGTCCTCCGGCCGAACGATGTAGGACCCGCTGCTGCGGCCCCGGAAGGGGAAGTCGGAGCTGGCCGCCACCGACGACACGCCCGGGACCGCCTCCAGGCGCCGCACGAGCTCGTGGGTGAAGAGCCGCAGCGACGCGGCGTCCGGATACCGGTCCCGCGGCGGCTGGACGCGGAAGACGTGGATGCCGCGCATGTCCATTTCCGGGTCCACGGCGAGCTGGGCCCGGAAGCTGCGGGCCAGCAGCCCGCCGCCCACCAGCAGGAGGAGCGCGAGGCCCACCTGCGTCACGACGAACGCCTGCTGGGCGCGGGCACGCCGCCCGGTGGAGCCGCGCTCGCCGGCGCGCAGCGCCCCGGCCAGGTCGGTCCTGGCGCCCGACGCGGCCGGCGCGGTTCCCGCCACCAGGCCGGCCACGGCCACCACGGCGAACGAGAAGAGGAAGACCCGCAGGCTCAGCTCCGGGACCACGAAGTCCGGGAGCACGCCTTCGGGGATGGAGGGCACGATCCCTCGGATGGCGAGCCACGCCAGGGCGAGGCCCACCGCGCCCCCGACGGCGGCGAGCACCAGGCTCTCCGTGAAGAGCTGTCCCACGATGCGGCTTCCTTCGGCGCCCACGGCCCGGCGCACGGCAAGCTCGCGGATGCGCGCGTGCGCACGCACCAGCAGGAGGTTGGCGACGTTGGCCGACGCGATGAGAAGGAGGAGAAAGCCCGCCCCCACCAGGACCCAGAGCAGGCGGCCGGTAGCGCCCAGGTATCCCTCCCGGAAAGACTGCACCCGCGCCCACCGGTCCGCGTGCGTGTCCGGGTATTCCGCCTGGAGGTCGCGCGCGATGGCGTCCAGCTCCTCCTGCGCCCGCTGGACGTCCACGCCCGGGGCGAGGCGGCCGACCACGCCGAGGAAGCGCGTGCCCCGGCTGTCCAGGACCTCCGCGGAACCGACCAGCGACATCATGCCCAGGGGCAGCCACGCGTCCACGTCCGGCGGAGACGCCGCGGAAGCCCGGCGCCATCACGCCCAGGACCGTCACGGGCCGGTCGTTGAGCTGGATCGAGCGCCCCACGATCCCGGGATCCGCGCCGAAGCGCCTGCGCCAGAGCCCGTCCGACAACACGACCAGCGGAGCGCCGTCCGGCGTCTCGGCCTCCTGGGGCGTGAAGGTGCGCCCCAGGGCGGCCTCGCCGCCCATGAGCTCGAAGAAGCCGCGGCTCACCAGCTCGCCGGTGATGCGCTCCGCCTCCCCGTCGCCGCTCAGCGTCAGGCCGTTGGGGTCCACCGCCACCATCGGCGACAGGGTGCGGGCGCGCTCCCGCCAGTCCCGGAACTCCGGCACGGACGCGTAGCGGATGGCCCGCTCGCCGTCGGCGAGATGGTATCCGTCGACGAAGACCAGGCGGTCGGCGTCCGGAAAGGGAAGGGCTTCGAGGACGGCCGCGTCCAGCACGCTGAAGACCGCCGTGTTGCCCGCCACCGCCAGAGCCAGCGTCAGCGCCGCGACGGCGAAGAAGACCGGGTTGCGCCGGAACGTGCGCACCGCGTAGCCCACGTCCTGCCTCACGTGCTCCATCATCCTCCTCCCCTCCTCCCGTCGTCCACGCCCACGCTCCCGGCGCGCCTCCGCCTCGATGCGCGCCACGTCCCCGAACCGCTCCTCCGCGATGCGCCGCGCCTCCGCCGGATCGTGACCCTCGGCCACGAGCTCTTCCGTGCGCAGCTCCAGGTAGAGCTCGATCTCCTCACGCAGGTCGGCGTCGGAGGAGCGGACGGCGCCCGGCCGCAGCACGCGCTTGAAGGGCCAGCGGGGCACGGCCGTCAGCGGCCTCCCCCCGCGAGGATGGAGGCCACCGCGCCCGAGTACTCGGCCCAGCGGCTGGCCTCGGCCTCCAGGTGCGCCGCGCCGGGCGCGGTGAGGCGGTAGAACTTCGCGCGGCGTCCGGTCTCGGTGCGCCCCCACTCGGACTCGAGCAGGCCGCGCCGTTCCAGGCGGTGCAGGGCGGGATAGAGGGCGCCCTCCTCCACGGACAGGACACCCTCGCTCCCGTCGCGAATGGCCCGCCCGATGGCGTACCCGTGCAGCGGAGCCGCCTGGAGCGTCCTGAGGATCAGGATGTCCAGCGTTCCGGTGAAGAGATCGCTTCCGCTCACCTGCCACCTCCACCTGCCGGGGGACGGCGTCGCCCGACGCCTCGTTCACTTAGGTATAAGCGATGACGCCTAAGTGGACAAGGGGTGGAGGGCCGCGCCAGCCGGGAGCGCGGGCGCGTGTCCCGTGTCCGGCGCGGCCGCGGCGGACGAAGGCCGGCGAGCCCGGAACGCTACGTGGCCGCAGGCTCGAGGACGGCGAGGAGCCGTCGGCCCTCGATCTTCTTCGAGACGTGCTCGACGCGCGCCAGGTCCGACGTCGCCTCGAGCATCTTCTCGAGCGTCGCCACCCCGACCTCGGGACGGCGCAGCTCGCGCCCGCGATAGCGCATCACCACGCGCACCACGTTGCCCGCCTTCAGGAACTTGCGGGCGCGCTTGAGCTTCGTCTCGAAGTCGTGATCGTCGGTCCTGGGGCGCAGCTGCACCTCCTTCACCTCGGTGTGGTGCTGGTGCTTGCGGGCTTCCCGCTTCTTCTTCTGCTGCTCGTAGCGGTGCTTGCCCCAGTCCATGAGGCGCACGACCGGGGGACGGGCCTGGGGCGCGACCTCGACGAGGTCGAGCTCCTGCTCCTGCGCGGCTTCACGGGCCTGGTTGAGGGAGACGACACCGAGCTGTTCGCCGTCGGCGTCGATGAGTCGGATGGGGCTGATGCGGATCTGGTCGTTTACGCGTGGGTCGGAAATCTTGCTCCCTCCTTCGGGGGTGCGTCGCCGGCGGCCGTGTCGGCCACGCGGGAATCGGGTATACAGGGACAGACACGAGATCGCGCCTCTTGTTCCGCGGCGCGCCTGCCCCAGATTGTCGACGACCCTCCCTCACTCGAAAAGTGAGGAATCGTGCCCCTCCCCCAGGACTACGTCACCCGACAGCTCGCCAGCTTCCACGACGACTTCGCGGAGCTGATCGCGATCCCGAGCATCTCCACGGACCCGGGCCGCGCCGAGGACGTGCAGAAGGCGGCGGGCTGGGTCCGCCGTCGGATGGAGCAGGCCGGGCTCGCCGCCACGATCGAGCAGACGGCCGGCCACCCGCTGGTGGTCGGCCGTCACGACGCCGGCCCGGACGCCCCGACGCTCCTGGTCTACGCCCACTACGACGTGCAGCCGGCCGACCCCCTGGACGAGTGGCGCTCGCCGCCCTTCGAGCTGACACGGGAGAACGGCAACTTCGTGGCGCGCGGCGCGGCGGACGACAAGGCCCAGGTCGTTCTGCAGATCGGGGCGGCGGAGGCGGCGCTGCGGACGAGCGGCCTGCCGGTGAACCTCGTCCTCCTCTTCGAGGGGGAGGAGGAGGTCGGGTCCACGAACCTGACGCCGTGGGTCGCCGAGCATCGGGACGAGCTGCGGGTCGATCACGTGGTCATCGCCGACTCGATGATGTTCGCGCCGGGCCGCCCCTCGCTGATCTTCGGCATGCGCGGGATGGCCTACGTCGAGATCGAGGTGCGCACCGGCGCCCATGACCTGCACTCGGGGCAGTACGGGGGGGCGGTGCCCAATCCGGCCCACGTCCTGGCCGGGATCGTCGCCTCCTTCCACGACGCCGACGGGCGGGTGGCGGTGGACGGCTTCTACGACCAGGTGGGCGACGTGCCGGCGGCGCTGCGCTCCGAGTGGGCCGCCCTCGGCTACGACGAGGCCGCGTTCCAGCGCTCGGCGGGCGGCGCGCCCCTGACCGGGGAGCCGGGATGGGCGACCCACGAGCGGTTGTGGGTGCGGCCGTGTCTCGACGTGAACGGGCTGATCTCCGGCTACACCGGTCCGGGAAAGAAGACGGTGCTCCCGGCCGTGGCCAGGGCCAAGGTGAGCTGCCGCCTGGTCCCCGATCAGGATCCCGAGCGCATCGTGCGCCTCTTGGAGGAACACGTACGGGCGCGCGCGCCGGAAGGCGTCCAGGTGACGGTCCATCGCCGCCAGACCAACCGGCCGTGGCGGGCCGCACCCGAGGGTCCCCTGTACCGCGCCGCGGCCACCGCCATGGCCGACGTCTACGGCGTGGAGCCGGTCAAGGTGGCCCACGGCGGCACACTGCCCATCGCCCGCGACTTCTCCGACCTCCTCACGCCAAGCGTGGCGGTGATGGGATTCGCGCTCCCCGGCGCGAACATGCACGCGCCGAACGAGTGGATCGCCGTCGAGCAGATCGAGAAGGGGATGCGCTCGATGGTCCGGCTCTACGAAGAGCTGGCGGCGGGAGGCTGAGGCCGGGGCCCCGGGCCGCCAGGCACCCGACTCAGGAGGCCCGGCGGCGCAGAACCGCGAAGCCGAAGTCCGGGCCGTTGCCGAGCCCGTACGCCAACGTCACCCAGAGCATCGCCATGGGCTCCAGCCAGCGGGCCGACTTCAGCGGTCCGCAGTCCACGGCCTCGAACCCGAGCTGCTCCGCGAGCTCCCTCGTGACCCCTTTCGCGTCCGCGTCGTCGCCGCACACGAACATCGCCAGCCGTCCGTCCCCGTAGACAGGATCCTCCATGTTGCCGGAGCCGGTCGTGTTGAACGCCTTCACGACACGCGCACCGGGCACCGCGCGGGCGATGCGCTCCGCGGCGGAGTCGTCGGTGCCCACCGAGAGCCCGGCCAGGGCGGGCAGGATCGGGTTCGTGGCGTCGATCAGGACTCTTCCGTCCAGGTCGCCGAGGGCGGAAGCGACCGCCACGGCGGTGTCCCCGGGCGTCGCGAGCACGACCACGTCGGCCAGGGCCGCGGCCGCGGCAGGCAGCGCGGCCGAGGCGCTCGTGCCGGCCGCAGCCACCAGCTCCTTCACGTCGTCGGCGCTCGGGCCGCCGGCTGCCGAAGACGACGGTGTGGCCGGCCCCGGCCCACCTGCGTCCCAGGACCGCTCCGACCCTCCCCGTACCGATCATCGCGATCTTCATGGTCTCACCTCCGCTGATGTGGGCCGACCGGACGTTGAATATATTCCCGGATCACGCACCGCTGCCGTCCCTTGGGCGCCGTCGAGGGAGCCATGAGCCTCATCCGATCGCGTGCGTCCGTCCGGGAGCACCGGTGCGGCCCGAGCGCAGTCGGCCTGTGCGTGGCCGTCGTCCTGGCTTCGGCGTCGATGGTGTCGTGCCCGGAGTTGATGCTCGCGCAGGACACGGCCGCCGCCGCTCCGCGGACCCTCCCGGACACGCTGCGCTTCGCCGTTCTGCGCGACTGGCCGCCCCACTTCCGCGTGCTTCCCGACGGCCGCGCGACCGGGTTCGCGGTGGACGTGACCGACGCGGTGGTCCGGCGGGTGGGTTTGCACGTGCGGTTCGTGCCCTTCCCGTCGTTCACGGCGGCGATCCAGGCGCTGCGCGACGGCGAGGTCGACGTGATCCCCGACTTCGGCGTCACCCCCGCCCGCGCCGAGGAGTTCGCCTTCACCCGGCCCTTCGAGGCCTTCCGCGTCGGGGTCTTCACGCGGCGGTCGGACGCGACGATCACCACGATGGCCGACCTCGCTGGACGCCGGGTCGCCGTGGTGGCCAGCAACGTCGCGGTCGATCTGGTTCCGGCGGTCCAGCCGGAGGCGCGCACCATCCTCTACCAGGACCCGCGGGAGGCGCTCTTCGACCTCCTGGCCGCGGGCGTCGACGCAATCGCGTATCCGGAGGAGGTCCTGAGAGCGCTGGCCCGTTCCGTCGGTGTCGAGGCGCGGCTGCGCACGCTGCCCACGCCTCTCGTCGAGGTGCAGCGCGCCATGGGCGTGCGCCGCGCGGATACACTGCTGGTTGCGCGCCTGGACGCGGGCGTGCGCGACCTGGTGGGCTCGCCGGAGTACGCCGAGATCTATCGCCGCTGGCTCGGGCGGCGCGAGTCGTTCTGGACCGTGCGGCGGGTGGCGCTCGCGGGCGCCTTCCTCCTCGGCCTCGCCCTCCTGTCCATGGCCGTGTGGCGCTACCGGAGCGTGTCGCGCCTGGCCCGGGCCCTCAGCCACAGCATCCGCGAGCGCGATGCCGAGCACGACGCCCGCCTCCGTGAGGCCGAGCGCTTCCGGCAGATCGCGGAGCGCATCCACGACGTCTTCTGGATCGCCACCGTCGAGGAGCGGCGTCTGGAGTACGTCAGCCCCGCATTCGCCGAGATCTGGGGGCTGCCGCCCGAGGAGCTCTACAGGGACCAGGACCGGTGGATCGCCGCCGTACACCCCGACGATCGTCAGGCCGTGCTGGGCTCCCTCCCGGCCCAGCGCCTGGGCGAGAGCGAGCGGGAGTACCGCATCGTGCGGCCCGACGGAACGGTGCGCTGGATCTGGGATCGGACGTATCCAGTGCGTGACGCCGGCGGGCGGGTCGACCACGTCGTCGGCGTGGCGCGGGACATCACGGACCGCGTCGCGGCCGAGGGAGCCGTCAAGACCAGCGAGCGGCGCTTCCGCGCCTTCGTCGAGAACGCCTCCGACCTCATCAGCACCCTGGACGCCGACGGGACGATGGGGTACCAGAGCGCGCCCCTCCCCCGCCTCCTCGGCTTCGGACCGGACGAGCTGGAAGGGCACTCGATCTTCGACTACGTCCACCCGGAGGACGCGGCGGGCGTGCACGAGGCCTGGCGCTCGATGCTGGCGAGGCCCGGGACGGCGGTGCGGGTCGGCACCTTCCGCTTCCGCCACCGGAACGGGTCGTGGAGGACCCTGGACGCGACGTTGACGAATCTCCTGGACGACCCGGCGGTGGGCGCCGTCCTGTCGAACGCCCGCGACGTCACCGAGCAGGAGGAGCTGGAGCGGCAACTCCGGCAGGCCCAGAAGCTGGAAGCCGTGGGCCGCCTGGCCGGGGGCATCGCCCACGACTTCAACAACCTGCTCACCGTCATCCGCGCCCAGACCGACCTCATGCTCTCGGAGCCCAGCTTGCCCGAGGCGATCGGCGACGAGATCGAGCTGGTCCAATCGGCCGCCGGGCGCGCGGCGGAGCTGACGAGTCAGCTCCTGGCCTTCAGCCGCGAGCAGGTGCTCCGGCCCCGCGTGGTGGAGCTGGCCTCCGTCGTGCGCAGGATCACACGGCTTCTGGCGCGCGTCATCGGCGAGGACGTGGAGATGGTGCTCGACCTCCCGGAGGGGGGCCCCTCGGTCGAGGTGGACCCCACCCGGCTCGAGCAGGTCGTGATGAACCTCGCCGTCAACGCGCGCGACGCCATGCCCGGTGGGGGAACGCTCACGCTGCGTACGTACGCGGAGGAGGTCGACGGCCGGAAGGCGGAGATGCTCGGGGGAGTGCCGTCGGGCCGCTACGCCGTGCTCGAGGTCGCCGACACCGGCGTGGGCATGGACGAAGAGACGCAGCGCCGCGTCTTCGAGCCCTTCTTCACGACGAAGCCGAAGGGAGAGGGAACGGGGCTGGGGCTGGCGATGGCCTACGGCTTCGTGACCCAGAGCGGCGGCCACATCCACGTGCACAGCGGGTCCGGAGCCGGCGCCACGTTCGTGCTCCGCTTTCCCGTCGTCGGTGCGGCCCCGGAGCCGGACGAGCCCTCACGACCGACATCCCCGCCGCGGCCGCACGGGACCGCCTCCGGAACGGTCCTGGTGATCGAGGACGACCCCAGCGTCCGCCGCGTGGCGGAAAAGCTGCTTGCCCGCGCGGGGTTCGAGGTGCGCGCGCACGCCGACGGGGAGTCCGCCTTCGAGGACCTGGAGTCGGGGCGGCACGTCGACGTCGTCCTGACCGACCTGGTCCTTCCCGGAATCGGCGGACGCGCGGTCCTCCACGGGATCCGGCAGCGGTGGCCGGATCTGCCGGTCGTCCTCATGTCCGGCTATGCGGGTGCTTCGCCCGGGCATCCCGGCGACCTGCCGCCCGACGTCCCCTTCGTGCAGAAGCCCTTCGCCGCGGCCGACCTCGTCGCGATCCTCCGGACCGTGATCCAACGGGGCTGACGGCGCCGGCGGCGGGTACGCGGCCCGGGGCTACTCCGCGTGCACGGCGGGTCCCCGCCCGCCTCGCTTGCCCGCCGTGGGCTTGCCCTGGCGGAACAGCAAGAGGAGCGGAAGCGCACCGATCAGGAGCAGGCCGCTGAGCAGGTAGATCTTCTCGAAGGCGAGGACGTTGGCCTGCAGGAGGATCTGCCCGTCGATGGCGCGGAGCGCGGCCTGGTGGGCGTTCGCGGCGTCCATTCCCCGGCTCATCAGGCCCGCCTGGATCTGGCCGAGACGCTGCTGGGCCAGAGGCGAGTACGCCGACACCTGCGCGCTCAGGATGACGTGCTCCTGCCCGACGAAGCGGGTGAGCAGCGAGGCCATCCCCGCGATGCTGAGCGACCCGCCGAGCTGGCGGAAGAAGTTGTTCAGACCCGTGGCCTGCCCCAGGTCCTTCGGCGCGATCTGCAGCAGCGTGAGGTTCGTGAGGGGCACGAAGATCAGCCCCAGCCCCAGGCCTCGCCAGATGAGCGGCCAGAACAGGTCGGTCGTTCCGGTCTGGGAGGTGATCGAACCGAGCTGCCACATCCCCAGGCCGAAGAAGACCGATCCCACGACGATGAGCAGCCGGTTGTCGACCACCGCGCTCAGCCGGCCCACCACGGCCATGGAGAACGCCGACGCGATCGCCCCCGGCAGGATGATCAGCCCGGTCTGCCAGGCCGTCATGTGCAGCATCCCCTGCAGGAAGATCGGCAGGATGAAGACCGAGCCGAACAGTCCCGCGCCCAGCACGATGCCCATGGCCGAGCCCGCGGTGAACTGGGCCTGCTTGAGCAGGCGGAGGTCGATGGCGGGGTGCTCGGCGCGCAGCTCGTGCCAGACCAGCAGGATGGCGGCGACGACCGACGTGACCCCCAGGCCCGTCACCAGGCTCGAGTCGAACCAGTCCAGCCGCTCGCCGCGCTCGAGCATGAGCTGGACGGCGCCCACCGCGACGATGAGCAGGCCGATGCCGATGCCGTCCACCTTCTTCGTGCGCACCTGCTCGGGGTGGTCGTGCACGTACGCCACGATCATCGCGACGGCCAGGATGCCCACCGGCACGTTGATGAAGAAGATCCAGGGCCACGAGTAGTTGTCGGTCAGCCACCCGCCCAGGGTGGGACCCAGGGTGGGGCCCACCATGACGCCCATCCCGAAGAAGGCCATCCCGGTGCCTACCTCCTCGCGGGGGAAGGACTCCCACAGGATGGCCTGCGAGGTGGAGATGAGCGCCCCGCCCCCGACCCCCTGCACGATGCGCCAGAGCACGAGCTCGCCCAGGGTGCGCGAGGTGCCGCACAGGAACGACGCGATCGTGAACAGGATGATCGAGCCGACGAAGTAGCGCTTGCGTCCGAAGAAGCCCGCCAGCCACCCCGTGAGGGGGATGACGATCGCCGCGGCGATGATGTAGCCGGTGGACACCCACGAGATCTCCTCGACCGTGGCGCCCAGGTTCCCCATCATGTGGGGGATGGCGACGTTCACGATCGAGGTGTCGATGACCTGCATCATCGACGCCAGCGACACCGCCGCCGCGATGATGTAGCGGTGCCGGTAGACGCGCTCCGCGGGCGTCTCGTGGCGGTGCGCCGCGGCGGCGCTCATGCCGACCTCATCGGTCGCGCGCCGTTCCTCAGCGGACTTCGATGTGCGCGAGCACCGACATTCCGGGACGGAGCGGGCGGTCCGCGCCGCACCCCTCGGTGACCGCGATGCGCACCGGCACGCGCTGCACGACCTTGGTGAAGTTGCCCGTCGCGTTGTCGGGCGGGAGAAGCGCGAACTTCGAGCCCGTGGCCGGACTCACGCTCTCGACCGCACCGTGCGCGGTGCAGCCCGGGTAGGCGTCCACGTCGATCGCCACCGGCTGACCCTCCCGCACGTCGGCCGTCTCGGTCTCCTTCAGGTTCGCCGTCACCCATACGGCGGAATCGGACACCACGGCGGCCAGCGGCTGGCCGGGCTGGACCAGCTGACCGACCTCGACCTGCTTGCGGGAGATGGTGCCGGACACCGGCGCCGTGACCCGCGCGTAGCCCAGGTCCAGGCGCGCCTGCTCCAGCGCCGCCCGCGCCCGCGCCAGCCGGGCATCCGCCCCTCGGCCCGCCGCTCCCGCCGATGCCTCGCCGGCACGCGCGGCTGCGACGTCCCGCTCCAGGGCCGTGACGTCCGCCTGGGCCGCGGTGGCGGCCGCCTGCGCGGCGTCGAGCTGCTGCCTCGAGACGATCTGCTTGTCGGCCAGCTCCTGCACGCGCACCAGGTCCTTGGCGGCCTTGTTCGCGTGCGCGCGGGCCGACTCCAGGTGCGCTTCCAGTGCCTGCCGGCGCGCACGGCTGGCCGACGCCTCGGCCTCCGCCTGCCCCGGCTGCCCATCCGTGCCGGCGGCCGCGACCGCGGCGGCCAGGTCGGCCTCGGCCTCGTGCAGCTTCACCTGGAGCTCCGCGTCGTCGATCGCCACCACGACGTCGCCGCGGTCGACGGCCTGGTTGTCCTCGACGTTCACCGCCTGGACGTACCCGCCCACCTTCGCGATCACCGGCACGATGCGGCCGTCCACCTGGGCGTTGTCCGTGGAGACGTGCGTGCGTGCGTAGCTCCAGCGCTGGATACCCCAGACGCCGCCAGCCAGGACGGCGAGGGCGCCGATCGCCAGCAACACGGCCCTGCGTGCCCGCGGAACCGGCGTCGCCACCGGCCTGCTCTCCGACTCTTCGCTCACTTCGTCCTCACGGGTTGCGGTTGTCTCAGGGAAGCTCGGTGACCGCACCCATGGCGGCGGCGAGGGCCACGCGCGCGCTCTGCAGGGCGGTCAGGACGTCCAGCCGGGCGGTGCGCGCCTCGTTCAGCCGCATGGCCGCGCGCACCACGTCCGCGTTCCCGGACACGCCGGCGCGGAGGCGCTCCTCCTCCTGGTCCACCTCCAGCCGGGCGAGCCTCAGCCTCTCGTCCGCCGCCCCGACCTGCTCGCGGGCGGCGCTCAGGTTCAGGAGCGCCTGACGCACCTGGAACGCCACCTCCGCCTCGAGGTCCTCGATGCGGAAGTCCAGCTCGTGGATGCGGGCCTCTTCCTCCTGCACGTCCGCCGAGCGCTTCATCCCGTCGAAGAGGGGCACGCTCAGGCGCAGGCCCCACGTGTAGGTGTTGAGCATGTGCCCGAAGCCCTTGCCGTAGTAGCCCTCGTCGGCGGAAGCGCTCAGGCGCGGCAGGCGCCCCGCCTTGACCGCGGACAGGCCCTCGGATGCGGCCGCGCGGTAGGCGCGGGCGGTCGCCAGGTCGCTGCGCGACTCCAGCGCCCGGGCGGCGGCCTCGTCCTCGGACGGAGCCTCGGCGGCGGCGGCCTCCAGGTCGTCCGCCAGCTCGAGGGTGGCGTCGTAGGGAAGGCGGAGGGCGCGGCGAAGCGCCAGGTCGGCGATGTCGGCCCGATGCCGTGCCGACAGGAGCTGGGCCTGGATGGTGACGACCTGCGCGTCCGCGCGGGTCACGTCCAGCGCCACCGCGACCCCGGCTTCCAGCTGTCCCTGCGCGACCGCCAGCAGCTCGCGTGCGAGCGCGAGGTCCTGCTCGCGGGCAGCGACCTCGGCCCGGGCGCGCAGGTCCGCCACGTAGGCCAGGGCCGCCTGGGCTCCCGACTGCTCCTCGACGGCGTGCTCCTCCTCACGGGCCGCATCGGCGCCCGCCACCGCGCTGCGGCGTCGACCCAGCGCGGCGAAGTCCAGCAGGGGCACCTCCGCCCGGGCGCGCACGTCCGCGCTCCGCACCGGCCCCACCACCTCGCCGCGGGGGTCGAAGAACGGCTCCTGCCCGGGCGCCGTCGGGAAGTCGAGGCCGAACGAGGCGGTGTTGAACGTGTGCGCGCCGCGGATGACGTCGGCGCTCAGGGACGGGAGCAGCGCCGACGTGCGTCCACGCACGCGGGCCTCCGCACCCTCGATGCGGCTGCGGGCCTCCAGGACCGGGGCGCTCCGCTCCGCGGCCAGGCGCGCGGCGTCGCCCAGCGACAGGCGATAGTGGTCGGGCTCCTGCGCCCGCATGGCGCGTGGAGCCGACACCAGCGCCGTCAGACCCAGGAGGGCGATGGACAGACGCGTTCCCGCGCTCACGCGGCGCCTCCGGGGCGGGTCGTGTCCGGCACGCCCAGGGCGTGCAGAAGGAAGTCCTTGATCTCGTTCACCAGCGTCTCGTCGCTCCGTTTTCCCAGGTGGGGGAAGAGCTCACGTCTGCTCGTCCACACGGCGTGCTGCGCCAGCAGGGCGACCACCATGCGGGCCGCGACCTGCGGGTCGACCTCCCGGAAGGCACCGGACGCCACGCCGTCGGCGATGATCTCCGTCGACAGACCGGTGATCCGCCCGGAGACCTCTTCCGCGTAGAAGCGCGACAGCTCCGGGAACTGGTGCAGCTCGGCCAGCACCAGGCGGTAGAACTTCCCGAAATCCTTCGTGCGCAGGTGTGCCCAGTACGCGTCGACGAACCGGATCAGGCGCTCCACCGGCTCTCCGGGAGGCGCCGCCGACGCGAGTCCCTCCAGCGTGCGGCGCACCTGGGCGCGGATCGCCTCCCGGAAGAGCTCGTCCTTGCCGTGGAAGTACAGGTAGAGCGTGCCCTTCGAGACACCGGCCCGCGCCGCGATGTCCTCCACGCGTGCGCCGGCCAGCCCCTGGTCGGCGAAGACCTCGAGGGCGGCGTGCAGGATCTCGTCAGGGCGCTCGGCGGGACGCCGGCGCCACCGGGGGGCGTTCTCCGATGGGCAGGTCACGAGAGAGTGGACGGGAGGGTTATTAACTGACCGGTCGGTAAATTAATGGCGCCCGCCGTTCTGTCCAGGCCCCTCCCGGCACGGGGATCGCCGCCGCCGCAACGGCGGGAGGCACCCGCGTCAGCGTCGCGTCTGCCCGCCTTCCGATTCCTCCTGGCGCTTCAGCACGTAGAAGCCGCCGCCCTGGTCCAGGTGCAGCGCGACCACCCGCCCCTCCCGGCGCACGAAGGTGGCCCTGCGTCATCCCCTCGCCCCAGGTCATCCCCTCCCAGTGCGCCGGGCGCAGTCCCTGGCGGGCGCCCTCGGGCGGTGAAGACCAGCTGGTCGCCGTCGCGGGTCACGTGCAGCGTCAGCGGCTGGCCCCGCGCGGGTCCGGCGTAGTCGCCCACCAGCTCGTCCAGGTCGCCCGTGTACGGCGTGGCGGCCGGCACCGGTGCCGGCCCGAGCACCAGGTCGGCCAGCGCCTGGCTCAGCGCCGCCGGGCCCCGCGGACCGGCCGTGTTCTGCAGCACGATCACGGTCAGGTCGGCGTCCGGGTAGTAGCGGCCGTCGCTCAGGAAGCCGTTGATCCCGCCGCCGTGCGTGATGACGCGACGGCCGCCGGTGTCGTCCACCACCAGCCCCATCGCGTAACGTATGGGCGTCCCGTCCGCCAGCGGCTCGGGCGTGATCAGCTTCCGGTAGGATGCGGCGGGGAGCACCCCGCCGTGGTGGAGCTTCCGGTTCCAGAGCACCAGGTCGCCGACCGTCGAGCACAGCGAGCCCGCCGCGTACGGCCATGTGTGGTCCAGGTACCCCTTCCGCCGCAGGCCACCCGGCCCCGCGTCGTAGCCGTGGGCCCGGTCCTTCCGGATGGCGCTCTCCGAGCAGTAGTAGGAGTGCTCCATCCCCGCGGGCGAGAAGACGTGCTCGGCGATGTAGTCCTCGTAGGGTTGGCCGGAGACCTTCTCGATGATCAGCCCCAGCAGGAAGTACGCCGAGTTGTTGTAGATCTCCGCCGTCCCGGGCTCGAAGTCGAAGGGCTCCTTCTCGACGAGCGTGACCAGCGAGTCGCGGGGGAGCTTCTTCATCGAGATGTCCCCGAACACCGGCATCTCGGTGTAGCCCTTGATCCCCGACGTGTGGTCGAGCAACCGCCGGAGCGGGACCCGGTGGCCCTGGGTGTCGAACTCCGGCAGGTACGTCGTCATGTCGGCGTCGAGGTCGAGCTTCCCCTCTTCGACGAGCTGCAGCACCGCCGTGGCGGTGAACTGCTTCGTCATCGAGCCGATCTCGTAGCTCGCGCGTCCGTCCGGCGGCGTGGGCACGTCCCACTCCAGGTCGGCGTATCCGTACCCGCGCAGGAGCAGGGTATCCGCACCGCGAACGACCGCGACGGACGCACCAGCGACCATCGAGTCCGCGACGTGGGCGCGGGCCGCCGAGTCGATCGCGGCGACCAGGCGGGCGCGGTCGGCGATCTGTGCGTGGAGGGCGGTGGGCGCGAGGAGGAGCGCGAAGAGGAAGACGCGGAGCGGGGGTCTCGAGACGCTCATGGCCACGGCCTGGTTCCGAGGGGTGTGTGTGTTTCCCTACGCGCCGCCGGTCACCTCCACGGCCTGGGCCGTGTCCGCATACTGCTGGAACCGCCGGACCTTGCCGTCCTCCAGGTCCCAGACATGCACGAACTGCGCGTCGAGCGGGCTGCCCGTCGCCTTGAAGGTACCGGTGTAGCGTCCTTCGACGACCACCGTGCGGCCGGCATCGTGGAAGCGCTTCGGATTCACGGTGAAGCCGTCCCACTCCGTCATGAGCCGGCCGAACACGCCCTCGGCGACGGCCTGCGGGCCCACGTACGGGTTCCGGTCGGCCAGCGGAAAGTGCTCCGCCTCGTTCCATACGATGTCGGGTGAGAATCCCGCCAGCACCGTCGCAGCGTCACCGCGCGAGAAGGCGTCGTACAGCGAGCGGATGAATTCGGCGTTCGAGGTCATGGGGAGGGCCTCCTGGAGGGCGGGGGACGACGAGCCTAGCGCCACACGATAGGCCCCGTGCACCCACCGCACCACCACCCCGCATCCTACCGCCACTCCTTCTGGAGCTCCGCGAGCTTCGCGCTCCCCGGGCACAGCTTCTCGTACGGCACGTCGACCAGCGGCGTGTCGACGGTGTTCTCGACGGCGTGCATGTCCATCCCGTTCTCCTCGAGGTAGAGGAGCCCCGTGGCGACCTCGCCCTTCTCCCGGGACGCGCGGAGGTGCTCCAGCACCGCGCCGCGGTCCGTCGGGTCGTAGTCCGGCGCGACCTTCCGGAACCGGACGGTGCTGCCGTCGTGCATCTTCACGCTGTGGATCGCGCCCTCCTCGTAGTCGGCCTTGATCTCGCGCCGGAGCGGCACGAAGTCGGTGTCGACCACCTCGTGCATGTGGAAGCGGGTGTGCGCGTAGCTCTTGGTCGAGCCCTTGTGGTCGTTGAACGTCACGCAGGGCGAGATCACGTCCACGAGGGCGAAGCCCTGGTGGCTCATCGCCGCCTTCAGGATCGGGACGAGCTGCCGCTTGTCGCCCGAGAACGACCGGGCGACGAACGTCGCGCCCAGCGACAGCGCCAGGGCGCACCGGGTCGATGGGGCCCTGGCGGTTCACCTCCCCGTACTTCGACTTCGAGCCCACGTCCGCCGAGGCCGAGAACTGCCCCTTGGTGAGCCCGTACACGCCGTTGTTCTCCAGGACGTAGAGCATGTTCACGTTGCGCCGGATCGCGTGGCACAGCTGGCCCAGGCCGATGGACAGGGAGTCGCCGTCGCCGGAGATGCCCACGTACAGCAGGTCCCGGTTGGCGGCGTTCGCCCCGGCGGCGATGGAGGGCATGCGCCCGTGCACGGAGTTGAAGCCGTGGGCCTCCTTCACGAAGTACGCCGGCGTCTTGGACGAGCAGCCGATGCCCGACAGCTTCGCCACCCGGTGGGGCTCCACGTCCAGCTCGAAGAAGGCCTGGACCAGCGCGGCGGTGACGGAGTCGTGTCCGCACCCGGCGCACAGCGTGGACATCGCGCCCTCGTAGTCCCGGGGCGTGAGGCCCAGGGCGTTGGTGCGCATCTTCGGGTGGCGGGCCACCGGCTTGGTGATGTACGTCATGATGCGACCTCCGAGAGGGCGGCCCGTAGTTGGGGCCGGACCCCGTCCAGCACGTGTCCCTTGCTCAAGGGCTGGCCGCCGTAGTAGCGCACGCCCACCAGCTTCGACTGCGGGCACCCCGTCTCCATCGACAGGAGCATGCGCAGCTGGCCGTCCCGGTTCTGCTCCACGACGAAGACGGTGTCGTGCTCCTCCAGGAAGCGGGCCACCGCCTCGCCGAAGGGGAAGCCGCGCACGCGCAGGTAGTCGATCGCGACGCCCTCGGCCGCCAGCTCGTCCCGCGCCTCCATCACCGCCCAGTGGCAGCCGCCGATGGACACGATGCCGTGGCGGGCGCCCCCCTCGACGGCGTGCACCTCGGGCGCCGGCACGTGCTCGGCGGCGGACTGCACCTTGCGCGCGATCCGGTCCACCACCTCCAGGTAGGCGTCCGAGTCCTCGGTGTACCGCGCGTACTTGTCGTGCCCGGACCCGCGGGTGAAGTAGGCACCCTTCGGGTGGGCGCCGGGGAGCGACCGGTACGGGATGCCGTCGCCGTCCACGTCCAGGTAGCGGTAGAACGACTTCGCCTCCTCGAGCTCCGCGGCGGACAGCACCTTGCCGCGGTCCGGCCGGTAGGCGTCGTCCCACTCGCAGCTTCGGGATCATCCAGTCGTTCATCCCGATGTCCAGGTCGGAGAGGAGGAAGACCGGGGTCTGGAAGCGCTCGGCCAGGTCGAAGGCCTGCCACCGCGAACTCGAAGCACTCCCGGGGACTGGCCGGATAGAGGCAGATGTGCTTGGTGTCGCCGTGCGAGGCGTAGGCGGTCAGCAGCAGGTCGCCCTGCTGCGTGCGCGTGGGCATCCCGGTGGACGGCCCCGTGCGCTGCACGTCCACGAAGACGGAGGGCACCTCGGCGTAGTACGCCAGGCCGATGAACTCGCTCATCAGGTCGATGCCCGCGCCGGACGTGGGCGTGAAGGCCCGCGCGCCCATCCAGCCGGCGCCGATCACCATCCCCGCGGCGGCCAGCTCGTCCTCCGCCTGGATGATGCAGTAGTCGTGCTTCCCGGTCTCGGGATCCACGCGGAAGCGCTGGCAGCACTCCTTGAAGCCGTCCATGACCGAGGTGGCGGGCGTGATGGGGTACCACGCCCCCACCGTGGCGCCCGCGTACACGCATCCGAGCGCCGTGGCGGCGTTGCCGGTCACCATGACGTGGTCCCGGGTGGCGTCCATGCGCTGCACGCGGATGGGGAGCGGGCAGTCCCAGTGCTCCCGGGCGTAGTCGGCGCCCATGCGGATCGCGGTGAAGTTGGAGTCGATGAGGCTCGGCTTGTGGCCGAACTTCTCCTCGAGCATCCCCTTCACCACGTCCATCTCGATGTCGAGGAGCGCCACCAGCGCGCCGACGTAGCCGATGTTCTTCATCAGGATCCGCTCGCGGGCGCGCTCGAAGCGCTCGGCGCACATGCGCGCCAGGGGGATCCCGAGGAAGGTGACGTCGTCGCGCAGGATCTCGTCGTCGAGGTCCTTGGTGGAGTCGTAGAGCACCCAGCCCCCCGACACCACCTCGTCGATGTCCCGCTCGTAGCTCTGCGGGTTCATCGCCACCATCAGGTGGAAGTCGGGGCTGCGGGCGGTGTAGCCGTCCCGGTTCACCCGGATCTCGTACCAGGTGGGGAGCCCCTGGATGTTGGACGGGAAGACGTTCTTCCCGGACACGGGGATCCCCATGCGGAACAGCGCCTGCAGGAGCAGGCTGTTCGCGCTGGCGGAGCCCGTGCCGTTTACCGTGCCGACCTTCAGCGCGAAGTCGTTGAGGCGGTCGCGTGCGTCGTGGGCCAAGATGTGGTTCCTGCGTAGGGGACGAGAAGCTCGAACTTGCGCATGTCCCACGCCGCCGTGGGGCAGCGCTCGGCGCACAGCCCGCAGTGCACGCACAGGTCCTCGTCCTTGACCATGACGCGCCCCGTCTGCGGGAGGTCCTCCGAAACGAAGAGCGCCTGCGATCAGGTTCTCCGCCGGCGCGGTCAGCCGGCGTGCGCAGATCGTCCTCGGTGCCGTTCGCGGTGATCGTCAGGCAGTGCAGCGGGCAGACGTCGATGCAGGCGTCGCACTCGATGCACAGGTTCGCCGTGAAGTCCGTCTGGATGTCGCAGTTGAGGCAGCGCTGCACCTCCTGCGCCGTCTCCTCGACGTTGAAGCCGAGCTCGGCCTCGGTGCCGATGCTGCGCAGCCGCTCCTCCAGGTCGACGTACCGCATCTGGCGTGCGCGACGCCGGGTTGTAGTCGTTGGAGTAGGCCCACTCGTGGATGCCCATCTTCGTGCGACAGGAGGTTCGATCCCGTACGGCGGCCGGTCGTCCAGCGGCGACGCCCTGGCAGTGGTTGTGGATGGAGATGGCGGCCTGATGGCCGTGCTCCACCGCCCAGATGATGTTCTCCGGGCCCCACGCCGCGTCGCCCCCGAAGAAGACCCCGGGCAGGGAGCACTGCATGGTGCCGCGATCCACGATCGGCATGTCCCAGTCGTTGAACTCGATGCCGATGTCGCGCTCGATCCACGGGAAGGCGTTGTCCTGGCCGATGGCGAGGATGACGTCGTCGCAGGGGATGAAGACCTCGTCGACAGGCACGTGCGCGCTGCTTGCCCTTCTCGTCCTCGTACCACTCGACGATGTCGAACATCATCCCCTTCAGGACGCCGTCCTCCACCACGTAGCTCTTGGGGGAGTGGTACTCCAGCACCTCGACCTGCTCACCCTCGGCGTCCTCGAGCTCCCAGTCCGACGCCTTGAAGTCTCCGCGGCCCCGGCGGGCCATGACCTTCACGTCCTTCCCGCCCAGGCGCTTGGCCGCCCGGCAGCAGTCCATCGCCGTGTTGCCGACGCCGATGACCAGCACACGCTCGCCCACCGAGTCGATGTGCTGGAAGGCGATGCTCTCCAGCCACTCGATGCCGATGTGGATCCGGTCGGTGTCGTAGCGGCCCGGCAGCTCCAGGTTCTTCCCCCTGGGCGCGCCCACCCCCACGAACACCGCGTCGTACCCCTCGTCCAGGAGGGCCTTCATGCTCGACACGGCCGTGTTCAGGCGCACGTCCAGGCCCATGTCGACGATGAAGCCGATCTCCTCGTCCAGCACGCGCTGGGGGAGGCGGAAGGCGGGGATGTTCGTGAGCATGAGGCCGCCGAGCTTGTCCAGCTTCTCGTACAGCACGCACTCGTAGCCCAGCGGGAGCAGGTCGTTGGCGACGGTGAGCGAGGCGGGACCGCCCCCGATGAGCGCCACGCGCTTGCCGTTCTTCTCCTCGGGGATCTTCGGGAGGCGGTGGTGGACCGACTCGCGCAGGTCCGCCGCCACCCGCTTGAGCCGGCAGATCGCCACCGGCTTGCCGTCCACGCGCTCGCGACGGCACGCCGGCTCGCAGGGGCGGTCGCAGGTGCGGCCCAGGATCCCCGGGAAGACGTTCGACTCCCGGTTCAGCATGTAGGCGTCGGTGTAGCGCCCCTCCGCGATGAGCCGGATGTATTCGGGGACGTTCGTGTGGGCGGGGCACGCCCACTGGCAGTCCACCACCTTGTGGTAGTACTGCGGGTCCCGGGTGTTCGTCGGTTGCATCAGCTCGTTCATCCCCTGTGGCGTCCACGCACTCCGGTTCCGTGCTACGGCCGGGAGTGCCGGGAGGGTCCCTCCTTGGATCGGCGTGCGCCATCATGCCGGACCCCCGAGTGCCTTCGCAAGGCGCGGCGGGCGGGGCCCTACCCGCGTTGCGCCCGGCGGCGGCACGGCGGATCATCCCTGCATGCTCCGCGCCACCGTGGACCCCGACCTGCGCAACCGGGGCCCTTGGCCCTCGACGCCGACCCCATCGAGGAGACGATCGAGAAACTGCACCGCCGCATCGAAGAGCGGTTTACCGGAAGCGGCCGGGGCCGCGTGTGCGCGACGCTCGAGGGGATCGGCGTCCGGCGCCGTCGCTCCTACCCGTTGATCTCGAAGATCGTCTTGTCGATCACTTCCAGGTACGACAGGGCCCGGTCCGCCTTGTACGCGTTGCAGAAGTGGTAGTCGTACTCGCCCGATTGCAGCGTCGCGTCCGGGTTGGCGCCGTTCAGGCCGCCGATCAGCATCCCACGGATGTGGGGCGGAGAGCCGTAGGACGAGCCCACGTTCCCCAGCCTGCCCGCCAGGATGATCCCGTCCCACCGGAAGTCGTAGCCGGGCACGAAGGTTCCGTTCACGAGCAGCACGCCACGGCCGTGCGTGTAGTCCTCGGTGAGGCTCCCGTTGAAGCGGATGATCGGGAAGGAGTCGGACGGGAGGAGGGTGAAGTCCGGCATCCCGTCCTCGAAGTCCACGGGGAAGCTCGGACTCGTCAGCACGTCCCACCGGATGCCCACCGTGTCGTACACGGCCGAGAACCCGGCGTAGCCGACGGACGGGGGGGTGCCGACGTAGCTGCCGCCCCCGGACGTCGAGACCGTGCCCCCGCGCACGACGCCCGCAACGCCCGTCGTCCCGCCGCCCACGCAGTCGAAGACCGTGGCATGATCGTAGCCGTCGGCGCGGGCGTTCGTGCCGAAGGAGGAGGAGTACGAGAGATCCAGCGCTCCGCCGCTCACCCACAGGGCACCCTTGAGGGGGATCGGAGCGAGCCTGTGCCAGGCGTACGTGCCGACCGCCCGACGCGCGGGGCTCGAGGGCGTCCGGGGGTCCGCGACCGTCCCCGTCGAGCGGATATAGTAGAGGTGGTCGAGGGAGTCCTTCGCGACGACCCTGCGCGCCGTGACCATGGCGACCCCGTCTCCGATGGCGTAGCTGACGGAATCCCCGACCGCCCCGACCTGCTCTCCCAGGAAGCGCTGCAGCCCGGCGTGGGCCACGGACAGGGCCTTCAACGCGTCCCGGTTCTGCCTGGACAGCACGAGCTCGGTGCGGACCAGCTGGTAGCCCGTGATCCCGGCGACCGCGATGGCGAACAGCATGAGCACCACCAGCGCCAGGGCGAAGCCGGCGCGGGCGTCGTCCCGCTCGACGCCGCTCATCCGCCGTTCCTCAGGAAGACGTTGACCGACCAACCGTAGGTGACGTCGTCGACGCCGCCCGTGCCCGGGGCCTCGCGCGCTTCGGCCACGATCCTGATCGCATCGATGCCGGCCAGCATCCCCCCCGCCACCGCGCTCGCGTACGTGCTCCCTCCCGTCCGGTACTCGAAGCCGGTGGTGGGATCCAGGCCCGTGGCGAACTCCACGGGCGTCCCTCCCCCCACGCTCCGGAAGAGCGCGAGGGTGGCGGGTCGCATCCCGGACGCCCCGATCGCGTACTCGACCTCCCGATACAGCATGAGCAACTGCCCGACCGCCGGGAGGGACCCGTGGTAGGCCGCGAGCTGTCGCAGCGACGTGAAGTCGCTCGTGGCGCCCGTGGTGTCGGCGCCGTTCGCCGCGCAGGCGCTCGCGGGAGTCCCCGTGGGCTGCACGATGGCGCTCCACGTCGCGCCGTCGTGATAGGTCCAGCCGCCGGTGATCGTGTCCCGCACGGCGAAGCCCGTCACCTCGTCGGTGTCGATGCCGGCCGGGCCGCCGTCGAACTGCACCGCCACCTCGTCGGATCCCGATTGGGCGCACACGGCCGCGAGCACGATGGGCGAGCGCGCCACCAGGCGATCGCTCTCGGCGACCTCCACGCCGCCCTTCGCGACGGAGCGCAGCTCGCTCGCCACGCCTTCGGTCATGGTGCGCGCGCCGTCCTGGGCGGCGCCCCGGGCGAGCTGGATCTCGTAATAGCGGTTCTGTACCAGGAACACCGTGCTCACCAGCACTACCACCACCGCGGACAGCGTGAGCGCGACGACGGTCTCGACCAGCGTGAAGCCGGCCTCGCCGCCGGCTACCAGTGCGCCGCGGAGTAGGATGTGGCGGCGTAGGAGGGTCCCTCGCCCGCGGTCAGCGGAGACAGCGTGACGTCGATCTTGTACAGCAGGCCCGTCACCCAGCTGACGCTGACCATGCGTTGGTAGGCCGTGCCCTCGATCGTGAGCGTGTCCCCGGACATGCCGAGGGTAAGGGAAGGGAAGCTCAGCGATTCCAGCGAGTCCAGGCGCTCCTGGGCCCGGACGACCAGCTCCGACGTGGTGGCCGCGTAGCGCATCTCCCGCGACAGGGTGCGCGTGAGGTCGAGGACCATCAGGACGCCCACCGAGAAGATCACGAGCGCCGCGATGACCTCGATCAAGGTGAACCCTCGAGGGGCAGAGCCGGAGGCACGACATGATTCGGCGCTCACCTCTCCTCGACCTTCGAGGCTCCCATGCTGTTGAAGTACACGCTGTATTCCGTCGCTCCCGATGCGAATCGCGCCTCTCCCAGCGAGCCGGTGTCGAGGATGCCGGACAGGTCCACGACACCCCGGTCGTCCACCACGACGGTGTCCCCGTCCGTGCGCAGGTCGATCGCGGTCAGGGTGACTTCCGCCTTCGATCCGAAGCTCCGACTCATGAGCTCGGTCCCACTCTCCTGCATGGCGATCTGGTAGAAGCGGTTGCTCTCGTAGAAGCGGATCACGACACGCTCCCGGGACCGCATCGCGGAGGAGCGGGCGAACGAAATATCCCTCGCGAACACCAGCGCGGCTCGCCGGGCGGACGACCGATCGAAGTAGTCGGTGAAGGTCAGCCCGGCGATGGCGAGCATGACGGCCACGACCACGAGCGCGATCGCGAGCTCGACGAGCGTGAATCCCATGCGCCCCCGTGGGGGCGCGCCCGCACCGGTTCCCGCGAACAGTCCGACCTCCTTGGAGGGGGTCTCCTCGACCTTCCAAGATCCTACGGATCGAGCGCCGTCCACAACAGGGACGTGGCGCGACGCCGGGCACCCCGGGCCAGGTACCCCCTGGATACCGCCGCCTCTATCTTACGGCTTCGAGTGGAATATGACGCTGAAGTGCAGCGAGGAGGGTGAATATGATGGAGCGGGCTCGTCCGGGAACCATGGCCGTAATCGCGGCTACCCTCTTCCCGGCTTTGGCGGCGGCGCAGCAGGTCGCGGTGAAAGACCCGGTCATCTCCCGGATGTGGACGGAGGGGATGGAGAACTCCCACGTCGAGCGCCTGGCACAGACGCTCCTCGACTCCCTGGGCCCCCGGCTCACCGGCTCCCCCGAATCCCTGGCGGCGTCGGACTGGGTGATCCGCACGTACCGGTCCTGGGGCATCGAAGCGCGCCGCGAGAACTACGGCACCTGGGAAGGCTGGCGGCGTGGCGTCACGCACGTGGACCTCGTCGAACCGCGCGTGCGCACGCTCGAGGCGACGATGCTCGCATGGAGCCCGGGCACGGACGGGACGGTGCGGGGACAGGTCGTGCTTCTCCCCGAGATCTCCGCACCCGCGGACTTCGAGCGGTTCGCCGCCACCGTGAAGGGCCGCTTCGTCCTCCTGTCCGCTCCGCAGCCCACCTGCCGTCCGGATTCGAACTGGGAGGAGTACGCGACGCCGGAGTCGCTGGAGCGCATGCAGGACGCCCGCGCCGCCGAGGAGCAGGACTGGAACGAGCGCATCCGTGCCACCGGCCTCGAGACGACCAACGACGTGGCGCGCCGACTCGAAGACGCCGGCGCCGCCGGGATCTTCACGTCGCGCTGGTCCCAGGGGTGGGGGGTCCAGAAGATCTTCTCGGCGGCCACCCAGAAGGTCCCGACCATCGACGTGTCGTGCGAGGACTACGGCCTCCTCGCCCGTCTCGCCGAGAACGACCAGGGCCCGGTGGTCGAGGTCCGTGCGGACGCCGAGTTCCTCGGGGAGGTGCCGACCTGGAACACGATCGCCACCATTCCCGGCCGTGAGCTCCCGCAGGAGTACGTGATCCTGTCCGCCCACTTCGACTCCTGGGACGGCGGCTCCGGGGCGACCGACAACGGCACCGGAACCGTCACCATGATGGAGGCGATGCGCATCCTGAAGGCCACCTATCCCGAGCCGAAGCGCACGATCCTGGTGGGTCACTGGAACAGCGAGGAGCAGGGGCTGAACGGCTCGCGTGCGTTCGTCGCGGACCACCCCGACATCGTCGACAACGTCCAGGCCGTGTTCAATCAGGACAACGGCACCGGCCGGGTGACCAACATCTCCATGCAGGGCTTCGCCGACGTCGCGCCCTTCTTCGCGAAGTGGTTCGCCAAGATCCCGCAGGAGATCACCGGCTACATCGACCTGCGCATTCCCGGCACTCCGGGGGGCGGAGGAAGCGACTACGCTTCGTTCGTGTGCGCCGACGCGCCGGCCTTCGGGCTCAGCTCGCTGAGTTGGGACTACGGCACGTACACCTGGCACACGAACCGCGACACGTACGACAAGCTCGTGATCGACGACGTGAAGAACAACGCGACGCTCACGGCGATGCTGACCTATCTGGCGGCGGAGGACCCCGATCGGCTGCCGCGCGACAAGGCCATCCTCCCGGTCAACCCACGCACCGGGCAGCAGATGACCTGGCCGGTATGCCGCGACGGCGCGCGGAGCCGCAACTGATCCGGCGCGCCGCGGTCCTGCTGCTGCTGACGCTGCGTCGGCCCTGGCGCCCTGCAGGCACAGGACGCCAGGGCCCGGGCGAACGTAGAGGCCGCCCTGCGGGTCGGCTCGCTTCGCGGGAGCGCGAAGGTGTTCGCGGGCGGCGTCGGCCTGCTCGACCTGGGCGGGCGCGTGGCGTTCGGCGGCGGCGGCTGGATCCTCCTGGGACAATCGAAGATCTCCGCAGGAAGCGCCGACGCGGACCGCGACCTGAAGGTGGCCTACGGAGGCGTGGTCGTCGACATGGAGCTGCTTCGCAATCACCGCTGGGACGTGCGGGCGCGAGCCCTGGTGGGCGCCGGGAACGGCAAGATCTCTCTCAGAGTCGCGGGGGTACAGCTCGCCGCCGACAACTTCGGCGTCGTCGAGCCGGAGGTCTGCGGGTCGTGGCATCTGTCGCCGAACGCGAGCCTGGTCGGCACGTTGGCGTACCGATACACGTTCGGCGTGGACGACCTCCCGAACGTCTCCGAGAACAACCTGCGCGGCATATCCCTCGGCGTGGGGTTCGCGGTTCGCAGCTTCTGAATTCGGCGCCGGCCGACGCCGCCGACTATTGGACTTTATCGCGCACAGTCGCGGACTGTGTAGCGCGAATATCCGACACTCTCTTGACAGCGCCCCATCGGGCGTGCCATTTCCCTACCATAGCCCGTGTTTTTATTCAACGCACGCAGCGTGCGCTCATCGGAGAGCAGCCAACTGTGGCGAAAGTCGACGACAAGGTCATGGCGGCCGTCGAGGCCGAGCTGAAGAAGAACCCCGATGCTTCCGTGGACGAGCTCTTCCAGATGGCGAAAGGCGTCAACTCGGGTGTCGGCAAGCTGTCGAAGCGCCAGTTCCACGCCCGCTATCCCCTGCAGGTCAAGCGCCGCACGGGCAGCTCCAAGCCACGGAAGGCGGGGCGCAAGAAGAAGGCGGCCCCCCGGCGCGCGCGCACGCAGCGGAACGACAACGCTTCGGCCCGCGAGTCGGTGCGTGGGATATTCCTGAAGTTCGCGTCCGACCTCGCCGGCGCCGAAGCCCGCAAAGACGTCGTGAAAGTCGTCGCGGGCGTGGACCGCTATGTCGACGACGTGCTGAAGGTCGCCGGCTCGGTCAAGTAGCGCCGCCGCGAGTCGCCGGAAGGGCGCGCTCTCCGAAGGCCGCCAGTTCCCGCACCGCCACGGCGGCACCGGCGAGCCCAGCGGTCTCTTCCGCGCGCAGCTCCGATAGCACGTTGCTGTAGCGCTCGACGTCCCGCGCGCCGGACGCGAGCAGCGACATCGCCGCGGCATCGACATCTCCGTCGGAGGCCCGCGCCAGCACGGCGAGGGTCAGCTTCCGGTGCGCGCGTGACAGATCCTCCGCCAGCGCCTGGGCTGCCCTCTGCTCCCACTGCCCGCCCCCCGCGGAGGCGAAGGACGTCCTCCGCAGCCACGGGATGTCCAGGGCCTGCGACACCGTGTAATACGCCGTGCCGGCCGCGGTCTCGGGCGCGCCGGTGTCCCGGGCGATCTGCAGGATCTCGAGGAGCTGGTCCAGGAACCGCAGCGTGATGAGGTTGCGCGAGAAGCCGTCGTCGGCTCCCACGCCCTTGATCTCCTCGACCCGCGCCTCGAAGAGCTCGCGCTCCTCCCCGGCCACGATCGTGTCGAAGGCGGCGCGCAGCTCCGCAAGCCCGCTGACGTTCTCATCCACGATCCGCGCCGGTGACGCGGTCGGGTCCACGTTCTGCAGGACCCATCGCGTCGTGCGCTCCAGCACGCGAGCGAGGCCCAGCAGCCACCGGTAGGACACGCCCACGTCGAGGGCGCTCTGCTGCCGGGCCATCTCGTACAGGAGCGCCCGGTGCTCGGCCAGGCGCGCCGACACCAGCCAGGCGCGCACGACATCGTCGGCGCTGCGCCCGGTGTCACGTGCCACCCGGTTCACGAACGTCGCCCCCATCAGGTCCACCAGGTCGTTGGTCACCTGGCCGGCGATGATCTCCCGGCGCAGTCGGTGCCCCTCGAGGGCGTCGTTGCCCGCGTCGCGGATCGCTTCGCCCGGGAAGTAGCCGAGGAGGTAGCTCTCCGTGATCGGGTCGTCGGGCAGCCGGCCCCGCAGAAGGTGCGTCTTCAGCGAGAGCTTGGCGTACGCCAACAGGATGCAGAGCTCCGGGCGGGTCAGGGATTGGCCCCGCTCCCGCCGCTCCGCCAGGACGTCCGTGGAGGGGAGCCCCTCGGCCGCGCGGTCCAGCTCCCCGGACTTCTCCAGCGACACCATCAGCTCGCGGAAGTCGTCGGCGGACTCCTTCGCGCGCAGCTCGTCCAGCGAGATGGCCAGGCTCTGGGATCGGTTGTCGTCCAGCACCAGCCTGGCCACGTCCTCGGTGAGCCGCTCCAGCAGAGCGTTGCGGGCCGTCCTGGTCCATGCGCCCCGTGGCCACCACCGGCGCCAGCAGGATCTTGAGGTTCACCTCGTGGTCGGACATGTCCACGCCGCCGGAGTTGTCCAGCGCGTCGGTGTTCGCCCTCCCGCCGCTCAGCGAGAACTCGATGCGCGCGCGCTGCGTGAAGCCGAGGTTCCCCCCTTCGCCCACGGCCTGGCAGCGGAGCTGGTCCACGTTGACCCGCACGGCGTCGTTCGACGGGTCGCCGGCGTCGGCGTGGGTCTCCGAGGCGGACTTCACGTACGTTCCGATCCCACCGTTCCACAGCAGCTCGACCGGCGCCAGCAGCACCGCGCGGATGAGCGTCTCGCCGTCGATCACGTCCGGCGTGTCCTCGGAGATCCCCAGGGCGCGGCGGGCCTGCGGCGAGAGCTCCACCTCCTTCGCCCCCCGCGGCACGATCATCCCGCCCTCGCTCAGCAGGCTCTGGTCGTAGTCCGCCCAGCTCGAGCGGCCCAGCGCGAACATGCGCTCGCGCTCCGCGTAGGTGGTGGCCGGGTCCGGATCGGGATCGATGAAGATGTGCCGGTGGTCGAACGCGGCGATCAGCCGGATCTGGCGCGACAGGAGCATCCCGTTGCCGAAGACGTCGCCGCTCATGTCGCCGACGCCCACGACCGTGAACGGCTCCTCCTGGATGTCCTTCCCCTTCTCCCGGAAGTGCCGCTTCACGCACTCCCACGCGCCCCGGGCCGTGATGCCCACGGCCTTGTGGTCGTAACCGTGGGAGCCGCCGGACGCGAACGCGTCCCCCAGCCAGAAGCCGTACTCCTCGGACACCCCGTTGGCCACGTCGGAGAAGGTGGCCGTGCCCTTGTCGGCGGCGACCACCAGGTACGGGTCGGGCTCGTCGAAGCACACGACGGCCGGCGGCGGCACGGTGGCGCCCGAAGGCTCCAGGTTGTCCGTCAGGTCCAGCAGGCCGCGCATGAGGGTGCGGTACTGTTCGCGCCCCTCGTCCATGCGGGCCTCCGGGTCCTCGAAGTGCCGGCGCGTGATGAACCCGCCCTTCGACCCGCCCGGCACGATCACGGCGTTCTTCACGACCTGCGTCTTCACCAGGCCGAGGATCTCGGTGCGGAAGTCGTCCGGCCGGTCGCTCCATCGGATCCCGCCCCGGGCGACGCGGGCGCCTCTGAGGTGCACGCCCTCCATGCGAGCCGAGTGCACCCACACCTCGTACAGGAGGCGAGTCTGGCGCAGGAATTCGATGTCCCGGCAGGCGAACTTGAAGGACACGAACGGCACGCCGCCGGAGCGCAGCGTCGGCGTGCGTCCGCCACGGCGGTAGTAGTTCGTGCGCAGCGTTCCCGAGATCAGGGCCTCGAGACGGCGCAGCGCCCGATCGTCTGCAAGCGAGGTCACGCCCCGGAGCGAGCCCATGGAACGCCGAGCGGATGTCGTCCGCCGCGGATGCGCGTGCATCCAGGGTCGCCTCGCCCTCCGGGTCGAAGCGGGTCTGGAACAGCTCGAACAGCTCGCGTGCGATCCCGGGGTACTTCACGAGCGCCGAGGGCAGCGCCATCCGGCTGGGCACGGCCCCGGTCTGGAAGGCGTATCCCGCGTAGGCGCGGAGCACGGCCACCTCGCGCCAGTGCAGCCCCGCACCCAGGACGAGCCTGTTGAGCGCGTCGTTGCCCGCGTCGCCCGCCCGTACCGCGAGAATCGTCTCCGCCAGCAGCGCGCCGCGCAGGTCGATGTCGACCGGACGGCCTTCGGCGTCCTGCACCGCGAACGCGTAGATCGTCGCGCCCCCCGCTCCGCCTCCGCGCACGTCGAACGGCGCCACCGCGATCACGCGCAGCCCGGTGTTCTCCAGGATCGGCATGAAGTCCGAGAGGATGAGCCGCTTGTCACGCAGGTACACCTTGAGCTCCGTGACGCTCTCCACGCCCGGGGCCGCCACCGCGCTCCCGCGGTTGGCGAGACCGATGGAGATGGTCTTCCCCTCGGCCTTCATCGCCTCGAGCTCGAGGATGTCCGTCACCGCGACGTCCGGATCCGTCGCCGCCTGGTATTCGGGGCTGAAGTCCTCTCCGTACGGCGCGCGCCAGCCGCCGGGCCTCGTCGGCCGGGCGCACGCGCTCCAGCCCTTCACGCACGCGATCCGCCCAGGAGCGGATGATCCGCTCGACGAGCTGCTCCACCTCGGGGGTCCGCACCTCGCGCAGGCGGTCCGGCCGCGTCGCCATATAGAAGTGGAGGCGGGCCTGGTCGCCCGCGCCGAGCGCCAGGTGGTAGTTGAGGATCTCGCCGTCGAAGAGGCGCACCAGGGCGGCCTCGAGCGCCTTGCGCGCCTCGCCCGAGAAGCGGTCCTTCGGCAGGATCAACATCACCGATGCGCCGCGGTGCAGCGGGTCCTCCCGCAGCGTCACCCGCACGCCCGCCGTGTGGTACGACGTGAGCACCGTGCGGATGTCGGCGCCGACCTCCTCCGCCGAAGCGAGGAACAGCTCCTCCTTCGGGAGGGAGTTGAAGATCGTGATGATCTCCTTGTAGTCGTGCGACCCCTCTCGCACGCCGGACTCTTCGAGGATCCGCCTCAGCTTCGGGCGCAGGATCGGGATGTCCTCGGCGTCCTCCGCGTATGCCTTGGAGGTGAAGAGACCGACGAAGCGGTGCTCTCCAGCCACCTCGCCCCCGGGACCCAGCTTCTTGACGCCGATGTAGTCCATGCGCGCCTTGCGGTGCACGGTGGACTCGGCGTTGGTCTTGCTGATGATGAGGATCGGCCCCCGCTCGATGATCTCGCGCTGGCCCTGCTCGATCTCCTCGATGGGGACCGGCGCGGCGAACGTCGACCGGGACTCGTCGCGCAGGACGCCGAGGCCAGAGCCCTGCTCCACCGAGATGCAGCGCCCCTTCCCCTCGACGTCGACGATGTCGTAGCCGCGGTAGCCGAGGAAGACGAACCCTCCGTCCCGTAGCCACCGCAGGAAGTCCTGGATCTCGTCGATCTCGGCCCGGCGGTCGGCCAACGGTCGTCCCCGCTCCGCCAGCTCCGCGACGACCTCGTTGACCGCCTCGATCATCGGCGGGAAGTCGTCGGTGGCGGCCACCACGTCTTCGAGCCCGCGCTGCAGTCCCGCCCGTAGCGCGGCCAAAGCGGCGGGATCCGTGATCTGCGCCACCTCGCAGTGCACGAGCGACTCCCGCTTCTCCCCCTCCCGGGAGGGGCCCACCGCCACGGGCAGTCCCTCCTCGTCGCGCTCGACGTGGAGGACCGGGTAGATGATGTACTCGATGGCGAGTCCCTGCGCGTGCAGGAACTCGCGGATCGTGTCCACGATGAACGGGCGCTCCGAGATGTCGGTGCGCACGACCGTCACGGGTGCGTACCAGCCCTCGTCGTCCACGTCCGGATTGCCGACCTCCACGTCCACGCGGTCCGCGCGCGCGCGCTGCAGGAACCGGAACGCGCCGAGAGCGAGGTGGGCGAGCGCGTCCGTGCTGCGCTCGTGCAGGAACTCGGGGGAGGCCTTCGAGAAGAAGATCTCGGCGAACTCGACCACCAGCTTCGCCTCGGAGGCGTCGACCTGGTGCTCGAGCTGGCGGCAGACGGCGTCCACCGTCGGAGAATCCTGACGGAGTCGGCGAACGGCCGTTTCTGTGGTGTCACTCATGGGAAGGTAAGATATCGAATCCCCGTGCACGGTGAAGCGCGCCGTTCCGCGAGGTGGACCCGGGGCCGAATTCCCTCGTCCCCTGGCCCCCACTACCTTCGCTGCATGCGTTTCGTCCACGTGGCCGACGTCCACCTCGATACCTCCTTCTCCGGTCGCTCCGAGTCGGTCCGCCGCCGCCTCCGCGAGGCCTCGCGCGAAGCCTTCCGCGGCGCCGTCGACCTGGCCATCCGAGAGGACGTCCAGGCCTTCCTCGTCGCCGGGGACCTCTTCGACTCCGAGCGGCTCTCCTTCTCCACGGAGCGCTTCCTCCTGGAGCAGGCGCACCGGCTGGGCGACCACGGCATCACGCTGGTGTACGCGACGGGTAACCACGACCCGGGCGCACCGGAGGTGGGCCCCCGTCCCCTCCCCTGGCCGGCGAACGTGCGGGTCGCGAAGGACCGCACCCCGCAGCGGATCGCGGTCCACGACCACGAGGGGCGCGCGGTCGGATACGTCACCGCGGTGGGGCACGCCACGGCCCGGGAACAGGACGATCTGTCGCGGGCGTTCCCTCGTCCGCGCGGCGAGCTCCCCGAGGTGGCCCTCCTGCACACCCAGGTCCACGCCTCCCTCGGCGCCGAGGCGCATCACGTCTACGCGCCTTCCGAGCTGGCCTTCCTGTCGCGGGCGGGATACGACTACTGGGCCCTGGGCCACGTGCACGTACGCCAGATGCTCTCGGACGACCCGCCGGTGGCGTACCCCGGGAGCCTGCAGGGCCGCACCCACACGGACACGGGCGCGCGCGGCGCGCTGCTCGTGGACCTGGCGGATCGCGCGGCCCCCGCGGTGTCGTTCCGCCCCCTCGCCCCGGTGCGGTGGGAGACGGTCCGGGTGGACGGCCTCCAGGAGGCCGATTCGCTGGACCGGCTCGAGCGGCACGTGGCCTCGGCCTGGCAGGCCGCCCGGCACGAGGACCCGGCGGCGGCGGGCACCGAGTGGATGATCCGCGTCGTCCTCCAGGGGGGGTGCCCCCTGTGGCGCGAGCTGCGGCGCGAGGAGGATCGGGAGACGCTCGCCGGCGAGCTGCGCGAGCTGCTCGGCGTCCTCGAGGTGGTGGTGTGGACCGACGCGGTCCACCCCGTCGTTCCGGTGGAGGAGCACCGGCGGCGGTCCGACGTTCTGGGCGAGGCGCTCCGCATGCTCGAGGCTGTGCGAAGCGGAAGGGAGCACATCCAGGACCTGGACCCGGGAGAGCTCGCCGGACTCACGTCCGAGGACCCGCGGGCCGTCGAACGCTACGTCCGCCACCTGCTCCGGGGCGTGGACGGAGAGCTGGCGGCCCGGATGCTGGGCACGGAGGGGGGCGGGGCGTGAGGGTCGAGCGCATCCGCGTCGAGGCCTTCGGGCCCCTCGCCGGGCTGGACACGGGAGAAGGGGCGCTCCCGGGCCTGGTGGTGGTGCTGGGTCCGAACGAGGCGGGGAAGTCGACGGTCTTCCATTTCCTCGTGTCCATGCTCTACGGCTTCTATCCCGCCTCC
Source organism: uncultured Gemmatimonadales bacterium (assembly GCA_963848895.1). GTDB lineage: Bacteria > Gemmatimonadota > Gemmatimonadetes > Longimicrobiales > Gaopeijiaceae > SZUA-318. The sequence continues at coordinate 225,049 of CAWKGE010000009.1, forward strand.
CGGGACACCAACCCGTACGCTCCGTGGAACGGCGCCGAGCCGGGCGGCTCCCTCGTCCTGCGCCTCGACGGAGGCGGGTGCGCCGAAGTGGAGCGACGGCTCCTGTCCCAGCCCACGGGGCGCCTGACGTTCCGGGGACGCGCCGAGGAGCTGCGCAACCGGACGATCCCCTGGGCCGAGCACGTGCCGCGCGCGGTCTTCCGCCAGGTATTCGCGCTCACGCTGGGCGATCTGGCCGGCCTGGACGACGAGACGTGGGGGCGGGTCCAGGACCGTATCGTCGGATCGATGGGCGCGACGGACCTGCAGCCGGCCCGGCAGGTGATCGCCGAGCTCGAGCAGGAGGCGGGCGAGCTGTGGCGTCCCACCAGGCGCGGGAACCAACGGATCCGGGACGTGCAGCGCTCCGTCCTGGCGCTCCGCGCGCGCAGGCAGGAGGCCGCCGACCGCGACCGGCGCCTGCGCGAGATCGTGGCCGAGGCCGACGCGACCCGGGACCGGCTGCAGGAGGCCCGCGAGGCGCGCCAACTCGCCCGCATGGCCGTCGACCGCGTGCAGGAGCTGCTGCCGGCCCGGGCGCAGCTGCGTCGCATCGAGGTTCTGCGCGAGGAGGCCGGACCGCTCGAAGAGCTACGCGACATGCCGGCCGACCCTGTGGCCGTGCTCGCCGAACGGCGCCAGCGCGTGGCGCTCCTCGAGGGACGTCTGGGGGAGCTCCGGGCGGAGCGTGCCGACCCGGAGACGCTGCTGGCGGCCTTCGGCCCGCGCGAGCGGACCCTGGTGGAGCGTGCCGAGGAGATCGCGGCATTCCTGTCCCGGGCCGCGGGCGCGGGCCCGGACCGGGCGCGCATGGCGGCCCTGGAGCAGGAGTCGAAGGACCTGCTCCGCCGACTGGAGACCGCAGCCCGCCCGGTGCTGGCCGTCCCGTGGGGCGAGGCGCACGAGGCGGCCGTCGCCGCGCAGTCCGTGGCCGAGCTGCGCGAGCGGGTGAGACGACTCCACGGCGCGCGCCAGGAGCGACGCGTCCTGGAGGCCGCGCTCGGGGGGCGTCCGAAAGAGAAGCCGTCCGCGGCCGCGCTCGTGGCCGGTGCCACCGTTCTCGTCTCCGGCGCGCTCGTCCTCGGCGTCGGGCTGGCCGGAGGGACCTCGCTGGTGGCGGGTGTAGGCGCGGTCGTTGCCGCGCTCGGCCTGGCGCTCCTGGTGGCATGGTGGATCTCCCGGGCGCGGTCGGCGGCAGCAGCCGGTCCCGGGGCGGCGGTCGGGAGGGCGCGCGCGGCCGAAGAGGAGGCGCGCGCGGCCGTGGCCGGGCTCCTGCGCGACGTTCCCGTGCTTCCCTCCCTCCTGGAGGATCCGGGAGAGACCCTGGTGGCGGGAATCGAGCGCCTTCAGGAGCTGTTGCGCGACCGAGCGGAGCGGGAGGGGACGGCCGGGGAGCTGTCCGCCCGCGTCGCCCGCGTCGACGCGGAGGCCCGGGCGCTGGCGGCGGAGCTCTCCCTGGAGGCCGGCGACGCCGGTTCGGCCGCGTCGATCCTCGAGCGCGAGGCCCGTCGTGCCGAGCGCGTCCGCGAAGGTGCGCGCGCCGCGCGCCGCGAGCTGCAGCGCATCGAGCGCGAGCAGGAGCGGGTGGGTGAGCGGCTCGACGAGGAACGGTCCGTCCTCGAGCGCCTCGTCGAGCGCTGTCGGGTGGCCGGCAACGGAGACGTGGAGCAAGGCGCCCGGGCGATGCGTGACCGCGCCCGGGCGGCGGCGCGGGCCGACCAGCTCCGGGAAGAGCTGGAGCGCGCGCATCCCGATGTGGAGGACCTGCGGCGCCGCATCGAGCGCGCGGAGGCTGCGGGCGGCGGCTGGGCCGGGGACGACGACGATCTCGCCCGGCGCAAGGCGCGGGTGGAAGAGCTCACCGCCGAGGTGGAGACGCTGGCGCGCCGCGTCGAGGGGTTGGAGCGGGACATCGCGCACCTCGGGGAAGCCGAGACCGTCGACGCCGTGGATGGAGAGATCGCGGCGCTCCAGGAGGAGGAGCAGACCCTCCTCCTGGAGCGCGACCGCCGCTGGCTCCTCGCCCGGCTGCTCCGGGCCGCCGACCGAAGGTTCCGCGAAGAGCACCAGCCCGACCTCCTGCGACGCGCCGGCGTCCACCTCGCGGCGCTGACCGACGGCAGGTACGACCGCGTCCTCGCGGACGAGGCGTCGGGGGGCGGGGCCTTCCAGATCCTCGGGCCGGGGTTGCCGGGTCCGATCCTCCTGGCCCCTCCGGTGTCCACGGGAACGCTGGAGCAGGCCTACCTCGCCCTGCGCCTGGCCATCGTCGATCACCTCGATCAGGGCCTCGAGCGGCTTCCTCTCTTCGTCGACGAGGTGCTGGTCAATTGGGACCGGGAGCGCCGCACGCGGGGAATGCAGCTGCTGGCCGGGGTGGCACGGCACCGGCAGGTCTTCGTCTTCACCTGCCATCCCGAGCTGGCGCGTGGGTTGGAAGCGGAGGGAGCGCGCGTCCTTCCCGTCGGACCGGCGGGTTGACGCGCGCCATGTCCGACGCCCTCCCGCTGTACGTCGAGACCCGCGGACGCGCCCCCGGCGACGGAGAGACCTTCGTTCTCCTGCACGGCTACGGAGCCTCGTCGTTCAGCTGGCGCACCTGGGTGCCCGCGCTCGCATCGAGGGGGCACGTGGTCCTGGTCGATCTCAAGGGATTCGGCCGGGCGCCCCGACCCGACGACGACCGCTACGGCCCCGCCGATCAGGCGGACCTGGTGTATCGGCTCGTGGTGGAGCGGGACCTGCGCAACGTCACGCTCGTGGGGCACTCGCTGGGGGGCGGGGTCGCCCTGATCACCGCGCTGCGCCTCCTCGACGAGGACCCGGGACGGCTGCGGAGCCTCGTCGTCGTGGCCGGAGCCGCCTACCTGCAGCGGATGCCGCCCGTTCGTGGCGCTCGCCCGGCGCCCCCGCCTGTCACGCACCCTCCTTCGCCTCCTCGGCGCGCGCTTCGTCACCCGCGAGGTGCTGCGCTCGTGCGTCCACGACGTGACCACGGTGACGCACGAGCAGGTGGAAGGCTACGCGGAGCCCCTGCGCGCCCCCCACGCGGCCCGCGCCCTGATCCGCACCGCGCTCCGCATCGTGCCGTCGGACCTCGAGGCGCTGACCGCCCGGTACCGTGAGATCGCCGTGCCCACGCTCCTCCTGTGGGGACGCTACGATCGGGTGGTGCCGCTGGCCGTCGGCCGGAGGCTGGCGCGTACGCTGCCCCGCGCCGATCTCGTCGTCCTGGAGGCCTGCGGCCACATCCCGGCCGAGGAACGGCCCGAGGCGTCCCTCCAGGTCCTGGAGGAATTTCTGGACGGCCGGATCCCGCCACGCGTCGGCGGGCCGCATCGGCCGCCAGGGAGGTCCCGCGCACCTCCAGTGCGCCGTTGAGCGTTCCGAGGAGTCGGCCGGCGGTGGCCGCCACCGGGTAGTGGACCGGCAGGGGGAGGTTGGGCTCGCCCGCACCTTCGCTCATCCGAGCTCCTCCTCGAAAGGGTCTCGACCGCCGTCCTCGAACCCCGGGCACGCCAGAACCGGGAGCGGCGGATACTTGGGGTACGTCGGGTCCGTCCTGGACCGATGGCACATGTAGAAGACCGACCCCCTGCGGTTGCCACCACGCGGTGATGGAGGCAGAGGCCGCACAGCCCCGCCTTGTGGCGGCTCGGCTCGCCTCCCGCGGCCCCCCCCCTCGGGGCGCGCTCACGTCCGCATCCCGAGGAAGCCGACCTGGCGCTGGGGGTCACCCCCGCGATGCGAGAAGAACCCCTCGCCGCAGCGCGTACAATGCTCGGAGATCGTCACGTTGGCCGATGCCACGCCGGCCGTCGACCGCCCGGCGCGCGAGCGCGCCGCGCAGATCCAGCGGCTCAGGGCCGGCCGGCGCATCGAGGCCGAGAGCGGAGAACACCTCCGGCCCGACCTCGTAGCACCGTCCGCAGATCGCCGGTCCGAGGTGGACGTGCAGGTCGCCGGGGATCCGACGCCACCCGCTCGCGCCAGCACCGTCACCCCGCGCTCGAGGATCCCCGCGGCCACCCCCCGCCACCCCGCGTGCAGGAGCGCCACCGCGCGCCGCACGGGGATCCACCACGGAGACCGGCACGCAGTCCGCCGTGGTCACGGCGAGCAGCACGTCCGGCGTCGGCGGTGGCGTGTCCGTCGCAGGGCTCGGCGAGGTGCAGCCCCGGCTCGCCCACGCCGGTGGAACCGAACCGCCGCACCGTGGACCTGGTGGGCATGGAAGGCGCGCCCGAGGCCCGTCGCCCGGAGCAGCTCCTCCCAGCGCGCCAGGACGGCCCGAGGCTCGGACGCGCGGCCGAAGAGGGCGAGGTCGAAGGGCTCACCGGAGTCGCCTCGCGTCGTGCAGCCCTGCACGAGCCACGGGAACTCCTCTCCCCACCCGGGGTGCACGACCAACGGGAGCCCGGGGGTCGGGATCTCCCTCACCCGGCGGAACGGGTCGGGGTCGAAAGTGGCGTGCTCGGTCACGGTCGATCTGCCGTCGGCGCGTTCGCGGGGATTGGTATAGTATTATAGCTTCTGCCTCCCGCCGGGGGGGCGCATATCCGCGACGGGACGATGGACGAACCCCTCTTCGACAGTCAGAACTTCGCCTACGCTCAGGCGATGTTCGAGCAGTACGCCCGCAACCCCGAATCGGTCCCCGAGGCCTGGCGCAAGCTGTTCGCCGACGGGGGCGGCCGCGCGGTGGCCGAGGGTCTCTACGTCCCCGACCAGCTCAACGGGCACAGGACCGCGGTGGAGGCCCCGTCCGCCCCGCCAGCCGCGGTGCTTGGCCGAAGAGGTGCCGCCGATGCTGGAATCGGCGGCGCACAGCCATTCGCAGGCCGCGGAACACCTCCGCCGGGTCCTCCCCGTCGTGTCGGCGGCGGCGGCGCTGGTGCAGGCGTTCCGGGACCACGGTCACCAGCTCGCGCACCTCGACCCGCTGGGCAGCGAGCCCCGCGGACATCCTCAGCTCTCCCCGGCGTTCTTCGGCACCTCCATGGAGGAGCTGGCCGGGCTGCCGTCGTCGCTCGTCATGGAGGACGACCAGGAGCGCTCGGTCGCCGACGCGCTGCACGAGCTGCGCGACATCTACGCCCGCTCCATCGGCTACGAGTTCGAGCACCTCGACGACCACCTGAAGGTCGACTGGCTTTGGGACCAGGTGGAGACCGGCGCGCACTTCCCCGCGATGTCGCCGGAGCAGAAGCGGCGTCTCCTCCGTCGGCTGACGCAGGTCGAGGGCCTCGAGCAGTTCCTGCACCGCGCCTACCTGGGCCAGAAGCGCTTCTCCATCGAGGGCACCGACATGCTGGTGCCGATGCTCGACCTGGCCATGGAGGAGGCCCTGCGCGGCGGAGGGCGCGAGGCCGTGCTCGGCATGGCCCACCGCGGCCGGCTCAACGTGCTCACCCACATCGTCGGCGTCTCGTACGGGGAGCTCCTGGCCGAGTTCGAGGGGCCGAGCTTCAAGGGCGGCCAGCTCGACGTCGGCGGCACCGGCGACGTGAAGTACCACCACGGCGCCCGGGGCGTCCGCTCCTTCGACGGCGGGCACGAGCTCGGCGTGACGCTGATGCCGAACCCGAGCCACCTGGAGTTCGTGAACCCGGTCGTGGCCGGCTTCGCCCGCTCGCGCCAGTTCGACGGCCCCGGTCGCGAGGCCAACCTCGACAGCCATCGCGTGGTGCCGATCCTCATCCACGGGGACGCCGCCTTCGCGGCGGAGGGCGTCGTGGCAGAGACGCTCAACATGGCGCGCCTGGCCGGCTACGACGTGGGCGGCACCGTCCACATCATCGCGAACAACCAGGTGGGCTTCACCACCGATCCGGTGGACAGCCGGTCGACCACCTACGCCAGCGACCTCGCCAAGGGATACGGAATCCCCGTCGTCCACGTGAACGCCGACGATCCCGTGGCGTGCCTGGCGGCGGTGCGGCTGGCCATGGCCTACCGCAGGGAGTTCCAGGACGACTTCGTCATCGATCTGGTCGGATATCGCCGGCACGGGCACAACGAAGGCGACGAGCCTGCCTACACCCAGCCGCTGCTGTACGCGAAGATCCACGAGCACCCCACGGTGCGGGCGATCTTCGCGGATACGCTGCGCTCTGAGGCCGTCGTATCGGACGATGACGTGCAGTCGATGCTCGACGAGGTCGCCGGGGCGCTGCGGACCGCGCAGGACACCGTGCGCGAGCACCGGCCTCCGGGAGACCACGAGCTGGACCCCGAGTACGAGGTGCCGGTCATCCCGGAGACGACCGGCGTCGAGCTGTCCCGCCTCGTCGCCGTCAACGACGCCCTCGTGCGGCTTCCCGAGGGGTTCGAGCCGCACCCGAAGCTGTGGCGCCAGCTGGAGCGACGCTCCCACGACTTCGGACCGGAGAAGGCCCTCGACTGGGGGCACGCCGAAGCGCTGGCGCTCGGCACGCTCCTCGAGGACGGGATCCCGATCCGCCTCACCGGCCAGGACACGCAGCGGGGGACGTTCAGCCACCGGCACCTGGTGCTCCACGACGTGGAGACCGGCGGGGAGTGCATGCCGATCCAGCAGGTGTCCGAGACGCGGATCGAGATCTACAACTCACCGCTCACGGAGACGGCGGTGGTGGGCTTCGAGTACGGCTACTCGGTGGGCGCCGACGCGGACGTCGTGCTGTGGGAGGCACAGTTCGGGGACTTCGTGAACGTCGCCCAGGTCATGATCGACCAGTTCCTGTCGTCGGGGCTGGCGAAGTGGGGGCAGTACTCTCGGCTCACCCTGCTGCTCCCGCACGGCTACGAGGGGCAGGGGCCCGAGCACTCGAGCGCGCGCCTGGAGCGCTTCCTCCAGCTGTGCGCCGAAGAGAACATGCGGGTGACCTATCCCACGACCCCGGCGCAGTACTTCCACCTCCTGCGCCGACAGGCGCTCAGGCGCCCCGAGCGGCCCATGGTGGTCATGACGCCCAAGAGCCTGCTGCGCCACCCGATGGCCACGTCCACCGTGGCCGAGCTGACCGAGGGGGGCAGCTTCATGCACCTGCTCGACGACCCGACGGTGGAGGACCCCGCAGCCGTCGAGCGGCTCGTCCTGTGCTCCGGCAAGGTCTACTACGACCTGCAGGGGAACGAGCGGCGCAAGGAGGCCTCGACCACCGCGCTCGCCCGCCTGGAGCTCCTCTACCCGTTCCCCGCCGACGCGCTGCGGGAGCTGCTCGCGCGCCACCCGAACCTGCACGAGGTGGTGTGGACGCAGGAGGAGCCCCGGAACATGGGAGCCCTCACCTTCGTCGGGCCGCGCCTGCGCGCAGTCGTGCCGCGCAAGATCCCGCTCTCCTACGTGGCGCGCCCCGAGCGGGCCAGCCCCGCGGAGGGGAAGGCCAAGGATCACGCGGCGGCGCAGAAGCGCGTGGTCCTGGAGGCGCTGGGTCTGGATACCGAGGAGGGCTGAACGGGCTCCCCTCCCCGGACGGCCCGACTCGGAGCCGTTCGACGCGGTCCAGGACGTTCAAGCCGACGAGGACCGCCAGGAGGCAAGAGCCACGTCCTGAGGCGATCCTCGTCGCCTTCCGTGCCACTGCACTACATGTGCGGGCCCAGCGCCATCGTGACGATGGCGACGAGCAGGAGCCACGCCGTGATGCGCGTGGCGGTGCGCACCTTCCCCTGGAGCCGGGCCATCTCCGCCTGGTCCTCCGGCGTGGGCGGGGCCCCCGACGCCGCCACGCGCCCCCCGAGCTCGGTGAGGCTCATCACGCTCCGCTTCACCATGTGCACGCCCGTGCCCAGCGCCAGCAAGCCGGCGAGCATCCCGATGCTGAGGAGGATCCCCGAGGTCGAGCCCATGAAGCCGGAGGAGAAGTGGCCGGAGAGCCGCCAGAGCAGCCACAGGCCGGTGAGCACGCTCACCAGCGCGACGACACTGATGAACTTCGTGTAGCCGCGCCGGACCATCCCCCCCATCACCGCGCCCCCTGCCGGCCCGGCCTCGCGGACCACCGGCTCCAGGAAGAGCGCGATCATGAACGTCGCCCCCGCCCAGAAGACGCCGAACAGCACGTGGATCACCCGCAGGGTCAGATGCATCGCCTCCATCGGCCCGCCTCTCGCTGAAGTGTAGGACTGCCCGCCGGTCCGTATGCCTCTCGCTACCGTCGCCGTATCTGGGAGGTCGGGAACGCCACGACGCTCTCGTTCCCGTCCTTGCCCACCGCCGCGACGCCGAAGAGGTAGTTGTCGATCACCAGGTCCGCCAGCGTGTACTCGGTCACGTTTCCGACGAACCTGGAGCGCTGCCACTGCGGCGCCGTGGTGTCCCGCCAATAGACCTTGTAGCCCGCCAGGTTCGGGTCGTCCACGGGGTTCCACGCCAGCGTGGTCGACGGCTGCACCGCGCCGCCGATGCGCACGCTGTCCGGCGCGGGCGGGGCCCACGCCAGCGACGCGAGCACGGCCGCATTCACGGCGGTCAGCTTCGCCGCGTAGTCGAAGTCCACGCCCCCGATCACGTCGCCGTATTCGACACCGTTCTCCGTGCGCACGTTCTGGTGCTGGCGCACGTAGTTCTCGTGCGTCTCCATGATACGCACCGCCGGGAAGCCCACGTCGTTGAACGGACGGTGGTGCCCGCCGCGCCCGAAGCGGTCGAGGCGGTAGATCATCATCGCGTGCAGGTCGGTGAAGTACGTGTCCGTGATGCGGGCCACGTAGCGCGCGAGCTGACGGGAGGGACCGTCCACCTCCCCGCCGAACGTCCGGTACGAGCGGAGCTCCTGCTCGGTGGCGGTGGCGGGGTAGGGCTCGGAGAAGACGCGGAACGTGCCGTTGTCGATGCGGCCGTCGATGCCTTCGATGTTGCCGATCATGTCGTCGTTCAGCACGGCCGCGATGTCCCACCCCTCGTCCTTCGCCACCTGGGCCATGTGCCGCCCGCCCCACAGGCCCTGCTCCTCGCCGGACAGTCCCACGAAGACCACGGACGTCGGGAAGCGATAGTGCGACAGCACGCGGGCGGCCTCGAGCACGCCGGCCATCCCCGACGCATTGTCGTTGGCACCCGGGGCATCGCCTTCCACGTCGTAGCTGTCGGAGTTCCTCGAGTCGATGTCGCCGCTCATGACGACGTACCGGTTGGGATGGACCGAGCCCCGGATGATTCCCACGACGTTGACCACGTTCACGGGGTGGGGCAGGCGTCCGCCCTCCTCCAGCGCCCCCTGGTAGGAGACTTCCATGCATCCACCGCACGTCGGCGGAGATGCGGTCCATCTCCGCCTTGATCCACCGGCGGGCGGCGCCGATGCCCCGCGTCGCGGACAGGGTGTCCGAGAGCGTGTTGCGCGTGCCGAAGCCGACGAGCGTGCGGATGTCGCGCTCGATGCGCTCGGCGGACGGAGCGGCGGCGATGTCGTAGACGCGCGGATCGACGGGCGGCGGGACCTCCTGCGCCCGTAGGGCGAGCGTCGGTGCGAGAAGAGAACGGACGCCGCGGCGACGAGGAGCTGCGAGCGGCTCAAGGTTCCACTCCTGCTGGTTGGGCTGTGCAATTCGTGCTGCCGGCGTGCCGAGGCGCGGCGGCGCGCGGGCTTCTCAAGATCGCATCTACCACCGCAGCAGCAACTTCCCGAACGTGTCGTTCGCCTCCATCAGCCGGTGTGCGTCGGCTACCTCTTCGGCGGGGAGGATCCGATCGACCACGGGGCGGACCGCGCCCGACTCGAAGTGGGGCGACACGCGCTCCTCGAAGGCGCGGGCCAGCTCCGCCTTCTCCTCCGTCGAGCGGGCACGCAGCACGGTGCCCCGCAGCGAGGCGCGCTTGCCCATGAGCGCCCTCAGGTCGATCTCCGCCCTCGGGCCTCCGGGCACGCCGATCACGACGTGGCGCCCCCGGGGTGCGACCACCTTCTGGTTGCCCGCCATGTACGGGCCCCCCACCAGGTCCACGATCACGTCCACGCCGCGTCCATCGGTCAGCGCCAGCACCCGTTCCGGCCACCCTTCGTCCGCCAGCACCGGGTGGTCCAGGCCGAGCTCCTGGGCGCGCAGGAGCTTGGCGGCCGTACGCGACGTCCCGATCGCGCGCGCGCCCTCGGCACGGGCGAGCTGCAGCGTCGCCGTGCCCACGCCGCTTCCCACGGCGTGGATCAGGACGCGTCTCGCCCTCGGCGAGCCCCTCCTGGAGGAAGGCCGCGTCGAAGGCGGTCATGAACACCTCGGGGATCGCGCCGCACGCCTCGAGGCGCACCCCTCCGGGGACCGGCACCACGGTCGACGCCGGCGTGACCACGCGCTCGGCGTACCCGCCCCCACCGAGCAGGCCCATGACCTCGTCGCCCACCCGCCAGCGCCGCACGCCCTCCCCCACGGCGTCCACCACGCCCGCGAACTCGAGGCCCGGGATGTCCGCGGGGGAGCCGGGAGGAGCGGGGTACGCGCCCTTTCGTTGCAGGAGGTCGGCCCGGTTCACACCCGACGTCGTGGTGCGCACCCGCACCTCGCCCTCGCCGGGCTCCGGCACCGGCACCTCGCGCACGGCCAGGACCTCGGGTCCCCCGGGCTGGGTGATCACCACCGCTCGCATCCGCTCCATCCGGCCCTCCTCCGGCGACCCGCAAGGCGTTGTCTTCCCACGTCGGATTCCTACCTTCCCACCCCGAACCCTCGCGTCCGATCCCGGAGGTACCCCTTGTTCTACCAGCTCGTGTCCCTCGCCGGGGCGGTGCTCATCCTCCTGGCGTACGGCCTCAGCCAGACGGGACGCCTCGGCCCGTCCGACACGGCCTACATGCTGATGAACCTGGTGGGCGCCTCTCTCCTCGCGTGGGTGGCGGTGGTCGATCGCCGGGCCGGGTTCATCCTCCTGGAGGGCGCGTGGGCGGTGCTGTCGCTCCTTCCGCTCCTGCGTCGGGGCGGGCAGACCGGCCGCTGACCGGTGCGCGCCCGCGCGAGGCTCGGTAGCTTGATCCGCCCGGGGCGCGGTGCGCGCCCTTCAGCCGCCTGCCGACGAGCCGCATGAAACTCCCATTCGCGCTGGATCGCCCCCTGGTCTTCTTCGACCTGGAGACGACGGGCCTCAACCCGAAGAACGACCGCATCATCGAGCTCGCGCTCATCAAGGTCACCCCCCAGGGGGACGTGCTGGAGCGGGTGCGCCGCTTCAATCCGGGCATCCCCATCCCGCCCGAGGCGACGGCCGTGCACGGCATCACCGACGCGGACGTGGCCGACGAGGCGCCGTTCAGCGCCCGCGCGCGCGCCCTGCACGAGCTGCTCGAGGGATGCGACCTGGCGGGCTTCAACATCCGGCGCTTCGACCTCGGCATGCTTCTGGCCGAGTTCTCCCGCTGCGGCATCCGCCTCGACCTCGAGGGACGCCGCATCATCGACATGCAGAACATCTTCCATCGGGAGGAGCCCCGTGACCTCACCGCTGCCGCGCGCTTCTACCTGGGGCGCGAGCACGAGGAGGCCCACACCGCGCTGGGCGACATCCGCACCTCGGCGGCCGTCCTGGTGGCGCAGCTCCAACGCTACGCGCACCTGCCCGCGCGATCTCGACGGGCTGCACGCCTACTGCGAGGAGTACGCGCCCTATCATGACCGAGGTCGACCGCTGGTTCGGCAGCGAGGCGGATGGACGTGTCTTCCGGCGAGGGAAGCACAAGGGGCGACCCCTCGACGAGGTGGCGAGGCTCGAGCCCGACTACCTGGAGTGGATGATCGGCGCCGAGGACATGGACGAGGAGGTGCTGCGCATCGTCCGCGAGGCCCTCGGGCGCCACGCCCCCTCCCCACCTCCGGTCCCTGCCGACGAGCCCATCCCCGATCCCCTGGAGCCCTGATGATCGACGCACGCACGGGCCGCCGCGCCCTCTCCGTCCTCTTCGGCCTGGCGCTCCTGGCGCCCGCGTCCGGGGAGGAGCCCAGACCCCCATCACCACGCACGACATGGCCGAGCTCCGGCCCCGGTCGATCGGCCCCGCGACCACCGGAGGACGCATCCACGACATCGAGGCCGTCCCCACGGACCCCTCCACCCTCTGGGTGGCGACCGCGTCCGGCGGGCCTGTGGAAGAGCACGAACCGCGGGCAGACAGTGGACGAACGTCTTCGACACCATGGCCGTGAGCACGTTCGGCGACGTGGCCCTGGCGCCGTCGAACCCGGACATCGTCTACGCGGGCACGGGAGAGCAGAACAACCGCCAGAGCACGTCCTACGGGAACGGCGTCTACCGCACCGACGACGGCGGCGCGACCTGGCGGTACCTGGGCCTGGCCGAGACCCGCCACATCGGGCGGATCGTCGTCGACCCCGAGCGACCCCGACGTCGCGCCTACGTGGCCGCCCTCGGCAACCTGTGGGCGCCGTCCGCGGAGCGGGGTGTGTTCCGCACCAGCGACGGCGGGCGCACCTGGGAGAAGGTGCTGTTCGTCGACGAGAACACCGGGCGCGGTGGACCTGGTGCATGGATCCCGACCACCCCAGGACCCTGCTACGCCGCCACGTACCAGCGCATGCGGCGCGCATGGGGCTTCAACGGCGGCGGCCCGGGGAGCGGCATCTACAAGACCACCAACGGCGGGAACGACTGGGCCGAGCTGACCGGGCGGCATCCCGAGCCGGCGACAAGGGCCGCATCGGCCTGGCCATCTCGCGCTCCGAACCCCCGCGTGCTCGATGGCCCTCGTCGAGACGGCCGACCGGGACACGCAGGGCACCTACCGCTCGGAGGACGGCGGGCTCCACGCTGGACGCGGGTCAGCCCGATGGACGGCCGCCCCATGTACTACTCCCACATCTTCATCGACCCCAACGACGCGAACCGCGGTCTACACGCTGGCCACCAGCTCCTACGTCAGCGACGACGGCGGCCGGAACTGGACGGAGATCGGCGAGCCGCCCACGTACGACGTGGGCGTCCACTCCGACCACCACGCGCTGTGGATCGACCCCTCCGACCCGGAGCACCTCTACCTGGGCGGGCGACGGCGGCCTCTGGGAGTCCTACGACCGCGGCGCCGCCTTCCGGAAGGTGAACAACTTCCCCATCGGCCAGTTCTACGACATCGCCGTCGACATGCGCGACCCGTACTGGGTCTACGGTGGGCTGCAGGACAACCACTCCTTCATGGGCCCGTCGCGGACGCGCCGGTGGGCGGGGATCCTGAACGACGACTGGATGGAGAGCGGCTTCAGCGACGGCACGTCGTGGGAGGCCGACCCGCGGAGCGCCCACTTCACCTACGGCAGCTCCAGCGGCGGCAACTACTTCCGCTACGACGCCTACACCGGCGACATCCTGGACATCAACCCCGTCCGCGCCCGAGGGAGAGGAGTACCGCTTCGACTGGACGTCGCCCGCGCGCCTGTCGCAGCACGACCCCGACGTCCTGTACGTGGGCGGCAACCGCCTCTTCACCTCCCGCGACCGCGGGTGAGACGTGGGCACGCACCGAGGACCTGAGCCGCCAGATCGACCGGGACGAGCTGGAGATCATGGGCGTGAGGGGTCGCGACATCACCATCTCGAAGAACGACGGCACCGTCGAGCTTCGGCGAGGCCACCACCATCGGCGAGTCCCCGCTGGATCCCGCGATCCTCTGGGTCGGCTTCGACGACGGCAACCTCCAGGTCAGCCGTGACGGGGGGCTCACCTGGACCGAGGTGTCCCGGAACGTGGCCGGCGTCCCGGACGGCACGTACGTGAGCCGCGTCATCGGCTCGGCGAAGGGCCCGGGCGTGGCCTACGCCACCTTCGACGCGCACCGCGACGGGGACTTCCGGCCCTACGTCTTCCGCACCGACGACTTCGGCGCCACGTGGACGCCGCTCGGCGCGGACCTACCCGCGATGGGGTCGGTGAACGTCATCGTCGAGCACCCGGACGACCCCGACGTGCTCTTCCTCGGCACCGAGCACCACCTCTTCGCCAGCACCGACGCCGGGGCGACGTGGGCCCGGATCCCCAACCTCCCGACCACGCTCTACGACGACGTCATCGTCCACCCGCGGGAGAAGGACCTGGTGATCGGCACCCACGGGCGGGCGATCTGGATCCTGGACGACACCCGCCCGTTCGTGGAGTGGAGCCGGTCCGGCGGCGCGGCGTTCCTCTTCGGGATCGCGCCGGCGACGATCGTGCAGTACAAGAAGGACACGTCGTATCGCGGAAACGCCGACTTCATCGGAAAGAACCCGGACGAAGGGCGTCTACGTCACCTACCGGCTGGGGGCCGGCACCGGGGACGCCACGCTCCGCATCGCTCGCGACGACGGGACGGTGGTGCGCACGATGCAGGTGCCCTCCACCGAGGGCGTGCACCGGGTGAACTGGGATCTGCGCCACACGCTCCCGGGCCGACCCGACGTGTGGGAGCGGTTCGAGGATCCCGAGCTCGCCCACTCGCTGGCGCGGACGGGGCCGTACGTGTCGCCGGGCCACTACACCGTGACACTGGTCGCGCGCGGGACCGAGTCCACCCGAACGGTGGACGTACGACCGGACCCGGAGATGCCGATCTCCCTGGCAGAGTACCAGGCGCGCGAGCGCTTCCTGCTCGACCTGCTGGACCTGAGCCGGCAGGTGTCGGAGACCATGCGCGCCATGGGCGTGACGGGCGGCGGCGGCTTCGGCCGGCCCAGCGGCGACCCGGCGAGTCCCGCGAACCGGATCCGCGCGGTGTCCCGCACCATCGAGGGGATCTACGGATCGCTGAACGGCGCGCAGGTACGCGAGGGCTCCCTCTATCCGCCCACCAAGTCGATGCGTGACGCGGTGGACGCCGCCCGGAAGGAGCTGGAGGCGCTCCGCTCCGCCGGAGGGCGCTGACACGAGCGCGGGGGCGTCCCGCCTTCTGCCGGGCGCCCCCGCGTGTCTCCGTATTCCCACCCGTTCAGCGGAAGATTCCCAGCGGGATCCTGAAGATCGGGATCAGGTCGTTGTCGATGCCCGAGCCCGGCTTGTCCGGGCCCGACTGGTTGTTGGCGGAGAGCACGAGCATACGTGCCGCTGGTCGCGGCGACGATCGCGCCCACCACGACGGCGGTCCGCCACCTGCTCAGCGTCCGGGTCTCCAGGGAGAGGAGGTCCCCCATGCCCACCTCCACCCGGTTGTGCAGAACCTCGTTCGATACGCTTCCGCCCGCCCCGTAGATGGGGACCTCCAGCATGAGGTGGTCGGGCGTGCGCTCGATCAACTTCCCCGTGACGGTCAGGCGTCACGTTGCGCAGCACCGGCTCGAGCTCCGCCGCCTTCTCGGGGGACACCGTCGCCCGCACCCGCGTGTCCAGCACCGCGTCGCCCGGCCGGACGGTGTGGTACTCGTAGCAGCCCCCGGCCGACAAGAGCGCGGCCAGGAGCACGATGCGCTTCCAACCCATCGGTTCCACCCTCCTGTGGGCCGGGGTGAGGGACCCCGGCGAAAAACGAGCAGGGGCGGCCGAAGCCGCCCCTGCCGTCCAGCTTCGCTGCGTCTGCTACCCCCGATCAGCCCCTGAAGTTGTGGTTGGCCAGCTTCTCGGCCTCACTGATCGGTATGCAGGTCGCACGACCGTTGAGCGTGTCGTCGTGCGCCGGACCCGTCTCCGCGTACCAGCGGCGCAGGTCCTCCAGACGCCTTCCCTCCAGCCACAGCGTCGCGCCGCGCTCGAAGCGCAGGTCCTGCCACGCGGCCGTGAGGTCCGCCGCCTGGGGCAGCGGATCCATCCCGTAGACGTCACGGGCCTGGTTCATGTACGTGTAGGCCGCCGCGATGTCGTTCGAGTGCAGCGCGGCCTCGGCGCGGACCAGGAGCATCTCCGTCCCCTTGGAGAGGGCCACGTCGCTCCCGTTGTCCTCGTACTTCTGCTGCTGGTAGTGCGGCGTCGAGCCGTTCGCTCCGTTCGCCACCGTGCCGTCGTTGTTCCTGGCGATGACCCACGGCGCCCGCGGGTCGTCCGGGTGGTCCGCCATGTACGTGTTGTACACGGTGTACTCGTACCGGTTGTGGGTCTCGTACGTCAGGATGTTGCGCAGCTCGATGTCGATCTCGGCGAAGAACACGAAGCCCGCCGGGACCTGCGCGGCATCGGCCGATGCACCCGCCCAGTCACCCATCAGGACCTTCGCCTGGGCGCGGCCCGCGTACGCGGCATTCACGAGGTCGCTGTCTGCCGGCGGCCTGCGCGATGGGGATCGCGGCCGTGAACTGGTCGACGGCACGCTGATAGTGGTCGGTGTTGGGGATCTCCGGTCCACCGTCGATGACGCTGGAGCACCAGTTCCCGCCGAGGATCCGGTTCGCGTACCCGCCATAGATGTACGCTCGGGCCGCGTCCGTGCTCTTCGCGAACTCCGCGTCGCTCAGTAGATCCTGGATCTTCGGGACGCCGTTCTCGGCCACCCATCGAGCCTGCTGGGTGCTGTTCCAGCTCCCGCTCACCCCCGGGTCGTCGTCGTTGATGACGCCGCGCGGGATGTCGGCCCAGTCGTAGCTGCCGCCGTGGAAGAGCTCCTCGGATGCGAGCGCCAGGATCTCGAGGTTGTTGTCCACCGCCTGGCTCAGGTCGTACTTCATCCCGGAGACCATCCCGGGGATCGCGTCCTTGGTCTCGAGGTCCGAGTCCGAGATCCGCCCCGGGCTCTCCACCTTGAGGAGGTCGTTGCACGCACCCGACCCCACCAGGGCGGCCAGGGCGACGATCCGGAACGCTTTCGTCTTTGTCAGCATTGGATTCGCCTCCCTTACCAGCTTACGCGGATGGACAGGGTGTACGTGCGCGGGTTCGGAATCTGGTAGTAGTCCCTTCGTCCGAACTCGCCACCGCCGAGCTGGTTGCCCGTGGCGTCGGCGAAGTCCTGCACCTCCGGGTCCGTCCCCGTGTAGTCCGTGATGGTGAGCAGGTTGCGCGCGGCCAGCGTCACCGTCGCGCTCCGCCCCCAGTTCAGCAGGCTCTCGGGGAGGTCGTAGGAGAGCGTGAGCGAGCGCAGACGCCAGAAGTCCGCCTTCTCGATCCACCAGTCGGAGTCGTATCCGTACCCGGCGTTGATCGTGCTGCTCGCCGTCTTGATGGAGCAGCGCGCCCGATCGAGCGCGGTCACGTCGTTCAGCGCGGTGGCGTCACCCCGCCGGGCCGCGATCATCTTCTCCTGGATCGGGAAGCAGGGGAACCAGGAGCCGCGCCGTGCGTTCTGGTAGCCCGTGTAGTTCGGCAGGACGTGCCCGAACTGGCCTTCCATGAGCGCGTCCACGTGCAGGCTGCTCCCGATGTCCACCGTGGTGCCCAGGCCGATCAGCCGGTCGGGTACGTGGGCCCGATGGTGGTGTCCGCCACGATCACAGGATCGGCGAACTCGTTCGGGTTCATGATCTTCTGAGCCCGCAGCACGGGGATCTGCTCGCCCTCGCAGATGTTCGAGTACAGCCCGACGTAGATGCAGCTCGTCGGGTCGATGGCGGGGTCCTCGTCGACCTGGATCGCCTTCGAGTGCATGAACGACATGTTCGCCCGTGCCCGCCACTCGATGCTGCTCGTGCGCAGCAGGGCGCCGGTGAGCTGGAACTCCCACCCGCTGTTCTCGAGTGCGCCGACGTTCTCGAGGCGGTTGCTCAGGAAGCCCTCCGACGACGGCAGGTCGATGAACACGAGCGCGTCGGACGTCTTGGCCTTGTAGTGCGTGGTCTCGATGCCGATGCGACCGTCGAAAGCCGACATGTCGAAGCCGAGCTCGGTCTCGCGCGTGCGCTCGGGCCCGACGTCCGCGTTGCCCGGGGAGCCCGGCGAGAAGCCCGGGGCGCCCTCGAGGCTGACCGAGTTCCATGTGCGCAGGCTGGCGAACGGCGTCGGCGCCTTGCCGGACTCACCCACCGCCGCGCGCAGCTTGAACGTCTCGATCTTGTCCGAGGGGAACCAGTCGTAGTCGGACATGATCCACGACGCGCTCACCTTCGGATACTTCTGCAGCCCGTAGTTGTCACCGAAGGCGCTGTTGCCGTCCACGCGCAGCCCGACCGTCACGAAGAGGCGGTCCTGGTAGCCCAGCAGCTCCTGGAGGAAGAAGCCGGCGCTCGACTGCGCGATGTTCGTCTCCGAGCGGTACGTCACCTCGGCGCCCGACTCGATGGTCGGACGGCCCGGCCCGGCGAACTTCTCGACGTCCCACTCCGTCCAGCGGTGCTTGTCCTTGAAGATCTGCCCGCCCCACGAGAACGTCGAGGCGAAATCCGAGCCGAAGTTGTTCTGGAACGAGCCGGCGTAGTCGAGCGACAGCTTGGTGTGCCGTGTGTTCTCGTCCCAGAAGTAGCCGTCGGGCGTGTACAGGTGCCCGAAGGGACGGGTCGTCTCACCCTTGAGGGCGAGGTAGTCCCACCCTACCGAGAAGCGGTTCGAGACCTGCTCGGTCGGGTTCCACTGCGTCGTGAAGCCCGTGATGAAGTGGTCCGTCTGCGAGTAGAGCTGCGTGTCGAACAGATACCCGTTCGTGATGCACGTCCGCGGATCGCCGTCCGGACCGTTCTGGATGTTCGCGCAGT
Organism: uncultured Gemmatimonadales bacterium; assembly: GCA_963848895.1. Classification (GTDB taxonomy): domain Bacteria; phylum Gemmatimonadota; class Gemmatimonadetes; order Longimicrobiales; family Gaopeijiaceae; genus SZUA-318. The sequence continues at coordinate 243,590 of CAWKGE010000009.1, forward strand.
CGTCGCCCTTCCCGCCCTTCAGGTAGTTCTGCGCACCGCGGCCCACGTTGAGCAGGAAGCCGTCGGCGTTGTTCCCGTCCTCGATCCAGCGGCTGTTGCGGCGGGTATAGGCGGAGTTCAGCGAGAAGTTCAGGTTCTCCAGAGGCGTGAAGCCGAAGTTGCCCCGGAACCCGCCGTCCTTCGAGTCCGACGTCGGCAGCGTGCCGTGCACGTCGTTGTAGTTGCCCGACAGGTAGTACGTCACGTCCCCGAGGCCGCCGCGCACGCCGAGGCTGTAGTTCCCGATGCCGCCGAGCTTCTGCCACGTGCCGTCGGACGGGCAGGTCGGGTCCTGCATGTAGATCTTCTTTCCGAGGCTCGAGCTGGTCTCGGACACCTGCAGGTTCAACGAGTACAGCGTCTCGAGGTTCCCGCACTTGGTGTACAGGTCGTTCGGATCCTGGTCGGGGTTGGCCAGGAAGGACGCCTGCTGGTTGAAGCCCTCGCTGATCTCCGCCGTCCAGATCGGAGCGCCGCTGATGCCGCGCTTCGTGAAGATCTGGATCACGCCGGCGGACGCCTCCGTACCATACAGCGTCGTCGCGGCGGCGCCCTTGATCACCTCGATCCGCTCGATGTCCTTGGCCGAGATGTCCTGCAGCGGCGTGGTCGCCGCGCGGGAGCCCCAGTTGGCGCGCGAAGGCTCGTTGTAGATGCGGATGCCGTCCACGTAGATGAGCGGCTGCATCGTCTGCGAGATCGTGTTGATCCCGCGGATCTTCACGGTGCTGCCGCCCCCGGGCTGCCCGCTGTTGGTCATGACCGTGACGCCGGGGGCCCGGCCGGCCAGGATGTCCTCGGAGTTCTTGAGGACCGGGATGTTCTCGATCTCGCGTGACGTCACCCCGTCGACGCTGTTGCCGACCTCCTTCGCGCGCACCTCTGCCGCGGTGCCGGTGACGACGATCTCGTCCAGCGCGAGCGCGGTCTCGTCGAGCTGGAAGTCCGCGTTCGCGACCTGACCGGCCGCGAGCGTGACCTGCTGCCGGGCCGTCCCGTAGCCGATCATGGTGACACGGACGGTATAGTTGCCGGCAGGGACGTTCAGCAGCAGGAACCGCCCCTGGGCGTTGGCCAGCCCGCCCATCCCGGTGCCCTCGATCGACACCTGAGCCCCCTCCAGGGGCCGCATGCTCTGGGCGGACGTGACCTGGCCTGTGATCCGCCCGGTCTCCTGGGCGGCTGCGGTCTGCACCCATGACGCTCCGAGGAGCGCCAGGGCGCAGACCAGGACTGCCAACCTTCGTACTGTGGCGTCTGGTCCCATCGTCTTGCCTCCCTCAACGGTAAGCATGGGAATCGGCACATTGCCGAGATCCCCCCGGGAGAGACATTCCGCACATGCACGAAGAACACGGACGATGAGCGACCCCCCGGGCGGGCAACTCCCTAGAGTCCTCATGGACACAGAATGCCGTGAATCGGGCCAATGTAAGACGATCGGAGGCTGCCGTCAAGCCCCTGGCCTGCGGGTCCGCCGGATTCAGCGAAGCCTATCAGCGCACGTATGTTACGCGCACGGCGGCGCTTCGGACGGGCCCCGACGGCGGCGGCGGCCTACGCACACCGCCGGGCCGCGTGGGCACGGCGAACGCTTCACTTCCGCGAGCCGATGCCGGACTCCAGCCCGCCGCCCCCGCGGACCCAGCCTTCCACCTCGCAGCGGTCGGGGTGCGCGACGCCGTAACCCACGTCCCCCTTTCGCGTCACCACCTTGATGACGCCACCCACTCCCCCGGTGCCGTACTCCCATCCGCGACTGGCGCCCCGGAGGATCTCGAGGGACGCCACGTCCTGCGCTTTCAGGTCACGCAGCGCGCGCATCCCGTCCGCGACCTGAACCCCGTCGAAGACGACGATCGGGGCGCTGACGCCTTGCGCCGTTCGGATGCGTCCCTGCAGCGAGGCGCCCACGCCCGGCTGGCCACCCTCCGGGCCCACCATGTCGGGCGCGACGCGACGGAGCGCCTCCAGGAGGTTGCGGGCGTTCATGTCCGTCAGCTCCTCGGAGCTGAAGTAGTCTCCCTCGGAGCGCTTCTTCAGCTCCTCGACGGTGGGGCCCCGCCCGACCATCTCGGAGGGGACCGCGAAGGCGACCCGCTTGATCTCGCCCGGGGCGAGGTCCACCTCACCGAACGTCACGTTGCACCGTCCGGTGACGATGGCCACCCGGTGGTGTCCCGGTGCCACGGCCTCGATCACGTACTGGCCCGCTTCGTCGCTCGTGACCCGCTCTCCCGTGTCGAAGCGGATCTGGACGTTCGGGAACGGGAGGCCGGTCTGGGCGTCTACGGTCAGGCCTTCCATCACCGTCGGGAGGGGGCGCTCGGCTACCTGCGCCACGGTTGGCGCTCCCGGAAGGAGGACGGTGAGCGCGCCGAGGAGGATGCGGTGCATACGGTCCATGAATGGTCACGGGGGAACGATTCCTTCGATCTGCCCAATCTACGTGGGGGGGGGCCCGGATTACCTCGCACGCCGCGCCCTCGCCTCGCGGGCCTGCCTCAGCGCCCTCCGGGGATCACGAAGTCGTATCGGGCGGTCGCCCGCCCCAGCGGAATCCGTACCGTGTCGCGCACCGCCTCCAACGACGGGCGCGAGATCTCGACCAGGAGCTCCTCGTCCGTGGGTACCGCGCACACACGGTAGAAGCCGTCGGCGTCCGTGGTCGCGGCCACTCCGTTCGCGTGCGCGAAGATGACGGCGGCGACGCGCCCGTAGGTCTCCCACGAGATGCGCACGGTGGCGCCCTCGACGCCTTCACCGCCCGGTCCAGCGACACGCCCGGTCAGGAACGCGCTTCCGGGTGGGCGGTCCTCGTCGGCGCAGGCACCCGTCACGAGCGCGGCTCGCGCGGGCGCCTGGAGGCGGGCTGAGACGACGTGGCCGGCGTTGGCGTCCACCTCGACGGGGTCGGGCCCGAAGCCGAGGGAGTCCAGATAAGGGACCCGGTATTCGATCCGGTATGTTCCGCCGGAGAGCTCGGTGAAACGGAAGCGGCCGTCGGAGCCGGTCACGGCGGAGTCCGGCGCGCCCGCGACCTGGACGCGGATCCCCGCCAGGGGTTCCGCGCCCAGGGAGTCCACGACGATCCCGTCGATCGTCGCGCTCTCGGCGTCCAGGACCACGGCGCCGCCGGGTTCCTGCACCTCCCTCACGACGCCCGTGGTCTGCACGTAGCCGTCGATGTACGGCTCGATCGTTCCCATCGGTCCGCGTCGTCCCGCCAACTTCGGCATCCGAATGAACCACTCCGGGATGATCCACGTCCCGTCCGGTAGCCTCTGGAAGTCGATGTGCCCCCCGATCAGGTCGGACTCGACGCCGTGCTCCAGGTTCTCGTAGCGGAAGTCGAGGCTCCCCAGCGCCATCGTGGCGCCGTCCAGCCAGAGGACGCCGCTGATCTCCGGCACCCGCCGACCCCGCACGGGCTCGAACGTCAGCCCGATGCTGCCCGCGTGCTCGTCTCTGCCGACGCGCAACCCGAAGCAGTGCGTGTCCAGGAATCCGTCCGACAGGAGGACGCCCGCGTCCGGCGCGTAGTAGAACCCGACTCCGGCGGCGTCCGTCTGCACGAAGCCCTTCTCCAGGAGCTTGGCCGCCGGGAGGCTCTGGTAGGGCCGGCTCATGTAACCGCGCAATATCCGCCGGCTCTCCTTCAGCACCGAGCGGTTGTCCCGGTCGAGCTCGCGTTCCGACGTGACCGTCCGATACCGGTACGAGGCGTGCGTGTCCGTGAACGACGCCGCGTCGAGCGCCTTGCGCGCTTCATCCCAGACCCGCGCCACCCGCTCCCCCTCCTCCGGTCTCAGCGAGCACCGACGCTCGCCCTCCACGCCGAGGCCCTCGAGCTCGATCACCTGCGACTCGAGGGAGAGCGTGCGCACCACGGACTCGCCGGACGGCTCCACGGTGAAGACATCCGATTCCGTGGTCGCGCGGCCGATCATCTCCGCGCGCACGCGGTAGCGGCCCGGAGCCACGCCCGCGAAGAGATAACGCCCCTGCTCGTCCGTGAGAGCACGATCGAGGGGTGTGCCGTCGGCGTCGAGGAGCCAGGCCATGGCCCCGTAGATCGGGGCCGAGGTCTCGGCGCCGAGCACGCGCACCAGGATGGTCTGCGCAGCGGCCGTGGAGCGGAGGCCGGCGAATGCGGCCAGCAGCCCGAGCAGCCACAGGCATCGGCCCGTAGCCGCCGTCGCGGATCCATGCTTCCCCGAACCCTTCATGGCACGCGCCTCGTCATCGTCTGCGGAACCCTTCGCCGCCCACCCCGTCGAAGCGGTTCTTCACCACGTTGTCCTAGATGGATCCGAACCGGAAGGACCCGCCCCTCGCGCCTCCCCGTGGCTCCTCGGGTGACAGGCCTCGGCGAACGTCGCTACACTTCCACGACATCACACCCGTGCGACCGCCATGGAGAGGAGGTTTCGTGCCTTCCCGCGCCCGCCGAACCGCGTTCCGTAGATCCGTCCTCGCCCTTCTCCTGCTCACCGTCGGAGGGTCGCTTCCCGCGGCCGCGCAGACCCGATTCGGCGTGGCCGAGGCCCCGGCGTACGGGCGCTGGAGCCAGGCCGTCGACTCCTCGCGGGTCCTCGTCCGCGCGCACATGGAGCAGCTCGGCGTCCCGGGCGCTTCGGTGGCGGTCGCGGTGGACGGCGCCGTCGTCTGGGCCGAGGGCTTCGGATGGGCCGACGTGGAGAACCGGGTGGCGGTGAGGCCGGAGAGCCGCTTCCGCATCGCCTCGATCTCGAAGGCGATCACGGCAGCGGGCGTGGCCAGGCTCATGGAGGACGGCCGCCTCGACCTAGACGCGCCGGTGCAGCGTTACGTGCCGGGCTTCCCCGAGAAGCCGGAAGGGACGATCACCACCCGTCTGCTGGCCGGCCACCTGGCGGGGATCCGCCACTACCGGGGCCTGGAGTTCCAGAGCCGGACGCACTACGACGACGTCGACGACGCGCTCGAGATCTTCGAGAACGACCCGCTCCTCTCCCCGCCCGGCGAGAAGTACTCGTACTCGACGTACGGCTGGAACCTGATCAGTGCTGTGGTGCAGGGCGCCTCGGGCGAGAAGTTCCTCACGTTCATGCGCAGCGAGGTGCTCGACCCCCTCGGCCTGAGGGAGACGGTGGCGGAGCACGCGGACAGCATCATCATGGGCCGCGGACGCCAGTACGCGCGCTCCGAGGACGGCCGCCTGTTGAACGCGACCTGGGTGGACAACAGCAACAAGTGGGCAGGCGGCGGCTACCTGTCGACGGCCTCCGACCTGGTCCGCTACGGCTCGGCGTACCTGTCGCCGGGTTTCCTGAAGCCCGAGACCGTCCACCTGATGTGGACGTCGCAGCGGACGAGCGCGGGGGAGGAAACCGGCTACGGCATCGGCTGGTTCACGCGCACGGTGGACGGCCGGCGCCAGGTCTGGCACACCGGCGGCGCCGTGGGGGGCAGCACGATCCTCCTGATCTGGCCGGACGAGAAGGTGGTGGTCTCGATCCTCACCAACCTGGAGAGCGCCCGCCCGATCCAGCCGGCGCGGGATGTCGCCGCGCTGTTCGCGGCCTCCTCCTCCGGATCGTGAGGGAGATCGGACGATGAGCCTCTTCCTGCACAGGAACGCCGCCGCCCTGGCCGGCCTGGTCGGACTCGCCGTGATCGTCTACGCGCTGTGGGGCACCGCCAAGAAGCGGCCGCACGACAAGGTGATGAAGCGCCTCGCCATCGGGTACCGCAGCCTGATGGACCTGACGCTCTTCCTGGGCCTGGTCGTCATCATGACGCACCACGGTGGCTTCTCCACCGACCTGGGGATGCACGTGGTCATGATGCTCCTGGCCACGGCCGTCGCCCACGTGGTGCCCGCGGTCATGCGCAAGCGGCCTCAGGAGCAGCGCACGCTCGTCCCCTACGCGGTGGCGACGGCCGTCTCCCTCGCGATCATGGCCTTCGGGATCGTCGTGATCGTGCCGTAGTCGGGGTCAGAACGACAGCAGCTTGGTGACCTTCGCGGTCAGCGCCCGCTCCAGCACCCCCGGGTCCGCACCGAGCTTCCGTCGCTCGGTGACCACCACGAAGAAGTCCGACAAGGGGCCGTAGATGACGTTGAAGCGCGCATAGCTGATGAGCTGCTCGACGTCCTCGTTGTACTGCACGTTCAACGTCAGAAAGGCACGGGTCGAGAATGCGTACTTGAGCCGGCCCGCGTAGACGGCGGACGTGAACGTGCCCTCGGGAAGCGCGAGGCGGTTGTAGTCCGCCGACCCCGTCACCGCGAAGCGGTGGCTGGCCAGCCAGCGGAAGCCGCCGCCCACCGAGCGACGATCTCCGTCGTAGTAGCCGCCTCCGCTCACCGCGACGTTGGCCGAGAACGGTCGGCCTGCCGAAGACTGGAAGCGCACCGAAGTCTCGTCGAAGTCGTATCCGCCTGCCGGGATCGTGCCGCCGCTCACTTCGAAGGGCTCCTCGACGAGCTCGTAGTTTCGCGTGACCGTACCGGTCAGGGTGGCGCCCGAGGTGAAGTCGACGGCCAGCCCTCCCTGGATCTCCCGGGTCACGAGCGTGTCCCCGAGGTTCGTGAAGTGGTGGATCTCGACGTACGGGTTCAGCTCCTGGATGAACGAGATCCCCGGGCGCGGATGCACGCCGATGGTCGCATAGCGATGCCGGATGTTCGTGCGCCGGACGAACCCGACGGCCGGGTTGAAGTCTTCGCCGATGCGCCGCCAGAGCGCGGACGCATCCCAGAACCGGTCTCGCCAGGCGGCGCCCAGGCGTGCCGCCGTCTGGTCCCCCGTCGTGCCGGGCGTCTCCGTGCGCGCCAGGTAGGAGCTCAGGACCAGGCCGCCCAGCACGTGGACGTTGGCGTCCACCCCGTAGCTCCGGTTGCCCGGCGCGTCGCTCCCACCCGTGGAGGCGCGGTCGATGAACATGGCTCCCACGTCCGAGCCTTCGGCCACCTTCCTGCGTAGGCGGAGCACGGCGAAGTTCTCGGCCGGCTGGCCCTCGGACGACTCGGTGCGCATGTCCAGCGCCCCGACGTCCCACGCTCCGACGCTCCCGCTCATCCGTCCGCCTCCAACGATCGGCACGGGATGGCCTCCCGCCAGCCCGATGGCGCGCGAATGGAAGAGCGTGAAGTCGCGCAGCGACGCCCCCTGCCGGTACTCGCGCTCGGTCTGGTCGCCGAAGTTGAACTTCCCCGAGTTCTCGACGAAGAAGTCGCGTTGCTCCGGGAAGAAGAGGGGGAAGCGCGTGAGGTTCACGCGCTCCTGGTCGACCTCCACCTGGGAGAAGTCCGTGTTGTACGTCAGGTCCAGCGTCAGTCCCGGCGTCACGCCGTATTTCACGTCGAACCCGGCGTCGGCGCTCCCGCCCGCACGGCTCCTCCGTCAGGGCCGTCCCGCTCTGGTCGGCGGCGACCACGTAGGGCTTGGCCGTGAGGTTCCGGACTGCGGGTATGCCCCGGATGCCGTAGAGCGTCCCCGCCTTCGACATGCGGTGCGCCGGGTCACGCCGCTGCAGCGGCGCCCAGTAGGAATCCTCGTTGATCCGCCGCACTCGGCGCAGGAGGTTCATACCGAACACCTGCTCCGGGCGGCCCGGCGTCGTAGCGCATGGCCGACCACGGGATGCGCAGCTCCAGGCTCCAGCCGTCGTCCAGGAGCGCCGTCTTCACCTCGACCGGCACGTCGAACCCGAAGTCCTCGCTGCGGCTGTCGTCGAACGTCTGGCCGTCCCGGTACGCCCCGTATGGGTTGACGAGGAACATGATCGAGTTCCTGCGGTCCAGGAACGTGTCCAGCGTGATGCCGAAGATGTCCGCGTCCCGCGTCGAGAGCGACGGGAAGTCCCGCTCCAGGCTCTGCACCACGTACTCGCCGGCGTGCGAGTCGTAGAGCATCGCGCCGACGTACAGCGCCTCGTCGTCGTACAGGATCCGCACCTCGGTGCGCTCCGTGGCCAGACGACCGGCGTCGGGCTGCGACTGGATGAAGTCCGTCAGCACCTCGGCGCGCGACCATACGGGGTCGTCGAGCCTGCCGTCGATCCGGGGCGCCTCGGGCGTGCGCGTGGCCTCGCCCGTGGGACGCGGATAGGCCTCCGGGTCGGTCAGCGATCCCCGCTCCGGTGCGGGGGCGCCGCCCTCGTCGGACTGCTGCGCCGCGCTGGCGACCGGTACGAGGACGGATGCCGCCAGGAGCGCGAGGACGAGCGAGGGGACGGGTCGGGGCAGGAGACGCTGGGAACATCACGGTCTTCAGGTGGGCAGCGGATCGGAGCCGGCAAGAGAACGCATCTCTCCGGCACGCGCCAGCGGCCGCGACGGGAGGGGCTCCGGCCCGTCGCCGTTGACGTGCGCTCTGCCGGCCCCCGAGGTTCCGGCGACCTGCCCGGCCACCGGCCCCGATCCCGCATGCCATCTCCCCGAGATCTCGCTCCCCTGGAGGAGCTCGCAGAGCCGATCCACGCACCCTCGCCCCACGACATGGGGTTGGTGATGGGGGGCGGCGGCGCTCGCGCCGCGTACCAGGTGGGTGTCCTCCGCTTCCTCGCACGCCAGTTCCCCGGGCTCCACGTCCCCTACATCACCGGTGTTTCCGCCGGTGCGATCAACGCGGCGCTCCTCGCGTCGCACCACGGGACCTTCCTGCAGGCGCTGACCGAGCTCACGGAGCTGTGGGGCCACCTCACGGTCGAGGACGTCTTCAGGGTCGATGGGCGCTCGCTGGCGTGGAACCTCCTGCGCTGGGTCCGGCAGCTCGCGTCCGGCGGCATGGGCGGCTCCCCCCAGGTGCGCGGCCTCGTCGACACGCAGCCCCTGCGCGCGTACCTGACCGAGGTGCTCCACGCGGTGGACGGGGAGCTGACCGGGATCCGCTACAACCTGGAGAGCGGACGCCTGAAGGCGGTGGCGATCAGCACCTCCAACTACTCCACCGGCCAGTCCGTGACGTGGGTGCAGGGTGAGGACATCCGCGAGTGGGAGCGTCCGCAGCGCAGGGCGCGCCGGACGACGCTCACCGTCGAGCACGTGATGGCGTCGGCCGCCCTCCCGCTCTTCTTCCCGGCCGTACGCCTCGACAGCGGCTGGTTCGGCGACGGGGGGATCCGGCTGACCGCGCCCCTCTCCCCCGCGCTGCACCTGGGGGCACGCAGGATCGTGGCGATCTCGACGCGTTACGCCCGCTCGGCCAAGGAGGCGGACCAGCCCGCCACCGTCGGGTATCCTCCGCCCGCCCAGGTGGTCGGCGTGCTGATGAACTCGATCTTCCTGGACCTCCTCGACGCCGACGCCCTGCGGCTGGAGCGGTTCAACCGGCTTCTGGAGGAGCTGCCGGAGGAGAAGCGCATCGGCCTGCGGCCCGTGCGGCTTCTCGTGCTGCGCCCCTCCGTCGACCTCGGCATCCTGGCCAACCGCTACGAGGCGCGCCTGCCACGGGCATTCCGCTTCCTGACGCGGGGCCTGGGCACGCGCCAGACGCGCAGCCCGGACTTCCTCAGCCTGATCCTCTTCCAGCCGGACTACCTGAAGGCGCTCATGGAGATCGGAGAGTCCGACGCTCAGGCGCGGGCGGACGAGATCTCGGCGTTCCTCCAGGACTGAAGCGCCGGGGTCACACCCGTCACCCGCCCCCGAGCGCGTCCTCCACACGCAGCCAGAGACCCCAGCGCGCGAGCGCGCACGACGGGCTCCGGCCGCGGGCCGTGAGCACGCACTCGCAGTTCATTCCGCAGCGGGCTGTCGCCGTGCTAGCGGTAGCGATGCGCCAGGCCGGGTCCGAACGCGAGCGCGATCTGACTCCCGTGGCACTGCGATTGCGGAACCATCGCCCGACCCTCCGCCCTGGTCAGGCGCCGCGAGGTGGCCTTCTCGCATCACCACCGGCAGGTCGCGCGACGACATCAGGGCATAGGGGGGACGACCGAACGAGCAGGAGAGCCCTCGGCCCGACTGTCGTCTGAAAAGGCCACCCCTCGAGGAGGCGACCACGGCTCTGTGAAGGGTCTGTGAGCGCCAGTACCCCGTTCCGTCGAACGATGTCAACCCGCAGGCTAAACAGCGTTTGGTATACGCTATAGCGTCCGCCGCGGCCCGGCACAGGTCTCTCAGCGCGTGTAGGACGCGGAAGCGGTGACTTCGACCGAGAGTTGGCGGGTCAGCGGGCCTTCCACCGCATCCTCCAGGGTCCCGATCACCTGGTAGGGTCCCGCGACGTCATAGGCGTGCTTGCGCCGCCCGGAAGCAGACTGGGCTCCGTTCATCACGATGGAGTCGACGGCGCCGTCCCCGTACTCGAGGATCACACCGTTGAGGTAGGTTCCGGTCGCCTGGAACTGGAACTCGATCTCCACGCCGGTCGGGGCGGACGTGCGGTCCGCGTCGAGCGTGAAGGAAAGTGGCTGGCCGCCCGTGATCTTGATGTCCGAGCATGCCCACGCCGCGAATGCCGCAATCACGACGGCAGCCGTTCCGGTCCTGGTCATGGTCACCGTCCGAGAAGGGGAAATAGGTGGAATGGCAGGCGCAGGTTCAGCAGGGGGATCAACGCCTCGTTCGGGGTGCCGCCGTTCGGCGGCGTGTCGGAGCCGCCGCCCTGAAGGCGGTCTACGGCGATCAGCGCCGCGGCGGCCACGCCCGCTCCTGTCACCAGGTAGGTGCGGCCCTTGTCGAGCTCTCGGAGCTCGACGTCCAGCACCGCGGGACGCGAGACGTGGATCCGCTGATAGAGCGTCTGCACCCGCACGCCGCGCAGCTCGCTGTGCGACTCGACGCGCACGAGCACCGAGTCGCCGTCCTGGGAGAGGACCCGTCCCTCGACGGCGCGCCCACCGTCCCTTGCGAAGTCTTCCAGGCGCGCGGCCTCCACGGCTCCCAGCCTCAGGCGCACCTCCTGCTCGGGCGTCACCTCCGACAAGGAGGAGGGGACGTACGTGTAACACGCCGCCAGGAGCGACGAGAGCGCTGCGATCCATGCTGTGCGACCTGCCATCGAGCCCACCCGGCCGGGGCACCTCCGTGCTTCGGGAGGGCCAAGGTACATCGGGAGCGGCCGTGGCGCCCCCCGAGCTGCGATATTGGATACGAGAGAGGTGTCACCGAATTGCCCCGCGGCGGTATAGATGGTCGTACAGGTGGTACGACCGTGGAGGACTCATGACGACACGTGGCTGGCGCATGATGGCGGTGCTCGGGGCCGTGGGGACCTTGCTGCCCGCGACCGCGAGAGCGCAGGACGCGGGACGGCTGACGGGCGCCGTGGTCACCGAGAACCGTGGAATCCCGATCCCCGGCGCCATGGTCGCGCTGGATGCGGGCCAGAGAACGACCGCGGACGACGAGGGCCTGTTCCTGCTCGACGGGGTGCAGGCGGGCCCCTACCGCATCGCGGCGGTGGCGCCCGGCTGCCACGTGGGGCTCGGCGAGGTCTACGTGGATGCGGGTCGGGACACGCGGGTACGCGTCTCCGTTCCGCTGCCGGCCGACGCAGAGGAGCTCCTCAGCGCCTGGACGCTCGGCAGCGCGGTCGCTGGGGGAGCAGGTGAAGGTGTTCACGGCCGAGGACATCCGGAAGCGTCACGTCCAGACGATCCAGGACGCGCTGCGCATCATCGCCCCGGACATGGTAGCGGGAGAGACGAGCCAGGTGGGCGGCCGTCCGGCCCTGCGCAATCGGGGTGCACCGACGGTGGGCGCGGACCCGTCGCCCCTCGTCATCGTGGATGGGATCCAGATCTCGCAGCAGTCCATCGACGCCCTCGCCACCATCAATCCCCAGGACATCGACCGGATCGAGGTGATGCGCGGGGGCGCGGGTGGGTGGCGTTACGGGCTCATGGGAGTCAACGGCGTCGTGCGCATCACCACGCGCGATGCCTCGGGCGGGTACTCCGCCCAGACGGATCCCTCCCAGTGCGCCTTCGTCTTTCCTCGTTGAGCGTCGGCGTCACAGCCATCCCTTCCGCTTGAAGTACACGAGCATACCCCCGGCGAGCACGGACATCACCACCAGCAGCGTCGGGTAGGCCCAGCGGAAGTGGAGCTCGGGCATGTACTCGAAGTTCATCCCGTAGACGCCCGCCAGGAACGTGAGGGGAATGAAGATGCTGGCCATGATCGTCAGCACCTTCATCACCTCGTTCGTACGGTAGCTCACGGTCGACAGATAGAGGTCGACGGCTCCCGACACCACGTCCCGCAGCGCCTCCACGGTCTCGACGACCTGCACCGTGTGGTCGTACACGTCGCGCGTGAAGACCAGGGTCTCCTTCGAGAAGTACTCCTCCTCGGACCGGAGGAGCTGGGCCAGCATCTCGCGCAGCGGCCAGACGGCGCGGCGCACGGAAATGAGCTCCCGCTTGAGGGTGTGCAGGCGCTGCATCGTGCGCTGGCTCGGATCCAGCAGCACCTCCGCTTCGAGCTGCTCGGTCACGTCACCTACACCCTCCAGCACCGCGAAGAAGTGATCGACCACCGCGTCCATGAGCGCGTAGGCCAGGTAGTCGGCGCCCCGGGTCCGGATGCGGCCCCGTGCCTGGCGAAGCCGGTCGCGCACGCCTTCGAACACGTCGCCGTAGCGTTCCTGGAAAGTGAAGACGTAGCGCTCACCCAGGATCAGGCTGAGCTGCTCTTCCGCCACCTGCGCGTGCTCGGCGTCCCAGCTGAGCATGGGCAGGACGAGGTACACGTACCCCTCGTAGGCCTCCATCTTCGGGCGCTGGCCGACGGAGACGATGTCCTCGAGCACCAGGGGATGCCAGCCGAATCTCTCTCCCACCCGCTCGATGAGGTCGACGTCGTGGAGCCCGTCCACGTTGATCCAGCTCACGGTGGGCGAGTCCTTGAATGGAAAGCAGGTCCGGACGTCTTCGACCTCGGCCTCGTTGATCTGCCCCGACATCGTAGTCGAGGAAGCGGATCCGCGTCCGGTCCACCTTCCGGACGCCGGTGTGGACCAGCGTTCCGGGCGAGGCCCCCGGCTTCTTCACCGCCCGACGGACGAAACGGCCGATGACGCGCATCTGATGAAGGGGATTGATCGCTTTCGGGAGGATGTGGTGGCTCCGCTCGTCGGGCATCTCGGCTCCTTGGTGCGACCGCCGTCTCCGGCCACGAGGGGCGGCCGGCAGAGGTTTTCGATACAATAGGTCCGGCCGGGGGTATGCCCAAGCCGCCCACCGCATGGAATCGTCGACACTCAGCAGGCATCACCGCCCATGACCACGCTGCACACGCGAGCGTTCACGGTGACGGTGGTGTGGACCCTGCTTCTCCTCTTCCTCGGAAGCGTCGTCCACGCCACCCACTCCAGCCTTGCCTGTCCGGACTGGCCGACGTGCTTCGGCACCATGGTGCCGGAGATGACGGGTGGGGTCTTCTGGGAGCACCTGCACCGGCTGGTGGCCGGCGGACTCATCCTGATGTGGAGCCTGACCACCTGGATCGCCTGGAAGGAGCTGCGCGCGGAACGGCCGTGGATCTTCAATGCCTGCCTCGCCGGCATCGGGCTCCTGCTCGTCCAGTCCGCCTTCGGCGGGATCACGGTGCTGTTCAAGCTTCCCACCGCGGTGTCGACCACGCACCTCGCGCTGGCCTTCCTCTTCCTCTCCTCGCGACGGTGCTGGCCTCCGCCACGGGCTGGTCGCGGGGCGCAGACGACATGGAGGAGCGGGTCGCGGCTGGAGTTCGCCGGTGGGGCCTGACCGCCACGGTGCTCGTCTTCGTGCAGTCGGTGCTGGGGGCGCTGGTCCGTCACACGCAGGCGGGGATGGCGTGCCCGGATGCGCCACTCTGCCTCGGACGCGTCGTACCGCCGCTGGGCAACCCCCTCGTCGCCATCCACTTCACGCACCGCGTGGTGGCCGTGGTCGCGGCGGCCTCGGTCATCTGGCTCGCGGCGTGGGCCATGCGCGCCGGAGCCCCACGGGTGGTTCGCAGCTGGGCGAGCTGGGCGGCAGTCCTGATCCTGATCCAGATCGCGCTCGGGTTCATCTCCGTGCTCACGGGCCTCGCGGTGCTACCGGTGTCCCTGCACACGCTGGTCGCGGCGAGCACGCTGGCGGTGCTCGTGCACGTGACGACGCTGGGGTGGGTCGCCCGCTCCACCGCCGCGGCAGAGCCCGTACCCGTCGGCGTCGGCTCCCGCTGAGTCCGGGGGCGCTGCTGATGGACCGTACGCAGGTGGGGGACGCCCTCGCCCTGGTGAACGCGAGCCTGAACGCGACGAGCGCCCTCGCGCTGGCGGCCGGGTGGATCTTCATCCGCAGGCGCCGGATCCGCCTGCATCGCGCGGCGATGCTGACGGCACTGACGGCCTCGGCGGTCTTCCTGGTCTTCTACCTGACGCGGGTGGCCTTCACCGGTACGCACCGGTTCGCAGGAGAGGGAGCGGCGCAAGTGCCGCGTACCTCACGATCCTGTTCTCGCACATGGTGCTCGCGGTGGCCGTCGTGCCGCTCGTGCTCCGCCTGCTCTGGCTCGTGCGGCACCGGCGCTTCCGGGACCACGCACGCCTGGCGCGGTGGACGTTCCCGATCTGGGCGTACGTCTCCGTGACCGGGCTGGTGGTCTACCTCCTCCTCTACCAGGTGTACGGCTACCTGTGAGCGGCGCCGGCCGGACGTTCGCTCACGCGGACGGGAACGACAGCTCGACCTCGGCTCCGCCGTCCGGGACGTTGCGCAACTCGATCCGGCCGCCCATCCCCTCGACCGTCCGGCGCGCGTGCGGGAGGCCGAGCCCCAGCCCATCCTCCGCGGTGGAGTAGAAGGGGTCGAAGGCGCGCTGGAAGGCCTCCTCGGTGAAGCCGGGCCCACGGTCGCGGACCTTCACCACGGCCCGTGCACCGTCCTCGACCACCGTGACGTCCACGGTCGCCGAGCCTCCGAAGCGGGCGGCATTGTGGAGCACGAGGTACATGGCGTCCATGAAGGCGCGGGCGTTGACACTCGCGCGTACGGGGCGCCCGTCCAGGCGCAGGCGGACGCCCACACCCTGGTCCGCCGCGAACTCACGGGTCACCTGCTGCACCAGTTGGGGCAGATCGCGGCCGTCGGACGTCGCGACCCGGCTCGGTGAGGAAGAACTCGAGGTCCTGGAGAGAGCCGAGCGCACGCGCGATCCGTTCCCGCAACTCCTGGGCGTCCGAGGACTCGCCCGCGCCGGCCAGCGGCGCGGCCACGGCCTTGTCGAGGAACGCGCTCACCCTGGTGACGGCCTCCCTCAGGGCGCGCTGCCGCTCCTCCTCCCGCGGTGTCCATCCGGCCTCGAGGGCCCGCTGCAGCTCGGCTTCCGCGCTCCCGGGGGGCGCGGAGTCGGGTTTCCGGCCGCGCGCGACCGCTTCCGCAACGGCCCGCAGACGGGAATCGGCCTCGTTCCGGGCCTCGAGGAGGCCGGCCTCCTTCCCCTCGCTGAGCCCTTTCTCGCGCGCTTCGGCGCGACCCGCCGAGCGGCCGCTGGCCCGACCGACCGCATATCCCACGGCCGCGAGCACCAGGCCCACGACGACCCAGATCGCTGCGTTCATGCTTCGCCTCTTCTACCTTTCCGTTCGGGGCCGTCGGTCGGACGTTCCCGGCGGCGGCTGGGATCTTCGCACGGGCACACCGCCGGTGCAACCGACGGTTGCACGCCGGGACCGGCCGAGTCTATCCTCGGCCGCCATGGACCGCCTGGACACCCTGCGTCGGATCCTCGCCGAGAGCTCGGATCCGTTCAATCCGCCCGCGGAGCAGCTCGCCGATCTCTTCCGCCGCTTGCATCGGCTCGCGGTCGTCGGGCTTTCGCGCGACCCTGCGAAGGCCGCGCGCCGCGTGCCTTCGTATCTGGCGGCCAAGGGATACGAGGTGATCCCGGTCAATCCCTACGCCGAGCGCATCCTCGGGCGCCCCGCCCGCGCCACGCTGGCCGAAGTGACCGAGGCACTCGACATGGTGATCGTCTTCCGCCCCTCGGCCGACGCCGGCGCGTTCGTGACCGAGGCGGCCGCCCGCGACGACCGCCCCGCCATCTGGCTGCAGGAGGGGATCCGGGCGGACGCCGAGGTCGCCGCGGCGCGAGAGGCTGGACGGCTGGTGGTTCAGGACCTGTGCACGTACAAGGTCCACCGGGCGCTGTTCACGTAGCCGATCGGGAAGCGACCCGCCACGCGGCTCAGATGCCGAGCGCCTCCGCCACCATCCCGGCATGCCCCCGGGGCTTCACCTTCCGCCACGCCTCGACGACGACCCCCTCCTCGTCGATGAGGAAGGTGCTCCGCTCGATGCCCATGTACTTCCGACCGTACATGCTCTTCTCCTTCCAGACCCCGTAGGCCTCCGCCACGCGGTGATCCTCGTCGGCCAGGAGAGGGAAGTTGAGACCGTGCTTCTTCCGGAACCGGGCATGCGAAGCCACCGAATCCGGCGACACGCCAAGGACCACCGCGTCGCCCGCCTCGAACCGGGGAAGCTCGTCTCGCAGCTCGCATGCCTGGGCCGTGCAGCCGGAGGTGTCGTCCTTCGGGTAGAAGTACAAGACCACCCGCCGGCCACGCAGGTCGGACAGCGTCACGTCCCCGTCCTGGTCGGACGGAAGGGTGAAATCGGGTGCGGGTGCGCCCTTCTCGATCATGCTTCCCTCGCAGGTCGGGGTGAGCCGTGGATGTTCAGGACGGCCCGCTACCCCGGCTCGGAAGAGGGGTTTCAGCCCGGCACGGCCTCGGCGGAAGGAGCGTCTCCGACCGAGGCGGGATCGTCGATGAGCGTGCCCTCCCACCGGCAGATCGCGTCTCCGCGCGATTGACACAGGACGTGGGTCACGCGCGCCCCGCGCCCCGTCGTGCGCTCCAGGATCGCCTGGCACAGGCCGGACACCAGGAAGCACGCGTCACCGCCCGGATCCGCCTCGATGAACGGCAGCGATCTCCCCTCGACGGAGAAGGCGCCGCGCCCGAAGCCCCCCACCCTGCGTCCGAAGAGCGCGTTGAGTCTCCTCCGCACCCGGCTGCGCGCCAGCGCCAGGGTCAGGCGGGCGGGTACGCGGCGACGCCAGGATCCCCCGTTCTCCGTTCCAGCAAGCGTACGGCCCGCGCGAAGGAAGATCTCCTCCGCGTCCGGGCGGCGAATGACGAGGCGGAACAGATCCCCGATCTCTCCGTCGGTGAGACGCTGCCGCCTGCGGACGTCCTCCCGGTACGAGCGGATCTGCCGATCCACCACATCGCTGAGACCGAGACGTCGTGGCATCGTCACCGTGGGATCCTCGTCCTCCAGGAACTCCGGGGGGAGGTCGAGATCCCGCAGTGTCTCGAGGATTCTCAGCGCGACGACGGCCTGCACGCGGCGGCGGGCGGTGTCGTCGGAGCGGGAGGGGGACGGATTGGCCAAGTCGGAGGTGCCGCGTTCGGGGCGTCGTCGAGTCCGTAATCTCGGCGCAGCAGGGCCCGCGGGCAACGCATGCTGCGCGCGCGCGACACTCCGTGGAACCGGCCCGACGACCCAGGGGGGAGATTTCGAAAACGTGCCAAATTGAGAGTGACACCCCCCGGTGGGCCATGTATATACGGGTAGCGTGCGGAGCCGCCAGGCTGCAGGCGCGCCGGAACGGGGGAGTGCGAAGGGGATATCTCGTGGCCCACCCTGGGGGGGCTGGTTCTTCAAGCCATCGAGACCCTCCGCCTCCCCCGTTTCTCCTTCGCGGGCGTGGAGGGCGATTCCCCGACGGGACGCGAGGCGGTAGCTTAGGGGCTCCATGAAGCGCTATCCCGCGTTCGACCCTCCCGAGTACGTCTCCTGGCGCGCGGACCCCGGACTGGTCGCGGAGTATTCACACCGACTGTCCTCGGACCCCGAGCGCATGTGGACCATCGCCGCGCTGCACGAAGAGGTGCTGCTCGGCCTCTACCGCGACCTCCTCCGCACCCGCCTGCACGACATCGCCCTCAAGCGGTGGGTCCGCACGGGCGTGATCTCCAAGGCGTGGCTCGGCACGGGGGAGGAAGCCGTGACCGTGGGCAGCGTCGCCGCGCTGGACCGCTCCCGCGACCTGGTGATTCCCATGATCCGCAACGCGGGTGCGCTGCACATGATGGGGATGCCGTTGTCGGACCTCTTCCGCGGCTATCTCGCGACCGCCGACTCGCCCACCCGCGGTCGGGACCTGCACATCGGCGCGGCGGAGCTCGGCGTGATCCAACCCATCAGCCACATGGGCACGAGCGTCACGATCGTGGCCGGAGCCGCGCTGGCCTTCCGCAACCGGGGGGAGGACCGCGTCGCCCTCACGTGGGTGGGAGACGGCGCCACCAGGACGGCGGCCTGTCACGAAGGCATGAACCTTGCCGCAGTGCAGGACGTACCGGCGATCTTCGTGATCCAGAACAACCAGGTGGCGCTGGGCACGCGCGTGGAGCAGCACGGCGCCGGGGATCTGCGGAGGTGGCCCGACATGTACGGCATTCCGGCATGGACGTGTGATGGCAACAACGTGCTCGACGTGTTCGCGGCGACCCGGCTCGCGGCGGCCCGCTGCCGCTCTGGAAGGGGCCCCGCGGCGGTGGTCGCCGAGACCTTTCGCATGGGCGGACACGCGACCCACGACGAACGCGAGGCCCGGGAGACCTTTCCGGCCGAGCTATTCGAGGCGTGGGGCCGGCGCGACCCCATCGGCCTTTTCGAGGCGTACCTGGAGGGACGCGGCGTGAGCGCGGAAACGCTCGATGGGATCGAGGTCGAGGTGACCGACCAGATGCAGCGCGCCGCCGACGAGGCCCTGGCCTCGCGCGAGGCCATGCCCCTGCCGGAAACCGCGCTCTACGAAGGGTTTTCCGAGGGCCGCGTGCTCATCGGACTCGACCGGCGGCCGGTATGAGCGGCCGTGGCGCGTGTCGAGGTGGACCCATAGGTTGGGAGCGTCCTAGCCGCAACGCGTCAGGGGGAACCCGCCCCGGCTGGAGCCCCTTGACGAGCATTACATATTTCAAACTGGAAACAAGAATGATTCCTAGTTTCAGAGCGGGCGGATTCGGGGGTTCGTGCCCCACGGAGGCCGCCCTTTCGTTCCCGACCGACCGCTCCTGAACGGATTCGACATGGTCAAGGCAAATCCTGACAAGCTCAAGACGCTACTGGACACCCAGCCGCTGGATGACCTTTCCGACGAGGAGTTGGTCACGGCCCATCTCGAGGGCCGGCCGGAGGCATTCCAGGAGCTGTACGACCGGTATCGGGACCGGCTGATCCACTTCATCACGCGGAAGACCGGCGACCCCGACCGGGCGCAGGACCTCGTGCAGGAGGCCTTCATCCGGGTGACCCGCCACCTGCACCGGTTCGATACGTCGAAGAAGTTCTCGACGTGGATCTACACGATCGCCAGCAATCTCTCGAAGAACGAGCTGAGGAACCGGTCTCGTAGCCCTCTGGTGCTTTTCCAGCGCCTGACGGGCAACTGGGAGGACGACCACCGGCCGCTGCAGTTCGAGGACTATTCGATGCGTCCGGACGACCTCTACCGGAAGCGCTATCTGCGCCGCCTGGTGGAGGACCTGGTCAAGGAGCTCCCGGAGCACCACCGCCTTGTCTTCCGACTCCGCGAGCTCGAGGGCAAGAGCTACGAGGAGATCGCCGAGATCACCGGCGTGAACCTCGGCACGGTCAAGAGCCGCCTCCACCGCGCCAGGAACTCCTTCGCGCAGCGCATCGAGCCCTTCCTCAACTAGAGACTCCGGCCGGGATACGCCGGATCGCTGACGAAGACCGACCGGACGGTCGTAGATGCCGGGTGTGGGGCGAATCCCACACCCGGCATTATTATGTGCGGCGCGCACGCCGATGCGCGCAGCGCGAGGCAGGACCCACGGGCCCCGCGAGCGACGCCACCGGAAACGCCGGTGCGGAGCCCGCGAAGGCTGATTGCGCATGGTGGAGGAGGCGCCGCCGCGCCCCTCGCATGCAGGGAGGATCGGCGCCGCGCCCTCGCAGGCGCGAGCGCCGCTAGCGAAGCAACAGAGACGGTCGAATAGCTGCCGGGTAGTATGCGTAGCGCCCGAGTCGCAGGCGAGGGGCGCGGTGGCGCCGACCCAACCCAGATGCAGGCGAAACCATGTTCGAGAATCTCCGCAGCGCCTTCCGGGAGGCCGTCGAGAACTTCAACAAGGAGCTCGCCCGCGATCAGGTCCCCGAGACCGTCGACCGGCTCCTGAAGGGCATGCGCGACGAGGTCGCGGACGCGAAGGTCCAGATCCGTGAGCTCGAGGACCAGGTCTCGCGCACGGATGCGGAGGTGGAGCGGGAGAAGACCGAGGTGGCCACCGCCCGCCGCCGCGGGAAGATGGCCCAGGACATCGGGGACACCGAGACGGCCGAGATCGCCACGCAGTACGCCACGCGCCACGAGGAGCGCCGGCGGGTGCTCGAGCAGAAGGCGGCCGCGCTCCGCCAGGAGTTGGAGCTGCGGCGTGGCGAGGTCGAGGAGATGATCGGGAAGGTCAAGGAGGCGCAGACCAAACGCGACTCCCTTGCGGCCACCACCGGCCGTAGCGGCGCGAGGGAGACGCTCCACGCCGCGGACGACCTGTTCGCAGAGCTCGACCGCATGGCCGAGAAGATCGGTGCCGAGGATGCGCGCGCCCGCGCGGCGGAAGCGATGGACGACATCGACCTGGAGGGGGGCGAGGACTACGACACGCCTCCCCGCGCACCCGAGCCGGACCTCGACGAGCGCCTCGCCGAGCTCAAGCGGCGGATGGGCAAGGAGTAGGACGCGGTCGGCTGCCGCGCCCCTTTCACTCCTCCGCGCCGGACCCGGCCGCGAAGTCCCGCAGGAAGAGGAGCCCCGCGCACTCGCCCGCCAGGAACAGGACGTCTTCGCGGTCGCCCGGAGACAGCCCCTTCATCCGCTCCGGGCTCCCCTGGATCACGAGGAACCACTTCTTCCCGTTGCGCTCCCCCAGGTGGATGGCCAGCGATCCCCTCGCCGCCTCGAGAAACGCCGGCGCCTCCGCGCCCTGAAGTCCGGCGACGGCCTCTCCCGGGAACGTCGTGCGGGCCGGCTCGTGAGCGAGATCCAGGACCACGAACGGCCTCGGATCCGCAGCCGGATCGATCTGCCACACGATCCCTCCCCGCTCCCCACCCGCGAGGTAGATGCTGCGCCACAGGGGGAGCGCGAACCGCGAGCGCTCGCCGTCCGCGCCCCACAGCGCGAAGGTGGAGGCGCGCTCGTCCTCCTCTCCCTCCCGCCGGCGAAGATATTCGCCCAGGTCGATGATGCCGTCGCTCATGGGCTGAAGCTCCCGACCCCGGTCGCCCGAGTCAACGGGCGCCTCCCCGGTCTGGCCCCACCCTATCGGTTCGGGTAGATTGCGCCCCGGATTTCTTCACAGGACTTCAACGCCCCGCAGGGCCGGGCAGAGCGGAAGATGCAGAACTGGATCGGCGTCGGGATCTGGATCGTGATGGGTGCCGTCATCGGGCTCACCATGAAGGTGCTCGTCAAGCGCCCCGAAGAGACGCCGGGCCACACCCCGGTGCTCGCCGCCCTCGGCTCCTTCGCCGCCTGCATCGGCGGTATGCTCGGCGTCGGCATCTTCGACTTCTGGGATCACCAGGCGATCAGTGCCGGCGGCATGGGCGCGGCTTTCGTGTTCGCCGCCCTGATGACGTTCATCTACCGGTGGGGCGTTCGCGGCCTGGTCTGATCCGCCTGACCCGGCGGCGTCGAATGCGACGAGGCGCCGACCCCCTGCAGGACCGACGCCTCGAACGCGTCGCCGCGGACGAGTTGCCCGCCCTCCGCGGCGTTCCTCTATCGAGAGGCGCTCGGCCTCCCCGCCCGGAAAACGCGCCGGGCGTCGCACTCGGACATGCGGGGCGACCACTCACACCACCCATCCGCCTCCGCACGTATACTTAGAGGTCGATCGACCTCGAAAAGGTTGCAGCCACCATGTCCGACGTCCTCAAGTTCGTGGATGAGAATCTCGGTCGTTTCCGCGCCGAGATGTACGACTTCCTCCGCATCCCCTCGATCAGCGCGAAAGCCGAGCACGATGGCGACATGCGGCGGGCCGCCGAGTGGCTGTCCGCCCGCCTGCGCGACGCTGGGCTGGAGCCGAGCATCCACGAGACCCCCGGCCACCCGGTCGTGCTCGGGGAGTGGCGCGGCGCCGGCCAGGACGCTCCGACGATCCTGATCTACGGCCACTACGACGTACAGCCTCCCGAGCCCCTGGACGAGTGGGCGTCGCCGCCCTTCGAGCCCACCGAGCGCGACGGGAGGGTCTACGCCCGCGGCTCTGCCGACGACAAGGGCCAACTGTACATGCACGTGAAGGCGCTCGAGGCGCACCTGAAGGTGAACGGCACGCTCCCGATGAACGTGATCGTGCTCGCCGAGGGTGAGGAGGAGGTCGGCTCGGAGAACCTCGTGCCCTTCGTCGAGCGGAACGTGGAGCGGCTCGCGTGCGACCACGTGATCATCTCCGATTCCAACATGTACGCGGAGGGAATGCCCTCCGTGTTGTTCTCCCTCCGGGGGCTCGCCTACTTCGAGATCCACGTGAAGGGCGCACGCAGCGACCTGCACTCCGGCCAGTTCGGCGGAACCGTGGTGAACCCGGGCAACGCGCTCGCGAAGATCATCGCGTCGCTGCACGACTCGAAGGGACGCATCGCGGTGAAGGGCTTCTACGACGACGTGGTCGAGTGGGACGAGGAGACGCGAGCACAGATCCGGTCGCTCCCGTTCGACGAGAAGGCCTACCGGCAGGAGCTCGGGGTGCGTGCCCTGGGTGGGGAGAAGGCGTTCTCCCCGCTGGAACGGCTCTGGATCCGGCCCACGTGCGACGTAAACGGGATCCTGTGCGGCTATACTGCCGAGGGCGCCAAGACCGTGCTGCCCAACAAGGCGATGGCGAAGGTCAGCTTCCGCCTGGTCAAGAACCAGACGCCCCAGCGGGTGAAGGAGCTGGTCGAGGCGCACCTGAAGAAGGTGAAGCCGGCCGGGGTCACCGTGGAGCTCAAGGAGCTGCACGGCGGCCGGCCTTGGCAGGCGAAGGTCGAAGGGAAGCTGGTCGAGGCGGCGTCCGCAGCGCTCCAGGAGGCGTTCGGCGCGCCGGCCGTGCTCCAGGGCGAAGGTGGCTCGATCCCCATCGTGGTGGACTTCGAGGAGCAGCTGAAGGCCTCGGCGCTGCTGGTGGGCTTCGCGCTCCCGGGGTGCAACCTGCACGCGCCGAACGAGTGGTTCGCGCTCGACGCCTTCGAGAAGGGGATCCGGGCGCTGGCGATCCTGTACGAGAAGCTCTCCTGAAGGTCGGCCCGGCCTGTCCCCGAGGCGCAATCAACCTCGTGCGGGCCGCCCCACCATGGCGGCGGCTCGCACGAGCGCCCGGGCCTTGTTGAGCGTCTCCTCGTACTCCGTGGCGGGATCCGAGTCCGCCACGATCCCGGCGCCGGCCTGCACGTACGCTTTTCCGCCTGTGACCAGCACCGTGCGGATCGTGATGGCCGTGTCCATGGACGCGCCGCCATGGCTGAAGTGCCCCACCGCGCCGGCGTACGGTCCCCGACGCACGGGCTCCAGCTCGTCGATGATCTCCATCGCGCGGATCTTCGGCGCGCCGGATACGGTGCCCGCGGGGAAGCATGCCTTGAAGACGTCCACGGCTCCCAGGCCGGTGCGCAGGCGTCCTTCCACCTGACTCACGATGTGCATGACGTGGGAGTAGCGCTCCACGACCATGAGGTCGGGAACGAGCACGGTCCCGTACTCGGCCACCCGACCTACGTCGTTGCGCCCCAGGTCCACGAGCATGCGGTGCTCGGCCAGCTCCTTCTCGTCCGCCCGCAACTCCTCCGCCAGCGCGCGGTCCTCCTCGGGCGTGGCGCCGCGCGGCCGGGTCCCCGCGATGGGACGCACCGTGACGACGCCGTCCTCCACCCGGACCAGCACCTCCGGAGAGCTGCCCACGAGCGCCACGCCGTCCAGCTCGAGGAAGTAGAGGTAGGGCGATGGGTTCAGCGTGCGCAGCGTGCGGTAGAGCTCGAAGGGCGTGGCGTTCAGCTCCACGCCGATCCGCTGGCTGAGCACCACCTGGAATGCGTCTCCGGCGCGGATGTAGTCGCGGATGCGCTCCACCCCCGCCTCGTAGTCCGCGCGGCTGGTGGGGCTGGTGAAGGCGGGATCGGCGTCCGGCTCCTCCGCGAGCTCGAGCGGTGGCGGGCCCGGGTGCCGGCCCAACTGCTCGACGAGCTCGTCCAGGCGAGCCGCGGCCCGATCGTAACCCAGCCGCAGCGAGGGTTCGTCCGCCCCCTCGGCCACCTCGACCGAGGCGATGGCCATCGCCCGCCCCTTGAGGTTGTCGATCGCGAGCACGACGTCGGTGAACACGAAGAGTCCGTCGGGTAGGCCGAGGTCGTCGGCCGGCGGCGAGGGAAGGTCCTCGATCTGGCGCACGACGTCGTATCCGAAGTACCCTACCGCCCCACCCCAGAAACGGGGCAGGCCGGGCACCGAAGCGGGTGCGCGCGCGCGCAGCCGCGCCTCGAAGTCCGCGAGCGGATCGTCGGTGGCCACGGACGCCCACCCTCCCTCGGGCGTCCACCACGACACCTCCCCGTCCCGCAGGCGCCATGCCCCGGCGGGGCGGGTTCCCAGGAAGGAGTAGCGGGCCCATTGTTCGCCACCGACCACGGACTCGAGCAGGAATCCGAATGGAGGGCGGGCGAGCTTCGCGTAGGCGGTGACCGCCGTGTCCACGTCGAAGAGGAATTCCCTCCACACGGGGACCACACGAGCCGATCGGGCGTACTCCCGGAAATCCCGGAAGGAAGGAGCCAGGTGCATGAGCCGTCAGGAGCGGACTTCCCAGGATGAGCGACTCAATGTCCCGAGGTGACACGTCAGCGTCAACGCCCGTCGTCGCCGTCGACACGGGGGGGACGTTCACCGACCTCGTCCTGTGGAGGGACGGCGCCCTGACCACGCTCAAGGTTCCCTCGACGCCCGCCGATCCGGCACAGGCGGTCCTCGACGGCATCCGCCGGCTCGTTCCCGAGGGCCAGCCCTTCCTCCTCCTGCACGGCTCCACCGTGGCCACCAACGCGCTCCTCGAGCGCCGCGGCGCTCGGGTCGTGCTCGTGACCAACCAGGGGTTCGAGGACATCATCGAGATCGGTCGGCAGAACCGACCGCAGCTCTACGCGCTGGTGGGCCACCGGCCGCCGCCGCTGGTCGCCCGCGAAGACCGGATCGGGGTGCCGGGGCGGATCGACCCGCGCGGCGAGGAGGTGGAGCCCCTCGACGCGGCCGTTCTCGAAGCGCTCTCCACGCTCGTCGAGGAGCGCCACGCGCAGTCGGTCGCGGTCTCGCTCCTCCACGCCTATGCGAATCCGGCGCACGAGCACCTGGTGGCGGAGTCCCTCGAGTCGACCGGGCTGCCGCTGTCGGTGTCCTCCGAGCTGCTGCCGGAGTTCCGCGAGTACGAGCGTACCTCGACGACGGTGGTGAACGCGTACGTGGCACCGGTCATGTCGCGCTACCTGGGGCGCCTGTCCGCCGAGGCGGGCGCCGAGCGGGTGACGATCATGGGCTCCAACGGCGGGGCGGTGCCGGTGGAGCGCGCCAGGCGCGAGCCGGTGCACACCGTGTTGTCCGGCCCGGCCGGGGGTGTCGTCGGTGCGCTGGACTGGGCGCGTCGTACCGGACACGAGCGGGTGCTGTCCTTCGACATGGGGGGCACGTCCACGGACGTGTCACTCTGCCCCGGGCACGCCCTGCGGACGCGGGAGTTCGACATCGACGGCCAGCCCATCGCGATCCCGGTGCTCGACATCCACACGGTGGGGGCGGGCGGGGGCTCGCTGGCCCGCCTCGACGCGGGGGGCGCCCTCCGGGTCGGCCCGCAGAGCGCCGGTGCGGACCCGGGGCCCATCTGCTACGGGCGCGGCGGCACCGGCGTCACCGTCACCGACGCCCACGTCTGGCTCGGGCGCTTGCCCGTCGACGCCTTCCTGGGTGGGGAGAGCCGTATCGATCGCGAGGCCGTCCGTACCCCGCTCGAGTCGCTGGCCCGGGGCCTCGGCGGCTCGCCGGAGGAGGCCGCGGAAGGCATTCTCGCCGTCGCGGACACGGCCATGGAGCGGGCGCTGCGCGTGATCTCCGTCGAGCGCGGCTACGACCCCGCGGACTTCGCGGTCGTCGCTTTCGGCGGAGCCGGCGCACTGCACGTGGCCGAGCTGACACGCCGGCTCGGAGCCGCCCGCGCGCTGGTGCCGCCCGATCCCGGCCTGCTCTCCGCCTACGGAATGCTGGCGTCGCCGGTGACGCGCGAGCTGTCACGCACCCTGCTCGCGTCCACGGCGCGGGCAGGGCTCACCGCTCTCCTGGACGGTGTCTTCGGGGATCTCGAACGCCAGGCGAGGGCCGAGATGCTCGCCGAGGGCGCGCGCGCGGAAACCCTCGTGGCCGAGCATTGGGTGGACGCGCGCTACGCGGGGCAGAGCTTCGAGCTGCGCGTTCCGGCCGACGATTGGGTGGAACGGTTCCACGACCTCCACGACGAGCGCTACGGCTACCGGCGCCCGGCCACGCCGGTGGAGGCGGTGACGCTCCGTGTGGTGGTCACCGCACCGCCAATCCCCATCGAGGCCCCCCGCGTCGCGACCGCTTCGGGGCCGCCCCGCGTGCAGGACGCCCGGGTCTTCTACGGGGGACGGGAGCTGGACGCGGTGCGGGTTTGGCGGAGCGACCTCGCGGCCGGCCACGCGCTGCCGGGTCCGGCCATCGTTCTGGAGTACAGCGCGACCACCTGGGTGCCCCCGCAGTGGCGCCTGGAGGTGGACGCGTGGGGCTGCCTGCACCTCATCCGGAACGCCTGACGTGCCCGGGCGGGGGAGCATGGTCGGTTGGGGCGAGGGCCGCGCGCGTTATCTTTCGCGGAATTCCTTCTCGTGACCGTACCTTCGAGGATCATGGCCACCCAGGCACGCACGAACGACGACACGGCATCGCGCGCCGACCCGGCGCACCCGCGCCCGCCGTACGGGGCGGCCGCCGTCGCCGGCCTCCTCGTGTTCGTGCTCTACGCCGTGACGCTGGCGCCCACGACGGCGTTCTGGGACACGAGCGAGTACATCGCGACCGCGCACATCCTCGGCATCCCCCATCCGCCGGGGAACCCGCTGTTCGTGACGCTGGCGCGGGCGTGGTCGGTGCTGCTGGCCCCGCTCGGGCTCTCGGTGGCCGTACGCGTGAACCTGTTCAGCGCGTTCATGAGCGCGGCGGCGCACGCGCTGTGGTTCCTCGTGGTCCACCACGTGCTCCGGTACTTCTCCGACGACCGCCGCTTCCGCCTGGTGGGCGCTGCCGCCGCTGTCCTGGTCAGCGCCACGGCTTTCACGGTCTGGAACCAGTCGAACGTCAACGAGAAGGTCTATACGGTCTCCCTTCTGACGATCGCGCTCCTGACCTGGCTGACGTTCCGCTGGCAGGAGAACCTCGGGAAAGGGAAGGACGACAACCTCCTCGTCCTCATTGCGTTCATCCTGGCGCTTTCGGTGGGCAACCACCTGATGGCGTTCCTGGCGGCCCCGGCGATCGGCGTGTTCATTCTCGTGGTCCACCCGCGGACGCTGCTCAACTGGAGGCTCTATCCCGCGGCGATCCTCGTAGCGGTGGTGGGGCTGTCGATCCACCTCTTCCTGCCGATCCGCGCAGGACTCGATCCGGTCATCAACGAGGCGGCCCCCACCTGCCCCAACATCGGCTCGGCCCTCGGTGCGATCGTCACGTACGGCAAGGCCGGCTGCGTCGCCCTCGGCGAGGCGCTGCAGCGGACGCAGTACGACAAGCCGCCGGTCACGATCCGGCAGGCGGCGCTCTCGTCGCAGATCGTGAACTACCTCCAGTACTTCGATTGGCAGTGGGCCCGCTCCCTGGCGGGCACGAACACGGTGTTCGCCAACTTGCGCCTGCCGTTCACGATGCTGTTCACCGGCCTCGGCGTCTGGGGCGCGATCGAGCACTTCCGTCGCGACCGGGCGAGCTTCTTCTACGTCGCCACGCTCTTCCTCACGCTGTCGCTGGCGCTGGTCTACTACCTGAACTTCAAGTACGGCTATTCGCTGACCGCCCCTATCCAGGGCACGGACGCGCACGAGGTCAGGGAGCGCGACTACTTCTTCATCGTCAGCTTCTCGGTGTGGGGACTGTGGGCCGGTGTGGGCATCGCGACCCTCTGGCGCGAGGCGGCCGAGGAGATGAAGACCAGGCTGTCGCGGACGGCACCGATCCTGGGCCTCGCCCTCATCCCGCTGGTCCTGAACTGGTCCTGGGCGAGCCGCGCCCACGACTGGGCCGCGCGGGACTGGGCGTACAACCTCCTCATGAGCGTGGAGCCGTACGGCGTCCTCTTCACCAACGGGGACAACGACACCTTCCCGCTCTGGTACCTGCAGGAGGCGGAAGGTATGCGCAGGGACGTCACCGTGATCGTGACGTCGTACCTCAACACCTCTTGGTACACGGAGCAGCTCCGCGACCTGACCGCGGCCTGCGCGCCGGGCGAGGACCCCCTCGCGCACCCCACGCGCATCATCTGCCAGCGGCCGTACACAGCGGTGAACACGGGTGCGGCCTACGTCGCCGACTCGGCCCAGGCCGACGGGAAGGTCCCGCTGGTTCTCGGCCATCGAATCGTGCCGCCGACGCAGTCGATCCTGCCCCTCGACGACGCCACCATCGAGCGCGTGGCCGGCGCCTATTCCCAGGTCGATCGCGACCAGGTGCTCCGCCTGGGCAACGTCACGGCGGTGCTGCACTCCGGGCAGATCCTCTACCCCTGGATGCAGTACGCCCTGGTGCTCATCAACAACTCGATCGCGCAGCGCCCGATCTACTTCGCGTCCAGCGGAAGCGCCGCCACCGAGCTGGGCCTGGACGCCTACCTGGTCCGCCAGGGACTGGCGTACAAGCTGAACAACGGTCCCCTCGAGGAAGACGCTCCGCCTCCCGGCGTGGTCCACATGGCGCCTTCCCCCTACAGCGCGGTCGTGGGTGACTGGGTCGACGTGCCACGCACCCGGACCCTGGTGGACGACGTCTTCGTCCACCATTCGGGGATCCCCGACGCCTGGAAGCACTGGCCGGACGCCTCCACGGTGGGGATCCCGAACTACTACGCCTGGACCTACCTCGCGCTCATGCAGGCCGCGACACAGGCCGGCGACGAGCAGGCGGCGGCCCGGTACCGGGAGCGCACGGAAGCATGGTCGGTCCTGGGAAGCTGAAGGGCGACCCGGCGGTCGGCGGCGTGCCGCACTGGCGCAAGGCGGCGGTGTTTCCCGCCGAACCCACGGCGGAGCTCGCGCGCCAGCAGCTCGAGGCGGCAGGCATCCCCGTGGCGGTCCTCAACGACCAGACGGGGATCTTCGGCCCCGGCTTCGCCGGCGCCTCGCACCTCGGCGTCACGGTCCTCGTGCCCGCCGACCGCCTGCAGGAGGCCCGGGAGCTGCTGGAGGACTTCGTGGAGAGCTTCGGCGGGGCGATGCCGGAGGAGGACGACGCCTAGGGGCACGGTCGTCGCTACAGCTCCACCACCACCCCCCTCCCGTCCCGCTCCGCGGCCTCCAGCACCCTGGCGGCGATCGCCACATCCTGGACGGCGTTGCCCACCGACTTGAAGAACGTGATCTCCTTTTCCGAGGCCCGGCCCGGGTGCCTCCCGGCCGCGACCTCGCCGATCTCGGCGACGATGACGCCCTGGGAGACGTGGCCGTCCGCGATGGGCCCCGCGAGGTCGCCCGCCTCAGCGAGCGCCGCCGCGCGCTGATCGACGAACACCCGCGCCCGACGCACGAGAACGGTGTCCACCTCGCGCATGGCCGGGGTGTAGGAGCCCACGCCGGTGACGTGCGTGCCGGGCTCGACCAGCGAGCCGTCGAATACGGGCGTGGCGCTGTCGGTCGCGGTGATGACGAGTTGCGCCCCGCGGAGGGCCGCCGCGCGGTCCTCCAACACCACGGCCCGGATCCCCTCCTGTTCGGCCGCGAGGGCCCGCGCCGAGCCCGGATCGTTCGACACGATGCGCACCTCAGTCACCGGCCGGACGCAGCGGACGGCCTCGAGCTGGGCCCTCGCCTGCACGCCGGAGCCGAACAGCGCCACCACGGAGGCCCTGGGTGGCGCGAGCAGGTCCGCCGCCAGCCCGCCCGCCGCGCCGGTGCGCAGCGCCGTCAGGCGCGTCCCGTCCAGGAGGGCCACGGGGCGCCCGGTGGCAGGATCCAACACAAGCACCACCGCGTGGATGACGGGCAGGCCCCGCGCCGGGTTGCCCGGATGCACGGTCACGACCTTCGCGGCGGTCGCGTCCAGGTGCGGGAGGTGACCCGGCATGAAGAGGGCCGTGCCTTCCGGGGTCTCCAGAGCGAGGCGGAGCGGTACGACGGCCTCACCGCGGGAAAGCGCGGCGAACGCCTCGCGCATGGCGTCGATGGCGCCGCGCATGTCCACGGCGGCGAGGACGTCGGCGCCGGACAGGATTCGGATCTGCATGGGACACACCTTGCTCGGCGACACCCCGGGGCGTCAACGTTGGGGCGCTGGAGGCCGCCACTCCGCGTCGTCCCCTCAACCGCACGGACCATGCGCCTCGTCGAAACGTCCAACGCTCCCCGCCCCGGCGGTCACTACAGCCAGGCCGTGATCCACGGCGACACGGTGTACGTGGCCGGACAGCTCCCCATCGATCCCGCCGATCGCGACGCCCCCCCGGGGGACG
The DNA here is from genome assembly GCA_963848895.1 of uncultured Gemmatimonadales bacterium. Lineage (GTDB taxonomy): Bacteria > Gemmatimonadota > Gemmatimonadetes > Longimicrobiales > Gaopeijiaceae > SZUA-318. The sequence goes on from CAWKGE010000009.1 coordinate 274,387, forward strand.
CCGCGGCGCAGGCCCGCCTCGCGCTCGAGAACGTGCGCCACATCCTCGAGGCGGCGGGCAGCGGGCTCGACCGGGTGCTACAGATGACGATCTACGTCTCCGACATCACCCACTGGGGCGAGGTGAACCGGGTGTACTCGGAGATGATGGGCGACCACCGTCCGGCCCGGGCCGTCGTTCCCGTCCGCGATCTCCACTTCGGATACCTCGTGGAGATCCAGGCGATCGCAGCGCTGCGCGAGGATGCGTGATGAGCGCCTATCATCGCTGTCCCAAGTGCACGTCCGACCAGATGATCGACGGCAGCTACGTTGCGGACGCCGGGGGCGCCCGCGTGATCGTGGGGGTCGAGCGGCACCCGGACCATGGGCGCCTGGCGCACACGGCCAGCACGCTGATCCACGCCAGCGTGTGCGGATCGTGCGGCTTCGTGGAGCTGTACGCGAACCGGCCCGACGAGCTCTACGCGGCCTATCAGCAGGCGGAGCGCACCTCCCGGCCCGCGCCGCACCCGCGGACGTAGCGCGGAGCCTCCACCATCCAGGCGCGTACCGGACCCGACGCCGTCCGCATCGGCATCGATCTCGGCGGCACGAAGATCGAGGCCGTGGCGCTGGCCCCCGACGGGACGGAGGTCGCTCGTCTCCGGATCGCCACGCCCCGTGGGTACGAGTCCACGCTGGCGGCGCTCACGGATCTGGTGGCCCGCGTCGAGAGGGAAGCGGGCGGCACGGGGACCGTGGGAATCGGGATTCCGGGAACGATCTCGCCCGCCACGGGGATGGTGAAGAACGCCAACTCGACGTGGCTCATCGGGCACCCCCTGGACCGTGACCTGTCGGAGCGGCTCGGACGCCCGGTGCGGGTCATGAACGATGCCAACTGCTTCGCCCTGTCCGAGGCGAGCGACGGGGCCGGACGCGGGGCCGCCGTCGTCTTCGGCGTCATCCTGGGAACCGGCGTCGGCGGCGGGATCGTCGTGCACGGCCGCCCTCTCGCGGGCGCGCAGCTCATCGCGGGGGAGTGGGGTCACAACCCGCTCCCGTGGCCCACCGACGACGAGCGCCCCGGGCCGGAATGCTACTGCGGCCGCCGGGGGTGCATCGAGACGTTCCTCTCCGGCCCCGGCATGGAGCGCGACCACCTCGCCGCCACGGGACGCCGCTGGGGCACCCACCGGATCGTGGACGCGCTCGAGCGCGGTGACGAGGGTGCCGTCGCCGTCTATCAGCGCTACGTGGACCGGCTGGCGCGAGGCCTGGCTTCCGTGGTCAACGTCCTCGACCCGGACGTGGTGGTGCTGGGTGGCGGGATGTCGAACCTGCCCGGAATCGCGGAAGACACGCAGCACGCGCTGCCTCCCTGGGTGTTCACGGACGTCGTGACGACCCGTGTCCTGGAGAACCGCCACGGAGACTCCAGCGGCGTGCGTGGCGCCGCCTGGCTGTGGCCGGCGCACGACGAGCGCTGAGGAGGGGAGGAGAGGCGTGCGGCGGGAACCGACGGCCCCGACCGCTCAACCCATCCGGGGCATCGTCATGTTGTCCAGAAAGAGCCGGTCCTTGGACGACAGCGCCGTGATCCCCTCCTGATCGACCACGTCCAGGAGGCGCTGCACCTCGTCGCGATTCAGGGGGTGGAGCTTGCGCATGTTGATGCGCCCCCAGCGATCACGGTCTTCCTGATTGCGGACGCCCTGCGACGAGTAGTGGGAGTTGGGCATCTCCACGACGCGTCGCGCCGCGATACGGCGCTTCCGCCAGCTCCGGTACCAGATCCGGAGCACCACCCCCACACATATCCCCACCATCAGGGCTGGAATCCAGGTAGTCATATCCTGCCTGCAACGGCCACGAAGATCCGAGCTCCTGGGAACCGGAGGGGGCGGCCACCCTCGGTCGCCCCCGCTCGTCCCGACGCCTCTACCCTATTAAGACGTAAGCCGGGGTGCAAAGGTTGCAGTTCTCGTCCCGCTCACGACCGGGAGACCCTCGACCGCCCCCGCTCCACCGGCGCACGGAAGAACACGTGCCCAGCTCCCGCGGCGGCCGGGCGCAGCGCGGCCGCGCCGCTCCCCGCGTCGTCGCGGACCTCCAGGACCGCGTCGAACAGCTCCGGCCGCGCGTCCACCGCGTCCCCGCGCGTGACCAGAACGATGCGCGGCACCTCGCGCAGGAGGTCACGGAGGAGCACCAGGGCGCGCATCGCCCCCTCGGACTCGAGGCGATCGAACGGCTCCTCGAGGATCAGCGAGCCCAGCACCTGTCCCCCGCCCGCGACAAGTGACACTGCCGCCAGACGGACGGCGAGGCGCCCCGCCGCGAGGTCTTCCTCGGAGAGGGGGTTCAGCGGCCCGGCGTCCCCCTGGAGCTGGGCCGCTCCGTCCTGCCACGTCACCGCAAGGATCCTCCCGCCGGAGATGCGGCCCAGGTGACGCGAGGCGCGCGACAGCAGCACCTCCCTGGCTCTGGCCAGCCGCGCGTCGCGCACCCGGAGCAGCGCGCTCACGATCTCCCCGAGGGGGCCCTCCGCCGCGGCCGGGACCGCGCCCCGTGCGCCCTCCAGCTCCCCCAGGCGCGCGCGCAGGAGCTCCACGCGCTCCGAGGTTGCCTCGAGGGCGGCATGCAGTCGCAGCGACCGGCCTTCGAGGTCCTGCAGGTGGGAGGGCTTGAGCTCGAGCTGCTCCCACCGTCGCTTCCACCAACTTCCGTCCTGGACGATGGCCTCCCACTCCTCCCGCAGCTCGGCCAGGACCTCGTCGTAGTGGCTTTCCAGCGTCCGCCCACAGGTGGGACAGGGGGCGGTCGGGCCGGCGGACTCCATCTGGCGGATCCGCGCCTTGAGCTCGCGCGCCCGGTCCCGGTACGCATACAACGTGGTCTCCGCGTCCTGGCGCTCGCGGTGCCAGTCCATGGTCGCGACTTCGAGGTCCCCGTCCGCTTCCACCGCGTCGGCACGGATTGCGCGCAGCTCGCGCTCGGCCGAGCGCAGCTCCGCCGACACCAGCTCGGGATCGACCCGCACCGCGCCAGTCCGCTGCACTTGCCGCTCCGTCGTGCTCTCGCGCGGCTCCGGCACGCCCATGTCGTGGGCCCTTGCGAGGGCCGCGGTGACCACGCCCAGCCCGCGCACCTCGGCCACCGCCTCTACGGCCTGGTTCACGGCGCCTTCCAGCGTCTCGGCGCCCCGCCCGGCCCACAGCCGGGCGAGGGCGCCCTCCCCCCCGCCTCCTGCCCGCATGAGGAGCCCGGCCACGGCGCGGCGGGAGCGTCCCGCCCCGCCGATGACGGCCGTCAGCCCTGGTCGCACCGACATGCTCACCCGACCGACTCCCTCCACCTCGCCGTCCACCGCCTCGAGCGCACCGATGGGCATCGCCGGCTTCGGGGGGCCCGGCGGGTCGGGGACCAGCATGCGTACCAGATCGCGGGCGGTCGCGTCCCCCGCCCCGTCCCGGTCGAGCTCCGCCTCCAGCGCGTCGCGCAGGAGGGACGGAGGGTCGGAGGGCAGCCATGTCTCCGCGGGCACCTGCGGCTCGTGCCCCGCCTCCACCGCGAGGTGAAGCGCCTGCTGCCGCAGGTCGTGGAGCTGGGCGCCCTGGAGGCAGAGGAGATCGGACGGATCTACGCCTTCCAGCCGGAGGCGGACGATCTTCCCGGCGATCCCTCCGGGCACCTCCCGCGTGACCTCGTGCACCCGACGGCGCAGACGATCCGGATCGTCCGGGCGTACCCGGATGGGGGCCAACGCGGCGACCGCGCGGCCCGGGATCGGGTGGAACGTGGTCGAGCCGCGCTCGAGGTCCACCGTGAGGAAGCCCTTCTCGTCCGCCGCCTCGTCCCAGGGATCGAGATCCACCCGTTCGAGCGATCCACAGTATTGCACATTCGGCGCGACGCGCCGGCGGCGGTGCTCACCGCCCAGGGCGACGTAGCTCCAGTCGGCCGGGTCGACGAACACGCCCGACTCGTCCCCCCCACCTTCCCTGCCGTGGAGCACCAGGAGGTTCCAGCGCGCGCGGGGGTCCGGCTCCGGGTGGAGCGCGGGCTCCCGCACCGTCGCGCGGTAGGGTACCAGGGCCGCGTGGAGCTGAAGGCGTTCGAGGAGTATCGAGCGGGGGAGGCCCGCGGCGGCCTCGACGTTGGGGAAGGTGTCCAGCACGGCCAGCGCCCCGGGGTCGCCGGGCCGGCGTGGCGTGTCCCGGGGTCCAGCCACCATCAGAACCGGCGTGCGCGACAACGAAGAGCGCATGAGCTCCAGGCCGCGCGACAGCGCCACCAGCGCGCCCGCCGGGGGATCCGGCCGGTCGAAGACGTCGCCGGCCAGGACCACCACCTCCGGGCTCAGGCGGACGAGCTCCTGCACCGCCCGCTCCCATGCGAGCGCGACGTCGCGCTCGCGCACGTCGACCCCCCGCTCCACGCGCCCGTACGCGCGGAAGCCCAGGTGCAGGTCGGAGAGATGCGCGACGATCACGGCCCCACCGGGGAGTCCAGGACGAACTCCTCCACCGTGGAGGGCCACGGCTCGCGGTCCGTGTGCCGGCCCACGAGCAGGACCTCCTCTCCGCCCACGTCCACGCCGAGCTCGCCCAGCCCCGCGGGGAGGGCACGCCTGTACTTCGCGACGCGCCAGTCCGCGGGGAATTCCCACGCGCCCGGCTCCGGCAGGAACGGGCCGATTACCATGGTCCCGTCCTCGCCGAGACGCGCGCACAGGGCGTCGCGGGCCCTGCCCGACAGTCCGGACAGCCCGCCCACCGCGCCGAAGGCCGTCGTGTCGAGCACGATGAGCGCGCACGGGCCACCCGGATGCTCGGCGAGATCGTCGAGGTTTCCGACACCCAGGCGCAGCCGCCCGTCCGGATCCCCGACGAGGCCCGTTTCCATGTGTTCCCGGCCCAGCTCGAGCACGGGCGCCGAGCGCTCCGACACCGTCACCCGCACGGACGGGTGCTCGCGCACCGCCGCCCTCGGGAGCGGCGACGCCCCTCCGCCCACGACGAGCATCTCGTAGGGCTCGGTCCCGGAGGGGGCGAAGGCGCGGAAGGCCGCGACATCCCAGGGCGTGCCGCCGCTCTCGCCGAGCGTCGTCCACCGTCGGACCGCCGAGCCCTCCACGAGCAGGCGCGCGGCGTGGCCGGCGGACGCCAGGTATCGATCCTCGACGCGGACGTCTCCCAGCGGGGTGGGGCGGCGGGCACGCACCAGGATCCTGACTCGCGTGTCCAGGATGGACCCGAAGACCAGCCCGCCGGCCGACAGCAGGACCAGGCAGACCACCAGAAGCGAGGCAGGGGTGGGGACCTTCGGGAGGGTGAGGCCCGTCGCCGCGATGCCCAGAGCGGCTCCCAGGAACGCCGCCGCGCCGACGCCCGCGCGCGCGCCCCCGGGTCTCCCGCGGTCGAGGCGGCAATGCCGCCCAGCACCCCACCGCAGGCATACAGCGGGAGTCCCGCTACGAGCGCGAGCCCGAGTCCCTGTCCGACCGCCGTGCCCCCCACTGTCTGCACCAGGCTCCATGACGCGCTGAACACGGTCGCGGCCAGAAAGGCGAACAGGCAGAGGACCCACCGTCGGCGCAGCGCGTCCACGAGGTCGGGGCGGGGGCCGGGCGCGGTCCACAGGCCGATTCCCATCGCCGCGGCCTCCACGCCCAGGATGGTGGTCACCGAGCGCATCAGGCCCGGTCCCGTGTACAGCAGGAGGCCCACCGCGATCTCGGCGGCGGTCGCGGCGCAGATGCCCACGATGAAGACCGGGAGCCACGCCAGGGGATGGACCCGGCCGCTCACAGGCGCGCTCACGTGTCCGTACGTGCCCCGATAGAAGACCAGCGCGTCCGCTTCCCCCAGCCCCAGCTCCTCTACGCGCCCGACCAGGATCGAGTGGTCGCCGCCGGGGTGCACCGACTCCACCCTGCACGCGATCCAGGCGGCGGCTCCGTCCACGATCGGGTCGCCGAGCGGGCCCTCGTGCCAATCGATCTCGAGGAAGCGCACGTCCGCGGGATCGGTGGCGAAGCGCGACGCGAGCGCGGCCTGGCTTCGCGCCAGAATGCTGACCGCGAACGATCCGGACTCGAGCAGCCGGTCGTGGGAAGATGCGCCGTGCTGGATACAGACCAGCACCAGCGGGGGCTTCAGGGAAACCGAGGTGAACGCGTTCACGGTCATGCCACAGGGAGTGTTCGTGTCGTCGCGGGTGGCGACGATCGTCACCCCCGTCGGGAAGACCCCGAGGACCTGTCGGAATGCGAGCGTGTCCTTCAAGCCGACTCCCCTGACGACACGGCGGCGGCCCGCCTGCGGGGGCGTGCCGCCGCGTTCCAGATGCGACATGCTGAAGCAGGGCCCTCATTGCCCGGGCCGGTGTTGCTACCCCGCAAGGGGTCGCTAGCTTTCCAGGCCCGGCCCGATCGGGGACCGGGACCGGGTGTCCTACGTACCGAAGGCTCGATGCGACGGCGCTGGCTTCTGCTCGCGGGGATCTTAACCGCCCTCCCGGGCTGCGACAACGTGACCTGGGGTGGGACGGAGGTCCACCTGCAGAGCCCGCCCGAACGCGTGGAGGCGCCTTCGCCGGAGGCCGCGGAAGCGCGCCCCGGATGCGCCGCCGGCCCCCGAGGTCCCGAAGGGTACGATCCTCCTGGCGGGTCTCCGCGACGGCGACACGGCGACGCTGGCAGCGGTGGGAGAGGTGCGCGACGACGGCCTCCGTCCGTTTCCGACCGAGGCCGAGACCCCGGGCTTCATCGCCGAGCTGAACCGTGTCCGCTTCGCACCGGGCAGCGAGCTCGTCCTCTTCGCCTCGGGGGTGCGGGTCGGGCGTCTCACCGTGACCGGAACGGGGGTGGACACCGATCGCTTCTGCGCTCCGAGGGCCTCGGTGCGAGGCGTCGTGGAGATCCTGCCCGGGGCCGCCCAGGCACGCCGGATCCTCGCGTTGGCGGACACCGCCGCCGCGCACCGCCCGTACGCACCCTTCCGCCCCATCGAGACCGACTACGCCCAGCGCACGGCGTCGCTCGCCATGGCCTCCGCAGCCCTTCCGCAGGTGGGCGCACCGTGGCCGCCGTCCCTCCTGGAGGCGCGGGCGGACGTCCAGTCGTTCAGGCTGCCGGAGTCCGACGCCCCCTCCGTCGCCTCCACGTTCCTCTACAACGAGGAGCTCGCCGCCTCCGCGCCCGGGCCGAACGCCTATTCCGTCTTCCTCATGGGGACCCGCGCCCCGGGAGGCTACCAGACCGACTACGTCTGGTATCGTCGCGCCGCCGAGGACGGGAAGGGGGCGCCGCGCTACTTCGATCACCTGGACCTGAACGGGGACGGATCCAGCGAGGTCCTCCTGGACGTGTTCGGGGCTCGCAACCGCTGGTTCGCCGCGCTCGCCAGACGGAACGGCACGTGGGTGCGCTCCTTCCAGGATCCCTGCGGCGAATCTCCCGGCTGATGCCCGGCCTCCGGCGGTGGGTGCCGGGCCTCGGGCCACACGCAATCCCCGCGCTCCTTCTCTGCGTGGCCGCGTGCGGCGGCGAAGGACACGCACCCGCGGCGCGTCCGGCTGCGGACTCCGCCACGATCCGCACCTTCGAGGATGCCGACGGGCGCGACGTCCGGCTCGCCGTCCCTGTGACGCGAGTGGTCTCGCTCGTGCCCTCGGCGACGCTGACCCTGGACGCGATCGGTGCACGGGAGGTGCTGGTGGCGCGCACGGACTTCGACACCGCCTCGTGGACGGCTGACCTCCCCTCCGTCGGCGGAGGCCTGGAGCCCAGCATCGAGACGATCCTCGCGCTGCGCCCGGACCTCGTGATCCGCTTCGGCGGCCCTCAGGACAGCCGCACCGCGGCGCGCCTCGACGAGCTGGGCATCACCTGGCTCGCGATACGCCCGGACGACATCGAGAACGTGTTCTCCACGATCCGCCTCCTGGGGGGCGTGACCGGGAGGGGTCCCACCGCCGACTCCCTGGTGTTCCGCCTGCGGAGCGAGCTCGATCAGGTGCGGCATGGTGCCGGAGGGCATGCCGCGGTACGAGCCGCATACGTGCTCGGCGGCGATCCGCCGTGGGTGGCGGGCCCCGGCACCTATGTCGACGAGATCATCCGGCTGGCCGGCGGCGTCAACGTCTTCGAGGACCTGGGCGCCCTCTACGCCGCCGTGAGCCCCGAGGAGATGGTGGCCCGCCACATCGACGTCGTTCTGGTGCAGCGGGGGAGCACGTTCGACCGGAAGCTCGTCGGAGCGGCGCGCGTGGTGGAGGTCGGAGGGGCGCTCGAGCTTCCCGGGCCCGGGGTGGCGGCAGCGGCCCGGGAGGTGGCCCGTGCGCTCCGGAGTGGCGACCCATGAGCCGGTTCGGCCTGGGCCTCGGACTGCTCGTCCTCCTGGCGGCGGCGGTGCTGCTCGGCGTGCGCTTCGGGCCGGTCCATCTGACCACGGGAGAGGTCCTGACCGCGCTTGCGGGCGGCGGCTCCGACTGGCACCGCCAGATCGTCATGGAGATCCGCTTCCCTCGCGTCCTCCTCGGAGCCCTGGTGGGCGGCGGCCTCGCGCTCGCCGGAGCCACGTTTCAGGCTCTCCTGCGCAATCCCCTCGCCGAGCCCTACATTCTGGGGATCTCCGGGGGCGCGTCGGTGGGTGCCGTTCTCGTCCTCTCGCTGGGCGCCGGCGCTGCCTCCTGGCCGCTGCCGCTGGCCGCCTTCGCCGGCGCGCTCCTGGCGATCTTCCTCGTCTTCGGTGTGGCGACGGCGTCCGGTCGGCGGATGGACGTGCGCGTCCTCCTCCTCGCCGGCGTGGTGGTGGCGGCGTTCTTCACGGCCTGCATCGCCTTCATCCTGTCGATCTCGGGGGCGCGCACCGTACAGAGCGCGGTCCACTGGATCATGGGCAGCCTGGCGGGCGCGAGCTGGCGGGGCGTCGCCCTCACGGCGGCCTACACGGTGCCCGCCGCCGCACTCCTTCTCGGCCTGGCCCGCCCTCTCAACCTCATGGCCATCGGAGAGGAGACCGCGCACTACCTGGGAGCCGACGTGGAGCGGGTGAAGCGCATGGCGCTTGCCCTCGCCGCGCTCCTTACCGCCGCGGGTGTGGCTACGGCCGGCGTGATCGGCTTCGTCGGGCTGGTGGTTCCGCACGCGATCCGCCTCCTCGTCGGGTCGGACCACCGCGCGCTCCTCCCTCTCTCCTTCCTGGGGGGAGCCGCCTTCCTCGTGCTTTCCGACGTGGTGGCGCAACTCGTCCTCGCGCCCACGCAGGTGCCGGTGGGCGTCATCACGGCCTTCGTCGGCGTTCCCCTCTTCCTGCTCCTTCTGCGCAGGAGCCTCACGGGATGAGGTTCTCCGCGACCGACCTCGTCGTGCGCTACCCGGGGAGCGCACGCCCGGCGCTCGACGGCGTGACGATGGAGGTGCCGGACGGATCGCTCTACGCCGTCCTCGGACCCAACGGCTCGGGCAAGTCCACGCTGATGAAGGCGATCCTGGGTGTGCTCCCCCCTGTGAGCGGGCACGCTCTGGTGGACGGGCAGGAGACGCACGCCTGGTCACGGAGGGAGCTCGCCCGCGCCGTGGGCGTGGTGCCCCAGGCCGAGTCCATCGCCTTCCCCCTGACCGTGCGTGAGCTGGTCGGCATGGGTCGGTACCCCCATCTGGGCGCGCTCGGCGGGGAGCAGGAGGCCGATCGCCGCGCCGTGATGCAGGCCCTCGAACAATGCGACGTGGCCGACCTCGCGCCACGGGACGTGACGACGCTCTCGGGCGGCGAGCTGCAGCGGGTGCGGATCGCGCGAGCATTGGCCCAGGAGCCCCGCGCCCTGGTGCTGGACGAGCCGACCGCCAGCCTGGACATCCGGCACGAGATGGCGATCCTCGAGCTCCTCCGCCGCTCCGCCGATGACGGGATGACGGTCCTGGTCGTAACCCACGGGCTGGACATGGCCGCACGCTTCGCCGACCGGATGCTGCTCCTGGCGAGAGGGTCCGTGGCCGCCGAGGGCCCGCCCGGGGCGGTGTTGCGCTCCGAGACCCTCGAACGTGTCTACCGGTGGCCCATCGCGGTCACGGCCGATCCCACGACCGGGGACCCGCGCGTCACCCCGCTGCGCACCGGGGCGCGGTGAGCGGACACCGCAGTCGCTGCCGCGCCACGACCGACGCGGCACGTCACCGCCTCCTCCTGGCCTCCTCCCTGAGCCCCACGTACGAGCGGTAGCGACTCCCGGCCACGTCGCCGCGTTCCACGGCCGCCCGCACGGCACAGTCCGGCTCCGACACATGGGTGCACCGCCGGAAGCGACACCCCTCCCCGTGCTCGGCGATCTCGGGGAAGCACGCTTCCACGTCGTCGGGCGCCACCCCCCATAGCCCCACGTCTCCGAAGCCCGGCGTATCGGCGACCACGCCGCCGCAGGCCAGCGGTACCAGGCGCGACTCGACCGTGGTGTGGCGTCCCCGTCCGCCGCGTCTGGAGAGCTCGCCGGTGCGCAACTCGAGCTCGGGGTGGAGGCGGTTCAGCAGGCTCGACTTGCCGACGCCGGAGGGCCCGATCAGCGCCGCGGTTCCCGCGCACGCCTCCACGGCGAAGGCCGCCATCCCCTCGCCGGACTCCGCGCTCACGGCCAGGACGCGGTAGCCGATCGGCCCGTAGGTCCGAACGATCTCGTCCACCCGCGCGGCCCCGCCCGGGAGGTCGACCTTGTTGACGACGAGCACCGGATGCAGCCCGCTGGCCTCCACCACGGCCATGAGCCGGTCGATCAGCTCGAGCGTCGCCTCGGGGTCGCGCGCCGCGACCACCACGAGCACCCGATCCAGGTTGGCCGCCACGACCTTCGCCTTGCGACCACCCGGCCCGCGCCGAACCATCTGGGAACGGCGCTCCTCGACCCCCTCGACCACCCAGGCCTCTCCGATCCGCACCACGCGCACGCGGTCGCCGATCACCACCTTGTCCCCCGTCCTGCGCTCGAGCTTCAGGCGCCCGCGCAGCGCCGCTTCCACCTCGGAGCCGTCGTCGAAGCGCACCCGGTATACGCCTCCCCCCGCGGCGTACACCGTGCCGTGGCGAGGCCCCGGCCCGGTGTCGGTGCTCATCGCGCCGCACCTCCCACGCAAGAGGCCCCCCGTCGGATCCGCGGTGGATCCGGCGGGGGGCCCGAGCCCCGCGGACGTTTCCGACCGGGTTCGGTCGGGTCGGAGATCACGCCGCGAAGGACTCCAGCGCGCTGCCCCGCTCACCCTCGCGCAGCCTGCGCAGGGCGCGGTCGCGGAGCTGTCGGATTCGCTCGCGCGTAACCCCGAGCATGTTCCCGATCTCCTCGAGGGTGTGCTCCCGCTCGCCCTCGAGACCGAAGTACAGTCGCAGCACCTTGGCGTCGCGCGCCTCGAGCGTCGACAGCGCCTCGGTGATAGCCTCGGTGAGCAGCCGGCTCTCCACCTCGACCTCGGGCTCGGCGGCCTCCTCGGTGATGAAGCGCTCGACGAGCTGGGAGTCCTCGGAGTCACCGATGGGCGCATCCAGCCGGATCTCGGCCGCGTTCAGGGTCTGCAGCGATTCGACGAGCTCGGGCGTGAGGTCGGTCGCCTCCGCCAGCTCCTCGGTCGTCGGCTCACGGCCCTTCTCCTGCTTCAGCCGCTCCTTCTCGCGGAAGATGCGCGCCAGGTCGCTGGCACGGTTGAGCGGCACACGCACTGCGCGCCCGTGGTTGGCCAGCGACGCGAGGATGGCCTGGCGGATCCACCACACCGCATACGAGATGAACTTCACACCCTGCTCGGGATCGAACTTCCTCGCGGCGGTCACCAGCCCCACGTTCCCCTCCTGGATCAGGTCCGTCAGGGAAACGCCGCGGTTCTGGTACTTCTTGGCCACGCTGATCACGAATCGGAGGTTGGCGCGGGCCAGCTCCTGGATCGCCTCCTCGTCGCCCTTCTGGGCGAGCGCGCCGAGCTCCTTCTCCCGATCGGGGGTGATGAGCTCGTGCCGGCTCACGTCGCGGAGGTACTGATCCAGAGCGCTCTGCTCCTCCACGCTCGCGTCGAATCCGGAGAGAAGGTTCTTCCCCTTACGCTTCCGGCGCTTGGCCGCCGGGGCCTTGTTCGCAGGGGCAGTCGCCATCTCGATCTATGCTCCTTTGCGCTCGACCCCGGTGGGATCGGCAGATTCTCTCGCCTCGAGTCAGGACTCCGGCGCGCCGCCGGATCCATAGCCCTTGATGATGGATGTCCAATGGATCGTTGTCAACATCCTCAGAACCCGTTCTACTTCGCTCGGCGGACCGAGTTCCCATCCCCGCGAACGCCTCGAGGCCGTAGCGCCCGGACGCAGGCGAAGCCCGGGGCGCCGATCCTCCCGGCATCGATTTCTGGTAACCCTTCATGAGAGGCGAGTTCCTTCTTTTCCCGAGCCTTGGAGCCACGGTTGCCGCCCGTCCACAGGAAGCTCTACCTTGGCGCCTCGCCGACCCGAGCCTCCGCCCCCTCGAGAGACCATCCTCCATTGGGTCACTACCTCACTTTCGCCGGCCTGAGCGACATCGGGCGGGTCCGGAAGAGGAACGAAGACAGCCTCTCCGTTTTGCCCGATCTGGGCGTCGCCGTCGTCGCGGACGGCATGGGCGGCCATCCGGGAGGAGACGTAGCCAGCCGGATCGCGGCCGACATTGCGTCCCGCCGCCTGCGGGCTCTGCTCCCGGTCGGCGCCGACGCCCCCCCGCAGGATAGGGCGGAGGCGCTGCGCTCCGCCATGGCCCAATCGGTCATGGGAGCACACCACGCCGTGCGTGCGGAGGGGGAGCGACAGCCCGGGCTGGAGGGGATGGGCACGACGCTCACGGCGCTCGCCGTCGACGCCGAGTCGGGACGGTACGCCATCGGCCACGTCGGCGACTCGCGCGCCTACCGGTTCCGCGACGGCGGGCTTTCCCAGCTCACCCGGGACGACACGTGGGTCCAGCGGCGCGTGGAGGCCGCGGAGCTGACGCCCGACCAGGCCCGGCGGCATCCGTTCGGGCACATCCTCACCCAGTGCGTGGGCCTGGAAGAGGACCCCGAGCCGCAGGTCCTCCTGGGCCAGGTGACGGACGGAGACCTCTACGTCCTATGCACCGACGGGCTGATGGGAATGTTGGAGGAGGACGACCTGGCACGCGTGCTCGCGGGCCACACCGGCGACCCGGAAGGCGCGGTGGGTGAGTTGGTCGCCCTCGCCAGGGAGCGCGGCGGCTTCGACAACATCACGGTGATCGTCGCGGAGGTTTCCCCCCGCGACTGACGCGGTCAGGGGACCGCCGCCGGCCGGGTGATCCGCTCCAGCACCTGCTCGCGATCCAGCTCCCTCCGCTCCAGGGTGAATACCCGCAGCACCCTCGCCGTGGTGTACAGCTCGCGCGCCACCCTGGGCAGGTCCACGAGCCCGGCGAGCCCCTCGGTGCCCAGCCGGACCACCGCCCCGTCCCGGCGCTCCACCAGCACGTCGAGCTGGAACATGGCCCGCTTGGCCGGAAAGTCGATCATGACCTCCCCGGGCTCGAGTCCGATCGTCGTCGCCAGCTCGTCCTCCACGACCCGCTTCCACGGGGAGTCTCCCACGGCCCAGTCCTCCACCTGGCGTCCACGCAGGTCCGCGGCGGTGACCTCCAGCGCCCTCTTGGGCAGTCGACGGTGTCGCAGCGCAGGCAGCCAGCGAGTGGCGAGACGATCGGCGACGTCGGAGTCGTCCTCGTGCGCCCGGCGCGTGATCTCGTAGAGGAGCTCCTCGTCGGTAGGCCCGACCAGCTCCTCCGGGTCGATCAGCCCCGCGCCGACCGACTCCTCGACGATGCGCTTGTACAGAGCCGTCGCGGCACGCACGCCGTGGTGCCAGTATACGTTCCGGAACATCTGATACTTGGCGAAGAGCAGCGACTCCAGCGCGGCCACCGCCTTCTCGTGGACCCCCAGCTCGAAGGCGCCGGTCTCCGGGTCGGGCAGCAGCACCAACCCCTGGAGGAGCCGGTCCACGTCCACCTCCCCGTACGGCACGCCGCAGAAACGGGCGTCCCGGCGCAGGTACTCCATCTTGTCCAGGTCCAGGCTGCCGCTCACCAGGCCTCGGAGCGGGATCGCGCTCCGGCCGCGGACCAGCTCGTGGATGCGGTCGGCCGCTCCGAGGCCGAGCGGTGCGAGGGCGTCGCGCAGGGACGGAGACTGGAAGAAGCGGCCGCTCAACTCCTCGTGATCGGCCGGGACCTCCCCCTCCAGCTCCTCCAGCGCGTGCGAGAAGGGGTAGTGCCCGATGTCGTGCACGAGCGCGGCGTACGGCACGAGCTCTTCGCCCTCCCACGCCTCCGGCGGCACCCCGCCACGCTCGCGGAGCTGCCGGAGCGCGGTCACCGTGAGGTGATAGACGCCGAGGGCGTGGTCGAAGCGTGTGTGCGTCGCCCCGGGGTAGACGAGGTGGGCGAGACCCAACTGGCGAATGTAGCGGAGGCGCTGGAACTCGGCCGTGTCGACGATCCGCACGGCCGTGCCGTCCAGGCGGATCGTGTTCCAGAGGGGATCGCGTATCAGCTTTCCGTGTGTCGGACCGGTCATGCCGGAAGTTGGACGGCCGGGAGGCGGCGGGCAATGACGGAACGGGACGCGCGCCGACGCCGGTTCCCCACGGTGGCGGCCCTCCCGGGGGCTTCCTATCTTGACCCTGGCCTCACCGAAGGAAAGGCGAAGACCTCCCGCGATTCCCCACCCCGAAGACACGTGCACGCGCAGCCCGCCCTCCGAGAGTACGTCCGAGCCCGCGCCGAGAACCGGCCCGGAGTCTACCGGATGTACGGGCCCGGGGAGGAGCTTCTGTACGTCGGCAAGTCCGTCCACGTCCGCTCCCGGCTGCTGTCGTACTTCCGGGCGCCCAAGGGCGAGAAGGCGTGGGAGCTGATTCGCGAGGCCGCACGCGTCGAGTGGGACTACATCCCCAACGAGTTCGCGGCGCTGGTCCAGGAAATGAAGCTGATCCAGAGCCGGCAGCCCCGTTTCAACGTCCGGCACCGCCGCAAGCGGATCTACGCCTTCGTGAAGGTGACCCGGGAGGACGCCCCGCGCGTGCTGCCGGTGTCCCGCGTGGTGGAGGACGGCGCCACGTACTACGGGCCGTTTCCGCGCGTGCGGGCACTCGCGCACACGGCGCGGGAGCTCTCCCACGTCCTGGGGCTCCGCGACTGTCCCGGCCCGACGCCCATCTTCTTCGGCGATCAGCTCGAGATCTTCCGGGGGGGCCGTCCGCCGCGATGCCTGCGCGCGGACCTGCGCACCTGCCTGGCTCCCTGCTGTGGGCGCCCGACCTCCTCGGAGTACGCCAAGGCCGTGGAGTCCGCCCGCCGCTTCCTCGAGGGCCGTGCGGAGGGGCCTCTCCGCGAAATCGAGGGCCGGATGCGCGAGGCGGCGGCACGCATGGAGTTCGAGTACGCGGGACTCCTGCGCGACCGCCTGGAGCGGCTGCGCGGCTTCCGCGACGAGCTGGTCGCGTTTCGGGGCCGCGTCGAGGATCTCACGTTCGTCTATCGCGTCCCGGGCTACCGGGGCGACGATCGCGTCTATCTGATCCGCCGTGGCCGCATCCGGCGGGATCTCCCCCATCCCAAGGGCCGCCGGGCTCGCGAGCGGGTCGCGCGTGCCGTCGAGGAGGTGTACGGCGAGACGGATCGCGGCCCCCGGGGTCTCGCTCCCGAGGACGCCGCCGAGATCCTGCTCGTCGCGCAGTGGTTCCGGCTGCGGCCGAAGGAGCGGCGCCGCGCCCTGCCGCCGGCCCGCTGGCTGGAAGAGAAGGGGCCGCGCCCGCGGGAGTCGGCGTGAGGCATCCACCGCCGCCGCGCCCGCCTCTGCGCGTGTTCCCGGAGCAGGACATCCGCCGGGTCGTGGACGAGGCGACGGCCCTCGAGAGCGCCGAGCGCGCCTTCTCCGCGATGGCGCAGGGGAAGGCGCTGGTACCGCCGCCCCTCGGCGTCGACCTGCCCGGGCCGGCCGGCGAGATCCACGTCAAGGGAGCGTACCTCCTGGGCGCGCCCGTGTTCGCGTTCAAGGTCGCCACCGGCTTCTACGCCAACGCCGCGGTGGGGCTGCCCACCGGTGCCGGCCTGGTGCTCGTGTTCGACGCGCGCACCGGCTTCCCCCTGGGCGTGCTGGCCGACAACGGATACCTGACGGACCTCCGTACGGCCGCCGCCGGCGCCCTCGCGGCACGCCTGCTCGCGCCCGATCGGCCCCTCCCGGTGGCGGTGCTCGGCACGGGCGTCCAGGCCAGGCTCCAACTGCGGGCGATCTCGCGCGTCCGGCCGATCGCGACCGTGAGGGTATGGTCGCCCAGGGTGGCCTCGCGGGCGGCCTTCGCGCCCGAGATGCGTGACCTGCTGGGTGTCGACGTACTCCCCGCAGACTCCGTCGAGGAGGCGGTCGCCGAGGCGGATCTGGTCGTGACCTGCACGCCCTCCCGCGAGCCACTGGTCATGGCGCACATGCTGCGGACTGGCGTCACGGTGGTCGCCCTCGGCTCCGACGGGCCGGACAAGCGCGAGCTGGATCCCGGGGTGCTGGCCCGGGCCGACAAGGTGGTCACGGACCGGACCGACCAGTGCGCGCGGCTCGGCGAGCTGCACCACGCGCTGGCGGCCAGTCTCATGCGCGTCGCCGACGTCCACGCCGAGCTCGGCGACATCCTGGTGGGCACGCGCCCGGGGCGGGAGCGGGACGACGAGACCATCGTCTGCGACCTGACCGGCGTCGGCGCCCAGGACGCGGCCATCGCCGAGGCAGCGTTCCGCGCGCTGGTACATACCGCGCCCGGAGCCGTCGTACCGAGCTAGGCGCCGCTCCCCTGCACCCCGCGCTGCCTCCCCCCTGAAACCCTTTCACGCCCGAACCTGTCATATTGATAGTGTTGGATGGAGAGGTTCGTTCACGACCCATGGGGGAGCAATCGCGAGATGAGCACGACCGACAGGGAGATCCGCCGCCACCTGCCGCTGCATCCCCTGGAGTTCAGGATCCTCATGGCTCTGATCGAAGGCCCGAGCTACGGCACCCGGATCGTCGAGGAGATCGAGGAGCGGGAGGCGGGACGGACGAAGATCTACCCGGCGAACCTCTTTCGTAGGGTCCGCGATCTCCTGTCGCGGGAGCTGCTCGAGGAGTGCGCCGCGCCGGAGGGTGCCGACCGGCGCCGCACCTACGTTCGCCTTACGCGGACCGGTCTCGCGGTGGCGGAGGCGGAGGCCGCCCGGCTGCGGGAGCTGGTGGCGGACGCCCTTGACCACCGGCTCCTGCCCGAAGGGTGACATCGTGACGCGACGCGCACGCATCGTCTACCGGGCCCTGCTGGCGCTGCTTCCCGGGCGCTTCCACGATCGGTTCGGCGCCGACATGGAGGAGCTGTTCGCTCGACGTCTCTCGACGGCCCGCTCGGCGAGCGCGAGGACGTGGGTCTGGATCCGGGGCGTGGTGGACGTCCTGGGCCACGCCGCGCTGGAGCGCCTCCGGCCGGCCCCGACTCATGCACGAGGGGAGGATGGGATGGGAACGAGGCTGCAGGATCTGCGCTGGGCCCTGCGCACGCTGGGCCGCTCGCCGCTCTTCACGGCGATGGCGGTGGTGACGCTCGCCCTGGGGATCGGCGCGTCGACGGCGACGTTCTCCGTCGTGAACACGGTCCTGTTCAAGGACCTTCCCTACGCGCAGCCGGACCGGCTGGTGGCGATCTGGCCGGAGACGAACTTCAACCTGTCCATGGTCGACGAGGCCGTGGCGTCGATGCCCGCCATCGAGGCCGCCACGGGCGTCTCGGGTTGGAGCCTCACCCTGATCGGCGAGGGAGACCCCCTGGAAGTGCGCGCCAACCGGGTGTCGCCGAACCACTTCCGGGTGCTGGGCGTGGCGCCGATCCTGGGCCGGACGTTCCGGGACGAGGAGGGTCTTCCCGGTCGCGGCGACGTCGTGATCCTCTCCCACGCCTTCTGGCTGCGGTTGTTCGGGGGTGACCCCGCCGTGATCGGCCGCACCCTTCGGCTCTCGGGCGCCGACGCGGAGACGCACACGGTCGTCGGTGTCATGGGGCCCGACTTCCGGCCCGTGACCGGCGATCCCGAGATGTGGGTTCCGATGACGCTGGACCCCGCGACGCCCCTCGAAGCGGACGACTCCTGGTACGTGAATCAGCGGGTGGCTCGCCTCGCGCCGGGCGCGACCCTCGAGCAGGCGAGCGGCCAGGTGAAGGTGTTCGCACGCTCCATCGGGGAGCGGCTACCCCGCCACTACGACGAGGACGAGATCCGCGCCGCCACGGTCGGACCCTACGCCGCGTATATGATGCGTGACATGGGCCCGGTGCTCTGGGTGGCACTCGGCGCAGTATCGCTCGTGCTGCTCATCGCGTGTGCCAACGTGGCGAACCTCCTGCTGGCGCGTGGAGAGGCGCGAAGTCGGGACCTGGCCGTGCGCGCGGCCCTCGGGGCCGCGCGGGAGCGCGTGGTCCGCATGCTCCTGGCGGAGAGCGCGCTCCTCGGCACACTGGGCGGTGCGCTGGGCGTGCTACTGTCCTGCGGGCTGGTGCGCATCGTGGTGGCGACGGCTCCGGCCGACTTCCCGCGGATCGGCGAGGTGGCGGTGAACTGGTCGGTGCTGCTCTACGCCGTCGGAGCCACCGTCGTGGCGACCCTCCTCGCCGGGCTGGTGCCGGCGTTGCGCGTCAGCCGCTTCGACGCGACCGCTTCCCTCGGCGGGGCCACGCGCGCGTCGTCGGGGCGGCGCACCTCCCGCCTGACCCTCGCGCTCGTGGGCATCGAGGTGGCGCTGGCCGTGATGGTGACCGTCGGCTCCGGGCTCATGATCCGCTCCCTGGCACGCCTCACGTCGGTGGACACCGGCCTCGACACGCGGCGACGTGGTCGCGATGCGCGTCTCACCACCGGAAGGGAGGTACGCCCAGCACGCCGCGCAGCTCGCCTACTACGCGCAGGTGATCGACCGCCTCCGGGCGCTGCCCTCCGTCGTGTCCGTCGGTGCCATCCACCTGCTTCCGGGCACGCCTGACAACTGGAGCTTCCCCACGTGGCCGGAGGGCGTGGAGGTTTCGGCAGGCACCGCGGTCCCCACCGTGAACTTTCGGGTCACGTCCCCGGGATACTTCGGGACGGTGGGGCTGCCGCCGCTACGCGGTCGCGTCCTGCGAGACACGGACGACGGCACGGCCGAGAAGGTCATGGTGGTCAACCAGGCGTTCGTCGACCGTTTCTGGCCCGGGCTCGACCCCCTCGGGCGCACGGTCCGCACCCTTTCGCACACCGCCGATCCGTACCGCGTGGTGGGCGTCGTGGGCGACGTCCGCCAGCACGGCTTCGCACGGGAGGCCCGCCCGGAGATGTACCTCGCGCCGGCGCAGTGGCCGTGGAGCGTCGGCCTCTGGCTCGTCGCCCGGGTGCGCCCGTCCGACGCGCCGCTCTCTCGGGCGGCGGCGCTGCAGGGCGCCGTCTGGTCCGTGGATGAGGACGTCCCCATCACCGGGATCCAGGAGCTCAGCCGGGTCTTCGACCGGTCCGCCGCCACCACGCGGTTCCTCACGCTGGTCCTGGGCTCCTTCGGCGCCCTCGCGCTCCTCCTCGGGGCGATCGGGGTTTTCGGCGTGACCAGCTACGCGGTCGCGCGCCGCATCCCCGAGTTCGGCGTGCGCCTCGCCCTCGGGTCCACGCGGCGGGGGGTGCTCGGCGGTGCGCTGCTCACCTGTGCTGCACCGGTCGGGTTCGGGCTGGTCGCGGGGCTCGCGGGCGCGGCCGCGCTCTCCGGCGCGCTCCGCTCCGCACTCTACGGGGTCGAGCCATCGGACCCCGGGACCTTCGCGCTGGTCGCCGGGACCCTCCTGGTGGTCGCCGTACTCGCGTCCCTGGTGCCCGCGTGGCGGGTGAGCCGGCTCGATCCCGTGCGGGTTCTGGGCACGGAGTGAGCGGGCGGCGCCGGCTTCCACCGGCGCCGCCCGTCCGTCAGCCTCCGGCCGCCTGGCTCGTCGGGTTCCCCAGGTCCATGACGACCTTCCACGAGCCGTCGGTCTGCTTGCGCCAGATCGTGACGTAGCGGCCGTCCCCCTCCCTGGTCGTTCCATCGGGGAGCGTCGTCTTGGACACGTACGTCCCGGTCGTCCACCCGAGGTCGCCGCTGGCCGCGATGTCCGCGCGAAGCGGCTCCCACGTGAGCTCGTTCGCGGGATCGTCCAGGGCCGCCATCAGCTCACGGATGGCTTCGTGCCCCCGGACCTCTCCGGTGGTCGGCACGATCTGCGCGCCGTCCTCGGCGAACCACGAGACCCATGCGTCCGTCCCGTCCTGGGCGACGGCGGCCGCGAACGCCCGGTCTGCATCCATGAGCACGGAGGGGTCGGCGGGGGCGGCCGGAGGAGACTCTGCCGCGCACGCGGCGAAGATCAACGCCGCGGCGAGGGGCGGTAGTACATGTAGCGTGCGGGTCACGGCGTGCGCCTCGGCATCGGGAGAGGTGGATCAGTCGCCCTCATCTTACGTCACCCGCCTCGCCCGCTGTCAGCTCGCCGGTGCGAGCCGATAGATCCGGTCCGTGGCGGCCTCGACGCGGTCGCGAGAGTACACCACCGGGAAGAAGCGGTCGTTCGCCCAGCTCTCGAAGAGGTCGCGGTAGTGCGGATCATCGGGATTGCCGCTCTGGCCCGGCGTATTCAGGCCCACGGCCCGGTCCCAGTCGCCCGTGTCGACGATGATCCGGAACGACGCACCCGAGGTCTGGTTGTCGCCGTTGCCGGTGGCGTTCACCGTGGAGCCGTATCCCCCACGGGGAAGCGGCCCCACCTCGAGCCGCGCCCGGGTCGCCGCGTCCACGGCGTTGCCCATGGGGTGGTGCAGCGTGGCGTGGTGATAGGAGGGCTGCCCCCACGCCCACCCGTCCATGTCGGGACCGAGCTTCGCGGTCAGCTCCGTCACCGCGGCGCCGAGGGCATCCAGGAGGATGTGGTCGCGCGCCTCCAGCGGGTCCGGACCCAGCCCACCGGGCGGCGCCACGATCGTCTCGATGGTCTTGCTCAGGCTCACGTTCAGGCGCACGCCGCCGGGGACCAGCGCCTCGTTCACGCGCTGCCGGATCTGTCCCTCCCAGGCGGCGTAGAGCCCCGCCGCGACCGAGTTCTTGCGCATGACGTGGTCCCAGGCGAGAAGGAGCTGTCTCGCCCGCTCCGTCCGGGCGTCGTCAGCACGCAGATCCTCCAGGAGCGGCGTGAGCTGGCGGGCCGGGATCGACAGCTCGTCGGTCTGGAGTTGCGTCATCCCGGAGATCGACGCGCGCCGGCCGCTGCCCAGCACCTCGACGATGCGCATCCATCGGTACGGATCGGACCAGCTGTAGCCGATCGCGTCCATGTACGGGTAGTCGCGCGGGATCAGGTCGTTGTTGGCGGTCGCGAAGTACCCCTGCTCGGGGTTCACGACGTGGGGCTTGGCCTTGATGGGCAGGTAGCCGTCCCACTCGTAGCGTCCGTCCCCGGGAACGGGAACGAGCCCGCTGGAGTTCCGCCGGATGGGCGCGATCCCCACCGCCTGCCAGCCGATCGTCCCGTCGCGGTCGGCCCACACCATGTTCTCGCCCGGGATGTTCGAGTAGTTGCACGCGTCACGGAACTCCTCCCACGTCGTCGCCTGATCCATGCGCAGCGAGGCGAGGTACGGTGAGCCGCCGATCTCCATCCAGGCGGCCCGCACCGCGTACGCCTTGTGACGTGCCCGGTCCTCGAACACGACGGGCCCGTGGCGCGTGTACTTGAGCTCGGCGTCCACGGCGGCCTGGCCCTTCACGGGGATCCGCTCGCGGATCACCGTCATCGGCTCCCATCGGCCGCGGTAGCGATACTCGTTCGGGTCGGACGGGTTGGTGTCGTAGACGTACAGGTCCTCGCCGTCCGTCGCGAACACGGTCAGCCCCCAGGCTCCGTGCTCGTTGTGCCCGATGGACACGCCCGGCAGGCTCGGCTCCCCTCCGCCGATCACGTTCCACCCCGGACCCACCAGGTGGACCCAATAGCGCAGGGAAGGCGCACTCTGGGCGCGGTGGGGGTCGTTCGCCATCAGGGGGTAGCCGCTCTCGGTCAGGCGCCCGCTCACGACCCAGTTGTTCGAGCCGACGTCGGCGGCCGGGTCGTATGCCGGCGCGTACGCCGCGGCATCGGCAGCGCGCTCCAGCAGCGTGAAGGCGCCCGCGTCTCCGCGGTGCTCCGGCACGATGTCCTCCGGACGGAAGCGCACGCTCCCGCGGAAGGCGTCGTAGACGGCCAGGATGTCCTGCGAGAGCGCCGTGCCGTCGATCGCCGGATCGAGGGCGAGATCGGGGTCGCCCGGGCCGAAATCCTCGAGCCTCTTCACCGCCTCCGGGCCGATCGCGGCCACGGCCCGCCCCGTTGCGAGCTCCGCACCGATGTTGCCGAGGAGCCCCTGGTGCCGCGAGATCGACGACCTCGGGAGTCCACGGCTGCGGGCGGATGCCCAGGAGGCGGAACTCCAGGGGCAGCCGGTCGGGGTTCCGGTTCGCCTGCGCGATGTAGGCATTGATCCCTGCGACGTAGGCACCGACGATCTCGACGCCGTGGGGGTGGTAATGGCGCAGCTCCTGGTCGAGGTCGCGCCGGAACATGAACAGGCGCGTGCCGACGTCCCGCTGGATCTCCCGCGGGCCCAGGATCTCAGCCACGGTGCCGGTCGCCTGGCGCCGCCACAGCTCGAGCTGGAAGAGGCGGTCGCGCGCGGCGTTCCACCCCTGCGCGAAGAAGAGGTCGTGCTCCGTTTCCGCGTAGATGTGGGCGATACCCCAACGGTCCACGCGGATCTCCACGGGGCGCTCCAGGCCGGCGAGCTGGAGTCGGGTGGCCTCCTGGGCGGCGGAGGGGTGCCGCGACGAGGGCGGCGCCAGGAAGGAGGAGGGCGATCGCGGCGGAGATCGAGCGGCGCCTGCGGGGGCGATGCATGGGGGTCGCTCCGATGATCGGGAAGGGGGGGTGAGCGTAGGTGCGCCGGGTGTCCTTCGGCAAGGCGTGCAAGCGACGTGCCCGACGTGCAACCTTGACGGCCCCGAGCACGTCCAACAATATCGAGTGACGTAGCATCGTGCGTCGATATTGTTTCGGGGAGCTTCATGTCCGACGACCTCGTTCCGCCCGCCGAGTTCCGCATCCTCCTCGCCCTTGTGGACGGTCCCAAGCACGGTCACGGCATCCGCGCGGAGGTCCTCGAGCAGACCGACGGACGCGTGGACCTGGGGCCCGGGCACCCTCTACGGCGCGATCAAGCGGCTGGACCGCCGCGGATGGATCCGGGAGACGTCGCCGCCGCGCGGAGAGGAAGGGGACGGCCGACGCCGCTTCTACCGCCTGACGGCCCGGGGACGGGAGGCGGCACGGGCGGAGGTGGCGCGGCTCGCCGAGCTGCTGGGGATCGCGCGCCGCCAAGTCGCTGAAGCCGGCCGAGCGGCGTCTGACGCGATGATGCGGCTCTACCGGTTCGCGCTCCTGCTCCTGCCGCCGGAATTTCGTCGGCGCGTACGGCGCGGAGCTCGACGACCAGGCCGGAGCGCGGCTGGGCGAAGCTCGCACGCGCGCGGGCCGCTTCGCCGCGCCTTCCGACCTGGCGTCTGGACCTCGCACGCGCGGTCGTGCGGGAGTGGTGGGACGTGTTCGTGCAGGCGGACTCGCATGGGAATGGGAGGGGGGATGTCTTCGGACGTGCGTTGGGCGCTGCGCGCCCTGACCCGGTCGCCGGGCTTCTCGGCGGCCGTGGTGGCGACCCTGGGGTTGGGAATCGGGACCACGACCGTGGCGCTCGGCCTCGTCGACGCGTATCTGCTGCGGTCGCTCCCCTTCCCCGAGGGAGATCGTCTGGTCGCGGTCTGGCCCGAAGAGAACTGGAGCCGCCAGATGCTCGACATGGCGCGCGAAGGCTTCCCGTCCCTCGTCGGAGTGGCGGGAGCGGGTGGCGCCATGCTCGTGCTGCAGGAGGGCGGCGAGCCCGAGGAGCTGTTCGCCTCCGAGGCCACGACCAACCTCCACGACGTGCTCGGCGTCCGCCCCGCCCTGGGGCGCGACTTCCTCCCTGGAGACGCGCGGCCCGGGCGCGGAGCCCGTGGCGCTGCTGTCGCACAGCGCTGTGGGTGGAGCGCTTCGGCGCCGATCCCGCCGGTCGTCGGCAGGAGCGTCGCGCTCGGAGGAGAGGGACATCTGCGGCGCACCGTGGTGGGTGTCATGCCCGAGGGCTATCTGCCGCTGCAGGGAGCCGGCGTGGACGCGTGGGTTCCGGTCGTCATCGACCCGGCGGACGGGGACTACGGCGACTCGTACTTCATGGAGGCCGTCGGGCGGCTCCGGCCCTCGGCCCGCCCCGACGACGCCCGGCGGGACATGGCCGCCTGGGCCCGCCGGATGGCCGAGGTGAACCCGGAGTGGTTCACGCCGGAGCGCGTGCGGCGCGCCTCCATCCCTCCGCTGGCCAGGGAGCGGACGGCCGATCGGCGCACGCCCGTGCTCGTGGCGCTCGGCGCCGCGCTGCTGGTCCTGCTCGTGGCGTGCGCCAACGTCGCGAACCTGGTGGTGGCGCGCACCACCGGGCGGGAGCGGGAGCTGTCCGTGCGCGCGGCGCTGGGTGCCGGGCGCCTGCGCACGGCTCGCACGATCCTCGTCGAGGTGTCGATCCTCGCCCTCGCCGGCGGCGCGCTCGGCCTCGTGGTGGCGCTCGGCCTCGTGCGTGGTCTCGAGCGCTGGTATCCGGGGGCGCTGCCCGAGTGGGGGCTGGGCATCGACCTGCGGTGGGCGGCCGCCGCGCTCGGGCTCGGCGCGCTCGCGACGCTCGCCGCCGGGCTGGTTCCGGCCCTGCAAGCCGCGCGGCGGGACCCGGCGCGCGCCATGGCCGGCGGACGCGGAGCCTCCGGCCGTCGTCGCATGACGCGGCTCCAGGAGCTGCTGTCCGCGTCGCAGCTCGCGATGGCGACCGCGGGCATCGCCGCCATGGGGCTGCTCGGCCACAGCCTTCTGGAGCTGGGCGACGTGGACCCCGGCTTCGCAACGCCACGGCGCGTCACGTTCCGCGTCACCGCGCCTCCGGCCGCCTACCCCGCGGACGCCGACGTCGCCCGCTTCTTCCGCGACGCTCGCGCCGCCCTCGCGGAGGTTCCCGGTGTCGAGGCGGTGGGCTTCGTGTCGCGTCTCCCGCTGGCGGGAGGCGACAGCCGCAGCACCGTCACCCCCGAAGGGCTGGGAGTTCGCCGAGGGTGAGGCGCACCCGGTCGCCTGGCACCGTCTGGTCACCCCGGGATACCTGGAGGCCATGGGCGCTCGACTGCTCGAGGGCCGTATCCCGACGGCGGCGGACGACCGGGACGAGCTTCCCGAGCTGGTCGTCGTCAACCGGGCCGCGGCCCAGGCCTACTGGCCGGGCGAGTCCGCCGTCGGCAAGAGGTTCTACGGGCCCGAGCACCGGGTGTGGCTGACGGTCGCCGGGGTGGTGGACGACCTCATGGAGAACGGACAGACTCGCCCCGTCCTCCCCGGACTGTACGTCCCGCACCGCGACTGGCCGTGGCGAACCATGTACGCCGTCGTGCGGGCCGGGACGGAAGCCCGCGGCCCTCATGCCCGACCTGAAGCAGGCGATCTGGTCCGTGTCCGCCGGCGTGCCGGTCTCGCGCGTGGAGACGCTCGACCAGGTCGCGGCCAGGGGGCTGAAGCCGACCCGCACGCTCGCGCTTCTCGCGGCCCTCGCCGGGGCGGTGACGCTCCTGCTCGGCGCGCTGGGCATCTACGCGGTGGTGAGCCACGCGGTCGCGCGACGGACGCGGGAGCTCGGCGTGCGCGCGGCCCTGGGAGCCGGCCGGGCTCCGCCTGCTCCGGGGCGAGCTGGCAGGCGTCTCGCGCATCGTGGCGGCCGGTGTGGGAGCAGGCCTCCTCCTCGCCTGGCTGGCCGGTCGCGCCCTGCGGGGAGCGCTATACGGGGTGGGCACGATCGACCTCCCGTCGCTGGCGGCCGCGGTCACGCTCCTCGGCGGAGTCGCGTACCTCGCTGCCTGGCTCCCCGCACGCAGAGCGGCCACGGTGGACCCGGTGCGTGCCTTGCGTGAGGAGTGAGGCGAGCGCGCCGATCGCCCCGGCCGCTCACCCCTCGTACACGGTCTTCCCTCCCACCACCGTGCGCGCGACGCGGATGTTCAGGATCTCCGACGGATCCACGTCGTGCGGATCCCGTTCGAGCACGACGAAGTCCGCGAGCTTGCCGGCGCGTGATCGAGCCCTTCTCGTCCTCCTCGAACGATGCGTAGGCGCCATTGCGGGTGCATATCCGCAGCGCCTGGTCGAGGGTGATGCGCTGGCTCGGGCCCCACGTGCGCCCCGCGTAGTCCGTGCGCGTGACCATGCTCGTGAGCGCCATGAGGGGCTCGAACGGGACCCGGCGGATGGTCCGAGCCGGGGGCCACGGGGATGCCGTAGTCGAGGAAGCTCTTGTGCGCGAACATCCACTCCAGCTTCTCTGCGCCGTACTCCGACCACTTCTCGCCGTGGAAGTAGACGTAGGTGTAGAACGGCACGGGGATCACGCCCGCCTCCTTGATGCGCTGCAGCAGCGAGGGGTTCACCAGCGTGCAGTGCTCGATGCGGTGCCGGCAGTCCTCGCGCGGCCACAGCTTCTGGACGCGCTCGTAGGCGTTGAGGACCCGGTCGATCGCCACGTCGCCGTTGGCGTGGATGGCGACCTGCCAGCCGGCGCGGTGCGCGTCCTCCACGACCTCGTGGATCTCCTCCTGGGTCATCGTCAGGATGCCGTAGTCGTCGGGCCGGCCTTCGTACGGTGTGCTCATCGCCATCGTTCGCTCCGACGCCGAGCCGTCCACCGCGTACTTGACCGAGGCGACCTTCAGCATGGCGTCGCCCATTCCGGTGCGGATCCCCGCCTGGCGGAGCGCGGGATACGAAGGTCCCCGCGCCATCGCGTACATCCGGAAGGTCAGGTCGCCACGCTCGTAGGCGTCCTGGTACGCCGTGAAGTCGTCCGGCCAGGTGCCCGTCTGGTGCACGGAGGTGAGTCCGGCGGCGTTCATCTTCTTGCAGATGAGCGCCACGCCCTGCGCCCGCTCCTCGCGGGTGGAGTCCTCGGGGATGTCGAAGACGGCGCGGGCCCGCTCCGCCACCTTCCCGGTCAGCTCGCCGTTCTCCCGGTAGAACTGCCCGCCGAAGGGGTCCGGCGTGCTCGCCGTCACCCCGGCCAGGCGGAACGCCATCGAGTTGTACACGCCGGTGTGTCCGCCCCGGTGGCCGACCACGATCGGGTGCTCGGTGCTGACCGCGTCCAGGTCCTTCCGGTTCAGCGGGCGCCCCTCGGAAAGCTTGGTGTCGTCGTACATGAAGCCGACGACCCACTCGCCCGGAGGCGTCTTCACGGCCTTCTCCCTCAGGGCCGCCTGGATCTTCGCGACGCTGCCCAGGTTCGTGTTGACGTTCTTGAGCTCGTCGACGCCGACGCCCGAGGGGTGGGAGTGGGCGTCGATGAAGCCCGGCAGCACGCACATCCCCCCCGCGTCGATCACCTCGGTGCGGTCGGCCGCGGCCAGGTGGCGGACGTCGGCATCCGCACCGACGGCGACGAAGCGTCCGTTCTTCACCGCGAAGGCGGTGGCCACGGGCGTGGCGTCGTCCTGCGTCAGCACCCGTCCGTTGACGACGACCAGGTCCGGGGCCGTGGTCGCGGGCCCCCCGGGCGCTCCCGGGGTGCAGCCCGCGCCGAGGCCCGCCGCGGCGGCCGCACCGAGTCCCAGGAACTCCTTCCGGCTGACGTGCCTCATGATCACCTCCGGGCAGGGGGACGGGCCGGACCCGCCCCCCGATCGCACGAAAGGCCCGGCCGCGGCCCGCACATCATGGGGCGCGGCGGCGCGTTCCGAAACCGCGCTGTCGGGCCGCCACGCCCACTTCTCCACGGCGATGCTGCCGTGGAACGCTCGCGAGGGAGCCCGAGAACCCATCCGGGGGTAGCATGGTCGGGCGGCTGTGGCCGCCCCGGGCCTCAGGCGGGGGGGGCCGCCCTGCAACCGCTGGTTCGGTTCGTCGAGGTGCAGCCATGCCCGTCTACGACTACGAGTGCCGGAAGTGCGGACACGAGTTCCAGGTCGTCGAGGCCATCTCGGAGCACGAGAAGTCCCACCCGAAGTGCCCCGCCTGCAAGAGCAAGGACGTGGAGCGCGTGCTGGTGGGAGCCTTCGTCAAGACCGGGAAGAAGAGCTAGCGAGCGACCTGCCGGGGCCGCCGCCTCAGAAGACCGCCCCCACGGCCTTCCGGGCGTCCTCCAACTCCGCGACCGCTTCGGGCTGCCGCTCGGTCGCGAGGCTGAACACGGCCGTGCACAGGAACCCCACCGCGAATCCCGGGATCATCTCGTAGAGGTCCCAGAAGCGCTCCTTGAACCATACGACCCACACGATCGTGGTGACGAAGCCCCCGATCATCCCCGCCACGGCGCCGGCGCGGGTCGTGCGCTTCCAGAAGAGCGAGCAGAGCACGACCGGCGTGAACGCCGCGGCGATCCCCGACCACGCGAAGAGCACGAACCAGAAGATCATCCGGGTCTGGGAGAGGGCCAGCGCGATGGCCACCAGGCCAATGACGACCGTGATGGCCTTCCCCAGGAGCGACAGCTTGCGCTGGTCGGCGTCCGGCTCGAAGACGTTCTGCACGACGTCGCGCACGACCACCGACGAGGCGAGGATGAGCAGCGAGTCGACGGTGGACATGATCGCCGCCAGCACCACGACCAGGAAGATCCCCGTGAAGAAGGCGGGGAAGAGCGCGTGGCTCAGCTCGGGGAGGATCGTCTCCGGATCCGCCAGGCCCGGGAACAGGACCCGGCCCGCCATCCCCGAAAGCACGGCCCCGACGTCGAAGCCGATCACGCACAGCACGGCCCACAGGCCCCCGTCCTCGATCTCGCGATGGTCGCGCGCCGCCATGAAGCGCGTGAGGAGCTGTGGCGAGCCCAGAAAGGCGAAGCCGATCGCGACGAAGCCGAGCGCGCTCGCGAAGCCGCCGATCGACATGCCGAAAGAGCCCATCGGCCTCAGCAGCGACGGGTCGGCGGCGCGCAGCGCATCCATCGTGCCGCCCCACCCCCCCGCCGCCGGAATGGCCACCAGGGGAAGCGTCACCAGGCAGCCCAGCATGAGCACGCCCTGGAGGAAGTCGGTGTAGGCGACGGCCTTGAAGCCGCCCACCGACGTATAGAACAGGACGATCGCCAGCCCGATCCAGGCGCCTGCCGTATAACCGGTATTCAGGAAGGTGTCGAACGCCTTCCCCGACGCGGTGAGCTGCGCGGCCACGTACGCCACGGTCATGCTCAGGATGATTACCGCCGACAGGATCCTGAATACGTGGCGTGTGTCCCGGAACCGGGCGGTGAGGTAGTCGGGCACCGTGATCGCGTCGTAGCGGTCGGTGAGCTCCTTGAACGGACGGGCCACGAAGACCCACGCCGTCGCCACGCCCAGGACCTCGCCCATGATGACCCAGAAAGCGTGGACGCCCACCGCGTAGCCCATACCCGTGAGCCCGAGGAGGAGCCAGGCGCTCTCCCCGGTCGCGTTCGAGCTGAACGCGATGACCCAGGCGGGCAGTCGCTTGCCGGCGAGGAAGTAGCCCTTCACGTCCGAGGAGTCACGGCTCCCCCAGACGCCGATGGCCAGCAGAACGACGAGGTAGCCGATGAGGACGCCCACGAGCGTGCCGGAGGTCATGCGGTGCCCCCGACGTTCGAACGGCCCGCCCGTCGGTCGCGCCGGCGGGCGCGGTAGAAGGTCAGCTCCAGGGTCAGGCCCAGGCCTACTGCGGCGACGAGGAGAAGCCAGGCGTCCAGGGGCATCGGAGCGCTCCTGTGTGGACAGGGTCCGGGGGAATGCCGAGGAAGATGGAGCGGGGACGCGGGAATGGCGAGCGGGCACCGACACGCGCCGGGGCGGCTTGCCCACGGGCCCGCCCGGTCGTAGCGTCTCGTCCCCACCCCACCCTCCACGTTCCGGAGTCCGACCATGTCGCCCTCCCGCCGTGCCTTCCTCGCCACCTCCGCCGCGGCGGCCGTCGGCGGGGCGGTCCTCCGACCCTCCTTCGCCCGGGCCTGGCAGGTCCAGGAAGCCCAGCCGGTCTTCACGCCCATCCGGCGCAACGTGGGGTTGTTCACGATGCGCGGCGGCACCATCGGGTACCTCGTGAACCCCGACGCCGTGCTGGTGGTGGACAGCCAGTTCCCGGAGGAAGCCAGGGTCTGCATCGGGGGATTGAACGAGCGGTCGGGAAACCGTCCGGTGGACTGCCTGGTCAACACGCATCATCACGGAGACCACACCGGCGGAAACATCTCCTTCCGGGGAATCGCCGGCTCCGTGGTGGCCCAAACCAAGGCTGCCGAGCACATGCACGACCCGCCCGGCGGGGATCCGCCCGCCGACCAGCTCTATCCCGACGTGACCTTCGCCGAGTCCTGGTCCACGGATGCGGGCGACGAGCGCGTGACGGCCCGCCACTACGGCCGGGCCCACACCAGCGGCGACATCGTGGTCACCTTCGACCACGCCAACGTGGCCCACGTGGGCGACCTGGTGTTCCATCGCCGGCATCCGGTGGTGGACCGGGCCGCGGGCGCCACCCTGCGCGGATGGATGCAGGTGCTCGACCGCACCATGGCCGACCACGCCAGGGACACGATCTACGTCTTCGGCCACGCAGCCCCGGGGCTACCCGTGGCCGGAACCTACACGGACCTGGTCCGTTTCCACGACTACCTGGAGGCGGTTCTGACGTTCGTGGGCGCGCAGGTGCGGGCCGGGCGGGGCCGCGACGACATCCTCGCCATGGGGGAGCCTCTCTCCGGCTTCGAGGACTTCGGGCCATTCGGCCGACCAGGCGCGCGGGAGGTGCGAACCTGTGCCTACGAGGAGATCACCTCGGGGGCGTAGCCTGCGCCGGCGAGCCGGCCGGTCCGCCGCCACGGCACGGTTCTTTCTTCATGGTGGAAGGGCGACGCGTGCCGGCCGGCGAATCGGCACGCCGCTCGGTCCCCAGGCCAGGAAGGAGCGCACCATGGTTCGCATGCCCCAGCCCCCGTCGAAGATCAACGACATCCTGTACGAGACGTTCTACTCGGGAGCCATCGGCGGATCGTTGCTCGCGCTCCTCTTCCTCCTGTCGGACGCGGTCCACGGCCGAGCGCTCTTCACCCCCTCGGCGCTCGGGAGCACCCTGCTGTTCGGGACCCCCCTCCAGGCGACGCTGCCCACCAGCCTCGAAGCGGTGGCGTGGTTCTCCGTCGTCCATTTCGCGCTGTTCGGCGTCCTCGGCCTGATCGGATCGCTCCTGGTCCGCTCCATGGAGGCCCACGAGAACCGACCGATGTGGGTGACGCTCGTGCTCTTCGGAATCATGGAGGCCGGCTTCTTCCTGCCGCTGCGCGCCCTGGTACCCGGCCTCCCGGCCATCATGGGCTACGCGCGGGTCTCGGTGGTCAACCTCGCGACCGCGGCGGCCATGGTCGTTTTCCTGCACCACGCGCGACGGGTGGAGGCGCAGGCGGAAGCCGAGCTCAGGGCGCATGCGCGGGACGCCGACCGCGCCATGCGGGACACAAGCGGGGCGGACTCCGTGGAGGTGCCTTCGTTCGTCAGAAGGCGGTGAGCCCGAACGGGCGTCCGTCTGTCAGGACACCGCCGCGCAGGCTCTCCCCAGCTTCTCCAGTCCCTCCGCGATCTCGTTCCCGGTCACGAGCAGCGAGGGGCCGATGCGCACGCAGTGGCCCCACATGCCCCCCTGGCCGAGAAGGAGCCCCTCGTCGCGGCAGGCCTCGAGGAGCGCGCTCGTGCGGGCCGCGTCCGGCTCCTTGCCTACCGGCTCCTCGACGATCTCCAGCGCCTGCATGAGCCCCATCCCCCGCACGTCGCCGATCCACGGGTGCTCGGACTGGAGGGCTAGGAGACCTTCACGGAGCTGAGCGCCGCGCTCCTCCGCCCGCGCGTACACGCGCTCCTCCTTCATCACCTCGAGGGTGGCACACATCGCGGCCATGCAGATCGGGTTGCCTCCGAAGGTCGAGATCGTCTTTCCCTTCCAGGACGCGGCGATCTCGTCGGTGGTGATCGTGGCACCGACAGGGAATCCGCCGGCGATCCCCTTCGCCATGACCATGATGTCCGGGAGCACCCCGTAGTGCTCGATGCCGAACCAGTGCCTCCCGGTGCGTCCGAAGCCGGCCTGCACCTCGTCGATGATCAGCAGACCCCCGTAGGAGCGGATGATCTCCGCGACCCGCGGGAAGTAGCCCGGAGGCGGCACGACGTAGCCCCCGACGCCCTGGATGGTCTCCGCGATGAATGCCGCGGGCTGCCCGTTGGTCGAGGTGACGATCACTTCCTCGAGGTCACGCGCGAACTTCTCCGCGCACGTCTCGTCGCACGGCTGCTTGAAGGGACAGCGGTACGCGTAGGGGGACAGCGCGTGATGCACGCCCGCCACCCGCGTCGCCAGCGGGCGCCAGGAAGCGTGCGCGGTGACGTTCGTCGCCATGAACGAGCGACCGTGGTAGGCCATGCGCAGCGCGATGATCTCGCTCCGGCCGGTGTGGAGGCACGCCATCATGAGCGCGGTCTCGATAGCCTCCGTGCCCGAGTTGCTGAAGAACGTGCGCTGCAGGTTGCCGGGCGCGAGCTCGGCCAGCCGGCGGGCCGCCTCCACCTGCACATCGGTGGCATACAGCGTCGACACGTGTCCCAGGCGGCCCATCTGCTCCGTCACCCGCTCGATGATGCGCGGGTGGCAGTGGCCGATGGAGGTGGTGAGGATGCCGCTGAAGAGATCGAGGTACTCCTTGCCGTCGGCGTCGCGCACGTGGGAGCCCTTCCCCTCCACGAGCGCGAGCGGCTCCGAGTACATGTGCAGCATCGCGGGGAGGAGGTACTCCCTCTGCCCGGCGACGATGTCGGCGTTGGTCGGGGATGCGGAAAGAGTGCTCATGTCACGCTCACCACCTGGAGATGACGACACGCGCGTCGTCGTGGAAGCCGATGTTGATCCCGATCATGTCGATGCCGGCCCGGTGGCGGAACTCGCGGGCCGCGCGGCCGTTGGTCGTGAAGAGGTCGACCATGCCCCAACCTCCGGATCGCAGTCCCACCCGGCAAGGAGGGGGACGGAACGCGCGAGCTAGGCGCCCATCCGGTCCAGCGCCCGCTGAAGGCGGTTCACGAAGTCCTGGCCCCGATACAGCAGGTCGGTCCCGGAACGGAGCTGTCGACGCCAGAAGTCCACAGCCTCCCGCACGTGGATCGGGCCAGGAGCCTCGTCCGTCAGGGCCGCCGCGGCCGCGCGATAGAAGACCTCGTCGGCACCGGGAGGCGCCCACGCGGCCTTCTCCCAGTCGAGGACGATGAGGTCGCCGGTCGGAAGCTCACGCACGGTCCAGGGCGCCAGCTCCCCGTGCATCGGGTACCAGTGGTTGGGCAGCGGCGATGGGCGGGGAAGGGAGGACAGTCCCATGTGGATCTCGCCGACGATGCGACCGAGGGGCGGCGCCGTGGGCATGCGGTGGATCCCGGGCGGGAGCGGCCGGGTGAGAAGGAAGCGCCAACCGTTGGCCTCCCCGCTGCCCACCACCTGGGGCACGCTGAAGCCGTGCGGACGGGAGCGGACCAGGAGCCGGAGCGCGGTCTCTTCGCGCTCGAGTCCCGGCGATCCGGCGGGGGCGACCTTCGCCACGGCGCCGGGCTCCCCGTCCTGGATCAGCAGGAGACGGAGCGTGGCGTCCTCTCCTCCCCTCGAGGCCACCGCGACCGCGTCGAAGTCGCCGATCTCCCACCGCCACTGCCTCGTGAGCGCCTTCCACACCGCGTCGTCCATCGGGGGGGTCCACGGTGCCGGGCGGCCGCGCAGGGCGCGCGGTCCGAGCAGCGCCGTCGCCCGCCACGCCATCCGTTGGGCGCGCGCCGCCTCCGGCCGGCACGCCGGGTACATGGCGATACCCGCGAGCGCCGCCTTCCTGGACGACGTGGGGACGTGGATCTGCTCGGCCCCCGGCGCGAAGCGCTTGAAGCCCCCCTCGAGAACACGTCCGTTCCCGAGCGATTCGTCTTGGGTCACGGGTTTGCCGGCCAGTGATGCTGGATCGATCTCTCGGCCGGAAGTGCTGCAAGAAACGGTCCGCCCGGCAACCTCCCCGGTGGGACCGCGGGGTCGCCGCGGGCCGCGGCTACAGCCCGCCCATCTTCTTTACCCGCTCGAACTCCGAGCCCCGTACGGACTGCACCGAGAGCCGCCCGTAGCGGACGAGCTCCATCTCCGCCAGCGCCTTCTCGGCCTTCACGTCGTCCAGGCCCACCGGATGCGGGAGTTTGGCGACGAACTCGATGTCCACCAGGCACCAGCGGGGATCGTCCGGGTCGGACTTCTCGTCGTGGTACTTGCTCTTCGAGTCGAACTGCGTCGGGTCCGGATAGGCCTCGCGGCTCACACGCGCCACACCTACGATCGCCGGAGGATTCTGATTGCTGTGGTAGTAGAGGACCTCGTCACCGACCTTCATGGCCCGCATGTTGTTGCGTGCTCTGTAGTTGCGCACGCCGTCCCACATCGTGGAGCCGTCCCGCTCCAGGTCGTCGATGGAATAGACGTCGGGCTCGGACTTCATCAGCCAGTACTGCCTGGCCATGCGATTGCCTCCCGTCGGGTTGGTGGTCGTCTCTCCGGGTCCCCGTACCCTCCGCGCCCGGCGGGTTTCCGCGCTCAGGCCCGCGCCGGGCCGATGTCGACCTCGATGCTGCGCCACTTCTCCTGGCGGAAACGGGCAACGCTCAGGACGCAGCGGGTGAGGTGGCCGAGGACGATCGCGAGCCAGATGTCACCGGGGTTCAGACCCCGAACCGCCTGGATCACCGCGCACATCCCCAGCGGGATCACGATCTGCGAGACGATGGAGATGTAGAGCGGGCTCTTGGTGTCGCCCGTGCCCTGGAGCCCGCCCGTGTACGCGAGCGCCACCGTGATGAAGAGCCCGGAGACGCTCAGGTAGCGCAGGAGCTGGACGCCGAGGCGCAGGAGCTCGGGCTCGTGCATGTCGAAGATACCCAGAAGAGCGCGGGGCATGAGGACGAAGAGGGCGCCGATGAACACGGCCACGCTGAGGCCGATGCCCGACGCCACCCGCACGGCGTGCACGGAGCGCTCCGGCTTGTTCGCGCCGAGGTTCTGGCCGGCGATCGCTGCCGTGGCTCCCATGATCCCCACGGACGTCCACGTGATGAACGAGAACAGCTGCGTGTAGCTCACCGCGTAGACCGCCTGCGCCTCCGCGCTCTGCGGGAGCGAGCCCACGAAGCGGAGGAGGAAGACCCCCCCGAGGTTCATCGCCACGCCCTGGATCCCCGTGGGCAGCCCGAAGCGGAACAGCTCGCGAATGATGTGAAGATCCGGGCGCCACGAAGTGAGCCCCCGGAACGCCACCACCGCCCGCCCCGACAGCAGGAGCCCCAGGACGATCATGCTCACCACGCCCCCGGCGATGACGGTGCCCATCGCCGCCCCGGTGGTCCCGAACGCCGGGATGGGGCCGAGCCCGCGGATGAAGATCACGTTGAGGAAGATGTTCAGGACGGTGAGCACGACTCCCAGCCGAAGGGGCGTCTGCGCGTCACCGGCCGACCGAAAGGCTCCGCCGGTCATGAAGAACATCATCATGCCGAAGCTGAACACGAACATGGTGCGCAGGTACGGCAGCGCTTCGGCCTGCACCTCGGGCGCGGCGTTCACCAGCACCAGCAGCTTCGGCGCGAGGAAGTACCCCAACGGGGCCATGATCCCGACGGACAGCACCGCCGCCGTCAGGAAGGCCTGATAGACCGTCCGGTTCACCTTGTCGACGTCGTTCTGGCCGGTGAAGCGGGCCACCAGCACACCCATCCCGGTGAAGACCGACGAGATGAACACGATGACCACGAGGAAGATCTGCCACGACACCCCGATGGCGGCGTTGCCGGTGTAGCCGACGTAGTGGCCGACCATGACGTGGTCGATGACGCCCTGGAGCCCTCCGATGACGTTCTGGAGCATCGTGGGCCACGCCAGCCGCCAGACGGCCCCCGGGAGGGGGCCCTCGATGATGCGCCGATCGAAGGAGCGGCGCCTCGTGGGAGGGTTGCTGGCCAAAAACGCGGGGGGTCGGAGGGTCGAGAGAATCGGAAGATGTCGGGTGGAGCCGCTTTGCGCCATCTCGGGTGGACGTCACCACCGCGCGGCCGTAAGCTCATCGGATGCGTACGAACCTCGCCGCCGGCCTTTTCGCCCTGGCCCTGCTCGCGACGCCCGCCGCCGCCCAGACGCCCACCCTTTCGGCCAACGTCCGCCAGTACGTCGTGGTGGACACCCCGGTGGTGGCGCTCACCCACGTGCGCGTCATCGACGGCACCGGGGCACCCGCGCGGCCGGACCAGGCCCTGGTCATCCGTGACGGCGACATCGTGGCGATGGGCCCCACGTCCTCCATACAGATTCCCGACGGGGCGCGGGTCATGGACCTCACGGGCAGGTCGGTGATCCCCGGGCTCGTGATGATGCACGAGCACCTGTACTACCCGACGGGACCGGGAGTCTACGGCAACCTCACCGAGAGCTTCACGCGACTGTACCTCGCCGGCGGGGTGACGTCGATGCGCACGGGAGGGAACGTGAACGGGTACGGCGAGCTGGCCATCGCCCGGGCCATCGAGGACGGCGAGAAGCCGGGGCCGTGGATCGACGCCACGGCGCCGTACCTGCAGGGTCCCGGCCTCCCCCTCGGCCAGATGTACGCGCTGAAGGACGCCGCCGACGCACGCCGCATGGTCGACTTCTGGGCCGATGCCGGCGCGACGTCGTTCAAGGCCTACATGCACATCACCCGTGCGGAGCTGGGGACGGCGGCCGCGGAGGCCCACGGACGCGGCTTGAAGATCACCGGGCACCTCTGCTCGGTGACCTACCGCGAGGCGGCGGAGCTCGGCATCGACGACCTGGAGCACGGCTTCCTCGTCGCCACGGACTTCGTGAAGGACAAGCAGCCCGATGTGTGCCCGGGCCAGAACGTCGGGATGGCCGCGCTGGCCGAGGTCGATCCGGACGGACCCGAGTTCGGGGCGCTGGTGGACTTCCTGGTGAAGCAGCGCGTCGCGGTGACGTCCACGCTCACGGTGTTCGAGACGTTCACGCCCGGGCGGCCCGAGCCCCCGGGCCTGGACGTGCTGGACCCCATCTTGAAGGAGCAGTTCGACCGGACCTTCGCCCAGGTCCGGCAGAACGCCGAATCGCCCTATGCCTCCCTCTTTCCGCTGGCGATGGCGATGGAGCTGCGGTTCGCGCGGGCCGGTGGGCTCCTCCTCGCCGGCACGGACCCCACGGGCTACGGCGGTGTCATCCCGGGATACTCGGACCAGCGGCAGGTGGAGCTCCTCGTGGAGGCCGGATTCACCCCCGAAGAGGCGATACGCATCTGCACCCTCAACGGCGCAACCTACCTGGGCCGGGCCGACCGGGTGGGCTCCCTGGCAGTCGGCAAGCAGGCCGACCTGGTGGTGATCGCCGGGAACCCGGCGGCCAACATCGCGGATATCCGCAACGTGGAGATGGTGTTCAAGCAGGGGGTCGGCTACGACCCGGTGAAGCTCATCACAAGCGTGAAGGGGAGGGTGGGGCTGTTCTGAGGGTCCGCCGGGAAGCGCCCTGGTGCCGCTGGAGCGTGCCGGCCTGACCCCTCAGCCGCTCGGCTCTCGCACCAACTCCTGGAAGTCAGCCCGCCCCCGCAGCGAGTCGTAGAACGGATCCAGGCGCAGCTCCCACCGGGTCGTCAGCCCCGGGAGCTCCAACAGCCTCCGCAGGTCCGCCACGGCGCCTCCCGGATCGCCGGCGACCACGCGGATCAAGGCCCGCTGCCTGAGCATGGTCACGCCGTCGCCGGCGTCGTGCTCCGGACCGTAGAGCGCCACCGCGCTGTCGGCTTCGGCCAGGGCGCGGGCGTGCTCACCCCGGAAGGCCAGCACCCACCCCCGGATGGCGTGGAGGCTCGCGTTCACGCCGAACAGATCTTCGCCCTCCGGAGCGGGTGCGCCGCCTTCGGCAAGGGCCGGCATGGCCTCGACGAGCGCGGGCTCCAGCTCGGTGGCCGCTGTCCGTGCGCGGGCGGTGTCGCCGAGACCCCAGGCCATGCGGGCACGCCAGAGCTGCACGGGGCCGTCGGGGTGCAGATAGTACTGGGAGAAGCTCGTCGGGGGCAGGTGGACCTCGCGGGCCATGTCCAGGGCAGCCGGATTGCGCTGGACGTAGACCAGATCGGCACTGACCAAGGCCGGATAGTCGTCCTCGGCCACGCGCATCAACGACGGAAGGAGGGCGCGCGCCCGCGGTCGTGTCGCCCCGGCCCCACAGCGCAACGTCGACCTCGGTGCGAACCGGCTGGGAGAACTCCGGCGCCGCCCGAATGGCGCGTTGATACATGTCCCAGGCCTCGTCGAAGCGCCGCTGGGTCTGGTACGCCCATCCGAGCTCTGAGAGCGCGCGCGCGTCTTCCGGCGCGAGCTCCACAGTCCGCTCGAAGAGGGCCGTCGCCTCGTCCCAACGGCCGAGGCGGCGCAGGACGTTGGCCCGGTAGAAGACCAGGTCCGAGTTGTTGGACTGCACGGCGTCGAGCCGCTCGAGGGCGGCCAAGGCCCCCTCGAAGTCGCCCTGCGCGTAGTAGAGGTAGTAGCCCTCGGCCAGGTTGGCGTCCACGCTGCCCGGGGCCAACTCCTGCGTGCGGTCGCGGGCCTGACGAGCCGACAGCGTGTCCCGGCCGGCGCCCTCGCGGATCTGCCAGCTCAGCGCCCGGGTGAGCTCCGCCCACGCGCGCGCGAACGACGGATCGCGCCGCACCGCCTCCTGGAAGACCGCGATGGCGGCAGCCTGGGCCTCCGGGTCGTCGGTCTCGTCCATGAGACGACGACCCCGGTGGTACAGGTCCAGGGCTTCCAGATCGCGGGTGGGCACCTCTGCCAGCGTCTTCTCGTCCGCCGGCGTGAGGGTGGCCTTCAGCGCCTCCGCCACCTTTCGGGCGATCTCCGACTGGATGGTGAAGACGTTGTCGGCCGTGAGCTCCCGGTCGTACGTCTCGGCCCACAGGTGCTCGTCGGTGACGCCGTCGATGAGCTGGACGTTGATGTGGACCCGCTGCGGCGTGCGCTGCACCCCACCCTCCAGCACCGCTCGCACCCCCAGCTCGCTGGCGATGGTGGGGATGTCCTTCTCCGTTTCCCGATACCGCTCGGTGGACGTGCGCGACGTGACCCGGAGCGCGCCGAGACGCCCGAGCTGGGTGAGGATGTCGTCCTGGACGCCGTCGGCGAAGTGGACGGAATCGGCGCTCGTGCCCAGGTCGCGGAAGGGAAGGACCGCCACCGAGGCGAGGCCCGAGTGCTCGGGGCCGCCATCGCCGCCGCCCCCGCTACCTCCGTGGAGGAAGCGGCCACCCAGCCAGCCGACGGCGACCAGGACCGCGGCGACCCCCACGGTGCGCAGCGAAAGCCAGCCGTAGGGCGACGCCACCTGGGCGGGCTCGGCCTTCGCGGCCCGCTTCACCCCCGTGGGGGTGACGTCGAACGCCCACGCCAGCGCCAAGGTCACGGGGAACCCCAGGACCAGCACGACGACCAGCCCCGTCATCATCTTCTCGGGGAGGCCCAGCGCCGGCAGCACGATGTCGGCCACCTGGAGCACCGCCCACGAGACCGCCGCGAACACGACGGCCGCGCGCACGACCTTACGACGCTTCAACTCCTGGAGGAAGGAGGGATGGTCGCTCACGGGCTCCCTGCGCTCGTGACACCCCCTTCGACGCGGTCCGGCGACCCGCCGTCACCTCCGTTCGGTCTCACCATACCAGGTGGAACCGCTCCTGCCGCCGGAAGGTCCAGTGCCGGTCGCCGTTGCCGTCCAGGTACGCCTCCTCCTCCTGGCGGCACGATGCGGTCTTCCCGCCCCACTCGGGGATGGGCACCGTCGCCTGCAGCTCGATGCTGAACCATGTGGACGGGCGGATCTTCGCGTCCCCGCGTCCGGGCACGCCCTCCTGGCGGTCCCACAGGCCGATGAGGGGGCCGGCGCCGTGGCCGTGGTCACCGATGGGGTGCGAGTACAGGGACCCGGTGATGCCCTCGTTCTTCATCCGGCTCAGGACCGCCGCCAGAGCCTCGTTCCCGGTTCGGCCGGGCGTCATCTCCTCGAGGGTCATGTCCTGCATGCGGTTGCTCGCCGCCATGCACGCCTTCAGCCCGGCGGGGGCGTCGGTCTCGCCCTCCTTCAGCACGTAGCCGAGGTGCTGCGTATCGGTCTTGAGCCGCTCCCCGATGACGCCGAAGTCCGTCCACAGCAGATCGCCCCGCTGGATGACGGCGTCGGGTCCCTCGTGCTCACCGTCGGCTCGCTGTACGGCCACCGACGGTTGGAACCACGTCCCGAAGCCCAGGTCGTTCACCTTCTGGCGGAGCCACCAGACGACGTCCTCGGTGGTGGTCACGCCGGGGGTGATGACGGAGTTGGAGAACGCCTCGGAGATGATGGCGTGCACGGTCTCCTCGATGGCGCGGTAGCGCGGCATCATCTCCGGGACGCGCACCGCGATGTAGTCGACGGCCAGGCGCGGCTCCCGCTTCACGCGCTTCAGGTACTCCGGCCCGAGGGCCTTCTCGAGCGCCTCCCGCTCCCCCGCGCCGAGGCCATCCGCGAACGCCCACGTGTCATCGATGTTCAGGACGATGTCGCCGGGGTCCCGGTCCGCGACGATCTCGCGCAGCAGCCGCCACTGCTCGTCCCCCCACAGCTCCGCCTCCTGGCCGGTGGGCGTCGGGTGGGGCGAGCGGTAGATCTTGAAGAGGCCCCCCTGGTCGGAGCCCCCAAGCGCCAGGCGCTCCAACGACCCGTCGGGCTGGCGGGTGAAGACGTAGATCGAGCGCCGGCGCGCCGCGAACGTCGTCTCCGAGATCATCGACCAGAAGACGGGGTCCTCGCCGTACTCGCGCATCGACAGGATCCACATGTCCGCGCCGTACTCGGACATGAGCCCGGGAAGGACCTTGGTGAGCCGCTGCTCGACCCACCCTTGCATCTCCTCCGCCTGTTGACGGACCGGTGGCAGGGGATGGTAGCGGGCCGGGGCCTGCGGCGGCACGGCCGCGGGGGCCTGGGCCGAGATGGGCGCGGTGGACATCAGCACCGCGACGGCGGACGCCAGCACTTCGGACGAATCGGGTTCATCTGGAGACCTGCGCTCCTCAACTGGTGACGATGATCCAGCCGCTCACGACCAACCACGCCGCAGCGATCAGGCCGAGCAGGAGGTACTCGATCACGGGGGCGCGCTGCTCACCTCGCTCGCCATGGAACCACGCCACCACCGCCGATGCAACCACCCCGGCGACGGAGAAAACGACGGTGAGGAGCTTCGAGTCGGGAGGCATGAGATCCTCCAGTGCGTCGGCCAGCCCGATCAGCGTGATGGCGCCGCCGATCGCCACGAGCACGATCTGAGGCACCCGGCGCTTGACCAGCTCGGCCAGGTCGCCACCGACGCTCTCCCCCTGCGAGTCCGCGCCTCCCCCTGTGCGCCCCTCGAGAATCCGCACCACGTCCGCCGCGCTGGGCCGGTGCATCGGCTCCTTCGCCAGGCATCGTTTCAGGAGGTCGGCGGTGGCGGCGTCGACGTCCGGCCTGAGCGTGCGCAGGTCCCGCGGCTCCTGCCGCAGGTGGGCGGTGATCCAATCCGTGTTCGAGCGAGCCACGTACGGCCCCTCGCCGGTCAGCAGCTCGTAGCCGAGCACCCCGAGGAGGTACACGTCCGCCATCTCGGTCAGCTCGGCGTCGTGGAGCTGCTCGGGGCTCAGGTAGCGCAGCTCGCCCATGAGCTGGCCGGTGCGGGTGAGGCGAGTGGTCTCCTCTCCGCTGGAGGCGAGGATGGCCGCGATGCCGAAGTCGGTGAGGAGGGCCCGCCGGTGCTCTTCGTCCCAGAGGATGTTCGCGGGTCGCACATCACGGTGCAGGAAGCCGTTGGCGTGGGCGACTTCCAGGGCCGAGGCGACCTCGCGGATCACTTGCTTCGCCTCCGCCATGGAGAGCCGGCCTTCGGCCTTCAGGCGTTCCTCCATGGTGCGACCCTTCACGTACTGCATGATCAGGTAGGGCCTCTGGTCGGGGAGTCGTCCGAAGCGTTGGACTGCCACCACGTTCGGATGCTCCGCCAGCGAGGCCGCCGCCCGTGCCTCGCGCTCGAAGCGGCGCCGCACCGTCTCGTCCCGGGCCTGTTCCGCGTTCAGCACCTTGATCGCGACCAGGACGCCGAGCATGCGGTCCCGGGCGAGGTACACGGAGGCCATCTTCCCGCGCCCCAGCGTACGGAGGATCTCGAAGTCGTCGCGCAGGGCAGCGCGCACGGCGTCGAGCGCGTGCCGTTCGGACCGTCCGGCAGGATCCTCCGACGGCCCGGAAGCGGGGGGCAAGTTCTCCATGGTGGGGGACTATTTAAGTCCTCGAGGGCGCCCCGTACAGGGACTCCCGTCCCGCCGCGCATCAAATCCCTTGCCCGTCGAGGGTCCACCGTCCTACTGTATTATTAGACTAATACACCGATACACCTGGACCCGTCGATGAAGCCCCTAGTCATCACCGTCATCACCACCGTGGTCGCGCTCGCCGCCTGCGGCGAGCCACAGGCCCCCGTCGAAGGGAATGCCGTCCCGGTGCTCACGTCGGGCGCTCCCGATCTCGAAATCGGTGTCCTGGAAGGGGACGAGCACTACACCTTCCAGGACGTGACCGGCCTTCTTCCCCTCCCGTCCGGAGGTGTGGTGGTGGCGGACGGAGGAGCTTCGGAGCTGACCCTCTACGCACCGGACGGCACCTTCGTGCGCCGGTGGGGCGGACGCGGCGAGGGCCCGGGGGAGTTCCGGATGCTGTCCCGTGTGTATCCGTGGCCCGGGGACTCGGTGGCGGCGCTGGAGGGCACGACCGGCCGCCTGTCCGTCTTCGACTCCGCCGGCTCCTTCGCCCGTCAGATCTCCGCGAGTGCCCTCTCCGGGGACAGCCTGTTCGGCATGGACGTCTGGCTGTACGGACGTTTCTGGGTAGACGGCGCCCTGGAACCCGAAACCCGTGGCCGCGTCCGCGGCGCGCTGGACGGCCTGACCCCGCCGGGGTCGCCGCCAGGTTACCGGGTCGTACGCGTCGCGAGCGACGGCCGCCTGTGGATCCGCGAGCCAGGCGCGGGCCCCGACGGCACCCGCGCCTGGACCGTCCTCGGCGCTTCCGGGAGGCCCGAGGCCGTGGTGGAAGTTCCCGCGCGCCTGGATCCGCGGTACCTGGGGGAGAGACGCGTCCTCGGAAGGTGGTTGGGCGCGAACGACGTCCACTTCGTGCGGAGCTACCGGATCGAGGACGCGGGACGGACCGAACCGCCGCCGGCGTGGCTCTCTACTCCGAAGGGCCCCGCGCGGACCGGCGGCCCGGCGGAGAGCGAGTTCCTCGACGCGATCCGGGAGTCGCTGAAGCACATGGCGATGGCCCAGGAGGTCCACTACGCGAGCCATGGCACGTACACCTCCGAGATCGACTCCCTCGACTGGGAGCGCCCCGAGAATCTGGTGGCGGACGTGGTGACGGCGGGCGCACGGGGCTGGACGGTGGTCTTCACCCACCCGGCGATCGATCGCATCTGCGGGCTCGGCTACGGTTACACGGTGCCGCCGGGGTGGCCCAACGGGGCCATCGTGTGTGGTCCTCCCGCCGCCTCTACTGCAAGCTGAGCCGCCCGTGTTCGACGACATCGACCCGAGGAGCCCGACCCCGCTCTACGAGCAGATCGCCGCGCGCGTGCGCATGGCGGTCGCCGCGGGGGAGCTGGGACCCGGAGACACCCTTCCCTCCGTGCGCGTGCTGGCGCGTACCCTACGGGTGAACCCCGCGACCGTCGTGCAGGCCTATCGGGACCTCGCCGCAGACGGCTTCGTCGTGCTGCGACACGGCCAGGGAACGTTCATCCAGGAGGTGCCGACGTTCGTCCGCGAGGAGGAGCGGGCGGCACAGGCCACCATGCTGGTGCGCACCCTGCTGCAGGACGCGGCTCGCCTGGGGATCTCGGTGGAGGAGCTCATGCGGGCCCTGAACGTGGAAACCGGAGTCGAGATCCGTGAATAACGCCATCGAGATGACGGACGTCGCGTGGCGCGCCGGCAGATCCTTCGAGGTGAAGGAACTCGAGCCTGCGCGTGCCGACCGGCTCGATCTACGGCTTCCTCGGTCCCAACGGATCGGGGAAGACCACGACGATCCGGATGTTCATGGGGATGCTGAAGCCCGATCGCGGCACAATCCGGGTCCTGGGAAGCGACGTGCCGGGGGAGATGCCGAAGATCCTCGGGCGGGTCGGCTACGTGCCGGAGCGGCCCCACGTCTACCCGGCGCTGACCGTGCGCGAGCAGGTCCGCTTCCACGCCTCGTTCTTCAAGCTGTGGGACGCCGGGTGGGCCGAGGAGCTCTCGGAGCGGCTGGGCCTGGACCCCGAGCGGAAGATCTCGCGCATGTCGAAGGGGGAGACCGGGAAGCTCCTCATGCTGCTCGCCCTCTCCCAGCGGCCCGACCTGCTCGTGCTGGACGAGCCGACGGACGGCCTGGATCCGGTGGTGCGTCGTGACGTCCTCACGGCGCTGCTCGACTACGTCTCCG
The DNA here is from genome assembly GCA_963848895.1 of uncultured Gemmatimonadales bacterium. Lineage (GTDB taxonomy): Bacteria > Gemmatimonadota > Gemmatimonadetes > Longimicrobiales > Gaopeijiaceae > SZUA-318. The sequence goes on from CAWKGE010000009.1 coordinate 319,187, forward strand.
AGACCAACGCGACCGTCTTCATCTCGAGCCATCTGGTCCACGAGCTCGAGCGCATCTGCGACTGGGTGGGCGTGATGGACGACGGGCGGCTCGTCGCCGAGCTGCCCATGCAGGCCTTCAAGAACGGGATCAAGCGCATCAAGGTCGCCGACGCGCCCGCCGTTCCGGAGGAGCCGCCGTTCACGATCCTCTCCCGCGAGCGCCTGAACGGCGCAGGCTCCGAAACGTGGATCGTGCGTGGGTGGCAGGAGCCGATGCGTCACTACTTCGACGGGGCGGGTATCGCCCTTCGCGACGTCATGGACCTCGACCTGGAGGAGGGCTTCGTCGAGCTCCTCCGCTCTTCGAGGCCCAAGCCCCTCTACCGGAGCTGAGCCATGGTTCAGCCGATGCTGTTTCTCCACTGGAAGCAGATCCGCTTCGTTCTGCTGCCGTTCGTCGTCGCGGCCTACGGTCTTCCGTTGCTGTCCGTCCAGGGGCTCGGATCCGCGCCGGGCATGGAAGGCCCGACGCTGGAGGCGTACCGGGTGATCTCGACCTACCAGGTCTGGCTCCCCTTCTTCCCGTTGCTCGCCGCGGCCATCGGCGTGACGCTCGCGCTGTCCGCATGGAACTGGGACCATCAGCTCGGCCACGTCTATGCCCTCAGCCTCCCCCTCTCCCGTTGGCGCTACGCCGCGGTCAAGATGGGCGCGGGCGCGGTGCTCGCCCTTCTTCCGGCCGCCGCCTTCTGGCTCGGGGCGCACATCGCGGTGGGCTCGATCTCGCTGCCGGTGGGGCTTCACGCCTACCCGAACCAGCTCGCGGTCCGCTTCCTCGCCGCGATCCTCGTCTCCTACGCGCTGCTCTTCGCGATGGCCGCGGGGACGGTGAGGACGACCGTATGGGTGCTCGCCGGATGCGTCGTGTTCCTCGTCTTCGGCAACTTCCTCTCGCAGTTCGTCTTCCCCTACTTCGGAATCCTCCGGCACACGGACGTGGTGCAGTGGGTCTTCCACGCCCTCGTCTCCGCGCCGGGGCCGTTCCAGGTGTTCACCGGGAACTGGACGCTGATCGATGTCTGAGCGGACGAGCCATCGGGCGATGGTGGGGATCGCCCTGGCGCTGGCGGTCCTTCCGGCGCCGGTGCGCGGGCAGCAGACCGAAGAGGAGCTGGTCCGGCACCTCCACGAGATCGCGCCGCTGGCGGCCGAGGCCGCCCGAGCCGCCCGAGCCGCCCGGGCGGCGTGGTACAGGGCGTCCGAGCCGGGGCGGCTCACGGCGGTGGACACCTTCGCCGTGGGACCGCTGCGCATCCTCGCGCCCACGGACCAGCAGCGTGCCGCGCAGGGATTCTTCTCGGACGTGTGGAAGGAATACGCCCGGTTCGTGGCGTCGAGCCCGGCGATCACCGGTACGACCTACGTCTTCCAATGGTCGGCCGAACCAGCCGAGATCGATGCGCAGGGAACGGTGCGGCGCGTCGAGCTGGCGGCGTGGCGGCCGGCTTCGGCGGTGCGGTCCGGCGTGGAGAACGTCATCGCCACGACGCTGGGGATCGACCTTCCTCCGTCCCTCGCCCAATGGGCGGGCTCCTCCGTCCGGCCGCCGGACGAGGAAGCCCGCCGCGCGGCCTATCTGGATCTCGCCATGACCGCGTCGAAGGCCAACCGCGACTGCCTCGAGGCGGACCCGGTCGCCTGCTGGACGGCGCTGGGCCTGGACCTGGACGAGGCGCCCCTCGACGACTGGTACACGCCGGAGCAGCGCCGCGCCCTCGTCTCCTCCTGGGCGCCGGGGAGCCGGCAGGGCCAGGTTCTCTGGACCTCGTGCGTCGAGTCGGGCTCCGTCGCCGACTGTGACGAGTACCTGTCCCGGTACCGGCTGTATGGCCCGATCCGCGATCGCAACTCCCGCAGCGCCATGGTCTGGCTGGCCCTCCGCGCCGGAGGGGCCGGGGCGTGGGATCGGTTGCGTGAGGACCCCGGGGCGACCCCCGGCGATGCCCTGCGCCGCGCCTCCGGTCTGGGCACCGAAGAGCTCGCCGCGGCTTGGCGAACGTGGGTGCTCCAGGGAGCCCCGCGGACCCGCGCGGCCCTCGACCCGCACCTCCTGTTCTCGTTGATGTGGATCGCCGCACTGGCGGCGCTGGCCATGAGGAGCACCCGATGGCGCGTGCGTTGAAGCTCTGGCTCGGGCTGACGGTGGGGGGATGCGCCCTCGTCTCGCTGTGGACGCTGCCACCGTCCACGTACGTGAGGCGAACGCCCACGCCAGGCTGCACGAGGAGGTACGGGCCGCGGCGCTACGCGCGGAGGTGACGCGCACCGAGGCGCTGATCCAGAGGATGCGCTGGATGGACTCCCTCCCCGCGCTGGCGCTGGCCACCGCCCGGGACGGCATCGCCGTGGGCGCCCGCCCCGGGTCGGCTCCCTCGGTGCTCCAGACGATACGCACCCTGTTGCGTGCCGAGCTGTCGGACCGGGAGCAGGCCGGCAAGGACGTGACGGTGGGGTACTTCGTGCAGCCGCCCGCCTTCGCCAGCGAAGGCGACTCCCGTCCCGGCGCACGCGCACGTCAGGAGACGTACGTCGGGACCTTCGACGGGGCGCCGTACTGCATCCAGCTCCTGGTCGGGCGGGGCCCGGCGGGGCGCGACGAGATCCACACGTGGAGGGGCGCGGACGGGGAGCGGCACAGCGACCTGGCCCGGGCCTGCCGGCTCGTGGCCCGCCACGGCCTCCCGGGCCCGGCGGTGACGGCGTGGCTCCGAGCCGGCGCGCTGCGCTTCGCCGAGAGCACGACGCCCCCACCTCCCGTCCGGGGAGAGGACGCAGCAGCTCACGGGACGCGCGGCCTTCGGTCGGGGCGACGGATTCTGGCGCGATACCGACCTGGGCCTGCAGCGGTGCATGGCCGGCGAGCGGGAGGCATGTGCCGACCAGCTCCTCTCCCCCCGCCGGAGCGCGCTTCTGGAGGACCTGTCGGATGCACGTGCGGTCCGCGCTCTCCCGTCGGTTCTCGGTGGGGTCTACGAACCGGCGCGAGCCCCCCACCCTCACGCTGGCGGCGACGTATCTCCTCAGCGACCTGGAGCGCGAGTACGGAGCCGAGCGGTTCGGCCGTTTCTGGAGGTCGACAGGACGACGTCGCCCAAGCGTTCGAGACCGCTTTCGGCAAGCCGATCGGAGCGTGGACGGCCTCATGGGTCGCGGCGCACGTGGGGACGGTGAGCCCCGGTCCGGCGCTGCCTCGTAAGGCCTCGCTCGGGACGCTGCTCGCGCTCCTCGTGGGCGCGTTGGCCGCCGGAGCATGGCACCGGCGGCGGGGGGTCGGGCGCTGAAGGTCAGGCGAGCAGCGCGCGCAGCGCACCCACGCCGAGCCCGCCCGCCACCAGCCAGAGGGCCGGCACCTTCCTCCACACCGCCAGGACGAGCGCGGCCATGGCGAGCAGCGCGGCCACCGGATCGCGCACACCCGCCAGCGCCAGCGAGACGCCCACTCCCAGCACCGCGCCCGCCACCACCGCCACCACGCCCTCCAGGGCGTGTCGGACCGCCGCCACCTCCCGGAGCCGTGCGAGACGCGGTGCGACGAGGAGCACCCCGACGAACGCCGGCAGATAGATGCCGGCCGTGCCGAGGATGGCCCCCGGCACGCCCCCCGCCGCGTATCCGACGAACGCCGACAGCGTCGAGATCGGCCCGGGCACGGCTTGCGTGATCGCGACGCCGTCGAGGAACTGCGGGGCGGTCAGCCATCCATACTGGCCGACGGCGTATGGCTGCAGCAGACGCCACCAGGACGTATCCCCCGCCGAAGAGCACGGAACCGATCCACAGGTGGGTCAGGAAGACCGAACCGAGGGTCCCGAGGGCGGCGCCCATCCCCGTCGCGGCGGAGATCACCGGCAGGATCACCCCGCCCCCCCTGCGCTCCACTTCCTCCGGGGCGGCTTCCCCGGAGCCGGCGGCCGGGCGGCCACGCTCTTCCCTCCGTAGCCACCACGTCGCGGCCCCACCCACCACCATCGCCGCGATGACGGCCTGGCCCGACGCCAGGCTCACCGCGGCGCCCACCGCCGCGAGCAGACCCTGCGCACCCGTCTTCACCCCGGCGCGGGCGATCTTCCACCCGGCGGAAAACACGATGGCGACGATCACGGGCTGCAGCGCCCAGAAGATCGGCGCGACCTGCGGGAGGGTCCCGAAGCGGAAGTAGAGCGCCGAGAGGACGGTCACCATCACGAACGTGGGGACCAGGAACGTGAGTCCCGTTGCGAGCGCTCCGGCCCAGCCCCGCTGCGTGTAGCCGACGTGGATCGCCACTTCGCTCGAGTTGGGGCCAGGGAGGAGGTTCGTGAGCGCGACGATCTCGAGGAAGTGCTCCCGCGAGATCCATCGGCGTCGCTCCACCACCTCGTCCAGCATGAGCGCCAGGTGCGCGTTGGGCCCGCCGAAGCCTAGCAGCGAGATCTTCAGGTAGGTACGCACGAGCACCCATAACGAAGGGACCGGAGGCGCGCCTCCGGTCCCTTCGTTCGGCGTCGACGCGCTCGTCACGCCGTCCCTGTCAGCGCGGCCCGGCGGCCTTGACCTCGTCCGGCACCTGGTCGGCGAACTTCTGGAAGTTGTCCTTGAACATCTTGGCCAGCTTCGCCGCCTGGGCGTCGTACGCGTCGCCCTCTGCCCAGGTGGAGCGCGGGTTCAGCAGCTTGGACGGCACACCCGGCACGGTCCGGGGCACGTGCAGGCCGAATACCGGATCGGTCTCGGTCTCGGCGTGGTCCAGCTGGCCCGCCAACGCCGCCTTGATCATCGACCTGGTGTGGCCGAGCGACATCCGGCTGCCCGTACCGTACGGCCCCCCGGACCATCCCGTGTTCACCAGCCATACGCGCACGTTCCCGGCCCGCAGCCTTTCGCCCAGCATCTCCGCGTACACGCCGGGATGTCGGGGAAGGAAGGGAGCGCCGAAACAAGCGCTGAACGTGGCCTTCGGCTCCGTCACGCCGCGCTCCGTTCCGGCGAGCTTCGCCGTGTACCCCGACAGGAAGTGATACATCGCCTGCTCGGGCGTCAGGCGCGAGATCGGAGGCAGCACGCCGAAGGCGTCGGCCGTGAGGAACACGACGTTCTTGGGCAGGCCACCCTGCCCGCTGAGCACCGCGTTCGGGATGTAGTGGATCGGGTAGGACGCGCGCGTGTTCTCGGTGATCGAGCCGTCCCCGAAGTCGATCTCCCTCGTCTTCTCGTCCAGGACGCAGTTCTCCAGGATCGTCCCGAACATCTGGGTCGCCCGGAAGATCTCCGGCTCACCGGCCGGGGAGAGATGGATGGTCTTGGCGTAGCAACCGCCCTCGAAGTTGAACACCCCGTGCCGGCTCCATCCGTGCTCGTCGTCCCCGATCAGACCGCGGTCCGGATCGGCGGACAGCGTGGTCTTCCCTGTGCCGGACAGGCCGAAGAAGAGCGCAACGTCCCCGTCCCTGCCGACGTTGGCCGAGCAGTGCATCGGGAACACGCCCTGGTCCGGCAGGATGTGGTTCAGCACCGAGAAGATCGACTTCTTGATCTCGCCGGCGTACCGCGTCCCTCCGATGAGCACTTCCTTCGCAGAGAAGCTGACCACGATGAAGGCGCCCGAGGTCGTGCCGTGCCTGGCCGGGTCGGCCTTGAAGTGTGGCGCGTGCAGGACGGTGAAGTCCGGCACCATGTGCTCGAGATCCTCGGGCGTGGGTCGCAGGAACATGTTGTACGCGAACAGCGAGTGCCACGGGCTGTCGGTCACCACGCGCACGTTGATGCCGTACGCCTCGTCCGCGCCCGCACGCGCGTCCCGGACGAACAGGCTCTGGCCCTCGAGGTAGGCGACGACGTCCGCGCGCAGGGCCGCCCAATGCTCCGGGGACATCGGCACGTTCACCTTCCCCCAGTCCACCACGTTCTCGGTGGTCTCGTCGCGGACGACGAACTTGTCGTTCGGCGAGCGTCCCGTGTGCGGGGCGGTCGAGGTGGACAGCGCGCCCATGTGAGCCAGCTCGCCGTCGTTCCGCGCGAACGCCTCTTCGTAGAGGCGTGCCGGCGACAGGTTCCAGTGGACCGTCTTCTGCGGCGTCAGCCCGTGGTTCTCGAGACCGTAGGTCCCCGCGGTGGTGGCAGCGGCCACAGGGCGTTCCGGGACGATGCGATCCTGCGTTTCGGTGCTCATCTGTCTGTCGTTGTCCCTCGGTGGATTTCGGCCAAGACCTTAAATTTGCTTGGTCCGCGCTTGCCAGTCCACCGAGGCCACCGTGGCGAGGTTCAGAACGTCCTGCACCGAACACCCGCGCTGCAACACGTGCACGGGCTTGTCCATGCCCAGAAGCACGGGACCGATGGTGTCGGCGCCCCCGAGCCGATCAAGCAGCTTGTAGGCGGCGTTCGCCGCGGACAGCCGTGAGAAGATCAGCACGTTCGCCGGTCCCTCGAGGTGGCTGAAGGGGTAGACCCCCTTGAGCTTGTGCAGCTCCACGGCCGTGTCGGCCTGGACCTCCCCATCGATCTCGAGCTCCGGGTCCGCCGCCTGCACGAGGCGCACCGCCTCGGCGACGTTGCGCGATTCCGGGTGATCGACGGATCCGAAGTTGGAGAAGCTGACCATGGCGATGCGCGGCCGGATGCCCAGGTCGCGCACGAAGGTCGCGGTCAGCAGGGCGACGTCGGCGAGTGTCTGCGCGTCCGGCTCGATGTTGACCGTCGTGTCGGCCAGGAACATCAGCTCCCGATTCGGGAACGCGACCATGTACAGTCCGGCCACCCGGCGAACGCCCTCGGCGGGACCGATGACCTGCAACATCGGTCGGAGGATCTCGGCGTAGTTCGCCTCGATGCCCGCCACCATCGCATCCGCCTCCCCCGCCTTGACCATGGACGAGGCGAAGAAGATCGGCCGGTACATGTTCCAACGCGCCTCGGCCAGCGTGAGCCCCTTGCGACCCCTTTGCTGGAACAGCTTCTCCGCGTATCCGTGCCGCTTCGACTCCAACTCGGCGGCGTACACGATCTCGACCCCGTCGAGCTTGACCCCGAGCAGGTGGGCCTTCTCCTCCACGCGGCGCGGGCGGCCGATGAGGACCGGCACCGCCACGCCCTCCTCGACCATCTGCGCGGCGGCGCGGATGATCGTGTCGTTGTGGCCCTCCGGGAAGACGATGCGCGCAGGGTGCCGCCGAGCGCGGTTGGTCATCCACCGCATGACCTCGCGGCCGGGCCCGAGGCTGGCACGGAGTCGATCCACATACTCGTCCAGGTTCACCTCGGTGCGGGCGAGGCCCGTCTCCATCGCGGCCTTGGCGACGGCCGGCGCGACGTAGAACAGGACGCGGTGGTCGAAGGGCTTCGGGATGAGGTAGTCACGGCCGAACTTGATGTCCGAGCCATCGTACGCGCCGCGGACGGTGTCGGGCACCTCCTCGCGGGCGAGCGTCGCGAGGGCGTGGGTGGCCGCGAGCATCATCTCCGGGTTCACACCGCGCGCGCGCACGTCCAGGGCGCCCCGGAAGATGAAGGGGAAGCCCAGCACGTTGTTCACCTGGTTCGGATAGTCGGAGCGGCCCGTCGCCATGATCGCGTCGTCGCGAACCTCGGCCACCTCCTCCGGCAGGATCTCCGGATCGGGGTTCGCCAGGGCGAAGATGACCGGGTTGTCGGCCATGGAGGCGACCATCTCCTTCGTGACGACGCCCTTCATGGAGAGCCCCACGAAGACGTCGGCGCCCTGCATCGCGTCCGCCAGCGTCCGGGCCTCGGTCTTCACCGCGTAGTGGGCCTTGTACTCGTTCATCCCCGCAGTGCGGCCCTCGTAGATCACGCCCTTGGAATCGGAGATGAGGATGTGCTCGCGCGGCACACCGAGGCGTTGGAAGTGGTCCGCGGTGGAGAGCGCCGAGGCGCCCGCGCCGCTGAACACCACCTTCACGTCCCCGATCTTCTTGCCGATGAGGTCCAGGGCGTTCAGAAGCGCGGCGGCCGCGATGATCGCCGTGCCGTGCTGGTCGTCGTGGAAGACCGGGATGTCCATGGTCTCCTTGAGCGTGCGCTCGATGACGAAGCACGCCGGGGCGCTGATGTCCTCCAGGTTGATGCCGCCGACCGTCGGCTCCAGGAGTTGGCAGAACCGGATCACCTCGTCCGGGTCCTCCGACGCCACCTCGATGTCGAAGACGTCGATGCCGGCGAACCGCTTGAAGAGGACGCCCTTCCCCTCCATCACCGGCTTGGCGCCGAGCGGACCGATGTTGCCGAGGCCGAGGACGGCGGTACCGTTCGACACGACCGCGACCAGATTGCCGCGCGCGGTGTACTTGAAGACGTCCTCGGGATTCTTCTGGATCTCGCGACACGGCTCGGCGACACCGGGCGAGTAGGCGAGAGAGAGGTCGCGTGCCGTGGCCACCGGCTTGGTGGCGACGACTTCTATTTTTCCGGGACGCCCCTGCATATGGTAATCGAGGGCGTCTTTGCGGCGATTCGCCATTGTGATCGGACTCCGAAGCTGGAATGGAGAATGGACGTTAGAGACGCCCGGGAGGGCATGTCAAACCTGGCTCCCCGCCGTAGATTGGCCAGCCCTCCTCGCCGGTCCGGGAAGCCCCGGAGGACGCCATTCCAGCCCGCCTGACTCCTATGAGGTTCCGCCCTGTCGCGGCGTGCCTGCTGGCGGCGCTCGTCGCCGCCGTGCCGGGGGGTGCGGCCGGGCAGGCGGCGACGCCCGACACCCTGTCCGCATGTGCCGACGGCCGGATCACGGCGATCTTCGTCGACAACCACTCGATCTACGACGTCGATCAGGTGCACGACGGGGGTGTCCTGGGGTGGGTGTACGGCACGGCCAACGCCCTGCACGTGAAGACGCGCGAGAGCTTCATCCGCAGGGAGCTGCTCTTCCACCGCGGCGACTGCTACGTCCCCTTCTTGATCGAGGAGTCCGGCCGCATCCTGCGCGGCTATCCCTTCCTGGCCCGCGCCGACGTCTTCGCCGTCGATCAGCCGGACGGGAACAAGCACGTGGTCGTGGATACGCAGGACGAATGGACGACCCGGGTCGACCTCGGCCTGTCCTTCGACAGCGGCGTGCAGCTCGAGGCCCTCGAGGTCTCCGAGGAGAACCTCGTGGGGCAGGGCATCCAGGCGTCCGTCTTCTTCCGACAACGCAGGGAGCGCAAGGACGTCGGCGGCCGCCTGGGGTTCCCGCGCTTGTTCGGATCCCGGACGGACGCCTCGGTGAGCGCGGGGCGCACGCGGTCGGGCACGTTCCTGCAGGAGCACGTCGCCTACCCGTTCGTCGGGGAGGTGGGGCGCGTAGCGCTCCGTCATGCGTACAGCCGCCGGGACGAGCTCTTCCCCTACGTCGTGAGCGACCCCGCGCTCCCCTACAGCCACGTCCTGCTTCCCAACCTGGACGAGCGCGTGGAGGTCTCCGTGGCCGGTCGGCTCGGCAGGCCGGGCAACCTGACGATGTTCGGCCTGGGCGTGTCGCGTGAGACGCTCGACTTCGAGGGCTTCCCGGGCAGCCTCGAGATCGCCCGCGAGAGCGACTTCGGAAACACGGGGCCAGCGCCCCCGGGTGTGGAGAACGACATCCGGGCCCAGACGCGCCCCTCGTCCACGACGCGCGTCGACTTCTTCCTCGGCCAGCGCAACATCCGTTTCGCACGGGTACGTGGCCTCGATCCCCTGGCCGGTGTGCAGGACATCCAGCTCGGCACCGACCTGGGGATCACGCTGGGACGCAGCATCGACGTCCTGTCAGCCTCCGGCCTCCAGGGGGCCAACGACCTCTATGCGCGGCTCCGCTTCTTCGCCGCGCACGATCCCGGCACCTCGTACATCTTCCTGAACGTGGGCGCCGAGGGGCGGGACATCCTGTCCGGGGGCGGTAACGGGGACGGTTGGCAGGACCTGATCGGCGAGGTGGACCTTTACAGCTACCTGCGCTCGCGGAAGACGCCGGACCACACGTTCTTCGCGCGCGTATCCGGAGCCGGCGCGTGGTCGATGAACACGCCGTTCCAGCTCACGCTGGGTGGCCGGCGATCCGTACGTGGACTGCGCGAAGAGGACTTCCCCGGTGCGCGCAGGGTGCTCTTCACGCTGGAGGATCGCTACTTCGTGCGGAACTGGCCCGCCCCGAGCGTCTTCGACCTCGGCTTCACGCTCTTCGCCGACGCCGGCCGTGTGTGGGCGGGGGACGTGCCCTTCGGCGTGGACTCCGGATGGAAGGGCACGGTGGGTGGCGGCCTGCGCTTCGGCTTTCCCACTGGGACGCGTGGCCTGGCCCGCCTCGACCTGGCGTTCCCCCTGGGGATGGACAACACGCGGGGCCCGATCTTCAGGGTGACGCTCCAGGAGCTCCTGGGGCTGGGCGAGGGATTCCAGGATCCCCAGCTCCAGCGCAGCCGGCGCCTCACCGTCGGGCCGGACTACTTCACCACCGACCGCCGCTGAGATCGGGTGTGAAGGAGCGATCCCCGAGGTCCGAGATCCTGGACGGACCCCACCACGATCCGGCGGAGCTGGCGCACTCGCTCGAGCAGGTTGCCCAGGTGAACCGCCTCCTCGGCGGCACCCGGGCCCTGCGACGACACCTGGCCCCGCTCGTCCGGGTCGGGTCCCGCCTGTCCGTCCTCGACGTGGGCACGGGCAACGGCCAAACCCTGGGGGAGCTCGCCTCCTGGGCGCGACGGCGCGGATCGACGTGGCGGGGGGTCGGCATCGATTCCAGTCCCCAATGCGCGCGCCTGGCGCGCGGCGACGGCACTCCGGTGGTGCGGGGCGACGCCCTGCGGCTGCCGTTCGCTGCGCGGTCGTTCGACGCGGTGCTGTGCACGCTCACGCTCCACCACTTCCCCGACGAGGAGGCCGTGTCCCTGGTGCGGGAGATGGCGCGGGTGTCGCGACACCTGGTACTGGTCAACGACCTCGAGCGCGTGTCCGCGAACTACTGGGGAGCGCGCCTGCTGGCCGCTACCCTCTGGCGTGGCAACCACATCACCCGCAACGACGGGCCCCTGTCTGTCCTCCGCTCCTTCACGGCGCCGGAGCTCCTGGAGGTGGGGCGGCGCGCGGGGCTCCGGGCGGCGCGTGTGCGCCGCCATTTCCCGTGGAGGATCGTGCTCGAGGGGCGGGCGTGAGCACCTTCCATGCAGCACCTCCGTGGGCTGGGGACATGTGCCTCTGCTCGGGCGTGGGAAGGACCTGCCGAGGGCTCATTGACCGGCGCTCTGGGCTTCAGGTGCCCTGGCGCACGGTCGAGCCATCGCGTTCGATCCGAAAGGTCGGCCAATGAGCGACCGGGAGGCGGACGTCGTCGTCGTGGGCGGCGGGCCGGCGGGGAGCACCGTCGCGAGCCTTCTGGCCCGGCGGGGGCGCCGGGTGCTCCTCCTGGACCGGGCACGCTTCCCCCGACCCAAGCCGTGCGGTGAGTGTCTCAACCCCGGAGCCGTCGCAGCCCTGGCCCGGGTCGGCGCCCTCGACGAAGTACTGGCCCTGGGCCCGGTTCTACTCGAGGGGTGGCGGCTACGCACGCGCGACGCCGACGTCTCCGGCGGGTTCGGCCACGCCCTTCACGGGCTCGGCATCGCGCGGCAGGCGCTCGACGCGGCGCTCCTCGAGCGAGCACGCAGGGAGGGGGTGACGGTGCGGGAGGAATGCCACGTCACCGCGGTGGGCGCCGCGGACGCCCCCGGCGCGCTCCCCCGGGTGGAGGTGCGTAGCGACGCGGAGGGCCACCCGGCCACGCTACGTCCCCGGATGGTGGTCGGCGCCGACGGTCTTCGCTCGGTGGTCGTGCGGAGCCTGGGGCTGGTCAGGAGACGGCCGCGCCTGCGCAAGCTCTCCCTGACCGTGCACGTCCGCGGCGAGGCGTTGCCACGCGGACACGGCCTGCTCGACGTTCGTGGCGGGGTCACGCTCGGCGTCGCCCCCGTGGGCGTCGGAGTCTGGAACGCGACGGTGGTCACCGCGGCCCCCCTCGCGCATCGTCGCATTTCCGCAGACCCGGCGGGCTTCGTGGAAGCCGTGCTGCACGAGCGCATCCCGGACGCGCGCTGGACGCTCGAGGACGGTCCCTACGCTTCGGGACCGTTCGACTGGCCGGTGCGCCGCGCGTGGGCGTCGGGCGTGTTGCTCGTCGGCGACGCTGCGGGCTATTTCGATCCGTTCACGGGCCAGGGCATCTATCGCGCGCTGCGGACCGCCGAGCTCGCCGCGCCCGCCATCGACGCGGCGCTCGAGCACGGGTCGTGGGCACCCCTGGCCGCGTACCACCGGCGCTGGAGTCGGGAGGCACGGGGAAGCCGCCTGGTCCAACGCGGCGTAGAAGCGGTCATGGCCCGCCCGGATCTCCGGGGTCGGCTGCTCCGGCGGCTCGGTGCGTCCGGCGGCCTGCCGGCGATGATCAGAGTGACGGGGGACGTTGCGTCCCCCGTCACCCTGCTCCACCCCTCGGTCTGGCTCGGGCCCGCCTGATCAGAACAGCCGGATCTGGAATCGCAGGAGCCGTCCCGGCCGCGGCAGCCCACACTGATCGTAGAGCGCCGTGTCGGTGAGGTTGTCCGCCGACAGCCGCGTCTCCAAGCGCGTCAGAAAGCCCATGCCCGAAGGGGGCAGCGCCCATACGCGCGCGACGTCGGCGTTGAGCCACGTGCCCCCGTCGAGCCGCACGTCCGCGCCCGTGTTCGGATCCTGGCAGTACTGCGCCCCCGTGTAGTCGGCCTCGGCCCCGAATGTGGTGCCCTCGGCGAGCGGGATGCGGACGTAGGCCCTCCCCGCCGTCTCGGGGAGGTTCTCCGGCTCCGTGGACAGCGCGGTGGCGGGGTCGGTCAGCTTCACGGCCTGCAGCGTCAGGCTGCCGCCGACGGCCAGCCCGCTCCACGTCTGCGACACGAGCATCTCCACCCCGGTGCTCTCGAGCCGATCGGAGTTGACGCGCTTGCGCCGCCGGTCGGGGAGCGTGATGCGTCGGATCGCATCGGAGAGCCGGTGATGGAAGCCCACCAGCTGCAGCTCACCCTCACCTGCGCGCGTCGTCACGCCACCTTCGAAAGCCACCAGGTGCTCGGGATGGAGATCCGGGTTCGGCTCGAAGCGATTGAGCGCCTCGGAGTACATCTCGCGCAGCGCAGGGAAGCGACCTCGCCGGCTCATCCCCGCATGGAAGAGCGTGTTACCGTCGTTGGTGAGGGCGGTGAGACCGACGCGCGCGCCCCAGTCGTCCAGCGTCCCCAGCGACGGCAGCCCTCCGGTGAGCGGCGTCTCGCCCCGGTCCAGGGCACCGCCGACGCTCAGGCGGAGCGCTTCGATCATTCCGTCGTGATCGTCCACCAGCCGCCATACCGTCTCCGCTCCCACGCTGCCCAGGCGCTGCTGGTACTTGCTCAGCGCTCCATCCACCGTTGCGTCGTGGCGGATGTCGGCCATCGTGAACGCGGCGCGCAGGTCGCCCCGGCCGCCCAGGGTGTGGTCGGCCAGCAGGCGCAGGGACAGCGTGCGGTCGTCGCCGTCCTCCGTCCCGGTGATCTCGTCGTACGCCCGCGTAGCGTAGGAGCGGATCTCGGAGCGCCCCACGTCCACGCCGACGCTCGCCTCCACGTCTCCCCGCCCGAAGGGCGTGACACGGTCTCCCGTGCCCGCCGACGTGGCGATGATGGTCCGGGAGATGTGGGGGTAACGCCACAGCCTCGGCTCGTCTGCCCCCAGCTCCCCTGCGATCCCCCGCTCCGCCTTGAACGTCGATGCCGCGAAGCTCAGCCAACCCCCCGCGTCCCTCGCGTAGCGGAGCGCGACGAACCCGTCGATGCTGTTCATGTCGGTGTTGAGGCGGAGGGACTCGTCCGTCAGCACCGGCTCGCTGACTCCGTCGGCGAGGGGTGCGCCCGGGGAGTCCCGCAGGCCGGCGCCAGCGCGCACGAGCCATCGGCCGCTCCCCGTCTCCAGGGGGATCGCGGCGTGGACCGCGGAGGCGTAGCCGCCCACGCCATCGTAGGCACCGCTGAAGTCGGCCGACGCCCGCTCGGGAAAGGCGGTCCCCCGCGCCACGCTCATCTCCACGACGCCGCCCAGGACGTTCGGGCCGTGGAGGATCGACGAGAGGCCGCGTACGAGGGTCACCTCGTGCGCGGCGCCGGCCGGAAGCACCGAAACGTCCGTCCGGGCGTCCCATCCCAGGGTGAGGGGGACACCGTCCACCAAAACCGCCACCTGCCTCGATTCGGAGCCGCGCACGGAGATCTCCGCCTCGCCCCGGGAATTGGTGCGCACGTGCACGGCCGGGATCTCGCGCAGGACCTCCTCGACCGTCGGCGCGGCGCCGAGACCGAGCGAGTCGACGGTGACCTCGATGGCGCTGGCACCGCCGACGGTGGTGACCGGTCGCCTGGCTTGCACGCGGATCTCTTCGATGCGGAAGACCATCGTGTCGGTGCGCAGCGTGTCGCGCTGCTGCGCGGACGCCGGAAACGCACACGACAGCGAAAGGCCGAGCACCGCGAACGCGTGACCCTTCATATCACCTCTCCCTGGTCCTGTCGGCAGCACGCACGATCATGAATTGTAGCGTTGAATGAGAAATGTCACAGGTGATTGAAACAGAAATATCCCACTCTGGAGGTCCGGGTCATCAGGAGGGGTCTCGGCGGAGTGGGGAGATGCTTCACATGAGTCAGCGGGACCGGATCGCCTGGTGGTGATCCGGCAGGTGGCGGAGGGGCGAATGCCGGTGGTGCGGGGGGCGGAGCTGCTGGAGCTGAGCCACCGCCTCGACCGATCGATCCGCTTCCGATTCAACAACCGCTACCTCGAGCCCGAGCCGATCGCTCCGTTGCCGAAGCGCGAGCCGCGTCCCAAGCCGGCCGCCAAGACTCGAGCCCAAGATCACCGCGCCACCTCAGCCGCGGCCCGCGCCCCCTCGCCCAGGGCCCGATCATCCCTGGCGGCGCCCCTGGCACCCGAACCGTCGCCAACCCTCTACGCCTCCGGCTTCGCAGCCGCCGATTTCGACTCCCTCGGCAGCGGGGGACTGATCATCAACCTCTGAGCCACTCCACCCAGTGACATTTCTGTTTCAATCCCGAATGGGACTTTTCTGATTCAACGTGACACGCACGATCATGAGTTCTTGCCCCCCCGGCGCTCCACGTCTACCGTCTCTGGCTCGATCGCATTCCGCCCGCTCTCCCAACCCTCCGGAGTACCGTGGTCACCATCGACGAGCGGCGCTGCTCCGCCCCGGCAGAGGTGGCGTTTCGGGTCGCCGCGGACGTGGAAGGATGGCCCCGCATCCTGCCGCACTACCGGTGGGTCCGCTTCCTGCGAAAGGACGGCTTCGCCCGGGGCCTGGTGGAGATGGCCGCGTGGCGTCCCTTCGGCCCGCTGCGCTATCCCACGTGGTGGGTATCGGAGATGCGGCACGACGCGTCGGTGCGTCAGGTCCGCTATCGTCATGTGCAGGGCATCACCCGGGGGATGGACGTTCTCTGGGAGGTCTCCGAGCTCGCGGACGGCGGCAGCCATCTGCGCCTCGTCCACGAGTGGGACGGACCTGCCTGGCCGGTGATCGGCGGCATCGCGGCCGAGCGCATCATCGGTCCGGGCTTCATCAGCCACATCGCGGCCCGGACGCTGGCCGGCGTGGCTTCGGAGTCGGAACGGAGGCATGGGCTTGAGCGCTGAATCGCACGGAGTGGGACAGGTGCCACGACGGGTCGTCATCACCGGGCTGGGCCCGATCACCGCGTCCGGCATCGGTGTCGAGGCGTTCTGGGCGGGCCTGCACGGTGGGGTGTCCCCGGTGCGCCGCATCGATCGTTTCGACGCCTCTCCCTTCCGCACCCGGGTCGCGGCCCATGTGGAGGACTTCCGGCCGGACGACTTCTTCGACCGCCAGGACGTCCGCCGGCTCGATCGCTTCGCCCAGTTCGCGCGGGCGGCCACCGATCTCGCCCTGCGCGACGCGTCCCTCGCGCCGGGCGATCTCGACCCGGATCGCGTCGCGGTCCAGATGGGCTCCGCGCTGGGCGGGATGGCCTACGCGGAGCAGCAGGTCGGTAACCTGCTGCGCGACGGCGTGCGCAGCGTGGACCCCCACGTGGTCACCAGCGCGTACTGCGGCGCCGCCAGCTGTCAGACGGCGATCGCGACCGGGTTCACGGGGCCCAACTCCACGAATGCGATGAGCTGCGCGTCGGGCACCATCGCCGTGGGGGACGCGTTCCGCCTGATCCAGGCGGGGCTGGCGGACGCGGCGGTGGCCGGGGGGATCGAAGCCCCGCTCGCGCCGCTCTGCTTCGGAGCCTTCGCGATCGCGCGCGCGATGACCCAGCGCAACGACGATCCGGAGGGCGCGTGCCGGCCCTTCGACAGCGGCCGAGACGGCTTCGTGATGGGAGAGGGTGCGTGCGTGCTCGTCCTGGAGGAGGCGGAGCACGCCCGGGTGCGCGGAGCGCGCGTCTACGCCGAGGTGCTGGGCTACGCCGTCACGAACGATGCGCACCACATGGTCGCGCCCCGCCCGGACGGGGCGAAGGCCGCCGCGGCGATGGGGCTGGCGCTTCGCGCCGCTCACCTGCGCGCCGAAGACGTGGATCACGTGAACGCCCACGCCTCGTCGACGCCGCTGAACGACTCCGTGGAGAGCCTCGCCATCCGGCAGGTGCTGGGCGAGCATGCGGATCGCGTGTCCGTCTCGGGCACCAAGCCCTTCTACGGCCACGCCCTGGGTGCCTCGGGCGCGATCGAGGCCGCCGTCGCGTGCCTCTCGATCCGTGACGGCTGGGCTCCGCCGACCCTGAACCTCGAGACGCCCGGCGACGGCTGCGACCTGGACTACGTGGACGGTCGAGGCCGGGACCAGCCGATCGGCACGGTCCTGTCCAATTCCTTCGGCTTCGGCGGGATCAACGCGGCGCTGGTGCTGCGCGCTCCAGACCTCCCGACGGGAAGCGGCCGCTTGAGCGGACTCGAGGCGATCCCTCCCGAGCTGCTCATCCTCCCGCCGCTGGCGCTGGCGGCGGGGGTGGACCTCTACCTGACCCTCCTCGTCCTGGGAGCCGCACCCGGTACGGGTTGGTGGCCGGCCCTGCCCGGCGCGCTCGGCGACCTGGACGCGCCCGGCGTCATCCTCATCGTAGGCGGATTCTACCTTCTGGAGTTCGTGGCCGAGACTCGCCCGTCGACGGCACTGTTCTGGAACGCCTTCCACGCGATCATCCGCCCGCTGGCCGGGGTCCTCCTGGCGCTCCTCCTCCTGGAAGGCCAGCCTCTTCCGACCGTGGTGGCCGGCGCCACCCTGGCCGGCATCCTCGCGTCGGTCGCCCACGCGGCCAGAACGGGGGGCGGCGTGCTCCTCTGGCTGGACTCCGCGCGCCACCCGAGCCGGGTGCTGATCGCGCTCCTGGAGGACGTCGCCGTGATCGGGATGGTCGTCCTGCTGCTGGACGCCCCCCGGATCGCGCTCGCTACCTCCGCCCTGGTGATCGCGGCGACCCTGCACCTGGCCGGTTCCCAGGTGCGTGCCTTCGTCTTCGCGATCCGACTGGTGTGGGCCAGGGCGTGGCGCACCCTCGGCCACCCCCGCTGGGCCGATCCCGAGACGTTCCCCCGCTGGGTTCGAGGCGCGCTCGCGGGGGACGTCATGGCCCCGGGTGGAGGCCTGCGCGGTAGCCCCGCGGCGGGGCACCGCCTCCCGCGGGCGCCGCGCTTCGCGGTGGGATGGGTCGTCGTGCGAGGAGACACGCCGTTGTTCGTCCACCAACGCGGGGGTGGCGCCGGCGAGGTGGATCTGGGCGCCCTGCACGCCACCGGCGTGTCGGAGAGCGCCTTCTTCCGCCGCGTCGAGCTCGCGGGTGGAACGACCGCGAACCTCTACTTCAGCCTCGACGGGCCGGGCACCGAAAGCCTCCGCGCGGAGTTCCTCGGAACGCGAACCGACCTGCACCACGCCCGGAACCCGGGGGCGGGCGACGGGTAAGCGGACCGTCGGTCTTCAGTGGGATCCCGGCGCAGGATGTTTCCCGAAGGCGACCAAGAAAACCTTTGACCGTGGAAACAGGCTTTTATAAGTTCGGTCGCAATCTCCATTCATCCGGTTCGACCGCCCGTCTTCATATGAGAGGGTTCCTCCCCCCCGGCGCCCTCGTGTCCCGTCGGTAGCAACGACAAGGTCCCCTTCGGTCGCAATTCGAGGAACTGGCAAACGGATGTTTTCTCCCTCACGTGGTCTGGACTCGTTCGACCAGTACCTGCAGGATGTCGAGAAGTATCCGCTGATTCAGGACCCCAAGGAGGAGCGGGAGCTCGCGCGCCGGGCCCGCCAGGGTGACAAGGAGGCTGCGGAGCGGCTGGTGACCGCGAACCTGCGCTTCGTGATCTCCTACGTGAAGAAGTACCAGGGGCGTGGCCTCGGGCTCGCGGAGTTGGTCTGCATCGGGAACGAAGGCCTCCTCAAGGCGGTGAAGAAGTTCGATCCCGACAAGGGGGTGAAGTTCATCTCCTACGCCGTCTGGTGGATTCGCCAGACCGTGCTGCAGGCGCTGGCCGAGCAGACGCGTTCGGTGCGCATCCCCCTGAACCAGAACTCGAACCTCGCTCGCCTTGCCCGCACGGACACCCAGCTCACGCAGACGCTGGGCCGGTCGCCGACCGACCAGGAGATCGCGGACGAGATGGGCGAGCCGCTCGACACCATCCGGGCGCTTCGCCGCGTCGCCGCCTCCGAGCTCAGCCTCGACGCCCCGATCGACCGGAGCGACCGGGACAGCTCCAGCTTCGGTGAACGCTTCGCTGGCGCGGAAGGCAGCGACATCGAGGAGGACGTGGAGGCCATGGCCCGCCGGGAGTTCCTCGAGCAGATGTTCGAGAGCTATCTGACCGAGCGGGAGCGGAAGATCCTCTACCTCTACTACGGGCTGGACGATGGGGAGGAGCGGACGCTGGAGGAGATCGGATCCCTCCTGGGCGTGACGCGAGAGCGCATCCGTCAGATCCGCAATCGCGCCTTCGAGAAGCTCCGGGAGAGCCCCCATGGGGAATCGCTCTCCGGCTTCTGGAACGCGCAACTGAGCGGCCACAAGTACTGAGCGGTCGCATGACGCCACCGCCGAGTTCCTGACCCTCGCGCCGTCGCGCGATCCCGGGGCCCCGTCCGAACCGCGGACGGGGCCCTCTTCGTCGCGGAACCGCTCTCCCGGCGGGGGCGTACCACCCTGGACCACCCGTGGCCCGGAAAACCCGTCCGCCATCCCCACCGAGAACCCGTTGACCCGCCGAGATTCCGGCCCCAGCACCACCGCCTGCGCCCTGCTCCTGCTGTGGCTGTGCGTCGGGGCCGTGCCGGCGCGCGCCCAGGAACCGGTGTGGAACGACGCGCCAGCGCTCGACCTCGTCGGGCGTGCGCGCGTCGAGCGACATGCCGCCGTGGTGGACACCGCGTTCCGCTCCTACGAGGCGGACGCGAGGGGGTACGTGTACTTCTTTCTCGATCGCCCGGACTCCGACGAGCGGACGCTCATCAAGGCCGACCAGATCGCGCTGCAGGTGTTCTGGCAGGCGCCCGACAAGACCCGCCAGCGCATCGTCGGGCTGAGGGACAAGAAGGTTCTGCCCACCAACATCCACTACCATCTCGACCACCTCACGGTGGTGCAGGACGACTTCGGCGACCGGATCCGCATCGGAGACGGAGACGAAGTATCCGAAGTGACGCACCCGCTGGCGCCCGGCTCGGAGGCCGTGTACGACTTCCGTCTCGCCGACTCGCTGAGCATCCGCTACGGAGGCGGCTCGCAGGAGGTGAGGGTCTACGAGATCCGGGTGAGGCCCAAGGATCCCGGAGCGCCCGGCTACATCGGATCGGTGTACCTGGACCGGGCGACCGCCGCCATCGTGCGCATGAGCTTCACCTTCACGCCGGCCTCCTACGTCGATCCATACCTCGACTACATCAGGATCTCCCTGGACAACTCCCTCTGGATGGGACGCCATTGGCTTCCCTATCGCCAGGAGGTCGAGCTGCGCCGTGAGATCCCCCAACTCGACTTCCTCGCGGGAAGCGTGATCCGGGGGCGCTTCGAGATCGGCCCGTACGCCTTCAACCTCCCGCTGCCTCCGCAACTCTTCGCCGGGCGCGGCGTCACGGCGGCGCCCGAGGCGGCCCGCCGCGCCTTCCCCTTCGAGCGGGGTCTCTTCGACGACCTCCAGCAGGAGGGCCTCGCCCCAGCGCCCAGCCTCGAGGAGATCCGGGCCGAGGCCCGCCGCATCGTCACCGACCGGGCGCTCAGCGGCCTGGCGCCGGTGCGCCTCTATTTTCATTCATTCTCCGACGGGCTGCGGTACGACCGGGCCGAGGGGGTGTTCGTGGGGGCCGGCCTGAACCTGCGCCCGTTCCCCTCCGTGCAGATGCGCACCTCGGCCGGCTACGCGTTCGGGCGCGGGCGCCCGAGCGGCTCGGTCGTGCTTGAAGGTGCGCCGGCTCCAGTCGTCCCCGTGCTGGAGGCCTACTGGGACCGTCTGCGCGACCTGGGGCCGTACGAGGCCGTCTCTCCGCTCGTCGGATCGCTCGGCGCCGCATTCTCCGCCCAGGATTGGCTCGATCCGTGGTTCGCCCGGGGTGCCCGCCTGACGCTTCGCGGACCGCGCCCGGACGAAGGGCCCTCGGTCACCCTCCGGTGGGAACGGCAGGCCTCGGCGCGTAACGTGCTCGCCGGCAGAGGGTTTTCGCCCGTGCGGCCGATCACAGAGGGATCCCTCGCGGCGGTCGACGCGAGCGTTCCCTTCCCGCTTCCCGCGGGGGGAGGGGAGACGTGGGCATCACGCTCGGCCACCTCGGCGAGCGGACGTTCGCCTCCGCCGTGGTCCACGATCGGTGGAGCCTCGATCGGCCGGGAGGTGGTTGGAGCGTGCAGACCGACGTGTCCGCCGGCGGCGCCACGGCCCGGACCCCCGTCCAGGAGCTCTTCCTGCTGGGAGGTCGCGGCACGTTGCCCGGCCACCCGTTCCGGGAGCTCGTGGGGCGGGGGTTCTGGCTCGCGCGCGTGGAAGGTACCCACCCCCTTCTTCAGCCGTGGGTGGGAATCCGAGCCGTCGCCGCCCTCGGGGCCACCGCCTTCGGATCCGCCCAGCTGCCGGCCGGCTGGGAGGGCGCCCGCGACAGCGAGGGCATCCGCGCATCCGTCGGCGCCGGGCTGTCGCTGGGGTGGGACGTGCTCCGGCTCGACTTCGCCCACGGGCTCGGACCCGATGGCACGTGGGAGGTCGTCTTCTCGGTGGATCCCCGCTTCCGTCCCTGGCTCTGACACCCGGGGAAGCTCCGGCTGAGGGCAATCTCGGAGGGTCCTCTGTGCCGAAAGCGAACGGCACGTTCGAGGTGGACCACGAGCGACCCCTCACCCGACCGGGCCGGGGTGACGCGACACGCAACCCCGACCCGGCTCGCGCGGCGCCTCCGGTCGCTCAGGCCGCCTCTTCCAGCTCCTCGTCCGCCGACCCGGCCTTCGACGAGAGGAGCACTACCTCCTTCACGCTCACGTCCGCCGTCGGGATCGAGATCCCGTCGCGCTCGTACGAGTCGTACTCCACCCGGCCCTCGACGTAGATCCGGTCGCCCATCTTGATGTAGTCCTCGGCGAACTGCGCCAGGCGGTTCCAGAGGGTGAGGCGGTGCCAGTCGGTCCGTTCCTGCCCCTCCGCGCCGGCCGGGAGCCGTCGGTTGGTCGCCAGCGAAAGGTGGGCCACCTTCGTGCCGTTCTTCGTCTGCTGGATGTCGGGATCGCGACCGACGTTGCCCACCAGGATGATCTTGTTCACCGACCGGCTCATGGCACTGCCCTCCTTCGAGTGTTGACCCTTCGCCGGCGTACGAGCCGGCGCGTCGCACCCGGAGGATCGTCGGGGGGGCGGGGCGGCCGAATACCCCAAGAGGACTTCGCCGGGGTTCCGGCCGTGTGGGTCCGGAACGCCCGGCGCCGTCCGGGCTCAGGTGCCCTTCGGCAGGTCCTTCCCCCAGAAGGGAGCGCTCATCAGGGGGCCCAGCAGGCAGAAGTTCAGCCCGCCGGCAGCGATGGGGAGCAGTCCGACCACCGCGAGCACCCACCCACCGGTGCCCTTGACGACCGCCAGCCCGATCCAGATGAGCACCAGGCCGACCACGACGCGGATCAGCCTGCCGGCTGCGGATGCCATGAAGCGTGCGAGTCCCATCCTTCCCTCCGAGGAAGTGGATGACGAGGCAGGTCCAGCGATCTACCCGGCCGTGCAGAAAACCCCCGAGGGGGGGAGGGAGTTCCCCTCACCCCTTGCACTCGTACCAGTTGGCGCCCATCCCCCACTCCGCCACGAGCGGCACCTTCAGCTCCATGGCTCCCTCCATCCGCCCAACCACCAGCTCGCGAACGTCGTCGACCTCCCGCTCGGGCACTTCGAGCAGCAGCTCGTCATGTACCTGGAGGAGCATCCTCGCGCCGCCATCGCGCTCGTCCAGCGCCCGTTGGACGTCGATCATCGCACGCTTGATCATGTCGGCGGCGG
This sequence comes from uncultured Gemmatimonadales bacterium, assembly GCA_963848895.1. Classification (GTDB taxonomy): domain Bacteria; phylum Gemmatimonadota; class Gemmatimonadetes; order Longimicrobiales; family Gaopeijiaceae; genus SZUA-318. Next base: position 341,725 of record CAWKGE010000009.1, read on the forward strand.
TGCCCTGGATGGGCGTGTTCTGCGCGACGCGCTCTCCGAACTGGCGAACGTTCCAGTTGCGCGATCGCAGCTCGGGCACGTACCGCCTGCGCCCCATCAGCGTCTCCACGTAGCCGAGCTCGCGGGCCTTATCCACCTGCTCGTCGAGGTAGGTGCGTACGCCCGCGAACCGCTCGAAGTACGTGTCGATGAAACGCCGGGCCTCGTCGCGCGTGATGCCGAGCTGGCGCGCCAGGGAGAACGGGCCCTGACCGTACAGAGTCGCGAAGTTCACGGTCTTCGCCTGGGCACGCATGGCCGGCGTCACGTCTTCGATGGGCACGTCGAAGATCACGGAGGCGGTCTGCTTGTGCACGTCCACGCCCTTCGTGAACGCGGTCACGAACGCCTCGTCGCCGGAGAAGTGGGCCAGGATGCGCAGCTCGATCTGCGAGTAGTCCACCCCGAGGAACACGCAGCCGGGGTCGGCGACGAATCCCTTGCGGATCTCCCGTCCGAGGGGGGTTCGGATCGGGATGTTCTGGAGGTTCGGGTCGCTCGACGACAGCCGCCCGGTCGCGGCGACCGTCTGGTTGAAGCTCGTGTGGATCCGGCCGGTATGCGGGTTGACGAGCAGCGGCAAGGCGTCGACGTAGGTGCTGCGCAGCTTCTCCAGCTCGCGGTACTCCATGAGCAGCTTCGGGACCGCGTGCCCCTCCGCCGCGAGCTCCTCGAGCACCGACGCGTCGGTGCTGGCGCCCGTCTTCGTCTTCTTGAGAACCGGCAGGTCCAGCTTCCCGAAGAGCACCTCCCGCAGCTGGGGGGTGGAGTTCAGATTGAACTCGCCGCCGGCCAGCTTGAAGATCTCCTCCTGGATCTGGTCGAGCTCGCGCTTCAGGCGGTCGCGCATCCCGCGGAAGAACCCTTCGTCGATCGAGATGCCCGCCAGCTCCATCCGGGTCAGGACCGGGACCAGGGGCATCTCCAGGTCCTGCATGAGGCCCGTCAGCGACCCTTCCGCCAGCTCCGGGGCGAAGTGTTCCTCCAGGCGCAGCGCGAAGTCCGCGCTCTCGCACAGGTAGTCGCGGATCCGGTCCAGGGGCGCCTCCGCGAACGGGACCTTGTTCCGCCCGTTCCCGACCACCTCCGCCCGCGACGTGGTCTTCAGCGCGAAGAGCTCGAGCACGAGGAAATCGAGGCCGTGCCCCCTGCGGCCCGGGTCGAGCACGTAGCTCGCGATCATCGTGTCGAACGCCGCCCCGCGCAGCGTGACGCCGGCCCGCGACAGCGCCAGCGCCGACCGCTTGAGGTCGTGGCCCACCTTGGCCACGGAAGGGTCCTCCAGCATGTCGAGCAGCCCCCTCATCCGGGGCGAGTCCAGCGGAGGCAGGTTGCGCGATTCTCCCTGCTCCTCCCCTTCGAAGGTGAGGGCGAAGGGTGCGACGTGACCGAGCGGCACGTACCAAGCGGTGCCGGATTCAAAGGCCAGCGAAAGCCCCACCACATCACCGCGCAGCGGGTCGGTCTCCGAGCCCTCCACCGCCAGGGCCACCCGCCCCGTGCGGCGCGCCGCTGCGACAACGGAGTCGAGCCCGGACGGACCGTCGATCACCCGGTAGCTCGGCCCGCCGCCCGCGCCCTCCTGGCCGCCCCCGCCCTCCTGGCCGGCCTCCCCAGCGTGGCCCGCAGCCTCCGCCTCCGCTGCGAACCGCTCGGCCCAACGGCGGAACTCGAGCTCCACGAAGACGTCCCGCAGCCGAGCGGCGTCCGGCGCGTGCACGCGCCAGGCGTCGAGGTCGAGACCGATGTCCAGATCCGTCATCACGGTGACCAGCTCGCGCGACAGGCGCACCTGCTCCGCGTTCTCCTCGAGGGATTTCCGCGCGCGCGGAGGCGTCACCTCCCCGGTCCGCCGCAGCATCGCCTCGAGAGAGCCGAACTCCTCCAGGAGCTTCACCGCCGTCTTCGGGCCGATCCCCGGCGCCCCGGGAACGTTGTCAGAGGAATCGCCGATGAGGGCGAGGTAGTCCGCGACCTGCGAAGGGGGGATGCCGAACTTGTCGGAGGCGTTGCTCTGGTCCACCCACTCGGCGGCCACGCCTGCGGCGCCCCCGCGACCCGGATTCATCAGGTGGATGCCCGGGCCGACGAGCTGATAGAGGTCCTTGTCGCCCGACACGATCACGGCTTCCAACCCCCCGTCGCGCGCCTTCACCGCGAGCGTCGCGATCACGTCGTCGGCTTCGTACCCCTCCAGCTCCACCACCGCATCGTTGAAGCCCGCGACGATCTCGCGCACCCGCGTGAGGCTCGCACGCAGGTCGTCGGGCATCTTCTCGCGGGTGGCCTTGTAGTCCGGATAGATCTCCTCGCGGAAGGAATCCCCGGCGTCGAACACCACGGCCAGGTAGTCGGGGGCGAACTTCTCACGAATGTCCAGCAGGAACTGCGTGAAGCCGAACGGGGCCGAGGTGTTCTCACCCCGGGTGTTGGTCAGCGGACGGTTGATGAACGCGAAGTAGGCTCGGTAGATGAGCGCGTACGCGTCGATCAGGAAGATGCGGGGGGCGGTCTTCTGGGGAATATCCAACGGATCCCGGGGCCAGGCGTGACAGGCGCTCCGCAGCCGTGCGGCCGCGGAGCGCCTCTATTCCGTGCAGGTTCTTCTTCAGGCCCGAACGACGTTCGTGGCCTGGGGGCCGCGCTCACCGTCCCGAAGCTCGAACTCCACCTCTTCGCCCTCGGCGAGGGTTCGGAAGCCTTCGCCGACGATCGCGGAGAAGTGGACGAATACGTCGTCACCCGTAGGATGCTGGATGAAGCCGTATCCCTTCGAGTCGTTGAACCATTTCACGGTCCCTTTCATGCCCTCACCTCCGGCTGAGTCACGGAAGGCCGCCCTCTCGATGCGGCGGCCTGGACAACCTTGGCGAAGGCCGGCGGCGGGCGCAAGGAACGGGCGAACGGGCTCCTACTGGGGCCCGTAGAGGGCCTGGTACACACCCAGGTTGCGCCGGACGTTCTTGACATAGCCCCTCGTTTCCTCGAAGGGTATCCGCTCCACGAACCGCTCCGGATCGGACGCTTCCGGATAGCGCCGCCAGCGCGTCGCCCGCGTGGGTCCCGCGTTGTACGCGGACAGCACCAGCGGCAGGTCTCCGCCGTACCGGCGGTTCATGTCCGCGAAGAAGGCAGCCCCGAGATGCAGATTGACCTCGGGGGTGGTCAGGCTGTTCTCGTGGAAGTCCTCCGGCCCCCAGGTCCGGGCCAACTGGCGTCCCGTGGGGGGCATCACCTGCATCAGCCCCACGGCACCGGCCCCACTGCGGATGTCGGCTTTGAATGCGGACTCCTGCCGGATGAGGGCGGCCAGCAGGATGGGATCCAGGCCCCACTCCGCGGCCTCGCGCACGACCAGCTCCCGGTAGGGGAAGGGATAGACCACCCGCAGGAGGCGCCGGTCCCATGGCCGTCCCTCCCGACGCAGTGTCCACCCGATGTTGATCCCCGCGATCGTCCTTCCCCGATCGTTCAGCGCCTCCGCCAACCGGAGCTGTACGGCGGGAACGCCACGGGCCCTGGCCTCCAGGCGGCTCTCCTCGAATTCCGCTCCCTGCTCCAGCCCGGCCTCGATCAGATCGTCCATGCGGGCCAGCCCGGCCGTCATCCAGTCCGGCTCCACCGGGATCTCTCCCGCCGGGAGGTCGACGTCGTAGGGGTCGCCGAGGAGGCCGGCGCCCATCACGGCGTAGTAGGACACGGGCTCTTCCAGGCGGATACGGGCGACGAGCGTGCGAGCGGCCGCGGTGTCCCCCAGCTGGTAGCGGACACGTGCCGCCCAGTAGGCGGCCTCGTCCCATCGCCGACCCGTCGGGAAGTCCGCCAGATAGGCCTCGAACACGTCGGCCGCGCCCTCGAGGTCGCCCCGGCCGAGACGGATCTGCCCGGTGCGCATGCGCGCCTCTCCGGCACGGCCGAGCGTCGGCGCCGCGCGGGTCAGCGCGGCGTATTCCGCGAGCGCCCCCGGGACGTCGCCCCGGTCTTCGGCCGCGTTCCCGCGATCCCACCGCACCTCGGCCGCTTCCGGGCTCCCCGGGTATTCGGCCAGGAGCCACTTGCGCAACGTGGTCACGTCTCCGTGACGGCCCTGCCGGCCCCGGACGCCCGCCCAGAGCTCGAGGTTTCGTGCGCCGATCCGCTCGTCCTTCGTGTCGGCGCGGATGGCTCGGAACTCCTCGATCGCCTCGGCCTGGCGGGTGCGGATGGTCGACATCAAGCGAGCCCGCGCGAGCCGCGCCCTGTCCGCCATCCTCCTCCCGGAAGCCACGGCCAGCGTGGCGGCTCGGTCGTAGGCCGCCAACGCCGAGGCACCGTCACCCGCACGGTCCAGCATCGAGGCGAGCCGCAGCGTGGCGTCCAGGTCCGGCTCAGCGATGCGCAGCAGCCGGGCGGCGGCCCGAGCGGCGCTGGACGGCGGCGCATCGTCCAGCGCCGCCTCGAAGAGGAGCACGGCGGCGGCGCTGTCGCCCCGGGCCAGTGCCAGGCCGCCCGTCTCGACCATGGCCTCCGCACGATGTGGACCCGAGTCGGCCGACGCGACCGCACGGTATCCGTCCTCCGCTCCCGCCGAGTCTCCCGCCACGAGGCGGGCGCGCGGCAGCACGTCCCACGCGGCGTCGCTGGCGCCCGCATCCCCCACCCGAGCGAGGAGCACGACCACCGCCGCGGTATCCCCGTGCTCGCTCGCCCGGCCGGCCAGCTCCGCCGCCATCCAACTGCGCACGACCCCGGCCGTCGCCGGCATGGCGTCCAGGGCCGCCAGCGCCTGGCTCGTCCGCCCTGAGTTCGCCTCCGATCGGGCCAGGCGCGCGAGCGCCGGGACCCTCCGGGCGTCGTCTTGCGCCCCCACGCCGAGGAAGGAGCCGTACGCCCGGGCGGCTGCGTCCCAGCCGCCCCCGTCCTCACGCGCGAACCCCAGAAGCAGCCATCCTTCACCACCCTCCGCCTCGTCGAGCCAGTCCACACCCTCGAGCAGCTTCCCCACGGCAGGCCAGTCGTGCCATCCCGCGTCCGCGCGTGCCAGGAGGAGCGTCCGGACCGCGTCGCGTCGATCGATTCCGGCTGCCCGCAGAATCCGGGCAGCGTGCCAGTACCGGCCGACGCTCAACTCTTCGCGCGCGGAGTCGATGGGAGATGGATGCCGGCCGGCCGGCGGCTCGCGACCGGGCACCGTGCCGGCGAGGAGGACGAAGGCGGTCGCTCCCACCAGGGGAATGAGACGATGTGGCTTCAACCGGCGGACGGGCTGGGGGGGCTGGGGCTACTCTCTATTGATGCATAAACATTTGTATTCGCACCAGGGGAAACGCGAAAAGGGGCCGCTCCCGCCGTGGGAGCGGCCCCTTCCAGAGGGCTTCGCAGTGCCCGAATCAGTCCGCGGCGCGGCCCATCTGAATGGCGTGGAGGGTGTCGACCATCTTCTGGGCGGACTCCTCCATGTCGATGACCAGCGCGTCGATGCGGGAGACGAAGTAGTTGTGTCCCACCGACACCGGAATCGCGATCATGAGGCCGAACGCCGTGGTGTAGAGCGCGACCTTGATGCCGCCCGCAACCAGCGTGGCCTCCACCTCGCCCGCCGCCTCGATGGACTGGAAGGCGATGATCATCCCGATCACGGTCCCGAGGAAGCCGAGCAATGGCGCCACGTTGGTCAGCGTGGCCAGGACCACGAGCCCCTTCTCGAGCTTGCTCATCTCGATCAGGCCCTGGTTCTCGATGGCCTTCATCACCCGGTCCGTCCCCTCGTCGGCCCGCTCGAGCCCGGCGTAGAGGATGTTCGCGGCCGCGCTGTTCGAATCGCGGGTGAGCTCCAGCGCCTCCTTGATGCGGCGCTGCGTGAGAAGCTCGTCGACGTCCTTCAGGATGCGTCGCGTGGCCGCCGCCTTCGCGGTCAGCGAGATGAACTTCCAGACGATGACGATGACCCCGAGAACGAGGCACAGAGCCAGAGGCCAGACCATGAAGCCGGTGTCGGACCAGCTCTTCGCCAACTGCTCCTGCCACGTGAGCTCGGGGGCCTGCACCCCGGGAAGCTGCAGCAGGGCGCCGTAAAGTCGCATCGCCAGCAAGGGGACCTCCAGCCAATTTCAGTGTCTGGTGTTCGCATCGCCGCGCCTCGCCAGACCGAGGGAACGGGCGTACTTCAGGAGGCCCGGATAATGGGCCGCGTGGAAAAAGGTGTCAAGGGTCGCGGGAAGCCTTGACGCAAGCGGCAAAACGCCGGGGGGCCACGCGCTCGAGCCCGGGGATTTGGGCGACACACGCCTCGTCTTTGGCGGGATGGGGGCAGCGTGGGTGGAACGGGCAGCCCGGTGGCGGGGACACCGGGCTGGGCACGTCCCCGTGGAGGACCGCACGCCGGCTTCCCTTGCGCCGCCGTTCGGCGGTGGGCACGGACGACAGAAGCGCCCGGGTGTAGGGATGGCGGGGGCGCTCGTAGAGATCCGACGCAGGCGCGACCTCCATCATGCGGCCGAGGTACATGACCGCGATCCGGTCGCTCACCAGCTCCACCAGGGGGAGGTCGTGGGCGATGAACAGAAAGGTGAGCCCGAGCTCCCGCTGCAGCTCGAGGAGGAGGCTCACCACCTGTGCCTGGATCGAAACGTCGAGCGAGCTCACGGGCTCGTCGAGGATCAACAGATCCGGCTCGACGGAGAGCGCGCGGGCGATCCCGAGCCTCTGGCGTTGCCCCCCGCTCAGCTCGTGGGGGTAACGCCGCTCGTGCTCCGGCCCGAGCCCCACGCGCTCGAGGAGCTCCACGACCCGGGCACGCCGATCCGGACGGCCGAGCCCGTGCACCTCGAGGGCCTCCCTCAGCGCTTCGCCGGCGGACATGCGCGGGTTGAGCGCCCCAGCGGGGTCCTGTAGCACGATCTGCGCGCGACGTCGGAACCGCTTCAGCCCAGACGCATCCAGGGCACGCACGTCCGTGCCGTCGAAGTGGATCGCTCCGTCCGTCGGCTCCACGAGACGGAGGATCGTGCGCGCGACCGTGGACTTGCCGCAGCCGCTTTCGCCCACGAGACCGAGCGTCTCTCCGGGCCACAGGTCCAGATCCACGTCCTGGACGGCGCGCACCGCGCCCCGCCGCTTTCCGAGGAGGCCGTCGCGGGCCGGATAGTGCTTCTTCAGATTGCGCACGCGCAGCAGCGGTTCGCCGGAGCGGTCCACCTCTCGGCGCCGGTTCGAGGGGCCGCTCATGCGAGACCTTCCCCCTCGAAGTCCCCCCACGGCTGCGCCAGCCAGCACCGGGCCGCGCGGCCCTTCCCGGGGAGGGGGATCATCTCCGGCTCGTGCACACACGGGGGGAACGCGACCGGGCAGCGGGGGCGGAAGCGGCACCCGTCCGGCCATGCCGTCGGCTCGGGCACCGAGCCCGGGATCGGGCGCACCCGTCCTTCGCGCTGTTGCCCCGGGTTTCCGGGCTCGTCGGTCCCGACCGAGGGAAGTGAGTCGAGAAGCGCTCGTGTGTAGGGATGCGCGGGCCGCTGGAAGACGTCGGCGACCGGACCGGTCTCCACCAACTTCCCGGCGTACATCACCGCGACCCGGTCGCAGATCTCCGCCACGACGGCCAGGTCGTGCGTGATGAGGATCATCGCCATCCCGTGCTTCGCCTTCACCGCGCGCAGGAGCTCGAGGATCTGCGCCTGTACGGTCACATCGAGCGCCGTGGTGGGCTCGTCCGCCACGAGCAGCGCGGGCTCGCACGCCAGCGCCATGGCGATCATCACCCGCTGACTCATCCCCCCCGAGAGCTGATGGGGGTAGTCGTCCACCCTCGCGCCCGGGTCGGGGATCCCGACCTCCTCGAGACGACGCACGGCCTCCGCCCGCGCCTCCGCGCGGTCCATGCCGCGGTGGAGGCCGAGGACCTCCATGATCTGCTCCCCGACCGGGAAGACGGGATTGAGCGAGCTCGCCGGCTCCTGGAAGATCATCGAGATCTCGTTCCCCCGCACCCTGCGCAGGCGCTCCGGCGAGGCGCCCACCAGTTCCTCGCCACCGCAACCGGACCGAGCTCCCTTCCACGATCCGCCCCCTCCCACCGACGAGGCCGAGCATGGCGAGCGACGTCACGGTCTTCCCACACCCGGACTCGCCGACGATTCCCAGTGTCTCACCGGCGTCCACGTGGAACGACACGCCATCCACGGCGCGTACCAGGCCACTCTCCGTGTCGAACCAGGTTCGCAGGTCGGTGACCTCGAGCAGGTGGACCGCGTCCGCTCCTTCACTCACGGGCGGAGCCTCGGGTCGAGCGCATCGCGCAGTCCGTCCCCCACCAGGTTGAAGGAGAGAACGGTCAGCACGATCGCGAACCCCGGGAAGGTCGAGAGCCACCAGGCACCGAGAAGGTGGTTCCTTCCATCGGCTACCATCGTGCCCCAGGAGGGGGTCGGCGGCTGCACGCCCAGGCCGAGAAAGGACAGACCCGCCTCGAGCACGATGGTGTCGCCGATCCCGAGGGTCGCGGCCACGATGACCGGGGCGAGCACGTTCGGGATGACGTGCCGGAGGATGATCCGTCGCCGCGAGTAGCCCAGCGCCCTGCGCGGCCTGGACGAACTCGCGGTCGCGCACGCCCAGCACCTCGGCGCGGACGATCCGTGCGGTGCCGGGCCACAGTGTGAGGCCGAGCACGAGGACGATGAGGATGACGCTGGACTGGAACAGCGCGACGACCGTGATGAGCAGCACGAGCCTCGGAAAGGCGATCACCATGTCGACGAGACGCATCGCGACGCCGTCCACCCACCCGCCCAGATAGCCGGCCACGGCGCCCACCAGCGTCCCGAGGGTGACGGCGATGCCTACCGCGAGGACTCCGATTCCCAGCGAGACTCGTGCCCCGTACAGGAGGCGGGAGAGGACGTCCCGCGCAGCCTGGTCGGTGCCCATCAGGTGCAGGACGGAGGGACCCACCATCCGCTCGGTCAGCAACTCCCCCGGACGGACCGGGTCGAAGGGCGCCAGGATCGGGGCGACCAGCGCCACCAGGCCAAGCAGCAGGACGACGATCAGGCCGAGCTTGGCGGAGGGATTCCTCGAGAACGACGCGAGGGTCGAACGCCATCCGGCCAACCCCGCCGGCTCGTCCCCACCCCGCGACGCGACGTCATTCCACGACCAGGCCCACGCGACGACCAGGCCCGCGGTCGTGGCGGCCACGGCAATCCGCTCCTCCGCCGTGCCGGCCGACGCGGCCGCCAGCCGCCCGGGGCGGCTCAGGACGACCCAGGCGAACCACACCCACACGGACAACGCAGCCGTCCCGCCGCCCCACCTTCCCTCCAGGAGCTGGGGAAGACCCGGAGCCACCGCGGACAGGAGCCTCGCCCCCACCGATGCGCGGCGCCCCGCCGGGTCGTCAGCCATGGCGGATGCGTGGGTCCACCACTGCGTACAGCAGGTCGGCCAGCAGGTTACCCACCACCACCATCGCCGCGAACAGGAAGCTCGTGGCCATGATCAGCGGGTAGTCGCGTGCAGCGATCGCGTCCACGATCGCCTTGCCCATCCCCGGCCACGCGAAGACGTACTCGACGAACACGGTGCCGCCGAAGAGGAGGGGGATGTACAGACCCGCGAGGGTGATGACGGGAATGAGCGCGTTCCGCAGCGCGTGCTTGAAGACGACCGTGCGCTCCGGCAGCCCCTTGGCGCGGGCGGTCCGGATGTAGTCCTGCCGAACGACCTCGAGCATGCTCGATCGCATGAAACGCGCGATGCCGGCCGTGAGCACGAGCGTCAGGGACACGGTGGGAAGGACCAGATGCCACGCCCGATCCAGGATCCGCCCGAGCGGAGAGAGCGACGCGTAGTCCATGGACGTCATGCCGGACACCGGGAGCCAGAAGGGCCAGTGCCACACGCTTCGGGCGAACACCGAAAAGACGAGCATGAGCATGAGCGCCAGCCAGAACGACGGCATCGAGTAGAAGAACAGGAGCACGACGCTGAGCACCGAATCCGTCTTCGAGTGCTGACGCGCCGCCTGCAGAGCGCCCAGCACGACCCCGCCCAGAAAGGAGAGCACGAGCGCACACCCGGACAGCAGCAGCGTGTTGGGCAGGAACGTGCGGATCACCTCCAGCACGGGGCGCCCGTAGGAGAAGCTGTAGCCGAAGTCACCCGTGAGCATGGCACCGAGCCACTTCACGTAGCGGAGCAACAGGGGCTGGTCGAGCCCGAAGTCCGAGCGGATGCGCGCCACCACCTCGGCCGTCATCCCCGGCTGGATCAGATACGAGCGCCGGGTCGCCCGGCGCCACCGCCAGGACGAAGAAGACGAGCGTGGCGATCCCGAGCAGGAGCGGGATCGCCCCCAGGAGGCGACGCGAGAGATATCGGCTCACGACGGCGTCATCCCGCCCGGACGAGGCCGCCCCGTGGAGGTGCGGGCGTCACCGGGCGGACGGATCGAGCCACCAGTCGTGGACACCCACCCATTCGCCGCGCTTGTCGACCACGACGCCGTGCATGCTCTTCCGGACGCCGGCGAGTCTATCGACGAAATAGAGGAACGTGTAGGGCTGCTCCTCCACCAGCAGGCGCTGGTATTCCTCCCATACCGGCTTCGCCGCATCCCGGTCGACGATCGTCTGCAGCGTGTCGAGGAAGCGATCCAACCGTGGGTTGTCGCGTACCCGACAGCGAGTAGGGTCCCTCGAGTCGCCGAGAGTCGAACATGTCGCGGTCGTCCTGGCGGAAGTCCATGATCCACGAGAGGACCGCGGCATCGAAGTCCTTCGCCGGGGTGAAGAGCTGCTCGTTGAGCGAGCTCACGTCTACCACCAGCGGGCGGATGGCCACGCCGATGTCCGCGAGCTGCGCCTGCATGAGCTCCGCGATGGTCTGCCGCTGTTGCGCCCCCTGGTTGTACTTGAGCGTGATCCTCAGTGGTACGCCCGCCTCGTTCTCCCGCACGCCGTCGCCGTCCCGGTCGCGCCATCCCGCCTGGTCGAGGAGCACCCTCGCCCCGTCGGGGTCGTAGGGGATGTCGGGTACCACGTCGGGATCGTATTGCCAGTTGGTCGGAGGAATCGTGGAGTTCGCGACCTGCCCGTAGCCCTGGAGGACAGCCTGGACGATGCGCTGCCGGTCCACCCCCATGGTGAGCGCCCGGCGCACGCGCTTGTCGGCCAGCTGCGGGCGACGTGCGTTCCACGCCACGAACGCCACCTCACGATGGGTGAAGGAGAGCAGGTCCACGTCGGGACCGGACTGGATCTGCCTCGCCTGGTCCGGCTGCGCCCCGATGTATACCTGGATGCCCCCGGTGAGCAGCTCGGTCAGGAGCGTCGTCTGCTCGGGGATGACCCGGTGCACCAGCCGGTCGACGTACGGGCGCCCGCCCAGCTCGGCCGGGAAGGCCGGGTTGGCCTCGAAGACCCAGCGGTCGCTGGGCCGGTGCTCCACGAACACGAAGGGACCGTTCCCCACCGGGCACACCTCGTTGTAGGGGTGCTGGATCAACCGCTCCGGCGGCACGTCGGCGAGGAGGTGCTCGGGGAGGATCGCCGTGGCCCGCCACGCGTCGAGGAAGTCCGCGTGGGGCCGCATGTGGAACGTGACCGTGGAGTCGTCGACGACCTCCACCCCGTCCGGCCCCTGGACGTAGAGGTCCCAGTAGGCGGGATTGGGGAACTTGGTCGCGGGGTTCGTGACCGTGCGATACGTGAACGCGACGTCGTTCGCGTCCGTACGTACGCCGTCGTGCCAGAAGACGTCGGTGACGGAGGTGGAAGGTGAGCGCGGTGCTGTCGGCGTTGACCTCCCAGGAGCGGGCCAGGTACGGCTGCGGAACGAGGTCCGCGTCGTAGCGGACGAGCGTCATCAGCCCGACGAACTGCTGGTATTGCGTCGAGTTGTAGTCGGTCGAGATCGCCGGATTCATGCCCGCCCGGGAGCTCCGCGACCGCGCCTACCACCACCGTTCCCCCGTAGCGCGGATCGTCGGTGGGGACCGGGTGCTCCGCCTGCATCTGGCTCGACCCACGCGGCCACGCGAGGGCGGACTTCGGCACAGAACCGGCGAACGCGTCCGCCGGGACAGGCTCCCCTCCGCCGCAGGCGACCGCCGCGGACAGACCGAAGACCGCCAGACGAATCCATATCCCGCGCATGCGCATCATCCGTGACTCCCCCCCATGACGCGGCTTCGTCAGCGCCGCCAGGTCCAGGTGTCGCAGGCGTACCGCTCCTCTTCCAGCCGGTCCGCCCGCTCCAGCTCCGTGGGACGATAGTCACCCTCGTTCCAGCTGCCGCCCAGCGCAAGGCGCAACGCCACGGGCGAGCGCCGCGGCCACCTCGGCGACCTCGATCGGACGCCCGAGCAGGCCCTCCACCGAGCGCCGGCGGGATCGACGCATCGCCGGTGCGGCCCGCCCAGGCGCGCGAGCGGCGCTCTGGTCCCCCCGCAGGATCACCGAGCCGTGTTGCAGGATCGCCCCCCCCACGCGTGCCTGCGCGCTCCCCACGAGCTTCCGCCGCCGGCCACGCACCTCGCCGGGCGCGGGCATCTGGAAGCAGGGCCCCGCGTCCGGGCCGAGCGACGTCGCCACCCTCCGCCACGCGAGGCCGGGACGCCGAGCGACCGCAGGCCCGTCGACCAGCCCCGTGGATGCGCCTGTACGCCTCCCGCAGCCCCCCAGCGCCCGCACGGGGCGACCACGGCAGTAGGTGACCTCGTCGGCGTGCAGCACGGCACGACCCCCGGTGGGGCGCCGCACGAAACCGATGCCGAGCGCCGCGGCCAGCGCGACCGGTCGTAGCGCCCCGCGGCCGGCTCGTTGCGACCGAACGAGACCGTGGGAGGACCCACCGTAGAGGCGCAGCACGCCCTCGTCCGCGGCAGGCACTCCGGCGAGCGCGTGGTCGAGCGCCATGTTGCGGCGCGCCGGCGCGCGGCGCCTCGTCGATCAGGAGGCGCCAGCGCAGCGGCGCGTCGCCCGGCGCTCAGAACTCGTAGCTCGTCCCCGGGCTCCACGATCTCGACCTTGGCCCGATCCCGACCTTCCGCCGGAACTCCTCGGGGTCCTGCGCGATCAGCGGCCAGGTGTTGTAGTGGATGGGGATCACGACCTTCGGCTCGATCATCTCCACGGCGCGCGCGGCGTCGTCGGGACCCATCGTGAAGTTGTCGCCGATGGGCAGCAGCGCCACGTCCACCTGCCCTTCAGGAGCTGGAAGTCCATGATCAGCGCCGTGTCGCCGGCGTGGTAGAAGCGCTTGCCGCCGAACTCGATCAGGAAGCCGGCAGCAGTCGGTGGTGTGCGTCCCGCTGTCGTCTCCCGCCACCGAGCCGGTGTGCAGCGCGGGCGTGAGCTTCACGCGGCCGAAGGGGAAGTCGTGGGCTCCACCGATGTTCATCCCGTGCCCGCTCTCGACTCCCTTCTCGCCGCAGAAGCTCGACGAGCTCGAAGGTCCCGATCACGGTCGCGCCCGTGCGCTTCGCCAGCGGGATGCAGTCGGAGAAGTGGTCGAAGTGGCCGTGGGAGACCAGGATGTAGTCCGCCTCGACGTCGTCCACGCGTCAGGTCGGTGGCCGGATTGTCGGCGAAGAAGGGATCGATGACGAGCTTGGTGCCGTCGTCGGTCTCCAGGGTGCAGGTGGCGTGGCCGTGGTAGGTGAGTTTGGCCATGGGTGGTCGATCCTCGTGCTGAAGTCTCGTCCCCGGAATCTGGCCACGCGGAGGGGACGAGGGGGACCCCCCGGCTCGGCCTCCGTACGAGCGGGGGGCCGCGGCGGCCTTACTCCGCGCCCGCCTCCGCATACTCCTCAACCGGCGGACAGGCACACACGAGGTTCCGGTCGCCGTACGCGTTGTCCACCCGGCGCACCGGGGGCCAGAACTTGTTCTCACGCGTCCACGGGGCCGGGTACGCCGCCTGGGAGCGGGGGTACGGGTGGCTCCACTCGTCCGCGGTCACCATCGCGGCCGTGTGGGGGGCGTTCTTGAGGGCGTTGTCCTCGGGGTCGGCGATGCCCATCTCGACCTGCTGGATCTCGGCGCGGATCGAGATCGAGCGCGTCGCACATCCGGTCCAGCTCGTCCTTCGGCTCCGATTCGGTGGGCTCGATCATGAGCGTCCCCGGCACCGGGAAGGACACCGTGGGCGCGTGGAACCCGTAGTCCATGAGCCGCTTCGCCACGTCCTCCTCGGTGATACCCGTGGCCTTCTTGAGCGGCCGCAGATCCACGATGAACTCGTGCGCGACCAGGCCGCCCTCGCCGCGGTACAGGACGTCGAAGTGCGCCTCCAGACGCTTGGCCATGTAGTTGGCGTTGAGGACCGCGACCTCCGACGCCCGCTTGACCCCGCGCGAGCCGAGCATCGCGATGTACGCCCAGGAGATCACCAGGATGCTCGCGCTCCCCCAGGGGGCGGCGGACACCGGCGTGATCGCCTTGGCGCCACCCACGCGGTGCACGGGTGGCCGGGGAGGTAGGGTGCGAGCTTGTCGTTGCAGCAGATGGGGCCCATCCCCGGACCGCCACCGCCGTGCGGAATCGCGAACGTCTTGTGCAGGTTGATGTGGCAGACGTCCGCACCGTAGTCGCCCGGGCGGGCCAGACCGACCTGGGCATTCAGGTTGGCGCCGTCCAGGTAGACCAGCCCGCCGTTCTCGTGGACGATCCCGCACACGTTGCGGACACCCTTCTCGAACACGCCGTGCGTGGACGGATAGGTGATCATGAGCGCGGCGAGCCGGTCCTTGTGCTGCGTCGCCTTGGCCTCTAGGTCGGCGATGTCGACCTTGCCCTCCTCATCCGTCGCCACCACGACCACCTTCATCCCGGCCATGACCGAGCTGGCCGGGTTGGTCCCGTGGGCGGATGCCGGAACGAGGCACACGTTCCGCTCCGTGTCTCCCCGATCCTCGTGGTAGGCCCGGATCACCAGGAGCCCCGTGTACTCGCCCTGGGCACCCGAGTTCGGCTGGAGCGAGCAGGCCTGGAAGCCCGTGATCTCGCACAGCCAGCGCTTCAGCTCCTCGAAGATCTCGAGATATCCCTTCGCCTGATCGAGGGGCGCGAAGGGGTGCAGCCGGCCGAACTCCGGCCACGTCACGCCCGCCATCTCGGAGGTCGCGTTCAGCTTCATCGTGCACGAGCCCAGCGGGATCATGCTCTGGTTCAGCGAAAGGTCACGCGACTCCAGCTTGTGCAGATACCGCAGCATCTCCGTCTCGGAGTGGTAGCGGTTGAAGACCTCGTGCGTCAGGTAGGCCGACGTGCGCCGCAGCGCGTCGGGCAGCTCGGGCGCGATCGTCGAGGCCGCGAGGCCGCGGGCGTCGAATGCCGGTGTGCCGCCGCCGTTGAAGACGGCGAAGAGGTCGTCCAGGTCTCCCGGGCGCACGGTCTCGTCGAGGGCGACGCCCAGCGTGCCGTCACCGAAGTCCCGCAGGTTGATCCGGTGCGAGCGTGCCTGCTGGAGCACGGCCTCGGAGCCTCCCGAAGGTCGCACACGGATGGCGTCGAACCAGACCTCCGTCAGCACCTCGTGGCCCAGGTCGCGCAGGCCTCGAGCCAGCACGGCGGTCAGGTCACGCACGCGCCGGGCGATCGCCCGGATCCCGTCCGGTCCGTGATAGACGGCGTACGCCCCGGCCATGATCGCGAGGAGCACCTGTGCCGTGCAGATGTTCGAGGTCGCCTTCTCCCGCCGGATGTGCTGCTCCCGCGTCTGCAGCGCCATGCGCAGCGCGGGATTGCCGTCAGCGTCGACGCTCACGCCGATGATGCGGCCCGGCATCTTGCGCTTGAACTCGTCCTTCGCGGCCATGTACGCCGCGTGGGGTCCTCCGAAGCCCATCGGCACGCCGAAGCGCTGCGTGTTGCCCACCGCGATGTCGGCGCCCCACTCGCCCGGAGGCGCGAGCAGCGCGAGCGACAGCAGGTCCGCTGCGGCGATCACCACGGCGCCCGCCCCGTGGGCACGCTCGGCGAAGCCCCGGTAGTCGATCACGCCACCGTCCGTCGTGGGATACTGGATCAGGACCCCGAACACGCCGTCCAGATCGACGGTCTCGTGGTCGCCAACCACCACTTCGATCCCCAGGGGCCAGGCACGCGTCCGCACGACCTCGATCGTCTGCGGGTGGCACAGCTCCGATACGAAGAAGCGGTTCGCGTCGCCGCGGGCTTCCTGGTGCGCGAGGTGCATCGCCTCCGCCGCCGCGGTGGCCTCGTCCAGGAGGGAGGCGTTGGCGATCTCCAGGCCGGTGAGGTCGATCACCATGGTCTGGTAGTTCAGCAGCGCCTCGAGGCGGCCCTGCGAGATCTCCGCCTGGTAGGGCGTGTACTGCGTGTACCAGCCCGGGTTCTCCATGACGTTCCGGAGAATGACGCCGGGCACCACGGTATCGTGGTACCCCATCCCGAGGTACGAGCGGTAGGCCTGGTTCGCCGACGCACGCTCCTTCAGGACACGCAGCAGCTCGGATTCGGGGAGCGGTTCCGGGAGCGCGAGCTCCGCGCGGTGGTGGATCGCCTCCGGAACGACCTGCTCCATGAGGGCGTCGAGCGTGTCGTAGCCCAGCGAGTCGAGCATCGCCTCGATCTCCCCGGCGTCGGGGCCGAGGTGCCGGTGCTCGAACCCGGCCGGGACATCTATGCGCGTAGGCATGTTCTTCGTTCTCGCGGAATGGAGAAAGGGCCGCGCCGCCGTGGGGCGAGGACGCGGCCCTGTACCTGCTTCCAAGTTGGCGGTTCCGCCCGCTACTCGCCCACGTGCGCAGCGTACGCGGCGGCGTCCATGAGCGCGTCGAGATCGGACTCGTCGGCCACCTTGATCTTGATCATCCACCCGGCCCCGTAGGGCTCGTTGTTGACCAGCGACGGGTCGTCGTCGAGCGCCGAATTGACCTCGACCACCTTGCCCGCGACGGGGCAGTAGAGGTCGCTGACCGCCTTCACGGCCTCGATGGTCCCGAACGTGTCCATCTTCCCGAAGGAGCTCCCGGGCTCGGGCAGCTCGACGAAGACCACGTCGCCCAGCTCGCCCTGGGCGTAGTCGGTGACGCCGACGATGAAGACGCCGTCGCCATCGGTCGGCTTCAGGTACTCGTGCTCCTCGGTGTACAGGAGATCGGCCGGGATGTCGGACATGTGCTCTCTCCGGGCGTTAGCCGGGTATGGTCGAAGCTGGCTGGGGCAGGTCGCCGACCTTCGTCGACACCTGCTCGGGCCCTGACGATGCCTGGGTTTTGACCGGGCGTCAACCCTCGTACTTTGCCCCTCTCCACCGTGGTTTTCGGCCCTCCGTCGGGATCGGTCTCCATGCAGCGAGCGCAGCGGCTCGACGCCCTCGTCGCCCCCCTCAGGGAGGACGTCGTGTCCGGCGCTTCTGAGCTTACGCGGAAGGCCGCGGACGCGCTCCGCCGCGCGGTCGAGTCGGCGGACTCCGAGAACGACGTCCGGTCGCTCGTGGCGGAGGTGGGCCGCCGCATCCTGGACGCCCAACCGGCCATGGCGCCCCTCGTCGGCCTGGTGGCCGACGTCCTGCGCTCGTCCGAAGGAGGGTCGAGTCCCGCCGCCGCGCGGCGCGCCGTCCGGGAAGCCGCGGAGGCCTTCGCCTCGGGCATACGGGAGCGCGCCCCTGCCCTGGCGGCCCGTGCCGCCGGGCTCCTCCCCGAAGACGGCGACATCCTCACGCTGTCTTCGTCGTCGACGGTGTTGCGCGCCCTGCTCCACGACCGTGAAGCGAGACGCGGCCGGGTCGTCGTCCTGGAGAGTCGTCCCGCCGCCGAGGGGAGGGACGCGGCACGGGCGCTGGCCGCGGCAGGCGTGCCGGTGCTCTTCGCGGTGGACGCGGCCGTCGCCACCCTCGTCCCGTCGTGTGCGGCCGTGCTCCTCGGCGCCGACTCGATCGGGGACCGGGGCGTGGTGAACAAGATCGGGAGCCTGGCCGCCGCGCTCTCGGCGGAGCGCGCAGGCGTCCCCGTGCTGGTCGCGGCGGATTCCTCGAAGATCCTCCCGCCCGGCTTCCCGCAGCACCTCGCCGACGACCGGCCCGGCGGAGCAGGTGTGGGCGGTGCCGGCGGGCGTTGACGGTGTGGAACCGGTACTTCGAAGCCGTTCCACTCGACGCGGTCGCGTGGGTGATCACGGACGCGGCGTCGATGCGCCCCGAACAGCTGGAGCGCCATCGGCGGGGGCTCGAGGTGCCCGCCGAGCTGAGGGCGTGGGCACGCGCTCGGTCCGCGCCCACCCCGTGATTGGCGCGAGCGTTGTAGATTTCCGGAACGAGCCGAGGTCCGCGGGAGGGTACCGTGGCCCCGCAGCCGAGCTGATCCGACCCAACCGCCCGAGCCATGTCGACCGTTCTCACTGATGCGCGCCCGGCCCTGACCATGCTCACCGAGCAGGAGCTCATGTTCCGCGAGGCGGTGCGCGACTTCGCGACCTCCGAGGTGGCGCCCCGGGTCATGGCGATGGACGAGGCCCAGGAGATGGACCCCGCGATCGTCCGCCAGCTCTTCGAGCTCGGGCTCATGGGCGTGGAGATCCCCGAGGTGCATGGGGGCACCGGCGCCGACTTCTTCACATCCGTTCTGGTCGTCGAAGAGCTCTCCCGGGTCGATCCCTCCATCGCCGTGCTGGTGGACGTGCAGAACACGCTCGTCATCAACGCGATCCTGCGCTGGGCCTCGGACGACCTGAAGTCGCGCTACTTCCCGCGACTCGCCACCGACACGGTCGGCGCGTACGCGCTGTCCGAGGCCGGCAGCGGCTCGGACGCCTTCGCCCTGGCCTGCCGGGCAGCCCCGCGACGGCGACGGTTGGAGGCTCTCCGGTCGGAAGATGTGGATCACCAACGGGAGGGAGGCCGGGATCTACATCGTCTTCGCCACGGTCGACCCGGACGCCGGCTACAAGGGCATCACGGCCTTCATGGTGGAGCGGGAGTTCGACGGCTTCCAGGTCGGCAAGAAGGAGGACAAGCTGGGGATCCGCGCGTCGTCGACCACGGAGCTGGTGCTCGACGACGTCTTCGTCCCCGCGGAGAACGTGCTGGGGGAGGTGGGGAAGGGGTACAAGGTGGCGATCGAGACGCTCAACGAGGGGCGCATCGGCATCGGCGCCCAGATGATCGGCCTGGCACAGGGCGCCCTCGACCACACCGTCCGCTACGTCCAGGAGCGCGAGCAGTTCGGACGGTCCATCGGGTCGTTCCAGGGCGTGCAGTTCCAGCTCGCGGAGATGGCCACCGACATCGAGGCCGCCCGCCTGCTCGTGTACAACGCCGCCCGTCTGAAGGACGCCGGACAGCCCTTCCTGACCCAGGCGGCCATGGCGAAGCTCTTCAGCTCGGAGACCGCGCAGCGCGTGGCGTCCCGGTGCATCGACCTCTTCGGCGGCTACGGCTTCACCAAGGAGTATCCGGTGGAGAAGCTCTATCGCGACGCGAAGATCGGCACCATCTATGAGGGGACGTCGAACATGCAGAAGCAGACCATCGCCAAGATGCTCGTGAAGTGAAGCGTCCCGCTGTGCACCCCGTTCCGGAACCCCTGCCGTGCTGACCCTCGTCCCCTCCCTCGCCCTCTTCACGTTCGGGATCGGGGAGATGATCCTGGTCCTGGCGGTCATCATGCTCCTGTTCGGCGCGAAGAAGCTTCCGGGACTCGCCCGGGGCCTGGGCGAGGGGATCCGCAACTTCAAGGGCGAGCTCAAGCCACCGCCCGACGACGACTCCGACGACCGGGAGTGAGCGGCGCGCTCTCCGGCGTGGTCGTCGTTCTCGACCAGCCCAAGGACGTCGTGAACATCGCCGGGGTCGTCCGGGTGATGATGAACTTCGGCCTCTCGGAGCTACGCCTGGTGCAGCCGGACGAGTTCGACCCCTATCGCATCGAGGGCATCGCGCACCGAAGCGCGCCGCTGATCGAGTCCGCCACGCTCCACGACACCCTGGAGGACGCCGTCGCCGACTGCTCGTGGGTGGTGGGCACCACGGCTCGCGCGCGCACCGCCGGTCGCAACTACACCCGCCCCGGCGACGTGGCCGGCGACATCGTCGGAGAAGGCCGCGGAAGGGAGGGTGGCGATCGTGTTCGGCCGCGAGGACAAGGGGCTGTCCAACGAGGCGCTCGACCTGTGCCACGCGGTGGCGATCATCCCCACGGACCCGGAGTACTCGTCCCTCAACCTCGCGCAGGCCTGTCTCGTGCTGGCCTACGAGACGTTCCTGGCGGCCGAGTCGGCGCCGGAGGAGCTTCCCCGGGGGCGCCGCGCCACGAGGGCGCCGACCGCCGAGGAGCTGGAGCAGACCTACGCGGCGCTGGAGCAGGGCCTGGGTGCCATCGAGTTCTTCAAGGCCCGCAAGCCGGCGGCGGTGATGCGCACCCTGCGTACCCTGATCGCACGGGCGGAGCCCGACCTGCGCGAAGCGCGCCTTCTGGCGGCCGTGGGCTACGAGATCGGCCACTATCTGGAGCGGTGGCGGAACGCGGACGAGGACGGCTGACACCATTGTTGTTCGTGCTCCGGGGCCGCACCTATCTTGAAGGAATAGACCACCCAGGACACGAGCCGCCGCCCTTCCGGGCGACTCTTCCGGTAGAGTTCTCGTCCATGCCCTCATCGGACGCGCCCTCGACGCGTACGACCGTCGGAGACCGCTACCGCGTACTCCTCGACATCGGCCGCACGCTCGCGGGCACGCTGAGCTCGGATAACCTCTACGCGGCGATCCATCACGAGACGGCTCGCGTGCTGGAAGCCGCGGGCTTCTACATCTCCCTGTACGACCAGGCCCGCGACTTCGCGACGATCGTCTACTTCGCCGACCGGGACGAGGTGAAGCGTGCGGAGATCAGCTATCGCGGCTCCGACAGCGAGGTGATCCGTTCCCGCCGGCCCGTCCTCGTGAAGGACCGACTCGACGATCGCAAGCTCCTGCACCTGGGCGAAAACGAGGCCGAGATCACGCGCTCCGCCATCTCGGCCCCCATGGTCTACAAGGGCCGCCTGCTCGGCGCGATCAGCGCGCAGAGCTACGAGCCCAACGCCTACGACGGCGAGGACATGGACCTGCTGCGGGGGATCGCGGACATCGCCGCGGTGGCGGTGGACAACGCGATCCACGTGGCGGAGCTGGAGCGGCGCCGTCTCGAGGCCGAGCAGATCGAGGAGATCGGGCGGGGACTCGCAAGCTCCCTCGACCCCACCGAGGTGCTCGCCAAGGTCATCTCCGCGGTCAACGACGTCCTCACGGTGGACGGATCCTCCGTCTGGCTGTGCGAGGCCCCCGGGAGCGACGTGGTCCGGGTGTCGCAGTCCGGTGGTGCGATCGCCCTACCCGTCGGGCTGGCCTGGGAGCTGGACGGAACGCTCGCCCAGCGGCTGCTGGTCGAGCGGATGCCGGTCGTGATCGACGACCTGGCCAACGACACGGTCGTGCCGCCGCATGTCGCCGACCACCTGCGGGCCGGGTCCGGAATGGGCGTTGCCGCTCGTCGTCGGCGGCCAGGTGGTGGGCGTGCTCACTGCCGGAAGCCGGAGGACCCGGCACTTCGGCGAGGACGACACGGGCGCCCTCCAGCGACTGGCCAGCCAGGCCTCTGTCGCGCTCGAGAACGCACGACTGCACGCGAACCTCCAGGCCCTGTCCCTGACGGACCCCCTGACCGGGCTGCCCAACCGGCGCCGCCTCCAGATCCACCTGGACAAGGAGGTCGCCGCGGCCCGCCGCGGCCGGCCCCTCGTCGTGGTGCTGTTCGACCTCAACGACTTCAAGGTCGTGAACGACACGCTGGGGCACGTGGCCGGCGACGACATCCTGCGCGCCTTCGCACAGATCCTGGACGACGAGAATCGCTCGATGAACCTCGTCGCCCGCTACGGAGGCGACGAGTTCGTCTCGATCCTGACCGACACCGACATCGAGGGCGCGCACCTCTACATCGAGCGCGTGCGTGAGCGGATGGCCGCGGACCCGATCATGGGACCGAGAGGTGTGACGACGAGCACGGGCATCGCGGAGTTCGACCGCACGACGATGACGACCATGGACGACGTCATCCACGCCGCCGACGCCGACATGTACCGCTCGAAGAGCCGACACAACCCCGACCGTCAGGCGGCGTCGCCCTGAGCGCCATACCCCGTTTCCCGTGAGCCGCACCGACCCGTCCGACGAGGTCCGCGAGATCCTGGAGCTCGCGGTCGATCTGGCCCGCGGGGCCGGCGACCTGACCCTTCGCTATTACGGGCATCTGGTGGACTACGACGCCAAGGGCGACGGCAGCCCGGTCACCGTCGCCGACCGCGAGGCGGAGAAGCTCATCCGAAGCGGCATCGCCGAGCGCTACCCGGAGCACGGCGTCCTGGGCGAGGAGTTCGGCGAGACCGACTCCGGCGCACGCGTGCGGTGGATCCTCGACCCGATCGACGCGACGCGCTCCTTCATGCGGGGGGTGCCGCTCTACGGGGTGCTCATCGGCGTCGAGGTGGACGGTGAGCCCGTCGTCGGGGTGGCGCATTTCCCGCCGCTTCGGGAAACGGTGGCCGCCGGGCGGGGGCTCGGATGCACCTGGAACGGGAGGCCCTGTCGCGTGTCGCCGGTGCGCAGGATCGAGGACGCCCTGGTGCTGACCACGGACGTGGAGCGGGTGCTGTCGAGCCCCGTCGATCCCGGGTGGCGCCGTCTTCAGCGGCGCGCCGCCTTCTCGCGCACCTGGGGTGACTGCTACGGGCACGCCCTCGTGGCGACGGGGCGGGCCGAGGTCATGGTGGACCCCGTCATGAAGCCGTGGGACGCGGGCCCGTTCCTCACGATCCTGACCGAGGCGGGGGGACGGTTCACCACGCGCGAGGGCGAGGCCACCATCCATGGGGGTTCGGGCGTCAGCACGAACGGCACATTGCACGACCAGGTGCTCCAGGAGCTCACCACGGTGTGAGGGCGGCGCGCGCCCTCGTCCCCTCACCGCCGCAGGACTTCGTAGGCCCGGACCGACTCGACGTCCATCTCGTCCCTGAAGACCCCGTACACGCGTGCATCCCGCACGGCGTAGGGCTGGAACCCCTCCGGCGTGCGCACGGTCGCTTCCAACGCGCCACCGGCGTCGAAGACGAGCCAGCGGCGCTCCGGTGGACGCGCGAAGCCCCGGACGGCCAGCTCGCCGGGGTGCTCGCCGACCCAGATCCGGCCGCTGTCGGCCGCTATGATGTCGGCATACGGAGGCACGCGCTCGGCCCGCGGAATCCGCTCGATCATGTCCCGGCTCTGCGCGCGTGCCGCCTCGGGCACCATGGAGAGCATCGCCTCCGTCCACTCCGAGACCATCTCCGGCGTCACCCGGCGGTCAACGTCCGGCCAGCGCACGATGCGCTCGAGCCGGCCGGCGAGCGCATAGAAGCGGATCTCCGTGTCGTCCGCGGTTCCCACGGCGAGGCCCTCGGCCGCCGCCGCCGCGCACGTGTGCGCGCCGAACGCCACCATCCCCAGGCCGAGGTCGTTGCTGAACATCTCGTCGCCGGGAAACGGACCGAGCGTGCCCAGGTTCTCCCCGGACGGTCCGACGAGATGGGCGTCCGCCTCGAGGCGGTACACGCCCTTCCCGGGTCCGATGTTCGCCACCGTGAACAGGACGAACGTCCCTCCCTCCGCGGGGAGGACCCGCGTGCGCCCCCGCATCGACGAAGCCGCCACGTCCCGCAGATCGACGTCCCGGGCGAAGCGGCCGCCCGGACCGAACACCGACATCCGCTGCCGTTCGGGATCCCAGACCAGGAGCGAGTCTCCGGGAAGCGCCAGCAC
Organism: uncultured Gemmatimonadales bacterium; assembly: GCA_963848895.1. Classification (GTDB taxonomy): domain Bacteria; phylum Gemmatimonadota; class Gemmatimonadetes; order Longimicrobiales; family Gaopeijiaceae; genus SZUA-318. The sequence goes on from CAWKGE010000009.1 coordinate 365,545, forward strand.
GGACCCGATGCTCGAGAACTCACCTGGACCCTCACCTCCCCTCCCCAACGTGGCCGTCGGCTTCCCGCTCGCATCGAGCACCAGGACGTGCGGGGGGCTCGCGTTCGCCACGGCGATCCCGCCGCCGTCCAGGGGGAGCACGTCGCGCACACCGAAGAGGGTGAGGGCCCCGGCCGCGTCGCCGCCGGCCTCGAACGCGGGCTCTGGGGACAGCGACCACGACGCCGCTGCCTCCATGGCGCCGGGCAGGTTCGTGACGATCGTGATTCCGGCGCTGTCCACGACGGTCACCGCACGCGGAGGAGCGCGGTCCGCGCACGCACCCGCCCCCGGCATGGCGACGAGGGCCACGATCGCCCGCGCTCGTCTCCGCATCCGGACTCCTTCGGCGATTCCCGACATGCCGCACGATAGGGGCGGGATCCCGCGCTCGCCATGGCAGCGCCCCCCCTTGCCGTCCGGTACTCGCGCGCGTAAACGTCGGGGCTCGTCACCCTCGCATGCTCGCCCTTTCCCAGCCTCCCTCGAGGTCACTTCGAGTTCGCCCCGTGAACCCCATCGCCCTCCCCCCCGCGCTCCTCGCGCTTCCGGCAGTCGTCCAGGAAGGCATGACGGGCCCCGCAAGCACCACGGACTCCGTCTCGCAGGGCATCGTGGCCTTCGTGATCGTGGCGCTCTTCGTGCTGCTCGCCCGCGAGGCGGCGCACCGTGTCCTGATCGCCATGGTGTGCACGGCGATCATCTGGCTCGTCACCTATCTGACGCCGTGGCACCTGATCAGCTTCGACGGCGCAGTGCGCGCGCTCGACATGAACGTCATCATGCTCCTCGCGGGTATGATGGCCGTCGTCGGCGTGTTGCGCTCCACCGGCGCGTTCGAGTGGGCGGTCGCCCGGCTGCTGGTCGGCGCGCGTGGGCGGCCGCGCCTGGCAGCGCGGCTGATCACCTGGTTCACGGGCATCACGTCGGCGTTCCTGGACAACGTCACGACGGTGATCTTCGTCACGCCGATGGCCGTGGGGCTCTCCCGGAAGATGCGCCTCGCCCCGGTGGCGCTCCTCTTGCCCATGGTGGTGGCCTCGAATATCGGCGGTACCGCGACGCTCATCGGAGACCCCCCGAACGTCATGATCGGATCGGGTGCGCACCTGAGCTTCCTCGATTTCATCGTGAACCTCACGGCGCCCGTGCTCGTGATGATGGTCGCGATGCAGGCCTACATCTCGTGGTACTTCAAGGATGCGTACGCGGCGGCCGCCGCGGCGCACGAGCCGGACGAGCCCGTCGAGGAGGTGGCCCTGGCCGATCCCGCGCTGTTCCGCTGGATGATCGCCATCTGCGCCGGAATCCTGGTGGGCTTCCTCACGCACTCGCTGACCGAGACGCCCGTGGCCGTCCCCGCCGTGATCGGGGCCGCCTGCGCCCTCCTGGTGCAGGACCGCATGTACGTCCGGGCGCATCGCCCCACCGCGCACGAGCGCGCGCATGGCATTCTGGAGGTCATCGAGAACGACATCGAGTGGCCCACGCTCAGCTTCTTCGTCTTCCTCTTCATCATCGTGGGTGCGGCCGTCGAGACAGGGCTCATCCACTCGGTGGCGCGCGGCATGGCCTGGAGCATCAGCGAGGTCCACACGGGACTGGGCCTGACCGACGAGGGCACGCTGGTGTTCGCCGCGATCTTCATCTGCGTGCTGTCGGCGGTGCTGTCGGCCTTCATCGACAACATCCCCTACGTCGCCGTCAGCATCCCCATCATCCACCAGCTCATCCCGACGCTATCCGGCGAAACTACCGTGCTGTGGTGGGCCCTGGCGCTGGGGGCGTGTCTGGGCGGCAACGCCACGGTGGTGGGTGCCTCCGCGAACGTCACCACCGTCGGGCTCGCCGAGAAGGACGGCGTGCGCATCGGCTTCCGCGAGTACAGCCGTTTCGCGGCGCCGGTCGCCACGCTCACGATCCTGATCTCGTCGGCCTACCTGGCCGCGGTGGTCTACCTGGGAGGCGATCGAGCCCAGGCGATCACCTGGGTGCTGGCGCTGGTGCTGATCGGCCTGGAGTTGGCCTTCGGCTGGAGGCGCCCGGCCCCCGGTACGCGGGCAGCGTGAGGGCCGGGCGGGGGCTCCCTTTCTTCAGCGACCTGCCAGGGAGCGCCAGGCCCGCATCGTCTCCCGACCGAAGGTGGGCCGGTTGACCTGGCTGCGGCGTCCTCGCCCGCGCCGATCCTCAGGGTCGCCGTGCGCGACGCGGGACGCTGCGCTGGCCGATCACGCGCGTGCTGCGAGGGCCGCTCGGTTCTCGATCTCCAGGGCCTCGGGATCCGACATCGGCTGCCAGACCTGGATGGCCGGGAACGTCGACAGGAACCAGCGGATCGATCCGATCCACAAGCCGAGGAACATGAGGCCGATGAGCGGCTGCCAGATCGTGAAGATCGGATCGCCCTCGTGGTACAGTGAAGGCGCCACCAACTCGTAGCGCTCGAGCCACAGGCCCAGGAGGATCACGCTCGTGAACGTCGCGAGCAGGGCCGGCTTCATCTTCGCCCTGCGGCCGATGAGCCCGGCGAAGGGGATCACGAAGCAGAGCACGATCACCAGCGCGCTCAGACCGCCCCACGGCGGGGCCGACCGCGTGATGATCCAGGCCTGCTCCCACGGGAGCTTCCCATACCAGATCACCAGGTACTGGCTGAAGAACAGGTACGTCCAGAAGACCGTGAAGGCGAACGCCAGCTTGCCCACGTCGTGGCGCTGTTGCAGGCCGATGTGGCGCTGGAAGTCCTTGTGCTGCGTGCGCAGGTAGAGGCTCCACAGCGTCGTTGCGGCGATCCCACCCCAGAAGGCGCCCATGAAGAACCAGGGGCCGAACATCGTGCTGGCCCAGTGGGGCGCCAGGCTCATCGCCCAGTCGAAGGCGATGATCGTCATCACGACGGCGTAGATCAGCACGAAGGCCGGCGCGATCCGCGTCATCCGCTGGTAGCTCTCGACCTCCTCCTGCTCCTGGCCCAGCCAGCCCTGCATGAGGCGGCCGCGCCAGGTGCGCCGCGCGGGGTCCGGGTCGCTCGCGTCCGCCACCAGACCCATGTCGGGCCGCACCGCGAGGTAGACGAAGTAGAGGCCCACCCCGAACAGGAGGGCCACGCCCACCACGTTGCGGCTGATCAGGAACGGGATGTTCAGGTACGCGGCCTTCTTCTGCAGGATCGGGTCGTGCGCCATCTCCTCGATCCACGGGAAGTAGACCTCCCGCAGCGTCAGCATCGGGAGCATCAATACGAAGGCGACCGGCAGAAAAGCCGCGAACGACTGGCTCACCCGGCGCATGGACCAGTTCCACTTGGCCTTGGTGATCCAGGTCGCGACGGCCACCAGCACGCCGCCGATCGAGATGCTGGTGAAGAACAGCCAGTTGGACGTGTAGGCGACCCAGGCCGCCTGGGGATCCTGCGTCAGGCGGATCGCGAAGGAGACCAGCCCCACCAGGAAAAGCGCACCCGCGAGTGTGGAGCCGCCCCTCGACCGGGGGAGGTAGCGGAGCGGGATCTCGCGGGGAACCGGGGAGTTGTGCGCCATGTCAGTCCCCCCCGCCTGGTCGGCGTTGAACTGAGCCTGGAGCGTCCGGATGTAGTCCACGATCCTCCAGCGGTCGAACTCGGTGATACGGTATCCGTACTCGGGCATCAGCCCACGACCCACCCGCATCATCCCGTAGATGTACTGGTCGGAGTAACCCTGCACGACGGGCCCGGCGAGGTTGTACGCAGCCACCGTGGGGTGCTTCTGGGCGATCGCGGCCTGGGCCCCGATGCCCGCGGTCCCATGGCATACCGCACAGTAGCGATCGAACATCACCTTGCCGCGCGCCAGCGACGCAGAGTCCGGCTGGATCGGGTTCACCAGGCTCTGGACCTTGGCGTTGCCGGTTCCGATCGGCTGCATGTCCTGCTGGGTGAGGGGAATCACCGGCGTGCCGTCCGGCTCCCCGATGTTGATCTCGTCCGGCGCGCCCGGATACGTCCCCGAGGAGAACGACACGGAATTCGGGGGCTCCGGGCGGGTGTTCTCGTAGGGGTCGAAGGAGCGCTGGTCCCGCATGCTCCGTCCGAAGATGAACACCATCGTGTCATCGAGCGGCTTGCACCCGCCGAGGGCGCCCAGGGCCAGCACAGCCACGATCAGCCGCGCTCGACCGTTCAAGGGACTACGCATGGGCCGCCTCCGCTCCCTCACGGAGCTCGGCCGGCTCCTGCGCCTGCAGGATCCGGCGCGCCTCGTCCGCCCGCTCGGCTGGAGCTTCGACGTAAACGCCGTAGCGCCCGGCGCTGAAGTCGGGGTCGTAGACGACGCTCGGCTTCACGTCCGGGAGCTTGCTGTTGATGAACAGCCCGATGACGGTGGCCAGTGCGCCGAACAGCACGGTGAGCTCGAAGGCGATCACGATGTACGCCGGGATCGACACGATCGGCTTTCCACCGACGACGAGCGGCCAGTCCATCGAGGTGAAGGTTGTGAATGCGAACCCCGTCGCCGTCCCGGTGAGCCCGCCCACGAGCGTGAACACGCGCACCGGGCTCTGACCGTAGCCCATGGCGGCCTCGATGTGGTGCTCGGGGTAGGGGGCGTAGGCCTTCAAGTCCTTGAAGCCGGCCTTACGCAGGCCTTCGATCGCGTCGACCGTGTTGTCGAGGAACTCGTACGACGCGAGCAGTCCGATCGCGTGTCCGCTTCCACCACCGCCTTCTCGAGCGGCGCTCATCAGTGGGCCTCCTTGGGCTGCCGGCGCAGCGGCGCGGGCAGCACCTCTTTCAGCTCGGCGATCGCCACCGGCGGAATCAGTCGTGTGAAGAGCAGGAACCAGAAGCTGAACCAGCAGAAGCTCCCGATGAGGATCCCCATCTCTGTCAGGGAGGGCCGGTACATCCCCCAAGCGTATGGCTCGTACTCGTGGTGCAGCGAGGTGACCACGATCACGTACCGCTCGAACCACATCCCGATGTTGACGAAGATCGAGATCACGAAGAGCGCGGGGATCGAGTGCCGCACCCGCTTGAACCACAGCATGATGGGCACCAGACCGTTGCAGGTGAGCATGATCCAGGTGGCCCACCAGTACGGCCCGAACAGGCGGTTCCAGAACGATGCCCGCTCGATGACCTCACCGCTGTACCACGCGGTGAAGAACTCGGTCAGGTAGGCGTACAGCACGATGAGCGACGTCAGCAGACACAGCTTGGCCATCGCGTCGAAGTGCTTGATGGTGACGTACTTCTCGAATCCGAAGATCTTCCTCATCGGGACGATGAGCGTGATCACCATCGCCACGCCGGAATAGATGGCGCCGGCCACGAAGTACGGAGCGAAGATCGTGGCGTGCCATCCGGGCACGATGCCCATGGCGAAGTCCCACGACACCACGGAGTGCACGGAGAGCACCAGCGGGGTGGCCAAGGCGGCGAGGAAGATGTACGCCTTGCCGAAGTGGTGCCACTGGCTGTCCGTGCCGCGCCATCCGAGGCTGATCACGTTGTACAGCTTCTTGCGCAACCCGGTCGCCTGGTCGCGCGCCGCAGCCAGGTCGGGCACCGATCCCAGGAAGAAGAACACGGCCGACACGGTGAAGTATGTCGTCACGGCGAACACGTCCCACACCAGCGGCGACTTGAAGTTGGGCCACAGGAAGCGGGAGTTGGGATAGGGGATCAGCCAGTAGGCGTGCCACACGCGGCCGACGTGGATGAGCGGGAAGAGGCCCGCGGTCATCACGGCGAACACGGTCATCGCCTCGGCGGTGCGGTAGATCGACTGACGCCAGGGAGCCCGGAAGAGGAAGAGGATGGCCGAGATCAGCGTGCCCGAGTGCGCGATACCGACCCAGAACACGAAGCTGGTGATGTAGACTCCCCAGCCCACCGGGGCGTTCAGGCCGCTTACGCCGATGCCCTGGTACAGCTGCCAGCCCCAGGAGGTGAAGAACAGTCCGACGCCGGCCGCGGCGAGGGCGAAGAGCGCCCACCACGCCTTGCCCGGACGGGTCAGCGCCCTCAGGACGTCCCGGTTGACCTCGCCGAGGGTGTGGACGTCCGGGTGCGTGAGCGCGCCGCGCTCCGTAGTCACCGTGGCCATTACGCGTGCTCCCCGGACGCCACTTCGTGGAACGTGACCTTCTTCAAGTAGTTCACGGCAGGCTGGGTGTTGATCTCTTCATTCAGAACCCGGTAGCTCCGCTGGTTCTGTACGACCTGCGCCACCCGCGACTCCGGGTCGCGGATGTTGCCCCAAACGATGGCTTCCGCGGGGCAGCTCTGCTGGCATGCCATGAGGATCGCGCCGTCGGGAGGGATCGTGCCCCGGCCCTCCAGCACCACGCGATTCTCGGCCTCGCGCACGCGCTGCATGCAGAAGCTGCACTTCTCCATGACGCCGTTGTCGCGGACGGTGACGTCCGGGTTCCACTGCCAGTTCATCGGCTCCGGCACCGCATCCGTGAACCGATACCAGTTGAACACGCGCACCTTGTACGGGCAGTTGTTCGCGCAGTACCGCGTGCCCACGCACCGGTTGTAGATCTGCGCGTTGACGCCCTCCGGCGTGTGATAGGTCGCGAACACCGGACAGACCGGCTCGCAGGGGGCGTTGTTGCAGTGCTGACAGAGCATCGGAATGAGCCGGACATCCAGCTCGCCGGCCTGCGTGGCGTCGACGTGCTCGTAGTAGCGCTCGATGCGGATCCAGTGCATCTCGCGCCCCATCATCACCTGCTGCTCGCCCACGTACGGGACGTTGTTCTCGGCCTGGCAGGCCGTGACGCACGCGCTGCAGCCGGTGCACTTGTCCAGGTCGATGGCCATGGCCCAGCGGGCGCGGTTCTCCGCGTCCGCGTACTGGCCGTAGCGGGAGCCCTCGAGCGGGAACGATTGCGGCGTTCCGCCCTCGGCCGGAACCGGCACGAACCCGCCGCCGGCCTGCAGCTCCTCCAGGCCGTGCTCCTCCGGGGCTTCCCCGGGCGCGCCCTCCGTCAGGTCGGCGAGGGCGACCGCCGGGGCGATGGGCCGGTCGTGCTGCGTGTCCGCGCCCGAGACCTTCGCGAGTCGGCGGTGCTGCCCCGTCGGCGTGACCGAGACCCGGGTCGCGAGCGTCACGAAGGCTCCGGACGGCTGCTCCGCGTCGGCGGGGAGCAGGTGCATCGCGCTGACGCCCTTGCCGGTCGCCCACCGTCCGTAGTCGGTGTGGCCACCTCCCATGGCCAGAGCCACGGTGTCGGGCCGGAGACCGGGGTAGACCCACACAGGGACCTCGACCTGGCCGTAGGGCGATGCGACCGTGACGATGTCGCCTTCCCGCAGTCCCCGGGCTTCGGCGGCGTCGGGGTGCATCTCCAACCACGAATGCCAGGTGATCTTGGAGACCGGGTCGGGCAGCTCCTGCATCCACGGCGCGTTCGCGAATTCGCCCGCGCCGAACCGCGCCGACGGGTAGACCAGGAGCGTCAGATCGCCGTCGCCGTCGAGCCCTGGCGCGTCGAAGGTGAGCGCCGTGTCGGGCGCCCGCAGCTCCGGCGTGCGCGGAGGGCGGCGTGTCACGAATGACGACCCCGTCGCGCAGCGCGTCCCTCCAGTAGGTTTCGAAGTCGCCCGCGGAGGGGTCGAAGGAGGCCTGGTGGGCCGCCCGCAGGTACTCGTAGAAGGTCGCGCCTCCGAGCGGGCTCCCGAGCCGGGACGCCACCGACAGGAGGACGTCGCCCGTCTGCTTCGCGTCGAAGTGCGGCACCGGCTGCATGGCCGGCTGGCGGAGAGACGTGACGCCCTCGCGAGCGACGGAGTCGCCCCACGACTCGAGCCAGTGCCGGTCGGGGAGGATCAGGTCGGCCATCGCCGACGTCTCGTCGGGAGCCTCGGCGAACGACACCTTGAAGCCGACCGATCCGTACGCGTCCGTGAAGCCCGAGGCCGGCGGCAGCGCGTACGCGGGGTTGGTACCCTGGATCATGACCACCCCGACCTGCCCTCCGGCCATCGAGCGAATGGCCTCCTCCATGTCGGCGTAGGGTCGTGAAGCCGTATGTGGGCCACCGGACGCGTGGACCGTGCGTCCGAAGCTGCCCGCCACGTGGTTGAGGATCAGCGCTGCGAGGTGCGCGGCAGTCGCGTTGCGGTGGTGCGCGCCGACGCCCGGTCCCATCGCCAGGCTCGGGCCCGCGGCGAACCGGTCGGCGAGCTCGCGGATCGTGTCCTCTTCGAGCCCCGCCGCCTCGGCGGCCGTGCGCGGATCGAAGGCCCGTAGGACCGACGCGTACGGACCGTCGATGCCCTGCGTCTCCGCGATGGCCGACGCCATCCCCAGCGCGACCGCGGCCTCGGAGCCCGGCCGGATCGGTACCCACTCGTCGGCGTTCAAGCCGGTGAGCGACAGCCGTGGCCCAACGTACACGAAGCGGCCCTTGGAGCCGTGTTCGTCCACGGCGGACATCCGTGCGAAGCCACGCTGATACGAGAGTGGAGACGTGCCGCCGTCGACGAAGTCGTCGCCGAAGGAGACGAGGAAGCGAGCCTGGTCGAGCTCGTAGAGCGGCAACCCGTCCACTCCGAACGCGATTCGATTGGCTTCGCGCAGCGGGGCGTTGGACAGGGCGTCGTATTCGACACGGCGTCCACCCACCGCACCGACGAACTGATCGACCAGCCGGGACAGCGTAGGCCCCGAGTGACCGCCGATATAGAGCACGTTCCCCGCGGCACCCCGGATGCGGTCGGCGAGCATGGCCTCCGCGTCCTCCCACGAGATCGACCGCAGGGTGCCGTTCTCCCGCACCATCGGGCCGGCATGGCGATCCGGGTTGTAGAGGTGCTGCAGCGTCGCGTGACCCTTGGTGCACAGCGCGCCCTGCGACACGGGGTGCTTCGGATTCCCCTCGAGCTTGACGACGCGCCCCTCCCGCGTGCGGACCCAGACGCCGCACCCCGAGGAGCAACCCCCGCACACCGACGTGTACCAGGTGGCCACGCCGGGTGTGATGTCCTCCGGCTCGATGACGTAGGGAAGGAGCCGCTCGACCTTCTGCGTGCTGCAACCCGTCAGGGTCGCCCCCGCGCCCGTGACGCCCAGGACCTTCAGGAAGTCGCGTCGCTTGATGCCGTCGCTCATGTCGGCCGCCCCCCTAGTAGTGGCAGACGGCGCAGTTGTCGGACGCGCCCTCGGTGCGATGACAGTCGATGCACCAGCCCATGTTCATCCCGCCCCAGGCCGGGTCGCGCTTGTTGATCACGTCCATGGTCTGGACCTGACCATGGCACTGTTGGCACTGGAGTCCGGCGGCAATGTGGCGCATGTGCGGGTAGTGGGCGTGGTCGGAGATCTTGTAGATCCTCACCCATGGAATGGGCTGCTTGTCGTTCCAGTACTGCATGAGCTTGGCGACTTCCTCGGGCTTGTTGGCCCCGGGGATGACCTGGTGGCAGCCCACGCACGTAGCCACCGAAGGGATCCCGGCGTCCACGGAGCGTTCGGCCGAGAAGTGGCAGTACTGGCAGTCCATGCCCAGCTGCCCTGGCTCGGTGCCGGCATGCGTGTTGTGTGGAAAGGCGATGGGCTGCCCGGACGGGTAGGAATCCGGGCTGTCGGCGGCGGCCGCTTCCTGGGCATCCTGCACCCGGACGAAGGCGAGGCCGGCGAGAGCGAGCACCCCGGCCAGCGCACCGATCAGCCAGTGCTTTTTCATGTCTACGCTGTGCTCCTGAGCATGCCGCGCACCCGGGAATGGGGTGCCACGCGGGCGGCCGACCGGCCGGTTGGGCACGAGAGAAGCCGGTCGGTGGAAGACCGCCCAGAAAAACGGGATGAACCTACCCGCCGCCCAAGATGGGGTCAAGGCGAACAGGCCCCGTACAAGAACCTTTTTCACGGCGTGGGTGTTATACTTTCTCCCGTTCGCGTCCCCCTCGGGGCGCGTCCTTTTCCGGCCCGGACAACTGCCCCGCAGAGCCACCGCCTCCATGGCCGAAACCTCGACTGCCACCCCTGCGCGGGACGCGCGACCGTCGCTGGAGCTGCTCGACCATCTCGTCCAGGAGGTGGAGACGGTCTTCCACGGCAAGCGGGACGTGGTGCGCCTGGCCCTGTCCGCGCTCCTGGCCCGTGGACACGTCCTCTTCGAAGATGTCCCGGGCGTCGGCAAGACGACGCTGGCGCATGCGCTGGCCCGCACGCTGGGCGTCGATTTCCGGCGGATCCAGTTCACCTCCGATCTGCTCCCCTCGGACGTGCTCGGCGTCTCCATCTATCGGCCGCAGACAGGGGAGTTCGAGAACCGGCCCGGGCCCATCTTCTCCAACGTCGTCCTGGCGGACGAGATCAACCGGGCGCCGCCGCGCACCCAGAGCGGGCTCCTCGAGGCCATGCAGGAGGGGCGTGTCACGATCGACAACGCGACCTACGACCTGCCCCAGCCGTTCCTGGTGATGGCCACCCAGAACCCGCTCGAGCATCATGGCACGTATCCGCTGCCCGAGAGCCAGCTCGACCGCTTCCTGATGAGGATCACGATCGGATACCCGGATCGTGAGGCCGAGCGTCGCATCCTGACCGAGTCGGCGGCCACGGTGCCGGTCATGGAGCGCGTCCGCCCCGTGCTTTCCGCAGCCCAGGTGCTCCAGCTCCAGGAGCGCGTGGAGCAGGTCGAAGCGGATCCGGCCATCGTCGACTACCTCATGATGATCGTGGAGCGCACGCGGCACGTACCCCAACTGCGCATGGGCGTGAGCCCGCGCGGCGCCATCGCGCTCTTCCGGGCGGCGCGGGCCTACGCGCTGACGCAGGGGCGCGCCTACCTGATCCCGGACGACGTGCGCATGCTCGTCGTCCCATGCCTGGCGCACCGGATCCTCCCCGCCGGGACGTCCGGCGCCGCCCTGGACGCGCACGGGCAGGCGGCTCAGATCCTCGAGGGGATCCTCGAGGAGGTCGAGGCGCCGGTGTGAAGCGTCCGCTCGCGTCCATCCTCCGGGCGGCACGGGCGACGCGAGAGGCCTGGAAGCGACTGCGGGCGTGGCGTCGCATCAGCTTCACGCCCGGAGGGCTGGTCTTCACCGTGGGCACCTTCGCGGTGGGGTTCGCGGCCCTCAATACCGGGAACAACCTCCTCTACCTCCTGCTGGGCGCCATGCTGGGCTTCATCACCGTGAGCGGATGGCTCTCGGAGCAGGCGATCCGCGGCCTGGTGGTCGAGCGCCACTTTCCCCGGGCGGTCACGGTCGGGCAGGAGCTTCGCCTCACCTACCGCGTGACCAACATGAAGCCGAAGCTCCCGAGCCTCGCGGTGGAGCTCGTGGAGGAGGGGCTGCCGGGACGCGCCTTCCTGGCGCACGTGGCGCCGGGCGGGACGACCATCACGCGCTCGCTCAACAGCTTCGTCCGCCGAGGCATCTATCCTCTGCGCGCGCTCACGCTCGCGACCTCCTTCCCCTTCGGGCTGTTCCTCAAGGAACGGGACGTCGAGCTCGTCGCCCAGGTGATCGTGTGGCCGCGGACCGACCGCCCCGTACAGATCGCCATTCCCGGCACGGGCCCCTCCCCGCGCACGGAGGGCCCACCCCGCGGCGGTGCCGGGTATCGCGGCGAGTACCGGAGCCTGCGGCCCTACCGGGCGGGGGACGATCCCCGCGACATCCACTGGCGCTCGTCGGCACGGCTGCGCGAGCCGGTCCTCCGCGAGTACGAGCGTGACGGCGCGCGCACCCGCTGGATCTGCCTGGACCTGCGGGGCGAGCCCGGCGACGAGGCGGAGGTGGCCGTCGAGGTGGCGGCGGCCGTGGCCGCCCGTGCCGCGGCGGAGGGTCATTCCTTCGCGCTCGCGGCCGGAAGCACGCTTGTTCCGCCCGACGACGGGCCCGGGCAACTCGAGCGCGTGCTCGACGTGCTCGCCCGCGTGGACTTCGACCCGGACGCGCCGGCACCCGCGCCGCCCGTGGAAGAGGAGGAGTGCGTCCTGGTCCAGGCGGGGAGCGCGGCATGAACCTGCGCCTGCTGCACCGGCGCCTGGCAGTGCTGATGGCCTGCGCGGGGCTCGTCGCGTTCGCGGGGGGTGCGGGCTTCGAGCCGGTGTCGGCGTCGCTAGCCGCGCTCGCGTTGATCACCGCTCTGTTCTGGCATCCGGACCGCATCCTGTCCGTCCGCCTGGAACGGGTATGGCTGCCGCTGGCCGCGCTCCTCGTGGTGCGGGCGGGGATCCACGTGCTCCTCATCCGGGACGACGTGGTCATCCCGGTGGTCGACCTCCTTCTGCTGCTGATGGCCGCGGAGGCACTCCGGTCGCTCGACGCCCCGAACGACATCCGGCTCTACGCGCTCAGCTTCGCCCTTCTCCTCGCGTCGACGGCCTACCGCCCCGGGATCCTCTTCCTGATCGCGTTCGTCGCGTACGTGATCCTGTCCACGTTCGCGCTCATGGTCGGGCATCTGCGCCGCAAGGCCGAGCGGCACGCCGTGCGGGAGATGCCCCTCGGACGGAGCCTCCTGTTCACCACGGGCAGCCTTGCGGGCGTGATCCTGATCGTCGCGGCCGTCGTTTTCGTCACCTTCCCCAGGGTCTCCCGTGGGTGGGCCGGGCGTGGCGAGACGATGGCGACGTCCATCGCCGGATTCAGCGACGAGGTCTCCATCGGGGAGCACGGGTCCCGCATCTATGGCAACCCGCAGATCGTCCTCAGGGTCGAGTTTCCGGAAGGCCCGCCGGCCGACCTGCTCGACCTGCATTGGAGAGGCCGCTCGTACGACCACTTCGACGGGACCCGCTGGACGCGGAGCCGCGGCCTGCCCCCGTCGTCCGGCCCGACACGGTGGTACCGCGAACGGTGGCCCGGCCCGTGGATCGAGCAGAAGATCTTCGCCGCCCCGCTGGACGTCAGGGTCCTGTTCGGGCTGCATCCGATCGTGGGCATCGAGCCCGCGAACGGGATCCAGCCGCTCTTCGACAACGCGGGCGACTTCGTCTACTGGGGGACGGGCGCGCCGGCGTATACCGCCTACTCGCGGGGAGGCTCGCCTCCCCCCGACAGCCTGCGCGCGGCCGAGGGAGGGTACGCACCGCCGTTCCGCTACTTCCTCCAGCTCCCCGAGCGGCTGGATCCCCGCATCCCGGCGCTCGCCGACTCGCTCACGGCCGGTCTGACCAAGGACTACGACAAGGCCGTGGCCATCCAGCGCTACCTGCGCGGGTTCCGCTACACGCTCGAGCTGCCCGCGACGGCGAGGGAGGCGACGCTTCCCTGGTTCCTCTTCGAGCGCAAGGCCGGTCATTGCGAGTACTTCTCGACGGCCATGGTCGTGCTCCTGCGCGCCGCGGGGGTGGAGGCGCGCAACGTGAACGGCTTCCTCGGGGGCGAGTGGAGTCAGTTCGGCAACTACCTGGCGGTCACGCAGAACCAGGCCCACTCCTGGGTGGAGGTCTGGTTCCCGGGCTTCGGATGGGTGACGTTCGATCCGACGCCGGCGGGAGCGGCCGGCGGCGAGCACCTCGAGTCGTGGTTCTGGCCGGGCCGGATCCTCTTCGACGCGATCCAGCACCGCTGGAACAAGTGGGTGCTGGACTACAACGTGGAGTCGCAGGTCGGGATCTTCCGGACCTGGTCCGGGCTCTTGCGCGTTCAGGGTGAAGACCGAGCCGGCCAGCGGCCCCGGCGACGGGGTCCCGATGCGACAATCTGGGGAGGCGCCCTCCTGGTACTCGCGCTCCTCGGAGGACTCTGGTGGCTCAGGCGCGGGGGTGCGGGGGCGCCGCCCGCGACGCGCCTGTACCTTCGGCTGCGGGAGACCTGCGAGCGGTCGGGCATCCGGGTGTCCCCCGGGCTCACGCCGCTGGCGCTGGTGGAGCGGTTGCGGGAGCGTGATCCGAGGGCGGCCCACTCCGCCGAGCGGGTCGTGGACCTGTATCTTCGTGCGAGGTTCGGCGGCCGGGAGCTGGGCGACTCCGAGCTCCGGGAGATGACCGCAGCGTTGGGTGCGACGCGCAGGGAGCTCAAAGCGCGCACGTAGGCCGCCGACCACGCCGCAACCCGGAGGACGCATGGCCGAGAAGACAAGCGCAGGACGCACGGGTCCGAAGGACCTGTGGGGTGAGCGCCTCCCGCCCGGGCCCGACGAGACGCACCGACTCGCGGTGGGCCCGCTCGCGATCTGGCTGCGGGGGGTGAAGAACGAGCTCTGGGTGAGCCATGCCTGCGCGGCTCCGTGGGAGCCGGCCCCAGAGGAGCTGCGGGACGGCGCGGAGTGGAGCAGGTGGGCGATGCGGGAGGGAGAGCATCGGCTGCGCGTCCTGCCGGTGTTTCCGGACCGCCCTCTCGTCGTGAAGCCCGAACATCCCTTCACGCTCCTACGGCGCGCGCGCGCGCGCGTATACATGCGCGTGCCCCTGTGGGTGCGCCTGGAGGTCGCTCTCGGGGCCCGAGCGCAGGGGCGCCGTCCTCACGGAGATCTCGACGGAACGTCTCTCCGACACGTGGTGGGGTGACTTCCAGGACGGTGAGCTGGCCTATTGGCTCAGAACGAAGGCACGTCGCGAGCTGAAGGCGGAGCTGTTCGAGCCGCACCTGGTCATGAGCGCAATCCAGCTCGAGAATCACTCCGAGGACGCACTGCCCGTCGAGAAGCTCGTGCTGCGTGTGGAGCACCTGAGCATCTACGAGAAGGACGGATGGCTCTGGGCCGAGGAGGTACGCGTGGAATACCGCGGCGAGGACGAGGGCAGCGACATCCACATGGACGACGAGCCGCCGGAGGAAGCCGAAGGTGCGCGGGAGATCACGCCGGCGCGGGCCCAGACGCGGTCCTTCCGAGCGCGTACGTTCGCCCGCCTGCGCGCGCTTTCGGGGCTGGGGCTGTGAGCGCGCTGTCGCTGTTGGTGGTGGCGCAGACCGCCGGAGCGGATCCTGCGACCTGGAGCCTGGACCGACTGCTCGCCGCCCCGGCGGGCCTGTTCCGGTCGGCGCTCCTGCTGGCGGTCGGGCTGCCGGCGGCGTGGGTCGTGTCCCGTTGGATCCGCGGATACGCGACGCGCCTCTACAACCCGCAGAAGGGACTGATCGCGGGGAAGCTCGTGTTCTATCCCTTCGCGCTGGTGATCCTGATCTCCGTCCTGCGGGAGCTCGGGTTCAGCCTGGCGCCGCTGCTCGGCGCGGCCGGGATCCTGGGGATCGCGCTCGGGTTCGCGTCGCAGACGTCGGTCTCCAACATCATCAGCGGGTTTTTCCTCCTCGCCGAGGAGCCGTTCAAGGTCGGTGACGTCATCACGGTGGGGGACGTAACCGGCTCGGTGCTCACGATCGACATGCTCTCCGTGAAGATCCGCACCTTCGACAACAAGATGGTGCGCATCCCCAACGAAGCGCTGGTCAAGAGCCAGGTCACCACCGTGACCCGCTTTCCGATCCGCCGCGTGGACTTGCCTGTGGGCGTGGCCTACAGGGAGGACATCGGGCGGGTGCGCCGGATCCTTCTCGAGGTCGCGGAGGCGAATCCACTGGTGCTCATGGAGCCCGAACCGCTGGTGATCTTCCAGGGATACGGAAACTCGTCGATCGACTTCCTCTTCGCGGTGTGGGCGAAGCGGGAGTCCTGGCTCGCGGTGAAGAACCAGATCTCCGAGGACGTGAAGGTCCGCTTCGACGAGGAGGGGATCGAGATCCCCTTCCCCCACGTCTCCGTCTACGCCGGATCCGTAACGGAGCCCTTCCCGGTCCGCATCCTGAAAGAGGGTGAAGAACGATGACCGACGCTCGAGGCCTCCACTTCGCGACGGTCGCGCACCGCGGCCGGATCTGGGACGCGTACCTGGAGCTGGACGACGACCCCCGCCATCCGCTGGCCTGCCGGGCCCGTGTCCGCTTCGATTCCCCCGACGGCGGCGAGGCGGACGGGACGTACTGCACGGCGGTCATCATCATCGAGCCCTCCTACGAAGAGGCTCTGGCGAAGGCCCGGGCGTTCGACGATCGGCAGCTCCAGGCGCTGCTGCGCTCCGTGCTGCCCGAAGCGGACGAGTAGGTGCGCACAGGCCCGGGCGCGGACGACGCGCCCCTCGCGCACCCGCCCGGTGTGCGCGCCCGTCGTCTCGGGGCGGACGAGGCGGCCCTGGCGCACAGGTCTCTCCGCGCCATCGAGGGAGACCGTGTGGGCTCACGCCTCGATGATCGCCACTTTCGCCGCCTCCTCGCTCGAACGGACAACATCTTCATCCTCGCGTCGGACGGTGACGAAGCGGTGGGCTTCCTGGTGGCGTACGTCCTCGATCGCCTGGACGGCGACCGCCCCATGGTATGCCTGTACGAGATCGTCGTGGCGGAGGGTCACCGTGGGCGGGGCGTCGGGCGGATGATGGTCGACGCCATGCTGGGGGTCTGTGAAGCCATCGATGCGAAGAAGGCGTGGACGATCACCAACCGCTCGAATCTCCATGCGACGGCCCTGTTCCGCGGCACGGGTGCCGACGCGCCGGCAGGAGACGACGTCGTGTACGTCTGGGAGCGTTGAGAGGTCGGTGGTGACGCGCGCTGCCCCAGGTTCACTCGTACCGCAGCGCCTGCATCGGATCCACCCTCGACGCGCGCAACGCCGGCAGATACCCCGCCCCCAACGCTACGGCCGCGAGCACGACCGAGACCGAGACCACCACCCACGGGTCGTTGCCTTCCAGCCCGAACAACAGCGACTGTGCGGCCTTGCCGAGAAGGAGCGCCGCTCCGACGCCGATGATGCCGCCGATGACGAGCATCTTCGCCACCTGCTTCAGCACCATGGCCCGCACCTTGTCCGAACCGGCACCCAGGGCCATGCGGAGTCCGATCTCGCGCGTGCGCTGTGCCACCGTATAGGCCAGGACCCCGTACAGGCCGACGGCTGCCAGCAGCGTGGCGAGCGCGGCGAAGGCGGCCGACAGCGTGCTGATCATGCGGTCGACGAAGACGTTGTCCTTCACCTGCTGATCCAGGGTCTTGAGATTCTCGATCGGCAGGTTGGGGTCGAGGCCCCTGATGACCGGCGGGATCGCCTTGAGGGTCTGCTCCGGGTCCAGCGAGCTCCGCACGTAGAAGCTGATGAAGCCCAGGGTGTTCTTGTCCTGGCGATACGGCCGGAAGAACAGGGGGGGCACCTCCTGCTTCACGTCGTTGTACTTGGCATCCTGGACGACGCCCACGATCTGGATGTCCAGCTCGTCGGCACTGGCCTGGCGGTTCTGCGACATCCATTTGCCCACCGCCTGGCGTGGGTCCAGCCCGAACTTCCGTGCGAACGCCTCGTTGACCACGGCCACCTTGGGCGCCCCGACCACGTCGGCCTCGTCGAACTCACGTCCACCCAACAGGGGCATGCCCAGGGTACTGAAGTAGCGCGGCCCCACTTCGTTGTAGCGGGCGTTCTGGTCGACGTCCGGCCCGCCCTGGAATCCCTCCACCGCCACGTCGTTGCCCCAGGAGCTTCCCCCCAGGACCGGGACCAGCGCGGCGGACACGCCGGTGACGCCGGGGATGGCGGCGAGCTGAGTCTCCGCATCCTGGAACAGCGCCAGGCTCTCCTCGGGCTTGTAGCCGTTGAGCACCGGGGCGATCCCGAAGACCACCACGTCGCTGGTGTCGAGGCCCAGGTCCACCTTGCTCACGTTGACCAGGCTCCTGATGAAGAGCCCGGCGGCCACCAGCAGCGCCATGGAGAGCGCGATCTGCGCCGTGACCAGGCTGGTCCGGAAGCGAGCCGCGGCCCTGGCACCCGACGGCTGGCCCGAGCTCGACTTGAGCACGGACACCAGGTCGGTGCGCGAGGCATGGAGTGCCGGGAAGAGCCCGAACAGGAAGCCGGTGCCCAGCGCCAGGACGCCGGAGAAGACGACCATGGACGGGTCGAGATGGAACGTGACGGCCCCCAGCGCGTCGGGCGGCATGAACGACCCGATGAGCTTCAGCGTCCACCGGGCCACGAGCAGACTGGCGACACCTCCCATCAGGGCGAGGAGGAGAGACTCGGTGAGGAGCTGGCCGAGCAGATGCCCGCGGCCCGCACCCAGGGAGCTGCGGATGGCCATCTCCTGGTTGCGCCCCGCCCCGCGCGCCAGCAGGAGGTTGGCGATGTTCGCACATGCGATCAGGAGGACGACGCCCGTGATGCTGAACAGCATGGTCAGGGGTGTCTTGGCCTCGTGGTGGATGTTGCTCTGGCCCCGGTAGCCCGGCTCGACCTGGATCTCCTTGGCCTCGAACCGGTTCAGGGTGGCCTCGCTCATGTTCGTCTGGAGCGGCACCTCGACCTCGTTGATGATGCCGTGGTAGATCGTGTTGACCTGCTCCGTCGCGCGCTCCAGGGTCACGCCGGGCTTCAGGCGCGCGAAGACGTAGGCCCAGTACGAGCGCCGGTTGTCGAACTGGCCCTCGAACCACGGCTCCATCGCCGCCCGCATGGTGAGGGGGACGAAGACGTCGGGCTGCGCACCGAGCGTGGTGCCGGTGAAGCCCTTCGCCGCGACGCCCACGACCGTCATGGACTTGCCGTTCACGATGAGCGGCCGGTTCAGCACGGCGGGATCGCGCCCCAGCCGGTTCTCCCAGTAGTTGTAGGAAAGCACCGCGACGGGGTTCTCGCCGATGTTCTGGTCGTCCGCGACGCCGAACACGCGCCCGAGAGCCGGCTGTACGCCGAGAACCGGGAAGTACGACCCGGACACGAGAAGTCCCGAGGCGCTCAGCGTCTTCCCGTCGAAGGAGAGGTTGGCGCTGAACAGCCGGTGGGCCGCCACGCCGGAGAACGGACCGTCGGCCTTCTCCAGGTCGCGGAACATGTCGTAGCTGAACACCGCGTCGCAGTCCCCCGCCTGGTTGCAGGACTGCGAGCCCGGCTTCGGCCCCGGCGCCGCCAGGTTCACCAGCCGGTCGGGCTCCTGCACGGGCAGAGCCCGGAGCAGCATCTGGTCGAAGAGGGAGTAGATCGCGGTGTTGGCGCCGATGCCCAGCGCCAGCGAGAGGACCGCCACCGCCGTGATGAACGGCGTCTTCGTGAACGTGCGCGTCGCGAGCTTCAGATCCGCCATCTACCCCTCCCGGGACAACCACCTCGGGCCCGCGCCCGGCGCCGGGTCGGCGCACGCGCGCACTGACTCATGTAAGACCGGATTTCCGAACGGGACGTTGCACGCCGCCCTACGAAAACCCGCCCGCCGGGTTTCCGGGGCGGGAGGTGGCTGCCCCGGTGGCAGGAGCCACGCGGGCTCAGAACCCTTGGCGGTGGGGGCTGCGGCGGGCGCTCCTCAAGCCTCTCGCACCCACCTCCACAGCTCCGGCAGCGTCGGCCTCTTACCCGCCATGAGGATCCCCACCTTGTAGATCCTTCCCGCCACCCACGCCACGCCGACGGTGGCGAGCGCCATCAACACGAACGACAGCGCGACCTGCCAGGCGGGCGCTCCTCCTCCCGCCGCCCGCGCGAACATCAGGATGGGCGAGAAGAACGGGAACAGCGACAGCCCGGTGGACATGGCCGTGCCCGGACTCCGGATGACGGGCATCAGCATGAGGACCGGCACGACGACCAGAAGGGTCACGGGCACCTGCGCCTGCTGCGCCTCCTCGTCCGTGTTGCACATCGCGCCCACGGCCGCGTAGAGCCCCGAGAACATGAAGAACCCGAACAGGAAGAACCCGCCGAACAGGATCAGCAATCCCACCCCCGGCACGTACTGACTCATGCTCTCCACGGAGGAGAGCTCAGGGCGAGCCGCCACCAGGGCGGGCAGGCCCGCCGAGAACGCGAGCGCGCCGGAGAGGAGCCACACCCCCATCTGCGTGAGCCCCACCGCGCCCACGCCCAGGATCTTCCCGAGCATGAGATGCCAGGGTTTCATCGACGAGATGACGACTTCGACCACTCTGCTCGTCTTCTCCTCGAGCGTCGCACGCATCACCGACACGGAGTAGATCAGGAGCATGAAGTACAGGAAGAAGGCGCCTACGTATGCCACCGCGAAACGGGGGTCGCCTTCGCCCGCGCCTCCGCTGGCGAGCACATGGACGTCCAGCTCTCCACCCCCCATCAGAGACCCGGAGTCCATCCCCTCGTCGTCGAGGATCTTCTCCAGCGCGGAGCGGGACACGGCCGATCGGATGGCGAGCTGCCGGAACGGTGACGGCCTGGAGGAGGCGTAGAAGACCGCGCGCCCAGTGGCGAGCGTCTCGTCGTCGAGCACCAGGAAGCCGCCCAGCTCCTCGTCGTTCACCTTCTGGGCGAGCTCGGGCACCACGTCGCTCGTCCACGCCACCTGCCGCACCTCGTAGCCCGCGTCCTCGAGGCGCGGGGCCAGTCGGTCGTAGAGCGCGCCCGTCCGATCCACCACCGCGATGTTCCGCTCGGCCTCCGCCGAGCGCGTCGCCAACATCGCCGGGACAACCATGACCCCGATCATGAAGAGGGGGCCGGCGATTGTCGAAAAGATGAACCACTTGGAGCGGACACGCTGGAGGTACTCACGCCGGATCACGGCCCACACGTTGCTCATCGGACACCTCCCGCGTCGACCGGGACGCCGGCTTCGGTGGCGGCGCTCTCCCCCACGTGCCTCACGAAGATCTCGTGCAGACGTGGCTCGACGAGATCGAAGCGATAGATGGTCACGCCGGCCTCCACGCCCCGGCGCAGGATGGCTTGATGGTCCGCGCCGTCACGAAGTCGGAGCAGCGTGGTGCCGTTCGCTCGCTCCATCGACTCGACCTCGGGACCGAGCAGCCAACGATCCGGACCCTCGAACTCCACGGCCACGAGTCCCTTTCGCTCCTGCGCCTTCAACTCCTTGAGGTCCGCGTCCAGGACCTTCCGCGAACGCGAGATCAGGCAGACCCGCTCGCACAGCCGCTCCGCCTGGTCCATGAGGTGTGTAGAGAAGAGGATCGTCGTCCCCTTGGCGTGGAAGTCGAGGACGATGTCCTCCAGCACGTCCTGGTTGATCGGATCCAGCCCGCTGAACGGCTCGTCGAGGATCAGCAGCTCCGGCTCGTGGATCACGGTGCCGATGAACTGGATCTTCTGCTGCATCCCCTTCGAGAGATCCTCCACCTTCTTGTCGGCCCACTCGTGCAGGCCCAGGCGCTCCATCCAGGCCGCGCCGCGCCGTCGCCCCTCCGCCCGTGGGATCCCCCTGATCTCCGCGAGGAACACCACCAGGTCGAGGCATTTCATCTTCCGGTAGACTCCGCGCTCCTCGGGGAGATATCCCACACGTCGCCTGCGCGTCTCGTCCGCATCCTTCCCGAAGAGCGAGACCGACCCCTCGTCCGGGTGCAGGATCCCCATGATCATCCGGATCGAAGTCGTCTTTCCCGATCCGTTCGGACCAAGGAGCCCGTAGATCACGCCGCGCGGAACCTCGAGGTCCAGCGACGAGACGGCGGTATGCTTCCCGAAGCGCTTGGTGACTCCTCTCAAGCGCACGGCGAAGTCGTTTCCGTTCATGCTCGGCTATGTCGTCTGTTGGAGGCGAGAAGGGGCCTGGATCTGCCGTAATGGCAGGAAACCGCGCTCCTCAGAGGGGTATGACTGCCCGGCTGGAGTACGCGAACATCTTGAAAAGCCTTCAAACACGCGGCGTCCGTCGCGCATTGCCCGCGGTTCCTGTACATTACACGGCTGTAGCTTCAAGAATGCGAGGAGGCTGGATGGCCATCTACCGTACGCTGTATTACGGTGACGTCTCCGTCGGTGTCGGCGGCCGCATCACCATCCCCCAGGACATGCGCGACGACCTCGGCATCGACGAAGGGGACTCCCTCACGGTACGTGTCGAGGAGAACCCGGACGGCGGACGGCAGATCGTCATGTGGCGGGCCGAGCAGCAACCCGAGGAAGAATAACGTTGATCGTCCGAGTCGAGCAGGGAGACATCTCCACGTTCGACGGGGACGCCGTGGTCAACGCGGCGAACAACCACCTGGTCCTCGGGGTCGGCGTCGCCGGGGCCATCCGCGCGCGGGGCGGCCCAGGCATCCAGGCGGAGTGCGACGCCTACGTGCGGTCCAACGGCCCTCTGCGCGTCGGTGAAGCGGCGCTCACGGGCGCCGGATCCCTCCCCTGCCGCTGGGTGATCCACGCGGCGGCGATGGGGGACTCCCCGCCGAGCGCGGAGTCCATCCGTTCATCCACCCGCCAGGCCCTCAGGCTCGCCGCCCATGAGAACATGGGCTCCGTGGCGTTTCCCGTCCTGGGGAGTGGCGTCGGCGGGTTCCCCTTCGAGGAAGCGGCGCGGATCATGATCGCCGAGATCCGCGCGCACGGAGAAGGGTCGACGTGTCCGGAGGTGGCAGTGCTCTACGGCTACACGGAGGCGGACGCCCAGGCGTTGGCCCGGGTCCTGGCCGACTGACCTAGTCTTCCTGGTCGGTCCAGCGAACCAGCGCCTCGAGCGGACCACGGCCGTCATGGTGCCACCAGGGCGGCGGGAAGGGGACGGCGGCGAAGGGAGCCACGCGGCTCGCCCCTACACGTGCCAGCGATTCGGCCAGATCCGCCCTTCTTCCCGCGCATCCGGCCACGCCCACCGTCTGGAGGTGCGCACCCGACGGCGCCAGCTGGCGCGCCACCGAGAGCACGTCGGGGACCGGGACGATCCGGACGACCCTTCCCACGCACCCCGTCGAGAAAGCCGATGTCGGGTCGAACACGACCGTCCACGATGCGGCCCCCCCGTGGTGGACCTCCACGCCGGCATCCGAGGCCGCCAGCATCTCGGCCGCCCCCCGGACCTGGTGCAGAGCGGCCGCCTCGGGCCCGTCGAGCCGCCCGCCCGGGAGGAGCTTCTCGAGGGCGCCCAGGGCCGTGGCGAGCTCCCGCGCGAAGGCGGATGGATCGACAGGTCCACCCTCCTCCACGTACACGACCTGCGGGGACACGCATCCCCGTTGGTCGAAGAACGCCGCGGCACCTGCGACCTCGGACGCCGTGCGGTGCAAGGAGACGGGGCCGAGCGCATCGCTCCCCACGACGCCCACGCTGATCCGGTGGTGGTAGGCGACGAAGCGGGCCGTGACCGGGGTGCGGTCACGCAGATCTCGGACCACGGCATCGCTGCCGTACGCGGCGACCACGTCGGCGGCCCGGACCGCCACGTTCTCCAGGTCCGCTCTCCCTCCCGGCCAGTAGACCACGCCGACCGCACCCGCGAGGCCGGGGTCCTCCTCCCCGATCGCCCGTGCCATCAGCACGGGGAGCACCACGTCCCCACGTCCGGGCTTGATCAGCGTGGGCGCTTTCACGAGCAGGCTGCGCACCAGGGCCGTGGCCCCGACGCCGGGCACGCTTCCGGACACGACCTGGACGCAGAGCTCGGCGCCGGTGGCGCGCACACGCCCCCGCTCGCAATCCACGAACCGATCGAGGGCGCCCGGGTCGCGGAAGTCGGCGTGGAGGAGCTCGACGAGTCGTTCGACGGTCCAGTCCGAAGCCATCCCGTCGAGGACCGCCGACGCCATCGCGGGTGAGAGCCCGGATTCGGCCGGCAGGAGGGCGAGCGCGCGGGCCCGGATGGGGTCGTGGTCGTCGAGGAACCGGGCTCCGGCCCGGCCCAGCGTCTCGGCGATCGCAGCGACGGGCCGGTCCCGCAGAGTGTCGCTGGCCGCACGAAGCCTGCCGGTCAGGTCCCGAAGCCACGACGGGTGGGCGTCCACGATCCGGACGTTCAGCTCCCCGAGCTGAACATCGGAGCCCTCTCCGGTCGGCAACTCGCAGCCGTCGGGGAGCGCCCAGGCCTCGAACCCGTGCCCCCTCGCCCCGCTCACGGCGCACCGTCCATGACCGAGAGCAGCTCTTCCATCGCCATGGAGCAGCCGCGGGGCTCGGCACCGGCCGCGCGCCCCTGCAGGCGCACCCCGTCCGTCGAGACGCTACCCAGGTCCTCGGTGAGGACGTGGGCCACGGAGCCTGCGTTGGCGAGGTCGAAGAAGGCGAGCAGCCCCGGCCGGCCGGGCTCGACGGGCTCCAGGGTGGAGGGATCCAGTGCGCGCACGCGGAGCCAAGGCGGGGGCACGTGCCGTCCGCGAGCTCCGGGACCCTCCCGCAGCACCGGCTCGTAGAGCTGGGACAGCAGCTCGGTCATGCCGTACTCGTTCACCACGCTCGCCGGCGACACGCCGAAGCGCTCCTGCATGGCCGCGTACAGCTCATCGCGCGACACCGACCTCGAGCGCCCCTTGAAGCCACCCGTCTCCATGATCCTCGTGCCCTCGGGAAGGCGATCCCGCCTGCCCTTCTTCGCGAGCGCATCGAGAAGATGGACGAAGCCGAACGCGGTGCCCACCACCAGGGCCGCCCGATCCTGCTCCCGCAGCTCGTGGACCGCGTCCAGGAAAGCCTGGGCGTCGGTACCGTCCCGTGGGTGCGCGAGCCAATACACGCCGTCGGCGAGCGCGGTACCCACGTCTCCGACCATCGCCGAAAGGGAGGAGTCGGGCGCGACCAGAGGGGAGGGCACCAGGGACAGGAGGGGAAGCGCCTCTCCCTCCGGAAGGAGGTGGGCACGGAAGGCGGGGCGCAGCGAAGCGTGGTAGAGCGAGAGTCGCGGCACGGAGTGTCGGCCCCGGGCGAGCCCCCCTCCCGTCGTTCCGCTCGTGAGGAAGCTGGCTTCGACGGGCCCGGGCCCCGACACGAGGTCGACGTAGCGGAACGCGCGGGTGGGGACCGCCGGGACGTCTCGCCAGCCGCCGACGGTCGCGGGGTGGATCCCCCTGCCCTCGCAGAAGCGCCGGTACGTCTCGCATGCCTCGAACTGGTGCGAGAAGACCCGCAACGCCATCTCGTCGAAGGAATCCTCCGTGAGAGGAGCGTCCACACCGCGCCCGAAGAGGCCTTCGAGCTCGGTGGCCAGCGATGCGAAGTCCGGGCTCACGTGAAGCGGCGTGGGTTCAGGAGCTCCCCGCCCGGGACCGGATCGCCCTCGGCGACGATCGAAGCGATTACCCGACCCGCCTCGAACGCGAAGGGGAGCCCCCCTCCGCTGAAGCCGGAGATCACCAGCTCGCCCGTGCGTCCCGGCAGGGGACCCACCAGCGGGAGGTAGTCCGCCGTCCACCCGAAGATGCCGCTCCACCTGCGCGCCACCTGCAGCGGGCCGACCTCTGGGAACATCGACTCGAACCACCCCTGGACCTGCTCCTGCAGATGAGGGTCGACCTCCGGGCGGAGCTTCCAGTAGGAGCGGTCCCACGCATCGTGGCGCCACCCGCCGAGGTGCAGGCGGCCGGCGGCGTCGGATCTCCACACGTTGAGCTTCCAGTGGGTGGAGAAACCGCCCAGGAAACGCGGGGGCCCGGGCTCGGTGATCATGCCCTGGCCCCGGATGGGCACGATCTCGTCTCCCAGGAAGGTCGAGAAACGGCGAGAGTCCACGTGCGTGGCGTAGACGACCATCTCTGCGCGCAGCTCTCCCCGGTCGGTCTCGCAGACGATCTCCCCATCCCGCCGGTGGGTCTCTCCGACCTGGATCGACTCCAGGATCACGGCACCCCGGTCGCGGGCCGCCTCGGCCAGCGCGACCGTGGTGGGCCCGGGGTCGATGCACCCGCCTCCTTCGAGGCGGTATCCGCCCAGGAACCCCCGGCCGTGGCAGAGCTCGCGGGCCCGGTCGGCGGAGATCCACTCGGCCGGAAGCCCCGATCGCTCCATCGCCCGGAACGCGCTCTCCATCTCGTGCAGTGAACGGGCGTCCGCCAGGACGTAGCCACCCGACAGGTCGAGGCCTGTGGCTTCGGCGACCCCCCGCTCCATGAGGAGCCTCCCGAGCCCCGCCACCGAGCGGAGCGCGAAGGACCAGATCGTCCGCGCCACGGCCTCGCCGCGAAAATGGACGGTCTCGTCGAATGGCTGCCGCATGGGGGGAGACAGGACGCCGATCGCCGCCGCCGTGGCGCCCTCCCCGATGCGCTCTCGCTCGAGAAGGAGCGTGTCGACTCCCGCGGCGGCCAGGTGATAGGCGGCCGACGTTCCGGCGATGCCACCGCCCACCACCACGACGTCCACCTTGCCGGGAAGATCCCCGGTGAAACGGGGCTCGGAACCGCTTGGTTCGGTCATGGCTCCTCTCGCGGAAGGGGGGGAAGAGCGGGAGGTGCCTGAATCTAATGCATGGGCTCCACGCCGCACCGACCTTCCAGACCCCTTCGCGCGAGGGCCGCGCCGGATAGATTCCACCTGGCCCCCACGGCAAGCGAGCCCCCGCGATGAGCACCTCCATCTCCATCGGACTGGCCCTCGGTATCGGCATCCTTCTGACGTTCAGCGCCTCGCGGGCGACCGCCACCGTGCACCGGGGGCGAACCTTCCTCCGGTGGATGGTGGTGGTCTTCGTCGCCTACCTGGCGCTCATCTCTCTCCCGGTCCTCGTCTCGTTCTGACAGAGGGCCTGGACGCCGTCCACGGCCGGTAGCCGCAGCGCCGCGGCCCATCCGCCGAAGTCCGGCCACGAACAAGGGCGGCCCCCGTCGGAGACCGCCCTCCACCCCGCAGGGTGTCGTCCGTGGGTGTCCCGGGCTACACGACGCCCTGGTCCAGCATCGCGTCGGCGACCTTGAGGAAGCCGGCGATGTTGGCGCCGTTCACGTAGTTGCCCGGCGTGCCGAACTCGTCGGCCACCACCACGCAACGCGCGTGGATGTCCTTCATGATGCGGTGCAGCTTCTGGTCGACCTCCTCGCGGCTCCAGGCGTAGCGCATGCTGTTCTGCGCCATCTCCAGGCCGGACGTCGCCACGCCGCCCGCGTTGGCCGCCTTGCCGGGCCCGTAGAGGATGCCCTTGTCCAGGAACAGCTCGACGCCCTCGGGCACCGTAGGCATGTTCGCGCCCTCGGACACCACGTACACGCCGTTCTTCAGGAGGTTGGCGGCGTCCTTCGCGTTGATCTCGTTCTGCGTCGCGCTCGGGAAGGCGCAGTCGGCCTTGTGGTCCCAGAGCGGATCGTGGTCGCGGCCCGGCTTCACGGCCGTGTAGACCGCGCTGTCGTACTTGTCGGCGTACTCGGCGATGCGGCCGCGCCGGTGGTTCTTGAGGTCCATCACGAAGGCGAGCTTCTCGCGGTCGATGCCGGCCTCGTCGTAGATGTAGCCGCCGGAATCGGAGAAGGTCACCGGCTTCGCGCCGAAGTCGAGCAGCTTCTCGGCCGTGTACTGCGCCACGTTGCCGCTGCCGGAGACGAGGCAGATCTTGCCCTCGAGCGTCTCGCCGCGGGTTGCAAGCATCTCGGCGGCGAAGTAGACGGCGCCGTAGCCGGTCGCCTCGGGCCGGATCAGCGAGCCGCCCCAGTTGAGGCCCTTGCCGGTGAGCACGCCGGTGAACTCGTTGGCCAGGCGCTTGTACTGGCCGAAGAGGAAGCCGATCTCACGGCCGCCCACGCCGATGTCGCCGGCGGGGACGTCGGTGTTGGGGCCGATGTGGCGGAAGAGCTCGGTCATGAAGCTCTGGCAGAAGCGCATGACCTCACCGTCGCTCTTGCCCTTCGGATCGAAGTCGGATCCGCCCTTGCCGCCGCCCATCGGCAGCGTGGTGAGCGCGTTCTTGAAGACCTGCTCGAAGGCGAGGAACTTCAGCATCCCCAGGGTGACCGAGGGGTGGAAGCGCAGCCCGCCCTTGTACGGGCCGATGGCGCTGTTCATCTCGACGCGGAAGCCCCGGTTGACCTGGACCTCGCCCCGATCGTTGACCCACGGCACCCGGAACAGGATCACCCGCTCGGGCTCGATGATCCGCTCGAGGATCTTCGCGGACCGGTACTCGGGTCTCTTCTCCAGGACCAACTCCAGAGACTCCGCGACCTCCTGCACGGCCTGGTGGAACTCCGGCTCGGCAGGGTTCTTCGCCTTCACGGCCTCCATGAGGCTCGTTACGTAGGCAGCCATAGATGCGCTCGTTTCTGTCTGGCGGTGGGCGTGAGTGGGCAGGCGGGTGCAACGGGAGGGCTCAATAAGATGGCGCATCCGGGCCCGATACGCACCCTTCTTCACAAGGAACGCCTGCCGCCTCCCCTCGGGCGTCCCCGCCGCCCGCCGAGCCCGTAGATCGTCACGCGCGTGTCCCCGAAGTCCAATCGCTTCCCGCCGGGAGGGACGGTGTGGTCGGCCGCGTGCTCGACACCGAGGATTCGCGCGAATCGGACCTCCCTCCATCGCCCCACGACCAGGTCCAGCTTCGCGGACCCGTACGGAGGATCGGCGAAGGCGACGTCGTAGGCGCGCTCCCCGAGGGCACGCACGAAGGGGATGGCGTCCCTCTTGAAGATCCGGGCAGCCTTCCTCTTCACGGTGGGCGGCGCGTGGAGGTCCGGGGGCCGGAGGCGGCGGGCGGCGACGTTCGCCTTCAGCGCGTGCAGGGCCACGGCGCCGACCTCCACGAAGTCCGCTGCGGCCGCCCCCCGGGAGAGCGCCTCCAGCCCCAGCCCTCCGCACCCGGCGAACAGATCGAGGACCGTCGCTCCCTCGAGGTGCTCCTCGACGAACGAGCACCATCGGTCCCGGACCTCCTCCGCCGTCGCACGCACGCGGCGGCCCGGCGAGACCAGGTCCTTCCCCGCCCAGATGCCCGCGACGATGCGCACGCTACGTCCCTTCGGGCTTGAGCAGCACGCCCCGGCGCTCGCCCCCGTCCATGACGGCCACCGCGGGCGCTTCGAAGCGGAGGAGGCGAACCGGCCCCTGGGCGTCGACGGCCGGGATCGCGGCCAGCCAGTCCCAGTCCACGAACCCCTCGCCCGCGTGGGCGTTCACGGTGAAGTAGCCGACGCCCAGGGACGCGAGGCTCTGGTAGAAGTGCGTCCCCTGGGAAGGGGTGACCCGGAAGTCCCGGAAGCCGGCCTCGACGATCACGCGCGCCCCCGAGATGTCCTCCCATTTCACGGGAATCCCCAGCCAGGGTTGGGTCGACCCCCAGCGTCCGACGCCGATGAGCCCGTACGAGCGTCCCTCCGCAACCAGGATGCCGTTGAAGTGTGCGACCGCCGCGGCCACCTCGGCGCTCTGCGAGCGCTCGTAGCGGTTTCGGTCCACGACGACCCAGTCGGTGAGCCGGTCCACCTTCCCGTGACCGAGCGTCGACGGGCTCTCGCAGAAGATCCGCTCGCGGGGGATGCTCTCCAGGTCCACGCGGGCGTCGTCGCGCGACGGTGCCACCGGGCGCAGCTGCAGGAACGCCATCTCGGAGATCTCGCCCCGACTCCCCAGGGTCGCCGCGAATTCGATCTCGACCGGGAGGCGCGTGCCCGCCATCCCCAGGATGAGCAGCTCGCGCAGGATCTCCGCGAGCGGGAAGATCTCGTGCTTGAGCACAGGCGCGAAGCTCACCAACCGCACCCCGGGTCTGCCGATCCCGTCGTAGACCGCGTGGTTTTCGGCCGAGTACGTCGACGCGACCGGTGCGAGCGTGCCGTCCGCCTCCGCGTCCCGCAGCGAACAGCGCACGAGCGGACCGTCGGCGGCCCACCCGCCGTCGGGCGGCTTCTCCCCCAGGTGGAGGGCCCAGAACTCCCGTTGCGCGTTCTCCAGCATCCCTTCGACCGAAGAGTGGTCGAGGATGTGACCCGGATGTGGCGGCGCGAAGCGCAGACAGGGCTCGCCCTCGGCGACGGTCTTGCCCAGACCGAGCGCGACCGCCGCGATGCCGTCCTCCGGGCGGGCCGGAGGCTGGGGATAGTAGTTGTGCGAACGGGCCACGCCGGCGATGTGCGGATAGAAACGGTCCCCGTGGCGGGCACCCACCACCCTCTGGATGATGACGGCCATCGCCTCCTCTTCGAGGCGGTAGGGCGTGGCCTCGAGGAACGCCCTCGCCTTCCGGCCGAAGGTGGTCGCGTACACCCGCTTCACGGCGTCGATGAGCTGGGAGAGGCGCGTCTCCGTATCCGGTGCGTCGTTGGGGAGGATCCAAGTCCCGTAGATCCCGGCCAGGGGCTGCTGTGGCGAATCCTCCAGGAGCGAAGACGAGCGCACGGCGATGGGTCCGTGCACCACGTTCAGCACCTTCTCGAGAGCGGCCACGATTTCCGGTGGAAGCGCTGCGGCCAGGATGCGCCGGAGCGTCTCCTCCTCGTCCTCGCTCTGCAGCGCGAACGACCGCAGGTCGCTGTCGTCCAGGAACTGGTCGAAGACGCCGGTGCCGAGCACGACCGCGGCGGGCACGTCGATGCGCACGCCCGGGAAGCGCTCCGACAGGCGCACCTCGTCGAGGAGGCGCGACGCGAAGGCGAGCCCACGTCCCTTCCCGCCCAGGGAGCCCCCGCCGATCTGGACGATCCCCTCCTCGCCGTCGAAGAGGTCCGGCCGGAAGGGATTCACGGAGCCGCGATTGCGCTCCCGCCGGTACCGGTCGATGTCCCGGATGAGGGAGTCCCGGAGGGATTCGACCGAGGGGAAGTCCTCGAGCAGCCGGGGACGAAGCTGCGCGGCGAGCCCGAACTCCGCGCGCGCCCGCAGCCAGCGCGAGAAGTCGTGGCGCAGCGCATGGTAGGCCACGCTCTCGGGCGGGATCGTCTCGAGCTTCGCCACCAGCGCCTTGAGGTCGGGCGCCCGGGCGATCTCGTCGCCCGCCCCGTCGCGGAACACGAAGTCGCCGAAGAAGAGGTGCTCGGAGAGGTAGCGCCGCAGCTGCTGCAGGAAGTCGGGTGAGCCCTTCAGGAGGAAGCCCACGTTCAGCTCCTCCGCGACCTTCCTGTTCTCCTCGTGGGACGACTGGAGCGAGATCGGCACCTCGGGCTCGAGGGCCCGGATGGCCTGGACCAACGCGCGCCCGGCGTCCGGATCGGGCTCGCCACCCCGCGGGAACTGCATGTCGCTGAACACGCCCATGATCGACGTGCGGTAGCGCTGGAAATCGCGCAGCGCCCGCTCGTAGGTCGTGGCCATGATGATCTTCGGGCGCGCGCGCATGCGCATGATGCGCTGCAGGCGGTTGCCCGCCTCGAACTGCACGGATTCCGAGAGGTTGTGCACCTCGGAGTAGATCACCGGCAGGAAGGCCGAGTAGAAGCGGACGTTGTCCTCGACGACCAGGAAGACCGGCACGCCGATGCGGGTGTCCCGCTCGACGTTAAGCCGGTCCTCCACCGCCTGCACGATGGCCATGAGGATGCGCGCGTCGCCCTGGTAGAGGAACGACGCCAGGATCCCGGTGTCGTCGATCCGCGTCTCGACGGCCCGCAGCTCCTCGCGGTCGTAGGCCAACAGCGTGATCGGGACCTTGATGCCCTCGTCGGCCATCGTGGCCGCGAGCTGCAGCGCGTCCATGTCGCCCAGATCCGGGCTCGTGATGACCAGATCCACGCGGCGGTGTCCGCCGCGCAGCATCTTCAGCGCCTCGCGCCCCGAGGACACGCGCGTGAGGTCGGGCGGCTCGCGCGGCGACGCCTCCAGGAACTTCCCCAGCACGCGCTCGTGCAGGTGGCCGTCCTCGGCCAGGATGAACGACTCGTAGAGCGAGGACACCAGGAGCACGTGGCGCACCTGGTGGCTCATGAGGTCGCGGTAGCCGCCGGCGCGGCTGCCGTACCGTTCGGAGAAATCGAAGTAGGAGGACATGGCGGCGCGCCTCAGATGCGCGCGTCACCTCGCACGCCCCGCCCTCCCAGCTTCCCGGTGTGCTCGCCTTCACGCAGCGTGACCACACCGTTCACGATCACGAGCGGAATGCCGACCGGATACTGGTGCGGGTCCTCGAACGTGGCGCGGTCCTCCACCGTGTCGGGGTCGAAGGCGACCAGGTCGGCGAAGGCGCCGGCGGCGATGCGGCCGCGGTCGCGGATGCGCAGCCTTCCCGCCGGCTCGGCGGTGCACTTCCGGATCGCCCCCTCGAGCGTCAGCGCGCGTCGCTCCCGCACGTACCGGCCGAGGACGCGAGGGAAGGTGCCGTATCCCCTCGGGTGGGGCGAGCCCGCGCTCAGCGGACCATACGGCGCGTAGGCTCCGCCGTCCGAGCAGATCACGCCCAATGGGTGCGCGACGAGCTTCTCCACGTTCTCCTCGCCCATGCCGTGGCCGATCATGCCCACGCTCCCGTGGTTCGCCTCGAGCAGCTGCACGGTGAGCTCGTACGGATCGACGCCGCGCTCGCGGGCGAGATCGCCCATGCGCCGGCCCTTCGCCCACGGGGAGGCTTCACCCGCCGACGTGATCTGCACCGCGTTCCAGTCGCCGAGGAGGGCGACCTTGTCGCGACACGCCTTCTCCAGGCGCGCCGCGGTCGTCGGAGCCCGGAGCCGGGAGAGGAACGCGTCGGTCCCCCCCGCCCGCAGCTCGGTGGGAAAGAGGTTCGAGAGCCCTGTCTGGTATGCGGTGTACGGGTAGACGTCGAAGGCGACCTGCACGCCGTCGGCCCGAGCCTTCTCCAGGAGGTCGAGGACCACGTCCTCCTTCCAGTAGTTGCGCTGGCCCTGCGCCTTCAGGTGCGAGATCTCCACCGGCACGCCGCCGAGACGCCCGACGAAGATCGCCTCCTCCACCGCCCCCAGGAGGCGGTCGTCCTCGTTGCGCATGTGCGAAGCGTAGGGATATCCGGTACCCCGGAGAACGGAAGCGAGCTCGCCGAGCTCGGCCGAGCTCGCGAAGCCCGAGGGCGTGTACTCCAGGCCGCTCGACAGACCGACGCACCCGCCGTTCATCGCGCGCCGCACCTCCTCCTTCATGCGCGCGAGCTCGGCGTCGGAGGCGGGGCGGTCCTCGTTGCCCACCGCCACGCCACGCACCGAGCCGTTGCCGACCATCGTCGCGACGTTGACCGCCGGCCTCAGCCGGTCGATTCCGGACAGGAAGCCCGGGGGGTCCCGGAAGTCGATCTCCCTTCCGTAGCGGCGTCGATAGCTGTCGCGCGTCTCCTCGAACTCCTCGTCGGACCACGGTCCCACGGAGCTGCCGTCCTGGCCCACGACCTCCAGCGTCACGCCCTGTCGGATGCGGCTCTCCGCCTTCGGTTCCACGAAGAGCGACATCTCCGCGTGGGAATGGATGTCGATGAACCCGGGCGCGAGGGCGAGCCCGCGCAGATCGATCTCCTCGGCGCCCGCGGCGAGACCTGCTCCGACCTCCGTGATGCGGTCACCGGTGAGCGCGACGTCCAGCTCGCGCCCGGGAGCGCCGGTGCCGTCGTAGACCACGGCCCCCCGCAGCACGAGGTCGGCGCGGCGGGAGCGGGGGTAGACGAAGCCCGGAGCGACGAGAGAACCCGTGGCGGCCAGGGCGGAAGTGCGGGCGAAGGTGCGGCGATCCATGACTCCGATCCGGCTGATTGCTGGCAACGCGTGGGCCCATGTGGGTTCGTTCCTGCTCAGGCAACGGTATCAGGCCCGGGCGGCCGCGTCGAGAACGCCCGGCACGCGGTCGTTGACGGAACCCACCGACCGGCGCGTAACTGTGGGGACACGTTCCCCGATCCCCGGGACCCATGGCCGAGAAGCGCTTCGACGACGAGGAGGTCTCCCTCATCCTCCGCCGCGCGATGGAGCAGGACGCCGGACGGTCGGACTCGGGGCTCACCCTTCGCCAGCTCAAGGAGATCGCCGCGGAGGTGGGAATCGATCCCGCCCAGGTGGAGTCCGCGGCGTTGGCCGTCCAGGCGGAACGCGCCGTCGGCGAGGGGCGGGGGCTCAGGGTGTCCGCGCGCTACGACGTGCAGGTGGACGGCGAGCTCCCCCCGGAGGGGCGTGCCGAGGTCATCCGGCTCATCCGCGCCGCCATGCGCCGTCAGGGGATCGTGACCGAGGAGGTGGGCGGAGGCATCGGGTGGAGGGCCAGGGACGCGTTCGGTGGGCGCTACGTGACGATCCACTCCGGGGCAGGGCACACACGCATCGAGGCACTCGGGAACTTCCGGGACGGGGCGATGGTGAGCGCCGGCGCCGGCGGTACGGCCGGCCTCGCACTCACGGCCGTGGCGCTCAAAGCGGTCGGCGGTGTCGCCGCGTTGGGCGTGGCGGGACCGCTCGCGCTCGTCGCCGGAGCTGCGCTGCCCGCCTGGGCGCTCTACCGCCGATGGTTCGCACGCGAGGACGCCTCGCTGCGCCGCGCGGTCGCAGACATCGCGGCCCGTGTGGAGGCGGAGCGGTCTATCCCCGCCGGATCCGACCCGGCTCCAGGCCCCCGGCGTGGAGAACCTTCTCCTGGAGACGACGAGCCTCCTCGTCGGTGAAGTCGAGGATCCGCCCCAGGGCGGTGTCCGCGGCCTCGTATTCGTCGGAGGGGAAGTCGCTCCCCTCGGCGTGCCGGAGCGCGCCCCTCAGCTCCTCCAGCTCACGCCGAGCCTTCTCGGCGGCGCGCCTCAGCCGGTTCAGCGCCCGACGGGCCTCGGATTCGGCGGAGCTCATGCGTGGGCCTCCCGGGTGATGGGTCCCGGCCTCACCGATCGCTCCCGGTCGGAACGATTCTCCGACCCGGGGTAAGGCAAGTCCCTATGGACGAACGGTTCGAGATCCTGGTGGTGGGCGCGGGCCCCTGCGGCATCGCGGTCGGCGCGGCCGCGCGCCGGGCCGGAGTGTCCTGCGCCCTCTTCGACAAGGGATGCATCACGGCCTCGCTGGTCAACTATCCCTACTACATGACGTTCTTCAGCACGGCACGCATGCTGGAGATCGGCGACGTCCCCTTCACGATCCCCAACGACAAGCCCACGCGGCGCGACGCGCTGGCCTACTACCGCTTCGTGGTCCGCCACTGGGACATCGACGTGCGTCAGTACGAGGCGGTGACCGCCGTTTCCGGGACCGAAGGGGACTTCACGGTGCGGACACGCAGGAGGGACGGCACGGAGGGCGTCTACGGTGCGGACGTGGTGGTGGTGGCCACCGGGGGCTTCGATCGGCCCAATCTCCTGGAGGTCCCGGGCGAGGAGCTGCCCAAGGTGCTGCACTACTACAAGGAGCCGTATCCCTTCTACGATCAGGACGTGCTGGTGGTGGGAGCGGGCAACTCGGCGGTGGAGTCCGCGCTCGAGATGTACCGGAACGGAGCGCGGGTCACGATCGTGCACTTCCTCGATGCCATCGATCGCGGAGTCAAACCGTGGGTGGTCCCAGACATCACGAACCGACTCGACCGGGGAGAGATCGCCGTCCACTGGCGCCACAAGGTGGCCAGGATCGAGCCGAAGTCGGTGGTGCTCCGTAACGTGGACACCGGTGAGAGCGTCTCGATCGCGAACGACTTCGTGGTGGCCATGACCGGGTGGCGCGCGGAGCCGAGGATGCTGCGAGAGCTGGGCGTGACGATCGACGCGGAGACCGGGATCCCCGCCCACGACCCCACGACCATGGCCACCGACGTGCCGGGCGTCTACATCGCCGGCGTGATCGCCGCGGGACACGACGCGAACAAGATCTTCATCGAGAACGGGCGCGAGCACGGAGAACGGATCGTCGCCCACCGTCGGGCTCTCGCCGGCGCCTGACGCCCGGCCTCGGATTCGGGGCCGGGGCGCTCCGGGGCACCTGTGCGCCGCATGGGTCGCGGGGTGCTCCCCCTTCCGATCACCCTTCTAGTAGAAGCGCGCGCTCAGCCAGGTCACGCCCAGTCCGGGGGTGCGCACGGGGCCGCGCAGACCGTCGCGCTCCAGCATGACCGGGTAGGGCACCGGCGCCTCGACGTTCCATGCGCCGTCGGAGAAGCCGAGGAGCGCACCGCCGTTCGCGCCTCCCGGCCCGCCGGGCGCCCCGTCGTAGTCTCGGGTGACCCCTGCGCCGATGGCGAGCCCGAGGAGGCTCCCGGCCATCGGGATCCCGACCGTCACCTTGTCGTCGTCGGGCTGCAGGAGGAGATCCACGCCGAGGCCGGACAGACCTCCGATGACGCCGTAGATGCTCACAAGCCGCGCGCGACTCCGGCTCGGGTTCCATCGGGCTCCGCCGATCGCCCCCGCCGCGAGGCCCGCATCGCCCCCGACCAGCGTCGAAGTGAGGAGGGCGTCGTGCTCCAGACCGCCGATGTACCCCAGAGCGAACCCGAACCAGGTGCCCCACAGCGCGCCGAAGTTCGCCGTGGTCGCCACCCCCGGCGAGATCGACCTGCGGGAGAGGATCGTCCCCACCGCGATGCCGCCGACCCCTCCGACGATCATGGCCGCGAACGTCTCTTCGCTGGTGTCGCCGTTCTCGAAGCATACCTCTCCGGCGGTCTCGTCCACGAAGCATTCGGTCCGCTCGCCGAGGTCGAGAACGTTGGCCCAGCCGGCACCCTGCCACGTGCCCCACGTCCCGCCCAACGTGATCGCCCGTGCCTGGCCTTCGCTGAGCGAGCGCGACCGGGCGATCGCCTTGCCCGTGAGGAATCCCGCCGGCCCCCCCAGCAGAAGGCCGAGCCCGTAGGGCTCCGGGCGGTCTGCGCCGAACGCACCGGGAACCGCGACGCCCAGCCAGAGGCCGTAGAGCGTGGTCCACACCTGGAGCTCGACGCGGCCGCCGCCGGCCGTGCCCTCGTCCCTCCCGGACTCGAGCCGGGCGCGCGCCTCGGCGGCGGCGGGCGTATCGGCGAAGTGCTCGGAGACGAACCGGTACAGGGCCCGCGCGACGTCGGCTTGTCCCTCGGCCCGGAAGCGTCCCGCCGTCTCCAACAGCACGGCCGCCGAGTCCGCCCGCGTCACCTGCGCAGAGGCCGACCGTGGACGGGCACCCCCCGCGAGAAGGAGGAGGAGCAGAAGCGCGAGCTGGGCCAGGCGTCGGTTCATGGGTCGGCGCGGATAGGAAGCGAGGGGATGGACGCTGCGCGGGGTCTGATACACGGCTCGGGCTCGAAATGGTCGCCTCGAGCGAAAGCGGCGCTCCACGGTAACGAGCGAGCGAGCCGATTCGAGACGCACGCCGCGGTCTCACTAGCATCGCTATTGACATGGCCGAGCCCGGGCGGTATAACTAGCGCTGCTAGTGATGCGCACCCGACAGGTCCATATCCGTGATGCCACTTCCGGGGGTCCGACCGTGACGAGACAAGGGCTCGGCGGGTTCGAGCAGCAGGTGCTCCTGACCATCCTCCACATGGGCGGGGAGGCCTACAGCGTGCCTATGGTGCTGGAGATGGAGGAGCGGAGCGGCCGCGAGGTGTCGCAGGCGGCGGTCTACATCGCGCTGCGCCGACTGGAGGAGAAGGGCCTGGTGTCCTCCCGCATGGAGGCCGCCGAGACCACCGGCACCGGACGGGAGCGGCGCTGGTTCCGTGTCACGGCCCACGGGCTCGAGCTCCTCCGCGACACGCGTCGGACCATGGCCCGTTTCTGGTCGGGGCTCGACGGAGTCCTGGAGGAGCGGTGAGCGCGCACCGCTCCCCCTCGCCGGCGCCGCCGTCCGTCCCCGGATGGGTCCGCTGGGCGCTTCGCCGTCTGCTGGACCCGCGCGAGGTGCGGGTCGTGCTCGACGAGTTGGACGAGCTGCACGCTGCGGTCGCCGATCGGCACGGCCGCCCCGAGGCGGACCGCCGGTACCGCCGGCAGCTTCGACAGTATCCCCTCCGGCTCGTGGCGGGACGCGTGCGGGCCGCCCTGTCCGCGTCCAGCCCCGGGATGGGGGAGGTGACCCGGTCCGCGCGGAGCCTCCTCGGCGCCCCGGGCCTCACGGCGACGATCGTCCTCACGGTGGGGATCGGCATCGGCGGGTGCACGACGATCTTCGCCCTGGTGGACGCGCTGTACCTGCGGCCGCTTCCCTACCCGGACGCGGATCGGCTGGCCTGGATCTACACGGACGCTCCGCCCAACCGCTTCCCTCTCTCGGTCGTCGACTTCCAGGCGCTGGAAGCGCAGCAGACCGCCTTCACGCGCGTGGCTGCGACCCGGAGCGTCGGGCGGACGCTGACCACCCACGACGGCGTCGAGCTCGTCCGCGTGCTGGAGGCGACGCCCGGGCTGCTCGAGACCTGGGGGTTGTCCGTCGTGCGCGGGCGCACGCCCACCGATGCCGAGGGCGCCGCCGGATCACGCGGGACCGCCATGGTCACCAGCGGCTTCGCGGACCGCCATCTCCAGGGCGGGGCCGGCGGCGTGCTCGGCCAGGCGATCACGCTGGACGGCGAGCCCCACGAGGTCATCGGGATCCTCCCGCCCACGCTCGGACCACTCGCGCGCGGCGTCGACGTCGTGACGACGCTGCGACTCGACCCTCCGTCCCGAAAGGGGCCGTTCTTCCTGCAGGTGTTCGGACGGCTCCGTCCGGATGTGGACGAACGCGCGGCCGCAGGTGAGCTGCGCGCCATCAACGATCGCCTCTTCCCGCTGTGGGCCGACTCCTATCAGGATCGAGGCGCCTCCTGGGGGCTGATGGACGTGACCGAGCGCGCCCGCGGCGACGCGGGGCCGCTCCTCGGAGTGCTCATGGCAGCCGTTGGGATGGTTCTGCTGATCGCGCTCTCCAACGCCACCAACCTCCTCCTGGCGCACGTGGGTCGGAGGTCGAGGGAGCTCGCCGTCCGCGCCGCCCTGGGCGCATCCCGGGGGCGGATCCGGTCCCACCTTCTCGCCGAGAGCGCGTGGCTCGCCGCGGGCGGCGCAGCTCTCGGCCTCATTCTGGCCCGCACGGGCGTGGCGGTCCTTCCGGACGTCGCCGGCACCTGGCTGGGCCGCGCGAGCGAGGCGCGACTGACGGCGGACACGGTTGCGTTCGCGCTGACGCTCGCGGCGTTCGGCGGGCTCCTGTTCGCCGCCGTGCCCACCCTTCAGCGGGACCCCGACCTCGGGGCGGCCCTGCGCGCCGGAGGACGCTCGTCAACGGCAAGCGGGTCGCGCCGACGCTCCCAGCGCCTGCTCGTCGCGGGGCAGCTCGCCGTCGTGATGCCCCTCCTGGCCGGCGCCACGCTCCTTCTGGGCACGTTCGTGCGCCTGCAGCGGATGGACCCCGGCTTCGACGCCGACCACCTGCTCACCATGAAGGTCATGCTGTCGCCGGTGGCGTACCCGGACGAGGTCACCCGGGAGCGATTCTGGGAGCCGGCGCTGGCGCGCCTCGAGGCGCTTCCCGGGGTGACCCGCGCGGCCCTCGCCAGCGAGCGGCCGCCGGACGACGTGAACGACGTGAACAACTTCGACCTGGAGGATCGCCCGAATCAGGCGGGCCAACCCGAGCGCCTGGCCGCCTGGGTCGTCGTCGGCCCTTCGTACTTCGACGTCATGGGCATCCCCCTGGTCGAGGGACGTGGCTTCGAGCGCTCGGACCTGGACGACGACGCGCCGCCGGTGGTCCTGGTGGACGAGGCGTGGGCGCGCAGGAACTATCCGGGGGAAAGCCCGGTCGGGCGCCGGCTCTACTCGGGCGGGCAGACCACCGGACCCCGCACGACGGTCGTCGGCGTCGTAGGCACCGTGCCGTACAAGGGCGTCGGCACGAGCGAGCTCGGCGCCGTGTACCAGCCGGCCGGCAACCGCTTCGCCGCCGCCTGGCTGGTTCTCCGCACGGCCGGAGATCCGCACGAGGCGGCTCCGCGGGTGCGGGACGAGCTCCGGCGGTTGGACCCCTCCGTGCCGGTCGTGCTCATGGCAACGGGGCGGGAGCTGCTGCACGATGCCCTCACCCGCCCGCGCCACCTCTCGCTCCTCCTGGCGGTCTTCTCGGCGGTGGCGCTCGGCCTCGCCGTGGTCGGCGTCTACGGGATCACCGCCTACTCCGTCCAGCGACGCAGGGGCGATATCGCGGTGCGCCTGGCGCTGGGAGGGGCGCCGGGCGGGGTGCTCCGGCGCACCCTTTGGGAGGGGATGCGCGTGTCGCTCGCCGGACTCGTCGTCGGGCTCGTGGCTGCCTTTCTGCTCACGGGAGCCCTCTCGGGGCTGCTCTACGGCGTGGCGCCGCGCGACCCGGCGTCGCTGGGCCTCGCCGCGTCGTTGCTCCTCGGCGTTTCCGCGATGGCGTGCCTGATCCCGGCCATCCACGCGGTGCGGGTCGACCCCGCGTCGACGCTGCGGGAGGAATGACCGGTCGACGTTGACGGGGGTCGCGGGGGCGACGTACGGTCTTCTCCCCCTGTCCACGGAGGCCGCCATGATCGACCCGACCCGCATCTCCCGCCGCGACTTCGTGAAGGGTGCCGCCGCGCTCGCCGTCGCGCCCGCCGCGCTTCCCGGCGCACTTTCGAGTGCCCTCACGGCGGGCCCGGCGCCCTTCGCTCGCCGCTGGCCCGGGTATGCGGATGCCGTGGTGGTCGATTTCCTTGCCAGCCCCGGCTACTTCAACTACCCCGCCGACCCGCCACTCGATGCGCCGATGGTGCGCAACGCCGTCGACTCGGGGATCACCGCGGTGAATCTCACGGTCAGCAGCGGCGACTTCGAGGCGACGGTGGCGAAGATCGCCCGGTGGGAGGCGGAGATCGACCGGTATCCGGACGCGCTGCAGCGCGTGCGCACGGTCGAGCAGCTGGCGGAGGCGAAGCGGACGGGTCGCCTGGGCGTGATCTACGGCTTCCAGGACTCCACGCCCATCGACCGGGACCTCGACCGGACGGAGGTCTTCGGCAACCTCGGCGTGAAGGTCGTCCAGCTCACCTACAACGTCCGCAACCTGGTGGGCGATGGCTGCCTGGAGCCCGGCAACGCCGGACTGAGCACCTTCGGGCACGCGCTGGTGGAGCGCCTGGACGAGCTGGGCATGCTCGTGGACCTGAGCCACTGCGGCCAGCGCACCACCGCGGAGGGGATCACCGCCTCGAGGAACCCGGTGGCGATCAGCCACAGCGGCTGCTCGGCGGTGGCGCCCCATCCCAGGAGCAAGCGCGACGAGGAGTTGCGGAGCATGGCCGACCGGGGCGGCGTGGTCGGGATCTACCTCATGCCGTTCCTGTCACCGGGGCGGGTGCCGGCCGCCGAGGACGTGATCGCCCACCTCGAGCACGCGCTGCAGGTGTGCGGAGAGGACCACGTCGGGATCGGCAGCGACCTGTCGGTGACGCCCATCGACATGTCCGACGCCTACTGGAGCGCGCACCGCGAGTTCGTGCGTCGTCGCATCGAAGGCGGGATCGCGGCCCCCGACGAGGACCCGGACATCCTGTTCACGGTCCCCGACCTGAACTCGCCCCGCCGCATGGAGATGATCGCCGACCGGCTGGCCGCGAGGGGTCATGGCGGCGAAGTCGTCGAGAAGGTACTGGGCGGCAACTGGGCGCGGCTGTTGCGGGAGGTGTGGGCGGGGTAGGCGTCACGAGGGGGGTGGGTCCTCTTCCAGGGATGCCGCGTGGGTGACGCGGTTCTTCCCCGCTTCCTTGGAGGCGTACAAGGCGCGATCCGCCTCCCGGAGCATGCGGGACACGAGTATGCTCGTGGACGTGCCGCGCTCCCCCGCATCCTCGAGCGTCATCACCCCCACGCTGGCCGTGATCGCCCTGCGCTTCCAGGGGTGCGCCTCGACGGAGGACCGCAACCGTTCCGCCAGCCGCATCGCCCCGGGCCGGTCGGCGCCGGGCATGGCGACCACGAACTCCTCTCCTCCCAGGCGGGCGACGACATCCGCCCCCTGCCGCGTGTCCCGCAGCAGCTCCGCGACGGCCCTCAGCACCTCGTCCCCCGCCGGATGTCCGAAGGTGTCGTTCATCTCCTTGAAGTCGTCCAGGTCCAGGATGATAAGCGAGCAGTGCCCGCCGGCCTCCTGGAGGACCCCCAGGATCCGCTCAACCTCCTCGAAGAACTTGCGGCGGTTCCACACTCCCGTGAGCGGATCCGTGACCGCCAGCTTCTCCAGGCTCTCGTTGGTGTGGCGCAGCTTCGCGGCCAGGTCCCGGATCCTCTGCTCGCTCCGGTTGCGCTCGGTGATGTCCACCAGGGACACCACGACGTGGAGCTGACCGTCCAGCGCCACCGGTGCGAGACCGATCTCCACGGGAATCGATTTCCCGTCGCTCCGCAGCACGGACAGGTCCCGGCCCTGCCCCATCGGACGCGCCCTCGCGTGGATGCGGAAGCCGTCGCGGAGCTTCGGATGTCGGGGGCGCGCGTCCTCGGGAACGAATGACTCGACGTCACGTCCGATGAGTTCTCCCGGCTCGGCGCGCAACAGCCGTCCGGCCGCGTCGTTGGCGAGGGCGATACGACCTGCCACGTCCACCAACAGCACGGCGCTCGGGGAAGCCTGCAGGGCGGCGTGGTACATCGTCTGCGTGCGCTGCTTCTGCGTGACGTCCCAGGCAACCGCGTAGCAGGCACCGCCGGACGGGTCCAACCTGATCGACCAGCGGATCCGGCGCACCCCCTCGCCAGAATCGAAGCGCAGAACCTCGGACGCTGTGGGGTTGGCCGGTCCCAGGTTCGAGAAGAGCCGGGAGGCCAGGGTCGCATCCTCGGCCACCACGAAGGACCCGAGGGCGCTCCCCACAAGCGTCTCGGGGGCCACACCCAGGATCGTGCGAGCCGCGGGACTCGCGAGACGGACCACGCCATCGGTACCGGTCACGCACAGGACTTCGGGAGCGAGCTCGAAGAGTCGAGCGAGCGCGTCTCCGGAACGGAAGGAGCCCTTACCCCGATGGACGGTGTCGCGCATGGAGTCGAAACCTCGCTCGGGGAGGGCCTGTCACTCAGTATCGCCCGCCGTCGGGTCCGGGGCCAGGGTTCGCACCCCGGCCCCGGCCCGACCTTCAGCCCTCGTCGAGCCAGTGGTCTTCGAGCACCTCGAACGTGGTGGAGTACTCCCGCCCGCCCACCGAGAGGGTCACCCGGTACACCCCCGGATCCGCCACCG
The DNA here is from genome assembly GCA_963848895.1 of uncultured Gemmatimonadales bacterium. Lineage (GTDB taxonomy): Bacteria > Gemmatimonadota > Gemmatimonadetes > Longimicrobiales > Gaopeijiaceae > SZUA-318. The sequence continues at coordinate 408,227 of CAWKGE010000009.1, forward strand.
GCGCCTGGTTGCGCCCGAAGCCGCCCCCGCCCCCGCCGGACCCTTGCGGCCGCTCCCCGCGGAGGTCCCACCGTACCCGGTTCAGTCCCCGCGCCCCCGTGCCCTCGAGGGTGCGGAACACCTTCCCGGTGACCACGTCGGCAACCGTGAGCTTCACGGGGCCGCCCGCCGCCCCCTTCAGGTAGTAGTGGATCGCCGTGCCCTCCGGCGCATTGTCGCCGATCCAGTTCTTGTCGCCCGTGATGGAGCGGGCGCGCCGGACGTCGTCCTTCCAGCGGACCGCCTCGCGGGGCTGGAAGAGGTGGACGTCCTCCTGGAGCATCGGGGTCCTCATCGCCTGGAGCGCGGTCACGTCGTCCATGATCCACACCGAACGGCCGTGCGTCGCCAGCACGAGGTCGTTGTCCCGCGGGTGGACCAGGACGTCGTCGACGCGGACCACGGGGAGGCCGTTCATGAACCGCACCCAGCTCGTCCCCTCGTCGCCCGAGATGAAGAAGCCGAACTCCGTCCCCACGTAGAGGAGCGTCGGGTTCTTCGGATCCTGACGCACGGTGTTCACGTTGCCGGTCGCGGGCAGGTCCGCCGTGATATCGGTCCACGTCGCACCGTAGTCGCGGGTGACGAACACGTAGGGGCGGAGGTCGTCGGAGCGGTGTCCGTCGAGGGACGCGTAGGCCGTGCCCGGGTCGAACCAGGAGGCTTCCACGCGGGACACGTAGTACTGCTTCGTTCCGCCCGGGATGTTCTTTCCGACCTCGGTCCACGTGGTCCCGCCGTCGCGGCTGATCTGCAGGTTGCCGTCGTCGGATCCGACCCACAGGAGACCGGGCACCAGCGACGACTCGGCGATGGTGGTCAGCGTGCTGTAGCGCGACACGCCGTCGTTACGCGACAGGATGCACTTCTGGCCGCGCACGTCCTGATCGCAGCGGGGGAGGTCGTTCTTCATCCCCATGATCACGACCTTGTCACGGTCGACGTTCTTCGTCAGGTCGGGCGTCATCGTCCACGTCTCGCCCCGATCCCGTGAGATGAACAGCCGGTTGCCGCCCGCGTAGATGGTCCGGGGGTTGTGCGGCGAAAGCAGGATGGGCGTATTCCAGTTGAAGCGGATCTCCATCCCCATGGGGGGCGCGGGCACGATGTTCGTCGTGGAGTCGCGCGCGGACGGAGCCGAGGGCCGGATGCTCTCCTGCTCGCCGGTCGCGAGGTCCACGCGGCGCAGGTTTCCGCCCTGCGACTCGGCGAAGACGATGTGGTAATCCGTGGGGTCCACCTGCGAGTAGAACCCGTCGCCCCCGCTGACGCGGTACCAGTCCTGGGCGAGGATCTCGCCGGACCGCACCCCGCTGGGTCCGCACCACGAGCCGTTGTCCTGCAGGCCCGTGCATACGTAGTACGGGCGGCGCATGTCGACCGACGCGTGGTAAGGCTGGCCGGCCGCCCACGTTCGAAGTGACTCCCACGTCTCGCCCTCGTCCCACGTCACGTCGACCGAGCCGTCGTTGCCGATCATCATGTGATCGTCGTCCGCCGGATCGATCCAGAAGGCGTGCTGGTCCACGTGTCCGTAGCCGTCGAGCTGCTCGAACGTCCGGCCGCCGTCCCGCGACTTGTGGACGTTGAGGTCGACGACGTACACCAGGTCCGGGTCCTCCGTGGAGACGCGCAACTCGCTGAAGTACATCGGCCGGCCGTTCTCGTTGGAGCGGAAGTCCCAGGTGCGACCCTTGTCGTCCGATCGCCAGATGCCCGAGTACTCCGGGTCCGGCGGAAGCGAATCGGCCTCCGCGAGGCGCTGCCACTCCTCGACCTCCTCGTCGGACAGCTTCTCCTCGTCGTCCGCCGCGAGCTCGATCTGGGCATAGAGGACGTCCGGGTCCGCGGGCGTCATTCCGAGGGAGATGCGCCCCATGGTCCCCCGGGGAAGGCCACCGCCCTCCAGCCGCGTCCACGTCTCCCCGCCGTCGTCGGAGCGCCAGATGCCCGAGCCCGGTCCGCCGCCCACGAAGCAACACGCCGTCCGGCGGCGCTGGTAGGTCGCAGCGAACAGGACATCGGGGTTCGAGGGGTCCACGACCAGGTCGGTGGCGCCGGTGTTCTCGTCCACCTTCAGCACCTGGCGCCACGTGGCCCCGCCGTCGCCGCTCTTGTAGACGCCTCGCTCGGGGTTGGGCCCGAACAGGTGCCCGTTCGCCGCCACCCAGACCACGTCGGGATCGGTGGGGTGCACGCGCACGCGCGCGATCGACTGCGTCTCGCGCAGGCCGACGTAGGAGAACGTCTCACCACCATCGGTCGACTTGTACATCCCCGCGCCGAAGGACGAGCTCTGCCGGTTGTTCGATTCCCCCGTGCCCACGTAGACCACCTCGGGATCGGAGGGTGCGATGGCGACCGAGCCGATCGAGTGTGTCTCGTAGGTGTCGAACACCGGCTCGAACGTGGTGCCGGCGTTGGTCGTCTTCCACAATCCGCCGGTGGCGAAACCCACGAAGAAGACCCGCGGGTCGGTCGGGTGCACGGCAATGTCGTCCACGCGGCCGCCCTGGCCCACGGGTCCGATGCTCCGCCACTGGAACGCGCTCAGCAGCGGGTTCGTGGTCACGTTGATGGGAGAGGCGTCCTGGGCGCGGGCGGGCGGCGGCACGCTGACCGCGGACAGCAGGAGCGTCCCCAGGATTCCGGTGGTCGCGAAAGAGGAGCGCAGGGGCGACATGTGGCGCCTCCGGGGGTGGGTGTCGTGGGAGTGCAGAGGGCCATCGTGGCTCCCCTCCCTCCCCCCGGCAAGGGGCCCCGTCTACGACCTTAGGCCGGGCTCTCCCTCGGCGCCGCGCCGCACGTACGCCAGGGCGATCGTCTGCGCGAACCGCGGCGAGCGAACCGCCGACGTGACCGCGCCGACCGGCTTGTCCGCGCCGGCCACGAACAGCTCCGTCCCCGATGCCGGCGGGGGCGCGTCGCCGAGCATCAGGAGCCGCAGGCTGCGGTTCACGTGGCCCCGGTCGCGGATGCGGACGATCACCTCCTGCCCGGTGTAGCACCCCTTGCCGTAATCGATGGCGCGATCGTGGATGCCGGCTTCCACGGGGATCGTGCCCTCGTCCATGTCCACGCCGTACTCCGGCCGCCCGGCCTCGACGCGCAACGTGGTCCAGGTGTCGGCGTCCCCCATCGCTGCCTCACCGGACGCGAGCGCCCGGCGCACCGCATCCACGGAGGCCGTGGGGCCCGTCACGACGAAGGCTTCCGGCCACACGTCCATGAAGCGCATCACGATGACCCCCTCGGGCACCGACGGGCCGGCCAACCGCCACTCGCCCTCCTCCAGCGCCGAGAGCGCGGCGGCGTCCACGCGCAGCCCGAGCGCCGTGCGCGACAGCAGCGCCGCCGCGTTCGGCCCGACCACCGCGATCGAGCCCGTGGCCGCGGTCACATCTTCCACCCGGGCCATTCTGGGTGGAAGGAACTTGCCGAGGTGGGTGAGCACCCCGTCACGACCCCGTGGCGGAACGTCGAGGAGGAAGCCCGCGCCCTCCTCGTCTCCCCTGCAAAGACACCACAGGTCGGTTATGGTCTTTCCCTTCGGCGTGAGCACCGCGTGGTAGGTGGCCCGACCGCCGAGCAGGTCCGGTGCGATCTTCGTGGGCTCCGCGGGCATGGTGCCCGTGAGGATCCCGTTCAGCATCTGCGCGGGCGCGCGACCGCGCACGACGAAGCGGGCGCGGGCGGAGCGGTCGAACATCGCCGCCGCCTGTGTCGCGGCGGTGTAAGCGCTACCGACCTGCTCGCTCACACCTCCTCCGTGCCGTCGTCGCCTACCGCGCGGCCGGCCTTCAGGTCGTCGACCATCTCGCGGATGCGCTCGGCATCGCCCGCGCCCGGCGCAAGGTCGAGATATGCCTGCAGCTGCTCGACCGCCTCGTTGCGGCGCCCCATGCGCGCGAGGAGGAGCCCGCGAGCCCGGTTCTCCCCGCGGGACGTGGGCTGGATGAGGAGGATGCGCTCGACGGCCGCGAGGGCACGCGGGTGGTCTCCCACGTTCACGTACACGCTCTTCAGGTTCAGGAGGAGGCGAACCAGCATGTCCCGGCGCGTCGCCTTGCGCAGGAACGGCTCCTGGACACGGACCATCCCCCCGTACACCTGGTCCAGGAGCTCCTGCGCCTGGTCCTCGAAGCGCACGCGCCCTCCGTCGAACGGGTCGATGAGCAGGTCCATCGCGTCGCCCTTGTAGCGCACCAGGAAGTGGCTCGGGAAGTTCACGCCCTCGAGGGGCAGCTTCAGCCGCCACCCGACCTCCAGCACGACCATCCCCAGGGAGAGCGGGATCCCGAGGCCGCGGTCGAGGACGTCGTTCAGGAAGGAGTTACGCGGATCGTAGTAGGCCTTCCGATTCCCCTGGAAGCCGCGCCGCTGGTAGATCATCGTGAGGAGCTCGTCCAGCACGATCAGGGGTGCGCTTTCGTCTGCCAGGCGGTCCTTCACCTCCTCGGCCATCTGGTCGAGACGCGCCAGGTAGAGCTCCACCGAGATCTGCGGATACTCCTCCTTCGCCACGAGGAGCGCAGCCCGGGCCATGTCCAGCTCGGCCTCGGGGCGCACGACCTCTTCCGCGAAGAGGCGTCTCGGTGATTGGGTCGGTGAAGGCATTGTCCGGCTCGTCGGGGAATCCTGCGGATCGTTGGGTACACCGAACCATCGGTGGGTTTCCGGCCTCACGGGTGCGGCGAGGCGTGCCCTTGCGAAGATCCGCCTCTGTCGGGATCGTCCGGCATGCGTACGCCCATGCTCGTCCTCGCCGTCCTCGCCGTCCTCGCACCGAGGGGCCTGTCGGCCCAGAACATCCGCGGTGTCGGCTTCTTCGTGGGAGACGTCGAGTCGCGGCAGCTCCGGGAGCGGGAGGACGACTCGGGCTCGCGCAACGGGATCGTCGCGGGCGCCTTCGTCGACGTGGGGATCGCCGGCCACTGGAGCGTGCTCACGGAGACCGCGTACGTGCAGCGCGGCGGACGATATCCGGCCGACCAGGGCGGGGGCGAGGTCCAGGCCGACTATCTGGAGATGACCGTCGCACCCTCTTGGCACCTCGACATCGCGTTCGTGGGAGCCTTCGCGTACGCCGGCCCGACGGCGGAGCTGTCGCTGCGCACCAAGTACTCGGCCGACCTTGCGGCCGCCTACCAGGATCCCGCCGACCAGGTCCTGTCCGCCACCGCGGGCGCGGGCGTCGAGCTGCGCATCCCGTCGGTCTACGGGTTCCGCCTGGAGATCCGCCACGTGGAGGGGCTGACTCCGGCGTTCAGCGGTCGGGCCGGCGACTTCAAGCACCGTTCCACCGAGATCCTCGTCCGCGTCGGTCGACACGCCCCATGAGGGAGCGCCGCTTCGGCTGGCTCCCGGTGGTGCTCGCGGCGGCATCTGCCCCAGCAATGTTCGGGAGGGGAGGGCTCCCGCCGGACCCCGCCGGCTGCTACGACGTCGAGGTGGGGCTGTGGCGCGCCGTGACCGACCAGGCGGTCACGCGTCCCCGCCTGCCGCCGGACCGCGCACGGGACTCGACCACGTGGTTGCTCCCCCCGCGCGTCGAGCTGTCGCACAGGCCGGTTCTTCACCCGTCGGCCCAGGGATGGCTCGACGCCTCGGCACCGGTGGGAGCCCTCCCCACGGGACACCGCTACCAGGGGTGGAGGCCCGCGGAGGACGGCGGCATCGTGCTCCGGTTCTCGTCCGGTTCGGCGGGCGTCGGAGGTCGGCTGGACGCCAGCGGCTCGGGCTTCGCGGGTCCGGTGCGCACGTTCGTGGTCGATCCGGGCGCCCAGGCGTACGAGCGCGAGGTGACCCTGTCCCGCGTGGACTGCGCGTCACCGCCGCCCGTATCCTCGGACGCCCTCCGGGCGCTGCCGCGGACGGTGGAGCTCGCGGGGGGCCGCGACCTTTCCCTGGGCGCACCCGCACCGGATGGCCTGACGGCGGTGCCCCGCCCCTACGGGGCGGTGGGCGTAGTGGCCCGCTCCGTCGGTCTCTTCGCCGGGTCGGACTCCATCGCATACCGAGTGGGTCGCAACGATGGACGGGTCGGCGTGATCCAGCTCATCTTCCCGGCTCCGGCCGACCCGGACGCGCTCATCCAGCGCATCACCCGGGCCTACGGCCCGCCGGACCCGGCCACCAGCGTGCCGGGAGGGTGGTGGCACAGCCGGATCACGGAGCTGTCGGTGATCACCTATCCCGAGGGCGGGTACCGCCTCTTGATGCAGGACCCTCGTTCCTGGTGAGCGTGCGGTCCACGTCGTCCACCTTCATCCCGAGGAGATCCCATGGCCGAGGAGCCACGGGACGCGCGGCCGCGAATCCGCCTGTCCCAGCTCAGCCACGGAGCTGGTTGAGCGTGTAAGCTCGGGATGTCCGAGCTGACGCAGGTCCTGCGTCATCTTGCTCCGGTGGACGATGCCGACGCCCTCGTGGACGCCTCGACGGGGGACGACGCAGCCGTGTACCGCCTGTCCGCCGATCGGGCGCTGGTCGTCACCGCCGACTTCTTCGCGCCCGTGGTCGACGATCCGTTCGACTTCGGGCGCATCGCGGCGGCGAACGCGCTCTCCGACGTCTACGCGATGGGCGCCCGGCCCCTCTTCGCGCTCAACCTCGTGGGCTTCCCACGCAAGCTGCTCGGGGAGGGCCTGCTGGACGAGATCATCCGCGGGGGGAGCGAGACCTGCGGCAGGGCGGGTATCCCGATCCTGGGCGGACACTCCATCGACGACGCCGAGCCCAAGTACGGGCTGGTGGCGGTGGGCGAGGTGCACCCCGACCGCATCCTCACCAACGCCGGCGCCCGGGCGGGCGACGTGCTGGTGCTGACCAAGCCGTTGGGCACGGGGGTCGTGGCGACCGCGATCAAGGCCGGGGCCGCTCCGCCCGAGGTGGTGAGGGAGGCCGTCGCGGTGATGTCCACGCTCAATGCCGATGCGGCACGGGCGGCGATCGCCGCCGGCGTCGAGGCATGCACGGACGTTACGGGCTTCGGGCTGCTGGGGCACCTGCATCGGATGCTGCTGGCCTCCGGGGCGAGCGCGGAGATCCGCGCGACGGACGTGCCCCTCGTCGAGGGTGCCGTCGAGCTCGCCGCCGCCGGACACGTGCCGGGCGGATCGGAACGAAACGCCGCCGACCTGGCGGAGGCGGTGACCTGGGACGCGCGGCTGGACGCTCCCACCCGCACGCTCCTCACCGACGCGCAGACCTCCGGGGGCCTCCTGATGTGCGTCGCCCCCGGAGCGGTGGAGCCGCTCCTGGGGGCGTTGTCCGGCGTGGCGCCGGCGGCCGCCGTCATCGGACGGGTGACCGCCGGCGCCGCGGGCTCGATCTCAGTTGAGCTGCGGCGGCCCTCCGGGGCGTCCTCAGTCACCTCGCGGTGAACCTCGACGGATCTCGCGAACGCAACAGGGCCGCTCAGCTCTCCGACCCCACTCCGGCGCCCTCGGGCTGCTGCCGGCCCGCACGCTGGCGGCGCGGTGTCTTCTTGGCCTTCGGGCCCTCGCCCTTGAGCGCGACCGTCATCACCTCGTCGAGCGTTTCCACGAGGTGGAAGGTGAGGTGCTCCTGCACGTCGGCAGGGATGTCCTCGAGGTCCGCCTCGTTCTCCATCGGAACGATGATCTCGGTGATTCCCGCGCGCACCGCCCCGAGCACCTTCTCCTTCACGCCGCCGATGGGCAGGACGCGGCCGGTGAGGGTCAGCTCACCGGTCATGGCCACGTCCCTGCGCACCTTCCGCCCCGACAGCGCGGACACGAGCGCGGTCGCAATCGTGATCCCGGCGGAGGGACCGTCCTTCGGGATCGCGCCGGCAGGCACGTGGATGTGCACCTCGCGACCCTTCAGCGACTCCTCGGGAATGCCCAGGAGGTCCCAGTTCGCCTTGGCGTACGACAGCGCGGCCCGGCCGGACTCCTTCATGACGTCGCCGAGCTGGCCGGTCAGGACCAGGCCATCCCCCGGCATGATGCTGGCCTCCACGAACATGATGTCTCCGCCCATCGGCGTGTAGAACATCCCCGTCGCGACACCGACCACGTCCTCCTCCGCCATCCGTTCGGGGTGCACCCTCGGACGGCCCAGAAGCTCCCGCACGTCCTCCGGCGTGGCGACGACCTTGTCCGCCTTCCCCGCCGCGATGCGACGCGCGACCTTGCGGGCGAACTTGCCCACCTCCCGCTCCAGCTGACGAACGCCGGCCTCCCGCGTGTAGTTCTGCACGACGGTGAGGATCGCGTCGTCCTGCATCTGGAACTCGTCCTCGGTGAGGCTGTTCTCCCTCCGCTGACGTGGAAGCAGGTAGCGCTTCGCGATCTGGAGCTTCTCGGCCTCCGTGTAACCCGCGAAGTCGACGCGCTCCATGCGGTCGAGCAGCGGACCCGGAATCCGATCCAGGTAGTTCGCGGTCGCGATGAACAGCACCTCCGACAGGTCGAAGGGGATCCCCAGGTAGTGGTCCACGAAGGTCTGGTTCTGCGCCGGATCCAGGACCTCGAGCAGCGCCGAGCTCGGATCGCCCTGGAAGGAGACGCCCAGCTTGTCGACCTCGTCCAGGAGGAAGACCGGGTTCTTGCTCTTGGCCTGACGCATCCCCTGGATGATGCGGCCCGGCATGGCACCCACGTATGTCCGACGGTGGCCGCGGATGTCCGCCTCGTCGCGGGCACCGCCCAGGGAGATGCGCACGTACCGGCGCCCCAGCGACCGGGCGATCGACTGCGCGATCGAGGTCTTCCCCACGCCGGGCGGTCCGACGAACAGCAGGATCGGCCCGCGCCCGGTGTGGTGGATGTCCTCGGCCGTGATCAGGGGTGCCGGCTCGGCCGCTTCCTCCCCCTCACCGTTACCCGACGACGAGGCGGGCTCCTCGACCGGCTCCTCCTCCTCGGCACGCTCCAACTGCAGCTTGCGGACGGCAAGGAACTCCAGGATGCGGTCCTTCACGTCCTCGAGACCGTGATGGTCCTCCTCGAGGATCTGCTCGGCGCGCACCAGATCGATCTTGTCCTCGCTGCGCTCGTTCCACGGCAGCTCGGTGATCCACTCCAGGAAGGTGCGGATCACCTGATATTCGGCCGACTGAGGGCTGGTGCGCTCCAGGCGCCGGAGCTCCCGGTCGATCTCGGAGCGCTGCTCCTCGGTCAACTCGAGCTCCTCGATGCGCTTGCGCATCTCCTCGACGTCGTCGCGCTCCTCCTCCTCGCCCAGCTCCTTCTGGATCGCCTTGAGCTGCTCGCGCAGCAGCATCTCCCGCTGCCGCTCTCCCAGCTCGGACTGCACCTTCGCCTGGATGTCCTCCTGGGCGTCGATGCGCGCCAGCTCGCGCTCCACCGCCACCAGCGCCGCGCGCATGCGCTCCTCGTCGTCCAGCGTCTCGAGCAGCTTCTGCTTGGCCTCCGTGGGCAGCTCCAGGTAGAACGCCACCAGGTCGGCGAAGGAGCCCGGATCGTCCACGCCCTGGATGAGCTGGTTCAGCGCCTCGGCCGGAACGCCGCGGCGCGTGCCGAGCTCGGCGGCCCGCTCCCTGAGCTCCTTGTCCAGCGCCTGGAAGGCGGGATCGGAGACGTTCTGCGGCGGCTGCCGGTCCATCTGCAGCAGCTTCGCGTGCAGCATCGCCTGACCTTCCTTGTCGTAGGACAGGGCCTGGGCACGGCCCTCCCCCTGGACGAGGAGCTGCACGCCCCCGCGCACGCGATGGGTCTGGATGATGCGGACCACGGTCCCCACGGTGTACAGGACCTCGGCGACCGGGTCGTCCACGTTGTCCCGCTGCGCCACGGCGAAGAGCCGCCGATCACCGTCCAGCGCCTCCTGGACGGCCTCGACGGTGCCCGGGCGTCCCGCGGAAATGGGCACGGCCACACCGGGATAGACGACGGTGTCTCTCAGCGGGAGTACCGGAAGGCTGAATCGCTCGCCCATGAATTCCTCTCGGATTGACCTCCGGCCGCGTCGGCCGGTGGCTCTATTTCTGTCGGTTCGGGTCTCCGCGCTCGCGCGAGTCCCGGAAAGATCGAACGGTGCAGGAACCGCGCCAGGCATCGAGGGTGACGTTTCGTGCCGAATGCGCATGAAACGCTGTCATATTGACGTGACGCCGCCACCCTCTCACGCCACTTTTACCCCTGGTCGACGCCAGTTAGCTTGGCACGTCGAAGCGCCTCGCGCCACTCGCTGTCGGAGCTCCCATGAGCGAAATGCTCGACGGTGTGACGTGGTTCCGCGGCTCGTCCGTCAGGATCCGGCGAGCCGGGCTCGAGATCCACGTGGATCCCATCGGCGTCCCGGACGACTCGCGGGCGGACTTCATCCTCCTCACGCATCCCCACTACGACAACTTCAGCGAGTCCGACATCGACCGGATCCGCACGCCGCAGACGGTCGTCGTGGCGCCGGCCACGATGAAGAAGCTGCTCGGCGACGCCGACCACTTCATGCGCCCGGGCGACATGCTCCAGTTGGACGGGCTGGACGTGCTGGCCGTCCCCGCCTACAACGTGGACAAGCGATTCCACCGACCCGAGCAGGGTTGGCTGGGATACGTATTCACCGTCGGTGGCGTGACCTTCTACCACGCCGGCGACACCGATTTCCTCCCTTCGATGTTCGGGATCCGGTGCGACGTGGCGTTCCTCCCCTGCGGGGGGCACTACACGATGGGCCCCGAGGACGCCGCGCGCGCGGCCTCGGCGTGCGCCGCGTCGCTGGTGGTGCCCATCCACTGGGGAGAGCCGCACGCCACGCGGGAAGACGTCGAGCGGATCCGCGACCTCTTCGAAGGGGAGGTCCACATCCCGGAGCGTGAAGCCTGATCTCGAACGACAAGGAAGCCCCATGCGCTTTCCCACGGTCCTCCTCGTCCTCGCCGTGTCGGCCCAGGCGACCGCCGCCCAGGTGACGAGCCCGGCCACCCGCTCCGGACGGTCGACGGTCTACGCCCCGCGGGGCGCGGTCGGCACCAGCCAGCCCCTGGCGACCGGCGCCGCCCTGCAGATCCTCCAGGCCGGAGGCACCGCCTTCGACGCCGCGGTCGCGGCCGCCGCCGTGCTCAACGTGACCGAGCCGTACATGACGGGGATAGGCGGGGACATGTTCGCCCTGGCCTGGGTCGCCGACGAGGGCCGGCTGGTGGGGCTCGACGCGAGTGGCCGCTCCGGATCGAAGACCTCCGCCGGGGAGCTCCGCGCGGCCGGCGAGGACCGGGTGCCGTACCGCGGGCCGCGGTCGATCACGGTCCCGGGTGCGCTCTCCGGGTGGAACGCCCTGGTGAGCCGCTACGGGACGATGTCGCTCGCGGCGGTTCTGCAGCCGGCCATCCGCATCGCCGAGGAGGGATTCCCCGTCACTCCGATCATCGCGCAGGACTGGCAGAACACCGTCGAGGTCTTGCGGCAGGACGAGGGCGCGGCCGCGACCTTCCTGATCGACGGGGAGGCGCCGCGCGCCGGCCAGTGGTTCCGCAACCCGGATCTGGGGCGCACGTTCCGCCGGATCGCCGAAGGGGGTCCCCAGGTGATGTACGGCGGGGCACTCGGTCGCGAGATCGTCGAGGCGCTGGACCGGAAGGGCGGCTGGCTGACGCTGGAAGACCTGGCGACGCACGAGGTGCGCTGGGTCGACCCGATGTCGGTCGACTACAAGGGCTACACGCTCTGGGAGCTGCCCCCCGCCGGGCAGGGTGTGGCCGCGCTGGAGATGTTGAAGATGCTCGAGGGCTTCGACCTGAAGAGCATGGGCCACAATTCCGCGCGCTATCTGCACACGCTGATCGAGGCGAAGAAGCTCGCCTACGCCGACCTGGCGGAGTACGTGGCCGACCCCGAGTACATGCGGATCGACCCCCGGCGCCTCCTGGACCCGGCGTACGTGCGTAGACGCGCCGCTCTGATCGACCCCGAGCACGCCGCCGCCCGGACGGAGCCCGGCAAGCCCGTCACCGATAGCGAGACAATCTACCTCTCGGTGGCGGACCAATACGGCAACATGGTCTCGTTCATCTGTTCGATCTACGAGTACTTCGGGTCCGGCGTCGTGGTGCCTGGGACGGGCTTCGTGCTGCAGAACCGGGGCGCGGGCTTCAACCTGGACGAGGGCTCGCCCGACTACATCGGCCCGCGGAAGCTCCCCTTCCACACCATCATCCCCGCCTTCGTCACCAAGGACGGCGCTCCCTGGCTGTCGTTCGGCGTCATGGGCGGCTCGATGCAGCCGCAGGGCCACGTGCAGGTGCTCCTGAACCTGCTCGAGTTCGGCATGGATCTGCAGGAGGCGGTGGAGGCCCCACGCTTCCGCCACTTCAGCGGCGCGACCGTGGCGATCGAGAACCTCCCTGACAGCGTGGCCGGCCAGCTCCGCGCACTGGGCCACGAGCTGCGCAGCCCGGACGGCGTGGCGTTCGGCGGCGCCCAGGCGGTGATGAAGCTCGAGCGCGGGTGGGCGGCGGCATCGGATCCCCGCAAGGACGGCATGGCGGCCGGTCACTGAGCGAGCTCCCGTGCCCGATTTCATCATCCCGTTCGATCGGCTCCCCGACCGCTTCGCCGAGAGCGTGCGCCATCCGCCACAGGTGCCTGCCCGGGCACGCCCGGCGGCGACCATCGTTCTGATGCGCGACGGCGACGCGGGACCGGAGGTCCTGCTCCTGCGGCGCGCGCGCCACGCCGGGTTCGTGCCGGGAGCGTACGTGTTCCCCGGGGGTCGTGTCGACGCGCGCGACGCCGGACAGGAGGTCGTAGCACACCTGGACGGCCTGGACGCAGCGGCCGCAGCGGAACGCCTGGAGCTCCCCGACGCAGATCCTCCGGCGCTCGCGTACTACCTGGCGGCATTGCGCGAGGCATTCGAGGAGACGGGCATCCTCGTGGGACGGGGCGTCGACGGCTCGGAGCCGGCCACGGCCGCGGAGGATCCGACGGTCGACGCGCTCCGCAGCGACCTCATGGCGGACCGCGTGGGGTTCGTCGAGACGCTGGAGCGCATGCGCTGCAGGCTGGACGGAGGAGCCGTCGAATACCTCGCCCACTGGATCACTCCGGAGCCCGAGCCGCGCCGCTACGACACGCGCTTCTTCGCCGCCAGGGTGCGGGGAGGAGCGGCCCCCGTCATCGACGCCCGGGAGATGACCGACGCGGTCTGGCTCACGCCGGCGGCGGCAATCGGGCGCTACCACGAAGGGGCCCTGCCGATGGTCTTTCCCACGATCCGCACACTTCAGGATCTGCGGGCCTTCGACTCGGTGGACGCGATCCTGGCGGACCTGCGCATGCGCCGCATTCCCACCATCATGCCGCGACTGGTCGTGACGCCCACGGGCATCGGCATGGAGCTCGAAGGATGAGCGCGACGGAGCGCTGGCTGCGCGGCCCCGTGCCCGACGTCTCGGTGGAGCTCCAACCGGTGGCGCACGCGCTCCTGCAAGCGCAGGAGGAGATCAGCACGACCGTCGCGGGTCTCCGCCCCGACCAGCTGACGGCGAGGCCGGGGGGCGTTGCGTCGGTCGCGTTCCACATCTTCCATCTGGCGGGGAGCACCCGGCGGCTGATGGCCACCGCTCGAGGGGAGGGGCTGACGCCCGCCGAGCGGGAGGCTCTCGCTCGCGAGCGGGCGGGAGCGTTCGACACCGATGTCGAAGCGCTCCTGGAGGGCCTGCGCGCGAGCGTCGACACGGCCCTCGGCCAGCTACGCGCGATCGACCCCGGACGACTCTCCGACCCCCTGGAGATCGGCCGCATGCGCCTGCCGTCCACTGTGCTCGGGGTGCTCTTCCACATCGGAGAGCACGCCGCCCGCCACGCCGGTCAGGTCGTCACCACGGTGAAGCTCCTGCGATCGGAGGCGATGTCATGAAGCGCCTGTTCCTCGTCGTGACCCTCGTCACCACCGCGTGCGCACCCCGTTCCGGTCCGTCTCCGACGGTGGCGGGGAACGAGATCGTGGCACGCACGCTCATGTCCGCGTGGGAGTCCGGCGACGTGAACGTCCTCACGGACCTCTTCTACCCGGACGCCGTCTACGACGACTTCCCCAACCAGATGCAGTACCAGGGAATCCGGGAGATCGTCGGCTACGTGCAACAGGTGCAGGGTTGGGCCGGCGGTCTGAACATCGACGTGTCGGCGGTCCATCCGTCCGAGACGGGAGCGACGGTGGAGTGGATCTTCAGCGCCACCCAGGACCACCCGATCGGCGATCGCGTCCCGGTCGCCACCGGTCGCGAGGTCGTCCTGAACGGCGTGACGATCCTCGAGATCGACCACGGGCGCATCCGCAGGGCCGCGGATTACATGGATGCGCTGGCGCTGGTGCTGCAGCTCGGCGGGGAGGTCCGCATGCCGGGTGGGAGCGTGATCCGCCTGGATGACGTGCTGCCCCCCGACACGACGGGACGCTAGCCGTGGCCGCGAGACCCTGGATCCTGTCGGAGGCGACCTGGGCGACGGTGCGCGACGACCCCTACGACGTCGCGGTGCTGCCGTGGGGCGCCACCGAGGCGCACAACCTGCACCTCCCGTACGGCACCGACTGCTACGAGACGGTCGCGGTAGCGGAGGCCGCCGCGGGGAAGGCGTGGGAGCGTGGCGCCCGTGTGGTGGTTCTGCCGATCGTGCCGTTCGGCGTGGACACGCAGCAGCTCGACATCCCGCTCACCGTGAACATGAAGCCGAGCACGCAGGCCGCCGTGCTCGCCGACGTCGTGGAGAGCCTCGAGGCGCACCGGGTGTCGAAGCTCCTCGTCCTGAACGGGCACGGAGGCAACGACTTCCGCCAGATGATCCGCGAGCTGCAGGCGGAGACGCCGCTCTTCCTGTGCACGGCGAGCTGGTACGCCATCCCCGGGAGCACCGACCACTTCGAGGACCCGGGGGATCACGCCGGCGAGGCGGAGACCAGCCTCGTGATGCACCTGCACCCGGATCTCGTCCGCCCCCTGGATGAAGCCGGCCCGGGCGCCGCGCGGGCCTGGCGGGTGGCGGCCTTCCGTGAGCGGTGGGCGTGGGCGCCGCGGCAGTGGACGCGCGTGACCGACGACACCGGCGTTGGAGATCCCTCGGCCGCGACGGCGGAGAAGGGCGCGCGGTTCCTCGAGGCGGTTACGGACAGGCTGGCGGGCTTCCTCGTGGAGCTGAACGACATGGACCCTACGGACCCGTACGTCCCCGAGCCCTGAGCACGACCCGGCGCCTCCGGTCGGCGCTTCGGTCAGCCCTTCCACCACCTGAGCACGCGCAACAGGATCGACAGGACCATCCCGGTGACGCAGGTCTCGCTCTGGCGCCATCCGAAGCCGATGCCGCCGTCGCGTTGCAGCCCCCGGTCCAGGAGGAGTTTGCAGGCCTTCCGCGCGCGCGGGTCGTCCGCCGGCAGGCCGAAGTCCCTCAGGAGCAGCATCGTGTAGGTCGTCGAGATCCACTTCGGCGAGTAGAGGCCCCGGTCCGGCGACTCCCCGCCCGCCCAGCGCCCGTCCGGATCCTGCCTGGAGAGCAGCGCGGCACCCCATCCCTCTCGAGCCACCCGCGCACGCTCCCGCGCGACCGTGCGGTCGGGCGCGTCCACGAGGTCCCGCAGCGCCTGCCAGCGGATGGCCGGGTCGCCGGCGAGGAGCCAGTCGAGGGCGCGAACCGCGGCGCTCAAGTCGGCTCGCTCCGCGCGAATGCCTCCAGCATCTGCTCCTCCGACGGGACCTGGAGGACGTTGCCCGCGGCGAACTCGTCGGCCTGCGGGTACGTCGGTGTCGCGGATGCGCGCCGCGGCCTCGTCACGATCGTAGGAGGTGCGGCGCGGCTCGACGTCGGGCCCAGGAGGAGCCAGTGCGCCCCCGGCGCGCCGAAGGGCATTCCCACGCTTCCGGCGTTCACGACCCGGACGGCGCCGACGAGTCCGGTCGAACTGCATGTGCGTGTGCCCGCACACGACCACGTCCGCGTCCACGCCTTCGAAGATCGGCGCCAGGCGCTCCTCCGGGGTCCGGCGCGTGAAGATCTCCGTGTCGCTGCGCGGCGTCCCGTGACAGAACAGCACATTGCCGAGGGGAGGGATCTCGACGTCGAGCGTGGCCGGCCAGGAGGCCATCGCGCGCGCGTCGTCGGGACTCAGCTGGCGGGCCACCCAGCGCACGACCTCGCGAAAGCGCTCGGGGACGTTGCCGGTCGCCTCGCCCCCCAGCTCGGCGAGCACCTCGCGCTCTCCGTTGCCGAAGATGAACCCGGTCGGAAGGTCCAGCTCGCGCAGGGTGGCCAGGCACTGGAGCGGCATGGGCCCGGGCACGACGTCGCCGCCCACCACCACGAGATCGACGCCGGAGCGACGCACGTCGTCGAGGGCGGCCTCGAGGGCCGGGAGGTTGCCGTGGATGTCGTAGAGGGCCGCGACACGCATGCTGTCACGGTACAACGCGGCCGGAGGGCGCGACACCGTGCCCGGCCCCGGCTGGTGGCGTGCGGGCCGCCACCACACATTGCCCGCCGGTTCCCTGGAGGCGCGGGAACGGACCCTCACCGGACGACGCCCATGAAGACGAGACACGCCCTCACCGCCATCCTCGCGACGCTGATGCTCGCCGTCCTCCCCCGTACGGGCCTGCGGGCCCAGCAGGGCGAGGTGCCCCACGCGCCACCGCGCGGCGACGAGGGTGAGGGCCCGTTCCAACGCCTCATCATCCGCGGCGCCACGTTGGTGGACGGCACCGGCGCGCCTCCCGTCGGGCCCGTGGACATCGTCATCGAGGGGAGCCGGATCATGGAGGTGCGCAGCGTGGGCGCGCCCGACGTCCCCATCCGCGACGAGCGTCGCCCCCAGGGCGCCACCCGGGAGCTCGACGCCCACGGGATGTACGTGCTCCCCGGCTTCGTGGACGTGCACGCCCACATCGGCGGTCTGGCCCAGGGGACGCCCGCGGAATACGTGTACAAGCTGTGGCTGGCCAGCGGCGTCACCACGATCCGCGACCCGGGCTCGGGCAACGGGGTCGACTGGACGCTCCAGGAGCGGGACCGGTCCGCTGAGAACGAGATCGTCGCGCCGCACATCTACGCGTACGCGTTCGTCGGGACCGGGTGGGACGGCGGCCCGGTCACCACTCCCGAGAAGGCCCGTGCGTACGTGCGGTGGGCCGCCGACAAGGGCGTGGACGGCTTCAAGCTGATCCCCGGCACGTATCCGGTCTCCAACGACCCGAAGGTCTTCGCCGCCGTCATCGACGAGGCCAGGAAGCTCCACCTGGGCACGATGTCGCACCTGAGCCAGCAGGGCGTGTCGCGGATCAACGCGCTGGACGCGGCGCGCATGGGGCTCGGCTCCATGGAGCACTACTACGGGCTCCCCGAGGCGCTCTTCGACGACCGCACCGTCCAGGACTTCCCCTACGACTACAACTACAACAACGAGTACGACCGCTTCGGTCAGGCGGGGCGCCTGTGGAAGCAGGCCGCGAAGGCGGGCACCGAGCGTTGGAACGCGGTCATGGACGAGATGCTGGACCTCGGGTTCACCATCGATCCCACCATGACCATCTACGAGGCGAGCCGGGACGTGATGCGCGCACGCAGGGCGGAGTGGCACGACATGTACACGCTCCCGTCGCTCTGGCAGTTCTACCAGCCCAGCCGGGAGAGCCACGGCTCGTACTGGTACCACTGGACCACGCAGGACGAGATCGAGTGGAAGCAGGACTTCAGGCTGTGGATGACGTTCCTGAACGAGTACAAGAACCGCGGCGGCCGCGTCACCACCGGCTCCGACTCGGGGTTCATCTACAAGCTCTACGGGTTCGGCTACATCCGTGAGCTCGAGCTGCTCCAGGAGGCCGGCTTCCACCCGCTGGAGGTGGTGCGGGCGGCCACCATGAACGGCGCCGAGCTCCTCGCCGAGCAGCAGGGGAAGGAGCCCGACTTCGGCATCGTCGAGGCCGGCAAGCGCGCGGACCTGGTCATCACCGAGTACAATCCCATCGAGGACTTCAAGGTGCTGTACGGCACCGGCACGCTGCGGCTGAACGACGAGAACGGCCAGGTCGAGCGCGTCGGCGGCGTCCGTTACACCATCAAGGACGGGATCGTCTACGATGCGCGCCAGCTCCTCGACGACGTGGCGCGGATGGTCTCGGACGCCAAGGTGAAGGCAGGCCTGTCCGCCGACGCCCCGCTGACCGTGTTGAAGGGGCGGTGAACAGCGGAGGCTACTCCGGCTTGACGGCGGTCATCATGATGGCCTTCACGCCATAGGCCTCCGCCGAGTCCTGCGTCGACGCCTTGCGGAACCTGAAGTTCGGAACCACGGCCGAGCGGACCCGCGTGAACCCGGACTCCTCGAAGAGCCGGAACATCTCTCCTTCCAGGAGAGCGCCTCCGATTCAGGAAGCCCAGAGCTTCGGGTCGTTGACGATCGACTGGGAGAGCTGCTTCCCGCTCACGATGTCGGTCAAGCGAGACGCGACCGCCCGGCTTCAGGACGCGGAACATCTCCTGCACGACCCGCCGCTTCCGGAACGAGAGGTTGACCACGCCGTTGGAGATCACGACGTCGGCGGCGCCGTCGGGGAGCGGGAGGCTCTCCATCGCGCCCTGGTGGCACTCCATCTCGGTGCCCGTCGCCGTGACGTGCTCCTGCGCCTTCGTGCACATCGCCGGGTTCAGGTCGACGCCGATCACCTTGCCGGACGGGCCCGCGCTCCACGACGCGACGATGGCGTCCAGCCCGGCGCCGCTCCCCAGGTCGAGCACCGTCTCCCCCTCGCGGATCCCGGCGCGCAGGTGGGGGTTCCCCACGCCGGCGAAGGAGGCCACGGCGCCGGCGGGCGCCCGGTCCAGCCACTCGGGATCGTAGCCGAAGAGCTCCGCGGCCTCACGCCCGTGGAAGAAGTGGAACTCGGCGTCCGGGTTGTCCGCCACCTCCTGGTACATCCTCAGGATCTCGTCCTTGAGCACCGCTTCCAGGGACGCCTGGGCGTCGATCGCGTCGAGCATGCCACCTCCTGCGGTCGCGGGGGTTCCTGCAGCGCTACCGGAAAGCCCTGCGCGAACCGGCTCATCGGGCCGCTCGGGCTGGGCCCTCGTCGAATCCCAGCACGACCTCGACTCCCGCCGACATGCTCCGGCTGAACGCGAGGTGCAGCGCCCGCACCTCGTCCATGCTCCACGTGAAGGAAGCGATCCGGTCCGTCACGTCCATGAGCTCCCGGCCCAACAGATCGCGCCGGCCTGGTAGGCCCGCAGGGCTTCATCGGTCCCCGCCAGGACCGCGCGCGCCAGCAGCTCCGCGTCGCGCAGCGCATCGGTGATGCCGTGCGCCGTGATCGGGTCGCGGAAGTAGCCGGCGTCGCCCACCAGCGCCCACCCCGGACCGTACGAGCGCCTCAGGAATCCCGGGACGCCGGGAAAGGCCCGCAGCCGGGGATGCTCCTCGCGTGCCGACAACGCCGCGGCCAGATCCGGAGCCGCGTCGCGCAGCGCGCGATGGTACAGGCCGCCCAGTCCCCCGGACCGCTCCCCGTGGAAGCGGCTCGCGGGCACGCCGACGAACACGCAGGTCTCCCCGTCGTTGGTCGGAATCACGCCGGCCGCCGCACCGAGCCGGTAGTGCCAGTGATATCCTTCCGCCTCGATGTCGGGCCAGTACCCGAACACGCAGGCGGCCGCATGGCCGGCCGCGTGCTCCGCCGCCGCGCCCGTGAGCCGTGCGACGCGCGACCGCAGCCCGTCGGCTCCGACCACCAGGTCCGCCGCGACCTGTACGCTGCTGCCGCCCCCATCGGACACGATGGCACCACACACCCGTCCTGTCCCGTCCCGCACCAGCTCGGTCACGGCCACGCCGTGAACGACGTGCGCCCCCGCGTCGGACGCCGCATCCGCCAGGACACGGTCCAGCAGCGTCCTGCGAGGGGCATAGAGCGCGTCGACGCCGTCGCGCGGCTTGATCGCCACCTCCACGGCCTCCCCGTCGTAGTGGAACGTGGTGGTGCGGACCGGGGGCGTTCCCGCCGCCACGATCTCCTCCAGAAGGCCCCAGCGCGCGAGCTGCAGGGCGCCGCCGCGCATCAGTGCGTGCGTCGACATCGTGTCGCTCCCACGCCGGGTCGGGTCCACGACCAGGACGCGCACGCCACGGCGAGCCAGCAGCATCGCGGTGGATGCGCCGGCACACCGCGCCCCGGCGACGATCACGTCGTACTCGGAGCGGATGGATGCCGTCGTCTTCATGCGACCGCTCGCCTCCGGCCGTCAGCGCGTGCATGCACGTGCTCGGCCACGGCCCGGGCGTCGGCTCCGACTCCGTCGATGAAGCTCGACTTGCGGCGGCGCAGGAAGTTGAGCCCGAGCACGTACAGGCCGTCCTGGGGCGTGATCCCGCCGTCGTGCCGGATCTCTCCGCGCTCGTCCAGCACCGGCACCTCGAGCCACGGATAGCTGCGCCGATAGCCCGTGGCCCAGATCACCGTGCGGATCCCCGCGTCGCGCAGGTGGAGCGTGGTCTCCGCTGCTCGCGGACGCAGGGGACGCATGGGCTCGCCTGCGGGAAGGACGTCGTCCAGCCCAGCGTCGCGGATGTACTCGTCGATCCGGCGCAGCTGCCGGCCAAGCTTGGCGTCGGCTGCACGCATCGTATCCGCCAAGTCGTCCGCGAAGAACACGCGCCGGCCCGCGGTGTCGATCAGCCGTCCCACCAGCCGCACTCCGGCGGCCTGCAGCATCCCCAGGTCCAGGGAGCGATGGTCCGGCGTGCCCACCAGCTGGAGCGACGGCTCCGCACGCGCGGCCTCGAGGTCGCGGACTTCGCGCGTCGAACGGTCCAGCGTGCCCATCCCCTCGAGCCACCAGAAGATGTCTCGTCCCCGGTACCTCCGGGGCAGTCGGAAGTGGCGCCCCACCGCGAGCGTCACCGGTCGCCCGGAGGCGTGGATCTCGGAGGCCAGCTGGATGCCGGTGGCCGAGGCTCCCACCACGAGCACGCCACCGTCCGGAAGCTGCGCGGGGTTGCGATAGGCCGTCGGCACCACCACGGAGAGGTCCGCGGCCAGCCCACTCGCGACGGCCGGCACCAGCGGACGGTCGCACTGTCCGGTCGAGACGACCACCGCGTCCGCCCGGAACGACCCGTGGTCGGTCTCCACCTGGAAGAGGCTCCCCGCGCGGTACACGCGGGTCACGGTGACGCCGGACATGACCGGCGCCGGGAAGGAGGCCGCGTATCGTTCCAGGTAGCGGATCACCTCGGTGCGGCTCATGAAGCCGTCCGGATCGGGACCGTGGTACGACCACCCCGGAAGGCGCGCCATCCACCGGGGCGTGAGCAGGTGGAGCGAGTCCCATCGTTCGCTCCGCCAGCGCTCGGCGATCCGGCCGCGCTCGAGCACCACGTGCTCCACGCCCAGGTCCGTGAGCTCGTGGCTGACGGCCAGGCCGGCCTGCCCTCCTCCTATGACCACCGTGTGCACCCGCATCGTCCCCACACCTCCCCCTTGCCGCATGCGCGCCGGCCGGCTCCAGCCGACCGGCGCCACGCGGGCTCCCCTCAGTCGTCGTTCTTGTTGACGGTGATCTCCACCGGAACTCCGTTCGTGACGATGTCGAACACGGCCGAGCGCGAGCGCGACTGCTCGACGATCTCGCGGAGCTTCTCCTCCGGCGCGTCGCCCTTGATCGTGAAGTCCACGCGGATGCTCTGGTAGCCGTTCCGCACCTCGTCCGAGAGCCCCAGGATCCCCTGGATGTCGATGTCACCCTCGATGCGCGACTCCACCTCGTACAGCTTCACGCCGCGGGCGGAGGCGATGTTGCCGATCCCGCTCGTCAGGCAGGACGCGAGGCCGACCAGCACGTACTCGACGGGCAGCGGCCCGTTGTCCGCGCCCACCAGGACCTGCGGGTGGTCGGCGTCGAGCTCGAACGTCCGCTTGTGCTGATGCTCGCCACCCGCGCCGTAGAAGGACTCCACGGTGCTGCGGCTGTGCGTCCCCGCCTGCCACTTGTTGGTGGCCCGGAAGCGGAACTTCGCCAGCTCCCGCTGGCCGTCCACGGCGTCGATCGTCGCGAACAGCGTCGGCACGTCCACCCCGTTCATCGGCTCGCGCTTGCGGGGCTGGGTCATCGTCTGCGTCATCGTCGTCCTCCCATGATCAGCCCCGTGTCCCGAGGCATCGGTCTACGATGGATCGGGGCCGGCGCGGCCCGTCACGCTCTCAATGGAGGTGACAGGAGAACCGGGAGGTCGGGATCACGCAGGGAAGCGGAGGGCTCCGCAGGGGGCTACAGACCCTCGACGACGACGATGTTCGTGTCGGCCACGCGATGGCGCAGCGCCTTCAACGTCCTGGTATGCCGGGTCGTCGTTGAAGGCCTGGATGCTCTCCCTGTCGGGAAAGCGGAAAAGCACGAGCCGCGACGGCTGCCACGTGCCCTCGAGCACCTCGGTCGCTCCTCCACGCGCCAGGTAGACGCCTCCGTGCTTGGCGGCGAGGGGGGCCACTCCCTTCTTGTAGTCCTCGTAGGCGACGGGATCGCGCACCTGCACGTCGACGATCATGTATGCGGACATCTCATCTCCGGAATGCGGTTGGGCACGGTGGCGGGCAAGGGGCCGCGATCGCGGAGGTCGGGTGCTCAGCCTCGCAGCGCGTCCAGCGTCTCCCACTCCTGTCGCCTTCGTCCCGCTTCGACGTCGTGCACGAGCTCGACGAGGCGGCTGACGAGCGGGGTGGGCACGCCGTCCTCCGCCCCGAGGCGGGCGATGACGGCGATCTGGGCGTCGACCTCGGTCTTGCGCTTGCGGACCGCCAGGTCGCGCCACACGCCGCTGTGGGACTTCGCCGACCTGCGGTTGAACGCAACGAGCCGGTCGAGGGAGTCCGCGGCGGCCGAGTCCGGCGCGTCCGGGTGGAACGCGGAGGGGTCGAATCCGTCGAACCCCTCGGGACGGATGTCGCGCGCCAGCGCCACGCGCATGACCTCACGAGCCAACTCGATCAAGGTCGGCCGATACTCCTTCGAGTCCAGCACGTCCGCGATGGACGCGTCGGTCAGCGCCGTGGCGAAGAGGATCGCGCCGTAGGCCAGCTTGCCCCACAGGTAGCCCCAGATGTTGTCCGTGAGCACCGCGTCGGGCTCGAAGTCCCTGAACAGCGCGTGCACCTTTTCGATGCGCCACGTGAGGGCCCCGTCCAGCTCGCCGACCACGACGGCGCCCCGGTTGCCGCGCTGGATCACTCCGGGCTCCATCACGTCGGCGCCGAAGTTCACGAAGCAGCCCACGGTGCGGTGGGTGCCGACACGGTGGGCGATGAGCCGTTCGTTCAGACCGTTCTGGACCGACACGACGAAGCCGTCGTCGGCGAGCACGGGCGCGATCGCGTCGAGGGCCGGTCCGGTGTGGTGGGCCTTCACCGCCAGGAGCACGGTGCGCACCGGGCCCTTCACCTGGTCGGGTGTCACGGCGGGCACCCGCGTCACGAACTCGTCCACGGGGCCCGTGATCCTGAGCCCACTCTCGGAGATCGCGCGCACGTGCGCCTCGTCCTGGTCGACGAGCAGGATGTCGTGACCCGCGCGATGCAGCCAGGCGCCGATGGAGCCGCCCATGGCTCCGGCTCCCCACACCACGATCGGGTTTCCAAGCGGTTCGGATGCACTCATGTCGGAAGCTTACCGAAGCCTCCCCCGGGGGAGCAACGTTCGTAGCTCCTCGCCCACCGGCGGCCCCGCTCGTCCGCGGTCGCCACCGGTTCGACGGAACTGCCCTCGGGGATGGCGTCGGCCACGAGCTCGACCACGTGCCGCACCGTCACCGGCTGCTCCTCGTAGCCCTCCTGCGCCTTGAGACCGTCCTCGAGCATGGCCATGCAGAAGGGACACGACACGGCGAGGGTCGGCGCGTCGGCCTTCATGATCTCGGCGGCGCGGTTCCACGAGACGCGGGGCTCCTGCTCCTCGCGCCAGAAGTTGCCGCCGCCGGCGCCGCAGCAGAACGAGTGCTCGCGGTTGCGCTCCAGCTCCACGAGCTTGCCGCCGCCGGCCTGCACCAGGGCGCGCTGCTCCTCGTAGATGCCGTTGTAGCGGCCGTAGAAGCAGGAGTCGTGGTAGGCGACGCGGCCCAGGTCGGCCTTGCCGGGCAGGCCGTGCCACCGCACCAGGCGCGCCACCTCCTCCTCGACGCTCACCACCTTGAAGGGCAGGCCGTCCCAGTCCTCGGGCACGAAGTCCTTGTAGTCCTTGCCGAAGACCTGGTGGCAGTGCGGGTTGGTGACCATCAGGCGCTCGAACTTCACGCTCCCGAACAGCTCCAGGTTGGTCTGGGCGTTCATCTGGAACTGGAGCTCGTTGCCCATGCGGCGGTAGTTCTCGCCGCAGCACACCTCGGTGTCGCCCAGGATGCGGTAGTCCACGCCGAAGTGGTCGAGCACCTTGAGCGTGGCCCGGGTGGTCTCTACCGAGCGGTCGTCGTACAGCCCCCAGCACCCGACCCAGAAGAGGAGCTCGAACTCCTCGCCCGGCTTGGCGACGGGCACCTCGCCGAGCTTCTCCACCGTCTCGGTCTTGCGGTGCTCCCCGTAGCCCCACGGGTCGCCGGAGCGCTCCATGTTCTGGAAGACGCGCTGGTACTCGGGCTCGATGTCGCCGACGTCGAGCACCTGGTAGCGGCGCATGTTCAGGAGCATCGACAGGTGGTCGATGTTCACGGGACACGCGTGCACGCACGCCATGCACGTCGTGCACTGCCACAGCGTCTCCTGCGCGATCACGTGGTCGATGAGCGGCTGGCGCTCCACGGGCACGCCCTCCACGCTCTGGCCGGACTCGGCGAAGCGCTCCCGCGCCACCTGCGCCTGCTTTCCGTGGGGCGTCTTCCCCTTGGCGTGGTACTTCAGGTCGACGATGAAGTCCCGGGGGTTCAGCAGCTTGCCGGTCGCGTACGCGGGGCACGCCTCCTGACAGCGGCCGCACTCGATGCACGTGATCAGGTCCAGCCGATCCGTCCACGAGAAGTGGGCCAGGCGGTTGAAGCCGTACGCCTCGCCCTTGGACTCGTCGAGCTCCTGCTCCAGGTCCATGTAGTCCATCTTCTGCTCGTCCTCGAGCTGCTGGAGGACGGCGTTGACCGGACCGCCGAGGATGTGGAAGTGCTTGGAGGTGGGCACGTAGGCGAGGAAGGAGAACGCGACCATCAGGTGCGCGTAGCCGAAGTAGGTGCTGGTCGTCCCGGTGAGGTAGCGCTCGCCCAGGTGGGTCGCCGCGATCAGGCCGATCACCACCAGCACGATCGCCGACTCCGCGCTGTAGTAGGTGAGGAACGGCGGCCGGAACGACATAGCGGCGCACGCCCAGGTAGAGGACCCCGGCCAGGATGAGGAAGGCGAAGACGTCCACCACGCCCGAGATCCAGCCGAGCGGCCCCAGCAGGAACCCCTCCCCCCCGAACGCGAGGCGGACGAGGAGGTCCAGCGTGGAGATCACGAAGGCCAGGAAGCCCCAGAACACGAAGGCGTGGGCCCACCCGGCGGCCAGCCGCTCGCGCACCCTGGTCTGGCCGATCACCTCCGTGAAGAAGAGCCCGATGCGGCGGCCGATCTGGTCGCTGCGCCGCTCGGGTCTTCCCCCGCGCACGAACGCCACCTTGTCGGCCACCAGCTTGAAGAAGAGGGCGATCGCGCCGAGCAGGTAGATCGCGACCGCGATGCGGATGATCTCTGGCGTATTCATGCGCCAACACTAGCCAAATCGGCGGACGATCGCACGACTCGGCGGCGGCCCTCGGCACCCCGCGCAGCCGCCCTCGGCCCCGGAACCGCGCCGGAGCCGGGGAGTAGCACCTTCTCCCGCGACCCACCCGCGAACAGGAGGACCCATGGCGGAGTCTCGCCCCACGCACCGTCGGCGAGCTCAAGGCTTCGGGATACCGGCCCCGCACGGTCAAGCAGGAGATGCGCGCCAACCTCGTCTGCAAGCTCCAGGAGGGCGCAGAAGCTCTTCCCCGGCGTGCAGGGCTACGACGAGACCGTCATCCCCCAGATCGTGAACGCCGTCCTGGCGCGGCACGACTTCATCCTCCTCGGACTGCGTGGCCAGGCGAAGAGCCGCATCCTGCGCCAGCTCGTCGAGCTGCTGGACCGGGAGACGCCGATCCTCGCCGGGAGCGAGGTGAACGACGATCCCCTGCGGCCCATCTCCAAGTACGCACGGCAGCTCCTGGCCGAGCAGGGCGACGACGCGCCCATCGAGTGGGTGGACCGGGACCATCGGTACGTGGAGAAGCTCGCCACGCCCGACGTGACCATCGCGGACATGATCGGCGACGTGGACCCCATCAAGGCGGCGCGCGGCGGCCACATCCTGGCGGACGAGCTGACGATCCACTACGGGCTGCTCCCCCGCGCGAACCGGGGCATCTTCGCCATCAACGAGCTGCCGGACCTGGCGGGCAAGATCCAGGTGGGGCTGTTCAACATCCTCCAGGAGGGCGACGTCCAGGTGAAGGGCTACCCGATCCGCCTGGCCCTGGACGTGATGATGGTGTTCACGGCGAACCCCGAGGACTACACGGCGCGGGGCAAGATCATCACGCCGCTCAAGGACCGCATCGGCGCCGAGATCCGCACCCACTATCCCGAGGTGGTCGAGATCGGGATGGACATCACGCGCCAGGAGGCGTGGGTGGACCGGGACGGGCTGAGCATCGAGGTGCCCGACTTCGTCCAGGAGACCGTCGAGCTGATCGCCTTCCTCGCCCGGGCGGACAAGCGGGTCGACCACCGCTCCGGCGTGAGCCAGCGCATGCCCATCACCGTCATGGAGACGATCGTGTCCAACGCCGAGCGCCGGGCGCTGCGCAACGGCGAGGACCGCGTGGTGCCGCGCATCGCCGACATCTACCAGGCGCTGCCGGCCATCACCGGGCAAGATGGAGCTGGAGTACGAGGGAGAGCTGCACGGCCACGACCGGATCGCGCGCGAGCTGATCCAGGGCGCGGCCTCCCAGCTGCTTCGCCGCGCGCGCCGGCGGGGCCGACGTCGACGACATCGTGGAGTACTTCGAGTCCGGCGGGGCGCTGCAGGTGGGCGAGGACGCCACCGCGGACGCCTCGGTGCGGGGCTTCGAGACCGTGCCCGGCCTCCTGGAGCTGGTCGAGAACCTCGGGCTCGCGCCGCGGGAGGCGGGTGACGGCGTGCGCGCCGCCGCCTGCGAGCTTACTCTCGAGGCGCTGGTCGCCCAGAAGCGGATCAGCCGCAGCTCGTCCGGCGGCTACACCCGCGCGCGGCACGAGGGGCCGTCGCAGGGCAAGGGCTACAAGGGCTTCGATCCCTTCGGCGGCGGCGGAACGCATAGCGGCACGACGGCCCCGGGAGCGCTCCGAGCGTTCCCGGGCCGACCGGGCAGGTCGCTGAAGAGGATGGACGGAAGGCCCTTGAGCTCCGACCCGGCACTCTCGCCCGAGCAGCACCGGACGCTCGAAGAGGCGCGCGCACGGGCGCGCAAGATCGTCGCGGCCACGAAGGTCGCCGCGTTCAACGGGTGGACCATCGGCGTGTTCGCGGTCGTCACGATCCTGTTCGGGCTGCGAAGCCCGGTCGTGCTCGGCCTCGGCGTCGGGATGGCCGTGGTCGCCCGGAACGAGTTCCGCGGGCGTGAGATGCTGCGGCGCTTCGAGCCGGCCGGAGCGCGTCTTCTCGGTCGCAACCAGCTCGGTCTCATGGCCCTGATCGCCGCCTACTGCCTGTGGAGCATCTACCGCGTCCAGACCGCGCCCCCGGACCCCGAGATGCAGCAGCTCCAGGACCTGGCCGGGGTCGGGGCCGATCTGATCCGGCAGCTCAGCCTGGTGCTGTACGCCTGCGTGATCGCCGCCACCGCACTCTTCCAGGGGCTGAACGCGCGCTATTACTTCAAGCGGGTCGCCGATGGTCGAGGCGTACCTCTCCGAGACGCCCGGCTGGGTCGTGGACCTCCAGCGCTCCGCCACCCTCGACTGAGGACGCTCCCGGCGCGCCGCGCCGCGACTGGCGCACGGGGCCGCCGCGCCCGACCTTGCCGCACATGCCGAAGCCCTGGGCACCCCTCTTCGAGATCCCCTGGGTCTATCGCGCCTGGCAGGCGCCGTTCCGGGAGCGGAAGCTGGCGCCCATCCGGCGCCACAACGACCTGACGTCGGTGCGTCGCGTGCTCGACGTCGGATGCGGTCCAGGCACGAACGCCCCGCACTTCCGCGGGATGGACTACCTGGGGCTCGACATCAACCCGGCCTACGTCGAGCGCGCCCGGACCCGCTACGGGATGCGCTTCGAGGTCGCCGACGTCACGCGGCACGAGGTGCGCGGCGAGCCGTTCGACTTCATTCTCGTGAACAGCCTCTTCCACCACATCGACGACGAGGGCTGCGACAGGATTCTCGGCCACCTGGCGACGCTGCTCACCGACGACGGGAGGATCCACGTGCTGGACCTGGTGCTTCCGCCCGACGCCTCCCCGGCGCGCCTGCTCGCGCGCATGGACCGGGGCGACCATCCGCGCCCGCTCGGCAGCGTGGGCGGAGCTCCTGGGGCGGCACTTCGTGGCCGATCTCTTCGAGCCCTACGACCTCGGGCCTGGCGGGCCTGGCGCTCTGGAAGATGGTCTACTTCCGCGGCCGGCCGCGCCGCGTGCGCGGAGCCGGGGGCGGGCGTGAGCGATCCCCGGGTTTCCGTCGCCGTCCCCCTCTTCAACGAGGAGGAGAGCTTCGCCGAGCTGCACCGGCGAGTCGGCGCGGTCCTGGACGCGCTCCCCGGGGGCCCGCACGAGATCGTGCTGGTCGACGACGGCAGCACCGATCGGCACGCGCGCGCTCATGGAGGAGGCCGCGGCGTCCGACCCGCGCGTCGTCGCGGTGTCGCTGTCCCGCAACTTCGGCCACCAGCCCGCGCTGTCCGCCGCCCTCGACCACTGCTCGGGCGACGTGGTCGTCCTCCTGGACGGCGACCTCCAGGACCCACCGGAGGAGATCCCCCGCTTCCTCGCCGCGCACCTGGAGGGCTACGACGTCGTCTACGCCAAGCGCGAGCGTCGCAAGGAGCCGCTCTGGCTCCGCTTCTGCTACTGGGCGTACTACCGGCTGCTGGCGTGGATGGCCCGCCCCGCGCTCCCCCTCGACGCCGGGGACTTCTCGCTCCTGTCCCGCCGCGTGGTGGACGGAGATCCGCCGCGCCCCGGAGCGCCACCGCTACCTGAGGGGGCTGCGTGCCTGGGCGGGCTTCCGCCAGCTCGCGCTCCCGGTGGAGCGCGCCGGACGGCACGCCGGCGCATCGAAGTACTCCTTCGGCCGCCTGGTCGAGCTGGGGCTCGACGGGATCTTCTCCTTCTCGATCGTCCCGATCCGCGCCGCGGCGTTTCTGGGCGCCGGCGCGGTCGTGCTCACCGTGCTCTTCGCCCTCTACGCGGTGTGGGTCAAGGTGGTCCAGGGCCGCTCGCCGCAGGGCTTCACGGCGCTGATCGTGGTGGTGACGTTCGTCTCGGGCGTTCTCCTCTTCTTCCTGGGCATCATCGGCGAGTACGTCGGCCGCATCTACCAGGAGGTGAAGGCCCGCCCGCTGTACGTCGTGGACCGCGTCGTGCGCCGGGACGGGAGCGAGCGGACCGATGACGTGTTCGACGTCGCACCCCGTCGCTGATGGATCCCGCCTACGCCGCCCGCTACCGGGACCTGTACGAGCGGCACTGGTGGTGGCGCGCGCGGGAGGCCGTCGTCCTCCGCGAGCTGGGCAGGCTGCGTCCCGACGGCGGATGGCGACGCGCCCTGGACGTGGGGTGCGGTGACGGGCTCCTCTTCGAGCGCCTGCGCGTGTACGCTGCGGCCGTCGAGGGCGTGGAGCCGGACGCCGCTCTGGTCAGCCGACAGGAGCGCGCGGGCGGGACGGATCCACGTGCGCCCCTTCGACGCCTCGTTCCGGCCGGGCCACCGCTACGACCTGATGCTCTTCCTCGACGTCCTCGAGCACATGGACGACGCGGCCGGAGCCGTGGCGCACGCCGCGTCGCCTCCTCGAGCCCGGAGGGGTCGTGCTCGTCACGGTGCCCGCCTTCCGGTCGCTGTGGACCACCCACGACGACCTGAACCGCCACGTGACCCGCTACACGCGCGCGCGAGCTCGTCGCGCTGCTCTCCCCCCACCTGAGGGTGGAGCGCTCCCGCTACTTCTTCCGCTGGGTGCACCCGGCCAAAGTCGTGCAGCGCGCGCTGGAGGCGGTGCGCCGGCCGGCGCCGACAGCCGCCGCAGGTTCCGCCGCCGCCCGCTCAACGCCACGCTGTACGCGATGTCGCGGGTGGAGGAGGCCGTGCTGGGCTGGTCCACGATGCCGCTGGGGTCGTCGTTGTTGGCGGTGGCCCGCCGGCCGGGCGGGCGGCACTGACCGTCCTCCAGCCGGCTGTGGACTCGCCTGCCGACGCCCCTCCCGCGCCGTCGACGTGCCGGCCTGCGGTCAGCCGCCCGCGGCCTTGCGCGCACGGGACACCAGGCGGGGCTCGCCGATCCGCTCCGCGAACGCGGCGAAGGCGGCCGTCGGGCCCGCTCCACCGCAGCTCGTCGGCGTCCTGGAACAGGGGTGCCTCGGTCCGCAGCGTCGCCAGATCCTTGAAGAGCAGGGCCTGCTCGCGGTCCTCGCCGAGCACGGACTCGGGGAAGTCCTCGATGGGGCCGTGTCGGTTCAGGAGCCGCGCCGCCGTCACCGCGCCGATGCCGGCGATTCGCCGGGAACCCGTCGGCCGCGTCGCCTACCAACGCCAGGTAGTCGGGGATCAGCGACGGCACCACGCCGAACTTCTCCCGCACACCCTCCTCGTCGCGGACCTTCTTCCCGCGCCGGTCCACCTGGACCACCCGCTCGCCGCGCACGCACTGCGCCAGGTCCTTGTCGGGCGTCCAGATGCAGACCTTCTCCACCCGGTCGTCCGCTTCCGCGAGTCGGGCGGCGGAGGCCAGGCCGTCGTCGGCCTCCAGCTCCACCATGGGCCAGACCGCCACGCCCATCGCCGCCAGGCCGTCCTCCAGGGGATGGAATTGCGCGGCCAGCAGCGGGATCGACGCCCTCCCCGGTCTTGTAGCCCGGCCACAGCTCGTTGCGGAACGACTCGATCGACGTGGTCGGTCGCCACGCCCACATGCGTCGCGCCCTCCTCCACCATCTGCAGCACGGTGCGAAGCACGCCGGCGACGGCGCCGAAGGGTGGGTCACCGCCTTTCGCGAAGCGGCGCAGCCCGTAGAAATGGCGGAACAGCTCGTAGGTGCCGTCCACGAGATGGACGATCATCGGCGGCCTCTCCACACACCCCTACCGCGTCTTCCCCCCGTCCACCGCGATCACCTGGCCCGTGACCCACCCCGCGAAGTCCGACGCGAAGAAGAGCACCGCGTGGACGATGTCGGCCGGCGTGCCCAGCCGCTTCAGGGCGATGCGCTCCACCAGCGCCTTCTGGCCCTCCGGTCCGTAGGACTCCCACTGCCGCTCGGTGCTGGGGTTCGAACGCACGAAGCCGGGAGCGACGTTGTTCACCGTGATGCCCCAGGGCCCGAGCTCGTGGGCGAGCTGTCGCGTCAGGCCGATCTGCCCGGCCTTGGCGGACGCGTACGCCTGGATGCCGGTGAGGCTCACGCTCAGCCCAGCGCCCGACGAGATGTTCACGATCCGTCCGTAACGCGAGGCTTTCATCGTCGGGGCCACGGCCTGGGAGCACCAGAAGGCGCCCCCCATGTTCACGGCGACGACGCGGTGCCAGTCGGCCGGGGATATCTCCTCGATGGGTCGACCCACCTGCCCCAGCACGCCACCTGCGTTGTTGACGAGCACGTCGATGCGCCCCGTCGCGTCCAGGGCCTCCTTCGCCCACGCCTGCACCGAATCCCGATTGGTGACGTCCACCAACGAGACCGTGCAGGCTTCGCCCACGAGGTCGGCCGTCTCGGCGAGCCCGGTCTCGTCCACGTCGCAGGCGAACACCCGGGCACCTCGCGCAGCGAAGGCGCCTGCGATCGCGCGGCCGAAGCCGTGGGCGGCGCCGGTCACCATGGCCACCCGGTTCTCGAACGTGATGTTCACGATGCCCACCCTCCTTCGAGCTGCTCACGTGTCTCCTGAACGCCGATCTCCCAGATCGCGAGCAGCTCCTCGTCGGGCCGCTCGTACCAGCCGCCGAAGGACCCGTCGCCCAGCCGCTCCCGGAACGCCTCGGGAGACAGACCCTCGCGGCCGCTCAGGTCCACGGACGGCTTGTGACCCGGCGGCACGTCTACCCCGGCCACACGTGTCCACGGGAACCCCTCCATCCACGAGGCGTGCGAAGCCGCCTGGTCGATGGCCTTCACGGCGGACATCGTGCGCGGGGCCTTCCACCAGTCGTGCCACAGTACGCTGCGCGTCGTGCCCCGCGGCCCACGCTTCGGCCGCCGGCCGCGCCACGGCGTTTCCGCCGTGGCCGTTCACGACGAGGATCCGCCGGAAGCCGTGTCCGCGCAGGCTTCCCAGGATCTCCGCGAGCACCCGCTCGTAGGTGCCGGGCGTGAGGGTGACCGTGCCGGGGAAGGCCATGAAGTAGGGTGTGAGGCCGTACGGGACCCCGGGAAAGACGGGAATCCCCAGTGGCTCTGCCGCGTCGACGGCGACCCGCTCGGAGAGGATGGCGTCGACGGCCAGGCTCAGGTAGGCGTGCTGCTCCGTGCTCCCCAGGGGGAGCACGCAGCGGTCGTCACTCTCCAGGTACCGCTCGACCTGCATCCATGTCGTATCCGCGATGCGCATGCAAGAGCTCCGTTCTCTCGTTCGTGTCGATCGATCAGCGGTCGACGACTGCGTCCGCCGCCGCCCGCGCGATCTTCTCCTGGGCCACCGGAAGGGCGACCTGACCCCGCCGCTCCAGCGGCGACCCACCGGCGATTCTCGTGGTCCGGCGCCGCTCCCCGCCAGGAGCACCGGATGATATCGTGCGTCCAGGTGCGTGAAGCGATGGCGCACGACGGGGAGCATGCGCGCGGTGCGCCGCTCGACGAGGGTCGCTCCCGCCTTCTCCGCCGCAGCCCGGGAGGCGGCGACGACACCCTCGTCGGGTGTTGTGGCGCCGTCCAGGGGAGCGTCCGGGAAGGCCCACATCCCGCCGAGGAGCCCGCTCTCGGGCCGCCGCACCAGGAGCGCCCGCCCGCCGTCGTCGATCACGACCGCCACCGCCATCGTCGCCACCGGCACCGCCGCCCGGCGGACCCGGGCGGGTCGCTCCTCCTGCGTGCCGGCCTTCCTCGCCGCACACCAGGGTGAGAGCGGGCAATCCGAGCACGCCGGCGCTCGGGACGTGCACACGGTGGCACCCAGCTCCATGAGGGCCTGGTTCCAGTCGCCCGGACGCGCCGGGTCGACCAGCGCCCCGGCCCTCCGGCGGAGCCAGGCGGCCGTGGGCGCGGGCTCGTCGAAGAGGCGGGCCAGCACGCGCTTGGCGTTTCCGTCCACGGCCGGCACGGCCCGCCCGAACGCGATGCTCGCCACCGCGCCCGCCGTGTACTCGCCGACCCCCGGGAGCTCGCGCAGGGCTTCGAAGGTGTCCGGGACCCGGCCGCCGTGACGTTCGCGCACGACGCGCGCTCCTTCGTGCAGGTGCGCGGCTCTCCGGTAGTAGCCCAGACCCTGCCAGGCCAGGAGCACCTCGTCCCGCGTGGCAGCGGCCAGTGCCTCGACGTCGGGGAACAGCTCCAGCCAGCGCCTGTAGTACGGGATTACCGTCTCCACCCGGGTCTGCTGCAGCATGGCCTCGGAGACCCAGATACGATACGGGTCGCTCTCGTGCCGCCAGGGCAGGTCGCGGCGGGCCCGGTCGTAGTGACCGAGCAGGGCTTCGCGAACGGCCTCCACGACGCCGGGAGGCAGGATGGACGGGTCCGGCGCTCCGGATCGATTCATGGCGTCGCCGCTTTCTCGGACGTAGGCTGCCCCATGCGCTTCACCACCTACAGCAAGTACAAGGGTCGCTGGCTCGACGCGCTGAACCTCGAGTCCCTCATGGAGCTCCTCTCGGACTTCCTTCTGGACGGGGGCTTCGCCGGCGGGCCCAACTTCCATCCCTACTGGGGATGGTCGGGCCTCGACGAACCCAACTCCACCGACTCCTGAAGGAGGCGCTCCTGCGAGCCCTCCTGGAGAGCGGCCAGCTCACGCCCGAGATGATCGCGGAGCTGCGCGGAGAAGGCGAGGGGGACGAGGACGTGCGGCGCGAGATCGCCGAGCTCCTCGACCAGCTGGTGCAGAAGATGGTCGAGGAGGGCTACATCTCGCTGGAGGGCGGCCAGCCGTCGCTCCCCGGCCAGACGTACGACGTCACGGGTCAGGGCAAGGTCGACGAAGCGAAGGAAGCCGCGCAGAAGGTCGAGTTCAACCTCACGCAGAAAGGGATGGACTTCCTCGGCTATCGGGCGCTGCGTGGCCTGCTGGGCGCGATGGGGAAGGCCGAGTTCGGCGTGCACGACACGCCCCAGCTCGCCACGGGCATCGAGGCCGAGGCCGCCTCCAAGCCCTACGAGTTCGGCGACACCCTCAACCTCGACATCCCGGCGACGCTCAAGAACGCCATCGAGCGCGAGGGGCTCAAGGTCCCGCTGGATCTCGACTACGGCGACCTGATGGTGCACCAGGCGGAGTACCGCTCCTCGTGCGCCACCGTGCTCATGCTCGACATCAGCCACTCGATGATCCTCTACGGGGAGGATCGCTTCACGCCGGCGAAGCGCGTCGCCCTCGCGCTGTCGCACCTCATCCGGACGCAGTTCCCCGGGGACTCCCTCCGGGTCGTCACGTTCGGCGACCGGGCGACGGAGATTCCGTTGTCGCAGCTGGCGAAGGCGCAGGTCGGTCCCTACCACACCAATACCGCGGAGGGGTTGGAGATCGCCCGTCGGATCCTCGGCTCCCAGAAGAAGGACATGATGCAGATCATCATGATCACCGACGGGAAGCCGAGCGCGATCACCCTCCCGGACGGCCGGGTCTACACGAACTCCGGCGGCCTGGACGCGCACATCCTGAAGCGCACCTTCCACGAGGTCGCGGCGTGCCGGAAGGCGGGCATCCTCATCAACACGTTCATGCTGGCCCGCGACCCGCACCTGGTGCAGTTCGTCCAGAAGGTGACCGAGATCGCGCGCGGCAAGGCGTACTTCACCAGCACGCTCACGCTCGGGCAGTACATCATGATGGACTTCATGAAGCGGAAGCGGCGGAGGGTCGGTTGACCCCAGCGCGACCCCTTCCGCTCCTGCTGACGCTTCTGGCCGTCGGCTGCAGCGAGGGTCGTGATGCGCCGCCGCCGGCTGCCCGGCAGCTTCTTCCCGGGGGATACGATGCGGTCGTGGACACGATCCGCGGCGACCCCGGGCGGTTCGAGTTGACGCTGGAGGGCGAGGTCGTCCACATCACCACGGGGCCGGCGGGCATCGCCTACCGGCCGGACGACGTGGTGGAGCGAGGCGATTTCCTGGCCGAGGCGGCCTTCACCGTATCGGGCGCCCCGCCGGGATACCGCGAGGCGTACGGGATCTTCGTGGGTGGGCACGACCTGAAGGGACCGACCGCCGCCTATACCTACCTCCTCGTCCGCCCGACCGGCGAGTTCCTCGTCCGGCGCCTCGTCCAGGCCGACTCGACGGAGACGCTGGTGGACTGGACGCCCTCGAAGGCCGTGCAGGGGGTAGCCGCGCACGGCGACGAGCCCGTGAACGTGCTCGGAATCCTGATGGAAGGCGAGGAGCTCCGGTTCCTCGTGAACGGAACCGTCGTGCACGCGATGCCGGTCGCGGACGTCGACGTCCGGGGAATCGCGGGAGTGCGCATCAACCACCGCCTCGACGTCCGCGTGGCGTCGTGGTATCTGGGCGTGCCACCCCTCGAGACTTCCGTGACTTCCCCCTGAAGGCGCGGGCCGGTCGCTCGTGGTTCAGCGGCCGTCCCGGTTCGGGGAACGGCCCCGGCCGTCACTCCTCCGGCGTGTCCGCCTCGTCCTCGGGTGGAAGACCCCTCAGCTCACGCGCGCGTCGGCGCAGCCACATCCCGAAGCCCCCGACCACCCCCAGGGGGAAGAGGCTCATGAACGCGGTCGTGGCGAGGTATGCCGCCCGATTCTCCTCTCGCGGGTCGAAGCACACCGGACAGGCGTGCGCCACGTCCGGCAGGACCACGAGGAGCAGAAGCACGAGAACGGGAATCCAGCGTCGGCTCATCATAGGTACACCTTCAGATAGAGCACGGGCCACACGAGGACCACGAAGTACCAGAAGACCTGCACCGTCGCGAACTCGGTCGCGGTGAGCTGCCGTCGCCGGAGCCGGAACCACGCCCAGGCCAGAGCGAGGATCGCGGCCACGGCGTGCAGCGCGTGCGTGCCGACGATCAGGTAGAAGAAGCCGCCGTACGCGCTCGACTGCATCGTGAGCCCCTCGCCGAGGAGCGCCACCCACTCGACGCCCTGGAACACGACGAAGAACATCCCGAGGAGCGCAGCGAGCGCCATCGGTACCAGCGCCCGCGACGGGCGCCGCCGGTAGGCGAAGTGCGCGACGAGCAGGATCAGCCCGCTCGCGAGCAGCGCCGCGGTGTTCAGCGCGGTGGACTCCACGGGAAGACGCGGCTGGCCGAACGGCGGCCACATCTGTCCGGCGGCGCGCGACTTGACGATCGCGTGCGCCGAGATCATCCCGGCGAAGAGCATCGCCTCCGTGAAGACGAAGAGCAGCATCCCCAGGACGCCGGAGGACACCAGCCGACGGCGAGCGTCGAGGCTCCCGGTGGGCGTCCAGCGACAGGGCCACGCTTCCCGTGGACAACGTTCCGCCTACCCCTTCTTCAGGGTCTTGAGGTACGCGAGCAGCGCCTCCGCCTTGGCCTGGTCGTAGAGCGCACCCCACGCCGGCATGAGCGGAGACTTGCCCACCGACGCGCCGCCCTCGCGGATGGCCTTGATGAGCTCGGCGTCGGTCTTGCCCTTCCAGAATGCCGGGTCGGTGAAGTTCGCCGGCTTCGGGTCGAGCGCGGCGGCACCGGGGCCGTTACCCTCGCCCGTGGTGCCGTGGCACGTGGCGCATACCGTCTCGAACTGACCCTTGGCGTCGAAGCTCTGCTGGGGCGCGGCGGCCGTCGCCGGCTCGGCGGCCGGGGGTTCCTCACCCTCGGCCGGCCTGCCGCCATCTCGGCCTCGTGGTGGGGCGGCTCGATGCCCCGGGCCGTCGCGGCCAGCGCGGCCTGGTTCACCCACTGGTGCCCGGTGTGATGCATCACGTCGGGCGCGACGCCCGCGAAGAAGAGGACCATCAGGACCAGCGGAGGTGGCGAGCATCCACTTCATGATCCGCTTCTCCCACTTCAGATGCATGAAGTTCTGCACCACCAGGTTCGCCTTCACCAGCGCGATTCCGAAGGCGGTGATCAGGGTGACCCAGACGATCCCGAGGTGCGGACCCGCCACGCTGATGGCGAGGAGGACCACCAGCGCGATGTAGATCTTCTTGTAGTTCGGATGGTGATGTTGCTCGGACATGTCGGTTTCTACTCGGCTGTACGCCTATTTCGCGATGTAGAGCAGGGGGAACAGGAAGATCCAGACAACGTCGACGAAATGCCAGTAGATGCCGATCAACTCCACCCGCTGAAGCTCTCTACCACGCGCGGCGTCCCTGGCGACGAACGCCATGACGATCGCCCCGCGATCACGTGCATGGCGTGCAGGCCGGCCGCCGTGTAGTAGAACGACCAGAACCCGTTGGCTGTGATGGTGAACCCCTCACGGATCTCGTGGGTCCACTCGAAGCTCTTGACCAGGACGAACGTCGCCGCACCCCCGATGGTCATGAACAGGTAGCGCGCCGCCTGCTTGCCGTCGCCGTGCTCGGCCGCCTGGTGTGCCAGCACCGCCGTGAAGCTCGAGCTGAGGAGCACGAAGGTGTTGAACGCGCCGATCCACGTGTTGGTGCCCGCGGCGGCGTTGGCCCACTCCGGGTGCCCGAGGCGGTGCATGACGTAGGAGGCGAGCAGGCCGCCGAAGATGACGACCTCGGAGGCCAGGACCCACCAGACGGCCAGACGGCCGGTGGGGATCCCTGTGGCGCTACGCGTGGTTGCGATGGGCTTCTGCACGGTGCGTTACCTCAGCAGGCTGGTTCTGGGGAGGCAGGTTCTGCGGCCAGTAGTCCATCCCGTCGGCGCGTCCGGGTGCCCGTACTCGTAGGGCCCTCGATAGACCTTCGGCAGCTGGTCCGGCGGCCAGTTGCCGTGCGGCGGGGGTGAGTCGGCCGTCCACTCGAGCGTGTTCGCCTTCCACGGGTTCTTGGGCGCCTTCGGACCACTGATCCAGCTCTTGATCACGTTCCAGAAGAAGACGAGCTGGAAGACCAGCATCACGATGAGCGACACCGTCGCCAGGATGCGCAGCGGCTGCATGTGCTGCAGCTCCGGGAAGTTCTGGAAGTTGTAGATGCGGCGGTGCTGACCGCCGAGGCCCAGCACGAAGAGCGGGATGAAGATGAAGTTGAACGGGATGACCGTGCCCCAGAAGTGGATCTTGCCGAGGCGTCTCGTCCATCATCTTCCCGAACATCTTCGGGAACCAGTAGGTGAAGGCCGCGAAGGTCCCGATGATCGCGATGGGGAAGAACGTGTAGTGGAAGTGCGCCAGCACGAAGTAGGTGTCGTGCAGGTAGACGTCCGCGCCGCTGGCCCCGAGGAAGATCCCCGTCACGCCTCCGATCAGGAACTCGCCGATGAACGCCAGCGCCCACAGCATCGGCGTGGTGAGCTGGATCGAGCCGCCGTACAGCGTGGCGATGATCACGAACAGCATCTCGGCGATGGGCACCGAGATCAGGAGCGTCGTCACCGTGAAGATGTTCGCCATGCGCGGGTCGATCCCCGCGATGAACTGGTGGTGGGCCCACACGAAGAAGCTGAGCACGGCCGTCGCCACCGCCGTGTACAGGATGATCTTGTAGCCGAACAGCTTCTTGCGCGCGAAGGTGGCGATGATGTCGATCACCATCCCGATCGCCGGGAAGAGCACGACGTAGACCTCGGGGTGCCCGAAGAACCAGAAGAGGTGCTGCCAGAGGATCGGGTCACCGCCGCGGTTCGGGTCGTAGAAGCCGGTGCCCAGGTTCTGGTCGAACAGGAGCATGATCGCGCCGGCGATGAGCGGGCCGACCGAGAGCATGAACACGATGCTCGCGATGACGATCATCCACGGGGTCATCGGGATGTCGTAGGCCTTCATCCCCGGCGCCCGGGAGTTCATCAACGTCGTGATGAAGTTGATCCCGCCCAGCAGGAACGCGACGAACTCCAGCGCCACCGCGGTCAGCCACATGCTCGCGCCGATCCGCGTGAGGTTGTACGGCGGAGTTCGCCGACAGCGGCGGGTAGGACGTCCACGCTCCGCCGAAGCCGCCGCCCGGCACGAAGAGCGAGGCCAGCACGACGAGCACGCTCAGCAGGAAGACCTGGTAGGACAGCCGGTTGATGCGCGGGAACACCATGTCGTCCGCGCCGATCATGAGCGGAATGCAGAAGTTCCCGAAGGCGGCGATGAGCACGGGCATCGCCACCCAGAAGATCATGATCGAGCCGTGATTGGTGATCAGCGCGTTGTACTCGCCCGGCGACACCACGCCGTAGAGCGGCACCGACGTGCCCGGGAAGGCGAGCTGCATGCGGAACACGTAGGCCATGAACCCGCCGACCATGGCCATGAACATCCCCGTGAAGAGGTACTGCATGGCGATGATCTTGTGGTCCGTCGACCAGATGTACTTCAGGATTCCCTGAGGTCCGTGATGCTGCGTGAGCGTCGTGCTCGTGCGCATGGGCCTCGACGGAGGCGGCCTGGGCCATCGTTGCTATCCTCTCCCTACTGGGCGCTGGCGGGGCTGTGCGCGGCGATCCACTGCTGGTGCTCGCTGGCGGACTGCACGTTGATGTGACCGAGCATCACACCGTGTCCGATCCCGCAGATCTCCGCGCACTGGATGTCGAACGATCCCTTGCTCCGTCGGCCGGAACCATCCGGTGATCGTGCGGCCGGGGACCGCGTCCTGCTTCAGCCGGAACACCGGCACGGAGAAGTCGTGGAGCACGTCTCGGGACGTGAGCTCGAAGTGGTACGTCTTCTCGTTCTCGACGTACAGGTTGTCCGTCGTGTAGATGTCGTCGGCCGTGTCCAGCTCCCCGTCGCGTCCCGGCTGCTGGAACACCCACGCCCACTGCTGCCCGATCACGCGGACCGTGTAGTCGGGCTCGGGGAGTTGCTGCTTGACGTTGTACCACACCCGCACGGCGCCGACGATGATGAACACGTCGCACACCAGCACCAGCGCGTGCGGGATCGTGATCCACCGCTTCAGGTGCTTCTCCTTGCCGGTGATGTACTGCGTGCGGACACCGGGCTTGGCGCGGAAGCGGAAGATGAGCCAGAAGAAGACGCCCTCGGCCAGCACGAGCCAGAAGCCGACCAGGACCAGGACGAGCGCGATCAGCCCGTCGATGGAGCCGGCGAAGGATGAAGCCTCTTGGATCAGTCTCTCGACCATGGATCAGGAGTCCGGCTGGGTCAGAGGATGAACACGAAGACGGCGCCGATGAACAGCGCTGCCCCGAGGAGCAGGACGATGAACGTGTGCTCGGCGTCGATGAGGGCCGGGTTCTGTGCGTCGGGCGGAGGGGCCAGGGACGGGTCGTCGGACTCCGTCACGGCTTCGCCCGCGTCGTGTGCCACGTCGTTTGTCATGGATCCGGGTCGCTCTACTGCAGGGTCTGGATGTATGCGACGACGTTCGCCATGGCCTGGTCGTCGAGGGCGAGGGAGTTGGGGCGCATGGTGGCCCCCGAGATGTCGGCGGGATCCGTTCCGCGCAGGCCGCCCTTGAACTTGTGGAGCTGCGACAGGAGGTACCAATCGGCCTGACCCACGAGCGGCGGGGCGTTCACCGCCTGGTTGCCCCCGCCCTGCGGACCGTGGCACGCGGCGCAGACCTGGTAGGCGGCCTGGCCCGCCTGCGCGTCGCCCCCCTGGAGCGTCGGCGCGGACGGGATCCGCGGGAGGCTCGCCACGTACTGGGCCACGGACTCGACGTCCCCGGGCAAATCCAGCGTCCACGACATCGACTTCATGCGGATGCCCGTCGTGTCCCAGGGGTTGTAGCCGCGGTGGGCGGCCTGGAACTTCTCGAGCTGCGCCTGCACGTACCACTGGGGAAGTCCGGCGATGTTCGGCGCGGCCAGCGCCTCCGTTCCGTGACCGTTCGGGCCGTGACACGGCGTACAGTTGTCGAAGATCGCCTTACCGCGTGCGATCCCCGGCGTCGGCGCCTGGTTGCACGCCGCCGCGGCGACCAGCAGCACTCCCACGCACGCCCGTCTGCTCCAAAGTCGCGCCATGTTCCTCACCTGGTAGCTCTCGCCTCAACGCGGTCGGGGCCGACCCTTCCGCAAACAAGACTCGTTCTCCGAGACCGGTTCACACCCCGGGCCCCGAGGAGTTCCGTCCTCGTCCTGTGTCCTGTGTTGTCCTGGGTTCCTGCGACTACGTGGTGATCCCCTTCAAAGGGATCGCCTCGTCGATCAGCATGATCGGGATGTCGTCCCTCACGGGATAAAGGAAGAGCCCGTCCTCCCGCACCAGTCCTTCGCGGACCGGCTCGGTGACGAGCTCCCCACCCCGGTTCTCGACGCCGCCGGCATCGATGGCCGCGTTCAAGCGCGCCAACAGTTCGTCGTCCGCCAGGCGGACTGGCTGTCTGGATTCTGGACACACGAGAATGTCCAGCAACGCCTGTTCGACCACTCGATGTCTCCTCGGCGCCCCCTTTGCGCCTCCGTCCGTACCAGACCCTGCGTCGTCCCTCGCCTTCGAGGCGGCCCACGGACCCCCCTCTGGGATCTTACGCAGAGCCGGATAAGTTATCAGGGTCGGCGGATGATCGGGAGACCGGGCCGGAAATGCAACCACCGGGATGAACGGAGGCACGTTGTGGGGGTGCGACGCATCACGAGATCGTGGGGGGCGGTGGCGCTGTCGGCCGCGTTGGCGTGCAGCCCCGCCGCGGGTGGAGACACGGGCCCGTCCAGGACCGCCGCCGAGCCGTCCGCGGTCGACACCACACCCCGGCCGGCTCCCGGGCACGCGTGGGTGATCTTCGGCGCGGACACCGTCCGGGCGGAGGTGGCCAGGACCCCGGACGAGCGCGAGCAGGGGCTCATGTACCGGCAGGAGCTGCCCGAAGGGACGGGCATGCTCTTCGTCTTCGACGAGGAGGCGGTGCGGTCCTTCTGGATGCAGAACACCTACGTGCCGCTCGACATCGCCTTCCTGGACGTGTCGCTGCGCGTGGTCGACATCCAGCAGATGGCGCCCCAGACCACCGACCCCCACGAGAGTGCCGCTCCGGCCATGTTCGCCCTCGAGGTGCCGCAGGGGTGGTTCGCCGCCCACGGGGTGAAGGTGGGGAACCAGGCCAAGGTGGAGTTCGGGCCCTGAGGTGCTTGCGACCTACCCGACTGCCTCCCGCAGGCCGTCGAGCAGCGCCGCCACGTCCGCCTCGTCGTTGTAGACGTTCGGAGACAGGCGAAGCGCGCTCCCCCGCAGCGACGCCACCACGCGGCGCCGTTCCAGCGCCTCCTTCAGGGCCAGGAGGTCGAGCCCGGGCGGCATGCGCAGCCCGAAGAGGTGACCTCCGCGCCAGCGCTCGTCCTCCACGCTGAACCCCATCGCGGCGACTTCCTCGAGCATCGCGCCCGTGAGCCGCCGGCAGTAGGCCTGTATCCGCTCCGGGCGCCACCCGGCGACCAGGCGCATGGAGGCCGCGACCATCGGCACCAGCGCGAAGTTGGAGCGCTCGGCCACGTCGTAGCGGATCGCACCCGGCTGGTATCCGTCGCGGTACTCGACCAGCCGCTGGAAGTCCTCGCTCTTCTCCCGGCCGATCCACGTCTCCTCGAGGGGCGTCCCGTCGTCGAAGCGCGCACCGAACCATCCCATCCCCACGGAGTAGGGGCCGAGCAGCCACTTGTAGGCGGCGACGATCAAGGCGTCCGGCCGGATCTCCTGGACGTCGAACGGTAGCGCCCCCACGGACTGCGTTCCGTCGACGACCAGCGCGGCACCCACCTCGCGACAGCGCCGGCCGATCTCCACCAGGTCGAAGCGCGTGCCGTCGGTCCAGTGCACGTGGGGAACCGCCACCACCGCGGTCGCCCCGTCGATGTGGCCCAGGAGCACCTCGTTCCACGCCTGTCCCCGGCCGGGGCCCGCCGGCGGCGTGGCGAAGCGCACCTCGGCTCCGCATTCCCGCGCGCGCCGCGTCCAGGCGTGCACGTTCCCGGGAAACTGCTCGTGCGTGAGCACGATGTTCTGGCCTCGCGCCACCGGAAGGTTGCGCGCCGCCACGGCGATGCCGTACGAGACGCCGGGGAGGATCGCGACGCGGTCGGGATCGCCCCCGTTCACCATCTCGGCGAAGAGGCGCCGCACCTCGTCGCTCGGCGCGAAGAAGTCGTCCACGTGGATCGACGTGGGGTCGAGCTTGCGACGGATGCCCGCCACGCCGGTCTCCTCGGCGACGCGGGGGATCGGTCCCATGTAGGCGCAATTCAGGTAGTGCAGCCCCTCGGGCAGGCCGAACGCCTGTCTTTGGCAGTCGAGATCATCCACGGGCACGCTCCTGTTCGGTCGGCGGATGTCGGCCCCGCTCGTTTCCGACGTCCGCGTGTTTCGGGTCCGCTACTCGTCGTCCCACTGACGCGCGTGGCGGGCAACGTACGCGATCAGCCCCAGGAAGCCGACACCGACCACGACCAGGCCGACGATCTCGAACAGGCTCATGACGGCGCTACATCCCCAGCCAGTAGTTCACCTTGACGATGAAGCGGTCGTCGGACCGTGCATCGAAGAGTGCGCCGACGTCCCGAGCGAAATCGAAGTTCCCGACCCTGGCCTGGTCCGACTGCCGTCGCTGCCACACCAGGAAGACCGTCGAACCGGGTCGATACTCCCAGCGCAGCACCACGTTACCGACGAGGGAGCGCACGTTGAAGTCGCGCTCCTCGAAGGAGAAGTCGGCCAAGCCGTCGCCGTCGAAGTCGACGTGCTGCTCCTCGTCCAGCAGACAGATGTCGCCGCCCGCGCAGCGCACGCCGCCGGCGGTGGTGACGGGCTCGCCGGCGCGGAAGGAGCGGAAATCGAACGTGCCCGACCGGACGAGCTGCTTGTAGGTGACGAAGTCACCCGAGGAGATCAATGGTTGCGCGAACAGC
The DNA here is from genome assembly GCA_963848895.1 of uncultured Gemmatimonadales bacterium. Lineage (GTDB taxonomy): Bacteria > Gemmatimonadota > Gemmatimonadetes > Longimicrobiales > Gaopeijiaceae > SZUA-318. Next base: position 452,547 of record CAWKGE010000009.1, read on the forward strand.
TGCAGCGACAGGTGGGGCGTGAACGTCCAGTCGAGGCGCGTCTCCATGGAAAACGTCCGGCGCTCCAGGTCGGCGAAGAGGTAACGCGCGCCGTACGTGGGCGCGTATCCGACGTCCTCGGTCTGCTCCACGTACTGATCGGCGGTGCGCTGCCGCTCCCAGCGGGGCCGCACGGAGAGCTCGAGCCGCGCCGAAGGTCGGACGTTCAGCTCCGTGCTGGCCTCGACCGATCGGCCGCCTCCGAAGTTGTCGCGCTGCAGCTGGACGTTGCCGCCCCAGCTCACCGTCCGGCGACGATCCCCGTTCAGGCGCAGCTCGACCTGGGTGTTTCCCGGCGTCCTCATGATCGGGCCGCCTCTCGTCTGCGTGCGGCTCATCGCGTCCGGGCTGTATTGGAGCTGGACGTGCCCCGACCAGTAGTTGAGGAGTTCGCCCCGCGCCTCCAGGCTCACGTTGCCACGCAGGTACGCGTCCTGCCACGACCTCAGAGATCCGGCGTGGTCCAGCGCCTCGTGGCTGATGTTGTGGAAGGTGGAGAAGTTGACGTTGTAGCTCCGGAAGACGGAGCCCGGCTGGATCTCCCGGTACCCGAAGCGGAACCCCCCGTCCATGCGTTCCGCCGAGCCCGAGAAGCCAAGGTCGTTGATCTCGAAGCCCTTGGTGACCTCCGCCGCCCACACCGACCCGGTCCAGTGCAGGCCGCTACGCCGCTCGAACTGCAGCCGCCACTCCGCCCCCGAGATCGAGGTCGCCGTGGGATCCAGCGAGAAGCGCGTCGCGTCCGGGCGCTGGAAGTAGTGGTTCGAGGACTCCTGGACGTTCGTGATCGCCTCGGGGCTCGCCGCGCACCAGGCTTCCGGCCAGGAAGCCCCACAGCGCCCATTCGCGGTCCTTCCACTGGTGCTCGAAGTTCACCCCCGCGTTGAAGGCCGACGAGGGGAGGTCCGCGAAGGAGCCGTCCGCCGGCAGCTCCCGGGCCAGCGCGGTGACGATCCCTCCCACGTGCGATTGGCCGTCGCGGAAGTCCTGCTGAAGCGAGAGGACCCCGTATTCGGTGCGCGGCTCGACGAGGAACTCGCCGATCGCGCCGGAGTCCTCGAAGAGCGCGCGGCCGTGCTCCGCGCCCGGTCACCGCGGCGAGCGCGCCCACCGACAGGCCCGACGACGTGCGCCCGGCGAGCTTCGCCGCGCCCAGGATCGTCGCGTTGTCGGGCACGTCCTCGAAGAGCGTGCCGTCGGGGGCGCCGTGGTGCGGCGAGCGGCCGATGCGCCGGCTGTAGAACAGCTTGTTCCGTCCGCCCGAAAGGCTGAAGTCGAACACACGCGCGTTCTGCACGAAGAACGGGCGCCGCTCCTCGAAGAACGTCTCGAAGGCGGACAGGTTGATCACCGCGGGGTCGGCCTCGACCTGGCCGAAATCCGGATTGATGGTCGCGTCCAGCGTGAAGGCGGCGCCCAGCCCGTAGCTCAGGTCCAGGCCGACCCTCGCGTTCGTCGCCGTCCCGTCGAAGAAAGGGTCTCCGGCGTCCGCCGCACCGCTGTGCAGGCTGCTCACGGCGTAGGGCAGCACCTCGAGGCGCCTCGATCCGTGCGGGACCTGGATCCCCGCGAGGCGGCCGAACTGGCTCACCGTCCCCTGGCGCAGTCGGGATATCAGCGCCAGGAACGTCTCTTCCTTGCTGGCCAACCGGGAGCGGTGGACGTTGAATCCCCACACCTGCTCGCCTTCGCCCGCGTCGTAGCGGATCTGCGACAGGGGGATGCGGATCTCCGCCACCCACCCGCGGTCGTCGATGGACACCGCCGACGACCACACCGCGTCCCAGGCGTCGTCGTCGTGCTCGTCGTCGAAGAGGTACTGGTCGCGCTGGACGTTGGCGGCGCTCACGGTGAAGACGTAGCCTGTACGCCGGTCCAGGTTGGGGTCGAAGCCGATCTCCACGTAGTCCGCCTGGCCGCGGTCGTCCCGGCGGTAGAGCTGCCGCGCGATGCTGTCGGGATGGGAATCGAGCATGCGCAGGCCCACGTAGATCGCCTCGTCGTCGAAGACGACCCGGACCTCCGTGTCCTGCTCGGCGGGGCGCCCCTCGACCGGCTCCTGCTGCACGAAGCCGGACGCGACCGGCGCGGACGCCCACGCGGCGTCGTCGAGGATCCCGTCGACGACGATGTCGCCGTCGCGCTCCACCGCTTCCGCGACGGGGCGTGGTGCGACCGGGCCGCGAGAGCCCACGACGACCTCGCCGTCCTGCCACGCCAGCGCAGGTATGGGGGCCGCCGCCGCGAGCAGCGCCGCGAACGCCGCGGCGCGAATCGGAGCCGCGGCGAGATCCTCCGCCCTGCCGAGCGTCATCGTCACCCGCCTTCCAGGAACGCTTGCGTCTCGGCGTGCAGGGGGATGGGCGCATCCGCCAGCCGCGCGAGATCGATCTGCTTCGCCATGTCGTGGACCTGCTCCAGGGAGACACGACCGGGCCCGAGAATGTTCAGCAACGCATCCACGACGTCGGGGTCGAGCTGCTTACGCGCGACGATCCAGTTCATCATCGCCACGGTGGGGACGGGCTGGTTCACCCCGGGATACGCACCGGCGGGTATCTCGCCCGCCGAGTAGTAGGGGTAGCGCTTCCTCAGCTCGGCGAGCGCGTCGGCATCGATGGACAGGAGACGCACGTCTCCGGTGGTGGTGGCCTCGAGGACGGCGGCAGCAGGAATCCCCACCGACATGATCGCCACGTCGATGGCTCCGTCCCGGATCGCCGCCGACGACTCGGAGAACGACAGGTAGCGAGGCTGGATGTCGTCGTAGGTGAGACCGTATGCCTCCAGAAGCTGTCGCGAGATCTGCTCCGTGCCGCTGCCGGCCGCGCCCACGGAGACGCGCATGCCACGAACGTCCGCGAGGGAGCGCGCGGGCGACGAGCCCGTCACCAGGACGTGTGTGAGGTTCGCGTAGAGCGGCGCGACGATCACCAGGTCGGGAGCCGGCGTCGGAAAGTCCTGCCCTCCGTGATATGCCTCGAACGCCGTCACCGACAGCACGAAGCCGAGGTCGATCTGGCCGGCGAGGACCCGGTTCACGTTCTCGACCGATCCTCCCGTGACCTCCGCCGTGTACTGCCGGGAAGAGTCCGCCAGGGAGAGCTTGTTCGCGATCGCGCCGCCCAGCGGATAGTAGACGCCGCCAGTCCCGCCCGTCCCGATGGAGAGGAAGCGGCGGGGCGCGCCGTCACCGCCGCCGCAGGCCAGACACGCCATCAGGAGCAATGCAGATGCCAGGAGTCCCGCCTGTCGAGTTCCCACCGTGAGCCCTTCCCTTGACGCCTCGCGACGCCCGTCAGCGAGCCTTCTGCGGCCCCGGGCGCAGGAAGACCACGGCCAGGGCCAGGAACCCCGCCCCGTCGGTCACGAGCCCCGGAAACACCAGGCACAGGGCACCGGCCCCGAGGACCACGCGCTCCCACGCCAGGAGGTCCCGGCGGCCGAAGCCCATCGCCGCCGATGCGAGTGCGGTGACGCCGGCCGTCGCCGTGATCGTCACCCAGACGATCTCGACCACCGGCCCCTCCAGCAGGAGCGGGGGGCCGTATATGAACATGAACGGCACCAGGAATCCAGCGACGGCCAGGACGGCGGCGGACACCGCGGTGCGCACGGCCGGCGCGTCCGCGATGCCCGCGGCAGCGAAGGCTGCGAGGGACACGGGCGGGGTGACGTTGGAGATGCAGCCGAAGTAGAAGATGAAGAGATGTGCCGCGAGCAGCGGGACGCCGAGCTGCACCAGCGCCGGCGCACCCAGGGCCGCGAGGACCACGTAGGCGGCCGTGGTGGGGAGCCCCATCCCCAGGACGATGGAGCCGAGCGCGGTGAGGACGAGCGCGATCAGCAGGTTCCCGTGGGACAGCGTGACGATCAGCTCCGACATGCGGAGCCCGATTCCGGTGAGGGAGGCGACGCCGACGACGATGCCCGCGGCCGCGCACGCCGCCGCGACCTGGACGGCGCCGCGTCCCGCGCCCTCGATCAGCCTGAGCAGGCCCGAGAGGGAGGGGCGGGTCGCACGTGCCAGGTAGGCCAGCGCGAGGGCGGACACCACGCCCCAGAACGCGGCGCGCATGGGGGACCGGCCGGCAGCGAGGAACGCGACGATCAGCAGGACGGGGAGGAGGAGATGGAGCCGGTTGGTCACCCGCTCCCTGCCGTGGGTGGCGGAGGGCTCGATCCGCATCTTCCCCGCGCGGAAGTGGATGGCCGCGAGCAGCGCCACGTAGTAGAGCAGCGCGGGGATGATCGCCGCCGTGGCGACGCGCACGTAGGGGATGTTCGTCCAGGTGGCCAGGATGAAGGCGCCGGCCCCCATGATCGGCGGCATGAGCTGTCCGCCCGTGCTCGCGGCGGCCTCGATCGCCCCGGCGAAGAAGGGTTTGAAGCCGGCCCGCTTCATGAGGGGGATCGTGAACGTGCCGGTGGTCACCACGTTGGCCACGGCGCTCCCCGACAGCGACCCCATGAAGGCGCTGGCGACGGCCGCGGTCTTCGCGGGCCCTCCGCGGGTCCGGCCGGCCACCCGATCCGCGAGGGCGATCAGGAGCGCGCCGCCCCCAGCGGCCTCCAGCACCGCACCGAAGAGGATGAAGAGGTAGACGAAGTCGGCCGATACGCCCAGCGGCACGCCCCAGATGCCCTCGGTCGACAGATAGAGATGCTCGACAAGCCGCTCCGGTCCGTAGCCGCGGTGCGCGAGGAACCCCGGCAGGTACGGTCCGGCCACCGCATACGCGAGCGCGAGCACGCACACCGCCACGAGTCCCCACCCGGTGGCCCTGCGTGCGAGCTCCAGAACCAGCAGGACCGCGAGGGTCCCGAAGGCGAGGTCCACCGGCGTGGGGGAGCCCGATCGACGGACCAGCTCCTGGTGCTGCCAGGCGAGGTAGAGGCAGACGACGACGGTCAGCCCCGCGAACAGCCAGGACAACCTGTCCGCGAATCGCTGTCGCCCGGCCCTGGATTCTCCCGACTCCTGCGTCCCGCCGAGCGCCGCCGGCCCCGACCCTCGCACGGCCAGGAAGCCGAGCACCGCCATGAAGGCCAGGTGCACCGGACGCTGCACGAGCGCGGTGAAGGGCGCGATTCCCGCCGCGTAGAGGTGGAAGAGCGCGGCCCCGATCGCGGCGGCCGCGATCACCAGGCGGGCGGCGCGGCTCACGTGCCGGTCTTTCGCCTCATCCGGTGCCCGGCAGCAGCGCGAGGAGCGCCGAGACCACCACGTAGATCGCGATCATCCAGGCGGCCGCGCTCCCGAAGGTCCTCTTGGGGTCGATCGCCCGCGTGCCTTGCGCCACGACGAGCCAGGCCCACAGCACCGACAGATCCATCATCGTCGCGACCTTCAGCAGGTACCCCGCCGGGAGGAAGAAGAGGAACGTGCCGATGTTCAAGGTCAGACGCGGATCGGACTGGGCGATCTTCAGGGGCACGAGCGCCAGGCCGACGAAGCCGGGGATCAGAAACGCGTGCGTGACCATGGCGAGGTACTGCTTGAAGCGGCCCTCGTCGCCAAGGACGAACGCGAACACCAGCGTGACGAGGCCCGCGAACAGCATCGTCATGATCAGGTAGCCGATGCCGCCTCCGAACAGGGCGAAGATGCGCACGATCGAGACGCCGCCCTGGAAGGCGGAGGGATCCTGACCGCGCGCCAACATCTGCTCCCGGATCATCGTCTCCCACACCTCGGCGGGAATCAGGAGCGTCTGGGCCACGGCCAGGACCGCGCCGAGCACCAGCGCCGCCGCCCAGAACGGATGGCGCGCCAGCGCCTCGACCAGTCGGCCCGGCGAGAAGAACACCTCGACGATCCGCTTCGGGAAGGGCGAGGGCTCGGACGGCTGCGAGGACGGTTCGGTCCCGGCGTCCACTGGGGTCGTGCCCGTGTCTTCCGGCGTGTCCATCGGGTTACCTCCGGTATGCGCTGCCAGTCTACATGCCTTCCTGGAGCTTCACGCGGCTCTGCTGACGTACCCGGATCCCCAGGGGGAACGGCGCCGCCGAGACGTCCATCGATCCGCGTGCCTCGCTGTCGGTGTAGCTCTCCACCATGAGGCCCCGGCCCATGTCCCACAGCACCCACCCGGACATGCTTCCCGTGGCCGATTGCGAGAAGTCCATCCCGGCGATGAAGCCGCTCGCGGTCTGGTCCGTGGTCCCGTCCAGAGTGATGCGGACCAGGCTCCGCCCGTCCACCACCGTGTCGCCCGCGGCGGTATAGGTCACGACGGACACGGAGGAGACGGATCCCTCCCCCTGCGCACCTTCTGCGCGGATCGTGTCGGTCCAGCTCTCACCCGGCGACACCCCGCGACCGGGAAGTCGGGGGAAGAACGTCTGTGCCATCAGGACCGGTTGGAAGAACTGCTGCGCGCTCTGGCTCAGCTTGGGTTGCGAGACGAGGGTGGCCGCACCCTTCCGGTCGAGCGTGAAGACCAACGGGCCCTCGATTCCGCTCTCGTCCGCCGACGCCGGGGGGCCCGCCGGGTTGCTCATGCGGGCGTCGAGGTCGCGCACGGTCATCGACACCTGGACCCCGTCTTCGCCGCGGGCGAACGAGGTGGCGAGCGTGACGGCCGACATCACCCGCGCCTGCATGCTCTGGCCACCCGCGTCGATGTCCATGTGGGCCGTGTCCCCCGACACGTAGGTGACCGAGGCTGGATCGGGCACCCCGTAGGCAAGGCCGGGCGGCGAGGCCGGTCCGCCGCCGCACGCGCCGAGGGCGAGGGCGAGCGTGGAGAGGAAGGGAAGTCGCGATCGCATGGTGGGCTCCTTGGTCGGCATCTCGACGGGTGCGCGTGGGGAGGGAACGATTCGCGCGCTGGGCAACCTGACGGCAGTCTAGTGTACGACGGTGCGCAGGGAAATCTTCGTGTGGGCCGTGGGCTTGGCCGACCCCGGGTTAGCTGGTATCGTCAGAGCCCTGGGCCGGCGTCCGTCCCGGGGAGAGAACGCAGAGCGTCTTGGCGCGCTGGAGCGCAGAATGAGTTATCGCACCAATCCCGATCGTATCCTCGACAACATCGACCGGGCGCGGAACCGGGACGCGGAGAGCGCCCGTTTCCACCTGGATCGTCAGGCCCTCGGGCGCGAGCTCGACACGGACGTCCCGGACGGCGACGCCACGAACCCCGAGCGCGCCAAGCGCATCTTCCGCACGGTGGAGCGCGCCTACACCAAGGCCGCGCAACGCGGAGAGCTGGGCCGCCTGGCCGCCCGCTTCCAGTCGGTCGGCGACATCCATCACCATCACGCGCGTGGTGACGTCAGCATCTCGATCCAATACCTGGACCACGAACGTCCCGACGACGTGGGAATGGCCCCCTTCGAGATCCGCCCCTACGAGATCGCCGAGGCGAAGAAGGAGACCAAGACGAGCCGCGCCGACGTGAACGCCCTCAAGGTGCTGCGCAAGGAGCTGCGCCAGGGGGTCCTGTCCGCGTATCAGAAGGTCGAGCCCCGCATCCGCGACGCGCTGCGCGAGCGCGCGGACGTGGGCCACGTCCAGGTCCAGGTGACCGTGGACCTGCGCCCGGCGGAATGACGAGGGGGGCGCACGGCGGAGACGCCCTCTTCTCCCGGCGAGCCACCCGCGCGGCGGCGAGGGCGACGACGCCCCTCGCCGCCGCGCCGAGTTAGGGCCCCGGTGTCGCCTGGGGCGAGCGCCCGGAGCCGTCGCGGGCTGCTGGTCACCGTCGCCCTTCTGCTGGGCTTCCTGGTCGTCCTCGATCTCGCCCGGGATCGGTCCGTGATCCGGTGGGTCTGGCAGGGCGTGACGGACCCCGGAGGCGCCCCGATCGAGCGCGTCCTGCGCGGCGTCGGGATCATCCGCCGCTGAGGATCCGATGAGCGGTCGCGGCAGGGTGTTGCTCGTTTTCCTGGACGGTGTCGGCATCGGGGAGGACGACCCGGAGCGGAACCCGTTCGCGCGCGCGGTGCTTCCCACCCTCCTGAAGCTGACGGGTGGGCACCCACCCACCCTCGACCGCCCGCGCCTGGACGGTCTCCACGCCTCCGCGCTTCCCGCTCGACGCCACCCTCGGCGTGGACGGTACGCCGCAGAGCGGCACGGGCCAGGTCGCGCTCCTCACCGGCGAGAATGCCGCCCGCATGTACGGCCGCCACTTCGGCCCCTGGACGCCCGTTCGTCTCCGGCCCCTCGTCGAGGAGCGCAGCCTGCTGCGGGTGGCCCGCGCGGCGGGCCGGACCGTCGCCTTCGCGAATGCCTACCCCCGGGGCTGGCCCGGCCCGAACGGGGGTCGCCGCGTGGCAGGCCCTCCCCTCGCGGCACGCGGCGCCGGGGTCCTGGACCGGCACGAGGAGGAGCTGGGCGACGGACGCGCGGTATCCAGCGAGATCATCAACGACGGCTGGCGACGGCACCTCGGCCACGATTGGCTTCCGCAGATCACCCCGGAGGACGCGGGCCGCAACCTGGCGCGGATCGCGGCGGGGGCGGACCTCACCCTCTACGCGCACTACACCACGGACACGGCAGGCCATCGGGGCGGAATGGAGGGGTCCGTGGCGGCCCTCGAGCGCGTCGACAGGTTCCTCGGCGGCCTCCTCCCCGCACTCGCCGGCGACATCACGGTCCTCGTGGCCAGCGATCACGGCAACATCGAAGACGTGTCGGCTCAGCACACACGCAATCCTGCGCTCGGCCTGGTCGTCGGACCGGGGGCAGGGGGCCTGTCGGAGCGGATGCACGGCATCACGGACGTCGCCCCGGCCGTGCTCGCCCACCTCGGCGTGGACGGCTGAAGGGACCGATCCGGTCATCCCGGCGCCCTCGCCGGCAGGCGATCGTGGGGCGTGAAGCCTCGACCCAAGATCCTCGGACAGCTCCTCCTCGACGCCGGTGCCGTCTCGGCCGAGGCGCTCGCCGAGGCCCTGGAAGCCCAGAGGTCCCTGGGTGTGCGCATCGGGGAGCTCCTCGTGCGCCGGGGCGCCACGAATGCCGAAGCCGTCGCCCGCGCCTTGGCATGTCAGCTCGGGCTCCCCTATGCGGCCCCTCCGCTCCAGGCCGAAGAGGATGCGGTGCAGGCGGTGCGTCGGGAGCTCGCGCTCCGGCGTAGTGTCCTCCCCCTGCGCGTGGCGCCGCGGCGCCTCGCGGTCGCCATGTCCGACCCCCTCGACCTCACCGCGGTCGACGACCTGCAGTTCCAGACGGGGCGGCGGGTCGAGGTCGAGGTGGCGAGCCCCGCCGCCGTTGCCGACGGTCTCGGGCGCTCGTACGGCGGCGCGCTGGAGGGGCTGGTGGCTTCGCTCCCGGACGAGCTGCGGCACGAAGCGGAGGAGCACGGAGACGACCTGGAGGAGGCGACGCGATCGGCCCCGGTGGTGCGCCTGGTCGACCGTGTCCTGAGCGAGGCGGTGGATTGCCGGGCCAGTGACATCCACGTCGAGGAGACGGGTGCCGACGTGCGCGTGCGCTACCGGGTGGACGGGGTCATGCGCCGCGCCCTGGAGATCCCGGCCGCGGCTCGTCGGGCGGTCCTCTCGCGCCTCAAGGTCATGGCGGGAATGGACATCTCGGTGCGCCGACGCGCCCAGGACGGCCGGATCACGCTCTGCCCACGGAGGGCGCGCCCTGACGCTCCGCGTCTCGACGCTGCCGGTGAATGGCGGGGAGAAGGCGGTGGTGCGCATCCTCGACTCCAGCGCGGCTCCCCGCTCCCTCGAAGCCCTCGGATTCGCCGCGGCGGACCTGAAGAGGATCCGCAGGATGCTCACGTCGCGGGAGGGCGTCCTCCTCGCGGCGGGCCCCACGGGGAGTGGAAAGAGCACCACGCTCTTCGCCGCCCTGTCCGAGTTGGACCGCGACCGACAGAACATCGTCACCCTGGAGGACCCGGTCGAGTACCGGCTCGCCGGCGCGAATCAGGTCCAGGTGGATCGGCGCGCGGGTCTCGGGTTCGCCGACGCGCTCCGGGCCGTCCTGCGGCAGGATCCCGACGTGGTCATGGTGGGGGAGATCCGGGACCGGGAGACGGCCGAGATCGCGATGGCGGCCGCGGTCACCGGCCACCTGGTGCTCTCGACCATCCATACCACCGACGCTCCCGGCGCGGTTACGCGCCTCCTCGACATGGGCGTCCCCCCGTTCCTGGTCGCCGGTGGGCTCACGGGCGTGATCGCCCAGCGTCTGGTTCGGAGGATCTGCCGTGCCTGCTCGGGGCGGGGATGCGACGAGTGCGACGCGGGCTACCGGGGCCGGACGGGGGTCTTCCAGGTGCTCACCGTCACCGACGCCCTGCGTGACGAGATCACGGGCGCGGCCTCCACGGCCCGTCTCCGCGCCCTGGCCCGGGACGGCGGTATGGGCCGGCTCGCCGACGATGCCCGCCGGGCCGTCGCCGAGGGGCTCACCACCCCCCACGAGATCGTGCGCGTGATGCATGCGGACCCGGGCGCCTCGCTCCCCTGCACGGCGTGCGACGCCGAGGTACCCGTGGGCGCGGCGGCCTGCCCCTCGTGCGGGAACCACCGGCGCCGGACCTGTGCCTGCGGAGAGACGCTCGAGCGGGGGTGGCGCTACTGCCCCCGCTGCGTGCGCCGACTGGTGGCCTGACGCGTCGGACCGCGGGCAGAGATGCCGTTGCCCCGCCCTTCGCGCGGCGTCAAACTTCCTCCATCGAACCGGGTCCCGAACGTGATTCCAGCGCCGAGACGGCCATGCCTTCCCTCCGCGTCCGCAGCTTCCAGGGACGCATCTTCCTGGCCATCCTCGTGGTCGTGTTCGTGCCCGCCGCCATCGGCGTGGTGGGCGGCATGCTCACGCTCAGGAGCATCGGCACGCGCACGGGAACGCTCGGCGCGTGGGACGCGGTGGCGGGGACCGGGCCAGGACCTCCTGGACGCCGTGGAGCGGGCGGAGGTCGGCGACTCGCTCGTCCGCCGTGCCGCCGAGCGGCATCGGGAGGCGCTGTCCGAGTCCGTGCGCATGTCGCGCGTCTACGCGCTCCTCGCGGAGCGGGCGGTCCGTGCCCTGCCGGCCGTGGCGCTCGGGGCCGGCCTCCTCGTCGCGGTACTCGCGTTCCTGACCGCCCGCTTCCTGTCCCGCGGATTCGGCAGGCCCATCGCGGAGCTCGCGGGCTGGACCGAGCGCATCGCGCGCGCCGAGTCGCTTCCGGCGCCGTCGGAGGACGAGACGTCGGTCGAGGAGCTCGCGACCCTCCGTGACGCGCTCCGCCGCATGGCCGATCAACTCGAGGAGGGCCGTCGGCGCACGATCGAGAACGCACGCATGCGCTCCTGGACCGACCTGGCGCGGAAGGTGGCCCACGAGATCAAGAACCCCCTCACGCCGATGCGCATGGCGGCCGCCACGCTGACGCGCGGGAGAGAGGGGCAGGAGGCGGAGGCCGGCCGCATCCTGCGGGAGGAGATCGATCGCCTGGACGAGCTGGCCCGCACCTTCTCGCAGTACGGACGGATGCCGGAAGGCCCACGCTCGCGCGTGGATCTCGGGGAGCTGCTCACCGCGCTGTCCACGCAGCACGCCTCGGCCGCGACCCCGGTCGAGGTGCACCTCGACGGCCACGTGGACGTGGACGCGCACTACGACGCCCTGGAGCGGGCGATCCGCAACCTCATCGTGAACGCGGTGGAGGCGCAGGAGGGGGGAGGCCTGGTGGACGTCACCCTGGAGGGGGAGCCGGGGTGGGCGGTCATCCGGGTGGAGGATCGGGGGCCGGGCGTCCCCCCCGAGCTCCTGGAGGAGATCTGGAACCCCGACGTCACGACCAAGCGACATGGCACCGGGCTGGGCCTGGCGATGGTCCGCCAGACCGTCGCGCACCACGGGGGCACCGTGCGGGCCGCCAACCGCCCGGGCGGCGGGGCCACCTTCGAAGTGCGCCTGCCGCTCGCGGCGGAAGGCGATGACACCCACCCCGAAAGGCTCGCGTAGGTGATGTCCATGGACGTCCTCATCATCGACGACGAAGGCAACATCCGGCGCATGCTCCGTATGCTCCTCGAGTCCGAGGGCTACGACGTGCGCGAGGCCGGGAGCGCGGAGGAGGGGCTGCTCGAGGCGGGGCGACAGGCTCCCGAGGCCGTGCTGCTCGACCTCATGCTGCCGGGCATGAGCGGGCTGGACGCGCTGCCGCGCATGGCCGACGTGGCGCCGGGGGTGCCCGTGGTGATGATGAGCGGCCGGGCCACGCTCTCCGACGCGGTGGAGGCGACGCGCCGTGGAGCGTTCCACTTCATCGAGAAGCCGCTCACGCCGGAGACCGTCCTGGTCACCCTGCGGGCCGCCATGGAGGTGGGGCGCGCGCGCGACCTGACGCGGGCGCTCACGGCCGAGATCGGGCCCGAGGCGGAGCTGGTGGGGCGGACCCCGTCCATGAACCGGGTGCGGGACCTCGTACGCAAGGTCGCCCCCACGGACGCGCGCGTCCTCATCACGGGGGAGAGCGGGACGGGGAAGGAGCTCGCCGCCGCCGCGATCCACGGCCTGTCAAAACGGTCGGGCGGCCCCTTCATCCGGGTGAATTCCGCGGCGATCCCGCGGGATCTGGTGGAGAGCGAGATGTTCGGCCACGAGAAGGGCGCGTTCACCGGCGCCACGGAGCGCCGCCGGGGCCGCTTCGAGCTGGCCCATGGCGGCACCCTGTTCCTCGACGAGGTGGCCGACCTCGGCCCGGAAGCCCAGTCGAAGCTCCTCCGGGCCCTCGAGACCCGCGAGGTGGAGCGGGTGGGCGGGACCGGGACGATCGCCGTGGATGTCCGGGTGATCGCCGCCACCAACCGGGACCTGCACGAGGAGTGCCGCGCGGGACGGTTCCGCGAGGACCTCCTCTTCCGACTCGAAGTGGTGCCCATCCGGATGCCTCCCCTCCGCGAGCGGCTCGACGACGTGCCGCTCCTGGTCGAGCACGCGCTTCAACGCCTGCGCCGGAAGCAGGGCATCCGCGCGCCGCGCTTCTCCCAGGAGGCCGTGGGCGCCCTCCTGCGCTATACCTGGCCCGGCAACGTGCGCGAGCTGATGAACCTGGTGGAGCGCCTCTCGATCCTGACTCCGGGCCCGGAGGTCCAGCCCGCAGACGTGAGCGCGGTCCTCCCCCGCCCGTCGACACCCACCAGGGAGACGCCACCCTACGAGGATACCGACACGCGTGGGCTCAGGGACCGGCTCGACGACTACGAGCGGGAGCTGATCTCGGGCGCCCTGCACGCCGCCGCCGGCAACGTCGCGGAGGCGGGACGCAGGCTGCAGACGGACCGAGCGAACCTCTACCGCCGGATGAAGCGTCTCGGAATCCGCGAGTGAGGAGGCGTGTAGAAATGTCACGCCCGAGGCGTGCCAGAACGTTCCCGGCACACACCCCCACACCTACGCCGCATCCACCTAACGTCAGGTCGGACATGGACATACGGAACGACGCCGAGCTGGTACGCTCCCTGCCTCCGACACCGTCGCGAACCCGGTTCGACCCGAACGGAGGGTGGAAGGCCATGCGGTGGACGATGGGATTCATGTGCGCGTTGCTGCTCGCGACGCCTCTCGGCGCCCAGGAACGCGGTCTGGAGGAGCTGGACCTGCCCCGGGACGTGGCGGACTCGATCATCGCCTTCTTCAACCGACCGTCCACCATGCGCTTCCAGGGGCGCGCGGACATCCCGGCCGGTCGATCGATCGTCGGCGACGTGGCCGTGCTGGGGGGCCCAGTCGCCGTGGCGGGGGAGATCGATGGAGACCTGGTCGTCGTGAACGGATCGCTCACCGTGCGCGACCAGGGGCGCGTCACGGGCGACGTGACGGTGGTCGGGGGCGACGTGCAAGGGGACCTGACCGCGGTGGGCGGACAGCTCACGGTCTACGAGGAGCCGCTCACGTACCAACGGAGGGGCGACCGGATCCTCTACGACGAGTCTCCGTGGAGCCGATGGGAGGAGCGACGGCGGCACGGTCGCTCGTGGTTCTCGGTGCGGGCGGAGGGCAACTACAACCGCGTTGAAGGCTTCCCGGTCCTGTTCGGGCCGGTGTTCCAGACGCGGGGCGGCGACGCCTTCCGGATGGACGTGATGGGGATCTGGAAGTCCGAGTCGGGGATCCGGCTCGCACCCAGGGAGATGGGCTATTTCATCCGTGCCCAGCAGCACTTCGGCCCCGACGGCCGGTTCTCCGTCGGTGGCACGGCGCACTAGCTGGTGGATCCCATCGACCGCAACGGGCTGCTCGACATCGAAGCGTCGCTCGCCGCCTTCCTCCTGCACAGGGACTACCGGGACTACTACGAGCGCGAGGGCTTCTCCGGCTTCCTCCGCTACGACGACGAGGACCGGGGCATCCACCTGGGCCTGGCGTACCAGGACGACGACCACATGTTCGTGCCGGTCGGCAGCCCCTGGACGCTGAAGCGCAACGACGCGCCATGGCGCCCGCAGCCCCTCGTGGCCGAGGGAAGGCTGCGGAGCGTGAGCCCGGAGATCGTCCTCGACGGCCGCAACGACCGAGGACGATCCCACGGATGGGTGGTACCTGGAGGCGCGCGCGACCCTCGGCGTGGGCGGAGGCCTGACCCTGCCGGAGTACCGGGCACCCGAGACGGACCCGTCCACCGTCGCCCAGCCCGCCAGGGAGATCGACACCGGTCTCGCGGCCGGCGTTGTGGACCTGCGGCGCTACACGCGGCTCGGGCCGGGGGCGGACCTGCGCCTCAGGGGCTACCTGGCCGGCTCCATCGACGGATCTCCGCTGCCCCCCCAGTTCCAGCGCACGCTGGGAGGGGAGGGGAGCCTGCCCGGGCTCCCGCTGATGTCGCTCGACTGCGGTGCCCGGGACCAGGACCTTCTCCGTCTTCCGCACCGTGGACGGCGAGACGGTGCGCATGCCCGTCTTCGCCGGCTACGGCTGTGACCGGGTGGCGCTCTTCCAGGCCGAGTACCGCGGCTCCTTCTCCTTCGACTTCGACCTCGGCCCCGGAGACGACTGGGGCGACAGCTGGGACTGGTACCCGGTCATCGACCTGCATCCCGCGTGGTCGGTGTTCTTCGACGCCGGCCGGGGATGGTCGCTCGCCGATCCCACCGACCCGGCCTGGCTGGGTCCCGACAGCGAGACGCTCATGGACATCGGCTTCGGCCTCCACCTGGGGGACATCGGCCTGTACTGGGCGTGGCCACTCTCGGAAAGCAACAAGAACGTGAACTTCTTCCTGCGTATCGATCATCGGTTCTGACGGTTCGGCCCGACCCCTGAGGCGGGCCCGGCGCTGCCGGGCCGCGCACTTCCTCTCGCGGGCCCCGGCGCTCGGGGCCCTCTGGGTCGCGCTCGCCCTGTCGGCATCCCCGCTGCGCGCGCAGGACGATACGCCACTCACGATCTCGGCGGCTCCCGAAGGGGGCGAGCTCCAGATCCACATCGGCGACCTGTTCGAGGAGCCGGGTCTGAGCCGGGCACTCCACTCGGGCCTCCCGCTCCGCATCCAGATCGTGGCCGAGCTGTGGAAGGACGGCTTCTTCGACAGCCAGAAGGGACGCGCGGAGTGGCGCGCGACGGTGCTCTACGACCCGTTGGAGCAGAGATACAGCGTCGCGACGGCCGCGGGGGCGATCGAGCTGTCCGTCGACTCCATCGCCGCGGTCCGTGACGCCCTCCAGCGCGCGTTCTCTCTCCCCCTCAGGCCACGGGAGGAGGGGCGCTACTACTACCTGGGCGAGGTGCAGGTGGAGACGTTGTCGCTCACGGACCTGGAGGAGCTGCAACGGTGGCTCCACGGCGACCTCGCGCCGGCAGTCAAGGGCGACCAGTCGATGGAAAGCGCGGTGGGACGAGGGATGCGCCGGATGCTCGTGCGCATGTTGGGCCTGCCCGCCCGCCGCTTCAAGGTCAGGACCCCGACCTTCGAGGTCGGCCCGATCGACCCCCGCTGAGGCGTTCGCCGACTACCAGAACGATGCCCGGCGGACGGTGAGCGCCTCGATGCGCTCCAGGTCCGGCTCCACGCCGATCCCCACGCCGTCGGGCACGCGCATCTCGCCGTCCCACCACCTCGAACTCGGGCTCGACGATGTCCCGTTCCCAGTAGCGGCGCGAAGCGGAGATGTCGCCGGGGAGCGAGAAGCCCGGCGAGCGAGGCGAGCGCGACGTTGTGCGCCCGGCCCGACGCCCGACTCGAGCATTCCACCGCACCACACGGGCAGCCCGCGGGCCGCCATGACGTCGTGGATTCGCTTCGAGGAGGCGTGCCCGCCGACCCGGCCCGGCTTGATGTTGACGATCACGACAGCTCCCCAGCTCGAGCGCCAGCTCGAGGTCGCCCACGGACTCGATCGACTCGTCGAGGCACACCGGCGTCTCGAGCCGCTCCTGCAGGCGCGCGTGCTCGAGGAAGTCGTCGTACGAGAGCGGCTGCTCGATCATCATCAGGTCGAGGGCGTCCAGCTCCTGCAGGCGAGGCGCGTCCGCCAGCGTGTAGGCCGAGTTCGCGTCGGCCATGAGGCGCACGTCGGGGAAGCGCTCGCGGAGCCCGGCGAGCATGTCGACGTCGCGCCCCGGCTTGATCTTGATCTTCACGCGGGCGTATCCCTCCTCGACGTACCCCGCCACCTTCTCGTGCAGCGCTTCGTCCGTCTTCTGCAGGCCGACGCTCACGCCCACGGGAATCGCCGATCGGACTCCGCCCAGCTTCTTCGACAGGGAGACGCCGTCCATGCGCGCCGCGAGGTCCCAGGCGGCCATCTCGACGGCCGCCTTCGCCATGCGATGGCCCCGGATCCACGCCACGGGGGCGAGCACGTCCTCCGGGCCTTCCGCATCCCGTCCGATGACGCGCGGGAGGATGAAGTCGGTGAGGAGATGCCAGGCGGTCTCGGTGGTCTCGTAGGAGTAGCTCGGGTCCTCGCCCACGACGCACTCCCCCCAGCCGTCGAGGCCCTCGCCGTGCAGCCCTGAGGAGGAGGATGCGACGGTCCTGCTTCCCCCCGCTGCTGATCTCGAAGTACTCCTTGAGCCGGAGCGGGATCTCCCGCAGCTCGGCGCGATCGATCTTCATGGGTTGTGCTCTCGCGTGAGCAGGTAGTCGGACGTCCGGGAGCCCCGCAGGAGCTCCCGGACTTCGTAGCCACGATCCAGGTAGTGCGTGAGCGCGGCACGGGTGGCCCGCCGCCACGCCACGGCGAGGTCCATCGACGCGGCCATCACCTCGGAGATGTCGGCCGGGATGGCGACGCGCACGCGCGGCGCGTCGAGGCCCGGGACGGGGGCGCCGGGGCCGGGCAGCTCCGTGGAAGGGTCCTCCTCGGCCAGCGCCGCGGGGTCGGCGACGTGCGCGTCCGCGCCCGGTCCACGCTCGCTGCCTCCGGTCCTGCGGGCGGCCCGCTCGGAGTTCATGAGCCACAGCGCGATGAACCGGTCCGTGCCGATGCCGCGGTGCAGGGGCGAGTCGGTCTCGCCGTACATGTCGCGCACGTATTCGCGCACGACGATCCCGAGCTTCGAGAAGTTCAGGTACGCGTTCCGGGACTGGAGGGGGTCGAAGGTCCAGAACATCTTCGTGACCCCGCGCTCGAGCAGGACGCGACGCTGATAGGCTTTCAGCTCCCCGCCCAGGCCGGTGTCCCGCATCCCGCGACGCACGGCGAGCATGTCCGACCAGTGGACGACCTCGCCGTCGCGCACCCCCGTCATGCCGAAGACGAATCCGACCAGCGCCCCCTTCGCGTCGAACGCGCCGGACGCCACACCGCCCAGGATCTGGGCCACCTTGAGGATCGCCGGGGGCACACGCTCGGAGAAGCCGTGGCCCCACGTCTCCTCCTGGAGCGCGACGCACGCGTGCAGCTCCTCGATGGTCTCGAGAGGCCGGATGGTCCAGTCGCTCACGGCTCGCCCGCCCGACCCACGGGAGCCATCAACAGGAGCGCCAGCAGCGCGCACCGATCGACGGTGGCATCCACCACCACGTGCTCGTGCAGGGCGTGTGCACCGTCGCCCACCGCGCCGAGGCCGTCGAGGGTGGCCGCGTACTGGCTGATGACGCTCCCGTCCGAGGCGCCGCCCACGGTCGTCTCGTCGAGGTCGAGGCCGAGGGCAGCGGCCGCGGCCTGCGCGGTCCGCCACAGGGCCCGGTTCCCCGGGGTGCGCTCGAGGGGCGGAATCCGCATCCCCCCCGTGACCTGGAGGGTGACGCCGGGCGTCGCGGACTCCAGGCCCAGGATCGCCGCCTCCAACCGCCGCCCGTCCGCCGCCGTCACCACGCGCACGTCCACCTCGGCGGTCGCCCTGGCGGCGACGACGTTCGGGCGGGTGCCACCACGCACCACCCCCACGTTCACGGTGGTGCCCTTCGCGCCGTCGCCGAGGGCGTGCAGGGCCTCGATCACGTGGGCGAGCTCCGTGATGGCGCTGGCGCCCTGGCCGGGATTCAGGCCCGCGTGGGACGCCTTCCCGGTGATGTCGACCTCGAAGTTCCCCACACCCTTCCGGGCGGTCTTCAGGTGGCCGGCGGGACCCGCCGAAGGCTCGGCGACGAACGCCCGGCACGCCCGCCGGGCGAATCTCCGGATCGTCCGCCCGGACTCCGGGCTGCCGATCTCCTCGTCCGAGTTCACCAGCACGACAGGCGTGGCCGGGGGCGTTGCGCCCAGCTCGCGCAGGACGCGCAGCGCGAAGAGGATCAGCACGAGCCCGGCTTTCATGTCGAACGTGCCCGGGCCGTGAAGCCGGCCGTCGGCCTCCCGCACCGGCATCTCGTCCAGCGTGCCCGCCGGCCACACCGTATCACAGTGTCCGACCAGGAGTTGCAGCGCTGCGCCCTTCGTCCGCACCGCCGGCCGGGCCACGAGCAGCCCGCCCGTCCGCCGCCCCGCGACGCGCCGCACGACATAGCCGACGGAGTGCAGCGACTCGACCAGCCGCGCCTGGACGGCTGCCTGCGAATCGGCGTCGTCGGTCGGCGATTCCAGTCGGGCGAGGCGTGCGGATCTCCGCCACGATCTCGTCCCTGTGCCCGCGCACGCGGGCCAGCACCTCCGTGGGCCGTACACCTCCGAAGTCCGCCGACGCGCTCACGCGTAGTACCCGGCTCGCCGGTAGCTCTCGTCCAGAAGCTCGACCGGGTGCACGACCCCCTCGGGCGCTCCCCGGAGGCGAAGGCCCGCGCCGATCTGCATCATGCACCCGGGATTGGGGGTGGCGACGACGTCCGCCCCGACTGCGAGGACGGCGTCCACCTTGTCCGCCCCGATCCTCCCCCCCAGATCCGGATGGGTCAGCCCGTAGATCCCGGCGCCCCCGCAGCACTCGGCCGCGTTGTCGACGATGCGCACGGCTACCTCCGGCACCGCCGCGAGCACCTGGAGGGGGGCGGCCTGGATGCCCTGCGCATGCAGGAGATGGCAGGGGTGGTCGTAGGCCACCGCGCACGGCACGGGCGCGCCCGGCCGAGGTCCGACCTCCGCGAGGATCTCCGTGACGTCCCGCACCCGACCTGCGAGGGCAGCGGCCCGCTCTGCGTACCCGGGATCGTCCGCCAGGAGGTCCCCGTATTCCTTCATCGTCGCCCCGCAGCCCGCGGCGTTGGCCACGACGAGGTCCACGCCTGCGGCCTCGAAGGCGTCCACGTTCACACGCGCCAGCGCCCGCGCCCCGTCCAGCGCACCCCCGTGCGCGTGCAGCGCGCCGCAGCACTCCTGCCCCGGCGCCGCGACGACCTCGAACCCGTTGGCCGCGAGCACCCGGCGCGTCGCCTCGTTCACCCGTCCATACAGACCTTCCTGAACGCACCCCGTCAGCAAGGCCACCCTGCCGCGCCCGGCACCGGTCTCCATCGAGGAGGCGGAGGGCGTGGACGCCTCCGTCCCTCCCTGGGCGCCCAGCCCCTTCAAACGCTTCCACGGCGCCGTCGCCGCGAGCATGGCCAGCCCCAGCCGCGCGCTTCCCAGCAGGCCACGGCCGGGAAGCATCCTGGCCCCCAACGCGGCGATGCGCGTGCCGCGCGCGATGCGTCCCCCGGCGAAGAACGCCCGTCGGAGGCCCACGCTGGAGAAGACGCGCAGAAGCAGTCGACTCGGCAGGGGAGGCGGCCGGTGCCGCGCCCCCATGTCGCGCGCGAGCTCGAGGAGGGAGCCGTACTCCACGCCCGAGGGACAGACGGGCTCGCACGCTCGACACCCCAGGCAGCGGTCGATATGTGTCCGGAACGCCTCACCGGCGGGGTCCAGCCGTCCGTCGACCACCGCACGCATCAGGTGCAGGCGCCCACGCGGCGAATCCGCTTCGTCTCCGAGCCGGTTGTACGTGGGGCAGGCCGCGAGGCAGAACCCGCAGTGGACGCACGTGAGCAACCGCTCCCGCTGCCGATCGACCGCGTGTCCCAGGGCGTCGGACGTCACGCTGGCCCGGGTCGGCATGCCCGTGGAGGACGCGCTCATGTCAGCCTCCCCGCGCCAGCAGCCGCCGGACCGCACCCACTGCGCCGCCCAGCCCCCCACGGCCACGCAGCTCCAGGATCGCACGGACGAGCGCCGTGCTCCGGGGCGTGTACGGGAACCACCAGGGCTCGCGCTTGAGGCCGGCCCGGTCGGAGAGAAGCGTGCGGGTGCGGGACATCTCATCGAGGGCCTCGAGACCCCTGCGCCGCCCGAAGCCGCTGTCTCCGATCCCTCCGAGGGGGAGGGCCGCGACCCCGTAGTGGCACAGGACCTCGTTGATCGACGCGCCGCCGGTGCGCAGCTTCCGCGCAATGCGCGTGCCACGGCGTACGTCGCCGGTCCACACGCTCGCGAACAGGCCGTAGGGCGAGTCGTTCGCGCGCCGCACGGCCTCGTCTTCGTCCTGCACCCGGACGACGGGGAGGATCGGCCCGAAGGTCTCCTCCCGCATCACCTTCATTTCGTCGGTCACGTCCACCAGCACGGTCGGAAGGAAGATCCTCGAGCCCTCCTGGGCGCGCTGCCCTCCGGTGAGGATGCGCGCTCCGCGCTCCACCGCGTCGCGCACATGGTCTTCGAGGATCCGGACCTGGGCCTCGCTCACCATGGGCCCGACGTCGACGTCGGCGCCGGCGCCGGTCCGGAGCCCGGCGACGAGCTCCGTCAGGCGTGTCAGAAAAGCCTCGTAGATCGGGCGCGCGACGTAGGCGCGCTCCACGGAGATGCAGGTCTGTCCCGCGTTGAAGAACGCCCCGAAGACGATCCCGCGCGCGGCACGCTCCACGTCGGCGTCCTCGAGGACCAGCGCCGGGTCCTTGCCGCCGAGCTCCAGGGTCACCGGGGTAAGGGTGTCGGCCGCGGTCGCCATGATCTTCCTGCCTGTGGCGGTGCTTCCCGTGAAGACGATGCGGTCCACCCCCGACCGGACCAGGGCTTCCCCCGTGCCACCGGCGCCGGTCACCACCGCGACGAGCCCCCGGGGTACACCGGCGGCCTCGCACAGTCCCGGGATCAGCAGCGTCGTCCAGGGTGTCAGCTCCGAGGGCTTGATCACGACGGCGTTGCCAGCGGCCAGCGCGGGTGCCACGCAGTCCATCGCCAGGATGAACGGGTAGTTCCACGGGGTGATGGCGCCCACCACACCGTGTGGCTCCCGCTCCACCCACGTCGACTTCCAGAGCATCCATCCGGGACGCACCCTCCGTGGACGGAGGCGCCGCGGCGCGCGCGCGGCGTAGAGGCGGAGCAGATCGACCGACACGACGACCTCCGCCAGCGCCTCTGCCATCGGCTTGCCGGTCTCCGCGCGGATGCGGCCGGCGATCTCGTCCGCACGCTCGGCCAGCACGGCGGCGAGTCGCCGCAGGCGTGCCGCTCGGCCCCTCGTCCCGAGGGCGGCCCAGGCCGGCTGGGCTTGCCGCGCCCGTCGCACGGCGCCGCCCACCTCCTCCGCGCCGTCCACGGGCAGTTCGGCCAGGAGCACCCCGTCGGCCGCTCCATACACCCGGAGCACATCCGGCCCGGACGTCGCCGTGGTCACGGCACGAACCTCCCGGGGGACAGCACCCCGTCGGGGTCGAAGCGGCGCCGGAGTGCCGCGGCCAGCGCACCGGTGCGTCCCGCCGCACCGTACGCGCCCACCCCGTCCACGAGCGTGGAGGGGGCCCGCTCGAGGCTCAGGCTCCCGCCCGATGCCTGCAGGCGGCGGCGGAGCGCGGCCAGCGCGGCCAGCGACGTGCCCCCTGCGTCCGCGAGGGCGGCCCTGACCCTCCCGGCCAGGACGTCTGCCGCGATCGCCGCGCCGGGCAACGCCGCCGACACGGCCGAGATCACGTCCGCCAGCGACGCAGGCAGGGCCGTCGCGCGCACCACGACCGGGCCCTCGGAGGCGTGGTCCGCGGTCGTCCGCGAAGAGGGCCAGAGCATCGGTGCCGTCGAGCCGCTCGACGTCGAGGGGGGACCCCGCGAGGATGCGGCGCTGGTCCGAGTCCACCGCCGCCGGGGCGCCCTGCAGGCGCACGACCAGTGCCCCACCCCCGCCCGACCCCGGGGCCACGAGAACGGCGGAAGCGGGGACGACGGGGGAAGTGGCCACCGCGCGAGCCAGGGGAATGAGCTCGCCCGGACGCTCGGCCCGGACGATCAGCGCGCGATCCTCTTCCGGGCGGGGAAAGAGCCGCACCGTGGCGGACACCACCACGCCGAGGGTGCCCCGGCTTCCCACCACGAGCTTCACCAGGTCGAATCCGGCCACGTTCTTCATGACCCGCCCACCCAGGCGGAGCACCCGCCCATCGCCGGTCACCAGGGTCAGCCCCAGCACGTGGTCTCGCGGCGCGCCGTAGGTCGTGCCGAGGGGACCCGCGGCGCCCGTCGCCACAAGACCGCCGAGCGTCCGGTCCCGGACGGCGGGCGGGTCGACCGGGAGCCACTGGCCCTGCTCGGTCAGGGCGCGTTGGAGATCCGCCAGGGTCGTACCGGCCGCGGCGGTGACGGTGAGGTCCGCCGGCTCGTAGTCCTCGATCCCGGTGAGGCGTCGTGTGGAGAGGACAACGAACGGTCCCGCCGGGGCCTCGCATCCGGGATCCGTTCTTCCGCCCAGGGGGACCACGCCGACCCCGGCGTCCGTCGCGCCGGCGAGAACGGCACGCAGCTCCTCGACAGAGGCGGGGGTGGCGACGCCCAATGGGGCCGCCCCGCCCACGGCCCACGCCGCCGCGTCCGCCGGCACCTCGAACACGCCCTCGGGGAAGATCCCGGCCAGGGCCGCAGGAGCGTCGGCGCTCACCGGACGGCCTCCGGCTCAGGGTCGGGCAGGACCTTTCCGGGATTGACCAGGCCGGCGGGGTCGAACACGTCCTTGACCGACCTCATCGCCTCGATCTCGTCCGTGCCGTAGACCAGCCGCATGTATTTGCGCTTGTCCACGCCCACGCCGTGCTCTCCGGTGATCGTGCCGCCGGCCGCGACGCACGCCTCCATGATCTGGAGGGAGGCCGCCTCGACGCGCGCGAGCTCGTCGGCGTTGCGGCGATCGAACAGCAGCTTCGGATGGAGGTTTCCGTCCCCGGCGTGAAAGACGTTGGCCACCCGCAGCCCGTGGCTCTCGCCGATCTCCAGGATCCGGTGGAGCACGTCCGGAAGGCGCGTGCGCGGGACGGTGGCGTCCTGCACGATCAGGTCCGGCGCGAGACGACCGAAGGCCCCAAAGGCCTTCTTGCGGCCCTTCCAGAGCGCTTCGCGCTCAGCGGCGTTGCGGGCGCGCCGGACCTCCCGGGCTCCGTGCTCCATGCAGAGCGCCTCCGCCCGCTCGGCGTCCGCCTCGAGCCCCGCCTCGGTACCGTCGAACTCCACGACGAGCGCCGCTCCAGCGTCGGTGGGGTAGCCGGCGGCGAAGACCGAGGCCTCGACGGCGCGGATCGACGACTGGTCCATGATCTCCAGAGCGGCCGGGAGGAGGCCGGCGCCCACCACAGCCGTGACGGCCCGTCCCGCGTCCTCGAGGGTGTCGAAGATCGCCAGGAGCGTGCGCACTCCCTCGGGGAGTGGCAGCAGGCGCACCTCGATCTCCACGGCCAGGCCGAAGCAGCCCTCGGAGCCCACGAAGACCCCCACGAGGTCGTACCCGGACTCGGGATCGCGTCCCGCCCCGCCCAGCTCGACGATCTCTCCGTCTCCCAGCACGACCGTCAGGCCCGTGATGTACCGGGACGTCACCCCGTACTTCAGGCAATGCGGTCCACCCGAGTTC
This sequence comes from uncultured Gemmatimonadales bacterium, assembly GCA_963848895.1. GTDB lineage: Bacteria > Gemmatimonadota > Gemmatimonadetes > Longimicrobiales > Gaopeijiaceae > SZUA-318. The sequence goes on from CAWKGE010000009.1 coordinate 476,737, forward strand.
TCGGCCACGTTCCCGCCGATCGTGCAGGCGGTCTGCGAGGAGGGGTCGGGCGCGTAGTAGAGACCGTGCGGTCGCGCGGCCTCGCTCAGACGCGTGTTCACCACTCCCGGCTGCATGCGCGCGGTCCGGTTCGCCGGATCGAGCGACAGGATGCGGGTCATCCGTGCCGTCCCCACCACCACGGCGCCTTCCGGCGCCAGCGCCCCGCCCGAGAGCCCGGTACCGGCGCCCCGGGGAACGACCGGGATCCCTTCGCCGTGCAGCAGGCTCAGGACGGCCGCCACCTCTCCGGTCGTCGCGGGAAGGACCACCGCACGCGGTGGCCAGCGGTACGCGGTCAGCCCGTCCGCCTCGTAGACCAGCAGCCGGTCCGGGTCGGTGATGACGTGATCTGCGCCCACGAGCTCGCTGAGCCGGCGCCGGAGAGTATCGGGAAGCGGAGCGGACACGTCGGACTTCGCGGGCATGGGAAGCTCTGAGCGAGCGAGATCCGGGCGGACGCGCCCGGGCCCCCGAGGATAGAGCCCCGGCGGGTCCGGGGGCAACCGGCCCCGGGGCTACCGACAGGCCCCGCGCCTAACGATCCGCCGCTGCGCGCACGTGGTCGAGGAGGGCCTGCAGGCTCAGGGTCGCCGCCTGCCGAACAGCGGACGGCAACTCCGCCCCGTAGACGACGTCGACCAGCTGGGTCGCCGTCGCGTCGGGGCTGGCGGCGAGCGCCTCCTCCACCTGGCGGATACGCTCCCGGCGATGACGCTCGTAGCGATCCAGCGCGGCCGGGACGTCCTCGATAGGCGGCCCGTGCGCGGGATACACGACCCCGGGGGCGATGGCGCGCACGCGCCGCAGCGATGCGAGGAAATCCGCCACGCACCCGGGATACTCTCCGACCCAGGTCGTGTCGCCGCGGCCGAGCAGGAGGTCGCCGACGAAGAGCGCCCGCCGCTCGGGCCAGAGGTACGAGAGGTGGTCCGCGGAGTGCCCGGGCGTGTGCACAGCCACCAGGACGCCCAGGTCCGTGGACACCTCGTCGCCGTCGGCGACGGGGAGGTCCACGTCGGGCACCCCGACCGGGCCGAGAACCGGCGCCTCCAGAAGCGTGGCCAACGCGCGCGCGCATCCCGCGTGGTCGCGGTGGCCGTGCGTGAGCAGGATCTTCACGGACTCGGCGCCGTCCACCCAGGTGGCGAGGGCCCGGACGTGGCGCTCCACGTCCGGGCCCGGATCCACCAGGGCGACCTCACGCTCACCAACGCGGTACGTGCGCGTACCGTCCAGCGTGAAGGGCCCTCCGTTGCCGGCTCCGAGGAAGGGTGGGTGCTCGCCCACCTTCCCTCCTCAGCGACGCTCCGCGGCGAGCTGCTCGGCGAGCTTGTCCGCGACGCCCTGCAGCCCGATCTCGTCCTCCTCGGTGAAGGCCGCCGCGTCTTCGGAGTCGATGTCGATCTGTCCGAAGATGTCGTCACCGGCTCGGATCAAGACGACGATCTCGGACTGCACGTCGGGTGAGCAGACGAGGTAGTTCTCCTCCTTGCTCACGTCGGGCACGTTCAGGTTCGTCTTCTCCGCCACCGCACGCCCGCAGACGCCGGAGCCCACGGGATCTTCGCGTGCTCGGTAGGGGAGCCCACGTAGTTGTGCAGCCACAGCTCCGTCCCTTCCGCGTTGAGCAGGTACGTACCCACCCAGTTGAAGCGGTCGTCGGACGAAGCGATCGTGCGGATCGCGTAGCGCAGGAGCGCGTCGGAGAGGTGCCCCTCGTCGCGCATCGTCTGCAGGTCCCTCACCAGCTTTCCAGCTTCGAGCATGCTCTTGAATCCCCGATGCGGTTCCACCCGCTCCGGCGCGGCCCCGTGCGAGCTTCCTACGATTGCGGTCCCGAGCGCCTCTCCGACTGAGAGGGCGAGCCACGGCCCCCGGACCGAGCCTTAAAGGCTAGACAAGGCCGTCAGGAGCGTCAATCTCGGTCGCGAAGCCGCCAGGTTCCCTCTCGCCCGGCTTCACCGCGGCGTGAAGTCCGTCTCCGGACCGAGGCGGCGTATGAACGCCGCGATCAGGCGGGCCGTGTTCCCCAGGTCCTGGACGCTCACCAGCTCGTTCGGCGAGTGCATGTACCGGTTGGGCACCGATACGAGCCCCGTCGGCACGCCGGCCCGCGTCAGGTAGATCGCGTCCGCGTCGGTCCGCGTCGAGCGCGGCGACGCCTGGATCGTGTGCGGGATCTCCTCCTCCTCCGCCACGCGCACCAGCGCCTCGAACACCTCGTTGTGGGACGCCGAGCCCCGACTCAGCACCGGCCCTCCCCCGATCTCGTGCTCCCCGAGCTCCTTCTTCTCGATGTCGGGCACGTCCGTGCTGAAGGTGACGTCCACCACGATGGCCACCTCCGGCTCGAGCGCGTAGGCGCTCGTACGTGCGCCGCCCCCCGAGTAGCCGATCTCCTCCTGGACCGTGGCCACGGCCGTCGCGGACGCCTTCGGCCGGTCCTCGGCGAGCAGCCGCAGCGCCTCCAGCACCACGTACGCGCCGATGCGGTTGTCGATCGCTCGGCTCGCGATGCGGTCGCCGGCGAGGCGGACCATCTTCTGCGCGAGGACGACCGGGTCCCCCACCCGGATCCCCAGCTCCGCGGCCTCTTCCCGCGTCCGGGTACCGACGTCGACCCAGAGCTGCTTCGTCTTGGAGGCCTTCCCCCGATCTTCCTGGGTCATCAGATGGATCGCCTTCTTCCCGATCACGCCCGGCACGTCGCCCCGGCGCCCGAGGATCGTCACCCGCTGGCCCACGAGCACCTGCGGGTCCCACCCGCCGATCTCGTCGACGTACAGGAACCCCTTCTCGTCGATGTGCATGACCTGGAGCCCGATCTCGTCGATGTGCCCGGCGAGCATCACCCGTGGGCGCCCGTCCGGATTGACCGAGGCGTAGGAGTTCCCGCTCACGTCCACGTGCACGTCGTCGGCGAACGCGGTGGCCTCCTCGCGCCAGACCCGCGCGGGGCGCACCTCGAACCCGGACGGTCCGGGGGCATCGAGGAGCTTCTCGAGGAAGGAGATGTCTTGGGCCATGGGGGGATCCTGCCGAGCCTGGGGTCCGATCGGACGTGCGGAGAGGCGGGCTAAGCTACGGGTTCTCGTCCCCACGGTCCATCCGGATCTCCTTGTCGGGATCCAGGTCCCCGGGAGGCGCACCGCCTCCGAACGGGGGCCACGCGCCACCCGGCCCGAGGATCGTCAGATGGACCGTGCCCTCCCGGATCCGGCGCTCCAACGACGCCCGTACCCGCTTCTGGATCCAGCGCCGGGTGGGGGGAAGAGGAGGGCGAAGCCCGCCAGGTCCGTGAGGATGCCCGGCGTCAGGAGGAATGCGCCCCCCACCAGGACCGCGATCCCGTCCTGGAGCGCCCGACCCGGCAGCCGGCCCCGCGCCAGCTCGCTCTGGAACTGCCAGAGGACGCGCAAGCCCTCCGCGCGCGCCAGCGCCGCCCCCGTGGCTCCGGTGAGCACCACGAGGGCGAGCGTCGGCCACAGGCCGACCCACTCCCCGATGCGGATCAAGAGCATGAGCTCCAGCACCGGCACGATCACGAACAGCAGTGCGAGACGCGCGAGGAAGGACATGGCCCTCCACTACCCGGGCCCATGGTCGGGGGTCCGGTCGAGGCCGTGCGCCGCCGAGGAGCCGCGGGGCCGTCCGCGGCCCCTCCGGAGAGGACCCCTGTCCGGCGCGAGGGGTAGCTTGGGGCTCCGTGGGAACCGCCATCGAGACGGATCGCCTCACATGGAACAGACCTACTTCCGCAAGGGCTTCGGACTGAAGAAGGAGCTCAGGCCCCTCATCGACGCCGAGTACCACTCGGCGCTGGTCGAGCGCGTGCGCGGCCGAGGATACACCGACTCCTTCGGCGACGTGACCGTCCGGCTCGCGCAGGAGTTCGGTTTCTGCTACGGCGTGGATCGGGCCGTGGACTACGCCTACGAGACCGTCCACAAGTTCCCGGACCGGACGATCTACCTCGTCGGCGAGATCATCCACAATCCGCATGTGAACCAGCGCATGACGGACATGGGGATCAAGTTCGTCTATCCCGACCCGAAGGGACGCTTCGACTTCTCCCACGTGACGTCGGAGGATGTCGTGATCCTCCCGGCCTTCGGCGTGACGACGCACGACTTCGAGACCTTGAAGAAGGTGGGGTGCATCCTCGTCGACACGACCTGCGGCTCGGTGCTCCACGTGTGGAAACGGGTGGAGGGATACGCGCGTGCTGGGTTCACGTCGATCATCCACGGCAAGTACACGCCACGAGGAGTCGCGGGCCACGGCCTCGCAGGCCACGAAATACAACGACGGCAAGTACCTCGTGGTGCGTGACATGGAGGAGGCGATGCTGGTGTGCGACTATATCGCGCGTCGCCCCGGCCGGCTGTCGCGCGAGGCCTTCATGGACCACTTCGTCCGCAAGGCCACCCCCGGCTTCGACCCGGGGGTCGACCTGGTGAAGGTGGGCGTCGCGAACCAGACGACCATGCTCGCAAGCGAGTCGATCGCGATCGGCATCAAGATCCACGAGGCGATGGTCGAGCGGTACGGCTTCGAGAACATCGAGGGGCACTACCGATCGTTCGGGACCATCTGCTCCGCGACGCAGGAGCGTCAGGACGCGGTCGCCGAGATGATGAAGGACCCGCCCGACATCATGATCGTGATCGGCGGCTACAACTCGTCGAACACCAACCACCTCGCGCACCTGTGCCGCCAGCACACGCGCACCTTCCACATCGAGGACGCCTCGTGCATCGAGGTGGAGACGGGCCGGATCCGGCACAAGCCCGAGCTCGACCCGGGGGCCCCGGAGGCCATCGAGGAGACGTGGCTGCCTGAGGGACCGTTTCAGCTCGGGATCACCGCCGGAGCCTCGACCCCGAACAACAAGATCGGCGAGGCGGTGACCCGGGTCCTGAAGATCCGGGGAATCGACGTGGAGCTGGAGGCCGGCGAGACCCAGCCGGCGTGAAGCCCGTTCCGGCCGCGGTCCCCTCGCATGCGATCCGCCCCGTGGAGCGCGCGCGGCAACCTCAGCTCAGGTCGTTCTCCCGCACCGCGCGGCCCAGCTTCTTCAGGAGCGCCCGCATCTGCTCCTGCTCCTCCGTGCTGAGGTGGGCCGCGAGGGTCTCGATGTAGGTGCGGTGCTCCGGGAAGACGTCGGCGATCAGCGCCTTGCCCTTGGCGGTGAGCTTGGCCGTGATGATGCGCCGATCCTCCGGTGAGCGCTCGCGATAGACCAGTCCCTGCTCCTCGAGACGATCCATCACGTAGGTCACGTTCCCGCCCGTAACCAGTAGCTTGTCCGCCAATTCGCCCAGGGAGAGCGGGCCGAGGTGGTGCAGGGCCTCCAGGATCCCGAACTGCGGCGTCGTGAGCCCGTATTCCTGGACCTTGCACGCCACGGCCCGCGAGAACGTCGAGTAGCAGCGCGCGAGCGCGATCCACAGACGGAGGGCTCGCTCCTCGCCCTCCGGCCAGTCACGCGGCGCCGGGACGTCCGGCTCTGCTGCCGGGCCGCGGCCGACTCCCCACTCCGCGTCACCGTCCATCAGATGTGGATCGGGCGGCCGAGCGCCGCGAGCGCTCCCTCGGACACGCCCTCGGACAGGGTCGGATGTGGATGTATCGCCTTCTCCATCTCCTCGACCGTCGACTCCAGGTGTCGGCCCACGACGAACTCGGCGATCAGCTCGGTCGCGCTGGGCCCGACGATGTGGGCGCCGAGGATCTCGGAGTACTTCTTGTCGCGGATGATCTTCACGAAGCCGTCCGCGTGGCCGGCCGCCACGGCGCGGCCGATCGCCACCCAGGGTAGCTTGCCGACCTCGATGTCGAAGCCGCGCTCGCGGGCCTGTTCCTCGGTGAGCCCGACCGACGCAACCTCCGGATGGCAGTAGGTGCAGTTCGGGACGTTCTCGTAGTCCACGGTCCCGTGCCCCTGGCCGGCGATGTGCTCGACACACACGACGCCCTCGTGGCTGGCCTTGTGCGCGAGGAGCTGGTGGCCCGTCACGTCGCCGATCGCGTAGACACCCTCCACGTTCGTGCGCAGGCGCTCGTCCACAGTGATGAAGCCCCGCTCGTCGGTCTTCACACCGACGGTGTCGAGCCCGAGCCCCTCGGAGTTCGGGACGCGGCCCACCGCCGAGAGAACATAGTCCACCTTCATCTCGTGGGCCTCGCCCTTGGCGTCGCGGAACGTCACCGCGACCCCGTCGTCCTGGACGTCGGCCTTCTCGAAGCGCGCCGACGTATGGACGTCCATCCCGCGCTTCTTGTAGGAGCGCTCCATGAACTTCGAGATCTCGGCATCCTCGAGGGGGAGGATCCGCTCCAACGCCTCCACGATGGTCACCTTGCTACCGTAGGAGGCGAAGACGTCGGCGAACTCCATCCCGATCGCGCCGGCCCCCACGATGAGCAGTGAGGCCGGCGCGCTCTGCCGCATGAGGGCGCCGGTCGACGACCAGATGCGATCTTCGTCGATCTTCAGGACCGGCAGGTCCCGCGGCCTGGAGCCGGTGGCGACGATGACGTGGCTCGCATCGAGGACGCGGGTGGTCCCGTCGGCCGCCTCGACCTCCACCTTGCCCTTCCCCTTGAGGCGTCCGAACCCCTCGATGTGCGTGACCTTGTTCTTCTTGAACAGGTGCGCGATGCCCCGGTTCATCTGGTCGGCCACCGCGCGGCTCCGCTTCTGCGCGGGAGCGAGGTCGAACGAGACCTCCTTCGCGAGGATCCCGTGCTTCTCACCGTCCTTCATCTCGTTGACGAGAAACGCGCTGGTCAGCAGGGCCTTCGTCGGGATGCAGCCGATGTTCAGACACACGCCGCCGAGCTTGTCCACCTCGACGCAGGCGACGCTCATGCCGAGCTGTGCCGCCCGGATGGCCGCCACGTATCCCCCGGGGCCGCTGCCTATGATCACCAGGTCGAAGTGGTCGCCATCTGCCTTGCCAGCCACGCGCTACCTCGCTCTGAGAAGAGGGGCGAAGAAGCCCCGAATCGTCGCATACCATTGAAGAATCAAGCAAACTAGGGTGCCCCACGAAGAGGGTAAACCCCGAAGCGGCTCCGAAGAGCCGCGGCGCGGATAACACGTGGCGTCCTTTGAAGGGCCCGCGTACAATCCCCGTATTCGGCACGACGTCATCAGGCCACCCAGCGGGAGAAACCGACATGTGGGAGCTTCTCGTCGTCATCGCGGTCGTGGTCGTGGCCGTAGTGATGTACAACTCGCTCGTGAAGCTGCGCGAGCGGGCCGACGGCGCGTGGGCGGACATCGACGTCCAGCTCAAGCGCCGCTACGACCTGGTTCCGAACCTGGTGGAGACGGTCAAGGGATACGCGAGCCACGAGAAGGAGACGCTGGAGCAGGTTGTCCAGGCGCGCGCAGCCGCGATGGGGGCCCAGGGTCCCGCCGCGAAGGCGCAGGCCGAAGGCGCGTTGACCGGGGCGCTCAAGTCGCTGTTCGCGCTGGCGGAGGCCTACCCCCAGCTCCAGGCGGCGGGCGGGTTCCGCGACCTGCAGGCCACGCTGTCGCAGATCGAAGAGCAGATCGCGCAGGCCCGCCGCTACTACAACGCCGTGGTCAGGGACTTCAACACCAAGACCCAGACCTTCCCGAGCGTGCTCATCGCGCGTGCCTTCGGCTTCGGGGAGCGCGAGTTCTTCGAGGTCGACGAGGCGGAGAAGGCGACGCCCCACGTGAAGTTCGACTGAGGGGCGCACACCGGATGAAGGGACGGCGGGCGGGTCGAGGGCCCGCGGGAAGGGCAGTCCTGGCCCGTCGACCGTCGCCCTTCGCGCGTGTCCTGCGTGCCGCGGTCCCGCTCGCCGTGGCCGCCGTCTGCACGCTGGTTCGCCCTGGCCTCGCCGCGGCGCAACGCAGCCTCCAGATCGAGCGCTTCGACGCCACCGTCCGGGTGGAGGAGTCGGGGTGGATCGACGTGCGTGAGGAGATCCAGGTGCATTTCCACGGATCGTGGAACGGCATCTTCCGCACGATCCCCGTCGAGTATCGGACTCCTCAGGGATTCTCCTATCGGCTGTCGCTGAAGGACGTGACGGTCACCGGTCCCGGAGGCGAGCCCTACGAGTTCTGGTCGTCCCGGGAGCGGCATTATCGGCAGATCAAGATCCGCGTCCCGGGCGCTGAGAACGCGACGCGCTCGGTCTTCATCCACTACCGGGTCCCCAACGCCCTGAAGTTCTGGGACGAGTACGACGAGCTCTACTGGAACGTCACCGGTGACGAATGGGAGATGCCCATCCGGGCCGCATCGGCGATGGTCATCCTCCCGCAGGGCGTCACCGGAACCCGCACCGCCTCCTGGACGGGTGGATACGGCTCCACGGAGAACGCCACCACCGTCGAGGAGACGGACGACGGCTTCTTCTTCGAGACCCGTCGGCCCCTCAACTACCGGGAGGGGCTCACCATCGCGATCGCCTGGAACCCGGGCGTGGTGCAGCGCCCGTCGTGGATCCACAAGGCCTTCCGCTTCATCGAGGCGAACTGGCTCCTGGTGCTCCCGCTCCTCAGCCTCCTGACGATGTGGCGTCTCTGGTCCACTCGAGGCCGAGACCCGGACCGGCAGTCCGTGTCGCCCCAATACGAGCCGCCGGAGGGGATGTCCCCCGCGGAGGCCGGAACGCTGGTGGACAACAGACCGGATCTGAGGGACATCACGGCCGCGCTGGTCGACCTCGCCGTGCGCGGCTACCTGCGCATCGAAGAGGTCGAGCCGGACGGGCTGCTCAAGAAGTGGATCGGACGGACCGACTATGCACTCGTCCCCCTCAAGCCCCGGGAGAGTTGGTCCGAGCTACGCCCCCACGAGCGGGAGGTGCTGCGCGGTGTCTTCGGCGGCATCGAGATCGACGGCATCCCGGGGGCGGTGAAGATGTCGGACCTCGAGCACGAGTTCTACGCCCACCTTCCCACCGTCCGCAGCGGCGTCTTCGACGAGTTGATCCGGCGCGGCTACTACCACAGCCGGCCCGACAAGACCTTGGGCCGGTACATGGTGGCGGGATTGGTGGTCCTCGCCGCCGGCGTCTTCGTCGGCGTCGTGCTCGCCGACCGGCTGAGCCTGGCTCCCGTGACCGCGATCCTCGCGGCGGTGGGCACGGCCATTCCGATCTTCGCATTCGGCTTCTTCATGCCGGCTCGGACCGTGAAGGGGACCCGCACGCTGGAGCTCGTCCTGGGCTTCGAGGAGTTCCTCGACCGGGTCGAGTCGGACCGGTTCAATCGGATGATCACGTCGCCCGAGATGTTCGAGCGGTTCCTTCCCTACGCCATGGCCTTCGGCGTGGAGCGCAAGTGGGCGAAGGCGTTCGAGGACATCTACACCGAGCCACCGACGTGGTACGTGGGAACGTGGCACGGGGGCTTCCACACCACGAGCTTCGTGAGCAGCATGGGCCAGATGTCCGCTGCGGCGTCCACCGCCCTCGGGTCCGGCCCGCGCAGCAGCGGCGGATCCGGCTTCGGCGGAGGCGGCGGATTCGGCGGCGGGGGTGGGTTCAGCGGAGGCGGGTTCGGAGGAGGCGGCGGAGGGGGCTGGTAGGGCGGGGTTCCGGTCCCCCTGAAACCCGCGCGCTCATCCGGTCGTAGTCCCTCTGCGACGGATACATCCGTGGCGGATGTACCGACCGCCCCCGGGAGACGACATGTCCGGACGCCCCGAGCTCGACCATCGTCCTGCCCCTTACCCCGACCGTCTTCCACGTCCTGGTCGCGCTCGCCAGCGAGCCGCGCCACGGATACGCCATCGCCCAGGAGGTGGAGGCCCTCACGGAGGGGCGCATCGTCGATGGGTCCCGGCACGCTCTACGGTTCGCTGCAGCGCATGACCGAGAGAGGGCTGATCGCGGAAGCCGAGAACCCGGGCGAAGACGGGCGGCACGCCGAGCGGCGGCGGTACTACCGGATCACGGTGCTCGGGAAGGCGGCGCTGCGCGCCGAGTCCGAGCGACTCCTGCGCGCGGTGTCGGTGGCGCAGGAGAGGATGGGGATATGACGGAGCGGCGCGACCGCATCCGGCGCCTCTATCGCCGGCTCCTGGCCCTCTACCCCGCGGATTTCCGCGAGCGCTACGAGGCCGATCTCCTGCAGGTCTTCGACGATCGGCGCCGTGAGCCACGCTTCGCGGGCACGCGGGGCGGTATCCGTCTCATGCTCTTCCTCCTTCGCGACTTCCTGAATTCCGTGCCGCTGGCCCATCGGCCGCAAGACGACGACAGGGTGGGGACGATAATGAACGATCTGCTTCAGGACCTCCGGTACGCCCTGCGCATGCTCGTGAAGAACCCGGTCTTCACCTCCGCCGCGGTGATCACCCTCGCGCTCGGGATCGGGCTGAACGCGGCCACCTTCTCCGCCGTGAACGGGTTGCTCCTCCGCCCGCTCCCCGGTGCGAAGGATCCGGACCGGCTCGTCCAGCTCTACCGCGCGTGGCCGGGCATGGAGTACGGCTCCAACTCGATCCCCCACTACCAGGATCTGCGCGACCGTACGGGCGAGGCCTTCGAGAGCGTGGCCGCCTACAACTTCGCGCCGATGTCGGTGTCGGCCGACGGACGCAGCGAGCGGATCATGGGAATGATGGTGAGCGCCAACTTCTTCCAGACCTACGGCGTGACACCGGTCCTCGGACGGGCGTTCATCCCGGGCGAGGAGTCGGTGGGACCCGGCGCGCACCCGGTGGCGATCCTCGGCAACGGCTTCTGGGAGGAGCGGTTCGGGGGGGACCCCACCGTCGTCGGCCGCACGCTGGTGTTGAACGGCCATCCCTTCGAGGTGGTCGGCGTGGCGCCGGCGGACTTCAAGGGGCCCGTGACCTTCGCGAGCGTCCCGGTCTACGTGCCGTTGATGATGCAGATGCAGATCGACCCGGGGCAGAACCTGATCGAGTCCCGCGGCAACAACATGATGAACGTCGAGGCCCGCCTGCGGGACGACGTCACGCTCCAGCGCGCCCAGGAGGTCGTGGACGCCACGCTCGCCCACCTGCGCGAAGAGCTTCCCGACTCCTACGACGACCAGGTGGGGACCACGATCGTGCGGCAGGCAGACGCGGGCATCCACCCGATGTTCCGGAGCGCCCAGGTCGGGATGAGCGCGGTGATCATGGCGGTCGTCCTGCTCCTTCTGCTGATCGCCTGCGTGAACGTGGCGAACCTCTTCCTGGCGCGGGCTCGCGAGCGTCGCCGCGAGATGGGGATTCGCCTCAGCCTCGGTGCGGGTCGGTTCCGCGTCGTGCGCCAGCTCCTGACGGAGAGCCTGGTGTTCGCCACGCTCGCCGGGCTCGCGGGGCTCGGACTCGCCCACCTCGCGGTGGGGGTGCTGTCGAACATCCGCCCGCCGATGGACGGGCCCTGGCACTTCGGTGTGGAGATGGACGACCGCGTGCTCCTCTTCACCCTCGTGGTCTCCCTCCTCACCGGGATCCTGTTCGGCCTGGCGCCGGCGCTGCAGGCGGTCAAGCCGGAGGTGATGGCGGCCGTGAAGGGCGAGTCCGCCGGCAAGGCGGGCCGGTCGCGCATGAGCAGCGGCCTGGTCGTCGTGCAGATCGCGCTTTCACTGCTGCTCCTCGTGAGCTCGGGCCTCTTCCTGCGCAGCCTCCAGGGCGCCACGGAGATCGACCCCGGGTTCGCGGAGCCGGCCAACCTGGTGACCGCGGCCGCGGACCCTGGGCTCCAGGGATACGACGAGGCCCGCTCCCGCGCATTCTGGGACGAAGTGCTCCAGGAGGTGGGTGCGCTCCCCGAGGTCCGGGCGGTCGGGCCTGTCCGACTGGCTGCCCCTCGGGATCAGCGGCTCGGACCGCGGCGTCGACGATTCCCGGGTACGAGTTCGCGGAGGGAGAGCTGCAGAGCCTCATGTTCGCGAGGGTCACCGAGGGCTTCCTCGAGGCACTCGGCGTCGGGATGGTCGAAGGTCGCACCTTCACGCGCGCAGGACGACGCGAGCGGCGCTCCGGTCATCATCGTCAACCAGCGCATGGCGGAGCACTTCTGGCCGGGCCAGTCGGCCATCGGGAAGATCGTCCACACGGCCGGAAAGGACCGGCAGGTCATCGGCGTCGTCGCCAACGGGAAGTACCGCAGCCTGGGTGAAGGCCCCACGGACATGATGTTCCTCCCGGAGCGCGAGCTGTCCACGTCGGGCCTGACGATCGTGGCCCGCACCGCCGGCGACCCGCAGTCGGCGCTGCGCCGCATCCAGCAGATCGTGCGGGCTCACGACCCCGACCTGCCCGTCTTCGACGTGCGCACCATGGAGGACCACATGGGCATCGCGCTGTTGCCGGCGCGACTGGGCGGGTCGGTGCTCGGTCTCTTCGGAGTGCTCGGGCTCGTGCTGGCGGCGGTAGGGATCTACGGCGTCATGGCCTACTCGGTCGCCCAACGCAAGCGCGAGCTCGGCATCCGGGTGGCGCTGGGCGCGGACCGGAGCAGGGTGCTCAGGCTCGTGCTCGTCGAGGGGCTCAGGCTCGCGGTGATCGGCACCGCCCTCGGTCTGGTCGGCGCCGCCGGTGCGGCCCGCCTCGTGCGCGGCCTGCTCTACAACGTCAGCGCTCTCGACCCGATCGCTTTCGCGGGCGTGCCGCTCCTCCTGTTGGGGGTGGCCGCCCTCGCCGTGTACATCCCCGCCCGCCGTGCGGCGGGCGTGGAGCCGATGCGGGTGTTGAAGTCGGACTGAGCACGCGGGGCGGGCGGTTCGCCCGCCCCGCGGCGTGTCAGTGCGCCGTGCCTCGGCCGGCGCCCCGTGCGGAAGATTCGATCGCGTCGCGGTAGGCGGTCTCCACCTCCTCCGCGCCGGCGACCGCGAAGCCCAGGTCGCGCAGGAGGCCGTCCGATAGGCCGTAGATCCATCCGTGGACGGTGAGCGGCTGCTCCCGGCGCCAGGCATCCTGCACGATCGTGGTGCGACAGACGTTCATGGCCTGCTCCAGGGCGTTCAGCTCCGCGAGCCGGTCGATCGTCGCGGCCTCGTCGTCGATGACGGCGAGCTCGTCCGCGTGCCGGGTCGCGACGTCTTCGACGTGGCGCAGCCAATTGTCGACCAGGCCTACGGGTCGGCCGCGCCAGGCGGCGGCCACACCCCCGCACCCGTGATGACCACACACGATGACGTGGGGCACGCGCAGCACCTCGACGCCGAATTGGAGCACCGACAGGCAGTTGAGATCCGTGTGCACGACGACGTTGGCCACGTTCCTGTGCACGAACAGCTCTCCCGGCGGAAGCCCGACGATCTCGTTGGCCGGCACCCGGCTGTCGGCACAGCCGATCCACAGGTAGGTGGGCCGCTGGTCTCTGGCCAGCTCGGCGAAGTAGGAAGGATCCCGCGCCAGATGGCCTTCCGCCCAGGCGCGATTGTTCCGGAACAGCTCTGGGAGATGTCTCATGGTGGCCGAACTCTACCGCGGCCACGGCCGCCTGGCGAGGCGGGTGGCGGTCACGGGTCGGGCCGCGCCCCGTAGGTAACTCCGACCCCGGCCGATCACTTCCTCTGAAATGGAGAGTGCGCGATGGGAAGGATGACGATGTGGGGTGCGGTCGCGCTCGCGACGACCCTGGTGGGCCCCGCTTCGGGCGGCGCCCAGGCGACCGCGTCGATGAAGGAAGTTCAGGTCGCCGACCTGAAGGCCATGAAGTCGAAGTTCGCCAGGCTGGCCGAGGCCTTCCCCGAGGGCTCGTACGACTGGCGTCCGATGGAGGGCGTGCGGTCCGTGAAGGACGTCCTCGCCCTCATGGTGGCCGAGACCAACCTCTTCCCCACAATGTGGGGCACCCCGTTGCCGTCGGGGGCGGGCGCCGACTTCGGCGCCGAGATCGGACGGGCGGCGGCCCTCGACCGTGCGGCGCTCGTCGCCGAGTTGAACGAGGCATTCGACAACATGATCTCCGCGGTGGAGGGGATGGACGACGCGGGCCGCATGAAGGAGGTCAACTTCTTCGGGCGGAGCACAACGGCCGGCGCGGCGGTGGCGATGGGGACGGCCGATATGCACGAGCATCTGGGTCAGCTCATCGCCTATGCGCGCATGAACCAGATCGTTCCGCCCTGGAGCCGGGGCGGGATGTGAAGGAGGGGCCGCGTGTGCCGGCCCTTGACCACGGCCTTTCGCGGGTGGAGTCTAGGGGCGTGACCCTCATGAGCGATCGGACCAGGCGATTTACCGTCCACACCAGCAGAGCCCTGCCGGGGTGCGACGCCGACGTCCAACGAACGTAGCGACCGACACCAGCCCGATCGACTCGAGGCGGCCCGGCAGAATCGCCGGGCCGCCTCTTCGTTTTCGCCTTCACGACCAAGGACGAGAAAGACCATGGACCGCGCGACCCACCCCAGGCCTCCAGTGCCGCCCGAGCTCACGGCACGGAGCGCGCCGGAGGACCCGTCGTGAGCACGGTGGCGATCCAGGGAGAGCGCGGAGCGTTCAGCCACGCGGCTGCGCTCCGCGTCGCGCATTCCGAACCGGAGATCCTACCCTGCAGGACGTTCGAGGACCTCTTCGGGGCGGTGGCCTCCGGCTCGGCCGACCTCGGCATGGTGCCGGTGGAGAACACGCTGGCGGGGTCCGTGCAGCGCAACCTCGACCTCCTCGTGCAGCACGCCCTGCACGCTGTCGCCGAGACACGCGTGCGGATCGGCCTGTGCCTCGTCGTTCCCCCCGACCGGGAGATCGGTGACGTGCGGTCCGCGGCCTCCCACCCGGTGGCGCTGCAGCAGTGCCACCGGTTCTTCCGCGAGCGTCCGGAGATCCGTCCGGTGGTCGCGTACGACACGGCGGGAAGCGTACGGGACCTCCTCGGCGGCGATGTCGACTACGACGCGGCCATCGGCTCCGCGCTCGCGGCGGAGCTCTACGGAGGACGGGTGCTCCTGGACGGCATCGAAGACGATCCGCGCAACTACACGCGCTTCCTGGCGGTAGCGGCCGAGCCCGCGGCGCCATCGCAGACGGGCGCCAAGACGTCGATCGCCTTCACGGTGCGGCACCGCCCGGGCTCGCTGTTCTGTGCCCTCGGCTGCTTCGCGCGGCGCGGGCGTGGACCTGACGCGCCTGGAGTCCCGTCCGATCCCGGGCACGCCGTGGGAATACCGCTTCTACGCCGACCTGCGGGGAGCCACGTTGTCCGAGCAGTCGGCGTGCGTGGAGGAGCTCCGCGCATCCGGGTCGGAGGTCCGTGTGCTCGGCAGCTACGCCGAAGATCCGGCGTGAGGCGCACCCTCCCGAGTCCTACACCAGGATCGCCGTCGGCTCCTCGAGCATGGCCCGAAGCGTCGCCAGGAAGCGAGAGCCCTGTGCCCCGTCGATGACGCGGTGGTCGCAGCTCATCGTGATGCGCATGCGTGGGCGCACCACCACCTCGCCGTCCACCACGACCGGCGTGTCCTCCACGCCGCCGACTGCCAGGATGCCCGCCTCGGGCGGGTTGATGATCGCCGTGAACTCGTGGATGCCGAACATCCCCAGGTTCGAGACCGAGAAGGTCGAGCCCGTGTACTCGTCGGGCATCAGCTTCCTCTCACGTGCCCGCGCGGCGAGCTCGCGGACCTCGACAGCGATCTGTGCGATCCCCTTCAGGTGCGCGTTCTTCACCACCGGCGTGATGAGGCCGTCGTCGATGGCGACGGCCACGCCCAGGTGCACGGCGTTGAAGCGGCGGACGTGCGTTCCGTGCCACTGCGCGTTGCAGTCGGGGTGGCGGCGGAGCGCGCCGGCCACCGCCTTCAGCAGGATGTCGTTGAGCGACACCTTCTCGCCGCTCTTCTCCAGCATCTCGTTGACCCGGCGCCGCGCTTCCACCACCCGTCCCATGTCCACGTCGACGGTGAGGAAGAAGTGGGGCACCGGCCCGATGGACTCGACCAGCCGCTTGGCGATCGTCTTGCGCATCTGCGAGACCGGCACGTCCTCGTACTCGGCCTCGTCGGGCGTCCATCCGACCGCACCCGCGACCGGCGCGGCGACGCCGCGCTCCTTCGCCGCCTCGACGTCACGCTTCACGATGCGGCCGCCGGGCCCGGAGCCTTCCACGCGGGCGAGGTCCACGCCCAGGTCGTCGGCGAGACGGCGCGCCAGGGGCGACGCCTTCACCCGCCCGCCCTCGGACGCCGGCGGGGCATCGGCAGGCGCCGGCGTCGGGGCTGCCGCCGGCTCGTGCCTCCGGCTTTCGCAGCGGGCGCCGCCGCTTCGGGCGCGGCAGCCGGCGCGGCTCCGCCCTCCGCACCGCTGACGCCGGAGATGTCCTCGTCCGGTGCGGCGATCACCGCGATCACCTCACCGACCGGGGCCGTGCCGCCCTCCCCGAGGAACACCTTGCGCAGCGTACCCGCGCCCCGGGCGACGAGCTCCATGGTGGCCTTGTCGGTCTCGATCTCGGCGAGGACGTCGCCGTTGGCGATCTCGTCGCCCTCCGACTTGAGCCACCTGACGAGCTGTCCCTCCTCCATGGTCGGGGACAGCGCCTCCATGTGTACCTTTGTGATCATGCGAGCGCGCGCCGATACGGGCGCGTGGCGTCGTCGGCGCGGCGTCGCGCCACCTGCGAAGTACCATCCAGGTACTCCTCGGTGGCGCTCTTTGGCCTCCTACCCACGCACTCCATCTCGGCACGTCCGGGTTGAGTCGACAGGTTCATACCTTCGAGCGCGCCCTCACCCTCATCCTCACCGGTACAGCACCTTGTTGCAGGCTTCTACCACGCGGTCGGCGTTGGGCTTGGCCATCATCTCCAGGTTCTTCGCGTACGGCATCGGGACGTCGGCCTGGGCGACGCGCAGCACGGGCGCGTCCAGCCAGTCGAAGGCCTCCTCCTGGATGGTGGCGACGATCTGGGCGCCCACGCCCAGGTAGGTCCAGCCCTCCTCGAGGTAGACGGCGCGATTGGTCTTCTTCACCGTCTCGACGATCGCGTCCACATCGAGGGGGCGCAGCGTGCGCAGGTCCAGGACGTCCGCCTCGATGCCGTCCTTCTCGAGCTTCTGCGCGGCTTGCATGGCGACGTGGATCATCTTCCCGTGGGTGATGATCGAGACGTCGGATCCCTCGCGCTTCAAATCCGCCACGCCGAGCGGAATGACGAAGTCGTCGTCGTCCGGCACCTCGCCCTTGAAGTTGTAGAGCAGCTCGCCCTCCATGAACGCGACGGGGTCGTCGTCGCGGATCGCTGCCTTCAGGAGGCCTTTGGCGTCGGCGGGGGTGCCGGGCACGACCACCTTCACGCCGGGTGAGTGGAGGTAGTACGTCTCCGCCGCTACCGAGTGCTGGGCGGACAGCTGCAGCGCCGCACCCGTCGGCCCGCGGAAGACGATGGGGATCGGGAACTGCCCGTTGCTCATGTACAGCATCTTCGAGGCGGAGTTGATGACCTGGTCGATCGCCAGGAAGGCGAAGTTGAAGGTCATGAACTCGATGACGGGCCGCAGCCCGGCCATCGCGGCCCCGACGCCCAGACCCGCGAACCCGAGCTCGCTGATCGGAGAGTCCACCACGCGCCCGGGCCCGAACTTCTCGAGGAGGCCCTTGGACACCTTGTAGGCACCGTCGTACTCGGCGACCTCCTCGCCCATGAGGAACACGTCCGGATCGCGCTCCATCTCCTCGCGCAGCGCCGCGTTGAGCGCCTCGCGGTAGGTCATCACCGCCATGAGCGGACCCTCCCTTCCGTCGAAGCGCAGCCGTCCGCGGACGTCGAGGTCGGCCCAGACGTGCTCGTAGAGGGCTTCGGGGCCGGGCGCCGCGGCGTCCTCCGCGAACTCGGCCGCATCCTGGACGGTTTCGCGAACCTCGGCGTCCATCGCCTCGAGCGCGTCCTGGTCGAGATGGCCTCCGTCGAAGAGGCGCTCGCGCAGCAGAGAGATCGGGTCCTGCTCGTGCGTGTAGCGGTCGACCTCGTCCTTGCTGCGGTAGGTGCCGGAGACGGGATCGGACATCGAGTGGCCGCGGAAGCGGTAGGTGCGCACCTCCACGAATCGTGGCCCGCCGCCGTTCCTCACCTCGTCCGCCAGGTCGCGGAAGTGGGCGTAGGTGGCGAGCACGTCCTGGCCGTCCACCTCGCTGGCCGGTATGCCGTAGGGGGACGCCTTCTCGACGATCTCGGTGAGCGAGACGCGGCGGAACGCGGTGCCCATGCCGTACTCGTTGTTCTCCACCACGTAGATGGCCGGCAGGTCCCAGATGGCGGCCATGTTCAGCGCCTCGTGGAAGCTCCCCTGGTTGACGGCCGCGTCACCCATGAAGCACACGACGACGTTGTCTTCCTCGCGGTACTTGATCTTCCACGCGATACCGGTCCCGAGTGGCACCTGTCCTCCGACGATGCCGTGTCCGCCCATGAAGCGGACCTCCCGGTTGAAGATGTGCATCGAGCCGCCCTTTCCACCGGAGGCGCCCTCCGCCTTTCCGTACAGCTCGGCCATCACGGCTCGGGCCGGCACGCCCTTGGCGAGCGCTTGCGTGTGCTCGCGGTAGGCGCCGATCACGTAGTCCTGGACGCGCAGCGGCTTGATGCACCCGGCGGCGGCGGCCTCCTGTCCGATGTGCAGGTGGCAGAAGCCACCGATCTTGCCGATCGCGTATGCTTCCTCGGCCTTCTCCTCGAAGCGGCGGTAGAGGAGCATGTCGCGCAGGAGGTCGAGGGCGAGCTCGGGGCTCACGCCGTGCCGACCCAGCGCGTCGGCGCTCTTCGAACGCTTGGTCGTGGTCTTGGTCTGGGCCATGGTGGTCAGCGGGTTCCCCCGGTCGGCTTCCCCGGCCGGCCGAGCTCGAGCTGGACCAGGTCCAGCCCGGTCGTCGTGGTACGCATCTCGGCCGGAGCCGGAACGTCGGCCTCCATGACATCGGTGATCGCGCCGGGGCCACCGGCCTCCACCTCGCGGGCCTGCTCCTTGGCGTGGTAGCTGGAGCGCACGAGCGGGCCGGACTCGACGTGCCTGAAGCCGTGCTCGCCCTCGCCGATCCGCTTCCACTCCGCGAACTCGTCCGGCGAGACCCAGCGCGCCACGGGAATGTGCATCGGCGAGGGGCGCAGGTACTGCCCGAGCGTGAGGATGTCGACCGCGGCCTCGCGGAGGTCCGCCATGGCCTGACGGATCTCCATGGGCTCCTCCCCCATGCCGAGGATGATGCCCGTCTTCGTGAGCATGGACGCATCCATCTTCTTCACGGCACCCAGGAACGAGATCGAGCGCCAGTAGCGCCCGCCCGGCCGGACGTCCGGATGCAGCCGCTCGACCGTCTCGAGGTTGTGCCCGAGGATCTCGGGCTTCGCGTCGACGACCACCCGGAGGGCGTCCTCGTCTCCCTTGAAGTCCGGGATCAGGACCTCCACGGAGCATCCCGGCACCGCGTCGTGGATGCGCCGGATCGTCTCCGCGTAGATGGACGCGCCTCCGTCGGGCAGCTCGTCGCGGTTCACGCTGGTGATCACCACGTGCTCGAGCTGGAGATCGGCGACGCTCGCCGCTACCCTGCGCGGCTCGTCCCGGTCCAGCTCGGTGGGCATCCCGTGCGCGACGCCGCAGTACTTGCACGCGCGCGTGCAGACGTCGCCGAGGATCATGAACGTCGCGGTGCCCGCCTCCCAGCACTCGCCGATGTTCGGGCAGCCGGCTTCCTCGCACACGGTGTGCAGAGCGCCGGAGCGCATCATGTGCTTCAGCCGCCGGTAGTTGTCCCCGCCCGGGGAACGCACCTTCAGCCACGCGGGCTTCCGCGACCTGATGTCGATGGTGTCCAGGCCCTCGTGGGCCCGGATCCGGGACGTGCCCTTCGGCTTGACGACGCCGGTGTCCTTCCCTTCCGGCGCGTAGCCGCGGGGGGCTTCCGTCGCGGTGGTGCTCACGCCTCTATCCTCCCGCTCCGTTCGGTCGGCGCCATTCGGCGCCGGAACGGATCGCTCGTAAGACGAAAAGGGGCCGTCGGGTAAGTCGCTAAGCGACACTCGCCAGGATCTTTAGCTGTCCGGCAGAGCCCGAAATCATAAGCCGAGGCCGAGGCCCCGTACAAGGTAGGCTACCCCGAAGCCCAGGTAGTTTCCGACCGCGTACCCGACCAGCCCCACGATGATCCCGGGCAGGACCAGCCCCGGCCACTCCCTGGCAACCGCCACGGCCAGGGCGCTGGACGGCCCGCCCACGGCGGCCTGGGAGGCCACCGAGAGCGTGCCCAGGTCCATCTTGAACAGCTTCCCCCCGCCGTAAACCACCAGCCCCGTGGACGCCCACCACCACCAACGTGTACACGAAGACCACGACACCCACGGCCACGATCTGCGCCACCTGCGACCAGATCCCGATGACCACGAAGAAGAGCTGCAGCACCATGGTGCCCAGCTGGAGGGCCCCCTCCGTCCGGTGAAAGGCGCGGGTGTGGCCCAGCAGGAGCGCATAGGTGGTCAGCCAGAGGATGGAGGGCACCTGGGGGATCAGGCGCGCCGTCAGGTCGGCGGCGGCGAGGAGGAGCAGCCCGGCAGCGAACAGGACGGCCAGGTCGAGCGCGGACAGCGACGCGGGCGCGAAGAAAGGGTGGTTGCACGTGCGTTCCGGCCGCGCGCTCCTCCGGCAGCTCGGTCAGCTCCGTCGGGGACCGGCGGATAGAAGCGCCGGAGCCACACCGGGAGCAGCAGGGTCGCGGCCATCCAGATACCCGTGGTCATGGCGTCGGCGGCGGTGGCGCCGGCCCACACGCTGTCGGGCAGGCCGAGGCCCCGCCCACGGCCACGAAGTTCACGGAGCCGCCCGTGTACGTGCCGGTGAACACCCCGGCGAGCTGCCACGCGTCCCCGCCCAGCCGGGAGGCGAGCGCCACGGCCCCCACGAGCGCGCCCAGCGCGGTGCCCAGCAGGGCCAGCCCGAAGGCGCCGAGCATCCGCGGACCGGCCAGCTTCAGGTCGCCCAGGTTCACGGACAGCAGCAGCCAGGCGATGGCCAGAGAGGTGACCGGCCCGGCGATCGTGTCGTACACGGGCGAAGCCGCCGGCACGATGCCGAAGTTGGACAGGAGCGCGCCGAACACGAGCACCAGCAGCGACGCGCCCACCTTGGAGAGCGCGGGTACGTGGCGGTCGAGCCAGAAGGCGAGCGCCGCCGCGACCGCGATGACGGCGGCGAGGGGCAGGGGCGCGCTGATCACAGCTCTGGGCCCCACTCGTTCGGGCGGCGCTCCTGCAGCGCCTCCCTGCGTCGGCGGAACCGCTGCACGACGTGGTCGCGCGCCTCCCGGGGATCGTCGGTGAGGAAGAAGAGGTCCAGGTCCTTCTGGGCGATCTTCCCCTCGGGCGCCATCCGGTTGCGCATCCAGTCGATGAGCCCACCCCAGTAGTCCTTCCCCATGAGCACCACGGGAAAGTGGCGCACCTTCCCGGTCTGGATGAGCGTGAGGGACTCGAACAGCTCGTCCATGGTGCCGAAGCCGCCGGGGAAGATCACGAAGGCCTGGGCGTACTTCACGAACATCGTCTTGCGCACGAAGAAGTACCGGAAGTCGATGGCCACGTCGACGTAGGGGTTCGTGAGCTGCTCGAACGGCAGCTCGATGTTGCATCCCACCGAGCGGGCGCCGGCCTCCCGGGCTCCCTTGTTGGCGGCCTCCATGATGCCCGGGCCGCCGCCGGTGATGATCGCGAATCCGGCCTCGCCGAGGAGGCGCGCCGTCTCCACGCACTGCAGGTACTGGGGATCGTCCGGCTGCACCCGCGCCGAGCCGAAGATGGACACCGCGGGGCCCACCTTGGTCATCTCCTCGAAGCCCTCCACGAACTCGCCCATGATGCGGAAGATCCGCCAGGCGTCCCTTCCGATGGTCTCGAGCTCCTCCACGCTCTCCAGGAGGCGCTCGTCCTCGGTCTGGCGATGCTGGTTGGGGAAGGGCTCCGCCCAATGGGCGCCGGAGTCGTGCTCCATACCCGTGTCACTCCTTCACGTCATTGTGGTGCCGGGACGCGCTCGCGATGCCTCACCGGCCTGCCGCTTCCGGGTGTCGCAGCAACCACGCCCCGGTCCGCTCCAGCGCGTCCTCGTGCCGGTGCGGCGGATCCCATCCGAGCTCGCTGCGGATGCGCTCGGAAGGATAAGGGTTCTCTCCCAGAGCCAATTGCGCCACCCGTCCCAGCGGGAGGTGGCCCGTCCCGGGCGCGGACACGCCCAGCCTCTGGAGGACGGCCGCCGCCGCTCGGACCAGGCCGCGGCATGGGGACCAGCCGCGGGCGACCGTCCCAGCCCACTGGCGAGCCCCTCCAAGAGTGTCCGCTGCGTGAGCGGGTGGTCCAGGCCGACCTCGAAGGTGGCGCCGCCCCGACCGGCCTCCAGCGCCAGACCGTCGCGACCGCGACGTTGCCCGCGTAGACGACGGGCATGGTGTTGTCGCCGGGCCCGAGCAGGAAGGCCACGCGCCGCCGGACGACCTGTCGCCAGCCGCACCGTCAGGAGGCGGTCCCGCTCACCGTAGACCGCCGACGGACGCAGGACGGTCACCCCGAGACCGCGCTCCGCCTCCACCGCGCGGGCGACGGCCTCCGCCTCCCGCTTGGAGCGCGCGTAGAGGTCGCTCCTCGGAGATGGCGCGGTCGGTGGGCTCGTCCTCGTCCACCGGCCCGTCGACCGTTCCGTACACCGCCACCGACGACAGGTGGACCGCATGCCGGACGCCCTGCGTAGCGCGCGGCCTCGAGCACGTGGCGGGTGCCCTCGACGTTGACCGCCCGGACCTTCGGCCAGGAGCCGCCGGCGTACACCAGCGCGGCGGCGTGCACCAGGTGGGTGCACCCGGCCATGGAGGGCGCGAGGGACTCGGCCGGACCCCGGACGTCGCCCTCCGCCACCACGCATCGGATCCGATCGAGGAAGGTGGTGTCGGAATCGCGCCGGCACAGGGCCACCACCTCGTGGCCGTCGTGGCGGAGCAGCGCGGCGATGTGGGAGCCGAGGAGGCCGGTGCCGCCCGTCAGGAAGACGCGCATGGAGAGAGGGGGAGGCTCGCCCGGGCGAGCCTCCCCGCACGGATCAGCGCGAGGAGAGGTAGCGCTGGGCCTCGTCCTTCATCTCGGCCATCAGCGCCCGGTGGCCGTCGTACTCCACCAGGTTCCTCGCGTACTGCTCGTCGTAGACCCTCAGCAGGTGCTGGTAGTACTCGGCGGCCTTCGCCGAGTCGCCCATGGCCTCGGCCGCCCGCGCGGCGGCGCCGAGACCCAGGACGTGGTCGGGTTCGGAATCGAGGATGCGCTGCGTGGTCGCCAGCGCCGCCGTCGGGTCGGTCAGCAGCTCGAGCAGCGCCTCGTGGAAGAGCCCGTCCAGGTCCAGCGGCTCGGCGCGCTCGTACGCCTGCACGGCCATCGGCTGGAAGAACAGGGCGTTGGTCGTGTCGCCGGCCGAGATCGTCTCCATGACCCGGTTGAAGAGCCGGTCCGCGGCCTCGCGCGGCGTCATCGACTCGAGGTCGATGCTGGACTGCCCCGCCGCGGGGTTGCCGCCGGGCGCCATGCCGGCCGGTGCGCCGGCGGGCGCGGTTGGCCCCGCGCGGCTCACCATGCTCCACCCCAGCACCAGGATCAGCCCGAACATGGCCACGCCCGCGATCCACCAGGGCGCGTTGCTGCCGCCCAGCGTCGCGGCCGCCGCCGCCCGGTGGCCCCCCGCCGCAGCACCGCGACTGCCGGCGACCGCCGGCGTCTGCCCCCCGGCGCCCACCTGGGCCCCGCACTGCTTGCAGAACTTCGCCGCTCCGGAGATCTTCGCGCCGCACTGGTTGCAGAAGCGGCCGCCCAGTGCGGCGCCGCAGTGCTGGCAGAAGTTGCCGCCGGAGGGCTTGCCGCACTGGGGGCACGGCTGCTTCTGCCCCCCACCCTTCTGTCCCCCGCCCTTGGGTTGTTCTTGAGTCATCGAGAGATTGCGTTGAAGAGGAGTGGCCACGTCGCCACCGTCTGTCCGCGATAGTTGGGCTGGAAGCCGAACAGCACGACGGAGCCCCGTCCCACGTCGGCCTCCAGGATCGCCGGCTTGCCGGCAACGTGCTCCCCCCCAGGACCCACCCGGACAGAAGCGGGTCACCGGACCCATACCGCGCGGCGACGCGGATGTTCGCGTCGCCCACGTCCAACGCCCGGCTCCCGGTTCCGAACCAGGCGATGCTCTCCGGGTCCAGACCCTGCGTCACATCTGAGTCCCCGGCCAGCTCGAGCCGCAGGATGGAGCCCGGAATGTAGAAGTCCGTGTTCGCGAGCCCGTCGACCGCGTTGGTGACGTCGAGCCCGAACATGTCGGTCACGAGGTCCGTCGCGTCCTCCACGGCCACCAACCTGCCACCCGCCTGGACGAAGTCCCGCAGCGCGGCGACGCCCTGATCGCCAATCCCGCCCGCGTACCGTGGCGGGACCGCCGAGGCCGGGAAGCCGTTCCGGATCGAGCGAGCGCTTTGCGCCTCGAGCACGATCACGTCGTAGCGGTCCGCGAGGGAGCCCCGCTTCACGTCGGCGTCGTGCAGCGTGTCGTACTTCATTCCGTAGGTGTCGAACACCCAGCGCGTCCAACCCTCCTCGATCGGCTCCTGCCAGGACTTGTACATGCCCACCCGCGGGGCGTTGGAGCCACGCAGCGCGTCGGGAAGCGTGAAGTCGAAGGCGGGCGGAGCGATGGGATCCGACATGGCCACAGTGGGGGCCTCGTTGACCGCCACCGCCTCCATGTTCATCAGATACGGCAGCGTATGCGCGGTAACGTCGTACGGGCGCTGCGGCGGGCCGCCCGGGTATTCGCGCAGGTCGGGATAGTGCTGCACCTCGAGCATCGTCTGCGCGAACGAGGCGTAGGGCTGGTTCATCGGGATCACCCAGCTACCCTCGGGGAACGAGATCCCGTCCGCGGTGAACGCCTGCTCGGCCTGGTGAACCTCCACGTCGCCCATGGCGAGGATGCGCAGCACGTAGTTCACGCCGGTCATGTTCTCCTGGCCGGCCGGGATGACCCACGCGTCGGGCCAGGCGTCCCACTTCTGAACGGCGCGCTCCCCGATGTGGTAGAAGTTCTCCAGCCAGTAACGCCGGTTCTTGGCCGCGTTGGCCAGCAGCGCGAGCGCGCCGGTCTCCATGTAGTCCACGATGTTCGACAGGGCCCAGTGTCCCCCGGGCCACACGTCCGCGAAGTTCCACGACCGCTGCGACGAGTCGTAGTTCCGGTTCGGGCCCAGCTGGTCGACCGAGACGTCGATGGGCGTGGCGATCCGCGCGGACGCAGTCTCCGACAGGATACGCGCACCGGCGTGGTAGTGCTGATAGGCCCGCGCGGGCGTCCAGGCGTCGTACTGGCCCGCCACCACCGCCCCCGGCATCCCGTTCGCGGTGACGCGCGCGGCCATGAACGTCCCCAGCTGGTTGACCGCCGCCTGGAGCGCGGGGTCGATGTTGGGCTCCCAGGGATCGATATAGGGCGGGAAGAAGATGCGGGCGCCGTTCGAGCCCATCTGGTGGATGTCGTGCACGATCTGTGGGTGCCATGCGTTGTGGGCGCCGTTGATCGTGAGGATCGTCTCGTCCTGTGTGAACGCGTACCAGTCGCGGTTGTTGTCGTGACCCACGTAGAACTGGTAGAGCCAGGGGAGGGGCGCGCCTTCGTACTGCGTACCCACGTTCTG
Organism: uncultured Gemmatimonadales bacterium; assembly: GCA_963848895.1. GTDB lineage: Bacteria > Gemmatimonadota > Gemmatimonadetes > Longimicrobiales > Gaopeijiaceae > SZUA-318. The sequence goes on from CAWKGE010000009.1 coordinate 502,434, forward strand.
GTTGTACCAGTCCACGACCCACTGCAGCCCGTCGGGGTTGAGGGACGGGATGTCCAGCAGGATCACGTTGTCGAGGATCTCCTTGATCTCCGGGTCGTCCGACGAGGCCAGTCGCCACAGGAGCCTCGCAGCCATCTGGGGGCCCCCTACCTCGGTCGCGTGGATGCCGTGCGTGATGAGCACGACCGTCCGGCCCTCGTCGAGCAGGCGCTGCAGCTCGGCGTCGTCGGACACCCGGCGCGGATCGGCCAGGCGCATCTGGACGTCGTGGAGCTCGTCCAGCCTGGCCTGGTTCGCCTCGCTCGTCACGGTGACCATGATGAACGGTCGGCCCTTGGTGGTGGTTCCGAGGGTGTCGACGATGACCCGCTGACTCGTTTTCGCGAGTTTCTCGTAGTACGAAGTAAGCTGGTTCCAGTCGGCAAGCTTGCGATCGGCACCGATCTCGAACCCGAAATGCTGGCGCGGCGTGGGAACGCTCTGGGCGGCCGCGGGCGCCGAGGTGAGCGCTACGGCCACGAAGGCCGACAGGACGCGGCGAATCATCGGATCTCCTTACGATTTGGTGGAGGCAGGTGTGGATGGTATCGGCCCGCCACTTCACCGGCAACGGACCCAGAGGGTGCAGCGGTACTGCCATCTGCTGGCGGGCGTGGCGTTGTGGCTCTGCCCGGTTCCCGGCCGGGCGCAAGCCGACAGCGCGGACGCGCCCACGTTCCGCGACGAGGCGGCGCGAGAGCTGATCACGCGCGCCCGGGCGGCGCGCCAACGCGACATCGAGGGGATCTCCAGCTACGAGGGCCTCCTCAGGGAGCGCATCTACGTCGGTCTCACGGCGCTGCGCTTCCGGAGGGAGAGGGGGCTGTTCGAGCAGGAGCGGATCGCGCGCCTGCGCTGGTCCGCGGACGGCGAACGGGCCATCCAGTGGCTCGGCGCGCGCCAGGCCATCCCCATCGTCGGGGCCGACACCCGCCGGGATGAAGTGCGCGCCGAGGGTCGCGTCGGGGGCGCCGGTGCCGAGGTGCGAGAGGACCTCCGCCGCGAGCTGCCGGACGAGCTGCTCAATGACGCGGAGCTGCCCGCCTTCGCCTTCGATCCGTCCGGGAACCGGATGGCCTTCGGTGGCGACTGGGCCCTGCATCCGCTGGCCGACAGCGCCGACGCACACTACCGCTTCTCCTCGGGCGACACGCTTCGTATCCGTCTGCCCGATCGGGAGGTGGTGCTCTACGAGGTGAAGGTGGAGCCCCGGCGCGCGGACTTCCACCTCGTCGCGGGCTCGCTGTGGTTCGATGCCGAGACGGCCTCCCTGGTGCGCGCGACCTATCGCCCGGCGCGGGCGTTCGATCTTCTGCTCGACGAGCCGGAGGACGCGGAGGACGTACCCGGGTTCCTCCAGCCCGTACAGGCCGACATCACCTACATCACCGTGGAGTACAGCCTCCACGAGTTCCGCTTCTGGCTGCCGCGGCGCTTCGCGCTGGAAGGTGAGGCGCGCCTCGGACGTGTCGTGCGCATCCCGCTCACCGTCGAGTGGACCGTCGGCGACTACAGCGTGAACGAGGACTCGACGGGGATCCCCATCACCGGGCCGCTGCCCCCCGGCTGGTCGCGCCGTGAGCAGCGCGTCGAAGACCGCGAGACGGGGAAGGTCTCCTACGTCACCGTCATCGTCCCGCAGCCGGACTCCCTCCTGGCGTCCCCGGAGCTCTCCGAGGACTTCGGTGAGCGGGCGCCCACGGCATTCACCGACGACGAGATCGACGAGCTACGCGGAGAGCTTGAGCAGCTGCTCCCGACCTACGGACGATTCCGCCCCCGCTTCGCGTGGGGGCTCGAGCGCGGCCTGCTGCGGTACAACCGGGTCGAGGGGCTCAGCATGGGCTCGGCCGTGAGCCTCCCGCTGGCACCGACGACGACCTTCGTGCTGGAAGGCCGCATCGGCTCCGGCGATCGGAAGCCGAACCTGACCGCGACGGTCGAGCGGGGCGCCGAAGACCGGCGCTGGGTGTTGTCCGGGTACTATCATCGGCTCCTGCCGATGTCGGAGCGGAACCATCCCTTCTCCCTCACCAAGTCCGCTGGCAACCTGCTGTTCGGTACCGACCACACCCAGTACTACCGGGCCAACGGCGGGGCCCTGTCCTACCGCCGCCTCGGGCAACGAGTGCGCTGGGAGGTGGAGGCGTTCCACGAGCGGCAGCGGCCCGCGGAGCTCACTACCGACTTCTTCCTCCTCCAGCCGATCCGGGACGACACGGCGCACGCGGTGCTCCCCGCCGAGCCGCTGAACCTCACGGGCGGGCGCACGACGCTCGGCTGGTTCTCCGGGATCGACCCCAACGGTCTCATTCTCACCGGGCAGTTCGCCCTCGAGGCCGCCGGGGGCGACGCGACCTACCAGCGCGTGACGACGGCGCTGTCCGCCACGCATCCGCTTCCGTTCGGGCTGGCCGGAGCGGTGGAGGTGGGCGCGGGGGCGCTCTTCGGCGACGACCCGGTTCAGCGGCAGATCTTCCTGGGCGGCGCGGAGACCCTGCGGGGCTTCGACACGGACGCGTTCCACGGGCAGTCGGCGTGGAACGCCCGCGCGGAGATCGCGACCGGTTTCGCCGGGGCGCGCATCGGCCTGTTCGGCGATGCGGGGTGGGCCGGCCCGCGAGCGCAGTTCGCCCTCGGCGACCCATACGTGTCCGTGGGCATCGGTACGTCCCTCCTCGACGGGCTGCTCCGCGCCGACCTCGCCCGTGCGGTGCGCCGTGGGTCCGAGTGGAAGCTGCACCTCTATCTCGACGGACTGTTCTGAGGGGCCCGGGTTCCGGGCATACCCCCCTCGCGGCGGGACCCGCGCCGCTTCCCCCCGGCGGCCGCCCCCCCTACCGTTACTCCCGGAGGTTGCCGAAAAGACGGAGGAGGATTCCGGTGAAGCGCTTCATGTGGATCGTAGCGGGGGCCCTCGTGGCCGGATGCGCTCGGGAGGCGCCGGCTCCGGCCACCCCCGACGTGTCTCTGTCGGGTGATCGGATTCGCGAGGACATGCGCGTGCTGTCGTCCGACGAGTACCTCGGACGCGGCTCGGGCCAGGTGGGTGGGGAGATGGCGTCCCAATACATCGCGGACCGGTTCCGCGAGATGGGCCTGCAGCCCGTGAACGGCTCGTACTTCCAGACGGTGCCGATGGTCGGGTACACAACCGATCCAGGCTCGGTGAGCCTCACCTTCCGGGGCTCGAACGGGGCGCTCTCGCCAACCTACATGGACGCATACGTGCTCAACGCGGGCGATCCGGAGGCAACGTCCGCGCGGGGGGCCGGCGAGGTCGTCTTCGTGGGTTACGGGATCGATGCGCCCGAGAACGACTGGAACGACTTCGCCGGTGTCGACGTGGCAGGGAAGTTCATCCTCATCCTGGTGAACGACCCTCCGGCCCCGGCGGACGAGCCAGATCTCTTCGGGGGCCCGGCGATGACGTACTACGGTCGGTGGACCTACAAGTGGGAAGAGGCGGCACGCAAAGGCGCGCTGGGCGCGCTCATCGTCCACGAGACCGAGCCTGCGGGCTACCCGTGGAGCGTGGTGCGCGGGGGCCGTACCGGCGAGCAGTTCTCCCTCCCGCCCGATCCCGCGGGACCCGAGCCGGCCGGGATGCTGGGGTGGGTCACCCGCGACGTCGCCGTGAACCTCCTGAAGCTCGGTGGGCTCGACTTCGACGAGCTGAAGGCGCGGGCGGCCCAGCGCGGCTTCCGGGCGGTGCCCACGGGGGTCAGCGCGACGGCGTCCTTGAACGCGACCGTGCGACAGGTGGAGACGCGTAACGTCGTCGGGCTGCTGCCCGGTTCGGCGCGCCCGGACGAGATCATCACGCTGACGTCGCATTACGATCATTTCGGGGTGGGCGAGCCCATCGACGGCGACAGCATCTACAACGGCGCCTACGACAACGCCTCGGGCACCGCCCTGCTGATCGAGTTGGGTCGCGCCTTCACGTCCCTTCCGCAGGCGCCCGATCGTTCGCTGCTGTTCATCTCGACGGCCGCCGAGGAGCAGGGTCTGCTCGGCTCGCAGTGGTACGCGCAGTCACCGCTGTTCCCGCTTCGTGAGACCGTCGCCGAGATCAACATGGACGGCGCGAACCTCTGGGGTGAGACCGACGACGTGACCGTATTCGGAGAGGAGCGCAGCGGCCTCGGAACCTACGTGAGGGCGCGCGCCGCGGAGCTGGGCCTCGAGATCGTCCCGGACCAGGAGCCCGAGAAGGGCTTCTTCTTCCGAAGCGATCACTTCCCGTTCGCCAAGGCCGGCGTCCCGTCGCTCTACATCGAGCACGGCCAGCGTTACCGGGGCAAGCCGGAGGGATGGGGCAAGCAGATCTCCGAGGACTACACGGCGCACCGCTACCACGCACCCAGCGACGAGTTCTCGGACGACTTCGTCTTCGATGGCGCGGTCCAACAGGGGCTGCTGATCTTCCGCACCGCCTGGGACATCGCCATGACGGACGCGTGGCCGAACTGGAACGAAGGACAGGAGTTCAAGGCCGCGCGCGACCAGATGATGTCCGGAAGCTGAGCCGACGCGGGCGAGGCCGGAGGCAGGCCCTTGCTCCGCGGCAAACCGGGGCGGGCGACGGTGCCGTCGCCCGCCCCTCCTTGCTCACAGCCCCGTGGGGAGGTCGAGGAACTCCCACTCGAGGTCGAAGCGCTCGGCCGCGTGCCGCGCCAACGCCTTCACACCGAAGGTCTCCGTGGCGTAGTGCCCCCCGAACAGCAGGTGTACTCCCAGCTCCATCGCGTCGAAGTAGGCATGGTGCGACCCCTCGCCCGTGACGAGCGCGTCCAGCCCGAGGGCTGCGGCCTCCTCGATGAACGAGGCGCCTCCACCGGTCACGACCCCGACACGCTCCACCCGCTCCGGTCCGCCCGGGACCAACCGCGCCGTGCCGCCGCTGAGTGCCTCCTCCAGCCGACGGCCGAGCCCGGGTGCGTCGGTGAGGGGATCGAGCACGCCCCACCAGCCGATTTCGGCGCCCTGGTAGGCCGCGAACCGTCCCTGCACGTCGAGGCCGAGGGCTCGCGCGAGCAGGACCGAGTTCCCCACCTCCGCGTGACCGTCGAGGGGAAGATGGGCGCTGTAGACCGCCACACCGTGCTCCATCAACGGTCGGATGCGGCGCAGCCGTCGTCCCGTAAGGGGTTCGAGCCCTCCCCAGAAGAGTCCGTGGTGCACCAGGAGGAGATCCGCACCGCGCTCGACCGCCTCCGTAACCGAAGCCTCGGAGGCGTCCACCGCCGCGACGATCCGGCGTACCTCGGCCGGCCCCCCGACCTGCAATCCGTTCAGCGCCCTCGGATAATCCGGATGATCGGGAATGCCCAGGTAGGCATCCAGATATTGGAGCAGAGATTCTAGTTTCATTCGGCCCTGCTTCCATCCCCGGATGGCGGTCGTGGACAAGATGTGGAAAAGCAGCGGTCGCGGCGCCTGGGGAGCGGCTGCAAGCCACGAAAGCGCCAGCTAAGACAAGGGTACAAATGGAGTTGGGCGATTATCCACATCTTGCGACGGGTTCCCGGCGGGGGAACGGGGAATCCACACCCGCTCAACTCTCGGCGGGTACCAGGACCTTCGGAGCCTCCGCCTCCTCGACCCGCGACGAGCCCATGTCCACCGTGCCGTTCAGGACAGCACCTTCCTCGAGCTGCATGCGTCGGGCGCGCACCTCGCCTTCGATCCAGGACGTCGCCTGGAGCTCGAGTCGCGACTCGGCGATCAGCTTCCCGATCACCCGCCCGGAAATCACCGCATCCTGCGTCATGATGTCACCGTCGACCATCCCGTCCTTCCCCACCACCACGGCCTTGCCTGCGTGCACGGATCCCTGGACGGTGCCCTCGATGCGGATGGTGCCGTCGGTCTCGCAGTTTCCCACGACCTTCATGCCGGGACCGATGATCGAGATGACGGTCTCCGGGGGTGTTCCATTGCCAGCGCGATCTCGCGCCATCGCGCGCCTCCTCGGGTTCTAGGGCTGTTGTACCAGCGTGAGCGGATCCACGGCCTCTCCGTTGAGGAGGACCTCGAAGTGGAGGTGGGGCGCGGTGGAACGCCCGGTCGAGCCCGAAAGGGCGATCACCTCGTTCTGCCGCACCTGCTGACCCCGCTCCACCAGGTTCAGCGATGCGTGCCCGTACAGGGTCGTGTAGCCATCGCCATGGTCGATCACCACGAAACGCCCGTAGACCGGATCCTCTCCGACGTCGACCACCGTACCCGCGCCGGCCGCCCGGACGTAGGAGTCGGTGGGGACGGCGATGTCGAGACCCGGATGCTCCGCCTGCCCGGCCTGCGCATCCAACAGGCCCTGTGTGACGAAGCCACGCTCGGTGAGGGGCCAGCTCGACGGAATGCTGGCGTCGGCCGTCATGCGCGGGCCGGTGCCCCGCCGCCCCGCGCCGGTCGGCGGCAGCCACGCGTCGGAGGGGGCGGGCTCCGAGTGCGCACCGAACAAATCCCGAATCCGCGCGTATTGACGCTCGATGCCCTCAAGCTCCTTGGCCAGCGCCTGGACGCGGGCACGGTCCGCCTCAAGGGAACGCACCTGCTCCTCGAGCTCCGCTACGCGGGACGCTCGCGCTGCCAGGTACCACCAGCTGCCCGCCACCAGCGTGAGCGCCAGCGCCACCACCGCGGCCATGCTGCCGAGGGTGCGCAGCATCCGATAGGAGACCCGGAAGGTGCGACTCTCCTGGGCCCGGTCCGGGACCAGCATGATTGTGAGATAGCGCCGATTCGGTTTTTCTTCGCTCAACCCACGATCTCCGCAGCCTCCCGGCCCGTGACGAGCTCGAACACCCGCTCGAAGTCCTCGGGTCCGTGGAAGGTGATCTCGATCAGTCCTTTCCCCTTGCGCGTGCGCTTGATGCTGACGCGGGTCGACAGCGATTCCTGGAGTGCCTCCTCGAGCGCGAGCACCACCGGGTCCTTCGCTGCCTCCGCCCTCTTCCTGCGTGTCGGCTGCGAAGACGCCTCTCCGCTTCTGCGCTCCACCTCCCGCACCGTCCACCCCTCGCGAGCCGCCTTTCGAGCCAGCTCCCCCGCCCTCACCGGATCCTCCACCGCGAGAAGAGCCCGGGCGTGTCCCATGCTGAGGTCTCCGGCTTCCAGCAATTTTCGCACCGAAGGCGGGAGATTCAGCAGACGGAGGATGTTGGCGACGGTCGAACGGTCCTTCCCGACGGCACGGGCGATCTCCACTTGCGTCATTGAGAACCGGTCCGAGAGCGACTTGTAGCCCTCGGCCTCTTCGAGGGGGTTGAGGGCCTCCCGCTGCAGGTTTTCGACGAGCGCCAGGACCAGCAGCGTCTCGTCGGACGCCTCCCGGACCAGGACCGGCACGTCGTCCCATCCGAGCTTGTTGATGGCTCGGAAACGCCGCTCGCCCGCCACCAGCTCGAACCGATCGGTCGCGCCGGGCGCGAGTCGAACCACCAACGGCTGCAGCAGCCCGTTCTCGCGGATGGACTCGGCGAGTTCGGTGAGCTCCGCGTCCGTGAAGGTGCGACGCGGCTGGAGCGGGTTGGGGACGATCGCGCTGACGCGCACGCGCCGGATCTCCGCGTCTCCGACCTCGGGGTCCAGGTATTGCCCCAGGAGGGCGCCCAGGCCCTTGCCGAGCCGGTCGCGCCTGCTCATCGGACGCTTCCCGAGCGGGCGGGGCTGGCCTCGGGAGCCCGCCGGGACAGGATCTCCTTGGCCAGCGCCAGGTAGGCCTGGGCGCCCTGCGACACCACATCGTAGAGGACGATGGGCTGGCCGAAGCTCGGCGCCTCGGCGAGGCGCACGTTCCGGGGGATGGCCGTCCGGTAGACCTTGTTCCCGAAGTACTCGCGTGCCTCCGCGGCCACCTGGCGCGACAGATTCAACCGTCGGTCGAACATCGTCAGGAGGACGCCCTCGATGTCGAGCGCGGAGTTGAGCCCCCGCTGCACCAGCCTGATCGTATTGAGGAGCTGGCTGAGGCCTTCCAGGGCGTAGAACTCGCACTGGATCGGGATCAGGACGGAATCGGCGGCGGTGAGCGTGTTCAGCGTCAGCAGGCCCAGCGACGGCGGGCAGTCGACGAGGACGTAGTCGTACCGCTCTCGCAGAGGGCCCAGTGCCTCGCGCAGGATCCGCTCACGCTGTGGCACCCCGACCAGCTCGATCTCCGCCCCCACCAGGTCCCGGGTGGACGGGATGAGGTCGAGGAAAGGGAAATGCAGCTCGGGAAGCACCGCGTTCTCCGCCGCCCGCTCGCCCATCAGCACGTCGTAGATGGTCGCGAGCGACTCACGCTGCTCCACGCCGAGTCCACTCGTGGCGTTCCCCTGCGGATCGATGTCCACCACGAGCGTCCGCTTCTCGGCGACCGCGAGAGAGGCGCCGAGGTTGATGGCGGTAGTGGTCTTGCCTACTCCGCCCTTCTGGTTGGCAATGGCGATGACGCGGGACATGCGGTTCTCTACGAGGGTCCCGAAAGGACTTTCGGAGGGGGGGTTGAATAATACGCCCTTTCCCGGCGTGGCGTAAAGCGACGTAGTCTTGACGCTGCTCAGGCATCACGGGATGTTCCCGCTCAAGGAGACTGCATGGATCCACGGCGGGAAAAGAGCCCGCCCGACGGCAGCGGGGGCCAGATGAACGGTGTGCGGCGGGTGCATGGGCGGAGGAAGGCGGTCCTGGGCGCGGTGGTGGTGACGCTCCTCCTGGTCGCGTGCGGAGACAGCAGTGACCCGGTGGCCCCCGACCCCGCGGTGGCACCGTTCGTTGGCGATTGGAACGCGACCGCACTCGTCATCACGTCCGTGGCGAACCCGGACATCCATCCAGACCTCATCGCCCTCGGCGCCACGTTCACCATCAATGTGCAGCCGTCGGGCCAGTACACGGCGATCCTCATCTACGCGGGCCAGCCTTCGACGCAGATCGGCCAGGTCACGGTGTCCGGAAGCAGCATAACCCTCCATCCCCAGGTTCCTGCGGGGGAGCCCGACGCGACGTCGGCGTATTCGTTCCCGGACGCCAATCACCTCGTCCTGGACGGTGAGACGGAGTTCGACTTCAATCTGGACGGAACCAACGAGCCTGCGGTCGCCCACATCGAGCTGGCTCGGAAATAGCGACGTTCCACGTGGAACATCCCGCGCGGCGGAGCGATCCCTGCCGGACTGTTTCACGTGGAACATCCCGCGGGGGGATCACCGGAAAGCGGTGTCGGACGGCCCGAACGCTTTCTTGCGGCGCCAACACTCGGGAATCCGCCGCCACGGGAACCCGAGGTGGACGTGGACCCGTCGAGCTCAGGCCCCTGCGGTCCGGAACCGGGCGGCCCTGAGCCGACGAACCTCGAGCACGAGGTTCTGGAGGTCCGCAGGCGAAACCCCCGGAATCCGACCGGCCTGGGCAAGGGACTCGGGGCGCACGCGCTGGAGCTTCTCCCTCGCTTCGAACGATACAGTCACGAAGTGAGAGTATGGTAAGTCGTTGTCCAATTTGAAGTTAGACTGATCGCGCAACTTAGTCGCCCGCGCCCGCTCGCGCGCCACGTAGCCTTCGTACTTCAGCTCGACCTCGACCGCGGCGAGGACGTCGCTCGGGGCCCCGATGGCGCCCCCCCCGCCCGCTTCCAACAGATCCACAGCACCCACACCGGGCCGCCGGAGCAGCTCCAACGCACGCGTCGGCTCGGCGATGTCGTCCGTGCCCGCCATCTCGAGCGCCCGCGCCACCGCCTCGGGTTGAAGCGTCGTGTCGCGGAACCACACGAACACTCGCTCCTCCTCGCTGAGGCGGTTCTCGAGCGCATCCGCCTGCTCCCCGGTGAGGAGCCCTCGATCCCGAGCCAGCGGTCCGAGGCGTCGGTGCGCGTTGTCCTGGCGGAGCAGCAGTCGGAACTCCGCCCGCGAGGTGAAGAGCCGGTAAGGCTCGTCCACGCCGCGGGTTACGAGGTCGTCGATGAGCACGCCGATGTACGCCTGGTCTCGTTCCAGGACGAACGGTTCCTCACCCCGGACCCGCAACGCGGCGTTGATCCCGGCGACGATCCCCTGTCCGCCGGCCTCCTCGTATCCCGTCGTCCCGTTGACCTGGCCAGCAAGATACAGACCGGGAAGCTCCTTGAGCTCGAGCGTGTGGCGCAGTTGGTGTGGAGGGAAGTAGTCGTACTCGATCGCGTAGCCGACGCGGGTCATGCGCACGTCCGCCATCCCCGGGAGTGTGCGCAGGAAGTCGAGTTGAACCTCCGCGGGAAGGGAGGTCGACAGCCCGTTCACGTACAGCTCGGTCGTGTCCAGCCCCTCCGGCTCGAGGAAGACCTGGTGACGGGGAGCGTCGGGGAAACGCACGACCTTGTCCTCGATGGAGGGGCAGTACCTCGGACCTCGCCCGGAGATGTCGCCGCCGTACAGGGCGCTCCTCCCCAGGTTCTCGCGAACGACGCGCTTCAGATCGTCGCCCGTCCACGTGATCCAGCAGGGACGCTGCTCGGGGATCCGCTCCCTGACGTACGTCGCAAAGCGGAAATCCCCGTCGTCACCGTCCTGGCGCTCCAATGCCTCGAAGTCCACGCTGCGGCCGTCCACCCTCGGCGGCGTCCCCGTCTTGAAGCGCGCGACCTCCAGGCCCAGGCCCTCGAGCCCCTCCGCGAGCTCCACCGACGGAGCCTCGCCGGCGCGACCCGCCCCCACCCCCGCCTCCCGACCCACGTGGATACGCCCCCGCAGGAACGTCCCGGTCGTGACGACCACCGCCTTCGCTTCCATCTCCACCCCGCCGCGCGTCCGCACACCGACGATCCGCCCCGCGTCGACGAGGAGGTCGGTCACCAGCTCCTGGAAGAGGTCCAGGCCCGGGTGCTCGCCCAGAATCCGACGGACGGCCAGCGGGTAGAGCATGCGATCGCACTGCGCACGAGGGCCCCAGACGGCCGGTCCCTTCGATCGGTTGAGCATCCGGAACTGGATGCGCGTCGCGTCCGTCGCGCGGCCCATGACTCCTCCGAGCGCGTCCACCTCCCGGGCGACCACCCCCTTCGCCACGCCGCCGATGGCGGGATTGCAGCTCATCTGGCCGACCCGGCCGAGGTCCGGCGTGATCAGCGCAGTGCGCACGCCTGCGCGGGAGGCCGCGGCCGCGGCCTCCGTGCCCGCGTGCCCGCCACCCACCACCACCACGTCGTAGCGCAGCTTCAACGGGATCCCTCCGCGCGAGTATCGCAGCTTGTATCGCCCAGTTTATACGCGATCACCATCGTTCCATCCGGAACTCGTGCACCGGCGCGCGGGCGTCACCCGTGATCGAATCGACCGCCTCCACCACCGCTGCCGGGGGGCCTTCGAGCAGCGCGCGCTCCAGAGCTTCCAGAGCCTCTCGCGTTCCCGCGGCGTGCACCTCCACCGACCCGTCCGGGAGATTGCGCACGTATCCACCGAGCCCCAGGCTGCGGCTGGTATGCTGCGTCCACCAGCGGAAGCCGACACCCTGCACCCGTCCATGCACGCGGTAGCCCCGGCGCTCGATCTCCTCCGATCCTTCCATGTCGCTCATTTCCCGATACAAAACTCCCCGAAGACCACATCCAGGACGTCGTCCGTCGAGATGATCCCGGTCAGCTCCTCCAGGGCGCTCTCCGCCGAGCGCAGGTGTGTCCCGGCCATCTCCGGCGGGATCCCCTCCGCCAGGGCGGAGCGGAACGCGGCCACGGCGTCTCTGGCGGCCGATAGGGCCCGAGCATGTCGGCGCCGGGTCAGCACGGGCATCTCCGGATCCAGGCCCACGAGCTCGGAATACACGAGATTCGGCAGGAGGCTCCGAAGCCCGTCGAGGCCTTCGCCGCTCACTGCGGACACCCGGACCGTGGCGGCCACGCCGGTCACGGGAGGGCCAGCCCCCCCGTTCCGGGCGCCCCGATCGAGGTCTGCCTTGGTATGCACGAGGACGACGGGCACATCGCCCAGCTCGGCCAGGAACGAGCGCTCGGCGTCCCCGAGACCGCCTCCGCTCTCCACGCACAGGAGCACTACGTCCGCCTGCTCCAGGTGCCGACGCGCCACCTCCACGCCGAGCCGCTCCACACGATCCTCCGTGTCCCGCAGGCCTGCCGTATCCACGAGGCGGAAGGGATAGCCCCCCAGCTGCACCTGCGCCGGGAGCGCGTCCCGGGTCGTGCCGGGGATCTCCGTCACGATCGCCCGCTCCTCGCCGAGCAGCGCGTTGTACAATGAGGACTTTCCTACGTTGGGCAGCCCCGCCAGGACCACCTCCGCGCCTTCGCGCAGCAACTCTCCCTCCGGCGCAGTCGCGACGAGCCGCTCCAGCCGACCCACGACGGCGTCGGCCGCAGCCGCGATCGACTCCATGGAGGATGGCGCGTCGTCCTCCTCCGGAAAGTCCAGGTGATGCGCGAGCAGCGCCTCGACGCGGACGAGCTCTTCCCGCAACGCGGTCACGCGACCGGACAGCCCTCGGTCGAGCTGCCCGAGCGCAGCGCGGTGCAGGGCCCGACTCCGTGCCCCGACCAGGTCGGCCACGGCCTCCGCCTGGACCAGATCGAGCTTCCCGTTCAGATAGGCGCGCCGGCTGAACTCACCCGGCTCCGCTCGGCGTGCCCCCGCCGACAGGCAGGCGTCCAGCACCAGCGCCGGAACCAGCCAGCCACCATGGCACGAGATCTCCACGGACGGCTCGCCCGTGAAGCTGGCACCTGCTTCGTAGCGGAGAACCACCGCGCGGTCCAGGGGCTCCCCGCTCACGGGATCACGCAGCTCCACGACGGTGGCGACGCGGGCCGTGGGTGCTTCCCACCCGGATGGGCAGAGGTTCCTCAGGATGTCGTGCGCGGCCGGCCCCGACAGACGTACCACCGCGAGGGCGCCGGGCCCGACCGCCGTGGCCAGAGCCGCGATGGTGTCGACCTCGACGCTCACCCGCGACCAGGCGTCACTTCGCTGCCGGCGGCCCGCCCAACCGCATCTTCTTCCTCTCGTTGGCGATCCAGATCTGCTGCGGGATCGTCGCGATGTTCGCGGTCGCGTAGTAGAGGTTCAGACCGCTGGCGAGCCTGAAGAAGATGAAGAGCATCATGATCGGCATGAAGTACATCATCATCTTCATCTGCCGAATTCTGCTGGGGCAGCGAACGCATGGTGATCCACTGCATCGCGAACACGGACAGGCTCATGAAGATCGGCAGGATGTAGAGCGGGTCGGGAGCCGACAGGTCGGGCAGCCAGAGGAACGGCACCCCGCGCAGCTCGATCGTGTTCTGGAACACGAAGAACAGCGCGATCAGGATCGGCCAAGGCAGGAGCATGGGCAGACACCCCGCCAGCGGGTTGTAGCCGTGCTCCTTGTACAGCTTCATCATCTCCTTCTGGAGACGTTCCGGATTGTCCTTGTACTTGGCCTGGATCTCCTGCATGATCGGCTGCACGGCCATGTTCTTCAACTGTGCGCGCATCGCCTTCTGGTTCAGCGGCCACAGCACCACGCGCATCAGCACACCGAACAGGATCAGGACCCATCCGTAGCCGACGTGCAACTGGTTGTGCAGGAACGTCAGGATCGCGATGACGATCGAAACGAACGGGCGCACGATCGGGCGGAAGAATTTCCACCCGTAGGGATTCACTTCCTGCATGTCCTCGCCGAGCGAGGACAGCCGCGCATACTCCTGGGGTCCCATGAACAGCCGGTACCCGAACGTGCCGTCCCCGTGGACGGTCTGGGTAACGGCAAGCCGCACCCGGTTCGGCAGCGGGCTCTGGCTCACGATGACCCCGCCCAGATAGTCGGGCTGCGCCCCCTCCGCCGCCTCGGCATCTCCTGCCAGGAGCGCGAGCACGAAGAACTTGCTCTTGAACGCCGCCCACAGGAACGGCCCGTCCTGGACCATGGGCTTCGCTCGGCTCAACGGCGTCGAGCGTATGCCCTCCTGCACGTGGTTCTCCACATAGGCCATCGCGCGCGCCTCGCCCGCGGAATCGGCTTCCGAGAACGCGAGACCCTGGCCGAGGTCCGTGATCAACAGCGGGCGCTCCACGCCGGTTACGCGGCCCCGAGCAACGACCTGATATGACTCGGGATGGAACTCGTACTCCAGCTCGAAGCGGAAGGAGGTCGACGGGTGCTGGTACACGAACGTGAGCGTCTGGGGCCCACTCTCCGCCGAGAGCTCCAGCCCGTCGGCCGGCTCAACCTCGAACGGGACCCGCGTCAGGTCCACGGTGTCCGAGCCCACCAGCAGGCGCTGCCCGAGGTAACCCGAAACGCCTTCCGGGAGGAGATCCACCACTCCGCCCTGGTTCAGCGCCTGGAACTGGGGCAGCTCCGCCGAGACCAGACGCGCCCCGATGTTCGAGAACGCATACCGATAGAGCGGGCTCTCCACCACCACGGTCCGCTCCTCCGCCTCCGGAGCCGGGGGCGTGATCGCCCCGGTCTGCGCCGTGTCGGCGGCACCGGCCTGCTCCCCGACAGACGGAGGAAGGACCGGCTCGCGCGGGCGGAGGGAGTCCTCCATCTGCGCCGGAACCGCCGTCGTATCGGCCGGCACGGCGGTTTCCTCCTGCGGCACCGGGGGGAAGAGGAGGTTGGTCCCCACCAGGACCACGAGCATCAGCGCGATGGCCAGGAGAAAGCGCACTTCTGTCTTCATTGATCGCTCGACGTGGGGCGGCCGAGGCCGCTCGTCGCGGAGTGCCCATGGTTCGGTTCGGGAACGGCGCCGGTCGGGGTCTTTCCAGCCCGGCCGGCCGTGCGTCCCACCTGGGGGACCGGGTCGTAGCCCCAGCCGCCCCACGGATGGCAGCGCAGGATGCGCCGGAGAGCCAGCCAGCCCCCCCTCGCGGCGCCGTGACGCTGGACCGCCTCCAGGGCGTAGGCCGAGCAGGTCGGGGTGTAGCGGCACGACGGCGGGGTGTACGGGGACACCGCCGAACGGTAGAAGCGGATCACGCCGATCAGCATCGTCTTCAGCATGTCCCCTCCACCGCTTCAATCACCTCACGGGCCAGCACCTCGAAACCCGCGGCGTAGGCCCCCCGTCGGGCCCGGATCAGGACGTCCGTGGCGACCCCGCGTGCGGCGAGAAGGGGCAGCACGCCCCGTCTGCCGATCTCCCGCAGCCTTCTCTTGAGCTGGTTGCGCTCCACGATGTTCCGCCCGTGCTTCGGCACGATGAGTCCGAGCCTCGAAAACGAAGCGGGGGAAGGCGCCAAGAAGACATCCAGGTGCGTCGTCCTCTTGCGCTTCCCCCGCTCGAGGAGGGCGCGGATCTCGGTGGTACGTCGGATGCGTGCGACTCGGGGAAGACGCTCCCGCGGTCCGGGCTCGCCCCCGCCCGAGCGGACGGGGCCTACTTGCTGCCCACCTTGACCACGAGACGCGCCCGGCCCTTCCGGCGACGCCGGGACAGCGCGGCCCGGCCGCCGCGCGTCTTCATCCTCGCGCGGAACCCGTGCTTGTTCACTCGCTTGCGATTGCGAGGCTTGTACGTCGGCTTCATTCCGGGCTGCCCGATCCATGGGAATACTTCGTCTCGAAACGAGCTTGGAAAGATAGCAGCGGGCCCCAAACAGCGTCAATGCCAACCGATCACCCCGTGTGGAAAGGCGCCGAACGCCCGCATCCTGTCTACGCGAATTGACTTTTCCACATCTCGATTCTAGCTTCGGCGCCCCACTTGGGGACGAGGGGAACTCTCGACGCGCCCACCACACCGCTCTCCCTCCGAGGATGCCGGCCAGCTCCGCCCACCCGACTCGCCGAACCGACGCTTCCGCACCGGCGCCGGTGACGCGCTCAGAGGCCCCTTGGAGCTGACGGCTCCGGAGCTCTGGTCCCGCATCCAGGAAGTGGTGCGTGCGTCCGTGCCCGAGCAGGGGTACCGGACGTGGCTGGCCGGAACGCGCGCGATCGGCCTCTCCGGGGACGAGCTCATCGTCGAGGCGCCGAGCCGCTTCCACGTCGAGTGGATCGAGGACAAGTACGGCCCCGTTCTGGCCTCGGCCGGCCAGCGCGTGCTCGGACGCCCCCTGAGCGTTTCGATCACCTGCGCCCCGGAGCTCTCGCCCATCCCCGTGCCCTCTCTGGAGCTCGAGCCACGGTCGGAGACGAGGTCGCAGCCGACGGAGCCCGTTCCCGCGCAGCGCCCCCGCCTGAACGAGCGGTACACCTTCGAGCGGTTCGTCGTCGGCACGAACAACCAGTTGGCGGTGGCGGCCTGCCGCGCGGTCGCGGAGAAGCCGGCCAAGATGTACAACCCGCTCTTCCTCTACGGAGGAGTGGGCCTGGGCAAGACCCACCTGATGCACGCCATCGGCCATCGTCTTCTCGAAGGGGATCCCTCGCACCGTGTGGCCTACGTCTCCTCGGAGCAGTTCACGAACGAGCTCGTCGGCTCGATTCAGGAAGGCACCATGGCCGCCTTCCGGCGGCGCTACCGGCAGATGGACCTCCTCCTGGTCGACGACATCCACTTCCTGGAAGGGAAGGAGCGCACCCAGGAGGAGTTCTTCCATACCTTCAACGCCCTCTACGATGCGCAGCGGCAGATCATTCTCACGAGCGATCGGCCGCCGAAAGAGATCCCCGGCCTGGAGAATCGTCTGATCTCCCGTTTCGAATGGGGCCTGGTGGTAGACATCAAGGCTCCGGACTACGAAACGCGCATGGCCATCCTCCGCAAGAAGGCGGCCGACGACGGCCTCGCCCTCGACGACGAGGTGATCGAGTTCATCGCCCACTCCTGCACCGCCTCGGTCCGCGAGCTCGAAGGGGCCGTGATCAAGCTGCTGGCGTACTCCTCCCTCACCCACCAGGAGATCACGCCCGGCCTCGCCCGCATGGCGTTGAAGGGAGTGCTCAGCAGATACCGCGAAGAAGCGCCGGTCCTGTCGCCCGAGCGCATCCAGGACATGGTCGCCCGCAGGTGGCGTGTACGGCCGGAGGCGCTGGCCTCCAAGCGACGCACGAAGGATCTGACCGTCCCCCGCCAGGTGGCCATGTATCTGATCAAGGAAACGCTCGGCACATCGCTCGTGCGGATCGGCGAGATGTTCGGCGGCCGCGACCACTCCACCGTCATCCATTCGATCCGCAAGGTCGAGGAGGAGATGGCCCGCGACCCGGAGTTCCGGAAGCGCGTGGACGAAGCACGCGAGGAAGCCCGGGGCAGCTCGTCCCGAGCGTGACGTGGACAAGCTGGGGAAATCCCGGGAGTTGTCCACGCGCCGACGCGAGCGCCTCCGGCCCGCTGTGGAGTCGAGGCATCTTCTCCAGGGATCTTCCACATGCCGGCGGAGGCCGAAAACCCTTGTGCAAGATGCTCGTACCCGGAGAATCGGGGGGAGTCATCCACACATCCACAGCCTCTACTACGACTATGTTTTTCTTACCACTAGGAAGATAGGTTCTACCAACCGTTGAAAACCGCCGCGATCGGCCTGGAACCGCGTCAGGAGCAGTCACGTCCATGAAATTCACCATCACCAGACAGAACCTCCACAACGGTCTCGCCGCCGTCTCGGCCAGCATCCCGTCGAAGACGACGTTGCCGGTGCTGTCCAATATCCTCTTCGAGGCCCGGGAGGATGGCGTCTGGATGAGTGGGACGGATCTGGACGTCGCTGTGCGGGTCCGGGTGCCCGCCGACGTGGGTGAGCCGGGGAGCCTGACCGCCCCCGGGAAGAAGCTACAGGAGATCACCCGTGAGCTTCCGGACGAGCCGGTTGACGTGTCCACCCGTGGAGACCAGATCGAGCTCAAGTGCGGCCGGAGCCACTTCAAGTTCAACGGTCTTCCCGCGGAGGAGTTTCCGTCCCTCGCGGAGATCGGATTCGAAGAGGGATGGACGGTCAAGGGGAAGGATCTGCATGATCTGATCCACCACACCGCGTTCGCGGTGTCCACCGAGGAGAGTAGGCCCATCCTGAACGGAGTGCTGTGGGAGCTCCGGGACGGGGAGATGCGGATGGTGGCGACGAACGGTCACCGGCTGGCGCGCATGGGCATTCCAGCCGCCTCGTCCGGTGCGCCGTCGGCGGACTTCATCGTGCCACCTGCGGCGCTACAACATGTCCAACGGCTCTTCAGGTCCGAGGACCAGTTGCGGGTCGCGCGCAGCGGCAATCACCTCGGGTTCCAGGCGGAGTCCACGGAGGTCTTCACGAGGCTCATCGAAGGATCGTACCCGAACTACGACCAGGTCATTCCCCGGGACAACGACAAGGTTGCCAGCGTGCAGAAGAAGGCGCTCGAGTCGGCGGTACGAAGGATGGCAGTGGTCGCCTCGGACCAGACGCACCGGATCCGCCTGCACTTCGAGAGTGGTCGTGTCCACCTCAACGTCCTGACGCCCGATCTCGGCGAGGGACACGACGAGCTGGAAATCGGTTACGCGGGTGAGGAGATCGAGATCGGTTTCAACGCGAACTACCTTCTCGAGGTTCTTCGCTACATGCCGACCGACGAGGTCAAGATCGCGTTCAAAGCCCCGGAGCGGGCCGCCACGGTCGAGCCGATACCCGACGGCGACGAGCCGATCGATTACCTGTGTCTCGTGATGCCGCTACGGCTGCTGGACTGACGCGGGCTGAACGGAGGCGGGGCGGCTGCCGCTGACACGGAGGGCCATCCCCGCTCGTTCATGGGGAGGAGCGGGCTCGCGCCGCTTCGAGGAGGTCGGGGCCGGTGAACACGGTGAGGAACGGCAGGCCCTCCGCCTCGATCCGTTCGGCGCCGCCCTCCTGGCGATCGACCAGCGTAAAGACGCCCACGACGGTGGCCCCGAAGTCTCGCAGGGCCTGCACCGCTGCGGCCGCGCTGGAGCCGGTCGTCATCGAGTCCTCGATCACGAGGCAGCGTGCGCCGGGAGGCAGCCCACCCTCGACGCGCTGGCCTGTACCATGTTCCTTCGCTTTCTTTCGAACAGAGAACGCGTCGAGGGGCCGACCCTCCAGCCAGCTCCGATGGGCCAGGGCATAGGCGACGGGATCGGCGCCCATGGTCAGCCCACCCACGTGCGTCACGTCGAGCCCGCTCGCCCGCAGGGAGGCGTATGCCACGTGCCCCACGAGGAACTGGCCCTCGGCGCTCATGGTGGTTCGGCGGGCGTCGACGTAGTAGGACGAGCGGGCGCCGCTCGCCAGGGTGAAGTCGCCCAGGCGGACGGAGCGCTCCACGAGGAGCTCCTTGAGTCGTTCACGATGATCCATGGCAGGGTAAGGTATACGGAGCGGCGGCGGCGCGCAGGGCTGGTCGGGGCCTGCGTGTTGCTGATGCTGTCCCTGGCCTCGGCGTGCGGCGACGACGGGGGGATTCCGCCGGGAGCGCTCCGGTTCGGCCAGCTGGGCAAGATCGTGATCGACATGGACACGCCACCCCCGCTGGCCCTGGGCACCGGACATCTCCGCCAGATCCTCGCCTGGGGTTCGAGCGGCGCGTGGTCACTGCAGGAGTCGATCTCCTACCGGGGCCTGGTCGGGGATGATGACTTCGAGCGATACACCGGGGATCCAGGTCAGTCGGCGGGGGCATACGCCGAGGTGATCACGCAGCTGAACGAGACCCCGGGCCTGGAGCTGGACGTCCCCGAGCTGCCCCAGGATCTCGATCCGGAGTGCGGCCCGGGGCGCACCCGCCTGACCTTCACGATGCAGGACGACGCGAAGGAGGAGAGCCGGACGTGGATCCGTTGCGTGAGTGGCTCGCTTTCCGGGATCAAGGTCGAAGACGCGGGGGACCCGAACGATCTCGCTGCGTCCCGGCTCGCTCTGGCCGTGCAACTGGTGCGTGACGCCACCGTGGGCAATCGATGGACCTCGCCCTACGGGGGCAGCGTGGCGTTCGGCACCCTCGATCGGGGAGAGGACTCCGGCTCGTCGCTCCAATCTCCGACGGTGATCTTCGATCCGTCGACGTGGCAGACGTTCTGGCTCGAGCACGCGGGATCCCGGCCCCTCCCGGACGTGGACTTCGACAGCGACATGGTGGTGGTCGGCATCGTCGGGCCGCGGGAAGAGGCCGGCGACTCGGTGGAGGTGCGGCGCATCCTCCAGATCGACGACGGAACCCGGACGGAGATCGTGGAGCGCGTGCCCGGCGATTTCTGCGCCCCGGCGGCGCGCACGCACGTGCCCTACCACATCGTCGTCGCGCCGCGAACCCCCCCGCCCCGGCGCTTCGCCGCGATCAAGCGGGAGGAGGTCCCCTGCGGCCGCTGAGGAGGGCGCGTGGCATGTCGCTGCGGCGCCTGTTCGTCTCGGTGCTCGTCACCTTCGCCGTCCTGGAATCGGTGATGGGCGGCTACCTGGCCTGGCGGGAGGCCAGTGGCGCCGTCGAGGCCCAACTCGACGAGCGCGCGTCCGTGGTGGCCGGCGCCGCGGTCGAGACGGGCCTCCAGGCCTCGGTGGTGGTCGGGCTGGAGCCGGGCCTCGAGAACACGATGGCGTGGGAGAGCAACCACGCACGCCTGAGGCACCTCCTGCGCTTCGTCGACGCGGCCTACCTGGTGGCGCCGAACAACACGGCCCTGGTGAGCTCGCTCCCCGCAGATTCGGTGCCGATCGGCGCACCGCTGCGCTTCCTGGACCAGTTCACACCGGAGCTGGACTCGGCCCGTGCGTGGGGATCGGCGACGACGCGCGCGTTCCCAGGGACGGATGGACGGCCGTACAAGTGGGGGTTCTCCGAGCTGGACGACTCGGGGATCCTTCTCGCCGTGCTCATGAAGGCCGACTATCTCTCTCCCCTGGCTAGGCTGCGGCGGAACCTCTTCGTCGGGTCGGCGATCGCGGCGCTTCTCGCGGCGATCGTCGCGGCCTACCTCGCCGGGCGGATCGTCGAGCCGCTCGAGCGCCTGAGCCGGGTAGCGCTGCGTATCCAGCGCGGTCGGATGGACGAGCCGGTCGCCCTCGAGCGGGGAGAGGAGCTCGGACGGCTGTCCCGTGCGATGGAGCGGATGCGCCGGGGTATCCAGGAGCGGGACGAGCAGCTCCGCCTCATGCTGGCGCAGGTCGCCCACGAGATCCGCAATCCGCTGGGCGGTCTGGAGCTGTTCGCTTCCGCGGCGTCGGATGCCGACGATCCCGGTGAGCGGAGACGCCTGATCGAGCGGGTCCGGACCGAGGTCTCGGGGCTCAACGGCATCATCGACGACTTCTTGACGTTCGCCAGGCCCCTTGCCCCCGCACGTGAGATCACGGACCTGAGGGAGCCCTTGGGCGAGGCGGTCGAGCTCGCGCGCGCCGAGGTCGACAGGCGCGGTGGCGAGCTCCGCGTGGAGCTCCCGGACGAGCCCCTCCTGGCCAGGGTGGGCTCGGATCAGGTCAAGCGTGCCGCGCTCAACCTCCTGCGCAACGCCGCGCAGGTCGGCGAAGACGATCTGGATCCGGGCGTGGAGCCAGGGAGGCGAGGTGGTGATCTCCGTGGCCGACGACGGCCCGGGCGTCCCCACGGATCTCAGGGACCGGATCTTCGATCCCTTCGTGACCGACAAGGAGCAGGGAGCGGGGCTGGGCCTGGCCATCGTGCGCAAGGTCGCGGAGGCCCACGGCGGGCGGGTCGAGCTGGTGGCCGAGGGGGAAACAGATGGTGGGAGGGGTGCCGAGTTCCGCATATATTTCGTCAACCTCGAAAACCCGCCCGTCCTCCACGTAGGCGGCTGAGCGACGGTGCCCATGGCGGACATCCTCATCATCGACGACCACGACTCCATGCGGGAGGGGCTGGAGCTCCTGCTGCGCAGGCGTGGCCACCGGACCCGCTCGGCGGAAAGCGGGCAGCGGGGGCTCGAGCTCCTGGGCCAGGAGACCGCGAATCTGGTCATCACGGACCTGAAGATGGCGCGGATGGACGGGATGGAGGTTCTCCGCCGGGTCAAGGCTACTTCGCCCGAGATCGAGGTCATGGTGATCACGGCCCACGGCACCATCGAGAAGGTCGTGGAAGCCATGAAGCTCGGCGCGGCGGACTTCATCACGAAGCCCTTCTCCTCCGAGGAGTTCGGCGTGAAGGTCGACCGCCTGATCGGCGAGCAGGCCAAGCGCCAGAGCCTCCTGCGGGAGAACCTCGCGCTTCGGGTGGAGAACACCTACCTGCGCGAAGAGGGCCAGGCCCGCTACGGCGAGATCATCGGCGAGTCGCCGCCGATGCAGCAGGTGTTCCGCTGGATCGACCGCGTGGCGCTCAGCGACTCCACGGTGATGATCTACGGGGAGTCGGGCACCGGAAAGGAGCTCGTGGCCAGGG
This sequence comes from uncultured Gemmatimonadales bacterium, assembly GCA_963848895.1. GTDB lineage: Bacteria > Gemmatimonadota > Gemmatimonadetes > Longimicrobiales > Gaopeijiaceae > SZUA-318. The sequence goes on from CAWKGE010000009.1 coordinate 524,718, forward strand.
CGATCCACGCCGCCTCGCCGCGCAAGGACGGGCCGTTCGTACGCGTGAACTGCGGCGCCCTGAACGAGAACCTCCTCGACTCCGAGCTGTTCGGCCACGAGAAGGGCGCCTTCACCGGCGCGGAGAAGCGGCGCCGGGGCCGCTTCGAGCTCGCGGACGGCGGGACGCTCTTCCTCGACGAGATCGCGACGGTGCCCCACACCACGCAGGTGCGTCTCCTGAGGGTCCTGCAGGAGCGGGAGCTGGAGCGGGTAGGTGGCGAGGAGACCATTCCGGTGAACGTGCGCATCATCGCGGCCACGAACGCCACGCTCGACGCTCTGCGTGGGGACGGGACGTTCCGCGAAGACCTCTTCTACCGGCTTCACGTGGTTCCGATCACCCTCCCGCCGCTGAGGGAGCGGAAGGAGGACATCACGCTGCTCGTTCACCACTTCATCGAGAAGCTGCGCGGCCGGACCGCCTCGCCGGTCCGAGCCGCGAGCCCCGGCGCGCTCCGTCGGCTGGCGAGCCACGACTGGCCCGGAAACGTGCGCGAGCTGGAGAACGTCATCGAGCGCGCGCTCGTGCTGGCCGACGGAGACGAGCTGGACGCCGACGACATCCCGCCCCTCGGAATGGGCGGGAGCGTGCGCCAGCCCGCGGCGCACGTCGCTCCCGCGCGGGACGATCCGGTGAGCCTTCCGACCGGGGGGCTCGACCTGAACCAGGCCGTGGAAGGGATGGAGGAACGGCTTCTCCGCCAGGCCCTCGAGCAGGCGGATGGCGTGAAGGCGGAGGCGGCTCGTCTCCTCGGTCTCAAGCCCAGCGCGCTGTACTACAAGCTCGAGAAGTACGGGATCGAGGCGTGAACCCCCGGGCACTGGGGAGAGTCTTCGCGGTGGCCACGCTGTGTTTCGTCGCCACCGGGGGGGTGGGGCGGCCCGCCGCCGGCCAGAGCACGGTGGAGGTCCTCAACCAGCGGCGCCTCGAGTACAAGGCCGCGGAGCTTTCGTACGAGTCCGCGCGCAGCGCGCTGCGGGTGGTCGAGCAGAGGTTCTCCACCGCCCTGACCGAGGTGACGCGAGCGCGGCGGAGTGGCGACGACGACGCGCTGGCGAGCGCATACGCCCGGGCCCAGGACCAGGCGATCCCCTATGGCGCCCAGGAAGAGCGTGTGAAGGAGCAACGCGCCCGGCTGGCCGCCGCCCGCAAGGCGCTCATCGAGATCGTCACCATCCGCCAGGAGCAGCTCCTCGACGAGATGGACGCGGCGTCCAGCGCGCAGGAGCGCGCGCAGCTCGATACGCTCTGGGTCGACCTGGACAACGAGCTCCGCGAGCTGGAGTCGGAAGGTGGGGACGGCTTCCGCCTGGACCCGATGGTGATGCCCGAGATCACCTTCGATCCGCGGGATGGGGCGGCCGAGCGCCTGCAGAAGGCGGAGATCCTGGAGCGGCGGGCCGCGAGCATCGATTCGACCATCCTCGACCTGGATCGACAGATCGGGTCGCTCAACGACCGGATCCGGATGGAGCGGCAGCGGAGCGACCTGATGGCCACGCTCGATCGCTTCGACGACACACGCCTTCCGGTGGTGACCGGCCAGCCGACGACGGGCGACCGGGACCGGCCCGCGCCCGCCGACAGCACGGCCGCGGGTTCCGAGCCCCTCAACCTCGAGGACCAGCTTCGTCAGGCGCGAGAGATCCGGGAACGGCTCGTGCAATACCGGGACGAGCACCTCGTGAGAGCGAGGGTGTTCCGCCAGAGCATCCGATCGGTGGCGTCGTGAAGGTCGTCCTGCCCATGCCCCCCGCCTGGCGGCTCTGCCCGGCGCTGATCGTCGCGATCGGGCTGACTCCGCCTGCGCGGGCGGGCGCCCAGGTCGAGGTGCGCGACCTCGTCGTGACCCTCGGCGGCTCGGTGGAAGGATACGCAGGCAACTTCACGGCCGTCGGTAACCCCCTCGTAGACAAGGCCCGCCACGTGGTTGCCACGGTCGGGGAGGTGGGCGTGCGGGGTCGGGTCTCCCTCCTCGAGGCTGACAAGCGGAGCCTGGAGTTGTCCTTCGACGGGGGGCTGCGCCAAACGGCCGCCGTCGGCTTCCAGTTCCAGGACTATGCGCCCCGGGAATGGGTCGGGGACGTGTCCGCGCGGTTCCAGCAGAGGCTGGGGTCGTGGGGATCCCTCCAGCTCCGTGGAGGGGCGCGGCAGCGGGCGGTGCGCGACCGCCCTCCTCCGCCTCTCTTCCTCCAGCCCTCCTACGGGACGCAGCAGGGCTCCATCTCGCTGGTCACCCGGTCTCTGGGCGGCGTGAGCCTCGACGGGACCTTCGACTTGGAGGCCGCGAACTACGCGGCGCCCGCCCTCCTTCCGCAGCTCGACCTGCTGGACCGCCGATCGTCGGGGATCGAGGTCGGGCTACGCTGGGGCTACACGTCCACCACGCGCTTCTACGGAGGCATGCGCTGGACGGACTATCCCAACTTGCCCAGCTACGACCCGGTGGACCCGTATCGGCGGGACCACACCATCCGGGCTGGGCTCGAGTGGACGTACGCCGGGAGCGTGTTCGCGCAGATGGGTCTCGACGGGACGTTGAACCGGTCGAACGGCAGGCGCCCGGAGTACGACGCCCTCAGCTTCCGGCTCCTGATCACGACCCCCCTGCCGGGCGACTTCTCGGCGAGCCTCTACGCGCTGCTCACCGGGAAGAGCTATACGGCAGAGACGACGTACGCCCGGCTGGTCCCCGGGGAAGAGGCGGACAACGCGTCGCTCGCCTACCTGCAGCTCAACCGCCCCATCGCGTCGAACCTCGACGGAGCGGTCCGCTTCGGGTGGACGCGCGCCGAGACGAACACCGGCGGGGCGTACTATCGCCGCTTCGGGACGTCCATCCAGCTCAACTACCGACCGATGGGGAGCTGAACAGCGCCCATCCCAACCATCGCCCGTGATGCGACAGCGACACGTCCGCCGGCGCGGGAGCACCGTCGAGCAGCACGAGTGGTGGGCGCCTTCCCGTGGGCCCGGGTGCGCAAACGATCTCCAGCCGCCGCTCCGGCACGCCCAGCTCCGACGCCAGCGCGGCGCGCGCATCGAGCCGCACCGCCGCGGATGCCCGTGAGTGCACCGCCTCGGCCTCGCGCGGCGTGAAGCGTTCGAGGAGTGCCTCCAGGGAAGCGTCTCGCGAGGCGCCGCCGGAGGCGAGTGGCGCCGTCCGCGCCATCACCGACTCCGGCGCCGTCCCGAGCGCCGCCACGACGTGGAGGACCGACCCAACGCGCGCCACGTGCACGGGAACGCATGTCCCCTCGTACTCCACGGAGTCGGACACGGTGACGAAGGACCGATGCACGAACACGGGTGGCTGGCCCCGCAACTTGGACACGACCTTGTAGGCCGCTTCCTTGGCCGCCCATCTGACCCAAAGAGCGACGTGCGGGTCGTCGGCGGCCAGAACGGCATCCCGCTCGGCGGGGTCGAGCACCCGCTCGAGGAAGCGCCGATGCCCCTCCCTTCCCCGGGTCGAGGGATCGTCGAGGTCGACGACGTCGTTGCCGACGACGATGCGGCTCACGAGCCCACGTACAGGATCCTCCACACTTTGCCCTTCGCGCTGTCGACGATGTAGAGCGATCCGTCGGGTCCCATCGCGACGCCTACGGGACGCGCGTCCTGGCTCTGGAACCCGTCCGCGAAGACCTCCCAATCCGTGCCGAACGAGGAACCCTGCGCGGGCACGAACACCACGTTGTATCCTGCCTGTGGGAGCGGCGCGCGGTTCCATGAGCCGTGGAAAGCGATGAAGGCTCCGCCGCGGTACCGTACCGGGAACTGGTCGCCCGTGTAGAACTCCAGGTCGTCTGGTGCCCAGTGACCCGGGAACGCGACGATCGGCGTGCCCTTGTCCGCGCATCGCCCGATCTCCTGTCCGTCCCCGCCGTATTCGGGGCCCAGTACCTTCCGGTTCGCCTGCGGATCGTAGTAGCAGTAGGGCCACCCGAAATCGGACGCCCTCGTCCACCCGGACGAACTCCTCGCCCGGCTTTTCCGCGTTGTCCTCCACCGTGAAGAGGTCCGGCCACAGCCCGTGGAGCTGGTCCCTCCCGTGGATGACGCCGTAGAGCACGCCCGTCTCCGGGTGCATGCGCAGCGCCACGGTGTTGCGCATGCCGGTCGCGAAGTGCGTGCCGTCCGCCTCCGTCTGGCCGGTCCGATTCGCGTCGAAGCGCCAGATTCCCGCGCGGGTCTCGAGCTGGGGACACGGGTCCTGCCCCGGGGAGCCGGGGGTGCGGGTCTCTTCCTGACACGCGTTGGACGGCGAGCCGATGTTGACGTACAGGCTGCCGTCCTCTCCGAGCGCGATACTCTTTGCCGTATGGTTCTGCGTGTCCGGGAGCCCAGACACGATCGTCTCAGGGGGGCCCGAGGGCGTCATCTGGCCGACCTGCAGGGGATAGCGGAGCACCCGGTCGTTCGGCGCGTGATAGACCCAGCCGTCAGCGAGCAGCACGTCGTTCCCGCCAGCCACGCCCCACTTCTCCACGTCGTCCGCCTTGCCGTCGCCGTTCGTGTCCCGCAGGACCGCCACGCCGCCGTCGCTCTGGTCGGTGCTGTTGGTGGCGACGAAGACGTCTCCGTTGTCTGCCACGGCTACGTGCCGCGCGCCGGGCAGGTCGTCGGTCACGACGACGGCGCAGAATCCCTCGGGAAGGGTGATGCCTCCGTTGTTCCGGTCGCACAGGCCGGCCGGCGTGGAAGGAGCTCCACCCTCGGCCGCCGTGCGTTCGCCGGCGGACGGGTTCTCGGACGGGGCACAGGCGGTGAACGCGAGCACGGCGAGGCACGCGGTGGCGCCGGGGAGGCGGCGACTGCTGATCATGGGTCAAGCTCCAAGCGCGATGGGGTGCGGATGCTACCGAGGATCGAGATGCGTCAGGTGGCCGTCAAGAGCGGGGAATCCCGCCGTCGGGTCAGGGCCGCGGCCTGCCGAGGGCCGCGAGGATACGCTCGGGCACGCGCATCGGGCGCCGGTTCTCTCCCACGAAAACGGCCGTGACGCGGGCCCGCGCGAGGACGGTGCCGTCCTCGACGGCGAGGATGTCCTGTGCGAGGACCATGCTCGTGCGCCTGAACCCGTCCGCCCATGTGCGCACGCGCAGCTGCTGGCCCAGGAGAGCCTCCTTCAGGTAGTCCACCTCGATGCGGACCACGTAGACACCCCATCCCCGCGCCCTCAACGCCTCGTAGGGGAACCCCCAGTCGCGCAGCGCATGGAAGCGTCCGTGCTCCAGGTAGTTGAGGAATACGGCGTGATTCACGTGACCGAATGAATCCAGCTCGTAGCTTCGGACCTCGATCACGCTTTCCGAACGCGGTACTTCGGGCGGTGGCTCGTTCATGGCCTCAATTACGCCCCCGCTCCGACGCTCGGGCAAGGCGGAGCGCGCCGAACCCCTGGCCTGTTGCACCCGCAAGGCGGCGCGGGGTAACCTGCCTGACCCATGCCGAGCTTCCGAAGATGATCCACGCCCCCCGCCGTATCCCGACTTCCCTGGTCCTGGTCCTCGGGTGCGCCCTCCTGCTGTCGCTTCCGACAGGGGTGTCCGGGCGTCGGCTGACGCAGGCCGGGGACGGGGAGCTCCTCGTGCTGGCCGCCGCCAGCCTGACGGACGCCCTGCCGGCGGTGGCGGAGGCCTGGACCGCACGGAGCGGCGTTCGTGTGCGCTTCTCGTTCGCCGCGACCTCTCGGCTCGCGCCGCAGGCCATCGAAGGGGCTCCCGCCGACCTCTTCTTCTCGGCCGATCGGACCTGGATGGATTGGCTCGTCGAGCGTGGAGGCGTGCAAGGAGGCAGCGAACGGGACTTCCTGGGCAACGACCTCGTCCTGGTCGTGCCGGAGGGTCGTCCGGCGCCCGACGGTCCGGCGGAGCTGTCGTCGGTGGCTCGCCTCGCGCTGGCGGGGGAGAACGTCCCGGCCGGGCGCTACGCCGAGGAGGCGCTGAGGTCGACGGGCGTGTGGGACCTCCGTGCAGAACCGGGTGGTGCGGGGAGGCTCCGTGCGGGGCACGCTGGAGTGGGTCGCGCGGGGGGAGGCCGATGCGGGCATCGTCTACGGGACGGATGCGACCGCCCAACCCGACGTCCGCGTGGCGTTCGTATTCCCCGCCGACAGCCACCAACCCATCCGCTACCCCGCAGCCGTGCTGGCCCGCTCGAAACGACCGGAGCTGGCGCGAGCCTTCCTCGATTTCGCCGCGGGCCCCGAGGCTACCGAGCTGTTCCGGAGGGCCGGATTCGTCACCGGGCCGCCCGCGGCACAGGCCGCCTCGTCCGGCCCTGCCGGCACCGGTCTGTCGCCCATCGTCCCCGACACGCGTTCGGCCATCACGCTTTCGTTGGTCGTCGCGCTGCTCGCCACCGTCGGCGGGTTTCCCCTGGCCCTGGCGGCGGGTTGGCTGCTGGCCAGACTCGACTTCACCGGCAAGACCCTGGTCTCCACGGTCATGCTGGCTCCCCTGGTCATGCCACCCGTGGTGACCGGCTTCCTTCTGCTGAGCGCGCTCGGGACCCGGAGCCCCCTGGGCCGATGGCTGGACGCCGTCGGGGTCAGCATCCCCTTCACCCTCCTCGGTGCGGCGGTGGCTGCCCTTGTGGTCGGGCTCCCGCTCTACGTCCTGTCGGTCCGCAACGCCTTCGAGTCCGTGGATCCCCATTACGAGGAAGTCTCGTGGACGCTGGGCGTCCCCCCGGGCCGGACGTTCAGGAGGATCTCCTTCCCGCTGGCGCTCCCGGGGATCGCCGCAGGGGCCGTGCTCGCCTTCGCCCGCGGGCTCGGCGAGTTCGGCGCCACCGTGGTGCTCGCGGGCAACGTGGAGGGGAAGACACGTACCATCGCGCTGGCGGTCTACACCCTCCTGGAGTCGCCGGCCGGTCGGGGAGCCACCTGGACGCTGGTCGGGGCGAGTGTCGCCCTCGCGCTGGTGGCCCTTCTCGGCTACGAGGCCCTCTCACGCCGGCAGCGTCGCCGCCTGGAGGTGCGCGGTGGGGAGTGATTGGGCGGGCATCGTCATGGCGGTCGAGGTGCCGCTGGAAAGCGGAGACCTGCGGATCGAGCTGGAGACGCGCGCAGCCGCGGTGGCGATCTTCGGCGCTTCCGGCGCCGGCAAGAGCACGCTCCTGCGCATCCTGGCCGGGGTGGAGCGGCGGGGGAAGGGACAGCGTGCAGGTCGGGGGGGTCACCTGGCAGGACCCCGAGCGGGGCGCGGTCGTGCCGTCCTGGCGGCGGCGGGTCGGGTGGGTACCCCAGGAGATCCTGCTGTTCCCGCACCTGAGCGTCGGCGGCAACCTCGGCTACGCGGGTGCCGGCGAGGAGGCCGTCCGGGAGATCGCGGAGCTCCTCCAGGTGGACCATCTCCTGAGCCGACGCCCGCGGCGCCTGTCGGGCGGGGAGAGACAGCGCGTGGCCCTCGGTCGGGCGCTGCTGTCCGATCCCCGGCTCCTCCTCCTGGATGAGCCGTTCTCGGCGCTCGATCGGCCGCTGCGAGCCCAGATCGCGACCGTTGTGAAGGACTGGGCCGAGGCGCGCGGTGTCCCCCTCGTGCTGGTGAGCCACGACGAAGCGGATGCCGCCGCGCTCGCGGGCGAGCGCTGGCACCTGGCCGGCGGCTCGCTGTCGCGCGTCGCCTGACTGGGCACCACGTCGCTCTCAGCCCTCCATCAATCCCTGGTCGCGGATCAGGTCACCAAGCTCGGCCCGCGAGCTCAGGTTCAGCTTCTGGAAGATGTTGGACAGGTGCGTGCTCACCGTCCGCGGCGAGATCCCCAGATCCTTGCCGATCGCCTTGTTGGACCGACGCCTGGCGACCAGCCGGGCGATCTCGAGCTCCCTGGCGGTGAGCCCGGCCACGCCTTCGCCTACGCCGCGGGGGGGTGGCCGGTGTCCCACCTCCCGGAACTGGCCGCGCGCCTTCTCCAACTCGAGCTCGGCGCCGAGCTGCGCGAAGACGTCGTGCACGCGCCGCAGCTCCGCCACGGAACCGTCCACGTCCCCGATCTCGGCCAGGCGTCCCGCCAGCTGGCGTCGGAGCCTCGCCGCGTAGGGGATCATGGGAATCGCCTCGAGCGCCTCGGCGGCCTCCCGCATGGCGATCGCACCCCCCTGCGGATCGCCGCGCTTCCAGCGGACCAGGGCGTCGCAGGCATCCGCCCACGCCAGACCGAGCTTGTGGTTCATGGCCGCCGAGTGCGCGCGCAGCCGCTGGCCGACCTTCTCCGCTTCGTCGATGTCCCCGGCCCACAGGCACGCCTCCGCGAGGATGGGCAGTAGCCTGTGGACAGCCCACAGCATGTAGCCCGTGCCCTCCGCGATCTCGAGCCCCTGCCGGGCCGTAGCGATGGCCTTCGTGTAGTCGCCGACCACCACCTGGTAGTGTGCGATGCCCATGAGCGTCGGTACCACCATGTGTACGTCGTGCGGGCCGTCGTCGAGGAGGCCGGACACGTCCCGCGCTTCGTCGATGAGCGCACGGGCGCGCTCCAGGTCGCCGCGACCCTCGTAGAACAGCGAGGTCAGCACCAGCAGCCGCGGAAGCAGCCGCCACTGGTTCAGCCCGCGTGCGAGCTGGATGGCCTGCTCGCCGAGCGCGACCCCCGAGTCCCAGTCGCCGCCCCCGTAGGCCAGCTCGATCGAGAGCTCCTCCGTCCACAGGCGGAGCACCGGGGAGCGCAGCTCGGTCGCGAGCCGATTCGCTTCGGCCGCCTCCTCCATCAGGCGAGTCGTATCGCCCGTCATGCCCCAGAGGACCGCGAGGCCCCAGCGGGCCCAGAACTGGGCGGAGAGATCGCCGGTCTCGCGGGCCAGCTCGATCGCTCGGCGCGCGTGATGATCCGCCTTGTCGGGGGGACCGATCCAGACGTGCAACAGAGCCAGGGAGCGGTGGACCCGTGCCAGCAGGTCGTCGGCACCGAGCGCCTCGGCCAGCGGCAGAGCCGCCTCGACCTCGGCCCGGGCTTCGGCACCTCGTCCCAGCTCCTGGAGACAGTGGCTGCGGATGAGCCGCACGTGGACCTGCACCGCGTCGTTGCCGGCAGCCGCGGCGCACCGCAGGGCTTCGTCCAGGTGCGCCAGGGCCTCCGCAGCACGGCCGCACCAGAACGTCACCAGGCCGAGACTGCGCAGCAGTGCGGCTCGCTCGAGCGAATCGGGAGGTGCGTGCTCCAGCGCGCTCGCCCGGAGGGCGGCCGCTGCCTCGTATTCGCCCAGGCGTTGGTGCGCCCGCGCGAGGTCGTCGAGGATCGCCGCCCTCACGTCCGTGCCGAGGCCGGCGCCTCCCGGTGCCTGCGCGCGGTCGCGGGCGGCACGCAGGTAGTCCGCAGCCTCGCGGTCGGCGTGGCGCTCGAGCGCGTGGCGCCCAGCCGCAGCCAGATAGCGCACGGCCTTGAGCGTCAGATGGTCGGCATCGGCCCGGGCGAAATGGTAGGCCAGCTCATCGGCATGCTCCAGCGCCCGTGCCCCCCAGTGGGCCTCCAGCGCCTCGGCCACCGCTCCGTGCAGGACCCGGGTCCGCTGGAGGCCGAACTCGCGATAGAGGGTCTCCCGGACCAGGGGATGCCGGAAGTCGTAGACGATCGTCGCGCCCTCGGCCCGTTCGGTGAGGACCCCGTGCGCGCACAGCTCCTCGAGGGCGGAAAGCAACGCATCCTCACCGAGGTGGCTGATCGAGGACAGCAGCGGATAGGTCGCCCGGACCCCGATCACGGCAGTGAGCTCGGCGATGGCCCGTGCCTCGTCCGAGAAGGCGGCGAGGGTAGTGGTCACGGCGTCACGCACCGAGGCGGGAAGCGCGAAGTCGCGCGCGTCCCATCCGACCCAGGTTCCCTTCCGACTTTCCAGGCGGCGGTTCGACACCAGCGACCGGAGGATTTCCTCCGCGAAGAACGGATTCCCCCGCGTCCACCCGTACAGCATCGCGGAGAACTCCCCCACGAGCTCCACGTCCACCGCGAACACCCTGCAAACGAGCTCGGTGACGTGGTCTCGCGTGAGCGGCGCGAGATGCAGGGAACGGGCCGAGCCGAGCGAAAGGAGCGACCGCTCGATCTGAGCCAGGTCGGGGCTGCGATCGCGCTCGGTGTCGACGTAGGTGCACAGCAGGAAGATGGGGTGACCCACCGCCTGCCTGCCGATGAAATGGACGAGCTCGAGCGAGGATGGATCGGCCCAGTGCAGGTCCTCGAGCACCAGCAGCAGCGGAGCCCGGGCGGCGTAGCTCTTCAGAAACTCCATGAAGTTCCAGAAGAGACGCGTGCGGAATTCGTCGGGCTCGGCGTCCAGCGGGTCGAGCCCGACGGGCGCCGTCGCGTCCAGAGCCGGGAAAAGGTATCGAAGCCCCCCCTCGCCGCCCCTGCTCAGGACGGTGAGGGTCTCGGGGTCAAGCTCCTTCAGGATCGGCAGGAAGGCGTCTGCGAAAACGGCATAGGGAACACCACGCTCGACGGGGTAGGCGCGTCCACGAGCCACGACCATGCCCCTGCGCTGCGCCCGCGTGGCCAACTCCGCCGCGACACGGGACTTGCCCGAGCCCCACTCGCCCCTGAGAAGGGCGGCGGACACGGACCGGTCCGGACCGTCGAGCAGGGCCTCGAGCGTCGCGAGCTCAGGGGCGCGGCCGACGAGCGGGAACGGATCCGGAAGGAGCGTTCCGTCGCCGATGCGCTCGGTCGCAGCCATGATCTTCCTCCCGGAGCGTGACGGCGTGGGCGGCCTCGGCGGCTCTGAAAGTAGAGGTTCGACCACGGGCGCGACACCGGCGAAAGCGCCACGGGTGCGTGGGCGCCACGGTCCCGTCGCCGGGGTGGGTAACGGGTCGCGGAAACGCCTGAGGGAGGGCGCGAGACGTGCGCGACGCAACATCCATGTCGGACCCCGGGGGTGAGGGCAGCTTGCTCTCCGAAGCTGGCGCCGCAGCGGGCACGCTGCCCTCCGCACCATGACGTATCCGACGGTGCGGCGTGACGTAGCGCCCGGGCCCCGGTCTAGACGGCCGCTGCCACCCGCCCGAACCTCCGGTCACGCGCGTGGAATTCGCGCACTGCCGCCGCGAGGTCCTCCCCTCGGAAGTCGGGCCACATCCGGTCCGTGAAGAGCAGCTCGGCGTAGGCACACTCCCAGAGGAGAAAGTCACTCAGGCGCCGCTCGCCCCCGGTCCGGATCAGCAAGTCCACGTCCGGGGCGCCTCCCGCCCCCGAGTGCATGGCTTCGGCCAACCGCCGCCGGAACGTCTCAGGGTCCAGCGCATGCCGAGGATCGCAGGCTCGTGCCGCCTCCATCAGCGTACGACGGGCGGAGTAGTCCACGGCGAGGCGCAGGAGGAGTCGGGAGCCGCCGGCGGTGGTCGACTCGGCTGCCTCCACGGCGCGCACCAGATCGGGAGCGAGTCGGTCGCGCCGACCGATGACGCTCAGGCGCACCCCGTTCTCGGCCAACGCCGCGCTCTCCGTGTGGAGGTAGCGCCGGAAGAGCGACATGAGCGCGCGCACCTCCCGCTCCGGTCGGTGCCAATTGTCCGATGAAAACGCATAGAGCGTCAGCGTGCCGACTCCGAGGTCCGGCGCCGCCTTGACGACGGCCCGGACCGCCTTCGCGCCCTGGCGATGGCCCCATTCCCGTGGTCGGCCTCTGGCCTTCGCCCATCGGCCGTTGCCGTCCATGATGATCCCGACGTGCATGGACGCTCCACCCGTGCGTGTTCTCTGTGACATAGAGTCCGTGGCGAAAAAAAATCTAGAGCCGTATCCCGATGTTCTCTCAGCGTTCTCTGGTGGCCGCGATGATCGCTTCCATGTGGTCCAGGTACGCCTGCAGCGCACGCCTCCCGCGCGCCGTCAGTTCGTAGTCCGTGCGAGGGACGCGGCCCTCGAAGGACTTGTGGCATAACAGGTAGCCCGCGTTCTCCAGCCTCCGCGCATGAGCGCTCAGGTTCCCGTCGGTCGTCCCCAGAAGGTCTCGAAGGTCCGTGAAGGGGAGCTTCCCGTTCACGGCCAGCGCGCTGACGATTCCGAGCCGCACCCTCTCGTGGATTAGCCGGTCGAGCTCGAGCGCACCGGCCTCGGGGGCCGTGCCCTCGACCGAGCCCAGCGGAGGGCTGGCTCCGGACGTGTCCCCCTGCCTGCGGGGAGCTGGCTTTCGTTCAGCCTCCATGCTTCCTCCAGATCACGATGCCGAAGACGATGTGCAGCCCGCCGAAGCCAGCCGCCATGATGACATTGGCCCAGGCCGCGGGCGCGAAGAGCGCCAGCGCGCCCGCCGCCATGAACGTCAGACCCATCGCGGGCACGACGCGCACCGAGAAGGCTCCACCCGTCACGACGCCCGTCCCGTAGAGCAGGAGCCAGGCGCCGGGAAGGATCTCCACCGTGCTTGCACGGGCGAGCGCCACCGTGAGGAGAAGGCCCACGAGCAGGGGGGGTGATACGTTCCACGCGAACTTCCGACCGGCCCCTCCGAGGAGGGTACCGCCCGCCTGACGGGCCTTTCTCGCCATCGCGAACAGGGCCACGCCGAGCGCCAGCCCCGCCGCGACCATCCACGTTTCCACCCACGTGAGGGCGCTCGGGGCGCGGGCGGCCACGAAGCTCGCAAGCAGGGCGATGATGCCCATGGCGATCCCGCCGAGCCCGGAGACCGCGGTGAACGACTGCGAGCGCTCCATCGTCTCGCGGATGTAGCGCAGGTTCTCCATCGCCCGGTCGTGCAGGGCGAGGGGCGGCGGGTCGGCGTCTCCGACGCGTGGCGCAGGTCTGATCATCTACCCACGATGGCGGACCAGGTGGTTGTCGGCAAGTACTTTGTATCGCAAAGTTAACTCCGACTCGGTCCGCCCACAACGATCTGCGTGGAGCGTGCCTCACCCGGCGGCCGCTACGGGGGCGACGACCCTGAGGGCGCCAGGCAGGATCCGCACGGAGAGCTCGGGTTCCGCGGCCTGGCGGACCTCGCCGTCCATCTCGAAACGCGGGGGAGCGTCGAACTCGAGGCGGAACGACGGTTCGTCCAGCACCTCCACCCGCTCCGACCGCACGTGCCTGCCCTTCTCGGCGAGGTTGAAGAGCCGGAGACGTGTGAGGGGCGGCGCGTCCATGATCCGGCAGGCGTGGAGCCGGCCGTCGTCGATCCTCGCTTCCGGAGCGATCGGGAACCCGCCTCCGAAGAAGCGCCCGTTGGATACGGTGAGCATCAGGTGACGTCCGTCACGGTGCTCACCCCCCGGAGTCCGCACCGCACATCGGAATCCCGGGAAGCGGAAGAGCTGCTGGAGCGCGGTGAGCTTGTAGAGGAGCTCGCCGCGAAGGAAGCGTGCCCCGGCCGCGGCGTCGAGCACCGCGATGTCGAAACCGAAGCCGATCAGGTTCAGGAAGTGGCGCGCGCCCCGGTCCGACCGAGCATGCTCCGAGGTGCTCGGCGTGTCGAGGCGGCCCACGTCGACCTTCCGTGTGCGGCCCTGGGCGAGCACGCGCACGGCCTCGGCCGCGTCCGAAGGACGGAACCCGAGATTACGGCCGAAGTCGTTGCCGGTGCCGCTCGGCAGGACGCCGAAGGCCACGTCCTCCCGCCCCGACGCCACCACGCGGTCCGCCACGTTGCTCCACGTCCCGTCGCCACCGGCCGCGGCCACCACATCGAACCCGTCTTGCACGGCCCGTTCCGCCAGGTCCCGCTCCTCGCCGGGGCGGGTGGTCACGCCGATCTCCGCTTCCGGGATCTGGTCGTGGAGGAGGCGACGGTAGGTGGCGAGCCGCCGCGCCCCCCGGCCCCGCCCGGAGGCGGGGTTGAATACCACGAAGACCCGGCGGGAGTCGCTCAGAGCTTCTCCAGCGGCTCGAACGTCTGCATCCCGGCCTGGTACCACTGTTCCCGGAACGGCCACGTGTGGACCTCCGGAATCGTGAGCGGCGCGGTCATGGGGTGCTCGTACAGGGTGAGCGACCCCCGCTCCTCCTCGTGCTCGGAGTGGGGCGCCTCCATCAAGATGTTCGCCTTGAAGCGGTCGTCACCGTCCAGCGTGAACGCGTTGTAGAGGTTCTTGGCGGGCTCGAAGGCGTACTCGGTCACGGTCAGGTCCAGAACCGAGCGGTCTCCGTCTCGGACCTTCACCTCCATCGCGCCGTTCGCCTGGGTGAACCCGATGTCCAGATCCTTCATGTAGTGCGGCAGGTGCCAGCGCTCGATGGCGTGCAGACGCGAAGCCTCCGTCGACGTCCCCACGATGAACGGATAGAATGCGCCCTTGGGCAGCGGCTTGCCGGCTTCCACCATCGGCGGCACGAGGATCGACAGGACGACCTCCTCGTACGGGCCCACCTCGCTCTGCGTGAACTGGAAGGCCATGAGCGCGAAGATGCTCCGAGTGTGCTGCATCTCCAGCGGCTGCAGGTGGCTCGGGAGGATCTTCCTGGCGTCCGAGGTCGCCATCTCGAAGAAGGCTCCGACGCAGTTACGGAACCCGTAGTACGTGTACTCCATTTCTTCGGTCATCCTTGGCCGATGTACGATTCGGGGCGGCCTGCCTTGATGCACGTCCGCAGATCCGATTAGCGTTGGCGGTTCGAGGCGCCCGCGCCACCGTCATCTCCGACCTCCCGTCTCGACGGAGGCCCGTTGTCCAAGCTCCGAGGCTACCTGGCACTCACCTTCGCGTGCCTCGTGCTGCTGCTGTTGGATCCGGTTCAGCGCCTGGTGATCGCGCCCTGGGTGCGCCTGGCCCCCTCCCGGCGGATCCGGGTGCTGACGCGCTGGCAGCGCTTCCTCGCCTACGTCGTCCTGCGGTCGGTCTCCACCATCGGGGGCGCCGGAATCCCCACGCTGCCCGCCATTCCGGGGCGTGGCGACACCCTCGTCCTCATGAACCACCAGTCGCTTCTGGACATCCCCCTGGTCGTCGCATCCGTCGAGGGTGCGTACCCGAGGATCGTCACGCGGAAGCGCTATTTCCGATGGATCCCGCTAATCTCGCACATGGTGCGACTCTATCAATACCCCGTGGTGGACCCGTCGGCAAACGCGGGGAGGTTGCGCCAGATGCTGGACTCCATCCGTGAGGCGGCGCGCACCACCGAAGTGCCCCTGGCCATCTTCCCCGAGGGCACCCGGACGCGGGACGGCGAGATCGGCCGGTTCAAGACCACCGGCCTCGGCCTGATCCTGGAGCAGAGGCCGTGGATGGTCTACGTCCTGGTTGCCGACGGGTTCTGGCAACGCGCGAAGATGAAGCACTTCCTGGGAGGGATGGGCGCCATCCGCGGACGGATCGAGCTCATGGGCCCCTTCGAGTGGTCCGACGTGACGGCAGACCCGGCGCCGTTCATCCGCGAGATGCGCCAACACATGGTGCGGCGGCTGGCGGAGATGCGCGCCGCGGTTCCCGCTTCGTGACGCAGGACGAGACCGAGCGCCCACCCGCCGGCGGCCCGCACGGCGTGCCGGCCGTTGCGGAGGAGCTCGCGGCCCGCCTGGCCGCGGCTGCGGGCGGGTCGGTGGAGGCCGTGATCCTCTACGGCTCGCACCTCCTCGGCGCGAAGCCAGACCGGCACAGCGCCCTGGATTTCGTCGTGGTCGTGGACGACTACGCCCGCTTCTACCGGTCCCTGCGCGAAGCCGGGGAGATCCACCGCTGGCCCAGGGTCATGGCCGCACTGTCCCGCGTCCTCCCGCCCAACGTGATCGCCTTCACGCCGGACGACGGCGCTGCCGGCATCGCCAAGTGCCTGGTGGTGGACCGGGCCGACTTCGCCAGAGCGCTCGGGCCGCGCCCGCCCGACCACTTCCTGCTGGCGCGCATGGTTCAGCGAGTCGCCCTGGTCCTGGCAGCCGATCCTGAGCGTGCCCGCTGGATCGAAGGCGTGCTGGACGACGCCCGGGCGGGCGTCCTCGAATGGGTCGGGCCCTTCCTCGCGGAGTCCTTCGACGCCGAGGACGTCGGGCGCCGGCTCCTGGAGGTTTGCTACCGGGCGGAGTTCCGGCCGGAAGCCCGCAACCGCGCGGACACGATCTTCGAGACGCAGCGCACGCACTTCCAGGAACGCTTGCGGCCGGTGCTGCAGGCCGCCGCGGCGACGGGTCGGCTGATCCAGGACGGGGGGAGGTACCGCTTCGCCACGACCCCCGGTCGGGCGGCGCGGCGGCGCTGGCAACGGTATCTCGCGTGGTCCAAGGCGCGCGTGACCGCCCGCTGGCTCAAGCACGTCGTCACGTTCGACAACTGGCTCCCCTACATCGTGCGCAAGGTGGAGCGGCGCACCGGCATGAAGGTCGAGCTCACACCCCTGGAGCGGAACCTGCCGCTCCTCTTCCTCTGGCCGCGCGTGGTGCGGGTGCTTCTGGCCCGCCCCGAACGGGAGGATCGAGAATGAGGACCGACCTGCTGGTGCTGCTCGCCGTCCTGGCCGCAGCGCTGGCTTCCATGCCCGTCTACGCGGTCGGGCCTGCCCGGCGTGCCCGGGACCCGCACGACATCGCCAACCGTGGGTCGTTCGTGCTGGGCGGCTTCGTGCGGAGCTGGTTCTACTGGTTCGTCCGACCGGTGGAGCGCCTGTCCCTGGCGCTCGGCCTGGGACCCCTCTTCTTCAATCTGCTCGGTGTGGCCTTCGGCGTGGCGGCGGCCGTGCTCTTCGCGACCGGGCACGTCAATCCTGGAGGGTGGGCGGTCCTGCTCGGCGGGATCGCCGACGTGCTGGACGGGCGGATCGCCCGGGCGCTGGGGATGGCCAACCGCCGCGGCGCCTTCCTCGACTCCACCCTGGACCGGTTCGCGGAGTTCGCGGCGTTCGTAGGCCTGGCGCTCCTCTTCCGGGCGTCGGGAACCGGTCTGGTGCTGGTCGTCACGGCCCTGGGAGGCTCCCTCCTGGTGAGCTACGCGCGCGCCCGGGGGGAGAGCGTCGGCGTGGTCTGCAAGCTCGGGGTGATGCAGCGAGCCGAGCGGCTCCTCCTTCTCGGGTTCGGCGCTATCCTCGACCCGGCCGTGTCGGAATGGGCCGGTCGGTCGGGGGGCTTCCTCCTGGTGCCCGTCCTCGCCCTGGTTGCGGTCGGGACCATTGGCACGGCGGTGTTCCGGACTGTATGGATCGCGCGCAGACTCCCGGAAGTCGATGTCTGACCTAACGTTGCGAGCACGTCGTCGTCCTGCCGGACGTCGATCGAGAGGCGCACCTACGTCATTTCGGTGCGGGTATACGTAGAGAGTCGTAGCGCGCCCGAGGGCGGCTCCGCCGCAGTATGCGGCATACGCACAAACGCGAAGGCCAAAGGAGTCCGCCCGATGGGTCGGCGAGCGCCGTTACGACATGCGTCCATGCCCCCCAAGTACTGGACGTCCGCGTGGAGCTCCCCTCCGGAACATCCCCACCGGGTGCGTTCGACGAGATCGTCTGCTGCCGTCGGGCCACCCCATCCTCGTTCGGCCGGACACCAGCGTCCGGCTCCCGCAGACACAGCCTTCCATGACCACAGCAGGAAGGCTCTTCGCGGGCACGGCGCGGTCCATCGGGCGGCTTTGGCCTTCTCTGCGCCGTGGAGACGGCGCTTGGCGGGCGCTGCCGCCTAGGGCCGATACGCGATTGCGTCGATCTCCACCCTCAAGCCGACATGCGGCAAAGATGCCACCTGGACCGTGGTGCGCGCCGGTCGGTGGTCACCGAACACGCGGGCATAGACCTGGTTCATGGCTTCGAAGTCGCGCATGTCGACCAGGAAGACGCCGCAGCGCAGAACATGCGCCAGATCCGTTCCGGCGGCCTCGAGGATCGACCGGATGTTCCGGAAGACCTGCTCGGTCTGGGTGGCGACATCCGGGCCGGCGAGCTTCCCGGTGGTAGGGTCCGTTGCGCCCTGGCCCGACACGATGACCAGGCGATCGAACGCGATGCCGGGCGAATAGGGGCCGACGGGCTCGGGCAGTCCGGAGGCGACGACGGGGCGATGCGCGGGTTGCTCGGTCATGGATCGGAGGGGTCCGTGGGTTCGATGGGCTGGAATCGACGGACCCTAGCGACGGGGGCTCCCCGGCGCCATCCCTCATCCGGCCCCCGTCCCAGGGTCGAGAAAGCACTTTCGGACGTCCGCGCCACTCGCCTATTCATGGAAGATGACGCTCAAGCAGATCCTTACGCTACCGCTCTGGCACGAGGAGGACGGATACCGGCGCGGTCGGAAGCTCCGCCAGGCCCTCGTGTTTCCCGTGATGCTCGTGACGGGCACGATCTGGGGGATCCTCGCGTCGCCCGGGGGCGGCTCCGTGATCGGATGGGCCGCCGGCGGCGCCCTCGCGTTCACTCTGACCGCCCACCTCCATCTCCACCTCCACCCTGCGGTCCATCAGCTGAGCGAGCGGGTGGGCGGGGGATGGGGTCGGCTCGCGGGCTTCGCCTGGGACTGGATCGTGCTGGGGGGTGCGGCCTACCTGGTCACCAACGTCCTCGGCATGCCCACCTTCCGGGCCGTGACGAGCGCGGTCCTGATCGGGGGAGCTGGGCTTTGCTGCTGGCGTCCTTCTTCGACGACGGCGGATCCCGCTTCATCGCCGGGCTCTTCACCGGAGGGTGGGGGTCTCCACGCGCGTCGTTCTCCTGCGTGGAGACGTACCTCGCGCGCGGTGACCACGACGCGGCCGTCGACGCGGCTCGTGCCTTCATCGCGGACCATCCCAGGGACGCCCGGGGGTGGATCACGCTGAGCCGGCTGCTCGGCGACAGCCGCCGGCGTCCCGAGGAGGCGGTCCGGGTGCTGCGTGAGGGGTTGCGCCGCGCATCGCTGACGATGCAGGAGGAACAACGCTACCTCATCGACCTGCTTCGCCTGTCCGAGGCGGGGGGCGATCCGGAGGCCGCCCGGCCGGAGCTGGAGCGGTTCGCGGCGAGGTATCCGGGGTCGGCGCAGGCGGCATGGGCGGACGCCCAGCTTCAGCGCATGCGTGCGAAGGGAGGCGCGCAGGGGAGCTCCGCGGCCTTATCTTCGTCCGAAGCAGCTCGGTATTGAGGAGCGTCGGTGCTGGCCCGTTAGCGCGGGCGCTCCGAGGAGGATGTAGCATGCGAGGCCCCAGTTCCTCGACCCTGCTGGTCGCCATTCTCGGAGTGAGCGTCGTGGCGACCGGATGCACCAGTGGCCACGATCCCACGCAGCCGCAGGTCGCCCAGGAGGTGCCGTCCGACGCCGCCCTCGTGCAGCAGGGCGGTGTGGAGACCGTCCTCACGCGCACCGTCCAGGCGATCAGAGAGCGCCGCAGGCAGGTGGTCGAGACGCAGGCGCAGTGGGAGGCCGTATGGGAGGAGTTGAACGCCAACGTGCTCCCACAGTCGCCGGCCCCCGCGGTCGATCTGTCCGACCACGTGCTCCTCGTCCTGGCAATGGGGGGCAGGCCCACCGGAGGGTATTCGATCTCGGCGGAGTCCGTGAGCCGGAAGGACACGGATCTGTGGGTGACCGTCGTGGAGCGGTCGCCCGGGCCCGGATGCATCGTCACGCAGGCGACCACGGCCCCGCTCACGGCGGTGCTCGTGCCGCGCATGGGGGGGCAGATCTTCCTGGTGGAGCGCCAGGAGCAAACCGACTGCGGGTGAGGGCGGCCGCGGCCCTCAGGATGCCGTCTGCTCGAACGCGTCGCCCGCGTCCGGACTCGCGGTCGCCCGGACGCGCAGCTGCCAGTTCGCGCTGTCCGGTGACGGCTGCATCGACGACGGTACCGGCAGCCTCCGGTCGTCCTGCCCTGCGCCCAGGTCGTACACTTCGAGACCGCTGATCCGGTCGTCCCACGCCCAGACGAGGACCCCGACCCGGCCGCCCGAAGGCGTCCGGCCGATCGCGTCGGCGACAAGCCGACAGCTTCCCGGCTGCGGCGGGGTCTGGAAGTCGACGGACGCGCATCCGCAGTCGCAGGCCGCCCGGACCCGAAGACCTTGGACGCTCCGGCGGAGGAGCGAGGCGCGATGACTGATCGGCGCGACCGTCAGCGCCGCCTCGACGACGGCGACTTCAGCCGGGCTGGCGAGCCGGTCGGTGGGTCTCATGGCGAGCCGGAGGTGTATGGGCGTGGGCGACGTTCGATCCGGTACGACGAATAACGATCGCTCACGCGGTTCCGTGACGGACCGCGCGTCGTATTCCCACAGCAGATGTCCGAGGGTGCCCGAGGGCTCGGCCTGTTCGCCGACATCGGTGACTTCCTCCCCGCCAGCCCGGGGGGCCTGGTCCGGCGCATCCACTATGATGCGGGGGGACGAGCCACGCCAGCTTCACGTTCCGGAGGTGCGAGATCGCCCGGGCCCCGGCTTTTCAGACAGGGAGGAACCACTCCAGCGCGGCCTCGGACACGTCGGCCGGCACCTGGTGCCCTCCGTCGAAGGGGTGGAAGGTCACGTCGTAGCCGGATCTCCCCAGGCCGGGCACGAGCGCCTCGGCCGTGTATGCGTAGGAGAGGATCGGATCCTGCCTGCCGTGGGAGATGAAGATTCGCGGCCGGCCGATGACGGGTTGGCCCGCCTCGAAGAATCCGGGCGAGTAGGCGATCAGATGCGTGAACAGGTCCCCGTTGGCCACCCCCAGCGACAGGGCATAGGACGCGCCGTCGGAGAAGCCGCCCAGAACCAGGCGCATCGGGTCCACCCGGCACTGCTCGAACGTGTGATGCAACGCCTCGTCGAGGAAGCGGGCATCCGGCCCGAAGAGCCCTTCGGCGACGAGATCCCAGGTCGCCGCTCGGGAGTCGGGCGCGAGCACGATCATCCCGTGCGTTTCGGCCCGGGCCGGATAGCTGGCCCAGTCCAGGCCCTTCCCACCGGCACCGTGAAGGGCCACGAAGAGCGGCATGGGCTCGTCGGGTGAGTAGGTCGTGGGGACGTAGATGTACCCGTCGCGCTTCCCTCCCAGGCCCAGCGGCTGGATGCTTCCCGTGACCGGAGTGCTGGTCGGGGGGCCGGGGCGGGCTGTAAGTCCGGGGCCGTCCCGATAGTCCGTCAGGTCCTTGAAGCACCCCACCAGACCGGGTGCCAGCATGGCTCCCAGCGAGATGCGCACGAACTGCCGTCGTGGCACCGCTCCCCGCACAACATCCCTTCCCGTCATCACCAGTCTCCCGAGGCCGTGGAATCGGTTCCCGCTCGGATCGTACGTGGCGACGCACGAGGACTTTCCAGATCCGGGGCGGGGCGCCCCACTCCCCGATCCTCGCACGGTAGGACGTCCGGCCCGGATTCGAGACCAACGACCTGGCCTATACCTCAGGCGTGCCGACTACCTGTGGATGGGTGCCAACCTGATGCGCCGTCGAACCACGCCGACCTGGCTGTTCAGGCGGTACACGCTCCTGGCCGGTGGACAGCAGCAGTACAACCTCGACGGTGACCTGGTGGGCCGGGCGGTGCGAGCGTACGCCAGCGTCACCCTGCGGAGCTGCTGGAGCGTCACCACGTTCGCCCAGCATATGCCCACGACTCTCGACGACCAGCTCACCCGCGAGGGACCCGTCGTGCGCTACCCGGCGCGGAAGGCATGGCAGGTCCAGAGATCGAGGGATAGCCGAGAGCCTCTCTCGGCGGGCGTCGGGATGTACCTCGGCGGCAACGCCGGACCTGACCAAGCGCACCCTCGACATGAACGTTCGACGACGTGTGCCTGGCTAAGCTGAGCTACTGGATCGGGTGGTAGGGTCGCGCCGACCAGGTGGGAGAGGGCGGGGTGCCAACACGACGCCCCCGAGGATCCGAAGCGGCTCCCGGGGGCGGTCGTACTCCGGGGGTGGGACTCGAACCCACGACCCTCTGATTAACAGTCAGATGCTCTAACCGACTGAGCTACCCCGGAAAGGTCGACTCCCGACGCACAGCGTCGTCGGGTATCGAGACCCGAAAATAAAGGAACGGCATCGATAGGTGTCAACCGGCGGAAGGGCAACTGGTCACCCGGCGCGCCGCTCGGGACAAGATGCTCCACATCGCGGGCCCGACATCGTGCGCGCTTTCCCAGAGCTCCTGGTGACGGATCGCGGCGAGGCGGGCGCCATCACCACCGTGCAGCGAGGCGAGCGCGGGGCCGCGGTGGGGGTACGGGCGCTCGAACGCGTGGAATCCGAGGAGCACGGCGCGGGGGCCCTCGGGCTCCACGAACACCGTGAAGTCGGGGGCCCATCCGCCGAGGGGAGCCGAGCGCACCTCGAGGCGACCCTGTTCGAGCAGTCCGATCAGGAAACGGATGTTGGGTGCCCTGGCCGGCATTTGCAGGAGCCCCCGGACCTCGCTGTCCAGGCTCAGCGCGCTCATTTCTGATACGAGCACCTGCATGGACTCCAACGCCGGCAGGTCCTGCTGTCGAAGGTCCACCGTGCTCAGGCGAACGCGCGTCACAGCGGTCAGGATCTGCGTCGACCTCGTCGCCAACGCTCCGAAGGCGTCCCTGAAATCCGGACGTCCTCGCTCGTGGAGCAGGTAGGCCGGCGAGGGGACGAGGCCCGGCAGGATCGATTCCATCGATGTACGGCTCCGGTGTCGGGGTGGCGCCGCAAGGTCTCCCCTCATGTCGGGCGCGGGGATGGCGGGATCGGCCATCGCGCCTGCCGCGCGGCTCAGGAACTCCGAGCCACCCCTCCGATCTGGAGCTCCGTCTGATGTCGGGTGGTACGCGGCACGTCGTGGCACTTCCGGCATCGCGCCTCGTAGCTCTCCGCTCCCCCGACCTGGATGGTGGGCCCCTCCGCTGGCGCCGGCCTGCCGTCGATCAGGCGCTGATTGCGCGTCGCCAGGTCGCCGCACAGCACGCAGATGGCGTGCAGCTTATCCACCTTCTCCGCGATCGCGAGAAGGAGGGGCATGGGGCCGAACGGTTCCCCACGAAAGTCCATGTCCGTGCCGGCTACGATCACACGGACGCCGCGGTCCGCGAGTGCGTTGACGACGGCCACGACGCCGTCATCGAGAAACTGTGCCTCGTCGATCGCGACGACCTGCGTCGTCGGGCCGCACCATCTCGGCGATCTGCACCGAAGTGGACACGGGATGCGCGTCGAGCTCCGCTCCGTCGTGCGAGCTTATGCGGAAGACTCCCGCGTAGCGGTCGTCGAGATGCGACTTGAATACCTGAACACGCTTGCGCGCAATCAGGGCGCGGCGGACGCGGCGGAGGAGCTCCTCGGACTTGCCGCTGAACATGACGCCCGAGACCACCTCGACCCATCCTTCCTGCGCGCCGTGGTACATCGGACGGTCAGCGGGCGACGAGGATGATGAGCACGACGACGGATGTCGCGAAGGACGTCACGCTTCCCCAGAAGGTGAGCTCGTCCCGGATCCGGGAGCGTCGGCGCGCCGGTACGTGCAGCCAGTCCCCGGAGTGGATCCTCATCTGGATCACGTCCGGGGTGATCTCGTCGGGGCGGACGTTCAGCACGATGGTCTGCCCGTCGCGGACGAGCCGGACCTGGCTCTGGTCGGAGGGGATCTGAATCGAGTTGACGACGATCTCGCTCGCCGGCCCCCCCGCCTCGGACAGCGCGTCGATCACGGTGGCACTCGGGTCCAGATAGTACTGGCCCGGCCGTCCCACCGAGCCCGTGACGTTCACCCGGAGCTCGACCTTCACGTTGACGACGGGCTGGTCGTAGAACGTCCCGTATCGGCGAGTGAGCTCCTCGCGCAGAGCCGTTTGGTCGAGTCCCGCCGCACGCACGCTGCCTACGTACGGGAGGTAGAGCGCGCCGTTGCGATCGACGATCCGCGAGCCCGACACCACATCCACTCTCTCACCTGCTGCGGTGAACACGTCGAGGGTGACGCGGTCACCCGGCCGGATCGCGTAGGTGCCGCCTTCCTGGGCCGCCAATGGCGCCGCGAGGAGGAGCGTGAAGACCAGCATCGAGCGAACGCTGGGTAGCATGATGGGCGTGGCGCGGTCGCGAGGGGGCCCCGCCCTGTGGCGGGGCGGGCTGCGGGGCTAGTTTAGCCGGGCCGCTTCGGGGTTGTCCAGCCGATGGCCGGCCGAGAGGGTGGTAGCGCTCCGGCGGGGAGTTCCGGGGCCGATTTCCTGAGCAGGGAACGTCGATGAAGACTGCAATCGCGATGGGTGCATCGTTGGCGCTGGGGTGGACGCTCGCCGGCGCGACGTGCGCGGCCCAGACGGTGGGGGAAGGGCCACAACTGGTGGTGATGATCTCCGTGGATCAGCTCCGCGCCGACCTGGTCGAGCGGTACGCGCCGGCGTTCACCGGGGGGTTCCGGCGCATGCTGGACAGCGGCTTCGCCTTTACGGAGGCTTCCCACGCGCACGCGAATACGGAGACGGCCGTCGGCCACGCGACGCTCTCGACTGGTGTGTTCCCGTCGCGCTCCGGCATCGTGGCGAACAACTGGTCCGTGCTCGAGAACGGCACTTGGCTGGACATGTACGCCGTCGAGGACTCGGCGTCCCACATCGTGGGGCTGCCGGGGGCACCGGGCCGCTCGCCGAAGAACCTCCTCCGCGGCGGGCTGGCGGATTGGGTACTCGCGGCGGACCCGGAGGCGCGGGTCGCGTCGGTCTCGCTGAAGGATCGCGCGGCCATCACCTTGGCGGGCAAGACGAAGAGCCAGGTGTACTGGATCGTCCCGGCTGCCGGTCGTTTCGTGACCTCGACCTACTACCGGAACGAGTACCCGGACTGGGTTGAGCGCTTCAATGCCGACGTGATGCCGGGGCTTCTGGCCGACACCGTCTGGAACGAGATCGTGCCTCAGACGGAGCGGTCGCTGGCTCGTCCCGATTCGGCGCCCTACGAAGGTGACGGGGTCCACACGACCTTTCCCCACCTGGCCTCGCAAGAGACCACGCCCCAGAACCGGATCGCCTGGCTTCTCGCCAAGCCGCCGGCCGATCACGCGGTGGCGGCATTCGCCAAGGAGGCGATCGACGCCCTCCAGCTCGGCCAGCGCGGACACCTGGACATGCTCGCCCTCTCGTTCTCGGCCACGGACTACGTCGGTCATGCGTACGGCCCCCTGAGTCAGGAGCAGCTCGACAACCTCGTCCGGTTGGACCGGGAGTTGGGGGGTCTGTTCGACTACCTGGACGAACACGTTGGCAGGGGGCGATGGGTTGCCGCCCTCTCGGCCGACCACGGTGTGCTGACGATGCCGGAGTTCCTGGTCGCTTCCGGCGAGGGGGCGGAGCGAATCGACTCGAGAATGCGGGCAGCCGCCCTCGGCCAGGCCATCCGGGAATCCTCGGCCGACGGGGGCAGCCCGGAGGAGATCAGCCGACGGATCGCCCGCACGGTGGAGGAGCGCGGCCTGGTCGCCCAAGCCTATACGGCCGAGGACCTCACGGTATCCGCGGCCCCCGACTCGTTCGCGGTGCTCTTCAGAAACTCCTATTATCCGGGTCGGGCCGGGGGTTATCTTTCGTCATACGGTGTGGAGATCCGATTCGGCTATCACGACCTCGTCTCCGGCCCCACGGGCACGTCGCACGGGACGCCCTATTGGTACGACCGCCACGTGCCCTTCATGCTGCTGGGAGCGGGTGTCCGGGCGGGGAGCTCGGCGACCGCGGTATACACGGTCGACGTGGCGCCGACGCTGGCCGGCCTGGCCGGCATCCCGGTGCCCGACGATCTGGACGGAAAGCCTGTCTATCGTTGAGGGATTTTTCACAAATATCGCTTCGCAGGAAGGTCGGCTGTCGCAGGTGTGCCACACGGAAACGGCGCGTCGTTCTTGGACTCTTGACAGAGAGTCGACTCGCCTGCATATGTAGGGCGCTCAACGTAAACATTTGAACCAGACCTCAGGTGCGCGATCCGCGATTCGTCGGCTCCCGCGGGCCGTCATCAGGGGCTCGAAAGCTCAGGACGACGCGCCTCCCAGCGCGTCCGCGGCATTGGCGGATGAAGGGCCAGGCGAAGGGGGCGTGTCCAGGTGTTTCACCCTCCCTGCCCTCCCTTGACATAGACATACAACCAGGCGCCGCCGGCGCCTCTGGTCCGGAGTGTCCGGAAGGTAGATGACGTCGCCTCAGGAACATCGCGCTGGATGGACCATCCAGGAGGCCGAGAGGCTCCTGCATTCGTTGACCGGTGTGGTGTCCGCGAGGCTCGTAACACGACCCGGCGGCGAGGTCGAGGAGATTCACCTCCTCACGACCGACGAAGTAACCGCGAAGCAGACGGTCCGGAACGTGGAGTCCGCGCTGCTCGCGCATCTGGATCTGGCGGTGGACCACCGGAAGATCTCGGTGGCCCAGACGAAGGAGCGGCCGGCGCCGCCACCCGAGCAGGAAGCATCGGTGCTGCTCCTGCCGGAGCGTGCAGTCACCGTCAACCGATTACTGTTCCACGGGCATCAGGTGGAGACCGAGCGGTCGCACCAGGCCCGGCACCGGGTCGAGATCGAATGGAAGGGTGGGCGCTACACGGGTACGGCCAGTGCGGCCGACCTGCCGCGAACGCGTCTCGAGGCGGTCAGCAACGCGACCCTCGAAGCGGTGACGGCGGCGCTCAGCAGCGAGTTGGATCCCGGCTCGGGCACGACGAGCGTCACCTTGGCGCTGGACGGCGTGAAGCTGGTGGAAGCGTTCGACAGGAGGTTCGTGCTGGTCGCGGTGAATGCGATGGCGGGAAGGGACGTTACCCCTCTCGCCGGTGCGGCGCAGGTGGAGGTCTCCACCGACCGTGCCGCGATCCTCGCGACGCTACAGGCGACGGACCGGTGGGTCCGTGGCAGAATCTAGTCCCGGGTCCGAGGACCCGCCCGACAACTCGAAGCGGAGAAAGGAGAACCCCCTCGGTCTGACGGCGAAGCGAAGCTGAGCGGTAGAGCGGAGCGCTCGCGGTTTCCATAGCGGATGTTTCTCGGAAGCCGACGCCCCTTGAAAGGAGGTGAGCGCATGTTCAGCTCTCTGTTCGACTTTTTCGGAGCGGTGCTGGCCCTGTTTGGGAACGGCCTCGTCGGCTGGTAGCCGCAGGCTGAGGGGGGTTCCCGATTCCATGCGCTCACGGCTAGTTCACTTGTACGTCGCAGCCACGTGTGCCGCCTCCTTGGTGGCCCTGGCGCTGACTGACTGGACGGCCCTGGCCCATCTGGGCTCAAGCAGCCTCTTGGGCTTTCTCGCGCTGCTTGTGATGGCACTGTTGTCCGAATCACTCGCAGTCCGCTTGAATGTTGGTGAGACGGCCGGGAATTCCTCGGTTACTTTCATTCCCCTTCTTGCCAGCGTGCAACTCTTTGGGCCGCCCGCCGCCATATCCTTGATGCTCGTTACAGGAGCGTTTGGGGAATTCATCGTACGTCGTAAGGTGTTCGAGCGAGGCATCTTCAACGTTGCACAATGGACCTTGGCCGCCTCGATCGGCGGATGGGTCTTCGGATTGTCGGGGGGTAGACCGCTCGAACCCTTGCTGGATAGCGCCGTCGCCGTTGAGCTATCAAGCCAGTTGATACCGTTCATGCTCTTCGGCCTCGTCCTATTGGTGTTCAACCACGCTGCGGTTTCGTTGGCGATTGCGTTGAGCCAGAATCTCCGGTTTCGCGAAGTCTGGATGCAGATGTTCCAGAGTTCGGGCGCAAGCCTGCATGACATGCTGGTTAGCCCGATCGCCATAGCCGTGGCGTTCTTGTATGTGCAGTGGGGGGTTTGGGGCGTCCTTGTGGTTCTGTTGCCTCTGCTGTTCGTGCGCAGGGCCTACCTGATTAGTAGTGATCTCAAGGCCGCGAATACCGCTCTACTCAAGGCGCTCATCAAGGCGATAGAGACGCGGGACCCCTATACGTCCGGCCATTCCGTGCGTGTGTCGCATCTGGCGAAGAGAATCGCTGAGGCGATGGGACTAACACGCCGCCAAGTCGCGGATGTTGAGACGGCCGCCTTGCTGCACGATATCGGAAAGATCGAAGCCACCTACACTGCTATACTGTCCAAGCCTGACGCACTTAGTCAGGATGAGAGGGCAGTAATCCAATCCCATGTGACTAAGGGTGAGGAACTGCTTCGCAATCTATCGTCATTCCCGGACGACCATCCTGCGCACCGTGCGGCACCATCACGAGCGAGAAGACGGTAGTGGCTACCCCGACGGGCTTCGCGGGGACGAGATTCCGGTAGGCGCCCGCATTGTCTCTGTTTGTGACGCTGTTGACGCCATGTTGTCGGACCGCCCGTATCGACGCGCTCTCAGCGTGCCGGCGGTCTTGGAGCAGCTTCGGATTCATACAGGTCGGCAGTTCTCGCCCCAAGTCGTGCAGACTCTTCTTGATACGCCGCTGCTCCATGAGTACGCGGAGCTCGTGCGAACGGAGCGAAGCAGAGGAGGCATTCAGGCAAGCTACGGCGAAGTTGGGCCGCAGATGATCCGGCCGATATCATCGAAGCAGGTTCCTGCGGCACCCAAGCGGCAGAAGTGGCCCGCCAGAATCCCCTCCTGACCGAACCCCTCCCGCGTCAGAGACTGCCCTTTGGGAGTAGGCTGCGAAGCGTCTTGCTCCAGATCGAGAAGCCCAGGGCAGACGCCACATCAGCCCCTTCCATGGCCCGGTCGACCCAGCCGCTGAGCTGTGTGCGACGGCCGATCTTTGACTCGACTACTAGCAGTTTGAGCCAGGCGTTGGGCATGCGGTGTCGAAGCCGGTCAGAGTGATTCCGCAGAAGCGCCACCGCGTCACCGATGCGGCCACGGCGTTCCAGCAGCCTTGCGTGGAAGGAGAGGTAGATAAACGGGTCGAAGTGCCAGTCCTCCGGGATCGGCGTAGTCTCGGCCTCCCTCCGCCGCGCCTCTGCAAGGTCGCCGACTTCTAGGGCGCCGAGGCCAATCCCGGCTGCAACCACTCTAGCAGCATCGGCAGGCATGGTACGTTCGCTCAGGATCTGCTCAGCGGAGCGGAAATGGGCAAGGGCAGAGGCGAAGTCCTCGCTCATGAAGGCCAACTCTCCGAGGTTGCAGGACAAGTGAAACTGAGCCAGCGCATCCTCGGCATCCGCCACCACGCCCGCTGCACGCTGGAAGTATAGCTGTGCGGCATCAAAACGGCCGGCGTCCATTTCCGCCACGCCGCGATTCGACGTCAACTGAAACCGGAGCACGACATCTCCACTGCGCTCGGCGAGAGTGCTTGCCCGGGCCAAGAGGCTAATCGCCTCTTCTGATTGGGACAGGCCCTGATAGAAGAGAACAACAAAGAGTCTCATCTGCGAGAGGAACAAGTAGTCGTGGAGCCCATTCAACTCAGCGAGCTGTACGGACTTGCGAGCTGCACTGAGCGCCTCTCGCGGGTTCCCAAACAACGCTTGTACCGCCAGCCCAGCGCACGCGAGGCATTGGGCTTTCGTATCACCGCTTGCCGCACACTCGCGTATCTCGGTGAACAGGGCTCGCAATTCGTCCACTAGGCCAAAGCGATTCAGGAGATGTAGCTCTGAGTCGAGCGCCAACGCCCAGGCCTCGTCATCCGATGTGGCTCTCGCAATTGCCTTGATTGACTGGAGTCGTTGAAGCAGTTCCGATGTCGGAGTGCCTTTGAGTTCGGCAAGACCCTCCATTCTCCGGATATCCATTCGGAGGGCGCGGGCCTTCTCTCCAACCGAGCGCAACTGCTGCGCAGCCAATTCAAGAAGGGGGGCAGCCCGGGTCACCTCTCTGTTCATATGCAGCACGCTCGCCAGGTCCCCGGTCGCCTCCGCGCGCAGCCGTTCGTCCCTTTCATTCTCGGTGACCACCTGGAGGAAGTAGGCCGCTTCGGCCATCGCGCCGTTCTCGAGCGCGGCGTCGGCGGCCTCCCGCCCGAATCGAGCGGCTTTGGCCCGGTCACCGGCTCGCCCGAAGTGTATCGCCAGCTCTCCCGGCTGTGGCTGGTCGGTCTCCAACAGGTGCTCGGCCACCGTGCGATGAAGGAGCGCGCGTCGGGTCTCGCTCAATCGGTGGTAGAGCGTCCCCCGGATGAGCTCGTGGGCGATGCGGATCTGGTCGCGGTCCACCACCACCAGCCGGTGCCGCTCCAGTTCCTCGACATCGGCGATGAGGTCGTGAGGTGACACGCCCACCAACGCTGCAAGATCCGACAGCGTTGCCCATCGTCCCCAGATCGCCAGGAGCGAAGCGGCCTGGGCCGCCCGGTTGTTCAACGCCTCGATGCGAGGGTCGACGAGCTGGCGAAGGGATATCGGGATGGTGAGGGCGTCGTTGGCCACCTCCGGAAGTTGGAGTCGCCCTCCGACGTAGTCCTTCGTGAGCTCGATCAGGTAGAAAGGGTTCCCGCCCGCCAGTGCGCACAGCCGGCCCATGATGCCGGCATCCAGCGCTCCCTCCGACACCACGTCGACCAACTGCGTAGCCTCTTCCGTGTCGAGTTCTCCGACCTTGATGCGGGTGACCGGGAGATCATCACTCTCCTCGAGGTACTTCACGACGCCATCGCTTCCCCCCACCAGGTCGGGTCGGATGGTCCCGATCACTCCAAGGGAGCCCGATCGCCAACGGCGCTGAACGAACTGGAGCACCGCGACGGTCGTGGCGTCGGCCCACTGGAGGTCGTCCAAAAAGAGGATGGTCGGCTCCTCCTCGGCGAGCCGCGTGAAGAGGATCGAGAACGCATCGTACAGCCTCCTCGACAGGCTGCTCTCCGCGATGGGTGGGACGATCGGACGCTCCATTCCCTCCGGTAGGTGCGGAAGGAGTGCAGCAATCACGGCTCTCCAGGGGTCGTCGAGCTTGCGCAGGTAGCGACCGACTTCGGGATGGCCCAACGCGTCGATCAGCGGATTCAGCGGGATGCGTCTCTCGAGCTCGACGGATTTGGCCTGCATGCATCGGAAGCCCTTGATGTGAGCCTCCCTGCG
Source organism: uncultured Gemmatimonadales bacterium (assembly GCA_963848895.1). GTDB lineage: Bacteria > Gemmatimonadota > Gemmatimonadetes > Longimicrobiales > Gaopeijiaceae > SZUA-318. The sequence goes on from CAWKGE010000009.1 coordinate 555,544, forward strand.
GATCTCCTCGAGTAGCCGGGTCTTCCCGATACCCGCGTCTCCCTGGAGCACGAGGAACTCGAACGCCCCAGCGCGGACCCGATCGAGCATCCTCCTCGCAGTCTCGAGATCGTCCTTCCGTCCGACCAGGGGAGGAGGGGATGCGTCGTCGCGAGGTGGCCCGAGCTCACGCTCTCCGGATAGGCGTCTCACCCTCTCGATCAGGGCGCGTGTCTCCGCCTCTACCTCCGACCCGTCCGGCATGCCGTCGACGAACGACGTGAACGCCGCGTCGGCCGCCTCGAATCCACCCGTCATCGCCCGGGATTCGACGACGTTGCGGAGCGCCGACTCACTGCGTCGATCGAGAGCGTGCAGAACCTCGGCGGCGTCGCGTGCCCTTCTCCAGGCTCCCCGTGGTTGGTGTTCGTCCCAGGCCCTGGCCGCGACTTCGCGGAGCTCGCGGCGGAGCCCGGCGCGCTTTGCGGTGATCCAGTCGTCGTACTCTTCGCCGGGGATCCGCTTCAGTCGCGGTGCAAACCCCCGCTCGAGTACGGCGAGCGCCTTCTGCAGCGAGCCGGCCCGGAGTGCCGCCCGGTACTCGCCGAGATCCGAGGGGATGGCATCCGTCGCGGCCAAGAGCACATCGTCTCGCGACACCGACACCGGATCGATCCCGAGCCGGCTCCGCATCTCGTGGAGTGCCTGGCTGAGGCGGTGACGGCTTCGGGAAGAGTCGTCGTCCTCCCAGAGGAGCCAGATGGCCCTCCGACGCGTTAGCCCATGCTCCTCCTGACCCCAAAGGAGCGTGAGCAACGCTTCGTGGGTCGGAGTCAGGCCCACGACCTCATCGCCCGGCCCGCGAACCTCCGGACCGCCGAAGAGCGTCAACCTCGGAGCGGTATGTCGAGGCTGGAGCATCGACTGGAAGCCTCCCGAGGCGTGGGGCGGCCGGTCCCGAGCCCCGCGCCCCTTTCACGATCTGGGGGGGTGGCGAATCTCCCCTCCTGTCCATGTCCCGGCAAGGGTGGCCTCACCCGACGATTCTCTCCGATCTGGAGGAAGCGCGCCTCGGGGCTACGTCCACGGCCGTAGCGCCAGCCCTGAGCCGGGCGCCGGCATCGGCCGGGGGGAGGAGCTCCATCGTGAGCTCGGGCGCCAGGCCCCCCGTATCGGCTTCCTGTCTCAGCCAAGCCTCCAGGAGCCACTCCCACCCGAGGTACATCCTCGCCTCGCTCGGGCGATGGCCGGTCAAGCGCACCATCTGGTTGCTCAGGGAGAATCCATCGGGGTAGCCGAGCTCATAGCCCGCCGACAGGACGCTGTCTTCGGAGTTCTGTAGCCTGATCGCGACGCGCAGGAGGCGGGAGAAATGCAGCCAGTGGGATGGAACGGGCAGCCCTCTCGACAGGAATCGGCGGCCCAGAGCGCGGCGGGACAGGTAGAGGGCCCGGGACAGCCCGGAAACGGATCGAAGCTCCGTGGACAGCGCGACGATCTTCCTCACCAGCCGGCTCGTCTCCCGGTCCATGGGGATCCCGCGCCACCGGAGATACTCCGTGATCTCACCGCCCAGGTCCTCGGGCGGCTGACGAAGCACGTGGGCCAGCTCCTCCGCGGATGGCGCGTCGTGGTGCGGAAGGATGCCCAGGGGCCGTGCTTCCTCCAGGACCTGGACGAGGGCACTGTCCCGTGACAGGTCCTCGGTGGGTGGGAGGATGGCGAGAAGCGGCAGGCCGCCCGGGCGACCTCGCACGACCGCGACGTCCTGTCGACGGACCCCCAGGCCCATGACCCAGATGAGCGCGCAGCCGGGCCGACGCCCCTCGAGCTTGAGTTGTCGACCCCCACCCGTCACGGGACGCAGCGCCCGATACGGAGGGGAGAGCAGGTTGAGGGGCGAGCCGGGGACGGGGGACGACATGTTCCACCTCCGTGGTCGGGTTCCGATGAGGGAGGTGCACCGTGCCCGGTGTTCGTCAGGACTCCGTCAGGAGCTCGATCCTGTCGGAATCTTGACAGCACTTTCGCGTGGCTCGCGCATCTTCCGGTGGCGCATGTCCACCGGAGTTGCGCGCGGGTCCACTGGCGAGTATATAGAACCAGAATTCTATTCTTGTACGCCCCGGCATGGCCGAAGAAGTCGTGCATCTCAACCCCCCGAAGCAGAGCCGCTCCCGGCGAACGCTGGAGCGGATCGTTCGAGCCTCCCTCGAGATCCTGGAACGTGAGGGGTCCGACGGCCTGACCGTCCAGGCGATCGTCGAGCGGGCGAACTCCTCGGTCGGTTCGTTCTACGCCCGCTTCGCCGGGAAGGACGACCTGCTCGACTATCTGGGTGAGCGCGTTTGGCGGGAGGCCGCGTCCCGTTGGGACGATGCGCTGTCGTCCCGGGACTGGAGCGATCTGGATCTCCGGCACATGGTCGAAGGCGCGGTGCGACTCCTGGGGGAGGCGGGTCGCTCCCGCGCATCGTACCTGCGGGCGCTCGAGCGGACGCCCGGCGCTCGGGAGGACGCGTACCTCGCCTTCCATACGCATGTGATCCAGGGGATCGAGCGACTCCTTCTCTCGCGAGCCGGAGAGATCACCCATCCCGAACCCGCCGTGGCCGTCCCCCTCGGCTTGCGTGCCGTCCTCGCGGTGGTCGAGACGCCGTTGCGCGCCTCCGGCCCGGATCTCCCGCCGGCCGAACGGCGTATGGAGGAGGCCGTGTCGATGCTCATGGCCTACCTGGCCGGTGATGGGGCGACCGCGGCGGGGGCGAAGGAGGTCGACTTCTTCGATATCTGGGGTTGAGGAGCGGCTCCGGGGGACATGGAGGCTGGCCGAGGTCGTATTCCTGTTGGACGCGACGGGAGGGCGGCTATCTTCGGTGCCCCGCAGACACGAGCATGAGGGCTGGACCGGCATGAAGACGTCGAGGGATCGTTCACTCCGGGTGTCGACCAACGCAGCGGCGATCCTGTGCGCGGCGGCGGCGCTGTGCGCCGCCACGTCGCGCGACCTCGCCGCCCAGAGCGATTCCGGCACCGCCACGCTTCACGGCGTGGTGTTCGACAGCACGGAGATGAAACCGCTGGGGGGAGCGCGGGTTGCGGTGCTCGGGACCACGGCCATGGCGGACGCCGACGCCGAAGGGCGGTTCGAGTTGTCGGGGATTCCGGCGGGGGAGCATTGGGTGTCGTTCTTCCACCAGCGGCTTCAGGCGCTGGGCGTGAGCGCGCCGTCGAAGCAGGTCTCCTTCAACCCGGGCGAAGACGTCGAAGTGGAGCTGACCGTCCCCTCCGGGAAGACGCTGCTCATGGCATGGTGCATGGCTGAGCAGGCCGGCCCGGGCTACGCAGCGGTTGCCGGGGTGGTGACGGATTCGCTCACGGGCGTGCCCCTGCCACGCGCCATCGTCACGGCCCGCCCGGCCCAGCGCCGCGCGGGCGACCCCGAGCCGGTCGAGACCCGGACCGACGAAACGGGCTACTACCGCCTGTGCACGATTCCCGCGGGACGCGAGATGAAGCTCCAGGCACAGTTCGGCCAGAGCTCGGGTCGGACAGCCACCGTGAGCGTGCCGCAGGGGGACGCGGCGATCCAGGATCTCATGCTCCTCCTCTCCGCCCAAGGTTCCCTCGTCGGACAGGTACACGACTATCAGACGGGCGCGCCCCTCGGCGGCGCCGTGGTCTCGGCTCTGGGCACAGGCCTGAGCCAGATCACGGACTCCACGGGCAGCTTCGTGCTCGACGGCCTGCCGCCGGGCCGGCACCTGGTCACCACCGAGTACCTGGGCTACGGACAGCGCACGGACTCGGTGACCGTCTTCAGCCAGGAGACCGTCGACATCCAGATTCGCATGGCGCCCCAGGCCGTCGAGGTCGAGGGGCTCGTCGTCACCGCCCGCACCCGGTTCGGGCACACGAGCGTCGCGGTGGACAAGCGCGCCGACATCTTCACGCGCGCCGAGATCGAGCCGATCCTGCCGCGCGTGCAGAACATGGGCGACTTGCTGCGGAACATGAACGCGCCTGGCCTGAGCGTGCGCGAGGTCCAGATGACCGACGCGACCGGCGTGGTCGTCCCCGGTCTGTGCGTCGAGGTGAGCCGACGCACCGGCGGCAGCAGGGGGTGCAGCCAGGCCGCGGTCTTCGTGAACGACCTGATCATGCCCAACCCGGATCAGATCCTGATGAACCTCGATCCACAGACGATCGACCGGATCGAGGTCCTCAGCGCCATCGACGCGCAGTTTCAGTTCGGGTCGATCGCGGCCAACGGAGCCGTGCTGATCTACACGCGATAGCGACGTCCCGTCAGCGCTTCGAAGCCTCGAAGTGGGCTCCGTAGATCGACGCCGCGAACGCCTCCATCTCCTCCTTCGACCCGGGATGCGCATGCAGAAACGCGCGCACGCCCTCGTCAGCCAGGATGTAGTCGGTCGGGTATTGCTTCTCGTCCGTGATGCGAACGTCGGCGAAGCCGGCGTCGCGGAATTCCTCCAGGTAGCGCTCCCGTGGTGTGGGAAGACAGCCGGCCACGGCGTCCAGCGAGTCCGCCACCACCTCGGGCACCGAACGGTCCGACACAAGGTCGGAGACCACGATTCGGCCGCCCGGTCGCAGCACCCGGTGGACCTCCCGGAGCACGCGGTCCTTCTCGGGGCTCAGGTTCAGCACGCAGTTGGAGATGACGACGTCGACCGTGGTGTCGGCCACGGGCAGCGCCTCGATCTCGCCGAGCCGGAACTCCACGTTCCTGTAGCCGCCCTTCTCCGCGTTCGCGCGAGCGCGTGAGACCATCTCCGGCGTCATGTCCACGCCGATGACCTTCCCGGCGGGACCTACCTGACGGGCGGCGAGGAAGCAGTCGATTCCCGCCCCCGAGCCGAGGTCAAGCACCACGTCCCCCGGCGCGAGCGAGGCGATCGCCGTAGGGTTGCCGCAACCCAGGCCGAGATTGGCGTCCACGGGGATGCCCTTCAGGGCCTGCGCATCGTAGCCGATCGCCCGAGCGGCGGCCTCCGCTCCGTCCGCCCCGCAGCACGCGGGGCCGCAGCAGCTCTCGTCCTTCATCGCGGCGCGCGCGTACCGGTCGCGCACGGCCTGGCGAATCTCCTCCTTCGCATGGCTCATGCCCCTCCTCCCTCGGAAGTTGCACAACGCAACCATCCTCCGAATGTGCGGAAAGCGGACCCCCGTGGCTCGCCCCCCAAATCAGCCCACCCTGCAGCAGCTGCCGCCCGACGTCTCCACCCGCGCTGCGAACGAGACCGCCAAGCGGCTCACCAGCCGCGTGATGGCGGCACGGACCTCGGGATCGAAGTCCGTGAGCAGCTCGGCATACTCACGCGCGAGGTCCACCTCGATGCGCCCGTGAAGAGCCTGCCCGTCCGGCGTGGCCACCAGCCGGATCACACGCCTGTCCCGTGCGTCCCGCTCCCGCGCCACGTAGCCCTTCTCCTCGAGCCCATTCGCGACCCGGCTGGCTGTGCTCTTGTCCAGGTAGAGCTCGGCCGCGAGATCGTTGACCGCGAGCGGACCCCGCTCCACGACTGCCTTGAGCGCGTAGCACTGACTCACGCTGACGTCGTGGCAGCACGCACGGTCGCGGTCTCGGAACTGTACGACGCGGATCAGCTCGCTCAGTGCCTGGGACAGATCACGCGCGTCTGCGAGCACCTGGCTTTCGGAGGCGGGCCATATAGTTGCCATATACAACTATTGCGGCGACCTCAGCACCCCGTCAAGCGTCGGTGGGGGAGTCCGAAGCGGGTGCATCCCGCTCCTCATCTCCCCGGACAAGGCGCAGGTTCTCCGTGTGCGCGCGCCGGTAGAAGGCCGGCAGCTCGAGGAGGCGGCGGAGTGCGCCACCGCGCAGCAGGGCCTCGAGGTACTCGCGCGTCTCCGAGAAGAGTTCGCGTCCCCCGATACGGCCGTGGGACGGCACCACCAGCGACAGCGCTTCCTCTTCGTCCCACTGGCTCAGTCCCCGCAGCCAGCCCGGGACGGCCGCGCCGTCGTTGAGAAGGGGAATGGGCGTCTCGACCGCGTCCCCAGCCAGGAGCACCCCCCACTCCGGGATCCAGGCCACGCAGCAGTCCGCCGTGTGGCCGGGCAGGTGGACCAGGCGCGCCGTGACCCCGCCGAGGTCGAGCTCGCACGCCTCCTGGAACGTGTGCGTGGGCGGCCGGATCTGGACTTCCGTCCACCGCCCCGGCTCCACTGCCCTTCGGCGGGCGAGCTCCTCCGGCACCTCGTGGCGGAAGCGCTCCGCACATGCCACGTGCGCCAACACCTCGAACACCGAGGGCAGGGCCGCTGCGCCCCACACGTGGTCCCAATCGGCGTGGCTGTACGCCAGCGTCACCGCGCGCCCTTCCAGGAGGGGCGGAACCGACCGCATCTGCTCCGGGTGGGCCAGCGTATCCCACACCAGCGCCCGCTCCGTGCCCAACACCACCGCGCAGCGGACGTCGAAGTCGTCCACGCGCGACTCGACCACGTAGAGCCCCTTGCGTAGCTCACGCACGGACGAGCCGGCCCAGCCGGAGGACACCGTCACGAGATCGGCCGTCCCGGGCGCTCCCGCGCGCCTGCCAGGAAGATCCCGTTGAACAGGAGCTTGAAGGTCCCATGCGGTTGGCCCCGGTTCGTGATCTCCGGCCCGAACAGGAAGAGATTGCCCGCACCGACCTTCGCCTCCGCCATGGCGACGCCTCCCTTCAGGCGCTCCTGGCCCCACGCCCATCCCGACCGGAGGGGCGTGGACGAGTCGAACCACGCCACCGGCCGGACCCCCATGCCGACAGCGGCCGGCTCCAGGCGCATGACCGGGCTGTTGTCGAAGAAGACGTCCAACTCGTCACCCAGCCCCCACGCCACCGGGATGGTGGGATCGACGTGCACGCTGAGCACGGACCCGGGGACGTAGAACTGGTCCTCCCCGAGCGGATTCCCCTGGCCGTCGACCAGGTGGTTCGAGAGGGGGAGCCCAGCGTGACGGGCGAGGACCGTCGAGCTCCCCACGGTGACGATGGTGCCTCCGGCCCGGAGGAACTCCATGAGCCGAGGCACGGTCTCCTGCACGGTGATCCGCCCCAGGCGGTCCTGGTACTCCTCGGGGATGTTCTCCGGCGCGGATCCGAAGATCTCGAAGTCGCCGCCCCCTCCGTCGGCGGCCGGGATAGCCTCCGTCGGAAAAATCAGAACATCGTACTGATCTCGGAGATGCCCGGCGTCGAGGGTCTTGGGATACACGACCTGGTAGGGGAATTCGAACTGCTCGAAGAGCCACTGGGTCCAGCCGCTCGGCTGGGAACCGCCGTATTGATCCCAGATGCCGATGCGGACCCGGTTGATCGCGAGCATCGGAACCGTCGGTGCGGACGGCGTTCCTTGCACATCGATACCCAACTCCGAGGCCCACTCCGAGAGCTTTTCCACAACTTCTCCCCTCGCCGGCACGTACACCGTTCCGGCGGGGAACGTCCGTCCCCTAACTGTCATGGTCTCCTTTAGCCAGTTAACCTCGGCGCCCATGGCGAGGAGACGGTTCGTGACCGTGGCCACGTCGTTGACGGCATGGCTCAGCAGGAAGCCGGCGGCCCCGTCCGCGTCGGCCACGCGTCCCGCCGGTGGCGTGGCCAGGCCCTCGACGCGCTCGAAGGGCCCGCTGAACCCGTTGAGGATGCGGTCGAACCGAACACCCATCTGGAAGGCGAGGGTGTAGCCGGCGTTGTCGTAGGGCGCGACGGGCGGGCCGCCCTCGTACTTGAAGTCGTTGGGGTGGTCCTGGGGCTCGAACATGTCGAGGACGTGGGCCCGGTAGGCCTGCGCGGTCTTCACGACCCAGGAGCCCTCGGGATAGGTCTTGTTCTGTACCTGGAAGTCCCGGGTGGCACGCAGCACGGTCACGCCGTTCTTGATCAGCGTGTTGACGAACTTGGTGGCCGTGGGGAAGTCGGGCTGGTCGCGGGGGATGATGTATCCGCGCGGGTCGCGGTCGTCGGGGCGGCGCAGCTCGGCGAAGTAGTCGGCGGGGACGCCGGACGAGAAGTACCCGGCCAGCGCGCCCGTCTGGGGGCCGAGGAACCGTTCCTCGTTGCCGTCGCGCGCGAGAACCTCGCGCAGGTGCGCGAGCCGCTTCGGGGTGAGGGTCCAGGTGTCGGTGTTGCCGCGCTCGATCTGGTCGTGGCCGGCCCGCCAGATGTTGAGCAGGAGCTCTTCGCGGTTCTTCGACGCGTAGTCGAGGACGGCTCGGTTCGCCGTGACTTCGTAATCGATCGACTGCCGGAAGTGCCAGGTCTGCGGCGCGATCGGCATGAACGCGTCGCCGCTCGGCATGATGCGGCTGGGGACGAAGGGGATCTGGATCGGCGTTGGGTTGCCCTGCGTCTCCGTGAGCAGCCCGATGATGTTGTGGAAGTAGGCCGTGGTCCTCAGTCCGCCGTTCCACCAGGTCGAGAACGGTCCCCCGCCCCGCATCGTCACGCCGGGCTTCTGCTCCTCGACGAACCGACCCTGCATGGCCATCCCCACCTTCTCGATACCAGCCAGCACGAGCGGGTGGATGTTGTAGTTCGCCGGATAGCGGAACGGGGGGGCGAACATGATCGCGCCGGCGGGGCCCACCTGGTGATGGTTGTACATGATCTGCGGCATCCAGTCGATGTACAGGACGCGCGACATGTTCTCGGTCTCGGGCTGGGAGACCATGTAGGAGTCCCGGTTGTTGTCGTGCCCGACGAACTTGTGGTACAGCACCGGGATGCCGCCGGTCGTGCGCTTCAGCGGGTCCTTCTCCCGCATGTACCAGCTCGCGAGGAGGTCCTGGCCATCGGGGTTGGCCTGCACGAACAGCATGATCACGTCGTCGAGGAAGCGGAGCGTCTCCTCGTCGCTCCGGCTCACCATCTGGTAGACGGTCTCCATGAGCTGCTGCGCCCCGAGGACCTCCGAAGCGTGCAGCCCCCCGTCGATCCACACCACGGCCTTCCCCTCCCGGGCGAGGACGCGGGCCGAGTCCTCGTCCACGCCCTCCGCCAGGGCGAGCGTGCGGGAGACTTGCCGGTAGTGCTCCAGCCGGGCCTGGTTCTCCGGCGACGTCACGATCGCCATGAGCTGGCGGCGCCCCTCCGCCGTCGGTCCGATGTCCTGCACCACCATGCGGGGCGACTCCTCCGCGAGCCGAGCCCAGTAGGCCTCGAGCTGGGTATAGCTGGCCAGCTGATAGTCCGCGCCGATCTCGAAGCCCAGGAACGACCGCGGCGAGGTGACCTTCTGGGCGGCCAGCGGAAGCGCGGCCGCAGCCAGGAGGAGCAGGAAGAGGGCGGAGGCGCGATTCGAGCGACGAGCGATCATGAAAGACCCTCGGCTGAGGGGTGGGGAGGGCTGGTCCTCAAAATGCGGCCCCGGTCGCGGACGGCAAGCGGGGGACGCCCGCAACGTGCGTGTGGCGGTGACCCTCGGCCGCGGGTATCGTCACCGCACATTGGATCCGGTCTCGACGGGACCGGTCGACCGACCCGATCTCCTTCGGCGGGGGGAGGATGGAGACGAATCGGCTGGAGGCGTTCAGCGATGGCGTGCTGGCCATCATCATCACGATCATGGTCCTGGAGATGCGTGCGCCCCACGGTGCCGAGCTCTCCGCCCTACGGGAGCTCTGGCCGGTCTTCCTCAGCTACGTGCTGAGCTTCGTCTACCTGGCCATCTACTGGAACAACCACCATCACATGTTGGCGGTGACCGCCCGTGTGAGCGGGTCGGTCCTCTGGGCGAACCTCCACCTCCTCTTCTGGCTCTCCCTGGTGCCGTTCGTCACGGGGTGGATGGGTGACAGCCATTTCTCCCCGGCGCCCACCGCGGTCTACGGCGTGGTGCTGTTCATGGCGGCGATCGCCTACTACCTCCTCCAGGGACGGATCCTCGCCCTGGAAGGGCGCGACTCGATCCTCGCGCGGGCGATCGGAAGCGACTGGAAGGGCAAGGTCTCGCCCGTCTCGTACGCCCTCGCCATCCCGTCCGCCTTCTTGCACGAAGCCATCGCCTTGGGCATCTACGCCCTGGTCGCTCTGATCTGGCTCATCCCGGACCGTCGTATCGAGCGGGCTCTGGCGGACGGGGAGCGTACGGCGCGCGCCCGAGGCTGAGGCGGCGGAAGCCGCTCCCAGGGGCGCGCTACTCGCCGCGCAACGCCTCGGCGGGGCGTACGCGGGCGGCCCGAACCGCCGGAATCCAGCAGGCGACGAGGGCGACGGCGCCGAAGAGCAGCGGGACTGAGGCGAACGTCATGGGATCCTGTGGCGTCACGCCGTAGAGCATCCTCTGCATGAACCGGGTCATCCCCAACGCGGCCACCACGCCGACGGCTACACCGGCCAGCGCCATGCCCATGCCCTGGCGCACCACCATCCCCACGACCCGCCCGCGGTCGGCGCCCAGCGCCATGCGGATGCCGATCTCCGGGGTGCGCCGGCTTACGGCGTAGGCGAGCACGCCGTAGATGCCCACGACCGCCAGGGTGAGGGCGACCGCGGAGAACACGCCGAGGAGGAGCATCGCGAAACGGGGCTGGGCGACCGAGGCGGCCATGACCTGCTCCATCGTGCGCACCTCGGCGACCGGCATGCGGGGGTCCATCGCCGCGACGACGCGGCGGACCGGCTCGACCAGGGCGGTGGGATCGCCGGTCCGGGCCTGGATGGTGAGCGTCATGCTGCGCATCGAGGAAGCCACCTGCGCGTGCGGCCGGTAGAAGCGCTCCTTGGCCTGCGCCGTGATCCCGTTGTGGCGCACGTCACCCACCACGCCGACCACCGTGGCCCAGTCGCGGTGATCCGACGAGTTCAGTCGCCCGTCGAAGACGCTGATGCGGGCGCCCAGCGGGCTGCGATCACCGAAGTAGTGGCGCGCGAGCGACTGGTTGACCATGATGACCTGGTGCCCGTCGGCGTCGTCACCGGGCTGGAAGGTCCGTCCCTCCACGAGCGGGATCCCCATGACCTCGAAGTAGCCGGGCGTGGCCCACTGCCAGTCGGCCTGCGTGGACTCGTCGGGCGCGGGCACGTAGCCCTCCACCCGGAGGCCCGAATCGCCCATCGTGCTCGCCAGCGGGAGGAGCCGGGCCGCACCCGGCGGCGCTCACCTGGGGCAGCTCGCGGATCCGACGGAGGAGCTCGTCGTAGAACGCCGACCACGTCGGCAGCGTTCCGGGATAGCTCGCGCTCGGCGCGCGTGAGGCGCATGGTGAGGACGCGCTCGGGATGGAAGCCGGGATCCACCGAGAGGAGTCCCACGAACGTGCGGATCATCAGCCCCGAGCCCGTGAGCAGGAGCACCGCCATCGCCATCTGCGCCGCCACGAGCAGACCCTGCGTCCGGTTCGAGCGGGCGACCGCGCCCGGCGCCCCGCGCGCTGTCGGTCAGCGTGCGCCCCGACGTGCCCGCGCGACACCCGGAGCGCGGGAACCACGCCGAAGAGGAGGGCCGTCAGGATCGAGACGCCCAGCGCGAACGCGAGGACCGGGCCGTTCACGTGGATGTTGTCGGCCCGGGGCACCGCGGTCGGGGTCCACCGCGAGGAGCGCGCGCACGCCGACGGCCGCGAGGGCGAGGCCCGAGCGCGCCGCCCGCCAGCGAAAGCACGAGCGATTCGGTGAGGAGCTGGCGCACGAGCCGGAAGCGCCCCGCGCCCGAGCGCGGCGCGCACCGCGATCTCCCGAGCGCGCGCCTCGGCGCGGGACAGCAACAGGTTGGCGACGTTGCCGCACGCGATCAGGAGCACGAACGCCACCGCGCCGAGCAGCACGAGGATCGTTCCGCGCGCCGTGCCGACGATGTCGTCCTTGGCCGCGTAGACGCGCGGCACGAACTGCATCTCGGCTCGCCGGCTGCCCTCCGCCACCCAGCGGTCGGCCTGCGCGATCAGGTCCGCGCGCGCCTCCTCGACGGTGACGCCCGGCTTCAGCCGGCCGACCACGTACGAGCCGTGGTTGCCGCCGTTGGTGCGCACGGGGTCCGGGGCGTCGCGGTCGACGTACGCGGGCTCGAAGACCTCGCTGGCGGAGGGCGATGCCGTAGTCGACCGGGAGGACGAAGCCCTCTCGGGAGGACGCCGAGCACCGTCTGGCTCGTGCCGTCGATCTCGACGGTCCGCCCGACCAGGCCGCGATCGCCGTGGAAGCGGCGTTGCCAGAGGTCGTAGCCGAGGAGCACGCAGCGGCGCCTCGGCCTGGCCTCGTCCCAGGTGAAGACCGGCCGAGCACGGGCTGGACGCCGAGCACGGAGAAGGTGTTCGGGGTCACGCCGGCGGCGCCGACCCGCTCGGGGTCGTCGGGGTCGGTGAAGTTGGCGCTGCCCGTGTAGTAGAGCGCCAGGTCCTCGAAGGAGCGGCTGTCCTGGACCTACGCCTGGTACTCGCCGACGGAGACCCACGTCTTGTCGGGGAAGTTGACCCAGCTGCTCCACACGGTGACCACCCGGTCGGGATCGCCGTAGGGGAGCGGCGCGAGGAGCACGCCGTCGGCGACGCTGAAGATCGCCGTCGCGGCGCCGATGCCGAGCGCGAGCGTGAGCACCGCCACCAGCCGAGAAGCCCGGCGCCTTCCGGAGCGCGCGCAGCGCGAATGCCGAGATCCTGCGTGAGTGCTCCCATTCCTCCCCCTCCTCCGCTGAATCCGACCCATCGCCCGAACGATCCTGCCGAGCAGGCCCGCCACCGCCCGCCCCGCCGGGGCCTCGCCGGCCGGAGCGTGACGACCACGATCCGCCGCTCGTCCACGTCCACCACGCACACCAGCCACTGCCATCCCGCCGGGATCTCCACGGGACTGGGCGCTCGGCCCCGGGCGGCGGCCCCGCCTCCTCGAGGCTGGCGGATGCGCTCCGCCACGCGGCGCTGCTCGCTCCCGGGGCAGCGACGCGCAGCGCCCGACCGCGGGACGGGACAGCTCGATGCGCCAGGTCACGGCGGTGCCCATCGTCAGAGATCCAGGTCCCGGCGGACCTCGTCCCAGGGGACCGTGCCCAGCTCCGCCACCGCCTCGAGCGCCGCCTCGTAGTCGCGCTTCTCGAGAAGGGCGCGCAGCCGCTCCAGGAGCGTGGCGTCCTCGACGGGGACGATGGCGACGAGCTCCTTGCCGTGGCGGGTCACGACGAAGCGCTCCCCGCCGTAGGCCGCCCGATTCAGCAGCTCGGCCATGTTCTTCCTGGCTTCCGCGGTCGTGATCGGCTTCATGGCTCGCGCTCCCGGGTCCTCGCGTGCTCCTCCTTGGACGGCCACGCCGTCCGCGGGTTGGGACGGAATGTAAATTTGTACAAAATGTACGTGCAACGCAAGGCGGAGGCGGCGTCCGAAGCGACGAGGGGCGGATGCGAGGACCCGCGACCCCCGCCCCTCGCGGTCGCCAGCCGATGCCGGTCAGGACGCGGCCTACCACCACCACGGGTCCCAGTCGCAGCTCAGGTCGACCTGCGGCGTGCCCGCCGCGGCGCCGGCGGAGCCGACCGCCGTAGGCCCCCCAGCCAGTCCATGCCCGGGTCGCCGATGGGGTCACCGGGGGGCATGTCCGGCGCGCCCGGCTCGGCGACCGGAGCGTGCGGTCGCGTCGAGGAACCGACCGATCTCGGAGGTGAGCAGCCGGTAGTGCGCCCGGTCCTCCGGCTCGGCGCCGTCCGGACGCCTGGGCGAGCTGCACGGCCGAGCTGCTCGAGCTCGTACTGCGCCTCCGCGCGCACCTGGGGCATGGGCGCGCTCCCCGCGAGCGCCATGAGGCGGTCCACGAACACCTGCTCGACGGCCCGCTTCACGGCGGCCTCGTAGCCGTCGCGCGGTCGTGGCGCCGAAGGTCGGCCTGGCGCACCCGCTCGATCACGTCCATGCAGCCCGGGCAGCGACGGGTCGAGCGCCTTCTGCTCGACCATGCGGGCGCTGCGCGCGGGGTCGAAGAGGTACTCGAGCGTGAAGCTCGCCGCCGCCGTGGCCGGGGCCACCGCGTCGAAGACCAGGCCGGTCTGGCGGCGGAAGAGCTCCTGGTGCGGGTTGAAGAGGAAGGGGCGCGGGGGGAGCTCGGCGAGCACGTCGCGCGGGATCGTCAGCTCCGAGGGACGCAGGGTGCGCAGCAGCGCGTCGAGCGCCTGGCGTCTGCTCGGCCGCGGGCACCGCGCGCAGCGGCTGCTGCCCGTCGCCGCGCATCGCGTACGTGTAGTACTGCCCGCCCATCACCTTCGAGGCGGCCTGCGTCTGGTAGCGGTGGTAGAGGAAGAGCGGCACGAGCGCCTCCTCGATGGTCGCGAGCGGCTCGCCGCGTCTTGATGGCGGTCTCGCCGAAGCGGTCCAGCGCGACGCGGCGCACGTCCATCATGCGCTGCAGCTCGGCGGCCGCGTTCGCGCCGTTGTCCCACAGGTGCACGTTCGGGTGCGCGCTCGACGCGGGGCGCGCGTCCTGGTCCGTGATGAACGTGATGCCGCTGCGGATGCCCTCCTGGAGGATCTGCTCGAGCGCCGCGTCCTCGTCCGTGCCCGCCGGGAAGTCCGTGTAGCCGTAGCGGATCGTGATCTTGTCCCAGGCACCGATCTCGTTCGCGTAGGAGTCGCGCCCAGGTGGATCCGTCCGTTCTGGAGCGTGACCACCGGCTGCGGGTAGTCCATGACGGACTGCACGCCGTTGGCCTTCTGGGCGCTGCGAGATGTAGTTGTGCGCCAGGCCCGAGCGTGTGGCCGATCTCGTGCGCGGCGAGCTGCCGGATGCGCTGCAGCGCCATCTCGCGGATCGCCGTGGGGTCCTCGTCGCCGTCCGCGTACGGCGAGAGCAGGCCCTCGCCGATGAGGTAGTCCTGGCGGACGCGCAGCGAGCCCAGCGTGACGTGGCCCTTGAGGATCTCGCCGGTGCGCGGATCGACGATCGAGTTGCCGTAGCTCCACCCGCGCGTCGAGCGGTGCACCCACTGCACCACGTTGTAGCGCGCGTCCATGGGGTCGGCCGTGTCGGGCAGCACCTCCATCCGGAAGCCGTTGATGAAGCCCGGCGGCCGTGAACGCCTGGTTCCACATGCGCCCGCCCTCGAGGAGCGCGCTGCGCACGGGCTCGGGCGTGCCGGGGTCGAGGTAGTAGACGATCGGCTCGACGGGCTCGCTCGGCGCCGCGCCGGGGTTCCGCTTCTCGATGCGGTGGCGCGCGATGAAGCGCTGCGTCAGGTCCTGGTCGATCGGCTGCGCGTAGTCCATGTAGGCGATGCCGCCGTAGCCCGCGCGCGGGTCCGCCTTGCGCGGCGTGTAGCTGCCGTCCAGCGGCGGGAGCTTCACGAAGGAGTGGTGCTCGCGCACGGTGAGCGCCTCGGCGTCCGGCGTGACGCTCCGCACGAGCCCGCCCGGCTGGTCGGAGGTGAAGGTGAGCGTCACCTCGACCTCGGTGTTCTGCGGGAAGACCTTCGTGCGCGGCAGGTAGAAGGCGCTCCGCGACGCGTCCAGGCGGAACGTGCCCTGGTTGGTGCGCCGCAGCGTCTGGATCACGCCGTGCGCGTCGCGCAGGAAGAAGTCCGTCGCGTCCACGAGGACGCGGTCGCCCGTGGCGCGCCGCGACGTTGAAGCCCCAGAGCACCGAGGTGGGGAAGCCGTCGTCCACGGACTTCCGCTCCATCGGGCGGTCGGACACGGCGCGGTAGCGGTAGTTCGGCTCCTGCATGAGCACCTTCGGGCCCACGCGCTCGAACCTCACTACGTGCTCTCCGCCCAGGTCACCCCGGTTCAGGCCGATGTCGTTCTGGCCCGAGCCCGGCCGGGAGCGAGGGATAGTAGAGCAGCTCCTCGTCCCAGCGGCCGATCTCCAGCCACATCTTCCCGGTCTTCTCGTCCCAGTAGACCGGGAGGAAGCCGTCGAGCTTCCGCATCCCCTCGGTCTTGCTCTCGATGGTGGGAGGGGTGGGCCTGCTCCTGCGCGGCCAGCCGGTGCGGCGCGAGGGGCGATCCCGCGATCAGCGACGACAGGACCAGGAGCTGGTGAGCTTGCTGCGGTCCATCATGGACTCCTGAACGTTCGAGCGGTCGTGCGCCTGGAGCCCCTGGGCGGGGGAGGCCCGCCAAAGTGAGGCGTCCGGGTGCGGACGCGCCAGCCGCGCCGAAGCGCGTTACCGGGCGTGCCGGCAGCGACCTGCTAGGAATCTGATCGGAAAGTGGGCACGGATCTTGGGTTTGCGCGAGGGATAGATTGTCCTGGGGCTGAAGGGCGAGGCGATCTCCGAGCACGAGGCAACGGATGCTGGGGCGAGAGAGCGAGCAGAGATCATTCTTCGACGCGTCGCTGGCGGTGGAGGGACTGCTGGAGGCAGGGAGCTTCTACGCGACGTTGTACCGGGAGGGGCCGCGGCTGTTGTCGGACGACGACTTCGTGGAGTGCTACGACGTGACGACAGGGCGGCCGAGCGAGCTGCTGAGCCGGATGTTCAAGTTGCTGCTGTTGCAGATGTACGAGGGAGCGACGGACCGGCAGGCGGTGGAGCGGATGGCGTTCGACTTGCGGTGGAAGGCGGCGCTCGGGTTAGAGATCGGAGATCCGGCAGTGGGTCAGGCGACGCTGGTGGACTTCCGGGCACGGCTCCAGTGGCATGGGAAGATGGAGGAGGCGTTCGGACGGTTCCTGAAGCGAGCGATGGATGCGGGCGTGCTGCGCGCGGACGAGGTGCAGGTACTGGACTCCTCTCCGATCTGGGGCCGGGGGGCGGTCGAGGACACGTACAACCTCATCGGCAGCGCGGTTCGCAAGCTGCTCGGGGTGACGGCCCGGCGTCGCGGGGCGAAGCCAGAGGACTTAGCGGGTCAGTTGGGCCTGGTGCTGACAATCTGCGGAGAAGGGAGACTGAGGGGTGAGCGGGGATCGACTGGAGCAAGGAAGAGGAGCGGCGGGCGTTCCTGAACCGTGTAGTGGAGGAGGCGCGACACCTCTTGGAAGAGACGGCCCAGGAGGTGCAAGGCGACTCGGATGTCGCCGAGGCAGCGGCCCTGCTCCGTCGCATCCTGATGCAGGATCTGGAACGGGTGAGCACCCCTGGCCCCGACGCAGCAGAGGCAGATCCAGACGAGGACGATCCCGCTCAGAGCGTGCTGGATCTGGGCACGGAAGTACAGGTCCGGCAAAGCGTAGCGAAGGATCGGGTGGTGAGCGTAGGCGACCCGGAGATGCGGCGAGGGCACAAGTCGCAGAACCGGAGCCTGGACGGCCTACAAGGCACATGTGGGGGTGAGCGCCGAAAGCGGTCTGATCACGGCGGTGCACGTGACGGCAGCCAACGTCCACGACGGGACGGCGGCAACGGCGCTGATGGAGCAGCACGAGCATCAAGGCATGAAGCCCGAAGCGTATGTGGGTGACATGGCCTACAGCCCGGCCGAGTTGCGCGAGGGGGCGGCGGAGCGTGGGACGGAAATGGTGGCGCGGGTGCCGCCGGCGACGGGAGTCGCAGGCTGCTTCAGCAAGGACGAGTTCATGATCGACCTCGAGGCCGGCAGCATCACGTGCCCGGCCGGCGAGGTCATACATGCCTCTGCCCACCGTGTCTCCCGTGGTGGGACCTTCTACTTCGACGGCCAGGTCTGCGCAGGCTGTACGCGACGCGAGACCTGTACGCGACGCGATCCGGAGGTGATGCGGCGGGAGGGACGTGGACGCAGCATCCGCCTCCATCCGCTTGAAGCGATCCTGCAGCGGGCCCGAGCGCTTGAGAACACCGAGCGCATCCAGTCTCTGCTGAAGCAACGACCGCTGGTGGAGCGCCGGCTCGCGCATCTCATGTACGGCCGAGGGCGCGGCGCGCGCTACCGTGGGACCGACAAGACGCACTTCCAGGCCCTGGTGGCCGCCCTGGTGGTGAACCTCGTCCGGATGGCGACCCTGTGGGCGATCCGGCCTTGCCACCACGGGACCGGCTCACAGTCCAAATCGCGTCTTGGCCCGACTGATCTCATGTCGAGCCGTCACCCAGCTGCTGACACCCGCCACATCACTTCCCGTGCCGCAGTACGCACGGGGCTTTCCGATCAGTTCCTAGAGCCCCTCCAGGCGGCAGCGCACCATCGACATGGAGCCCGGCCCACCCAGCGGGCCTCCTTCCGAGGTCAGAACGACCCGCCGCCGGGCCCGATCCCCACGCCCTCTCCCTGGGCCTCCCCCAGCGGGCGCAGGTTCACGAGTCCCCCGCCACGGGCACGAGCGTGTCGGATCGGACGTCGTAGAACTGGAGCGACTCGTAGGTGCGAAGCGCGGCGAGCCCGCCCCCGGGGCGACAGACCCTCCGGTCACCTCGCGCGGGAGGACGGGCGGGTCGTCACTCAGGCGTTGGACCTCCTCGAGCCCGACGGTGTCGGCTCGCAGGGGGCCCGGATAGCGGTAGACGGTCACCGGGTCGTTGCGTCCCTTCGTGACCACGAGCACCCGTTC
This sequence comes from uncultured Gemmatimonadales bacterium, assembly GCA_963848895.1. Taxonomy (GTDB): domain Bacteria; phylum Gemmatimonadota; class Gemmatimonadetes; order Longimicrobiales; family Gaopeijiaceae; genus SZUA-318. The sequence goes on from CAWKGE010000009.1 coordinate 573,947, forward strand.
GCCCGGTAGAACGAGAAGGGCCTCGACGTCGCGCGCACCGTCCGGGAAGCGAACGGGGAAGACATCGGCATGGAGCGAAGCGCCGCTCGCCGCGGGATCGGGCTCGGCCACGCGGAGGATCCGGGCGAACGGCCGCTCCTCGTAGTTGTCCCCCAGGTCCGCGAGGTACAGGCAGGAACCTCCGTCGTCGCAGCTGACAGGGCCAGGTCCTCCCAATCCCGCGTGAGTGGGCTGACGGGAAAGCGCGCCAGCACCGTGCCCTGGCGGTCGACGGCGAAGAGGTCGGATCCGCCGTCACCGTGTGTCCAGTAGAGGCCCGGGTGCCGCAGGCTGACGGCGACACCGCTGGACTCCGAGAGCGCCTCGGGGAGCCGCACGGAGGACGGCCGACCGGGGCCGGCGCCCGGGGCCGCCCGTGGCGAAGGGGCCGCAGGCCGCGAGCGCGATGCTCGCGACCGCCGCCGCCGAAGGCGCTCGGCTCCTCAGCGACCCGCCGCTCCGGTCGCGTCCGCGTACACCATGGTCAGCACTTGCTGGAATGCCTCCGTGGGGAGGGCGCCCTGGAGGGGCGGATACCCGACCACGAAGAACGTGGGCGTGCCCCGCACGCCCACCTGGTGAGCCAGCGACGTGGCCGCGGAGACGCGCTGATCTCGGCGACCCTCGGCGAGGCAGGAATCGTAGCGGCCCAGATCGGCTCCGACGTCGCCCGCGAAGGAGCGCAGCGTCGGAGCGGGGTCGGCGCTCCCCTTCCACTCCTTCTGACCGTTCCAGATCCTCGTGTTCATGGCCTCGAAGACCTCGCGGCCCTGCTCCATGACGCACTCCGCGGCACGCGTCGCGTAGGACGAGTTCTTGAACATCCCGGAAACGAAGGGAAGGAATTTCCACTCGATCTTCCCGGCATCCACGAACTGCTCTCGGAGGACCGGCCAGGTCTCCTCGTGGAACTTGCGGCAGTAGCCGCAGCCGTAGTCCGACATCTCGATCACGCGGACCGGCGCATCGTGCGAGCCGCGATCGAAGCCGAGGACCGCGATATCGAGCTCGGCCTGCTTCGGCGTCGCGATACCAGCCGGCACCTCCGAGGCTTCGGCGCTCTCCCCGGAGGGCACGGACGAGAGCAGCTCCTCGGACGTGGTGTCGGTGCGGGGTGCGTCCGCGCCGGGGCGATCCGCGCAGGCGGCGATCGCGAGCCAGCAGACGGCATACCGTGCCAGCGACGACCTCATGGCTTCTCCAGGTTCACGAGCTGCCCCAGACCGGCGAGGAAGGACGACAGGCTAGCGAAGCTCCCCGTGATCATCATCACGCCCACCAGCGCGAGCATCGCCCCGGCCGCACGCTCGAGCGGCACCATCCACCGGCGGGCTCGCTCGACACCGGCGAGAAAGGCATTGAAGGCGGCCGATGCCGCCACGAACGGCAGGCCCAGGCCGGCGGCGTACACGGCCAGCAGGAGGACGCCGTGGACCCGCGTGGTCTCGAGGCTCGCATACAGGAGGATCGACGCGAGGACCGGTCCGATGCAAGGAGTCCATCCGGCGCCGAAGGCGACGCCCACCAGGAACGAGCCCACGGCGCCGGCGGGCTTGGAGGCGATGTGCACCCGCATCTCACGGGCCAGCGCGGCGGTGCGCAGGATCCCCATGAGGTGCAGGCCGAAGACGACCAGGATCAGGCCGCCCAGTCGGTTCAGCCAGGGGAGCGCCCGGGCGAGGGCCTGGCCCGCGGCGGTGGCGGCCCAGCCCAGGGTCATGAAGACCACCGCGAAGCCCGCGACGAACAGTGTCGAATGCAGCAGCGCGACGCGCCGTGCCGACGCGGCGGATCCGCCGCGGAGCTCCTCGAGCGTCAGCCCCGAAACGAAGGCCAGCGGAGCTCGGGCACCACCGGGAGGACGCACGGCGACAGGAACGAAACGAGCCCGGCCAGAAAGGCGAGTGGGAGCGAGACCGAGACCTCCATCAGGGCTCGCCGGCGAGCGGTCGCGGAGCCGGTCGCGGCCGGCATGCTCACAGCGTGAAGTCCGTCAGGAGGCGCTTCTCCTCCTCGCCGAGTCGGGCCCGGATCTCGAGGTGCGGCTCCAGTCCGCTTCCCGCGAGCTTCTCGCGCAGGAGCTGGTCGAGCTGGAAGAGACCGGCGGAGTTGGACATCTCGACGATGACGCTGATCGGGCCGCTCGCGCCCCGCTCGAGCGAGACGCCTTCGATCGCGGCGGCCGAGACCGAGTGGATCGAGAGCGAGTCCGGACGCGAAGGGGATGCGTGAGCGGCCCTTGGCCATGTCCAGCGCGTCGGCGATGCGCACGACGCCCGCCTCGATGCGTCAGCGGCTTGCCCCCGGAGCGGTGCGAGATGATCGCGTGCAGGATCTCGGCCCGGACGATCGTGGCGTGGCGCTGCGTCGTAGAGCTCGGGCAGGATCCCGCGGAGCTTGTCCTGGGCCACGAAGAGGCAGAAGGCCTCGTGGTCGGCGCGATGGATCGACATGCCCAGGTCGTGGAAGAGCGCGGCCAGCGCGACGACGACCTCGGCGTCGTCGGGCGTCATGGCGTAGTTGCGTCACGACCGACGGCTCGACGCCGGCGTCCACGAGGAGGCGGAGCATGCGCACGGCCAGGTTCATGACGATCTTCACGTGCACGGGGCCGTGGTCCGTCATGCCCAGCCGCTCCATCGCGTTGACGTTCGCCGCGATCCAGAGCCCGTAGAGGTCGTCGTCGGCGTTCACGATGCTCCATGAGCCGGCGGAGCTTCGGGTTGTGCCGGTCCGGCACGTTCATGACGATGCGCCGCTCGAAGCGCTCGTCGACGCCCCGCTCCGGGCCGCCCGGATCGGCGTAGTCGCCTCGGTCTCGAACCGTCGTCGCTCACAGCGCCTCCTCCCAGTCGAGGACCTTTTCGGCGCCGTCGAGCACCACGACGGTGCCCGACGATCCGGTCGTGGATGGCCTGCCGGTTGGCGTCCCAGTAGACCTGGGCAAATCCGAGCAGGCCCGTCGCGAAGCCCGCGGCGTAGCCGCCGGCGCGTTCGAATGCGGTCCACCAGGTGATGGGCTCCCCGTCCAGGCGCAGCACCCGGATCCCCATGATGCGCTTGCCCACGGTCTGACCCTTCCACCAGGAGAGCATGACCGTCAGGTAGATGGACGCCCATCCGAAGCCGAAGCCCAACTCGTCGACGATGTCCCCCACCCACGAGAAGAAGCCGCCGCCCCCGCTCCTTCTTGGCGCTCCTGGAGGCGGTCCATCGTCCCCTTGCGGGAGTCGCTGCGGGCCTGCACGTCCGCCAGGTGCTCCTCGAGGTTGCGCAGGGTGTCCGTGGCGATCTCGTCACAAGTCGTTGCCGCAGGTCGGCGCGCAGGCGGCGGTTCCGGCGGTCGCGTCCTCGCCCTGTCGGAGCAGCCGGGCGTAGGCCTCGAGGGCCTCCGCAGGAGTGAAGGCCGCCACCTCCGCCGCGCGCTGGGCCTCGCCCGGCGTCGGGGCCTCCTGCTCGTCGGCCATCGCTTCGTCCACGATCAGGGCGGCGTCGTCCGCCCACGGGGCGTCGCGGGGCACGGTGCCGAGGAGCAGCTCCCGTACGTCGCGGTCCGGCACGTCCAGGGCTCGGGCCCGGCGCGCGAGCTCCGCCGCCTCGAGACGCGCGGCGTCGGCATCGGGCGCCTCGCGGAACTCCCTCACGTCGCCGACGGCGCGCAGCATTGCCGGGACCTCGGAGGCGTTCGTGGCCGTCACCACGCTCTCCGCGCTGTCGTCTTCGGGTTGGTCGCCGCGTCCCCCGACGCCGAGCGACACCCAGACGATCGCGGTGACCATGCCGATGACAGGCCGAGGCAGCCCACCGAGAAGCGCATGGCACGCCCGAAGACACTGCCTTGTACCGGGGTGCGCTTGAATCCGCCGCGGATGAAGAAGACCGCCGCCACCACGCCGAGCACGAGCGCGAAGCTCTTCGTGAGCAGCGTGATGAGCCCGATGACGGCGAGGTCGATCAGGATCGCCCAGAAGCGCTGCATGGGCCTGGCCAGCGGCAGGCCGAGCAGCTCGGGCGACACCTCGAACGCGTCCGGCGTGATGATGCTGCGGGGGTCGCGGGTGGGCGCGCCGTGAACGGGCATGGGGGTGGGTCCGGGCGTCGGGGTGAGGTCAGCGACGCCTCGACCAGAGCACCAGGGCGAGACCGGCCGCGGCGCCGAGAAGCGCGCCGCCCACCATCACGCGTTTTCGCCCCGGGTCCGCCGGTATCCCGGCGCAGGGGCCGCGTCGGCGTCGGCGCCACGCCTCGGGAAGCACCACGGACGCCGTCGCCCACGCCCAGCGTCGGCCTCGTCCTCGTCCCCCTCCCAGCCGCACCGCGGGCAGGCGAGCAGAGCGCGGTCGCTCGCCGTCCGGTTGGCGTAGACGAGCTCCTCGGCGCACTCGGGGCAGGCCAGGCCCGCGGGCGCGGGATGGATGAGCCCGTAGAGCATGCCCTTCGAGAGGTCCAGCTCCTCGGCGATCTGGTTGACGCTGAGATCCGAGCTCCAGTAGAGCTCGTTGGCCCGCCCTCCCGTTCGATCCGCGTCGGCGCCGGACATGGCTGCGCTTCCCCCGTTCACTTGACCCTCTTCTGACCGTTGAACAACATAGCTGTCCCGCACCCCGTCCCGCACAGCGAAGTCCGCGGGCGGCGCCCCCTCTCCGGAGCCACCACCTGTGAAGATCCCCGTTTCCCACGGCTGGCTGGAAGCGGCCCTCAAGGAGCCGGACGAGGCGCCCCGTGGCGCCGCGGTGGTGTGCCACCCCCATCCGATCCACGGCGGCACCATGCACACCAAGGCCGTGTACCGGGCGGCCCAGGCCCTCAACGAGGCGGGCCTGGTGGCGCTGCGCTTCAACTTCCGCGGCGTGGGCACGAGCACCGGGAGCCACGAGGAGGGCATCGGCGAGCAGGACGACGTGCGCGCCGCGCTGGACTGGCTCGAGGCGCGCTACCCGTCGCTTCCCGTCGTGGTGGGCGGCTTCTCCTTCGGGTCGATGGTCGGGTCTCGGCGTCGGCGCCGAGGACGAGCGGGTGGTGGCGCTCTTCGGCCTGGGCCTGCCCGTGGACAAGGCCGAGTACGACTATCTCGTTCCTCGCCGAGTGGACAAGCCGGTGCTGGTGGTGCAGGGGGAGCACGACGAGTACGGCGCCGGCGCGCGGGTGGCGGATCTGCTCGCGCCCGTTGGGACCGCACATCACCTTCGTGCGCATCCCGGGGCCGACCACTTCTTCACCGACCGGCTGGACGAACTGCGGACGGCGGTGCGGGGGTACTACGCCTCCGGGCCCGGCTCGCGACTGCTGGCCGTCCTGTAGGAGGCCCGCGATGCGCCAAGCGCGAAGTCGGGTGCTCCAGAGCCTGGAGAGCGTGTACCGCGAGGCCTTCGAGGGCGCGAGGGAGCGCGGAGGACCGCGCCGAGATGGCGCGCCTGGACCTGGAGTACCAGCGCGACCAACTCCAGCTCGAGGTCCTCCTCGACATCCGCGACGCTGCTGGCTCCGCCCGAGCCGGAGGAGAAGGAGCCGGGAGGAGGAGCTCGCTCCTCGAGAAGGCGCAGGCGCTCCGGCAGCTCACGAGGCTCCGGTGACGGAGGCTCCGATGAAGATCTACACCCGCACCGGCGACGCGGCGAACCTCGCTCTTCGGCGGCGGCCGGGTGCCCAAGGACCACGCGGGTGCCGCGTACGGCACCGTGGACGAGCTGAACGCCGTCCTGGGGTGGGCGGTGGCGGTGGTCGGCGACGCACGAGGTCGCGAGCGCGTCTCGGCGCGTCCAGCACGACTCTTCGCCATCGGCCCGCTGCTCGCGACGCCGCCGCCGGCGGAGGGCGGACCGGCCGAAGGGGCTGCCCGAGCTGCCGGTCGTCGCGTGGCGGAGATGGAGGCGTGGATGGACGAGGCGGACGGCGGAGCTGCCGGAGCTGCGGGCGTTCATCCTGCCCGGCGGCACGCAGGGCGCCGCGGCGCTGCACCTGGCGCGCACCGTGTGCCGTCGGGCGGAGCGCGCGGTGGTGCGCTGGCAGCGCGCGAGGCCGTGGAGGACTGGATGCTGACCTACCTGAACCGGCTTTCGGATCTGCTCTTCACCTTCGCGCGCCTGGAGAACCATCGAGCCGGGTCGCCGACGTGGAGTGGCGCAAGGAGCCTGGCGACGGAGGGTGAGCGAGGAGGATCGGGCATCTCGATGGCGGCGAGCGTGATGCGTACGGCCCGCTCCTTCGGCGTCGGGCGGCCGGAGTGGCACTCCTGTCGGCCGCGCACGCCCTGGCGATGGAGCCGCGGTCGCGTCCTGGCGACGACGACCACCACCCGCTCTTCCTCCACCCGGGCCGCACGGTGCTGATCCTGCTGCGGGACGCCGCGCGTCACCGACTGCGTGGTGATGGCCGCTGCTGCGGTCACCGAGCGGAGGATGCGCCGTTCCGCCTCGACAGCGGGGTCGTGCGGGAGCACCTGGGCGACGACGTGGCCGATCTCGTGGAGGCCGTGCCGCTCCCCGGGCTCGAAGAGGCCGGACTGGCCGAGGCACTGGTCACGTCCGATGAAGCGGTGCGCCTGGTGGCGCTCGCCGAGCGCCTGGACCACGCGCGCCACGGGCACCTGCGCGACGCGGACGACGCGTGGCGGCGCCGGGTGCACGCGCAGGCCACGGGCGGTCTACCTCCCGGTGGCGGAGCGAACCCATCCCCGACTCGCCCAGCGGTACCGACACTGGTGTCGGTCTTCGGCGAAGCGGCTGGAGTGACGGGCTGAGCCGACGGTCAGCGGATGTGCGTGTAGATCATCAGCACGCCGTTGGCCGAGCCCGCGCCGAAGAGGTTGCCCGCCTCCACCGGCTTGTAGATCACGATGCGATCGATGGATTCGGGGGGCATCTGGAGCGCGAGGTCCGTGTTCGTGCGCGCGCACGTCGTTGATGAAGATCGTCATGGGCACGCACCCGCCGCTCGCGTTGTCAGCATCCGGACCTGGCCCGGAGGTGTAGCCGACGCACAGGAGGCGTCGGGGCGTCGGCGGACGATGACGCCCGGCATGTGCTGGCCCTGCATGATGTCGGCGGCGTCGCGCACCGGCCTCGCACCTTGTCGATGTCGGCCTTGGTGATGGTCACGCCGCCCATGGCCCGCTCGCGTGAGCGGGACGCGACTCCACCGTCACGGTGATGGGGGCCATCTCGATGGCGCGCGTGTCCACCCGCATGTCCACGTCGATGTCGCGGCCGACGGGATCACGAGCGTGTCCTGCTTGGTGCCGTAGCGCAGGTGGCGCGCGAACATCATGTACGTGCCCGGCGGCACGTCGCCGAAGCGGAACTGTCCTCCGGGCCCGTGACCGCCCGGTATGCGGTGCCCCGGAGCCACACCTCGGCGTCGGCCACGCCCTCGTCCGATGCCGGCGTCGACGGATGTGCCCGGTACCGCGGGATCGGCGCCCAGGGAGGAAGCTCGACATGGCCCGGGTGCTCCGCCCTCCGGGACCGTGACCTCCCGCCGCAGCCCCTGGCGTCCAAGAAGGCGCCGTGGCGTGATGGGGATCTCGCTCGGGCGACCTGCATGTCCGGTACCACCCGCCCGTCGGTATCGTACGAGAGCTCGAGGTGCTGTTGGCGGGGGCGCCTCGGGCATCCAGGAGAGCGAGACCCGGGCGTGCGGCATGCCCATCCCGGTGGCCCGTCCTCCACCATCCCGGCGACGCTCCCGGTGCCCTCCCCGGCTCCTCCAGGAGGCAGGGCGTCACCATCACCGTGAAGGTGGACGGCGTGGCGAACTCGACATCGACGGTGTCGCTGGCCGGGACCTGCACGGAGGCGGTCCGGGGGAGATGCCCAACTCGCCCAGGCGGGTGTGGAAGAACAGGAGGGTGTAGTCGCCCGGGGGCATGTCCGCCGATGACGAACGCCCCGTCCGCGTTGGTCACGGCTCGGTGTGAGGTGTTCCAGAGGAAGACCGCGGCGTCGGCCAGCGGGGCCTTGGACATCGAGTCGTACACGACCCCGCGCACGGCGCCGAGGCGGCGGACCGGTTGGTCTGCGCAGGGCCCCTGGCGACGGCCACAGTCGGACGGTGGCGCAGAGAACGAGGCTCCGCATTGGCGCAGCAGGTGACATCGGTCTCCTCGAGGGCAGCGGTCTCCAGGGACCCGAGGTACCGTACCATACGTCGGAAACGGCGCGATGGTACACCTTTCCTGCGAAGGCCATACGTCGAGCTTGCGGGGGGTGTCGGCTTTGGTTACACCTTTTCGGCCCCACGCGGGTAGAGCCACCCGACCGAAGAAAGGACCGCCCGGAGGCTTCATGGCCTATATCATCACCGAGCCCTGTCTGGAAACCAAAGACGCCAGTTGCGTCGAGGTTTGCCCCGTGGATTGCATCTACGAGGCGTCGGATCAGTACTACATCCATCCGGACGAGTGCATCGACTGCGGGGCGTGCGAGCCGGAGTGCCCAGTGCAGGCGATCTTCCCGGATACCGATGTGCCCTCCGAGTGGACGAACTATATCGAGAAGAACCGGGCACACTTCGAGTGAGGCGCCGCGTGGATGCGGCCACCAGGAACGAAACGCGGCGGGAGGAGCCATCTTCTCCCGCCGCGATCCGTTGAGCGGTCCGGGAGCTAGTGGCCTAGCGCCCGGATCCGCTCGAGAGAGATCGTGGCCGGTTGGGTCTCGCCGGCCGGCACGACCCGCGGCGCGGTGGCCGTCTCCTTGACCTGCCGGACCAACAAGAGGCCCGCGGCGAGGGCGGCAGCGCCGAGCAGTCCTGCGGTGAGGGAACGCATGGGGGGGTCTCCGTGACCGTGTCGTTGCCCAAGACACAGGCAGGAACCGTGCCGGCGTGAACACGCGGGGCTCGGATTAGCTAACATGTTGTGGTACATGTATTTGCGCACACGATGCGGCGCTGGTGTCTCCACGGATTCCCGAAACCTCGTGCGAAAAGCGCGACGATGTCCACGGAAATCCGACACCCATCAGGGAGGAGCGACCACGGTGACGGCACCGGGCGGGTTCGTGGAGAGAGTACGTTCGGGCGACCCTGTCGCGCTGACGCGCGCGCTGGTCGCGATCCCGTCCGTGAACCCGGTGTTGGCGCCGGGTGGTGAGGGCGAGGAGCGCATCGCGCGGTCGTGCGTGGAATGGCTACAGGGGTGGGGCATGGACGCCCGTCGCACGAGATCGAGCCGGGCCGCTTCAACGTGACCGCGACGCTCGAGGGCACGGGCCCGACCCTCCTTCTGAATGGTCATCTCGACACGGTGGGGATCGATGGCATGACGATCGATCCCTTCGGCGGCTCATTGATGGAAGGTCGCATCCACGGGCGTGGGGCCTGCGACATGAAGGGTGGCGTCGGGGCCCTCCTGGCTGCCGCCGCCAGGCTCGCCGGGGGGGGCCGAGGCCGAACCTGATCGTGGCCCTCACCGCGGACGAGGAGCACGCCAGCCTCGGGATGGATGCGCTCGTCCGTTCGGGGGTCCGCGCGGACCTCGCGGTGGTGTGCGAGCCCACGAGCCTCACGGTCATGCCCGCCCACAAGGGCTTCGTGTGGACGAGGGCGTCCTTCACGGGTCTGGCGGCGCACGGCTCTCGACCGGAGATCGGGGTGGACGCGATCCGGCACGCGGGGCTCTTCCTGGCGGCGCTGGACGATCACACCGCCGAGCTGCGCAGGCGTCCGGTGCACCCGCTTCTCGGGCACGGGTCGTTGCACGCGGGGACGATCAACGGTGGCACGGCGGAGTCGGTGTATCCCGCCCGCTGCGACATCCTGCTGGAGCGGCGGACGCTCCCGGGGGAGACCGCAGAGGCCGTTCTGGAGGAACAGCGGCGCATCCTCGAGGGGGTGCGCGCCGTCGCGCCGCGGATGAGCGCCACCCTCGACATCACCCTGGCGCGCCCCGGAACGGAGATCCCGGCCGACTCGCTGCTCGCGCGAGGCCTGCTCGACGCTTGCGAGGCCTGTGGGGTGTCACCCGCGGTGGCGGGAATGACCGCCTGGGTGGATGCCGCCTTCCTCAACGAAGCGGGAATCCCCGCGGTCTGCTTTGGCCCCGGCGACATCGCGCAGGCGCACAGCGCGGACGAGTGGATCGACGCCGCGCAGATCGATGCGTGCGCGCGAATCCTCGAGCGCTTCGCACGACGGCTGGCCGCCCGGTGCGTGACGGCCGCCCGGGCGCGGCCGCGAAGATGCGTCAGCCCCCTCGCTTCGTCGTGACGAGGATGACGCCGCCCGTAAGCCCGTGCCGAAGCTCGTGGTCGCGTCGGAGCCGTTCATGAACTCATCTCGTCGACCTCGGCCGCCGCATATTGGTCAGGCTCCACTCCCCCCGTCTGCGGCGTGCCGTCGACGTGGACCTCGGGGCATGCTTCCGGTAGCGCGACCGGAGCCACTGGGGCGCAGGCGCCGATGGCCGGGTAGCGGTCAACTGCGGCAGCGCCGGCAGCTCGTCGGCCGACGATCCGGGTGGAGCTCCCGCGCGCCCGCCGGCGCCCGCTCCGCCGCTCGCGCAGGCGGATCGGCCGAGGGGGAGCGCGAAGAGGGCGAGCAGCAGGACGGGACGAGCGACTGAAGCGCATGGTCGGCCTCCAGGGAGGGTGGGCCGTGGTCGCCCGGCGCCGAGCGCCGGAGGGTCAAGATGCCTGTCGGCGGCGGCGGGCGCCACCGTCCGCTTCCCGCTTGCTCCCCCGTAGGCGGCCGGGTAACCTCACGAGCCCGCGCGGCGCTCCCGCCGGGAACGCGGAGGCCCGGAAGCGCTGGAGGAGCAGGGAGGCGTCGTGAGATCGCACGGCATGCAGGTGTGCTGGTGGCCGCGCTCCTGGTCGCGGCGCGTGCGGCGGTGATGGGCCGGGCCGCCGACCTCGTGCTTCCGGGGCGGCGTGGTGTGGACCGGGGGTGCGGCGGGGCGTGCGGGCCAGGCCGTGGCGGTGAAGGGCGGCCGGTCGTCGCCGTGGGGTCGGACGCCGACGTCGCGGCCCGCGTGGGGCCCGCCACGCGGGTCGTGGAGCTGGACGGGCGCACCGTCACGCCCGGGCTTCATCGACGCGCACACCCACTTCCTGGACGGCGGCTTCAAGCTCGCCAGCGTGGACCTGCGCGACGCGGCCACGCCCGAGGAGTTCGCCCGGCGGGTCGGGGCGTTCGCGGCCACGGTGCCCGCCGGGACCTGGATCACCGGGGGCGACTGGGACCACGAGCTCTGGGGCGGGGAGCTGCCGCGCCGGGAGTGGGTGGACTCGCTCACGCCGGACCACCCGGTCTTCGTGAACCGGCTGGACGGCCACATGGCGCTGGCCAACACGGCCGCGCTGCGCGCCGCCGGCATCGACGAGGGCGGACGCACGCCCGATCCGGCCGGGGGCACGATCGTGCGCGACGCGCGCACGGGCGAGGCCGCGGGCGTCTTCAAGGACGAGGCGATGGCGCTGGTCGGCCGGGCGATTCCCGATCCGTCGCGAGGCCGAGCTGGACCGCGCGCTCCAGGCGGCGGCGCGGCACGCGCTCGAGCGGGGCGTGACCCAGGTGCACGACATGGCGAGCTGGGCCGAGCCTCGAGACCTACCAGCGCGCCTACGCCCGGGGCGAGCTGCCGCTCCGCGTCTACTCGGTGGTGCCGATCGCGACGTGGGAGCGGCTGCGCGACTACGTGGCCGAGCACGGGCGCGGCGACGACCATCTCTGGTGGGGCGGCCTCAAGGGCTTCGTGGACGGCTCGCTCGGCTCCACCACCGCGTGGTTCTACGAGCCGTACGCGGACGCGCCCGGACCTCGCGGGCTTCATGGTCACCGACTCGGTCGAGCTGCGGCACCGAGATCGAGGGCGCCGACGCCGCGGGGCTGCAGGTGATCGTCCACGCGATCGGCGACCGCGCCAACGACTGGCTCCTCGACGTGTACCGCGAGGCCGCCGAGCAGAACGGTCCCCGGGACCGCCGCTTCCGGATCGAGCACGCCCAGCACCTCACGCCGCCGGCGATCGGCCGCTTCGCCGAGCAGGGCGTGATCGCGTCCATGCAGCCGTACCACGCGGCCGACGACGGCCGCTGGGCCGAGAAGCGGATCGGGCCCGAGCGGATCCGGACCACCTACGCGTTCCGCTCGCTCCTGGACGCCGGGGCCACCCTGGCGTTCGGCTCGGACTGGACGGTGGCGCCCCATCGACCCGATTCTGGGGATCGACGCGGCGGTGACCCGCCGCACGATCGACGGGGCCAACCCGGACGGCTGGATGCCCCAGGAGCGCATCTCCCTGGAGGAGACGCTCCGGCCTACACCGCGGGCGGCGCCGCGGCCGGGTTCGAGGAGGACCGGCTCGGAAGCTGCGGCCCGGGATGCTGGCCGACCTGGTGGTCCTGTCGGACGACATCTTCTCGCTCGATCCGAAGGGCCTGGTCGACGTGCGCGTAGAGATGACGGTGGTGGACGGCCGGGTCGCGTACGAGCGGCCGGCGCGGCGAGTAGCCGGGCCGGCAAGGGACGGAGGAGAGGCCATGGAGCAGGATGCCGAGGGCGCGCGACAGCCGCTGAGCCAGACGCGGCAGGTGACGATCGACGCGCTGTGCGAGCATTTCGCCAACGACGTGATGGCGGTGGAGGAGTTCGAGCGCCGCGTCGACTCGGCCCACCGCGCCGCGACGGTGGGCGAGCTCAAGGAGCTGCTGCGCGACCTGCCCGGGGGCGACCTCCCGGCGCCGGTGGCCAGGGAGCGCCGGGCGCCGCGTCGAGGCCGCGCGCCGGGCGCAGTACCCGGGTCAGGCCCCCGCCGCGCAGGTCGAAGGAGCGCGAGATCGTGGTGGCGATCATGGGCGGCGCCACCCGGCGCGGTCCGTGGACGCCGGCGCGCAAGAACTTCGCCTTCGCGATGATGGGCGGCGCCGAGCTGGACTTCCGCGAGGCGGTGCTCGGGCCCGGCGTCACCGAGGTGCAGGTGTTCGCGATGTGGGGCGGCGTCGAGATCATCGTCCCGCCCGGGGGTCAACGTCGAGAGCCACGGCGTCGGCATCATGGGCGGCTTCGACCACCTCACGGACGTGGCGGCCGGATCCCGAGGCGCCCACGCTGCGGGTCACCGGCGTGGCCGTCATGGGCGGCGTGGAGATCACGCAGCGCTATCCCGGCGAGAGCGGCCGCGACGCCCGCCGCCGCCGGCGGCGCGCGAGGAAGGGAGCAGGCGCCGGCTGCACCGCGGGCGACCAGGACTGAGGGTCCATGTGCCGGTGAATCCCCGGCGCGAGGTCGCGATGATCTCCGTGTCCATCGACCTGGGCGCGGGGCGTCGGGGCGTGGACATGGGACCCTCGGCTCTCCGCATCGCCGGGCTCACCGAGAAGGTGGAGGCGCTCGGCTACAGCGTCCAGGAGGCGGGCACCGGTGAACGCCGGCGGCTTCGAGACGACCGACCCGGCGCCGCGCGGTACGCCCGTTCCTGGCGGAGATCGTGGAAGTCGCGTCGCGCTGGCGACATGGTGACCCGAGGGGCCTCGAGGCGGGGTGCCTCCCGCTCGTCCTGGGGGGCGACCACTCGCTCTCGATCGGGACGGTCGCGGCCGTGGCGCGGCACCACCGGGGCCGCGGGCGAGTCGATCGGGGATCATCTGGGTCGACGCCCACGCCGACATGAACACGCCGGAGACCACGCCCAGCGGCAACGTGCACGGCATGAGCCTCGCCGTGCTGGTCGGCCGCGGCCACGAGGCGCTACCGCGCTCTCGGGCGAGGTGCCCGCGGTTCGCCCCGAAACGTGACGGTGCTGGGCGCCCGGGAGCTCGACCCGGGGGAGCGCGCGCTCATCAAAGAGCTCGGGGTGCGGGTCATCACGATGTCGGAGATCGACGAGCGGGGTATCGCGGCCTGCATGGACGAGGCGCTCGCGCGCGCCAACGACGGGACGGTCGGCTTCCACCTCTCCTTCGACCTGGACGCCCTCGACCCCCACGAGGCGCCCGGCGTGGGCACGCCGGTGCAGGGCGGGCTCTACGTATCGGGAGGGTCACCTGGTCTGCGAGAAGGCGGCCGCCGCGGGACGCATCGTCAGCCTGGAGCTCGTCGAGCTGAACCCGGTCCTCGACGACCGGAACCAGACGGCGCGGCTCGCGGTGGGCCTGCTCGCCTCGGCGCTGGGCCAGTCGATCCTCTAGGAGAAGGTACACCGCCCTCACCGGCGTCGTGCGCTCGGGCGATCCTGAACCGCCGTTGGTCCCCGGTGTATCGATGTCCTCCCGGGCCATACGAGTCGTCCATGCCCCGCCCCTGGCCCCTCCACCGAATCCACCCCGCAAACCTCCATGCCCATGACCAGCGAAGGCACGTGCTACGGCGCTCCCCGACATCGCGCTAACCTGCATGCGCGATCGTGTTCGGCCTCATGTTCATGCAGCACGGAGCCCAGAAGCTCTTCGCGGTCCTGGGCCGCGAGGAGGCGGTGGAGCTGTTCTCCCAGCTGGGGCTCGCCGGGATCCTGGAGTTCTGGGGCGGCCTGCTCATCGTGGTGGGGCTCTTCACCCGGCCGGTGGCCTTCATCCTGTCGCGGGCGAGATGGCCGTGGCGTACTTCCAGGCCCACTTCCCGCGGGGCTGCTTCCCCATCGATGAACGGGGGGGAGCCCCGGTGCTGTACTGCTTCGCCTGGCTCTACCTCGCCGCCCGGGGCGGCGGGCCGTTCAGCCTGGACGGGATCATCGGCCGCCGGCGGGGGAAGACGGAAGGGGATCCGGAAGCCGTAGGAACGCCGCGAGCCCCGAGATGGTCGGGGCTGTGTCGCGGCTGCAGTCGACGCGCGAGGCCGCGCCGTCGGCCTCAGCTCGCCCAGCGTCCGGTCGAGGTAGGCCTTCAGCCGCTGCCAGGCGTCCAGCGCGGCGGCCGTGCGCCCCTCGGGGTCCTGGTCCACCTGGAGCCAGAAGCCGTGGTTCACGTCGTCGTAGACGTGGACGTCGTTCTCGATGCCGGCCTCGCGAGCGCCGCCTCGAAGCGGCGACACCGCTCCGGCGGGATGCCCTGGTCGAGCGCCGCGAAGGTGCCGTACACCTCGTGGGTCATGTTGGCGAGGACGCGCGGGATCGTCCACGAGCTGGCCGTAGAAGATGGCCGTGGCGTCGTGGTCGTCGCCGTCGAGGCCGAAGGAGAGGGCGATGCCGCCGCCGAAGCACCACCCCATGGCGCCGACCCGGCCGGTGACGTCCGGGCGCGACTTCAGGTAGGCCACGGCGGCGTTCATGTTGGCGATCATTGGTCCTGGTCGGCCTGGGCCTCCCGCATCAGGGCCATGTTCTCGTCCGGGTTGGAGCCGGTGCGGCCGTAGTAGAGGTCGGCGGCCAGCGTCACGTAGCCCTCGGCGGCGAAGTCGTCGGCCACCTGGCGCACGCGGTCCACCAGGCCGTTCCACTCGTGGATGATGACCAGCGCCGGGAAGGGCCCGTCCCCTCGGGCACGGCCAGGTAGCCCGTGTCGCGGTGTCGCCGTCGACGTACTGGAGGTCCGTGCCCTGGAGCGCGCCGGCCTGGCCCACGATGGCGGGGGGAAGCTCGCCGTCGGCGGTGGGGGCCACGGGGACGCGGGGGCCGGTCATGGCGGCTGGGCGCCGCTGCGCGTTGGGGTCGAGATGTGTCGCCGCCGGAGCACGCGGCCGAGGCAGAATCGGGGCCGCGGTGGCGGCGAGGGTGGGAGGGTCGCATGGGAGGGTCTCCGGTGAGGGTCGGGCCGGTCGAGCCGGGTATGACGGAGGGACGATGACGTGCGCACGAGGGCCGGCGACGGAGAGATAACCCGTCTCAACAGTGAAGAGCGAGTCAGGGCGCCCGTCGAGCCCCGTTCGTGCCCCTCGGCTCACCTCGATTGCTGGACCGGCCCGGGCGCATGTTCGGCCTTCACGTCACCAGGAGATACGATGCCCCCACAGTTCGCGCTCTCACGTCCTGGCTCTTCACCGCCACCGCCTCCGTCGCGACCCGCGCCGGCGACGCCCAGGACGTGGACCTGACGGCCCTCCAGGACGAGGCGGTAGCCTGGCTGCAGGAGTACCTGCGGCTGGACACGCAGAACCCGCCGGGCAACGAGATCCTGGGCGCGCGCTTCTTCGCCAGAGATCTTCGAGCCGAGGGGATCCCGTACGAGATCGCCGAGTCGGCGCCGGGACGGGGCAACATCTGGGCGCGTCTGGACGGCGGCGACGAGCCGGCCCTGGTGCTCCTCCACCACATGGACGTGGTGCCCGCCGACACGAGCTACTGGTCCGTGGATCCCCTGGCTGGCGAGAAGAAGGACGGGTACATCTACGGGCCGGGGCGCCCTGGACACCAAGACCCAGCGGCATCCTGGACCTGGCCGCGTTCCTGGCGCTGCACCGCTCCGGCGTGACCCTGACCCGGGACGTGATGTTCGTGGCCACCGCCGACGAGGAGGCCGGGGGCTCCTACGGCGCGGGATGGCTGGTGGAGAACCGGCCCGAGATCTTCAAGGACGTGGGCTTCCTCCTCAACGAAGGGGGCGGCGGCGAGCATGGTGGACGGCAAGGTCCAGTTCGGCGTCGAGGTCACCCAGAAGGTGCCGTACTGGTTCCACCTCAAGACCGGGGCGAGCCGGGCCACGGCTCCCGCCCCCACACGTCGTCGTCGGTGACGGAGCTGGTCGATGCCCTGGCCCGTCTCCGCGATCACGAGTTCGCGCCGCGGATCATTCCGGCGGTGGACGCGCACTTCAAGGGGATCGCCGCGGGCCAGCCCGAGCCGTGGCGCACCCGCTTCCAGGACATGGCGGCCTACATCCACCAGCCCGGCGTGCTCCGGGAGCTCCAGGAGTACGACCCCGGCCTCCACACGCTGACCCGCAACACCTGCTCCATCACCCGGCTCATGGGGAGCGACAAGATCAACGTCATCCCCCCCGAGGCCGGTGCCGAGCTGGACTGCCGGCTCCTCCCGGACCAGGACCCCCAGGCCTTCATCGCCGAGCTCCAGGGCGTGCTGGGACCGGAGGTGGAGATCCAGGTGCTCATGGGCTTCACGCCGGCGGTGTCCACGCGCCGACACGGACCTCTTCCGCATCATGAAGGACGTGACGCTGGAGAACTTCCCGGGCGCGCCGTTCGTCCCCCAGGTCCGGGCGGCTTCACCGACTCCCACTTCTTCCGGGACCTGGGGATCGTCAGCTACGGCTACACGCCGACGGCCACGCCCCAGAAGGACGAGGGTGGCGTCCACGGCAACGACGAGCGGGTCACCGTGGAGAACGTGCGCCGCGGTGTGGCCATGATGCTGGAGATCGTGCGGCGCTTCGCCGGCGCCAGGGAGCATCAGTAGACGCGCCGGCGGAGTGCCGGGGATCGTGGCCACGCTGACCGGTCCCGGACATCCCTGAGCGAAAGGCCGCGGGAGCACTCGCCCCCGCGGCCTTCCGTGTCGTAGGTGCGCCTGACTCAGCCCGTTGAGATCTCCACCGTGGAGTTCTCCAGGTTCGTCTCCACCCAGAGGTTCACCGCGTCACCGAGCTCCAGGCTCATGCGGCTCGGTCCGGATGCCGTCGGGATCGCCCTGGAACGACCAGACGGGCTCGTCTGGGAAGACCTTGATCTGAACGCGCCGAGGTCGGCGATCTCGCTCGGCACTTCCATGATCTTGAAGTCCGAGCGGGCCACCGGCCCACGGAGTGCATGCCTCCGTTGGCGTCCTGCACATAGACGCATGACGGCGAGCGTTGTTGTTGATCACCCGGATCTCCAGGGTGTTGTTCCGGCCCGAGCACCGGCGTCTCGGCCTGGCGGAGGTGGCAGCCATCGCCAGGAACGCGGCGGCCAGGGCAAACGCAGAGTTCCCGTCTTCATCATCGTCATCCTCCCAATGGATTCCCGTCCCTCCCGGCGGCATCTCGACCCCGAGCCCACCGCGGTTCCCATCCCCTCACTCCGTCTCTCTTAGACGGGAAAACCGTCCGAAAAGGGTTCATCGTCTCGTCCCGTCTGCATCTGCATACGATAGGGAACGCCGCACGCGGTGCGCATTCCGCACGAGAAGGGGCCCCGGCCCGTCGGCCGGCGCCCCCTCGTCGGGAGCTGATCGTGGGTCGGCGCCAGACGCGGACCGCTCAGCAGTGCTCCGCGTAGGCGGCCCGCAGATCCGCGGCGATGTCCTCGGGGTGGCGTCCCTCGATCTGGTGCCGCTCCATGAAGTAGACCAGGTCCCCGTCCTTGAAGAGCGCCACCGACGGAGAGGAGGGCGGATAGCCCACGATGTACTCACGGGCCCGGTCCGTGGCCTCCATGTCCTGGCCGGCGAAGACCGTGGTGAGGACCTCGGGCTTCTTCTCGCCCTGGAGGGAGAGATAGACGGCGGGGCGCATCATCCCGGCGGCGCATCCGCACACGGAGTTCACCGCGACCAGCGTCGTGCGCTTCTCCTCGCCCAGCACGCCGTCCACGTCCTCGGGCGTGCGCAGCTCGGTGAATCCGATCTTGACCAGGTCCTCGCGCATGGGCGCGACCATGAATTCGGGGTAGGGCATCCTTCTCTTCTCCTGTGCGTCCCGACGGGCCGCGGCCCGCCGTCCGTTGCGAGGACCTAGTACCCGCCTGTCGGTCCTCGGGCAACGCCGGTCCCCCTGCGCCGGGTTCACCCGGGTCATCACCGTCCTCCGGGTGCCCGTTCCGTTGCTGCGCGGCCTCGCGGGTGCAAACTTTCGGACCCATGCCTTCCGCCACCGAGATCGTCCGCCTGCGCGTCAACGGCGACCTGCACGAGGTCGGCGTCCCGGCCCACTACACCCTCCTGGAGACGCTCCGCTACGTGCTGGGCCTCACGGGATCGAAGCAGGGGTGCGACAAGGGCGACTGCGGCGCGTGCACCGTGCTCGTGGACGGCGAGCCCACCCTGTCGTGCATCACGCCCGGTGCTGGGAGGCCGAAGGGCGCGAGGTGGTGACCGTCGAGGGGCTGGCCGCCGCGGACGGGCCCCACCCCCTCCAGGACGAGTTCGACCTCCACGGCGCGGCCCAGTGCGGCTTCTGCACCCCGGGAATCCTGTGCTCGGCCGCGGCGCTCCTGGACCGCGACCCGGCCCACCCGGGAGGAGATCCGGGAGGCCCTGGCCGGCAACCTGTGCCGGTGCACCGGCTACACGAAGATCTACGACGCGGTGGAGGCGGCGGCGGCGCGCGCTGCGGGGCCGGCCGGGAGGTGCGCGGCGTGATGTCGCGAACGCGCGTAAGTCACAAGTCCGACTTCAACTTGATCGGTAAGCCCCAGCGCAAGATCGAGGGGCTGGACAAGTCCACCGGCCGGGCCGTCTACACCGACGACATCCAGCTTCCGGGCATGCTCCACGGCAAGATCCTGCGGAGCCCACACCCCCACGCGCGCATCGTGTCCATCGACACGTCCGCGGCCGAGGCGCTGGAGGGCGTGCACGGCGTGGTCACCGGACGGGACATGCCGACCGACGTACGGCATCATCCCCTGGACGCCCGGACGAATATCCGCTGGCCGCTGGACCGCGTCCGCTACGTCGGCGACGGGGTGGCGGCCGTGGCGGCGGTGGACGAGGACACCGCGCTCGCGGCGCTGGACCTCATCCGGGTGGAGTACGAGGAGCTGCCGGCGTTCCTCGACCCCTTCGACGCGCTGGACGCCGACGGCTCCACGCCCTACATCCACGAGCCACGCAAGGAGGGGCGGAACGGCAACATCACCAAGCAGGTCCACCTGGAGTTCGGCGAGGTGGACGCGCTCATGGACGCCGTCGGACGTGGTGGTGGAGGGCGACTACTTCTTCGAGGGCACCACCCACACGCCCATCGAGCCCCACTGCGCCATCGGGCTGTGGGAGCCGGACGGACGGGGTCCGCGGCCGGGGCCGGCGCGCCCACGCGCGCCGGGCAAGCTCACGGTCTGGTCCGCCACGCAGGTGCCCCACTACCTGCACCGGGAGCTGGCCCGGGTGCTCGAGGTGGATCCGGCCCGGGTGCGCGTGATCCAGCCGCTGGTGGGCGGCGCGTTCGGCGGCAAGAGCGAGCCGTTCGACCTGGAGTTCTGCGTGGCGAAGCTCGCCATGAAGACGGGGCGGCCGGTGAAGATCCTCTACACGCGCGAGGAGGTCTTCTACGCCCACCGCGGCCGGCACCCCTTCCACATGAAGTACCGCACCGGGTGCGACCGCCGACGGGAAGCTCACGGAGCGTGGACGCGAAGATCGTCCTGGACGGCGGCGCCTACGCCTCGTTCGGGCTGGTGACGACCTACTACTCGGGCCAGCTCCTGTGCGCGCCGTACGCCATGCCGGCCTACCGCTTCGACTCGACGCGGGTCTACACGAACAAGCCGGCGTGCGGGCCCAAGCGCGGCCACGGCTCGGTGCAGCCGCGCTTCGCCTTCGAGGTCCAGATGGACAAGCTGGCCGAGCGGGTGGGGATCGACCCCATCGAGATCCGCCGGCGCAACTTCATCGGCGAGAACACGCGCACGGTGAACGAGCTGCGCGTCACCTCCAACGGCTTCCTGGAGTGCCTGGACGCGGTGGAGCGGGCGAGCGGGTGGAAGGAGAAGTTCCGCAGGCTCCCCTTCGGCCGGGGCGTGGGCGTGGCGGGCTCCACGTACATCTCGGGCACGAACTACCCGATCTACCCCAACGAGATGCCGCAGTCGGCCGTCCAGATGCAGATCGACCGCTCGGGGCGCGTGGCGGTGTTCAGCGGCGCCAGCGAGATCGGCCAGGGGTGCGACTCGATGGTGGCCTACATCGCCGCCGAGGAGCTGGGCGTGCCCCTCGAGCACGTGCGCGTGCTACCGGGGCGACACCGACTTCACGCCGGTGGACCTGGGCGCGTACTCGAGCCGCGTCACGTTCATGCTCGGCAACGCGGCCATCGATGCCGCCCGGAAGCTGCGCGCGCAGGTGCAGGAGGCGGTGGCGGAGGAGTGGGAGGTGCAGCCGCGGCGAGGTGCTGCTGGCGGGCGGCCTGGCGCTGTGGGCGCCGGACACCGAGCGGCAGATGCCGATGCGCGAGGCGTTCAACCTCGCGGAGGCCAAGTTCGGGACGCTGGGCGCCACGGGGTCGTACAACACCCCCAAGGACGTGCACGGCGAGTACCGCGGCGGCACGATCGGCGCGTCGCCCGCCTACTCGTTCACCGCCCACGTCGCCGAGGTCGAGGTGGACGTCGAGACCGGCTTCGTCGACGTGAAGAAGATCTGGGTCGCGCACGACTGCGGGCGGGCGCTGAACCCGGTGCTGGTGGAGGGGCAGATGGAGGGGTCGGCCTACATGGGCTTCGCCGAGGCGCTCATGGAGGAGCAGGTCTTCAAGGACGCCGACCACGGTCGCGCCGGGCTGCACAACGCGCCCTCGCTGCTCGACTACCGGATCCCGACGAGCCTGGACACCCCCGAGCTGGAGTCGCTGATCGTCGAGTCGATCGACCCGGAGGGGCCGTACGGCGCCAAGGAGGCCGGAGAGGGGCCCCTGCACCCGTCGATCCCCGCCATCGCCAACGCGATCTACGACGCGGTGGGCGTGCGGCTGGACCGGCTGCCGTTCTCCCCGCCGGCGGTCTGGCGCGCGCTGCGACGGCCGCGCGAGGCCGGCGGGGGCGCTGCGCAAGCCGGCGGCGCCCGGCCGCGCGAGCGCCACGCCCGTGAGCGCGGACTGAGCGCTCATGCCGAAGAAGCCGCATCCTCATCGGCCTGCTCGGGCTGCTGGTCGCGGCACCGCGGCTACTTCATCCGCTCGGCGACGCGCCTCGACGGTGCTCGCGTCGGGCGGTACCGGCGCGGGCGGGCGGCGGCGCCCCGGCCGGCGCCCCGGCGCGCCGCGGACCCGGCGCCCACCTGGGACGACGCCGACTGGACGATCTTCCAGGCGAAGGTGCGTGGGCGCTGGACACGGGGCTCGACACCCTGCCGCTGGGCGAGGCGATGGCGACGATCGGGCGGACCTTCGTGGGGACCCCCTACGTGCCGCACACGCTGGAGGCGGAGGGCCCGGAGCACCTGGTGATCGACTTCCGGGAGCCTCGACTGCGTGACGTTCGTGGAGACCGCGCTTCGCGCTCGCCCGCTTCGTCCGCGAGCCCGGCGCGGCCGCGCTCCTGCGGCGACCGGGGCCGCGGCCGAGGCTCGCTACGAGCAGCTGCTCGCGGAGCTCCGCTACCGGGGCGGGCGCCTCGACGGGCTATCCGAGCCGGCTCCACTACTTCAGCGACTGGATCGCCGACGACGCGAGGAAGGGGCTCGTGCGCGACGTCGACCGAGGAGCTGGGCGGGGTGCCCGACACCGAGCCGATCGACTTCATGAGCACGCACGTCGACGCGTACCGCCAGCTCGCCGACACGGCGAACCTGGCGGCGATCCGGGCGCCGAGGAGCGCTCTACCGCGGAGGGCCGCTGGTACATCCCGGAGGACCGGCATCGCCGCCGTCGCCGACCGGATCCAGGACGGCGACATCATCGCCGCGACGAGCACGGTGAAGGGGCTGGACGTGGCGCACACGGGCATCGCGCTCTGGATCGGACGGCGAGCTGCACCTCCTGCACGCGCCGCTGGTGGGCGACTCGGTGCAGATCAGCGACGAGTCCCTCGCCGAGCGGATCCTGCGGATCGGCGGGCAGGACGGCATCATGGTGGCGCGCCCCTTGGACGCGCAGGGCGGTGAGCGTCTCGAGCACGGACGGCCGCGATGCTGAGGCTTCCTCCCTTCCGCTACCACCGGCCCGCGACGGTGGACGAGGCCGTCGCGCTGCTGGGCGAGCACGCCGGGGACGTCATGCCGGTCGCGGGCGGCACCGACCTGGTGCCCAACATGAAGCACCGCCTCTTCGAGCCCGGCCACCTGGTGGCGCTCAAGGGCATCGGGGAGCTGCAGGGCATCCGGGAGGAGGACGGGTGGCTGCGCATCGGCGCGGCCGAGACGCTTCGACGTCGGTGGCGGCGGACCCGACGGTGCGGCGGCGCTTTCCCGCGCTCGCCGACGCGGCGGGCCACGTGGCGGGCCCACAGCTCCGCAACATGGGCACGCTCGGGCGGCAACCTCTGCCTGGACACGCGCTGCACGTACTACAACCAGACCGCGTTCTGGCGGGGGGCGCTCGGCTACTGCCTGAAGAAGGACGGCGACGTCTGCCACGTCACCAAGCGTCGGGCAAGAAGTGCGTCGCGGCCCATTCGGCGGACACGCCGCCCGTGCTCATGACGCTGGATGCCGTGGCCGTGCTCGGCGGGCCCGGACGGCGTCGCGAGGTGCCGGTGCGGGACTTCTTCGTGGCCGACGGGATCGCGCAACACGCGGCGCGAGCCCGGCGAGATCGTCACGGGGATGCGCATCCCGCTCGCCTCGGCCGCGCGCCGGGGCGCGCTACGCCAAGCTCCGCCAGCGCAAGGCGATCGACTTCCCGCTCCTGACCGTGGCCGTGGCCGCGGAGCTGGACGGGCGACGGGTCGGTGCGGGGCATCGACGGCGTGGTCACCGCGCTCGGCTCGCGGCCCCGGGAGCTGACGGGGTGGGGCGAGATCGCCGTGGGCCGGACGCTGGACGACGAGGCGTGATCGCCGAGCTGGCCGAGCGCGCCCACAAGCAGTGCCATCCGCTGGAGAACATCATCGTCGATCCCGAGTGGCGGCGCGCGATGGTCCCGGTCTACGTGCGCCGGGCGCTGGAGCGGCTGCGCGGACGCCTTCTCCCGAAGGACGCCGTGACCGTCCGGCGCTGGCCGCCGTCGGCGGCGGCGGCCGTCGGTGGGCTGTACGCACTGGACCGGCTGGCCAACGCGGTGGTTCGGCCTGTGCCTCGGAGACCCGAGAGTCACGGTTCCGGACCTGGGGATCCTCCACGAGGACATACGACATCCCCTCCGGGGAGCCACGACCCTGGAAGGGATGGCTCTTGTCTCCAGCCGGGGGGGGGGCCCGGAGCGGTCCCGGCGCCCCTGGTCCTGCTGGCCCACGGGTGGGCGGCCAGCTACGGCACGGTACTTCAGCTTGGCGAGCTTCCCGTGCGTGCGCGGCGGTACGACGTGCTCCTCTTCGACGTCCGGGGCCACGGGCGCAACGAGGAGGTGCCCTTCGCCACGGTGCGCCACTTCCGTGACGATCGTAGAGGCGGTGACGCGACTACGCCGCACGACCGTTTCCCCGAACGCCGTCTGGTGATGGTCGGCCACTCGATGGGGGGCGCGCGCCGGCGTGCTGGCCGCGGCGGCGGGCGCGCCCGTGGACGCCCTGGTGCTCGTGGCGAGCCCCGCGAACGTCCTGGAGGTCACCGCCGGGTACCTGAGCAGCAGGGGCTTTCCCGGACGGCTTCATGGTGGTGGCGCTACGGCCTTTCTGGTGGCTGCGGATCGGCGGTACCTTCCGCCGGCTCGTTCCCGAGCGGGAGATCGCGGGGCTCCGTCAGCCCGTCCTCATCGTCCAGCCCGGAGGACGACCGTCGGGTGGAGCGCGGACCACGCGGAACGCCTCTCCCGGGCCGCCGGTTGGCCCCCTGCGTGTGGTGGAGGGCGCCGGACACACCGAGCGTGCTGGGCAACACCGGATACCCACCGCCTCGTACTGGACTTCCTACCGGACTACTCCGCACGCTCCAGGGCGGATAGTCCCGCCGGCGCTCACGGCCCCGGCCCTGTCCATCGCGATCTCCACGCCGCCGCCATCACCCCGCGCGCCGTCCCCCACCCTCCATGACGGCGTCCACCCCCTCGTCCATGGTGCGCCCCACGTCCTCGAAGATCTCCTCGGCGTCCTGGGTCCGGCGCCCGGCCATGAGGTTGTAGAACGCGCGGGCCATGCCCGAGGCTGGCGACGACCTCGGGCAGGACCTCGAACTCGGCGTCGGCGGCCTGCGAGGTTCTCGGTGTCGCCCAGGCGCACCTCGTGGATGGGCTGGTTGGCGCCGCACACGATGCGGCGGACGCCGTGGCGGGCGAGCTGCGCCAGGCGACGTGAGTCCACCGATCCGGAGATGGCCGCCGGGACGAAGAGGTCGGCCTCGCCGCGGTAGGCGAGCTCGCGTTCCGCGCCCACCACGCGCTCGCGGGTGGTCGGGGAGCGTGCGGCCCTGCCGCCGGCGGAGGAGATCGTTCACGTCGTCCGCATCCAGACCCTCGGGGCTGGCCAGCCCGCTCTCGGCGTCGATGATGCCGACGATGCGCGCGCCCATGCCGGGCCAGGTAGAGCGCCGCCGCGGCGCCCACGTTGCCGAAGCCTTCCACCACGACGCGGATGCCGTCGAGGGTCTCGCCGCGGCGCTCGTAGAAACGCGCGGCGGCGCGGGCCACGCCGTAGCCGGTGATGAGGTCGGACACGCAGAGGTCGGCGCCCGTCGACGCCGTACTCGGCCCGGCGGGCTGGCGGAGCCCCTCGCTCAGGTAGCGGAAGGCCTGCTCGACCGCATCGCCCCGCAGTCCGAGGTGGCCGCGGACGATACCTTCCTGGGGATGGACGATACCCAGCTCGGCGCACAGCGGCACCACGTCCCTCTGCTCGTCCACGTTCACGTCGCCGCCGGTGCCGTAGCGGGTCATCAGGAACGGCCGCACGGCGGCGTACCAGCGGCGCAGCACGTCCTCGCGCGTGGGTCGTGCGGGTCGAAGTCGATGCCGGACTTGCCGCCGCCGATGGGGGGCCCGGAGAAGGCGAACTTGAGCTGCATCGCCTTGGCGAGGTACGTGACCTCCTCGCGGGTCACGCCGCGCGCATGCGTGTGCCGCCGCCCGCGGCGCCGCCCCGGAGCGAGTTGATGACGAGCCAGCCCCGGGCGGCGGTCTCGGGGTCGTGCCATTCGAAGACCTGCGCGGGAGGCGCTCGAGGTAGGCGCCGTAGCGCTCCCAGAGGCGCCGGTCATGCGTGAATTCAGGTGGGGGGGTCCGGATCATGAGAGCAGGAAGTAGGGGATCAGGAGCTCGGACACCACCGTGATCATGACGATGGCCGTGAGGTTGAGAAGGAAGCCCGCCCGGCTCATCTGCGGAATGGTGAGATAGCCCGAGCTGAACACGATGGCGTTGGGGGGCGTGGCCACCGGGAGCATGAACGCCATGGACGCCGCCAGCGCGGCGGTGGTCATGAGCAGCATGGGCTCCATCCCGAGCCCCACGGCCGCGCCGGCCATGACGGGCATGGCCATGCTGGTGGTGGCCACGTTGGAGGTGAGCTCGGTGAGGAAGACGATGAGCGTGGCCACCGCCGCCACGACGACCCAGGCGGGCACCGAGCCGAGCGGCGGCGACCACGCCGCCGATCCACGCGGCCAGGCCCGGACTGGTCCATGGCCACGGCCAGGGACAGTCCGCCGCCGAAGAGCACCAGCACGCCCCAGGGGATCGCTCGGCGGTCTTCCAGTCCAGGCAGAACTCGCCCTGGCGCAGGTCGCCGGCGGGGAGCAGGAAGAGCACGACCGCGGCGGCCATGGCGATGGTCGAGTCGCGGATGTCGGGCATGCAGGTCTGGAGGCCCGGGATGGTCACGCCGCCGAAGGTCTTCTCCGCGCGCAACACCCAGGCCAGCGCCGTGAGGGCGAAGACCGCGCCCGTGAGCTTCTCGCCCCGGGAGGCGGGCCCAGGGCGTCCCGCTCGGCCTCGATGATGCCGGCGGCGTCGCCGTGCAGGTCTCCCGGGGGGTGGAGCACCCGCGTCAGGAGGAGCCAGGCGGCCGGGAGCATGACGCGCGCCACGGGCACGCCCACGCCCATCCACTCCACGAAGCCGATCTGGCGGCCCAGCAGCTCGCTGGCGGCACCGGCCAGCACCGCGTTGGGCGGCGTGCCGATGAGCGTGGCCACGCCGCCCAGCGAGGCGGCGTAGGCGACGCCCAGCATGAGCGCCACGCCGAAGTGGTAGACGCCGTCCTCTGGTCCTGCGGGCGGAGCATCTCGCCCACCGCCAGCGCGATGGGGAGCATCATGGCCGCGGTGGCCGTGTTGCTGATCCACATGGAGAGGAAGGCCGTGGCCAGCATGAAGCCCAGCACGAGCCGTTCGGGCTGGTGCCCACCCAGGACATGATGTGCA
This sequence comes from uncultured Gemmatimonadales bacterium, assembly GCA_963848895.1. Taxonomy (GTDB): domain Bacteria; phylum Gemmatimonadota; class Gemmatimonadetes; order Longimicrobiales; family Gaopeijiaceae; genus SZUA-318. Next base: position 600,954 of record CAWKGE010000009.1, read on the forward strand.
GGGCGATGCGCTTGTGCAGGCCCCACTTCTCCATGGTGACGGCGATGAGGAAGCCGCCCATGAACAGGAAGATCAGCTCGTTGGCGTAGGGCGCGGACGCCGCGCGGCGCGCAGGATGCCCAGCGACGGGAAGAGCGCCAGGGGCAGGAGCGCGGTGGCCGGGATGGGCAGCGCCTCGGTCATCCACCAGACCGCCATGAGCATGGCGACGGCGGCGGTGCGCCATCCCTCGGGGTGAGCCCGGACGGGGCCGGCATGAAGAGCATGACGAGGAAGGACGGACCTCCGGCGAGGAGGCCGAGGCGCTGGGCGGGCCTGTACTGTGGCTTCTCGCTCCCGTCGTCCAAGCGTCGACTCCCGGGCTAGGGGGCGCGCCAGCCCCACGCGGGCGCTCGCGGCAGTGTGGCGAAGGGAAGGCGGTCGGCAACCGTATTGCAGACCGGGGGCGTTCGCCCTGCGTCCGACCCGCACCGGAGGCGCCGACATGGACCCGCGCGGCCGCCCGGTCTACAAGGAATCGACACCGTGGCCCGGCTGGATCCTGGTCGTCTTCTGGGGCACGATGGTGCTCGCCATGGGGGCGGTGCATGTGGCCGGCGACGAGTCCCACGACGAGCGCGTCGTGGGCGCCGTGGTCCTGGGCGTGGTGGCCGTGGCGGTCCAGTGGCTCGTGGCGGGCCTGTCGGTGCGGCTCTACCGGGACTTGATGGTGGTGGGGCTCGGCCCTTCGGGCTGGTCTCGAAGGTGCGCTACGAGGAGATCGAGTCCCTGGAGTCGGTGCGCTACCACCCATCCGCGAGTTCGGGGGATGGGGGGTCCGCTTCGGCAGCGACGGCAAGCGGGCCTGGACGGCCCGGGGCGACGGGCGGTGGTCCTGCACCTGGAGGACGGCACGCACTCTACGTGGGCAGCGACCATCCCCACCGGCTGGAGGAGCGCATCCGCGCCGTGGCCGGCAACCGGTTCGGGTCCCAGGCCCGGAGGTGACGAACGGCTGAAGCCCCGGCCGCCGGGCGAACCCGTGACGGCCAGGAGGGTATGCGCCGCAGAGCCGGCGCGAACCCTCCCCTGATCCCGCCGCCGGACGCCACGTGCCGAGCTGTGCGCCCCACCGTCAACCACCGGGGCGCAACGGAAGACATGTCATATCCCATGTCGCCGTCGGGACCCCCGCCCCCGACTTCTCCCTGGCGCCCGGCCCCGGTCCCGACCGGGTCACCCTCTCCGAGCACCGCGGCAGCCCGTGGTGCTCCTGTTCTTTCCCCTGGCCTTCTCCGGCGTGTGCACGGAGGAGCTGTGTCGCGTCGCCGAGGACTGGTCCCGGTGGGAGGAGCTGGGGGCCAGCGTCCTGGGCATCAGCGTCGACTCCCCTTTCGTGAACCGGCGGTTCGCCGAGGAGACGAAGGTGCCCTTCCCGCTCCTGTCGGACTTCAACAAGGACGCCAGCAGCGCGTACGGCGTCCTCTACCCCGACTACTTCGGCCTGCAGGGCGTGTCGAAGCGCTCGGCGTTCGTCGTGGACCGGGACGGGAAGATCGGGTACGCGTGGGTCAGCGAGGACGCGGACGTGCTCCCGCCTTCGATGAGATCCTGGCGGTGGTGGAGGGGGCGCGTTAGGGCGCGAAAGGGCCGGCCGACGCGCGCTAGCGCACCCCGGCCTGGGTGTGACAGTCGGCGCAGGTCGTCCAGACCTCCGCCAGGAGGCGGCCCGGATCCGCGCGTCGTCGGCCACCGCGCCTCCACCCCAGGTCCTTCAGGCCCGGCGGCGCGGGCGATTTCCCCGGCGGGCACGTTTCGGCCCGGGGGTCGGTAAGCCCTCCTCTCCGGCCAGCGCGCCGGCACCGCGTCTGCCACATGGGTTCCGAGGGGCCCAGCAGGCCGTCCCAGAGGAGGCGCGAGACCCAGGACAGGTAGTTCGTGTGCCGGGTGGCGGGATCGTCGAGCAGGGGCGCCGCCACCTGGAAGGGCTCGCCCAGGGTGGTCTCGTTGGCCAGATGGCAGTCGCCGCACGCCCGGGCCACGTCGGCCACGGCCCGGCGGCGGCGCCGCTCGCCTCGGCGGCGGAGGCCCGGCGGGCCGCTGCGCGCACTGGTCCAGCTAGGCGTCGGAGCCGGGCGGCATACCCCACGTCTCCTCGGCCACGGCGAGCTCCCCGGCGGTGACGCGCAGACGCTCGAGGTCCCCGTTCGCCACGAAGGCGCGCAGGTCCAGGGCCAGGGCGAAGTGGTGGAACATGCGCTCCTGCACCGGGCTCATCCTCGCCGGAGGGAGGAGGCGTGGAGCGGGAGGCGGCCGAGAGCGGGGCGGGGAGGAGTCGTCGGATCAGCGCATGGAGTCGTTCATGTGGTGGGCCGAGGGAGGGATGCCAGAGTCAGATCTGTCCCTCGCACGATCTCGATCGCGATGAGGACGATGACCAACCCACCGTCCTTGCCCCTATGAACGTGTGGGTGTCCAGCGCTCCAGGGTGAGCGACCTCCCAGCCGATGACCGGGTGCGTGCGAGCGGGCCGGATGCGGGCCCTGGCGGTCAGCGCCGCTCCAGCACCATGGCGAAGCCCATGCCGCCCGCGGCGCACACCGTCACCAGCCCGAACTGCACGTCCCGGCGCGCCATCTCGTTCAGGAGCGTCAGGGTGACCCGTCCGCCCGTGGCGCCGAAGGGATGGCCGATGGCGATGGAGCCCCCCATGACGTTGATGAGGTCGGGGTCGGGATGCCCGACCGCCTCGCTCCGGCCCAGCTCGCGTCGCGGGCGAAGTCCGCGGAGTCCAGCGCCTGGAGGTTGGACAGGACCTGGGCGGCGAAGGCCTCGTGCATCTCCATGAGCCCGATGTCCTTCATGGTCAGCCCGGCCCGGTCCAGCGCCAGGGGCGCGGCGTAGGCCGGCCCCTGCAGGAGCTGGCCGGCCGGGTCCACGGCCGCTCCACGCCCAGGTGCGGACGTAGCCCAGCGGCTCCAGGCCCTCGGCCTGCGCCCGTCCCCGTCCATGAGCACCAGCGCCGAGGCCCCGTCGGTGAGGGGAGACGAGTTGCCGGCGGTGACGGAGCCGTGCCTGCGGTCGAAGACCGGACGGAGCCTCGCGAGCGCCTCCAGGCTGGTGTCGGTGCGGATGCCGTTGTCCGCCGTCACCACCGTCGTCGAAGCGCGGCGGGAGGTAGACCGGAGCGATCTCGGCGGCGATGCGCCCGTCGGCGATGCCCGCGGCGGCGCAGGTGGTGGGAGCGGAGCGCCCACGCGTCCTGGGCCTCGCGGCCGATGCCGTTCTCCTTGGCCATGCGCTCCGCCGCCTCGCCCATGGTCTCGCCCGGTGGTGGGCTCGGCGATGGCCGGCGTCACCGGGACCAGGTCCCGGGGCCGCAGCTGCTGAACGGGCGCCAGGCGCGCCCCAGCGTCTTTGCCTTGGACGCCTCGACCAGCGTCCTGGAGAGGGCGTCGGTGACCGTGATGGGGACGTGGGACAGGGACTCGGCGCCTCCGGCCATCACCACCTCGGCCTGGCCCATCTCGATGAGCGCGGCCGCGTCGGTGATGGCCTGGTTGGCCGAGGTGCAGGCCCGGGAGACCGTCAAGGCCGGGACCGTCGGGGGAAGCACGGCCAGCCCCACCTCCCGGGCGATGTTGGGCGCCTGGACGTCGTGGACCACCGTGCCGTACACCAGGTGGTCCACCGCATCGCCGCGGAGCCCGATCGGGCCAGCGCCTCCCGGACGGCCACCTTCCCCAGCTCGATGGCGGACAGATCGGCGAAGTCGGTGCCCGAGCGCAGGAAGGGGGTGCGGCATCCGGCGACGATGGCGGTTTTCATGCCGAACAGTACCCCGGGGAAGCCTGTACGTTTCGGTGTGGCGTCCCCGGTCCATGGCAGGCACTTTTCGTCGGGTCCGGTCCTCGGCTCTTCCAGAGGGTTGCTCATGCCGCAGGTGCTCGAAACCGTCCCGGCTCCGGCTAGGGAGATGGGGGATCGACGATCTGCCCTTCCTCGCGGTCGATGCTGGGCGACGCGGAGGTGGATGCGCTACTACCCGAGAGATGCTTAACGGCGAGGAGGCACGCGCGTGGCTCGAGACGGCAGAAGCTCCGCTACTCGCGCGACGGCCACGGCCTGTGGCTGGTGGAGACGCCGGGTGCGGCTGAGCCGGTGGGACAGGTCGGCCTGATCTCTCCCAAGAGCTCGACGACGGCGTCCATCCCGAGGTGGCGTACCTCGTCCACCGGCCGTTCCAGCGCAGGGGCTACGCCACCGAAGCCGCTCTCCGCCGTACCGGACCACGCGTTCCAGGTCCTCCTGCACTCCGTACGTCCGTGTCGTTCATCCGTCCCTGAGAACCTTCCCTCCCAGAAGGTTGCGTGGAAGCTGGGGATGGAGCCGACGCGGGTGATCCGGGCGCGCGAACCTCGACCACGTCGTCTTCCGGGTGGACAGGGTCCCGCTGGCCCTAACACGCTGGGGGGGTGGGACACTCCGAAGCAAAGCCGGCAAAAACACCGAAAAAAAAAAATAGGGCCGGCGCATCGCCGGTAGGCCCCCGCCGCGGGGACGGCACATCCTGAAAGAACGTTCGCCCCCTCCGGCGCTCCTCAGTCCCCTATCCAAAACCTGTCGAGGCCGATGCTCACCGACCTCAAACGAAGAAGCTGACCCGGTACTTCCGCGTCTACGACGTGGACGACGACGGCCGGATCGCCCGGCCGGACTTCGAGCGGGTGGTGGAGAACGTCCGGGTGCTCCACGGGGCCGAGACGGCCTCGATCGGCCACCGGGCCCTGCGCGAGGGGTACCTGCGGCCGCTGGGAGGCGCTGCGCGCCTCCGCCGACGCCGACCAGGACGGGGGCGTGGACCTGTCCGAATGGCTGGCGTACTGGGACGAGGTGCTCGCGGACGAGGCGCGCTACGAGGACGAGGTCGCTTCGGTGGCTCGGACCGCTCTTCGAGGTCTTCGACACGACGGGGACGGGGTCCTGGGGGCCGACGAGTTCTGCAACTTCTACGGCGTGTACGGCCTGAAGTCGGCGATGGCCCGGCAGGTCTTCCTGGACCTGGACGTCGACGGCGACGGGCGGTGACCCAGGACGAGCTGATGGAGATGGCCCACGAGTTCTACCGGGGCGACGATCCCGACGCCCCGGGGAACCGCCTCTTCGGCCCCACCGACTGACACCCGAACCGCATGCGCGCCGTCCGTTCAACGTCACCGTTCCGGGCTTCCTGCTGGGCAAGGGCCTCGGCGGGATCACCGAGTCGGTGGTCTTCGGCGGCCTCAGCGGCCTGCGGCTGGGCGACGTCCCCGAGCCCCCCCTGCCCGCCGACGACTGGGTCCGCCTGGAGGTGCTGAAGGCGGGCATCTGCGGCACCGACATCGGCAACCTGACCTTCTCGGCCAGCCCGGCCATGGAGCCCTTCGGCTCCTTTCCCGCCGTGCTGGGCCACGAGATCCTGGCCCGGGTCATGGAGTGGGCCCGGCGGTGCGCTCCGTCGAGCCCGGACAGCGCGTGGCGGTGGACCCGATGATCTCCTGCACCATGCGCGGATATCCCGGGCCGCGAGCGTGTCCCTCCTGCGCCGAGGGGCTGCACTGCACCTGCGCGCGCATGGGCGAGGAGGGCGCGCTGGAGGTGGCGGGCCATCGCCTGACCGGGGCGCGACCGTCGGCTACCACGCGGACCTGCCCGGGGGCTGGGGCGAGCGCATGATCGCCCACGAGAGCCAGCTCTTTCCCGGTGGACGACGCCCTGGACGACCGCACGGCCGCGCTCATCGAGCCCCTGGCCGTGGGCATGCACGCGGTGCTGCGGATGCGGCCGTGGGGGGCGGGCCCGGTGCTGGTGGTGGGGAGCGGGCCGATCGCCCTGGGCACCATCTGGTCGCTGCGGGCCGCCGGCTACGAGGGCGAGCTCCTGGCGCAGATCAAGCGCGGTCACGAGGCCAAGATCGCCCGGTCACTCGGCGCGCAGCGACGTGGTGGCACCCGGGCGACGAGGCCCGCCAGGCGCTGATCGACACGGGCGCCCAGGCCTACATGCCCATCGTCGGAGACGAGGTATACGCCGGCGGAGGCTTCCCGCTGATCTTCGACTGCGTGGGGAGTCGGCAGACCCTCGCAGCAGGCGCTCCGCTTCGCGGCGCCCCGGGGCCGCATCGTCATGCTGGGGTGCGCCGCCGAGATCCGGAAGCTCGACCTCACCTTCGTGTGGGCGCGCGAGCTCACGGTGAAGGGCTTCGTCGGCTACGGGCGTGAGGAGTGGCGGGGCGGCGCACGCCCACACCTTCCAGATCACGCACGACCTGCTCGTGCAGGGGGGCGCCCCGGTCTCGGACATGGTCACCCACGTCTTCCCGCTGGGCCAGTACCGCGACGCCCTGTCCACCGCCGCGAACCGTCGCAAGACCGGCTCCATCAAGGTGCTGCTGGACCCGTCCGCGGGTGAGTCGAGGCGCGGTGAGCGCGCGCGTGGTGGTGGTCGGCGGCGGCGTCATCGGCGTGAGCTGCGCGTACTACCTCGCCCGCGGCGGCGCGGACGTGGTGCTCCTGGAGCGCGACCGGCTGGCCGCAGGCGCGTCCTGGGGCAACGCCGGCACGGTGAGCGCCGGCCATCCCCCCCTGAACAGGCCCGGCCGCGTCCGCCGGGCGCTGGTGCAGATGGCCGATCCCACGAGCCCGCTCTACATCCGGCCGCGGTGGGACCCGGGCTCTTCCGTTGGCTGGTCGACTTCGCCCGCCACTGCACGGAGGAGGACGTGCAGCCGTGCATGGCGGTGATGGCCCCCCTCGGGATGGAGGCGCTGCGGCTCTTCGACGAGCTCGTCGAAGAGGAGCGCTGGCGTGCGGTTACCGCCGCGAGGGTTACTTCGAGGTGTGCCGCAGCGAGCGGGGCCTGGAAGAGGCGCGGCACGAGGCCGAGATCGTGCGCGCGTCACGGCTACGATCCCGAGGTGCTGGACGGCGCCTCGCTGCGCGGGGTCGAGCCTGCGCTGGCGGAGGACGTCGTGGGCGGCGTATTCTATCCCGAGGCCGCCACCCTGGATCCCCGTGCGACTGGTGATCGGACTCGGCGGAGGCCGCACGGCGCCGCGGAGCGGTCGTGCGCGAGGGAGCGGACGTCACCTCGGTCGAGGCGCGCGAAGGGGGTACGCACAGGCGTACGTCTGCGGGACGGAGAGACCGTCGCCGCAGACGCGGTGGTCCTGGCCACCGGCCCGTTCAGCCTGGGGCTGGCGCGTGCGCTGGGGACGCGCCTTCCCGTGCAGCCCGGCAAGGGTTATCACCGCGACGTCCCGGTCGGCCCCGGGCGGCGCGCCGCCCCTGCGCATCGCGTGCGTCCTGCACGAGAGGTCCGTCTTCTGCACGCCGATGGGCGGCTTCGTGCGCTTCGCAGGCACGATGGAGTTCGCCGGCCTGGACCTGACGATGCGTCCGGACCGCCTGGAGCAGCTCACCCGGTCGGCGCGCACCTACTTCCCCGAGCTCGGATCCGGTCCACCCCTGTCGGAGTGGTGCGGGCTCAGGCCGATGGCGTCAGACGGGCTGCCGATCGTCGGCCCGCTCAGCGGCGTCGACCGCGTCGTCGTCGCCACGGGCCACGGGATGCTGGGCGTCACGCTGGGGCCGGCGACGGGAAGCATCGTGGCGGATCTGGTGCTCGAGGGCGGGACGGATCCCCGCTGGGAGCCCATGTCCCCCGAGCGATTCCGCTGAGGGCTTCCGTCACCCGATCCGATGCGCCGGCCGGCAGGCCGGTGAGGGCGACCTGCTACCGTGGCTCTCCCCCGCCCCGGGCGCGCCCGAGCAGCGTGGCGATTTCGGCGATCCGGGGGTGATCGGCGGGGAAGATCTTGCCGTACGTCGCGAGCGCCTCCTCCAGCAGGCCGACCGCTTCGCCGTGACGACCCAGCCTGATCAGAAGCTCGGCCCAGTCGACCTGCACGTTCCCCTCCAGGACCGAGCCGGGTCCGTAGGCCTGGCGCAGGACGCCGGCCGACCGCCTGTACATCGCGAGCGCCTCGCCGGATCGTCCCTGGTCGCGCAGCAGGCCCGCGAGCGCCAGGAGGGCCGTGCCGTGCAGGTCGGGCCTCGGCCTGGAAGTCGCCTCGAACATCCCGATCGAGCGACGCAAGTCGTCCTCGGCTTCCTCCGGGTCCCCGTGACGGGCGAGGTGGCGTCCCAGATCGAGCCAGGCTTCGGCGAGGGCCGGGTGGTTGCCGTCGTCCAACTGCCCGTACAGGCCCTGATCGATTTCGAGGGCTTCGCGCAGGAGCGCCGTGGCGCTGTCCGGCCGGTTCGCCCGCGTGGCCACGCCGGCCATCCCCACCAGGATCGGGGGGACGTTGGGGTGGTCGCGGCCGTGCAGCTGCTCGGTGACGCGCAGGGATTCGTCGTAGAGCGCCTGGACGCCCTCCCCGCCCTGGACCTGCAGGTATTGGCCGAGGAGGAAGAGCGCCTCCGCGTAGGAGTCGTCGGGCTGGAGATGGAGCGTACGGAACGCCTGCACGGCCTCGCGGAACTCCCGCTCGGCGCCCGGTGCGTTCCCGGACAGGTGGAGCGTCTTGGCCAGATCGAAGGTGGTCACCGCGACCTCGTGATCCACGTGGCCGACGGCGGTGCGCCGCAGGTCCCGCGCGTCGCGCAGGACGGTCGCGGCCTCCACCAGCTCACCCCGGTCGCGGAGCGCCCGTCCCAGCTCGGCCAGGGTCGTGGCACGGTCCACCGGACGCACGTCCCGCTGTCGTGACTGGAGGGCGCTGGCTTGGCGGAGGAGGTCGATGGCCGGCTGGTTCAGACCCAGGTGGCGATAGACCGCGCCCAGCACGGTCATCATCTCCGCCTGCAGCTGCGGTTCCCCTTCGTGGTCTTGCTGGACCTTCTCCGCGCCGCGGTCCAACAGCTCCCGGGCGGTGAGCGTCTCCCCGTCGGTGAGGGCGGGGTTCGCCACCTCGAAGAGCTCGCGCATGAAGCTCGCGATCTCCTCGGCCCGGTCGCGCTCCCGGGCGATCGCCTCGGACTGCGCTCTCGTCGTGAGCGCGAAGCGTACCAGGAGGACGATGAGCGTCCCCATGAGCACGACCAGGAGGGCCGCGCCCGACACGGCGAGCGCGTTTCGCGTGAGGAAGCGCGAGGCGACGTAGCGGAAGCCCTCCGGGCGCGCCTTGACCGGGAAGCCCTCGATGTGGCGGCGGATGTCGTCGGCCAGCGCCTCCACGGAGGCGTACCTTCGATCCGTCTCCTTGCGGAGCGTCTTGAGCAGGATGTTGTCGATGTCCCCGCGGAGCCGCCGTCCCAGCGCCCGCACGCTGAGCCCCATGGCGTTGGCCGTCGTGACCACGTCGCGCGTCTCGGGCGTGACCTCCGCGGTGGCCTTCGCCCAGCGGGCCATGCGGTGGCTGGGCACGGGGACGGGCTGCCGGCATATGGCGTCCATCCAGGAGGTGTCCGCCGTCATGTCGTAGGGCGGCACGCCGGTGAGCAGCTCGTGCAGGATCACGCCGAGGGTGTAGACGTCCGAAGCCGTCGTGACCGGCTCGCCCTTGAGCTGCTCGGGGCTGGCGTAGCGCGGGGTCATGAGGCGCCCGCCGATGCTGGTCGCGGTCAGGGTTCCCTCTCCGGGCTCCATCAGCCGGGCGATACCGAAATCCAGGAGCTTGACCTGCCCTTCAGCCGTGACGAGGACGTTGTTGGGCTTCAGGTCTCGGTGGACGACCAGCTTCCGATGGGCGAAGGACACCGCGTCGCAGACGTTCAGGAAGAGACGGAGGCGCTCCTCGAAGCCCACCTGGCGCTGGCGGCAGAACTCGGTGAGCGGAAGGCCCCGGACGTACTCCATGACGAAGTAGGGGGTGCCGTCGTCCGTGACTCCGCCGTCGTACAGGCGCGCGATGTTCGGATGTTCGAGGCGCGCGAGGATCCTGCGCTCCTCCAGGAAGCGCCGATGCGATTCCGGCGTGGCCGCGCCCACCGGAAGGAGCTTGAGGGCCGCGGTCAGCTCGAACTGGCCGTCGGCGCGCTCGGCCGCGTACACGGCGCCCATGCCTCCGCGGCCGAGGAGGGCTCCCAGCCGGTAGGCGCCGACACGTCGCCCCTGCATGTCCAGGTCGAGGCCCGGTGCGCGTACGAGTGCCCGACGCGTCCGTCGTGATCCCCGCCCGCCCGGCCAGGTCCGTGAAGTACGCGTCGGCTTCGGTCGATGCCTCGATGAGCGACTCCACCTCGGCGCGCAGGTCGTCGTCGTCCGCGCATACGCGATCCAGATAGGCCCCACGCTCGGTGTCGTCGAGCTCCAGGGCGTCGGCCAGGATCTCCTGGACCCGGTCCCAACGTTGAGCGTCGGTCGTGCTCATCCCCGCGAGCGCCTCAGTCGGATTTCTTCTGCGCGCCGGGCTCGGCCTGCATCTCGCGGTAGAGCCAGGCCCGGGCGGCGCTCCAGTCCCGCTTCACCGTCGCCGGCGAGGTCTCCAGAGCCTCGGCGGTCTCCTCCACCGTGAACCCCGCGTAGAAGAGGCACTCCACCACGCGGGCCTGCCGCGGGCTCAGCACCTCGAGTCGAGCCAGCGCCGCGTCGAGCGTGAGGATCTCGTCGAGGGCTTCGTCCGACACCGCGTCCCCCGGGTGCAGGGTGACGTGGGCCGCGCCTCCCCCACGCTTCTGCGCTCCCTTCTTCTCCGCATAGTTGATGAGGACCTGGCGCATCGCCTGCGCCGCGACGGCGAAAAAGTGACCGCGGCTCTCGAATCGGGGGTTCCGTGACGAGGCCACCTTGAGGTAGGCCTCGTGGATGAGCGCGGTGGTGTCCAGGGTGTGATCGCCCTGCCAGCCGCGTCGACGCGAGCGCGCGAGCTGACGGAGGCGGGGATAGACGGACGCGAACACCTCGTCCAGCGCGCCCTCTCGCCCCTCCCCGGCCGCCACCAGCAGCTGCGTGATCTCCTGCAGCTCGGAACCGCTCGACATGTGAGCCCCTCATCCTCCGGTTCCGGTATGCCCCACGGGAGCGCGCCTCCGGGCGGGGCCGCGAGGCTTCAGGATATCAGGAAGCGCCACTCCTTCACAACAACCGCGATTCGCCCGAGGCGGGTGTCCACGGGCCTGGACAGGGGAGGGACGGGATGGGGGCGACGAAGATGGCGAGGCAGGCCGAGGTCGGTGGGCGCCGCGCACCGCGACGGAGAACCGGCGGACACGCGGACCTCACGAAGCGGAAGCGAGGGCGCCTGTCACGCGTCGCGTCGCGCGAGACGGCGGTGTTCGTGGAGATGGCCGACTACGACACGCTCCTGGCGCGCGATCCCTCGACGGCGCGCCGGATGCGCGCCCGCGTGCGACGGATGGTGCGAGGCGCGGCGCTTCGATACGGCGGCGAGGTGCCGCGGGAGGTGCGGGGCACGGTGGAGTGCCTCTTTCCGACGGAGCTGGACGGGGCGCTGGCCGCCTCCCACACGCGAGCCGCGCTGTCGGGAGACAGGGGCGTCGACGCGAAGATCGTCGTGCATGGGCCGGACTCCGGGGGAGGGACCGCCTCGGCCGTCGCGCGCGACCTGGCGAGGCCGGGCGACGTGCTCGTGCTGGGCGATGTGGGGCCCCGACTCTCACCGTTCGCCGAGCTGCACACCTGCCGTCTCGGAACGTACATGATCGCCGGCGTGCCGCGTCCGGTGCTCGTGACGACGCTGGTGGCCCGCCACGAGGACCGGGGCGAGGTCGCCGCGTGGAGCGCGCCGTGGATGGCGCGCCTCGCCCGGCGGGGCGCGGTGCCCTCCAGGGCGAACGGCGCTCAGAAGTAGAGATACGTCTGGACCTTGAGGGACCAGGCGGTCGCTCCGGTCCGGGGGCGCCAGGCGTCCAGGTCGGCCGCGAGCTTGTTGCGGCCCTCGAAGTGGAGCACGACACCGGGGGTGACGAGCAGGCCGCCGTCGCCTCCGGTGCTCGTGTCCGGGTCGCCCCAACTCAGCCGCGCCAGCGGCTCCACGCCCACGATGCGTCGGCCCTCCCGCAGGGGAAAGCGGTACGTGGCGATGCCCTGCACGGCCAGGAAGGTGCTGGACTCGCCCGCGGCATCGAGATTCCGCCAGTTCTCTCCGGTCATGATGCCGGCCTGGAGGTGGGGCCCGGCGTCGAAGTCGCCCACCTCCACGTCCAGTGCGGCCGCCGGAGCGTACCCCGTCGCTCCCGAGGAGTCCGGGTGGTCGTGCACCGCCGCGTTGACGCTCCACGTCATGGACGGGGTTGCGTGCCACGACAGGCGGGCCGACACCGACTTGGCCGAGTTCTCCTCGGCCGTGTTCCCCCCGGGCCCGTTGGTCACCGATGCCCGGTAGGAGACGTGTCCGCCCGGGAGGTCCCCTTCGGCCAGCACGCCGATGTCCAGGGAGGACAGCTCCAGCTGCTCGGAGAAGCGGGAGTACGAGCAGACGCCGCCGACGCCGGGACACGATCCCTCGCCCGGAATCTGGCCATCCCGCTCGACGACGAGGATCTGGCTGGAGCTCGTCAGCTCGAAGAGATCGAACGCCCGCTTGAACTGACCGAACGACAGGCGCAGCGCCGGATCCAGGGTGAGGCTCACGAACGCGTACCGGGCGCTCGCCCTACCCCCGCTGAAGTCCACCTGCGCGGCACCTTCGATCCAGTCGTTGACCTGGACGTCCGTGAAGAGTCGTGCCCGTCGCAGCACGAATTGCGAAGCGGGGACGCCCTCCGCCGACGAGGTGTTGTACTGGAGGTGGACCCGCCCTCCGAGCGTGAGCCGCTTCACCGGAGTGCGGGGTTCGACGGACTGCGCCCGCAGGTGACTTCCGGGGGCGAGCGACAGCAGACCCGACAGCAGGGCCCACCGGAGGGTGCCGCGGGCGTTCAGCGTACGCCCCGCTCGAGGGAGTTCAAGACGGTCTCCGGTCAAAGGTCCAGGCGAAGCTCGTCGGGGTGGATGCGGCTCGTCTCCGTGGCGCCGTCGGCGTGCACGTTCTCGACCGCGAGCAGCGCGACCTTCACGTCCAGCCCGCCGGTAAACCCACCGAGACGACCGTCGGCGGCAACCACCCGGTGGCAGGGGATCACGATGGGGATCGGGTTGGCACCCACCGCCTGTCCGACCGCCCTCGCCAGCTCGGCCCGGCCCACGGCGTCGGCGAGCTCGCCGTAGGTGGTCACGCGGCCGTAGGGGACCTTGACCAGCTCCGCGTAGACCTCGCGCTGGAAGTCCGTCGCCGCCTCGAGGTCGAGAGGGACGTCGAAGCGGTCGCGCTCCCTCCTGAAGTACTGCTCGAGCTGGGAGACGACCTCGCGCAGGAACGGCGGCCAGCCGTCGGGGTCGTCCGCGTGGGCGCCGCGCGGGGAGCGGTCCGAACTCGATGCGGCGCAAACCCCTCTGCGAGACCCATACCGTGATGGGGCCCGCGGGGGTGTCGCTCAGATGGGCGGAGTGAACGTCGCTAGGGCTCAGTGATCCTCGCTCTCCCCGGTCTTCTTCAGCGCCTCCTGGAGGGCATCGAAGCCCAGGAGGGCGCACTTGACGCGCACCGGGAACTTGCTGACTCCGGCCAACGCGCGCAGATCGCCCATGCTGCGGTCCTTCGCCGCCTCCGCGTTGCCGTGCATCATCTCCTTGAAGCGCTCTGCCAGGGCGTCCGCGTCGGACAGCGAACGGCCCGTGACGAGCGAGGTCATCATGCTCACGGCGGCCTGGGAGATCGAGCATCCCTGGCCGACGAACTTCGCCTCCTCGATCCGGCCGTCCTCGATGCGGAGCTGCAGGCGGATCTCGTCTCCGCAGGACGGATTGCGCATGTGGATCTCCACGGTCTTCTCGGGGAGCTCCCCCTTGTTCCGCGGGCTCCGGTAGTGCTCGAGGATGAGCTGCTGATAGAGTGAGTTGAGAGGTGGCGTCTCCATGACGTCCTCTTGAAGTCGGACGAATCCAGCAATGTACGAGGTCGCGCCCGCCGCGACAGGAGCGGCGTGGTGGGGCGTCAGCCGAAGATGGCCCTCACCTGCTCGAGCCCCTCCACCAGGCGGTCCACCTCCTCCCTCGTGTTGTAGAGGTAGAACGACGCCCGCGCCGTGGCCGACACGCCGTATCGCTTCATGACGAGCTGTGCGCAGTGGTGGCCGGCGCGCACCGCGATGCCCTCGGAGTCCAGGATCGTGGAGATGTCGTGGGGGTGCGCGTCGCCCATGCGTGAACGACACCACCGCCGACCGCTCGTCGAGCGACTCGGGGCCGTAGATCCGGATTCCCGGGATCGCGCCGACGCGCTCCATGGCGTACGCCATGAGGTCCCGCTCGTGGGCGGCCACCGCGTCCGCGTCGAGGCCCGACAGGAAGTCCACGGCGGCGCCCATGCCGATCGCCCCGGCGATGTTCGGCGTGCCCGCCTCGAACTTGTGGGGCACCTCGGCCCACGTGCTCATGTCGCGCTCGACGAACTCGATCATCTCGCCGCCGCCCTGGTACGGCTCCATGGACTCCAGGAGCTCCCGCCGGGCCCACAGCGCGCCGATGCCCGTGGGGCCGCACATCTTGTGGCCGCTGAACGCGTAGAAGTCGACGCCCAGGTCCTGCACGTCGACGCGGCGGTGGACCGCACCCTGGGCGCCGTCCACCAGCACGAGCGCGCCGACGTCGTGCGCGGCGGCGGCGATCTCCTTCACCGGGTTGATGGTGCCCAGCGCGTTGGACACGTGGGTGAACGCCACCAGCTGCGTGCGCTCGCCGAGAAGGGAGGGGAGGTCGTCGAGCGCGAGCCGGCCCTGGTCGTCGATCTCGATGAAGCGCAGCTTCGCGCCGGTGCGGCGGGCCAGGAGCTGCCAGGGCACCAGGTTGGAGTGGTGCTCCATCACGGTGAGGAGGATCTCGTCCCCGGCGCGTATGCCGTCCAGCCCCCACGCGGCCGCCACCAGGTTGATGGCCTCGGTGGTGCCGCGGGTCCAGACGACCTCGGCGGGGTCGGCGGCGTTGATCCAGCGGGCGACCTTCGCCCGGGCGTCCTCGTAGGCGAGCGGTGGCCCGGCGGGACAGCTCGTGGATGCCCCGGTGCACGTTCGCGTTGTCGTGGGCGTAGTAGCCGTCGACGGCGTCCAGCACGGAGCGGGGCTTCTGGGAGGTGGCGGCGTTGTCCAGGTAGACCAGGGGCTTGCCGTTCACCTCCTGGTCGAGCGTCGGGAACTCCCGCCGGAGCGCGGCGACGTCGAAGCTCACGTCAGACCTCCACGTAGATCCCGTCGTCCCTGGTCTCGACCGGGAAGGCCCGCACGGGCCGAATGGCGGGAAGCGCGTTGTTCTTCCCCGTGCACGCGTCGAAGCGCGCCCCATGATAGATGCACACCAGCTCGGCCCCTTCCAGCTCACCGTCGGAGAGCGGGTAGGCCTCGTGCGAGCACTGGTCCTCGAGGGCGCAGACCGTCGCCGTCCACGTTGGCCAGGACGATCGGTTGGCGCCCCGCCATCGCACTCACGAGCCGCCCTGCCGGGCAGGCGTCGGGTCCGCGACCCGCACCCACTCAGCCATCCAGGGCCACCCGGACGGCTGGGGCCGGCCTTCTGTGGGTCGGCCCCTCCCGGCCGGCCGACCCCACCGGCTCCTGCCGAAGGGGTCGAGCGTGGACGGGAGGCCTCACACATGATGGCCCAGCTTCTCCTCGATGACCCGCGTGACCTTCAAGCCCACGCCGCCCAGGGGGAGGCGCGCCAGCACCTCGCCCAGGAAGCCCAGCACGACCAGGCGCTCGGCCGCGATCCGCGGAATGCCGCGGCTCATGAGGTAGAACTTCGCCTCGTCGTCGAGCTGGCCGACCGTGGCGCCGTGCGAGCACTTCACGTCGTCCGCCTCGATCTCGAGGTTCGGCAGGGAGTCCGCGCGGGCGTGCGGCGACAGCAGCAGGTTGCGGTTGGTCTGGTAGGCGTCGGTGCTCTGCGCGCCCTTGTGCACGCGGATGATGCCGCGGAACACCGCGCGGCTGTGCCCGTCCAGCGCGCCCTTGTAGAGCAGGTCGCTGCCGGCGTTGTCCGCCACGTGGTCCTGGCTGGTGTTGAAGTCGAAGTGCTGGTCTCCGTCTCCGAAGTAGAGGCCCAGCATGTCCGAGTTCGAGCCCGGGCCCAGGAGACGGGCGTTCAGGTCGACGCGCGTCGTTGTGCCGCCCAGCGCCACGTTGAGCGTGTCCAGCGTGGCGTCGCGCTGGGCCAGCGTGCGCTGCACCGACTGGTAGAACCCGCCCTTGCCGAGCCGCTGCACGGCCACGTACTGCACCTGGGCGCCATCCTGGGCGATGACCTCCACCGCGAACGAGGTCAGCGTCTGAGCATCGAAGTCGTCGCAGAGGACCTCGTCCACGTACGACACGCGGGAGGCCGTCTCGGCCACGATCAACGTGCGGCTGAAGTAGGCCACACCCGACTCGGTGAACCAGCGCGTGACGCGCACCGGGCTGTCGAGCTTCACGCCCCGGGGCACGTGCAGGAAGATCCCGTCGTTCCACAACGCCGCGTTCAGCGCCGCGAACTTGCCTTCCTCCGGCGGCACGGCCTTGGTGGCGAGGTACTCCTTCACGATCTCGGGATGACTCTCGACCGCATCGTGCAGCGAGGAGAGCACCACGCCCTTCGCGTGCCAGCGCCTCGTCCAGCTCCGTGTGCACCACGTGCCCGTCGATGAGCACGATGCGCCCGGAGGCCTCGCGGTCGAGGGCCATCGCCTCGCGCAGCCGCAGCGGCCACGCCTTCGGGTCGTCGGGCGGGGCCGGGGCGGTGCTCAACTTCAGGGAGTCGAGGTCGAGCTTCTTCCGCAGGTCCGTGTACCGCCACTCTTCCAGCTTCGTGGTCGGCATGGGGGTGCGCTCGTAAACGTCCCAAGCGTGATCGCGCCGCTCGCGGAGCCAGGCCGGCTCCCTCGCGGACACCTTCCCGACCGCGGCCCCGTTGATCGCCTCGGTTACGCCTTCCATCAAGCCCGTATCGTTCATGCGGTGGTCGCCGTGCCGTCGTCGTGACGTTCGAACCGATGCCTGGGATCTCGGATCCGAGACGCTGACCGAGGATAGTCGGCCTACTCGCAGGTCGGCCGATTCCAACGACTGCGCCGATCACTCCGACGGAGCCTTCCATCTCCAGCTCGATGAGCCGATTCAACTCCACCGCATACTCCAGCGGCAGCTCCTTGGCGATCGGCTCGATGAAGCCGCGCACGATCATCGCCATGGCCTCGGCCTCGGCGATTCCCCGACTCCTCAGGTAGAAGAGCTGCTCCTCGCCGATCTTCGACACCGACGCCTCGTGCCCGACGTTGGCGTCGTTCTCCTCGATCTCGATGTACGGATAGGTGTCCGTGCGTGACGTGTCGTTGATGAGGAGCGCGTCGCACTCGACGTTCGAGCGCGCGTGATGCGCCCCCGGGTAGACCTTCAGCAGCCCGCGGTACGAGGAGCGGCCGTGCCCGCGGGAGATCGACTTCGAGACGATGGAGGAAGTCGTGCGCGGCGCGACGTGCACCACTTTGCCGCCGGTGTCCTGATGCTGCCCGTCGCCCGCGTAGGCGATGGACAGGATCTCGCCGTGGGCGCCCTCGCCCACCAGGTAGCAGGACGGGTACTTCATCGTGAGCTTCGAGCCCAGGTTCCCGTCCAGCCATTCCATGTGCCCACCCGCCTGAACCAGCGCCCGCTGGGTCACCAGGTTGTACATGTTGTTCGACCAGTTCTGGATGGTCGTGTAGCGGAAACGGGCGTTGTCCTTGATGACGATCTCGATGACGCCCGAGTGGAACGACTCGGTGGAGTAGACCGGCGCCGTGCACCCCTCGATGTAGTGGGCGTTGGCACCCTCGTCGACGATGATGAGCGTCCGCTCGAACTGACCCATCCGCTCCTGGTTCACGCGGAAGTACGCCTGCAGCGGCGTGTCGAGCTTCACGCCCTTGGGGATGTATACGAACGAGCCGCCCGACCACACCGCCGAGTTCATCGCGGCGAACTTGTTGTCGTGCGGGGGGATGACGGTGGCGAAGTGCTCCCGGAAGAGCTCCGGGTGGTTCTTCAGCCCGTCCTCGATCGAGTCGAAGATCACGCCCTTGCTGGTCCATTCCTCGCGCAGCGAGTGATAGACCATCTCGGACTCGTACTGCGCCCCGACGCCCGCGAGGATCTTACGCTCCGCCTCGGGGATCCCCAGCTTCTCGAACGTGTCCTTGATCTCGTCGGGGACCTCGTCCCACGTGCGGCCCATCTTGTCCTGGGGGCGCACGTAGAAGTAGATCTCGTCGAGGACGTCCTCGAGGCCGCGCAGGTCGCCACCCCACGTCGGCATCGGCTTCTTCTCGTAGATCCTCAGCGCCTTGAGGCGGAACTCGAGCATCCACTCGGGCTCCTCCTTGTGCGCGGAGATCTGGCGGACCACCTCCTCCGAGAGGCCTTTCGGCGCCTGGTACACGGGCTTTCCGCCCGTGACGAAGTTGTACTTGTACTCGTCGAGGTTCAGGTCCTTGATGACTTCGTTCTGCGGCATGGTGGTCGTCCTTCCCTGAGTCCTCAGGCGCCTGCGGCGGAGGCGGATGCGCTCTCGGCCTCGTGGTCACGCCAGCTCTTGTACCCCTCGGATTCGAGCTCGAGGGCGATTTCGGGCCCGCCGGACTCGACGATGCGGCCCTCGACCATCACGTGCACGTGATGGGGCTTGATGAAGTTGAGCAGGCGCTGATAGTGCGTGATGAGGAGAACCGTCATGTCGGGGTTCTCCTCGGCGAGCTTGTTGACGCCCGCGGCGACGATCTGGAGCGCGTCGATGTCGAGGCCCGAGTCGGTCTCGTCCATGAGCGCCAGAGTGGGCTTGAGCACGGCCATCTGGAGGATCTCGTTCCGCTTCTTCTCACCCCCGGAGAAGCCGGCGTTCACGTGCCGCTCGGCGAAGGACGGGTCCATCTCGAGCATCTCCATCCGCTCCAGGAGTATGTCCTGGAAGTCGAAGAGGTCGAGCTCCTCGCCCTCGGGAAGCTGGGACTGAACGGCCGTGCGCAGGAAGTTGGCGATGGACACGCCCGGGATCTCCACCGGATACTGGAAGGCGAGGAAGATCCCGGCCCGGGCGCGCTCGTCGGCCTCGAGCTCGCGGATGTCCTCGCCGCGGAAGGTGATGGTCCCGCCCGTTACCTCGTAGGCGGGGTGGCCGGCCAGCACCTTGGCCAGCGTGCTCTTTCCGGACCCGTTCGGTCCCATGATGGCGTGGATCTCGCCCTTGCCCAGTTCCAGGTCCACGCCGCGCAGGATGTCCACGTCGTCTTCCGCCACCTTGGCGCGAAGGCCTTCGATCTTCAGTATGGGAGCGTTGCTCATCGGTCCTCGGGTTCGCCCGGCACGGGGACTCGGGCTTATCAAGAATGATTCTCGGTTTCAAAACCTAGGCCAGATCACGGCAGGAATCAAGTGGATGAACCCCCGCGCCCGGCGCGCGAAAAAGCCCGTCCCGAGAGCCCTGTCAAGGGGTCGTCGGGTACCCCCCAGGCCGATCTCGGGTCCCTCGGGGAACGCATCTGGCTGGTGCTCGGAGGCGGTGGTCTGAAGGGTCTCGCGCACATCGGGGCCTGGCGCGCGCTCCGCGAAGCCGGAGTCGAGGTAGCGGGCATCGTGGGCACGAGCATCGGAGCGCTGGTCGGCGCCCTCGTCGCATCGGGGATGGAGTGGCAGGAAATGCGGGGCCTCGCCCGGTCCCTGCGCCGTCCGGACATCGCGCGCATCAATCGACGGGCGGTCCTCTTCAACGGCATCCGGCAGCCGAGCCTGTTCAGGGGCGACACCCTTCGCGACTACATCGAGCGCGTCCTTCCCCCGGACGGCTGGCGGGCGTTGCACCTACCGCTCCTGGTGAACGCGGTGGACCTGTCCACGGGACGGACGGAGTGGTTCGGACCGGACGCCCGCACCGACGTCCCTCTGGTGGATGCGGTGTATGCGTCATCGGCGCTGCCAGTGCTCTATCCCCCCGCCTGGATCGGAGACCGGGCGCTGGTGGACGGGGGCACCGAACACTCCCTCGGGCTGGAGCGCGCGGCAGGCACCGACGCCACGGGCCTGATCGGGATCGATGCGGGCGCCGGGGAGACCGGGGAGAGCGGGCAGATCGTGCGGCAGGGAATGATCGCGGTCCAACAGCGGATCTTCTCGATCATGACGTATCGGCGCCGGCAGGACGTGCTGAAGAGATGGAACGGGAAGCCGCTCCTCTACGTTCGGCCGCGCCTGGACGGATTCGGGACGTTCGACTTCGCCAAGGTCGAGTACTTCGTGGAGGAGGGCTACCGGGCGATGTCGCGCCTGCTGCCATAGGGCGGGCGGATGCGGGAAGGCCCCGTCCGGCCGGATTCGGCGCGGACGGGGCCGGAGCCCCCCGGGGGGGTGGGGAGACGGGGGACGTTCCCTCAGGTCAGCTTCCTCCCGGAGGGCCGAAGCCCGGTCCGCCACCAGGGCCGCCCCGACGGAACCCCATCCCGTCCGGACCCCATCCCTGCCGCATTCCGGGCGCGAAGCGCTGGCCGCCCATTCCGGGGAAGCCTCCATGGAAGCCCCTGCGTCCCATCATCCCGGTCCGCCCGCCCCGCATGGCGCTCATCCGACCCATGCGGAAGCCCCGTGCCTGCGCGCGCCACTCCTCGATCTTCTGCTTCTGTGCGTCGGTGAGGATCGCCTCGACCCGCTCCCGCTGCTGGGTGGCGACCTGGGCGGCCGCGTCCCGGCGCGCCTGAACCGCCTGGCGCAGCTCCTCGGGCTTCATCTCGCCTGCCATGACCTTCGACCGCATCTCGGCCATCTGGGCCTGGTGGGCGGTCCGGCGCTGAACCGCCGCCTCGCGGATCTGGTCGAGCTGCTGTACCTGGCTCTCGGTCAGCTCCAGCTGCTCCCGCTGCCGGAGGATCATCTCGACGCCGGGGCCGCGCGGACCGTCCGCGGGGTCCTGCCCCATGCGGGGACCGCGTTGCGCCTGCAGGTGGAGGGGGGCCACCGCCATCATCGCGGCGAGCACCGCCGCACCACTCGTCATCCGCTTCATCGTCGCTCTCCTGTTCCGTTTCAGCCCTTCTGTCGGGCGACTGCTCTCCACCCGGCTCCGATCGTATGGAGTCGGAACGAGGGGCCGGCGTTAAAGACCATCGGACGGAGAGCCACCCAGTGCCGCTCGCAGGGTGCGGGACCATGCGGCAAGCGACGTGCGCAGATAGCGCGCCTGCTCGGACGCGCTCCTGCTGATGGGGCCCTCCCCCGTGCGCGCCACGACTGCGCTCGCGAAGGTGGGGCCCGGCGCCCGCAGCAGCTCCGGGACAGCCCGTGCCCATGCGTCCGGGTCGTCGAAGCGGAGCACGTTGTCGAACCCGGCACCGCGTGCCATCGCCGCGAAGTCCACCCGGCCGGCCCCCGGGATCGGTTGATGCCCCGTGATCTCGTACGTGCCGTTTTCCGCGACGACCAACAGGTAGTTCTCCGCGCCCGAGGCTGCGGCGGTGACGAGGGTGCCCAGCGTCATGAGCATGCTTCCGTCTCCGTTCAGGCAGACGACGCGACGGTCCGGCCGGGCGAGGGCGATGCCGAGGGCGAGGTCGGCGGTATGGCCCATCGCCGAATCGGCGGAGGCGAAGTCCAGGTCGTGATCGGACAGCCTCCCCCAGGGCCGCGTCACGCTCATCGTGGTCACGACCACCTCGTCGGTCCGGTGGCGTGCGAGTGGCTCGAGGAGCTCGGATCGGCTGAGCATGACGGGTAGGCCCTCAGACGAGGTCGATGGTGACGAGGAGGGCGCAGGGACACTCCCGCACATGGGCCCGTTCGATCAATCCGGCGATCGCCGCGGCCGGGTCGTCGTCGTCCGCACAGACCGTGTACGGGATTCCCCACGCATCCAGGGTGGGCTCGGTCACCAGGGCGACCGAATCCACGTCGGGACGCGTCATCAGCTCGCGCGTCCTCGGCGTGGCGGGCCCCAGACCGGCGGCGCGCATCTTCGCGTATCCCCGCCCGGTCACGACGATGGGAACGGGCGCGCCCATGCGCGCGGCGGTGCCGCGCAGCGCGTCACCCGACTCCAGGAAACCGGTGTTCTGGACGACCACCAGGGGCCTCGCTCCGCCGAGCCAGAGGCCGGATGCCATCGCGATGGCCTCCCCCTCGCGCGTGACGATGACGAGACGGATGGTGGGGTGCCGGGCCAGCAAGTCGAACAGAGGGCCCGACGTGTTGTCGGGGATCCCCAGGACGTGGGTGACGCCCGCGGCTTCGAGCGCGTCTACGACGGGAGAGCGTCCCACCTGTGTCAGCTGTGCCGGGGGGCCGGTGGGGGCGCCTTGACCGACACGACCCACCCGGCCACGACAAGCCCCGCGATCATCCCTCCTCCTCCCAGGGCGAGCACCGGCTGCGTGCCGACCAGGATCGCGAGGATGGCTACGTAGAGGAGGATCGTGAGCCCGGGGATCCACGGGTGGCCGGGCACCCGGAAGGGGCGCGGCAGGTCGGGTCGGATGGCGCGCAGTCGGAAGTAGCCGAGGAGCACCATCGTATCGACCGTGATCGCGACCATCATCATGAACCGTATGAGAAGCTCGAAGGCGCCCGACAATGCGAGGAGGCCGATCCACGCGGAGATGAAGACCAGCGCGTTTCGCGGCGTGCCGCGCGCGTCCACGCGGCCCAGCGCCTTGAAGGCGAGGCCGTGCTGCGACAGTCCGTATGCCACCCGCGGCAGACCCAGGAAGTTGACGTTCGCGCTGCTGATCAGGATGAGCAGGCTCGCGAGAACCACCACCGTGCCCGCCGCGCCGCCGAAGACGGCCGCGGTGGCGTCCGCCGCGACCAGCTCGGAGCCAGCCATCTCCGCCGGCGTGAGCGCGGCCAGGAAGGAGACGTTCATCAGGAGGTAGAGGATCATCACGGCCAGGGAGCCGCCCACGAGGATGCGCGGGAGCGCCCGGCCGGGGTCCCTGACCTCTTCGGCCATCTTCGCCGCGTCCTCCCAACCGTAGTAGGCGAAGGACACCGACTGGTACGCCAACGCGAAGCCGAGGAGGCCGGCGTCTCCCTGGGTGAGGGGAGCGGCGCCGGATCCGAATCCGCTCAGGTCCCCGGCCCAGATCCCGGCCGCCGCGATCAGGAGGATCACCAGCACCTTGATGGCGGTCGTGACGTTCTGGAAGGCGGTGCTCGCTTCCAGCCCGCGGGTGTGCAGCACGAAGAAGGCGAGCACGACGCATCCCGCCAGGATCGGCACGGAGCCGCGGCCACCCGCGAGGATACGGATGTACTCCGCGATGACGACGGCCTTGGACGCGCCGGAGAACCCGCGGCTCACCAGAAGCTCCGACCACCCGGCCACGAAGCCCATGACCGGTCCCCAGGCGTGCCGGGCGTAGACGTACTTGCCCCCAGCCTCCGGGAGGGCGGCGGCCATCTCGGAGAGCACGAGCGTGGATAGGCCCGCCACGATTCCGCCGAGGATCCACACCGCGATGATCAACCAGGCCTCACCCAGGTATCCTGCGATGAGCCCGGGCGTGCGCAGGATCCCCGCGCCGATGACGATGCCCACGGTGACCGCCATGCCGTCGCGGATCCGCAGCACGCGGTGAAGCTGGTGCGGGGGTGTGGCGATGCCGGGTGCGCTCACGATCGCGCCGGAGAGGGGAATCGAGGACCGGCGCAACATGGCCGCGCGCGCCCCCGGGCCACAAGGCGCCGCCACGCTGGTGTGGTGTGCACCACGCTAGGAAGTCCGGTCGCTCCAGGACCCCCCGACGAGGGCGGCGAGGATCCGGCCCGGGCCGTGCACGCCGCGCACCAGGATCTGCCCGATGTCGGCCGACTTGCTCGGGCCGGAATGCAGCCCGCAGGCCGACGGCAGGTCTCCACCCAGGGTCCGCAGGGCGTCGCGGAGCGTGGCATGGACCTCGGTGGCACGCACCCAGACGAGGTGGGTGGGGGGGAGGAGCTGCGTGCGGCGTCCGTCGCGCGCGTCCAGGACGAGGGAGCCGGTCTCGGCGACCGCACCCCGGGCCAGGCTCACGCCCAGCGCGGCCGCGTCCGCGGCCGCCACCCGTCGATTGGGACGGAGCGATGGGGGCACCGTGGCTCCCACCGAAACGGATTCGAACGCTGCCGAGAAGTCGTGCAGCCACCCCCGGGCTTCCGCGATCGACCCGAAGTGGAGGACCTCTCCGCCGGCCGCGGTGAACATATCGGTAAAGGCGCGCAGAGGATCCGGGTCGAGGGCACCAGCGGGACGTGCGCCGGCGAAGTCGCCCGGGTGCGGGAGGCGCGTGCGGTCCGCCAGCGCCGATCGCACGCGAGCCAGGATGCCGTCACGGGCGCTCACTCGATTCCCTTGTTCCACAACGACCGGAAGGTCTTGCGCGCCGCTTCCGGCGGCGTCCGCTGGGCGGTCCAGGCGCCGAGCACGGGCAGGGCGTGCCCACCCAGCTCCCAGGGGACGTGACGAAGAAGGGCCGCCGACGCACCGAACACGCGCGGCCTGGCCGCTGCGGCCGCATACGCGCGCATTCCCGCACGCTCCACGGCGGGCACGAGACCCGCGTCGACCGCCCGCTCGCGCCAGTAGACGAGGAGGTCCGGGAGGGGGATGCGCACCGGGCACACGTCGGCGCACGCACCGCACAGGCTCGAGGCATAGGGGAGCGGCATGGCCTCCTCCAGCCCGAGCAGGCCGGGCGCGAGAACCGCGCCGATCGGACCCGAGTACGCCCAACCATAAGGGTGGCCGCCCGTCTGGCGGTACACCGGACACGTGTTCAGGCACGCGCCACAACGCACGCATCGCAGCGCCTCCCAGGCACGCTCATCCGCGAGCACCCGGGTGCGCCCGTTGTCCACGAAGATCACGTGGACCTCCTCCGGGCCCTCGGGCTCGTCCGGGCGCCGGGGGCCCTGGATCAGGGACACGTAGTTGCCGATGGCCTGGCCCGTGGCGGCGCGGGCTGTGAGCTGGAGGAACGCGGACAGGTCCTCGAGCCGGGGCACGAGCTTCTCGATCCCCACGAGCGCCACGTGCACCCGTGGCACGGAGGTGGACAGGCGGATGTTGCCTTCGTTCTCGATGAGGGCGACCGTGCCGGTCTCGGCCACGAGGAAGTTCGCGCCCGAGATGCCGAGGTCCGCGCCGAGGAAATCCTCGCGCAGAGCGCTGCGCGCCGCGGCCGCGAGCGCCTCCGGTGACGCGTCGGGGGCGGTGCCGAGCTTCTCCGTGAAGAGGCGCCGGCAGTCGTCGACGCTCCGGTGGATTGCAGGCCCGACGATGTGGCTGGGGGGTTCGCCCAGCAGCTGGATGATGTACTCGCCGAGGTCCGTCTCGCGAACCTGGATCCCGCGCCCCTCGAGGAAGACGTTCACCCCGAGCTCCTCGGACAGCATGCTCTTGGCCTTCACCGCCCGGCGCACGCCGTTCGCATCCGCCACCGCGCCGAGCGCCTCCAGGGCGTCCCGGGCCGTCTCCGCCCAGTGCACGTGGACACCGTTCGCCTCGAGGCTCGCTTCCGCCTCCTCCAGGTAGGCGTCGAGGTGGGTGAGCACGTGGCTCTTCGCGTCCCGCATCCAATCGCGCCAGCCGTCTGCGTCGATCTTCTCCCACGCCGCGCGCCGGTTCTGGTCGAAGGTGTGCGTGGCGGCCATGACGGAGGTGCGCATCTCAGGGTGGTCGCGCAGCACCTTCCGCGCGGACGCAGAATATCCGCCAGGGCTCGCGGCGCTCATTTGTGCGCCGCCTCCCACAGCACGCTCGCCAGATGGCGGAACGCCGGCGAGCGACCCCCGCGCCGCCCGGCCCGCCCCGAGAGCTGCATCAGACATCCTCCGTCCGCCGAGGTCACCACGTCCACCTCGGGAATCGTGTCGAGCTTCCCATCGGCCATCGCGCCCGAGACCTCGGGGAACTTCACCGAGAAGAGGCCACCGAAGCCGCAGCACTCCCGGTCTGCCTCCCACGCCACGACCTCGGCGCCCGCGCCGCGAAGGAGCGCCAGCGGCTCGTCATGCACGCCCAGCTCTCGCAGGGCGTGACACCCGTGATGGTACGCCACGCGCATCCCGCTCAGGCCGGTTCCCAGGCGGTCGACGCCCAGGACGTGCACCAGGAACTGGGCCAGCTCGAAGGTGCGGGCCGCGAGGTCGCGCGCCCGCTCGTGATCCTCTCCGGCGAGCAGTTCCGGGAACACCGCGCGGAGCATCCCGGCACAACTGCCCGACGGAAGCACCACCCAATCGGCTCCGGCGAACACGTCCATCGTATGGCGCGCCATACGGCGTGCCGCCGAGGCGTGGCCGGCGTTGAAGGCCGGCTGGCCGCAGCAGGTTTGACCCTCGGGGAAGTCGACGTCGACGCCCAGTCGCCGGAGCAGGCGGACGGCGTCCGCGCACGCCTCGGCGTAGAACGCGTCCCCGAGGCAGGTGGCGAAGAGGGCGATGCGCACGTCAGGAGCCCGGTGCTTCGGGGAGGACGCGGAAGATGGCCTCGCGCTGCGTCTCGAGCGCGAGCTCGTAACGCGGGTCGTCCAGCAGATAGAGGGACAATCGGGGGTTGCGGCGGGGCTCGACCAGGACGAAGCGGGCCCCGAACTCGTGGGCGAGCGCATCCCATGTGTCCACGGTCGCCTCGGGCGTGCACGGATAGGTCCCGCACGTCTGCTCGATCATCCGGTCCGTGGACAGGTAGTGGAACTGCCAGTAGAGGGAAGGATCGTACGCATACTGGAAGATCGGGTCCATCCCGCCCACGTAGTGGTTCACCCGGTCGCGGGCGAAGAGCGGCGCGAACTGGTCCCAGTGGGTGTTGAACACCAGGTCCCCGGGCTCGCTGTGCTCCCGCAGCCAGACGGCGACCTCCTCGAGGTAACCGGGGGGCGTCGCCACGAAGCGCACGTTGACCACGTGCCGGTATACGGACCATGGAAGGAGCGCCACCACCCCGACGGCGATCGCGAACACCACGCGCCGACGTGCGACGTCCCACGCCAGTGTGGGTGAGCGTGAGCGCCAAGCCGAGCACGGCGAACGCCTCCCACTGGACGAGGGAACGGCGGGCCACGACCAGCGTCATCACCAGGAAGCCGGCCGCGAGCAGATGGGCCGTCCACAGCAGACGGCGCTCCGGGTCCGGCACGGCGCGCAGGCGGGGCCGCCGCGCAAGGGCGGCGAGAGTCAGCAGGACCGAGCCCAGCCACGCCACCAACATCGCGCCCGCCATGCGGAGCAGCGTGGCGACGTCCAGGGGGGCCAGGCTCACCGCGAACGTCAGCGGCGCCTCTCCGCCCTCCGCCTTCACGCGCAGCAGCTCCACGATCTGCACCCACGCGAGATCGGCCGCCGCGAGGGGATGGGGACGGATCAGCCATCCGGCGGCTACCCCGCCGAGCACGGCCAATGCGAGGAGCCACCACGCCCGCGGGTCCCGCTCGCCGGCCCCGACCGCGATGCGGTCCACGCCCCGTGCCACGAGCCACGCGGCCAGGATCCCGGGCGGGAGCCAGAACATGCTCAGGTGGAAGAACGTCACGCATGCGCTCGAAAGCGCGATGGCCCATACCCGCCCGCGGGCGAGCAGGCTCAGCAGGACGAGGCAGAGCAGCAGCGACACGGTCTCGGGGCGGACCATCACGTAGCGGTACAGGACGTTGGGTACCGCCAGGAAGAAGAAGAGCGGCCACAGCCCGACGCCCACCAGGTGGTGGCGCTGCGCGATCCACCACACACCACCGAGCAGGACCATGGAGAGGACCAGGCCGGCCACGCCGATCCCCACCGCGACGTCGTCGTAGAGGGCGAACGGCATGAGCGCGAGGTGGAACCCCCACCACATGTCGGCCCCTTCCGTTCCGACGACCGAGAACGCGGTCCACGGAAAGGCCGTGTCGAACGGTCCGACCCGCAGGTAGTGGGCCGCGTGGCCCACGTGGTAGAAGGCGTCGACGTCGGCGATCTTCGGGGCGAGGAGCAGGTGGAAGAGGAAGACCACCCCGACGATACCGAGCGCGGTCGCGAGGCGGGGGCGGTTCACCCTCCGATCATCCTCCCGGCCTCTCCCTTCAGCCAGCGGTCCCACCACTGCACCGACGCCCAGTAGCGGTGGAGCGCGCGCCACGGCGTCCATCCGCCATGGTAGGACTCCGGATAGCGGATCATGCGGGCGGGCACTCCCTGCTTCTGCAGCGCGGTGTACATCTGCTCACCCTCCTCGATCGGCACGCGGTGATCATACTCCCCGTGTACGAACAGGGTGGGGGTGGTCACGCCCGCGGCATGCACGATGGGAGACGAGGCGAGGAGGTTCTTCAGCCCCTCCTCCTCCCATGGCGGACCGAAGAACTCGCTCTCCTTCGTGCGCGGTATGTCTGCCGTTCCGTAGTCGCTCACCCAGTTCGAGATCCCGGCGCCGGTCACGGCGGCCGCGAAGCGATGCGTCTGCGTGATGATCCAGTTGGTCAGGTAGCCGCCGTAGGAATAGCCGGTGACGCCCATACGCTCGGGATCCACCGG
This sequence comes from uncultured Gemmatimonadales bacterium, assembly GCA_963848895.1. Lineage (GTDB taxonomy): Bacteria > Gemmatimonadota > Gemmatimonadetes > Longimicrobiales > Gaopeijiaceae > SZUA-318. The sequence goes on from CAWKGE010000009.1 coordinate 629,450, forward strand.
GTAGTCGGCGAGCACCTGGTCCACGCCGGCCATGACGTCGGCGTAGTCCTCGTCGCCCCAGCTGCCCCACGTGCCCCACAGGAAGTCCTCCCCGTAGCCGGTGGAGCCCCTGGGATTCGTGTACAGCACGAAGTAGCCGGCGCCCGACAGGAGCTGGCGCTCGAAGGAGAACTCGCTGCCGTACGAGCCGTGCGGCCCTCCGTGGATGGCGGCGATCAGCGGCCACCGCGTGCCCCGCCGGGGGCGTAGCCGACGGGCGGGAGCAGCCACCCCTGCGACCTCGGTGCCGTCGGGACTCGGATACTCGATGAGCTCCGGCGCCTGCAAGTCCGCCTCCGCGAGCAGGTCGGCGTTGAGGTGCGGTGAGCGCCTCGATCTCCTCGGAGTCGGGCTCGGCGAGGTACACGTTCCCCGGCTCGGTCGGGCCCTGCCGCGTGAGCGCGACGTGCTCCCCGTTCGCGGAGAACGACACCGACCCCACCCGCTCCTCGCCGAAGGTGACGTCCTGGACGGATCCGCCCTCGGGATGAATGCGGGACAGGTGGGTGCTTCCGAGGTTGTCGGCGGTGAAGTAGATCCAGCGGCTGTCCGGGCTCCACGTCGGGGCGCCGGGGATGAGGTCCCAGTGCTCGGTTACGTTGCGGCGCTGGCTCCCGTCCGCGGAGATCAGCCACAGGTCCGAGGGCGCACCGTGGTCCCACTTCTCGCGGATGACCACGTCGAGCCCCAGGCTCCCTTGCACCGCGATCCACTTTCCGTCGGGCGACCAGGCGGGCGCGCCGTAGTCGAACTCGTCGTCGGTGAGGCGGACCACGTCGCCGTCCAGCGTCACCGTCCACAGGTCCGCGCGCTCGTAGGTGTGCTCGTCGCGTGCGTGCGTGTCCGCTACGAAGGCGAGGGCCTCCCCGTCGGGACGCCAGGCGGCGTCGCGGACGTCCACGTCCAGGCCGGTGATCTGCCGCGACGCTCCGCCCTCGCGCGGGACGACGAAGATCTGCTCGGGCGGGGTGACCCAGGGGTCACGAGGGTCGGGGAGGTACCCGCGGCGGTCGAAGCGGTAGCCCATCCAGTCGTAGGCCCGGCCGTCGAAGCGCTCGACGATCTTCCGCTCCGCCTCGGTGGCCGGCATCTCGGGCGCAGGGCGGGGGCCGCCTGGAAGGACCGCGCGCGAGAAGGCGATCCACCGGTTCGTGGGATCGAAGAGCGGCGTGCCGCCCACCCCCGGCACTTCGGAGGCTTCCCCCGGCGCGTCGACACGCATGAAGCGTATGCCGGTGCGCTGCTCCGCCCCGGCCCCGGTCCCCCGCTGGGAGAACGCGAGCTGCCTCCCATCCGGCGTCCAGCGTGGGCTCGACGCCTCCACCTCCGTGCCGGTGAGCCGGACCGGCGCACCCTCTCCGTCCGCGTCCACGAGCCAGAGCTCGCTGTGGCTCCGGTTCTCCTCCTCCAGGATGCGCGTGAGCACGAACGCCACGCGGCGGCCGTCGGGCGACAGCGCGACCTGGCCGGGCGTCTGGATGCGGTAGAAGTCGTCGTACGTGAGCGCGCGCCGCACCTGTGACGACCCGGCGGCGGGCGTCACGACCAACGCCGCGACCGTGGTGAGGAGGAGTCGTCTCATGCCGCCGCCCCTTCCTTCGCTCTCCTCCTCAGGTCCCGGAATCGGATGAGGCGTTTCTGGTCCTCGTCCCACAGCGTGAGGTTCAGAAGCCTCCACGTGTCCTTCAACGACACGCGCGTGACCACCTGGAACTCCGGATTCTCGTCGTGGGCCTGCTGCAGCTTGTAGTTGGGGATCCGTGCGCTCATGTGGTGCACGTGGTGCACGCCGATGTTGGCCGTGATCCACTGGAGCGGCGCGGGCAGCTTCAGATACGAGCTTCCGTGCAGGGAGGCGTCGTAGAAGTCCCACTGTTCGTGCCAGTGCCAGTACGTGTGCTCGAACTGGTGCTGCACGTAGAACAGCCAGACGCCGAGGGAGCAGGCCAGGAGGGTGGCCGGGAGCTGCACGAGCAGGAAGCGCTCGATGCCCACCAGCTGCCACATGACCGCCAGCACGGCCACGATCGCGAGGTTCGTGGCCCACACGCTGCGCCACGCCTGCTTCCAGTCGCGTGGGACGTCCCACGGGTAGCGGTGCTTGACGAAGAAGTGGAACGCCGGCCCGATGCTGAAGAGGACGAGGGGATTGCGATAGAAGCGGTACCACAGCCGTCTCGCCCTCGGCCACGACTCGTACTCGTGCACCGTGAACGTGTCGATGTCCCCGAACCCACGAAAATCCAGGTCGCCGGAGTGCGCGTGATGGTAGGCGTGGGTCTTCCGCCAGTACTCGTACGGGGTCAGCAAGAGCACCCCGATGCAGAAGCCCACCCAATCCCGCGCGCGTCGGGAGTGGAAGAACGAGCCGTGGCCGCAGTCGTGCTGGATCATGAACAGGCGCATCATGAAGCCGGCGGTCGGGATCGCCAGGAGCAGGGTGAGCCAATAGCCGACCTCGAGGCTGCGGAGCATCGCGTACCAGAGCAGGAGAAACGGAATCGCGGAGGTGAGGAGCTGAGTGACGCTCCGCCGCGCGTCCGGTCCCCAATAGGGGCGCAGGATGCCGTTCCAGTGCTCGACGCGAGCGCGGTCGGGCTTGGCGTGCTCGGTCATCGTCTTTCTCCGGTTGCGTCACCTTCCCCGGGGCGGTAGCGGCGGATGGCGCCGCGCTCGACGTCCTCCCGGGTGAAGGCCACCGTCTTCATGCGACCGTGGGCGAACATCGCCGCCTGGTCGGCGAAGTATGGGGAGTCGGGCTGGTTGCTCTCTCCGTACGCCAGCACGGAGTACGCGCGAGGGACGTCGCCGAACTCGACGGCCAGCACCCACCCGTCTCCGCGGTTCGCGGCCAGGCGTCCGTCGGGCTGTGGCTCGAACGACAGCGCGCGGAAGCACCCGAGCGTCGGGGGACATCCGGACACGGGCTCGTCCACGTCGCCGCGGATGACCCGGTGAACATCTCCCCAAGGGATGTCGTACGCCCACCCGCGTTCCCGCATCCGCTCCGTGGCCCACGCGAAGGCGGCGGCGGCTTCTGTCGGCGACCCGATCCCGCGGGGCGTCGCCATCGGCCGCTCGGGCGTCCACGGCTCGCGGAAGAAGCGGGCCGTGTCGATCGTCTGGCCGTAGCGACCCGCCCATATCTCGAAGAGCACGCCGCCCCGGCTGTCCGCCGCAGCCGTGCGGTCCCACCGCGCCAGCACGCCGGCGGCCTCGGCCACCTCGTGGTCGGGGTCGGAAGCGCGCACGGCGACGAGGAGGTCGTCCACGACGCGTTCGGCGACCAGCATGCGCGGCGTGTGCTTCAGGGCGACCACGTCCTCCAGGGAGAGCTTCGGCCCGTCGTGGAGGAGCTCCAGCGCGAGTTGGCTGCGCGGGCGCAGACGCGGCGCGGGGAGGTTCGCCGGCATCGTGTCCCGATCCATCGGCACGTTGAGGTTCGTGTAGTCCGGCGTGTCGTTCTCCTGCTGCACGTACCCGCCCGGCGGGTCGAGGTAGAGGGGAAGCGCGTCGAAGGGCACGTACTCCGTCCAGATGTCCGCGCTCGTGCGAGCGAAGGCCGCGGTGTCCCCCGTGGACGCATGGGGGAGGAAGGGGAGCCGCGCGTTGTAGAGGTGCGCGATGTGCCCGTCGGCGTCGGCGTAGGTGAAGTTCGATTGCGGATAGGCCCGCCAGCGCATGACGCTCAGCCACTCCTCGAAGCTGTCGGTCCGCATCATGTGCAGGAACTGCTCTCCGCCTCGCCACTCCCCGGCGCGCGGGTCCTTGAGCACGTAGATGCGGTCGTCCGTGCGGTGGATGACCGGGCCCCAGGTGGTCCACCACGTGGAATGAGTCTCGGTATCCAGGCCACCGTGGTCTGTCGCGTATTCCACCGTCGTGCGCCGCTCCTGGAGCGCGTGCGACCGCCCGTCCAGCACGTACCGTGCGGAGTCGGCGGGGTCCACCGCGAAGGCGTAGACCTGGGAGTACGTCGGGTAGTTGTTCGTCGTGGCCCACCCCAGGTGGCGGTTGAAGCCGCCGATGATCCCGAAGGCCCCGCCGACGCGGAAGTCACCGTAGAAGTCGACCACGCCGGGCACGATCACCTGCGCCTCGTAGTATCCGGCGTCCCAGGCCAGGTGGGGGTTCCTGAGGAGCATGGCGTGGTCGGACTTCGATCGGGATGGCGCGAAGGCCCAGGCGTTCGACCCGTCCATGGCGAAGGCCTCCCGCCGCGCCGCGTCCTCGAGTGACGACACGTCAAGCGTCGTCGCCTCGGCGTCGTCCGCTTCCGATCCGGTCCCGGCGCGTTCCGCCCTGGCGAAAGCGCGCAGGAAGGAGCGGGCGTCTCCCCGGCTCCACGACTGCACCTCCCGCGCGTGCGCGTCGATGCCGGTGAAGTCCGGTTTCATCCACGGCGGGAAGAGTTCCGGATGGAGCCGGACGTAGTGGCGCACGCCCGCCGCGAAGCCCTCGTACACGGCGCGGGTCGCTGGCTCGAGGAACGGCCATGTCTCCACTGCGAGGGCGTAGTCCTCCCTGGCGGCGAAGTCCCCGTCGATGGAGTCGTGCCCGACCCAGCGCGCGTACTCCCCTCGCGCTTTGACGAGGTTCACGGCGGCGACGTCCCCCCAGTCCTCGGACTGGACCCATCCGAGTCCGAAGCCCATGGCCTCGAGATCCTGAGCGTAGATGTGGGGGACGCCGTATCCGGTACGGATGATCTCGACACGGGCGGCGATGGCCGCTTCGGATGCGGAGTCGGGGACGGGAGCGGGCAGGGTGATCGAAACGGCGAGCGCGAGAATCGGGAGCATCGGTCGAGCCGTCCGTCGGTGAGGGAGATCGACGCTACAATCTCCCCACCCGGAGGCGGATCGGCCAGGAGAGCACGCGCACGTCGTCGGAGCGGGGCCACACCCGGGTGAGGCGCGGCTCCAGGAGGGCCAGGGGGTCCTGGCCGCGCTCTTGCCGATACCGGTTCACGGACGACCACGTCGTGAGCTGCGCGAGAAGATCCGCGCGGGTCCACCGGGGCCGCATGTCGAAGACGGGCGCTTCCACCTCGTCGAACGGGAAGGGCAGCCTCTCGTAGTGGTCGTGCACGTGGATGCGTTCCGGAGGCCAGTAGGGCCCCACGACGTCCGTGTAGAACCAGTCGATCACGGCGTCGACCGCGGGGTCCACCCGCACCAGCGAATACGTCCACACCGCCAGGTGGGCGCCGGGCCGGGCCACTCGTCGCGCCTCCCGGTAGAAGGCGTCGAAGTGGAACCAGTGGACGGCTTGCGCCACGGTGATCAGGTCGATCGAGCCGTCCGCGAGCGGTGCGTGCTCGGCGGCGGCGAGAACGTAGCGCACGGCGGGGTGCGCCCGCGCGTGCCGGACCTGCTCCGCGCTGGCGTCGGTGGCCACGACGGACGTGAAGTGCGACGCGAGCCCTACCGCGGCCTGTCCGCTGCCGGTGGCGCAATCCCAGGCCACGTCGTGGCCGGTCGTGAGCCCCCGGAGCCAGGCGTACAGCTCCGGCGGGTACGTCGGCCGGTGTCGCCGATACAGCTCGGCGTGTCCGGAGAAGTGGTCGGGAAAGGACGTGCGCACGGCCCGAGGATAGAGGGCCGGGGTGGCGGGTCGCCACCCCGGCCCTCTCGTGTCGCCCGACCGCCGTGCCTTCGCTCAGCGCGTCGCCGACGCGGGCATCACCGGCTCGAAGACGATATAGGGGGTCTGCGGCTCCACGCCCGGTGCGAGCGGGACGGGCATGGGATCACCCGCCGGTCCGAGGTCCCGTATGTAGCGATACATCGCCCGGATGTCCTCGTCGGCCATGCGAGCGAGGTTCATCCACGGCATGGGGGGTAAACCCGCGGCCTTCACGCGCGCCACGAAGGCGTCCTCGTCCGTGGACGCGACCGTGAGCCGGAGGTTCTTGGGGTAGCTCGTGCCCCACGGGCCCTTGAAGCCGACCGGCGCGCCGGTCAGCCACGCCGAGTCCGGCACCTCACCGTTCGCCTCCGCCCATCCGGGCGTATGGCAGTCGTTGCACCCACCGACGATGATCAGGTAGCGGCCCGCCTCCGCCGGCGTGCCCGCGGCCACGTGCGCCGAGGCGCCCTCGGGCCCGCCCGCTCGTCCGCCCCAGGCCGCCAGCCCCAGAGCGAGCGCCATCCCCACCACCGCCGTTCCCGTCCGCATTCCCCGCCTGTACGTGCTCATGAAGCTTCGACCTCGCATCGGATGTTGACACGAACCCCGACAGCTTCCTACCGGAATCGGACGCGGGGGGGATCACAGAAGTGGGCGCGTGGCGACCTTCGCCGTCGGCGATCCGCCCGGTCGTCGCCCCGCACGGACGCCGCGCCGGCGGGGCTCAGGCGATGTTGGATCTCCACCGGAGCAGCACCTGCTCGACAATGTCCACGAGCTCGGCGAAGTCGGTGGGTTTGACCGTCACATCCTTCGCGCCCAGCGCCAGCGCCTGGGCCGCCACCGCCCGGTCCGTGTTCGCGGTGAAGACCACCACCGGCGCCTTCGCCCACGGCTCCCTGCGCGTGTTCATCCACCGGAGGAAGTCGAGCCCACCCACGCCAGGCAGCCCGAGGTCGAGAATCACCACGTTCGGCAGCGGGTGTCGGGTGCGGTTGTTGAAGGGCCAGCGGCCCAGGAGGTAGTCCATCGCCTCCTCGCTCGACCCGGTCACGTGCACCGTGCACGGGAACTCGCGGTAGGCGAACGCCGCCTGGATCAGGGCCGCGTGGTCCGGCTCGTCCTCGACCACGAGGACCACGAAGGCGCTGTCGGGAGGGGTCGTGGAAGTCATCGAACCTTGAAGGGTAGGGCACGCTCAAGTCGAAGCCCGACTTCAAGATGCCACGCCGGGCGGTGGTCGTCACTCTCGATTTGGTACGCGCCGGGAATCGCGGAACCGACGGTCGTCCGTTCCGGTTATCTTGCGCACATGAGACGGTGGGTCTGGACGCTGGCCCTGGCCGCCCTGTCCTGCGGCGGCAACGGCGGAACGGACGTGGCCGTGGTGGCCTCCGTGGAGGTGGCGCCGGAGGCCTGGCTCTTCGTCGGCGTGGGCGACACGGTCCGGTTCCACGCCCGTGCGTACGATCCGAGTCGGCAGCCGGTCGCCGACGCGCAACCGGCGTGGTGGGTCCAGGACCCGGCCGTCGCCGTCGTCGACCAGGCCGGCCTGGTCAGAGCCGTCTCGCCGGGGGCCACGCGGGTGACGGCCCAGGTGGGGGAGGTGACCGGAGACGCGGCAGTCGAGGTCTACGTCCCTCCGACGGTCGACGCCTACGAGCCCGGCGTCCGCTACCTCGGACGCCGGGGGTACGTCGAATACGTGCCCGGCACGCTGCCCCTGGTGATCTCGGTCCCCCACGGCGGCGATCTCGATCCGGACGAGATCCCCGACCGGGTCTGGGGCACGATGGTGACGGACCTCTGGACGCGCGAGACGGCCACGGCCGTGCGCGACGCGTTCATCGCCCGCACGGGACGGGCGCCCCACGTGGTGGTCTCCCACCTGAAGCGCACGAAGCTCGACCCGAACCGGGAGATCGTGGAGGCCGCCCAGGGGAGCCCCTTCGCGGAAAACGCCTGGAACGAGTTCCACGCGTTCATCGAGGTCGCCGAGGCGGCGGTGGAGGGCTCGTTCGGCTCCGGCTTCTACATCGACCTCCACGGCCACGGGCACGAGATCCTCCGCGCGGAGCTCGGCTATCTGCTGAGCGCGTCCGACCTCGACCGACGGGACGAGGTGCTGGACGCCGGCGGATACGCCGACCGGAGCAGCCTGCGCGCCCTCGCCCACGCGACCGACGCCCCGTTCTCCGAGCTGCTCCGCGGCGCGTCCAGCCTCGGCGGGCTGCTGGCGGCGCGGGGGGTGGCGTCGGTTCCCAGCCCTCCGGATCCCTCGCCGGGCGCGGCGCCGTACTTCACGGGCGGGTACAGCGTGGACCGTCACGGCTCGAGGACGTCGGGTACCGTCAGTGGGGTGCAGATAGAGCTGCCCCGCGCCGGGATACGGGACACCGACGAGAACCGTCGGGCGTTCGCCCGTGCGCTGGCCGAAGCGGTGGAGGCGTTCATGATCGCGCACTGGGGCTTCTTCGCTTCCTGAGCGCGTTTCCCCAGGGACCCCTTGAACCTCACGTTACGTAAGGTATTAGCATCTTCCAGCCGGACGACCCGTGCACGTGACGGCCCCCGGGCCGGCGACCGACCTGCCATGCCAGGAGGATGACGTGGCGACGGAGGCCATGAAGGTGGGCGAGCTCGCGGACCGGACCGGGCTGTCGGTGCGCACGCTGCACCACTACGACGAGATCGGCCTGCTGGCCCCGGAGCGGCGCACGCCCGCGGGACATCGTCTCTACGGCCTCGCCCAGGTGCGTCGCCTGCAGCAGATCGCGTCGCTTCGCCACCTCGGCCTGTCGCTGGAGGAGATCCGCGAGTGCCTGGAACGACCGGAGTACTCGTTGGATCGCGTGCTGGCGCTCCAGGTGGAGCGTCTGCGGGACGAGATCGGGCGCCAGAAGCGCCTCGTGCGTCTGCTCGAAGACCTGCGCCGCCGGCTCGCAAGGGCGGAGGAGGTGTCCGTCGACGACATCGCGCGCACGATCGAGGAGACGACGTGGCACGAGAAATACTATACCCCCGAGCAGCGCGCCGCGATCGCCGCCCGCGCCGACGAGCTCGGGGAGGAGCGCATCCTCCGATCGCAGCGGGAGTGGGCGGAGTTGTTCGAGGACTTCACCGGGGCGATGGAGCGAGGCGCGCCGCCGACCGACGAAGACGTGCAGGCGATGGCGTCGCGGGCGGTCGCGCTGATCGAGCAGTTCACGGGCGGTGACCCGGGCATCCGGGACTCCATGGCACGCATGTACCGCGAGGAAGGCGCCGACAACGTCATGGGACGGCACGGGGTGCGCCTCCCGGAGGGCCTGTGGGCGTACTACTGCGCGGCGCTGGACGCATATCGGGCCGGTTCCTCGGAAGGGGGGCCGCCGTGAGGGCGGGTATCGGCGGCGCGGCCTTCCACACGATGCGCCTGTGCCTCGTGGTCGAGCGGGGTGTCGCGGACCGCCTCTGAACGCCGCCGATCGACCCGAACCCTGGAACCAGGAGCACCGATGCCCGTTCAGGACGCGCCCCCCGCATACCTGGAAGAATCCACCGACCTCGAAGCCGTGGGATGGCGGATACCCGCCGCGATCACCCTCCCCGCGACCCGTGCTCCGCGGGGGGACCCGCGGGCTTCCTCGAGCCTGGTCGTGATCGTCCCCGGCTCGCTGTACAGCGACGTCGACGGGGACTTCCCCATGTTCGGCGCCCACCCGCACGCATACCGCGACCTCGCGCGTCAGCTCGCGACGTTGGGGCACGCGGTGATCCGCTACGCCAAGCGCGGGCCTGGGACGGGCGCGGAGGTGGTGGACCCCGGCGGGCAGGAGGAGAGCCGCCGGTTCCAGTCCCGCGTCACCGTGGTGGAGGCCGCCCTGGCCGCGCTACGGAAGCGCGTCGGCCCGGACGGCCTCGAGGCTCCGTCCGTAGTCGCGGGCCACTCCGAGGGCGCCGTGGTGGCGTCCATGGCGACGGCACAGGGGCGTTCCCGTGGACGGCGTCGTGATCCTCTCCGGTCCCTCGGTGGGGATCTTCGACATCATGCGGGAGCAGCTGCCCGTTCCGTCGCAGGCTCCGCCCGAGGCGTACGCGTCGTTCGATCGCGTGGTTGCGGCGATGCGCGCGGGCGGGGGCATCCCCGAGCTCGACGCCTCCGACCCCACCCTGCAGTCGCTGGCCTTCGTCCTGCGCTCCGGTGAGGCCGGCGTGCGCTACATGGCCCAGATCGACGCCGTCGATCCGGTGGCGACGCTGGCGCTCGTTCGGCAGCCCGTGCTGCTCGTCCAGGGCGGACGGGACACTTCCGTGCCGGCCCACCACGCCGATGCGCTTCGGGAGGGGCGGGCGGAAGCGCGCCTGCCGACGGAGGTGGTCTCTTTCCCCGACCTCACCCACTTCTACAAGGTGGCGCCGGCGGGGATGGACCCCATGGCCGCCTTCATGCTCGACACGGAGAGCGACCCCGCGGTGACCCGCGCCATCGACGCCTGGATTCGGCAAACGTTACCCTGATCCGCCACCGAAGGCCGGAAACACACGAGGGGCGGCGGATCGGATCCGCCGCCCCTCTCCGGGGCCCGAGACGTCGTTGGGCTCAGCCGTCCGAACGGCCGAACCTCCCGCTGCGAATCGGGAACCCGCCCCAGCGGGTCGACAGGTCGATCTCCACGGTCTCCCCGTCGATGACCGCGGTGGCGGTCGAGTCGCCGTCGAAGGTGACGGTCACGTCGAGCGTGCGGCTCACGTCCCCGTTGGGGCCGTTGACCACGTTCACCTCGAGCGTCCGATGGATCGTGCCGGAGAGCGGCCACCTGGACTCCGAGCCCGGGACGGGCACCACCACGTCCTGGTAGGTGAACGTCCCGCTCATGTCGTGCGTGGCCTCGGTGCCGTCGTCGAGCACGCGGCTGCGGCTCACGGTCTCCGAGCCGCCACCGTTGAAGGTGCGCGTGGTCTCCTCGCCGACGAGCCCGCTGACGGTCATGTCCCGCGTGCGCTGGATGCCGGCGGACCAGGGACCGCGGGTCATGTCGCCGGCCAGGTCGAGCAATACGTGGATCTCCGCCGTCGTGAGGCGGTCGTACCCGTCCTGCTCGGCGCCGGAAGCGTCGTAGAAGGTGACCGTGCGGGTCCCGGAGAAGCTTCCACCTATGCCGCGCCGGCCGCCCAGCTCGCCGACGCCCTGCCCTCCCTCCGGTCCCATCGCGGGCGCTCCCAGGGCGCCGAAGCCGAAGGGGCTCGTGACGAGGTTCACGTCCTCGATGGTGGCGTCGGCCACCATCACGGCGGCGTTCTGGAGAAGTCCCGGATCCAGCTCGGGGCCCGTGCTGTCGCCGCAGCCGGCGAGCGTGAGGGCGGCCAAGGCGGCGGCGCTCCCTCCAGCGATCACGCGTCTGGTCGTCATGTTTCGTCCATCCTGTCTGGGGATCGGTCGAAGCCCACTCTGGACGTGGAGATGCCCTGCCCCCATCGCTCGTTAAAACGCGCCGGGAGTCAGCACGCTCCGTGCCAGGGTCCGTGCGTGCGGAGCCGGTGGCGCTACGCCCCCGGGAGGGCGAAGACGACGAGCGTCCCTCCGTCCGCTCCGCCACCGGTCGCGATCGCCACGAACTGACGACCGTCCAGGGTGGCGTAGGTCATCGGGTTCGCGTAGCCGCGCCCCGGAAGCGGCCCCTCCCACAGGCGCGTGCCGTCGGACGCGTCGAACGCGGTCAGCACGTCCGCGCCGCCGGCGACGAACACCACGCCGCCCTTCGTCACGATGGGTCCCGGCGCTCCGGCCACGCCCAGACGCTCGGGAAGCTCGACGCCGGCGAGCAGCGGGTTGGCTCGAACGCGCGCGTCGTCTCCGACCGGCTCCTGCCACACGATCTCGCCTCGGTTCATGTCGATGGCCGTGACGGTCCCATAGGGTGGGTCGACGATGGGCACGCCCTGGATGGTGGTCGCGCCCCGCATCGAGCGGTCGATGTCGTACGGGGCGGCCACGCGCGACGTGTCGGCCGGCGCGAGCTTGAAGAGCGCGGGGTTGCTCGAGCCCTTCACGTACAGATATCCGGTCTGTGGGTCCACCGCGGAACCGCCCCAGTTCGCCCCGCCGATGATCCCGGGCATGCCCAGCGTCCCCTCGAAGGAGGGCGGGGTGAAGAGCGGTCCGAGCCGGAACCCGCGCGTAGCCTGTAGCGCGAGGCTCCGCAGGCGTGGTGTCAGGCTCACCAGGTCGTCCTCCGTCACCCCCTGGGGAGAGAACGCCGGCGGACGGGTGGGGAACGGCTGTGTCGGGGAGGTGCGCTCGCCGGGCACGTCACTCTGCTGAACCGGCTGCTCCTCGATCGGCCAGATGGGGGTGCCGCTCTCGCGCTCGAAGGCGTAGACGAACCCCGTCTTTCCGGCCACGGCCACCGCGTCGATGTCCCGTCCGCCGACGTGTGCCGTGTAGAGCACCGGGGCGCCCGGGGAGGTCGTAGTCCCACAGCCCGTGGTGGACGGTCTGGAAGTGCCAGACGCGTTCGCCCGTCCGCGCGTTCAGGCACAGGAGCGTCTCGGCGAAGAGGTTGTCTCCCTTGCGGTCCCCGCCGAAGTAGTCGCCGCTGGGCGTGCCCATGGGCGCGTACAGCAGGCCGCGCTCCGCGTCCACGGTGATCGGCGCCCACGCGTTGGTGTGGCCCTTCACCCGCCAGGAGCCGTCCTCCCACGTCTCGTTGCCGGGCTCGCCTTCCTGCGGGATGGGGTTGAAGCTCCATACCGGCGCACCGGTCCGCACGTCGAAGGCCTGGATATTGCCCGGCGGGTCGTTGGGGTAGACGAAGCCGTCCCACACGCCGTTGCCGACGATCACCAGGTTCTCGAACACGACCGGGGGCGAGGTCTGCGTGTAGTGAAGGCGGTTCGTGTGCCAGAGGAGGTGCTCCGTCAGATCCACTTCGCCCCCGTGGCCGAACCTCTCGATCGGCTGACCCGTCGCCGCGTCCAGGGCGACCAGCCGCCAGCGGGTGTTGAGGAACACCGTGCGCCCCGCCGGGCCGGTCCATATGGCCACCCCCCGATGCACGAGACCCGTGCCGTTCGGCGGCTTGCCCCACTCCACGGTGCCGGGATCGTACGACCAGATCTCCTCGCCCGTGGCGGCGTTCAGCGCGACCACGCGGTTGAAGGGCGTGGACAGGTACATCGTGTCGCCGATGACCAACGGCGTCACCTCGAAGTTGCCGGCGCGCACGTCCTGGCCGGGGATGGGGCGCATCGGGCCGGGCACCGGCACGTCTCCGGTGTTCCAGGTCCACGCCACCTGCAGCGTGGCCACGTTGTCCCGGGTCACCTGGTCCAGCGCCGAGTACCTCGTGCCGCCGTCGTCCCCTCCGTAGGCGGGCCAGTCCGAGGGGGAGGGCGACCACGAGGCGGCGCGGTCGTCGGGCGCCGCGCAGCCGAGCACGATCGCGGCGGCGGACGTGACCGTGAGGGCCGCCAGGGGCAGGGCGGGCGGTTTCATGTCGTCTCCGGGTCAGAGATCGAGGTCGGTTGCCGGGGAGCGCCATGCGACCGCTCCCCTTCCACCGTGGTGACGTCGTTCCTGGTTCTCCAGGGAGGGGTCGCGATAGCGGATGAGGCTCGCGAGATGCCGCTCCGTGGGCTGGCCGAGCGCGCGTGCCAGCGGCCGCGTTCCCTCGTCGAGGATGTCCGCGATCTTCCGGGCCGGCATCGTCGCCTTTCCGTCGCGGATCGCGCTGAGTCGGGAGAACTGCTCCAGCGCGTCCATGAAGCCGGGCAACGCCGCCACGGCTTCCGGGTCGTTGTTCAGCAGTCGCCGGCTTCGAGTCCCGAGGTTCAGGAAGAGCCCTTCCGTGAAGTCGGGTAGAGGGTCGTCCTCGTGCACCGCGTTCAGGATGCCCAGCATCTCGTCGGTCTCCATCTCCCGGGGCCCGCCCTGCCAGACCCAGACGGCGGTCTCCGCCGTGTGGAGGGTGTCCCAGGCGAGCTGGCGTCCCCGGTTCTGCAGGCGCCTGCCGCTCCAGGAACGCCTCCACCACGGCGACCGTGATGACGATGCCGATGATCTCGGTGCCGAGGTTGATGAAGAGGTCGCCGAGCGTCGTGTCCGTGCCGACGACGAACGCCAGCCACAGCATCACCACGGCGAGGACGAGGAATGTCCCCGCCACGGCCGCGCGGATCATGTCACGCCCCCTCGCAGGGCGCGCGTCACCGGCGGCTCCCGGTCGTGTCGGGCGCGGCGGCGCCCGTGTCCGGGGCTGCCGAGACGCCCGTGTCCGGCACGGCCGCGCCGACGGTGTCCGCGACCGGGGGGGCTTCGCCGGCCTCCTCGGCGCCCGGGACCCCGGGCGTCGTGGCCTCGGCCGACGGAAGCGTGAACGGCGGCGGACCATACTGTAGCGCCAGCGCGGAGGCCGGCGTCAGCACCATGGCCCGGTCGCTCATCCACACGACGTTCGGCGCCAGCTCCGGCGGGCGCACGAAGTGCTCCGCTCCGACGAGCTCGCCGGGGCGGAGCAGCTGTTCGACGACGTCCATGTCGACCGCGGCCCCTTGCGGCAGCTCCAGATCGAGGAGGAGGGCCGGGGCCGGATCGCCCCAGTGCTCCACGAGCTCGGGGCGGCCCTCGATCGGAAGCGGGCGCCCGTTCAGCGACAACAACCGGGTGGCGCCCTGCTCGGGGAAGTGGAGCCGCAGCAGCTCCGCGCCGATCGCCGAACGTAGGGCCAGCCTCATGTGTCGGGTCGCTCCTACCACGGAGTCGGCCAGCACCCACGCCTGGACGGGCGGCACTTCCACCGGCTGGGCCGGCGCGACGGCCGCTCCGCTACGGTAGCCGAAGAGGTCCAGGGGGCGGCTCTCGATGAGTTGGGCGCCGGCTCGTTCGGCGGCCCAGGCCTGGGCGGTCGGCGAAGCTCCCTCTCCGCGGGTGACCCAGAGCGCCTCCCCGGTGCCGTGGTCGAAGGCCCAGGCGAGCGTGGACGGATATGGAAGCTGCGCCGTGGGCCGCGCGGCCCGGATGCCGAGGCCGAGGAACGCCGCCGCGAGCACGAGCGCGGTGAGCGGCGCCCACCACACGTTGGGCTCCCGCAGCCAGAAGAGTGCCGGAAGAAGGAGAATCAGGCCCAGCCCGACGAGCACGCCGAGCTGGAGGGCGGCGCCGAAGGAGAGGCCCAGCCAGAGCAGCTCGACCGTCGGCGTGAGGAAGACGAGGACCGGGATCGCCATCGCGAGGGCGACGATCCACGAGAACATCGCCGTTCGGGCCCGGCCCAGCAGCAGGATGGCGGCGCCCAGGTAGGCGGCGACGACCGGCCACTGGAGGTTCGCCGCCGCCGAGGGCATCGCGAACGAGAGATAGAGCGCACCGGCGAGCGGAAGGAGGAGCGCTCCCCACGCCAGCGTGGGTGCGGAGACCCAGCGGCGCGCGAGGCCGAACAGCACGGTGACGATCATGGTGCCGGCGCCGACGAGGGCCAGCATGTACCACCCCTCGTGATGGAAGGCGCTCCCGACCAGCGCGCCGTATTCCGGGTGGAAGCGCGGGAGCCACCGCATGAGCGCCCACCCCACCGCGCCGGTGAGTCCCGCCGAGACCACGCCCACCCCCAACCCGACCAGCAGCCCCGGCCAGCGGCCGCCGAACCGGAGCGCCGCGAGCAGGACGAGCACGGCCAGCAGCAGCATCCATGCGGCTACGGGAAGGACGAACGCTCCCGAGTACACCATCACGCCGAACCACGGGAGCGTGAAGTACGTCACGTCCGGCGCGTCCACCTGCGTGAGCGTGGCGTCGCCGAGCCACCGCGCCATCCCCAGGAGGTTGTCCCCGTGGTGCTGCAGAAGTGCCTCCGAGAGGTTGCCCGGCTCGTCGTAGGCCTGGTGGTAGACCGACGCGCGGGAGATCCCGGCGAAGTTGAGCCCCTGCTTGCCCGCGTTGCGGAAGCGGGTGAAGTCGGTGTCGTTGGGAAGTCGCTTGTAGACCTCGTAGGAGAGGGCGTTCGTCCACGGGTGGATGCCCGCGTCACGCATGGCGCGCACGATCCACCCGTTGTCGTTGCCCGTCTCGAACATGATCGAGGGACCGCCGCCCCCCCGCATCTCGAAGTTGAGCACGACCTGCACGTCGGTCATCCAGGGATGCTCGTCGACGAACGCCTGCGCCCCGAGCAGGCCCTCCTCCTCGGCGTCGCTGATCAGGATGATCACGTCGTTCTTCAGGGGCGAGCCGGCTCGCAGCGCCCGCGTCGTCTCCAGGACGGTGACCACGCCCGCCCCGTCGTCCCCCGCCGCCAGGGATACGCCGGCGCCGTCGTAATGGGCGAGCAGGAGAACGGCTCCGGTGCTGGCCGTGCCCGGGATGCGGGCGACCACGTTCCGCACCGTGGCAGCACGCACCCGCGACTCGCGCCCGATCATCGCGGTGGTGGTCTCCACCTGCGGATCCAGCCCCAGGTCACGCAGACGCTGCAGGACGACCTCGCGCACCTCCGCGTGCGCGGGCGAGCCGGTGGGATGGGCTCGGCGCGCGATCTCCACGTCCAGTGCCATCGCCCGCGCGGAGGAGAAGGCGGTGTCCGGAGCGTTGGCCGCCGCGGGCGACGGGATCGTACGCCGCGAGCTCGTGGCCCACGTCGCGGCGATCAGGACCGCCAGCGTAGCCGGGCCGCGCCAGCGGCTGCGGGGGCCGGGCGCCTCCGGGGGGCGCTTCCTGGCCTTCCCCTTCGGCGGCTCTCCCCCGGGGGGACGGGCGGCTCCTCGCCGATGCCCAGTGCCCTGCGCTCCTCCTCGGACAGCTCGGAGGGCTCGTCTTTGTCGTATCCTTCGCGGTCTTCGTCGGTGATCCCGAGCTCTTCGTCGGACGGGAGATCGGGGAGCTTGAAGTCGGTCATTGCCTTTGCCCTGCGAGTACGCTCACCACCTCGTCGATGGTGGCCCGGACCCGGGCCGACGGGAGCCCCGAGCCGTTGGAGAGAATCGAGAACACGACCTGGCGCCCATCGTCCCGTACGAGATACCCGGACAGAGAGTTCACGTTGGAGATGGTCCCGGTCTTGGCGAAAACCCGCCCCTCGAAGCCCGGCAGGCGGCGCTCGAGGGTCGAGTCCTCCTCCCCCGGCTCGGCAAGCGCGTGCCGAAACGCCTCCCCCATGGGCCCCTCGGCCATGTACCGGAGGATACGCACCAGTGCCCGGGGTGTCACGAGATCGGACGAGGACAGACCGGACCCGTCCCTCGGGGAGATGTCCAGGGAGTCGACGCCGACCTGGTCGACGAGGAATCGCCGCACCACGTCCAGGCCCCCATCCCAGCTCCCCTCCTCCCCGAGCTCGGCCCCGAGCGTCCGCACGAGCTGCTCCGTCATCCAGTTCTGGCTGGGCTCGAGGATCGCCTGGACGATCTCCATCATCGGGGGCGAGGTGAGGGCAGCGACGCGGACGGCGCCGGGGCACGCCTTCAGCGCCCCGGAGAGGCAGCTTCCCCCGACGTCGACCTCCGGATCCCAGACGACGCCCCAACCCCCGACGACCTCGACGCCGCGGTCCCGCAGGATCCTGTCCAGGGCGGCGGTCGCCTGACGGACGGGGTCCCGGAGCGCGAAGGTGAGCGTGTCGACCACGCCGGCCTGGACGCGGCCGTCCAGGACGATGCGATGCGACTCCGGGAAGTAGCTCGGCCGTACGCGCGTGGAAGAGTCCGGCGGCGCGGTGACGAGCGCGGCAGTCACGAAGTCGGGCGTGCCCACCGGGCTCCAGGTGAGGGATGGCTCGTCGCCCGGCCCCGCCCCGCCGTGCACCACGACCTGCAGCTCACCGCGGTCGATGGCGAAGGCCCCACCGGTCGCAGCATAGGCGTAGCGCAGGTTCTCTTCCTGCCAGGTCGGGCCGACGGTGGTCGAATCCCACGCCGAGGCGTCGACCAGCAGCCTCCCGTCCACCCGATGCACGCCGGCGGTGAGCAGGCTGTCCGCCAGGGCGGTCAGCGCCGCCTCTCCGGAGGACCAGAACGGCTCGCCGAGGGTGGGATCGCCGGTGCCGACCAGGACGAGGCTTCCTTCCAGCGTTCCGTCGACCACCGGCCCGGTGGCGAAGAGCGCGGTCTCGTAGCGGTAGTCCGGCCCCAGCAGGGAGAGCGCGGTCGACGTGATCAGCAGCTTCTCGTTCGACGCGGGGACGAAGTGCTTTCTGGCGTTGCGCTCGTAGAGGACGCGTCCGGACGCGGCGTCCACGGCGAGGACGCCGAAGTGCACCTGGTCCATCGGGGGCGCGTCGAGGATCGCGTCCACCGCGTGCCGCGCCCCGCCTCCTCCGCCTCGTCCCGCGGTCGCGCAGCTCGCGGCCTGGACGGCGGCCATCCCGACCAGGACCGCGCTTCTCAGGGCCCTGCCGCGGCGCGGCTCCCCTGCGGCGGGTGAAGAGTCGCGCCTGGACGAAGGGCAGGCCTCCCCTGCGCCCGACCTCGGTCGGTGCCTTTCCTATCTCGCGTTTCATGGCTCGTGACAATGCAGTTGCGGTGGAATATCCCAGGATGAAGGCGGTCTCCTCGACCGTTCGCCCGTCCCGTCCGAGGTAGGCGCCCGCCAGCAGGAGGCGACCCCACAGGAGGAGTCGGTTGGGAGGTGGGAGCCCGTTGTCCCTGAAGAGCTGCCCGAGGCTGCGGCTGGAATGGCCGAGGGCCGCGGCGAACTTCGCGACCGACGGACACTCGCGGGCGTATTCGACGGCCCAGGAGACTGCGCGCACGACTTCGCCGTCGTATCTCCCTCGGAGGGCGGCCGCGACCCTGGAAGCACGTGCGGACGCCAGGGAGCGCTCCATCGCCTCCCGGATCGTGCTGGCCCACGGAGGGCGGCGCGCGAGGACGACCCCGTCCACGCCGAGACCTCCCAGCCGGTAGAGCTCCAGATCCGCTTCGTGCACGTCGGCGTAGACGGCCAGCGCGAGCCCCGGATGCCGCTGTCGCAAGCGGCGGATCTCGTTGACCGCTTCCTCCCGGGCCGGCCAGTCCCCGTCGACCACGCACCCGTCGACGGACTCCCTGGCCATGAAGGAGGACAAGCCCGCCCAGGACTCGACCCGGGACACCCGATGCACGGGGCTCAAGGCGTCGCACAGGCGGGCTTCGACCCGAGGGTCCGGCTGGAAGACGACGAGATGTGCCAACTGGAGGATCCCCTCGTCGCTCGAGGAGAAACGATGCGCGATCCCTCGCGCGAGCCATCGGCTCGCCGCCACTGGGGAGAAGCTGCGAAGATGCCGGTGCGTGGAACGAACAGCAAGCGGGGGGGGCAGGCCCCTACTCGGCGGGAGCGAGCCTCACCGCGGTGCCGTAGCAGAGCATCTCGGCGGCGCCTCGCATGATCTCCGCCGTCTGGAAGCGCACCATGACGATGGCGTCGGCACCGAGCGCCTCGGCCTCCTCGACCATCCGGTCGATGGCCTGCTCCCGCGCCTCGGCCATCATCTTGGTGTACTCGCGGATCTCGCCGCCCGCGATGTTGCGCAGTGCCGCCATCAGGTCGCGTCCGACGTGGCGGGCGCGGATGGTGTTGCCGCGCACGAGGCCCATGGTCTCGACCACCTTCATCCCGGGCACGTCCGGGGTAGTCACGACGATCATCGATAGACGTCCCGATAGGGGTCGGTGAGCCACTCGCGGTAGCGCTCCCAGATCACGGTGGCCAGCAGCAGCAGGACCCCGATCACCACGGCGCCGGTAGCCAGCTTCTCCCAGGGATTGGCCGGCGAGGTGGCGAACACGTAGGCCCCGTAGCCCGTCCACACGGCGGCGCCGGCGACCACGAGGATCCAGCCGATAGGACGGGTGAGCTGTCGGTTGACCTGGTCCCACACCGAGCGGTGGTACGTGCCGGGATGGAAGGTCAGGTCCTGGAAACCCTCCTTCATGGCGCGGAAGACCGCGGCCTCCCGACCCAGCTCGGTGGAGGCTTCGATCCTGGCCTGGACGCGCGCGTGCTCCTCGGGCGGCAGCTCGCCGTCCAGGAAGCGCATCAGGTCTTCGTGGGAGAGATCGTCGTGCATGGCGTCGAAGATCCTATGGGAATTCCGCTCCCATCTCGTCCAGGGCCTCCTTCAAGGCCCTGCGCGCATGGAAGAGTCTGCTGGCGACCGTACCCTCGGGGATGTCGAGGATGCGGGCGATCTCGTTGTATCGGAACCCCTGAAGCTCCTTGAGTACGAGGATCTCGCGGTGGTCCTCCCCTACCCTCCCCAGGGCGCGCCACAACAGCTCGCGCGCCGCGCTTCTCTGCCGGACACGCTCCGGGCTCTGCGCCGGATCCGATGGCCTCAGCTCCAGCCTTTCGTCCAGCGCCTCCACCTTGAAGCGCGCCTGCCGGCTGCGGAGCACGTCCCGGCAGTGGTTTCGCAGGATCTGAAAGAACCACGGGCCGAACGGGCGCCGGAGATCGAAGCGATGCAGCGATTCGTAGGCCTTCACGAACGCTTCCTGGAGCGCGTCGCGCGCGTCCTCCAGGTTTCCCAGCATCGCGGCGGCCAGGCGCAGGCCCGAAGGCTCGTACGCCCGGACCAACGGCTCGTAGAAACGAGCGTCTCCCGTTCTGCACTTACGAATAAGCTCCCGCTCCAGATCCGGTTGCAATGCCACTCCTCACCCATTGAAACGGGATACGCGGAACGCGAGGAATTTCTTCTAACGCGCCGTCCGTGTCCACGACGCCGTTCGGCAGGCCGCCGATCGGGGGCCGCGCGCCCGGTGTCGCCAAGGGCTCAGGCCCCGACGATCTCGGCCAGGGCGGCGAGGAAGGTCTCGACCTCGTCCTCGGTGTTGTAGTAGTGCGGGGAGACGCGCAGGGCCCCCTCGACGCCCTTGGCGTCGTAGTCCAGGACGGCGTCGCCGCGGCTCTGGCCGGTGGTGTTGATCCCGCGCTCGCGCAGCGCGCGGACCAGGTCGCGGCTGCGCCATCCCTCGACCGAGACCGTTACGATCGCCGCCAGCTCCGGCCCCCGATCCAACACCCGGACGCCCGGCATGCCCTCGAGGCGCTCGCGGAGCGTACCGGACAGGTCCCGGACCCGGTCGCGCACCGCTTCGATGCCCACGGCCGTCGCGTAGCGGGCGGCCACCCCGGTTCCGCGCACCAACGCCCACGCGAACTCCCACGTCTCGAAACGTCGTGCGTCCGGCGCGGGCTGATAGAGATCGCCGTCGATCCAGTCGGCGCCGCGGAGGTCGGGAAAGAGCGGCTCGAGCCCCAGGTCGATGACGCGATCGGACACCCACAGGAGCCCCGAGCCCCGGGGCCCGCGGAGGAACTTGCGTGCCGTGGCCGACAGGAAGTCGCAGCCGATCTCGTCGGGGACCACGGGCATCTGGCCGATGGACTGGCAGGCGTCCACCAGGTAGAGGATGTCGCGGGTGCGGCACATCCGGCCGATGGAGGCAACGTCCTGGACCAGGCCGGAGTTCGTCGGTACGTGGGTCACGGCCACCATGCGAGGTCGGCGCCGGTGGATGATCTCCTCCATGGCCTGCAGGTCGACGCCGCCCTCGGGCGCATCGGGGGCGCGCACGACCTCGACACCCCTCCGGTGCGCGAGGGCGAGATACTGGATCTGGTTCGAGACGTAATCGTTCCGTGTGGTGAGGATGATGTCCCCCCGCGAGAACTCCACGGACGACAGCGCCTGGGTGAAGGAAGTGGTCGCGTGCTCCGTGAACGCGACGTTGGAGGTCGACGTCTCCAGGAGCGCGGCCACGGACGCGTAGGCGTCCCGGATCCGGTCAGCGGCCTCGGCTTCGGCCTCGTATCCGCCGATGCGGGCCTCCAGCTCGAGGTGATCGCGGACGGCCGCCAGGACCGGCTCCGGCATGAGCGAGGCGCCCGCGTTGTTCAGATGTACCCGATGGGCGCACCCCGGGGTCTCGTCGCGCAGCCGCTGCAGGTCGAGGCTCGCCACGCCCTCTGGCCGTCAGCTGTGCGTGGCGAAGTCGAGCACCCAGCGCAGGGCGGCCAGCATGACCAGCGCGACCCCCTCCGCCCTGGACACCCTCCATCCCGAGCGCATCATCACGAGCACCACCACCACCATCCCCGTGAGCGCCATCAGGGAGGCGCGCGCCGCGGGATCGAGCGCCATCGGATGGAGGATGCCGGCCACGCCCAGCACGCCGAGGACGTTGAAGATGTCGCTCCCGATCACGTTGCCGGCGCTGATGGCCATGTGCCCCCGGGCGACGCCGGCGATGGTCGTCGCGAGCTCGGGCACGGAGGTACCGGCGGCGACCACGGTCACCGCGATCGCCCACTCGCTGACGCCGAAATCGCGAGCCAGAGCCGTTGCGGACCCGATCAGGAAGTGCGAGGCGACCCCGACCAGGAACAGCCCCAGCATCAGGAATACGGCGTCGCGCCAGATCGGGACGCCCGGGGTCGGCGCCTCGACCTCGGCCGGGGTGCCATGGGTCCCGATGTGGCGCCCCTTCCAGACCAGGGCCAGATAGGCCACGAGCAGCGAAGCCAGGATGACGCCGTCCAGCAGGCTCAGGTGGAGATCGAAGCCCACCAGGAGGTACAGCACCACGGTCGCTCCCACCAGGACGAGCGAGTCGCGCCAGACCAGGAGCACGTCCGTCGGGATCGCGCGCAGCAGCGCCGCGCTTCCGAGGATGAAGCCCAGGTTGAAGATGTTGGACCCGACGATGTTGCCGACCGAGATCGAGCTCTGCCCCTCGAAGGCTGCGACCAGCGTGACCCCGAACTCCGGCGCCGAAGTGCCGAACGCCACGACCGTGAGGCCCACTGCCAGCTCGGAGACGCCGGCCCGCTGCGCCAGGTCCGCGGCGGAGTCGACCACGTACTTCGCACCCACCGCGATGACGAAGAACGTCGCGAGGGCGATCAGCGCGTTGGCCCAGACGGGTAGGGACTCCATGTGCGGTGGGCGGGGTCTCCGGATGACTTGGCGCGGAACCTCTCAAGCTATTCAGAGCGGGGGGGCGGGGTCCACGCCCCCCCGCTGCGGCGGGGCAAAACGCGTCAGCGCCCCGCGCCTACCTGGCTGGTGACGTTCCGCTCGGTCTTCTGTGTGCGCACCATCTCGCGCACGTCCGCGAGGAGCTGCTGCGCGTCGTATACGATGCCGTCCTTGATCGTGTACTTGATGCCGCCGACGCGCTCGGCCCGCCCCGTCTGGTCGTTCAGCTTCGGGGCACCCGTTCCGTAGAGCACCTTGAGGTTCTCGATCGGGTTCGCGTCCACCATGACCAGGTCGGCCTTCAGGCCGGCCCGCAGGATTCCGAAATCGGGCGGCGTGTCGGAGTATTTGTAGAGCATCTTCGCTCCGTTCATCGTGGCCGACCGGATGACCTCGAGAGGGGTCAGCCCGGCCTCGCGGAGCAGCTCCAGCTCCCGGATGTAGTCGAAGCCGTAGAGCTTGTAGATGAACCCGGAGTCCGATCCGGTAGTCACGATGCCGCCGGCGTCGTTGAAGTCCTTGATGAAGCGCATCCACTTCTCGTAGAACTTCCGCCAGTGGTACTCGTCCTCGGACGTCCAGTAGTACCAATACGCCCCGTGGGCCTCTCTGCTGGCCTGGTAGAAATCCCACTGCGTGGGCAGCGTGTACTCGTCGTGCCACTCCGCGCGGGCCGCGCGCATCACGTCCCGGTTGGCCTCGTAGATCGTGAAAGTCGGGTCCATCCCGATGCCGAGCTCGAGGAACTCGCGAATCAGGTCGTTCCACTGCTCGCTGCCCGGCTCCGCCGCCTGGTACCAGAGGCGGGCGACGTTGCCGAAGCGGTGGGACTCGTCGTTGTAGTTGTAGTCGAGCGGCCAGTCCTGGATGCTGTGCTGCGTCAGCATGGACTCCATCAGCCCGTAGAAGTGCGTCTGCATGTCCAGCCCGAGGCGGGCGGCCTGGAGCGTGTTCATGCGGGCGATCCCCATCTGGTCGAGGTGCGCCACCGTCTCCAGCTGGTGCTTGTGGCCCTCGTCGATGAGCGCCTCCATGATCTCCGGGTCCCACGCGCCGAGCTTGAGGCCGTCGATGTGCTGGCCCTCGATCTCCTGCGCCACCGCCCAGCGCACCCACTCGCGCGCGACTTCCGGCGAATCGATGGGCTTGCCGCCCCATCCGCGCCCCGTGCCCGCGCGCACGTAGGCGAACATCCGCGGCGCGACGATCTCGTTGCGTGCGCTCCGGGCCTTCTCGCGTAGCTGCCACTCGAACTCGCCGTGGGGCACGCCGCGCGACGTGGTGATCCCGTTGCCCATCCACAGCTTGTAGACGTACTCGGCCTGCGGCGCCTTCCCCGGTCCGCCCGTGTGCGCGTGCATGTCGATCAGGCCGGGCAGGACGTAGAAGCCCGTCCCGTCGATCTCCCGGTCACCCGCCGCCGGGCGGCGCCGGTCCTGGATGGGCACGCGCGGGTAGCCGACGGAGCGGATCTCCGCGATGCGGTCGCCCTCGATGACGATGTCCACGGGTCCCTGTGGCGGGGCGCCCGTCCCGTCGATGATCGTGGCACCTCGGATGACGAGGCGCTGGTACGGTCCGCCGCCCTCGTCGGACCTGCGCGGATTCGTCTCTTCCATCCCCTGCGCACGCACGCCCGCCGCCAGGGCCAAGGTGGCGCACAGCGCGATCGCGAGAGCAGGGCGCACGAAGGTGGGGAGCCGCTTCATGTCCGGGCCTCCGGTCTGGTTGGGCAGGTCCCGGCGGGCAGATCCTGGCCGGAGACGAAGGCGTTATTATTGGGGCCGCGCACGGTTCGCGCCACGCCTGTGGAGCGCGCATGAGCATCGAAAAGGACCCTTCCACCGTGAAGCCCGACGAGGCGCTCCGCGAAGCCGAGAGGCTTCGCGAACTGCTCCGCCGGCACGCACACCTCTACTACGTGGAGGCGCGGCCGGAGGTCTCGGACGAGGAGTACGACCAGCTGTTCCGGCGCCTGCAGTCGCTCGAGGAGGCACATCCGGAGATCCTCACCCCGGACTCCCCCACCCAGCGCGTCGGGGCCGAGCCGCAGGAGCGCTTCGAGACCGTCGAGCACGCGGCGCCCATGCTCTCGCTGGATTCGACCCAGGAAGCCGACGAGGTGCACCGGTTCGACGAGCGGGTTCGCAAGGCGCTCGGGGAGGAGGAGCCGGTCTACGTCCTGGAGCCGAAGCTCGACGGGGCGTCGATCGAGCTGGTCTACGAGGACGGCGTGCTGAGCAGGGCCGTCACGCGCGGCAACGGGAGGGCGGGGGAGGGCGTCACCGAGAACATCAGGACGATCCCGACCGTGCCCCTCCGCCTGCGCGAGGACGAGCGCCCGGCGCCGCCCCTGGTGGCGGTGCGGGGCGAGGTCATGATGTACATCTCGGACTTCGAGGCCTTCAACGCGCGCCTGTCCGAGAGCGGGCAGGAGCCCTATGCGTCTCCGCGCAACTCTGCGGCCGGGGCGATCCGTCAGCTCGACCCGCGCGTGACGGCCCGTCGCAAGCTGGACGTGCTCGTCTACGACGTGCTCCACGTGCAGGGGGCGTCCTTCGCCACCGATACGGAGGGCCTCCAGGCCCTCCGGGACTGGGGCTTCAAGGTGCCGGATCGGATGGCAGAGGCGACGTCCGTGGACGAGATCCTGTCCTACCACGCGGCCTACGCCGCCGACCGGGACGAGCTCGACTACGAGATCGACGGGGTGGTGGTGAAGCTGGACGACCTCGCTGCCCGCGAGCGGATGGGCACGACGTCGCACCATCCCCGGTGGGCGCTGGCCTTCAAGTTCGAGCCACGCAAGGAGGTGACCCGCATCGACCGCATCGGCGTGAGCGTCGGGCGCACCGGGGTGCTGACGCCGGTCGCCTTCCTGCGTCCCGTGGTGGTCGGTGGCGTCACGGTCTCCCGCGCATCGCTGCACAACCGCGAGGAGCTGCGCCGCAAGGACGTGCGCGAGGGCGACACCGTCCGCATCCAGCGGGCGGGAGACGTCATCCCCCAGGTGGTGGAGGTGGTCGCCCACGAGGAGGCGCGCCAGCCCCCCTTCGAGATGCCGCAGCGCTGTCCCGCCTGCGATACGCCCGTCTACGAGGACGGACCGCGCACGGTGTGTCCGAACCGCTTCGGATGCCCGGCCCAGCTCAAGGGCCGCATCGTGCACTTCGGCGCGCGCGAGGCCCTGGACATCGAGGGACTCGGCGAGGAGACGGCCAACCTCTTCGTGGAGGAGGGGCTGGCGCACACCCTCGCCGACCTCTTCGACATCACGGTGGCGCAGCTCCTCCCGTTGGAGCGATTCGCCGAGAAGAGCGCCACCAACCTGGTGGAGGCGATCGCGGCCCGGAAGCGTCCGGAGCTGCAGCGCTTCCTGGTGGCGCTCGGGGTTCCGGAGGTGGGCGTGGCCGTGGCGCGCGACCTGGCCCGCCATTTCGGGTCGTTCGACGCGATCCGGAGTGCGTCGCGCGAGCAGCTCGAGGCGGTGAGCGGCGTCGGGCCCAAGATGAGCGAGGCCATCACGGCCTTCTTCGCCGACGCGCGCAACGACGCGGCGATCCAGGCGATCCTCGACCGCGGCGTCGAGCCGGAAGAGACCGAGCCCGCGCCCGAGACGGGCGCGGCCGCCGATGCCGGCGCGGCGGTGTTCACGGGCACGATCCCGATCCCGCGCGCGGAGGCCGAAGAGGTCTGGCGGTCCGTGGGCGGCCGGGTGGTCGGCTCGGTGAGCCGGAGCACGGACTTCGTGGTGGCGGGGGACAACGCGGGGTCCAAGCTGGACAAGGCGGAGAAGCTCGGGGTGCCCGTCCTCGACTTCGATGACTTCGTGAAGAAGGTCCGGGAGCTGGGTGGAACCGTGGAGCGTCCGGACTGATGGAGAACCTCGACGTCGCCCGCACATTGGAGGAGCTGGCGGATCTCCTGGAGATCCAGGGGGCCAACCCCTTCCGCATCCGGGCCTACCGCAACGCCGTGCGCACGGTGGAGGGCCTGACCCGCCCGCTGCGGGTGATGGTCGAAGCCGGCGAGGACCTCACCGAGCTCCCCGGCATCGGCAAGGACATCGCGGCCCGCATCGAGGAGCTGATCGGGACCGGGCGCATGGAGATGCTCGAGAAGCTCGACGCGGAGGTGCCGCGCTCGCTGGTCGAGCTCATGCGCCTGGACGGCGTGGGGCCCAAGAAGGCGCGCAAACTGCACGACGAGCTGGGCGTCCGCACGGTCGACGACCTCGAGGCGGAGCTCCGGGCGGGGCGTGTGGAGACCCTGCCGGGCTTCGGAAAGAAGAGCGCGGAGAAGATCCTGCGGGCCATCGCGGAGCACCGGGCGCACGTGGGGCGCTTCCTCCTGGACGACGTCGAGCAGCTGGTGGCACCCGTCATCGAGCACGTGAAGGCCGCGCCGGGCGTCGACCGTGTCGAGGTCGCGGGTAGCCTGCGACGTCGCAAGGAGACCATCGGCGACGTGGACCTGCTGGCCCGTTGCGACGGAGACGGTACCGCCGTGGTGGATCACTTCGCGGCGTACCCGGCCGCCGAGCGGGTCGACGCCGCCGGGGGGACGAAGGGGAGCATCGTGCTGCGCTCGGGCCTCCAGATCGATCTGCGCGTGATCCCGCCCCGCTCCTTCGGCGCCGCGATGCAGTATTTCACGGGATCCAAGGAGCACAACGTCGCGATGCGCACACGGGCGGTGCGCCAGGGCCTGCGCGTGAACGAGTGGGGCGTCTTCAGGATCCCGGAAGGCGCCGATCCCGAGTCCCTTGGAAAGGAGGACGGCGAACGGCTGGCCGGGGAGACCGAGGAGGAGGTCTACGAGGTGCTGGGGATGACGTGGATGCCGCCAGAGCTTCGCGAGAACCGTGGAGAGGTCGAGGCCTCCCTGAACGGGAGCCTTCCACGGCTGGTCACGCTGGAGGACATCCGGGGAGACCTGCAGATGCACTCGACGTGGAGCGACGGAAAGGCGTCGCTCGAGGAGATGGCGGTGGCGTGCCGCGAGCGCGGCTACGCCTACTTCGCGATCACCGACCACAGCCAGGCGATGGCGATGGTGCAGGGGCTCACCCCCGAGCGTGCCCGTGAGCAGTGGAGCGAGATCGAGGAGGTGCGCGAGCGCGTCGAGGGGATCGAGATCCTGCGCAGCGCCGAGGTGGACATCCTGAAGGACGGCGGCCTGGATCTCCCCGACGACATCCTGGAAGAGCTCGACGTCGTGGTGGTGTCGGTGCATTCGCTGATGGACCAGGACCGGAAGACGATGACCGAGCGGGTGCTGCGTGCGATCCGGCATCCGCGGGTCGATATTCTCGCGCACCCCACGGGACGTCTGCTGAATCGCAGGGAGCCCTACGAGCTCGACGTGGAGGCCGTGCTCACGGCCGCCGCGGAGCTCGGCGTCGCCGTGGAGGTGAACGCGAACCCGAACCGGTTGGACCTGAGTGACGTGCACGTCTTCCGAGCCAAGGAGCTGGGCGTGAAGGTCGTGATCTCGACGGACGCCCACTCGCCGCGGGGCCTGGACAACATGCGCTACGGCGTGGACCAGGCCCGGCGCGGGTGGCTGGAGCCGGACGACGTGCTCAACACCATGGGCCTGGACGAGATGCGCGCCTGGCTCGGGAGGAAGCGCGCTTGAGGGAGAGCGCCGGTTGACGGTACTCGCCTTCGACACGCTCCTCCTCGTGGGGGGGATAGGCGTCCTCTACTTCGGGGCCGAATGGCTGGTGCGGGGTGCGGCCCGACTCGCCGGTTCCCTCGGGGTGAGCCCCATCGTGGTGGGTCTGACGGTGGTCTCGTTCGGGACGTCGGCGCCCGAGCTCGTGGTGTGCGTGGTGGCGGCTGCCGGGGGCAACTCCGACCTGGCCATCGGCAACGTCCTCGGCTCGAACCTGGCCAACATCGGCCTGATCCTCGGCCTCACGGCGATCGTGCGCCCCCTCGAGGTCGCGGCCCGCGTGGTTTGGCGTGAGGTGCCGCTCATGCTGCTGGTGACGGCTGCGATCTACCCGCTGGCATGGGACGGCCAGCTCAGCACCGGGGACGGCGTCCTCCTGCTCATGGGGCTGGTGGGGTATCTGATCTTCGTCTTCCAGTCCGTGGAGACCGAGGCGCCGGAGATCATCGACGAATACGAGGAATTCGTGCGGGCGGGGGGTCCGGAGCAGACCAAGGTGCGCCTCGTGGACGTCGGGCTGGTCGTGGCGGGTTGTGCGGGCCTGGTGATGGGGGGCTACGCGATCGTCGAAGGGGCCGTGGCGGTGGCCTCCTTCCTGGGCGTTTCCCAGGTGGTGATCGGCCTGACCGTCGTGGCCGTGGGCACCTCGCTTCCCGAGCTCGCGACGTCGCTGGTGGCCGCGCTGCACAAGGAGGCCGACATCGCGGTGGGGAACGTGATCGGCTCCAACATCTTCAACGTGGTCGCCATCCTGGGGACCGCGGCGGTCGTGGAGCCGATGAACATCGCGCGCTCGGTGCTCACCCGGGAGCTCCCGGCCGTGCTGGTCATCTCCGTGCTGGTCTTCCCGATGTTGCGCACGGGGTGGAAGATCGAGCGGTGGGAGGGGGCCGTGCTGTTGGCTTTCTATCTGGGGATCGGCTTCTGGCTCTTGTAGCCTACCGCGCCTTCCACACCCCCACGCCGAACCCCATCAGCGCCGACCCGGCGATGAAGCCGCCGGCGGCGACGTACATGGGCGCCTCCGCCTCCTTCCCCCAGCGTCGGGTCAGCACGGCCCTCACGATCAGCGCGGCCGCGGCCGTCCACCCGGCTGCCGCGTTCACGATCAGGAGGCCGGTCGCCAGGAGGATGCCCATCTGGCGGGACGGTCCGCCCACGAGCTGGATGATCGCGCCCGGGACGGCCCAGATCAGGAGGGAGCGCGCGAGCTGGGGGCTGGCGCCCGCCGCGATCGTGGCGGCGAAGACGCGGTCCACGGGCGGGAGGAGGTCGGCGGCGAAGTAGCGCTGATGGACCAGGAGGACGAACGCCCCGGCCACGGCGAAGCCCAGCAGCTCGGCGATGTACTGTTGCCTGCGCCCGTCCCGCTCCCACGTGGCGTCCGCGCCCCGCCCGCGCACGATCCACCCGGCCTTCAGGTCGTACCCCATGTCGGCGAAGGCCGGCCCGGTGGCGGCCGTGAACCCGACGAGCAGCGCGAGCGGGACCTGCGGGAAGCCGAGGAGCATCCCGATCACGAGGAAGATCAGCGCGGTGGCGAAAGCCGGGAACCATCCGGCGTGCATCGCGCTGAGCCCCACCACCAGCTCGGAGACGAGCGCAGCCACGGCCGCGAAGAGGACGAAGCCCGCGAGCATCGTGGGCGACATCCCGCTCCACACGCCGCCCAGGGCGGCCAGCAGCGCCGCGATCGCCACGAACGCCAGGAAGCCGCCGCCCAGGGTACGTCCGAACGCGTGGCCGGAGACCGTCGGCTCGACGGCGGAGTAGCCGGTCGCCGGCGCGCGCTCCCGGATCGCGAGGACGATCTGCACCAGGGCCACCAGGCCGGCCCCGATCATGATGCCGTGCGGAACGTAGAGCTCCCCCAGCTCCACGCCGAAGAGCAGGGGGCCGTGCGCCCGCAGCAGGAGGCCGACGGCGAACATCCCGAGCGCCCAGACGTTTCCGATCCAGCACACGCCGAAGACGTCCATGGGGATGCCGAAGAGCTGGCCGACGCCCCCGACCACGCCGCCGGCCGCGAGGAGCCGGGCGCGGCCGCCGCCCTCGTCGCCCGCGATGAGCACCTCGGCGGTGGCGACACCGGACGGCCACAGCCCGCCTGCGGGAAAGCTGCGTGAGTCGAAGACGCGGTAGAGGATCGTCGCGTCCACCAGGAGCGCGAGGAAGGCGCCCGCCAGCATGGGGAGAACCAGGTCCGGGCGGCCCACGAGCCAGGGGACGCCGGCGGGGAGGAGGAGGGCGTTGGCGCCCCCGAAGGTGGCGCCGGAGATCACGGTCTGCAGGAGGTTCTGCCGGTCGAGGCTCCCGAACGACCGGAACACGGCCAGGGGGATGCGGGCCAGCGCGAGGGCGACGACGGCGCCGATCACCGAGCTGTTCGGCGTGATCCCGACGCGGGTGAGGAGCTGCAGGCCGATGACCGCCCCGAGCGCCGCGAGGGCGAGCGCGGCCACAACGTGGCCGGCTCGAAGATCGACGGATGGCGTCGGACGCGCTCTTCGGGCTCCCGGCTCACAGGAGCTGGGCCACGGCGGATGCCACCAGGCGGCGGGCGAGGAGGACGGGACGTCCGGAGGCGGCTGCCACGCGGCGCCGCTGGCCCTCCGTGTAGCCCATGCAGTGCATCACGATCACGTCGCAGTCGGCGAGCTCGGCGCCCGCGGCGTCGAACCGGTCCCCGGCATAGGGGGAGGCGAACGTGGTGCGC
Source organism: uncultured Gemmatimonadales bacterium (assembly GCA_963848895.1). Taxonomy (GTDB): domain Bacteria; phylum Gemmatimonadota; class Gemmatimonadetes; order Longimicrobiales; family Gaopeijiaceae; genus SZUA-318. The sequence goes on from CAWKGE010000009.1 coordinate 660,452, forward strand.
ACCTCCTGCGGCGGCTCCGGCCGCCAGTAGAAGTCGTCGGCCTGCTCCGCGAGGGGGAGGAGAAGGCCGATGCGGCGCATCCCGGAGCAGAGGGCGGCTACGCCGTGGTCCACCAGGTGCTGCGCGTGGAGGAAGATCCCCGGGGCCCGCAGACCGGGAAACGCTCCCGTGCACAGGAGGACGACGATCTCGCCCGCGTCGGAAGCCATCCCGTCCAGGATCCGCTGGACGCGGGCGTGCACCCACGGCTTGCGCACCACCGCCTGGCTGCCGTCTGCCATGCGCGTGACCAGCCGCGCCTCGTCCGCTGCGGGCGCCAGGGCCTCGACGTCGCCGGCATCCATGCCGTCGAGGGCACCGACCTCGCGCACCGCCACCCCGTCCGGCAGGCGCGCCACCAGCTCGGGTACCAGATCGACACGGGGCGTCTGCCCGATCGTCACGAACGTCACGGCCCTCGACATGGCGCACAGAGTAGGCGTCGCGCCGCCTCCGTGTCCATGACGCGCGCCGGCCCGGACCCCTGCCGCGTGCGTCGTTCCCGCGCGGGCGTCCCTTGCTGGGCGGATGCCGTGGCCCCTATCGTCGCCGCGCCATGGCCCGACGCCCCATCCTCGAAGCGGAGCTGGAGCCCCTCGCCACCGGCGCCTGGATCCTCGGCGCGGGTGGGGGTGGCGATCCCTATCACGCCCTGCTGAACGTCCGGCACCTCCTCCGCGCGGGTCGGTCGGTCACGCTGATGGACCCGGGGGACCTGGACGACGACGCGCTGGTCGCCGTGGTCTCGACGATGGGCGCCCCCCTGGTGGGCGAGGAGCGCCTCACGGACCCCGAGGTCGCCGCGCTCGCCGTGCGGCAGATGGAGGAGCACCTGGGCCGGCGCTTCGACGCGGTAATGTCGCTGGAGATCGGCGGCTCCAACGCCTTCCAGCCTCTCATGGTCGCTGCGGTGACGGGGCTCCCGGTGGTGGACGCGGACACGATGGGTCGCGCCTACCCCGAGGCGCAGCACTCCAGCTTCGCCATCGGGGACCTCCGGCCCTGGCCGCTCACGCTCGCCGACGTCCGCGAAAACGCCGTGGTCGTCTCCCGCACCGCGAGCTGGAAGTGGATGGAGCGGATCAGCCGCAAGGTATGCGCCGAGGTGGGCTCGATCGCGGCCACGTGCAAGGCGCCGCGCACCGGGCGCGAGGTGAAGGAGTGGGGCATCCCGCACACGGTGACGCAGGCGATCGGGATCGGGCGGGCGGTGCTCGGCGCACGCGCCCGCAAGGCGGACCCCGTCGCGGCGGTCCTGGAGCACGCCGGTGGCCTCCTGCTCTTCCGGGGGAAGGTGGTGGACGTCGCGCGGCGCGCCACCGAGGGCTTCCTGCGGGGCACGGCACGCGTAGAGGGGCTGGACACCGACCGCGGCCACGCCTTCCGACTGGACTTCCAGAACGAGTTCACCGTGGGGTGGTTGGACGACGAGGCCCGTGTCACGGTCCCGGACATCATCTGCGTCATGGACGCGACGACGGGAGAGGCCATCGGCACCGAGGCTCTCCGCTACGGGCAGCGCGTGCGCGTGGTGGCGCTTCCGGCGCCCGCACTGCAGACGACGCCCAGGGGACTCGAGCATGTCGGTCCGCGCGCCTTCGGCTACGATCTCGACTTCAGATCCGTCTTCGACGCCACGGGCGGAGCGGAACGATGAGGCGCATCGGCATCGACGTGGGCGGCACGAACACCGACGCGGTGCTCATCGACGCCCGCGGCGTCGTGGCGGCGGCCAAGACACCCACCACCGAGGACGTGACCACCGGCATCCGCAACGCGCTCGCGGCGCTCCTGGCCCGGTTGGGCGGGACCGCGGGGGCGGTGGACGCCGTGATGGTGGGAACCACGCACTTCACGAACGCGGTGGTGCAGCGGCGGGACCTGGAGCCCGTGGCCGCCATTCGCATCGGGTTGCCGAGCGGGCGCTCGCTCCCGCCGCGGGTGGACTGGCCGGGGGATCTGGCCGCCGAGGTGGACGGAGGCGCATACATGCTCCGCGGCGGCCACGAGTACGACGGCCGGGCGCTCGTTCCCTTCGACGAGGACGGCACGCGGGAGGCCGCCGCGCGCATCCGTGACGCAGGCGTCCGGTCCGTGGCAATCGCCGCGGTGTTCTCCCCTCTCACGCCGGAGTGCGAGCAGCGGGCGGCGGACATCCTGCGCGAGGTCGTTCCCGAGGCCGCAGTCACGCTCTCACACGATCTCGGCCGGATCGGCCTGCTCGAGCGGGAGAACGCGGCGATCCTCAACGCGGCGCTGGCCACCCTGGCGCGGCGGACCACGAACGCCTTCACGGAGGCGTTGGCGGGGAGCGGCATACACGCACCGCTCTACCTCACGCAGAACGACGGGACCGTCATGCGTGCCGACTACGCGGAGGCGTTTCCCGTCTACTCCTTCTCTTCCGGGCCCACGAACAGCATGCGCGGCGCGGCGTACCTCTCAGGGCTGAGCGACGCGATGGTCGTGGACGTGGGGGGAACCACGACGGACATCGGCCATCTGAAGGGAGGCTTCCCGAGGGAGGCCAATCGCGCGGTGGAGGTCGGCGGCGTGCGCACGCTCTTCCGGATGCCGGACCTGCTGTCGCTGGGGCTCGGCGGCGGATCGACCGTGACCGATGAGGGACGGGCGGTGGGCTCCCGGAGCGTCGGGTACCGCCTCACGAAGGAGGCACGGGTGTTCGGGGGCGCCACGCTCACGGCCACCGACGTCGCGGTGGCGAGGGGCCTGGTGGTGCTGGGCGACAGCGCGCGCGTCGCCGACCTGGACGCCGGCGTCGTGGACCGGGCGCTCGCGCGCATGCGGACCGTCGTGGAGGAGGGCGTGGACCGCATGAAGGTCGATGCGGCTCCGCTCCCCCTCCTGGCCGTCGGGGGCGGTGCCTTCCTGGTGCCGACCGAGCTCCCCGGCATCAGCGAGGTCGTGCACGTTCCGCACGCCGACGTGGCGAACGCGGTGGGCGCCGCCATCGCGCAGGTCAGCGGGGAGGTCGACCAGGTCTTCACGGGGATGGGCCGCGAGCGCGCCCTGGCCGAGGCGACGAAGATCGCCCGCGCCCGCGCCGCGGCGGCGGGGGCCGACGAAGCGACGGTCACGGTCGTCGAGTCCGACGACTTCCCCCTGGCCTACCTTCCGGGGGACGCCCTGCGCGTCCGGGTGCGGGCGGTCGGCGACGCGATCGCGTCGTAGCCGACCGCCCCACCGGGGATCCCGTCAGACCTGCTCGAGCGCCTGCTCCAGGTCCGCGATCAGGTCCTCGGGGTGCTCGATCCCCACGCTGATGCGGATCAGCGCCGGCGTGATGCCCATCCCCAGCTGGTCTTCCACCGGCACGTCCGAGTGCGTCATCGTGCCGGGGTGCTCCGCCAGGCTCTCCGTCCCGCCCAGGCTCACGGCCAGCTTGATGAGCTTCAGGGCGTTGAGGAGCCGGAACGCCTCCTCCTCCCCTCCGTTGACCTCGAACGAGATCATCCCGCCCGGCGCGAGGCACTGCTTCCGGTAGATGTCGAACTGCGGGTCCCCCTCGACGAGGTGCCCCAGGTAATGGACGCGCTCGACCTTGGGGTGGTCCAGCAGGTAGTCGGCCACGTAACGGGCGTTCTTCATCTGGCTGGTCATGCGCAGCTTCAGCGTCTCGAGGCTGCGCAGCAGGAGCCAGCAGGTCCACGGGCCTGCCATCGTCCCCAGGATCGTGCGCGTCGCCTTCACCGCGCCGATCAGGTCGCGTGGGCCCAGGCACGCCCCGGCGATCAGGTCGGAGTGGCCGCCGACGTACTTGGTGAGAGAGTAGAGCACCAGATCGGCGCCGCGCTTGAGGGGGTGCTGCCAGAGCGGACCCAGGAAGGTGTTGTCGATGGCCACGAGCGTCGGCCGGTCGGCGGTGCCGCAGCGTCCCGCCACCTCGGCGCACGCCTCGATGTCCACGAGGGCGTTGGTGGGGTTGGCGGGCGTCTCCACGTAGACCATGCGCAAGCGGTCGCGTCGGCCCTTTCCCTCGTCGAGGACGCGCTTCAGCCCGTCGACACCCTCGGTCGCCGGGAACGACACGGTCTCGATGCCGAACTCCGGCAGCGTCCGGTGCAGGAGGTACTCCGTGCCGCCGTAGATGGGCTCGGAGAACGCCACGACGTCATTGGGGCGGAGAAACGTCAGCAGGGTCGTGGCGATGGCGGCCATCCCGCTCTCGAACGCCGCCGCGGCCTCGGCCTCGTCCCACAGGGTGATGCGATCCTCGAGGATCTCGAGACTGGGGTTGTTGAGGCGGGAGTAGATCAACCCCATCGTCTCGGAGGGTCCCTTCTCCCGGAGGCCGTAGGCCACCTGGAAGAACGCCTTGCCTTCCTCGGCGGACTCGAAGACGAAGGTCGATGTCTGGAAGATCGGAGGCTTCGCTGCCCCTTCGGACCATTCCGGCTCGTACCCGAAGCTCATCATCAGGCTCTCGGGTCTGAGCGGGTGGTCGCCGATGTGCTTCTTCTTCTCCTTGTCCCACATGGGGACCGCTCCTGGGTAGCCGGGCGCGTGACGGCGGCCCCGGGTCGCGACGGCTCGAACGACCCCGACGCCGGGCAGACGAGGCGGGAAGGTACCGAAAGCTAGACGCTGGGCCGGCACACGTCGACGGACGCCTCGGGTGAGAGGGGAAGCGCCGGAGGGCTCCGCCGACTAGCTTTGGGGCCCGGAGCACCGGACACCCCGACCCTTCCGATCAGGAGATTCCAGAGCCGATGCTTCCCATCGATCTCACCGGCAAGCGCGCGTTCGTCGCGGGCGTGGGCGAGGACAGCGGATACGGGTGGGCGATCGTGCGGGCCCTGGCCCGCGCCGGCGCGTCCGTCTGCGTGGGCACCTGGCCCCCGATGCTCCGCATCTTCACCAAGAGCCTGGAGCGCGGTCGGGTGGACCTTTCGCTGCCGGAGGGGGGCAGCATCGAGATCGAGAGGATCTACCCGCTCGACGCCGTCTTCGATACGCCGGCCGACGTTCCCGACGAGATCCGGGAGGACAAGCGCTACTCGGGTCTCACGGGGTACACGGTCCAGGAGGTCGCCGACCTGATGAAGGCCGAGTTCGGGGAGGGCTGCCTGGACGTCCTCGTGCACTCGATCGCCAACGGGCCGGAGGTGCAGAAGCAGCTGCTCGACACCAGCCGGAGCGGCTATCTCGCCGCCGTGAGCGCCAGCGCCTACTCGATGGTCAGCATGGTGCAGCGCATGGGCCCGCTCATGCGGCCCGACGGGGCCGTGGTGTCGCTGAGCTACCTCGCCGCGGAGCGCGTGGTCCCCAGCTACGGCGGCGGCATGAGCTCGGCGAAAGCGGCGCTGGAGAGCGACACACGCACGCTCGCCTACGAGGCCGGCCGCCGGTGGGGGATCCGCGTGAACACGATCAGCGCGGGGCCGCTGGCCAGCCGCGCGGCGAAGGCCATCGGCACGATTGACCGCATGGTGGAATACTACCGGGCCAACGCCGCGCTCCCCGAGGTGCAGACCGCCGAGGACGTGGGCAACACGGCCGCGTTCCTGTGCTCCCCGCTCGGCGCGGGCATCAGCGGCGCGACGGTCCACGTGGACAAGGGGTATCACGCGATGGGGATGGCCGCCGACTCCCAACTGATTCCGGAATAGCCGGAACCGCCACTCGCGCCGCCATGAGCCGCGAACGCCTCGGACGCCTCCTCCCCCGCCTCCGGGTACGACCCCCGGGGCCGACCTCGCGCGCCCTGGCGCTCAGGCTCCGCGAGCTCGAGTCCCGCAACGTCACCGCGGTGTCCAGCGGGTGGCCCGTGTTCTGGGAGGAGGCGCGCGGCACCAACGTCCTCGACGCAGACGGCAACGTCTACCTGGACCTGACGGGTGCGTTCGGCGTAGCGCTCCTGGGCCACGCCCATCCCGGCGTCATGGAGGCCGTCGAGCGCCAGGCGAACACGCTCGTCCACGGGATGGGCGACGTCCATCCGCCCACCGTGAAGCTCCGTCTGCTGGAGCGCCTGGCCGCGCTGGGGCCGTGGCCGGAGACGCGCGTCCTGCTCTCGTCCACCGGCTCCGAAGCGGTCGAGGGAGCGCTGAAGACCGCGCTCATGTCCACGGGGCGGCCCGGCATCCTCGCGTTCGAGGGGGCCTACCACGGCCTCACGCTCGGCGCGCTCGCGGTCACCGACCGGGAGCTGTTCCGGCAGCCGGTGCGGCCGCGCCTCTACGACGGGGTGGCGTTCGCACCCTTTCCGGACCCCGTGCGCGGCGGCGCGGAGGCGGGACGCCGGGCGCTGGAGCGGGTCGAGCGGATCCTGGAGGAGGGCGCTCCGAACGGTGACCCGATCGGCGCGGTGGTGGTGGAGCCCGTGCAGGGGCGTGCCGGCGTGCGTGTGGCGCCCGACGGCTTCATGGCCCGCGTGAGCGCGCTCGCGAAGGAAGCGGGAGCGCTGGTGGTGGCCGACGAGGTCTTCACGGGCATGGGGCGTTGTGGCGCGGTGCTCGCGTCGCAGCGTGTGGGGCTGACGCCCGACCTCGTCTGCCTGGGAAAGGCCCTGGGCGGGGGGCTGCCCCTCAGCGCCTGCCTGGCGCCCCGCGAGATCATGGACGCGTGGCCGGAGAGCTCCGGCGAGGCCATGCACACGAGCACGTTCCTGGGCCATCCCCTGGCGTGTGCGGCCGGCCTCGCGGTCCTCGACGCCATGGCGTCGGAGGGGGTGGTGGAGCGGGCCCGCGTCCTCGGCGGCCGTCTCACGGCCGCGCTCCGGGAGCGACTCGAGGGGATCCCCGGCGTCGCCGACGTCCGCGGGCTGGGTCTGATGCTCGGGATCGAGCTGGCGCGGCCGGCCGACGGCGTGCCGCTCGCGGGCGCCGCGGTGCGCGCAGCGGAGGTCGCGCTGGCGCGCGGTGTCCTGGTGCTCCCCGCCGGAATGTACGGGCACGTGCTGGAGCTCACGCCGGCGGTGGAGCTGACGGAGGAGCAGGCGGCCTTCGCCGTCGAGGTGGTGTGCGAGGCCGTGACCGCGGCTGCGACGGGACCGGCGTGAGGACGATGACGCTGCTGACGGCCGCGGGGATGGCGATCGCGGTCCGCGGCCTCCCCGCGCAGGATCTTCCTCCCACCGGGGAGGTGCCGGTGCTGCTCGTGCCCGGTTGGTTCGACACCGCCCGGGAGCTCGCGCCCCTGCGCATCCGCCTCGTCGCCGCGGGATGGCCGCAGGACCACGTGCGGGCGCTGACGTTCGAAGATCCGACCGGGAGCAACGTCGGGCACGCCCGGGAGATCGCCGCGGCCGTGGATTCGCTCCGCCGGCGCACGGGCGCCGGGCGCGTGGACATCGTGGCCCACTCGATGGGCGGGCTCGCCACCCGGGAGTACCTGGAGAAGCTCGGCGGAGCCGCGCGCGTGCGCCGCGTCGTCCTGCTCGCCACCCCCAACGAGGGCACCTACGCGGCCTACCTGGCGTTCGGCGGCGGCAGGGACGAGATGCTCCCCGGCAGCGCGTTCCTCGATTCTCTGAACGCGGGGCCGTCCGTGCCTTCCGGCGTGCAGATGATGACGCTGCGGACGCCCCTGGATGCCCACGTCCTCCCGCCGGAGTCGGCCACCCTGCCCGGGGTCGAGGACATCGAGGTATGCTGTCCCACGCACGAGGGGCTCCTGCGCGACCTCGAGGTGTTCCGGATCGTGCGCCGGTTCCTGTCGGACGGGGTGGTGGGAGAGGAGGAGCGATGAGCGCCGGCGCGAACGGGACGTGGGCCGCGGTCCTCTTCGACCTGGACGGGACCCTCGCCGACACCGTCGAGCTCATCCTGCGCTGCTACCGGCACACCATGGAGGTGCACCTCGGCGCGCCGCTACCCGACGAGCGCTGGCTCGCGGGGATCGGGACCCCGCTGGCCGCGCAGCTTCGGGAGTTCGCCCGGGATGCGGAGGAGGCGGCGGCGATGGCCGAGACCTACGCGACCTTCCAGAAGACGATCCACGACCAGATGGTCGCGCCCTTCCCCGGGGCGGTGGAGATGGTGGAGGAGCTTCGCCACGGGGGCGTGGCCGTCGGCGTGGTGACGAGCAAGCGCCGGGAGATGGCCCGGCGGACGCTGGCGCGGTGCGGGTTCGACGGCGCCTACGACGTGCTGGTCGCCGCCGACGACGTGGAGCGCGCGAAGCCCGATCCGGAGCCGGTCCTGAGGGCGCTCGACCAGCTCGGCCTCACGGCCGCGGCGAAGCGCACGCTCTTCGTCGGGGACTCGCCCTTCGACCTGCGGTCGGGTAGGGCCGCCGGCACCCGTACTGCGGCCGCGCTGTGGGGGCCCTTCCGACACGAGGTGCTCGTGGCCGAGGCGGCCGACTACTACGTGAACGCGCCCGGAGAGGTGCTGAAGCTGCGACCGTAGGAGCTCTCGACCCCGGCTGTCAGCTGGCAGAGGTGGCGAAGTCCACCTGCTCGGCCAGCTTCAGGTCCTTCTCGGTGATCCCTCCGGCGCTGTGCGTCGACAGGGTGAGCATCACGCGGTCGTAGCGGACGTCGATGTCCGGATGGTGGTCGGCGGTATCGGCGAGCGTCGCGACGCGGTTGACGAAGACGACCGAGTCGCGGAAGGAGGAGAACTTGAACTCCTTGATCAGCGCGTTCGATTTCCTTTTCCACCCGGCGTGGGCCTTGAGCCAGCTCTGGATGGAAGCGCCGTTGAGCTTCTCGTTCTTCGTCATGCGCCCGCCCCGCAGTTCGTGTTCGTCGTTTCCATCGGTCCTTCGTACCCTCGTGCGCCGGCGCGTTTCCCCCGCGCGATCGCGTGGTTCCCTGTCGGAGACACCAACCTGCGCCGGGGCGTTGAGGGGTTGACCCTCTGCCGCGGGCCTTTTTAGTATTGGGGCCCTCCTGCTTTCGGGAGGGCCCTGCCCCCATCGTCTAGCGGTCTAGGATCTCTGGTTCTCAGCCAGAAGACCGGGGTTCGAGTCCCCGTGGGGGTACTGTGGAGGCGTCGGGACCGGCCGAGTCGGTCCCGACCCTCGAGGTCGCTTAGCTCAGTTGGTAGAGCGCCACGTTCACATCGTGGATGTCGCAGGTTCGAGTCCTGCAGCGACCATGGCGGTTTTCGGTAAGTGATTACGCCCCAACGACTTAGGTCGTTGGGGCGTTTCCATAGGTGGGAATACCTCTGGAAGGTCTGAGGGGGCGGGTCGGTCAGGAACCGCGTGGATTGCGCGGATTCCGGTGGCTGAGGTTCCAGAGGTTCAGGTCCCTTCTCGACTGGAACCTCTGGTTCATGTCCGGTTGAGCGTTGCTCGATATGACTCCCGCTCCGGGTCAGCATGGGGTCACCGGCTGCGCTCGGACGTTATCTCGCCCGGCTCCGGGACGGGCACGAGGCGTTCGAGTAGGTCGAACCAGTTCGTCGTGTTCCTGTTCCGGTCGGGAGCTCCGGAGATCGATGGTGGACGAGGCGGTCGCTTATCTGCAATCACACCAGGGGCGGCGGTGCTCACGCACGCCCGAGCGCTGAGGCGGGGGAGCCGACCGGCGCGGCGATCCGCCACTTGGTCCCGCCGTCCAACCTGGCGAGCGTCGTCGAAGGGCCTTCGTCTCCCGGACCCGGGGGATATCGCGTTCCGATCGGGTGGCGTACGTTCACGCGCATGGGCGGGCCATGCCAATCGGTCATGCCGGCGCCGTGCGTGACAGTGGATCTTCGCCGATTGGCGGCTCACCCACCATGTAGCGACGGAGCTCTGCCCATGCACCGCGCCCGACGATTGCTTTCGCGGTCGCTACAGATCGCGCTCGCGTTCTCGATCTCCTCGACGCTTCCCCTCGGCGCCCAGGCGGCGGCGCGCTTCGAGCCCGGCCCGTGCCATTTCGAGGGCGGCGCGTGGCTCGAGGGAGAGAACATCGACTGCGGCACACTGGTCGTCCCCGAGAGTCGTGACCGGCCGGGCGGTCGCACGCTGCGGCTCGCGGTGGCGATCTTGCGCAGCTCGGCCGACGAGCCGCGGCCCGATCCCGTGGTATGGCTCTCCGGCGGGCCTGGTTTTGCGGCGGTCACGTTCGCGCGCAGCTTCTCGGCTTCGCCGGTGGTGCTAGCGATCCGGCGCGAGCGCGACTTCATCCTCTGGGATCAGCGGGGGACCGGGTACTCGGACCCCACCTTCTGTCCCGACCAACGCGCGCGCCTGCTGTCGCTGGAGTACGTCGGCAACGACGATCCGCTGCGCGCGGCTCTCGAGATCGTCTCCGACTGCCGGGAGCGCATGCTGGCCGAGGGCCTCGACTTCTCGGCGTACAACAGCGTGACCAACTCCCACGATCTGGACGCGCTGCGGCATGCTCTGGGCTACGAGCGCTGGAACGTGTTCGGCGGGTCGTACGGGGCTCGACTGGCCCTCGTCGCAGCGCGGGAAGTGCCGGAGGGGATCCGCGCTCTGATCCTCGACGCCACATCGCCGCCCAACGTCGGTGGCGGCGACCACACGGCGGCGAACCTCGCCCGCTCGCTCGACCTGGTCTTCCGGCAGTGCGAGTCGAGCCCGTCGTGCCGCGCGCAGTTCCCGGACCTGGAGTCGGAGTTCTATGCCGCCATCGACGAGCTGAACGCCGACCCCCTGACCATTCCCATGGCGGACACTTCCCGCTTCCCCACCGGCCACGTCGTCCTCGACGGAAGGACGTTCGCCCTCGGTGTCTTCCAAGCGCTCTATTCGCGGTACCTCATTCCCCTCTTGCCCCACGTCATCCACCAGATGCGCGAGGGCAACGTCAAGCTGCTCGTCGGCCTGGCCGACGCGCTGGCACCCGACCCCGAGACGCAGAACCCGTGGCTGGAATACACCGTCGAGTGCTATGAGCAACTGCCCCTGCTCTCGGTGGAGAGGCCGGCGGACGTGGGCGCCGGCGATCGGTTGGCGGTGATCGCCGACAGGCTCTTCGAGCCCGTCTGCGGAGCCTGGCACTCGGAGCGGGGCGACACGGCCCGACTGCGTGAGCCGGTCACCACCGACGTGCCGACGCTGATCTCCGTCGGCGAGTTCGACCCGATCACGCCGCCGTACTACAGTCGGCTTGTAGCCGAGCACCTGCCCAACAGCCTCTATCTGGAGGTTCGGGGGATGGGACACGGCGCCCTTCCGTTCACCGCCTGCACGCGCGGAATCCTCGAGAGCTTTCTGGACGCCCCCGCCACGATGCCGGACACGGCGTGCCTGGGCGAGCTTCCGGGAGTAGTCTTCGTCACCGACCTGCACATCGAGCCGGCCATCGGCGCGGTCGCTCAGGAGCTGGCGGCCGGTCCGGGCCTCGGCCTGATCTTGTGGCTGGGAGCGACGCTGCTTCTCCTCGTGTCGGCGGTGCTCGGCTGGCCCGCGGTCGCACTCGTGCGCCGGATTCGGCGTCGTCCCGCACCACCCCGCGATGCCCGGCGTCTGGCGCGCCCGCTCGCCGGGCTGGCAGCCCTGACGGCCGTGGGCTTCGTCGTCGGGCTGGCGTGGGTCATCCGTCGCGTGGCGGCGCAGAATCCGTACGTGATCGGATTCGGCATCCCGGAGTCCGCCGCGCCGCTCCTCTGGCTACCCTGGGCGGTGGTGGCCTCTACCCTCGGGGCCGTGGCGTTTGCCGTGCTCGCGTGGCGGCGCGGCTGGTGGGGACGGGCCGGACGCGTGCACTACAGCCTGGTGGCCGCCGCCTGTGTCGCGTTCACGGCGTTCCTCGTGACGCGGGGACTGCTGTAGGGCGGCCGATGGCGGAGCACCTCGCCGAGCTGTCCTCGGGTCGGATGGCGCTGCCTTCACGGCAGGCTGCTCCTGGTCGCCACGGCTGCCGCGCACCTGGGCCTGGGGCTGGGCCCCGACCCCATCCCCGAGCAGGTCCTCTTCATCCGGAGTGACCACTTCGGCTTCATCCGGCACGGGATCCCGGCCCTCTTCATCAAGAGCGGCTTCGAGACGGGAGACGAGCGCGACGGGGGCGCCATCAACACCGCCTACCGGCAGGAGCGCTACCACACTCCCTTCGACGACACGGACCAGGACTTCGACTTCGAGTCGGGAGCCGACCATGCCCGGGTCAACTTCCTGACCGGGTACATCATCGCCCAGGAGGACCAGCGGCCCACCTGGAACCAGGCGCCACCTCAGGAACATCGCTCGCGATTCCATGCATCGAGCGGAGACATGCTGTCGGAGCGTGACGGTGTGGAGGCTGCCGCCGCACGCGCGGATGTCCAGGGTCACCTCACGGACCTCGTCGAACTCCTGGAAGCTCGGGTCCGTTGAACGTCGGCGGCCCGTACGCGGGCGTGATGGACCGAGGGGCACCCAACCTCTGGAAGCCAGGGTCTGGATACCCTCCCCCGATTTCAGTGCCTGGGGAGCAGTGAGGCCCTCGACCATGGTGGAAGACCGGCCAAGAACAGGCCTTTCCGGGAATCACCCGGAATTATCGCGATCCGACCGCAGTCCTGCAGCGACCATGAGATCTGGTAAGTGATTGCGCCCCAACGACTTAGGTCGTTGGGGCGTTTCTGTTGGTCGTTCGTGGTCCCGGCGTGCTTCCCGATCTCGTTGCGGCACAAGGGTTTCTGCACCCTGCGGTCGCTGCAAGGCTGGATCCTGCAGCGACCGCTCACGGATCGGTCTACAATCAGCGCCGCTCCGAGATCCTGCCCTTTTAACCCACCACTCGCCCACCACAGGCTGGGCCTCTTGCCGCGTCTGCGTCACAATGCGCCTTTTGCGTGACAGCGCAGAAGTGAGGTGACGATGCAAAAGTTGGGCGACATGGCACTCGCGGTACGCCGGATGTTGCGGAAGGCGCTTCCCTCCGGGGTGGCGGTCAACGCCGTTGACGGTTGCCCCGACGGCGTGGTGGAGATCTCCGTTCCGCAGGGGATGCTGCTTCTGCTTCAACTGAATGGGCGTGAGTAGGAACGGGGGCCTCATGACGCTGAAGCGCCCCTGTGCGTCTCCGTCTTCCGGTCGCTCCCCGACCTGGAGCGAGAGCGACTGCGGAACGAGGGCACCAGCTACGTCGATCTGTCCGGCGCCGTCTTCCTCCAGACCCCGGGATTCTACCTCGATCGCTCCGGTCTCCCCCCGGTTCGGGACCTCGGGCGGGGAAAGAGGGGGGCGAATCCGTACGCAGACCGAGGGTCCCTCGTGCTCCATACCCTGCTCATGGCGCCGCGCGGCAAGCGGTGGTCAACGCAGATGTTGGCTCGGGATGCGGACGTGGACACGGCCACGGCATCGCGGGTGGTCCGTGAGCTCCGTCGGCGCGAGCTCGTCCGCGATGACACCCCCGGGCAGGGGCGACGGTCATCGATCTGGATCCCCGACCCGCGCAAGCTGATCGAAGACTGGGCTCGCGCCTACTCCTGGCGGGACAACCCTCAGCTGCGAGTTGCGGCCCCCGTCGGAACGCCCAGCCAGTTCATCCGACGCCTCTCGAAGACGTTCCGTGAAGTCCGGTGGGCGCTGACGCTCCAGGCAGGCGCATCGGAGCTGGCCCCGCACGCGGCATTCGAGACGATCCACGCCTATGTCGACCCCGAGGTAGACCCGGCGGAGCTTGCGTTCGAGAACGAGTGGGAGGTGAGCCCATCCGGCCGACTCTGCCTCATGCACCCGGCCTATGTCGAATCGGTGTGGTTTCAGAGCCAGTCCGTGCAGGGCGCGCGGGTCGTGAGCCCGGTCCAACTGGTACTGGACCTCTGGCACTATCCGGTGCGTGGACGCGAGCAGGCACAGCACCTCATCGAAACGATCCTCCAGCCGATCTGGGACGCCGATGTCGAACCGGAGTGAGATGGAGGCTGCGCTCTGGTCCATCCTCGACGCGCTGCGGGCGTACGGAGGACGTGCTCCTCATCGGCGGCTGGGTGCCGTACCTCCACCTGGCGTACGGGCAGGCCGCGGAGAAGGGCGCCCGGACATCGCTGACGGCGGAGGCGGATCTCGTGGTTCCGGGAAGGCTGCCACCGGGGGAGCGACCACCAGAAGGCGAAGCGTACTCATCCCGATGCTCCACGCCGATGGTGAGCCAGGCGAGCCGTCAGGTGCACTCCTTGGCGCGATGTGCCGAATACACAAATCGGAGCCTCAGCGGCCGACCCACCGAATGCGGTAGATGCGCCCGCCCAGGTCGTCCGACAGGTAGAGGCTGCCGTCGGGCCCGACAGCCGGGTAGACCGGTCGCCCACTCACGTGACCGCCCGCTTCGAGCCACCCCGACGCGAAGGGCTCGTACGACACCGGCCGTCCATCGCGAACGTCCACGTGTGCGAGCATATAGCCGGTGGGCGTACTGCGATTCCACGACCCGTGGAACGCGACGAACAGGTCGCCGCGCCACTCCTCGGGAAACTGCTCGCCGGTGTAGAAGGCCATCCCCAGCGGCGCCGAGTGGGCTTGCATGGAGAGCGCAGGGGGCGTCGTGTTCGCGCAGCGCGCGGCGTCGTTGTACTCGCGGTTGGGGACCCGGGCCCCGTAACAGTACGGCCAGCCGAAGTCGGTCCCGTCGGTGAGGACGTTGATCTCCTCGGGCGGGATGTCGTCGCCGGCGTTGTCGCGCTCGTTCTGGCTCGCCCACATGGTCCCGGTGGTCGGTTCCACGGCGAGCCCGGCCGAGTTCCTCAATCCACGCGCCACTACCTCACCGCCCGATCCGTCCGGCCGGTAGCGGCTCACCGCCGCGCGGAGGGGATTGCTCTCCTCGCACACGTTGCAGCTGGACCCCACGGAGAGGTAGAGCATGCCGTCTGTGCCGAAGGCGATCTCCCTGGTGGTGTGGCCGCCGGTCGGTAGGTTGGGGACGATCACCGTCCGCTCGGTGAACCCCGGCCCGTCCAGCCGGGTGATCTGGTGTTGCTCGCCCACGTAGAGCGCTCCGTCGTGGAACGCCATCCCGTACGCGCCGTTGAGGTCGGTGGCCACGACCTGTGGCACCTGGGCGGCCGAGGCGGGATCCAGCCGGACGATGCGGCCGCGGCTGGTCTGGGCAGCGTAGAGCAATCCGTCCGGTCCGAACTCCAGGGAGCGCACCCCGGGCAGTCCGTCCACGAACGCCGTGAGCGCAAAGCCGTCCGGGACGTGGAGGCCCGATACCGTCGCCGTGTCGGCGACGGGGTCAGTATCGACGCCGGCGTGCGGGCCGACGTCGGCGGCGGAACACCCGCCGGTCAGGCAGAGGAGGCTCAGGAACAGCGTGCGGATGGTGAGCATGATCGTGTTGGCCCGGGCAGTGGGTCTTCGAACAGTACGCGCGGTCGCCGCCGGGCGACACCGGTGGCGACCACGGAGTGAAGTCGGAGTGGGTTCAGCCCCTCGGCGGCGCCTCCACGCCCGACAGGGCCAGCACGCCCGCGGGGAGGCGCTCGCCCTGGACCTCGATGGCGCGCCCGGCCTGATCGAGTTCGGCGACTTCGGCGGACGTGAAGCGAACCGCGTCCGCGCCGTTGTTCTCGAGCATGTGCGCCATCTGGGTCGTGCCGGGAATGGGCACGATCCAGGGCTTCTGCGCCATGAGCCAGGCCAGCGAGACCTGCGCGGGCGTCGCGTCCTTTCGTACGGCCCAGGCCTTGAGCAGCTGCACCAGCGCCAGGTTGCTCTGCAGGTTCTCCCCCGAGAACCGTGACTCGCCGCCGCGGATGTCCCCCGGGGCGAACCGGGTCCTCGCATCGATGGCGCCCGTGGTGAAGCCCACCCCAAGCGGGCTCCAGCACACCAGGCCGATGCCCAGTTCTTCGCAGATGGGGATCACCTCGTCCTCCGGCCCACGCCAGAGCATCGAGTATTCGGTCTGGACGGCACTCACGGGCACCTCGGCGTGAGCGCGGCGCAACGTGTTCGGCCCCATCTCGCACAGGCCCCAGTGCAGGACCTTGCCTTCCGCCATCAACTCTCCGATGGCGCCGGCCACGTCCTCGATGGGCACCTGTGGGTCGACACGGTGCTGGTAGAGGAGGTCGATGCGGTCGGTGCGCAGGCGCTGGAGCGTGCCCTCGACGGCCACCTTGATGTGGTCGGGACGGCTGATGAGCCCTCCGCGGAATGCCCCCGTCTCGGGGTCGATGTTCCAGCCGAACTTGGTCGCGATGACGACCTGGTCCCGGAACGGGGCGACGGCTTCGCCGAGGAGCCGCTCCACCTCGAGAGGGCCGTACGCTTCGGCCGAGTCGAAGAACGTGACGCCCTGGTCGAACGCCGTCCGGATGATGTTGAGCATCTCCGGTCGGGTGGGGATGGTCGTCTGATAGGTGCGGGTCATGTTCTGGAACGCCTGGGTGTCGACCTGCTGGTGGAATGGGTGGGTTTCGATCTGGTTCACGGCCGGCGCGATGTCGTGGTGGACGATGAAGTCCATGACCCGGTCGGGGTGGAAGTTGCTGACGCCGATGGCCTTGGCGCGGCCCTCGCGGTACAGCTCCTCCATGGTGCGCCACGCGCCGTGGACGTCGCCGTAGGGCTGGTGGATCAGGTACAGGTCCAGGTAGTCCATCCGCAGCCGATCCAACGACCGCTGGAATGCGCGTTAGGCGCTCTCGTAGCCTGCGTCCTTGATCCACAGCTTGGTTGTGACGAAGAGATCCTCCCGCGCCACGCCGCTCTTCTGGATGGCGCTTCCCACGGATTCCTCGTTCCCGTACGACGCCGCCGTGTCCAGAAGGCGGTATCCGACCTCGATGGCATCGAGGACGCTACGCTCGCACTCCGCGGGGTCCTCCATCTGGAAGACGCCGAACCCCAGGAGCGGCATCTCCAGCCCGTTGTTCAGAACGACTTCCTGCATGGTGTCTACTCTCTCAGTCGGCGGAGTGAATGTGTTCGGCGCCGAGGGCGGACAGGTCGTCCCGGACCCGGGCCCGCTCCTGCGTCAGCGGCATGTCGTCGGTGTCGTGGACGCCGTCGAGGGCGTCGGGCGGATCCGCGTCCAGCGGAGCGAGCAACGCGTCGAGGTCGTCGGGGGCCGGACCTTGCTCCGCCACCAGCTCGAACGTCTTCCGGTCGGCCGCGCCCGAGGACAGGCTGGCCACCAGGACCTCGGCGATCTGCCGACGCGCCACGACCCCGTCGCTCGGGTCGCCTGCTCGCCGGGTGTCGCCTTGGAGCAGCTCCAGCCGGTGCTGATCGGGGTCGTTGTAGTCGAACCAACCCGGTCGGACGATGGTGTACGACAGCCCGCTGCGGCGCACGAGCCGCTCGGAGCGCCGCTTCCAGTCGCCCGATTCGGTTCTGCGGTTGTACGAGCCCGTGCGGTTCGTCACGCCGATGGCGGTCATGAGGGCGATGCGGACTCTCCGGCCTCGGAGGGCCGCGATCACGTTGCGCACGCCGCCGTAGTCCACGGCCTCGGTGCCGACCTTGTCCATGCGTTCCGCGCCGTGTGTGAAGACGACCGCGTCCACGCCATCTACAGCCGCGGGGAGGGTGTCGGGACGGGTGAGGTCCCCGACGACGCGCTCCATCTGCGGTGGCAACGGGCGGGCCCGGTCCAGGCTGCGGACGAGGGCATGCACGGCGTACCCATCCTCCACGGCCTTCTCCACGACCAACCGGCCGATGCTTCCCGTCGCGCCGACGACCAGGAGGGTGATGGGACGGTGCCCGGCGGTCATCGTCCTACCCTCGCCTGGAGCTCCGCGGGATAGCGCGCACCCTGCACGGCGATCTCCGCCACCGCGTCTTCGATGGCCCCGAGGTCGGCGGGGGTCAGCGTCACCTCGGCGGCGCCGAGGTTCTCCTCCAGGCGGTGGAGCTTGGTGGTGCCGGGGATGGGCACGATCCACGGCTCGCGGGTGAGCAGCCACGCCAGGGCCACCTGAGCGGGCGTTGCGCCCTTTACCTCGGCGATGCGGGTCAGGAGATCGACGACGACCTGGTTCGCCTTGCGGTTCTCGTTCGGTGAAGCGGGGCACGATGTTGCGGAAGTCCGAGCCGTCGAACGTGGTGGTCTCGTCGATCTTGCCGGTGAGGAATCCCTTACCCAGCGGGCTGAACGGGACGAAGCCGATCCCCAGCTCGGCGCAGCGCCGCCAGGACGCCGTTGGTCTCGGGCTCCCGCCACCAAAGCGAGTATTCGCTCTGGACGGCGGCGACGGGCTGCACCGCGTGGGCGCGCCGGATCGTCGCCGCGCCCGCCTCCGACAGACCGAAGTGTCTGACCTTACCCTCCGCGATCAGGTCCTTCACCGTGCCGGCAACGTCCTCGATGGGGACGTCGGGATCCACGCGGTGCTGGTAGTAGAGGTCGATGGCCTCGACGCCGAGCCGCCTCAGCGAGGCCTCGGTCACCTTCCGGATGTGGTCCGGCCGACTGTCTGATCACCTGTTTGCCGTCGGTGCGGCCGATCTCGAATCCGAACTTGGTGGCGATCACCACCTGGTCGCGGACGGGCTCCAGCGCCTCGCCCAGGATCTCCTCGTTGGCGGCTCCATAGATCTGGGCGGTGTCGAAGAACGTGACGCCGCGGTCGAAGGCCGCGCGCACCAGTTCGATGGCCTTGGGCCTGTCGGTGGCCGGGCCGTACGCATGGCTCAACCCCATGGCGCCGTAGCCGATCTCCGAGACCTTGAGGTCGCTCCGCCCGAGTGATCGTTGCTTCATCGTGCCATTCCCTGCCTTGTCGAGAGGCTGCTTGACTGTCGTCTCAACGCATGTATCCTACGGCAGCCATATTGATAAGAAAACCAGAGCGTGTCTTCACATTCTGATAAGTTAGACTTGGCAATGGCCGATGATCTCAGTGGACTCGCGGTGTTCGTGGCCGTGGCGGAGGAGCGGGGGTTCAGGGCGGCGGGACGGCGTCTCGGCGTGAGCGGGTCCGCGGTAAGCCAGACCATCAACCAGCTCGAAGGGCGGCTGGGGATCGCGGTCTTCGAGCGCACGACGCGGACCGTGCGCCTCACCGAGGCCGGAGAGCGGCTTCTCGCCGGGGTGCGCCCGGCGCTCCGGGAGCTGCATGCCGTGGAGGAGGAGGTGAAGGAGCTGGGCAGCGAGCCCGCCGGGACGCTCCGCCTCAACGTCTCGCGTGCCGCGGAGCGCGTGCTGGGTGGCACGCTGCTCAGCGACTTCCTGACGGCCTACCCCCGGGTCCGCCTCGACCTGGTCGTCACGGGGCACACAGGGGACATCGTCGAGGAAGGGTACGACGCCGGCATCGGCCTCGAGGAGGTGATCGAGCAGGACATGATCGCCATCCCTCTCTCCGAGGAGCTGCGCATGGCCGTGGTCGGGTCGCCCGGCTACCTGGCCCGCCACGCGGCGCCGACGCACCCACACGATCTGGCTCGCCACGTCTGCATCAATTGGACCCCGGGGGCGGGCGACCCTCCCTATCGCTGGGACTTCACCGAGGACGGCAAGGACTTCGCGGTGAACGTCGACGCTCGGGTCCTCACCACCGACGCGCTTCTCAACGTGCGCCTGGCCATAGCGGGTGTGGGCCTGACCATCGCCTTCCGGCAGTCGGTGCGGGAGGAGCTCGAAGATGGACGCCTCGTGCCGGTGCTGGAGGACTACTGTGAGCCGTTCCCCGGCTTCTTCCTCTACTTCCCGCGTCGCCGGCACCGGTCGGCCGCGCTGCGGGTGTTCATCGACTACGTGCGGAGCGAGATGCGGGGAGTGGGCTCCCCCTGACGCTCCTGTGGGGCACCCCACCTGGGCCTCTCCTCCGGGCCGAACAGGGGCCTCGCGTCGCTCGTCGAGGTCGATGACCTTTCCTTGGTCAACGACAGGCTGCGTCCACCCCGGACCGAGCGTTCACCCTCATGACCCTTCCCGATCTCACCGGGCTCATACGGCGGGTATCCGCCGCGCTCGTCCTGACCGTGGCCCCCGCCGGGTGCCAGGGCACGACGGCTGGCGTGCCCCAGGCCGCCGCAGGCCTCCTCCACGTCGCCGAGGTCCCGCTCCCGGGGCCGGCCACACGCTTCGACTACCAGAACGTGGACGCGGCCGGCGGCCGGCTCTACGTGGCCCATATGAACGCCGGGACGCTCCTGGCGTTCGACGTTCGAACCCAACGGGTGGTCGCCGACCTGCCCGGCTTCCCTTCCGTCCACGGTGTGATCGCGGTGCCGCAGGAGGGCAAGGTGTTCGCCTCGGCCACGGGTGACCGGCAGGTTGCCGTCGTTGACGCGGCGACGCTGACGATCCTCGTACGCCTCGGGCCCATAGGCTACGCGGACGGTCTTGCCTACGCTCCGGGCGCCCGCCGTGTGTTCGTGTCCGACGAGTCGAGGGCAGGGCGGGAGCTCGTCATCGACGCGGTCGCGGACACCGTGGTCGGGACGGTCGAGTTGGGGGGCGAGGCAGGCAACACGATCTGGGACCCGGTGACGGGGCGGATCCTCGTGGCCGTGCAGACGCGCGCGGAGATCGCGGCCATCGACCCGGCCACTGCGCAGATTGTCGCGCGGTATCCGGTGGCGGGGTCGGAGCGCCCCCACGGCCTCGCCATCGATCCGGTGCGTCAGCTCCTTTTCGTGGCCGACGAGGAGCGCGCCGAGCTCTTCGTCCTCGACCTTCCGACGATGCGTGTCCTCGAGCGTCACGGTGTCGGGGGCGACCCGGACGTGCTCGCCGTGGATGCGGCTGCGGGACGGCTGTATGTGGCCTGTGAGGCGGGCGTCGTGAACGTCTTCAGAGCCGAGGGCCAGTCCCTGACCGACCTCGGTGCGTTGCGCATACCCCACGCGCACACGGTGGCGGTGGACCCCACCACCCACCTCGTCTACCTGCCCCTCGAGCGGCTGGGGGACGGGCCGGTGCTGGAGATCTATCGTCCCGAGGAGGGGCCGGGCACCCGGTGAGCGGAGTGTCGCTGGACGCGGCGGCGGGCTCGGCGCGGACGGTCCGCTTGTACCCGTGGTACGCGGGCATCTTCAACGCGTACTTCTGGATGCCCGTCTTCTTCCTGT
>CAWKGE010000010.1:0-26535 GCA_963848895.1 uncultured Gemmatimonadales bacterium
ATCCCCGAATCGACAAACCTCCTTGCCACACGCGACCTGCAGGAGGCCCGCGAGGCCAGCCAGGCCGTCCTGGCCCGCCTGGAGATCTTGCCGGGTCGATGAAGGTGGGGCAGCCATCCTGCCATGGTCGTGCCCCTCATCGGCGGTGATGCTGAGCCATGAGCCTCATCCATCCGGACACGCCGAAGTACCAGGCAGAGGCAGCCGCACTGCTGGCGTGTGGCGACGAGTCTGTGCTGACGCACCAGACGGCAGCCGGGATTCTGCGCATCATGCCCGAGCCCCGACCCGAGGCGCCCGTCCACGTTTCCGGCCCGGGCTGGCCGTCGCCGCTGGGCCGCGGACAATCCTGGACCTGGCCACCTGCCTGGGCTCGTACGACCTGGAGCGTGTCCTCGCGCAGGCCGAGCGGCAGGAGTTGTGTACGCTCGACCAGGTCGGGGCCATCGCCCATCGGTATCCCGGTCGACCAGGCCGCGGAAGGCTCCAGGCTCTGCTCGATGACATCGGGGAACCGGCGCCCACCCGCTTCCCACCCGAGCTCCTGCTCCTGAAGAGGCTGCGGAAGGCAGGGGTCCCGCGGCCCAGGGCCAATGCCAGAATCCACGGTATGGAGGTCGATCTGCTGTTTCCGGACTACGGACCGGCTGTGGAAATCGACGGCTACGCGTTCCACCGCCAGGCGGCCGGCCTTCGAAGACGATCGTAGTCGCGGCACCGCCCTCGCTGCCCGGGGGATCATGGTCCTTCGCTTCACCCCGCGACAGCTCAGGAAGGAGCTCGACAAGGTGCTCGCGCGCCTATGCCTGGCGCTCGGGGCCAGGACGTCGAAACGCTGAACCTTCGCCGCCGGTCGGCGCCCATGGGGTGCGGCGAGCGGCGCCGATGCAGGGGAGGCGGCGGTAGGCACCCACCCAGGGAAGTCGGCGACCCTCGCGTGTACGCATCCCCAGGCCGGCCGCGGGGCGTAGTCCGCCTCCTCCGACACCCGGGAGGACTTTCGGGTGAACGGACACACCTCCTGGGAGGTGTGCCGGCATACCCATCCTCAGATCACCCGCCACCACGGCGCGGCGAGGATGCGAGGGCCGAGCCATTCCACGTCGTCCCCGCCGTGCAGAAGGAGGCAACCGCGCACCGAGTCCCCGTATTCGTCTCGGAATGTCCGCAGGTGTTTGGCGTCCGGGGCGCGGGCGCGCGTGGTGGCCTTGACCTCGACGCCAAGGAGATCGGAGCCCTGTTCGACCACGAAATCCACCTCCTCGCCGGTGGCGGTCCTCCAGTAGAACAGTCCTGGGCGGTCCAGGACGCTCCCGTCGCGCCACGCGAGCAGGTCGGACAGGACGAGGTTCTCCAGATGGGCACCGGTTGGTTCCGTCGCGCCGGCGAGGCGGAGTGCGAGACCCGTGTCAGACCAATAGGCCTTCGGGGTCTTGATCAACCGCTTGGTCCGGTTGACCGCGTACGCCGGCAGGGGAACGAGCTGGTATGATGCCTCCAGCAGATTGAGCCACCTGCGCACGGTCGGCTGCGGAAGCTGGACGTCCCGCCCCAGCTCCGTCTGGTTCACGAGCTGCCCCAACCGGAGGCAGGCTGCACCCATGAGCCGACGGAAGTCGACCAGATTGTCGATGGAGGAGAGGTCCTGGAGGTCACGCTCCAGGTAGGTGCGGATGTACCCGTCGAACCAGATGGCACGATCCGTCGGGTCGGAGTATTCGACGGCGGGAACCGGGTATCCCCCCTCGCGGACGGTCTGGCGCCAGTCTGCCGGCTCCGGATCCGTGACGTTCAGGATCGCAGGCCAACGCTCACACGGATGACCGAGTAGCTCCGACCAAAGGCCGGCACGGCCCTGCCCCAACCGCTCTCGCCGGGTCATGGGCCAGAGGGACAGATACGCGGCACGACCCGCCAGGGACTCGGACACGGACTTCATGAGGAGCAAGTTGGCGGAGCCCGTGAGGATGTAGCGCCCGGGCCGCCGCTCCCGGTCCACCGAGCGCTTCACGGCGAGCAACAGATCCGGGACCCTCTGGACCTCGTCGAGCACCATGGGCCCGGGCCGCCCCACCAATTCGTCCGGGCTCCGCTCCGCCAGAGCCCGTACGTCGAGATCGTCCAGGGTGTGGTACGCCCGGTGCCCGGGCAACAGATCCCCGACAAGGGTGCTCTTGCCCGTTTGCCGAGCACCTGTGACAAGCACGACCGGCATTGCGCGGCCCACGCGTTGGACCGTGTCGGTGAGAAGCCGGGGCAAGCGTCGATCCGCCATAACATGCATGATAATCATTCATGTTATGGATGGCCAGCAGTATTCAGCCAGGAGAGGCTCGGACCGCACCCACCCCGGCCGGCACGGACTTGCCCAATCCATAACCATCATGCTATATAACTGTATGGTTATGATTACGCCGGACGCCGACCTCCTCGACGCGACGTTCTTCGCGCTCGCCGACCCGACCCGTCGCGCCATCCTGGCGCGGCTCGCCACCGGCGAGGCGTCGGTGGGAGAGCTGGTCGAGCCCTTCGAGATGAGCCAGCCGGCCATCTCGAAGCACCTGAAGGTCCTCGAGCGCGCGGGCCTGGTCTCCGTGGACCAGGACGGCACCCGCCGGCTCCGCCGCCTCGAGACCGCGCCCCTGGACGCCGCGACCGACTGGATCGCCCGGTACCGGGACCTCTGGGAGTCCCAGTTCCGGCGCCTGGACGCGGTGCTGGACGAGCTCAAGGCCGCGCGGCGATCCGATTGACCCCCACCCCGAGCCCCACGAGAGCAAGGAGAAGACCATGGTGACCCTCCCCGAGACCGCGCAGGTCTCCCTGCCCGGCGACACCCAGGTCAGCGTCAAGCGCGCGTTCCGCGCGCCCCGCGAGCTGGTCTGGGAAGCCTACACGACCCCCGAGCTGTTGCGGCGCTGGCTCACCGGATATCCCGGGTGGACGATGACGGTGTGCGACATGGACGTCCGCGCGGGGGGGACCTTCCGCTGGCGTTGGCGCGGCGACGCCGACGGGAAGGAGTTCGGCTTCCACGGCGAGTACCTCGAGGTCGACGCCCCCGCCCGCCTCCACAACACCGAGGCCTTCGACCCCGGCGACGTCGGCGGAAGCATGGGCGCCGAGCCGGCCCTCATCACGGTGACCTTCGAGGAGCACGACGGGGGGACCGTGATGACCACGCTCATCGAGTACGACTCACGGGCCAGCCGCGACGAGGCCGTCGCCACCGGCATGACCGACGGCATGGAGTGGAGCTACAAGAACCTGGACCGGACCCTGGCCGAGCGGCAGAAGGGCTGACGACGGAACGGGGACTCTGCCGGCCACCCGAGCCGTCCGGCAGGGTCCCCGCTCCCGGTCGTACCGCGGGCGCAGCCCGCTGGCGGGAGTCCACTGCTCAGCGGGTAAGGGTCGCCCTGTGGGGCCGAGAACTCCGTGCCTTCAACGCCATCAGCACAGGGGCCGCCACGAAGATCGATGACAGCGTGCCGACCGCGATCCCGAAGCTCATGACCAGCGCGAGCGGGCGGATGGCCGCGCCCGCCGAAGCCCGCCAGCAGCAGTGCCGCCAGCAGAGTGGTGCCCGGCAGTGAGCACGGTCCGGGGCAACGTCTCGCGGATCGACCGATTCAGGACGTCCCGCAGGTCCGCTCCGGCGAGGCGCGCAGGTTCTCCCGCACCCGGTCGAAGATCACGATCGTGTCGTTCAGCGAGTACCCGAGCACGGTGAGCACGCCGGCCACGGTGATCAGGCTCACCTCCAGGTGCGTGAGCCGCATGAACGCGAGGGTGGCGAGCGATGTCGTGCGCGGTGGCCACCACGGCGGCGAGCCCCAGGCGCCACTCGAAGCGGACGGCGAGGTAGGCCAGCGTGGCGGCGAAGCTGACCGCGATCGCCGCGATCGCGGCCTTCTGCTGCAGCTCGCCGCCCACCTGCGGCCCGACCTCTTCGGAGCGCATCACCTCGTAGCCGTCCGGGCCGAGCGCGTCGTCCGAGCGCGCGCGCGCGCTCCGTCCGTGCCGGCCTCCGGGGTCGCCGGCTCCTCGCGCCCGCGCCTCCGAGGGGCCGCGTGCGGATCGAGGAAGTCGTGATCGGAGCCGAAGCTCTGGATCTCCGCCGCATCGAGCGGGCTCGCCGCGAGGCGCCGCGCGCAGCGTGCCGGTCGACACCGGCTGCTCGGTGCGGACCTGAAGCAGCGTGCCTCCGGTGAAGTCGATGCCGTAGCCCACCCCGCGCACGGCGAACATCGGCCAGGCCGGCGACGATGAGGCGCCGTCGACGCGGCGATCACCCAGCGTCGTGCGCGCATGAAGTCGAAGCGCGCGCCCGCTGCGAGCGGGCGCGATCATCCGGTACTTCAGCTCGCGCGGCGCGGCCCTTCCGCCTCAGCCAGATCAGGAAGAGCGTGCGCGTCACGAAGATCGCCGCGAACATCGACGCGCGCGAGGCCGATGAGCAGCGTGACCGCGAAGCCCTTCACCGGGTCGGTGCCCACGCGATAGAGGATGAAGGCCGTGAGCGCGGTGGTCACGTTCGAGTCGACGATGGCGCTCATGGCGTTGCGGAAGCCGCGGTCCACCGCCGGGCGCACGGTCCGCGCGCCGGCGAGCTCCTCACGGATGCGCTCGAAGATGAGCACGTTCGCGTCCACGGCCATGCCGATGGCCAGCGCGAAGCCCGCGATCCCGGGGAGCGTGAGCGTGGAGCCGAGCACGGCCAGCCCGCCCAGCGAGCACAGCAGGTAGAGGCCGCGAGCGCGCCGACGGCGAGCATGCCCGAGAAGCGGTAGTAGAGGATCATCACCAGGGCGACGAGCGCGACGGCGAGCGCCGACGTGCGCACGCCCGGCGTCGATCGAGTCTGCGCCGAGCGACGGCCCCACGGTGCGCTCCTCCACGACCCGCAGCGGAGCCGGAAGCGCGCCGGCGCGCAGCACGAGCGCCAGGTCGCCGGCCTCCTGCATGGTGCCGGCCGGAAGCTCGATCCGGCCCGTGGAGCCGATGCGGTCCTGGATCACCGCCGGGCGCGCCCTGGACGCGGCCGTCGAGCAGGATCGCGAGGTACGCTCCCACGTTGCGGCCGGTGGCGTCGCCGAACGCGTCTGCCTCCGCCGCGTGCGTCAGGTCGAACTGCACCTGCGGCTGCCCGGTCATCGGGTCGTGGGCCGCGGTGGCGCCCACCAGCTCTCGCCGGTCACGACCGCGCGGGACCGCGACCACGTAGAAGGGACGGTAGGCCTGTCGCCCCGAGCGCTGATCACGTCCGTGCCCCAACGCACCTCGACGCGAGGAGGGCAGCAGCCGGCGCGTCCCGGGCCCGACCGACGCGCCGTCCTGGACCCGACGGCCGAGCCGCTCCGGGAAGTAGATATTCGCCCGGCACGGCGCCGCGCCTCAGCGCGCCGGTCTCGCCCGCCGCGTCGCGACACGAGCGGCGCCAGCGCGTCGAAGCGGTCCTGGCCGTCGATCAGCCGGAACTCGAGGAACGCCGTGCGCTGGACGATGGACAGCGCGCGCGCACGGGGTCGCGCTCCCCCGGCAGCTCGACGATCAGCCGGCAGCCGCCCGCGACCTGGATGACCGGACTCGTGGTGCCGAACTCGCTGACGCGGTTCCGGATCACCCGCGCCGCCCCGTCGATCGCGTCGGCGCAGTCCGCGACGTGCGCCTTCGAGCGGGTCCACCTCCAGCGCGAGGTGGCGTGCCGCCCCGCAGGTCGAGCCCGAGGTGGATCGGGATCCGCGCGCACCCGGCTCTCGACCATCGGCCCGTGGCCGGGTCGCAGGCTGCGTTCGGTAACCGTGCGGGGAAGGAGGGAGAACACGCTGCCCAGCACGAGCAGCGCGATCAGCAGCATGTCGTGATCGAATGGTCTTCATGGGTCCCTGCCGTCGTAGTCCTGTCGTGAACGATGGACGAGCACACGCCCCCGCTCCGGACCGGGGCGGCGCGGTCGGCGCTCGTCGATGTCGTCTCGGGTGCGGGACTACGCGGGTGGGGCTCGGGCTTCCGGAAGACGGAAGGAACGAGACGGAGCCTCGAGTTGATCAGGCGCCCCCGCGGGCGACTCACGGTGCGCCGGCCCGACATCGAGCCGCGCGGCCCCGCCGTCGGCGAGGGGCGGTGCGTGGGTGGGGCGGAGGTCCGTCCACCGGGACTCGGTGCGCGCCAGGGCCTCTCTCGGACGTACCTCGAACTGAGTGGCTGGGCGCGTGGACTCGCGGCTGGACCTGAGCTCGGCCCTTCCGGCCTGGGGGAGGCTGAACGGAAGGGTCGCGAACGCGACCCAGGTGAGGAAGAGGCGAGCCATGAGGGGTAGGTTAGCGGCGCGGCGGCTGCGGCGTCCAGTGACATCGGGGAGCCGACAGGCCCTCGCATTCCTCTCACGCCCACCAACGGTCACCTCGTCCGACGATCGACCGTGCCCAACGCCCAAGCCGCCGCCTCCGCCCACCGCCGGATCCTCGTCCGACAGCCTGTTGTCTCTCGATCTCGAAGTGTTACCCGTCGATCTCGACATTCCCGAAAACCGATCCATCAGCCCGAAATCGGCTGGACGCTCTGCGCCCCCGGGGGCATGTTGACCGATGGCAGGAGGCTCCAGCGCGAGGCTGACGCATGGCCGGAGGGCGGACTGGTGGGCACGAGCGCGGCTGTCCGGGAGCGGGCGCGACCCTGGGCGCTCTCCTGGTCTTCCTCTGCGCCACGGCCCCGCCGGTCCAGGGCCAATCTGCGGCAACCGTGGGCCTCGGCATCGATCATTTCGGTGCGGAGCAGGGGCTGCCGGGCCTGTACATCCCCGACATGGCGGTCACCGGTGACGGTCTCCTCTGGCTGATCTCCAGTGGACGGCTGACCTCGTTCGACGGGCTGACGTTCGAGGATCAACGGATCCCGGGCTTCGGGCCGGATGGAAGCGTGGTGGGCATCGGCGCGGGCCGCGGGGACACCCTGTGGGTGACGGTGGACGATCGCCTCGTGTCCTGGGTCCACGGACACGTCGCGGAGACGGGCCCGCCACGACCAGATCCTCCGCGATGTCTGGCAGGAGCGCGACGGCAGCCTCTGGGGCTGGGACGACCGGGGCGTGGTGCGCCTGGGTTCGTCGGGCTTCGAACGCGTGGCCGGAGCTGAGGGACGGATGGAATTGGGCCCGACTGGCGCCGCCGGACACCCTCTCGCCCACGGAAGCCTGGTTCTCGACGTCGACGGGGGAGCGGGGCGGCCCGTCCATTCGAGCTGGGTGGTCGAGCCGTCTGCCCTTTCCCGCCGCGTGGCCGGTACGCGCGCGTCCCGGGCGGGTGCTCGTGTCCCGCCGGAGGGGCGACCGCATCGAGGTGCGCACGCTGGACGGACGCACCGTGGGGTCGTTCCCGGCCTCGTCGGGACGACGCGCTCGATTCGTCGACCGTGGCGGGCTCCTGTGGACCTCCCGACCCGGCGCCATGGAGGCGTTCACCACCACCGGGGCGCCGGCTCGCCTTGCTTCCCCTCGACCCGGATGCCGGCGGCGTTTCGGTCGTCGAGGACCCGAAGGGAACGTCTGGGTCGGGACCGTCCGGGGCGGCTTGTACCGGATACGGCCCCAATCCGTCAGCGTGCTGGCGGCGCGGAAGGCGTCACCGATGGGCAGGTCGTCCAGGTGTCCGCCGGCAACGACGGGAGCGTGCTGGCCATGGTGGACGACGGGGGGCTGAAGCGCGTCCGGAGGGAGCGGCGTGGATACCCTGTTCCGCCCATCCCGGGCCGACGGGGTGGCCAAGGCCGCCCTCGCCGACGCGCAAGGCACGGTGTGGATCGCCGTGCTCCGTGGCACGAAGAGCTGGTTGGCCGGGGCGGACGCGTGACGGACGAACGCTCGAGGTCCCCGTCCCGCCCTTCCCCACCCGCATCGTGCAGGACCCCCGGGACGATGGACTCCTCTGGCTCATGGGGCCGGCGTCCACAGGCTCCGCCCGTACGACGGGCCCGCGCCTTCCGCGGAGGGGCCGTTCCTCGACTTCGTCGGGGTGGCCCGCGACCTGCTGGTCGATCACCGCGGCGCCGTCTGGGTCGCCGGCCAGCTGGGGGTTGCGGTCCTGGAGCCCGACGGACAGGTCCGTACGTTCCGGGCGGCTGATGGCTTCCCCACAGGGGACGCGCGCGCGCTCCACGAGAGCTCGGACGGGACGCTCTGGATCGGACGCTATTTCGGTGGCCTGACCCGATATCGCGAGGGACGCTTCGAGTCCGTGGACGCGGAAGACGGCCTCTGGGACGACGTGGCCTCGTCCCTGCTCGAGGACGACAACGGCAACCTGTGGATGGGGAGCAACCGCGGGGTCCACCGGGTGGCCCGGGCCGACATCGACGCGTTCCTCGAGGGTCGGACCGAAAGCGTGCGCGGGATCGGATACGGAGCGACTGCCGGCTTCCGGAATCCCGAGGCCAGCGGATGGTACGGGTACCGCAGCCCCGATGGACGACTCTGGTTCCCCACCTTCAGCGGGGTCGCGGTCATCGATCCCGAACCGTGGTGGCGGCGGAGCGGACTCCGTTCCGCGTCCGCATCCTGGGCGTGCGGGCCGGCACGGAGACCCTGTCCGCCGACAGCGCCGTCGAGCTGGCTCCAGGACAGCGCCAAGTCGAAGTGACGTTCGGATCCATCCTCTTGTCGGGCCAGGAGGGGATCCGCTATCGCGTCCGTATCGACGGGGTGGACCCCGACTGGGCGGACATCGGCGGACAACAGCAGGTGACGTACGGCAATCTTCCCCCGGGGCGTCATGTCTTCAGGGTGCGCGCCGAGAACGACGCCGGCGTCATCAGCGCCAATGAAGCCTCTCTCACGCTCGTCGTGCCCCCGTACTTCCACGAAACCTGGGGGTTCCGGCTCCTCCTGGCACTCATGGCGGGTGCCGCCCTGGCGGGCGCATACCGGCTGCGGATCCGACAGCTCCGCGGCCGTGAAGCCACGCTGCAACGTCTCGTGGACGAGCGCACGCGCGACCTGGTGAGCGCACAGGCGGAGACCGAGTACGCGTTGGCCACGGTGGAGGCACAGGCGGCGGAGCTGCGAACGCCCTGGCCGAGGCCAAGTCCCGGTTCTTCGCCAGCGTGAGCCACGAGCTGAGGACGCCCCTGACCCTCATGCTCGGCCCCCTGCGCGACGTGGTGGACGGTCGCATGGGCGAGACCCCGGGGGCCGTGGACGAGCAGCTCCGTCTCGTGCTCTCCAACGGTCACCGGCTGGGCGAGCTGGTGGAGCAGCTCCTCGACGTCGCACGCCTGGATTCGGGGAGCGTCCGCGTTCACCTCCAGGACGTGGACCTGCGGCCCCTGCTGGAGCGCCTCGCGGCATCGTTCGACGCCCTGGGCCGTCACCGCGCGGTGACCCTCGAGGTCGCCTTCCCCGACGGGCCCCATCGTGGCGCGGGTGGACCCGGACCACGTGGAGAAGATCTTCGGCAACCTCCTGACCAACGCATTCGAGTTCACACCGGCCGGGGGTCTCGTCCGGTTCTCGGTGACCCGCGAGGGCGAAGGCCATGGTGGGACGATCCGCACGCAGGTCGAGGACAGCGGGCCCGGCATTCCGGCGGAGGAGCTCGAGCGGATCTTCCGGCGCTTCCACCAGGTGGACGGCTCGGTCCGGCGGACCCAGGGAGGCATGGGCCTGGGGCTCTCCCTGGTGAAGGACCTCGCGGAGCTGCACGGCGGGAGCGTGGGCGTCTGGTCCGAGCCCGGGCGGGGATCGCGCTTCACGGTCCTTCTCCCGGTGCGGGGCCCCGAAGTCGGCGGGGAGACGGCGGCGGGCACGCCTGAATCGCCGAGTCCCAACGGCGGCGCGGGAGAATCGCAGGCGGGGTCGGAAGCGATACCCGACGACGACGCCACGCCCGACGATGCCCTGCGGCCCACCGTGCTCCTGGTGGAGGACAACGACGACCTCCGCGCCTACCTGCGCCGCAGCCTCGAGGACCGGTACCGCATCGCGGAGGCCCGGGACGGGGAAGAGGGCCTGGAGACGGCGCGCCGCAGTGTCCCGGACCTGATCCTGTGCGACATCATGATGCCACGCGTGGACGGAGAGCGGATGTGTCGCGAGCTCCGGGCGGACCCGGAGCTGTCGTTCCTCCCGGTCATCATGGTGACCGCCAAGGCCGCCCGATCCAGCCGCCTCTCCGCACTCGAAGGCGGCGCGGACGACTACATCGTCAAGCCCTTCGATCGGGACGAGCTCCGTCTTCGCGTGGAGAACGCGCTGGCATCCCGGAGGCGGCTCGCTCAACGACTCATGGACGAAGGCAAGACGCTGCCGCTGGTCTCCCTCGGCCCCTTCGCGTCGAAGACGAACGGGTTCACTGAGCAGCTCGATCAGGTCCTCCGCGACCACATGGCCGAAGAGGACTTCGGCATCGACGCGCTGGCCAAGGCCCTGGCCATGAGTCGCGCCACCCTGTACCGCAAGACCGAGGAAGCCCTCGGCGCCTCTCCCATGGAGCTCCTCTGGCGCTACCGGCTGGCCCTCGCTGCCCGCCTGCTCCAGGACACGGATGCCACCGTGAGCGAAGTGGCCTATGCCTGCGGCTTCAAGACCGTGCCCCACTTCACGCGGAAATTCAAGGAGCATTTCGGCACGCCTCCAGCGGCTTATCGGCGCACCTGAGCCAAGTCGAGATCGGGAGACAAGAGGTCGCGACGGAGCGATAAGGGACCGCATTCCGGACCGATCCATAGTCGGTGCGCCGTCGATGACCCCGTCGCACGGCGCCCTGCCCCCCGTCCCGGAGCCCTCCCAATGTCCGGCCTGCCGAAGGAGTTGCAGCGCGCGTTCCGCTCCCTCATGAGGGACCCCGGGTCCGCCGCCATCGCGGTCACCGTCCTCGCCCTGGGGATCGGCCTCTCGGGCTTCATGTTCGCCTTCATCTACGGGACCTACTTCCGCGGCCTGGACATCCCCGACCCGGACCGGGTGGTGGTCATCAACGAGACGAAGCTCGAGGAGGACCAGCTTCGCCGGCCGGTCCCGCTGCGGGACCTGGTGGACTGGCGAGAGCGCCAGACCCTGTTCCAGGGCCTGTTCGCCTACCGCGCAGGCCAGACGATCAACGTGGCGGGGACCGAGACGCCCATCCGGCTGCAGGGCGCCAAGGTCACGGCGAACGCCCTCTCGCTGCTGGGCGTCGCCCCGGCGCTCGGACGGGTCTTCGTAGAGGGGGACGACCGGCCCGGCGGTCCCGCCCTGTTGATCCTGGGCCACACCGTCTGGCGCGATCAGTTCGGAAGCGATCCCACCGTCGTGGGCAGGGACGTGGTGGTGCACGGGGAGCCCGGAACGATCATCGGCGTCATGCCGGAGGGGTTCGAGTGGCCGGGCGGCACCGATGGCTGGGTGCCCATGCGCGACGACCCGATGGCGACACCCCGGGAGAGGAGCCTGGCCGTACGGGTGTGGGGACGGCTGCGGGACGGCGTGAGCGTCGATCTGGCCGCTCAGGAGATGCAGGGCATCGCTCGTCAACTCGTGGAGGAGTCCCCCGACACCAACGAGGGGATCGGCACGTCGGTGATCCCCAGTGTGAGCAACTACATCGGTCCAGCGATCAACAAGATCTTCATGACCATGGTGGCCGCGGTGGTGCTCGTGCTATTGGTGGCCTGTTTCAACGTCGGGGGTCTGCTCCTGGCCCGGGCCACCGCACGGACGAGGGAGGCGGCCATCCGGACCGCGCTGGGGGCCCAGGGGTGGCGGGTCATCCTGCCCTTCGCGGCCGAGGCCCTGGTCCTCTCGGCCCTCGGCGCCGCGCTCGGCGTGGCCATCGCCGTGGTCGCGGCATCATGGTTCGACCAGGCCACCGCCGAGTTCCGACCCTGGTTCATGCTCTACGCGGTGGAGTGGCGGACGCTCGCCTTCGTGGTAACCCTCTCCGGCGCCACGGCCGTGATGTCCTCCGTCGCGCCGGCGGCCCACCTGCTCCGCACCAACGTGAACTCCGTCCTCAAGGACGAGTCCCGTGGGTCGTCCGGGCGCAGGGGCGGCCGACTGATGCGTTTCCTGGTCACCGCCGAGGTGGCGCTCTCCTGCGTCCTGCTGGTGGGAGCCGTCCTCATGGCGGGTAGCATGGCCAAGCTCGGGACGATGAAGTACCCCTTCGAAGCCGACCGGGTGATGACCGCGCGCATCGGCCTCAACCAGTCGGACTACTCCGACGCCGCGACCCGGCGGCAGTTCTGGCGCGACCTGCGCCGGGAGCTGGAGGCGCAGCCCACGATCGCCTCGGCCGCCCTGGCGCACACCATCGCCTATGTAGGAGGCGGCTCCGGTCCCACGCCCATCGAGGTGAGCATCGACGGAGTCGAGTACGGGGACTCCCAGGAGCGCCGTTCGATCAACCGGGTGGTGGCGAGCCCCGGGTTCTTCGACACCTACCGCGTCGAGCTGACCGCCGGTCGGGACTTCCGGGACTCGGACAACGAGGCCTCCGAGCGCGTCGCCATCGTGAACCAACCGATGGTCGACCGCTATTTCGGGGGGCAGAACCCCCTCGGGCGCCGATTCCGCGAAGGCATTTCCGACACGCTGCCCCTGGTGACCGTGGTGGGGGTGGTCCCGGACCTCCACGTCCAACCTCCGAACTTCGGCGCCGTCGAGGACTACGAGCCCGCCGCCTACTACATCCCCCTGGACCAGGCGGACTACGCGTTCGTCACCATCGCCGCCCTGGCGCGGGGGAACGCGGCGGCGCCCCTGGCCCGTGACCTCCGCACGGCCGTGGGACGACTCGACGGGACCATCCCCATCTACTGGGTCATGTCCCAGAGGGAAGCCATCGATCAAGCCACGGCCTGGGTGGCCACGTTCGGCACGGTCTTCGTGGTGTTCGGCCTCGCCGCGCTGTTCATCGCGTCGGTGGGGCTGTACGGCGTGCTCTCGTTCGGCGTCGCGAGGAGAACCGCCGAGATGGGCATCCGCATGGCCCTCGGCGCGGACGCCGGAAGAGTGATTCGCCTCGTGGTCCGACAGGGCGCCAACCAGGTGGGCCTCGGGCTCACCGTGGGCGCCGCGGGAGCCTTCGCGGCGGCCCCCCTCATGGCCTTCATCGTCTATGGCGTCCGGCCGCGGAGCCCGGCCGTGTTCGCCGGCGTGATCGCGCTGATTGTCGGGGTCGGTTTCCTGGCGTCCTTCGTGCCGGCCCGGCGGGCGGCGGCGGTGGATCCCATCAAGGCCCTTCGCACCGAATAGTCGGACCCTCGTCTCCTTTCGACCCCCGGGAGGTTCACACCATGCGTCGCCTCGTCCCCATCCTCGTTCTCGCCTCCGCGCTCCTCGCGCCGCCTCCTGCCGTCGCGCAGTCCGACCAGCCGCGGGTCTACATGATGTACTTCACCGTGGACATCCCGGACATCCCGAAATGGATCGACAACTATCAACGGAAAGAGGTCCCGCTCCTCGATTCGCTCAAGGAGGAAGGGCGGTTGATGGCGTACGATGTCTGGGTCCACGACACCGGCGGCGAGTACAACCTCAAGTACAACTTCGTCTTGTCGAACTGGAATGCCATCGGCGACTTCATGGACGCGTACTATTCGCGCCTCGACCCGGACGCCGTCACGGAGTGGCTGTCCACGATGCGGGAGCACACCGATGAGATCTGGATGCTCGGTGACAGCCACATCCCGGAGGGTGGCTCGGACTCACCGGTGATGTACGAATCCTCCTTTCATATCGACTGGAGCAAGCAGGGGGAGTGGGGCGCCGACTTCATGAAGAATGGGAAGCCCGCGCTGGAACGCGCCATGGACGGTGGTCCCCTCGTGGCCTGGGCCTCGCTCCACCACGACACCGGCGGCCCCTGGAACGTGAAGTACGTCTATTGGGTGGAGAGCTGGGACCAGATCGACGACCTGCTCATGATGCTGGGGGAGGCACGCCAGCAGAGCGGCATGGATGTCGAGAGCCTCCGGGCGGTCCGCGCCCACGCCGACAACGTCTGGCGCTCGGTGCCCAGGTCGGGCAATTGACACGCAGGATGGAGCGGAGGCCGCGTGTGCTGCGACGCTGCCTGGCCGTCCATGGAGGCCTGCCGTGCAGCGTCGCGTCCCGGGTTCGACCCGCCCGCGCAACCGTTCGGCCATCGACTGGAGAAACGCATGAACCGGCTCTGGATGGTTCCGCTCGCTCTCGCCTGCACCTTCGCGGCCTGTGCGCAGTGTACGCGGGTCCAGTACTTCCCCACCGAGCCCCCGCCCGGCCTGCCATTCTCGATTGCCGTGCGGGTCGGCGACATGCTCTACCTAAGCGGTCAGGTCGGCGATGACGACAACGGCGCGTTGGTGCCGGGCGGCATCGAGGCCGAGACGCGCCAGGCCCTGGAGAACATTCGCGACGAGCTCGAGCTGCGCGGCTCGTCGCTCGATAGCGTCGTGCGCTGCCTCGTCATGATGGCCGACATCGGGGAATGGCAACGCATGAACGAGGTCTACATCACCTTCTTCCCGGGCCACCGACCGGCCCGGAGCGCGATGGGCGCGAGCGGGCTCGTCATGGGGGCCCGCGTCGAGATCGAGTGCACGGCGACGGTGGGATGACTGCCACCCCAGCCCTGGAGACCTGATGTCCACGATCGCCCCCCGTTTGCGATACGCCGCCGCGGCATCCGTCCTCCTGGCCGCGGTCCTCGCGCTCCCCGCGTCGGCACAGGTCGATGCGCGAATGCTCCGTCAGCCGGATGTGTCGGCGGACCGGATCGCCTTCGTGTACGCGGGCGACATCTGGGTCGCTCCGAAGGAGGGCGGCACCGCGCAGCGCCTGAGCTCGCCGGCGGGCGAGGAGATGTTTCCGCGGTTCTCGCCGGATGGTGCGAGCATCGCGTTCACCGGCAACTACGACGGCAACCTCGACGTGTACGTGGTCCCGACCGCGGGGGGCGCACCGACGCGCGTGACCTGGGACCCGGCGCCGGACGTCGTCACGGACTGGTATGGCGACGGGCAGAGCCTGCTCTTCGTCTCGCCGCGGAAGAGCGGAGTTGGCCGCGTCAATCAGCTCTACCGCGTGAGCCGGAGGGGCGGGCTTGCGGAGCGGTTGCCCATCGAGTACGTGGAGACCGCCGCGCCATCGCCCGACGGCGACGTCGTCGCGTTCATGATGAAGTCCCGCGACCGCCGGACGTGGAAGCGCTACCGCGGCGGCATGGCGCCGGACATCCACACGTTCGACCTGACGACGCATGCATCGGCGAAGGTGGTGGCGCCGACGTTCCGGCTGTACAACCCCGACGGAACCTGGTTCGCCGAGGGCTACGGCGTCGCGCCCGACATCGAAGTCCCGGAGGACGTGACCGCGCTCGCGGCCGGCCGCGATCCGCAGATCGAGCGCGCCGTGGATGAGCTGCTGCGCACGCTCCAGGCGAATCCGCTCGTGGCCCCGGACCGGCCGGCGCCGGAGGACCGGTCACGGCCGAACGCCGCGACGAGCAGCAGCCCCCGCCGCCCCGGCGGCGGCGAGGGCGGCGCGCCCGTGAACGAGGGGCGGCGATGAAGCAACTCCCGATCCGTCCGACCCTCGTTTCTGTCCTCGCGTTGACCCTGGCGTCCTGCACGTCCGCCACGACGCGGCCCCCCGACCACCGCAGCCGCATGCTCGACCTCGGCGGCCGGATGACGGAGGTCGTCGAGTGGGGAGACACGGGGCCGGCGATCGTGCTGATCCACGGCGCAACCGGGAGCCCCCACTACTTCGACCGCTTCGCGGCGCACTTCTCGGATCGATACCACATCGTCGCCTATGCCCGGCGAGGCCACGGCAAGGCCACGCCCCCGACCGCGGAGTTCGGCGTCGACGATCTCGCAGACGACATGAGGATCGTCATGGACTCGCTCGGCATCGGGAGCGCCGTCCTCATGGGCCACTCATTCGGAGGGAACGAGATCACGCGGTTCGCCGCGCTCCATCCCGACCGGGTCGCAGGACTCGTCTACCTCGACGCGCACTACCGAAGGCTCGACGGCGTCGAGGAGGAGGATGATGACGACCCTTTGATCCCCGAGTGTGCCCTCACCGTGGCGTCCCCTTCCGACTTGAGGGCGTGCTTGGAGACCTACCTGCTGCCCCCGTTCTCCTGGGACGAGACGATGGACGAGATGGTGGCGGACATGCTCGTCGACACGGTGGGGCCGCCGGTCTACAGGGCCGCGGCCGAGCATGTCTTCACGTCCATGGAGAGGGTCAACGCCGACTACCGGCGGGAGTACGAGCAGATCCGCGCGCCCGCCCTGTTCGTCATGTCCGAGACCGGTTTCTCACTCCATACGTCCGACAAAGACTGGAACCGCAGACTCGCCGCGAAGATCGAATCGACGGGGGAGCGAGCCAAGCGGGAGGCCCTGGTGCGTGAACTCCGCGAAGCTTTCCCCGGGACGCGCGTCGTGACCATCGAGGGGGGCACGCACGACTTCATCGCGGACTTCCCGCAGACCATCGACGAAGTCGAGCGGTTCCTGGCGGTCCACCCCAGATGACGGCGGGCCTCACCCGCCAGTGGATGGCATTCGCGTTCCGGCCCGGACCCTTTCCGCCAAACGGCGCACCTCGCTGGCGCCGCGTCCTGATTGGGTCCGCCTGGCGGACCCTTTCCGCCAAGCACCACAGAGCTGAAGCCGCCCATGACGGATTGGGTCCGCATGGCGGGTCCTATCCGCCAACGGCGACAGGGGCGCGCGCGATTGGCGGATCGGGTCCGGTTTCGGAGAGGGGGGGTGGGTCGAACATCACCGCGGCACGGCGCCTCGTCCTGCCGACCGCCACGCCCCACCCGCCCCAAAGCCCACGCCGCGGCCTCCGCCACCACCGGGCCCTCGTCGACAGCGTGCCGACGTACCCACCCTTTTCGCCTACGGGGCTCCCGGAACCGGAACGGAGACCACCTTCAGGCCGTCGATACCCGTGAAGTCACCCGGATTGCTGGTGTATACGGGGAGACCGTGGGACAGGGCTGTGGCCGCGATCATAGCGTCGTACGCACGCGCAGCCGGCTTCCGCCCCGAGCGGCGAAGCGATGCGGCCACCCGGCCAAACACCCGTGCGGCCCCGGCGTCGAACGGAAGCGCCTCGAAGTCGGCTTCGGCCTGCTGGAGGTAAGCCTGCCGAGCGACACGTTCCCGTCTTCGCCACCAGCGGCCCAACCGAGAGCTCGGCCAGCGTCACGGCCGTGATCAACGGCTCGACCGGGAGGAGTTCCGGATCGTCGATGCCGGGAAGGAGGAGGAGGGTGCTCGTGTCCAGCACTCCCCGCTCGAACCGCGGACCGGAGTTCAGAGGGTCGCCTCGAGGACGTCGTCGACGTCCGCCCGGAGCGCCCCGGGGTCGACGCGCGGCAGAGCCCGCCACCGGGACAAAAGCGCTTCCGCCGGGAGTCCCCGAGCCGGCAGGGGACGCAACTCCGCGACCGCGCGGCCGGAACGTGTGACGGTAAGGGTCTCACCCCGCGCCACGCGCTCCAAGACGCGTCCACCGTGATTTCGGAGGTCGCGTATGGTCACCTTTCTCATGGGCGCATGGTATAACGCGTGATACATCGCCTTCAAGATCGGCGCCGAGCGTCTCTTTCAGTGTCCGCCCGCCCCAACGCCCACGCCGCCGCCTCCGCCACCACCGGGTCCTCGTCCGACAGCGCCGCCACCAGCTCGCCGACCGCCTCCGGGTCGGGCGTATCACTCCCCGCCAGCCAGTTCCCGATCGCGATGGCCACGTTCCGCCGCAGCCCCGAGTAGCCCGCCCGCCGCATGGCCGACCCCCGCGTGTACGCGTCCCACTCGTCCTCGCCCATGCGCATGAGGTCGACGAGGGCGGGCCCGTCGGTGGTGGGGATGACCGCCTCGATGGGGCCCGTCGTCATCAGGATCGTCGTCGGATCGCGGTCCCACTCGGCCTCCCAGGCCGGCCGCGGGGCGTAGTCGCGCTCCGCCGCCACCCCGAGAACTTTCGGGTGAATGGACACACCTCCTGGCAGATGTCGCACCCGTAGACGCGATTTCCCATGAGTGGCCGAAGCTCGCTCGGGATGGAGCCGCGGTGCTCGATCGTCAGGTAGGAGATGCACCGCGTCGCGTCCATGACCGGCGCGCCGATCTCGTCGCGGCCGAGGAGCGCTCCGGTGGGACACGCGTCCAGACAGGCGCGGCACGATCCGCAGTGGTCGGCCTCGAAGGGCTCGTCGGGCTGGAGCTCCACATCGGTCAGGAGCACGCCCAGGAAGAAGTACGAGCCCGCGCCTCGGGTTCAGGATCATCGTGTTCTTCCCGAACCATCCCAGGCCGGCCCGACGGGCCAGGTCCCGCTCGAGGATCGGGCCGGTGTCCACGTAGGCGCGCCAGTGAACCTCTGCGGGAGCCGCCCCGGGATCGGCCACGGAAGCTCCGGTCGTCGACGGTCCGGCGTCCCCCCGGGCTTCCTCCTCCAGCCATCGCCCCAACCCATCAGCTTCCTCTTCACCACCTTGTGGTAGTCGCGCCCCCGCGCGTACCGGGCGATTACGCCGCGCGACGGGTCCTCCGGTACGCCCGGAGGGTCCTCCTGGAAGTACTCATGGCCCACGACGACGACGGAACGGACCGTTCGGCAGCGTCTCTGCCAGATCTGCCCGCCGCTCCACTGCGTTCCCGCGGGCCAGGTAGCGCATCTCGCCGTGGTGGCCCGCTGCCAACCACTTGCGGTAGAAGGCGATGTGGTCGCTGGGATCGGGGCGTACGACGCCGACCTGCGAGAAGCCGAGGGCGCGTGCCTCGGCCCGCACGCGCTCCGCCAACGCGGCTCCCGAAGCCTTCGCGGATCCATCCCTCACGGCGCCTCCGAGATGTCCTTCAGCACGTAGCGTCCGCCCCTTCCACTCCACGCGGCGCCCTCGCCTCCACGCGCGCAGGAAGATGTACATCCCCACCGCGGCGCCGAGAGGATAGAGAGCCCCGAACCGGACGGGTGCCCCCATCCGGGAGGTGAAGAACGAGAAGAGGACGACGCTCGTTCCCACGCTGAGCGCGGACCAGGCCAGCAGCCCCGTGTTACCCACACCGAGGAGCGCGACGACCAGACCCAGGGGAGGGAGCAGCCAGAGCAGGGACCCCACCAGGACCGACAGGGGGGCGATGAACGGCCGCAGCCGGGGAGGCATCGACTGGAGCCCGCCGGTGAAGATGTTCTTGGACCACCCCGCGACGAGGTCGCCGAGGGATCGGTACATGCGTGTGGCCAGGTCTCCCTCGGCCATGTGCACCGACATGCGTCGACCCGCCCGCACCGTGCGCTGCGCCAGCGCCAGGTCCTCCACCACCTCGTCCCGCACGGCCTGGTGGCCACCCAACGCCATCATAGGCATCCCGGCGGAAGAGCATGAACTGCCCGTTGGCGATGGCGTCGCGCCACCGGCCGCGTCGGACCGCCCGCTCCACGTCGTAGAAGCGGAATACCATGATCAGGAAGACCTGGGGCTGCACCAGCCGTTCCCAGAACGGCTCCATGAGCTGGCGACCGGTGACCGTCACCAGGTCGGCCCGCTCCTCCTCGAGGGCCGCCACGGCCCGACCCAGCAGCGCGGCGCCGTGCACCGTATCCGCATCGGTGAACAGCAGCAGCTCACCCCGCGCCGCCTGCGCACCCTGCCAGCACGCCCACGGCTTGCCGAGCCACCCGGGCGGTGGATCGGCGCCGCGCACGACCCGCACGCTGCGTGCGTTGCCCGTCCCCTGGGAGCGCGCCAGCTCCCCGGTCCCGTCCTCGCTCCGATCGTCGACCACGATCACCTCGAAGTCCGGATAGCTCGAGGCGATCAGCGACCCGACGCAGGTCGCGGATGTTGGCCGCCTCGTTTCGCGCGGGCACGATCAGGCTGACCGACGGGGTACGAGGCGGCCGGCCCGCCGGCAGCTCCTCGGGCAGGCGCACGCGCAAGACCAGGAAAGCGAGGACCGCGATCCAGGGCGTCGCGAACAATAGCGGGAGGAGCAGCGGCGACATCAGGGCAAACCCGCCGTGCGCAGGCGGGCGACGTGGGCTCCTCCGCGATCGGCTCGGAGGAGCGCGGAGGCGGCCACGCGGGTCGGAACGATGGGCCTGCGCCGGAAGAACATCGAAGCGTGTGGTGGACGAGAGGATGTCGTCGAAGTATGTGTACGGGCAGAAGAGCCCGGCCGACATCCTCGTGGAACACCCTCCCTCGCCAGAGGAGCCCCGTGTCCTACATCGCAGACCTCGACACCCTCCGTGCCGAGTTCCCGATCCTGTCCCGGAAGACCTACCTGAACTCCTGCTCCCTGGGCGCGCTGTCCCGACGCTCCGAGGCACGCCTGGACGCGTTTCGCGAGCGTTGGCACGAGATGGGCGCGTCCGCGTGGTACGAGCACTGGCTGGGCCGGATCGAGGAGCTGCGCATGCGCGTCGCGGCGTTCTGGGGATCGGCGAATGGCGAGGTCGC
Source organism: uncultured Gemmatimonadales bacterium (assembly GCA_963848895.1). Classification (GTDB taxonomy): domain Bacteria; phylum Gemmatimonadota; class Gemmatimonadetes; order Longimicrobiales; family Gaopeijiaceae; genus SZUA-318. Next base: position 20,454 of record CAWKGE010000010.1, read on the forward strand.
GCTGCTCCCCTCGACGTCTGCCGCGCTGTCCGTCGTCTCCGAGTCGGTCCACACCGGTGGTCGCGACCGTGTCGTGTGCACGGAGCTCGACTTTCCGACCCTCGCATACCAGTGGGCGGTGAAGCCGGAGATCGAGCTGGTCGTGCTGAAGAGCCCGGACGGCATCCGCATCGACCCCGAGCAGTTCGCGGAGGCGGTGGACGAGCGCACGCTGTTCCTGGCCACCAGCCACGTGTTCTTCGCCACGGGCCACGTCCAGGACATCGCCCTCCTGGCCGACATCGCCCACCGCGCGGGAGCGTACTGCCTCATCGACGGATACCAGGGCGCGGGGCAGGTTCCCCTCGACGTGCCTGCCACCGGCGTGGATTTCTATACCGCCGGCCCCCTGAAGTGGCTCCTGGGCGGTCCCGGCCTCGCCTACCTCTACGTGCGCCGGGACCTGATCGAGGGGTTGCACCCCCGGATCACGAGCTGGTTCGCCACCGACCGTCAGTTCGAGTTCGATCTCGAGGGCTTCGCATACCGACCCGACGCCCGCCGCTTCGAGCTGGGCACCCCCGCGCTGCCCACCGTGCACACCGCGCTGGGAGGCCAGGAGATCGTCGACGAGGTCGGGATGGACGCCATCGTGGCGCGCAACCGTATCCTCACCGAGCATCTCGTGGGACGATGCGCGGACGCAGGCTTCGGCTTGCGCCTTCCCGATCCCGATCACCGTTCCGCCATCGTGATGGTCCGCCACGCCGACCCGGCCGGCGCGGTGCGCCAACTGGCGGACCACGGCGTGATCGTGGATCATCGCCCCGGATACGTGCGCATCAGCCCGCACTTCTACAACACCGCCGTCGAGATCGACCGCTGTGTCGATGTGCTGGCTTCGTTCCCTGCCTGACCCTCGTATCGGCATCCCAACTCCCTCGATGGAAGGAGCGCTGCCCATGCTTCCGTATCCCCGGCTCCGCCTCCGCGGCTGGAAACGTGTATGCCGCGCGGGACGGGTCGTCGCCTGTGCGCTGCTCGCCCTGGCGGCGAGCGCGGGCATCGGCGGCGCGCAGTCGATCGTCTACCTCGTGCGCCACGCGGAGCCCGCCATGGACGGGACGTCGAACCCCGGCCTCAACCTGGCGGGGCGGGAACGAGCCCACGCTCTGGTCCACGTCCTGCAGCAGGCCGGCATCACGCAGGTGCTGAGCACGGACTTCAACCGGACGCGTGAGACGGTGACCCCGTTGGCCGACGCCATCGGGCTCTCCGTGGAGACCTACGACCACAGCGCGCTCGACGCGCTGGCCGAGCGTCTGAAGCGCACGCCCGGCCGGTACGTGGTGGCGGGCCACAGCAACACCACGCCCCAGCTCGTCGCGGCGCTGGGTGGTGAGCCGGGTGAGCCGATCAACGAGAACTACGAGTTCGACCGGCTCTACCAGGTGGTGATCGGCGCCGATGGTTCGGTAACGACGACGCTGCTCCGATACGGACCGATCTCGGGGCGCTAGCCTGAGCCTGGTGGCACCGCACAGCTAGGCGACCGGCTCGTCCGTCTCCTTGCGCGTCCAGCGTTCCGAGTCGCGGGCGCGGTATTTCTCCAACGTCCGTTCGAGCGCGTCGTCCAGGTCGATGTGCTGCTCGTTCGCGATGACGAGTAGGACGAACAGGATGTCGGCGAGCTCGAGGGCGAGGTCCTGCTCGGCTTCGTCGGGCCTCTTCGGCTTGTGGCCGAAGCGGTGGTTCATGAGGCGGGCGAGCTCTCCGACCTCCTCGGTCAGCCGCGCCAGGTTGGAGAGGGGGGGCCAGTAGCCCTCCTCGAACTGCGAGATCCAGGCGTCAACACGACGCTGCGCTTCCCTCAGGTCCATGGGAGCGTCCCGGGCTGGAGGTGATCTTCCCACCCGGGGGTCCATGGGGCGTCCCATCGGCGCATCCCCCACCTCCTCACGGAACGAGCACCAGCTTCCCGAACACTCCGCCCCCTTCCAGCATCTCGTGGGCCCTCCGCGCCTGGTCCAACGGAAGCACCTCGTGGATGATCGGGCGCAGGCGCCGTGCGAACACGAGGCCCATCACCTCCCGGAACTCCGCGGGCTTTCCCATCGTGCTCCCGAGGATGGAGAGCTGCTTCCAGAAGACGACACGGATCTCCGTGCTCCCCCGGGCGCCCGTTGTCGCCCCGTAGGTCACCAGACGGCCGCCGACCCCCAGCGCCTTCAGGCACTGCTGCCAGACGGCCTCACCGACCGCGTCGAACGCGACGTGCACGCCTTTCTTCCCGGTGTCCTGCCAGATCTCGCGGCTGAAGTCCTCCACCCGGGTGCGGTCGTAGACGACGTCGGCCCCGAGCTCGCGGGCCCGGTCCACGTTCTTCGATCCGCTGGTGAGGACGTAGACCTTCGCACCCGCCATCTTCGCGATCTGGATGGCGGCCGTCCCCACGCCCCCGGACCCCCCGGTGACGAGCACCCGCTCCCCTGCCCTCAGACCCGCGCGGTGGATCAGTCCCCGCCACGCCGTGACGAACACGAGACCGGCCGCCGCCGCGGCCTCGGACGAGAACCCCTCCGGGATCGGCAGCAGGTTCGCCGCGGGCACCACCGCGTACTCGGCGAAGCCGCCCTGCGTGTGCTCGCCCAGGATGCGGAATCGACGGCGCTCGAAGCCGGCCCCCCGTTCCTGGCCGTCGTACCAGTCGTAGTCGAGCGACGGGTCCACGACCACGCGGGCGCCCTCCGGCACGCCGGTGACCCCCGGTCCGAGGGCATCCACGGTCCCGGCGATGTCCGATCCCCCGATGTGAGGCATCGGCGTCTCGACGGGCAGCCCCCGGCGCACCCACAGGTCCAGGTGGTTCATCGACGCCGCTTCGACCCTCAGGCGGACCTGCCCGGGGCCGGGCTCGGGTACCGGAACCTCACGAATACGAACGACTTCCGGCCCGCCGAACTCCGAGAAGATCGCGGCGCGCATCTGTGCTGGCATCCTGGCTCTACTCCGCTCCGAAGGAGCCTGAACAGTACCCGCGGCGCACCGCCCGGGACAACCGCAACCGATACGTCCCTGCGCCTGATCCGCGACCTCCGCTATCTTCGTTCGGACCGTCGAAGGGTGGTGGAACCGCGACACGGCGTATCAGGGATCGATGACCGGCGACAACGGCGCACAGGACCATGAACGCCCGCAGGACGGGACGCTGGGCGGCTACTTCCAGGTCCACGATCGCCCCCCGCGTTCGAGGGCCCGGACGGCCACCCGTACACGGTCTCGATCGAAGTCGAGCAGACCGGAAACCTCCTGGCCCCCTACTGGGCTCCTGGTCTTTCCCCGCTGGGCCCAGACCGGCGTGGGGATCGTGGGACACGCAGAGAGCCCGACCCTGGTGGAGTGCCGGAGCCATCGGGAGGCGGAGGAGCGGCTGGGGGCGCTCACGCTCGTCGAGGTCCAGCGCATCCTCGAAGACGCGGTCGCCCGCGCACAACACACCGAATAGCCAGCACAGAGCATGCTTCGAGAAGGCCTCATCTTCCTGAGTCATTCCAGGGCCGCGAAGGCGGTCGTTACCCGTACGCCCCTGCGGGGGATGAGCCGGCGCTTCGTGCCGGGCGAGCGCGTGGACGATCTCGTCCGGGCCATCCGCGCCGCCAACGCCGAAGGCCTGACGGCCACGGGGAACTTCCTGGGCGAGTCCGTTCACGACGAGACCAACGCCCGCCTGGCCGCCGACGTGTACCACGAGATCCTCGACCGCATCCACGACGAGGGCCTGGACGCCAACGTGTCGCTCAAGTTCACGGCCCTCGGCCAGGACATCTCCGGGGGGTTCCTCGCCGAGAACCTCGGCCGGATCCTCCACCGGGCGAAGGAGACGGACAGCTTCATCCGCTTCGACATGGAGTCGTCGGAGTACACGCAGCGTACCCTGGACGCGTTCGAGAAGCTGTGGGCGGAAGGGTGGCGCAACATCGGCGTCGTGCTGCAGTCCTACCTGAAGCGGAGCGCCGGCGACGTGGCCCGCATGAACCAGCTCGGCGCACGCGTCCGCCTGTGCAAGGGCGCCTACAACGAGCCGCCGAGGTCGCATTCAAGGACAAGGCCGACGTGGACGCCGGCTTCGTAGAGCTCATGCAGACGCTCCTCGCCGAGGGGAACTACCCTGCTATCGCGACGCACGACGAGCGCATGATCGACGCCACGGTGCCTTCCACCAGAAACAGGGCATCGCCAGGCTCCTTCGAGATGCAGATGCTCCACGGCGTGCGCCGCGACCTGCAGAGCCAGCTGGTCGCCGACGGCTACAACGTGCGCGTCTACATCCCCTTCGGCACGCATTGGTACCCGTATCTGATGCGCCGGCTGGCCGAACGGCCGGCGAACGTGCTGTTCATGGCCGGAAGCGTGGTGAAGGAGTCGCCGCTGGGCTTCCTGTGGCCCGGCGGAAGGGACGGCCGAGGCGCCTGACGATGGGTCCGGCGCCTCCCCGCCGCGGCCGCCAGCGAGCCGTTCCTGCGGATCACCGAGATCTTCCAGTCGATCCAGGGGGAGTCGACCTGGGCCGGGCTGCCGTGCACGTTCGTGCGCCTCACGGGCTGCCCGCTGCGCTGCGTCTGGTGCGACACCGCGTACGCCTTCCACGGCGGCGAGCGGATGACGCTCACGGAGATCCTGGAGCGCGTCCGGGCCATCGGAACCTAGCTGGTCGAGGTCACCGGCGGCGAGCCGCTGGCCCACGCCAACGCCTTTCCCCTCGTGGAGAAGCTGCTCGATGCCGGCCACACCGTCCTGGTGGAGACCTCGGGCGCGTTCGACGTGTCGCGGCTCGATCCCCGGGCCCACAAGATCATGGACCTGAAGTGCCCCGGGTCGGGCGAGAGCCACCGAAACCTGTGGACCAACCTGGAGCACCTGACCGGACAGGACGAGGTGAAGTTCGTCGTGAAGGACCGGACCGACTACGAGTGGACTCGGGACACGATCCGCGCGCGCGCGCTCGATGCCCGCGTCCGGGACGCAGCGCTGCGAGCGCTCCTCGTGTCCCCGGTGCGGGCGAGGTTGACCTGGAGGCGCTGGCGGGCTGGATCCTCGAGGACCACCTCCCCGTCCGCCTCCAGGTGCAGCTGCACAAGCTCGTCTGGGGAGCGGAGCGCACGGGAGTGTAGGCGAACACACCAGGAGGGTGGATCATGGGGACGGGGTGGGCGGGCGACGAGGTGAGGCGCAGCGCACGAATTCGGGCGACGGCGGCTGCCTGGATACTGCTCGTGCTCGCCGCAGGATGCGCAGGCGGAAACGATGCCTCCCCCACGCTGCGCGTGGAGCGGGACACCGTCGGCGACACCCTCGTGGTGCGCACCGTGGCGGGCAGCGTGTGGGGGGCCGATGCCTCGCTCGTCCCAAGGTCTCCATCGGGGAGCTGGAAGGCGACCTCGAGTACCTCATGGGCGAGGTGCAGTCCATCGCCGTCGGGGCCGATGGGACAATCTACGTCCTCGACTCCCAGGCGCACGAGCTGCGCGCGTACGGGCCGACGGCGGTTTCCGGAGCAGCCTGGGCCGCCCCGGCGAGAGGCCCGGGCGAGTCAAGGCCCCGGGCGCCGTCGCCATCCTCTCCGACGGCCGCTCTCGTGCGCGACCCCGGCAACGGCCGCATCCAGACCTACGCACCCGACGGCACGCCGGCGGGCGCTTGGCCGGTGGTGCGCGGCGGCTTCTTCACCTCCAGCCCCCTGTGGAGTCGACCGGAACGACAACGTCTACATCCAGGTCCTCCTGGACCCGACGGCGGACCTGAAGGACTGGCGCATGGGGCTGGCGCGCATCGGCCCGGACGGCGTCGCCGGGACGACACCCTCGCCACACCCCGGCGCGGGCTTCGAGCCGCCCACGTCGAGGCGCGCACCGAGGGCGGGGTCTCCATCGCTCGCGTGCCCTTCGCGCCGCCGAGAGTGATCCTCCACCTCGACGGCTACTTCGTCCACGCCGTGAGCACGGACTACCGGTTCACGCTGCTCAGACCCGGGCGCCCCGCTGCGCGTCGAGAAGGCGTGGAAGCCGGTGCCGGTCGAGCCCGGCGAGAAGGAGGAGGCCGAGCT
>CAWKGE010000011.1:0-57650 GCA_963848895.1 uncultured Gemmatimonadales bacterium
TATGCGTTGCGCAACGTAACCTGTTGCGTGCAGAGCGGCAAGACGGGCCCTCCTCGTCGCTTCAGCGAGACCCGCCGGCCTTCGATTCGTGGATCCCGGCCACCTTGTGTTACAGGCGGTCCGGCGCCACATCCAGGCCGCCCGGCCACGTAGGGGCCCCGGTCGCGGGATCGATCTCTACCCGGGTGAATTCCTCGGGTCGATCCGTCCACCGCTTGAACACGCCCCTCCCGGCGACATCGGAGAGGTCGGCCTCGCCTTCCACGCCATCCTCGAAACGTACCCAGAGCCGGTAGTGGGGTCGCGGCTCGGCGACGGTGAGTCGATAGGACATGTGCTCCCTCCCCTATCCGAGTGGCTCGATCTTCTGGATGGGCCTCATCTTCGCGGCATCTCGCCACACCTGCTCCAACTCCCGTTGTCGCAGACTCGCCCATTCGAACACCAGGCCGAGTGCTCGTGGAGGCAGGTACCCCGACAGGACCGCGGGACCCTCGATGGCGATCGACGCCTCATGCTCGACAACGCAGCCTACCAGGGTGGCCGAGCCCCTTGGATGGCAGCTTGGGACACCCGAGCCTGTCGCCACTCGACTCCCCCCGGCTATCCTGTCTTCGCCCTCCGAGTACGCCGCTCATCCCCCGCGTACCACCTGTCCGAGAGGCCCGAGCATGGATCCCGATCGGCCCCGCCACCTCGTCTCCGTCTGGAACCCCGCGTACGCCGTCGACGCGATGGACGCACACGTCGGCGTCCTCGTGGAGCGGGCGCGCGCGCACCGGCGCGATGAGATCCCCGAAGACGACGTCCACGTCTGGTGGGGAAGGATCCGAAGCGCGAGAAGACAGGGAGAGCTGCCTCATCTGCCCGACGTGCTCGCCCTCGACGACCAGATCGTGGCGGGGGTGCCCACGTACCTCTACCTGACCGACTACAACTCGCTCTACGTAGCCGATCTCGCGGGCATCACCGTGGACGACGTCCGTGCGAAGGGAGAGACGGCGATCCCCGGCTACTACCGCCACCAGGACTGTGATCTCTGGTTTCAGCTCTGGGACGTCCGTCGGCTCGTCGTGCAGGACACCCGGGCGGTGGTGCAGGAGCTGCGCCGTCTGAAGAACACGCGCTACCACGACCAGCCGGTGAGCCTCTACGGCGGGATGGTAGAGCTGCCGCTCCTCGTATGTCGCGAGGCCGACGTCGACTGGTTCGGCGACCGCGAGGCGCTCACGGACGGGCTGCTCTGGGCAGAGAAGGACGCCGAGCTCCGGAGCGAAGCCGCACGCCTCAGCACCGACCTGCGCGACAACCTGTTCGGCGCGCGGATCTGGAACCTCATGGAGCCCGCGACGCGGACCTTCCTGGCGTCGGCGGAGGCCGTGGTGCGGGCGCGGCGGGAGGATCCGGTCTTCGACTTCTCGGGCCCCGCGGTGGAGTACGCGAAGGCCCTGGAGACGGAGGTGAATGCCATCGTGCTGCCCCTCGTCCGCAGGGCGCTCGAAGACCGGCCGCAAGGCGAGCGGCTCGTGCGGGTGGACGGCCGCGAGCTCGACCTCGGGCGACCTGTGTCCCACCAGACGCTCGGCGTGCTACGCCACCTGCTCACGCGCGAGCCCGTCGTGAAGAAGGCGCTTCAGCACGCCGCTTCGGCGCACGTCGGCTACCTCACGGATCCCTACAAGCTCCCGGCCCGCATGGAGGCCGTGCAGGAGCTCAGGAACCCGGCGGCGCACAGCAAGGCCATCGGGCGCGAGGAGGTGCTCAGGGTGAGGGACGAGCTGCTGGGGATCGGGAGGCCGGGGGTGCTGGTGGAGCTGGTGGGGAGGAAGGGGTGAGCGTGTGGGCCGTCAGGCCCGTCTCTTCTTGCGAAGTGCGTCTTCCGACACAGACCCCGCGCCTCGCGCCTCCGAGAGGCGAGCGACCACGAAGGAGGTCGTGACCTCGCCTCTTGTTAAAACTTGACAGCGAATGTTAAATAGCACGGGACGCTATTCAACGTTCATTCACAGGCCTCCACAGCCACATCACGGCGCTTCACGAATGAGACGGGGACCCACGGGCCGCTGGGAGCAGGTGAGCGCAGGGGGCGAGGAGGTCCGGGCGTTCCTGCCCCATCCCCTCCCTCCCGATCCGCCGCTGATGCCCGCCGGTTCGCTGGAGCGGCCCCTGGAGCGGGCGGTCCTGGCGTTGGGGCGGCTGGACGGAGTATCGACGCTGCTCCCGGACCGGGGGCTCTTTCTGTACGCGTACGTCCGCAAGGAGGCGGTGCTCTCCTCCCAGATCGAGGGCACCCAGTCCTCCCTCTCCGACCTCCTCCTCTTCGAGCTGGACGAGGTTCCGGGCGTACCCCTGGACGATGTGGCGGAGGTGTCGAGCTACGTGGCCGCCACGGATCACGGCGTCGCCCGCATGGCCGGGGGCTTCCCCCTGTCCAATCGCCTGATCCGTGAGATGCACGGGATCCTCCTCTCCCGGGGCCGGGGCCGCGACCGCGCGCCGGGGGAGTTCCGCCGGACGCAGAACTGGATCGGCGGGAGCCGGCCGGGCAACGCCGTCTTCGTGCCGCCGCCGGTCCACGCCGTGGCCGACGCCATGGGCAGCCTGGAGCGATTCCTCCACGACGAGGCACCGGGCGTCCCGGACCTGGTACGGGCGGGGCTCGCCCACGTGCAGTTCGAGACCATCCACCCGTTCCTCGACGGCAACGGGAGAATCGGCCGGCTGCTGATCACCCTCATGCTGATGCACTCGGGGATGCTTCGCGAGCCGCTCCTGTATCTGAGCCTCTATCTGAAGCAGCACCGCGCCCGCTACTACGAGCTCCTGGACGTGGTGCGCCGTGAAGGGGACTGGGAGGCCTGGCTCGCGTTCTTCCTCGAGGGGGTGCGAGAGTCCGCCGAAGGTGCCGTGACCACCGCGCAACGACTGGACGGGCTCTTCGCCGAGGATCGGGAACGGATCGCCGGCATCGGCCGCCGTGCCGGATCGGCGCTCCGGGTGCACACCGCCCTCAAGTACCGCCCCATCACCTCGGTACAGCAGGTGACGGAGCAGACGGGCCTGTCGTTCCCCGCGTGCTCCGCCGCCCTGGACGCCCTCATCGACCTGGGCATCGCCCGGGAGATCACGGGCAAGCGACGCAACCGCGTGTTCTCCTACGACCGCTATCTCGCCACGCTGAGCGAAGGTACGGAATCGTCATGACGCTGGTGATCGCGGAGAAGGCGTTCGAAGACGCCATCGAGTGCTCCCTGGTCCTCGACTTCGCCGCGCCGTGCCTCCCCCCGGGCATCTACAGTGGGCGCGAGGGGTGGACGGTTCCATGAGCCGATGGGACTGCCGGGATGACCGAGCCGGTCGCGGGTCCACCGCGGCGTGAACGGTGGCGAGGAGCCCACCCACCCCATCCTTGTCGTGACGAGCTTCCCTCCCCTATCGTGGAAGTGTCACACCCCTCAGGTACGCTGTCCCCCGTCCCTCCAAGGCGTACCCGGCAGTCCGGAAAGACGATCTTCGAATGCGATCTGACGGTACGTCCGTCGGCTTCTCGCCGACCGACCTCGCCGCCTTCTCCGCGTGCCCGCAGCGCACGCTGCTCGACCGCCTCCGGGCGTTCGGGGTGGCGCAGCCCCACCTCTATCCGGACCCCCGGCTGGAGCTGCTGCGCGAGCGCGGCGAGGCACATGAGAAGCGGCACCTCGAGGAGCTCCGGAGCGACGGGAAGCGCGTGGTCTGCTTCGAGGCCCTCGCGAAGCACGAGCGATGTCCGGAGGCCTACGTGCGGCGGGCGGAGGAGACGGCCCGAGCCATGCGGGACGGGCCCGACGTCATCTACCAGGGCACGCTCTTCGACGGAGCGTGGCTGGGCTTCGCGGACTTCCTGAGGCGCGTGGAGCGTCCGAGCGACCTCGGCGCGTGGTCCTACGAGGTGGTGGACGCCAAGCTGGCCCGCGAGGCGAAGGCCACCGCCCTGCTGCAGACGTGCGTCTACTCGGACCTGCTGGAGCGGGTCCAGGGCGTGGCGCCCGAGCGGATCCACCTGTACCTCGGAGGGCCGACCCCGCGCTACGCGTCCTTCCGGCTGGCGCACTTCGGGGCGTACTACCGGGCCCTGAAGGCCCGCTTCCTCACCCACCTGGATGGAGCAGACGAGGCGCCGCCTGTCGCTCCCGAGCCGACGGACCTCTGCCGGATCTGCGACTGGCAGAGCCGGTGCAAGGAGGAGCGGCGGGAGGTCGATCACCTCGCGCTGGTGAGCGGCATCACGCGGGACCAGCGGCGAGCCCTCGACGCGGCGGGGGTGACCACGCTGGCCGGGCTCGCACGACTCGAGCTGGAGCCGCCGCCGGAAGGGCTCCGCCGCACCGGCTTCCGGCGGATCCGGGAGCAGGCGCGGGTGCAGCTGAGGGGGCGGGAGCTAGGAGACCAGCCGTATCACGAACTCATCCCCGTCGATGAATCCGACGACGGGCGGCCCCTGGGCCTCGCGGCGCTCCCCGAGCCTTCGCCCCACGACCTCTTCTTCGACATCGAGGGGGCGGACTACGCCTACGAGGTGGGGCTCGAGTACCTCTTCGGCGTCTCCGACACCCACGACGGCTACACGGCGGACTGGGCGCTGACGCCCGAGGAGGAGAAGGCGATGCTGCGCCGCTTCCTCGCGCGCATGACCGCACACGTCGAGGCGCATCCCGACGCGCACGTCTACCACTTCGGGCACTACGAGACCTCGGCCCTGAAGCGGCTGGTGGGCCGCTACGGCGTGGGCGCCGACGAGCTGGACGCGCTGCTGCGCCGGCAGGTCTTCGTGGACCTGCACCGGGTGGTGAAGCAGGCGGTGATCGCGTCGGTGGAGCGGTACTCCATCAAGACGCTGGAGCGACACTACGGCTGCGTGCGCGTCGTGCCCTGGACGAGGCCGGCCCGGCCCGCGGCCGCCTGGAGCTGGCGCTCGCCATGGGGGAGCTGGACGAGGAGGCGCTCGGCGACCGGCCCGTCGTGCGGGGCTACAACAAGGACGACTGCGTCTCGACGCGCGCGCTGCGGGACTGGCTCGAGGAGCTGCGCGACGGAGGCGATCGCGGGCGGGCGCGAGATCTCCCGCCCCGCGGCGCCCGAGGTGAGGCGGAGGTGGAGGAGCGGCCGCCGAGATCCAGGCGCTCATGGACGAGCTACTGGAGGGCGTCCCGCCGAGGAGTGCGATCGCTCATGCCGAGCAGAACGTGCGTTGGCTCGCCGCGCACCTCATCGAGTGGCACCGCCGCGAAGACAAGAGCGCCTGGTGGGAGTACTTCCACCTGCGGGACCTCTCGGTGGACGAGCTGATCGAGGAGACGAAGCCGCTGGCGGGGCTGGAGTACGTGGGTGAGGTGGGGAAGGTGAAGCGGTCCGATCGTCCACCGCTTCCGTTTCCCCCGCAGGATCATCGGCTCTCGGCGGGAAAGGACGCCAAGGACCCGTCACCGAGAAGGCGCGCACCGTCCACGCCATCGACGAGCGCGCGGGCTTCCTCGACATCAAGGTCGGGAAGCGGTCACGAGTGGGACTTCGCCGCACTGTCCGCGCTCGCTCCCGGATGAGATCGTGCGCTCGAACGATCAGCGCGCGAGCCTCCGCGACACCGCCGAGCTGGTGCGCGAAGGAGAAACCGCGCTCGAGGCGTGGAGCCCCGCCTCGCTGGCACTGCTCCAGCGGGGAGAGCCCACCTGTGGCGGGCCTGCCCCTGTCCAGACTCGCGCCGGCCGCCTCGCTGCTCGAACGCGCCAAGCTCGCCTCGGTCGGGCTCGATCCCGGCGCCCTGCCCGTCCAGGGCCCTCCCGGCACCGGCAAGACCTACAGCGGCGCCCGCATGATCCGCGCGCTCCTCCGCGCCGGGAAGCGCGTCGGCGTGGCCGGCCCCAGCCACAAGGTCATCAGTAACCTGATCAAGGACGTCTTCGAAGCGGACGACGACGATATGCCGACCCGCATCGTGGCCATCCAGGCCACGGACGATGACGGTTTCTCCGACGAGCGCTTCCTGCTCGTGCCCAAGAACGCCGACCGTGCCCAAGGCGGTGACCGCAAACCAGGAGGCGGGAGAGCCGCCCTTCAACCTCATGGCCGGCACAGCGTGGCTCTGGTCGCGAGCGAGGACATGCTGCGCGCGTGGACGTCCTGGTCATCGACGAGGCCGGGCCAGTTCTCGCTCGCCAACGCCGTCGCGGTCGCTCCCGCCGCCCCGCGCCTCCTCCTGCTCGGCGATCCCCAGCAGCTCAACCAGCCGCTCAAGGGCATCCATCCCCCCGGCAGCGAGGTGTCCGTGCTCGAGCACCTGGCCGGCGAGGAGGGCATCCTCACGCCCGAGCGCGGCCTGTTCCTCGGCGATACCTGGCGCATGAGGCCCGAGATCACCGCCTTCACCTCCGAGCTGTTCTACGAGGGCAAGCTCCAGGCACGGGCGGACCTGAGCGCAGCGGCGCATCGACCTGGCCGACGGGAGGACCGCGCAGGGCCTCCAGGTCATCGAGGTCCCCCACGCAGGAAACAGCCGGGAGTCCGAGGAGGAGGCCCAGGCGGTGGTCGAGCTCTTCAAACGGCTCTTGGCTCCGGGGAGTGTGTTCACCGACCGGTCGGGCAAAGACGGTAGCGCTTACCCTGCACGACCTGTTGGTGGTGGCGCCCTACAATGCGCAGGTGGATCTGATCCGGGAGCGTCTTAACGAGGCCGGATGCCCGGACGCCCGCGTCGGCACGGTGGACAAGTTCCAGGGACAGGAGGCGCCGGTGGCCATCTACTCGCTGGCCAGCTCATCGGCCGAGGATGCACCCAGAGGGATGGGGTTTCTCTTCGCGCTCGACCGGCTCAATGTGGCCACGTCGCGGGCGCGGTGTGCAACCTATATGGTGGCTTCGGGGGGGTTGTTCCTAGCCGCGTGTAGGTCAGCCGAGCAGATGCGGATGGTGAATGCGTTTGTGCGATTTGGGGAGATGGGGGGGAACTGCTAGGAGCGGATAGGGCGAGGAGCACCGAGCAATGAGTGGGGCCCGTTCGGGAGCCCTGGATGTCATCAGCAATTGGGTTGGGCGCCGGACGACATGCCGAGCGATTAATGCCGGCTCGCAGGAGATCCGGGATGGGCACGTCAGCCTCGCGCCCGCGCCACCATGAACGCAGAATGAGCTGACGCTCCGTGGCCAGTACCCTCAGGAGGAGGGCAGTGCCGTGCTTGAGATGAGCGATATGCGGACCACCTACCTCAAGAACGGGTCCGCGCGATACGCGATCGAGCTCACCCATCGTGGGTTGAAGAAGCACCAGATCATCAAGGGGGAGTACCCTCGGGTGGTGCAGCAAAAGGCCCGGCTCAAGGCAGCTGAGTGGGCTGAGCGCTGGACCAAAGTGGAGGAGGCGGACGCGCACAAGCGGGCTCGTGAGAAGGACCGGAGGAGGAAGGAAGATCTCAGGGCCGAAGCGGCGGAGCGCGCCGAGGAGGCACAGGCCGTTCTCGCTTCAGTAGAGGGAATACTCCTCGCCACGCTTGACGTCGACGACACCATTGATTGGGCCTCTCTGGAGGACCATTCCGCCTACCCTGAGTTGCGTCCTAAACGACCAGCGCCCTTGGAAGCTCCAACGCCGTGCCAGCAGCCTCCCAAACCATATCTGAACTCGTTCCAGCCGAAGCTGGCGCTATTTGACAAGCTGATCCGGTCGCGCGGCGAGAATAAGCGAGCCGAGGCCAAAGCCAGATTTGAGGTCGCCTTAAGAGAGTGGGAGGAGTCCTGCCGGCATGTCGAGGCGCAACACGAACAGGCGGAACGTGACTTCAAAGCGAAGAGAGTGGCGACCGAGGCCGCCCACAAGCAAGCGGTTCGGGAGTGGGAGGCGGCTCGCAGCGGATGGGAGGCCGAACGAGACCAAGGTAACGAGGTCATTCGGCAGCAGCGGGATAGGTACTTGGCGAGGGACCCCGCAGCAGTTGAGGAGTACTGCGATCTAGTCTTGTCGAGGTCAGACTACCCTGATCTGATCTCGCTGGAACATGAGGTGCAATACATCGAGGAGACTCGCACGCTCGTCGTTGAGACCATGCTTCCGTCTGTGGAAGACATGCCCACGCTCAGGGATGTGAAATACGTCCAGTCTCGAGATGAGTTCGATGAGAAGCACCTCTCGGAGAATCAGATCCGAAAGATGTACGACGGAGTGCTCTATCAGATCTGTCTCAGGACAATCCATGAACTCCTTGAGGCGGATGCCGTGGACGCCATTGATGCTGTGGCGGTCAATGGCAGCGTGACATCTGTCGACCGAGCCACTGGTCGGTCATTCACAGCATGTATCCTTTCTATGCAGGTATCTAAGGACGAGTTCCTCAAGATCAACCTGGCTGCCGTCGACCCAAAGGCCTGCTTCAAGAACTTTCGTGGAGTCGGAAGCTCGAAGCTCCATAGCCTCACGCCTGTTGCGCCCATTATGCAGTTCAGGCGGGACGACGGTCGCTTCATATCGGGCCGTGAGATCGCGAACACGCTGGACGAGGGCGTCAATCTCGCAGCGATGGACTGGGAGGAATTCGAACACCTGATTCGTGAGTTGTTCGAGCAAGAGTTCAAGGCTGCAGGCGGCGAGGTCTCAGTAACACAGGCGAGTCGGGATGGCGGAGTAGACGCGATCGCATTCGATCCTGATCCGATTCGCGGAGGCAAGATCGTCATCCAGGCCAAGCGGTACACGCACACTGTGGGTGTGGCCGCCGTTCGTGACCTCTACGGGACCGTGATGAACGAAGGCGCTACCAAGGGCATTCTGGTAACGACATCGGATTACGGTCCTGATGCCTATGCGTTCGCCAAGGACAAGCCAATTACCCTCCTTTCTGGGGCGAACCTTCTTCATCTCCTCCAAAAGCACGGGCATCGGGCAAAGATCGATATCAAGGAAGCTCGGGCTCTGCTGTCTCACTGATCCAGCACCGCTGTTCGAGTCGCCCGATAGGCCGAGGTGCTCTCCGACTTCACGGACTGGCAACGGGGCCGCCCTACCCGCGATACACCATCTCGTTGTGCCACGCGAGCGCCGCCTCGTCAGGGCGAAGAGTCGGGTCCTCGGGAACCCAGACCGCGGAGCCGTGGAGCTTCAAGTAGTTGTCCCCGTCATTGAAGTCATCCTTCATCCGCTGGCTGGCCTCTACTCGGTGCTCCGGGGTCACCGTGATGTAGCCGGCGTCGAAGAGTCGGTGCACGTCGGAGCGCAGGAGAATGCCATTTCGAACTGAATGAGCTCGGAAGTCGCTGAAGGGGAGGATGTGCGCTGCGTCGAGAGCGGGAAGCGCTCGCTCGTGAGTGATGGCACAGGTGCGGTGATAGACATCGGTGACCAGAGCCCGGAACGCCCCCTGTCCGAGGCGGCGGGGTTGAAGAAACGGATCGGAATATCCGCCGGAGAGCTCGAGTTGAGAGGATTGTTCGCGGACGGATCCCCCAAGGATTCGCTCGGATACGCGGGACCAGAGCTCCGCCCCATCCCCCGTCTGGAGGTCGTAGGTGCGCCCCCGTACGATGTTCTTCTGGAAACCGGGCGGGTCGTGGATCCATTCGCTCTCGGGCCAGAAGAACGGCTCGACGAGGATCACGCAGCCGATGATGGGGTCTGTAGCGGGTACATCGGGCTCCCGACGAAGGCGGGCGATGCTCGACTTGAACTCATCTCGGCGCGCTGCCCCGTTCTTCACGCCGAAGGTCTCCCACGCGATGGAGAGCGGCACTTCCCAGTACTTGCTGAAGAAGCCCCCGCCCCCGATCGCGTGATAGGGCTTCTTGAGCTTGAACAGCAGCGGCTGTCCAGGGGAGAGAATCTGGAAAGAGCCGCCCCAGGGCTTGGGAAACCAGAAGTTGACTTCGTCCAGTTCCGGCTGCTGACCAAGGAACCGGAACCAGGAGAGATCGGTCGGAGCTACGAACGCCCTCACGCGCACCCCCGTGGAAGTCCAGGCTTCGGCTGTGAACGCGGCGTGGCCATCATCGGTCTCCGCAGCACCCGCCGCAACAGCGAGGCGGCGCCTGCGTTCGAACCAGCCAAGCTGTAGAATGGGGCGAACGCTGTCCGCCTCTTCTTGCCCACTTCAGGACCCGACGACCGTGCCGAACCCCATCGAAGCCCTCGTGGACGAGATCGTCGCCTTCCGTGACGCACGTGATTGGCAGCAGTTCCACAACCCGAAGGACCTGAGCATCGCGCTGTCCATCGAAGCTGCTGAACTCATGGAGCGCTTCCTGTGGAAGCCGGCTACAGAGGCGGATGTCTCCGGCGTGCGTGAGGAACTCGCCGACGTCATCATCTACGCCCTCCTCCTCTCGCATCACTACGGCTTCTCGGTGGAAGAGGTCGTACGGGACAAGCTGAGGCTGAACGCCGAGCGGTATCCGGAAGAACTCTCCCGGGGAAGCGCCCGAAAGTACGACCAACTCTAGAGTCGCTCGAGGAGTGCTTCGGCGAGAGACCCCGCCCGGGCCGCGGGTACGTCTGCGCCCCGGAGAAGACGGGCGACGCTGACGAGCAGGCGGATCCGGGTCTCGGACTGCTCCTGCCAATCGGCGTAGTCTGGACGCTCGAGAATCGTAGCCAGGTCCGCGATCAGGTCTGTGTCGAGCTGCAGCTTCTCGAGGCTGCGGGTGGATCCCATGGCCTCTTGGATCGCCGCTCCCGTCTTGCCGAGACCCTCGTAGAGTTCTGCCGACTCCGCTGCGAGAGCCAGAGACGGCACCCTTTCCCCCATCGGCAGGTCTGGGGAGTTCACCCGAACGGTCTCCATCCGGCTCTCGACGAATCGGCGCGTCCCGTCATCCATGAAGTAGACGTAGCAGCCCTTGAGCCCGCGGGTAAGCAGCACGCGGTAGACATGACGGACGTGGTCGAGGAAGCTCTTCTTCGCTCGACTCACGAGTCCATCGTGGCTGGCTGCCGGGTCGCCGACCCATTGCTGGTGCTCCAGGTCGTAGCGCAGGTCTGGTCCCCAGATCACCCCCACGTAGTCGAATTCGAATCCCTGTGCCGTGTAGATGCATCCCACCTGGTCGATGCCACCGGGCTCGGTCGCCCAGTACATGGATTTGGGGACACCGGCGGGGAGGCGCGTGAGTTCGGGGCGCGCGTTCCAC
This sequence comes from uncultured Gemmatimonadales bacterium, assembly GCA_963848895.1. Taxonomy (GTDB): domain Bacteria; phylum Gemmatimonadota; class Gemmatimonadetes; order Longimicrobiales; family Gaopeijiaceae; genus SZUA-318. The sequence continues at coordinate 11,143 of CAWKGE010000011.1, forward strand.
GGGCGACGCCATTCGCCGATCACCACGTCCTCCGCGAGTCCACCTCCCTCGGCCTTCTCCTTCGACCAGGGCCAGCAATATCCGGCGACCAGCCGTGCGCTAAGCGGACCGCTGTTCTTGTCCGGATCTCACGGTCCAGTTCTTCGACCGAGCCGACGATCCGGAAGTCGAAGCTCTCCCCGCCCTGATTCCAGAGGATGTTGGCAGTCTTCCGGAGGCCCAGCGTGTTGTCGATCCAGTTGACGAATCCGTCGGATCCGGCGCAACGGAACTGCGCCTCCAACTCGTGCTCCACGACCACGGCATCCTGGCGGTCTGCCTCCTCGCGGATGAGCTGACTGCTCCCCACCTCGCCGGGCCGCACCTGTCTGCGCGTCGTCGATGAAGAAGACCGAGACGCGGGCGGACCTGGATCAGCTCTGTGACCTGGGCCTTGTCGGAGCGCTGCGCCGCACGGGTGAATCGGTGGTTGCTGCTGTTCCGGATGCGGTGGGCCTCGTCGCAGACGAGGACATCGAGCTGATCGCCTGGTAGCCTGGGTGTAGTTGTTGAAGTAGTTGAAGACGACGGAGGCACGGCTTCCCACCCGCTTGCTGAGGTTCTCCGTGAAGGCCTTGCTGCCCGTCGCGTGGTTGACCGTGTAGTGCTGCTTGCTCAGCCGCGCCACGAGGTTCGTGGCAAGCACGGACTTCCCGGTTCCCGGGCCGCCGTGGATGATGAAGACCGACTTCTCCCGTGTGTGAAACGACTGCCGGACCCGCGACAGGATCGACTGAAACGCGACGAACTGCTCATCGAGGAGCGTGTAGACGGGCTCGTCCTCGATCACCGCGGCGACGTGGTTCATCAAGGCCTTGCTCGGACGGATAGCGCTCCTCGGTCACGCGCTCCAGCAGGTCGCCTTCGTCTCCTCCAAGCGTGCGCTCCCGAAGGTGCTCGACCAGCTCCGATGTCTGGTCTCCACAGAAGACCGGCGCCAGGTCGAGAAACGCGCCGATACCGATCATCCTGGAGCTCGGTGGTGGTGACAGCGGATGCGTTATGCAGATAACTGCACGCATCCAGTCGGATCGGCTTCAGCCCACTGAAGGCGTAGTGGCAATCCTCGAGATACTGGCGGTACTGACTCACCTGGTGCTCGGGTGCAGTACCTCCCGGATGTTCCCGCCCACCCAGGTTTCGACGCACCCTTCGACATCGCTGACGTCGGCCTGCTCCCATTGCTTCAGCTCAACGATGACGGCACGATCCCGGGCAGATCGATCGCGACCCAGGACCATGCAATCGAGTCTGCGGCTCGTGAGCGGGAAGCTGGTACTCGAGAACGATGCTGGTCTCGAGCAGCTCGCCCTGCAGCAGGACGTCGGACATCGCGCGCAGGCTGTTGCGCCAACTCGCTACCTCGGCCGGGGAGGGGCGGTGGCGGAAGTGGGTCTCGAACGCCGTCGTCAGCTTGTCGGCGATGGCGTTGTGCCGACTGTCCTGCACGAAGAACTGCGCAGACCCGCGATATAGTTGCATGAGAGCAGGGATTCGGTGGGGCCACCCCGGGGGAGGGCGTGGGCAAGCCACGCTACCGTGCGGGCCCTCGAAGCGCAAAAGAGCGACACCTACCCCACCCCCTCCATCGCCCTGGACCACACGAGATCCGGAACATCCTCCACCCCCTTCCACCGCGCCGAAGCCGTCCGCCAATCCACCTCCACCCCCCGCGCCCGGTTGCTCTCCACCAGCCCCTGCGCGGAAGCGCACCCCCCGTCCCGCCACCTGCCGTCGAAGTGCTCCCCGCCCCGCGGATCCACGAAGACCGGCCGCCCCTCGCCCCACCACGTGACCCGCCAGCCGCCTTCGTGGACGAGCCGGTGGTGGTGACGGCAGAGCAGGAGCGTGTTGGCCAGGCTGGTCTCGCCCCCGTCGGCCCAGTGCTCGAGGTGATGCGCGTCGGTGAAGCGCAAACCACATCCTGGGAAGCGGCAGCCCTGGTCCCGCACCTCCAGCGCGCGCCGTAGCGCGGGGGGGATGGTCCGCGTCCGGCGCCCGATGTCCAGGACGGAGCCGTCCCGCTCGCGTTACGGGCACGAGGCCGCAGTCGCACGCGAGGCGCCGGGACGTTTCAGCTGAAACGCGTGTGCCGTCCTCCAGGTGGGAGCGGGGCCCGGGCCGAGCGTCGCCGGTGGTCGCGGGGTCCGCCTCAGAGCTGTCCTCCTCAGCCAGCGTCTCCGCGTCCACGTGCAGCACGACCTGGAAACGCGCGGCGCGCGTGCCGGAGATGGGGGCATCGTCCGCGCCACCCCCGAACCCGGCCGCGAGCGCGCGTTCGGCCACGAGCCCGAGGGCGTCCGCCCTCCGCTGGGCGGCGGCCCAGAGGGTCTCCTCCTCGGAGGCCATCCGCGCGGCGGGCCCGTCGGGGTCCTGCCTCCAGAGCGCCTGGCTGGCCGCGTCGATGGCCTTCATGATCACGGCGGCTACCTCGGGCTCGAGCCGGCCTTTGACGACGTACATACCGTCATCATCGGGAAACACGGCGAAGCTCCGCGCTTCGTGCCGCTCCCGCTCCCGGGCGGCCTCGTCCTTCCGGTTCCCTCTGCGCCAGCTCCGGAGGATGCGTTCCAGCTGAGCCGTGGTACAGCCGTGGGCGACCTCCAGGAGCTCGGCTTCGTTCTCCTCGGTCGCCACGCGCGTGAGCGCCCGCACCTTCGAGAACGACAGCTCTCCGCGCGCCATGCTGGCGCTGATCAGGGGAAGATCGCGCAGCGCCCGGGCGACGCGCACCTTCTCCCGCGCGGTCCCGAGGTCGCTGCCGGTCCTGAACGCGAGCCAGTGGGCGCACGTTCGGTGGCCGTCCCGCTCCCAGCCGCGCCGCTCGTCGAACTCTGCGATGAGCTGGAGCATGCGATGGGTGGCGGCGTGGATGTGCGCGGCGAGGGTGGCGATCTCGTCGCCGAGGGCCTCGAGGATGTCGTCCTCGTTCTGCTCCTCCTTCTCCTCCACCTCCGCTGCGTAACGCTGGGGAGCGGCCTCGCGAACGACCTGGAGATGGCCGCGGAGGGGCAGCGCCCAGGGATCCTCTCGGGGAAGCGTGAACGTGGGGACGGCGGCGGCGGACGAGGACGACATCGACATGGGGGCAGACCTCCGGGCATCGGCAACGGACCGAACAACACCCGAAAAATAAAGGGGGGTTCGGCGGCTCGACGCGCGGCCTCGAGCCGCGTGGCCGCGCCTCCACATGGACCGCGCCCCCACTGTCGCACCCCGGCTCCACCTTCCGGTCATGGACATCTCCACGCCGGACTCCTCGACACGCTCGCGATCTACGGGGCCCTCGCCTGGCTCCTTCGCGGGATCGTGAAGGCCCACGAAGCACGCCTCCCGAGGCACCAGGCGCCGACCCGCGACCGGGCGTACGACCTCGAAGCTCCGGAGGGGGAAGAGGAGTGGGCCGACACCGAGCTTCTCTGGCTCCCGGACGAGTTCGACGACTGAGTGGGCGCGCCGAGGCGACGCTGCGTTGCCTTCCGCGCCGCCCTAGATTGCCGAGCATGAGCCCCTCGCGCGCGTGCCCCTTCTGCAATCCCGGCTCCGACGCGATCCTCGCCGAGTCGGCACACTGCATCGCAATCCGTGACGCCTATCCCGTGGCGCCCGGCCACACGCTCGTCGTCCCGCGCCGGCACGCGGCCAGCCTCTTCGCGCTGACGCCCGAGGAGTGGGACGATCTCTGGCGCCTGGTCCGGCGACTCCACGTCGAGCTGCGGCCGCTGCACGACGCCGAGGGCGTGAACGTCGGACTCAACGACGGGGGTGCCGCCGGCCAGACCGTCGCGCACGCGCACGTCCACGTCATCCCCCGACGCTCGGGCGACGTCCCGGATCCCCGCGGCGGCGTCCGATGGGTGATCCCGGAACGGGCCGACTACTGGTCCGGTCGGGTCGATTCGGGGCCGTGACCCCGAGACCCTGGGAGCCACCCACGCCGCAGGCGCAGGTCACCTTCCTGCAGAACCTCCAGCGGATCCTGGACGAGGGGAGCTTCGTCGCCACCTACAAGTTCGCGCTCATCCACGCGCTCGCGGACCTGGCCGTGGAGCGAGGGGACGACTCGGGCGCGCCGCTCACGCTGCCCACGCGTGCGGTCGCCGAGCGCTTCATCCGTCTCTACTGGCGGCAGGTGGTTCCGTTTCCGGGCACCCTGGAGGCGGGACTGCTGCGCCAGAACACCGGCCGTCCGGCCGCCATCGTCAGCCGTGTGGCCGAGGCGCGCGCCCGATACGGCGACAACCTGGTCGACGTGCGGCAGGACGCGGCCTCGTGGGAGCGACTCGTCAAGGCCGTGGACCGCACCGTGCGCGGGATGCCCCTCTGGCGCCTCCAGCGGGTGGGGAATGCCGTGCACGACGTGCTCTACCGACAGGACCGCGGAGCTCGGGAGATCACCCTGCTCCCGGGCGTCGCGACCTGCTTTCGGGCGTTCCACCCTCTCGTCCTCGACCTGGTCGAGGGTGCGTGGTCGCACTTCATCCGCCGCACCAACGCCGGCGTCCTCGGCGAGCAGGCCGACCTGCGCGACTTCCTGTTCGGCTCCGACCGGCAATCCCTGGCGCCGCTCCGGCCCGTCCTCTCCGAGGCGCAGGACGGTCGCTGCTTCTACTGCCGGAAGCGCATCCGCGCGAGATCGGACATCGACCACTTCATCCCCTGGTGGCGCTATCCCACGGACCTCGGCCACAACTTCGTTCTCGCCCATGCCGAGTGTAACCGCAGGAAGTCCGACCATCTCGCAGCCGAGCCGCACCTGGCCCGCTGGGTGGAACGGAACGAGACGCTAGGCGACGCGCTCGCCGCCGAGTTCGACGCCAACCGCATCCGACACGATCTCCGGGCCTCGAAGCGCATCGCGCGGTGGGCCTACGGTCAGCTCGCGGGCCGCGGTGGAGTGACGTGGGTGAAGGGGTCCGTGCTCGAGCCGCTGGCGGGTGCCTGGGAAACCGTGCTGGGACTCCCCTTCACGCCACCCCCTCCATCGCCCTGAACCATACCCGATCCGGCACATCCTCCACCCGCTTCCACCGCGCCCCCGCCGTCCTCCAATCCGGCTCGACCCCCAGCCGCCGATTCTCCTCCACCAGCTCCTCTACGGACGCCGACCCGGCTGCCGGCGGCTCCCACCCGCCGTCGTAGTGCTCCCCACCCCTCGGATCCACGAACACCGCCCGACCCGGCCCCCACCACATCACTCGCCAGCCACCCTCGTGGAGCAGTCGATGGTGATGACGACACACGAGCAGCGTGTTGCCGAGCCTGGTCTCTCCCCCGTCGGCCCAGTGCTTCACGTGATGCGCGTCGGTGAAGCGAAGGCCGCAGCCTGGAAACCGGCACCCGCGATCCCGGACCTCGAGCGCGCGCCGGAGCGCGGGCGGGATCGTGCGGGTCTTGCGGCCGACGTCGAGCACCGAGCCGTCCCGTGCGTGCGTGACCGTGACCCTGCCGGCGTCGCAGGAGAGCCTCCGGGACGTTTCAGCTGAAACGCGTGTGCCGTCCTCGAGATGGGAGCGCGGCCCGGGGCCGCCGGAGCCGTGGGGCGACGACGCGCTCGTGCCGGTGCCGGCGCCGGCTGCGGCGCGCTCCTCCGACAGCGTCTCCGCGTCCACGTGCAGCACCACCTGGAAGCGCTCGGCGCGCGTGCCGCTCACGGGAACCTCGGGGCCGGCTCCCTCCTCCGCCCCGCCGAACCCGGCCGCCAGCGCACGCTCCGCGACGAGCCCGATCGCATCCGCCCGTCGGCGTGCGGCCGCGCGCCTCGATTCCTCCTCGCCGTGCGGCGAAGCGGGACGGTCCCGCCTGAACAGCGCATCGCTCCCGGCCTCGAGGGCGCGCAGGAGCACTGCGGCGACCTCGGGCTCGACGAGCGCCTTCACGACGTACATCCCCTCACCGTCCGGGAACACGCTGAGCCTGCGACGCTCGTGCCGCTCCCGCTCGCGCGCTCCCTCGTCCTGCCGGCTGCCCTTCCTCCACCCGCGCACGATCCGCTCGAGCTGCGCCGTGGTGCAGCCCTGCGCGAGCTCGAGCAGGTAGTCCTCGTTCTCCCCGGTCGCGGCACGTGTCAGGGCACGAACCTGCGAGAACGACAACTCGCCGCGCGCCATGCTCGCGCTCGTGGCAGGCAGATCCTGCAGCGCGCGCGCCGTCCGCACCTTCTCCCTCGCGGCCCCGAGGTCGATCCCGGTCCGGAACGCCAGCCAGTGCGCGCACGACCGGTGCCCGTCGCGCTCCCATCCCCGCGCTCGATCGAAGCGGGCGATCAGGACGAGCAACCGATGCGTGGCCGCATGGATGTGCGCGGCGAGGATGGCGATCTCGTCACCGAGCTCCTCGAGCGCGTCGTCGTCCAGCGAGTCCGCTGCACCGGTGCCGGCGCCGCCGACCTGGCCGTAGGCGGGAGCGGCCTCGCGGACGAGCAGGAGCCGTGTGACCGGGCCACGTCGGCCGTCGTCGGGGGTGGGGCGCTGAAGGGCCGAGGACAGCATGGGCACCTCTCGAAACGGGGGATGACCGATACCGAACATTCCCCGAAATATAAGCGTCGCTTCGGCTACCCTCTGACGCTCCTTCTGCGCCACGAAACGGGCTCGGGAGGTCCTCGGAGCGCCCACGTGCCGCCGACGTAGGCGCTGGGCACGCGGAGACCCCGTCTACGCTGCTTCCGAGGGGCATGCCGCCCTTCCCCGGGCGCAGGGCCGAACATGCTGTCCATGTCTGGATGGGACGGCTTTTCCACATGCAGGCGAAGGCCGCGCCGCCTGGCCTCTCCCGTCACCTCCTCACCCGATCGAGATCGCCGCCGGGACAGCTTGCCCAGATCCACGCGACCCTCTGTCTCCCCCCGTCACACCACCGCCGTATATTCCCGAAGCGTTCCCGAAGCCCACGTTCGCCTCCGTACCCCGAGCTCGATGCCCGACAAGCCCACGAAGATCCAGCGGTGGCTCGACGTGGTGGCCTTCCTCGCGGGTCGGCGCTTCCCGGTCACGCAGGAGGAGTTGTGGGCCGCGGTGCCGGCCTACGCCGCGGGCCTCGAGGAGGGAGACAAGGACCCGGAGTCCGCGCGCCGGATGTTCGAGCGGGACAAGGACGAGCTGCGCGCGAAGGGCATCCCCATCGAGACGGTCACCTTCGAGATCCAGCAGGGCTCGGAGCGCAGCCATGGCTATCGCCTGGCGCACGCGCGGTTCCACCTCCCGTACCTGCGCCTGGTGCGGGCCGCGGAGGAGGAGAAAGGGACCGACCCGTCGAGCGCTCCCCTGCCCAGGCCCGGCGACTTCCTGGTGGCGGAGGACGAAGCCGCCGCGGCGCTGGAGGGGCTACGCGACGTGGCCTCGATTCCGGGATTCCCCCTGCGCCGCGAAGCCCGCTCCGCGTTCCGCAAGCTCGCCTTCGACCTCGATCCGGACCTCCTCGCTCCCTCGCCTGTCGTCTACGTCGAGGACCCCGAGACCGCGGCGGGCGCCGACACGCTACAGCGCCTCTCCGAAGCGCTCCTGGAGCGCAAGCGGGTCACGTTCCGCTATCGCTCGATGGGCCGCGACGACGAGGCCGTCCGCACCGTGCGACCGTACGGCCTGCTCTTCCAGCACGGACGCTGGTACCTGGTGGCGTGGGCCGAGGAGCGCGAGGACACCCGCATGTTCCGCCTGGGTCGCATGGCCGACGTGTCGGTGAACCGCAAACGCCCGGGCACGCCGGACTACGAGGTCCCCGCGGACTTCGAACTGACCGCGTTCGCGGGCCGCCGGGCGTGGGAGATCTCCGACGCGCCCGAGCAGCCGCCGCTCGCCGCCCATGTCCACTTCCGCTTCCCCCGTTCGGTGTGGGCGGAGCGGAACGGGCACGGCACGCTGGTCAGGGAGGAAGAGGACGGGAGCCAGCTCCGCGAGATCCGCGTGCACCGACCGGAGCCGTTCCTGCGCTGGGTGCTCAGCCTCGAGGGAGACGCCCGCGTGGAGGACCCGCCGGAGCTCCACGCGGCGTTCCAGTCCATGCTGTCGGCGGTCGCCCGGCGGTACGGCAGCGCGCGGGAGGGGACCGATGCCTGACGGGATCCGCGCCGAGGATCGCCTGGAGCGCCTGCTCCACGTGCTGCCCGCCGCGGCTCGCGAAGGGGGCGCCCCCTTGAAGGATCTCGCGGGTGCGCTCGAGACCACGGAGAAGCGGATCCTCGAGGACCTGGAGCTGGTGACGGCACGGGCCTACTACCACCCCGGCGGATGGCCGGACGACGTCAGCATCCTGCTCGAGGGAGGCAGGGTGCGGGTCTACCACGCGTCGGGGTTGGAACGGCCGATGCGCCTCTCCCCGAAGGAGACGCTGTGCCTGGCGCTCGCCCTCAGGGGCACGGGCGCGGCGTCGCACGTCGCCGACGCCGAACGGCGCTCCTCTCTCCTGCGCCGCGCCGAGCAACACCTCGGCTGCTCGCCCGTGGACGAGACCGGCGCGCCTCTCCGGGACCCGGTCCTCGCGGAGGATCAGGTTCCGGACCCGGCCGGGATCCGGGAGACGGTGTTCGCCGCGGCCCGCGACCGGCGTGCCTGCGCGATCGTCTACGCCAAGGCCTCCGCCACGGACATGGACGCGCGCCTCATCCACCCCTACGCGATCCTGCACGCCGAGGGCGCATGGTACGTGGTGGGGTGGTGCGCCGTGAAGGAGGGCATGCGCGTCTTCCGGATGGACAGGATCCTCGAGGCCGCCGACTCGGACGCGACGTTCGAGGTCCCGGCCGACTTCGATCCCTCCGACTGGCTCGACGCCCATCGCGTCTACCGGGCCGCGTGCGACATGGAGGTGAAGGTGCGCTACTCGCCGCGCATCGCCCGCTGGGTCCGCGAGCGCGCGGACGGCTGGCCGGGCGGGTGGGAGGAGGAGCGCGACGGCAGCGTGGTGGTCTGCCACCACGTGGCCGACCCGCACTGGGTGGTGACACACGCACTCACGTACGGTCCGGAGGCGGAGATCCTCGAGCCGGAAGAGGTGCGCAGCCTCCTGCTGGAGGTGGTGGAAAGGCTGCGCGCGTAGCGCTCCCGCCTCCACTGTCACACCCCCCCGCGATCTTCGCTCCGTCACCTTCCAGCGACGGAGATCGCATGAAGACCACCGTGCTCCTGGACCACGAGGCCGTCGCCGACGGCGGATGGATGGTCCACGCGCTGCTGCGCATCGAGGGAGAAGCCCCGAAGGACCGCGACCGCACGCCCCTCGACCTCGCCCTCGTCCTGGACCGGTCCGGCTCCATGGCGGGGGAGAAGCTCGAGGCCGCCCTGCAGGCCGCCGCGATGCTCGTGCGCCGCCTCTCCCCCGAGGACACCGTGAGCGTGGTGGCCTTCGACCACGAGGTGCAGGTGGTCGCGCCGCCCGCCACCGGCGAGGCGCAGGAGGACCTCCCCGACCTGATCCGGAAGATCCACGCCGGCGGCACCACGAACCTGAGCGGTGGCTGGCTGCGGGGCCGCGACCTCGTCGCCGCGAACCTCCGTGACGGCGGGGTCAACCGCGTCATCCTCCTCACCGACGGTCAGGCCAATGCCGGACTGACGGAACCGAGCCAGCTCACCGGCCTGTGCGCCACGGCCGCGGGGAGCGGTGTGAGCACCACCACGATCGGCTTCGGGGCGGACTACGACGAGGCCCTGCTCACCGCCATGGCCGACGCCGGCCGCGGCGCCACGTACTACATCGAGCAGGCCGACCAGGCCTCGGGCGTGTTCGAGGAGGAGCTCGAGGGCCTGCTCTCCATCGCCGCCCAGAACGTCCGCGTCACCGTCGAGCCGGGCGCGGGCGTGAGCAACGTGCAGGTCCTGCACGACTACCCTTCCGATGCGGACGGCGGGACCCTGACGCTCCAGGTCGGCGACGTGTACGCGCGGGAGCCCCGCCGCATCCTCGCCGCCTTCCTCGTTCCACCGGACGGAATCGGAGCCGACGGCGTCGCCGATCTCGGCCGCTTCACGGTCACGGCGCACGTCGTCACGGAGGCCGGGGGCGTCGAGCTCCACGAGATCGACCTGCCCATGACGCTCTCCCCCGAGGAGGGTGGCAAGGTCGAGCCGGAGGTGCGCAAGGAGATCCTCCTGCTCGAGGCGGCCCGGGTTCGTCGTGAGGCGTTGGACGCTCGCGAGCGTGGGGACTACGCGGCCGCCGCCGAAGCGCTCCGCGGGTACTCGGCCTGCGTCGACGCCTCGGGGATGGACGACACCGACCTCCGGGAGGAGGCGCGCGATCTGGAGGGCATGGCCGCCTCCTTCGACGAGCGCGCGGTCGAGGCGTCGGACGTCAAGTACATGAGCCAGCGGGCGTACGCGCGGGGCCGTAGCCGCGGGGGTCAGGTGCAGCGGTTCCGGCGCGAGCCGTAGGCGGCGTGTTGGGGCGGGCGGCTCTTCGCGCCCGCCCCACCTCACGCGTCGACCCTGGGGTCCGGCACGAGCTCTCCCAACTCGCGCTCCAGGACCGGCTTCGACAGCAGCCCCACCATCTCGAAGAGCGGCTCACCGTTCCGGAAGAACACCGCCGTCGGGATGGAGCGGATGCCGAAGGCCTCGGCGACACCGGGCGCCTCGTCGACGTTCACCTTCACGACCCTCACGCCCCGGGATGCCCACTCCACGGCGATCTCCCCGAGAATGGGCTCCATCATCCTGCACGGCCCGCACCACGGCGCCCAGAAATCCACCACCGCGACGCCCTCTTCGGCGATGAGCTGATCGAAGTCGTCGTCGTAGGCGTAGACGAGGGGTGGCTCGACGGCTGGCTTTCGGCGGAAGAGCATGGTTCGGGGCGTGTGGGGAACGTGCAGGGCCGCTTGAAGAACGCCCGGGGGGCAACCGCATGTTCCCGGAGGGGCGCCGCGCTAGCCATCCGGCGCACCACGTCGAGGAGCTCGCAGTAGCGCACGCGGCTCGGTTTCAGCTCGAGCCTCAGGTGGGCGGCCGCGACAGTCCGCACAAATACTGCGGGGAACCGACCCGAGCTCGCGCCCGAGGCCGGTTCCCCGTTGGAAACGCAGATGTGTCCCGGACCTGCTGGGACGTCAGGCCACTTCGCCCTCCCGACGCCGCCGCCGGGACATCACACCCAGGAGGCCGATCAGGCCCGTCGCGACGAGTCCCACCGTCCCGGGCTCGGGCACCGTCGAGGTGTACGAGAGGTTGTCGATGCCGAAACCGGAGGCCGTGTGGCTGATCTCCAGCCGGTCGAACACGATTCCGTCGAAGCCCCAGAACAGGCCGGTCGTGGCGGCGTCGTTGGCGATGGGTACGGCGTTGACGAAGCTGGAAACCAGGCTTCCTCCGAGATACGCCGAGAACACCGTGGAGGTGGACGAATTGTCCACCGCGTTGAAGGAAGCGCCACTGACCGGGCTGCCGAAGACCATGGCGAACGAGGCGTCGCAGCACGACCCCGGGGGGAAATTGTAGATGGCCGGCGTGGTGAAGGCGGACCCGAAGTAGCCGGCACTACCCCAGTAGAGGTGCTCGAAGGAGACACCGTAGGACGCCCAGTTGCCTGCCGCCGCATCCCCGTCGCTCAGGGCGACCTCACTGAAGTCGATCGTCGTAGTGGGGCCGGCGATCCCGGAGGCGGCCCCGTCGATCGCCTGGGCGTGAAGCCCGGCGGAAGCGATCAGGGAAACGGCCAGCACCATTCCCGCGGTTCGACAACGCATGCGCTTACCTCCGGTCTGCGAGGTCTCGGTGCACATCGCCAAGTGGCGGCGGCACAAGAATAAGCGAATGAGGCCTTGCAAGATTTGCGCCGCATCTGGCCGCACCCTATCCGCGGAGGGGCCCGCGCCCCCCGGCCCCTGCCCGGAACACCTTTCCCGCACTGTCCCGGGGCGCAGCTGCATGGACCGACGCGGGCCCACCCGGTCGACGTCGGTCGCGCGCCTGCCACAGATGTCACTCCTGCACGACATCGATCGAGTTCCTCGCCGGCGACTACCTCGTCATGACGCGCCGGGGAGCGACCTCTTCGTGGTCTTCGACACCGGGTACTTCGCCGGCGATCTCATGGATCCCTACGCCCACCGTTGGACCCGGCGCACCGGCGTCGTGAAGCTCACCTACCTGAAAGCGTTCTGAGGGCCGCGCGAGGTTCGCCCCCGGAGCGCGCCCCACCCGAAGGAGGATCCTTCATGCGGAAGCTCTTCCTCGTCCTCGCCGCCGCCGCGGCCGTCTTCGTCTGGATGCGCGCTTCCCGGGCCCCGGCTCCCGTGAGCAACGGTAGCTATCTGGCTTGGGACGTGGGGGGCGACGTCTTGCGACTGACGTTCACCGACCTGGACGGCGGCCGCTTCCTGGGGCACGGCGGCATCCGACCAGGGCCTGCGTTTCAAGCTCTTTGACAGCAACGTGCAGGGGCTGGCCTCACGCTAGAGGCGACGACGGTGGCGCCGGAGCCCGCGCTATTCCCACTCGATGGTGCCGGGCGGCTTGGACGTCACGTCCAGGAGGAGGCCGGAGACCCCCGCCAGGCCGAGGATCTTCTCCCGGAGCTCCTCCAGGAGCGCTTCGGGCAACTCCATCGGCGTCGCGGTCATCGCCCGTGCGGATCGTACCGGTCGCACCACGACCGTCTCACCCTCGGCTCCGTCCAGCGCCAGCGGAAGAAGCACGGTGGGACACTGCCAGACCGCGTCGTAGAGGCCGTGGATGCGCAGCCCCTCCATCACGATGTGGTCGGCCTCGCGGAGCACGTCCAGCCGCTCCCGGGTCGTGAAGGCCTTCACGGGTCGGGCCGACGTCGGGTGCCGGTCGGTGAGATTCCACACGCAGCGGTTGATGCCCGGCACCTCCGACGTGATGGCCGAGACCGCGTCGAGCAACGAGGCCCACGGTACCCGGCCGGAGAGCAGGACCGGGTGCTCGTACGCCCTGAGATCGGCCTTCACGCCCACCGACCGGAGCGGCAGCACCATGGCGTCGAGACCGTAGCGAGCGGCGAGCTCGGGGAGGGCTTCCATGGCCTCGACGCCCTCCCGGTCGGCGACCCCCTCGCTGCAGAGTAGCCGCACGCCCAGGCCGGGGCCCGGGAAGGGATGACGCCAGAGCGCGGCCCGCGGGATCCCCAGCCGTTCGCCGAGCTCCCGGACCTCCACCTTGTACAGCCCGGCCAGCGGCTCGACCACCCTTCCCTCGCGGATCATCTCCTCGATGACGGGCACCCGGTTGTGGTGGGTCTTGATCGTCTCGGCGCGACGGGTCCCACCCGTCTCGATCGTGTCCGGATAGATGGTGCCCTGCGCCAGCAGGTGCTCGGTGACGTCCAGGTGCTCGGCCTCGGACTGGAAGACCTCGATGAAGGTGTCACCGATGATCCGGCGCTTCCTCTCCGGATCGGCCACACCCGCCAGCGCGGAGAGGAAGCGCTCCCCGGCGTCCACGAAGTGGAGATGTCGGTCGAGTCCCAGAGAGGAGAAGGTGGCGAGCACCTGCGCGCTCTCGTCCTTGCGCATGAGGCCGTTGTCGATGTGCAGGAGGTGCACCCGCTCCGGCCCGAGCGCGCGCCCCAACACCACGGCCGCCACGGTCGAGTCCACGCCTCCGGACGCCAGGAGGAAGACCGATTCGTCACCCACCTGCGCACGCACCCGGCCGATTTCCTCCTCCAGGAAGCTCTCCATGCTCCAGGAAGGGCGGCACGCGCAGATCTCGAACACGTAGTTCGAGATCATCGCCTCGCCGTGCACGGTGTCGTCCACCTCCGGATGGAACTGGAACCCGTAGCGGCGCAGCGAGTCCGACGCGATCGCGGCGTATCGGTGCTCCGGAGACCCCTCACCGGTGACCGTCATGCCCAGCTCCCGGAACTCCGGCCCCACGGACGTCACCGAGTCGAAGTGGCTCATGAAGACCGGCTCCACCGGCCCCAGCCCCTTGAAGAGGGGGTGGTCGCCTTCGATGTGCAGGTCCGCCTTCCCCCACTCCCGACCCCCGTTCATCACGCCTCCCCCGTAGTGCTTGGCGATCTCCTGGTGGCCGAAGCAGAAGCCGAGGATGGGCAGGTCGAGGTCGTAGATCCCGTGGGTGTAGGCCGAGTCCTCGCCTCTGGAGGACAGGCTCGGGCTCCCGGAGATGACGATCCCCCGGTAGCCGTCGAACGCCTCGATCGGGTCGTCGGGTTGCCGGATCTCGGCGCGTACGCCCAGGTGGCGGATCTTGGTGGCGATGAGGTGGGCATACTGCCCGCCGAAATCGATGACGGCGATGGTGTCGTGATCCAAGAACGGCTCCTGCAATGCGCTGGGCGTCGCCCGCTGACTGCCCGGGGGAATGGCAAACGCGTTCTGGCTCTCCGCCGCGCCAGCTTCCATGGATCCTCCTGGTCCGGGGTCCGTCCAAGATAGTACCTGGGCCATTCCGCGGCTCCGCAAGATCACGTCCGGGGACATGATCACCGACACTCCCGCCGGCCGGGAACCGGCGGGAGTCCCCGCTGAACCGGCTTCCGGGCCCCCCCGCGCCGAGGTCGCGGCGCACTCAGCCACAGGAGGACCGGAGCCGCCACGAAGATCGACGACAGCGTGCCGACCGTGATGCCGAAGCTCATGACCAGCGCCAGGGGGCGGATGGCCGCACCGGCGAAGCCCGCCAACAGGAGGGCCGCAAGGAGCGTGGTGCCGGCCGTGAGCACGGTCCTGGGCAGGGTCTCGTTGATGGATCGGTTCAGCACGTCCCGCAGATCCGCCCGCGGCGCGGCGCGCAGGTTCTCGCGCACGCGGTCGAAGATCACGATGGTGTCGTTCAACGAGTACCCGAGGACGGTGAGGACGCCGGCTACGGTGATGAGGCTCACGTCCAGGTTCAGGAGCCGCATGAAGGCGAGGGTGGCGACGATGTCGTGCGCCGTGGCGGCCACGGCGGCGAGCCCGAGGCGCCACTCGAAGCGGAGGGCGAGATAGGCGAGCGTGGCGGCGAAGCTGACCGCGATGGCGGCCCCTGCCCTCTGCTGGAGCTCGCTTCCGACCTGGGGCCCCACCGCCTCCGAACCCATCACCTCGTACCCGTCGGAGCCGAGGGCGCCGTCGAGGGCGGCGCGTGCCCCCTCGCCGATGTCTTCGGGGCGTCCGCCGGCGACCCCTCGGGGCGGGCGCGGATGAGGAAGTCGCGATCGGAGCCGAAGCTCTGGATCTCCGCCCCTTCGAGAGGGCTCGCCGCGAGGGCGGCGCGGAGGGTGTTGGTGGACACCGGCTGTTCGGTCCGGACCTGGAGCAGCGCTCCACCCGTGAAGTCGATGCCGTAGCTCACGCCCCGCACCGCGAACATGACGAGGCCGGCGACGATGAGCCCACCGGTCGCCGCCACCACCCATCGGCGCGCGCGCATGAAGTCGAAGCGGGCTCCGGTGAGGGGAGCGATCTCCCGGTGGCTCAGCCTGGCGAGGCTCCCCCTCCGCCGCAGCCAGATCATGAACAACGTGCGGGTCACGAAGATGGCGGCGAACATGGACGCGCACAGGCCGATGAGCAGGGTGACCGCGAATCCCTTCACGGGGTCGGTTCCCACACGGTAGAGGATGAGCGCGGTGAGGGCGGTGGTGACGTTGGAGTCCACGATGGCGCTCATGGCGTGGCGGAACCCGCGATCCACCGCCGTGCGCACGGAGCGCGTGTGCGCCAGCTCCTCGCGGATGCGCTCGAAGATCAGCACGTTGGCGTCCACGGCCATCCCGATGGCCAGGGCGAAGCCCGCGATGCCGGGCAGGGTGAGCGTCGAGCCGAACACGGCCAGGCCGCCCAGCGAGAACAGCAGGTAGAGGCCGAGCGCGCCCACGGCGAGCACGCCGGAGAAGCGGTAGTAGAGCGTCATCACGAGGACGACGAGGGCCACGGCCAACGCCGAGGTACGCACCCCGGCCTCGATGGAGTCCGTGCCGAGGGACGGTCCCACCGTGCGCTCCTCCACGACCCGTAGCGGAGCCGGCAGGGCGCCCGCCCGGAGGACGAGGGCCAGGTCGCTGGCTTCCTGCATGCTGCGCCCCGGCAACTCGATGCGCCCGGTGGCGCCGATGCGATCCTGGATCACGGCCGGCGCCCCCTGGACCCGGCCGTCGAGGAGGATGGCGAGATACGATCCGACGTGGCGCCCGGTGATGTCGGCGAACGTGTTGCCCGCCGCCCGCGTCAACTGGAATTGCACCTGCGGCTGCCCGGTGACGGGATCGCGCGCGGCGGTGGCGCCGATCAGGGTCTCGCCGGTGACCACGGGGCGGGACCGGACCACGTAGAAGGGACGAACGTCCTCACCCCCGAGCCTCCTCACGTCGGTGCCCCAGCGCACCTCCAGGGAGGACGGCAGCGGCCGGCCGGCGCCCGACCACTTCATCGACTCCTGCACGCGGTCCACCAGCCGTTCGGGAAGGAGGTACGCCCCGGGCAGCGTGCCTCGCACCAGGCTTCCCGCCTCGCCGGCGGCCTCGGCCACGGCGGGCGCGAGGGCGGCGAATCGGTCCTGGGCGTCGACCAGCCGGAACTCGAGGAAGGCGGTGCGCTGCACGATGGAGCGGGCACGGGCGGGATCGCGCTCACCGGGCAGCTCCACGATGAGTCGACACGCACCCGCGACCTGAATGACCGGACTCGCGGTGCCGAACTCGCTCACGCGGTTCCGGATCACCCGTGCCGCTCCGTCGATGGCATCGGCGCAATCCGCCACGTGCGCCTTCGAAGGATCCACCTCCAGCACCAGGTGGGTCCCACCTCTCAGGTCCAGGCCCAGGTGGATGGGGATCCGCCGTACCCGGGTCTCGACCATCCGCCCGGTGGCCGGGTCGTGGGTGCGTTCGACAACCGTGCGGGGGATGAGGGAGAATACGCTGCCCATCACGAGCAGCACGATCAGCAGCACTCGTGATCGAATGGTCTTCATGGGTCCCTTCCGTCGTAGTCCTGACGTGAACGATGGATGAGCACACGCCCCCGCCTCGGCGATGCGGGCGGTGGGACGGCACTCTCGATGTCGTCGTGGTGCAGGACTACGCCGGTGGGGCTCGGGCTTCCGGCAGAAGGAAGACGCGCGACGGAGGCCCGGACCGGCCGGGCTCCTGCGCGAGCGGCCCAACAGAGATTGGCTTGAGGTCGAGCCGCGCGGCCCCTGACGAAGCGAGGGGCGGGATGTGGGTCGGCCGGAGATCCGTCGACCCGGACTCGGTGCGCGCCAGCACATCGCTCGAGCAGGCCTCGAGCTGGAGCACCGGGCGCGTGGACTCCCCACCGGCCCGCAGCTCGGCCGCGCTCCCGCCCCGGGAAACCCCGAGCGGGAGGGTCGCGAACGCGATCCAGGTCAGGAGAAAGCGAGTCATGGTGTGAAGGCTAGTGGGATCGCTGCGCGTGCGTCCACCCTGCGCCACCCGCGAGCCCGGGGCGAACGTCCGTGCGAGTGAGTGGGGCTCTGGTTGATCCTTCGTCGTCCGCCGGTCCCGCGCCGCCGCGGTCTTCGCCATCAGAAACCCGGCAAGCCGGGGACGTTGATCTCCACCGTACGTTTGAGGTCTCCCACGCGTGCCGTGAGGCTCCGGGTCACCACATCCCTGGACGCGAAGCCCGTGCCGCGCAGGTTCACGGCTCCCAGGGCGTCCCCTAGTCTCCCTCTCGCTGAAACCTGAACGCGGCCTCGAGGATGACCGGAGGGCCACCAAGGCGCAGGCCGCCCGGCGGGCGGTTGTACTCGGTCACGGGCACCGCCGGGTCAGGCTCGAACCCGACCCGACCCATCTCCTCCACGAGTTGGCCTTCGGTGAGGAAACACTGCGCCCGCCCCGAGAACTGCGTGAACACGAACGCCTCGCCTTTCACCGGCTCGGCGTCAGGAGGCAGTGTGGCGCGGGAGAAAGTGAACACGAAGAGCCCGGCCGCCGGCCGGGCCACCCGGGCGGCTTCGGCGACGGCCTGCCGGAAAACCGAGGTCGAAGGCGCAAGGTTCCAGATGCCGTGGGCCACGACCAGATCGAAGCTCCGGTCCCGCGCCGGTATCCGCTCCATAGGCGCCAAACCCCATGCCACTCGTGCGCCCACGCCGGCCGCCGCCGCCCGGGCCGAGGCGGCGCAGAGCATGGGCCACGACAGGTCGAGGCCGAGGACGTGCCAACCCGCCGCGGCCAAGGGGACCGCGTTGCGCCCGGCGCCGCATCCAAGGTCCAGGGCGTGGCGAGTCTGCGACCGCTCCAACTCGCCGCCCGCGAAGTCCATGAGCACGGCGTTGGGCGGGGATGCGGCAAAGCTGCGCACGGTGTCCGGGGCGCTCCAGTTGGTGCCGGCCAACGGATCCACGACGAAGCTCTCTGTGAGTAGGCGGGGGTGGTTCAATCACATGCTGATCTTGGTTCAGCGCGGATCCGCTCGGTGGTCATGTCGAGCAGATTTCATGGTAAGTGGTTGATTCGAGCGCTCCTGGCGGCTTCATGTCGGCCAGACCGCGCGGGCGTGTGGGCCGCATTGGGGGTGTCGGTGACAGGGGTTTGTCACAGAGGTTGTCACAATTGCGGCACGCCGGCCCCGCACGCTCCGCTCACCAGACACAACGTGGGTAATGATGATGCATGGCTTCGTCCTTGGTTACCAGCGGTGCGTCATGAAGAGCCGCGTGCGCCACGATCAGCCGGTCGAACGGGTCGCGCGTCCATGTGAGGTCCTCAGCCACATGGGCCACCGCCACGAACGATGCGTCGCAGACCGTGAGCCCCAGAGCCGTACGCAGCTCATCCATCACCTTCGCGGCGGGCACCGTGACGCGACCGACCTCGAAGAGGTACTGCAGTTCCAGCCGGACCATCGGCGAAACCCGTCTGTCATCGGAGTCTCGCAAGGCCCTGCGCGCGGCCGGTGACATCCGTTCGTCGGCGCCTGCATACAGCCAGGCGACCATGTGCGTGTCGAGGTAGATCACGGCTTCCACTCATCCGACCAGTCCACGTGCACCAGGGACTCGGGATCCCCGGAGAGATAGTCGGGATGGGGCCGCAGCGCGGCGAGGCGGCTGGCGGCTTCGGCGGGGACAATGCGCAGCCGGCGGCCGTTGCGTTCAATCTCGATGGGCTCCCCCGTCTCGAGAATCTGGTCGATGACCCGGTAGAGATCGGCTCGTAGGCGGGAAATGGTGTAGGTCCGGGTCTTGGTCATGTGGCAACTCCTGGGATCGTACGGTACATTATAGTTAAACGTACGGTACGACACCTCTGTTCTCAAGGGCGCTTCGTCCCGCGGCCCTGCCCCCGTGCTACGGACCGCCTCGGGCCCAGTACCGGTACGCCTCGATCCACTCCCAACCATCCGGAGGTGGCGTCGGCATGGGCAGATCGAGAACGGGGATCCGCTGGCGAACGCCCTTTCGCCGGCACACGACGACGACCTCTACGGCGCCCGTGAGGTCGACCCTCTCCACGGTGACCTCCACGGCCAGCCATTCGTCCGGAACGGGACGGCCAGGTACTCCTCGATCATCGTGCAGAGGCCAGTGATTTGTTCGGATTCGTTGTAGCAGTCCACCGTCGCCTGCTCCACGAGGTCCCGGAGCTGCGACTTCGTTGACGTCACGCGCGTTCGCCATCAAACGACCGCGTCATCGTCGTACTCGATCGTCAGGTCATGAACGTCGTCTGCCGGCACCTCGGCGATCCGATAGCCCATGGCCCGGTACCCCATGAGCCGCTTCTTGAACATTCGGGCCAGTATGGAGCGCGGGGAGCTGCGCCGCTCGAGGCGGGAGAACAAGCAGCTGCGGATGGAGGCTCCGTCAAATGACGTGCGCTTGCCCGCGCCGCGCAACTGGCCGGGCGCGGTGGGAGCGACCTCGGCACCTGCGAGCGACGCCTCCACGGGCCACGATCTCGCCACATGGACCGCCCTTTGGTGGTGGACTTCCGCTTCCTGCGGTAGCGCCGTCGCGGGAGATGGCATCGGAGGGATCCCTGGCCGACAACGCGGGCTACGAGAAACGCACGGCACCAAGAAGATATGGCCTTGACCTCCGATCGATCGCCGCCCTATTGTAGCCACCGTCGAGGTCGATACCCGCCCCTGCCCCTGGCGACGACGTCAGCGCGCCGGCTTGGCCCCATCTGGAACACTGATGAGAGGGGGTGGTGCCTATGGACTTCGAAATCCGTCCGCATGGTCACTCTCGCTGCCGTCGCAGTGTTGCCCGCGGGAGCGCCCCCAGTCCCTCGTCGAGCAGGTCCGGTCGGTGACATCCACCGTGACCGATGCGCGCACGATGGCGCCTATCGCCGGAGCTCGGATCGTCATCTGAGTCTCCGGGATCAGGGGGACAACCAACGCTCAGGGTCGCCGCCTGCCCACCTCCGTCCCTGAGGCACGCCTTGGACATTCGAGCGGTCATCATTGGCCACTCGTCTCAGTCGAAGGTTGTGACCGTCGCCGCAGGTCCCATCGAGCTCGTGGACATCCAACGCCATTGATTGCCATCGAGTTGGAGGAGTCGAGTGGCCACAGGGTACACGCGACGGACACAGCGAGAGGTGAGTGGAGCGTGTTGTTCGCGGTCGGGGGGGCTGCGGTGTCGGTGCCTCACGCTGTCTTGGATCCTTCCTCAGGCAGGAGAAACCCATGAAGAATTTCCTGTTCTCACTGGCAGTGCTGACAACTCTTGTGGCACTTCCCGCGACGGGGCTCGCGCAGGAGCGCGGGGCCGTCACGGGACAGGTCGTCGCCAGGGATTCGCAGCGGCCGCTTTGGGGCGTCCTCATCGAGATCCCGGCCCATGACCTCACGGCGATGACGGACGAGCGGGGCCGCTTTCTCTTCCCGTCCGTCCCCTACGGACCTCAAACCCTTCGCGCCAGCGTCCTCGGGTACCGGCAGGCGACGATGGAGGTGACGGTGGGGGCCGCCGCGGCGGCCCTGAATCTCTCCCTCGAGCCGGACCCCCTCCTCCTCGACGAGCTGGTGGTCACCGGCTACGGCACGGAGCGGCGGGCCAACGTGGCCGGCGCCGTCTCCTCGCTGACGGATCGATGACGTCAAGGAGATCCCGGTCACCTCCATCAACCAAGCTCTTCAGGGGCGGTTGGCCGGTGTCCAGATCAACCAGAACTCGGGCACTCCTGGCGGTGCCGCCACCATCCGGGTTCGCGGCTCGTCCTCCATCTCCGGAGGCAACGATCCGCTCTGGGTCGTCGATGGCATCCCCGTGAACCAGGGTGACTACTCGCGCCTGGGAGGCTTTGGTGGCCAGAGCATCGATGCCCTGGGGGACCTGGACTCCAACGAGATCGAGAGCATCGAGATCCTCAAGGACGCTTCGGCGGCGGCCATCTACGGATCCCGGGCCTCCAACGGCGTGGTCATCGTCACCACGAAGCGCGGCTCCGTCCAGCGCCCCGAGATCACCTTCGGCGCCTACTACGGAACGCAGAATTTCTGGCGGACGGTGGCCCTGCTGAACGCCGCGCAGTACACGGAGGTCTACAACGAGGGCCTGGCGGCCAGGTACGGCGTCGGAACCTACGATGTCACCGACATCGTCGACTCGAGGCCGGGAACCGACGTCAACTGGGTGGCCCAGGTCACGGACCCGGCCCCCATGGCGAGCATGGAAGCCTCCATTCGGGGCGGAAGCGATCGCATGCGCTACTACGTCTCGGGGAGCTCCCTGACGCAGGACGGCGTGGTGTCGAGCCAAGGGTACCGTCGGCTCAACGGCCGCATCAACCTGGACTACGATCCCATCGAGAAGGTGTCTCTGGGCACCAACGTGGCCCTCACCCGGAGCATCTACGACCGGGCTCCCGCGGACAACAACATCTACAGCCCGTGGGCCAACGCTCTGGCCGTCCCGCCCATCCAGCCCATCTACAACGAGGACGGCAGCTGGTTCGACACGTGGTACGCCAACCCGGTAGCCATGACGAAGGAGCGGGAAGCCCAGGACAGGGGGATCCGCATCCTGGGGAACGCCTTCGCTGCGTACACGCTTGCGGAGGGCATCACCGGCCGGGTCACCTTCGGGTTGGACAACCTGACGCTCCGGGGCCGGTCCTACGATTCCCCGGTCTACGGTCCAGCGGCGGGCGTGGGTGGATCGGCCAACGCCACCGGCTCCTTCGTGAACAAGCTGACCTACGAGGCCCGGGTGAACCTCGACCGCACCTTCGCGGACGCGGCACGCGGTCTCCGGTGTGGTAGGCACCAGCTACGAGGAGAACGTCAACGAGGGCTTGGAGGTGCAGGGGCAGCAGTTCCCCACGGAGTACTTCAAGTACATCACCTCGGCAGCCAGCATCACCGACGGGACCTCCAGCCGTAGCGACTGGACCCTGCTGTCCTACTTCGGGCGCCTTTCCTACACCTTCGACGACCGCCTCACCACCACCTTCAACATCCGTCGTGACGGCTCCTCCCGGTTCGGTACGGACAACCGGTACGGGACCTTCCCCTCGGGATCGGTGCTCTGGCGCGTCAGCGACGAGTCCTTCATGGACGGCGTGCCGGTGCTGAGCAACCTGGCCCTGCGGGTCAGCTACGGCCTGACGGGGAACCAGCAGAATCTGGGCAACTTCGCCTCCCGGGGACTGTTCTCCGGTGGCTCCAACTACTTCGACGTGCCCGGGATCGCCCCTTCCCAGTTGGCGAATCCGAACCTGAAGTGGGAGAAGACGAGACAGTTGAACCTCGGCGCGGATTTCTCCGTCCTCGTCCAACCGCCTCGCCTTCAACGCGGACTACTACCAGAAGAAGACCACCGATCTGCTGGTGGCCCTCCCGGTGCCCCGGACCACGGGGTACAACTCCATCTGGGACAACGTGGGCTCCATGGAGAACAAGGGCGTCGAGGTCGCGACCACGGCCCGCATCTTCGTGCCGGAGCAGCAAGGTGGGCTGACGCTGGACCAGCACGCTCAACGTGTCCCGGAACCGCAACAAGGTCACGGAGCTGTACAACGGTCAGCCCATCGGCACGACCAGTCGCGTGGAAGTGGGCAAGCCCCTGCGCTTCTACTACGGGTACGTCGCCGACGGCATCTTCCAGAGCTATGAGGAGATCGCGGCCCACGCCACGCAGACGGTCAACAGCAACCCGGCCAGGGCGACCGCCCCCGGAGACATCCGGTTCAAGGACCTGAACAACGACGGTGTCATCAACGCCGACGACCGGGAGATGATCGGATCCCCCTGGCCCGACTACGAGGGGGGCTGGACCAACAACGTCGGCTACGGGAATCTGGATCTCACGGCCTTCGTGCAGTTCTCCCAGGGGAATGAGATCCGCAACGGGTTCCGGGTCTACGCCGACCAGTACGGGAGCGGGGGCGACAACCACACGACCCGAGCCCTGAATCGTTGGACCCCGACGAACACCAATACCACCGAGCCCCGTGCCATCTGGGGAGATCCGAACCAGAACACCAGGACGTCGTCCCGGTTCATCGAGGACGGCTCCTACATCCGCCTGAAGAACGTCGTCCTCGGCTTCACGCTGCCGTCCGACCTGTCCAATCGCTTGGGCCTGCGAAGCGCGCGGGTGTACGTGCAGGGACAGAACGTGTACACGCGTACGAAGTACACCGGCTGGGATCCGGAGGTGAATTCGGCGGGCACCAGCGAGGCCACCTTCGGATGGGATTTCTACGCGTTGCCGCAGATGCGCACGCTCACGTTCGGCATCAACGTCGGCCTTTGAGACGGGAGATCGGGACATGAAGACGACATACATGATCGTCGCAGCCGCGCTCCTGTTGACCGCCTGCGACTCGCAAGCTCGTTACGGATCCCACGGCGTCCATCGACTCCGAAACGGCCCTGAACTCGGCCCGGGGCATCGAGCTCGCCGTGAACGGCGCCTATCGATCCCTTCAAGCGGGGAATCGGGAATACGTGGCCTACCCGGATCTCTACGCCGACAACCTGGACTTCACCGGGACCTATCAGACGGACCGGGAGTTCGGGCTTCGCGCCATCGAGACCGCCAACGGAGCCGTTCTCACCCTGTGGGCCGACGAATACGACGGGATCAACCGCGCCAACGAGGTGCTGGCGTCGATTCCGGACGTGTCCGACCTGACCAGCACCCGTGCGGCCGAGTACGAGGGCGCGGCCCGCTTCATCCGGGCGGTCCACTACCTGCGCCTCGTTCAGTGGTTCGGAGGGGTGCCCCTGGTGCTGGAGCCGTCCAGGGGCGTGGGCGAGGAGTCCAAGGTGGCCCGGAGCTCGCAGGAGGACGTCTACGCCCAGATCATCCTGGACCTGGGGCAGGCAGCCAGCCTCCTGTCCGCCGAGTTGAACCCGGGGAAGGCCACCAAAGGAGCGGCCAATGCCCTCCTTGCCCGGGTCTACCTGGAGAACGGGCAGTATGCCCAGGCACGGGACAAGGCCACAGCCGTGATCTCCGATCCCAACTACAGCCTGGTGGCCGACTTCGCGTCCCTCTTCACCACGAAGCACAGCGCGGAGTCCATCTACGAGATCCAATTCACGGTGAACAACGGCAACGCCCTGGCCTTCTGGTTCTTCCCACAGGAGCTGGGTGGCCGCTGGGGCTTCTCCCCCACCGAGGAGCTCTTCGACCTCTATGGGCCGGGCGACTCCCGTCGGGACGCCTCCATCCAGATCGGAGTCGCCAGCGGGAGGCCGTACATCTACAAGTATGCCCGACTTGCGACAGGGGATGACAACCTGATCCTCGTGCGGCTGGCGGAGATGTACCTCGCTCGAGCGGAGGCGAACGCCCGGCTGGGCGAGTCGGACGCAACGGTTCTGGCGGATATCAACGTGGTGCGCGCTCGGGCCGGTGCGACGCCGGTGTCGGTGACGGGCCAGGCGAACCTCCTGGACGCGGTCCTCAACGAGAGGCGCCTGGAACTGGCCTTCGAGGGGCATCGTTTCTTCGACCTGCGCCGCTTCGGGCAAGCCGAGACGAAGCTCCAGATCGATGCGAGCCGCCTCCTCCTGCCCATCCCGCAGGCGGAGTTGGACGTGAACACAAACCTGCTGCAGAACCCCGGCTACTGAGCCGGCGGGCGTTTCCAGGCGGCACACCTGGCGGTGGTCGGGCAGCGACGCCCGGTCACCGCCAGGAGGCCTCCCAGGAGGGGATCATGGGCCGATCGCATTGGAGTGCATGGCGGGTATTCCTGCTGGTGACCGCGTGGGCCCTGAACGGGTGCGCCACCGGCTCGAGCACCAGGGGTGGGGACGGGCAGGACCAGACTCTGCTCACGGCCGCGGAGATGGAGGCCGCCGGATACGGCGACGCCTTCAGCGTGGTGCAGGCGCTCCGGCCCCGGTGGCTCTGGACTCGGGGCTCCACCAGCATCAACCAACCGGAAACCGTCAAGGTCTACCTGGACGGATCTCTCATGGGCGGCCCCGACTACCTGCGCCAGATCCCGGTCCGGTCCATCTCGTCCATCCGGTTCCTGAACGGGTTGGAGGCCACCGCCCGTTGGGGGCTGGATCACGGCTTGGGGGCCATCCTGGTCTCCACGCGGCAGGAGGTGCGCTGACGCGGGGATCCCCGGCGCGGTCAGAACCCGGGTAGCGCCCACCCCCGGCGCTCGAGATCAGCACGATTTCGGTCCATGAACGCACGGATCGTGTTCATGGGGACGGCGAGGGAGATCCCGTAGAGGATCCGCTGAACTTCCTCGAGGTAGATTCTGCCCTCGTACAGAAGGCGCTGGTCCTGGTCCTGGTCTTCGATGGTTTCGGGGTCAGGCACCAGCCGGTATTCGGTCTTGCCTACCGCCGCCCGGGCGATGCCCACCCATTCCAGGCTGCCGTCGTCACCCCGAACCGCCAGGATGGGTCCTCCGCTGATACCCTCGTTCCAGAGTCCGTCGATGAGGAAGGAGGGGGTGAGCTCGCGCCGAGGATCGCTCACGAGGCCCCTGGTCACCATGGGGTATCCGCCGGGATACCCGAGGACGTAAACGAAAGAGCCCCAGGAAAGCCGGTCCGAGTCTCCGCCCCGCACCGAGAGTAGGGAGAGGACCCGGCCCTCGGTGGGCAAGGGATAGGAGGCGCCTAGGAGAGCCAGGTCGTCGGAGGCGTCCCGGGCCAGGATCTCGAAGGGCTGAACCGCGACCCGGTCAATGACAACGTTGTGCTGGTCCCTCTTCACGGAGATTCGCTCGATGGGTCGGCGCCCCGGCGCCGGGGAGTGCCCTCGTCCCACCGCCTCCGCGTACTCCACGACGGTATCGGGGAAGGAGATGGCGTGTTGGTTCGTGAGGAGAGTGACCCCCCTGGCGGCCCTGCCGATCTGCACCGCGGAAGCCCCCCGGGAGGTGGAGCTCCTGAAGGTGTCCACCGCCCGGGCCAGCACGTCTTCCCCCAGGGGATCCCCTTCGAGGGGTGCGGTCTCCGGCGAGAAGCGGTAGTGGTCATAGACCCCCGTCACCTGGATCCGCTTCACGGCCGAGAAGGTCTCCTCCAGCTGTCCGGAGACATCACGCCCGGGAAAGGCGGTCTGGTAGTGGGCTTGGGGCCCGAGGGCCACCACCCTGTAACGAATGCAGCCCGTGGTGGCGAGTCCCGCCAGGAACACGGCGACCAGGGCCGCTACGGCAGGGCGCCGGCATGGAGGAGAACGCCCCACCACGACCTGGGCCGAAGCCATCGGCCTCGCTCCCTCCTCATCTCCACTTTTCGAAGTCATCAGCCGTGCAGCTCCGCAGTGGTGCCCTCGTCCGGGATGCTGCGTCCGTGACCGCCAGGATCGTCCTTCTGTACGCCCGCGAAGGGCGGGAGCTTTCAGTCGGCTGTGGGTGGCGAAACCCCCATCGTCCGCAGTATTGCTGGCCTTTCCACGATTCGTGAGCGCGAATGCCGATGGGGGAATGGCTACGCATGGTCGCGCATGCGCGGGCAGGAACCAGCCGGAGCCGCGCTACTCTTCGCTCCGCAGCGTGAGGGCCGGATCCACCCGTGAAGCGCGCCACGCGGGGGCCGCGGCCGCTACGGCGCCAAAGAGGACGAGGACGCCCGCGACCATCGCGTAGGTGCGTGGATCTCGCGGCGGGACCTGGTAGAGGAGGCCCGCCATGAGTCCGGCCATGCCCAGGGAGGCGCCGAGCCCGATGGCGGTCCCGAGCAACTACGAGCAGGCCGCCGTCCTCGGCCGCTGAGCCGCGCTGGTTCCCCCACATGCTGATCGTGGTTCAGCGCGGATCCGCTCGGTGGTCATGCCGAGCACACTTCATGTAAGTGGTTCATTCGAGCGCTCTTGGCGGCTTCATGTCGGTCAGACCGCGCGGGCGTGTGGGCCGCATTCTGGGTGTCGGCGACGGGGTCTTGTCCCAAGAGTCGTCACAACGACCGGCCTTCCCCGGATCCCGGCGCCGCCTATGACCCACCCTACTGGGATCCCGGCGACGCGGGGCAAGCGGCCGACCTGCCATCCAACGCGTGGGCGGCGGTTCCCTTCTCCCCGAACGCGGACGACGCGCCTCCCGACGTCCGGACAAGGGGGACTCGTGATTCTCCTCCGGACGTAGGTTCCCCCGATGTCGGCGGGCCGCGGCGCGAGAGGTAGCTTGCGACCCCGACGCGGGGGGACGAACCTTGGCCACTCCGGATGCGGGACTTCCACCTGGCACCGAGCACCCTCCTGTGACTCTCCCCACACGCCCGATAGCGCGGCATGCCGACCAGCGGCCATGCCCGTGCCAAGGGCGAAGTCGATCGCGTGTCCCCGACCGGCGGCCAGGCATTCGCGCGCCCCAGCCTCGACGGGAAAACGGGCGCCGCGCGTCCGTCTATGGGGCAATCGACGGCGAGCCAGGCCAGAGCCAGGCA
Organism: uncultured Gemmatimonadales bacterium; assembly: GCA_963848895.1. Classification (GTDB taxonomy): domain Bacteria; phylum Gemmatimonadota; class Gemmatimonadetes; order Longimicrobiales; family Gaopeijiaceae; genus SZUA-318. The sequence continues at coordinate 38,948 of CAWKGE010000011.1, forward strand.
CGGCGTCGCCGGTGGGGCACCAGTCCGATCGCGATCCTCTCGACGGTTGGGGTCATGACAGGTCTCGGCGCGTGCGCGCGGGAATCCACGATCGACGGAGGGCAGCTTCCCAGGGTGGTGGAGGCCCGCGTCTCGGTCGATGCAGCTCATGCGCCCGTCTGCGAGACGGGCACACCGCCCGACGCGTGCCGGCGTGTCGATGCCATCACCCGCCGCGCCTGGATTCGGGACGCGAGGCGCGTGGATGACCCGACCGCCGCTGCGCGCGCGGCCGCTGCATTGCTGGCACTCGGGGACACTGCGGCGGTGGAGCCGGCGCGAGAGGCCATCCATGAGTTGCTCGACAGTGCGCGACCGCCCGCAGACGTACTCGCAGCCGCCGGGGCACTGGCACACGCCAGCGCACGGATGGGCCACGGTCAGCAACTGCTGATCTTGGCGTTGGAATACACGCTACGGGCTCTGGAGGCCGACCCGGAGTCGGAGGTTGCACTGTTCAATCGGGCGCTCGTCCAGGACGACCTGGGCTTGTGCTGGACCGCGGCGCGTTCGTGGCAGGCATTCCTGGGTCGGGACTCGACGTCGAGTTGGGCCAACGAGGCGCGTAGACGGGCGAGTCGAATCCCCTGTCGAGCCAATGGCCCGTCTGACAGCGCGCCACCACCGGGATCGAGCGCCGACTTCGAGGTCGCCGCCGACTCGTTGCTGCCAACGTGGCTGGACGCCCGCCTGGAGTCGGCTGGGGACCTCGACGAGATGTCCTCCGCATTCTCCGCGGTCGCGACCCGCCTGGAGCACGAAGCGAACGACTCGCTCCTCGCCCTGGTCAGCGAGGAGCTCCAGGCGACGAGAGACATCGTGCGACTGCGCGCGGCTCGTGCTTTCACGCGGGGCAGAGCTCTCTTTTCGGCGCAACGGTACGACGAGGCAAGGTCCGAATTCGAGACCGCCTGGGCCGGACTCTCCCCCGGAGGAAGCGTCATGCTGCCGTGGATCCGGTTCTTTTTGGTGGGCGTCACGATGCAGGACCGAGGCGCGCAGCGTGCGGCGCGCGATTTCGGGGCGCTCCTTCCGGAGCCCGCTCTCCAGGCATCCCCATGGCTCCGGGCCCGGGTCCATTGGGGGCTGGCGGTCGCTTCCGGTCGCACGGGTAGACAGGGTGTCGCACTGGAGGAATACGAGAAGGCGGAGGCGGATTTCACGCTCGGCCACTACGACGATCAGGTGGCCGCGATCCAGGTGCTGCGGGCCGAGCTTCTTTCGTCGGTGGCACCACCGGACCTCGCGCTGGCGCTGCTGCCCGGCGCGATGCGTGTGCTTCGGCGACCCCGTCCACACTTCACCTACAAGAACGCTCTCTGGGCCGGAGCACAGCTTTCCTCGATGTTGGCGTCTCCGCGAGCGGCGCGCTCCTACCTGGAGGAGTACCGCGCGGTGGGGGTGGCAGAAGGCGATCCGAGCGTGGGAGTCGAGGCCGTCATCACGGAGGCCGACCTGCTTCGGCGGGCGTACGACATACCGGGCGCTGTGGCCGCATATGCGACCGGCGCGCGGATGGCGGCCTCGATCGGGCCGCGACTCTTGAGAGAGCAGTGGATGGCCCGTGCACGCCTCGGCGCTATTGAAGCCTCTTTGAACGACGACTCCCTGGATGTCCCATCGGTCCGCCCGGAGGACATCCGCGAGCTGGGCGAGCTCTTTCGCCAGGCGGGGCCCCCAGCCCTGCACCTCGATGCGCTCCTCGCCGAGTCGTCCCTCGCCCGTCGCTCCGGCGATGAGGCCGGTGCCAACCTGCTCCTCGGCAAGGCCACGCGCGTAGCCAGAAGCTACGTGCGTGACCTGCCGGAGGGCGGTGCGGAAGAGGCCTATTGGCGGTCGATGCAAAGCGTGTTCGACGCCGCGATTGCCGCGTCCATGGACGCGGGGGACCCGTGGACCGCCCTGGCCTTCCTGGAGGACGCTCGCAGGCCCCCGGGAAGGGAGTCCGCAAAGCCCGCCGCGATCCGATTCGAGGTCCGTGGAGAGACCTGGCGCGCCCTGGGGTTGCTCCCTCCGGTGGTGCTGAGCTTCGCCGTCGTTCGCGACAGGATCGCGTGGTGGCGGATCTCGGAGTCCGAACGAGCGAGCGGGTGGCTGGACCCGAGCTCGGCGGCGGTGCTGCTGGCCCGCCTCCGGGACGCCGCTGGAGCACCTCCTTCCATCAAGACGATAGAGCTCCTCAACCGCGTCCTGATGGCGCCTACGCTGGGCGGCGTCCGCGACGCTGGCCCCCTGATCGTGGTGCCTGACGGCATGCTCCAATACGTGCCCTTCGCCGCGTTGACCGATCCCGTGACCGGAAGACGCGTGGTCGAGGATCGCTCGGTCTCACTGCGCCGCTCGGTCCTCGCAGCGACACAGCCGCCTCCCATCGTCTCCCTACGGAGGGATCGACCGTGGCGCGCCCTCGTCGTGGGCGACCCGTCGTTCGAGACGTCCATGTTGCCGCTCGAGCGACTGCCGGGTGCCCGGCGAGAGGCGAGCGCGGTCGCCGCCCTCTACGGCGGCCACGCGGTGCTGCTCATCGGGGATTCTGCAACGAGCGAGGCAGTCCGTATGCGTCTCGATCAGGCGGAGGTCCTGCACATGGCAACACACGCCCTGCCCTCCCGTTTCGGCGGTAGCGGGGCGTTCGCCCTCGCAGCCGGCGCCACGGGCAAAGGAGGAATCACTCCGGTGGCGGCCCTTCTCGACGGACTGTCGCGCGTACCCACGCTGGTGGTCCTGTCCGCATGCTCCACCCTGGGCACCGAGCCGTTGCGCTCCGGCGGCGTGGTCGGACTGGCGGACCCCTTCCTGTCGGCGGGGTCGAGCGCGGTTGTCGCTTCGCTTTGGCCGATGGACGACGAACGTCTGGAGACGCTATCGGTTGCTTTCCATCGGTCGTTGCTGTCGGGAGCCTCCGCCGCCGACGCACTGCGCACAGCACAGCTCGATGCGTTCGAGGCGAGCGGAGCCGACTGCTGCTCCTGGGCAGGCCTCGAGCTCATCGGTGACGTCCTGCCTTCCGCTGACCCCCTCCCCTCCCCCCTCGACGGAGAAGACCATGCCCTTCGAAGCTCGCATCATGATCCAGGGCGCCGGCAACTACGTGCCTCACGAGGACGGTAACCAGCTCCTCGTCCTGTTTCCGCGTCAGGACGGCGAGTTGGCGCGTCGCTTCAGGGCACCCGACGCCAGCGAGATCTGCGCGCACGCGGCGTTCCTGCACTTGCTTGCCTCCCACCTCTCGCCGGATCTCCCCTCTGTCTGGACCACGCTGGACATCTCGGGTCACTGGGTGACGTTCGACGCCGAAGGGCCCGAGGTACAGCCGATGGCCTTGACCCCCGAAGCACTGCGGGGGATCCCGAGCCTGGAGGAGATCCTCGACGATGCAGGCCTGGGTGATTTTGCGGCCCTGGACGCCACCACCCTTCCGATGCGGACAGGAACAACCACCGATCGGCTCAAGGCTGGCTTCTACGCGAATCAGGGCGTGCTCGGGTCGGCAACCGAATGGGAGGCGCCGGTCTCGTACTCGTCCGACGGCTGGCCGAGCATGGGTGAGGAGGCCATCGTCTCGAACACCCACCGCCTCGAATTGGGCCACCCCGAGCGGCTCTTTCTCAGGCTCCGGGAATTCGCGGGGGACTGGAAGAGCATCGAGCTGCACCCGGTCGCCGGTCAGATCGATGTCTGGGTTCGGCACTTCTGCGACATGCGCCCCCCCGCGCCACCGCAGAAGGACACATCGTCCACGTCCCGTGGGGGCGGCGCCGACGATCAGGACTTTCCACTCAACTACATCTTGAGGCGTGATGCAGCCGGTCTGGCCGCGGCGTTCCAGCGGCAGCGGCCTCCCGTGCCACACGTCCTGGGGAGTTGGGTGAGCGACGACATCATCGGCATTCCAGGTCGCCCTCAATGTCTCCCGGCCCGCGAAGCACCGGCCACGTTCACCGCTCCATAGGGCCACCGACGATGTCCCACGAACCAGCAAGCGTTCCCTGCCTGCCCCAGATCGGCGCCCTCCTGGAGCTCGATTCGAGCCTGGCGCAACCAAATGCAAATCGTGGCAATCGGCATTGGTGCCTGGTCGGAAGCTGCGTACTGGTCGGCAACGACAGGGTCCTGACCATCGAGCACGTGCTTCTGCACGCCTCCCGCACGATGGCGGCGTTCTTCCCCTACGAAGGGTTCCGCTTCGTGGACCTGAGCAGGGCGATTGGCCGCTCGTACACCCGCGGCGACGACCTCGTGGCGCTTGGCCTGGACGGGAACCTCCGCTTCGCCGCTCCCCTCGGCCTCCGGAAGATCAGGAAGGTGGAGAAGGAGGGCCGGTGGGCCTATGTCGGCGGATACGGGGCCTGGCGCGGCATGGCGGACGGGGGTCTACACTCGCTCCAGAGGGTCGTGCAGGTGACCACGACGGTCCCGTCCGGGGCACCTCGGTGTGACAACCTCGACGTGCGGTGGTACCCCAGCCTCAACGGAGGAAAGCAGGCGGGGAACTTCAACTCCGGTGGCCCGGTGATGTGGCGATCACGTACGAGGGGCTACGAGGTCATCGGGATCAACCGGGAGATCGCAGACGAGGCCGCAATAGGGTCGTGGATCGGATGGGATCGCTACCGATGGCTCACCGGGTTGTTGGGCACTCCGTCATCCGTCATGGCGCCGATCGCGAGGGTCTGCTTGGATCTGGAGATCGAACGGGCGGGGGAGTGCGTCACGATCGACCTGCCGCCCGAGGCGACGGCGGCCCGGCTGACACTGAACGCATCCGGGGGCGGCGTCCTCCAGATGAGCGTCGCCGCGGGGCCGGGCGTCAACCGACCGAGCTTATACGCCAAAGCTGCGTCGACCGCGGATTGCGCGGGGCGCTTCCTGGCCCGATCCATCGAGGGGATCGAAGCGGGTCCACTGACGGTGGCGGTGGCTCACCTGGACGGCTTGCCCTTCCCACGGGAGCCGATTCGGGCCCAGCTCTGTGTCCTCTTCCATGGGAGTGCAGTGTGATTCGCGTCGTTGCGAGAACGCGAATGGGCTCGAAGATTGGAGGCCGTTCCCCACCTTGTTCGCCGGGTGACACGACGGTGCTCCGGCGTCCGAGCTTCGAAGCAGTCGGAGGCCCGCGAGCGGCGGCATGGACGCGAAGAGGCTGTTCCTCGAGAATCTCGAGCAAGTCGAGCGCATCCTCGGCGTTCTGTGTCGCAGGAACGGGCTCGTCGGCGACGACGCCGATGACCTGCGATCCTGGGTCCATGCCAGGCTCGTCGATGACGACTACGCGGTCTTCAGGAAGTTCCGCGGCCACAGTTCGATCGCCACGTACCTTGCCGTCGTCCTCAACAACCTCGCCAGGGACTTCCGCAACAGCCGGTGGGGCAAGTGGCGTGCGTCGGCGAAGGCCAAGCGCCTCGGGTCCCTGGCCGTGTGGCTCGAGGCTCTCGTATATCGTGACGAGCTCGCTCCTGGAGTGGCCTTCGAGACCATCCTCCATGCGGGGACCGTGGATACCACGGAACGGGAGCTTGCCGTCCTCCTCGCGGAGATCCCGCCGCGGCATCGGCGCGAGATGGTGGGTGACGCCCACCTCGACCACGTGGATTCTGGCATGCGTGCGGACACGGCGGTAATTCGAGACCAGGCCGAGGAGTCCATGCACCGTGTCTGGTCTGCCATGGAAGAGGCGCTCGCCTCCCTCCCTGCAGAGGACCGTGTCGTGGTGAGAATGCGGTTCATGGACGGATTCACCGTGGCGGACATCGCCCGACACCTCCGATTGCCCCAGAAGCCCCTGTACGCCAGGATCGAGCGTACCGTGCAGCGGCTCCGGACGGTCCTGGAAGGCATGGGGATTCACACCGACGAAGTGATGGACGCCCTACAAGAGTGGCGGATGGTGTCGTGAGCCAAGCACCCATCGACCCCGAGGAGCTCGCCGCGTTCATCGACGGCCGTCTGGACGCGACTCACCGCGGGCGGGTTCTCGAACGCCTCGCCGAATCGCCCGAGGCGTACGAGCTGTACGTGGAGTCGCTGCGCACGCTGGACGGGCCGGAGGGGATGTCACTTCAGGCCTCCCCCGACGACGACGGACGCGCCACGGGCAGACGAGAATCCTCGCACAGGCGGTGGGGCAGGCCCCTGGCAGCGGCGGCGGTCCTGGCGGCGCTGGCCGTGTTCGGCACTACGGCCGTCGAGATCATCCGCCGACCGGCTCAAGGGGCGTCTGTCCTGACCCTCGTGGACATGCTCGATCCGACGAAGCGCCCCGCCCCCGGCGAGTTCGAGCGTCTGTTCGAGCAGGATTGGGCACGCCTGCGCGGTGGCGGACGCGAGATCGACGCCGCCGCCGCAGAGGTGACCCGGCGGCGCGCGTTCCGGGTCGGAGTGCGAGAGGTCGACCTGGCGGTGGCCATAGCGGCGGGAGACTTGGACGCGGTGGCCTCGGCGGGCGTCCTCCTCGCGGCCGAGACCAACGGGGATCCGGCGGGGGCCGTATCGGCCCTGCTCTATCGGCAGTTGGCCGATTCGGCACGCGCCGCCGTCGGAACGGACAAGCTGCGCGGCCTGTTGCGCGAGGCCGAGTTGGCCTCGCCGCCCCCCATGGCGACGAGGCGGCTCGGCCGACTCGCCGAAGCCGCACGGATGGCGGCCCATGCGCGCGACACCGCCTTCTTCGCCTCCATGCCCGTCCGGGAGAGGCTCGCCGACCTCGTCGGCCCGGACATGCCCGAGGCCGCTCGCGCGGCCGCGGAGAGGGTGATGGTGACCCTGGCAGGCCCGCCCCCTCCCGATCTGGCGACCCTGGGCGCGGCGCTCGACTCCCTGGTGGCCTCGGGAGGTTGACCGAGGCGCAGCGCCTCGATCGTCACGAAGGTTCGCCGCCGGCACGCCTCACACCATCCCGGCACGCCCTCCGACCACCCACTCGGAAAATCAGATCGTGAGTCCGTCTAGCACTCCGTAGGCGCTTCACGAACCGGATGGGGGGCGGGATTGCCGACGTCGGTCTGCTACGTGGATCTCCCCACGTCCTTTCGTGCTCACAAGTCCGATCGAGTTGGTCGCGGCCGCGGCAGGGCCGCGGAGGCTCATGGCAACGAGAGGAGTGACCATGGCGATCGCGGTGCGAGTGACTGCCTTCCGACGCGTCCTGGCCACCGGCTTGTCGGTGGCGTGGTGCACGGCGGCGTTCGCCGCGCCCGTCGCCGGCCAGGTCGCCCTTCAAGGCCGACTACCCCACGCCGCGAGGGCACCCGAGACGGCAACGGCCGCGTTGCCAACGTCGGAGGCTGGAGCCAGGCCCGAAGCGGGCCCCCCGGATAGCGTGGAGTTCACCACCCCTTTCCCGGTTGCGGTCCGCGCCGGTGAGCGGACACCGCTGCAGGTGACTGTCAAAGACGCACAGGGTAACCGCATCGCCGGACAGACGGTCCGCGTGGAGACGTTGAGTTCATCCTATCGCCTTCGTGGCTCCTCAGCGCTGACCAGCGAGACCGGCATCGCCTCGTTCGAAGAGCTGGCGGTGTACGGTCCCCGGGGCGACCTCCGCCTGTTCGTGATAGCCAGCGGGGCACGCTCCGACACCATTTCCGTTGCCGTGCTGGAGGGGGACCCTGCGAGAGTCCTGATAGTCACCCAACCGTCTCACCGTATCATTGCGGATTCACTCCTTCAGCGCCCGCCTCGGGTCCGCGTCGAGGATGCGGCCGGCAATCCGCTGGGGAACCAGGAGGTCGAGGTCGGGCTGTGTGTCGGGGACCCGGAGTCCTACACGTGCTTCGAGCTGCAGGGAGACCTTCGAGGTAGCCGCCTCCGGCGATCCATTGAGGACGGCACGGCCACCTTCGACTCGCTATCGGTGTCCGGGCCCGGCGGCACGTACTACCTGACATTCGCCCTTACGCAATGTCCCGATACGCCCGAGTCCGAGGGCACATGCTGGGTCGCGAGCCAACCCATGTCGTACGACCCCGATTGGTCGCTGAATCGGAGCTTCGTGACTATCGGGGCGATCAAGAGCATCGCGGGCGTCACACCGGACAACGAGTTCTTCGATCTCCGTTTTCGCTTTCGGTTGACGAGCCGGTTGGTGTCGCTCACGAATGTGGACCTCGCTCTGACGGCGCGAACCAGCACCGACAGCGTACGCTCGACGCAGAAGCGGCTCACCGAGGCGACCGCGCTCATCGCCGTGGGTTTCGCCCCGCGGAAGGACCCCATCACGGAGGCGCCGGAGCGTCAACTCCTGGGCGGGGTTGTTGCCAAGGTGGTCAACACGATCCCCTACGCCGGACTCTGGATGGGCGCCGAAGAGCTGACAGGCTCGGCCTTCCAGGGATCGGCCTCCGGCGTAGGACTCGTGTCGAGTCTCTACCGGACCCCGTTCGAAGTAGACGGCGAGATTGTGCGCCCGCAGGCCTTCAACGTACTCGCGGAGTTCTACATCCGCTCGTCAGACGTGCCGTTCTTCAAGTTCCTCAACATACGGGGCACCATCCTCCTGCCCATTGCCCGAGGGATCCCTCTCACCAGTCGCATCGCCGTCCTCGTGCCGGTCGATGGCCTCTTCACCTTCTGAGGGCGATTGACACATGCTACCTCACGCCGAAGGCCGAGTAACTCTCGGCAGCGCCAACGGTCGCCGTTCCAGGCACCCCGCGGAAGCGCTCGCCCTGGCCGTCGCCCTGACCGCGTGGTCCTGCCTGAGTCAGGTCGACCCCGTCGCCCCGGAAGGGGCTACGCTTCTGGTGAATGTGGAGCCCGCACCCAAGATCGACCCGAGCGAGACCGCAACGGTTCGGACAACCCTCTTCTCCGTCTCCGGTGACCTCTTGGACTACGACGTTGATGTGACCGTGCTCGTGCGTGGAAGCGGGGTGTTGTGCGACGCCGCTCTCTCCCAGGCGAGATGCGATCGAGGGATGTCGGAGCTCCCCAATGCGGTGACGCTCAGAGCCAAGGGCGGTGTCGGCAACCTGATGTTCCGAAGCGGGCCGACGCCTGACACCGTCGTCATCGTCGCCCGATCCGGCACGGCCGTCGACTCCACGACGCTCTACGTAGAAGAGCCAGTAACAACGGCTAAGGTGCGCGCGCCGGTACCCAGATAGTGGCGCCCGCCTATTATCCCTCAGTTTCTTCTCTGTGTGATTGCAGGCATTCATCTGCGCATGCCACTCAGACTCCAATGGGCGACGCGACGCCCAAAGCACCGTGAAGACCTCTTGGGGGGCGGAAAGCTGATGGAAGACCCTGCGCGAGTGTCCGGTCCACGCCGTCCTGACTGGATGCAGGCGTGGGCGCCCCACCCTTCTTGTGCACGGCAGCGAAAGCGGGAACGTTGATCTACACGTGGATTGCGCGTACACTGGCCTTGACTGGGCCCCCCTTTCTCATCCTGTGGACGGCCGGCGTTCACGCGGCTCTCTGCTCCGGGTGGATCATGGATCGAGATTCGAGCGACGTGCCGCTGCGCTCGAGGAGAACGAGGGCTCTCCTCACGTGGATGTTCTGCGCGCTCTTCCTAGTCCCACCGCACGCCGCCGCCCAGTCCATCCATCTGCCTCCTCCCAGCGTGCCGCTCGTACCCTACGACGAGCGCACTGGCCAATATGAGGTGCTTCTCCGCATAACCCCGGACGTGGCGGGCGCCCAGCACGCCCTGCGCCGTGGCGCCACGCTACGCGTCTTCGCGGATCATCTCGTGCTCACCACGCCCACCGGTGCGCGCACAATGGTCGAGTACGGAGACAAGACGGTCGGAGAGCTGGCCGACTACATCAACGCGAACTTCGGCGACGCGATCGCGCATACCTCCTATCCCGAGTATTCGAGTCGGTACTTGCGAGGAACGCTCCCGCGCGAACTACCGCGGAGGGGATCCATCGAGATTCGAGGTGGCGAGGGAGGTACGATGGTCATCGCCGAGGTCGGTACCGTCTTCTCTGCCGGTTCGCAGGCCGGCGATGGTGAAGCGCTTCTCACATCGGCCGGTGTGCAGGTTGGTTTCGCGGCGCAACAGGCGTTGACGCGGGGACTCTACCTCATCTTCCGGCTCATGTTCAACACAAACGATCCGCAGGCTACGGAGGTCGGTGGCAACGGGAAGGGGGAGTCTGCGAATGGGGAGTCGGACCCGGTGGTCGGAATCCTCCGCTCCAGCCAACGCGTCAGCACAGGAATGACGTTGGATTGGTACCCGATCATCGACACGCGGTACAGGTTCGGCTTCAATCTGGAAGCGGAATTCTCGGCTTGGCGGGAAGACCCGTTCGATTTCCCGAACGCTGACGTTGATGGGACGCTGCTCCCGCTGGACTCGCTGTATACGCGGGACCGGATCGATGATGTACGAGTGGACCTCGACCGTTGGCGCCCGAACGGGTCGTTGCTGCTGGGTGCGAACATCGAGTTCCCCGACCTGTCAGGACACCCGACCTACGCCCTCGCTCAGGTCGGCATCGCGTCCGTGGTGAAGCGGAGCGTGCTCTATGCGGCGGCGCGAGGAGCCGATCCGTCGACGCTCGTGGGCCTGGTGGACACGAGGTGGCCGAAGCTCGCTCGGTTTGGCCTGGGCATGTGGGTCGCCGGGTTCGTTGATCTAAGGGGCGACATCGTGGTGCCCCTGAAGCCGGAGAGCTCGCTGGAGCCTCTCCTGAGGATCATTCTCTCCAAGCCGTTCAGTTGAGGTACCGACAATGCCCTCCCTGATCCCCGAGAAGCTGACGGACCCTGGCACACACGTCTTGGTGATCGGGGTCAGCGCCTATCGGCACTTCGACGACGGGCCGGATCCCACGCACGCCGGCGAGTTGCTTGGTATGGGGCAACTCGGCTCGGCTGCGCGCTCGGCCTCCGAGTTCGCGGCTTGGATGCTGCAGGAGTACACGAACCAGGCCAAGCCTCTGAGCAGCTTGCGTGTGCTGCTCTCACCCTCCGACGGCGAGGCGGTGCAACCGGACATTGATGCGTTGGGGCCGAGCCCTGCCACGCTGGCGAACGTGACCGCGGAGTTGATCGCATTTCGTGCCACGTGCGACACATCCACCGACAACGTCGCAGTGGTCTTCGTCGCCGGGCACGGCGTACAACTCACCAATACGGGCGCGATTGTGCTCCTGCACGACTGCGGCGGGGCCGGGCTGCCGGGTCTCTTAAGCGGCGCGATCGACGTGGCGGGGGTTCATGACGCCTTCGATCACCCGGGAACAGCGCAGACGCAGTTCTGGTTCGTCGATGCTTGCCGCCAGAAGCCCGGCGTCGCGCGTCGGTTCGAGACGTTGGCGGGGGCCCTGGTGCTCGATCAGCCGGGAGGCGCAGCTCGGTCCACGCCGATGTTCCTCTCGGCCAGCACTGGCGAGCAGGCATTCGCCCGCGTGGGCGGCATCTCGCTGTTCACGGAGGCGCTCCTGGGTGGGCTTCGCGGGGGCATCGCACAGACGCCAGACCCGGGAATCTCGCAACGGTGGCACGTGTCCGTTCTGGAACTGGTCCGCCGCCTCCGGGGTCGGGTGGAGGCGCTGGCGGTCGTGGAGGGCGTCGAGCAATCGGTCGACCCGGCAGGCCGCTTGAACGAGGCGCTGTTCCACGAGTATGGGGCGCCCCCGGACGTCGACGTCACTGTATCGCTCCAGCCCGAGGCGGCCACGCACGGGAGCGCGGGCTCGCTCCGGCACGGCAAGCTGGGCTTTGTCCTCGAGAACGCCACTGAGTGGCCCATGCAGGGTCGATTCGTGGCCGGCTTCTACGAACTGTCCATCAAACCGGCGGCGGGATTCCAGAGATTCTCCGACTTCATCAGCGTGCGCCCCCCGGCGGCGCACGAAGACGTGGAGCTCACCTCATGAACGAGATGCGGACCGACGCACCCGAGGGAATCGAGGAACCCGGACAGCTCCACGTGCGGATCGATTCTCGCTCGATGTACTTCGGAGCCAAGGCGCCGTATGAGGTGCGTGATGCCGATATGCGCGTCGTCATGCGCGGCTCGGGTCAGGGCGAGCTCGAGCTCGAGCCCGGCATCTACCAGGTAAGCGCAGTGCTCGAAGACGGAGGCGAGCACAGCCGAATCGTACAGGTGGAGGAGGGCGAGACCGCCGAGGTGAGGATCGGCCTCGGGACCCCACGACCCGAGGGCTATCCGTCCCGTGGCGGCACGCCGCGGCTCCGGGCGACGCTTCGCTCCCGAAGCTACTTCCAGCGGGTGGGGGAGATCAATGAGGGGGAGCGCGCCGCCATCGCGCCGAACGTGGGCGTGGAGCTGACCGATGTGGACGGTGCGGAGGTGTTGCGCGAGACCAGGACGCTCTGGGTCCTACTGGCGAAGCCGGACATCGAGGCGGTCCCCGCGGTCACCCTGCGGCTCGGGGACGAGCGCCTGCGACTCAGCCTTCCTACGAGCCCCGGCGGAGGTCCCAATCTCAACACGTGCACGGTTCGCGTCGACGAGACGGCCCATGGTCCCCGCGCGGCGGCCTGGATCTCGTCGGAGCGAACGGTCGCCAACGCCCTGCAGAACATGGTGGGTAGCGGGCACTTCGGGCACGCTACCAGGATGGCGGACGAGGCCACGGGACTTCTGCGCGGCAAGTATGATGACCCGACCGGAGCAGCGCTCGGCGCCCTCGTCCTCTATCGTGCGGGCCGGCTCGAATCCTATCGATCATGGCTTGAGAATCTGTGCCGCGACTTCTCGTGGCTTCCAGACGGGAAGATCCTGTTGGCGGCGATGCTCATGGACCTGCGTGACGATGTCGATCGGGCGCGTGCCCTCGTCTCTGAGGCGAGCGCCCAGCGCGTCCTCTTCACGGAGTCGTACTCCATCCTGTTGGGGCTCCTCCGACGCTGGCCGAACGAGAGCGAGCGAGGGTCCTGGACCAACGACATCGCGCGCCTCGCAGACCGCTCTCCTGACACTGACCGGGACGCTCTGTGCCTCACCCAGCGGCTCCCGGAGTGACGGCCGTGATCCACCTCACGTCCCTTCCGGCCAAGCAGGGCGACGCACTCTGGATCCGGTGGGGCGACGCGGACCAGCCACACGCGCTGGTGATCGACATGGGGACCGAGGCGACCGGAGAGGGGATGAGGGCCCGGCTGGAGTCCTTCGCAGCAGAGGGTGGCACCATCGACCTCCTGGTGGTAACGCACGTTGATGCCGACCACATTGGGGGCGTACTGACGGGCCTGGCGGAGGCTGATCCAATCGCAGATCTGGAGATCGGCGACGTCTGGTTCAATGGCTTCGAGCACCTCAATGGGAGAACCATTGGCCCGAACTCGACGCTGGAGGCCATGGGTCCCGCTCAGGGAGAGCGACTCTCTAGCTGGCTGCGAACGCAACCGTGGAACGAGGCTTTCAACCGGGGTCCGGTCGTCCGGGATCCCGACGCGGACCCTCCGGTCCGGACCTTCCACGACGGTCTGACGCTTACGGTCCTGGGGCCGACTCCTCAGCGCTTGATGCGGTTCGCCCCGCTTTGGAAGGAGACGGTCGAGGAGGCCCTCGCGAAGGGGAATCTCCCGCTCGACGTGGTGGCGCCGGGGCTCGAGGCGTTTGGGTCGGACGAGCCACCCACCCTCGAGTCGCGCGCCGACTTGATCGAGCTCGCCACGGGCGACGACCGCGCCGACGCCAGCCTGGCGAACGGAAGCAGCATCGCGCTGCTCCTCGAGTACCGAGGTACGCGGGCGCTGTTGACGGGAGACGCGTTCTCGTCGGACCTGGTCGAGGTGATCGGTCGGATGAGCCCCGACAGACGCTTGGCTCTCGACCTCTTCAAGCTCTCCCACCATGGGAGCAAGAAGAGCACCAGCCGACAGGTAATCGAGGCCGTCAACTGCCCCAATTGGCTCTTCTCGACGGATGGCTCGCGCTTCAAGCACCCGGACGCAGAGGCGGTGGCCCGGGTCCTAGCCTTCGGCAACCACCCGAATCCCTTGCTTGCATTCAACGTTCCCAGCCGCTTCAACTGGTGGTGGGACGACAGCCAGTGGATGGCGCGCTTCGGCTACACCGTCAGGTATGGCGACGCCGAGGACGGGCTCACACTTCATCTGTAGATCGCGCAATCGGGGCCGCAAGCCCCGGGGAGGCCGGTGTTGTGGGAGGCGTGGTGACGTACCTGGTTGTCCTTGCCTTGGCTGCCGGCGCCGGCCTCCTCGTCGTCGGCCGATGCCTCTCCCTCGATGCTCCCGCCTAGCGCGCAGGTCGTCCAGCGCATGCTCATGGCGGCGGTGGGCGGCATCGCCCGACGGATTCCTCCGACGCATCGAAGGCGTGGCAGAGGCTTCGTGGGGCATCGCTCCGAGTCGGGTGGACCAACACTAGATCAGGGGGTGGCGCATTGGTAGGCACACGGTATATCAGCGAGGACCTCGTCACTGTGCACACAGCCCAGGGGCGGCGAGTGCTCGCCTGGGGCGACGCTATCGAGGTCATGGGCAACGCTGGCGCCAACACTCAGGTCAGGATCGCCGGGGAGGGCGGTAGGCCCCTCGACGGCGAGGTCCGCGGGAAACTGCCAACGCAAGCCAAGAGCGTCCTGAAATTCTCAATGGTCGACGTCCAGCAGGGCGATGGCCTCGTCGTGGAGACTCCGGAGGGGAAGGTCATCCTGATCGACGGGGGCGACAACCAACTGTTCGCCCGATACCTCGCCGCACGCTATCAGGGTAGCTCGACCGACGCCCCCCTCGAGGTCGATGCGATCGTGGTGACGCACGGTGACGCGGACCACTTCGATGGGTTGAACAAAATCCGTGATTCGGAGAAGCACAAGACGCCTCGCAAGCGTCTCTTCCTCCATCCGAAGCGTGTGTACCACAACGGTCTGGTGAAGGGCCCGAGCAAGCTCGACGACGGGGAGATGTTCGGGACGACCGTCGACGCCAGCTTCGGGCTCGCGATCGCCGATCTGTACGACGATCCGCGCGACGCACCCGCCACACACGCGAACCGCTACTTTCAGCGCTGGAACGCAACGCTCAATCACTGGGAGAAGCGCGGCACAATCGACCTGCGCCGGCTCGCTTTCGGCAACAAGAACGCTTTCTCGTTTCTCGAGCCCGAGGGAATCGAGGTGGAGGTCATCGGCCCGATCGAGCGCAGAACGACGCGCGGCGGGAAGCGGCGCACCGTGCTCACCTTCCTCCGGACGCCGCCCAAGACGGTTGAGTTGCCCCTCGGCGTCGAGGATGATGGCTCCAGCAAGAGGCCCTACTCCGCCTCGCACACGATCAACGGGCACTCGGTCGCGTTTCGCATGACGTATGGAAACGTCCGCTTCCTCTTCACGGGCGACCTGAACCAGGAATCGATGGAGCTCCTACGAAAGAAGGTCGGTCCCGGGGGGCTCCAGGCAGAGATTTTCAAGGCGCCCCACCACGGGTCCGCGGACTTCGACCTCGCGGCGATCGAGGCCGTCGCGCCTGTCGTGTCAATGATCTCGTCGGGAGACGAGAGTAGCCGGAAGGAATACATCCATCCCCGCGCCACGCTTATCGGTGCCCTCGGCCGCGCCTCCCGTGCAAGCCTACCGATCGTTCTGTGTACGGAACTGGCGGCCTTCTTTGAGTTGCGAGGATCCTCGAAGACGGACAAGGGCAAGTCCTACTTCGGCTTCGAGCGTACGAGCTTTGGCATCATCCAGATCCGTACGGATGGGAGGCGCGTGCTCGTCTTCACGCACAGTGGGAAGGAGAACATGAAGGAGGCCTATCGCTTCACGGTCGACGAACACCACGCTGTGAAGTTCGCGGCGGACGTCAGGAAGCGCTGACGCCCCGGGGAGATAGGTGCAACTGCAGGAACTTGCATCGCGCAACCGGCCGCCGAGTCACCATGGACGCTCCCGCCGCAGACGTGCTTCGACACGCGGCTGGGTGGCCAACGCTAGAGTCGTCGCCCATCCCCCGACGCGTCACTCCAGTCATCACGCGCCCCCTCCGAGTTCGCGGGCGCGTACGGAACTGGTCGAACGCACCACTTCGAATTGAACGACACGCCCAGCGGCTAGCGGCACGCCCGCTTGAATCGAGAGCGGTCCAAGCGGCGGTGTGAAGGCGTCACCCCTGCACGACGCGCTAGGTAAGGAGGATTGAACATGAAGGGGATTGGACTGTGCCTCTCCGGAGGCGGCTATCGAGCTACTCTCTTCCACGCAGGCGCCCTTAGACGTCTCAACGAACTCGGCGTGTTGAATCACCAACGCTTCGAGAGGGTCACGTCGGTGTCCGGTGGCAGCATCACGGCCGCCTTCCTCGCTACCGCGTGGAACTGGCCGGCGACCTCGACAGTGCCAGTCCAACAGTGGGAACGGGACTTCGAGCGGCGGCTCTTGCGGCTAACGGCCCGCAACATTCGGACGGCAGCGTTCCTGAAGGGCCTCCTCCCGTGGCGAAGCACGGTGGATGGCATCGCGAAGGCATACGACAAAGCACTTCGTACACCGACGCTCCTGGCGGAACTGCCTCCGCTCTTTACAATCTGCGCGACGGATCTTGCGTTCGGAGCGAACTGGGAGTTCAACGCCGGTCGCATGGGCTCCTACCGCACGGGTTCCATCACAATCCCGCGCGATTGGACCATCGGGAAGGCGGTTGCCGCGTCATCGTGCTTCCCGCCTGTGTTTCAGCCGATGCCGATCGCGACATCCCTCGGCGAGTGGGGAGGCGCCTATCCTGAGGACGCCATCGTGTGGGCGCGCGCAATGTCCGACCTGCGTCTTAGCGACGGAGGTGTCTACGACAACATGGGCATCGAGCCAGTGTGGTCCGCAGACGCGACCGATCCGGGGCAGTACGAATTCGTCTTGGTCTCCGACGCCGGCGGTCTGTTCCCCGCGCTACCGGATCAGGGAATGCCGAGGCGCATCAAGCGGTATCAGGGCGTGCAGGAGAACCAAGCACGCGGCCTCCGCCGCCGCTGGCTCGTGGAGCGCTACAAAGCGAAGACCGGCAAGGGCGCGTATTGGACAATCGGTCACGCGCGGAGCGACTTCCTCCCCGACGATTTGCGCGGCTACACTCGCGACTTCGCCCGCGGCACCATCGCCCGCATCCGGACGGATCTTGATCGCTTCTCCGAGGCGGAGACCGCCGTTCTGATGAATCACGGGTATCTCGTGGTTGATGCCGCGATGCACCGCTACTGCCCGCAACTCGTGGCGGCTACCGCTCCCGAGCTTACGCCACCCTTCCCCGAGTGGCTGCCGGGCGCGAAGCACTCGAGCCGGCTGGTACAGGAGTTGGCCGAGAGTCACAAGCGGAAGATCCTAGGACGCAGATAGATTGCCTCGATGCCGCCCTGAGGCGCTGCGCCTGCGGGGTATGAGGCCGCGCTCAATCGGGCGTCGCTCCACTCCGATCCGATTCCTCGATGGCGAGTCCTCGACATCCGCGTTGCCCGCATCGCATATCTGTCGGCACCCCCCGCTTCCCCTACATGCTGATCGTGGTTCAGAGCGATTCCGCTGGGTGGTCACGTTGGTCACACGCGATCGTAAGTGGTTGTTTCCATGGCACTTCCGGGCTTCATGCGGGCCACAGCGTCCGAAGCTGTGGGCGGCACTCAGGGTGTCGGCGACAGGGGTCTTGTCACACAGATTGTCACAACCGAGCACCGTCCAAGTACTGGGTCTCGCCCTCGATATTCTAAACGAACCGTAGGCGCACGGGGCCTCAGAGTTCCTCGGCTTCGAACTCGATCCCGAGGTGCTCGAGAAGGCGGTTTTCGATCTGTGCGCGGAGATCCTCGTCAGCGAGAACCCCGATCCGCTCGACGAGGCGAAGCCTGGAGATCGTGCGGACCTGCTGCGGCATCACAATGCTGCCGAACCCTGTGCCCACTACCTCCGATGGCAGGAGGACCTCGAACGGATAGACCCGCCGCTGTTTCCCCTCGAGCTTCGTGAGCGGAAGGACGGTCACAACGTCGAACTGAGCATTGAACCCGTCGTTCGAGATGACAATCCCAGGGCGCCGCTCGCCCCCCTGCTCCCGTCCAACATGAGGCTCGAGGTCGATCCAGTAGATCTCCCAGCGTCCGACAGGGCCGATGTAGCCCACCGCTACTCCTTTCCTTCCCGGAGGCCTTCCCCGACCGCCGGTTCGAAGGCCCGCGTCACGGTGGCCATGTCCTCGCGGAACGCCGGATCCGAAGCGGCCTCGGCGTAGGAGTCGTAGACGCGCTGCCGCCGCAGCTCCCGCAACTCACGGATAACGGCCTTCTCGACAAACGCGTTCTGACTTTCCGCCGCGCCAGCTTCCACGGCCTGCTTGACGGCCTCGGCAACTGATGACCGCACCTGCCATCCGGTTTTCCGCGGTCGATCGGCGGGCGCTACGTCCAAGGTGCGTGCGAGTGTCCGGCGACCTCTCGATGTCATCGATCCTCCAGTTCCAGAGACCCACCCAAAATAGTACCCTCAAGAGCACCGTACAATGGTACCACATGCGGTACCTGTGATGGAGGGCCGGGTCCTTGCGCTCGTCGGGTGACTCGGACATGGAAGCGCGGGCCAGACTCGAGCAGGAATCGAAGTCATGTCGGCAACGCGGACCTTCCTGTCGCCGACATGGAGGTCCTCACAACATGCGACGGCAGACTCGCTCGGGGAACCAGAATCCGTTGCTGCGCCTACGCTTTGCCTCTGGTTGAATCACATGCTGA
>CAWKGE010000012.1:0-229383 GCA_963848895.1 uncultured Gemmatimonadales bacterium
AACGGGTCCAGCTCCTCGTAGCCCAGCGGCCAGTCGGTTCCCACCCCGTAGGTGGAGCGGACCTTCATGTCCTCCGGGCTGAAGCGGGGCGTGACGGCACCCCAGTGCATGGCGAGTCCCCCCACCTGCATCGAGGGGGAATAGCCCATTGGGCGACCCTCCACGTCCTGCGACGCCACGTGGTCGTCGGGCCAGGGGTTCTCCTCGTAGTCCAACCAGCGCTGACGATGGCTGTACCGCTCCGCTATGGGCGGCGGATCGCCTCCGGCCTCCACCACCACGATGCGTGCGTCTCGCTCGTCCGCCAGCTTCGCGGCCACCATTGCCGCGGTGATGCCCGCGCCGATGACGCAGACGTCACTCTCCACGACACGTCGCATGGCTCAGCCCCCCCTTGCAAGAGGCGCCGGCTCCTCCGGAGACAGGCTTAGCGGACGACAGGTCAGGGGGTTGATGTTCCTCCGGTAGCAGAGGTTCGTGGCCTCCGAAGTAGCCAACCACCAGGCGAGGAGCGCCGCGGCCACGTGCTCCACCCGGGTCGGGTTCGGCAGGCGCTGCAGGTCCGAGCCCGCGAGCTGCCGGCGGATGATCTCCAGCCTCCGCTCCGGCTCCACCTCGGTGAATGTCCTGCTCCACCGCTTCCGGGCCTCCAGGTCCAGCGCTCCGAGCTGGGAGGCCCACCGGGGCGCCGGGTCCCCCGGACCGTAACGGATCTCCTGCGACCCGTACCCATGCATCAGCTCGGGAACGGGGTCGTAGCCAGAGAGCCAAGTCTCGAACCGGTCCACCACGCGCTTCTTCCCATCCGCACCCAGCTCGCTGGGCAGCACCACGTCGCCCACGGCGCCGAGGAGGGCGGGATCGAGTCCGGCCTTCGACTCATCCTCCACTTCTGGACGCGCGCAACTCGACAGCACGAGCAGTGTCGCGGCCGAAGCGGCTCCCTGCTTGAGGAACGTCCTTCGATCGCTTCCGTTCGCCACTGGTCGGGACTCTCCGTTCGGGGATCGCCGAGGCCCCCTCGACGCCGGCCGGGTCGAGGGGGGCCGATCCGTGGTATTACGAGAACCCGTGCGCCGGGACCAGCCCCCAGGGCCGATCCCGGCGCACGTTTCCATCCGCGCCGCCGGAGCAACCTACTCCTTCAAGCCGGCGACCCTCCCCCTCATCCGAGGTTCGGGTTCCGATCCCTCTCGGCCTTGGAGATGGGGAAGCAGAGATCCTGGACCTGCAGATGGGAGGCCTCACCCACCACCTCCCTCGGATCCAGGGCACCCGGAGTGTTGTCCTCCTGCCAACGGCGTAGATCGCCCAGCCGCCGACCTTCCAGCCACAGATCGATCCCTCGCTCACGCTTGAGCAGCGCCCACGCCTCGTCCATCGAAGCCGGCGCGATGGGGTCGTACCCCGGCTTTCGCCCGGACCTCGTTGATCTTGTCCACCGCGGCGCCCATCTGGTTGTCGCGCAGCAGGGCCTCCGCCTCGACGAGCCTCATCTCCGTACCCGTGGAGAGGTCCATCGGGCTGGCCCGGTCGTACTTCTCCTGGGGCCACCATGGGATCACGCCGCAGCACTCCAGCGCGCCCGTGCCCACGTCGTTCGTGAACTCGTAGGCGACACGCGGATCTCCGCTCGCTTCGTAGTAGTCGGCGTACCACGTGTTCCACTCACTGTGGGCCTTATACGGCTGGTTCATGCTGGCCCAGGCGATACGGTTCTGCTGGTAGTCGTCGCCGATGTTGTAGAACTGGAGCTGGAAGAGGAAGTCCGTCGGGACCTTGGCGGCGTCGGCCGCCGCGGCCGTCCAGTCGCCCAACTGCACCTCGACTGCAGCACGGCCCGCGTAGGCCGCGGTCACGCTCGTGTTGTCACCCGCGGAGCCCCCCACCGTAATGGCCTGCGAGAACTGGTCCTTGGCGCGGTTCAGGTACTCCGACGGGTCCATCGCCGGACCGCCGTCGATCACCGCGTCGCACATGTTCTCGCCCAGCAGCCGGTTGGCGTACCCTGCCCACAAGTTGGCCTGGGCCACGAAGTCGCTCGAGCCCGCCTCCGCCCCGAGCACCTCGTCGAAGCGGGAGATCGCGCTCTCCGCCAGCCACCTGGCCTGCTGGCCGCCGGACCACGGCGCCCCCTGCTCGTCCTCGTTGAGATAGCCCACCGAGTTGAACGGCTCGATGCCGAACTGCCCCGTCTGTCCCGTCGGGAACAGCTCGCGGGTCACGGACGCGCCCTGCAGCGCCGTGTAGTTCAGTCCGTCCACCATCGCCCGCTTGATGCCGCCGATGATCGACGAGAAGGCTCCCGGGTCGTTCAGGTTCTCGGCCTGCACGGGCCCGGGGTTGGCCACGTCGAAGTTGCAGGCCGTGGGCGCGACCCCGAGAAGGGACGCCCCGACCAGCGCGAGCCCCCGCCGGAGCGTCGTCGTCGAAAATCTCATGGAACGGTTCCCCGTACGATTCGGATCGTTCGTGTTCATCGTCGTCTCCCCCTAATAGTTGATGCGGAGGGAGATCGTGTAGGTCGCCGGGATCGGAATGCTCCCGCCTACCGAGTGCGTGAACTCGTTCCCGCCCACATTCTGACCGGTCTGGAAGCCACCCGACGTCTCCGGATCGATCAGAGAGTACGAGGCCTTCTTCCACGTGTAGAAGTTCGCCGCCGACAGCGACAGCCGTCCGCCGCCGGAGCCGAGGATCGAGGCCGTGAGCGGAATGCTCACCGTCAGGTCCCGCATCCGGAAGAAGTCCATCGGGAAGATGGCGAAGTCACGGTTCGCGAACGTCGGGATGCAGTAGGCGCGCTCCTGCGCGGTGACCTGGCTGAGATCACCCGACTCGATCTTCGGATACGAGTTGAAGCACGCTGGCCACCGGATCCCACGGGTGATCGACTCACCGTCCATGAGGCTGTACGCGTAGTTGCCGCCCTGGTACTCGCCCCGGGTGCTCACTTCCACGCCCGCCCAGGGGAGGCGCACGGACGTGCTGGCGATGAACGTCTTCGTGGGTTGGTTGGGCCCGTAGTAGCAGTCTTGCGCGATGACGGGGTCGGCGATCTCATCAGGGTTGGTGACGCAAAGGCCTCGCATGACCGGCGCCGGCTGACCCAACGCGATATAGCCGCGGTTGCCCACGGAGAAGTCCGTCACCCCGCCCAGGTCGGTCACCTCGCTCTTGTTGGTGGAGAGGGTGATACCGGCCTCCCATCCCCAATTCGCGGTCTGGACGATGTGTCCGTTCACCGTGAGCTCGAAGCCCTGGTTCTTGAGCTCGCCGATGTTGGCGAGCTGGCTCCCCCATCCGCCGTCCGACGGGATCTGCGACACCCGGAAGAGGGCGTCGCTCGTGACCTGGTGGTAGTACGTGGCGTCGAGGGTCAGACGATCCGAGAGGCCCGACCAGTCGAAGCCCACCTCGAGCTCCGTGGTGCGCTCGGGGCCGAGATCGGGATTCCCCAGGTTGTTCGGCAGAAATGCCACGCTGTTGCCGAGCTTGTCGGGATTCCACGTCTGGACGGCGTCGAACGCGCCCGGCGCCCGGCCGGCCTGGCCCCACGCGGCACGCAGCTTCATGCTCCCCAGGCTCTCCTTCCAGAAGTCCTCGTCGGAGATCACGTAGCTGCCGCTGACCTTGGGATAGGCCTGCAGGCCGAGGTTCTGGCCGAAGGCGCTGTTCCCGTCGAAGCGCACACCGACGGTGAGGAAGTAGCGGTCCTTCGCACCCAGGACGTCCTGCACGAAGAAGCCGGCGTTGATCACGCGCTGCCGGTCCTCGAACCCGAGAGCGGTGCCGCCGCTGGATACCGTGGGCTCGCCGGGTCCGGGGAAGTCCTGAGAATACGCCGCGACGCTGTTCGTCTCGTCCTGGAACAACTGCGCGCCGACCGAAAGCGACGACGTCAGGTTCTCACGGAGCGGCGTGTGCAGGCTCGCGACGTAGTCGACGCTCAGCGTGCGGTTCTGCCAGCGGGTGTCGTGCATGCGTCCCTTCGGCGTGTAGAAGAAGCCGAAGGGCTCCACGGCGCGCGTCTCCTGCTCGGCCAGGTCGTAGCCCATGGTCAGACGGGTCGAGAAGGCCGAGCTCGGGCTGTACGTAGCCGTGACCCCGGTCGTCAGGTGGTCGATGAAGTTGCGCAGGTCGAAGTCGAGGACCTGCTTGATGACCTCCGGATCGTTGCTGTTGAAGTAGTTGCGGGAGCGGCGGAAGGCGTTCAACGTCACCCCCTCGGCGGTACCACCGACCGGCGTCTTCCGCACGCGCGAGCGCGTGTAGCCCGTGTTCCACTGGACGGTGAGGTTGTCGATCGGGGTGAAGGAGAGGTTGCCCCGGACGCTGCTCTGGTACATCTCGTCGTTGGGAAGCGTCCCCTTCTGGTTGACGAGGCCACCGGACACGAAGTAGGTGAAGTCCTCCGAGCCCCCGTTCACGCTGAGGTCGTAGCGCTGGTCGAGCCCCGTCCTGAGGTACGGCTCCATGTACATCTTCCCGGGGGTGCCGTACGGGTCGACTTCGCCGGTCGGGATCGTGATGGAATTGCCGTCGAAGCCCTGGCTGGGGCCGAAGTTCTGGACCTGGCTGAACGACTCGCTGATGTTCGCCGTCCAGCGCGCGCGCCCCCGGCTCCCCCGCTTCGTGAAGATCTGGATCACACCGGCCGCCGCCTCGGTGCCGTAGAGCGTGGTGGCCGCCGGCCCCTTGATGATCTCGACCCGCTCGATGTCCTCCGGGTTGATGTCGTTCAGCGGCGAGTACGTCGAGTTGTCCGAGCTGCCGGCGTACCCGATCGGGAAGTAGTTCTTGGGGTAGTTCTGGTTCACGACGCGGGTGCCGTCGATGTAGACCAGCGGCTGGTTGCTCATCGTGGCGGACACGTTGCCGCGCAGCCTGATCGCGGTCCCGCCGCCTGGCGAGCCGCTCGTGGCCGAGACGCTCACGCCGGATACGCGCCCCTGCAGCAGCCCGGTCACGTTGGCCATGGGCTGATTCAGGTTGCCCGTGTTGAGCTGACCGATGCTGTTACCGACCTCGCGCCTGCGCGCAGCGCCGGCGGTACCGGTCACCACGATCTCGTCCAGCCCGAGGGCCTCCTCGGAGAGCGAGAAATTCTGGTCGAGGGCCTGTCCGGCCGACACCGTCACCTCTTGGGTGACGCTCTTGTATCCGATGCGCTCGACCTGGATCGTGAAGGTCCCGACCGGAACGTTCAGCAGCAGGTAGCGGCCACTCGCGTTCGTCAGCGTCCCCGTCCCGGTTCCCGCCAGGTACACCTGCACGGCGCTCAGGCCCGCGCCCGAGGCGGCGTCGGTCACCTGCCCGGTGATGGTCGCGGTCTGCTGGGCAGAGGCTGCACCGACCGCGGAAGCCAGCGCGAACACCGCTCCCAGCAGCCCCGCACGCCAACCACCCCCGCGGAGCCGCGCCCCCCTGGGGCGCCCGTTTGTCTTGCGTAGCAGATCGCTCATACAACCTCCAGCAAAGGTCGTGGAGCCGGGGACGATCGATCGGATGCGGTAGGGTCCCCGGCTCGTCCCCCAACGGTGAACCCGCACGATAAGTACCGCATTATTGTATGTCAAATCGTTGTGACATATATCTCAGGCCGCGCGCGGCATGGCCGTACGGACCATTACGTGGCCGTCGTCTCGAACATGAAGGCGACACGGCCCACACCACGAGGAGGACCGCTTGAGGGAATTCCATCTGGGGGAGACCCACGCCCCGACGTGCAGCCGGGCCTTCGGGTACCTGGACGTGCCAGGGACCGGTGTGCGCATGCCCTTCACCGTGGTCCGGGGCGCGGAAGATGGCCCCCTGGTCCTCGTGACCGGCGGCGTGCACGGCGGCGAGTATCCCGGCATCGAGGCGGCGATGCGCCTGGGGCGCCAACTCGAGCCCGAGCTGGTCCGCGGCACGGTGGTCACGGTCCACCCGGTGAGCCTTCCGGCCTTCCACACCCGTCAGCAGTACGTGGTGCCCCACGACGGGAAGAACCTCAACCGACAGTTCCCTGGGAAGGCCCGGGGCACCGTTTCCGAGCGGATGGCCTGGACCCTGATGGAGGTGGCCCGGCGCGCGAACACCTGGGTGGACCTTCACGGAGGCGACATCCACGAGGCGCTGGTTCCGTTCACGATCTACTCCGACGTCGCGGACCCGGACGTGGTCGCGGCCTCCCGCTCGATGGCGGACGTCTACGGCATCGTGAATGTGATCGCGAGCGCCTCGGTGAAGGGAGGGACGTACTCCGCCGCGGCCGCCGAGGGGATCCCCTGCATCCTCGCCGAAGCGGGTCAGGTCGGCCAGTTGGACGAGGAGAGCGTCGCCGTCCACCTGCGGGGCTGCCGAAACGTGCTGCGCCACGTCGGCTGCCTGGCGGGCGAGCCCGACCCGGTGGGTCCCGTGCGCGCCCTGCGGCGGTTCGAGTGGCGCTTCGCCGGTGAGGACGGCTGCTGGTACCCCTCCGTCCGCCTCGGTGACGAGGTCGAGGAGGGCCAGCCCGTCGGCGTGGTGCGCGACTACTTCGGCGATGTCCTCCGCGAGTACCTCGCCCCAACCGCGGGCATCGTGCTGTTCCTCGTCACGTCGCTGGCCATGAACGAGGGGGACCCACTCCTCGCCGTCGGAGCCGCATAGCAGACCGCCGGGGGCGTCGGCAGATCTTCTTCAGCCGGCACCCCCGCCTATGGGCCGGTCGTCGGTCCGCAGGGCATCCGGATCCACCCACCAGTAGTCCCCGAAGGGCTTCGCCTCGGGCCATACCTCGTCGAGGGTCGAGCCTTCGTAAAGAATACCACCCTGCATCACGTAGCGGATATCCAGCGTGTTGTGGATGTCCACGAGGGGGTTCGAGCCGAGCACGACGAGGTCGGCCAGCTTTCCGGGCTCCAGGGAGCCGAGGTCCGCCTCCGCCCCGAGGAACCGAGCGCCGTCCAGCGAGGCGAGGCGGAGCGCGCCCAGGTTCCCGAGCGCCGAGGCGTACATCCACACCTCCCAGTGAGTGCCGATCCCGTGCGCCTGACCGTGGCCGCCGATGGCTCCCCGCCCGCCCTCGGCCATGACGTCGGCCAGGCCCTGAGCCACCAGCGGGTAGGAGTAGTCCGTCTCCGGGCGCTCCATCCGGCGTCTGAGGTGGGGTACGAACTGCTGCCAGGGCAGGAAGCGCCGCTGCTTCTCGTCCTTCCACCAGTCCGCCGACTGGAAGAACCAGTCCTGGTTCCACGGACCCGGGCCGGCCACGATGGCTGTCGCGGAGTAGGTGGCTCCGGCCTGGCCGAAGAACCGGGCCACATCCTGGTAGAGCGGCACGTAGCTGAGGGGGTGCTCCCACCCGGTGTGCCCATCGAGGATCATCCCGATGTCGTACACCAGGGAGGCACCCTCCGAGGTCAGGTTGATCCCCCTCCTGCCGGGCCGCCTCGGATACCCACTGGCGCTGGTCGCGACCCATCAGCAGGTATTGCTTGATGGAGGCCGCACCCCAGTCCGCCAGGCGATCCACGTTCCAGATCGCCTCGTCCGGGCTGGTGACGTCCCCCCGCATGCCGGCACCTCCCCACGAAAGCGGCTCACCCGACCCGTACGTTCTGGGGCCGACCACCTGGCCCGACCGGATCAACTCGGCCATCGGGAACAAGCTCTGTGAGGACGTCGACGGATCGAGCGTGGTCGTGATGCCGTACGCCATGTACACGGCCGATTCCCAGTCCCTCCGGGGCATGAGCCCGCCGTCGGCCCCGTGATGGTGCGCGTGCATGTCGATCCAGCCGGGAATGATCGTCGCGCCCGAGACGTCGACGACCCGGTCCGCGGAGGACACGTCGCACGCTCCGACACAGGCGATGCGGCTTCCCTCCACAAGAACACTTCCGCGCTCGATCACCCCGTCCCCGCCGGCCAGCGTGACGATGCGCGCCCCGGTGAGCGCCACGGACCCTCGCGGGATCAGCCGCGGAACCGTAAGGCGGATCCGAGCGGTGTCGGTCGTTCCCGAAGCGACATGCGCGAGATAGAACCGCGGCCCGCTCCCGAACCCCAGCGTGCCCTCGTCCACCCATGTCGGGTAGAGCCCCCCTTCCAGGCTCAGCCGTCGAACGGGTAGGGCTGGACGAGGGCCCGACGCCAGCTCGACCGCCCCCCCTGTGCCCGGCCAAGGCCAGGGCGCCAGGTAGACATTGAAGCCCTCTTCGAATGCAACGTGACGGCCGTCCGGCGCGAGCGTGATCTCCGAGGCCCGGGGCAGGATCAGGTGGACCCTGCGGTCGCTGCCGTCCGGGCGGACGGACACGAGGCCGATCCCGCTGGTGCCGCCCTCGCTCGCTCGGGCGCTGAAGTAGATCCGGCCCTCGGGTCCGAACGCAGGTCGGACGATCCCGCTACGGCCGCCCGCGGCGGGGACGGTCGTCACGACCTCCGTCCCGCCGCCCGTGGCCGGCACGCGCACCAGGTCCCAGTAGGGGTTGTCGCCCGCGCCCCGTCCGCGAGCGGAGGCACCGCTCCCACGCGCGACGACGAGGAAGCGTCCGTCCGGGCTCCACGCGGGATTTGCGTATTCCGCCGGCTCCTCCGTCAGTTGCTCGGGTCGGCCGCCGCGGGCCGGGACCCTCCATACCTCCCCGTCCACGTCGTCGAAGGTGGTGAACGCCAACGCCTGCCCGTCGGGCGACCACGACGGCGCGTACTCGAAGTGCTCGAAGCCGTCCGGCGTCAGCCGGCGAGGGGTACCCTCCGCAAGGTCCATCAGCCAGATCC
Source organism: uncultured Gemmatimonadales bacterium (assembly GCA_963848895.1). Taxonomy (GTDB): domain Bacteria; phylum Gemmatimonadota; class Gemmatimonadetes; order Longimicrobiales; family Gaopeijiaceae; genus SZUA-318. The sequence continues at coordinate 8,752 of CAWKGE010000012.1, forward strand.
TCCCGACGGCCTGGAACGCGAGCGTCCGCCCGTCGGGAGACGCCGTGTACCAGCGCGGGAACCGCACCTGGAACGGATCGTCGTCGACCCGCACCTCTCCCCGCGCCATCTGGGAGAAGGTCCGGGTCACGCGAGCGGTGAATGGGACGTCCGTCACCTCGCCGGACTCGACGTCCAGCCGGCGGATGCGGCCGCCCTGCGTGATCACGATCGAGCGCGAATCCGACGTCCATCCGTACCCCGGCAGGATCCGGAACATCTTCACGCCTTCCGCCACGTCGGTGGTGATGGGATCCATCACCACCTTCTCGCGCCCGCTCCGCAGGTCCCGCAGCCAGAGCGCGGTGCGGGGCCCGAAGCGATGACCCTTGAACGAGATCGTCCCGTCCGGAATCCGCCGCGCGAAGGCGAGCCACCGCCCGTCCGGCGACACCTCGGGGGCGTACGCGCTCCCGCTGGAGTTCTGGGCCGAGTACTCCTGCACGCCCTCGGTGATCGGCACGACCTCGCCGGTCGTCAGGTCGAGGCGGCGGAGCTGCCACGCCCCCCGCAGGACGTCGATCAGCGTGACGTCGTCCGGCTCGCCCTCGTACGCATGGAAGTACACGTAGCGCCCGTCCGGCGACACGGTCGGCCACGCCACCCGGTTGACCATGGGCCGGCCGCTCTCGCCGCCCACCAGCTCGACGCCCTGCCCCCCCTCCCGGCTGAACATCCACAGGCCGTTCGGGCCCCCGCGGTGCGGGAGGCACACGCCGCACCGGCGCACGACGATGTTGCGGCCGTCGGGCGTCCATGAGGGGTCGAACATCCGGTGCTCGTGATCGAGGGCGACCGGGTGGGGATGCCCGCCATCGGCGTCCATGAGCCAGAGGTTGTACTGACCGCCCCGGTCCGAGATGAAGGCGATCGTAGAGCCGTCGGGGGAGTAGCGGGGGTGGAGGTTCGTGGCCACGCCCGGACCCGACGTGAGGTTCTGCGCTTCTCCTCCCGACATCGGAACGCGGTAGATGTCGCCGAGGAGACCGAACACCACCCACTGCCCCTCCGGGGACGGGTCCACCGACATCCACGTCCCTTCGGACGTCGTGAAGTCCACGGTGCGCGTCTGGCCGCGCGGCTGCGTCACGTCCCACGATCTCCCGGCGGTGGCCTGGGCCCGCGTGTTGCCCGGAAGGCCTGCGAGCAGCGCCAGTGCCATGGCCGTCGCGGCGAGGGGGCGACCGCGGCTGTGCTCTCCGGCGAACCGACGCCGGGTCCGAGGAGCCACACGACGCGACGCGGCCGCGTCCTGGGTGGTGCGGCGGACGAGAGACGGCAGTATCGTGGACGGCTTCGTCATTCCCCGGATCCCTGGAAGGTGTCGATTGCCTTCAGCAACGAGCAGCGCGTTGCTCAACGACCCGATGGCGATCGCGGCATGGTTGGCCGCAATCCCCGCCGTGGTCTTCTGGTTGAGCGGGCTTCCGCGCTTCCGCAAGCTGTTCGATATCACCCCACCCATCCTCTACGTGTACTTCCTCCCCACCGTCGCCACGACCCTGGGAATAACGCCTCCGGCGTCGACGACGTACGACTGGCTCATCCGATACACGCTCCCACTCGCACTGGTCCTGCTCATGATCACGGTGGACGTGCCGGCGCTGGCGCGTCTGGGCAAGACCGCGCTCTTCATGATGGCGGCGGGCACGCTGGGCATCGTTCTGGGAGGCCCGTTGGCACTACTCGTCTTCAAGCACTGGCTCCCCGCCGACGCGTGGATGGGATTCGCGGCGCTGTCGGGGAGCTGGATCGGCGGCGCGACGAACATGGTCGCGATGGCCGCCTCCGTAGGCACGCCCTCGAGCGCGCTGGGCCCCGTGATCGTCGTGGATGCCGTGGTGGGGTACGGCTGGATGGGAATCGTCCTCTTCCTGAGCGCCTACCAGAACCGCTTCGATCGATGGACGCGCGCGCGCACCGAGACGATGGAGGAGGCCAACCGCCACCTCTCCGAGGTGGACGCGCTCCGGCGCCCCATCGAGACCCGCGACGCGGTCATCCTCCTGGGCCTGGGCCTGGTGGGAGCGGTTCTCTCGGTCGAGGTCGGCGACATGCTACCCGAGCTGGGCGACCCGACGATCATCAGTCACACCACGTGGGCCGTGATCCTCGTTGTCACCGTCGGCCTGCTCATGTCGTTCACGCCGGCGCGCGGCTTCGAGAAGGCCGGGGCGTCGCGGCTCGGCAACGCGTTCCTCTACATCCTCCTGGCGGGCCTCGGCTCCCAGGCGGACCTCCGCTCGGTCGTGGAGGCGCCCGTATACCTCGCGGCCGGCGCGCTGTGGATCGGGGTGCAGGTCGTCCTGCTCCTGGTAGCCGCCCGCCTGATCCGGGCACCGCTGTTCTTCTTCGCAACCGGTAGCATGGCCAACGTGGGCGGTGTGGTGTCCGCGCCCATCGTGGCCGGCGTCTATCAGTCCGCCATGGCGCCGGTGGGTCTGCTCATGGCCGTCCTCGGCAACATCCTGGGCATCTACGCCGCCCTCGTGTGCGCCTGGCTGCTCGCGCTGGTCGGGGGGTAGCCGGTCCCTCATCCTCCCCGTGGCGGCGCGCCGACGACGATGTTCCCGATGTTCCGCTGGCGGAGCATGGCATTGAAGGCCGCGACATCCTCGTTCACGAGGCGGTCGTAGCGCGCACGGAGGTCCCGTACCCGGCCGGCCAGCATCTCGTGCACCTCCACCTGCTGCGAGGTGGGGCGGAAGTCGGACGTGCCCACCTCGCCGAACAGATGGCGGAGCATCGAGACCAGCTCCGCGGGCCAGCGCATGCCGTCCTGGCCACCGGTGATGCGCATCTGGAAGAGATGCTCCTCCACGTCCACGAGCTTCGCGTCCAACCCCGCGGCCGCACGCGTCACGTCGACGGCCTCCGGGCCGCGCAGCACGCCGGCGAGGTCCGCGAGCTGCTTCCGGACCAGCTCGGATCCGTTGATCATCCGGGTCACCTCCACGTAGTCGTCCCGGATCTCGCCCAGCAGGTCCATCTGCTCCGCGATCTCCGCCTCGGTTCCACCCGAGTGCGGATCCTTGAGCACACGGAGGGGCTGTGTGGTGGTGTTCCCGTCGACGGTGAGCTCGACGGTGTACGTGCCCGGCGGCTCGAGGAAGCTCAGGCCGCGTCCCACCACCCTGCCCTCCGGGCCGGGACGCATCCACGACGCGAAGATCGGCGGCGTGTGCGCCACGGCGTCCCCGGTGGGATCGGACTCCAGGTTCCACCACACCCGGTGCAGCCCGGCCCCTCCGCCGCCGCGCAGCGCCCGCACAGGGCGGCCCGTGGCGTCCAGGATGCGGATATGCACCGGCCCTGCCGCCTCCGTGCCGAGCCAGTAGTCGATGTCGGCGCCGTAGGGTGGGTTGAACCCCGCCACGGGGTCGTAGGACGGAGCGCTCTCCGACGTAACGCCACGGAAGCGATAGGCGTTCCGGGGCGGGAAGAGGTGCGCCGGCTCCGCGGCGACCTCCGGCGTCATGCGCCGCAGGGCGGTCAGGTCGTCCAGGATCCAGAACCCCCGCCCGTAGGTGGCGACGACCAGATCCCCGAAGCGCTCCTGGACGGTAATCCCGTAGACGGGGGCGTGGGGGAGGCCATTCTGGAGCGGGCTCCAGATTCGCCCATCGTCGAACGACACGAAGATGCCACCCTCCGTGCCCGCGTACAGCAGGCCCGGCCGCGCCGGGTCCTCCTCGATGGCGTGGACATAGCTCAGCGGGCCCTTCGGGATCCCGGCGCTCAGGTTTCGCCAGGTGCGGCCGTAGTCGGCTGTCTTGTAGACGTACGGGTCGTAGCCGTCCACCTGGTGGAAGTCGACGGCGATGTAGGCAGACGCCGAATCGTGGGGCGAGGGGTCGATGCAGTACACGGTCCCCCACGGTGGGAGATCGGGGATGTTGCCCGTGACGTTGGTCCAGCTCTTCCCACCGTCACGCGTGACCTGCACCTGCCCGTCGTTCGTGCCGGCCCAGATCACGCCGGCCTGGAGCGGTGATTCGGCGATCGCCAGGATGGCGCCGGCGTACTCCACGCCGATGTTGTCCCCGGTGAGCCCGCCGGAGAACCCTTGCCGGCTCTCGTCGTCCAGGGTCAGGTCGGGGCTGATGACACGCCAGCTCTGCCCTCCGTCCTCCGTGACGTGCACGTGCTGGCTGCCCACGTAGACGCGGTTGTGGTCGTGGGGAGACATGGCGACCGGATAGGTCCAGTTGAAGCGGTATCTGACGCCCTCCGCCGGCGTCCCACCCGGGTCCTCGGGCCACACCTCGACGGGGCGATACTGTCCCGTGCCGAGGTCGAAGCGATCGATGGATCCGCCCAGCGCACCGGATCCGGTGCCGCTCGACCAGATGATGTTCGTGTCCACGGGATCGGGGATCGTCCACCCGCTCTCGCCTCCGCCGACGGTCCGCCACAGGTCTCGCGAGATCGTGGGGGCCATGCGCCCGTATCCGAAGACAAGGCTGTTGCTGGGCCCCATGAACGACGGCCCGTCCTGCCGATTGCCGTAGACATTGTACGGCATGCGATCGTCGGTGGTGACGTGGTAGATCTGCGCGTTGGGGAACTGGTGCCGCTCCCAGGTCCGCCCCCGGTTCACCGAGACGCCCACCCCACCGTCGTTGGAGACGATCATGCGGTCCCCGTCGGCCGGATCGATCCACATGTCGTGGAAGTCGCCGAGCGGGGGGGTCACCAGGTTGTGACCGCCAGCAGTGGTCGGGTAGCCGCGGCGGGTGATGAGCGTCTGGCCGCCGTCGAGCGTCCACGAGAAGGACGCCGTCAGGAAGTAGGCGGTGTTCTCGTCGTCCGGCTCCACCACGACGCGCGAGTAGTAGTGGGGGCGCCCCGCCACGTTGTGGTCAGTGCTGACCATGGACCAGCTGTCGCCCCCGTCGTCCGAACGCCACAGCTCGCCCGGCGAGGTCGGCTCGCCCATCCACGGCTCGCCCGTGCCCGTCTCGATGATCGCGTACACGCGGTCCGGGTCGCTCTGTGCCACGGCCAGCCCGATCCTGCCCACCTCCTGGTCCGGAAGGCCGTGTCCGCGCAACCTCTCCCACGTGGCCCCGCCGTCGATCGACCGGAAGATGCCGCTTCCGGGCCCTCCGCTGGTCCGCCCCCAGGTGTGGATCTCGATCTGCCACATCCCGGCGAAGAGGACGCGCGGGTTGGTCGGGTCCACCGCCAGGTCGGCACAACCCGTGTCCTGGTCCACGAACAGGACTCGCTCCCACGTCCTGCCCCCGTCGGTCGTGCGGAAGACGCCGCGCTCCGGCTGCGGTCCGTAGGCGCGGCCCAGGGCGCATGCGAGCACCACGTCCGGCCTGTGCGGGTTCACCACGATGCGCGCGATGCGGCCCGTCTTCTCGAGGCCCATCAGCGTCCAGCTCCTCCCCCCATCCGTGGACTTGTAGATGCCCGCACCGAGCGAGATGTTGCCTCGGATCCAGGCTTCCCCCGTACCTGCCCACACGACGTGCCGATCGGTGGGGTCCACTGCGAGCGCGCCGATGGACGCCACGGGCTGGCCATCGAAGACGGGCTGCCAGGTGCCTCCGCCGTCCGAGGTCTTGAAGATCCCCCCCGAGGCCGCGCCGGCGTAGTACGTGAGAGGATCGCCGGCCACCCCTGCCACGGCCGTGACGCGGTTGCCGACCGGGCCGATGTATCGCCACCGTAGGCTCGAGAACGTGCGGGGACCGATCTCCTGGGCGTTCAGGGTCGACCGTGCCCCGGGTAGGACGGGCGTCGCGGACGCGATCCAGAGGGCGGCGAGGAGGAGGACGGACCGGCAGCTGTTCATCGCGTGGGATCCCGTGAGTCCGGAGGAAGCGCCGTGCTATTGGTCACGACTTTGTAATTCAAATATGTTCACCAACCTGCTGTCCAGACCGGCCACCCGCCATCCCGAGGCCACCATGCGACTCCGCGCCGTTCGCGCCTTCGCTGCGTCCGCGCTGCTGCTCCTTCCCGTCGGGGCCCGCGGCCAGCAAACCCTCGCGATCCGTGCGGCCCGAGCCGTCGACGGTCACGGGCGGCTCCTCCGCGACCCCGTCGTGGTGGTCCGCGGCAGCCGGATCGTATCGGTGACCGAGGGTGGCGCTGCTCCGGCCGGTGCCGACGTGATCGATCTGGGCGGACGGACCCTGCTGCCGGGCCTGATCGACGCACACGTCCACATCACGGCCAACTTCGACCGCAACCACCGCCCGGCGGAGGAGGCGCTGTACGGTGCCCGCAATGCCCTCGTGATGCTCATGAACGGCTTCACCACGGTCCGGAGCCTCGGAAGCCCGGACTGGGCGGACATCGATCTGCGGGACGCCATCGCGCGCGGGCTGGTGCCGGGCCCGCGCCTCTTCGTATCCGGTGAGACGATCAGCGACGCCAATGCCGCAGGCGTCGAGGGGGACCGGGTGAAGGGGGGCGCCGCGCCGGCGGACGAGGCGACGCTCCGGGCGCTGGTCCGGGAGCGGGCCGAGCACGGGTCCGACTGGATCAAGGTGTTCGCGACGCGCAGCAGCCGGCAGGGAGGCACGCCCGTCTACTCCCAGGAGCAGTTGAACTGGATTTGCGACGAAGCGCGCAAGGCGGGCATCCCGGTCGCCGCCCACGCCCACGCGGCCGAGGGCGTGCGCCGCGCGGTGCTGGCGGGCGCCCGCACGATCGAGCACGGGGCCCTCCTGGACGAGCCAACGCTGGAGCTCATGAAGGAGAAGGGCGCCTACCTTTCACCCAACCTCTACCTGGCGCAGTACTACCTGGACCACGCCGAGGACTTCGGGTTCAGCCAGGAGGCGCTCGACTGGACGGCGAAGCTGCTACCCATTCGCACGCGCATCTTCACGAAGGCGGTGGACATGGGCGTGGAGATCATCTACGGGACGGACGCCAACTCGGGCTGGATCTGGTCGGGCACCACGGCGATCGAGTTCCAGAAGCGCGTCGAGGCGGGGCAGCCGCCGAGCGCGGCCATCGCGAGCGCGACGTCGGGAGCGGCGGAGGCGCTCATGGTCGCCGACTCCATTGGTGACCTGGCGCCTGGCAAGCTGGCCGACGTCATCGCCGTCGAAGGGAACCCCCTCGCCGACATCGCGGCGCTGATGCACGTGTCTTTCGTGATGAAGAACGGGACCGTCGTCCGGCATCCCTGATCCGGCCGGGGGCGCGGGAGGCGGCGCGGCCCGCGCGCGCCGCCTCCCACGCATTCGCTACCCGTTCCGCGGTACCCAATACCCCGTCGTCGTGAACACCTGGGCTCGCTGGGTGATCGACGCCATGCGCTCTGAGGCGAGGGGCTCGAAGTCCGCGGTGGAGGCCACGATGCCCTCGAGCGTGAAGTGCGAGTCGATCCCGATGGTCGCCGCGGCGATGGGCAGCGACAGGGCGTAGTGGATGTAATCCCGGTACGTGGGCAGGTCCCAGCGGTCCAGGGCGCCGGCGGGCGCGCCGAACTGCTCGACCCGGTCCGGTGTCGTGACGTTGCCCTTGAGGAAGTACCCGTGGCCGCAGGTCTTCATCGCGATGATGGCCACCCCCCGCTCCCGCGCCGTGGGAAGGACCTCCGGCTCGAAGTCCGGCACGCGCACGGCGTTGATGGGATGCTGCATGGCGTGGGGGTCGAGGCGCTCCAGCGCCTGCATCGCCACGTCGGGGAAGTGCGTCGACAGGCCGCGGAAGCGCACCACCTTCTGGTCGACCATCTCGCGTAGCGCACGCTCCGCCCCGTTCCTCCCCGAGACGGTGTCGAGGTCCTCCGCCCGCATGTTGTGGTGCAGCACCAGGTCGAGTTGGTCCGTGTTCAGGCGTTGCAGGCTCCGCTCCATCTCCCGCATCGCGCCGTCGTAGGTGCGGTCGTCCACCTTCGTCTCGAGGAAGACCTTCGCGCGGTGCGTCTTCATGGCGAGCCCGAGGCGCTTCTCGCTCATCCCGTCGGGCCCGTAGTTCGCGCTGGTCTCCATGAACCCGATGCCCATGTCGACGGCGCGTCGCACCAGCTCCGCGGCCTGTTCGTCATCGGGAATCGAGCTGTAGAACCGACTGCCCGCCCCCAGTCCCACGCACGAGATCTCGGCGCCGGTGGCGCCGAACGGACGCCGGGGAATCGTGCCGGCCCGGGGCTCGGCGGCATGGAGGGGCACGGGCGTGCCGCGCATCACCCCTGCGGCCGCCGCGCCCGCCGCGCCGGCGACGAACGCCCGCCGCGACACCGCCCGTGCGGGTTCCTGGTGCTCGGAGCTCTTCTGTCTGTCGCTCACGGTCCTCCTCCTTGCGTCACGTTCGTCGATGGCCGGACCGGCTCCGGCAGCGTGCCGGCGCCGCCCCTACGTCCTGCGCGGGAACTCCTCCCCGATCTCCGCCGCCGCCCTCAGTCCGAGCGCCCCGATGGTGGGCGCCGAGTTGGCGCACCCCGTCGTCACCATCGTGGGCGCGCCGACCACGAACAAGTTCTCGTGGTCGTGTGTGCGACCCCAGCCGTCGGTCACGCTGGTGGCGGGGTCGTCGCCCATCCTGCACCCTCCACCCGCGTGGTCCTTCTCGTCGCTGGCGCGCACGGACAGGATGCGGCCCCCTCCCGCGGCGACCATCTCCCCGAAGAGGCCACGGATCCGTTCCTCCGTCCTCGCCCGGAGGCCGGCGGACACGGGATGATCCTTGAAGGCGAGCTTTGGGAGCGGGTCCCCCCACGGCGCACGCGCGCTGGGATGGAGGGTGAGCCGGCTATCCCGGTCCGGAATCACGTCGTAGTAGCAGCGCAGGCGCGCCGCACCGGTCTCCGCGCGGCCGCGCCAGTCGTCCAGGACCTCGTCGCCGAGCATCACCCGCCCCTGCTCGTCCTTCAGGCGCGCGTCGTTCCCGGCGGTGGATTCCCAGATGCGCAGATCGTGACGCACGTACCAGTCCAGCTTCCCCGGGCGCATGAAGCGCTTCGAGACCAGGCTGTTCCTGCTGTTGAGCCCCGGGAAGAGCTTCATCGGCAGCTCGACGTTCGCCGTCACGAAGCGATGGCCGCTGACATAGCGGCCCACCAGCCCGGAGCTGTTCGCCAGTCCGTCGGGATACCGTGCGCTCGTGGACAGCAACAGGAGGTGCGGGCTCCAGATGTAGCCCCCCGCGAGCACGAACACCCTCGCCCGGATTTCCACCGGATCGTCGGGCCGGTCCCGATCGACCGCGACGGCGTGATCCACCCGTGACGAGCCCTCCGCCGGCACCAGCCGCCGCACGACGGTTCGCGGAACGATCTCGATGCGCCCCGCGTTCTCGAGATCCCGGAAGGTGAAGTCGGGGGAGAAACGCGCCCCCGTCGGGCACATATTGCAGGTGTCCAGCCGGCAGCAGGCCGGCCGGCCGCGATAGGGGACCGAGTTCTTCGCCCACGGCATCGTCCAGAACGGGATCCCCGACGCCTCTCCCCACTCCTTGAGGAGCTCGAGGTTGTACGAGCGGGGGATCGGCGGCATGGGGTACGGCGCGGCGCGCGGGTCCAGCTCGGGCGGGCCCTGCTCCCCGGCCACCCCCATCCGCTTCTCCACCTCCTGATAGAGCGGCTCCAGGTCGTCGAACGACAGCGGCCAGTCCTCACCGACCCCGTAGACGGACCTCAACCGGAAATCCTCGGGGCTGAAACGCGGCGACGCGCCTCCGTAGTGCAGTGCCAGACCACCCACGGCCATCGTGGGCGCCGCGCCGTAGGTATCTCCGAAGGCGATGAGCCCCTCCACGTGGTCCCGGGGCCAGGGATTCTCCCCGTACGCGGCACTCCTGCGCCAGAGATCGAGACGCTCCCGATAGTTGAAGACCTTGTCGCCCGCCTCGATCACGGTGATGCGGGCCTCGCGTTCGTCGGCGAGCTTCTCCGCGACCATGGCGGATACGATCCCCGCGCCGACGATGCAGACGTCCGTCTCCACGACGCGTGTCATGATCGCTCCTCCCGCCCGATGGGCGCCGGCTTCGCACCGACCCCGTCGAGGGTCCGGCACCGGCCTGCGCCGATGTTCGCCCCATACGCGATATCGGTCGCCGCCGGGCTCCCGAAGTAGAACGCCATCAGGGCCGCGCCGACGTGGTTCGCCCCGGCGGCCGCCGGGATCGAGGAGATGGAATCGTCCCCCATCTCCTCGCGGAGGAGCGCGCGCCTCTGCTCCAACGTCATCCCGGCGAACCCGTCACCGAAGCGGTCACGAGCCAACTCGTCCAGACGATCGAGCTGGCCCTCCCAGCGAGGAGTCGGATCCGGCGGCAGGTATTCGATCTCCATGGAGCCGCTTCCGTAGCCGTGGGGGCGCTCCGCCCCCGGGCGGTAGCCGGCGAGCCAGGAAAGGAAGCCGTCGACCGTCGCAGCCGTCCCTTCGGCACCCAACGACGAGGGAAGCACCACATCGGCCACGGCGCGCAGCCGCACGGGATCGAGCTCCCGGACGCGAATCCGGGCCCACAGCGACCGGGGCAGGAGGAACGCGGACGCGCCCGCCCCGAGGGACTGGAGAAATGTACGACGATTTTGCCACCACATGCGCCACCTCCCTCGCTCGCGGTGGAAGCGAACAGGTAGGGAGGGTCTCAGGGGGCGCGGACGCCGGCCCCGCAGCAATCTGTGACGGAGCGACGCCGCGGGACAAGGGCGGCGGCCCGAGGTGTGCGACGCCGACGCTGACACACGGCCCCGCCGCCCCTATGTTCTCATGAACGGAGCCGGACGGCCGGTGCGACCCTCCCCGCGCCTGGCTCCGCCACGAGACCAGGGAGGAACGGTGGCCCACATCCCCGACGGATTCCTGAGCGCTCCGGTGCTGGTCGGCACCGCGGCGGCGAGCGCCGGGGCTGTGGTCGCGGCGACGCGAGGGAGGGCACGGTTCGCGGAGCGCCGGGCCCCGCTCCTGGGTGCGCTCACCGCCTTCGTCTTCGCCGTGCAGATGCTCAACTTCCCCCTGGGTGCCGGCGCGAGCGCGCACCTCCTCGGCGGCGTGCTGGTGGCGGTGATGGTGGGGCCGTGGGACGGGATCCTCGTGATCTTCTCCGTCGTGCTCGTCCAGGCCCTCCTCTTCCAGGACGGAGGCATCGCCGCCCTGGGGGCGAACACCCTCAACCTCGCCGTCCTCGGTGCGGGGGGTGGATGGCTCGTCTACCGGTGGGCCTTCATCCTGGCGGGGCGGAGCCGCCAGCTCCTGGCGGTGGGGATCGCCGCGTTCTTCGTGGCGGTGCTGACAGGAGGAGCCGTGGCCGCGGAGCTCGCCCTGTCGGGCGCCGTGCCCCTGACGCCCGCGCTCGTGGCCGTCGGCGGGAGCCACGTCCTGGTGGGGCTGAGCGAGGCGTTGATCACCGTCGGGATCCTCCGGATGGTCCGGCGCGCGCGGCCCGAGCTGCTTGCCGATGCCCCTCTCCCATCCGCGGTGACCCGACGCTGGGTCGTCGGCACGACCGCGGCGGCGGTCCTCCTCGCCGCGGGGAGCTACCTGGCGTCCACCCGCCCCGATGCGCTCGAGACGGCGGTCGCGCGCCTGGGCCTCGACCGGGTGGGGGTGGCCACGTCGCTCCCCTGGGCAGACTGGTGGCCCGGCGGGCCCTGGGGGCGCGCCCTGGTGGGGATCACCGCTGCGTTCGGGCTCGCCTGGCTGGTGTTCCGAGTCGCGGCACGGCGCGACCGTGCCCTGTGAGCTTCCGCCATCTCGATCACTGGGCCGAGGTCCCCTCGCCCGTCACGCGCCTCGCGCCGCCGGCCCGCCTTCTCGCCATGGTGGCCGTCGCGCTGGGCGCGGCGTTGCTACCCATGGGCGCGTGGCCGCAGATGGCGGCGCTCCTCGTGCTCGTCCTCGCCTTCGCCGCCACTGCGCGGATTCCGGCACCGGCCTTCGCAGCACGGCTCGCCGGCCCGCTCTTCCTCGTGCTGCTCGCGTCCTGCGCGGTCCTGGTGCTGGCCCCGGGTGAACCCTTGTGGGCGCTGGGACCGATCCGCGTGACGGATACCGGCCTGGTGCGCTTCGGGTCCGTCGTGGGCCGGGCCACCCCGGCCCTGGGCGCCGCGGTCGTCCTGGTGAGCACGCTGCGCTTCCCCGAGCTTCTCGAGGCGCTGCGGAAGCTCCGGCTCCCTTCCGCCGTCACCACGGCGCTCGGACTGTCGTACCGGTTGCTCTACACGCTCGCCGACGAGATCGAGCGGCTGCGACGGGCCGCCCGCAGCCGGAACGCCGGACACGGGGCCGCGGGGCGTCGCCGCACGGCCATGGGCGTCGCGGCCGCGTCGCTGGTGAGGAGCTATGCACGGAGCGAACGCGTCCACCGTGCCATGCTTGCGCGTGGCTATTCCGGCGCCCTGCCCCAGCTGCACGCACAGCCGATGGACGTCCGGTCGGTGGTGGTGCTCCTCGCCGTGAGCGCGATCGTCCTCCTCGTGGTCTCCAGCGCCTGGCTCTGACCGACCGTGGATGCGTTGATCGAGGTCCGCGGGCTCGCCTACCGGTATCCGGATGGCGCCCAGGGCGTGCGCGACGTCGATTTCGAGGTGCGAGCAGGCGAGCGCGTGGCCGTCCTGGGGCCCAACGGTTCCGGCAAGAGCACCCTCCTCCTCCATCTCAACGGCCTGCTCCTGCCCACGGATGGGGAAGTACGCGTCGCCGACCTCCCGGTCTCGGAGGAGACGGCCCCGGCGGTACGCCGGAAGGTGGGGTTCGTCTTCCAGGAGCCCGACGACCAGCTCTTCCTCCCCACCGTACTGGAGGACGTGGCCTTCGGCCCCCTCAATGCAGGTCTCTCCGCACCCGAGGCGGAGGCCCGAGCCAGGGTGGAGCTGCGAGAGCTGGGCCTCGAGGGCCAGGCCGAGCGAGCGGCACATCACCTGAGCGGAGGCGAGCGTCGCCTGGCGTCGCTGGCCACCGTCCTCGTCTCTGAGCCCGAGATCCTGGTGCTCGACGAGCCGACGGCAGCCCTGGACGCGCGCGCCCGCCGGCTCGTGGTGGACCTCCTGCGCGACCGAACCGAGACGCTCGTCGTGGCCACGCACGACCTCGAGGTGGCGCTAGCGCTCTGTCCCCGCGCCCTTGTGCTCGACGGCGGCCGCCTCGTGGCCGACCTCGCCACCGCGGATCTCCTCCGCGACCCGGACCTCCTCGAGCGTCACGGCCTGAGCGCGCCGCTGGCGTGAGCGGGTCTTTTCCGATCGTCCATGTCGTCGATAGGTTGCGGTGGACGCCCCACCGGCATCCGGGGCACGACGTTCTCGCGCTCGATGACCCGACCGCCCCCGCGCTCGCCGCTCCTCCCGCCTCCGAGCCGGGGAACGAGATCATGCGTGCCCGCCGAATGGTCCGCGCTGGACCTGCCCGCATGAGGAAGCGATGATCCGATTCCAGTTGCCCGTTGTGCCGGACCCCCCTCCTGGAGGCGTGCTCACGACCGACGACCGTCCGGACGAGGGCCACGGGAACCTCGAGGACCTCCTCGCTGCGTTGGCCGGCTACGGGAAGGAGGGACTGGTGGTGGCGTTCTCGGGAGGCGTGGACAGCGCGTTCCTCCTCTGGGCCGCGCGGGAGGCCGTGCACGGAGACGGCCGTCTGGTCGCGCTGACGACCGTCAGCGCCAGCATGCCGGCCGCGGATCTCGGGGACGCACAACGGTACGCGCGCGCCCTGGGCGTCGAGCACGTGTGCATGGAAAGCGACGAGCTCGCCTCGGCCGACTACGCCCGCAACGACCGGGAGCGTTGCTACCATTGCAAGGCAGACCTCTTCCGGCTCGCCGGCGAGCTCGCACGCACGCGCGAGATGCGGTGGATCGCATACGGTTACACCGCTTCCGACCACCACGACGTCCGCCCCGGCCACCGGGCCGCGCTCGAGAGCGGGGTGGCCGCACCGCTGTCCGACCACGGCTTCGACAAGACCCGTATCCGGGTCTTCATGCGGGAGCTCGGATTCGACCTCGCGGACAAGCCCGCCAGCCCCTGCCTGAGCTCGAGGATCATGACCGGAATCGAGATCGACGAGAAGCGGCTGAGGGACGTGGCCGCGATGGAGTCGATCCTGCGGCGTGGCGGCGTGCAGGTTTGCCGGGCCCGGATCTGCGAAGGGGGTGGCGCGCACTTCTTCCGGATCGAGGTGGACCCGGACGAGATGGACAAGGTGCTCCGCTGCCGCGCGGAGCTGGAGCGCGAGGGAAGCGCACGTGGATACCTCTGGGTGACACTCGACCTCTCGGGCTACCGGACTGGGGGAGGCACGACGTGAACCGCGAGGAGCTGCGCCGGCTCCTCGTCGATCTCCGCGAAGGCGACGCCGAGGTCGACGCCGTGCTGGCGGCCCTCCAGGCCGGCCCCTTCCGCACCGATCGCCTGCCCTTCGCCACCCTGGACCACCACCGGGCGCTCCGCCAGGGACTTCCCGAGGTGGTCTACGGGGAGGGCAAGCGAACCGAGGAGATCGTCGAGATCGTCCGCACGCTGTCGGGGAACGGCGACGCCATCCTCGCCAGTCGCCTCTCGCCCGAGGCGCAGGACGCGCTCCGCTCCGAGTTCGCCGCCTCGCGCATCAACCGGCACGCCCGTACCTGCCTGGTGAACCCGCCTCCCGAGCGCGATCGAGGTGAAGACGAGCCCTTCGTGGGAATCGTCGCGGCCGGCACCTCCGACCTGCCGGTCGCGGAGGAAGCGGTGGAGGTGTGCATCGCGATGGACATCCCCCGACGCACGTACTACGACGTGGGCGTATCCGGGCTCCATCGCCTCCTCGAGCACGTGGACGGACTGCAGCGCGCGGCAGCCCTGGTCGTCGTGGCCGGGATGGAGGGCGCGCTTCCGAGCGTGGTCGCCGGCCTCGTGTCCTGCCCGGTGATCGGTGTGCCGACCTCCGTCGGGTACGGGACCAGCTTCGGGGGAATCGCACCGCTCCTCGCCATGCTCAACTCCTGCGCGCCGGGTCTCACGGTCGCCAACATCGACAACGGCTTCTCTGCGGGCGTCGCTGCCGCGCGGGTCGTGCAGGCGGTGCGCGCGAGGACCGCGGTGGATTCCGGCCCGTGAAGACCCTCTACCTGGAAAGCGTGTCGGGCATCGCGGGAGACATGTTCGCCGCTGCCTTCATCCACGCAGGTCTCCTCGACGCCGGGACCGCCCAGGACGTCCCGCGACAGCTCGGGCTGGACGGCACGCGCGTGGTGATCTCCACCGTGCACCGAGCCGAGCTCGCCGCGGTGCATGTGGATGTGGTCGTCGACGACGATCATCACCACGACCACGATCACCGCGCGCACGCCCACACCCACTACCCGGCCCTCGACGCGCTGCTCGAGCGATCCGCGCTGGTGGCACCCGCGAAGGCCTTCGCGCGACGCGTGTTCCGGCTCCTAGCCGAAGTGGAGGGCCGCGCCCACGGCTGCGCGATCGAACAGGTGGCGTTCCACGAGGTGGGGGATGTCGACTCGATCGTGGACGTGGCGCTGGCGGGGCTGTGCGTGGCCGCCGCCGCACCGGACAGGGTCGTTGCCTCCCCCGTCCGGCTCGGCCGGGGGACGGTTCGCACGCGGCACGGGATGTACCCGGTTCCACCCCCCGCGTCCGCCTACCTGGTCGACGGCATGCCCGTCGCGCCTACCCCGGAGGACCTCGGGGACGACGTGGAGCTGTCCACCCCCACGGGCCTGGCCATCCTGAAGGCCCTCGAGCCCGAGTTCCGCTCCGCGTGGCCATCGGGCCGCGTCCGCACCGTGGGGTTCGGGGCGGGCAGCCGGGAATTCGGGTCCAGGCCGAACGTCTTCAGGGTCGTGATGCTGGATACGCCGGACGACCAGGCCGCATCGTTCGGGGCGCTCCCATTCGAAGCGGGGACCGTGGTCGAGATCGAGTGCAACGTGGACGACCAGACCGGCGAGCGCAGCGGATGGCTCATCAAACGGGCCCTCTCGCTCGGCGCGCTGGACGCCTGGATGACGCCGATCGTCGGGAAGAAGGGGCGGCCGGCCCTCTGTTTCACGCTGCTCGCGCACGAATCCACCGCACCGATCTTGGCGGATTGGCTGCTGCGCCACAGCTCGACCTTCGGCCTGCGCTACTCGACGCGGGAGAAGCTGCAGCTCCACCGGACGCACGAGGTGCGCGAGACGCCCCGGGGGCCCGTGCGGTTCAAGGTCGGACGAACCACCGACGGCGAGACGCTCAAGGAGAAGCCCGAGTTCGACGACCTCGAGAAGATCTGGGAGGATGATCCGGACTTCCTCCCCTGACGCGACACGACATCCACCCACGACGCTCGACATTCGAGTCGACAGGAGGAATCCGATGCGATTCCATCGACTGGCTCCGGTGATCCTCTTCCTGCTTCCGTCCCTCGCGATGGCGCAGGAAGCACCCATCACACTCAAGGTCGGAAAGGTGCTCGACGGGAGGGGCGGCACCCTCGGCCCCACCACCGTTGCGGTGGAGGGAGGAAGGATCAGCCAGGTCGGGGCGGGAGCGCCGGAGCGCGGCGTCGTCTACGACCTCTCCGGCTACACGCTCCTACCCGGCCTCATCGACACCCACGTCCACATCAGCTGGCACTTCGACCGCAACGGGCGCTACGCCACGCAGGCGTCCAACGAGACACCCGAAGAGGCCATGCTCTTCATCGCGGGCAACGCCCACGCCGCGCTCATGGCCGGCTTCACGACCGTGCAGAGCCTGGGCAGCCGCACCGATGGGCCGCTGCGGGACGCCATCGAGCGCGGCACCATCCCCGGCCCCCGGGTGCTGACGGCGCTGAGCGCGATCACCGAGCGCACTGGTGGACCGGACGAGATCCGCCGGCAGGTGGACGCGCTCGCCGCCGACGGGGCCGACGTCATCAAGATCTTCGCGTCGGAGAGCATCCGGACGGGCGGCGCACCTACGCTGACGCAGGAACAGCTCGACGCCGCGTGCGGTGAGGCGACGGCGAAGGGGCTGCGCTCGTTGGTGCACGCCCACAGCATCGAGAGCGTCAAACGGTCCATCCAGGCCGGGTGCACGACCATCGAGCACGGCGCCCTCATCGACCGCGCGACGATGCAGTCCATGGTCGACCACGGCGTCTACTTCGATCCCAACATCTTCCTGGTCTCGGACAACTACCTGAAGAACAAGGAGCGCTTCCTCGGGATCGGCAGCTACACGGAGGAGGGGATGCGCGTCACCGCGGAGGTCATCCCCGTCAAGCTGAAGATGTTCAAGGAGGCGCTCACGGTGCCGGGCCTGAAGATCCTGTTCGGGACCGACGGCGTCGCGGGGTCGTTCGGGCGCCTGCAGGACGAGCTGATCTACCGGGTCCAGGAGGGAGGACAGGCGCCCATGGACGCGATCGTGTCCGCCACGTCCCTGGCGGCGGAGTCGATCCGGCTGCAGGACCGGATCGGCGCGGTCGCGCAGGGGATGGATGCCGACCTCATCGCCGTGGAGGGTGACCCCGTCGGCGACATCACCGCACTGCGCCGCGTGGTGTTCGTCATGAAGGGCGGAAAGGTATTCAAGTTCACGCCCCCGGGAGGCGGCGAGGCCCGGTAGGCGGAAGCGCGATGCAGACCCTCCGGATCCGACGCGTCAGCCGGGAGGGTGGCCGCCTCGGGCGTGCGGCCGCCCTCCTGCTCGTGTGGGGAGGGTCGGCCGCGCTCGTCGCCTGCGGTCCGGGGTGGAACGGCCGGCGCGGACGCGACCGGTGGTTCGCCGGCACCGGCAGGACGTCCACCCACGTGGGCCGGCGACGTGGCGTCGATCCTGTACGGGGGTTGCGTGTCATGCCACCGGCCCGGCGGGAGCGCGCCTTTCTCCCTCGTCACCTACGCGGACGCGTCGCGCAGGGCCGACAAGATCGCCGACATGACGACGCGACGCATCATGCCCCCCTGGCTTCCCGATCGGGATGTGGGCGACTTCGCGGGCGACCGTCGCCTTCCCGAAAGTCGGATCGAGACCCTGCGCCGGTGGGCGGCGGGGGGCGCGCCGGAAGGCGACCCGACCGGGGCGCCCGCGCCGCCGGTCTTCGCGACCGAGTGGATCCTCGGCGAGCCGGATCTCGTCCTGGAATTCCCGGAGGACACGGTGCCCGCCGAGGGACGGGACCTCTACCAGAACCTGATCGCCCGGGTGCCGCTGCTGGAGGGCCGTTGGGTGCGGGCGCTGGACCTCCGCCCGGGGAACAACCGTGTCGTCCATCACGCCCGCCTGATGGTGGACACGACCGCGTCGTCCCGCGAGCTGGCCGCCCAGGACGCCGCGCAGACCCTCGAGGTCATGCACGTCAGCACCCAGGCACACGACCCCGACGGCTTCTTCCTCGGTTGGACGCCGGGGAAGGTGCCGGACGCCGGCCGTCCGGACCTGTCCTGGCGCATCGAGCCGGGGACGGACCTCGTGCTCCAGGTACACCTGAGGCCCTCGGGAACGCCGGAGGTCATCCGCCCACGCGTCGGCTTCTACTTCGCCGAAGCGCCGCCGACGAAGACGGCGACGCTGATCCTCATGCGCTCCCTGGCCATCGACATCGCGCCGGGAGACACGGCGTTCGTCGCGCAGGAGAGCTACCGGATCCCGGTGGCGGTGGACATGCTCTCCATCTACCCCCACGCGCACTACGTCGGGAAGAGGCTCGAGGCGTGGGCGGTCCAGCCGGACGGACGCCGCCGGGACCTCATCCGGATCAGCGACTGGGATTTCAACTGGCAGGACGCGTATCGGTACGCGAAGCCCGTGCGTCTGCCGGCGGGCTCGATCCTGACGATGCACTACACGTACGACAACTCGTCGGCCAACCCGCGGAACCCGTTCGACCCACCCCGACGCATCGTCTACGGCCTGTCGTCCACGAACGAGATGGCGGAGCTGATCCTCCAGGTGCTTCCAGCCGATCCGGACGACCTCGCCGCGCTCGAGAACGACCTCGACCGGTTCTACTACCAGGCCGGACTACGCGAGGAGGCGGCCGGTCTCCTGGCGCGTGCCCGGACGCTGGGTGACGAAGGCCGGTTGGACGAAGCGCTCGACCTGTATCGGCGCTCCCTCCTGGCCAGGAACGATCCGCAGGTCATGGCGGAGATGGCCGCCATCGTGCTGCGCCGGGGAGACGCCGCCTCGGCCGTGGTCGTGGCGCGCCGCGCGGTAGAGCTCTCGGGTGGTGCGGATCCCCGCATCCTCGGCACGCTGGCCCGGGCCCACGCCGCGGCGGGGCAGCGCGACGAAGCGCGTCGCGTGGTGCAGCAAGCCGTCGAGCTGGCGAAGAGGCGAGGCCTCGTCACGCTCGCGGACTCCCTCTCCGCCCTGGCCCGCTCGCTGGGAGGATCGGGCGGTCGGTGAGCCGCCGGGCGGGCCGAGGGGGCTCGCCGCACCACATACCCCGTTTCCCGGGATGGAGGGTCCGACCGTGAGAGAGTACTCGGCCCGTCTGGCGAAGTCGCAGGCGCAGACGATCCAGGAGTTCTACGTCGCGCCGCGACTCGAGGCTGATCGACTGGCCTTCCCCTTGCATCTGAGCCTGCATCGGGCCCATGCGCTCATGCTGGGCGAGCTGGGCATCGTCCCGCCCTCAGCGGCGGCGGCCATCCTGCGCGAGCTGCAGGAGCTGAGCCGCGCCGGGGCGGACGCCCTGGAGCTGCGCAGCGACCTGAACGACATGTACCTCAACCTGCAGACGCGGTTGATGGACCGGCTGGGGGAAGGCGTGGGCGGGTGGATCCACGTGGCGCTGTCCAGGAACGACTACGGCCTGGCGCTGGCGCGGATGCAGATCCGGGACCAGCTCAACGCGTCCGCGGAGGGCGTCCTGACCCTGATGGACGCGCTGCTCGGGATGGCGGAAGGGCACGTAGAGACGGTCATGCCCGGCTACACGCACCACTCGCAGCAAGCGCAGCCGATCACGTTCGGCTACTTCCTCCTCGCGTGCTCGGACGCCGCCGCCCGGGACGTCCAGCGCCTGACCCAGGCCTTCGCGACCACCAACGCGAGCCCGATGGGCGGAGGCGCCATCGGCGCCACGAGCTTCCCCATCGACCGGGAGCGGGTGGCGGACCTGCTGGCGTTCGACGGACTGGTCGAAAACGCGCTGGACGCGACGGGGGCGCGTGACTTCGCGCTGGAGGCGGGCGCCGCGTACGCGATCGCCCTCTCCTCCATGAACCGGCTCACCGAGAGCCTGCTGCTGTGGAATACCGCGGAGTTCGGGATGATCGAGCTCGCGGACCAGTACTGCCACATCAGCAGCATCATGCCCCAGAAGAAGAACCCGGTCACGCTGGAGATCGTGCGCGCCGAGGCGGTCAAGGCGCAGAACGCCCTCAACACGGCCTTCGGCATCCTCAAGGCCGTGCCGCCAGGAAACGGACGAGAGCCCGGGTACGCCGAGGAGATGGTCCTGGAGGCGGGCGAGCGGCTGGTGGTCCTGGCCCCCGTGCTGGCCGACGTCGTCTCCACGCTCACCGTCCATCCGGACCGCATGCTGCGGCGCGCCCGCGAGGGCTTCTCCACGATGACCGAGCTGGCTGACGAGATCGTCCGGGGCACCGACCTGTCGTTCCACCAGGCGTACGTCCTCGTGAGCGAGCTCGTGGTTCGGGTCCATGCCCGGGGTCGTACGGCGGACACCATCCGTGCGTCGGACGTGGACGAAGTCGCGGAGCGGACGCTCGGCCGCAGGCTCGGGCTCGACGACGACTCCGTGCGTCGGGCGCTGGATCCGGTGGAGGCCGTGGCCCGCCGGGTGGTGACCGGCGGGCCCGCGTCCTCGGAGGTACGCCGGATGCTCGAGCGACGGCGGAAGCTCCAGGCGCAGCTCCATCGCGGCCTGGAGGCGCGCAGGGAACGGCTGGCTGGAGGGGTCGCCCGGCTGGAGGCAGCCGTGGCGGCCTTCACCGCCGGGAACGCGGCATCCCGAACGGGAGGAGAGGTCCGATGAAGCATCGCCTGTGGGACATGTCGTGGAAGGAGGCCGAGGAGGCGTTCCGGGCGTGCGACATGGCCATCCTGCCCGTCGGTACGCTGCACGGTCACGGGCCCACCCCCATCAGCATCGACTCGAGCTCGGTCGAATGGCTCGCGGACGAGGTCGGCAAGCGGACCGGGATCGTCACCATGCCGCTCGTGCCGTACGGGGAGAACGACAAGCAGAAGTACTACCCCGGCTCCATCTGCATCATGCCGGACACGCTGGAGCGGTTCTATCTCGACATCCTCCGGAGCCTGCACAGGAACGGCGTGCGCAAGGTCCTGGTGCTGAACGGCCACGGAGGCAACCGGGAGTCGATGATCCGGGCGGCGAAGGAGGCCAGGGAGTTCGGCGTCGTAACCGCCATCGTCGAGTGGTGGAACGTCGTGACGCAGCTGATGCCGGAGCTCAACCCGGAGGGTGGCTACCACATCATGGAACTGGCCGTCGCCCTCGCGGTGGGCGGAAAGGACATCGCCGACCTGAGAGGCACCGGGTACAAGGGTGAGTGGGGTGATCCGTATTCGATGCGGAACATCTTCGGGGACGCGCTCCAGCCCGTCGGCTTCAATACCTTCACGTTCAAGGGCGCGAAGGTGATCGTCCCCGTTCCGGCCTGGGACGTGGACGTGGAGGGCCCGCCCGTCCTGGGCCGCGAGGTGGTGGACGAGCTGCACGCACGCGGGGAGCAGATCCTGTCGAGGCTCGTCGACTACCTGGCGGACTTCGCCAACGCGCTCCGCGGGCTGGACGTTTCGGAGGCGCTCAGGTCGATGGGCTGACCGCCCCCGCTACGGGTGGCATCCGACGCACACGCTCAGGGACGGGGACGCCACGACCTCTTCGTCGGCCTTGCCGTGACAGTCGTCGCAGCCGAGTCCCGTGAACGCGCCCACGTGCACCGAGTGGTTGAACGGCCGCCCCTGGAACGTCACCGAGGTGCCGAAGATCGGTTCGTGACATCGCTCGCAGAGCGCCATCCCCCGGCGCGCCGGGCCGTGGTGACAGGCCCGGCAGTCCCCCTTGCCGATCGTGACGCCGGGGTCGGTGCCGGTGGTCATGTGATCCACGTGACAGCGTACGCAGGCGCCGTCCAGCTCGACGTGCGCGGCATGCGCGAACGCCAGCCCCTCGAACGTCGCGGTGTCGGCTGCGGCCCCGGGATGGCAGTCCGTGCACGGTTCGGCTACCGCGTAGGCGTCGACCCGCGAAGGGGCCGTCGCGCCGCCTGGTGACCGGGGCGTGAAGCCCGCCAGCGCGACAGCGGCCACGAGGGCGCCGGCCGCCAGCCCGCCGGGGCTCATTCGCCGCTCTGGGAACGTGGGATCCAGTACCCGGTGGTCGCGAATACCTGAGCCCTCCGGTGCAGGGAGTCCCGCTCCCCCGCAGACATCGGCTCTGTGTTGGCCGCTACGCGGATGACCGCATCCATCGTCTCACGGGAGTCCATTCCGACAACCGCCGTCGCGATCGGCAGCGATAGCACGTAATGCGTGTACTCGTCGGGCCCGGGATGCGGACCGTCGAACACCTCGGGCGGCGGCGCGAAGCGATGCTCTTCGGGGTGCTGATCCTGGAAATACCGAGTGTCGTACATCCCGCCGATCGACTCTCGCTTGAAGAGGCCGTGCCCGCACGTCTTCATCGCGATCACGGCGATGCCCTGCGCCTGGGTGAGCGGAAGGACCTCGACCTCGAAGTCCGGCACCCGTGTGGCGTTGATCGGAAGCTGGATGGCATCGGGCTCGATCCTGGGGATCGTCTCCAGCGTGAGCTCCGGGCTGTGGCAGGAGAACCCGCGGAACCGGACCACGCCCTGGTCGACCATGCTGCGGATCGCCGCTTCCGCGCCGTCCTTCTGGAGGGCTCGGTCCATCTCGGCGGTACGGAAGACCGCATGGTGGAGCACCAGATCCAGGTGGTCGGTCTGGAGTAGCTCCAGGCTGTGCTCCATCTCACGCATCGCGCCGTCGTAGTCCCTCGCGTCGACCTTGGTCTCGAGGAACACCTTGTCGCGATGGGTCTTCATGGCCAAGCCGATCCGCCGTTCGCTCAGGTCCGGATCGTCCCGGGGACCGTAGTTCGCGGCCGTCTCGATGAAGCCCACCCCTTTGTCGATGGCCTCGACCAGGAGGGCCCGCGCCATCTCGTCGGAGGGGACGGGCTCGAAGAAGCGGCCACCGCCCCCGACGCCGACGGCCGTCACCTGGACACCGGTCTTCCCGAACGGTCGGAGGGGAATGGGGCCTGCCGGACGAGGCGCGGCTTCGAGCGATTCCCGTATGGCGAACGGGGCCACCACGCCGCTCCCCGCGATCGCTCCCACCTGGCCGAAGAAGTTTCGGCGCGAAATGTCCTTCATCTCGAGTCTCCCGCGTGCGAAGGGCGGACGCGGCGGCTGTGAGCCGGGTCCGGGCGGGAGGTGAAGAACCGTACGCCAAGCTAGGGCGCGCGTTTTCGGGGTGTCAACGAGGTCGGGCCCCACCCTCCGGCGCCGCCGTGGGGGGCTGACGCGTCGAAGTTCCGGTGGCACAACGGCTCCCGGCGGAACTCCTTCGCCGAGACGCAGTACTTTTGATGGTCAATTTGTGTTCTCAAATTGGCGACAGGCACCACAACCAGGAGCTGCCCCCATGAAGCCACCAGCCGTTCAGCCGGCATCGCTCTGGCTCGCCGCGGTCATCGCGGTGATCCTCGCGCTCCCGACACCCGCACGGTCCCAGGAGGGGACCGTCAGCATTCACGCCAGCCGGGTGATCGACGGAAAGGGCCAGGTCATCGAGAACGCCCGCGTGGTCGTGCGCGGCTCCCGGATCGTCGCGGTGGATCACGAGCCCACCGCGACGTACGACCTGACCGGGATGACCCTGATGCCCGGCTTCATCGACGTCCACGACCACGTCTACTGGCACTTCAATTCGGAGGGTCGCCTGCACCGCAGGGGGGACGGAGAGAACGAGGTGGAGGCCGAGCTGTCTGCCGCCGGCGAGGCGTGGAAGATCCTCCAGGGTGGCTTCACCACAGTCCAGAGCCCGGGCTCGCCGGAGGACGCGGACCTGAGGGACTGGATCGACGCGGGCCGCATTCCCGGGCCCCGCATCCTCACCTCGCTGCAGCCGCTCTCGAATTCGAACCTGTCGGCCGACTCGCTCCGCCATCTGGTGCAGATCCGCAAACGGCAAGGCGCCGACTTCATCAAGATCTTCGCGTCGGAGAGCATCCGGACCGGCGGCGCCCAGACCATGTCGCTCGACCAGTTGAAGGCGATGTGCGGCGAGGCCACCGCACAGGGTCTTCGCACCCTCGTCCACGCCCACAGCGACGCTTCGGTGCGGGCCGCCGTGATGGCCGGATGCACCTCCATCGAGCACGGCATCTTCGTGGCCGACAGCACCCTCCAGGTGATGGCGCGCAGGGGCACGTGGTTCGATCCGCAGTGCGGGTTGGTGTTCCACAACTACCTCGACAACTGGTCCCACTTCGAGGGGATCGGGAACTACAACGACGAGGGGAAGGCCTCGATGGAGAAGGGGATCGGCCTCGCCCTCGACGGCTACAGGCTCGCCCTGTCCACGCCGAACCTGAAGATCGCCTACGGGACCGACGCCGTGGCGGGGGCACACGGGCGCGAGGCGGAGGACATGGTCTGCCTGGTGAAAGAGGTCGGCGCAGACCCGATGCGCGTCCTCGCCGAAGCGACCTCGGTGAACGCGGAGTCCATGGGTCTCGGCGATCGCATCGGCTCGATCGCACCCGGGATGCAGGCTGACCTGGTCGCCGTGGCCGGCAACCCCCTCCAGGACATCACCGCCGTGCGCGACGTGCGGTTCGTCATGAAGGGCGGGCAGGTCTTCCGGAACGACCGGACCGCCACGACGGCCTCGCGCTGAGGCGGGCTCCGGCCACACCACGCGCGGAGGCCTCCCGGTCGTTCCCTCGGCCGGGAGGCCTCGCTGGGCGGCCCCCAGGGGAAGCCGCGCCGGGGGCGCCGATCAGAGCCAGCCGTCCACCAACGCCTCCCTGGTCTCCGTCACCGCCACCTCCCAGATGGCGAGCATCTCCTCGTCGGCCCGCTGGTAGCGGCCGCCGAAGCTCCCATCGCCGAGGGTCTCCCTGACCTGCCCCGCCTCCCTGAGGCGGAGCCGGGCGTAGTCGACGGGCGGCTTCTGAACGTCGGGCGCCGTGCTCCCCTCGAGCCGGGTCCAGGGGTAGTTCTCCGTCCACGAGGCGTGCATGCCCACCGGGTCCACCTCCTTCACCTTCTTCCCGGTGCGGGGTGCGTCCCACCAGCTGTAGTAGCGCACCTGCATGCCGGGATGCCCTGCAGACCAGTCACGTGCCAACGCGGAGGCGGGCGCGTTGCCACCGTGCCCGCTCACCAGGAGCACCCTGCGGAAGCCTCCCTTCGCGAGGGATTCGAGGATGTCCTGCATCACTCTGACGTACGTTTCCACCCCGAGCGAGACGGTTCCGGGAAACCCGAGGAAGTAGGATGATATCCCGAACGGGAGGGCGGGATACACGGGGACGCCCATGGGCTCCGCCGCATCGAGCGCGACCCGTTCCGCGAGGATCGCGTCGGTCAGCAGGCTGAGGTAGGCGTGCTGCTCCGTGCTCCCCAGCGGGAGCACGGCCCGATCGTCGTGCCGCAGGTATTCCTCCACCTGGAACCAGCTCATGTCGCGAATCCTCATGAGCCGGTCAGCCCCGGCACGTCGTTGGTGAGCACCTCGTTCAGCTGCTGCAGTTGCGCGTCGATGCGCTCCCTCAGTGTATCGAACACCGCCATCTCGGCCTGAGTGGGCCCGGCGTCCGCGCTCAGGACGTTCCTGGACAGCGATCCGAGCTGGTTGTACAGGCCCTTGGGCTGCGTGTCCATCGGGTTGTCCGGGTTGGCGAGGCGTTGGAGCTGTCCCTCGATGGTGCGCAGCTGCTCCCGGACGCTCGCGACCCGCTGGGCGTCGCCGGACGACGTTGCGAGCTGCCTTTGCGCGTCGTGGATCCGGTTCAGGGCGTCCACGACGTTCGAGGCCTGCTGGCGGATGTCCATCGCCAGCTTGAATTGGGCCTGGAGGTCCCCGTCGGTGGCGGTCACCAGGGGGTCCTTCCGGATCTCGAACGGCTGGTCGTAGCTCTGTCCGTCCACCGTGATTCGGACCGTATACTGCCCCGGCACCGCCACCGGCGGCGTCGGGCTGGTGGCCTCGAACGACGTGAGCTCGTCTTCGCGCGGGGCCGCGGGCACGTCCGGATAGCGCATATCCCACAGGAAGCGGTTCATCCCCGCCGCGGCCGGAAGCCCGCCCCGCCCACGCGTCTCGCTGGAGAACTGCTTCACCTGATTGCCCGACCCGTCCAGGATCGTCAGCGTCGCCTCGCCGGTCGGCGCCTGCGCGAGGTAGTAGTCGATCAGCACGCCCGTAGGCGGGTTGCTGCCGGCGTTGGCAACGGGCCGCGAGGGACCGGCCCGCCGCGCCAGGTTGCGCGTGACCGGTGCGACACCGAACAGGTGGACCGGCGCCGACACCACGTCGGGCGTGATCTGCCGCAGGGAGGTGATGTCGTCCATGATCCACACGCCGCGGCCGTGGGTCGCGGCCACCAGGTCGTTGCCCTTCACCCGCATGGACATGACCGCCACAACAGGGAGGTTGCGCTGCAAGGGCTGCCACGAGGCGCCATCGTCGAAGGAGACGTACACCCCGGTCTCCGAGCCCGCGTACAGCAGGCCCGGACGCACCGGATCCTCACGGACCACGTACACGAAGTCGTTCTCGCGGAGGCCGTCCGTGATCAGCTGCCAGGTCTGGCCGTAGTCCGTGGTCTTGTAGATGTACGGCGTCAGGTCGCTCACACGATGCCGTTCCCCGGACACGTAGGCCGTGCCCGCGTGGTGCGCGGACGCCGACACCGAGGTGATCGTCGTCCACTCGGGCATGTCGGGGGGTGACACGTTCTGCCAGGTGCGGCCGCTGTCCCGGGTGTATTGCACGGTGCTGTCGTCCGTGCCGATCCACAGCTCCTTCGCATCGAGGGGCGACTCCTCGATGGAGCGGATCAGGCTGACGTAGTAGAGGGACGAGGCGATGGACGTGATCGGGCGGCCCGGAATGTTGTCCATCACGTCCTGCCGGTCACGCGACAGGTCGGGGCTGACCTTCTGCCAGGAATTGCCCTCGTCGGTGCTGCGCCACAGGAACTGCGATCCCGTGTAGAGGACGCCGGGATCGTGGGGCGACAGGTACACGGGGAAGGAATAGTAGAACCGCTCCCTCACGTCCTTGATCGGCTTGCCGAACTCGTCCTCGGGCCAGACGCTGATCTCCCTCCCCTGACCGGACTTCCGGTCGAAGCGGACGATGCTGGTGCGGTCGCCGCCGTACACCACGCTGCCGTCCGGCTTGACCGCGGTCTGCCCGCCCTCGCCCTGCGGGATCGCGAGGTAGTCCTCCTCGGTGATGGCGGACTCGTCGGTCGCGCTGGGGAAGCCGACGTGCGAGTTGTCGTTCTGTGCGGTGTAGATCCAGTACGGGTACTGGTCGTCGATGGCCAGGCTGAACAGATCCGCCGTGGGCTGGTTGTCCAGCTCCGACCACGAGCGGCCGCCGTTCAGCGTCACCGAAGCCCCGCCGTCGCTCCCGTCGATGATGCGTTGGTCGTTGCCGGGATCGATCCACAGGGCGTGGTGGTCGCTGTGGTGCATCGGGATGCTCGAGAAGGTCAGCCCCCCGTCCGTGGACTTCCACAGCGCCATGTGCTGCACGTAGACGACGTTCGGATCCTGTGTGTCGGCGTGGATGTGCGAGTACGATGCGGGAAACAGCCTGTACGCGCGGTCCACGGACACCTTCATCCAGGTGGCGCCGCCGTTGTCCGACCGGTAGATGCCGCCGTCCGCCGCTTCGATGATCGCGTAGACACGGTTCGGCCGCGGAGCGGACACCGACACCCCGATCTTGCCGACCTGCCCGCTTGGTAGACCGGGATTCCTGGTGAGGTCGGTCCACGTGTCACCGCCATCGGTGGTCTTGTACAGGCCGCTTCCCGCCCCGCCGCTCACCTCGTCCCACGGATAGCGCACGTGGTAGTTGAGCGTGGCGTAGATCACGTTCGGGTTCGTGGGATCCATGGAGAGGTCGATCCCCCCCGCCAGGTCGTTCTTGTAGAGCACCTTCTGCCAGGTGCGGCCGCCGTCCCGCGTGCGGTACACGCCGCGGGAGGTGCTCGGCCCGAACATGTCGCCCTTCGCCGCCACGTACGCGATGTCCGGATTGCGCGGGTGGATGACGAGGGCCGCGATGTGCCGGGTGTCCTTCAGACCCACGTTGGTCCAGGTCTCCCCCGCGTCCGTGGACTTGTAGACGCCGTCCCCGCCGGTGATGTGCTGGCGCGGGATGCCCTCACCCGTACCCACGTAGATGACGCGTGGGTTCGACTGGGACACGGCGATGGCCCCCACCGGGGCGACGTCGAAGTAGCCGTCGGACACGTTCCGCCAGTTGAGGCCGGCGTCGGTGGTCTTCCACACGCCGCCGTGGCCCGTCCCGAAGTAGAAGACGAGCGGATTGGCGGGATCCCCGGCCACCGCCGGCGCCCGGCCACCCCGCACGGGTCCGACGAACCGCCACTCCACACTGCCCAGGAAGCTGGCCGGAACCGTGGGGTAGCCGCCGGCCATCGCCTCCGGCTGGGCTCCGGGCTGGGGGCCGCACCCCGACATCGTCAGGGACAGCACACCCGTCATCGAGATCAGTGCCAATGCCGACCAGGCGTCGGCCGTCCTTTTCCTCTTCATCGCTCGTTCCTCTGACCAGGGGTGTCGCCAGCCGCCCGGGCACAGGGTCCCGGCGCGCCCGCCTCGATGGTTCGACCAGCGGCACGGTCGCCGGCCGGAGTGCGTGGCCGTGGCGCCGGTAGGTGGAGGCGGCACCAGGAGGGCGAGGGACGCCCGCGAGCTCCGGACTCGTCGACGGCATCCTGGGCATGCGTGACCCTCCTACTCCCCGGGAAAGGGAAGCCGAAGGCGGGAGGGGCCGGGCTGGGCGGACTGACTTGCGACGCAATATTGATGACACCCCACCGTGGGGAAAGGGGAGGACCCCACGTCATTGCCACCCGGAAGACACCACGTCCGAAGCCTGCGTGCCTCCGCGCGAGGTTCGCCGCCCGTCTTGACGGGCGATTTTGCGACGCATATTGATGCACTCCTCCCACGGCCGCGGCTCCCTGCCCCGCCACCTCTTGGCGGACCGCCGCAGACGAAGGAGCCGGTTTGAACGCAGGGCGCCGCCCTGCTCCCTATCCGCTTGTCGACGACCACCCTCCCTCGCCGACCGGGCAGTGCACCCAAGGAGGTGTATCGTGCTTCGATCCACGCATGTGAGGCCGACGGCTCCACCGCATCCGCTGGCACGGTGGAGCACCGTCGCTTTGGGTATTGTCCTTGTCGCGGCTCCGCCGCTCGCCGCCCAGCAGACGGGGACCGTGACCGGCAGCGTAGTCGCCGCGGGCTCCATGGCGCCGCTCTCGTCCACGCAGGTGTACCTGGTGGGCACGGGTGTCGGGACCCTTACGAACAATGCCGGACGCTATATCCTGCTGAACGTGGCGGCCGGTGAGTACCAGATCCGCGTCGAGCTGATCGGCTACGCGGCCGTCACGCAGGCGCTCACCGTGCGTGCGGGCGAGACCACGGAAGCGTCCTTCCAGCTCGCCGAGGAAGCGCTCGGCCTCGACGAGATCGTCGTGACCGGCGTCGCCGGGGCGGCGCGCAAGCGCGAGATAGGCAACTCGATCACCCAGGTGAACCTTAGTCGCCTCGACGAGCCCATGCTCACCACCGACGGGATCCTGGCGGCCCGCGGCCCCGGCATCCAGGTCACGCAGCAGTACGGCGGGGTCGGCGGCGGCGCGAAGATCCGCCTGCGCGGCAACGTCAGCGCGGCGATGAGCAACCAGCCGATCATCTACGTGGATGGAATCCGTGTACGCAGCGAGGGGCTCCCAAAGAACGTCGGGCCCTCGGGCTACGAGGGCCGCGGACCGAACGCCGTGTACGGGCCGCTCAACGACCTGGACCCGGCCGACATCGATCGCATCGAGGTCATCAAAGGCGCTGCCGCGACGACGTTGTACGGCACCGAGGCCGCCGCGGGCGTCATCCAGATCTTCACGAAGCGGGGCCAGCCCGGTCAGGCGCGCTGGACGGTGGAGTCCGAACAGGGCTTCAGCAAGGAGAACGCGTTCGGACCGACCCAGGACTTCCGGGGCCGCCCGCTCGTAGCTCCGGCATCCGAGGACCAGGTGGCGCCGATCGGTGTTCCGGACGACCCGTCCTACATGTTCATCGACCCCTACCTGCGTACCGCGTATCGCGCGAAGTACGGCGTGTCGGTGAGCGGCGGAGTTCAGGACCTCTCCTACTTCCTCTCCGGCACGTACACCAACGAGGAAGGCGTTCTGCCGAACGACCTGCAGAAGAAGGCGTCCTTCCGCGGGAACTTCCAGTCGACGCCCATCCAGAACCTGGTGCTGTCCTGGAACACTTCGTATACGCGGACCGACCTCTCGCAGACGACGGGGGGACCGAGCGCCCACGGGATCGTCCTGAACACCTTCCGCCGCGCCAACAACTACGTCGGAGGCAAGACGGACGAAGCCACGATCCGGCGGCTGTTGTATCCCAACGACCAGGTGATCGAT
The DNA here is from genome assembly GCA_963848895.1 of uncultured Gemmatimonadales bacterium. Classification (GTDB taxonomy): domain Bacteria; phylum Gemmatimonadota; class Gemmatimonadetes; order Longimicrobiales; family Gaopeijiaceae; genus SZUA-318. Next base: position 39,417 of record CAWKGE010000012.1, read on the forward strand.
CGACTCATCACGGGAGCGACCGCGCTGTACACGCCCAGCTCGGCGTTCACTACGCGGCTCACGGCCGGCTACGACCTGGTGGGGCAGTCCGCCACGTCGATCCGCCCGTACGGCTACATCCTGGCGCCGGGGGGCATCATCCACGCGAACGAGTTCCACAACACCACGCTGACGCTGGACTGGGTGGCCAGCTGGACGACGACGCTGCGTGAGGGCCTCAGCTCCGCACTCTCCTTCGGAGCGCAGTCCGTCACCACCGACGAGCATCAGGTCAATACATACGGCGAGAACTTGCCGGGCCCCGGCGACGCCACCGTGTCGAGCGCTTCGACGAGGCTCGGCTTCGAGAGCAAGATCCGTGTGATCAACGCGGGCGGGTTCGCGCAGGAGCTGCTCGGCTACCGGGACCGGTACTTCCTGACGCTGGGCCTGCGGCTGGACGGGAACTCCTCGTTCGGATCCGACCTGGGGCTGCAGACCTATCCGAAGGCCAGCTTCTCGTGGGTCGCCTCGGACGAGCCCTTCTGGAACGATTCGTGGGGCGAGATGAAGGTCCGCCTCGCGTGGGGGCAATCGGGTCGGGCGCCCGGCGCGTTCGACGCCGTGCGCACGTGGAACCCCATCGGGTGGGGCGGCCAGCCCGCGTACCGCCCCCTCAACCTGGGCAACGCGGACCTCGGGCCCGAGCGCACGACGGAGATCGAGGGGGGCTTCGATGCCTCCTTCCTGGACAGCCGGCTCACGGTGGGGCTCACGTACTACCACCAGAAGACGACGGACGCGCTCTTCTCGGTGAGGCAGATCCCCTCGAGGGGATTCCTGGGGAGCCAGCTCGCCAACGTGGGTGAGCTCCAGAACAACGGGCTCGAGCTATCGGTGAACTCCACGATCTTCGACCGGACCGACTGGGGTTGGGACTTCGGCGTGAACTTGAGCACCAACCACAGCAAGGTCCTCAGCCTGGGCGGCGCCACCGAGTTCAGCATCGGCTCGTACGGCTACATCGCCGAGGGGCAGCCCATCCCGGTGGTGCGGGGTAGCTGCGTCACCAACCCGGACGCCTTCGCCGACCCGATCATCCAGACCAACTGCGACTACGGGCCGAACCTGCCGACGCTGATCCTGGCCTTGAACACTACGGTCCGGCTTCCCTACGGTCTCATCCTCACCAGCCGCGGGGAGTACCAGGGCGGGCATTACGCCTACAACGTGAATGACGGCGAGGCGTTCAGCCGGGGCATCCACTGGCCGAACTGCTTCAACGTATATACCGCCATCGAGGCCGGAGACCTGAGTCAGGTCAACGCGATGGAGCGCGCCCGGTGCATCTCCACCTTCGCGCTCCGTGATTTCGCCATCTATCCCCAGGACTTCTTCAAGATCCGGGAGCTCAGCCTGGCGGCGCCGGTGCCCTTCGACATTCCCGGCGCCCGGAGCGCCCGCGTCGTGGTGTCGGCGCAGAACCCGTACTGGTGGCGCAAGGCCAAATACAACTTCGCGGACCCGGAGGGGTCGGGTGGCTTCACGATCGGCGACACGGGCATGGATTCGCGCACGCAGTCCGTCGGGGGGTCCATCCCGGTCCCCGCGACCTACACGCTCGCCATCAGGGTGAACTTCTGATGCGCGCCCCGAGCGAAGGGCGGCGCAGCTCCTCCAGCCGGGAGTGCGGAACCATGAAAGAGAACTCGAAGGGGAGAAGGCTCGGCGTAGTGGTGGCCCTCGCCGCAGCCGTACAGGTGTGGGCCTGCGACTTCAATGTCACCAACCCCGGGCCCGTCCAGGACTCGTTCCTGGACGACTCGGTCGCCTTCAACGCCCTCGTGAACGGGATGGGGCGGGACCTCGCCGACGGCCTCAACTACCTGGCCTTCCACGGCTCGATGGTCACGCGAGAGCTCTTCCCGACGGGCGGCACCGGACAGTTCGGGATCAGCCCCGAGAACGGCGACGGAGCGCTGTCGGTGGAAGAGCAGGGCACTCCCTGGAGCTCGACGCAGCGGGCGCGCTGGACGGCCGAGGACGGCATCCGGCGCATGACGGAGACGCTCGGCGGCGCAGCGACGTCCCATCCGCTCGTCGCCAAGGCTCACATGTGGGCCGGTTTCGCGAACCGCGCACTCGGAGAGAATATGTGCGAGGCCGTGATCGACGGCGGGCCCATCCAGCCCCGCGAGGTCTTCCTGCAGCGGGCGGAGGAGCACTTCACGGCCGCCATCGAAATCGGCACGGCGGCTGGGGCGGCAAGCGTGAGCGTGGTGACGGCTGCGCGCGCCGGACGCGCGTCGGTCCGCGTCGATCTCGGCGAGTGGGCCGGCGCGCTGACGGATGCCCAGGCCGTGCCGACGGGGTTCCTCTTTCAGATGCCCTACTACAACCGCGGCGACCAGGAGGAGTTCAACCGGATCGCCTGGGCCGGGTTCGGCCAGCCATACAAGACCCACACAGTGTGGGGCACGTACTACGAGGACTACTACCTGACGACTGGTGATCCCCGCACACCGTGGACGGATACCGGCCTGGACGGCGACGGCTTCGTGGCTTGCTGCGGCGTGGTCCCGTTCTATCGGCAGGAGAAGACCGCGCAGCGTGAGTCGCCGATCACCCTCTCCAGCGGGCCCGAGATGCGCCTGATCGAGGCGGAGGACCAGCTGATGAAGGGGAACTGGCAGGCGGGGCTCGACGTGATCAACACCTTGCGTACGTCCTACGGCGTGGACCCCTGGACCGCCTCCGGCGCGACCGAGGCGTGGGGACGCCTGAAGCGGGAGCGGGGAATCCAGCTCTGGCTCGAGGCGCGCCGCCTGGGCGACCTGTACAGGTGGGACGCCGCCGGTACCCCGGGGGCGCTCGATCCCCTGGAGGTGGTGGGCGAGGCCTCCCATCTTCTCACCCAGGATCTGTGCTTCCCGGTCCCACGCGGTGAGATCGACACGAACCCGAATATCGGGTGAGGTCGCCGTAGCGCCCATGACGGACGGCGGGTGGATTTCCCACCCGCCGCCCGTCCGGCGCGTCGGGTCCGAACCGGGCCGACGCGATCAGCCGGGCTCCCCACGAGAGAAGAAGGGTCGATGACGACGCGCCAACTGCTCGCGCTTCTGCTGCTCGGTCAGACTGCGGGATGCTACACGTACGTCGCGACGTCTCTCGACGCCCTGCCCGAGGGCGCCCAGGTGCGGGTGGAGGTGAGCGGGGAGACCGCGTCGCGGCTGGCCGATGCCCTGGCGGCGGATCAGACGTCTATCGAGGGCCGGGTCCAGGCGTACCAAGACGACGCCCTCCTCCTCGACGTCGTCACGGTCAGCCACCAGGTAGGCTTCCGGTACGAGCCGCTGCACCAGACCATCCGACTCGCGACCGCGGACGCGACGCTCGTTCAACGCAAGCTGCTCGACCGCGGTCGGACCGCCGTGGCGATCGGCGTGGCGAGCGTCGCCGCGGGCGTCATCGCCTGGGAGGCGCTGGGCGGGAACGCCGGGGGCAGCCAGAAGCCGCCGGACACGGGCCAGCCCGCTGACGTCCGGCGCACACGTTTCCTCGTCAGGATCCCCTTTCCATGAACATCACCTTCGAAGGACGCACGACCCTCGTCACCGGGGCCGGACACGGGTTCGGGCGGGCCATCGCCATGGCGTTCGCCCAGCGGGGCGCGCGGGTGTTCGCGTGCGACGTCAATGCCGCGGCGCTCGAGGAGACCCGGGCGGCCCTCGGCGAGGCTGGCGAGACCGCGGTCGTGGACGTGACCGAACGCGAGCAGGTGCGCGCGTGGGCCGACTCGGCCGTGGAGGGCACAGGACGCGTCGACATCCTCGTCAACAACGCCGGAGGTGTGCTGGGGCAGACCGGGCGTCCCCTCGAGGAAGTCTCTCCACACGACTGGAACGCGATCGTGGCCGTCAATCTGAGTGGGGCGTTCTGGTGCTCCCAATCCGTCGCGCCCGCCATGAAGGAGGCGGGGTGGGGACGCATCGTGAACATCTCCAGCGGGGCGGGACTCAGCGTGAGCCTGACCGGAATCCAGGCGTACGCCTCGGCGAAGGCCGGCCAGATTGGGCTGACGCGCCAGCTCGCCCACGAGCTCGGTCCGTTCGGCATCACGGTGAACAACGTGGCGCCCGGCTTCGTCCGCTCGAACCCGAGCACGGAGCGGCAGTGGGAGTCCTACGGGATGGAGGGACAGAAGGCACTGGTGGAGCGCATCGCGCTCAAGCGCCTCGGCACGCCGGCGGACATCGTCCACGCCGTGCTGTTCTTCGCGTCCGAGATGGCCGGTTGGATCACCGGCCAGGTTATCGCGGTGGACGGGGGGAGGACGCGCTGAACCTCGCGGCCACCCCCGTGGCACGCCCACCGAAGCATCCCCCTACCGCATCGTGACGATATCCGCCGCCAGGTTCCTGATGTCGGCATCCGACCGCGGGATGCTCACTGGACGCATGGTCGTGCCCGACACGTCGTTGGTGTTCGTGCCGCGCCACCCGTCCCTGAACTGCTGGAGCTGAGCGACCACGTACCAGTCGGCGAGCCCCGGAAGCGGGGGTGCGTTCTTGTCCTTCCGGCCGACCGTCCTTCTCTGTCGGAAAGGGGCCCCTCCTGTTCCAGGACCCAGCCGAAGCCAAAGCCAACGGTCCGCCGCTCTGGCTTCTGCGTCCTTACCTCATCTGGCGCGCGACGCCGCGGTTCCCTACCGTCCTTCTACCGGCAACTGATATTTCACACGGAGGCCCCCGTGTCTTCTTCTTCCCCCCGCTTCCCCCTCGACCGTCGCGACTTCCTGAAGACCACCGGCATCGCCCTGGCCGGCGCGTCTGTCCTTCCCCAGACTGGGCTGCGCGGCGCCCGGAGAAGGCGGGGCGGGCGCGATGGCCACGGCCCCCGACGCGTGGAGCGTGCGGCCCTTCCCCTTGAGCTCCGTGCGTTTGGGGCCGGGACTGTTCCAGGAGAAGAGGGACAGGATGCTCCACTACGCGCTCGGCTTCGGCGGCGAGGAGGACTGGCACGGCGGGCCGGACCGGATGCTCTCCATCTTCCGTGCGAACGCGGGTCTCGACACCCTCGGCGCCGAGCCGCCGGGAGGCTGGGAGACCGACACGGGCTACCTCCGGGGCCACTACGCCGGCCACTACATGTCGGCGCTCGCCCAGGCGTACGTGGGCACCGGGGACGCCGTCTACAAGGACAAGCTCGACTACATGGTCGCGACGCTGGCCGAGTGCCAGCACGCCCTCGCCGCGGCGGCGGCCGAGCCCACACCCCGCGTCGAGGGGCGGTTCGGCGGCGGCGCGCTGCGCCTCACCGGCTCGCCCATCGGCCACGTGGAGCACGTCCGCCTCCCCGACGGGACCACCGACGGCCTCACGGACTTCACCGTGGCGACGTGGATCAACCTCCACGAGTACGACGCCGACCGGCTGCCGCCCTCGAACCGCAACCAGACCCCGGCGACGCTGAACAACGGCGCCGCCGTCTTCGACTTCGGCAGCCCCAACCCCGAGTACGCCGAGGCGCCGCTGGCGCGCATGGCCCTGGTGGTGCGCGTCTCGAACGAGCACCCCGTGCCCCGTTTCGCGATCACCACCGGAGGCGACGGACGTCGAGCAGCGTCTGGACGGCACGGCCCCGCTCCCGGTGGACACGTGGGCCCACGTCGCCGTGACCCGGTCGGGCGGTCGTGGCACGCTATGGGTGGACGGGGTGGCCGTGGCCACGAACCCGAACATGACGCTGACGCCGGCGGAGCTGGGGGCCACGGACCACTGGCTCGGCCGGCGGCAGTTCCCCCAGCGCGCCACCTCCTGGCTGCACGCCGACCTCGACGACTTCCAGATCTGGAGCAGGGCGCTGGGCGCCGACGAGATCCGGAGCCTCGTGGACGGGCAGGAGCCTTCGGCGGGCGGCGGGGACGTGGTCCGGTACGGGTTCGACGAGGAAGGGGGGCCCGTCGCCACCGACGGCAGCGGAAGCGGGCGTGACGGCACGATCGTCGCCCCCACGGACGGCGGGCGGCATCCCGGCTTCCTGTCGGCGTATCCCGAGACGCAGTTCATCCGGCTCGAGGAGTTCTGCACGTACGGGAGCACGCAGGGGATCTGGGCGCCCTACTACACGCTCCACAAGATCATGGCGGGGCTGCTGGACGCGCACGTGCTCGCCGGCAACGACGAGGCGCTGGAGATTCTCACCGGGATCGGCGACTGGGTGCACGGCCGCCTCGAGCCCCTCCCTCCCGAGCAGCTCGAGCGGATGTGGGACATCTACATCGCCGGGGAGTACGGCGGCGTCAACGAGAGCCTCGCGCAGCTCCATGCGCTCGTGCCGAACGAGCGCTACCTCGTGGCGGCGCAGCGCTTCGACAACGCGGCCGTGATGGATCCCATCGTGCAGGACGAGGACATCCTCGACGGGCGCCACGCCAACCAGCACATCCCCCAGTTCACCGGCTACCTGAGGATTTTCGAGGAGAGCGCCGATCCCCGGTACTACGACGCCGCGCGCCACTTCTGGGACATGGTCGTGCCGCACCGCACCTACGCGCACGGCGGTATGGGGGTGGGGGAGATCTTCCGCGTCCGCGACGACATCGCCGGCTCCATCTTCGACGATCGGAACCACGCCGAGACGTGCCCGCTCTACAACATGCTGAAGCTCAGCCGGAACCTGTTCTTCCACGAGCAGGACCCGAAGTACATGAACTACTACGAGCTGGGGTTGTTCAACCAGATCGTCGGGTCCCGGCGTGACCACGACAGCACGGACAGCCCGGAGGTCACCTACTTCGTGCCGGTGCGGCCCGGCGAGTCCCGGGAGTACGGCAACACCGGGACGTGCTGTGGCGGCACGGGGATGGAGAACCACACGAAGTACCAGGACTCCATCTACTTCCGCTCCGCCGACGGGGGCACGCTGTACGTCAACCTGTACATCGCCTCCACGCTGGACTGGTCCGACGCGGGCTTCACGATCCGCCAGGAGACCCGCTTCCCCACGGAGTCGACGAGCAAGCTCACCGTGGAGGGCCGGGGATCGCTGGATATCCGCATGCGTGTACCCGCCTGGGCGCGTGGAGGCTGGTCGGTCCGCGTGAACGGCGAGGAGCAGCCGGCGGACGCCGCGCCCGGCACCTATCTCTCGCTCCATCGACGTTGGCAGTCCGGCGACACCATCGAGGTCGACTTCCCGTTCAGCTTCCGGACTGCGCGGGCCATCGACGATCCCACGGTGCAGGCGCTGTACTACGGGCCCACCCTCCTGGCCGTCCAGAGCCCGCCGGTGGGCGACGACCTCGAGAACGGGCTCCTCGAGATGAGCTTCTACCGCGCCATGAAGCTCGACGGCGACCTTGCTCCCGCCCTCACCCCGGCCGGCGGGACGCTCCACTTCACCACGAACGGGCGCACGGTCTTCCCGTTCTTCGAGGCGGACCCGCAGGAGGGAGACACGCATCCGTACCACATGTACTGGCGGCGACGGGAGCCGGCGGTGGTGTTCGGGGGCGTGGACTCCGGCGTGCCCAACAGCGCGCGGGACGACGGCCTGACGCTGCTCGACGTGGTCTGGGACCAGGCCCCCTTCGCCGACCACGCCGCCTTCGTCGCGGCGGTCGAGCGGGCTGCGGGCGAATGGCGTTCGGCGGGAAGGCTCGGCCCGAGCCAGGCCGAGGCGGTGGTGGACGCCGCGCGCCGGGCGGAAGCGGAGCTGGCGATCGTGTAGAGCGGGAGGATCGCCGACGAGCAGGTCCAAAGCCGGGGGCCCCGTGCCGGCGACGTCGCTCGGCGGCACCCGGTTGGTATCCAGGGGCAGCCCCGCCTGGAGAGCTCCTGTACCCGCATGGGCCTGCACCAGCAGTGTAGCAGTGCCTTAGAAAGCGATCCCCACGTTCACGAGCCGTATCGTGGGGATGAACTTCAGGTCGAGGTCCACGTCGGAGGCTCCGATCAGCCGCTTGAGCCCAAATCCGATACCGACGTAGAAGTTGTTCTCCCTCCCGAGCAGCCAACTGCGATTCACGTCGAACCCATAGCCGAAGTACGTGCTGTTGCTGACGTTGGTGATGCCGGCCTTTACGCCGAACGCCCAACCGTTGAGTGGGCTGCCGGTCGGATAGAAACGCCAGAATGCATCGGCGTTGACATAGCGGTCGTCGTCTGAAGAGACGGTCGAGCCCCCGACCCCCGCCGTACTGGTCTCCGAGACGACACGCTCATACTCAGCATTGAAGAACTCGAGCAGCAAGCCAAACGGATTGGCCGAAAGGACCTGCTGCGGCAAACGCCCCTGTTCCTGAGCAGCGAGCGGATTCACCGTCAGCGCCACAACACCGAACGCACAACAAGCCAGCCACCTTGAACGACATGCTCGGATCGGCACGGGCTACTCCGGGGGGGATGCACCGCTGGGATTCGCTGAGGAAGATCGACCCAATAGTAACGCCTCCGATCGCCCCGGGTGCGACAAACCCACCTCCGGACTCGGCTCTCCGAGGTGACACCCGGAACCTGATCCAGGCACGCTCGGGTCCCTTCGTGCACGCCGGTCGAATTCCGGGTGCGGTCCGAGCGTGAAGACCGTGAGAGAGCACCCGAAGCGACTCCTCCAGCGCGTCCACGCCGGAATCAGCCGACCCAAGGCGCAGGATTGCCTGTCGGGATCGTGCCTTCCCGTCCTCGGCTCTGGACTGGACGCGTCGGGGACGACCGGACGGACGTGACGTGGGGGTCGGGTGAGGCCCATCGTCCGATCGTTGCGTGCGTTGTGGGCCGAGCGGCATCTTCCGGCGGAGCGGTGCGAAGAGCGACGAACGGACCGCGCGCGTTTCCGTTCCGATGCGGGTCCGACGCGCGCCCGAACCTGGAGCGTTGTGAGTGAGTGAGCCGGTCGAACCCGAGTCCGGACCGGATGCCCCGCCCGGGCCGGCCGACGCGATCGCGCTGACCGAGGCGTTCCCCGTCATCTACCAGGAGCTGCGGCGGCTCGCGCACCGCAACCTGCAGAAGGAGCCCTCGGGGCACACCCTCGCGACCACGGACCTCGTCCACGAGGCGTACCTGAAGCTGCGCGACCAGACCCGTGTGGAGTGGAAGAGCCGCGCGCACTTCATGGCCGTCGCTGCGACCGCGATGCGTCGCATCCTGGTGGACCACGCCCGGCGCCGGCAGACGGCGAAGCACGGCGGCGGGCTCGAGCGCGTACGGATCGAGGCCGCCGGCATCGCGACGGCCGAGCGGGCGGACCTGGTGGTTGCCCTCGATGGGGCACTCGACCGACTCCGCGACTTCGATGCCAGGCAGGCGAAGGTCGTCGAATGCCACTTCTTCGGTGGCATGACCATGGACGAGACGGCGGACGCGCTGGACATCGGCCTGCGCACCGCCAAGCGTGACTGGGCGAAGGCGAAGAGCTGGCTCTACCGGGAGATGTCACGGGGTTCCGCCTCCTGACCGGCGGCGCGCCCGCGGTACCCTTTCAACAAGCCGATGGACCGAGATGAACGAATCGCCGGCGGACCGGTTCCGGCGCATCGACGCGCTCTTCGACAAGGCGCTCGACCTCGAGCCCGAGGAGCAACGCGCGTTTGTCGATCGAGCCTGCGACGGCGACGCCGGGCTCCGCGACGCCGTGCTCGACCTGCTCGCAGCGCACCGCGAATCCGCCGACTTCCTCGAGATCGCCGCCGAGGGCCTGCACGCGTCGCTGCTCGAGGACCCGGAGTCGCTGCCGTCGGACGACACGGCGCCGGACCGAGTCGGTCCCTTCCGTGTCGTCCGGCTTCTCGGGCGCGGCGGAATGGGCGCCGTCTACCTGGGCGAGCGCGAGGACGGGCAGTTCCGGCAGCGCGTCGCGCTCAAGCGGATCCGACACGCCTGGGCCGGGGAGGACCTCGTGCGCCGATTCCTCGAGGAACGCCGCATCCTCGCGCTTCTCGAGAGCCCGCTCATCGCGCGCTTGATCGACGGCGGCGTCACCGCGGACGGCATGCCGTACTTCGCGATGGAGTACGTGGAAGGCGAACCCATCGACCGCTACTGCGATCGCCACCACCTCACCATCGAGCAGCGCCTGGAGCTGTTCGCCGTCGTCTGCGAAGGTGTGCAGTACGCGCACCAGCGCCTCGTGGTCCACCGCGACCTCAAGCCGTCGAACATCCTGGTCGACGACGACGGCAACCTGAAGCTGCTCGACTTCGGCATCGCGAAGCTGCTCGATCGCCTCGACGGTCCCGAAGAGAGCCCGCTCACGAGTACCGGGATCTACCCGATGACGCCGGAGTTCGCCGCGCCCGAACAGGTTCGCGGCCTGCCCATCAGCACCGCAGCGGACGTCTATGCGTTGGGCGTGCTGCTGTACTGGCTGCTTACGGGCCGGAGGCCCTACGACGTCGGTGGCCGCTCGCCCGCCGAGGTGGAGCGCGTCGTCTGCCACGTCGAGCCGCCCGATCCCTCGGCGACGTTCGACCCCGGGCACGACGATTCGGATCGGGACGTTCGGGCCCGGGCCCGGGGCATGACGGCGGACAGGCTGCGGCGGCGGCTGCGCGGCGACCTCGATGTCATCGTCCGCAAGGCCATGCGCAAGGAGCCGGAACGGCGCTACGCGTCGGCCGCGGCTCTGAAGGAGGACCTGCAGCGGTTTCTCGAGGGAAGGCCGGTGCTCGCGAGGCCGGACAGCGCTGCGTACAGGCTGCGCAAGTTCGTGCGCCGGAACCGCGTTCCGGTGGCCGCCGCGGCGGTGACGCTGGTGGCGCTCGGCGCCGCGACCGCGTTCTCGACGGCCCAGATGCGCGAGGCGACGCGCCAGCGGGACGCCGCGCAGTACGACGCCCGCCGGTCCCAGGCGACCGTCGATGTCCAGTCGGTGGTCCTGTCCGACACGCGCGGCCCCGATGGCCGCTTGCTCACGCCGGTCGAGCAGGTGCAACTCGCGCAGCGGATGATCGTGCGCAAGTTCCGGGGCGAGCCGCGGCTCGCGGTGGAGCTGCTCGCCAACCTCGCGGGGCGACTCTACGAGGTCGGCGATCGTGTGGCGCAGCGCCGCGTGCTGGCCGACGCGCGGATGCTGGCGGTCGCCGCGGATCTCCCGGCGCGGCTCGCGCTCGTGGATTGCCAGAACGCTGCGAGCCTGGGTTACGATGACCAGCTCGATTCCGCGCGAACGATGCTTGCCGAAGCGCGGCGCGGACTCGATCGCGCGACGGGTGACGCGGCCGAAGCGAGGCTCGTGTGCCAGGACACGGAGGGCATGCTGCTCGTGGCCGAGGGCCGGCCCGATTCCGGCGTCGCGGTTCTGCGGCGGGCCGTCGCCACGGCGGAGGGGAATCGGGTCGTGTCGCTGCGACTCCAGGTCCTGAACGACCTCGCCAGCTCGCTGCGCGCGATCGATCGGACGCGGGAGGCCGCGACGTATCAGCGACGTATCGTCGCCGAGCTCGACTCGACGGGGTTCAGCGGAACCGAGATCCTGTCCAACGTCGCCGCCTTCTTGACGTCCTCGCTGGGCGAGCTGGGCGAGCTGGCCACGCTGGACTCGCTCATCGACCAACTCGTGCTGGAGCGACAGGAGATCGTGGGCGCCGGCGGCGAGGGAAGCACGCTGGCCTTCCTGTACGGCTGGGGCAAGCTCCGCCTCGGCCAGCTGGACTCCGCCGACCTCTGGATCGGCCGGGCGATGCGCGACACCACGCAGGGAGCCGGCGGCATCGCCTGGTACCTCCCCCCCGCGCTGACCCAGCTTCGTCTCGAGCAGCACCGGCTCGACGAGGCGAAGCAGGCCTTCGGGGGGCTTCCCTCCGGCACGTACAGCCGTCGCGTCAACGCCGCCTGGCTCGGGGCGTGGATCCGCCGGGAGGAGCGGGATCCGTTCGCTTCCCGCGCGCTCGAGGACAGCCTGCGCGTTATCTCCGCCGACGGCCTCCGGCCCGCGCTCGCCCTTCCTCTCCTCACGGCGGCCGAATGGCGGCTCGCGGACGGTGACGCCGCGGCTGCGGACTCGCTGGCCGCTCTCGCGCGCACGGCTGCGGCGGTCGATTCCCTCGCGCTCACCCGTAGCGGCTGGGTCGGCCGGGCGGAGGCGATCCGCGCCCGGGCCCGACTCGCCGTCGGCGACACCGCAGGAGCGCGGGAGGCCGCCGCCCGGGCCCTGCCCGCGCTCGAGAACGCGTTCGGCCCGGCGAGCGGTCGAGCGGCCCGGGCGCGCGCCATGCGCGACTCCCTGGCCGCCCCCACGCGCTAGAACCACCTCCGCCTGTCTCCGCGCGCCGCCCACCCGTCCGCACATGGTACGTGGCACCCTTCTCAGCCGGATCTCGCGTACATGGGTGGTCCGATCGATCGACACCGGTTTTCCAGGGTCCGGAGGGAGACATGCGACGTAGGAAAGGGGCTGCAACGAGCGGGATCGCTGGGATTTCCGGACCGGAGACGCCACCGCCACCGCGCAACGCCGGCTCGCTGCGGCGTCGAGCCCTTGCCACGGTCGTTCTGGTTTCGGGCCTCGTCGCCGGCTGCACGGACGTGCCGCTCACCGGACCGGCGGAGGAAGACTCGGCCCCGGCCGCGGTACCGGTGGGTCGGCATGGCTCCTTGTGGATGCCGGTGAATGCGCCTGCCTCCGACGCCGTCTCGTCCCAGCTCAGGATCACGCCGACGGGCCTCGAATTCGGAAAGGTCCAGGTGGCCAAGACGTCACCGGCTCAGTCGGTGATCTTGACCAACATCGGTTCGACGGCGATCGACCTTTCCCTGGCAGGCGGGGGTGCGGGCGTGTTCGGCGGGGTGAACGGCTGCGGGGCCACGCTCGCGCCAGGAGCGTCGTGCCCGATCTCCTACGCGTTCAGACCGACGACGACGGGCCCGGCGACGACGACGGCGACGTTGTCCGTGAACGGCGTGCCGTACACGTACGATTTCTCCGGCACGGGCGTGGATCCGGTGCTGGTGTCGCCCACGCACCTGGAGTTCGGAAGAGTGCCGGTGGGTGGGACGGCGCCGTCGCAGTCGGTGACGCTGACGAACGTGGGGACGACCCCCCTGCCGGTGAGCCTGGCGGGCGGGGGGGCGGGCGTGTTCGGTGGGGTGAACGGCTGCGGGTCCACGCTCGCGCCAGGAGCGTCGTGCCCGATCTCCTACGCGTTCAGACCGACGACGACGGGCGCGGCGGCGACGACGGCGACGTTGTCCGTGAACGGCGTGCCGTACACGTACGATTTCGCCGGCACGGGCGTGGATCCGGTCCTGGTGTCGCCCACGCACCTGGAGTTCGGCGAGGTGGAGGTGGGTGGGACGGCGCCGTCGCAGTCGGTGAGGCTGACGAACGTGAGCGCGGCCCCCGTCCCGGTGAGCCTGGCGGGCGGGGGGGCGGGCGTGTTCGGCGGCGTGAACGGCTGCGGGTCCACGCTCGCGCCAGGAGCGTCGTGCCCGATCTCGTACGCGTTCAAACCGACGACGACGGGTCCGGCGACGACGACGGCGACGTTGTCCGTGAACGGCGTGCCGTATTCGCTGGAGTTCTCCGGTACGGGGATTCCGGCTGGTGGCGCCCGGACCACGCAGCTCCTCGTGACACCGACGCGACTGGCGTTCGGCGGCGTGCCGGTGGGTGGGACGGCGCCGTCGCAGTCGGTGACGCTGACGAACGTGGGGACGACCCCCCTGCCGGTGAGCCTGGCGGGCGGGGGGGCGGGCGTGTTCGGCGGGGTGAACGGCTGCGGGTCCGTGCTCGCGCCTGGAGCGTCGTGCCCGATCTCCTACGCGTTCAGACCGACGACGACCGGCGCGGCGGCCACGACCGCGACGTTGTCCGTGAACGGCGTGCCGTACACGTACGATTTCGCCGGCACCGGCGTGGATCCGGTGCTGGTGTCGCCCATTGGCCTGGAGTTCGGCGAGGTGGAGGTGGGTCGGACGGCGCCGTCGCAGTCGGTGAGGCTCACGAACGTGTGGACGGCCCCCGTGCCGGTGAGCCTGGCGGGCGGCGGTGCCGGCGTGTTCGGCGGGGTGAACGGCTGCGCGTCCATGCTCGCTCCGGGAGCGTCGTGCCCGATCTCCTACGCGTTCAGACCGACGGTGACCGGGCCGGCGGCCCAGACGGCGACGTTGTCCGTGAACAGCGTCCCGTTCACGTACGAGTTCGCCGGCACCGGAGTGGGCCCGCAGCTCCTGGTCACACCGACGGCGCTGAGCTTCGGCAGCGTGCCGATCGGAAGCACCGCGCCCACCCAGGCCGTGACGGTGACGAACGTGGGGCTCGGAACCGTGGAGCTGGTGTTCGCGGGTGGCAGCCCGGGTGACCCGTTCAGCGCGACGCAGAACTGCGCGAACGCGACGCTCGGTCCGGGAGACAGCTGCCACGTCCTGTACGGATTCTCGCCGACTGCCGGCGGCCTCGCGACCGCGACGTCGACCTTCGCCTTGAACGGACAGCCGTTCTCCATCGAGCTCGTCGGCTTCGGGTCCGGCGACGAGGGGCCGGTGACCAGCTCGGTCGTCCTCAGCCCGAATCCCGTCCAGGTGGGCATCACCGTGGCGCTGAGCGCGTTCATCGACGATCGCGCCACGGGCGGGTCCGACATCGAGTCCGCCGAATACAGCATCGATGGAGGGGCGTGGGTGCCCATGGACGCCACCGACCACGCGTTCGATGCGCCGGTGGAGGACGTCAGCGCGAGCTTCACGGCCCCCGCGGCACCCGGCGACTACACGACTTGCGTGCGCGGCATCGACGATGCAGGCAACACCGGAACGCCCGAGTGCGCCATCCTGCGCGTCGTCGACCTGCACGACTTCCTTCATGCCCGCCCGATCGGGTAGCTGTGCGTGTGAAGTACTTGCCCCGCTCGAGGTTACGACCTCGGGCGGGGCCTTCGTTCTCCATGCTGAGTCGCTCTCGGGTGCGGTGCCCTCGCCCCCCGGTCCCTGCTACTCCGAGCGGAGCGCTTCCATGGGATCCACTCGGGTCGCCCGCATTCCCGGCACCAACGCCGCAGAGACGGCCACCAGCATCAACAGCGCGGCCACCGCCCCCAGGATCACGGGTTGGGGACCCTCGACATGGAAGAGAAGGTCCCGCACGTACGGCATGGCGACCAGCGACACGCCGATGCCGACGATGACGCCCACGATCGCCAAACGCGCACCGCTGGCGACGACGCTCTGCAGCACCCGCCCCTTCCGTGCACCCAGAGCCACGCGGATCCCGAGCTCCTTGGTACGTTGGGCCACGTCGAAGGCGAGGAGGCTGTAGAGGCCGACGGCCGCCACGATGAGGGCCAGCAGCCCGAATGCCGTAAACAGCGCCGCGCCGAGCTTCCAGGCCCGCGTCTCGGGATCGAGGAGCTCGCGGAAGGGCTGCACCTCGGCGAAGCGCACCCGTGGGGAGAACGAGCGAAGCACCTTGGAGGCTTCTCCTGCCAGTGCGGCGGGGTCACCGTCCGTCCGGATGTACATACCTGCCGGCGGCTCCCCGATCTGGGCGAGGGGCAGGTGGTACGCCAGCTGCAAGTCGTCCTCGAGTCCTCCCCTGCTCGCCACTTCCACGACGCCGACCACGGTGGTGCAGTCGTCCGAATCCCCGAGGATGAAGCATTGGCCCAACGGGTCCTGGCCGGGCCAGAACATGTTGGCCATGGTCTCGTTCACCACGGCCACCAACGGCGCGCCCTCGACGTCGGTGTCCTGGATGGAGCGCCCCTTGAGAAGCCGTAGCCCCATGGTCTCCATGTAGCCCGGTGTCACACCGTACAGGAAGGGTCCGTTGTCGCCGGGAGGGACGGGCAGGGAGTCCATTCCCGGAAGCCGCATCTCCTCGATCGATGCCCACTTGAAGAGCATGTTCGTGCCTGCGGCCGAGGCCACCCCGGGAATCCCGGTCACGGCCGCCATCGCCTCCTGGTACAAGCGCGACGCTTCCACCACGTCGGGCTCCTCGCCACGGAATTCGAGGGTCGCCTGGATGAGGCGATCCGCGTCCAGGCCCAGGTCCAACGCGTTGACCTCGACGACGCTCCGTAGGAAGAGCCCCGCCCCCACCAGAAGCACGGCGGAGAGCGTCGCCTGAGCCACGGTGAGGAAGCTCCGTAGTCGCGGCCGGCGCAGGGAGCTTCCGCGACCGCCCTCACGGAGGTCAAGGGTCAGGTCGGCCTTCGTGCTCTGCAGGGCCGGGCCCAAACCCGCCAGCAGGCCGGCGGCGATCGAGAGCACGGCTGTTGCCAACACCACACGTCCGTCCAATGCCGAGCTCGTCCAGAGAACGTCGGGAATGAGCACGGCGCGGATCAGTCCGCCGACCCAATGCGCCAGAGCCAGGGCGGCGATGCCCCCCAACGCGGCCAGCATCAGGGTCTCTACGATCGTCTCCCGCAACAGGCGGGCCCGGGAGACCCCCAGGGAGAGCCGCACCGCCACCTCGCGCCTTCTCCCCGCGCCCTGCGCCAGGAGGAGATTGGCCACGTTGGCGCAGGCGACGAGCAACACGATGAGAGAGACCCCAGCAACCCAGCGGGCCACCTTCGACTCGTTGCTGGCAACGGGTCCCAGAGCCTCGATGAGCGGTGCGGAGAAGATGAGAACGTCGGGGATCCGTTGGCGTCCCTCCCTGTTGTTGATGTGCATCGCCGTGGCCTTCGCATTGGCGGCCTCGACGCCGGAAGGGTCCCTGAGTCGAGCCACGGCCTGGAGCCACCAGTAGCCGCGGGACGTCACGAAGTCGTCGCCGCCGGACCGGGCGTACTCCACCGGCAGGGCCGGGAGCCAGACATCCACGGGTGCGAGGTCGATGCCGGTGAATCCCCTGGGCGCCACCCCGATGATCGTTGCCGTCTGACCTGACAGCTCAAGGGTCCGACCGAGGACGTCCGGGCCGCCGCCCAGGGATTCCCTCCAGAATCGATGACTCACCACAGCGGTCAGCGGGGCGCCTACGCGGTCGTCATCGGCGTCGAAGAACCGGCCGAGCTCGGCTTTGACGCCCAGGGTCGTGAAGAAGTCGAACGTTGCCCGGACTGCCTGCAACTGCCGGGCCCCTTCGCCTGCTCCCAGGGTGACCGGGTTGGCGGATGTCGTCGCGCCCACCGACGCGAACTCGGGGATGGTGCGCAGATCCACCACGTCGGGGTAGGTGGTTGCGGACATGACGGTCGGCCTACCGAAGAAGTAGCCGTCCCTGTAGAGCCTCCGGACCATGTCCGGGTTCTCGATCTGGTCCGGTGCCCGCAGCAGGATTCTGTCGACCACGCCGAACATGGCGGCATTGACTCCGATGCCCAGACCCAGGGTGAGGACCACCGCGGCGGTAAGCCCCGGTGAGCGCCTCAGTCCCCGCGTCGCCTGCCGTACAGCCGCCCGGATCTCGTCCCAGACCTCTCCCCGCTTCCGCATCACCACCCTCTGTCGGTCGGTTGCCACGATCTTCCTGCGCTGCCGCGCCAGGTCGCCGAACCGGCGTTCCGCCTCCCTGCGCGCTTCGGTTGAAGTCAGCCCCTCGCGCTCCAGGCGCTCCGCCATCTCCGCGATATGGTGTTCGATCTCCCAGCTCACGGCTTGACGCACGGTCGGTTGTCCGAGCCCAATGCGGAACAGGCGGCGGATGGGCCCCATCATCCCTACGCCTCCGTCTCCCGAGGAGAGATCTTCGCCACGGCGTCCACATAGCGGGCCCACTGGCGCTCCTCGTCGGCCAGCGCGCGCTTGCCCTTGGCGCTGAGCCGGTAGTACCGGGCCTTGCGGCCCTTCTCGGAAACCCCCCAATCGCTGCGGAGCCAGCCGCGACCCTCCATCCGATGCAGGGCGTAGTACAGCGCACCATCCTCGACGATGAGCTGATCCTCGGTGGACTTGAGGATCCACTCGAGGATGGCGAACCCATGCATCTCCGAGCCGGCGCCCAGCGTCTTGAGGATGAGGAGCTCGAGGGTGCCCGGAAGGGGGCCGAGAGGCGTTGTCATGTGCCGGACTCCGGGGGATCGGCGATTGGCCTGAGCAGCTCAGATCAAGATGTTGACCTGAGTCGTTCAGGTCAAGGTCGGATCAGGCGGGTTTCAAGCGTCAGGGGTGAATCGCGGGTCGCCCCCGCGTCCCGCTACTCGGCGCGGAGCGCCTCCACGGGGTCCACGCGGGCCGCACGCACCGCCGGCACCGAGGCGGCCAGGAGCCCCACCGCCAGGGTGATGGCCACCACCATGGCGTAGGTGGCCGGATCCACCGGCTCCATGTCGTAGAGGAGTCCCCGGAGGACCCGCCCCGAGGCCAGGGCCACGACCACCCCCACGGCGGCGCCGCCCCCCACCACGCGGACGGCCTGGGTGAGCACCAGGCCCACGGCGGAACGGGAGCTGGCGCCCAGCGCCATGCGCACGCCCAGCTCCCGGGTGCGTCGCGACACCGTGTACGAGACCACCCCGTACACCCCTACCACCGCCAGCAACACCGCGCACGAGGCGAGGCCCAGCAGGAGGACCATGTTGAACCGCGAGGATGCCACCGACTCGGCCAGGAGGTCCTCGATGGCGCTCACCCGGGTCACGGGCTGTTGTGGGTCCACCGCCAGGATCCGCTCCCGGATGGCCCGCACCGCCGGCCCCGGGTCTCCACGGGTATGGACCACCACCTGCATGGCCGCCATGGGGAGCTGGGGGTAGGGAACGAACATCTCGGCGTTGGCCTGGGCTCCGAGTCCATCGTGGCGGATGTCTCCCACCACACCGACGATCTCGAGGCTGCCGGCCATGGGCATGTCGATGACCTGCCCCACGGGACTCCTGTCCTGGAAGTACCGACGTGCCACCGTCTCGTTGATGAGGACGACCTTCCGGTCGTCGGTACCGTCGAGGGCGTCCAGGAGGCGTCCCTCGACCAGGCGGATCCCCATGGCCTCGAAGTATCCCGGAAAGACGGCCCGGTACTCCGCAGTGGGACGTTGGGAGGGAGAGGCGGCCTCGAGCCCCTCCACAGTGAACGGCATGTCGAACTCCACGCCGATGGGACTCATGGGCAGGTACGACACGGCCCCGACGGCCCGCGCCGCAGGCAAGCTGCGCAGGCTGGCCATGAGCTCGCCGAAGAAGGCCTCTTGCTGACCGGGGGTGGCGTAGCGGGCCCGGGGAAGCTCGATGGCGACAGCCACCACGTTGGTAGTCCGGAAGCCCGGGTCCACCGACGTGAGGCGCACATAGCTCCGCAGAAGCAGCCCTGCACCCACCATGAGGACCAGGGCCAGCGCCACCTCCGAAGCCACCATGAGGTTGGCCAAACGGCGCGAACGCCGGCCCAGCGAAGTGCCCCTGCCGGCATCCTGGAGCACCGAGGCGACATCGGTCCGGATGGTGCGCACCGCCGGGGCCAGGCTGAAGAAGACACTGGAGATCAGGGCCACGCCTGCGGTGAAGGCCACCACCGTGGGATCGATGCCGATCTCCTCCACCCGCGGGAAGCCGTCGGGCAACACCCCCCGGAGGAGCGAGGCCCCCCCCCAAGCCACGCCCAGGCCCGCCAGGCCGCCGCCGGCCCCCAGGACCATCCCCTCCATGAGGGAGCGACGGATGAGGTGGGCCGGGGTGGCGCCCAACGCCGCGGAGACCGCGACGTTCTTGCCGCGTTCCGCGGACCGGACCAGGAGGAGGTTCGCCACGTTGACACACCCGATGAGGAGCACCAGGCTCACCGCGCCGAACAACACCCACACCGTGCTGGCCGTGTCGCCCAGGAGTTGATCGCGGGCGGGTACCAACGTCGTCGACCATCCCTCGTTGGAGTCGGGATGATCCCGTGCCAGCTCCCCGGCGATGGCCTCCATCTCCGTCCGGGCCTGATCCTCCGTCACGCCGTCCGCGAGACGTCCCACCGTGT
The DNA here is from genome assembly GCA_963848895.1 of uncultured Gemmatimonadales bacterium. Lineage (GTDB taxonomy): Bacteria > Gemmatimonadota > Gemmatimonadetes > Longimicrobiales > Gaopeijiaceae > SZUA-318. The sequence continues at coordinate 59,252 of CAWKGE010000012.1, forward strand.
TGTACATGCGGTGAGGCCTGGACAGGAGATTCTCCAGGTCGAGGGTGAGCGGCGACCAGACCTCCACGTCGGTGGCGCCGGGAGGGAACGCGAAGCCCGGCGGCATGACCCCAACCACGGTGTGGGGCTCCCCGTCCAGGGGGATCGCAGAGCCCAACACCGAGGGGTCGGCCCCGAACCGGTTCTGCCATGCGCCGTTGCTCAGGATGACGAGCCGCTCGTTGCCTCGGGCTTCCTCCTCGGGCGTAAAGCTCCGACCGAGCACGGGGTTCACGCCCAGGAGGGAGAAGAGGGCGGGCGACGCCTCCACGGACGCGATGCGCTGGGGCACGCCGTCCAGCGTGAGCGTGTAGCCGCGGTACCGATACGCGGCCATGGACTCGAAGGCGCCGGACCGTTCGCGCCAGTCCACGAAGGTCGCCGCCGAGGTGGTGGACTGCTCCAGTCCCTGGCTCGGGTTGCTCTCCCAAACCATGAGCAACTCGTCGGGCTCGTCGTAGGGAAGCGGCTGAAGCACCACACCGTTGAGGATGGAGAAGATGGCGCTGTTGGCGCCGATGGCGACGGCGAGCGTCCCCACGACCAGAACGGTGAAGCCGGGGCGCAGGGCCAGCGATCGGATCGTTTGCTTGAGGTGGGTCATGCCCGGTGGCGCGTTCCGTCGAGAATGGGGACACCCAAGAGGGGGTGCGACGAGGTCGGGCGTCAACTCTGGTCGTGAGGGGTCCACCCGGACAAAAGGGGAAGGGAGTCCACCCGGGCCCCTTGAGGAGGAAGTGAAGCCCCACCCGGTCCTTGCCGACCGGGCGCGGCCTTCGTTTTGTTGAGGGTCTTTCGTCCTCGGGTGGCGCGCCGAGCCGTTCCGGTGTGCCCCACTCGTTGGCCATCCACAGGGAACCCATGACCCGATTCGAGAAGAAGATCCTCTTCGTCGGCTACGGCGCCGTCGCGGAGTGCACGCTGCCGATTCTCTTCCGGTACCTCGATGTGGCGCCCGGCAAGGTCACCGTGATGGACTTCGAGGATCGTGCCGAGAAGCTGAAGCCGTGGACCGCGAAAGGCGTCCACTGGGTGCGCGACCGGGTGACCAGGAAGAACCTGGGCAAGCTGCTCGGCACCTACGTCGGCGCCGGGGACTGTCATCATCGACCTCGCCTGGAACATCGACGCCTGCGAGATCCTCGACTGGTGCCACAAGAAGGGCGTGCTCTACGTCAACACGTCCACCGAGCTCTGGGACCCGTACGCCGGCGGCGAGAAGCAGCACCCCACCGAAAAGACGCTCTACTGGCGGCACATGAACGTCCGCCGGCTCATCGCAGAAGTGGAAGACGAAGGGCCCGACCGCCGTCCTCGAGCACGGCGCCAACCCGGGCCTGATCTCGCACTTCACCAAGCAGGGCCTCCTCGACATCGCCGCCGCGGCGCTCGCCGACAAGAAGTTCAAGCCGAAGAAGGCCGAGCTGATCGGCGAGCTGGCCCGGACGCAGGCGTTCAACCACCTCGCGCACGCAGCTCGGCGTGAAGGTGATTCACTGCTCCGAGCGCGACACGCAGATCAGCGACAAGCCCAAGCAGGTGGACGAGTTCGTCAACACCTGGAGCATCGAGGGCTTCCGCGAGGAAGGGCACGACCACCGCCGAAATGGGGTGGGGCACGCACGAGAAGGAGCTGCCGAAGTTCGCGTTCGAGCACAAGGAAGGCCCGCGCAACCAGATCTGCCTCGCGCGCATGGGCATCAACACCTGGGTGCGCACCTGGGTGCCCAACTACACCGATCCTCGGCATGGTGGTGCGCCACGGCGAGGCGTTCACGATCTCCGACCACCTCACCGTATGGGAGAGACGGCAAGGCGGTCTACCGCCCCACGGTGCACTACGCCTACTGCCCGAGCGACGCGGCCATCGCCTCGCTCAACGAGATGCGCGGCTACAACTACAAGCTGAACGACAACCAGCGCATCATGAACGACGAGATCACCAGCGGGCTCCGACATCCTCGGCGCCCTGCTGATGGGCCATCGCCTACAAGTCATGGTGGACGGGCAGCGACCTCAGCATCGAAGAGTCGCGCCGCCTCGTGCCGCACCAGAACGCCACGACCATGCAGGTGGCCATCTCGGTCGTCGCCGCCGCGATGTGGATGATCGAGAACCCGGACATGGGCGTCGTGCGTGCCCGACGACCTGCCGCACGACTACGTGCTCGATCTCGCCAAGCCGTACCTCGGCAAGTTCATCTCCACGCCGTCCGACTGGACGCCGCTCAAGCACTACGGCAATCCGTTCCCGCGGCTACACCAAGCCGGACTTCGACCACCGCGATCCGTGGCAGTTCAAGAACTTCCTCGTCACGACGGACGGCGAATGATCCCGAAAGCCCGGCTGAAGGCGCTGGCCGAGGAGCACGGCACGCCGCTGTTCGTCGTGGACCACGACGAGCTGCGCAAGAACTTCCGGGCGTTCCGGCGGCACCTGCCGCGCGTGCAGGCCGTATTACGCGGTGAAGGCCAACGCCGACCCGGCCATCGTGCGCACGCTTTTCGAGCAGGGGCGAGCTTCGACGTGGCGTCGATGCCCGAGTTCCAGATCGTCTTCGAGAACATCAAGGACATGCCGGCGCAGCGAGCGGCAGCAGTGGATCTGGGACAAGATCATCTACGCCAACCCGATCAAGGCGGTCGAAACGCTGGCGCGAGCTGGACCAGTACAAGCCGCTCGTCACCTTCGACAACCTGGACGAGATCGAGAAGATCAAGCAGCACGCGCCGCGGGCCGGGCTGGTGCTGCGCCTCAAGGTGCCCAACACCGGCGCGATGGTCGAGCTCTCGTCGAAGTTCGGGGCGCCTCCGGGCGAGGCGGTCGACCTCATCCTCGAAGCCGACCGCCGCGGACTCGTCGTCGAGGGGGTGAGCTTCCACGTCGGGAGCCAGACGACGAACTTCGAGAACTACGTCCAGGCGCTGAACCTGACGGCCGACATCTTCGCCGAGGCGCAGGCGCGCGGCTACACCAAGATGAACCTCCTCGACATCGGCGGCGGCTTCCCCGCGCCGTACGACGCCACGGTGCGGCCGTTCCGGGAGCTGGCGCGCATCATCAACTCCGAGCTCAACCGGCTCTTCCCCAAGCACATCGAGATTCTCGCCGAGCCCGGGCGCTTCTTCGTGGCGACGGCGGCGGTACCTCCGTCGCGAAGGTCATCGGCAAGGCGGTGCGCGACGGGAAGCCGTCGCTACTACATCAACGACGGCGTGTATCACACGTATTCCGGGCATGATCTTCGATCACTGCAAGTACCCGGTGAAGGCCTTCAAGCGCGGCCGCACCAAGCTGTCCGCCGTGTTCGGCCCGACCTGCGATGCGCTCGACGTGATCTCGATGGCCGATCAGCTTCCCGACCTCGAGCGCGACGACCTCGTCTACAGCGAGAAGATCGGGGCGTACACGTGGGCGTCGGCGACGACCTTCAACGGCTTCTCGCCGGCGAAGGTGGTGCACGTGAACCAGTAGGCGCGCTGGGCGGCCGCGCGCTCTTCGACGTTCTCTATCCCGGCGTGCGCTTGGATTGAACAGGCGGTTGAGCGCGACCCCGGTCAGTCTTCGACCAGCAAAATCCACCGGCGGGCCATATAGACCACCTGTTCGCCCACCAGAAACAACAGAAATCTCGCCGGTTGATTGAGGTAGTCTTTGACGCGGTGGTGACCGTTGGGCAGATTGACGAAGATCCGAGCCTCCAGGGGTTCCCCGACCCCGGGCGTGACCCGGACTCGATGCTCCTCACCCAGAGCGAGCAAGGGATCGAATTCGTCTGCGGCCAAGGCATATACCGCCATAACCTGATCAAGGTTGATCAGCTTGACCTTCTCCCCGATCCGTACCGGCAGAAAATTCTCAGCGCCGTTCAAGGCTTCAGCGATCCGTTGCGGGCTCGTCAGGTGGAGACCATAGAGCTGCAGGAAGATCTGTCCGACCAGGCGCTCGCCGTTCGACAGAACAACTTCGCTTTGGCGGGAATCGACATTGATACGCGGATCGTTCATGCTCTCCCCCCCGCAACCGACGGATCGGCAAACTGGCTCTTATTGACTGCGAAACGTCGAGCTTCTTCTAGGCTCACCTTCTTTGCCGTCACCAGTTCCTGCAGAGCCTGATCCATCAACTGCATCCCCTCTTTGCGCCCGGTTTGAATCACCGACGGCAACTGGAAGGTCTTCCCTTCGCGGATCAGATTGGCGGAGGCCCCGTTGACGCGCAAAATTTCAAGAGCTGCGCAGCGTTTGCCATCCAGAGTCCGCAGAAGCTGCTGGGCAACCACACCGCGCAGGGATTCAGCCAGCATGGTTCGAATCTGCTCCTGCTGACCCGTCGGAAAGACATTGACCAACCGATCGACCGTCTTGGCGGCACTGCTGGTATGCAGGGTGCCAAAAACCAGATGTCCGGTCTCAGCGGCGGTAATCGCCAGTTCGATGGTTTCAAGATCCCGCATTTCCCCCACCAGGATAATGTCCGGATCTTCACGCAGGGCCGCCCTCAAAGCCGAGGCAAAACTCTGGGTATGAACGCCGACCTCACGCTGGTTAATCAGGCTCTTCCGGCTCTGATGGACAAATTCAATCGGATCCTCAATCGTCAGGATATGCTCGCTACGATTGCGGTTGATATGATCGATCATCGCGGCCAAAGTCGTCGACTTGCCACTGCCGGTGGGACCGGTCACCAGAATCAGGCCTTTCTTATACTCGGTCAGATCGAGCAGGGTCTGGGGTAGTCCCAACTGTTCAACGGTCAGAATTTCTGCCGGAATGATGCGAAATACGGCGCTGACCCCCAGACGGCCCATAAAGATGTTCGCTCGGAAACGAGCGCTTAGAGCCGCCACCTCATAGGCAAAATCGAGGTCATTCCTCTTTTCAAATTCCGCGCGTTTCTCCTCATCCATGATTTCATAGACCAGAGCCCGGTACTGATCGCTGCTCAGCACCTGATTCATAGCCGGTTTGAGTTGCCCCGAAGCTCGAATCATCGGTGGATGTCCCGGAGAAAGGTGCAGGTCGGACCCCCCCTGCTGCTGAAGCATTTGAAACAGTTTGTCGATTTTGGCCATGACCTCGTCCTTTTCGTAAACGCCGAAAAGTGTCTGCTTACTATAGCAGGCGCATAAAGGAAGTTTTCAATTTCTCCAGGAATTCAAAAGAAGAGAAGGAGAGGCTCGGGCGGTGATCCAACGCCGGTAGAAGTGCAACGTTTCGTCGCAGGCGGATTGGTTCGTTGCGGGGAGAGCCCCTACGCCACCGCCGCTGGCGGTGCATGCGCGGCGGTCCGCGGCTATTCTATCAGGTAGCGCGACGCTGCCCCGACGCTCTCGATCCCATTGATTTCGCCCGCGAGGTCGGCGTAGCCATGTTTCCAATGTTGCTGCTTCCCCTGCTGCCCATCGTCATCGTCCCCGTCGGCCTTTGCGTAGTCCTCTTCTTCCGGCACCGACACGGATGTGACGCGTGCACCTCCGCAAGCTACACATGCGCGCGCCACGACGCCGGGAAGAGTTGCCCCTTCTTCGAGTAGGGGGCGGTCCTGGACGCCGGCCTGACCCCCGGCTCTCCTTGACAGATTAGGAGAACGTTCACAGGATTCTCCTAATCGACATAGGAGAGACCGTGACCGACCAAGCCGAACTGCTCCCGGGTACCCTGGACCTCCTCATCCTGAAGGCCGTCTCCCTCGGTGACGTCCACGGATACGGCGTGCTGCTGCGCATCGAGCAGATCTCCGGGGGCGCCCTGGAGATCCAGCAGGGTGCGCTCTACCCCGCCCTCTACCGACTGGAGCACCAGGGGGTGATCGAGAGCGAGTGGGGCAGGTCCGAGAACAACCGGCGGGCGAAGTTCTACCGCCTGACCAAGGCGGGGCGAAGCCGGTTCGGGCAGGAGGAGGCGAGCTGGAAGCGGCTGGTCGAGGCGATGGCTCTGGCGCTCACCGCCACGCCCCAGGAGATGTGACGGTGCCGCGCATCGCCGGACCTTCGTTCATCGGTGGGCTCATCGCGCGGATGCGCTCGCTGCTGCGGGGCCTCCGCAACCGGGCTGACATCGAGGCGGAGATGCAGGAGGAGTTCCGCCACCACATCGACATGCGGACCGAGGACCTCGTACGTCAGGGGCTTTCCCGGGGCGAGGCCGCCCGCCAGGCCCACCTGGAGTTCGGCCACGTGGAAACGCACAGGGAGCACGCGCGCGCGTCCCGCGGACTCGCATGTCTTCGATCAGCTCCGCTTCTCGTGGATCGACGTGCGGATGGGGCTGCGCATGTTGGTGAAGCACCCGTGGCTGACTCTGGCTGCGCTCTTCGGCCTCGCGGTGGGCATCCCCGTCGGGATGGCCCCGACCCACCTGGCGAACGCCATCGAGGCTCCGCTCCCCGAGGATCCGGGCAACCGCGTCCGTGCGCTTCGCTACTGGGATCCGGCCACGACCACCGTGGTATGGCCCGGGGATCAGGACTACGAGTTCTGGTCCGAGAGGTTGACGCGCGTTCGCCGAGATGGCGGCGTTCCGGACCTTGTCCTACAACGTCGCGTCGGAGGATGGGCGTGCCGCACCGGTGTCCGGTGCGCAGGTCACCGCGTCGGCGTTCGCGATCCTCGCGAGGCCGCCGCTCCTGGGCCGGACCCTCGACGCCGCGGACCAGGTTCCGGGCTCGCCGAACGTCGTCGTCATCGGCCACGACCTCTGGGCGGCCCGCTTCGGTTCCGATCCCGGCATCGTCGGGCGCACGGTCCGCATCGCGGGCCGTGCCGCACACCGTCGTGGGCGTCATGCCGGCGGGCTTCTACTTCCCGGCGCACCAGCAGCTGTGGCTTCCGCTCCGCGAGGAGCCGTCACGGCATCCGGGGAGGGGCGACCGCCTGGGCGTCTTGGGACGTCTCGTCCGACGGCGTGTCCGCCGAAGAGGCTCAGGCGAGCTGAGCGCCGGCGGGACGCCCGGTCATCGCCGACCCCGTGCGCGGCCGACGCACGACTGCAGCCCGAGGTGGTTCCGTTCGGGATGTCGTCCATCGGCCTCCCTCGGGGTGGACTCCACGCCGTGCCGGAGTTCCTCTGCTTCCAGATCCTGGCGTGGGTGCTGCTCCTGGTCGCGTGCGGCAACGTCGCCATGCTGGTCTTCGCCCGGACCGCGACCCGGTTCCGCGAGCTGGCGGTGCGCACGGCGCTGGGCGCGAGTCGAGCGCGCATCGTCTCGCAGATGTTCGTGGAGACGCTGGTGCTCGCGGTCCTGGCGGCGGGCATCGGCGTGTTCTCCATCGGCTGGATGCTCGGGCACGTGAACTTCGCCGCGCTGGCCGGCGAGACGAGCCTGCCGTACTGGCTCTCGTTCTCGGTCACGGGTGACCGCGCTGGTGCGGGCGCTCCTCCTGGCGGTGGTCAGCGCCACCGTCGCGGGCGTCGTGCCGGCCATGTGGATCACCGGTGGAGGGATTCAACAGAGGATCCAGAGGGCCGAGGCGGGGCGATCGGGAATCCGATTCGGAGGGGTCACCGGCGCCCTCGTCGTCGGCGGACATCGCCATCTCGGTCGCCGCGGTCGGGCTCGCGCTGGCGCTCTCGCACCGGATGATGGATCGTCGGTCTGCCGACGAGTTGGCAGGCATCCCGGCGGAGGAGTATCTGGCCGTCGAGCTGAAGATGCCCTTTGACGAGATGCGGAACGACGGTGGCCTCGACGTGCGGCACTTCACCCAACGGCTCGCGTCGACGCAGCAGGCGCTCGTCGAGCGACTGAGGGCGGAGCCCGGCGTCAGGAGCGTCGCCGTGGCGGATGCCCTGCCTCGGATGGAGCATCGCTCACGGCCGGTGGAGGTCGAGGGCATGGAGCGCTCGCCCGACTCCTCGGTCCGGTGGATCCGCACGGCGCGGGTCGACCTGGACTTCTTCGACGCCCTCGGCCAGCCCATCCTCGCGGGCCGGGGCTTCGACAGCGGGGATCTCGACGCTCGCGAGACCCCGGCGATCGTGAACACCGTCTTCGTGGAGCAGGTGCTGGGCGGAGGTGACCCCCTCGGCCGGCGCGTGCGGTTCACGAACGCCACGGGAGACGAGGACGCCACCTGGCACCCCATCGTGGGGGTGGTCCCCCACCTGGGCGTCAACATGGTGAGCGAGCGGAGCGGGGCGGCCGTCTACCTCCCGGCGGCTCCCGGCCACATCTACCCGGTGCAACTCGGCATTCACGTGGGTGCATCGCCGGAGAGGCTGGCCCCTCGGGTTCGCGAGCTCGCGGCGGCGGTCGATCCCGACATCATCCTGGGCACGCCGGTGGTGCTCAGCCGGGTCTACCAGGGCGATTGGTACATCCTCGTGGGTGTCGCGGCCGGTCTGGTTCTCCTCGTGGGCGTCCTCGTGGTCCTCGCCGTCTCGGGCATTTACGCGATGATGTCCTTCTCCGTCTCGGAGCGCACCCGGGAGATCGGCATCCGCACGGCCCTCGGTGCGCCGCGACGCACCCTGGTCATGACGATCCTCAGGCGCCCGCTGGTGCAGATCGGGATCGGTGCGCTCCTGGGGATGCCCGTGGCGGCGTGGCTCTTCTTCGAGCTCCTTGCGGACGTCGGCCTGGACAGCTCGCCCGTCCTTGCCCTCGTGGTGGCGTTGGGATTGGCGATGGGCGTCGTGGCGGTTGTCGGTCTGTTCTCGTGCCTGGTTCCGGCGCGACGGGTCCTGGCGGTGGAAGCGAGCGAGGCGTTGCGCGCGGAGGGTTAGCAGCCGCGGTCGTGAAGACCATCCGGATCGTCTTCGTCGAGCGAGATGTGCACACGCAGGTGACGGAGCCGCCCGAGTCTCCCCGCGATGTTGCGCGCGCCCAGCCAGCCGAATTCCACGGCCAGAGCCAGCACCAAAGCGAGTCCGAGCCACGACGCGGTGGCGAGCACCAGCCCGGCGTAGTGTGACGAATAGACGGACCAATAGCTGAGCGCGATCCATCCCGTAGCCACGAGACCCACGGCGCTGGCGGGAAGGATATACAGTGCGCCGGTCAATTGGTCTTGGAAAGCCTCCTTGGCCCCCATGCCTGAGGGCCGGCCCACCATGCCGACGGCTCCGGCGAACAGGAACGCCAGGACCCCACCGATCAGGTACAGCGCGCCCACGGTCTCGATGAGCATGAAGTGATTGAGGGCCTCCTCGAAGAGCCCGTAGGCCACCAGCGCCCCCCCGCTCAGCACGGCGCCGCTGACGAACCAGGTGACGAGCAGCTTCCCCGGCAGCAGAATGTCTCTCTTCATGGTCAGCGTGCCCCAAGTGGTAGAGCTACTCTGAAATGACATGGTATCGAATGGTCTCGCCGACCCTGTAGATGATCGCGGCAAAACCGATGAGCGGCAGAAACACCACGAATGCCAGCCCTATGAGTGGGGACAACACCAATCCACCCACGACCTCCATGTTCTTTCTCAAGGCGTGGTTTGTCGGGATATCGGTCTTGTGCAACAGCTCTTCGACTTCCGATTCCAACTTCGGAATGTCGCGGATCTTCTCGAAGGCCTCCTGGATCGTTTCGGCCATGGCCTCTGGGTTGATCGGTTTGCTGAAGTAGCCAAACCCGCCCAGGTCGTGGACCGCTCCTTCCACCTCGGGATTCCCGTATCCGGTCAACAGAATCACCTGGATCTGCGGCCACCGCTCCTTGACGATCCTCAGGAAGTCGAGACCGTCCATGCCCGGCATGCGAAGGTCGGACACGACCACGTCTACTCGCTCTCGTTCCAACTGGGTGATGGCGGTCTCGGCCGTTTCTGCCGTCGTCACATCGAGCCCGATACTCGCCAAGTACCGATCCCAGCTTATCCGCACGCCCTCGTCGTCGTCGACGAACATCACCTTCACAGGGGACATCTCCGACTCCTCGCCTACGGGGTCTGGTTCAGCGGATGGGGACACGGAACGCTTCGGAGCCGTTGAGAGACCCCTCGATCGGGGCTCTCGAAACCGCTATCCGTGGCGGCGCGCGTAGCCCCAGCTCACCACCGAACACCAGCAACAGGATCAAGGTGATGAGTAGTGTCGACATGGGTCCTCCTGGATTCCTCAGGGGATACACGAAACCTACCGGAGAAAGCCCGTAGGACCATCGCTCGAAGGGATGATGGGAGGACTACTCATCTTGGCCCCCCCACGGCAGCCCCTCCGCTGCTTGCCCCCCCTTCACCCACAGCCTACCATGCGCGTCCGGTCGACAGGGTGTTTCAATCACCTGTCCGTAACGACCTCCCTCAGGCCCCCGTCATGAACCGCACCCACATCCTCGGCCCTGCCTCCGTCGCCGCGTTGCTGACCGCCGGATTCCTCAACGGTGCAGTTGCCGCACCAGCCGCCGCGCAGCAACGGGTCGATCCCCGACAGTATGCGGCGCTCGCCTGGCGCAACGTCGGACCGTTCCGCGGCGGACGCGTCGGTGCGGTGACCGGCGTCATCGGGCGGCCGGGCACGTTCTACGCCGGCTTTCCCGCCGGCGGCGTGTGGAAGACCACCAGTGCCGGCCAGGTGTGGAATCCGATTTTCGACGCCATCAAGGAGGTATCGTCCGTCGGCGCCGTGGAGGTCGCGCCGTCCGACCCGAACGTTCTCTACGTAGGCACGGGCGACCAGATCACGGGCGGCACGCTCGACCAGGGCAACGGCGTCTACAAGTCCACCGACGCGGGCGCCACCTGGCAGCACCTCGGTCTCGAACAGACGCGGCACATCTCGAGCATCCTCGTGGGCCCCGGCGACCCCGACGTCGTGATGGTCGGATCCCTCGGCGAGCCCATGCACAAGAATGACGCGCGTGGCGTGTATCGCAGCACCGACGGCGGACGCACGTGGACGAAGACGCTCTATGTGGATGACGAGACCGGCATCGCCCAACTCTCTCGCGCCTTCGACGTGCCCGAGGTGATCTTCGCCACGACGATGCGCCACTACGCGCCCCCGGATTACGGCCCAGACCGGATTCGCAGCCCCCAGCTCGCGTCGACGCCACCCGCCGACACCACGCGCGGAGGGTCCGCCATCTTCAAGTCCACCGACGGGGGCGTGACCTGGACTGAGCTGCACGGAAGCGGGCTTCCCGCGCGACTCACCGGCCGCATGGCGATTGGCGTCGCGATCGGCACAGACGCGAAGGTGCTCTATCTGGTCACCGACCGGGCGCTCTGGCGCTCCGACGACGGCGGCGACTCGTGGCGGCAGATGGCCGCGGACGACAGCCGCATCCGCAACGGACAGGGCGGATACACCTGCGGCGTATACATCGACCCGCGACAACCCGGACGTCGTCTACACGCTCAATACCGCGGTGTACAAGTCCACCGACGGCGGCAAGACCTTCACCGGGTTCGGTGGCGCGCCCGGCGGCGACGATCCCCAGCAGATGTGGATCGACCCGACCGACGGACAGCGCATGCTGCTGGGGTACGACCAGGGACTGGTCGTCTCGCTCGACGGCGGTGACAACTGGAGTTCGTGGTACAATCAGTCCACCGAGCAGGTCTACCACGTCTCCGCCGACAACTCCTTCCCATACTGGCTCTACGCTGCGCAGCAGGACGCCGGCGCCATCCGCACCCGCAGCCGCGGCAACAACGGCGCCGTGACCATGTTCGACTGGAATTCCGTGAACGGCTGGGAGTGGGGCACGGTCGTCGCTGACCCGCTCGACCCGGACAACGTCTACGCGAGCGGCGCCGGCATCGTGAAGATCGCCTATCCCAGCGAGCAGTGGATCGACGTCAGCCCGGCCATCGACCCGGCGGCCAAGGCGCGCGGCACGTCGTCCATGCCGCTCCTCTGGGCGCCGTGGAACCAGCACGAACTCATCGCGGGCCTCAACTTCGTCGCCACGACGGTGGATGGCGGCGCGCACTGGACGCGCATCAGTCCCGACCTCGGCGTCCCGGCGGGACTCGACTCGGCCGCACTCGATGGAGTCGTCAACGGGCGCGGCGCCATCGAGTCGATGGCGGCGTCATCCGTGGCCAGGGGCGTCATCTGGGCGGGCACGAACAACGGCCTGATCCACGTGACCCGTGACGAGGGCAAGACGTGGAGCGATGTGAGCATCCCCGGCATCCCGAACCCGCGTCGGGCGAACGTCTCGGCGATCGACGCGTCGGCGCAGGATGCCGGCACCGCCTACGTCGCCATCGAGTACCTGCGACAGGGCGACTACGCGCCGTACCTCTACCGCACACGTGACTTCGGCAAGACATGGACGAAGATCGTGAACGGCATGCCGGTCAACGAACCGAGCGCCAGCTTTGCACGTGTCATCCGCGCCGACCCGGTGAAGCGCGGCTTGCTGTATGCCGGCACGGAGAGCGGCGTGCACATCTCGTTCGACGACGGCGATCACTGGCAGCCGCTGCAGCAGAACCTGCCCAACGTTCCCGTGCGCGATATCGCGATCAAGGGGAACGATCTCATCGTCGCCACACACGGCCGCGGAATCTGGATCCTCGACGACATCTCCATGCTGCGACAGCTGGCACCGACACAGGTCGCCGAGCGCGCACATCTGTATGCACCCGGCACCACCATGCGCGTGCGCCGCAACGTGAGCGCGGATACGCCGCTGCCGCCCGACATTCCGCACGCGCTCAATCCGATGCAGGGCGTGATCGTCGACTACTGGCTCGGCGCGGCCCCCTCGGCGCCCATAACACTCGATGTCGTCGACTCGACGGGCAAGCTGGTGCGCCATCTCTCGAGCGCGCCCCGGGAACCCGTACCCGAAGCAGCGCGCCCACCGGCCCCGAACTACTGGGTGGCACCTCCGATGGTGCTGACGGCAAACGCCGGCGCAAATCGCGTGAACTGGGACCTGCGCTACGACGCGCCACCCGCCTTTTCGCACAGCTTCGAGATCAACGCCAATCCCGGACTCACGCCTGCGTCACCTCAGGGGCCGTTGGCGTTGCCCGGCACCTACACCCTCGAGCTCACCGTGGACGGGACGGCATACACACAGAGGGTCACCGTGGAGAACGACCCGCGGTCGCGGGCGAGTGCGGCCGGTCTACGGGCACAGCACGCGCTGCTGATGAAGATCATGGACGGACTGCGTGCGTCCTGGGACGGCGCGCAGCAGGCGGCGACGCTGCGCGCGGCGGCGACCGCGGCTGCTGGGGGAGCGGCATCGGACGTGCGGTCGGCGGTGGCGACATTCACCGCGCGGGTGGACTCCGTTGCCGGCGTGGATGGCGGCCGCGGATTCGGAGGCACCACGTTCCGAAGCGTGAACGGCGCGCTGGTCGGCCAGCTCAATGCGCAGGACAACGCCGACCTGGAACCCAATGCGCCGATGCTGGCGGCGTTTGCTGCGACCTGCAAGCAGCTCGTGGCGGTGCACGCCAGGTGGACGAGCGTTGCCGGCGCCGACCTGCGGGCGTTGAATGCGGTGCTCAGCCGAAATGGGAAACAGGAACTGGCCGTGCCCACCCGGATGCCGGCGGCGCCGATCTGCCGATAGGGCGCCACGGATATCCGACACCCGCTGCGGCAAAGCCCCGGCCCGCGGTCGACTTCGGACTCGAGTTGGCACTACCGCGCGGGCCCCTCAGCGGGCGAGCGGGCGCTCGAAGATCCGCTGCCAGACCGCGTACGCCGGCTTGCGCCGCAGATCGGTGTCGAGGAGTCCCATGTGCGCGAAGTTCGACAGGCCCGCCGCCCGGTCCGGGTCGAGGCCCAGCGCGTTCACGTCCAGGTCCGTGAACGTGAGCATGACCCACGTCTTCGCCTGAACCCCGTCGAGAAGCTCCTCGAAGCGGTTCAGAAAGCCGACCTGCCCGTCGGGTGTTCCGTGTCCCCAGGGAACGTCTGCCGAGCTCCACCCGCCCTCCACCAGGATGAGCGGCAAGTCCGTTGCGTCGCGGAATGCCTGGAAGTAGTCGTCGGGGATCTCGGCGGGGGAATCGAAGGCGAAGACAGGGTAGGAGGACAGGCCGAGGGCGTCGATGTCGAAGTCATCGATGAGCGCGAAGTTGTCCACCGGTTCGGGTCCCAGTCTTCCGTTCGCCTCGTCCGCCTGGAAGGAGACGAACACCTTCGTGGACGGACTCCGCTGGCGCACTTGTGGCGCGAGATCGTTGACCATGTCGCGGATCGCGGCGTAGAGCGCGGGATCGCCGCGGGAGCCCAGCGTGTTGATTTCGGAGGCCAAGCCGAAATACTCCGGCTCGATCCGCGACGCGATCCTGAGCACCCAAGCGTCGTGCATGGACCGGATGGAAGGCTCGAGGATGCTGTGGCCGGTGGACACCAGCCCCGGGTCTTCCTTGCGCCGATCCAGTCCGTCGAGGGGGTCGACGAGGAAGATGATCCGCATCCCACGTGCCCGCAGGTAATCGGCGACGGCGCCGCGGTCCTCGACGAGGCTGTCCATCGAAGCGCCCGCGAGGAGCTGGGGCCAGGGCACGGGCTGCTGGATGATCGTGATGTCGGACACCTTCGCCATCGAGTCCATCAGCGCGAGAACGAGCGAGACGTCGCTACGGGGAGCTCCGGGCGCCCATCCCATCTCGTAGGTGCGCGCGCTCTGGGGCTCGGGCTCGACGGAAGCGTCTCCGGACTGGCAGGCCGCGCCGACAATCAGCGCGAGACCGGCCGGCAGCAGATGGCGAACGTTCATGTCCTACTCAACCGTGTCTTGGGCGGCGGCGTCTTCAACTGCGACGAGCACTATGGCTGTGACGATTCGTTCGGCGAGCGTCACCAGCAACGGGGGGCTCCCGGGCCCTTCGCTCAGCCCTCCTGCTTCAACCGCTCCATGACCATGCCGGCCAGCGCCACGCCCGCCTCCCGGGTGGGTGCGTTGATGAGCACCTCGACGCGGCGCATCCCGTCCTTTCGCACCGCGGTGGTCCAGCCTGCCTCGCCGGCGTCCCGCACCGCCGCGGCATGCCCCGTCAGCTCCAGGGCCTCCCAGCGTCCCCCTTCCACCAGGTCGGCCGTGGTGGAGTCGGCGGCCATGTCGTCCAGGTCCTGGTTGAGCTCGGCGGTCAGCGCGGCGGACGTGCCGGCCTGGCCCGCGTTCCTGCTCTGGCGAACGGTGAGGTTCACCGAGTTGGGCCAGCCACCGTCGTAGACGCAGATCGTGGCCAGGCTGTTGTCGGCGCTCGCTTCACGCTTATTGGGCTCGGAGACCGTGGTGCCCAGAACGCCGCCCACGTCGGCGGGGCGTGAGCAGGGCGCACGCGTCGATGCGCACCAGGGGGCCTTCGGATGCTTCTTCCTGACCTTCCGCCGACTTGCCTCCGCCTCCGCACGCAGCCGTGAGCACGACCAGGGTCGACGCCAGAGCCCGAAGACCCGGGGAAGAAGCCGTCAGGTGACGACGGCGCCGCGAATCCGAAACGAGAAGCTGGTGCATGGTCTTCCTCCGAAGCGTTCTGGTTGACGAAGAGACAGGCCGCGCTTCCGCGGTAGCTCCACCCCTCAATCGGCTGGGATCGAATGCATGCTGCAGCACGGTCCCACCGAGTGCGTGGATCTGCAGGCCACCGCCGTGGCGAAGGGCAAGGCGGCGGTGGCCAAGGTAGTGCCCAGCGATCCCAAGGTGAAGACGGCCGTCGCCCAGGGTGTGGATGCGCTGGAACAGGAGGCAGGCGTGCTCGACTTCGTCGAGCTCCACTTCGAGGATCACGACGGCCGTCCCGGCCACCCCGCCCTCGCCGAGTGGTTCCAGGCGTTCCGCGAGGGGCCGGCGATGGCGGCAACCCGTCCGGTGCAGCCCTCCGATGCCGCGTAGCCCCGTCCCACCCCGCCATCCAGCCGGCGCCGGCGAGCTGATCGCGGCGCTCGGCCTCGCCCCTCATGCCGAGGGCGGGCACTACCGCGAAACCTGGCGCGGCGACGCCGGGACGGACGGACGCGCCGTCGGCACCGCCATCTATTATCTGTTGAAAGCGGGCGAGGAATCGCGCTGGCATCGCGTCGATGCGGCCGAAGTCTGGCATTTCTACGCCGGCGAGCCGCTGGAGCTTTCCATCGCCGAGGACGGACGGATCCGCCGGCACATTCTGGGCCCGGATCTTTCGGTCGGCGCGCGCCCGCAGTTCGTCGTTCCCCGCCACGCCTGGCAGATGGCGCGCCCGCTGGGCGACTGGGTCCTGGTCGGCTGCACCGTCTCGCCAGCGTTCGAATCGTCGGGCTTCGGGCTGCCCCCGAGGGCTGGTCGCCCGTCGTCCGCTGAAGACAAGCGGGGCCTTCGGGCCACCTCGGCCGAGTATTGGAACAGGACGACGTGGCGACCGGGCTGGTCAGCCCCCGCTCAACGCCTGCCGGATCGCGTTGAGAAGGGCTCGCTCGTCGGCCGGCTTCTGGAAGTAGTCGACGGCACCCAGGTCCAGGGCTCTCTTGCCGGTTGGTCGCGCGATCCCGCGCCGACAGCACGATCACCGGGGTGGAGGAAAGCGCCGCGTGACTCCGGAACCGCTGAAGGACGGCGAACCCGTCCCCCGCGGGAAGACCCAGGTCCAGGACAACCAGGTCCGGCCTCTCGCGGACGCCCACCGCGACCGCCGACGCCGCGTCCATGGCCTCGACGACGTGAAACCCATGGTGCTCCAATCGGAGGGCCAGGCCGACCCGGGTGTCCTGATCGTCCTCGATCAGTAGGATCTTCTCCGCGGATCCCGGCTTCAGATCGTCCGCCCAGACGTTCTCTGCGATCACCCGAAGAAGCTTGTCCGTATCCGGGGGCTTGGTCAGGAACGCCACGGCGCCGGCGGCCTTCGAGCGCGCCTCCTCCTTCCTGGGGTCTCGGCCGCTCAGCACGACGATGGGGACGGCCGCGAGACTTCCCATTCGTCGGATGCGCTCCATGACAACGTACCCGTCTCCGGCCGGCAGCCCGAGGTCGAGGAGTACGAGATTCGGAGGCGCCTGCCGGGCGGATGCCAAAGCACTCACTCCGTCCGCCGCGGTCGTCACGTCGTACCCCGCAGCCTTCAGACGGATGGTCAGCGCCCTGCGCACGTCGGCGTCATCCTCGACGATCAGAATCCTTCGCTGCATGTCAGCCTTCCTCACGGAGCCAGGGGCATCGTGAAATGGAACGTGCTACCTCGCCCGACCTCGCTTTCGACCCAGATCCTGCCACCGTGACGGTGCACGATCTCACGGCTGATGTAGAGGCCCAGTCCCAGTCCGCGCCGGCTGACCGAGTCACCCGCGTCGGCCTGGTAGAGGCGTTGGAACAGGTGCTCCTGCACCTCGGGGGGAATCCCCGGGCCCGTGTCCTCTACGGACGTGCGAACGAATCCCTCGTCGGAGTCCGCCGCCACGCGGACCGTCACGCGGCCCCCCGAGGGAGTGAACTTCACCGCGTTGTCCACCAGGTTCGTGACAACCTGCGCCACGCGGTCCGGGTCCGACAGGACTTCCGGGACCGGCACCGCTTCCAGCACGAGCTCGACACCCCGTTCGGACGCGCCGGACCCGACTGCCCCCACCACCTCCGCCACGAGGTCGTCCATCCGTACCCGACCGATCTCGAAGCTCAACTTCCCCGAGTCGCTGCGGCTCGCGTCCAGGAGGTCTCCGATCATGCGACCCAACTGATTCAGGTTCCGGTTCGCGATCCCCAGGTACTCGGTCTGGCGGTCCGTCAGCGGCCCGGCGATCCCGTCGTGCATGATCGCGACGAACTGCTGAGCGGCGGTCAACGGTGTGCGGAGCTCGTGGGAGACGTGGGACAAGAGATGATCCTTGAACTCCAATTGCTCCCGCCGGGCGCGGTCCAGCTCCATATGGGCTTGGCGCTCTCTGGAGAGGGCGCTTTTCCAGTGGGCAAGGAGTGTGCCGACGACCAGGAAGATCATCAGCCGCACGGCGGCGTTCCAATACGGAATCCACGCGGCGGAATAGACCTGCCCCCCGAGCCACAGGTCGTTGGCAAGCCACGAGAGCGCCGAGATCACCGATATGCCGTAGCCCGCCCCCCGATGCGCGTGCCACGCCGCTACCGAGATCGGGAGGAGGTAGAAGATCGAGAAGCTGACCTCGGTACCGACGAGGTAGTCGCCGGCAGCGACCATCAGGACCAGCAGGATCGACACGCGGACGGCGTGGTCCGCCGTCACTCGCTCGAGTCGCTCCAAGAGACGCCGCATCGCGACCCGCTTCCCCGACGATGATCTCAACTGTGGGGCTCAAGCTTGACCGCCACCGGACTCCTCGTTCGCGATACTGATGATCTTCAGCGCAACCTCCTCTGGTGAAAGAACAAAATCGATGCACCCGCTATCTATTGCGCTTTCAGGCATATCCGGCTGCGCGGCTGTTTCAGGCTTCTGAGCAATGGTAATTCCACCAACTTCCTTTATGCCGCACAATGCTGCTGCACCGTCACCGTCAAAACCGGAGACAATGACGGCGATGAGTTTGCCGTCCCAGTTCTTTGTCATTGAACGCATGAAGATCGTAATTACGTCAGGCCATCCCCAGGGCTTTGATAGCGGCTTCAGGCGGAACTCTCCATCCAAAATATGCAAGTCGCGTTTTTCGGGGATGATAAAGACATGATTGGGCTCAATGTCCAATCTTTCCGTAATCAACTCTACCGGCATATCTGTGTATTGGTGGAGAATCTCGTGCAGCAAAGTGGCAACCTGTCTCAGGTGATTGACGATGACTATGGCAACCCCCATGTCAGGCGGCAGGTTTTCGAGCAACCTGGTATAAGCGTCAAGGCCACCGGCCGAACCACCCACACACACTACAGGGAAGTTCCTGGCAACAATCTTGGTTTGCATGTTTGTTGACGGTTTTCGCTACCCGCACGAGGTCGTGACGCGGAGCTACTCTCCGAGAGCCTTCTCGATATTGCCAAGCACCTCCTGCGCCTTGCCGGCGATCTGCTCGCTCTCGCCCCTGGCCTCCATGTCGGGGTCATCGGTGAGCTCGCCGACCTTCTCCACGAGCTTACCCTTACCGGCACCGAGCTTCCCCTCGGTACGATCCCTCGTGCTACGCTTCATGCGTTCCCCCCTGTGGGATGATGGGAGTGAGACAACGGCACTAGCGCCGGGAGCGCGAGTAGCCCCAGCCGCCGCCGCCGAGAAGGAGAACGATCACGAGCACGATCAATAGCGTCGACATCTTTCGAAGCCTCCGGTTGCAGTGCGTCTCAGGTAGGCCAAGCCCCCTGGACCACCGGGGGTCGGGTCGGTAGACACCCTCTTGTCCCTTTTGACCCATGAAATCTACCGGCGGGCGCTGGGCACACTATCGTCTGGATGGATGATTGAGGGACTAGCTCAACGGGGTGAGAGAGGGAGGTCGTGGCCCGCGGTCCTGGACAACGGGAAGCACGGGGGACTGGGCCGACAACGATTTCGCTTGCCGCCCGGAAGCCCTGTGCCTACCGTCCATCATCCAGGCCCTCCCCGACAACCCCTCATGTCCCGGGTCGACGCGCCGTCCTCGGCGACGTCGCGGTCCCAGGGCTGGCGTTCACAGAGGTCTTCAATGAACAGACGCTTCACAACCCTCTATGTCATCGGGGCCGCTCTGGCGGTGATGGTGACCGGCTGCAACATGTCCAAGACACCCCAGGCCGCAGGCCCCGTGTTCGACGTCGCCGAGCTGGACACGACCGTCAACGCGTGCACCGACTTCAACTCCTTCGTCAACGCCAAGTGGGTGGCGGCGAACCCCATCCCCTCCGACCGATCGCGGTGGGGCGCGTTCGACGCGCTTTCGGAGAAGAGCCTCGACGACCAGCACGCCATCGTCACCGAAGCCGCGGACAACGCCGACCAGGCCGAGGCGGGCTCCATCGAGCAGAAGATCGGCTACCTCTTCCGTGCCGGCATGGACTCGGCGGCCATCGACGCGGCGGGGTACGACCCCATCAAGCCGAAGCTCGCATCCATCGCGGCGCTGAAGACGTCGGCCGATATCGTGGCCTGGCTGGACAACTCCTTCGCCGAGGGCGACCAGCAGCGTGTTCTCCTTCGGGTCGAACGCCGACTTCAAGAACGCCAAGATGCAGATCGCGTCGACGTTCCAGGGTGGCCTCGGGCTGCCCACGCCGCGACTACTACAGCAAGGACGAGTACAAGGACCTGCGTGACCAGTACACGGCCCACATCGCCAAGCTCTTCGAGCTGACCGGGCGTGCCCGCCGCGGACGCGGAGAAGAAGGCTGGCTGCGGTGCTGGCCTTCGAGACGTCCCTGGCCGCCCACTCCCTGGCCGCCCGTGCGAGCTGCGCAATCCCGAGAACCAGTACCACTTCGTGACCGTCGCCGAAGCCAACGACGATCACGCCCCACTTCGACTGGACGGCGTTCTTCGCGGCCCAGGGCGTGGACGTCGGCAAGGGCTTCTCGCTGCCGCAGCCGGACTTCTTCGCCCAGCATGGACCGGATGCTCGCCACACGCCGGTGGACGCCTGGAAGGACTACCTGGCGTTCCACGTCATCGACGACGGCGCGCCGTACCTGTCGCAGGCGTTCCAGGACGAGAACTTCGCCTTCAACGGCAAGATCCTGAGCGGCCAGCCCGAGCAGCGGCCGCGGTGGAAGCGCGTCCTGGGCACGGTCAACGGCAGCATGGGCCAGGCGCTGGGCCAACTCTACGTGGCCCGGTACTTCCCGCCCGAGGCCAAGGCGCGCGCCAACGAGCTCGTCGACAACGTCCGCAACGCCCTCAAGGCGCGCATCCAGAACCTCGACTGGATGAGCGACGAGACCAAGGCGAAGGCGCTGGACAAGTGGGACAAGTTCCTGCCCAAGATCGGGTACCCGGACACGTGGCGGGACTGGTCCGGCCTGACCATCACGCCCGACAACTACTACGCCGACGTCATGGCGGCGGTGGAAGTTCAACTACGAGTACAACAAGAGCAAGATCGGCAAGCCCACCGACCGCCACGAGTGGGGCATGACGCCGCAGACCGTGAACGCCTACTACAACCCCACCGACAACACCATCAACTTCCCGGCCGCCATCCTGCAGCCACCCTTCTTCTACGCCAACGGCGACGACGCCATCAACTACGGCGGCATCGGCGCGGTCATCGGCCACGAGTCGAGCCACGGCTTCGACGACGAGGGCAGCCAGTTCGACGGCGACGGCAACAACGCCAACTGGTGGACCAAGGCCGACCGCGACAAGTTCGACGCCCGCGCCGCGAAGCTGGTGGACCAGTTCAACGCGTACGCGCCCCTGGCCGACCAGCCGGACAAGCACGTCAACGGCCAGCTCACGCTGGGCGAGAACATCGGCGACCTGGGGGGCCTCAACGTGGCGTACGACGCGCTGCAGGCGGCCCTCCAGGCCCATCCCGAGGAAGCCGACGAGAAGATCGACGGCTACACCGAGAACCAGCGCTTCTTCCTCAACTGGGCCCGCGTATGGCGGGGCAACATCCGCGATCAGGCCCAGCTCCTGCGGCTCAACGTCGATCCCCACGCGCCGGCCAGCAGTTCCGGGCCATCGGCGCACCTTCGAACATGCCGGCCTTCGCCCAGGCGTTCGGGTGCAAGGCGGGGGACCCCATGGTGCGCTCGGGAGACGAGCAGGTGAAGATCTGGTAGACGCACAGGCGGGGGTGGGGCGACCGCCCCGCCCCCGCCGTTCTACCCAGCTACCTGGCCGTTGACGGCACCCCCGCCACCCCGGGAGTCTTCCCGGGGCGAAGCTCTTGACAATCATATCTTGATCGTCAAGATATCGGCTCCGACCGCGACCTCTCCTCGCCGCGGCGCCGCCATGAGCAACGAGAACACCGACGTCATCCAGGGCACCCTGGACATGCTCATCCTCAAGACGCTGAGCCTCGGCGCCCATGCACGGGTACGGGATCGCCAAGCGCATCGAGCAGATCTCCCAGGACGTCTTCAAGGTGAACCCGGGCTCGCTCCTCACCGCCCTGAAGCGGATGGAGCGGGCCGGGCTGGCTGGATTCGGAGTGGCGGCAGACGGAGAACGCCCGCCGGGCCAAGTACTACACGCTGACGCCCGCCGGGCCGGAGGCAGCTGGCCGTCGAGGCCGAGGACTGGCGGCGGCGGTCGGCCGCGGTGGGACGTCTCCTCATGGCGGAGGGCTGAGCGCGTGGGCACTCTGGCGGCAGGATCGCCCATGGGCATCCGGAGCGCTCCTTCACCGGCGAGGACGCGGACCGGGACCTGGCCGACGAGGTGCGCCACTACATGGAAGAGGCGGAGGCCGAGCTGGTGCGCTCGGGGCCACCCCGGACGAGGCGCGGCGCGCCGTTCGCCTCCGCTACGGCGACGAGCTTGCGGCCCGCGAGGACGTGCGGGCCTACGGGTGGGACGGCTGGGTGGAGACCCTGGTGTCGGACCTCCGCCTGAGCGCGCGTAGCCTGCGGCGCAGGCCGGGCTTCACCGTCGTCGTGGTCGCTCACCCTGGGTCTGGGCGTCGGCGCGGCCACTGCCATCTTCAGCGCCGTGCGGCCGGTCCTCTTCGAGCCCCTGGCGTATCCCCATGCGGAGCGCATCCTCTCCGTCGAGTACCGTTCGGAGAACGGAGCCCGCTACCCGACGGCGTTCGGCACCTATGTGGAGGTCGCGCAGCGCAGCCGCGTGTTCGCATCCCTCACGGTCTTCAAGCCGTGGCAGCCCACGCTCACCGGGGGCGATGAGCCACAGCGCCTCGAGGGACAGAGCGTCAGCGCCGCGTACTTCGACGTTCTGGGCGTTCGGCCGGCCCTGGGCGCGGGCTTCGACGCCGTCCGCGGACCGGCCCGGGTGGCCCCCGCCTGGTGATCCTCAGCGACGCCCTGTGGCGCAGGCGCTTCGACGCGGAACCCGACGGCGGTGGGGCGCTGCTCCGTCTGGACGGCGAGCCGTACACGGTGGTCGGCGTCATGCCCGCCGGGCTTCGAGAACGTCGACGGCACCCTCGGCCCGGCTCTGGACCCTCCTCCAGTACGACCCGTCTGGTCACCGGACTTCGACTCCCGGGAGTGGGGACACCACCTGGAGATGCTCGGCGCGCGCGCGACCGGGCGTGGCTCCCGACGATGCCCGGAAGGCGCTGGACGCCATCGCCCGGCATCCCCTGCCCGAGTTCCCGCGCCCGGATTGGGCGCCGTGGACCGGGGCTTCCTCGGTGCGTCGGCTCCGGGATGCCGCCACGGCGGACGCCCGGCCCATCATGCTCGTCTTCATGGGCGCAGTGGCGCTTCTCCTCGTGGTCACGTGCGCCAATCTGACGCTCCTCCTCCTGGCCCGCGGCGCGCGGCGGCGGGGTGAGTTCGCCATGCGTGCCGCCCTGGGCGCCGGCCGGGGGCGCCTGGCCCGCTACCTCCTCACCGAGAGCCTGGTCCTCGCGCTGCTGGGCGGCGCCGTGGGCGTCGTGCTGGCCCGTGTCGGCCTGTCGACCCTGGTGGCGCTGAGCCCCTCCGCGCTCCCCGCGGCTCGACGCCATCCGTCTGGACGGAGTGGCCCTGGCTTTCGCCCTGGGCGTCACCACCCTGGTGGGCGTCGTCTTCGGCCTCGCCCCGGGGCTCCACCGATCCGGGGGTACGGCCCCAGGCCCTCCGGGAGGCGGGCCGCGGCTCGGTGCGCCGGAGCCGCGCCACGCGCCGGGCTCTGGTCGTCACCGAGGTGGCCATGGCCATGGTCCTCCTGGTGGGTGCGGGCCTCATCTTGAGGAGCACCCAGCGACTCTTCTCCTTGCCCCTTGGCTTCGATCCCGCGCACCTGGCGGTGGTGCAGGTCTACGGCACCGGCCTGGAGCACGGCGACGCCGTGACCCATCGCTTCTTCGACCAGGCCCTGGAAGCCGTGCGCTCGGTGCCCGGCGTGGTGTCCGCCGTGGAGACGAGTCAGCTCCCCCTGAGCGGCGATCGCGACTCGTATGGGGTGACCCTCGCGGACGGGACGGGCACCGACGGTGCCGATGGCGCGGCGGTACCGTTACGCCGTGAGCCCGGGATACTTCGAGACGATGGGCATCGACGTGCGCAAAGGGCGCGCGCTGAGCCGCGACGACGTAGGCGGGGCGCCCCCCGTGGCGGTGGTGAGCGAAGGCCTGGCCCGCCGGCTCTTCCAGGATCGCGATCCACTGGGTCAGCAGGATCCAGGTCGGGCCGGCCCAGCCCGAACCCGTACACCATCGTCGGGGTGGTGGACGACGTGAAGCAGTCCCACGCTCGAGTCGGAGGACACCGAAGCCGTCTACGTGACCTCCCACCAGTGGCATTGGGCCGACCGGGTGCGTTGGATCGTGGTCCGCTGCCGAGGCGACGCGGTGGCTCTGGTCCCGTCCATCCAGCGCGCCGTGTGGTCGGTGGATCGAGACCAACCCGTCGTGCAGCGCCCAGTCCATGGAGGCGGTGGTGGCCCGGTCCGAGGCGCGCCGCCGCTTCGTGCTCCTGGTGATGGCGGTCTTCGCACTGGCCGCCACGGCCCTCGCGGTCGTCGGCCTCTACGGTGTGTTGGCCGGCATGGTCACCGAGCGCCTCCCCGAGATGGGTGTGCGCGCGGCGTTGGGGGCGTCGCACCAGAGCATCGTCGCATTGGTGGTCCGCCAGGGCATGGCGCTTACGGTCACCGGGGTCATTGTCGGGCTGGGCGTCGCCGCGGCGACGAGCGCCACGCTGGCGACTTTCCTGTTCCACGTCTCCCGCGTGGACCCCATCACCTACGTGTCGGTGGCGACCCTGCTCGTGGCCGGTGCCGCGCTGGCGTGTGCCCTGCCCGCCACGCGGGCCGCGCGTGTCGATCCGGTACGCACGTTGAAGGCCGACTAGAACTGCACCTGCCGGGAATACCGCCGGCGCGCCACCTCCCGGAAGGCCCATCCGAGCGTCGTGCGGATGACACGCAGGGCGCAGGCGCTTGGGCAGGGACAACACCAGCGCAGCCTGGGGTCTGCCTGACCGGGACGGTCTACGACTGTCTACGCGCCGCCTCAAGAAGCCGTCCCCTCGATCCCGATCGCGGCTGATTCTGCCGGACGCCGCCCCAGCGACCCGCGAGAAGGCGGTCCTCCGTCACGCCCACCCATGTCTACGACATCGGCCTACGTCGGATACGTAGGCACGCGTATTAGGAACGCGTCGGGATCCTCGCATAGTCTAGGCGCATGAGGGTGTCCGGCCGAGGTCGTTCCGGCCTCGTCGACCGGAACGACCCGGGCCCCTGCGAGGAAAGGTGTCCGATGAGAGAGCCAGCGTCGAGCAACGGCAAGCGGACCGAAGGGGAGCGGAGGCTCGTGGTGCTCCCCACGGAGTCACGCCGGCGTGCACCGAAGGGAAGCCCCGAGCTCCGGGCCGAGACCCTCAGGCACTTCCGACGTCCGCAGGAGCGCCCCTTCACCGAGAGTCAGCGCGCAAGCACCACCGTGCTGCTCGGGGGCCTGTCTCCCTGCCATGACCGCCTCGTGGAGGCGGCCGTACAGGCTCTGGGCTACAGGTGCAAAGCCCTTCCGAACACCTCTCTGGGGGCCTACCAGGTGGCGAAGGAATACGGCAACAACGGCCAATGCAATCCCACCTACTTCACGGTGGGCAACCTGGTGAAGCACCTCCAGGACCTGGAGGCACAGGGCATGAGCCGCCAGGAGCTCATCGACACCCACGTGTTCGTCACGGCGGGCTCCTGCGGTACGTGCCGATTCGGCATGTACGAGGCCGAGTATCGCTTCGCCCTGGCCAACGCGGGGTTCGAGGGCTTCCGGGTCGTCCTCTTCGGCACAGACGACGGCATCGACCAGTCCACGGGAGAGAAGGCCGGGCTCGACATGAACCTGGACTTCTTTCTGGGGCTCATCACCGCCTTCAACGTGGCGGACGTGTTGAACCAGCTCCGGCACCAGATCCGCGGTTACGAGGTGGAGTCCGGCGCCGTGGACGCCGCGACCGCAGACGTTCTGGCTCACCTCCACGGCTTCCTCAAGACCCGGCGCCCCTTCCGCCTGGAGCAGTCCCGAGGCCGTTTCCTTGCCGGCACCCGCTTCGAGGGCGGGGCCACCTACCTCGGCAAGATCCTGGACATGCTCCGACGCACGGACCTGTGCGCCGCGATGGAGCGCGCCCGCGACCGCTACGACCAGGTGGAGCTCGATCCCTTCAGGGTCCGGCCCGTCGTGAAGATCACCGGCGAGTTCTGGGCGCAGACCACCGAAGGCGACGGCAACTTCAACATGCATCGCTTCCTGGAGCGCGAGGGCGCGGAGGTCTTCGTGGATCGTTCCCTCTTCACGCGCCTGACGTACATGCTCCACATGCACAAGCAGGCCACCAGGGATCGGAAAGGCCTCTACGGAAGCGAGGGTCGGCTGCGGCACTACCTGGCCTACCACAAGAAGCGGGGTCTCCTCACTGCTGCCGAGCGCATCCTGAAGCGGGAGAACGACAGGCTCATCGATGCCATGGGCGGCACCCTCCACGAGATGCCCAGTCATTACGAGCTCGAGCGCCTCGCAAGACCCTATTGGAATTGGCGCACCTCCTCCGGTGAGAGCCATCTGGAGATCGCCGAGAACATCTACTACCACACGCACCACTTGTGTCACATGGTGGTCAGCCTGAAGCCCTTCACGTGCATGCCCAGCACACAGTCCGACGGGGTTCAGGCCAAGGTGGTCGAGGACTATCCGGGCATGATCTTCCTGCCCATCGAGACGTCCGGCGACGGCGAAGTCATTGCCCACAGCCGGGTGCAGATGGCGCTGGGCGGCGCCCGTGCCAAGGCCCGCAAGGAGATGTCCGACGTCCTCTCGGCCAGCCGCTGGTCCTGGGACGACATGAGGATGTACGCGGCGGACCATCCCCACATCAAACGCGCCAGCTACAAAGTCCCCCACCACCGGGGCGTGGTGGGTCGGGCCGCGAACTTCGCCCTGCACGTCGGTGCCCTCCTGGACGACCGTCCAACCGTCGTGTCCGCATGGAGGATGGTGTCATCATGACCGCGCAGAGCCTGTTCATCGGCATCGACATCGGCTCCACGACCGTGAAGGCCGTGCTGGTGGACGGCCGGTCCGGGGAGGTCCTGTGGACCGACTACCAGCGCCATGAAGGCAAACAGCTGGCCAAGGTCCTGGAGGTTCTCCACGCTCTGGAGGCCGCCTTTCCAGAAGTGCGGCGCAACGGAACCCGCGTCTTCGCCACGGGGAGCGGCGCCGCCGCTCTGGAGGCGTGCGTCGGCGCGAAGTTCGTCCAAGAGGTGAACGCCGTGGCACTCGCGGTGGAGCGGCTCCACCCCGAGGTGAGCTCTGTGGTGGAGCTTGGCGGGCAGGATGCGAAGATCATCGTCTTCAAGGACGATCCCGGCACCGGCGGCAAGAAGAAGATCCCCACCATGAACGACAAGTGCGCTGGAGGCACCGGCGCCGTTCTGGACAAGATCAGCGCCAAGCTCGGGATCCCCGCCGATGAGCTGGCGGCCCAGCGGTACGACGGCCTCAAGCTCCACCATGTGGCCGGGAAGTGCGGCGTGTTCGCGGAGACGGACATCAACAGCCTGCAGCTCGTCGGCGTTCCCACCGACCAGCTCATGGCCAGCCTGTTCGACGCCATCGTCGGCCAGAATCTCTCGGTGCTTACCCGCGGCCATACTCTCCGACCCCACGTCCTGCTGTTGGGCGGACCCAACACCTTCATCCGGGGCATGGGCGAGGCCTGGAAGGCCAACATTCCACCCATCTGGGAGGAGCGCGGCATCCGCCTGCCCGACGGCGTCGACCCGGCCTCGCTCATCTACGTGCCGGAGAACGCCCAGTACTTCGCCGCCATCGGCTCCGTCGAGTACGGCAGGAGCGAGGACCCGGACGTGGGCCGGTACGCCGGCCTGGAGGAGCTCGAGCGTCAGGTCCAGCACGGCAACGGCGAGATCAAGGCCGTTGCCTCCGTTGGGCTCAGTCGGAGCCATGAGGACCTCGCGGCGTTCAAGCGACAGTATGCGAAGAAGCCTTTCGTACCCGCGACGTTCGAGCCGGGGCAGCACGTGAGGGCCTATCTGGGCCTGGACGGAGGCTCCACGTCCACCAAGGGCGTGCTCCTCGACGCGAGCGCCCGGGTTCTGGTCAAGGCGTACCAGCTGTCCAAGGGCAATCCCATCGAGGACACGAAGGAGATCTTGGCGAAGCTCCGGGCCGCGGTGGAGGACCGGGGAGGTGAATTGGAGATCGCCGGCTTCGGCGTGACGGGCTACGCGAAGGACGTGCTCAAGGACGTCTTCGGCGCAGACGTCGCCATCGTCGAGACCGTCGCCCACACGGCGTCCGCCCTGCACTTCTACGACGAAGTGGACGTCATCTGCGACGTCGGCGGGCAGGACATCAAGATCATGATCCTGCACGACGGCCAGGTGAAGGACTTCAAGCTGAACACCCAGTGCTCCGCAGGGAACGGATACTTCCTGCAGAGCACGGCCGCCAGCCTGGGCATCTCGGTGGAGGACTACGCGGACGTCGCCTTCGAGGCCGACACCATGCCCACGTTCGGGTACGGGTGCGCGGTCTTCATGCAGTCCGATATCGTGAACTTCCAGCGGCAGGGTTGGACGCCCCGGAGATCATGGCCGGCCTCGCCGCCGTGCTGCCGAAGAACATCTGGCTGTACGTGGCGCAGATGCCCAACCTCGCCCGCCTGGGCACGCGTTTCGTGCTCCAGGGAGGCACCCAGCACAACCTGGCAGCCGTGAAGGCCCAGGTGGACTTCATCCGTTCGCGCTTCGAGGGCAAGGGCATCGAGCCCAGCATCGTCGTGCACGAGCACTGCGGTGAGAGTGGCGCCATCGGGGCCGCGCTGGAGTCCATGCGGGTGCTTCGGGGGGCCGGCGTGTCGGCCTTCATCGGCATGGACGAGACGGCGGACACCACCTACCAGACCACCACCAACGAAGACACCCGCTGCAGCTTCTGCAAGAACAAATGCCTGCGGACCTTCGTGGACGTGCTCGTGGGCAAGGACGACTCCCGCCGGCTCATCGTGGGGAACTCCTGCGAGAAGGGGGCCGTGGAGAGCGTGGAGGACATGCGGGTCATCAAGGCCCGCCTCGACGCCAAGGTGAAAGACACGGTCAACCTGGTGGAGTTCGCCGCCACGGGTGCGTTCAAGAGCTTCTCCCCGGACCTGGTGACGGATCCCCCGTCCAGACTGCGCGTCACGGCGGCGCAGAAGCACCGGGGGCGCCTGGTGGACGCGAGGGTCGACCTTCGCATCGGCATACCCAGGGTGCTGGGCATGTACAGCATGGCTCCCTTGTTCAGGACCTACTTCGAGAGCCTGGGCATCCAGTCCAGGAACGTGGTGTTCTCCGACTTCACGTCTCAGAAGCTGTACAAGGAAGGGGCGAAGCGAGGCGCCATCGATCCCTGCTTCCCCAGCAAGCTGGGCATTCCCCACGTCCACAACCTCCTCTACGTGAAGCACGCGAGGAAGCCGCTGGACATCATCTTCTTCCCCATGATCGACGACGTGCCCTCCGAGATGGAGAGCGCCATCGGTCATCGCATCTGCCCCACCATCACGGCCACGCCGGAAGCCACCCGAGCTGCCTTCACCAAGGAAGTGGACCTCTTCGCCGAGAAGGGCATCCGGTTCATGAACACCTTCGTGAACATCGGCCAGCCCAAGCTGTTCGAGCGGCAGATGTACGAGGGCTTCAGGGACGTGCTCGGTGTGTCGCCTGACGAGAATCACCGGGCGGTACGGGCCGGGCTCGCGGCGCTGGAGGCGTTCAGCGACCAGCAGCGGGTCGTGGCCAAGGGGGCGCTGGAGCGTCTGGAGCGCGAGGGCGGGATCGGCATGGTACTCCTCGCTCGACCGTACCACGCGGACCACGGCATCAATCACGACCTCGTGAGCGAGTTCCAGCGGCTAGGCTACCCCATCTTCACGCCCGGGAGCCTGCCCGTGGACGACGAGACGCTCGACAGGCTGTTCGGGGAGGAAGTGCGGCAGGGCATCATCGCCGATCCGCTGGATATCACGGACGTCTGGAAGAACGCCTACAGCGAGAACTCCAACTGGAAGCTGTGGGCAGCCAAGTTCGCGGCCCGGCATCCCAACCTCATCGCTTTGGAGATCGGGAGCTTCAGGTGCGGTCACGACGCCCCGATCTTCGCGGTCGTAGAGAAGATCATCGAGCAGTCGGGCACGCCCTACTTCAGCTTCAAGGACCTGGACGAGAACAAGCCCTCGGGCTCCATCAAGATCAGGGTGGAGACCATCCACTACTTCCTGCAGCGCTTCCGGAAGGGGCTGGTTCAGGAGTCCGAGCGGCGGGAGGTCGTCGGGCGGGAGCTCGCCCGGCGCAGGGCCCGTCTGGAGCAGGAGAGCCAGTCACCCGCCCCCCTCATCCAACTCAAGCTCCGGGAGGTCGGTTGAGGGCGCTCGCCCCGGTCGCCCCACGGTGGGCCGGCCGGGTCGACGGTCCATCAACGAGCCCGAGAGGATCGGATCATGACACACGAAACGAGAGCGACCACACCATTTCTCATGGACAGGAGTCGCCTCGGCCGAGGGTTTGTCGGGTTCGCCGCGCTGACAGTCGCCGGGCTGGGGATTCTCTTCGCGTTCACACTCAAGGGCAATCTCGCCGACGTGACCGGCCATCTGAGCGCGGGGTTCATGCTCCTCGCCGCCCTGGGCATGGTGGCGGACTTCCTGATCGGCGCCGCGCGTTACCAGATATTCCTTCGGAGGATCCGGCCCGGGACGTCGCTGTGGCTGCCCATCAAGGCCGATCTGGCGGGCCGGTTCGTCGGGGCCGTGACGCCGTCCCAGACCGGGGGTGGGCCCGCGCAGGTCTTCATCCTATGGAAGGGCGGCATCCCCATTCCGGCGGCGCTCTCGTTCCTGATGATCAACTTCGTCTCCACCCTGGTCTTCTTCCTCATGGCAGGAAGCCTCACGGCCTGGGTGCTGAGGGATTCCTTCTCGCATGGGGCACTTCAATACCTCGTCCAGGGGGGCTTCGTGGCTTTCGGGGGGGGGCTGGTCTTCATGATCGTGGGGCTCGTCCGACCCGACCTCCTGGTCCGTCTGTTGAGCGGCTTGGTTCGTCGCCTGGAGGCGAGCCCTCGAGGGTGGGCCGAGACAGCTGCCACGGGTGGTCAATTCCTGGTGGACAGCGCGGAGGAGTACAGGCAGAAGTGCGTCGAGTTCACCCGTGATGCGCCCTGGCTGGTGGTCGCGAGCTTCGTGCTCACCGTGGTGCTCTACCTCAACAAGTTCACGCTGGCCTGGCTCGTCATGCGCGGCCTGGGCGTGGATGGTGACTTCGGGCTCACGCTGGCGGTACAAACGCTGCTCCACTTCATCCTGTACGTGGCGCCCACGCCGGGCGGCAGCGGGATCGCCGAGCTGAGCATGGGAGCGCTCATGACCGTGCTCCTGCCGACGGCCCTGCTCGCGCCGTTCACGTTGGCGTACAGGTTCTTCATCCTCTACGTGCCCGCGGCGGTGGGCGCCGTGGTGTTGGCGCAGGCACTGCGGCTTCGAGACAAGACGGTCAATCCTGCAACGACAGGGGCCGTGGTGACGGCTCTGATCCTCTTGGTGGTCGGTACGGCCTCGTCGGCGGCCGGGCAGAACCCTCCCGAGCTCCCCCCCGTGGAGATGGCTCCCGTGCGACCCCTGGTGGGCGGTTCACTCGTCACGACGGTAGCGACACAGAAGCAGCGTTTGCGGGATGCCCTGGCCCGCGGTTTGGCGAAGGCCGACAAGGCCGCCGCCGAAGGGGACTTCACCCTGGCCGTCGACGAGGGTCGCTGTCTGGTGGCTGCCGCTCCCGACGACCCCGAGGCGCACTATCTCCTGTCGGTGGCCCTGGGGCTCCGGCTGGAGACGGCGGGCCTGCGCCAGAAGATCAGCATGGGCGACGAGACCCGGCGAGAGGCCGAGATCGCCCTACGATTGGACGCGGACCACGCCGGGGCGCACTACGTCTTGGGCCGCCTCTACGCCGGTGCCATGCGCCTGAGCCCGGTCGCCCGCTTCGTGGCGCAGCGCGTCCTGGGTGCCAACGCCCTGCGGAACGCTTCCTGGGAGCGCGCGGAGTACCACCTCAGCCGTGCCCGGGACATCGAACCGGACAACCCCCGCCCGTCCACGGAACTGGGAGTGCTCTACATCGACACGAACCGGTACGGGCTGGCCTTCACGGAGCTCACCCGGGCCTGCGCCGCCCCGGCGGTGCAGGCGTCCGACTCCCTCGTCGTGGCCAGGGCGTGCCACTTGCTCTCGACGCTGCCGTGTCCTGGCGAGGGAGATCACCCCTTTGCCGACCGACGTGGGTCCTGCTCGGAGAGACGGCCAAACGCAAGTCGTGATCGAACACGCTCGTGACGGGAAGGTCCCTGGTGCCGGCGCCTCCCCCCATCCTCCATGGCACGTCTGTGCCGTTGTGACCGGAAGACCGCGCCTCGCCGTCTCCTATCCACCGGCTGCACGCCGGCGCGCTCCGGGTCGAACCCCACCCGCCGAATGACCGCGGTGAGCTCTGCCCGCGTGTAGTCGTCGATCTGCATGCCGGGCGGCCGGATGAACGTGGTATCGATGATGCCCCGTTCGCGGTAGACGTGCTTCCGGTAGGCCAGGCCGATCTTCGGCTGGAATTCGTACCGGATGAGCGGTACGTATCGATCGAAGATGGCGGCGGCCCTGTCCACGTCTCCCGCCCGGAACGCCTGGTAGACGGCGACGAGGACCTCGGGCCACGCGAAGCCGGTCATGATGCCCCGGGAGCCCCGCTGCAGCTCCTCCAGGAAATACATGCCGCCCAGCCCGCCGAAGATGCCGATGGAGTCGGGGGCGTCCCTCTGGATGCGGCTCATCTTCGCCAGCACCGGATGGTCCTCCAGCTTGATGTACCGCACCCCGGCGATCTCGTTGCCCATGCGCGCGATGAGCTCCGCGGACAGGAGCGTACTTGAACGACTCGGGGAAGTCGTGGATGGCGATGGGGATCTCCACCGCCTCGGCCACGGAGGCGTAGTAGTCGAAGATGGCCTGGTCGTTCTGCACGGGCGGGGGGGCCACGAACGCTCCGGCGGCGCCCAGCTCCTGGGCCTCCCGGGCCTGCTCGATGGCGCCGGCGGCGCCGAAGGCCAGCACGCCCACCCACACGGGAAAGGCGCCGGCGGCCTGGTCCACCGACGCGGCCACGACCTGCCTGCGCTCGAAGCCGGCCAGCCGGTGGGCCTCGCCCATGAAGCCGAGGACGCTCACGCCATGGGCGCCCACCTCCAGCTCGAAGTCGATGAGGCGGCGCATGCTGGCCTCGTCCACGGCGCCGTCTTGGGTGAAGGGCGTCGGGAGGATGGGAAGAACACCGTGGAGCGGCATGTCTGCGCGGGGTTGAGGTTCGTGGGGGATCATGCGGGAGCGACGAAGCGGCCACCTCCCGGCGCGCCGACGACGTCGCCGTTCTCGAACACGCAGCGGCCGCCGAGCCAGGTGGAGACGACGCGTCCCTGCGCGGCACGCCCGTGGTACGGGCTCCACCCGACCGCGTAATGCATCGCGCCCTCGTCCACCGTCCAGGCGGCGTCGGGGTCGAACACCACGAAGTCGGCATCGGCTCCCGCCTCCAGGCGCCCTTTCCGCTTCAAGCCGAACACGTCGGCGGGACCGGACGCCACCAGCTCGAGGAAGCGCCCCAGGTCCATGCGCCCCGCCGCCACGCCCTCGCTGTAGAGGAGCGGCCCCAGCGTCTCCGCGCCGGGCATGCCGGCCAACGCGTCGAAGATGTTCTCCGTTTCCTTCCGGTGGAGCGGATAGGGTGAGTGATCCGACGTGACGATGTCGATGCGCCCGTCCAGGAGCCGCGTCCAAAGCGCCTCCACGTCGTCCTGGGTCCTCAGAGGTGGGTTGCACTTGGCCCGTCCACCCTGTCGGCGTAGGGCCTCCACAGTGAGAAGCAGGTATTGAAGGCACGTCTCACCCGTGGCGGTCACACCCTGGCTCCGGTTCCAGTGGATGAGGTCGAAGGTCCGGGGAATGGTGCCGTGGACCATGTGGAGGTGCGCGCCGGTCCAGTACGCCAGCTCCAGGAGGCGCCCGGCGGCCTCCGCTTCGGCCACGGCTGGGCGGCTCAGCGCATGGTCCACGGGCTGGTGTCGCCACGGGCCTGGAACGCGTCGGCCTGGGCGAAGATGATCTCCTGGTTCTCCTGATGGGCCGCGACGGGACGGCCCGTCTTCGCGATCTCCTGGAAGGCCTCGTAGAGCCTGCCGTCGGGAATGCGGGGAAAGCGCACCGGATCCACCTCGATGGTGGACACCTTGAAGCCGGCGGCGCCCGCCTCGGCCATCTCGGCGA
Source organism: uncultured Gemmatimonadales bacterium (assembly GCA_963848895.1). Classification (GTDB taxonomy): domain Bacteria; phylum Gemmatimonadota; class Gemmatimonadetes; order Longimicrobiales; family Gaopeijiaceae; genus SZUA-318. Next base: position 93,545 of record CAWKGE010000012.1, read on the forward strand.
TGATGCCCAGGTCACCTCGGGGCGGGAAGGTGGCATAGAGCGCCACGTCCACCACGGCCTCCGCGTCGACGTCGGCCACCTTGGCCTCGAAGCGCTCCCGGGAGTTCACCGGCCGGTCGGGCTTGTCGAACGGCATGTCGATGATGGTCGTGGTGCCCCCGGCCGCGGCAGCCCGGGTCGTAGCGGTGATCCCCTCGTCCACGCAGGAGCGGGTGTGAACGTGGGCGTCCACGAAGCCGGGAAGCAGCAGGCGGCCCGGGAGCTCGAGGGCCGTCACGCCCGTGAGGGGTGTCCCGGAGATCCCGGTGATGCGGCCGTCGGCGACGGCTATCCACCCGCCCTGGAGGACGGAGCCCCCTGGGAGGGCGAGATCGGCGTGGATGACCAGATCGTTGCTCGTGTCCTCGTTCACCTCGGGCTCCTCACAGCGTATCCAGCGTTTCCTCCAGGGCATCCAGGGCGAGGCGACCCAGCTCGAGCACCGGCAGGTCGCACACGGCGCCGACCTCGTCCAGGACGGTGGTGGGCGTGCCAACGTAGTCGAAGACCAGAGCCTGCGCGCGGCTGTGCCTGAGGAGGCCGGAGATCCACGCCGGGACCTGGAGATGGCGCGGCCGCTCCTCCAGGACGTGGGCTCGGCAGCCGAAGCCGGCCGCGCCCCACTTGTCCATGGCCGGAGCCGCCTGCTCGGCGAACGGGACCAGGACATCGAGACGGCGGAGCCCCCGCCGGGTCAGATGCGAGACGGCCACGTCGAAGGGGCGGATGAGCGGTGCCGTGGCCGCCAGCTTGGGAAACGGCCCGGCGCAGAGGACCAGGTGTGCCGAGACCCTCGGATCCAGCTCCGCCACGGCCTTCTGGAGGAGCGGCGCCACGAACGCCGCGTCCACCACGACCCGGGTCCCGTCGCTCAGCTTCGTCTCCAGGGGGTAGCCCCGCGGGGGGCACGCCGGAATCTCCGTGCCTTCGAGCCCGTCCAGGGCGCCGACGAGCTGGAAGCGGGCGGAGGCGAATCGGCCCGTCAGCTCCTCCGTCAGATCGGGGCGCGGCGTCTGGCCGATGGTATAGGCCCCTACGGTTGGCTCGTTCATGTGCCGAAGTTGCATCGGCGGCGCCCCCGGCGCACGACCCGGCCTGCCGTGAACCCCCGATCATCGTTTTGAGGACCTTGCACGCGAGTCGGCGTTGTTGAGCCGTCGTTTGGTGGTCTCTTCTCGCTGCCCCTCGTGACCGCGATCTTCCACCCCATGGGTGACCAACCTCCACGGTTCCAGCGGTTCTTTGCGGAATTGAAGCGCCGCCGGGTATTTCGTGTAATGGCGTTCTATGGCGCCGTTGCCTTCGCCGTGCTCCAGGCTGTCGACCTCCTTGTGCCCGTCCTGGGGCTCTCTGACTCGGTGACGCAGGGGGTGGCGCTTCTTCTCCTTCTCGGCGCTCCTGTGGCCATATTCCTGGAGTGGGTGTTCGAGTTTACGCCGGGCGGCTTGAGGCGCACCATCGAACCGGCCCCGGGAGAACTGACCGCGATTCTCAAGGCCCCGGCCTCCAAGCGTTGGCCGTCCGGTCTGCTTGCTCTCGGGGGAATGACCATCTTCCTGGCCGGGGCGTGGTACGTGGGGCGGCAATCGGTAACCGTGACCGGAACCCTGACCGGCCCCGGTGCAACCGAAGGATCGTTGCCCTCCATTGCGGTCTTGCCCTTCGTCAACATGAGCTCCGATCCGGAGCAGGAGTTCTTTTCCGACGGCATCTCTGAGGAACTCCTGAACCTGCTGGCCAAGATCCCCGAACTGCGGGTGGCCGCTCGGACCTCTTCGTTCTCGTTCAAGGACAAGAACGTGGAGATCCCGGAGATTGCCGAGCGGCTGAAGGTGGCCCACATCCTTCAAGGCTCGGTGCAGACGGTCGGCAACCAGGTGCGTATTACAGCGCAGCTGATCCGGGCTGAAGATGGCTATCAGGTCTGGTCTGAGCGGTGGGACCGCACGCTCGACGATATCTTCGTCATCCAGGACGAGATCGCCGCCGATGTTGTGGAGCAGTTGGCGGTGAGGCTGCTCTCGGATGCACCGAGGGTCCGGGAGACCGATCCAGAGGCCTATGCGCTCTACCTGCGGGCCCGCCATCTGGGCCTCCGGCGCACGGCCGAGAGTCTCGAGCAATCCAACGCATTGTTCGAGCAAGTGCTTGCGGACGAGCCCGGTTACGCCGCGGCCTGGGCTGGGCTCGCCGCCAACTACTCCAGCCAGGCGAGGAACGGCCTGGGGCCTATCGAAGGGGGCTTCGAGTTGGCGCGGGCAGCGGCCAACCGGGCGCTGGAGATCGATCCCGAGAGTGGCTTGGCCCACGCCGTGCTCGGCGGGATCGCTCAGGATTACGAAAACGACCTGGCTTCTGCCGCCCGGCATTTTCAGCGCGCACTGGAACTGGAGCCAGGGAACCCCGACATCATCAATGATGCGGCCGTTCTGGCCCGGTACCTCGATCGTCTGGACGAGGCCGTGGCGCTTCAGGAACTCGCCATCGACCGGGACCCTTTGACTCCCACCGGACATGCTCGCCTGGGAATCAACTACCTCTGGGCGGGGCGGCTGGACGACGCGATCGCGTCTCTGCGCACCGCGCTGAGTCTCAGTCCAGCGTTCATCGGAGCGCATTACAACATTGGCATGGCGCTCCTCATGAAAGGCGATCCGGAGGCCGCTCTGCTCGCCTTCCAGAAGGAGGAAGGGGACGAAGAGTATCTGATCAAGGGAGAGGCGTTGGCCTTTCACGCCCTGGGCAGGCAGGCGGAATTCGAGGAAGCGTTCGAAGAGCTGAAGACAAGATGGGGCGAGCAGTGGCCCTCGGAGGTGGCCCACGTCTACGCCTGGATCGGTGACGCCGACGCGGCCTTCGAATGGTTGGATCGGGCGGTGGCTCAGAACGAGGACGGTCTGACGCAGCAGTTCCCCCAACCGTTCTTCGCCCCGATCCACGCCGATCCACGCTGGCAGAGGTTCCGCGAACAGACCGGCACATCTGCGGCTCAGTTGTCCGCAGTCCGGTTCAAGGTACCGGTGCTGAGGTAGGGGATCCGAGACCAGGTGAGGGTAGGATCGGTACCCGATCCAGTCTTCAGGGACCACCATTCTCTGAAGAGCGAAAGCTCCTGCAGGTGAAGCCGGAGCGGAATATCCTGGGAGACGCAACCCATGAACAAATCCATTCTCCTGCCCGGGAAGCTACTGGTCACGTGGTTCGTGAGTGGCGCGATACTGTGTGGTGGAGGGCTGGTGGCCTACGGCCTATTCGAGGAGTCGATCAATCACTTCATGCTCATCGAGACCGTTGCCGGCCTCTATCTGGTAGGCGGCGTATTGGGGTTCCTGCTGGCGGGAGCACTCGGGATGTGGGGCCGGCCTTCGGACATGGGAGCCAAGGAGGCGTTTCGAGACCAGTTGACCGGCGCACTCTACCTCTTGCCCCTCGCTGCCGTGGGCTTTGTCGCGGCGGGGTGGATCGCGCTCAGCTATTGGTCAGTGTACACAGTGCATTACGGCGGCCTGCTCCTGGCCACGGTGGCGTGGCTCGGGCTCGCCATCGTGGTGGCTCTGGCAGTGGAATACGGTTGGTTGGGCGTCCGCAACGTCCGAGGTCGGCTTGAGCGGATCCGGCACGTGCGGGTGCACATCTCCGTGGAGGATCAGGATCCCGTAGAGGAACAGGATCCCGAAGCCAAGTGAGGCAGTGCCGTGGCCCGGGCATCGCGGGCCTGGTGCTGGCGCAATCGCGGGCCCGTCGCGGCGCGGTGGCTTCGTGGCGACCCATCCTGGTGCGTATATCGCCAGGGGGGCCGGAAGAAGCCGAGGCGCCTAGTACATCCCACCCATACCGCCGCCCGGCATGGCCATGGCCTTCTCCTCCTGCGGCTTCTCCACCACCACGGCCTCGGTGGTGAGGAGCAGCCCGGCGATGGACGCGGCGTTCTGCAGCGCCGTGCGCACGACCTTGGTCGGGTCGATGACGCCGGCCTCCACCAGGTCCTCGTAGGCGTCGGTCAGCGCGTTGTAGCCGTAGTTCGCCGACTTGCTGGCGCGCACCTTCTCGACGACGATGCTCCCCTCGGCCCCTGCGTTCAGCGCGATCTGACGGATGGGGTGCTCGAGCGCGCGCATGAGGATGCCGACGCCGATCTGCTCGTCCTCGCGGTCGAGCTTCATCTTCTCCAACGCCTTCTGCGCCCGCAGCAGCGCCACGCCGCCGCCGGGCACGATGCCCTCCTCGACGGCCGCGCGCGTGGCGTGCAGGGCATCCTCCACCAGCGCCTTCTTCTCCTTCATCTCGGTCTCGGTCGGCGGCGCCGACGTTGATGACCGCCACGCCGCCGGCGAGCTTCGCCAGCCGCTCCTGGAGCTTCTCGCTGTCGTAGTCCGACGTGCTCTTGTCGATGCTGACGCGGATCTCGTCGATGCGGCCCTTGATCTTGTCCTGCTCACCGCCGCCGTCGATGATCGTCGTGGTGTCCTTGTCGATGACGATGCGCTTCGCGGTACCGAGGTCGGTGAGCCCGGTGTTCTCGAGCTTGAAGCCGACCTCCTCGCTGATCACCTGGCCGCCCGTCAGGATCGGCGATGTCCTGGAGCATGGCCTTCCTGCGATCCCCGAAGCCGGGCGCCTTCACGGCGGCCACCTTCAGCGTGCCGCGAAGCTTGTTGACCACGAGGGTGGCCAGCGCCTCGCCCTCGACGTCCTCCGATACGATCAGGAGGGGCTTGCCCATCTGGGCGACCTTCTCGAGAACGGGCAGCAGGTCCTTCATCGACCCGATCTTCTTGTCGTGGATGAGGATCACGGCGTCCTCGAGGACGGTCTCCATCCGCTCCGGGTCCGTGACGAAGTAGGGCGACAGGTAGCCGCGGTCGAACTGCATGCCGTCCACGGTCTCCAGGGTGGTCTCGAGGCCTTTCGCCTCCTCCACCGTGATGACGCCGTCCTTGCCCACCTTCTCCATGGCGTCGGCGATGAGGTTGCCGATCTCCAGGTTGTTGTTGGAGCTGATGGCGGCGACCTGCGCGATCTCCTTCTTGCCCTTGGTCGGCGTGGACATCTTCTTCAACTCCGCCACCACGACCTCCACGGCCTTGTCGATCCCCCGACGGATACCCATGGGGTTGGTTCCGGCGGTGACGTTCTTCAGGCCTTCGCCGAAGATCGCCTGCGCCAGCACCGTCGCCGTAGTCGTGCCGTCACCCGCCACGTCGGACGTCTTGGTGGCGACCTCCTTCACCATCTGGGCTCCCATGTTCTCGATGGGGTCCTCCAGCTCGATCTCCTTGGCCACGGACACGCCGTCCTTGGTCACCGTAGGCGATCCGAACTTCCGGTCGAGCACCACGTTCCTGCCCTTGGGCCCGAGGGTGACCTTCACCGCACGGGCCAACTTGTCGACGCCGATCTTGAGGCGCGCCCGCGCCTCGACATCGAATCCGAGCTCTTTGGCTGCCATGATTCGTATCTCCCTCGATTCGTCGGATGCGTCAGCCTACTTGATCACCGCGAGGACGTCGCTCTCGCGGAGGATGAGGAACTCCTCCCCGTCGAGCGTCACATCCGTGCCGCTGTATTTCCCGTAGAGAACCCTGTCCCCCACCTTCACGTCCATGTCGAGGCGGGTGCCCTCGTCCGAGATCTTTCCCGGACCCACCGCGACCACCTTACCCTGGGACGGCTTCTCTTTCGCGGTGTCGGGGATGTACAGCCCGCCGCGCATCTGCTCCGAGTCGTCCAGCGCCTTGATCACGACGCGATCGGCCAACGGCTTGATGCGGGTTGCGGCTTTGGTGCCCATGAGGCGGTCCTCCGGTTGCCATCGAGTCGGATGTGGAGCTGGTCCTGGTAAGGCCGGTCGGCAACGCCGGAGTGCCAACGACCGCGTGCTTCGACGAATCGCTGGTTGAAAGGGCGATGAGAAGAGGCACCTGCTCAATTCGGAGAGTACCGCGGATCGATGCCGGGAGGTATCGCCCAAACGGGTGACAGGCGCATCACATCCGATCGGGGGAGGCCGACTCGGATGGGCCGCGCGCACGAGAAGGCCGCGCATCCGGAAATGGCGGAGAATCGGGCGACCCCATCAGCAATCTGAGGCCCGCGACGGCAGACACGGCCGATGCCAGGAAGGTGCCGAGCTTGGCAGGCCGCCACGTGCCTTCCGCTCGGTGGACTGACGGTCGCCATCCCGCCCTTCCCGACGCGGTAGCGATCCGCGAGCGCGTCGGCCAACTCCTGGAGCGACTACAGCCGCCGGGCTTCGGGGTACTACAACTTCCTGGGAAGCGGCTGGTGCTCCTGGCCGCCATGCCAGGCGGGGGCGTTTCCACTCAGCAGACTGCGCTGATGCGTCAGCGCACCAGCGGACTCTCCCAGACCCGCAGCAGCAGCCTCTTGAGCTCGTCGAAGAGCTCGGGCCCCAGCTCGGCCCTCCATTCGTCCTCGATGGTCCGGAGGATCTCGTGGATCCTCACGTACGCGGCGTGTCCTCGATCCGTCAGGCGGACGATCCGCGCGCGTCCCTCGTGCGGCGCGTCGGACCGGTCGATGTAGCCCACGCCCTCGAGGCTCCGCAGCAGCTGGTTCATGGCCTGCTTGCTCATGCCGGCGCGCTCGGCGAGCTCGATGGGGCGGGCCCCGTCCGGGCCCGGAAACTGCAATACCGCCATGTGGGGGAGCCGTAGCTCGTGGAAGCCCGCCGCGTTGAGCTCGGCGATGATCCGGCGGTGGATCGCCTGGGACGGCACCCGCAACAGGGCTCCGATCAGCATCTGTCCCGGGGGGACCGGCGAAGAGGGTATTGCCATAATGGTAAACGAAGTTTACTATCGAGTCAGGTAGTAAACAAAATTTACTTTTCTCGCGAAATCGGCGAAAGGGAGACGAAAGATGACGACGCAAGCCATCGACCTCAGGGTCAATCCATCGGACGAGACCATTCGCCTGGGCCCCCTCGGTGTGCGCTTCCTGATCACGGCTGACGACGCGACGGGTAGCGTCGCCGTGTTCGAGCTCACGGTCCCGGCCGCGCAGAGGCTCGCGGCTCCCGCGCACAGCCACGACCACTACGAAGAGACGATCTACGGGCTCGAGGGCGTGGTGACCTGGACGGTGGACGGGAGGCGGATCGACGTCGGACCGGGAGACGCTCTGTGTATTCCCCGTGGCGCCGTGCACCGGTTCGACAACGAGGGCAGCCAGGACGCAAAGGCGCTTTGCGTGATCACCCCCGCCGCGATCGGCCCCCAGTATTTCCGCGAGTCCGCCGAGGTGATCAACGCGGCGGCTGGAGGACCGCCAGACCGGGCGAAGATGATGGAGATCATGATGCGCCACGGCCTCACGCCGGCCGTGCCGCAGCCGCAGGCGTAGCGGTGAGAAGCACCGCGCGTCGAGCCACCGTAGGTGCGGGCCGCCGGGGGAACAAGAGGAAGCGTGGAACGGCAGGTCGTCCGGTGCGTGCACGGGAGTCCGGAACTCCTCTCGGTCGTCCGGGAACCTCCGGACTCCTCCGGGCGTTCAAGGATCGCTCTGCCGGCCGCTGGGCGGCCCCGGGGCCTGGGAGCCGTCACACGTGATGAGGGAGGCTCGCCAGGGGACCCTTCAGGTCCGGAGTGCCCGAGGAGGTGGTCCGTGGATCTGTTGTCGGACGTGCTGCGCGCGGTAAGGCTCACGGGTGCATACTTCTATTCCGTGGAGGCCGGCGCACCGTGGTCCGTTTCCTCGGGCGCGACCCGCGATCTCGTCCCACGGGTCCTGCCCGAGACGGAGCATCTGATCTCCTACCACATCCTCCTTTCGGGATCTTGCTGGGGGGGGCTGGAGGGTGGGCCGCGGGTGCACATCGACCCCGGCGACGTGATCCTCTTTCCCCACGGGGATGCGCACGGGATGTCGAGCGCGGAGGGCCTCCAGCTCGAGCCGCAGCGGGGCGAGCCTCCCCGACGACATGCCGGGACGGTGTTCCTGGGACCCGAAGGAGCGCGCGACACCGCGTTCGTGTGCGGATTCCTCGGGTGTGACGTCCGACCGTTCAATCCGTTGCTGTCCTCGCTCCCACGATGCATGCACCTGCCGGGCATGGCCGGCGGATGGCTCGCTTGGTTCCCGCAGCAGGCGGTGGCCGAGTCGAGACAGTCCCGAGCGGGGTGGGAGACCGTGCTCACCCGGATGGCGGAGCTCATGTTCATCGAGGTCGTCCGGCAACATATCGAGCACGTTCCCCCGCAGCAGGTTGGCTGGCTGGCCGGTGTCCGTGACTCGGTGGTGGGCCCGGCCCTGGTCAGGCTGCACGAGCGTCCCGCCCACCGCTGGACGCTGGCCGAGCTGGCACGGGCCACGGCCTGCTCGCGGACCGTCCTGGCCGAACGGTTCGCCCACCTCGTTGGCATCCCACCCATCCTGTACCTGACCCGGTGGCGATTGCAGCTGGCGGCAGAGCAGCTGATTCGCTCGTCTGCCAAGGTCGCCGCGATCGGCGCCAAGGTTGGCTATGAATCCGAGGCCGCGTTCAGCCGGGCGTTCAAGCGGGAGACCGGTATGTCGCCCGCCGCCTGGCGGAAGGTGAGGCTGCCCTAGGGCGTTCGTCGATCGCCGCGCCCCCTTCGAGCCGGGAGTCGCCGGTCGGCGGTGGCTACGCCCCAGCCACCGCCGGACGCGGCGGACTACATCGCCAGCGCTCGCCGGATACCGGCCAGGTGGTGATAGGCGTGCCGCACGGCGTGATCCTCGAGCATGAACTGGCAGGTGAGGGGCGCGTCGCCGTACATCGAAACGGGCGCTGCACGATCCAGCTGCTCGTCGGTCAGTCCCCGGATGGCGGCAACCGCCGCGGAGACGTTGACCTCGAGCAAGTCTCTGGCGTCCACCTGCGTCACCGCGTCGTACTCCACGGCGTGCTTCGCGTTGATCTCGTGCACGCCGGCCCACGTGACACCCACGATCGGCGTGCCTTCCGCTAGCAGCTGCGCAAGGTCGATCTCGAGTGGATACATGCTGGCGACGTGATGCACGACCACACCGACCTTGCGACCATCTCCCGGAAGGCGAGCCTCCCACGCCTCGGCGGTGAGGCCCTCGGCGAGACCCGCGAGGGCACGGGCGCCCTGCTCCAGGCGAAGGGCGAGGGCGTTCGCGCGCACGCTGCGACCCGCAGCGCTCGACACGTCTACGGTTTCGTGCAGGGTCGGCCGGCGCGCCCACGCCGGGGTGACTTGTGACGACATGGCTATCTCCGTTTTCTGAGAATGGAATCGCGCTCGACCGGAGCGCGGCATGGAGTCTAGGGAGGGGTGGCCGCGCTCCCCATGACCGAGCGTCCCCATCTGCTGCCCGGGCGTCCGGGCAGCGACGTCGGTCAGGTAGTGAGCCTATCGAGACAGGGGGACCCGACCCTTGCTGTCAGGCGGGAGGCGCTGAACGTCCGGCCCTCCCCGTGGCGACCGACCAGGCGGTAGCCGATCGCCCCTCACTCCGCCGAGGTCCTCGAACCGGCGGAATCTGGCGAAGTGGGAGGTAGTGTCCGCGGCGGGTGTGCGTCAGCAGGTCGCTGAAAAAGGGGAGCACCCCGCGTTGGGAGCGCCACGGCCTCGAATCCTAGGCGGAGCGACGAAGGCATAGCCATAGCTACGTCGAGGAGCTCCAACGACGGAGGCGAGGCCGTGCCGCCCCAACCCGCAACCTCCTGAGTTCATATACTGCATGTTGATGGGCGCATGGGGATTTCGCGACAAGCGCTGCGCGCTTGTTGACCGATCCATCGTCTCTTCTCCTCGCCGTAGCGCTGCTACGACTCGTCGTCGTTCCTTGGCTGAACGCGCGAAAGCCCCATGCGCGCGGGGTACTCCCCTTTTTCAGCGACCTGCTAGGTAGGCAGGCGGGCTGCGAGGGGACGGGCAGAGAGGTTCGAGACCACTGGCTCTCGTCGTAACAGAAGCCCACCTGGAAGCTCACGGCACCGTTCGGTCGCAGGGTCAGCTCCGGTCCCGCATGCACACCCCAGCTTCCGGTCGCTCAGGAGCAACCTTGTCGTGCGCTGGGAGTATCGACCCGGGTCCACGGTGTTCCTGGTGTGGAACCACGGACGCTCGGGGGCCTCCGCGGATCCCACGGCGGGGATCCTCGACGAGGCGGGACGTCTCTTCGACGACACCCTGCGCAACACGTTCCTGGTGAAGGTGAACTACTGGTTGAGCCGATGAGGCGAGGCCCCCGGCTCCGTTTGGGCGCGGCCGAGGCCCCGGTCAGTAGCGTTCGGGTTTGCAGGCCTGGTCGGCGCGGAAGAACGTTTGCAGGCGCGCGATGTCCTGCTCCGCGTTGCCGGTCGTCATCTGGAGAGGGTGGATGATGTACCGCTTGCGCGAAAAGTCGAGGGCCACCGGGACGATCGGCACGCCGGCCCCGACGGCGACCCAATAGAAGCCCGTGCGCCACCGAGGGGTCTTCGTGCGCGTTCCTTCGGGGGAGAGCGCGAGGATCATCCGATCATGCTTCTCGAGGTACCCGATCGTCTGTTCGACCACGTTGTGCGGCGATTGGCGGTCCACGGGCACTCCGCCCATCCAGCGGAAGACGAAGCCGAAGGGAGCTTTGAAGAGCGAGTCCTTGCCCAGGAACGTGGCGCGAATGCCGAGCGCGAACATCGCCATGATGCCGATGGGGAAGTCCCAATTGGACGTGTGGGGTGCGACGATCAGCACGAACTGCTTGAGGTTCGGCAGCGCACCTTCGAAGCGCCACCCGCTGGCGAGCATCATCAGGCGGGCGATGGCCCTGCTGATGTGGTTTCCGCGACGGGGGAGGAGGTCGCCGACCGGGGGGGTGAGGCTCATGGTGACAGTGCCTCCTCGGCCGTGGGTAGCCGGCCGAGGAAGATCGTGTGACGGGGCCCGCCCTTCCTCAGGCGCGCACGCACCCGCTCCACCTCGACGGTGAACCCACCATAGCGTAGGCGCTGCTCGAACTTCCGATCCTCCCAGGCGGACCAGACCGCCAGCACGCCGCCCGCCTTGAGCGCGGCACGGGCGGCGGCGAGACCGCGGTCGTCATAGAGGCCGGCGTTGTCCGACGCGGTGAAGGCGGCAGGGCCGTTGTCCACGTCGAGCAGCACTGCGTCGAACCTGCCGACGCTCGCGCGAAGCGTCGCCGCCACGTCGCCCACCTCCACGCGGACGCGCCTGTCCTTCAGCGGGTGTCCCGCCAGGGGCCCGAGCGGGCCGCGGTTCCAGTCCACCACGGCCGGCACCAGCTCCGCCACGACCACGACCGCGCCGGGGGGCAGGAGATCGAGCGTGGCGCGGAGCGTGAAACCCATGCCGAGGCCGCCGACGAGGACGCAGGGATCGTCCAGCGTGCGCGCATGTCGGCAGGCCGACACGGCGAGGGCTTCCTCCGATCCGTGCATGCGGCTCGACATGAGGGGCTTGCCGTTGGCGAGAATGACGATTTCGCGGTCACGGCGCATGAGCGTCATGTCGGAGCCGTCCGGCGTTCGCGTCCGGCCCAGCAGTTCCCAGGGCTTCAGGCGGGAGGCCTCATGAGCACGTTCTTTCTGGCAGGTGCTGTGAAGATGAGTCGGTGTCCGGGTGGGCCGCGGTCACGCGGTCAATATAGGAAGCCGTCTGTCACCGTGCCTGCCTCGTCTGCCGCGGCTGGCATCCGGTGCGCATATATCTTACGCTTTCTATGACATATAGCGTTCAAGAGTTGCGACGCCGGCGCGCACCACGCGCCCGCCGAGGCTGCGCTCTTCGATCCGATCAGCTTCGCGTTCCGGCTCCGAAGTGCTCGGCGCCGGTGTTCTCCGGAGCCGCGCTACGTGCGGCGTAGGCGCAACTCGTTTGTTATACGATGGGCTGCCGTCTCAGAGCCTCGCGTCCGCCTCAACCCCACCTGTCGCTCGGAGCACCGCTGAATAGAGTCGATCCGGGGCTACATCCAAGCCGCCTGGCCACGTCAAGGTCCCGCTCTCCCGATCAACCGAGACCTCCGTGAACTCGCTCGGATTCACGGTCCACCGCTCGAACACACCTCTGCCCGCGAGGTCAGACAGATCCGCCTCGCCCTCAACCCCATTCTCGAAGCGAACCCACACCCTGAATCCCGGTCGGGCCTCGACAGCTACTACGTCGTACAGCATCTCGCGCTCCTTACTTCAGCGGATCGATGGGGTCGAGCGTCTCGTTCCTGCTTGCCTTCTCCCAAGCGACCTCCAACTCGCCTCGATGAAGAGCCGCCCACTCGACAACGAGCCCCAACGCCCGCGGGGACAGACTCCCTGCCAGGACGGATAGGTCCTGGATAGCAATGCTGGCCTTCTCCCCTCCATACCGCGCATGGAAGTGCGGAGGTCCGTGGTCACCCCAGTACATATAGATCGCGATTCCAAAGAACTCGCTCAGCTTGGGCAAGGGCCGCTCCGGTTCTACCCCGTCAAGGCGCGGGCTGCTCGGTACTCTGGCAAAACAGCCTCTCGAAGAGCTGCTGTGCCGACTTCAATCCCTCTTCCGTGAAGATGACGGACTTGGCCTTGGACTTTGGATCCGTGATCAGCCCCCTCTCGTGCAGGCGGTTGAGCACTTCCCAATTGAGCCCCTTCCAGGTCCGCCAACCGTCATGGAGCCCCAGAAGCATGATGGCGAGCGCTGCCTCATCGACGCGGTCCCAGTCCACCGCATCCCAATCGACGGTGATCTGCTGCAGGTCCATGCGCATCACCTTACCTCCTCTCGAGGACCACAGCCACCTCGATCTAACCTACCCCGATCCCATCCTCCCCGCAGGCAGCCTTTCGTATAACATCCGTTAGACGTCATTGTCAGAGACGGGCTCGCTGGCCGGAACAAGCCGTGGCTTCTATTGCGTGACGATGCGAGCTAGGTGCAGGTTCGCCAGATCCGCATCGGCGTGAACGATATGCGTCACACGTCGGGATACAGCCGACATGAGCCGGTTCCGCGACGAAAGTCGTTGCAGCACAATCACTGGTTAGGATGCGCAAGGAGATACATGGCCAGCCCCTTAGCCAACGGCGCCTCCGTTGTCATGTCCGTCATCGGAGTCCTCTTCTCACTCCTCACGTTACTCGGCGGCGTCGTGACCGCGCAGGCCTTCATCGAACGCCTCCAGAACGGTCGCGGCATCATGTTTGCAGATGCCGAGTTCCTGACTATCGCCACAGTTGCCTGCGCCGTGGTCGCCGCTCTGTCGTTCCTTGCTGGGGCGAAGCTGCGTGGCAAGTAGCGACTGCTGGAGTGCCAATCTACTCACAGCAGCAACGGCCGTTACGCCACGACGGTGACTTAACCTGCGGCCGGGAGCCTATGTCCGGCCGGTGCCGGATGGGTGTTGTCACCGGAAGCCCACCGGAGGATCCTGGCAACTGGGGTGTGCAGAGGTAGGTTGCTCGAAGACTGGGCGAGCCCTTGACGGTGTCGACGGAATGGAGCCTGCGCTGCCTATCTGGGCGCTCAAGCTGCCGTGGTCAGCTGGGAAGTCCGGGGCCACTCGCCTTGCAGCTCGCGGCCCCGGCCGGGCATGTTGCTCACGCACCTATAAAGCGGCCCTCGTCAAGCGGACGCACTGCACCCTGAGAGCCTGTGAGAGCAGGCTCACGGTATCGGCGTTGGTGCTGGACTTTCCCAAGTCCCTGCGGCGTGATGGAGTAGCGGATCACGCGACCGATCGTAGGCGAGCCTTGCCCTCGGCTCGAGCACCTATGCGGGTTTCATCATCTGGATGACCCATGATCTCCTATTCGAGTTGGGGGGCCCAGTCAGGTTAAGAAGGGTCGTCGTAGCGACATGCGGGAGCCCGAGCTCACCCCGTGATGGATCCAGAGGTCAGGCATGGCGCCAGACCTCCCCGGTGCGGAGCATGGCGTGCACCGCGCGTGCGAGCTTACGTGCCGTGGCGATGCGGGCGACGCGCCACTCGAGACGTTCCTTGAGTTGGGCGTAGTACTGCGAGAGCCAGCTATCGGGTGCGCGGCGGATATGGACCATGGCGGCCTGAACGAATGCGTTACGGAGCCAGCGGTTGGCGCCGGCCGGGATGGCGCCATAGTGGACGGACATTCCGGAACGAGACGACCGGGGGGCCAGGCCCGCGTAGCTCACCAAGTGCTTGGGACTCTGGAAGCGTTCGATGGGCAGCGTCTCGGTGGCGATGAGCAGACCTCGGTAGGGTCCGATGCCGGGAACGGTCTCGAGGAGCGCCACGGAGGGGATCTCGGCTCCGACCTCGCGGATGCGACGGTCGAGGCTCTTGATGAGCTTCTTGAGCGCGTCGGCGATGCGTTCGTGGGTGCGGACCAGGTGCTGCTGCTCGGGGCCGAAGAGCGGCCATGCCTCGGTGTGAACCCAGCGTCGTCCGTCCCGCGTGAGGAGCCGGCCGCGGGGCAAGCTGAGTCCCACAGCGTGGAGCTCGGCATGGATGCGCGAAGCCGCCTGGGTACGGAGGCGAGCCAAGCGGGCGCGGTGTCGAACGAGGGTGGCCTGCTCGCGCTGCTCGATGGGCTTGCAGTACACCTCGGGGATGAGGTCGACGACGCGCATGCGGGCGAGCAGCGTGGCATCGATGGCGTCGTTCTTGTAGTTGGACTCGGCGATGGCGCGAAGCCTCTTCGGATGGGCGAGCACGAAACGGCAGGCCGGTCCATCGAGCAGATCGTAGAGCCATGGCCAAGCGGGGCTGGCTTCGACGACGACTTCGAGCGGCTCAAAGGGCTCAAGGACGCTGCGGAGCTTGCCGATATCCCGATTGCGGATACGCACGGGCTTCTGCACCAGCGCTCCACCGTTGCTCACGATCGCGACGACGACGTACGTTGCGTGAGCGTCGATTCCTGCGACATGCATGGTGGCCTCCTGATGGTGGACAGCCGCAGGTTCTTGGGGAAGAATCCAGCGTAGCGCGTCCGCCCCCAGGGGGCCATCCGCTTTATAAGGTCAGGTTAGCCCAAAGACGCTAGGTTGCCCGAGAAGTGGGGCGGTCCGTCATATCCCTATGCCGCACGCGGATCTGAGGCGGGTTGGACGAGCGTGCAGAGGACAACGACGTCTAACACGCTGGGTTGCCGGCTACGGCCGCCTGGCGGCGGCCTCCGTCCCAACTGACCCGGGATCTGTTTTGCACGTTTGAGCAAGGTGCGGCGTCATGGAGGATAGCGGAGTGTCGACAGATCGGGTGGGGCCAGTTCGGCAACCGCTGAACGTTATCAGATGGCCCGCCCTCGGACTTGTTCTCCCGGCTCCCAAGCCCATCGTGCATCCAGTCGCGAACCCAGGTGTATCAGACTTGATTACTCCCTTCGAACGGGGCTGCTTCGTTCATGACCGAGCTGCTACGTAAGGCCTTCGAGGAGGCCTCCAAGCTCCCGCCTGGTGAGCAGGATGCTCTCGCGTCTGTTCTCTTGGACGAATCCAAGACGAGCGCCGCTGGGACCGGACCCTCGAGGAAACCCATGAAAAGCTGACTGGCCTGGCGGATGCCGCTCTGGCAGAGCACCGCGCCGGCAACACGCAGCCACTCGATCCCGACAAGCTGTGAGATCGACGACCACTTCCTCCTTCAGGAAGTGCTTTCAGGGGCTGCCGCCCCGAGTTCAGGTCCGGGCTCGCGAGGCCTACCGCACCTTTGCTGACAATCCCTCTCATCCCGGACTCCATCTCAAGCAGGTCCACCCTTCACGGCCGATCTACTCGGCTCGTGTGTCTCTGGGTTACCGCGCCCTCGCCATCCGCGACGAGGAAACCTGGATCTGGTTCTGGATCGGATCCCACTCCGACGACGACCAACTGCTCCCTCGTCTGTAGCTCTTCTGGGCCTACCCCGATTCAGTGGACAGGGTGAGTAGTGCGGTTGGGTCTGTTTGTTTCTTCTCCTTTCCGCCGATGGAGTCAGAAGCTTCCGCTGCTATGCAGCGGAGTAGAGCTCGGCCCATCGATGGAGCTTGGAGCATAGGCTGAGATCGTGGGCAGAGCCAGAGATCTCGCGCGGCTTTCCGGCCGATGCCTCGCTTCGAAGTTCGCCGGCGACAGATAGCCCAGCGAGGAGTGACGGCGCTTGGGGTTGTACCAGCCCTCGATGTAGCGGAAGATGGCCATCCTCGCGTCCACAGGCGAGTGGAACGTATAGCGGTCCAGCAACTCCGCCTCCAGAGTTCCGAAGAAGGACTCGCACATGGCATTGTCGTACGCGTCGCCCACGGAGCCCAGCGAGGGCCGCACGCCCATCAGATCGCACCGGCGTCCGAAGGCCAGCGACGTGTATTGGCTCCCGTGGTCGCTGTGATGGATCACGTCCTTCGGCAGGCGCTGCACCAGGGCCATGTCCAGGGCCTCGAGGACCAGCTCCGTTCTCAGGTGGGTGGCCATGGCCCAGCCCACGATCCGCCGGCTCCAGACGTCCAGCACCACGGCCAGGTACAGGAACCCGGCCCAGGTGGGCACGTACGTGATATCGGCCACCCAGAGCTGGTCCGGACCCGTGGCCGTGAAGTGCCGCTTCACCAGGTCCGGCGCCAGTCGGCCCTCGTCGTCCCGCACCGTCGTGCGCACCCATTTGCGCGGGCTCACGCCCTGCAACCCGGCCCAGCGCATGACCCGCGCCACCCGGTTCAGGCTGGCCTTCGGGCCCTGGGGCAGCTCCACCAGCTCCGCGTGGACCCGCGGAGCCCCGTACGTCCCGTCGCTCTCGTCGTGGATCTTCCGGATCGTCTCCAGCAACGCGGCGTTCGCCTGCGCACGGGCCGAGGGCTCTCGCTTCAGCCACGCGTAGTACCCGCTGCGCGACACGTCCAGCACCCGACACATCATCGCTACCCGGTAGCAGGCCTGGTTCGCCTTCACGAATCTGTAGGCTTCGGAAGCGTAATCGACTCCCGGGCGAACCAGGCCGCGGCTTTTCCCAGGATCTCCCGCTCCAGCTTCAGCTGCCGGTTCTCACGCCGGAGCTCCCGGAGCTCGGCCCGCTCCGCCGTCGTCAGCCCGTCGGAGCGAAGCCCTTCGTCCAGGTCGGCCTGGACCGCCCACTTCCGGATCGTGTTGGCCGACGGCTCGAACTCCTTCGCCAGGCTCTCCGGGCTCCGGCCCGCCCGGACCAACTCCACCATCCGGCGCCTGAACTCCGCCGGGTACGTCTTCCTCTCTCGTGCCATGTGGACACCTCCGTTCCCTCAATCTGCAGGTGTCCACTGAGCCGGGGGAACCTCACTTCCTCGGTTTGCGAGCCTTGATCGAATTCTCCCGACCACGTCCGCTCCCCCATACTCTCCATCCGCGGGCCTTCTGATAGCGTTCAAGGTTGCCGCGCCCGGCACCTACCCACTCGGTCGGCGGCCCACCTCTGCATCTCGTATCTCGTCCGTTGCCTTGCTCACAACCGCTTGTGCCGGGTGTGCCCGGAGCGGCCGAAGGCCGCGCAGGCGGCAACCATCTGTTACGCGGCGTCGCACACCCTTGTGGTGGGCCGAGCTCCTCAGTCGGGCCGATCCCGTAGCTGGGGCAAGGAGGATCAGGAAGACTCCGGGGGTTGCTCCCTGGCTACTCTCGCCCATCCTCGATGTTCGCCAGATACCGGGTCAAGCGTACTCATCGCTCCGTAGATATCAGCCGACTTGATCCAGAACGGCTCCTTCGTGCCATCCACCTCGAGCATCAGAACCATGTCGCTCTGTTCGTTGTAGGCAGCCACAGGCGACGCATGCCCCTCGGTATGCACCCAATCTCCCAGCTCCCCGCCCAACGCGAGGTAGCCAAGGGAGTAGGTGATGATGACCTGATCGTCGGGATTCCGCTGATTCTCCTTGAGATGCTGAACGAACTCGGCGTAGCTGTGCTCGGATTCTCCAGACCCGGCGTGAAACGGTCCGCCTGCAGCCCGCTCCTGACGTGGATGATGTCAACGAGCTTCTGCAGGGTGAACAGCGCATCATCGAGTTGATCCTCGGTGATGATGTCCGCCGTCTCCGGAGCGAAGAGGTTGGTCTGTGTGTACCCCTCCCCGGGCCGAAGGGAATTCATCACGATCGCTGCAGACGCCGCATAGCAGTGCATCCTCAGCTGAGCCACATGGTTCTGCTTCAGCACGCCGTAGTCGGGTCCATCTTGGCCCCGAAGCAACGCTTGGCCCTGCGCCGATCCCAAAGGAACCGTCTCCACTCCTCTGACGGAGAGGAACACAGCGGCGGCACCCACCAGCACGAGCACGAGGACGAACGTGCCAGCCAGCGTGAGCACGGTCCACTTGATCCAGCGATTCAGCTTCATGGCGAACCCCCGAATGACGGAATCGAGCGGCCCCTCGTTCCCTCGCCAGCGCCCTTAGGGCACGTTCCGCAACATCCGCGCACCGCATGCCTGTGAGGCAATATTCGGCGTGACGAGCAGGGTGACAACGACGGGTAATGAAGACCTTGCCCGCATCGGGCAACTCTCAGACCGCTCCCCTGTTGGTACTGCAATGCCGTGTAAACGTTCTAAGTTGCCGGCGTGACTCGCGTTCGCGAGTCATGCTCGACGGAGTGAGCGCAGCGAACGGAGCCGGCAACTGTGTGTTATCTGCAGTCGTATGTCCGACCAGGGGCGCGTGCTCAAACCCGCTCAATAAGGTCTGCCAGCGCCTCCCTGACGATCCCGTCCGGAGTACCGAATGCAAGGAGGATCTCGAAGTGGTTGAGTCCCTCCGCTGCCAGAAGCCGGGAGTGCTTCTGCGCTGAAACTAGAGACGCCGCGAATTCCCTCGCCTGGCGCTGGAACTCCGGACTCTCTTTCGTCCCCGCCGCCACGACAACCTCGGCGTTGATGAGGTCGACGTGCCTGATCGGGCTGAGCGATTCGATACTCTCGGGCGTGAACGAAACGTATTCGTTCCTCGAGGACAGGCTGACGGGGTAAAGGTCGTACATACCGCTCACACATAGGCCCTTCTTGACCACGTCATCTGGCAGGCCGTACGCCGTCCAATCCGTGGCGAGCACAACACCAGCAAGATGCCCTCCCGCAGAATGTCCGGACACGATGATCCTCTCCCTGTCCCCACCGAACGTCTCTGCGTTCGCGTAGACCCACGCCACGGCTCGTCGACACTGCTCCGCGAGCGGCAAGAGATCCCCGCCTGTGTCCCCAACTTTCACGTAGTCGGGGATGACACAATGAGCACCGGCAAGGGTGCTTTGTTCGGCGATGAATGCGTTGCCACGAGCATCTCCGACTCGCCATCCCCCGCCGTAGAAGTGGACGTGGACCGGGCCACCCTCACCCGCGGGACTATACCAGTCGAGCCCTTCCCTGTCCGAGGGTCCATACGAACGTCGGGCGGGGTCGCCCAGGACCGCACGTGCTTCGGCGTTGCGTGCCACAATCTGAGCAATGACCTCATCGGCATTGTCGGCCCACACACGCTGGTTGTAGGCAGCATCGAGAGCAGCCTTGTCGTAACCGAGGAAGATGGGGGCCTTATCGGAATCGCCACGCTGATCCGACCTGCATCCCATCCATACGCCCGCCAACATTCCGGACGACAGTCCGATGAACCGCCGGCGTGACAACTCACCGCCCACTATCGTGTGTTTCAAGCGGCGAATCTCAACCTCAGACTTTCCACCTCGCTGCGACGCCGAATCGTGGCCTTGCCATTCGTTCAAGTGGGCCCCACCCCGTGTACGATTGCAGATAACAAATGGGCTTCCGCCTGCGCGCCCTTCGGGCGCTCCGGAGCAACCGACCCGGTGCCGGGGCGTACCGGGGAGCGCTCAAGAAGTAAGAATTCGGAAGGAACCGAGGAATGGCCGGATGGGCCGGTTCGGAAGCCCTGAACGATTGCCGAAGCGGTGGGCGAAACGGGGAGAAAGGGGAGGGGATGGCGAAGAGAGATTCGCTCAGCGGGTTGGAGGAGATCGTGCTGCTGGCCGTGATGAGGCTGGGGCCCGACTCCTACGGCGTGACCATAGGGCAGGAGATCGAGGCGCGGACCGGGCGGGATGTGAGCCTGGGGTCCGTCTATCCGACGCTGGATCGACTCGAGGACGAGGGGCTGGTCCGCTCCCGCCGCGGCGATCCTACCGGTGAGCGCGGGGGGCGGAGCCGCCGCCACTTCCAGCTCACGCCCGCTGGTCTGGAAGCGCTCCGGAGGTCGCGGCAGGAGATGGCCTCCATGTGGGCGGGCTTCGAGGCGGATGCGGAGGCCGAGTCGTGACGGCCGGGGGTGCCGGGCCGGACGAGGAACGGCCTCCGCCCACGGCGCCGCGCTGGTTGGTCTGGATGATTCCGGCTCGTCACCGGGACGATCTGCTCGACGACCTCCGCGAAGAGTACCATGCCGTCATGCTGCCCCGTCTGGGGCATGCGCGGGCGAGGCGGTGGTTCCAACGCCAGCTCCTGCGCGCCGTGGCGGCCGAGGTCGCAGCGAGCGTCGTGGTGTGCCCGAGTCGCGACATCATGCCGTGGGTCGCCTCACCGGGCAACTGAATGCTGGCGCTTCCCGTGCCGGATGGGACACATTCGGCGCCCGAGCCCGATCTGCCCCGGAAGAGAGGCGACCCATGCGTAGTTCCCCGATGCTCGCGCTGCTGCTGACCGTCGCAGCGGCTCCCCCCCTTCTCGCGCAGGCGGCTCCCGCCGGCCGCACGCCGCCCCCGGACACGGTGGTGACACCCATCCAGCCTCCGACTTCGCCCCTGCCGAGTGAGACGGAGAGCGCGGACGTGACCCGCTTCTCCTTCCTGGTCTACGGGGACACGCGGGGCCGGTACGACGGCGTCCGCATCCAGCACGAGCACTCCCTGGTCGTCGAGTCGATGCTCGCCCGCATCCGCGAGATGGCCGACGGGCCGGATCCGGTGCGCTTCGTGCTCCAGAGCGGCGACGCGGTGGTCAATGGCCGCTACGCCCAGCAGTGGAACGTGAGCTTCGTGCCGCTCATCGACCGGCTCACCACCGAGGGGGGTGTGCCCTACTTCCTGGCACCCGGCAACCACGACGTCCCCGCCATGGCCCGTGAGGAGGGGCTGCGGAACTACCTGTCCGCGGTCGCCAACCTGATTCCGCCGGACGGCTCGCCCCGGCGCCTGACTGGCTATCCCACCTACGCCTTCGGGTACGGCAACACGTTCGTCCTCTCCCTGGACTCCAACATCCCCGACGACTCGGTACAGATCGCCTGGGCCGAGGCCCAGCTCGCCGGCCTGGACCGCACGCGCTACACGCACGTGACGGCGTTCTTCCACCATCCGGCCTTCTCCTCGGGGCCGCACGGGGGCGCCCGCGTCGAGCCGCAGACCGCAGCGATCCGCGCCCGGTGGATGCCGCTCTTCCGGCGCTACGGCGTCGACATGCTCTTCGTCGGCCACGACCACCTCTTCGACCACTGGGTGGAGCGCTACCACGACGCGGCAGGCACGCCCCACCGCATCGACCAGGTGGTGACCGGAGGCGGCGGCGCGCCTCTCTACCCCTACTGGGGCGAGCCGGACCTGAGCGCCTACCAGACCGCCGGGGCGGCCGACGGCGTCCAGGTCTCGCACCTGGCCCGGCCGGGCATGGAGCCGGGGGAGAATCCGTTCCACTACGTGGTGGTCCACGTGGATGGGCCAGACGCCTGGATGGAGGTCGTGGGCGTGGACTGGGGCCGGGGGTTCCGGCCGTACCGGAGCGCGCGGACGACGCTGGGGGACGGTGGCCGGTGAGCCGACCGCTGCGATCCCCAGCAGCTCCCGCGAGGCTGCGCGCGAACGCACCGGCGGCGCTAGGTTGACGGCCCACCGACCTCCCGACCCGCGAGACCACACCATGGACGTTCTCGAAGCCATCCGGACGCGTCGCTCCGTCAAGCAGTTCACCGACCGGCCGGTCGGGCGCGATGAAATCGAGCGCCTGCTGGAGCTTGCGGTGCAGGCGCCAAACCACCGGATGACCCAGCCGTGGCACTTCTATGTCCTCGGGCCGGAGGCGCGGCGCGCCTACGGCGAGGTGCTGGGCGCGCGCAAGGCCAAGCGGGTCGAAGACCCGGAGGCGGCACAGGCCGTGGTGGAGAAGGTCTCCGCCGCCGAGGCCGCGGTGCCCGCCACCATCGCGGTGACCACGACGCTGGACGAGAACCCCGAGATCCGGGAGGAGGACTACGCTGCCACCATGATGGCCGTGCAGAACCTCTGCCTGGCCGCGCATGCGACGGGTCTGGGCGCGCACATCAAGTCGGGGGCCGTGATGGACGATCCGCGGGCGCGGGCAGTGGTGGGGGTGCCCGAGGGCGAGCGGATCGTGGCGACGGTCCACGTGGGCCGGCCCGCGGAGCTCCCTCCGCCGAAGCCCCGACAGCCGGCAGCGGAGGTGACTGTCTGGGTGCCGTGAGGCCGCGCTCGCCTCCTCGAGGCTCGGCGCACGTGTGGATACAGGCGGGCGCGCCTGGTCGGCTCGCAGCCTACGAGCCTCCTCCCGCAGGCAGGCTGAACGCCACCAGCGTCCCGCCCTGCGCCCCGCCTCCCGTGGCCACCACCACGAACTGACGCCGGTCCCGGGTCGCGTACGTCATGGGATTGGCGTTCCCGGGTCCGGGGAGTGGCCCCTCCCATAGACGGGCGCCGGTGGACGCGTCGAAGGCAGTGAGGACGGTTGCGCCTCCCGCCACGAAGACCAGGCCACCCCTGGTGACGATAGGCCCCGGCGCGCCGGCGACGCCCAGCCGCTCGGGAAGCGGGACTCCCTGGGACGCAAGGCTCGCACGCACGCCCGCCACGTCGCCCACCGGTTCCTGCCACACGATCTCGCCTTCGTTCATGTCGATGGCGGCCACCGTGCCGTACGGCGGGTCCACCAGGGGCATGCCGTGTCCACCGCCAAGTCCACCGCGGGCACCGGCGTCCCGGTCGTATCGCGCCACCACCTTCGCCGGGTCGCCGGGGGCCAGCTGAAGGAGGGTCGGGAGCTCGCTGGATTTCACGTAGAGAAAGCCGGTCGCCGGGTCCACGGCGGGGCTTCCCCAGTTGGCGCCACCGATGGCGCCGGGCATGGCCAGGGTGCCCTCGAGAGAAGGCGGGGTGAAGAGAGGGCCGAACTTCACCCCCCGGGTGGCCGCCAGGACCCTTTCGTGCAGCTCCGGGGTCAGGCTCAGGAGGTCGTCCGGGGTGAGCCCCTGACGGGCGAAGGGCGGCGGCTTCGTGGGAAAGGGCTGCGTGGGCGACGCCCGCTCCCCCGGCACGTCGCTCTGCGGCACGGGCCGCTCTTCGATGGGCCATATCGGCTTCCCGGTGACGCGGTCGAAGGCGTACACGAAGCCCGTCTTCCCGGCCACCGCCACGGCATCCACGCGCCGCCCGTCCACGTCCGCTGTATAGAGCACCGGGGCCCCGGGGAGGTCGTAGTCCCACAGCCCGTGATGCACGGTCTGGAAGTGCCACACCCGCTCACCGGTTCGCGCGTTCAGACAGAGCAGGGTCTCGGCGAAGAGATTGTCTCCCTTCCGGTCGCCTCCGTAGTAGTCGCCGCTGGGCGTGCTGGTGGGCACGTAGAGCAGCCCTCGGGCCACGTCCACCGTCATCGGTGCCCAGGCGTTGGTGTGGCCCCTGACCTTCCAGGAGTCGTCCTCCCAGGTGTCGTTCCCGACCTCGCCCGCCTGGGGGATCGGATTGAACGTCCACACGAACTCCCCGGTGCGCACGTCGAAGGCCTGGATATTGCCCGGCGGGTCTCTCGGGTAGATGAGGCCGTCCCAGACCGAGCTCCCCACGATGACCAGGTCCTCGAACACCACGGGCGGCGAGGTCTGGGAGTAGTGGAGCCGGTTGGTCTGCCAGAGGAGGTGCTCGGTCAGATCGATCTCGCCACCCTCACCGAAGCCATCGACGGGCCTGCCCGTGGCCGCGTCCAGCGCGATGAGCCGCCACCGGGTGTTGAGGAAGACCCTCCGCCCCTCGGGGCCCGTCCAGACGGCCACGCCACGGTGCACGAGCCCGTTCTTGTTCGGTGGGTCGCCCCACTTCACCGTCCCGGGGTCGTACGACCAGATCTCGCGGCCCGTCGCGGCTTCCAACGCCACCACCCGGTTGAAGGGCGTCGATACGTACAGGGTGTCGTCGAGGACCACGGGGGTGGCCTCGAAGTTGCCGGCCCGCGCGTCGGGCGCGGGGCTCGGGCCGGGCGCGGGCACGTCGCCGGTGTCCCACGTCCATGCGACCCGGAGCTGGTGGACGTTGTCGCGGTCGATGGTGGCCAGGGCCGAGTAGCGGCCCCCGCCGTCGTCACCGCCATACGCGGGCCAGCTGTCCTCCCCTGGCGACCACGCGAAGGCCTCCGCCTGGGCGGTGGGTGGGTCGGCGTCGGCGGCGCAGGCGGCGCAGGCGGCGAGGGTCACGAGGACCAACGCCTCGGGTACGAAGGACCACGGGCGTCGGTGAGTCATGGGCAGGACACGGGACTCGGGAGAAGAAGGCGGACAGGGAAAGCACGTCCGACCGCCCTGGGGCGCCGATGGGCATCGTAGGCTGCGGGTACGCGGGCGGCAAGCGAGATCGATCCGATGCAGCCGTCCGGCCGGCGGAGCGTAGGTTGGGTCGACAACGATGACACTCCCGGGAACGACAGGAACCGAGAGCGACCATGGTGAGACGGTTCGGAGGATTGGTTCTGGCGGTGCTGGTCATGGCGGCGGGCTGCACTGACCCCGTCGAGAGCGACGGGACCGCGAGCGGGAGTCTACACGCTGGCCGCGGTGGACGGGTCGGCGCTTCCAGGCACGCTTTCGGAGACCGCGTCGGAGAAGGTGGAGATCACCAGTGGCAGCCTGGTGCTGGGCCGCAATCTCCAGTGCATGCTGACGCGCCAGTTCCGCACCACGACGAACGGGACCGCCCTTGTCACCAGCGAGACGGACGCGTGCACCTGGACGCGCACCGGAAGCGCCGCGTTCCTGACCATCGACGGGGTCGGGGCGATCCCGGGCACGTGGGACAAGGATGCGGCGACGCTGGACTTCACCATCGGCGGCCACGTGCTCACGTTCGTCCGTGACTGACACGGGCGCGGTTCCCCATCGATGGACGCTCCTTCCTCCCCGCGCCCCCCGCTTCTTGAGCTACCGAGGGCATCACGGACGTTTGACAGCCCCCCGGCGGTGCCCCGAAGTTCCACGCATCGCAGGCCCTCCCCGGACGGGACCGTCGCGGCTCAGCCATCCGCCGGTCCACCGAACAACGGGTTGGCTGACCGCCCCGGCCTGTCATGGAATTCCTCAACTTCCTTCTCATCCTGTGGGCCGCGTGGCTCGTCCTGCGCCGACCGGAGCGTGAGCGTCTCGCCTTCCGGCTCCTCGTGATCAGCTGCGTGCTCATGGCACTGTTGTTCCTCGTCGGCACCCACGGGTCCCTGGTGCCGGGAGTGAACCTCTGATGCCCATCTCCGAGAGCAGGCTTCGGTCCGTCCTCTCCTGGGTGGTGATCGTCCTGGTGGGCGGGCCGGTCACGGGGGCCGTCCTCCTGGGCGTGCTGCACGGAGACTCACCGTGCATCCTGTGCTGGGCCGAGCGGACGTCCATGGTGCTCATCGCTCTCGTGGGTCTGTTCGTCATCCGCTACGGGCCGCGGCCGCGCTACCTGGGCATGGCCGTCCTCCTTGGCGCGTGGGGCACGTTCATGGCCATCCGGCACTCCGCGCTCCACCTGGCCCGTGACGTGGGGCAGGGATTCAGCGCCGCCATCTTCGGTGTCCACACCTACGTGTGGGCGTGGGTCATCCATATGACGGTGCTGGTGGTCATCGGCGTCCTGCTGCTCTTCATGCGCCGCGTGGCGCCGGAGGAAGGCGTCCACGATCCGGGACCGGTCGGCCGCTTCGCCGGAGGCCTCTTCGTCGTGGTGGTGGCAGCCAACGCGTTGCAGGCTTTCGCTTCAACGGGACCCCCACCCTTCATCGGCCAGGGGGACCCCGTCCGCCTCTCCCTGAATCCGCGCCACTGGGTGTGGTCCTTCGAGGAGCTGCAGCCCCCGCGGATCTCGCTGCGCGGCGCGTGGGCGATTCCCACGCCCGATCCGGACGCCGCGGACCCGGATCCGGCCCACGGTCCCCTGGCCGCGCTGCCGTCGCTCCCCATCGACGCGGTGGGAGCAGGTCGACGTGCCCCTCGAAGGCGCGCTGAGCGGGCTGGCGCGGGATTCCGCCACGGGCCGGTTCCTGGCGGTGACCGATCGCTACGGGGTGTATCTGCTGGACGGGGCCCTCGCGCAGGTCGTGCACGGCGTCGTGCTGGACCGGGGCTTCAGCGTCGACCTGACGCCCCTCGCCGGCGCCGCCTTCATCGGCGGAGACACGCTGGCCGTTCTCTCCACCAACAAGAGCTACGCCCTCCTGATGCCGGACCCGGCGGCCGACGAGCGCCGGGAGTGGCGTCACTTCCTGTCTACGGACGGGCAGGTGACGGAGCTGCGGCTGGGTCGCTTCCAGACGGTGCGCGCGCACCAGATGTACGTCCTGGCGATGGCCTACGACCCCTCGGCCCGGGAGCTGATCACGGTGAGCGTGCCGAATCCCCGACACCGGCAGCTCGTCGTGTCGCGGTTCGCCAGGGAGGACCTGATGCTGGCCTCGGAGTTCGAGCCGGCGCTCGCGGAGGGGCTGACGTTGGCGGCGCCGGACCGGACCCTGGCGGACTACGTGGTGACGGGCGCGGCAGTGCGCGACGGGCTGCTGTACGCCGTAAGCGCCGCGTACTCCACGCTCCTGGTCATCGACCTGGAGGCCATGACCGTTCGGGCGGCGTACGCCCTACCGGGGCTCCTGCATCCCGTCGGACTGGCCGTGCGGGACGCGGAGCTGCTGGTAGCGCAGGCGGACGGTCGAATCGCGGTGGTGGCGCGGCCGTAGGCGGGATCATCTTCGCGGGTCGCGGTGGTATACGTCGATGCCTTCGACCCTCATCTGCCCTCCTTCGTCATGCGACCGACAGTGATCCAGGCTGACAGGTCCCGTTGACCTCGCCCGTGCGCGTCTGCCCCACCTGCCAGGCTCCGCTTCCCGACGAGGCGCAATTCTGCATGCGCTGTGGCGCGCCCACGCCGACCGTGCCGGATGCAGTGGACCGCGGCGCCGAGGAGGTTTCGCGGGTGCGGGCCGCCCTCGGGGATCGCTATCGGATCGAGGGCGTCGTCGGGCAGGGTGGCATGGCCACCGTGTATCTGGCCGAGGACCTGAAGCACCACCGCAAGGTGGCCGTGAAGGTTCTGCGGCCGGAGCTGGCCGTTACGCTGGAGGCCGATCGCTTCCTGCGCGAGGTGGAGATCGCTGCCCGGCTCAGTCATCCGCACATCCTGCCGATGTACGACTCGGGGGCGTCCGACGACCAGCTCTACTACGTTATGCCGTACGTGGAGGGGGAATCGCTTCAGGCGAGGATCCGGCGGGAGGGCCAGATTCCGGCGGAGGAGGCATGCCGCCTGGCTCGCGAGGTGGCCGAAGCGCTGGCGTACGCGCACGAGCAGGGGATCATCCACCGGGACATCAAGCCGGACAATATCCTCCTCAATGCAGGGCACGCGCTGGTGGCGGACTTCGGCATCGGCCGGGCGTTGGGTGAGGGCACACAATCGCTGACCCGGACCGGGCTCTCGGTGGGAACGCCCCAGTACATGAGCCCCGAGCAGGCCACCGGTGCGAGCGACGTGGACGGGCGGACCGACGTGTACGCGGTGGGAAGCGTGCTGTACGAGATGTTGGCAGGCGAGCCCCCGTTCACCGGGCCCACGGTGCAGGCAGTTCTGGCACGCAGCCTGACCGAGACGCCCCGTCCGCTCACCGCCACGCGAGCGGGACTGCCGGCCCACGTCTCGGCGATTACCGCGAAGGCGCTCGCCCGGAGCCCAGCCGATCGCTTCCAGACGGCAAGCGCGTTGGCGCAGGCGCTCGGCTCCGCATTCCAGGTGTCCACCGGCCGCGCGGAGGCGACCGGCGGGGCGGAGGGACCGTCCCCGGCGTTGCTCTGGAGCCTGTTCGGGCTCGGGTCGCTGGCGGCGTTGTCCGTGGTCTTCGTTCTGATGCGGCGCTGGGGTCTTCCCGATTGGGTGTTGGGCCTCGCGGTGCTGCTTCTCGCCGTCGGTGCCGGGGCGCTGATGACCACCGACCGGGTCGAACGGCGACGCCGGGAAGGATGGGAAGCCAGTGGGCCCTGGAGGCTGTTCACCCGAGCCAACGTGACCGTCGGAGGGGCGCTCGCCCTGGGTCTCTGGGCCGTCGCGGCGACGTTGGTAGCGGTCGACGTGCCCGCGGAGAGCGGCAGCAGTGGAGTGCGGCTTGCCGTGCTTCCATTCGAGCTGAGTGGGGACACGAAGGACGACTACCTGGCGAACGGAATGGCCGACGAGATCCGCGGCAAGCTGGCGGCGCTGCCGGGATTCCGGATCACGGCCCGCACCAGCTCGAACCAATACCGGGGGACCACGAAGCCGGTCCAGCAGATCGGCCGGGAACTGGGCGTGGACTACCTGCTCAGCGCGACCGTCGGCACAACCACGGACGCCGCCGGCGATCGCCGGGTACAGGTGGTGCCGGAGCTCATCGCGGCGAAGTCGGGGGACGTGACCTGGCAGAAGGCGTTCAACGCCGACCTGACGGATGTTTTCGACGTGCAGTCGCAGATCGCCGGCCGCGTGGCCAGCGCCCTCGGCGTGGCCCTCAGGGGGGACGACCGGCGCAAGCTCGCCCGGCGGCCCACCAACAACCTGGCGGCATGGGACCTCTACCTCAAAGGGCGAGCCCTCACATCCAACGATCCAGTCACCCTCAAGCAGGCTGCCGACTATTTCGACCAGGCGGCCGCGCTCGATTCGACGTTCACCGACGCGTGGGCACGCCTGGCCTCTTCCCTGAGTAATCTCTACTACAACGGCACCCGGGATCCGGAGGTGGCGCGGCGGGCCCGGGATGCGGCGCAACGGGCGCTCGCCATCGATCCCGACGCCGCGGCGTCCCATGCCGCCCTGGCGCGATACCTCCTGGCCGTGAAGAACGCCCCGGAGCAGGCCGAGGAGCAGATGACGCAGGCTCTCGAGGCCTCGCCCAACGAACCGGGGATTCTCTCCGCCGCGGCCTCCCTGGAAGAGACCCTCGGGCGGTGGAACGAAGCCCTCGCCCACCTGCAGCACGCTCGACGGCTCGACCCCAGGTCGGTCCAGACGGCTGGAGATCTTCGCCGCCTGCTCCTCGATCTGCGCCGCTACCCGGAGGCTATCCAGGTCGGAAACGACGCGCTGGCCCTTTCGCCGAGCGCCCCCGACAACATCGAGGGCCAGGCGATGGTCTATCTGGCCCAGGGTGACCTGGCCGGGGCGCGGCACGTCATCGATGACGCCCCCGGGGGCCTCGGAGATGCCTCCCTCCTCGCCTATCTCGCGACGTACAACGACCTGTTCTGGGTTCTGGACGACGCCCAGCAGCGGACGTTGTTGCAGCTCCCGCCTTCGGCCTTCTTCGACGACCCGACGGCGTGGGGCTCCGTGTTCATGGAGACCTACTGGTACCGGGGAGACAAACGCCGCGCGCAGGCCTACGCCGACACGGCCCGCATGGCCTTCGAGGCCCAGCTGAAGTCGGAGCCCGACGATCCCCAGCTCCACGTGCTCCTGGGTCTGGCGCTGGCCTACATGGGGAGGAAGGACGAGGCGGTCGCGGAGGGTGAGCGCGGCGTGGCCCTGGATCCGATCGCGCGGGATGCGTCCAACGGCGCCTACTACCAGCACCAGCTGGTGCGGATCTACCTGCTGGTGGGCGAGCCCGAGAAGGCGCTCGACCTCCTCGAGCCGCTCCTCGAGATGCCGTATGTCCTCTCCCCCGGATGGCTTCGGATCGACCCCGCTTTCGCGAGCCTCGAGGGCGATCCCCGGTTCGAGAAGCTCATCGCACGTGGGGATTAGCCCTCAGGCCAGCGCCCTGAACAGCTCCACGTAGGAGCGCACCGCGCCGTCCAGGCCCGCCACCTTCGGGTTCGACGAGTCGATGAGGTACCACTCGTCGGGCGCGTGCGCCCCGCCGCCGATTCCCATCCCGAACTGACCGGCCGCCAGCCTGAGCGGCGCACCGGTGAACGTCACGCCGGGCCACGACCCCGCCAGCCGTGGCCAGAGCACGGGCTCCACGCCCTGGTTCCGGTAGGCGGCGATCTGTGCCTTCACGAGCGTCGAGTCGGGGTCGGTCTCCGTGGGGTCGTAGCCGCCGGTCATGTTGACCTCGATGTCGCCGAACCCGTGCTTCGCCAGGTGCGCCTTCAGCAGCTCGAGGGTGCCCTGGGCCGTCATGTCGGGCACGAGGCGCATGTCGATCTTGGCGACCGCGCGATGGGGCAGGATCGTCTTCCCGCCGGGGCCCGTGTAGCCGCCGACGAGCCCCTCGATGTTGATGGTCGGTTGCGACACGAGCCGCACCAGGGAATCGTGCCAGGACTCGGCGGCGAACCAGCGCTCGACACCCAGCGCCCTCTTCGTCGCCGCCTCGTCCTTCTTCGGGATCGACTCCTCGAGGATCTGCCGTTGTCGGGCGCTGAGCGGCTTCACCTTGTCGAAGAACCCTTCGACGGCTGGCGTGTGGCCGTCGGGCCCGACCAGCGTGTCGAGGGCCTGCACGAGGTGCCAGGCCGGCGAGTCGATCTGCGCCTCGTAGCTCGAGTGCACGTCCAGCTTCGGCCCGCGTCCCCACTTCTCGCCCGAGGACACGAGCTCCAGCTCCACGATGCCTTTGGCGCCCAGGTTGATCGTCACCGATCCGTCCGGATCCTGATTCCCCAGGGGGATCACGATCCCGGCGCAGCGGCGGAGCGCCGCCTCGACCTCGGGCTTGAAGACGATCTCACGGAAGTTGGGGGAGCCGATCTCCTCCTCGCCTTCACATACCAGGACGAGGTTCACGGGTGGCTTGCGGCCGGCGGCCTTGTAGGCGTGCAGCGCTGCGAGGCAGGCGGTCTGCGGTCCCTTGGTGTTCGTGGCGCCGCGGCCGATGATCACCCTGCCGAGCCCCGGGCGGTCCACGAGGTGTCCCTCGAGCGGCGGCGAGCTCCACTCCGTCGGGTCGTACTGCTTCACGTCGTACATGAAGTAGAGCCCCAGCGTGGTGGCGGCGCCGGCGTCCAGGGTGGCGAAGACGCCCGGCTTGCCCTCTGTCGGGACGACCTCGACGCGGTCGAAGCCGGCATCGCGCGCGAGCTTCGCCATGTACTCGGGACCCTCCGGATATCCCTTGCCTTCCGCGGCGATCGACGGCAGGGCGATCCAGTCCCGCAGCATCTGGAGCGTGGCGTCGTGCCGCGCCGCGATCTGCGCCAGCACGGGGTCCTCCTGCCCGGCGAGGCTCCCCAGCGGGAGGCGGTTCGTCAGCGCGAAGGCGGCGGCGCCGGCGACCGCGCCATGAAGGAACTCGCGGCGGTTGACGCCCTCCCCGCGCACCGACCCGTCGACACCGAGCTTCGGCTCCATGCTGTCTCCACCTGGTGATCGTGGCGGCGCGGCCGCCGCCACCGTGTCCGATCTTCTCCTCTCCGCCGGGGCGGGGGATCAAGCTGGGCCGGGTCGAGGTGCCCGGCAAGGCAGGAAATGGCCTCGCTTGATTGACATGCGATGCCGTCAAAATTACATACAATCTACACAATACGTCCGACGCTTGGCCGTATCCAGAACCGTCAAGCCGCTCGCGCCCATCTCCTCTTCCGAACCTGGGCACGGAGACAGCCAGATCATGAGTCCAGCGACCCCTGCCGCTTCCGCCGGTACAGCCGACGCCGCGATCCGCAACTTCATCGGGGGCGCGTGGGTGCCGTCCTCCGGCAACGGTGTTCTGGCGGTGGTGGATCCCGGGACCGGAGAGCAGCTGGGCCAGGTCCCCCTGTCGAGCGGGGCCGACGTGGACGCCGCGGTCCAGGCGGCGAAGGAAGCCTTCCCGGCATGGCGTGCAACGCCGCCGGTCGAGCGCGCCAGGGTCCTGTTCCGCCTCAAGGTGCTGCTGGACGACCACAAGCACGAGCTCGCCCGGCGACATGACGCGCGAGCACGGAAAGAACGTCGACGAGACGCTGGGCGAAATCCAGAGGGGTATCGAGAACGTCGAGCACGCGTGCGGAATTCCGACCCTGCTCATGGGCGACACCCTCGAGGACGTGGCCTCCGGCATCGACTGTGAGACCATCCGGCAGCCGTTGGGTGTCTTCGCCGGCATCACGCCCTACAACTTCCCCGTGATGATTCCCCTCTGGTTCTGGCCCTACGCGGTCGCGACCGGAAACACGTTCGTTCTGAAGCCCAGCGAGCAAGACCCACTTACCCACCAGAAGGTCGTGGAGTTGGCGATCCGGGCGGGTCTTCCCCCCGGTGTGCTCAACGTGGTCCACGGAGACAGGACGGTCTCCTCCGCCCTTCTCGAGCATCCGGACATCGAGGGAATCTCATTCGTCGGGTCGAGCGCGACCGCCCGCTATGTCTACGAACGGGCCGCTGCCACGGGGAAGCGGGTTCAGGCACTGGGTGGCGCCAAGAACCACATGGTGGTCATGCCGGACGCGGACCTGGACCTGACGGCGGACGCGGTGGTGAGCTCCGTGTACGGCTCGGCGGGTCAGCGCTGCCTGGCGGGCAGCCAGATCGTGGGGGTGGGCGATGCCTACGCTGCCATTCGTGCGCGACTGATCGCAAAGGCTTCCAGCCTGAAGGTGGGGTACGGGCTCGATGCCGACACGTTCATGGGACCCGTCATCTCCGCGGCCCACCGGGAGCGGGTCGAGGGCTTCATCGATCTGGGAGAGCGGGAGGGCGCCGCCGTCCTGCTGGACGGAAGAGGCTTCAAGGTGAACGGCTACCCGAGAGGGAACTGGGTGGGGCCCACCATCCTCGAGAACGTGGAACCCGAGATGGCGGTGGGCCGCGAGGAGATCTTCGGCCCGGTGGCCGGCCTCACGCAGGTGGACTCGCTGGAGGAGGCGATCGCGCTCATGCACCGGGTGGCGTACGGCAATGCCACCTCCGTGTTCACGACCAGCGGCCGCGCCGCCCGGGAGTTCCGGTATCACGCGGGTATCAGCATGATCGGCATCAACATCGGAGTGGCCGCCCCGATGGCCTTCTTCCCGTTCGGCGGATCCCGGGCTTCTTTCTTCGGCGACCTGCGCGCCCAGGGCAAGGACGCGGTCACATTCTTCACGGACCAGCGCGTCGTCATCTCGAGGTGGTAGACTCCACCTGGGCGAAGGGCGCCGTTCCTCAGCGATTCCACATCAGGGAGGCCATGTGACGCTCACCGCGCCAGCCCATGCCCTGGCCCGCAAGGAAGACGAGGAAGTCTTCAGGGCACACCAGGAGAGGCTCTTCCCCTGGGTCAAGCCCTACTACGGCCAGCCCATCGTCATCGACCAGGCCGACGGCGTGTGGGTGAAGGACATCCAGGGAAGGGAATACCTGGACTTCTTCGCGGGCATCCTCACGACCTCGATAGGCCACTGCCATCCGGCCGTGACCGCTGCCGTGCACGACCAGATGCAGCGGCTTGGCCACACCTCCACCCTCTACGTCACGAGGGGACAGATCGAGGTCGCGAATCGACTGGTCGAGATCGCGCCCGGGGGTCTCCGGCGGGTGGCGTTCACGAACAGTGGTACCGAGGCCATCGAGACCGCCGTCATGGCTGCGCGGATCCACACGGGCCGGACGGAGGTGGTCGCCCTCCGCCACGCCTACTCCGGGCGAAGCGCCCTCGCGTCGAATCTCACGGGGCACGCGCCGTGGCGTCCCCTGGCGGCTTCGGCGGCGGGCATCACGCATGCCCGCGCACCCTACCGATATCGATCGCCGCTGGGCCCGGATGCCTCCGACCAGGAGCACACCGACTTCTTCATCGACGACCTGGTGGAGGTGATCGAGACGACCACGTCGGGGCGTCCGGCGGCGCTGCTCGCCGAGGCCATCCTCGGGGTCGGGGGATTCATCGTCCCCACGTCCGGGTACCTGGCGCGCGCCGCGGAGGTGATCCGGAGCTACGGCGGGGTGTTCATCTGTGACGAAGTACAGACGGGGTTCGGACGCACCGGCGACCACTGGTTCGGCTGCGAGCACAGCGGGATCCAGCCGGACATCATGGTCGTGGCCAAGGGGATCGCGAACGGCTTTCCGGTGGGCGCCACCCTGGCCCGGGACGAGATCGCGGAGTCCTGGACGTCCCGCTCCATCTCGACGTACGGTGGGAACCCCGTCTCCATGGCCGCGGCCGCGGCCACGCTGGACGTGATGGTGGAGGAGAATGTCCCGCAGCGCTCGGCCGCACGCGGGCGACAGGTCGAGGCGGCCCTGGAGGCCCTCCGAATGGAGCACGCCTGGATCGGCGACGTTCGAGGGATGGGCCTGATGCGGGCGCTCGAGATCATCGATCCCCGGACCGGGGGCAGGCCCGACCCGACCCGCACGAAGGCCCTGCTGGAAGCCACGCGGGAGGAGGGGCTGCTGGTGGGAACCGGCGGCCTCGCGGGCCACGTGGTGCGGCTCGGACCGTCCATGCTCATCACCGAAGAGGAAACGCACGAGGCGATGTCTCGCTTGGCCCGGGCCTGCCAGGTGGTAGCCACGACCTGAGGCCGAGCTCCCTCGTCGGCCACTACGCTAGCGCCGCTCGCGGCAGGCGCTCGGGTACCTCTCGCAGTACACGCCACCGGCGAGAAGAGCGTGGACCACGGCCCTTCCGAGGACATCGGCGGCGGCGTTGTAGATGGCTTGAAGGTCGGCGTTGGAGAGATCGGGGGAGGGCGGCGTGGTGGCAATCGCGAAGACGGCGTCCCCGTCGCCCAGGTTGTGCACCGGTCGGATGGAGCGCGCCAGCCCGCTGTTGGCCACCATTGCCATCCTCTGGGTCTGGGTCTGGTCGAGAGGGGCGTCCGTGGCCACGGCCGCGATGGTCGTGTTGAAGGTCTCCCCGGACGACGGGCCCACGGTCCCGGCGTCCGCCGGTGGGCACTCGCTCGGGTTCGGAGGCACGAGGGAGAATTCCCCGTCCATCTCCAGGAACATCCCGTAGGGGAGGCAGGTCTCGGGGTTCACGGGTGACCCCGCCGGATTCAACCCGACGATGGCGCCCACCGTATAGCCGTTGGGGAGCTGCACGCTGGCCGATCCGAGACCGTAACGGGCGCCGGTGCCGGCGCCCACCCGTCCGATGGCCACGGGATCGGTCGTGGCCGCCGCCGCCGCACGGTATCCGAAGTCCGCGTCGGGACGCTTCGAGAAATCACCTCCCCTTCCGAGGTCGAACAGGATGGCGGCCGGTACGATGGGTACGACGCCCTGGCCCACCGGAAATCCGTAGCCGTGCTCCTCCAGCCACCGCATCACACCGGTCGCCGTGTCGAGGCCGTAGGCGCTTCCGCCACTCAGGACGATCGCTTCGACCTGCGTGACCAGACCTCCCGGCGCGAGGAGATCGGTCTCTCTCGTGCCCGGCGCCCCTCCCTGCACGTTCACGCTGGCGGTGGCTCCCTCCTCGGTGAGCAGCACCGTCGTGCCGGTGCGGTACCCGTCCCCGATCCGCGTCTCCTGACCCACCTTGATCCCGGGTACGTCGGTGATCGTGTTGCTCGGGCCGGGCTTCTGGGCGAGCGCGGGGGCGGCCGGCAGAAACGTCACGCCCAGGGTGATGAGCGCCCTTCGAGTCAGGGAGCGAAAGCGATGCGTGCAGGACGGTGTGACCATGGCCTGGCTGCTCTCCCCTGTGGGTGCGACGGAGCGATGCCGGGACGCCGGCTCTGCGTCGGAAGTTTTGCTTGACGCGACATACTATACTGAATACAGTGCATCCGAAATGGTTACGGCTAGCGCTCCGAGGTGCGCACCGCGCCACGAGCCGGACCTGGGGCGCCGGACCGTAAGTCCCGTCACGATTCCAGCATCGACCCTTCGCGGCTTCGGCTCCCCTCCCGGTGCTTTCTTCGCCGAGCCACGATGCCGAACGGGATCAAGCCTCGTCAGGA
This sequence comes from uncultured Gemmatimonadales bacterium, assembly GCA_963848895.1. GTDB lineage: Bacteria > Gemmatimonadota > Gemmatimonadetes > Longimicrobiales > Gaopeijiaceae > SZUA-318. The sequence goes on from CAWKGE010000012.1 coordinate 129,542, forward strand.
GCCTCTTATGATCCTAAGACTTTGTCGACTCACAATGGGGACGGGACTGGCCGCCATTCTCTGGGCGGCAGGTCTCGGTGCACAGCAGACGGCCACGATCCAGGGCATCGTAACCTCGCAGTTCACCGGCGAGCCGATCCCGGGCGTCCAGGTCTACATCGAAGCGCAGAATCTCGGGGCGCTCAGCGACAACGCCGGGAGATACCGGATCGTCGGTGTCCCGGCCGGCGAGCACGTGGTGACCACACAGCGGATCGGCTTCGCTCGGGGCAGTCAGACCGTGACCATCACCGCGGGCCAGGTGCTGTCGCTGAACTTCAGGCTCGAAGATCAGGCCATGGAGCTCGACCCGATCGTGGTCACCGGCCAGGGGGCGCAGATATCACGACGCCGCCTGTCCACCAACATCGACGTGGTCTCTTCGGACGTCATCGACGCGTCGGCGGCCACGCGGCTCGATCAGCTCCTCCAGACCGCACTTCCCTCCGTCCAGGTGAGGATGAGCTCCGGTCAGCCGGGGGCCACCTCGGTATTGCGGGGGCGTGGCCCCGTTTCGGTGAGCCGCTCCACCACGCCGGTCATCTACGTCGACGGTGTGCGGGTGGACAACCTGAACACCATGGCCGAGTTGTCGCTCAACGTGTCGGGCAACCGCCGGGAGGGCACCCAGACGTCGTCGATCGCGGACATCCCCCTCGAGAACATCGATCACATCGAGTACGTGCCCGGCGGTGCCGCAACCACGCTGTATGGCTCCGATGCGGCGAACGGCGTGATCCAGATCTTCACGAAGAAAGGTGCGCCGGGTCCCACCAACCTCAGCATCGAGAGCGAGGTGGGGTGGGAGGAGCCCGTCGTGAAGGCGTTCTTCTTCCCGCAGACGGCCGACCTGTTGTATCGGAAGGGGTTCACCCAGCAGTACCGCCTGTCGGCGAGTGGCGGGGACGAGAGAACGACGTGGTCGGTCGGCGGGAGCGTACAGGACCGGCTGGGCTACCGCATCGACAACAACGCGTCGCGGTCGTACCAGGCGCGCACCGGGCTCACCGCGCAGATCACCGGGGGCTTGAAGTACGACGGTTCGTTCGGCTTCGGCTGGAACCACTACGACCGCACGCGCGACGGGAATGCCGGTGGGCTACACACCTCTGTGGCTTCTGGAGGGCGGCCGTATCTTCGCGCTGGGGTTCAACAACCATCTCGACGAGATGACCCCCACCGAGCTGGAGGATCTGCGGGCGTACCTCACGCAAGCGGAATCGCTGCAGAACTACCGCGTGGAGGTGGCGCGCTTCCAGATGTCCAACGCGTTCCACTGGGAGGCGCGGCCGAACCTCACGTTCAACGCCACGGTCGGGCTCGACGACCGCAAGAGCAACGAACGAGGGATCCTGACCAACGAGTTCCTGATCTTCACCGGCATCCAGCCCCGGGAACGGACGACCGGGGAAGCATCTCGAGCTACGATCGCCACTTCCTCGGGACTCACCCTCGAAGGTGGCGGGCAGCACCGCTACGAACGGGGGCCGCTGTCCCTCGTCACTTCGGCGGGCGCGCAGCTCTTCAAGAACCAGGACGACCAGTCGGCGCGGGTGGCGCTCAACGTGCGTGACGGGAGTGAGACCGTTCGTGGCGCCGGCAGCACCACCGCGGACGACTATTCTCTCCAGTTGGTCAACTACGGAGTCTACGTCCAGCAGAACTGGGGCCTGTACGACCGCTACTTCTTCGACGTGGGGCTACAGGGCCGACGGCAACACCGCCTTCGGTCGCGATGTCGGGCTCCAGTACTATCCGAAGTTCGGGGTGTCGTACGATCTCGGATCGGAGGAGTTCTTCCGGAACGCCAGTTCCTTCGAGGATCATCTCGGGCCTGCGCCTGAGGGGCAACTACGGTGTGGCAGGCAACTTCCCGCCCCCCTTCTCCCGTGACCGCACCGTGAGCTTCGCCTCGTACCTGGGGGAGCAGACGGCGGGCTTCGGGCAGCCCGGGAACCAGGACCTGCGGCCGGAAAAGACCCACACGCTGGAGCTGGGTGGGGAGTTCCAGGCGCTTTCCGGTCGGGTCACGCTGCAAGTCAACTGGTACGACGCCAAAACCAAGGATGCGCTGTTCCGGGTTCCCTCGAGCCCCTCGACCGGCGAGGACGTGCAGCTCCGAAACGTCGGGTGAGATCGGGAACCGCGGCGTCGAGATCCAGTTCGTCGGCGACATGATCCGCAGAAACAACTTCACGGCGCGGGTGAATGCCTCGTACAACACTCTTCACAACGAGGTGCTCGACGCCGGTGGCTCGCCGGTGTTCCAGATCAGCGGCTTCAGCTCCTCGACCGTGGAGAGCGTGGTGAAGGAGGGTTGGCCCGTAGGTGCCCTCAGCGGTACCAAGCTCGACTCTGAACGCCGACGGTACCATCGCGTCCACCGAGCTGCTGCAGTACCTGGGCAAGCCCTTGCCGGACCGCTTCGGGTCCCTGGGCCTGGAGATGACGTTTGGAAGTCGCCTGCGTCTCGCGGCCAATGCCGACTGGCAGACGGGGGCGCAGCTTCACTCCTTCAATCGCCAGTTCCGTTACCTCTACGGGATCGACGATCCGAAGCTGCCGCCGGCGCTCCTCGACCAGAATCCCGGACCGATTCGGACCAACTGGCTCTCGATCTCACGAACTTCTTCGTCGAGGACACCGACTATCTGAGGTTCCGGCAGATAGCACTCAGCTATTCGGTCCCCGAGAACCTGGTGTCCAGCTTCGCCAAGGCGGTCGACGTCACGCTATCCGTTCAGAATCCCATCGGCTGGTGGAAGTCGTCCTTCGATCCGGAGTCGGACCACTCGGGTGCGGCCAGTCAGGGCGCTGCCACGGTGGGTGGGTTCAACTACGCCAGCGATCCGACACCGCGGACGTTCCTTGGGACCGTCCGCGTGCGGTTCTAGGAGGAGGATCACCATGGGACCCTTCGACTCTCAACACCGGCCCACGATCATGCGCAAGAGACTCGAGCTTGCTCACCCTCCTCCTGGCCGGGGCGACCCTGGCGGGTTGCGACTATCTCGATCCGACGCACATCACCAACCCTACGGTCACCGAGGGGACATTCATCCAGACGCCAAACGCCGCGGCATCGTGGACGCGCGGCGTCGAGCGGCAGCTGGCGTCCACGATCAACCAGGTGATCATGGGCACCGAAGTCGTCTCGGATAACCTCTTCAACAACCGGACTCTCTTCAGCAAAGTCTTCGACATCCCGCAGATCGACGCCTCCGACTTCGACGTGACGAATATCCAGGAGGGGGTGCACCGCCTGCGGGCCATGGCGGACCAGGGACTGAACGTCGTGTTGCCGGCGGACTCGACCGCGACCGACGAGATGCGGGCGCAGCTCCTCTTCGACCGGGGGTTCGCGTACCTCCTCTCGGGTGAGCTGTTCGTCGCGCTCCCCGCGGAGCCGGGAGGGGCCGCGGTGGCGCCGGCGGAGCACCTGTCCCGGGCGGTGGCCGACTTCAATCAGGCCAAGAGCCTCACGTCGGACGCCGAGCTCGCGGCGGCCGCAACGCTGGCCATCGCGCGAGCCGAGTACGCGGCCGGGAACCGGGCCGCAGCCGTGGCGGCTGCCCAGGAATTCAAGGCCATGAATCCCGAGTTCATCCGGTGGGTCCGCTACGACAACGTGGATGGGCCGACCAACACCATGCAGTTCGCCATCTACGACTCGGGCCAGGACGAGTTCCAGCCCCTGCCGCGCATGGATTTCCTCTTTCCCAAGTACTACAGCGAGAAGGTCGGCGACCAGAGCCCCATCGCGCTGCTGAAGGGAGAGGAGGCGTATCTGATCCTCGCCGAGGCGGATATCTCCCAGGGCGATCTGGCAGGCGGCCGGCAGGAGCTGATCGAGCTCCTGGGCCTGGTGGCGAGTCGGCCTACTGCGATGATCGACGACCGCAACCAGCTGCGGGGACGCCGTGGCGGCACGTGGATCTATCCCAATGCGTCGAACATCCTCGTGGCTGCGAGCCCCGGCGCGGAGCCGCGGGCGGGGCTGGTCCTGAGCCGTAACGAGGCCCCGGTGGAGGTGCCGACGGTGTCGGGCACGTCCGTCACCGAGGACATGCTGAACGCGGCGGCCACGCAGGACGATCTTCTCTACCTCGTCTACCTCATGCGCCAGGAGATCTTCGTGGTGGAGGGGCGGCGGATGACCGATCTGGGGATCCGCTTCCCGGTTGCCCTGAACGAGGCGCTCACGAACGAGAACGTGGATGAGAGCTCCACGGCGCTCCAGGCCATCATCCCGCCGTTCATCCCGCTGGACTACGGTCTCGACCGCTTCACGTACACGGACGGCGACACGATCGCGATCATCGCGCACGACATGAACCGGATCCTGGTGGAGAATCGCTCCTCGGACCTGGTGCTGCCGTTCAACTAGGAGAGCCGCGCGGAAGCGCGACCGCGCGACGAGAGGGCTCCTGCCGGCGGTTCGGCAGGAGCCCTCGGCTCGTAGGGAGGGGCGACCGCTCGTCAGCCTTCGGCCGGCGCGAGCTCCGTCTTCCAGAGGCTGCGACCCTCGCGGTCGTGGATCGAGACGGTGAGCACGCGCGTGAGCGGGTCGATGTCCAGGACGCCGAAGAACTGGAGTCCCTCGCTGGGGGGGCGGTTCGGCTTCATCCCCGCCGGCACCGACGAATACCGCACTTCCGGCCCGAACGTGCGGTCGAGGGCGTTGGGCCCGAAGGTCCCGGCGTGCATGGGGCCGGCCACGAACTCCCAGAACGGCTCGAAGTCCGTGAAGCTGGCGCGATCCGGGGCGTAGTGATGGGCCGCGGCGTAGTGCACGTCCGCCGTGATCCACACGGTGTTGCGGATGCGCTCGCGCTTCATGAACCGGAGGAGGTCCGCCAGCTCGAGCTCGCGTCCTGCGGGCGCCCCGTCGTCGCCGTTCGCCCACGCTTCGTAGGTCCGCTGTCCATCGCGGGGCCAGTCAGGCACCACGAGCCCGAGCGGCAGATCGGTGGCGATGATCTTCCACACGGCACGGCTCGTGCGGAGCGATTCCTTGAGCCAGCTCAGCTGCGGGTGCCCCATCATCGTGGTCTCGGCGCTGCTCTCGAGTTGCCGACCGGGCGTGTTTGGGCCGCGGTAGCTCCTCAGGTCCAGGGCGAACACCTCGGCGAGCGGGCCCTGGGTGTAATGCCGGTAGATGCGCTCCGGATCGTCTGGGTTGCGGCGGATGGGCACGAACTCGAAGAGCGCCTGGCGGGCACGGGCGGCGAGAAGCGACGCGCTCTTCACCGTGTAGCGATCGTCGCGATCGAGCTGCAGGCCCGGAAACCAGTTGTTGAGAACCTCGTGGTCGTCCCATTGGGCGATCATGGGAACCGAGGCCCCGAACCGGCGTGCGTGCTCGTCCATGAGGTTGTAGGCGAAGTTGCCTCGGAACTCGTCCAGCGTCTCGGCCACCTTGGACTTGGCTTCCGTCACCATGTTGTGCCAGACCGTTCCGTCGTCGAGGGAGACCTCGGCCTCCAGGGGCTGATCGGCGTAGATGATGTCACCCGAGTGGATGAACGCGTCGGGCTCGGCACCGCGGATCGCCTCGAAGATCAGCAACCCTCCGCGGTCGACGTCGATACCCCACCCCTGACCGACCTCGTCCGCGGACCACGCGATGCGGATCCGTCGGGTCGCGGGCGCGTCCGGCACCGGCGGAGTTCGGAAGCGTCCGACGAGGGGCTCGCTCCACGCCCCGGGGTGAGCGAGGCTCTCGAAGCGGACCCGGTACACGATCTGCTCGCCGGCCGGCAGGTCCCGGAGGTCGACGGAAGCGGTATATGCGTTGTGCTCGAGCGCTGCCGGGCCTCGTACCGTCCGAGCGTCGAGGAAGCGGTCGTTGGTGGCCCACTCCACCGACATACGCGCCGGACGGTCCGTGCGACTCCACACGACGGCCCGGCTGTCCGTGACGTCCCCGGCCTGGATGCCGCTGGGCAGCTCCGGTCGGAGCTGTGGAGAGGTGATGAGGCCGGGCGCCCCACGGAACAGCTCCCGGGGGTCGCCGCCCCGTCCGACCAGGCCGACGCCGGCTGCCAGAGACGCTCCGAGGAAGCCGCGACGGGAGAGGTTCTGGCGAGACATGGCAGGGCTCGGCTGGAAGAGAGCGACGGAGGCAAGTCCTTGGATACGAAGCTCAAAATACCCTGCTCGCGGAGGGATGGGACAGTGTCGCGCCACCGCACCGGTCGAACGGGGACGCGAGCGCGGGTGCCCCTCCAGGTGCGGTCCCGGAGCATCGCCCGGTCTGATTGAATGATGTATACTGGGTCGGTGATCGACCCTATGAGAAGAGGCTCGTAATGGACAGCCGGACTATCTACATCGATGGAACGTGGCGGGCGTCTGCCAGCGCAAAGACGATCCCCGTGGTGAACCCCAGCACGGGTGAGATCTTCGGCCAACTCTCGAGCGGCGGCCCGGAGGACGTGGACGAAGCCGTCAAGGCGGCGACCAGGGCGTTCGACACGGTGTGGTCGAGGGTATCCCCGATGGACCGGGGCCGCATCCTCACCCGCCTTGCCGGTCTCATCGAGGACCACCACGAGCGACTGTCGCTGCTGGAATGCAGGGACGTAGGCAAACCCCTCAGCCAGGCACGCCGGGACATCACCGCGTGCGCCCGATACTGTGAGTTCTACGGAGGTGCCGCCGACAAGCTGCACGGCGAGACCCTTCCGTACGAGAGCGGCTACACCGTGCTGGCGCTACGGGAGCCGTTCGGCGTGACGGGCCACATCATCCCGTGGAACTATCCCGCGCAGATGTTCGGGCGCTCGGTGATCGCCTCGCTCGCGGCGGGCAACGCGATCGTGATCAAGCCCGGAGAGGACGCGTGCCAGAGCATCCTGGCCATCACCGACCTCGCCACCGAGGCGGGTCTCCCGCCTGGTGTCCTCAACGTGGTGACCGGCTTCGGCGAGCAGGCCGGCGCTGCCCTGGCCGGCCATCCCGGCGTCGCCCACCTGTCGTTCACCGGATCTCCGGCCACGGGGACGCTCGTCCAGCAGGCCGCCGCACGCAACAACCGGCCGGCCACCATGGAGTTGGGCGGCAAGTCTCCCCAGATCGTCTTCGCCGATGCCGACCTGGACGCCGCTTTGCCGTTGCTCTACGGAGCACTCATGCAGAATGCCGGCCAGACCTGCTCGGCGGGGAGCCGGATCCTGGTGGAGGAGAGCCGTTTCGACGAGGTCGTGTCGATCCTCTCCGACCGGTTCCGCGATACGCGCGTCGGACCTGCGGAGGAGGATCCTGACTGCGGGCCGCTGATCTCGGCGAAGCAGGTGGAGCGCGTGGAGGCCTTCATGAAGCAGGCGGACGAGGCGGCGTTGCCCGTGGTGGCGGAGGCGGCCTCCTATTCGCCCGGAGCGCATGACGGCTTCTACGTGCGGCCCCAGCTCTTCGCGCCGGTGAACGCCGAGGACGCGCTGTCGCAGAAGGAGATCTTCGGGCCCGTCCTGGTGGCCACGTCATTCGCGGACGAGGAGGAGGCGGTTCGCCTGGCCAACGCCACCGAATACGGCCTCGTGGCCGGACTCTGGACCGCCGACGGGGGACGGCAGCTCCGGGTCGCTCGGGCGCTCGACTCCGGACAGGTCTTCGTGAACTGCTACGGCGCGGGCGGGGGGGTCGAGCTGCCGTTCGGGGGCGTGAAGCGCTCCGGGTACGGGCGCGAGAAGGGCATGGAGGGACTGAAGAGCTTCACCCGCATCAAGACGGTCGCCCTCCACCACGGATGACGACGCGGCGGGCGGCGGTCCGTCCGCCGATGGGAGAAAGGCCGTCGCCATAGAGTCGTTCGGCGGCGCACACGATCCGAACACGAGACGGAGTGGACGAGATGTTCGACCTGACGGACCGGGTGGTGGCGGTGATCGGTGCCGGGAGCGGAATCGGCGAGGCCGTGGCCATGACCTGCGCGCGCCAGGGTGCAAGCGTGGCCTGTCTGGACGTGGACGCATCCGCAGCCGAAAGGGTCGCGGCCCGAATCGGCGAGGCGGGTGGAACGGAAGCCGAGTCGGCCGCCGTCGACATCAGGGACGGCGAGGCGGTGGCCGATACGATCGAACGCCTCGCGGGGCGTCGCGGTCGACTCGACGGGGTCGTCTGCACACCTGGCGTGAACGTCCGCAAGCCGATCCTGGAGTACACGCCCGCCGAGTTTCAGAAGGTGGTGGACGTGAACCTGAAAGGGACGTTCAACGTCCTTCAGGCGTCCGCGCGGGTCATGCTGGAGGCGCGCCGGGGCAGCATCGTCCTCTTCGCGTCCATCCGGGCGCAGGTCGTGGAGCCTGGGCAGAGCGTCTACGCGGCCACCAAGGCGGGGATCATCCAGCTGGCGCGAACCGCCGCGGCCGAGCTCGGACCCGCGGGGGTGCGTGTGAACGCGTTGGCTCCGGGCGTCGTGGAGACACCCCTCACCGCTCCCATCAAGGCACAGGCCGCGTGGTACGGCGCATACGCAGCCAAGAGCGCCCTCCAGCGGTGGGCGCAGCCCGAAGAAATGGCCGGCCCGACCGCGTTCCTGCTCTCGGATGCCGCGAGCTACGTCACGGGAACGGTGCTGTGGGTGGACGGTGGCTGGACCGCGATCGACGGACGCTTCCAACCGCCCGGCATGGGCTGAAGCCCATCGGGCGGACAACGTCCGTCGAGGATCAGGAGCGGCTCCACGTGGGTGGAAGCTCCCGGCTCGGCGGCCGGACGTGGCCGGCCGCGCGCGTCACGCGCCCGCCGTGCCCTCGTCGACGGAGCCTTGCGTGCCTTCTTCGGCGAAGCGCTCGAACGTCAGCGCCATGTTGTGTTCGAAGATGGAGAGGGCGCGCTGATGCTCTCCGGCTTCGATCGCCCGGATGAGCTCGTCGTGCTGGGCGACGGACTCCTGAGTCCGGTTGAGCTGCGAGTAGTACCAGATCTCGAGCCGACTCACCTGGCTGCGGAGGTCGTCCAGGAGCTCCGTGAGACGCCGGCTGCCGCTGCGCTCGCAGATGAGGTGGTGGAACTCCCTGTTCAGCTCGATGCGTCGGCGGACGTCGCCGCTGTCCTGGCTCTCCGCGAGCCGGTGATTCAACTCCTTGAGCCGCTCGATGTCGTTCTCGGTCAGGCGAGGCAGCGCCTCGCGGCCGGCGAGCAGCTCGAGCGCCGACACGATCGGGTACAGCTCCAGAAGGGCGTCGACCGGCTCTTCGGGAACGCGGAAGCCGCGGTGGGGGACTCGCTCGAGGAATCCCTCGCTCGAGAGCCTTCCCAGGGCCTCGCGCACGGGGGTGCGGCTGACCCCGAGCGCTTCGCTCACGTCTTGCTCCCGGACGAACTCTCCGGGAACCATGTCGCCCTTCAGGATGCGTGAGCGGATGGCGTCGTAGGCCTGGTCGGCGAGCGTGACCGGGGAGACTTTGGGCCAGGGCGCGTGGGTCATCGGCGGGACCTCGAGCGGAGAGGGTCCGGCACCTGTGAGCCCGGTTGACATTCGTGCGATCGCCGGACCGAGTCGAACGGGGCCAGAATACCTTCTGCACAATATATGGTACAGCTCTCGGCGAGCCCACCTCGAAGCAGACAGAATAATGTGTACGATCTGCCTTGACTTCATACAGCACACTCCATATGGTGCGTCCGAACGCCGCAACACGACGGAGACCCGAGCCCGGACGCGGGTCGATGTCGTCGTCTCGCCCGCACACTCGTTCCCGGTCGGACACAGGAGGCCCGAGATTGCGTACGAAGGTGTATCGGGTCTGTGCGCTTGTGCTCCTCGCCTCGCCCACCCTCGTCTGCGCTGCCCGACCGAGCGGGGAGGATGCCTTGAGAGACCGCTGGCTCGACCTCTGGAGCCGGCTCGAGCAACGAGGTGCCACCGGCGACCCGGAAGCCGTCTACGAGGAGGTCGCCGCGAAGTACTCCGACCCTCACAGGGCCTACCACACCCTGGCGCACGTCGAGCAGGTGCTCGAGGAGCTCGACTCCGCGCGTAGCTTGGCAGAAGACCCCGACGCCGTCGAAGCCGCCCTCTGGTTCCACGATGTCGAATACGGCGTTCCGGACCACGAGGAGGAAAGTGCCCGCTACGCGAAGGCGACCCTGGTGGGGCACGGGCTGTCGGAGGAGTGGGCGGAGCGCGTCTCCGCGCTCATCCTCGCCACGCGACATGACGGCGATCCCGGGGACCCTGACGCGCGACTGGTGGCCGACATCGACATGACGATCCTCGGGCAGCCCCGGGACCGCTTCGACGCCTACGAACGGGAGGTCCGTACCGAATACACCTCCTGGATCCAGGCAGGCGATCCGACCCGCTTCGACCGGGGGCGCGCCGCGCTCCTCAAGAGGTTTCTCGCACAACCGGTGATCTACTACACCGAGTACTTCCGGCAGAAGTACGAGAAGAGCGCGAGAGCCAATCTGCAGTACTCGATCCAGCGGCTGGAGGCCGCCTCCGGAACGGAACCGTCCCGGTAGCGTGGACCGGCTCGGTGACGGGCCCGGGGAGGAATCCTTGCCGCATCGTACAGGCCCCCGTTCCAGGAACGGCCCGGGAGGGCTGCCATGCAGCTAGCTGTTCTGATTGCCTACTCGGTCCTGATCATCGGGCTCGGTTTTTGGATCGGCCGTCGCGTCCAGACCACCGACACGTTCTTCGTGGCCGGGCGAAAGCTCGGTCCGGTCCTGCTGTTCTCGACCATCTTTGCTGCGAACATCGGTGCGGGCTCGACCGTCGGCGCGTCGGGGCTCGGGTACAGCATGGGGCTGAGCGGATACTGGTGGGTCGGATCCGCCGGCATCGGAACCTTGCTGCTGGGATTCTGGATCGGCCCACGGATATGGAGGCTCGCGCGCGAGCATGACCTCCACACGGCCGGCGACTTCCTGGAATTCCGCTACGGGTGGCAGGTGAGGGCCACGATCGCCGTCCTGCTATGGCTGGGCAGCCTGGCCATCCTCGCTGGGCAGCTCATCGCCCTCGCCTGGGTTCTCAACGTGGTCGCCGGTGTGCCCAAGTGGGTCGGGTGCTTGATCGGCGCCGGCATCATGACCGCCTACTTCACCGCAGGCGGACTGTTGAGCTCGGCGTGGGTCAATCTCTGTCAGGGCGTGATCATAGTCCTGGGCCACGCGATCGCGTTGCCCTGGGCGATCCACGCCGCCGGAGGATGGTCGGCAGTGGCGGCCGCCGCTCCCGCAGCCTCCTCCGGGGCGGAGGGATACCTCCACTTCTGGGGTGGGGGCTCGAGTTGGGCGATGCTGGCCCTTCTGGTGCCGGCCTTCATGGTGTCCCCCGGACTTCTCCAGAAGGTCTACGGTGCCCGCGACGAGAAGACGATCCGCATCGCAGTGGGCTTGAGCGCGGTGGGGCTCATGATGTTCGCCGCGATACCGCCCCTGCTCGGCATGACGGCACACGTCTTCGCCCCGAACCTCACCAACGGCGAGCTCGCGCTGCCGACGGTCCTGACCGAAGCGTTGCCCGTGTGGCTGGGGAGCTTGGCGCTCGCCGCCGTGGTCTCTGCCGAGCTGAGCTCGGCCGACGCGATCCTCTTCATGCTGGCGACCTCGTTGTCCAAGGACCTCTACAAGCGTTTCGTGAGACGGGATGCCGACGATCGGCAGGTGCTCAAGGTCGCACGCGCCGCGGCCCTGGTCGGTGGCGTGCTCGGGGTGATCCTGGCGATCGCGCTGCCTTCGGTGATCGCTTCCCTCAGCATCTTCTATTCGCTCCTGGGGGTCAGCCTGTTCGTGCCCGTGGTGGCCGGCGTGCAGATGCGGCGGATCGGCACCGCCGAGGCGCTCGCCGCCATCACCGCTGGCATCGCGATGCTGGTGGCCGCGACGTTCGCGCCGTGGCCGGAGGGGAGCCGGTTGATCGGATCGTTGAGCCCCACCACATGGGGCCTGTTGGCCTCGATCGCGGTGTTCACCGTCGTGTTGACGATGCGTTCCGCGCTGGTGAGGAGAACGTGAGCGTCGCCGGACGAGGAATCCGCGGGCTCCACGGAGCCCTCCGCTCCCACGCCCGTCCGGGTGGCTTCCGGATGCGCACCGACTTCGACTCTGGAGGACGGATCCATGCCCTCGACTGAACCGCGCCCCGACGTCGTGGACCGAGTGCTGGCCGCGGCGGACGACGTGGCGGAAGAAGCAGTCGACTTCACCGGGGAGCTCGTCCGAATCCCCACGGTCAACCCGCCCGGTGAGTTCTACGAAGACTGTGCTCGCGCGATCGGCGACCGTCTGCGTCGCTTCGGGTACGACGTCGAGTACTACGCGGCCGAGGGCCGACCGGAGCACACCACCGCCTATCCTCGTGTCAACGTGGTGGGGACGGCACATGGCGCCCGCGCCCATCCCCTGGTCCACCTCAGCGGCCACTTCGACGTGGTGCCCGTAGGCGAGGGGTGGACGGTGGACCCGTTCGGCGGCGAAGTGAAGGACGGACGCATCTACGGACGGGGCACGTGCGACATGAAGGCGGGGATCGCCGCGGCGGTCTACGCCGCCGAGGCCGTCCGCAGAGCCGGCGTGCGCCTGGCCGGCAGCGTCGAGGTGTCGGGAACGGTGGACGAGGAGAGCGGGGGATGGGCGGGGATGGCCTGGCTGGCCGAGCACGGCATCGTGGCGAAGGGAAGGACGGACGCGGTGATCATCCCCGAGCCCCTCAACGTGGATCGCATCTGCGTGGGCCACCGCGGGGTGTACTGGTTCGAGGTCACCACGCACGGTCGGATCGCCCACGGCTCCATGCCGTGGCTCGGCACGAGCGCCATCGAGCGGATGGGGATCGTCCTCGAGTCGATTCGTCGTGACCTGCTCCCCACCTTCTCCCGGCGCCGGACCGAGATGCCCGTGGTGCCGGACGGCGCACGCATGGCCACGCTGAACATGAACGCCGTGCACGGCGGCCAACCGCTGGACGCCGTGCAGACGCCGTGCGTGGCCGACCGCTGCACCGCCATCTTCGACCGGCGCTTTCTCATCGAGGAAGGGTTCGAGGCCACGCGCAAGGAGATCGTGGACCTCCTCGACGGCCTCGGGGCAGAGTTCCCGGACCTCCGCTACGACATCCGGGATCTGATGGTGGTGCATCCCAGCCAGACGCCTTCCGACGCCACCGTGACCCGGGCGCTCGGCCGCGCGGTCAAGAGGGTGCTCGGGCGGTCGGCGACCCTGGTCGCCAGCCCAGGCACGTACGACCAGAAGCACGTGGCGCGGATCGGGGGCGTGGAGAACTGCGTGGCGTATGGGCCGGGCATCCTGGACCTGGCGCACCAGCCCGACGAGTGGTGTGGCGTGGACGACCTGGTCAACTCGATACGGGTGATGGCCCTGGCCATCCTGGAATTGGCGGGAGTGGAGGCGTAGCCCGACGGAGCGACCGGAGCCCTTCGTCGACCTCGTGATGCGGCGCGCGCCGGAGCCATTACCACGGCGGAACGGCCGCCCACCGCAGGCCCGTCCTGCTAGGCGCGGGCGATGGCGTCGGCGACGAGGTCTCCGACCTGGCTGGTCGAGTAGCCCATCTTCCCGGCGTCCATGCTCTTCATCTTGGTCGCCGCCACCTCCGCGATGGCCTTGTCGACGTCGTCGGCGGCCGCCTCTTCGCCGAGTGTCGCCAGCATCATCTGCACGGCCGCGATCGCGGCGATGGGGTTGATGACCCCCTGACCGGTGTATTTCGGCGCCGAGCCACCGATCGGCTCGAACATCGAGACGCCATCCGGGTTGATGTTGCCGCCCGCGGCCACGCCCATTCCCCCCTGGATCATCGCGCCGAGGTCGGTGATGATGTCGCCGAACATGTTGTCGGTGACGATCACGTCGAACCACTCGGGGTTCTTCACCATCCACATGGTCGTGGCGTCGACGTGCGTATACTCACGCTGGATGTCGGGATAGTCGGCCTGTCCGATTTCGTGGAAAGCGCGCTCCCAGAGATCCCACTGGTACGTGAGTATGTTCGTCTTTCCGCACAGCGTGAGCGTGTTCCTCTTGTTGCGCTTGCGCGTGAGCTCGAAGGCGTAGCGCAGGCAGCGCTCGACGCCCTTCCGGGTGCTGACGGACATCTGGATCGCCACCTCCTCCGGCGTTCCCTTGTTGAGGAACCCCCCGGAGCCCGTATACAGGCCTTCGGCGTTCTCCCTGATCACCGCGAAGTCGATTTCCTGCGGCCCCTTGTCCTTGATGGGCGTGTAGACGTTCGGGTAGAGCTTCACCGGACGGAGATTGATGTACTGACCGAGCTCGAAGCGGATCCGCAGGATGATGCCTTTCTCGAGGATCCCCGGCTTTACCTCCGGGTGTCCGATCGCACCGAGATAGATGGCGTCGAATTTGCGGAGCTCGTCGATGGCTCCGTCCGGGAGCGCCTCTCCGGTGCGCTGGTAACGGTCGCCTCCGAAGTCGTACGTCTCCGTTTCATAGGAGAATCCCCGCTTCCGGGCGACGGCTTCCAGGCACTTCAAGCCTTCCGCCACCACCTCAGGTCCCGTGCCGTCGCCCGGGACGACTGCGATTCTGTACAAGGCCTTCCTCCGTTGAGCGGACGGTCCGCGAAGGTCACGTGGCCGCCAGGGAGAAGTCGGCGGCTGCCGAGGCTCCTAACGATAGTTGACGCCGGGTACGTTCGCCATGCAGTGCTCAATATACATCGTGTCTCTCACGCGTCCGTGCGCCGGGTGCCGGCCAGGACCAGGACGCCGCCCAGCGCCAGGCTCAGCGCCAGCAGGTAGAGTCCCGTCTGGAGGCTGCCGGTGGCCTCCTTCACCGCGCCCACCATGAACGGGCTCGCGAACCCGGCCACGTTGCCGACCGAATTGACCAACGCGATGCCGGCCGCCGCCGCGCCGCCGCCCAGGAACGCGGTGGGGATCGGCCAGAACACCGGCAGCGCGCTCATGATGCCCATGGTGGCCAGGCTCAGCGCCGCCAAAGCGAGTCCGACGTGGGGGCCGGCGAGCGCGGTCAAGACCAGGCCTCCGCTGCCCGTGAAGGCCGCCACCGCCAGGTGCCACCGGCGCTCGCCGGTGCGATCCGAGTGACGGCTCGCCAGGATCATCGAAACCGTGGCGAGTCCGTACGGGACCGCAGTGAGAAGGCCGACGACGAAGATGTCCTGTCCGCCCGAGCTCTCGATGATCTGCGGCAGCCAGAACGTCACCCCGTACAACCCCATGACCAGGCAGAAGTAGACCGCCGACATCAACCACACGCGCGGGTCGGAGAAGGCGCTCCGGACCTCGACCTTCTGTTCCGTACGCACGTCGGCCGCGAGCTTCGCCTCCAGCAGCGTCTTCTCGCCCTCGGACAGCCAGCGCGCGTCGGCGATGGAATCGTCCAGGTGGAACAGCACCCAGATGCCCACCAGCACGGAGGGGATCCCCTCCAGCAGGAAGAGCCACTGCCAGCCGCCCCAACCGAGACTGCCGTCGAGCTCCTGCATGATCCAGCCCGACACCGGCCCCCCCACCACGCCCGACAGCGCGACCGCGCTCATGAACAGTGCTACGGCCCTGGCACGCCTCTCGCTCGGGAACCAGTAGGTCAGATAGAGGATGATGCCCGGGAAGAAGCCGGCCTCCGCGACACCGAGAAGGAAGCGCAGCAGGTAGAAGCCTCCCGCCGAACGCACGAACATCATGCACGCGGAGATGATCCCCCACGTGATCATGATGCGGGCGATCCAGATGCGCGCACCGGTGCGGTGGAGGATGATGTTGCTCGGCACCTCGAAGAGGAAGTAGCCGATGAAGAAGATGCCGGCGCCGAACCCGTAGACCGCCTCGCTGAACTGCAGATCCGCCAGCATCTGCAACTTCGCGAAGCCCACGTTGACGCGATCCACGTAGGCGACTACGTAGCACAGGAACAGGAACGGAATCAGGCGTCTCGTGACTCTTCCGTAGGTTTTCTTCTCGAAGGCCACCGAGTCGACCGGACCCGGTTGTCGGATCGTCGGTTCCATTCCTGGTGGGATTTCGGGGGAGCGAACGTGGAGGGTATGGCGTGCATCTTAACGCCTTGCCCGAGCGCTCGCCGCGTCGGAGACCCGGGCAGAAGGCCTCTACGGGGACCTCAAGCGAGGCTCTCGTCGTCCCCGTCCGGATCTGAATCCGCCCCGTCCGGCTTCCACGACTCTCCCCACTCGCCCATCATCTCGCGCTTCCGCTCCTCGACCTCGCGGATGATCCGACGGGCCTCGCGCTCGGCGGGATCCTCGATGGGGAGCAGTCGCTCCGTTCCGCGCACCTCGTAGTCGAACAACAGCCGCCGGAGATCGCCCAGCCGCCCGAGGAGGACTGGTATGGCATTCAACAGCGAGTCCTTCCTGGCCAGGTCCCGGATCAACTCCGCGAACAACTCCAGCTCGAGTCGTACCCGGTCCCCCGAGGGAGGACCTGAGCGTTTTCGTGCGCTGCGAGGGTTTTCGAGTGGATCGTCGGCGTCGTCCATGTCGAGTTCCGCGGTTCGTCGTCGTTGCCGTGGCGTGGGTTCCGGAGATACGCTCGCCGGGGAGTGCCGTTCCCCGCCACCGCAAGCTCCCCAGCCTGCGAGATCCCGTAACGGACCCGGGTCCGAGGGAGTGGGAGGGATGGGAGCCGGCTCCGGGAGGACCCACGGGACGGAAGGGAGGATCGGACAGTCCCGTGCCACGGGACGACGTCTACGTCTTCCTCGAATCGGACACGATTCCGGCTTCGTGTGACCGAGTGGCCCTGCTCCACGCATCGGGCGCCGAGGACTTCACCGACGAAGGGCCAGATGATCGACAAGCTCCGGGAAGAGGCGGGCAAGCTCGGCGCCAACGCCCTGCACCTGCAAAGCACGGAGGACCCGGGGACCGGGGAGAAGATCGCCTCGGCCGTCTTCGGTACGAGCGCGGATCGCGACTCCGATGCGGTCGCCCTGTGCTGTCGCGAGGGCGTGCGCCCTCCTACTCCCACTCGATCGTTCCCGGAGGCTTCGAGGTGATGTCCAACGCGAGGCCCGTCACCCCCGGGAGGGCCAGAATCGAGGCGCGGAGCTCGTCCAGGAGGGCGTCGGGGAGCCGGACCGGGGTGGCCGTCATGGCCCGGGCCGAGAACACGGGACGCAGGACGATGGTCTCTCCGTCGTCTTCACCCAGGGCGAGCGGGACCAGGACGGTCGGGCACTGCCAGATCTCGCCGTACATCCCGTGGCTGCGCAGCGCCTCCATGACGAGGTGGTCGGCCTCCCGCAGGAGGTCGAGCCGGTCGCGGGTCATGTAGCCCTTCACCGGGTGGGCGGAGCCGGGGTGACCGGGGGCCAGGTTCCAGACGCAGCGGTTGATCCCCAGGACGTTGGCCGTGATGGTGGAGGCCGCCCTGAGGAGCGTGTCCCACTCCGCCTCGCCGCTCAGGAGGACCGGGTGCTCGTAGGCTCGTAGGTCGGCCTTGACACCCACCGACCTGATGGGCAGGACGAGCGCGCGGAGGGAGAAGGAGTCCGCCGCCTGGGCCACCTCCGGCGCGAGCTGCTCGAAGCCTGCGGTGTCCGCCGTCCCGTCCGAGCACAGACATCGGACCCCGAGGCCCGGCCCGGGGAAGGGATGCCTCCACAGCGCCTCGGGTGTGATCCCGAGCCGTTCGCCGAGCTCGCGCACCTCGACCTTGTAGAGCTCGGCCAGCGGCTCGACGACCCTTCCGCGGGCGATCATCTCCTCGATGACCTGGACCCGGTTGTGGTGCGTCTTGATCGTGTCGGCGCGTCTGGTTCCTCCCGTCTCGACGGTGTCGGGGTAGATCGTGCCCTGACCGAGAAGGTGGTCCTGGATCCCGAGGGTCTCAGCCTCCCGGTTGAACACCTCTATGAAGGTGTTCCCGATCGCCTTCCGCTTGGCCTCGGGATCGGTCAGCCCCTTGAGCGCCCGCAGGAAGACGTCCGAGGCGTCCACGAAGTGGAGATGCTCCCCGAGCCCCAGCCGGCCGAACATCTCGACCACGTTCCGGCTCTCGTCCTTGCGCATCAGCCCGTTGTCGATGTGGAGGAGATGGACCCGCTCCGGCCCGAGCGCCTCCTTGAGCATGACCGCCGCCACCGTGGAGTCGACCCCGCCGGAGGCGAGGAGGAAGACCGAGTCGTCGCCCACCCGCTCCCGGAGCTTCTTCCGCTCCTCGGCCATGAAGGCGTCCATCGACCAGGTCGGCTCCGCCCCGCAGATCCCGAGGACGAAGTTGCCGAGCATGACGTCGCCATGGGTCGTGTCGTCGACCTCGGCGTGGAACTGGAAGCCGTAGCGGCGGTGCTCGTCCGAGCCGATGGCGGCGAATCGATGGTCGGGGGCACCGTCCTTCGACGTGGTGTACCCCAGCTCCTCGAATCCCGGGCCGACCGCGGCGACCGAATCGAAGTGGCTCATCCAGACCTGCTCGCTCGGCCCGAGCCCCGCGAACAGCGGGTGCTCCCGTGCGATGTGCAGCTCGGCATGCCCCCACTCCCGCCCCCCGTGGATCACCTCTCCGCCATAGTGCTTCGCGATCTCCTGGTGGCCGAAGCAGAGGCCGAGGATCGGGACGTCGAGGTCGAAGACGGTCTTGGTGTAGTCCGAATCCTCCCCGTGCGAGGAGAGTGACGGGCTCCCCGAGAGGATGATGCCCCGGTAGCCGAGGAAGGCATCGATGGGATCCTCGGGCTGGCGGATCTCGGCGAGGACGCCGAGGCGCCGGACCTTGGTGGCGATCAGGTGGGCGTACTGCCCGCCGAAATCGACGACGGCGATGGCATCGTGCTGCATGCGGAAGTCCAGGATGGGGGATGCCTCGGGCGCTCAGGACCTCGCCCTATGGCTGCCGCGCCAGGCGGCCGTCGAGCTCCACGACCGCACGACCCCAGCCGGCGTACGTTTCCACCCCCGGAGCCGTCGATACACCACAGTCGATGAGCGCGGACCGCACGTCGGCGTCCACGTCGGTGAAACGATAGGCACGCGTACGCCGAAGAGGTTGGCATTCGGCGTGGCCACGACCGAGCCGGGAGGTGGCGGACTGGCCGCCGGGGGTACGGGGGCGGTCGTGCGCTCAGCAGCGCCGGGCGTCTGCGCGCCACCCGCCTGCGACGCGCGTTGGGCCGCCCGCTCGTTCACCATGGCGAGACGGCCGTCCACCATCCCCAGGTAGTTCTCCATCTCGGGAATCGAGGTGAGGCGCACCGGTCGCTCGATTCCGGGGAAGCGCGGCTCGTAGGGTGGTGGGCGATCGCCGCCCCGGGGGGTGCGCCGGAGCCGGGCGAGGTAGTCTTGTGCTCGTTGCCGTTCCTCGATGAGCTGCGCGCGCTGGTCCTCCTCCCCCGTCGCGCCTCCGCCACCGACGCGGGCCGGCGCCCGGACCGTCTCCGGCGGCCCGGCCTCCGACGGTGGCAGGGGCTCGGGCGGCTTCGGCCGGAAGACGACCGGGTGTTGCACCGAGTTGTCCGACACGTTCCTGGAATCCGCGCTGGACGAGACGTGGAAGGTGGTGCCGTCGAGCTGGAACCCGATGTCGACGGGCATGGCGGGATTGCTCGGCGCGCAACTCGAGGGATACCGGCGCTCCATGTGGATCTCCGCGTCACCGGCATGGAAGTCCGTGCTCCTGGTCGTCTGGCTGCCGTTCTTGCGGAAGGTCTCGATGCCGATCGCCTGCACCGTGCAGGCCGCGTATGGGTCTCTGGCCGCAACCCTGTCTCCGGATCGCGGGGCGTCGGGAGGGGATGCGACGAGCAGGACCATCGCCAGGGACAGCACCGGCCGACCTCCGCCTCGCCCGTTCAAGGGGCCGGAGTGCCACGGGGTCGGGAGATCGCCCCCGCCGGGGGCGCGTCGACGTCGCACGTCCATCGCGTGGATCCTCCGTGCACGGCTGCGGGAAGAGGCGACCGGCGCTGGGGGCCGCTCGCCAAGGTGGGTCGCGCGCGGACGGAGGTGCAAGACCGAAGTGACCCGGCCGAAGCCGGGCACGGCCGGATCGAGGCCCGCGAAACCTCCGACAAAGACCGGCGCCGACCTCGGCGGGGCGTCCGCGAGCTGGACCCGTCCGTGGTGGGAATCCGCCTCCCAGGCCGGGCGCGCCACGCAGTCCGGCTCCTCCGCCACCTGCGAGAACGTTCGGGTGAACGGGCACACCTCCTGGCAGATGAATCGACCCACCCGAATCTCCCCGAGGCAGCAGATCCTGGTCGTGCACGGCTGGGGCGCCGAAGCCAGGCCGAAGCTGGAGCAGGGAGGAAACCGATGACTGAGCTCGCCGCCGGCGCAGGGCGGGACGCACTCGCTACCATCCCACTGGCATTCGTGCGATGACTCGCTTCCTCCTGACCCGGATCGCGTTCGCGACCCTCCCGCTCGGCCTGTCGCAGGCCGGCCCTTCGACCCGCGAGCGCCCGGTCCTTGAGCCATCCGCGCTCGATTGCCCCACCGGATGGGTTTTCGCCACCCGCAGGCGGCGAACCGGGCCTCCGGAAGCTCAGGCGGGCGGCTCGCCCGTCCTTCGGGGGAAGCGGATCTCGAACGCGCATTGCGGGCGGCCCCTGCGCTCGCATACCTCGCGGACGGCTCCGCCGGTGGTCCGCTGCACCAGTGCCGCCGCGAGCCCGCACACCCGGGCGTCGTCGCGCGTGACCGAGGACAAGGGACAGGCGAACCCCTGGATCCGGAACCCGTCCTCGAGCCGGCCCACCTCGACCTTCCCGCCGATCCCGCGCAGCGCCGCCGCCGCGGCCTCGACGCGCTCCTCGGGCGAGCCCCGCGCCGGCGTAGCCGCCCGCGCGCCGACCTCATCGAGCACCTCCCGCACGGCATCCCGGCCGATGCGCTCGTCGAGCACGCCGAGCAGGCGATCGAGCACGAACGCGTAGGCCTTGGGGAAGACCTCGTCCGCCTCACGCGAGACCGTGTACGTCCTGGCCGGCTTGCCGCCCGTGTCACGCCGGGTGCCAGACTGCACGACCAGCCCGTCGCGCTCGAGCGCGGCGAGGTGGCCTCGGATCGCGTTCGGGCTGATTCCCACCTCGTCGGCCACGTCCTGAACGGTGCACTCGGAGCGGAGCAGCAGCTCGAACACCCGGAGGCGCGTACTGCCGGCGAGGCGCTCGATCCAGTTGGGTTGGTCCATGGGGGCTCCGGGGGTGGTCGCTCTTCGAGGGCACAGTATCGCCCGGACGAGGCGGCGGCGAGCATCCTATCGGGATCCGCCCCGGTGTGTCCACATGAAACACAATAAACACATTGCCAAATGATGTAAAGCTTGGTATTCCTTCGGTACAGACGTGAGACCAGCCCTCCGGCACACAGTCCACAGGAGACCCTCCCATGCTCCCCATGCCTCTCTCCCTGGTGGTCGCAGCGCTCGTGTGGGGCGCCCACCCCGGGGCCGGCCGGCCGCGCCGGCCAGGCCCTCGACGACGCACAGATCGCGCACATCGCCGTGACCGCGAACCAACTCGACGTGACCGCCGCGCGCCAGGCGCTCGGCAAGTCGGAGAACGCGCAGGTGCGCGGCTTCGCCGAGACGATGATCCGAGATCACGAGAGCGTTATCGAGAAGGCGGCCGCGCTCGCGAAGAGGCTCGGCGTAACCCCCGAAGACAACGAGACCAGCCGGAACCTCACGGCTTCCGCGAGCGCGACGCGCGAGAAGCTCTCCGGGCTCTCGGCCGACGCATTCGACCGAGCGTACATGGACAACGAGATCGCCTATCACCGGGGGGTGATCGACGCGGTCGAGAGCACGCTGATCCCGAACACCACGAACACCGAGCTGAAGCAGCTTCTGCGGTCCGTGGTCCCGGCGCTGAAGGCGCACCTCGAGCACGCCGAACGCGTGGCCGCAGAGCTGAAGGGATGATGGCGACCAGGGTGTGCCGCTCCCCCCTGGCGTCGGTCGGGCTCGTACTGCTCGGCGTCGGGGGGAGCGGCGTGCCGGACCGAGGCGCCGCCCGCGGTGTGGGTGGTCGAAATCCACGACATGGCCTTCGAGCCCGCGGTGGTGGGGGCCCGCCCCGGCGACACGCTGGTCTGGGTCAACCGGGACATCTTCCCGCACACGGTGACGGCGGCCGACTCGTCATGGAGCTCGCCGCCGCTCGGACCGGGCGAGCGCTGGCGCCTGGTCGCGGAGGCGGGCTCCGCCGGCGCGTACGGGTGTCGCTTCCATCCAACGATGGAAGGGCAGATCACGCTCACGACGGGTTCCGTAAGGCGGGCGCACGCGTCCCCGGAAATCTCGTCACGGCCGGGGCGGTAGGAACTCATCGCACGCCCGTTCGACCGAACGGCGCGTCGAGACCCTCTCGACAAGGCTAGCTATCATGGTTTCGAGAATCTTTCGCTTGATGTACGTGGTGGGAATCACCGCTGCCAGCTCACAGTGCGGCGGATCCGGCGGGGGCCCTACCGACATGCCTCGATCCGCCATCCAGAAGGCGGCCAGCGCGAATGGCGACAACCAGAGTGGTACCGTAGGCACTGCGCTCGCGGCGCCGTTGAGGGTGGTCGTGACCCTCGATGGCGCACCGCGACAGGGCGCCAACGTGACGTGGGGTGCGGCCGGCAGCGGAGCGTCCGTAAACCCGGCCACATCGGCCACCGGCCCCGACGGCATCGCGACGACCAGCTGGACCATGGGTCACGCCGCGGGCGCACAGGTGGCGACGGCGTCGCTCGCGGGAGCCACCGGGTCACCGGTCTCGTTCACGGCTTCGGCCACGGCGGCCCCGGCGACCCAACTGTCCGTTTCGTCCGGTGACAACCAATCGAGCGCGCCCAATGCGACGCTCGCAGAACCGCTGAAGGTGAAGGTCGACGATCGGTTCGGGAACCCCGTCCAGGGCGTGACGGTGTCCTGGCAGGTCGCGAGCGGTGCAGCGAGCGTGCAGCCGGCCAGCTCGGCCACGGACGTGGGCGGCTTGGCCCAGACGAGCGTCACCCTTGGGGCGCAGGAAGGGCCCGTCACCGTCACCGCCTCGAGCGCAGGGCTCACGGGCTCCCCGGCGACTTTCCACGCTGCGGTTGCGTCGGTTCCGACGACCGCCGCCGTGGACGTGGCCGACAACTTCTTCAAGAGCGCACGCAACGCCAGCTCGAACCCCGCAGTGGACACCATCGCGGCGGGCGGCTCCGTCACCTGGACATGGACCGGATCGAACAGCCACAGCGTGAGGTCGCAGGGCTCACCGAGCTTCACGAGCAGCGCGATCATGACCAGCGGCTCGTATTCGTTCACCTTCAATACGGCCGGCACCTACACGTACGATTGCGCCGTGCACGGTGCCAGCATGACCGGGACGGTCGTCGTGAGATGAGGTGCCGCCGACGCAGGCGCCAACCCGGTCGATGGAGGCGGTCGCTCACCGCGCTGATGGTGCTCCCGCTCCTGGGGAGCGGCCCGCTCGATCTTCGCCTGTACCGGGTCGTCGCGGCACGCTCCGGCGTGTACGTCGAGACCCACAAGAGCGGTATCCTGTCGTTTCTTGGCCACGAGCACGCGATCGTGCCGACGGAATGGTCGACCGAGCTCTGCCTGGCCGATCCAGTGCCTGTCGGAGCTCACGGATCGATCAGCATCCGGACCGGCTCGCTCATCATCGACTCCGATTCAGCGCGCGGTCTCGCCGGGTTGGGCAGCGGGCCCGGCGCGGCCGACCGGCGTGACATCCAGGAGAAGATGCTGGATTCGGCGCATCTCGATTCGACGCGCTATCCGGAGGTGCGCATCGTCCTGAGCGCCGTCCGTCCGGAGCGGGAAGGCCTGGTGGATGTCCGTGGCACGGTCGCGCTGCACGGCGTCACACGGGACGTCGCGTTCCCCGTCCAGATCGGCCGAACCGACGAAGGAGTCCTGCGCATCTCGGGCGACCTCCGCATCCGGCAGCGGGACTTCGGGATCGAACCGGAGTCCGTCCACGGCGTCGTGAAGGTCTCGAATGACGTGGACCTGCGCTTCTCCCTCGTGGCCGTCCCGACCGAGGAGCGGTGCGACGCCGATCCGCCACCGCGGTCCGATTCACCGACGACGGCGCCGGTCGCCATCCCTTCGTGAGACTGCCCGCTCACACTCGACAGACCTTGCCACGAGTTGCCTGAGAGGCGTCTCACGCCCGAACAGGTGTGACATCGGCCACGCCCCCCACGCCGAGCGGCCCACCTGCGTCGTGGCGGCCGTCGGTAGTCAGACGGACCGACTCTGTGCGCCGGCGACGATCATGTCCGCCGACGCCGACGCCTCCGGGAGCGCTCGCGCCCGCAGCGCCAAGCCGGTGCCCACGAGCTCGAACGACGCGAGCCACGCGTAGTAGCCGGCGTACAGGTCGGATACCTGGTCCACGGCGACCAGCCACCAGAGGTTCAGCACCGTGGCGGCCAGCATGAGCGCCGCGAGCATGCCCACCCGGCTCCGGCCGGCATCGGAGATCCGTCCGAACGTCAGGATCATCACCAGGTTGGTGAGGGCGCTGAAGATCCCTGTGACGCCGCCTGCTCCCTTGAGGGCCAGGAGGAGCGCCTCGATACCCGGAAGCAGCCCGTCGTGGAAGTCTCCCTGCCCCAGGGTGATGCCGTACCTGGCCACGGGAAGCAAGAAGGCGAGGGCGTACACCGCCCACCCCGTCCGGACGAGTCGTCGCCACGCCTTGCCCTCCACCTTGGCGAACTCACCCGACAGATCGGCGGCCGAGCCCAGGGTGTCGCACGCATGGGCGAAGGCCGTGGACGGGGCCAGACCGGGGTCGAGGTGCAGCTCCAGCTCATAGGCCGCCCGGAGATGGTCTTCCAGCTCGTCCAGGTCGCCGGTGGTGAAGGAACGCTCCCGCGCGAAGCCCGTCCGCCAGGCACGCACGGCGTCATCGAGCTCAAACATGGCCGTCTCCCCACGTCAGGCTGAGCGTCCCGAACATCGCGAGCCACCCGGCGCGGTCCTCCTCCAACTGCTTCCTTCCCTTCTCGCTCAGCCGGTAGTACTTGCGCCGCCTGCCCGACTCCATGGTCCGCCACTCACCGGTAATGAGACCGTCCCTCTCCAGTCGGCGGAGGACGGGATAGAGCATCCCGTCGGACCACTGCACCCGGCCGCTGGAGAGCAGGCTCACCCGCTGGAGGATCTCGTAGCCGTAGCTCTCTCCCCCGGCCAGGATGGACAGGACCATCGGCCGGGACGAGGCTGCCACCAACTCCTTGGACATGGGGACCGGTTTCGTCATGGCTATACCTTGAGGTACAAGGTATAGGGATCCGGCGCGCCATGCCAGGGGCGCAGCCTTCAGCCCGTTCGCCCCTCAGGACGAGGCCGACCCCATCAACGCCGATGCAGCTCTGCCCGACACCCGCCAGAGCGGGATGGCGCCGAGCACGCCCGAGACCAACGCGACGCAGAGCGCGGCGACGCATCCCGTGAATGCCGGCTTCGCGGTCATCACGAAGACCACGGCGACGACCAGGGTCAGCGTCGTCACCTTCGCGCTCCAGGCCACGGGATCGCGGAGCAGTCGCCGAGCCCTCGAGGACATGCCCGACGATTCGAGCTCGCGGCGGAGCGCCCGGCCGCGACTCCCCTCCACGCCGCTGCCGAGGGCCACGATCAGGGCGAGCCCCACCAGGGCGGCCTCGATCCACGGCATCGCCCACGTCCAGCGCTGGTGGGTCATGTAGATGCCGCTCCCCAACAGGCCCAGGACGGCCACGGGAAAGCATGGAACGACGCGTGCGACGAGGGTGACCCAGGACATCGCCTCCGCCACGCTGTCGGCGCCGCGGAGGCGCAGCGCGGCGAGCATGCTCAGGGAGGCGGCCACGCACGCGAGGAGAAGGGAGAGGAGGTGGAGGAATAGGGCGATCGAGTATCCGTTCACGAGAGTTCTCTTGGTCGGGAGGGCCTCGAATGCGATACTTGGAGTAAGCATCGATTCATTAGAGTAGACTACATCGAAAATGACGGACGTCAAGCGCCCCTACCGTTCCCCTCGCCGGCGGGAGCAGGCGGAGGAGACCCGGAGGAGGATCCTGGCCGCCGCCCGCCGGCTCTTCGTGACCCACGGTTACGGCGGGGCGACCATGGAGGCCATTGCCGACGGCGCGGGCGTGGCCGTCCAGACGGTCTATGCGTCCCTGGGCTCCAAGAAGGGAATCCTGCTCGCGCTCCTGGACGAGATGGCGGCGGACGCCGACGTGGCGGGAATGCGGGCGGCGGTGGCTTCTGCGGCGGGCGATCCCCGCCGGCAGCTCCGCGAGCGGCTGGCCTTCACCATCAGGTTCTACGCCAGCGGTGCCGATCTCATCCAGATCGCCCGCACGGTGTCCGGCGTGGAGCCCGACCTTCGCGAGATGTGGAACGAGGGGGAGGGGCGCCGGCATGCCGCCGCGAAATCCCTCGTCGCCGAATGGGAGGCGGCCGGGGTGCTGGCTCCCGGCATCACGGCCCAAGAAGCCACCGACCTGCTCTGGGCGTTCGGCGGCCCCGACGTGTTCCGCCTCTTGATCACGGAGCGCGGCTGGAGTCAGGAGCGCTTCAGGGAACGGGTCGCCGCGACGCTCGAGGGGGTGCTCCTCGCTCCGACGCCCCCTGCGCGTGGTGGATGACGGGTACCGTTCCCCGTCCGGTGTCGCTTTCGACGCGCTGGAGCTCGACCGACCTTCCTACTCCCCGCGAAGCACCTCCGCGGGGGAAGCTTGCCCGCACGCCACGCGGGCACCCATCCCGCCACTACGGCCGCGGCGCACACGCCGAGCGCCGGGGCCACGTAGGCCCATGGCGACAGGGTGGACACGCCGAAGAGCATGGACTCCAGGACCCGGGCCGAGAGCGCTGCGGCGACGCTCCCCATCGCGATGCCCACGCCGGCGACGAGGAGTCCCGAGCGCACCACGGCGTTCACGACCTCTCCAGGCTGGGCGCCCAGGGCCATGCGCACGCCGATCTCCTTGCGCGTGCTGGCCACGTGCTGGGTGAGCGCCGCGTAGATGCCGATGGCGCCCAGACCGGTCGCCAGGCCGGCCAGCGCCACCAGCAGCCCCATGACGATCCAGGCGATGGCGTAGGCGGCGCGCACCACGTCGTCCATCCACATCACCGAGCGCACCGGCACCAGGGGATCCACGTCCGTCACGGCCCTGCGCACCGCCGGGATCACGGCGGCGCCGTCCCGGGGCGTCCGGATCAGAAGGGTCACGTCCCGGGCGGGGCTCTCCGCGAGCGACACGTACATGGCCGGCTCGGGCGGGGCCGTGATGTCGTCCGAGCGGATGTCGGGCACCACGCCGACCACGGGAAGGAAGGTGCTCCACATGTGGGGATCGATGGCGATGCGCTGCCCGATTGGAGACACGGCGGGCCACAAGCTACGCGCCAACGTCTCGTTCACCACCACGGCGCTGATTCCCCTCTTCCGGTCCTCGGAGTCCAGGAGCCGTCCCTCGACCGCATCCATCCCCATGACGGCGAAGAAGCCCGGGTCCACTGCGTGGAGACGTGCCTTCGGGGCCTGGACCTGATCCACCGGAGCCGACGCCAGGTTGATGGGTGCCGTCGGGGCCTGCGCGCCCAGGGGCAGGCGAGCGGTGAGACCGACAGCCTCCACGCCCGGGATGCCCGCCACCTTCTCCGCCAGCGCGTCGTAGAGACCTCGGGCGGCCGTGGGTGCGGCGACCCGGTCCTCGGGGGGCGATAGTTCGACCGTGAGGAGGTTCTCCTTGTCGAAGCCGAGGGGCACGCCGCGCAGGTTGTCCACCGTGCCCACGAGCAGCGTGGCGGACACCAGCAGGAGCGTCGCGAGCGCCGCCTGCACCGCCACCAGCGACCGCTGGACCCGCACGCCGGAATGGGGCCTCAGAGTGAGCCCCGCGCGCTGGGCGCGCAGGAAATGCGCGACCGGAACGCCGCCCAGGACGATCCACGCGCCCGCAGCGGCCGTCGTCACGAACGCCAACACCCGAGGGGACAGCACCGAGCTGCTCGCCACCACGACCTGTCCCACGAACAGCTGCCGGATCCAGGGGCCACCCACGGCCCCGATCCCGAGTCCCGCCCCCACTCCGAGCGCCGTAAGGACCGCCGCCTCGACCAGGAGCTGCCGCACGATACGACCGCGCGCCGCACCGATCGCGGCGCGCACCGCCAGCTCCGAGCGCCGCTCGATGGCTCGGCCCAGGAGCAGGTTGCCCACGTTGAGGGCAGTCGCCAGGAGGAGGAGGACGGTGCCGCCCAGAAGGAGGAGCAGGGGCGTGGAGATCAGGCGGCGCTGGGAGGCGTCGGCCCGGGCGACCCGTACGAGGCCGTCGTCCCAGTCGGGGGTGAAGAACGCGGGGAAGAGCCGCGCCAGGTAGTCGTCGAAGGCGTCGATCTCCCGATAGGCGTCGTCCATCGTGACGCCGTCCCGGAGTACGCCCACCAGCTTCAGGTTGGTGGCCTTGAAGTAGTCGTCCTCCCGGGGATCCACGAGCAGGGGCAGCCAGAGCTCCGCGCGGCCGCCGGGTGCCTTGCCGGCCGACCCCTGGATGCCGACGACGCGCATCGAGATGCCGCTGATGTCCACGGTGCTGCCCAGCACGCCCCGATCGGCGCCGAAGGCGCGGCGCCAGAGGGACTCGCCCAGGACCACGACCGGCTCCACGCCGAGGAGGGCGTCGTCGTCTTCGAGGGCGCGACCGAGCATCGGTTGCACGGCGAGCTCGCGGAAGAGCTGCGGGGTGATGGCCACGCCGTTGACGCTCTCGCTGTCGCCGTCGGGCGTGCGCAGCGCGTACGCGAACTCCACCCACCCTCCGAGGGACCGGTAGGCGGCCTGGTCCTCGCGGTAGAGCTCCATCATGCCGAAGGACCATTTCCGCTCCGGCCAGACGCCGAGGGTGCGGTCCGGTGCGCGCCACCACGTCGTGTTGCGGAAGGTGCCGTCCACGACGGAGAAGACCGCCGCGTTGGCGCCCAGCCCCAGCCCCAGCACCGCCACGACCCCGAGGGCGAAGCCCGGGTGCTTCAGGACGAGGCGGAGGGACCAGCGCAGATCCGCGGCCAGGCCGAAGCGGGTCTCCATGCTGTCGGCGCCGGTGCCCGTGAACGTGCGGTACGCCACGATCGAGGCGGTCTGGCCCGCGTACCACAGCCGGGCGCGGAGCGGTGACTGTGCCGCCCGACGCTGGAACTCCTCCGCCAGGTCGCCCAGCGTGCCCTGGCCGGACAGACCCGCCGGAAGCGTCCGCTCGGCGATGCGCTCCAGCCAGCGTGGAGGATGGAGGCCGCTCATCCGTCCAACGCCCCTTCCAGCCCCTCCCACAGGGCCAGCAGCGTGCTGCGGCTCTGCGCCAGCATCGCACGCCCTGCCGGCGTGAGGCGCAGGTAGCGCCGGGGCCGCCCTCCACGCTCCGACGACGATTCGCCCGGCGTACGACTCCAGGAGGCCCTTCTTCTCCATGCGGTCCAGCGTCGTGTACAGCGCGCCGCTGGACGGCGACCGGCCCGCGACGGACTCCAGCTCGTCCTTGACGGCGAGCCCGTACGCGCCGATCGCCGAGGCGCATGACGGACAGGAGCACCATCTGCTCGAACTCGCCCAGGTAGTCCTGGCTCATGGCACGCACGTCCTCAGCTCGCGGTGGACCCAGCTGATGGCGATGGGGCATGCCAGGGCGGGTGGCGTCCCCACCACGACGAAGCCGTCGCCGTTGGGCGAGAAGCGGGCGATGGACGGGTGGTCGCTGAGCTCGACCGGCACGTGGTGGAACGTCGTGGGCCCGAGCCTCAAGGCCTCCGCGACCCCCTCGGCGATCCCCGTTTCGTCGAGCACCCGCTGGTTCACGAGGAGCTTCGGAGCCCCCAGCTCCAGCATGGCGGGGTACTCCACGCCGTCGAGCACCACGTCGAGGGCCAGGACGACCCCGTGGTAGACGCGGAGGCGGACCGGCTCGCGACAGCGTCACGCCCGGCCACTCCACAGATCGTCCGATCGGCTTCAACACGAGTCGTCCTCCCGGCACGTCGAAGAGGACGTCGAAGGCGTTGAGGGTGTTGTTGCTCACCAGCCCGTCCAGGACCACACCGTCCACGGTGAGATCGGAGTCCGCGCGGGTGACGCTCCCTTCCATGTCGACGGGGACGCCGCCCAGGGTAAGCGCTGGCCGGCCGCGCGCGCCGCGCCCGACTCGGAGAGCACCGTGACGGCCGAGCCCGTGGTCACCAGGAAGCGGAGCTCCGTCGCCGTCGGCCGCGTGGACGGGCACCGTCATCCGGCCGGCGCGGACCTCGAGGGGGATCTCCACGGCTCCGGCGGCGGGGGTCTGGCCCGCGGCCACGGCACCGCCCGTGGCGATCAGGAGACCCGCCAGCGCCACGCTCCTCATCGTCCTCATCGCATCCCCTCGTCCGGGAGTAACTTTCCCCACATTGTGAGATAACGGATGCTCACAATGTAGAGAATGGTTGCCGCGGGCAAGAGCGCCGTGCGTCGCGGTGATCTCCGTCCGTCAGATCGGCGGGCCGATGGTCGTTTCCTTGATGTCGCGCCACACCCGGCACGAGACGTTCGATGCCCTCGCCCCGTGGTCCCATGATCCGACCTCTCGCACTGGTCCTTTCGACGATCGCCCTGGTGGCGTGCGCGGATGCCACCGGCGTGTCTTCCGTCGATCTCGACGTCACCCCGACCGCCGACGGACTGCGACTGTCCAACGACTCGGGCGCAGACCTCTTCTACCAGGCCGTCGACATGGAGGTGCTCGCCCAGTGGGCCGGACCCTCGGCCACGGCGATGTGCCGGGACCCCGACTGCCCGCATGTCGCGCCCGGGACGGTGGTCCTGGTGCCGTGGTCCGCGGTGCTCGGCTGGCGCGAGGAGACGCGGCGCGTGGGAGTCTCGTGGTGGAGGGTGGTCCCTTCGGGCGACGGCCGTTGGCGCGTGGCCGCCGGGGACGTGCAGTCACGGGACGTGGTGGTCCCCTGACGGCCGCGGCGGCGTGCCTACGTGGGGACGCCACCCTCGGGTGGCTCCGCTACCAGCTCGTCCAACTCCCGCTCCAGCACGGGCTTCGATACCATCCCCACCATCTCGAAGAGGGGCTCGCCGTCCCGGAAGAAGATGACGGTGGGGACCGAGCGGATGCCGAAGTCGCCGGCGACGCCCGGGGCCTGGTCCACATCGACCTTCATGACCCGAACGGCCCGCTCGGCCCACTCCAGCGCGATCTCGCCGAGGATGGGCTCCATCATCCTGCACGGGGCGCACCAGGGCGCCCAGAAATCCACGACCGTGATTCCCGGGCTCGGCGATGAGCTGCGCGAAATCGTCGTCGTAGGCATGGAGGATCGGAGGCTCCACAGCGGGCTTCTTGCGGAAGAACATGGCGGTCTTCGAACCGATTGGACTCCGTCGGATAACGTGCGTGAAGATAGCCCGAAAGGGTCGGCCGCGTTACGGATTGGCGCGGCCCGGTCACCCGCTTCAGGTCCCGGCCGCTCCCCCCGTACACGATGACCTCACCCACGTATCTTCCGCCCTTCGGTGCGGATCATGGCGGTGCCGGTCAGGATGAACCCCTCGTCGACGGACCGGGCTCCCAGGATCAGGGCGTCACCCCCGAGCTTCGCCGCCTGCGTCACCGTCTCCCTGCGCAGGTTGTCGAAGCTGTCGAAGG
The DNA here is from genome assembly GCA_963848895.1 of uncultured Gemmatimonadales bacterium. Taxonomy (GTDB): domain Bacteria; phylum Gemmatimonadota; class Gemmatimonadetes; order Longimicrobiales; family Gaopeijiaceae; genus SZUA-318. The sequence continues at coordinate 161,190 of CAWKGE010000012.1, forward strand.
CAGAGCCGCTCTTCGACTCGAGCACCGCGATGACGCTGCAGGGTCGCCTTCGCGCCTCCATGTGGTTCGTTCGGTCGGAGGGGACAAACGGGATGCCTCTGTCAGGTGCGTTCTCGGGCGTACCATCGCACGAGAAAGAACATTCCAGGCATGCCGGGATATTGAGGACCGCCGGAGCATCGACAACCCGCCCGGACCCTCCATCCGTGAAGAGCATCGATTCCATGACCGACCGACCGACCGCCCTGTCCACGGGGGAGCTGCAAGCCCTCCTCGACGACCCCCAGGTCCAGCTTGTCGACGTGCGCCCTATCGACGCCTACAACGGCTGGCGGCTACGCGACGAGGCCAGGGGCGGCCACATCCGGGGCGCTCGCACCTTGCCCGCGAAGTGGTCGGAATACCTGGAGTGGATCGAGATCGTCCGGGCCAAGGAGATTCGCGCCGACCAAACGGTGGTCGTGTACGGCTACGACGGGGACGAGACCGAGCGTGTGGCGCGGCTGTTCGGGCGGGCCGGGTACGAGCGCGTGCGGCTCTACCACGGATTCGTCGAGGAATGGTGCGCCGACGAACGGCTCCCCATGGATCGCCTCCCGCGGCACAGGCACCTGGTGCCGCCCGAATGGCTCAAAGCGGTGCTCTCCGGGGAGACGGTTCCGGAGCACGACGGGGGCAGGGTCGTGGTGTGCCACGCGCACTACCGCAACCGCGGCGACTACGAGCTTGGCCACGTGCCGGGCGCGGTGGACGTGGACACCCTCCTGTTGGAGTCTCCGGAGACGTGGAACCGGCGCTCCCCCGCCGAGGTCCGGGACGCGCTCCGGGCGCTGGGCATCACTGCGGAGACGACCGTCGTCCTCTACGGGCGCTTCTCCTTCCCCGACAACGCGGACCCCTTCCCGGGAAGCGCCGCCGGGCACCTCGGCGCCTTCCGGTGCGCGTTCATCATGCTGTGGGCCGGCGTGAAGGACGTCCGTATCCTGAACGGGGGCCTCCAATCGTGGATCGACGCGGGCTACGACGTCACCACGGAGGAGGCCGGGCGTCACCCGGTGGGCGACTTCGGGGCCGAGATCCCGGGGGCTCCGGAGCTGGCGGTGGACCTCCCGGAGGCGAGGGAGATCCTGGCGGCTCCGGACAGGAACCTGGTGAGCGTGCGGAGCTGGCCCGAGTACATCGGCGAGGTGAGCGGCTACAACTACATCGAGCAGAAGGGGAGGATCCCGGGCTCGGTTTACGGCGACTGCGGCAGCGACGCCTATCACATGGAGAACTACCGCAACCTGGACCACACCTGCCGCGAGTACCACGAGATCGAGGCGTCGTGGGAGCGCATCGGCGTGACGCCCGACAAGCACAACGCCTTCTACTGCGGCACGGGATGGCGGGGGAGCGAGGCGTTCTTCAACGCGTGGCTGCTGGGTTGGCCCCGCGTCTCGGTCTACGACGGCGGGTGGTTCGAGTGGAGCAGCGACCCGTCCAACCCCGTCGAGACGGGAATCCCGGGGTGGGCCCGGTCGTGACCGGAGCCCGAGACGGTCGGCCACGATCCCTCGACGCCGTTCAGGACGAGATCGTCGCCGAGATGGGCGGGCTGGAGGACGCGATGGCCCGGTACGAGTACCTGGTGCGTCTGGGGCGCGCGCTGGCCGTTCCCGACGAAGGGATCCGGACCGACGAGCACGCGCTCGCAGGATGTCAGTCCAGGGTCTGGATCCGGGGCGAGCTCCGGGATGGTCGCCTCCATCTGGCCGCCGACAGCGACGCCATGATCACCCGGGGCATCATCGCGCTCCTCCTGCGGGTCCTGGACGACCGTCCGCCGCGCGACATCCTCGAGGCCGAACTGTACTTCCTCGATCGGACCGGGCTGCGCACGCACCTGTCCCCGTCCCGCGCCAACGGCCTCGCGGCCATGCTGAAGCGCATCCGATCGTATGCGGAGGCGCCGGCGGGCGAGTGAGCGTCGCGGGCGACCGTCGCGTCGCGTACGCGGTCACGAGCGATCGGATCACTCGCCGGACGCTCCCCGCCGGTGCGCGCAGACCACCATGCTCGCCGCAAGCTCCGCCGCCCTCCCGTCCTCCAGCCCGGATCCCGCCAGCGCTTCCCAGGTGTGGAAGTCCACCATGAGCCGGAGCATGGCGTGGAGCTCGGTCTTCCCGACGCTCCCGGCCGGCCAGCCCCGGGCCAGCGCACGCACGACTCGCTCGATGTAGCCCTCCCAGAGGTCATCCATGACCTCGGCGAGCGCCGGCAGGAGCGCCGTGTCGCGCAGGACGTTGGCCAGCATGCCCTCCTTCGCGCGGTACCAGCGATACAGCTCCTCCAATCCCCGGGCGAGGCGTTGGGCAGGGTCGGCGATCGCCTTCCAGGTCGAGGGATCCGGGAAGGGATTGGCCGCCGCCCAGTGCGCCGAGCAGGCCGTGAACAGGTCGACCTGGGTCGGGAAGTGGTTGTAGAGCGTGGCCCGACTCACGCCGGCCAGCTCGGCCACGTCCGTCAACCTGGTGTTCGCGGGGCCGACCGTGCCGTGCAGCTCCACCGCCGCCTCGGTGATGCGCCGCCGGGTCTCCTCTTCCGCCTGGGCGCGCTTTCGCTTGCGGTACCGTCTCGAAGTCTCGCCGGGAGTCATATTTCACTGTACAACATGTATGCCCAAGTTGACAAGCGGCCCTTCCGTCCCCATGGTTCCAGTATTGACTAGGCATAGTGTCTAGTGAAATACGCGGTCCGGGTCCTTTCGAGCCCTCCCGAGGTTCGGCGGATCGAGCGGGGCCGGCGCTCATCCTCAGGAAAGGAAGGTCAGCATGAATCCCAAACGTATCGCGATCTCGGTCGCGCTCGTCCTTTCAATTCCCGCCCTCGCGGCGCTCTCCGGCCCAGGCCTCCGGACGACGTCGCGTTCGTGTACCACGGTGCTGGGATCCCAGGTGTGCACGTGGGCGGTGATGCAGGGGGACAAGGCCGTGGAGCTGGACGCGACGGTTCCGCTGGCGCTCATCGAGGCGGTTCCGGCGGACGCCGAGATGGTGTGGCCCCCCAAGGAGCTGGCGACCGTCGCGCTGCCCGCCGAAGCACGGGAGGCTCTCGGGATCGATCACATGGGCATCAACTGGGAAGCGCACGGCCATCCCCCCGCGCACTTCATGACGCCCCACTTCGATTTCCACTTCTACAACATCACCCCGAGCCAGGTGCAGGCGATCGACTGCGCCGACGACGCGAAGCCCTCCCAGCTACCGGCCGGCTACGCTCTTCCCGACGTGGACGTTCCGGGATTGGGCACGCTGGTCGGCCTGTGCGTGCCTCGAATGGGGATGCACGCGATGCCGGGAGACGAGACGCAAGCGACCGGACCTGTTCCAGGCGAGCATGATGCTGGGCTACTACGCCGGCAATCCCATCTTCTTCGAGCCCATGGTGTCGCGGGCACGACTTCTCCAGGCCTCGGACTTCGAGCTCGACGTGCCTGCCGTCCAGGGCCTGCCCGCCGGGGTCGAGTATCCGAGCGAGCTGAGGGCGGAGTACGACGCGGCCGGGAAGCAGTATCGACTGGTCTTTTCGGGGTTCCCGTCGTAGGGACGGTCGCGTGGCGGTGACGGCCCCGCGCCTCTCCGAAGGCCGAGGCCCCACCCGGTCGGCGACCGGGTGGGGCCTCTTCTCCCACGTGTTTCGCCAGTTCAGGACAGCCGCGAGCGCAGGCATGATCGACGTGGACGTCTCGAACCCGCCCGAACGAGACCGACGACGCTACCTTCCCCCGGCCGGAACGCTCCGGTGCCCGTAGAGCGCGTTCCCGATCTGCGCGTGGTTGAACATCGCCGGGGGGCTGTGCCCCGGACCGTCCTCGATGACCAGGCGCCAGTTGAAGTCCCACTTCCGCTCGTAGGCCAGGTCCATCGCGTAGGTGAACCAGTGGAGGGCGCGCGAGTAGCGGTGGACACCCTGGGCGTAGGCGTCCCCGGTGGGAAGCTGCGCCATCTCCGTGTCCCGGGTGCCGATGGCCACGGTGATGGGCAGCGCCAGGTAGCGGCGGATGCGGGCGTCGTCGGAGAGCTCCTCGGGCAGCCCCCCGAAGCCCAGGCCGTACTCCAGGTCCCGCGTGGGGAACATGGACGAGCCGGGGCTCATGACCACCAGCCGCTCCGCGTCGGTGTCCAGGAACGCGGCCATGCGGCACAGGAACTGGGCGCCGGCGGAGAAGCCCAGGATCTCGTAGGGGAGGTTCGTCGATCCCTCGCGGGCGCGGATGTAGGCCACCAGCTTCGGCACGTAGGCGAAGGTGCGCTCCTCCGGACCGGCGACGGTGCCGTCCTCCCTGAAGACGCCTCCGAACTGGTACAGCCGGTTGGGGAAGCGCTCCGCGTCGAACAGCGGCACCACCACCAGGGTCCGGAACCTCTCCGCCATCCCCGCCGCGTTGTCCCGGTATGCTTCCGCCGCCCGTGAGGCCCCGTGGAAGAGGAGGATGAATCCCTCCCCGCTGTAGTCGGCGGGCTTGTAGGCGTAGAGCTTCAGCACGGTTCCGCCGATATCCGCCTCGACGACGCTCTTGCCCACGTCGAAGGGCTCGACGGCGGGTGCGCTCTGGGCCAGGGCGGGCGCCCCGGGAAGCACCAGCCCCGCTACCATGACGAGGCGGACGAGGGACGCCCGGACTCGGGACGCTGTTGCGGCATGTGACATCGCTCAGTTCCTCCTCGTGGCCCCGAGGATCGCCTCGGGGTGGATCATGGGCTCCTGCCGGCGCAGCGCCTCCACGTCGTCGATCTCGATGGGGACGAAGCCCGTGAGCCAGTCGTGCCCATCGGCTGTGACCAGCACGTCGTCCTCGAAGGCCACCCGGGTTCCGTCCACGATCGCGCCCTGCTCGATGGCCAGGACCATCCCGGGCCGCAGGGGCTCGACGTAGTTCCCGTGCTCGTGGACCTCCATCCCGATGTAGTGCCCGATCCCGTACGTATAGCTCTCGTCCCAGCCGCCGGCGTCGCGCAGCATGGAGACCGCCAGCTCGTGGAGCTCCTGCCACGTGACGCCCGGCCGCACCGCGGCGATCACGGCCTTCTGCACCTCCAGCACGCCCTGGTAGACGCGCCGCTGCTCGGCGGTGAAGCGATCGCCCGCGGGTACGGTGCGCTGCACGTCGGCGGAGTAGTGGTTCATCCGGGCGCCCGTGTCGAAGTGCACGAGCACGCCCTCGCCGATGCGCGTGTCGCCCTCGCGGGCCGCCTGCTCCTCCTGTGCGCTCTCGTAACGGAGCACCTCGTTCAGATGGCTGGCCACGGCGACGCCGGTGGGGAAGCCGAGGTCGGCGCCGCGCAGCCGGTAGACGTAGTCGACGGTTTCCATGACCTGGCGGGTGGTGAGTCCGGGCCGTGCCGCCTTCATCCCCTCCACGAGGCCCTGGCCCGTGATCCCGATGGCCCGCCGCACGTTATTCAGCGCGAAGTCGTCCAGTACCATGCGCATCGGGTCCAGCAGATCTCCGGCGTCGCGCACGTCCAGCTCGGACGTCGCCGCCCGCAGGCGCTCGACGAACGCCAGGCGCGGAAGCGGCGGCTCCTTCAGGTTCGTGACCCGCGGGTAGTTCACATAGAGGATCTTCTCGTCGTCACCCCACCCGCGAGCGAGTTCGGACGCCACCTCCTTGAAGCGGAGCTGCGTGATCCGGAGGTTGCGGTAGTCGGTCAGCGCGCTGCTCAGGTGCTCGAGGAAGCGGTCTCGCGGGAAGACGTGCTCGATGCCGGACAGGCGGCTCGCCTTGGCCGGGTCGAGGTCGGTGTAGAGGAGCTCCCGGTACGTCGATCCGCCGGGGTTCAGGATCAGGATCGATCCGGGCGGCGCAGCGTCGTAGATCCCGGTTAGGAAGACGAAGTCGTGGTTCTCGGTGTCGGGGACGTAGAACTCGTACAGGTTCGGCTGGGAGCGGTCGGCGCTGGTGATGACGGCCAGCCCGCCCTCCATGCGGCGCATGAGCTCGGCCCGGCGCGCGACCGCCGCCTCGCGGTGGCCCTCCCGCAGCTCCAGGGATTCGAGGGTGGCCTGGGCGAGGGTGGGCGCCGGCGTGACGAGGGCGAGGAGCAGCAGGGACCGGATCGTCGTGGAGCGTGTCATGGGAAGCCGCGCTTGCGCTGTGAGGTCTTCGGCGGGGGGCAGGCGTCGGGGTGATGGTGGGTGGAGGCCCCGGGGGCCGCAAGCGGAGGCACTCGATGCGGCGATCCCGTCAGGAGGTACGCTCGCCACGACTGACGACGACGGATTGCTCGTGTACCTTCCTTCCTTCCTTCCTTGCATCTCCGAACAACCAGGGGCCAGGACGTTGTCGACCGACCTGAAGACCGCCGTCTACGAGACGCTGACCAGCGAAGATGACGGCCGCGTGTGCAAGGACATCCCGGAGGCCGCGTGCCGGGAGCAGCCCGGGAACTTCCTCAAGCACGTGCTCTCGCTTTCGGCCACCAAGACCGGCGATGGGCTGTCGGACCCGAAGCTCGTGCTCTCCTGGCTCCTCTCCTCCATGGGGGCTCCCGCATTCGCCGTCGGGCTCCTGGTTCCCGTCCGGGAGGCCGGAGCACTCCTGCCCCAGCTCGTGATCGCCGGGTGGATCCGATCCCTCCCCCGGCGCAAGTGGGCGTGGGTGGCCGGGAGCACGGTGCAGGGCCTGGCCGTCGTGGGGATGAGCCTCGCGGCCCTCCGCCTCGAGGGAGCCGCCGCCGGGTGGACGATCCTCGGCCTGCTCGCGCTCTTCGCCCTGGCGCGCAGCGTCTGTTCGGTCAGCTATAAGGACGTCCTGGGCAAGACCGTGTCCAAGACGGCCCGGGGCACCGCCACCGGGGCCGCGGGGACCGTGGCGGCCGCCCTGATCCTGGCGTTCGGCGCCGCGCTCAGCGTCGGCATTCTGGCCAAGTCGATCGGCATGATCGCCGGAGTCCTGGTCGTGGCCGGGAGCTTGTGGCTCCTGGCCGCCGTCGTCTTCTCCTCGTTGGCGGAGGAGCCCGGCGCGACCGAAGGGGGTGGCAATCCCCTCGGCGTGGCGCTCCGACAGGTCTCCCTCCTCCGGGAGGACGGACAATTGGTCCGCTTCATCGTCGTGCGGGGGCTCCTGGTCGCGACGGCCCTCGCGCCTCCCTTCATCCTGACGTCGGCGGGGCAGGGCGACAGCCGCGAGCTCGGTGACCTCGGGCCCTTCGTTCTGGCATCGGGACTGGCCGCCGTCTCCAGCAGCTTCCTCTGGGGCCGCCTCTCCGACTTCTCGAGCCGGAAGGTGCTCATGCTCGCCGCGGTGGTGGCCGCAGCCGCCCTGGCCGCTGCGGGCATCCTCGTGCTCGTGCTGCGCCCCGGGGCGACGACGTTGCCGATGGTGGGCGTGCTCTTCGTCCTGACGATCGCCTACCAGGGGGTTCGGTTGGGGCGCTCCACGCACATCGTCGACATGGCCGACCAGGACCGGCGAGCCGCGTATACGGCGCTGTCCAACTCCGTCATCGGGGTGCTCCTTCTCTTCAGCGGAATCTTCGGCCTGGTCGCGGGATGGGGGGGCACCGCCCTCGTGATGCTGCTGTTCGCCACGATGTGTGCCGTGGCGGCGGTCGTGGCCCGTGGCCTCGAAGAGGTGCAGGGATGATCGGCCGCGCTCGGCCGCTCACGTAATCCACGCGCTCGCCGCCACCACCCGCCACCCCTCCTCCGTGCGGACGAGCGTGAGCCCCCCTCCTCCCGCGTAGCCGACGGGCGATTCGTCCGGGGCGCGGTGCTCGAACGCCGTCCAGGACCAGTGCACGTCCGCGAAGTCGCCCACCATTCGCACCGGGTAGAACTCCACGAGGACCCCTCCCTCCCGGCGCGGGCGTGCCGCCCAGGTGGCTGAGTCCACGGCCTGCAGACGCGCGGGCAGCCGCTCCCGGAGGCCCTCGGGCAGGGTCTCCCCGAGGATGAAGAGAGGCGCGGCGCGCACGCCGTGGAAATCCTGGGCGAAGGAGTACAGGACGCGCCCACCCCCGCCCACGACGAACGCCGGCACTGCCTTCCAGGGCGACTCCCCGCCCGCGAGGAGCGAGTCGAGGACCGCGGATTGGAGCTCGGTGGCGACCGCCGAGGGCGGCGGCGATCCCTCCCGCGCCATCAGGCCGCGGAGGGCGCGCCCAGCGAGACCCAGCCGAGCCTCGGATCCCGAGAGGACGTCCTGCACCAGGTCGGCCGCCGTCACGGCCGGGGCCTCGCCCATGCCCTGAAGGATCGTCCCGAGCACCAGCCGAGCCGAGTCCCCCTCGGGGGGCCAATCGGCACCGAGCTCGCCCACGGGGTCGCGACCCGTACGCGCCGCGTACATGCGCAGGGCATCGCGGTGGGAGCCCTCGAAGCGCACGCTGCCGCCCATCCACGAGAGCCATGCCCGCCAGTCGGACCCGGGTGGCGGCATGGAATCCTGGGGGGCCGCGGGCCAGGGCGCGCCCACGCCTTCGGCCATCTCCAGCGCGCCGCCGACCACGCGCGAAGGCCCCCACCAGCGCGGCGTCGCGCAGGCGTGGCTCGTGGGCGGACGCGAGAGCCGCCACCATGAGCGCGCACGCTGCGGGCTCGCATTCCCATCGGGTCGAATCACGCTCGAGGATCGGGGTGGCGCGGAGGAGGATGCGAGCCAATTCGGTGTATGTATGGCGCGGGACGATCCCGGCTCTCCACAGCCTCCCGGGATCGTCGAGGTACGGGAGCAGGCGAGCCGCCCGCGCCGCCGTGAGGGGCTCCCCATCAAAGCCGGTCAGGGGCAGGAGCCCCCCGGTGCTGTCCCCCGCCTCGAGCCGCAGCCGTCCCAGCTCGACGCGGAGCGAGTCGGCGCGTCCGGTGCCCCTCGTCCAGAGCAGGAGCGTGCGCTTCACCTGGGCGCGCTCGTCGGGGTCGGTGCTGTAACGCCAAAGCGCGAGCAGAGAGTCGGCCGCGGCGGAATCTCCCGCCACCAGACGCTTCTGGAGGGGCGTGGACGGGGCGGACACCATGCCCCGATATCCACGCCGCCGCGCGGCCCGCACCGAGTCCGCCCAGACGGTCGAATCGCGCAGCGACCAGGTGCGGGTGCGCTCGTAGCGAACGCCGGAGGGGAACGTGCGTCCTTCCGGTGTGTGCAGGAGCGCCTCTCCCGTCCAATCCGCGGAGTCGGCGCCCGCCGCCCGGATTCCCAACGCGGTGTCCACCGCGACGGAGCCCCGCACGGTTCCACGCACGTCGCCCCCGGTTTAGTGCCGTTCCAGGAGATCGTCGACGGGCGCTGGCCGGTCCGAGCCCGGCAGTGGTCGACAAGCCGACGAGCACCAGGAGCACGCCGCCCCGGCGACCCCGTTCGCGGCCGACGCGGCCCGAGCCGGCGAAAGCGTGACGAGACATGCGGACAATATAGGTGCGCACGCTTCCCGGGCTTCCCGCGGTCGTGCGCCCGGACACCGGTGCCCCGAACCCGGTCGATCATGCTTGAAGCTTCGGTGCCCGCGACCTACCGTGCTGTCGGGCACGGGAGGCGGACGAACACCGGTCCGTCCGGCATGCTCGACTCCCCGGCTCCGGTTCAGCCCTCGCACCGAAGGGTCTCCATGACCGAACACCAGGATCCCACGTCCGACCCCGCCGAAGGGCAGGTGATCGGCCCCTACCACCTCGTCCAGCTCCTCGGCGAGGGGGGCATGGGCGTCGTGTACGCCGCGGAGCAGCTCCAACCGGTGCGCCGTCGCGTCGCCCTCAAGATGATGAAGCCGGGCACGGACACCCGCGAGGTGGTCGCGCGATTCGAAGCCGAGCGACAGGCCCTCGCGGTGATGGATCATCCGGGCATCGCCAAGGTCCTGGACGCCGGGGTCACCGACGACGGCCGACCGTACTTCGTGATGGAGCTGGTGCGGGGTCTCCGCATCGACGAGTACTGCGACCGGTTCCGCCTGATGCATCGCGAGCGCATCGAGCTCTTCATCCAGCTCTGCCAGGCGGTGCAGCACGCCCATCAGAAAGGAGTCATCCACCGCGACCTCAAACCCTCGAACGTCCTGGTGACGGAGCAGGACGGCCACGCGGTGCCGAAGGTCATCGACTTCGGCATCGCCAAAGCCACGGGGTGGCACCTGAGCGACCTCCCATCCCTCACCAGCATGGGTGTCCCCATCGGCACCTTGGCGTACATGAGTCCGGAGCAGGCCGAGGGGTCCGACCTCGACGTGGACACCCGTGCGGACATCTACTCCCTGGGCGTGATCCTCTACGAGCTGCTTTCGGGTGCGGTTCCGATGGATGCCCGCGTCAAGGGTGTTCCTGCTTTCCTGGCGGAGCTCGTGTCCCGCGACACCACCTTCCCGACGCCGACCCAGCAGCTGGCGACCGTCGCGCAACCTGGAGCGCATCGCCACATCCCGGGGCGTGAGCCCCGAAAACCTGCGCAAGGCCCTGTCGGGGGACGTGCAATGGGTGGTCATGAAGGCGCTGGAGAAGGACCGCGCCCGACGTTACGAGACCGCCAACGGGTTCGCGCTGGACCTGCGCCGCTACCTGGACGACGAGCCGGTGCTGGCCCGGGCTCCGTCCGCCACCTATCGCCTCGGGAAGTTCGTCCGTCGCCACCGCGCGGTCGTGGCGGCCCTGGGCGTGGCGGTGCTGGCGCTGGTCGGGGGGACCGTGGCGGCCACGCTCGGGATGCTGCGGGCGCGTGCGGCTCGCGAGGCGGCGGTGGTGGCCCAGACTCACGCCGCCACCGAGGCGCGCACCGCGCGGCAGGTGTCCGATTTCCTCGTCGACCTCTTCGAGGTGAGCGACCCGGGGGAGTCCCGGGGGGCGACGGTCACGGCCCGGGAGATCCTCGACCGGGGCGCCCAGCGCGTCGAACGGGAGCTGGCCGACGATCCCATCGTCCAGGCGCGGATGATGGCGACCATGGGCACCGTCTACCAAGGTCTGGGGCTCTACGACGACGCCCTGGACCTGCTGAAGCGCTCCCTCGCCCTGCGCGAAGCCAAGCTGGGCGACGACGATCCCGAAGTGGCGGAGAGCCTGCGCAGGCTCGGTGCCGTCCAGCAGCAGCGGGGTGACCTGGCCGCCTCGGAGGAGAACCTCCGTCGCGCCCTGGCCATCCTGGACCGGACGCCCTCCCCGGATTCCGCCGAAGTCGCCCGGACCCTCCTGGGCCTGGGTGGGACCCTCGTGTCTCGGGGACATGGCGACGAGGCGGAGCCCCTGTTGAGCCGGGCGCTGGACATCGAGGAGCGGATCCCGGGAGCGGATCAAGCGACGGTGGCCGTCATCCTCCAGGATCTCGGGGCGGTCGCGTACTACGAGGGGCATTTCCCCGAGGCAGCGCAGTACTGGTCGCGGGCGGTGAACATCCGGGAGCGGCAATTCGGCGAGGACTACCCGGGCGTGGCCACGGGTCTGAACAACCTCGGTGCCGTGTACTTCATGGAGGGCCACTACGACCAGGCACTCGAGGCCTACCAGCGTGCCGAGGCCATCTGGAAGCGGACCCTGCAGCCGGGCCATCCACGCTTCGGCAGCGCGCTCACGAACATCGGCGAGACGTACGCCGCGCTCGGCCGGTACAAGGAGGCCGAGCCGCTCCTGGTGGAGGCGCTCCGCCTCAAGGAGCGAGCCCTCTCCCCCGACGAGCCCGGCATCGCCACCACGCTACGGGTGTTGGCGGACGTGTACCGTGACGAGGGGCGCTACAAGGAGGCGGAGCCGCGCTATCTCCGGGCCATCCAGATCGTCGAGGACGCACTGGGCCCGAAGCACCCCCGCCTCGGCGAGATCCTGGACGGCTACGCCAAGCTGCTGCGCGCGGAAGGCCGCGACGACGAGGCCGCCCGGGTGGAAGCACGCCGGGCGGCCCTGGACAAGGGGTGACCCGCCGCCCCTTCGCCCTACGCCGTCTACTGCTCCCCGCCGATGATGATGTCGGGGTCGATGTCCTGGGTCGTGCCATCCGCGCACTGGACCAGGACGTTGTACCGGTAGGGGTGCTTCTCGATCGCCGAGGGGAGCGGCTGCGGCGTCGTCGCCGCCGCCGCCGGCGTTCCCGTGAAGCTCCGCTCGGCCCACGGCCAATCCAGCGTGTCCTTCGGCGTGATGGTCCACGACGTCGCGCTGCGGGGACGCCGAGCGCCCACACGACGTTGTCCGACCGCTGCATCGCGATGCTCGGCGGGGGTGATCTGGGCCTTGCCGGAGGGTGTGCACGCGCCCGTGACCTTCGCCTCCTTCGGCGCTCGCGGGGTGCGGCCCCGATTCGCCGCGGCGGCGGTCAGGGTGAGCAACACCAGAAGCGGGAGGATCATGACGCGGAGGCGCATGGCGGTCTCCTGGGAGGGGAGGGTCGGGTTCGCCCGATGGTGCGCACTATGAGGCACCGGGCGTCCCGGGACAAGGATGGATCCTGGACGGCGGTGAGGCCGGCGACATGCTCCTACACGCCTGATCGAGAACTTCCCGACTGGACGGATCGGGGCCCCACCCGGAGGGTGAGGGATCCCCATCTCGCCTACGGGAGGACTCCCATGACACCTGTGACGATCCGCTTCCGACTCAACGGTCGGGACACGACGCTCGAGACCGACGGGACCCGAAGCCTGCTGTGGGTTCTGCGCACGGATCTCGGGCTCACAGGAGCGAAGTTCGGGTGCGGGATCGCGCAATGCGGTGCCTGCACGGTGCTGGTGAACGGCAACCCGGTGCGGTCGTGTCAGACATCGGTCTCGGGCATCCAGGACGCCGAGGTCACCACCATCGAGGGGCTGGCCAACGGCGACGCGCTCCATCCACTGCAGGAGGAGTTCATCGAGCACGGCGGCTTCCAGTGTGGCTACTGCACCTCCGGGATGCTCCTGGAGGCCTACAGCCTGCTCCAGAAGAACCCCCATCCGACCCGGTCGGAGATCCTGAGCGGGCTGGAGGCCAACCTGTGCCGCTGCGGCGCCCACAAGAGGATCGTGGAAGCCGTCGAAGCCGCCGCCGCGCGTCTGTGAGGAGGGAAACATGAACAGGAACGATCTGGGCCCGATGGCGGTGGACCGCCGCGACTTCCTGAAGTTCACCGGTGGCGGCATCACGGTGGCCATGGCGCTGAAGGACGTCTCCCTCCTCTCGGGGGCGCTGGAGCAGCAACGGGGCTATCCCTCCGACTTCAACGCCTACCTGCGCATCGGCGAGGACGGCAGGGTCACCGTGCTCTCCGGGAAGATCGAGATGGGGCAGGGTGTGGAGACGTCCCAGGCGCAGATGGTGGCGGAGGACCTGCGCGTCCCGCTCGACGCCGTCGACATGGTCATGGGCGACACGGACCGGTGCGTGTGGGACGCCGGAACGTGGGGCTCGCTGACGACACGGGTATTCGGGCCCGCCCTGCGCGCGGCGGCCGCCAAGGCCAGGGAGGTGCTTCTCGAGCTGGCCTCGGAGCGGCTGGGCGTCCCGACGAATCGACTGCAGGTGGATAACGGCGTGGTCTCGGTGGTGGGCGGCAATGGCCGCGTCACCTACGGCGAGCTGGCCCGGGGCCGGAAGATCGAGAAGACGCTGGACCACGAGGCGATCCTGCGGGCCGTGAAGGACTTCACGGTGATGGGCACGTCTCCCGAGCGCTTCGACGGCAAGGCGAAGGTCACGGGCGCGGCCCACTATGCCGGAGACGTCCGCGTGCCCGGGATGTTGCGGGCGAGGCTCCTCCGGCCGCCGGCCCACGGCGCCACCCTGAAGCGCGTCGACACGTCGGCGGCCGAAGCCGTACCGGGCGTGGTGGTGGTGAACCAGGACGGGCTGGTGGCGGTCCTCCACGAGGATCCCGAGGTGGCCACCCGGGCGCTGGGGCTCGTCGACGCCGAGTTCGACGTGCCCGACGCCACGGTGGACGACACGACGATCTGGGACCGCATGGTGGCGGCGGCTCCCACGGGCCGCACGACCGAGGAGGCCGGGGGGCTGGACGCCGGCGAGAAGATGTGCGAGAAGGTATTCGAGCGGACGTACTACGATGGGTACGTCGCCCACGCGCCCATGGAGCCACACACGAGCCTGGCCAACGTCGAGGGCGACCGCATCACGGTGTGGGCGTCCACGCAGAGCCCCTTCGGGGACCAGGGGCGCGTCGCCGAGGCCCTCGGCATCGACCCGTCAGGGGTCCGGATCATCACCCCGTACGTCGGTGGCGGCTTCGGGGGAAAGGCCGCCGGCCAGCAGACGGTGGAAGCGGCCCGCCTCGCATGGATCACCAAGCGGCCCGTCCAGGTCATGTGGAGCCGCGAGGAGGAGTTCTTCTACGACACGTTCCACTCCGCCGCGGTGGTGAAGGTCCGCTCGGGCATCGATGGCGCCGGCCGCATAGGGCTGTGGGACTACCACGTCTACATGGCGGGGACCCGGGGATCGGAGGTCCTCTACGACGTGCCGAACGTCGCCGTGGTCTCGCATTCCGCCCGGGGGGTCCACCCCTTCGCCACGGGAGCCTGGCGCGCCCCCGGTGCGAACACCAACACGTTCGCCCGCGAGTCGCAGATCGACATCATGGCCGCCGACGCGGGCATCGACCCGATGGAGTTCCGGCTGAGCAACGCCACCGACCCGCGCCTGCGCAGCGTTCTCGAGGCGGTGGCGAAGCTGGCCAAGTGGGAGCCGGCGCCCGCTCCGAGCGGGCGCGGCCTGGGCGTGGCGGCTGGGCTGGACGCGGGGACCTACGTGGCCCACGTGGCCGAAGTCGCCGTCGACAAGGCGACGGGGGCCGTGCGCGTGGAACGCATGTGGTGCGCCCAGGAGATGGGCGTCGTGGTCAGCCCCGTGGGCGCCACCATGCAGATGGAAGGGTGCATCACCATGGGACTCGGCTACGCGCTCATGGAGCATATCCGCTTCCGCGGCGGGGACATCCAGGACCGGAACTTCGACACGTACAACATCCCGCGCTTTTCGGATCTTCCGGAGATCGAGACCGTCCTCGTGCCCAACGACGATCTGGCCCCGCAGGGTGGGGGCGAGCCGGCCATCGTGTGCATCGGCGCGGTGATCGCCAACGCCATCTACGACGCCTGCGGGAGCAGGGTCTTCACGATGCCCTTCACGCCCGAGTCGGTGTTGGCGGGTATGAAGGCGTGAAAGAGGCCTAGCCGAACCGATCCGTCCCGACCCGCCGACTACCCGCCGAGAGGGCCCTGTGGCTCCTCGGAGGCCGTTCCGGTGTAGGAGACGTGCTCACAGGCCTGGGGGTCCGGGCGGGAGGCTTCGGGGTCGCGAATGGGGTGGATTGGGGAGGGGCGGGGTGCGAGCCCCGCCGACGGACGATGTCGAACAGAGCGAAGGTCCTTCTCTGCGCGGCGGCCGCCGCGCTCGCGTGCATACCACTGGAGGCCTCGGCGCAGGTCTCGCGGCGCACCACGGGGATCGTGCTGCGAGGCAGCTTCAGGAGCCTCCCCGAGGGGCGGCCCCGGCTGATCTGGTCGAGCGCCGATGATTACACGCTCTTCGAGGGTGACGGGGCGGGCGGCTGGATCGGGTTCTTGTCTCGGGCGGACGACCATCTCCTGCTGGAGATCAGCCTCGGGACGGTCGTGCGCACCGTCGAGGAGGTGAGGCGTCCAGCCGGGACCGACACCTACGTGGAAGCGATGGTCCCGTTCCTGGTGGGGCTGCGCTTCCTGCCGCTGGAACCGTATGACGGCGGCGCCCTGCGCCCCTATGTCTCGGCGGGAGTTGGCCCGTACTGGCTCGCGGACGTGCTCGCGACCGAGGCGGGCGACGCGCACGACGTCTCGATCGATTGGGAGCGAGATCTCGGCGGGTACCTCGGTGGCGGCGTCGACTTCATGTTCACCGACTGGCTCGGCTTGAACTTCGATGTGAAGCGGCACTTCGTCGATTTCCGGACGCGGGACGACTACAGCGGGTTCGAGTACGGCATGGGGCTCCAGTTCATGTGGGGCGACCACCGGTCGCAGAGGCGACGCGGGCATACCCGGTAGGCGTCGGCGGGCGTCCAGGTTGCGGCCGGATCGACCGACCTGGGTGGCACAGACACCGTCGTGCACCAGGGCGAGTCGGTCTTCATCAAGCCGAACATGGTCACGCTGCCGTGGGCCCCCGGGGGAGATGTCTTCTCGTCGGGCGAGTGCACCAAGCCGGAGATCGTGGTGGCGGTGGCGGAGGCGTGCCTGCAGGCGGGCGCCCGTGAGGTCACCATCGGAGACGGATCGCACGCCCGGGAGCTTCCCTGGGAGAGCGCGACCACGCTCGATCGGTCGACCAACCTCGCCGCGGAGGCGGCGCGCCTCGGTGCGGAGTACGGCCGACCGGTCCGGGTCGCCTCGCTGGAGGCGGATTCGCCCGAATGGGTGGAGGTGCCCTCCACCACGTACCTCGGGCCGATCTCCGTGTCGAGCCTGGTGGCCGGCGCGGACCGGGTGATCTCCGTCCCGGTGGCGAAGACCCATTCCTGGGCCCAGCTCACCCTGTCGCTGAAGAACTTCGTCGGCATCGCGCCGCTGTGGCGGTACGGGAACCTGCCGGAGGGCATCGCGGATCGCGGCGTGGTCTTCGACCACGGGAGTCCGGCCGCCATCGCTGCCATCTACCTGGACATCGTCCGGGGCGTGGCGCCCGACCTGGCCATCGTCGACTTCTCCATCGGCGTGGAAGGCAACGGACCGACGCTGAGCCACGGCGGACGTACCGTGGACGTGCGGAACCGCCTGGGATCCCGTCTCCTCCTGGCGAGCACCGATCTGGTGGCTGCCGACACGATCGCGGCGTGGATCATGAGCCACGACCCCCGCGACGTGGTTCAGCTGGCGATGGCCCAGGATCGGGGCCTGGGGGAGGCGAGGCTCGAGCGCATCGAGGTCGTGGGGGCCTCGCTCCGGGACCTGCGGATCCCGTGGGCTGCCGCGCAGCTCCGGAACCTCGCGCCTTCGGCCGCGAGTGTCTGTCCCGGACGCTCGTGCACCTGGCGGCCGGTGGTGGGATAGCTCCCGGGTGCCTACCTGCCCCCCTGCTCGCTTCCCCAGCGCTCGGGATCGAACAGTCCCGCGGGGAGCTCCGCATCGGCCTCGATGTCGAAGTACTCCTCCCGCATGACCTCGTTGCCGTCCACCAGGAAGCGGACGGTGGGCGAGATCCATGCGCGGCCCAGCGGCCGGTAGTCGTCGAAGCGGACGTCCTGCGCGCCCGCCTCGGAACCTCCCGCCGGCCTGAGCAGGCGCACGAACACGAGCCGCTCCCGGTCGATCCAGAACTGGGGTGCCGTCAGGTCGCCTTCGGCGGCCCCCACCACCCAGACCGGCCGCCCCTGCCAGGTGTCCGTGCGAACGAGGGACAGGTCGAATCCCTCCGAGGCGAGCACCTCGACGGTACGGGCCACGGGTTGGCGGTAGACGTCGAATCCCAGGACGAGGAGGGGATTGCGTCGCGCCACCCGCTGGACGAGCTGGCCCTGGTGGAAGACGAAGAGGCTGTCCCCCGAGTAGATCACGCCGTTGCCGTCGTAGTCCGCCGCCTGGTCGATGCGCAGCCTGCCCGGGATGTCGGCATGCTCCAGCCAGATGGCGTCCGGTGGGTGCGAGCCGTCGGTCTCCGTGCGGACGACGGTCTGCCGGAAGCGCAGCGTCCGGTACCAGAGGTCTGCGTAGCGGTCGTGCATGGCGCGCACGACGTCCTGTCCGCTCGCGGGTCCGGCGTCGCCAGCACCGCAGCTGGTCATGAGCGGAATGCACGCGAGGGCCAGCGCACCGAGGGATCGATTCACCTTGGTTCTCCGTTTCCCACCTGCTCGGCGATCTGACGCTTGAGACGTGCCAGGATCGCGCCCATTCCGCGAAGGCGGAGGGGGGACACCACGGCCTCGAGCCCCATCTTCGCGTAGAAGTCCGGCGGGACGTCCATCACCTCCCGCCAGGGCAGGCCCTCCAGGCCTTCGCGCAGGATACCCGCGAATCCGCGCACCGTCGGGCTCTCGGCGGGCGCGTCGAAGAAGAGGTGCACGTGCGCCGTCCTCGTCGACCCGCGTAGCCAGGAAGAACGGCGTCTGGCACTCGTGCACCTGCTCCAGCCCGGTACGGTCGTGGAATTCCTCCGGGAGGGGAGGGACCTTCTTCGCGAACTGGAGGAGCGCCTGGACGCGTAGCTCCCGGGGGGCGCGCTGGAAGCGGTCGACGATGCGGTCGAGGCGTTGGGGTAGGGCCATGCGTCGGCTACCGCCGAGGGGCCCGTGGGTTCCGGCGTGGTGGGGAGCCGAGCCGCGGGAGGCATCCCCCCCAACGGTGAACCGCTGGTCGGCACCCGGGTAGGTGTCGGGTCCACGGAACACCGACGGCACCAGAGAACCCCGGAGGATCCATGGCTGCTCCATCCGACTCCGATCCGCGCTTCCAGCAGTATGCGAACCCCGCCGTGCTCGTCTCCACCGACTGGCTGGCCGACCACCTGGACGCGCCCGGTCTGGTCGTGGTCGAATCGGACGAGGACGTCCTCCTGTACGACACGGGGCACATCCCGGGCGCCGTGAAGGTGGACTGGCACATGGACCTGAACGATCCGGTGACCCGCGACTACCTGGACGGGCCGGCGTTCGCCCGCCTGATGTCGGAGCGGGGGATCGCGCGCGACCACACCGTCGTCTTCTACGGCGACAACTTCAACTGGTGGGCGGCATACGCGCTCTGGGTCTTCACGCTCTTCGGCCATCCGGACGTGCGTCTCCTGGACGGTGGGCGGAAGAAGTGGATCGACGAGGGGCGGCCGTTGAGCACCGACGTGCCGGAGCGAGCCGGGACCGACTACCCGGCCGTGGACCGGCGGGACGCGCCCATCCGGGCGTTCCGTGACGACGTCATGCGGCACGTGGAGGGCGGGGGCCGCCTGGTGGACGTGCGCTCCCCGCAGGAGTACAGCGGCGAGCTGCTGCACATGCCCGACTATCCTCAGGAAGGGGCGCTGCGGGGTGGGCACATCCCCGGCGCGCGCAACGTTCCCTGGAAGCGCGCGGCGAACGACGACGCGACGTTCAAGAGCGCCGACGAGCTGCGCGCGATCTACGAGAAGGAGCAGGGGCTGTCCGCGGACCAGGACGTGGTCGCGTACTGCCGCATCGGCGAGCGCTCGAGCCATACGTGGTTCGTGCTGCACCACCTCCTCGGCTACCCGAAGGTGCGCAACTACGACGGCTCATGGACGGAATGGGGCAACCTGGTGCGGGCGCCGATCGAGCGGTGAGGCTCGGGTCCGGCGTCGTCCGGTGGCCAGGATGCAACGCGCGCTTCCGCGAAGGCGGAGACGGGTCGGGCGCGGAGAATGAGCGTCTGGCCCGTCACAAGAGCCGGAGGAGGTGGCCCAGCCCGATCCGCTCCATGATCCGTCGGAATCGGGGATCGGCGTGCAGCTTCAGGCGCTTCGGGGCGACGAAGAGGTAGAGGAGGTTGCCGTCCCGCTCCTCCACGGCCCGGTCAAGGCACGCAAACGCTTCGTCCATCCTCCCCGACCCGGCGTACGCGACGGCGACCCAGAACCCCGGGGCATAGCCCGACCGCTGCCGGTCCTCCAGCTCGCGCAGCACCGCCTCCGCGGCGGCTTGGTTCTTCTGGAGTCCATAGAAGCCTCCGAGTATCCCCAGGAACGCATGCGCGCGTCCGCCGAGCCGGACCGCCTCTTCCATGTGGAGGAGGGCCTCGTCCAGCCGCCCCATGCGGCACAGGGTATCCGCCAGCGCCAGGTGGGACACCGGATGGTCGGGATCTTCCGCGAGCGCCTGGCGGAGGAGCTCCTCCGCCAGGTCGAGCTTCCCGAAGACGTAGTGGATGGTCGCGAAGCGGTCCCGGGGACGGGAATCCAGCGGGCTCAGCTCGTGGGCCCTCCGGTTCGCCGCCACGGCTTCCTCGAAGTCGTGCTCGACGTACGTCCAGTAGAACTCGTCCCAGAGATGCGCTTCGGCGAAGTTGGGATTGAGCTCGAGGGCCCGATCGATCCCCTCCTTCGCCCCGGGGAAGTCCCAGTCCAGGTACATGCGGGTGAGGGCGCGGGCGAGGTGTGCCTCGGGGAGGCGGGGGTCGAGCTCGAGTGCCCTGTTCGCGAGCTCCGCCGCCCTGGGCATGGTC
Organism: uncultured Gemmatimonadales bacterium; assembly: GCA_963848895.1. Classification (GTDB taxonomy): domain Bacteria; phylum Gemmatimonadota; class Gemmatimonadetes; order Longimicrobiales; family Gaopeijiaceae; genus SZUA-318. The sequence goes on from CAWKGE010000012.1 coordinate 181,286, forward strand.
TCACGGCCGGGCCGGTCCGAAAACCCGATCGATTGCATCGTCAACGCCTCCGCCAGCGCGGCCAGGGCCGGGGCGAAGTGGTCGTCCCGTTGGATGGCGGTCTCGAAGTGCCCGACGGCGTCCTGGAGCGTAGCGGGCCGGAAATGCGCCATGGCGTGGCGCCCCTTGAGGTACGCGTCGTAGGCCGAGAGCTCGGCGGTGGCCACCGAGGGGCCGGTCTGTTGACGGACGTCGTGAAAGAGCCTGTCGAGCACGCAGCCGGCGATCTCCTCCTGGATCCGGAAGACGTCGCCGTGCGTCCGATCGAACTGCTCGGACCACACGTGGTAGCCGTCGCGCGCGCTGATCAGTTGGGCGGTGATCCGGAGCGCCCGGTCGGTGCGCCGGACGCTCCCCTCGATGACGTGGGTGACGTCGAGCCGCTGCCCAATCTCCCGGACGTCCACGCGCTCGCCGCGGAAGGCGAAGGCGGAGGTGCGCGCCACGACCCGTAGCCCCTTCTGCCTGGCGAGGGTGTTGGTGAGCTCCTCGGCGATCCCGTCGGCGAAGTAGTCTCCTTCTGGATCCGCGCTCATGCTGTCGAAGGGGAGGACGGCGATCGAGCGGGGACGCTCGGCCACGATTCCGTCACGCGTATCGGGGTCGGGATCCGCCGTTTCCAGCGGGGTCGCGGGCGCCTCGGGCCGGACCTCGTATGTCCAGGCCAGCACCAGCGCGATGGGAAACCCGAGCAGGACCAGGACGACGATGTAGGGCCGCGCGTTCTGCAGCCCCAGGGGGTCCAGGATCAACTCCGCGGCCCCCAACACGGCCAGCCCGACGGCCACATAGACCGCCGCGGCTTTATAGACCTTGCGGCGTCGAAGCTCGGACAGGGTTTGCCGGACTGTGGAGGCCATGGCGGAGGCCTGGACTGCGGACCCGAAAGGGTGCTCTCGGTCGACCTGCCAATCTTCTCCGGGCGTCCGGTGAACTGCAAGGAAGGCGTCGCGCCCCCGACGCCACCGCGGGCCGATCCCTATCCGGTGGCGCCGGCGTCGCTCCCGTCCACATCACCGTAACACTGTCGCAAGGCCTCCAGCTCCGCCTTCAGCTTGTAGCGCTCCGCGCGGATCCCGCAGTGGCGCTTGATCTCGGGGCTGCCGGGGAGCTCGTAGTAGTGGTTGTCGATGAAGCCCGGACTCACCACCTGGCCCGTGCCGTCCCCACGGTGCCGCCCTTTATGAGGATGTCGTAGCGCTGGCCGGCAACGGGGGAGGCCACGAGGAGCGCCGGGATCGCGGCGGCGGGGAGACGTCGAGTCATGGGGTGACCTCGAGCGAGGAAGGGTCTGGCGAGCGGACGCGTCAATCATCTCCGTGGGCCCGTGGGTTGCAAGGAAAGGCGATGCGCTCGGGCAGGTGAAGGAGAAGCTCGGATGGAGGCTTGCTCGATGCGAACGCGATAGGGAAGTTGGGGACGTTCGAAGACCATATTCCCCCCCGGACGATACGAGACCATGCGACCACGGATGCCACTGATCTTTCTCGTCCTTGCCGTGAGCGCGTGCGGTGGGGATTCGAACGGAGACGTCGCGATCGTCGGGGGGCAGTCGCTTCCGCAGGATCGGCTGCTCGGCTACATGGCGCAGACGACCTCTGCAAGCAGCCCCTACGCCCTCGCCGACGCCATCGCGGAAGGGTGGCTCGACCTCGCTCTCGTCTCCGAGGCGGCGGCCCGCGAGCTCACGCCCGAGGACACTGCGCTGCAGCGCCAGGTGCTCGCTCCCTTCGTTCGGACCGAACACCTGCACCGCCTCCAGAACGCCGTCGCCATGACCCGTCCTCCCCTCACGGAGGAGGAGCTCGATCGGGCCTTCAACGGAGACAGCCTGAGGCTCTACCAGCAGGTACTCGTGCGCGTGCGCAATTGGCGCAACTCCCTTCTCGTCCAGTCGGGGCGGGCCAGAGCCGACTCGATCCTCGCCCTGGCCCAGGCGGGCGCGCCCTTCGATCGGCTGGCCATGGAGCTCTCCGAAGGCCCGACCGCGCGGACGGGCGGGTACCTGGCGGTCGTCACCCGGAACGAGGTGGCCGCAGCCTTCCGGGATTCGCTGTGGGCGCTCGAGCCTGGCGGGGTGTCTCCGGTCCTTCACGTCGACGAGGGATTCCAGATCCTGCGTCGGCCTCCCCTGGCCGAGGTCCACAACCAGTTCGCCGCGCACCTCCTGCGCACCGCGGGCGCCCTCGCCGACTCCGTGCTTGCAGACAGCCTGGCCGCCGCCCACGGCATGACGCTCCTCCCGACGACGGCAAAGAGGATGCGCGCGTTGCTCACCAACCCGGACAGCATGGCGCCCGACTCCGCCTGGGTCGTCGCGTTCGACGACGGGGGCGTCACTCCGGAGGAGGCGTGGCTCTGGCTCGCGGCGCTGCCGGACCGGGTGCGTCTCGGTCTCGCGCGGGCTTCCGACGCGGAGCTGGAGGGCACCGCACGCTCCCTGGCCCGCAACGAGCTCCTCTATCGCATGGCGAGGGCGCGCGGCATCGACGTCGGCGTGGACGACCTCGGGGACCTCCGGACGGAGTTCGTCACGGCCGCGGCCCCGATCTTCGCGATGTTCGCCTCCGCGGACACGCCGAGGCGGCAGGAGCTCGTGGATTCCATCGTGGGCTCGGTGCTCTCGGGTCGACCCGGACCGCAACTTCCGGCGGGACTCGCGCCGGCTCTGCGGCGCCGGATTCCCCACGCGCTGGACCGCGGTGCCCTGGGTGCCGTCGCGCAGCGTGCTCCCTTCCAGAGCCGGACCGACAGCGTCGCCGCCAGAAGCTGACGGGACCGAGGGAGGGATCGACGAAGGGGGGGTGGGCGACTCGCCCACCCCCCCTTCGAGGGAGCTGATGCTCCGGATTCCGCTACGCCAGATCCGAATCCCGCCGACGCCGCACGAAGGCGATGCCGAGCAGTCCGGTGAAGGTCAGGAGGAGCGTGGCGGGCTCGGGCACGATTTCGCCTCTCAGCCAGGCCGCGTGGGCCGCGATGGGCACGAATCCCGCGAACTCCCCGAAGCTCGAGTTGAGGGCATGGTCCACGTCCCCGACGATCCCGTCGCAGAAGGTGAGGCCGAAGGAGGCCACGGCAGCGAGGCGGCCGCCCACGAAGAGCGGGTCCACCCGAGTCACCCGGCGCGCTCAGCGCCTCCAGATCACCGAGGCCGAGGTCACAGTAGGCAGCGTTCGAGGCCGTGAAGAAGGCCGTCAGGCGGCACGAGGCGTCCTGGGCCGGCGAGTCCGTTGTCGAAGTCGGCGAAGAGGATGTCGTAGTCACTCCAGAACCCGGCCCATATCGGGTCCGCCCCGGTGAAGTCGAAGCGGTTGTACCCGTGCCGGCGGAGGCCGGCGGGCAGCATGATCACCTGTGGCACCCGTTCCGGACGCTCCCGAATCCCACCTCGTCGTAGACCATGCCGACCGCGTCGCCCGTGAAGAACGAATAGCTTTCGACGTCGCGTGACCGAGGTCCCGAGGTCGACCACAGCGATGTCGTTCGGGTCGATGACGGCGCCGGTGTAGCCCGGGCTTGATCGCGTACGTCGACGTCGTCACGATTACCGTGCCGCCTCCCGGAGGGAAGAAGACCGCGTCGACGCTCGTCGCGTCCAGCATGCAATGCGCCGCCGTGACGACGTGCGAATGGGTACCGCCGACGAGCGAGCCCGTGCACAGGAACGTTCCGGTCGGCTTGGTGATCAGGAGCCCGGCCACGCCGTCGTAGCCGACGCCCGGGAGGCGCCGCGTAGATCGGTAGCGACGGATCCAGCGTCGTCACCATCGTGGAGCGGGCAGTGTACGTGAGGTCGTCGGGATAATCCGGAGCCGGGGCCGCGACGACGAGCGCGAGGAGGGGGATGAGGGCCGACATAGTCTGCGACCTCGTGACGGGTTTCAGGGGGGTGACCCACAGCGAACATGCGCAGCCTAGGTGTAAACATATGAAGCTGCAAGGGTTACGTGAGGTGCACGTTCCGTCGGTGGGCGGAACACGGAGTCGCGACACACCGGCCAACGCTACGTCCGGGGCAGGCCCTCGTCCGCGTCCGTGTCCCCGTAACGCCGCCGCAGAGCCTCCAGCTCCGCCTTCAGCTCCACCACCAGGGCGTCGTAGCGCGGGTCCCCGTAGACGTTGTGGAGCTCCCGCGGGTCCGACATCCAGGTCGTAGAGCTCCCACGCGTCGATGTCGTAGTAGAAGTGGATGAGCTTGTAGCGCTCCGTGCGGATCCCGTAGTGCCGCTTGATCTCGGGGCTGCCGGGGAACTCGTAGTAGTGGTAGTAGATGGACCGCCGCCAGCGCTCGGGCGTCAGCCCCCGGAGCACGTCGCGCATGGAGGCGCCCTGCATGTCCGCCGGGGCCGGAACGCCGGCGTAGTCCAGGAACGTCGGGGCGAAGTCCAGGTTCATGACCATCTCGTCCGCCACTCTCGGCCTGATCTCGGGCGGGTAGCGGACGATGAGCGGCATGCGCAGCGACTCCTCGTACATGAAGCGCTTGTCGAACCAGCCGTGCTCGCCCAGGTAGGAGCCCTGGTCCGACGTGTAGACCACGACGGTGGTCTCGGCCAGGCCGCTCTCGTCGAGGTAGTCCAGCACCCGGCCGACGTTGTCGTCCACCGACGCGATGCAGCGCAGGTAGTCCTTGATGTACTGCTGGTACTTCCAGCGCGTGAGCGCCTCGCCCTCCAGGTGGGACGTCCTGAACTCCTCGTTGCGGGCCGCGTACGCCTGGCGCCATACGCGCTTCTCGTCGTCGGTGAGGCGTCCGAAGATGGCCTTCCACTGGGGCTCCAGGAACAGCTCGCCGAGGATGGGGCCCGTGACCTCCGGGTCGAGCTTCAGGTCGTAGCCGAGCTGGATGCGGTCCGCGATGCGCATGATCTGGTCGCGGGCCGCCTCGCTGCGGGTGGCGTAGTCGTCGTCGAAGGTGTCGGGGACCGGGATGTCCTCCCCCTCGTACAGGGAGAGGTGCTTCAGGTCGGGCATCCAGTTACGGTGCGGCGCCTTGTGGTGCAGGAGGGCGCAGAAGGGCTTGGTGGGATCGCGCCCGCGGATCCAGGACAGGCAGTCGTCGGTGATGAGGTCGGTGACGTACCCCTGGCGCCGGGTCGTCCGCCCCATCTCGATGAAATCGGGGTTGTAGTAGTCGCCCTGCCCGGGAAGGATGTTCCAGTAGTCGAAGCCCGTCGGGTCGCTCTTCAGATGCCACTTGCCGAACATCGCGGTGGCGTAGCCGGCCCGCTGCAGGATCTTGGGGAAGGTCTCCTGGCTGCCGTCGAAGACGGCGACGTTGTCGGTCACCCCGTTCAGGTGGCTGTACTTCCCCGTGAGCAGCACGGCACGGCTGGGCGCGCACAGCGAGTTGGTGCAGAAGCTCCGGGTGAAGCGCACGCCGCCCTCGGCGAGGCGGTCGATGTTGGGGGTCCGGTTGATCCTGCCTCCATAGCACGACATGGCCTGGTAGGCGTGGTCATCGGACATGATGAAGAGGATATTGGGGCGGCTCGCCGAGCTCCGTCGCGCGGACAGGTCGGGCAGCACGGCGAGGGAGGCGGCGCCGGCGCCCAGGTCCCGGATGAACCTGCGGCGCGAGATGTCTGAGGCGGCCATTTTCGGAGGGCAACGGGTAGTTCAGGGAAGGACCCCTTCCATCACATTCCACCGGATCGCGTGATCCTAGCCCCCCGGAGGTGAAAAAGCGATGACATGAGCCGGGCTCCCTTCCACGTCATGGCCAAGCCCGCCGGGCCGCTGTGCAACCTCGACTGCCGCTATTGCTACTACCTGGAGAAGGAGCGGCTGTACCCTCCCGGCCACGCCTTCCGCATGTCCCCGCAGGTGCTGGAGGCGTACGTCCGCCGGTACATCGCGTCGCAGCCCGGCGCCGAGGTCACCTTCACCTGGCAGGGAGGCGAGCCGACGCTCGCGGGGCTGGACTTCTTCCGCGAGGTGGTGCGCCTCCAGGCGCGGCACGCCGACGGGCGTAGGATCGCCAACGCCATCCAGACCAACGGCACGCTCCTCGACGACGCGTGGTGCGGGTTCTTCACCGAGCACGGGTTCCTGGTGGGGCTGAGCGTGGACGGCCCCCGGGAGATCCACGACGCCAACCGGCCGGACAAGGGAGGGCATCCCTCCTTCGACAAGGTGATGCGCGGACTGGATTTCCTCCGGAAGCACGGGACGGAGTTCAACACCCTCACGGTGGTGAGCCGGCGCAACGCCCGGCGTCCGCTGGACGTCTACCGGTTCCTCCTGGAGATCGGCTCCCGGCACCTCCAGTTCATCCCCCTGGTGGAGCGCCGCCCGGACGCCGAGGCCCGCCTCCTCGGTCTGGACCACGCCTCGCCTCCCCGGCCCGGGATCACGGACGAGGTGCTGTCGGTGACCCCGGAGAGCGTGGACCCACGGGACTACGGGACGTTCATGCTTACGATCTTCGACGCGTGGGTGCGGGCCGACGTGGGCCGGGTCTTCGTGCAGCTCTTCGAGGCCACGCTGGCCGGGTGGATGGGCCTGCCGCCGCCGCTATGCGTCTTCGCGGAGACGTGCGGCGACGCCATGGTCCTGGAGCACGACGGCACCCTGTATTCCTGCGATCACTACGTCTACCCCGGATGGCGCCTCGGCAACGTCATGGACGCGCCGCTGGACGCCCTGGCCACCGCCGAGCGCCAGGTCGCCTTCGGGAAGGCGAAGCGCGACACGCTCCCGCGGTACTGCCGCGAATGCGAGGTGCGCTTCCTGTGCAACGGCGAGTGCCCGAAGCACCGCTTCGCCACCACGCCCGACGGGGAGCCGGGCCTGAACCACCTGTGCGCCGGATACAAGGCGTTCTTCACGACGACGGCGCCGCATTTCCGGATCGATGGCGGATCTGCTGCGGGCAGGCCGCTCGCCGGCGGAGATCGTGGGCATCGTGGCCGCCCACGACCGGGAGGAGGCGCTGGCGCGGGTGGGGCGGAACGATCCGTGCCCGTGCGGCAGCGGCCGGAAGTTCAAGAGCTGCTGCGGGGCGGCACGGTGAGCGGCCGAGACACGACCCCCGGGGGCGCGTCCGTCCGGGAAGATTGATTCCGCGCCGGCGGCGCGATACGAGTAGGGACCATGAATAGCCTACCGAGCACTGCTCCTCGCGGAGCTCCTGATGGCCGGCTCCCTGTCGGTGCTGCCTCCGCCGCTGGCCGCGCAGACGGTCCCTCGCGATCGAGCGCTTCGCAGCCGATCTCCAGGTCGAGACCGACGGAGACGTCCAGGTCACGGAGACCATCCGGGCCCGTTTCACGGGATCGTGGAACGGCATCTACCGGAACCTCTCGCTCGAGCACCAGACGGCCCAGGGTCGCCGCGAACGGCTGGACGTGGACCTGACCGGCATCACGGACGGGTCGGGGGAGCCGCTCCGGTACGAGGCCAGCAGTCAGGGGCAGTGGACGCGCCGGTTCCAGGTCTGGATTCCCGGGGCGGAGGACGCCACACGCACCCTGGTGATCCGCTACGTCGTCCACAACGCCATCCGCTTCTTCCGGGAGGGGAGCGACCCGGGCCCCCTGGACGAGCTCTACTGGAACGCGACCGGGAACGAGTGGGAGATCCCCATCGAAGAAGCCAGGGTCCGCATCGTCCTCCCGGAAGGCGTGGCGCCTACGCAGTCGGCCGGCTACACCGGCGTGTCGGGGTCCACCGAGCAGGCCGTCCGCATCATCACCCGGGGCGACACCGTGTCCTTCACCGCCACCCGGTCCCTGGCTCCCGGCGAAGGCCTCACCGTGGCGGTGGGCTGGCCCCCGGGCGCCGTGGCCGGGCCTTCGCCGATCTCCGGTATCACCCGCGAGGCAGGCCGGTTGGGGCCCCTGGCTCTGCCGTTCCTGGCCTTCTTCCTCGCCCTGGGGAAATGGCGCCAGAAGGGAAGGGACCCGAAGGCCCGCGCCATCACGGTCCAGTACGAGCCGCCCGAACGGCTGAGCCCGGCCGAGGTCGGGACGCTCGTGGACCACAAGGCCGAGATGCACGACATCACGGCCACGCTGGTGGACCTGGCGGTCCGGGGTTTCGTGCACATCCAGCAGGTCGAGAAGAAGCGGCTGGGCATCTTCTCCCACACCGAATACGTCTTCCACCTGAAGAAGCCGGAGGAAGCGTGGAGCGGACTCGCCACCCACGAGGAGCGATATCTGACGGCGCTCTTCAAGCATGCCGCCCCGGAGGGCTCGGGCGGGCTCAAGAGGCGCTGTTCGGCGCCGCCGAGGACCCGCCGGACGACAGGGGACGGGGCCGGAGGCGGGCCCACCTACGCGACCGTGGAGCTCTCGGACCTGAAGAACAAGTTCTACAAGGATCTCAAGGACATCCGGACGGCCCTCTACGAGGAGCTCGTCGGCAAGGGCCACTACGATCGTGACCCCGAGACGGTGAAGGGGGCGTGGGTCGCAGGTGGGATCGTCCTCCTGCTCGCGGGCGTGGTGGGAGGCCTGTGGATCAAGGATTCGGGGGCCCTTCCGTTCCTGGACCCCCTGACGCTGGGGGTCGGCTTCGGTCTGAGCGGTCTCGTCTTCTTCGCCTTCGCCCAGGTCATGCCGGCGCGGACGGAGAAGGGGGCACGGGCCAGGGAGTGGGCCCTGGGCTTCAAGGAGTTCCTGGAGAGGGTGGAGGAGCCCCGGTACAAGAGGATGATCACCTCACCCGAGATGTTCGAGCGGTTCCTGTCCTACGCCATGGCCTTCAAGGTCGAGAGCAAGTGGGCAAAGGCGTTCGAGGACATGTACGCCGAGCCGCCCCGGTGGTACTCGGGGCCGCACGGGGGCACCTTCCACGCTTCGTCGTTCACCCACGACCTCACCGCCATGTCCACGGCGGCCAGCAGCACCATGTCCTCCAGCCCCTCCGGATCCGGCGGTGGCGGGAGCAGCGGTGGCGGGAGCGGTGGCGGTGGTGGCGGGGGGTTCTGAGGGGGCCGCACGTAGTCGTTGCGCGCTCGCTGGCACTGCATCACACATGGAGTAGCACCCCCTCCCACCGACCTCGAGGGTGCTCCATGCGCTGGCCCCCCTTCCTCGCAGTGACGCTGATGGCCGCCCTGGCGTGCGCCGGGGACGGTCCGACCGGCCCCGGGGAGGGCGTCGACCCGGAGGTGGCGCAGTTCGTCGCGCTGGTCAACGCCCACCGCACCGAGGTCGGCTGCGCCGCGCTGGAATGGAACGGAGCGGTGGCCGCGGTGGCGCAGGCCCACAGCGAGGACATGGTGGCCCGCGGCTTCTTCAGCCACACCAATCCCGACGGCAAGTCGCCCTTCGACCGCCTGTCCGACGCGGGGGTGGCCTACTCCTCGGCCGCCGAGAACATCGCCTACGGGTATCCGACGGCGGAGGCGGTCCTCGCCGGCTGGCTGGGCAGCCCGGGCCACAAGGCGAACATCGAGAACTGCGCCCTCACGGAACACGGCGTGGGCCTGCGCGACACCCGCTGGACCCACCTGTTCATCCGCCCTCCGCGGCCCTGAGGGGCTCCGGGGGCTGCGATCAGCCCGACTTCAGACCGATGCGCCGCACCAGCGCCTGGTAGCGATCTTCTCCCCGCAGAGCGTCGTAGCTGGGGTCCACGTGCAGGTAGACGAGCCCCGCGGAGCGCTCCTCGTATGCGGTCTCCAGCGCGGTCAGCGCCCGATCCACCTCTCCCAGCGCGGCGTAGGCCGGCGCCATGAACTCGTGGCGCACGTAGTCGTCTCCCGACTCCAGATCGGCCAGTAGCGTCCTGGCCTCGTCCGCCCGCTCCGCCGCGACCAGGGCGCGCGCGATGAAGGCGTTGGCCGACAGCACGCCGCTCACGTCCAGGGATCGACGGAAGGAGGCGAGCGCGTCGTCGGGCCGGCTCCTCCATGAGGTGACAGAGGCCCAGCACCAGGTGGGGGCGGAAGGAGGTGGGATCCAGCTCCGCTGCTCGTGTGGCCTCCTCCCTCGCCTCGCCGTAGCGCCTTGCGAAGTAGAGAAAGCGGGCCAGCCAGTAGCTGAAGATCCCCGAGAGCGGATCCAGGGACAGGGCGGTCCGCGCCTCCTCGATGGCCGCTTCCATCTGCCCGTTGGAGGGCAGGACGCTGGCGAGCCCCCAGTGCGCATCGGCGTAGCGGGGGTTGGAGGCCACCGCCCGGCGGAGCGCCAGCTCGGCTCCGTCGAAATCCCACTCGAACCACCCCAGCACCTTTCCCCGGGCCGTGTGGGCTTCCGCCAGGCTGTCGTCCAACTCGATGGCTTTCTCCGCAGCCGCCTTCGCCTCGGGATACGCCGTCTCCGGCGCCACCCAGTCGTCGGCGAGCTGCATCCAGGTATCGGCCATGCCGGCGTAGGCCCGACCGTAGCCGGGGTCGTGGGTGAGGGCCTGGGCATAGTGGTCCAGGCTCCGCCGCAGGTCCGTCTCCTGGTACCGGTTGAAGAAGAAACGGCCCTTCAGGTAGAGGGTGTACGCCTCCACGTCCTCGGTCTCCGGGGACACCAGGTGCTCCTTCTCCTCGCCGACGAGCTCGAGCTTGAGGGCGTCCACGATGGAGCGGGCGATCTCGTCCTGGACCTTGAAGATGTCCTCCAGGTCACGGTCGTACGTCTCGGACCAGAGGTGGTATCCATCGTCGGCGTTGATGAGCTGGGCCGTGACCCGGACCCGGTTCTGCGCCTTGCGCACGCTGCCTTCCACCACCGTGTCCACGCGGAGCTCGTCCGCGATCTGCAGCACGTCCTGCACCTTGCCCTTGAAGGCGAACGAGGAGGTGCGGGACGCCACGCGCAGGTCGGGGACCTTCGCGAGCGCGTTGAGGATCTCTTCCGTCATCCCGTCGGAGAAGTACTCGTTCTCCTTGTCGTCGCTCATGTTGACGAAGGGGAGCACGGCGATGGAGCGGGGGCCCGCGTCCTCCTCGTCTCCCCGGCGGTCCCGGGCCGACTGCGGGGGCCGGCGCTGTCCGCTGATGACCTCCGAGGGCCTGTCGAACATCCAGGCCAGGATCATGGCCACGGGAAAGCCGAGGGCGAGAAGCACCACCACGAGGGATACGCCCCACTCGGGGATGTTCAGCGCCGGGATCACGATGTCGGCGGCCTGGATGACCACCCAGGCCACGATGCCGTAAAGGAGCGCGCGCTGGACGATCTTCCGGCGCTGCAGCTCGCTCCAGAGGCCGCCTGCGGTCATGGTTTCCATTCGAGCCGCATCACGCCCGAGGTCCGGTGGGCCCCGAACATGCCTCCGGCGCCGATCTCACCATTGAGGACGTGGCGGCCTTTCAGGGGCTGTTCCGAGGTGGGGGGAGGCCGATCATGTACACCAATGGTGCGTTCTGCCGCCGAGGACCGCAACGTCATCGCGGAGGCGGGGGCGACGGCCGCCGGCACGCTGTCGCGATTCATCCTCGGGCAACCGAACCGAATCCCGGGGTGTCAATCCACTGGGAAAGGGCCGGGGACCCGGCACGCTGGACCTCATCGGGTCCCGCGCGCGGGCTCCACGGTTCCACCACTTCCGATCGGATCGAGGGACTTGGCCATGTCCGACCTTATCGGGGATCTCCGCTTCGCGCTGCGCTCCTTCCGGCGCTCTCCCCTCCACGCGCTGGCCACGGTGCTGATCCTGGGAGTGGGGATCGGGGCCGTGACCCTCATGTTCAGCGTCCTGAACGCCTCGGTGCTGAGGCCGCTCCCCTTTCCGCATCCGGACCGCCTGGTCTGGCTCTGGAAGGCCAGCGACCAGGTGCGCCAGAATTCCGTCTCCTACGACGATTTCGAGGACTACCGGGCGTCGCTGGACGCGATGGAAGACGTCGCAGCCTACCAGCTCTTCTACCCGAGGTTGCTGCTGTCGGGGACGGAGGAGGCCACCCGCGTCCTCGGCAACCAGGTGACGCCGAACCTCTTCTCCGTCCTCGGCGTCGCCCCCACTCTGGGCCGGGGGTTCCGCTGGGAGGAGGCCGTGGACGGCGGGCCCGACGTCACGATCCTGAGCCACGCCTTCTGGCGGGGACGCTTCGGCGCGGACCCGTCCATCGTAGGGCGGACGATCTCCCTGAACGGGCGGCCGACCGAGGTCGTCGGAGTCATGCCGGAGGGCTTCGAGTTCCCGGCCTCCGGGGTGCAGCTATGGCTCCCGAGCCGGAAGGGTGAGAGCGCCACGCAGGGCCGAGGCAACAACAACTTCTTCGTCATCGGCCGGCTGAAGGACGGGGTTTCCCTGGCCGCGGCCCAGGCGCAGGTGGAGGCCGTGGCTGCGCGGATCCAGGCGGCCAACCCCGACTACGCCGCATGGTACCACTGGCTCCAGCCGCTGCACACGGTCCTTTTCGGGAACACGAGGACCGTCCTCCTGCTACTGCTGGGCATCGTCGCCCTGGTGCCGCTGGTCGCCTGCGCGAACGTGGCCTCCCTGGCGCTGGCGCGAGCCACGGCCCGGACCAACGAGCTGGCGACGCGACGGGCGCTCGGCGCCGGCAGAAGCCGCATCGTCCGCCAGCTCGTGGTGGAGAACGTCCTGCTGGCCCTGCTTGGCGGGGCCCTCGGACTTCTCATCGCGCAGGTCGGAGGCCGGCTGCTCCGGTCGGTGGGGCCGGCCTCCATCCCCAGGCTGAGCGAGATCGGCGTCGATCCCACCGTGCTGTCCTTCGCTCTCCTGGTGTCGCTGCTGACCGTGCCGCTCTTCGGCGTCGTGCCGGCCCTGCGCGGTGCCGGCTTCGACCTGGCGGGCGCGCTCCGCTTCGGGGCGGGGCGGGGAGGTCCGGCCCGAAGGGGCTGGTCCCGATCCGCGCTCGTGGTCACGCAGGTGGCCCTCTCCATGACCCTGCTCGTCACGTCGGGGATGCTGTACCGCAGCCTCTCTTCGATCGACCGGGTCGATCCGGGCTTCGAGGTCGGCTCTCTCCTCACCGCCGGGGTCGAGCTCCCGGCGCACAAGTACGCATCGCCGGAGGAGCTCGACCTCGCCTGGGACCTGACGTTGCGACGGCTCCGGGGGATCCCCGGCGTGCAGGGGGTGGCGGCCGCGGATTGGCTGCCGGTGACGCCGGGGGGCGGCCCGTGGAACGGCCTCTCCCGACCAGGGCGCGGCGAGGGCACGGACCAGGACCAGATCCCCGGCCGAAGGAAATTCGTGAGCCGCGACTACTTCCGGGTCCTGGGCATCCCGATCCTGGCCGGTCGCTCCTTCCAGGAGGACGACGGAATCGGTTCCGAGCCGGTGATGATCCTGAGTGAGACGCTCGCTTCGTCCCTCTTCCCCGGCGAGGACCCGCTCGGGCAGCCCGTGATCCTCTGGGATCAGCCGTTCCGGGTCGTGGGCGTGTCGGCGAAGGTCGACGAGGCCGGGCTGGGGGACGAAGGCCGGCCGGCGTTCTTCGTATCCGCCGACCAGTATCCCCGAGGCGGGCCTGATGCGGGTGGCGATCCGCACCGCAGGGGAGGATCCCCTGGCGGTGGCGGCCGCCGTGCGTGTCGCGCTGCGCGACGAGGACCCGGACATCGCCGTCTCCGAGGTACAGACCATGGACGCGCGCATCGGCGGCACGCTGGCGCAGCCTCGGTTCCGGACGGGCCTCGTGAGCGTCTTCGCGCTGGTGGGCCTCGTGCTCGCCGCAGTGGGCTTGTACGGAGTCCTGGCCTATCTGGTCACGCTGCGCCGCCACGAGATCGGCATCCGCATGGCGGTGGGGGCCGACCGCGGGGCCGTGCTCGGGCTCATCATGCTCGAGGGGATGAGGATGGTCGGAGCCGGGGTGGTCCTGGGGCTGGTGGCGGGTGCCGGCGTATCGCTGCTGATACGCGGGCTCCTCTTCGGCGTCTCACCGGCCGACCCACTCTCGCTGGTCGGCTCGACGCTGGTGCTTCTCGCGGCGGCCTCGGCGGCCGCATTCCTCCCGGCGGTGCGGGCCGTGAGGGTGAATCCCGCTGGAGGCGCTGCGGGCCGACTAGGAGGCGGAGGCCATCGCGGGGAGCGGCGCTGCCCGCTCGCTCCGTTCGCTCCAAGCAACGAGGCGAGCCGGCCGGCCACTCCCGCGGGATCGGGGTGGTACGCCAGGAACACATGGTCTCTGGCCCTCCATCTATGGGCAGATCGCCGATGGCGCGGCGGCTTGGGGGAGCCGACGCACTCTTCACGTGACAAGGGAAGCAAGAAGCCTGCCTCGGTCGGCACGATCCTGCCCGGACGGGAGAACGCGAGCTTTCCCGCGGCTTTTCCAGCATCCCGACGGTATGCTCGACGGGGTTCGCTGCAGCGTCGCAGCGGCGCCTGTCGACCGGGGACTACAGCGTTCCGCGCCCGACCTACCCGAGGACCTCCCGGATCCGGGAGGTCACGTCCCGCAGCGACGACTCCAGGCGCCCCGCGAGATCGGCGGCCTCCCCCTCGTCCCCGTTCTCGATGGCCTCACGAACGCCCGGGAGCGTCTTCACACCGTACCCCGTGTAGAAGCCGGGCGCGTAGAGCTGGTGGCGGAACCACGGCCGTCCAGGCAGACCCCGATCCGTGAGGAAGCCGCGCTCGATGTCGAGCATGAGGTCATTGAGCCTCCGGACCTCCTCCGCGGGGGGCGTCGCCGCTCCCGAGGGTCGCCTCCACTCTCTCCTGGAGCACGTCCGTGGCCGCCCCGAACTCCCGGGAGGCATCCCGCAACGACGAGAGATCGACGGCCATCCCACGCTGGTCCGCCTCGGCTTGGACCTCGTCCAGGTAGCGCTCCAGCGTCTCTGCGGTGGCACGATAGTCGAAGGGGAGGACTTCCGCGTTGGCCATGCGGGCGAGGAAGAGCGCCACCACCTCGGCCAGACGTTCGCCGGTCTCGAAGCCGGGATCGCCGAAGGTGACGAAGTAGTGGTGGGTGTCGTAGCGCGAGTGGTAGACGCCGTTGGGCGACTCGAAGCCCAGGTTGAGGGCGGGGATGCCCAGGTGGTCGATGAAGACCGTGTAGTCGCTCCCCGAGCCCAGCGCCCCGATGCGCACGTCGGGTCGCCCGTCCGTGGTGACGACGGGAGGCATGGCGCCCTCCTCCCCGTCGGCGGTGTCCTCCTGCGCCTTCCCCAGCCAGCGCTGCTGGACGGTCGTCCCTTCCTCTCGGGGGAAAGGCACCTTCCGGGTCACGTCGTTGACGAGGGGCTGCAGCGCGTGGGACCCCGACGCCTGGAATTCGCCCTGATGGTAGCTCTCCCGGTTGACGTACACGGCCACCTTGCCGGGCAGCTCGTCGGCGTGCTCCTCGGCCCACTCCGTGGAGCCGATCAGGCCCCAGTCCTCCGCGTCCCAGCTCGCGATGGCCACCGTCCGCCGCAGCCGGTGTCCGGCCCGGGCCTGCTCGGCCAGCGCCCGCGCGGTCTCCAGCAGGGACACGGCTCCGGAGATCGGGTCGCGGCCGCCGAAGGTCCACGCATCACGGTGCCCGCCGGCCATGACCCACGTGTCCGGCTCTTCGTCACCGAGCAGCAACCCGATGACGTCCACGATTGGGCGCACCGACCAGTCGAAGCGTAGCCGCATGTGCACCCGGGCGGGTCCGGGGCCGGCGTGGTAGTCGAGCGGGAGGCCGCCCTGCCACGACTCGGGGACGCCGGCTCCGGCCAGGTTACGCAGGATCGGCTCGGCGTCGCCGTACGAGATCGGCTGCACCGGGATCTTCTGGATCGTCGTCACCTGGTCCAGCGGGATCCGCTCGGCACCGGCCACGCTGGGCTCGAACGGGGTCTGCGGGTCGCCGGGGTAGGTGGGCATGTCCATCACCGATCCACGCTGCACACCCTGGCTCGGCCGCCACTTGCCCACGGGGAGGGTGTCGCCCTTCACGAAGCCGTCATCCGCGGGATCGGAGTAGATGAGCGCGCCGACGGCCCCGCGCTCCGCTGCGAGGCGAGGCTTGATGCCACGCCAGCTCCGGCCGTAACGGGCCAGGACGATCTTTCCCTCGACCGAGATGCCGAGGGAGTCGAGCACGCGGTAGTCCTCGGGAATGCCGTAGTTCACGTAGACCACCTCGGCCGTGACGTCGCCGTCGGCGGAGTAGGCATTGAACGGCGGAAGCACGCCGTCCTTCTCGGTGTCGGGATCGTCCGGGAGCGGCGGCTCCGCGAGGCGGAGCTCGTATCGCTCCGGCGAGACCAGCGTGACCACGCGCTCGACCGGGTAGGGAAGCAGCACCTCGTAGCGAGGCATCATGATGGAGTCGAATCCGAACTCCCGCAGCCGATCCGCGATGTAACGTGCGTCTTCCTCGTTCGCTGCCGTGCCGGCGTGGTGCGGCTCTGCGGTGAGGGCCGTGTGGTACGTCATCATCCGTTCGCCCGAAGGGGTACCGAGGATCCCCTCCTCGATCGCTCGTTGCTCCGCGGTCCCGGCGGCGGTGAAGCCCCGTATCCGGTCACCGGCGTCCGCGCAGCCGGCGAGGATGACGGTTACGAGAAGCGTCGAGGAGACGGGGAAGCGGCAGGCATGACGAAGGGCACGCATCGTTCGACTCCGGTCGGTGTGGACCGGGGGAGTGTGCGCCGCGCAGGGGGTGGTGTCAAAGGTCCCCGGCCGCCGCCCGTTCGGGATCAGCCCGGTGAGCCGCCGTCGCTTGGAGATAGGACGGCCGGGTCCGCCACAGCCTGATGCTGTCGGCAAGTCGTTCCCTCGACGGGTGAGGGTCATGCGCCGAAGTGCCGGTACCGCAGACTCTCCAAGTAAGGCTGCACGGCATGCGAGGGCTGATGGGCGATCGTCTTGTACAAGGATGGGACGATCCGCACGAACGTACTGACGAAGCTCGGGTCGAACTGCGTGCCACTTCCCGTCATGAGGAAGGACAACGCCTCGACCATCGAAAACGCTGGCTTGTAGGGGCGGATCGAGACCAGTGCGTCGAACACGTCCACGATCGCGAAAGCGCGAGCCAACGGAGACGTGGCCTCCCCGTGCAGGCGGTCAGGATAGCCATTGCCGTCGAATCGCTCATGGTGATGGCGTACCACCGGCAAGGCGTCCGCAAACCATGGGAGGTCTCCCAACAACTCCACACCGAGAACCGGATGGCGGCGCATGACCACGAGTTCCTCCTCGGTCAGCGGTCCCGGTTTCAGCAAGATGCTGTCGGAGATCCCGATCTTGCCGACATCGTGGAGGAAGGAGCCTTTCATCAGGCCCTGGATCATAGGCCCGTCGAATCCGAGAGCTTCCCCCAGGCTGCCAGCATAGAGGGCGACGCGCACGTTGTGGGCGCTGGTGTCGTGATCGCGCAGGGCCACCGCGTGCCCCAGCATCTGGGCCGTGCGGATGTTCTGTTCGAGCAGCGGTAGCGCGATGTCGTCAGTCATTGCGTCCTCCCAGCCCGATAGCACCGCTCTCGGGATCCCCCGCGTCGAGGGTCACACGGCCCGACGGGCGGTGGTGCCCGTCGGGCCGTGAGAGAGCCCCATCCATCAGAACCCGAAGCGGTACCCGACGCCGGCGCTCCACGCCAGGTCGTTCTGCCACTTGTCCAGGCCGGACATGGCTCCGGTCATGTCAGTGGGGTCATACACCCAGTTCTGAGCTTGCAGGAAGAGCTGCAGCCCCGTGTGCGGCACGGCGTAGTTGAGGCCGAGGCCGTAGGTGAACGTCCCCTTGGTCGCGTCCTCCCCGGAAGTCCCAGCTTGATGGATCGTCACCCCGCCCCCGCCAGCGAACACGTACGGTTCCGCACCACCGGGGAACAGGTACTGGAACTGCACAGCCGCATCGTAGAAGAACCGGTCCACATCCTGACCGATGTCCGCGCCATTGCGATACAGCGCGCTCTGGGCAGCGGTGAAGTCGGCCCTCAGAGTGATGTACTTCTGCACCTGGACGCCCACGCCGGCGCCAAGGTTCCAGCCGGTGGTGTTGAGATCCAGGGTGCCTGCCGTCGTTGAGGTTCGCGAGGTCGTTCACACCACCCCCGGTCGCGAACACGTATACGGCATGATCCTGTCCCGCGAGGGGGGCGGCCAGAAGCGCCGCGGCTGCGAGCGCCGCGAAGATGCTGCGTGGGACTGGCATGATGTGTCTCCTTTGTTTGCTCTGGTTGTGTGGTTTGCCTTCCCAGGCTCCCAGTTGCTCGGTCATCTGCCGAACTCTCATGGACACTAGGAGAAGCGATCGCCTCGCGTATTGACCGCGGTCAATCTCCGGCTCCAGGCCGCTCTTCCCACCCCTCGGGTCGACTGCGGTCAACGCCGGAAGCGCTGTGGTCCAGCTCTTCATCCGGGGTCAGGGTGTCGTGCGGCCGATGCCAAGGACGCGCGCGGGGTGCGGCGCCGGTGAAACGGTCTGCGCCGGTGACGCCACGGCCGGGGGATACGCGGAGTCAGGATCGGACAGCGAAAGTCGTTGGTGCGACTGGCGTTTCGGTCAGTCCACACTCCCGTTCGGATGTTCCCGTTCTCTCCGGCACACAGCGTGCAATCGTGACAAGTCGCACGGTTTCGCGCGCGCTGCTGGCGAGCGAAGCCGGCGGCCGTATCGCGCTGTCGGAGGCCACCTGCCCGCCCCCGTCACCGGCGCTGGCCGCAGGCGCTGACGAGAGGCGTGTGCCACATGTACGTACTGAAGCCCTGCGCACACGCAAAGCCATTACAGACTGGCCGGCCCCCAGGGCCGCCAGAGGAGAAACGACGATGACGACGGCAACGGCTGAGCTGAACGAGCTCCGCATCGACAAGGTGGTCGACGCGCGCGGCACCTCCTGCCCCGGGCCGATCCTGGCCGCGAAGAAGGGCATTGGCAGCGTGCCGGTCGGCGGGATCATGGAAGTGCAGGCCACGGACTCCGGCACGAAGAGGGACCTGCCGGCCTGGGCCAAGAAGATGGGGCACGACTACCTGGGCGAGCTCGAGGAGCCCGGATACTCTGAGGCTGTTCGTCCGGAAGGCGAAGTAACCGAGATGTCGGGTCAGGAGACTCCCACCGGCGAGGCCGGTCCGCGGATCCTGGTGTTTTCGACGCAGAACATCTCCGATCCCGGGATCGACCTCGCCGGCAGCCGGCATCTGCACTATCCGGCGACGGTCTCGACGATCACGCTGCCGTGCAGCAGCGCGATCAGACCTGCGTGGATCGTGCACGCGTTCGAGCGGGGATTCGACGGCGTGTTCATCGCCGCGGACGGCGAGGAGTGCGCCTACCTGCCGGATTGCGCCGCGCGCACGGCGCGGATCGCCGCTGAGGCGCAGGAACGGATGAAGGCCGAGGGATACCAGCCGGAGCGGGTGAAGATGGCGGCGCTCTGCTCGGTGTGTGCCGAGCCCTTCGTAACGTACATGCGCGAGTTCTCGGAGATGCTGGCCAGGCTGAGCGCGGCGGGAGCGGAAACGGCATGAAGTACGACGCGCTGGTGATCGGGGCCGGCATCGGGGGCATGGAGTCGTCGCTGAAGCTCGGCGACATGGGCTACAAGGTCCTGCTGGTCGAGAAGGAAGCGAGCGTGGGTGGACGGATGATCCTGCTGAGCAAGGTCTTCCCGACGCTGGACTGCGCGAGCTGCATCTCGGGCCCGAAGATGTCCTCTACGATCAACCACCCGAACATCACCACGATCACCTACGGCGAGGTGCAGAGCATTCGCCGGGACGACACGGGGCGCTTCCACGCCACGGTGCGCCAGAAGGCGCGGTACGTCGACACCGCCGCCTGCACCGGCTGCCAGGAGTGCGAGCAGGTGTGCACGGTGGCCGTGCCCGACGAGTTCAACGCCGACCTCGTCGCGCGCCGAGCGGCCTACATCCCGTTTCCGCAAGCCGTGCCGAAGAAGGCGGTCATCACCCGCGAGGGCACGTCGCCCTGCACGGGCACCTGCCCGGCGGGGATCAAGGCCCACGGCTACGTCTCGCTCATCCGCAGCGGCAAGTACGAGGAGGCGTTCCAGCTCGTGCTGGACGCGACGCCGCTCGTCGGCTCCCTCGGGCGAGCCTGCTACGCGCCCTGCGAAGCGGAGTGCACGCGGGATGACCTCGAGGGCCCGCTGCCGATCCGGCGGCTCAAGCGCTTCATCGCCGAGCGCCACTACGCCACGCACGACGGGCCCGGCGTCCAGCCTGCGCCGTCCAACGGCAAGAGCGTGGCGATCGTGGGCTCGGGGCCGGCGGGGCTGACCGCCGCTTGGCAGCTCGCCCGCAAGGGCTACCGGGTGAAGATCGTCGAGGCGGCGCCCGAGCCCGGCGGATTCCTTCGCCAGGCGATCCCGGTGTACCGCCTGCCCCAGGAGGTCGTCGAGCAGGACATCCGCAACGTGACCGCGCTCGGCGTCGAGATCGTGACCGACACGCGGGTCGACGACCTCGAGGCGCTCAAGCGCGAGGGGTACGACGCCGTCCTGCTGGCGACCGGCACGCCCCGGGCGACCGGCCTCGGGGTGCCCGGCGAGGAGGCAACCGGAGTGGTCTCCGGCCTCGGTTTCCTGCGCGACGTCCGGTTCGACAGGGCGCCCGACCTCCAGGGGAAGCGCGTGGTGATCGTCGGTGGCGGCAACGTGGCGATGGACGCGGCGCGGACCGCGCGGCGCCTCGGCGCGGTCGACACCCTCGTCGCGTACCGTCGTGGTCGACAGGAGATGCCCGCCCATGCCACCGAGGTCGAGGACGCGGAGAAGGAAGGCGTCCGCTTCGAGTTCCTCGTCTCGCCGGTGGCCGTGGTCGGCGACGCGAGCGGCCAGGTGACCGGCGTGCGTTGCACCCGCATGAAGCTGGGCGAGCCGGACGCCTCGGGGCGGCGTCGCCCGGAGCCGATCCAGGGCGCCGAGCTCGTGATGGCGTGCGATGTGGTGATCCCGGCGATCGGGCTCGTCCCCGACGCCGCCCCCTTCGAGGCACGGGTCGCCGTGTCCGAGAAGCGTGGGATCCGGGTGGACCCGAAGACGCTTCAGAGCGACGTCCCCTACCTGTTCGCCGCCGGCGACGTCGTCACTGGGGCGTCCGACATCACCCACGCCGTCGGGCTGGGGCGCCGCGCGGCCCACATGATCGACCGCTGGCTCCAGGGCCGCGGGCTGAACGGCTTCGAGGCCCTCGACGACCGGCTGGCGCGCCATCGACAAGGCGAAGGTGCTGTCCCGGCAGAAGACCTACACCCACCGGGAACCGGTGAAGCTCGACGCCTCGCATTCGCCGGCGCCGCGCGACTTCGCGGAGATCGAGCCGGTGCTGACCGAGGCCGAGGCGCACTTCGCCGCCGGCGGGTGCCTCGACTGCGGCGTTTGCTCGGAGTGCGGACAGTGCGTCGCGACCTGCCCGGCCGACGCCATCGACCTGAGCATGCACGAGCGCACCATGGAGGTGGAGGTCGGTGCGGTCGTCGTCTCGACCGGCTTCAAGCTCTTCGCGGCCGATGCGAAGCCCGAGTACGGCTGGGGCAAGTACCCCAACGTGATCACCGGCATGCAGATGGACCGGCTGCTCGCGCCGACACGGCCTTTCAACACGGTGTTGCGCCCGAGCGACGGCAAGGTCCCCGACCGCATCGCCTATGTCTCGTGCACCGGCTCGCGCGACAAGACCGTCGGCAACCCGCTCTGCTCGAAGATCTGCTGCATGTACTCGATCAAGCAGAACCAGCTCATCATGGGTGCCCTCCCCTTGGCCGACGTGACCATGCACTACATGGACATGCGCGCGGCCGGAAAGCGCTACGACGAGTTCTACGAGGAAGCCAAGGAGCTGGGCGCCGCCTACATCAAGGGCCGGGTGGCGAAGATCACCGAGAAGCCCGACGGCAACCTCGTCCTCCACTACGAGGACATCGAGAACGGCGGCAAGCTGAGCCAGGCCGAGTACGACCTGGTCGTGCTGGCGGTCGGCGTCCAGCCCAACCGCGACATCGAGCGGCTGTTCGTCGGCGAGCCGCTGGGCCTCGACGAGTTCGCCTACGTCGCCGAGCCCAACGACGATCTGAACCCCGGTCAGACCAGCATCCCGGGTGTCTTCGTGGCCGGCACTGCGTCCGGGGCCAAGGACATCGTGGACTCCATCACGCACGCCGGTGCGGCGGTCGCCCAGGTGGCCGCCCACCTCGAGAAGACCGGCCATCCGCGAGCCGCGGCGATGGAGGTGGCGTCATGAGCGAGCGACGCATCGGCGTCTACATCTGCCATTGCGGCGGGAACATCTCCGACTACGTCGACGTGGCCAGGGTGCGCGACGCCGTCGCCGACGAGCCCGGCGTGGTGCACGCCGAGACCACGATGTTCGCGTGCTCCGACGGTAGTCAGCACGACATGATCCAGAAGATCCAGGAAGAGCGCCTCGATGGGTTGGTCGTCGCGTCGTGCTCGCCCAAGCTGCACCTGTTCACCTTCCGCGGCGTCGCCAGGCGCGCCGGGTTGAACCCCTTCCAGTACACCCAGGTCAACATCCGCGAGCAGGACTCCTGGGCCCACGGCGACGACCCGGTGGGGGCGACCCGCAAGGCCATCGGCCTCGTCCGCGCCGGCGTCGCCAAGACCCGGGCGTCGGTGCCCCTCGAGCCCATCGGCGTCGAGACGACTTCCCGCGCGCTGGTGGTCGGCGGCGGCATCGCCGGGCTGCGCGCGGCCGTCGGGCTGGCGGACATCGGCCTCGGCGTCACCCTCGTCGAGCGCGAGGCCGAGCTCGGCGGCTGGGTGGGGCGCTTGGGGCCGATGTTTCCGCACGAGCGGGCCGGCCGCGATCTGGTCGCGAGCCTCGTCGCCGAGGTCCGGAAGCGCCCGACCATCACGGTCTTCACCCGCGCCGAGCTGGTCGGCAAGTCCGGGAGCTTCGGCAACTACCGCGCGGAGCTGCGCGTTACGCCGTCGGATGGCGGCGCGCCGGAGACCGTGGCGCATCGAGGCGGGCGCGATCGTCATCGCCACAGGCTTCGACACGTACCAGCCGGAGGCCGGCGAGTACGGCTACGGCATCGAGGGCGTGCTGACCCTCGCCGAGTTCAAGGAGCTGGTCGACGCGTCGCCGGGTTCGATCCGCTACAAGGACCGGCCGGTTCGGACCATCGCATACATCTACTGCGTGGGCAACAGGCAGGAGGGGGGCAACGCATACTGCTCGAAGTACTGCTGCTCCGCCGCCGTCCACGAATCGATCCAGGTCTCGCGCCACGACGTGGCCGCGCGCCAGTACCACCTGTACCGCGACATCCGGACCTACGGTCGCTACGAGCTGATGTACGAAGAGTCTCGCAAGCGCGGCTCGGTCTACATGAAATTCCCCGACGACACGCCACCGTCGGTGGAACGTGGCGGAGAAGGCAAGCTCCTCGTGACGACGGTCGACGCACTGACCGGTGGCGAGAGAGGTCTCGCTCGAGGCGGATCTCGTCGTGCTGGTCACCGGGATGGTCCCGCGGCAGAACGCCGACCTGACCGATCTGCTCAAGCTGCCGCTCGGCAGCGACGGCTTCTACAACGAGATCCACCCCAAGCTGCGCCCGGTCGAAACGGTGGTCGACGGCGTGATGATCGCCGGAGCCTGCCAGGGCCCGAAGACCTCGTCGGAGTCCGTCGCCTCGAGCCTGGCCGCGGTGACCCAGTGCGGGGCCATGCTGATGCAGGGGACCGCCGAGCTGGACCCGCTCGTCGCGACCGTCGACGCCGAGGCCTGCACCGGGTGCGGCGAGTGCGAGGAGGCCTGCCCCTACAGTGCGATCCGGAAGGTCACCAGCGGCGAGCGCGAGGTGATCACCATCGACGCCACCGCCTGCAAGGGTTGCGGCGGCTGCGCCCCGTACTGCCCCGAGGACGCGATCGATCTGCTCGGCAACACCGACGAGCAGATCCGCGGGATGATCGACAACCTGCTGGAGACATCGGCGGCATGAGCACGACCCGCGAAGCCCGAGAGATCATCAGGGAGGAGCCGCTCATGCACGGCGACATCCTCCGTGCGTTGGGCGACGGACCCCACACCGTTCCCGAGATCGCCGAGGCCATCGGAAGGCCGAGCGAGGAAACGGTCTTCTGGGTGATGGGGATGCGCCGGTACGGAAAGCTGGTCGAGCTCGCCGAGCCGACCGACGAGGGGTTCTTCCAGTACGCCGCCGTCAAGAAGGCCGACGGCGAGGACGGGGCCAAATGACCACGGTTACCGCACCCGAAGTCCACGCGGGAAGCGCCGAGGCGACGATGGCACCGCCGGGGGTCCGGCTTGATCCAGACCTCCTGCCCGATATCAAGCGCTTCGGCGCCGCCGACGTCTCCGCCTGTTTCAGCTGTGGCAACTGCACGGCGATCTGCCCGCTGTCCGACGACGCCGGCACCTTCCCGCGGCGGATGATCCGGTACGCGCAGCTCGGCATGAAGGACGCGCTCGTCTCGAGCAAGGAGCTCTGGACCTGCTACCACTGCGGGGCCTGCTCCGACAGCTGCCCCACGCAGGCCGACCCGGCCGGCTTCATGGCGGCCGCGCGACGCTACGCCATAGCCAGCTACGACCGGACGCGGCTGGCGCGGGCGCTGTCCACGCGCCCGA
Source organism: uncultured Gemmatimonadales bacterium (assembly GCA_963848895.1). GTDB lineage: Bacteria > Gemmatimonadota > Gemmatimonadetes > Longimicrobiales > Gaopeijiaceae > SZUA-318. The sequence goes on from CAWKGE010000012.1 coordinate 205,762, forward strand.
CGATCGGCACGATCATCGCTTTGGCGATCGCCGCCTTCTTCGCGCTGTTCATGTACGCCTCGCACGGGCCGGAGAGCGCGAGCCGACTGGCGCTCTTCGACTTCATCCCCGAGCGGCTCATTCACGTGACCGGGGTCGCGGTGATGAGCCTCGTCGCCCTGGCCGGGCTCGTCGGCGTCGTCACCATGGCGCGCGGAATCGCCCGGCGCGAGGGGATCCGGATCGGCGATCTCCTCGGCAGTCCCGGGGCCTGGCGCCGCTCGCTCGGTGCGCTGTGGGTGGCCCTCGGCGTCGAGGCCATCGGTCAGCATCGGTATCGGAAGGACTGCGGCAGCGCCCAGGAGACCGAGCCGCTGTACCGACGTCGTTGGCTGCTCCACGCACTGACGATCTGGGGCTTCCTGGGCCTGCTCCTGGCCACGATCCTCGACTACGGCCTTGCGCTCGCCGGCATCAAGGCCACCGGCACGCCGGTACCGATCTGGTACCCCGTACGGCTGCTCGGCACGGTCGCGGGCGCCGCCATGATCTACGGAACGACGCTGCTCATCTGGAACCGCTCGCGCCACGCCAACCGCACCGCGAGCGAGTCCAGGTTCCCGGATTGGCTCCTGCTCGCACTGCTGTGGATGACGGGCGTGACCGGCTTCGGCATCGAGCTCGCGCTCTACCTGCCGCACCCCCCGACGTGGGGGTACTGGGTCTTCCTGGTGCACGTCGCGATGGCCATGGAGCTCGTGCTGCTGCTTCCGTTCACCAAGCTGGCCCACGCGATCTACCGGCCGGTCGCGCTGTTCTTCCATACCCTGGCCGGCAGTCGGATCGAAGGGCTCGACCGATGAGGAGAAACCGACATGGCGGACACGACCAGGAAGACCATCATCGTGTTCAGCGGCGATCTGGACAAAGTGCTGGCGGCCTTCGTCATCGCCAACGGCGCTGCAGCGATGGGCGACGACGTCACGATGTTCTTCACCTTCTGGGGGCTCAATGCCCTGCGTAGGCCTACCGGTCCGAAGGCGAAGGGAAAGAGCTTCCTTCAGGGCATGTTCGGGCGCATGATGCCACGCGGGCCGGGCAAGCTGAACCTGTCGAGGATGAACTTCGGCGGCCTCGGGGCGAAGATGATGAGGCTCGTCATGCGCCAGCAGAACGTATCAAGCCTCGACGGCCTCATCGAAACGGCGCGCGAGCAGGGCATCAAGATGATGGCCTGCACGATGTCCATGGACGTGATGGGCCTCAAGCCCGAGGAGCTGATCGACGGGCTCGAGTACGTCGGCGTCGCCAGCTACCTCGGCGAGGCCGACGAGGCCAACGTCAACCTGTTCGTCTGAGGCGGCGGCGGGGCGCGGGCCGCTGCCCGGCGTTAGTGAGTCCCCTGGACGTGAGGGTCTACGTCGCCGTGGCGGGCGTGCTCGGGCTCGTGTCGCTGGGGGCCACGTACCTGCCGGCCTACCGCGCCACGCGGGTGGACCCCATGATGGGGATACACAGCGAGTAGTCTTGCCGCTACGACGTCGCCGACGCTCACCTCCGCCCTGCCGGTGTGCGCGTAGGCCATGGTCCTCGAAGTCGGGGTAGGAGAGGGCTCCATAGGGGTCGTCCTTCGACGACAGGTAGACCTGCTGGAGCTCCCGCGCATCGGCGCCGGGAAACGGCCTCGAGTACGCATTCACGTACGCGAACACCGCCGTGCCGGTGGAGAGGCCCAGCGCCAGGGTGCCGACCGCCAGGAGGGTGAACCCGGGACGCCGGGCCATTTGCCGGAAGCCGTCGCGCAGGTCCTGTCCCAGCCAGCCGAGCCGCGCGGCCCGCCGGTCGCTGGAGTGGATCTCGGACAAGCAGCGGGTTGCCGCCTCGCGGAACCGGTCGCTGTCGCCGAAGGATCGAACGGCCTGGGCTCGGGCCTCGTCGGGGTCCATCCCCTCGGCGACCAGGGCGTCCGTCTTCATGTCGAGATGGAAGCGAAACTCCTCGTCGATCTCCCGCTCGATCTTCGCGAGCTCGTCCCGCAGGAGGAGCCGGACGATCCAGAGACGCAGGCGCCGCACGGGTCCGCTCAGGCCTCCATCGCCCTGGTCACGGCGTCGCTGAAGCGGGCCCAGCTCGACGCGGCGGTTTCCAGCTGCTTGCGTCCGGCCGCGGTGAGCGAGTAGAAGCGCGCCTTGCGGTTGTTCTCGCTCCGCCCCCAGCGGGACTTGAGCCAACCGCGTTTCTGCATGCGGTACAGGGCGGGGTAGAGAGAGCCTTCGTCCACAGTCAGGACGTCCGACACCCGCTGTAGGCGCTCCGTGATCCCGTACCCGTGCATGGGTCCGTCCTCGAGGCTCCGCAGGATGAGCATCTCCAGCGTCCCGCGCAGCAGGTCTCCGCGTTCGGTGGGCATGGCCTTCTCCTTAGAGGGTCTAGGGAGAGCATACCGGTGTGCCCCGGAAACGGCAAGACCGACTCCAATGGGTCGCCAGCGCTGGCCACGACGGAACGCGTTCGCTGGAAGACGAGGCTCGGGTGCCCCCCCCTACTGCGCCAGCCCGGTGTACGCCACCGTGAACAGCAGCGCCTGCTTCACGCCCGCCCACAGCCGGACGATCTCCGCGCTCTCGGTCACGTCGTGCGACGCGGAAGCCACCCGCGTCGCCGACGTCGTCACGGGACCGCGCCGCACCTCGAAGCGGCCGTCGTTGTAGTCGACCACGGAACCCGCGAACGAGAATGCGGGCATCCCGCCGCGGTAGGCGCGTACGCAGTCCCCGCAGCCCGACGTCGAGTCGATGACCGGCGTCCCGCCGTAGAGCACGTTCGCGGCGGCGGCCGCCATGCGCGCCGGGGCGTTGTCCACCTCGCTCCACCCGGCGATCGGCGCCTCGCGGCCGTTCTTGCTGTTGATGTCGTAGGCGAAGGAGAAGCCCTCGCCCATCTCGGCCGCCACCTCGGCGGCGATCTTGCGAATCGCCGCGTGCGCCTCCCCGAGCCGCCCCTCCGTGTCTGCGCGCATGTCGAAGCGCACCCACGCTTCGCTGGCCGGCCGGGCGATGATCTCGCTCGCGTGGATCATGCCCATGTTCAGGTAGAGGACGGGACCGGAAGGGCGGTTGTCCGGCGCGGCGTCGAATGCGAGCTCCGTCGATCGAGGGTCGCGCACCTCGCGTCCGATGCGCACGATCGCCCGCGCCAGGGCGTCCACCGCGTGGGGCGCCCATCGGTCGCGGGCGAAGTCCGCGAACATGCGCAGCTGCGACCTGTTGCGGACGGGGATGCGGCCCGTCGCCACGCCGGCGCCCCCCTGGCCGTGGAACTGGACGAGGATGTCGCCCCGAGCCCAGTCCAGGTTCGTCGGGTAGTTCGAGCGCACCAGGAGCTCCATCCCCGGGCTGGCGTCGGGGTGGGACGGGCCGGTGGGAGCCTCCTCCCCGGACACCGTCACGAACCAGACGTCCCCCCGGGTGCGCACTCCGGCGGCGTTCATCGCGCGCAGCACGGTGAGGAGCTGCGTGACGCCCATCAGGTCGTCGCCGGCCGCCGGGCACCACACGCGTCCGTCGGCTTCGAAGGCCGAGATCGGCTGTCCTTCGGGCAAGAGCGGCACGTTGTCGTGGTGCGCGTTCAGCACGACGGTCGGGCCGTCGCCCGCCCCGGGACGCTCACCGATCACGTTGTACGCGTCGTCGATGCGCACCCGCTGGAGCCCGTACATGCGGAAGAGCCGGTAGATGAGCTGGGCACGGGGCTCCTCACCCCCGGACGGCCCGTAGGCCTCGCACAGGCCCAGCCACTCCCGCACGGTCTCCTCCCGGGCCGCGCGCAGGTAGTCGAGGGCCCGCGTCATCGGAGCGGAGGCGAGCACCGTGCGCGCCTCGGCGGTCTCGCGGGTCAGGTCGGGGAGCTGCGCGCGGAGGGGCAGGGCCGAAAGGGGGAGCGCGCCCGCCAGGGCGATCACGAGGGTTCGCATCATGGGATGTCCTCCGTGGGCACTCGAGGGTGGATTCGTCATGATACGGCCCCGCTTCGCTCGGTGCAGCGAGGCGGGCGGGCGGGAGGTTGACATCCGTGCTCGATGTGGCAACTTGGTATAAGTTGGACGGCCAACCAAATCATGGCCGGACGGTGCACCAGGGGAAGCCGGTCGCGTGACGATGGGAGAATCCACGGGGAGGGGTTGGTGGGACGCGTGGCTCACCGCGGTGGCCGTCTGCGTTGCAGCGGCAGGCTTCCTCCTGACCGCGTTCCCCTCCTCGGCGCCGGTGGACGCGATCGTCAACCGGTACGTGGATCCCACGTTCTGGCCGGACGGCATCGTACCACCCGAGGCGGCCGTCTACCGCGACTGGGTCTTCGGCGTGACGGGTTCGGTCATGGGCGGATGGGGTCTCCTGATGGTCGCTGTTCTGCGCGGGCCCTTCCGGCGGCGGGAGCGGTGGGCGTGGCCGGCCATCGTCGTCCCCCTGATCTGCTGGTACCTGGCCGATACGACGGTCTCGGTGATTCGTGGCGCTACGGCCAACGCCGTGCTCAACACGGGCTTGCTCCTCCTGTTCGCCGTGCCGCTCGTCGCCAGCGCCCGTGCGTTTCTGTATCCCCGCATTCGGAGGGTCGCCCGATGAGCCGAGTCCTCTTCCTGCTGCTGTCGCTGGCGATCCTTCCCGGAGCCCTCGGTGCCCAGCAGGCCTGGGTCGGCGTCCGGGCGGGCCGGAACGCAGCGCAGCTCTCCGGCGGGCGGACCCGTTCGGAGCCGGAGGTCGGCGCGTTCGCCGAGGTGGACCTGTCGGAGCATGTAGGCGTGGGCTGGGACCTGACCTGGATCCGTTCCGCCGTCGACCCCGGGCTGGGCTCGAGCTCCGCGGGGGCGCACCCCATGGAGCCCGAGTACGTCCTGATGGACGTGGTCGGGCGGCTGTCGTGGCGCCGGTCGCTCACCGCGCCGCTCGACGTGACCGTCGGTGCCGCCGTCTCGGGTGGTGGCTGGCTGGGTGCGCGTACCGGCGGGAGCGTCGTGGCGTCCGCTCTGGGGCGGGCCGATTTCGGCCACGTGTGGGGCGTGTCGTTCTTCGCGCAGCATGGGCCGGTCAGGCTACGCGCGGGCGTGCACGCCTTCCACGGCGAGCGGGGCGTCTGGGAAGGAGGCCCCGAGCAGCGGGGGGCTCATCGCGTTCGTCGGCCTGGCCGTTCGCATCCACTGAATCGGGTAGCGGGCGCTGATGGCGCGCACTGCGCCCGAAGGAGGAGAGACCGTGCACGGTGACCATTCCAGGGCATTCGGGCCCCCGATCGCGCTCTTCTGCGCGCACCTGGCCATCGTCGGCGTCGTCGTCTGGCTGCTCCTGGGGGGCGGGCTGGAGACGCTGGACCGGATCGGCCCGCTCCGCTTCGACACCGGTTCCCGGGTGCGGCGGGTGCTGCTCGCGTCGATGTCGGTGGTCTACCTGCTGCGCTTCGCGCTGACCAGCTTCGTCCTCCTGCGCAGGCGGATGGACTGGCGCGAGGTCGCCGCCGTGGTCCCCTGGCTGGCGTTCATCCACGGGAGCCTGGCGCTCCTCGGTGGATCGAACACGGCGGGTCTCGGGGCGGTGGGCATCACCGGCGTCATCCTGTACGTCCTGGGCTCCTGGCTGAACACCGCGTCCGAGTGGGGCCGCATGAACTGGAAGAAGAGTCCCGAGCATGTCGGCAGGCTGTACACGCGCGGGCTCTTCGCCCGCGCCGTGCACATCAACTACTTCGGCGATCTGGTGCTGTTCACGGGCTTCACACTCGCGGCGGGGCGGTGGGGCGCATTGCTCGTCCCCGTCCTCATGGCCGCGAGCTTCGCATTCGTGCACGTGCCCACCCTCGACGCGTACCTTGCGGCGCGTACGGCGCGGAGTTCCGGGACTACCGGAGCGGACGAGGCGGCTCGTGCCCGGCGTGTGGTGAGGCGGGCCTCCGATCCGGCCGGGGCCGATCCGTCGACGGTCAGCTCACCAGGCGCAGGACGCTCTCCCGGAACGCGGCCCACGTCTCCTCGTCCTCGCCCAGGCCCGAGATCGTCTGGAGCTCGAGGCCAAGCCCGTCGAAGAGGGCGATGAGGACGGTGGACAGGCCCCGGGCGGGGATCGAGATCTCCACCTTCCCGTCGCTCCCCAGCGCCTCGAACGCCTCTGAGAAGATCGCTTGACCCTCCCGGTGCAGGGCGGTCATCTCGTCGCGGATCCGGGGATGGTTGCGGGCCACCGCCAGCCCTTCGGCCAGCAGGCTGAGCGCGCTTCCGTGCGTGCGGGAGTACTCCTGCATGGCGTGCGTGACGTTGTCGGCGAGCTCCTCGGGGGAGTTGGACCGGGTCACGAGGTCGCGGATGATCCGCCAGGATTCCTCGGTGCTCCGCCGAAGCATCCGGGCGAGCAGGTCCTCCTTGCTCTTGAAGTAGTAGTGGAGGAGCCCGCGGCTCACCCCCGCTTCGGCCGCTACCTTGGCGATCGTGGTGCCCGCGAATCCCTCGGACGCCAGGACCCGCTGGGCCGCATCGAGGATCCGGTCGGCCTTGCCCTTGCTCGGATGTCACTTGTCGTCTCCGGACTGGCGCCGGACGAGGTGGGCGAACGCGTCGTCGCTCGCCCGGTCCGGGATCCTGGTCGGGCGGCCGCCAAGATCCGGAGCCGCACGGCGTGCGGCAAGGTCCTCGCGCGACGGCGACCGCGTCGAGGTCCGCGCCGGTAAGACGGCCTCGACCCTCTGCGTAGAAGGTGCGACGAGAACGCAGTGGCGGCGAAGGTCGGGAGGAGGGGCCGATGGCGAGACCCGCGGATCGCGGCGACGACCTGGCGCATGCTGGCGCTCGCATCCCTCCTCGGTGGGGCCGCCTGCGCGGATTCGACCACGACCCCGCCGATCGACTTCTCCAAGCAGGAGGGCGAGGGGGAGGTGGGCCATTGGGTGCACTCCGGCTTCTACGACCGCACGTACGACCTGCGCGTGCCCGACGGGATCGCGGCGGGCGACCGTCGCCCCCTGCTCGTCGTTCTTCACGGGGCCGGCGACACGGGGCACGGCTTCCGGGCCCGCATCGCCGCGGACGCGCGCACGGACGAGGCCGGCTTCATCACCGTGTACCCGGACGGTGTCGGCGGCGAGTGGGCGACCGGGTGCGGCTGCACCGCCGCGGAGCTGGCGGGCGTCGACGACGTGGCGTTCCTGAACACGCTGGTCCGGCAGCTCTCGACCGAGCTGCCCGTCGACACGATGCGCGTGTACGTCGCGGGCTATTCGCAGGGCGCCCAGCTCGCCCATCGCTACGGCTGCACCAGCGAGCGGGCGCCCGCGGGGATCGCCGCGGTCGCGGGCATGCCCGTCCGGGGGGTCGCGGAGGGATGCACGCCGGCCGCTCCCTTCCCTGTGATCGTCATCCACGGCGACGCGGATCCCGGTCATGCTCTACGGCGGCTTCGGGTCGGGCGCGCCCATCCTGTCCGTGCCCGAGACCGTCGCGACGTGGGTGGAGGTGCTGGGGTGCGCTCCCACGCCCACGGAGGAGACCCGCGCGGACGCGAACCAGGACGGCACCACCGTGTCGATCGCGCGCTACTCGGGGTGCGACGGAGACGTCCACGTCCAGCTCGATCGCGTCGAGGGGGGAGGGCACACGTGGCCCGGTCCTACCGGGCCCTGGCCGAAGAGCACGGGGAGGCTGAGTCGGAACCTCGACGCGACCGCCGAGACGATCGCCTTCTTCACCGGGGTCGAGGCACGATGACGACCCACCGTCGGCCGACCTTCCGCAGGCGCCCGTCCGGGGTGATGGGCGTGCTCTTCGCCTTCGCGCTCGCCTTTCCCCGGGTCCTGTCGGGGCAGCTTCCGGCGCCTCCGCCGGCCACGAGGCCTTCGCTCGAGGTTGCGGTGTCCAAGCCGCTCATGGGTGAGAACTACGACCTCGCGTCCGGGCTGCTCGCCCTGGAGGGGCGGGTCCCGCGGGGCGTCGATGCGGGGTGGATCGTCCGCGCTGGGCTGGCCTACTCCACGTCCGGTCGCGCCCGCAGCGCGACGCTCGCGAACCCGGCCGTCGGGGGGTGGGCGCGTCCCGGCGGCATCCCCCTCGAGCTGTCTGATCTCGCTTCCCCTCTCGCGCGAGATGGGCGACGACGACTTCGCGACCGACATGGCGCTCCTCTCCGACCTGGTGCACCGCGAGCGGTACCTGGCCGGACGTTGGGGGATGAGCCTGGCGGTCGTCCCGCACATCGTGTTCCGGGACGGCTCGGTGGCCGATCTCGAGCTGGGTGCGGTCGCGCTGCCCCCGCACGGTGAGGCGGACACCGACGTGCGTGCGCGCTTCCGGGCTGAGATCGGGCTCGGCTTCACCCGGGCGGTGCAGGCGGGCGGGCGGGTCGCCGGAACACTTCGGCTCACGGGCACGGGGAGCTTCGACCAGCGCACGCAGCAGGACCTCGCGGTATTCCTGAGGCTCGTGCACGCGCGGGGCCGGCCCGAGCTGTCGTTCCGGTTGCCCATCGACATCGACCTGCAGGACTACGTCACCGGCGTCGTCGGATTGCGCGTACGCTTCTGAGGCCAGGCTTAACGGCCCGGTCCGAGCAGCACCGCGTTCATGAAGAGCAGCTCGGTGCCTTCCGCGTAGGCTCGGTAGTTGGGCTCCTCCGCGAACGCCACCAGCTGGCCCCGGCCTACGGGCTCGATCATCAGGTATGCCTTGTTCGCGAGCTGGGGCTTCGCGGCTTCCCAGACGATCCCGCCCAGCACCAGGTGGTCGATGTCCGCGTAGTGGCCGACGTTGGTGCCGTGGTCGAGGGTGATCGGCGTGAAGATCCGCGAGCCCTCGACCATCGCGCCGATGTCGCCGTCCGTTCCGGCCGCGAGCCAGTGGTCGGTGTCGAGGATCACGTCCACGATGGCGCCGGGCGTCTGCTCGGGCGCCTCGTCGACCGGCGCGATCGCCTCCAGATACTGGATCGGCTGCTCGGGCGTACCAGAAGGCTTCGGCGCCGTCCCCTCGGGGCGTCCCCCCCGGCGCTCCGCGGTCGTGGACAGGAGGCCGGCGCGCGCGGCCCATCGGGTCGACTCGGCCATGGTGACGATGGTGCCCCCTTCGCGCATCCACGCCTGCAGCCGGTCGCGGAGGCCCTCGCCCACCACGCCGGCGTAGTTACCGCTCGGGAACACGATCACGTCGTAGTCGGAGAGCACGGCGCGACCGAGGGTGGAGGCCCGCACGGCGGTCGTGCGCTGCCCGTAACGTCGCTCGAGCACGTAGCGGGTCCAGCCGGCCGAGTTCGTGGAGCCGGGCTCGTCGTACACCAGGAGTACGCGAGGCTCGCGCAGCATGCGTGTCCGGCCGCTGCCGAGGGACGTCCCCTCGCGGATGTAGGAGTCGTCGACGGGAACGACCTCGGCGTCGTGCCGCCCGGCGATGACGCCCAAGCGGCTGGCCAGGTCGGGCCCGTTGTCCGAGGCGCGGACGATGGCGGTGCCCACGCCGAAGTGCCGCCCGCCCAACTCGAAGCCCCCGCCGGCGGAGCGGACACGGATGCCCTCGCGCAGCGCCTCCGCGACCGCGGCCGCCCCGTTCGTGCCCCACGGCAGCAGGTAGCCCACCTGCGCGGCGGGGAGGCTCGCCTCCACGGTGTCCTGCGGTGCCGCGCGCACGGGCGTCGTCGCGGCACCGGTGCCGCGCTCGCTGCGGAAGAGCTCCACGTCCCAGAGCAAGGGGAGGCTCCAGGCGGTCACGTCGTAGATCTGGTCCGGCTCGCGGTTTGCGCGCCGCTGGATCTGACGGGCGACGAACGCCGAGTCCATCGGCGTGTGTGGATCGAGGAGGTTCCGGATCAGGCGGTGCCCGGGCTGGTCCATCGGAACGACGAACGTTCCCCGCGCGGGCAGCGTGCGGCCCCCCACCCGGACCGGCTCGGTGGCTGCGCCCACCTCGATCCCGTTGGCCACGAGCGTGCGCGCGAGTCGCTCGGCCATGCCGGGGTCGTGCGCGGAGTGCAGGACGTATTCCCGGGCGCCGCTGCGGCCCATCTCCACCGCGCTCGACCGGAAGTCGGCGAACGTGCGCAGGATGCGCTCCCGGTTGCGGGCGGCAGCATCCATCGTGGTCAGCGCCGCGGTGAAGTGGTGCAGGATGCCATCCCCGTAGGTGAGCAGATCGCCGTCGCTTCGCGCGTAGACGAGGCCGCGGGCGGAGGCCTGCTCGTAGGTCGCGCCGATGGCGCCCTGCGCCATCGGCCACGAGACGCCGTAGCCCGGATAGAACGCGTCGTACGTGTCGCGGTTGAAGTACTGGAAGCCGCGCGCATCGAAGGCGGCGGCCATCGCCTGGCCGAACACGTCGTTGAGCTCCTTCTGCGCCTCGGTGGTCCAGGTGTTGCCGGGAATCGCGTTGGGCGGGAAGTAGTACGTGGAGTTGCCGCCCATCTCGTGCAGGTCCGCCACGACGTGCGGCATGAAGTCGAGGAGCGCCGCGACCCGTCCTCGCGTCTCGGGCTGCGTCTGCGCGAACCAGTCCCGGTTGAGGTCGAAGAGGTAGTGGTTCACCCGTCCCCCCGGCCACGGCTCGTCGTGCTCTGCGGCGAGGGGGTCCGGGTCCGGCCAGCGCGCCCCGGCGATGGTGTTCTGGAAGATGAAGCGCGCGCGCCCGTCCGGGTTCTGCATCGGATCGATCAGCACGAGCGACTCGGCCATGATCCGGTCGACACGCTCGTCGTTGCGCGCCGCCAGGAGGTGGTACGCTTCCATCATCGCCGCGCCGCTCGAGCTGGCCTCGTTCCCGTGCACGCCGTGGATCATCGCCACTACCACCGGCAGCTCCCGCACCAGACGGTCGCGCTCGGCCGGGTCGAGTTCCCGGGGGTCGGCGAGCCGCCTCAGGTCGGCCTGGATCGCGTCGAGGTGGGCCATGCGCTCGGCGTTGCCGATGACGAGCATCACGGTGGGGCGCCCCTCCCACGTCGTGGCCGTGTGCAGCAGCCTGGTGCGCTCGGGGGCTGCGGAGGCGAGTGCCTCCATGTAGGAGACGACGCCCTCGGGTGGCGTGATGGCCTCGGTGACCGGGTGGCCCGTCACGCCCTCCACGGTGGGGATTTCCGGATCGTAGTTGGTGCCGGGCGCGAGGGGTGGGGTCTGGGGAACCTGGACGAGGATCGCGAGGGCCAGTGCGCTGAGCATGGGGGGACCTTCTGTTCGTTTCGTGTATCTCCGGGACGCGCTCAGTATAGCCCGCGCGGGCAGGTGGGGGCACGAGGCGGTCTTCGATGAAGGTGCCCCCCGGCGAGCCGACGCTCCGCCTCAGCCCGCCCCCGCGGGCACCCTCTCCCAGCTCGATCCCCTCCCACGTCGAGTCGGGCTGGACCGCCGGAAGGTGGTCGCCAGGGGCGCGGCGCGTCTTCTGTCAGAGGCGGCGCCATCGTGCAGATCACCATCTGTGCCATCGACTCGCGGGGGGAGTGGTCAGCGCGAGCCCGTCTTTCGCCGCCTTCCACATCGCGGAGAAGCTGGGCATCCCCGTGGTCCGCGGCTGGCCGCAGTGGTCCACCACGGGGGATCGCGTCCTACCTGCCGATCCGTACCCCGATCAACAGGGAGACGGGGTGGATACGTACGTCCTTCGCAATTTCGGAGTCGAGCTCGATCTGGGTGTACTTGAGGCGAAGAACCTGCACTCCGCCGTCGAAGGCCACGCGCTCGTCGAGGCGGTGACCCCACCACCACCGTAGGTCGGGCGGGAGATGCTCCATCGGGGCCCCGTCGCACACTGGGATCGCGACGAGATGGTCAGGGGGTCCTGCCAATACTACATTTCAGCAATGGACAATAACCGATACCTCGGGGAACTCGAGCAGATGGCGCTCCTGGCCGTCGCGCGACTGGGGGATGGGGCTTACGGGCGGGCCATCCGCCAGGAGCTGGCCGACCGCACGGGACGCCGCGTTTCCCACGGCGCCTCCTATGTGACGCTGGACCGCCTCGAGACCAAGGGCTACCTGACCTCGACCGTGGGAGAGCCCGCGCCGGGGCGCGGCGGGAGGCCGAAGCGCTTCTTCAGAGTCACGCCGGCCGGTGCGAAGGCCCTGCAGGACACTCGAGCCGCGTTTGCCAGCCTGTGGGATGGCCTGGACGAGGTTCTGGAGGACAGTTGAGTCAGCTGCCCCACGGTAACCAAGAGCCCACTGCGTGGGCGGGTCGTCTTCTCTCACTCGTCATCCGCGACGATGGGAAGCGGGCGTGCTGTCGGCCCCACGCCCTGCCATCGACCCCGCCCTCCAACGTCCCGGGTGGCCGTCAGCTACCGGTGCCCTCCCCCCGGGGCAGGGTGAGGGTGAACGTGCTTCCGACCCCGGGCTCGCTTTCCACGGTGAGCTTGCCGCCCATCCCTCGGGCCAGGTCCCGGCTGATCGGTAGGCCGAGGCCGATCCCGCGCTGCCCCCGCTCCTGGGCGTCACCGAGGACCTGGACGAAGGGGTCGAAGATCTCGTCGATGGCGTTGGGGGCGATGCCCGGCCCCGTGTCCGTGACGTGGATCCGCACGCGTTCGGCGTCCGCGTCGCAGGTGACCGTGATCCGACCCTGTGCGGGCGTGAACTTGCACGCGTTGGCGAGGAGGTTGATCAGGATCTGACGGCATCGTGGCCGATCCGCGACCATCACGACCCCATCGGGGGGCGGCTCGACCACGAGCGCGATCTCCCGGGCCGCGGCCTGCGGCGCGATCATCGGCTCGACCTCCTCCAGGACCTCGCCGGGGCACACGGGGGCGACGTTGAACTCGATCCGGCCGGCCTCGAGCTGCGAGAAGTGCAGCAGGTCGTTGATCAGCCAGAGGAGGTGGGCGCTGCTCTGCTTGACGCGAGCGAGGTCGCTGCGCTGATCGTCCGTCACCGGACCGCGCACGCCCAGCTCGATAAGCTCGACGTAGCCCCCGATGGCGTTCAGCGGGGTGCGCAGCTCGTGGCTCATGCGAGCCAGGAACTCGGACTTGGCCCGGTTCGCGGATTCCGCCTCGCGCGTTCGCTCGACGAGCTGGAGCTGTGTCGCCTCGAGCGCCTGGGTCCGTGCCCCGAGCTCCTCGGCCTGGCTCTTCAGCCGGGCCTTCTGCTCCTCGAGCACGGCGTTCTGCTCGTCCAGGCGCTTGGCGAGGCGCCCCTGGGCGGCGGCGTGTCGGGCCAGGGCCACGGCGATCGCGCCCGCGAGGCTCCCCGCCAGTAGCATCCCCAGCACGACCACCCAGGTGGCGATCCGGTGGAAGCGCGCCTGGTCGCGCTCCCGCTCGTCGAGGAGGATCCGCTCATTCGACTCGATGTTGCCGACCACGGCACGGATCGAGTCCATGAGGATCTTGGCCTCACCGGAGGCGACGGAGTCCCGCACCGCCGCGAGGCCGAGCTCCCGTCGCTGCTCGATCCGGTTCCCGAGGAGGTCGAGCAGGCGTCGGGAGAGGCTGTCCAACGTGTCGACCCGTGGCAGCTGCTGCCGGTTGTCGGCGACGAGCGTGCGCAGCGTCCGGAGGTTCGTGGTGATGTCGTCCGCGGCGGTGCGGAACGGCTCCAGGTAGCCCGGCTCGCCGGTGATGAGGAAGCCACGCTCGCCGGTCTCCGCGTCCAGGAGGCGAGCCAGGATCCCCTCGTTCATCTCGATCACCTGGTGGGTGTGCTCCACCAGGCGGGCACTGGCGTCCTCGCGCGCCGTGCTCAGCCGCACCAGCACCCCGAACGCGACGACGAGCAGGGCCGAGAAGACGGGTGCCGCGGTGAGCAGCCGCGACCTCGCGGAGACGTGCGCGTCGGCCGACGCGGAGGTGGCTTCAGGCACGGGTGCTCGCACTGGATCGGACAAGAACGCCACTCCGTGGCAGGATGGCCCGACGATACCTCGATCGAGGGGCCGAATGTAGAGCCTCGGGCGCGGGACTCAAAGCTCGAACGCGTCGCGTCGGCGTCCCGCCGCGCATATCTTCCGCCGCATGTCCACCCCCCCGCCGTCGCTCTTCGAGCGCATCGAGCGCGCACGCATCGCCCAGGTGCCCGCAATCCATCGGGGCGCCTCGTGGGTTGCGCGCCAGCTCGCGGACGTCCTGAAGGACGCGGTGCCGGGAAGGGCGACGCGTGGGCCCGCCGCCCTCCTGGTCATGCTCACGCTCACCGCCGCCGGTCCTCCCGCCGCCTTCGCGCAGACGCCGGGCGCGTACCTGGGTGACCTCACCTGGCCGGAGGCCGAGGCCCGCCTCCGCGAGGCGCCCCTGGTCGTGGTGCCGTTCGGGGCCGGGGCCAAGGAGCACGGACCCCACCTGCCGATGTCCACCGACCGCATCATGCTCGAGCACCTGCTGCAGGCGGCGGTGGACTCGTTGCCGGTGCTGGTGGCGCCGCCGGTCCTGCACGGGTGGTTCCCGGCCTTCCGCGAGTTTCCGGGCACCGAGGTCGCGGATGCCGACCTATTCGGTAGGTACGTCCAGGAGGTGGCCCACTCCCTCGTGCGGCACGGAGCGCGCCGGATCGTGTTCCTCAACACGGGGATCTCCCGGTCGACCGGGCTCCCGATCGGCGTGGCGGCCCGCGAGGTGCACCAGCGCGACCGGGTGCCTACGCTGCTGGTCTCGTGGGACGACCTCGAGACGGAGGAGGTCGAGGCGCTGGCCGAGCAGCGCGCCGGGGGGCACGCCGACGAGCTTGAGACGTCCGTGGTGCTCTACCTGCGTCCGGAGCTGGTGCACATGGAGCTGGCGCCCACCGACTACGGGCAGTCGGCGGGCGAAGCCGGGCCGGGGTACCGTCCGGGCGGCTTCTCACGCACGCCGGGAACGCCCGAGTACTCCGAGACGGGGATCTTCGGCGACGCCACGCTGGCCACGGCCGAGAAGGGGAGGAGGGTCGTGGAGATCATGACGCGGGAATGGCTCCGCGCGCTGCGGGCCTTCGCGACCGTTCCCGGGCCGGGGTAGTCGGCACGTCACCCGGCCCCGGCCGGGACCACGCCGCCCAGCTCGATCCCCTCCCACGTCACCGAGCACCTGTGGGCCAGCACCCCTACGCCCGCGGCTTCGGCGCGAGCCAGGGTGTCGGAGAAGACCGGATCGATGGAGCGGGCCGCCACGATCCGTGACGCATCGGAGCGCTGGAGCACGAAGAGGACGGCGGCCTCGTGCCCGTCCCGCACGGCGCGCATCAGTTCCTCCAGGTGGCGGGTTCCCCGGGCGGTGACGGCGTCCGGAAAGAGGGCCACCCCGTTCTCCACGAGCGTCACGCTCTTGGTCTCGACGTACAGCTTCCGGCCGGCGTCGTTCTCGAGGAGGAAGTCGATGCGAGACTCCCCGAGGGGAACCTCGTGGCGCACCAGCCGCCACCCGGCGAACTCCTCCAGGACGCCGTCCTCGAGGGCTCTGCGCACCAGGCGGTTGGGCATGCTCGTGTTCACCGAGATCCATAGACGGTCCGCCGGATCGCGAACCAGCATGGCCGTCCAACCGGTCTTCCGCCCTGGGGAAGGCGGCTCGGCGCGGAGCCCCATGCGGGCCCCCGGCACCAGGAGCTCGTGGAGGCGGCCCGGGTCGGGGAGGTGGGCCGCCACCTCGCTGGAAACCCCCGGGGAACGCTCCACCTCTGCGTGTACGACGAAGCGGTTGGGACGGCGGAGGAAGCGTGCCGGCCGCAGGGGCGCGCCCCAGTCCAGGGTGGGCCGGGAGCTCGACGGAACCGTGTCGGCGGCCACGGAGCGTGCGTCCGGTCCCGCCTCCTACGCGGAGCCGGTCTGGCCGCCCTCCGCCGGGGGCATCAGCCCGAGCTGCGTCAACGCGGCGACGTTGTCCCAGGATGTCCAGGTCTCGGCGATGGCGCCGTCCTGGAAGCGGTGCATGCCGACGATCACCAGGTCCATCGTCTTGCCCGTGGGGGGGAAGGGGCCCATGGAGCCGCGCATCGTCCCACGGCCCCGCGACCTCCAGGCCACGAAATCTCCCTCACCCACCAGGTGCTCGATCTCCTCGTGGTAGTCGGGGAACGTGGCCTGGTTGGCTTCGAGGAACGCCCGCATGCCCTCGCGGCCGTGGATCTCCTGCGCGCCCGGTGGCATGGCCTGGCAGTGACGGACGTAGGCGGGGTGGAGTCGCTCGACGAAGGCGTCGATGTCTCCCGCGCTGATCCGCTCGAGAACGTGGCGGACGGTCTCCTTGTTGGCCTCGACCTGCGCGTCGTGTTCCGGGGTATCGGGCATGTGGGTCTCCAATCTCCGCGGTACGCTGTCGCAGCCGCGGCGTCCTCCACGGCTCCGCGGGACAAATTGGGCCTGGCGCCCGGGGACGCAACGCCGGGAGGCACCGGGCGGGGTAGTCCTCGCGAGGGGTCCGCCGTATTGTCCACGGATCCTCTCCGCCGCGGAGGCCGCAGGGCGCTCCCCGGCGGTGCCCACGCCCCGGCCGACGCCTGAATGGACCCGACGATCCTGACCGGACGGACCGAGACGCACCTGTGCGCCTCCGCCGACGCCGAGATCCTGGGCGCCCAGGTGCACCGCGAGGTGGTTGGCCCGTTCCTCGCCCTCCGGGCCGAGGCGCGCCGGGCCGGGTTCGACCTCCGGATTCTGAGCGGCTTCCGGGGCTTCGACCGTCAGCTCTCGATCTGGAACCGGAAGGCCGCCGGCGAGCTGGCGGTCCTCGACAGCGCGGCCGTCCCCCTCGACATCGGCGCGCTGAGCGAGAAGGAGCTGGTCTTCGCGATCCTCCGCTGGTCCGCGCTGCCCGGCGCCTCGCGCCATCACTGGGGAACGGACGTGGACGTCATCGACGCCGCGGCGCGGCCCGAGGGCTACGAGGTGGAGTTCGTCCCCGAGGAGGTGGACTCCGGCGGGATGTTCGGGCCACTTCACGACTGGCTGGACACCGCATCGCGACGTCCGCGTCGTTCGGCTTCTTCCGGCCCTACGACCGGGATCGGGGGGGCGTCGCCCCGGAGCGGTGGCACCTGAGCTGCGCGCCGGTGGCGGCTTCGTTCTCGGGCGGGCTGACCGTCGACGTGCTGCGGGACACCGTCCGGGGCGCCGACATGCGCCTGAAGGACGTGGTGCTCGAGCACCTCGACGAGATCTTCGAGCGCTTCGTCGTCAACACGGGGAGCCCGTCCGCATGAAGCTCCGGCCCCGGAAGGACATCGGCACGATCTCCCGGGCTCCGGACCGCTACGGAGAGTCGGTGCTCGGCCTTCCGCTGGAGGTGTGGCGCCCGGTGGAGCGCTGCAAGCTCCTCGATCCACGCGGGCATCCACGGGGAGGAGGGCGAGACCACCGTCGCGCTCTCCCGGGCGCTGCGCGTCGCTCACGGAGCCGTCGCGCCACTGCGCGGTCGTGCTCGCGGCCAACCCCGACGGCCTGGTGCGGGGCACCCGGGGCAACGCCCGGGGCGTGGACCTGAACCGGAACTTCCCGACCCGGGACTGGCGTCCCGATCCCGGTGATGCACCGCTCCACGCTCGACGAGCCCCGCGAGGTCGTCCTGTCGCCGGGCTCGGGACCGGGCTCGGAGCCGGAGACGCGGGCCCTGGTCCGCCTCATCGAGGAGCTGGCAGCCCGCGGCCGTGGTGGCGCTGCACGCCCCGCTCGCCTGCATCGACGAGCGCGAAGCAGAGGCCCCTGGCCGCGTGGATCGCCGGGAAGACGGGCCTCCCCCTGGTGCCGGACGTGGGCTACGCCACGCCCGGCTCCTTCGGCACCTGGGGCGGCGAGCACGGCCTCACCGTGGTGACGTACGAGTTCGAGATGACGGACAAGGACTCGATCGTGCGCGACCACGTGCCCGTGCTCGCCGAGCTGCTCGGCGGGAGTCGACGCCGTGGTCCTGAACCTCATCTGGATCGCGTTCTTCCTGGTCTCGTTCGTCGTGGGCCTGGTGCGCCTGATCTTCTTCCACGACACCGAGATCTTCACCACGATGGTGAACAGCACCTTCGAGATGGCCAAGGCGGCGGTGGACATCTGCCTGGGCCTCATCGGCGTGCTGACCCTCTGGCTGGGCCTCATGAAGGTGGGGGAGCGCGGGGGGGCGGTGCGCGTCCTCGCCCGGCTGCGTCCGGCCGCTTCTTCCACAGGCTCTTCCCGGAGGTGCCGCGAGGATCACCCGGCCCACGGCTCCATCATCATGAACTTCGCCGCCAACATGCTGGGCCTGGACAACGCCGCCACGCCGCTCGGACTCAAGGCGATGCAGGAGCTGCAGGAGCTGAACCCCGACCCGGACACGGCCTCGAACGCCCAGATCATGTTCCTGGTGCTGAACACGTCGGGGCTCACGCGTCATCCCCATCAGCATCATGGTGTACCGGGCCCAGCTGGGCGCGGCCAACCCGTCGGACATCTTCCTGCCGATCCTGCTGACGACGTTCTTCTCCACCCTCGCGGGACTGATCGCGGTGGCGCTGGTCCAGCGCATCAACCTCCTGGACCGCACGGTGCTGGCCTACCTGGTGGGCCTCACCGCGCTGGTGGGCGCGACGATCTTCTACTTCTCCAGGCTTCCCCAGGACCAGGTGCAGACGGTGTCGAACCTGGTGGCCAACGTCCTCCTGTTCGGGGTCATCGTCGGGCTTCATCGCGCTGGCGATGATCCGCAGGGTCAACGTGTACGAGGCGTTCATCGACGGAGCCAAGGAAGGCTTCGCGGTCGTCATCAAGATCATCCCGTACCTGGTGGCCATCCTGGTGGCCATCGGCGTGTTCCGGGCTTCGGGCGCCATGGACTACCTGGTGGCGGCCATCGGCAAGGGCGTCTCGGCCATGGGCCTCAACACCGACTTCATCGCGGCGCTTCCCACCGCGCTCATGAAGCCGCTGAGCGGGAGCGGCGCCCGGGGGATGATGGTGGACGCCATGAAGACCTACGGCGCCGACTCCTTCGTGGGGCGGCTGGCGTCGACGCTTCCAGGGCGCCACGGACACGACGTTCTACATCATCGCGCTCTACTTCGGGTCCGTGGGGGTGAAGAAGACCCGCTACGCGGTGGCCGTGCGGGCTGATCGCCGACTTCGCCGGCGATCGTCGCCGGGATCGTCATCGCGTACCTGTTCTTCCACTAGGCGGGGGGACGAGACCTGTCGGAGCACGCTTGCGATCCGCGGGGTACGTACGTAGCGTCTTCGCGTCGTAACGCCCCCCTACCCCCCGTTGCCCGCGGTCGCGGGTCCCGCATCCAGGAGCGTCTCTTGAACGATCCCAAGATCGTGGCGGCAGCCAGGGAAACCAGGGACGCCAGGAAGGTCAGGTCGGTCGGCTCGACGCAGGCCTGGGCGGTCCTGGGGTGGGCGGCCTTCGCGTTCCTGCTCGTGGGCGGCTCGGACTTCGTCCTCGCGTGGGTCCCGCCGATGTTCGGCAACCAGCAATGGGAGTTCGGGACGGTCACGGCGACGTTCAACGGGCTCCCGATCGTGGTGCTGTCCATCGCCCTGCTGCTGGCCGCCTCCATGCAGGTCGAGCGACGCTGGTGGTCGTGGCTGGTGGCGGTCGTCGCGCTGGTGATGTTCCTGTGGATCCTGGGCGGAGCCGTTTTGTGGGCGACGGATGCCCCGCTGGCCGCGCGCACGATCCCCGATGACCTGACTCTCGGCCTGAAGAAGGCGCTGGTGAAGACCGGGATCCAGGCCGTCGTCTACCCCGTGCTCTTCGCGTACCTGTTCTGGAGAGCGCAGCGGGCCGCCCGGGGCGTGGGGAAGGCGGAATCGTGAGCGTGGCACGACGGCCGGTCGCGAGACGGCAAGAGCCACAGTTTGTGACAAAACCGCAACACGGCGCCGCCGTGTCGCGAAACGTATCTTTCCCGCACCTCCGGAAGTCGTTGTGCGCGTGACGGCTGGAGAATCTCGGCCCCGATCGTGGACGTGGCGCGGGAATTGCTGATAGAATCCTGGACGATTGTAGTCCGTTTCCTCTTGGCGGGGATTACAGGTATGCGCAGAGCACGGTCCGTTCTTTTCGCGCTGGCGTTCGCGGCCTTCGCAGCCGCGCCCGTCCGCGCCGACATCGGCACGATCCTGTCCGGTACGTTCACGGGCGGGAACACGTTCGCCACGTCGATGTCCGTGACGCTCCAATACTGCTACGACCAGTCGGGCTGTCCGGCGGCCGGTACGGGCATCTACTACATCGGCCTCGGAATCACGAACAACGGGTCCTACGGGGAGGTCTTCAAGGCCATCGGCCTGATCAACGTCCCTGCGGGTGCGACGGTCGACGGCTCGACGGGCAGCTATGCGAACTCGCTGGCCGGTTGGGACGGTCCTCCGCCCGAGGACCTGGGCGGCGCGGGCCTCCCCGAGGGCACGTGGGCGTGGATCTCTCCGAATCCCGCACCGACGAAGGGCCTCCAGCCCGGTCAGAACGCTGCCTTCTACTTCCGCGTCGCCGGGGTGACCCTCGACCAGGTGATGGCGCTGGGCGTGGGCGTGCACGGCATCAGCGGCCCGAACGGCTGCTCGACGAAGTTCGGCGTCTGGAACGGCGGAGCCACCACGAACGACGTGGGTCCCAGCGGCTACGACGCCAGCTGCGTCTCGACGACCACCGTGCCCGAGCCGGCCTCGATGATCCTGATGGGCACGGGCCTCCTCGGCCTCGCGCTCGTGCGGCGCCGTCGCAAGGGCCTCGAGTTGGTCGACGAGAACGGAGAGGACGTCACGCTCTAGGCGTCCCCAACCCGCCAAGACTCGACGGGGTCCCGGCTTCGGCCGGGGCCCCGTTTTGCATTGTGCGCCAGGCATGGCGCGGCCCGCCGCGAGGCGGGCGAAGGAACCGTGAGGCGAAAGCCGAGCGGGAAGTGACTTGGAGGTGGAAGTCCTCTGGGGACCGGGAGTGCCGGGAACCCCTAGCCGAACAGCAACCGTAGCTTCGCGAGGAGACGCGGGAAGGAAGCTGAAGAGCAAAGCTCTGGCCCGAGGAACACGAACCGCATAAGAGGCGGCCGCGAGGTGGGCGAGGGGGCAACGCTACCCGAAACCCGAAGGCACTCCGGACCGGACGGACGTAGATGCGGCGGGCAAATGGAGCGAAGGTCACGCGCCTTACCCTGGGAGATCCCGCCTCGCGCCTGAAAGGGCGACGGCTGGCGCTGCGCTGGGACAAAGCATGCCGGACGGAGCGGGAAGTCAGCCGAGGCCATAGTAGCCGCGAAGATCGCAGTTGCACGGCGGCGAAGGGCCGAACGTGAGGAGCCGAACCGGAACGAAGGGCTCGAATGGATCGCACAGACGCAGGCGAGAAGGCTGAGAGGCCGGAGCGGGCCGGGAAGGATAGGCGGCGGAACCGCCGAAGGTACCGGTGCTGCGCGTCAAGCGACCCCGGCGTCTGGAGAGAAAGCCGGCGAGGGGGCTGCGGAACTGATGGAGGAGGTGCTGCGACGCGAGAACCTGAAGGAAGCGTATCGGCGGGTGGTCCGGAACAAGGGTGCGGGAGGCGTGGACGGCAGGAGTGTCGACGAGCTCGAACACCAGATCAGGACGGACTGGCCGCGGATCCGGGAGCAGTTGCTGAGCGGAAGCTATGAGCCGAGCCCCGTGCGGAAGGTGGAGATCGAAAAGCCGGGGGGAGGGATGCGGACGCTCGGTATCCCGACGGTGATGGACCGGATGATCCAACAGGCGCTGTCCCAGGCACTGACGCCCATCTTCGACCCGACGTTCTCGGCGGACAGCTACGGCTTCCGGCCGGGACGGAGCACGCATCAAGCGGTCCTGCGTGCCCGCGAGCACATGGCGGCGGGCTACCGGTGGGTGGTGGACCTGGACCTGGCGAAGTTCTTCGACACGGTGCAGCACGACGTGCTGATGCGTCGGGTGAGCCGGCGGGTGAAGGACAAGCGGGTGCTCCGTCTGATCGGCCGCTACCTGAGGGCCGGGATGATGGAGGACGGGCTGACGTCGCCCCGGACGGAGGGCACACCGCAGGGTGGGCCGCTGTCGCCGCTCCTGAGCAACATCCTCCTGGACGATCTGGACAAGGAGCTGGAGCGCAGGGGGCACCGCTTCGTGCGGTACGCAGACGACTTTCAGGTGTTCGTGAAGTCGAAGGCGGCCGGCGAGCGGGTGAAGGCGTCGCTGGAGCGCTTCCTCGGAGGAGCGACTCCGACTGAAGGTGAACCGGGACAAGAGCGCGGTGGACCGGCCCTGGAAGCGGAAGTTTCTGGGGTACACGACCACCACGAACCAGAAGCCGAAGCTGAAGCCGGATCCGAAGTCGGTGAAGCGGCTGAAGGTGAAGCTGAAGGAGCTCTTCCGCCGAGGCAGAGGCTGGAGCCTCGGGCGGACCATTCGGGAGCTCGCCCCGATCCTACGGGGGTGGGGCCACTACTTTCGGCTGTCGGACGTGGAAGGGGTCTTCGATGAACTGGACGAGTGGATCCGACGGAGGCTGCGCGTGCTGCTGTGGCGCCAGTGGAAGCGGCCACGAACCCGATTCAACGAACTCCGGAAGCGAGGCCTGGACGAGGCGCGTGCCGCGACCTCGGCCTACAACGGCTTCGGTCCCTGGTGGAACGCCGGGGCCAGCCACATGAACCAGGCCGTCCCCATCAGCGCGCTGAACCAGATGGGACTCGTGAGCCTCCTCGAACAGCACCGGAGACTCAAGTGCAACTCATGAACCGCCGGATACGGAACCGTACGTCCGGTGGTGTGGGAGGGCGGCGGCGGCCCTAGCGGCCGCCGCGCCCTACCCGATCGTGTGCGACGGTCCACGTCAGACGGGTTGCATCTCCCCCGCTTCCACGTCCGCGGACATCGCTACGGCCTCGCGCTCCGGGATCTCCTCACCCTCGGTCGTGACGACCGTGGGCTCCGGACGGTTGTGGGCGGTGTTGCCCTTGCCGTGGGGGATCGCCGGCTGCACGAACTGGCGGCCGATCATCTCCAGCTTGGCGAACTCCATCTGGTTCAGCGACGGATAGCGTTCGCCCATGTACTCCATCGTCTCTTGCAGCCACGAGAGTCGGTCGTCCATGCGAGCCTGCAGCACGTTGCACCGCACCACATGGCTCATGAGCTCGTCACGTGCGTGGTCCAGCATCGTCTTCTGATGGTTCTTGCCCAAAGACTCACTCCGTTCGTGTCTGTGGAATCCACCGGTTCTGAATCACGCGCGCCGCGGGAAGCCGGCGGGAGAAACGGCGCGATGTAACCGATTACCCGATAATCACTTGAGATGTTCCATCACGGCTCCGGCGCGGGTCATCGGGCCCGCGTCTGGAAGACCTCGCCGACCGTGTCGAGCATCGCGCGCAGCTCGTCGTAGTCCGGGTGTTTCATGCGGATCCAGGCGTTGGCCATGTAGCCCGCCTGCACGGGCCGGGTGGGTGTCCCGGGGGGTGGGAGGTGGGCGTCGATGATCCACTCGCCGAACCGCCGCCAGATCTCCTCCGCGCCCTCGTGGCGCGCGATGACGCCGTCGCGGTCTGGCCGCAGCGCGATGATCCCCGCCGAGAGGCGCCGCGACGCCTTGCGGACGGTGCGCCCCCACGTCACGGCGGTCGCCCACTCGAGGTGGATGTCGATGTCGTTGGCGATGGCGTACAGCTCCCACGCCCGCACGCGCGGCGGCCGACAGCCGATCTCCGAGAAGCGCATCCCCTCGGGCCCAACGAACCACTCGAGGTGCGTGGCCGAGGTGTCCAC
>CAWKGE010000013.1:0-1121688 GCA_963848895.1 uncultured Gemmatimonadales bacterium
GTCCCGGGGGTTCCTTTTCTCGCGCTCGCTAAGCGGTGGGGCGCTTCCTTCCGCTCGCGTCCGCACCTTTCCGCGCTGCGCCCCACCGATTGCCCCGGGGGCGTGCCCCCTGGTGGAGGCCTTGAGCATGGTGGTGGTCGACGCTCCGCTTCGCGGGTCGTGTCGAAGAGCGGGAGGGTTGTGGGGCTTTGGGGCCGTTCCTCGGCATCCCCTGACCCCGGCTTGCTCGGGCGCGCCGTTTCGGGCCATCCGCCTGGAGGGGGCGGGCGGCTGGACGCTGGGCGGCTGGGGCGTCGGCCTTACGCTCCGGTGACTGAGCCCCGGCGGCCAGGCGGTGTCGCTGGAGGCCCGCTACGACCGGGCCACCGTGCGCGAGGCCGAGGTGAGCTTCCCGCTGGCCCCGACAGGGGGCAGGGGGGCGTGGAGCGTGGTGGTGCGGTGGGGGCGGTGAGCGTCGCGGGTGGCGACCGACTCACGAGCTGGAACCCGACGCCGCGTCCGCCCAGGCGTACTTCGCCTGGTTCCTGGCGATCACGAGGCGGGTCGACGAGGCCGTTGCGCACGGCGAGCAGGCCATCGCTGTCGACCCATTCAACGCCCTCCTCCACGGGCTGTATGCCCACGCTCTGTGCAGCAGGGGGCGCTACGAAGAGGCGATCGCCGAAGCCCGAAGCGCGCTGGCGATGCAGCCCGATCGGACGGCGGCACCCGCCCCGGAGGCTCTCGAATGCGCGTTCGTATCACAAGGCATGCGCAACGAGCACCTCACGCTGCAGAGGGAGCGGATCGCCCGAGACACGGAGCCTCTGGCGGCGCTGGAAGAGGGCCTGGCCCGGGGTGGTTACGAGGAAGCCATGAGGCGCGTGGCCGACCTCTTGGCGGAGCGGGGTCCTCGGCGAGGTAGACGGTGGCCATGCCGCCGGCGCCGAGCTCCCGCTCCATGCGGTAGCGGTCGCCCAGCGCGGCGGAGAGCGTGTCGGGTAGGGGCCCGGTCATTGGCTCCGGAAGGTCGGAATTGTGGGCGGCTCGAAGCGAGAGGGCGGTTGAGCGCGGAGCGACTCACGGGACGCCGCCATGGCTCAATGGGGACGCGGACCGGGCCGCGTCCCCGACACCCTCCGTCCGGGGGTCCAGGGTGCGCCCGCAGCCTCCAGGTCCTCCTCCAGCCTGACCAGGTCGCCCTCCAGTAGCGCCCGCAACTCCGCGCTCAGGGCGGTGAAGCCCTCGCGGCCCAGCTCCAGGCTCCGTCGCGCGGTGGCCGTGGGCATCTGGCGCGTGTCCCAGGGTCCGTACACGGCGTTCCCGACGCGCTCGGAGATCGAGGGTACCGAGGGCTCGCTCAGGCCGCCGCGGATGCGGTCGCCCGAGAGCCGCAGCGCCAACCCGTCCAGCGCTCGGTTCAGATCGTCCAGGCGGGTGAAGAGCGCCGGGTCCGCGCGAGGCGTCTCCAGCAGCGCGGCCCGCATGTGTCGTAGCCGGTTCCGGGCTCGTCCGATCTCGTCGGACGCGCCCGACACGCGACGCATGAGCTCCCGTGCTTCCTCCTGGAACGCCGCCACCGCCACCAGGTCGGTGCCGGGAGGCGTGGTGGGCACGGCCTTCACCTGGAACGATCGGGGCTCGTCCACCGTGCGCGCCTCGCCGTGGTCCAGGAGCATCAGCTCCACGGCGTAGCGTCCCGGTGCCACCAGGGGCCCCTGTGGGTCGGTTGCCCAGGGGGGCGTGAACCCCGGCGTGCTCAGGTCGACGGGGTCCGGGGGTGGCCGTCGGAGATCCCACGAAACGCGGTGGAGGCCTTCCTTCGCGGGCCCCTCGACCCAGCGGATCGCCTGGCCTCCGGCGTCCCGCACCACCAGCAGCACCTTGGCCGCGCTCTCGAGTGACTCCTCCCGGAGCGCCTCGAACCCCGGGAAGGGGGCGTCGGCGCCACGCGCCCGGAGCGTGTCCTCCCGGGCGTGGCGGTCCTCCCGGGCCGTGGTCGGCGTGTCGGCGAGCCAGTAGGTGAAGACCGCGCCGAAGGGCGGGTTGTCCGCCGTATAGAAGTCACTCCCCATGGTGGGCTGCCCGCGGGCCTGCGACGGCACCATGGGGATGTAGGACCAGGCATCCCGTGGGGTGAAGAGGGCCCCGTCTCCCGCCAGCGCTCCCGTCGCGATCGCCCGCAACGGCGTGTAGTCGTCCAGCACATAGAAGCCGCGGCCGAAGGAGGCCGCGACCAGGTCGCCGTCCCGCTCGTGGAGCTTCAGGTCACGGAACGCGATGGTCGGCACGCCGGCCGATAGCTCGATCCAGTTGGTGCCCCGGTTCGGCGTGAAGTAGAGACCGAACTCCGTGGCCAGGAAGAGGAGGTCCGGGTCGACGAAGTCCTGCTGGATCGCCCAGGCGATCGTGCCCGGGGGCAGGTCTCCCGCGATCGAGCGCCAGGTGCGGCCCCGATCGGTGCTCTCGAAGACGTACGGCGAGAAGTCCCCGGTCTTGTGGGCATCCGCGATCACGAACACGCCGGCCGGGTCGTCGCGACTCGCTTCCACGTCGTTGATGAACGCGTTCTCGGGTACCCCGGGAAGGTCGGACGTCCGGGTCCAGGTGGCGCCGCCGTCGGGGCTGACGTGCACCCACCCGTCGTCGCTCCCCGTGAAGAGGACGCCTTCGGCAAGCGGCGATTCGGACACCGCGGTGAGCGTCGCGTACATCGACATGGCGCCGTTGTCGTAGAGCGCGTCCACGCTCCACACCCGTCCCATGAACTCCATCTCGTAGCGGTTCCGGTTCCGGGTGAGGTCCCCGCTCACCGGGGTCCAGGAGTCGCCGCGGTCGTCGCTCCGCCACAGGCGCTGCGAGGCGAACCAGAGCCGGTCGGATGCGTGGGGGCTGATGAGGATGGGCGAATCCCAGTTCCACCGCTCCGGCGGATCGCCAGGCGCGGGTTGGGGCTGGATGGGCAGCGCCTCTTCGCTCCTGCGGTCGTACCGATACAGGTTCCCCACCTGCGTTTCCTCGTAGAGGATGTCGGGGTCGGTGGGGTCGATCGCCACGCTGTACCCGTCGGCGCCCATGGGCACGTACCAGTCCTGGTTCCGGACGCCCTCGACGTTCGTGGTGCGCACGGGTCCGTGGAGGGTGCCCAGGTCCTGGGCGCCGCCGAGGATCTGGTAGAAGGGCTCGTCGTTGCTGAGCGCCAGCTTGTAGAACTGGGACACGGGGAGGTTGGGGAAGTGCCGCCAGGTGGTGCCCTCGTCGAAGGTCTCGTACAATCCGGCGTCGGTGCCGGCGATGAGGTGGTCCCCACCGTGGGGGTCGATCCACAGCGCGTGGTTGTCCGAGTGCTTCTCTCTACCCGTGCCGAGGTTGTCGAAGGTCGCCCCACCGTCGCGGGTCACCTGGATGAAGACGTCCATCTGGTACACCAGATCAGGATCGGTGGGAGACGTCTCGATCTCCTGATAGTAGTGGGGGCCCGTGCCCCCGGAGATGTAGGCGTTTCGGCGCTCCCAGCTCTCGCCCCTGTCCCGCGAGCGATAGAAGCCTCGACCCTCGGCATCGGCTTCGACGGTGGCGTACACCAGCGTGGGATCGGCGGGGCGTCACGGCAAGGCCGATCTTGCCCAGGTCACCCGTGGGCAGACCCGTCTCCACCTTGCGCCACGTCACGCCCCCGTCGGTGGACTTGTGGATGCCCGAGCCCGGGCCCCCGCCCAGGTACCCCCACACGTGACGACGGCGCTGGAACGTCGCGGCGTAGACCACGTCCGGGTTGCCGGGGTCGAACTCCAGGTCCGTGGCGCCGGTGTCGTCGTCCACCGCGAGCACGCGCGTCCACGTTTCCCCTCCGTCGGCGGAGCGGTACACGCCACGATCCCCGCCGGAGGCCCACAGCGGACCTTCCGCCGCCACCAGGACCACGTTCCCGTCCCGTGGGTCCACCAGGATCTTGCCGATGTGCTCGGAGTGCTCCAGCCCCGTGCGCTTCCAGGTGCGCCCGCCGTCACGGCTCCGGTACACACCGTCCCCCCAACCCACGTGTCGTCCGCTGACGTTCTCGCCCGTTCCCACCCAGACCACCTCGGGGTTCGTCGGGTCCAGCGCCACGTCCCCGATGGAGTACGAGCCCTGATCGTCGAAGATCGGCGTCCACGTGACCCCGGCGTTGGCGGTCTTCCAGACGCCCCCCGATCCTGCCGCCACGTACCACGTGTGCGACTCGAGAGGGTGCACCTCGACGTCCGCGATACGCCCACTCATCAGGGCGGGCCCGATGCTCCTCAGGCGCAGGCCTGCGGCGGCCCGCCTGGCGTCGCCCACGTCCAGGGTCTGCGCGGGCGTGGGAGCGGGTGAGCAGAGGACGCAAGCGGTCAGGATCGCGAAGACCGCCGTCGAAGCGGGGGAGCCCATGAGGAGTCCGGTGAAATGAGGTACGGGATGCACTCGCGCATTCTGGTGGATGCGAAGCGATACCCTGCTAACCCTCCGCCCATGCCGCTGGCGACAGGTTGGCGATAGCTTTCATCCATGTGCTCCCGCCTCCTGGAGAATCACCGATGGCGACCAAGGCAGAGAAAGAGAAGGCCGCGACGATGAAGGCGGCAGAGAAGGCGCGTGTGGCGAAAGCGAAGGCCGCCGCCGACAAGAAGCTCGAGCGCGAGCGCGCGAAAGCTGCGAAGGACAAGGCGGCCGCGAGCCAGAAGCTCGCCCGCGAGCGTGAGAAGGCCGCCAAAGCCAGGAAGAAGGCCAAGGACGAGAAGGCGAAGGCGGCGGCGTCCGCGAAGGCCCTGAAGGAGAAGGACGCCAAGAAGCTGAAGAGGGCTCGTGCGAAGACCAAGAAGGCGAAGGGCAAGCTGCGGGCCGCCGAACGGAGGGCCGCCGTCAAGAAGGTCGAGGAGGCCGTGAGCGCGGCGATCGAGGTAGCCCAGGCCGCCGGCGACCAGGTGAAGGCGGGAGTGGCGGGGGCGAGGAAGGCCATCGCGGATCGTGCTGCGGCTTCCTCGAAGAAGCCCGCCAAGAAGAAGGCTGCCAAGAAGCCTGCCAGGAAGGCCGCGAGGAAGCCTGCCAAGAAGGCCGCCGGGAAGCCTGCCAAGAAGCCTGCCGGGAAGAAGGAGGCGTCCACGAAGCCCGTGGCGAAGAAGAAGGCCGCTGGGAAGAAGCCTCCTGCGAAGAAGAAGGCCGCCGCGAAAAGGGCTTAGCCGCTGGGGGCGCAAATTCACCTGCGCCTTCGTGCACGCCTGCGTGGCGTGCGTCCATTTCGTGAAGCACCTGGCGGAGAAGTATAGGAAGTCTAACCGCCGTGTCGGCCTCAGGAGCACGGTAGGCTGGGGGGCCACGCGTGGCGAGACAGGAGGATGGTGGGGCGAGGTGGTGGGCGTGAAGGCGGAGAAAGGACGAGAGTGGGCGAGGATGCGTGTAGGGGTCGAGAAGATGGGAGGATGGGTCGGGAGAGCCGAAACGGGCGGGGAAAGGCGGACGGCCAGAGCTGCCCGTCAGTCAGTCGTCGAAGTCGTCGGGCGGCGACTGATCGAACTGGAAGTCGGGGACGGGTTCAGGATCGGTGGGGTCGAAGCTCGGCGTCTGGTCGAGTAGGAAGTCCCGCTGAGGCGGGCCGCGAGCAGGCGCGAGAGGTGGGGGCCGGTGGGGGAGGCCCTCACCCCACGCAACATGCGTTGCGCGGGGGCCCCGATTCGAGGTGCAGGAGGATGGCGGAGAGGACAGGCGGGTCGGTGAGAAAGGCGAGGATCTTCATCGAGCCGCCGCAGGCAGGACAGAGGAGCGGCAGGACCTCATAGATACGGGCGAGGAGCAGGGCCCAGCAGGGACGCCGTGGCCATCGCGGCGTCAGCGCAAGAGCTGTCCGCCAGGGCCGGCGTCGTCGTCGATCACCCCATGGATCCTGGTGTGGCGGAACGCATCGGGGCCCTGAAGGCGACCATCCCGAGGGGACGCTGCGGGGCTCGAGGCCGACGCCAGGGACCTCACACCCGGTGCGGTGCTGGACATGCTCGGCACCTGATTCCAGGGAATGGCCACCCTCGGCGCGGCTCACCTCATCTCGACCACCTATGGTGTCGGCACGTGGGCCGCGGCGATGTCGGCTTCAGACGAGCGACACCCGCGTCCGCATCCTGGATGTATCCATCCGCCACCTGCACCATCGCGGGCGTGGGCGCCACGAATGCCAGACCCACCTGGGTCGCGATGGAGGTCAGCCAGGAGCGGAGCCGGCCGGGATACACCAGCGCGCCCTCACCGGACTGGATCTTGAGATCCACCAGGTCGTCGATGTCCCGGTTCAGGTCGTCCAGCGCCTTCTTCGCCTGGTCGCCGGTCGTGCTTCCATCGGCGATCGCCTTCTGGAGCGCGTCACGGGCGTCGATGGCCTGGTTCAGGTTGGTATCGAGCTCGTTGAGTGCGTCGTGGATCTGCATGAGCAAGTCGAAGCGCTGCTGCAGCTCGGCCTGCGTGGTTTGCAGGCGAGGGTCCAACTCGACCTCGAGCGGTTGTTTCTGTGTGGCGCCGCCATAGGTGAGTGTCACGTAATAGGTGCCCGGCATCACTTCCGGGCCCACGGGCTCGGCAGCCGAGAAGCCCGAGTTGAAGATCCCCTTCACGTCCACCGCATCCGGGTATCGCAGGTCCCACTGGAAGCGGTTCATGCCCGGCTCCACCGCCGTCGCTCTTTCTTCCCGCTGCTGTCGTGCCGCGGACGGGTTGCGCGAAGACGGGCTCGGCTTGGCGCTCGTCTTCGGGTGCAGCGTGAAGTCGCGAATCGACGTGCCGTCCGCGTCGGTGAAGCTGAGCGTCACCGGCGCGCTGCCGTCGTAGTCGGCAGGGAGGTGGAAGAACACCGTCACGCCGGGCGCGAGGTTGCCACCACCACCCCGGCCGAATCCGCCACGGCGCGTCACCAGCCAGGCCTGCTGCGGCTTGAACAGGTAGGGTGACTGACTCGCCACGTGGGCAGATCCCACCTGCTCGAGGAACTGCAGGTCGTCCAGCACATAGAAGCCACGGCCGAACGTGGAGAGCACGACCGCGTGCTGCTCGGGCTGGATCTCCACATCGCTCACCCGCACCGCCGGCAGATCGAGAGTCAGCGGCTGCCACTGCTGGCCCCCATCCAGACTGAAGAACACCGTACGGCTGGTACCTGCGAAGAGCAGATTGGTCTGGTTCGGATCCTCCCGCACGCTCTGGACATACTGGTCGTCGGGCAGCCCGGCGGTGACCTCCGTCCAGGTCTTGCCGTAGTCGGTGGTCTTGTACAGGTACGGGTGGAAGTCGTCCCAGTCGTACCGATTCGCCGACACGTAGGCGGTGCCCTCATCGGTGTGCGAAGGCTCGATGCAGCTGATCACGGCCCACGTCGGCAGCGTCGGCGGGCGCACCTGGCTCCAGTGCCCACCGGCATCGGTGCTCACATGCACCAGGCCGTCATCCGACCCGGTCCAGATCACATCGTCCGAGAGGGGCGAGAAGGCGATATCTGAGAGCGTGCCGTACATCTCCTCGCCGGTCACGTCCGCGCTGATCGGACCGCCCGGGCGCCCCTGCTTGCTCTTGTCGTTACGCGTGAGGTCCGGGCTGATCACCTTCCAGTGGATGCCCTCGTCCAGGGTCTCGAACAGCACGTTCGCGCCCAGCAGAAGCTCGTTGGGGTTGTGGCGGGCGAACACCACCGGGTGGTGGTTCCAGCCGTACCGGTATTCCTGCTCGGACCCCTGGACGCCGAACTTGTACGACGGCCACGGGCTCACATTGGTGATCAACCCCGTCCTGCGGTCGTCTCTCCACTCCTTGCTGTCATACCCGCTGGCGTAGGTGATCCAGGGCCGGCCTGGCGTCGGCACCACCCAACTCATCTCTCCGCCCTGTACGTTCGTCCAGACGGGTGAAGGCGAGGCGCTCTCCCCGTCGACCGAGCCCCGATCCTGCTGCGCGCCGTAGATGTGGAACGGGAACTGATTGTCGAGATTGGCGTGATAGAACTGCCCGGTCGGCTGGTTGTCCTCGGAGCTCCAGGACTGTCCGCCGGTCAGGGTGACGGTCGCGCCGCCGTCGTTGCCCTCGATGAAGTTCTGGGGGTCGTTCGGGTTGATCCAGAGCACGTGGTTGTCGCCGTGCGGCGGACGCAGCCCGGTCAGGGTCTTGCCGCCGTCGTGCGATACGTACAGCCCCACATTGGGCAGATAGATCGTGTTGGCGTCCGTGGGGTCGACGTACACGTAGTTGTAGTAGAAGGCGCGCTGCGTGATATCCATGCTGTTGTTGATGAGCGACCAGCTCTGGCCGCCATCTTCGGACCGGAACAGGCCTCCCGCCTGACCCTTGTAGTCCGCCTGAATCAGCGCGTACACCACGTCGGGGCTGCTCGGGGCTACCGCGATGCCGACCTTTCCGAAGATGCCGGTCGGCAAGCCGGGGCGGTGTGAGATGTTGGTCCAGCTCGCGCCCCCGTCGGTCGTCTTGTAGATGCCGCTACCTGGTCCGCCGCTCGAGAACGTCCAGTGGCTCCGGGACATCTGCCACATCCCGGCGTACGCCACGTCCGGATTCGACGGGTCCATCGCCATGCTGATAGCGCCGGTCGCGTCGTCGACGTACAGGATCTTCTTCCAGGTCTGGCCCCCGTCGGTGGTCTTGAAGACCCCGCGCTCGGGATTGGACCCGAACAAATGCCCCAACGCCGCGGCGTACACGACGTCGGGGTTCTTGGGATCCACCAGGATCCAGGAGATGATGTGTGTCTTCTCCAGCCCGGTGAGCTTCCACGTCTCTCCGCCATCGGTCGACTTATACATCCCGCCTTCGTCGACCATGACCGTGTTCCGGGGACCGGAGTCGCCCGTGCCCACATAGATGACGCTCGGGTCGGAGGGCGCGACGGCTAGAGCGCCGATGTTGCCGGTCTTGAAGTCCTTGTCGGAGATGCTCTCCCAGTTGTGCCCGTAGTCCTCGGTCTTCCAGACGCCCCCACCCGCGGTACCCATGTAGTAGACATTGGGCTTGTCGGCGATTCCGGCTACCGCGGTGGCGCGCCCGCCGGTATACGGGCCCACGCTGCGCCAGCGCAGTGCGCTGGTGAGCTGGCCCGGCGATACGGGAGGCCCAGACGCCGCCGGGAGGGCCAGGAACAGACAGGCAAGCAGTACGCGGCGTGTGTTGAACATGGCAGGTGTCTCTCTTCAAAAAGCCTATTGCGGCTAAGCAATCCGAGCGATCCAGCGGTCGTCGGACCAGACAGCGGAAGGTGGAGAGCGGGGTGAGAAGGGGCAAGCGGGGCCAAAAAGAAGGGCGGCCCGGCCAACGCCGTCCGCTCTCGCTCAGCTCCGGCGTGGCGCGGGTTACGCGCCACACCACTACGCCTGGCCTTGCCCGCTACCTCCTGTCCATCAGGTACGCGTACGCCCGCTCCAGCGCCGCGACGGCCCGGGCCGC
The DNA here is from genome assembly GCA_963848895.1 of uncultured Gemmatimonadales bacterium. Taxonomy (GTDB): domain Bacteria; phylum Gemmatimonadota; class Gemmatimonadetes; order Longimicrobiales; family Gaopeijiaceae; genus SZUA-318. The sequence continues at coordinate 9,427 of CAWKGE010000013.1, forward strand.
CATGGTGCGCTCCGTCTCCAGCATGGCTCCCACGTCGGGGCCCGAGGCCCGCCATCCCGTCAGGCGACGCTCGGATTCGGCCACGATGGAGTCCTCCACGGGCATCGTGATCTTCCAGATCCCGTCCCCGTTCTCGTCCTCGAGAGCCCGGGTGTCGATGAAGAGGGGGCGCTCGTCCATGGCGTTGGCCCCCGGCTCCGTATACAGCGCGACGCGGATGCGGTTGGCCACGTCGTCCAGGGGCGCGGTCTCGGGGCCGTCGGCCTCGCCGGGGGTGGCGCCCACGGGCCAGTAGGGCACCAGGATCCCCGTGGACGGCTGACCCAGGATGGTCCACATGGTGCTGAGCCTCGCGTCCTCATCGGGGAGGACACCCTGGATCACCGCGAAGGATACGGACGTGTTGCGGTTGATGCTGGAGCTGTTCGGATAGTAGCCCGCCGGATGCCCGTCGTAGCTGCCGGTGATGGGGAGACGGACCAGGTGGCCCTCGGCGTCTCCGAAGCTGCGGATCTGGACCTTCGCGATCTCCTTGAAGTCGATGCCGTCGGTGAGGAAGAACCCCCGCATGAGCTCGTCGGTCTCCAGGTAGCGATCCATGCTGTAGGGCCGCGCATGGAGGCTGTCCCGGGCGCCGTTGATGGCGAAGTTCGTCCGCAGGATGTAGCCCTTCTCGGTGTTCACGGCGTCGTAGCGCCAGTACCGGTGTCCGGCGGTCTCGAAGAACGCGGCGGCGCCCGTGGCGTCGATGACGCCGAAGTTCGTGGACGTCCGCCTGCCGGACTCGTTGGTGGCGTCGAGGAGCGCCTGGAACTCTGCCACCGTCGCGCACGAGGCGAGGGCCTGAGCCATGAGCTCGCCGTTGCCCGGGCCGGAATTGGCCGCCGCCAGATCCGACGACTGGGTGTTGATGATGGCGAAGCCCTTCTCGTTCACGCCCATCCACGACGACTCCGGGGAGCCGGCGGTGATGACGGACACGAAGTGGTACTTCCCTGACGTGTTCCAGACGACCTCGTTGTCCAGGGCGCCGGCGTCGCGGGTCTTCCAGAGGAGCGGCCTCCCGTCGGTGGTGGCCTTCCCACTGGCCACTCCAGCGGTGCATTCCTCGAAGGCTTCCTGCGCGGCCCCGGGCGTCGGGACGAAGGTCAGTGTCGCAAAGACGACGAAGGGGAGAATGGGCACGAATACGAAGCGGTGCGTGCGTGTCATCGGAGTCCTCAGTCCTCCATGCCAGGCTTCCATTCCTCCCACACCCGCCCCACCAACGCGGGACCCGGCTTCAGCGTGCGCCGCCCGGGCCTCCATCCGGAGGGTGTGGCTTCGCCACCGTCGGTGGAGCGAACCAGCTGGAAGGCCTGGATCTGTCGCACGGTCTCGTCCACGTTCCGACCCACGGGCGGCGTGAGAACCTCGAAGCCCTGGATGACGCCGTCGGGGTCGATGAGGAACCTCCCGCGCATGTCCACTCCCGCGTCCTCGTCGTAGACGCCATACACCGCACCGACCTTGCCTCCCGCATCGGACAGCATGGGGAATGGCACACCCCCGTCCACCATCTTCGACAGCTCGGTTTCGTTCCACATCTTGTGCACGAAGACGCTGTCCACGCTCATGGACAGTACCTCCACGCCCAGATCCTGGAACGCACCATACTTGTCGGCGACCGCCGACACTTCCGTTGCTCAGACGAAGGTGTAATCACCCGGATAGAAGCACAGGACGATCCATTTGCCCAGATGATCCGACAGGGTGACGGATCCGAACTTCCCATCGTGGAACGCCGGTGCGGTGAAATCCGGCGCTTTCTGGCCGACCTTGATCATGCTCTGCTCCGTGCTGGTCGATGGTGCGGTCGGATGCCTCGCCCTCCTCCTCCACCGGGCCTCCGACGGGACCTCCCGTCGGTCGGGCGCAGCCGACTTCGTCCACGAGCCACCTCCTCGTTGCCTGGTCATCGCGCAGCCCCGAGGACAACACGAGAAATCGTGCCATCCGTCACGAAAAGTAGCGGAAGGGGACCACTTTGTCCCGCTTCGATTGGCGTCGAATCAGCTGATGAGCCCGCCGAGGTCGAAGCGCTGGTAGGGCACCGCGCGAAGCTACTCCGTCCGGGGCGTCCGAGGGATGGCCGAGTCGGCGCACGGGTGCGAACCGGAGACATCTCCCGTGATTCCGAGCCGACAGAATCCGTCGTCCTCGCTCGTCTCCCAGAACAGATGGTCAACCCGAAAGAGCCTCCAGCCATGGCGTGGACCGCTTCGTTTCGCTCGTGCCTCCCGCGCGATGGCCGGGCCGTGAGGCCAGGACTCCTTTCGCTGCTCGCCCTGTCCGTGGTCGCGTGTGGGGACGGTGCCACCGGACCCGGATCGACGGCGATCGGCGCGGAGGGGGGAACCGCCTCTCTCGCCGAAGGCGCGGTCACCCTCTCGGTGCCCGCCGGAGCCCTCTGCGCCTCCGTCGAGTTCACGGCGAACCCGGCGTTGTCGTTTCCCGAGAATCCGCTGCGCGTGCCCGGGACCGCGTACGAGATCGGGCCGCCGGGGACCACATTCGAGCACCTCGTCACGCTGACCCTGACCTACGACCCGAACGATCTTCCCGCGGGCGTCCGTGAAGAGGAGCTGCGGCTCCAGCGCGTGGCAGGGTCCGAATGGCAGCCCACCGTGGGAAGCTCGGTCGACGTGTCGCGGCATCAGGTGTCCGGCCGCATCGAGAGCGTCGGCCAATTCGGGGTGGTGGGCGTCTCCGCCGCCTCGGTGGTGCTGTCTCCGACCCTCTACACCCTGGGCGCCGGCGACACCAAGCAGCTGCTCGCACTGGTCAGAGGACCGGCCGGCGAGGCGCTCTCCGGCCGTAGGCTGACGTGGACGTCCGGCAACGAGGACGTGGCCACGGTCGACAGCACGGGCGTCGTCACGGCCGTGGGCAGCGGGTCGACCATCATCACGGCCTCCGTCGACGAGCAGCGCTCCGTTGCCAACGTGTACGTCTACGACTGCGCGGCCCAGACGCAGGTGCCGGCGGCCGAGTGTCTCGCGGTGATCGACCTCTACGACGCGCTCACCGGGGGCGGGTGGCGCGACTCGGACCCATGGACGGGGGGTATCGAGACGTGTCACTGGTCGGGCGTGCACTGTCAGGACGGCGCGGTGTCCTGGTTCATTCTGCGAAGCAGCGGCCGTACCGGATCGATCCCGTACTCCATTACGGATCTCGTCCACCTCACCCAGCTGGACTTGTCGGGGAACATCCTCACCGGTGGCATTCCGAGCTTCATCGGCTCTCTCGCGAGCCTCGAATACCTGTCGCTCGCGGGCGACCACCTGACAGGCACGATTCCGCCGGAGCTCGGGCAGCTCACGAACCTGAAGCGGCTGTACCTCAACATCAATGATCTCTCCGGGCCCATCCCGAGCGAGCTCGGGAACCTCGCCGACCTCACGGATCTGAGCCTGAGCGGCAACCGGCTCACCGGCGCGATCCCACCGGAGCTGGGGAGCCTCTCGGGCCTCGTGCAGCTGTCGCTCTACGACAACCAGCTCTCCGGGTCGATTCCTCGCCAGCTCGGAGGACTGACGAACCTGCAGACGCTGTCGTTCTTCCTGAACGACCTGACAGGTTCGATTCCGAGGGAGCTGGGAAACCTGACGAACCTCACCTCGCTGCAGTTGTCGCGAAACCAGCTGAGCGGGTCGATCCCGACGGAGCTGGGCAACCTGGCGAGCCTCGAGTACGTGGGTCTCGACCAGAACAAGCTCACGGGACCCGTCCCCCTGCCGGTGGCCCGACTGGGCGGCATGGTCCAGTCGAAGGTCCTCCGCACCGCCTGCGTCTTCGCCCCGCAGGGAACCACCGGGCTGAGCATGCCCGACAACCAGGACTTCAGGGACGCCGACCTGGACGGGGACGGACTGATCTGCGGGGTTCCGATCGGCTAGGGGCCCCGAGTCGGGAGGAGCCGCCAGCCCAGGAGCTGGCCGTCGTGCGGCGTGACCAGGAGCCGGCGGATCCGCGGCGGCGCCCGGTCGCGCCTCATCCCGTGCAGCCGGGAATGTTCAGCGAGACAGGATCGTCGTCATGCCGGTCACCGCGATGATCCGCCATGGTTCTCGCCTCATCTCGTAGGGTCGTCCGGCTGGAAGTCGGGGACGAGATGGGAGCCTTGGATCAGCCTCGGGTCTCGCCATGCCCCCTCATCGCACCCGGGTGATCGTGTAGGTCGACTCACGGATGAAGTGGTCGTTGCATCCCACGCATTCCTTCCCAGAGATCGTCATGCGGTCGGCGGACACCGTCTGGCCGTCCTCTGGGGTCCACTCCATCCAACTGTTGTTGGCGTTGTTGGTCCAGGTGCTCGAACCACTGGATCCGCAGTCCTGCTGCACCTCGAATTCGGGACCGTTCGTGTAGAGGATCCCGCTGTAGCCCACAGGTGAGAGCGTGGTGTCGAAGATCAGCTCGGAGACGCCGGTCATCTCGTCGGTCACGTCGAACGTGGCGCTCCCACTCAACGTGCAGTCGTAGTAGGTGTGACTGTAGTCGACGGTCACCGTGCCGCCGGTGATCACGTACCTGGGATGCGGCTCCTTCGGATCCTGCCCCTTGGCGAACGTCAGCGTCAGATGCGCCGTGGCCGAGTAGGGCGTGGTGTGCGGGGCGTATTCGTCTACGGTCTCCGTGCTCACGAACTCCCACTCCCTGCCCATGAGCGGCTCTTCGCCCGACAGCGTCGCCTCCGTGTGCTGGCGGCTCTCACCCTCGTCCGGCAGCTCCACCCACGCTTCGAAGGTCACCGCCTTGTCCGCCTCCAGGTCGTAGCCGAGCGGAGTGATGCCCTGGACGGTCCACCGGTCCTTCTCGTCCGCCGCGCCGCTGGCGACGGGCACCGGGTCCGCCGCGATGCCGTCCACCGTCACGTGGAGCGTGGCGTGCGCCGCGGCGTCGGGCTTCAAGCCGTCGACGCGGACCAGCCAGGGTGCGTCGTCCGGCTCGCCGTCGTTCTGCGTGCCCTCGATCAGGACATAGCTCGAGGGGGTCATCTGCAGGGTGGACGCCGGGTCCAGGAGCGTGACGATCTCCCGGATCCTCAGGTCGCCGCCGCCGGATCGGCCGCCACGGATCAGCGTGGGCGCCGGGCCGTACTCCGTCGCGCTCCCTGTCTTCAGGTCGCCCAACCGGTCGTAGGCGACCTCGGTCGGGTAGCCCCGCTCGGAGAGGTCGGTGTACAGCGCGACAGCCGTCTGCTTCGCCTCGCCGGCGTGCACGGCCTCGTCCCACCCGAAGACCACGCTCCCGTTGCCCTGGATCGCGTCGACGACGTCGGGGGCCTCGGGTCCGAAGATCTGGCAGGCATTGAGGAAGACGACCGTGTCGTGCAATCCCGTCGGGTACGCCTCGCGGAAGAACTTCGCGGTCGCCGCGACGAAGGTGATCCCGGGGTGGTGCGTGGACTTCGAGACGTCCAGCCCCTCCTGCTCCAGGGTCTTGGTCTTCTCCGCCGCACTCTCGGTGCCACCCGCCAGGATCGCCTCGAGCGTCGTGGCCACGAGCATCGCGCGACAGCCGGCCTCGTCGCACAGCCGCCTGCCGTGCGACGAGACGTGGACCACGTCGTAGGTGCCCCATCCCTCGAAGCTCTCGACGCCCGACCTTCTTCGACAGGGCCGTCTCGTTCGCCCGGTAGTCGACGCCGCCCTCGTATCCCCGCGTGCCTTTCAGGATGTCGGAGACCGCCCGCCCGTCGTCGTACACACCCATCTGCCACAGGAAGGGCGACAGCACGAGCGCACGCTTCTGCTCGCGACCCTCCCCGACCACCGTCCGCTCCGGTCCGGACGACGCGGGCTTCGCGGGATCGACGGAGGCACCGGACACGGCGTCCCCGTCCATCTCGTCGCCCTCGATCATGATCCACGTGCCTCGGCCGCCCTCCAGACGGAACCGGATGGCGGTGTCGTTCGACTGTACCTCGACCATCCCGGGCCGGCTCTCGATCCACGTCGTCGCTTCCGCCACGGAAGCGCCCTGGACGATGATGTCCACCAACGAATCACCGAGCGCGTCGCTCCGCTCCAGGACGTCGAGGGAGACGTCGGCCAGTGAGCAGGGATAACCCTCGCCCCCGCACTCGACGCTCTGCGGCGGCTCGGGCCCGACCGGAGGCTCCGGACCGACGGGGCTCGTGGGGCCGTCGCCGCCGCATGCGGTCACGAGCATGAGAAGCCAGGCCGATGGCGCGGCGAAGCGGAGAGCGATCCGGACATAGGGACGAAGTGCGTTGCGGGCAGGCATCCGATTCCTCCTGGTCAGGGCGGCGCGGTCGTCGCATTCTGCCCTCCTCGCCGTCCGGTCTGACGTGGCTCCTTCGGCTCGCGCCTGCTCGTCCCCGGCCGCAGGTGTGCGGGACGGACGGCCCGGCGCGCGTGGGACGCGGTGTCCTGCTCTTCCCTGCGTCGTTCGGCCACGGAAGGGGCCAGACGAAGAGTGTCACCTGGAATCGGGCCATCTTCTCGACGTCGAGCCGCCTCGTCGCTTGCTCCGCCCGCGCATGCCGTGCAGAGTCCACATGCTCCTCCCACTTTCCTGTGGGTGATAGCACATGACAGCGCGCATGAGCCGATTCTGGCAGGCATCACCGCACCGTTCCGCCGGGCCCATCCGTCGCCATGCTGGGCGCCGTGCTACTGGCGCGTGTCGGTCCGCTACGGAGGGCGATCGCCACGAATCCGGCGGAGGCCCTTCAGTCCGCCCTGTAGGCGCGACCCTCTGGCTGCCCCCGCTGCATCACTCGAACTGCCGGCGGAACGCGTCGAACTGGGCTCGCAGCTCGGCCACGTCGTCACGCAGGGAACCGAGCTCGCGCTCGAGCTCTTCAACCCTGCCGATGGCGCTGGGGCGGGGAGACCCCTCCCGCGTCCGTCCCTCCTCCGGGACTCCCTCCTCCGGGGGCCCGGCCAGCAGATGCGCGTAGCGAACTTCCTTCTGACCCGAACTCATTGGCAACGCCGCCACCAGGGGCGTGCTCAGCGCCGCCAGCGACTCGAGGGTGACCTCGACGTGGCTGGGATCCACGAACTCGAATGCCCTCGCGGTTCGGGTCTTGATCTCGCCCGGAGTCTGCGGCCCCCGCAGCATCAGGACGGAGAGCACGGCGAGCTCCGGGCGATGCAAGTGCAGCCGTTCCCCGATCTCCTGGCGGTACCGCATCACGCGCGTGCCGCCCCGGTGGATCCCGCGCGCCAGCGAGCGCCTCTGGAGGTCGTCCAGGCTCCGGGACACCGTCGCCTCGGCGAGATCCATGACCGGATCGCGGCTCGACGTCTGGTTACACGCTGCGGTGAGCGCCTTCAACGTAAGTGGGTAGTTGTCGGGGGTCGTGAGCTCCTTCTCCACGAGCGATCCCAGCACCCGCACGCCGACTTCGTCCAGTGATTCGTCCATCGTCACCCATTCACCGTCTTCGTTCGCAACCATCGCCCTCAAGCACGACGGGCCTCGCCGCGCTTTCCCGACGCCAGTCACACGGAAGCTAACCGGGGGAGCGAATCAACTGCCGCAGCGCGCTCCCGGGTTGTCCTTCCGGTAGGGCTCCGTCGGCACTACGCTGTCCGCATGATGCGACCGGAGGAACGATACTGGGTGAAGGTGAGCCTCACGATCGGCTTCGTGGTGCTCGCGCTTCTCCTTCTCCTGATTTCCGGCGTGGTCGGCGACATGCAACACATCGTCATCGACATCCTCAAGAGCGTGCGATAGCAGCGCTGGTGCGGCGCCTACCTCCCCGCCCGCCCCAACCCACACGCCGCCGCCTCCGGATCCTCGTCCGACAGCGCCGCCACCAGCTCGCCGTGGCGCCGAGGCGGAGCCCACCCCTTATCTCCGCGTCGCTCCCGACTGGGTCGCCCAGATGAAGCGCGCCGTGGACGAGGCCCCGTCCGAGAGCGTCGCCACGAGCTCCGCCACGCCATCCGGACCCTTCGGGCGCCGGCTGGGTCAGCAACGTCGTGGTCACCGAGTGGATCATCCACCGACGACGCCCATCTGTTGGAGCATGCCGATGGAGTCCATCTGCTCCCATTCGGCGACGATCCTCCCGTCCTCGACCCGGTACCTGTTGATGCCGCTTACCTGAGTCCGCACGTAGGCGATGACGGTGCGTTGATGCTCGTTCACCCAGCCTGCGAACATCATGACCAGCATCTGAAAGGGCGTGTGCATCTCCTCGCAGCGTCGGCCAAGATTGCCACCGCATGCCAATGGCGGCGACGCTATCCCGTCTATTTCGTAGGAACGGGCTCGCCGCTCCCGCTCCTGACCTCTTGCTGGAACGCGCAGAATCATTCGACCCGGACCTCCTGGATCATCCCGTGCTTCCAGTGGGGCCGTCCGTCCGTCGCGGTGACAACGCACAGAAGCACATAGTCACCGGGCGCTAGCTCTGCCTCGAAATAGGCTTCGTGGTTCGCCGCGAGCGCGCTCACGCCGCCGAGGATGCTCGCCGGCGGCGGGCCCTCCACACTGCTCAGCCATGCCTTCAAGTCGTCCAGCGTCTTGCCGGGCCCGAGCTTCATCAGATCCGCTTCATGCGGCTCGTGGCCGCGATTCTCGACCCGGATCAAGTGGCGTCCGGCCTTGAGCGGAGCGCTCAATCGGAATGCATAATCTACCAACGTGATTGTGACGGTTGGCTCGGGAGCGCCTTGCCGGCTCGTCTCGCCTCCGCTCGCGACGACGACGAACGGCCGCGCCATGCTCTTTCCGAAGACGTAGGGGACTCCGTCCTCCCCGTACATAGGGTCATACCACCCGTAGCTGCCCGGCTCCAGATACATGGTCGCGTTGGATGACCCGCCCGGCTCGGCCGCGCCGGGTCCGCCGCTCCGCACCCCCCACTTGGGCCGTGGGCCGACGGTCCGCCACGCATCGAGGTATGCCTCCCGGAACTCGTCCAGCGTCCGACCCTCGTCGAGCTTGACCAGTTGTGCCGTGTGCAGGGTGGCGCCGTGGTTCATCAGGCGGAACGTGGTCCATCCCGCCGGGATGGTGTCGGGCGCGTCGAAGGCGGAATCGGTCGCGGTTAGCGTGACTACGCCTACCCCATCAGATGCTATGCGGGTGGAGGGTGGTGAGTTCGTAGCTCTCGGGCTCTGCGAGACGAGCGCGGGCCGCCACAAGTCATCCCTCCGCGGAACGGCCATTCCTGGCGGAGGTCGAAACGAAGAGCCCCCAAACGCCAGCTGCGTCTGGGAGGTCTCAGAGTGGAGGCGGCGGGAGTCGAACAGCCGTGGCAACTCCGGCACCAACAGCCACAGCCACCACCGTCGGGTCCGGGCAGGCTCGTCGCCCGCTGACTCCACCGGTTCATCCAGAGCCGCCTCGTCCAGTCCGTCCAACGCCGCCAACGTGCGGCTCCGCGTCTCGTTCAGCAGCTCGCGGAGCTCCTCGACGGCCAGCTCGCGACGTGGGAACCGGGCCCGCTCGTAATCCCAGTCGCCGCACAGCTGGCCCTGGATCTGGAAGTCCTCCGCCTAGGCGATGTGCAGGAACTGCTGGCCCAGGGTGTAGTGATCCGGCCCCGGCCGCCACCTCAGCTCCTCGTCCGTCACGAGATCCAGACTCTGGAGCGTCACGGCCCGAAACCGTTCCAGATGCTCTCGCAGATCGTCGAGCTCGGTCATGCTCTCCCCGTCACCGCGTCAACTCCTGTCGACCAGACGCACGATGCGTCCATCGGAGAATTCGAACTCAGAGCGCCCCCGGAGCCTCAGCGTGTCTCCTTCTGATCCGACCTCGGGGATATCGCTCGCGAGCACGGCCTCCCATGTCACCTCCGCGACGGCGCCCTCGCCACTCGCGCTGAAGGCGTCGATCCTCAGAGTCCGCCGCGCGAACAGCCCCGCCGTCCGCTCCGCGAGTCCGCGGAATTCCTCCGCACCAACTGCCGTCGCATTGACCTCGCCGCTCGATACGTTCTCGAACTCTATGCGAGGGTGTATGGTCCTCATCATGGCCTCGACATCGAGGGAGTTGTACGCGGCAACGTATCGGTTCACGAGGTCTCGCCGCGCCGCCGGGTCCAATGGCCCTCCTGATGCCCCAAATGTCTCGAGGTCACATCTGTTTCAGGATCGCTCGATAGATGTCCCAGAGCACGGCCTGTCGGTCGCTTCCCGGTTCTATCTCCAGGAACGTCACCGCGCTCTTCAGCACTTGCTTCCCCTTCCGAATGACCACGACGCCCAGCGCGCCTTCGCTCACCGTCATCAGGCCCTCGTCGCCCAGATCGGTGATCTCGACCAGCTTCACATCCGAAGGCATGGGATCGGCGAAATACTCACGAAGCGGAACGTCGGCGTCGCGGACCTTGATGTCCATGTCCGCCATTTCGCCCGGCTTCTCGCTCCAGAAACACTCGTTGTCGGAAGCCGTGGGATAGAGAGGTTTGCGATACAGCTTCTTGAGCTGTTCGGCACTGACCTGCTTGCAGACATCGATCTCTCCGCCGGATTTCGCGGCGGACGCCGGGGCCGAGCCGAGAGCCAGGCATGCGGACAGGGCCACCAGTGCTCCCCATTTCCAGGTCGATCTTTTCACTTTCCCCTCCGGGCAGAAGTCTCCGCACGCATAGCTCCATCCGGTGCAACGGGCAAGCCGGGATTCTGCCTATCGATCATTCAATCCCTTTCCGGCGAGGATTCTCTCGACACATCTCTCAATGCGCACCGCTCGCGTCTTCGACTGCTTCGCCCCCGAGAAATGAAGGATATACGCCCTCTGGCGCCCCGGCGTCAGGGCCTGGAATGCTGCGGCAAGGTCGGGATCCCCATCCAGCCTGGCCGTGAGCTCTTCGGGAAGCTCCGGCTCGCGCCTCTCCCCGAAATCCACCTTCATTCCGGCCTGCTCGACAGCTTTCGCCTGGTCGACCAAGGCCCTCAGGACCGGCTCCATCTCATCGATCTGACGCACGCTCGTGAATTGGACACGCATCTGGGCCTGCGAATTCTCGCCAGGACGGACGAGGACACCGTCGGTGTCTTCGAGCAATGAGCCCTTGAAGAACATGAGCGAGCAGTGGTCCTTGAATCCCTGGATGATCGCCAGGTTACTGTCTTCAAACGTGTAGCAGGGCTTGCCCCACTTCAGCTCCTCGCCTAGGCCGCAGTCCAGGAGGATCGCCCTCAGCTTCTTCGTCTCGTCCTGCCATTTCCTGGCGCGGCTGACGTAGGCATCGACCTTCGGATTCGTCGTCGTCATGGGAATCCATGCTCGTTCTGGAGCCAGCTACCTACAATATCCGCCATTTGAGGCGCATCCGCGGTCTCCGCACGGCAATCCGGGCGCTTACGGCATTCCTGCGCGATTCTGCTCCTGGCGCTCCTGACGCGCGAGCGCGTCTTTCCACGTCAGAGGGAGATCTCGTCCCAGTACCCGGTAGTAGACGAAGATGCTCTTGCGACGCATGTCCTGCCCGAATTCCTCGAGTGCGAGGTGGTGGCCTCCCTCGCGGACAAAACGGCGAAGGCTCTCGGCGTTCTCCCATGCCGAGAGTGTGTGGAACTCGAGCTTGAACCGGCCCCCGTTTCTCGCGCCAGGAGCACACATGGCGCGTCATCTATGATGCGTCATATTTGACTTATCAAATACCACGCATTATCTAGGGCCGCATGGAGCGACACAGCCGTATTCAAGACGAGCTTGAGCAGCGCCGTCCCTTCCGTGCCCCCACCGTCGAAGCGGGCGCGGCGATCCTTCGCACCGGCGCCCTCATTCGCCGGCACCTCAACACCGTGCTCCGGCCGTACCGGCTGACTTGGCAGCAGTACAACGTCCTGCGCATCCTCCGCGGCGCAGGGCCCGCCGGCCTGCCGATGCAGACCATCGCGGACCGCATGGTGGATCTCACGCCCGGCGTAACGCGGCTCGTCGACCGGCTCGAGCGCAAGGGACTCGTCCGACGTGAGAGGGGCACGGATGATCAGCGCCAGGTGCTCTCCACGCTGACCGACGTGGGGCGTGACCTGGTGACGCAGCTCGATACCCCGGTGGACGAGGCCGACGACTTCATGTTGTCAGGACTGGATCTGCGGGAGCTCCAGGAGCTGATCGCGCTGCTCGACGGCGTCCGCGCCGTCCTGGCATCGGAAGATGGACCCGTCGAACCGCACTCCGGCGATCGCGGCGCACCGCGTTCGGACTTCGACTCTCTGCCCGGGAGGGGTTCCGTGTCTCCACCTATCACCAGTCTACCGGACCTCGCCGCCCGCTTCTCGGGGGCCCTCCTCCATCCCGGAGAGGAGGGTTACGACGACGCCCGCCGGATCCAGAACGGACTCTTCGATCGACATCCGGCGCTCATCGCCCGGTGCAGGACGGCGCAGGACGTGGCCGCGGCCGTGGAGTACGCGCGCGCGACCGGCCTCGAGATCGCCGTGAAGAGCGGGGGACACGGCGTCGCCGGGCGAGCGACGGTCGACGACGGGCTCATGATCGATCTTTCGGCGATGAAAGGCATCGAGGTCGACGTGGCCGCCGGCACTGTCGAAGTCGAGCCCGGCGTCACCTGGGCCGAGCTCAACGCCGCCACGCAGCGGTACGCGTGCGCCGTGCCCGGCGGCGTGATCTCGAGCACCGGCGTCGCGGGGCTGACGCTGGGCGGAGGGTGGGGGTGGCTGTCGTCCGTGCATGGGCTGTCGGCCGACAACCTCCTGTCGGCACGCGTGGTGACGGCGGACGGCCGGATCCTTGATGCAGGCCCGCAGGATCACGCCGATCTCTTCTGGGGGCTGCGCGGCGGTAGCGGAAACTTCGGCGTAGTCGTCTCCTTCCGCTTCCGGCTGCACCCGGTGGGGCCCCGGATCTTCGGTGGACTCGTCGCCTATCCCCTCACACGGGCGAGGGAGGTGCTGCGCCTCCACCGCGAGCTGACCGCCTCCGCGCCCGACGAGCTCAGCATCTCCGCGGCGCTGCTGTCGGCCCCCGACGGTACCAAGCTCGCGGCGCTCGTCGGCTGCTGGTGCGGGGAGGTCGGAGAGGGGGAGGCCGCCTTCCGGCCCGTGCGCGACCTGGGTGCTGCGGCGCTCGACCAGCTCGGCCCCATCGGGTACTGCGCGATGAACCAGATCCTGGATACCGCCTTCCCGAAAGGCGCGTTCAACTACTGGAAGTCACGGTACCTGGACGGGCTCGACGGGGAGGCCACGGCAGCGCTGGTGGAGGCGTTCGAGCGCTGCCCGTCCCCCATGACGGGCGTCGTGTTGGACCACTGGCACGGTGCCGCGACGCGCATCGCCGCCGACGCGACCGCGTTCCCGCATCGCAGGGACGGCTACAGCTTGTTGATCCTCTCGCAGTGGCTCGACCCCGCGGAGACGGAGCGGAACGTGGGCTGGACGCGGGAGACATACGCCGCGATGCGGCCGTACGCCGGCCGGGGGCGCTACGCGAACTTCCTCGACCGTGACGACGCCTCGGACCCCGATCTGGCGGAGGCGTACGGCCTCAACCGTCCGAGGCTGCGGGCGGTGAAGGCCCGGTACGACCCGGAGAACGTCTTCCACCTGAACGTCAACGTTGCTCCGGCGACCTGACCTGGGAGGATCGCGCCATGCGCACGCTCTCGACATTATTCTGTTTCTTCGCGGTCACGCTCGGCTCCGCGACCGCGGCGGCGTCCCAGCGCTCCGCCGCGCCCGATCGCTCCACGGACGAGCAGGCCATCCGCGCCATCATCGCGAGGATGCCGAACATCCGCGATGCGGACGAAGAGGCGGCGATGTACGCGCCCGACACGTGGTTCTTCTCGACGCGTACGCCGGTGCCGCTGGTGGGCAGGACGGCACGCCGGGCCGACATCATGAAACGCCGCGAGCCGGCCGCCGACGAGTCAACGGTGATCGAGCCGGACCGCATCATGGTCGCCGAGAGCGGCGACGTCGCGTTCGATCATGGTACCTACCGTACCACCTGGACCGCAGAGGGGCGGCCACAGGAGGTCCACGGATACTACCTCCGCACCTGGCAGAAGGTCGACGGACGATGGAAGATCGCCGCCGAATCGGTTCAGCGGCGGCCTCTGCCGGGGCAGGATCCGGTGCCCTCGACGGCGGGCCGTGACGGGACGGTGCGCACGGCGGCCGCGGACCACCCGGCGGCGGGGCCGGACGAGCGCAATGCTGCGGGCGCGCGCGACAAGCTGATGACGCTACTAGTAGGCACGTGGGACGCCCCCCTCGACGGCGGGGTGCTCACGGACGTCTTTCGCCCCATCGCGCACGGCACCGCGCTGTTGGCCGAGGAGTGGTGGGGAGATACCCAGTCCACCGCGACGGTCTTCTACCTCGTGGGAGACGAGCTCAGGGCCGACCACTTCTGTGACCTGAAGAACCAGCCGCGCTTCACCGCCCTCGCGTACGCAGACCCGGCGACCCTGGCATTCGAGCTCCGCGACATCACGGGGCTGGAGGAGCACCCCCGGCACTTCGACGCGGTCACGTTCCGGTTCATCGACGCCGATCACCACACGCAGATCTGGCCCGAGGTGGAGAACGGGCTCCTGGTGAAGACGTTCACCCTGGAGTTCACGCGAAGAAAGTGAGACGGCCAAGCCCGGGGACCGTTGCACTGGCCGCGCTGGACCTGCCCGCCTTGCCTCGGCGGTCGTATAGCGCAAAGTGAATCTGCATCGGCAACTGAGCCCAAAACGAAGGGCGTTCGCGGACCGCGACCGAGCCGCGGTCGGGACGCCTGTCGCAGAGTTCGCTCCGTCGCGGTTCGCCCGCGAGGTGCCCGGCAACGGCGTCGACGACGACGGCCTCATCGACGACGTCCACGGGACAGCGTTCGACCTGGAGTCGAACCCCACGGTGGGCGACTTCTTGCTGCTCTCGCTCCGGGCGGGAGGCTCGGCGGAGGAGTACCGTGGCCACGTGGCTTCTTCGACGGCGTGGCCACGTGTGATTGAAGTTCTGGTTCAGCCCTCGCGTCTGCTGCACCGCCGTCTTCACCCACTCGCCGCTCGGCGCCCGCACCCAATCCGAAGAGCTCCGCATCACGATCCCCAGCCCGCAGTAGGCCCAGGATCCGCTCCGGCTGCGGAACCGGTACGGCGCCACCACGACCGGCAGCAGTTCTGCTGCCCGGATCGGCCCCAGGCCCGGGCATGTCTTCACGAACCGCCACCGTCGACCAGGTGAAGGCGGGAGTGGAGGGGGCGAGGATGGCCATCGCGGATCGTGGCGCGGCTTCCTCGAAGAAGCCGGCGAAGAAGAAGGCCCCTGGGAGGAAGCCTCCGGCGAAGGAGAAGGCCGCCGCGAAAAGGGCTTGGCCGCCGGGGGGCGGGCGCCCTACTCACCGGCCGGATGCGCCACCGGGATCTCGAACCAGAAGCAGGCCCCGCTCCCCGGACTGCTGTCCACGCCGATCGTCCCTCCGTGGGCTTCCACCACGCCCTTCGCGATGGTCAGGCCCAAGCCCGCGCCGGCGCGCCCCGTGCCGTGCGCGCGCCAGAAGCGCTCGAACACGTGGGGCAGGTCCGCGGGGTCGATTCCGTGCCCCGTGTCCGCGACCTCGAAGCGAACGCGTTCGTCCCGCACGGCCGCCGAGACCGTCACGGTCCCACCTGCGGGCGTGTGCCGGATCGCGTTGCCGAGGATGTTGTCGAGGACCTGGAGCAGACGCTCCCGCTCGCCGGACAGCGGCGGCAGGTCGGGGTCGGGGGACGCGTGGAGAGTCACCCCCTTCCTGTCGGCCGCACCGGCGGCCATCGCCACGGCGTCCTCGATCAGGGCGTCTGGCTTCTGGTCCGTGGCCTCGATGGCGAAGGCGCCCTTCCGCATCCGCGACGCGTCCAGCAGGTCCTGGATGAGGCGCAGACCCTGGTTGAGCGAGTTCTGGATGACCTGGGCCAGCTTCGCCCTCTTCGCCTCCGGGATGTCCTTCTCGACGAGCAGGGCCGCGGCCATCCCGATGGTGTTGAGCGGGCTGCGCAGGTCGTGGGACACCGCCGCGAGCACGTCTTCCCGGTCCCGGGTGGCTTCCCGCGCCTCCTCGTACAGGCGCGCGTTGTCGATGCTCAGGGCCGCGCGCTCCACCAGCTCGCGAGCCAGCTCCAGGTCCGCCGGCCCGAAGCCCCGGGCGGCATCCGTGGCCACCAGAGCCACCGCTCCCAGCACCCTCTCCCGCGCCGCGAGCGGCAGGATCAGGACCGAAGTCGGGGCCAGGGCCCGGGCGACCTCGAAGTAGCGGGGGTCGCCGAAGGCGGCTCGGAGCCGCTGGGGCGTGACGTCCGGGATCAGGAGCGGCTCGCGGGCTTCCACGGATTGGGCCACCTTCCGCCAGATCTCCGGACTGGGCACCCAGCTGGTCAGCTCCCCGGCGAGATCCTGCCGGGCCGGGTCCCGATGCAGGACGACGGATCGGGTTACCTCGCCACGGCGATCGATGACGTCGATGACGCACAGGTCGCACAGGGTTTGGGTCAGGAGGGCCGCGATGGACTCGAGCCGCTCCTCGACCGCCATGGGGGCGCTCATCAGCTCGGCCGCCCGCGCCAGCGTCCGCTGGCGCCGCTCGCTCTCGCGCAGCGCCCGCTCCGCGGCCTTCTGCTCCGTCACCTCCTCGGCCACGATGCTGATGCCGACCACAGCTCCGTCGGAGTCACGGAGCGGGATCCAGGACTCGATCCACGTCCTCTCGATTCCCGGCCGCGCCGGTGTCTCCCCCGTGAGCTCCAGGCCGAGGACCGGTTCTCCCGTGCGCAGCACCTCCGGTCATCCGCGGCTCGGCGGCCCTCGCGAGATCCGGGAGGAGCTCGTGGATGGTCCGCCCGATGTGATCCTCCGCGGGAACGCCGTTGATCTCCGCCATCCGCTCGTTGATGCGGACCCAGCGCAGCTCCCGGTCCAGCACGCAGAGGCCCACCGGCGCGTTCCGGTACAGCGACTCGATCTGCGCCAGCTGGCTCGCGATGATCTGCTCGTCCTTCTTCTTGTCCGTCAGGTCGACGTCGACCGCCACCCCGCCGACGATCTGACCGTCTCCGTCCCGGATGGGGACCGCGTAGTTCAGGATGTGCTTGTGCTCGCCGGAGGCCGTCCGGATGCGGATCTCTTCGGGGCCGAACGTCTCGCCGGACCGGGTCGCGCGGGCCAGCCCCCAGGCCTCCGGCGTCACCGGGGTCCCGTCCGCCCACCAGGCCCGTGGCTCCCGGTCGACCTCACCGGCCTCCTGCACCAGCCTGAGGTCCTCCCCCCAGATCTCGACGCCGGCCGCGTTGCCTTCCAGGAGGCGGGCGCCGGCGTCGGCGATCCAGACCCCCACCGGGAGCGCGTCGAGCACGGCGTGGAGGCGGCTGCGCTCCATCTCGGCCTCAGCCCGCGCGTGTCGCTCCCGCTCCAGGAGCTCGGCCCGTTCCCGCTCCGCCGCCCGGCGCTCGGTGACGTCCAGGAGAGAGCCGATCATGCGGGTCGCCCGGCCTTCGGCGTCGCGGGCGATGTACCCCCGATCCAGGACCTCCGCCCAGGTCCCATCCGCCTTCCTGAAGCGGTACTCGACGGCCAGGTGATCCTGACGCCCCGTGACCGCCGCCTCCACGCTCGGCCGCAGGCGCTCCCAGTCCTCCGGGTGCATCCGCTCCGACCACCACTCCACCGTGCCTTCGACCTCCGAGGGGTCGTAGCCCATCACCTCCGAGAGCGCGTCGTTCCACCGGACCTGGCCGGTGAGGATGTTCCAGTCCCAGATCACGTCGTTGGTGGCTCGCGTCACCAGGTCCCAGAGGCCCTGCGTGTCCCGCAGGGCCTGTTCGCGTCGGCGGCGTTCCGTCACGTCCCTCCAGGTGGCGGAGAAGCCGTCGCCGTGGGGCGCCGCGCGCACGTCGAAGACCCGGAGGGTCGTTCCGTCGGTTCCGCTCTCCCCGTACCCGAAGTCCTCGAGGATGAGCGGCTCCCGCATCTCCAGCACCCGCGCCAGACGCTCGAGAGCCCAGGGCCACTGATGCGGGGGCAGCCGATCGCGCAGGCGGCTCCCCGCTCGCATATCCAGGGGCGGGTCCGCAGTCTCGATGGCCGCGCGGTTCACGTAGACCATCTCGAAGTCGTAGATCGCGCCGGACTCGTCACGGAGCGCCCGGAAGATGCCGAACGGATCGAGCATCTGCTCCATGGCGGTGCGGAATCGCTCTTCGCTCCCCCGCAGCCGGTCCTCCGCCGCTACTCGTTCGGTGATGTCCAGGTTGATCCCGGCCCATGCCAGGACCTCCCCGCCCAATCCCCGGACCGGCGCGCCACGGCTGAGCACGGTCCGGTACCTTCCCTCCCGGTCCCGGATCCGTTGTTCCCAACTCCAGGGGATCTTCTCCCGGACCGCCGTCCGCCAGGCTTCGACCGTACGATCGACATCCTCCGGCGGCAGCCGGGACGCCCAGCCGAATCCGTCGGCCTCCTCGAGGGTCATGCCCAGCAGGTCGAGGAAGGACGGGGAGAGGTGGAGGACTCCCCCGCCTGCGTCACACATCCACGTACCGTAGAAGAACGCGTCCCCGAACTCCCGCAGCTGCTGTCGCAGCCCGGCCAGCGCACGTTCCAACGGCTGCTCCGGGTCGAGGTGGAGCGAGCCGAGTCCTGAGCCTTCCGGTCCGAGGTCGAGCATGGGTCTCGCTTCGACGGGCGGCGGGCGGTGAGCGGTCGGGCACGGATTCGCGACCGATTGCACGTTTTCCTGCAATATCGGGGCCCCTGGCTACTCCGCAAGACTGGGCGGCGTCCGAAGGGCGCTCACCCGATGATCTCGTCGGTCGGCAGGAGCTCCTCCACCACCTCACCGCCCATGACGCTCACGTAGCGGACCCGGGCGTCCTCCCTGGTGGCGACGATCCGCTTCACCTCGTTGTCCTCGAAGTAGATGCCGGCGCCGTTGTCGCACGCGTATCCGGGCTTGAGCTCGCCCGACTGGATCATCCGCTGGTACGTGGGCCTGCGCGCTCCCTCCGCGTCGTAGTGCGGAGAGTGGCTTCCCTTCAGGAAGCCCAGGCACTCGACCTTCGTGAGCTCCTTCGGACGGGAGTCCGTCGTCCCCTCCTCGAACCAGCAGAGCGATCCCGCGCTCGCGCCCCCCAGGACGATCCCCCGATCCCACGCCTCCCGGAGGATCCGGTCGATGCCCTGGGCCCTCCAGATGGCCTGCTGGTTCAGGGTGTTGCCGCCGGAGGCGACGATCCCGTCCATGGAAAGGAGCACCTCCTCGAAGCTCCGGTCCATGTCGTAGGAGCTGATGTAGCAGGGTTGCGCGAAGGGCTCCACGTCCAGCGGAGCGCAGCGCTCGTACCACCCGAGGATGCTGGCGTCGCTGTCGGCGGCGGCGGTGGGCAGGTAGCAGAGCTGTGGCCGCGCCTTGCCCGTGAGGGACGCGAGGTAGCGAACGAACGCGGTCCCGAACCCACCCCCCGCGATCAGGATCTTGCGGGTCGCCCTCGGCCCGGCCCCTACCGGCCCGGTCGACCGTGGGGCCACGGCGAGCGCGGACAGCTTGCCGGCGCTGATGCCGAGGGAAGCGAATGCGGAGGACACGAGGAAGTCTCTTCTCTTCATGGCAGCGACCTTGCGGGCTTGTGGGATCGGGCACGTCGAGAGGGCTCGCCGGGCGCTGCCGCCGGACAGGCGGCTGGGCCCCGCGTGACGACGATATACGGTCCGGTGGATGGCACGGAAACCCGTGGCGCCCAAGTGCTCGCTTTTCGTAGGATCCGGCAGAAACGCCGCCGCTCGCTCGTCCATCCGAACGGGACCGCCTCGAAGCCCTCGAACGCGCCACCTGCCTCACGAATGCGCCACTCTTCCATTCCGCTGATTCTCCTCGGCCTGATGTGCGCCGCGTGCCGTGACGAGCCCGCCGCTCCGGAGCCGGAGCCGATGACGACCACGGATTCCGCTCTGTCGGCCGCCGCCTCGACCATCACCGCGGCGGACATGCACCGGCGGGTGGGCGTGCTGGCCGCCGACAGCATGCAGGGGCGGGACACGCCCAGCCCGGGCCTGGAGGCATCGGCCAACTACATCGCGGAGGAGCTCTCGGCGATGGGCCTCGAGCCGGCCGGCACCGACGGGTACCTGCAGCGCTGGGATTACGCGTACGACGTCCGGGACAGTACCGACGTGGTGCTGGAGCTGGCCGCCGCCGGCGGACCCTTGCTGGAGCAGGGTCGCGACTTCGTCGCACTGGGCTCGACCCCGGGCGACACGACGGGCTCCATCCTGTGGGGCGGCTCGGCGGAGACGTCACCGGATGCGGGTGGGTTGGACATGAAGGGGAAGGTGATGCTGTACGACCTGCCGGTGTCCCGGTTCGACATCCCCACGGTGCTGGCGGGGATCGATGCCGACGCCGCGACGTCTCAGGGCGGTGCCGCGGCCTACGGCCTGATCGTCGCGACGGACTTCACCGAGGAGGAGATGGCGAAGGCGGAGTCGATCACCCGGCGATGGTCCCGCACGCACCCCATGTTCTGGATCCGGGAGGCCGCGGCCCGGACGCTGCTCTCGGACGCCGGGGTGGACCTGACGGCGCTGCGCGACGAAGGCCCGCAGGACGTGGACGCGTCGATCCACGTGCGTGCCCGGCTCGCGAGCGTCACGGCCACGCCCCCGAACGTGGTCGCGCGCCTCCCTGGCTCCGACCTTTCATTGCGTGACCAGTACGTGGTCGTTTCCGCCCACTTCGACCATCTGGGGGTCGGGCTGCCGGACGCCTCGGGCGACGCGATCGACAACGGCGCGGACGACAACGCGTCCGGGACCGCGGCGGTCCTGGAAGTGGCGCAGGCCCTGGCGTCGCTGGAGAAGGCGCCGCCCCGGTCGGTGATCTTCCTCCTGGTGAGCGGGGAAGAGTATGGGCTCCTGGGCTCGGCGGCGTTCGTCAGGGCCCCGACGGTGCCAGTCTCCGCCATGGTGGCCGACGTCAACATGGACATGATCGGCCGGAACGCCCCGGACAGCATCCTGGCGGTGGGAGGGGGATACAGCAGCCTGGGTGCCACCGCCATGCAGATGGCGACGGTGAACGAGGAGCTCGGCCTGACCGTGGTCGTCAACGCCGCGACCGACCTGGATTTCCCCGGCAGCGACAACCTGTCTTTCGCCTGCCGGGACGTCCCCGCGCTCTTTCTGCATTCTGGATTGCACGACGACTACCATCGGCCCAGCGACGAGCTGGTGCGGCTGGACGCCGACAAGGCCGGCACGCGTGGCCCGCCTCGCGCTCTACGTCGTCGACTGGACCGCGACCGCCGACGGCGTCCCGGCCTGGACGGCCGCCGGGCGGGCAGGCCCTCGACGCGTCCCGCCTGGGGTGTCCGTAGGAGGCAGCGTTCGGGGCCGGTCAGCTCGCGGCCAGGGTGCGCCCTTCGGCATGGGGCGAAGCCGCTTCGGGTCCACGCCCCCGAAACGACCGTGCCCCGGGGGAGGAATGCCCCGGGGCACGGAACGTCAAGCGAGAAGGGCAGGGCGAGCCCCTTCCCTCACTCCGACGGTGGAAGGATCACCTTGTCGATGACGTGGATGACGCCGTTCGTCGCCCGCACGTCCACTGCCACCACGTTCGCGTCGTTCACCATCACGTTGCTGCCGGAGACGGAGATGGCGATGTCGGCCCCGTTCACCGTCGTGGCCGACGACAGGCTGACGACCTGATCCGACGTCACTTCTCCCGCCACCACGTGGTAGGTGAGGATGGAGGCCAGGGCCGTCGGGTCGGCCAGGAGCGCGTCCAGCGTGCCGGCCGGGAGCGCGGCGAACGCCGCGTCCGTGGGCGCGAACACGGTGAAGGGCCCGGCGCCCTTCAGCGTCGCCGTCAGCCCCGCCGCGTCCACCGCGGCGAGCAGCGTGCTGAAGGAGCCCGCCTTCTGCGCCGTCTGCACCAGGTCCAGGATGGGCTGCGGGCGTGAGCACGTCGTCGATGACGTGGATGATCCCGTTCCCCGCCTCGATGTCCGTGCTCACCACGTTGGCTCCGTCGACCTTGACGCCGCCGTTCACCACCGACACGGCCAACGCCTTCCCGTTCACCGTCGGCGCGCTGGACAGGCCGACCACCTCGGATGCCGGCACCCGGCCCGGGACCACGTGGTAGGTCAGCACCGCCGTGAGCAGCTCCTGGTCGGCCAGGAGCGCGTTCAGCGCGTCCGGGCGGGATCTTGGCGAAGGCGTCGTCGGACGGAGCGAAGACCGTGAACGGACCCTCGCCCTCGAGCGTGGACGTGAGCCCGGCGGCGTCCAGCGCCGCGAGCAGCGTGTTGAAGGAGCCGGCCTGCGCGGCCACCTCGACGATGTTCGGCTCCGGGACGACCTGAACCGGGTCGTCGTCGCACGCGGACGTGGCCAGCACGGCGACTGCCACTCCAGCCGTGCGGGCAGACTTGGTGAACAACATTGGGGATCTCCTCGATGTGCGGGGACGGGTTGTGTGTACAAGAAATATCTAATTAAACTTCGACAAGCATATAACACACCCCGGACACGGTCAAGGGTCGCCAACCGGCCGCCTTGGGGGCCCTCGATGATGTGGGCATCGCGGTCATCCAGGCGGAAGAAGAGCACGGGCAGATTCTGGCGCGGTCCAAGGGGAGCGTCTTGTACCGCAAGGGCCACGTGGTGCGTATCCTCCCTGTCCGACGGGGGAAACGGTCGGATACGGGTCGACGCCAACGCCGAGACGGTCTCGGACGACAGCCTCGTGGACTTCGGGCGGGCACACGGAATCGTGCGGGATTACCTCAGTGCGCTGGACGAGAGGCTGTCCGGGCGCGCGGACGGGTGCCGGTGACGTTCGGGGCGCGTGGCCGGGGGAGTGCTCCGTTGCCTCCCGACCTCAGCCGAGCGTCATCCTCTCCAGCAACGCCTTGAACCGCGGGTGTGACCTCAGCGGGGCGAACAGGAACGAACCCCTGATGCCGTAGATCGCGCCCGCGCGCTCTTCGAAGGCGCGCTCCAGCAGGTCGAGGGCACGCTCGTGCTCGCCGAGGCCGGTGTGGACGAACGCCAGGTGGTAGGGCGCGACGTACTCGGTGGCGCCGCGCTCCTCGAGCCGACGGAGGATGTCCCGGGCCTCGTCGACCCTGCCCGTCTCCCCCAGGGCCTGACCGAGCTGCGCGAGCCACTGGGAATGTGCCCGGCGACAGGGCCGAAGCCTGCTCGAGCTCGGCGAGGCCGTCCTCGACCTTTCCCTGCCGAAGGTAGGCCCAGCCGAGGGTGGCGCGCGCGCGATCGTGGTCGGGGTCCACCTCGACCGCGCGCACGGCCTCGACTGCGGCCTCCTCGTATCGTCCGGCACGGAGGAGCGTGCTGGCGACATCGAGGCGATGGGCGAGGGGATCCAGCTCCTGCGCGCGCCGCTGCAGCGCGAGCGCCTCGTCGTAGCGCTCCAGCGCCCCGCACATGCGTCCGTACAGGTCGTAGGCGTCCGCGCTGTTGGGGCAGAGCTCGATGGCGCGGCGAAACTCGGCCTCCGCGCCCGGCCAGTCCAACTCCCACACCGACTTGAGCTGCGCCATGGCGCAGTGGGCCTCTCCGAGACCGGGATCGAGCTGCAGTGCCCGCGTCGCGGCCTCGTTGGCGTGTCGACGGGCCGCGCCGGCCTCCATCGCGCCGGCCTCCGCCAACTCGGCATAGGCCATGGCGATGCTGGCGTACGCCAGCGCGTACTCGGGGTCCCGGGCAATCGCCCGCTGGAAGTACTCGATGGCCCGACGCAGGGAGTCCGGCGTGAAGCCGATATAGGCGTGACGTCCCTTCAGGTACAGCTGATAGGCCTGGAGGTCGCGGGTCGGCTCCTGCCCGATCCTCGTGCGCTCCTCGGGCGACAGCTCCGCCTGGAGAGCGGAGACGATGTGCAGGGCGACATCGGTCTGGATCGAGAAGATGTCGGTGAGCTGCCGGTCGTAGGTCTCGGCCCACAGGTGTTGGTCGGTCTCCACGTCGATCAGCTCCGCCACGATGCGGACCCGGTCACCCACGCGACGCACGCTCCCGTCGAGCACCGTGGTGGCGCCGAGTGTCGTGCCGATCTCGCGCAGGCTCGGTCCCCGCTTCTTGAACTGCATCACGGACGTGCGGGAGATCACTTTGAGCGCCCGGATCTTCGAGAGGTGGGCGATCACGTCCTCCGTGATCCCGTCGGCGAAGTACTCGTTCTCCGGGTCCGGGCTCAGGTTCAGGAAGGGAACCACGGCCACCGAATGCGTCGGCGGGGCGCCCACGTCGAACGATCCGGCCGGCCGAGGACGCGCGACCGCCTCGGGATCGGCCCCTCGGTCGGGGGCTCGCGCGACCTCGGCGTCCTCCACGGCGGCGGTCTTCCGCACCCCCGCGGGTGTGACGTCGAACGCCCAGGCGAGGCCCACGGCCACCGGGAAGCCCACGAACGCCAGGACCACCAGGAGCGTCATCGTCCAGTCCGGCAGATGCAGCGCGGGAACCAGTATGTCTGCGCCCTGCAGTGCCGCGAACGTCGCGACCACGTAGATGCCCACGACCCGGAAGACGCGCCGGCGCCTCAACTCCGTGACGAGCGATCGGATCCCGCTCGAGGGCTTCCGCATCGACGGTTCGGGGGCGCGTCCCTAGCGCCTGGAAGGCCGAGACGGCCCTTCGGCGGAGATGCTCGCGTGGGTCATTGGACGAGGCACGGCGAAGGGTGGAGGCGAAGGCTGCCGCCCGAGAGCATGCACCGTGCGCCCCCGGCGGGTCAACGATGGCCGCCGGAAGGAGCGTCCGCTTCCATCCCACAGCCTGCACGAGGACGCTGGAAGTAGGGTCGGGATCGGTTCCCAGGCCTGGATGCTCCGCGCATGGACGCGAGGCATCCGCGTCCACAGGCGTGGTGAGCCGTATCGGCCACGGGCGTACGAGGAGCGTCATGATCTCCGCGTGCGAGCGGACGTCGCGGGGCGCACTTGTGTCGGCGGACACGCTCGTCACGATGTCGACGAACCGGCGCGACGGAGGATCTGGGGGAGCCGCCGACGAGGGTCAGGTCGCTTAGACGGATCGCTGCAGGCGCGGAACAAGCGATCGAAGCGCCGCATGGCATCGGACTGGTGGCCCCAGACCGCGGCGTCGCGTCCACGTCGCGGGCGGCGAGCGCGCCGCCGGGCTGGAGGACGCGGTGGGCTTCGACGGCCGGGTGATCGTGCGAAGACGTGGGTGAAGACATCGTTCTCGAAGGCGGCGAAGGTGGGCTTCGTCGAAGGGCAGGGACAGCGCATCCGCACGTGGAACGTGACGTTGGTGATCCGTGCTGGTGGGCCAACGCCTCGCCTCCGCGACGTGGCGCTCGTCGTGGTCGATGCCGGTGACTCCGGGTGCGACGGCCGAGCCAGCCCACGGTGATCGTGCGGGGTAGATGTGAGGAGATATATGGTGTAGATAAGGTTTGAGAAGGGTTGTAGCTAGTGTGGTGTGTATAGAGATTGAGTGGTGTGATGCGTGGGTGCGCTTGCTGTGTAATATGTGGAGCTTGGTGAGGGGGTGTAGTGGGTGAGGGGTAAAGAGGGCTGGTAGCGGGGGCGGCGGGCGAAGGTTGGGATACCTCTCATCACGCGGCGCATGAGGGCGTCGAACGGAGGATGGCGCGCAGGCGCCTCAGATGCGGGTGGTGTGCAGGAAGGTCTCGTGGGGCAGGCGTCGGCGAACGCTCGGCGAAGAAGGGTGACGGCCGATCCTGTCTTCCTCCGCCGCGACGCCGCGAGCGAGAGCGAATTGGCACGTAGAGGAAGGGGCGGTACAGCTCCTGCAGCCACGGGTACAGCGAGCACGGCTTGCTTCGTCGCCCTGGCGCGCTGCGATCACGGCCAGGTACCCCCCGTCCAGATGCGCCTGCAGATGGCCGTGATGGTGTCCCACGGGTTGGACGTCGGCTTCGGACCCGGCGGCGAGGTCCTCGAAGAGGCGTCGTGCCTCGTCCAGCTCTCCGGCGTGGTAGAGCGTGCGCGCCAATGCTCGACGGATGCCTTCCGTGGCCCCTGACGCGATGCGTTCGCGATACCATGCCACGGCACGCCCCAGGAGCGCGTCGGCCGCCGCGCGATGACCGTGGGCGAGAAGCTCCAGTGCTGCCTCCCGGTGCAGCGCGGCGGGGGAGGGGTGGGCATCGCCCGGGGTGGCGAGGGCCTGATCGAGGAGCCGCACGACGTCGGCGCTTCGACCCACAGCCGCGAGGGCACGGATCTCGAGGAGGGCAGCCACGGCGTCGTCGGGATGGAGCTGCGGCACCGGCTTGCGAGCTCGAGCTCGCGATCGTGCTCGCCAAGGGCGTGCTGGGCGGCGGTGAGCTCGATCCAGTAGAAGATCCACCCCCGCAGCTCCCCCGCCTCGGGATCCAGGGCCGAGAGCACCTCGCGCGCCTCGCGCGGTCGGTTCAAACGCCGCGCCTCCTCCGCCACCTGGAAGTGCGGGATCGATCCCGGAGCGAGGCCGGCCTGGACCCGCGCCGCGTCGTGGGCGGCGGCCCAATCGCCGGCCAGCCACGCGAGCACCATGTCGAGCACGGCGCCCTCGAAGCGTCCCAGCGACGCACGCAGCTCGCGGCTGCGGATGCGGTCTGGTGGGCCTCCTCCAGCTTCTCCAGGTTCCACAGGGCGATGGCGCACACGATGCGCGGAAGGGCCCAGTCGGGCTCGATCCGGGATGCCCGGCGGAAGTGGGCCAGGGCCGGACCCCACCGGCCGCGGATGAACAGCTCGAGCCCGTCGAGATACGCCCGGTATGCGTCCATGCTCGGCGGCGGCGCCGCCTCCCGGACGTGGACGACGCGCCGCGTGAGCGCGGTCGCCAGTCCGACCATGACCCGGTCCCGGAGCTCCGCGATGGCGCCCAGGGGGGCGGACGCCGGCCCGGCGACCGGCTCCGGGGCCTGCAGTAGCCGGCCGTGGGCCACGTCCGTGAACCGCGCCTGGAAGTGGAGCGTGTCGCCCTGGCGATAGTAGCCGCCGCCCACCAGCGTGCCGGCGCCCATGCGCTGCGCGAGGTCCATGCCCGCCGCGGGCGGGTTTCCGCCGGCGCTCCGGGCTCCGCACCTTCAACGACCGTCCGGGTCTCCGCGCCCAGCGCGGCCATGGGAGACACGACCTCGAACTCTCCGATGGTGGCCAGTCCCTGCGCGAGGACGTCGGCGGCCAGCCTGCCAATGGCGTCGAGGGTCGGGTCCCCCGTCAGGTTGTCCAGTCCGACGACCAGCACGCGCTGGGCCGGCACGCTACCCGGGCCTCCCCCGCCGATCGGACCGGCCGGTCCGGTTGCCGCCCGCACACGGTCGATGAGCATCAGGGTCTCGGGAGACGGCTCCAGGTCCAGCTCCTTCTTCAGGCGTGCCTCCAGCGACGCGAACGCCTCCACCGCACCGGCGCGGTTCCCTGCCCGGGCCAGGATCTCGATGAGCCGGCGGGCCACGGCCTCGTGCGTAGGTTCGAATCGGAGCGCCCAGCGCAGGTGCTCGCTGGCGGCCGCCGCGTCCTCCCGCGCCTCCGCTCGGTCCGCCAGGCGCAGCGCGGCCTCTACCGCCGCGGACCTGAGCCTCTGCCGCTCTGCCTGCAGCCAGCGGTCGAACTCGTACGAGCTCGCCAGGATAAAGCCCGGAAGGAGGTCGCCGGTGTAGCGGTCGACGGCGTGCCGTTGGTCACCGGCCGCGAGGGCCTCGACGAGGTGGAGCGCGTCGCAGTCGATGGTGCCCGGGGGAACGTGGACCTCTTCGTCTCCCCGGTTCTCGATCACGCCGTCGCCCAGGTGACCGCGCAGGAACCGCAGAGCCTGGCGCAGGGCCGCCCGCGCCCGGGACTCGGTGGACTCCGGCCAGAAGATCCCCAGGAGCTCGTCGCGGCGCACGAAGCCGCCGGGCCGTCGCAGGAGGACGTACACCAGCAGGGCGAAGCGCTTGGGCTGGGCGAGGACCCCCCGAACCTCGTTCCCGTCTCTCCGCAGGCCGACCTGCCCGAGCGCCTGGAGCCGGATCCGCTCCGGCGTCTCTTCGTCGCGCCTCACGAACGTCATCACGGGCAGGTCACGGTCGGATCACGGGCTCGGGTCAGCATGGATCGGCAGGTCGCAACGCAGCCGATGGCGTGCGGTGCCTCCGTTCCACCTTGCCCCGCGGAGCGCCGCGCCACAAGGCACGCCGGACACAGGGGCGGGAACCGCTTCGACACGGAGGCACCCCATGCGTATGGAGCTTCTTCTACTGGCCACCCTCGTCGCCCCCCTGGAGGGATGCAGCACCGCGGAAGCCGTCGATCCCGACCTGGGTCCGCCCCAACAGATGACGCAGATCGGCTCCGAGGGCCTGACCCGCAAGGACATCCCCGCGGAGGACCCCGGGCCGCCCTTCTACGCCCGGGTGACCTCCATCCTGGACCAGTTCTTCCACGAGGACGGCTGGCTCGCGGTCCCGATCTATCGCGACCCGTCCTGCGTGCCCGCCGACTTCAACCTGCTCCGGCTCTTCGATTTCCCGGGGCCCGGCGGACCCGGGGCGTTCGCCTGTCCGCTTCTCATGCACGGATTCCTCCTCACGGAGCCGGATGCGCCGCCGGCCAGGTTTCCACGCCAGGTCGAGCTCACGGGAGATGCCGTCCCGTTCCGCTTCGTGCCCTGGAGCGAGTTCGAGAATGAGGCGCAGGACGGCGTGGTCACCTTCGCCGACCTCGAGGCCATGGATCCGATTCCCGGAACCGCACACTGGTATCACGAGACCCTGAAGCCGCGCGAGGAGGACCACGTCATCGTCATCGACGCAGAAGGGACGCTCGACGACGGGAGGACCTTCCGGTTCCACGTGACGCACATCCAGGATCGGACGCGGAGCGTCCGGGTCAGCTTCCGCTGAGCTCCGCGGGCTGCTACCCATCACCGACTCGGCGGCGAGGCGGTCCACCAGCTCGACGGACGCCTCGTCGCCGACGGGCGGTCGGTGACGGATCGCCAGGGCTTCCCGGCACGTGGAGGGACTCCCCTCGGGAGCGTGGAGGTTCTCCCGATGACGTCGACCGCGGCCGCCCGTCCAACGTCTTCGGACACGCTTGACTCGGACTCTGGTGACACCCATGCGCACGCTTCTCGCCCTCTTTCTCGCGATCCACGGCGCCATCCACGCGCTGGGGTTCGTCAAGGCCTTCCGTCTCGCCCCCGTGCCCCAGCTCCGGGAGGAGATCGGCCGGGGGACGGGCCTGCTCTGGCTCGCCGCGGGCATCCTGCTCGTGGCCGGTGCGATCCTGCTCGTGACGGCGCCGCGCGTGTGGTGGATGCCGACGCTGGTGGGGGTCGTCCTGTCCCAGGCGCTGATCGTCGGCGCGTGGGGAGACGCGCGGTTCGGCACGGTCGCGAACGCAATCATCCTCCTGCCCCTCGTCGTCGCGCTGGCCGATCTCCGTCCTGGCAGCCTCCGCTCCCGGTACCTCGGGGACGTGCGCCGGGAGCTCGTGCGCGTCGCGCCATCCCCACCCACCCTCACGGAGGCCGACCTCGCGGACCTGCCGCCCCAGGTCGCCGCCTACCTGCGGCGCGCGGGCGTGGTGGGACGCCCGCGGGTGCGCAGCTTCCGCGCGGAGTTCCGGGCGCGGATGCGGGGGGGGCCGGACCAGCCCTGGATGTCGGCCACCGCCGAGCAGTACGAGATCTTCGATCCGCCGGCCCGCTTCTTCTTCATGGAGGCCACGCGCGCCGGCGTCCCCTTCGACGTCTACCACCGCTACGTGGGGGACGCGGCCACGATGCAGGTACGGGTCTTCGGACTGTTCCCGGTGGTGGACGAGGGCGGGCCGGTCCTCACGCAGAGCGAGACCGTCACGCTCCTGAACGACATGTTCTTCCTCGCACCGGCGTCCCTGGTGGACGCCCCGATCGAGTGGACGGTGGTGGACGATCGCACCGTGCGTGCGACCTATGCCAATGCCGGCTACACGGTGTCCGCCCTGGCGTACTTCGACGAGTCCGGCGACCTGGAGGACTTCCGCTCCGAGGATCGCTGGCAGATCGACGGGAAGGAGCGGCGCCTGCTGCCATGGACGACGCCGATGAAGACGTACGGGCGGGTCGGGGACGTGCGTCTCGCCGTGGAGGCCGAGGCCCGGTGGCTCGACCCCGACGGGGCGTGGGCCTACGGCGAGTTCGTCATCGAGGGAATCGAGTACAACGTGGGGCGGGAGGGCGGCCCACACCGCTGAAGGGCGCCACCGGCGTGACGTTGCCGCAGGGCAGGCGCGGAGGCATCATTCGGGCGCCGCCGGGTCGCCCGTCGCCTGCACGGGATGCGGGGCGGGCGCGCCCCTTGCCGGAGGAGGCGTCATGGTCATCGGCCTGCTCGGAATCACCTTCCTCGTCGCGCTCGCGGTCGCCACGCTCGCGGCGCTCCTCTTCACCCGCCCGATCCGCCGCATCATGGAGCGCATCGTGCCCGACCGGATCAGCGCGGCATGGGTCCGCTACCTGATCTTCGCCATGTACGTGGTGGGCGTCGCGGGGGGTGTGAACGTCCGCCAGATCGATCGCTACCTCAGCCCGCAGGAACCGGAGGGCCAGGTGCTCGCCCTCACGCGCGAGCGATGGGTCTTGGAGATCTACTCCACCGCCATCGGCAGCCTGGGCGCCATCACCTGGATGCTCCTGGTGTTCTTCGTGTTCGCCCTGATCGGGTACGTGATGGTGCGGGCGTTCGAGATGCGGCGGGGTCGGGGCGAGGAGGAGAAGGGAGAGGCACAGGCGTCCGGATCGAGCTGAGCCTCTCCGCCGCCTGAACCCGAGAGCGCCCGACGGGCCCGACCTCGGTCGAGGGCGGGCCCGTTCGGCTGCTTCTCCCGGACCCGGTCGCTACATCGCGAAGACGACGCCCACCAGGGCGACGACGAGAACCAACGACCATACGGCCGGGTGGGCCCACGCCGGGCGCAGGACCTTGCGGACGTCGGCGATGCGATGCGCGTTGACCGCGATCGTCATGTGGCCGTCGTCGTCCTTGCGCCCTTCGATGAGGCGCGCCTGGAGAAGCTCGTTGACGGCCTTCTGGTACTTCTCGGGCTGTTGCGAGAAGCCGGGGATGGAGGCCGGGCGCGCGTGCCCCGCACCATCGCTCTGCTCGTGCGTCCTGGACAGCTCCCGGAGGATCGTCTTCTTCGGCGACATACTCGTCGTTCGGTTGAGGTTGTGCTCCGCCGTGGCCGGCGCTCGTGTCCACCCCTACGGAGCACGGGGGCGGGAAGTTGCAGCCCCGCGGCCGGCCCGGGACGGAGCGCCGGCAGCGACCGCAGGCGTCCTTCCCGCTCTCCTTGGACGGTGGAAGCGGTAGGTTGGTTGCAGCGCACCCGACCGGGTGCGCCCGGCCGTCCCGGCGAGCTCGGGCGAAGGACGGAATGTGGCGCTGCCGCGTGGAAGAGAAGTGTTGTTCAGGCAACGATTCTTACGCCCTGATCGCGGGTGACGGGAACGGGGCCGGATCCCTTGCAGCACAACGACTTCCCGCGCGCGATCGAAGCCTGTGGGGAAATCCCCCACAGGCTTCGCGGGCGTTACGAATCCATCGCCAGACGTTTGCGTTGAATCTTCCCACACCTCGTTACAATTCTCCCCACGGCCGCGGGCCCCCGCGGCCGATCGATTCCCGCCGAATCCAGTCTTGGAGGATGATTCATGCGATTCAGCAACGGTGTGCGGTGGCTGGCTGTCGCCGCGGCACTGACGCTGTCGGGAGACCTCGCTGCCCAGTCCACCGCGACCCTCACCGGGCGCGTGACGGACGAGAACGGTGCGGCGCTGTCGGGCGTCCAGGTCGTGGTGGTGAACCAGAGCTCGGGAACCCAGAATGGCGCCCTGAGCCAATCCGACGGTCGTTTCACGGTCACTGGCCTGCGCGCGGGCGGTCCGTACCGCGTCGAGGCGCGCATGATCGGCTACGGCCTGCAGGCCGTGGACGACGTGGTGCTGGCCGCCGGGCAGGCCCGCACCGTCGACTTCCGACTCAGCCAGGAAGCCGTCGCCATCGACGCCCTGGAGGTGTTCGCCACGCGGGCGGTCGAGCGGAAGACGCCCGTGGCCTACACCGACGTCCCGAAGGTGCAGATCCAGCAGCAGCTGGGCTCGCAGGACCTTCCCATGATCCTGAACGTGACGCCGAGCGTGTACGCCACCATGCAGGGCGGCGGCGCGGGCGACGCCCGGGTGAACATCCGCGGCTTCGACCAGCGCAACACCGCCGTGATGGTCAACGGCGTGCCGGTCAACGACATGGAGAACGGCTGGGTCTACTGGTCCAACTGGGACGGCCTCGGCGACGCGGCCACCAGCATCCAGGTGCAGCGCGGCCTGTCCGCGGTGAACCTGGCGACGCCGTCCATCGGCGGGACGATGAACATCATCACCGATCCCTCGTCGATGACGCCCGGCGTCTCGTACAAGCAGGAGTTCGGAACGGCCAACTTCCTGAAGGAGACCTTCACCCTCAACACCGGCGAGCACAACGGCTTCGCCTTCACCGGGAACGTCGTCCGGAAGACGGGCGACGGGCTCTTCGAGACCAACGGTGCGCTCGCGACCTGGACGGACGCCTGGGCCTACTACGCGGCGGCCGCCTACCAGATCAACTCGAAGAACCGCCTCGAGTTCTACGCGGTGGGCGCGCCCCAGAAGCACGGGCAGAACTCCTACAAGCTGAACGTCGCGCAGATCAGCCACAGCTTCGCCAGGGACCTCGGCATGAGCCAGGCGGCGCTGGACGCCATCGCCGAGTCCGGGCGCTTCTGGAGCCCCAACGTCAACGTCGTCAGCTCGTCCTACACCGAGAAGCAGTACGCCAGCAGCGGCCCCGATGCCGGCTTCTTCTCCCGCCACGGCAGCAACTACATCAA
Source organism: uncultured Gemmatimonadales bacterium (assembly GCA_963848895.1). GTDB lineage: Bacteria > Gemmatimonadota > Gemmatimonadetes > Longimicrobiales > Gaopeijiaceae > SZUA-318. Next base: position 42,302 of record CAWKGE010000013.1, read on the forward strand.
CGAGCGGGAGAACTACTTCCACAAGCCGCAGGTCAACCTGAACTACTACAGGTACTTCGGGACGGGGCCTGACGTGGACGACCGTCGGCTACTACTCCGGCGGCGACGGGCGGCGGCAGCGGCACCATCGGCTCCATGGTGTGGGACTACACGTACAAGCAGCGCGTCGCGGACTGGAACGGCACCATCGCGCGGAACGAGTCGCAGGCGGACGGCCACGCCACCGGCATCCTGCGCTCCTCGGTCAACAACCAGTGGACGATCGGCGGGATCTCGAAGCTGCGGAAGGACTTCGCGTCGGGCTTCACCGGCGAGGTGGGCCTGGACTGGCGCACGGCCTCCATCGACCACTACCGCGACGTGCGTGACCTGCTGGGCGGTCAGTACTGGATCGACAGCGACGACCAGTTCGCCGGTGAGCGGCAGACGACGTACGGTGACAAGATCGACTACTTCACGACCAGCGACATCAACTGGCTGGGTGGCTACATCCAGGGCGAGAAGTCCACGACCGACGGGTCGATCTACGGCATGTTCGGGATCGCGCAGAACTCCTACGCCGTCACCGACCACTTCGCGCGGTCGGCTCCGGGCTCCAACCAGCCGCTGAAGCTCGAGAGCGGCAACCTGAACGGGTACCAGATCAAGGGCGGCGTCAGCCGCAACCTCACCGAGCGGTGGTCGATCTTCGGCAACGCGGGCTACGTCTCGAAGGTCCCGATCCAGGACGGCGTCATCGACGACGTGAACGGCAAGATCAACCCGGACCCGAAGAACGAGAAGTTCCTGTCCTTCGAGGCCGGCGTCAGCTACCGAGCGCTGAACCGCGGCCTGTCGTTCGACATGAACCTCTACCACACCACGTGGCGGGATCGCGGGTACACGTTCTACGTCCCCAACGACGACATCTACGCCCAGATCCTGGGCGTGGACGAGCGTCACATGGGGATCGAGCTCCAGGGCGCCTACCAGCCCTCGGAGCTCCTCCGCTTCGACGCCGCGGCGTCCTTCGGCAACTGGTGGTACCTGGACGACGCCAGCGGACGGGCCGTGGCCGGAGACCGGCAGACGACCACGGAGTACAACTACTACATCAAGGACCTCAAGGTCTCCGACCAGCCGCAGACGCAGTTCGCGTATGCGGTGTCCGTCTACCCGGTGGAGGGCCTGTGGGCGCAGCTCCAGGGCCGCTCGAACTACCGGTACTACGCGCAGTTCGACCCCTTCGGCCGGACCACGGACACGGACCGGGGCCAGGCGTGGAAGGTGCCGGGCTACACCCTGTTCGACTTCCACGGATCCTATCGGATCACCGACCTGATCCCGGCGTGGCGGGGAGGCGACGTGCGGCTGTTCGCCAACGTCTTCAACCTCTTCGACACCATGTACGTGCAGGACGCTACGGACAACTCGAGCTACAACGGGTTCTACCAGTGCTCGCCCAACAGCAAGCCCTGCGCGGGGGATCCGGGCCACGACGCGGAGGCGGCCGAGGTGTTCCTCGGGCTGCCCCGCATGTACAACATCGGCTTCCAGATCATCTTCTGATCGCGTAGCCGCGAGCGCCGCACGGCGCGAGAGAAGCACCGGCCCCCCGCTCTCCGGAGCGGGGGGCCTTCTCACACCGGTCCGTCCGTGCGAAGCTACGCGGTCCCGGAACCCCCGGAGTCGTTCGTGAGCGATCCCATCCTCGGTGCTCTTCTGCTCTTCGCCGTCGGCCTGGTGGCCGGCACACTCAACGTGATCGCCGGCGGCGGCTCCATGCTCACGCTCCCGGTCATGATCTTCCTGGGCCTCCCCGCCACCGTGGCCAACGGCACCAACCGGGTCGCGATCCTCGTCCAGAACGTCGGCGCTTCGGCGAGCTTCCATCGCCGCCGCCTCACGTCCGGCGCGTGGCTCTGGCTGGCGGTTCCGCCCGCTGCTGGTGGGCGCCGTCCTGGGCACGCTGCTGGCCGTGCGCATCGGGGACGTGGCGTTCCAGCGCATCCTGGCCATCGTCCTGGTGGCGGTGGCGGCCTGGACCGTGTGGAAGCCGACGCCCCAGGCCGGAGGGGAGGGGGCCGCGCCACCCGCGGGCAAGCGCAGGGTCGGATTCGCCGCGCTCTTCTTCCTGGTGGGGGTGTACGGCGGGTTCCTCCAGGCCGGCATCGGCTTCGTGATCCTGGCGGTCACCTCGGCGGGGGGCCTGGACCTGGTGCGGGGCAACGCCGTGAAGGTCACGCTCGTGCTGGCCTTCACACCCCTGGCCCTGGCCCTGTTCGCGTGGAGCGGAAAGGTGGACTGGGTTATGGGCCTGTCGCTGGCCGCCGGGAACCTCATCGGGGGGCTCGCCGGCGTCCACCTGCAGGTGCTGAAGGGCCACGGCTGGGTCCGCAACGTCGTGACCGTGACGATCGTGATCTTCGCGGTGCGGCTCCTTATCTCGGGGTAGAGGGTCAGCTCCGCGTCAGGCCCACTGCCAGGCCGAGCACCGCCGCCACGCCGAGACCGACGCCCGCCAGCGCCCACCCCCTGTGCTCGTTGAGCTCGAGCTGGGGGCTCTCGTCCTGCGCCCGGTCGTCGAAGGTGCCGTGCGCGCCATGGTCGCCGGCCACGGGCTCGAACAGGTTGCTCGGGCGATCCGGGTCGACGGGCCATCCGTCCACCTGCTGGCCTTCCCACGTGTGGTCCGCCAGGTACCGATCCATGTATGCCGGCGCCACCTTCTGGCCCCAGATGGTCTTCACCGAAGGCATCCCGACGACGAGCTCGCGCCGCCGGTGCATCGACGCCCACACGATCCCCTCCGCCGCCACCTCCGGCTGGAAGATCGGGGGCACGGGCTGGGGGTGGTTGGGCAGCTTCGTCCTGCACCAGTTGAACTGCGGCGTGTTGAGCCCGGGGAGTTGCACCATGGTGATGTGCACCCGGCTCCCGTCGTGGATCAGCCCCTCGGCGATGGCCCATGTCCTTCTCCCGATGTCCCTCATCCGTCCCCCGAACGCTGCGGCAGAACCGCGTAACCTGCGATCTGCCGTCTCCTTTCGACGGTTCAGAAGGGTGCAAGACACATGCCGCCCACCGGCGGCTACCTCAGCGCCGCCTCCGGATCGAGGGCGGAAGCGCGGCCGGCCTGCAGCCAGCCGAATCGGCTCACCAGCGCGCCGACGAGGAACGACAGAGCCGCCCATCCGAGGTGGCCGGTGAGATAGAGGACCAGCGCGACTGGACCGGCGAGCAGACCCGAGCCGCGAAGCAGATTCGAGCTCGGCCCCTCGCGCAGCGCGCGGTCCGCGGCCCCGTGTCGCGACAACTCCACGGTCGAACCCGACGAGGGTCTCCACGGCGGAGGCCAGGACGCCCACGACCCACAGGGCAGGGAGGTTCAACCCGAGGAGCTGGAGCAGGCCCGCAGCCGAGCCGAGGCCGGCCACGCCGAAGTGCACGGGCAGGAGCGCGTGATGCCGGTTCCAGGCGGGTATGGCGGTCGCCCCGACGAGCACGCCGGTGTACGTGGCCACCACGGCCCCGAGCAGCGCGCCTCCCCAGGAGCCCACGGTGAGCAGGGTATCCGCGAGCCCGGCCGCCACGGATGCGGCGTGCAGCTCCGCGCCGGCGACGCCGAGTGTCACGAAACCCCCGAACCCGGTGATCGTCCACACCCCCACCGACATGGGCGACCGCCACTTGAAGACGCGCAGCATGGCGAGGAAGCGTTCGGGCCGGCCCAGGTCGCTCGTGAGCAGTGCCGCGGACAGCAGCGCGCCGGTGAGGGCGATCCACAGTGCGGCGCGGACCAGGCTGTCCTGCGCCATGCCCGCGCCTCCCACCCGCGCCGCCCACGCGAGCACGGCCGAAGCCCCGGCCAACCCGCCGACGAAGAAGTAGGCGGGAATCTCCCACGTCCAGACGGGGGGCTTGAGGACCGGGCGCCCGTAGTAGCCCGGGCGCGTCGCGGCGTCCGCGGGCAGCGGGCCTCCTTCGGCTCGGATACCCTCTCCGGCGGCCGACCCGGTCACGGCGGCCTCCTGCCGCAGCTCGTCGAGACGTCCTTCGGGGATTCGATTCTCGGGTCGGTCCACGGTCGTCGCGAGGTCAGAGGAGCGCGAAGGAGAGCAGCGAGGCAATCAGCATCCCGGCCGCTGCAAGAAGGGCGGAGGTCCACGCCCGGCGCAGGTAGGCCGTGGGCGCCTCCGGGTGGAGCGGCAAGCCGAGCGCGGACGGATCACCCACGACCAGGAAGAACGCGTGGATCCCGCGCACCGACGTGTCGGTGGGGTCGTACAGGGTGACGTCGTCGTAGCCCTGCAGCCGCAGGTCGTCCAGGCGCCGGCGTGCCTGCTCGCGCAGCTCCTCGAGCGGTCCGAACCGGATCGACTCGGTCGGGCAGGCCTTTGCGCACGCCGGCGTCAGCCCGGAGCGCTGACGGTCGTAGCAGAACGTGCACTTGAACGCGCCACCCGCGCCGGGCAGGGCTCCGGTGCGCCGGTCGATCACGCCGAAGGGACAGCCGACCACGCAATAGCCGCATCCGTTGCACACGTCGTCCTGCACGAAGACGCCCCCCGTCTCGGTGCGTACGATCGAGCCGGTGGGACAAGCCTCGAGGCACCCCGCCTCCTCGCAGTGCTTGCACACGTCCGAGGTGAACGTCCAGCGGAAGGGGGCCTCGGTGGCGCCCGTCATGGGACCCGCCACCTGGATGCCGAGACGTCCTTCCTGCTCCAGGAACTTCACGTGCCGCCACGTGGAGGCTCCCAGCGCACCGGAGTGGTCGTAGGAGCTCCCCTCCCAGGCGGCGTCGTCCGCGGGGACGTCGTTCCATTCCTTACACGCGACCTCGCACGCCTTGCACCCGATACAGATCGTGGGATCCGTGAAGAACCCGACGGTGATCCCGTCCCGGACGTAGGCGTGGGTCGCCTGGTTGGCGCTGTTCGCTCCCTCGCCGATCGCCATCAGGGCTCCTCCGTTCGTACGTACGCATCCAGCCATTCTCCCGCCGCCCTTCCATGCGGCCGGCGGCCGGCGAGGACGTTGCACAGGAGGACCTTGGCTTCGTGGATGCTTACGTTGGGCTCCATCGACAAGGGGATCAGGTCGTTGGCGATGTCGCCCTCGATCGGACCGGTGGTTCCCCAGTGGAAGGGCACGGCGACCTGGTGGACGACCCGTCCGTCCGCCCGCAGCGGACGGATCCGGCGGGTAACCAGCGCGCGGGCCTCCACCACGCCCCGCCGGGTGACGATCGTGATCCAGCCGCCGTTGGGCACACCGACCTCCAGCGCCAGCTCGGGCGAGATCTCGGCGAAGAAGCTCGGCTGCAGCTCGGCCAGGTGGCTGAGGTACCGGCTCATCCCGCCCGCGGTGTGGTGCTCGGTGAGGCGATACGTCGTCAGGACGTGCGGGAACTTCGGGTCGGGGGAGTCGGCGAACGGGTTTTCCGGTCGCTTCATCCAGTTCACGGCCGGATTGGTCTGCCGTCCGTACAGCGGGTTGCGCAGGGGCGACTCCAGCGGCTCGTAGTGGGTGGGAAGCGGACCGTCCTTGAGGCCGGTGGGCACGAAGAGCCGCCCGAGGCCGTCGTCGTGCATGATGAAGGGCGCGTCGCCGCGGTGCGCGTCCATTCCCGTCGCGCCGTCCGGGGGGGCGTAGTCCGGCCGTTTGCCGGCGGGGAAGTCCGGCACGTCGTTTCCGGTCCAGCGCCCTTCCTCCCCGTCCCACCACACGAGGGCTTTGCGCTCGCTCCACGGAGCGCCGTCCGGGCGCGCGCTGGCGCGGTTGTAGAGGATGCGCCGGTCGCTCGGCCACGCGAAGCCCCACCCGTGCCCGTAGGGACCCTGCGCGTCCCGGCCCCGCGCCCGGTTCACGCCGTCGGGCCCGTACACGCCCGAGTAGATCCAGCAACCGCATGCCGTGGAGCCGTCGCTCGCCAGGTCGGCGAAGCCCGTGACCCGGGGGCCGTGATGGCCGCGGCCGTTCCGGTCGCGGACGTGGGCGTGCCCGTTCGATCCGCCGGCTCCGGCTTCGTCGCCGTCGGCAGGCTCCGGAGCGCCACCCTCCAGCGTGCGCCAGCCGTTGATCTCCGCGAGGACGGCTTCCATGTCCGGCTCGCCGCCCTCCGTCGCCGGGTACCACCAGTCCAGCGCCCGCATCGCCTCGTCGCGCGGATCGTGCGAGGCCTCGGCCTTCGCCTTCAGGCGGAGCGCGAGCTGGTGGATGAACCAGGCCTCGCTCCGGGCGTCTCCAGGCGGCTCCACGGCCTTCTCGCGCCACTGCAGCAGGCGCTGCGTGTTCGTGAAGGCGCCTTCCTTCTCGGCGTGTCCGGCCGCGGGGAAGAGGAACACCTCGGTGGCGATCTCCGAGGGGGCCATCTCTTCACGGCGCACTTCGGGCGAGTCCTTCCAGAAGGTGGCGGTCTCGATCTCCACCATGTCGCGTACGACCAGCCACTTCAGCCGGGACAGCGCCCGGCGCTCGAAGCGCGCGTGCTGGGCGCCGACCGCCGGGTTCTGCCCCATCACGAAGAGGCCGTCGAGGCCACCGTCCATCATCTCCGCAAAGAACGCGAAGTGGGAGTGGTTGCGTGTGATGCGGGGGAGCCAGGCGAAGCCGAAGTCGTTCTCCGGGGTCGCCCGGCGCCCGTAGTACGCCTTGAGGAGGGAGACCGCGAACGCCCGGAAGTTGGACCAGTATCCCGACCGGTGTCCCAGGCGGGCCGTGAACGCGTCGAGGTTCTCTCCCGGGAGGGGCATCCCCAGGTACCCCGGCAGGATGTCGTACAGCGTGGGGATGTCGGTGGACCCCTGGATGGAGGCGTGGCCCCGCAGCGCGAGGATCCCGCCGCCCGGCCGGCCCATGTTGCCCAGAAGGAGCTGCAGGATCGCCGCCGTGCGGATGATCTGGACCCCCTTGGAGTGCTGCGTCCACCCGACCGCGTAGCAGATCGCGGCCGTGCGCTCCGGGCCGCTCGCCGCAGCGAGCGCGTCGGCGACCTTGTGGAAGAGCTCGGGCGGGATGCCGGCGACGCGCTCGACCATCGCGGGGGTGTAGCGCGCGTAGTGCCGCTTGAGCACCTGGAAGACACAGCGCGGGTGCCGGAGGGAAAGATCCCGGCGGGGGCGGTCGAGCTGGTCCCCCTCGTACTGCCAGGACGAGGTGTCGTAGGCTCCCCTCTCCTCGTCCCACCCGCTGAAGAGCCCGTCCAGGTCCTCGGTGTCCCGGAACGACTCCTTCAGGATCACCGACGCGTTGGTGAACGCGGCGACGTAGTCGTGGAAGTACAGGTCGTTCTCCAGCACGTGGCGGACCAGGCCGCCCAGGAACGCGAGGTCCCCGCCGGCCCGGATGGGCACCCACAGGTCGGCCATCGCGCTGGTGCGGCTGAAGCGCGGATCGACGTGGATGATCGTCGCGCCGCGCTCCTTCGCCTTCATGACCCACCGGAAGCCCACCGGGTGGGCCTCCGCCATGCTCGACCCTTCGATGAGGATGCAGTCGGCGTTGGCCAGGTCCTGCTGTGCGGTGGTGGCGCCGCCGCGTCCGAAGCTCGTCCCCAGACCGGGGACCGTGCTACTGTGTCATATGCGGGCCTGGTTGGAGACCGCCACCATTCCGAGGCCCGCCGTGAACAGCTTCTTGATGAGGTAGTTCTCTTCGTTGTCCAGCGTCGCACCGCCGAGGTGCGCGACCCGGTCGGTGTGCGCCACGTGCGCGCCCTCGCCGTCCTCCTGCACCCACCCGTCGCGTCGTGCGCGCCACACGAGGTCGGCGACGCGATCCATCGCCTCCTCGAGGTCCATCTCCTCCCACCCGGCCCCCCCGGGTCTGCGATGCAGGACGCGCTTCAGGCGCCGCTCGTGCGTGAGGAGCTGATGGGACGCCGCTCCCTTGGGGCAGAGCGTACCCTGGTTGATCGGGCTCTCCGGGTCGCCGTCGATCGCGAGGATCTTCCCGTCGCGGTGGAACACACGTTGGCCGCACCCGACCCCGCAGTAGGGGCAGACGGACCGGGCGACCTGCGCGTCCTCGACGCGGGCGTTCAGGCTGCGGGTGCGTCGGGACATCGACTCCGGGCCGGTGCCGTCGGAGCGCGTGACGATCTGTCTCAGGAGGGGCCAGTCCGGGAGGGTCATGAGGCGGTCTCTCGAGTCGGGGCGCCTCGGAGGGCGCCGTGGCGGCATGCGACCTCAGCGGTTCTCGCGGATCGCGGAGATCAGCTCCTTCTTCTTCATCTTGCTGCGGCCCTCGATGTCCATGTCGGCCGCCATGTTGTACAGCTCTCGCTTCGTCCTGTCCTCCAGCGGGCGTCCCCGGCTTGCCGGTACCCTGCGTCCTCTGGTTGGGCGTGCGGCCCTCTTCACGGCGGGTCTTGTTCACGGTGCGCGCGGCGATCTCCTCGGCGCGACTCTTCGAGGCCCCGCGATCGCGGGCGCTCTTCTTCACGTGCTCGTACTGTCGCTCGTCCTTCTTGCTCCATGCTTCCGGCATGGCTGCCGCCTCCCTCCGTAGCGGTCAATCTGCGGTGTCCGAAGCCTCATCGCACGCAAGGCCCGTGCCCCTCACGGCATGCGCGCCGACGCCCCCGGAGACCCACCCCGTCTCGTGGACCGCCCGCGGGGACGCGCGCCCCGGTCGCCACCCCCCTGGGGTGGGACGAGCCGGGGCCCGGCGTTCCGCCCGACCGATATTCCACCGCGTCAGCCGGTGCGTCGGCGCTCCCACCCATCCCGCCCCTGGGCCGAAGCGGCGCCGGCGCGGCGACCGATGCCGTTACCATCCCCGTTCCGCCTGCCGTTTCCGTTGGGTGCGGGGACGCGGAATCCCGTCTCCTGCGCCAGCACTCGCGTCCAGGGGACCAGCTCGAGACGCTCGAAGGGGATCCTCCTGCCGGAGACCACCGACACGTCGTACTCCTCCGGGTGCTCGCGCAGGCGGAGGAGCGCTGCGTCGATCAGCTCCAGCAGCTCGGAGTGGCGCTCGGCCGTCTGGATGTTGAGCAGCTCCTTCTGGGCCTCGCTCCCCTGTTCGGCCAGCTCCAGGGGAACACCCGCCGGGCCTATGTCCGGCGCGTCGGCATGGCCGATATCCCGCCGGGCGTCGCGAAGCGTGCGCATCGCGTACCGTCGTTCTTCAAGCAACCGCTGTTCGATCCGGGCAACTTGGGCTTCAGAGAGCATCGGGTCTCCTCTCCCGCTCCTGGGGGATGATGGCTGTGTCTCAGGGTGCCGATGCGAACCACGTGGATTCCCATTCGGTCCGGTCGATCTTTCCGTCGCGGTCGGCGTCGAAGACGTTGAAGAGCCAGGCGGCCAGCTCCTTGTCGTCGATCACTCCATCCCCGTTCGTGTCGACCTGTTCGTACAGGCCCCGCTGCTCCAGGCCGTCCTTCACCTCCTCGAAATCCAGCTGCGCGTCTCCATTGCGGTCCCAGTCGGACCACGTCCCCTGCGGCCGGCCCCAGATCAGGTCGACGCCCTCCCGCCATTCCGACTCGGTGATCAAGCCGTCCCCGTTGCGATCCCACTTCTTGAAGACGCGGTGCTCGAACTGGTCACGGGTCAGCCCGGGCGCGTCGTCCACGCTCCAGACGGTCCTCGCGCGCACGGCCTTCCACCACGCGTCGAACTCCGTGCGGTCCAGGGAATCGGAGTGATCCACGTCCCATTCCGCGAAAGGAGAGCCCACGTCCGTGCCCGGGGCGGTCTCGGCCGGGTTGCGCACATAGGCCTCACGGTCCGACCTGCCGCAACACGCCAGCAGCAGAGCCAGGCTCGCACCCAGCGCGGGTAGCGATGGTTTGTGTCTCACGGTCTTGCTCCATGCCGCGGTTCGGGGCCTGCGTTCCCGTGGCAGGAGCAAGAGGTATTCCAACCCCGGCCCTCGTTGTGGGACACCGCAAGACGGGACAGGGGAGGGCTACCGGGGGCGAATCTGTTGGCCCGTCGCTACGGGGGAGATGCCGCCGTGCGGCGGTTCACCTCCGCGCGGGGCGTCTTCCGGAGGACGGGGAACCGCGACCCCTGGACCGCGCCGCCGACGGGCTTGCACGCGACGCCGGGCTCATCTCCTTCGGCACGGCGCGTCGAGGACGACGAGATGGCGCTCTTCGGCCCGCCCCGCACCTGCGCGAACCAGCCCGACCGCGCCGATCGACCCTGCATCGCGCGGCCGGCTAGTACCGGTAGTGGTCAGGCTTGTAGGGCCCTTCCTTGTCCACGCCGATGTAGGCCGCCTGCCTGTCCGACAGCTCGGTGAGGTCGGCGCCGAGCTTCTGCAGGTGCAGGCGGGCCACCTTCTCGTCGAGCCTCTTGGGCAGCACGTACACGCGGTTCTCGTAGGCGGCCGCGTTCGTCGCGAGCTCCACCTGGGCGATCACCTGGTTCGTGAAGCTGGCGCTCATGACGAAGCTCGGGTGGCCGGTCGCGCAGCCCAGGTTGAGGAGACGGCCCTCGGCCAGAACGAGCACGGAGTGGCCGTCCGGGAAGCGCCACTCGTCGTACTGGGGCTTGATGTTGATCCGCTCGATTCCGGAGATCTTCCGCAGCCCGGCCATGTCGATCTCGTTGTCGAAGTGGCCGATGTTGCCGACGATCGCCTTGTCCTTCATGCGGGCCATATGCCCGGCGGTGAGGATGTCGCGGTTCCCTGTGGCCGTGATGAAGATGTCCGCGCGGTCGACGACGTCGTCCAGGCGCACGACCTGATAGCCCTCCATCGCGGCCTGCAGCGCGCAGATCGGGTCGATCTCGGTGACGTGGACGCGCGCCCCCTGTCCCTTCAGGGCCTGCGCGCACCCCTTGCCCACGTCACCGTACCCGCACACCACGGCCATCTTGCCCGACAGCATCACGTCCGTGGCGCGGTTGAGGCCGTCCACGACGGAGTGCCGACAGCCGTAGAGGTTGTCGAACTTGGATTTGGTGACCGAGTCGTTCACGTTGATCGCGGCGAAGAGCAGGGTGCCCGCCTTCTCCATCTCGTAGAGGCGATGCACCCCTGTGGTGGTCTCCTCCGACACGCCGCGGATCCGTTCGGCGATGCGGCGCCACCTGTTGTCGTCCTGGGCGTGGTTGCGGCGCAGCACTTCGAGGATCACGCCCCATTCCTCCGGGTCGTTCTCCTCGTCGAAGTCCGGCACCCGGCCCGCCTTCTCGAACTCCACGCCCTTGTGCACCAGGAGCGTGGCGTCGCCGCCGTCGTCGACGATCAGGTCGGGCCCGGAGCCGTCCGGCCACTCGAGCGCCTGCTCGGTGCACCACCAGTACTCCTCCAGGGTCTCACCCTTCCAGGCGAACACCGCGGCGCCGCGCGGCTCCTCGACCGTACCGTCGCGGCCGACCACGGCGGCCGCTGCCGCGTGGTCCTGGGTGGAGAAGATGTTGCAGGAGACCCAGCGCACGTCGGCGCCGAGGTCCATGAGGGTCTCGATGAGCACGGCGGTCTGCACGGTCATGTGGAGCGAGCCCATGACCTTGAAGCCGGCCAGCGGCTGTTGAGGGCCGTACTCCTCGCGAGCCGCCATGAGGCCGGGCATCTCCTGCTCGGCCAGGCGGATCTCCTTCCGGCCCCATTCGGCCAACGACAGGTCCCTGACCTTGAAGGCCGGTCGGTCCGTGGCCGTCGCGCGAGCGCGGGGCTCCACTGCGGTGTCGCTCATGGTTCCTCTCGGTCGATCGTGTGGATGAAAGTCCGGACTTGTGGGGATCTCATGCGCGGATCCCCGTCGCGATGAAGAGGAGGGGGCCCAGCGCCCGTGGGTCCGGGGGCAGCGGGCGGGCGTGGACCCGACCGAAGCCGGCGTCGGCGATCCAGCCCTCCACGTCGGCCAGCTCGAAGCCGGGCCACACGTGCCCCATCTCCTCGGCGAACTCGGCGCCCCGTTCGTGGGCTCGCATCTCGATGACGACGAGGCGCCCGCCGGGCCGCAACGCGCGCCGCGCTTCGCGCAGGACGTCGGGAGGGTCCACGACGTAGTGCAGCACCAGTGAGAGTACGGCCAGGTCGAGCTCGCCGTCCTCCAGGGGAAGGCTCTCGAGATCGCCCGCACGCAACTCCACGTTCGTCGCCCCCTCGAGGCGGCGGGCGGCCGCCTGCAGCATGGCCTCGGAGCGGTCCACGCCGACGACGCGGGCCACGAACGGGGCCAGGGTCGCCGCCAGGCCCCCCGTGCCCGTGCCCAGGTCGCCCACCGTCCAGCCCGGATCGAGCAGGCCGAAGAGGGGGAGCGCCTCGGCGCGGTCGCCGAACAGGTCCCGACGCAGGTGGTCCCATCGCTCGGCCGAGGCGGCGAAGAACTCGGCGGAGCGCCGGCGGCGTTCGGCGAGGACCTGCCGGGCCCGCTCGGCGTCGGACGCGTACACGCCGTCCGGTCCCAGCCCCTCGCGCACCACGCGCCACAGGTCGCGGGACGCGGGGGAGAGCGACGCGGACAGCCGGTAGTGCCGGTTGCGCCCCTCGGCCCGCGCCGACACCCAGCCGTCGTCGGCCAGGGTGCGCAGGTGGCGGCTGACCGTCGGCTGGGGGACCTGGAGCACCGAGCACAGCTCGGATACCGTGAACTCGCTCCGCTCCAGCAGGAGGAGGATGCGCGTGCGCGTCTCGTCTCCCAGCGCGGAGAGATGTTCGAGGATCGGAGGCGGGGCAGTCGTATCCATAAATGCGAATGTGAAAATACAATGCTCCGGCTCCGCCGTGGAACCCCGCCGGCAACCCGGCGGCGCAAGAATCGGGTTGAGCGCGGCCCGGGCGGGGGCGATCATCCCCGCGTGACCCGTTGCGACGTGGCCCGCGCGGCCCACTTCCGGGAGGAGAGACGTGTTGGACGCCCCGACATACCGCCGCATGGAGAAGGCGATCCGATTCCTGGACGAGCACCAGAGGGAGCAGCCGACGCTCGCGGCGCTGTCCGCCCACGTCGGGATGAGCCAGTTCCATCTCCAGCGGGTCTTCCGCGGGGCGGTGGGCGTCAGCCCGAAGCGCTTCCTCCAGTTCGTCACGGCCGCACACGCGCGCCGCCTCCTCGAAGAGGGCGGCAACCTCCTCGAGACGTCCTGGTCGGCGGGGCTGTCGGGGCCCGGCCGCCTCCACGACCTGATGGTGAACGTCCACGCCATGACACCCGCCGAGGTGCGGAGCGAGGGCGGTGGCGTCGAGATCCGGTGGGGCGTGCACGACACGCCGTTGGGACCGTGTGTCCTGGGGGCGACGGCCCGAGGCGTGGCGGTCCTCGAGTTCCTGGACAGGGCGACGCCCGCGGAGGCCGAGGCGCGGGTCCGGTCGCACTGGCCGGAGGCACGCCGGCGCGAGGACGGAGCCGTGACGGAGCGGCTCGCCGGCCAGATCTTCGGGGAAGACGGCGACGGACCGCTCTCGCTGCACGTACGCGGCACCAACTTCCAGATCCGCGTCTGGGAGGCGCTGCTAACCGTCCCGGCAGGGCACGTGGTCACGTACGGCGGCCTGGCCGGACGCCTCGGCCTGTCCGAGCGCCACGCCCGCGCCGTCGGGCGGGCGGTCGGTGCCAACCCGGTGGCCGTGGCCATCCCCTGCCACCGGGTCGTGCTGGGGACGGGCGCCCTGGGGGGCTACCGCTGGGGACGCGAGCGCAAGCTCGCGCTCCTGGCGCGCGAGCAGGCGACGGCCGGGGCGGCCTGAGCCCGAGGACGGGTCGAGGGCGTCGGGCGGGGATCCGACCGGGCTCTGTCCGTCCCGCGCTGCTCAGCTTCCGGGCCGTTGCTCGCTCTGGACGCCCGCGTGGTCGAAGAGGTAGTCCGCAGCCAACCCGGCCATCGCCTTCACGCCGATGGGCAGAGCCCCCTCGTCGGCGTAGAAGTAGGGGGAGTGGTTGGGGTAAGCCGTCCGTCCCTCCGGGACCACGCCCAGGAAGAAGAAGAGGCCGGGGACCTTCTTCTCGTACAGCGCGAAGTCCTCGGAGGCGGTCCAGGGCTGCGACACGGACACGGCGTCGGCGCCGGCGGCGCGCTCGAGCGTCGGCACCGCCCACTTCGTGAGATCGGGGTCGTTCCAGGTCACCTCGCCGCCCGAGCTGATGCGCACCACCGCCTTCGCGCCGGAGGCCTCGGCGATCTTCTCGGCGGTGCGCGTGATGCGCTCGTTGATCGAGGCGCGCATGTCCGGGTCGAACGTCCGGACCGTGCCGGTCATCACCACCGAGTCCGGGATGATGTTGCCGCGCACGCCACCGTGGATGGTCGCTACCGTGACGATGGCCGGCGCCCTCGTGATGTCGGCCTGGCGCGCGACGATCGACTGGAGGCCCACCACCACCTGCGAGGCCACCACGACCGGGTCGACGCCGTCCCACGGCATGGCGCCGTGGGTCTGCTGACCCACGACCTTGATGTACAGGCCGGCCGCGCCGGCCATGGCCCCTTCCGGTCGATACTGGATCGTGCCCACCGGGTTCGCCACGACGTGGAGCCCGAACACGGCGTCGGGGACGGGATCCGAGAGAGCGCCCTCCTCGATCATGAGGCCGGCGCCACCCTCCTCGCCGGCGGGCGCACCCTCCTCCGCCGGTTGGAAGAGGAAGACGACCGTCCCGGGCAGGCGGTCGCGCACGGAAGCGAGCACGGACGCGGCGCCCATGAGGATGGCCACGTGGTTGTCGTGGCCGCACGCGTGCATGACCCCGACCTCCTGGCCGTTGTACTCGGTCCTGACCTTGGAGGCGAAGGGGAGGTCGACCATCTCGGTGACGGGAAGGGCGTCCATGTCCGCCCGCAGCGCGACGACCGGGCCGGGCAGCGCCCCCCGCAGCACGCCGACCACCCCGGTATGCGCGACTCCGGTGCGCACCTCGATGCCCAGGCTCCGCAGGTGGTCGGCGACGAGCGCGGCTGTGCGGACCTCACGGTTGCCCAGCTCGGGATGCTCGTGGATGTCCCGGCGCCAGGCCACCACCTCGGGCGTGATCACGCCCACGAGCCGGTCGATCTCGCCGTCGAGCGGTCCTCCCGGCGTCTGGGCGGACAGCGGTTGGACGGCGGCGACGGCGATCAGTGGGAAGAGGACGGTCACACGGCGGAACATCGGGCCTCCATGGCGGCTCGTACCGATCGGGGCGAGCCGTAAGCATGGGGCGGGCACACCACGTTCGCCACCGTCGATTCCCTTGGTGCCGAACGGGGACCCTGGTAGCTTCGTCGGGTATAACCTCATCCACCGTCACACCGCCAAGCTCCGTTCGGAGGTCCTGCCCCGTGGCCGAGCACGCCACCCACGCTCCGCACGACGACATCGTCTATCCGGCCGCCATCCCGTTCGCGCTCGTGCATGTCGCTGCGTTCGGCGCCATCTGGACCGGCTTTCCGGCGCAGGCCGTATGGATGGCGGTGATCCTCTACGTCGTACGCATGTGGGCGGTGACGGGCGCCTACCACCGGTACTTCTCGCACCGGTCCTACAAGACGAGCAGGGTCGGCCAGTTCATCCTGGCCTTCCTGGCGCAGAGCTCCGCACAACGGGGCGCCCTGTGGTGGGCGGCGATCCACCGGCACCACCACCTCCACTCCGACACGCCGGAGGACGTCCACTCGCCGCGGCACCAGGGCTTCCTGTATGCGCACGTGGGCTGGATCTTCAACCACAACAACTGGAAGCCGGACTACGGCACGATCCGAGACCTGGCGCGCTATCCGGAGCTCCGCTGGCTCGACCGGTTCTATCTGGTGCCCGCGGTCGTCCTGGCCGTGGCGACCTTCCTCGTCGGTGGCTGGGCCGGGCTCTTCGTGGGCTTCTTCCTGAGCACGGTCGTGCTCTACCATGGCACGTTCGCCATCAACTCGATGGCCCACGAGGTGGGCAACCAGCGGTACCTCACGGGAGACGACTCCCGCAACCACTGGTTCCTCGCCCTGGTCACCCTCGGCGAAGGCTGGCACAACAACCACCACCACTACCAGAGCTCCACACGCCAGGGCTTCAAGTGGTGGGAGATCGACATCACCTACTACATCCTCAAGATGATGTCGTGGACGGGCGTGGTCTGGGACCTGCGCGAGCCGCCCGAGGCGATCGTGCGCGGCGAGAAGCCCGTGGGCCGCAAGGTGGTGGAGAAGGTCGCCCAGGACCTGGTAGCCAGCATCTCGCTCGAGTCCATCGCGGCCCGCGTGCGCGAGGCGTGGGCGGAGTCGCACCGATGGGAGGATCTGGCGGAGCGCGCCCGGCGCGCGCGCGGGCAGGTGGAGGACCGACTCGCGGAGCTGGCGCTTCCCCACCTGCCCACGGTGCCCGAGCTGAGGGAGCGCGCCGAGGAGATGTTCCAGCGAGTCGCCTTCCCTGGACGAGATCGTGGTGCGGGCCCACGAGCTCCTTCAGCGCGCCGTGGCGGCCCGCGTCTGCGACCTGGCGCTCGCCGGCACCTGAGCACACCCGCGCCCTCCGTGGCGCGCGACGGCCGCCCACCCCGCGTCCCGCCTTGCCTCTCACGGTAGGGCGGGGCATTCTTTGTCGCCCCGAGGGGCGGGGGTGACGGCCCACCGCCTCGGCCTTACACCCCCGCGGACACCCGGACGCTCGCATGGACTTCCTGCAGAACGTCGTCGACTTCCTCACCACCAACGTGGTGGAAAAAGGCATCAACGTGGGCGGGGAGAACATCCCCTACATGGTGATCCTTCTCCTCGGGGTGGGTCTCTACCTGACCGCGCGCACGGGTTTCGTCCAGCTGCGCCGGCTCGCACACGGGTTCGCGGTGACGTCGGGGAAGTACGACGATCCGGACGAGCCCGGAGACGTCAGCCACTTCCAGGCGCTCACCACCGCGCTGTCGGCCACGGTCGGCATCGGCAACATCGCGGGCGTGGCCATCGCCATCCACCTGGGGGGGCCTGGCGCCCTGTTCTGGATGTGGGTGACGGCGTTCCTCGGGATGGCGACGAAGTACTCGGAGGTGACGCTCGCCCAGAGGTACCGTGACGTCGGCGTGGACAAGGATGCCAGGAAGTGGGAGGGGTCCGTGTCGGGAGGCCCGATGTACTACATCGAGCGCGGGCTGGGGCCCCGGTGGAAGCCGATGGCGGTCTTCTTCGCCCTCATGCTCGGGTTCACGGCCTTCCTGACCGGGAACGCGATTCAGGCGAACACCGTCGCCGACAACGTGGCGACGTTCTGGGGCGTCCCGGTGTGGATCACGGGCCTCGTCACCGCGACCATCGTCGCGATGGTGATTCTCGGCGGCATCACGCGGATCGGTCGGGTGACCTCGATCCTGGCGCCGGTCATGGCGGCGATCTACGTGGCCGGCGCGCTGTTCATCATCCTCACGCACATCGGGGAGCTGATCCCGGCGATCACCCTCATCCTCCGCGAGGCCTTCAATCCGTCCGCCGGCGTGGCGGGCACGGGTGCGGGCGTGTTCGTGGTGACGATGATGTGGGGCGTGCGGCGAGGATTGTTCTCGAACGAGGCGGGGCAGGGCTCGGCGCCCATCGCCCACGCCGCGGCCAAGACCGACGAGCCCGTGTCCGAGGGCGTGGTGGCGCTCCTCGAGCCCTTCATCGACACGATCGTGATCTGCTCGATGACGGGGATCGTGATCATCATGACCGGGATGTACCACGACCGCATTCCCACGGAGATCACGCTGGGCGGCGGTGACCTGAGCTATACGACGCTGACGGAGACGGGACGTTGGGTTTCCACCACGCCTCCCGCCGAGATCACGATCCAGGACGGGATGCACACCCGGACCGGAACGGGCTCGGTATGGGTCTCCTGGCACGAGACGGCCATCGACACGCTCTTCGTCGATCCGGGGATGACGCAGCCGTTCACCGGCGTGGTGGAGCCGGAGACCGGCCGTGCGGTCGCGGCGGACGGGGAGACGTACGCGTCGTTGTGGGGCAACGCGCCCGACAGCGGGGCACCGCTGACGATGGAGGCGTTCAGCCGGGGGCTGCCCGGGACGTGGGGCAACCTCATCGTCCTCGTCAGCACGATCCTGTTCGCGGTCTCCACGGCGATCTCCTGGAGCTACTACGGCGATCGGTGCGCGAACTACCTCTTCGGCCCGAAGGCCGTGCTGCCCTACAAGCTCGTGTACGTCGTGATGCACTACATGGGGGCCGTGGTGCCGCTCGCCGTCGTGTGGGCGATGGGTGACATCGCCCTCTCCATCGTGATCATCCCCAACCTGATCGCGCTGATCTTCCTTGCTCCGAAGGTCGTGGAGATGACGCGGTCGTACTTCGAGCGCAGGCCGTGGGAGGACAACGCGCGGGCCCACCAGGACTGGAAGGACTCGAAGCGCACGGTCGGTCGCTGAAGAAAGGGAGCACCCACGCACCGGGGGAGCACGACGCTGGGGGAGGGTCGTGCTCCGTGCCGAGCCGGTGCGGCGTGGGCGCACCGCTTGCCGACCGCAGGCGTCCCGCTCATTCTTGGGAGTTTTGAGCGTCCAGCCGGCGCCCCTGCAGGGGCGCCGATCCCCGGGATGAGAGCGTTGCTTCGATGACCAAAGAGCGCGCGCAGTGGGGCTCCCGCGTGGGCCTGATCCTCGCCATGGCCGGCAACGCCGTCGGCCTGGGCAACTTCCTCCGCTTCCCCGTGCAGGCGACCGAGAACGGGGGCGGGACCTTCATGATCCCGTACTTCATCGCCTTCCTGCTCGTGGGGATCCCGCTCATGTGGATCGAGTGGGGTGTGGGGCGGCACGGCGGGCTCCGGGGGCACGGGTCGGTGCCAGGGATGTTCCATACCCTGTGGGACAATCCGGTGGCGAAGTACCTGGGCGTGCTCGGGCTCTTCATGCCCCTGATCGTGCTCATCTACTACTGCTACATCGAGTCGTGGACCCTGGCCTGGACGTTCTTCAGCTTGACCGGCGCCACGCGGGGCCTGGACGAGCCTTCGATGCGGGCGTTCCTGCATTCCTACCAGGACCTCGGCAACCACAGCGTGCACGGCTTCTGGGTGCCGTTCGTGTTCTTCTTCATCACGATCGTCATCAACTTCTCCGTGGTCGCGAAAGGGCTGTCCGGGGGGATCGAGCGGCTGGCCAAGATCGGCATGCCGATCCTCTTCTTCTTCGCCGCGATCCTGGTGGTCCGGGTGCTCACGCTCCATCCGCAGGCGGTGACGCTGGCGGACGGCACGGTCGCCACGTCGGGGCCGATCGACGGGCTGAACTTCATGTACACGCCCGATTGGGCGAAGCTCGCCGACGCGCGGGTCTGGCTCGCCGCGGCCGGACAGATCTTCTTCACGCTTTCGGTGGGGATGGGGACCCTGCAGGCCTACGCCTCCTACCTGCGGCGGGAGGACGACCTGACGCTGTCGGGCATCGCGACCGCCGCGACCAACGAGACCGCCGAGGTCGTGCTCGGCGGCTCGCTCGCGATTCCGGCCGTCGTGGCGTTCTTCGGCGTCACCGGGGCGGTGGCGATCGCCAAGGGCGGCTCGTTCGATCTGGGCTTCGTCGCCATGCCGCTGGTCTTCAACAAGCTCCCGGGCGGTGAGCTCATGAGCGCCGCGGCGGGCTTCATGTGGTTCGGCCTGCTCTTCTTCGCGGGCATCACGTCGTCGGTGTCCATGGCGACGCCCACGACGTCGTTCCTCGAAGAGAACTTCAACTTCAGTCGGAAGAAGGCCGGTTTCACGGTCGGCGGGGTCGCCGTGTTGATCGGCCTGCTCCACATCTTCTTCTACACGGGCGGCTTCCTCGACGAGTGGGACTACTGGGCCGGCACGTTCGGTCTCGTCGTCCTCGCGATGCTGGAGACGATCCTCTTCGTGTGGGTCCTGGGGCCCGACAAGATGTGGCGGGAGCTCCACGAGGGTGCGGCCTGGCGGATCCCGGGGATCTACAAGTTCGTCATGACCTACATCACGCCGCTCTTCCTCCTGGTGATGATGGTCTGGTGGACGGTCACGCAGGCGGTTCCGATCCTGCTCATGGACGGAATCGATCCGGCCCAGGTGCCCACCCGGTGGGCGTCGCGGGGCGTGATGCTCGTCATCCTCGCCTTCCTCATGCTTCTGGTCCGGATCGCCTGGCGGCGCCGTGAGGCGCGGGGGGAGGAATCATGAACATCGGCGCGTTGATCTTCATGCTGTGTGCCTGGACCGTCGTGCTCAGCATCCTGATCTGGAGCTTCACTCGGCTCCTGAGGACCAAGCCCGAGCACGAGCACCTGCCGCCACCGGGAAGCATCCCCTGAGCGGAACGCGGGGGACGCGCGTGGCGCGCGACCCCCACGGCCATCCCGGACGTGCGGCGTGGGACCCGCTGGACGCGGCGCTGGCGGACTACCGTTCCGGTCGTCCGGACGCGACGCTGCTCATGCGAACCGACGTGGGCGGGGAGGAGCGCGTTCCGGTGTCGCTCTTCTTCCGGCCCGTCGGCGACATGGGGCCGGTGGAGCGGCGGGCCCTCGCCGAGGCGGCGGGGAGGGTGCTCGACCTGGGCGCGGGTCCGGGCGCGCACGCGGTCCCCCTGATCCGATCCGGACACGAGGTGACGGCGCTCGAGATCCTTCCCCAGGCGCTGGAGGCGCTGCGCGAGGCCGGCGTGGAGGACGTGCGCGCCGGGGGCCTGGAGGTCCTCGAGCCGGGTGAGCGTTACGACACCGTGCTCGTGCTCATGAACGGGCTCGGCCTCCCGGGCACGCTGGTGGCGCTGGACGACTTCCTCGCCGGCCTCACCGCGAGGCTCCGGCCCGATGGGTGCATCCTCGCCGACTCGACCGATCCCAGCACGTGGGGCGAGCCGGGAGACGGGCGCTACCCGGGTGAGGTCCACATGCAGCTCGAGTACGCGGGACGCGCCGGGCCCCCATTCCCCTTTCTGTTCGTCGACCCGGATGCCCTGACGGCATCCGCGGAGCGCGTCGGACTGGCGTGCGACGTGCTGGAGCGTGAGGACGACGGGCGCTATCTGGTGCGGATGGTCCGTCGCGGAGGGCGCTGAGCAGGCCGAGCGGGCCCTAGCCGCGGGCGGCAGCCACCAGCCGGCGGACGCGGTCGGGGTCGACGCCGGTCCCGGCGCGGCCCTGACGGGTGAGCGCCGTCCCCACGATCGCACCGTCCGCCTCGGACAGGACGGCCGCCACGGTCTCGGCGGTCACGCCGCTGCCGACCAGGACGGGGGCCTCCGGTGCGCCGCGCCGGATCGCCCGCACGCGGTTCGGCTCCGTGGGCGCGCCGGTGCCGGCGCCGGAAGCGATGAGCGCGTCGGCGAGGCCCCGTGACCAGGTGTCCGCCGCGGCCGCTTCGGGCGTCAGGCCCGGCGGCGGCGTGGCGTGCTTCACCAGCACGTCGGCGTAGACGGCGACGTCGGCGCGCAGGGCGGCCCGCGCACGCATGGTCTCCGCCGCTCGTCCCTCCACGACACCCTGGTCGGTCCACATGACACCGGTGTGCACGTTCACCCGGATGAAGTCCGCGCCGCACGCGACGGCGACGCCGAGCGCCGCGCGTGCGTCGTTGCGCAGCACGTTCACGCCGAGCGGGGCATCCACAGCCGTGCGCACGCTACGCGCGATGCGTGCCACGGCCGCGACGGTCTCCGGCGGGACCGGCCCGGCGAAGAAGGGCGCGTCCAGGAAGTTCTCGACGAGCACGCCGTCCATCCCACCGTCCACCAGCGCGTGTGCATCGGTGAGCGCGCGCTCCTCCACCTCCTCCATCGATCCGTTCCACCGGGGAGCGCCGGGGAGGGGAAGCAGATGTACCATCCCGATCAAGGGCCTTCGCCCGGCCCAGAGCCGGGCGAAGGCGGCGGCGCGCGGGGTCTCGATCATGGGGGCCCGTCCTCCTGGTCCTCGGGTCGCCCGCTCCGACGCTCGCCGAAGAGGCGTCCGGGGCGGATCGCGTCGTCGCCGAAGCGGGAGCGCAGGCGGTCCATCGCGTGCGCCACGGCCCTGTCCCGCTCCGTCTCGCTCTCGCACCCCGGGTCGTCGAACAGCGCGAGCTGTCTCGGCTCGTCGGCGTCGTGCAGTCCGGACAGTCCGACGCCGACCAGTCGAGCGGGCCTGCGCCGGGCGGTCCGCAGCTCGCGCAGCAACCCGCGGGCGATCTCGAAGACGGCAGCGTCGGACTCGAGCCCTTCCGGTGCCGTGCGGGCGTGCTGGCGCGTAGTGAAGTCCGCGTCGCGCAGCTTCACGGTCACCGTGCGCGCGCGCAGCCCCTTACCGCGCAGCGTCGCCGTGACCGAGCAGCACAGCTCCAGCAGGCGGCGCTCGAGCTCGGCGTCGTCGTCGAGGTCGCGGAAGAAGGTCCGCTCGGAGGAGATGCTCTTCCGCTCCTCGTGGGGATCGACCTCGCTGTCGTCGAGCCCCCGCACGCGGCGATGGAGCCACGCGCCGCGACGGGCGCCGAACCACCTCTGCATCCACTCGAGCTGCACGCCCAGGGCGTCCTCGACGCGGACGAGGCCCCGCCTGGCCAGCGCCTCGACCAGGGTGGGCCCGACGCCGGGCAGCTCGGCCAGCTCGAGGGTGTTGAGGAAGGCCTGCTCGCCCCCCGGCGGGACGACGTGCACGCCGGCCGGCTTGGCGCGGCCGGCGGCGAGCTTGGCGATCACGCGGCGCGTGCCCCCACCGATCGAGACGGACACCCGCGTGCGCGCCAGCACCTCCTCGCGGAAGCGTCGCGCGACGGCATCCAGGGAGGCACCGTGGAAGAGCCGCTCCGTTCCGGTCAGGTCGAGGTAGAACTCGTCGATGGACGCGGCCTGGACCACCGGGGAGAGCTCACGGAGCACGGCGGCCACCTCCCGGCTCTTGTGGGCCACCGCCTTGCGGGGCACGCCCACAACGGTCGCTTGCGGGCACAGACGCAGGGCCTGCGCCGTGGGCATGGCGGAGTGCACGCCGTAGGCCCGTGTCTCGTACGAAGCGGAGGTGACCACCCCGCGTCCGCTCGGCGAGCCTCCCACGATGAGCAGGCGCGCCTTGCCTGCGCCCTCCGGATCCAGGAGCCGGGCCACCTGGACGTAGAAGGCGTCGCAGTCGACCAGCAGGATGCGACGGGGTGGGGAAGAGATCTCCAAAGGACGTCGGTCTTCTCGGGTCTGCACCTTCGGGCGACAGCGGGGTAATGCCCGCTGTTCCACCCCGGAGGCCTGCGTAAGCTATGGGCTCGCCGGCCCCGCGGGAAACGACCCTCGACCCATCCGCCAAAGGAGTCCGGCATGGCCTACCCCTTCAAGCTGCCCGAGCTGGGATACGCGAAAGACGCGCTCGAGCCCCACATCGACGCGCGTACGATGGAGATCCATCACGACAAGCATCACGCGGGATACACGAACAACCTGAACAAGGCCATCGAGGGGCACGCGAAGCTCCACGGTCTGACGGCCGAGCAGCTCCTCCGGGGCATCCACTCCCTTCCGGCCGAGATCCGCACGGCCGTTCGCAACAACGGGGGCGGGTACGTGAACCACTCGCTCTTCTGGGACGTCATGACTCCGGGCGGCGCCGGCGCGCCCGGCGGGGCCCTCGCCAAGGCGATCGACGGGGCTTTCGGTTCGTTCGACGACTTCAAGAGCAAGCTGCAGTCGGCCGCGGCGAGCCAGTTCGGATCCGGGTGGGGATGGCTGTGCGTGGACGCGACCGGCGCCCTCGCCTGCTTCTCCACCGCCAATCAGGACAGCCCCCTGATGGACGGGTTCACGCCGATCCTGGGCGTCGACGTCTGGGAGCACGCCTACTACCTGCACTACCAGAATCGGCGCGCCGACTACCTGTCGGCCTGGTGGAACGTCGTGAACTGGGACAAGGTCGCCGAGCGCTACGAGGCCGCGAAGGGCGGCTGGCTGAAGAGCCTCTGATCGAGCTTCGCGCCCCGGGACCCGGGCCGGCTCCTTCCGAGGGCCGCCCGGGTCCCGTCGTGTTCGCGCGTTTCCTCTGGATTTCCGGCGTGACCCGACGCGGACGCAGTCTCCGGCCGTCAGCGTCGGAAGCCGATCCTTGACAGGAAGCCCGGTGAGCCGGAATCATTTGTTTATCCACTGACCTCAACGGGGACGAGCGGTCCCCCGACCCATCGGCACCAGCCCCCTCCTGATGCGATGACGAGAGCGACAGCCCCCCGAGCTCGGAGACCGAGCAACCCTGCCCTCGCGGTCGGCCTCTTCGCCACCACCTGCCTCCTCCTCGCGCGTCCCCTGGAGGCGCAGAGCCTGCGCGGCTCGCCGGCCTCGCTCGACCGCCAGAACCGGATCGCGCAACAGAACGACTTCACGTACATGGAGACGGGCAAGCGCATCCTCCAGTTCGCCGAGCAGGGATGGCTGGTGCGCGTGCGGTCGAACAGCGACTTCACGCTGCACGCGGTCTCGTTCCCGTACGCGCGCCCGGACGTGGTCCTCTTCATCCAGCGCCTGGCTTCGCAGTATCGGGCCGCCTGCGGCGAGCAGCTCGTCGTGACCAGCCTCACCCGGCCCACGACACGGCAGCCGCGCAACGCCTCCGAGCGGTCGGTGCATCCGACGGGCATGGCGGTGGACCTGCGTTTCAGCCATTCCCGTGCCTGCCGGAGCTGGCTCGAAGGCGTGCTCCTCGACCTCGAGGGCACCGGCGTGATCGAGGCCACGCGCGAGCACTATCCGGCGCACTACCACGTGGCCGTCTTCCCCCAGCAGTACCACGCATACGTCGCGGCGCTGCAGGAGGACGACGCCGTGCGGGTGGCCGAGCAGGGCCCCCTGGACAAGACCGAGTACAAGGTGCGCGCCGGCGATTCCCTGTGGACGATCGCACGCTCCTACGGGCTCTCCGTCGACGAGTTGCGCGCGCTCAACAACCTCCGGGGAAGCCGGATCTACGCCGGCCAGGTGCTGGAGATACCGAGCGGCCTCTGAGGTCGAGCGCGCCTCCAGGCGGGCGGGGAGTCCGTTACCGCCTCGCCACGTCCGGGGTGTCCCCCCACAGCGTCATCATCGCCCGGTCGTAGGGGTGCAGCCGGCTCGCGGCGCCCGCCGCACCACCCGCGAGGACCCACGCCCGATAGCCCGGGAACGCCCTCAGGACGGCGGCGTTTGCGGCAGGGCCGAGGTCCCTGGCGACCACGATCGCTGCCCCGCGCAGAGGCGGCGCCTGCCAGAGCAGGGGCTCGAGCTCCACCGTGCCGAGCCGGTCGGCCCGGGCCTCCCGGGCACATGCCGCGCTCAGGGGAGCTCCGGGCTGGACGAGGACCCGGTTGCCCGGGGAGATCGTGGCCCACGAGAGGCGGTCGGGCGTCCCTGGCGCCGGCTGCAGGTCGAGCGTGGGCGCGCCCACCCCTCCGCCTGACCGCCAGCGGGCGTAGCGGTCGACCGTGCACAGGTCGTTGCGACGGAGGGCGGTCTCGACGGAATCCCGCCGCATCCCGGCGGAGACCAGACGGGCGACCACCGGGACGCCCAGCTCCCGTGGACGAACAGGAGCGCCGGAGAGGCGGGAGGGGTCGGGACCCGCGAGGCGGCGAAGGCGGCCGGAGTCGGCTCGTAGGAGCTGGCGGTCCGCGGCGCGAGGAGTAGGCCCCCGATCACGGACAGCACCGCCGCCCAGGACACCGTCCGACGGCCCACGGGCCGGAGCGGGCCGCCCTCCGCGCTCAGCCCTGCGACGCACACGACCCACAGCGCCACCCACGCCGGAGTCGTCTCGAACAGCAGCCTTGGCCCGAAGTGGATGCCGTGGTGCCAGTAGACGGCGTTGGCCGCGACGCCCGCCAGGGCCCACGCGACCAGCACTCCGCACCCCCGCGGCAGGCTGCGCAGCGCGGCGAGGCCGAGTCCGACGAGCGCGACGGCCGGGAGCGGCGACTCCAGCAGGCGCACGCCGAGCTGCGCGAGATCGGCCCCCGTGTAGGCGAGCGCCTCACGGGCGCCGTAGGCGTTTCCCCACGGGTCCGGGTGGAATCCGAGGCCGTGCGCCGGGCCGTATGCGGCCAGGTATCCGAGGAGCAGCGGGTCGCCGAAGAGGCGCGCGTTCCATGCGAAGAAGAGTGCGGCGAAAGGAATCCCGCCGACCACCAGCCCTCCGACGCGGGCGAGCGCCCACGGCATGGGCCGGGTTCTTCTCCACGCCGCCGGCACCCACGTCGCGCCCAGGAGCGCAGCCCCGATTGCGATCCCGGTCCAGGGACGCGCGCACACGAAGGCACCGAGCGCGCCGCCCGCCGCCAGGCTCCATCGCCACGACCCGTCCCGCGCGCGCAGCGCGGCGAGGAGGGTGAGGGCCCCGAGGGCCCCTGCGGTCGCGTGACTCGGGCCGCTGGCTCCGAGGAAGACCAGGAACGGCGAGACCGCGAGGAGAAGACCCGCGCCGCGGGCCGCGCCGCGGTGTTCGGGGAGGAGTCGGTCGAGGGCGAGGGTGGTGGCCATCACCAGGATCGCGGTGGCGATGGGCCCGACCAGCCACCACGCGTGCGCGGCCGAGCCGGCGGCGAGGAGGAGGGTGTGCAGCGGGGGGTAGATGGACACCCAGCCCCCGTCCCGCACGAGGGAGTTCTGCACGACCCAGGCGGCGGGCTCGGCGGGGAGGGGGAGGACTGGGCTTCCCGCCAACAGCGCGCGCGCGTGCAGCAGCTGCACCATCTCGTCGACCGACGTGGGCTGGCCGCGGAACAGGACGCGCGCCACCGCCACGGCAACGAGCAGGCTGAGGGCGGCGCAGGCGAGCGCGAACGGCAGGGGTCGGTGCGCGGCGAGCGCGCGCCCCGCGCGGCGGGCCGGGCCCAGCGGATCGGCGCGGACCAGGAGCGCGAGGGCCAGCGACAGCCCGAGCACGGTCACGCTGCCCCACAGGCCGAGCGCCCAGGAGGACTCCGCGATCGCGCGTGTCGCCGCGCCGGCCAGGCCCGTGGTCGACGGGTCGAGGAGACGGTGGACCGGAAGGTAGACGAGCCCCAGCAGCCCGACTCCGAGGAGGCGGCGCGCCGCGGTCCCGGCGGCGCGGACGGGGTCCGCCGGAAGGGCTCGGGGAACGTGGGGCATGGCGACAAAGTGGAGGGGGCCCGAGATTGGTGCCAGGCGTCCATCGACCATCCCCGGAACCCGGCCGCTCATGGCATCGAAGCCCGTCTACGTCGTCGCCCCGCCCGGCGCGCTGCGAGAGGCATGCCTGTCGTCCCTCTCCGGAAGGGCGGAGACGTTGGAGCCCCCTCTCCGGCCGGAATCCCTCGTCGCCCGGGCGCCCGGCGTCGTCCTCGTGGACGCTTCGGGCGTCGGCGTCGAAGATCTGCTCGGCGCGGCCGAAGCGCTGCGGGGGCCCGAATGGGTGCTCGCGGTCGTCGACGGCGGGGACCCGCCTTCGATCCGGACGATCTCGGCGGGCTATCCGTGCGGCCTGCAGGAGCTCGCGCTCCACGTCGACGGCGCCGCGGAGGGTGCGGAGTCGCTTCTCGAGCTGCACGGCGTGCTGGCGGAGATCTCCCGCGCCCGCCACGACATCAACAACCCGCTGACGTCGGCGCTGGCCGAGACTCAGATCCTCCTCCTGGACGCGCCCGACGGGGAGCTTCGCGACGCCCTCGACACGATCCAGACCCAGCTTCGCCGGATCCGCGATCTCGTGGCGGCCACCCGCCACCTCCGGCCGAAGCGGTGACGCGCGCCCGATCCCGATCCATCAGGTGGTTTTGCAAGATGCAACAATCCGACCGTTGCACTTTGCAACAGCGGGATGGTAGCTTGGTTCCTGAGGCGAAGGCGCGACCGGAGCTTGTGCGCCCGCGGGCTCAGTGAACTCACCAGGGGACAACGTGGCCAGCACTTCCCCGCGCGTCGGGGCGCCGAGCACCGGGCAGCTCTTCAGCCGCCGCGACCTCCTCCGGTGGATCTACCTCGGACGGCTCACGCTCGTCACCGGGATCCTCGCCGGCGCCCTGTGGAAGTGGAACGACGCCGGCCAGCAGAACACACGGCTGGCCGTGATCATGTTCCTGGTCGCGCTCGGGGTGACGACGGTCTCGTTCTGGTACACGCACATCCTGGAGCGCAGCCCGAGCGAGAACTTCCTCTACACGCAGGTGATCCTGGACGTGCTCCTGGTCACCGGGATCGTCCACATCACCAACGGGCCCGACTCGAGCTTCGCGCCGCTCTACATCCTGGTCATCAGCGCGGGCGCGCTCCTCCTGCCCCTTCCCGGCGGGGTGCTCATCGGTGGCCTGGCCAGCATGGTCTACTTCGGCGACCTGGTCTGGGGGTACGAGGAGGCTTTTCGGCTGGACGTGGGGCTGCAGATCGGCCTCTTCACGGTGGTGGCGCTCCTCACCGGGCTGGTCGGGGACCGCCTGCGGCGCTCGGGGATGGCGCTCGGGGCCGTGGAATCCGAGCTGCGGCAGCTCCGTCTCGACACGGGAGACATCCTGGCCACCCTGGGCACGGGGGTGATCACGGTGGACGGGGAGGGGCGCCTGGCGTACGCGAATCCGGCGGCGCATACACTGCTGGGCATGGAGATGGGTGAGTGGCTGGGGCGCGGTGTCGTCGAGGAGATGGAGCGACGGGCGCCTGGGCTGGGGTGGGCGCTGGGCCAGGCCCTCCACGAGCGGCGGCCGACGGAGCGCTTCAGCGCGATGCTCAGACGGGATGGGAAGGACGTCCGCCTGGGCGTGTCGACCGCGGTGGTCGAGCGGGGCGAGGGCGCGCCTCCCTCCGCGACGGCGATCTTCCAGGACATCACCGACCTCGAGCTCCTCGAGGCGCTGAACCGCCGCGCCGAACGCCTCGAGGCGGTCGCGGCGCTGTCGGCGTCGCTGGCCCACGAGATCAAGAACCCACTGGCGTCCATCCGCAGCGCCGTGGAGCAGCTCACGCGTCCGTCGCTGGACGAGGCGGATCGGCACACGCTCCAGCGCCTGGTCCTGACCGAGTCGGATCGGCTCAGTCGACTGCTCTCCGAGTTCCTCGACTACTCCGGCCTGCGCATCGGGAGCCGGGCGGCGGTCGATCTGGGCAGCATCGTGGAGGACTGCATCGCCGTCGTGCGGCAGCATCCCGACGCGGAGGCGGTGGAGGTGCGATGCGAGGGGGCGGAGGCGGGGGCGAAGGTGGACGGAGACTCGGACCTCCTGCACCGGGCGGTGTTCAACCTCGTCCTGAACGGCGTCCAGTACGCGGGTTCCGGTGGGCGGGTCACCGTCGCGGTCGCCGACCTGCGCCGACCAGCCCAACCCCCGCCGCACCGGGATCCGCCATCCCGTGCGCCTCGTGGTGCGCGACTCCGGGCCGGGCGTCGACCCCGAGGTGCAGGAGCGGATCTTCGACCCGTTCTTCACGACCCGCGCCGGCGGCAGCGGGCTCGGGCTGGCGGTCGTGCATCGGGCCGTGGAGGCGCACCACGGAGCGATCTTCGTGGACCGGGCGCCGGAGGGTGGGGCCGAGTTCGTCATCTACCTCCCCGCGGCAGAGGGGAGCGACGGAGGTGGGGTTCCGTGAGCGAGAAGGTGAAAGTGCTGGTCGTGGACGACGAGACGGGGATCCTGGACACGCTCCGGATCCTGTTCCGCAGCGAGGGCTACGACGTGGCGATCGCGAGCTCCGGGCGAGCGGCGCTGACGGCGCTCGAGGAGGAGAAACCCGACCTGGTCCTGAGCGATATCCGGATGCCCGGATCCGGCGGGCTGGACGTCCTGAGCCGCGTGCGCGAGGTGGACCCCGAGCTCCCGGTGATCCTGATGACCGCCCAGGCCTCCCTCTCCTCGGCCATCCGCGCGGTGAACGAAGGCGCCTACCACTACATCCAGAAGCCCTTCGCCAACGACGAGCTGCTCGCGATCTGCCGCAGGGCGGTGGAGGCCCGTCAGCTCAAGGTCGAGAACCGCCGGCTCAAGAAGGAGATTCGCAGGAGGGACCGGTCCGCGGGGGATCGCCCGGTGGGGCGGAGCCGGCCTTTCATGGAGGTGCTCGAGCTGGCCGAGACCGTGGCGCCCACGGACTCCACGGTCCTGATCTCGGGTGAGAGCGGGACGGGGAAGGAGGTGGTGGCGCGCTACATCCACCGCCTCTCCGACCGGGCGGATCGTCCCTTCATGTCGATCAACTGCGGCGCGCTCCCCGAGAGCCTGCTGGAGAGCGAGCTGTTCGGTCACGTGAGGGGATCGTTCACCGGCGCGATCAAGGACAAGGACGGCCTGCTGGTGGCGGCGCGCGGGGGGACGTTCTTCCTCGACGAGATCGGGGAGATGAGCCCTGCGACGCAGGTCAAGCTCCTGCGCGCCATCCAGGAGCGCGAGGTGATCCCCGTGGGCGCCACCGAGGCGGTGGCGGTGGACGTACGCATCATCGCGGCCACCAACCGCGACCTCGAGGAGGAGCTGCGCAAGGGGACGTTCCGTACCGACCTCTATTACCGCCTCAACGTCATCCAGCTGAGACTTCCCCCGCTGCGCGATCGCCGTGAGGACATCGACCTCCTCGCCCGCCACTTCCTGGAGCGGCTCGCCGGTCGCGAAGGCGGGACGCCCAGGGAGTTGAGCGAGGAAGTCCTCGAGGTCTTGAGGCACTACGATTGGCCGGGCAACGTGCGGGAGCTGGAGAACGCCCTCGAGCGGGCGGCCGTGGTGGCCCCCGACGGCAGGCTGGAGCCGGAGAGCCTTCCCGAGCGCGTGCGGGAGCGGCCCGAGGTGCGGCTGGTGCACGAGGCCGCGCCGCCCAACCCCACCATGGAGGTCATCGAGCGGGCCTACATCCGCTGGGTGCTCGACGCGGAAGGGGGCAACAAGACCCGCGCCGCCGAGGTCCTCGGCATCGATCCCTCCACCCTGTACCGCAAGCTCAACCGGTACGGCCTCGCGGAATGAGCGGCCGTTTCCGCCCACGCCACCGAACCGACCGCGCCGGCGCCGCGCCGGCCGGGCCTCCAAACGGACGCGAATGACCATGGCCCACGCCTCCGACCGCCCTTCTCACAGTCGACGCGCGACGGATCCGCGGCCCTCGGTCTGGGACCGCGTCGTGCTCTCCGTCGTCATCCCCTGCTTCAACGAGGTCGGGACGATCGAGTCGCTGCTGCGACGGGTGCGGGACGTTCCGCTGCGCATCGAGGTCGTGGTGGTGGACGACGGATCGACGGACGGCACTCGGGACAAGCTGCCGGAGCTGGAGCGGGACGGGCTCATCGACCTCCTGGTGCTGCACGAGCAGAACCAGGGAAAGGGCGCGGCGTTGCGAACGGGGTTCGCCCGGGCTACGGGGGACGTGGTGGTGGTGCAGGACGCGGACCTGGAATACGACCCTGCCGAGCTGCCGCACCTCCTCGAGCCGATCCTCGCAGGGAACGCCGACGCCGTCTACGGGTCGCGGTTCCTCGGAGGTCCACACCGTGTGCTGCTGTTCTGGCACTCCGTGGGGAACCGGTTCCTCACGCTCCTGTCGAACATGCTCACAGACATCAACCTCACCGACATGGAGACCTGCTACAAGATGGTGCGGCGCGACCTGTTGCGGTCGCTTCCCCTGACCGCGAAGCGCTTCGGAATCGAGCCCGAGCTCACCGCTCGCCTGGCCCAGGCGGGGGCGCGCATCTACGAGCTGCCGATCAGCTACCACGGCCGCTCGTACGCCGAGGGGAAGAAGATCGGCTGGCGCGATGGGGTGTCCGCGATCTGGTACATCCTGAAGTACAACATCCTGTCGGCGCGCCTGCCGTACTGGACGCCCCCGGCCTTCCCTCCCTGGAACGACCCGAAACGGCTGGAGGCATCCACGGATCCGGTCCAGGCGGGGGAGACCTCGTGACGGTCGCACGGGAATGGTGAGGCCCGTGTGACGTCTGCGCGCGCGCGCGGGTGGGTCCTCTTCGTCGCGGTGGCCGCGTACCTCAACTCGCTGGGCAACGGGTTCGCCTACGACGACAACGCGGTCGTCGTCCGCAACGACGTCGTGACGGAGGGACGGTGGGGGGAGGCGGTGCTCGGACCGTACTGGCGGGACACGGTCGAGGGTGCCGGGCTCTACCGCCCCGTGACCGTGGGGTCGTTCGTGGCCGAATGGCGCCTTTGGCGGGGAGACCCGCTGGGGTTCCACGCCGTGAACGTGCTCCTGCACGCACTCGCGTCACTCCTGGTCCTGGCCCTGCTCTCGCGATTCGTCTCCCTTCCCGGGGCGCTCGCCGGGGCGATCCTCTTCGCCGTCCACCCCGTGCACGTCGAGGCGGTGGCGAACGTGGTGGGGCGCTCCGAGCTGCTGGCGGCCGTGGCCGTGCTGGGCGCGTGCCTCCTGTACCTCGACGGCGCCTCGGGGGGCCCGGGGCGCCGGGCGGTCCGGCTGGCCGGGCTCGCGGTGCTCTATCTGCTCGGGCTCGGGGCGAAGGAGATCGCCGTGACGCTTCCTGGCGTCCTCCTCCTGCTCGAGATGATGCGAACGGATCCGGTCCCCCTGGCGACCCGCCTGCGCCGGGAAGCACTGGTGTTCGTGTCGCTGGCGGCGGTCCTCGGGGCGTATCTCGTGTTGCGAATGTCCGTCCTCGGCACGCTGACCGGTGAGGTTCCTGCTCCCGCGTTGCGCGGACTGAGCGCCGGCGAGAGGATCCTGACCGCGCTGACGGTGTGGCCTCAGTACCTGCGGCTGATGGCGTTCCCGCGCACCTTGAGCGCGGACTACGCGCCGGGGGTCCTGATGGTGGCCCGCTCGCTCTCGCTCCCGGTGATCGCGGGTGGGCTCACCCTGCTCATCTGGGTGTGGGGGGTGGTAGCGCTGCGGAGGCCGGCACCCGTGGTCGCCGCGGGCCTGGGGTGGTTCGTCGTGACCGTTCTTCCGGTGTCCAATCTCCTGGTGCCCGCGGGCATCCTGCTGGCCGAGCGGACGCTGTACCTCCCCTCGGTGGGGGCGGCGCTCGTGCTGGCCGGGGTCGTCGAGTCCGTCGCTCACCGCGCGCCCGCACGCACGCGCAGGCTGGCCGCTACCCTCGGGGTCGCCGCGGGAGCGGCGCTGTTCGTGCGCACCGTCGAGCGCAACCCGACCTGGATGAGCTCGTACACCGTCGTGAACACGCTGGCTCTGGAGCACCCCGAGTCGTACCTGGGGCTGCTGGGAGCGGGCGCAGGGGCTGGTGCGGATCGGAGACATGGAGGACGCGGCCCGCGCGTACGACGAGGCGGTGTCGCTGGCGCCCCGCCAATACGCGCTCCTCACCGATGCAGGCGGGTTCTACGCACGCCGACGCGACGACGCGCGCGCGGAGGAGCTCCTCGCGCCGGGCGATCGCCGTGACGCCCGGCCAGCCCACGGCATACCGCCTGCTGGCCGAGATGCTGATCCGCCAGGGGAGGGGGCGGGAGGGGCACGCGGTGGCACTGCGGGGGCTGGCGCGCGCCGGCGCCGATCGGGAGCTGTGGTCCCTCGTATCCGAGGCCTACATCCAGAAGGGCGACCTCGAGGCGGCGGTGCGTGCGCGGCGGGCGGCCCTGGGGCAGGACCCCGGCTCGGTGCACGATTGGAACCGGCTGGCGGAGCTGCTCGAGGCCCTCGGCCGGCCCGGAGACGCGGCGCGGGCGCGCGCACGGGCGCACGCCCTCGATCCCGACCCGCCGGCCACCCCCGGCGTGGCGAGCCTCCCCCGATGAGCCGCCCGGCGGCGTCGCTCCTGGTGGTCGTCCTGGCGCTGTCGGCCTACGGGAACAGTCTGGGCAACGGCTTCGCCAACGACGACGAGCCGATCGTCGCCCGCAACCCGGTCGTGACGGACGGACGGTGGGGCCAGGCGCTCCTGGGACCCTATTGGGGCGAGGCGCGTGAGGGAGCCGGCCTCTACCGCCCCGTGACCGTCGCGTCGTTCACGGCGGAGTGGAGAATGTGGCGGAGCGCTCCGCTCGGGTTCCACGTCGTCAACGTCCTGGCGCACGTCGCGGTGTCCCTCCTCGTTCTCGCGCTCCTTCTGCGGCTCGTGCCGTCCGGTCCCCGCCGCTCGTGGGCGCGTCGCTGTTCGCGGTGCATCCGGTGCACGTGGAGGCCGTGGCCAACGTGGTGGGGCGATCCGAGCTCTACGCCGCGCTCGCGTTCCTGGCCGCCTGTCTCCTCTACCTGGAGGGCGGGGGCTGGAGCGGTCGGCGCCGCGAGCTGCGCACCGGGGCGATGGCGGCGCTCTACCTGGTCGCGCTCGGCTCGAAGGAGATCGCGGTCACGCTCCCCGCCGTGCTCGTGCTCCTCGAGGTCTTCCGGGTCTCGGAGGATCCCCTGCGAGTCCGTCTGGGGCGTGAGCTTCCCGTCTTCGTCTCGTTGGGCGCGGCGCTGGGAGGGTACCTCCTCTTGCGGACGGCGGTGCTGGGCAGCGTGGCGGGGGAGTCGGCGGCCCCGTGGCTGCGCGACCTTCCTTCGTCCCACCGGATTCTCACCGCGCTCTCCTTCTGGCCCGTCTACCTCCGCCTGATGGTCGCGCCCATGGACCTGGCCTCCGACTACTCGCCCGGCGTCCTCGCCATCCGGCGATCCGTGGACCCCGCGGTGGTGGCGGGTGGGCTGCTGCTCGGCGCCTGCGTGGTGGCGTGCCTCGGGTTGCGCAGGAGGGCGCCCGTGGTCGCGCTGGGGCTCGGCTGGTTCCTCGTCACGCTGCTGCCGGTCACGAACCTCTTCTTCGCGGTGGGGACGCTGGTGGCGGAGCGGACGCTCTACCTTCCCTCCGCCGGCGTGTCCGTGGCCCTCGCCGGAGCCCTCGCGGTGCTTCCGCGTCCGATTCCGCGAGCGCGTCTCCGCGCACTGGCCGCCTGCGGCCTCGTGGTCGGTGTCGCCTTCCTGTGGCGAACGGTCACGCGTAATCCCTCGTGGCGGAGCACAGGGACGGTGGTAGCCACGCTCGGCCGCGACCACCCCGAGTCGTACGGGGCGATCGCAGCCCTCGGGGCGGGTCTGTCGCGGGCGGGGCGGCGCCCCGAAGCGGCCGAGGCGTACGAACGAG
The DNA here is from genome assembly GCA_963848895.1 of uncultured Gemmatimonadales bacterium. GTDB lineage: Bacteria > Gemmatimonadota > Gemmatimonadetes > Longimicrobiales > Gaopeijiaceae > SZUA-318. Next base: position 77,131 of record CAWKGE010000013.1, read on the forward strand.
CCCTCGACGCTCGCGCCGGGGCTGTACGGCCTCACCGTCGCCACCGCCGATGCGGAGGCCCGGGCGGGGAGGGGGGGCAGGGCGGAGGCGTTGCTGCGCAGGGCCCTGGCGCTGCGCCCCGAGCAGCCGCAGGCGTACCGTCTGCTCGGCGAGCACCTGCTGCGCGCCGGACGGGGGCGCGAGGCCCACGCGCGTCGCGCTCGATGGCCTGACCCGCGTGGGGCCGGACGCGCCGCTCTGGGCGGTGGTGTCGGAGGCGTACATCCTCAAGGGCGACCTGGAGGCTTCGATCCGCGCGCGGCGCGCGGCGCTGGGTGTGGATCCGGGGGCCGCTCCGGGATGGGCCCGCCTGGCCGAGATCCTCGACGCCGCGGGCCGGCCGGAGCAGGCGGCCGAGGCCCGGGCGCGCGCCCGCCGCGTGGAGGACGCCGGGACGGCGACCCGCCCGGGAGACGCGTCGTGAAGCTCTTCGAGTCACCGCTGTGCAGCGCCCGCGTCGCGGCCGTCATGGCCGCCGCCCTGGCCGCACTGGTCTACGCGAACTCGCTACGCAACGACTTCGCGTACGACGACGTCCACATCGTCCAGGAGAACCCCGACATCCGCAGCCTGGAAACGCTGCCGCGCGCCCTGATCGAGCCCTACTGGCCCGGGGAGTTCGGCAGGCAGCTGGGGCTGTGGCGGCCCACGACCACCGCGGTGGTCGGGCTGGAATACGCGGTCGCGGGCGAAGACGCGCTGCTCTACCACGCCGTGAACGTCTTCGCCCACGCGCTCACCACGGCGCTGGTCGTCCTGGTGCTCGCGGAGCTCATGGGCCTGGGGGCGGCGTTCGCGGGAGGGCTGGTCTTCGCGGTGCATCCCGTGCACGTGGAGGCGGTGGCGAACGTCATCGGCATCGCGGAGCTGCTCCCCGCGGCGCTCTGCCTCCTGGCGCTCCTGATCCACCTGCGCGGGCCCGAGCGGACGGGGTGGGGGCGGGCACTCGCCATGGGAGGGCTGTACGCGGTTGCGTTCGGTGCCAAGGAGAGCGCCGTGACGCTGCCGGGCGTGCTGTTTCTGGTGGATGCGGCGCGGCGCCGGATCGGCTTCGGCGAGCTGCCCGATTACGTACGGCGTCGTTGGCGGGCCTACGCGGTCATGGTGGTGGTGGCGGCGGCGATGCTCGCCGTACGGCTCCGGATCCTGGGAACCGTCGCGCACCCCTTCAGCCCGCTGGGCGCCGAGCTCCTGGAGCAGATCCCCCGCATCTGGACGCTTGCGGAGGTGTGGAGCCACTACGTCCGCCTCCTCGTCTTCCCGATGGACCTCTCGTCCGACTACTCGCCCGACGTGATCCCGATCTCCATCGGGTGGCACGCGGCGAACCTGGTCGGGGTCGTGCTCGCGCTCGGGATACTCCTGGGGGCGCTCGTCGCGTGGCGGCGCCCCGAGATGGGCCGGGGCCGCAGCACCGCGCGCGCCGTGGCCTTCGGTGTCGTGTGGTTCGTGATCACGATCTCGCCCGTCGCGAATGTGCTCTTCCTGTCGGGCGTCCTCCTCGCCGAGCGGAACCTGTACTTCCCCTCGGTGGGGTTCGTGGCCGTGCTGGGGTGGCTCGTCGTGCGCCTGTCGCGGGAGCGTCCGAGGGTCGCCGTGGCCATGGTGGCCGTCGTGGTGTCGCTCATGGGTTGGCGCACGTGGGAGCGGAACCCCACGTGGCGGGACAACTCGTCGGTCTTCGGCCGCATGATCGCGGACTATCCTCAATCGGGGCGTTCGCAGTGGGTCCTCGGGGACCTCTTCTTCCAACGGGGGCGGCCCGAGCAGGGCCTCGTGTCCTACCGAGCGGCGATCAACATCCTCGGTGCCCACTACCCGCTCATCGTCGAGATCTCCAGGAAGCTCATCGCGGCCGAGTACTACGCCGCCGCGGAGCACCTCCTCCTTCGTGCGTGGCAGGAGCACCCGGACATCGCGGTGGCGCCGCAGCTGCTGGCGGTCGCGTACTCCGAGGAGGGGAACGTCCTGGAGACGGAGCGCTTCTGCCGCATCACGCTCGCCCTGGACGACGAGAGCGCCGTGCCCCATCACCTCCTCGCCTGGGCGCTGGCCGAGCAGGGACGGTGGAAGGAGGCGGCGCAGGCCCGCCGCGGGGCGATCGACCGCGGAGAAGGCGAGTATTGGCAGCAGTGGGTATCTCTGGCCTACCTCCGTCACCAGGCCGGGGACAGCGCCGAGGTGCGCGCGGCCCTCGACTCGGCGCTGGTCCGGGCCCATTCCCTGTACGCCCGCCATCAGGTGGACTCGCTGCGGGCCGCGTTCCTGGGCCCGCCAGCCTCCGGACAAGATGTCCGATGAGTGGCCTCGCACCCTCCTCCGGACCGGGGCAGGGAGGCCATTTCAAGCCTGAAATGCGGTCGGCGGTACCCTTGCAATCCGAGCGCACCCTTGCAGAATCCCACGCCCCGCAGCCCTTCCACCGGGGTGGGCCCACTCCTCCTCAAGCAGCTATGTCGTTGTCCCACAACGTATTGTAGATGTTGGCACGAAGATGGACCCGGGCTTGCAAGTTACTCGCCCCGTCGTAGGGCCCTGTTTCACTTCACACCTGGAGTCGGACCATGCGGGACAACAAGGGCTTCACCCTCATCGAGCTCCTGATCGTGGTCGTGATCATCGGGATCCTGGCGGCCATCGCCATCCCGAAGTTCTCGGCGACCCGCGAGAAGGCGTACTTCGCCGCCATGAAGTCGGATCTGAAGAATCTGGCTTCGCAGGAGGAGATCTATTACTCCGACAACTACTCGTACACGACCAGCACCGTGGACCTGGCCTTCACGAACTCCGAGGGCGTGACGGTCGCGATCGCAGCCAACACGTCCGGCTGGGACGCGTCGGCCACGCACGCCGCTCTGGGCGGCAGCGAAGGCTGCGCGATCTACTATGGCGACGGCGGCTCGGCTCCGACCGTCGGTACCGCAACGCCGTCCGCTCCCGGCGAGATGGCGTGCACGAGCTGACGCTCGTTCGCCCGCGCGTAGCGACTCGCACGCGGGTGTGACTGAAGCTGGGATGGCGCGGCCCGGCGCTGGTCGCCGGGCCGCCCGACCGGCCCCCGAACGCCCCTCCTCTCCACCCATCCCCCCACCAGGAAGAGGCCGATCCATGGACACGCGCGAGAAGGGCTTCACGCTGATTGAGCTTCTCATCGTGGTCGTGATCATCGGCATCCTGGCGGCCATCGCCATCCCGAAGTTCGGGTCGGTGCGGGATCGGGCCTTCATGTCGGCGGCCGCCGCCGACCTGAGGAACCTGGCCAATCAGGAGGAGGTCTACTACAACGACAACTACACGTACACTTCGGACCTCGCGGCGGTGGGCTTCACGAACTCCGAGGGCATCACGGTCACGGTGGCAGAGGCCAGCAACACGGGATGGTCGGCCTCGGCGGTGCCCCTGGGCCTTCCCGCGGAGTCCTGCGCCCTCTACCACGGCGCCGCGTCGCCGCTGGCGCCCGCCACGACGGTGAGCGTGGTGCAGTGCAGCCGCTGATCCCCGCCTGACCTCCCTTCCGGGCGGCTTGCCCCCGCCTTCCGCGTCCCGCACTTTCGGCGCGACGATCCTCCCGGTGCGACCCGACAACCGAGAATCCTCCTTGCACCGACCGACGCCCCTGCGGCGCGAGCTCCTCCTCTCCTTCATCGTCCTGTTCGCCGGTGCGGTCCTCCTGGCCGGGCTGGGACTTGCCTTCCTGCTGCCGGTCTTCGCTTCACCGGGGGAGGCCGCGCTGTTCATCATCGTGCTCGTGGCGGCGGATCTCGGCGTGCTCTTCGTGTTCGCCGGAGCGCTGCTCCGCCGCTCGCTCTTCTCTCCGATGGAGCGGCTGGCCGGACACGCACGCCGGATCGGCGAGGGAGACTACCACCACCGCATCCCGCCGATGGAGCGGCTCGAGCTCGACCAGATCCGCGAGAGCGTGAACGCCATGGCGGACACCCTCATCACCGGCCAGGAGCTCCTGTCGGAGAACGTGGCTTCTCTCGAGCGCACCAACGAGGAGCTCGTGGTCGCGAGGGACCAGGTGGTGCAGGCCGCACGCCTCGCTTCGGTCGGCACCCTGGCCGCCGGGATCGCGCACGAGGTCGGCAACCCGCTTGGCGCGATCATGGCGTTCGTGGACGTGGCCAAGAGCCGGATCGCCAAGGAAGGCGGGGACACCGAGCTCCTCGATTCCATCCGCAAGGAGGCGCGCCGCATCGATCAGATCGTGCGCGGACTCCTGGACTACGCCCGCCCACGGGAGTCCGGCTCCGGGCCGGTGCCTCCCGCCGTGGTGCTCGACCGCGTGCGCGACCTGATGCGGAACCAGGGGAAGCTCGACGGGATCGAGGACGAGTGGGAGGTGCAGGGGGGCGTGCCGGACGTGCTCATGGAGCCGCACCGCCTGGAGCAGGTCCTGGTGAATCTCCTGCTCAACGCGATCGACGCGCTGCAGGAAACGGAGGACCCGCGCATCACCGTGCGCCTCTCCGTGGAGGAGGGTGACGTCGCCAGGCTCCCGCGCCGGCGGGCGGACGACCCGCCCGGGGTCAATTACCTTCATCGCAGGCGCGTGTCGCGCGACACGCGCGCTGCCGGGATCGATCCGCTCTTCACCGCGCCACGCGTCGCCGTCGTGGAGGTGGAGGACAACGGACCCGGGATTCCGGAAGACGCACTCGACCGGGTCTTCGATCCGTTCTTCACCACCAAGGAGCCGGGGAAGGGCACCGGCCTGGGACTTTCCATCTGTGCCCGGTTGGTGGAAGGTATGGGGGGGCGCATCCGGGTCACGAACCGCCCGACCGGAGGCGCCCGTTTCACGATCCGCCTGCCCGGTGCGCCGGCGGGGGAGGCCATGGCCGAAACGACCGACACGAACCTGGTGGGAGAGGGCAGATGAAGATCCTCGTCATCGACGACGACGCGGGACTGAGGAAGTCGCTCTCCCTCATCCTTGGTGACGCCGGCTACGAGGTTCTCCAGGCCGAGGACGGGGAGGCGGGCCTCGCGAGCGCGGCGGAGCTGCGGCCGGACCTGATCCTGTGCGACGTCCGCATGCCCAAGATGGACGGCCTCCACTTCCTCGAGCGCTACCACGAGTCGGGTGGGGAGGCGCTGGTGCTGGTCATGACCGCCTACGGCAGCCTCGAGCTGGCGGTCGAGGCGATGAAGCGCGGAGCGTACGACTACCTTCCCAAGCCCTTCGGGGCGGACGAGGCGCTCCTCGTCGTCCGCAAGGCGGAGGAGCGCGAGCAGCTCCGCCGCGAGGTCGGCCGCCTTCGGCGCGAGGTCCGGGCGGAGCGGCGCTTCGAGGAGATCGTCGCCGGCTCGGACGCCATGCGCCGCGCGCTCGCGGTGGTGGAGAAGGTGGCGCGCCACACGTCGGCGGTCCTGCTCACGGGAGCGAGCGGCACCGGCAAGGAGCTGGTGGCCCGCCTCATCCATCGTGAGAGTCCCCGGGGGGATCGTCCCTTCGTGCCGGTCAACTGCGGCGGGATTCCCGAGCAGCTTCTCGAGTCCGAGTTCTTCGGCTTCGTGCGCGGCGCGTTCACCGGGGCGGACCGGGACAAGCCCGGGCTGTTCGAGGCTGCCGACGGCGGGACGATGTTTCTGGACGAGGTGGCGGAGCTGCCTCCGGCGCTGCAGGTCAAGCTGCTGCGCGCCCTGCAGGAAGGCGAGGTGCGGCGCCTCGGTGCGACCGAGACCAGCCGTGTGGACGTGCGCATCATCTCCGCGACCAACCGGGACCTGGAGGGCGCGGTGGAGTCCGGGGACTTCCGCGAGGACCTCTACTACCGGCTCGCCGTGGTTCCCATCCACCTCCCTCAGCTCCGCCACCGCAAGGAGGAGATCCCGCGGCTCGCCAGGCACCTCCTCGACCGGCACATGGAACGGTTGGGCGTGCACGTCGAGGGCATCGACCCGGAGGCGATGGAGGTGCTGCTCGAGTATTCCTGGCCGGGCAACATCCGTGAGCTCGAGAACGTGCTGGAACGAGCGCTTGTGCTGACCGAGGGAGAGCGCATCACGTTGGATGAGATCCCCGAGACCGTCCGCCGCCCGGCCCCCGACAGTCCGGGTCCCCTCGCCGACACCGACGACCTCTCCGTGAAGCGGCATGGCGCCCGCCTGGAGAAGCACCTGATCCAGCTCGCCCTCGACCGGACCGGCGGCAACCGGACCCAGGCGGCCGAGCTCCTCGAGCTGTCCCCGCGCGCGCTCCGCTACAAGATCCAGGAGTACGGGATCGAGTGAGGGCTGCGGCCGTCGGCTACGCCCTCCTGGGTGTGGCCTCGCTGTTCTACCTCCTCGGGTTCTACGGCACGTCCTATCGGCTGGAGCTGTGGACCGCGATGGCGTACGGCTGGTGGGCCGCGGTCACCCTCGTGGTGGTGGCTATCCTGGTGGGCCGGGCCTGCTCGCGCCGGTGGTGGGTGGGGCACGCGCTCGGTCGGACGTCGATCGTCCTCCTGTACGGCGTCGTCGGCTCGTTCGTCCTCTACGCGGCCCTCCTCCTCCTGGCGGTGGTCCGGCTGCTCGACTACGTCGGGCTGGTCCTGGTCCTCCCCGCGCTCGTGCCGGTGGTCTTCGTCCAGGTTCGCGGCCTCTGGCGGGAGCGGGACGGCCGGGCGGACGGGGATGCCGAATCGACCGATGCCGACCGGCCGCCGCGGTGGCTGACCGTCGCGCTCTGGGCGGCGCTGGGCGTGTGGTCCTTGCCGTACCTCATGCAGACGCTGCTTCCCAATACCGATTGGGACGCGGCGATGTACCACCTGCCTCTGGCCTGGAGCTACATCCAGGGCGGGATCGGCGTGCTCGATCCGGCCTTCGAGCACGGCAGCTTCCCGGGAGCAGCGCACCTCTTCTACGCGCTGCTCTTCCTCCTGGGCGCGCCCCGCGGCGTCACGCCGCTGAACTTCGTCTTCGCCCTCGCGACCCTCGCCGGAGCGTGGGCGCTCGCGAACCGGTTCTGGGGGTGGCGCGGGGGGCTGTGGGCTGCGGCCGTCGTCGTGGCCACGCCGATCGTGTGGGAGCTCGGGATGGACGCGCGGGTCGACGGGATCCTCGCCTTCTACATCCTGGTGGGGACGTGGGCTTTCCTGATGTGGTGGGAAGACCGGCGCTTTCGCGGCGCCCTCCTCGTGGTCGGGATCGCGTTCGGCATGGCTGCGGGCGTGAAGTACCCGGCGCTCGTGTACCTGGCGGTCCCGTGGATCGGCGTCGTCGTGGGCGTGGGGATCGACCGCGTGCGAGGTGGGCGCCCCGACCTCGTCGGCGTCGCCGTCGCCGCGACCCTCCTCCTCGTCCCGTCCTCCTACTGGTACGTCCGGAACGCCGTGGTCCTCGGAGACCCCGTGTACCCGCTCCTCCACGGCCTGGAGTATCGGGGCGAGGACGGAGATCTCCACCGCTTCGAGCCCGAGTTCCGCAGGATGTTCACGGAGCTGCCACCGGACGAAACGTTGGCCGGGGACCCCCTGTTCGCCCGGTTCTTCGCCGCAGCTCGGGCGCCGGCGGTCCCCTCCCCCCGCCACATGTTCGACGTGGTGGACATGATGCGCAGGCCGGAGCGCTACGAGCGGAGCAAGCCGGGAGAGACCGTGAGCGTGTTCCTGCTCGCGTTCCTGCTCCTTCCCCTCGTGATCCGCCGACCGACCGCGTGGTGGCTCTTCGTCCTGGTCGCGGCGCCCTTTCTCGTGATGGGCTGGCGGTCCTACCTGATCCGGTACGCGATGCCTACGTGGCCGCTGATGGCCGCAGGCGCCGGCGCCGTGCTCGGGCGGGTGCGCCGCAGGCCGGTCGTCTTCGCGTTGGCGGCGACGCTACTCCTCGTCGACCTCGTCGGTGTCCCGCTCCCTCGCTCCGCACAGGGGGAGGCGTTCCCGCCGAATCGAGGCTGGGTCGCCCAGCTCGCCAAGCTGCGTCGCAATCACCCGCTGGCGTACCTGAGCGGGGAGGAGAGCCACATGCAGTGGCTGCGGCGCACGGGGTATCACAACCTGAACACCATCGTGCCCGTGCTGGCCTACATCAACCAGAACGTGCGCGAGGGCCGCATCAGCCCCCGGGACACCGTCCTCATGGTGTCGGAGGCGAAGGGCGAGCTCCTCCTGGTGGACTACCTCCCCGACTCCCGCGACTGGGGGTACCGTTGGCTGTCCGAGCTCGCCCGCCAGGGCGGCGACGTGGACGCGATGGCCCGATCGTTCCGGCGCCGCGGGATCCGTTTCATCCTGGTGAACTATCCCAACCTCTTCGGCCAGGTCGGATATCTCACCGCCCACCACGACCACATGAAGCTGCTGCTCTGGTCGCTGCGAACCTTCCTCGCCCGCCACGGCCGCACCGTGTACGACGTGGACGGCGTGCTGATGGTCGAGCTGGAAGACGGGGCCGGCGGGTAGCACGCTCCCGGCGGGGCGCCCCGAAGCCGTGGGCCGTCCGCATCACCGCCGGGCACGGGGCTCGGCTTCCCCCTCGGCGGGCAGGTCCTCGCGGCGGTGCATCTCCACGGCGGACAATCGCGCGTCCACCTTCTCCAGGAGCTGGCGGTTCACGGACACCAGGTCGGCCAGGAGACCGACCAGGAGGAAGAGGAATCCCGAGCCCATCAGGAGCGCGGCGAGGATCAGAGACTGGACGTGGCCGGTGCCGCCCGCGGTGACGTAGAACCAGAGGAAGCGGAGACCGACGAGGAAGCCGCCCAGGAACGTGGCCACGCCGAGGACCGAGAAGAAGAAGAAGGGCCGGTACGTCACGAAGATGCGCAGGATCGTGAGGACCTGGCGCATCACGTAGGCCCCGGTGCTCCGGAAGAGCCTGGAGGGGCGCGTGGGCCGGTTCACGGAGATCGGCACCGACGTGATCGCGATCCCCTTGAAGCCCGCCTGGATGATCGTTTCCAGGGTGTAGCTGTAGTGGTTGAACACCTTGAGCTCCAGCGCGGCCCGCCGGCTCATCGCCCGGAATCCGCTCGTGGCATCCGGGATGTCCGTGCTGCTCACGCGCCGCACGACCCAGCTTCCCACCCGCTGGAGGAGCTTCTTGAGCGCCGAGAAGTGCTCGACCGAGCCGATCGGCCGCGCTCCGACCACGATCTCGGCGCGGCCCTCGAGGATCGGCGCGACCAGGTCGGGAATGCAGTCGGCCCGGTACTGGTTGTCCGCATCGGTGTTGACGACGACGTCCGCGCCCAGGCGGACCGCCTCTTCGAGCCCGCGCAGGAAGGCTCGGGACAGCCCGCGGTTGCCCGGCGTGCGCACCACGTGGTCGACACCGCACGCGGCCGCCACCTCCGCGGTTCCGTCCTGGCTGCCGTCGTCGATCACGAGCCACTCCACGCGGTCGAAGCCGGGGACGACGCGCGGCAGGGCCGCGACGGTCTCCGGCAGCGTCCCGGCTTCGTTGTAGCAGGGGATCTGGACGATGAGCTTCATGGCCCTCGTGGGGCGTCGGGGCGCGGGTGCGAGGCTCGACGAAGCGGAGGGATAACCCGTGCCGGCCCGGGTGGCAACGGCCAGGCGTGTTCCCGACCCCCCTCCGCGGGGCTCGAGGCGGCAGGCGCGACCATCGGCGCTTCCCTCAGGCCTGCTTTTGGGCGACGGCCACGTAGCCGAGAGGGATCTTGTCGGACCCGAGGAGCCGATCCGCGGCGCGGCACGGGAAGGTCACCAGCCCGACGTTCATCCAGAACGCGGCCCACCGAACGACGGGAACGTGCCAGGTGCCGCAGACCAGGAGCGTGGACGCCTGGTGGCCCAGGAAGCTGAAGATCGATCCCGTCCGGTCGAGGTGCAGGACCGTGAATCCCGCCGCGTGGAGCAAATGGCCCAAGCCGTGCCGCGTGTACCGATAGTAGTCGTGCGGCTCCTCGTGCAATCGGCTCAGATAGGGCACCGAGAGGATGATCCGTCCACCGGGCTTCAGGACCCGATGGATCTCCCGGAGGGCATCGGCGGGGCGGGGAAGATGTTCGAGGACCTCCGAGCAGATCACGGTGTCGTATCGGGCGGATTCCACCGAGGGCATGCTCTGGACGTCGCCCTGGTACGTCTGGTCGTCGAAGCGCTTCTGCCAATCGATCGATTCGTACCGTTCGGCGAGCTGCTCGAGGGACGACCGGTAGGGCTGATGTCCACACCCCGCGTCCAGCACCGTGCCGTGGACGTACCGACGGAAGGAGGACGCGAGTGCCCGTTCCAGGCCGTACAGGACCGGCGAGAAGTACCTGCGCGTGCTCCGTCCTGAGAGCTTCCGTTCCAGGGCCTCACGGTTCCGCGCCATGAGATCCATCATCGCCTGGTTTCCATGTGACGCTCCCCTGGAGCCGGTGTCGATTCTCGAAGGGCCGCATCCTAAGCCGCGCGGGCGAACGCCAACAGGATCCACGTCCATAGACGGTCGAGTCGTCCTCGCTCTCGCGTGGAAGCCTGGGGATTATCCGATCGCCCCCTTACTTTTGCCCGATGTCGGGATCCCGAAGGCGATCAGAGGCGGACCGCGGGATGAAGATCCTCGTCACGAGCAGCACATTTCCGGGAGGCGAATTCGACGGCTCGCGGCCTCGCTTCGTCTACGATCTCGCCGAAGCGCTCGCCAGGCACCCACAGGTCGAGCGCGTCGTGGCGGTGGCCCCCCACCATCCGGGTGCTCCGACGCGCGAGCGGATGGGCACGGTCGAGGTCGTACGCTTCCGCTACTGGTGGCCCGCCCGCGCCGAGCGGCTCACCCCGAACATGCGCCAACAGATGCGCGACTCCCTGCTGGCCCGGCTACAGGTCCCTTTCTTTCTCCTCTCCGAGCTGTGGACGCTCTCGAGGACGGTCGGGAGCCAGGGCATCGACGTCGTGAACGCGCACTGGATGATCCCGCAGGGACTGATCGCCGCGATCCTCCGCGGGGGGGCGAGACCTCGCTTCGCGCTGGCGGTGCATCTTCACGCGGGCGATGTCTATCAGCTGGCGAAGATGCCGTTCGGACGGGCGATCGCCCGCTTCGTCGTGCGTCGCTCCGACCGGATTCTCGCATCCGGGAGTCACGTCCGGGAGACCCTCGATGCGCTGCTCGGCTACCATTCCGGGGCCCTCATCCAGCCCATGGGTGTCCATGGCGATCTCTTCGGGTCGGTCCCGGCGGACGGGTCGGGCGAGCTGCCCGAGTTTCCGGATGGCTTCATCCTCTTCGTGGGGCGCTTCGTCGAGAAGAAGGGCGCGATCTACCTCGTCCGCGCGCTGCCCAGGATTCTGGCCGAGCACCCCGGCCTCGGTCTGGTCCTCGTGGGCAGCGGCCCGGAGGAGGGGACACTGCGCCAGGAGGTCAGAAGGCTCGAGCTCGACGCACGTGTTCGATTCCTCGGACATCGGTCACATGGGGAGATCGCGGCCCTGCTGCATCGGTGTCGCGCGGCCGCCGTCCCGTCCATCATCGATCGCCACGGGGAGACGGAGGGGATGCCGACTGTCCTCGTGGAGGCGATGGCCGCCGGTGTCCGGACCGTCGGGTCCGCGGTTGACGGCATCCCGGACGTGATGCGCCATGGCGTGAATGGCTGGCTCTGCCGCGAAAAGGACCCGGACGATCTCTCGGACAAGCTCCTCGAGGCCCTGTCGGATGGATCGTCTTCCGCCGTAACCGGAGAAGCGAAGAAGACCGCCGGCAGATACGAGTGGGCCGAGATCGCCGAACACTACGTGCAGGCACTGCGGGGATGATGCCGGAGGCTGCGGCGCCCGCCGGGGACGGGAGGGTGAGCGTCCTTCACGTGGTCTCCTACTTCCCGCCCGACCGGATGGGAGGGGTCGGGGAGGTCGTCGCGCACCTCCACGAAGCTCTGCTGGGCGCAGGTCACGAGTCCCGCGTCCTCACGAGCGGCGAGGGGACGGCCGACACCCGTATCGTCCGTCTTCGGGGCGGACCGACACGCTTCGCGCTGACCTGCTGGCGCCGGCTTTCCCTCGTCCGAGGCGCGGACATCCTCCACGTCCACCATGGAGAAGGGTTCCTTCTCCTCCTTCTCGTCAAGCTGTTCCGGTTGCGGGTCCCCATCGTCTTGACACTGCACGTCGGCATCGCCGGAATTCGCCGTTCCCTTCGCCCGTTCGAGGTGGACGGTCATGTGCTCGGCCGAGCCGGCGGCGGCTTCCCGGGTCGCACGGCGCGCATGGTGATGCGCGGCTGGCTCGACCGATGGGCCATGGCGCTCGCGGACGAGATCTCCTTCATCTCCCGGAGTGCGGCGGAGGACGTCCTGACTCCCGAGGGCGCGAAGGGCGCCCGCGTCATCTACAACGGCCTTCCCAGCCGGCCGACGCCGAGCCACCGGCCCGAGCCGGTGGAGGTGCTCTTCGTGGGGGCCGCCAGCGTGCGAAAGCGCGTCCAGATCCTTCCCTTCGTCCTCGCGCGGATCCGGGAAAAGCGGCCGGGGTGCCGCATGCGGGTGATCGGCTTCCGGTCGGAGGACGCTCCCGAGCTCGTCCGATGGGCGCGCGCGCTCGATGTCCTGGACGCCTTCGTCTTCGAAGGGCGGATGCGGTCGGATGAGCTGTCCGGCTACTACGCTGCCGCGCAGGTGCTCCTGGTGCCCTCCGCGTACGAGGGACTGCCCATGGTGATCCTGGAGGCGTACCAGCAGGGCCTGCCCTGCGTCGCGACCCGGGTCAGTGGCCACCCGGAGGTCGTGCGGGACAACGACAACGGACGCCTGGTGGAGGTCGATCGCCCGGAGGAGATGGCGGCCGCCGTGCTCGAGATCCTGGAAGACCCGTCGAGGGGACGGCGGATGGGGGATCGGGGGCGGGATCTGGTCGCGGAACGCTTCGGCGTCGAACGGCAGCTACGGGAGTATATCGAGCTCTACCGGGAGGTGCGCTCCTCCAGCCCGGGACGCGCGCGCGTGCTCACCGCATGAAGAGGCTCCTGCGCCGCTACTGGCGGTATCTGGTCTCGGCTGCGGCGCTGATCCTGCTCGTCCGCTTCGTGGGCTCCGCCGAGTTGATCGCGGCGCTTCGGTCGCCGCGGCCTGCGCCACTCCTGGGCTATCTCGTTGGCCTGGCGGCCGCGCCGCTCCTCCTCGGCGTCGAGATCTGGGTAGCCCTGCGCCTCACCGATCGGCGCATAGCGCTGCGCAGGGTCCTCGCCGCGTCGGTCGGCGCCTGGTCCGTCGGCACGCTCACGCCGGCCCGGGCCGGGGACCTCAGCCTGGCGTACTTCCTGAGGCCGGAGGTCAGGGGTGCGGAGACGCTGGCCATCGTGGTCCTGGACAAGCTGGTGAGCGTGGGGGCGCTGGCGTTGCTCGCCCTTCTCGGGGCGGCATGGGTCGGCGCGGCGCACCGGGGGACGTTCGTAGGCGCGGCCGCCGTCGTCCTGGTCGCCGTCCCGCTCATCGTCGTCGCCGTCGGGATCGGCGGGGGAACCGAGCTCCCGCGGAGGCTGGCCGGACGCTTCCTGGGCGGTCAGCCCCTCGATGCGCTGGACGCGTTGCGGGCACTCCTCCGGCGGTCGTCCGTATTCCTCTGGCTCACGGTGGCGTCCCTGGGCCGATGGCTGTATCTGTGCGCGATCAACCTGCTCATCTTCCGCGCGCTGGGGGAGCATCCAGGGTTCGGACATGTCGTCGCGGCCACGTCGATCGGGAGGATCATCTCCCTCCTTCCGGTCACCGCGGGCGGCGTCGGTCTCAAGGAGCCCGTGCAGATCCCCATCTACGCCGACGCCGGAGTGGGGGCCGAGGCGGTCGTGGCCGTCAGCATCCTGGGGATGGCCTGCGTCTTGGGGATCGCGGCGATCTACCCCCTCCTGATCCGCAGTGGCGCACGGGCCGCTGCGGAGGCACGAGGCACCGAATGATCGGACCCGGGACCGCTTGGCGTTACTGGAGGGCGGGCCGCCGCCTGGGCTTCCCGCTCCAGGTCGGCTTCGCTGTGAACAACACGTGCAACACCTTCTGCGAGATGTGCAACGTCTGGCGTCTCCTCCCGAAGGAGTCGCTGTCCCTCGAAGAGATCCGCTCGATCTTCCAGAGCGCGCTCTTCCGGCACTGCGTCACGGTCAGCATGACCGGTGGCGAGCCCAGCATGCGCCGGGACTTCGCAGAGGTGCCACCGACCCTGGCAGACGCCATGCCCGCCCTGCGGCGGATCAACCTCACGAGCAACGGCTACGCGACCGAGAAGCTCGTCTCGAGCTTCGAGTCGTTCATCCCCGCCCTGAAGCGGCGGGGCATCCGCTTTTCCGTGAACCTCTCGATGGACGGCGTCGGGGACGTGCACAACCAGGTGCGGAACAACCCCAAGGCCTGGGACCACCTCGACCGGACGGTGAGCGAGCTGGTCAGGCTCAGGCGGGCGCTCCCCTTCAACCTGGTGCTTGCCTGCACCTTCACGCGTACGAACGTGGGCGACGCGGAGAACGTCCTCGAGTATGCGATGGAGCGCGGGATCTACGTCATCTTTCGACGCGCCTTCACCATCAACCGCATCGAGAACCTCGAGCGGTACGACGCGTTCGCGCCGACGCCGGAGCAGGACGAGAAGCTCGAGGCGTTCTTCCGGAGGCTCAGGGACGGCTACGACCGGTCGCACTCCCGGAGTCTCTACTACGGCATGCTCCTCGACATGCTCGGTGGATCCGAGCGGTCCATCCCTTGCCTCTACCGGAAGGCCGGACTCTTCATCGACCACCGGGGCGACATGTATGTGTGCACAGTCTTCAGCGAGAAGCTCGGGAACGCCCTCGAAGATGACCCGGAAGAGATCTACTTCGGTTCGGCCGGACACCGTCGGGAGCTGGCGTGCGGAGACTGCCGCCGATGCTCGCACGACGTGACGCTCTACGTGCCGGTCCTCGATCAGATCGCGGACAGGGTCAAGTCATCCATCACGAGCATCCACCGATGAGCCGGTGGGCGGCCCCGCTCCTGGAGCTCCTGACGGCGTGGGCCATGATTCCGGTTGCGTGGGCCGCCCGTCTTCTGTTCGGGTCGCCGGAGCGCCTCACGATCGTCGGGTGGTGGGGCTCGGAGACCGTCGGCGACGTCGCAATCCTGGGGCAGCTGCTCAGGGAGTGCGAACAGGTGGCGCCGTCCGCCGAGATCGTCCTCGTCAGCTTCAGGCCGGAGATCACGCGCGTGACCCTCGACGAGCTCGGGCGACCCGACGTGCGCTTGCTTCCGGTAGGCCCGGCGTCCGGACGGGCCGCGGTCCTCAGCCGCTTGTTGATCTACGGCGGCGGCCCGCTCATGGAGAGCCCTCGCATGCTCGTGTGGGCGGTCCGAACGCTCCTCGCGCGGGCGGCCGGGACGCGCGTTCTGCTCTACGCGTGTGGGATCGGGCCGATACGAAGCGGGCGGGTGGAGCTCGCCGTCAAGACGATCCTGCGCCTCTCCGACCACCTGATCCTCCGCGACCGCAGCTCACTCGAGTGGGCCTACGAGGTGCTGGGGCCGGGCAAGGGGGTGGTCAGCGTCGATCCGGCCCTCCACTACGCATCGGGGACGCGCCGGAAGGGCCACCCTCGCCGTGAGGATCAATTGGCTCTCGCCCTCCGCTTCCCGCCGAGCTCCTACCTCGATGGAGCGGATACGAACGAGAGTGCCGACCGCCTTCTCGACGTCGTGGCCGAGGCGGTCAACGAGGTCATGAAGGAGCGCGCGCTCGTCCTGGTGGGCTGCGTCATGCACACGGGGTTCGAGGAGAGCGACGACCACCGCGTGTACGAGCGGCTCGCCCCGCGGCTCGACCGTCCTGACCGACTCCGCGTGCCGCCGGGGCGTCACACCGTGGATCAGGTCCGACGGGAGATCGAAGTGTCGAGGGCGCTGCTGACGTTGCGCTTCCACGGGATGATCCTGGCCCTCGCGACGGAGACGCCGTTCGTGGCGATCGACTGCGTGCGGCCGTCGGGCAAGATCACCGCCACCGCCGCGACGTTCGACCGCACCGACTCCGTCCTCCCGTGGGACGACATGGAGGGGCGGGTCCTGGCGGAGCGGCTGAGGCGGGCCATGGCCGAGCCACCACGGGCCGTGCCGGACCTCGCAGAGGCCCGCGAGATTCGGCTCCGGCTTCTGCGTGCGGCGATGCGCCGGTAGACCGACACGTCCCGTCTCGGTATGGGAGCGCCCGGGGGGCGGACTCAGGTTCCTCCATGCGCAGCGGCTACACCCTTCTCGAGTTGAGCACCGTGCTCGCCCTGATGGCGCTCGGCGCCCCGTTCCTGCTGTCGGCCGGGCACCGGATGCGTGACCGCGCCGCCGTCGTTTCCGCACGCGAGCGTGTAGCCGGCCTGTTCGCGGAAGCGAGGATGGCGGCCATGTCGTGGGGCGGAGCGACCGTACACCTGCGCACCGACGACGGCGTCGTCTGGTTCGAAGCGGGCGACACGGTGCGTCGGCGCATCTCCCTGGGCAGCGACCCGGGCGTGGCCCTCGTCCTTCCACGCGGACGGTCCACCTCGGACCTGGCGTACGACGCGCTCGGGATCGGGCGGGTGGCGAGCGAGACGCTGAGATTCCGGCGTGGCGTGGCCGAAAGCGTGCTCGTGGTGTCGGGATACGGCAGGGTCCGCAGATGGTGAGGCGCGGCGGGTTCACGCTCGTCGAGATCCTGGTGGCGCTGGTCGTGCTCGAAGTCGGGCTGCTGGGTGTGGTCGGCACGCTCGTGCTGGCGGCCCGCACGCTCACCCGGGCCGAGCTCGAAGAGGCGGGGACCGCCGACGTGGAGCGCGTGTTCGATTCCCTCGTCGCCGGGAGGGTGACGTCCGGCGAGGGGACGGTGCCGTCGCGGTGGGGAGAGGTGCGCTGGACGGCGACGGCGGGAGGGAGCCTGCGACTCGTCTTCGGCTCCCCCATCGACACGGCGCTCGTGGTGGTGGAGGGGATTGCCCCGGAGTTGCCGGGAGGTGGGCCGTGAAGGGCCCGGGCGGGTTCACGGTGATGGAGGCCCTGGTCGCGCTCCTCGTGGGGTGGGTCCTGACGACGCTGGCGCTCGGCACCCTCGCCCGGCAGCGGACCGTCCAGGCCGACCTGGCTCGGCGTGCCGAGACGCTGGCGGCCCTCCGTATCGGCCGACACGTCCTGGGGGCGGAGATCCGGTCGGGCGACGGCACCGAGGTGATCGGGGTCGACAGCATCGCGCTCCGCGCATTTCGGGGCATCGGCGTCGTCTGTGCGCTCACCGACGATCCCGGCGATCTGATCGTGCGCGTGCGTGGGATCCGGGCTCCCGACCCGACGAAGGATTCGGTCGTGGTGGTGGGTACAGACGGGGTCGGCGGGGTTTTCGTCCTCGAGTCCAGGGGCGCGCCCTCCCGCCCGTGCCCGTCGGCCGGAGGCGACGCGGTGGAGCAGTGGCGCCTCTCCGGCGACGCGCCGGCCGCGCCGCTCATCGCGCGTTTCTTCGAGCGGGGTAGCTACCACCTGAGCGGTGCGGCGCTTCGGTACCGGCGCGGGGCAGCAGGGCGCCAGCCCCTCACCCCCGAGGTCCTGCGCACGCCTCCCAGCGCCTTCCGCGCCTCGACCGGGAGCGTGGACCTCGAGCTCTACGCCGCGCGGGAAGAACCCACCGCGCCGGCGCACGCGTTCTCCCTGGGTCACGGCGGGAGCCGCGCCGGTGGTGGCTGAGCAGCCGACCCGGGAGGCGGGCGGGGTCCTGGCGCTCGTCCTCCTCTTCGTCCTCGGCCTCGAGCTGCTGGCCCACGGGGCGCTCCTCATGGCCCGACAGGAGGCGGCCGCCTCCCACGCGGGCGCGCGCCTGCTCCAGGCGCGGATGTCCGCCATGGCCGGCCTCTCCGCCGCACCCCTCCCGGAGGGGACGGCTCTCGCTGCGGTCCCGCTCCAGGGAACGGTCTCCGGTGTGGCCGGGCGGGTGGGAGACGGTCGCTACCGCGTCGAGATGCTCCGGCTCGGGCGCGAGCAGTGGCTGATGCGCAGCGAGGGTCGGGTCGAAGGGGCGGGTGGCGTCGTCCGGTTCGGCGCCCTCGCATGGCTCCCCGATCCGGTGGCGCGGCTGCGGGCCTTCGGCGGAGTGGCGGTGGTCGGCGAGACGGCCCCGGTCTCGGTCACGGGCGTCGTGGAGACGGGCGGGGTGCGGAGGGACGGACCCGACCTGGAGGCGGCGCCCTGCCGGCCGTGGCTGGCCGCCCTGGATTCACTGTTCGGGGGGAGGTCCGTGGAGGCCGTCGCGCGGGAGGGAATGGACGGGACCGTGGAGCCCTCCCTCGGGCCACTGGGGAGCGAGCAGCTCGTCGCGTGGATCGGCGAGGGGGGTGGGAGCCCGGGTCCCGCAGCCGCATCCGGGGATGTGCGCCTGGACGGGGTGACCGGGGAGGGCTTGCTGGTGGTCCCCGGTGACCTGGAGTTGGTGGGGGGCGCCACGACGGTGTCGTCCTGGTCGGGGGCACGCTCACCCTCCGGGACGGCGCCGTTCTGGTCGGGTTCGCGCGGGCCGCGGGCGGCCTCGTCGTGGGTGCCGACGCCCGCCTGGTCGGCTCCGGATGTCGCGCTCTGGTGGCGCTGAGCGAGGGGCTCGAGGGCTGGGTCCGGCCGCTCCGTTTGCCGCCGGGGACTTTTCCTTTGTTCTAGCGCACGATCGCCAGGTCGCGAACTCGTTGCCGTCGCGCGGAAAAGTATGCGCTGCTTTCGGCTCTACGCTGGAAACAAGTGGCGCAACTATTGGGCTGTCGGTTGGCACGGAACTTGGTCCGGACTCCCTCGGAGTGCCCGGCACGCCCCTCACCGGAGTCGTCATGCGCGGACGTCGTGGATTCACCGTAGTCGAGCTGGTCATCGCCCTGCTGGTCGGGAGCATCCTGACGAGCATCGCGTTGTCCAGCTATGGAAACGCCCAGGGCGGGTTCGCCGTGCGGGGGGCACGGACGACCTTCGCCTCGCTGCTCGCACGGGCCCGAGCCCAGGCCATCGAGGCCGGCACGCGGGTCCAGCTCTTCGTCGACGTCTCCGGGGACAGCATCTTCCTGCGCCAGGGCACGAGCAACCTCGAGACCATCCATTTCGCGGACGACCTGCACGTCGACGTGCGCTCGTCCGTGGGGAGCTTCCGCATGTGCATGAACCCGCGGGGCTACGCCGACACCGACTGCAACAACACGACCGTGACCTTGTCGTTCTGGCAGAACGCGGACTCGTCTTCGGTGACGGTCCTCCCCCTCGGGCAGCTGGTGTACTGACATGCGCAACCGGAGCCTTCCCGGCACCTCCTCCGGCCCCGACCGTGGCTCCCGCCCACGCGGGGGCTTCACGATGGTGGAGGTGATCATCGCCATCGTCATCCTCGCCGTGGGCGTGCTCGGCCTGGCCGGCAGCACCGCCTACATCGTTCGTCAAGTCACGCTCGCGGACCTGATGACCGAGCGGGCCGTGGCACAGCAGAGCGTCATCGAGCAGGTCCAGGCCGACGCCCTTCGCCAGCATCGGCTCGGGCGCGGACTCCGTGGGCTCGTTCGCCGTGAGTTGGTCATCCACCGCCGAGACGTCCCAGTCGCTGCTGGTGACCGTGGTCACCGTGGGTCCCGGGCTCGCGACCTCGGCGTCCAGTCCGTCGCCGACCCTCGGGCCCAACGTCGCCGACACGTTCGTCTTCAGGGTGATCAACCGATGAACAGGAACGAGCGCGGGTTCACCCTGGCCGAGCTGATCATCGTGACGGTCCTCGGGGCGCTGCTCATCGCGGCGTCCCTGCAGATCCTCGTCACGAATCAGCGCACGTACACGGCCCAGACCGCCAAGATCAAGGGGCAGCAGTCCACCCGGGCGGCCATGGACGTCCTGTACAACGAGCTGCGCGAGATCAGCGCCCAGGGGGGCGACCTGATCGCCATGAACTCCACGTCGCTCACCGTCCGCTCGATGCGCAAGTTCGGCGTCGTGTGCGCGATATCGATGACCAGCCCGCCCGTCCTGAGGACGCTCAAGGTCGGCGACTGGTTCGAGCGCGAGGACTCCGTCTTCGTCTTCGCGGACAACGAGACCAGCAGGGCCTCCGACGACACGTGGATCGCCGCGCAAATCACCGCGAGTGGACACGACGGCCCTGTGCGGGAGCGAGAAGGCGGTGAACCTGAGCTTCGGTGGCCAGGCCGGGCTGTTCACGGCCGACAGCGTGCGCGTCGGGGCGCCGGTGCGGAGCTTCGTGCGCTACCGGTACGGGCTCGTGACCATGGGCGGCGAGACCTACCTCGGGCGCACCGGCACGGACGGCAGCGGTGCCGATGGTCGGCCCGCTCAAGGCCTCCTCCGGCCTGGCGTTCTCCTACCTGGACGCCTCCGGGACGGCCACCACGACCGCCACGGACGTCCGCCAGATCATCGTCACCGTCCGCACCGCTTCCAACGTGATGAATTCCATCGGCGGCTTCGTCTCGGATTCCATCACCGCCGTGATCTACACACGAAACTGAGGAGTCTCGGGAGCCCTCCCAGAACCCGGAAACGACCATGAACGACATGCATGAACGACGAGGATTCGCCCTGCCCGCGGCCATCGGCGCGCTCGTGATCGTCGGGGTGCTCGTAACGGCGGGCTTCTACGTGGCACGCCAGGAGGTGCGCACGGGCGTGGCCAGCCGCTTCTCGGCGATGGCGGTCAACGTCGCCCAGAGCGGCGCCAACGACGTCATGGTCAACCGGACGCAGGCCCTCACGGCGCTCGCCATCGGTGGCAACACGACGATCGTGGACACCGCGGACGCGGGGATCGTCACGACGGACGTCACGCGCCTGGCGCAGCGGCTCTTCTTCCTGAACACCAGCGCGACCATCACCGAGGGAGGGGCGCTGTGGAGCGGCGCGACGCGGCGCATCGGGCTCGTCACCCGCCTGACCAGCGCGAACATGAACCCGCCCGCGGCGCTCACGACGCAGGGGAGCCTGAAGGTCGGTGGTAGCTCGATCGTGAACGGGATGGACACGATCCCGGACGGCTGGAGCGGCGCGTGTGATACGGGCGCGATGGTCGAACAAGCCCGGGCTGCTCATCGACGACACGCTGAACATCACGACGGGCGGGGCGAAGTTCGACGTGGCGGGCAACCCCCCCACGCAGCAGGATACGACGATCAACACCGCGAAGCTGCTCGATTTCGGTGAGATGACGTGGGAGGACCTCACGGCGCTGGCCGAGAAGGTGTATCCGGTGGGCGCCAAGACGCTGAACGGGGTCGCACCCGACTCGGTGCTGGGCGGCGCGTCCTATCGCTGCAACACGGGGAACGAGTTGAATTGGGGAAGCCCCCAAGACCCGTTCGGCGTGTGCGGGAACTACTTCCCGATCATCTACGCGAAGGGCGACCTGAAGGTCACGGGTGGGCATGGGCAGGGGATCCTCCTGGTCGAGAACAGCCTCACGGTGGACGGTGGCTTCGAGTTCTTCGGCCCGGTGTGGGTGAAGGGTGAGCTCACCACGCAGGGTACCGGCGGCCACTTCAACGGCGGTGTCGTGGCGGCCAACGTGGACCTCGGCACCAGCACGGTGCTCGGTGACGCGGTGGTCAACTACTCGAGCTGCGCGGTCACGCGTGCCGTGCTCAACAACTCCGCATTGACGAAGGTGCGGCCGTTGGCCATGCGGAGCTGGGTGGACCTGTCGAACGTCATCGGCAGCTGACACTGGAAGGGGCCGGCGGCGCAGGGCGTTGCCGCCGGCCCTCGTTCGGCCTGTTTTCACGTCAAATGTTTACCAATTCTCGCCGATGTGTCGGGCGGCATGATATTCTTGACAAGACTTGATTTTCGGTGGTAAGCTGGGCCTGACATTTCTCGGGAAAATTTGTTCCCTTCCAATCCTCGCGAGCGCACGCATGGGTCTCTTCGGACGCAAGCGGACTTCCATCGGCCTGGACATCGGCTCCGGATTCGTGAAGGTCGTGGAGGTCGATCACTCGGGTGACCAGCCCGAGGTCGTCCGCGTGGCCATGCGTCCCCTCCTCCCGGACGCGATCGTGGAGGGGGAGATCATGGACTACGGGCTGGTCTCCGACACGGTCCAGGGCCTCTTCCAGGAGATCGGCATCAAGAACGCCGAGGTCGTCACCGCCATCGGCGGCCACGACGTGATCATCAAGAAGATCGAGATGGATCGGATGAAGGAGTCCGACGCTCGGGAGGTCATCCGCTGGGAGGCCGAGCAGCACGTTCCCTTCGACATCAAGAGCGTCGAGCTGGACTTCCAGATCCTGAACCCGCACGACGAGGGCCTCCAGATGGAGGTGCTCCTCGTGGCGGCGAAGCGGGAGCTGGTGGACAACAAGGTCGGGCTCCTGCAGGATGCAGGCATCAACCCGAGCGTCATCGACGTGGACGCCTTCGCCCTGCACAACGCCTTCGAGCACAACTATCCCGACGCCATGCAGGGGATCATCGCGCTGGTCAACGTGGGCCACGAGACGACCAACGTGAACATCCTCGAGAACGGCGTTCCCATCCTGACTCGGGACATCCCCTTCGGGTCGCGGCGGATCCGCGAGGACCTCCAGCGCGAGCGGGGCCTCACGGCGGAGCAGGCGGAAGACGTCGTCCAGGCGCGCGAGACCGTGGACGACCTGGACCGTTTCGTGGACTCCTCCGCCGACGAGATCGCGGTGGGCATCGAGCGGGCGAGCGCCTTCCTGATGACCCGCGACGACGGAGAGACCCTCGGCAAGATCTTCCTCAGCGGCGGCGGCGCCCGGGTTCCGGGCATGGTCGAGTCGCTGGGGAGGCGCATGAACGTCGAAACCCATCTGGTCAACCCGTTCGAGCGGGTGCCGGTGCGGTCCGGCGCGGCAGGCACGATCTCCATCGACGAAGCAGCGCCCATGCTGCTGCTTCCCCTCGGGCTGGCACTGCGCCAGTGAGGCGCCAAGGACGGGGCTGAGCCTTGATCGAAGTCAACCTACTTCCGGGTGGAAAGAAGCGCTCCTCGAAGCGCGGCCTCTCCCTTTCCGGACTGTCCATGCCGAAGATGGGCGGCGGCGGTCTGCCGGGCGACTCGTACATCCTCGCCGCCTGGGGAGCCGCGGTCGTCACCCTGGTGGTCGTCGGGTGGCTCTTCTTCAGCGTGCGCGGGGACCGCGAGGAGACCCAGGTGGCCATCGACGAAGCCGTCCAGGACTCGCTCCGGTTCGCCGACATCATCGCGCGCACGAACCAGCTCACCGCGCGGCGGGATTCCATCGCAGAGCGCGTGAGCATCATCCAGGACATCGACGCCGGCCGCTTCACCTGGCCCCACGTCATGGACGAGGTGGCGCGCGCGCTCCCGGACTACACCTGGCTCCGCGAGCTATCCCAGGTCCAGGCCAGTCCGCTTCAGATCCGCATCGCTGGGGACGCGGGAAGCAACTTCGCCATCACGAACTTCATGCGGAATCTCGAGGCCTCCCGCTTCCTGCGCGAGGTCAAGCTGGAGCGCTCCGAGCAGGGCCCGCTCCCGCAAAGCCCGGGAGACCTGATCTACCTCTTCGAGCTGACGGTCACGTACGAGCCTCCGCCCCTGGACGAGCTCGAGACCGTGCCGCTATTCGACGACGCGACGTCGCAGCCCGTCGCCTCCGACACGACGGGAGGTTGAGCCATGGCCTGGTACAATCCCGCCGATCCGAAGCAGCGCAACGCGCTCATCATCGCGGTCCTGCTGTTGGCGCTCATCTACCCGTTCTACTCCTTCTGGTACAAGGGGCAGCGCGAAGAGGTGAACGCGATGCAGGCGCGCCTCGAGGCGCTGGAGGCGCAGAATCGCCGAGCGCAGGTCCTGGCGGCCCGCGGTGGCGGGGACCTCGAGGAGCGCATGGCGCTGTACGAGCGGCAGGTGGCCAAGCTCGAGGAGCTGATCCCGGCCGCCGAAGAGGTTCCGGTCCTCCTGGACGACATGTCGATCCGCGCCCGCCAGGACGACGTCGAGATGAACCGGCTCCTTCCCGAGCCGTCCGAGGAGGGCGCCTTCTACTCGAAGACTTCGTACGAGGTCGCCGTCGCCGGGGACTACCACGCGGTCGGGCGGTTCCTGACGGACGTCGCGAGCCTCTCCCGGATCGTGACGCCGGTGGAGCTCGACCTCTCGCCCCATCCCCAGCCCCAGCTCTTCCCGGAGATCGATTCTCCGGTGTTGGCGACATTCCGGATCGAAACGTACGTGCTGCCGAATCCGGCAGCGGCGCCCCCACCGACCACGGGCGGGGGAGGAGGATCATGATGCAGCGCGTGCGCAGCGGCCTGTTGCTCCTGTCGACGGCGCTTCTCCTGCCGCTCGGATTGGCCGCACAGCAAGGGCAGCCGCAAGCGGCACAGCCGCAGGCCACGCAGCAGCAGCCGGCGGCCCCGCAGGGGGGCACGGAGCTGGTGTTCGAGCGGGAGGTCTTCACGTACCCGTCCTTCCAGCGGCGCAATCCGTTCAAGCCGCTGGTGGCGGGTGAGGGTGGACCACGCTTCGAGCAGCTTCGGGTCCTGGGCATCCTCTACGATCCGAGCCCGGCCGCCAGCGTGGCCGTCCTGGGAACGAGCACCGTGACGGTGTCCGAGGATGGTCAGCAGGTCACAGTATCGGAGGGGCGGTCGTGGTACCTGAAGGTCGGACAGTCGATCGGTAACGTCCGGGTCCTCGAGATCCGCCGCGACCAGGTCGTGGTGGAAGTCGAGGAATTCGGACTCACGGAGCGAAAGATCATGCAGCTGGAGACCCGGCGCCTGGGAGGCACTCCATGACCTCGATGTTCGCGCTTTGGACGAGCGCCCTCATGGCCTTCGGCGGGCCGGTCACCGAGGTGGCCATCACGCCGATGGCTCGGCAGACGAGCGTCCTGATCGCGGTGGACGGGGACGTAGAGTATCGGGATTTCACCATGGAAGGTCCCAACCGGCTGGTTGTGGACGTCATGGGGGCCCGTCACGCCCTCCCGCGCGACAACTACAGCGACGTGAACCGCGGCGGCATCCGCTCCATCCGCACGAGCCAGTACTCCGCGGATATCGTGCGTGTCGTGCTCGTGCTCGACGAGAAGGTCGCCTACACGGTCGCCACCGATCCGCGCGGTCTGCGGATCACGATGGACAACCCGACCGGGGAGTTCGCGCCGTGGAGCTCGGGTACCAGCGCCGCGACCGCGGCATCCGCGGACGCGCCGAGCCGGCCCCGCGGCCTCCTCGCGACCCGCGGCCCCGGTGCCGGACGCGGTCACGACGCACGCGGCCCCGCCGAGGCAGGTCAGTCAGCAGCGCCGGATCTCCATCACGTTCACCAACACGCCGATCCAGGACGTCCTGCTGGCGTTCGCCTCGTTCTCGGGCAAGTCGATCGTCCCGGGCTCGAACGTCAGCGGTGTCGTGACTGCAGACATCCGTGACCAGCCGTGGGACGTGGCGCTGAAGGCGATCCTCTCGGGCCAGGGGTTGGTGGCGGAGGAGGATCCCACCTACGGGATCATCCGGGTCGACAACATCACCGACCTGAACGAGCGTGAGGCTGTCGAGCCCATCACCACGGTGGCGCACCGCATCAACTACGGGACGGCCAGCGAGCTGCAGACCTCCATCCAGCCCCTCCTCTCCGAGCGGGGCTCGATCACCGCCGGGCAGGGGACGAACACGCTGGTCGTCAACGACATCCAGCGGGTACAGGACGCCGTGCGTGCCCTCCTGAGCGAGCTGGACGTACGCACGCCCCAGGTGTCGATCCAGGCGAAGATCATCTTCGTGGATCGCACGGACCTGGACGAGATGGGCATCGCCTACGAGCTCAAGGACTCGCGGGGCAACCAGCTCAACCAGCTGTCCGAAGGAGCCGCAGACCTCAACGGGGACGGAACGATCACGCTGCCCGACGAGGCGATCCGGCAGGGGCAGGCCGTCGTTCTCCTCGGTGGCAACTCGATCGCCGCGCTGGGTAACGCCAAGGAGCGGCTCACGTCTCCGAGCCTGACGCTGCTCAGCTCGCTGGTCATCGGGCGGCACCAGCTGGTGAGCTTCCTGGACGCGCTCTCGTCCGTGAACCTGAGCGACGTGCAGGCGACGCCGCAGGTGACGACGCTGGACAACGTGCAGGCGCGCATCAAGGTCGGCGCCGACGTCCCGGTCCGCGTGGTGGACGCGAGCTCGGGCGGCGGCGGCCAGGGCGCAGCGGGGCAGGGGGTCTTCCCCAGGGCGCAGGTGTCCACCGAGGAGACGGGCATCATCCTCCAGGCCACCCCGCACGTCACGGCGAACGGAAACATCCTCCTCGAGCTCAGCGCCGAGCGGTCCTCGGCCGAGCTCGCGCAGTCCGACGTGGGCTTCATCAAGCAGACCCAGGAAGCCCAGACGCGCGTCCTGGTCGAGGACGGCGAGACCGTGGTCATCGCCGGGCTGACCCAGAGCGAGCGTACCGAAGTGAGATCCGGCATCCCCCTCCTCATGGACCTTCCGGTGATCGGAAGACTCTTCCGCGTCAACCGGCATCAAGAGGTCCAGCGTGATCTGATCATCCTCGTCACCCCGCACATCGTTCGCGGGTCCAACTGATCGGGTCGACCGGGAGCGTACTGAACATGCCGCGGAATCGAATGATGGGAACGCGCACCGCGATTACGGCTGCCGCCATGCTCGGCGTCTTGGTGGTGGCGGCCTGCGAGGGCGAGAACCTGTTCAGCGTACCGGGCGGGCCGGGCGGGTCGGGAAACGACCGTGAGGCACCCCGCGTGACGATCACCTCGCCCCGGGCGGACTCGCTGTCCGCGAAGCCGCTGGGCGACTCGATCTTCGTTCAGGTCGACCTGCGGGACAACGCCGGCCTGGCTTCGGTGCGCCTCTACGGGATCGCCATGCGCGGCGACCCCGCCCTCGGCACCGACGAGGTCGTGCCCCGCTTCATCGAAAAGACGGTGACGCTGCCCGCGGAGACGCGTGACACGATCATCGAGCGGTACCTCCAGCCCGCGCCGGACACCGTCAAGGAGACGGCGTTCATCGTGGCCGAGGCGACCGACGTGGGTGGGAACGTCTCCACGGACACGGTGGCGGTGGTGCTGGGCGGGCCGGACGTGCGGCTCCTCGACCTCGAGGACGGTCAGGCCATCCAGGCCGGCCTCAACCTGAGCCTGCGCGTACGGGCACAGGACCCGCTCGGGCTGCTGCAGGTGCGCGTGGAGGTCCGGGGGGCCTTCGAAAAGACGGTCACCAAGGGCTTCGCCACGCCCACGGATTCCGCGGTGCTCGACACCGTTCTGGCGGTGCCTTCCGGCATCGAGGGGGTCGTCACCGTGACGGCGCTCGCGCGCAACACGCTCGACGTGCTCGGACAGGACGGGCCCATCACGCTGACCGTGAGCTCCACGAGCGTGGGGGATACGATCGCGCCCAAGCTGAAGCACGTGACCACGACGCCGTCCGTGGACCGCATGGAGATCCAGGACCCCCTGACGATCCAGGTGACGGGCTCGGACAACGCCCAGGGCAACGGAGTGGCGGAGGTCGGATACACGGTCCTGGCGATCTCCCCGTCCCGGGGAGACACGGCGGTGCGTACCGGCTCGCAGACGTACTCGCCGTCGCGCACCGGCACGTTCTCCCAGTCGTTCAAGGTGCCCGTGTTCAACGTCGATTCCCTCAGCCTCCCGGATACCCTCACCTTCGAGGTCACGACGTGGATGCGGGACGTGGGCGGCAACTGCGCGGCCAGCGTCGGAGGTGACACCCTCCGCGCCCTGCCGTGCGCCGCGTTCGCCGGGGGGACGATCGCGCAGGGACGCACGGGGGAGCGTCTGACCCGCTCCATCGTGGCGGGCAAGACGGTCGCTCTTCCCGCGGGTGGCCAGATCATGGACGCCGCGGTCGACACGGCCCGTCGCAGGCTGTTCCTTTCCAACTTCTCGACGAACCGCCTGGAGGTCTTCAATCTCACCTCCGAGTCCTTCGAGACGGCCATCGGGGTCGGCTCCGAGCCGTGGGGGCTTGCGGTCACGCGCGACAACGAGTCGCTCTGGGTCGCGAACTCCGGCGGGACGAACCTGTCGAAGGTGGACCTCGCCACCAGGCGGGAGATCGACAACGCGCGCTTCCTCACACCCGACGTCGTGCTCTTCGACGTCGAGCTGCGTACCGGGGATGCAGGGGTTCAGTACCTCATCACCCCGATCCCCCAGACGAAGTCGCCCTCGTTCTCCGACCGCCCCCAGTACGTCGCCGTGGATTCGTTCGGCAACCTCATCTACTCGACGAAGACCACGTCCGTCGGTGACCTGGGCACGGCGCGGAAGGGCTTCTTCGAGCCGGGATGGGAGCGCACGGAGGCGAAGATCTTCGTGGAGCACGGCAACTTCGCGCCCCAGGAGAACTTCTGGGCGATCGCGCATATCGACTCCATCACCAGCACCGTCGATACGCTCTCCGTGGACTCCGCGGGCGTCGCGACGGTGGCGGCGGTCCTCGGCCTCTTCGACCACGTGCCGGGCTTCCCGAACAACATCGTCAAGGGCTTGGCGCGCTCCGACATGTTCGACGCCGTCACCGAGGCGGCAGCCGAGCTCGTGACCCAGGGCTCGGACGTCTACATCGTGCCCGGCTCGCGGTGGGACGTCGAGAGCATTCTGTTCCGGGACACCACGTACGTCGCGGCGTCCGGCGACGGGGGGTGGGTCGCCATCGGTGAGGGAGGAGCGGATCCGGTCGGGCGGGTGCTCACGTATCAGGCACGCCCCGGCGAGGAGACGTCGTTGAGCCGGTGGATCCAGGTCTCCGACCTCCTGACCAACCCGTCGGAAGAGGTGCGGGGGATCGGCGTCAACTACGACGGTACCCTCGGCGTGGTGCGGGGTCACTTCGCGGCCTACTTCATCAGCCCGCCCGACCTGAGGCTGCAGGGCGTCACCGAGATTCCCCTGGCGAGCGGTGGCTCCGGCGCGACGCTCCACCCGCTGCACGCGAACGCCCGCACGCTCGAGAACTTCGCCGGGGAGTACCGCCCCGACACGCATCTGGCGTTCGTGGCCAGCGGTCAGCGGACGGTGGACATCATCGACACGCAGCGGTTCACACGTGTCGGCCGCGTGTACATCCGGGACAACGTGACGGGACCGCTGCGGGCCGTGCTCCCGTTCCCGGCGGACAATGCCGCCTTCACGTGCGCCACGATCCCGGTCACTGACAAGCGGGGCGCCCTCGTCGGGAACGCGGTCAAGCTCTACGATGGTGGTGACTTCGACGCGCCGATCGGCCCCAACGGGGAGACCGACGACCGCTGTGTGGTGGTCAAGCTGTTCGCCACGACGGCGGCGGGCGGCGTGGTGGTGATCGACGTGCGCAAGGCCGACGTGCTGAACGAGCATCCGGCGCGGAACTAGGCGATCCGCTGCGGGCACGGGGGCCGGGAGACGCCCCGGCGGGCCACGGCTCGCCGGGGCGTCTCGTTGGATGGTCCGCCGTCGAGGCTTGGAGGAGGCGGCGCCCTCCTCTATATAGTAGGGGACATCGGCGCAGGTGACGTCGGGGCGGGTCGGGGCGGCCCGTCCGGTCGCGTACCACATCCACGCCCCTGAGGTGCAGCCCGGCTCGGCCGGGCTTTGCTTTGACCGGTCCGGAAGGGATTGCACGACTCGATGCACAGACTCGGATTTCGCACGGCCGGGGAGTCCCATGGCCGCGGGCTGGTGGCGCTCCTGGAGGGCGTCCCCGCAGGCCTGTCGCTCGACATGGCGCGCGATGTCGACCCCGAGCTGCGTCGGCGACAGGGGGGATACGGTCGTGGGCGTCGGATGGAGATCGAATCGGATCGCGCCGAGCTCCTTGGCGGCGTGCGCCTGGGCGAAACCCTGGGCTCGCCCATCGCCATGCTCGTCTGGAACCTCGACTGGGAGAACTGGCGGACGGCGATGAGCGCGGAGGCCCCGGCCGAAGGCGAGAACCCGAAGGCGCTGCGCCCGCACTACCTGCCGAGGCCCGGGCACGCGGACCTGGTGGGAGCGCTCAAATACGACCGCCGTGACGTCCGGGACGTCCTGGAGCGGGCGAGTGCCCGCGAGACGGCCGCCCGGGTGGCGTGTGGGGCCGTGGCGAAGCGGCTGCTGGACGAGTTCGGTGTGCAGGTGGGAAGCCACGTGGTGTCGATCGGCGGGGTCCAGGCCCGCGTCCGCGAAGTGCTCCCCGAGGGTCTCAACGAGGCGGTCGCGGAGGATCCGGTGCGCTGCCTGGACGCCGAGGCGTCCGCGCGCATGACGGCCGAGATCGACGCGGCGAAGGAGCGGGGCGACACGTTGGGCGGGGTCTTCGAGGTCGTCGCCACGGGTGTGCCCGCCGGGCTCGGGAGCTACGTGGCCTGGGACGCGAAGCTGGACGGCCGGCTGGCGGGCGCGATGATGTCGGTGCAGGCCATCAAGGGCGTGGAGATCGGCCTGGGGTTCGAGGGAGCCGGGCGCCCGGGCTCGGAAGTGCACGACCCGATCGTACGCACGGACCGGCCCCGGGCGGGCGGCCTGGGCCGCGCCTCGAACCGGGCGGGCGGCCTGGAGGGCGGGGTGACGACGGGAGAGCCTGTCGTCGTGCGAGCGGCGATGAAGCCCATCTCGACGCTTCGCAAGCCGCTCCCCAGCGTCGACCTCCGCGACGGCTCCCCCGGGAACGCGGCCGTGGAGCGGAGCGACGTCTGTGCCGTCCCGGCTGCCGCGATCGTGGGAGAGGCGATGGTGGCGCTGGTGGTGGCGGACGCCTTCCTCGAGAAGTTCGGGGGGGATTCGGTCGGCGAGGTGCGGCGGAACTTCGAGGGGTACCTAGCGTACCTCAGCGATCGGGGATTCCGGGAACGTTGATGCGAGCCCGACGCATCCTTCTCGTTGGCTTCATGGGCTCGGGGAAATCAACCGTGGGCGCCCTCCTGGCCCGCGCGCTCTCCTGGTCCTTCCTCGACTTCGACGCGCGCGTGGAGGCGGAGGAGGGGCGCACGATCCGCAGACCTCTTCCGCCAGAAGGGCGAGCGCTACTTCAGGGAGGTGGAGCGGCGGGTGGCCGACTCCCTCCTTTCCAGGAACGAAGTGGTGCTGGCGAGCGGTGGAGGTTGGGCGGGGGTGCCCGGCCGCCTGCGTGCGGTGCCGCCCGGGACAGTGAGCGTCTGGCTGCGGGTCTCGGCGGAGGTCGCGGTCGCCCGAGCGCGGCGGCGGCGACCGGCCGCTGCTGGACGGTCCGAGCCCTCTCGAAGCCGCGCGGCGCCTGCTTGGAGTCCGCGAAGCCGCCTATGCCCAGGCGGACCTCGAGGTGGACACGAACGACCGAACACCGGAAGATGTGTGTGCGACCATTCTGGCGCTCATCGAGCGCCGAGCCAGCGATTCCGCGGTGGGGATGCGATAACGAATGACGGAGAAGAAGAGCGGCGGAAAGCACCTGGTCATCGTCGAGTCACCGGCGAAGGCCCGGACCATCGGCAAGTACCTGGGGAAGGACTACCAGGTCGCCGCGTCGGTGGGGCATGTGCGCGACCTGCCCACGAAGGAGCTCGGCGTGGACGTCGACCACGGCTTCGAGCCGCGGTACGTGACGATCCGCGGGAAGGGGCCGGTGCTCACCGAGCTCAAGAAGAAGGCCAAGGGCGCTTCGATGGTAATCCTGGCCACCGACCCGGATCGTGAAGGCGAGGCCATCGCCTACCACGTCGCCGAGCAGCTCGGATACGACAAGCGGGACGGGGAGCGCTTCCGCCGGGTCCAGTTCCGGGAGATCACGAAGCGTGCGGTGCAGGAGGCGCTCGAGCGCCCCGGTCCCATCGACATGAAGAAGGTCGAGGCCCAGCAGGCTCGCCGTATCCTCGACCGGCTGGTCGGCTATCAGGTCAGCCCGCTCCTGTGGAAGCCCATCCGCCCCGGACTTTCGGCCGGGCGGGTCCAAACGGTGGCGCTCCGGCTCATCTGCGAGCGGGAAGCGGAGATCCGGGCCTTCGAGACCGAGGAGTACTGGTCGATCACCGCCCACCTCGTGAAGGACGGGCAGGCGTTCGACGCGAAGCTGCACCAGATCGAGGGCAAGGCGTTCTCGCTGGGCGACGAGGCGGCGGCCCAGGCGGTCGTCGAGGCGGTTCGGGGCGTGCCGTTCCTGGTCACGGACGTGAAGCGCCGGGAGCGTCGGAAGAACCCATCGGCTCCCTTCACCACCTCCACGCTGCAGCAGGAAGCGGCCAAGCGCCTCGGCTTTTCGGCCCGTCGCACGATGAGCGTAGCACAGCGGCTGTACGAAGGTCTCGAGGTGGGCTCCCGGGGCACCGTCGGCCTCATCACATACATGCGCACGGACTCCACGCGCGTGTCCCAGATGGCGGTGGACGAGGCCCGTACCTGGATCTCGGGTGAGTTCGGAAAGGACTTCCTCGCCTCGACTCCACGCCTGTGGGCGGGCAAGCAGCAGAAGGGAGCCCAGGAGGCCCACGAGGCGATCCGCCCCACCGACGCGACACTGCACCCGTCCGAGGCGGCGCGGTACCTGGAGGGCGACGCCGCCCGACTGTACGAGCTCATATGGCTCCGCTTCGTGGCCGGTCAGATGGCGCCGGCCGTTTACGACACCACGACGGTGGACTTCGACCTGGAAGGCGCGACGGGACGGCACTACCTGTTCCGCGCCACCGGCTCGGTCGTGAAGTTCGAAGGGTTCACGCGCCTCTACACCGAGGCCACGGAGGTGGGCGACCACCGCCGCCTCGACGACCTGGAGCCGCTGCCCGCGCTCGACGAGGGCGACAGGAGCGACCTGACGGCCATCGAGCCCAAGCAGCACTTCACGCAGCCGCCGCCCCGGTTCTCCGAGGCGAGCCTCGTGCGGGAGCTGGAGAAGCTCGGCATCGGGCGCCCCTCCACCTACGCGCAGATCCTGTCGACCATCATCGACCGCGGATACGTGGAGCTCGAGCAGAAGCGCTTCCAGCCCACGGACCTCGGTGAGGTGGTCGCGAAGCTCCTGGTGCGGATATTCCCGCGCATCTTCGACGTCGAGTTCACGAGCCGGATGGAGAACGAGCTGGACCGCGTGGAGGAGGGCCAGGTGGAGTGGCGCGCGCTCCTCGCAGGGTTCTACCCCGGCTTCCGGGAACGCGTGGAGGCGGGTGAGGCGAACTCCGACGAGATCATCAAGGAGATCCTGCGGGCGGAAGGCGAGTCGTGCGAGCGGTGCGGCCGGCCGATGCTCGTTCGCTGGAACAAGTACGGCCGCTTCCTCGGATGCTCGGGGTATCCGGAGTGTCAGAACACGCGCTCGCTGGACGGGCCGAGCCCCGAGGGCGAGGAGTTGGGCTCGCACCCGCAGGAGGGCCGGCCGGTCCTGCTCAAGACCGGGCCGTACGGACCGTACGTGGAGCTCGCGCCCGCGAACGAGGACGAGAAGCCGAAGCGTGTCAGCCTCCCGGACGGCAAGCGGCCGGCCGATGTGGACCTCGCCTATGCCGTCAAGCTGCTCTCGCTCCCGCGCACCGTGGGAATCGATCAGGCGTCGGGCGAGGAGGTGGTGGCCGGGATCGGCCGGTACGGTCCCTTCGTGCGTCGTGGCAAGACGTTCGCGAGCCTGCAGAGTGACGAAGAGCTCTGGAAGGTCTCTCTCGAAGAGGCGATGGAGCGGATCGAGGCGAAGGAGTCGGGCAAGCGCGTGGCGCTCCGGGAGCTCGGTGAGCACCCGGAGAGCGGGGCCGAGCTGGTCATCCTCGCAGGACGCTTCGGACCGTACGTCACGGACGGGAAGGTGAACGCGACGCTCCCCAAGGGGACCGAGCCCGAGGACGTGGACCTCGACGAGGCGGTCGAGCTCCTGGCCAGGGCGGCCGCACGAAAGGGGAAGGGAAAGGGCCGGGGGCGGGCCAAGCGCAGCCGATCGGGCACGGGACGGGGAGGGAAGAAGAAGTCGTGACGCCCGTGGTGACCGTCGTGGGCGGGGGGCTGGCCGGATGCGAGGCCGCCGTGCGCCTCGCCCGGCACGGGCACAGGGTCCGCCTCGTCGAGATGCGCCCGGTGAAGGCGACGCCGGCGCACCGGACGAAGAGCCTGGGTGAGCTGGTGTGCACGAACTCCTTCAAGAGCGAGGACCCGGCGAACGCCCACGGCCAGCTCAAGCGCGAGATGAGGGCGCTGGGCTCCGTTCTCCTCGCGTCCGCAGACCGCTCCAGGGTGAGTGCCGGATCCGCGCTCGCGGTGGACCGGGGCCTCTTCGCCACCGCGATGGAGGACGCGGTCGTGTCCAACCCCGGCATCGAGGTCGTGCGCGAGGAATGCACGCGACTTCCGGACGGCCCGGCGGTGATCGCCACCGGCCCGCTGACGTCCGATGCCCTCTCGGGCGCCATCGAAGAGGCGCTCGGCGGCGGTGGCCTCGCGTTCTTCGATGCGATCGCCCCCATCGTGCACCGCGACAGTCTCGACGAGTCGAT
Organism: uncultured Gemmatimonadales bacterium; assembly: GCA_963848895.1. Lineage (GTDB taxonomy): Bacteria > Gemmatimonadota > Gemmatimonadetes > Longimicrobiales > Gaopeijiaceae > SZUA-318. The sequence goes on from CAWKGE010000013.1 coordinate 111,507, forward strand.
CGTCTTCGAGGCGGGACGCTTCGACGAGGACGCCGACTACCTGAACTGTCCCCTGAACCGCGAGGAGTACGAGGCGTTCGTGGCCACGATACGTGCCGCGGAGGTCCACACGGGACACGAATGGGACGACGTGCCCTTCTTCGAGGGGTGTCTCCCCATCGAGGAGATGGCCGCAAGGGGGGAGGATACGCTGCGCTTCGGTCCCATGAAGCCCATCGGCCTCACGGACCCACGGACGGGCCGGCGCCCCTGGGCGGTCGTCCAGCTCCGCCGCGAGGACCGCGCGGGGCAGATGTGGAACCTGGTCGGCTTCCAGACCCGGCTGCGCATCGGCGAGCAGGCGCGCGTATTCCGGTCGATCCCCGGCCTCGCCGACGCGGAGTTCCTGCGGTGGGGGTCCATACACCGCAACAGCTATCTGGACTTCCCGGGCAGGCTCAGCGCGCACGGGGCCATGCCGGGTCGTCCCGATGTGGTCTTCGCCGGCCAGCTGACCGGTGTTGAGGGCTACACGGAGTCGGCCGCGAGCGGGATCCTCGCGGGGATCAACCTGGCGCGCCACCTCGCGGGGGAGGAACCGGTCGTCCCTCCCCCGACGACCATGCTCGGAGGCCTCCTGCGCTACCTGCGGGAGTGCGATCCGAAACGCTTCCAGCCGATGAACTCCAACTGGGGGTTGGTGGATCCTCTGCCCGGGCGGATCCGCGACAAGCGCGCGAAGCGGGAAGCCCTCGCCGAGCGCGCGATGCTCGACTGCGCCGCGTGGATGGATCGGCACGGGATCGCCGCAGCCCCCATGGTGCCGACGGCGGGGTAGCGGGTCGTGTCCGCCTCCTCCGAGGGCGACGAGGCCCGGCGGGAGCGCCCGGAGCCGCCCGACTTCCTCCGCCATCTTGCCGACGAGCGCCAGCTCTCCCCGAACACGGTCAAAGCGTACAGGCGGGATCTCGAGGAGATCGAGGCGTTCCTGACGGAGTATTTCGGTCGGCCGAGCTGGCGCTGGGAAGACGTGGACCGCCTCGCACTCCGAGGCTTCCTGGGGTGGTGTCGTCGACGTGGCCGCTCACGCCGCACGGTTGCAAGGAAGCTCTCCGCCGTCCGGACCTTCTTCCGCTTCCTCCATCTCGAGGAGCTCATTCCGGCCAACCCCACTCGTGCCGTGCGGGCGCCGAAGATCGACCGGCGTCTGCCCGGGCACCTGTCCGCGTCCGACGTGCGCGCGGTATTCGACGTCGCCGAGAGCCGATCCGCGGAGAACACGCTCCAGGGTACCCGCGACCTCGTGGTCCTCGAGCTCCTGTATGGAAGCGGGCTGCGACTGTCGGAGCTACACGCCCTGGACCTCGACGCGGTGAACCGTCGCGGTCGACTCGCCAGGGTGGTCGGGAAGGGGAGCAAGGAGCGCATCGTGCCCGTGACAGGCGCGGCGCTGCGGGCGCTGGAGCGCTACGAGCCCAGGCGGGCGGAGGCTGCCGCCGGCGCCGAAGCGCCCACCCGTGCGGTGCTGGTCAACGCGAGGGGAGGAAGGCTGTCCCGGCGGTCCATCCAGGAGGCGGTGCGCCGGTGCCTCGAGGCTGCTGCCGGTGCGCGCGGGCTCTCCGCGCACGCGCTGAGACACACCTTCGCGACCCACCTGATGGAGGGAGGTGCCGACCTGATGGCGGTGAAGGAGCTTCTCGGCCACGTGAGCCTGTCCACCACGCAGATCTACACGCATACCACCAAGGATCGCCTCCTGCGCGTCTACCGCGACGCGCACCCCCGCTCCGGCTCGTGATGCGCCGGAGGGCGGCCTTGGGAGCGCGCACCGACGACTGCCAGATCGGCAGGATTCCCGTTAGCTTAAGTACCCGCCGTGCGAAAACACGCCCCGAACAACAAGATCGACCGACGATGACCCTTCCCGAGATCCGATCCACCACCGTCCTGGCCGTGCGCAAGGACGGACGCGTCGCCATGGGTGGCGACGGCCAGGTCACCATGGGCGAGACGATCGTGAAGGCGAGCGCCCGCAAGGTGCGCGCCCTCAAGGACGGGAAGATCCTCGCCGGATTCGCGGGAGCGGTGGCGGACGCCTTCACGCTGTTCGAGAAGCTGGAAGAGAAGCTGGAGCGCTATCCCGCCAACCTCACGAAGGCGGTGGTGGAGCTCGCCAAGGACTGGCGGACGGATCGATACCTGCGCCGCCTGAACGCTCTGCTGGCGGTTGCGGACAGCGAGCACCTCTTCCTGGTCAGCGGCACGGGTGACGTCATCGAGCCGGACGACGCCATCCTGGCCATCGGGTCCGGGGGCAGCTACGCCCTGTCCGCGGCGCGGGCGCTGCAGCGCCACTCCGACCTCGATGCGAAAGGGATCGTGAGCGAGGCGCTGTCCATCGCCGGCGAGATCTGCATCTACACCAACCAGGACATCGTAGTGTTGGAGCTTCCGGGAGGAGAGGGATGACGACGCAGCAGATGGATCCCGCGCCGCCCGCGGCGGCCCCGACCGACCCTGACGTCGCCGACGCCCCCTGGATCGACGAGCTGACGCCGCGCCAGATCGTCGCGGAGCTCGACAAGTACATCGTCGGCCAGGACGACGCCAAGAAGGCCGTGGCCATCGTCCTGCGCAATCGCTGGCGCCGTCAGCGCGTGGGGGAGGATCTGCGCGACGAGATTCTGCCGAACAACCTGATCCTCATCGGTCCCACCGGGGTGGGAAAGACCGAGATCGCCCGCCGCCTGGCGCGGCTCGCGGGCGCGCCCTTCTTGAAGGTGGAGGCCTCGAAGTTCACGGAAGTGGGCTACGTGGGGCGGGACGTGGAGTCGATCGTCCGCGACCTGGTCGACATCGCCGTGAACCTGGTGCGCGCCGAGCGCGAAGACGAGGTCCAGGACCTCGCCGAGGAGCGGACCGAGGAGCGTTTGCTGGACCTGCTGCTGCCTCCCACGAAGGAGGCGCCCCAGTCGGCGGAGGGAAGTGCCGAGGGGGGAGCGCAGGTCTACATCGCCGGCCCCGGGGGCGTCGAGCCGGCGGCCAGCGAGGAGAGCGTGCAGGCGCGCCGCAAGCGGACGCGAGAGAAGCTGCGCCAGCTCCTGAAGGACGGAAAGCTCGAGGACCGCGAGGTGGAGATCGAAGTCCAGCAGTCGCCGTCCCTCGACGGGATGATGGTCCCCATGGGGGGGATGGAGGGGATGGACTACAACTTCACGGAGATGCTGCAGGACATGCTCCCAAAGCGCACCAAGCGGCGCACGGTGAGCGTCTCCGAGGCACGGCGTGTCCTTCTCCAGGACGAGCTGGACAAGCTCGTGGACATGGACGAGGTGGTGAACGAGGCGCTCTACCGGTCCGAGGAGATGGGGATCGTCTTCCTGGACGAGATCGACAAGATCGCGGGGGAGCGCGGCGGGGCCGGGCCGGACGTCAGCAGGGAGGGTGTACAGCGCGACCTGTTGCCCATCGTCGAGGGCTCGACCGTGGGCACGAAGTACGGCCTCGTGCGCACGGACCACATCCTCTTCATCGCCGCGGGCGCGTTCCACGTCGCAAAGCCCTCCGACCTCATCCCCGAGCTGCAGGGCCGCTTCCCGATCAGGGTGGAGCTCAGGACCCTGACCGAGGCGGACTTCGTGCGGATCCTGCGGGAGCCCAGGAACGCCCTCACCAACCAGTACCAGGCGCTGATCGAGACGGAAGGCGCCAGCGTGCAGTTCACGGACGATGGCGTCGCCGAGATCGCCAGGATCGCGTCGGAGCTGAACGAGCGCATGGAGAACATCGGCGCCCGGCGCCTGCAGACCGTGATGACGACGCTGCTCGAGGACGTGATGTTCAGCCTCCCCGAGACCGGCGTGGGGCCGCTGCTGGTGGATCGGGAGTTCGTGCGGGAGCATCTGAAGAAGGTCGCAGAGGACGAGGACCTGCGACGTTACATCCTCTAGAACCAAGGAACCCGACGCACGATGACGTCAGCCAAGCGGGACTTCCTGGCCATTCCCGACTTCGAGCGCGAGGAGTTGCTGGCGATCCTGGAGCGGGCGCGCAGGATGAAGGCCGGCGAGGAAGGCGGCACGCCCCTGGCCGGAAAGAGCTTGGCCATGATCTTCCGGAAGAGCTCGACGCGCACGCGCGTCTCCTTCGAGGTGGGGATGACGCAGCTCGGAGGGCACGCCCTGTTCCTGTCCGACCGGGACAGCCAGATGGGGCGGGGGGAGTCACTCTACGACACCGCCCGGGTCCTTTCCGGCTACGTCGACGGGATCATGATCCGGACGTTCGCCCACGCGGAGGTCGAGGAGCTGGCGCGTCACGCGTCCGTGCCCGTGATCAACGGCCTCACCGATCTACTCCACCCATGCCAGATCATGGCCGACCTGCAGACCGTCCAGGAGGAGTTCGGGCCAGGCCTGGAGGGACGGACGGTCGCGTGGATCGGGGACGGCAACAACATGGCCAACTCGTGGATCAACGCCGCGTGGCGGCTCGGCTTCCGCCTCCGCCTGGCGTGTCCCGAGGGGTACGATCCCGATCCCGCGATCCTGGGCAGGGCGCGGGGAGAGGCGGACGTCCTCCTGACCCGCGAGCCCGCGGAGGCAGCCACGGGGGCCCACGTCGTCACCACGGACGTCTGGGCGTCGATGGGCCAGGAGGGGGAGGCCGAAGCGCGGGCGCGAGCCTTCCGGGCCTTCCACGTCGACGTCGGGCTCATGGAGGGGGCCGCCCCCGACGCGATCTTCCTCCATTGCCTTCCCGCCCACCGAGGTGAGGAGGTCGCAGCGGACGTGATCGATGGCCCGCGCTCAAGAGTGTTCCCGGAGGCGGAGAACCGTCTCCACGCCCAGAAGGCGATCCTGATTGAACTCATGGCGGACCGTACCCGATGAACGACGCAATCAAGCGCACGCCCCTCTTTGCCGAGCACGTCGCGCTCGGCGGCAAGATCGTTCCCTTCGCCGGCTTCGAGATGCCGGTCCAGTACCCGAGCGGGATCACCGCGGAGCACCGCGCGGTGCGTGAGGCCGCGGGCCTCTTCGACGTCTCCCACATGGGAGAGTTCGTCCTGTGGGGGCCGCAGGCGCTCGACCTGATCCAGAAGGTGACCATCAACGACACCTCGCGGATGGAGGTGGGGCAGGCGCAGTACTCGGCGATGTGCCTCGACCACGGTGGGATCATCGACGACCTGATCGTCTACCGCTTCGAGGATCGGTACATGGTGGTGGTGAACGCGTCCAACGTGGCGAAGGACCTCGCCTGGATCCGCGCACATGCCGAGGGGATGGACGTGGATGTGGAGGATCGCTCGGACGCGACAGGGCTCATCGCGCTGCAGGGTCCGGCCGCGCGTGAGATCCTGCGCCCCCTGGCGGACATCGACGTGGACGACGTGAAGTACTACCGCTTCCTGGAGGGCGCGGTGAACGGCGTCCCGGCGGTCATCTCCGGCACGGGCTACACGGGGGAGGACGGCTTCGAGCTCTACGTCGACGCCGGGGTCGCGGTGGGTGTGTGGCGTGCCCTGATGCACGCCGGAGAGGGGAAGGGCCTGACCCCTGCGGGGCTCGGCGCTCGCGACTCGCTCCGGCTCGAGGTCGGCTACGCCCTGTACGGCAACGACCTGGACGAGGAGCACACGCCGTTGGAGTCCGGCCTCGGCTGGATCACGAAGCTGGACAAGGGGGACTTCGTGGGCCGGAAAGCGCTCCTGGAGCAGAAGGAAGCCGGGGTCCCGAGGCGTCTGGTGGGGTTCCGCGTGACCGGGAAGGCCTTCCCGAGGCCCGGCTACGCGATCCTCTCCGAGGGCGAGCCCGTGGGTGTCGTGACCAGCGGCACGGTGTCGCCGTCGCTCGGACACGGCGTCGGGATGGGATACGTGCCCCCGGAGCTGTCGAAGCCGGACACCGCCGTACAGGTGGACATCCGCGGCAGGACTGTGGACGCGGTCGTGCAGCGTCCTCCGTTCTACACGCAGGGCTCGATCCGCCGTTAGAGGCGAGGAGCGTCCATGCGCGTCGGGATCCTCACCGTGAGCGATGCCGGTTCCCGCGGCGAGCGGATGGACCGGAGCGGCGAAGCGATCGCCACATGGGCCGTGGCGCGTGGCTACGAGGTTTCCCGACGCACGCTGGTCCCGGACGACACGGACCGGATCGTGCCGGTACTCCTCGAGTGGTGTGACGCTGGGGCCGTCGACCTCCTGGTGAGCACCGGGGGGACCGGATTCGGCCCGCGCGACGTCACCCCGGAGGCCACCCGGGCTGTACTGCACCGGGAGGCGCCCGGCATCGCCGAGGAAATCCGGCGTCGCGGGCTCACGAAGACCGCTCATGCGATGCTGTCCCGCGGGATCGCGGGGGCCCGCGGCACCACGCTGATCGTGAATCTCCCCGGAGGTACGGCCGGGGTGCGGGACGGCCTCGAGGTCCTGGACCTGGTCGTGGGTCACGCCGTGGCGCTCCTGCGTGGGGAGAACGCCCCCCACGGGGTGGGGGGGGCGGCTCCGTGAAGGAAGACGTCGTCCTGATCTCGACCCACGACCTGCAGCGTGCGGGCTCCCTGCGCGACGCTTTCGCGCGGGCCGGATACGGGACCGACCTGGTCACGCCGTCCGAAGAGATCCGGGCGCCGGGAGCGGTGCTGCTCGTGCTCACCGGGGGCCTGGAGGAGGGAGGGGGCGATCTGGCGGAGCAGGCCCGCGACCGACTGCGGGTTCCGGTCTTCGCGATCGCTTCGGGTGAGCACCTTCCCCCCGCGCTGCGACCGGGCTTCGACGAGGTGTTCGGCGCGTCGACGACCGCGGCGGACGTGGCGGCCGTGGGCCGCACCGCGATCGAGCGCCGACGGCTGCAGCGCATCACGGGGATCGTGGGCGAGACCGACGCCATGCGCGAGGTGCTGGAGCGCGTGGTCCAGATCGCCCCGGTGTCGGCCACCGTGCTCGTCACCGGCGAGTCGGGGACGGGAAAGGAGCTTGTGGCCCGCGGGATCCACGGGCTGTCGCCGCGCCGCCACAAGGCGTTCATCGCGGTGAACGTGGCCGCGCTGTCGGAGACGCTCCTCGAGTCCGAGCTGTTCGGCCACGAGAAGGGGGCGTTCACCGGCGCGATCGACTCCCGGCGCGGGCTCTTCGAGCTGGCCGACGGGGGCACGATCTTCCTGGACGAGATCGGCGAGATGCCCCTCGCCACGCAGACGAAGCTGCTGCGCGTCCTGGAGCAGCGGGAATTCCACCGGGTCGGGGGCGAGAAGGCGCTCAAGGTGGACGTGCGTATCATCGCCGCCACCAACCAGGATCTTCGCCAGCTGCTCGCCATCGGCGAGTTCCGGCGCGATCTCTACTTCCGGCTCAACGTCCTGCACATCGAGCTGCCCGCCCTGCGCGAGCGGCGCGACGATATCCCGCTCCTGGTCGAGGAGTTCGTACGAGACGCATCGGAGCGGCACGACCGCACGTTCGCCGGGATCTCGCCCCCGGCCATGGAGATCCTCCGCGACTACTCCTGGCCCGGCAACGTCCGCGAGCTACGCAACCTGATCGAGTCGATGGTAGTGCTCTCGCACATGGTCAGACGATCGAGCCGAACGACATCCCGGTCGAGGTGCGCAGCGGGCGGGGCCGCACCATGCTCCCGGTCCCCATCGCGCGGCATCAACCCACAGCGCTGGTCTCCGGGCACGGCCCGCGTCCGGAGCTGGAGTTCGTCTTCCGGACGCTGGTGGACCTGCGCGTGGACATGGACGAGCTCAAGCGCGACTTCGAGGCGTACCGTCGCGAGACCGCGCTGGTGGTCCCCGACCACACCTGGGCGCGTCCGACCTCCTGGGAGGTCCCCACCCATGCGGTGGAGCTGCATGCGGAGGACGTGGGAGGCGAGGAGGTGGCGTATGAAACGGGCGGGGACGGCTCGGGGATGACCGGACAGGCCGGGACGCGGGAGGAAGGTGTCGTGGTGTTCCGTCCGGGGATGACGATGGACGACCTCGAGCGGGAGGCCATCCGCGCGGCGCTCGGTTCCGTCGGGGGCAACCGCCGCAAGGCGGCGGAGCTCCTCGGAATCGGCGAGCGCACCCTCTACCGGAAGATCTCGAAGTACGGCCTGGAGGAGTGAGATGCTATGTAGGCGGGTTGCTTGAAAGCAGAGACGGGCCGCACCTGTCCAGCTCCTGGTTGGTGTCTCAGCAAAGGAGACGGGAGGAGCGAAATGGCGACAGGTACGACCCGCACGGGACAAGGTAAGACAGAGGGGCGGACCCTGTACATGGCGTTCGAACTGGACGACAAGGGCTGGAAGCTGGGGTTCACGACGGGGCTGGGGCAGCGGGCGAGGCGGCGGCAGGTGAAGCCGAGGGACCGAGAAGCGATCCTGAGGGAAATCGAACGAGCGCGCAGGCGGTTCGGTCTGGAGGAAGGTGTGCGGGTGGTGAGCTGCTACGAGGCGGGCCGGGAAGGCTTCTGGCTCCATCGGTGGCTGGGGTCGGAGGGGGTCGAGAACCGGGTGGTGGACGCGGCGAGCATCGAGGTGAACCGCCGGGCCCGTCGGGCGAAGACCGACCGGCTGGATCTGGCCCAGTTGCTGAGGAAGCTAGTGCGCTACGAGGAAGGAGACCGGAAGGTGTGGAGCGTGGTGCAGGTACCGACGGTCGAGGAAGAAGACGCTCGACACCTGACCCGGGAGTTGACGACGCTCAGGAAGGACCGCACCCGGGTCCTGAACCGGATCGGGGGGCTGCTGGCGACGCAGGGGGTGGCGCTGCCGGTGCGCAAGAGCTTGCCGGAGGAGTTGGACGAGGTGCGGTTGTGGGACGGCTCGGAACTGCCAGCAGGACTGAAGGCGCGGGTGTACCGAGCCTGGGAACAGTGGATGTGGACGCAGGGACGGATCCGGGACCTGGAGCAAGAACGGCGAGATCTGCTCAGAAACTCGGAGGCGGACGAGATCAAGAAGGTGCGTCAACTGATGCAGTTGCGGGGCATCGGGGACAACAGCGCGTGGGTGTTCGTGGTGGAGTTTTTCGGGTGGAGGAAGTTCAGAAACCGGCGGGAAGTCGGGGCGCTGGCCGGTCTGACACCGACGCCGCGCAAGAGCGGACTGGCGCTGGACCAGGAGCTGGGGATCTCGAAGGCGGGCAACCGGCATATCCGAGCCATGGCGATCGAGATCGCCTGGGGTTGGCTGCGCTATCAGCCCCAGAGCGCGCTCAGCTGCTGGTATCAGGAGCGGTTCGGGGACAACAGCCGCCGGATCCGCAAGATCGGCATCGTGGCCGTGGCCCGAAGGCTCCTGATCGAGCTCTGGCGTTATCTGGAAACGGGAGCGATCCCGGACGGGGCCATGCTGAAAGCGTCGTAGGCAGACGCCCAGCAGCTCCGCTGACAAGGACATAGACGACTGGAGGAGCGGCCCGCTGTTCCCCCCCGGGGTCCGGCGTGATGACGTGACTCGCGAGTGAGATGGGGTCCGCTCCGACAACGGCTCGATAGGCACCCTCAGGGCGTACGCAGCAACAGGTGCACCGGCCACTGGAAGGAGAAGGCCGACACGGATAGGAGGTCGTCCGAGGTCTCAACAGAAGGGACCCGACGTCTCAAGACGAGCCACCGGCCGTCAGGACTGGCGAAGGGGGCGGATGACTCATCTACCTCTTGCGGCCAAGGTGCGGCCATCAACGCGTACCATGACGGGGACTTGACAAATGCGGCCTCATAGGAGGGGAGGGGGCCGTCAGGGACGCGTCGCCCCGCGGGCCCGTGCCCGCGCCCGCTCGGCCCGGACCCTCGGGAGGATCGACCGCCATTGGGCGCTCTCGACCAGCCCGTAGGCCACCACGAGGTCCGATTCGAGGTCGATGTCGTCCGCGAAGGCGTACACGGCGGTCTCCGTCTCCCGTTGCGCGAGGCGGCGCTCGCCCCACGTCGGCGTCACCGGCAGGATCGCGTCCGGCCTTCGGCGCATGCCCTGGGCGATCAGCTGGAGCTCCTCGGGAACGAAGGCGACGTCCGGAGACTCCGAGTAGAAGGAGACGAGAAAGAGCGAAGGATGCTCGCTTCCGGTGCGCCGAACCGCCTCGCCCGTGTAGCGACCGGCAAGCCCGGACAGGAGGCGATAGGTGTCGGGCGCGGCGGTCCGGATGACGGACTCCGCGAGGGGTGTGACCTTGATCTGCAGGTCCCCGCTCGTCAGGAGGATCGTGATCTCGTCCTGACGCAGCGTACCCGAACCTGGAGGCGGGAGCGGCTCCGCGTCACCCGCGCCCGTCGTCCCCGTCGTCGCGACGCAGCCCGCCACGGCCAGCAGAGCGGCCCCTGCGGCGATCCTGGGTCTCATGGCGACTCCGGATCGCTTTCCCCGAGGAGGGTGTCGAGCGCCTCCAGGAGCACTTCGCGCCCCTCTCCGGTCCTGGCCGAGAAGGCGACCACCTGGTCCTCGTCCAACGCGAGGTCCCGCACCGCGCGGCTCACGGCCGCGGCGCGGGCCCCCCGCTTCACCTTGTCCATCTTCGTCAGCACCACCAGGGCCGGCACTCCCAGTTGACCGAGATACGCGACCATGGAGAGGTCGTGCCGTGCCGGTGGATGCCGCGAATCCACGAGGTGCACCACACCGCGGACGTGGCCGGACTCGGCGAGGTACCATTCGATGAGCGCCTGCCACGCGTCACGCGTCGCCGGGGGCACCCGCGCGTACCCGTAACCCGGGAGGTCCACCAGAAAGAACCGGTCGTTGACCCGGTAGAAGTTGAGCGCGCGCGTCTTGCCGGGCGTTGCCGACACGTGCGCGACCTTGCTGCGCGTGCGGCGCAGGAGCGTGTTGATCAGAGAGGACTTGCCCACGTTGGAGCGACCCGAGAACGCGATCTGCGGGAGGTCGCCCGGCGCCGCCTGTCCGGGCTCGGCGATCGTGCCGGCGTACTCGACGTCGCGGATCATCATCCGTGGGACAGGGGCACGCCCAGCTCCGGGCCCGCGGGTGAGCGGGACGCGGGGCGGAGGGGACTGTAGGCCAGTGCGGCGTCCATGACCTCGTCCATCGATCGCACCAGGACGAAGCGCAGCTGGTCCAGGACCTCCTCCGGGAGGAGCTCCAGGTCCGACGAGTTCGAGGCCGGGAGGATGACGGACCGCATCCCGCCCCGGAGGGCGGCGACGGCCTTCTCCTTGACACCCCCGACACCCAGGACGCGTCCGCGCAGCGTGATCTCGCCGGTCATCGCTACGTCGCCCCGCGTCGGCGTGTCCGTGAGCGCGGAGATGAGGGCCACCGCGATCGTGATGCCGGCCGAAGGTCCGTCCTTGGGCGTGGCACCCTCCGGGATGTGGATGTGGACGTCGACCTTCTCGTGGAACTGTGGCGCGAGGCCCAGGATGCCCGCCCGCGAACGGGCGTAGGTGACCGCGGCCTGGGCGGACTCCTTCATCACGTCGCCCAGGGTGCCGGTCAGCCGCAGGTTTCCGGTCCCCGGAAGGATGGCGACCTCCACGTCGAGGATCTCGCCCCCGGCGGCGGTCCACGCGAGACCGTTGGCGATCCCGATCCGCTCCGATGCCTGGTCCCGGTCGGGGGGCTGATAGGGCGGAGGGCCGAGGAGCTCGCGCAGGTCCTCGGGCCCGACGGTCTTCGTCGGGAGCGTCCCCTCGGCGGCAGCCCGGGCGAGCTTTCGCGCGACGCGTGATAGCCGCCGGTCCAGCTCTCGCACGCCCGCTTCGCGGGTGTAGCGGTCGATCACCACCTCGACCGTCGAGGCGGAGAGATCCAGGTCCGCCGGCTCCAGGCCGTGGCGCTTGGCCTGACGGGGCCATAGGAACCGTCGGGCGATCTCCCGCTTCTCGGTGTCGAGGTACCCGGGAAGTCGAATCACCTCCATGCGATCGCGCATCGGCTCCGGGATCCCCTGCAGCGTGTTGGCGGTCGCAATGAACAGCACGTCGGAGAGGTCGTACTCCAGCTCCAGGTAGTGGTCCGTGAACGCCCGGTTCTGCTCCGGATCGAGCACCTCCAGGAGCGCCGCCCCGGGGTCCCCGTGGAAGTCCCGCGCCAGCTTGTCCACCTCGTCCAGAAGGAAGACGGGATTGGTCGTTCCGCTTCGCCGCATTCCCTGGATGACACGCCCGGGGAGCGCCCCCACGTAGGTCCGGCGATGTCCGCGGATCTCCGCCTCGTCGCGGACACCGCCCAGGCTCACACGCACGAACTCGCGTCCCAGGGCGTCGGCGATGCTGCGGCCGAGCGAAGTCTTGCCCGTTCCAGGCGGGCCCACGAGACACAAGATCGGTCCCCGCATCTCTTCCACGAGGGACAGCACGGCCACGTGGTCGAGGATCCGCTCCTTCACCTCCTGCAGGCCGAAGTGCTCAGCCTCCAGGATGGCGGCCGCGTGGCCTACGTCGAGGTTGTCCTCGGAGCGCCCGGCCCACGGGAGCGCCACGATCCAATCCAGGTACGTGCGGATGACCGCTGCCTCCGGCGCGACCGGGTTGAGGCGCTTCAGTCGGGACAGCTCTTTGTCGGCCCGGTCGCGGGCGTGTGGCGGCAGGGGCACGTCACGCAAGGCTTCCCCGAGCTCGACCCAGTCCTCGTCCTCGGAGGGCGGCGGCTGCTTCTGCAGGGACCGGAGCGCTGGCATCGGGATCCTGCGCGCCCTCCACCAGGCGGAGCTGTATCTGCCGATCCAGCTTCGCTTCGATGCGCAGGATCTCCAACTCGCGGACCAGCATCTCCCGCAGGAGCGAGAAGTGCTCGATGGGGTCGCCGGCCTCCAGCAGCTCCTGTTTCTCCACGGAGGGCAGGATCAGATGCCCCGACACGAGGTGGGCCAGGCGGATGCGGTCTCCTTCCGCCGCGAGAATGCCAGGAAGCTCGTCCGGGATGCGCTCGTGCATCCGGGCGTACTCCGCGTAAAGGCCGATCACCCCCTTCGCCAACTCGCGCAACGCCGGAGACGTCGGCTCGTCGGTCTCGGCTTCCCGGTCGCGGAGCAGCGTGACCGACGCGCGCAGCGGATCGGACGTCGTGCCGAGACGCCTGATGCGGGCACGGCCGAGTCCCTCGAGGACGACGCGTGCGGTGCCGTCCGGCAGGCTCGACACCTGAATGACGCGGGCCACCGTCCCGATGCGGAAGAGATCGCCGCTCGCCGGGTCATCGACGGAGGGCTTCCGTTGGGCGACGAGCAGGACCAGGCCGTCGCCCTCGCGGGCCTCCTCCAGCGCGGCGACGGAGCGGGGGCGACCGATCAGCAGCGGCAGGACCATGTAGGGGAAGAACACCAGGTCGCGAAGCGCGATCACCGGCAGCCGGTCCGGCACGTCGATTCTGTCTTCTGCCCGCTGGAGGGTGGGCATCCGGGCGTCGCGTCCTGGCGTCGGGCCCGATCGGCGGGCGCGACTTCGAAGTGTGATGGGGAATGAGGCGAGACGGCTCGTCGGCCGTATCGTACGACGAGCGGGCGTCCCGGAAAAGGACGAGCTCCGATGCGGCGGGCGTTGTCGCGAAGGCGACAACGTAGCGGAGGCGGGTCAGGCCTCCAGCTTGCGCTCCTCCGGCCGCAGGACCAGGAGCGGCGCCACGCCCGTTTCGACGCATTCGGGCGTCACCACGACCTCGCGCACGTCCTTGCGGGACGGAATCTCGAACATGACGTCGCGCATCAAGTTCTCGATGATCGACCGGAGGCCCCGTGCCCCCGTTCCACGCTCGAGCGTCTTGCGGGCGATCGACCGGATCGCCTCGCGGTCGAACGTGAGCCCGATGCCCTCGAGCTCGAACATCTTCTTGTACTGCTTCACCAGCGCGTTCTTGGGCTCTTCCAGGATGCGAACCAGGGCCTCCTCGTCCAGGTAGTCCAGGTGCACCGTGACGGGAAGGCGCCCGACGAGCTCCGGAATCAGCCCGAAGCGCTGCAGGTCCTCCGGCTCCACGTGGCGGAGGATGTTGCCCTCCTTGTCCGTGGACGACTCGTCACCGGCGAAGCCGATGCGGCGCTTGCCGATGCGTCCTTCGACGATCTTCTCGAGGCCGTCGAAGGCACCTCCGCAGATGAAGAGGATGTTGCGGGTGTTGATCTGTATGTATTCCTGCTGCGGGTGCTTCCTTCCGCCCTGGGGCGGGACGCTGGCCACCGTCCCCTCGAGGATCTTCAACAAGGCCTGTTGCACGCCCTCGCCCGATACGTCGCGGGTGATCGACGGGTTCTCCGACTTACGCGCGATCTTGTCGATCTCGTCGATGTAGACGATTCCCCGCTCGCACTCGGCGATGTTGAAGTCGGCCGCCTGCAGCAGCCGGACGAGGATGTTCTCGACGTCCTCCCCGACGTACCCCGCCTCGGTGAGCGTCGTGGCGTCGGCGATGGTGAAGGGCACGTGGAGCGTCCGCGCGAGCGTCTGCGCCAGGAGCGTCTTCCCGACGCCGGTGGGGCCCACGAGGAGGATGTTGGCCTTGTCGATCTCAACCTCGTCCAGAACGCCCTGGTGGTTGACGCGCTTGTAGTGGTTGTACACCGCCACCGACATGGCGCGCTTCGCGGTCTCCTGCCCGATGACGTACTGGTCCAGGACGTCCTTGATCTCCTCGGGGGTCGGGCTCGGTACGACCGCCTCCTGCGCCTCCCGCTCCTCTTCCTCGGCGAGGATCTCGTTGCACAGCGAGATGCACTCGTTGCAGATGTACACGTTCGGCCCGGAGATGAACTTCTTGACGCTCTCCTTGGACTTCCCGCAGAAGCTGCAGCGAAGGTGTTTGTCACTGGTCATGGCGATCCTCGCTTCTTCCGGCGGCTCTCCAGGGCGTCACCGAGCGGCGCGGCCCATACTTCATTTTCGCCCTTCCGGCCTCCGGACGGAACTCTTTTCGTGACGATCAAGCCTTGTCCGAGTCCTTCGGCTTGCCCGTGTCCGGCACCGGACCCTCCATGACGTGGTCGATCAGTCCGTATTCCACGGACTCCTGCGGGCTCATGAACCGATCCCGGTCGATGTCCTCGGCGATCCGTTCGACCGGTTGCCCCGTGTGCTTCGACAGGATGGCGTTGAGCTTCTCGCGGGTGTAGAGAACCTCGCGGGCGGCGATCTCGATGTCGGCGGCCGTTCCCTGGGACCCACCGGACGGCTGGTGGATCATGATGCGGGAGTTGGGCAGGGCGTTGCGCTTGCCCTTCTCGCCCGCGGCCAGGAGCACGGCCCCCATCGACGCGCACATCCCCACGCAGAACGTGGACACCGGCGCCCGCAGGTGCTGCATCGTGTCGTAGATCGCGAGTCCCGCGTACACGCTCCCGCCCGGGGAGTTGATGTACATGTAAATGTCGCGCTCCGGATCCTCGGCGTCGAGGAAGAGAAGCTGGGCGACGATGATATTGGCCACGTTGTCGTCGATCGGGCTGCCCAGGAAGACGATACGGTCCATGAGGAGCCGACTGAAGATGTCGTAGCTGCGCTCGCCGCGGCTGGTCCGCTCGATGACGTACGGTGGGTAGATCGGCATGGATGGGCTCTGTCTCGGGCCGGACGCTCAGGCGGCCGGCGCCTCCGTGATCTCGGATTGTCCTTTCAGGAACTCGAACACCTTTCGCTCCGTGATCTCACGCTCCAGCGCTTCCAGCCGCCCCGACTTCTGGAAGCTCGCGTAGACTTTTTCCGGGGCCGTGTCGTTCTTGGCCGCTATCTCCTCGACGCGCCGATCCAGGTCCTCCTCGGTCGCGTGCAGGTCCTGGGTCTGCGCGACGCGGTCGATGATGAGCAGGCGCTTCACCGCCCGCTCGGCCTCGGGGCGGATGCTCTCGCGGATCTCCTGCAGGCGCTCCGGGGGAATGTCGCGCTGCTCGCCGAGCACGCTCTCCGCATAGCGATCCACCATCGAGCGGGGTACCTCGAAGGGGTTGGCCTCGAGGAGGAAGTCGAGCAGTCGGCCGCGAATCGCGGACTCCACCTGCTCGGCGGCGTCCCGTTCCAGGTCCTCGCGAATGCGCGCCTTGAGCTCGTCGAGCGTGTCGAAGCTCCCGACCTGGCGCGCGAGCGCGTCGTCCAACTCCGGCACCTCGAGGACCTTCCGGCCCTGGAGGGTCACCTCGACGCGCTCCTGCTCGCCGCGACGCTTCTCGTCGGGGAAGTCGTCCGGGAACGTCACCGTGAACTCGCCGGACGCGCCGGGCTGAAGCGTCCGGATGGCCGCCTCGATCTCCGGGATCGCCTGACCCTCCCCCAGCACGAACTCGTAGTCCTTCCCCTCGGCGTCCGCGTCCCCGTCGAGCCTGCGGATGTGGACCGCCACCAGATCCTTGACCTCGGGCGTGCCTTCTTCCAGGGGCTTCCACACCCCGTTCTGCTCCTGGATGTTGCGGAGGATCTCGGCGACGTGGTCGTCGGTGATCGTGGCTTGTGGGCGCTCCACGACGAACCCGCCGACGCGGCCGAGCTCGATCTGCGGCTGCACGTCGAACGCGATCGAGAAGGTCAGATCCTGCTGCGGTTCGTAGGAGACGTCCTCCAACTGGCCTTCGCTGATCGGCCGCAGGTCCTCGGCGGCGAGCGCGTGGCGGTAAGCTTCGTTGATGAGGCGGTCCAGCGCCTCCTGGCGCAGCGCTCCGCCGTAGCGGGACGCCACCACCTGCTTGGGGACGTGGCCCTTGCGGAATCCCTTCATCTTGATGCGGCCGGCAAGCTTGGCGGCCGCCTTCTTTTCTTCTTCGGCCACCAGCGCGGCGGGGACAGTCACGCTCAGGAGGCGCCGCCAACGTTCCTGCTCCTGCACGGAGATCTGCAGGCGTGATGCGTCAATGCTCATGACCTCGTCAACTCGGGGTCGGGAGGGTGAGGGGGTTGCGAATTCGGGTCATGCGCCGAATGCGAAAGGGGGGACTCGAACCCCCACGGCACAGGGCCACGAGATCCTAAATCTCGCGCGTCTACCAGTTCCGCCACTTTCGCGGGGTTCGTGCCCCGCGAAAGATAAAACCCGGTCCGGAAACCTGACAAACGCCCGGACGGAACCCGCGTGGCCCCAAAGACAGGGCGCCGGCAGCTCGCTGCCGGCGCCCTCGGTGTCGAATCGGCGGTGCCGACCCCGCGCGTCACTGCTGCGGCATGCGCACGTTGACCACGCGCCCCAGGCCATCCCGGTCTTCGAGGTGCAGCGATACGATCTCGCCTGGTCCGACCTCGTTCAGGGCCGCGCGGACATCTTCGGGTGTCTCGATGGGAGTGTCGTTGACCTGCACGAGCTTGGAGCCGATGGAGGAACCGAGCCCACGCCGGGCCGCGGGGCTGGCTCGGGAGACGTCGCTGATCACGACGCCGCCCGCCTTGCTGTACCCCAGCCGGTCCGCCAGCTCTGCGTCGAGGGTCTCGACATTGATGCCCAGACGCTCTTCGGCGTGGACGGTACGCTCCGCCGTCTGCGTCGGCCGCTCGTTGATCGGAGCCTCGTCCAGCCGGACGGTGACGTCCATCGGCTTGCCGTTGCGATAGACCTTGAGGTTCACGCGGTCACCCGGATGGTGCTCCGCGATCTTCGCCTGGAGCTCGGCCACGTAGCCCACGGGATCGCCGTCGAGGGACACGATGACGTCCTCAGGCCGTAGCTTGCCCACGGCCGGCCCGTCCTCCCGTACGTCCTGCACCAGCACACCCGACACCTTGGGGAGGTGGTAGACCTCGGCGTCCTCGGCGCTCACGTCCTGGATGGTCACGCCGATCAGCGGGCGCTTCACCGCGCCGTACTCGATGAGGTCCTGCATCACGCGACGCGCGAGGTTGATCGGAATCGCGAAGCCGTACCCCTGGTAGTAACCGGTGGAGGACGCGATGGCCGAGTTGATGCCCACCACCTGGCCGTTGAGGTCGACCATCGGCCCACCCGAGTTTCCGGGGTTGATGACGGCATCCGTCTGGATGAAGTCCTCGATGGCGAACCCGGCCTGGTCCCGCCCATAGTTCGGGTCCTGCAGGAGGTCGCGGTTGAGGAGGCCGAGCCCGCGCCCCCGCGCGCTCACGATCCCTGCCGTCACCGTATAGTCGAGCTGCGTCGAGTTGCCGAAGCCCGGGTTGCCGATGGCCAGCACCCACTCGCCCGACCCGGACGTCCTCGGAGTTGCCGAAGCTCATGGTGGGGAGCGGCGACCCCGCCTCGATCTTGATGACGGCCACATCGGTGAAGGGGTCGTTCCCGATGAGCTCGGCGTCGAAGTAGCGCCGGTCGGGGAGGAACACCCGGATCTGGTCCGAGCCTTCAACTACGTGGTTGTTGGTCAGGATGTAGCCGTCGTCGGAGACGATGAAGCCGCTGCCACCGGCGAGCTGCCCCTGCGAGGGCGGGGTCTCCTGGTCGCCCTCGGGGATGTCGAAGAACCGACGGAAGACGTCGGGGACCTCACGGCTGGTCGTCCGGGCTGGACGCCTGGATTCGATGCGGACCACGGCCGGGGTCACGGCGTCGGCCAGGTTCACGAAGGCCTCGCTGAGATCGGCGGCGGGCTTGACCGCCTCCGGAGACACACGCTGCTGCGTATCCACCGTGGGCATCGCGTGCGACGCGCTCGTCCAGCCCATTCCGCTGGCGAGGCCCAGCCCGAAGAGGAAGGCGACCACGGTGTAGAGTGCGATCTTGGCCTTGGCACGAAGCGGGTCGTACATCTCGGCTCCTTGCGATTCCTGCTGTGGCTCGCGTCGGCGGACCCCACGCCCGTCCGATCGTCGAGGATCTCATACACGGACCGTCGGACGCGGATCCGACGGCCGACGACACCTGTTTGGATCGAGGGGCGCACCCGAGGGTTGTCCCGGGCGCGCCCCTTCGTCGGCGGCAGCGGCCTACTTGTCCTCTTCGACGATCTCGTAGTCCGCTTCGACCACGTCCTCGTCAGCGGAGGCACCGGCTCCGCCGCCCGCTTCCGCGCCGGCGCCCGCCGGCTCCTCGGCTGTGGCGTCCGCGCCGGGCTCCGTCTCCTGCGCGCTGGTCTGGTACATCTCCTGGCCCGCGGCGCTGAACGCCTGCATCAGCGCGTCGCGCGCCGAGTTGATGGCCGCCAGGTCGTCGCCTTTGAGGGCCTCCTTGGCCTTCTCCACCATCTCGTTCAGGCGGGTCCTGGTTTCCTCGGAGACCTTGTCACCCCACTCGCCCGTGTCCTTCTCCACCTGGTAGACGAGGGAGTCGAGCTGGTTGCGGGCCTCGACACGGGAGCGCTTCTCCTCGTCCTCCTTCGCGTGGCTTTCGGCCTCGTTCACCATGCGGTTGATCTCGGCCTCCGAAAGCCCGCTGGAGGCCTCGATGCGGATCTTCTGCTCCTTGCCCGTGGCGCGGTCCTTGGCGGACACGTGCAGGATGCCGTTCGCGTCGATGTCGAACGTGACCTCGATCTGCGGCATGCCGCGCGGTGCCGGCGGGATCCCCGTGAGCTGGAACTTCCCGATCGTCTTGTTGTCGAGCGCCATCTTGCGCTCGCCCTGCAGGACGTGGATCTCGACCGTGGTCTGGCTATCCTCCGCGGTGGAGAACACCTCCGCCTTGCGGGTCGGGATCGTCGTATTGCGCGGGATGAGCGTGGTCATCACCCCGCCCAGCGTCTCGATGCCGAGCGAGAGGGGCGTCACGTCCAGAAGGAGGACGTCCTTCACGTCGCCCGCCAGCACGCCGCCCTGGATCGCGGCGCCGACGCCTACGACCTCGTCGGGGTTCACGCCCTTGTGCGGGTCCTTGCCGAAGAACTCCTTCACGATCTCCTGGATCTTCGGGATCCGGGTGGAGCCACCTACGAGGATGACCTCGTCCACCTCGCCGGGCTTCATCCCCGCGTCGGCGAGGGCCTTCTCCATCGGCGGGATCGTGCGCTTGACCAGGTCGTCGACCAGCTGCTCGAACTTCGCGCGGGAAAGCGAGTAGTTCAGGTGCTTCGGGCCCTCCTGCGTGGCCGTGATGAAGGGGAGGTTGATGTCCGTCGTCATCGTGGACGACAGCTCCATCTTGGCCTTCTCCGCGGCCTCCTTGAGGCGCTGCAGCGCCATCGAGTCCTTGGACAGGTCGATGCCCTGGTCCTTCTTGAACTCCGCGACCAGCCAGTCGATGACCTTCTGGTCGAAGTCGTCCCCGCCCAGGTGGGTGTCTCCGTTCGTGGACTTCACCTCGAAGACGCCCTCGCCCAGCTCCAGGATGGAGATGTCGTAGGTGCCTCCGCCGAGGTCGAAGACGGCGATCTTCTCGTCCTTCTTCTTGTCGAGGCCGTAGGCGAGGGCGGCGGCCGTCGGCTCGTTGATGATCCGCAGCACCTCGAGCCCGGCGATCTTGCCCGCGTCCTTCGTAGCCTGGCGCTGGGCGTCATTGAAGTACGCCGGCACGGTGATGACCGCCTTCGACACCTTCGTGCCGAGGTAGTCCTCCGCGGTCTGCCGCATCTTCTGCAGGATGATCGCGGAGATCTCCGGCGGCGTGAACGTCTTCTGCTCGGCGTTGGGGATGCGTACCTGGACACGGCCACCGGCGTCGTGCCCGACCTCGTATGGAACGAGCTTCTCCTCGGCTGCCACCTCCTCGTGCTTGCGACCCATGAAGCGCTTGATGGAGAAGACCGTGTTCTCGGGGTTGGTGATGGCCTGGCGGCGCGCCACCTGGCCGACCAGGCGCTCCCCGTCCTTCGTGAAGGCGACCACCGAGGGCGTCGTCCGGCCGCCCTCGGAGTTGGGGATCACGACGGGCTCGCCGCCCTCCATCACCGCGACCACCGAGTTCGTGGTCCCGAGATCGATGCCGATGACTTTGCTCATTCTGCGCTCCTCAGCGGGGGTTCGGGTCGGTCGGACGGGACCCCGCCCGGCGTCCCGCGCTTCTTCGATTTCCGAGTCGAAATCCTCAAGGCCGCACACACGGCCACCACGGCACGTCGTCATGCAATCCCCATGCCCGGGATCGGCGGATGAAAAGCCGCCAAATCGGCGCACTTCGGCTATCTTCTGTCGAACTGGCAGTCGTCCGACGCCCGCGCTGCCACTCGTCCTCGGCTTCCCGGAGGCTCTCCGGTGTTCCCCCTCCACGACGACAACCCCACCGAGCTGTTCCCGCTCTTCACCATCGGGATCATCGTCGCGTGCGTGCTGGTGTGGATTCTCGTCCAGGGCGCCGGGACGTCCGCCGAGCTCCTCGACCAGTCGGTGTGCGCCCTCGGTGCGATCCCCGGAGAGATCACCGGTCGTGCCGTCGGGCGGGGTCCCTGCCCCCTGGGAGGTCTCACGTGGCCGACGCTGGTCACGTCGATGTTCCTCCACGGCGGTTGGATGCACCTCATCGGGAACATGTGGTTCCTGTGGATCTTCGGGAACAACGTGGAGGACTCCATGGGGCGCCTCCGCTTCCTCATCTTCTACCTCATCACCGGGCTGGTCGCCGCCGGCACCCAGATCGTTCTCAACCCGACATCGCCCATCCCCACCGTGGGTGCGTCGGGGGCCATCGCCGGCGTCATGGGCGCCTACATCGTGCTCTACCCGCGGGCGCGGGTGGCCACCCTCTTCTTCTTCATCATCTTCTTCCGGATCTTCCAGGTACCGGCGTGGGTCATCCTGGGCTACTGGCTCCTCATCCAGGTCGTGTCGCAGGCGTCGTCGAGCTCGGGAACGGGCGGAGGCGTCGCCTACGGCGCCCATATCGGGGGCTTCCTGGCCGGCGTGATCCTGATTCGGCTCTTCGCCAACTGGGAGCACGTGCGCGCCAAGCGCGCCCACGTGGTCCTCGGCCGACGCGAGCTGAACCGCGCTGGTTGGGAGTGACACCTCGCCGTTCGCCCGAGGGCGGGCTCGACAGGGTGCTCCCGTTTTCCGGCGACCTTCCCAATATTGGCGGGTCACCTCGGCGCTGCGGCGCCTCCCATCCGCTGACAGGACCCGTCCTTCCCATGAAACGCCCCCGGCCCACCCTGGTCGTCCTCTGGGTGCTGTGCGCGCTCCTCGTGTGCACGGGCGCCTGGACGGCACTCGGCGCGGAGTCCGTGCATGCCACCGCGGTGGTGGCGGCTCCGGTGACGGCCAGCGCGCCCGTGCAGGGCGCGATCGAGGTGCCCCGCGGCTCCCTGCACACACCGCTTCCGGCCCGCCTGCGCTCGCTGGTGGGCATGCTCGCGCTGACCCTGCTCGCGTGGGGCCTGTCCATGGATCGCAAGCGGGTACCGTGGCGGGTCGTGATCTGGGGGGTCTCGCTCCAGGTCGTCTTCGCCCTCTTCATCCTCAAGACCCCGGTGGGGGCTCGGATCTTCGACACTGCCAACACGGTCGTGGTGGCGCTCCTCGGCTTCACGGTGGACGGCGCGCGCTTCGTGTTCGGCAACCTGGTGGACAACAACGTGCCCATCGGCACGGGCGACGCGGGGAACGGCGCCTTCACCGCGGTTTCGGGGCAGGTGGCGAATACGGGGTCGTACTTCGCGTTCACGGTGCTGCCCACGATCATCTTCTTCTGCTCGCTCATGACGGTGCTGTACCACCTGGGCGTCATGCAGAAGATCGTGCGGGGCGTCGCCTGGGTGATGCAGCGCACGATGGGCACCTCCGGCGCCGAGACGCTGTCGGCCGCCGGCAACATCTTCGTCGGCCAGACCGAGGCCCCGCTCCTGATCAAGCCCTTCGTCGAGCGTATGACGCTGTCCGAATTGATGGCGGTCATGACGGCGGGTTTCGCGACCGTGGCGGGAGGAGTCATGGCGGCCTACGTGGGGATGCTGCTCCTGCACTTCCCGGACATCGCCGGCCACCTGATGGCCGCGTCCGTCATGTCGGCTCCCGCGGCTCTCGTCGTGGCGAAGCTCATGGTGCCCGAGACCGAAGAGCCCGAGACGCGCGACACGCTCGAGATCGTCGTGGAGCGCCCCGACGTGAACGTGATCGACGCCGCGGCCCGGGGCGCGTCGGAGGGGCTGTACCTGGCGCTGAACGTCGGAGCCATGCTGCTTGCCTTCGTCGCGCTCATCTACCTGTTCAACGGCCTGCTGGGGTGGGCGGGGGGCCTCGCCGGCTTCGAGGGACTCACGCTGGAGAAGGTGCTCGGCTGGGTGCTCGCTCCCCTCGCATGGCTCATGGGCGTGAGCTGGCACGACGCGCCGATCGTGGCATCGCTGATGGGCATCAAGACCGTTCTGAACGAGTTCTTCGCCTACATCCAGCTCGCGGGCATCCTCAACGGTCCGCGGACGCTCGAGCCGCGCTCGATCGTGATCGCCACGTACGCGCTGTGTGGCTTCGCCAACTTCTCGTCGATCGCGATCCAGCTGGGCGGTATCGGCGGGATCGCGCCGACCCGCCGCCACGATCTCTCCCGCCTGGGGCTGCGCGCCATGATCGGTGGAACGATCGCCGCGTTCATGACCGCGACCGTGGCCGGTATGATCCTCTGAGCGCGACGAGGTGACGATGGGTACGTCGATCGACGTTCGGGCTGCCGCGTCCACCCTGCGTGCCCGTCTCGGCACCCGACCCGAGGTGTTGATCGTGCTGGGCTCCGGGCTCGGACCGTTGGCGGACGCGGTAGAGGGCCCGATAGTCGTGCCGTTCACCGACCTCGCGGGCTTCCCCGGGACCGGGGTGGTCGGGCACGCCGGCCGTTACGTGGGAGGACGCCTCGGCGGTCGTGACGTGCTGCTCCAGGCCGGGCGCTTCCACCTGTACGAGGGTCGTCCTCACGAGGTGGTGGCCGCGCCCATGCGCCTGGCCGCCGAGCTCGGCATCGCGATCGTGGTGCTCACGAACGCGGCGGGGGGCGTCGATCCCTCGCTGGAGCCCGGTGACATCCTCCTGATCGAGGACCATCTCAACCTCATGTTCCGCTCTCCACTCGTGGGCGACGTCCAGGAGGGAGAGGACCGCTTTCCGGACATGAGCGATCCGTATGACCGACGCCTGCGTGACCTCGCCCTGCGGGCCGCCGAGGCCACCGGCGTGCCGATCCGAACGGGTGTGTACGCCGGGATGCTCGGGCCGTCCTTCGAGACGGCGGCCGAGGTACGGATGCTGCGGGGGTTGGGTGCCGACGTGGTCGGGATGTCGACGGTTCCGGAAGTCATCGTGTGCCGGGCGCGCGGACTGCGCTGCCTCGCGTTTTCGATCGTCACGAACAAGGGCACGGGGCTGTCCGACGCTCCGCAGACCCATGAGGAGGTCATGGAGGTCGGTCGACGGGCCGGGCGGGATCTCCGCAGGCTCCTGGAGGCGCTGCTTCCGCTCCTGCCTCAGTCGACGGGGGCGAAGTGATTCACGGGACCATGGCCTCCGCCGAGTCCGGGAGCCGTCTCGATGGCGCGGGCCACCCAACGCACGGCGCGGTCGACCGCGGCAAGGAGGGGCACGTCGCGGGCGAGCCCGGCTGCTATGGCGGCCGACAGCGTGCACCCGGTCCCGTGCGTATGGGGCGTCTCGAGACGGCGCTTCCGCCAGACGTACTCCTCGGATCCATCCCAGAGGAGATCGACCGCTTCGCCCTCGAGGTGCCCCCCCTTCACGAGGGCGGCCCCGGCGCCGAGCTCGACGAGCGCCTCGGCCGCCCGCCTCATGTCGCCGACCGATCGGACGTCGATGCCCGTCAGGATCCGGGCCTCGTGCAGGTTGGGAGTCACCACCGCCGCCAGAGGAAGAAGCTGGCCGGCGAGAGCGCTCTCCGCGTCCTCGTCGAGCAGGCGGTCTCCGCTCGTCGCGACCATGACGGGGTCGAGCACGTATCGGCGGAGCCCGTGTCGGCGCAGGGCGTCGGCGACCGTCTCGACCAGGCTGGCGGTGGCCAGCATGCCCGTCTTGACGGCCGCGGGTCTGAGATCGCCCACCACGGCGTCGATCTGGGCGGTCACGACCGCGAGGGGGATGGGATGGACCGCCGAGACTCCCTGCGTGTTCTGCGCGGTGACGGCCGTGAGCGCCGAGGTGCCGAAGACCCGGAAGGCGTAGAACGTCTTCAGGTCCGCCTGGATGCCCGCACCACCCCCGGAGTCGCTGCCGGCGATGGTGAGGGCGACGGGAATGGACTCGGCCATGGGGTCGACTCGCGGATGGACGGGCGTGCCAGGATCGGACCGGAAAGGTGTGCGAAGCCATGGGTCTGAGCCAGCGCAGGGCGCACATCCTCGGGCGGCTGCGGCACCGGAAGACGCGGGAACGTGAGCGCCTGGTCCTGGTGGAGGGCGTGCGCGCGGTGCTGGAGGCATTGGGCGCGGGCGTGTCCGGCCGCTTCGCAGTGGTCTCGCCATCGCTGGATCGGCTCGCGGACGGCGCTCCCGCCCGCCGCGCCCTGGCCGAGGCGGACGTCGCCGTGGACGAGGTGGAGGACGGCGAGCTCGCCTCGTTTGCCGATACCGAGCATCCACAGGGGATCCTCCTCGTATGCAGCGAGCCCGCCTCCGGGGACGAGGCCGTGCGCGCCGGCGGGCGCTACCTCGTCCTGGACGCCGTACAGGATCCGGGGAACGTCGGCACCCTCGTCCGGTCGGCGGCGGCCTTCGCCCTCGACGCAGTCCTCCTGCTGGACGGCAGCGTGGATCCGTGGAGCCCGAAGGCGGTTCGCGCGTCGGCGGGGATGGCCTTCCGTCAACCACTGCTGGCCCGTGACGCGGAGGAGGCGCTGACCCTCCTGCGACGCTCCGAGGTGCCGCTTCTCGTGGCCGACGCCTCGGGCGACGACATTGCGGACGTCGACCCGATCGGGGGGTGGGCTCTGGTCATCGGCAACGAGGGTGCCGGCCCACGGCCCTCGATCCGGTCGGCCGCGACGCGCGTCGTGCGTGTACCCATGCCCGGCCCCGCCGAATCGCTCAACGCGGGCGTGGCGGGTGCGGTGCTCCTCTACGCCCTGACACGGGAGAAGACGCGTGCTGCTCGTTGAACCGTGGTTCGTCCCGCTGGTGGCCGGTCTGTTCGGTCTCGCCCTCGGCTCGTTCCTCAACGTGTGCTCGCTGCGCTGGCCGGAGGAGCAGTCGGTGGTGTCGCCGCCGTTCGCACTGCCCCAGGTGCGGGGAAGCGGTTCGCTGGCACGACAACATCCCGGTTCTCAGCTGGCTCCTCCTCAGGGGTCGATGCCGCTGGTGCGACCAGCCGATCTCGATCCAGTATCCCCTCGTCGAGGTCGCCACGGCCCTGGTGTGGGCCGGCGTGTTCGCGGCGCACGGGCCGACCTGGGAGGCGCTGCGCGGTGGGATCTTCCTCACGATCCTCTTCGGCATCTCCCTGAGCGACGCACGCTTCTACATCATCCCCGACGAATTCTCGATCGGGGGTGCCCTGCTGGGCGTCGGACTCTCGCTCCTGCCGGGCGGGATCCCGTGGACCGCATCGGTCCTGGGTGCGGCCGTCGGCTACGGAGCCTTGTGGCTGATCGCGGTGGGTGGCACCTGGCTCATCAAGCGTCTTTTTCCCGGACGGCTGGAGGAAGCCGGGGTGGACCAGGCGATGGGGGGAGGCGACATCAAGATGATGATGATGGTGGGCGCCTTCGTGGGCATCTGGGGCGTGGCCGAGACGATCTTCATCGGCTCGGTGCTGGCGCTCCTGGTGTTCGGGCCCGCGGCCTCGTTCTCCAAGAGGCTCATTCCCCTGGGCGTGTTCCTCGCGGCGGCGGGCGCCGTGACGTGGGCCTGGGGCGAGGCCATGCGTGTCTGGTACCTGACGAGGATCGTGGGCCTGCCCATGTGAAGGCTGGCTCAGGGGTCGGAGCAGTCTCGCTGGTAGCCGCACACCGTGCACACGAGCTTGCAGTGCCGGTCGACGACGGGTCCGCCGCACAGCTCGCAACGGGGCGTGGCCGACGGCTGTCCGACCCCGGCCGCGAGGTACTCGCGGGACAGCTCGACGTAGTGCCGGCCTCCGCGGGCGATCCAGTCGGCCGCCGAGCCCTCCAGGCTCTTCTTCACCCGCCCGGGCACGCCGGCGACCACCGAGCGTGTGGGGATGCGCGCGCCCTCGAGCACCACGGTGTTCGCGGCGAGGACGCATTCGGGGCCGATCACCGCCTTCTGGAGCACGACGGCGTTCATCCCGACGACGGTGCGGTCCCCGATCGCGCAGCTCTCGAACTTCGCACCGTGCCCCACGGTGACGCTCTCACCGATGATCGTCGGCCCCCAGTCTCCGACGTGGACCATGCAGTTGTCCTGGACGCTGCTTCGAGGCCCCACCACGATAGGGTGTGTCGGATCGTCGCCGCGCAGGACGGCCCCGAACCAGATGCTGGCCTCAGCCCCGATCTCCACGTTCCCGATCACCACTGCCGTGGGAGCGACGAAGGCGGTGCGGTGGATCTTCGGCGCCTTGCCACCGAAGGGCAGGACCAGGGCCACGGAATCCGCTACCCCTCCACGGGGGCCGGGGCGTCCGGCCCCGCGGTGGGCAGACGGGTCAGGCGCGCGCGCAGAACCTGGGTTTCCGTGGCCTCCACCACCTCGATGTGCACCCCGGATCGATCGAGAGTCTCGCCGACCGCGGGCACGTATCCCATCTCCTCGAGGATGAAGCCGTTCAGGGACCGGTGCTCCAGGATCGGAAGCGAGAGGTTGAACGCGTAGTTGATCTCGCGCAGATCGACGCCGGCGTCGACCAGGGCCTCGGTCTTCGACAGACGGACCATCTCCTCCTGGTCGAGGTCGGTCTCGTCCACGATCTCGCCGACCAGCTCCTCGAGCACGTCTTCCAGCGTCACCAGGCCGTCGATGCCGCCGAACTCGTCGGCCACGATTCCCATGTGGATCCGCCGCGTCTGGAAGTCCTGGAGCAGCCTCGACAGCGACAGCGACCCGGGCACGTAGAAGGGCTCGCGAGCGAGGGCCGAGAGCGGAAGGTCGCGCTTTTCCTCGACGAAGGCTTCGTAGGCCTCCCGCACATACAGGATGCCCGTGACGTCGTCCACCGATTCCCCGTACACCGGAACGCGGCTGTACGGAACGCCGGAGAGCTCACCGACGATATCCTGCAGGAGCGTGGAGTCCTTCCACGCGAACACATCCACGCGCGGGGTCATCACGTCCCACGCCGTCAGCTCGTCGAGGCGGAACGCGCGCTCCACGAGGAGGGTCTCGTGCTCTTCGAGGACGCCTTCCTCCTGACCGAGCTCCTGGATCTCCCGCAGCGCCCGCTCCTCGGCCGAGGCCTCACCGTTCCCGCCGCCGGCCAATGCGTCTTCCAGGCGGGTGAACGGGAAGGCGACCGCGTGGAGCCAACCGCTGGAGCGCAGGAGGAAGGGGGCCGCGAGGAGTGCCAGGCGGATCGGGTACCGACCCGCGACGATCCGTGGAGCCAGATCCCCGAGGAAGAGCACGACGCCGATCGCGACCAGGAGGACCAGGAGGGTCGTCGTACCCTCGGCTCCGATCGCGGCCAGCCCCACGACGAAGAGGTCGAGGCCGGCGGTGACGACGCGCAGGGCGGTCCGCGTGCGCGGCTCATCGGCCCGGAGACGCGCGAGAGGCTCCGCACCCTGGAACCCCTCCTCCTGCAGCGTGCGCAGGCGGGACGCACCGATCTGGAAGACGGCGGTGCCGGCAGCCGTGAGGATGGCGGACAGCGTGAGCAGCACGAGGCCGACGCCGAGGATCCAGCTCGTCATGGCCGTCTGTCGGGAGGGGGTCGGCCCGTCCCGCTACTTCGGTCTACGTCCAACCCTCTGACTCCTGGAGGAGCTCCTGGATCACGTCTCGCGTGCCCCGCCCGTCGGCTTCCGCCTCGAAGTTGAGGACGAGTCGGTGCGCGAGCACCGCGGGCGCCACGGCCCGTACGTCATCGAGCGACGGGAGGGCCGAGCCTCGTGCCGCCGCGCGAGCCTTGGCTCCGAGGACCAGGAACTGTGAGGCGCGTGGGCCCGCTCCCCATGCAACGTAGCGCCGAGACACCTTCGCCGCTTCCTCGCCGGGACGCGTCGCCCGCGCGATGCGCACCGCGAACGAGACGAGGGAGGGTGGGACGGGCACGCGCCGGACGAGCCGCTGGAGCTCGATGAGCTCGGAAGCCGTGACGATACTCCTGATGTCCGCTTCATCCGTGCCCGTGGTCCTCATGGCGACCTCCTCCTCCTCCGAGCGCGAAGGATAGCCGATGGGCAACTCGAGCATGAACCGGTCGAGCTGCGCCTCGGGAAGGGGGTACGTCCCCTCCTGCTCGATGGGATTCTGGGTCGCGAGGACGAAGAAGGGGGGCTCCAGCGGGTAGGTCTCACCCGCCGTCGTGACGGCCCGCTCCTGCATCGCCTGTAGCAGCGCCGCCTGCGTCTTGGGCGGGGTGCGGTTGATCTCGTCGGCCAATACGATATTGGCGAAGACCGGCCCCTTCACGAAGCGGAAGACGCGGCGCCCGGTCGTGCGGTCCTCCTCGATGACCTCGGTGCCGGTGATGTCCGTCGGCATGAGGTCCGGCGTGAACTGGATGCGGCTGAACTGCAGGTCGAGGGCCTCCGCCACGGTCTGGATGAGGAGGGTCTTGGCCAGCCCGGGCACGCCGACCAGGAGGGCGTGTCCGTTCGCCAGGAGCGCGGTCAGCAACCCCTCAACGACATCGTACTGCCCTACGATTCTCTTCTCGACCTCGGACCGGAGCGCGGAAGACACCTCCGCAACGCGGTCGAGGAGCTCGAGGTCGCGATCAGCCGTGGGCGTCTCTATGGTGGCCATCCTGGAATGCGTGAGGAGCGCGTTCCGCCTGGGGCGGGCAGGCCGGTCGAACGGCCGTGCGGGCTCCAAGAAAAGCGGTCAGGTCCGTACCCGCCAGGGGGGCGCGCGGATCCGCGCGAGGAGGCCCGCAATCGGAGGGGGTGGCGGTGGAGTGGCACCGAAAGGGCCGGGGTGGCGTCCGCCGTCCGTCGAGGGCCTCGGAAAGCCGCCAAAATGGCGCGCTTCCTGCTTGCGTTTTTTTTCACAAGCGCTAGTTTCCGCAGGCTCTAGGCCAAAACGGAGCGAACCGTGTCCGGAGACCGAAAGGGGACGGACCCCCAGGACCTCATCAGGGCCTCCGGCCAGCACATGGGCTATGGGCTCGCCTGGGCGCTCTCCGTGCTGCTCTTCCTGGGCGTGGGGGCGTGGCTGGACGGGAAGTTGGGCACGTCGCCGTGGCTCCTGGTGACTGGAGCGTTTGTCGGGGCCGGCGCTGGTTTCTACAGCCTGTACTACCACATCGTGATCGAACCACGGCAACGCTCGGACACCGATCGATGAGCGCTCCGCTCCGATACGCCCTCTCGGGCCTGGCAGGCATCGCGCTCGTGACGCTCGCGCTCTGGCCCTTCCTGGGCGTCGAGGGCAGGCGGGGCGTCATGACGGCTGGCGCCGTCGCGCTTTCCGTCCAGGTCCTGGCGTTCTGGCTGTTGATCCGGTACCGGGATCGGGTGAACGGCTTCCTGGCCGTATGGGCCGGGGGCACGCTGGTTCGGATGGCGGTGATCGCCGTGGTCGCGACGTTCGCGATCCGGCGGGATGCCCCGGGCACGATTCCGATGCTCTTCGCGCTGGCGGGGTTCTTCTTTGGACTGCTCCTGCTCGAGCCGGTGTACTTCCGGCCCGGGGCGGGCGAAACGACCTAGGAACCTGTTCGAGATGAAGCTGCTGGGACTGCTCCAGGCCCTTCACGAGGGTGGGCAAGCGGCGCAGGAGGCCGCGCCCCGGGAAACCCCGAATCTCCAGGGTATGCTGATTCACCACCTGGCCGACGGGAAAGAGGTGGACGTCAGCATCCTCGGTCACGGGAAGGTCTTCCACCTGCCTCAGTGGGAGCCCTTGCACCTCGGAGGGCTGACCCTGGACCTGTCTCCGACGAAGCACATCGTCTTCATGGTCATCGCCGCGCTCATCGTGCTGGCGGTGTTCGTCCCCGTCGCCCGGGCGATGCGGGGCCGCTACACGGACCGCGCGCCCAAGGGGTTCGCCAACGCGATGGAGGCGCTCATCCTCTTCTTCCGGGACGAGGTGGTCCGGCGCAACATCGGCCACGGCGCCGACGGGTACACGCCCTACATCCTCTCCCTCTTCTTCTTCATCCTCGTGATGAACCTCCTCGGGCTCGTCCCCTTCGGCTCGACGCCCACCGGGAATCTGAGCGTGACGGGGGCCCTGGCCATCGTGTCGTTCGTGGTGGTGGAGGTCTCGGGGATGCGGCAGCTCGGCTTCAGCGGATACATGAAGACGATCTTCTATGCGCCTCCGGGGATGGGGAAGATCGGACAGGGCATCATGCTGATCATCCTGACCCCAGTGGAGTTCCTCGGGAAGCTCACCAAGCCGTTCGCACTGATGATCCGGCTTTTCGCGAACATGACGGCGGGACACACGCTGGTGCTGTCCCTCCTGGGCATGATCTTCATGTTCGCTCACCTGGCCCTGGGGAAGTGGGCCATCGCGGGCGCATCGCTCGGGATGGTGTGGGCCTTCATGCTCCTGGAGGTGTTCGTCGCGTTCCTCCAGGCGTACATCTTCGCGATGCTCACGGCGGTGTTCATCGGACTGATCCGCCACGCACACTGATTCTACAACGCAGTCGCCATACCCAACCAAGGACGACGAACCGACCATGCTCCACGCAATGCTCGCCGCCTTTCAGGAAGCGGCCACGAACGCTGAAGTCGCCAAGAACTCGCTGAGCCTCCTGGGTGCCGGCATCGGCATCGGCCTCGCCGTGATCGGCTGCGGCATCGGCATCGGCCAGATCGGAAGCGGCGCGACGCAGGGCATCGCACGGCAGCCCGAGGCGGCCGGTACGATCCAGACGGCTGCCATCATCCTCGCGGCCCTCATCGAAGGCGTCGCGCTCTTCGCCCTCGTCATCACGATCCTCTACAAGTTCCTCTAGGCCTGGCCGTTTCGAGCCGCGAGCGCGTGCACCGTTGCGGCTCCGCCCCAGGTGGCCCTCCTCCCGCCTCGTGGCGGAGCGGGGCCGGGATCCGGAAGAACCTATGGAGAGAGCGATGAGAGCGAGGCGAATCGTACCGGCTGCGCTTGTCCTCCTGGCCGCGTCGCCCCTGGCCCTCTGGGCGCAGGAGCACGGAGCCGAGGGCCCGAGCGGGGGTGAGCTGTTCAACATCAATGTCGGGCTGAGCACCTGGACGCTGCTGGTGTTCGCCGGGTTGGTGTTCCTCCTCGGCAGGTACGCGTGGGGCCCGATCCTCGCGGCCGTCGACGCCCGGGAGAAGGGCATCCAGGATGCGCTCGACGAGGCGGCGGCGAGGCAGGCCGAGGCGGAGAAGCTGCTCGACGAGCACCGGCGACAGCTCGCCGACGCCAGGCGTCAGGCGGGCGAGATCCTCGCGGAGGGAAGGGCCGCGGGCGACCGCGTCCGCAAGGAGATCGAGGAGAAGGCCCGGGTGGAGGGCGCAAGGCATCGTGGAGCGCGCGCGTCAGGATATCGAGCGGGAACGAGACGCCGCGCTCGAGATGCTTCGCAAGGAGTCGGTCGACCTCGCGCTCGCCGCGGCCTCGCGGCTGCTCCACGAGCACCTGGACCAGGCGAAGGACCGTCAGCTCGTCGAGCGCTTCCTCGACGAGATGCCGGAGAGCCCCGGAGCACGGGCGTGAGAGACGAGACCGTCGCGCGCAATTACGCCGGGACGCTCTTCGAGCTCGCCCAGCGCCACGAGGGGTTGGAGACGTTCGCGGAGGGCATCGAGACCGTAGCTCGCCTGCTCGACGAGAATCCCAGGTTCCGCCTCCTCCTCGAGACGCCGAGGATCGCGGACGCCGACAAGAAGGCCGTGGTGCGCAAGGTGTTCGGCAGCGAGCTTCCGGCCCAGCTCGTGCACTTCCTGTTGATCACGATCGACAAGCGACGCCAGCGGCTCCTACGGGACATCGCGAGGGAATACGCGGCGCTGCTCGATGAGCACGAAGGGCGGGCGCACGTCGAGGTGACGTTGGCCCGGCCCATGGACGACGCTACACGCGACCTTCTCGCGAGCCGCCTGACGGAGCTTCTCGGCAAGAGGGCGATCCCCCACATCCGGTTGAAGCCGGCCATTCTCGGGGGTGTGATCGTCCGTACCGGAGACACGATCTACGACGGGTCGCTTCGTACGAAGCTGGACGGGATGCGCCGCCAGCTCATGAAGGCCCAGCTGCCTGCCGCCGGGCAGGGCTGACGACCCCAACCAACTCCAGGATTCGACAGATAAGATGGCCAACGAGTCCCAGCTTCGCGCAAGTGAGATCCAGGGCGTCCTCCTCTCGGAGATCGAGCACTACGAGGAAGACCTCCGAGCCGAGGAGATCGGCGAGGTCCTCGAGGTAGGGGACGGGATCGCACGTATCTACGGCCTCACCAAGGCCATGGCCTCGGAGATGCTGGAGATCACCTCGACCGAAACGGGTGAGACGGTCACGGCGCTGGCGTTGAACCTCGAGGAGGACAACATCGGCGCGGTGATCCTGGGCGAATGGACCCACCTGCAGGAGGGCGACCACGTCCGCCGCACCGGCCGGGTGCTCGAGGTGAACGTGGGCGCCGGCTACCTGGGCCGCGTCGTGGACCCGCTGGGCAACGCGATCGACGGGCACGGCCCCGTCGAGGGCATCGAGGGCACGCGCCAGATCGACATCGTCGCCCCGGGCATCGTGCTCCGCCAACCCGTGAAGGAGCCGCTGCAGACGGGCCTCAAGGCCATCGACTCGATGATCCCCATCGGCCGCGGGCAGCGCGAGCTGATCATCGGCGACCGCGGCACGGGCAAGACCGCCATCGCGGTGGACACGATCATCAACCAGAAGAACACCGACGTCATCTGCATCTACTGCGCCATCGGTCAGCGGGCCGGCAAGGTGCGCACCGTGGTGGAGACGCTCGCCGAGCACGGCGCCATGGACTACACGATCGTCGTGGCCGCCAGCGCCTCGGACCCGGCGCCGATGCAGTACATCGCGCCCGTACGCCGCGTGCGCGCTGGCGGAGCACTTCATGTGGCAGGGCAAGCACACCCTCGTCATCTACGACGACCTTTCGAAGCAGGCCCAGGCCTATCGCCAGCTCTCCCTGGTTCTTCGCCGCCCGCCGGGCCGCGAGGCATATCCCGGCGACGTCTTCTACCTGCACTCCCGCCTGCTCGAGCGCGCCGCCAAGCTCTCCGACGAGCTGGGGGGCGGGTCGCTCACTGCGCTGCCGGTCATCGAGACGCAGGGCGGCGACGTGTCCGCCTACATCCCGACGAACGTCATCTCGATCACCGACGGCCAGATCTTCCTGGAGCCGGACCTCTTCTTCTCCGGTGTGCGTCCGGCCGTGAACGTCGGCATCTCGGTGTCGCGGGTGGGCGGCAACGCGCAGATCAAGGCGATGAAGAAGGTGGCCGGTCGTCTGCGCCTGGATCTGGCGCAGTACCGCGAGCTCGAAGCGTTCGCCCAGTTCGGCTCGGATCTGGACGCCGCCACGCTGCGTCAGCTCGCCCGCGGGGCGCGCACGGTCGAGGTCCTGAAGCAGCCGCAGTACCAGCCGATGGCGGTGGAGAACCAGATCGCGATCATCTACGCGGTGACCAACGGCTACCTGGACGAGGTCGACGTCTCTCGCGTTCGTGCATGGGAGCGGGGATTCCACGAATACATGGCGAGCCACCACCAGGACATCCTCGACGACATCCGGGAAGGGAAGCAGCTGACGGAGGAGATCGAGAAGGGTCTCGTGGCAGCCGCGAAAGGCTACAACGAGACGTTCTCGGCGCAGGAAGAGACGCGCTCCGCGGCCACCGCCGCGGTCTGAGTCGAACCGGTCCCCATCTCGAGAGGACGACGACGTGGCTGGCGCCAGGGAAGTCAAGCGACGGATCAAGTCGGTGGAGAACACCCGGCAGATCACGCGCACGATGGAGCTCGTGGCGACCTCGAAGCTCAAGCGTGCGACGGATCGGGTCTACGCCGCCCGGCCGTATTCTCAGGCGCTGGGCGAGATCGTGCGCGGGCTGTATTCTCCGGCCCTGGCTGAGCGCTTTCCCATCCTGAGACGCCCCGCCGAGGTCCGGCGGGCCGCCATCCTGCTCCTCACGGCGAACCGAGGCCTCGCGGGCGCCTTCAACGCCAACCTCATCCGGGAGGCGAGGAATCTGCTCGAGAAGCTCCGTGGGGCGGGGGTCGAGACCGAGCTCCACGTGGCGGGCAAGAAGGGCATGGCCTTCTTCCGCTTCCGCGGCGAGCCGATGGAGACCGCGCGCATGGACATCGGTGACCATCCGACGGTGGAGGACGCCGAGTCGCTGGTCGGGCCCATCCGAGCCCGCTTCGAGTCCGGCGAGCTGGACGTCGTCCATGTGGTCAGCTCGGATTTCCGTTCCGCCATGTCCACTCCTCCCAGGGTGTGGGACCTCTTGCCGATCCGGCCGGAGGCCGCGTCGACCTCGGCGGACGCCTTCATCATGTCACCGGCGGGCGACATGATCCTGGAGCGGATTCTTCCAGTTTACGTGCGCAACGCCATCTACAGGGCGCTGGTGGAGAACGCGGCTGCAGAGCAAGGAGCCCGTCGGGCCGCGATGAAGAACGCGACGGACAACGCCGGGGAGATGCTCGAGACCCTCACCCGGACGTACAACAGGGCCCGCCAGGGCCAGATCACGCAGGAAATCGCCGAGATCGTCGGCGGCGCCGCCGCCCTCGAGTAGGGCGAGGGCGCACCGACCTTCTAAACAGGGATACCATGGCTGAGCAGAACATCGGAAAGGTCGTGCAGGTCATCGGGCCGGTGCTGGACGTCGAGTTCCACCCCGAGCACCTCCCGGAGATCTACAACGCGCTCCACCTGAAGGGAGTCACGGAGGGGGGACAGGAGATCGACCTGGTCGCCGAGGTGCAGCAGCACATCGGTCGAGGTCAGGTGCGCGCGGTGTCCATGTCCTCGACGGACGGCGTGATGCGCGGAATGGACGTCGTCGACACGGGCCAGGCGATCTCGGTGCCGGTGGGTGAGGTCGCCCTCGGCCGCATCCTGAACGTGCTCGGCGAGCCCGTGGACCATCTGGGTCCCGTCGGCGGAGAGGATGCAGGCGAGGTCGAGCGTTGGCCGATCCACCGGGAAGCGCCGAAGTTCGACCAGCTCGAGCCGAAGACCGAGATCTTCGAGACCGGCATCAAGGTCGTGGACCTCCTCGCTCCGTACGTGAAGGGCGGCAAGACCGGTCTTTTCGGCGGCGCCGGCGTGGGCAAGACCGTGATCATCATGGAGCTCATCGACAACATCGCCAAGGAGCACGGCGGCCGCTCGGTCTTCTGCGGCGTGGGTGAGCGCACGCGCGAAGGCAACGACCTCTGGCTCGAGATGAAGGAGTCGGGCGTCCTCGAGTCCACCGCGCTGGTTTACGGCCAGATGAACGAGCCGCCCGGAGCCCGTCTGCGTGTCGGCCTTTCCGGCCTGACCGTCGCGGAGTACTTCCGCGACGTCGAGGGCCAGGACGTGCTGCTCTTCATCGACAACATCTTCCGCTTCACCCAGGCCGGCTCGGAGGTATCAGCGCTCCTCGGCCGCATGCCTTCCGCGGTGGGCTACCAGCCGACGCTCGGCACGGAGATGGGCGAGCTGCAGGAACGCATCACGTCGACGCGTCAGGGCTCCATCACCTCGGTGCAGGCCATCTACGTGCCCGCGGACGACCTGACCGATCCGGCGCCGGCCGCCGCCTTCACGCACCTGGATGCCACCACCGTGTTGACGCGCGCGCTCACCGAGATCGGCATCTACCCGGCGGTGGACCCCCTGGACTCGACTTCCCGGATCATGGACCCGCAGTTCATCGGCGAGCGTCACTACCGCGTCGCCACCCGGGTCCAGGAGATCCTCCAGCGCTACAAGGATCTGCAGGACATCATCGCGATCCTGGGGATGGACGAGCTCACCGAAGAGGACAAGGTCATCGTCGGCCGGGCCCGGCGAATCCAACGCTTCCTCTCGCAGCCGTTCCACGTTGCGGAGGCATTCACCGGCATTCCTGGCAAGTACGTGAAGCTCGAGGATACCATCGAATCCTTCGAGCGAGTGGCCAACGGCGAGCTCGACCACCTGCCGGAGCAGGCCTTCTACATGAAGGGCGGCATCGAGGACGTCATCGCGGCCGGCGAGCAACTGGCGAAGGAGGGCTGACGTGGCGGACGGGGTGCTGCGCGTGAAGGTCGTCTCCCCGGAGCGTACCGTCTACGAGGGCGACGCGTCCGCACTTGTGATACCCGCGTGGGACGGAAAGGTGGGCATCCTTCCCGGGCACGCTCCGTTCCTCGCGCTCCTGGGGGCGGGTGAGGTCTCCCTGGAGGCGCCCGGTGGCGGAAGCGAGCGGTTCCACGTGGCGGGCGGCGTCCTGAAGGTGCTGCGGGACCAGGTGACCGTGCTCACGGAGTACGCGGGCGACGAGCCGCCGGAGGAGATCCCCCCCGAGGCGATCATCCACCCGGAGGACGTCCTCGCCACGGCGGGCAACCCCCTCGTCTAGGCCGGGCTCCCCGGATGGCGACCGGGTGACGGGATGAGGCTCGACCTCCACATCCATACCACGGCCTCCGACGGGGCCTGGCCTCCGGAGAAGGTGGTCCGCGGAGCCTCCGACGGAGGCCTCGACGTGATCGCGATCGCCGACCACGACACGACGGCGGGGCTGGCGGCCGCCCAGGCCGCCGGGGTGACCTGCGACGTCCAGGTGATTCCCGCGCTCGAGGTCAGCTCTACATACGGCGACAGGGAGATCCACGTGTTGGGGTACTTCGTGGATCCCGCCGCCCCGCCGCTCGAGCGCCACACTCGCCGCGCCGGCGAGCTGCGTGGAGGCGCGGATGCGGGAGATGCTGGCGCGCCTCGGTTCCCAGGGCGTCGAGGTCACCTTCGAGGAGGTGGAGAGTGCGGCGGGTCCCGAGCGGGTGAACATCGGGCGCCCCCACCTGGCCCGAGCGCTGGTGACGGGCGGGTACGCGACGTCGGTGCCGGATGCCTTCAACAGGCTCATCGGTGACCAGCACCCCGCGTTCGTGCCCACCCGGCTGCTGGAGCCGGAGCAGGCCGTGGCGCTGATCCTGGAGGCCGAAGGCATCCCGGTCTGGGCGCATCCGCCGGGCGACGTGATCGACGCCCTGCTTCCCGGTCTCGTCCGCGCGGGCCTCCGCGGCCTCGAGACCTACCGCCCGACGCACGGGAGGAACGACGTCCTCCGACTCGAAGCCATCTGCCGGAGCGCAGGCCTCCTGAAGAGCGGAGGGTCCGATTGGCACACGCCCGAGTCCGGGTTCGCCCTCGGGGACTTCCACGTGACCGGGGACGAGGTCGAGAAGCTGCTCGCCGAGGGGGGAATCTAGCCTTTTTCGACGCGTTGACCGCCTCCGTTCGTTTCTCTATCTTTACCTGCTCCGCAAGGACCCCGGCTGCGCCGGAGCGTCGTCGCGGAGCCCAACGAGCTTTTTGAAAACAGAGGTGGAGTAGGGAAGTGAGAGCCTTAGGTGAGGCTTTCGTCCCCAAGCGCGAGGTCTGCGCGGTCCGGGGGGCGGGAGTCGAAGCCACAGAAGAAGCAGGAGTTGTGACGGCTTTCTGGTGTGACTGAATGGGGAATTGGGGCCGGCGAAGGGCAAAAGGGCTGGCCACCAAGGAGCGTTCGGTCAAGCGGGAAAGTGCACAGGGTGGATGCCTAGGCATGAGCCGGCGACGAAGGACGTGGCAAGCTGCGAAAAGCCTCGGGGAGCTGCAAGCGAGCGTCGATCCGAGGATATCCGAATGGGGCAACCCGGCGCGGGTCGTACCGCGTCATCCCGAGAGGGAAGCCAACCCAGGGAACTGAAACATCTAAGTACCTGGAGGAAGAGAAATCAAACGAGATTCCCGAAGTAGCGGCGAGCGAACCGGGAAGAGCCCAAACCGTGGGGGGAGACTTCTGCGGGGTTGCGGGGCTTCAGGGAAAGCGAGCGAAAGCGTAGCGGAACGTGCCTGGAATGGCGGACCGTAGAGGGTGAGAGTCCCGTATGCGAAACGCGAGTAGCGAGTGGCTGGAGTACCCGAGTAGGCCGGGGCACGAGGAATCCCGGTCGAATCAGGGGGGACCATCCTCCAAGGCTAAATACGAGCTCATGACCGATAGCGCATAGTACCGTGAGGGAACGGTGAAAAGAACGCCTGACGGCGAGTGAAAGAGACCCTGAAACCTTGTGCATACAAGCGGTAGGAGCCTGGGACCCCTTACGGGGGGTTCGTGGGTGACTGCGTGCCTTTTGCATTATGATCCGGCGAGTTGCTCCTCACGTGCGAGGTTAAGGCCTTAAGGGCTGGAGCCGAAGCGAAAGCGAGTCTGAAGAGGGCGTTGAAGTACGTGGGGGCAGACCCGAAACTGAAGCGATCTATCCATGGCCAGGGTGAAGCCGGGGTAACACCTGGTGGAGGCCCGAACCGGTGTGGGTTGAAAACTACTCGGATGAGCTGTGGATAGGGGTGAAAGGCCAATCAAGCTCAGAGATAGCTGGTTCTCCCCGAAATATATTTTGGTATAGCCTCAGGACATGTCTGAGGGAGGTAGAGCACTGCATGGGTTAGGGGCCTTACCCGGTTACCGACCCCAAGCAAACTCCGAATGCCCTACAGATGGACCCTGGGAGTCAGTGGGCGAGCGATAATGTCCGTCCGCGAGAGGGAAAGAGCCCAGACCGTCAGCTAAGGCCCCGAAGTGCATGCTAAGTGAGAAAGGATGTGGATTTGCAGAGACAACTAGGAGGTTGGCTTAGAAGCAGCCATGCCTTGAAAGAGTGCGTAATAGCTCACTAGTCAAGTGGATCTGCGCCGATAATGGTCGGGACTCAAGCATGCCGCCGAAGCTACGGATGTGACCCACCTACGGGTGGGAAGCATGGTAGGGGAGCGTTCCCTGGGCGTCGAAGCCGGCTCGGAAGAGCACCGGTGGAGCGCAGGGAAGTGAGGATGCCGGAATGAGTACGCGATAAACGGAGTGGGAATCTCCGTCACCGAAAGCCTAAGGGTTCCGGAGCCAGGCTCATCCGCTCCGGGTCAGTCGGCCCCTAAGCCGAGGCCGAGAGGCGTAGGCGATGGGAAACAGGTCAACATTCCTGTACCGCAGTGTATGCGTTCGACCCTGAGGAGGGACGCGGAAGTGAAAGAACCGTCGGGTGGTGGATTCCGATGCAAGGTGGTAGGCGATGAGGGGTAGGCAAATCCGCCCCTTTAGCCGAGCGCCGATGCCGAAGGGGTCTTCGGACCCCGCAAAGGGTTCCTAATCAGGCCGCCGAGAAAAGCTTCGCAGGGGAGTGTGCACTGTGACCGTACCGTAAACGGACACACGTAGGCGAGGCGAGAAGCCTAAGGTGCTCGAGTGATTTGCGGAGAAGGAACTCGGCAAAATGTCCCCGTAACTTTGGGAGAAGGGGAGCCCGTGGTAGGTGAACCGTGTTGCACGGAGAGCTGAAGCGGGCCGCAGAGAATCGGCCCAGGCGACTGTTTAGCAAAAACACAGGTGTCTGCGAAGTCGCTGAGACGACGTATAGGCACTGACGCCTGCCCGGTGCCGGAAGGTTAAAAGGAGGGGTTAGTGGCCTTCGGGCTGCGAAGCTCTGAATTGAAGCCCCGGTAAACGGCGGCCGTAACTATAACGGTCCTAAGGTAGCGAAATTCCTTGTCGGGTAAGTTCCGACCTGCACGAATGGCGTAACGATCTGGGCGCTGTCTCCTCCGCAAGCTCGGCGAAATTGGAGTATCGGTGAGGATACCGATTACCCGCGACAGGACAAAAAGACCCCGTGCACCTTTACTATAACCTGCCATTGGGTTTCGGCACTGCATGTGTAGCATAGGTGGGAGACTATGAACCAGGGGCGCTAGCTCTTGGGGAGTCACCGGTGAAATACCACCCTTGTGATGTTGAAGCTCTAACCCAGGCGAGTGAATCCTCGTCGGGGACCGTGGCAGGCGGGTAGTTTGACTGGGGCGGTCGCCTCCCAAAGCGTAACGGAGGCGCGCAAAGGTTCCCTCAGTGCGGTCGGTAATCGCACGAAGAGCGTAAAGGCAGAAGGGAGCTTGACTGCGAGATCGACGGATCGAGCAGGTACGAAAGTAGGCCTTAGTGATCCGGCGGTTCCGAATGGAAGGGCCGTCGCTCAACGGATAAAAGGTACGCCGGGGATAACAGGCTTATCGCCCCCGAGAGTTCACATCGACGGGGCGGTTTGGCACCTCGATGTCGGCTTATCACATCCTGGGGCTGGAGAAGGTCCCAAGGGTCGGGCTGTTCGCCCGTTAAAGTGGTACATGAGCTGGGTTCAGAACGTCGTGAGACAGTTCGGTCTGTATCCGTCGTGGGCGTTGGAGCGTTGAGGAGAGCCATCCCTAGTACGAGAGGACCGGGATGGACCGACCACTAGTGTACCGGTTGTCCCGCCAGGGGCATCGCCGGGTAGCTACGTCGGGACGGGATAACCGCTGAAAGCATCTAAGTGGGAAGCCCCTTCCAAGATGAACGCTCCCAGACCTTCGGGTCTCAGAAGGGCCGTAGGAGACGACTACGTCGATAGGCGGTAGGTGGAAGCGTGGCAACACGTGAAGCCGAGCCGTACTAATCGCCCGAGTGGCTTGACCGGCTCCTCCCCCATCCAGTTCACATCACACCAAGCTGCGCTGTCACAGCCACGCTTCCAGGCGCTCACGTCCCCACTCCACCTCTGTTCGACATCTCGCAGGCCGATCGAACGGCTCCCCGTACGCGAACCACAGTGTCTGGGGCCGTTCAAATCGGATGCAGGAGTAGGCGGGCGAGGAGGATGACCGAGGAGTATCGAAAGATACTTCGCAGGTCGGCCCCCGCAGCCCAACGACCTCCTGCGCCGATTTCAACGGCCCGC
The DNA here is from genome assembly GCA_963848895.1 of uncultured Gemmatimonadales bacterium. Lineage (GTDB taxonomy): Bacteria > Gemmatimonadota > Gemmatimonadetes > Longimicrobiales > Gaopeijiaceae > SZUA-318. The sequence continues at coordinate 153,255 of CAWKGE010000013.1, forward strand.
CCAGGATTGTCGGTGGCTGTAGCGCAGAGGATACACCCGTTCCCATCCCGAACACGGCCGTTAAGCTCTGCAGCGCGGATGGTACTGCCGGGGCAGCTCGGTGGGAGAGTACGTCGCCGCCGACTCCTTTCCGAACGCCCCCGCTCGCCTCCCGCGACCCGGGGGCGTTCCCCTTTCCCCTGAGCCCCAGCGCCCCGCCACTACCTCTGCCGGGGGCGATTCCGACGGTCCTTCCGATAAGAGAGCGCGAGGAGGATCGCCCAGTAGAACCCGAACTCGAAGACCCCGAATACCAGCGCCGACGAAGGGGAGATCCCGAGGACGGGGGCGCACGCATCCAGAAGGCCTCGCCGATAGACTCCGTGGAGGTGGCCGGGCACCGACTCCAACGCGCCCAGAGCCAGAAAGACCGGCACGGGCCTCCCGGGCGTCACGCGCCGGGCGACCCACCAGAACACGCCGCCGAGGGCACCTTCCAGAAGCCCCCATGCCGGGGCGGCCCACTTCACCCACTCGGGCAGCACGTGCCCGTAGCACGTGCTCCAATACGTCCACGCCGCCCACCCGTACAGGAGCGCGAAGAACAGGGCTCCCGCCGAGGTGAGACGCAGACCCATGCGCTCCGGCCAGGGCGGGCGGACGCGGCGCCACAGGAGGGCCACGAGGCCGAAGTCGATCGCCGCGGTGATCCCGGTGACGACCCACATCTGGTCGGTGGTCACGGGAATGGTGTCCATCGAGACGCACTCCATGCCGGAGACGCGCCCGCCGCCGCCGTTCGGGAGGCCTACTCGCTTTCCCGCGCTTCGAAGGGGGTGAGGAGCCCACGGACCGCCCGAGCGGGATCCGGGGCCGACATCACGGCACCCACCACCGCGACCCCGCAGGCTCCGGTGCGCGACAGCTCGGCGGCCTTCTCGACCGTGATACCCCCGATCGCCACGACCGGCGCCGTCACCGCCCGCGCCACGCGCTCGACTCCCTCCACGCCGATCACGTCGCCTGCGTTCGGCTTGGTGCTGGTGGGATAGACGGTTCCACAGCCGATGTAGTCGGCGCCCTCGGCAACGGCGCGGCGCGCTACTTCGGGGTCGTCCGCGGACCGCCCGATGAGGAATCCCGGTGGCGCCACGGCCCGGGCGGCCGCCACCGGGAGATCGTTCGGGCCCAGGTGTATGCCGTCCGCTGCGAGCGCCAGGGCCACGTCGAGCCGATCGTTGACGAAGAGCAGCGCTCCGGCGTCGCGCGTGAGGGCGCGCAGCTCCGCGCCGAGGTCGAGGAGCTGGCGGGCGCTCTCCCCCTTGTTGCGCAGTTGCACGGCCCGAGCGCCGGCGTGCAGTGCGGCGGCGACGACCTCCGGAACGGTGCGGGCGCCGGCGAGCCGCCGATCAGTGATCACGAGGAGCCGGAGTGCGGCCCTGAGGCGATCCTCGGCGCTCACTGGCGTCCGGGCGCGCCCGGATCGTCCTTCACGCGCGCACGCTCCCTCCGCGCCTGGGCGACCTTCCGGTTGTGCTCGGCGAGCGTTCGGCTGAAGTGATGGCTTCCGTCCGGCCAGGCCACGAAGTAGAGGAACGACTCGCCCGACGGTCGCAGGACCGCATCGATGGCCTCCTCGCCCGGTGCGCCGATGGGGCCGGGCGGCAGTCCCGCCTGCGTGTACGTGTTGTAGGGGCTCCCGGCCACGGAGTCGATGGCGGCGAAGAGCAGGCGATCCCGCGGGCCGCCGAGCGCATAGAGCACGGTCGGGTCGGCCTGGAGGAGCATCCCCCGGTCGAGCCGGTTGAGGTAGACGCTGGCGATGCGGGGCATCTCCTCGGGTCTGCGTGCCTCGGCCTGGACGATGGAGGCGAGCGTGATCACGTCCTTCTCGGTCAGTGACGTGGAATCGCGCAGCGCACGGCGCTCGGGGGTCCACACCTGCCGGTACCGTCGGGTCATGGCCGCGACGACCGTATCGAGCGCAACGCCCTCGGCGAAGCGATACGTGTCGGGAAAGAGATACCCTTCGAGCCCCGGGCCGGGAACGCCGAAAACGGAATCCACGCCCGGTTCCCGGAGTCTCGCGGTCACCGAATCCGGTGGAATGCCCGTGAGCGGTGCCAAACGCTCGGCGATCTGGGTGAGTCGGAAGCCCTCGGGGATCGTGAGCGGGACGGTGACGACCCTTCCCGCGGTCAGGTCCTCCAGGATCCTGCTCCAGCGCTCCCCGGGGGCCAGCCGGTAATGCCCCGCCTTCACCCGCTCGTCGTCGCCGCGCAGGCGCGCATACGCCCGGAAGAGGGCCGGCCAGCGAACGATGTCGCGATGCGCCAGGGTGTCCGTCACGACGGAGAACGTCGCTCCCGGCGGGACCGCGATCTCCACCGGCTCCCCCACGGGGCGACCACAGGCCGCGACCCACAGGCTGGCGACGAGAACGCCCCTGCGGATCATGGGCGGTTCCGGTCCAGCCAACCCTGCAGGATGAGGGCGGCCGCGGCGGCGTCCACCCGCCCCTTCTCCTCTCGGCGGCGCTTCGGCAGGCCGATGGAGCGGACGGCCCGCTCCGCGCGCACCGAAGTGAAGCGCTCGTCGACGTACTCCACGGGGATCTCCATACGTGTGGCCAGCGTGTCACCCATGGCCCGTACTTCCCCGCACCAGTCCGTCTCGTTCCCGTCGAGGCCCAGGGGAAGCCCCACGACCAGGCGCTCGACCCCGTGCGCGCGCCCGATCTCCTCGAGCCGCCGCAGCGGTGGCCGTTTCCCCGCTCGGCGAAGAACCGTCTCGAGAGGTCGCGCGAGCGTCCCCGTCGGGTCGCTCAGGGCCAGCCCGATCCGCCGTTCCCCGAAATCGATACCCAGCACCCGCACGGTGGGAGCTCAGAGCGCCGCGAGGGCTCCGTGGAGGTCCCGACCGTCCACCAGCTGCCCGTAGAGCTCGTGCACCGCCGCCTCCGACCCGAAGGCGAAGGAGCAGGACCCGCTGCCCCGTCCCCGGCACTCGACCTCGAGCACGGCCACCGGCCCACCCGCCAACGCCGTGAGGAAGCCCGACAGGAACCCCGTGCTGAACGAACACGATGCGTCTTCGGAGACCTCGATGTCGGTGGACTCCACCCAGTCGTGGCTGACGAGCAGGCCCACGGCCGGGTACGACGTCGTTCTGGACAGGATTCCCCAGCCGCGTCGCGAGAAGAAGGACGTCAGGCGGGCCCAGAACTCGTCCTCGGTGAGCGACGACACATCCTCGTCCGGCGCGGTGCGGAACATGTCCGCCGCGGCCGACCCGGCCTGGTAGCCCGCTGCGTGGAAGGCGTGGATCGTCGGGAGCATCCCGGCCTCGCTGGCAAGCTCCTTGCGTAGGATCGCGAAGACCGACACCGGGACGGCCACTTCCCGGAACGCGCTTGCCGTCGTGTCCATCCATCCTCCTGTCTCGTCGGGCAGATCAGCGTTCGCTAATATAGGACAAGGGAAGGTCGGCCGGATGGGTCGGCACGACCACAATGGGAGGGACCATGGAATACGACCACGAATCACAGGTGCTGAACTTCGTGTCCGGGCTCCTGCTCGGGGCCGTCATCGGGGCGGGGATCGCCCTGCTCGCAGCCCCCGAGCCGGGCCACCGCACCCGGCGTCGGATCCGCAGGAAGGCGGGCGACATCCGGGAGACCGCTTCGGACAAGTGGGAGGATCTCACGGACGACATGCGCGGAAAGGTGGACCACGCGATCCGGGGGGCGCGAAAGCACTTCGTCACCTGATCCCACGGTCGACCGTCCGATTCGGGAAGACGTCGAGCATCACCCCGTCAACGGCTTCGGAGCAGGTCCTGCGCCTCCTGCTTGTGGAGGGCGTCCACCGGCTCTGCCGCGGGGCGCTCGAGGACCTGGCGTAGCGCCTGCCGCGCGTCCTCGTCTCGCCCCAGGTCGCGGTAGACCTTCGCAAGATCCAGGTAGTGGATCAGCCCCGGAGGGTCGTACTGGATGGCCTTCTGCAGGTGATCCACCGCGTCCTGCCAGTTCGCCTGCTCGAAGACGCCGCCGCCCATGAACTTCCGCGCCATCCATCGCTCGATGCCCGATAGTCGGCGGATCTGGGCGTTCCATTCCCCGAGGACGTGCTGAGCACCAGCGTTCGTCGAATCGAGGGCCAGGGTTGCCAGCGCCACTTCCCGGATCTGGACCGCGAGCCGCACGCGGGTACGCGGGCCCTCCTCCAGCGCCCTGCGACCCAGGGCGATCGCGAGCCATTCTCCTCCCCTCGGACTCCGGGGGTTCGCCTCGCGCGCCCGGTGTGCATAAGCTTCCGCGGACTCGAACGTTCGTTTGGCTTCGTCGCCCGAAGGCGTGAGCATGCCGAGGTTCACGGCCTCGCGTGCCGCGCGCCACAGCGCCTCGAAGTCGTCCGGCCTGATCTGCAGGGCCTGCTCCAGGTACTCCAGGGCCTCTCCGGGGCGAAGAGCGGTGTGCGCTGCATCGGCTTCGGCCACGAGGTGAGCGACACCCACGCGCGAGTCGAAGGCCCCGATCTGGGCGTCCGCCCTCGTCGGGGCGCCCGCCAGTGCCAGGGAGAGAGCGATGGGGATGAGGTACGCGAGCCGGAGCCGATCCATTTGAGGGACGAATGTCACGAGGACGGGGAGGGCGGTCAATGATCCCGACGAAGGTGATCGAGACCAAGCGCGACGGAGGCGAGCTCGCGGGTGAGGAGCTCGAGGCCTTCCTGCGCGCGTATCTGGAAGACGGTGTCCCGGACTACCAGATGGCGGCCCTTCTGATGGCCATGTACTTCCGCGGGCTCACCCACGCCGAGACCGAGGTCCTGGTCCGATGCATGCTGGAATCCGGCGCGGTGCTCGACCTTTCCTACCTGGACGGTGCGCGGGTCGACAAGCATTCCACCGGTGGCGTGGGTGACAAGGTCTCCCTCGTCCTCGCTCCACTCGCGGCGGCGCTCGGGATGTACGTGCCGATGATGTCGGGCCGCGGGCTGGGGCACACCGCCGGAACCCTGGACAAGCTGGAAGCGATCCCAGGGTTCCGCACGTCGCTGCGACTCGACGAATTCCGGACGATCCTCGAGCAGGTGGGTTGTGCGATGATCGGGCAGACGGAGGAGATCGCACCGCTCGATCGCAGGTTGTACGCCCTGCGGGACGTGACCGCGACGGTCCCGGTGATTCCCCTGATCGCTGCCAGCATCATGAGCAAGAAGCTGGCCGAGGGGCTCGACGGTCTGGTCCTGGACGTGAAGGTGGGTGGAGGCGCATTCATCCCCGACGAGAGGCGGGCCCTCGAGCTCGCCCGCACGATGGTATCGATCGGGGTGCGGCGAGGACTCGACACGGTGGCATTGCTCACGGCGATGGACCGGCCGCTGGGTCGTGCGGTGGGCAATGCCGTGGAGACGCGGGAGGCGATCACCTGCCTGCGCGGAGACGGCCCCGCGGACGTGGTCGAGCTCGTGGTGGAGGAGGGATGCGAGATGCTGCTCGTTTCGGGCGCACCCCTCCGGCCGGATGAGGCGCGCGTGCGCGCCAGGGAAGCCCTTGCATCGGGGGCGGCCTTGGAGCGATTCGCGCGTCTGGTCGAGGCCCAGGGTGGTGATCCGCGCGTGGCCGACGACCCCTCTCTCCTCGCCCTCGCCCCCGAGCGGGCGGTGGTGGCGGCGTCGGACGCAGGCACCGTCGAGACGGTGGAGCCCAGAGCGCTGGGCACGGGAGTGGTCGCGCTCGGGGGTGGGCGGACCCGCATGGACCAGACGATCGACCTGGGTGTCGGCTTCGAGGTCGAGGTGCGACCGGGCGACCACGTGGAGCGGGGGCAGCCCCTGGGGAGGGTCTACGCGCGGGACGCCGACGGCCTGTCCCGCGGAATCCACACGCTTCGGGAGGCGGTCCGGATCGGGGACGCGGCCGATCCGCGGCCACTGATCTCGCATCGCGTCACGTCGGACGACCTGTGACGCGCCGGACGCGGGTCGTTACGCCGACGGCTTCCAACGCCGGAAGGGGACCCCGGCGGACGTGAGCGCCTCTTCCAGCGTCGCCAGGTGCATCGCCAGCGTGATCAGCGCGAGGTCGCACTTCGCGTCCGACTCGGACGGCGCGGGGACGAGCTCCACGGGAATCGCGTTCTCGCCGGCGACTTCCTCCGCCCACAGCGCCGCGTTGGTGGAGTCGAACACGAGGGTGGGGTGCGGCTCCTCGCTCACCGCGGGATCCGGAAGCGTCGTCCCCCGGATCGATCGCAGTATTCGGTCGGCTCGGTGCCCGGAATGTAGTATTCGAGGTACTGATCCTCTTCGGAGCACCAGCGGGACGCGAGCTTTCCCGTCTTCCGATCCACGAGGACCGCCTTGAGGCCGGAGGGTATCGGCCAGGGTTGAGGGACGGGCAGCATCGCCGCGCCCTTCTCTGCGCCGTCCTCGACCTGCGCGCTGTCCGGCGGCATCCCGTAGTACACGGACTTCATGAACGAGCCCCACACCGGGGCCGCGAGCGCCCCACCGGTCGCCTGCCGACGGCCAGCCCCCAGCGTGAAGATGGGGACGGGCCGGTCCATGCCGAACCACACCGTCGCCAGCAGGTTGGGCGTGAACCCGGTGAACCACACGTTGGTGCCGTCGTTCGTCGTGCCGGTCTTGCCCGCCGCGGGGACCTCACGGGGGAGCCCGGCAACCAATCGGATCGCGTTGTAGCCCGTGCCACGCGTTACCACGTCCTCGAGCATCGAGACCATGATCCGGGTCACGAGGCTGTCGAGGACCTGGATGCGCTCCGGCTGGTGTTCGAAGAGAACGTTGCCGTCCGCGTCCTCGACCCGGAGGATCGGGAAGGGCTTCACCTTGGTGCCGAGGTTGGGGAAGGTGGAGTACGCCTCCGCCACCTGGATGGGAATTACCTCGGCCGCACCGATCGTGGTCGAGGGGAAGCGCTCGATCTCCGTCTGGATTCCCATGCGCCGCGCCGTCTGGGCGACGGTCTCGATACCCACTTCCTCCCAGCCGAGCTTGATGGCGATCATGTTCGTCGAGGTGTAGAGGCCCTCGCGGATCGTCATCGGGCCCTTGAACTCGTTGTCGAAATTCGCGGGGCGCCAATCCTGTCCGTTCACCTGCTGATACACGACCGGAGCGTCCACCACGATGTGCGACGCGGGAATGCCGCTCGCGATCGCCGCCGTGTACACGAACGGCTTGAACGAGGACCCCGCCTGCCGCTTGGCCAGGCGCGCGCGGTCGAACTTCGATTGCTGGAAGTTCCGGCCTCCGATGAGCGCACGCACGAATCCCGTCTCCGGGTCGAGGGCGATGAACGCTCCCTGCAGGTACGGCGTCTGGTCCGGGAAGCTCTCGACGGAGTCGAACTCGGCGTACTTGGGATGGTCGAAGTTGGGGTCCGCTTCGATCGCGGCCCAGCCCTCCTTCATCGCCGCCACCGCGGCCTTCTGCATGTCCATGTCGAGGGTGGTGTAGACCCTGAGCCCGCTCTTGTAGATCTGGTCCCCGAACCGTGAGTCCAGGATCTGCCTGACCCACTCCTCGAAGTAGGGCGCGATGGAGGCGGCCGTGCCCTCGGGCTCGTGCTCCGGGAGCGGTTCCTGCTTCCAGTGCTGCGCCTCCTCCTTGGTCAGATACCCCTGGTCCGCCATGCGGGTGAGCACCAGGTCGCGTCGCCGCTTGGCGTTCTCCGGATGACGGAACGGATCGTAGACTCCTGGCCGGTTGAGTATGGCTGCCAGCAGCGCTGCCTCCGCGACGTCGACATCCGTGACGTTCTTGCCGAGGTAGTTGCGTGCCGCGTTCTGGAAGCCGTATCCACGCCCCATATAGATCTCGTTGAGATACGCTTCCAGGATCTGGTCCTTCGTGTAGACCCGCTCGAGGTCCAGGGCCACCTGGACTTCCTTGAGCTTGCGCGTCAGCCTCCGCTCGAAGCCGATCTGATCGAACATGTTGCGGGCGAGCTGCTGCGTGATCGTGCTCCCGCCGCCCAGGTTGCGACCCGTGAGCACGCCGAAGGCGGCCCGCGCGATTCCCCGCGGGTCGAAGCCGTGGTGCTTGTAGAACCGGTTGTCCTCGATCGCGACGACCGCCTGAGGCACGTAGGGTGGCAGCGCATGGATGGAGACCGGCGTCCTGCGCTCGTAACCGATCTCCGCGATGAGTCGGCCATCGGAGCTGAGCAGCTTGCTGGTCTGCTCGGGCTCCCACGTCCTGATCTGTGCGATCGACGGGCAGCGGTCACCTGCGCAGAGGTTCCTCCAGGTTCCCCAGGCGCCACCCGCACCGAGGGCGGCGAAGAAGATCCCCGCGAGCAGGAAGAGGCGAGGACGCCAGGCCGAGGCGAGCAGGGCCTTCAGGTCGGGCTTGGGGGTGGCTCGGAACTTGTCCTCGGGCATCACGATCCGGAGATGTCGGGGTTGTGGCCCCCGGAACTGCAAGCGCGGTGCCATGCACCGGGGCACGCGCTCGGCCGCGCCAACCTAGCGGCGGCCGCGGGGGAACCTCAAGCGTTCGCCCGCGGCCTCGCGCCACGGTATCCCGCTCGTGGTTCCGGCGAGGAACCCCGTCTTGACCCCGTCCCGCCGCTCCGTCAACGTCTTTCGTTCCTACCCCCATCGGGGATGCCCGGTCCCGGACACGGAGCGCGAGAAGGATGAAGACGACGCCACGGCGGGTGGACAAGCCCTGGGGCTACGAGCTGATCTGGGCGGAGACGGACCTCTACGTGGGCAAGATCCTGCACGTGAACGCCGGTGAGGCACTCTCCGTGCAGATGCACGAGATCAAGGACGAGACGCTCCACCTCCTGAGCGGGGAGATCCGCCTCGAGGTCGGGAGGTCCCCGGAAGGCCTCGAAGACGTCCGCCTCGGGGCGGGAGAGTCGTTCCGCGTGATTCCGCGCACCGTCCACCGCATCGTCGCCCTGACCGACGCCGACGTGCTGGAGGCCTCCACCCCCCACCTGGAGGACGTCGTCCGCTTCCAGGACCGCTACGGACGGGCTCCGGGTGGAGGCGCCTGAAGTGGACCGGGGCTCGCAGGACAGGACCGTCATCTTCGCGCTCGGGGCCAACCTGGGCGCGCCTGTCGAGGCGCTGGCCCGTGCCGGCGCCGGGCTCCGGGAGGTGCTCGCGGATCCGGTCGCGTCCGCGGTCTACGAGACGCCACCGGAGGGGGGAGCCGACCAGCCGAGCTACCTCAACGCGGTCGTGCGCGGAAACGCCTCCCTGTCTCCACGTGAAGCCCTGGCCGTCGCCGCGCGACTGGAGCGCGATGCGGGACGCGTGCGTACCGTCCCGGGAGCCGCCCGGGTGCTCGACGTCGACGTCCTGTTCGTGGGACAGGAGATTGTGGACGAGCCGGGCCTTCACGTCCCGCATCGACGCTGGGCGTCGAGGGACTTCGTCGTCGTCCCGTTACTCGACGTGGCACCGGAGTGGCGGGACCCCCGCTCGGGTCGGACCGTGCGGGAGGTGGCCGAGGCGGCCGGATGGACCGGGGCCCGGTTCTCGAGCGTGCTGGGTCCGGGCGCGCTCCTGGTGGAGAGGGTCACATGAGCCGGTTCCGCCTTCCCGTGCTCCTGGGCGTCGCCATGGCCCTGGGCGCGTGCCGATCCGGCGCCCAGCAGGCTCCGGCCATGGTGCGTTCCTCCGACCCCGAGCTCCGCGAGCTGGCCGCGGCGCTCCTTCCGGATCTCGCACGCCGGGCGGGGATGGAGCTGAAGGAGCCGGTGCGGATCGAGAAGCGGAGCCGCGCGCAGCTCGAGCGCTACCTTCGCCACAAGCTCGACGAGGAGCTGCCCGAGGAGGAGGCGCGTGAGACCGTGAGCTCGTACGCGTTGCTGGGCCTGGTGCCCGACACGCTCGACCTGCGCACGATGCTGCTCGCCCTCTACACCGAGCAGGTCGCCGGCTTCTACGAGCCCGACTCGACGGCCCTCTTCGTCCTCGACGACCAGCCGGCAGCGGCGTTGCAGGCCCTGCTCGTCCACGAGCTCGTCCACGCCGTCCAGGACCAGTCCGTGGACCTGCACGCGCTCACCGTTCCGACGAGCTCGACAACGACCGCCAGACCGCGGCGCAGGCGGCGATCGAGGGCCATGCCACGCTCGTGATGCTGGAATACCTCACCGAGCAGATGCGTGGCGCACCGGTGGACCTGGCGAAGATCCCCGACTTCTCTGCGTCACTGCGCCCCGCCCTGGAGGGCCTGAGGAGCCAGTTCCCGGCGTTGGCGGGTGCCCCCCCGGTGATCCGGGAGTCTCTCCTCTTTCCGTACCTCGAGGGGGCGGGATACGTACAGAATCTGTGGCGAGAGGGGCGCCGGGTCGCGCCCTTCGGCGATCTTCTGCCCCGGTCCACGGAGCAGGTGCTGACGCACGACCTGACGGACCCTCCGGTCCTTCTGGACGTCGACGTGACCGGCGCCCGGCGTCTTCGCGTGGACGACCTGGGACGGCTCGAGACCGGGGTGCTCCTCGACACACACGCGGGGGCGGGGAGCGCGCGCTTCGCGAAGGGCTGGGGCGGAGACGAATACGAGCTCGTCCGACTCGCGGGTGGTGGGGAGGGACTCGCCTGGGCTTCCGTGTGGGACGATGCGGCCGCGCGCGACGCGTTCGTCGCGGCACTGGAGCCTCATCTGGATGGCCTGCCCGCCCCGGCGACCCTCGAGACCGTCGAGGTGGACGGCTCGCCCGGAGCGCTCCTCCGCGTCGGCATTCCTGAAGGTGTGCCCGTGAGCATCCGGCGTCGGCCGTGAAAGACGTTTCCGACCCTTCCGTATCCTCGGTCCTGGTGGGCTCGCGGGGAGGCGCCTACCCCGTGCTCGTCGGCAGCGGTCTCCTCGCGCACCTGCCCGAGCTGCTCCGCCAGTACGCACCTGCGCACCGCTACGCGATCATCTCGGACGATCGTGTGGGATCCCTGTACGGAGAGGCAGCGGAGGAACGTTGCGCCGAGGCCGGCCTGCGCGTGGACCTGTTCACCTTCCCGCGCGGCGAGACCTCGAAGACCCGCGAGCAGTGGACGGCACTCACGGACCGTATGCTCGACGTGGGAGTCGGTCGGGATGGCGCGGTGGTGGCACTGGGTGGGGGCGTGACCGGCGACCTCGCGGGATTCGTGGCCGCCACGTACCTTCGGGGCATTCCGGTGGTGCAGGTTCCCACCAGCCTCGTCGCGATGATCGACGCTTCGGTGGGCGGCAAGACCGGAGTGGACGTTCGCGCGGGCAAGAATCTGGTGGGGGCGTTCCATCCGCCGCGCGTCGTCTTGGCCGATCCCGACACCACGCGCACGCTGCCGCCGCGGGAGCGGGCGCAGGGGCTCGCCGAGGCGGTGAAGCACGGGGCGATCCTCGACGCCAAGTACTTCGAGGCGCTCGCGGAGGAGGCGTCCCGCCTGATGGAGGGCGACGTCGCGGCGACGCGTCGGGCCGTTCTGCGGTCCGTGCAGATCAAGGCGCGGGTCGTCAGCGAGGATGAGCGTGAATCGGGGTTTCGACAGGTCCTCAACTTCGGGCACACGATCGGGCACGCGATCGAAGCCGCGGCGTCCTACGCGATCGGCCACGGGACGGCGATCTCGATGGGGATGGCCCTGGAGGCCCGCCTCGGGGAGGAGCTCGGCGTGACGGATCCCGGGACCACCGACCGCATCGTGGGCGCGCTGGCCAGATTCGGATTAGGGACGGTCCGCGCCGACGAAGCCCGGGTCGATTCGGTTCTCGGCTTCCTGGGCGCGGACAAGAAGGCGCGGCGGGGCCGTGCCCGATACGTTCTACTGAGACGGGTAGGGGAGGTGGACAGCGGGCGGGGATGGAGCCGGGAGGTGCCGGACGCATCGGTCGTGGGCGTGCTGGCCGACATTCCGGGGGACGCGACCACAACCGGCTGAGTGAATTTCGTGAACGGCGGAGGTTCCATGGCGCTCGTCGAGCGCTTTGTAGGTTCCAGCATCGCATCCGCTCTGGCCACCCGGGCCACGTCCGACCCGGGTCGGCCCTACCTGATGGGCGCCGGGGGCACGCTCACGTTCGGAGAGGTGGACAGCCAGTCGGAAGCCCTGGCGGCCGCGCTGGCGAACCTGGGCGTGGAAGCCGGGGACAGGGTCGCGCTGGTCCTCCCGAACTGCCCCGAGTTCGTGGTCTCGCTCTTCGCCGTCGCCAAGCTGGGCGGCGTCATCGTCCCCCTGGACCCTCGCCAGCCGCCGTCCGAGCTCCAGTACATGCTGCGCCACTCGGAATCGGTCTGCGCGGTGACGATCGAGCGCGCCTACGACATCGACTTCCTGCAGGTGTTCGAAGAGCTGCTCGTGCGCCTGCCCGAGCTGCAGTACCTCGTTACCGTGGGCGAGGAAGACCTCTGGTACGATGATCGCATCTTCCAGTACGAGGATCTCATCTCGGCGGGTGCGGGGCGCGACTATGCGTCTGCCGACGTCGACCCCAACAGGGAGTGCTTCGCCATCGTCTACACCTCGGGCACGACCGGGAAGCCGAAGGGTGTGGAGCTGTCGCACGGGAACCTCCTCTCGGTCGCCGCGGGCACCGCCGACGCGCTCGGGCTGACGGCGAACGACCGGATCGTCGGCGTGAGCGCGCTCCACCATGTCTTCGGGTTGGGTCCGGGTCTGCTGTCGGCGCTGGCTGCAGGCGCCGCGCTCGTGCTCGACCCGGAGCCCGACCCGGGACGAACGCTCGACCTCGTGGCGGACCACGAGGCGACGGTCCACTACGGCGTCCCCACCGCCTTCATCGCCGAGATTGCGGAGCAGGAGGCGAGTGCGCGGGACCTGTCGAGCCTGCGGCTGGCCGTCCCGGCCGGATCGCCGGTGAGTGACGATCTGGTCCGGCGCATACGCGAGCACTTCTGCGACACGGTGCTCGTCGCGTACTCTCTGACCGAAACCTCCTCCACGCTGTGCGTCACCCGTCCGGACGACTCCGAGATGAAGAGGACGTTCACCGTGGGAAGACCTCTCCCGGGTACGGACCTCAGGATCCTCGAACGGGACGGCGAGGAGCTCCCGGTGGAGAGCGTCGGCGAGATCGCCGTGAAGGGACCCGGTGTCATGCTGGGCTATCACAGGCAGCCGGGAGAGACGGCGTCGGCGTTCGATCGCAACGGGTACCTGCTCACCGGCGACCTCGGGATCGTGGACGAAGAGGGATTCGTCCATTTGGTCGGCCGTCGGAAAGAAGTTATCATTAGGGCTGGTTTCAACGTGTACCCCCGGGAAGTCGAGTCTCGGCTCGAGGCGCACCCGGCGGTACGCGAGGCAGCGGTAGTCGGCATCGCCGACCCGCTCCTCGGAGAAGCCACCTGCGCCTGCATCGTCCTCGTGGAAGGGGCGATCGTGACGAGCCAGGAGATCGTGGACTGGTGTCGCGAGACACTCGCCGACACCAAGGTCCCGGACCGGGTTCGCTTCTTCGACACGCTCCCACGCACGGGAACGGGCAAGATCCGGCGGATCGAGCTCTCCAGGAACATCCAATCGGAGAGCCGGTCGGCCTGAAGCATGCCGCCAGCGCCTCGAGGGCGCTGCCAGGCTTCCCCGACCCCGTCCGCGCTCTGCGGACGTGGACGAGGTGGGGAGGTCTCGCGGCCAACCACAACCAGGTCAGCGAGAAACAAGCGAATGATCGGTCCGTTTACGCGCGCTCCCCATCAGGGGGGTGTCGCCTCCGGGGTGTCCGACTCCCCCCACGCCGCCCTCCTCATCGACTTCGACAACGTCACGATGGGGATGCGCAGCGACCTCTCCAAGGAGCTCAAGACGCTCCTCGGCTCCGACGTCATCAAGGGCAAGGTCAGCGTCCAGCGCGCCTACGCCGACTGGCGACGGTATCCCCAGTACATCGTCCCCCTATCCGAAGCGTCGGTCGATCTGATCTTCGCGCCCGCCTACGGGAGCAACAAGAAGAACGCGACCGACATCCGCATGGCGATCGATGCGGTGGAGCTGGTCTTCACCCGGCCCGAAATCGGCACGTACATCCTGCTCACGGGGGACTCCGACTTCTCGAGCCTGGTGCTCAAGCTGAAGGAGTACGGCAAGTACGTGATCGGCGTGGGCATCCAGGAGTCGACCTCGGACATCCTGGTCCAGAACTGCGACGAGTACTACTCCTACACGACCCTCTCGGGGCTTCGGAAGACCACGGAAGCGGATCAGCGCGCCGAAGACCCGTGGGTCCTGGTCAAGGACGCCCTGAAGCGGATGAGCGAGCGCGACGACGTGATGCGCTCGGATCGCCTGAAGCAGGTGATGCAGGAGATCGACCCGACCTTCGACGAGAGCGGGCTCGGCTTCAGCAAGTTCTCGAAGTTTCTCACCGAGGCGTCGTCCCGTGGACTGGTGAAGCTCCACAAGCTCGACAACGGTCAGTACGAGGTTTCGGCGGGAGGCCGAGGCCGGAGGGACGAGGGCGAAGAGCGCGAGCCGCGGAGGGAGCGCGGGCGGGGCAGGGGTGAGCGGCGCGAGCGCGGTCCACGAGGGAGGAGCACCGCCGAAGAGGCGGCCTCCGCCCCCACCCCCACCGCCCAGGTGGAGGCCTACGAGGCCTCGGAAGCGGATGAGGCCTCGGAAGCCGAGGATCCGCTGCGCGCGGCCTACGCCCTGATGACGCGGTCCCTCGAGGAGCTTCGGGACGCGGGCCGCGACCCGGTTCGTGATTCCGACGTGAAACGCAAGATGCTCGAGATCGACGGCTCGTTCGACGAGGCCGAGCTGGGATTCTCGAAGTTCAGCAAGTTCCTGTCCCAGGCGGAGGACCACGACGTCATCCGCCTTCTCAAGACCGAAGCGGGGAACTACGAGGTGACGCTGGCGGACGGGCGTGGGGCGCCACGGCCGAAGTCCGACGGGGGCGCCGAGCCCGATACGGAGCGGGAGCGTGGTGGGGTTCGCCCGCAGGACGAAGGGCGGACCGCGCTCACCGCGGCGGAGCCCGAACCGAGCCGATCGGGCGCTTCGGTCATCGACATCGACCCGTCCGAGGCAGAGGAGATCGGTCGTCGTCTCGGTCCGCGGCGCGGGTCGACCCGCCGCCGCCACGACGAGGACGAAGGCCCGTCACTCTTCGCGGGACAGGTCGTGAGCGCTCCTTCGGCTTCCCGCGCCGCCGAGGTGGAGGACGGCGACGCGTACACGGTCGGAGAGGAGCCCGGAGCCTTCGACGCGGGAGAGCTGGGTCTCCCCACCGATCCCGACGCCATCGTTCGCTATCTGACGCACCGGTATCGGGGCGTAGGGGAGAAGACGGCGGAATCGTTGGTCGAGCGTTTCGGCACGGAGCTCTTCCGCGTGCTCCGCGACGACCCGGAGGCGATCCGGGAGGCCGTGACCCCCAAACGGGCCGAGCAGGTGCTCGACGCCTGGCAGACGGACTACGAGCGGCGTATCGGACTCCGAGCTGCAGGGAATGGCGGCGGTGCCAACCGCGCCGAGCGCGGGCCCCGGCGCGGAGGCCGCAGGCGGGGTTCACGAGGGCGGAGCGAGTCCTGACGGAAGTGGAGACGCCTCACGACCCGCGCCCCTGGCACGCGGGTGTCGAGCCGTCCACCACCTTCGCTCCGGGATTCCTCGCTGGACCGGTGGCAGACGTGGCGCGCGGCCTTCTGGGGGCGCGACTCGTTTCGGACATCGGCGGCGTCCGGACGTCGGGTGTGATCGTCGAGACGGAGGCCTACGAGGGGCCGGACGACCCGGCGTCGCACGCGGCCACGCGTGTCGGCCGAACCCACAGGAATCGCGCCATGTTCGGTCCACCGGGACACGCCTACGTGTACCGGATCTACGGGATGCACTGGTGCGTCAATGTGGTGACGGGCGCCGAGGGCGATCCCCAGGCCGTGCTCCTCCGCGGGCTCGAGCCCCTGGAAGGAGCGGAGGTGATGTCCCGCCGAAGGGGCGGGAAGGAACCGATCGCCGCGGGCCCGGGGCGCCTCTGCCAGGCGCTGGGGATCACGGACGTGCTCTACGGCCACGATCTCGGCCGGCCTCCCCTGCGACTCGAACCGGGTTGGGCGGTGGATCTCGCGGAGGTCGGGGTGGGCGGGCGGATCGGTGTGCGCGCAGCGGCCGATCGACCCCTCCGCTTCTACGTTCGGGGGTCCCCGGGCGTGTCCCGGCTCTCGGCTTCGACCGTGTCCGGATGACGACGCTCGACCGGGCGCGCCCACCCCCGCCACGAGTGCGGCCGACGCTGCCCGGGGCCGCCGCCGACGGCGGCGGATCCACGAGCCTGATCGGGGGTACGCGCCCTCGACCCTCCTCCCGTCTCGACGACCACGGACCGCGGCGCCCCTCGCGGCGCCCGAACCTGCGACACGGAGTTCTGCGTTGGACGTCATCGTATGCGTGAAGCGTGTGCCCGACACCGAGACCCGCATCCGGATCGGTGAGGGCGCTACGGAAATCGACCCATCCGGCGTCAAGTTCATCATGAGCCCCTACGACGAGTTCGCCGTCGAGGCCGCCTTGCGGACGAAGGAAGGTGCGGGCTCGGGCGAGGTCGCCCTCGTCACCTTCGGCGACGACTCGGCCCAGGAGACCCTGCGCGCCGGGCTGGCCATGGGTGCGGACCGGGCGGTGCTGCTCGAAGGGGCGTCGACCATGGACGGCCTGGCCACGGCCAAGACCCTGGCGGCCGAGCTGCAGGGCTCCGACGCGCCATTGATCCTGTTCGGCGTCAAAGCCGCGGACGACGACCAGCAGCAGGTCGGCCCGATGACGGCGGTGCTCCTGGGGCGGCCGTGCGTGACCGGCGTGGCGTCCTTCGAGCTGCAGGACGGCAAGGTGATCTGCCACCGCGAGATCGAGGGTGGCGTGGAGGTCGTCGAGGCCGACCTGCCCGCGCTGCTCACGATCACCAAGGGCACCTTCGAGCCACGCTATGCGTCGCTCAAGGGGATCATGGCGGCGAAGAAGAAGCCGCTCGAGCGCAAGCCCGCGAGCGCGGCTCCCGGTCGGATCGCGGTGGAAGCACTGGAGTATCCGCCCGAGCGCGCGGCCGGGAAGATCGTGGGGCAGGGGCCGGAGGCGGCCCCCGAGCTCGTTCGCCTCCTGAGGACCGAGGCCAACGTACTCTGACCGTCGCGGGATTCGACCTGCATCGACCGACGTACACCACAATCCGGAGATAGACATGGCGGACGTACTCGCCTTCGCGGAGCAGAGGGACGGTGAGATTCGGGGAGTGGCCCGCGAGGCCGTGAGCGCGGCGGCCGGGGTGGCCCCGGGGCTCGGCGGCCAGGCGCACGCCCTGGTGCTGGGAGGCCCGGGCATCGCCGCCTCCGCCGGGGAGCTGGGGCGCTACGGCGCTGCGGTCGTGGGGGCCGGGGAGCACGTCGATCTCGCGAGCTATCACCCCGACGCGTACGCGCAGGTGGTGGCGGATCATGTGCGCGCGGGGTCTTATGGCGCGGTGGTGATCCCCGCGACGATTCTGGGCAAGGACCTCGCCCCGCGGGTGGCCGCGCTCCTCGACGTGCCCCTGGCCAGCGACGTGACCGGGCTGGAGGCGGAGGGAGGAACCGTGCGGGCCATACGACCAATCTACTCGGGCAAGGCCTTCGCCCGCCTGCGGCTGGAAGGTGAGCCCGCGGTCGTGACGATCCGTCCCAACGTCTTCCAGCCGACCGAGTCCGAGGCGGCGGGGACGGTGGAGAGCTTCTCGCCCGAGGTGGACGCCGGCTCCTGGAGGGTCCGGGTGCTCGAGCGCAAGGCTGCCGGCGATGGGGCCCTGGACGTTGCGGAGGCGACGATCGTGGTGTCGGGCGGGCGCGGGATGAAGGACCCGTCCAACTGGAATCTGCTCGAGGGGTTGCGGGACGCCATCGGGGACGGCGTGGCGCTCGGCGCGTCGCGTGCGGTGGTCGACGCCGGGTGGCGGCCCCACAGCGAGCAGGTCGGACAGACCGGCAAGACGGTCGCCCCCAAGCTCTACGTGGCGATCGGGATCTCCGGCGCGATCCAGCACCTCGCCGGCATGCGCACGTCGGGCACGATCGTGGCGATCAACAAGGACCCGGACGCGCCGATCTTCAATGTCGCCGACTACGGCATCGTGGGCGATCTGTTCGAGGTCGTGCCCCGGCTGACCGAGGAGATCAAGGCGCTCAAGAGCCGCGGCTGACCGGAAAGCCGCCAAGGAGCGGCACCGGGTCGACCTCACGACCCCATCTCCAGATCTCGAAATGGAGATGGGGCGCCGTCGCGTCGCCCGAGCTCCCGCTGAGCCCGAGCACCTGGCCCCCCTCGACGGGTTCTCCGGCACGTACGGAGATGGACGAGAGATGGGCATAGACGGTCATGACGTCCCCTCCGTGATCCACCCACACGACATTGCCGTATCCCCGCTGGACGCCGGCGAAGCGCACGCGACCGGGTGCCATGCTGTGCACCGGGGTGCCGGTGGGAACGGCGAGATCCACACCGCGGTGGATCCCGGGTACGATCCCACGGAGGCGCAGCCCGAAGGGTGACGTGATCGGGGCGTCGACGGGCCACCTGGGGATCGCGCATCCCGACAGCACGGCCGCGAGGGTGGTCGACAGGACCCAGCGGTCCCAAGCCATGACTCAGCGCACCGCTCGGGTGAACGCCCGTCGGGCGTCGTCGAGGAGGATCACGTCCACGCTCGCCCCCGGCTCGATCGCCCCGACGCCCTCGGGGAGCACGGCCAGGCCCCCGGCCGATGCGAGCCCGCGCACCAGGCCCGAGCCCTGGGGTCCGGTGAGGTGCGCACCCGGAGGCGTGCGGCGCCCGTCCACCGTCACGCGCAGGAAGACCTCGAGGTCCTCCGCGCCCGTCAGGCGTTCCACGGCCGTACACCGGATTCGCGCCCGGCGAACTTCGCGGTGACCCGCCAGGCGCAGCAGGAACGGGCGCACGAAGAGCTCGAACGTAACGAACGCGGACGAGGGGTTGCCGGGCAGGCTGAACACGGGCTGCCTCCGGCCGTCCGGCAGCCACCCGAACCCGAAGGGGCTTCCCGGGCGCATGCGTACGCGCCAGAACTCCTGGCGGAACCCCTCGCCGTCGAGCACGCGCTTCACGAGGTCTGCCTCGCCCATCGATGCGCCGCCCACGGTCACGAGGACGTCGGCCTCGCGGCCGTGCCGCACGGCACCCCGCACCGCGTCCCGGTCGTCGGGCACGACGCCCAGCGGGACGGGCACGCCACCCGCCGCGAGCACCGCCGCGGCCAGCATGGGGCCGTTCGATTCCGGCACGCCCGTGCCCGCGAGCACCTCGTCGTACCGATCCGGGGTCCGCAGCTCGTCTCCCGTGGTGAGGATCGCCACCCGGGGGCGCTCGTGGACGGAGACGTGGGCGTGCCCGAGCGCCGCGAGGACGGCGATCGCGCCGACGTGCACGGTGTCGCCGCGCTCCAGAACGCGATCGCCGGCCCGCATGTCCTCGCCCCCGGGGCGGATGTTGCGGCCGGCGTCCCGGTCGGCGTGCACCAGGACGGTTCCGTCCTCCGCTTCCGCGTCCGTATCCTCGACGCGTACCACCGAATCGGCTCCGGCGGGCAAGGGGGCGCCGGTCATGATCCGTATCGCTTCTCCCTCCCCGACCGACCGGGTGGGTACCTCGCCGGCTCGGACCAGGCCCACCACGCGGAGGGCCCTGGGTGCGTCCGGCCCAGCCCCCAGAAGGTCCTCGGCGCGAACCGCATAGCCGTCCATCGCGCTGTTGTCCCACGGGGGTAGGGTGGCGGACGCGACGACGTCCTCGGCCAGGGCACGTCCCAGCGCATCGAGGAGCCGGACGCGCTCCTCCGCGAGCGGCTCGGCTGCGGCGAGGATCGTGTCCTGCGCCTCGCCGACGCCCAGCCAGTCGGCATGCCGGGACTCGAACTCCGGTCGGGAGCCGGCGCGCACGAGTCGGCGGCCTGCTAGAAGCGGATGACGGCGGACACGGTGAAGTGCAGAGCGCTGACCCACTCGCTCTCCGCCACGCCCTGGATCCCCCGCTCGGGGTCGCTGAAGCCAGGCGGCGTCTTGATCTTCCAGAGCGAGAAGACCCCGTCGCCGCGAAGGGCGAGGCGGTCGGTCAGGTAGAGGTGGGTGCCACCTCCGAACGTCCCGAGAAAGCTCGTCCCGAAGTCGAACCGGTCCCGTGCCTCGAGCTGCTCGTCCACGGCTTGGGCCCCGGACAAGTCGAATACGAGCCCTCCCCCGGCCACCAGGAACGGCGCAAGGGAGTGCCACGATCGGTCGCCCGTGAACGTGAAGCGCAGGCGGGCGTCGACGGTTCCGAGCATGACGTCTGCCTCGCCCACCTTGCGGTCGCCCTCCAGGCGGGCGGGGTTGATCACGTCCCGCTTCCCGGAGACGAGCCCCGCCACGCCCTCGAACCCCAGGGGGCCCGACAGGCGGATGCCCCAGCGGGCACCCAGCCTGGTACCGCCACCGGGGCCGAAGCCGAACCTGCCCCGGCGCGGCGTTCGTCACGCCGAACAGGACGCCCGCTTCCTGGCGGGTCTCGAGGTATCGGAAAGGGGAGGGGATGGTCTGGCTCGCGCCCGGGGTCGGGGCGAGCAGGAAGGTCGCGGCGGCCGCCAGGCAGCCCGGGGCGATACGGAAACGCATGGAGGGGTGGTGCTCCTCTCCGGGAACGGACTCCGATTGACGCTCTTCGACACCCCGAGCAGATTGAGGCCGGCCTTCCGGCCCCCCGGGCGGGCATCGTCGCTCCTTGGTACTCTATCGGACCGGGATCGTTTCAGCATCCATGGTTTCTCCGAATCGGACGCTCGGAATCCTCCTTCTGGCCATCCTTCCCTCGTTCGGCGTCCCCACCTCGTCGTCCGCGCAGGCCAGCGCTCGCGTCCGTACGGAGGAAAACGTACGCAAGGACCCGAACGGAGCTCTCCTGGCCCGTCTGCAGGCCGGGACCGTAGTGGGCGTCGCCGGCCATCGCGACTCCTGGACCCAGGTGGACATGGAAGGATGGGTCTGGTCGCGCTCGCTGCAGCGCACGGACCGTGACGGCTTCGACCTGGTGGTCTCCGCGGAGGAGGGGGAGAACCTCAGGGACGGGCCGTCGGGCGAGATCGTCGGCCGCCTGGCCCGGGGCCTCCTGCTGGAGGAGCTCGACCGACAGCCCACATGGATCCACGTGCGTCGCCGGGCCTGGATGTGGTCCGCGTCGCTCGCCGAGGCTGTGCCCGCCGCCTCGCCGGGGCGTCCGGGCGCCGGCGCCGGCGCGGCGCCGTCCCGACCGGCAGGGTTCGCCGTCGCGGGCCCGGAGGGTGCGGCGATCCTGTCGGCTCCGGGAGGCGACACGGTGGGGCGCGCGGTTCCGCGCGCCGAGATGGAGATCGTCGCGCGTGAGGGGAGCTGGGCCAGGGTGCGGCTGGAGGGATGGACGTGGATTCCTCCCACCGACAGCGTCCCGACCAGCGCCTCCACCGGGTCCCTCACCCCCGCCGAGGCGCGGCAGGATCCGGCGGGTAGCAGCGGTCGCATGGTGGAGTGGCAGCTCCAGTTCATCTCGATGGAGCGGGCGGAGAAGGTGCGGACGGACTTCTTCGAGGGCGAACCGTTCCTGCTGACGCGATATGGAGGCAGCGACGGTCCGTTCGTCTACGTAGCGGTGCCGAAGGAACGGGTCCAGGAGTTCCAGGGGTTGGTGCCGCTGGAGTTGCTCGTGGTGACCGGCAGGGTCCGGATCGGATCCTCCTCACTGACCGGGACGCCCATCATCGATCTCGTCTCGGTGAAGCGCGTCCGGGATCCTTGAGTCCTTCACGGCGCCGACCCTCTCCCGTGCGACGATACGCTTCGCCTCGGACGCGGACCTCGGGCGGCCTCGCCGCCTTCGCCCTGCTGTCGACCGTCGCCTTCGCGTCGACGGCCTGCAGGGACCCGACGACGGCACCCGGCCCGGTGCTGGAGATCGTCGTGGCCGGCGGCGACGGTCAGTTCGCGATCGGGGGCCAGCCCCTCGACGCGCCCCTCGAAGTACTCGTCCGTCGCACGGACACGGGTGAGCCACAGAAGTCCGTGCCGGTGGCTTGGACGGTGGAGTCGGGGTCGGCCTCGTTCGACACCGACTCGACGACGAGCACCGACGCGGACGGCCGTGCGCGGGCGGCGATCCGGCTGGGGGCCGGCTCCGACACCGTGCGGGTACGGGCCACGGTCCTGGATCAGCCGAGCGCGTGGGTGACGTTCGAGGCCTACCCGGCCGAGCGGCCGCGCCTTTCGGCGCTGTCCGTGGATGCGGCGCGAGCGGGCGACACCGTGACCGTCGCCGGCGAGGGCTTCAGCACGTCTCCGCACCAGGATGTCGTGCTCTTCTCCGGCATCCGGGGACGGGTCGTCGCCGCCACGCCGACCGAGCTACGGGTGGAGGTGCCTCCCTGCCTCCCCACCCGCGACGTCTTGGTCACCGTGCAGCTCGGTGCCCTCGTGAGCCAGCCGATCCTCCTCTCGGTCCAGGACGCGGGTGTCTTCACCCCTCTGGGGGTGGGCAACTACGTCGACGTCGACGAGGGCGAGGAGGTCCGGTGCCTTCGCCTCGCCGGGGGAGGCCCCCGGTACCTGGTGATGCCCGCGGCCGCAGGGACGATCGGTGCCGCGCGCTACGACTTCGTCCTCCGCGGTCTCGAGGAGGGCGTGGCGCCCCCTCCGACCACGGTGGCCCCCCCCGCGTCTCCGGCGGCGGGGGCCTCGTTCCCGGCGCGATGGGAGGCCTCGTTGCGGGAGGTGGAGGAACACCTGGTCCGCGCGGAACCGCCCGCCGCCCGTCGGCGGGGTGGACCGCAGCGGGTTGCGGCCGCCGTCCCCGCCGTGGGTGACCGGCGGTCGTTCAAGGTGCTGAACTCCGCCAACGGCTTCGACGACGTCGATGCCGTGGCGCGGGTCGTCAGCGACCAGGCCGTCATCTACGTGGACGAGCGCGCTCCAGGGGGAGGGTACACGGACCGCGATCTGGAGGAGTTCGCGGCGAGCTTCGACGACGTGATCTACCCGACGGACACGCAGGCATTCGGCGTTCCCTCGGACCTCGATGGCAACGACCGCGTGGTCATCCTGTTCACGCCCACGGTGAACGGTCTGACGCCCCGCCACTCCACGGGCTTCGTGGGGGGGTTCTTCTACGGCCTGGACCTCCTCGATCGGGAGGGCAGCAATCACGGCGAGATCTTCTACGCCCTCGTTCCCGACCCGGAGGGGACGTACTCGGATCCCAGGCAGAAGGACCGGATCCTGCAGGTCGTGCCGGCGATCCTGGCCCATGAGTTCCAGCACATGATCCACTTCAACGAGCGCGTGCTCAAGCTCGGGGCCGCCAGGACCGAGGCGCTTTGGCTGTCCGAGGGGCTGGCGCAGATGGCGGAGGAGCTCGTCGGCCTGGCGTACGAGCGGAGGGGAGACTTCGTGCAGGCGCAGCGCTTCCGGGACGGAAACGAGGACCGAGCGCGGCGCTACCTGGCCCATACGGACTCCTCCAGCCTGATCGTGGGCACGGGACAGGGCACCCTCGAGGAGCGGGGCGCGGGGTGGCTGTTCACCCTCTATCTCTGGGACGTGGGGAAGGAGAGCGATGTGCTGGGCCGGCTGACGCGCTCGACGAGGACCGGGACGGACAACGTGTCCTGGGTGACCGGCGAGCCGTGGGCCGAGGTCTTCTCGGACTGGGGTGCCGCGCTCTTCCTGGACGGTGTCGCGACGGGTCCTTTTCCGTTCGAATACCCCACCGTGGACCTCAGAACCCGTCTCAGCGGGGCCCCGGGACCCTATCCGCTTTCCCCGGAGGTGATCGACGCGGGGAGCTTCACGAGGAGCGGCTCGCTATGGTCGTCCTCGCTCAAGCACTACATTGTGATACCGCCGACGATCGGCGGCACCGTCCTGCGCCTCGGAGGCGGGGACGGGGGAAACCCGCCAGCCGAGGCGGGGCTGCGCCTGCGCTTGGTGCGCATCTACTGATGCGGGTCCTGGACTGAATCTTCTCCCGGGGTCGCTCGTAGGGAGGTGTGTTCCCGCCTGGCAATCATCTGTTTCCGACGGATCCAATGCGCTGCTCCACCTGTGGGGAGACCCTCCAGCCGGGAGCCATGCAGTGCCCCACGTGCGGCACCGGTACGCCCGTCGGGATGGCGTTGACGCGTCCCGCAGGCGTACGGCGGTGTCCCCGGTGCGGGTACCAGGGGGAGGGGATCCCGTATTTTCGCAGGGCCGGGCACGTGGGGCTCCTCGTGGGGGTCAGCCTCTTCACGTACGGGTTCGGTGGGTTGGTCTACTGGCTCGCGCGCCGGAAGCACCTCATCTGTCCCCGCTGCGGCCTGGGGTGGGAGCATGCGTCGCGTGCCCTGGCACTGACCGGTCCGGAGCCCGAGCGATACGCGGTCGAGGGGGACGCGACGGACTCCCCGCTGCCGGGCAGTGGCATCAAGCGCCGCGTCCTCGGCACCATGATGGTTCTGCTCGCCAGCCTGATGGTGGTCATGGGATTCGTGGAGTTCGAAGCTGCGGCCATCGCGATCGGTGGGGTCATCGGGGCTGGAGGGTCGCTGATGTTCTACTGGGGATGGCGGGGGCTCCAGGAGCGACGGCGGGCCATCATGCAGGGCCTCCAGCGGAAGATCCTCCGCCTTGCGACGCTGAAGGACGGCACCCTCACCGTCACCGAGGTGGCCGCGGAGATGAACCTCTCCCTCCCGGCCGCGGAGAAGATCCTCACCTCCATGGACGACGGGTTCCGCGTCCGCTCCGAGATCTCGAAGGACGGCATCCTCTACTACGAGTTCCCGGAGGTCCTCCACCGCAAGGAGCTGGGGCCGGGGGTCTGAGGCGAGCACCAGGACGGGGGTGGCCGGTCTTCACCCGGGAAAAGACCGCCGTCGGGGGCCTCAGGACGCGATCGTTGTGCGACCGAGGGAGCGTGCAGTACCTTGGAATTACCCCTCTGGGACATGTCCACCCCGTCTCCGATCCATGCCGAAGTCCACTGTCCTCAAGCTGGACGACTACCGGGAGAAGCGTGACCTGCGGCTGAAGCTTTCAGCTTCCCTGCAGAAGGCCGATCCCGGACGCGCCGAGTTGGTCGAGCATCTCGCTCGCCTGGCGTTTCTCGTAAGCGCCGATCGCGTGGCGACCGTCTGGATCGACGAATACGGCCCGGGCGTGGTCCATCCGCATGTCGTGCTCGATCTTCTCTGTGACCGTCCGCGTCGCTCGTTCGCCCTCGAGCCACTCGGACGGGCGTGGGAGAACGGCGTACCCGGCGTGCTGGAAACCGGCGGAGAGAGTCGGAACGACGCCGCGCCATGGACGCTCGCCGTGGCGCTCGGCAGCGACGGGACGCGGAGCTGGTTCCTGGTCGCGGACGCCATAGCACCCCGCCCGACGCTCGGCCCGGATCGGCGGGACATGGTGATGTTCGTGGCGGGCGAGTGCTCCGCCGTGGTGCTGCACCGCGATCTCGACGCCGCGAAGGCCAGCGAAGCAGGCGATGAGCGGGGACGCCGCCCCCGGTTCGCGGGGTGGCCGATCCTCCAGGACATCGAGGGTCGCGAGGACGACGAGGCGGAGAGCCGGCGGATCGCCGTCCGGTTCATTGTCGCCCGACTCCCGCGGTTGCTGGCCGAGGACGATATGGCCATCCCGCGGGATCGGCTGCGCCAGCAGGCCGAGCGGGCCCGCGAGGAGGTGCGGTCCAAGCTTCGCGACACCGATCGCGACGGTGAGGCTCGTCTGTGGGACGATGTGCTCGACGCCTTCCAGGACGGCGACCTGGAGGCGCTCGGCGCCGCCCTGCTCGAGCTCGGTGCGGCGGTGGAGGGGCGCTCGCACCTGCACGGCGCGACGGAGCTCTACGCCCTCGCCTACGAGATGTTCGCCGCCGTCGGGATGGCCGCGCCCGCCGTCGAAGCGGCGCGCTTCGCCGGACGGGCTCAGCGGCGGTTGGCGCGATGGGCCGATGCCCATCGCTGGTACGGGATCGCGCGGCAGATCGCCGAGACCGCCTCGATGGAGCACAAGGTGGCCGTGATCCTCGACGGTGAGGCCAACATCCATCGTGACCGGGGCAACCACCCCGCCGCCCGGGAGGCGCTGCGCGAGGCGGAGACGTATGCCGTCAGGTCCGGCGACCGGCGCGCGATCGCCAGCGTGCACCACGGTCTTCTGGCGCTCGAACACGTGGCCGGTAACCTGGACGAGGCGATGGCGCACGGGTGGAAGGCCGTCGTCGCGTATCCGGCCAGGCGTGACCAGGTGGAGGCCCTCGCCAGTCTGGCGGGTGCGCTCATCGACGCCGGAGAGCTGCAGGCCGCCGAGGACGCCTGGTCGATCGTGAGCCATATCTCCGGGGAGGCCTACTACCGCCTCTTCGCCTTCGAGGCACTCGCCTACGTCGCTGCGCTGCGGGGCGACGCGGCTCTGTTCGCACGCCGGGCTGCTGCGGCGGATGCAGGTGGATGGGAATCCGGCCCGCACACGGCACGGGCCGACATCCTGCTACACCGCGGCCTCGCGTTCCGGGCGTTGGGGCGGGGCGCGGACGCCCGCAGGTGGCTGGAGCGCGCGCTCGCCTTCGCCAAGGAGCACCGGTTCAGCCGTACGGCCTTCGAGGCAGAAGAGGCGCTGCGGCTTATCGATGGAGGCGTGCGGGAGCGCGTCGGAGCGCCGCAGAACGCCCACGAACCCTCCTCGACGGCAACGGAGGAGGTTCGTCAGGGGCTCCAGCGGATGCGCAGGGAGATCGTCGGAGCTTCTGCGTGAGGCGGTAGAACATCGCCCGCGGCCGCCGATCCGCGAGTCCGGCGGCCGCGGGGCCAAGCGCTTCTAGTTGCCGGTGCCGGGCTGGATGTTGCCCGTACCGGGCTGGATGTTCCCGGTACCGGGCTGGATGTTGCCCGTGCCAGGCTGGATGTTGCCGGTGCCGGGCTGGATGTTGCCCGTGCCGGGCTGGATGGAGCAATCGGCCGGATCCTCACAGTCGGGGGCGACGATGGAGGAAGCGCCGCATGCGGCGGCGCCGACGGTGAGCAGCAGGACCGTGATGGAGCGGCGGATCGTCTTCATGACGTCTTCCCGGTGTGGTGAGGTGAGGAACTCGTTGGCTGGTAGGGAGGCCGGCGCACTCGTAGGTGGGAAGTTCACGGGCGCCCCCATGGGGCGTCGCATCATTTCCTCGTCAGGGTATACCTTTTTCGAAGATCATGCCGTTCCTGGCTCTGCTGACCCGCGATGTGGACGTGGAGCGAGCGGTCCGCCGTCCGCTCCAGGACCGCCACGTCGTCGCCCGGGCCGGCGGGTGGGACCGGTTGGTGCACCTGGTTCGGGAGCGTCCCGTCACCTGCGTGATGCTGGACGAGTCCGCCCTCCCAAGGGTGGGAGGGACCGCCGGGGCGGTGGCCGAGCTGAGGTCCGGGTTCCCCAGCCTTCCCCTGATCCTGGTTGCACGCCCCGACACCGACCCGTTCGCCCTGTTGCGCCTGGGGCGAGCGGGAGTCGACCAGCTCATCCTGGTGCGCGTGGACGACCTGGAAACGGAGGTCGTCGCGGCCGTTTCGCGGGCGCTCCGCGTGGGCACCGAAGCACTGGTTACGCGCGCGCTCAGCCCCTATCTTCCGGCGCGCGCGATGGGAGCCGTCCGGCTGTCGCTGGAGGGAGTCCAACGCCGGTGGACCGCTGGGTCGCTCGCCGATCAGGCGGGGCTGAGCAGGCCGCACCTGAGCGTGTGTCTGAAGGCGTCCGGCCTCCCGTCGGTGGGGCACCTGCTGGTGTGGGCCCGCCTGCTGCACGCCGGCCGGTGGCTGGCGGATCCCGGGCGGAGCGCGGAGAGCGTTTCCCGACAACTCGATTACTCCAGCGGGGCGGCCTTTCGCAGGGCACTTAGGCACTACACGGGAGCGACCCCGACCGAGGTCGTCGAAGCGGGCGGGCTTCTGTACGTCCTGGACCGGTTCCTGAGGCAGTGCGGTGTGGCCCGGTCCAGGGCCAAGGGGCTTTCGGTGGCCTGAAGGTCCGCGGGACGATCGCCGACCCCGAACGGAACGAGGCATGAGAGAGTTCAAGGACAGGGAGGGAAATTCCTGGACCGCCACGGTCCGGGAGCTGGACGGACCCGACTACAAGGGACGCTACATCTTCGTGATCCACCCCGCCGACGAAGGGGAGAACGAAGTGGAGCTGAGGGACGTTCGATGGAACAGCGCCCGGACGGCGGACCGGACCCTCGAGACGATGTCCGTCGGCGAGCTGCGGAGGCGGCTGCGCTCGGCGGTCGGGCGGGCCGGCAGTCCGGCCGCGGTCTGATGCGCGCACCGGCGTGAGCCGGGACACGCTGGAGCGGGTCCGAGCCCGGGAGTATCCCACACCCGACGGGATGATCTTCCTGAATGCGGCCTCCTGGGGGCTCCTGCCCCATAGCGCCGCGACCGCGGCCGCCGAGCTCACCCTGCACCGCAATCGCGCGCGCGGATTCGCGGAGGAGGATCTGGGCCCCCTGCATCGGCGGTGCCGGGAGGCCGCGGCCCGTCTCGTGGGGGTGTCGCCCGCCGAGATCGCGCTGTCCCCCAACACCTCCTACGGGGTCAACCTCGCGGCGGCCCTGGTGGGTGCCGGACCCGCCGGCACGGTACTGGTGAGCCAGGGTGAGTTCCCTGCCAACGTGCTGCCGTGGAAGACGTTGGAGCGGAGAGGCTTTCGCGTCGAGCTGGTTCCCACGGACGGCCGGGGGTGGCCGGACGAGGAAGCGCTCGTGCGCGGGCTCGAGGGGGACGACGTGCGTGCGTTGGCGATCTCGGCCGTTCAGTACGTCAGCGGGTTCCGCTCCGACCTGGAGGCCATGGGCTCCGCCTGTCGGGCACGGGGCGTGCTCTTCTGTGTGGACGCGATCCAGGCCCTCGGCGCCGTTCCGTCTGGACGCGGTTGCGTGCGGGATCGACGTGCTCGCGTGCGGCGGACAGAAGTGGCTTTGCTCCCCGTGGGGCTCCGGGTTCACCTACGTGCGCCGGGACGTCCAGGCGCGGTTCGACCCGCCGATGGTGGGTTGGCTGGCCGTGCGCGGAGCCACGCGCTTCGAGGAGGGCCTCGCCTACGGCACGGAATGGGTGGACGATGCGCGAAAGTTCGAGCTGGGCACCCTGGCGCTGCAGGACCACCTGGGAATGGCGCGTGCCATCGACGTCTTCCTCGAGATCGGAATCGAGGCAGTGGCCGCGCACATCCGCGACGTGCTGGAGCCCGTGTTCGAGTGGATCGACAGGCGACCTGGTGCCCGGGCGCTGACGCCCCGCGAACCGTCCAGGCGGGCGGGCATCCTCTCGTTCACGGTACCGGACCTCGACCGTGCGATCTCCGCGCTACGTGAAGCGGGCGTGATCTTCTCAGTCCGAGCGGGGGCCATCCGGCTGGCTCCCCATTTCTACAACACCGTGGAGGAGGTGGAGGCGGTCGTCGACCTCCTGGAGGTCACGGTCGGCTAACCGGGCGAGCCTCCCGACGAGCCCGAACCCTCTCGTGCGGGCGGGATGCGGATCCACGAGCCGGCCTGGAGCTTCCGCGGCTCGATGGAGGGGTTGGCGTTCAGCAGGTCGTCCAGGGTGACCCCATAACGGCGGGCGATACCGTCCATGGATTCGCCGGGGGAGACCCGATGGAAGCGTGGGCCCTCCCGAATCCGTCGGGATCGGAGGCGGAGGAAGCTGAACCAGCGGCACGTCGGTCAGCGCATCGACGCCGCGCGAGAACGACGCGAGGCGGGCTCCAATCCCGTTCTCCACCCGCTTCGCCCGCGAGGTGGACGGCGTACCGTTGACGAGAATCGAGAAGGCGAGCCGCTCACCGTCCGACGACTGGACGACGCCACTGAGCGCCGAGACCCCCTCGATCGTCCCCGTCTTGGCCCGCAG
Source organism: uncultured Gemmatimonadales bacterium (assembly GCA_963848895.1). Taxonomy (GTDB): domain Bacteria; phylum Gemmatimonadota; class Gemmatimonadetes; order Longimicrobiales; family Gaopeijiaceae; genus SZUA-318. The sequence continues at coordinate 183,137 of CAWKGE010000013.1, forward strand.
GTTCCCGGCCGCGGGGGTACGGTACATGCGGGCGAGCTCCCGCCGGTTGCCTGCAACGGGAAGGGTCTGCCAGAACTCTCCCCAGAGGGGGTCGTCGGCCATCCGCGCCAGCAGGCTCACGAAGGTCGCGGCGCGGACACGGTTCCCCAGCGACAGCCCGGAACCGTCCATCTGTTGGACACCGGCGGTGTCGACACCCATCGCGTCCAGACTGCGAGCCACCGCCGCGGACGCCAGCTCCCAGCCCCCGTCGCCCGCGGCCACCCGGCCCAGCGTACGGAAGACGAGCTCCGCGAAGAGGTTGTTGCTCTTCTTGTTGATGACGGCGAGGTAGTCGCGGAGCGGCGGCGACACATGGGTCGCCAGGACGCGGGCCCGGGTGCGGCCACGGACGGTGGGGGCGGTCACCCTCCGGCCCCGGACTATCGATGTCGGGGGCCGATCTTCGACACGGTTGGCACCGCGAACGACGATGCCCCGCTCCTCGAGCACGGTCCGGAAGACGGACACCGCGAACGTAGCCGGATCTCCGACCGTGATCTGGCGCCACACGTCGCGGCCCCCCTGCTGGATCCGTCCGTCGACGACGATGGGCGCCGTCGGATCGTCCCGGCCGATGAAGAGGCGGGCGGGCTGGTCCACGGTGGTGGCGCGGTTGACGATGTCGAGCGCCGCATGGTCGGGAATGCTGTGCACGATCGGCGGCGAACCCAGGGTGGGGCCCGCCTCGACGCGGAGCGTGACCACGTTCTCGTTGAACGAGAGCGCCGAGATACCGGGTGCGAAGTGGTCGTTGAGGTCGTGCGCGTCCCACCCGGGGGGGCGCAACGGCCCCGGAAGGAGGGATTCATCGCCGACGAGGTCTCCGTCGACGGCGTGGATGCCACGTGCGAGGAGCTGGTCGGCGAGCTCCTCGAAGACGCTCGTCTTGCTCGCATAGAACCGGTCGGAGATTCCGGGATCTCCGCTGCCGAACAGAACGAGGTCCCCTCGCAGCACGCCGTTGTCGATCGTCCCGTCCGAGACGAGGAAGGTCGTGAAGCGATACTCCGGGCCGAGCTCGCGGAGCGCCGCGGCAGTGGTCAGGAGCTTCATGTTGGAGGCCGGCGCACGCGGCGCGTCGGGCTCCACGGCGAAGATCGTATCGCCTCGATCGAGCGACACGACCAGCACGCTCCAATGGGCGTTCCTCCACCGGTAGCTTTGCAGGAGCGACGAGATCTCCGACCCCAGGCGGTCGAGCTCCGAGTCTCCTGCCGGGTTCGGGCCCGCCGCCATCAGCGCCAGGGTCGCGGGAGCCAGGAGGAGCGCGGAGGTCGCGCGCCATTTCATCAGCCGCTCCTCGGTTCGGAAGACAGTCCCTCCAGCGGGTCCTGGCCCTCCACGGCCACGACCACCCCGGGGTTCAGGCTGTGCGCCGGATCGAGCCGATCCTTGACCACCCGGAATGCGCGTGCGATGTCACGGCCGAAGATGCGCTCGTGGAAGGGCGCGCGGATCCGTCCGTCCCCGTGCTCGCCCGAGAGCGTCCCTCCCAGCTGCGCCACGACGTCGACGGTACGCTCGAGGATTCTGGCCGCCCGGGCGCGCCAGTCGGGGCGACGCACGTCGATCAGCGGGTTCACATGCACGTTGCCGTCGCCGGCGTGACCGAAGATCACCGCGTCCGTCTCCTCCGTGGCCAGGATGTCGTCCACGCCGCGAAGGTAGTCGGCGAGGTGCTCCGGGGGCACCACCGAGTCCTCGATGAACTGCATGGAGACGAGCCCTTCGCCAGCGCGGGCCGCGATGACAGGGCTCGCAGCGTGCCGGACGTCCCAGAGTCGCGCGGACTCCGCGGGATCGCGGGCTTCGAGAAGGCGGTGTCCGATGCGGGACGCGAGGTGGCGGACCGCCTCGATCCGGCCTTCGACTTCCTCCGGGGATCCGTCGACCTCGATCAGGAGGAGCGCCGGGGCGTCCCCGATCGCCGGGGAAAGGTCGGTGCGCTCACGCAGGCCGGAAACGTCGAGGAAGCGTCCCCCGAAGAACTCGCACGCCGCTGCGCCCGCCTCCGTGGCGGTCGCCACGACCCGGTGGATCGAGTCGAGGTCGGGCACGGTGAGCAGTACGAGGGCTCGTTGCGGGGGAAGGGGCGCGAGACGGAGTCGCACCTTGGTCACCACGCCGAGCGTCCCCTCGCTTCCCACGAACAGGTCGACCGGATCCGTGGTGGCCAGGGAGCGGTCCAGCGCGTACCCCGACGCGTTCTTGCGCACCTCCGGCCAGGCGGCCGGAGGTGCCCCCAGCGCCTCCCTCGCCGCACGCAGGGCTTCGCCGATGGCGGGTGGGGCCCGTGTGCCCCGGGTCAGCATGGCGCTGCTGCCGTCGGCGAGGAGGACATCCATCGACACGACCCACGCGCGCGTGGCCCCGTATCGGAAGGAGCGCGCGCCGGCGGCGTTGTTGGAGGCCATCCCGCCGATGGTGCACCGATGGGCGGAGGAGGGGAGGGGAGGGAGGAACAGGCCGTGCTCGCAGGCGGCCCTTTCGACGCGCTCGGCGATCGCCCCCGGGGAGACCTCGACGGTGAGGTCGTCGCGTTCGACCGCCCCGACGGCGCTCCAGGACCGGAGGTCCACGCAGATGCCCGGTCCCACGTTGCCGCCCGGCATGCCCGTTCCCGCTCCCCGCGCGAAGAGGGGAATTCCCTCGCCCGATGCCCACGTCAGGAGCCGGGCCAGATCTTCGGGATCCTCCGGCTCCGCCACGGCGCGAGGTTCGAAGCGGATGGGGCCGGCCGCCCCGGCCATCGCCAGCCGCGCGGACCGGTCGGAACGGAAAGCGCCCCGGAACCGTGCCGGTGGTTCCGGGGCGTGTCGTCGGGCTCGGGTGCCGAGACCCTCAGGCAGTGGCCGCCTCCTTGGGAGCACAGGTCGGGCAATAACCGGACAGCTCCAGGCGATACCCCGTGACGAGGAATCCGTCGGCGCGCCGGCGAAGTTGGTGGAGCTGGTCCTCGGGGATGCTTCCCGCAATGTCGATCACCTTCCCGCACGCGACGCAGCGCGCGTGATGGTGGGGATCCGTGCGTCCGTCGTAGCGCGCGGAGCCGTCGCTGTACGTGAGCTTGACGGCCAGGCCGCATCCGACGAGGGTTTCGAGGCTCTTGTACACGGTCGCCAGCGAGATTCCCGGAAGGTCCTGGCGGACCGCGAGGAACACCTCGTCGGCGGATGGATGCATATCCGTCGACGCGAGGAAGCGGAAGACGGCAGCCCTCTGCTCGGTGAAACGCTGGCCGCTGGACTCCAGGGCCCTGCGCAGGGTGTGCTCGTTCGCTTCGGCGTGCATGCTCATGTTCTTGATTCCAACCTCCGACCCGCGGGCTTTGCCTCGGCGGGAGAACCCCCGGAAGCTAAAGGCCTTCACGGTGTCGTGTCAATAAGAATTAGTAGCGACTAAACATTTGATTTCCCTCATCCGATCGGCACCAGGACGTGAACCTGAATCCCTCTGAGCCCCTGCTCACGCTGGAGCCCGTCATCGATGCCGTTCGCGATGGGGTCGAGTCCGCCGGCTGGCAGCTCTCCGGCCTCCAGAAGACGACCAGCCATCAGTTCGAGGGCCGATGGGCCGGGGATTCGACCCGGAGCGCCTACCTCTTCTTCCACGCCCCCGGCGGGCCCGAGTGGGCGAGCGTGGATGTCTACCTCGATGAAACGTCCCGAGGGCTCGCCGGCAACCTGGCGCTGGTCGTCGATTGTCGCACCCTGGCCGGGCTCGGTGACGTGCCGACCGTCCTGGCGGCGCTCGCCCGCATCGCCCGCGCGCACCTTCCGGTAGGTCATCGCACCCCGATCACGCTGCGCCTGCGCCTCGACGAGCCGGATGTGGACATCGGCTCGGCGTCCACCGAGGTCCGTTTCAAGCTCCGGATTCCGCGCGTCGCCCTCGAGGCGGGCGCCACCGCCGTGACCGCGCTCTCCTCCGCCACCGTGGAGCATTTCACGGAGCTTCTGGGCGCTGCCGAGCTGCTGCCCCTGCTCGACGAGGACTGACCCTACGTACCCCTTCGCTTCCACGGGGCTCACGCGCCCCGGGCCCGAAGGAGCCTCAGGCCGTTGAACACGACCACGACGGTGCTCCCCTCGTGCCCCACGACGCCTGTGGTCAGCCCGATCCAGCCCCCCAGCGCGAGGATGATGAGGACCACCATCACGGAAACCGCGAACACCAGGTTCTGACGCACCACCCTGCGGGCGCGGGTGGACAGCTCCACGGCGTGGGCGAGGCCTCCCAGCTCCTCCCCCATTACGACGACGTCCGCGGTCTCCAGAGCCACGTCCGTTCCCGCCGCGCCGAGGGCGATGCCGACGTCCGCGGCCGCCAGCGCGGGTGCGTCGTTCACGCCGTCGCCGACCATGGCCACCGGTCCGTGGCGGCGGCGCAGCGCTTCGAGGACGCGGCTCTTGTCGTCCGGAAAGAGCTCCGCGTGGACATCGTCCACACCCACCTCCTCGGCCACCGCCCTCGCGGTCGCTTCGTCGTCCCCCGTAAGCATCACCAGATGCCCGATTCCCGAGCGTCTCAGGGCATCGAGCGCCTCGCGGACCCGCGGTCGCGGCCGGTCGGCGATGGCCAGCGCGCCTGCGTGGCGCCCGTCCACGGCCACGAAGACGGGGGTCGCCGCGATCCGCTCCTCGTGCGCGGCCCACGCCGCGAGCTCGGCCGGGAGCGCCTCACCCACCCCCTCCTCCACCCAGCGACGACGACCGACGCGCACGCGCAGGCCGTCCACGGTGCCTTCCACGCCCCTTCCGGGCTCCGAGGCGAAGCCCTCCAACTCGGACAGCGACAGGCCCCGCTGGGCAGCCGCCTGGACGATCGCGTCCCCGAGCGGATGCTCGGAGAACGCTTCCACGGATGCCGTGATGCGAACGAGGTCCGCGTCGATGTCCTCCGGGTCGTCGCCGCGAGCGCCAACCGCCCCACCGACGAAGGCAGCGGCGTGAGCCGGACCCAGAACGCCCTCCACGGCCTTGACGCCCACCAGCTCCGGGCGTCCGAGCGTGAGGGTGCCCGTCTTGTCGAGGGCCGCGACCCTGACGGACGCGAGCGCGTCGAGGTGCGCCCCACCCTTGAAGAGGACGCCCTTACGGGCGCCGTTGGCCACGGCCGAGACGATGGTGGCGGGTATCGAGATCACCAGGGCGCACGGGGACGCGACGACCAGGAGGGTCATGGCACGATAGAAGGACTCGTCGAACGTCCAGCCCAGCCCGAGCCACGGAATGAACACCGCCAGCGCCGAGGCGACGATGACGCCGAGGGCATAACGGCTCTCGACCGCCTCGATCCAGCTCTGCGTGGGTGCCTTGGCCTCGCTCGCCTCCTCCACCAGCCGGATCACCCGGGCCAGGGCGGAGTCCTCCGCGGGACGGGTGACGCGGATGTCCAGGGCACCGGAGCCGTTGAGCGTTCCCGCGAACACCTCCGCACCTTCCCGCTTGGCCACCGGGAGCGGCTCGCCGGTGAGCGTCGACTCGTCGACCCGTGACGATCCGGCCACCACCTCTCCGTCGATCGGGATACGGTCCCCCGGGCGCACCCGCACGACGTGACCGGGGAGGAGCCCCGCGACCGGAACCCGACGCTCGGCGCCGTCCTCGACGACGCACGCGTCTTCCGGGCGAAGCTCCATCAGGGCCTGGATCGACCGACGCGTGTGACCGAACGCGAATGTCTCCAGGGTATTGCCCGTCGAGAAGAGGAAGAGGAGGACGGCTCCCTCGACCCAATGTCCGACGATCGCTGCCCCGGTGGCCGCGAGGAGCATCAGGAGGTCGACGTCCAGCTCCCCACGCCGGAGGGCGCCCACCGTGCGGCGGAGCGCGTCCCATCCGCCGGATGCGTAGGCGGCCACCAGGAAGGCCTGTGCGACGAGGGGGTGACCGAGGTGGCCCAGCGCCCAGCCGGTGACCGTGCCGGCGGCACAGATCACCGTGGACGCGGCTTCGATCTTCCAGGCGTCGTGCTCAGGCCCGTTCTGGGGCAACCCGTTACCCTCCGTACTCTTATTGATAATAATTCTGGATAAGCTAACGCGCCCGGCGATCCCCACCAAGGAGCGGGGTCGGGGAGCACGGGCCTGCTTGCCCGGGGCGGGCATTCGTGCAGATTGCAGAAAGGGAGGCTCTCGTGCCCGTCACCTCCCCTCCGCGCAAGAACGACAACGAACCACCGCCCAGGAGGACGCTACGATGAGTGGCGACAGTGGAGACCTCTCCGCGCTTCTGACCGAGGAGCGTCGATTCCCGCCTTCCGAGGCGTTCACCCGCAGGGCGGTGGTCGGGGACGCGGGCATCTACGAGCGGGCGGCCAGCGATCGGGAAGCCTACTGGGAGGCGTGGGCCAGGGAGCTGGACTGGTTCGAGCCGTGGGAGAAGGTGCTGGAGTGGAATCCGCCCTTCGCCAAGTGGTTCGTAGGTGGGAAGCTGAACGTGTCGCACAACTGCCTCGATCGTCATCTGGACGGTCCGCGCGCAGACAAGGTCGCGCTCGTCTGGGAGGGAGAGCCGGGCGACACCCGAAGGTACACGTACGCCGAACTCCACCGCGAGGTCTCGAAGTTCGCCAACGTCCTCAAGGGCCTCGGCGTGCGCCGGGGAGATCGGGTGACGATCTACCTGCCGATGATCCCCGAGGCCGCGGTGGCGATGCTCGCGTGCACGCGCATCGGCGCCATCCACTCGGTGGTGTTCGGCGGCTTCAGCCCCGAATCGCTGGCGGACCGCAACAACGATGCGGAGTCCAGGATCCTCGTCACCGCGGATGGGGCCTGGCGGCGCGGGGGAATCGTCTCCCTGAAGGCCAACGCCGACGTCGCGCTCGAGCGTTCACCGACCATTCAGAAGGTCGTGGTCGTGCGCCGCGGGGGGGAGCTCTCGGACAGGGTGGACGCGTCCATGAAGGAGGGGCGCGATCACTGGTACCACGACCTCATGCAGGACGCCTCCGCGGAATGCCCCCCGGAGAAGATGGACGCGGAGGACATCCTGTACATCCTCTACACCTCCGGAACGACGGGGAAGCCGAAGGGGGTGGTGCACACCACGGGGGGCTACCTCACCCAGGTCTACGCAACGACCAAGGCGGTCTTCGATCTGCACGACGACGACGTATACTGGTGCACCGCCGATGTGGGGTGGGTCACCGGCCACTCGTACATCGTCTACGGCCCTCTGGCCAACGGGGCGCAGGTGCTCATGTACGAGGGGGCGCCGGATGCACCCGATCGCGGTCGGTTCTGGGACATCTGCGAGCGGTACGGCGTCACGATCTTCTACACCGCGCCGACGGCCATCCGTGCGTTCATGCGCTGGGGCGAGTCGTGGCCCGAGAAGCACGACCTTTCGAAGCTGCGCCTGCTGGGCACCGTGGGGGAGCCCATCAACCCGGAGGCGTGGATGTGGTATCACCGGGTGATCGGAGCCGAGCGCTGTCCGATCGTGGACACGTGGTGGCAGACCGAGACCGGCGCGATCATGATCACCCCGCTCCCGGGCGTCACCGAGACGAAGCCGGGCACGGCCACCCGGCCCTTCCCGGGCATCGAGGCCACGATCCTCAACGACGCCGGCGAGGAGACCGGAGCCGGCTACCTGGCGATCACCTCGCCGTGGCCGTCGATGCTGCGCACCGTGTGGGGCGACGATGCCCGCTACCGCAACACCTACTGGTCCAAGTGGCCGGAGGTCTACTTCCCGGGCGACGGCGCCAAGCGTGATGGAGACGGGTACGTGTGGATCCTCGGCCGGGTCGACGACGTGCTGAACGTGGCGGGGCACCGGATCGGCACGATGGAGGTCGAGAGCGCGCTCGTGGACCATCCGGCCGTCGCCGAGTCCGCCGTGGTGGGCAAGACGCACGAGATCAAGGGCCAGGCGCTCGCCGCCTTCGTGACGCTCAAGGATGGCTTCGAACCCACCGACGAGCTCATGGACGAGCTGCGCGAGCACGTGGGCACGAAGATCGGCGCGATCGCCAAGCCGGACATGGTCGTCTTCACGGCGGACCTCCCGAAGACGCGCTCGGGGAAGATCATGCGGCGGCTCTTGCGCGACATCGCAGAGGGGCGCGCCGTGGGCGACACGACCACGCTGGCCGACCCCGCCGTGGTGGCGAGCTTGAAGTCCAAGTACGAGAGCGAAGAGACGTAGCGGGACCGAATCCGGAGGGATCATGCCGCCCGACGGCGAGCGCACGCTCCTGGTGCCCGGCACCCAGGCGACGACGCTCCGAGACCACCTGGGCAACGTCGTCTACAACGCCGTGCGCGTGCAGCTCGTCATCGGCCGCGCCGACCTCGGCGATCGCGACCCCGAAGAGGTCGGCATGCTCCTCGGCATGGAGCACACGCCGGGCAAGCTCAAGCCGGAGCGGACCTCGTTGGAAGACGGGACGCACGTGGTTCGAGGTGACGTGCTGCGCACGCCGTACGACGGCCTTCCCGTCACCGACTGGTTTCGGTACGACTGGCGTGCCGACCTGCGGTACAATGCGTACAAGCTGCTCCAGCTCCTCGAGTCCGAGACCGTCGACGGAAAGCGGTGGAACGTCATCGGGCACTCCCAGGGTGCGCTCATCATCGTGCTGGCGAGCAAGCTCGCGGTGAGCCCGCGGTGGTTCGCCGAGAGGGTCGGCCGTGTGGTCCTGGTGGGCGGACCGATCGCGGGGACCGTGCGTGCGCTGGAGGCCATCCTGTTCGGGCGGGCGGACCTCGGCGAGGAGAACCTGCCGGGGATCCTCGCGGCCGCGCGCACGTGGCCTGCCCTCTACCAGATGCTGCCGGCGTGGCCGGCCGCGGTGGACGGGGACGACGGGCCGCTGCCGCCCGAGGAGCAGTTCACGGTGCCGGGTGGCTGGCCCGGCCTGGTGGACGTCCCGGGGGGCGTGTCCAGCGATCTGCTGCAGCGCGCCCGCGAGACGCAGGCGCTGCTCACGGGACCGTTCTCCCACCTGGCGCCGGGCGTGGACACGCTCGTGATCATGGGCAAGCGGCAGATGACACCGATCTCCGTGCCCCGGAAGGACGGCGCCTTCGTCCAGAAGTATCGCAATCAGAAGGGGGACAGCCTTGTCCCCGAGAAGATCACGCAGACGCTGATCGGACCGCCGGTCTACGACCGGCGGAAGATCTTCACCGGAAAGGTCCAGGCCCACGCCATGCTGTGCGTCGACCCGGACGTGCAGAGGCTCGTCGGGACCTTCTTCCGGCAGCCGCTCCCTCCGCTCCCCACCGGGTAGCGGGGTGCGCCCGCTCCCCGACCGGACCATGTCCCGCTCCCACCGATCGATCGTTCGTCGGCGCCCTGTCCGCCTTCTGGTGGCGGGAACGGCCCTCCTCGGCTTTTCCGCGATGGGTGCGCGCCCGCTGCAGGCCCAGTCGGGGACGCTGTCGCTCCAGGCCGCCCGGCTGGACGGCGCGGCCACCACCACGACTCTGGGGGTCGGGTGGGTCGTCCCCCTGGGAGAGCCCGCGCTCCCCGCCCCCGGGGAGGCATCCGAGGAGGCGGTCTCGGACTGGCTCGTCACCTTCGGCCTCGGCGCCGGGGCGTCCTGGGCGGGCGCGCGGGGGGGCAAGGACGCCTTCACGGTGACCGGCCACGGTGGACTCGCCCGGCGCACCGGTACGCTCGTCGAGCAGGTCGGCCTCGAGGCCTGGGGGAACCTCGAGCCCCTCGCCGTGGGTCCGGCCGTACGCGCGCGGGTGGCCGTCGTCGACCTCCGGGCGGGAGGCCTGTGGATGGAGGACGACCTGGGCCTTCGCTGGTTCGCCGGCCTGGACGTCTCCCTGCAGTTCCTCCTGGACGTCTTCGCGCGGTAGGGGCGGGCGAAGCGCCCCTGGGGTGGCGCGGCGCGGACCGCGCTATTCGTCCGCGAAGGGATCCCGGGTGGGGGGCGCCTTCCGCGCGCGCTCCTCGGCCGGCTTCTCCTTGACCGGCCGCGAGGGGATTCCCACGAAGACCCAGTGGGGACGGGTGTCTTTCGTGAGGATGGAGCCGGCTCCCACCATCGAATCGTCCGCGACGTGCGTCCCCGCCAGGATCGTGGCGTGGTACGTGATGCGAACGCCGCTTCCGATGACGGTCTTGGGCGTGAGGACGATGCGGCCGTCGACGATGTCGTGCGTGTGGGAGTATACGTTCGCGAAGTCGGAGACCGACGAGCCGTCGCCGATCTCGATCCCGCCGCGGTCGTCGAGAAGGACGTGGCGGTGGATCACCACGTCGTCGCCGACCTCGAGGTTGTACCCGAACGAGACGCGGACGAAGGTGAACGCCTTGAAGTTGCGGCCGCAGCGCTTGAAGATCCGCTTCGCCAGCATCCTGCGGAAGCGGATGCCCAGGTCCACGTTCTCCCCCAGCGGGCTCCGGTCGAACATCTCCCAGAGCCAGAGCAGGGGCTTCACGCGCGCGTAGCGCTCTACGTCCGTCTCCTGATAGTATTCCGGCTCGAGCGTCACGTTGCGCGGGTCCATGTGCGCCAGAGCGACCTGGACCGTCCGGGGCAGCGTCGACGGGTCCACGCCGGCGTACTGCGGATAGTAGAGCTCGGTGAGGACACGCCGGGCCAGCTCGTTGCGGTCGCAGGCGGGGCGATCGAGCTCCTCGTCCAGCTGCGCCAGCCACTCCTCGTAGAGCGAGGAGGCCTGCGCGGCCACCGGGACGGGGCGGAGCGGAAGGAAGGGCATGCGTTCTGCTTCGGGCGTCTGGAGGGTCGGGAGCGCACGACAGGGCTCACGTTATCCGCTTTGCCGCCTGCAGCAAAGCCCGGCCGTGCGTCCCGGCGGGGACGGGCCTGCGCCCCGCCGGCGTTCTGTTGTAGACTACCCCGAGGGGTCCCGATTGGGACCAGCGACTCCCCGAACCCGCCGGACCGCCATGCACGACGTCCTCCGACAGCGCCTGTTGCGCAAGATCGAGAGCCTTCCGGACGAGCGCATCTACCAGGTGCTCGACTTCATCGAGTTCCTGGATTCGAAGTACGCCCACACTGCGCCCGTGGAGGCCTCCGGTCTCCAGAAGTTCGCGGAGAACCTCGAGGACAAGCTCCGACGCAAGGCGGTGAGCCCCACCACGATCCGAGAGGCCTTCCAGCTCATCTCCGCGGCGGACCGGGTGCTGTCCGGCGTCTCGTCCGCGGGCAAGCAGATCCTGGCCGATCTGGGAGAGGCGCTGGAGGGCCCTTCCGAGCAGCCCGTACGGATGCCCGGGGCGAAGGGAAAGGTGGGTCCGGCGCCCTCGCCCGAGGAGGGTGGCGAGCCCGGAGGATGAGGCCTCCGAGGCCCGTTGACGCTCCCACGCCCATCGGATATCCTCACCCATGGTAAGAGTCGCCGCTCACGCGAGCGGGCCCGCGCCCGCCCTCCGACGCCCTTCCGGGCCTCGAGGGGCGGGCGCGCGGCTTTTGGAATCCCGCACACGCTTCAGCCGGACATGCCCCTGATGGAGGACGCTTCCACCCCCCGCCGGGACGCCGTCGTCAAGGAGGGCCTGACCTTCGACGACGTCCTCCTGGTGCCCAACCACTCTCTGGTGCACCCGAAGGACACCGACGTCTCCTCCCGCCTCACCCGGAAGATCCGACTGCAGGTGCCGCTCGTCTCGGCCGCCATGGACACGGTCACCGAGTCGAAGATGGCCATCCAGATGGCCCGGGAAGGCGGGATGGGGATCATCCACAAGAACCTCACGCCCGATCGGCAGGCCGAGGAAGTGGACCGCGTGAAGCGCTCGGAGAGCGGGATGATCCTCAACCCGATCACGCTCCCGCCGGACGCCACGCTCAGGGACGCGCACCGGCTCATGGCGCGCTTCTCCATCAGCGGCGTACCCATCGTGGAGAACGGGGGGCACCTGGTGGGCATCGTCACCAACCGCGATCTCCAGTTCGAGACCGAGCTGGACCAGCCCATCCGCGGCGTGATGACGTCCGAGCGGCTGATCACGGTTCCCGTGGGCACCACGCTCGACCAGGCGACGCGCATCCTGCACCAGCACCGGATCGAGAAGCTCCCGGTGGTCGACGGCGACGGCAACCTGAAGGGGCTCATCACGGTCAAGGACATCTTCAAGCGCCAGCAGTACCCGAGCGCCTGCAAGGATGAGCACGGGCGCCTGCGTGTGGGCGCGGCCATCGGCGCCTCGCAGAAGGACCTCGACCGGGCCCAGCGTCTGGTGGATGCGGGCGTGGACGTGATCGTGGTCGACACGGCCCACGGCCATTCCGAGAACGTGCTGCAGGCGCTCGCACGGGTACGGGAGCGCTTTCCCGACGTCGACCTCGTGGGCGGGAACGTGGGCACGGCCGAGGCCGCGCGCGCCCTCGTGGAGCGGGGCGCCGACGCGGTGAAGGTGGGGGTCGGTCCCGGCTCCATCTGTACGACCCGCGTCGTGACGGGTGTGGGTCTCCCGCAGCTCACGGCGATCGTGGACGCCGTGGATGGCGTCGCCGGCGCGGTCCCGGTGATCGCGGACGGCGGAGTGCGCTACTCGGGCGACATCGTGAAGGCTCTGGCGGCCGGGGCGGAGTCCGTGATGATGGGCTCGATGTTCGCCGGCACCGACGAATCTCCGGGCGAGAGCTTCCTCCTCGAGGGCAGGCGCTTCAAGACCGTGCGCGGCATGGGCTCGTTGTCGGCCATGGAGGAGGGCTCCGCGGACCGGTACTTCCAGGAGGACCAGACGGATGGGCGGAAGCTGGTGCCGGAGGGGATCGAAGCGCGCATCCCGTACAAGGGTCCTGTGTCGGACACCATCTATCAGCTCGTTGGCGGTCTGCGCAGCGGGATGGGCTATTGCGGCGCGGCGTCCCTCATCGAGCTTCGCGAAGGAGCCCGGTTCATCCGCGTGACGATGGGTGGGTTGAGGGAGTCGCACCCGCACGACGTCACCATCACGCGCGAGGCCCCGAACTACCGCATGTAGACAGGTTCGGATCCCGCACCCCTCTCGAAAACCACTTGTATGGGCGCGCTCGCGCGCCGATGATGGAATCAGGGAGCACACGCATGAGCCATCCGTCTTCCGCCCGACCCGACTCATCGTCGGACGCGGCCCCTCCCCGGTCCGTAGCGGCGCGGGCGTTGCCGCGGTCCGCCGCATGATCCGGATCGGCTCCTGAGGAGAGGCCGGCGATGGGCGAGGTGAGGCGGTGGGTGGTGCCGTGGCTCGTGGCGATGGGTGTAGCCGGTTGCGGGGCCGTGGCGCCCCCCGCGCCGCCCCCGATCGTCCCTCCCCGGGTCGAGCAGGAGGTGGACGAGGCGTTCGGCGAGCGTGCGGAAGCGGTGTTCATCGTGCCGGACCCCGTGGTTCGCGACGAGATCCTCTCCTCGCCCATGGTGCGCGACCCCGAGCTGCGCGACGAGGTCGATCGCTGGATCGCGTTCTGGGAGACGACGGGAGCGCGGTGGTTCCCCGACTACCTCGAGCGCATGGCGTGGTTCTCTCCCGCCGTGGACTCCGTCCTCGCGAACCGCGGACTCCCCCCCTCGCTGCGCTATCTGCCGATCGTCGAGAGCGGATACAGCCCGCGCGCGGTCAGCAGGGTGAGCGCGGTCGGCCTGTGGCAGTTCATGGCGCCGACCGCCCAGGGACTCGGGATGTGGGTCGGCCCACTCCTGGACGAGCGACGGAATCCGTTCAAGTCCACGGCGGCGGCCGGCGACTTCCTCGTCCAGCTCCGCGAGCAGTTCGGATCCTGGTTCCTCGCGCTGGCTGCATACAACTCCGGCCCGAACCGCATGCAACGGCTGCTGGACCGCTACGCGCCGCTGGAGCCCCGCTCGGATGCGCTGTACTGGAAGCTGCGGGACCGGCTGCCGCGCGAAACCCGGGACTTCATCCCGAAGTTCCTCGCCGCGGTGGAGGTGGCGCGAAATCCGGGCGCCCATGGGCTGGCGGCGGTCGGCGCGGCGGCAGCGTTCACTTTCGACGAGGTGACCGTCCCGGACGCGACCACGCTCGACGTAGTGGCCGAGGCGGCGGGCGCGCCCCAGGAGGAGATCGAGCGGCTCAACCCGGAGGTGGTTCGTGGCATCACGCCCCCGGGACGACGGACGGTGCTGCGGGTTCCTGCCGGCGCCGGCCTCACGTTCGAGGAGAACTACGCGAAGATCCCGCCGAGCGAGCGGGTGACCTTCGTGGAGCACCGCGTGGCCCGCGGCGAGACCCTGTCGCACATCGCACGGCGCTACGGCGTGCGCCTGGACGACCTGAGGGCCGCCAACCCCAGGGTGGAGCCCCGCCGCCTCCAGATCGGGCAGCGCATCACCGTGCCGATCGCGCCGCGTGCCCGGCGTAGCGCGGGCTGAGCCCGGTACGTTCAGGGGGCTTCAGCCCGCTGTCCAGGTCCCGCTCCGGCCGCCCTCCTTGCGCAGCAGGCGGATGCCCTCTATCCGCATCCCGCGGTCGACGGCCTTCACCATGTCGTACACGGTGAGCAACGCCACGCTCACCGCGGTGAGGGCCTCCATCTCCACGCCCGTCTGCCCGGCGATGCGAGCCTCGGCGCGCGCGACGACGCCAGGAAGATCCGGGTCGGGACCGAGCGTCACCTGGAGGCTCGCGCCGGGGAGCTGGTGACAGAGGGGAATCAGCTCCGCCGTGCGCTTCCCCCCCATGATCCCCGCCACCTCGGCGACCTGGAGGGGATTCCCCTTGGGCGTGCGACCGGCCCGGATCCGCTCGAGCGTCTCCGGAGCCATCACCAGACGCCCCTCCGCGACCGCGATCCGGGTCGTCACGTCCTTCGCGGTGACGTCCACCATCCGCGGTCGTCCCGACTCGTCGAAGTGGGTCAGCCCTTCGTCCGCCATTTCAGACTCTCCGCCCAGCGACCGCGGGAGGGCGCAGCGACCGGCGCAGCCGGCGTACCAGACCCGCGACGATGAGTTGGGGGTTGACGTTGCCGCGCGCGAGCTCCCGGGCCTCCTCGACCGCCGGGAGCGCCCCGGCGGCGCTCGCCGGCACGACCCGCGACGCCGCCACCAGCTTGCGCAGATGCGGAAGAACATCGCGGCTACGGACACTGTCCTCCGCTCCCGCCGCCACCGCAGCCACGTCGCGCACCCATTCCTCCACGAACGCGAACAGCTCCACCAGGCTGCGGGCGCCGGCGGGGGAGTAGGCCAACGCGGTGCTCCAGCCGGCGGCGTCCGTTTCCGCGAGGGCTGCCTCCACGATCGTCAGGGCCTCCCTGCGCAGCGACTCCTGGGGACCGGGCTCGTCCCCGTCCGGGAGGAAGCCCAGCGCACGCCCGATGGAGCCCTGGCCAAGGCCCGCCGCCCACCGGGCGGTCGCGGCGTCCACGCCTCGATGATCCTCCAGGAAGCGGGCGACGGTCTCCAGCGGGAGCGGGGAGAGGTGCAGAGGGACCGACCGCGAGCGGATCGTGGGGAGAAGCCGGCCCGGCTCGGCCGAGGTGAGGATGAAGCGCGAGCCTCCGGGCGGCTCCTCGAGGAGCTTGAGAAGGGCGTTCGCCGCCTCGGGGCTGGATTCCTGCGGCACGAGGTACTCGGCGTCGGCGATGATGAATACCTGGACACGCGCCATCGTGGGGGTGACGTGTGCCCGCCTTCTCAGCCCCTGGACCAGCCCGAGGTAGAGGCCGCGCAGCTCGTCGGCACGGCTGGGCCGCAGGGGCTGCTCGCGGAGCTCCGCCAGTGCCTCGGCGCGCGCCCCCTCGAGCGCGTCGGCGAGGCGGTCACCGCTCACGCCCCTGGGACGGGGGAGAGGAAAGTACCAGTGGATATCGGGGTGCTCGAGGGCCAACGCCAGGCGGCAGGGGCGGCACGCGCCGCAGGGTCCATCCGCCGCGGGCCGCTCGCAAACCCGCAGCTGTGCGATCCAATGGGCGAGTCGCTGCTTGCCGACGCCGCGGAGGCCGTGCACCAGGAGCGCTGCGGGCAGCCCTCCGGCCGCGTGCGCCCGCGCCAGGGAGGCGCGCACGTCGTCGTGGCCGACGATGGCGTGCAGCTCCGTCATCGATCCCCACCGCGGGACTTGAGCCAGACCAGGGGGTCCTGGGCCTGGGGGGCGCCTCCGTCGGCCACCGGCGCCCGGATCTGGAACTCGAGGTGGGCACCCTCGGGCGTGTCCCGCCCCCCGACCGTGCCGACCACCTGCCCGGCGGAGACGTCGCGTCCCTCCACGACGCCGATGTCCTCCAGGTAGAGGTACAGCGTGTAGAATCCGTTCCCGTGGCTCAGCACGACGGTCGGGCCGTACCCCTCGAAGGGGCCGGCGAGCACCACGCGCCCCGCCCGCACCGCGCGCACGGGCGTTCCGGGGGGGGCCTTGATCCCGAGTCCGTTCCACCGCAGCACGAGCCCGTTGGGGCGGCGCTCCCTGCCGAATCGGTAGAGGATGTCTCCGTCGAGGGGCCATTCGAGGGTCCCGGCGTCGGCTCTGGACAGGGTGCTGGCGCCGCTCGTCCCCGACGCGGCGGCCCGCCGTCGCTCCTCCTCCACGCGTCGGCGCTCGAGGTCGGAGATGAGGTCGGTCATGCGGCCTTCGTCGGCTTCGAGCTGGTCCAGGCGGCTCTTCGCCGTCTGCTCGCGGGAGCGGTACTCCCGCAGCGTCGCCTGACGCTCCTGCTCGATGGAGCGGAGCTGTGCGACTTCGCCGAGGCGTGCCTGGCGGAGGCTGCTCAGCTCCGCCATGCGCTGCTCGAGCTCGTCGCTCTGCACGCTGAGGGCTCGCTCGAGGTCGTTCACACGATCGACCAGCGCGCGGTCGAAGGAGGCCACCCGCTGCAGGTACCGGTATCGGTTCAGGAGATCGGTGAAGGACGACGCACCGAGGAGCACGCGCACCGTGTGCAGGGGGCCCATCTTGTAGATGTCCCGCAGGCGCCGGCTCAGCACCGCCCGGCCCTCCGCCAGGCGATCCCGTGCCTGCAGGAGGTCGCGTGTGGTCGCGGTGATCTCCTCGGACGTGGCGTCGGCCTGCAGTTGGATCTCGGCGAGCACGGAGCGGGAGGCCGAGATCCGCCGCTCGACGTTGGCCAGGTCGGCGGAGGCGTCGCGCACCCTCACCTGGACGCCCTGCATCTCCTGCTCCAGCCGTGCGCGCTCCGCACGGATCTGCTCGAGCCTCCGCTGGCTCTCCAGGATCTCCCTGCGCAGATCGGTCTGCTGAGCCGCCGCGCCCGCTGCGAGCGTGGCCAACAGCGCCAGGGCGCAGGCGAGCGTCCGTCCAGCCCCCACGAGCTGCGTGGCTAAGGGTCGGGGCACGCTCACACCTCCCTGAGGTGTCTCCTGATGGCCAGGGCGCTGGCCAGGACGCCGAACGCCATCCCGGCGGCGATGCCGCCGGCGATCCACTCCGACGGGATCCATGCCACCGCGAACAGGAAGGCGTACACGCCGCGGTAGGTCAGGTACGTCAGGAACCATGCGAGGACGCCGCCGACCAGCCCCGAGATCGCGCCCTCGAGGAGGAAGGGGCGCCGGATGAATCCGTTCGTCGCGCCCACCAGGCGCATGATGTAGATCTCGTCCCGGCGCGCGAAGATCGCGATGCGCAGGGCGGTTCCTATGATCAGCGCGGCGACCATGAAGAAGGCCGCGCCCAGCACGCCGGTGGTGGCGGCGCCGACGCGGCGAAGCGTGAACAGCTTCTCGATCCAGTCCCTTCCGAAGCGGACGTCCTCCACGAATGGATAGGCCGTCGCCGCCGCGGCGACCCGGTCTACGACCTCCTGGTTGCGGGACCCCGGTCGCAGCTCGATCTCGAACGACTGCGGGAGCGGGTTCACCTCGGCGGTCGAGAAGAGGTCGGCGAACTCGGGGAGGTCCTGCTGGGCGCGTGCGAGCGCGTCGCGCTTGGACACGTAGCTGACGCGGGCCACCTCGGGGATCGCGGATAGCTCGTTCTGCGCGAGGTCGATCTCGCTCTGGCGCACGTCGTCGCGGAGGTACACGACGACCTCGACGCGCTCCTCGATCGCGGAGAGCGCGAGGCGGAGGTTGTACGTGGCGAGCCCGAAGAGGCCGACGACGAACAACGCCAGCGCGACCATCGCGGCGGCCAGGCCGGTGAGGACCGGAGCGCGCCTGAACGCGGCGAGCGCCTCGCGGAGCGCGTGCATGCGGGCGCTCCTACGCGGCGGTGAGGGAGTCGAAGACCACGCCGTCCGCCGTCGAGCTCCAGGACGCGGGCGTGCGGATAGCGCCGGACAAGCTCCAGGTCGTGCGTGGCCATCAGCACCGCCATCCCGGAAGCGTTGATCTCCCAGAAGAGGTCCATGATCCCCCGGGTGGCGCGGTCGTCGAGGTTGCCGGTCGGTTCGTCGGCCAGGAGCACGAAGGGATCGTTCGCCAGCGCCCGGGCGATGGCGACGCGCTGCTGCTCCCCACCGGACAGCTCGTTCACGAACGCCCCGGATTTCGGCGACAGGCCGACCTGCGACAGCAGGCGCTGGGCCCGAGGCATCATGTCCCTCCGCGGCGTTCCCGTCACCTCGAGGGCGAAGGTGACGTTCTCCAGCGCCGTGCGACCCGGAAGGAGGCGGAAGTCCTGGAAGACGTAGCCGACCCTGCGCCGCACCTTCCACACGTCCCGACTGGACACGAGCTCGGAGGAGTAGCCGGTGACCCTGACCTCCCCCGACGTCGGGCGCTCCGCCATGTGGACGAGGCGCATCGTGGTGGTCTTGCCCGACCCGGAGTGGCCCGTGAGGAAGGCGAACTCACCTTTGTGGACGTGGAGGGAGACGTCCCGAAGCGCATACCCCCGCTTCGGATACTCCTTGGAGACGTTCGTGAGCTTGATCACCGGACCGGGAGGATGAGGGGCGGACGGGTGCCGCGTCGCCGGGACGGAACGTTAGACATTGGCGGAATCCGTGTCAAAGCGCGCGGAAGCCAGGCGCCGCGCCAGCCGCAGCGCCTCGATCATCGAGGACGGCTCGGCCCGTCCCCACGTGGCGGCGATGTCGAAGGCGGTGCCGTGGTCGGGGGAGGTGCGCACGAACGGGAGCCCGAGGGTCACGTTCACGCCCGCGCCGAAGGCGGCCGTCTTGAACGCCGCCATTCCCACGTCGTGGTAGGGCGCCACGACCCCGTCGAACTCCCCGGCGAGCGCCTTCCCGAACACCGTATCGGCGGGGAGGGGCCCGTCCACGTCGATGTCCTGCGCGCGCAGGCGCTCCACGGCGGGCCCGAGCACGCGAGCCTCCTCGTCGCCGAAGAGCCCGCCGTCGGAAGCGTGGGGGTTCAACGCGCACAGCGCGAGGCGAGGCTTCTGGATGCGCCATCCGTCCCGGAGCGCGTCCCGCAGGAGGCGCGTCTGCTCGACCAGCAGCTCCGACGTCACCGCGGTGGGAACGTCGCGCAGGGGCAGGTGTGTGGTGGCCAGCAAGATCCGCAGCGGCCCACCCAGGCGCGTACGCTCCGCCGCCATGAGCATTCCGACCCGGGGTGCGCCACTGAGCTTCTGCAACATCTCGGTCTGGCCGGGCACGTCCCACCCGGCCGCGTGAAGGGACGGCTTGTGCAGGGGCGCGGTGACGACCGCGCCCACCTCTCCCCGGAGGGCGAGGGCCACCGCGTCTTCGATGGAGCGCGGCTGCCGCGGTCCCCGCGCTCCGGTCGCTGTCCGAACCGTCCCACGGAACGGGATGCGTCGCCACCGCCGGCCGGGCACCGCTCGTGGCGGAGGAGAGCCTCCGGCCCAACCAGCAGGATCGGAAAGGTGGGGGTCGTCGGCGCGGAGCCTCTCCACGGCGCGGAACGCCACCTCCGGGCCGATCCCCCGGGGATCGCCGAGCGTTACGGCGATGCGGCCGCGATCGTGGGACGAGGCGGTGGCCACCCGGCTACATCAGGATCTCGATGTGGGTCCCGGCCTTGAGTCGGTCCAGCAGCTTCTCGACCTGCTTCGTCTGCTGCAGCTGCTGCGCGAGCTGGCCGCGCACGTCCTCGAACGTGTAGGCACCGGCCTCGCGGATCTCGCGCACGCGCAGCACCGCGAGGCGTGTCTCTCCACGGCCCGTGTCGTACTCGATCGGCCCGAGCACCTGACCCGCGGTCGCGTTGTTCAGCACGTCGTACCCGGGCGGTAGCTGCTGCAGCTGCTGGTAGGAGACCGTCAGCGTGTCGGGTGCCAGCGGGTCCGAGTATTCGTCGTAGAGGGAGTCCATGGGCGTGCCGGCGCGGGCCATCTGCACCACGCTGTCGGCGCGCGCGCGCGCCCGCGCGAGGGCGTCCGGGCCGAGCTGCGCCCGGATCAGGATGTGGCGCCCTTTCCGTTCGCTTGCGCCGATGGCCCACGGGAGCGCTCCACCTTGATGATGTGGTACCCGAACTCGGTCTCGACCACGTCGCTCACGGCTCCGTCCGGGAGGGCGAAGGCGGCGTCCTCGAACTCACGGACCATCTGGCCCCGGCGGAACCACCCCAGGTCCCCGCCGTTCTCCGCGCTGCCCGGGTCCTGGGAGTAGCGCTTGGCCATCTCCTCGAAGTCGGCGCCGCCACGGATGCTGTCCAGGATCGCCTCCGCCTTTGCGCGCGCCAGGGCCTTGGCGGAGTCGGACGGCTCCGGCGCCATCACGACCTGCGAGAAGGAAACGAGCTTGGGCCGCTGGGTGAGGTTGGCCTTGGCCTGGTCGAAGGCGGTCCGCAGCTCCTGCGTCGCTCACCTCCACCGGCGCGGCGTTCTGGACCTGGCGCTGGAGGTACATCTGGTAGAGCTGCGACTGTCGCACCTGGGTCTTCAGCATCTCCCGGTACTGGGCGAGGGTCAGCCCCTCGTTGGCCAGCGCCTGGAGCATCGCGGTCTGGCCGCCCGGATACTGACGCGTCCGGTTCTCCAGCTCCTGGTTGACGATCTCCTCGACCCGGTCCTCGTCCACCTCGATGACCGTGTCCTTCGAGGCTGCACGCAGGATCACCATGCGGTTGATCAGGTCGTCGAGGACCTGGCGCTGGAACTGGTCCATCGCCGGACCCGGAGCGGAGGGGACCGCCGCCGGGTTCTGGAGCCTGATCTGCTCCACCTGCTCGAGCACCTGGCTCATGAGCAGGACCACGGAGTCGCCCACCACCGCTACCACCCGGTCGACGACCTCACCGTCGTCCCCCGGGGCCGTGACCTGGGCGCGGGCCGGGGCCGCGATCGCGACGGTGAGGACCGCCGCGAGCATGCTTCGTCTCATCATGCTGCGTCCTAAACCGTGGAGGATCACGGGGTTCCTGGACCGCCGCCGGCGGTGTCGGGCTGCGCGGCCGTATCGGGCATGTTCTCGGCCGGCGACGGGCTGCGGCTCGCGCGCATCTGCCCGATCTGCACGACCACCTGGCCCACTCCGGCCTCGTAGACGGCGGTGGGGACGCGGCTGCGGAGCTGATAGCCGATCGGTCCGAGCGGGACGACGTTGTTCGCGCCGGAGAGGATGTCGGCGAGGGACTGGTGCACCGCCCGGGCGACGGCGGGCTCGAGCGCCTCGCCCGGGGCGCGATCCAGTCGTCGCAGCCCGATCTCGTCGGCGGCGGCCAGGATCTGCTTCCGCGTGTCCGCCACGAGGGAGTCCACCCGCGCCCGGTCGGGCTCCAGCCCCGACTTCTTCGCCTCCGCCACCATGAGCTCCCGTTGCGCCATTCCGTCCAGGAAGTTGCCGAGCTGATCGTCCGTGGCGTTCTGGATCCGGTCACGCAGCTGCGGCTGCTGCGACTGGATGAAGGTCCGGTACTCGCGCGACGGTGAACGCGCCGCCGTCGAACGACACCAGCGCGCGGTCCGCCGCTCGCTTGGAGAGCTGGGTCCCCGGGTCCTTCGCCAGCTCCTTCAGGATGTCGTAGGCTCCGTCCGTGACCTGCGGATGCGCCGCCTCTTCGACGGACGCGACGTAGGTCGATTCCGCCTCCACGTAGCGGCGGTTCTGCAGGCGCTGCCGATACTGGTCGCGCACCGAGTCGAAGCCCGGGACCTCCTTCGATTCCAGCCGGATGATGTGGAGGCCGAACGGGGTCTCCACGACGTCGCTGATCTGGCCGGGCTCGAGAGCGAACGCCGCCTCTTCGAAGGGCCGGACCATGTCGCCCCGGCCGAACGTTCCGAGATCGCCGCCCTCGCGCGGCGCTGCCCGGGTCCTGGCTGTACTGGCGCGCGAGCGCGGCGAAGCTCTCGCCTGCCAGCGCGCGCCGGCGTATCGACTCGAGCTCTGCGCGCACGGAGTCCCGTTGGGCCGGAGTCGCCTGGTCCGGGAAGCCGAGGAGGATGTGGCTCGCGTGCGACCTTCGCCTCCGGCGCCTCGCGCTCGTACGCCTGACGAAGCTCCGTGTCGGAGATCGCCGTGTCCACCTGCAGGACGGAGTCCATGTGCTGGACGATGAGCCGCTGTTCGAGTTGCTGGCGAATGAGCGGCTCCACGTTCAGCTCCTGCAGCGTCGAGTCTCGTGCGACGGCCCGGGCGAGGAGCGTGTAGTCGATCCAGATGTCCGCGAGCGCGTGGACCACCTGGGCCTGGTTGGGGAGGTTCTCCTGGTCGGCCAGCAGCTGCACCGCCTGATCGACCGTCAGCTCCTGGTCTCCGGCGCGGGCGACGAGGCCCTCGTTGGACTGCGCGTCGTTGCACGCGACCGTGGCGAGCAGGGCGAGCAGCACCAGGGCGATCCGGGAAGTCTTCATGTATTCTCCGCCTTCAGGGCTTCGAGGGCCATCATCAGTGTTTCCGTGAGCGGCTGCACACCCAGCCGATGGAGGACGAGGGACAGCGGATCCATCCGCCTGACCTCGAGCTCCACCTGCCGCTGGCGCAGCGCTCCCTCCAGGGCGGCCACGCGGGGCACGACGCCGGCCCGGAAATTGAGTCGTGCCGAGCGTTCGCGCACGAGGATGCGCTCCGCACCCACGGAACGCCCGAGCAGGCGCAGGACCGAAGCGTCGAGCAGACGCTCCACCTCAGCCGGGAGGGGACCGAAGCGGTCCGCGAGCTCACGGGCCAGCGCCTCCACCTCCCCGCGCCGGCGTACACGAGACAGCCGGCGGTAGACGTGGAGCTTCTGCCCCGAGTCGGCTACATACCCCTCGGGGAGATACGCGGATCCAGGGAGGGACACGTCGGGGTCCGGGATGCTCCTCCGCCTCCTCGCCGCGCAGCATCCGCTGCACCGTCTTCTCGAGGAGGCGCAGGTAGGCGTCGAGGCCGACCTGATGCGCGAACCCGGACTGGTCCGCCCCGAGGAGGTTGCCCGCGCCACGGAGCTCGAGGTCCCGGAGCGCGACCGAGTAGCCGCTACCCAGCTCCGTGTAGTGCTCGAGCACGCGCAAACGGCGCGGCGGCGTCCTCCGGGAGCTCCTCGGGCACCAGGAGGTAGCAGTAGGCGCGTCGGTCCGAGCGGCCCACCCGTCCGCGGATCTGGTAGAGCTGGGAGAGACCGAACCGGTCGGCCCGGTCGACGATCAGGGTGTTCGCGTTCGGGACGTCGAGCCCGTTCTCGATGATCGAGGAGCACACCAGCACGTCCAACTCCCCGTCCACGAAGGCGCGCATGACCTCGTCGAGCTCGGCGCCGCCCATCTGGCCGTGCGCTACGGCCACACGCGCCTCCGGCACGAGCGCGCGCACCTCCTCCGCGATCGTGTAGATCGTCTCGACCCGGTTGTGCAGGAAGAACGACTGGCCTCCCCGGTCGAGCTCGCGCTGGAGCGCCTCGATCAGGATCTGGTCGGTCCACGGCAGCACGTGGGTGAAGATGGGCATCCGGTCGCGCGGAGGGGTGCGGATGAGCGACAGGTCGCGTATCCCGGAGAGCGACAGGTACAGCGTGCGGGGGATCGGGGTGGCCGTCAGGGTCAGCACGTCCACCGACGCCCGTAGCCGCTTGAGGCGCTCCTTGTGGCGCACGCCGAAGCGCTGCTCCTCGTCCACGATCAGGAGGCCGAGGTCGCGGAACTGGACGTCCGCAGAGAGGAGCCGGTGCGTCCCGATGATGACGTCGAGCCGGCCGTCGGCGAGGTCCGCCAGCAGCTTGCGGCTCTCCCCGGGGAGCGGAACCGGCTCAATGCGCCGACCTGGACGGGGTAGTCCGCCAGGCGCTCCTCGAACGTGTGGCGGTGCTGCTCCACCAGGATCGTGGTCGGGGCGAGCACCGCCACCTGCTTCCCGTCCTGGGCAGCCTTGAAGGCCGCGCGCAGGGCGACCTCGGTCTTCCCGTACCCGACGTCGCCGCACACCAGCCGGTCCATGGGGCGCGTCGATTCCATGTCCCGCTTGACGTCCTCGGCCGCTTGCCGCTGGTCCGGCGTGTCCTCGTACAGGAAGGACGACTCCATCTCCTTCTGCCAGCGGGTGTCGGGCGGGAAGGCGTGTCCTTCCGCGGTCTGCCGGCGGGCGTAGAGCTGAAGGAGCTCCGCGGTCATCTCCTCGATGGCCTTCTCGGTCTTTCGGCGCAGCGTCTTCCAACGCTTGCCCCCGATACGATGCACCTGCGGCGGCTCGGCGTCCTCGGACTCGCCGACCCAGCGCTCGACGAGATCGAGCCGATACACGGGAAGCCGGAGGATCTCGCCGCCGGCGTACTCGATGGCCAGCGCCTCCATCTCCTCGCCGCCGACCTCGATGCGCTCCAGCCCGACGAAGCGGCCGACACCGTGGTCGAGGTGGACGACGTAGTCGCCCGGCGTGAGCTGAGCGAGGCTCTCGAGGGCAACGGCGCCACGGAAACGCCGGGTCCGGCGCAGTCGACGGGCGCGACGGAAGATCTCGTGGTCGTTCAGGACCCGGAGCGGTGGCTGGGCGCACGCCAGCTCGAAGCCCCTGGACAGCGCGCCGATGCCGAGGCGAGTGCCGGGCGGAATGCGTGCGACACCGCCGAGGATCTCCTCCAGGCGCTGGAGCTGGCCGTCGTTGTCGCACAGGAGGAGCGTGTCGTGCTCGCGCGCGCCCCCGACCCGCAGGTAATCCCCAAGCCGTCCCATGTCCCGGTCGATGTCGGGCGGGTCGCGCACGTCCATCACCGGATGGAGGTCGCCGCCCTCCAGCAGCTCGAGCCTGGGCAGCCGCTGCAGGTGGGACGCCAGCTCCTCGGGATGCAGGAAGAGGGCATCCGGAGCCGGCGGCGACGCGCCCGAGTCGACCAGATCGGCGTACAGCGTCGTCACCCGGTCCCACGTCCGGGCCGCGTCACCCGCTACGTCGGGCGCACCGAGCGCGGCCACGACGGCGTCGGCCGGCAGGAGCTCGAGCAGGGAGCGCGCGACGGTCTCGGAGGGGTCGGCGCCGCGGCGGAAATCCACGGGCAGCACGTGCGTTTCCGGAAGCTCGTCCATGGAGCGCTGATCCAGGATGTCGAACGTCCGCACCGACGCGACCTCGTCGCCCCACAACTCGATGCGCACGGGGTCTCCCGCACCGACGGAGAAGACGTCGACGATGCCGCCCCGCACCGCGAACTGCCCGACCTCCTCCACGAGGGGGACACGCTCGAACCCCCGGTCCTCGAGCGTGCCGGCCAGGTCGTGGAGGTCGAGCGTGTCCCCGACCCGTACCGTGAAGCGCAGACGGGCCAGCTGGGCCGGGATCGGCGCCCGCTCCTGGAGCGCGCGCGGCGTCGTGACCAGGAGCCGGGACCGCCCGGAGAAGAGGGCCTCCACGGCCTCGACGCGCAGCCCGCCGATCTCCAGGTGGGGCTCGGCCTCCTCGTACGGGAGCGCCTCCTTCTGGGGATAGAGCCTCGCCTCCGGCCCGCCCAGGAGCGCTTCCAGGTCCGCCTCCGCGGCGGCGGCCTCCCGCGGCCCGGCCGCCAGCGCGACGAACACGCGTTCCGGGTGGCGGCGGTGTAGCGCGGCGAGCACCGCGACCGCCGCGCCGCGGAGCCCGCCCAGGTACGCCACGCCCCCCGGTCCGGGGAGCCGCGCCGCCAGCTCCTGGAACGGCGCGCACGAAGCGATCGCCTTGAGGATGGGATCAGGCTGTGCCACGTGCGGCCCTGCCGCGCTCGCCGGTCGCGGCGGCGCTGCGCACCCGTCCGGCCGCGGCCACGGCGGCTTCGACGATCAGGAGCAGAAGCGCCGCCAGGAGAAGGGTGCGCCACACCTCGGGGCCCTGCCGGGCCCGGAAGATGGCCCGATCCCAGGCGGCCTGCCGGCGCACCTCGGTGACCTCCCGGCCCACGCTGGACTCCACGGCGCGGCGGTCGATGGGCGTCGGGTCCGACTCCTCCACGGGGGGGTTCACCGCCTCGACCGAGAGCGTGCTGTCACCCGCCAGGAAGGTGTAGAAGCCGGTCGTCTCGGTGGTCGCGACGGTCCGGGTCGCGTCCACCGCGACCTCCTCCCCGGACGGGAGCCGGACGCGATCCGCCCCGTAGGGTGCGTCCAGCGGCTCACCCGCGATCCGCTCGACCGGGCCCCCCGCCGCCGCCGCCCATCGTCCCGTGAACCATTCGAGGAACCGGACCATCTCCGCCGAGACCGGGAGCGACGTGGACCCGGCGTCCAGGGGGGATGCCAGGAGGAGATATCGGCGCCCCCTCGCGTCGCCTCCCTCCACGGCCCAGGCGTCCTCCCCGGCGCGCGCCAGGGTCCGGGGTGGAGCCGGGGGCGCGCCCTCCAGGTCCAGGGCGTACCGGCGCGCGACGCGCAGCCCCGTGAGCGGCTCCGGCAGGGCTTCGCCGGAGAGCTCGACCTCCCCGACCGCGTCCCGGCGGGAGAACGTGAACGGGATTCCGGCCGTTGCCAGGCGCCGGTTGAGCGCGGGGAGCAGCGTCGCGTCGTCAGGAGGGAGGATCAGCACCGCGGCCCCGGGCCGGACCGCGTCGAGCTCCTCGCCACCCTCGGAGATCACGGCGTCCGCCTCCGACACGGTCGCCGGCCGCGCGCGGCCGGCCCCCTCCAGGACACCCAGCGCTTCGGACGTGAACATCCCGGGGTCGCCGGCCACCGCCACGCGCGGAGCGGGACGCGCCTGGAAGGCGAAGTAGCGGCGGTCGTCCGCACTGAGCGCGTCGGGATCGGCGTCCGCGTAGCCCAGCACCCACCCCGACGGAGCCGGGGGGAGCGGGAGGGAGAGCGAGGATCCTGGGGGTGCCGCGCCTGCGCCCCGGACGTGCTCGTCCAGGACCACCCGGATCGGGACCGGCACGGTGTCCGCCTCGCTGCCGTCGACCTGGACCGTCAGCTCGCTCCGCTGGCCCCCCAGCGGGGGGAGGCCCCCGCCAAGGACCACGCGGGCGAGCCCGCGATTGGCGGGCCGCTCCCCGCGCGGCGCCCAGACGACCACGGGCACGTCGCCGGCCGGTCTTTCCACGGTGGGATCGAAGGCCGTGGCCTGCAGATCCGAGAGGAGGTGGATCTCGGAGGCCTCCATCCCCGCCGTCCGCACCAGCTCCGCCGCCCGCGCCAGCGCGCGCGACAGGTCGCCGCGACCGTTGCTCACCCGGACCTCCTGCACCACCCGCCGTGCCTCCCCGGGGCTACCCGGAACGGCGGGCAGCCACGGCTCTCCCGCGCGCACGACCCACACCCGGTCGTCGTCACCGGCCGCGTCGAGCGTCCGGAGGGCCACCGCCCGCAGATCGTCGAGCACGCGCCGATCCCCCAGGACCATCCCGCTGCTCATGGAGTTGTCGATCACGATGGCCAGCGCGGTGGGGGGGTGGGCGGAGCCACGTCCCCGCAGGAAGAGCCGCGCCCCGGCCCCGACGAGCAGGAGCACGGCAGCCACGCGCACGAGGAGCAGCAGGAGCTGGCGCGTGCGGATCCTTCGTGCGTGCTCCTTCTCCGTACGCTCCAGGTAGCGGAGCGCAGGGAAGGAGAGGCGGGTGACCACCTGCCTGTGAAAGAGGTGCAGGAAGATCGGCACCGCCACGGCCACCCCCGCGAGGAGGAAGAGGGGGTTCAGCGCGCCCATGCGCCTCCCCGGCCCGGTGGTCCTTCCGTCATCCCAGCCGCTCCCGCTTCCTGAGGTAGGAGCGCAGGGCGAGGGACAGGGGACGATCGGTGTCCACGACCTCGTACTCGATCCCCTGGGGCCGCAGGCTCCGCTCCCACTCCGCGAGGGCCGCGGAGACGGCGTCCCGGTACTCCCGGCGGATGTCGGCCACGCTCACCGTCAGCTCCCGTCCCGTCTCCGGGTCGAAGAAGCGGGCCTCCGAGGCCGCCGGCAGCTCCCGCTCTCCCGGGTCGATGAGGTGGAAGACGAGCACCTCGTGCCCGTGGTGGCGCAGGAACTTCAGCGCCGTCCGGGTCTCCTCGGGCTGGACGAGCAGGTCGGACAGGAGGACGACCAGTCCCCTGCGGCGCAGGCGCACCGCCACATCCCGGAGCGCGGTCTCGGCGGACGTGCCGCCACCGGCGTCCAACGGGATCAGGCGCCGGACCAGCTCGTTCCACTGGCGGCGCCCGCCCCGGGCCTGGACCCGCTCCACGATGCGGTCGTGGAACGCCGCCATTCCCACCGAATCGCCCTGGCGGAGAAGGATCAGCGCCATGCACGCCGCGAGGTGCTTCGCGTACCAGAGCTTGGACGGAAGGGTGGAGGGCTCCGAGCTCCATCCCATGGACTCGCTCACGTCGAGGAGGATGTACGCCCGAAGGTTCGTTTCCTCCTCGAACTGCTTCACGTAGAACCGGTCCGACCGACCGTACATCCGCCAGTCGATGTAGCGGAGATCGTCGCCGGACTGATAGGCTCGAAGCTCCGCGAACTCCGCCGAGAAGCCGCGGTGCGGCGATCGGTGCAGCCCCATCAGGAAGCCCTCCACGACCTCGCGCGCGATGAACTCGACGCCGCCGAGCTGAGCCAGCGTGGCGGGATCGAGGAGGTCGGGCCGGCCGGTCGCCGGGACGCGTCGTTCCTGGGTCATGGGAGGTGAGGAAGCTAGGGGACGCGGGGGCCGCGCTCAACGGTGCGGGGCTGTGTCCTCCTGCATCGGCTTCGGTGTCCTCTCGCGTGGACGCTTCTCCGGAAGGAGCCGCGCCGCGCGGCGAATCGGCTCTGGCACGGCTCCTGCGCCCAACTCGGGCGGATCCATGCGTGGTGGGGAGTCGAAGATGGAGATTCGAAGATCGATCGGTGTCCTGGCCGTGCTCCTCGCCCTTCCGGCGGGGCTCGCGGCACAGGACTATCCCGACGCCGACGCACTCGAGGCGCGCATCTGGCTCGATCGCGGCGAGGAGCCCCTCCTGCAGCGCGGGGACCGCGTTCGCATCTACTACCGGACGACCGCCGACGCCTACATCGCGATCTTCCACATCGACACGGACGGCTCCGTCCAGCTGCTGCACCCCCGGGCGCCCGGCGACGACTACTTCGCGCGCGGGGCACGCGATTATCGTCTCCTCTTCCCGCAGACGCCCTACTGGTTCGTCGACGAGTATCCGGGGAAGGGGTATTTCTTCGTGATCGCTTCCCCCGAGCCCTTCGACTTCGGCGCGTTCGACTACGCGCGCTACGATCGGGGGTGGGATCTGACGCAGGTGGGGCGGTCGGTCTACCAGGACCCCTACGTCGCCATCGACGACTACGTGGCCAAGCTGCTCCCCGACTGGGAGACGGTACCCTACGCCCTCGACTTCATCGCGTACGACGTGGGTGAGCACCACGACTATCCGCGCTTCCTGTGCTACGACTGCCACGGCTTCAGGACCTACGCCTCCTGGAACCCGTACACGTACGCCTGCTCCAGCTTCCGGGTGGTGATCTGGGACGACCCCTATTTCTACCCTGCCTACCGGTACCGGGGCACGCGTGTGGTGTTCGCGCAGCCCCCTCGGGGGATCGTGCGCTTCGAGTTCAAGGAACGTGCCGCGGGCGAGGCGTGGACGCCGCTCACACGGACGCGGCAACCGCCGCTGCGACGCTCCACGGAGTACCGAGAGCCGGCGGTGGCCGCCCCGGCCATGCCCGAATTCGTTCCGCCGCGGCGGCGGGTCGTGCCGAGCGACGCGCTCCGGGACGATCGGAACGCACGGCCCTCCCCCGGGACCCAGCGCGGACGCACGGTCGAGCCACGTGGTGGATCGGCGCCCGGCGTCGCACCCCGTCGCGGGGGGAGCGCGCAGCCGTCGACGCCGGGCACGGTGCTCCCGCCGTCGACCCGCGGGTCCACGCCCGCGAATCCGGGCTCGGCCCCCAGGCGCGTCCTGCCTTCGACGCCCCGCACGGACGAGCGGCCGAACCCGTCGCAGGCGGAACGGCCAACGCTGCAGCGCCGGCCCTCGGTGCAGACCCCGCCGAAGCGGCCGGGTGGCGGAACGGTCGTGCGCCCGCCCTCGGGGAGCGCCCGTCCCAGCACGGGCAGCCCGTCGGGCTCGAGGACGCGTGCAGTTCTGCCCAGCCGGCCTTCCGGAGGGGCTTCCTCTTCCAGGCCGTCACCATCGCGGCCGAGCGCCCGGCCACCTTCGTCGGGCTCGAGGCCCTCGGGACCCTCGCGGCCGGCGGCCAAGCCACCGCGCAGACCGGGTGGGGGCCGCACGGCCGCCCCGGCCCCGAAGCGCAAGCCCGGCGGCGGGGGCGGGGCACGACCCTCGGCGCCCGCCAGGCGCAAGCCGGGGGGCGGCCGGGCGGGCTGAGCCCAGGGGCGCTGCGGACGTACG
Organism: uncultured Gemmatimonadales bacterium; assembly: GCA_963848895.1. Classification (GTDB taxonomy): domain Bacteria; phylum Gemmatimonadota; class Gemmatimonadetes; order Longimicrobiales; family Gaopeijiaceae; genus SZUA-318. The sequence continues at coordinate 213,721 of CAWKGE010000013.1, forward strand.
GGCAGGCCTTAGGCCTGTCCGGCCGCACCTGTTAAGTTTGCGTCTCCATCCGCCGGCGGCATCGCCCAGCCCCGGCGGAAGCCCGACCCGAACCGGCCGGAACGCCCCGTCACCACGTGCGCCTCGACCACATCCGCAACTTCTGCATCGTCGCCCACATCGACCATGGCAAGTCGACGCTGGCGGACCGCCTCCTGGAGCGGACCGCCACGCTCGACAAGCGCCAGATGCGCGAGCAGGTCCTGGACGACAACGAGCTCGAGCGTGAGCGCGGCATCACGATCAAGCTGCACGCGGTGCGCATGGCCTATCGGGGCTCGGACGGCGACGACTACGAGCTGAACCTGATCGACACGCCGGGCCACGTCGATTTCACCTACGAGGTGTCCCGCTCGCTGGCCGCCTGCGAGGGCGCGCTCCTGGTCGTGGACGCCACGCAGGGGGTGCAGGCCCAGACGCTGTCGAACCTCTTCCTGGCGCTGGACGCGGGGCTGGAGATCATCCCGGTCCTCAACAAGATCGACCTCCCGGGCGCCGAGCCGGAGCGCCGCAGGGAGGAGCTGTCCGACCTGCTTGGGCGTCGACCCGGACTCGGTGCTGCTGGCCAGCGCCAAGGAGGGGGTCGGGATCGACGCCATCCTCGAGGCGATCGTGCGCCGCGTGCCGCCGCCCGAGGGCGACCCTGAAGCGCCGCTGCGGGCGCTGATCTTCGACTCCTACTACGACAAGTACCTCGGCGCCGTCCCGTCCATCCGGGTGGTGGACGGCGAGGTGCGGCCGGGGATGGAGATCACCTTCGGCAACGTCGATCGGCGCTACGAGGTGACGGAGGTCGGCTACCTCCGCCTCGGCCGGCAGCCGCAGGCGGCGCTGACCCCGGGGGAGGTCGGCTATCTGGTCGCCGCGATCAAGGGGGTGTCGGACACTCGGGTCGGGGACACGATCCTCGACGCGAACCGGGGGACCACGCAGCTTCTGCCGGGCTACCAGGAGGCCCGTCCGATGGTGTTCGCCGGCCTCTATCCCACCTCGTCGGACGACTACGAGGACCTGCGCGACGCCCTGGAGAAGCTGAAGCTCAACGACGCCAGCCTGCACTACGAGCCCGAGACGTCGGTGGCGCTGGGGTTCGGATTCCGCTGCGGCTTCCTCGGCCTGCTGCACATGGAGATCGTGCAGGAGCGGCTCGATCGCGAGTTCGGCGTGGACCTCATCACCACGGTGCCCAACGTCGAGTACCACGTCACGCTGACGAACGGGCAGGAGCTGAGGGTGGAGAGCCCCACGGCGCTCCCCGAGGCCGGACGGATCGAGAGGGTCAGCGAGCCCATCGTCAAGGCGCACATCGTGTGCCCCGCCGAGTACATCGGCAACGTGCAGAAGCTCTGCCACGAGCGGCGAGGGGTGTTCAAGGGGATGAGCTACCTCGACCCGCAGCGCGTCGAGATCAACTTCGAGCTCCCACTGTCGGAGATCGTCCTGGACTTCTACGACCGCCTGAAGAGCGGGACGCGCGGCTATGCCGCGCTCGACTACGAGTTCCTCGAATACCGACCCGACGACCTGATGAAGCTCGACATCCTCGTGAACGGCGATCCGGTCGACGCCTTCAGCGTGATCATCCACGAGGACAAGGCCTTCGAGTACGGGCGCGACATGGTGCGCAAGCTCAAGGAGCTGATTCCCCGGCAGCAGTACGAGGTCGCGCTGCAGGCGGCGATCGGCAACAACGTGATCGCCCGCACGAACGTGAAGGCCCTGCGCAAGAACGTGACGGCCAAGTGCTACGGCGGCGACATCACCCGCAAGCGCAAGCTCCTCGAGAAGCAGAAGGAGGGGAAGAAGCGCATGAAGCAGGTGGGGTCGGTGGAGATTCCGCAGGAGGCCTTCCTCGCAGTCCTGAACCTGGGCGGCGAATGACGCCCGTCCCCTCCGGGGCGGAGGAGCGCAGGCACGTGATCCGGGCCCCCAACCATCTCGGGGACGTGATCATGGCCCTTCCCGCCCTGGCGGCCGACGGCTCGGACGTCGTCGTCCGGCGGTGGCTGGCGCCCCTGCTGGAGATGGCGGCACTCCCCGGTCGGGTGCTGCCCTTCGATCGGGGCCTGGCCGGGTGGCGGCGCGCGGTCGCGATGCTGCGGCGCGAGGGCTTCCGGCGCGGCACGCTGATGACCCCTTCCTTCAGCGCGGCGTGGATGTTCCGCTGGGGCGGGGTACGGTGGCTGCGCGGCACGGTCGGGGATGCACGCACGTGGATGCTGTCGGATGCGATCCCGCGGGCGGCGCTGAAGGGGCGCCACCGCATCAACCAGTACAAGCTGCTACTCGCCCAGGACCCGGACGGCGAGGCCAGGAACCATCTCCTGGTGCCTCCCGACGAGCGCGTGGAGGAGTGGCGCGGACGGCTCGGGCACACGGCTCCGGTGGTCGGCTTCTTCCCGGGCTCCAACGCGCCCGCGCGCCGGTGGCCGGCGGAGCGCTTCTCGGCCGTCGCGCGGGCCCTCGGGGCATCGGGAGCGCGGGTGGTCGTGATGGGAGGGCCCGGCGAGCGGGAGATCACACGCGCGGTGGCGGATGCGGCGCCCGGGGCCCTGGACGCCGGGGGCGCTACCGACCTGGCGGGACTGGCGGCTCTGCTCTCGGTGTGCCAACTGGTAGTCACGAACGACACGGGGCCGATGCATCTGGCCGGTGCCGTCGGCACGCCGACGGTCACGCTGTGGGGGCCGTCCGACCCCGCAGAGGTGTGCCCGGTCGGGGCGCGCGACGTGCGCGTGACCGGTGCCCCGCTCCCGTGCAAGCCGTGCTTCAAGAACGAGTGTCCGCGCAGCGGCTCGGGCACCCTGCTCACCGAAGCCCACGAGGAATGCATGCGACTCATCGAGAAGGAAGCGGTGCTCGGCGCGGCGCGCCGGGTCCTGGAGGGCACGTCCGCATGAGCGGCCGGTGGGTCGTCGGGGTGGACATCGGCGGCACGAATGTCGTCGTGGGGCTGGTCCCCCGCGACGGCGGTCCCCCGCGCTCCCTGCGGAAACGCAGCACCGCCTCCCTGGGGGGGCCGGACGAGGTGGTCGAGCACCTCGCGCGTATCATCGACGAGGTGATCGCGGAGGGGCTCGACGCGACGGGCGGGACCCACGCCGACGTGCTCGGCGTGGGGATCGGCAGCCCCGGCCCCCTGAACCTCGAGCGCGGGGTCGTGCTGGACGCCTTCAACCTGGGCTGGAAGGACTTCCCTCTGCGCGATCGCCTCTCGGAGGCGGTGGGCCTCCCGGCCGTCCTCGACAACGACGCGAACTGCGCCACCTGGGGTGAGTTCTGGCAGGGGGCGGGGAAGGGGGCGCGCAGCCTGGTGGGCGTGACGTTGGGGACGGGGATCGGGGGTGGGGTCGTCCTCGACGGTCGGCTCGTCCACGGCGCGTCGGCTTCGGCCGGCGAGATCGGGCACATGACCATCGACTTCACCGGACGCCGCTGCAAGTGCGGCAACTACGGCTGTCTGGAGGCGTATGCCTCGGGCCCGAACATCGCCGCGCGGGCGCGCGAGGGGATCGAGGCCGGAGCGGAGTCGATGCTTCTGGGGCTGGTGGACGGGGACCTGGACCGCATCACCGCCGTGACCGTGTACGAGGCCATCCTCCAGGGGGATGGATACGCGGCCGAGGTGATGCTCGAGACCGCCAAGCTTCTGGGTGCCGGCATCGCGAACATCCTGAACATCCTGAACCCCGAGGTCGTGGTGGTCGTCGGGGGCGTGACCCGAGCCGGAGACTTCCTGTTCGCCCCGCTTCGCTCGGAGGTCCGACGGCGGGCCTTCAAGAGCGCGGAGCAGGCGTGCCGGATCGTGCCGGGGGCGCTCCCGGAGACGGCCGGCGTCATCGGCTCGGCCGGGCTGTTCCTGCGGAGCCGGAGCTCGGGGACGGAGTAGGCGTCGTGGCCCGTCGGACGCTCGGAGTCGTGGGCACGCTGGTGTGGGACCGCATCCTCGACAGGGACGGTCGTTCCGAGCCCGTGGAGGAGTGGGGCGGCATCGCATACGCCTTGTCCGCGCTGCGGGCCTCCCTGTCGGCGGAGTGGACCATCCTGCCGATCCTCAAGGTGGGGCGGGATCTCTCCGAGGAGGCATTCCGCTTCCTGCGCGAGATTCCCGGCGTCGACACGTCGGCGATCCTCGTCGTGCCCGAGGCCAACAACCGCGTCGAGCTGCGCTACACCTCCACCGAGCGGCGCACCGAGCGCCTGAGCGGTGGCGTGCCGCCGTGGACGTGGCCGGAGCTCGCTCCGGTGACCGATCTGTGCGACGCCCTGTACGTGAACTTCATCTCCGGCTTCGAGATGGAGCTGACCGCCGCGCGGGCGCTCAGGGCGGGGTACGCCGGCCCGACCTACGCCGACCTCCACTCCCTCTTCCTCGGCCTCGACTCCGACGGGGCTGCGCGTCCCCCGGGCGCTCCAGGGATGGGCGGACTGGCTGGCGTGCTTCGACGGCGTGCAGATGAATGAGGACGAGTTCTCGCTCATGGGCGGCGCGGGCAGGCGATCCCTGGCAGCTCGCGGCCGAGTCCCTGGGTCCCGAGCTCAAGCTCCTCGCCGTCACGCTCGGGGCGCGGGGGGCGGCGTACATCGCCGGCACCGACTTCGACCCGGACCCTGCCACCTGGCGGGCCCGGCCGGCCCTGGCGGTCGCGCGCTCCGCGCGTTCGGCGCGCGTACCGCTCGACACCATGCCGCTCCAGGGGGACCCGACCGGGTGCGGAGACGTCTGGGGCGCTACCTTCTTCGCGCGGCTTCTGTCGGGCGACGGCCTGGAGGAGGCGATGGGGCACGCGAACCGATTGGCGGCGCGCAACGTCACACACCGTGGCGCCCGCGGGCTCTTCCGGCACCTGGCCGGACGTCTGTCCCACGTGGAGGAGTAGGACCCGCAATGTCAGGAGCGTGATCGTGCAGGTCATCTCGGTGCCCGGGTCGCTCGACCAGCAGAGCGTGGACGACTTCCTCGACCGCGTGGCCGCGGCTCGAGGACGCACGCTGCCTCCTCGACGCCCGGCACGTGCGTTGGGTCGACCCAAACGGGATGCTCGCGCTGCTGCTCGCGGGGTCGGCCGTCGTGCGCGCCGGCAGGGAACGCTGCCACGGCTGGAGCTGCCGGAGAGCACCGACGTGCTGGGCTATCTCAGCCGGATGGGGTTCTTCCAGGAGGCACAGGGGATCCTCGAGTTCGACGACAAGGCACCCCGCCGCGCGCGCGGGTCCGTCCGACGTCCTGCTCGAGATCACGCCGATCCGCGCGAATTCGGACGTGCATGCGGTGGTCGACCGGGTGCAGGGGCGGGCAGGCGCCATCCTGGCGGCGAAGCTCGGGCTATCCGCAGACGGCCGTCGTCCCCTTCAGCGTGATCCTCTCCGAGGTCTGCCAGAACGTCATCGAGCACGCCGACGGCCCGGGGTGGGTGGCGGCTCAGGCCTACAACTGGGCCCGTCGCCTGGGACGGTGGGTCGTGGTGATCTCGGTCATGGACCAGGGCGCGGGTTCCGGGGCTCGCTGGAGGACGAGCACGCCGCGCGGTACGGCGACCGATGGAGCGACTCCACCGCGCTCGAGGCGGCCTTCCTGCACGGTCTGACGCGCTTCCCGGACTCCGGACGCGGTCAGGGGATTCAGCAGATCCGCCGCCAGATCCAGCGGTGGAACGGGTCGATCACGATCCGGAGCGGGTCGGCGCGCATCGGTCAGTATCCGGAGTGGGACGACGCGCCCCCGATGGTGGGCGGGCTCGCGCCCTTCCCGGGGGCGCAGATCGGCATCGTGCTGCCAGCGAAGGAGGGGGAGCCCCAGGGATGACCGACCTGCCGCTCGACCCCATCGCCATCGACGTCGGACATCTCCTGCATCGGACCGTCACGTCGCTGTACGCGCACCTCGTGACGCGTCCGACGGGACGGGCCGTGCGCATGGCGATCGAGAGCGCAGCTCGAGGGGATGGGGGAGCACTCGCTGTCCCTCATCGACCTCTCCGAGGTCACCGTGCTCGACTTCTCCTGCGCCGACGAGGTGGTCGCGAAGCTCGATCGGGCACTACGCGATGGCGGAGCACAAGGAGGCGTTCTTCGTCTTCCGCGGCGTGCACGAGCCGCACCGCGACCAGATCGAGGTCGTGCTGGAGCGGCAGGCGCTGGCCGCCGTGGCGGAGACCGGGCCGGGGAGGTTCGAGCTGCTCGGCGCGCGCTCCGCGGAGGAGGACGCCGCCTGGCGGGCAGTCGAGGAGCGCGGCCTGGTGGGGCGCGACGACCTGGAGGCGGCGATGGCCGAGCCCCGCGCTGCGGGACGCGTTGGAGCGGCTGGTGCAGCGTCGGCTCGTCTACCGGAGCCCGATCACCGGGCGCGTGCACGCGCTCAGCCGCCTGGTCGCGCACCTATGTAGGCCACCGCGGACCGCCGCGCACGGCCATCCCCGGCGCCTCGCGCCGTGCGCCACCGGTGCTTACCTTGCCGTGGCTTCCGCCTTCACCCTCACCTCGCTCCGCCATGTCCGACCCCGACGCCACCCGCCGCCCCGGCCCCTCCACCCTCGGGATCCACGGCGGGGAGGGGCCCCGCCGTCCCGGCGACCCGGTGGTCCCGCCGATCGTCCAGAGCGCGACGTTCTTCTGGGCCAAGCCCGACGACGGAGAGCTGCTGTACAGCCGCTACGGCAACAATCCGAACCAGGCGCTTCTGGCCCGGAAGCTCGCCGCCCTGGAGGGGACCGAGGCAGCGGTCCCGCTGGCGAGCGGCATGGGGGCCACCGCGATGGTGCTGCTCGCGCTCACGCGCGCCGGCGACCACATCGTGGCGTCTTCACTGCTGTACGGTGCGACGCACGCCCTCCTGCGCGACGAGCTCCCGCGGCGCGGCGTAGCGACCACGTTCGTCGACCCGGCACGCAGGGTGGGTGGGAGGCGGCCCTCCGGCCGGAGACGCGGGTCGTCATGCTGGAGACGCCCACCAACCCCACCCTGCGCATCCTCGACCCCCGACCGATCGTCGGCGCTCGCACACGCCAGGGGGATCCGCGTCGTGATGGACGCCACCTTCGCGTCGCCGGTCAACCTCCGGCCCGCCGAGCTGGGCGTGGACGTCGTGATCCACAGCGCCACGAAGTACCTGGGCGGCCACTCCGACCTGATCGCCGGTGTCGCCGCCGGCCCGAAGGAGATCATCGACGAAGTGGTCCGGGTGTCCCGCCTGTACGGACCGGCGATGGACCCGCACGCCGCCTGGCTGCTGGACCGCGGGTTGCGCACGCTGGAGGTGCGCGTGCGGCGCCACAACGAGAACGCGCTGGCGCTGGCGCGTTGGCTCGAGAGGCCAACCCGCGGTGGCGCGCGCGATCCATCCCGGACTGGAGAGCCATCCGGACCACGGCGTGGCCGAAGAGCTCATGGACGGGTACGGGGGGATGCTCAGCGTGGTGCTGCGCGGGGGCGGGCGCGGCCGCGGACCGGTTCCTGGCGGCCCTGCGGCTTGCGCTGGCCGCGCCGAGCCTCGGCGGCGTGGAGACGCTGGTGTCCCAGCCGCGCTACACGTCCCACGTGGGCCTCACGCCCGACGAGCGTGAGGCCCACGGGATCTCCGACGGCTTCGTCCGGATCAGCGTCGGCGTGGAGAACGTGCAGGACCTGCAGGCCGACTTCGCCAGGGCGCTGGAGGCTACTTCCCCGACATGAACGGATAGCGGTAGTCCGTCGGCGGCACGAACGTCTCCTTGATCGAGCGGGCGCTGACCCAGCGCATGAGGTTCAGCGCCGAGCCCGCTTTGTCGTTCGTGCCGGACGCCCTGGCGCCACCGAAGGGCTGCTGGCCGACCACGGCTCCCGTGGGCTTGTCGTTCACGTAGAAGTTCCCGGCGGCGTCGCGCAGCCTGTCCATCGCCTCGCGCACGGCCCGGCGGTCCTTCGCGAACACGGCCCCGGTGAGCGCGTACGGCGAAGTGGCGTCCACGAGGTCGAGCGTCTTCGACCAGTCGGCATCCTCGTAGACGTGCACGGTGAGCACCGGCCCGAAGATCTCCTCGCACATGGACTCGTAGTCCGGCGCCTTCGCCACGATCACCGTCGGGCGCACGAACCACCCCTTCGAGCCGTCGCACTCGCCTCCGGCGATCACCTCCGCGTCGGCGCTCTCCTTCGCGCGGTCGATGTAGCCCTTGATCTTGTCGAAGGCCGGCTTGTCGATGACTGCGGCCATGAAGTTGCTGAAGTCCCGCACGTCCCCCATGGCGATGCCCTGGACCTCGTCCACGAGCCTGTCGCGGATCTCCTTCCAGAGGCTCGCCGGCACGTAGGCACGGGATGCCGCGCTGCACTTCTGGCCCTGGTACTCGAAGGCTCCCCGGACCAGGGCGGTGACGCAGCGCCGCCGGGTCCGCGGAGGGATGGGCGACCACGAAATCCTTGCCCCCCGTCTCACCCACGATGCGGGGGTAGGTCTTGTAGCTGCCCACGTTCTGGCCGATGTCCCGCCAGAAGGAATTGAACACCGCGGTGGAGCCGGTGAAGTGGATCCCGCCGAAGTCGCGGTTGCCCGAGCACCTCCTCGCGTGATCTGGGCCGAGTTGCCGGTGATGAAGTTGATGACCCCCGGCGGGAGGCCGGCGTCCTCGAACATCCGGGCCATGTAGTAGTTCGAGAGCAGCGACGTCCGGGCGGGCTTCCACACCACCGTGTTGCCCATGATGGCGGGGGAGGACGGGAGGTTCCCGCCGATGGACGTGAAGTTGAACGGAGTGATCGCGTACACGAAGCCCTCGAGCGGCCGGTACTCCGAACGGTTCCACATGCCCCGGTCGGACATCGGCTGCTCGGCGTAGATCTTCTCGGCGAAGTGCACGTTGATGCGGAGGAAGTCGACCATCTCGCAGGCCGCATCGATCTCGGCCTGGTGTGCGGTCTTGCTCTGCCCCAGCATCGTCGACGCGTTCAGCGTCTGCCGCCACGGACCGGCCAGCAGCTCGGCGGCCTTCAGGAAGACCGCGGCGCGGTCCTCCCACCTCATGGTCGACCACTCGTGGTGGGCGTCCATGGCGGCGGCGACCGCCTTCTTGACCTCGGCCGGCCCGGCCTTGTGCGCCTTCGCCAGGACGTGACCGTGGTCGTGCGGCATGACGACGTCGAGGGTGTCGCCGGTGCGGATCTCCTCACCGCCGATCAGAAGGGGGATCTCGATCGTCTCCGCGGCCATCTCGTCCAGGCGTGCCTTGAGCGCGGCGCGCTCGGGCGTGCCCGGTGCGTAGGAGAGGACCGGCTCGTTGACGGGCGGGGGTACCTTCACGTTGCCGCTCATGTCTGTCGATTTCGGATGTGGGGTCGGGGGGCCGGGAGGCCGCGGACGCAAAAGCGAAGAGGCGGGGGAACCGCTCGTTCTCCCGCCCCCCGGCAGCGTGTGTAAGGGCCTCGTTCGGCGTCGGCTTACCCGAAGAATCTCACCTTGGAGAGACCCTCACGCAACCGGCTCCAGCGGCCCTTCCGGCCGCCTCCGGATTGGTAGGAGTAGTAGTACTGCAGGTAGTAGCTCTCGTCGGGGCTCGCGGCCGAAACCTCGTTGAGCACGGCCCCGAAAACGCGCACGCCGAGGCGGCGCAGCTGCTCCACGGAGCGTTCGGCCACACGCTGCTCCGTCTCGCCGTAGCGAAGCACCAGGACGACGCCGTCGGTGTGCACCGCGAGGACGGAAGCGTCCGTGACGGCCAGCATGGGCGGGGAGTCGATCACGATCTGGTCGTAGCGGCCCTCGAGCTCCTCCAGGAGGCGACCCATCGTCTTCGAGTTGAGGAGCTCGGAAGGGTTGGGGGGGAAGGGTCCCGAAGGAAGGAAGTCGAGATGCGGAAGCACGTTGGGACGCACCGCCTCGCGGGCGTCGGCGTCGCCGATCAGGAGGTTCGTGAGCCCGGGCTCGCGGAGCACGTCCAGGGCACGATGGAGCGTGGGGCGGCGGAGGTCCGCGTCGACCACGAGCACCCTCTGGCCCTGCCGCGCCAGCATCACCGCGAAGTTGATCGCGGTGGTCGACTTCCCCTCCGACGGTCCGGGGCTCGAGAACAGGATCGAGCGGATCGGCTCGTCCTCCGTGCTCATGAACATCAGGTTCATGCGCAGGTTGCGGTACGCCTCCGCCGCAGGGTCGAGCGGGTCCATCGCTACGATGAGCGGGAGTCCGCCCCCGTTGGTGGCCGCCTTCCGCCCGTCCTCGGTCGCCTCCTCCAGGCGGCGGAGGCGGGGGATGATCCCCAGCACCGGAATCCCGAGCAGCGACTCGACGTCCGCACTCGTGCGCACGGTGCGGTCGAGGTACTCCAGGAAGAAGGCGGCGCCTACACCGAGGATGAGCCCGAGGAGGCCGCCCAGGAACACGTTGATCCGCCCGCGGCCCTGGATCTGGATTGCACCCACCGCCGGGTCGAGGATCTCGACGTACGGGGACGCTGCGGCCTCGGTGATCTGGGCCTGATAGAGCTGTGACAGGAGGTACTGGTACGAGTCCCGGTCCAGCGTGCGCTGGGCCTCCAGCGCCTGCAGCTCCCCCTCCAGGTCGGGGAACTGGCTCTGCTCGACCCGCAGCTCGGATTGCTCGGAGCTCAGCTCCTGGAGTCGGTTCTCCACCACCTGCAGCGAGGCGGAGGCGGCGTCCGCGAGTTGGTCACCCAGCTCCGAGATCTCCGCGCGCACGGCCACCACCTGCGGGTGCCCGGGCTCATCCGGTCCTCGGTGATGAGCCGCCGCTCCTCGGCCTGCTCCTTCTGGATGTCCCCCACCAGCGACCGCACCTGCGGCGCCGACCCCTCGGGGAGCTGGGCGAGCAGGGCGGGGAGGTCGACCTCGTGCAGCCCCGAGGCCCGCTGCGACGACACGAGCACCGATAGCGCCTTGCGCTGCGCGTTCACCCGCTCGATCTGGGTGGCCAGCGCCTCCTGACGATCGACCAGCGAGCGCTCGCGGGCGCTCAGGTTGGTGAACGCTTGCGTCTTCTTGAAGTCTCGGATGGCGTCCATCGACTTCGACAGCTGGGCCTGCGCCGAGTCGAGGCGGTCATTGATGAAGTCGATGTCGGCGCGGGCCGCCTGACGCACCCGTTCCGCCCCCTTCTCCCTGAGCGCCCGACCCGCCTGGTTCAGGATGGGCGCGACCAGCATCGGATCGGGGTGGACGAGCGAGACGTCGATGATGTTGGTGCTCTCGCGCGGCGCTGCCGAGAAGGAGACCTCGCCCAGCACCGCTTGCGGGGGCACGATCTCCAGGTCGTACGTGCGGCTCTCGGAGGGAGGCCCTTGGAGGACGAAGCCGATCGGGTCCGGCATCGAGCCGCTCGCCCACGAAGGCGGTCCCGAGGGTCGAGCCGTCGGTTCCGCGCAGAACAGCCTCCCGGCCGTCCGGCTCGTAGACCAGCCGGTAGCGGCCGTTGGGCGCGTCTTCCGCCACGCTGGCGTCGCGGAAGAGCTCCGAGCGGATCTGGTCGGAGGGCACGCGCCGCAGGCGGAGCCCCACCGAGTCCACGACCACGGACCCGATCGCCGACGAGCGCAGCACCTGGATCTCGGACTCGATGGGGTCGACGAAGATGTCCATCCCCGACACACGCGACGACCCGACCAGGCCCCGCTGCCGCTCGAGGGGGTCGTTCACCTGGAGCGTCATCGACCCCTGGTAGAACACGCGTTGGCGGGACACGGCCCAGATGGCCGACGCGGCCGTCACCGTGAAGATGGCGAGCACGAGCCACAGCCGGCGTGCGATCACCTGCCAGTAGTCGGAGAGGTGGGGCGTGCTGGAGAACGGCTCCGGCTCGAGGTCCGCGTAGGGTCGAGCGGTCGGATCGGTGCTCATGCGCAGTCGGGGCCCGCAAGCGGCATATGCAGGGGAGGCGCTCCCCGCTTGCCACGACAGGTCGTAGGGTGGTGGCCTTCTGGCCGCAATCCCGTCATGCGGCGAATAGTCGGAAAAGGGTGCCGATCATGCAATAGCGACGCATCGTGCGAACCCCGCACCCCCGCGCGGCATTTCGGTTGACCCTTTCCGTTCGGTCCGGGTAGATTCTTCCGGTTTCCCGTCCCTCCCCGGGGCGCGGGTCCTCCCTTCGTGGAGTACTCACGTCGATGACCGCCCAAGACAAGATCCTCGAGGTTCTCGACTCCATCCGGCCTGCGATCCAGGCGGACGGGGGAGACGTCGAGCTTCTGGCGTACCGGGAGGAGGAGGGCGTGGTGGAGGTGCGCCTCATCGGCGCTTGCGAGTCCTGCCCGATCTCCCTCATGACGCTCAAGGAAGGAATCGAGCGGCGTCTCAAGAGCTCCGTGCCGGGTGTGATCGAGGTCACGGCGGTTTGACCGAATGACCGGTCGCGGTTCGTCGGGGTAGGGCAAGGACCGGTACCACAGACAGGCACGGAACGAACATGACGACAGACGAGCTGCGACGCTCGGTGATGGCTGCGCTCTCCCGGGTCCCGCACCCGGGCAGCGGCAAGGATCTGGTGGCCAGCGGCCACGTGCAGAACCTCGAGGTGGACGGAGACGGGGAGGTCCGGTTCGCCTTCCTGATGCGTCCAGACGACCCGGGCCATCTGGTGAAGGACGCGCGTGCGGCCGCGGAGGCGGTGCCCGGGGTCGCCTCCGTGAAGGTAAACGTCCAGCTGCCCCAGATGGGCGGAAAGGCCGGCGGACGGCAGGGCGGCCTCAAGCCAGGCTCTGTGCCGGCGCCGACGCCCAAGCCCGGAATCCTCTCCAAGGTCGACCACGTCGTGGCCGTCAGCTCCGGGAAGGGTGGCGTGGGCAAGTCGATGGTGGCGGCCAACCTCGCGGCGGCGTTCGCCCTGGAGGGGCGCACCGTGGGCCTGCTGGACGCCGACATCTACGGGCCCAACATCCCGCTGATGTTCGGAGAGGTGCGCCGGCCCCACGTCACGGGCGCGAAGGGGAGCGAGATGATCGAGCCTCTGGAGGCCCACGGCGTGAAGCTCATGAGCCTCGGTTTCCTCCTCGACAAGGAGCAGCCGGCCATCATGCGCGGGCCGCTCATCTCCGGGATCCTCAAGCAGTTCATCGAGCAGGTGGCATGGGGTCCCCTCGACGTGATGGTGGTGGACATGCCGCCCGGGACCGGGGACGCGCAGCTCTCCCTCGTGCAGACCATCGACCTCGACGGTGCCGTCATGGTGACCACCCCGCAGGAGGTCGCCACGGGGGACGTGCGCCGCGGGGTGAAGATGTTCGAGCGTGTCAACACGCGCGTCCTCGGGATCGTCGAGAACATGAGCGGGCTGTCGTGCCCCCATTGCGGGGAGCTCGTGGACGTGTTCGGGAGCGGCGGCGGCGAGCGGCTCGCGAAGGAGATGCAGCTTCCCTTCCTCGGGCGCGTCCCCCTCGACCCGGCGGTACGGACCGCCGGCGACGAGGGGCGTCCCACCGTCCTGTCGGCCCCGGACTCCGCAGCCGGCACGGCCCTGAGGGCGGTCGCCCGGGAGGTGGCCGAAGCCCTGGGCGCGCTGGCGGGGCGCTAAGCCGCGCGGTCCGGCCGGACGAGAAGAGGGCCGGGGCGCTTCCGCGCCCCGGCCCTCTCGGTTCATCGTCGCTCGACGAGGTCTACTCGCCCTCGAGCCACTTCCGGTCGGCAGCGGACAGGGAGTCCTTGCCGCGCACCTTCTGGACGATCTTCACCACGACCCATCCAACCAGGAGGATGGGGGCCACCTTGAAGAGGAGGAAGGTCGCCAGGCCGAACGTGAGGGAGAAGACGGTGCCCACGATCGACAGGACGATCCCCGCCACGATCAGGGTCACCAGACCCACAGCGAAGAAGGTGAGCAATGTACCGAGCATCGTAGTCCTCCTGTTGTCCGACGGGAGCGCTCAGCGCACCCAGACGACCCTGACGCTGCCGAAGGCGGCGTCGAGGTCGATCGTGATCTTCCGCTCCGCCTGCTCCCAGTCGAGGGAGTAGTACGCGTCCCCTCGCTTGACCAGCCCCTGCGAGTCCAGCGACGTGAGGAAGCTGTCCTTCGTCAGTCGCACTCCGACCCCTTCCGGGAAGCGCAGCTCCAGTGAGCCGAGACCCATGTCGACGGATACCGACGCGTCCTGCCGCCAGTCACCGTTGAACCAGAGTGTCACCTCGCCTACCCCCGCGCTCACGTCGATGTGCCGCGCGTTCAGGTTGCCGAGATGGCGCGCCGTGAAGTCCGCCGCCCCCACCTCGAAGGATGCCGAGCGCATGTCGAGGCTGTTCGGCTCGGAGACGTCCACCGTGGATTCCGAGGCGCCCGTGCTCAACTCGAGGCGGCTCAGCGCCAGGCCTCCCAGGTCCAGGTCGGCGCGCACTGCGCCGAATTTCAGGTCCAGGTCCATCGGCAGGTCGCGGGCGAGCTGGAGGTCCATCTCGCCTCCGCGGTCCTTTCCGATGTGGATCGAGCTCCCGACGCTCTCCACGCCCAGCTGCAGGCGGTTGCCCTCGTACTCCGCTCGCGGCTCGAAGACGTCCTGGTCGTAGCGGAGCTGCATCCGGTACAGCAGACCGTCGTCGGCCGGCCGCACCTTGAACCGGCCCGCGCCGTAGGTCACCTCGACCCTGAGGTCGTCCTCCCCGGAGCGCTGCCGGGACATCGTCACGGTTCGCCAGTCCTGTGCGCCGAGGGCGTGCGGCAGGGCCACGAGGATTGCCGCGGCGACCGCGAGCGGCGAGAGCGCCGACCGACTACGCATCCTTCCCCTCCCCGGCCTCTTCCTCGGTCGGCCCCTCGGCGCCCGCGGTCGCCTCCACTTCGACCTCCACGTCCACCGCACGCTTCCAAGCCTCGTCGAAGTCCACCGGTCCGGCCTCACGCCGCCGCCCGGCCCGGGTGAGCAGGACCGCGCCGAAGCCGATCTGCATCGCGACGATGCTGAACATCACCCCCGCGAACGTCAGCAGCCCGCGGAAGAACCCGAAGAAGGGCACCACCCTCAGGAGGTTCGCGGCGATGAAGAACATCGCGAGGCCCAGGACTCCGGCGAAGATCGTGTGCAGCGGGTTGGACTTCCGGATCCAGTCCGTGTAGCGGTATCCGCTCTCGGAGAGCCACTCACCCACGTTGCGCGCCACCGCGAGGTAGCCGAGGAGCGCGGCCGCCACGGCGGCCAGGGGGAAGAGCGGCAGCCAGGCGATCATGACCGGGATCCCCACGATCGACACGGCCAGCGCGACCGCGCCCAGCACCCACACCGGGATCAGGAGGAACGTCCCCGCCAGCCCCACCATCGCGGCCCGACCGGGCGCTCGACGCGCGGTCTCGGCCACGGTGTCCAGGTTGCTCGGGGCGAACGCCACGATGCGCCATCCCGATCAAGCCGAGCACGAGTACCGACGCGAGGTTCTCGAAGAGCCCGCCCAGGGTGCGGAAAATCGCGCGGAACGGGCCGAATACGCTGCCACCGCTCCTGTTGCCGCGCGCGGCGTCCCGGATCTCGCTGCGCAGCTCGCCGCGGATCTCCTCGCGCACCCGGTCACGGATCTCACGCTCCAGGTCGCGCTCCTGTCTCTGCACGTCGACCACTTCGCCCTCGACCGTCCCGCCGTCGCGGTGGAGCGTCGCGTCGGCCAGGCGGACGTCGCCCTCCACACGGCTTCCGTCGCCCAGGTCGAGCGTTCCGTCGACGACCACCACGTCCCCGCGCACCTCGCCGTCGATGCGGGCATCACCCTGCACCACCACCAGCGTGCCGTCGATCGTCTCGCCCGCCGCCACCTCGACGTCCTCGCCGATGTGGAGCTTTACGTTGGGACCGGCGTCCTTCAGCGCTTCCTCGAGCGTCGCGAGCCGCCCGGCCTGCCCCAGGAGCGCCCGCACCAGCGCGGCGTCTCCCTCGCCGCCCACCGACACCTCGACGGACGGAGACGGTGGTGCCTCGGGGGCCTGCTCGGCGGTGAGCGCGTTCTGGAGCGCGGCGTCGATCCGCGACGCGAGCTCGAGCCGGTCTCCGCTCAGGTCCGCCGGTGGCGACCAGTCCCGCAGCGCCTCCGCCAGGGGGCCGTCGTCCAGACGGACGGCTTCCCCCAGGAGCGCGCGCCAGGCGGCGTCGAGATCGTCTCCGGCCTGATAGGCCCCGACGACCTCTCCGTCGATGAATACCGAGCCGTCGTGAAGCGAGATGTCGAGCGGATCGCCGGACGCGAACTCCAGGCGGAGCTCGGCCTCCGACCGGCCGACGGAAACCTGCTTCGACACGACGGTCCGTTCCTGCGCCTGCCCTGAAACGGGCAGTACGAGTGCGGCCAGCGTCAGGCCGAGAAGGTGGCTACGGGTGCGATGCATGCGCATAACGAGCATCCGCCGGATGGGCGTTGACGAGGTTTCTGTAGAGCACCCACGCGGCTACGAGCGTGCCCGCCGAGAAGGCCACGAAGGCCGCCACGAGCGACGCCGGCGACAGCGCGAGCGACTGGAAGAACGAGAACACCCCGAAAACCTGGGCGCTCTCCATGGCACGGGACGCGACCGCACTCCAGCCGAGCGACGCGAGCTCCGACGCCTTCCACCAGGCGAAGGACACCAGCGCGCCGGGCGTGAGCGCCGGGTGCGTGAAGATCGTCCACAGCAGCAGGCCGAGCGTGGTGGCCGGCGTCACCGCGACGCCCGACAGCGCGGCCCAGGCCCTGCGCGATTGGGGGACCAGCCTGCGGGCCCAGGCGAGAGCCCGCCGCCACTCCGGCACCCGCTGAACGGCCGGCGCCGGCGCCGGGACCCGCACCTGGGCCATGACCCGCGCCGCGAATCCCTCGGAGGGCGACAGGCGCTCGAGCCCGTCCAGCCGACCCATCACCGTCCGCCAGGACTCCGCCCGGGACGCGCACGTCGGGCACGCTTCCACGTGGGACCCGATCCTCGCGGCCTGCCTGGCCGGGAGGACGCCTTCCACCAGGTCCTGGAGTCGCCCGTCGTCGGCATGACCGTCCCCGGCGCCGACGAGCGTCGCCAGGCGAGCCCGAACACGGGCTGCCAGCGGGGGCGCCTCGGTGCCTTGTATGCCGGCGAGCACGCGCTCGGTGAAGCCCGCGCGGGGCGCCAACGTAGGAAGATCCTGGAGGCCCTCGAAGAGGAGGCGCCACCCGTCGACTTCCGCCGCACAACGCGCGCAGGCCGCCAGGTGCTCCTCGACCCGGGCGCGCTCCCTGACGGAGAGCTCGCCCTCGAGGAGCGCCTGCATGGCCTCGGCGCTCAGATGCTCGCGGATGTTCATGTCGCTCACGGGTGGACTCCTGGTGAACCGTTCCACAGCCCCCTACGGGGAGCCAGGGGGGCGAGTTTCAGGAAAAACGTCGGCTCGCGAGCCCGGGCGGGCGTACCCCGGTCGCCCGCATGGAACAACGACGTTCGGCCGATCCGCGTGGCGTTCCTCATGCCAGGTCCTCGAGTTTTTTCTTCAGCTCGTTCCGGGCGCGGTGGAGATACGTCTTCACCGTGCCCAGGGGGAGGTCCATGATCTCGGCGATCTCCTCGTACGCGTAGCCCTCCACGTGGCGCAGGAGGATGACCGTACGGTATTCCTCGCGCAGTTCCCCGATGGCCGCCTCGATCTGGTTCCCGAGCTCCCTGTGCTCGAGCAGCTCGTGTGGGCTCTCGTCCTCCGACTCCACCACCAGGCGCGTCTGGCTCAACTCCTCCTGCGTAGTGGCGTGGGGGGAGCCGTGGATGGAAATCGTGTCCAGCTTGCGCTTGCGGAGATAGTCGATCGTGTGGTTGTTCGCGATCTTGAAGATCCAGTTGCTGAACTTGTAGCTGGTGTTGTACGACCCGATGGCGTTGAAGGCCCGGATGAAGGCCTCCTGGGACAGGTCCTCCGCCAGGGTCCGGTCCCGCACCATGCGGTAGATGAGCGAGAAGACGGGGCGCTCGTAGCGTTCGAGGAGCTCCCGGAACGCACGCTCGCGGCCGCTGGCCGCCAGCGTGGCCAGCTCCCGGTCGTCCAGGCGGGCGTAGTCCAGAGCGGGCAGCGCAGTCGCGTCCGTCCGAGGGTGTGTGGGCCACCGGGGGGTGGCCTGGGACAGGGAGGCGGTGTCGGAGGGCATCACCCCGCAGTACGTATCCTTCGTCCGTCCGGTTTCGGGCCGGCCGTTGAGGCCCCCCAACGCTTCCCGTAACTTTCGGCCCCTCATGAACCTGTGAAGCCCAGGGCCGCTGGTAACCTACGCCGGAGAGGCACGTCTGTCATGCCGTCCCCAGGAAGACCCCGCACCTCCGCAGGCGCCCACCCGGCCGCCCCGAGGGCCGGAGCCGAGCGCGACGAGCAGGTGCAGCGGATCTTCTCGGAGATCGCGCCTCGCTACGACCTCCTCAACCACGTCCTGAGCCTGAACATCGATCGGGCCTGGCGCCGTCGCGCCGTGGATCGACTCGACTGGGAGCGGGCACCTTCCGGGACGTTCCTGGACGCATGTGCCGGGACCTTCGACCTCTCCCTCGAGCTCGCGGCACGACCGTCGTTCGCCGGCTGCGTGGTGGCCTCGGACTTCGCGCAGCCGATGTTGGTGACCGGCGCCGCCAAGCTCGCCGGCGCAGCCGGTGCGCCCGGTCTGTGGGGACTCGCTGCGCTTGCCGTTCCCCGATGCCACCTTCGAGGGCGCGACCGTGGGGTTCGGCGTCCGCAATCTCTCGGACCTGCGCCAGGGCCTCGCCGAGCTGCACCGGGTCCTGCGCCCGGGCGCGCGCCTGGTGGTGCTCGAGTTCACGACGCCCCCCAACCGCCTCGTGCGCGCGGGCTACCACTTCTATTTCCACCGGGTCCTGCCCGTGGTTGGGCGCGTCGTGTCCGGTCACCCCTGGGCATACACGTACCTCCCGGCCTCGGTCAGTCAGTTTCCCGGGCCGCAGGACCTGCGCTCGCTCTTCCTGCGCGTCGGCTTCGCGGACGCGGGATACAGCCTTCTGACCTTCGGGATCGCCGCGATCCACTGGGGCGTCAAGGGCTGATCGCCCGCGTCCGGCCGAAGGTCAGACCCCCTCGAAGAGCACGGTCGAGATGTACCGCTCCGCGAACGAAGGCAGGACCACCACCATCGTCTTCCCCTCCATCTCCGGTCTGGCCGCGACCTGGTAGCCCGCCCACAGGGCGGCCCCGGACGAGATGCCACAGGGGACGCCCTCCAGGCGGGCCACCTCGCGGGCCAGGTCGACCGCGTCCTGGTTCGCGACGGTGACCACCTCGTCGATGAGCGACGTGTCGAGGATCTCCGGAACGAACCCCGCGCCGATCCCCTGGATCATGTTGCCCGGGCCGGGCTCCCCGCCCGACAGCACCGGGCTCACCTCGGGCTCCACGGCGACCATGCGCACGCTCGGCTTGCGCTCCTTCAGCACCTGGCCGCAGCCGGTGAGCGTGCCGCCCGTACCCACGCCCGAAACGACGACGTCGACCGCGCCCTCCGTGTCGTTCCAGATCTCCTCGGCGGTGGTGCGCCGGTGGACGGCCGGATTGGCGGGGTTGGTGAACTGACCCGCCTGCACGGCTCCGGGGATCTCCTGGAGGAGCTCCTCCGCCCTGTCGAATGCACCCTGGATCCCCTGCTCCTTGGGCGTGAGGTGCAGCTCGGCGCCGAGAAGCGCGAGCATCTTCCGGCGCTCGATGGACATCGTTTCCGGCATGGTGAGCACGCACCGGTAGCCGCGCTGGGCGCACACCATCGCCAGGGCGATGCCGGTGTTCCCCGAGGTCGGCTCGACGACCGTCGCGCCCGGCTTCAGCGTGCCGTCCCGCTCCAGCGATTCGATCATCGAAACGCCGATGCGGTCCTTGACGCTCGCCGCCGGGTTGAAGAACTCGAGCTTGAGCAGGACCTCGGCGCGCGCGCCGTGCAGGGCGGACAGCTTGGGCACCCGGACGAGGGGAGTGTCGCCGATCGTGTCGACGATACTGTCGTAGACACGTCCGCGACCGGGACGGTGGGAGGGATTCGCGGTCATGCGGGGCTCCATGGGGCAGGGTAGGAGGGTCGGACCGTCTCAGCGAAGTCCGTTGGGCTCCAGTACCGTCACCGGACCGAGGCCGGCCAACGCGTCGCGTCCGATGCGGTCGGGATCGCCCACGACCAGGATGATCATATCATCCGGCCGGAGGTTCGCGCGAAGGACCCGATGGACGGAGGCGGGTGTCACACCCTCCACTCCGGCCACATAGCGCTCCAGCCAGTTCGAAGGGAGGTCCTGGGCGAGGTAGAACATCCGGCGCGAGACGATCTGCGCCATCGTCTCGAAGTTGAACACGAACCCGTTCACGATCTGGTCCACCGCCGTGCCGACCTCGTCCCGCGTGGGATCCTCGCGGCTCATCTCGGCCATGATGTCGAGGATCAGGCGGAGCGCAGGGACCGTGTTCTCCGGGCGCGTGCGGGTCACCGCGCCCACGATGCCGTCGTACCGGCGGGGCATGGTCCAGATGGACGAGGCGGAGTACGCGTATCCCTCCTCGGTCCGGACCTTCTCCATGATCCTCGAGCTGAAGCCGCCAGCGCCGAGAATCGCGTTGCCGATCTGCGCAGCGAAGTACTCGGAGCCGTCGCCGAGGTGCACGGCGGTGGGGTGCGCCATGACCAGGATGCTCTGCTCCAGGTCGCGCGGGATCAGAAAGACTCCGGGCTGCCGTCGGATGTGGGGCTCGGGATACTCCGGGAGCGGGCCGGAGCAGGGCGGCCAGCCGCGCAGGTATTCGCGCAGACGGGCTTCGACCTGTGGCCACGCCACGTCGCCGGTCACGCCAAGCACGAGGTGCTCGGGGCAGAGGATGCGATGCTGCACGTCCCTCAGTCGCTCCGGCGTGAGCTTCTGGGGCTCCAGGTCGTCCGGCGACATCTCCCACCCCACCGGGTGGTCGCCGTAGAGGAGCCGGTTGAACTGGGAGAACGCGAGCCGCTGGGGGTCGTCCGGGCGGCGCCGCACGTTCTCGAGCTCCCGGCCGCGCCACACCTCCACCTGGGTCGAGTCGAAGCGTGGGGTACGCAGCATCCCGAACCAGAGGTCGAGGGCGGCGTCGAGGTGCTGGGTGAGCGTGTTCAGGCTGCTGAACACGGTTTCGCCTCCGGCGCCGAAGCTGGTCTGGAGCGCGTAGTACTCGAGCGCGGCGTCCACCGAGTCCGGGGCGAGCGACTCGGTGCCGCCGTAGCGCAGGAGCGCCGGGAGCGCCGAGGTGGCCGCGTATCGGCTCCGGTCGAACAGGCTGTATCCGCCCTTGAAGCGCGCGAACAGCGTCACCAGCGGGACGGTATGGTCCTCGAGGTAGAGGACCGGCACTCCCTCGACCTCGTGCGTTTCGGGCACGGGTGCGTGGAAGCGGAGTGGGGGGTATCGGAGGCCTTCCGCGGCCGCCCTCCCTCCGGGGACCTGCGCGGCCGAGGGAAGGGGCGCCAGGGCCCCGACGAGGAAGGCGGACAGCACCAGCCGGGATCGCCGCGTCATGGTCCCTGCTCCTTGCGGCGCAGCGTCGCGACGGTGCGGTTCGCCTGGGTGAAGTACCGGGCGGCCACCCTGCGCACATCGGCGGCGGTCACGCCCTCGATGCGCTCCGACAGCCGGAAGGTGTCTCGCCAGTCTCCGGTCAGCGTCGTGGACTCGGCGATCTGGAAGGCGAGGCCGAGATTCGACTGTAGCCGCCGGATGTTGCCGGCCTCGACCTGGTTCCGGACCCGTTCGAGCTCCTGGTCCGTCGGGCCCTCCGTGGCGAGACGCTCGATCTCCTCGTACACCGCGCGCTCCACCTCCAGCGTGGTGTGCGGCGCGCGGGGCGTCGCGTCGATCTGGAAGAGCTGCGGGAACCGCTCGCCGGGTCCGAGCGACGAGTAGACCCCCGTCGCGGTCCTGTCGTCGAGGATGAGCCGGCGGTAGAGCCGCGAGGTCCGGCCCCCGGTCAGGAGCGAGGTCATCATGGTGAGGGCCGGCGCGTCGGCGTGGAGCGCCGAGGGGACGTGCCACCCGATCCGGACCGAGGGCTCGGCGTCCCATGCGATGTCCACGCGCCGCTCTCCTTGTTGCTCGGGCTCGCGGGCCAGCACGGGCAGCGGGTCCTCGCCGCGCGGGATCGGGCCGAAGTAGCGCTGCGCCCAGCGGAGGATCTGGTCGGCATCGATGTCGCCGACCACGACGAGCACGGCGTGGTTCGGCCCGTAGTACTGCCGATAGTACCGCTCGACGTCCTGGCGCCCGAGGTTCTCCAGATCGGACATGTACCCGACGACCGGGACACCGTACGGATGCATGGTGTAGGCTGCCGCCAGGTGCGCTTCGTAGAGGAGGCCGCCCGGGTCGGTCTCCATGCGCATACGCCGCTCCTCCATGACGACCTTCCGCTCCGTGTAGAACTCGCGGAAGACGGGGTTCGCCATCCGGTCCGACTCGAGGACGAACCACAGCTCGGCCCGGTTGGCCGGGAGCTCGACGAAGTACGAGGTCGACTCGTTCGTGGTGGTGGCGTTCAGACCCTGGGCGCCCGCCCGCGAGAGGATCCGGTCGAACTCGTTGGGGACGACGTACACGCGAGCCGTGTCCTCGAGCGCGTCGATGACCGACCCGAGCCTCCCGACGTCGGCGCTGTCGCCCGCGGCGCGCGCGCGCACGAGCGTGTCGTGGGCGGCGTCCATGCGGGAGAAGAGGGCGAGCTCGGCCTGCAGGTTGCGCGTGCCGACGGTCGTGGTGCCCTTGAAGAGGAGGTGCTCGAGCAGGTGGGCGGTTCCCGTGTCGCCGAGATGCTCCTGCAGGCTCCCTACGTCGTACTCCACGATGAAGGCCACCGTGGGCGCCCCGCGCCGCTCCAGGGCGAGCACGCGCATCCCGTTGTCCAGCGTTCGCTCGCGCACGGGGAGCCGCTCGCCCGGCGTGGGCTCCTGAGCGCGCGCAGCCGCGGGCACGCCGAGCAGCACCAGCAGCGCGGCGCCGCCGACGCGCAGACACGGCGCCCTAAAAGGGTGATCGGAAAGGGGAGCACCCCGCGACCCGTGCTCCGCACGGGTGCCCCGAAGCGCCACGGCCCCAGATTCTAGGCGGTTCGCCGAAGGCATAGCCATAGCTACGTCGAGGCGAACCAACGACGAGGTAACAACGCGAGGCGTTGTCGGGGCCGTGCCGCCCCAACCCAAAACATGTAAGTCCTTATCACTCATGGTGTTGGCGCATGGGGGTTTCGCCGGTGATGCTGCGTCGCTCCTCCTCGCCGTAGCTTTGGCTACGACTCGTCGTCGCTTCTTGCCTGACCAGCGAAAGCCCCATCCGCGCGGGGTACTCCCCTTTCCGATCACCCTTCTAGTCGCCATCGCTCGCCGGCTGGCAGCCGGGACAGAAGAACGCCGACCGGCTCGAGAAGACGATGCGCCGGATCGTGCTCCCGCAGCGTGGGCAGTCCCCCCCCTCGCGGCCGTAGACGTGGAGTCGACGGCCGTAGCTTCCTTCGCCCCCTTCGGCGTTGCGATAGTCACGGATGGTGGTTCCGCCGTGCCGTATGGCGTGGGTCAGGACGGAGCGGATCGCCCCGTGCAGGAGCCCCGCCTCCGCGCGGGAGATCTCGGCCGCCGGGCGTCCCGGGTGTATCCCGGACTGGTAGAGCGCCTCGGCCGCGTAGATGTTCCCGACACCTGCAATACGTCGCTGATCCAGGAGCCATGACCGGATGGGCGACCGGGAGCGCTGCAGATCGCGGTGGAGACGGGCCGGCGTGAATCCGGGATCGAGGGGCTCTGGGCCCATGCGGGCGGAGCGCTCCGCCCACGATTCCGCGTCCAGCGCCTCCACGGTCCCGAAGCGCCGTTGGTCGTCGAAGACGAGCAGGCCGCCGGACGCGAAGCGGAAGCGCACGGCCGGGTGCGTGGGGCGGGAGGCGCCGCGCGGAGGCTCTGGGAAGGGGAGGAGTCGGCCCGTCATCCCGAGGTTCACGGCGAGGACGCCGCCGCCTTCCAGCTCCATCACGACGTTCTTTCCGCGGCGGCCGATCGCCGTGAGCGTCCGGCCGAGCAACGCCGCCGACACCGCACGCCGGGGCTGCCGGAGCACGTCGGCGTGAACGACCTCCACCCGACGTATGCGTTCGCCCAAGACGGTCCGGCGCAGCCCCCGGACGATCGTCTCGGCCTCCGGCAGCTCTGGCATCCGCGGTCGCGGTCGGGCTCAGGCCGGGGCGGCGGAGGTGCGCGCCCGCTCGCGCCAGCCGATGTCGGTCCGGAAGAACGCCCCGTCGAACTCGATCGCGGCGGCGCCCTCCCGGCTCCGGTCCGCGGCTTCCGGGAAGGTCGCGCCCAGCGCCGTCACCGCGAGCACCCGCCCGCCCGCGGTGGTGAGGCGGCCGTCGACCCGTCGGGTGCCTGCATGGAAGACGGTCAGTCCCTCGCCTTCGAGACCGCCGGGGATCCGGATCTCCTTCCCCTTCTCGTATGCGCCGGGGTAGCCCGCCGACGCCACGACGGTGGTGACCGCGGACGCTTCGCTCCACCGTACGGCACGGCCGGCGAGCGAGCCGCCCTCGGCCACGGTGGCCAGGAGCTCGTGCAGGGACGACTCCATCAGGGGGAGGACCGCCTGGGTCTCGGGGTCCCCGAAGCGACAGTTGAACTCGATGACCTCCAGGCCGCGGCGTGTCTTGATGAGCCCGGCGTACAGGAGCCCGCGGAACGGGCAACCTTCGGCCGCCATGGCCCGGAGCGTGGGTGCGAAGACGCGCGCGCGCGCCTCCTCCAGGACGTCGGGTGTCGCGATCGACACGGGGGCGTACGCGCCCATCCCGCCGGTGTTCGGGCCGGTGTCCCCCTCACCCACGCGCTTGTGGTCCTGGGAGGGGAGGAGCATCAAGGCACGCTCGCCGTCCGCGACGGCGAAGATCGAGAGCTCCTCGCCCTCGAGGAACTCCTCGACCACGACCTCCCGCCCGGCCTCTCCGAAAGCGAGGTCGTCCAACATCGAGGCGATGGCCGCCACCGCGTCCTCCACGGTCTCGCAGACGACGGCCCCTTTGCCGGCGGCCAGTCCCGAGGCCTTCACGACGATGGGCGCGCCGCGCTCGCGGACCCACGCCTCGGCGGCGGCGCGGTCGCGGAAGGTGCGGTGCTCCGCGGTCGGGATCCCCGCTCCGCGCATGAGATCCTTCGCCCACGCCTTGCTCGCCTCGATGCGCGCGGCGTCCCGCGTCGGCCCGAAGACCGGCAGTCCCTTCGCCTGGAAGCGGTCGACGATCCCACCGGCGAGCGGCGCCTCCGGTCCGATCACCGTGAGGTCGATCCGCTGCGAGGCCGCCCACCCTGAGAGCGCCTCCGTGTCCGTGGGCGCGATGGGGAGCGGGTGGCAGTGCGGGGCCATGCCGCCGTTCGGCTCCGTGGCGAAGAACTCGGCCGACGGCACGTCCCGCCGGAGCTTCCAGAGAAGGGCGTGCTCTCGCCCGCCGTTGCCCACCATGAGGATCTTCATGCGGTGAAGATAAAGGACGGGGGCGGCCGGGCTACCCGCCCGGCCGCCCCCTGGCAGTCGCGTTCAGCCGTGCTCAGCGCTTCATCCCGCCCATGAACGTCTCCCCCATCTTCCGGGCCGCCGCCGTCATCGTGTCGAGGAAGTCGCGCGCCCCCTCGGCGTATGCGTTGGCGGCTTCCTTCAGGTCCTCCTGGTAGGCGGGGTTCGGCTCGCCGCGACGGGGATACTCGCCGCGCACGATCCGATCGTAGTCGCCGCCCTCGATCCAGGCGCGGAGCTCGCTCACCCGCAGAGTCCAGAACGGGTGCGTGGCGCCGATGAGGTTCAGGATCTTGAAGACCTGGTCTGCCACGTCGCCGCCCACCTGGTACTCCTCGGCCTGCACGATGAACTCCTGCAGGTTCGTCTCCTCGTCCTCCCCACCCCCGGCCATCTTGAGCATCGTGCGCATCACGACCTCGGGATCCTGCACCGAGAGGAGCCCGGCCCGGTCGCACGACAGCTCGCTCTTGCGCGACCACTCCAGCAGCGCGACCAGCACCACCCGCGCGGCGAGGCCGACGATGGGGAAGCCCATCTGCGCGAGCTGCAGGAGGAGCGCCGTCATCGTCTTGTACAGCACGTGGTCGCTCAGGATGTGGCCGAGCTCGTGGCCCATGATATAGGCCAGCTGCTGGTCGTCCAGGAGCGAGACCGTGCCAGAGTTGAGGACGATGAACGGCTCGTCCATCCCCCACGCGCCGGCGTTGACGATCGGCGTCTGCGAGACGAAGAGCGGGTAGTCCTTCGGCGAGTCGAGCGTCCGCAGAACGTCCTCGTACAGCCCTTTGAGGCGAGGAAACTGCTTCGAGCTCACGCGCACGGCGTTCGCCTGGAAAGCCAGACGCACCGGCTTCTCGCCGAAAAAGCCGAAGAGCTTCTTGAGCACTTCGTCGAAGACCGGGATACGCCGGAGCGCCTGCAGCGCGGCCTTGTCGGCCGGATGCTCCCAGGAGCGCGGTGCGATGTCGGTCAGGATGCGGCGAGCCTTCGCCTCTCCGCCCGTCTGTCCTTCCGTCCGTTCCTGATCGTCGGCCATGGTCCGATCCTCGTTGGTGAGTGCCCCCGCGCCGCCGGCGAGAGGGGGCCGGGGTGCTCCTTGCCCTGACTACGCGGGCGCGGAATCCCGGGTTTCAGGGTGCATCCTTCCTACCCCAGGACGCGTCCCAGGTCCTCAAGCAGGTCGGCCTCGTCCTCGATCCCCACGGAGAGGCGCACCAGCCCCGGCGTGATGCCCATGCGCACGCGACGGTCCTCCGGCACCGAGGCGTGCGTCATGAGCGCGGGGACGCTGATGAGCGACTCGATCCCGCCGAGGCTCTCCGCGAGCGCGAAGACGCGACAGTGCTCCGTGAGCGCGCGCGCGCGCTCGAGCGTCCCCACGTCCACGGAGACCATGCCCGTGAAGCCGTCCATCTGGCGTGCCGCGAGGTCGTGCTGGGGATGCGAGGGGAGGCCGGGATACAGCACGTGATCCACCTTCGGGTGGGCCTCCAGATACCGCGCCACGGCAAGGCCGTTGGCGTTGTGCTGGCGCATGCGCACGTGCAGCGTCTTCAGCCCCCTCAGCGTGAGCCAGCAGTCCATCGGGCCCGGTACGGCCCCGGTCGACATCCGCAGGAACGTGAGCTCCTCCGCCAGCGCCTCGTCCCGTACCGCGACGATCCCGCCGATGACGTCCGAGTGGCCGTTCACGTACTTGGTCGACGAGTGCACGGAGAAGTCCGCGCCCATCCCGAGGGGGCGCTGGTTGTAGGGAGACGCGAAGGTGTTGTCCACGGAGAGGAGCGCTCCCGCTTCGTGGGCGATGTCTGCCAGTGTGCGGATGTCGGACACCCGCATCATGGGATTCGTCGGCGTCTCGACGTGCAGGAGGCGGGTGTTCGGCCGGATGGCCGCGGCCACCGCCGCGCCGTCGCTGGAGTCGACGTAGGTGAACTCGATCCCCAGACGCGCGAGCACCCGGTCGAACATGCGGGTGGTTCCCCCATACGTGTTCTCCTCGCTCACCACGTGGTCGCCTGCCGACAGGCGCTTGACGATCGCCTCGATCGCCGCGAGGCCCGACGCGAAGGCGACCGCCTGCGTGCCGGACTCGAGGGCGGCCAGGTTCGCTTCCAGGGCCTCGCGCGTCGGGTTGGCCGTGCGCCCGTAGTCGTAATGGCCCTTCGGCTCCCCGACCCTGGGCTGCACGTATGTGGAGGTCTGGAAGATCGGGGTCATGATCGCGCCGGTGACCGGCTCCGGGGTCACTCCCGCGTGGATCGCGCGGGTTCCGAAGCCGAGGTCGGCGAGGCCCGGTTCGCTCATGCGGTGCAGGTCCTGGAAAGGGGAGGGATTTCGAGACGAGGGTCAAATGTACTCGGTTGACGCCCCGGTGGCATTTTCGGCAGACTTCCGTGCACCACCGGCCCATCCCCCCGCCAAGACATCGTCGATGCCCGTCCATCTCCCCTCCGACCTGATGGTCAGCGTGTCCGGCGTGCGCGGTCGCGTCGGCGCGCCCCTCACCCCCGAGCTGATCTCGGGCATCACCGCCGCCTTCGGCGCCTTCCTGCGCGCGGAAGGCGCCACCGGGCCCGTGTACGTGGCGCGCGATTCACGCACGTCGGGGCCGATGTTCGTGCGCGCGGCCATCGCCGGGCTGCTCTCGGTGGGCTCCGACGTCGTCGCGCTGAGCGTGGTCCCGACGCCCACGCTCCTCCTGGCCGTCGAGGACGGGGGGGGGCGGGGGGGATCGGGATCACGGCGAGCCACAACCCCGCGGAGTGGAACGCCCTCAAGCTCGTCTCACGCGAGGGTATCTTCCTCGACGCGGACATGTCCGCACGCTTCCGGAAGTACCTGGCCGAGGTCGATCCACCCCGCGCGACGTGGGATCGGCTCGGCACCGTCCGCGAGGACGCGGGCGCGTGGGCGCGCCATCTCGAGCGCATCCTGGCGCTTCCCCACATCGACGTGGCGGCCATCCAGCGGGCGCGGATGTACGTGGCGGTGGACTGCGTGCGTGGCGCCGGAGGGCCGCCGATCGGCAACCTCCTGCACGAGTTGGGCTGCACGTACACGGGAATCGGCATGGAGCCCGATGGCCGCTTCCCACGGGACCCGGAGCCCACTGCCGCCAACCTGGCCGAGCTGGGCCGTCTGGTCCGGGAGACCGGTGCGGCGTTGGGCCTCGCCGTCGACCCGGACGTGGACCGGCTCTCGCTCGTCGATGGCGACGGCCGGCCGGTCGGCGAGGATCTCACGCTCGCGCTGGCCACGGCCGCGGTCCTGCGCCGCACGCCTGGAACCGTGGTGACCAACCTCTCCACGAGCCTGTTGGTCGACGACGTGGCCCGGGCGTATGGTTGTTCAGTGGTCCGTGCGCCGGTCGGCGAGGTGAACGTCGCTCGCCGGATGCAGGCGGAGCGCGCCGTCGTGGGCGGAGAAGGCAACGGAGGCGTGATCCTCCCGGCGCTGCACTACACGAGGGACGCACCGCTCGCGGTCGCGCTCGTCCTCCAGCATCTGGTCGACGAAGAGCTCACGCTGTCCGAGGCCGTGGCACAGTGGCCCTCGTACGAGATCGTGAAGCGCAAGGTGGACTTCCCCCGGGAGGCGCTGTCCGGGGCGTACGACGCGCTCACGGAGGATCTCGGCGCGGAAGAGACGGATCGGTCGGACGGGCTGCGGATGGCCTGGCCGGACCGGGCGAGCTGGCTGCACGTGCGACCTTCGGGAACCGAGCCGGTCGTGCGCCTCATCGCGGAGGCGCCGGACGCGGCCACGGCCGAGCAGCTCGTGCGTCGGGCGGAAGAGGTTCTGGACGGGGTCGCCTGAGGCGGCCCCGATCGAACGACCAAACGGAGAGGTTGCGATGTGCGGCATCGTGGGATACGTCGGCGGACGCGAAGCGACGCCCATCCTGCTGGACGGACTGAAGCGGCTCGAGTATCGGGGATACGACTCGGCCGGCGTGGCGGTCGTGGACGGGGACGGATGCCTCCACGTCGTGAAGAAGGCCGGCAAGATCGCCGCCCTGGAGGCCGCGCTCAGCGGCGCGCCGCCGATGGGGACGTGCGGGATCGCGCACACGCGGTGGGCGACACACGGCGCGCCCACCGAGCCGAACGCTCACCCGCACGTGACCGCGAGGACGGACATCGCGCTGGTGCACAACGGGATCATCGAGAACGCCGACGTGCTGCGCGCGCGCCTGAAGGACGAGGGATACGGCTTCTCCTCGGAGACGGATACCGAGACGGTGGTGCATCTCGTCGACTTCCTGTGGAAGGACGGGATGGCCTTCGAGGAGGCGGTGGCCGAGGCGCTCACCATGGTGGAGGGGACGTACGGTCTGGCCGTCGTGTCGAGTCGCGAGCCCGACAAGATCGTGGTGGCGCGGCTGGGCAGCCCCCTCCTGATCGGCGTCGGAAGGGACGGGGAGATGCTCGCGGGCTCCGACGCGGCCGCGGTGGTCGCGCATACCCGCGACGTGGTCTACCTGGACGACGGCGACTACGCCGCTCTCACGCCCGACGGATACCGCACGTACCACCTGGACCACGGCGAGGTGCGGCGTTCCGTCCATCAGGTGACGTGGGACGTCGCCGCCATCGAGAAGGGCGGCTACGACCACTTCATGCTCAAGGAGATCTTCGAGCAGCCCCACAGCCTGCGCGACGTCATGCGCGGCCGCCTGCTGGAGGAGGAGGGAGAGGCGCGCCTGGGCGGGATCGCCCGACACCAGTATGACCTTGGGCGCGTGCGGCGGATCGTCATCACCGCGTGCGGCACGAGCTGGCATGCCGGTCTGGTGGGCGAGTACATGCTGGAGGAGCTGGCCCAGATCCCCGTCGAGGTGGAGTACGCCTCGGAGTTCCGCTACCGCAGCCCGGTGCTCGAGGAGGGCACGCTGGTGTTGGCCATCAGCCAGTCCGGGGAGACCGCGGACACGCTGGCGGGGCTGCGCGAGGCTCGGCGACGCGGGGCGACGACCATGGGGATCGTGAACGCGGTCGGCTCGTCCATCGCCCGCGACACCGACTTCGGCACCTACCTGCACGCGGGCCCCGAGATCGGTGTGGCGTCGACCAAGGCCTTCACGAGCCAGATGGTGGCACTGGCGCTGTTCACGCTCTACCTGGGCCGCCGTCGGCACCTTTCGGTGCTGCAGGGACGGGAGATCGTCCACGCCCTCCAGAATCTGCCCGACCAGGTCGCCCAGGTGCTCGAGCTGAACGACTCCCTGCGCGCGCTCGCCATGGAGTATTCGGACGCGCGCAACTTCCTCTATCTGGGGCGTGGCTACCAGTTCCCGGTGGCGCTCGAGGGTGCCCTGAAGCTCAAGGAGGTGAGCTACATCCACGCCGAAGGTTACCCGGCCGCCGAGATGAAGCACGGGCCCATCGCGCTCATCGACGACGACATGCCGGTGGTGGTGCTCGCCCCCCGGGACCCGGTGTACCAGCAAGGTCGTGTCCAACATCGAGGAGGTGAAGGCGCGCGGAGGACGCATCATCGCGGTGGTGAGCGACGAGGCGCCCGAGCTCGAGGGGAAGGTGGACCACCTCATCCGGGTTCCCCAGACCATCCCGTGCCTCCTGCCGATCCTCACGACCGTCCCGCTCCAGCTGCTGGCGTACCACACCGCCGTGCTCCGCGGCGCCGACGTCGATCAGCCCCGGAATCTCGCCAAGTCCGTCACCGTCGAGTGAGCCTGCGGTCTTCCCCGGGAGGCGCGCCGTGAGGGTGGTGCTCCAGCGCGTGTCCGGCGCCCGGGTCCGCGTGGAGGGACGCACCGTGGGTGAGATCGGCACCGGCCACCTGCTGCTGGTGGGCTTCCGGGAGGGAGACGGGGAGGACCAGATGGCCTGGATGGCCGACAAGGTCGTCGGGCTGCGCGTGTTCCCCGACCCGGAGGGCCGCATGAACCTGGGTCTCGACGAGGTGGGAGGAGATCTCCTGGTGGTGAGCCAGTTCACCCTCTACGGCGATGCCCGCAAGGGGCGGCGACCCAGCTTCGTGGGCGCGGCGCCACCGGAGTTGGCGACGCGGCTCTACGACCGCTTCGTCGCGCTGCTGCGGGAACGGGCGCCCGGCCGTGTCGAGACGGGCGAGTTCGGCGCGATGATGGCGGTGGAGCTCGTCAACGACGGCCCGGTCACGCTCGTGCTGGACCGCGACTGAGTGCCGGGGCCCTGCGGGCGATGAGGGGTGCACGCCTGATCCTGGCCTCGGCGTCGCCGAGGCGCGCCGACCTCCTCGCACAGCTCGGACTCCGGGCCGAGGTCGTGGCCGCCCACGTGGACGAGTCCTACCTCTCCGGCGAATCGCCGGAGGCGCACGTCGAGCGCCTCGCGCTCCTCAAGGCGGAGACGGTCGCCCGGGACGCCCCGGGGGCGCTGGTGGTCGGGGGGGACACCGTGGTCGTGCAGGACGGGCGCATCCTGGGCAAGCCCGAGGACCAGGAGGCGGCCGTGTCCACACTGCTGGCGTTGGCGGGACGGACCCACGAGGTGTTCAGCGGCGTCGCCCTCGTCGGTCCGCACGGAGCGCTGAGCGCCGTCGGCCGCGCTCAGGTTCGTTTCCGCGCGTTCGGGGCCTCGGAGGCCCGGGCCTACGCGGGGAGCGGAGAGCCCTTCGACAAGGCCGGCGCGTACGGTATCCAGGGGATGGGTGCCGCGTTGGTGGACGAGATCCGGGGCGACTACTATTCGGTGGTCGGCCTGCCCATCGGCCTGCTCGTCGATCTCCTGGGGCGAGCGGGCTGGCGCTACGCGTTCGGATCCCTCGAGCCCGCTCTGCCCGTGAGCGACCTGCCATGAGCACTCCCGCCATCCTCGCCATCGACCAGGGCACGACGGGCTCGACCTCCCTCGTGGTGGGGCAGGACGGGCGCATCCTCGGCCGCGCATACTCGGAATTCACGCAGTACTTCCCCCGGCCGGGTTGGGTGGAGCACGACGCGCTCGAGATCTGGGAGGTGACCCGGAAGGTGGCGCGCGAGGCTCTGGAAGCGGCCACGGGCGCCGAGGTGAGGGCCCTCGGGATCACCAACCAGAGGGAGACGGTCGTCCTCTGGGACCGGGAGACGCTGGAGCCGGTGCACCGGGCGATCGTCTGGCAGGACCGGCGCACGACGCCGCTGTGCCGCGAGCTCCGCGAGGCGGGCCACGAACCCGAGCTGCGTCGCCGCACGGGGCTGGTGGCCGATCCCTACTTCTCGGGGACGAAGATCACGTGGCTCCTGCGCGAGCGGCCGGAGCTGCGGCGGCGGGCGGAAGCGGGGGAGCTGGCGGTGGGAACGGTCGACGCCTGGCTGATCGCCCGCCTGACCGACGGCGCGGTGCACGCCACCGATCCCACCAACGCCTCCCGGACCCTGCTCATGGGGCTGGCGGCGGCGGCGTGGGACCCCTGGCTGCTGGACCTTCTGGAGGTGCCGCGTCCGTTGCTCGGTGAGATCCGTCCGTCCGCCGGCGACTTCGGCGTGGCTTCTGGCGCGCCATCTGGGCACGGACCTTCCCATCGCGGGCGTGGCCGGCGACCAGCAGGCCGCGCTGTTCGGCCAGGGATGTTGGGCCGCCGGGCTGGCGAAGAACACCTATGGGACAGGCGCGTTCCTCCTCCTGCACACGGGTGCGGCCCCGGTGGCGTCGGAGCATGGGCTCCTGACCACCGCGGCGTGCGACGAGGAGGGAGGGCTCGCGTACGCGCTCGAGGGCTCGATCTTCATCGCGGGCGCGGCCGTCCAGTGGCTGCGCGACGGCATGGGGGTCCTCCGCCACGCAGAGGACTCCGAGGAGCTGGCGAGGTCGCTGGAGGGGAACGACGGGGTCTACTTCGTCCCCGCGTTCGTGGGGTTGGGGGCGCCGCACTGGGAGCCGGACGCCCGCGGGATGCTGGTGGGGCTGACGCGCGGCACGGGGCGGGCGCACGTGGTGCGAGCGGCCCTGGAGGCGATGGCCTACGCCACCGAAGAGGTCCTGCGCGCCATGGAGAAGGACTCGGGGGTGACGGCCCGGGAGCTGCGGGTGGACGGCGGGGCGGCCCTCAACGACTGGCTCATGCAGTTCCAGTCGGACGTTCTGGGGCTGCCGGTGCGGCGGCCGGCGCTGGTGGAGACCACGGCCCTCGGGGCCGCCGGGCTGGCGGGTATCGCGCGCGGGGTGTGGCCGGCGGCCGAGGAGTTCCTGGCGTCACAGGGCGCGGCCGTCCACTTCCACCCGGCCATGGACGAAGGGACCCGCGCCGGGCTCCTGGCCGAGTGGGCCAGGGCCGTGCGCGCGGCTGTGGGCTGGGCGCACGCCGGAGCCTCCTGAACGGCGTCGGGCCCGTGGGGAAAAGCCCCTTCGGGGGTCGGGTACGTCCCGGAGGGGGACATAGGGGGTTTTCCCGACTAGGCGCGAGATGCCGAAAAGGCCTAGATTTCCTGCGGTAAATGGCCCTGTTCCGGACTTCGCACCGTTCGGAACATCCACTCGGATCCGGGGAAGAACGTGGATCCGGGATCTGCCCACGCCGGCCGCGCTTCGGGCCGGACAGAGAGGGGGACGAGTCATGAAGAAGCACCCGCGTTTCCTGGTCGGACTGGTGGCGGTGGCCGCCGTCGTCACCTACCTCATCTGGACCGGGGTGAGCGAGACGATGGTGTACTACCTGACCCCGGCGGAGCTCATGGCCAAGGTCACCACCGATCCGAGCTTCAAGGACGTGGGGGTGAAGGTGAGCGGAAGGGTCATTCCGGGCACCTACGAGCGTGTCGAGGGCCAGCTGCTGCACCGCTTCCGGGTTCGTGACCTGGAGGATCCCTCGGTGACCTTCCCGGTGGAGTATCGGGACGCGCTTCCGGACACCTTCAGCGACGACACGGAAGTGGTGCTGGAGGGCAGGCTGGACGGCAACGGCGTCTTCCAGGCCAACACCCTGCTCACCAAGTGTGGGAGCCGCTACGAGGCCGCTCCGGAGGATCTCAAAGGGTGACCATCCTGGGGGAGTTCGCCCTGTGGATCGCGCTTCCCGTCGCGATCTGGGGCATGGCTCTCGGCTTCACGGGAGGGCGTAGTCAGCGTGGGGACCTGGTCCTCAGCGCCGAACGCTCCATCTACGCGGTCACGCTCCTGCTCATGCTGGCGTCGGCGGGGGTCATCGCGGCCTTCCTCGGCGACAAGTTCGAGTACTGGTACGTAGCCAGCTACTCCAACCGCGAGCTCGAGACCTTCTACAAGGTGGCGGGGCTGTGGGCGGGCCAGCGTGGCTCGCTCCTCTTCTGGGCGCTCCTTCTGAGCGTCTTCTCGTCCATCACGGTCTTCACGAACCGCCGCAAGAACCGGGAGTTCATGCCCTACGTGGCGGGCGTGCTCCAGGGCATCCTGACGTTCTTCATCGTCGTGCTGCTGTTCGCGAAGGTGAATCCGTTCGAGCGTCTGGGCTTCGCGCCCGCGAACGGCCAGGGGTTGAATCCCCAGCTCCAGAACTACTGGATGACGATCCACCCGCCCACGCTCTATCTGGGCTTCACCTCGTTCGCCATCCCGTTCGCGTTCGCCATCGCCGCGCTGCTGAACGGCCGGCTGGACTCGCGCTGGATCACGCTGACGCGCCGCTGGATCCTGCTCTCGTGGTTCTTCCTCTCCGTGGGCATCGTCTTCGGGATGCGCTGGGCCTACGAGGAGCTGGGATGGGGCGGCTACTGGTTCTGGGACCCGGTGGAGAACGCGTCGCTGTTGCCGTGGCTGACCGCGACCGCCTTCCTCCACTCGATCCAGATCCAGGAGAACCGGGGCATGTTGAAGGTATGGAACATGTCCCTGGTGGTTCTGACCTTCATTCTGACGATCTTCGCCACCTTCCTCACGCGATCCGGGCTCATCGAATCGGTGCACGCTTTCGCGCAGGAGCTGAGGATCGCCTACATCTTCCTCACCTTCATGGGAACGGTGCTGGCGGGATCCGTCGTCCTGATCCTCTACCGCTTGCCCAACCTGCAGAGCGAGAACCGGATCGAGTCGTTCCTGTCGCGTGAGGCCGCGTTCCTCTTCAACAACCTCATCCTCCTGGGCGCGGCGTTCTCCGTGATCTGGGGAACGGTGTTCCCGCTGGTGAGCGAGGGCGTGACCGGCCAGAAGGTCAGCGTCGGCCCGCCCTTCTTCCAGAAGGTGAACTTCCCCATCGGCCTGGCCCTGCTGGCGCTGTCCGGCATCGGGCCGGTGATCGCCTGGCGGCGTGCGACGCGGGCGAAACCTGGAGAAGAACTTCCTGACGCCGGTGATCGCCGGCCTCCTGGTCGTCGGCGTGCTCTTCGGGCTGGGCGTGCACCATCCGCTGGCGCTCACCACCTGGGGTCTCAGCGCCTTCGTGCTGGTCATCATCTTCGTGGAGTTCTGGAAGGGCACCCGCGCCCGCGCCCGCATCGAGGGCGAGGGCTACGCCGTGGCGCTCTACCACCTGGTGACACGGAATCGGCGCCGCTGGGGCGGCTACATCGTCCACGCCGGCATCGTCATGATCTTCATGGCGTTCGCGGGCGCGGCCTACAATGTGGATGTCCGCCAGCACGTCATGCCGGGCGACTCCGTCGAGGTGAAGTCGCCCTTCGGCCACACGTACACGCTGACGTACGAGGGTCTGTCGACCTCGGTCGGACGCGGCCAGCGCAACCTGATGTGGCAGGCCATCGCCATGATCTCCGTGGCGAAGGACGGGAAGCACCTGACCAACCTGACCACGGAGAAGCGTCAGTACGTCACGAGCGAGCAGCCGATGACGGAGGTGGGGATCCGCTCCACACCCGCGGAGGACCTCTACCTGATCCTGTCCGCGATGGACGACATGGGCGGAGCGCTGAACGCGGACTCGTCCGCGCAGGGCATCGACCTCCAGGTGCTGGTCAAGCCGCTGGTCGGATGGATCTGGTACGGGGCCCTCGTGCTGACGGTGGGAAGCCTCATCGCGCTGTGGCCCAGCGTGGAGAAGCGACGCCTCGCGGAGGCCGCTCCCACTGGCGAGTCGGTCCCGGAGGGGGCTCCCGTGGGGGCGGACTGAGATGGCGCTCTTCCTGGGAGCGGCGCTGGTCGCGGCGGCCGTCATCATCTTCATCGTGCAGCCGGTGGCGAAGGGGCTCCACGCTTCGCTGGAGCGCGACGAAGACGAGCTGACGGAGACCGAGGCCAGGAAGCGGGTGGCGTTGCTCGCCCTTCGTGACGTCGAGTACGACTACCTCGCCGGCAAGCTCGACGAGGACGACTACCGGTCGCTCAAGGGCGAGCTCACCGCCGAAGCGCTCGCGGCGCTTGAAGCCGACGAGAAGGCACGGAGCGGGGCGGCCGGGTCGGTCGACCAGGCCGCCCTCGAAGCCGAGATCGCCCAGGCTCGGCTCGGGTTGCGTGAAGGGTCCTTCTGCCCGGAGTGTGGCTTCGCCAACGAGCCCGGAAGCCGATTCTGCTCGTCGTGTGGCCATGCCCTCCAGGCCGCCGCCGCGAGTTGACCCCCACACTCCCGTGGAAGCCTCGACCGTCCCGGCTCCCGTGATGGCGCGCCGGGTGGAACCGGCGGTGCTGTCCGCGCGTGGCCTCACGCGCACGTACGGCGTGGTCGTCGCGGTCGACGGGATCGACCTGGACCTGGCCGCGGGGGACTTCCTTACGATCTTCGGCCCGAACGGCGCCGGGAAGACGTCGCTCCTGAGCCTCCTCGGCGGACGCCTCAAGCCCAGCGGTGGCGAGGTCCGCGTGGGGGGGCAGCGGCTGGATTTCGGGGACACCTCCTGGCGGAGCCGCATCGGGGTGCTTTCGCACCAGAGCTTCCTGTACGGGCACCTCACGGTGGCGGAGAACCTGCGCTTCTTCGGGAGACTCTTCGGACTCGATGATCTCGACGAGCGCGTTCCGGAGCGGCTGGAGCAGGTGGGTCTGGCCGACCGTGGGGACTTCCTGGCGCGGCAGCTCTCGCACGGGATGCGACAACGGGCCGCGCTGGCGCGCGCGCTCCTGCACGATCCGGAGCTGGTGCTCCTGGACGAGCCCTACACCGGGCTCGATCCCTACGCCGCCGCGGTGCTGCGGGGGGTCCTGTCGTCGCTCAAGGACGGGGCGCGCACGGTGGTGATGGTGACGCACAACCTCACGCAGGGCCTCGAGCTCGCCAACCGGGTCGCCATCCAGGTGCGGGGCCGCTTCGCCTGGGAAGGGGAGCGCGACGCGATCGACGTCGACGCGTTCGAGCACTTCTACCACGAGGTCGTGGAGAACGGGCGCGCATGACGTACCTCGGCCAGGTGTACGCGATCGTGTGGAAGGACCTCCTGCTGGAGCTGCGCACGCGCGAGCGCATCGCGGCGATGGGGGCCTTCGCCGTGCTCGCGGGCGTGCTGTTCAACTACTCGATCGATGCCACCATCGTGCGGCCCCAGGACATCGCCGCCGGGCTCATCTGGATGACGCTGGTCTTCGGGGGGCTCCTGGGGATCGGGCGGACGTTCCACCTCGAGGCGCAGGACGGGGCCTTCCAAGGCATCCTGACGAGCCCCGCGCCGAAGGATGCGGTCTTCCTCGGAAAGACGGCCGCCAACTTCGTCCTGCTGTACGTGGTCGCGCTCCTCGTCGTCGCGGTGTTCACGCTCTTCTTCGGGCTGCACCTTGGCACGAGCCCGGCGCTGCTCGCGCTGGTGCTCGCGCTGGGCGCCCTGGGATTCGTTGCGCTGGGTACGCTGTTCAGCGCCGTCTCCTCGGGGACGCACATGGGTGAGACGCTCCTCCCCATCCTGGTCTTCCCGCTCCTGGTGCCGATGGTCATCTACGGGGTCTCGGCGACGAGCCGACTCCTGGTGGGCCGACCGTTGGCGGAGGTGGCCGGGAACCTGCGCATGCTTGCCGCGTTCGCCGTCCTCGCCGTCTTCGCGGGGGCGGGCCTGTTCCGATACGTCGTGGAGGAATGATGCCGTCGAAGAACGTTCGCGTCGCCGGCGGAGTGCTGGCGCTGCTCGGGGTCGTCGGTGTGATCGTCCTGCACTGGATGGTGTTCTTCTGGGTCCCCACCGAAGCGAGCCAGGGCATCATCCAGCGCATCTTCTACATCCACATGCCGTCCGCCGTCGTCGCCTTCCTGGCCTTCGGCATCGTGGCGATCTGCAGCGCGCTGTACCTGTGGCTGGGTGACGAGCACCTGGACCAGGCCGCGGTCGCCGCGGCCGAGGGCGGCATCGTCTTCACGACGATCGTCCTCCTCACGGGTCCGCTGTGGGGTCGCATCGCGTGGGGCACCTACTGGACGTGGGAGCCGCGCCTGACGCTCACGCTCCTCCTGTGGTTCATCTACCTCGGGTACTTCCTGGTCCGTGCCTCCACGGAGAACCCGGAGCGGGGCAAGCGCTTCGCGGCGGTCGTCGGGATCGTGGGCGCCCTCGACATCCCGCTGATCCACCTGAGCGTCCGTTGGTTCCGATCCCTGCACCCGGGGCCGGTCGTCATCAAGCCCGAGGGACCGACGCTGGCGCCCGAGATGCTGACGACGATCACGGTCGGTCTCCTGTCTCTGCTGCTCCTCTTCCTGGGCGTCTTCCTGATCCGTTACACGATCGAGGTCGCCAAGCACACTCTGGACGTGCGGGACCAGCAGGCTCGGGCTTGAGCTCATGCGTCCACGGAACCCCCTGAGAGGTGTCATGCTCCTGTCCAAGCGACTTCTCGAACGCTGCACCGTCGCCCTCGCGGGCGTCGTGGTGGCGGCGACTCCCGTCCTCGCCCAGCTGCCCGGGCAGGATCTCGGCGCGCAGTCCATGCGCCCCTACCGCTTCGTCTTCATCGCCTACGCGATCGCATGGATCCTGATCTTCGGATGGGTCCTCTCGGTTGCGCGCAGGCTCTCCCGCCTGGCGCGACGCCTCGAGGAGTGAATCGGGCCGCTCCCCCGGAGCGATGACGAGGATGCTGCGCGGGATCTCCATCGTCGTCGTGCATACGCTGCTGGGCGCCGCAGCGCTCGGTGGCCAGACCGCCACCATGCCGAGCACGCTCCGCTACGGCTCGGGGCTGATGGACATCCCGGTGGCGAGCGTGCTCCCGCACCTCGCGGCGACCGGGACCTGGTCGGGCTTCTTCGTGAAGCTCGACCGCACCGTGCGGGTCGACGGTTCCGGCAACGCGGTCGGATTCGGCGGGTCGGTGGACGCCTTCAGGCAGGACGGGTCGTTCTCCCTGGGCCTGTTCGACCGCCTCGAGGTTGGGACGACCCTCCAGTCGTTCGGGGGCACGTCCTCCGGCGGCGACGTGTGGGGGCTGTTCGGGCGCGTCCAGCTCCTGCGGCCCTCCGATCAGGGCCTCGGCGTCGCGGCCGGGGCGCGTTGGGTGAAGGCTCCGGACTTCGGCGACGGCCAGGCGTACCGGCCGGGTCGTCTCGGCTTCCCGGATCGCCGGTTCCGGGCCTATCCGGGTCGGGCGGACATCGCCACCGGCCTCTCCCTATACGGTGTCGCCACCGCCCGCATGCGGGGCGGGGACGGCGGGCTCGTGCCCCGCCACGACTTCACATTCTCCCTCGGGTACGGCACCGGCATGTTCCGCGAAGGCGGCGATCTCGCGTTCTACGCGGACGGCGATTCGGGTGGGTGGTTCCTCGGGTCGGCGGTGCACGTGGCCATCGGCCAGGCCTCGGTGCTCACGCTCATGGGGGAGTACGACGGATTCGACGTGAACCTGGGCACGCAGCTCGACGTGGGGGGGATCCGGGTCGGGGCGCAGGTCCTGGGTGTGAACCACGACCAGCCGCCGGGCGGCTGGGACAGCGAGTACCGGACGCCCCGGCTCGGCATCCTCGCATCGGTGGCGGTGTGCCCCGGCGAGGGCCGTGGTCTCCTGTGCCGGCCGAGGCTGATGGCGCGCCCGTCCCGGGAGCTGATCCAACTCCCGGCCCCCCCGCCCGACACGGTCGTCGTGACGCGCCTGGTGGAGCGCCCGCTCCCCGACGGAACCCCCGCAGTGGTGTGCCTCTCCACCGGCGAGGACGTCCGGGTGCGCGTCACCGCCTTCGCGGACACGCTGGTCGGGTCGGAGCGCGTCCCGATCCGGACCCTGCGCCCGGGCGTCGCCTTCGCCGGGACGTACGGGGAGGGCACTGCCTGGTTCACGGACGGCGAGGCCGTGACGTACCGGGGTGGACGCTACGAGAAGTCGGGCGTCGAGA
Source organism: uncultured Gemmatimonadales bacterium (assembly GCA_963848895.1). Taxonomy (GTDB): domain Bacteria; phylum Gemmatimonadota; class Gemmatimonadetes; order Longimicrobiales; family Gaopeijiaceae; genus SZUA-318. The sequence continues at coordinate 254,360 of CAWKGE010000013.1, forward strand.
GCCGGATCGACTGCGCGGACATCGAGCGCGTGGGCGAGACGTCGGGCGTTCCGCTCTTCGCGCCGCGCGGGACCGAGACCCCCTACCCGACGCTCTGGGTGCCGGTGCGCCCCGGAGTCTGGATGGAGTATCGGCGCGGACCGCGCCGCCCGCCCGGATAGGTCCTTTCGCGGCCTGGTGCGGTTCCCGCCAGGTCTCCGGAGGCTCCGACACCCGGTGGGCGCGGAACCGGGGGGCCGGCTCCGTCGGGGGGGGCGTCACCGGCCGAACCCTCCGTGGGAGGAGCGGCTCCCTCAACGGCGCCTGTCCTGGGCTTCGTTCTTCGTCCGGACGGTCACCAATCCTCCCCCGGAGGGTCCGGCCGGCGCCGCCCTGCCTCGGGTTCGCGGGGGCCCCGGTTTCGCGCCGCTGGCGTCTGTCGGAGCCGCGGGCCTGGTGGCTTGCACCTTCGCGGCGGATGGAGGTTTTGCGGGCGGGTCCGTGCCTGGGTGGGGCCCCGCGCCCACTGCGGGGGTCGGATCACCCTGTCTCGCGCCCGGACGGGTGGGCGCCGCATCGCTTCGCTCGCGGCTGTCCGACCGGTCGGGCGTATCAGGAGGGTTCGCGCAAGCAAGGGGACGGTTCCTGCGGCCGCCGGCATGCCGGCCAGCGGGGCGGGGAAGCCCCCTCGGGAGGATTTGTGAGCGCAGGACGAAGCAAGTCGAAAGGAGCCGAACCACAGGCGCGAACCCCTCCTCCCGAGGGGGGCTTTCGCGCCCCGCGCGCCAGCGAACCTAGGGCTGCTGCATGAACCGCTCCACGACGCGGTTCGTCGCGTCCAGGACGGCGAGTGCGGCGGTGTGGGACAGGCGGTCCTCGTCTTCGCAGGACGCGGATCCCAGGAGCTTGTACGTGCGCCCGTCCGCGGTGCCGTTGACCCGGACCACGACGACCCATCCGTCGAAGGCACGGATCGCCTTGACGCCGACCACGTCGAAGCGCGGCTTCGTGGCAGTCGCGGCGATGGTGGCCCTGAGCGACGCCTCGGCAGCGGCTCGCAGACGGCCCTGGAGCGTCTCGAGCCCCTCGCTCTTGCCCTCGACCGTCTGGCCGCGCCACTCCAGGCGCACGGTGATCCGGCAGCGGACATCCGGGGCGGACTCGTGGACGAGCTCCTCGAACCGCAAGCGCTGGCGTGGGGGTTCCAACTGTGGACTCGGCTCCGGATGTGGAAATTTCGACCAACTTCGGCCATGGAGCGCCCTGCGTGCAAGTCCCGTCCTACCGCGACATTCCGGAGACCGGTCCCGCGCCCTAGCTTGGGGCACGCGATTCGGGGGGGCGAAGGACTTTCGCTTTCTCTTCGGGTCGTGTACCTTGGGATCGCTTCCGCTGCACGGAAACCCTGTTCCCCAACGAGAGGCATGAGATGGCGACGGACGTCGGCGAGCAGAAGCAGAAGGCCCTCAGCACGGCCATCACGCAGATCGAGCGCTCCTACGGCAAGGGGGCGATCATGCGCATGGGGGCCGAGGGGGCGAAGGTCCACATCGACGGGATCTCGACGGGGGCGCTGAACCTCGACGCCGCCATCGGAATCGGGGGTCTGCCCCGGGGTCGCGTCAGCGAGGTGTACGGGCCGGAATCCTCCGGGAAGACGACGCTGTGTCTCCACGTCATCGCCAACGCGCAGCGGAGCGGAGGGATCGCGGCGTTCATCGACGCCGAGCACGCGCTCGACGTGGGATATGCGAAGAAGCTCGGCGTGGACGTGGACAACCTCCTCGTCTCTCAGCCCGACACCGGCGAGCAGGCGCTCGAGATCGCCGAGGTGCTCATCCGTAGCAGCGCCATCGACGTCGTGGTCATCGACTCGGTCGCCGCACTCGTCCCGCGCGCGGAGATCGAGGGCGAGATGGGCGACACGCACGTGGGGCTGCAGGCCCGCCTGATGAGCCAGGCCCTGCGCAAGCTGACCGGGGCGGTGAGCCGTTCGAACACGGCGGTGATCTTCACGAACCAGATCCGCGAGAAGGTCGGGGTGATGTTCGGCAACCCGGAGACCACGTCGGGCGGCCGGGCGCTGAAGTTCTACGCGTCCGTGCGGCTCGACATCCGGCGTATCGGCGCGATCAAGGACGGCCAGGAGGTCATCGGAAACCGCACGCGCGTGAAGGTGGTGAAGAACAAGTGCGCGCCGCCGTTCCGGCAGGCCGAGTTCGATATCCACTACAACGAGGGGATCAGCCACACCGGCTTGCTCGTGGACCTCGGCGTCGAGCAGAACATCGTGGACAAGTCGGGCTCCTGGTTCTCCTACGGCGATCTCCGGCTGGGGCAGGGGAAGGAGAACGCGAAGCAGTTCCTGACCGAGAACCCGGACATCGCGCAGGAGATCGAGGGCCGCCTCAAGGCAGCTCTGGGGATGGCGGGGGCAACGCACTCGTCGGACTCCGACGACGAGGAGGTCGCGGACGACGCCTGATCCGGCACGTTGAGCGCCCTCCGACGGTCCGATTACCTTTCCCTGTTCGAAAGATCGCCGGAAAGGGCCGGTGCACCTGAAAGGGAATCCGGTCGTCCCCCCACCTCGCTCGGGCGTCCATGAAGGCTGCCGAAATCCGACAGAAGTTCCTCGACTACTTCCGGGAACGGGGGCACGAAGTGCGCCCCAGCTCCTCTCTCGTGCCCTCCGACGATCCCACGTTGCTGTTCACCAACGCGGGTATGGTGCAGTTCAAGAGGGTGTTTCTGGGCCAGGAGAAGGCGCCGTACGATCGCGCCACGACCTCGCAGAAGTGCGTGCGCGCCGGGGGGAAGCACAACGACCTGGAGGAGGTGGGCAAGACCGCACGACACCACACCTTCTTCGAGATGCTCGGCAACTTCTCCTTCGGGGACTACTTCAAGAAGGACGCGATCCGCTACGCCTGGGAGCTGGTCACCGGAGTGTACGGGCTCGATCCGGCGCGGATCTACGCGACGGTGCACCACTCGGACGACGAGGCGGCCGACCTGTGGGAGAAGGAGGTCGGGCTCGATCCGGCGCGGATCTTCCGCCTGGGCGACAAGGACAACTTCTGGCAGATGGCCGACACCGGCCCCTGCGGGCCCTGCTCGGAGATCCACTACGACCTCCGCGACGCGGTCCCCCACGGACAGACCACGGAGGCGTTCGTCGCGGCGGGCGACCGCGGCGACATCGTCGAGTTGTGGAACCTGGTCTTCATGCAGTACGACCGGGACGAGTCCGGCGAGATGCACCCGCTGCCGGCGCCTTCCATCGACACGGGCGCGGGTCTCGAGCGCCTCGCAGCCGTGCTGCAGGGGACCGACTCGAACTACCACACCGACCTCTTCGTGCCCCTCCTGGCGCGCGTGGGTGAGGTCGTCGGCCGCCCCTATCAGGCCGCCGCTCCGGACAGCGTCAGCTACCGCGTCCTCGCCGACCATGCGCGGGCGGTCGCCTTCCTCCTGGCCGACGGAGTGTTCCCCTCGAACGAGGGGCGGGGCTACGTGCTGCGCCGCATCCTGCGGCGCGCCGTGCGCCACGCCTGGCTTCTGGGGATCCGTGAGCCGGCGCTCGTGCACGTGGTGGACGAGGTCGTCGAGACCATGGGGGACGTGTACGGGGAGCTGCGTCACCGGCGGGAGCACCTGGCGCGTACCACGCGTGCCGAGGAGGAGCGCTTCCTGGCCACCATCGAGGGCGGGATGAAGCGCTTCGACGAGTTGGCCGAGAACGCCTCCGCCTCCGGGGGCGCGATTCCAGGTGAGGAGGCGTTCCGTCTCTACGATACCTTCGGGTTCCCGCTCGATCTGACCGAGCTGATGGCGGAGGAGCGTGGGTACCGAGTCGACGTCGCCGGCTTCGAGGAGGCTTTGGAGGCGCAGCGCGCCCGCTCCCGGGCGGACCGCGCGGCGGCGGGCGTCGCCATGGAAGAGCAGGCGGACGCCGAAGGGTGGACGGAGCTCTCCTCCGAGGAGCAGGAGTTCGTCGGGTACCACGCCACGCAGGTCGAGACGGAGGTGCTGGCGTTCCGGAGCGAAGACGACACGCTCGCCCTGATCCTCCGCGAGAACCCGTTCTACGTGGAGAGCGGCGGGCAGGTCTCGGACAGAGGCGAGGTCCGGGGGTACGGCTGGACCCTTCACGTCACGGACGTGGGCAAAGTGGGCGGCCGCACGGCGGTCCACGGTACCGTGGAGGGCGATTTCCCGGAGGAGCCCGCCGCGCCGCTCCAGGTGGAGGGTGTGGTCCCCGTGAACGTGCGCCACGACACCGAGCGGAACCACACGGCCACCCATCTCCTGCACGCCGCCCTCCGAGCGGTGCTCGGGGAGCACGTGGTGCAGCGGGGCTCGCTCGTGGCACCGGATCGACTACGCTTCGACTTCGCCCACACCGCCCCCATGACCCTCGACGAGCGCGCGCGGGTGGAGTCGATCGTGAACGAGGGTATCTGGGCCGACCACCCCGTGGAGATCGCGCATCGGAGCTACGACGACGCGGTGAAGGCCGGCGCGATGGCGCTGTTCGGGGAAAAGTACGGCGACGAGGTGCGCGTCGTGCGGATTCCCGGCGTCAGCATGGAGCTGTGCGGGGGCACGCACGTCAGGCACACGGGCGAGATCGGACTGATGCGACTGGTCGGAGAGAGCGGTGTCGCGGCGGGCGTGCGCCGCATCGAGGCCCTCACGGGGCCGATGGCCTACGCGTACATGCGGCAGCAGGAGCAGCTCCTCGACGAGGCGGCGCGCTTCCTCAAGACGCAGCCGCAGAACGTGGCGCACCGGGCCGAGCAGCTCCTGGAGGAGCGTGCGGAGCTGGAGAGCCTCCTGGACGAGCTGCGTAGCGGAGGCGGTGCCGGGGAGAGCGAGGTGGCCTCGGAGTCCCTGGACGGCGTCGCGCCCGGAGCGACGTACCGGGCCGTGCGGCTGCGCTCCCGGGGCCCCGACGACGCGCGTAAGTGGGGTGACGCCTTTCTCGCCTCCGGACGGAGCGGCGTCGCGGTGGTCGGTGCCGAGCTACCCGGGGACAAGCACACGCTCTTCACGTTCGTCACCGACGACCTGATCTCGCGCGGGGTGCGGGCCGACGCCGTCGTGCGGCAGGTGGCGGCGATCGTGGGGGGGCGGGGCGGCGGGCGGCCGCACATGGCACAGGCGGGCGTGGAGGACGCGGCCCGCCTCGACGAAGCGTTGCGCGCGGGCGCAGCCGTCGTGCGGAAGCTGCTGGGGGAAGGCGTGGCATGACCGGCGTGCGGGGCTGGCTCTCGGAGCGGACGCCGTCACCCCCCGCGCCGCTGGCCGCGTGGCTGGACGGGGTGGAGCTTCGAGGAGACACCGTCCGCGAGGCTCTCATGCACGGCGGGCTGGGGGAGCTGGCCCTCGCCCGTGCGGCGCCCGGGCGGGTGCGCGAGAGCGCGTTCCACCTTCTGGCGGCGGATGCGTTGATCACGTACGCATGCGAGGCTTCGCTCGGCGCGGACGACCCGACCGTCGTGCTGGCCGAGATCCTCCGACGCGTGGCGGCACCTGCATCGTGAACGATCGGGACCCCACGGCACTCGCGGATCTCCACAACCACCTGGTCCCGGGGGTTGACGACGGTGCGCGCAGCCTCGACGACACCCTCGGTTCCGTGGAGCGGATGACGCAGGAAGGGATCCGCAGGATCCTCACCACGCCGCACCTCGACGGCAGCCTCACCCTGGACCGCGAACTCCTCGAGGAGCGGCTGTCCGAGGTGTCGGCCGCGTTCGAGCGGGCGGCCGAGGCGGTGGCGGGGCGGTTTCCGGACGTGGAGCTCCGCCGCGGTCACGAAGTGATGATGGACGTGCCCGACGTGCGCTTCGACGACCCACGCACACGCCTGAACGGGTCGAGCTTCGTCCTCGTCGAGTGGCCGCGGCTGCAGCTCCCGCCGGGGACGACCGCCGCGCTCGCCCGGATCCGGAGCCAGGGGTACCGCCCCATCGTCGCCCACCCGGAGCGGTACATCGGGATCGAGCTATCCCTTGCGCGGCAGTGGCGGGAGGTCGGCTCGTACCTTCAGGTGAACTACGGTTCACTGGCGGGCCGATACGGCTCGGAGGCACGGGCGTTCGCCTTCAGACTCCTGCGTCGGGGCTGGGTGGACTACTTCTCCTCGGACTTCCACGGTCGGCCGGAGCGACGCATCTACCGCCGAGAGGCCGCGCAGCGGCTGGAGGAGCTGGGAGCGAGCGACACGTTCGCGCGTCTGTCCGGTACGAACCCCTCGCGGGTGTTCACCGACGAGGAGCCGCTGCCCGTGCCGGTCCTTCCTGCCGAGCGGGGGTTCTGGGCGAAGGTGAAGGAGATCCTCAACCTGGAGTCCGCGTGAGCGAATCGGTGCGTTTCGCGGAAGAGGTCCGCGATCAATTGGGCGCCCTGTCGACGCTCGCGACCGAGGCGGCCGATTCCCTGGCCGAGCCCGCCGCCCGGCTCGCCGCGATGGTGCTCACGACCTTCGATGCGGGGGGGAAGCTGCTCTTCTGCGGCAACGGCGGGTCAGCCGCGGACGCGCAGCACCTCGCCGCCGAATACGTCGTCCGTTTCGCGCGCCATCGCCGTCCGCTCCCGGCCATCGCCCTCACCACCGACACGTCGATCCTCACGGCCGGCGGGAACGACTACGGATTCGAAGCGATCTTCGAGCGGCAGGTGCGCGCGCTCGGCCGTCCGGGCGACCTCCTGATCCTGCACTCCACGAGCGGCGAATCCGCCAACCTGCTCGCTGCGGCCGTGGCGGCCCGTGAGGAGGGGCTGAAGACCGTGGCGCTGCTCGCCCGCGGGGGCGGCCGGCTGCGAGCGCTGGTGGACCTGCCCCTGGTGGTGCGCACCGACGTCACCGCACGTGCCCAGGAGCTGCACATCGCCCTCGGCCACATCGTGTGCGACCTGGTGGAGCGCGAGATCGCGGAGCGATCATGAGCACCGAGAAGTCCGACGTCGCGTTGCTGAACGAGGGCCGGCGCAGGGAGCGCGAGCAGGCCGCGTTCTACCGTTTCCTGGCGGGAGACGCCGAGCTCGCCGAAGATGCGGCCGCGGCGGAGCGATTGAACGAGCTCCTCGCCGACGAGCAGCACCACGTCTCGCGGCTCACGGCGCGACTCCTGGAGATGGGAGAGCGGCCGGAGGAAGCCTGGAACGCACCGGAGGTTCCCGCTCTGGCGGGATGGGAGGAGGTGGCCCGTCGCCGCGAGGCCGGGGAAGTGGCCTGGTACGAGGGCGCCATCGGTCGCACCAGCGACCCGGGGACGCTCGCCATCCTGCGCGAGATCCTCGCGTCGGAGCGCCATCACCACGATCGGCTCGGGGGCAAGTGGATGCCCGCCGCGGCCCACGAAGAAGAGGACGAGGGATGACGAACGACCTGATCGACCTGTCGGGAAAGAACGCGATCGTGACCGGTGGGTCCCGCGGAGTGGGGCGCGCCGCGGCACTCCTCCTGGCGCGCGCGGGCGCGAACGTCGGGATCGGATACCGTTCGCGAAAGGAGGAGGCGGAGGCCGCGGTGGGCGAGTTGCGGGCGCTGGGGGTGGAGGCGTGGGCAGAGGCGGGGGATCTCTCGAAGGTCGCGGACGTGGAGGCGCTCTTCCGCCGCGGCGACGAAGCCTTCGACGGCCTCGACATCTTCGTGGGGAACCATGGCATCTGGCCGACGGACGACGTGGCCATCGCGGACATGACCGACGAGCAGTGGCACCGCACGGTCGCCATCAACCTGCACGCGATCTTCTACGCATGCAGGGCCGCGGCGCGTCGGCTCCGGGACCACGGAAGGCTCGTGCTCGTGGGGAGCACGGCCGGACAACGCGGTGAGGCCTACCATGGCGACTACGCCGCGACGAAGGGCGCCATGATCTCGCTGGTGAAGGGTTTCTGCGTGGAGCTCGGCGCGCGTGACATCACCGTGAACTGCGTTGCCCCGGGATGGATCGACACCGAGATGTCGCAGCCCGTGCTGGGCGGTGGCGCCCGCGAGCGCATCGAGGCCGGAATTCCCCTGCGGCGCATGGCTTCGGCCGAGGACGTGGCGGGTCCCATCCTCTTCCTGTGCTCGGCCCTGGGACGACACGTGACGGGGGAGATCCTCAACGTGAACGGCGGCGCCGTTCTGGTGGGGTGATCCAGGACCGCCCGTCCGCCCCTCCCGCGGTGCGCTGGGTCGCGCGCACGCTCGAGCGCTCCGGGTTCGAGACCTGGGCCGTCGGCGGTGCCGTACGTGACGTGCTTCTCGGGCACCCGTCGAGCGACTGGGACCTGGCCACGCGGGCCCGGCCCCACGACATCCGTCGTCTGTTCCGTCGCACCGTCCCCCTCGGGGTGGAGCACGGCACGGTGGGGGTGCTGACCGACGACGGCATCATGTTCGAGGTCACCACCTTCCGCCGCGACGTGGAGACCGACGGCCGCCACGCGGTGGTCGCCTTCGCGGACCGGATCGAGGAGGACCTGGCGCGGCGGGACTTCACGGTGAACGCCATCGCATGGCATCCCCTCCGCGAGGAGTTGCTCGACCCGTTCGGCGGCGTGCGCGATCTGGAGGCAGGGCTCCTCCGCGCGGTGGGGGACCCGGGGCGGCGCTTCGCCGAGGATTACCTGCGCGTCCTGCGGGCCCTGCGTTTCGCCGGCCGCTTCGAGCTCGAGATCGAGGCCGGGACGTGGGCGGCGCTGTGCGAGGCGACGAGGCATCTGCCGGTCCTGTCCGCCGAGCGCATACGCGAGGAGCTGGTCAAGGTGCTGGAAGCCGATCCGCGTCCCTCGATCGCGCTCCGGCTGTACCGGAGCTCCGGCGTCGTGGCGGTCCTCTTTCCCGAGCTCGGCCGCCTCGGGGATACGGAGCCCGACCGATGGGACGCGACGCTGCGCACCGTGGACGCCCTTCCGGTGGGCCGGCCGCTGATGCGGCTGGCCGCGCTCCTCCGGACTGTGGACGTCCGGTCCGCCGCACAGGTGCTCCTTCGTCTCCGCCTTTCCAACGCGCAGGTGGACGAGACCGCCCGTCGGGCCGGAGCGCCGCCGCTTCCCGCGGCGGAGACCGGGGAGGGGGAGGTGCGCCGGTGGCTCGCCCGCGTCGGCCCCGAGCGGCTCGCCGCCGTGGCGCGCCTGGAGCTCGCCGCGGCACGCGCCGGGGCGGAGGACGCGCCGATGTCCCGCACACCTGGCGAGGTGGTGGCGGCGTGGCGCCGTGCCCGGGCGATCCTGCGAGACGCGCCCCCGTTGAGCGTCGCGGACCTGCAGCTCGACGGTCGGGACCTGATCCGCCTCGGGCTTCGGCCCGGCCCGGCCTTCGGTCGCATACTGGACCGGCTCCTCGACTGGGTGCTCGAGGACCCGGCGCGGAACCGTAAGGAGCTCCTGCGGGAACGCGCACTCGAAGAAGCGGCCTCCTTGCAGGAGGCATCCCGTGGCTGAGCTGGACCTCTTCGGGGGCGGCGCGCCTGTGGAGCGGCTACCCTCCGGGCCGGAGGCGGAGGGCGGTCCCGATCCGTCCATGCCGCTGGCGGCTCGCATGCGCCCCCGCGCGCTCGGGGAGTTCCGTGGGCAGGAGCACCTGCTCGCGCCGGGGAAAGCCGTGCGCGCGATGCTCGACAACGACCAGCCCGCGAGCATGATCCTCTGGGGTCCCCCGGGGAGCGGCAAGACGACGCTCGCCCGCATCATCGCCCGGGAGACCGACGTCAGCTTCGTCGCGTTCAGCGCCGTGTCCGACGGGATCGCCCGGGTGAGGGAGATCGTGAAGGAGGCGGCGGAGCGGCTCAAGGCGACGGGTCGGCGGACGATCCTCTTCTGCGACGAGATCCACCGCTTCAACAAGGCACAGCAGGACGCCTTCCTCCCCCACGTGGAGGCGGGGACGATCATCCTCATCGGTGCCACGACGGAGAACCCGTCCTTCGAGGTGGTCCGGCCGCTCCTGTCGCGAGCTCCCGTGTACGTCCTCCACCCGCTGTCCGCGGACGACATCCTCGCGATCCTGCACGAGGCGCTCGTCGGAGGAGCGCGGCCTGGCCGGGATGCGACTGAGCGCCGACGTGGACGCGCTGGCGTTCGTCGCCGAGGCGGCGGACGGCGATGCCCGCCGGGCCCTGGGCGTGCTCGAGGCGGCGGCGGGCCTCGTGGGCGAGGGCGGCCACATCGGCGTCGGCGAAGCGCGCGAGGCGCTCCAGCACCGCTTCGCGACGTACGACAAGGGCGGGGAGGAGCACTTCAACCTCATCTCGGCGCTCCACAAGGCGGTCCGGGGGAGCGATCCGGACGGTGCGCTCTACTGGCTGGCGCGGATGATCGACGGCGGAGAGGACCCGCTCTACATCGCGCGCCGCATGGTCCGGATGGCCACCGAGGACATCGGGCTCGCCGACCCGGACGCCCTCGCTGTCACGATCGCCGCGCGCGACGCGTTCCACTTCCTCGGATCGCCCGAGGGGGAGCTGGCCCTCGCGGAGGCCGCGTTGTACCTCGCCACCGCACCGAAATCCAACCGGGCCTACGCGGCCTGGTCGGCGGCGATGGCGCGAGCACGCGAGACGCCCGGCGAGCCGGTGCCCCTGCACATCCGCAACGCGCCGACGTCCCTCATGAAGGATCTGGGGTACGGAGCGGGGTATCGATACGACCCGGCCGAGCCGGACGGCGTCTCCGCGCAGCGGTATCTGCCGGATCGGATGGTTGGGGAGCGGTACTACGTCCCGGGCCGCTTCGGGCACGAGAAGACGATCGCGGCCCGACTCGAGTGGTGGGCCGGGAAGCGCCGCGAGGCGGCCGAACGGGAGGAGCGCGAACGGAGCCGTGGAGAGGACCAGGAAGTCGATGAACCCTGAGCACACGGGCGACGCGACCCGTCGATGGCTCGGCACGGTGGCGCTGGCCGCGGCGCTCGCCGCGGGCGGATGCCTGGCCTTCGAGCGTCCCACGTTGACGGTGGCCGAGGTCAGGCTTGCGTCGCTGGGATTCCAGGGCGGCACGCGTGGCCGTGACGCTCCAGATCGACAACCCCAACGGCTACGTGCTGGAGAGCGAGGGCTTCCAGTACCGACTGGCCTTCTCCGACGACGCGGACGGGAAGGAAGGATGGGTGACGCTCGTCAGGGGGCAGGGACGACCGGAAGGTGTCCGTGCCCGCCCACGATACGGCGTCGGTCGAGCTGGATGTCCCGTTCGACCTCGCGCCCCTCGGCGACGCGCTGCAGCGTCTTCTACGCCGTGGAGAGCTTGAGTATCGTTTCACCGGAGAGCTGCGCGTCACGCGGCCCCGGAGCGTGCGGGTACCGTTCGACCAACGGGGGGTCTTCCGTCCGTAGGACGGCGATTCCCGATCTCCGCCGCCGGTCTCCGGCGGCTCCTCGTTCAGGAGGTGCAGGATTCCGACCCAGCTCATCGACATGCGTACCCCGGTCGACAAGGTCATCCTGGTGGGTGCGCCCGAGCGCGACCTCGATCCCCGCCTGGCGGACGAGCACCTCGAGGAACTGGGCCGGCTCACCGACACCGCGGGGGGGAGCGTCGTCGGCCGCCTGCGACAACGCCTGCCGCACCCGCACCCCCGCTTCTACATCGGAGAGGGGAAGGCCGAGGAGTTGAAGGGGCTCGTGGACGCGCGTGGCGCCGACCTCGTTGTCTTCGACGAGGAGCTGAGCCCGGCGCAGGGCAAGAACCTCGAGGATCTTCTCGGCGTGCGCGTGATGGACCGCTCGGAGCTGATCCTCGACATCTTCGCGACGCGGGCGCGCTCCCGGGAGGCGCGCATGCAGGTCGAGCTCGCCCAGCTCGAGTACCTGCTGCCCAGACTGCGCAGGATGTGGAGCCACCTGTCCCGCATCCGCGGCGGCATCGGCCTCCGGGGGCCGGGCGAGACGCAGCTAGAGACGGACCGTCGCCTGATCGGCACGCGCATCTCGGATCTGAAGGAGAAGCTCGGAGAGGTGGCGAAGGCGCGGGAGCAGCAGCGGAAGTCCCGCCGGGGCCAGTTCCGCGCCGCGCTGGTCGGATACACCAACGCCGGGAAGTCGTCGCTCCTCCGGGCGGTGTCGGGGGCGGAGCTCTTCGTCGAGGATCGACTGTTCGCCACGCTCGACTCCGCGACGCGAACGGTGGACCTCGGCTCGGGACATGCCGCGCTGATCACCGACACGGTCGGGTTCATCCGCAAGCTGCCGCACCACCTGGTGGCGTCGTTCCGCTCAACGCTGGAGGAGGCGCGCGAGGCGGATGTGCTCCTGCACGTCATCGACGCCTCGCACCCCGACTGGGAGGAGCAGCGCCAGGTGGTTCGGGAGGTGCTGCACGACCTGGGGCTCGACGACGCGGAGCGGATCATGGTCTTCAACAAGGTGGACCGCCTGACGCACGCCGAAGAGGAGGCGCTGCGAGAGCGAGTCCGGTCGCTCGAGTCCTCGCCGGCCGTCTTCGTGTCGGCGCTGCAGGAGGAGTCGCTGGCGTCCCTCAGGGAGACGCTCAAGGCGAGGATCCGGGCGCGCCTTGCCTTCGTCGTGGTGCGGCTGCCCGCGTGGGACGGCGAGACGCTGGCACGCCTCTACCGGGAGGGAGAGGTGACGAGCCGCGTGGACGAGGACGGCGCGGTGGAGGTCACCGTGCGCCTCCCCCGGGCGCTGCTCCGCACATTGCACGAACGACCGGGAACGAACGTCCGGGAGGTGGCATGAGCGCGGTTGGTCACGCGATGATCGTGGGGCCGGGCCGGATGGGTCTGGCCCTCGGGTACGCGATGGTGGAGGCGGACGCGGTGGAGTCACTCACCGTGTGCGGCCGGCGCCCCGAGCCGCCGGCCCACCCCCTCTTCATCCAGGGGCTCGCATCCTACTGCTTCGGCCTCGAGCCACCGAGGGGCGACACGCACGCGGTCTTCCTGGCGGTACCCGACCACGTGGTCCCGGAGATGGCCCACGCCCTGGCGGGGCAGGGACTCGCGCCGGCGGGATGCGCGGCGTTCCACCTGTCGGGCGCGCTGTCGACCGAAGTGCTGGCACCGCTTCACGCTCAGGGCTACGCCGTCGGTTCCTTCCATCCGCTGCAGGCCGTGGCCAACCCGGTCACCGGCGCCGAGCGCATCGCCGGTTCCTACCTGGCGGTCACCGGCGGTCCCGAAGCCCTGGCCGTGGCGCGCCGTCTCGCGTTCGCCCTGGGCTCGTCGATCCTCACGGTCCCCGAGTCGCGGCGACCGCTCTACCACGCTGCGGCGGTGATGGCCTCGAATTTCCTCCCCCGCTCCTCGACGCCGCGACCCGCATGCTCGAGCGGGCGGGCGTTCCGCACGATGAGGCGCTCCCGGCGCTGCTGCCCCTGGTGCGCGGAACACTGGCCAACATCGAGGAGGGAGGGCTGGCGGCGTCGCTGACCGGACCCATCCCCCGGGGTGACGTCGAGACGGTCGCCATGCACTTGCGCGCGCTCGACCCGGGCGACAGGAGGCTCTACTCGCTCCTCGGCCGGTCGCTGGTGCGCCTTTCCGCTCCGCACCTCGACGAGGACACGCGGCGTGAGCTGGTGGAGATCTTCGAGAACGAGAGCAGCGGATGAACATGCGCCTATACGTGAACATCGACCACGTCGCGACCGTCCGGCAGGCTCGCAAGACCGACGAGCCCGACCCGGTCCGCGCCGCCGTCCTCGTGGAGATGGCGGGTGCGGACGGCATCACTGTGCACCTGCGGGAGGACCGTCGGCACATCCAGGACCGTGACGTCGCGCTCCTGATGGAGACGCTGCGCACCGGGCTCAACCTCGAGCTGGCCGCCTCCGGCGAGATCGTGGACCTGGCCTGCTCGTGGGCACCCATGCAGGCTACCCTCGTGCCCGAGAAGCGGGAAGAGGTCACCACCGAGGGCGGGCTGGACCTGTCGACGGAGGAGCGGCGGGCGGTCGTGGGCGGCGCGCTCCGTCGGCTCGAGGAGGCGGGCATCCGTACGTCGCTCTTCATCGGTCCGGAGGAGGACGCGATCCGCGCGGCCGTGGACCTCGGCGCCGACGCGGTCGAGCTGCACACGGGCGAGTACGCCAATACCCGCGGGGGGGAGCGCCGGGAGCAGCTGGCCCGCGTGAACGCCGGGGCGTCTCTGGCGCGCAAGCTGAACCTGGACGTGCACGCCGGCCACGGCCTCACGTACGAGAACGTCACGCCGGTGGCGGCGATTCCGGAGATCGAGGAGCTGAACATCGGCCACAGCATCGTGTCCCGCGCCGTCTTCACGGGCATGGAGGCCGCGGTGCGCGAGATGGCCACGCTCATCCGTCGGGCGCGGGCCCCGCGGTGAGGAGACACTGGGGAAAGACCTCCTTCGGGCTCGCCGTCACCGCGCTCGCGCTCTGGTGGGCACTGCGGGGCGAGAGCCTCGGCGAGATCTGGGAGAACATCCGCCACGGCGACCCCGGGCTGCTGGCGGCGGCCGTCCTCGTGGCAACCGTCGGGTACCTTATCCGCGCGATGCGCTGGAAGGTCCTCCTGGCGCCCATGAAGGCGAATACGACGCTGCGCTCTCGCTTCGCCTCGGTCAGCATCGGCTTCATGGCGAACAACCTCCTCCCGGCCCGCGTCGGAGAGTTCGCCCGTGCCTACGCGCTCAGCCGCATGGAGCCGATCTCCGCCGGAGCGGCCTTCGGCTCGCTGGTGGTGGAGCGCTTCATGGACGGACTCGTCCTGCTGCTCCTGCTCATCGTGCCCGTGCTCACGCCGGGGTTCCCCGCCACCGGTGCGTTGTCCGACGGCCTGGGCGCAGCCGTCCTGCGGGGAGGCCTCGCGGCGGTGGCGGCGGTCCTGGGGGTGCTCCTGGTCATGGCCATCTGGCCCCGGGCCTTCGTGCGCTCCGCCGAGCGCGTGGCCGCCCGGCTGCCCCGCCCGCTGGCGCGCCCCGTGGTGGGCGCCCTGGAGGCGCTGCTCGATTCCATCGCGGTGCTGCGCTCTCCGCGGTTGCTCTCGCTCGGCTTGGCGTGGACCGTGTTCTTCTGGCTCTTCCACGGCATCTCCTTCTGGCTGGGGATGAGGGCCTTCGGCATCGACACCGGCCTGGTGTCGGCCTGGTTCACCGAGGCCGTCGTGGGCTTCGGCGTGGCGATCCCCTCCGCACCGGGGTTCTTCGGGACCTTCCACGCGTCGGCGGAGTTCGCCCTCGCCTCGGTGTACGGCGTTGACGCGGCACGAGCCCTGGCGTTCGCGTTCGGGTATCACTTCGGCAGTTGGATCCCGATCACGCTGATCGGCCTGGCCTACGCCTGGAAGCTCGGCCTCACCGTGGGGGAGGTACGAGCGGCCGAGGAGAGGGTGGAGCGCGTGATCGAGGGGGAGCACGGCGTCCCGCTGGAGTCGCCCGTGGAGGCACCGGAGGGAAGGGCATGACGGGACAGCCCGTTGCGCTCTCGGTCCGTGCCCCGGCGAAGATCAACCTCTTTCTGCGTGTGCTCGGCCGCCGCTCCGACGGCTTCCACGAGCTGGAGACGCTCTTCCAGGCGGTCGATCTGTGCGACGACGTGTCCGTGCGCCGGGTCGTGGACGGCGTGACGCTCGAGGTGCTGGGGGCCGACCTCGGTCCGCCGGAGGAGAACCTGGCCCACCGGGCGGCGCAGGCGCTCCTGGCCGCCACCGACGCCCGGGTCGGATTCCACGTCCGGTTGCGGAAGCGCATCCCGGCGGGGGCGGGGTTGGGGGGAGGCTCCTCCGACGCCGCGGCTGTCCTGAGGGCCGCCAACGCGCTCCTTGCGGACCCCGTCGGACCGGATGCGCTCTCGGCGCTGGGAGCCGCTCTGGGGTCAGACGTGCCGTTCTTCCTGGGATCGAGCGCCCTCGCGCGCGGCACCGGGCGCGGAGAGCGTCTGGAAGCCCTTCGCCCCTTGCCGGAGGCTCCGGTGGTGTTGGTGCTTCCCCCGCTCCATGTGGCTACCGGGGCCGCCTACGCCGCGCTGGCCGAAGCCCGCTCCGGGGGAGGCGACCCTCCCTGCTTCGCCGACGTCTGGGGTGCGCCCGCGTCGTGGGGGGAGGTGGCCGCGGCGGCGCGCAACGACTTCGAAGCCGTGGTCCCGGCCGCCCATCCGGGCATCTCCCGCGCGCTGGGGGCGCTGCGTGCCTCGGGCGCGTCGCCGGCGCTCCTCTCCGGCAGCGGGAGCGCATGCTTCGGGATCTTCGCCGATCGCGCGGCGGCGGAGGCCGCCGCGGAGACCCTGCGGGCCCGCCTGGGGTCCCCCGTGATCGTGTCCCGGACGCTCAGCGCGTTCCCGGAGCCGATCGTCGAGGAGGGCTGAGACCGGACGGTGGCGCGTCCCCGCATCCGCCGAGGGTCGGTGTCGGGGCTTGAACGCCCCCTGCCGCAACCGGTAGGATGGTCCCTGCGGCGCATGCTCGACTGGCCCGTCGTCTAATGGCAGGACACCGGTCTTTGGAACCGGCGGTGGTGGTTCGAATCCACCCGGGCCAATCCCTCCATCCCGGCCGGCCGATGACGCGACCCCGAACGACGACCCGCTCCGCCGCAGGTGTCGCGTCGATCCTGGTCGGGCTCTGCGGGTGGGCCGTACCGGTCGGTGCCCAGGTCGTCGGAAGGGAAAACGCGCCACTACCCGAGCCCGTCGACTCGACGGACGTCCTGGGGCGTGCGCGGCGGGAGCAGGCGCGCTTCGAGCGGCGGCGCGTGCGCCTCCTGCCGCTGGCCCGATCGACGTCGAGTGGGGGGGACTGCGACGAGATCGTGGGCCGCTTCTGCCTGTGGTTCGACGACAGCGAGGGGCGACCGGTCGAGGAGCCGATGGCCATCGACACCCTCCGCGGCGAGCTGGTCGCGTACCTGGATTCGGTCCAGGCGCTCCTCCCCGGCGACGGGTGGGTGCTCGGCCAACGCGTGTGGTACCGGGCGGAAGGGGAGCGATGGGCCGACGCGCTCGGCATCGCCCGCTCGTGCGCGGAGGCGGAGGCATGGTGGTGCGCAGCGCTCGAGGGGTTCGCGCTGCACGGCCTCGGGCGCTACGAAGAGGCGGGGCGGGCCTTCGAGCGGGCGCTCGGCGACATGGACCCCGAGCAGGCGGAACGGTGGAGAGAGCCGAGGCACACGCTCCACAGCGGCGTTCGCGACGTGGTGGACGACGCCGACGGCGAGGGGCGCACGGAAGTGCTGGACCGACTCTGGACGCTGGCGGATCCCCTCTACCTGGTGCCGGGAAACGACCGCCGGACGGAGCACTACGCCCGCTGGACGGTGGCGCGCATCCGGGAGCGCGCTCGCAACCCCTACCAGATCGGATGGGGTCGGGACCTCGAGGAGCTGCTCGTACGGTTCGGATGGGAGGTCGGGTGGGAGCGGGCTCGCTCGTGGGACATCACCGACGAGCCGGTGGTCGTCGGTCACCAGCACCCCGCCGGCCGCGAGTACATGCCCTCCGCCGACGCCATGGAGGATCCCGCCGCGGCCCTCGCGGAGGATCTCGCACCCGGGGGGCAGCGGCGGCCGCGCAGCCTCTATGCCCCTGCCTACGCCCCGGTGATCCTCCCCATGGACGGGCAGGTCGTGCTGTTTCCCCGCGGTGATCGCGAGACCGTGGTGGCGACGGCGTTCGTGCCGCCGGACACCACGCGACATGCCGACGACGATTGGCCGCGTCCGTGGATGGAGGCCGGCGACCAGGCCGGGCTCCCCGACCGCGCGGGGCTCTTCCTCGTCCCGGTACGCGGCGGAGGGTCGATCCTGAGCCGCACGAGCACCGGGGTGTCGGAGGGGAGCCTGCTCCTCGACGCTCCGGCAGGCGACTACGTGGTGTCCGTGGAGGCGTGGCGCCCCCCGGAGCGCGTCGGCGGACGGACCCGGATGGGGCTGAGGGGCGACAGCGTGGCGCCCGACGTGGCCACCCTCTCCGGCCTCCTCCTGGTCACGGAGGGGAGTGCTGCGCCGGCTTCCCTGAGGGAGGCCGCCGCCCGGGCGCTGGTGCACCGGTCCGCTCGTTCGGGCGGGTCCATCGGCGTGGTGTGGGAGATGAACGGCCTGGGGTGGTCCCCGACCACGGTCACGTACGATCTTTCACTGGAGGCCGCCGACCGCGGCTTCCTGCGTCGCCTGGGGGAGGGCTTGGGGCTGGTGGATCGGAACCGGCCCCTGGCGCTGAGCTGGGACGAGCCGGGGCCCGAGCGACCGGTGCCCATGCTCCGACACCTGGCCGTCGACCTCCCCGACGTGGAGCCGGGGAGGTACCGGTTGCGCCTCCGGCGCGCGGGTGACGGGGCGGGCCACCCTGGAGTCCTCGGCGGAGATCGTGATCGGTGCCTCGCATTGACGATTTGCCGCGCCTTTCCTAGCTTTTCGGGCTCTCAGGCTCGCGCGGAAGACACTGGGGACACAACCAGACCGGAAGCCTCCGGATCCATGGACGACACCTTCAGACGCGGACCGCTCCTCCTGCTGGCCGGCCGGGCCAACAAGCCCCTCGCCGCCGAGATCGGGGAGCGCATCGGCAAGTCGCCCGACGGCGCGACGATCAGGAACTTCGCCGACGGCGAGATCTTCGTGCGCATCGATCGGAACGCACGCGGAAGGGACGTCTTCATCATCCAGCCCACCCCCTCGCCGGCCGACAACATCTTGGAGCTTCTGCTCCTCATCGACGCGGCCAAGCGCGCGTCGGCGGCCAGGGTGACGGCGGTGGTCCCCTACTTCGGCTACGGCCGTCAGGACCGCAAGGACCAGCCACGGGTGGCGATCGGTGCGAAGCTGGCCGCCAACGTCGTGGTGGCCGCCGGCGCGGACCGGGTCGTGTCCATCGATTTCCATCAGCACCAGATCCAGGGCTTCTTCGACATCCCGGTGGATCACCTCTACGCCGCACCGGTGCTCACCAAGTACTTCCGCGACCTCCATCTCCCGGACCTCGTCGTCGTGGCTCCGGACGTGGGCTCCGCGAAGATGGCGCGAGGGTTCGCCAAGCGCCTGGGCGCCACGCTGGCCATCATCGACAAGCGGCGCCCGGCCGCGAACGTGGCGGAGGTCCTGAACGTGGTGGGCGAGGTGGACGGCCGGACGTGTCTCCTGGCCGACGACATGGTGGACACGGGCGGCACGCTGGCGAACGCCGTGCACGCGCTCCGGGACCGGGGCGCCAAGGCCGTCTACGCGTGCGCCACGCACCCGCTCCTCTCCGGACCCGCGGCCGAGCGCCTGGCCGAGGCCCCGCTGGAGGAGATGGTGGTGACGAACACGATCCACGTCCCGGAGGAGCGACGCTTCCCGGGGCTGCGCATCCTCTCGGTGGCGGATCTGCTGTCGAAGGCCATCGATCATATCCACTCGAACGAGTCTGTCAGCCAGCTCTTCGAGATCACTCCGGACACCTGAAGCAGGCGGGAAGAAATGACGATCACGAAGAGCCTGAAGGCCTCGAAGCGGGAGGCTTTCGGCAAGGGAGCCGCGCGCCAGCTCCGCAAGGGCGGACGCGTGCCCGCGGTCCTCTACGGCAAGGACATGGATTCCGTGTCGCTCTCCCTGGACGCGATGGAGGTGGAACACCTCTTCCAGGCGATCTCGACGGACAACACGATCGTGGAGCTGCAGATCGAAGGGGAGAAGGAAGCCCACCAGACGCTGGTGCGCGAGATCCAGAGCCACCCACACCGCTACGAGCTCGTGCACATCGACTTCCTGCGCATCCAGAAGGACGTGGCGGTCGACGTGGACGTCCCCGTGGAGTTGATCGGAACCCCGGTCGGCGTGAAGCAGCAGGGAGGCGTCCTGGAACAGATCATCCACGAGCTTCCCGTGCGCTGCCTCCCCTCGCTGATCCCCGAGATCATCGAGGTGGACGTCACCGCGCTGGATATCGACGACTCCCTCCACCTGTCGGACCTCACGCTTCCGGAAGGCGTGGAGGCGACGATCGACCTCGATCGCACGCTGTGCCTGGTCTCGGCGCCACGTGCCGTGATCGAGGAGGAGGAGGAGGCCGAGGAAGGCCTCGAGCCGGGTGAAGCGCCCGAGCCCGAGGTGGTCGGCGAGGGCGAGGAAGAGGAAGAGGACTGACCTCCCCCGCGTCGCCGCCCGTGAAGGTCGTGGTCGGGCTCGGCAATCCGGGACCCGACTACGACGCCACCCGGCACAACGCCGGGTGGTGGATGGTGGATCGATTGGCGTACGACTGGGAATTCGCGGCCTTCACCCGCGAGGGTCGTGCGCTGATCGCCGAGGGGACGGCGTCGGGTCATGCCGTCCGGCTCGTCAAGCCCATGACGTACATGAACAGGAGCGGACAAGCGCTCCGGTTCATGGAGGACCTGGAGGGGTTCGATGCGGCCGCGGACCTCCTGGTCATCGTGGACGACGCGGCCCTCGACGTGGGGCGGGTGCGCCTTCGACCCGAAGGCAGCCCGGGTGGACACAACGGGCTGAAGTCGGTTTCGGCGGCGCTGCGCTCCGACGCCTATCCCCGCATGCGGATCGGCGTCGGGCGCAAACCGGAGGGGGTGGACCTGGCCGACTGGGTCCTGTCCCCCATGCCGGAGAAGGACGAGGAAGTTGTGGTTGGGCTCCTGCCCGAATTGACCCGGGCCGTCGAGGCCTGGCTTTCCGAAGGCATCGAAGCGGCGATGAACCGCTTCAATCGCTGAACCGCACGGAACACGAGGAAAAAGGATACCGATCCAATGACCGACCTCGTCGTATTCACAGATTGGGCGTGGGCGCTCGGGGTGGTGGGTCTTCTCACCGCTTTCGGAGTCTACGGGTACGTCAAGAGACAGCCTCCCGGCACGGAGCTGATGATCGAGCTCGGGGAGCAGATCCACGACGGCGCGATGGCATTCCTGCGTCGGGAGTACACGGTGCTCGCCGTGTTCGTCGTCGTCGTGGCGATCCTCCTCAACTGGGCCATCGGCGGTTGGCCGGCCATCGCGTACGTGGGGGGGCGCTGAGCTCCGTGTGCGCCGGCTTCTTCGGGATGAAGTCGGCGACGCGGGCCAACTCGCGCACCTCGGCGGCCGCGAAGGACGGCGGCGCGGGCAAGGCGCTGCGCGTGGCCTTCTTCGGCGGGGCGGTGATGGGGCTGGCGGTGGCGGCCCTCGGGATGCTGGGGCTGGGTGTGCTGTACCTCGCTTTCGCCGCCGACGCGGTCCCGGGAACGGGCGAGTTCCCGGACTTCGCGGAGATCGTGTCGGGCTTCGCGATGGGTGCGAGCTCCATCGCGTTGTTCGCCCGCGTGGGCGGCGGTATCTACACGAAGGCCGCGGACGTGGGCGCGGACCTCGTGGGCAAGGTCGAAGCGGGGATTCCGGAGGACGATCCGCGCAACCCCGCGACCATCGCCGACAACGTGGGTGACAACGTCGGCGACGTCGCCGGGATGGGCGCCGACATCTTCGAGTCGTACGTCGGCTCGATCGTCGCCACCATCGCCATCGGCGCCACCGCGCCGGTGCTCGCGTCCCACCGGGCCGCGGCGGTGGCGCTGCCGCTCCTGACCGTGATGGTCGGGCTGCTGGCATCGCTCATCGGAATCGCCATGATGAAGGTCCTGGAGCGGACCAACCCCGCCGCGGCGCTGCGCAACGTCACGTTCATCGCGGCCGTGCTCTTCCTGGTGGCCATGTTCTTCGTCGTGCAGAACATGGGGATCAGCTTCGTCGACGCGGAGAGCGGGCGGATCTATCCGACGTTCGGCCCGTGGGTGGCGATCCTCGCGGGCACGCTGGTCGGGATCGCGATCGGACTCGTCACGGAGTACTACACGGCCGCGGGCCCCATCCGGAGGATCGCCGACGCGAGCCAGACCGGCTCGGCCACGAACATCATCGCGGGGCTCGCCGTCGGGATGGAATCCACCGCGATTCCCGTGATCCTGATCTGCGTGGCGATCGGCGTGTCATACTGGTTCGCGGGACTGTACGGGATCGGCATCGCGGCGGTCGGCATGCTCGCCACGGTGGGTGTGACGATGTCCGTGGACGCGTACGGTCCGATCGCGGACAACGCGGGCGGGATCAGCGAGATGTCCCACCTCGGTCCGGAAGTCCGCAAGATCACCGACTCGCTGGACGCCATCGGCAACACCACCGCCGCGATCGGCAAGGGCTTCGCGATCGGCTCGGCGGCACTCACCGCCCTGGCGCTGTTCAGCGCCTACTCCTCGAAGGTGGGGCTGCAGCAGACCGGGATCGACCTGGTCAACCCCAGGGTCGTGATGGGGCTCTTCCTCGGCGGGATCCTCCCGTTCTTCGTGGCGGCGCTCACGATGACCGCGGTGGGCCGGGCCGCCCAGGGCATGGTGGAAGAGGTGCGCCGGCAGTTCCGTGAGATCCCGGGCATCATGGACGGCACGGGCAAGCCGGACTCCGCCCGCTGCGTGGACATCTCGACGCGCGCGGCGCTCCGCGAGATGATCCTTCCGGGCGTCTCGGCCGTGGCGGCGCCGGTGGTCGTCGGGTACTTCCTGGGCGTCGAGGCGCTGGGCGGCCTGCTGGCCGGCGCCACGGTGACCGGCGTGCTCATGGCGCTGTTCATGGCGAACGCCGGCGGCGCGTGGGACAACGCGAAGAAGTACATCGAGGGCGGCGCGTACGGCGGAAAGGGCTCGGACCCGCACAAGGCGGCCGTCGTGGGTGACACGGTGGGCGACCCGTTCAAGGACACGTCCGGGCCGTCGATGAACATCCTCATCAAGCTGATGAGCGTGGTATCGCTGGTGCTCGCGCCGTGGTTCGTGCGGGTGCATCACATCAACGTCGAACAGACGACTGCGATGCACTGGCTGATGGACCTGGTGCACGGGATCTTCGGCTGACGGCAGAGCCGCGCCGGACGGTGCATTGCTCGCGGGGCCGGCCCACCCGGGTCCGGCCCCGCGTCGCGGAAGGGAACTGGAGCCGCTGGAGGGAGCGTGAGTAACCCGAAGGAACCGACGTTCGACAATGCCCTGGCGTTCGCTTCGGAGCTCATCCGGATCCCCGGCCTTCCGGGGCACGAGGGGGACGTCGCACGGCGCATCCGCGAGGAGATGGAAGCGCTCGGCCTCGAGGACGTCCGGGTGGACGAGGCCGGCAACGTGATCGGGGTCGCGCGGGGCCGGGGGGAAGCGCCGCCGGTGCTCCTGAACTGCCACACGGACGTCGTGGCCGAGGGCGACCCCGCGGAGTGGGAGGTCCCCCCGTTCTCGGGAGAGGTCCGGGACGGCTTCCTCCACGGCCGCGGCGCCATGGACATCAAAGGGCCCCTCGCGCTGCAGACGTACGTGGCCGCGGGGCTGTCCGGGCATGCGCCGGGAGACGTCATCGTGGGGCATACGGTGCTCGAGGAGCGGGGCGGGCTGGGGATGAAGCACCTCCTGGACTCGGGCACGGTTGCCCCGGGAGCCGTCGTCATCGGCGAGGCCACCCACGGCGACATCTGCATCGGCCATCGGGGACGGGCGGAGCTCGAGGTGGTCGTCACCGGCCTGGCCGGACACGCCAGCGCGCCGGACCGTGCACGCAACGCGCTCGACCTGCTCGGCGACGTGCTCGCGGCCGTGCGCGACCTTGGGGAGCGCCAGCCGTCCGCCCCTGTTCTGGGGCCCTCGTCGCTGACGGCGACGATGGTGGACGTCCTTCCCGAGAGCCGGAACGTGATCCCGGACAAGGCCGTCGTCACGCTGGACTGGCGGATCCTGCCGGGTGACGACGACGCCGCGCTCATGGCGCGCGTTCGCGCCGCGATCGACGAGCGCCTGCCGACCGTACCGGACGGCTTCCAGGTGGAGGTACGGATGGCGTACGAGCACCAGGTGGCCTACACGGGCCTGGAGGCGGACCGGAACCTGCTCACCCCGGGCTTCCTGATGGACCCCGACCATCCAGTCGTGCGGGCCGCCGCCGGGGCGGTGGGGAAGCGCGACGACGAGGGGACCCCCGCCACGGTGCGTCCGTGGGCGTTCGCCACGGACGGCGGTTGGTCCTGTGGCGTCTTCGGCATCCCGACGCTGGGCTTCGCGCCGGGCGAAGAGCGCTATGCCCACACCAACCGGGAACGGCTGGACGTGAAGGAAGCCCGGTGGGCGTTCGCCCGGTACCCGGACCTGATCACGGCGATGCAGCGGGCGCTCGTGTGAGGGGGAGGTTCGCCTGATGCTGCGGGTCGGCATCGTGGGGCTGCCCAACGTTGGCAAGTCCTCGCTCTTCAACGCGCTGACGGCGGCGGGCGCGCCGTCCGACAATTACCCGTTCTGCACGGTGGATCCCAACGTGGGCACCGTGGAGGTACCCGACCGGCGCCTGGACGAGATCCACCGGCTCTCGGGTTCGGCAGCCCGCGTGCCGACGGTCATCCAGTTCGTCGACATCGCGGGCCTGGTCGAGGGAGCGTCGGAGGGGGAGGGTCTGGGCAACCGGTTCCTGGCGCACATCCGGGAGGTGGACGCGATCGCACACGTGCTGCGCTGCTTCGAGGACGACGATGTAGCGCACGTGGCCGGGAGCGTCGATCCCCTGCGGGATCGCGAGATCGTCGAGACCGAGCTGGCCCTCGCCGACCTCGAGCTGGTGGAGCGGCGTCTGGAGCGGCTCGAGAAGAAGGCGAGGTCGGGGGAAGAGCCCGCGATCCGCGAGACGGACGCGCTGCGCGCCGTCCTCACCCCCCTGCGCGAGGGCAGGGCGGCCCACACGGCCGAGCTGACCGGGGAGGCGCGTCGGCTCGTCGAGCCCTACGCCCTCCTGACTATGAAGCCCACGCTCTACGTGGCGAACGTCGCGGAGGCGGACCTCCCGTCGGGGAGGAACCGGTGGACCGAGGCCCTCGAGGCGGTCGTGCGCGCGGAGGGCGACGCCGAGATCGTGGCCGTGTGCTCGGCCGTGGAGGCGGAGCTCGCCGAGCTGGACGAGGAGCACCGCCGGGCGTTCCTCGCGGAGCTCGGCCTGGACGAGGGGGGTCTGGACAGGTTGATCCACGCCGCCTACCGCCTCCTGGGGCTGATCACCTTCTTCACGACCGGCGAGAAGGAGTCGCGGGCGTGGACGATCCGGCGCGGGCTCCGGAGCCCTCAGGCGGCGGGCGCGATCCACTCCGACTTCGAGCGCGGCTTCATCCGGGCGGAGACCGTCGACTACGAGACCTTCGTCCAGGTGGGCTCCTGGAAGGCGGCGCGGGACCTGGGGCTGTTGCGCTCCGAGGGGAAGGAGTACGAGGTGCGGGACGCCGACATCGTGCTGTTCCGCTTCAACGTCTGAAGCCGGTTCCCGTCCTGTCCCCGGGCGGTTACCTTGAAGGGCTTGAAAAACACATCCCGCTCCTCCGGGGCGCCCCAGCCGCAGCGACGGGCGCCGATGTCGGAGGGGCCCGTGCAACCCAACGGACCGAGGGAAACCAGATGCGGCTCTACGAGGTCGTCTACATTCTCGACCCGGCGCTCGAAGAGGGCGCCGCCACGGCCAAGCTCGAGAAGTTCCATGCGCTGGCCACCTCCAGCGGCGGTGAGGTCTCCGCCGTGGATCACTGGGGCATCCGCCAGCTCGCCTACCCGATCAAGCGCCACAAGTCGGGCTACTACGTCGTCGCGCAGTTCACGGCGGCGCCCGATGCCCTCCCGGAGTTCGAGCGGCTCCTCAAGCTGGACGACGAGGTCATGCGCTACCTCCTCGTCCTCAACGAAGGCGAGCCCACCTCCGGCATGTCGATCATGGCCGAGGTCACCCGCCCGGCCAGCGACAAGGACGACGAGGACGAGGAAGAGGAGGAGGAGGACGATGACGACGACTCGCCGCCCCAGTTCCAGGGAGGTCGGGGCCGCCGTCGCCGGATGGAGGGCCCACCGATCGAGCTCCTCAACTACAAGGACGTCAGCACGCTCTCCCGCTTCCTGACCGAGTCGGGCAAGATCCTGCCGAAGCGGACCACGAAGGTCGGAGCGGGCTTCCAGCGGCAGCTGGGCTCCGCGGTGAAGCGGGCCCGCTACCTCGCGCTGATCCCCTACACCCGTCGTCACGAGGCGTAGGCGGACCGTGCCGGAGGCGTCGCAGCCCTCACCCGGACCCCGGCGGTCCCGGGGCTGGCCGCGGGCCGCGGGGCTCCTGGGCGTCGCGCTGGCCACCTCGATCGTGCGCCCGACGGTCCTGATCGGCGTGCCCTTCCTGGCGCTCGCGCTGGGGCTCGGGGCGCGTCGGTCGGCGGTGATCCTGGCATCGCTCCTGTGGATGGTCTTCGCGCTGTCCGGGAATCCCGGCGATGGCGTGTGGTACGTCGAGCGCGGGTGGGCGCTGATCGCGGGCGGCATCTTCGTGGCGCTCACCCTGAGACGCCCCTACGCGACGTTCTCGGGGCGGGCGCTCGGGGCGGTGGTGGGGACGACCGGCGCCGCCGCGGCGTTCCTCGCCGTCCGCTCCGATGCCTGGGGCTCCGTGCAGTGGGCCATTCGCGACCGGATGAGCGACGGCGTGGGGACGGCCATGGAGGCGTGGCGCCTGATGCGCGGAGGAGAGGCTCTGCCGCCCGCCCTGGTGAGCGCGGTCTACCGCACGGTGGAGGTGCAGGCGGCGGTGTTCCCGGCGCTCCTCGGCATCGCCTCCATGGCGAGCCTGGGGGTGGCGTGGTGGCTGTACGTCCGCCTGGCGGAGGGAAGCGATCAGGGGCTGGGCCCGCTGCGCGACTTCCGCTTCAACGACCATCTGGTCTGGCTCTTCATCGGAGGGGTGCTGCTTGTGGTCGTCCGGTGGGGAGGCGCCCTCGCAGGGGTGGGCGCGAACGCGGTGGTGTTCATGGGTGCGCTCTACGCGCTGCGCGGAGCCGCGGTGATCATGTTCTTGAGTGGCGGCCTGTCTCTGTTCGGATACGTCCTGGTGGTGCTCGGGCTCCTGTTCGTGCCGCCCCTGGTCCTCGTGGGGGCCCTGGTGGTCGGGATCGGAGACACCTGGCTGGACGTGCGGAGCAGGGCGGTATCCAGGGCCGCCTGACGACACTCTGGAGGAACGATGAAGCTGATCCTGAAGAAGGCGGTCGACAACCTGGGCGATGCGGGCGAGGTCGTGAACGTCAAGCCCGGTTACGGCCGCAATTACCTCATCCCCCAGGGTCTGGCCTATGAGGCCAGCGAGGCGAACATGCGGCGCCTGGAGGAGGAGCAGAAGCGCTCGGAGGAGCGGGCACGTCGCGACTACCTCGAGGCTCGGCGCCGTGCGGCCCAGCTCGTCGGGCTGTCGCTGACCTTCCACGCCCGCGCTGGTGAGGACGGGAAGCTGTTCGGGTCCGTGACGAACGCGGATATCGCGGACCGGGCGAACACGTCGGGCTCGCTGGACTTCGAGCTCGACAAGCGCATCATCGTCATGGACGAGCCGCTCAAGGCACTGGGCACGTTCGAGGTGCCCGTCCACCTGCACGCCGAGGTCGAAGGCCTCATCCAGGTGAACGTCGAGCGCGAAGAGGGCTGAGGCTTGCCCAGAACCGAGCTCTCGCCGTCCGATCTTCCCGACGTGGTGCGACGCGCCACGCAGCTGGCGCAGGAACGAAAGGCCCGGGACGTGATGGTCCTGGACCTGAGGGGCATCTCGACGGCCACCGACTTCTTCCTCATCGCCAGCGGCCGCTCCGACGTCCAGGTCAAGGCCATTGCCGAGCATATCGTGGACGAGCTCCGCGACGTGGGTCACCGGCCGAGTCACGTGGAAGGCCTCCAGGGCGGCCGGTGGGCGCTTCTCGACTACATCGACTTCGTCGTCCACGTGTTCCACCCCCAGGCGCGGGCGTTCTATCAGCTCGAGAACCTCTGGGGAGACGCACCGTCCTGGACGGCCGAACAGGAAGAGTGAACGTTCGCGCGCGAGTGGGTGCGTCGGGCCGAAACCCCGTGCGCCACGGGCTCTTCGAAGCACCGGCGTCCGGTTTGCCCGGGGGGGGCGGGGACTCTAACTTCATCCCCGTCCGGCGGAGGGGGCCGGACCACGATCCCGGCGCGTACCGGCTCGGCGGAGCCGGCCTCGTGTCGAAGCGCTTCCATCGCCGGAGCCCGACTTCCCGATGACGTCCCACCTTCCCGCCTGGACCGCGTTCGACCCCGGCGCTCCCCCGGCGCTATCGGAGGGAGGGCCGCTTCCCGGCCGGGTGGTCGCCCTGGTGGCGGGTGAGGGTGCGGTGAGGGCCGGATGGGTGGGTGAGGTGGCTCTGGACCTGGCTGCCTCCTGGGGAACGGGGACGGCGGGACGGGTGGTCACAGCCGACGCCGGCTTCCAGGCGCCCTCTCTCCGCTACGCAGCCGACCTTCCGCCCGCCGAGGGCCTCAGCGATCTGCTCCTCTGGGGCGGATCGCTCCAGAGGGTGGCACGCCGCAACGTTCGCGGCGGCTTCGTGGTCACGGCGGGCACGCCGATCGCCGATGGGTCGCAGGCGCTCTCCACATCACGGTGGGGCGCGCTGTGCGCCGGCTGCCGGGAGGCGGGGGTCACGCTCGTGGTGGTGACGCCGGCCTCCGAGCTCGGAGTGTCGTCGATCGTGGCGGAGGCCCAGGATGTCGTGCTCCTGGTCGCCGCCGACGAGGACGCCGGTTCCGTCCTGGCGGAGGGGATGGAGAAGGTGCGTGCGACGCTGGGTGTCGCGCCGCGGGCTGCGCCGACGGGCCGGGAGGCGAGCGCCCAGGCCGCTTCGACCGGTGCGGCGCAGGCGGCCCCTCTGGCCGTGCAGTCCCCCTCCAGGGAGGCCGCGGCGCAGGCGAGGTCGGGAGACATCGGCCACCGTCCGTCCAGAACCGTCTACTACGTCGCCGCAGCGGTGATCATCGGCCTTCTGCTCGTCTGGCTCCTCCTCGGCGCGGCTCCCTGAGGGAAGCGTGCGACGGTACGGGACCCCCTCCGCCATCGGACCTTCCGGAAGTAGCTTTGGCTACGCCATGACGGGCGACCGGATCGGCGACACCCGTCGCCCGGCCTCCGAACATTCAGCCACCTGTCCATGAAGCTCCGCGCTCTCCGCGTCCACGGATTCAAGTCGTTCGCCGACGCCACCAAGATCGAATTCCACGACGGGATCACTGCGATCGTGGGTCCGAACGGCTGTGGCAAGTCGAACATCAGCGACGCCATCCGCTGGGTGCTGGGCGAGCAGCGGCCTTCGGCCATCCGCGGCGGCAAGATGGAGGAGGCGATCTTCCAGGGCACCGTGAACCGGCGTCCTGTGAACCGGGGCTCGGTGTCCCTCACGGTGAGCAACGAGGATGGCGCGCTCCCGGTGCCCTTCCAGGAGGTGGAGATCGGCCGGCAGGTGTTCCGGGACGGAGGCTCCGAGTACACGATCAACCGCAGCTCCGTGCGGTTGCGCGACGTCGTGGACCTCTACCGTGACACCGGCCTGGGCGCGAACGCATACGGCATGATCGAGAACCGCATGATCGACGCGATCCTCTCCGATCGTGCGGACGAACGGCGCGGGCTCTTCGAGGAAGCGGCGGGCATCGGCAAGTACAAGGACCGACGCAAGGCCGCCACGCGGCGACTCGAGCGCGCCGAGCTCGACCTTCAGCGGCTCGAGGACGTGATCGCGGAGGTGCAGACCAAGGTCCGCTCCCTGGCCCGGCAGAAGGGGAAGGCCGAGCGATACATCGAGTACAGGAAGCGGCGCCTGGACGTCGAGGTCACGGTCGTGCGCCACCAGCTCGACACCCTGAAGGAGCGCCTGCGCGGCGTGGAGCGCGAGCTGGAGGGAGACCAGCAGAGCGGCGAGGGGATGATCGCCGAGCTGCGGGCGGCCGAGGCCGCGTACGAATCGCTGCGGCTCCGCGAGGTCGATGCCGAGAAGGAGCGCATCGAAGCGTCGCGGAAGCTGGAGGCCGTGCGCGAGCAGCTGGTACGCTGGGAGCGCGATCTGGCCGTATCCGACGAGCGCGCCGCGTATGCGGAGCGCCGGCTCGCCCAGATCGACGAGGAGCGGACCGAGGCCCGTGCCCGTGCCGAGCGCATGGACCGGGACGCGACCGAGCTGGAGGCCGACCGCGATCGGGTCCGGGAGGAATTGGGGGCGGTGCGCGGGGTCGCCGAGGCGCGCCTGGCTGCCCTCCAGGAGGTCCGGGACCGACTGCAGGGGGCCAGGGAGCGTCTGGAGGGCGTCGAGTCCAGGGAGCGGGAGCTGGCGCGGCGGGGCGCCCAGCTCGAGGGAGACGCGGAGGCATGCGACGCGCAGGCCGGCGAGCTGGAGCGCCGTCTGGAGCGGCTCACCCACGAGCTGGACGAGTGCTCCGTGGCGCTCACGGATCTGGCTTCGCAGGGCGATCTCTTCTCGACCAGGGTGGAGGACCTGCTCCGCGCCGTGGAGGGTGCGCGCGGGGAGGTGGATCGGCGCGCCGCCGCCGTTGCGGCGGGACGCAGCGAGCTCGAGGCGGCCCGCTCCCGGGAGATGGCTGCGGCAGACCGGGCGGCGTCGCTGGGCGCCCGCCGGGGCGCTCTCGAGCGGCTGGAGCGGGATCGCGAAGGGGTCGAGCCGGCGGTGAAGGCGGCCCTCGAGCTGGGAGACGAAGGGGTGCTCGGGACGCTCTCGGACTTCATCGTGGCCGAGGCCGATGCGGCGCGGGCCGCCGAGGCGTGGCTGGGGCCGCTGGCCCGGGCCCTGGTGGTACGGGACGGAGCGGCGCTGGGTCGCCTGCACGCCTGGTTCTCCGGGTCGTGGCGGGGTGGGGGAGGGCTGATCCTCCTGCCCCTCGACCGGGTCCCGGAGAGGCCCGAGCCTCGGACGGCTCGATGCTCTCGCGCGTCGAGGCGACTGGCGCAGGAGCTCCCTGGGTGCGTGCCCTCCTCGGCTCGGTGGACCTCGCGGACGACGCGGAGCTCGAGGGCCGGGGTGACCGCGTGTCCGCGTCGGGCACGGTGGTGGAGCGCCGTGGCGTGGTCCGCCTGGGCAATCCCGTGGGTGCCGCCGGCCTCCTGGAACGCAAGGAGCAGCTCCGCGAGATCAGCGGAGAGCACGACGAGGCGGTCGTTGCAGCCGAGCGAGCCAGGGACGAGCGTGCGGCGGCCGAGGAGACCCTGCGCACGGCCGAGGAAGCCCTGGAGGAGGCCCGTTCGGCGCTCCGGGAGGCCGAGGACACGCATCGACGGACGGCCGCCGAGCTCCAGGCCCAGGCAGACCAGAAGGACCGCATGGACCGGCACCGCGACGAC
This sequence comes from uncultured Gemmatimonadales bacterium, assembly GCA_963848895.1. Classification (GTDB taxonomy): domain Bacteria; phylum Gemmatimonadota; class Gemmatimonadetes; order Longimicrobiales; family Gaopeijiaceae; genus SZUA-318. The sequence goes on from CAWKGE010000013.1 coordinate 285,447, forward strand.
CTCGGCCGCCAGGTGGAGGGGGCGCGGGCGGCCCGGGCCCGCGCGGTCGAGCGTGCGAGGGAGGCGCGGGAGGATCGCCAGGTGCTCCTCGCCGAGGAGGAGGGGATCCAGGCCCAGCGCCAGACCGCCCGTGAGGCGCTCGAGGAGGTCCAGGAGGAGTGGGAGACGGCCCGGGCGGAGGAGGCCCGCCTCGCGGTGGACGTCGCGCGGCTGGAGGGGGACGTCACGCGTCTGACGGAGCGCCTCGAAGGGGTGGTCGCCGGGCGCGCGCAGGCCCACGACGCGCGTCGCCGCGCTGGACGCCGAGGAGGGCGAGCTGCGCGAGGAGCTGGCCGAGGCACATCGCATCCGGGAGGAGGGCGCCGCGGCCACCGAGCGCCTCTTCGCGGACCGGACCGCAGCCGAGGCCGAGGTGCGGGACAAGGAGCTCGCCCTGCAGGAGGTGGCCGACGCGCTCTCGGACGCCGAGAAGCGGGTGCGGGACGCGCGTACCGCGGAACGCGCCGCGTCGGATCACCGTCACGCTCTGGAGCTGGAGCGGCAGGAGCTGGGCGGTCGGATCGACCGGATCCGGGAGCGGCTCGAGGGCGAGTGGGGCCGGGCTCTGGAGACGCTCCTCGACGAGGCCGAGCCGGTGGAAGGTGAGCCGGAGGCGCTGCAGGAGGAGCTCCGGGAGCTGGTCGTCGCCCTGGACCGGCTCGGGCCCGTGAACATGCTCGCCGTGGAGGAGCACGAGGAGGAGAGCAAGCGACTCGCGTTCCTGACGGAGCAGCGCGACGACCTGGTGACCGCGCGCAACGACCTGCGCAACGCGATCCGGGAGATCAACAAGACCGCCACGGACCTGTTCGAGAGCACCTTCGACGCGATCCGGGAGAACTTCCGCGCCACCTTCCTGCGGCTCTTCGAGGGCGGAGAGGCGGACCTGTGGCTCCAGGAGCCCGAAGACCCGCTCGAATCGCCCATCGAGATCCACGCATCGCCGCGGGGCAAGAAGACGCAGCGCATCGACCTGCTCTCCGGCGGCGAGCGGGCGCTCACGGCGCTCTCCCTGCTCTTCGGCATCTACCTGGTGAAGCCAAGCCCGTTCTGCGTCCTGGACGAGGTGGACGCGCCGCTGGACGAGAACAACATCGGGCGCTTCATCAAGCTGCTCCAGGACTTCAAGGCCCAGACCCAGTTCGTGGTCATCACGCACAACCCCCGCACCATCGAGGCCGCCGACTGGATCTACGGCGTGACCATGGAGGAGCCGGGCGTGAGCACGATCGTGGGGGTCCGCCTCGAAGAAGCGCTCCAGGCGGCGGGCGCGGCGTAGCGGGATGGCCCGGGAGGGGGGCGGCGCCCCCAGCCCTTCGCGGCGGTCCACGCTCACGATCCTCGGGTCGGGCACGCTCGTGCCCGACGAGGCCCGGCATGGAGCGGCCCACCTCGTCCACGCGAGCTCGGCCCTCGTGCTCATGGACTGTGGTCACGGGACGATAGATAGTGTTGTGCGATATGGAGTTGCATGGCCTGATCTAACTCATGTTCTCATTACCCATTTCCACACCGATCACGTCGGTGACCTCCCCGCGCTCCTGCAGGCGCTGAAGTACGGTACGCGTCCCCGCCGCACCCGGCCTCTCCGGCTGATCGGGCCGACCGGCTTCGGCGCCTTCCTGGAGCGGCTCGCGGCGGCGATGGGCGCGAGCCTGCTCGAGCCGGGCTTCCCGCTTCGTGTGGTCGAGATGGCGTCCGGCGACGCCTGCGAGGAGCCGGGCGCGGACCTGCGGATCTCGTGCGTGGCGACCCCCCACACGGCGGAGTCGGTCGCATACCGCGTGGAGACCGGCGGATCGACGGTGGGCTATACGGGCGACACCGGGCCGTCCCCGTCCGTCGCCTCCTTCCTGGCGGGGTGTGACGTCCTGGTGGCGGAGTGCACGCAGCCCGATCCGCCGGAGCTGGACACCCACCTGTCGCCGTCGAGGCTTGGCGGCGCTGGCGGCGACGGCGCGCCCGAGGGTGCTCGTCGTCACACACGTGGCGCCCCCTGCCGTGCCTGAGGAAGCGGCGGCCGCCGTGGCGGCCGCGTGGGGAGGAACGGTGGTCGCGGCCCACGACGGGCTGGTGATCCCCCTCCTGTAGACCCTTTCCCGCGAGTGACGTAGCATTAAGGCTTCGCGCCCGGCGCGGGATGCGCCGGCGGCACGTCTTCCGAGTGAGCCGAAGCACCGATGTTGGTCGTCATGAAGCACAACGCGGCCCCCGACGAGATCCAGCGGGTGGTCGAGGTGATCAAGGAGATGGGCTACGACGCCCGCCCCATTCCCGGGGGGCAGCGCACGGCCGTCGGCCTCATCGGCAACGACGGACGGGTCGATTCGGCCCGCCTCGAGGGCCTCGAAGGCGTGCTCGAGGTGATCCCCGTCACCCATCCCTACAAGCAGGTGTCCCGCGAGTGGCGGGAGGAGGACACGGTGGTGCCGGCTCCCCAACGGCACGGCCGTGGGTGGCGAGGAGGTCGTGGTCATGGCGGGCCCGTGCGCCGTGGAGAGCGGGAGCGCGAGATCCTGGACATCGCCCACCGGCTGCAGGGCGATGGGCGCCACGGTCCTTCGGGGCGGCGCCTTCAAGCCGCGCACCTCGCCCTACTCCTTCCAGGGGCTCGGGCTGAAGGGGCTCGAGTACCTGGCGAAGGCCCGCGAGGCGACGGGAATGATGATCGTGACCGAGGCGCTGGATCCGGAGAGCGCCGACGTGGTCGCCGAGTATGCCGACATCGTCCAGATCGGCGCACGCAACATGCAGAACTACCCACTCCTCCGGCGTGCGGGCCGGTTGGGCAAGCCGGTGCTGCTGAAGCGCGGGATGTCGGCCACCATCGACGAGCTGCTTCTCGCGGCCGAGTACGTTCTGGCGGAGGGCAACGACCACGTCATCCTGTGCGAGCGTGGGGTGCGCAGCTTCGACACCCACACGCGAAACCTCCTGGACCTGACGGCGATCCCCGTGGTGAAGTCGCTGTCCCACCTGCCCATCATCGCCGATCCGAGCCACGGGACGGGGGTGCGCTCGAAGGTGACGCCCATGGCCCGCGCCGCGGTGGCGGCGGGTGCCGACGGGATCATCGTCGAGGTGCATCCGGATCCGCCCCGGGCGATGTCGGACGGCGCCCAGTCGCTCTATCCGGAGCAGTTCGCGGAGCTGATGGACCAGATCCGCGTCATCGCCGAGGCGATCGGACGCAGGATCACCGAGCCGCTTCCCGAGGTCGCGGTGCGCTGACGGTGACACGCGCGGCTCCGCGCCGCCGTCCCATCGCGTCATTCCACCGCGGCTGCGCGCCGGACAACGTCGGTGCATGGAGCCGGAAGCGAGCAATCCAGCGCACGCCCTGGGGCGTTGGGGCGAGGAGCGGGCGGCGCGCTACCTCCAGCGCCGTGGCTGGACCGTGCTGGCGCGGAACTACCGCTTCGGACGTCGGGAGGTGGACCTGGTGGTGCGTCGCCGGGACGTGGTCGCCTTCGTGGAGGTCAAGACACGCGGGGGGGTGGGGTTCGGTCGGCCGCAGGACGCGATCACCGCACTGAAGCGGCGCGAGATCGAGGCGGTGGCCGCCCACTACCTGGCGCGGCACGGGCTGGGGGACGTCGGCGTCCGCTTCGACGCCGTGGCCATCACCGTTCTTCCGGGCGGGCAGGGGGTGGGCATCGAGCACGTGGAGGACGCCTGGCGGCCGGGCTGGGTGTGAGCCCGCCCGTCGGCGGTGCGTGCGGGCCCCTCGTTGACCTCCATGGGGGGCACCTCTAGCTTGCGGTGTGCCCCAGGTCCGTAGGACGAAAGCCCACGAATCCCGTCAGGACCCCGCAGGTAGCAGCGGTAAGTGTGGTGATCGTTGCTGCGGGTCGCCTGGGGCATTTTTTTTGACCCCGCAATCGCCCGTCGGGCGCTCCTGACCGCCGACCTTCGCGGATCGAAAACCATTGTCGCACACCGCTCTCGCCCGCCGGTACCGGCCGCGCAGCTTCGAGGACGTGGCCGTGCAGGAGCACGTCTCCGAGACGCTGCGCCGGGCCGTCGCGGGCGGGCGCGTGGGCCACGCCTACCTCTTCTGCGGCCCCCGCGGTGTCGGCAAGACGACGCTCGCCCGGGTGCTGGCGATGGCGCTCAACTGCCCGGACCGCACGGCGGAAGGGGAGCCGTGCGGCGTCTGCGAGAGCTGCACGCGCATCTGGGGCGGCCACACGGCGCTGGACGTCGTCGAGATCGACGCGGCCTCGAACCGGGGCGTCGACGACGCGCGGGATCTGCGCGAGCGCGCCATGTACGCTCCCTCCGAGGAGGGTCGCTACAAGGTCTACATCGTCGACGAGGCGCACATGCTCACGCGCGAGGCATGGAACGCCCTCCTGAAGATCCTCGAGGAGCCGCCGCCGCGCGTCATCTTCGTGTTCGCGACGACCGAGCCGCAGAAGATCCAGCAGGCCGCCTCCCCGATCCTGTCGCGCTGCCAGCGCTTCGACTTCCGTCGCATCGGCGTCTCCGACATCGTCTCGCGCCTCGAAGACGGTCCTCGACCAGGAGGGACTGTCCGCGCCCCAGGAGGCGCTCCGCGTCATCGGCCGGAAGGCCGACGGCGGCATGCGCGACGCGCTGTCGCTGCTCGATCAGGTCCTGTCCCTCACCGGAGGCGAGGTGGGCCTGGAGGCGGTGCGCCGCGTACTGGGCCTCGTCGAGGAGGAGCGCTACCTGGAGCTCCTCGACGTGCTCGCCGACGGACGCCACGGGGACGTGTTCGTGCTCGTGGAGGGCCTGCTCGACGAAGGCTACGACCTGATCGAGTTCTACCACGGCCTGATGGACGTGCTCCGGGCGCTCCTGCGGCTGCGCCTGTCTCCGGACGCGCGTCTCGACCTGCGGGACGACCTGCGGGTGGCGTTTGCCGAGCGGGCCGACCGCTTCGCCCCCGGCGATCTGGTCCGGATGCTGTCGGCGGCGGCCGAGCTGGAGAGCAGCGGCAGCATCCGTCGCAGCCCCAACCCGCGTGTGCTCGTCGAGATGCTGCTCCTCCGCCTGAGCTACCTCGACCGCACGGTGGAGCTCGAGGAGCTGATCCGAGCCCTGGGGGGAGCGCCGCCACCTGCCGGCGGGGCGGGCGGAGGCGGGGGCGCGTCGGGGCGATCGGCGGCGGAGTCCCCTGTTGGCGAGGGCGGGGGCCAACCCTCCCTGGGCCTGGCCCCGAAGGCCGGGGCGACCGAACCGGCGATCGGGCCCCCTGCGGCTCCGGGGGCCGGCGTCGCGTCGATCCCCGAGGACGACATCGTGCCTTCGGGCACCCTGGGCGAGGCGTGGACCCGATGGCTGGACGGCGGTCGAGGTGTTCCCAGAGGGCTGTCGGCCTTCCTCCGCTCGGCGACCGTCCGGGAGGAGGACGGGGTCCTCGTCGTCGCCGTGCCCCCCGGGCCTGCGGTCGAGCGGCTGGGGGACGCCGGCGTGCGGCGGGAGATCTCCGCGGGGCTGGCGCCCTACCTGGGGCGCTCGCTGGGCGTCCGGGTCGCCGTGGCGAACGGAGGCCAGCCGGGCTCGGGAACGCCCCGCAGGATCAGCCGTGAAGAGGTCCGTGCGGACACGCTGAAAGCCCTGTATCGCAAGGAACCCCGCCTTCAGCGAGCGGTAGAAGAACTCGATCTGGAACTCATGGAATAGCGGCCGGGGTCGAATGAATCCGAATCTCCAGCAGATCATGCAGCTCGGGCAGCAGCTGCAGGCCAAGATGACCAAGCTCCAGGAGTCGCTGGACGCCGAGAAGATCACGGCGTCCTCCGGCGGCGGGATGGTCACGGCCACCGTGGACGGAAGGGGCCAGGTCAAGCAGGTGAAGATCGATCCCACCTGCGTGGACCCCCGCGACGTGGAGATGCTGGAGGACCTGGTCCTCGCGGCGCTCTCCGAGGCGCAGGGAAAGGCCCAGAAGCACTACGAAGAGGAGATGCGGAAGGTCTCCGGCGGGCTGCCAGGTCTCCCGGGACTCCCGGGACTCTTCTGAGCCGCGACGCCATGTCGGTGATCGACCAGCTCACCGGCGAGCTGGCCCGGCTCCCCGGCATCGGCCCGAAGACCGCGCTTCGCCTCGTCCACCATCTCATGAAGGGCTCCAGGGACGACACGCGTCGCTTGGCGCGCGCCCTGACCGAGCTGGCGGAGCGGATCCGACCGTGCAGCGAGTGCGGCAACTTCTCCGAGCACGAGCTCTGCGAGGTGTGCGCGAATCCGCGCCGGGACCGCAGCGTCCTGTGTATCGTGGAGGAGGCATTCGAGGTGGGCGCCATCGAGCGCACCGGTCAGTTCCAGGGGCTGTTCCACGTTCTGGGCGGGCGGCTGTCGCCCCTGGACGGCGTCGGACCGGAGGAGTTGGACGTGGCCCGGCTCCTCGAACGTCTCCGGTTGGCGGGCGGTGAGATCCACGAGGTGATCATCGCCACGAACGCGAGCGTGGAAGGTGAGGCCACGGCGGTGTACCTTGAACAACAGATCCGTCCGCTCGGAGCCCGGGTCACGCGGCTGGCGCGTGGGATCCCGGTGGGGAGCGATCTGGAGTACGTGGACGGCACGACCATCGCCGAGGCGCTGGCGGGACGACGGGAGATGTAGGATGAACAGGAAGTTGAAGACCGCGGGGATCACGATCCTCGCCGCGGCGGCGGCGGGGGCGCTGGCCGCGCTCATCGTCCGGGACCAGATCTCCCGCCACCGGCGCAACCTCTTCAGCCCGCACGCGCTCCGCCGGCTGGCGGCCCTGGGGCACATGAACCGTGAGCCGGCGTCGGTGGACAACATCCGGCTGCTGCGGGACTTCATCGCGTGGGAGCCGCGCAAGCTGCTCCGGGACCGGGCCCGGACCATCATGTCACGCATGGAGGCGGATGCGCTGCAGGCCGGGCTTCGCACCGGTCCCGAGGCGGCCTGACTCCCATCGAGGACGCTGCGCCGGCGACGATCTTGCCACTCGACCCCCACGAGCCGAGTTTATGGACCGCGCGACATCCGTTCCGCCCGGGTCCGGGGCGCTCCGCTCCGGGCCGACCGGCGGCCGAGCCCGTCTCGATGTCCGAGGAATCGTAGTGAATCCTGAACTTCTGGAACCCGGGAGGTAGCGTCGGCCCATGTCGATGATCAACTACGCCTCCCGGGAGATCAACTGCAAGATCGTGTACTACGGGACCGGTCTCGGCGGGAAGACGACCAACCTGGAGTACATCTACTCCCGGGTGAACCCGGAGACCAAGGGGAAGATGATCTCCCTGGCCACGGAGACCGAGCGGACGCTCTTCTTCGACTTCCTCCCCATCGACCTGGGGGAGATCCGCGGGTTCAAGACGCGGTTCCACCTGTACACCGTCCCGGGCCAGGTGTACTACAACGCCAGCCGGCGCCTCATCCTCAAGGGCGTGGACGGGATCGTGTTCGTGGCCGATTCGCAGGCCACGCGGGCCGAGGCGAACATCGAGTCGATGCACAACCTGTACGAGAACCTGGAGACGTACGGATACGACCTGCAGACGATCCCGTTCGCCATCCAGTACAACAAGCGGGACATGACCAACATCCTTCCCGCCGAGGAGCTCCGGGCACAGATCAACCCCATGGGGGTGCCGGATTTCGAGGCGGTGGCCATCGAGGGGAAGGGCGTCTTCGAGACCCTCTCCACGGTGAGCAAGCTGGTCGTCAAGTCCCTCTCCTGACGGGGCATCCTCCGTGCAGGGGAGTCGCCTGACCCTCCCGAACGTCATCACGATCGCGCGGATCGTCGCGTGTCCCGCGATCTTCTTCCTGGCCATGGCGCCGAGCGTCAGCGCAGCGACTCTGGGCGTTCGTGCTGTTCGTGGTCGCCGGCCTGTCCGACGTCTGGGACGGATACCTGGCGCGGCGCTACGGCTGGATCACCGACATGGGGAAGCTCCTCGACCCCATCGCCGACAAGCTCCTGCTGGCCGCGACGCTGATCCCCTTCTATCTGCTGTCCAACTACGGGTCCCCCATGGGCCTCGTGCCGTGGTGGGGCGGCTGCCGCTCTGGGTCGCTGCTGGTGATCTTCGGGCGGGAGCTGCTCATCACCGTGTTCCGGAGCCTACGCGGCGCGGCGGGGCGTGGTCATCGCGGCGGGGCTCACCGGAAAGCGGAAGGCGCTGCTCCAGTCGCTCTTCTCGGGAGGGCTGCTGCTCTGGTACCCGCTGCGCATGCTGGCGGAGAGCCGGGCATGGGGCCAGAACCCGCTGTGGCTGGGTTGGTCCGCCTTCCACGGGGCCTGGGTGGCCATCACGCTGGCCCTGGCCATCTTCCTGACCGTCTACTCCATGCTGGACTACCTGTGGCGGTACCGCTCCCTCCTGGGGATCCGCAGCTGATCCGTGCCTGAGACGTCCTCCGAAGCCGTCCGTCGGCGCCGCGGTGGTCACCGTGGGCGACGAGCTCCTCCTGGGCCGTACCGTGGACACCAATGCGGCGTGGCTCGGGCGCGAGCTGGCGAGCCTGGGATTCCCGTGGTTCGCCGCCACACCGTAGGCGACGAGGACGGGGAGATCCGGCGTGCCGTCTCCGACGCGCTGGAGGCTGCCGACCTGGTCCTGGTGACCGGGGGCCTGGGGCCCACCCCGGACGACCTGACGCGCGACGTGGTCGCGGCGCTCCTGGGCCGGCCCCTCGAGGAGGACCCGGAGGTGCTGGAGCGCATCCGGGCCGCGCTTCCGGGAGCGGGGCGTCGAGGAGCTGCCCGGGCCGAATCGGCGGGTCGCGCAGGTGCCCCGGGGGGCACGCAAGCTCACGAACCCGCACGGAACGGCCCCCGGCCTCGCCATGGAACGTGGACGACCGCCTGGTCGTGCTCCTGCCCGGGGTGCCGCGCGAGTTGAAAGGCATCTTCGCCACCGACCTCGTCGACGTGCTTCGCGCGCACTTCGAAGGCCGGCTGCGCCCGGTGCACACGAGGTCGATCCGCACCACCGGGATCCCGGAGTCACTCCTCAGCCAGCGGATCGGCGAACGGCTCGGAGCGGAGACGCGGACCGATTCGGACTGGCGTTTCTCCCGGACGAGCAGGGCGTGGACCTGCGGCTCACCGCCGTGGGACATGGATGCCGACGAGGCCCGAGCGCGGGTTCGACGCCATCGAGGGCAGGCTGGCCGACGTGCTGGCCCCCTGGCGGTTCGAGGCGACGGAGGGCGACCTGGTCGAGGCCGTGACGGCGGCGCTGCGCGCTTGCGGCAGGACCCTGGCCGTGGCGGAGAGCTGCACCGGCGGGCTGGTCGCCAAGCGCATGACCGATCTGGCGGGCGCCTCGGACGTGTTCCGGGGCGGCGTCGTCGCGTACGCGAACGAGGTGAAGATCGACCAGCTGGGCGTGGACCCGTCGGAGCTGGCGGAGCACGGGGCGGTCTCCGAGGTGGTGGCGCGACGCATGGCGGAGGGCGCGGCACGGCGCTTCGGGGCCGACGCGGGCATCGGCATCACCGGGGTTGCGGGCCCCGGCGGCGGGACCGAGGAGAAGCCGGTCGGCACGGTCTGGTACGCGGCGGCGTGCGAGGGACCGTCGTCGCGCGCCGCGAGCGATTCCCGGGGGACCGCCGATCGGTCCGGGAGCGCGCCGCGCAGGCGGCGCTCTTCCTGCTCCTCAGGCTGCTGGAGGGACGTGCCGGGCCGTGAGTGCCCGCCTCTCGGACTGAACGAACCCGGAGGTGGATGGTATCTTCAACGGCCGGTGGGGATGCCCACGGTGCCGCGCCATGAAACTCGGATAGAAGAGAGCCATGACGGATCCCGTACCGAACACCGATGAGCTCGATCCCGTCGAAGACCGGATCGCGGAAGAGGACGGCGAGGCCCCGGTGGACGCCGAGGCGATCGCCGCCGACCTCGCGGCCGAGGAAGGTGACCGCGTCGAGGAGGCCGGGGTCGCGGAGGACGAGCAGTCGGGGGAGGCCCTCGACGAGGAGCTGCTCCAGCTCCGGGAGGAGTTCGAGGGGCTGAACGACCGCCATCTGCGTCTGGCTGCGGAGTTCAACAACTACCGCCGTCGCGTCGACGCGGAGCGTCTCGACGTGTGGTCGCGGGCCCAGGCGGAGGTGGTGCGGAAGTTCGTCGAGGTGCTCGACGACCTGCAGCGCGTGGCCGGCCTGGACCTGGGCAACGCGACGGTGGAGGCGATCATGGAGGGCATCGACCTGGTGGAGCGGAAGTTCGTGCGGGTGCTCGCCGATCTCGGGGTCGAGGTGATGGACCCCGTGGGCGAAGACGTTCGATCCCGAGACCATGGAGGCGATGATGCGGGTTCCGGCCGAGTCGGAGGAGGACGACGACCGCGTGGCGCAGGTCTTCCAGAAGGGGTACATGCTCGGGGGGAGCCTCGTCCGCCCCGCCCGGGTGAGCGTCCACAAGCACGGCTGACGGGCGGACGACGCATGGCGCCTGCCAAGAAGGACTTCTACGAGGTCCTCGGGGTGCCGGAGAAGGCGAGCGCCGACGAGATCAAGAAGGCCTATCGCAAGCTGGCCAAGCAGTACCATCCGGACGCCAACCCCGATGACCCCAGGGCCGCGGACCGGTTCAAGGAGATCGGCGAGGCGTACTCCGTGCTCTCCAACGCGGAGAAGCGCAAGCAGTACGACCAGATGCGCCGGCTGGGCGCCTTCGGCGGCTTCGGTCGCGGAGGGACCGCGACCGGTCCCCGGCCCCGCGGGACCGGCGGCTTCCAGGCCGAGCCGGGCTTCTCCTTCGACGACCTCCAGGGGGGCTTCGGCAACATCTCCGATCTGTTCAGCTCGCTCTTCGACCTGGGCAAGAAGGGCGGCGCGCAGCAGGGATCGCGGCGAGGGGGGCCGGAGAAGGGGCAGAACGTCGAGTACGTCGTGGAGATCCCGTTCCTGTCCGCCGCCCGCGGCGGGAAGATCTCCGTCGAGGTGGCCATCACCGAGGAGTGCGCGACCTGCCACGGCTCCGGGGCGAAGCCCGGGCACGCAGCTGCGCACGTGCTCCGAGTGCGGCGGGTCCGGGCACGTCTCCTTCGGGCAGGGCGGGTTCGCGGTGAAGCGGCCGTGCCCCGCGTGCTTCGGTCGCGGGAAGATCCCCGAGACGCCCTGTCCGTCCTGCGACGGGCGGGGCACGGTGCGCCAGAAGCGGAAGATCCAGATCAACGTGCCCGCGGGCGTCGAGACGGGGTCGAAGGTGCGCCTGTCGGGTCAGGGCGAGCGGGGACGGGGCGGGGGCCCGGCCGGGGACCTCATCATCACGTTCAAGGTGCAGCCGCACCGCTTCTTCCGGCGCGAAGGGCTGGACATCCACGTCACGGTGCCCATCAACATCGTCCAGGCCACGCTCGGCTCGAAGATCCGGGTGCGCACGATCCACGGGAAGAAGGTGGTCCTCAAGATCCCGCCGGGGACGCAGACGGGGACGAAGTTCCGCATCCGCGGCCAGGGCGTGGAGAAGGGCGAACGGGTCGGCGACCAGTACGTCGAGGTGCAAGGTCGAGGTGCCCGACGAGCTCACCGAGGAGGAGCTCCGGGCGATGGAGGAGTTCGCCCAGGCGACGCGGCCTCAAGCACTGAGCCCGTGCTACGCCGGAGCGCGGCGCTCACCGGCTGTCGGCGCCGCGTCGCCCGTGCGCCGGCGCGCACGATCCGGCCGCCTCCCAGGACCCGGTCTCCGTCGAAGACCACCGCCGACTGGCCCGGGCGTCACCGCGGCGACCTCCTCCTCGAGCTCCAGGTGCAGGCCCTCTCCCCGTGACCACCCGGGCCGCGCACGTCCGGCGCCCGGTAGCGGAGCTGGACGCGGACCCGTGCGTCCGGCGCGGGGGCGTGCCCGAGCCAGTTGAGCTCCGCCGACCTCGACCGCGTCGCTGAAGAGCTCGTCACGGGTGCCCACGACGACCTCGCGCGTCTCCGGGACGGATCTCCAGGACGAACATCGCCTCCGGGAAGCCCCCGCCCAGCCCCTTGCGCTGGCCGACGGTGAAGCCGGCGTACCCTGGTGCTCGCCGAGGACGTTGCCCTCGCCGGTCCACGATCGGGCCCGGGCTCCAGGGCGGGGTGCACGGCGCCCAGCTTCTTGCTGGAGGAGGTCGCGGTAGTCCCCGGTGGGGACGAAGCAGATCTCCTGGGACTCGGGCTTGTCGGCGGTGGCCAGGCCGAGAGCCCGCGCGCGGGCCCGCACCTCCGGCTTCGTGAGCTCGCCCAGGGGGAAGCGCAGGAGCGGGAGCATCTCCCGGGGCAGGCCCCAGAGGAAGTAGCTCTGGTCCTTGGCGGGGTCGAGGCCCCGCAGCAGCGCCGAGCCGTCCGGGCCCGTGCGTCGATCGCACGTAGTGGCCGGAGGCGATGGCGTCGCAGCCCAGCGCACGGCCCCGGGCCAGGAGGTCCCGGAACTTCGTGTTGCAGTTGCAGCGCACGCAGGGGTTGGGCGTGCGCCCCTGCGCGTACTCGGCCACGAAGTCGTCGATGACGTCGCGGGTGAACTCCTCCTCGACGTCGAAGACGTAGTGGGGGATGCCCAGCGCGGCCGCCACGCGCCGCGCGTCGGCGATGCCGTCGAGGCCGCAGCACGTCTTGCCGTGGCCGGGCGTCTCCGAGTAGCAGAACGTCTTCATGGTGACGCCGACCACCTCGTGACCCTCCTCGACCAGGAGGGCGGCCGCCACCGACGAGTCCACGCCGCCGGACATCGCCACCAGCACGCGGCTCATGCGTGCCCCCGCAGGCGCTCGATCACGCCGGTCGGTGATGTCCGCCGCCCGCTCGACATCGGCCCGGGTCGTGCTCCGGCCCAGGGAGAAGCGCACGGTGGCGTGCGCGTCGGCCTCCCCGTAGAGGGCGGCGATGACGTGGCTGCCCTTCTGCGCGCCGCTGTTGCACGCCGAGCCGCCCGAGACCGCGATGCCCTCCAGGTCCAGGGCCATGATCATCGCGCGGCCGTCCACGTCGGGGACCGCCACGTTGCTCACGTGGGGCGCCCGTCGGGCCGCGCCGGCGTTGACGCGCAGGCCCACCACCCGGGCGGTGAGCGTCGCCTCCAGCTCGTCGCGAAGCGAGGCCAGGCGCGCCCCCTCCGCCTCGCGCTCCTCGACGGCGAGGTGGAGGGCGCGGGCGAGCCCCACGGCGCCGCCGACGTCCTCCGTCCCGGGCCGCAGCCCCCGCTCCTGGCCGCCGCCGTGCAGGAGAGGCGAGAGCGACGTGCCGGAGCGGACGAAAAGGAGCCCGGTCCCCTTCGGCCCGTAGATCTTGTGGCCCGTCAGCGTGAGCAGGTGCACGGGTACGTCGTCGACGCGCACGGGCCGCTTGCCCACCGCCTGCACGGCGTCCGTGTGCATCGTCGACCCGGCCGCCGCCGACCCGCCGGGCCATGTCGTCCACGGGGAGCACCATCCCCGTCTCGTTGTTCACCCACATCATCGAGACGACGCAGGGACCGGAAGCAAGGGCTCCCTCAAGCCGGTCCAGCTCCACTGTGCCGTCGGGCGTCCACCGCCAGCCGGACGAGCCGGCCGGCGCCGCGCGCCGTGGCATGGTGGGCGGCGTCGAGCACGGCCTTGTGCTCGACGGCCGTCACCACGACGGTGGGCGTCTCCCCCTGGGCGCGCAGCCAGCGGGCACGGCCGAGCACGGCCAGGTTGTCCGACTCCGTGCCGCCCCGCATGAAGTGGATCTCCGACGAGCGGGCGCCGAGCGTCCGGGCACAGTCGGCGCGCGCCTCCTCGAGCGCGGCGGACGCCTCCCGGCCCCAGCGGTGCGCGGAGGACGGGTTGCCGAACACGCCCTCCAGGAAGGGCGTCATGGCGAGGCGCACCTCTTCGCGAACGGGCGTCGTGGCGGCGTGGTCGAGGTAGATCGGGTGCATGGAGGGTCGCAGCCTCGGCCGTCCCGGCGGACGGGTGTGGCGCGTCGGGCGGGCCGGTTAAGTTAACAGGCGGATCGAAGCTCTGTTACCGAATCCCACGCGTGCGGGTCCCCCGCCGTCCATGATCTACCTTCCTCCGCCGTTTCCCGAGGGTCGGCCCGCCTGCTTCCGATCCACGGTGCACGGCACCGTGTTCGCCGGACGGGAGCGGCATCTCGAGGACGTGCGGGAGGGCGATGAGGTGCGCCTCGTCGCCGATCCGCCCGTGCCAGGACGCGCCCGAGGTGTGGGTGCACCTGCGATCCGGGGAGCCCATCGGACACCTCCCACCCGAGATCGGACACTGGCTCTGGCCGTGGATGAGCCGGGGGGGCCACGCCGAGGCCGTGGCCGTACGGGTCGGCGGCGACGACGTGCCGTCGTGGCGGAGGGTGCTCGTCGAGGTGGTCTGCCGCACGACGGGGGGCCGTCCGACACCTGACTGAGGGTGCGCGCCCCGCCAGGGGGCGGTACCGTGGTTTGCGGAGCCGCGATTCGGGACCGCCCGACCGTGAAACCGCTACCTTCCGTCGTACGGGAGGCTCAGCGTCTCCGCACATCGGCTTTGGCGTGCCATCCTGTGCAGGGATCGAGGAGAGCACCATGGCGTTCTTCAGCAGGATTCTCGAGAGGCTCGGCATCGGCGGTGCCGCCGCGCCCCGTCCCACCACTCCACCGCCGTCGGTCGCTCCGGGGCCTCACATTCCTCCGAGCGCTCAGCTGCCTCCAGATGCCATCGGGGTGGTGGACGTCGTCGCGTAGCTCGAGAAGCACGCGGCCGCGAACCCGCAGAAGCTGAACTGGCGCACGTCCATCGTCGACCTGTTGAAGCTCCTCGACATCGACAGCAGCTTCGGGGCGAGGAAGGAGCCGGCCACGGAGTTGGGCTGCCCGGTGGAGGCGATGCAGGATTCCGCGAAGATGAACATCTGGTTGCACAAGACCCATGGCCGTCGCCGGATGCATGGCGAAGCAGGGAGGGTCCCCGGGCGCGGCGCAGCCGAAGCCGTCAGGCGGCGGGCTCGGCGGCCTGCTGGGGGGCTCCTCGGAGGGCGGAGCGCCGGCACCGGAAGCGCGAAGGCGGGTGCGAGCGGGGCTCGCCTCGATGCTCGACCTGGACGGCGACGGCAACCCGCTGGACGACATCCTGAGGATGGGCGGCAAGGCGAGGGGTTGACCGCGCGGCGCGCCGGGGGGCGCGGACGGGCGGCTTCCATCGACAGGGGAGTACGGACATGAGCTGGATCATCTCGTTGATCATCGGCGGGATCGTCGGCTGGCTGGCGAGCATCGTCATGAAGACCAACGCCCAGATGGGCCTGATCGCCAACGTGGTGGTGGGCGTGGTGGGCTCGATGCTGGGCTTCTGGATCGCCGGGTGGCTGGGCATGGCGCCGACCGGCGGCATCCTGCGGTTCGTGGTCGCGCTGGCGGGCGCGGTGCTGCTGATCTTCATTCTGGGCAAGGTCGGGATCTTCAAGACGAAGTGACGCCAGGACCCTCGGAGCGCCGGCGGATCCGTGCGCCCCGGGGGGTGAGGATCGTTGAGGGAGGCCTCCACAGGAATCGGCGACCGGGACCCGGCCGCCCGTCGGCCGACCCACACCTCGGGAAGACCTAGCGCACCCTTCCCGGACTCAGACTCGGGCTCCGCGCGGAGGCGAGGTACCAGCGCAGCCACTGCCTCCGACGCCCGCGGCAGCCCCGGAGGGTCGCGGTGCTCGACCCTTTCGAAGTGGTCCAGGGCGTACCCCTCCGCGGGGCGCAGTGGGTCTCTGCGTGCGGCGTGCTGCCGTGCCACGGGGTCCCTCGCCTTCCCCCCGGCCAGCCTGGCCGGCCTGATACGCCCACTCGAAGCGTCCGCGCGCGTCCTGCGAGTCGTCCCGAGGAGCGGGGGCACGTCCGGAGTCAGTAGGTCGGCGCCCGCGGAGGAGGCGCTCGAGGCCGGCGCGGTCGTCACTGCGGATCTCCTTCCCCATCTGAATGCGACCCGCTGCCAGAGCACCGAGCCGCCGGCCCGGGCGGCCGCACGGTCTCGTCCGCATGGAAGAACGGCAGGGGAACGGGCAGGGAACGACGCCTGCTACCGTGGTGAGCAACAAGCAGAGCCTGTTCTCAACCACGGAGGCAAGTCATGGAGCGGTTCGTAATACACGCGGGTGCCGTCGCAGGCGCCCTGTTGGCAGTAGGCCTGGTGGCCGGGTGCGAGCGCGCCGGGCCGGTCGAGCCCGAGTCGGGCGTCACGAACGTGCCGGCGGCGGCCTACGACCTTGCTCGCGCCGAGCCATCCTTCCACTTCACCAGCGTTGACGGGCCCGGCGCCACCCTGACCGCGGCCCAGGGCATCAACGCGGCCGGGCACGTGGTCGGCTGGTACTTCACCTCCGACGGACGGGAACACGGGTTCGTCATGAAGGGGAGTCAGGTCACCACCATCGATTACCCCGGCGCGTTCTACACGGACGTGCGCGGCATCGGGCCGAGCGGTAAGCTGGTGGGCACCTTCGCAGGCGAGGAGGAGGAACTGGCCGCATACCACGGATTCTCCATGAGTTCCACGGGCGAGCTCACGTCGGTGCGCGCCGACGGCTTCCTATATGAGATCCTGCAGCGCGTTCTGCCCGACGGCACCATCCTGGGCTGCGGCCACGATCACGACACCAGCTTGAGCATGAAGGGCGTGACCATCACGCGCACGGGAACGACGGTGGTCGATCCGACGTGGTCGATGAACAACGGCGGCACGCCGGACGGTCGGCACATCGTCGGCTTCTACAACGACGGCCACAACATCGGCTACACCATCGATGACGGCGTGCTCACGCCCTTCATGGTGCCCGGCGCCCTGCACACCGTGGCCTGGGACATCAACGCGCGCGGCGACGTCGTCGGCGTGGTGGTGAAGGACGGGCTGACGCACGGATTCATCAGTACGGAAGCCGGCTACACTCTGCTCGACTACCCGGGGGCCACGGCCACGCGCGCGTTCGGCGTGAACTCCCGGGGCGACGTGGTAGGCTCGTACGTCCTCTCCGGGGTCACGCACGGCTTCCTGGCCACGCGCGTCGATTAGCAGACGCTCCCACACCTCCGGAGAGGTTCGGGCAACACCGATTCCGGAGCGCGGTCGGCTCCCGCCGAAACCGGCAGGCGGGAGCCGAACCCCCCACGATGCGTCCGGTCGCCCGGCTCAGCCCGGCCCGCGGTCCCGCGGGTGGACCCACGTCTTCATGAGCTGCCAGCGAACCTCGTTGGCACGTTCCAAGCACCCGGATGGTGCAGGTGACCGCGGGGTCCAGGATGCTTCACTGCCGCCTCGCCCCCGGGATGTTCACGGTCCTGAACCACCCGATCCTCTCGACATGCCGGGCGGTGATGGCGCTCGTCGGGTCCGCGCTCCCGGGCCCGGCGCAGCTGCCGGGCCCCGGCTCGCATCTCACCGGGATCCAGGCTCGAGAATGCACCAGCGGCAGGAGCCCACCCGGATCCGGATGTACCGGGCGCCGTTGGCCTCCTCGATCCGCCCTTCCAGAGCCAGAACGAGATCGGCGAGGGGAACGTAGCTGCGACCCCCTCGCCGGGTAACGCGCGCGGAGGAGTACCGCCCTACGGACGCGAAGAGGACACTTCGGGCAACCCCCGGTCCGCGTGGCGAACAGTCGCGATCCCTGCAGCAGAAGATGACGACGCCCGGAGCGGGCAGGCCCGTCGATGACTCCGGCGATATCGTCGATCGCTATGATCGACTCTGCCGCACCGTTGCCGCCCCGTGCGATGGCCCGTCCGACGGCCACTCCGTTGATGCGGATCAGGGCGCCGCCTGATGCGGATTCCGGCAGGGTGCCCGGCCGCGCCACGTACGACACGGGCGCCGCGTTGTCGTTCGAGCAGCCGATCAAAGACATCGCGGTGAAGGTCGACAGCGCAGAGCGAGGTTGTGCCTCATGGTTGTGCGCCCGTGGGTGCAGCGGTGCGGCTCCTCCCCGGATGCGTGCAGAGAAAGGCGCCAGCGTATGCGTCAAGAGTGCTGCCCGTGCGTTTCCTGGGCGTACCTGCGTGTTCCGGGGGACCTGCGCGCCCGGGAACGAGGCTCCGCGGTGGGATCCGTGTAGCGGCGGACGGATCAGTGAGGCGGCAGCTCCGCGCGCAAGCCGGCAAGGCGCGCGGCTGCCGTCGCCGTTCGGGCTGGAACGCGGCGTCGGCGTCGCGCCATGCGTCCGCGACTCGCGCGTAGTGCACGGCCGCGCTGTCCGGGACGCCGGCGGCGTCGAAGGAGCGTGCGAGGAGCTCGTGCAGTTCGGTTCGGGTTACGTAGAGGTTGGACGCCTCCACCGGTCCCTTGAGGGCGGGGCTCAGGATAGCGATCGCCTCACGCGGCCGACCCTCTGCAAGGAGCAGCCGCCCGAGCTCAAGGTTGGTGCGGGTGTAGCCCGCGACGGGTGAGAAGATCGCGCCGCGCAGCTCGGACTCCGCATCCGCCGGTCTGCCCTCCGCGAGCGCGATCAGGCCGCGCACGTGGTGGTGCAGGAGCCGGTCACGGCCGTAGGCGCTGCGGGGCCCGAGCGCTTCGATGGTGTCGGCCAGCGCGCGGGCGCGCCCGAGTCCCCGGCCCCGACGAGCGCCGAGGCCTCGTGTGTCAGGAACCAGGCGCGGTTGCGCGCCACCTTGCTGCGCTGGACCGTGTCGATCTGCAGCAAGGTCGCGATCGAGTGGTAGATCGCAGCCGCCTCGCGGAACCTGCCCGATTCAGCGAGCACGATCGCCTCCGGCAGCCGCGCCAGC
Source organism: uncultured Gemmatimonadales bacterium (assembly GCA_963848895.1). Classification (GTDB taxonomy): domain Bacteria; phylum Gemmatimonadota; class Gemmatimonadetes; order Longimicrobiales; family Gaopeijiaceae; genus SZUA-318. The sequence goes on from CAWKGE010000013.1 coordinate 304,138, forward strand.
GGGTGGCCCGGAGCCGACTCGCGCGAGCAACGCGTGTGCTCCTGCGCGGCCGCGAGCGCAGCCACAGCCGGCCTTGATTGCGCTCGCTGATCGTTCGCCACCAGTCGGCCTCGCAAGAGACGCCGGGCTTCCGCTCGCATCCAGGAATGCCAGGCGCTCGGCGACCACCGCGAAGGCGCCGCGGCGCAGAGCCCGCCTCACGTCGCTGAGTGCGGCATCGACCGGGGTGAGCGGCGAGAGCCGTTCGCCCGCCGGGCCGCCGCATCCGCTTCGCCGTACCGGCCCTGGGCCTCGAGGACGTCTTCCAGTAGCCGCCACGGCGTGGCTGACGCGGGCACCATGGCCACGAACAGGCGCGCGATCCGCTCCGCCGCTGCCATCGAGTCGGTCATCACGTACGTGCTGGCCAGTTCCTGGAGCGCGTCGCAGCCGGTGCAGTGCGGCGCCCGGCCCAGCATCGCGCTGGAATCGAGCCGGAAGGCCCGAAGCAGGTGGTCGCCCGCCTCGGCGAACCGGCCGTCCCATTTCAGCGCTTCGCCGAGCATACGATGTCCTTCGGGGAGTAGCGGATAGCGCTCGACCAGCGAGTCCGCGATCGCGAGGGCGCTCGGTTCATCCCAGGATCTGGCCCAGGTCGCGAGAATGAGCAGACGGTCCTGTTCGGTGGCGCGTGGGGCCATCCGCCGCGCCTGCTCGAGAAGCACGTCGTGGCACGGGGGGGAGCCGCCATCGCAGACCATGGACGCGTAGTACGCCGCCATGGCAAAGGTCGAGTCCTCGGCCACGGCGGCGATGAAGAGAGGCCGCGCCGCCGTGGCGTCGCCCCGCAGGTAGTACGCGCGCAAGCCCTGCTCGTAGAAGCGGAACGCGGCGAGGGAAGGGGTCACGACGTCCGCCACCTGCAGCGCGGGGGTGCGGAGGCGCATGACGCTCGCCAACTCCAGGGTCGCGGCATCCACGACGGCGAACGGGTCCGAGCCCTCCACCGAGACCTGGTCGCTCAGGGCACCGGTTTGCAGCGCTACGCGATGCAGGTCGAAGCGCAACCGGCCATCGGCCAGGTGATACAGCGCCCCTTCGACGACTTCGGTCGCGCCCGCGCGCCGGGCCGCGCGCACGAGGGATGCGGCGCTTGCACCATCCTCCCCTGCGAGCATCTCGTAGAGCCGGGTGTTCCCCACCACCTGCACGCCGGGCACGCGCGCGAGGTTCGTGGAGAGGAGGTCGCGGATCATGGGCGCCTCGTCCGGATCGAGCTGCCCGTAATCCCGGATGTGGCCGACGGCGAGAGACAGATTCGTGCCTGCCGGGCCGGCGCGCATCACCAGGACCGCCCCGACCCCGGCCATGGCCAGCAGAGCGGCGGCTCGCGCCACGATCTTCGCACGTCGCCGGAGGCCGGCCGGCGCGACCCCCGGCTCTCCGGTTGCCGGATCCGGAGCGGCGGCGGGCGCGGCGGCTGCGGGCGGGGGCCGGCTCATCACCACCGCGCGCGACCGGATCCGCTCCAGGAGCGCCCGCGTCTCCGGCGCCGGCTGCAGCTCGAACTCCGCCTCGAGCCGCCGCCGGTGCTCTTCGTAGAGCCGGAACGCGCCGGCCGAGTCGCCCGCACGGTCGAGCAGCGAGAGCAATTGCCGCGTCGCGGTCTCGTCGTCGGGCGACAGGGCGATGGCGCGGCGGCCGCACTCGATGGCGGCGGCGCTGTTGCCGGCGGCCTCCTCCGCCCCCGCAACCCGCCAGGCCGCCGCGGCCGCGAGTCGTCGGACCCGCTGGCGCTCGCCGTCGAGCCAGTGCTCGAAGGTGGGCGCCTCGGGCAGATAGAACCCGTCGAGCAGGTCGCCCCGGCAGAGCGCGAGCGCGTCGGAGGGCCGGTCCTGGGCAAGCAGCTCGTTCAACGCGACCGCGTCGCACCACACCGCGCCCGGGGCGAGCGCCAACTCCTCCTCGCCCCTTCCGACCAGGATGCCTTCACCCAGGGATTGGCGGAGGTGGAAGACCGTCTTGCGCAACGCGGCCCGCGCGTGCTGCTGGTCGAGCTCCGGCCAGAACAGGCCGGTCAGGGTGTCGCGGCGTACGTAGCCCCCCGGCACGGCCAGAGCCAGGTAGACCAGGGCGGCCAGGCGCTTGGGCTGGGCGACGACGGATTGGACGGCCAGCCCGTCATCGGTGAAAAGGTCGATCGTGCCCAGCGTGCGGAGCTCAATCTGCATTCCGCCCTGCTGGCGCGAACGCCGCTGAGGGAAGCCGTCGGTTGACGGTATCACGAACGGTCGCGCCGGACGGGCCGTCAGGTCAAGGGCTCCCACGTCGGGCCGGCGCGAGGTAGACCGCTCACGGAGGAGTGTTCGGGCGCGGGATGGGCGAGGTGACCGAAGCCCCGATGGAGGACGTCGCCGCCGACAGGCTCGCCTGGCAGGCCAGCGGAGGATTCGGTGTGGACGGCTCCGTGCGAGTCGCGGGAGAGGATCGCGGCGGGCACGCTCCTCAGAAGGTCGAAACCTCCAGGTCCCCGAGCGTCTCGACCGCCAGGGTCTCGTCCACCCGGAACGGCTCCCCGTAGGCGACGCGGATCAGTGACCCGTCGTACGCGGCCCGGGCGCGGATCTGCTCGACGAGCGGGCGGTCGCCCCCGGGAAAGACCTCCCCGGCCTGCGTCTTCCCCTCGAACTGGGAGGCGTAGGCCTCGATCGCACGGATCTTCCGGTCGATCTGGCCCGTGACGTCCACCACGAACGAAGGTGGGCCCGCATCCTCGCGGAACGCCGTCGCATAGGCCAGCGCCAACGGTCGGAACGGGTCCCCCGGAGCGTCGAGATTGCGCAGCGCGGACAGGAAGCAGGCGTCACGCACGAGCTCGGACGCGATCCGGTGATCCCGGTGGCGGCCGACCTTCCAGTGCGTCACCACGACGCGCGGACGGAGCGCCCTGAGCACCGCGGCGAGCGCGGTACGTGCCTCGTGCGAGTTCTCCAGGCGGGAGTCCGGGAGCTCCAGGCATCGGCGGACGGAGACGCCGAGCACCTCGGCTGCCCTCTCCGCCTCCTCGGCGCGCAGCGCCGGCGTGCCCTGGCTTCCCATCTCCCCCGCGGTGAGGTCGATGATTCCCACGCGCTGCCCCGCGTCGGCGCTCTTGGCGAGCGCGCCGCCGCAGAGCAGCTCCGCGTCGTCGGGGTGCGCGAAGACGGCCAGCACGTCCAGGGATGATGGAGTCATCGGAGCCGCATCATGGGCTCATTCGAAGCGGAGCGCCACCACCGGATCGAGCCGGCTGGCGCGGTAGGCGGGGAGCAGCCCGAACAGCATCCCGGTGAGCGCCGCCATCGCGAGCGCCGTCCCCACGGCCCACAGGGGGATGCGCGCCGGCAGCGGTGTGAGGGTCGCGACGAGCTCGGCGAGGCCCCACCCGAGGAGCATCCCTCCGGCGGCGCCGAAGGCGGTGAGGACGGAGGCCTCCACCAGGAACTGCCAGAGGATCTCCCTGCGGGTGGCGCCCACGGCCTTGCGCACGCCGATCTCCCGGGTGCGCTCGGTCACGCTGATCAGCATGATCCCGATCACGCCCACGCCCCCGACCAGCAGCCCCGCGGAGGACAGCGCCAGCATGACCAGGAAGATCACGCCGGTGAGGCGGTCGAGGAGATCCAGGAGCTGGCCGGAGGCGATGAGCGCGAAGTTGTTCTCTTCGCGGGGCCCCAGGCCACGCATGCCCCTCAGCGCGGCGATGACCTCGTCCTGGGCCTGCTCCATGGTCACGGAGTCCTTCGGCACGACCAGGATCTGCGCCTGCCACGCGGACTGGCGGAGGCGTCGCTCGGCCGCCGTGTAGGGGAACACGGCGAAGTGCTTCACGAAGTTGGAGAAGATGTTCGGCTCGGGCGCGAAGACGCCCACGACCGTGAACGACTCCTGCGTGCCGCGGAAGACGTTGCTCACCCGCACGCGGCGGCCGATCGGGTCTCGCTGCCCGAACAGCTCGGCGGCCAGCGAGTCGGATACGACCACGAGCGCACGGTTCTGCCGCACCTCCGCCGGCGTGAAATCCCGGCCGGCAATGAAGTCGCCCGGGTTGAACCCGGGCCAGCCGGCGGAGTTGCCCTGGGACTGGACGTTGCGGACGCGCCGCCCCTCGAAGTCGAAGTCCACGGAGAAGCCGTAGTTGAACAGGGCCTCGTCGATGCCCGGCAGTGCCGAAAGACGCTCCGCTTCCAGCGGCTCGATCTCCGGCTTGTTCCACCACGGTGGTCGATCGTTGCCCTCGTCGGCCGACCGGACCGCCGTGAAGTCGAAACGCGTTACGTAGAAGTTGTTCGGACCGGCCGACTCGAACGCCTGCATCATGCTGGTGCGGAAGCCGGTGATGAGCGCGGCCATGGCCACCACCACCGAGACACCCACGGCCACGCCGAGGATCGTGAGGCTCGAGCGGATCTTGTTCGTTCGGATCGCCTCGACGGCGATGAGGAGCCCTTCGCCGATCGCGGTCAGCCCCGCGTTCCCGTTGCCAGGCTCCCGCTCACTCATAGCGCAGCGCGTCCACCGGATCGAGCTTGGAGGCTCGCCAGGCCGGGTAGACACCGGCGACTACGCCGACGGACAGGCCGAGGGCGACCCCGACGCCGGCCCACATGGGGCTGACGGCGGCGGGGAGAGGCGAGACCGCCGCGATGAAGAACGCGATCGCGATGCCCACCACCACGCCGAACGCCCCGCCGACCGTGGACAGGGTCGCCGACTCGATCAGCACCTGGGTCAGGATGTCGCGTCGGCGGGCGCCGATCGCCTTGCGTACGCCGATCTCCCGCGTCCGCTCCATGACCGACACGAGCATGATGTTCATGATCACGATGCCGCCGACGACGACGGAGATCGCCACGAGCATCGGAAGGGCGGTGAACAGGATCTTGGAGATCTTGTTCCAGAAGCTGATCGCCTGCTCCGCGGTCTCGAGCGCGAAGTCGTTCTCCTCGCTCGGTCGGAGCCGGTGGCGCACGCGCATGATGCCCTCGACCTCCGCCTGCGCGTCCCGCAGCTGGTCCGGGTCGAGCGTCTGGATGATGATGTCGTCCACGACGCCGCGCGGGTTGGTGATCGACTGGATGGGGGAGCGGGCCGGCGCGATCACCTGGTTGTCGAGGGATTGCCCGAACAGGGACCCACGCTTCTCCAGCACCCCGATGATGCGGTACGGGAAGCCGCGGATGCGGAGGGTCCTCCCGAGGGGGTCCACGCCCGGGAAGACGACCTCTGCGGTCTCGGATCCGATCACGATCACCGGCACCCCCGCCTCGGCCTCCTGCGGGGTGAAGGCGCGCCCCCGCTCGATCGTCAGATCACGAATGGCGAAGAGCTCGGGGGAGGCGCCGGTCACCCGGATCCCGGTCGCGGTACGGCCGTTGTCGCCCACGCCGTCGCTGGACGTGCCGCTCTCCACGGCCACGCGCGCCGGGACGGTGAGCTGCCGCCGGATAGCCTCCGCGTCCGCGTAGTCGAGCCGGGGTCGGCGCATGCGCGCCCGCCACTCCTCCAGGTCCATGTTGATGTTGACGCTCGGCGACCGGCTGCAGGGTCAGCGTATTCACCCCGAACACCTCCGAGGTGAAGTCCTCTCGGACGTAGCGGTCGAGGCCCTCCACCACGGTGACGACCACGATCAGGAACATCACGCCCAGGATCACGCCCAGGAGGCTGAAGAAGCTCTTGAGCTTCTGCGTGCGGATCTGGTGGAACGCGAGCGCGACGCCTTCCCACAGCTGCATCGGTGGCTCCTCGCGCCCCGTCAGCCGCTGGGCTCTGCCGGGGTTTCGGACTGCTTCACCGCGTCCCCGTCCTTGAGCTGGCGGATGCGCTGGTAGGGTCCGGCGACCACCGTGTCACCCTGGGTGAGGCCGGACAGCACCTCGAAGTACTCCTGCCCGGCGATGCCCACTTTCACCGGCTTGAACGTCACCTTGCCGTCGTGGACGACGAACACGCCCTCCTCGTCCGTGGGCTCGTCCGTTCTCGCGTGCCTGCTCCGTCGCGGCCGAGTCCGCGGCGGTCGAATCCGGCTTCTCGCGCACGGTCAGCGCGATGATCGGCACGGCCAGCGCGTCGTCCCGGGTCTCCGTGACGATGTCGGCCGTGGCCGAGAGGTCGGGCCGGAGGTTCGCGTCCGTCGGGTCGAGGGTGATCACCACCTCGAAGTCGATGGCCGCCTGCTGCCCGGACGTCTGCTGCGACGGAGGCCGGATGGCCGAGTTGCCGATCTCGGTGACGCGCCCGGAGAAGGTGCTGTCGGGGAACGCGTCGATGCGGACCGAGGCGGAGTCGCCCAGAGAGATCTCGGGCACGTCGGTCTCGTCGACCTGGACCACCACCTCGATCACCGACAGGTCCGAGATCGTGAGGATCAGGCTCCCCGGGTTGTTCATCGTCCCGATGATGACGGTCTCGCCCTGCTCGACGTTCAGGCGGGTGATCTTCCCGTCCATGGGTGCGCGGATGATCGTCTTGGAGAGGCGGTCCTGGGCCTCGTCCAGCGAGGCCTGCGCCTGGGAGACGCCGAATTCCGCGGAGCGCATCTGGGCCTCGGCCACGTCCAGCGCCGTCACGGCGTCGTCCAGCTGCTGGGGGCTCACCAGGAGGGAGTCGCGCCCCCGCAGCGCCAGCAGCCGGTCCAGGTTGCGCTGGGCCTGCACGAGGTTCGCGTCCTGCTGGGCCTGCGTGGCCTTCGCCTGGGAGAGCGCTGCCTCGGCGCGGGACACCCCCGCCTGGTACTGGGCGGGGTCCAGACGCATGAGCACCTGGCCCTCCCGGACGTCCTCGCCTTCCTCCACCAGCAGCTCGGACACCTTGGCAGAGACGTCGGAGCTCAGCTCCACGGCCTTCCGCGCCCGGATGTTGCCGCTGGCGGTGACGATCTGGACGAGGTCGCGTCGCGCGACCTCCTCCATGCGCACCTCGACGCCCTTGTCGCCGGGACTTCGCCACGCTGAGGGCGGCCGCGGACGCGAACACCGCCACCACCACGATGCCGATGAGGACCTTCGTTCGGGTCTGCATGTTCTCGTCGTCTCGGTCAGTTGCGGAGAGGAGCCCCGACGAGCGCCTCGAGGTTCGTGACGGCGTCGTGATAGGCGAAGACGGCGGCCGTGCGATCGCGGTCGGCCTGGGCGAGCACGGTCTGGGCGTCCACCAGCTCCACGAAGGTGATGGCACCCAGCTGGTAGCGCTCGCGGGCCAGGCGGAGCTGCTGCTCGGCGAGCTGCCGGTTGCGCTCCTCCAGCAGGGCGCTCTGGTAGGCGGTGCGCACGTTGGCGAGGCCGATGCGCAGGTCGGCGCGCAGCGCCAGCTCCTGCTCGCGCACCTGCTCGGCCGCGTCCTCCTGCTGGAGCCGCGCCGCCTCGAGGTTCCGCTGGCGGCTCAGTCCCTGGAAGATCGGGATGCTCAACGTCGACGCTGACGCTGAGCGGCGGCCGCTGGAAGTCGAAGGGGAACTGGTCGTTCCCGTTGATGATGGCCCGCCGCTGGGCGTCGGTGAACGCGTACTGCGTGCAGTCCTGGAGCGGGAGGGGATCGGCCAGGCGGCTGTAGAGCTCGTTGATGGAGTTGCACTGGGCCACCTGCCCGGCGACCTGGGCCTTCGCCTGGGCGATCTGGTAGTCGACGCTGCTGGCCTCGCGCGTGAAGCCGCTCCATCCGGTCGAGACGTTCAGGGAGGGGTAGTAGGCGCCCCTGGCCTGGCTGACGCCGACGTCGGCGGCCTCGCCTGGAGCTGCGGCTGGCCTCGAGGCCCGGGTTCATCTGGAGGGCCCGGTCGAGGAGCTCCTCCTCCGTCCAGGTCGGCTCGGTCAGGTCGAACGTCGTCGACAGCTGCACGTCCTGGTCGACGGACACCCCCAGCTGCTGCAGCAGGCGCATGCGGGCGGTCGGCCACGGCGTTCTCCGCCTGCAGCACCGCCGACCCGGGAGCGGCCCACCTGGACCTCGGCCTGGCCGACGTCGATGGGGGTGGCCGCGCCCACCTCCAGCCGACCCTGGGCGAGACGGAGGTTGAACTGGCTGTTCTCGAGCTGCTGCCGCGCCAGGCGCAGCGCCTCTCCCTGCCGGAGCACCTCGAGATACGCCCCCGTCACCTGGGTGACCAGATCGGCTTCCGAAGCGCGGATCCGGGCCGAGGTGGCCTCGCGCTGGGCCTTCGCCTGGCGCCGGGCCCCGCAGGGTGCTCCAGTCCAGGCTCAGCCCGAGGGAGACGCCGTAGCTCGACAGGTAGTACGAGGGCAGGTTGCCGAAGCCCAGGTCCTGCAGCGTGAGGGACCCGAAGGTCTGCTCGCCCGCGCCCTGCCAGGTCACCGAGGAGCTCGCCGACGCCGTCGGGAGGAGCTGCCCGTATGCCTGCCGCACGTCCCAGTCGGCCAGCTCCCGGTCGTTGCGCGCCTGCAGGTAGGTGGGGTTGTTGCTTCGGGCGATGTCCAGCGCACGCTCCAGCGACAGCGTATCGGGCACGGCGTCCTGGGCCACCAGCGGCGAGGCTGCGAACAGCCCCAAGAAGGCCCATACGCCTGCACGGATCCTCATCCTCACGACCTCCCTGGAATGCGTTACTCGCCAGCGGGCACACTCGCCCGTACGCCCGTCCTCAGCGCGGGTGTTTCGGAGATTCGACAGGCACTACGGGCCGAGGTACGGTCCCCTTCAAATCGGAGAGCGACCGCAACAAACGTAACCACCGGTCACCCGCCACCAAGATGGCGGAGGGAGTCGACCGGTTAGCCGACCAGGTCCTGCCGCTCCGCGACGTATCCGCGCGACGGAATCTCGACGCGCAGGACGCGCCCCTGGCGGTCGTACCAGACGACACGCTCCGCGTCTCCACCGCTGAACGACACGCGCCGCGCCTGGACACGCGCGCCGCGCCGACGCGCACCTCCTCGTCCGTCCAGGCGGACGCGACGAGTTGGAGCTGGCGGCGGGTGCGGGGCTCGATCACGGGGACACGCGACGCCCTCCCGCACGTTGCGCAGGAAGTAGTACTGGTGGGCCACGTCCTCCTCGAGGATCCGCGTCTCCGGCCGCGCAAGGAACTCCCGCTCCTCCTCGCCGGCGTCCGTGCGGATGCGCGACACGTAGCGGCGACCGGCAAGAGCCAGGCTCAGCTCGGCCGTCTGGGCGCCGGACACCTTGAGCTGGTAGCTGGCGGCCGCCCCGTCGGGGAGCACGGTCTCCAGCAGCGGACGCAGCTCGAGCTGGCCGTTCGCCGGTGTCGAGCTGCACCACCGCGTTGGCGATGACCGTGGCGTCGTTGCCCATGCCCGCCCGGCGGATGGTGAACTCCTCGGTCCCGGCGTCGCGGCCGCCCAGGCGCACGGCGAACGTGCCCTCGTCCACCAGGACGCTCTGCGCGGAAGTGGGCACGGGGACGCCCGCCAACAGCAGGGCGGCGAGCAGGGCGTGGTGGGGGCGGGGCATGCGCGTCCTCCGGGGACGGGAAACGGTCGGCCACCCGGCGGCCGATGGATTCATGCAACGATGTCCTACCCCCGCCGGACCCCCGTGGTTCGGGTCGGCATCTCGAGAACGTCGGCCAGGCGCTCGACCCAACGTCGGAAGATGGCGCGGCCCTTTTCCGCGCTGGCGAGGCTCGGCCGCCCCACCAGGCCGCGTGCCTCCTGCGGGGGTGTGGGCATCCGCCGCCGCGTGTATCTTCGCAGCGCACGTCCTTCGGGTACGAAGTCCACCGCTTCGCCGGGCCTCACCAGGTGGGGAGCGAGATGCATGACGAGCGACGTCTCCAACTCACCTCCGTGCTCCCGCTCGGGGTCGCCCTCCAGGAGATCGGAGACGTCGATCTGGTAGAGGTCGAACACCGTGGTGGCCGACCGGTCGGTCAGCGACAGGAGGATCGCCTCCACGTGCGGCTCGTATCGGTGCGCGGTGACGACGACGAACTCAGAGACGCCGTGGTCCTCCCAGCCGGCGAGAAGCTCGTTCAGCGCACGGTGGAACGTCTTGCGCCGGAGCCCGGCGGCTCCCGCCCAGGGACCTCCACCCTGGGTGACGCCGTAACAGAATGGCGGAGCGCGGAGGATCCCGTGCGTCCGCGACACCTCGGCGACCACCTCCTTCGCGAGGAGGGTGTTGGCCCCGAGGGGAAGGTGCGGGCCGTGCTGCTCCAGGGCGCCGACCGGCACCAGGAGACGGGGCTCCCTCGCCAGGATCCGGCCCACCTCCGGCCAGCTGAGTTCGTCCAAGGCGTATGACCTCACACGCGCATTCCTCACGTTCGTGGTCCCAGGCGGCCGCCGCGGCCGGCTGGCTTGGCCCCTGGCTGGGCGTGGCGGCGCTGGCGATCTGGTCCGCGTCGCCGGGCGGGGCGCCCCTGGCCGCGGCCTCGGTCGGCCTCCTGGCGGGCGTCCTGTGGGGGCGGAGCCGCACCGTCGCCGGAGCGCTGGGGTCCGTGGTGCTCCTGGTCGGGATCCTGGCGGGATTCTACGCACACCGCCAGGTGGGGCGGGTCGCGGGGGAGTGGGACGCGCTACTGGCAGGAGCGCGAAACGGTGGTGGGCGAGCGCCTGAACCACGAGTTGGAGGCTCGGTGGCAGGCGGCCGAGGCTGCGGCGGACGCGCTCGGGCAGGCGGCGCTCGGCGACCCGGAGGGGATGGCGGAGACGGTCCGCCGGCTGCGCCGACGGTACGGCGTGACGGCGCTCGCGCTGTTCGGTCCGTCCGGCGATCTGCGTGTGTGGGACGGCACGCACCGCGGGCGGGTCCCCGAGGAGGTCCAGCGTGGCCTCCGGCGCTACTGGTACGGCGATCTCCCTCTGTTCGGCTACCTGTACGTGACGGCCTCGTCCATGGACCAGGGGACGGCCATGGCGGCGATCCTGCTTCGCACCGACCTCCCCGGGCCGATGGGAGCGGATGCCGGGGACTTCGCGGCGGAGTTCCGCAAGGAGGTCGGCGAGTCGGTGCGGATCGTGCGCGCCGGGTCCGGGGGAGGCGAGGGCGGGTGGGACCTCACGCTGGGCGACCGCACGCTGTTCAGCGTGGTGCTCGAGCCTCCCGAGCGCTCCACGCGGGTCGCCGAGATCCTGGACCGGTGGAGGCTGATCGTGGGGGGGCTGGCGCTCGGCTCCTGGCTGCTGCTGGCGGCCGGCGGGTTGCCGCGGCTTGCCGCTGGTGGCGTCGCGGCTTCCGCCCTGCTGTTTCTGGCGGCCGCCCTCCCGTTCCAGCTGATCGGACCCCTGGCGCCGCTCTTCGACGGCGGCCGCTTCCGCCTCGCCGGCCCGATCCCGCTGTCGCTGGGGCGCCTCGCCGCGCTCACGTTCGCCGGCGTGACCCTCGTGGCCGTGCTCCCACGGCCACGGCGACGTGTCCCGCCGGTGGTCGCGGGCGTGCTGGCGGCCCTCTCCGCGCCGCTCCTCCTCGCGTGGCTGGCTCGGGGCGCCCTCCCCGGGGCGCTCGCCGGGAGCGAAGCGTTCTGGGTGGTCTACCAGGGGACGGCGGGCATCCTGTTGACGCTGCTCGTCGGCACGCTGCTGGTGCTGGCCCCCGCCAGGGCGGAGCGTCGGCCTTTCGGTGTGGCCGCGGTGGCGCTCGGAGGCGCGTTGGGTGTGGGGAGCGCCGCGTTCGTCTGGATGAGCGGCTCGCTCCCGATCTGGTGGCTGGCCTTGTGGGGGCTGCCCGTGGCCCTGGCCGCGGGCTCGATGGGCTCGAGACCCGGGTGGCAGCCCTCGCTTGCGTCGTGGGTCCTGGCCGGCCTGATCGCCCTCACCGCCGCCATTCCCGCCGCCTGGGCCCACCGCGTGGAGGCGAGGCTCGATCGCGCGAGCGCCTACCTCGAGCGACTCGCGGCGCCCGACGATCCCGCGCTGGAGTTGGCGCTCTTCCACCTGGGTCGATCGGCCGACTCCCTGTCCAGGTCGGGGGAGCGGGGGGTGGATCTCCTCTACGGGGCGTGGCGTCGGAGCGGCCTGGCCGAGCTCGGGGAGCCCGCGTGGCTCACGCTCTGGTCGTCGGCGGGCATTCCCGAGGAAGAGCTGCGCGTGGGGGTCACGGAGCGACCGGTGGTGGCCAGCGAGGTCCAGGAGGACCCGGGCCCGGCGCCGGGGCTTCGGATCCTGCGTTACAACCGCGACGATGCCCGCTACGTGCTGCGGGTGACGCTGGCATCCGGCGAGATCCTCACGGCGGCGGCCCCTCCCTTCGCCGACCCGCTGGCGGGGGCGCCCCTGAGTCCGCTCCTGGCGGGAGGCGCGACCCGTGAGCCCCCTCCGCTGACCCTGATCCCGGTCGAGGACGGTGCGGCGGACGGACCACCGGGGCTCCACTGGGCGCGGACCCGGGACGGGTGGCAGGCGGAGCGGCTCCTGCGTTACTCGAACGGGGTCGACTATCACGCCCACTACGGGGTGCCGCTGCCCGGCGTCTGGCTGGCTACGGCGCGGGCAACCTTGCTCCTTCTGGCGGACATGTTGCTCTTCCTCGCTCTCCGGGCGGGAGGACGGAGCTTCCTGCGCGACGCGTTGCCGAAGGATCTGCGGTGGACCGGGTTGATGATCTCCTTCCGGGCGCGCGTCACGCTGGCGCTGTTCGGGTTCTTCGTCCTGGCCAACGCGATCTTCGGGACCCTCGCCTACCGGACCATCGCGGACGCCTCCCACCGCACCGCGCAGGTCCTGGCCGATCGCGTGGCGGAGGACGCGGCCGGATGGTACTTCGAGGTGGGCGGGCGCATGCAGGCGCTGGCCCGCCGGGTCGGCGTCGAGCTGCTGGAGTACCGGGGCGGGGAGCTCCGCGACGGCTCGGTGGAGGAGTTGGTGGAGCTCGGCCTGTACGAAGGGTGGGTCCCGATGGACGTGCACCGCCTCCTGGCCGGGCGAGAGGACGTGCGCGAGCTCCACGGAGACCCGGCTCGGCGGCTGGGAGTACGTCACCGCCTACCGGCGCTTGCCCGACGACGACGTCCTCGCCGCCCAGGTGCCCCTGCAGGCCGGTGCCACCGCCATCCGGTCCGCGGACGTGGCGGAGTTGCTGGCTTTCGCGGTGATGGTCGGCGCGGCGCTGTCGCTCGGCCTGGCACTCCTGGTGGGGCGCGCGCTCACCCGGCCGATCCAGGCGCTCCAGGTGGCGTCGGAGCGGGTGGGTGGCGGGCAACCTGGGGCTGCGCCTCCCTCCGATCGCGCGGACGAGTTCGGCGCGGTGTTCCGCGCGTTCAACCGCATGGTCGCGCGTCTGCGGCGCGCCCGCCGTCAGCTCGTGCGCACCACCCGACGGACCCAGGCCATCATGGAGGAGGCCGCCGTGGGCATGGTGGCCCTGGACCCGGCGGGGCGGGTCACCCTGGTGAACCCCCGGGCCGACGGCTCTGCTCGAGGGCGACGTACAGGTCGGTCGAGCCGCTTCCCGTCGAGCGGGACGCTCGGGGAGGAGCTGGCGCCTGGCTGCAGGGGTTCATGGCGGGTGACGACGAGGAGTCCGACGTGGAGCTCCACTGCCGGGGCCCGGCGAGTCCGTGTCCGGGCCCGCCGCCTGGGGACCGCGGCGACCCAGGGTGGTGCGGTGGTGGCGCTCGAGGACGTCACAGACGAGCTGCGCACCGAGCGGGTGCTGGCCTGGGGGGAGATGGCGCGGCAGGTGGCGCACGAGGTGAAGAACCCGCTCACGCCGATCAAGCTCAGCGTCCAGCACATCCGGCGGGCCTGGGAAGACCGACGGCCCGACTTCGAGGACATCCTGGGGCGCAACGCCGACGCCGATGCTGAAGGAGATCGATCGTCTGGCGGCCATCGCCCAGAGCTTCTCGCGGTTCGGCGCGCCGTCGGAGTACGACGAAGTGCCCCTCGCCGCCGTCGACCTCGCCGCGGTCGTGAACGAGGTGCTGGCGCTGTACGAGAGCGTCGGAGGGGCCGGTGCGCTTCCGACGGGAGATCGAGCGCGGCCTCCCCGCGGTGCGGGCGCGTGTGCCGGAGCTGAAGGAGGTGCTGGTCAACCTCCTCGAGAACGCCCGGGTGGCGTGCGCCTCGGGCGGGAGCGTCCGCGTCGAGGTCTCGCGTCGACGGCGGATGGCGTCTCATCCTGCGGGTCGTGGACGACGGCGCGGGCATCCCCGATGCCCCTGGTCGGCCGGGTGTTCGAGCCCCACTTCAGCACCCGCTCCACGGGCACCGGGCCTGGGCTGGCGATCGTGCGCCGGCTGGTGGAGTCGTGGGGTGGGGAGGTGCTCCTGGAGAGCGCCGTCGGGGTCGGGACGACCGTGACGCTGAAGTTACGCGCCTGGGCGGGTGCGTCGGGTACGCGGGGGTAGCGACGCCCCGTCGTTTCGGGCATCTTTATTCATACTGCCGAGCCGGCCCGCCGCGGGCCCGGCTCCCCGCCGGGAGCCCACCGGGGCTCGGCGATCCGCAGAAATCCCAACCCAGGCGGACATGAGGAACATCGCGGCCGAGCCTCGCTACCAGACCGCCCTTCCCATCGTCCTTGCATGCCGAGCGTTCCCACCGGAAGGTCGAGCCCCGCCGAGTTCGCCGACTGGGTCGAGGAGCGTCTCCCCCGGCTGGTGCGACCGCTGGCACCGCGAGATCCAGAGCCGCTACGACCACTCCTCGAGGGGGTCAACGGCCTGCTGGAGGAGTTCCTCGACGCTCCTCGCCAGCTTCCTGCCGGCGCTGCTGGGGCCGCATCGGGATCAGGTGGAGCCGCTGTGGATCCGCACCTCGGAGCTGTTCGGCGCCGTGGCCGCGCGTCGCGGGCTCGCCGCCGGCGAGGTCATCGAGGAGTTCCAGATCCTCCGGGAGGCCGTGATCCGGCTCCTCTACCAGGACCCGCCGCTGGGGGGACGCGTCCGCCTGTCCCTGCGCGAGGTCCTGCGCCTGAACCGCGCGCTCGACACCGGGGTGACCCACGCCAGCGTCGGCCACACCGACGCGCTGTTCTTCTCGCTGTTCGAGGGCTCGGGGATTCCCGACGCGCCGCCGACGGCTGAGCTCATGGCGGAGGTGCGCGCCCAGCTCGACGGAGTCCGGGCCGAGCTGCGGGAGATCCTGGGGCGTGTCCCGGGAGAGCTCGCCGCCGAGGGCGCGGAGTCCGTCGCGGAGGTCTGAGCACGGACAGCGTGCCCCGCGTCGGAGACCTGCCAGCCGAGGAGTTTCGGCGGCTCGCCCACGAGGTGGCGGATTGGATCGCCGACTACCTGGAGGGTGTCGGCGAGCTCCCGGTCTTTCCCGCCGGCCTCCGACCGGGGGGCATCCGTGACGCGCTGCCGCGGTCGGCTCCCGAGCACGGCGAGCCCATGGACGCCGCCCTGGAGGACTTCCGGGACGTCATCGTGCCGGGGATCACGCACTGGAACCACCCGTCCTTCTTCGCCTTCTTCGCCATCACCGGCTCGGGGCCGGGGATCCTCGGCGAGATGCTCGCGGCGGCCCTCAACGTCAACGCGATGGTGTGGCGGAGCTCGCCGGCGGCCACCGAGCTCGAGGAGGTCACGCTCGACTGGCTGCGGCAGCTCGTCGGGCTGCCGGAGGGGTTCGACGGGACGATCAACGACACGGCCTCCACGTCGACGATGTACGCGCTGGCCGCCGCGCGGGAGCGCGCCTACCCGACATCCCGCGCCGAGGGCCTTTGGGGCCAGCGGCCGGGCCGGATCTACGCCTCCGAGCACGCCCATTCTTCGGTGGAGAAGTCGGTGCTGGCGCTGGGATTCGGCAAGGTCGGCTATCGGGCGATCGCCACCGACGAGGCCTTCCGCATGCGCCCGGAAGCGCTGCGGGCCGCCATCGAGGAGGACGTGGCCGCCGGGATCGTGCCCGTGGCGGTGGTCCCGACGCTCGGCACGACGTCCACCACCTCCATGGATCCGGTGGCCGAGATCGTGCCGATCGCCCGCGCGCACGGTGCCTGGGTGCACGTGGACGCGGCGTACGGGGGGCCCGCGGCGATCGTCCCCGAGTTGCGCGAAGGCTTCGCGGGATGGGAGGACGCCGACTCGATCGTCATCAACCCGCACAAATGGCTGTTTACGCCGGTCGACTGCTCCGCCCTCTACTGCCGTCACCCGGAGCTCCTCGTGCGCGCCTTCTCCCTGGTGCCCGCGTATCTCCGGATGCCGGAGCAGGGCGAGGCCCGCGACCTCATGGACTACGGGGTGGCCCTCGGGCGCCGCTTCCGCGCGCTCAAGCTCTGGTTCGTGCTGCGCGCATTCGGCCGGGAGGGGATCGTGGCCCGGATCCGCGCCCATGTCGAGCTCGCACGTGCGTTCGCCGGCTGGGTTGACGAGGCGCAGGAGTGGGAGCGGGTGGCCCCGGTGCCGCTCGCCCTGGTGGTGTTCCGGTACGCGCCGGAGGGCGTGGACGGGGAGGCTGCGGACCGGCTGAACCAGGCCATCATCGACCGCGTCAACGCCTCGGGAGAGGTATTCGTGGGGCCCACCCGCCTGAACGGACGCCTGGTGATCCGCCTGGCGATCGGGAACCTGAAGACCACCCGCGAGCACGTCGCACGGGCCTGGGCCCTCCTGCGCGCGGCCGCAGCGGCAGCCTCGTCCTGAGCGGTCAGCCCCGCAACAGCCGGTCGACGTGCTCCCGACGAGGGCCCGAGATCCACATCACCCCCAAGGTCGCGACGCCTGCGGCAGCGGCCCAGATCCCATCGGCCGCGATGAGGCTGAGCGTGATCACGAGGAAGCCGGCGCCCTCCTCGATCGCCAGCCCGACGAGCCTCGTGGTGAAGTAGCGCGCAACGCGCCGCTCGGGGGGCAGCGAGCTGTCCACTCCCTCCTCGGCGCGCCGGGCCACGAGAAGGCCGGCACCGAGGACCAGCGCGGCCGCGGAGGCCGCCCAGGTCAGCATGCCGGAGACCGCCGCCGCACCGCCCTGTACGCGCACGCCCATCACCTCCACCAACACGTACGCCACGATCGTGTACATGGCAACGCCCGCCATCAGGGCCAGCCAGATCACGGTCATGGTGCGGAGTTGCGTGGGGTCGGCGTCCGGGGTGGGCTCGCTCATGGCTCTGCGCTCGCGGTGGGAGGTCGGCGCGCCTCGAAAGATCGTCCCGGGACCGCGGATCCGGAAGGCGCTCCGGGAGTCGCGCACGGGCTCGCCCGGGGCCCCCGGGATAATCGAGGGGGCCGGGGGAGCGACTCGCCCCCGGCCCCCTCGCCGCGCGTGGTCCGGCCGGGTCAGGCCAGCTCGCGGATCGCCTTCACCAGGTCCGCCATGGACTGCTTGGCGTCCCCGAAGAACATGAGGTTGTTGTCGTTGTAGAAGAGGTCGTTGTCGATCCCGGCGAAGCCCGGAGACAGCGATCGCTTCATGACGATGGTCCGGCGCGCCTTGTCCACGTCCAGGATCGGCATCCCGGCGATGACGCTGTTGGGATCCCGGGCCGCCGGGTTGCACACGTCGTTGGCGCCCACGATGAGCACCGCGTCCGTGTTGGCGAAGTCGTCGTTGATCTCGTCGAGGTCGAAGAGCCTGTCGTAGGGGACGTCGGCCTCCGCCAGGAGCACGTTCATGTGCCCCGGCATGCGCCCGGCCACCGGGTGCACGGCGTACTTCACGTCCACACCGCGCGCCTCGAGCAGATCACCGACCTTGCGCAGCTCGTGCTGTGCCTGGGCCACGGCCAGGCCGTACCCGGGCACGATGATCACCGAGTGGACGTACCCGAGCTCCGCGGCCACCGTCTCGGCGTCGGCGCGCTTCACCGGGCGCTTGCCGATCTGCGACTTGTCCACGTTCGCGGTGCCGCCGAACGCGCCGAACATGACGTTGGTCAGCGAGCGGTTCATCCCCTTGCACATGATCATGGTGAGGATGATCCCCGAAGCACCCACCAGGGCACCGGCGATGATCAGCACCATGTTCATGATGACGAAGCCCGCCGCGCTCGCCCGCCAGCCCCGAGTAGGAGTTGAGCAGCGAGATCACCACGGGCATGTCCGCGCCGCCGATGGGGATCGTCAGCGTCACGCCCAGCACCAGCGACGATCGCCAGCAGGATCCAGAACATCAGTGTTCGGCGGCCGGAAGTTCCCGACGCCCATGGCCATGACGGCGAGTCACGATGACCGCCGATGAACATGAGCGCGTTGAGCGTCTTCTGGAGCGGGTAGGTGATCGGGTTCCCGGTCATCCACTCCTGGAGCTTCAGGAACGCGATCATCGAGCCCGGAGAACGTCACGCCGCCGATGAGCACGTGCCGAGCATGATGCTCACGCCGTACGTGCCGGTGCCGACGTTCGCCGCCGTGACGTTCAGGTACTCGGCGATGGCCACCAGCGCGGACGCGCCGCCGCCGAAGCCGTTGAAGAGGCCGACCATCTGGGGCATGGCGGTCATCTTGACCACGTACGCGCCGACACGCCGCCGAACGATGCCGCCGATGGCGACGCCGACGATGATCTCGGTCCACGAGAGGATCTGGTTGTCCACCACCGTCGCCAGGATGGCGAGCAGCATGGCCACGGCGGCGATGGCGTTGCCGCGTCGGGCCGTGGCGGGGGACTGGAGCCGCTTGAGGCCGACGACGAAGAGGATCGCGGAGACGAGGTAGGTCAGCTCGACGAGGATTTCGCTGGTTCATGTCGAGCCTCTCCTAGCGCTTCTTGAACATGGCGAGCATGCGGTCGGTGACCATGAAGCCGCCGATCACGTTGATCGTGCCCATCGCGATCGCCGCCACGCCGAGCACGATCTGCAGCGTTCCCTCCGCGCGGCCCGCCACCACCAGGGCACCGACGATCGAGATGCCCGAGATGGCGTTCGCGCCCGACATCAGGGGCGTGTGCAGGGTCGGGGGGACCTTCGTGATCACCTCGCGGCCCGCCAGGGTCGCGAGGGTGAACACATAGAGTCCGATCATCAACTCGCCCATGGGTTCTCCTCGGAGTAGGGCTGAGCAGCCCGATTCACCAACACGACGGCATCGGCTTCACCGTGTTCGTGAGTCGGACCACAAGCGTTCTTGGTTCGTCGAGGGGCATCGTGGGGCTCACGCGCCCACGGCCTGCTTGACCCGCTCGTTCACGATCTCGCCGTCGTGGGTCACCGTCGAGGGCCCCACCACGTCGTTGGCGAAGTCGAGGTTCAGCGTCGCCTTCCTTCATGTCCACGAACTCGCCCACAGCGTGACGATGTTCTTGGAGTACATCTGGCTGGCGTGGACGGGGATCGTGGCGGGAATGTTGGCCGGAGCCGAAGATCTGGACGCCGTGGGCCACGATGGTCTCGCCGGCCTTCGTCAGCTCGCAGTTGCCGCCGCTCTCGCGCGGCCAGGTCCACGATGACCGAGCCGGGCTTCATCGACTTCACCATGTCGGCCGTGATGAGCACCGGCGCCTTGCGTCCGGGGATCTGCGCGGTGGTGACGACGATGTCCGCGTCGGCGATGTGCGCCGCGATGAGCTCGAGCTCCTTCTTGTGCTGCTCCTCGGAGAGCTCCTTGGCGTAGCCGCCCTCGCCCTCGGCGGTGACGTCGTGCTCGGTCTCGAGGAACTTCGCGCCCAGGCTCTGCACCTGCTCCTTGACCGCTGGGCGGACGTCGAAGGCCTCGACGACGGCACCGAGCCGCTTCGCCGTCGCGATGGCCTGAAGCCCCGCGACACCCGCGCCGAGCACCAGCGCCTTGGCCGGCCGGATGGTGCCCGCGGCGGTGGTGAACATGGGGAGGAACTTGGGCAGGTTGTCCGCGGCCATGAGCACGGCCTTGTACCCGGCGACGGTGGCCTGCGACGAGAGCGCGTCCATCGACTGTGCGCGCGTGATGCGCGGGACGAGCTCCATGGAGATCGCCGGTGATCTTCCTGGCCTGGAGCTTTCGACCAGGTCGAGGTCGACCAGGGGGTTCAGGAAGGAGACGAGGATCGTGCCCTCGCGCATCCCCGACGACCTCCTCGGCGCTCGGCGGATTGATGTGCAGCACGATATCGGCGCCCTTGAGGGCCTTCGCCGCGTCGGGCGCGATCGACGCTCCGGCCGTCCGGTAGTCGTCGTCGGACGCGCCGGACGCGGCTCCCGCGCCGCTCTGCACGGTGACCTCGAGACCCGACTTGACGAGCTGCTGCACGCCCTGGGGGACCAGGGCCACCCGGTGCTCGTCGGGGCGTGTTTCCTTCAGGACGGCGACCTTCATGGACGCGCTCCCTTGTGGTTCGTTCTCCTCGAAAAAACACGAAGCCGGCCGGAAAACGTCCGCCGACCGGCAACGTAGGGTACCCGCCCGGGTGGGGGGACACAAGCGGGAAATTCCCTACGTGTTGGAGGGGCGGTTGCACCACCCGGTGATGTCCGTTTTCACCACGCGCCGGCACCTGGACCCATCCGCCCATTCGCCTGCCCCGGGCGGGGCGTCACCATTCCGCTCATGCTCGCCCAGGTCACCACCGCCGCCGTGCGCGGCGTGGACTCCTACCTCGTCCGCGTCGAGGTGAACCTCGCGCCCGGCTTGCCCGCCTTCGCGGTCGTGGGCCTGGCCGAAGGAGCGGTGCGGGAGGGCCGCGAGCGCGTGGGCGCGGCGCTGCGCAACGTCGGCTTTCCGCTGCCCCCCCGACGCATCACCGTAAACCTCGCTCCCGCCGACGTCCGCAAGGACGGCAGCGCGTTCGATCTGCCCGTGGCGGTCGGGCTCCTCGCGGCCGCGGGCCACCTCGACCCCGCCCGTCTCGAGGGGATGGCGTTCCTGGGGGAGCTGGGCCTCGACGGATCGCTCCGATCGGTACGCGGCGTGCTTCCGGTCGCGGTCCGGTGCGCGGATGCGGGCGTCGGCACGCTGGTCGTGCCGGAGAGCAACGCACCCGAAGCCGCCGTGGTCCGGGGCCTCACGGTCCTGGGTGCCGCCTCGCTGGGTGCGGTGCGGCGGCACCTGGACGGCGGTACCCCCGCTGCGGCCCGTAGCCGTGGACGTGGACGCCCTCCTGCGCGCCCCCGTGCCCGGCGGGCCGGATTTGAGGGACGTAAAGGGGCAGGAGTGGGCCAAGCGCGCGTTGGAGGTTGCGGCCGCGGGCGCGCACAACCTGCTCATGATCGGCCCACCCGGGTCGGGCAAGACGATGCTCGCGCGACGCCTTCCCGGGATCCTCCCGCCGATGACGCTTTCCGAAGCGCTGGAAGCCACGGGCGTCCACTCGGTGGCAGGCTGCCTCCCACCGGGAGAAGCCATCGTGACCCGCCGCCCGTTCCGCGCGCCGCATCACACGGTGAGCGACGCGGGGATGGTGGGGGGAGGGGTGCCGATCCGTCCCGGCGAGATCTCCCTGGCGCACCACGGCGTCCTCTTCCTCGACGAGCTCGCCGAGTTCCGGCGCAACGTCCTGGAGGTTCTGCGTCAGCCTCTCGAGGACGGCGCGGTGCGCCTGTCGCGCGCCCGCGCGTCCGAGCGGTTCCCGGCCCGGTTCCTGATGGTGGGGGCGATGAACCCGTGCCCGTGCGGCTACCATGGGGACCGGACCGACCGCTGTCTCTGCGATCCGCCGCTGGTGGCGCGATACCGGGGCCGGGTGTCCGGTCCGCTCCTGGATCGGCTGGACCTCCACGTGGAGCTGCCGACCGTCGCGTTCCGGGAGCTGGCCGACGAAACGCGGGGAGAGTCGACGGAGGTCGTGCGGGATCGGGTCTCGCGGGCGCGGGCGATCCAGGCCGAGCGCTTCGCCGAGATCCGGGATGTCCACGCCAACGCGCCAGATGGACGTGGCGTTGCTGCGCCGCTTCGTCCGCGCGGGGAAGGGGACCGCCTCGGTGCTCCGCCGAGCGGTCGACCGACAGGGCCTGTCAGCCCGGGCGTACCACCGGGTGCTCAAGGTGGCGCGCACGATCGCCGACCTCGCAGGGGCGCGGGAGGTCGAGGGCGAGCACGCCCTCGAGGCGCTGCAGCTGAGGGCGCGGGACCCGCACGACGCGGGGTAGCCGACCGATACCGAGCACCTCCCCTCGTCTTGTGGGGGTTTTCCCGACTGACCAAGGGCCCCCGAGGGGCTAGAATATATCCGTTGGTTCATTCTTTCGAATTCGAAGGGCCTGCTTGGCGAGGCCTTTCACATAGATCTGGCGGGTACAACATGGGCACGACGTTCGCTCTCGTGGCGGATCTCTGGAATCACGTGGGCCCCGGGATCCTGTTCGCTTTCGCGCTCCCCGTTCTCCTCATCCTCTTCGGTGCCGTGGTCTTCTCCGGCTATCGGCGCGTGCGCGACGAGTCGTAGACCACCACGACAGAGGCGGCCCGGAGCCCGAACTCGACTCCGGGCCGTTGCGCGCGCCACGGCGCGCGCAACGAATCGCGTAGGGCTCAGGACGACGTGAGCACCGCGAAGTAGATCGCCACGTCGAACCCCGGGGGATCCACTCCGCAGGTCTGTCCCCCTGGGCGGTTCCATGTGGGGGCGCCCTTGCGTAAGCGGCGGTCGACCACCTCGTATGCTGGGTCACCGCCAACCGGAGCGCCTTCCATGCCCAGATGGCTCTCGAGCCGCGTCGTCCTCGTCCTCCTCGCGTCGGGTCCCGCCCTGTCCGCCATGGCGTCACCGCTTCGCGCGCAGGAGGAGACGGCGGAGCCCAGGCGGACGCTGTCGTCGCTCGGGGACTCGGCGAGGCTCCGATTGCTCGCCCCCGGCGTCTACGTCGAAGACGGCTTCTTCCTGGGCTTCGAGAACGACTCCGTGCGGGTGGCCGACGCGGACGCCACCCTCCGGGTCGGGCTGCGTGAGATCGAGGGGCTGAGCGTGCGGGGAAGCAAGTGGCGGAGCGTTGCCATCCAGTCCGCCGCGGTGGGCGTGGTGGCCGGCGGGCTGACGGGGTTCTTCCTGGGAACCAAGGGATGCGGCAGCGTCCTCGAGGGGTGCGACCGGCACGCGCTCGGCGTTTCGCTCCGCTGGGGGCTCGTGTTCGGCGGCGTGGGTGCGGCGCTCGGCAGCGTCATCGGTTCGAGGATCGAGACGTGGCGATCGGTCTTCCCGTGAAGGCCGCCGCGACCCTCCTGGCGCTCTCCGTCCTGACGGCGACCGATCCGCTGGCCGGCCAGGATCCTGCGGCGCCGTCCGCGCGGGTGGAAGGAACGGTCTGGGACAGCCTCTCGGCCCGACCCCTGGCCGGCGCCGAGGTCGTCCTCGGGGAGGGTGCGGCGTCGACGCTGTCCGGGAGCGACGGCACGTTCGTCCTGCTCGGTCCACCCGGCCGGTACCCGTTGACGTTCCGTCACCCGGACCTCCCTGCCTGGGGGAGCGGAAGCGCCGACCCGGTCGTCGAGCTGTCACCGGGGCGCACGGCGCGCGTCGCGCTGGCCACCCCGTCGCCGGCGACCGTGCTGCGCCGACTGTGTGGGAAACGGGGCTCGATGGTGGGCGGGCGTGTCCGCGACCTCCTGACACTGGTTCCCCTCGCGGCGTCGGTGGACGTGCGGGCGGAGTCCGCCGACGGGGCCACGCGCATGCTCACCGCCCAGGCGCAGGCCGACGGCTCGTACTTCATGTGTCTGGACGAGCCGCGGAGCCTCGAGGTGCGGGCGCGGCTGGGGTCGGCGCGGAGCCGTCCCGTGCAGGTGCCGGCCGACGGGGGCCCGGTCGTGCTGCGCGACCTCTTCGTCCAGGTCTCCGAGCCCGCGGAGCTGCGCGGACTCGTGCGGGACGGAGCGTCGGGAGCGCCGCTCGCCGACGCGGGGGTGCAGGTGCTGGGCACGCGGCTTCGCACGGTGACCCGCCCAGACGGGCGCTTCCTCTTCCGGGGCGTTCCCCCCGGGGAGCTGTCGGTGGTGGTGGAGCGCCTGGGCTACGGACGGCGGGTGGCGGACCTGGAAGCGGAGGGGGGCACTTCCGTGTCGCTCACGCTGGACGTCTTCCCGGAGGCGATCGCGCTCGACTCGATGATCGTCTCCGTCGAGGGCGGCGCGCTCGAGCGCGCGAGGCGAGGGACGCGCTTCGACGGGCTCACCCGGCCGGAGATCGACGCGCTCCTGCCGCGCACGGTGGGCTTCGACGACCTGCTGCGAAACGCGAACATCCCGGGCCTCCGGATCAAGGAGGTCCAGTACCAGGCCGAGAACGGCGTCCGATACCCGGGGATCTGCATCGAGACGGGTCGCACCTCGACGATCTACTCCGACATCTGCCAGATGGTGGAGGTCTACCTGAACGGGGTGCGCGTCGCCGACGCCGAGACGTTCCTCCTGGGGTTCGATCCGGCGACCGTGGACCACTTCGAGCTGCTGTCGCGCACGGAGGCGGGTGTGCAGTACGGCGGCACGCCGCGCGCCCGGAACGGCGTCCTGCTGATCTCCACGCGGGGGCGCTGAGCGGCCCCCCGCGACCGCAAGATCCGGGTCGAGGGCCATTGCGGGGCGTGGTAGCTTCCCCGCCATGCCGAGGACCGCAGCCACACCACACGGAGCCGACGCCCCGCGGGCGCGTATCGTGGCTGCGTTCGCCGCCGTCTACGTGATCTGGGGGTCGACCTACCTGGCGATCCGCTTCGCCATCGAGACGATGCCGCCCCTCCTCATGGCCGGGGTGCGCTTCCTCTTCGCCGGCGCCCTCCTGTACGCCTGGTCGCGCGCCCGGGGCACGGCCGCGCCGACGGGCGCACAGTGGCGGGCCGCGGCCGTGGTGGGCGGCCTCCTCTTCGTTGGCGGAAACGGTGCCGTCGTCGTCGCAGAGCAGTGGGTGCCGTCGGGGTTGGTCGCGCTCCTCGTGGCAGCCGTTCCACTGTGGTTGGTGATCCTCGACTGGATCTGGGGTGCCGGCAAGGCACCCTCCCGGCGCGTGGCGCTCGGCCTGGTAGGAGGCTTCGCCGGCGTGGGTCTCCTGGCTGGCTCGCCCGGGGTCGGCGCGGAGAGCCGCCTGGAGCTGGTCGGTGCGGGCCTCGTGATGGCTGGCTCCCTCGCCTGGGCCGCCGGGTCGCTCTATTCCCGCTACGCGGCGACGCCGCCGCGCCCACGCATGTGGGTGGCGATGCAGATGCTGGCGGGCGGAGCGTTCCTCCTGCCGCTGGCGGCCGTCTCCGGGGAGATCGGAGCGTTCGACCTGGCGGCCGTCTCTCGCCGGTCGGTGCTGGCGCTCCTCTATCTCGTGGTCTTCGGGGCGTTGGTCGCCTTCACCGCGTACATCTGGCTGCTGTCGGCGTCGACGCCGGAGAGGGTCGGCACCTACGCCTACGTCAATCCGGCGGTGGCGCTCTTCCTGGGGTGGGCCCTGGCGGACGAGCCCCTCACTCCCCGCTCGATCCTGGCGGCGATCGTCATCGTCGGGGCGGTCGTGGTGATCACCACGGCCCGGCAGGTACCGGCTCCGCCCGCGGCGCCAGTCCGGGCGGGTCTTCCCGAAGGTTGACGCCGGTGGGCGGGCGCGCCCGCCCTTCCGCTCCGGCGGCGCCGTGTCCTATGATCCGGACCCGGAAGCCGACGATCCCGCCTCTCCCGCTGCGCGCCCATGCTCCTTCCATCCGCCGCCCCGGCGCCTTTCCAGGTGCCCCCGGGGATGTCCGAACGACTGCAGGAGCTGCCGCAGTTCTTCCCGGGCCTCACCACGGACGTCCAGGCCAAGCTGATCGTGTCGGCGCTCGCCATCCTCCTGCTCGTCCTCGTGCGGAGGCTCGTGCTGCGCGTCGTCGACAGGCGGGTGCACGACGCACGACTGCGATACCGATGGTCGAAGGGATCGTCGTACGCCGCGTCCGCCCTCGGATTCCTCGTGGTCCTGCAGGTGTGGTTCACGGCGATCCGTTCCGTCGGCACCTTCCTCGGCCTTGTCTCCGCCGGCCTCGCCATCGCCCTCAAGGACCTGGTCGCGGATCTCGCCGGCTGGATCTTCATCCTGTGGCGGCGCCCCTTCGACCTCGGCGACCGGATCCAGATCGGCGAGCACGCAGGCGACGTCGTCGACCAGCGCATCTTCGCCTTCACGGTCATGGAGATCGGCAACTGGGTGGCGGCGGATCAGAGCACAGGGCGGATGATCCACGTTCCGAACGCCAGCGTCTTCAGCCAGCCCTTGGCGAACTACACCGCCGCGTTCCCCTTCATCTGGAACGAGCTTCCCGTGCTCGTCACCTTCGAGAGCGATTGGCGCAAAGCCAAGGAGATGCTCCTGGACATGGCGATGGAGGAGGGGCTGGAGGCCGCCCGGGAGGCCGAGCAGACCCTGAAGCACACTGCGAAGAGGTTCATGATCCACTACACGAAGCTCACGCCGGCCGTGTACACGTCGGTGCTGGACTCCGGGGTCCTGCTCACGATCCGTTACCTTACCCATCCCCGTACGCGTCGGGGAACGGCGCAGGCCCTGTGGGAGCGCATCCTGGATGCGTTCGCGGAGGCTCCGGACATCGATTTCGCCTACCCGACGCAGCGGCTGTACGTGAATCCGCTGGAGGGCAAGCCGGGCGCACGTGCCGAGCTTCCTCCCCTGCCGTACTCGCGTCCCGCGCAAACGTAGGTGGCGATGCTGCGACGTCCTTCCTGATCGGAACATGGCCCACTATCTAGACTTTGCAGCCACGTCCGCGCTCCGGCCTCCGGCGGTGGCTCAGGCCGTCGCCGGTTTCCTCACGGAGTGCGGGGCCACGCCGGGGCGGGGTGGGCACGCACCCGCCCTGGAGGCCGGCCGGATGGCGCTCCGGTGCCGCCGCGGGGTGCAGCGGCTGCTGGGCCTTCCGGGCGACCCCGGGCGGATCGCTTTCATGCCCAACGCGACCTACGGTCTGAACACGGCGTTATGGGGGCTCCTGCGTCCTGGGGACGCGGTGGTCGTCACGCAATACGACCACAACGCGGTCCTGCGGCCGGTGGCCTATCTCGGCCAGGTGCGCGGCATCGAGGAACGCATGATCCGGGGAACCCCCGAGGGCGAGATCGACTACGACGAAGCGGTGCGGCTCCTGGAAGGGGCGCGTCTGTTGGTGGTCAACAGCGCCTCCAACGTCCTGGGTCACCGGCTTCCGCTGCGGGAGTTGGCGGAGCTCGCGCACCAGGCCCATGCCCTGGTGCTGCTGGACGCCGCCCAGGGTGCGGGGCACTTTCCGATGGCATGCGCGTCCGATGGTGCGGACGTCGTCGCGTTCACGGGCCACAAGGGGATGCTCGGGCCCCAAGGGACGGGAGGCCTGTGGGTGAGGGACGGCGTCGACATCGAGCCCCTGCTGCGCGGGGGGACAGGGGGCGACTCGCGCCTGCGGGACATGCCGGAGCCGCTCCCCGACCGGCTCGAGGCCGGGTCGGTGAACGCCCCGGGGATCGCGGGGTTGGAGGCGGGAATCGAGTACGTCCTGGAACGAGGGGTGGACGCGTTGCACGCGCACGAGATGCGACTCAAGGACAGGCTGCGCGACGGTCTCGCCACGATCCACGGCGTCACGGTGCGTTCGCCTCGGGGCCCCGACGGCGTCGGGATCGTGACCTTCACGACGGACGGGCTGGACCCGGCGACGCTCGCCCGGCGCCTGGAGCGGGAATGGGGCGTGCAGGGCCGGGCGGGGCTCCACTGCGCACCGGAATGCCACCGCATCCTGGGATCCCTCGATTCGGGTGCACTCCGCCTCTCCCTCGGATGGGCCTCCACGGAAGAGGATGTGGACCGCGCCCTCGAGGGTGTGGAGGCGCTCGCCGGATCCCCCACGCCCGCGCGGAGCACACACTGACATGCGGCTGCCGAGAGTAGAGCGACGATGCGTCTGTTCATCGCCCTGAACCTCCCGAAGAAGGAGCGCCAGCGCATCCATCGCGCGGCTCGCCTCCTGCGCGAAGGGGATCTGCCCGTGCGCTGGGTGGAGCTGGACAACTACCACATCACGCTGAAGTTCCTCGGCGAGGTGCGCCCGGAACGCGTGTCCGAGGTCGAGGCGGCTCTGTCGAACGTGGGGGCATCCACGCAGCCCTTCGCGCTGGGTCTGGGGGGGTTCGGAGCGTTCCCAACCGTCCGCAAGCCGCGGGTGATCTGGCTCGGGGTGAACGCCACCCCGGAGCTCCGCTGCCTGAAGCAGGACATCGAGTGGTCTCTCTCCGACACCGGATTCGAGCCCGAGACCCGGGCGTTCCACCCGCACCTCACGCTGGGCAGGGCGGACGCGACCGACGGCGCCGGAGCCTTTCGAGGACTGGACGACACGATGGCGGGGATGCAGTTCGAGTGCGCGGTGCCCGTGCGAACGATCGACCTCATGCGCAGCCACGTCTCGCGCGAGGGTGCGCGCTACAGCGTGCTCTCGAGCGCACGCCTCGCGGGGAGCTGACACGATGCTTCGCACGATCAGGAGGCTCGTGGCCGTCGTCGTGCTCGTTGCGGTGGCATACGCCGGGTTCCGCTGGGGGCCGCTCGTGTTCCCGCGGATGGAGCGGCTCCTCGGGATCGAGCGTGCGCCGGTCGCTTCCGTCGAACCGGAGCCCGAGCCTTCGGCGGAGCTGGCGGATCGGACGCTGGACCGGTTCGAACGTTTCCGGCGGGGGGAGGGAGAGGGCCGCATCGCGTTGAGCGGACTCGAGCTCTCGTCGGTCGTGCGGTACGCGCTCCCCGGGCTGGTGCCGCCGGGCGTGGACGAGCCGACCGTGACGCTGTACGACGGCCGGGTGCGCTTGAGTGCGCGGGTGGCGACGGGCGCGTTTCCCCGTCTTCCGAAGCTGGACGACGTGGTCGGCATCCTCCCCGACACCCTCGACGTCGTGATGGAGGGATCGCTCGTGCCTCTCGACCAGGAGCACCTCGCGCTCCTGGTGGACCACGTGGAGGCATCGCGGATTCCGCTGCCCCGCCGGATGATCACCCAGATTCTCGCAGGGTTCGGGAGGGAGCGGAGCGCGAGCCTGCCGGACGACGCGCTCGCCGTCCCGATGCCGAACGGGCTGCGTTCCGTGTACGTGCAACGTGACAGCCTGGTACTGATCGCCGAAAGGTAGGTGCACATGGCGCGGCTCCTCATCGTCGACGACGAGAGGTCTATTCGGGACGCCCTGGGTCAGGTGTTCGAATACGAGGGCCACGAGGTACGCGGTGCGTCGGACGGACCGGAGGCGCTCGAGGCGGCTGCCCGGGGCCGCTTCGACGTGATCTTCCTCGACGTGAAGATGCCCGGGATGGACGGATTGGAGGTCCTCGAGCGCCTCCGCGAGGAGGACCCGAACGTGCTCGTGGTGATGGTGTCGGGGCACGGGACGATCGACACCGCCGTGGAGGCCACGCGCAAGGGTGCCTACGACTTCCTCGAGAAGCCGCTGGACACGGACCGGCTCCTGGTCACGCTCCGGCGTGCGCTGGAGCTGCGCGGCCTCACCGCCAGCATGGAAGCGCTGCGGGATCAGGTCGAGAGCCGGTACGAGATCGTGGGCAATTCCTATCCGGTCCGGCAGGTCCTGGAGCGGATCGAGAAGGTCGCCCCCACCGAGGCGCGGGTGCTGGTGACCGGCGACAACGGGACGGGCAAGGAGCTCGTCGCGCGGGCGATCCATCGGCTGTCGAGCCGGGCGAGCTCGCCCTTCGTCGAGGTCAACTGTGCGGCGATTCCTTCCGAGCTGATCGAGTCCGCCCTCTTCGGGCACATCAAGGGCTCGTTCACCGGCGCCGTCTCGGACCGGGCGGGCAAGTTCGAGCAGGCGAATGGGGGGACGCTCTTCCTTGACGAGATCGGCGACATGTCGCTCGCGGCCCAGGCGAAGGTCCTGCGCGCCCTCGAGCAGGGTGTGGTGACGCGCGTGGGCGGCTCGAAGGCCATCGACGTCGACGTGCGCGTGATCGCCGCCACGAACAAGGATCTGCAGGAGGAGATCGGCGAGGGGAGGTTCCGGGAGGACCTGTTCTACCGGCTCAACGTGGTGCCCATCCACATCCCGCCGCTTCGCGAGCGCAGGGAGGACATCCCGATGCTGATCCAGCACTTCGCTCAGCGCATGGCCTCCACGACCCGGGTCGCGGCCAAGGCCTTCACGGACGACGCGGTGCGCCACCTGGCCGCGCTCGAGTGGCCGGGCAACGTGCGCGAGTTGCGCAACACGGTGGAGCGCCTGCTGATCCTCTCGACTGGGAACGAGGTCCGGGCAAGCGACGTGGACATGCTCGCGCCGGCGCGCAGCGCCGGCTCGGGCCTGGGGAGCGAGCTGCTGGGTGCCGGAACGTTCGCGGAGTTCAAGGAGCGGGCCGAGCGGGCTTTCATCTTGCAGAAGCTCCGTGAGAGCGAGTGGAACGTCGCCGAGACCGCTCGTCGCATGGACATGCCCCGCTCGAACCTCTACAAGAAGATCGAGAAGTACGGTCTGGTCCGGGAAGACTAGTGCGCGCATAGGCTACACCGTCGCCGGCGCGGCGCGCCTTGCCGTCCCGGGTCAAGGCCGGCTATGCTTCCCGCACAATTCGATTCGGCGGGTGGGTCATTACGGAAGCCGGTGTGACTCCGGCGCGGCCCCG
This sequence comes from uncultured Gemmatimonadales bacterium, assembly GCA_963848895.1. Classification (GTDB taxonomy): domain Bacteria; phylum Gemmatimonadota; class Gemmatimonadetes; order Longimicrobiales; family Gaopeijiaceae; genus SZUA-318. The sequence goes on from CAWKGE010000013.1 coordinate 334,497, forward strand.
CCACTGTGAGAGGACCGAGCGAGCCTCGGAGAACGTCCGCTCTCCCATGCCACTGGGCGCCACCGGCGCCCGGGAAGGCGAGCGGGACGGCCTCGAGCCAGGAGACCTGACCCACCCCTCACGCCAACGGCTCCGCGGGGAGAACGGCGTGGTGGCGGCGTTCCCGTCGCGCACCCCGCTTCCCCCGTGGGCGGAACGGGGATTTTCCGATGCAAGGCGGCCACTCCGGCAGGCTCTCGGCCTGCTCCGCGCTCCTCCTCCTCTCGATCGGGTCGCTCGCGCCTGCGGCGCGCGCGCAGGAACGACCCTTCGAGCTCGAGGGGCTCGTCGTCACGGCGACCCCGACGCCCCGCCCGATCGAGTCCGTGTCGAGCAGCGTGACCGTGTTGGATGGGGCCGACCTGCGTGCTCGAGGCCTCACGCGCGTGCAGGACGCGCTGCGGGAGGTCCCCGGGGTCGACGTCGTCCAGGGCGGGTCATACGGGGCAGTGACCTCGCTGTTCGTGCGCGGCGCCGAGAGCGACCACGTCCTGGTCCTGGTTGACGGGGTCCAGGTCAACCAGCCCGGGGGGGCCTTCGACTTCTCGGGTCTGACGCTCGACGACGTGGAGCGGGTCGAGGTCGTGCGGGGGCCGGCCAGCTCCCTGTACGGCTCCGACGCGGTCGCGGGTGTCGTCCAGATCGTGACGCGCAGCGGGCGTAGGGCGTCACACGGCACGCTCGCGAGCCGCTTCGGGAGCTACGGACGGCGCGAGTGGTCCGCGGAGGCGTCGGGGGGCGGCCAGCGAGCGGGCTACGCCCTCTCCTTGTCTCGCGAGCGCTCGGACGGAATCCTCGCCTTCAACAACGGCCACGACAACACGGTCTTCAGCGGGAGCATCCGCTTCGCGCCGGACGACCGGACCTGGTCGAGGATCGGCGTGCGGGTGGGTAGCCGAGAGTACCACTTTCCGACCGACGGAAGCGGCCTCCCGGTCGACCGGAACTCGTTCACCTTCGGGGACGAAACGACCGTGGGCGCCACATTGGGCCGCACGGTGGGGGACCGCCTGACGCTCCGTGCCCAGCTGGCGGTGAACGAGACGGACGCCGGGACGGAAGACGACGTCGACGGCCCTGCGGACACGCTGGGGTATTTCTCGTCGAGCAGCCTGGACCACATGCGGCGCGCCACGGCCGACGTGCGTGCCGTCGTGCGCAGCGGAGCCGACGCGCTGACCACGGGTCTCGAGATCGAGACCGAGCGCCAGCGGTCGTTCACGGAGTCGTCGAGCCAGTTCGGGGACGCGACGGATCGCAGCGCGTTCTCCCGTAGAAACCGCGCGCTCTACGGACACTACTCCGGCGACCACGGGCCCGTGGCGGTGGATCTCGGCGCCCGTCTGGAGGACAACGAGCGCTTCGGGCGGCTCGCCACCTGGCAGGTGGGCGCGGTGCTCCGCGTGACCGTCGCGACCCGCCTGCGCGCCTCGGCGGGGACCGCCATCAAGGAGCCGACGTTCTTCGAGAACTACGCGACCGGGTTCGCGCGCGGGAATCCGGGTCTCGATCCGGAACGCTCGATGTCCTGGGAAGTGGGACTCGATCGCACGGCCATGGCCGGCCGCCTGGCCGTGTCGATGTCCTACTTCCACCAGGCGTTGCGCGACCTCATCCAGTACACGTTCTCCACGCCTGCGCCCGGGGATCCGAACTTCTTCAACGTCGCGGCCGCGGACACCCGCGGTGTCGAGCTCGCGGCTCGCCTGCGGTCGGGCCCGCTCAGCGGGTCGCTGGCCTGGACCTGGCTGCACACCGAAGTGGTCGACGCCGGGTACGACGAGGGTCCGGGCGCCACCTTCGTGGAAGGAGGTCCCCTGATCCGCCGGCCCGGCCAGACGATCGCGGTGCGAGGCGCCTACACGGCCGGCGCGCGCGCGCGTCTGAGCGCCGGAGCGACGCTGGTCGGCGCGCGAGCCGATCGCGACTTCTCCACGTATCCGTCCCGGGCCGTGACCCTCCCGGCCTGGGTCGACGTCTCGGCGGGGGCCGAGGTGCGGGTGATCGGGGGTGGGAACGGACGTCCGTCGCTTACGCTCACGCTGCGGGGGGAGAACCTGCTCGATGCGGGGCACCAGGAGGTGTTCGGGTACCCTGCGCCCGGACGTGCCCTGACGTTGGGCGCGCGGGCCGGGCTCGGTGGAGGGGGGTGACCCGCGGGGCGGGTGGACTCCGTTACCGGACGATGACCGTTCCGTCCTCGATGGCGTAGAGCGCCTCCACCGCATGGTAGTCGCGCGCCGAGAGCGAAGTGGCGGTATTGGCCGGGTACATCACGTCGTGGGGATCGTCCGAATGGGGTAGCCCCAGCGCATGACCCATCTCGTGCGCGGCGGTCAGGCGAACCGCCTCGGGATCCAGGCTGCCGCCGCCGAAGGGGCTGCGGGTGACGAGCTCCAGCGAGCGCACGGAGAGTCCGGCACCGGAGCTCCACTGCGTATGGGCGACTCCCAGCTGCGTACCTGTCAGGGCAGGCGTCCAGCGGACCTCGATCTGCGCGGCGCGCGTGCCGCGTTCGTCCACGAGGATGGGGAACGGCTGTCCGTTCCACAGGCGGATCCCGGCCGTGGCCGCGCGTTGGAGGGCGTGGGCCTGTGCGGCGTCCGGGAGGTCCGGAAGGGGAACGTGCACGACCATCGTCCCGGTGAAGCCCCGCCAACGCTGGATCCGGATGCGGTCCTCGGTCGCCAGGTCCGCGCACAGATACGCGACGTCTCGACAGGCCTCGGCGGCGGTCCGTTCGGGGAAGGGCGGCACGGGGCTCGCTGCCGCGGCCGAATCGTCCCCGGGGGCGCAATCGACGTCGGCCGTCGGACGGCAGGGGGGCGGGACCGCCCGCTCGCCGGCTCGCCCGCGCACGAGGAAGGCGGTCCCCCCGAGCAGAAGCCCGAGGGCGATCACCGTGAGCGGACTGGATCGTCTCTTCGGGCGGCTCACCTGCGCGGGTCGGATCGGGGAGGGGAAACTCGAAGGTGCGGGCAACGTAGGGCGGGGCGGGCCGGCTCGAAAGCGGAGCGGCGCTTGGCGGAGGTCGGTTCCGGGCACTACGATGGAAGAGGGACCGACGCGGGGAACGGCATCGTCGCCCTCCGTGTAAGGATGCCGGTCGCCGGGACGCGGGCCCACGCGCGCGGTCGCGCCGACGGCTGAAGGACGCATCGGGTCAGGAGTGGAACGCGTGAAGGAAGAAGAGAGGGAAGGCGGCGCGGTGACCCGGATCCTCCGGGCGTCCGAGGACCGGGCCACCGGCTTGCTGGGAGCGGTCTGGGATTGGACCCGCTCCATTCTCATCGCCTTCGCGCTCTTCGTACTGGTACGGACCTTCGTCGTGGAAGCCTTCCGCATCCCGACGTCGTCGATGGAGAACACGCTCCTGGTCGGAGACTTCCTCCTCGTCAACAAGGCGGTCTACGGGGCCGAGATCCCGGGAACGCACCTCCATTTTCCGGCCTTCGCGGAACCCGAGCGGGGAGACGTCGTCGTCTTCGCCCCTCCCCAGGACGCGTCGAAGAACTACGTGAAGCGGTTGGTGGGGATGCCGGGCGACACGCTGGAGATGCGCGAGAAGATCCTGTACGTGAACGGGCACCCGATGCACGAGCCATACGCGCGCTACATCGATCAACGTGGTGACGCCGTCCATCCGGACATGCGCTGGCAGTCGCATCACCTCATTGCCAGCACCGCGCGTACCTATCACCCGACGCGGGACAACTGGGGCCCGCTGGTCGTACCTCCGGCTCAGTACTTCATGCTCGGCGACAATCGCGACAACAGCGAGGACTCGAGGTACTGGGGCTTCGTGCCGCGGGACGCGATCCGCGGCCGCCCCTGGTTCGTGTACTACTCGTTCGATCCGAGCCTGTCGGGGCGCATGCCGTGGCTCCGATACGTGCGCTGGGGCCGGATCGGCGAGCTGATTCGGTAGCGTGGCGCGCTGACGTTGCACCCTGCACCGGAGGGGTGCAGTTGCGCGACGCGGTCCATGCCCCCATTTCTACCTTGCAGCCTGTTCATTCTCCGCGAGTCGGTTCCACGAGGGTGGCTCCGACGACCCGGGACCACCCCCCCCGACCGAGCCCCCGATGAGCTTCACCTCCCGCCGCGGCACGTTTCGGGAAGGCTCCCTCGATCAGTATCTCAAGGAGATCAGCCAGTATCCCCTGATCGATCGGGAGGAGGAGGCGGCGCTCGCGCGTCGCATCCGCAAGAACGACGAGGACGCGCTCAACAAGCTGGTGCGCTCGAACCTGCGCTTCGTCGTATCGGTGGCGAAGAAGTACCAGAACCAGGGCGTTCCGCTCCCCGACCTGATCAACGAGGGCAACCTCGGCCTCATCCGCGCGGCCCACAAGTTCGACGAGACCAAGGGCATCAAGTTCATCAGCTACGCGGTGTGGTGGATCCGCCAGGCCATCCTGCAGGCGCTCGCCGAGCAGAGCAGGATCGTCCGCGTCCCCCTCAACCGTGCGGGGGCGCTTCATCGTATCGGGCGGCGTAGCTCGGCGCTGTTGCAGGAGTTGGGCCGGGAGCCCACGGTCGACGAGATCGCCGAGGGGTTGGACATCTCCCAGGAGGAGGTGGAGCGCACGCTGGCGATCAGCCAGTCGCACCTGTCCCTCGACGCGCCCGCTCACGCCCGGTGAGGACAACCGGCTCCTCGACTACCTCCCGGATCAGTACTCTCCCGGGCCGGAGGACGAGGCCTACGAGCGAGCGCTGAAGCAGACCATCGAGGAGGCGCTGTCCACGCTCAAGGAGCGGGAGGCCAAGATCCTCAGGCTGTACTTCGGGCTCGACGACCAGGACCCGATGACGCTCGAGGAGATCGGGGCGCTGCTCGGCATCACGCGCGAGCGCGTACGCCAGATCAAGGAAAAGGCGCTGGTCCGGCTGCGCCACGCCTCCCGGGCGCGCTTCCTCGAGACGTTCATGTAGCTCCGGGCCCGCTCCGACGCCCCGAGCCGGAAAGCCCCGTCCCGCAAGGCGATGGCCCGTTGACACCCCCTGGGCCCTCGGATATCATTCAAAGCTCTATATTCCATCCGCCTTTGCGGGCGCCGAGGGCATGAGAACGTATACTCCGAAAGCCGACGAGATCGAGCGGAAGTGGTGGCTCGTGGACGCGTCCGAGAAGCCGCTCGGCCGTCTCGCGACCGAGATCGCTCGCGTCCTGCGCGGCAAGCACAAGCCGATCTTCACGCCGCACCTCGACACGGGCGACCACGTGGTGGTGGTCAACGCCTCGAAGGTGACGCTGACGGGCAACAAAGCCGATCAGAAGACGTACTTCCGGCATTCGGGATACATGGGCGGCGAGCGGCACATCCCCTTCCGGAGGATGATCCGTACCCATCCGGAGCGCGTGGTGGAGCTCGCGGTCCGGGGCATGCTCCCGAAGAACGCTCTCGGACGCCAGATCCGCAGGAAGCTGCGGGTGTACGCCGGAGCGGAGCATCCGCACCAGGGCCAGCAGCCCGAGCCCCTGGACATCTGAAGAGGGACCCGAGCACATGGCCATGCAGAACCAGATCCAGACGGTGGGCCGGCGCAAGACGTCGACGGCCCGCATCATCCTCCGCCCGGGCAAGGGCGAATGGAAGGTCAACGGGCGTACCCTGGCGGAATATTTTCCCCGGGAGACGCATCGCATCCGCATCGAGGAGCCGTTCCGGGCCACCGGGCTCGACGGGCAGTTCGACGTGCTGGTGCGGGTGAACGGTGGTGGGCTGACCGGCCAGGCGGACGCGGTCCGCATGGGCGTGGCGCGCGCCATCGTGGAGCACGACGAGGAGGCGCGTCCGGCCCTGCGCGAGCGCGGGCTGCTGACGCGGGACCCGAGGAAGGTCGAGCGCAAGAAGCCCGGCCGTCCGAAGGCCCGCAAGCGCTTCCAGTTCTCGAAGCGTTAGCCCACGCGAGCGCTTCCATATCCTGATCGGGGCGTAATCGGCCCCATACAACTGAGTGGACCGGACATGCAGGAAGTCGGCCTGAGCCAGCTACTGGAGGCCGGTGTCCATTTCGGGCACCAGACCCGCCGTTGGAACCCGAAGATGAAGCAGTTCATCTTCACGGAGCGCAACGGCATCCACATCATCGATCTCCGCAAGACGCTCGACCGATTGCAGGCCGCCCAGCAGGCGGTGCGTGAGGTCGTGCTGCGCGGCGAGCGCGTGCTGTTCGTGTGCACGAAGAAGCAGCTGCGCGGCATCATCGAGCAGGAGGCGCAGCGCTGCGGCTCCTTCTACGTGACCGAGCGTTGGCTCGGCGGCATGCTCACGAACTTCCAGACCATCCGGAAGCAGATCCGACGGCTCAAGGAGCTGGAGCGTGGACAGGAGGAGAACGCCTTCGAGTTCTACACGAAGAAGGAGCGCCTCCTCCTGGAGCGGGAGCGGCAGAAGCTCGACAAGTACCTGGCGGGCGTGAAGGACATGGGCCGTCTCCCGGGCGCCGTGTTCATCGTGGACGCCAAGCGGGAGACCATCGCCGTGCGCGAGGCGTCCCGCCTGGGTGTGCCGGTGATCGCGATCACGGACACCAACGCCGACCCCGACAAGATCGATCACCCGATCCCGGGGAACGACGACGCGATCCGCTCGGTCCAGCTCATCACGGGCGCGATCGCGTCCACGATCGAGGCGACCCGGAGGGAGGTTCCCGAGGATCAGCGGCGCTCCGAGGACGTCGAGGCCACGACCTACTCCACGGAGACCGGCGAGACGACCGAGAAGGAGCGTCCGGCCCGCCGGCGTCCGCGGCGCAAGCGCCGCCCGCGACCGGAGGTCATCGCCCAGCACCTCAAAGGCGACGAGGAGGGCGGAGAGAGGAGCGGCCGAGGCCGAAGAGGAGGGGGCCGAAGGGAGCGAGGACAGCACGGCTTCCGCCGAGGCGGCGCCCAAGCCGAAGAAGCCCCGCAGCAAGAAGACCGCGGCGGCGACGGTCGGCGACGGTGGCGAGGAGGCTTCGGAGGGCGAGTAGCGCTCGGTGAGGACCGGGTTCGTCGAACCCGGGCGTCCTTCCGGACCTCGCGGCCCGGCGGGAGTGCAGGAGGCGGTAGCGACGACGGAAGCCGATGCTCCGTTGGCTCCGCCTCTTTTCATGGGCCGGTGGCAGGGCGCCCCGGTTCGGGATTGAACGCGAAGACGGATCGACCATGACGACGACGATCAGTGCCCAGGACGTGAAGAAGCTCCGCGACATGACGGGCGCGGGGATGATGGACTGCAAGAAGGCCCTGTCCGAGACGGACGGCGACCTCGAGAAGGCGATCGATCTTCTGCGCGCCAAGGGCGCCGCGAAGGCCGCCAAGCGCTCCGAGCGGGCCACCAACCACGGCGTCATCGGCAGCTACGTCCACTTCGACGGCAAGACGGCCGTCCTGGTGGAAGTGAATTGCGAGACCGATTTCGTGGCGAACACGGACGACTTCCGGGCGCTCGCCAAGGATCTGGCGCTGCACATCGCGTCGGCCGCGCCGCTGGCGGTCTCCCCGGCGGACATCCCGCCCGAGGTGGTGGAGCGGGAGCGCCACATCTACGAGGAGCAGGTCAGGGAGGAAGGCAAGCCGGAGGCCATCGCCGCGAAGATCGTGGACGGCAAGATGCAGAAGTTCTTCAAGGAGAACACGCTGCTGGCGCAGCCCTTCGTGAAGGACCCGGACAAGACCATCGAACAGCTCGTCACGGCGGTGTCGGCCAAGACCGGGGAGAAGGTCGAGGTGGCCCGTTTCGCCCGCCTGAAGGTCGGGGAGCGCTGAGCCCACGGCGGGAGGAGGTCCGCGGATGAGCGACGGAGCGCCTGCGCCCAAGTACCGCAGGGTCCTGCTCAAGCTGTCCGGCGAGGCGCTGGCGGGCGAGCGGGGCTTCGGCATCGAGCCGTCGGTGGTCGACCGGCTCACGGACGAGATCCGGTCCATCGCCGAGATGGGCATCTCCCTCGGCGTGGTCATCGGCGGCGGCAACATCGTCCGCGGAGCGCTGGCGTCTCGGCAGGGCATGGACCGGGTCCAGGCCGACTACATGGGGATGCTGGCGACGGTGATCAACGCGCTCGCCGTGCAGGATCTCCTGGAGACCAAGGGCGTCGAGACCCGGGTCATGACCGCCATCCGCATGGAGGAGATCGCCGAGCCGTACATCCGGCGGCGAGCGATGCGCCACATGGAGAAGGGGATGGTGGTGATCTTCGCCGGGGGGACCGGCAATCCCTACTTCTCCACCGACACGGCGGCCGTCCTGCGCGCGATCGAGATGGAGGCGGACGTGGTGATCAAGGCCACGAAGGTGCAGGGGGTGTACACGGCCGACCCCCACAAGGACCCCGAGGCGAGGTTCCTCCCCACGATCTCCTTCCAGGAGGTCGTGGCCCGCGAGCTCGGCGTGATGGACGCCGCGGCGGTGTCGCTGTGCAAGGAGAACGGCCTCCCGATCATCGTGCTCAACCTGGAGGAGCGCGGTGCCGTGGCTGCGGCCATCCGTGGTGAGCAGGTCGGAACGCTTGTATCGTAGATTCCCCCTACGTCGGTTTCCCGAACAACATCCGGAGAGATCATGACCACGGTGGAAGACGCCAGGCAACGCATGGAGGAGGCGCTCGACGCGATGCGGCGCGAGTTCGCTTCGGTCCGTACCGGCAAGGCGACGCCGGCGCTTCTGGACACCGTGCGGGTCGACGCCTACGGCTCCAAGATGCCGATCAACCAGGTCGCGACCGTGCACACGCCGGAGCCGAGCCTGTTGGTGGTCCAGCCGTTCGACAAGTCGCTCATGGGCGCCGTCGAGAAGGCCATCCAGTCGGCCGACCTCGGGCCTCAACCCGAGCAACGACGGCAACATGATCCGCGTGCCCGTCCCCCCGCTCAACGAGGAGCGGCGCAAGGAGTACGTGAAGCTCCTGCACAAGATGGCCGAGGAGGGCCGCGTCTCCATCCGCCACGCCCGGCGGACCGTCCGCGAGGAGCTCCACAAGAAGGTGAAGGACCACGACATCGGCGAGGACGAAGGGCACCGCCGTGAAGAGGCCCTCGAGAAGCTGACCCAGGAGTACACCGAGAAGATCGACGAGCTGCTCAAGCACAAGGAAGAGGAAGTCCTGGCGTTGTAGGACAGACGCGCACCCGTCACGATGTCGTCCGAGCTCCTCGACCGGATCCGCCTGAGTGGCGACGTGCCGCGGCACGTCGCGATCATCATGGACGGAAACGGGCGATGGGCGCGTCAGCGCGGGCTTCCCCGTCACATGGGCCATCGCGAGGGGATGAAGGCCGTCCGCGAGGCCATCGAGGGCTGCCGTGGAGGCCGGCGTCGAGATCCTGACGCTGTTCGCGTTCTCCACGGAGAACTGGCAGCGCCCCGCCAAGGAGGTCTCGGCGCTCATGGCCCTGCTCCAGCTCTACGCCCGCAAGGAGCTGCAGGAGCTGAGGCGCACAGGGAGTCGAGGTGCACGTCCTCGGCGAGCTCGACCGTGTGGACGACGCCACCCGCAGGGCGGTCGACACCATCGTGGAGGGTACGCGGGGCGGGGCCGCGCTCCGATTGAACCTCATGATCTCGTACGGCGGTCGCGAGGAGATCGTGCGCGCGGTCCGCGAGCTGGCACGCCGCGTCGCGGAGGGCGAGCTCGCTCCGGACGACATCGACGAGGACGCGTTCCAGTCCGCGCTCTTCACCACCGGCGTGCCCGATCCGGACCTCCTCATCCGGACGTCGGGAGAGTACCGCATCAGCAACTTCCTCCTCTGGCAGCTCGCCTACACGGAGCTGCACATCTCGCCCGTTCTCTGGCCCGACTTCAACCGTGAGACGCTGTTCGAGGCCGTGGCCGACTACCAGCGCCGGGAGCGGCGGTTCGGGCGGGTCTCGGCGCCGTGAAGGACCTCGCCTCCCGTGTCGCGGTCGCCGCGGTCGGGATCCCGGCGGTCCTCGCGCTCCTCTACGTCGGCGGGTGGGCGCTCGGGCCTCCTCGGTGGCCGCTCTTCGCCGCTCGTCGGGCGCCGGCGAGGTCTATCGCTTCGCGGACACGCAGGGGACGCGGCCGCTTGGCTGGCTGGGCATACCGGCCGGCGGCGCTGGTCGCGCTCGCCCCGGTGCTGCACCCGGACTACGCGGACGCCGCGCCGGTCATGATGGCGGTGCTTCTGGCGCTCGGTGTGCTCGACGCTCACCGCTGGCCCTCTGGTCGCAGGGGACCGAAGGGCCGTCCGCTGGCCGCGGTGTCCGTGACGGTCTTCGGCGCGGCGTACGCGGGCCTTCCGCTGGCCTTCGTGCTCCTGCTGCACGCGCTTCCCACTCGGATGGCATGGGGCCCGGTCGACGCCTCGCCGTGGGTCGGCGCGATGGTGGTGGCCCTCCCGCTGGCGCGCACCTGGGTCGGCGACGCGGCGGCCTACTTCCTGGGGACCGCGTGGGGGCGCGCGAAGCTCTTCCCCACCGTCAGCCCCAACAAGAGCTGGGTGGGGGCGTGGGCGGGTGTCGTCGGGTGCGGCGGCGGCCGGCGTCGGCTGGTATTTCGCGGTGCGCGGCTGCGCTTCCCGGGCTGCCGATCGACGGATGGGCCGCGTTCGCGGGCGTGGGCGCGCTCCTCGGGGTCGGCGCGATCCTCGGCGACCTCGCCGAGTCGCTGCTGAAGCGGGAGGCGGGCGTGAAGGACTCCGGGCGCCTACTGCCGGGGCACGGCGGAGTGCTGGACCGACTCGACGCCCTGACGTACACGTTCCCGCTGGCGTACCTCGTGCTTCGCGTCGCGGAGGCGCTGGCGTGATCCGCGTCGCGGTCCTGGGGTCGACCGGCTCGATCGGCCGCAGCACGCTGGAGGTGGTCGCCCGCCACCCGGGACGCTTTCGAGGTGGTCGCGCTGACCTCGAACCGCCGCGTCGACGCTCTCGCCGAGCAGGTGGCACGGCACGGCCGCGCGCTGGCCGTCGTGGGGGACGAGGCCGTGTCGCTCCCGACGCCGAGCTGGCGGCACGGAGTGGCGTCGGGGTCGGGCAGCCGTGCTGGAGGCGGCGACGCTCCCCGACGTGGACGTCGTGGTCAACGCGCTGGTCGGCTCCGCGGGGCTCGAGCCCACGCTGCTCGCGCTGGAGGCCGGGCATCGCCTGGCGCTGGCGAACAAGGAGTCGCTGGTGGCGGGCGGGCCCCTGGTGCTGCAGGCGGCGGGACGGGGTGGGGCGGAGATCGTGCCCATCGACTCGGAGCACAGCGCGATCCTGCAGTGCCTGGAGGGCTACGACCGATCGGCCGTGCAGCGGATCACGCTGACGGCGTCGGGGGGACCGTTCCGCGGGCGGAACCCGGAGGAGCTCCGGCACGTACGGCCTTCGGAGGCGCTCAATCATCCCACGTGGGACATGGGCGCGAAGATCACCATCGACTCGGCCACGCTGGCCAACAAGGCGCTCGAGGTCATCGAGGCGCACTATCTGTACGGCTTCGGGTACGACCGGATCGGCGCGGTCGTGCACCCGCAGTCGATCGTGCACTCCTTCGTGGAGTTCGTGGACGGATCCGTGCTGGCCCAGATGGGGTTTCCGACGATGGAGCTGCCCATCCTCTACGCGCTGAGCTACCCGGAGCGGGTGGAGGACGGAGCCCTGCGCACGTACGATCCGGTGCGGGCCTCGCCGCTGACGTTCGAGGACATCGACCACGACGCGTTCCCGCTCTTCGGGCTCGGGGTCGAGGCGGGGCGGCGGGGCGGGTGCGCCGCGGCGGTGTACAACGCAGGGAACGAGATCGCCGTTCAGGCGTTCTTGGAAGAGAGGGTTCGCTTCCCGGAGATGGCGGACGTGGTCGAGGCCGCCCTCGACGGCGTGGGTGTCCACGAGATCCACGGCGTCGAGGACGTGCTGGCCGCCGACGCCGAGGCCCGCAGGCTGGCGCTCCGGGCGGTGAGGCGGCTCGAACGGGTCCGTACAGAGACGACCGCATGACCATTCTCGCGACAGTCATCGTTCTCGGCGTGCTCATCTTCGTGCACGAGCTCGGCCACTTCGCCGCCGCGAAGGCGGTGGGGGTCGAGGTGCAGCGCTTCTCCATCGGCCTCGGGCCGAAGCTCTTCGGGTTCCGCAGGGGCGAGACCGAGTACGTCCTCGAGCGCGATCCCGCTGGGCGGGTACGTGAAGATGGGGGGGATGGACGACGAGGTCATGGAGCGTCTCGAGGGCGGCGCTGCACGGAGCCGAGCGGCAGCCCGGGCCTCGCGACTTCGACGCCAAGCCGATCTGGGCCCGCACGCTGGTGATCTCGGCCGGCGTGATCATGAACATGATCTTCGCGTTCGCCCTGTACGCGTTCGTGTTCGCCCACTGGGGACTTCCCGCAGCTCGACACGACGCGCGTGGGCTACGTGCAGACCGGCCGCTGCTTCCCGCGGGCACCGAGGCGCTCGCCGACGTCCAGCCGGGCTCCCACATCGTGCGCATCGGCGACCGGGCGGTCGAGAACTGGGGCGACGTCGAGGACGGGCTGTACCAGGCGACTCCCGGCCCCATCGACCGTGGCCCTCTCGGACCCCGCCGACACGCTCCGGATCGACGTCCCCGCGACCGAGCCGGAGCGCCGCCGGCTCACGCAGGCGGTGAACCCGTGGGTCGACGCCACGGTGGGCGCGGTCAATCCCGGATCGCCAGCGGAGCAGGCCGGGCTGAAGGAGGGCGACCGGATCGTCGCCGTGGACGGTGTGCCGGTGACGAGCTGGTACGACTTCCGGTCACTCGTGGAGGCCCGCCCGGGCCAACGCGTGGACCTCACCCTCCAACGGGACGGGGGCGACATCGTCCGGCCGGTGACGCTGGACGCGGTCGAGGAGCAGCAACCCGACGGCAGCACCAGGGAAGTGGGCAAGGTCGGGATCTACCCGCCCCTCGGGAACATCTCGTACGAGCCCGTCTCGCTCGGCGACGCGGTGGTGTCGGGCTACCACGAGACCACCCGCGTGACCGGCATGATCCTGGGCTTCGTGCGCGACCTCTTCACGGGGGGCGTTTCGCCGCGCTCGGTGGGCAGCATCGTCACCATCGGCGAAGCGTCCGGGAGCGCGGTGCGCGCGGGCATGAACCAGTTCCTCCAGTTCATGGCGCTCTTCAGCGTCAACCTCGCGGTCCTCAACCTCCTGCCCATTCCCGTGCTGGACGGCGGGCACCTCCTCTTCCTCGCCATCGAGGCCGTTCGCGGCCGGGCCCTGTCCGTGGAGCAGCGGCTCCGCTGGAGCAACGTGGGATTCCTGATCGTGATGGGCATCATGCTCTGGGCGCTGTCCAACGACTTCCTGAGGCTGTTCGGGCTGTAGCGTCCGTCAGCGTCACGGAATGCGGGACGCCGCCTGAGCGGAAAGGACCCAGCGACCTCCGCCCCTGGCGAGATCCAGTCGAAAGCGCCGCTCCCCCAACTCGGCGCGCAGGCCGGTGCCGACATCCGCGTAGACAGGTGTGACGTCCCGCGTGAGCGTCTTCCAGCCTCTGGCGACGTCCACAAACGCGGAACCACCCAGCCGCGCCGGTCCGAAGCGGAACAGCACGGCGTGCTCGACGGAGGCGTGTGCGAGGCCTCGGCCGAAAACTGGACCGGTGATGGCTCCGTCAGCCACCAGCGGGTGTCCCCGGAGGAGGACCTCGCCGACCCGTCCGGCACCGGCGCCCCACCATGCCAGCGGCGGCGTGCCCGCAGAGGCCCAGGCTCCCCCGACATCGAGCCGCCACTCGCGGTAGCTGCCGCGAGGAATCCGCGCCCGCAGGCGCATGGAGGTGCGGCCGAACGTGGCCGACGCGCCCGCCCATTCCTGGGCCGTGACGGTCAGGTCCATCCGGTCGCTCGCGAGGGGGAGGTGCAGGGCCGCCCCCGCGGTCCCCAATCGCCCGTGACCACGCCAGCGCTCCAAGCCCAAGGAGCCGTCAATCCGAAGTCGGGGGTGAAGCCACGTCTGAAGCTCGACACCCGCATGGAGCCGTTCGTCCGTCCGGACGCTTCCCGTGGACGAGGCGAGCCTGGCTCGGCGCCAGCCGAGGGCGATCTCCACTACGCCGGGCGCGGGTGGCGCCAAGGCCCGGGCACCGACCCTGACGGCCTGAAATGCGCTTCCCCATCGGGCGGCCACGGCCAGACGATCCCCGGCGCCGAGGAAGGGACCGGCCTCCAGCTCGACGTGCTGGTTCACGGCGGCGTCGAGGACGAGTGCGCTGAGCGCAATCCGGCCCGTCGGCCACATCGGGCGCTCGAGCACGTGGGCGGTGGCCTCCACGGAGCCGTCGCCGAGGGCACGATAGTCGACGCGCGCCCTGGAGATCGTCGGCACCTGCCGCAGCCGACGTCGGGCGAGGCGGAGGTCTCCGGGAGTGAGGGAGCGACCGTGACGGAGGAGGAGCAGCCGCGCCACCAACGGATAGCGCGTGCGGTGAAGACCTTCGATTCGAAGCAGATCGAGCCTGGGACCACCTACCCGGTTCCAGGCGCGCAACGCGCCGTCGGCGTCACCGTTCAGGTACCGCGCGGTCGCCAGGAGGCGCCAGGCGAGCGCGGAGTCGTTCCCTTCCGCCAACGCCCTCCGGGCCGTGCTCCGCGCCGCAGCGAGGTCGCCGCGGCGGATCTCGTCGATTCCGCGCCCGATGATTCCCGGGGCACCCGCCCCCGTCGAGTCCGCGGACGGGCGGATGGGCATGGTCGGCGTCGCCGGCGCGGGGACCGCCCGACCCGGACGCACGACCATCGTCCACTCGTCCGCACGCGCCCAACGCTCCCGGAATTCCGCGGCGGGGATCGTGCGATCCGGACCGTACGCCGGGTCGTGGACTACGACCTCGCTCGGGCCCCAACCGACCACGACGACGTAGTGGAACGCAGCGAGCCCGCCGTCCATCAGGACGACGACGGGGACGCCCGCGCCGATCTCCCGTGGGAGGATCGCCGGGTCGTCCTGGTACACGTTGACGCGGTACCCGTGATCGACGAGCGCCGCCGCCAGGTCGGAGCCACGGATGCCTCCCTCCCGCGGATGTACGAGAGAGGCGAAGTCCTCCGCGTATACGTCGCGGGCGCCCCAGAATCGCTCCACCATGGCGGCGGCCGCGCCCCCGCACAGGAGCGGATCCTGGGCCACAAACGGCACGTCCAGCGGTGCCGACGCGATCGAGTCCCCGGCAGAAACGTCGTGCCCGGCTCCCGGCCCGGCGAGCGCCAGGCCGGTGAGCAGGGCCGCGACGGGCGTGAACGGGATCAAGCCACGATGACGAGGATGATGACGAGCAGGGCGATGATGACGACCGTGGAAGAGATCACGAACGTGTCGCCGCCCACGTGGGCCAGCTGCTGGTCCGCCGTCTCCACGCGTCGGGCCAGGTCGGCCGCCGCGTCGTCGTCGAGCGTGGCTACGCCCTCACGCAGCCTCTGAAGGTCGATGCCGTGGTCCTCGGCCACCTTCTTCACGTCGGCGCGATCGAGGAAGGAGCTCACCGTGCTCCGGGCACGCTCGGCGGCAGCCGGCTGGGCCGTCAGGGCGTTCAGGGTGCGCTCCTGTGTCGGGGCCTGCGGTGCTTCCTGCGCGGACACACCGACCGGAAGGGCGATGAGAGCGGCGAGGGTCATGGCCTTCGTGACGAGGCGCATCGTGATTCCTCCTTGGTTCGATTGCATACGCCAGCGCTGCGGACCGGCGTGTAGCCCGTGGTCCGGGCGCAACTGCTGCGACTCATGGGGGTGCAGGGGCGCAATTCGCATGCCAATGTCCGCTTGCCGGGGCTCGTCTGGCTGCTGATAAGTTGCTCCCAAGAGACCCGGGCTGCGGGCGCAGAGGGGAGGTAGCCGGGCCGTTCATACAGGTCGGACAGCGTGGTCTTCGGGGGTCTCAGCCGTCTCGCCTGAGGGCGCGCGGAAAAAGCACGCGCCCGTGGAATGTCGCGTACAGATAGGCGAAGGCGGGGACCAGGACGACCGAGCCTCCCGCCAGGATCCAGGCGACCAGCCGGAGGGTTACCGGAGGCGCCGCGGCTTCTTCGATGGTGACCGCCCCGGTGACGAGCCAGGGGTGCAGCCCCCACCCCCAGCCGACCAGCACGAGGACGACCGAGAGCGCGGCGGCCGCTCTGGCGCCGAAGTACCGTCTGCGGAGGAGGGCGACCACCGCCGCGGCCAGGCTCGCGGCGCCGCCGAGGACGATCGACCTCCCGGATGCGGTTCCCGTGAGGTGCAGGGTCAGCTCGGGTGCCGCGCGCGCGGCGAGGGCCGCTGCCAGGGCCCCGAGGGCGGCGACGGCCCCGGCGGCTGCCAGTGCGCGCCGCCGGAAATCCTCCCGCAGCGCCTCGTCCCTCGCGCTCAATGTCAGGTAGACGCGCCGCGAGGAAGGCGAACAGCGCCAGGGTGAAGAAGCCCACGACCCACGGGAAGGGCGCGAACCACGGGCGGACGAAACCGCCCGTGACGACGCCGTCCTCGTAGCCGAGGGCCGGCGTGGACACCGTGCCCGCCACCACGCCGATCATCACGGGGGTGAGGAGGCTGCTCACGGCGAAGACGGTCTGCCAACGGGACGGCCCTCCCTCTCCGCGCGGGTCGACCTTGCGGAAGACGAAGGAGGAGCCGCGCAGGACGATCCCAAGGAGCATCAGCGTCACCGGGATGTGCAGGGCGGTCATGATGACCGCGAACGCCGGCGGGAAGGCCGTGAACAGGACCACGACGACGACGATCAACCAGACGTGGTTCGCCTCCCAGATAGGCCCGATGGCGTGCGCGATGGTCTCACGCTGAGCACGTGCGCGGGGTCCTCGCGCCAGAAGGTCCCAGACGCCGCCCCCGAAGTCGGCGCCACCCAGGAGCGCGTACACGATCAGGGCGGCCAGGACCACCCCCGCCAGCGTGTCCGCCAGCGTCACGGGGATACCTCGCCCGTGGCGTCCGCCTCCCCGTCCTCGCTGCGCGCGATGCGGAGCATGAGCACCGTCACCACGAAGGCCAGAAAGAGGTACAGGACGGTGAAGGTCGTGAAGGGCACGACCAGGCGGGGCATGGGGGTCACCGCGTCCGCGGTTCGCATGATGCCGTAGATCACCCACGGCTGCCGCCCCACTTCGGTGACCACCCACCCCGCCTCGATGGCCACGAACGCGAGAGGGCCGGCCGCGGCCAGCGCCCACAACCAGGCGCGCGGCCTCCACAAAGGCTCGCGTCGGAACATCCGCCATATCCCCCATGCACCCAGGGCGGCGAGGAAGGTGCCGATTCCGACCATGATCTGGAACGCGACGTGGACCGGAGCGACGGGAGGCCACTCGTCACGGGGTACCGAATCGAGGCCCGTCACGGTCGCGTGCGGGTCGTGATACGTCAGCAACGAGAGCCCGCAGGGGATCTCGAGCCCCCAGCTCACCGTACGCGCCTCCTCGTTCGGAATGCCGCCGATCCGCAGGGGCGCGCAGGCGGATGTCTCGAAATGTGCCTCCATCGCGGCGAGCTTGGCCGGTTGCCGCTCGGCCACCCGCCGCGCGGTCAGGTCGCCGCTCAGCGGCTGCAGGAGGGCGGCGACGGCGCCGACGCCGACGGCGATGCGCAACGCCGCGCGGTGCATCTCGTTCGACGGATCCCGCAGGAGACGCCAGGCGTGGATCGCGGCCGCACCGAAGGCCGTCGCGGCGTAGGCCGCGAGCAGCATATGCACGGTGTTGGCGATCCAGAACGGGTTGGTCATCGCCGCGACGGGATCGATCGAGGGTGGGGCTCCGGCCTGTCCGGGCACGTATCCGGACGGTGCGTTCATCCAGCCGTTGACGCTTAGGACGAAGAGCGCGGACAGGGCACCGCTCACCGCGATGATCGCGGCGGAGACGAGCTGGGCCTGCGGGCGCACGCGTTCCCAGCCGTACAGGTAGATGCCGAGGAAGATCGCTTCGGTGAAGAACGCGAAGCCCTCCAGCGAGAAAGGTACGCCCACCAGGGGGCCTGCGACCTCCATGAACTTCGGCCACAGCAGGCCGAGCTCGAACGAGAGGACCGTACCAGACACGGCTCCGACCGCGAAGAAGATCGCGAGCCCCTTCGACCAGGCACGGGTGAGGCGGAGATGGACCGCGGCTCCCGGTGCGATACCACACAGCGTGCGAGATCAGCATCAGCGCGGGCAGTCCGACGCCGATGGCCGCGAACACGATATGGAATGCCAGGGACACGGTCATCTGCGACCGTGCGGCGAGAAGGTTCCCCATAGGAACCCCGGCTACCCCCATGGCCCCTACCGGTGCCCCGGGCCCTCGGCCCGGAACGTCAGGGATTTCCCGACTTCGGGGCTCCGGCAGGATTGCCGAGATTGCAGTGCCGGAACGCCGGAATCCCAACCTGGAACGAGCGATGACGCACCCCGATCCCGTCGCCGAGCCCCACAAGATCAAGACCGTCCGCCTGCTGTCCTTTCCCACGCTGGAGGAGCGGAAGAAAGCACCTGGCCGACGCCCGCTTCAACGTCTTCAACCTCACGCCCGCGCAGATCACCTTCGACATGACCTCGGTGGGGACCAGCGCGATGAGCCAGGAGCAGCTCGCGGGTCAGTTCCTGGGCGACGAGGCCTACGCGGGCAGCCGCAACTTCGAGAAGCTGCAGGCTGCCGTGCGGGATGTGCTGGGCCACGGATACGTCTGCCCGACGCACAACATCCTGGGCTCCATCAAGCTCCTCGTCTCCACGCTGGTCCCGCCGGGCTCCGTGATCCCGAGCAACGGCCGGGACCGCATGGACGTGCTCACCCCGCGCGAGGTGGAGGTCGTGGACGTACGAGACCGGTCCGAGCCCGTCTTCACGGGGAACATCGATCTCGCCCGGCTCGAGGAGGTCCTCGAAGGGGGGATCGGTGCCCATCGTCGACGTGCAGGCGTTCGCGGACGGCCAGCATCCGATCAGCCTCGAGAACCTGCGCGAGGTCCGCGAGCTGGCGGACCGCTACGGCGCGCGCCTGGTCCTGGACGGCTCGCGCGATCATCGAGAACGCCTGGTACGTGCAGCGTCACGAGAAGGGACACGCCGATCGGGACATCCGCTCGCTGGTCCGCCAGATGGTCAAGACGAGCCACGTCCTGCAGCTCGACGGGGCCCAGGACCCGAAGGCGAACGCCGGAGGGCTCCTGAGCACCGACAACCCCGCCGACCACGAGCGGTTCATGAACGAGGTGGTGGTCTTCGAGGGGCTGCACACCTACGGAGGGATGGCCGGACGCACCATGGAGGTGCTCGCGCCGGGGCTCGCGGAGATGGTCGACGAGGACGAGGTCCACTGGGTGATGCACCAGACCGAGCGCTTCACGCAGCGCCTGCGCGACGCGGGCGTGCCGCTGGAGCGGGGGTGCGACGGCGCCTACATCCGGGCCGACCAGCTTCTTCCCCAGGCCGGAGCCACGGCCCGGGACACCTTCAGCGCCGCGCTCTACCTGCTGGCGGGCGTCCGGGCCGTGGCCATGTACCGGAAGGGCTCGGAGGGCCTGGTGCCCGTCCAGATCCCCCGACTGGCGATGACGAACGAGCAGCTCGACCAGGTCGCCGACGCGATCGTCGTCGCTGGCGCGGCAGGCGGAGGGGATCGCAGGGCTGCAGGTGGCCGAGCGGGGGGAATGGCGCGACCAGATGGCGTACCACTGGGTCTTCCCGGACCTGGAGCCCTTCTCGTTCGACACGATCCCCGTACCAGATCCACACGATCGAGCGGGTGGGCGTGCTCACGCGCGGGCAGCGGGAGCAAGGCGATCCGGGCGGCCGGCTACAACACGTTCCTGCTCCCGTCGGCGGACGTGACCATCGACCTGCTCACCGACTCGGGCACCTCGGCGATGAGCACGGACCAGTGGGCGGCGTACGAGGGCGTGCGCGCCACACCGGCCACCTCGTACGAGTATCACCGGCTCGTGGCGGTGCTGCGGGACGCGCTCGGCTACGAGCACGTCATCCCGACCCACCAGGGACGGGCCGCGGAGCACATCCTCAGCCAGATCATGATCCGGCCCGGCCAGCTGGTGCCCGGCAACATGTACTTCACCACCACCAAGCTCCATCAGGAGCTGGCGGGCGGCGTCTTCGTCGACGTGATCGTGGACGAGGCGCACGACCCCGAGAGCACCTTCCCGTGGAAGGGCAACATCGACCTGGACAAGCTGCGCGCGGTGGTGGACGAGCACGGCGCCGACCAGGTCGCCTACATCTCCTTCGAGCACTCCGTGAACATGGCCGGTGGCCAGCCGGTCGAGCATGGACAACATGAAGGAGGTCTACGCCTACTGCGCGGAGCGCGGGCATCCCGGTGTTCTTCGACTCGCACGCGGTGCGTGGAGAACGCCTACATGATCCAGGCGCACGACCCCCGCTACGCGGACACGCCGGTGCGCGGACATCCTCCGCGAGATGATGATCTACGGGGACGGGTGCACGGTGAGCGGGAAGAAGGACTTCCTGATCAACATCGGCGGCGTGCTCGCCTTCCGGGACAACGCCGACTGGGCCGAGCGAGCGGAGGAGCTGCTGCGCATCTACGAGGGCAACGTCACGGACGGAGGGCTCGCCACCGCCGATCTGGCCGCCATCGCGCGGGGCGTGGAGGAGATGGTCGACGACCGCTACATCCGCTCCCGGGTCCGGCAGACGGAGGTCCTGGGACGCATGCTCCAGGACGCGGGCGTGCCGATCGTCACGCCGGTGGGAACCCACGCGGTCTTCCTGGACGCGAAGCGCTTCCTGCCGCACATCGACCAGGACGAGTACCCCGCCCAGCGCCTGGCCGCCGAGATCTTCGTGGAGACCGGCGTGCGGGCCATGGAGCGGGGCAACGTGTCGAAGGGGCGCAATCCCGAGACGGGGGAGAACTACCGGCCCGCCCTGGAGCTGGTGCGCCTGACGATTCCCCGGCGGGTGTACACGAACGACCACATGCGGGCCGTGGCCGACGGGATCATCCGGGTATGGGAGAAGCGGGACTCGCTCCGCGGCCTGCGCTTCGTGTACGAGCCGGAGAAGCTGCGGTTCTTCCAGGGACGGTTCGAGCTGCTGTAGGGTTCGCCAAAGCGCTGCGGGCGGGGCCGGTCGCGCCAACCGAGCTGCGGGGACGGGGACGGACGGCGGCGGGTGCCCCGCAGGGAGGCTCTGCCGCGCGTAGCGGCGGAGCGAGGCGACGCGGACCGAGCCAGGGGACGTGGTGAGACCAGGCGGCCGAGCGGCTGAGCTCGCGGGGCGTCCGCCGCTCGCCGTCCCCCGGAACGTTGCGCTAGAGGAAGCTGAGCTGGCTCGGACCGGCCCGCAGGCGCAGCTCCTCCACGTCCAGCCAGCCGGTAGGGCTCGTCCTGCCGCGCCACGTCCAGGTGGCCCCTCCAGCCTACCTTCGCGAGGGCTGTGCCCACGACCTGCCGGGCCAGCTCGGGTCGGTTGCACTCGTTCGACAGGTGCGCGAGGATCACGCCCGCCAGGCGGGGGTGCAGGAGCTCCATCACGAACTGGGCGGCGGCCTGGTTGGAGAGGTGGCCGTGGCTGGAGGCGATGCGCCGCTTCACCGACCAGGGGTACGCGCTCGTGTGGAGGAGCGATCTCGTCGTGGTTCGCCTCCAGGATCAGGAGGTCGCACCCCCCCAGCGCGTGGCGGATCTGGGCGGTGGGTCGGCCGAGGTCGGTGGCCACGCCCATGCGCAGGCCGGTGCACTCGTCCACCACGCGCGACGCCCACCGGATCGGCGGCGTCGTGCACCGTGAGGAACGGCTCGACCCGAGCGTCGCCCACGGTGAAGGGCCGGCCCGGCACGGTAGAGGCGCACGTCCTCACCGCCCGCGGAGAAGCCTGCGCGCAGGCGTCGCGCGTCCGCTCGGTCATGTGGAGCGGCGTGCCGTGGCGGCGGGCGAAGACGCCCATGCCCGCGGGTGTGGTCGCCGTGGTCGTGGGTGACGACGATCCCGTCCACCTCCTCCGGCTCGACGTCCAGGAGCCGCAGGCGCCGCTCGAGGTCGCGGGCGCTGAAGCCCGCATCCACCAGGACCCGCGTGTTGCCGGCCCGGACCAGCGTCGCGTTCCCCGAGCTTCCGCTACCCAGCACGGCGACTCTCATCCGCGGCGCCGGGAGCGCCGTCATCCGCCGGCACGGCGGGCGCGGGTGGCTTCGCCACGCCCGGTCGAGGATGCGCCGCACTCCCGGGGTGAGCGCCTGATCGCGCCGCGCCATCGCGGCCTCCGCGGTCTCGAGGAACTTGTCGAACCGGTACGTCGACGAGGTCGCCGCCGGCGCCCCAGGAGAAGGGCGGGACGACGGTCGGGGGCATGAGGCCGCCGAACACGTTGCTGCCCGCGCCGACCACCGCGCCGGTGTTGAGCAGCGTGCCGATGCCGGTCTTCACGTGGTCGCCGAGGAAGCAGCCGACCTTCACCAGACCCGTGTCCACCTCGCCGTCCGGCGTCCACACCCGCACGGTCCGGTAGTTGTTCTTCAGGTCGGAGTTGATGGTGCCGGCACCGAGGTTGACCCACCGTCCGAGCATGGCGTGCCCCAGGTGGCCGTCGTGCGCCTTGTTCACGAAGCCGAGCAGGACCGAGTCGGCGATCTCCCCGCGCACCTTGCACACGGGGCCGATGGAGGACGTGCCGACCGGCCCCCCGAAGACCACCGAGTCCCGGCCGATCCAGAGGGGTCCGACCAGTCGCGCGGGCCCTTCGGCCCGCGCGCCGTCCTCCAGGCGTACCGGTCCGCGCCGCGTGTCCACGATCACGCCCGGCTCCACCTCCGCTCCCTCTCCCAGGGAGAGCCTGCCATCGCCGATGCGGACGACGCCTGCCGGCTCCTGGTCGTCGGCGAAGAGGTCCGCGACGTCCCGGGCGATCCTTCCGGGGGTTCCGGCCACCAGGTTCCACGGGCCGGCCAACACCGACCCTGCGAGCTCGATCGCCGCGCCGGCGACGTCGGTCGTCGGCTCGAGGAGCGTCGCTTCGGGCGGGAGCGCCGTACCCGGCGTGAGGACCCACCCGACCGTCGCACCGTCGATGGTCAGCCGAGCGGCGCCGTCCAGCACGCCGGGATCGAATCGCGCCGGGACCGCGCGGCTGGAGAGGAGCACGCGCACGTCGTCCGCCCGGATGTCGGAGGCGTCCACGACCGGCGCCGCGTCCGGCTCGTCGAAGCCGATCAGGGCACCGAGCGACAGGTGTCCCGCGGCAGCGCAGGCCGAGAGCACGCGCTCCGCCCGCTCCCGCTGCGTGAGGCATCCGAAGCGGAGCTCGCCGACGGGGCGGGTGAGCGTGAAGGGGGCCCAGGCGCGGGCGCGGGCGTCGTCGAAGAGGTACAGGCGGGCCGCGCTCATGCCGTTTCGCCGAGCGCCCGCAGCAGGGACTTCAGGTCCGCGGCGCGGCGCGCGGGGCATGCACCAGCGTCAGGCCGCCGCTGTGCACGACGACGAGTGTCGTCCATCCCGAACAGCACGACCCGGCCGCCCTCCGCGAACACGATGTTCCCGTTCCCGTCCACGACGCTTCCGTTCCCCACGACGACGTTTCCGGCGGCGTCCGGCGGCGCGGGTGCGCGCGAGCGCCTCCCAGCTGCCCACGTCGTCCCACGTCGAAAGAGGCCTCGACGCACGCCACCCGGTCGCTGCGCTCCATGACCGCCGTGTCCACGACGCACACGGGCACCGCGTCCGGAAGAAGGCCTCGGCCCCTTGCTCGGCAGGAGCGGGAGGAGCTCCGCGACCTCCGGGGCATGGCGCGCCACCTCGTCCAGGAAGGTCGACCGCCTTCCACACGAAGATCCCGGAGTTCCAGAGGTAGCCTTCGTCGACGTAGCGGCGGGCCGTCGTCGGCGTCGGGCTTCTCGTGGAACGCCGCGCACGCGGAACGCGCGCTGCGCGGCGCCCGGTGCGGGGAGCGGCGTCCCCGGGCTGGATGTGGCCGAACCCGGTCTCGACCCGGTCCGGGCGGGACGCCCACGGTGAGGAGCAGGTCCTGCTCCCGGCGAGGCGTGCGGCGGCGCGCACCGTCTCCTGGAAGGCCTGCAGGGGGTGGATCAGGTGGTCGGCGTGCAGCGACACCAGGACCGCGTCGGGGTCGAGGCGGGCGAATCTCCCAGGCCGCCCAGGCCAGCACGGGGCAGGTGCCCCGGGCCTGCGGCTCCACCAGGTAGGCGTCGTCCGGGAGGTCGGGAAGCGCCAGGCGGAAGGGCTCGACCAGGTGCTCGCCCGCGAGGATGCGGATGTGGTCGTCGTCGACCAGCGCGCGGGCCCGCTCCACCGTGTCGACGATGAGGGGGCGCTCACCGGCCAGCGGCAGGAGCTGCTTCGGGCGCGCGCGGCGTGCTCACCGGCCAGAAGCGGGATCCGATCCCGCCGGCCAGCACCGAGGATCCAGAGGTCTGGGCGTCAGCGCTCAGCGAGGATCTCCTGGATGCGGGCGAGGAGCTTCTTGGGGCTGAAGGGCTTGGTGAGGAAGTCGTCGGCGCCCGCCGCGAGGGCGGCCTCCCGGTCGGTGTCCTGTCCCTTCGCCGTGAGGATGATCACCGGGGCGTGGCGGTGCGATCGCGTGGCTGCGCATGCGCGCCAGGACCTCGAGGCCCGGTGGCGCGCGGCATCATCAGGTCGAGGATGAAGCCGTCGATCTGCTCTCCGGACGTCGATGTGCCGATCGCCTCCTCACCGTCGCAGGCCTCCACGCACGTGGAAGGGCGTTGCGCAGCAGAGTGGTGAGGATCCGCCGGATGTGAGGCTCGTCGTCGGCGACGAGGATCCGCCGGCGCAGGGAAAGGATGGACTCGGCGGCCATCGGACCTCGACTCGGACGGCTCGGGCCTCCGCGCGGCGACGGGAGGCGCTCGCGCGACGGGCGGGGAACCTACCTGGCACCCGGGGTTAAGTCAAGCAACGACGGGGCTTTTCGGGGTTGACACCCCCCTTCGGCTTCCGGCAATTTCCCCTGCGCATGCCGACGCTGCAACACCCTCGGAGTCCCGACGCCCGATGAGCCCTGGAACCCGCACGCCGACGGCCCGCCGTCCCCGGCGCCGCGCATTGCTCGTGGCGCTCGCGCTCGCCCCGGCGGTCGTGGTCGCTTCCACCGGGTGCGGACAAGACCCGTTCGCCATCAAGTGGTCGATCTCGCCGGACACGGTCACTCCTGTATTCGTTGGCTCGACCGGAGCTCGGCCTCCCCTCGGGCTTCAACTTCTACAATCGCGTGCCCGTGCTGGTCGAGCGGGCCAACTCGACGGGCAGCTGGGACGTCGCGGTCGACACGCGGGACGGTCCATCGTGCTCCTGCCGCCCGGCGCCCTGAACGTGCCGGGAAAGGCGCAGGGTGGCGGCGCTCCCCGGGACGTCCTTCGACGAGGTGGTCGAGGCTCCCGCGGACACCACGCTGTACTCGGCCGTGGAGCCGGTGCCGGTGCGGATGGGCACGGTCTACGTGATCCGCACCAATCAGTCGCGTGGGCAGCTTCGGGACGTCCTGCGTGTACTACGCGAAGCTCGCGCCGGTGGAGATCGACGCGGTGCAGGGCACGCTGCGCTTCGTCTTCGATTCGAGCCCGGTGTGCAACGACCGGGCGCTCATTCCCAGGAACTGATCCTCCCCCGGACCCGACATGCTCGACATCCGGAGGTTTCGCCACGAGCCCGAGGCGTTGAAGCGGGCGCTCGCCCGGCGCGGTGATCCCGACCTTCCGGGGGTCGTGGACGAGGTGGGCGCGCTCGACGAGGCTCGTCGAGCGGCAATCGGCGAGGTCAACGAGCTGAAGGCACGCCGCAACGAGGCCTCCAAGAAGATCGGGGAGCTCAAGCGGTCGGGTGGGGACGCCGCAGGCGCTGATCGCGTCGATGCGCGAGCTGGGCGACCGGATCGCCGAGCTGGACGCCGAGGTGCGGGAGAACGAGGCCCGCGTGCAGGAGATCCTGCTGTCGGTGCCGAACCTTCCCTTCGACGAGGTGCCCGAGGGTGGCGAGGAGGCCAACCGGATCGTGGCGACGTGGGAGGAGCCGCGCGCGTTCGCGTTCGAGGCCAGGCCGCACTGGGAGCTCGGGGAGGCGCTCGGGATCCTCGATCTGCCGAGGGGCTCGAAGATCAGCGGCTCGGGCTTTCCCGTTCTCCGCGGGGGCGGCGCCAGGCTCCAGCGCGGGCTGATCGACTGGTTCCTGGACGTGCACACGACCGAGCACGGGTACCAGGAGCTGCGCGTCCCCTACCTGGTCACGCGCGAGACGCTCACCGGCACGGGGCAGCTGCCCGAAGTTCGCGGACGAGTCGTACCAGACCGAGCGCGACGACCTGTGGCTCATCCCCACCGCCGAGGTGCCGGTGACGAACCTCCACCGGGACGAGCTGCTGAGCGCGGCCGACCTGCCGATCAAGTACACGGCGTACTCGCCCTGCTTCCGCAGGGAGGCCGGCGCGGCCGGCAAGGACACGCGCGGGCTGCTGCGCGTGCACCAGTTCGACAAGGTCGAGCTGGTGCGCTACGAGACGCCGGAACGCAGCCGCGAAGCACTCGAGGAGCTCACGCGCGAGGCCGAGGTTCTCCTCGAGCGCCTCGGCCTGCACTACCGCAGGGTGGTGCTGGCCACGGGTGACCTCGGCTTCAGCAGCGCGATGACGTACGACCTGGAGGTGTGGGCGCCGGGCGTCGGGAAATGGCTCGAGGTGTCGAGCTGCTCGGTGTTCACCGACTACCAGGCGCGGCGTGCGAACCTCCGCTTCCGGCCGGCCCCGGGAGAGAAGCCGGAGTTCGTCCACACCTTGAACGGATCGGCACTCGCGCTGCCGCGGGTGGTAGCCGCGCTCCTCGAGACCTGGCAGGAGGAAGACGGGAGCGTCGTGATTCCCGAGCCCGTGCGGCCCTGGGTGGGCATGGACCGCCTGAGCGTGCCGGCGTAGCGGCCGGGCGGCGGCCGGGCACCCCATGCTTCGCATCCGATGGCCGGTCGCCTTCGCCACGTTGTTCGTGGCGCTCCTCGGGTGGTACCTCTACTACACGCAGCGGGTCTGGCGGGCGTTGCAGTCCGACGCCGAGACGCTCACCGAGATCTTCTCCCAGGTGCAGGCGGGCCTCACCAACCCCGATCCCGCCCGCGCCGACGAGGCGCTCTACCGTCTGCAGACGATCATCCTGGAGTCGGGCGTTCCGCTGGTGCTCACGGGCCCGGGGGACACGATCCTCAGCGCCGAGAACATCCCCTTCGACGTCGACCTGGATACGCCGGAGGGCCAGGAGCGGATGCGGGCCTACATCCGGCGCCTCGACGTCAGCCATCCGCCGGTCGGGGACCCGAGGGTGCAGCACCTCCATTTCGGCGACACGCCGGAGGTGCGGCGCCTCGCCTGGATCCCGAAGCTCCAGGCCGCCGGGCTCCTGCTCACGGTGTTCGTGGGATTCCTGATGATCCGCACACAGCGGCGGGCCGAGAGCGAGCGCGCCTGGACCTCGATGGCGCGGGAGCTGGCGCACCAGCTCGGCACGCCGCTGTCGTCGCTCCAGGGCTGGCTGGAGGTGTTGAAGCTGCCCCACCAGGACCGCCCGGCTTCCCTCGCCGACGCGGACGTCGCGGAGGCGATCGAAGAGGACCTGGACCGGCTCGAGCGGATCAGCCATCGTTTCGAGCTGATCGGGCGGGAGCCCGAGCTGGAGAGCCTGTCGCTGCGCAAGGTCGTGCGTGACCTCGAGCGCTACCTCGCCGCACGTCTTCCCAGGCTGGGGCGGGGCGTCGAGCTGATCGTCGATATTCCGGACACCCTGCCGCCGGTCCAGGCCAACGAGGTGCTGTTGATCTGGGCGCTCGAGAACGTCGTGAAGAACGCGCTGGACGCGCTGGCGGGGCGGGGCGGTCGAATCTCGATCTACGCCCGGGAGGTCGGCGGTGGTCAGGTCAGCCTGCGCATCCGGGACACCGGGCCGGGGGTCGATCCGGAGATTCGCGACCGCATCTTCGAGCCTGGCGTGACCACCAAGTCGGGGGGATGGGGGGTAGGCCTCGCCCTGTCCCGCCGCATCGTCGAAGGCGTCCACCGGGGGCGGATCGAGCTCCTGGAGGGTACCGAGGGGACTACCTTCCAGATCCGACTGCCCGTGGCCGATGCCTGACAAGCCCTCCCGCTTCGAAGCGGCGTCCCATCTGGAGGGCCTCAATCCGGAGCAGCGGGAAGCCACCGAGCACTTCGAGGGGCCGATCCTGGTGCTCGCGGGAGCCGGCTCCGGCAAGACCCGGGTCCTGACCGCTCGCATCTGCCATCTCGTTCGCGAGCACGGCGTGCCACCGGGCCGCATCCTGGCGGTGACGTTCACGAACAAGGCCGCCGGCGAGATGCGCGAGCGCATCACGCGCCTGCTCGGAGCCGAGCCGGCCGGCATGTGGGTGGGCACATTCCACGCTGTCGGCGCGCGTATCCTGCGCCGCAACGCGGATCGGTTGGGTTGGGACCGTACCTTCTCGATCTTCGACGCCGAGCAGTCGCTGCGGCTGGTGAAGCGGGTGCAGGAGCAGGTGGGCCTCGACCCGAAGCGCTGGAGCCCGAAGGCGCTCCGCGCGGAGATCAGCAACGCGAAGAACCAGCTGATCACCGCGGAGGGGTTCGCCCAGGAGAACGAGGGCTCCTTCGACCTCTTCGTGCGCAACGTCGCGAGGGTGTTCGGACCCTACCAACAGGCCCTGCGCGACCAGAACGCCTTCGATTTCGACGACCTGCTCATGAAGCCGGTCGCGCTGTTCGAGCAGAACCCGGGGCTGCTGGCCGGCTACCGCGAGCGCTTCGCCTTCGTGCTGGTCGACGAGTATCAGGACACCAACCGCGCGCAGTTCCGCTTCCTGGAGCTGTTGGCGGCCGACCACGCAAACCTCATGGTGGTCGGCGACGACGACCAGTCGATCTACGGCTGGCGTGGCGCCGACATCCGGAACATCCTCGACTTCGAGACCACCTTCCCGGGCGCGCGGGTGGTTCGCCTGGAGCGGAACTACCGCTCGACGCAACGCATCCTGGACGCCGCCAACTCGGTCATCGCCGAGAACGTGAACCGGAAGGGGAAGACGCTCCGCACGGAGCGCGTCGGGGGCGAGCCGGTCACGATCGCGGAGACCTTCGACGAGGGCGACGAGGCGCGCTGGATCGTCGGCGACATCGAGCGTCGCTTCCAGGACGGGCCCGGGCTGCAATACCGCTCGTTCGCGGTGCTCTACCGCACCAACGCCCAGGCCCGCGCCCTGGAGGACGCGTTCCGGCGTGAGGGCGTGCCCTATCAGGTCGTCGGGAGCGTGCGCTTCTACGAGCGCCGGGAGATCCAGGACGTGCTCGCCTACCTGCGGCTGATCTCCAACCCGCGCGACGCAGTCGCGTTCGACCGGGTCGTGAACTACCCGCGCCGCGGAATCGGCCTGGCCTCCCAGGAACGTCTGACCGAGTGGGCCGACGCCGCGGGCCTCACGCTCCTCGAGGCCGCGGCGCGTGCGCAGGAGGCCCCGGACATCCCCACCGGCGGTGTGCGGGGGCTCGCGTCGTTCGCGTCGCTCATCCGGAAATACTCCCTGCGGGCGACCCAGGCGAGGGTGGGCGAGCTCCTGGAGGAGCTCGTCGAGGAGCTGGACCTCGGCCGGCACCTCATGAACGAGGGCCCGGAGGGAGAGGACCGTGCGCGCAACGTCGCCGAGCTCATCGCCGGCGCGCTGGATTTCGATGCGGAGGTGGTGGACACGGAGGAGGGTGAGGACCTCGACACCTTCACGGAGCTCGACCTCTTCCTGCAGCAGGTCGCGCTCGTGGCGGACGTGGACACTCTCGATCCGGACGCCGACTCCGTGACGCTCATGACGCTGCACAACGCGAAGGGCCTGGAGTTCCCGGTCGTCTACATCGCGGGGCTCGAGGACGGTCTCTTCCCCCTCAGCCGCGCCTACGACGATCCGGCCATGCTCGAGGAGGAGCGGCGCCTGTTCTACGTCGGCATCACACGCGCCGAGGAGAAGCTCAACCTCACGTGGGCGCGGCAGCGGCGCAGGGCGGGGGATTTCACCTACGGGACGCTGTCGTCGTTCGTCGACGCCATCCCGGACTCCCTCCGGGAGGAGCGGACCAGCGACCGGCTCCGGATCGTGGCGGCATCGACCCCGCACCGGAGCCGACGTGGCGCGCCGCGAGACGACGGCCTCGTCCACTACGAGCCCGACTGGGACGCGGATCCGGGGATGAACCAGGACGTGCCCCGCTACGTGAAGGGCGAGCGCGTGGTCCATGAGACGTTCGGCTCGGGATCGGTGGTGGAGGTGACGGGCTTCGGCCGAGACCTCAAGGTCACGGTGGACTTCGACGACGTCGGTCGGAAGAAGCTGCTGGTGCGCTACGCTAACCTCGAGAAGGATTGGCCGTAGCGCCGGCCGGCGGGCCCGCCCGGCGTCCTCAACCCACAACCGTCGAACTTGTCCGATGTCCTTCTGGGCTTCCGACCTGGAACCGAAGCTCCTTGCCGTCCTGCGCGAGGGCTATCACCGGCACGATCTCCTCCGCGACGCGATGGCCGGCGTCGTGGTGGGTGTCGTCGCCATTCCGCTGGCCATCGCGTTCGCCATCGCCTCGGGCGTGCGGCCGGAGCAGGGGCTGTACACGGCCATCGTCGCGGGCTTCCTGATCTCCCTTCTCAGCGGCAGTCGGGTGCAGATCGGTGGGCCCACCGGTGCGTTCGTCGTCCTCGTCTTCAGCGTCGTCCAGCGGTACGGGTACGACGGCCTGGTCGTGGCCACGCTCCTGGCCGGCGCCCTCCTCGTCGCGATGGGCCTGGCGCGGCTGGGCACGATCATCCGCTTCATCCCCTATCCGGTCACGGTCGGCTTCACGACCGGCATCGCGCTGATCATCGGCGTAGGCCAGCTGGCCGACGGGGCCGGCCTCTCGCTGGCGCGCACCCCGGCCAACTTCGTCGAGCGGCTCATCGTCTACGCCGACGCGCTCGGAACCGTGAACGTCCAGGCCGTCGGCCTCTGCGTGCTCACGGTGGCGGTCGTGGCGTCGTGGGCCCGCGTGCGCTCGCGCATTCCCGGGCCCCTGGTCGCCCTGCTGGTGACGTCGGTGGCGGCCGGGGTCCTCCATCTGCCGGTGGAGACGATCGGATCCCGGTTCGGGGCCGTGCCCTCCTCTCTGCCGGTGCCCCGGCTGCCGCACATCGAGCTCTCGCTCGTTCCGCAGCTCTTCTCCCCGGCGCTGTCGATCGCCCTTCTCGCGGGCATCGAGTCGCTGCTGAGCGCGGTGGTGGCCGACGGGATGACCGGGCGCAAGCACCGCCCCAACGCGGAGCTGGTCGCACAGGGCGTTGCCAACCTGGCGTCGCCCCTCTTCGGCGGGATCCCCGCCACCGGCGCGATCGCGCGCACGGCCACGAACGTCAAGAACGGCGGACGCACACCCGTGGCCGGCCTCGTCCACGCGCTCACGGTCCTGCTGGTCCTCACGCTGCTGGGCCGATGGGTGGCGCTGGTCCCGATGGCGACGCTCGCCGGCATCCTGCTGGTGGTCGCGTACAACATGAGCGAGTGGCGCCTCTTCCTCGGGCTGCTGCGCGGGCCCCGCAGCGACGTCATGGTGCTGCTGAGCACGTTCGCGCTGACGGTCCTGGTGGACCTCACCGTGGCGATCCAGGTGGGTGTCGTCCTCGCCGCGCTGCTCTTCATGCGTCGCATGGCCGAGGTGAGCGAGGTGCGCGCGGTCACGGATCAGCTCGGCCAGGCCGAGCGCCTGGGATTCGAGGCGGAGAACCCCGATGTGATCCTACCCCCCGGGACCGAGGTCTTCGAGATCGCGGGCTCGTTCTTCTTCGGCGCGGCTCAGCGCTTCAGCGAGGCACTGGCGGAGATCCAGCGTCAGCCGAGCGTGGTGATCCTGCGCATGCGGGATGTCTTCGCAATGGACGCGACGGGATTACGCGCCCTCGAAGAGGTGCACAACCGCTTCGCCCGCCAGGGCGTGACGATGCTCCTGTCGGGGGTGCGGGCGCAGCCGATGATGGTCCTGGTCAGGTCCGGCGCGCTGGAACGTTTCGGAGAGGACAACGTTCTCGGATCCTTCAGGGGGGCGGTCGAACGGGCCTGGGCGGTGGTGGGTGGGTAGGGCCGCCAGGAGGGAGGGGAGAGGAAGCCTCCGCCGGCCGCCTACCCGCTGGACCTGCGCGACAGCTTCTTGCGGGCGCTGATGCCCTCTGCGAATCCCGTGTCCTCGACCCGAGGCCAGTAGCGGAGCGGATGGGCGGGCCACGGGAAGAACTCGTCCGCCATCTCCATCAGCACCTCGGGATGGTCCGCGGTCCGGTCCGCCAGTGCGAGGCGCCGGATCTTCTTCGCCAGCCGCAGGTTGAGGTCCCCCACCGGATCGAGGGCTCCCGCTGCCGAGCTCGAGCGCTCGACCAGGTAGCCGACCACGTAGTCGAAGATCTCGGAGAAGTAGCGGTCGACCGTCGGGTCGGGCAGGTCGAACCGGGAGCTCGCCAGGACCCGCTCGAAGATGCGTTGCCACCGGTCGTAGCCCTGGAAACGGATCATGCCGCGGAAGATCCGCCGGTTCGTCCGGAAGCTGAAGATCGTACGGCTGAGCACGTCGTCGAAGAGCGCATCGGCCTCGGAATGGTCGTTGTCCGTGACGAGGTGGCGCGCCTTGCTCAGGAACTCCTCGCCGACGTGCATGTCCATGCGGTGTTCCCAGTACGTGTGGCCGAGCGCCTGCGTGGTGCTGGTCAGAAGGAGCTGCCGGGGCACGAACACGTTGTGCGCCAGGGTGTCGGCCGCGAGATGGGACAGATACCCGTAGCCCACGGCGGCCAGCGCCTCCGAATCGGCCGCCGCGAGGATCTCCTCGCCGACGTCCCAGTTGTGGCAATGCCGGCCCTCGGGCACGTACTTCTTGGCCAGGGAGATGTCGGCCGCGATGGAGCCGTACAGGAAGTGCAGGGGGTGGAACTCGAGGATGGCCCGGATCGCCGGAGGTACGAGGTAGAGGGCCCCCAGCAGCGCCTCGCCCACCGCGATGTGCGTGGCCGGTCCCCAGGCCAGGACTGGCTGCGGCACCAGGAGGAGCCAGCCTCCGACCACCAGGAGCGCCCCGAGGAACGTCCTCACACGCCCGCGCTATCTCGTTGGAGCACCGGGGCCCCCGGCCCCCGACCCGGCCTCCGCCTCTTCGTCGTCGCCGGCGGCGGTCGCCGCGGGGACGACGGGGACCGCGCCTTCAGGCTCGACGGATGGCGACACGGCCTCGGCGCGTGGTCGGGCGATCGTCCGGCTCCCTTCCCGGACCCCCTCGCGCACGCCGCGCACGGTCGCGGCGGTGTCGAGGAAGATGTCTTCGGCCTCCGACTGCACGACCTCCATCAACGCGTTGAACTCCTCGATGCGCTCCTCCATGTGGTCGGAGGCCTGATGGAGCCGTTCGGTCAAAGCCCTCACCGAGTCCGAGAGGCGCACCACGTCCGTCCGGAGCGCACCCGTGATGAACTCGACGTTGTCGGAGATCCCCCGGGCGCGATCGGAAACGGGCCCGAGGTTCTGCCGAACCGCGCCGCGGATCTCGTCGATCGCCCCCCGAGCTTGCAGGAGGACACGTAGCAGGGCGATGGCGAGGATCCCGATGGCGATGGCCGCGAGGATCACGGCCACGTCCGTCGCGACTTCCACGGGGCCGCGCACCGCCACGGTGACGACGGTGTCGGTCGCCATGGCCTGAGGCACGATCAGAGAAGCGAGGTCCATGCAAAAGTGTAACCGGGGCCGGCTGGCGGTGAAAAGTCGTGCCGGCACCCGCGGTCACGATTCGTCGCGGGTTTTCCGGGCGGGGGGGCTGGTGTGGCGGATCGCCTCGCGCTCCGCTTTGCGTTCGTCCCCCGCGGCCAGTGCCTCCTCCACGTTCGGCGATATCTCCCCGGCGTGGCGCAGGAGGCGGACGGTGAGAAGGGGACCCGCGAGCTCGGAGATCATCACGCCGATGACGATGATCGTGAAGAGGGCCGCCTCCGCACCCCCGCCGCGCACCTGCAGGCCGGGGTACATCAGCACGCCCGACACCGCCATGGCGAGAGAGATCCCACCCTGGGGCACGAGGCCGAGTCCCAGCCGGCGCGGCACGTCGAACCCGAGCGGGATGGCCGATACCAGGGCTGCGGTGCCGAGCCCCTTGGCGAGGGCCCGCAGCAGGGCATAGCCCACGGCGAGGAGGACCACGGCCGGGGTGGGCGTGCCCAGGAGCGCCCCGGCCAGGAGGAGAAAGGTCAGGTAGACGGGCTTCTCCCACTTCTGGAGGAGCGTGTACACGCGCTGCCGATCCCGCCCGAAATTCGCGACCACGGCGCCCATCGTGACGGTGACGAAGAGCGGCGACAGTCCCCACTGGAGCGCGGCCCCGGCCGCGAAGGCGCAGATCCCGAGGACGAACAGGACCAGCTCTTCTCCGGCGGGGCGTCGTCGCACCAGCCAGAGGAAGACGATCGCCATGACCACGCCGAGACCCACCGCCGCCCCCACCAGCGCCAGCTGGCCCGGGCCACCCATCACGTCGGGCAGCTCCGGGCGGTAGAGCGCGTAGACCACTTGCAGCGCGACGATCCCGACCCACGCGTCGAGTGACGCCGTGAAGAAGAGCAGGTCGCGCACGTTCCCGCGCACCAGGAAGTTCGACGAGACCATGGCGATTCCCGCCGGCGTCGTGACGGACGCCGTGGCGGCGGCACCGAAGACGAGCAACGGGGCGACCTCCCCGTTCAGGCCGAGGAGGCCGAGCACGAGATAGGCACCGAGCAGGAAGATGCCGAAGGTCAGGAGCGCCTGGCCGTAGGCGACGGCGTGGTAGGCGGGGGGGAACCGGCTCAGGCTGCCCCGGTCGAGCTGGAGCCCGAAGTGGAAGCCGACCCAACCCAGGCCGAGGGCGAGGAACGGAGAGAGCTCGGTCGTCGCCTCGGTGGACAGCAGTCCGACTCCGGACGGTCCCAGCAGGAACCCGAGGAGGAGGAAGTGGATCCCGGTCCGGAAGAAGAGCCTGGGCCCCGGGGGCACGCGCTCGGTAGAGAAGGAGAAGCGTGCCCCGAGCAGCGCCAGGAAGATGAGGACGAGGGTGCCGACGAGAGGGTCCATGGGAGGGCCGCGACCTCAGATCGGGCTTTCCGTGTCCCCCAGCTCCGGCGCGAGCCCCACCACCCGGTCCACCGGGAGGACGAACACGATGCCCGTGGCCGGGGCCGTGAGGTTCCCGCAGATCTCCTGCAGCAGCTCGACTGCAGAGTCGACCAGCTCGTCGGGAACCACGCTGAAGATCATGCGGTTCTGGGGTCTCGACCCGGATATGAGCGTCTGCAGTCCGGCGAAGATCGGGATGTCGTGGGACAGGAGCCGGCCCATCCCCTCGCTGTTCAGGATCGTGGCGCCCGTCACGCCGATCTCGAGGAACCCGGAGAGGATCTCATCCAGCTTCTCGGGGTCGTTGATGACCGCCACGAGAAGCCGCATCGGCGGCGACGTCATACGTGCTGAGCGTCGACCGACTGGATGATCTCGATGACCTTCCCCTCGTCCGGCGCCGCCTCCAGGCTGTCGATGAACCCCTCGTGCCGCACCAACCTGCAAATCCTGGCCAGGAGCTTCACGTGCTCTCGCTCCAGGCCCGGGGGCGAGAGCAGCACGAAGAACACCCGCACGGCATCCTGCTCACCGCCGCCGAACGGGATGGGCTCGCCGCCGGCCAGGGCCACGCCGATCACCGGCGTCTGAAGCCCCGGTACCGTGGCGTGGGGGATCGCCAGACCAGCTCCCATCACCGTGGGATGGAGTCGCTCGCGCTCCATGAGCTTCTCCTCGATGACGGCTCCCGGACCCACGCCCACTTCGCCGGCACGCGCCGAGACCTCGTGGACCACGCCCTGCACGTCCCCCGACTCGAGCCGGAGGAGGACGAAATCGTCGCGAAGGAACTCTCGTAGGCGCATGGGGAGCCGGGACGTGGGGGGGAGCCGCTGCCGCGATTGTAGATCTCCCTCCTGGGGGGGTCAAGGTGGCCGGAGGGTCCAAGGCACGCGATGTGCATGCCGAGCGGGCCGAAGGGTCGGATCGGCCCCCGGCGGCATGCCTGCGCGTGTCAGAGGGCGGTTCGACGCGTCAGCGCGGGCGCGAGCGCGTCGTGGATCGGTTGCTGTCGGACCCGGAATCGGGATATCTTCGGGGGCTCCTGGCCGGGGGCGCGGCTGCGACGCTCGCGCCGCCGGCCGCACCTCCGGATCTTCCCGCCGACGATGGTATGGCGACCTTCCTGGTCGAAGGTGGACACCGGCTGTCGGGCCGGATCCGCCCCGCAGGCAACAAGAACGCCGCGCTCCCCTGCCTGGCCGCCACCGTGCTCGCCGCCGAGCCGGTCACGCTGGAGAACGTCCCGCGCATCCGCGACGTGGAGACCTTCCTCGAGATCGTGGCGTCGCTCGGGGCGGGCGTGACCTGGGAGGGCGACAACGTGGTCACGGTGGATCCGCGCGGCGTCGAGATGGACGCGATCGACCGGGAGCTGGCCGAGCGCATACGCGCCTCGCTCTTGCTGGCGGGGCCCCTGCTGGCGCGCTTCGGCCAGGTGGAGCTTCCGCCTCCGGGGGGCGACGTCATCGGCCGCCGGCGGATGGACACGCACTTCCTCGCGTTCGAGGCGCTGGGCGCGGAGGTGAAGCTCAACGGCGGCTTCACGATCCGGGCCCGCGCGCTGAAGGGTGCCGACTTCTTCCTCGACGAGCCGTCTGTCACCGGGACCGAAAACGCCGTCATGGCGTCGGTGCGGGCCACAGGCGTCACCCGGATCCGCAACGCCGCCGCAGAGCCGCACGTGCAGGACCTCTGCCGGATGCTGGTGGCGATGGGTGCCAGGATCGAGGGGATCGGTACGCACATCCTCGAGATCGAGGGCGTAGCGGAGCTGAAGGGGGCACGCTACCGGATCGGTGCCGACCATATCGAGACCGGGTCCTTCATCGGACTCGCCGCGGTCACGGGAAGCGACATCGTCATCGAGGACGCGCCCCTGGAGCACCTGGATTCCACCCTGATCGGCTTCCGACGTCTCGGGGTGACCTGTAGCCGCGAGGGCTCGGATCTGCGCGTCCACGGCGCCGCCGAGCACGTGATCCGGCAGGAGGCGTTCGGCCACGTCCCGAAGATCGACGACGGACCGTGGCCCGCGTTCCCGGCGGACCTCACGTCGATCGCGCTGGTGACCGCGACGCAGTGCCGGGGAACCGTGTTGATCCACGAGAAGATGTTCGAGTCCCGGATGTACTTCACCGACAAGCTGGTGGGGCTCGGCGCCGCGATCATCCTGTGCGACCCGCATCGCGCCGTGGTGGTGGGTCCGTCCCGCCTCACCGGGGGAGTCGTGGAGAGCCCGGACATCCGCGCCGGCATGGCGCTCCTGATCGCGGCGCTGGGCGCCGAGGGCAGGAGCCGCATCAAGAACATTCGCCAGATCGAGCGCGGATACGAGCGGATCGACGAGCGGCTGTGCGCCCTGGGCGCCCGGGTGGAGCGGGTGGACTGACGCGGCTCCCGGGCGGAGTGAACCTCGAGTCGGGGACGGACGTAGTGAGGAGAAGGACGCGCCGTCGGTGCGCGAAACATGTCGAGCGAACCGGAAGGGTGGGCCATGACCGAGGAAAAGAAGACCGCGCGCGCCAAGGTGTCCGACGGGATCCGCCAGGGGATCGGCGTCTTGTCCGCCTTCAAGGACGCGTTGGAGGAGACGATCAACGAAGCCCGCGAGAGGGGTGACCTCTCGTCGGAGCGTGCCAAGGAGGTGATGAAGAACGCCCTCCACAAGGCGCAAGAGGCTGCGGAGGGGGCGCGCGAACGCCTCGATTTCGTGAGCCAGAAGGAGTTCGACACCCTGAGCGAGGCGGTCGAATTGATCCAGGAGCGCGTCAGCGCGCTCGAAGCCAGGCTCGGCGGTCGGGAGCTGGCGTCGGACCCGGAGGGACCGGACCAGAGCGAGGAACCGTAGCCATTCAGCGGCCGACGCGCCGCGCGTGCTCGGGGACCCCGTGACGCTCCCTTGAGGGTCGGGGGGTCCTCGTCTATATTCCGGGACCGGCAGAGCCGCCCGGCGGGGCGGCGATTTGCGAAGTGGGGGAGTTGGTGGCCCCCGCTTTTTTATTCATGTACGTGCTCGTGTGACGGGGTGTTTGAGGAGGCGCGGGATGAGGTCCATCCCCGAAATCGACCGTGAGCTGGAGGCCCGTGTCGAGGCCCTGGGCTTCGAGCTCGTGGACGTACGGTGGGGAGGAGGTTCCCGCCGTCCCTCCCTGCGGGTGCGCATCGATCGTCCGGACGCGACGCCCGGACACGGCGTCACGGTGGACGACTGCGCCCGGGTGAGTCGGGCGCTGGAGCCGTGGCTGGACGCTCGAGAGGACCTGCCGGAGCGGTACGTGCTCGAGGTGTCGTCGCCGGGGGTGGATCGCCCCCTGCTGCGGGACCGGGATTTCGAGCGCTTCCGCGGGGAGCGCGTGGCCGTGAAGGGTCACGACATCCTGGCGGGGAAGGCCCGGAGGCTCGAGGGAGAGCTTCTCGGTCTGGAGGGAGAGGGGGGTGGCTCGGCCGTGAGGCTGCGACTGCCCGATGGCGACGAGGTGCGCATTCCGCGTAATGAGATCGCGGGTGCAAACCTCGTTTTCACGTGGAAGTGAGAGGGGAACGATGGCCAACGCCGCCCAGATCGTAGCGGCCTTCAGGGACGTGGCTTCGACAAAGAGCCTGTCCCCGGAGGAGATGAACGATCTCGTCAAGGACGGGATCCTCGCCGGCCTCGCACGCATCCATGGTCCGAACGTCCAGGCGGAGATCTCGATCGACGAGGACACCGGCGAGTTCGAGATCGTGGTGCTGCGACGGGTCGTGGAAGAGGTCGAGGACCCGTCCTGCGAGATCGCCCTCGAGGAGGCCCGCTGGGACGACCCCACCTACGAGGTGGGCGACGTCATGGAGATCCCGGTGAACTTCGCCGAGTTCGGCCGCAACGCCGTGATGGCCGTGAAGCAGCGGATCGTCCAGCGAGTGCGCGAGAACGAGCGCGACCGTATCCGCGACGAGTTCGCGGACCGGGTTGGGGAGCTCCTCTCCGGCGAGCTCCAACAGATCGAGCGGGGCAAGCTGGTGGTGATGCTCAACCGTCAGCGCGACGCGGACGCGATCATCCCCTGGAAGGAGCAGAACCCCCGGGAGCGGTTCCGGCAGGGCGACCCGATCCGGGCCGTGCTCAAGAAGGTGGAGGAGACGCCCAAGGGACCGCGCCTGATCCTGTCCCGGGCGGACCCCCTCTTCGTGGCGGCGCTGTTCAAGCTCGAGGTTCCCGAGATCTACCAGGGGATCGTCGAGATCAAGGAGATCGCGCGCGAGGTGGGCGGCCGGACCAAGATCGCCGTCTACAGCCGGGACGACTCCATCGACCCGGTGGGTGCGTGCGTCGGCCTGAAGGGCTCGCGGGTGCAGGCGGTCGTGTCGGAGCTCGGTGGGGAGCGCATCGACATCGTGCCGTGGCACCCCGACACCGACGTGTTCGCACGCCGTGCGCTGGCGCCCGCGAGGGTGGCGAAGGTGCTGAGCGACCCGTCGCGGCAGGTGATCACGGCCATCGTGGACGAGGATCAGCTCTCGCTGGCGATCGGGCGCAACGGGCAGAACGTGCGTCTGGCCTCGCAGCTCATCGGCTGGCAGATCGATCTGTACGGGTCGCGCGAGTGGCTCGAGAAGGGCGCCGACCTGTCCCTCTTCGCGGGGGAACCGGAGGAGCACTACGAGACTGCGGATTTCCCGCTCTCCGAGCTGGATCTCGAGGCGTCAACCCTGGCGGCGCTCGCGACTGCCGGGTATGATACTTTTCTGCAGATCATCGACTTGGAACGCGCGGATTTCCTGGCGATTCCGGGGATCGGGGAGGCGGAGACGGATCGCCTCCTCCAGTTGATAGACGAGCTCACGGTCGTCGAAGGTGACGCCCAGGCGCCCGCCGCGTCCGAGGAGGGCAGGTCGCTCCTGGGGCTCGAGGGAGAGCCGCCCTCCGACGAGGCTGGTGGGGACGCGGCCGAAGGTGGCGAGGAGGCCGACGATGAAGGGGAGCAGGAGGGCTGACGTCCTCCGGCTTCTGGGCCTGGCTCGCCGAGCGGGTGCCGTCGTGCCGGGGACCGCTCCGGCACGGCGAGCCGTCCTTCGGGGTGAGGCCCGGCTGATTTTGATGGCTGGTGACGCCTCGAGCGTCCAGTTGGACAAGATACGAAGTGCGTTGAGGAACCGGCCGATCCCCCAGGGTACCCTGGGGGATCGCGCCATGTTGGGCGCTGCCGTGGGACGGGGGCGGATCTCCGTTCTCGCGGTGACGTCGGGGTCGTTCGCCGAGCAGCTCCGGCAGATGCTGGGGCTCGGCGGCGGCACGGAGTCGGAAGCAGCGGAGGAAGAGCGATAGCATGCGGGTCATCGAACTAGCCCAGGACCTCAAGGTCGACACCGAGGCCCTCATCCACCTCCTGAGGGAGATGGGTATTCCCGTCCCCGACGAGGAGGCGACCATCACCGACGGCCAGGTGGCCAAGGTGCTGGCGCGGGTGGAGCGCGAACGGCGTGCCGGCCACAAGGATCCAGCCGCAGCCATCCAGGCCGCGCTGGAGGAGGCGTCGTCCGGGCCTCGCCGCCGCCGCCGCCGCAAGAGCGCCCCCGAGCCCGAGCCCGAATCGGAGCCGGAAGTGGAGGTCGAGGCGACCGTTTCCACCGCGGAGCTGGAAGCGGAGGCTCCGGAGCCCGAGGAGGAGGAAGCCGCAGAGGAGGTCGAGGTCCCCTCTGCCGAGGTTGCCGCCGACAGGAAGAGGAGGAGGAAGAGGAAGAAGAGGAGGAGGAAGGGGAAGAGGAGGAGGAGGAGGAGCTCCCCGTCGCGGAGGCGGAGCCTGAGGCCGAGGAAGAGCCCGAGGAGGAGCCCGTCGAGGCCGAGGCCACCGAAGCCGCGCCCGAGTCCGAAGAGGGCGAGGAGGAAGTCGAGGCGGAGGAAGCCCCCGAGGCCGAGCCGGAGGTGATGACCCCGCGACCCCGGTCGACCGGCAAGCCGGAGCCCGTGCGGCGCGGTCAGCCGGAGGGGCCGGTTCGGACCATCCGGCGCCCCGCTCCCGCTCCCGCGGCCAGCGCGGGACCGGGGGGGCAGGTTCGCATCCAGGCGGAGGGATACACCCCCGACGGGCGGAAGAAGGAACGCGAGCGCGGCAAGAAGGGAAAGAAGCGTCAGCGGGTGGATCAGGACGCGGTGCAGGAGAACATCCAGCGCGTCATGGCCGAGCTGAAGGCCGGCGGTGGCAAGAAGAAGCGTCGCAAGGGCCAGTCCCGCGAAGAGACGGAGGCCCAGCAGGAGGTACAGCGGCAGGAGCGCGAGCGAGAGGCGCGCACGGTGCGTGTCAACGAGTTCCTCACCGTTGCGGAGCTCGCCGAGCTCATGGACGTCTCGTCCACCGAGATCATCGGGTCGGCGTTCAAGAACGTCGGACTCCTCGTGACGATCAACCAGCGCCTCGATTTCGACCAGATCGAGATGCTCCTCGACGAGTTCGGCTTCACCGCCGTGCGGGAGGAGGAATACTCGGTCGACGTCGAGGAGGAGGAGGAG
Organism: uncultured Gemmatimonadales bacterium; assembly: GCA_963848895.1. Taxonomy (GTDB): domain Bacteria; phylum Gemmatimonadota; class Gemmatimonadetes; order Longimicrobiales; family Gaopeijiaceae; genus SZUA-318. The sequence goes on from CAWKGE010000013.1 coordinate 376,132, forward strand.
GAGGACGCTCCTGAGACGCTCAAGCCGCGTCCACCGGTGGTCACGGTGATGGGGCACGTCGACCACGGCAAGACCCTGCTGCTGGACCGCATCAGGAAGACCAACGTGGTGGCGGGCGAAGCCGGGGGAATCACCCAGCACATCGGCGCGTACCACGTTCGGCTTCCCGACGAACGGAGCATCACCTTCCTGGACACGCCTGGCCACGCAGCGTTCACCGCGATGCGGGCGCGTGGCGCGGACGTCACGGACGTGGTCATCCTCATCGTCGCGGCGGACGACTCGGTCATGCCGCAGACGATCGAGGCGATCAGCCATGCCCGCAACGCGGGCGTGCCGATCGTGGTGGCGATCAACAAGATCGACCTGCCGGCCGCGAACGCGGCGAAGGTCAAGCAGGAGCTCCTGCAGCATTCGGTCCAGACCGAGGACTTCGGCGGCGACGTGCTGGCGGCGGAGATCTCCGCCAAGACGGGAGCGGGGATCGACGACCTTCTCGAGAAGGTGCTCCTGCAGGCCGAGATCCTGGAGCTCAAGGCCAACCCCGACCGCGACGCCCAGGGCACGGTGGTGGAGGCACAGTTGGACGTCGGCAAGGGGCCCGTGGTGTCCGCGCTCGTGCAGCGCGGCACGCTACACGTGGGTGACTCCTTCCTGTGTGGGAAGTACGACGGCCGTGTGCGTGCCCTCCTCGACGAACGGGGAAACTCGGTCGACGAGGTCGGCCCCGGCATGCCGGTCCAGGTGCTGGGCGCGTCCGGCGTGCCCCAGGCGGGTGATGTCTTCCAGGTGATGGACGCCGACCGCGCCGGCGAGATCGCGCAGGCCCGCCAGCGCCTCGACCGTGAGAAGCAGCTCCGCATCCGGGAGCGGGGATTCAAGCTGGGCGACTTCTCCAAGCTCGTGGCGGAGGGTCGGACCGCCACGCTCCCCCTGGTCATCAAGGGCGACGTGGACGGCTCCGTTCAGGCCGTGGCGGACTCCCTGGAGCAGCTCGGAACGCAAGAGGTCCAGGTGGAGATCATCCACCGGGGGGTGGGGGCGATCAACGAGTCGGACGTCCTTCTCGCCCAGACCGCTGGCGCGGTGATCATCGGCTTCAGGGTGCGGCCGCAGACGGCGGCCCGGGTCGAGGCCGAACGGTCCGAGGTGGACATCCAGGTCTACGACGTCATCTACGAGGCGGTCGACGACGTGCGCGCCGCGCTCGAGGGCATGCTGTCGCCGGAGGAGAAAGAGACCGTGCTCGGCGCGGCCGAGGTCCGTGAGACGTTCCGCATCAGCAAGGTGGGGACCATCGCGGGCTGCTATGTGACCGAGGGGCGGATCGATCGCAAGGGGCACGCCCGCGTCATCCGCGACGGGATCGTGGTGTACGACGGGGAGCTGTCGTCCTTGAAGCGCTTCAAGGACGACGTCAGGGAGGTCCGGGAGGGCTACGAGTGCGGGATCGGCATCGCCAACTTCAACGACATCAAGGTCGGCGACGTCATCGAGTGCTACTCGGTCGAGGAGGTCGCCAGGACGCTCGCCGGCGCTGGTTGAGCCGTGCGGGCGCGAGCGACCGCACACCCTCGGAACCCTGCCCATGATCGTCGCCTGGCAGACGTGGCAGCTCATGCTGCCCGGATGCGCTTCCCTGAAGGAGAAGCGCACGGTGGTGCGCTCGCTCAAGGATCGACTCCGGAGCCGCTTTCATCTCTCCGTGGCGGAGACCGGCCAGCAGGACGTGCTGAGCCGCGCGGAGATCTCGGTGGCCCTGGTGGCCACGGACCGTCGTTTCGCGGAGACCGTGTTGGACAAGGCCGATCGCATGGTCCACGAGAACGGACGCGCGGTGGTGGTCGACCAGCGACGCGACTTCCAGTGACCTCCCTCCCGGACGGCCGATGCCCTCCAAGCGCCTCGCACGCCTGAACGAGCAGCTCAAGCGGGAGATCGCGGGTCTCCTGCGTACCGACGTCCGCGACCCGCGCATCGGACCCGTGTCGGTCACGGGCGTCGAGGTGGCGGCGGATCTCGCGTCCGCGCGGGTCTGGGTGCGGATGATTGGGACGGAAGCGGAATGGGCCGAGTGTCTCGCGGGGCTCGAGGCCGCCGCGCCGTTTCTGCGACGGATGCTGGGGCAGTCGCTGCACGTGCGCCGGGTCCCCGAGCTCCGGTTCCAGGAGGACCGGTCGCTGCGGCAGGCGCAGCGTATCGAGCGCATCCTGCACGAGGTCCTTCCGGAGCACGACGACGGGGGCGGTGGGGAGGAGCCGGACGAGCCACCGGATCCGGAGCCCGGCGCGTGAGCGCTCTGGCGCGAGACGCCGTGCTCCCTCTCGACAAGCCGGTGGGGCCGACGTCACACGACATGGTCGCCGCCGTGCGGCGCGCCCTGGGCGAGCGGCGGGTGGGCCACACCGGCACGCTGGATCCCTTCGCGTCCGGGTTGCTGCTCGTTTGCGTAGGGCGTGCAACCCGACTGGCGCAGTTTCTCTCGGGGATGGACAAGAGCTACGAGGCGACCGCCCGCCTGGGCATAGCGACGGACACGGAAGACCGCCAGGGGCGCGTGATCCACGAATCCGAGGCGATGGCGGGACGTCACCCCTGCGGCCCTCGAGGCCGGGCTGGACCGGCTCCGCGGCGACATCCTCCAGCGGCCCCCGAGCTTCAGCGCCAAGAAGATCGGGGGAGAGGCCGCCCATCGGCGCGCGCGCCGCGGTGAGGAGGTCCGGCTCGACCGCGTGCCGGTCACCGTGCACGAGCTCGCCCTGACCGCCTTCGACCCTCCGGACGCGCGCCTCCACGTCCGCTGCTCGAGCGGGACCTACGTTCGGTCCCTCGCGCGGGACCTCGGGGAGGCCCTCGGCGTGGGCGCGCACCTGACGGAGCTCCGCCGCACGGCCGTGGGCACATTCCCTGTGGAGGACGCGCTGTCTCCGGACGAGCTCTCGGACGAAGCCCGCGTGGCCGAGGCGTGGATCGATCCGCTGCGCGCCCTGTCCCACCTCCCGTGCGTCGAGGTGGACGACGGAGCTGCCGCGGACCTGGGTCACGGGCGTGCGGTCCCGGTGGACGGGATCGACGACGGAGGCCCGGCGGCCGCCGCGCACGAGGGCACGCTCGTGGCGGTGGGCGAGGTGCGGGACGCCACGTTCAGGCCGCGGAGGGTCTTCGCCCATGGCTGACGGCGCGGTGCGCTGGGCCTACGAGCCCGGGATCCCGGACGGCCGCGGAACGGTCGTCACCGTGGGCACCTTCGACGGGGTGCACAAGGGTCACTGGGCCGTGCTCCAGGAGATCCGCCGCCGGGCCAACGCGACCGGACGCAGCAGCGTGCTCGTGACGTTCGATCCCCACCCCTTGCGGATCGTGCGCCCGGAGCACGCCCCTCCACTGCTCACCACGCCCGTGGAGAAGAAGGAGATCCTGGCGGAGAGCGGGCTGGACTACGCGGTGTTCATCTCGTTCACCGAGACGCTGTCGCGCTACGAGCCCCGACGATTCGTGGAAGAGGTGCTCGTCGGCCGGATGGGGGTCTCGGAGCTGGTGATCGGCTACGACCACGGGTTCGGAAGGGACCGTTCCGGAGACGCCAGCACGCTGCGTAGGATCGGTGAGGAGATGGGCTTCGCAGTGGATGTGGTGCCCCCCGTGGCCAGCGACGGCGACGCGGTTTCGTCGTCCCGCATCCGCCGCGCGGTGTCCGCGGCGCGTATGGGCGAGGCCCGGGCGGCGCTGGGCAGGCCGTATTCCATGCGTGGCGTCGTGGTGCGCGGGGACGGGCGCGGCAGGCAGCTCGGCTTCCCGACCGCGAACCTGAAGGTGGGCAACGCGGACAAGCTGATCCCACCGCCCGGGAATCTACGCCGTACAGGGCGTGCTGCGGTCCGGTCCGCATCCGGGGGCGCTGCACGTCGGGCCCAGGCCGACCTTCAAGGGCTCTCCGCCCACCATCGAGCTGCACCTCATGGACCTGGACGAGAACCTGTACGGCGAGGAGGTGCGCGTCGACTTCATCGAGTTCCTGCGGGAGGTGCGGCCGTTCAGCACCACCGCGGCGCTCGTCGACCAGATCCGGGAGGACGTCGAGGTCGCACGCGCCGTTCTGGACCGGGATCGCGATTTCAGCTAGCTTACCAGGCTAAGTCCACAAAGCGCAGCTTCCCTTGCAGCGTAGACTCTCGAGGAGGCCGACGGCCAATGCCGATCGCGAAGGAAGAAGTCATCAGGAAGTACCAGCTCCACGACGGGGACCGCGGAAGCGCCCCCGTGCAGGTCGCGCTCCTCACGGCGCGCATCGACGATCTCCGGAGCCATTTCGACAAGCACAAGAAGGACCACCACAGCCGCCGCGGTCTGCTGAAGATGGTCGGTCGGCGCCGGCGGCTCCTGGAGTACCTGCGGCGCACGGACATCGAACGCTACCGCGAGCTCATCGCGGACCTCGGTCTGCGCCACTAAGAGAGGTGTCGCCGTTCGTGACCTCCGCGGCGTCCGTCCGCCGATGAAGACCCGTCTCGACGATTCGGGCTCCTCGTCGGCTTCGCGGCCGCGCCGGAACCGCGAACAGCATACCCAAGGCGGCGGTCGTCCACGGGACGATCGCCGCCCATCCCGTTGCCGAAGGCACGTAGCCTCGGACGAGAGACGGCCTCAACCCATGACTCGGCTGCAGCACGGGCCGCGCGTAAGCGTGCCCCCGGCGGCGGTCGCTCTCTCCTCCGGTTCCACGAAGATCTTCGGCGCGACATTCCGAGGGCTCCCGCGCGGGGCCCGAAACCGAAGTGAGAGAGAAGAAAGATGATCCAGAGAATGGAGCGCCAGTTCGCAGGGCGGACGTTGTCGCTCGAGATCGGCCGCATGGCCAAGCTGGCCCACGGCTCGTGCCTGGTGCAGTACGGCGACACGGTCGTGCTGTGCACCGCCGTCGTCGACGACAAGCCGACGCACCTCCCGTTCTTCCCCCTGACGGTCGAGTACCGCGAGAAGACGTACGCCGCCGGCAAGATCCCGGGCGGCTTCTTCAAGCGTGAGGGCCGTCCCGGCGAGAACGAGGTCCTGTCCGCCCGGCAGATCGACCGGCCCATCCGGCCGCTCTTCCCCGACGGATTCATGTACGAGACGCAGATCGCCTGCTTCGTCCTGTCGGCGGACCAGGAGAACAATGCGGACGTGCTGGGCGTGCTCGGGGCTTCCGTGGCCCTCAACATGTCCAAGATCCCGTTCAACCATCCGGTGGCCGCGGTGCGCATCGGGCGCATCAAGGACACGTGGGTTCTGAACCCGACCTTCGAGCAGCTCGAGTACTCGGAGCTCGACATCACCGTCGCGGGCACGAAGGACGCGATCCTGATGGTCGAGGGCGGCGCCATCGAGGTTCCCGAGGCGGACATCCTCGAAGGGCTGCAGGTGGCCCACGAGGGCATCCGGGAGCTGTGCGCGATCCAGGGGGAGCTCCTCGTGGACCTGCGGGTCCCCGACATGGAGTGGACGCCCACGCTCCCGTCCGTCGACCTGAAGACGAAGGTCGAGGGGCTGGCGGCCTCGCGGGTGGAAGAGGCCCTGGGCCTCGTCGACAAGCAGGAGCGCCAGCAGGCGATGGCCGCGCTCAAGGAGAACGTCGTCGGCCAGCTTCTCGACGAGGACGAGGAGTGGACCGAGCACGAGAAGGACGTGGGCGAGATCCTGCGCGGCATCGAGAAGCGCACGATGCGCGAGCAGATCCTGGCGAAGGGTGAGCGAGCGGACGGACGCGGGGTGGACGATATCCGCCCGATCACGTGCGAGGTCGGCGTCCTTCCCCGCACGCACGGCTCGGCGCTCTTCACGCGCGGGCAGACGCAGGCGCTGGCCGTAGTCACGCTGGGCACCACCCGCGACGAGCAGCGGATCGACTCGATCGACTCTCGTGAGGAGGTGACCAAGTCGTTCATGCTCCACTACAACTTCCCGCCGTTCTCGGTGGGGGAGGCGCGTCCCTTCCGGGGAACCTCCCGCCGCGAGATCGGACACGGGAACCTGGCGGAGCGCGCCATCCAGCCGCTGCTGCCGGCCTACGAAGACTTTCCGTACACGATCCGGATCGTCTCCGACATCCTGGAGTCGAACGGGTCGTCGTCGATGGCCACGGTCTGCGGGTCCTCCCTCTCGCTCATGGACGCAGGCGTGCCGATCAAGGCCGCGTGCGCCGGCGTGGCGATGGGGTTGATCAAGGAGGGTGACCGCGTCGCCGTCCTCACGGACATCCTCGGGCTCGAAGACGCGCTCGGGGACATGGACTTCAAGGTCGCCGGCACGCGCAAGGGCGTCACCTCGATCCAGATGGACATCAAGATCGAGGGCCTGGACGTGGAGATCATGAAGGAGGCGCTGGAGCGCGCGCACAAGGGCAGGATGCACATCCTCGACCTGATGGATCAGGCCATCGCCGAGCCCCGCCACGAGCTGTCGGACTACGCCCCCAGGATCATCTCGATCCAGATCAACCCCGAGAAGATCGGTGAGATCATCGGCCCGAAGGGAAAGACGATCCGCGCGATCCAGGACGAGTCCGGGGCGACGATCGACATCGACGACTCCGGGCTGGTCAAGATCGCGGCGGTGTCGGGCGAGGCGGGTGCGCGTGCCCGCGAGATGATCGAGGCGATCTGCCAGGAGCCCGAGGTCGGACGGATCTACGAGGGGCCGGTGAAGAACACCACGACGTTCGGCGCCTTCATCGAGATCCTCCCGGGGGTGGAGGGCCTGTGCCACATCTCGGAGCTGCAGGAGAAGCGCACCGAGAGGACCGAAGACGTCCTGAAGAAGGGCGACATCACGAAGGTCAAGCTCCTGTCGATCGACGAGAAGGGCCGTCTGCGCTTGTCCCGCAAGGCCGCCCTCGCCGAGGAAGGGGCCGTGGCGGCGCCTGCGGAGGCCACTGCGGGAGCCGAGGCCTGAGGCGGGCACGCTCTTCACCGAGGAGCCATGGAGGGCGCGGGCGGGTGCCCGTGCCCTCCTCGTCTTCCGGGGACGGGATCGGCGCCTCGACGCCGAACGCGGCCGACGGGAGGATGGCCGAGACCTTCCTGGACAACGGCGTGCGCGTGCTCTCCGAGCACATTCCCGGCGTGCGCTCGGCCTCCGTGGGCGTGTGGGTGCTGCACGGCGCGGCGCACGATCCGCAGCCGCGGGCCGGGGCGAGCCACCTGCTCGAGCACATGGTGTTCAAGGGGACCGAGAGGCGAAGCGCCCACGAGATCGCCCTCTCGCTCGAGGGTCTCGGCGGCACCCTGGACGCTTACACGAGCCGGGAGCACACGGGTTTCCAGGCACGCGTGCTCGACCGGCACCTTCCGGTCGCTCTGGACGTCCTGGCCGACCTGGTCGGGGCGCCCCTGCTGAGGGACGAGGACCTCGAGCTGGAGCGCCAGGTCGTGCTCGAGGAGATCGCCGAGGTCGAGGACACGCCGGACGACCTGGTCTTCGAGCTCCACGGAGCGCGTCTCTGGGATGGCCATCCGTACGGGCGCTCGATCCTGGGTGGCCCGGAGACGGTGGCCTCGATGTCCGCCGAATCACTGCGGGGGCTGCACCGCGGGGCGTATCTCGGCCGCAACCTCGTCGTGGCCGGCGCCGGCAACCTGAGCCATGACGCCTTCGTCGCGGAGGCGGAGCGCCTCTTCGGACGCTGGAGCCGGGGGCCGCCCCCGAGCCCGTGCCGTCGCCAAGGTCGGCTCGCATCGGCGACGAGCGGTGCGCGCGCGACAGCGCCCAGGCACATCTGGTCTTCGGGACGCGCCCTGCCGGCCCACGCCGATCCCGCCCGCTACGGACTGGTCCTCCTGTCGTCGGCACTGGGCGGCGGCATGAGCTCGCGCCTCTTCCAGCGGGTGCGCGAGGAGCTGGGACTCTGCTACTCGGTGTACACCTATCAGTCGTTCTACCGTGGCGCCGGCATCGGGGGCGTGTACGTGGGCACGCGGCCGGGAGCGGAAGAGCAGGCCGTGGAGGCGGTCCGCGAGGAGCTGGCGCGGGTCGCCGCGGAGGGCCTTCCCGCCGACGAGCTCGAGCAGGCCAAGCAGCAGGTGAAGGGTCAGGTCATGCTGACGCTGGAGTCCACATCGGCGCGCTTGTACCGCCTCACGTCCTTCGCTCTGAACGACGAGCCGTTCCTGGGGCTGGACGATCTGATGGCGTGCCTGGACCGGGTGGGCGTGGACGAGGTGGCCGACTTGGCGGGGCGCTATTTCGACCCGGAGCGGCACCTGCTCCTGCGGCTCGGCCCGGAGTAGCGCATCGCTCTGCGAATTCCCTGAGCCCGTGGCCTGGGAAGTTCGGGAATGGGACACTACCTTTGTGGTGCTCTTCAGCGACCTGCTCGGATCGGCTTCTCGGGCCAGGCTACTGGACCCTCCCTGACAACCACCGCTTCGGACCCTACGCAAGCGAGAACGACATGCTCATCGGCGTACCCAAAGAGATCAAGCCCGACGAATACCGCGTCGCGGTCACCCCCGCTGGTGCGGAGATGCTCACGCAGGCGGGCCATCAGCTCATCATCGAGACCAACGCCGGGCTCGGCAGCGGCTTCACCGACGACTTCTATCAGGCGGCGGGCGCCGAGATCGTTTCGACCTCCGACGAGGTGTGGAAGCGCGCCGAGATGATCATGAAGGTGAAGGAGCCCATCCGGCCGGAGTGGCCCAAGATCAGGGAGGGCCAGGTCGTCTTCACGTACTTCCACTTCGCCGCGGACGAGGAGCTCACCAAGGCGTTCCTCGACACCAAGGCCATCGCGATCGCCTACGAGACCGTGGAGCTTCCCTCGGGCGAGCTGCCCCTGCTGACCCCGATGTCCGAGGTCGCGGGCCGCATGGCGGTGCAGGAGGGCGCGAAGTACCTGGAGAAGCCGCAGGGCGGCCTCGGCGTGCTGCTCGGCGGCGTGCCCGGCGTGCTGCCCGGCAAGGTGCTGATCCTGGGCGGCGGCGTCGTGGGCACGAACGCCGCGAAGATGGCCGCCGGCCTCGGCGCCCGGGTGTCCATCATGGACATCAACCTGCACCGGCTGCGCTACCTCGACGACGTCATGCCGGCCAACGTGAGCTGCCTGTTCAGCACGCGGTACGCCGTCCGGAAGCAGGTCGAGGACGCCGACCTCATCATCGGGGCGGTCCTGATCCCCGGCGCCAAGGCGCCGCACCTGATCGTCAAGGACGACCTGAAGCTCATGCGGCCCGGCACGGTCATCGTGGACGTGGCGGTGGACCAGGGCGGGTGCGTGGAGACGATCCATCCGACGACCCACCACGACCCGGTCTACACCGTGGACAACGTGATCCACTACGCCGTTGCCAACATGCCGGGCGGCGTGCCCCGCACCTCCACGCTGGCGCTGACCAACGCCACGCTGCCCTACGCGCTCGCGCTGGCGGGCAAGGGCTGGAAGAAGGCCTGCATGGACGACAAGTCGCTGAAGCTCGGCGTGAACGCCGTGGACGGGCACCTCACGTACGCCGGCGTCGCCGAGGCGTTCGGGATGGAGTGCCGCAGCGTGGACGATTTCCTCAAGGCCACCGCGAAGGCGTGACGGACTCGGGCGCATCTCGAGACGCGCTCACCGGGGGCGGGGTGGAGCCACCCCGCCCCCGGGTCCGCTTCCGGAGGCTGGAGTCGAATCCCGACCTGCCGCTCCCGGAGCGGGCCACGGCCCACGCGGCCGGATACGACGTCCGCTCGGCGGAGGCCGAGCTCACGCTGCAGCCCGGTGAGATCCGACTTGTGGGAACAGGCCTGGTGATGGAGCTTCCCGAGGGCGTGGAATGCCAGGTGCGGCCGCGTTCGGGCCTGGCGCTCAAGCACGGCGTGACGCTGCCGAACAGCCCGGGGACCATCGACCCCGACTACCGGGGCGAGTTGCGCATCATCATGCAGAATCTGGGAACGGCCCCCGTGACGCTGGCGCGGGGCGAGCGCATCGCACAGCTGGTCTTCGCCCGGTTCGAGGCGCCCGACGTCGAAGAGGCCGAACGGGTCTCGGAGACGCGGCGGGGAAAGGGCGGGTTCGGGAGCACGGGACGGGCGTGAGGCGTCCTGGCGCCTACGGTATCGTTCTTGCAAAAAGAGCCTGGCCTTCCCGATCTGGTAAACGTATGTTCACGGGCCTTCTTCGGGCCCCTCGTCCGCACTCGACAAGCCGAGCATTGTCTGGTCTGAGCAGCTGGTTCAGCTCGGGGCGCCTCGTCCCCGTAAACGACATCGCCGTCGACCTGGGAACGGCGAACACCCTCGTGTACGTGAAGGGCGAGGGCATCGTCCTCAACGAGCCTTCGGTCGTGGCGGTGGAGAAGGGATCCCGGAGGATCATGGGAATCGGCCTGGAGGCCAAGCGCATGCTCGGCCGAACGCCCGAGGGGATCGAGGCGATCCGCCCCCTCAAGGACGGGGTCATCGCCGACGTGGACGTGACGGAGATGATGCTCCGCCACTTCCTCAAGCACGTCACCGCCAAGCGGGTCTTCCGCATCAAGCCGCGCGTGGTCGTGGGCGTGCCCTCGGGGATCACCGAGCTGGAGCGGCGGGCGGTGCGGTCCTCGGCCATGGCCGCCGGGGCCAAGGCGGTCTACATGGTGGACGAGCCCATGGCCGCGGCGATCGGCGTGGGGCTCCCCGTCGAGACGCCCACGGGCAACATGGTCATCGACATCGGGGGCGGTACGACCGAGATCGCGGTCATCGCGCTGTCGGGGATCGTATCGAACACTTCCATCCGAGTCGGCGGCGACGAGCTGGACACGGCCATCGTCACCTTCCTGCGCAAGAACTACAACCTCCTCATCGGCGAGCCCACCGCGGAGGCGATCAAGATCCAGATCGGCTCGGCCTTCGATTTCGGCGAGGAGCGGGAGATGGAGGTGAAGGGCCGCGACCTGGTGAGCGGGATCCCGAAGACCGTGACGGTCCACTCGCAGGAGATCCGCGAGTGCATCCAGGAACCGATCCAGGCGATCGTCGAGGCGGTGCGCCGGGCCCTCGAGATCACCCCGCCCGAGCTGTCCTCGGACATCGTGGACCGCGGGATCGTCATGACGGGTGGGGGCGCCCTCATCCGGGGCCTCGACCGACTGCTGCAGCACGAGACCAACCTCCCCATCCACGTGGACGAGGAGCCCCTCACGTGCGTCGTGCGGGGTGCGGGCCGGATCCTCGACGACCTGCAAAAGTACCGCAGCGTCCTGGTCCAGTAGGCGAGCGGGCAGGGGGATCACACGGTGCCTCCCTACGCCCCAGACCACGAGGGCACCGGCGGCCGGCGCCAGGGCGTTCTGGCCGCCGTCTTCCTGGTGAGCGCGCTGGGAGTCCTTTATCTCCCCCAGGGCGCTCAGGAGCGCACGGCCTGGGCCCTGCGAGCCACGGTCCTGCGGCCCTTCATCGCTACCCAGGAGCGCCTCGCGCGGGCGCGCATGCGTGCTCGGGAGGTGGATCAGCTCCAGGCGGAGATGGACTCACTGACGGCGTCCCTGGCGACGCAGCAGGCGGTCTCGGACGAGAACCGGACGCTGCGGAGCCTCCTGGATCTGCAGGCACGGGTCGGTCCCGCCTTCCGTCCCGCCACCGTCCTCAGACCGGGCACGCCCGGCTCGGAGAGCATGTTCTTCGTGGATCTGGGCACGAAGGACGGCGTCCACGAGGGCGCCCCGGTCGTCGACCGCCACGGGCTGGTGGGCGTCATCCGCGAGGTGCGGCCCGGGATGTCTGTGGGGATGGACTGGACGCATCCGGACTTCCGGGCCAGCGCGATGCTGGCCGACGGCACGGGGTACGGCATGGTGGAGAACCGGCGCGGCGAGTTCCGCGAGCTGGATCGGCTCGTGCTGAACGGCACCGCCTACTACGAGTCGGTCCCCATCGGAGTGGTGGTGCTCACCTCGGGACTGGGTGGGGTCTTCCCGCGCGGGATCCCCATCGGCAGCATCGACGGCGTCGCGGAGGTCGAGGGGCGGTGGCGGAAGAGCTACTGGCTGCGCCCCATGGTGGAGCCGGCGTCGGTGACGCACGTCCTGGTCGCCGTAGGGGACACGACGACCGCCGACCTGTCCGCGGCGTGGCCCGCGGACTCCGCGCTCACCCGTGAACAGGTGATCTCCCGGGAACGCGTCCAAAGGGACAGCCTCGCCTCGCTGGCCGACAGCGTGCGCGCCCTGCGGGCTCGCCTTCAGGAGATGCGTCAGCGGGACACGGCGGGCGGGGGCGGACCATGAGGCTACCGCCGCTCGTCTGGGTCGTGGTGGCGGCGCTCTTCGTCCTTCACTTCTTCCTGCACGTCGGGCTGGGACTCGGGTCGCAGGCGCCGGATCTGCTCACCGTGGCCCTGCTGCTGGCCGCCCGGGAGGTGGGGGTGGGGACGGCCGCCGGTATCGGGCTCGTCTTCGGACTCCTGGAGGACGCCCTGAGCGTGCTGTCCTTCGGAGCCAACACGGTGGCTATGGTTGTGCTGGGGGCGGCCGGCGCCGCGACGCGGGACCTCTTCGTGGGTGACTCGCTCGTCTTCCTGGTGTCGTACTTCCTGGCGGGGAAGTTCCTGCGTGACCTGATCCACTGGGTGGTGACGGGCGAGGCCGTCCGGCAGCCCTTCGTGGACCAGGTCCTGGTCCAGGGTTTCGTGGGTGGCGTGTACGCGGCCGCCACCGCCATCGTGGTCGTGATGCTGACCGGCCTGTGGCGAGAGAGCGCCCGATGAAGGTCTACCATCCCCACGTACGCCGGCTCCGTGCCCACGGGGCCATCGCCGTCGTGGGGCTCTTCATGGGACTTCTCCTCGCCGCCTTCTTCCGCGTGCAGGTGCTGAGCTCCAGCAGCTGGAAGCTGAAGGCCGAGTCGAATCGGCTGCGGCAGCTGCCGCTCCCGGCGCCGCGGGGCACGATCTACGACCGCAACGGGAAGATCCTGGCGGACAACGTGCCCGGCTACGCGATCACCCTCCTGCCCGGTCCGCCCGACTCGATCCGCGCCACGCTGGAGCGGATGAGCCGATACGTGGACCTGCCGCCGGAGCGCATCGACCGGCTCGTGGGCGACCTGCGCCGTTACGGGCGCGAGCTGGTGGTGGACGCCGACGCGGACTTCGAGACGGTGAGCGCGCTGGAGGAGCGCCGAACCGAGTTCCCGGATGTCTACATCGAGATGCGGCCGCGCCGCCGCTATCTGGCCGGCCGCGCGACGGCCCACGTGCTCGGCTACGTGGGTGAGGTCACCGGAGGCGAGCTCGACACCGACGCGTTTCCAGCGGACCGATACGAGCCGGGTATGGTGGTCGGCAAGACCGGGATCGAACGCGAGTACGAGAGCCGGCTGCAGGGACATCAGGGAGTGCGCTACGTGGAGGTCGACGCCCGTGGCCGGATCGTGGGGGACTTCTCCGGTGTGACTGCGGACCCGGCGGTGCCCGGCGAGGATCTCCACCTCAACATCGACATGGATCTCCAGGAGTGGATCGACCACATCTTCCCCGACTCGATGGCGGGCGCGGTCGTCGCGCTCGATCCCGCCGACGGGGGCGTGCTGGCCATGTATTCCGCGCCGGGCTTCGACCCCAACGAGTTCGTCGGCGGCATCGACCCCGACCTCTGGCGGCAGCTCAACACGGACGAGCAGAAGCCGATGTACAACCGGGCGGTGCTCGGCCTGTATCCCCCGGGCTCGACGTTCAAGCTGGCGACCGCGGCGATCGCTCTGGACCTGGGGGCGGTGACACCGGAGGAGTTCATGCCGGAGCCCTGCGACGGATCGTTCTACTGGGGAGGCCGCACGTGGCGCTGCTGGGAGCCGCGGGGCCACGGGTACCAGAACCTCGCCGAGGCCATCGGCAACTCGTGCGACGTGTATTTCTACCAGCTCGGATTGCGGATCGGGCTGGACCGGATGCTCCAGCGGGCCACCGAGATCGGGTTCAGCGAGCGGTGCGGCGTGGACCTGCCGCAGGAGAGCCAGGGGATCTTCCCGGCGGACCGGACCTTCTGGGAGAGGCCGCCGTTCAACTACCGGCCCCAGGAGGGGGAGGTCCTGTCGCTGGCCATCGGTCAGGGCCCGAACTCGCAGACGCCGCTCAAGATGGCACAGTTCTACAAGGCCCTCGCCCGGGACGGCTCGGCACCGCCTCCAGCCATCGCGCAGGGCGTCGACCTCGGGGAAGGGTGGTCGCTGCACCTGTCGCCGGAGAACCTGGCCACGCTGCGGGAAGGTCTGCGCAGGGTCACCGCACCGGGTGGTACGGCCCACTACGGTACGGCTCTCGAGTACTGGGACGTCCTCGGCAAGACGGGAACGGCCCAGAACGCCCAGAGCGTCCGGGGACTCGCGGGGGACCACGCCTGGTTCGCGGGGATGGTGGGGCCCCCCGGCCAGCCGCCGGAGATCGTCGTGGTGGCCATCGTGGAGTTCGGGGAGCACGGCTCGAGCGCGGCGGCACCGCTGGTCGCCAAGGCCGCCGACTACTACCTGCGCAAGAAGCACGGCATCCCGACCGACACGCTTCAGACCTACCTGGACTACGTTCGTCACGGGCGGTATCCGGCCTGGTACGGCCGTCGGTTCGGGAGGGGCGGATGACCCGCTTCTTCGAGCGGTGGGCCGTGGATCCCGCCCTGGTCTTCGCCGTCCTGGCGCTGTCGGTGTTCGGGATCGCGATGATCTACTCGGCGGGGGTCGTCAACATCCCCAACCCCGTGACCCAGGGCGCCTGGATCCGCCAGATCATGTGGTTCGTCCTCGCGCTGGTGGCGTTCTCGCTCCTGGCCCGGGTCCCGATGCGCTGGATCGAGTGGGTAGCCCTTCCCGCCTACGTGCTCTCCCTGGTCCTGCTGGCCGCGACGCTCGTGATCGGTACGGGGGCGGGGACCGCGGCGGGGGTGAAGAGCTGGATCCACATCGGTCCCATCGGGTTCCAGCCCTCGGAGATCGCGAAGATCGCGACGATCCTCGTGCTCGCGCGGCTCCTTTCCCAGAGGGAGGAGCCTCCGAGCTCGCTCCGGGACATCGTGGCCCCGGCGTCGCTGGTCGCGCTCCCCCTCGGAATGGTGATGCTACAGCCCGATCTCGGCACTGCGATGGCCTTCGTCGGGATCCTCTTCGCGATGCTGTACTGGGCGGGGACGCCCGTGGCGCTGCTTCTGCTGGTGGCCAGCCCGGTCGCCGGGCTGGTGCTCTCGTTCGACACGAAGATCTGGTCCTGGTACATCGTGGGAGTGGTGAGCTTCCTGTACTTCTACCGGTACCGCCTCTTCCTCTTCGAGTCGGTGGCCGTGGTGCTCGCCAACATCGCCGCCGGCACCATCGCACGTCCGCTGTGGAACTCGCTCGCCTCCTACCAGCAGAACCGGATCCTGGTCTTCCTCAACCCCGACGTCGACCCACGCGGGGCAGGGTATCAGATCATCCAGTCCAAGGTCGCGATCGGCAGCGGCGGAATGCTCGGCAAGGGGTTCACGCTCGGCACCCAGAAGCGGTTCGACTTCCTCCCGGAGCAGCACACCGACTTCATCTTCAGCGTGATCGGCGAGGAGCTCGGATTCCTGCGCACGGCCCTCGTCATCCTCCTCTTCGCCTACGTCCTGGTCCGGCTGGCGCGCATGGCGCAGCGCTCCCCCGATCCCTTTGCCGGCCTGGTCTTGATGGGTATCTTGGGAGCCTGGCTCGTCCACGTCTTCGTCAACATCGGCATGACCGTCGGACTCGTGCCGATCACCGGGATTCCTCTCCCGTTCGTCAGCTACGGGGGGACGTTTCTCTTGATGTCCTGGGTGGCGGTGGCCATCGCGGTCCGAGTCGCCCATGAGCGGTGATTCCGGGTGGCGCTGCCCCCTCGACGGTTGAAGGGAGCCATCATTGGCCTGGTTCCGTAAGGACAAGAAGCCGCTCAAAGCCGAGGACAAGCGGGACGTCCCCGGCGACGTCTTCGACAAGTGCCCGGGCTGCGGCGAGATCCTCTACCGGGAGCGCCTCGCGCAGAACCTCAACGTCTGCCCGAACTGCGGGCACCACCTCCGCATCTCGGCGGAGGAGTACGTCGAGCTCCTGATCGATTCCGGGACCTTCGAGGAGCTCGACGAGGGATTGCGCGCCTCGGACCCGTTGCGCTTCCGCGACCTGAAGGCCTATCCCGACCGCATCGCGGCAGCCGAGGCGAAGGGGAAGAGCGAGGCGCTCATCAGCGGGTTCGGGGAGCTCGATGGGATCCCGGTGGCCCTGGCCGTCATGGACTTCTCGTTCATCGGAGGGTCCATGGGTTCGGTCGTGGGCGAGAAGATCGCCCGTGCCGGGAGGGCCGCGCTCGAGCGCCGCAGCCCCCTGCTCATCGTGAGTGCTTCCGGCGGGGCCCGGATGCAGGAGGGAATCTACTCCCTCATGCAGATGGCCAAGACGTCGGCGGTGCTCGCCCGCCTGCACGACGCGGGGGTGCCCTTCGTGTCGATCCTCACCAATCCCACCACCGGGGGCGTCACGGCTTCCTACGCCATGCTGGGGGACGCGAACCTCGCGGAGCCGGGCGCGCTGGTGGGCTTCGCCGGCCCGCGGGTGATCGAGGAGACCATCAAGCAGGAGTTGCCGAAGGGCTTCCAGCGATCGGAGTTCCTGCTGGAGCACGGGATGGTGGATCGAGTGGTGGACCGGCGGAAGTTGAAGGAAACCGTTGCCCTCCTCCTCCACCACATGACCGGCGCGGCGCTGGCGGGGAAGTAGGACTCCCGGTGCACCTCGTCGTTTCCCGCGCCCGCGCCGGGGCGTGAGCGCCTCCGGGGGTGGGGCGGGGCGTCTGATGGCGCCCGACCGCCTGGACCGGCCCTTCGCCGACCCGCTCATGGGGCGCCTCTTTCCACCGCTGGCCACCGGTGTCCACTGGGGACTGGAGCGGACCGTTCGCGCCCTCGACGCGTTGGGCGACCCGCATCGCTCCTACCCCACCGTCCACGTCGGCGGCACGAACGGCAAGGGCTCCGTCACCACGACGCTGGCCGCCGTCATGAACGAATCGGGGCGACTGGCAGGATGCTTCACGTCTCCCCATCTGTGCTCGTTCCGTGAGCGCATCGTGGTGGGGGGCAGGCCGCTTTCGGAGGCCGAGCTCGTCGAGCGGGCCGACGAGATCCGGGACGTCGTGGTACGCACGGGCCTGACGTTCTTCGAGGCGGTCACCGTCCTGGGGTTCCACGCCTTCGCACGGGCGGGCGTGGACGTCGCTGCGATCGAGGTCGGTCTGGGCGGACGGCTCGACGCCACCAACGTGCTGGTGCCGATGGTCTCGGCCGTGACCAACGTCGCCATGGACCATGCGGACTACCTCGGCGACACGCTGGAGCAGATCGCCCGGGAAAAGGCGGGGATCGTGAAGCCCGGCGTACCGTTCGTGACGGCTGAGACGAATGCCGACCTGCTGGCGATCTTCGAGCGCACGGCCGCGGAGCGCGGCGCACCCTTCCGTGCCGTGGATCCCTCGCTCGTTCGGGACATGGAGGTGGCGCGCGATCACACGACGTTCACGCTGCCGACCCGGCGCTGGGGGGACGTGCTCGTGCGCACCCCCCTGGTCGGGTACCACCAGGCGGCCAACACCGCGCTCGCAGTCGCGGTCCTGGAAGAGCTCCCGGAAGGGATGCGCCCAGACGTGGACGCGATGGTGCGCGGGATCGCCGGCGTGCGTGCATCCGGGGCGTGACCAGATCGAGCAGATCGACGGCGTTACGTGGCTGTTCGACGTGGCGCACAACACGGCGGGCATCCACTCGTTGGTCGACACGATGGACCGCCTGGAGCTGCCGCGACCGATGGCGGCCCTCGTCGGTGTCCTGGGCGACAAGGACTGGCGGAGCATGCTCCCGCCGCTCTTCGCGCGTGCGGACCTGGCGGTGCTCACACAGCCGCCCTCGGCGCCGCCGGAGCGCAGGTGGAATGCCGGGGCGGCGGCGGCGGCCGTCCAGCACATGTGCCCCCTGCGGGTGGTGGAGGACTTCCTCGGAGCGCTCGAGCTGGCCCGCTCCGAGGTGGGCCGAGGGACGGTCGTGGTCACCGGCTCGGTCCACACGGTGGGCAGCGCGCTCCGCGTGCTGGGCAGGGATCCGCTGTCCGGTTGAACTCCCCGCCCGCGGCGCTAGATTCCGCGTTCCATGGCCACTTCCGCCTTCCAACGGCTCCCGGGGTTCCGGGATTTTCCACCGGAAGAGCTGGCGTTCCGCTCACACGTGTTCGACGCGTGGCGCCGGGTCTCCCGACGCTACGGCTTTCTGGAGTACGACGGGCCCCCGCTGGAGCCCCTCGACCTCTACGTGGAGAAGAGCGGCGAGGAGATCGTGGCCCAGCTCTACAACTTCGTGGACAAGGGCGAGCGTGAGGTCACGCTCCGCCCGGAGATGACGCCCACGCTGGCGCGGGTCCTGGGCGAGCGGAGCCGGGCGATGCCCAAGCCGATCCGCTGGTTCACGATCCCGCAGCTCTTCCGCTACGAGCGTCAGCAGCGGGGGCGCCTGCGCGAGCACTTCCAGTGGAACGTCGACATCGTGGGCGAGGACGGCGTCTCCGCCGACGCGGAGGTGGTGGCGGTCGCCATCGACGCCCTGCGCGAGCTCGGCCTGACGGCCGCGCGACTTCCGCGCGCGGGTCTCGGACCGGCGTCTCCTGTCGGCGGTGCTCGCGTCCTGCGGGGTGGCCCCCGACCGGATGGAGGCCGCCTTCGCGGCCGTGGACAAGGTGGAGCGCGAGGCGGAGGACAGGACGCGCGAGAAGCTGCGGGAAGCCGGCGTGGGCCTGGACGACGTCGATCGCGTCATGGCGCTGTTCTCCGGTCCCGGGCTCGACACCGTGGAGTCGGAATTCGGAGACCGCCCCGACGTGGCCGAGGCCCTGGAGCGGCTCCGTGCGTACCTGTCGACCCTGGACGCCATGGGGCTCGGCGACTTCGTGGAGGTGGACCTCGCCATCGTCCGGGGGCTGGCCTACTACACCGGGATCGTCTTCGAGCTCTTCGACCGTCAGGGGGAGCTCCGCGCCATCTGTGGGGGCGGCCGCTACGATCGCCTCCTGGAGCTGGTGGGTGGCGAGCCGCTTCCCGCCGTGGGCTTCGGGATGGGCGACGTCGTGCTGGGAGAGCTGCTCGCCGAGCGCGGCCTGGTTCCCCCCTACCGGCGGGAGGTGGACTACTTCGTCGTCGTCATCGGCGAGGAGCAGCGCCCTCGCGCGCTCGGCGTGGCCCACGAGCTCCGGGACCGGGGCAGGAGCGTGCTCTACGCGCTGCGGGAGCAGTCGGTGCGCAAGCAGTTCAAGGCGGCCGAGACCGAAGGGGCGCGGCAGGTCCTGGTGCTGGGGCCGGAGGAGGCCGCGAAGGGGGTCGTCAGTGCTGCGGGAGATGGCGACCGGTGCGGAGCGCGAGGTCCCGCTGGACGAGCTGCCGTGAGCTGGCACCGCGACGAGGAGGAGACGGCCCGCCTGCGGGCATTCACGGCACGGGCGGCGCGGCGCCTGGACTACCTCGAGTGGCTGATCCTGGCCGGAGCGGTGGGGGCCGCGACGGTGGGGGGCGCCCTGGTCGCGCTGCTGGTCACCGACGTCACGGGCGTCTCCTTCCGCCTCACTGGATCGTGGCTTCGGTCCTGCTCTTCGTCGTGCCGGGCGGACTCGCGCTGCGGCGCGTGAAGCAGGAGGAACGGGAGTGGCGGAGACGGTTGGAGAACCAGAGCGAAGAGCAGGAGCCCGATGTCTGACGAGAAGAAGCTGACGCCCAGGGGCGAGGACTTCGCCGCCTGGTACAACGAGGTGGTCCTGCGCGCGGAGCTGGCCGACTACTCCCCGGTGCGGGGGTGCATGGTCATCCGTCCCTGGGGGTACGGGATCTGGGAGCTCATGCAGCGCGCCCTGGACGACATGTTCAAGGAGACGGGGCACGAGAACGCGTACTTCCCCCTCCTCATCCCGATGAGCTTCATCGAGCGGGAGAAGGAGCACGTCGAGGGGTTCGCGCCGGAGCTGGCGGTGGTGACGCAGGCCGGCGGCAAGGAGCTCGAGGAGCCGCTCGTCATCCGGCCGACCTCGGAGACGATCATCTACTCGATGTACGCGAAGTGGGTGCAGAGCTACCGCGACCTCCCGATCCTCATGAACCAGTGGGCCAACGTCATGCGGTGGGAGATGCGCACGCGGCTCTTCCTGCGCACGTCGGAGTTCCTCTGGCAGGAAGGGCACACCGCCCACGCCACCGCCGAGGAGGCCGAGGAGGAGACGCTGCTCATCCTCGGCATCTACCGGCAGGTTCATGGAGGAGTGGATGGGCATGCCGCCCATCACCGGCCTCAAGTCGGAGTCGGAGAAGTTCGCCGGCGCCGTGCGCAGCTACGCCTGCGAGGCGCTCATGCAGGACAACAAGGCGCTGCAGGCCGGAACGTCCCACTTCCTCGGCCAGAACTTCTCGAAGCAGTTCGACCTGAAGTTCCAGTCGGAGGCGGGGCAGGAGGAGTACGCCTGGAACACCTCCTGGGGCGTGTCCACGCGCCTGGTGGGCGGCCTGGTATGACCCACGGCGACGACGCGGGCATCGTCGTGCCCCCGCGGCTCGCGCCGGTGCAGGTGGTCATCGTGCCGATCCTGCGGGGAGACGACACCCGGGCGGCCGTGCTGGCCAAGGCGGACGAGGTCGCCGCCCGCCTCCGTGGAGCTGGGGGTCCGCGTGCGGGTCGACGCCCGCGAGAACCTCTCGCCGGGGCGCGAAGTACTACGAGTGGGAGCGCAAGGGCGTCCCCATCCGGGTGGAGATCGGCCCGAAGGACCTGGAGCAGGGGCAGCTCGCCCTGGTGCGCCGCGTCACGCCGGAGGGGGCGAAGCGGAAGGAGTTCGTGCCCGAGGCCGAGGCGATCGCCGGCATGCCCGGGCGGCTCGGAGGCGTTCCAGGCCGAGCTGCTGGAGGCGGCGAAGCGCCGGCGTGAGGAGCACACGCACCGGGGCGTGAAGACCATCGACGAGGTCACGGAGATCCTCGACGGCGACGGAGGCTTCGTCTACACGGGCTGGAGCGGCGACCCGGCGGTGGAGCAGCGGCGTGAAGGACGTGGCCAGGGCCACCAGCCGGGTGATTCCGGGCGAGGAGTTCCGCTCGGCCACGCCGCCCGAGCGAAGTGCGTGTCCGGCGAAGGTCCCTCCAAGATGGAGGTGGTTTGGGCGAGAGCGTACTGAGCCGGCCCTTTCCCCGGGTGGACGGGGTGCTCCGCTGCGGCGAGGTGCCCCTGTCCGAGCTCGCCGACGCTTCGGCACGCCGCTCTACGTCTACGACATCCGCCACATCGAGGCGCGTGTCCGCGCGTTCCGCGAGGCCTTCGCGGGCGTCGAGCACCTCCTGGCCTACTCGGTGAAGGCCAACGGCAACCTGTCGATCCTGCGCCGCGTCGCGGGACTGGGGTGCGGCGCGGACGTCACCAGCGGCGGCGAGCTGTACCGCGCCACACGGCGCGGGCATCGCCCCGGCGGACATCGTCTTCGCCGGGGTGGGCAAGACGGCGGACGAGATGCGACGGGCCCTCGAGCTCGGCATCTACGGCTTCAACGTGGAGAGCGCCGGGCGAGCTCCGGCGGCTGGACGAGGTGGCGGCCGGGATGGACGTGCGGGCGCCCTTCGCGATCCGGGTGAACCCCGACGTCCTGTCGCCCACGCCCCACGAGTACACGGCCACCGGGCACGCCGCCACCAAGTTCGGCATCCCTCTGTCAGGAGGCGGCCGGGCTCTACCGATGGGCCGCGACGCCGCCCGCACCTGCGCGCGCGCGGCGTGGACGTCCACATCGGCTCGCAGATCGTGGACCCCGAGCCGTACCTGCGCGCGCTGGAGCGCGTGCTGACGCTCGTCGGCGAGCTCGCTGCCGCCGGCACTGGCCTGGAGTACCTGGACATCGGCGGTGGGTACGGCATCTCGTACGACGCGGGGCCGTCCCTCGACGTGGACGGGCTCGCCGCGCGAGGTGGTGCCCCGCGTGCGGGCGGCGGGCTGCGCCTCGTGCTGGAGCCGGGACGGTCCATCGTCGGCGACGCCGGCGTGCTGCTCACCCGGGTGGAGTACGTGAAGCGCGCCGGGAAGACGTTCGTGATCGTGGACGGGGGCATGAGCGAGCTGATCCGTCCGAGCCACTACGGCGGCTACCATGCGATCGAGCGGGCGGACGCGCGCGATCCGCGCCCCGTGGAGTCGGTGGACGTGGTCGGCCCGATCTGCGAGACCGGCGACTTCCTGGCGCGGGACCGCGCTGCTGGAGGTCCCGAGCCCGGCGAGCTCCTCGCCGTGCGCACGGCGGGAGCCTACGGCTTCGCCATGGCCTCGAACTACAACGGCCGACGCCGTCCCGCCGAGTGCATGGTGGACGGAGACCGCGTCGCGCTGATCCGCCGGCGCGAGACCCTCGAGGACCTGGTCCGCGGAGAGGAAGACATCCGAGACATGAGCCACGAGCACGACCGCATCCTGATCCTCGACTTCGGATCCCAGTTCACGCAGCTCATCGCCCGGCGCATCCGGGAGGAGCGCGTCTACTGCGAGATCCACCCGCCGGGGCGCGACCTGAGCCTGGATCAGGGAGTGGGACCCTGCCGGCGTGATCCTCTCGGGGGGGCCGTCGTCGCGTGTACGACGAGGGTGTCCCGAGCACGGACCCGGAGCTGCTCGCGCTCGGGCATCCCCATCCTGGGCATCTGCTACGGCATGCAGCTCATCGCGCACCTGGAGGGAGGGAAGGTCCATCCGGGCAGGCGGGAGTATGGCCGAGCGGAGCTGACGCGTGGAGCGGGGCGGGGGCATCTTCGCCGGCTTCGACGTCGGCCGAGTCCACGACGGTGTGGTGCTCCCACGGCGACCACGTCGACGAGCCGCCCCCGGGTACGTCGGCGTCGCCTCCACGGCTTCGCTCCCGCTCGCCGCCTTCCGGGCGGAGAACCGGCCGATCTGGGGCGTCCAGTTCCACCCCGAGGTGGCGCACACCCGCCGCGGGGACGAGATCCTGTCGAACTTCCTCTTCTCGGTGTGCGGGGTGCGCCCGACGTGGACCGCCGGCGCGTTCATCGAGGACACCGTCGAGCGGGTGCGCGCGCAGGTGGGGGAGGGGGCCGCGATCTGCGGGCTGTCCGGCGGCGTGGACTCCTCGGTGGCGGCGGTGCTGGTGCACCGGGCCATCGGGGACCGGCTGACGTGCATCTTCGTGGACCACGGGCTCCTGCGGAAACACGAGCGCGAGCAGGTCGAGCGCATGTTCCGATCGCACTACCACATCAACCTGGTGGTGGAGGACGCTTCGGAGCTGTTCCTGTCGCGGCTTCGCGGGCATCCGGGATCCGGAGGAGAAGCGCAAGGTCATCGGCAACACCTTCATCGAGGTGTTCGAGGCCACCGCCGCGCGCGAGGGCACCGGCGCCTCCTGGCTGGTGCAGGGCACGCTCTACCCGGACGTGATCGAGTCGGTGTCCGCCGGCGGGCCCTCCGTGACCATCAAGACGCACCACAACGTGGGAGGGCTCCCGGAGGAGATGCCGTTCCGTCTGATCGAGCCCCTGCGGGAGCTCTTCAAGGACGAGGTCAGGCAGGTGGGGCGGGAGCTCGGCCTTCCCGAGGAGTTCGTCGGGCGCCACCCGTTTCCCGGGCCCGGGCTGGCGATCCGCATCCTCGGCGACGTCACGCCCGAGCGGCTCGACACGCTACGGGACGCGGACGCGATCTACCTGGAGGAGATCCGCGCCGCCGGGCTCTACGACGAGATCTGGCAGGCCTTCGCCGTGCTGTTGCCCGTGCAGTCGGTGGGGGTGATGGGCGACGCCCGCACCTACGAGAGCGTGCTGGCCCTCCGTGCCGTGACGTCGCGCGACGGCATGACGGCCGACTGGTATCCGTTTCCGCACGACGTGCTCGCGAAGATCTCCACGCGGATCATCAACGAGGTGAAGGGGGTCAACCGCGTCACGTACGACGTGAGCTCCAAGCCCCCCGCGACGATCGAGTGGGAGTAGGGGGAGCTCAGCCGCCAACGTCCTCCACCACGGCGTCCGCCTCGATCTCGATGAGCATGTCGGGGTCGATCAGCCGTCGCACCTCCACGAGCGTGGTCGTGGGCGGGTGGGCGCCGAACGCCTCGGCGTGGGCCCGGCCGTACTCGGGCCAGCGCTCGATGTCGGTGACGAACATGCGCGTGCGCGTGACGTCCTCCAGCCCGGCGCCGACCTCGCCGAGCGCCCGCTCGATGATCTCGAAGCAGCGCCTCGCCTGCGCGTAGGCGTCGCCCGGGGCGTACACGCCTCCGGCCTCGGCTACCGGTGCCGTCCCCGTGACGAAGATCCGAGCGCCGGCTCTAAGTGCCCGACAGTAACCGACTTGCGCCTCCCACGGCGCGCCGCTGAACACGCGTTGGAACGGCATTTGCACATCCCCTTTCGAGCCTGACATGCTCCCCACTGGACGGGAGTGTGGTTCATTGCAGATTCCCTCGCAACGGACGGGTGCGCGTGGTCCATCTCGCGCGGTCGGCCCGAGGCGACATTCGATACGGACGAAACGGAGGAACGTATGCGGCGCACCCTCGGACTCTCCCTCGCTCTCGGACTCCTGCTTCCCGCCGGAGCCTCGGCGCAGGCCCTGTGGGATTCGCCATCGTTCATGGCGCCCGGCGCGCCCTCGGGGCTGACCATGGCGCTGACCGACTCGGACCCGGCGGACCAGCTCGGCTTCATCGGCATCTGGCGGCGCGCTCCCGCCCCCGTCGGCGTGGGCTTCCGCGCGGGGATCTCCGAAGCCCCGGGCGACAATCTCCGTGGCCTGTTCGGGATCGACGTATCAGGTTCCCTGGCGTCCTTCGAGGGGGCGGGCAACCCGGCCGCCCTCTGGTGGACGGGGGCCGGGGTCGGCGTGGGCGACTACTTCACCGCATCCTTCCCCCTCGGCCTCGTGTTCGGATGGACCGGCACGGACGAGAACGTGTCCTTCATGCCGTACGTGGGCGGCCACGTCGTCCTGGACGTCATCACCGAAGGGAACGACGAGCTGGACCTGAACGGCGTCGTGGACCTCGGCGTGGACATCGGGTTCCCGTCGGGCTGGATCGCCCGCTTCGGCGCGGGGCTGGGCGACCACGAGTCTCTCGGCATCGGATTCCGCATCCCCACCGCGGGTCGGTGAGGCAGGGCGGGGAGCGGTCACACCACCCGGCAGACGAGACACTTGAGGTAGGAGGATTCGGGGCAGGTCGCCGCGACCGGGTGGTCCGGCGCCTGCCCCCGAAGCTCGAGGATCTGCACGGGCCTCGCCTGTGCGGCAGCGGCCCGGCCGACGGCGGCGACGAAGTCCTCCGGGGAGACGCGCCCGGAGCACGAGCACGTGACCAGGATGCCGTCCGGCTCGAGGATACGCAGCGCGAGCGCGTTCAGGCGCTCGTACGCGCTCAGTGCGGAGCGCACCCCCCGGGTGGTCCTCGCGAACCGGGGGGGATCCAGGATCACCATGCCGTAGCGCCGTCCGGCGTCGGCCTCCGCCTCCAGCCACCGGAAGGCGTCGCCGCGCACGAACCCGGCGCGGTCCGCCACGCCATTGCGCTCCGCGTTGCCCACGGCCAGCTCGAGGGCGGCTCCCGAGGAGTCGACGCCCGTCACGCGCGTCGCCCCGTGCGCGGCCGCGGCGATGGAGAAGCCGCCCGTGTAACAGAACACGTCGGCGACCGAGCGGCCGCGGGCGTAGGCGGCGGCACGGAGCCGGTTGTCCCGCTGGTCGAGGTAGAACCCGGTCTTGTGCCCCGTCCGCAGGTCCACGCGGAAGCGAAGCCCCGCGTCGACGATCTCGATCGGCTCGGTGGGCACCGTCCCGGCCAGGGGGCCGTCCCGGAGCTCCAATCCCTCCTCTTCGAGGATCCCCTTCTCGGTACGGAGGATGATGCCGCTGGGCGAGACGGCCGCCCGGAGCGCGGCCACCAGCGCATCGCGACGCGCGGCCAGGGCGAGGCTGGTGAGCTGCACCGCCAGCCAGGGGCCGTAGCGGTCGACGGTGAGGCCGGAGATCCCGTCTCCCTCGCTGAACACCAGGCGGCAGGCGCCGGCCGGGTCGTCCAGCTTCAGGACCTCCCTGCGCAGCCGCACCGCGTCGTGGATTCGGGCGGCGAAGAAAGCGTCGTCGAGCACCACCGGCGTGCGCGCGTAGCAGCGCACGCGGATCTGGCTGCGCCCGTTCCACAGCCCGCGCGCGACGAAGGAGCGGTCGGAGGCGAGCACATCGACCACGTCTCCATCGGACGGTTCGCCCTCCACGGACCGGATCGATCCCGAGAAGAGCCACGGGTGACCCCCGAGGAGCGGAGCCTCCCTCCCCGGCTGCAGGACGACGCGGCCCACCTCCCGCTCGCTCAGCGGGGGATGTCTCGGCCGGTATCGGTCAGGCGCATGGCGTCGAGCTGCGTCTCCACCTCGTCCCAGACGCCCTTCATGTATTCCACGTCCTCGCCGTGCGCTGACGCGAAGGCGATCAGCCCCTCCTCCGTCACCCCGTGCCGGGCGAGGATCTCACGCCGCTGCTCCGCGTCGATCGTGCCGGTCTCGCCACGCACCGCCGTGGCACGAAGGTCCACGTAGGTGGCGATGAAGGTCTCCCGATCCACGGCCCCTCCGGCGGGAGCGTCGGCCGGTCCGCCCGAGCACGAGGCCGGGACGCTCACCGTCACGGCCACGAGGAGGCCGAGCAGGGGTCGGGCGATGAACCTCGATGTGCGCTTCATGCGTGGGTCGGGGCGTCGGATCAGGAGCTCAGGACCGTCGGTCCCTTGGTATCCCGCAAGGGGTCCAGGGGATCCGCCAGCCCGTAGATGTTGTTGGCCCCGACGCGGTCGGCGATGCTGACGAAGGCGTCGACGACGTCCGGATCGTAGTGTCGGCCACGACAGCGCACGATCTCCGCCACCGCCTCGTCGGGTGGGAGCGCGTGCTTGTAGGGGCGGTGGTGCGCGATGGTGTCGAACGTGTCCGCCACGGCGACGATGCGCGCCTCGAGCGGCGTGTCCGTTCCTTTGCGGCCATGCGGATAGCCGAGTCCGTCCCAGCGCTCGTGGTGGCACAGGGCGATCCCCCGGGCGACTTCGAGGAGCCGATGCGCGCTACCCCCCAGGATCTGGGCGCCGATCGTGGTGTGGGTCTTCATGATCTCGAATTCCGTGGAGGTCAGGCGCCCCACCTTGCGCAGGATGGCGTCCGGCACGCCGATCTTCCCGACGTCGTGGAGCGGGGCCGTCCGTCGGATGATGTCGACTTCCCGGGGCGGGAGCCCGAGCTGCGCCGCGAGGCGCGAGGACAGGAGGCCCACACGCTCCGCATGACGCCCCGTGACGTCGTCGCGGTATTCCGCGGCGCGCGCCAGCCGGTGGAGGATCTCCGACCGGGTGTCGGCGAGCTCCGCCGTGCGCTCCTGCACCCGCTCCTCCAGGGTGTCCCGCTGGAGCGCGACCCTCTGGTTGAGGAAGCGCGTGGCCAGGAGGTTCCCCACGCGGGCCTCCGCCTCAGCCGGATCGAACGGCTTGTTGAGGAAGTCCATGGCGCCGGCGGCGAGCGCCCGGCGCCGGATCAGCGGGTCGTCTTCGCCCGTGAGCACCAGGATGGGGAAGTACTCCTCCGGGTCGAGGAGATCGGAGACCGCGCTCAGGACCTCGAACC
Organism: uncultured Gemmatimonadales bacterium; assembly: GCA_963848895.1. GTDB lineage: Bacteria > Gemmatimonadota > Gemmatimonadetes > Longimicrobiales > Gaopeijiaceae > SZUA-318. The sequence goes on from CAWKGE010000013.1 coordinate 403,793, forward strand.
CGTCCATCCCGGGCATGTGCAGATCGAGGACCATGAGATCGAAGGGCTGGGTACGCAGCACCTCGACCGCGCGGGTGGGGTCGGTCAGGCCCACCGGACGCTCGTAGCCCGCGCGCGTGAACAGCCGCTGGAGGGTCGCCACCACGGCGTCGTCGTCGTCGATGACCAGGATGCGCCCGTCGCGTTTGTCCAGCGCCTCCGGATGCGGCGGCTCCGTCAGGCCGATGACCGGCGCGTGGGCGAGGAGGCGTGGGTGTGCCTCCGCGGGCACGTCGGGCGGCGTCGACTCGAGGTCGCCCTGGCCCCGCATCGGCCGGAGCAGGGCGCAGAGCGTCCGCCGGAGCTCCTCGATCTCGAGCGGCTTGCTGAGGAACGCGCTGCGTGCGCCGGGGATGCCCCCCCAGTACACCTCCTCCTGCGGATATCCGGACATGTACAGGACCGGTAGCCCGCCGCGCACCTTGCTGGCGACGTCCACCAGGGTGAAGCCGCTCATCTCCGGCATGACGATGTCGGTGACGACGATGTCGATGGCGGCATCCTGCGTCAGGATCTCCAGGGCGTCGCGTGCCGTGGAGGCACGCCGCACGACGCAGCCGAACTGCGCCAGCATGCGCGCCGCCGAGACGAGGGCCGCGTCGTCGTCGTCCACGACGACGACCCGCACGCCCTCCAGGTCCTCCGGGCCCTCGACGCTCCTGGCAGGCGGGCGTGCGGGACGTCCACGCGAGGGTGCGAGCGAGACGTCGGCGCGCACGATGCGGTCGCCGCCGCCGTCCGTCGCGGCATGGACCGCGCGATCGGCGGTCGCGAGGAGGACGTCCGGCGAGCCCATCCCGTCTTCGATGGCGGCGACGCCCGCGCTCATCGTCACGCTCCCACCGGGGAAGTACAGGCCCGCCACCCTGGCGCGCACCTGCTCGGCGAAGACCGCCGCCTGCTCCACGGAGCAGTCCGGCAGCACCGTGAGGAACGTCTCGCCCTCGAGCCTGGCGGAGAGGTCCATCCGTCGCGTTCGCTCCGCCAGGAGGCGCGCGACCGTCCGGAGCACGCGGTCTCCCTCGCCCGCGGGCGTCGGGCCGCCGTGCGGAGCCGGACGGTCGAGGTCGAACATGACGAGCGACAGGCGGCGTCCCCGGATGGCAGCCGCCCAGGCCGCGTCCAGGAAGATCTCGGCGTGTCGCCGGTTGGGGAGGCCCGTGGCGGGGTCCACGAGGGCCGAGTGCTCCGCGCGCTCCCGCTCCCGGTGCAGGAGCTCGGCCACCCAGCCGGAGCCGATGGAGACGAGGACCAGGAGGGCGAGCACCGTGGAGATCATCGGCCAGTGCGGACCGGAGATCGCCAGCAGGAGAAGCTCCACCTGCACGAGCGCCAGCGCGACCATTCCCGCCGCCAGCGCGAGGGAGGCGCCCCTCCACCCACGGTGGTAGGCGAGGAGGAACGGAGGGACCAGCGCGGGCAGCCAGACCAGGAGGGCGACGTTCTCCCCGACCCACCCCGACGGGAGAAGGCCGGCGGCCACCGGGATCGCCAGGGCCGCGACGGCGAGCGCGAGGGTGCTGGTGGGTATGGTACGCCGGACGCGCGGGGCAGTCGTCTGCGTGCTGGCAGGCAAGGAGTGAATCGCTCCGAAGGCAGGAGGGTATTCTGAAAGCTCGGCTCGGTACGCTTCGTGCTCAAGGATTTCGTGCCCTCCGGAGCTCGAAGAGCCGATCCGGGAGGTCGCCGCAGGCGGAGAGGACCTGCGACGTACGCCGACGATGCTCATCGCCCATGGAGGACCAACGTGCGTCCCACCCGCGCCCTGATCCCGTCGATCGCGTTCTTCCTGATCGGCTGTGCCGTCAACCCCGCGACCGGAGAGCGACAGCTCTCGCTGATCAGCGAGCAGCAGGAGATCCAGATGGGCCGCCAGGCCGACGGGGACGTCCGTTCCTCGCTCGGCCTCGTGCAAGACGAAGCCCTGCAGCGCTACGTGGCGGGCATCGGCAAGAGGCTGGCCGCCGACTCCGAGCGCCCGGACCTTCCCTGGTCCTTCGAGGTGGTCGACGATCCGGTGGTCAACGCCTTCGCGCTTCCGGGAGGCTTCATCTACGTGACCCGGGGGATCATGGCGTACTTCGAGTCGGAGGCGGAGCTGGCCGGCGTGCTGGGTCACGAGATCGGCCACGTGACGGCCCGTCACTCGGTGAGCCAGATGAGCCGGCAGCAGCTCCAGCAGATCGGGCTGGGGGTGGGGATGATCCTGTCCGAGGACGTACGGAAGTACGGCGACGTTCTCTCCGCCGGCCTCGGCCTCCTGAACCTGAAGTACTCACGTGGCGACGAGACGCAGGCGGACGAGCTGGGCGTCCGGTACATGACCCGCGCGAACTACGACCCCGACGCCCTCCTGGGGGTGTTCGAGATGCTGGCGACCGTGTCGGGCGGGGAGGGCGGGCGGGTGCCGGAATGGCAGTCCACGCACCCCTATCCCGAGAACCGCGAAGCCCACATCCGAGCGGTGATGGCGCAGAACAACGTCCAGGGCGGCGGCACGATCGGGCGTGACGCGCTCCTCGATCACATCGACGGGATCGTATACGGGGAGAATCCGCGGGAGGGGTACTTCAAGGACGGGCTGTTCCTGCACCCCGATCTCGCGTTCCAGCTCCGCTTCCCGGACGGTTGGAACACCGTCAACCAGCGCAACGCGGTGGGCGCCGTGAGCCCGGGACAGGACGGGCTCGTGGTCCTGGAGCCGGTCGCCGACGCGACGGATCCCACCGTGGCGCTGCGCGCGTTCCTCTCCCAGGAAGGTGTGCAGGGCGGGAGCGTGAGCACGGGGGAGGACTACGGGATCCCGACCGCGCGGGCGCCGTTCACGGCCAAGACGTCGGACGGCAACGAGATCCGGGGTGAGGCGGAGTTCCTGTCCTACCGGGGAAGCGTCTACCGGATCCTGGGCTATGCGGCCTCGGCCCGGTGGAGCGCCTACGCCTCCGTCGTGTCGCGGTCGTTGAGCAGCTTCGCGCCCGTGACGGATCGGGCGGTGCTGGACGTCCAGCCCCGGCGGCTGCAGCTCGTCCCGCTACCCGCGGCCATGACGGTGACCGAGTTCAACCGGCGCTACCCCTCCGCGGTTCCCGTGGAGGAGATCGCCAGGCTGAACCGTCGCGAGGTCGGCGACGTGGTGCCGGCGGGCACGCGCATGAAGCGGGTGGTCGGCGACCCGCTTCCCTGAGGCCGGGGGTTGCAGGATGGCGCGGATCTTGAACCTCCTGTGGGGGCGGAGGGCCGGGTCCTGCCAGAGTGGCATGGCTCGCCGACACAACCCGGGAACGACATGCTGAACGCCGAACGACTCACGGTGAAGGCGGCGGAGGCGCTGCAGGCCGCGGCCGCGGACGCCCGCCGGCGAGGGAACCCCGAGGTGCACGGAGTGCACCTTCTCGACGCCCTCCTCTCGCAGGAGGAGGGCATCGTCGTGCCCGTGCTCCAGAAGCTCGAGGTCAACGTGGGCCTCGTGCAGAGCAGAGCCCGCGAAGCGCTCGACCGGATCGCGCGAGTGGAGGGGGGCTCGGAGCCGAACCTGTCGCGGGACCTGCGCCGGGCGCTGGACGGGGCGGAAACGGTCTCGCGCGAGCTGGGCGACGAATACGTGTCGACCGAGCACCTGCTCCTGGGCCTGACCGTCGGAGAAGAACGACGCGGGCCGGATCCTGCGCGACGCCGGCGCGACGCTCTCCGAGGTGCGGGCGGCGCTGGAGGCGGTGCGCGGCGCGCACCGGGTGACCGACGACACGCCGGAGGACTCCTACCGCGCCCTGGCGCGCTTCAGCCGCGACCTCACCGACCTGGCCCGACGGGGCAAGCTGGATCCGGTGATCGGCCGCGACGAGGAGATCCGGCGGGTGGTGAAGGTCCTGGCCCGGCGCACGAAGAACAACCCGGTCCTGATCGGGGAGCCCGGCGTCGGGAAGACGGCCATCGTCGAGGGCCTGGCCCAGCGCATGGTGGCCGGCGACGTGCCCACGACGCTGTCCAACAAGAAGCTGCTCCAGCTCGACATCTCGGCCATGCTCGCGGGGGCGAAGTACCGCGGCGAGTTCGAGGAGCGCATGAAGGCCGTGCTCAAGGAGATCACGGAGGCCGAGGGGCGGTACGTGATCTTCATCGACGAGATGCACACCATCGTCGGCGCGGGCGCCGCCGAGGGCGCCGTGGACGCCGGCAACATGCTCAAGCCGGCCCTGGCGCGCGGGGAGCTGCGCGTGGTGGGCGCCACCACGCTCGACGAGTACCGCAAGCACATCGAGAAGGACCCGGCCCTGGAGCGGCGCTTCCAGCCCGTGTACGTGGCGCCTCCCTCGGTGGAGGACGCGGTGGCGATCCTGCGGGGCCTCAAGGAGCGCTACGAGGTCCACCACGGCGTGCGCATCACCGACGACGCGGTCATCGCGGCGGCCAAGCTGTCCGACCGCTACATCGGCGGACGCTTCCTCCCGGACAAGGCCATCGACCTGATCGACGAGGCGGCCAGCCGTCTGCGCATCGAGATCGACTCGCTGCCGCAGGAGATCGACGTGCTGGAGCGGCGCATCACACAGCTCGAGATCGAGCGGCAGGCGCTCCAGAAGGAGACGGACCGCTCGGCGGTCGAGCGCCGGGAGGAGATCGAGGCCGAGCTGGCGGAGCTGCGCGAGAAGAGCCAGGGGATGAAGGCGAAGTGGCAGGCCGAGAAGGACGTCATCGGCAAGATCCAGGAGCTGCGCGCGCGCGCGGACGAGCTGCGCGTCGAGGCGGACCGCGCGACCCGCACCGGCGACCTGAACCGGGCCGCCGAGATCCGCTACGGGGAGCTGCCCCGGACCGAGACCGAGGTCGAGGAGCTGTCGGCGCGGCTCGCCGAGCTGCAGAAGAGCCAGAAGTTCCTCAAGGAGGAGGTGGAGGCCGACGACATCGCCGCGGTGGTCGCCGAGTGGACCGGGATTCCCGTGAAGCGGCTGATGGCCTCGGAGCGCAAGCGCCTCACGCAGCTCGAAGACCACCTCGCCCAGCGGGTCATCGGGCAGGAAGAGGCCGTGCGTGCGGTGTCCAACGCCGTGCGGCGCGCACGTGCCGGGCTCCAGGACCCGAACCGGCCCGTGGGCTCGTTCATCTTCCTGGGCCCCACCGGGGTCGGGAAGACCGAGACGGCCCGGGCGCTGGCCGAGTTCCTCTTCGACGACGAGCGGGCGATGGTGCGCCTCGACATGTCGGAGTACATGGAGAAGCACGCGGTGGCCCGGCTGATCGGCGCGCCTCCCGGCTACGTCGGCTACGAGGAGGGCGGACAGCTCACCGAGGCGGTGCGGCGCCGGCCCCACGCGGTGGTGCTCTTCGACGAGATCGAGAAGGCCCACCCGGAGGTGTTCAACGTCCTGCTCCAGATCCTGGACGACGGGCGGCTCACCGACGCGCAGGGGCGGACCGTGGACTTCCGCAACGTCGTCATCATCATGACCTCCAACATCGGCAGCCAGCACATCCTCGAGGCGGCCGGGCACGGCGACTGCGAGGGCGTCGAGCGGGAGGTGCGGGCGCAGCTCCACCATCACTTCCGGCCGGAGTTCCTGAACCGGGTCGACGACATCGTGGTGTTCCGCCCACTGGGGCAGGGGGAGCTGCGTCGCATCGTCGACCTGCAGCTGCGGCGCGTGGCGCAGCTCGCGGAGGATCTGGGGGTGCACCTCGAGGTGACCGAGGAGGCGGAGGCGTTCCTCGCCGAGAGGGCTACGATCCGGCCTTCGGCGCGCGGCCCCTGAAGCGTGCGATCCAGCGGCTCGTCCAGGACCCGCTGGCGCTCTACCTCCTGGACGAGGAGGTCCCCGAGGGCACGCGCATCGTGGTTCGCCGGGCTCCCGACGGGCAGCGCCTGACGTTCGAGGCGGTGCCGCCTGGAGCATTGGAGGCCGCAGCCCGCGGCGACCGGGGCGAGCGAATAGCGGAGGGAGAGCCGGGGTTTGCACCGCGGGCGCTTTCGTCGAGATTCGTTCGGTGTCGTTGCCCCCCTCCGGGTAGGACCGCTCTTCAGGAGGCTCCCATGAGGTCTCGCTCCGCTCTCGCCGTTTTCCGGACGCCCGGTGCTCCCCGCCGTGGTGGCGCTGATCGCGGTGGGCGCGGCCGGCTGTACGACGAGGGTCCAGCGGTCACCCGGCGCGGGCGTGGTGGCCCAGCTGTCGCTGGAGCGCTTCCTGCAGGCGGCCAACCAGCGGGACATCGAGTCGATGGGCAGGCTCTTCGGAACGGTGGACGGGCCGGTCTGGGACACGGGCAGCACGTTCGGGTGCTTCTTCAAGAAGATCGGGTCGTGGTTCGGCGGGAACTCCTGCGTGAAGCAGACGACGTGGAGGTCCGGCTGGACGCCATCGCGCGGGTGCTCGAGCACGAGGACTACAAGATCGTGCGCGAGGAGCCGGTGGCGGGTCGGCTGAACGAGGCGACGCGGATCTTCGTGGACCTGACGGTGGACGGGCGAGAGCGTGACCGACGTCCCCTTCGTGGTGGTGCGCACCGGCGGATGGGCAGTGGCTGGTGGAGGAGGTGGACCTGCAGAAGGTGATGGCGGGTCGGTAGGCGGGTGGAACTCGACGGGCCGCGACGCGGTAGGCGGGCCCCGGCGCGGCGGGCGGCCGTTCCATCGGCCTCAGTCGCGACGCTGCACGAGCTCCACGAGCACGCCGCCGGTGCTCCGGGGATGGAGGAAGGCCACGAGGTGCCCCCGGGCCCCCGGGCGCGGGCCGGCGTCGATGAGCTCGACGCCCGCGGCCGCCAGGCGCTCCAGCTCGGCCTGCGACGTCGTCGCAGCGGTAGGCGACGTGGTGCAGGCCGGGGCCCCGCCGCTCGAGGAAGCGCCCCACGGCGGTGTCCGGGCCGAGGGGCTCCAGGATCTCGAGGGAGCCGCAGAACGCGACGCGGACGCCCTGGGATTCCAGGGTCTCGGGCTCGGAACAGAGCCTGATTCGAGAGGAGTTCGAAGAGGCGGCACGCGTCCTCGAGGGAGGAGACCGCGATCGCCACGTGATCCAGGGGGCGATCGCCTGGAAGGACAGCGTTCATGAGCGTCCTGCGCTGAGATGGATTCGGGGTGGGCGGGCGCCGGCGGATGGTAGGGCCGGCGCCGTGACACGACAAGGAGATGGAATGGCGACGAGCAAGGCGATCATCGAGGTGAACGACGACAACTTCGCCTCCGAGGTCGAGGGCAGCGACGGGCTCGCCATGGTGGACTTCTGGGCGACCTGGTGCGGTCCGTGCCGCATGGTGGCGCCCATCGTGGAGGAGTTGGCCGACGAGTACGCGGACAAGGGGCTGAAGGTCGGCGAAGCTGGACGTGGACGCGAACCCGTCCATCTCCGCGCGCTACGGCGTCCGCTCCATCCCCACCATCCTCTTCTTCAAGGGTGGGGAGCTGGTGGACCAGGTCATCGGCTTCGTGCCGCGCCCCCACCTGGAAGAGAAGATCCGCAAGCACCTGTAGCGGTGGTCCAGGCCGGCCGCTTGCCGGGCCCGTCTCGTGGCCACCCTCTTCATCGTCAGCACGCCGATCGGCAACCTGGGGGACCTGAGCCCCCGGGCCGCCGAGACCCTGCGCTCGGCGGACCGGATCCTCGCCGAGGACACGCGGCGCACCCGCGTGCTGGCGGAGCACGCGGGCGCCACCGGGCCGCCTGGTGTCCCTGCACGCCCACAACGAGGCCGAGCGCACGCAGCGGGTGCTGGCCTGGCTGGACGCCGGTGAGACCCTCGCGCTGGTGTCCGACGCCGGCACCCCGCTGGTGTCGGATCCGGGCGGGCGCCTGGTCCAGGCGGTGGCCGAGCGCGGGCACACCGTGGTCCCGATCCCCGGGCCTTCCGCGGTCCTGGCCGCGCTGGTGGGCGCCGGGCTGCCGGCGGACCGGTTCACCTTCCTGGGCTTTCCCGAGCGCAAGGGGAGCGGCCCGGGCCGCGCTCCTGGAGCGCGTGGCGAGCGCCGGCGGAGGCCGTGGTCCTGTTCGAGTCCCCCCAGCGCCTGGTGCGGCTCCTCGAGGACCTGGCCGAGGCGTGCGGACCGGACCGCAAGGTGACGCGTCGCGCGGGAGCTCACCAAGATCCACGAGGAGTTCGTGCGGGGAACCCTGTCGGAGGTGGCCGCCTACTACCGTCAGCATCCTCCCCGGGGTGAGGTGTCCCTGGTGGTCGGACCGGCGGAACGAGCCGCCGCGACTCCGAGAAGGAGCTGGAGGACGAGGCGCGGGACGTGGCGCGAAGGTTGCTGGCGGAAGGGGTGAAGCCCAGCGCGGTGGCCAGGGAGATCGCGCGGCGCCTCGCCATCGGGCGCAACGCCGCGTACCGTATCGTCCACGACATCGCCGAACCCTGACCCGGGAACGGGCCACTGCGCCCGCCGGACCCACGGATGACCGTCACCCTGCTCGCGGCCCTCGCCGTCCTGACATCCGCCGCTGCCCCCGCGGACTCCATCACCGTCACCCGCCTCCACTACGACGGGGGGGGGACTGGTACGGCAATCCGTCGTCGCTGCCCAACCTGCTGGCGGCGATCCGCGAGCGGACGGGCATCCCGGTGGCGTCGCGCGAGAGCACCGTCACGCCGCTGGACCCGGGACTGCGCGACCATCCCTACCTGTACATGACGGGCCACGGGAACGTGCACTTCACCGCCGAGGAGTGCGCGGCGCTGCGTGCCTACCTCCTCGCCGGCGGCTTCCTCCACGCGGACGACAACTACGGGATGGACGAGTCGTTCCGGCGGGAGATCGCGAAGGTGTTTCCCGACGAGGAGCTGGTGGAGCTGCCGCCGTCCCACCCGGTCTTCCACTCCTTCTACGACCTGCCGGAGGGGATCCCCAAGATCCACGAGCACGACGGGAAGCCCCCACAGGCGCTGGCGATCATCCACGACGGGCGCCTGATGGTGTTCTACAGCTACGAATCGGACCTGGGGGACGGGTGGGAGGACCCGGACGTGCACAAGGATCCTCCCGAGGTCCGTGAGCAGGCCATCCGCATGGGCGTGAACCTCTTCGTCTACGTGCTGGGGCAGGCAGCGCCGTGAGTCCCGCTCCCCGCCGGCTCCAGGGGGTGGTGGACGGCGTGCGCCGACACCTGTCGCGCCGGACGCTGCTGGCCGCGCTCCTGTGGGTGGGGGTGGTCGTCGCCTGCGTCCTCGTCGTCGCGTGGCTGCTGGCCGGTCCGGACGGATGGCGGCAGGGGAGCGCCGGTCCCCTCGTCCTCGACGTGGTGCTGCTGGTCGCTGTGACCGGCACGCTGATGACCGCGCGGTGGGGGGCCGTCCGCTGGTTCGCCGAGGCCCCCCTGTCCCGGGCGATCGAGCGGGCGGCCGGCGTGCGGTCCCGGTGTCGTGCGCGGCTCACTCGAGCTCTCCCGGACCGTCCCGCCCGGCGTGTCCGACACCCTGGTGGCACACGCCGCCGAGCGCACGCTCGAAGAGCTGCAGCGGCCCGCGGCCGAGTTGGCCGGGCACCTCGGCGCGTCGGTCCGGTCGTGGATGCGTCGCGGCTCGGGCGTCCTCGCGGCCGTCGCGGTCGTGGCGACCGTGTTGGCCGTGGCCGCGCCCGCGCGCGCCGGGAAGGCGTGGGTCGGGCTGTCCACCCCCGTCCGTCTGGCGGCGAAGCCGACGCTGCCGCCCCTGGTGGTGACGCCGGGTACGGTGGAGGTCATGCGTGGCTCCGATGTGGACGTGCGCGTCGAGGCCCCGGGTCGGACCACCGCCGACCTCGCGTGGCAGGTCGCCGGGGACATCGCCAGGACCGAGACGCTCTCCCTCGAGAACGGGGCGGGCGAGAAGCGATTCGAGAGCGTGACGGCGGCGATCGAGTATCGCGCGCGCGCCCCCGACGGAGCCATGACGGAGACGTTCCGCATCGAGCCGGTGGATCCGCTCTTCGTCAGCGACCTGCGGATCGAGATCTCGTATCCGAGCCACACGGGGCTGGAGCCGGAGGAATACCAGGGCTCGATCCCGCCGCTGCGCCTCCCCGTGGGGACGCGGCTCTCCGTCGAGGGTCGGGCGAGCCGGCCCCTCTCAGGGGCGGTGCTGGCGGACGCCGACGGGCGGACCGAGTTCGAGCCACAGCTCGACGGCGCCCACTTCGAAGGGGGATGGACGCCGCGCGCGGGGGGGCGCTTCACCTGGGACTTCCGCGACGCCTCCGGGGCGCCCGCCGCCGTCCAGCCGGAGCCGCTGGACATCTCGCTCGTGGCCGATTCCGCGCCCGTGGTGTCGATCCCGATCCCCGGGCGCGACACCGTCCTGCCGCTCACGCTCAAGCAGCCGCTCATCCTCGAGGCCCACGACGACTATGGCCTGCGCCGCCTGGAGCTCGTCGCCTATCGGCGCTCCGCGACCGGCGAGGCGCATCCGCCCGTCACGCAGGGGCTCGACCTCGGGGGCACCCGGGCCGCCCTCGCCCGTCCGCTCCTGGACCTGACCGCCTGGCGCCTTCTGCCCGGCGACCAGGTGCGGTACTTCGCCCGCGCGATCGACAACGCACCGTCGGGCCACAGCGCCGTCACCCGCGAGTACGTCCTGCGCATGCCCGACGCGGCCGAGCTGCGCCGGAGCGCCCAGGAGCAGCTCGGCGACATGGCCGAACGCCTGCAGGAGCTGGCGAAGGAGGCCGAGAAGAAGGCGGAGGAGACGCGGGACCTCGAACGCCAGGCCGCTGCGAACCGACAGGACCCCTCGCAGACGGGCCGTCCCGGAGCCCAGGAGGAGATGGACTTCGCCCAACGCGAGGAGCTACGCAAGGCGCTCGAGGGTCAACAGGATCTGACCAACCAGGTGGATTCCATGCGCGCGGAGCTGGCGGCTCTCGAGGAAGCCATGCGAGAGGCCGGCCAGGCCGATCCGGAGCTGCGCAAGGACCTGGAGGAGCTGCAGGAGCTTCTGAAGCAGGTGGCGGGTGAGGAGCTCCAGCAGCAGCTCCAGAAGATGTCCGAGGGGTTGGACGAGCAGGACGTGCGTCGGTCCAACGAGCAGCTCCAGGAGTTGGCGAAGCAGCAGGAGGACTTTCGCGACCGCCTCGAGGAGTCGCTGGAGCGTTTCCGGCGTGCTGCGGTGGAGCAGGACTTCCGGGCGACGCAGAGCGAGGCCCAGGATCTCGCGAAGCAGGAGCAGGCGCTGGCCGACGCGATGAAGGAGGACGACAAGCCGGAGCTACGCGCCGAGCAGCAGCAGCAGCTCCAGAAGCGGGCCGAAGAGCTGCAGGCGCGCATGGAGAAGCTCCAGGAGCGGCTCGAGCAGCTCGGCGAGGAAGATGCGGCGCGCGAGGTCCAGCAAGCCAGGAAGCAGGCGGACCAAGCCGGCGAGCAGATGGAGAGCGCGCAGCGGGACGCTGCGCGCAAGCAGGCGAAGAACGCCGCCCAGAAGGCCGATCAGGCGGCCGAGGCCATGGAGAAGGCGGCCGACGAGCTCGACCAGGCCCAGCAACAGATGGAGCAGAAGAAGGCCGAGGCGATGCAGCAGGCGTTGCACCAGGCAGCCGACGACGCCCTGTCCCTCGCCCGGAGGCAGTCGGAGCTGAGCGGTCGGATGGAGGCGTCCACGGCCGAACAGGTGACGGGCATGCGGGCGGATGAGGCCTCCCTCGTCCAGGGAGTGCGCAACCTCGCGCAGACGCTGCTGGAGCGCACCGAGGGTGCGGTGAACGGCGACCGCGAGCTCTCCGCGCAGATGGGGCGGACCATGCAATCGCTGGAGCGGACGATCCAGGCGATGGAGAACCCGCGCGGCTCGGCAGCGTCGCCGCGGGGCGCGGCGGACCGTGCGGTCGACGAGCTGAACCAGCTCGCGCTCATGGCGATGGCGGGTGCGGAGCAGATGAGCCAGCAGGGCGGGGAGCAGAGCGGCGACGACGTCTCGGAGCAGCTGGAGGAGCTGGCGCAGGAGCAGGGTGAGCTCTCGAACCAGACCGGCCAGCTCACTCCCCTCCAGCTGGGGGAGCAGGCGCTGAGGGAGCAGCTCCAGCAGCTCGCGCAGCAGCAACAGTCCGTCGCTCAGGATCTCGACGAGCTCTCGGAGCAGAAGGGGGCGGAGCAGGATGCCCTGGGCAGCCTCAAGGACCTCTCTGCCGAGGCCGAGGCATTGGCCCGGCAGATGGCCGAGGGCCGCCTCACGCCCGAGATGACCGAGCGCCAGGAGCGGCTCTTCCACAGGCTCCTCGATGCCGGCCGGAGTCTGCAGAAGGACGACGAGGAGGTGTCCGACGAGCGGGAGTCCAAGACCGCGGGGGCCTTCGACCGTGCGGAGGTCGTGCCCCTCGACGCGGCCCGCCTCGGGGCGCTGCGCTATCAGATCCCGGACCCCGAGCGACTTCAGCGGCTTCCCCCGGCCGTGCGCCAGCTCGTCATCCAGTACTTCGAGCGCCTCAATCGAGGCGGAGACGGGGGCGGGGCGCCACAGGGAGGAGGTCGATGAGAGGTTCGCTGCTCCGCACGGGCGTGGCGCTGGCCCTCCTGGCTTCCGTCTCCCGGCCCCTCGCGGCCCAGGGGGTCGAGGAAACCAGCCTCCTCCGGGACGCGGCGGCCCGGGAGTCGCGCGGCGACCTGGAAGGCGCAGAGCACGTGCTCCGGGGACTGCTGCGGGCGGCCCCGTCCTCGTCGGGCGGCCTGTTCGCCCTGGAGCGGGTGCTGCGGGCCAAGGGCGAGCCCCGCGCCATTCTCCCGGCGGCCGACACCTTCCTGGCCCACGACCCGGGAGCTTCGGGCGTGCGGTCCCTCAAGCTCCGTGTGCTCGTGGAGGTGGACTCCCTCGGGGCGGTGGAGGAGGAGGCCGAGGCATGGCTACGGTCGCAGCCCGGCTCCGAGACGGCGTATCGCGAGGTGTCCCGCGTCTACGAGCGGGCGTTCGGCGCGGAGCGCGCGCTGAGCGTCCTGCGCCGGGGGCGGCGATCGCTCGGCGGGGGCGATGCGTTCGCGCTGGAGACGGGGGATCTCCTCGCCCAGGAGGGTCGCGGGGACGGGGCGGTGGCCGAGTGGGCGAAGGTCGCCGGTGCGGAGGGCACGGACGTCCGTGCGATCACGCGGCGGGTCACGGGGCTCCCGCAGGGGGGAGCGGCGGCCGGTCGACAGTTGGTGGAGACGCTCGCACGCTCGGACGACCCCGGTCGGGTTCGCGCGGGCGCGCTCATCGCGGTCGAGCTGCGCCTCCCGGACCAGGCAATGTCGCTGTCGCGACGCGTCGCGGCGGGCCTGGACGCGCGAGCCCGGGCCTCCTTCCTCTCCGACGTGGCCCGTCGCGCGCGGGACGCACAGCTCGGCGACGTCGCGACGTGGGCGTACGGGGAGTTGGGACAGGAGGCGGATTCGCCGGCGGAGCGCCGCCAGTTCGACCAGCGCCTGGTGGAGGTGTCGCTGGCGAAGGGGGACACCACCGCCGCCCTCGAGGCGCAGCGTCGGGTCGTGAAGTCGTTCACGCCGGGCTCGGTGGACCACCGGCGCTCCGCGGTCCGCGTCATCGAGCTCGAGAGCGGGCGCGCGAGCCCTGCTCGGCTCAGGGGACTCCTCGACGATTTCCGCCGGGACTTCCCGGACGCGCCGGAGCTGGACGAGATCGCCGCCACGGTGGCGGGCGCGCTCCTCGCCCGGGACGACACGACGGGTGCGGCCGCGGTCCTGGAGGGCATGCAGGGGCCGCGTAGCGCACTCCAACGGGGGTACCTCCTCCTGGAGGGGGGCGACCTGGCGGAGGGGCGCAAGGCTCTCCTGATGGCGCTCCCCGGCCTGCCGCCCTCGCAGGCCACGGACGTCATCCAGCTCGTGGGGCTCCTCGGCCGTCTCTCCCCGGCCGGGACGACCCTGCTCGCGCAGGCGGGCGTGCGCGCACACGAGGGGAAGGGGGACGAGGCGGCGGCGATCCTGAGCGATGGACTCGAGGCGGTGCCCGGAGAGGATCGCGCGGCGATCCTCGCCGAAGCGGCTCGCCTGGCGGTGACCACGGAGCGCGCCGCCACCCTCCGTGCCCGTCTGATCGACGAATACCCCGACGCACCCGAGGTCGCGGAGGCCACGCTGGCCCTGGCGCGGTACCGGGCGACCACGCCCGACGGGGTCGAGGAGGCCATCCGCCTTCTCGAGGAACTGGTCACCAACCGCCCGAACGCGGCGGTCGTGCCGGACGCACGCCGCGAGCTGGCGCGACTGAGGAGGACGAGCGGATGAGGCGTGGCGCGTGGCCGTGGGCGATCGTCCTCGCGGCCCTGGCCGTTTCGGCTCGGCCGGCCGCGGCGCAGTGGCTTCTGGTGCCGATGGACCGAACCCAGCAGAACCACCTGAAGGCCTACGGGCTCACGTACTGGACGCTCAAGGAGGGGCTCAAGGCGGAGTGGCTGCTGAACTACCGAGGAGGCTCCTTCCTCCTGGCGGACCGGCCGGACGTGCGCCGCGAGGCTGCGCTTCGCGGCGTGGGCTTCGAGCCCGTGGACGCCGGGGCCGAGGCGCGCATCCGGGCCACGATCGCCGACTCGAACATGGAGGCCGTCCCGCTGGAGAAGGCGCCCAAGGTGGCGGTCTACACCCCTCCCAACTCGACGCCGTGGGACGACGCGGTGACCATGGCGCTGGAGTACGCCGGGATCGACTACGAGACGTTGTGGGACCCGGAGGTGCTCGACACCGACCTGAAGCAGTACGAGTGGATCCATCTCCACCACGAGGACTTCACGGGGCAGTACTCCAAGTTCTACCTGACCTACGCCGGCGCGCCCTGGCTGCAGGACGAGGTGGCGCGCAACCAGGAGGTGGCGCGCTCCCACGGCTTCTCCTCGGTGCCCCGAGCTCAAGAAGGCCGTCGCCCGCAAGATCCGCGCGTACATCGAGGGCGGGGGGTTCGTCTTCGCGATGTGCTCGGCCACCGAGACCCTCGACCTGGCGCTCGCGGCCGGGAAGACCGACATCGCGGCGGCCTACTCCGACGGGACGCCACCGGACCCGGACGCCTCGGCGCACATGGACTGGAGCCAGGCCCTCGCCTTCCAGAACGCGGAGGTGCAGATCTCCCCGTCCGTGAACGCCTTCAGCGACATCGACGGTCATCAGGTCAACACGCCGTGGCGCAAGGACTTGGGCGTGTACACCTTATTCGAATTCTCGGCCAAGTTCGACCCCGTGCCCGCCATGCTCACGCAGGATCACGAGTCGGTCCTGCCCGACTTCTACGGGCTCACGACGTCGTTCCGCATGGACCGGATCAAGCCGGGCGTGATCATCCTCGCGCAGGAGGGGGACTGGGCCAAGTACATCCACGGCACCCTGGGCGAGGGGACGTGGACGTTCCTCGGCGGCCACGACCCGGAGGACCCGGAGCACCAGATCGGGGATCCCCAGACGGACCTGGCGCTGTACCCGAACTCGCCCGGCTACCGGCTCATCCTGAACAACGTCCTGTTCCCGGCCGCCAAGAAGAAGAAGCTGAAGACCTGAGGCCGGTAGGTCCGTCCCTCCTTCGGAGAGTCTTCTCGTGGAGGGGTGGTCGTTAGCTTGAAGCCCATGGTACGCCGCCTCCGCGAAGACCCTCCCGAGTTCCCCGAAGGCTTCCCCATGCATCCGGGGAGGGCCGTGCTGTCGGGGCTCGACGGCCTGGAGCCCGACGACGAGGCCGAGGGGGCCGCGGCCGCCGCCCGCCGGCGGAAGCTCCGCCCCCTGAGGCTGGGCGAGGGAGCGCGTCGCCTGATCCGCAGCGAGATCGAGCGCGCCGGGGGGCGCGAGGTGTGCTTCCTGGCGGAGGTGGACGAGCAGCGCCGCGTGCACGAGCCCAGGGCGGTGTCACGGGGCAACTTCGACGCGGTACTCGCGGCTGCCCGGGACGCCCGGGAGGGTGGGGTGATGCTGCACAACCATCCGTCGGGAGTCCTCGAGCCTTCGGATGCGGACATGCGGGTGGCGGCCCAGCTCTACGAGCGGGGCATCGGCTCGGCGATCGTCGACAACGACGCGACCCGGTTGTACGTGGTGGTCGAGCCGCCGCCACCGCGCGAGATCGTGTCCCTCGACACCGACGCGCTCGACGCGTTGCTCGGCCCGGACGGGCCGCTGGCCGCGCTCCACGAGGGGTACGAGGACCGCCCGGGCCAGCGCGAGATGCTGCGCGCCGTGGCGCACCGCTTCAACGAGGGCGGGGTCGGGATCGTGGAGGCCGGCACCGGCACGGGAAAGTCGCTCGCCTACCTCCTCCCGGCCGTGCGCTGGGCCCAGGAGAACGCGGAGCGCACCGTGATATCCACGAACACGATCAACCTGCAGGAGCAGCTCGCTGGGAAGGACCTGCCGCTGGTGCGACGCATCGTGGGCGGGGAGGTGCGCTGGGCGCTCGTGAAGGGGCGGGGGAACTACGTCTCGATCCGGCGGGCCCTCCTCGCGGCCGAAACCCAGGTGTCGCTGTTCGAGGAGGACCGCTCCGCCGAGGTCGAGGCGTTGCTGGAGTGGATACGGTCCACGGAGGACGGCTCCCTCTCCGATCTGTCGTTCCAGCCCTCGGAAGAGCTCTGGGAGGAAGTGCAGAGCGATCCCGACGTCTGCCTGCGGGCCCGCTGCCCGCATTTCCAGCAATGCTTCTACCAGCGCGCGCGGCGCCAGGCGTCGGCGGCGGAGCTGCTGGTGGTGAACCACCATCTCCTCTTCACCGACCTCGCGGTGCGCCGCGCGACGCAGAACTACACACAGTCGGCCGTGTTGCCCGCGTACAAGCGCCTGGTCCTGGACGAGGCGCACAACGTGGAGGACGCCGCGACCCAGCATCTGGGCGTCGAGGTCAGCCGGCGTGCCCTCTTCCGGGCGTTGTCCCGGCTGGACCGCCGCGGGCGCGGCATCCTGACCGCCCTGCAGGAGGGGGTGGCCGGCGCGGACGAAGCCGCCGAGCTGAAGGAGCGCATCGAGAGCCGGGTCCGACCGGCGCTGGGGCGGGCTCGGGCGGTGGTCGAGGGCTTCGTCGAGACGCTGGAGGGCTTCCTGGGACCGGAGGATGCCACCGCACGCCTGGGCCCCACCGGGATCGGGGAGCCCGCCGACCGGGAGGACGTGCGCGAGCGCCTGGCGGCACTGGTCGCGACGCTGGGGACGCTGGAGCGGGAGCTCGCCGAGCTGCGTGCGCGCGTCGAGCTCGACGAGGCGCTGGCCGAGCGGCTGGAAGGGCGGCTCCTGGACCTGCGGAGCGTCGAGCGACGTCTCGCCGCCATGGCCTCCGGCGTCCGCGTAGTCCTGGCCCCGGGGGACCAGGCGTCCGCGTACGTCCGCTGGCTGGAGACACGGGGGTGGGGGAGGCGGTCGAACCTGACGCTGGCCGCCGCCCCCATCGAGCTCGGGCCCGTGCTGCGCGAGTCCCTCTTCGGGAAGGCGGAGACGACCGTGCTCACGTCGGCGACGCTGGCGACCCGTCGGAGCTTCGACTTCCTGCGCGAGCGGCTGGGCCTGGGTGCCGGGGACCTGGAGTGCATGGACGAGCCGCTGACGGTGGAGGAACGGCTCGTGCCCTCGCCGTTCGACTACGCGACGCAAACGCTCCTCGCCGTGCCGACGGACCTGCCGCCCGCTGAATCGGGTGGGGACGCCTTCCAGGAGGCCACGGCGCGCGTCGCCGCCGAGGTGGCCGCCCTCAGCGACGGCGGGCTCTTCGTGCTCTTCACGTCGCACGCCGCGCTGCGGCGCGTGGCCGAGCTCCTCCGGGGCGGAGGCGTGGAGGGGCGCTGGCCGCTCTTCGTGCACGGGGAGGAGGACCGGCACCGGTTGCTGCGCGGGTTCATCCAGGCGGAGCGGGGGATCCTGCTGGGCACGGCTTCGTTCTGGGAGGGGGTGGACGTCCCGGGGGAGCCGCTGCGCGGCCTGATCCTCCAGAAGCTGCCGTTCCGCGTGCCCACCGAGCCGATCACCGCGGCCCGGATGGAGGCCATCGAGCGAGCCGGTGGCAGCTCCTTCCACCAGTTCATGCTTCCGCACGCGGCGCTTCGCCTCAAGCAAGGCTTCGGACGGCTGGTGCGCTCGCGCTCGGACCGGGGAGCCGTGCTGGTGCTCGACGACCGGCTGGTCTCGCGCAGGTACGGCCGGTACCTGCGGGACTCGCTTCCGGAGGCCCCGCTCGTGAAGGGACCCTGGGACGATATCGGACGGCACCTGCGCGCTTTCTACGGAGCAACGGACGGGTGATCGCACCGGGTGATGCCCCGCCCATCTGCATGCGGGTCATGGAACCGAGCGGTTTCCTGGTCGGGGGGGCACGGCCCGCCTCCGTCGTTGGCGCTCCTGTACATGGCTATCGCCATGCCCTCGTCGCGCTGCCCGGGATTCGGGGCCGTGGCGGGCCCGATACAGGGTACTCCCCTCTCCGATCACCCTTCTGCGCCAGTGCACCAGCCTCTTGGTCGGACTCCGGGAGCGCCGTAGATTGCTGCGTCCGGCGGGAGGCTGCCCGCGCTGCCCCGACCTTCGAACCGTGGAACCTCATGAAGAAGAACGCTGGTCTGGTCATCGGCGTCCTCTACCTCATCATCGCCATGGGCGCGTTCAAGAACAGCATGGCCGGATGGGAGGCGGGACACGGTGATCTCGGCTTCTGGTGGACCGTCGTCGGGTGCCTGCTGACGATCGCGGGCCTCGGGGCCTTGATCGGAACGTGGATCCACGCCTGGTCCAACTCGGACTCGCCGTCGCATTCGCACTGAGGCCGCCGGCTCCGGACGTCGAAGGGCCGCCCCGCGGACGACGGGGCGGCCTTTCTCTTTGTGCCAACCCGCTCCCTCGAACCCCTGACGGCGCGTCGGCGCCGGAGTGAGCATCATGCCTTCCTTTTCGCCCACGAAGATCGTCTGCGTCGGCCGCAACTACGTGAAGCACGCCGCGGAGCTCGGCCACGACGTTCCCGTCGAACCGCTCATCTTCCTCAAGCCGCCGTCCGCGCTCCTCGACGCTGGTGAGGCCATCATCCTCCCCCGGGGCGCGGGGCGGGTCGATTTCGAGGGGGAGATCGGCGTCGTGATCGGCAAGCGCGCCTGGAAGGTCCCCGAGGGCGACGCCTGGTCGTACGTCGAGGGATTGGTCCCGCTCAACGACGTGACTGCACGCGATCTGCAGAAGAAGGACGGCCAGTGGACGCGGGCCAAGGGCTTCGACACGTTCTGCCCGGTCGGGACCCCCGTTTCCTGGGAGGACGTCGCCCTGGACGCCCTTGGCGTCACGACGCGCGTCAACGGGCAGGTCCGCCAGGAGGCGCCCGCCTCCGAGATGGTGTTCCCGATCCCATTCCTCCTGGCCCACATCAGCGGGATCATGACGCTCGAGCCGGGCGACCTGATTGCGACGGGAACGCCGGAAGGCGTCGGGCCGCTGGTGGGGGGCGACGAGGTGGAGATCGAGGTGAAGGGGGTCGGCTCGGTGAAGAACCCGGTGCGCGAGGAGCCGACATGAGCCCGGCGAGCTCCCGTGCCCTGCGCGCGTTGCCCACGTATCCGCTCGCCGGCTTCAAGGAACGGCGCCTGGAGCTGGAGGCCAAAGGCGTGGACGTGATCGATCTGGGCGCCGGGGACGCCGATCTCGCTCCGCCGCCGGAGGTGGTGCAGGCGATCCGCGACGCGGTCGGGGACCCGACCATGTCGCGCTATCCGTTTCAGGTGGGCCTGCCCGCCTTCCGCCGGGAGATCGCCGGATTCATGGAGAAGCGCTTCGGGGTCACCGTCGACCCCCAGGCCGAGGTGCTTCCGCTCATCGGATCCAAGGAGGGCATCGCGCACCTCCCGTTGGCCTTCGTCGACCCGGGCGACGTGGGAATCGTGCCGGACCCCGGCTATCAGGCGTACCTCGGCGGCATCCTGCTGGCGGGAGGTGAGGCCTGGACGGTGCCGCTGGTGCCGGAGCACGACTTCCTGGTGCCGCTGGAGGCCCTCCCGGACCGTGTCGTCGAACGCGCACGGATCCTCTACCTGAACTATCCGAACAACCCCACCTCCGCGTCGGCTCCGGACGCGTACTTCCGTCGAGCGATCGACTTCTGCAGGGAGCACGACGTCGTCCTCGTCCACGACCACGCATACTCCGAGATCGCCTTCGACGGATACAGGCCGCCGAGCGTCCTCGAGTTCGACGGGGCCCGGGACGTGGCCATCGAGTTCCACTCCCTCTCCAAGACGTACAACATGACCGGGTGGAGGCTGGGATGGGCCGTGGGGAACCGCGCCCTGGTGGCGGCGCTGACGCAGGTCAAGACCTTCATGGACACCGGCGTGTTCCTGGCGGTCCAGGCCGCCGGGGTGGCCGCGCTGCGGAGCTGGGACACCTGGGTGCCGGGCAACGTCGCGGTCTTCCAGGGCCGCCGCGACCGCGCGGTGGAGACACTCCGCGCCGCGGGATACGAGGTGTCGAGCCCCCGCGCGACGATGTACCTGTGGATTCCCGTGCCGACGGACGAGCCCTCGCGGGACTTCGCGCGGCGCTGCCTGGACCAGGAGGGCGTCATGGTGCTGCCGGGCGCGGGGCTGGGGGAGGGCGGAGAGGGCTTCTTCCGCATCGCGCTCACCGTACCCGAGGCGCGACTCGAGGAAGCGGCGGCCAGGCTGGCACGGGTGCTCTGACGACCCGACGCCGCCGCGCCGGCTCCGGAACCGCGCCCCGGGGGCGGGTTACGAATTGACCATGAAACGTCCGGCCGGCAGCGCGGTTCCGCCTTCGGACCGGGGCGCCGGCCTTCGCCGCCCCGGTGTGTCCTATCGCCGCGCGGTGCGGGCGGGGCTCGCCATATCCGTAGTGCTGCACGTGCTGGCGGTCGTGGGCTATTCGCGCCTCCTCCCCGAACATCCCGGCGGACCGCCTCCGGCTCTCGCGCCCCGGCCCGGCGGCCAGGCGGTCTCGGGCATGCGCGTGATCCGGCTGCGCGAGGTGGAGACCACCGGCGAGCGGCCGTCGGCCCCCGCGGAGGTGCGCCCCACGGAGGCGCCGGCCGTCAATCCCGGCGTCCCGGACGTATCGGACACGAACCGTGGCGGGATCGTGGCCCCCGGACCCACCGCCGCGGAGCGCCTTCGTCCCCACCTGGCCGATCCACGCTTGTGGGTGCCCCTGGACCCCGGGCTCAACGAGCTGACGATGGAGCAACGTCTCGAGCTGGAGCTCGCCGGGCGCATCACCGAGTGGCAGGATTCGATGTCCGCGGTGGCCGAGGCACAACGTGCGCTCACGGACTGGACCACGACCGACTCGCAGGGCCGCAAGTGGGGGGTCTCGGAGGGAAAGCTCCACCTGGGGGGCCTCACGCTTCCGCTTCCCTTCAGCTTCGGCACGCCGGTGGGGCAGCGGGACGCGGTGCGGCGACGGGAGTGGGAGTGGGAGGAGATCCAGCGTGGCGCCCAAACGGGTGCGATGCGGGATTCCTGGAAGGAGCGCGCTCAGGCGATCCGCGAGCGGCGAGACAAGGAGCGGGCGGCCAAGCAGAAGCCCGACACCTCGGGGGTGCGGCGCTGAGGGGGGGACTGCGGTGGCCTGCGGCCATCCTCAGTCACCTCCGGGGGAAGTGCGAGGAGTTGGCAGGGACATGGTGGCCCGTCGGTTCCGAACGCTTGCCGGGGCTGCCATCTTAGGGGCTCGACCGTACGCGGGCCGTGACCCGGCGGCCCGTCCCGACAACCCCGGAGCCGTCGTGTCGCAGGAGCTGGCCACCCGTTTCGATCCGCAGGCCATCGAGCCCGACCGCTACCGCGCGTGGCAGGAAGGCGGCCATTTCCACGTGCCGGCCTCCGCCGTGCTCGACGACGGGCTCGAGCCTTACGTCATCGTCATCCCTCCGCCCAACGTGACCGCGGTGCTCCATATGGGGCACGGGTTGAACAATACGATCCAGGACGTCCTGATCCGTTGGCGGCGCATGCAGGGGAGGGCGTCCCTCTGGGTGCCGGGGACCGATCACGCCGGGATCGCCACGCAGAACGTGGTCGAACGCAAGCTGGCCACGGACGGGAAGACGCGGGACGACCTCGGTCGTGACGCGTTCGTCGCCGAGGTGTGGGACTTCGTCCGGGAGACGGGCGGCACGATCCTCGACCAGCTCAAGGCGATCGGGGCGAGCTGCGACTGGGAGCGCACCCGCTTCACGCTGGACGACGACCTCAGCCGCGCCGTGCGCGAGGTCTTCGTCCGCCTGTACCAGAAGGGCCTCGTCTACCGGGGCGAGTACATCATCAACTGGTGCCCCCGCTGCCACACGGCGCTCTCCAACGAGGAGGCCGAGCCGGAGGAGACCCAGGGCCGGCTCTGGCACCTGCGCTATCCTCTGGCAGAATCGGCATGGGGCGCTGCGGAGGACGCGGCCGCCGGGGGCGCCGAGGCCATCGGACGGTTCGAGGGTGGGGGGTGGTATCTCACGGTCTCGACCACGCGCCCCGAGACGATGCTGGGCGATACCGGCGTGGCCGTCCATCCGGACGACGAGCGTTACCGGGCCCTGGTGGGCGCCGACGTAGAGCTCCCCCTCACGGGGCGCGTCATCCCCATCGTGGCCGACGAGCTCGTCGACCCGGAGTTCGGGTCCGGCATGGTGAAGGTGACGCCCGCGCACGACCCCAACGACTTCGAGATCGCCGGCCGGACGGGCATCGCCGTGCTCGACGTGATGACACCGGACGCGCGCATGAGCGACAACGCGCCGGAGGCGTTCCGCGGCCTCGACCGCTTCCAGGCCCGCAAGGCGGTGCTGGAGGCACTGGACGAGAAGCGGCTGCTGGCCGGCGAGAGCGCGCACACCCACGCGGTCCCGCACTGCTACCGATGCGGCACCGTGGTGGAACCGCGCCTCTCCCTGCAGTGGTTCGTCCGGATGAAGCCGCTGGCGGAGCCGGCGCTGAAGGCGTCGCGGGACGGCACGATCACCTTCACGCCCGAGCGCTGGAAGAAGGTCTACGAGCACTGGATGGAGAACATCCGCGACTGGTGCATCTCCAGGCAGCTCTGGTGGGGCCACCGGATTCCGGTCTGGTACTGCGACTGCGGGGAGGTGATCGCATCCCGGGAGGATCCCACGTCCTGCCCGAAATGCGGAAGCGACCGGCTCGAGCAGGATCCGGACGTGCTGGACACCTGGTTCAGCTCGTGGCTGTGGCCATTCTCGGTATTCGGCTGGCCCCGCGAGAGCGACGACCTGCGCGCCTTCTATCCGGGACACACGATGGTGACCGCCCCGGAGATCCTGTTCTTCTGGGTGGCCCGCATGATCATGTCGGGCTACGAGTTCATGGGAGAGGCGCCGTTCACCGAGGTCTTCCTCCACGGGACGGTCCGCGACGCCAAGGGCCGCAAGATGTCGAAGTCGCTGGGCAACGGCATCGATCCGCTTCACGTCGTGGAGGCGTACGGCGCCGACGCGATGCGGTACACGCTCGTGAGCGCCTGCGCGATCGGCACCGACATCTCGCTCGATCACGAGGATGTCGAGGGGTCGTTCGCGGTCGGACGCAACTTCGCGAACAAGATCTGGAACGCGGGCCGCTTCGCGCTCATGAGCCTGGGGGACGCGACCGTGCGTCCGCTCGACGAGGTGCGCGCCGACCTCGAGCTCGAGGACCGCTGGATCCTGTCCGGGCTCGATCGGGCGATCGTCGAGACCACGCGCGACCTGGAGCGCTTCCGGCTGCACGAGGTGGCGGAGGGCCTGTACCACTTCTTCTGGGGGGAGCTGTGCGACTGGTACCTGGAGCTGGTCAAGTCTCGCCTGGGTGACGACGCCGAGGCGGCGAGCCGTGAGGCGGCGCGTACCACCCTGGTGACCGTCCTGGACGCGACGTTCAGGCTGCTGCATCCCATCATGCCCTTCGTGACGGCCGAGCTGTGGTCGCGGCTTCCGTGGCCGGCCGGCGAGGAGCGACCCGACGACCTGATCGTCGCGCCCTGGCCGGAACCCGATTCCGGGCGGAGGGACGCGGAGGCCGAACGGGAGATGGGTTCGCTGCAGGAGCTGATCGTCGAGGTGCGTCGACTGCGCAAGGAGTACGGCATCGCCGAGGGGCAGCGCATCCTGATCCACGTCCACACCCCGAACGAGGCGTTCGGGGCCACGGTGGCCTCGCAGGGGGCCGCGCTCGAGCGGCTCGCCCGGGTGGGGACCGTGTCGACGGACGGTGCGCCCTCCGGGGTGGGCGCACACGCTGTGATGAAGAACGGCGCGGAGCTCTTCATACCGCTCGAAGGCGTGATCGACATCGCCCGCGAGGCGGATCGGCTGCGGGGCGAGATCGGGAGGATCGAGGGACAGCTCGGGGCCACGGAACGGAAGCTGGAGAACGAGGCCTTCGTCTCGAAGGCGCCGGCGGAGGTGGTCGACCGCGAGCGCGACAAGGCGGGCTCGCTCCGGGAGCAGGCAGGTAAGCTCAAGGAGAAGCTGAGGAGCCTCGACCCGTCGGGCGGGGCCTCCTGAGGGTCGCGATGCGGTCCCTCGTGCGAGCGCGCGCGCCTGCTCACGGCCCTGGCGGTCGCCGGGATCGGGCTCGTCGGCGGGTGTGCACGCCAGGGCGCGCCTCCCGGCGGACCCCAGGACCGGCGTCCCCCGGTGGTCGTCGCGACCGAGCCGGACACGTTCGCGGTGCTGACGGAGCCCTTCCGCGGCCCGGTCGTCTTCCGCTTCGACGAGCGGATCAGCGAGCGGCCGTCCACGGGCACGCTGGACGACGCCGTCCTCGTCTCCCCACAGACGGGCAACGTGCGGGTGTCCCACGGACGCCAATCGCTCGAGGTCACAGTCGGAGGCGGATTCGAGCCGGGGCGGGTCTATCGGGTCACGCTGCTGCCGGTGATCAAAGACCTGTTCAACAACACGATGCAGGACCCCGTCGAGCTGGTGTTCTCCACGGGCGCCCCCATCACCGCGTCGGCGATCGCGGGGGAGGCCTGGGATCGGATCACGGGCCAGGGGATGGAGGACGTGGTCGTCACCGCCACCTCGCAAGACTCGACGGTCTACCTGGCGCGCACCGACACCGGAGGGATCTACGCCTTCCGGTACCTGGTGCCGGGGTCCTACCGACTGACGGCTTTCGCAGGACCGGAACCGGAACGACGAGGCCGACCCGATGGAGCCACAGGGCACCCGGATCGACTCGCTGAGCGGCCCCGATACGTGTTCACCGACATTCCAGTGCTGCAGCCGGACACCACGCCGGCGCACGTGACCTCGGCCAGCGTCCTCGATTCCGTCACGGTGGCGCTGCTCTTCGACGACTATCTGGACCCCGGCTCCCCGACCTCGCAGATCGCCGTGCGCATCTCGCGGGAGGGCGAGGCGGCCCAGGCGGTCGGGTCGCGTCTTCCACGAGTTCGAATACGCGGCCTACGTGGAGCAGGTGCGGGAGGCGATAGCGCGCCGTCGACTCCCTGGCGCGCCGCCGAGGCCGCGCGTGCGCGTGACACGATGACGGTGCCGGACACCACCGTTCGGCGGGACACGACGGCGGCTCTTCCCGACACGGCGGGCGCACGCTCCGACACCACGCCTCCGCGCCCCCGGATCGCCCAGCCCCGTAAGCCCGAGGGCCCGCCCGAGCTGCCGCCGGCGCCGGGCGCCACGCGCGCCCGGGCCACCCCGGGCGGAGCCCCCACGGTGGGGCCCGACGGCGAGCCCCTGCCGGGGCGTCGGCTCGTGATCCAGCTGCGCGCGCCCCTGGTGCCCGACACGACGTACCAGGTCACGGTGCAGGGCGTCGTGAACCTCAACGACCTCCCGGACGGTGGCGGCGAGGTGGACGTCCTGCGCAAGGCGCCCGGCGGACACCGCAACCGTGGGCGATACCACGTCCGTGACGGACACGGTTCCGGCGGCGGACACCGTGCCGCCCGACACCGCGCTCGTCCTCATCCTCTCCAGGCGTCAACGATGATCGACCCGAGACGTCTCCTCCCTTCCGTGGACGCGCTCCTCGCGTCCGACGACTTCCAGCCGCTGATGACGCGGTACCCGCGGGAGCGCATCCTCGCCCACCTGCGCGAGCGTCTCGATCGAGCTGCGGACGGAGCTGGCGTCGGGGTTGGGCCCCGGGGACGTGACGCTCGGCGACCTGGTGGGCGGAGGAGGTCGCCGCCGGCCTGGCCGACGACGCCGTGCCCTCCCTGCGGCGCGTGGTCAACGCCACGGGCGTCGTGCTGCACACGAACCTCGGCCGGGCGCCGCTGGCGGTGGCCGCGCGCGACGCCATGGCGGAGGCGGCCCGGGGCTACAGCAACCTCGAGTACGACCTGGAGGAGGGGAAGCGGGGCTCCCGCTACGTGCCACTGCGCGCGATCTCCTCGCGGAGCTGGCCGGCGCCGAGGACGCGCTGGTGGTGAACAACGCCGCGGCCGCGCTCGTGCTGGCCCTGAACACGGTGGCGCGCGGGCGCGGCGTGGTGGTGTCCCGGGGCGAGCTGGTGGAGATCGGCGGCGGGTTCCGCATCCCGGAGATCCTGGAGCGATCCGGCGCGCGGCTCGTGGAGGTGGGGAGCACGAACCGCACCCGCGCCGAGCGACTACGAGGAGGCGCGTCGCAGCCGGCGGACGTGCGGCGCGCTGCTCAAGGTGCACCGCTCCAACTTCCGCATGACGGGCTTCACCGAGGAGGCTCCGTCGGGGAGCTGGCCGACGCTCGGGGCGGCGGCGGGCATTCCGCTCCTGTACGACCTCGGCTCGGGGCTGCTCGCGGACCCGGTCGACCTCGGCCTGCCCGACGGAGCCGCGGGCCCGCGAGGCCCTCGCGGAGGGCGCGGACCTGGTGGTGGTGAGCGGCGACAAGCTCATGGGCGGACCCCAGGCGGGCATCGTGCTCGGGCGCGCGCGCTGGTGGCGGCGATGCGCGAGCAACCCGCTGTGCCGCGCGCTGCGGGTGGACAAGGTGACGCTGGCGGGCCTGGAGGCCACCCTGCGCCTGTACCGCGATCCGCCGCGGGCGCTCCGCGGAGATCCCGGCGCTGCGCATGCTCGCCGAGCCCGAGGAGTCGGTGCGCCGGCGTGCGGAGCTGCTGGCCGAGGCGCTGCTGGAGCGTGGGGTCGTCCGAGGCGCGGACGGAGCCGACGGCGGGCGCGGTGGGTGGCGGCACCTACCCGGACGTGGCGCTTCCCTCGTGGGCCGTGGTGCCTCGGCGAGGGGCGCGCCGAGGCCCTGGCCGCGCGCCCTGCGGGAGGGCGAGCCGCCGGTGGTGGGCCGCATCGAGGACGACCGCCTGCTGCTGGACGTGCGCACGGTCCAGGAGGACGAGATCGACGCCCTCGTGCGCCGCGTCGTCGAGGGCTGCGCGGAAGGCCGGCGCGTGAGCGGCGGCGGCTGCGGCCCGCGGTCTTCCTCGACCGGGACGGCACGCTCGTGGTCGAGCGCGACTACCTCGCGGACCCGGACGGCGTCGGCCCTGGTGCCCGGGGCGGTGGCGGCGCTCGCGTGCTCCGGGGCGCGGGTACGCCCTGGTGGTGGTGACCAACCAGTCGGGGATCGCACGGGGCCTCTACACCGAGGAGGACTACCGGCGCGTGGCTGCGCGCGCCTGGACGAGGTGCTCCTGACGAGGCGGGGGTGCCGGTGGACGGCACCTACTACTGTCCGCACCACCCCGACTTGACGGGCCCGTGCGCGTGCC
This sequence comes from uncultured Gemmatimonadales bacterium, assembly GCA_963848895.1. Lineage (GTDB taxonomy): Bacteria > Gemmatimonadota > Gemmatimonadetes > Longimicrobiales > Gaopeijiaceae > SZUA-318. The sequence goes on from CAWKGE010000013.1 coordinate 431,394, forward strand.
GCAAGCCGGCCACCGGGATGTACCTGCAGGCCGCCGCGCGAGCTCGGGCTGGACCTCGCCGCGTCGTGGTACGTGGGCGACAAGATCACCGACGTGCCTGCCGGCGCTCGGCGCTCGGAGGGCGGGGGATCCTGGTGCGGACGGGGTACGGGGCCGGGGCAGGAGGCGGCCGTGCCCGACGGCGTGCGCGTCGTGGACGATCTGCGGCGCGGCGGCGCGCCTCGTCCTCGCGCGAGACGGGGGCGCCGCCAACGGATCCGAGCGCCGTTGACCCCCTTTCGGGGCTCGGATAGCTTTTTGCGTTTCACGACGGCGCGGGACCGAAACCCGGGACCAGGGTTCGGGTATTCGTAAACGTGGTAAACAGGTTGACGCATCACGCATCGTGCATGCGGAGGGCGCGGAGAACCATGCTGACGCTGACGCAGACCGCGGCCCAGAAGGTCCAGGACTTCATCCAGGAGCACGGGGTGGAGGGCGGCGCGGGTCTGCGCGTCGCGGTGCTGCCCGGAGGGTGCTCCGGCTTCCAGTACGGCCTCAACATCGAGGACGCGCCCGAGGCCGACGACGAGGTCCTCGACGTCGGCGGCGTGAAGGTGTTCGTCGATCCGTTCAGCGCCCAGTACCTCGAAGGCGTCGAGATCGACTACGTCACCAGCTTCATGGGCCAGGGATTCACGTTCCGGAACCCCAACGCATCCGGCGGATGCGGGTGCGGGAGCTCGTTCACGGTTTGATCTCCCCGGCCGGCGTCCTGCGGGACGCGCTTCCCACGATCCTCGACTACTCGGCGCTTCTCCCGAGGAGCTGCGGGCGCGCATCCGCGCCCGCAAGGCGGAGCTGAACGCGGTCATCCTGGGGCACAACTACCAGCGCGTCGAGATCCAGGAGGTCAGCGACTACCTGGGTGACTCGCTGGGGCTCTCGCAGGAGGCGGCCGCCACCGACGCGGACGTCATCGTCTTCTGCGGCGTCCACTTCATGGCCGAGACGGCCAAGATCCTGTCGCCCCGGAAGACCGTGCTCATGCCCGACCTGCGGGCCGGGTGCCCCATGGCGGACTTCGTCACGGCGACGGCGCTGAAGCGCCTCAAGGCCGAGCATCCGGACGCGGCGGTGGTCACGTACGTGAACTCCACCGCCGAGGTGAAGGCGGAGTCCGACATCTGCTGCACGTCGTCCAACGCGGTGAAGGTGGTGGAGTCGATCCCCCGGGAGCGGCCCATCATCTTCGTGCCGGACCGGAACCTCGCGCCGCTACGTCGAGGAGCGGACGGGGCGCGACAACATCATCGCGTGGGACGGCTACTGCTACGTCCACGACGACATGGTGCTGCAGGAGCTGGACCGCGCGAAGAAGGCCCATCCCGGCGCGCTCGTGGTGGTCCACCCGGAGGCGCGCCAGGAGCTCCTGGAGGGCGCCGACGTGGTGACGTCCACGTCGGGGATGGTGGACCTGGCCGAGAAGCACGACGCGGTGATCTTCGGGACCGAGCGGGGCCTCGTGGACCGGATGAGGCAGCGCTTCCCCGAGAAGACGTTCATCCCGCTGTCCGGCGCGGCGGTGTGCGGCAACATGAAGCTCAACACGCTGGCCAAGCTGGCGTGGTCGCTGGACCACCGGAAGCACGAGGTGGTCATGGACGAGGACGTGCGGTCCGGCGCCGAGGCCGCGCTCCGGCGCATGCTCGATCTGTCCGGCGGCTGGACCGCCCCGACCGAGGAGGAAGAGGCGCTCGAGCTCGCCGGCGTCCGACCCTCCGGATGCGGGTGCGCGTGACCCGATGAAGGTCCGCGCCTTCACCGGTGGCGGCTTCGCGGAAAACGGGTATCTGGTGGTGTGCGGGAGCACCGGCGCGGCCGTCGTCGTGGATCCCGGTGCCACCGCGGGGCGCATGGCCGATGCCGTCGCGCTCCGAGGGGCTCGACCTCGCGGCCGTCCTCCTCACCCACGCCCACCTCGACCACATCGAAGGCGTGCACCTGATCCGGGCGGCGTTCCCGGACGTGCCCATCTGGCTCCACCCGGCGGACCGGACGATGTACGCCGCGCTGCCCCAGCAGGCGGCCGCGTTCGGGCTCCAGGTCCCACCTGCGCAGCCCGAGCCCACCGACGAGCTGGAGCACGGCCAGCGCTTCACGTTCGGCGACATGCGTGCTCGAGGTGCGTCACGCGCCCGGCCACGCGCCTGGGCACGTGATCTTCGTCGCCGAGGAGGCGGGCTCGCCCTGGTGGGGGACGTGGTCTTCCAGGGCTCCATCGGGCGGACCGACCTGCCCGGCGGGGACTTCTACACGCTCATGCGCTCGATCCGCGAGCAGGTGCTCACGCTGCCCGACGCGATGGTCCTCCATCCGGGGCACGGCCCGGCCACCACCGTGGGCGAGGAGCGCACGGGCAACCCCTTCCTGGTCCCCCATTTCGGCGGGCGTCTGGCGTGACGGCGGGGGGCGGAAGTGCGGCGTTGGCGGCGGCGGTCTTCGCCTCCGGGGGCGGAAGCAACCTCCAGTCCCTTCTGGACCACCAGGACGCGGATCCGCCCTGGCGGATCCGCTGGTGGTGAGCGACCGCCCCGGGATCGGAGCGCTGGAGCGTGCCGAGCGGGCCGGCGTGCCCTCCGCGGTGATCCGCACGAAGGAGCGCGCCCCGGAGGACGTCGCGGCGGAGACCCTCGGCGTGCTCGGGGAGCACGCGATCGACGTCGTCTTCCTGGCGGGCTACCTGAAGCTGCTGCCCGGCACCGGTGGTCTCCGCGTTCCCCGCGCCGGATCCTCAACATCCACCCGGCGCTCCTCCCCGCGTTCGGGGGGAAGGGGATGTACGGGATGAACGTGCATCGGGCGGTCCTCGAGTCGGGCGCGCGTCTGAGCGGGCCGACCGTGCACCTGGTGGACGAGGAGTACGACCGGGGGACGATCGTCGCCCAGTGGCCGGTGCCGGTGCTCACGGACGACACGCCGGAGACGCTGGCCGGCGCGCGTCCTCCAGGCGGAGCACCGACTCTATCCCCTCGTCGCCGACCACGTGTGCCGGGCGCTCATGGACGGCAGCCGGCCCGTACCCCTGGCGTTGCCGGGCGAAGCCTTCACACTGGTGGGGGAGTGTCGGACTCGGTGCTGGCGCGGTCCGGGGCGTGCGTCCGGCGACGTCGCCTTGAAGAACTCCGAAGAACTCCGATCGAAAGGTCTAACGATATGAAGCGGGCGCTGCTGAGCGTATCCGACAAGACCGGCATCGTCGAGCTGGGCCGAGGGCTCGTGGAGCGCGGGTGGGAGCTCCTCTCCACCGGGGGCACGGCGGCGGCGCTGCGGGAGGCGGGCCTCGAGGTACGCGACGTGGCCGACGTCACCGGCCATCCGGAGATGATGGACGGACGGGTGAAGACGCTCCACCCCGCCATCCACGCGGGGATCCTGGCGCGACGGGGCCACGCCGCCCGACATGGCCGCGCTGGAGGAGCACGGGCTACGGACCCATCGACCTGGTGGCGGTGAACCTCTATCCGTTCCGCGAGACGGTCGCGAAAGGTGGGGTCGGGATCGACGAGGCCATGGAGAAGGTGGACATCGGCGGGCCGACGATGATCCGGGCGGCCGCCAAGAACCACGCGGACGTGTGGGTGGTCGTGGACCCTGCGGACTACCCGACCGTCCTTGAGGCGCTGGACGGGAAGGGCGACCCGGCTGCGCTCCGTCGCGCCCTCGCCGCCAAGGTCTTCCGCCACGTCGGCGGCTACGACGCCGCCGTGGCGGCCTGGCTCGGCGAAGGGGCGGACGCGGAGGCGCTCCCGGAGGACCTGCCCCTCGGGCTGCGGCGCGTCCAGACGCTGCGCTACGGAGAGAACCCCGACCAGGAGGCGGCGTTCTACGGCTTCGGGCGTCGCAGCCGGGCTGACCGCCCTCGAGCAGCACCACGGCAAGGAGCTCAGCTACAACAACCTCCTGGACCTGGACGGTGCGCTGCTCTGCCTCGCCCCCTTCGCGTTCTCGCCGCGTCCGACGGTGTGCATCGTCAAGCACACGACGCCCTGCGGCCTGGCCATGGGCGACACCCTGGCGCGACGCGTACGAGAAGGCGCTCCGGTGCGATCCGGTGAGCGCCTTCGGCTCGGTCATCGCCGTCAACCGCGTCCGTCGACGCCGAGACGGCGGAGCTGCTGGCGAAGCTGTTCGTCGAGTGCATCGTCGCGCCCGGCTTCTCCGACGAGGCTACGGAGACGCTGACGCGGAAGAAGAACCTGCGTCTGCTGACGTATCCGGGCCTGTCGGCGCAGCTCGAATTCGAGCCGACCTCGGGGGCGTGGACGGAGCTGGGCGAGGACGAGCGGGCCGCGGGCCGCTTCGTCGCGGCCCACGGGCGACTGCCCGCCGGGCGCGTCCTGCGGAGCGTCTACGGTGGGATGCTGGCCCAGACGCCGCCGACGCCGCCCTTCTACGGGGTCGACGATCCGGCCTGGAAGGTCGTGACGAAGCGCGCGCCGACGGACAGCGAGATCGACGACCTGCGCTTCGCCTGGGCCGCGGTCTTCGGCGTGAAGTCCAACGCGATCCTGCTGGCCGGCGGCGGCGCGACGCTGGGGATCGGCGCCGGGTCAGATGAGCCGGGTGGACTCCTCGCGCATCGCGGTGCGCAAGGCGGCCGATGCCGGGCATCGACCTCGGAGGGTCCGTGCTGGCCTCCGACGCGTTCTTCCCGTTCCGCGACGGTGTGGACGCCGCCGCGGAGGCCGGCGTGCTCGCCATCGTCCAGCCGGGCGGGTCGATCCGCGACCAGGAGGTCATCGACGCCGCCGACGAGCACGGGATCGCCATGGTGTTCACGGGCCGGAGGCTGTTCCGGCACTAGCATCCGCGGCCGTACCGCGGTTCGACGCTCCGGTTCCGGTCGTGTCCGCGAGCAGGCGCGACACGGAGGCCTCCAGCGCCGGGGGGGCGAAGTACCCCACCACGCGGTGGCGCACGATCCCGTGCCGGTCGATGACGAACGTTGTCGGGATGCCCGCGATCCCACCGAACGCCCGCCGGAGGGGCTCGGTCACGCGCCCGACCGGGTAGGTGATGTGCCGTTCCTCCAGGAACGCCCGCACGGGCCCCGCGCCGCCGACGTCGACCGAGACGCCGAGGACGACCAGGTCGTCCCCGGCGTGGCGCTCGTGCAGGTGCTGCATCGAGGGCATCTCGGCCCTGCAGGGGATGCACCACGTGGCCCAGAAGTTCACCACCACGACCTTCCCGGCCAGATCCGTGGACCGGATCGTGTCGCCGTCCAGCGTGACCAGCGTGAAGGCGGGCGCCGGCGCGCTCGACGGAGAGAAGCCGACGAGCGCACCGATCTGGGGGCCGAGCCGGATCGCCACGAAGACGAGCAAGCCTGCGGTGACCACGCGCTCGACCCAGACGAGGGCGCGCTTCCAGGCGGGACGTCGCTCAGCTTCCGGGGGCACGTCCGATGTCGAAGACACCGTTCACCACGCTGAGCGACCCGACCGTGCTCGTGCCCGGCGCGGGTGCCAACGTTGCGTTGAAGGTGCCTTTGATCCGTGTGGCCGTGATGCTCGTCACGGTGACCGAGCCGTCGCCTCCAGAACCGTTCGAGGTCCACGTGGTGTGCAGGGGATCGGTGGTTCCCGATACGCCCAGGGTGCGTGACTCCGAGGCGCTCAGCACGTACGTGCCCGGCGCCTGCACACCCGCCAGCGTGAGGGTGACCAGTCGCTCCGTGGTGGATCCGCTCACGGTGAGGATGTCGAAGCCGGCCGTCAGCGCGCCGACCGCAGCAGCCGCGGTGAACGGGGCGCCGCCGAGCGTCGCGGTGACCTTGCTCCCGGCGTAGTCCGGGAGGGGGCCCACCGTGCCCGTGGGCTTCACCTCCAGGTCGAAGTCTCCGCTCGTCACCGTCTTCGTGCCCGTCGCCGACCCGCTGATCGGCTCTGCCGTGAACGTGAACGTACCTGCGATCCGGGAGGCGGTGAGGGCGGTGATCGTGACCGTGCCCGCCTCACCCGACTGGGGCGTGGCCCAGCCACCGGCGGCGTTCGAGACCACCGCGCTCCCGCCGACCACGGTGGGACCCACGCCCATCGGATACGTTCCCGGACCCGCGATGTTGTAGAGGGAGAGGACGAGGGTGTACCCGCTGCCGATCTGGGCTCCGGTGATGGCGTAGAGCCCGGGGAGGGTGAGCGGCACGCCGGTGGTCTCGGCGCCGGCGGTGCTGCTCCAGGCGCTCCCGTCGATGTTCGCCCTGATGTGGAACGTCCCTGTGCCCCCGTCCCCCGGTCCCGTCACGCTGCTTCCACTGCTGCACGCCGCCCACGCCAGGGCGAACGCCGACACCGCCATGCGGCTCCACGTAGAGCGATTCAAGGGTGCTTCTCCGCGCAGGATTGTGGATCGACGAGGGCGCCACCGGAGTCCCGCTGGTGCGATGCCCCGATCTGCTATGCGCAGAACGCGGGCGGGGGTGGTCGCCGGTCGGCCGTGGGTCGTCGGGGACCCCGACGACCCTTGGAGGGTCCGGCGGGTGTTCCTATTCTTGGACCCGTGCGTCGGATGTCCGGCGCCTTGGAGGGGTGGCAGAGCGGTTCAATGCACCGGTCTTGAAAACCGGCGGGCGCAAGCCCTCGTGGGTTCGAATCCCACCCCCTCCGCTCGTCAAGTCCTCGCGCTCCGCAGAGCCTACGCGGTGGCGGAGCCTCGCGTTCGAACCCGCGCGCGCTTCGCCAGAAGCGCGCCACGTGGGTTCGACGCTCTCGAGCGGAGAGCGGCTCGCAGATCCAGGTGCAGACCGAGGAGCGCACCGAGGATGCGCCGGAGGCGCACCGGAGGTGAATCCCACCCCCTCCGCTCTTGTTCGGGGGGCAGCCGAGAGCCGTTGCGGTTGTTGGCCTCTCGTTCGATGCCAACGGCGCTGCTAACGGAGAACGGCCGTGAATACCCTCGACGAACTCCGGAGGTGGCGCGCGGAAGCGCCGGCGGGAGCGACGGTCCCGGCGTACGTGGTGGCGTCGATGTTGGATGGCGCGGACCTCGAGCCGGATCGTCCCGCTGGGCCGGTGGTGGCCCCACAGGAAGGCGTGCAGGTGGCCCCGTGGCGCGTCCTGCTCTGGACGTGCGCGCCGGAGGTGCGGATTGGGCGGGCGGAGCTCCTGGAGGCGGTGGCCCGGCCTGCCAGTTGGCTCTATCGCCGCACCGGGGAGAAGGCCCGGGACCGGATCCCGCACCGCAAGCTCGAGGGCGAGCTGGTCTTCATCGTGGGCGAGGTGCGCCGCTGGCTCCGGGACAGCGAAGAGATAGTCGAGGTCGGCCCGGTCGACGAGAGGAGTTTGACGGTCGCATGAGCCTCACCGCCACCTCCGCTGTCCGCTGCTTGCGACTGACCAGCCCTTGGTGGTGGATGGCATGCGGCACCTCTGTTATTGCGTCTCGCCGCCCTTCGTCTTCCGATATCCTCGCCAGGCGGAGGGGCGGGCGCGAAGCCGAGTTGGATTAACGGCGCGGCGTGACTGCGACCGGACTGCCCTCGCCCTGGCCGAGGAAGAACTCCCCTTCGATGACGTTGCGAGATGTGAACGCGCCCTGATATCTGGCGGTGAACTCGGAGCCGCGGGCCTTCGCGGTCAGACGCAATGAGACGTCGCGCCCCGCGCGGAAACCCTGCACGTCGAAAGAGAGCGAGAGCGTATCGGCCACTGCCCACGAAGCCGTCCCGTCGATATCTCCAAAGTACCGGTCCTCTCAAGGTGACGCGCCGAGAAGAACCTCCCGGTTCCGACGAACAGCCCGACCGCTGCGAGCGCGCCCATCAGCGTGCCTGCGCGGTGGAGTCTCATTCCGAGTCACCCTATTGAGAGGGTCTGTTTGGCGTATCTCGACCGAAAAGTACCAGAGCACTTTTCCGGTCCGCGCAGCCGCCGCCGACACGGACACCTCTCCTTCGGTGACCCGACAGCAGTAGACCGAGGTGGCGGTCTCCGTCAATTGGAAGCGCCATCGGTCTCAACAGAATGGGAGTTGGGGGAGCCCCTGGGGGAGCGCTTGCCGCATGGTACCCACCGCCATCGATGCCCGCCGGTGTCGCGCGCGGCATTGAGGCCCGTCCAGCCATCGCTCCGGGCCTGGGCCGGGGTCATCGTTGGGGCATGGGAATCGTCATTGGAGAACGTTCAGGGCCGCCCCTTGCCAACGCCCACTGCGAGAAGCGCGCAATCCGGGGCAAAGCGACTTTGACGGCGAGCGGCAGGAAGCCCCGTCGCACAACGGGATCGACCAGCGACCGCTGACTACAGCAGAAGAGGCGGGGACCCGAACCCATCTAGTCCTGCGACCCTGGCGAGGAAATGCACCACACCGCCCGATCCGGTCATTAGGTCGACGGTGGGGATCCACATGTCTTCGGCGAGCCATACTCTCCCTGCGGTTCGGGAGTCGGCAAGGACCGCGATACGGGATGCGAGGGAGTGGGCCTCGTGCCGATAGGCGGGGTCTGATAGGAGCGTGCCCGCTTCCAGGTACACCTCACCAACGCCAGCCAGGCCATGGCACTGCGTCAGGTTGGGCACCGACAGGTTCCTCGGCAGGGCGTCCAAGGCGCCGCGGACCAACTCTTCGTACCGGGACTGTCCGGTTGTTGCGAAAGCCCTGAGAAACGCCAATGCGATGCCGGGTCCCCCATGGCACCACCAGTGCCACACGTCGGTACCTCCGGCCTCGGTAGGCCAGCACATGCCCCCGCCGGGCGTCGGCCTCGCGTGATCGGCAAGCCAGCGGAGTGCGCGCTCGGCAGCGCGGTCTGCTTCGAGCTCATCTGCCGTGGCGCCGTACGACAGAAGAAAGTATGCGATACCGGCGACACCGTGAGCGAACCCGGTCAGCTTCTTCCCGCTCATACCCTCGACGCCTTGAGGCATGCGCCAGGAGCCATCAGCCTCCTGAGTGTCGATCAGGTGCTGTGCACAGCGCCGAGCCGCCAGGTTCAGGTTTGGCTTTCCCAGGAGACTGGCGCAGATCAACGCGGCGAGGCCCTGACCCGCCGCACCATGGGTCAGGTCTGGCCAATCCAACGGACCATTCAGGGCCTCGTCGAGGTATGGGTCGAGCCAATCGCCCCCGGTGAGTCGGCCGGCGCTAACCAATTCACAGATTGCCACTGCCACTCCGGCCTCTCCGAAATGAAGGCCCGGCATCTGGTCATCGGGCGTGGCCTCGTGACGCAGCAGCCAATCGGTCAGTTGGGCTACCCTTTCGTCAGGTATCGTCCGTATGCCACCTTTGCTGAGGCGCGCAATCAGATAGAGAGCCCCGGCGATCCCGCGATAGCAGCTTCGAAACACGTCGTAGTCGGGGGGCTGATTCCTGTCCTTGGTGTGCGTGACGGAGGAGATCCAGAGACCCGAACTGTCCGACTCGCTGTGCGTGAACAGTCCCGAGGCGGCCGAGGCCACCAACTCAGGAGTGGGGATAGAAAGGCCCGTCGGCAAGGAAAGCGACCATTCGGCAAGGGCCGCTTCTAGGGCGTGAAGTCCCGGTCTTCTTGTTGGGTCGGACGACAGCAAGCGAGCTGTGACTCCCGCCAATCGCTCGTCCACGCCGCTGTGCGCCATGAGGCGGCGGATCACCTGTTCCTCCGAGCCGCGATCGAGCAACCTGGGATCGAGCGCCGTAAAGAGGTGGGCGGCTACCGCTCCGATGGAGTACCTGTCCGACGAGAACGGATCGGCGATGTCGGTTCGGTCGACCTGTTCGGGGGCTACATAGCCAGGCGTTCCCTCGTAGAAGGGGCGTTCGGGGTCAGTCGCTTCCCAGGCCAGCTCAAGGTCGACGAGGGTGACCTCGCCATCGCCCGTAACGACCATGTTGTTGGGCGTTACGTCCCGATGAGCCACGCCTCGACTATGCATCGCACGCACGGTCCGACACAGGCTGAGCAGGATTCTCCGCGCATGCTCCCGTTCTGTCCTGGACCTCGCATGAAGAGGGACAGGAGCGACGGCGAGCGGGTTGCCTGGGGCTCGCTCGGAGACCAGATAGCCGTGCTCGTCCATTTCGAAGTATTCGATCGGGATCACGATTCCGGCGACGTCACGGAGCTTTCGGCCGACGCTCAGCTGCCTCCGTAGGCGGTCCCGGGCATCCCGCCCCAACTCGTCCGAAACCGTATGAGCCCTCGCCTCCTTCAGGACGCACGCCCGAACATCACCTTGATCACGCAGACAGATGGCTTCGAGCACGATCCCCTTGGTCGCTGCCTTGAGGACTCCCGTAACGAGGTAGGTGCCGTGCAGGAGCAGGCCCGAGTTGCTGCTCGCTCTCCCTGCGTCCCCGAATTGACGGGTCGAGAACGGCCACTTGACTTCGTCGGGCTTCGTGGGTGGCGCCTCGTACGAATCGCGGACTAGGTCGCCGGAAGAGCTGCGGATGAACTTCTCGATGTGTCCCAAGCGATTGCGCCGCAGGATCGGGTTGAAGCCCCCGTAGCGCGTGTAGACGGGGCCACCCAGGGGGAAGTCCGTTGGAACAGCCGGACCCTCCACCTCGGCCAACCGCTCTTGGAACAAGGTCGCCACTTCGTTCGCTTGGCGATCGGTGGCTGGATAGACCGTGATGAACTTACCAACTTGACTGGCGCCCAGGCGGCCCTCGTTGAGGGCGTGCAACACACCCATGGTCTTCGCGACCTTGAACGGTACCCCTGCGGGAATCAGCTGCGCACAAACCAACTCCAGCGTCCGCACGGCCTGCGCCGGAATAGAGGTTATGTGGAGCTTCCAGCCCTGAATGCGTTCAGAATGGCCCACTCCAAGCCACGAACCACGCTCCGTCGGCGTGGCTCCCGCCGACGCCAGGACGCGGCGGAACGCATGATCGTCCGTTTTCGCCCTCTGACCTGCCAACCGAGGTCAGAACCTCGTCCATGGACGGAAGTGGAAACGCCCCGGTTGCACGCGCGAGGCTAGATCACGGACAGCCCGCAGTTCGAGGGGGTTCATCTGCAGATCAGTAGTGTATCCGCAGCTGTCTCCACCGCAGGTCGACCCGCAGCTGCTGAGGCAAGTGGCTTCCGAGCAGCTGCTGCTCGTGCAGGTATTGATGCAGCTGTCGGAACCGCAGGTGGATCCGCAGGAATCGTCCAGGCACGTTGCGACACAACTTCCTTCGCAACTGTCCCCGCACGCGGCCAAGCCGGGAATATCCAAGCGTCCGGAGATCAAGCTAGCAACGACACTTTGCGGATTCAGAGCTAGCAGTCGGCTCTTCTGTTCCCGGGTCAGGAAGTCCAACTCGGCGATGGCTTCCTCAGTCGAGAAGACCAGCTTGTGGAAGAACTCAGGGTCCTTCGTCGCTCGCTTGACCAATTGGGTCGTGGCGCCTTCGTCCTTCTTCGCCATCGTTCCTCCTCGCGCGGGCCGCAAAATCCAGCGTTCAGATTCAGCAGTAGAAGCGCACCTAAGTGGATCCTGGAGAGGAATTACTCAGAATACTTCTTAGAAGTGATAGCAGCAAGTCTGTCCGTCGCCGCACTGTCCGTCGCCGCGGTGTCCGTCGCCGCGGGGGTTACTTCGACGGTCGTCACGCTGCTAGGGCTGAGGCGTCCGGCTCGTTGCACTGCCGCAGCCGAGAGAGACGCAGAGTCCATCGGACTGGTGGTTGCCTTGACACCAACAGCCTTTTTCGATGGGACCCTCAATGAACAACCTCTCTAGCAATCACAGCTAGCCCCACCGCGACCGGCGCCGGCGATCCTGGGACATGAAAACTCGTGCAGTGGGGATGGTTCGGGGTGGCCTCTTGCCAACGGACTTGCCAACGCCGCCCGCGAAAAGGGCGCAATCCCACACAACGCAGTTCCGACAGCGATGGCCAGGAAGCCCCGTCCCGCAACGAAACGCGGTCGGACGCAGCCAAACGCAAAGCCCAGGCGCGAACTTGAAAACCGGCGGCCTTCGGGCCACGCGGGTCCGACGCGATGGAGCACGGACGTAGGTCGAAGATCCTCCCGTGTACCGACGAGCGCACCGAGGATGCGCCGTAGGCGCACCGCAGGTGAATCCCACCCCCTCCGATCGTCGCATCCTCGCGTCCGCAGGGTCTACGCGAGCGGAAGCGGTCTCGCAGATCCAGGTGCAGACCGAGGAGCGCACCGAGGATGCGCACGGGCGCCACGACCCCCAGGCCCCGCACATCCATGCCCGTCTTCGTCCGTTGGGGCGTGGAGCCAGCGACCTTGTGGGGAAGACTCCTCGACCACTTGGGGGGAGGTTTCCGCAGTGCGCCGAACCGGCCGCCAAGCCTGATCCTCGGTACGACGAACGTCTGTACCTCTCGCCGAGTGCGAGCGTGTCGAGCCCCGGCGGGTCCCGGGGGCGATATCAACACCCGAGGGGGCCATATGCGCGTCCACATCCTGGTCCTGTTCCTCCACATCGCATCGTCGACGTTGCTCCTCGGCACATCCATCGTGGGTGAGCCGGCCGTGCGGGCGGCCGCCCGCCGCACGACGCGACCGGAGGAGCTCCGTTCGTCCATCGAGGTCGGGCGCCGCATGGCTCCGATCAGTCCCGTGGCGGCCCTGCTGGTCCTCGCCACCGGTGTCTATCTGACGAACGTCGGGTACGCATGGACCCTCGGCTGGGTTCAGCTATCGATCGCGCTCTGGCTGGTAAACAGCCTGGTCGCCGTCGTCGTGGTGAAGCCCGCCGTCGAGAAGGTGGCTGCGGAAGCCCGTGCGACGTCCGACGCGTCCATCGGATCGCACCTGGACGGGATTCGCTGGTCCGGAGCATGGACCTGGGGTGTCGACGTCCTCGCGACCAACGACGCGGTCATCCTCTGCGTCATGGTTCTGAAGCCCGGGCTCACAGGCTCCCTGGCCCTCCTCCTCCTAGCGCATGCGATCGTGGTCGGCGGGCGAATGGCCCTCGGCCTCAGCCACCCCCGGGACGACGAGGCGGCGGTCAGCGCTTCACGCGCATGAGCCCTTCCTGCGCCACCGACGCCACCAGGTCGCCTTCGCGGGTGAAGAACGTGCCCCGCGCGAAGCCCCGGGCACCTGCCGCCGTGGGGCTGTCGGAGACGTAGAGCATCCAGTCGTCCATGCGCACGGGTCGGTGGAACCAGACCGCGTGGTCGAGGCTGGCCACCATCATGTGCGCGGTCGCGGATGGTCATGCCGTGGGGCCGGAGGGCGGAGCCCAGGAGCCCGTAGTCGGACGCGTAGGCCAGCAGGGCGCTGTGATGCACGGGGTTCTCGTCGACCAGGCCGATGGCGCGCACCCAGTACCCCCGTCTCGGCTCCCCGGGCGTCGCATCGAAGAGGTCGGCCTCGTCGAGGGACCGGAAGTCCAATGGGCGGTCCTGGGTGAGGAGGGGGCGCACGTCCGGAGGGATCTCGGCGGCCCGTTCGCGGATGACGTCCAGCTCGGGCCTCAGCTTCTCGGGATCGGGGACCTCGGGCATGGCGGTCTGGTGCGAGAAGCCCTCCTCGGCGACGGTGGAACGACGCCGACATGGTGAAGATGGCCCGGCCATGCTGGATGCCGGTCACCCGGCGCGTGGTGAAGGAGCCGCCGTCCCGCAGGCGATCCACGAAGTAGACCACGGGCACGTCCAGATCCCCGGCGAGGATGAAGTACCCGTGCATCGAGTGGATCGGGCGATCCTCCTCCACGGTGTGGGACGCGGCCACCAGGGCCTGGGCGAGCACCTGGCCCCCGAAGATGCGGCCGGTGCCGATGTCGCGGTTCTGCCCCCGGTAGATGTTGTGCTCGATGGGCTCGAGCTCCAGGAGCGCGACCAGGTCGGTGGCGGTGAAGGACATACGAAGGTCTCACATGGGCGATGCGGGGTGCACGGAGCGAAGGATAGTGCGCCGCGGAGGTTCGCCCCAGCCCTGGATGTCCGGACCGGTTCTCGGCTCGCGGTCGGTGGGACGGGAGGCGCGCTCAGCCAGGTCGGGCGTTCAGGCCCGGGAGCACCACGATTGGTGGACCAGGAGCCCGCCGCACATGCCGCAGACGCGGCGCGACGGCCGAGCGGGTCGGTACGGTGAGACCGAGTAGACGTTGACGTCGTGGGGCCGTCGCCACCGATGCGTGCCGGCCCGCCGCTCGCGGCGGCAGTCGTCGCACGACTCCCGAACGGAGCCGCCGCATCGCGGGCAGTCGCCCTGGAGTTCGCCCGAGCCGGGCCGCATGCCTTCCCCCGTGGTGGTGAGTGCTCCGCGGCGGAGTCGCCGGGGGGGCCGGAGCCTGTCGCTTCGTCTGGACCTTACACGCTCACCTCAACTGAACGTGTCGGGGCTCGGCGCGCAAGCTGGCGCGACGATCGAGGTGGTCACGCCCGTCGGCGCCGGCGGACGGATTGACCGGAGCCGGAGCCTCACGGACAACCCGTCCGCGAGGGAGGCGCCCGACGGACCGGCCGGGCGCCTCCGCCCGTAGCGGGCTCGAGATCAGCTTCCGCTGCCGGGCATGATGCGCAGGAACCCCTCGAAGACGGTGCCGCCGGTGCCCGCATCGGTGCCGGTCATCTGTCCCTCGTTGTGGGCCTTCGCACCCGCCAGATAGCCGCTCGTCACCGCGCCGTTGAGCAGCAGGCGACCTGTGCTGGTATCGAGCGTGCCGTCCAGCTCGGCCTCGAACGACTCCGCTCCCGCAGCGACGCTCCATTTCGTCTGGATGTGCAGGATGTGCCCACTCTCGGTGGCGCCGAGCACGCGCGTCTCGAGACCCCCGTTGACATCACCGCTCACGCTGCCGAGCCAGTTGAGGCTTCCAGGCCCGGTCTCGACCTTGACGTAGTCCATCACGATCGGTGCGGCCGGCACGAGGGCAGCTGCGGGGTCCGGGGGAGCGGGCGAGACGGGAGAGACGGTGTCGCAGGCGGGCAGGAGCAGCGCGCTGGACACGAGCAGCGCCGCGCCCCGGCGAACGATCATGCGTGCGTTCATGAGATCCTCCTCGGAACATTGTGAATGGGAGATCTGGTAGGCATGGAAGCCACCATCGGGGTCACTTCGTGAAGCTGCCTGCCGCATCGACGCCGTGGACCAGGTACGTGCCGCCACGCGCGTCGATTCCGAACAGGTCGATGTGCATGTCCACGTCCACCGTCTGCCCGGTCTTCGCGGCGGCATCGATCCGCAGCCAGGTCGCGTCGTCGAGGGGCATGGCGATCACGACCAGCGTGTCGCCGTCCTTTTCGTCTTCGTCGAAGAGGCCGATGATCGGCGAAGGCCGCGGGTCGGCCAGGGCGATGGCGTCGCCGTCGATCCAGAAGCCGGCCGAGGACTGAAACGCGCGCTTGCCGTCCTGCAGGGCGTCGGCATCGGCGGCGGCCATGTGCAGCTCGACCACGAGCTGGCGGTCGACCTGATCCTTGGCGGTCCGTCGGGTCTCCAGCACGGGCGCTTTGGCGAGGGAGAACGGCGCGAGCGGCGAGTCGCCGAGCAAGAACTGCGGCTCGGCATCGAACGGGTCCGGCGTGAGCGGGCCGTCGGCGCAGGCGGCGAGCTGCAGGGCGAGGAGCGGGAGCGCGAGAGCGAATGCTCGCCGGGTCGTCGTGGTCATCGGCACCTCCTTGATCGTCGTGCCGGCCGATCGTCCGGCTTTCAAACAGGGATGCGGTGTTTTGGCGACGATCCCGCCACCAGGCGGCGGGAAGCTTGACAGTGCCGTGCGCGTGGGGCTTCTTGGCGCTGAGGCGATATGAGCGAAACGGGCGGAGTGACCGGGCTTCTCGACCGGGCGGCCAGGGGCGATGCCGCTGCCGCGGAACGGCTCTGGTCGCTGGTCTACGACGAGCTGCGGCGCATCGCGCACCGCGAGATGGCGCGCGAGGGCGCGGAAGCGCGCGGACGCACGCTGTCCACCACGGGCCTGGTGCACGAAGCGTATTTCAAGCTCGCCGGCGTGCCCGGCATGGCCCTGCGGGACCGCAACCACTTCTACGGGGTGGCGTGCCGCGCCATGCGTCAGGTCCTGGTCGACCGCGCGCGCATTCGGAACGCGCAGAAGCGGTCGGGTGGGCACGTGCACGTCACGTTGGATCGCGCCGCGCCAGGCGCACCCGACCGATCCGCCGAGCTGATCGAGCTGGATGAAGCTCTGACCCGGCTCTCGGAGTTCAACGAGCAACTCGGCCGGATCGTCGAGTGTCACTTCTTCGGCGGACTGTCCCTTCCCGAGACGGCCAAGGTGCTGAGTATCTCGCTGCGGACGGCGGAGCGGGGCTGGGCGAGAGCCAAGGCGTACCTCCAGCGGATGCTACAGCCGGACGGCGAGCGTGCGCCGGACCGGGGGCAGGTGCCGGTTCATGAAGAGCCACGGGCCTGATCCGTTCGAGCGCTGGCCGGAGCTGGACGGCCTGTTCGAGCGCGTCCTGGAGGAGCCGCCGGATCGTCGCGGCGCGTTCCTCGACGAGGCGTGCGGGAGCGACGCCGCCCTGAGGCGGGAGCTTGAGGCGCTGCTCTCCGCGCACGACGGCTCGGCCGACTTCCTCTCGGAGGCCGAAGCCTGGCTCGGGGAGCGGCCGGCGCAGCTGTCCTCCGCCGCGGCGCACGACCGCTGGGTGGGTCGGACCCTGTCGCACTACGAGGTGATGGAGCGCGTGGGGGAAGGTGGGATGGGGGTGGTCTACCGGGCGCGCGATACCCGGCTCGACCGCACCGTCACGCTCAAGTTCATCCATCCCATGCTGAGCGCTGAGGTGGAGGCGAAGGGTCGCTTCATTCAGGAGGCGCGGGCGGCGTCGGCGCTGGACCATCCGAACATCTGCACGATCTACGAGATCGACGAGACGGCGGACGGCCAGCTGTTCATCGCGATGGCCTACTACGCCGGGGAGACGCTGGCGGATCGGCTGAAGCGCGGGCCGCTGGGGCTCGAGGAGGCCCTGGACGCCGCGATCGCGATCGGCAGCGGCCTCGGGCGCGCGCACGAGGTCGGCATCGTGCATCGCGACCTGAAGCCGGCGAACGTCATGCTCACCGGGCGCGGCGAGCCGAAGATCCTGGACTTCGGGATCGCGAAGCTCGAGGGCCAGGACCACACGCGGACCGGGGCGCGGCTGGGGACGGCGGCTTACATGAGCCCGGAGCAGGCGCGCGGCGAGTCGGTGGACCGGCGCACGGACATCTGGGCGCTCGGCGCCGTGCTCTCCGAGATGCTCACGGGCGCGCGGCCGTTCCGGGGCGGGAACGAACAGGCCACGATCCACGCCATCCTGAACGAGGAGCCGGGGCCCGTTGCGGATCGGCTGGCGGACGCGCCGGCGGGACTGGACGACGTCCTTCGCCGTGCGCTGGCGAAGGACCCGGCGGACCGGTACGCAGACGCCGACGCGATGCTCGCCGACCTGCGTGCCGTCCGGCAACGGCCGACGCCCGACACCACCGGGGGAAATCGACGGTCTCGCCTCGGGCGCGGGGCACTGTGGCTGGGAGGGGGTACCATCGCGGTGACCGTCGTGGTGGCCACGATCGTGACCACGCGCGCAGATGTGCCAGCGGGTTCTCGCGCGGTGGACGCCGCCGACCCCGTGCTCGCACTGCCCACCGGACCGTCGATCGCCGTCATCCCGTTCGCGAACCAGAGCGACGATGAGGAGGACGTGTTCTTCAGCGACGGCCTCAGCGACGACATCGTCGCCGCCCTGTCGCGGTTCACGGACCTGTTCGTGATCTCGCTGGGATCGACGGCCCGTTACAGGGGACAGCCGGTGGACCTCGCCCAGGTCCGGCGGGATCTGGGCGTCGACTACGTGTTGGAGGGTGCGGTCCGGAGGTCACCGGGCCGCATCCGCGTGACGGCACAGCTGGCGAACGCGGAGTCCGGCGCGAACGTGTGGTCGAACGCCTTCGAGCTGGATCCGACCGTGGCGGACCTCTACGACGCTCAGGACCGGATCACCGAGCAGGTGGCGGGCGCGATCGGAGGCTCGACAGGCGTGATCGCCCGGTCGAGGATCACACAGGTCCGGGACCGGCCGACGGAGAGCATGGCCGCGTACGAGTGCGTTCTGCGGGCCAGCGAATACATCATCGACCACGGCGCCCGCAACCACCTTCTGGCACGCGACTGCCTCGAAAACGCGATCGCGCGCGACTCCAGCTACGCGGACGCCTGGGGCTGGCTCTCCTACCTCTATGCGGAAGAGAGCCGGCACGGCTGGAACAAGCGTCCGGACGAATACGACTCGATCGAGCGCGCCCTTCTGGCCGGACGGCGCGCCGTCTCCATCGATCCGGCCAGCTATATCGGGCACTTCGGCCTGGCCGTCACGTACTTCGACGCGCACGATCTCGAGGCGTTCCGGGCCGCGGGCGAGCGCGCCGTCGAGCTGAATCCGAACGACGCCAACGTGCTGGCCATCGTGGGCGACTACCTTTCCGAGATGGGCGACTACGAGCGCGGTCAAGCGCTGCTCCGCAAGTCGATGGCCCTCAATCCGGACCACCCGGGCTGGATGTACACGTCCTTCTTCCTGTCGCGCTACGAGGAGGGCGACTACGAGGGCGCGTTGTTCGAGGCACGGCGATTCAACATGCCTGATTCGTACCGCGGCCCCTTCCTGGAGGCAGCGGCGCTGGGCCAACTCGGAAGGCTGGACGAAGCGGCGGCCGTCCTTCGCCGGCTGCAGGGGCTGCGTCCCGATTTCGTGTCCATCGACGCACTACGCCGGCAACTGACGTCCTACAACCACCCGCCGGAAACGGCGGAACATCTCCTGGAGGGACTGCGTAAGGCCGGGCTACCCGAGCACGATCCGTGAGTCGGCGGTCCGCCTATCTCCCCTGATGCCACCGAGCCGGCGAGTCACCTCCTAGCACCCCCTCCCACGCGTCTACCATGCCGGCGAAGGAGAAGCGCTCTCGGGCCCGGCGGCGCCCCTCCTGCGACATCGCCAGCCGGACCGCGGGCACGTCCAGGATCCCCTGGACGGCTTCGGCCAGGAGCCGAGGATCGGGCTGGACGATCAGGCCGGGCACGCGTCCGCGATCCTCGTACAGCGCCTCGTCTGCCCCGGAGACCGGCGTGCTGACGACCGGCACCCCCGCGGCCATCGCCTCGAGCATCGCATTGGCCATCCCCTCGCGGTCCGACGTCAGGATGAAGACGTCCAGAGCGGCGAGCACGCGCGGCACGTCCTGGCGGTAGCCGAGGAAGTGGACCCGCTCCGACAGGCCGAGGGCCGCAGTCATCGCCTTCAGCTCGGCCTCCATCTCTCCCTGCCCGGCCAGGACGCAGTGGACGCCGGGGAGCCGAGCTACCGTCTCGAGCGTGCGGTCGAGGCGCTTCTGTCCGCTGAGGCGGGTGACCGAGCCGACCACGGGAACGTCCGTCGGGAGGCCGAGGGCTCGGCGGGCTTCCACGGGCGCCGGGAGGGCGTCGTCCAGCTGGATTCCGTCGTAGACGGTCGCGACGCGGTCCGCATCGTATCCGGGTAACCCGGCCACCACGGCCCGGCGGATGGCGTCGGCGTTCACGAGGGCCGCGTCGATCCACCGGTGAAACGCCAAGCGGTAGCTCCAGTGCTTCCCGGGGAGGTCCGTGTCGAGCCCGATGCGCGAGACCACCCGCGGCACGCGGGAGAGACGGCCGGCCATCCCCCCGAGCCACACCTTCTTGAACGTCGACACGAGGAGGGCGTCCGGGGCGAAGCGACGGAGACGACGGGCCAACAACCACGCCTGGGGGAGCACGAGATGCCCGCCCAGCACCGCGATGGAGGCCCCCACGCCCCGGGCCCGGGCCCGCTCCGCCACCGACTCGAAGTTGCAGAAGAGGTGCACTTCGTGGCCGCGAGCCTGCAGGCCTTCGAGGAGCAGCACCGTCCACTTCTCGCCCCCGCCGTAGGTACGGGCTCCGTTGTGGGCGGCGATGCGCATGGGGAGGGGGCGGCGGGGCGGGTATCGGGAGTCTCGCCTCTCAACCCCCCACCGGGGTGCCGGTTCCTGGTTCTCGCTTCCCGGGCGCGGGCGGCCGCCCTGACGCGCCTTGGATCCCTCCGGCGCCCCGGGGTAGATTCCTCCGCGTCGCGATCCCGGGCCGCGGGGGCCGGGGACGCACACCGCATCCAGGGAATCTCGTGATTCGCGTACATCGCAGGAACAGCGTGCCGGTAGACGTCGGGGGCGTCGTCGTGGGCGGCGACGCACCTCTGGTCGTGCAGTCGATGACGAACACCGACACCGCCGACGTCTCCTCTACGCTGGCCCAGGTGGAGCTGCTGGCGGATGCGGGGAGCGAGCTCGTTCGTGTCACGGTGAACAACGACGCGGCGGCCCAGGCCGTCCCCGAGATCGTGAGGCGGCTGCGCGCCGACGGGTACCGCACGCCGATCGTCGGCGACTTCCACTACAACGGGCACCTCCTGCTCACCAGGTACCCGGACTGCGCCGAGGCGCTCGCCAAGCTGCGCATAAACCCGGGCAACGTCGGCACGAAGCACCGCGACGCGAATTTCCAGCAGATCGTCCAGGTCGCCATCGACCACGACAAGCCCGTGCGCATCGGCGTCAACTGGGGCTCCCTCGACCAGCGTCTCCTCACGGAGCTGATGGACGCGAACGCGACGCTGCCCGAGCCGAAGGAGGCCGAGGAGGTCCTGATGGACGCCATGGTGGAGAGCGCGGTGCGCTCCGCCGCCCTGGCGGAGGAGACCGGGCTTGGGCCACGACCGGATCGTGATCTCCACGAAGGTCTCCACGGTGCGCAACCTGATCTACGTCTACCGGATGCTCGCCGAGCGCTGCGACTACCCGCTCCACCTCGGCCTGACCGAGGCGGGGCTGGGCGCCAAGGGGATCGTGGCCACGACCGCCGGCCTGGCTCCGCTGCTGCTGGAGGGCATCGGCGACACGATCCGCGTGTCGCTCACCCCCAAGCCGGGCGGCGATCGTGCCGAGGAGGTGCGGGTCGCGCAGCAGATTCTCCAGTCTCTCGGCATCCGCCACTTCGAGCCGCAGGTCACGTCCTGCCCGGGCTGCGGACGCACCACCAGCACGTTCTTCCAGGAGATGGCCCAGGACATCACGTCCTACATCCGCGACAACATGCCCGCCTGGCGGAAGCGCTATCCCGGGGTCGAGGAGATGGAGGTCGCGGTCATGGGCTGCGTGGTCAACGGCCCCGGCGAGTCCAAGTACGCAAACATCGGCATCAGCCTGCCCGGCACCTTCGAGGAGCCGAAGGCTCCCGTCTACATCGACGGGGAGCACGCGATGACGCTGAAGGGCGAGGGGCTCGTGGAGGAGTTCAAGGGGATCCTCCTCGACTACGTGCAGCGGCGCTACGGAGGGGGCGTGCCCGCGGGGACGGTCGCGGAGTAGCCGGAGGCCTGCCGCCTCCCGGGGACCGCCTGCGCAAAGGCGGAGCGCCCCTCAGGGATCTCCCTGGGCATCCACCCTGCGCAGGAACTCGATCACCGCCCGGGCCCCGGCGCCGTCCACGTCGCCGACCACGAGCATCTGCACCCCGTAGCGGGCCTTGAGCGCCGCCGCCGCGGAATCGGCCTGGGTCATGGAATCGGGCCGGAGGATCATCGAGCGGATCCACGCCGGCTCCCGGCGCAGCGTCACGCCGCCCAGGTTCGGCCCCAGCTTGCCTTCTCCTGTGACGGCGTGGCAGGCGGCGCAGTGCCGCTCGAACACCGACGCGCCCAGTGCCGCCAGCCGGGGGTCGATGGGATCCCCCGCAGCGGGGAGGGGTGCCCCGGCGTAGGCGGCCAGCTCGCCCGACAGGCGTCGGTCCTCGGCGGCACGCGCCACGAGCCAGATCACGACCAGCACCACGCTCAGCAGGGCCAGCGCCGCGGCGGCGAGAGGGCCCTTTCGACGGCGTCCGGGGGAAGGGTTCTCGGGCATGACGCGTAAGCTACCGAGAGGACGTGGGGGCACCAAGACGGGCGGGCGCCGGGAGGAGTTTGCCACGCTGTGACGCGCCCGACTAAGTTGGGCAGCCCCCTCTCGGTCGGTCTTCTACAGGTGTCGACGGCAACGCTCGTCGGCGCCCCAAGCGTCTTACGAAACGACCGCGGTCGGAGCGCCTCCCCGCCGACCCGTCGTTCAGCCACGCGCCCGAGAGCGAGCATGCCATGGACTTCTCCCGACGCACCCTGAGCCTCGTTACCCTGGTCCTGATTCTCGGCGGCCTGGCCGGCGGCGTCTGGTGGCGTCTGGGTGGGAAGGACGCCGATGCGGACGGGGAAGGCGGCACCCCCGCCGGGAGCTCCGCGACGGACCTCCCCGAGACGTCGGGCTCGGACCAGTTCTCCACCAGCGTTCCGCAACCGGTGAAGGGTGCCCCGGTGATCCGGGACACGCTGTGGATCCGCGTGAGCGCCTCGGGTCAGGCGGAGTCCTATCGGCGCGCGGAGCTGAGCGCGCAGGTGGAGGGGGTCGTCGAGTCGGTCGCGGTGCGCGAGAGCCAGGCGGTGCAGGCCGGGACGCCGCTGCTCCAGATCGACACCACCGAGTACGCCCTCCAGGTCGCCCAGGCGCGCGCGGACCTGCGTGTGGCCCAGGCCGACTACCGTCAGCTCGTGCTCTTCGACGACGAGATCGCGGACGACTCGGTGCGCGCCGAACGCGAGCGCATCGCACGTTCCCGGAGCGGGCTCGACCAGAAGGAGGTCGCGGTCCGGCAGGCGGAGCTGAAGCTCGCGCGCAGCCGCGTGGCCGCCCCCTTCGCCGGGCGCGTGGCCGACCTCAAGGTGGTGGAGGGGGAGCACGTCACGACGGGCACGGCGCTGATGACGGTAGTCGCCCTCGACCCGATCAAGGTGGAGGTCCAGGTGCTGGAGGCCGAGCTCGGCTTCCTGAGCGCCGGGCGGCGGGCCGAGGTGCGCTTCGCGGCCTACCCGGGCGAGGTCTTCACCGGCTCGGTGGAGACCATCAACCCGGTCGTGGACCCGGAGAGTCGTACGGGACGCGTGACCGTGCTGCTGCGCAACGCCGACCAGCGGATCAAGCCGGGGATGTACGCCGAGGTATCCCTCGACGCGGAGGCGCTCCCGGACCGGGTCCTGGTCCCGCGCGCGGCGATCCTGGAGCGCGGGGAGGGGCGCCGCCGGACGATGCTCTTCGTGTACGAGGGCGACGACAAGCAGGGGCTGGCGAAGTGGCGCTACGTGACCACCGGGCGGGAGAACGAGGAGTACGTCGAGATCCTCCCGAGCGGGGAGGGCACCGTGGAGCCGGGCGAGACCGTCCTGGTGGACGGCCACGTATACCTCGCACACGACACGCCGGTGCGCCTGGTGGAGGACGTGGCGGCGGAGGGAGGGAGGCCGGGACGATGAGGACGACGAGAACCTGGTGCGTGGCGGTGGGCTTGCTGGCTGGGCTGCTGGCGGTCCGGGGTCGACCGGCCTGCGCCCAGGCCCCCGACACCACGAAGCTGACGCTGGACGGTGCGCTGCGCATCGCCGACGAGAGCAACCCGGCCTATCGGCAAGCGGAGAACTCGACCGACCTCAACGGCCCGGAGATGCGGTCTGCCTGGTTCGACCGCATCCTGCCGCAGGCCGACTTCACCCTCTTCAGCACCGCGTTCTACGGCAACAACCGAAGCCGGGCGATCGACAATCTCGGGCAACCGATCGCGCGGGACCCCATCTGGGTCTACTACTCCAGCACCCAGCAGGGCGTCAACCTGAGCTGGCAGATCCAGGGCATGTCGCTCTTCCAGGAGCGGCGCAGCCAGATCCTCACCAACGAGGACCGGGACGTGGCTGTCGACGCCGCGCGGCTGACCATGTCCATCGGCGTGCGGCGAAAGTACATGGACGCCCTCGAGCAGCGGGATCTGCTGCGGGCGGAGGAAGCGCTCGTCGACGCCCGCAAGGTCGACCTCGACGTGGCGCAGCGCCTGTTCTCCCTGGCCATGAAGACGCGAGTGGACGTCCTGAACGCCGACCTCGGTATCCAGCAGCAGCAGCTCGCCGCGCAGCAGCAGCGCGCAGCCTACGAGAAGGCCAAGCTCGCGCTGCGCACGGAGCTGGGCGACGACCAGCTGAACGCCCTGGAGCTGGCCGACGAGCCCATCTCGATCTTCGACCCCTCGGGGCTGGACGGGGATGCGCTGGTGAGCACGGCGCTCGCCGTGAACCCCGAGGTTCGGCGCGCCGAGGTGGGTGTGAGGCGAGCAGCCGTGGCACTCCAGCGCGCGAAGTCGGCCTGGTGGCCCACGCTTTCTCTCAACCTGGACGTGACACGGCGCGCCCAGAGCATCCCGCAGCAGACCACCACGACCGGGTCGCTCTTCGACATGTCGTGGAACGAGCCGTGGGACCAGCAGTTCTACGTCCAGCTCTCCTTCCCGATGTTCAACAACTTCTTCCAGAACCGTGCCGAGCAGGTCGAGGCGAGCATCGAGCGCGAGAACCAACGCGAGCAGGAGCGCGCCAAGCGGCTCGAGATCGAGGAGACCGTGCGAGGCGCGCTCCTGGAGCTGACGAACCAGTGGGAGAGCCTGCGGCTCGCACGGCGCTCGGCGGAGATCGCGGGAGAGGCGCTGCGGCTGGCCCGGGAGGAGTACCGGATCGGCACCCGCACCTTCGAGGACCTGCGTCAGGCCATCGACCAGGAAGCCGACCTGCGCCGCCAGGTGATCGAGGCCCGGTACCGCTTCGTCGATGCCCTCCTGGACCTGGAAGCGGCGGTGGGCACGGAGGTCACGCCGCCCGCACCGGGCGGCGCGGAGTAGGACGGTGTCCATCCCCGGCATCTCCACGCGGCGGCCGGTCGCCGTCTGGATGCTCTTCCTGGCGGTGATCCTCCTGGGGCTGATCTCGTACGCGCGCCTGCCCATCGACCTCCTTCCGGACGTCAGCTATCCCAGGCTGGTCGTCTACACCTCCTATCCGGACGTGGCGCCTGCGGAGGTGGAGCGCCTGGTCACGGAGCGCATCGAGGGCGAGGCCGCGGCGGTTCCCGGAGTGGAGCGGGTGACGTCGGTGTCCCGCGAGGGCGTCAGCCTGGTGACGCTGCGCTTCGCGTGGGGCACGGACATGGACTTCGCGATGCTCAACGTCCGGGAGCGGATGGACAACGTGCGTGAATCCCTGCCGGAGAGCGCGACCCGGCCGGCGATCCTGCGCGTCGATCCCGAGTCCGAGCCGGTGATGGTGCTCTCCGTCGCGGGCGGCCAGGACCTGTGGCAGACGAAGGAGCTGGCGGAGACGGTGTTCCGCCGGCGCCTGGAGCAGCTCGACGGCATCGCACAGGCGACGGTGACCGGGGGCCTGGACCGGGAGATCCAGGTGGAGGTGGACCCACGCCTCCTGGACGCGTACGGGCTCACGATCGAGCAGATCGGTCAGGCCCTCGACGCCGCCAACGTGAGCGCCCCGGGCGGCACGATCCTCCAGGGTCGCTACCGGTATCCGCTGCGCACCCTCGGGGAGTTCCAGACCGTCGAGGAGATCGCCGACGTGGTCGTGGCGCGCCAGGCGCCGGGCCAGGGGAGGGGGAGCGGGGCGTCGGGGGCGAGCACATCGGGAAGGGAAGCTCCCGGCGATGCTCCGTCCTCCGGCGGCATGCGCCTCGTGCGCCTGCGGGACGTGGGGCGCGTGGTCGACGGCTTCGCCGAGCGCGAGGAGATCGCGCGCTACGGCGGGGAGGAGTCGGTCGGGCTGCTGGTCTTCAAGGAGGCGGGAGCGAACACCGTGCGGGTCGCCGAGTCCGTGCGGGACGTCCTCGCACAGCTCTCGGACGAGTACCCGGCGGTGCACGTCGACGTGGCCTACAGCCAGGCGGGCTTCATCGCCGACTCGATCTCCAACGTGGTGCAGTCCCTGGTGTTCGGGGGCATCCTGGCCTTCCTCGTCCTCTTCCTCTTCCTGCGCGACCCGCGCTACCCGGTGGCGATCGCGCTGGCGATCCCGATCTCGGTGGTCGGCACCTTCGCGCTCATGGAAGCGGCGGGGGTCAGCCTCAACATCATGAGCCTCGGTGGCCTCGCGCTGGGCGTCGGGATGTTGGTCGACAACTCCATCGTCGTGCTGGAGAACATCTTCCGGCACCGGGAGGAGCTGGGTGCACCGCCCATCCAGGCGGCGTCGGTCGGGGCGGAGGAGGTGCAGGCTGCCATCACCGCCTCCACGCTGACGACCGTGAGCGTCTTCGGCCCGATCATCTACGTGGAGGGCGTGGCGGGCGAGCTGTTCAAGGACCTGTCCCTGGCCGTGGCGTTCTCGCTGCTGGCCTCCCTGGTGGTGGCGCTCACGCTGCTCCCGTCGATGGCGGCGCGCTTCGCCGGCGCCGCCGCCCCGACCTTCCAGCCGCCGGACGTGCCGCCGCCCGTGCGCCGGCCGGGCTTCCTGGGCACGGTCCTCTGGCTGGGAGGGGCCGCCCTGCGCGCGCCCCGCCGGATCGCGGGCGGGGCCTGGGCGCTCGGGCGCGCGCTGGTCGGGTTCTGGGCGCGGGGGATCGGCCGCTCCCTGGCGCGGGCGTACGGGACCGCTGCTGCGCGGGTTCGACCGCGTGTTCGAAGCCTTCGCCCGCCGGTACCACGCCGCCCTCGAGTGGTCCCTGGACCATCCGGGGCGCGTGCTGGGCGGTGCGGGGGCGGCGCTGGTGGTCTCGCTGGCGCTCGCCGGGCTGCTGCCGCGGGACCTCCTGCCGCAGGTGGACCAGGGCGCCTTCCGGATCCGGCTGGAGCTGCCGGAGGGCACCGCGCTGGATGCGACTGCCGAAGCGGCCACCACCATCGAGCAGGCGGCGCTCGCGGACCCGGGCGTGGAGGCGATCTTCAGCAACATCGGCCGGGACGTGCGCGCGTACGCCGAGGGCGAGGAGGCGTCCGGGCTGCACACGGCGACCTTCCAGGTGCGCGTCGCCCCGCACGCACGCTCGGACGAAGTCGCGGAGCGCATGCGGGTGCTCGCCGACCGGTTCCCGCCGGGGGCGCTCTCCGTGGAGACCGGACAGGCCACGGCGCTGGGGGCGATGCTCGGCGGCGCGGAGGCCGACATCGCCGTGCGGGTGCGCGGGGAGGACCTCGACGCCTCCTACGCCATGGCCTCCGAGGTGGAGCGCCGCCTGGAGGGCGTGGCCGCGGTGGGCAACGTCCGCATCGGGACCGAGCGTGGGCAGCCCCAGGTCCAGATCGAGATCGACCGGGCGGCGTGCGCGACGTACGGCATCGATCCCCAGGTGGTCGCGGGGACGGTGGACCGCGCCATGCGGGGCGACCGGGCGACCGAGTTCGTCGACTTCGACCGGAAGATCGACGTGGTGGTGCGCTACCCGGACGACCTGCGCTACTCGATGGAGACGCTGCGGGGCCTGCGCGTGCAGGGGGTTCCCATCCGCGAGCTCGTGCACGTGCGCGAGGCCGTGGGTCCCGCCGAGGTCCACCGGGAGGATCAGGCGCGCGTCGTCCCGGTGTACGCGGACGTGGTGCAGGGCGGGCTGGACGCGGCCATCGCCGACGTGAAGGCGGCCCTGGCGACGCTGCCGCGCTCCCGCGAGGTGCGGTGGGACGTCGGCGGCGAGAACGAGGAGATGCGCCGCTCCTTCCGGGACCTGGCCTTCGCCTTCGGGCTCGCGCTGATCCTGGTGTACATGATCCTCGCCGCCCAGTTCGAGTCGTTCGTCCATCCGTTCACGATCCTGATGGCGGTGCCGCTCGCGCTGGTCGGGACGGTGCTCGCGCTCCTGGTCACGGGCCAGGGCCTCAACACGATGAGCCTCATCGGCGTGGTCATCCTGGTGGGCATCGTCGTGAACGACGCCATCGTGAAGGTCGACTTCATCGTGCAGGCACGGGCCCGGGGGCTGGCGCTGCGGGAGGCGATCCTGGAGGCGGGGCGCGTGCGCCTGCGACCGATCGTCATGACCACGGCGACCACCGTCCTGGGCCTCCTGCCGATGGCGCTGGGCATCGGTCGGGGCTCGGACCTGCGCGCGCCCCTCGCCATCGCGGTCATCGGCGGGCTGTCGGTCGCCACCGCGCTCACGCTGATCGTGGTGCCGGTGGTGTACCAGACGGTCGAGCGCGGCCGCGTATCCGGCTGTGGGGCGGGAGCTCCGCGGGCGCGGCCGGTCCCCGACGGCCGGAGACTGAGCCGATGATCCGCCTGAGCATCCGCCGCCCGGTGGCGGTGGCGATGGCGTACGGCGCCGTGGCGCTCCTGGGCGTGGCCGCGTGGCGGAACATCCCCATCGAGCTGCTCCCGGACACGCAGCTTCCGCGCCTGAAGGTCACCGGCCAGTGGCGGGGCGCCTCGCCGGAGACCGTGGAGGCGTTCCTCACCTCCCCGCTGGAGTCGGCCATCCAGCAGGTGAAGGGCGTGGAGAAGATCACCTCGGACTCGTACGAGACGAACGGCGTGGGCACGGCCGACATCGACGTCGAGTTCAGCCGCGACATCGACATGGACTTCGCGCGCCTGGACCTGTCCGAGCGCATCGCCACGCTCGAGGAGGACCTGCCGCCGGGGACCGAGCGGGTGGTCGTCGAGCCCTACGTCCCCGAGGAGTTCCAGGAGCAGAACCGGCCGTTCCTGAGCTACACGTTCACCGGGCCGTACACGCTGGAGGCGCTGCGCCAGCACGTGGACGACGTCGTCGCGCCCGAGGTCGGCCAGGTGGACGGGGTCGGCGTCGTGCGCGTCGTCGGGAGGGCGGAAGCGCCGCCTGGAGATCGAGCTGGACGAGGACAAGATCGCGGCCCTCGGCCTCGATCCCGCCACCGTTCGCGCGAAGATCGCGGCGCTCGACCTGGTGCGGGAGGTGGGCGCCGTGCGTGGCGACGGCCGCCAGCGCACGATCACGATCGTCAACCGCCCCGAGGACGCCGAGGACGTGCGGGACGCGGTCCTCATGGCCGTGCGGGGCACGCTCGTGCGGGTCGGCGACGTCGCCACGGTGCACGACCGCTACGAGGAGGCGCAGAGCTACTACCGCATCAACGGGCGTCCGGCGGTGTCGTTCGCGGTGAGCAAGGAGATCGGCGCGAACACGGTGCGGGTCGCCGACGCGGTGAAGGAGCGCCTGGCCGAGCTCGAGAGCGCTGAATCCGTACGGGACGCGCCTCATCCTCGACAACGACGAGAGCAAGGAGATCCGCGAGCAGCTCACCGACCTGCGCACGCGCGCCCTCTTCAGCGCGTTGGTGATCTTCGTGGTGCTCCTGGCCTTCCTCGGGTCGATCCGTTCGGCCGCCCTGATCTTCGCGACGATCGCCTTCAGCGTGCTCATCGCCCTCAACCTGATCTACTTCGGGGGCCTGACGCTCAACATCCTCACGCTCATGGGCCTCGCGATGGGCTTCGGCCTCATCGTGGACAACGCCATCGTGGTGCTGGAGAACGTCTATCGTCGCTGGCAGGGGGGCGAGAGCGCACCCTCCGCCGCGGAAGGCGGCACGCGGGAGGTCGTGCTCCCGATCCTCGCGTCGACGGCGACCACGCTCATCGTGTTCGTTCCCTTCGTCTATCTGCAGGGCGAGCTGCGCGTGTTCTACGTGCCCCTGGCGATCGTGGTCGGCCTCACGCTGGTGGCGTCTCTCTTCGTCGCGTTCACGTTCATCCCGTCCCTGGCGGCGCGGGTGCTGCGTGGGCGCGGGGCGCCGTCGTCGCCACCGTCGACGACGGGAGCCGCCGCGCCCGCCGGGGATGCGTCCCACGTCCCCGAGGCTCCCGCGCGACGCCCCCTCTACGTCCGCTTCTACGCCGACGTGGTGGGCTTCACCGTGCGCCATCCCTGGATCGCGTTCCTGGTGACGGCGCTGTGCCTTCGGCGGCTCCTACCACCTCTTCGACAAGTACGTCACGACCTGGGCCGTCTTCGGGGGGGGGCTCAGCACGCGCACCTACATCAGCGTCTACATCACGCTGCCACGCGGGCTCGAACCTCGACCGCACGGACGAGCTGGTGGCGTTCTTCGAGGACAAGCTCGCGCGCATCCCGGAGGTCGAGCAGTACACGGCCCAGATCCGGCCCATGTTCGCCTACATGGAGATCACCTTCCCGGACTCCCTGGAGAACACGCAGATCCCCGTGGCGATCAAGGAGCAGATGTTCGCCTACAGCCACTCGTTCACGGGCGCGGAGGTACGCGTGTACGGGTACGGGCCGTCGTTCTACGGCGGAGGGTCGAGCCCGCCCAACTACGCGATCACCGTGCTGGGCTACAACTACGAGCGGGTGCGCGACATCGCCGAGGACATCGGGCGCCGTCTGACGCAGGCTCGCCCGGGTGCAGGAGGTGGACACCAACGCCGGCTCGAACCGCTTCCAGCGCGAGAAGGCGTCGGAGTACGTGGTCACGATCGACCGCGACCGGCTCGCTCGGCACGACCTGACCGTCGAGGAGCTGGTGTCGCGACTGCAGGCGGCCGTGGCGGGACGCCAGACGGCGAGCTGGCTCAAGCTCGGGGGCGAGGAGGTGCAGTACCAGGTGAAGCTCGCGGCCAGCGCGGACATGGACGTGCTGGCGCTGAACGAGACGCTGATCGACACCCCCAGCGGCCGGCGGATCCGGCTCGGCGACGTGGTCACCGTCACGCCCCGGGAGATCCTGGCCCGCATCCACCGGGAGAACCAGCAGTACGAGCGCACGGTGGCCTACGAGTTCCGGGGGCCCCAGAAGCTGGGGGACCTGTGGCACGACCGCGGTGATCGAGGCCACCGCAGGTCCCGCCCGGCTACACGGTGAAGAAGGGGGACACGTACTGGTGGATCAGCCGCGAGGACCGCACCCAGATCTGGGTCACGATCGCGGTGGCGCTGCTGCTGGTCTACATGGTGACGGCCGCGCTCTTCGAGTCCCTGCTCCAGCCGCTGTGCGTGATCCTCACCGTGCCGATGGCGCTCATCGGCGTCTACCTGATCTTCTTCTACACCGAGGCGTCGTTCACCCGCGAGGCGTACGTCGGCGTGATCATGATGTTCGGCATCGTGGTCAACAACGCCATCCTCCTGGTGGACCACGTGAACGGCGTGCGTCGCGCGCCACGGCGAGCTGTCGCTTCACGACGCGATCGTGCGGGGCACCCTCGAGCGCGTGCGCCCGATCCTGATGACGACGGCCACCACCGTCCTGGGCCTCCTGCCGCTCGTCGTGTTCGGCGACCCGGCGGGCTCCAACATCTGGGACGCCCTCGCCCTGGTGCTCATCGGCGGGCTGCTCTCGTCCACGCTCTTCGTCCTGACGATCACGCCGGCGGCGTACGGGGTGCTGGAGGGGTGGAAGGCCCGGGCGAGAGGGGGGGTGCGCTCCGCCCGGCCGGTCGTGGCCGGAGCGGTGGCTCCCGGAGACTGACGTGCTGCGCGGGCGGCGGAGACGCATGGCGGTCGTCACGATGCTGGCGGTGACGCAGGCGTGCGTGCCCGAGCCCTTCAGCAGACCGGAGCCGCCGTTGCTGCCCGACGGGGTCTTCATGAGTGTGCGTGAGCGTACCTATCCCGTACGGGGCCGCACGGTGGCGGCCATCGGCCGTTCTCTTGAGCATGCCGGGCCGAGGTGGGAGGGGCGTGTGGTACAGGGGCTCACGAGCTGGTGCGTGCGATGGGAATGGCGCTCGACGATGCACGAAGGTGCCTGCCGCCTCTTGAACGTGCGTGTTTCCTGGAGGTCGAGATCGTCCTTCCCGACTGGAAGGACCACGATTCCGCATCTCCGTCCCTCGCCTTCGCGTGGGAGAGATTCGAGGAGGCGCTCCGCGGGCACGAGTACGGACACCGGACATCGGCATGCAGGCTGCCGCGGAGACCTTCCGGCTCGAGGCGGTCCGTCCCTCGCACCGCGGGATCGGCGGACATCGCGGGAACGCTCGCCCGCGGGATCGTGCGGAAATACGAGAAGCGCAACGACGTCTACGAGCGGAACACCCGGCGGGGACGGACCCAGGGGGCCGTGTGGCCCCCCGGGAGCCTAGGCGCACCTGTCCGCCGGCAGGCTCAGCTCGCCATGCGCTTCCACACGTTGTCGGTGCGGTCCACGTCGGGGAGCTGGTGCTCGGGATCCAGCGTGACGCCCACCACCGTTCCCGTGCCCCGGAGCCAGTAGTCGAAGGCGTCGCTGCGCGCCCAGATCTGGACGGGGAGCCGGCGGTCGACGACCCGCCCGTCGCTCAGCTCGATCCGCAGCAGCACGGGCATCACCAGCCCTCCGTCGTTGTGCAGATGGATCACGGTGCCGTCGTCGGTCCGCTCGACGCCGGAGACGGACTGGTCCAGGAGGTCGGTGTCGTAGAACCACCCGCGCCAGAACCAGTCGAGCTGCACGCCGGAGACCTCCTCGACCGTGCGGAAGAAATCCGCCGGCTTGGGATGCTTGAACGCCCATTCCGCGACGTACGTCCGGAACGCCTTCATGAAAGTGTCTTCCCCGAGGACGACCTCGCGAAGCATGACGAGGCCGAAGCCGGGCTTGCGGTAGGCGAGGAAGCCGAGCCCGCTGCCCCGCAGCAGGTCGGGATACGTCATGATCGGCTGGTCGGCGATGGGCTCCTGCATGCGGGCGGCGATGAAATCCGCCTGGGTGCGCTGCGTGCGCGAGGCCTGCGGTCCGTAGAAGTCGAGGTTGCTGTAGTGGTTGATGAAGGTGTTGAAGCCCTCGTCCATCCACGCGTAGCGACGCTCGTCGCTGCCCACGATCATGGGGAACCAGGTGTGACCGAACTCGTGGTCGGTGACGCCGAACAGTCCCTGGCCGCGGGCGCCGACGCCGCAGAAGACGATCCCCGGGTACTCCATCCCGCCCACGATCCCGGCCACGTTGACCGCCGACCGGTACGGGTAGTGGAACCACTGCTGCGAGTAATAGGAGATCGTGTGCCGGAGGTACTCGGTCGAGCGCTCCCAGCCGGGGTTCTCGCGGTCGCCGAGGCCCTCGTGCGGGTAGGCCGACTGCAGGAGGATGCCGTCCCACCCGGCGGCGTCCCAGATGAACGCCTTGGAGGCCGCCCACGAGAAGTCCCGCGAGGACTCGATGCGGAACTTCCACGTGAGTGGCCCGTCGCCCGCCGGGCGGCTCCCGGGGGTGCCGACCTCGTCAGGCGCGATGATCGACATGGTCCGGTCGCTGGTGCGGGCTTCATCGTACCGACGGAGCTCCTCGGGGGTGAGGACCTCTTCGGGGTTGAGCAGCTCCCCGCTGGCCACGACGACCAGGTCGCGGGGCGCGGTGATCTCCACGTCGAAGTCCCCGTACTCCAGGTAGAACTCGCCCTGGCCCAGGTACGGCATCGGGTTCCACCCCTCCACGTCGTCGTAGACGTACATGCGGGGATACCACTGCGCGATCTCGTAGACCCATCCCCGGCGGGTCTGGAGGCGGCCCATCCGATCGGCACCGTACCCGGGGACGACGAACGACCAGTCCACGTTCAGCCGTAGCGTGTCTCCGGCCGGACGCATGGGACGGCGCAGGTCGACTCGCATCCGCGTGCCGTCCACCGTCTGTGCGGCCTCGTACTCCTCGCCGTCCTGCACCACGGTCAGGCGGCCGATCCGGATCCCGCCCTCCGCGAAGGAGCCGCGCCAGCGGGCTCGGTCTCCGGAGTTGATCAGCGCCCCGCGGCTGTCCGGCGCGAAGAGATTCTGCTCGAGCTGGATCCAGAGGTAGTCCAACCGGTCGGGGGAGTTGTTCACGTACGTGATGGTCTCGGACCCGCTCACCCGGTGCTCCAGCGTGTCCAGCGTGGCGCGGATGCTGTAGTCGGCCTCCTGCTGCCAGTAGTCGGGCCCCGGCGCGCCCGTGCCCAGTCTGTCCTGGTTCGCTTCGGGGAGGGCCAGGGGCGCGAAGATCGCCTGGTTCGTGGGTGGGAGCGTCGGTGGCGGGGTCACCTGCGCGCCGAGGCCGCCGGAGAGGAGGGGGAGGAGGGCTGCGCCGAACGGCGCGACACGTCGGATGTACATGGAGCTCGGGTCCTGCGGAGGAAACGAACGGCGGCCCGCGGGCTCTGCTCCGCGAGGCCGCCACCTCCGGAAGTTATTCCCGCGCGCACGGCGGTGGAACCTGGCCCCGTTGCGTGCCCCGAGGGGTAGCGCCAACTTGGCGGGCCATCGGTCCGGAAACGATCCTCCCGAACAACGGCTCCATGGTCGTCGCCATTTCCGCCCAGCTCGGCCTCTTCGCGATCTGGCTCCTCACGCTCAACGTCCTGCTCGGCCTTCTCCTGTCCGCGCAGTACAATCCGTACAAGCGCTGGCCGCATCGGCGCATCAACTACTTCACGGTGCACAACTGGAGCGGGTACATCGCGCTCGCCCTGTCCGTGGCGCACGCCGTGATCCTCCCGCTCAGCTCCACGGCGGGATGGGTGTGGCGCGACGTGTGGTGGCCCTCCGGGCGCCGCAGCAGGCGACGATGAACGTGCTGGGCGCGCTCTCGCTCTACCTGCTCTTCGTGATCGTGGTCACCTCGTACGTGCGCAGGAAGATGGGCCGCCGGACGTGGAAGGCCGTGCACTATGCCTCCTACGCCTGCGCCGCGCTCTTCGTGGTGCACGGCGCCTTCCTCGATCCGAAGCTCCTGGACCGGCCGGTGAACTTCTTCGACCCCGAGAAGGCGAGCATCCTGCTGTGCGCGGTGGCGATCGCGTGGGGAACCTCGATGCGCGTGCAGGTCGCCCTGCGCCGCCGCGCGAAGCGGCGCGCCAAGGATCTGGCGCACTGGGAGGCGCCGTCTCCGGTGGAGTGGGCGAGCGGCGAGGGATAGCCCCTTCGAGGGACGCGCAGGTCCGCAGGCGCGCTATTCGCTACCTTTTTTAGCTGTCCCGGCCGCGCCGCCGAGGGCGTCCGGGTGCGTGGTGGTACTGTCCATTCAGCCCTGCTCCAACCCATGAGCGACACCGAGACATCCCCGCGCGCGGGGAACGACTTCCTCCGCCAGATCGTCGCGGAGCACACCGAGGAAGGACGCTACGGCGGGCGGGTCGTGACCCGCTTTCCTCCCGAGCCGAACGGATACCTGCACATCGGGCACGCCAAGTCGATCTGCCTGAACTTCGGCATCGCCGAAGAGTTCGGCGGGCGGTGCCACCTGCGCTTCGACGACACGAACCCGGAGACGGAGGAGCTCGAGTACGTCGAAGCCATCCAGGACGACATCCGCTGGCTGGGCTTCGACTGGGGCGAGCATCTCTACTTCGCGTCGGACTACTTCGAGCGGATGTACGAGTGCGCCCAGGTGCTGATCGAGAAGGGGCTGGCCTATGTCGACTCCCAGCGCGAGGAGGAGATCCGCTGGGGACGGGGCACGGTCACGGACCCGGGCGAGCCGAGCCCCTATCGAGACCGGTCCGTGGAGGAGAACCTCGACCTCTTCGCGCGCATGCGCGCCGGGGAGTTCCCCGACGGAGCGCACGTGCTCCGGGCCAAGATCGACATGGCGTCGCCCAACATGATCATGCGCGACCCGGTGCTCTACCGGATCCGCCACGCGCACCACTACCGGCAGGGGGACGACTGGTGCATCTACCCCCTGTACGACTACGCCCACTGCCTGGAAGACGCCTTCGAGGGCGTCACCCACTCGCTCTGCACGCTGGAGTTCGAGAACAACCGGGAGATCTACGACTGGCTGCTGGACAACGTCGGCTTCGAGGAGCCGCGGACGCACCAGTACGAGTTCAACCGCCTGAACCTGGAGTACACGGTCGTCTCGAAGCGGAAGCTGCTCCCGCTGGTGAAGTCGGGATACCTCTCGGGGTGGGACGATCCCCGCATGTCCACGATCGCGGGCCTCCGGCGCCGCGGGGTGCCGCCCGAGGCGATCCGCCTCTTCTGCGACATGGTCGGTGTGGCCAAGGCGGAGTCGTGGGCCGACCCGGGCAAGCTCGAGTTCGCCATCCGCGACGTCCTGAATCAGACTGCGCCGCGGGTGATGGCGGTGCTCGACCCGCTGCCCGTCACGCTCACGGACATGGACGAGGGCGCCCGAGAGGAGCTGGATGCGCCGTACTATCCCCGGGACGTGGCCCTGGAGGGCTCGCGACGGTTCCCTTCTGCCGGGAGCTGCTCATCGAGCGGGCGGACTTCTCGGAGAACCCCCCGCGCGGCTTCCGCCGCCTCCGCCCGGGCGGGTCGGTGCGCCTTCGGTACGCGTACGTCATCCGGTGCGACGAGGTCGTGAAGGACGAGGAGGGCAGGGTGGTCGAGCTCCGCTGCTCGCGCGTCCCGGGGGACGACGTCGCCGCCGATGCGAAGAGCCTGGGTACCATCCACTGGGTGTCGGCACCGGACGCGCTCGAAGCGGAGGTGCGCCTGTACGACCGCCTCTTCCGTGTGCCGGACCCCGAGGACGTTCCGGAGGGCGGTGACCTGCGCGACAATCTCAATCCCGATTCGGTGGTCGTCGTGACCGGCGCCCGGGTCGAGCCGTCCGTGGCCGACGACCCGCTGGACACACGGTACCAGTTCGAGCGGACGGGCTACTTCTGGCGCGACCCCGAGGACGGCACGGGGGACCGCCTGGTGCTCAACCGCATCGTGACGTTGAAGGACACATGGTCGCGGCGCGTGCGGCCGGGGACCGCGGACCTGAAGCCGTCGGCAGAGCGCGCGCCGAGGCGACCAGATCGGAGCCGCCCGGAGCAGGTACCCGCGCCGACGCAGCCGACAGGCCCCCGCGTCAGCGAGGAGCGCGAGGCCAGCCGCCGGGCCGACCCCGATCTGGCGGCACGCATGGAGCGCTACGTGCGGGAGATGGACCTGACGCTGGAGGACGCCGACGTCCTCACGGGCTCGCGGGAAGCCGCGGACTTCTTCGAGAAGGCCCTGGCCCAGCACGACGACCCTGTGAGCGTCGCGGCGTGGATGGTGAACGACCTGAGGGGCGTGCTGGAGGGCCGGAGCGTGGACGAGCTCCCCTTCGACGGCACCGGCCTCGGCATCCTGGCCGGGATGGTCGCGAAGGGGGAGGTGTCCCGGCGCGCGGCGAAGGACGTCCTGGCCGTGATGGCGAAGGAGGGCGGCACGCCGGCCGAGATCGTGAAGCGGATGGGGCTGGAGAAGGTGGTGGATCAGGACGCGTTGTCGCCGGTGGTGAGCCGGGTGCTGGCGTCCTGGCCCGACAAGGTGGCGGAGTATCGCGCCGGGAACGAGAACCTGATGGGGCTGTTCGTCGGCGAAGTGATGAAGGCCACGCGCGGCGCCGCCGATCCCAAGGTGGTGAAGGCGCTCCTGGCCGACCGACTGGGGCGCGAAGCATGACGCTGCGCGTCCGCTTCGCGCCGTCGCCCACAGGGTACCTGCACGTGGGCGGCGCCCGCACCGCGCTCTTCAACTGGCTGCTCGCGCGCAAGGACCGTGGCGTCTTCGTCCTCCGGGTCGAGGACACCGACAAGCAGCGCAACCGGGAAGAGCACACGCAGGCGATCCTGCACGGGCTCCGGTGGCTGGGCCTCGACTGGGACGAAGGACCTTTCTTCCAGAGCGAGGGCGTGGAGCGACACCGGCAGGAGGCGCTCCGTCTGCTGGAAGAGGGAAAGGCGTATCGCGACTTCTCGGACCCGGCGGAAGCAAGGGCGGAGGCCGAGCGTCGAGGCGTGCACCCGTCGCGGGTCGCGCGGGAGCGCGCCGACGAGCTCGGGGCGGACGAAGCACGGCGGCGTGCCGAGGCGGGGGAGCCGTTCGCGATTCGCTTCCGCGTGCCGGACGGAGAGACCCGCTTCGACGACCTCGTGCACGGCGACATGCGCTTCGGCAACGACGACATCGACGACCTGGTGATCCTGCGCTCGGACGGCTCGCCGGTCTACAATCTCGCCGTCGTCTCGGACGATCACGCGATGGGCATCACGCACGTCATCCGCGGGGACGACCACCTGTCGAACACGCCGAAGCAAGCCCTGCTCTATCGAGCGCTGGGATACCCCGAGCCGCGCTTCGGCCACGTGCCGCTGATCCTGGGCGCGGACGGAAAGCGCCTTTCCAAGCGGCACGGTGCCACGGCGGTGGGCGACTACGAAGCCCAGGGGATCCTGCCGGAGGCGATGATCAACTTCCTCGCGTTGCTGGGGTGGAATCCGGGTGACGAGCGAGAGGTGATGGGTCGGGACGAGCTCGTCGCCGCGTTCTCGCCGGAGCGCATCTTGAAGAAGAGCTCGGTCTTCGACCTGGAGAAGCTGGCGTGGCTGAACGGCCGCCACCTGGCCGAGACACCTACGGATTCGCTGCTCGGCAGGGTGCGGGAGCGCCTGCAGCCGGTCGCGGGCGTCGATCCCGTCCGGCTGGGTGACGACGCGTGGTTGGCGCGGTTGGTCGACCTCCTCAAGGTGCGGGCGCGTACGGTCGACGACATCGCCGAGCAGGCGCTGCCGTTCGTGAAGGACGAACCGAGCTTCGACGAGGGCGCGGTGGCGAAGCACTGGATGAAGGACGTCGAAGCGACGCGGTCGAGGCTGCGCGTGGTGGAGGCGGCGCTGCGGGAAGCGGAGTGGACGGAACCGGCCCTGGAGGAGGCGCTTCGGCGGCAGGCCGAAGAGCTCGGGGTCGGTGCCGGAAAGCTGATCCACCCCCTGCGCGTGGCGCTCACCGGACGCGCGACCAGCCCGGGGATCTTCGAGGTGCTCGTGCTCCTGGGCAGGGATCGTGCGCTCGGCCGCATCTCCGACGCCCTGGAACGGCTACAGGCCTCGTGACAAAACCCTTTCTTGACACCCGTTCCGAGCGCACATTAGGATAGCCGTCCGCTGGGGGGGCCACGCGGATTCACTGCTTTCAAAGGCACGACGTTGCCACGTTCCGAACCGAGTGCGCATCGGGATTCCCCGGCTCCTCCGGGCCCACGGGTATCGGACGCTCGGACCCAGGCCCTCACGGAGATGGAGCGGAAGATCCTGGACTTCATGGTCCAGTATCTTCGCGCCAACACGT
The DNA here is from genome assembly GCA_963848895.1 of uncultured Gemmatimonadales bacterium. Taxonomy (GTDB): domain Bacteria; phylum Gemmatimonadota; class Gemmatimonadetes; order Longimicrobiales; family Gaopeijiaceae; genus SZUA-318. The sequence continues at coordinate 470,224 of CAWKGE010000013.1, forward strand.
ATCAGCCGTCGATCCGCGAGATCGGCGAGCGATTCGGCATCAAGAGCACCAAGACGGTGTCGGAGCACCTCCAGGCGCTCGCCGACAAGGGCTTCCTGGAACGGGATCCGTCGCGATCACGTGGCGTCCGCATCCTGGGGGTCGACCTGTCCGCCCACACGATCTCCGTGCCGTGCTTCTCCGAGATGCCCGACGGGCAGCGGCAAAAGGCGGAATTCAATCTGTCTCTCGACCGCCGGCTGGCGGGAGAGAAGGGCGCCTTCTTCGTGCGTGCGGGGCCGAACGACCTCGCCGTGCTGGGTGTGCACGAGGGGGACTTCGTCCTGGTGGAGCCCGCCTCCCCCGGCGACCTGGAGGACGGCGCGATCGTCGTGACGCGCGCCGGCACCGGATCGTGGTTCCACCGGCTCATGCGCAACGGCGCCGGGATCCACCTGGAGTCGCTCAGGCCGGGCGGGGAGACGACGGTCGTGCAGGACCTGGAGCGTCTCGAGATCCTCGGCAGAGTCGCCGCCTTCTACCGTCGCATCGACGAGAGCGCGGGCGGGCTGAACCTCACGCAGCACTGAGCCGTCGCGGGGCTGTGCCCGCCGCTTCCGCTACTCCCATCCTCGAGGCCTCGCCCGAAGAGCCCGACGACCGGCTGTGGATGGCGCGCGCCCTGGAGCTCGCTCGCGCGGCATGGGTCCGGCGGGAGGTGCCCATCGGAGCGGTGCTGGTGCACGGGGGCCGCCTGCTCGCGGAGGGCCACAACCGCACCGCCGCCGAGTCCGACCCCACGGCCCACGCCGAGGTCGTGGCGCTGCGGGCGGCCGCAGCCGCCCGCGGGGACTTCCGGCTGGAGGAAACCACGCTCTACGTGACGCTGGAGCCGTGCGCCATGTGCGCCGGCGCTATCGTCCTCGCGCGGGTGCCGCGCGTCGTATACGCGACGACCGACCCGAAGGCGGGGATGGCGGGCACGCTGGGAAACCTCCTCCAGGACGCCCGCCTCAACCACCGGTGTACGGTCACCACGGGCGTGCTCGCGGACACGTCGGCGGCGATGCTGCGCGCGTTCTTCCGGGAGCGCCGGTGATGGGCCACCACGGTTCGCGGTGGACGTGGGCGGCCCTGGTGGGCGCGGCCCTGCTATCGGGCGGGTGCACGGTGGTGGGCGTGCCGACGGGAGCTCCACCACCCCCATCGCCCGCTGCCGACACGACCGAGGCGATGCCGACGGCGGCCCGGCCGGCTCCGGGCGACGAGCCGGTCCGCCGCTTCGGCGAGGTGCGGGGCCTCTGGGTCGTCCGCACCACGCTCGCTGCCCCGGAGCGGGTGGACGAGATGGTGGCGACGGCCGCCGCCGCCGGGTTCAACACCCTCCTCCTGCAGGTGCGGGGGCGGGGTGACGCGTATTACGACGGGGCGTGGGAGCCCCGCGCCGAGGCGCTCGCATCCGATTCCACGTTCGACCCGCTGGCGCTGGCGATCCGAGAGGCGCACGCGCGGGGGATGGCCGCCCACGCCTGGGTGAACACGCACCTCGTGTGGAGTGGTCCGACGCGCCCGGCCGACCCGCGCCACCTGGTGAACGCGCATCCCGAGTGGCTGGCCGTTCCCCGGGCCCTCGCCGCCGAGCTGTTCGACGTGGACCCGGAGGACCCCCGCTTCACCGACGCCCTCCTCCGCTACGCGGCGGACCATCGGGAGAGCGTCGAGGGGCTCTTCTCCAGCCCCTCCGATCCCGCCGTGCAGCAGCACGTCTACGACGTCTGGATGGACCTGGCGGACCACTACGACCTGGACGGGATCCACTTCGACTACATCCGTTACCCGTCGGACGAGTTCGACTACTCCCGCGGCGCCCTGGACCGCTTCCGGGACTGGTTGGCCCTGCGTGTGCCCCCGGACAGCATGCGCGCCATGGACGAGGCCTATCGGGGCGGGGACCCCTTCGCGTTCACGGACGCCTACCCCGACGCGTGGTCGGACTACCGCCGCGCACAGATCACCGAGCTGGTGGCGCGCATCTACCGGGCCGTGAAGGCTCGCCGGCCGGCTCTGGTGGTGTCCGCCGCGGTGTTCCCGGACGCCGACGACGCCTATCGGAGCCGCTTCCAGGACTGGCGCGGATGGCTGGAGCGGGGAATCGTCGACGTCGTGGTGCCCATGGCCTATACGCCCGTGGCGGAGCGCTTCGAGAGCGCGGTGCACGCCGCCGCGATCTCCGCGGGTCGGCGCGACCGTTTGTGGGCCGGGATCGGCGCCTACCTCAACGGCTACGACGGCACGGTGGAGAAGATCGACATCGCGCGCCGCGAAGGGGCGGGCGGCGTGATCCTCTTCTCGTACGACTGGGCAGCGCGCGAGGCCCCGGTGGACGGAGGCGTACCGTTCCTCGTGCGCGTGGGACGGGACAGGTTCGGCGGGTGACCGGGGGGGCGGCTCAGCGAGCCTCCGCCGGTTGCTCCTCTGCCTTCCTTCCGAAGATTCGCAGGATCAGCCACAGACCCACGCACCCGAGCACGAGCGACACCCAGTTCGGGAGCCCGTACGCCGTGGGGATGTCCCCCACGAGCATCCCGACCACGGCGACCAGGAGCGCGTAGGGGAGCTGGGTACGCACGTGGTCGACGTGGTCGCACCCCGACGCGGTGGACGACAACACGGTGGTGTCGGAGATCGGCGAGCAGTGGTCGCCGAAGATCGATCCGGCCAGGACCGAGCTGATCACGCCCAGCAGCACCGTGTAGTGGCTCCCGCCGGAGAACCCTGCGTCCCCGCCCAGCGCCACCGTGAGCGGGATGACCAGGGGGAGCAGGATCGCCATCGTGCCCCAGGACGTCCCGGTGGCGAAGGACATGGCGGCCGACGTCAGGAAGACCAGGACCGGGAGGAGCTGGAGCGCGACGCGGTCGGACAGGATCTGCGTGAGGTACTGGGCCGTGCCGATCTCCTGGGTGACCGCTCCGAGGGACCAGGCCAGCACGAGGATGACCATCGCGATGATCATGGCGCGCATCCCGCCGAGCCAGGCGTCGACGCATTCGGTGATGCTCAGGATCCGCTGCCCGACCGAAAGGAGGATCGCCACCAGGCACCCCGAGAGCGACCCCCACAGGAGCGTCGAGAAGGGGTCTGCCGCACCGAAGACGTCGCGCAGGCCGGCGTCGGGGCCCGCGCCGGCGCGGCCCGTGGTGTAGAGTCCCGCAAGGACGACGAAGATCACCGTCAGGACCGGGATCCCGGCGTTCCACCAGCGGTGCCGGGCTCCCTCCTTCGGGTCCATGATGTGCGTGGTGGTGTCCGTGGCGAGCTGGGCTCCCGGCCGGTAGAGACCCCCGCCCGACGCGGCCCTGCGCTCGGCGACGGCCATCGCCCCCACGTCACGGTCCATGACCGAGGTGAGGAGGGCGAAGAAGAGGGCCAGAAGAGGATAGAAGCGGTAGGGAATCGTCTCGATGAAGACCGTGAAGGGGCTCGAGGCGGCCAGCATGGCGGCGTGCTCGGGGCTCTGCTGGGCCGCGATGCGCAGCCCGTCGGCGATGAGGCTGATCTCGTAGCCGACCCAGGTCGAGATGGGAACCAGGGCGGCCACGGGCGCCGCGGTCGAGTCCACGAGGTACGCGAGCTTCTCCCGTGACACCTTCAGCCGGTCGGTGATCGGCCGCATCGTGTTGCCCACGATGAGCGTGTTCGCGTAGTCGTCGAAGAAGATCGCCATCCCCGCGGCCCAGGTGGCGAACTTGCCCCTGCGGGCCGAGCTCGCGAAGGGAGCCACCGCCTCGACGATCCCCATCGTCCCGCCGTTGCGGGCGATGATGCCGACCATCCCGCCCAGCAGGAGCGAGAACACCACCACCTGGGTGTGGCCGCCGGCGGTATCCCCCAGGGCGGGGACCACGAACGTGTCGATGAGCCGCCACGTCCCCGTGATGGGATTGAACCCGGCCACTGCCAGGGCCCCGAGCCACACGCCCGCGAAGAGGGCCGTCACCACCTCCCGGAAAACCAGAGCGAGCACGATCGCCAGCAGGGGGGGAACGAGGGAGAACCACCCGGGCGTGAACGTGGGCTCCAGGGTGTGGACGGGGCCCCCCTCCACGCGGATCTGGAGGGGTAGCTGCCCACGCTCGGTGACGACGAGCCCGGCGGCCGCGCCGCTCTCCAGGGGCTCCGCCGCTCCCCGTCCGAGGGTCGCCCCACGGGCGTCGCGCACCTCGAAGCGGACGGGGGCGAGGCGGGCGCGCACCGAGACCTGGAAGGGCACGCCGTCCAGGACTACCTTGGGCGCCTTCTCCAGCTCCTGGGCGAGCCCGGCCCGGGGGAGGGCGGCGAGCGCGAGGAGCGCGAAGGCGAGGCGGCGCATGCGCATGGGCGACGGGCTCCTGCGGGGTGGATTCGGGCGAAAAGCCCGCACATCATGGGCGGTGTCCGCGTCCGTGACAACCCTCACGGAGGTCGTTGACCCCATCCGGGGGGTCCGCTACGTTCGGGCCGCCGGACGCGCCTACCTCCGCCGAGCACCCCGCATGAGCGCCGAACGAATCCCCCTCATGGACGAGACCGCGGTCCGCCGGGCCGTCGCCCGGATGGCCCGCGAGATCGTCGAGCGCATCGGCGGCACCGAGAGGCTCGCCCTCATGGGGATCCACCGACGCGGCGTGCAGATCGCCGGCCTCCTCCGGGAGGAGATCGAGAGCGCGGAGGGCGTCAACGTGTCCACCGGCTCCATCGACATCTCCCTCTACCGAGACGACCTGGAGGCCATCGGCCCGCGTCCGATCATCGGGGGCTCCGAGCTCCCGCCGAGGGGCGTCGACGGCCGCAACATCGTGTTGGTGGACGACGTGCAGTTCACCGGGCGCACCGCGCGCGCGGCGATGAACGAGCTCATGGACTGGGGTCGGCCGGCTCGCATCCTGCTGTGCGTGCTCGTGGACCGGGGAGGTCGCGAGCTTCCGATCCAGCCCGACATCGTCGGTCGGCACGTCGAGGTGCTGGAAGAGCAACAGACCGTGGAGGTGCTGGTCCCCGAGCTGGACGGGCGTCTCGGCGTCGACATCGTCTACACGCATCCGGAGGCCGCGTGAACCAGACGGCGTCTGCCCTCGGCAAAGACCTCGTCGGCCTCGAAACCCCTCTCCCGCGAACAGATTCTCGCGATCCTCGACACCGCCGAGCCCTTCAAGGAGATCTCGGAGCGGCGCATCAAGAAGGTTCCCGTCCTGCGCGGCAAGACCATCGTCAACCTCTTCTTCGAGGCGTCTACCCGCACGCGGGTCTCCTTCGAGTTCGCCGAGAAGCGCCTCTCGGCCGACACGGTGAACATCGCGGCGGCGGGCTCGTCGGTCGTGAAGGGGGAGACGCTGGTGGACACGGCGCGCAACCTGGAGGCGATGCGCATCGACATGGTGGTGATGCGCCACGGCGCGTCGGGGGCGGCCGCGGTTCCTGGCGGAGCGGATTCCCTCCAACGTCATCAACGCCGGAGACGGAGCGCACGAGCATCCCACCCAGGGGCTGCTCGACATGCTCACCATCCGCGACCACATGGGCCGGATCGAGGGGCTCAAGGTGTGCATCGTCGGCGACGTGCTCCACTCGCGCGTGGCGCGCTCGAACATCTACGGGCTCCTCAAGCTGGGAGCCGAGGTGGCGGTGTGCGGCCCGCCCACGCTGGTCCCGCAGGGCTTCGGCGACCTGGGCGTGGAGGTCTTCACGCGGGTGGAGGACGCCATCCAGTGGGCGGACGTGCTCAACGTGCTGCGCCTGCAGCTCGAGCGCATGGAGGCGGGCTACGTGCCCTCGCTCCGGGAGTACAACCGGATCTGGGGCGTGAGCAACGCCCGTCTGGATGCGGCGCCGCAGGACCTCCTGATCCTGCATCCCGGGCCGATGAACCGGGGCGTCGAGATCGACTCGGACGTCGCCGACGGACCCCACTCCGTCATCCTCAACCAGGTCACCAACGGCGTGGCGGTGCGCATGGCCGTTCTCTACCTGCTGGCCGGCGGCCAACCCGAGAAGGCGGAGGCCGCGAAACAGGGGGGCGAAGGGTGAGCGGACAGATCCTGCTCCGGGGCGGGCGGGTCGTGGACCCTTCGCAGAATCTCGACGCCGTGCGGGACGTGCTGCTCGCGGACGGGCGGGTCGCGACCCTGGGCGAGAAGGTGGACGCCTCGCCGGACACGCGCGTGCTCGACTGCACGGGCCTGGTGGTGACTCCCGGCCTCATCGACGTGCACGTGCACCTGCGCGAGCCGGGGGGCGAGCACAAGGAGACCATCGCCACGGGCGCGCGGGCCGCGGCTGCGGGCGGCTTCACGGCCGTGTGCGCGATGCCCAACACCGACCCGCCCATCGACGACCCGGCGACCGTGGGCTTCGTGCTGGCGGAGGGACGGCGGGCCGGGGCCGCCCGGGTCTATCCTGTCGGCTGCATCTCCGCCGGGCGGAAGGGTGAGCGCCTCGCGCTCATCGGAGAGATGGTGGAGACCGGTGCGGTCGCCATCACCGACGACGGGAGCCCGGTCATGGACTCGGGGCTCATGCGGCTGGCGCTCCTCTACGCGCAGGCCTTCGGCATTCCCGTCGCGGACCATCCCGAGGACCTGACCCTGTCGGCGCGAGGGCACATGAACGCCGGCCTGGTGGCCACCCGCCTCGGGCTTCCCGGCAAGCCCAACGCGGCGGAGGACATCCACATCGTGCGGGACCTCCTCCTGGCCGAGCTGACGGAGGGGCACATCCACCTGCAGCACGTGTCCACGAGGTTCGGCGTGGAGAGCATCCGGCAGGCGAAGGCGCGCGGTGTGCACGTCACCGCGGAGGCCTCGCCCCACCACTTGATCCTCGACGAGAGCGCGGTGGAGGGGTACCGGACCGATGCGAAGATGAACCCACCCCTGCGCACCCCGGAGGACGTGGCTGCCGTCCGCGCCGGCCTTGCCGACGGCACGCTGGACGTGATCGCCACCGACCACGCACCCCACCACTACGACGAGAAGGAAGCCGCCTTCACGGACGCGCCGAACGGGATCGTGGGGCTGGAGACCGCCCTTGGCCTCGTGCTCACGCACATCGTGGGCGAGGGCGTCATCGACCTTCCCACCATGGTCGAGCGCATGAGCTGCGAGCCGGCGCGGGCCTTCGGCCTCGACGGGGGCACGTTGGCCGAGGGCTCGATGGCGGACGTGACCGTCTTCGATCCGGAGGCGACGTGGATCGTGGACCCACGGGAGTTCCGCTCGAAGAGCCGGAACACGCCGTTCGCCGGGTGGGAGCTGAAGGGTCGGCCGCGCTGGACGATCGTGGGCGGGAGGGTGGTGTTCGGGGAGTAGGAGGTCCGCCCGGAGCGAAAAGAAGAGACCCGGCCGACGACGTGGCGCCGGCCGGGTCTCGTGCGGCGGGAGGGCCGCGTCAGGCGGAGAGCGCGTTCACGTGGCGCTGGAGCTGGCCTTTGAGCCTGGCCACCGCGTTGGGGTGGATCAGGCGCCGGTTGGCGGCGCGATCCAGCACGGCCTGGGCCTCGACGAGGCGCGCGCGGGCGTCGTCGGCGCTGCCGGCCGCACGTACGTGCTTGATGGCGGTGCGGATGCGGGAGCGCTCCGCGCGGTTCTTCGACCGGGCGGCGCGGCTCAGCTCCATGCGCTTCTTGGCGCTCTTGATGTTCGGCATGCTTCTCTCGGGCGGATGATCCCAATCCGGGTATGTCGAGCCAACAAACCTAGGAACGGGCGCGCCCGGGATCAATAGGTGCCGCGCCACCAGCTAGCGCACGACGTCCTCGTAGCGGACCACCCGCGCCGGAACGGCCAGCAAGCCCCCGTGCGCGAAGCGGAGGACGACCTTCAGCGTGCTGCCGGGCTCGAGCTCCCGGCTCAGCCCTTCGAGCATCCCGTGCAACCCCCCGGGCTTCAGCTCGACGGTCGCTCCCGGGGGCACGACGATGCCGCCGGCGAGCGGCGCCATCTTCATCTGTCCGTCCACCATGCGCATCTCGTGAAGGCTGCCCCGGGCCGCGACATCCGCGGCGAGCGCCACGAGGGTATCCGCGACCTGGCCGTCGTTGCGCAGCGTCAGGTAGACGGCCGCGACGTCTCCGGCGGCCGGGCGCGGCACGTACGCGTCCAGGATGCGCACGTCGCCGGCCGTCGCCAACGACCGCGCCGTGTCCTCGTCGGCCGGGGCCGAGGGCGTGGCCTTCCATTCGTGGTGGGCCATGAGGTTCAGGTCGTGCACCCAGATTGCCCGGGTGGTCTCGACGCCGTAGAGCGCGCGTCCCCGGTTGTCGGGGGTGAAGGCGTAGATGAACGCGGGGTGCCCGACCGTGTAGCCCTCCTCCTCGCCGCTCTTCTCCGGCGGCGGATACCGGTAGAAGGCCAACGCGTCGGAGACCTGCTCCACGGTTCCGCGAAGGCCGACGAAGCTGGAGTCGAAGGAGGAGAGCCACTTGTGGAGGCGCTCCGGGGTGTCGCGCTCCGGGTCCACGGAGACGAAGACGACGCGGATGTCGTCCCGTACCGCGGGATCGAGCTCCTCCATGGCCGACGCCAGGGTGGCCATGTGCACCGGACAGACGTCCGGGCAGTATGTGTACCCGAAGAAGAGCAGCGTGATGTGGCCGTCCGTCTCCGCCCGGAAGTCGTAGGGACGGCCCCGGGTGTCCGTGAGGGTGAAGGAGACCTTGGGAAGCGGCTCGAAGGGGATGGTGCCCTTGAGCGCGAGGGCGTCGGGGTCGGGGGCCTTGTCGGCGGGCGGTGCGCAGCCCTGGAGGGCGACCATCGCCAGCGCGACGAGGAGCGACGCGGTTCGCATGTCGGGTCCTCGATGCGGGTGATCGGTTCGGAAAGGTAACCCCGGGGCGTCGGCGTGGATCCCCAAGCCTGGACCCCCCCACCCCCGGCTAGGTAGGTTTCGCCGCACCTATTCTCCTGCCGCGGGCCCCAGCGTGGACGCCATCCTGCTCATCATCGTCCTGATCTTCTCGGTCGTCGTGCACGAGGTGGCGCACGCCTGGCAGGCCCGCCGGGAAGGCGACGACACTGCGGAGCGGCTCGGGCGGATCACGCTCAACCCGGTCCCGCACCTGGACTTCATCGGATCGGTGCTGGTGCCGATGCTGCTGTACTTCACGCACAGCGGCTTCATATTCGGATGGGCCAAGCCCGTGCCCGTGAACCCGGCCAACTACCGCGAATACAAGTGGGGCGACATCCGGGTGTCGCTGGCGGGCATCGTGTCGAACCTCGGGCTCGCCCTCCTGGCGACGCTCGCGGGCGCGGTCGTCTTCAAGGTCGGGAGCGTCGTGGGCCCCCTCGGCGGGGTTACCGACGCGCTGGGGCGCATGGCGACCTACGGGATCTTCATCAACCTCATCCTGGCGTTCTTCAACCTGATCCCCATCCCGCCGCTGGACGGCTCCCACGTCCTGTTCCACCTCCTTCCCCCCAAGGCGGCGCTCCAGTATCGCCGGGCCGGCCGATACGGTCTGGTGATCCTGATGGCGATGTTCTTCCTCGTGCCCGGCGCGTTCGGCGTCCTCCTCCGACCGGTGACGTGGCTCATGGGAGCTGCGGACGCCTTCATCCGCCTGTGGATCTGACCGTCGCCGGGGGGACCTCGACCCGCGAAGGCTTCCTCCTCGTCGAGGTCGACCGGTTCCAGGGACCGCTCGACCTCCTGCTGCACCTGATCCGCACGCAGGACATCGACGTCTTCGACATCCCGATCTCGAAGATCACGGACCAGTTCCTGCAAGCCATCCGCGGGATCCAGGCTCACGACCTCGACGGGGCGGGGGAATTCCTGGAGATGGCGGCGACGCTCGTGCGCATCAAGGCGCAGATGCTGTTGCCGCGGACCGAGGAGGACGAGGACGAGGATCCGCGCGCCGAGCTGGTCCGCCGGCTGCTCGAATACGAGCAGATTCGCGAGATATCTTCCCGCCTGTCGGCCGCGGAGGCCGACCGGGCCCGGCGCTTCGGCAAGGGGTTCAACCCGCCGCGACCCCGGCGGCCCGTGGCCGAGACGCCCCTGGAGACCACATGGGAGGAGGTGTGGGAAGCGGCGCTCCGGGTCGAGATGCCCGAGCCCAGGCTCCGGCAGCACCGCGTGACGCCGCGCACGGTCGCCATGGAGGACAAGATCGTCCTGATCCTCGACGCGCTGCGGGACAGCACACGCGTCGAGTTCAGCGGCCTGCTGCGCGGCTTCAAGGAGAAGATGCACGGCGTGATGACGTTTCTCGCCGGTCTCGAGCTCACCCGTCGCCGCCTCCTCTTCCTGCGGCAGAGCAGCCCCTTCAAGGAGCTGTGGATCTACCGGCGGGAGGATGAGGTCGGGGGTGGGGGTGAGGACGAGGACGAGGGCGGCGACCCCGAAGACATCCGGACCCCGGAAGAGGAAGGAGCGGCGCAGGCGTGAATGCGCACCAGATCGTCGAAGCCGTGTTGTTCGCGTCCGACGCACCCCTGACTGCGGACGAGATCGCCCGGGCGGACGAGACGTTGGACGAGGACCGTGTGGAGGAGGCGATTCGCTTCCTGCAGGCCGAGTACGACGACGCGGAGCGCTCGTTCCAGGTGGTGGAGCTGGCGGAGGGCTACCAGGTGCTGACCCGCTCCGAGTTCGCCCCCTACCTCGAGCGCTTCGACAACGTCCCGCGCCCGTCGAGGCTCTCGGGCCCGGCGCTCGAGACGCTCGCGATCATCGCCTACCGCCAGCCCCTTGGACGAATCGAGATGGAGTACATCCGGGGGGTCGGATCGGCCGGCGTCCTGAAGACCCTCCAGGACCGCGAGATGATCGAGGTCGTAGGACGTGCGGAGGGGCTCGGGCGACCGGTCCTGTACGGAACCACGGCACGCTTCCTCGAACACTTCGGCTTCAAGTCGCTCGAGGAGTTGCCCCGCCCCGAGGAGCTGCCGATCATCCTGCGCGAGCGCATTCAGCTCGGGCCGGAGGAGGAGACGGAGAGCCCCGCCGCGGACTCCCGGCAGCTGGTGCTGGGAGAGGGAAGCGAGGCGCCGGCGTCCGCTCCGTCCCTGGAGTCGGAACCGAGCGTTGCACAACCGGAAGAGACGCCCCGGGGTTGACCCGTGGCCGAGGGAATACGCATTCAGAAGTATCTTTCGATGGCGGGGCGTGCGTCCCGCCGGGAAGGGGAGCAGATGCTCCTCGACGGACGGATCCGGGTGAATGGGGACGTCGTCCGGGAGCTGGGTGTCCGCATCGTGCCGGGACGGGACGTCGTGGAGGTGGACGGGGTGCCCGTGGAGACCGTCGAGGTGCGCTGGTTCGCCTTCCACAAGCCTCCGGGTGTGTTGACCACGCGGTCCGATCCGCACGGAGGCAAGACGATCTACGACGTCCTCCCCGAGGGAGTTCGCGACCTGCGATACGTCGGCCGGCTCGACCGGGACACCGAGGGGCTGCTCCTCCTCAGCAACGACGGTGACGTCATGCATGCGCTGCTCCACCCCAGCCGGGAGGTGGAGCGGGAGTACCTGGCGACGGTCGTCCGGATTCCGTCGCCGGAGAAGCTCGCGCGCCTGTGCGCGGGCGTGGAGCTGGGCGACGGGCCGGCCCGCGCGAAGCGGGCCGACCTGGTCGGCCGGGATGGGCCGGACGGGGTCGTGAGCCTGGTCCTCACCGAAGGGCGGAAGCGGGAGGTGCGCAGGCTCTTCGATGCGGTGGGCCATCCGGTGCGCCGCCTCGCGCGGGTGCGCTTCGGCCCCGTTCGTCTTGGGAACCTGCCCCGGGGGGGGCTGCGGCCCCTCACCGATGACGAGATCAGCCACCTGCGGGCATACGCCGGCGGGGCTTAGAGAAAGAGGACGAGATGGATCTCAGAGACAAGACCGTCCTGATCCTGGGCGGAGCCGGGCTCGTCGGGATCGCGGTGGCCCGCAAGATGCTCGAGAGCCGGCCGGAACGCATCGTCATCGGATCACTTCGGCGAGAGGAGTCCGAGGCGGCGGTGGCGGAGCTGCGCGCCGAAGGACAGTCCGAAGGCGTGGGGCTGGAAGCGGTCTGGGGAGACGTGTTCGTGCCCCACGACATGAAGGATATGCCGCGCGCCCGCATCGTCGAGGATCCGGGGCTGCGGGCCCGCCTGGTGGACGACCTCTACGGGGAGCTCACCGAAGACGTGTTCCTGCGCTCCGCGCTGGGAAGGCTCCTTCAGGACACCAGCCCCCGCATCATCGTCGACTGCATCAACACCGCGGGCGCCCTCGCCTATCAGAACGTCTTCGCCTCCGTGGCGACCCTGCGCGCGGCGGCGGCGGCGGGAAAGGCGGACACGGCTGCGGTGGAGACGCACCTGGCGCTCCTCTACCTCCCGCAGCTGATCCGACACACGCAGATCGCGCTGGAGGGGATGAGGCGCGCGGCCACCGAGGTCTTCGTGAAGGTGGGGACGGCCGGGACGGGGGGGATGGGGCTCAACATCCCCTTCACCCATTCCGAGGAGCGTCCGTCCCGCGTGCTCCTGGCGAAGTCGGGCATCGCCGGAGCGCAGACCCTGTTCCTCTACCTGATGGCACGCACGCCGGGGGGGCCGGCCGTCAAGGAGGTCAAGCCGACGGCCGCGATCTCCTGGAAGTCGATCGCGCGAGGCCCCATCAAGCGAGGCGGGAAGCCGATCATGCGCGTCGACTGCAGGGAGCCGCTCCCCCTGTCCGAGGCGTTCGTGGACGGCCGCGGCGAGGCCTACCTGGAGACGGGGGAGCCCCTCGATGGCGTCTACATCGACGCCGGCGAGAACGGGCTCTTCAGCCTGGGTGAGTTCGAGACGCTCACCGCGCTCGGGCTCATGGAGTTCGTGACGCCCGAAGAGATCGCCGACAACGTAGTGCGGGAGATCCTGTCGCATCCCACGGGCAAGGACGTGGTGACGGCCCTGGACGCCGCGACGATGGGGCCGACCTACCGGGCCGGGGCCCTGCGCAGCATCGCCATCGATCACATGGAGGCGCTCGAAGCGGAAGCGGGGATCCGCTCCGTGGCGTACGAGATGCTGGGCCCGCCCCGGCTCTCCAAGCTGCTCTTCGAGGGGGAGATCCTGTCCCGCCTCGCAGGCACCCTCGAGGCAGCGGCGAGGCTGGAGGCCGCCGACACCGCCGAGCGCGCTCGGGCGCTCCTGGACGAGGACGCGGACCTACGCCAGCGTATCCTGTCGATCGGCATCCCGATCCTGCTTCCCGATGGAGACTGTCTGCTGCGCGGGCCGGAGGTGAAGGTGCCCCCGGAGGAGGGGCTCCCCGCCGGCGATCCCCGCCTCGTGGAGCGTGGGTGGATCGATCTGCGTCCGGAGAACTGGCGCCGGTGGCGCGAACGATGCCGGACGCCTGCTGCGGGAGATCGAGGAGCGACCCGGCGTCGGGACAGGGCTCCGGCGGGGACCACGAGTACGGGGACCTGACCGGCACGATCCGCCCCGGTCGAATCGCGGCGTGGATCTTCCGCTACGAGGACAAGGGCGAGCGGATCAAGCGGTAGCGGACCGCCGCGGACCGGCGTGGTGTCATTCGTCCCAGCCCTCGTCTCCGACGAGGGGCACGAAGCGGCACCCCACGGTCCGGTCCGACACGAACTCGGTACCGTGCCGCTCCATGCGGACCAGGTGCTGGAGGTCCCGTCCACCCACCGGAACGACCATGCGACCGCCCTTCGCGGTCGAGCTGCGCCAGCAGCGAGGGAGGAGGCGCCGGCGCCGCCGGCGGTCACGAGGATCGCGTCGAAGGGTGCGGCCTCCGGCCACCCGAGGGACCCGTCCCCGGTGCGCACGTGGACGTTGGCGAAGCCCAGGTCCGTCGAGGCGGTCGCGGGCGGCTTCGGCGAGCTCGCGGGATGCGCTCCACCGTCCAGACCTCGCCGGCCAGGCACGGCGAGGACGGCGGCACTGGTATCCCGACCCGGTGCCGATCTCCAGGACGCGCTCGTCCGGCCGGATCGCGAGCGTCGGCGGTCATGATCGCCACCATGTACGGCTGCGAGATCGTCTGGTGGTGGCCGATGCCGAGCGCGTGGTCGGAGTAGGCGCGGCTGCGCGCCTCCGGGTGCACGAAGCGCTCGCGCGGGACCCGGGCGAGCGCATCCAGCACGCGCGGGATCGGTCACACCGCGCGCCCGGATCTGGGTCTGGATCATGTGATCGCGCTGGGCGATCCAGTCGGGATAGGTCATCGTCGGTACGGCTTGGCCCGATGGGCTTTCGGGGCAGCGTGGTGTCGCATGTAAGGTAGCGCCGCCGATCCCACCGAACAGGCCAGCGCATGCCCGCCTCTGCCGAACCTCACCGTCATCGACCACCCCCTCATCCGCCACAAGCTGCATCTCCTCCGCGACGTCGAGACGCCGAAGAAGCTCTTCCGGGAGCTGGTGGAGGAGATCGCCATGCTCATGGCGTACGAGGTCACGCGCGACCTCGAGGAGGAGGCCGTGTCCGTGCATACGCCGCTGGAGACCACGGCACGGGCCACCGGATCGCCGGAAAGAAGCTGGTGGTGGTGCCCGTCCTTCGCGCCGGGCTGGGGATGGTGGAGGGCGTGCTGCGACTGATCCCGGGGGCCCGCGTGGGCCACGTCGGAATGTCCCGCGACGAAGAGTCGCTCCAGCCGGTGGAGTACTACTTCAAGGTCCCGGCACGATCGGAGGTCCGACGTTTCGTGGTCGTGGACCCGATGCTGGCCACCGGCGGGATCGGCTGCGGCCACCATATCGGGCCTGAAGGCACGAGGGGCCGCCCGCATCAGCTTCATGTGCCTGGTGGCCGCGCCCGAGGGGGTGGGGGCGCTGCTGGACCGTCAGCCGCGACGTTCCCGTGTTCGCTGCGGCCCTGGACCGACAACTCGACGAAAACGGCTATATTCTTCCAGGTCTGGGTGATGCCGGTGACCGGCTATTCGGCACGAAGTAGCGTGCAGACGCGGTCGGAGGGTGCGGAAAAGCCGCGCCGTGGAGGGTCTGGCATCCATCCTGCAACATATTTGCGGGAAATTCCGGGCGCACTCCCGCGTCCGGTGTCGGCCGAACGACCCACTTGGGAGGTCTCGAATGATCGTAGGACAGATGAGAGCGCTCCGGGGGCTGGCGATCGTCGCCGCGCTCGGGCTCTCGGCATCGGCGTGCGCTCACGTCACCCCGGAGCAGCTGGACACCCAGCTGGCCACGCTCCGAGAGGACATGAACCAGAAGATCGAGCAGGGTGATCAGCAGGTCTGCCAGCCAACTGGGCGGTCGACTGGACGACGTCGAGTCCCGCGTATCGCGGCTCCAGTCGGACCTGAACGACCTGCAGCAGCAGTTCGACGTCACCGTGCAGAAGCTCGAGACGGCGCTTCAGTTCGACATGCCGGTCTACTTCGAGTTCGACCAGGCCGAACTGCTGCCGAAGGGTCGGGAGGTCCTGCAGCGGTTCAGCCAGGTCGCCCAGGAGTACTATCCCGGTGCCATCTTGACGGTCGAGGGATTCACCGACCCGTCCGGCAGCCAGGCGTACAACCAGCGCCTCGGCATGCGCCGCGCGGACGCGGTGAAGGCCTTCCTGGTGGAGCAGGGGCTGTCCGGTGAGAACATCCGCACCGTGAGCTACGGTGAGTCCTCGCAGCGGCTCGTTACGGACGGTCAGCACGGCCCGGGCACGGCCGGCTGGGAGAACCGGCGCGTCGTGATCGTGATCGATCACACGAGCCAGTCGAGCGCCGCCACCAGCGATCGGTAGGCGAACCGCCCAGGCGGTTTCGGGGTTCTAGGTAACGGAAGGTCGAAGGAACCGTCTCGACGACACCGCGGCTCCTTCGCGATGTACCCCACCGAAGCCGGGAGACTCCGAATGCTCACCCACGACAGGCTCGTCAAGCTGTACCGCGAGCTCGAGGGTCAGGATGTGCTCAGCGTCTATGTGAACGGAGAGCAACACGATCCGGCACAACGGGACGCGTGGCGCGTCCGCCTCGACTCGGCGATCGCGGCGCTGCGCCGCCGCATCGAGTCGACCGACGGGGATGGGCAGATCGGAGCTTTCGATCGGGCTTGGGAGCACATCGCGAAGGAGCTGCGTCCGTTCCAGGACGCCTTCCTCCCGCATCGCGGGTGGGTGGCGTTCGCGACGGCCGATCGGCTCTGGTACGCGCAGGGCCTGCCGGCGAAGATGCCGGACCTCGTGCGATGGGAGCCCGGCATCCGGGTGGCTCCGTACGTGCGCGCGTTGAAACAGGAGCGCCCCGTGCTCGTGGCGCTGGCGGACAGCCGCAAGGCGCGTCTCTTCGAGCACGTCGACGGCGAGATCAGAGAGATGGAGGGCTTGCACGCCGACACCTTCATCGGGGACCTGACCGACGTCGGGATGCGCAAGAGCCCCGCGCGGAGCTCCGGGCAGCGCGGGGAGACCTCGAGCGACCAGGCGCAGCGCGTGTTGGAGGTCGCGGCCGAGCGCATGCTCAAGGACCTGGTGGCAGTCATCGAGGAGCAAGCGGGCACGAACGGAATCGTCGTGCTCGGCGGCACCCCGGAGATGGTCCGCCACATGGCGCACACGATGCCGAAGCGCCTGGACGGGCGCGTGGCGCAGCGTCCCTCGATGAGCATGGACATGAGCCTGGCGCAGGTGCGAGAGGAGGTGCGTGCGGCCGCGGGGGACCTGAGCGAGGCGGGCCACCTGTCCCTCGTGTCCGAGCTGGCCGACGCGGCTCGCTCGGGGAACCTCGGCTCCCTCGGGCCGGAGGCCACGGAACGGGCGCTCGAGGAAGGGCGCGTGGACACGCTGCTCCTGTCCCGGAGCTTCATCCGCGAACGCCCGGACTACGCGGATCGCTGCGTCGGCGCCGCGTTCGCACAGGGTGCCGACGTCGAGGAGGTGAGCGGCGAGGCCGGCGAGCGGCTGGACCGCGAGGGGAAGGGGGTCGCGGCCCGTTTGCGCTTCCGCAGGAGCGCCGAGTCCGTATCTTTGGCCGACGGGGCCCGTAGCTCAGCCGGTTAGAGCAGTGGACTCATAATCCATCGGTCGCAGGTTCGAACCCTGCCGGGCCCACTTCACGCCTCCGCCACGTCCTCGACCAGCACGACCACGTGGTCGGGACGCCCCGCCTGGTCCCGAACCAGCCCGAAGCGCAGGCGCGCCCACAGGGCTTCTCCGTCCGCGGCGAGCAGCCGTCTCTGCGCCTCAGTGGTGTCGAGCCGGCCCGAGGTGATTCGGCCGAGCTCCCCGGCCACGGCGTCGCGATCCGCTTCATCGACGAGCTCCAGGAAGGGCCGACCGCGAAGAGCGCCCCGTCCCCAGGCGGACGCGCGCTGGAACGCCGGGTTGGCATCCCGGATGGTCCCGTCCAGGCGCACCAGCAGGATGCCGGTCCCCGAGGCAACGAAGATCCACGAGAAGCGGGCCGCCCGACCCTGCAGGTCACGGGCTTCACGCTCTTCGGAAACGTCCTCCACCGCACCCTCCACGTAGGTCGTCTGCCCCCGGCCGTCGCGGTGCGCCCGCGCGGCGTTGCGCACGTGGACGACGCGCCCGTCCGGGCGCACAAGCTCGGTCTCGAATCCGCGGAGAACGCCGAGTGCCCGCAGCCGATCCAGGAACGGCTGCCGGTGCTCGGGGCTGACGAAGAAGTTGCGGGCGTACCGGGTCTCCAGGGTGCGCCGGTCGGGATATCCGAGGAGCTGGACCAGCGCCGGGTTGGCGTCCAGCAGCGAGCCGTCAACGCCGGTGCGGTAGAGGCCGATGGGGAGGTGGTCGAACATGGCGCGATTGCGCGCCTCGCTCACCCGCAGCGCCGCCTCGTCTCGCGCCCGCTCCAGGGCGTGGCGAATGGTGCGCTCGACCACGTCCGGATCCACCTTGTCCTTCTCCAGGTAGTCCCACGCGCCGGCCTCCATCGCCTCGACGTCCACCTCCCAGCGGCCCTTGCCCGTCAGGAGGATCATCGGGGTGCGGTTGAGCGCTGAGCGCGCCTCGCGGACCAGGTCGATCCCCGATCGGTTCCCGAGGACGTAGTCGACCAGGCAGACGTCGTGCTCCTCGCGGGCGACGGCCTTCGCCCCCGCCTCGAAGGAGTCGGCGTACTCCAGGTGGAAGGTGGCGGACGGGATACGATCCAGGATCGCGCGCGTCAGGTGGAACGCTTCCTTGTCGTCGTCGACGAGGAGCACGCGGATCGGAGAGTCGTCGTGCATCTGTGGCGTCGCGTGGTGGGATGGGGGTGCGCCCGAGGGGAAGCGGGGCCCTCCAGACAGCCGAAGCTACCTGCCGCGGACGGGCGACGAAAGCGTCGTGGTCCTGCGCCGGGGCATCTCAGTCCGGATCGGGGTCGGGAGGACGGCGGCGGCGCTTGGCTTCTCCTCGCCGGCGCTTCTCCTCGAGCCGCTTGCGCTTCTCGCGAGGCGGGACCCGCGTCGGGACGCGGGGAGGTGGACGGCGGTTGCGGCGCTCGAGGCGATCCCTGAGCCGTTGCAGCGCCAGCGCGCGGTTGCGGTGCTGGCTTCGCTCGTCGCGGGCCTCGACCTGGATCCCCGTCGGCAGGTGGACCAGACGGACGCCGCTCTCCGTGGTGTTCTGGTGCTGTCCACCGGGACCACCGGCGCGGAAGGTGTCCACCCGGCACTGGGCGAGAAGCTCCTCGTCCGACTCGGGGATCGGAAAGGGCTCGGGGGTGTCGCCGGGCTCGGGGGTCATGGGCTGAACATACAACATCCGGTGGTCGCGACCGCCTATGGCACATCCCTCGACGACGGGGTACACTTCGGCGCGCTACGCGCCGGCCCGGCCGTCTCGAGGACGAACGCCGGCCCAGCCCCACGGACTCCCGGATGATCTTCGACCGCACGGAACAGAATCCCGGCGCCAGGTTCCTCTTCATCCTGGCGTGTCTGGTCGTGGTGGTCTACGGGCTCAAATACGCCGCACCGGTTCTGCTTCCGTCGGCGCTCGCGGTGTTTCTCGCGGTCCTCTCGCTGCCGGTCATGATCTTCCTGCAGCATCGCAGGTTCCCCGCGCCGTTGGCCATCGGTGTGACGGTCCTGGTGGTGGTCGGCGCGTTCGGCCTCGTGATCCTGCTGGCGAGCCAGTCGATGTCCGAGCTGCAGGCGCGCCTGCCGCGCTACGCGGTGCGGCTCCAGGACCTGCAGGAGCAGTGGATCCAGGGGCTCGAGAGCAGGACGGGGCTGCCTCGTCGGCGGCTACGTCTCGACGGATCTCATCAACCCGGCCGCCGTGGTCGACCTGGTCGGGAGCGCCGTGGGGAGGATCGCCCAGTTCGTCTCGACGACCTTCCTCGTCTTCCTGATCATGATCTTCATGCTGGGGGAGGCGACCGTCTTCCCCGCGAAGGTCCGCTACGTCTTCGGCGACGAGGTGGCGGACGAGGATCGACTCGCGAAGGTGGTGGCGGAGGTCCAGACCTATCTGGGCATCAAGACGGTGGTCTCGCTGGCTACCGGCCTGATCCTGGGTGCATGGTGCTACGTGATGGACCTCGACTTCCCGATCCTGCTCGGGCTGGTCGCGTTCGTGCTGAACTACGTGCCGACCGTCGGCTCGATCATCGCGGCGGTCCCTGCCGTGCTGCTCAGCCTGATCCTCCACGGCACCCTCGCGCACGCGCTGGTGGTGTCCGGCGGATACGTGGTCGTCAACACCCTGTTCGGCAACATCCTGGAGCCGAACCTCATGGGACGCCGCCTCGGCCTGTCCACGCTCGTCGTGATCCTGTCCCTGTTGTTCTGGGGATGGGCCTGGGGCCCCCTCGGGGCGCTGCTGTCCGTGCCCCTCACCGTGGTCGTGAAGATCTGGCTGGAGAACACACACGACCTCAGGTGGGTAGCCATCCTCCTGGACAAGGCGCCACCCCGGGCCGCTGTGGCCAGCCCGGCCGGCGTGGACGACGACCTCGGCGTCTGAAGAGCGACAACCCGCAACGAGCAGGACCCTGCCCATGCCCCGCATCGATTTCGACGCGCTCCCGGATCACGGGCGCGTGTGGGTGTTCCCCGCCAGCCGGCCCCTCGACCGGGAGGAATCCGAGCGGTTGCTCCGCGAGGTCGACGCCTTCCTCGACACGTGGGCGGCCCACGGCGCACCGCTGCGCTCCGGTCGCGAGCTGCGCGACGACACGTTTCTCCTCGTTGGCGTGGACGAGGACGCATCGGCGCCCTCGGGATGCTCGATCGACGCCCTGGTCAACCGCCTGGAAGCGTTGGGCGCGGAGCTGGGCGTGCGCCTGGTCGAGCACGGTCCCGTCTGGTACCGAGACGGCCGCGCCATCCGGGTCGTCAGCCGTGGCGAGTTCCGGAGGCTGGCCGCGGAGGGGACCGTCGATCCCGATACCGCGGTCTTCGACACGACGCTCACGCGCCTGTCGGCCCTGCGCGAAGCCGGGCTCGAGCGGTCCGCCCGGGCAAGCTGGCACGGGCGTGCGTTCTTTCGCGACCGCACGCCTGCGGGGTAGGCGGGGCAGGCGTCCGGACGGAGGGCCTCAGCCCAGGCGCGTTACGCCCACAGCGGAAGGGAGCGGCGAGGGAGGGTCCCGATCCCTGCGGGCCCGAGGGCTATGCGGTCGGTCCGGCACCGTCGAGAAAGCGACCCCCCTCCGCGCCGAGCGCGACCGCGAGGAAGCGCGCTCCGGCTTCGTCGCCCCACAAGCGCGGGGCCCACGGGGGACCCTCCATGAACCCGACGTGTCCACCGCGCGCGGAGAGCAGCGGGAGGATGGCCTCGTTGGACTCGAGGGCCGCACGGGGGATGGCCTCGGCCGGCAGGAAGGGGTCGTCGAGGCTGTGCACGACGAGGGTGGGGACGCGAATGCCGCCGAGGTACTGCGCGCTGCTCGATGCAGCGTAGTAGTCCGCGGCGTCCCGGAAGCCGTGCAGAGGCGCGGTGGCCGCGTCGTCGAACACGCGCAGCGTCCGGGCGCGTAGCGCGCCCTCGATGTCCATGTGCCCGCGCAGGATCGCCTCCTTCGCACGGACCTTCCGGCGCAGCGAGCGCAGGAAGTACGCGGTGTAGAACTGCCCCATGCGCGTGCGCTCCAGCCGGTCGGCTCCGGCCGCGAGGTCGAAGGGTACCGACATCGCGACGGCCGCCTCGACCAGGCCCGTGCCCCCCGCGTCTGGGGACCCGAGCAGCTTGAGGAGCGCGTTGCCGCCCAGGGAGAACCCGAGGGCGCCGACCCTGCGGCCCGGGTGTGTGGCGCGCAGGCGCTCGAGCACGAAGGCCAGGTCGGTGGTCTCCCCGGAGTGGTACATCCGCGGCAGTCGGTTCGGCGTGCCGCTGCAGCTGCGGAGGTTCAACGCGACGGGACGGACACCCAACGCCAGGAGCTCGCGGCACATGCCCAACACGTAGCGCCGCCGGGACGAGCCCTCCAGGCCGTGAACGACCATGGCCACCGGCGCGTCCGGCGCGGGATCCGGGCCCAGATCGACATCGAGGAAGTCGCCGTCGGGCGTGTCCCACCGCTCGCGCCGCATTCCCGGATCAGCGCCGCTGCGCAGCACCCGCGCCCCCAGCGTCTGGGCATGCGGCCCCGCCGCCCAGGGGCTGGGACGAAACGGGCGGGGACGGAACGAGGAGATCACCGTGCGTGGATCCCGGGCGTGCGAGGCCGGCCGGGATGGTGCGGGCAGGGAAGTGGGTACATGGGTCCTGGAGGATGGGCAACCGTGTCGTGGGTGGGCAAGGTAGCAGGGCTCCGTGCAAGGGCGACACGCCCGGGCCCCCGTGTGCGTCGTTCCGCAACGGGCCACGCCATAATGCAGAAGTATGAGATACTGACATCCAAGTAGTTGATGACAATTAGCTTATGCGACCCATACGCGTCTGGCATCGAACTGGCTCCAGCTCGTGGCGGGCACGGCGCCCGTGGCTCGGCGCCGTGCCCGGGGCAACTGAAACGTGGCGTGCCCCGAAGTCGTAGGGGGCCCAGGATACCATGGAATCCGCACGGGAGGGGTAGGATGGGATCGATGGCGTTCGCGGCGTTCGCGCTGCTGACGCTCGGCGGCGGCATGCAGCAGGGGCCGGGTGAGGACCGGCTCTACGGCCGCGTGGTGACGGCGGGCGGGGAGGTCTACGAGGGCTACATCCGCTGGGACAAGAACGAGGGGAGCTGGGCCGACCTGCTCAACGGCAGCAAGGAGCTTCCCTGGGAGAACATCCGCGATGCGGAGCGCCTCGGGGGCAGGGAGGTGCGCCGGGACCGGGAGCACAGCGTCCGGATCCTCGGCCTGCGCATCTCGTGGGACGAGGACGAGGGCGACTACCCGAGCTCCGCGTCCTCGGGGATCCGCTTCGGCCATCTGCGCTCGCTCGCCGTCATGGGCGACGATCGTGCGCTCCTGACGCTCAAGTCGGGCCAGGAGATCGAGCTGGAGGGCGGGTCTACCGACATCGGGGACGAGCTGCGCGGACTGGTCGTCGACGATCCCGAGCGCGGGCAGGTCGAGCTGCGCTGGCGGGATCTGGACGTGATCGAGTTCGGGCCCGCTCCGGACGGGATGGCCGCTCCGGAGGCGCAACGACTCTACGGCACGCTGCGCACGCGACGCGGTATGGAGTTCACGGGGTATCTCGCGTGGGACGTGGACGAGATCCTCGGTTCGGACATCCTGGACGGGGAGGAGCACGGGCGGGGCCGGAAGATCCCCTTCGACCGCATCGCGGCCATCGAGCGCGACGGGTCGTCGGGGGCGCGTGTGGTCCTGCGCAACGGGGAGGAGATCACCCTGCGTGGCAGCAACGACGTGGATTCGAGCAACCGCGGCATCACCATCGCCGATCCGGCGCTGGGCGAGGTGACCGTGGACTGGGATGCGTTCGACGACATCACGCTGCACGAGCCGCCACCGAGCGGCGGCGGCTACCAGGAGTTCGACGGAGGCCGCCCGCTCTACGGCACCATCGAGACGGAAGACGGCGAGCGCTACACCGGGGCGATCCGGTGGGACAACGACGAGGCGTACACGTGGGAGATCCTCAACGGGACCGCCCAGGACGCCGACCTCGACGTGGAGCTGGGGAACGTCCGCTCGATCCGACGCGACGGCCCGTGGGGAGCCCGGGTCACGTTGCTCGACGGACGCACGTTCGACCTCGAGGGCTCGAACGACGTGGACGAGGACAACAAGGGCATCTTCGTGACGCCCGACGACGGCGAGACCGTCCTGGTGCCCTGGCGCGACTTCCGCGAGGCCACGTTCCGGACGCGGTGATGCGGCTACCCCTGCTCGCCGCGGCCCTGGTGCTCGGCCCTCTGGGGCCGGGGGCCGGGGCCGCGACCCTGCCCCAGGGCCCGTTCGCCGACCCGGCGGCGCAGCGGTTGTACGAAGCCGCCGCAGAAGCACGGACGCGACTGGACCGGGAGCTCGTCTCCTACACCGCGGTCGTTCGCCAGCGCATCGGGGCCGGGCTTCGCATGCCGCTGAAGGATCGCACGCTCTACCGTGCCGAGTCGGCGCACCGGGTGTTCTGGAACCGCGACGGCGACGTGCTCGTCCAGGTGCTGGCGCTGCGGGAGCAGACCCCCACGGGCCTCGAGGAGGGGAAGGTCCACCTCGGCGTGTTCGACGACAACTTCGACCCGGGCAACGACGCGCTGATGTTCGGGATGGTGCCGCCGGACGACGAGGTGTACGAGCCGGACGCCGACGACTTCTGGATCGAGCATCCGCTGGATCCCGCGTACCGCGACCACTACCGCTTCACCGTGGGCGACACGCTGGCGCTGTCCCTCCCGGACGGGCGGCGGATCCTCGCCGTCGAGCTCGAGGTCGTCCCCACCGCCGCGGACGTGCACCGTATCGTCGGCTCCCTCTGGATCGAGCCCGCGTCGGGCGCGCTGGTGCGCGCCGCATATCGGCTGTCCGACACCTTCGACGCCTTCCGCGACCTGGCGGACCTCCGCGAGGAGGAGGACGACGACCTCAAGCACGTTCCCGGGATGTTCAAGCCGTGGACCGCCGAGATCGGGATGATCGCCGTCGACTACTCGCTCTGGGAGTCGGGGATCTGGCTTCCCCGGAGCCTGCACGCCGACGGCGTCGCGACCGCCGGCATCCTGAAGGCGCCGGCGTCCATCGAGCTGACGTACGACTTCGAGTCGGTGGTGACGGAGGACGACCTGCGCGGCGAGGCCGACGGCGGGGAGGTGGGCACCGACCTCCGTTTCGGGACGCGCGCCGAGGCCTTGCAGGCGCTGAGCCGCGAGACCGTGGGAGACGTGCCGTATCGGCTCTCGACCCGGCTCACCCACCGGGGCCCCCACGGCGACGAGAAGCGGGTCCGGTACCTCGTGCCGGAGGATCCGGCGTACCTGCGGTCCAGCCCCGACCTGCCGCCTCCGATCTGGGATGCGGCACCCGGATTCACGTCGGAGGCGGAGCTGCGGGACCTGGCCGACGGGCTGGCCGAGCTTCCCGCCCCACCGGTGCACGGGGCGCCGCGCACGTTCCGGTGGGGCCTGCAGCGCCCCGATCTGGTGCGCTACAACAGGGTGGAGGGGCTGTCCCTGGGGGCCCGTGGCCAGGTGCGCCCCGACACCCGCTTCGGCCCACTCTCGGTGACGGCGACCGCCCGGGTGGGCGTGGCCGACGTGGAGCCCGACGTGCGGCTGGACGTCACCCACGAGACCCTCCGGCGCAGCGTGACGGCGAGCCTCTACAACGAGCTCGCGGACGTCGACCAGGACCGGCGGCACCTGGGGGCGGGCAACTCGCTGACGGCGCTGCTGTTCGGCCGTGACGACGGCGACTACTACCGGCGGAGCGGAGCGTCGATCGAGTGGAGGCCCCCGGCGGCGGACCGGCGCTCCTACCACGTCCGCGCCTACGCCGAGTACGACCGCGCGGCCGAGGCGAACACGGACTTCGCCCTCTGGCACGTCGCCAGCTCGGGATGGTCGTTCCGGGACAACCTGACTGCGCGCGAGGGCTGGGAGCTGGGCGGCGAGATCGGCCTGTCCCCCTGGTGGGGGAGCGATCCGCGCTCCGTGCAGGGAGGCGTGGAGGTGAGCCTGCGCGCGGCGGGAGGAGACTGGTCCTACACGCGCGCCTCGCTGACGGGTCGCGCCGCGTTCCCGCTCCCCCGGGACTTCCGCCTCGGCCTGGAGGCCGGGGGGGGGCTGCGTGGGGAGATCCTCCCCCGCAGCGCCTGTGGCTCGTAGGCGGGCCGGGGACGCTGCGGGGCTACGATCCACGCGTGCAGATGGGGCCGGCGTTCGCAAGGGCGCGCGTGGAGCTGGCGCGCCTGTTCTCGTTCGGGGCGGTGTCGGCGTTCAGCGACGCCGCCGGCGCGGGCGGACGCGGCCCCGTACGGCTCGAGGATGCGCTGGTGTCCGCGGGGGTGGGCCTCTCCCTCGTCGACGGGCTGATCCGGATGGATGCGGCCTGGGGGCTGCGTGCTCCGCGGGGCTTCCGTCTCGAGCTCTATCTGGACGGCATCCTCTGACCCCTCCACAATAGCGGGGCCTGGAGGGGCACCACGCGCCACTCCGCCCGTTCGTGCAGGGGTCACCGATGTCCCGATATCCGTTCCTGAGCGCCTGCGCCGCGCTACTGGTGGGCGCGTGCGCGCGCCCCACGCCCCCGCCCACCGATCTCGGCGTTTCCTGGGAGCTGGCGCGGTACCGCGCCCGCACGATCGCGGCGCCCGAGTACGAGATCGATCTCACGATCCCCGGAGAGCGCACGGAGCCCATCCAGGGACGGAGCGTCATCCGGTTCGGATGGGACGACCCCGACGGCTTCGACCTGGTGCTGGACTTCAAGGACCCCGAAACGCGCGTCCACACCGTCCAGGTCAACGGTGAACCGGTGGAATGGCGCCCGGTGAACGACCACGTGGTGATCCCCGCCGCGAGCCTCCGGCGGGGCGCGAACTCGGTGGTGCTCGAGTATACCGCCGGGGACGAGGCCCTGAACCGGAACGAGGACTTCCTCTACACCCTCTTCGTGCCCGATCGGGCCCACTTCAGCCTGCCCGTATTCGATCAGCCGAACCTCAAGGCCTCCGTCCGGTGGACGCTGAGGATCCCTGCGGCCTGGCGGGCGGTGGCCAACGGCCCCCTCGCGGAGCAGTCCGGCGACCAGGAGCGGAAGACGCTGAGCTTCCTCGCGACGCGCCCCATCCCCACCTACCTCTTCGCCTTCGCCGCCGGGAGCTTCTTCGTGGAGGAGGCCGAGGTTGACGGCCGCGTGATGCAGATGTTCCACCGCGAGACGGACAGCGCGAAGGTCGCCCGCAACCGCGACGCGATCTTCGACCTGCACGCACGGGCCTTGAAGTGGCTGGAGGAGTACACCGGCATCGCGTACCCCTTCCAGAAGTTCGACTTCGTGCTCATCCCGTCGTTCCAGTACGGCGGGATGGAGCACCCGGGCGGGATCCTGTACAACGCGTCCGGGATCATGCTCGACGAGTCGGCGACGCAGTCGCAGATCCTCGGGCGCGCCAGCGTGATCTCCCACGAGACGTCGCACATGTGGTTCGGCGACCTGGTGACCATGAACTGGTTCGACGACGTCTGGATGAAGGAGGTGTTCGCCAACTTCATGGCCGGGAAGATCGTGAACCCGTCCTTCCCCGAGGTGGACCACGACCTGCGCTTCCTCATGTCGAACCACCCGGCCGCCTACGGAGTGGACCGCACGCGCGGAGCGAATCCGATCCGGCAGCCCCTGGAGAACCTCCGCGAGGCGGGTACCCTCTACGGTGCGATCATCTACCAGAAGGCGCCCATCGTGATGCGCCAGCTCGAGGCTCGCGTCGGCGAAGAGACCTTCCGCGACGGGCTCCGCGAGTACCTCGGCGAACACCGAGTACGGAAACGCCACCTGGCCCGACCTCATCGAGGTGCTCGACCGCCGGACGCCCGAGGACCTCGCGGCGTGGAGCCACGTATGGGTCGAGGAGCCGGGCCGTCCGACCGTGTCGGTGACCCGCGAGGGCGGCGACGTCGTGCTCCGCCAGGAGGATCCGGAGGGGAAGGGCCGCGTGTGGCCGCAGACGCTGCACGTGCGCCTTGCCAGTGCGACGGGGGACACACTCGTGACGGTGGAGCTGGGGGCCGAGCCGGTCCGCATCGCCGGCGCGGACGACGGCGCGTTGGACTACGTCATGCCCAACGGGTCGGGCGTGGAGTACGGCCTGTTCCTCCTCGATCCGGCCAGCCGGGCATACGTGGTGCAACATCTCCCGGAGCTGGGACCCGGTCTGGTACGGGGCACCGCCTGGGTGACGCTCTGGGACCAGGTCCTGGAGCGGCGGGTCGATCCCGACGCCTTCCTGGACGTGGCGCTACGGGCGCTGGGGAAGGAGGACGTGGAGCTGAACCTGAGCCGGATCCTGGGCTACGTGGGCACCACGTTCTGGCGGCTTCTCCCCCCGGACGAGCGGACCAGCCGGGCGCCGGAGGTGGAGGCGGCGCTGTGGGCCGGCGCCACCGGCCCGCTCCCCGCCACGGCCCGGGCGGCGTTCTTCGGGACCTACCGCAGCGTAGCGCTGACCGATGCGGGTGTGGGCCGACTGCGGCGGCTGTGGAGCGGGCGGGACTCGATCCCCGGCGTTCCCCTGTCCGAGAGCGACCAGACCTCCCTGGCCACCGAGCTGGCCCTGCGTGGCGTGGAGGGCTGGTCGGGGATCCTGGACGAGCAGGAGCGGCGGATCCAGAATCCCGATCGCAAGGCCCGCTTCCGCTTCGTCCGTCCGTCGCTGGACGCGGATCCCGAGGTGCGCATGCGCTTCTTCGCCTCGCTGTCCGACCCGGCCAACAGGGAACGCGAACCCTGGGTGCTGGCGGGGCTCGACAACCTGCACCATCCGCTGCGTGCCGCCAGCGCGCTGCGCGACCATCCGGCCGGCGCTCGACATGCTCGAGGAGATCCAACGGACGGGGGACATCTTCTTCCCGGGCCGCTGGCTCGACGCCACCCTCGGAGGACACGACGAGCCGGAGGCGGCCGAGACCGTTCAGGCGTTCCTCGACGCACGGCCGGGTCTGCCGCCGCGCCTGCGGGCCAAGGTGCTCCAGTCGGCCGACATGCTCTGGCGCTCGGCGGCGATCGTGTACGGCTGGCAGCCCCGATGAGGATCGCGGCCCGAAATATCGTAGCGCGGATGGTCGCGGGAGCGCTCCTCACCGCCACGTGTGCCTGCGGTGGGCCGACGGGGGGCATCGCGGTCCGGGAGCCGCCGCATCGACCTTCCGACGGCCTGATGGGAGACTCGGCACTCCGCGAGGTGGTCGAAGCCCAGGTGCGGCGGGACGGCACCGCGCTCGTCGCGAGGCTGTCCGACCCGCTCCCGGCGGTGCGTGCCCGCGCCGCGTTCGCGCTGGGGTCGGTGCAGGCGCCGGAAGCGGCGTCGGCGCTGGCGGCTGTGCTCTCGGACGAAGACCCGGCCGTGCGGCGGGACGCCGCGTTCGCGCTCGGGCAGCTCGGCCCGGCGGGCCACGCGGCACCGCTTGCGGACGCCTTCCGGCGGGAGGCCGCCCCCGAGGTGCAGGCACGCATCCTCCAGGCCCTGGGCAAGATCGGCGCGGCCGACGCGCTGGCCGGGTTCGACGTCCCCGGTGCGCTGGAGGCGGACCGCACGCTGGCGATCGCCGTGTCCGGGGCAGTGCGCATGGCTCCCTCGGCCGCGGGCCAGGAGCACCTGCTGGAGCACCTGGACGATGCCCGGCCGCGCGTGCGTGAGGCCGCCGCCTACTTCTTCGGCCGGGTTCGGACACCCGGGTCCTGGGCGGGCCACGTGGCGAGGGTCCGTCAGGCGCTGGACGGGTACGCGAAGGCCGATCCGGCCGCGATGTACCTGGTTCAGGCGCTCGGCCGCCTCGACGATCCCCTGGACGGAGGGCGTCTGCGGGAGTGGGCCACGACCGCGTTGGACTGGAGGATCCGTGCCAACGCGATGACAGCGCTGGGCGGGCCGCGCATGGTCGCCGACGACCGCGCCGTCCTCCATCGGGGCCTCGACGACCCGTCGGTCCACGTGGCGATCAGCGCCGGCGCAGGTGCTGGCGGCCTCCGGCCTCCGGGGGGACGACGTGCAGCGGGTCGAGCGGTGGATCGAAGGCCATCCGGAGCCGTGGCAGGTGGTCGATCCCCTCCTCTCTGCCGTCGCACGCGCGGGCGAGCAGGACTACGTGCTCCGGTGGATCGACGCCCTCCCGCCGGGCGACACCGCGCGTGCCGGCGTCGGCCTCAGAGCCCTGGGCGCGCTCCCCGGAAACGCGGCACGGGACCGGCTGGTGCGGGCGGCGACCTCCGCCGGACCCCGTCTCGCCGGGGAGGCCGTGGGCGCGCTCGCGCGCCGGTGGTCCGAGGCACGGGACTCCGCGTCCGCCCCGGTATACCTCGGAGTGTTCAGCCGGGCGCTGAGGAGCGGAAGCGTCCGGGCCGCCTACGAGGCGGCGCCGGCCCTCGCGGACCCGACCTTCACCGCGCTCGGGAGCGTCGACACGCTCTCGGCCGCGTGGCGCTCGATGCGCACCCCCCGCGACCTGGAGGCCATGACGGCCGTGTTGGCGGCGCTGGGCGCGACGGGCTCGGCGGTGGCCGAGCCCGTTCTCCGCGAGGCGTTGACTGACGGGGACCCCGCGATCCGGCGCGCGGCCGCGGAGACGCTTTCCTCGCTGACGGGTGAGGCCGTCACCCCCCGCTGGCCGGGGCACCCGAGGACCCCGGGTTCCGTGCGCCGGCGGACCCCGCGCGCCCCCTCGATTGGGCCTACCTCGCGGGGCTCGGCACGGCTCCCCGCCTCGTCCTGGAGACCGAGCGGGGAAGGGTGGTCGTGCGGCTGGAGACGGAGGAGGCACCCCAGACGGTGCAGACGATCGCGAGGCTCGCGGAGGCGGGGCGCTACGACGGCGTGCCGTTCCACCGGGTCGTGCCGAACTTCGTCGTGCAGGGCGGAGACTTCGCCTCGGGCGACGGCTTCGGGGGGCCCGGGTTCACCATCCGGAGCGAGCTCACGCTGATCCCCTATCTGCGGGGGGTGATCGGTATGGCCTCGGCGGGCAAGGACACGGAGGGCTCGCAGTTCTTCATCACCCATTCCATGCAGCCGCATCTCGACGGGGGGTACACGGCGTTCGGGTGGGTGGTGGAGGGGATGGACGTGGTGGATCGGCTCCTGGTGGGAGACCGGATCGTGCGGGCGACGATTGAGCGACGGGACTGAGTCGCCGCAGATCCCCTGGCCGGGGATCGGCGCGCCGTTCACGATGGTCCCGCCGGGCCTGCAGGCCATGGCGGTGAGCGCGCTCTTCTTCTCCCTGATGGCCGCGCTCGCCAAGCAGGCGGGGCGGTCGGTGCCGCTCTTCGAGATCGTCTTCGCCCGATCGGTGGTCGTGGCCGTGCTCTCCGGCGCGAAGCTCGTGCACGACGGCCGGGGCTTCCGGGGTCGCGAGCCGCGCATCCTGGTGCTGCGGGGCATCCTCGGGTTCGGTGCGCTCACCTGCTTCTACTTCGCGGTCGTGCGACTCCCCCTCGCCGACGCCACCGTGATCCACTTCGTGAACCCCGTGTTCACCGCGTTCATCGCCGCGGTGGTGCTCGGAGAGCACCTCGGACCGGCGGAGGCGGTCCTGGTCCTCGCCAGCCTCGGGGGCGTCGTGCTGGTCGCGCGACCGGCCTTCCTCTTCGGGGGTGGGGGCCTCGACCCCGTGCCCGTCCTGGTGGGCCTCTGCGGCGCCGTGCTCTCCGCCGGCGCGTACGTCTCGGTGCGGCGGCTACGGGGAGAGCCGCCCATGCTCATCGTGTTCTATTTCGCGGCGGTGTGCACCCTCCTCTCGTTCCCGTTCGTGGCGGCCCACGCGACGCTGCCGGACCCGTGGACGATCCTCTTGCTCCTGGGCGTCGGGGTGAGCACGCACCTGGGCCAGACGTTCGTGACGTGGGGGTTCCGCCTGGAGCGCGCGGGAAGGGCGTCGGCGGTGGGATACCTCCAGATCGTCTTCGCGGCGGGCTGGGGGGCGCTGATCTTCCACGAGGTCCCGGACCTGTGGACGTGGGTGGGCGCGGCCGTCATCATCGCGGCGACGCTCCTCCTGGTCCGGCTCCATCCCGTGCGCTGATCCCGGCACCCTCCACGCCGGCGCGTGCACCCTGAAGGCAGGATATGAGCCCCGTCCTCGCCTTTTCCGGTATTCCAGGGTGAGGAGGAAAAGCACGCCTTGGCACTAAACGGTGTTACGCGCTTTTTTCCCGCAGACGTTGACGGCTTTCCGAGGTTTGTTTACAGTGTTCACCATGTCTGATCAACGTGACAGGATCCTGGGGTGCGCGTGCGACCTCTACCTCTCGGAGGGGCTGGACGGCTTCTCCATGCGGAAGCTCGCGAAGCAGGTCGGGGTGACGGCGCCGGCACTCTACCGGCACTACCAGAATCGCGAGCACGTGCTCGCCGACGTGGTGCGTGAGGCGTATCGGGAGTTCACCGCGTACCTCTACCGGGCTCTCGAGGGCCGGACGGCCGTCGAGCGCTTCTTTCGGGCGGGGGAAGGCTACCTCGACTTCGCCCTCCAGCATCCGCGCTGGTACGAGCTGCTGTTCATCTCGCCCGAGCACATGGGGATGGACGCGCTGCCGGACGACATCGAGGCCATGGGCTGCGCCGTGCACCAGTTCTGGGTGGACCGGGTGCGCGAGTGCATGGACGAGGGAATCCTGAGACAGGGAGATCCCGTCCAGATGTCCCTGACGATGTGGGCCCACGCGCACGGGCTGGTGTCGCTGTACCACCACGGCCACTTCCGCATGAACGAAGAGGACTTCCGGCGGCAGTTCGGTGCCTCCGGGGCCGTGATGATGAGGGGAATCGCCACCGATGAATTCGCCACCTATCTGGCCGAGCACATGGACAGCGCCCGGCCGGCGGGTGTCCAGGGATAGAACGGAGAAGGGACGGGAAGGGATGACGCACAACTACGCCCGGGACCTCTGGTGCCTGGGATCATGGAAGAGGGCGGCCGCCGTAGCCGGCGCGGTGTTGCTGGCGCTCCTGCTGGC
Organism: uncultured Gemmatimonadales bacterium; assembly: GCA_963848895.1. GTDB lineage: Bacteria > Gemmatimonadota > Gemmatimonadetes > Longimicrobiales > Gaopeijiaceae > SZUA-318. The sequence goes on from CAWKGE010000013.1 coordinate 502,210, forward strand.
CACCGTCGAGGCGCTGCACGGACAGGAGGCCACGGACGCGCCGGCCGCGCTGTCCATCGAGGACGCCGTGCGCACCGCCATCCGGCAGAACCGGGACGTGCAAACGGCGCGGCTCGCCCTGGACGAGGCGGAGGAGCGGGTCTCCGAGGCATGGAGCAACGTCTACCCGTCGGTGGACTTCAACGCGAGCTACACGCGCAACGTGTCGCCGAACGTGAGCTTTCTGCCGAAGGTGTTCATCGATCCGAACGCCGGTCCGGACGACTTCATCGCCGTGCGGTTCGGGGCGGACAACCAGTGGAACACGACGATCAGCCTCGAGCAGCCGATCTTCTCGGCCGCGGCCTTCATCGGCGTGGGCGCCGCCGGGCGGTACCGGAGCCTGCAGCAGGAGATGGTGCGCGGCGTGACGCAGGGCGTGGTGACGCGCGTGCGCACCGCCTACTACCAGCTCCTCCTCCAGCAGGAGCAGCTCCGCCTCACCGAGAACTCGGTGCGGCGCGTGCGCGAATCGCTCAAGGAGACGAAGGCGCTCAATCAGGCTGGGCTCAGCGTCGGACTACGACGTGCTGCGCCTGGAGGTCGAGCTGGCCAACCTGGAGCCGAACCTCCGCCGGGCGGAGAACGCCGTACACCAGGCCCAGCGCCAGCTCACCGTCGAGCTGGACCTGCCCGAGGGACAGACCGTCGCGGTGGCGGGGTCGCTGGCGGACATGAACCTGGACGACCTCGACGCCAACACGCCCGCAGAACCGCGAAGTGCTGTCGTTCACGGGGTTCGGCGGGATGCAGGTGGAGGCGGCGGACCGCGCCGTGCAGATGGCCGAGGATCTGCGCTCGGACCTTCGTCAGCTCGAGCTGACGGAGTCGCTGCGCAAGACGGAGATGCGTCTGGAGCAGGTGGAGTATCTCCCGCGCATCACGTTCTTCGGGAACTACCTGATCAACGCGCAGGACAACGGCAGCCCCAGCTTCTTCGGGCGTGGCGACGGGCAGCGGGCCTACGGCCGCAACGTCGGCATCCGCGTGAGCGTTCCCATCTTCACGGGCTTCAGCCGCGACGCGCGGGTGGACCAGAAGCGGGCGGTGCTCCGGCAGGCCGAGACGCAGACCCGGCTGGCGACCGACCAGGCGCGGCTGCAGGTGCAGAACCTGATCGAGCAGTCGGACGAGGCGCTGCTGCGCGCGCGCGGTCAGAAGCTGGCGGTCCAGCAGGCGCAGAGGGGCTTCGACATCGCCAGCGCCCAGTACCGGGAGGGTCTGAGCAGCCAGCTCGAGCTGACCGACGCCGAGGTGGCGCTCAGGCAGAGCGAATTCAACTACGCCCAGGCGGTCTACGACTACCTGGTCGCGCGGGCCCGGCTCGACGAGGCCACCGGGCAGGTGCCGATGGTCGACACCGGCGAACGCGCGACCGACGGCTTCTGAGAATACGACGGAGACGACCGTGGAGACGAGGACGATGAACGCACGGTGGATGCGGGGAGCGCTGGCGCTGGCCCTGGCGGGCGCGGTGGCCGGCTGTGGGAACAGGGAGGTCGACGCCGAGGACACGGACGCCGCCGGCTTCGTGCGTGTGATCAACGTGGAGGTCACGGAGGTCCAGGCGCAGCCCTTCGTCGACGAGATCCAACTGACGGCATCGGTGCGGGCGAACCAGGACGTGCAGGTCGCGGCCGAGGAGAGCGGGAAGATCCGCGAGATCATGGTGGACAAGGGCTCCCGGGTCACGCGAGGGCCAGCCCATCGCCAAGATCGACGACGGCATCCTGTCGGCGCAGGTCGAGCAGGCCCGCGCGCAGGCCGAGCTCGCCTCGCAGACGTGGGAGCGGCGCAAGCGGCTCTACGAGGAGGACCGGGTGGGCTCGGAGATCGCCTACCTGGAGGCCAAGTTCGCCGCCGAGCAGACGGCGGCGAACCTGAAGGGCCTGGAGGAGCGGCTTGCGCGCACTACGATCCGGGCACCCTTCGACGGCGTCCTCGACGAGAGGATGGTCGAGGTCGGGTCATCGGTGGCGCCAGGGCAGGTCGTGGCGCGCGTCGTGGACCTCGACCCGGTCAAGGTCACGGCTGGAGTGCCCGAACGCTATGCGGCGGACGTGCGCACGGGCGCCGAGGCGCGGGTCACCTTCGACGTCTTTCCTGACGACATCTACCGCGCACGGATCGGATACGTCGGCGCGACCGTGAGCCCTCAGAACCGGACGTTCCCCATCGAGGTGATCGTGCCCAACCCCAAGGGCCTGATCAAGCCGCAGATGGTCGCGAACGTCTTGGTCGCTCGCCGGGATCTCGCGTCGGCCGTCGTCGTCCCCCAGGACGCGCTGGTGCGCGTCGAGAACGGCTACGTCGTCTTCGTGGCCGGAAACCGGGGGCAGGGACCCATCGCCGAGGTTCGCCCGGTGACGCTGGGTCCCAGCCAGCGGAACGAGGTGGTCATCGAGTCCGGCGTGCAGGAGGGGGACAGGCTCATCGTGGTCGGCCAGAAGTCGGTGGCCGACGGCGATCGCATCAACGTGGTGGGAACCAGGTAGCCCCAGGGGACACGGGAGAGGCAGATGAGCGACGACAGGGGACGTGCATCCGGGGCCGACCCGCGCGAGGAGGGGCGGGAGGTCCGCTTCCTTGAGCGCTTCAAGGAATTCCGGGCCGCGAGCTTCGCCATCGAGCACCGCACGAGCGTGATGGTGCTGCTCGGCATCATCGTGATCATGGGCGTGCTCAGCTATCGATCGACGCCGAAGGAGTCGTTTCCGGAGATCGCGATCCCGATCATCGCGGTCAACACGATGTATCCGGGCGTGTCGCCCAAGGACGTCGAGAGCCAGGTCACGCGGCAGCTCGAGGACGAGCTGTCCACGATCTCCGACCTCGACGAGCTCACGTCGACGTCTGTCGAGGGCTACTCGAGCATCGCGGCCAAGTTCAAGACGTCCGTGAACCTCGAGGACGCGCTGCAGAAGGTCCGGGAGAAGGTGGACCTGGCGAAGGGCGACCTGCCCGACGACGCCGAGGAGCCGTCGATCGTGGAGTTCAACTTCTCCGAGATCCCGATCATGTCGGTGAACCTCTCGGGGGAGTACGGGCTGGTGCGCCTCAAGGACCTGGGCGAGGACATGAAGGACCGCCTCGAGCAGATCCCGTCCGTGCTGCGCGCCGACGTGCGCGGCGGGCTCGAGCGCGAGGTCAAGGTCGACGTGGACCTGGCCAAGCTGAAGTTCTACGGCCTCGGCCTGCAGGACGTGGTGGACGCCGTCCGCAACGAGAACGTGAACATCCCCGGCGGCTCCATCGACGTCGGGGACAGCAAGTACCTCGTACGCGTGGACGGCGAGTTCGAGGACCCGAGCCTGATCGGGGACCTGGTGGTGAAGATGCAGGGTGGCCGGCCGATCTACGTGCGCGACGTCGCCGACGTGGACTTCGGCTTCGCCGAGCGCGACAGCTACGCGCGCATGAACGGCAACGAGGTCGTGACGATCGACGATCGTGAAGCGCTCGGGCGAGAACATCATCGAGACGGCCAACGCGGTGCGGCAGGTCATCGAGGAGATGCGCCCGATGTTCCCGCCCACGACCCAGGTGAGCATCACCGGGGACATGTCCGACCAGATCGAGAAGATGGTGTCGAGCCTCGAGAACAACATCCTCTCCGGGCTCATCCTGATCGTCGGCGTCCTCCTGTTCTTCCTGGGCGTGTCGAACTCGATGTTCGTGGCGATCTCGATCCCGTCGTCCATGCTCCTGAGCTTCATCGTCCTGAAGCTGCAGGGCGTGTCGATGAACATGGTGGTGCTGTTCAGCCTCATCCTCGCCCTGGGGATGCTGGTGGACAACGCCATCGTGGTGGTGGAGAACATCTACCGCTACCTGGAGGAGGGCTGGGACCGCACCCTCGCGGCCAAGAAGGCCACGGGCGAGGTGGCGATCCCCGTCATCGCGTCCACCGCGACGACGCTGGCGGCGTTCGCGCCGCTGCATGTTCTGGCCCGGCGAGACGGGCGAGTTCATGAAGTACCTCCCGCTCACGCTCATCGTCACGCTGTCGAGCTCGCTGTTCGTGGCACTGGTCATCGTGCCGACGCTGTGCGCGATGTTCATGAAGCTCGACGGCACGCCGCCACGGCCGCTGCGCCCGGCGGCGCGGTGGACCCTCATGGGTGTGGCGGGCCTCGCTGTTCCTGTCCGTGGCGGGCCGGAACCCGCTGTCCGCGGTCCTGCTCGCCGGGACGGCGGTCGGCCTGTGGGCGCTGCAGCGGTACGTCCTCGCCGGAGCGGCGCGGCGGTTCCAGGACCGGATCCTGCCGGCGTGTCATCGCCGTGTACGAGGGGCAGCTACGGTGGGCGCTCGACCACCGCATGATGATCCTGGCGGGCACCGGCGCGGTCTTCGTGCTGACCGTCGCTCGCGTTCGGCATCTTCAACAAGGGCGTCGAGTTCTTCCCGGAGAACATGCCGCCGCAGCAGATGATGGTGAACGTCGAGGCGCCGGTGGGCACGCGGGCGGCGTTCACGGACTCCGTCGTGCGCCAGCATCGAGCAGCGAGCTCAACACGTCGATCGGCGGCCGGGAGGACTGGGAGTCCGTCGTGGCCACCGTGGGCGGCGGCGGCGGCGGGAACTTCATGGACCAGGGGCCCAGCGGCCCGCAGGACGGCCGCGTCACGATCAGCCTGGTGGACTTCCAGGACCGCAAGCGCGACGCCTTCGCCACGCTCGCCGAGATGCAGGAGAAGATCGGCAAGGACATCGCCGGCGCGACCATCTCGCGTGGACAAGCCCGAACGAAGGGCGCGCCACAGGGCGCGCCCGTGAACATCGAGATCGTCGGCGAGGACCCGGACCAGCTCAAGGGGCTGTCCGACCGGGTGCTGGACATCCTGGAGAACGCGCCGGTCTACCGGAAGCTGGTGGGCCTGGCGAGCGACCTCGACGAGGCGCGCTCCGAGCTGTCCGTGCACGTGGACCGCGAGAAGGCGGCGCTCTACGACCTGAACACCGCGAAGGTGGGCGGGGCGATCCGCAGCGCCATCAACGGCGTCGAGGCGGCCAAGTACCGCACGGGCAACGACGAGTACGATATCGTCGTGCGCCTGGCGGAGCCGTACCGGAGCGATCTGGAGGGGCTCCGCGACCTCACGGTGATGGCCGAGGGCGGAATACAGGTGCCGCTGTCGTCGGTCGCGACGTGGTCGGTGGAGGAGGGGTACGGCTCGATCCGCCGCAAGGACCAGACGCGCATGGCGACCATCACGTCCGACGTGGCGGCGGGCTACAACTCCAACGCCGTGCTCGCCGAGGTGCAGCAGACGCTGCACGACTTCAGCCGACGCGCTCCCGCCGGGCTACACCGTGCGCTACACCGGCCAGTCCGAGGACCAGGCGGAGGCCCAGGCCTTCCTGGGTGGCGCGTTCCTCACGGCGCTGCTGCTGATCTGCTTCATCCTCATCAGCCAGTTCAACTCGGTGGTGAAGCCGCTGATCATCATGACGTCGGTGATCATGTCCACGGTGGGCGTGCTCATGGGCCTGATGATCTTCCGCATGCCCTTCGGCATCATCATGTCGGGCGTGGGGATGATCTCGCTGGCGGGGATCGTGGTGAACAACGCCATCATCCTGATCGACTACATCGACGTCCTGCGGGATCGTGACGGGATGAACCGCCGCGAGGCGCTGGTGCAGGGAGGCAAGACGCGCTTCCGCCCGGTGATCCTCACGGCGACCACGACCGCCCTCGGCCTCGTGCCGCTGGCCATCGGGCTCAACTTCGACTTCTTCGGGCTGTATCGCTCGCTGAATCCCGATCTCTTCTGGGGCGGCGAGCAGGCGGCGTGGTGGGGACCGATGGCGGTGGCGGTCATCGTCGGGATCCTGTTCGCGACGTTCCTCACGCTCGTGCTGGTGCCGGTCATGTACTCGCTGGTGGACGACTTCGCGACGTTCTTCAAGAAGCACTTCGCGCACCAGGACGACGAGCCCGCCTCGGGCGGCGGTGACGGGGGACCCTGGGAGGTCCCGGCGTACGAGGGTGACGGCCGCGCGCCCGGCGCGCCCGGTCCAGGAGCCCGTGGGCGTGCGCCGGATCCGCGAGGGACGGCCGCCGGTGCTGCCTCCCGGCGTGGCGCCCAGACCGCACACACCGTAGCGTGGTGGGGTGCGCCTCCGCTCGCTGAACCTGATCGTCGCGTACTACCTGGCGACGCCGGCTTTCGCGGTCGCGGACCTCGTCTTCGGGGTTCCGGTCCGCCTGGCCGGCGTCGCCGACGCCACGCACCGACTCGCCTACTACGTGGTGGTGTTCGCCCTCGGCGTGCTGTGCCGGTTGCGACCGGGGGCCACCCCTTTCGTGGGGATGGCCGAGAGCACCGCGAACCTGCTGATCCTCCTCCTGTCGATCCTCCTGCCGATCTGGTCCCTTCCGGACGCCGTCCTGGCGGGTGCGCCGTTGGGCGCCGGGCTCATGGGAATGGCGCTCGGCAACGCGCTCCTGTCCGGAACGGCGCTGGTGGTGAGCTTCCACCGCAGCCAGGCGGCGGCCGCGCGGCTGCTGACCGGACGGGAGTCGCCGGGCGCGCGCAGGCGTCCGGGGCGAGGAGGCGGCCCATGAGCCCGGGCCGGTGGACGGCCGCGGCCCTCGCGCTCGTGGCGCTGGCGCCACCGGGAGCGCTGGGCGGCCAGGTCCGGCAGGGCCTCCTGGGCCTGCCCGAGGGGCGGCTGTTCTACGAGGTGGTGGGGTCGGGGGACCCGATCGTCGTGGTCCATGGCGGTCCCGGCCTCGACCACGCCTACCTGCGGCCCGGCCTGGACGTTCTGGCCGCCTCGCACCAGCTCGTCTATTACGATCAGCGCGGCACCGGCCGGTCGGAGGTGCCCTTGAGCGAGGCGAACGATCAACCTGGACGCCTTCGTCGAGGACATCGACGAGCTGCGTCAGGCGCTGGGCTACGACCGCGTCACCGTGCTGGGGCACTCCTTCGGCGGCCTGATCGCCCTCGCCTACGCGCGGGCGCACCCCGACGCGGTGCGAGCGCTGATCCTCATGGACACGGCGGAGCCCGGAAGCCGGTTCGCGGCGGAGACGGCCCGGCGTCAGGCCGCCGCCAGGACCGCCGCGGACTCCACCGAGTTGGCACGGCTCATGGCTTCGCCGGGCTTCGCGGCACGCGACCGGGACACGATGAGTCGCATCTACCGGACGGCGTTCCGGGGCACCATGCACGTTCCCGACCTCGTGGACGAGCTCGACCTCGATCTGTCTGCGCGGACCGCGAAGAACGGCGCGGAGGTCGCCCGCCTTCTCGGCACGTCGATGGGAACCGTGGACTGGTGGGACGGCCTCGCCGGGCTGACCATGCCGGTGCTCGTGCTGCACGGACGGTGGGAGCCCGCGCCCGTCGCGATGGCCCGGGCGCTGGCCGAATCCCTGCCACGGGGGCGGTTCGTGCTCCTCGACAGCGGGCACTTCCCGTACGTGGAGGATCCGCAGGGCCTCGCGGAAGCGGTGTCCGGCTTCCTCGCCGGGGTGGAAGGCGGATGATCGCCTCCCGCGGGGCATGGCGCAGGATCGCGCTGACGCTGGCCGTCTACGGCGTCGGAGCCGCGATCCTGCTGTGGATGCTCCCGGCCTTCCAGCGGCTGCTGTTGCTCCCTGCGCTGTTTCCTGTCCTGGCGAAGGCGGCGCTCGCCCTGGGCGTGCCGGTGGTGTGCCTCCTCGCCTGGCGCTACCCCGGGGTGGGCGGGGGAACGGAGGAGTAGGCCGTGGACGTCCGCATTCGGGGCCTCCTCCCGGACGATTGGCCCGACGTGGCCCGGATCTACCGCCAGGGGATCGACACCGGCGACGCCACCTTCGAGACCGTCGTGCCGGGCTGGTCCGAGTGGGACCACGCGCGGCTCCCGGGCTGCCGCATCGCGGCCGAGGGGGACGGTGTGGTGGTGGGGTTCGCGGCGCTGAGCCCGGTGTCGAAGCGCGCCGTCTACGCCGGCGTTGCCGAGGTGATGGTGTACGTGGACGAGGAGCATCGCGGTCGCGGGCTGGGTCGGCGACTCCTGGAGGCGCTGATCCGCGCCTCGGAGGAGGCGGGCGTGTGGACGCTCCAGGCCGGGATCTTCCCGGAGAACCGGGTGTCGATCGCACTGCACCGCGACGCTGGGTTTCCGCGTGGTGGGCACGCGCCAGCGTCTGGGGCGCACCGCGGACGGTCGATGGCGCGACGTCACCCTCCTCGAGCGACGGAGCGCGGTGGCAGGCACGGAGTGACGCTCGGCCGAGGGGCCGGGCCCTCCGGAGGTGGAGGGCGGGTGCGTCGTCACCTGGAGCCGGTGGCCGCTCGTGCGCAGCGGTGCACGATCTCGCCGGCCGGGAGGATCTCCCGGATGCCCGCGACCGAGCGACCCGCCTGCCAGTACTCGGTGGTCCCCCGCTCATCGAGGGAGGCGCGCTTGAGGCGCCATGCCGAGCGGAGCGCGTACAGGGTGCGCATCCAGCGCTTCCTCCTGCGGCCGCGGAGCATCCAGCGGGCCAGGGGCCCCGCCTTCAGCCCGATGCGGCGCACGTACGGCGTGGCGATCACGGCGACCGGCACGCCGGTGAGCCGCTCGGTGAGGACGATGTCCTCCTCCTCCGCGTCCACGATCGCCTGCTTGTACGGCGCCGACGCGCGGCACTCCCGGGTCGCGATGAAGCGCGTGCCCATCTGCACCCCCGCGTAGCCGAGGCGGAGCGCGGCGGCGAACTCCTCCGGCGTGCCGACGCCGCCGGCGCATACGACGGGGAGGCCCAGCCCGCTCACGTCGTCGAGAAGGTCCTCCACGCCGAGGGGACCGGCGTGGCCGCCCGCCCGCCGGTTCACCGCGATCAGTCCGTGCACGCCGGAGTCGCGGGCCTTGAGCGCCCATTTGCGCTCGGTGACGTCATGGTAGACCACTCCGCCGACCGGCTCGACGAGGTCCACGACCCAGCGGGGCTTGCCCAGCGAAGTGATGAAGAAGCGTACGCCCTCCTCGAGGGCGATCGAAACCCATCGAACCATGCGCTCGTGGTACGTGCGCGAGGACGACTCGATCAGCGCGTTCATCCCCACCGGACGGGGGGTCAGGCGGCCGATGTGGCGCAGACCCTCGCGGAAGTCCCACCCGTGCACGTAGGTGAGCGACACCGGCTGGACGATCCCGATTCCTCCTGCGTCGGACACCGCGGCCACCAGCTCGGGATTCGAGCACGGGAACATCGCGCCACAGATCAGCGGCACCGCGATGCCTGCGTCCCGCGTCAGGGGTGTCTCCAACGCCTCGGACCGAGCTCCCTCTCGCGGGGTCACGGGCGAGCCTGCGTCCGCGACCGCGTCGGCACCGGGCCGAGGAGCCATCGCGAGGTCACGGTCGCAACCTCGTCGCCGTCGGCGTCGCGGACGTGGGCGACGGCCGTGTGCTCGGCGCTTTCAGTGACCTCGGGGACCTCGCATCGGCACTCGGCTTCCAGGACGCCCCGGGCCTTCTTGTGATAGACGACGTCGAGCCCGACGAGGATCCCGCGCACGGTGGGCGGGAGGGCGCCGACCATCGCGAGGCCGCTCGCGACCTCACCCACGTTCGCGAGCGCGATGGCGTGCACGGAACGGAGGTGGTTGCGGACTGCCCGCCGGTCCCGGAGCACGACCTTCACGTGACCGGGCTCCAGATGGGCGATGCGCGGGCGCACGGTCCCGGAGTAAGGGACCATCCAGGCGAACAGACGGCTGAAGAGCCAGCGCCCACCGGGCAGCGGGGCGAGCCGACGCCAGAGGGACTGCAGACGGGCGGGAGTCGAGGAGATCGGGGACACCTGGGCTCATTGAACCGGGGATGCGAGGGGCTATCTTCGGGCACCCGGGAACCGGGGGCAATGGTGCGGCGCGGAACGAGCTCCGGGAGCATGGACGGATTCGTAGAGCAGCTGGTCGGCCTGGTCGTGTGGCTGGTCGCGCTGGCCGTGTACGTGGACGCGCGGCGGCGGGGACGGCACGGATTCACCCGCCTGGTGGCGTTCTGGGTGGGCTTCCCGGCCACGTGGATCTCGCTCCTGGTCGTCCGTGAGGGAAGCCAGCCTGACATAGAGCCGCCGCCCGACGACGAGGTGGCGCTGCTGGAGGAGATCCGCCGCGAGCGGAAATCCGGTAGACTCCCCAGGGAAGGAATGGAGCCACCGCCGAACGGTGGCGGAAGAGAGACCCCGGAGGACGCATGAAGACCCTGTCGACGCTCCTGTGCCTCGCCTTCGCGGCTGCACCGGCCGCCACGCAGGAGGCGGACTCGCCCGCGGCGGTTGTTGACGCCCTCTTCCGTGCCATGAAGGCCGGGGACGCCGACGCGATGGGCGCGCTCCTGCACCCGGACGTGCGTCTGGTGACGACGTCCATGAACGACGGCGCACCGGTGGCACGCGTGGTGGCGGCCGACCGCTGGCTCGAGGGGGTGCGCGCCTCGACCCGCGAGCTGGACGAGCGGGTCCACGACGTGCGCGTGCAGGAGGCGGACGGGCTCGCATCCGTATGGGCCGACTACGACCTCTTCGTCGACGGGGTCCACAGCCACTGCGGCGTCGACGCCTTCCATCTGGTGCGCGTCGAAGACGGGAGCTGGAGGATCATCGAGATCGCGGACACCCGCAGGACGGAAGGCTGCAGGGGCGGGTGACCGACATCGGCGGTCTGCGGCGCGAGGGGGAGCCGCGTCCGGGCTCGGCCGGGAGCTTCGTCCCGACACGTGCGGATCTGAGGAGGCTCGTCCGGCTCGCGTTCCCCGTAGCGGTCGTGCAGGTCACGATGATGCTGATGGGCACCGTGGACACGGTGATGGTCGGCCGCGTGTCGCCCACGGACCTGGCCGCCGTCGCGCTGGGCAACCTGTACTTCTTCGGCGTCGTGGTCTTCGGCATGGGGGTGTTGTTCGCCCTCGACCCCGTAGTCTCTCAAGCGGTGGGAGCGGACGACCCGGTGGGGGTGGCCCGCGCGGTGCAGCGGGGCGCGGTCCTCGCGGTCGCGCTGAGCGTGCTGGCCGTGCTCCTGCTGCTGCCGGCTCGCGGCGTCTTCACGGCGCTCGACCAGCCGCCGGACGTGGTTCCGGTCGCCGCCGGCTACGCGATCGCGTGCATCCCGGGCGTCCTTCCGTTCTACCTCTTCAACGTCCTGCGCCAGAGCCTGCAGGCCATGCACAAGGTCGGGCCCATCCTCGTGACGGTGGTGGCTGCCAACCTCGCCAACGCCTTCTTCAACTGGGTGCTCATCTACGGGCACCTGGGCGCCCCGGCGCTGGGGGCGGTGGGGTCCGGGTGGGCCACGAGCCTGAGCCGCGGGTTCATGACCGTCTCGCTCCTGGCGCTCGGCTGGCCGCTGCTGCGCAGCTCGGTGCGCCCGCTCCGGCGCGAGGCGATCGCGCGGGCACCGTTGGCCCGCCTCCTCCGCCTGGGCACCCCGATCGGCGCGCAGCAGATGCTGGAGTTCGGGGTGTTCGGCGTCGCCGGCCTGCTCATGGGATGGATGGGGACGGTGGCGATGGCGAGCCACCAGGTCGCGCTGAACCTCGCGTCGCTCACGTTCATGGTGTCCGTCGGCGTGGCGCAGGCGGCGTCCGTCCTGGTGGGGCATGCGGTGGGACGGGAAGACCCGCCGGCGGCACGCCGCGCCGCGGGCGCGGGCCTCCTCGCCGGGGCGGGGTTCATGGCGTGCACCGCGGTCCTCTTCCTCACCGTGCCGGGGACGCTCGCGCGGCTCTACACGGACGAGGCGGCCGTGGTGGGGGTGACCGCGGTGCTCATCCCCGTTGCAGGGGTATTCCAGGTCTTCGACGGGATCCAGGTCGTGTCGTCCGGGGTGCTGCGGGGGGTGGGCGACACCCGGGTACCGATGCTCGTGAACCTGGTGGGCTTCTGGGTGGTAGGGCTACCGGTGAGCGTCGCACTCGGCTTCGGGCTCGGGCTCGGCCCGAGGGGGGTGTGGCTGGGCCTGGCCTCGGGGATCGGCGCGGTAGCCCTCCTGCTCCTCGTCCGGGTACGCGCGCGATTCGGCCGCGACCTGCGCCGCCTCGTCCTCGAGGAGGACCACGGCGCGGCGCGCGCGCCCATGGCGGAGGCGTCGTCCTGAACCCTAGCTCATCGAGCCGATGGAACCATCCCGCAGATACCGACTCCCGCTCTTCCCGCTCCCGGTCGTCCTCTTTCCCACCGCGACGATGCCGCTGCACGTGTTCGAGCCGCGCTACCGCCGCATGGTGGCGCGCTGTCTGGAGACGGACCGGCGCTTCGGCCTCGTCTACCACGACTTCGACGAGGCGGGCCCGTTCATGACGGATGCTGGAACGGTCGGCTGCCTCGCCGAGATCGTCGACTTCCAGCCGCTCCCCGGCGGACGGTCCATGCTGATGGCCAGGGGGATCGAGCGCTTCGTGATCGCGGACGGCATCGAGTCCGACGAGCCGTACTACGAGGCGCTTGTCACGCCCTACGCCGACATCCGCCCCGCCGAGGGGATCGAAGCGCACCGCAGGCGCTCGCTGGCCCTGTTCGAGGCGGTGGTGCGGACGCTCCCCGCGGAGCCCGGCGCGCTCCCCGATCTGGACGTGTCGGGCGAGCTCTCCTTCCCGCTGGTGCGGACCATCGACGTCGAAGCGCCGTGGCAACAGGCTTTTCTGGAGCTGCGCGACGAAGGCCATCGACTGGAACGCCTCGATGCCGTGTTCCGCGCCGCCCTCGGTTAGCGTGACGAGCCGGACGTTGCCGCCACCCGCACCCCGAACGAGCTTCGCGCCCATGTCCATCACCTTCCACCCCCTCGACATCCCCGACGTCGTCCTCGTTCGCGCAGTCCGCCACCACGATCCGAGGGGCTCCTTCACGGAGATCTACCGCAGAAGCCTCTTCGTCGCGGGCGGCATCGGCGCGGACTTCGTCCAGGACAACCTGGTGCGCTCCGGCCCCGGGGTGCTCCGGGGTCTGCACTTCCAGCGGCCCCCCGCGGCCCAGGGCAAGCTGGTGCAGGTAGTGCGCGGCCGGGTGTTCGACGTGTCCGTCGACTTGCGGCGGGGCTCGCCCCATTTCGGTCGATGGGTGGCGTGGGAGCTCTCGGAGGACACGGGCGACGCGCTGTGGATCCCGGCCGGATTCGCGCACGGATACGCGGTGCTGGGCGACCGCGCCGAGGTCGCGTACAAGGTGACCGCCGAATACGACCCGGCACTGGACTCGGGCGTGCGGTGGGACGATCCCACCCTGGCGATTCCATGGCCGTTGGAACGACCGGTGCTCTCGGAGCGGGATCGATCGCTTCCGTTTCTGGACGCCGCCGAGGCCGCCTCCTGATGCGCGCGGTGGAGCGTCACCTGGAGATCCGGCGCACCGCGCGCTACTGGGTGCTGGGCGACGAGGTGTCGGCGCCCCGGGAGACGTGGTTCGTCCTGCACGGGTACGGGCAGCTCGCTCGCCGCTTCCTGCGCCGCTTCCAATCGCTGGAGGACGGTGCCCGCCGCATCGTCGCGCCCGAGGCTCTGTCGCGCTTCTACCCGGGCGACGGCTCAGGGCGGCACGGCCCCGGGTCGGTGGTGGGCGCCACGTGGATGACCCGCGAGGATCGCGAGCGGGAGATCGAGGACTACGTGGCCTACCTGGACCGGCTGGCCACGGTGGTGACCGCCGACCTCCCGCCGGAGGCCCCACGCACGGTACTGGGCTTCTCCCAGGGCGTGGCCACCGCGGCCCGATGGACCGTCCTCGGAGCGCTGCGTCCGGCACGCCTCGTCCTCTGGGGCGACTTCCTTCCTCCGGACCTGGACCTGGCGAGGGCGCGGGAGGCGTGGGCAGCGACGGACGTGGTGCTCGTGCGCGGCTCCCGGGATCCTGCGCTCTCCGATCCCGCCCGCGCCCGCTCGGAAGCGGACGGCCTGGAGGCGGCCGGCCTCACGCCCCGGTGGCTCCCCTACGACGGGGGGCACGACATCGACCCGAGCGCGCTCGCCGAGCTCGTATCTCAGTCGCCCCCGCCCAGCAGCGCCACATAGTCGCCCACCAGCCGTGCGACCAGCAGAGCTCCGCTCCGGACCTCGACGTCGACCCGGATGCGGCCCCGCCCCCAGCGGGCCAGGCTCCTGCGGAAACGACGCCACCTGGCGGGGTCCACGGAACCGGCACGCGCCTCGAAGTCGTCGTGGATGGGCTCCAGGTAGGAGACCGTGCTCCTCTGGATGACGGTGCGGGCGTGCACCCCCTCGTGCTCGAGGCGCACGTGCACCAGGGCCCATCCGGCCAGGATGGCCTGCGCCGCGACGCTTCCTCCGAACGCGGTAGCGCGGTGGTTGACGTTGGGCGCGATCGGCGCGGTGAGCACGACGAGACCGGGCGAGGCTTCGCGCACTTCCGTGGCCATGGCCGCGGACAGCGGGATGTTCTCCCGGAGGTAGGCCTGGAGCCTCTCGGCCTCGGTCAGAACTCCCCCACGAAGCCGATCTCGGGAACGAGCTCGTAGCCGGTCTCGCGCGCCACGGTGTCGCGGGCCAGGTCGATGAGGGTGCGCACGTCGGCCGCGGTGGCGCCGCCCAGGTTCACGATGATGTTGGCGTGCTTGTGGAAGATGCCCGCGCCTCCGTGCAGCCGGCCCTTGAGCCCGCACTGGTCGATCAGGCGGCCCGCGCCCACGTCCTCGACCTTGCGGAAGATCGAGCCTGCGGAGGGGTACAGCCACAGGTCCGGGTGGCGGTCGTCCCGCCATGCCAGGTTCTCGCGGACGACCCGCCTGAGCTCCTCGACGGGTGCGGGCTCGAGGTGGAAGGTGGCCTCGAGCACCACGTCCGCGCGGTGGTGCAGGACGCTCTCGTCGTAGCCGAACGCGAAGTACTCCACCCCGACGGTGCGGCGCTCCCCCTCCTGGGTGAGGATCTCCGCCGACTCGAGCACCTCCTCGATGAACATCGTGCGCGCCCGCTCCGGTGCGGGCGACAGGAAGTGGAGGTTCTGCCAGAGCGCGCCCCCCACGGTGCTGGGGATGCCGACGAAGTGGTGCAGGCCGCCGAGCCCGCGGGCGACGGTAGCGTCGATCAGGTCGGGGTACGTCTCGACGCCGGCTCCCGCCCGCACGTGCTCGCCGTCGGGGAACGTGATGCCGCCCACCTCGCTGCGGACGACCAGGCCGCGCACGCCTCGGTCGCCCACCAGGATGTTGGCCCCCCGTCCGAGGAGGACGTACGGCACGCCGGTGTCGCGGGCGGCCTGGACCGCCGTCGCCAGCTCGTCCGTGGTGCGCGCCCGGTAGAGGAGGTCCGCGGGCCCGCCGATGCGGAACGTGGTCAGGGGGGCCAGCGGCACGTCCCGCTCCAGGCGAGCCGGGTCGAGATGGCGCGCCAACATGCTCAGATGGGCGGACGTGAAGGTCATTCGGTGAGGAGGACGCTTGGGCACGGGTACGGCACGCGGCTCGAAGATAGCCCGGGGCCCGGGGGCGGGGTACCCGCGCACGTCGCCCGGGGCGGCCATGGGGTGCCCGGCAGCGGTCCCTTGGCGTGCGTCCGCACGGCGGGATAACTTGGCCTGCCTCTCGAACCCTTCCGGACGACGATTCCGATGCGTGTCACGACCATTCTCGTGGCCGGGCTCCTCCTGGCCGCCGCGACGCCGGCCGCCGCCCAGGCGCCCATCCGGTACGAGATCTCCTTCCCCAACGCCGTGCACCACGAGGCGGAGATCACCGTGGTCTTCCCTGACCTCAACCCGGGGACCCTGGAGATCCGCATGAGCCGGACCTCTCCCGGCCGCTACGCGCTGCACGAGTTCGCGAAGAACGTCTACGACTTCCGGGCGACCGGCGCGGACGGACGGGCCGTGATGGTCGAGCGACCGAACCTCCACCAGTGGAACGTGTCCGACCACGGCGGTGAAGTCCGCGTCAGCTACACGCTCTACGGCGACCACGCGGACGGGACGTACACGGGCATCGACCTCACGCACGGGCACCTGAACATGCCGGCCACCTTCGTGTGGGCGCGGGGACTCGAGGCGCGGCCGATGGAGCTCACGGTGCACGTGCCGGAGGGGAGCGGCTGGCGCGTGGCGACCCAGCTCGCGCCCACCGACGATCCCTACCGATTCACGGCGCCGGACCTGGACTACTGGATGGACAGCCCGACGGAGGTCTCGGACTTCTGGGAGACCTCCTGGCAGGTCCAGGGACCCGACGGGCCCGAGACCATTCGGATCGCGCTCCACCACACGGGCACGGACGAGGAGGCGGAGGCGTACGCACGCGGGGCCATGGAGATCGTGCAGGCGGAGCAGCGCGTGTACGGCACGTTTCCGCACTACGACTTCGGGACGTACACCTTCCTGGCGTGCTACCTCCCGTGGGCAGACGGCGACGGGATGGAGCACCGCAACTCGACGGTCCTGACCAGCACCGGGTCGCTGGCGCGCGCGCCCCGACGAATGCTCGGCACGGTGGCCCACGAGTACTTCCACTCCTGGAACATGGAGCGGATCCGCTCCGCCGAGCTCGAGCCCTTCGACTTCGAGCACGCGGACATGTCGCGGGAGCTGTGGTTCGGCGAGGGCTTCACGAGCTACTACACGGACCTGTCGATATGGCGGGCGGGAATCGCGGACGACGAGGGGTTCGCCGCGGCGGTGGGACGGGCCGCCGCCGCCGTCGTGAACGCCCGCGGGCGACGGTACGCATCGCCCATCGAGATGAGCATGCAGGCGCCCTTCGTGGACGCCGCCGTCTCGGTGGACGAGACGAACTTCGCCAACACGTTCCTGTCGTATTACACGTGGGGGGAGGGCATCGGGCTGGGCCTCGACCTGACGCTGCGCACCCGCTTCCCGGGGGTGACCCTGGACGACCTGATGCGGGAGATGTGGCGCGCCCACGGCTCGCCGGAGATCCCCTACCGGGTGGACGACATCCAGGACGGCGCTGGCCCGTGTGACGGGGGACGACGCCTTTGCCCGTGATTTCTTCGAGCGGTACGTGCGGGGCCGCGACGTGGTCGACTACGCGGCGCTCCTGTCGGCCGCGGGGATCCGCTTCGCCCTCGCGGAGCCGGGCCGGCCCTCCCTCGGGCCGGTGCGCATGGGGGCGGGTGGGGATGGGGCGGTGGTGGACGGCCCCACCCTGGTGGACACGCCACTGTACGAGGCCGGGATCGACCGGGGAGACCAGATCACCGCGCTGGGCGGCCGCCGCGTCCGCCGGCCCCAGGACGTGGACGCGGCGCTCGACGGGCGCAGCCCCGGGGACCGGATCGAGGTGCGTTGGCTCAGCCGGGGTGCCGAGCACCGTGCCATGGTGACGCTGGCGCAGGACGAGTCGCTGTCCGCATCGTTGGCGCCCCGGGCCGACGACGACGCGGTCCGCTTCCGGGCCGCCTGGAAGGAGGGAGCCCGATGAGCGCCACGCCGACCGCGGATTTCGCGAGGATCCTGGACCGCGACCTGCACGCCCTGGCCGAGCAGATCGAGACCTATCCGGACGACGCGGGCGTCTGGCGCTCCGGTGGGAGCATCAAGAACTCCGCCGGCACGCTCGCGCTCCACCTGGTCGGCAACCTGGAGCATTTCGTCGGCGCCGTGCTCGGGGGCACGGGCTACGTTCGCGACCGGGAGGCGGAGTTCGGCGAGCGCGACGTGCCCCGCGCGGAGATCCTCGAGCGGATCGACCACTGCCGGGCCGTGGTCGCCCGGACGCTCGCCTCGCTCCCGGACGAGGATCTGGCGAAGCCGTATCCCGGGAAGACGCCCCCGATGTTCGAGGGAGCGAGCACGCATCTCTTCCTCCTGCACCTCGCCGCGCACCTGGCGTGGCATCTGGGACAGATCGACTACCACCGCCGGCTCCTGGCGTAGCTGCAGGTCCGCCGCGCCGCGCGGCTCCGGGGTCGCGGCCAGGGCCGGCGGCCATCCACACCCGCGACGCTCCCCCGGAACCCGGAGGCATCTCCCTCCGTAGGGTCCCCATGGCGGGACCCCTGAACTGTCCGGTTCTGGGACGAGGCTTCCCGCAGGCGATACGGCCCGAATCTCGACACATTCATCAGGTCGGTGACCATAACCTGATGTAGAACAATCGGTTAACGTTATCATGGATTCGTGGCACGGCCCTTCCATAGAGAAGGGACAGCACGAGCGGAACCGCGTCCGGCCGGAGGGACGACGAGGGGATGGGGGACGGGTCGGTGATCAGCCCGCCGGCTCCGGTCGGACGTTTCCGCTCGGATGACGATCCGGAAGATCCAATACGAAGCGAGATGATTCGAGCGTGACGACGACGACGAAGGCACGGGCCGCCGAGGCGGTCCTGGCGCGCGCCCTGCTCGCCGCCCTCGTGCTGCTGGCCCTGGCGGCCACGGCGCTGGTGGCGCAGAAGGTGCCGCAGCAGCTGACGCTGGAGGAGGCGATCCGGCTGGCACGGGACTACAACCCGACGTACCTGAGCACCGAGAACGACCGCGCGGCCGCCGACTGGCGGTCCCGCGAGGCCTATTCGGCGTTTCTCCCCACCGTGAGCGCGAGCTCCAACTACACGTGGCAGCAGGGAGGCGCCCAGAAGTTCGGGACGGTGGACCTGGGTGTGGCGGGGACGGACTTCCTGCAGTCGTACTACCGGCTGGGTGCCACGTGGCACGCTGAACGGGAATACGATCTTCGGCGTTCCGGCGGCGCGGGCGAACCAGAAGGCCGTGGATGCGCGCATCACCGCGGCCGAGTTCGATCTCGAGTCGCAGGTGGCCCTCCAATACATGGCCGTGCTCCGCGCACAGGACGGCGTGGACGTGGCGCAGCGCCAGGTCGACCGGGCCCAACAGAACCTCCGGATCGTCCAGACCCGGGTGAGCTCGGGTGCTGCGGCGGGCACGGACGGCAAGCAGGCCGAGGTGGACCTGGGGCGGGCCGAGGTGGGCCTGATCCAGGCGCGCCGGCAGTACCGGGAGGGCATGGCGTTGCTGGCCGAGCAGCTGGGCGTGCCGCTGGACGAGGACACGGAGCTCTCCAGCGAGTTCAAGGTCTTCGAGCCCACCTGGAACCGCGACGAGCTCATGGCCACGGCGCTGAACTCGCATCCGTCGCTCCGGGCGTACGAGGCCCAGGAGCGCGCGTCCAGCGCGACGGCCAAGCAGGCCGCCAGCAGCTACTTCCCCTCGTTCTCGCTCACGACGAGCCTCCAGGGGGTCGCGCAGGAGGCGACCAACCGGAACTTCGTGCTGGGCGCCGCGCACAGCGATGCCGAGAACACGTTCAGGACCTGCCAGCGCAACAACGCGATCGCGGCGACGATGCCCTCGTACCCGCTGACCCCGGGATCACCGATGGGGGACTGCTCGCAATACGGCTACACGGACGCGCTGGGCCAGGCCTACCTGTCCCAGAACAACGTCTTTCCCTTCAACTTCACCAAGCTGCCCCTGGCGGTGACCTTCCAGGTGTCGATCCCGGTGTTCACGGGCTTCAACCGCCAGCGTCAGGTCTCCGAGGCGAACAACGCCGCCGAAGACGCCAAGTACGCGGTGCGCGCCGAGGAGCTGCGGCTCCGCACGGCCGTCACGCAGGCGTTCGACAACCTGACGGCGGCCTACCAGGTCGTGCAGCTGGAAGAGCGGAACCGGTCCCTCGCCGACGAACAGCTCCAGGCGCAGCAGCGCCGGTACGCGCTGGGGGCGGTGGGGCTGCTCGAGCTCCTCGACGCGCAGACCACGGCCACCACCGCGGATCAGGCCTACCTGAACGCGGTCTACGACTTCCACTGGAACCTGATCCGCCTCGAGGCCGCAGTCGGTCAGCCCCTGCGTCCGGAACATGGCGCGGGCGACGACACCGCGGGCTCCGACGCATAAAGGACGCGACACGTGGACATCATTCGCGATACCAAGCCGCAGAAGAAGAAGAAGCGGATCGTCTGGACGGCGGTGATCCTCGGCGGCCTCGCCATCATCACGCTGGGCATCCAGCAGCTCCCCTCCGCCGCTCCCAGCGTGGACGGCGCCGTGGTGTGGCGCGACACCGTGGAGCAGGGGACGATGGTCCGGCAGGTGCGCGGGCCCGGCACGCTGGTGCCCGAGCAGATGCGCTGGATCACGGCCGTGACCGCGGGGCGGATCGAGCAGATCCTCTCCCTCCCCGGCACCGAGGTGAAGGCCGGCGACGTCATCATGCGCATGAGCAACCCCGACGTGGACATGCAGCTCCTGCAGGCCCAGCAGCAGCTCAGCCAGGCGCAGGCGGCGCTGGCCCAGCTGCGGACGAGCCTGCAGACGCAGGAGCTCACCCAGCGGGGCACCGTGGCGACCGTGCGCACGCAGTTCCTTGACGGCAAGCGCGTGTACGAGACGAACCAGAAGCTCTTCGACGAGAACCCGGACCTGGTGGCCCGGGCCGACCTGGACCGGTCCAAGGAGTCGATGGAGGAGCTGCAGCAACGGCTTCAGATCGAGGAGGACCGCCTCTCCGTGATGCAGAACACCTCCGGCGCGCAGATCGAAGCGCAGCAAGAGCAGATCCGTCGCCTGGCGGAGCTGGTGGACTTCAACCAGGACCGCCTGCAATCGATGCAGGTGACGGTGCCGGTGGCCGGGGTGCTGGCGCCCCTCGACATCCCCCTCCAGGAGGGGCAGTGGGTCCAGTCGGGCCAACAGCTCTCCAGAGTGGTCGTGCCGGGGCGCCTGAAGGCCGAGATCCGCATCCCGCAGACGCAGGCCCAGGACATCGTCGTGGGCCAGCAGGCGAACATCGACACCCGGACGGACACGATCATGGGCCAGGTGGTGCGCATCGACCCGGCCGTGCGCAACGGCACGGTGACGATCGATGTGGCGCTTCCCCCGGATCTTCCGCCCTCGGCGCGGCCCGACCTGAGCGTGGACGGCAACGTCATCATCGAGCGGCTGGACGACGTCGTCTACGTCGGGCGCCCCACGTTCGGCCAGGCGAACGGCAACGTGAGCATCTTCAAGCTCACGCCCGACGGGCAATACGCCGACCGGGTGACGGTGCGCCTGGGCGCGAGCTCGGTGAACGAGATCGAGGTGAAGGACGGGCTCAAGCCCGGCGACGTGGTGATCCTGTCGGACATGTCCCAGTGGGACGGATTCGACCGGGTGAAGATCAAGAATTGAGTCCGTACTCCAACGGGGAGAGGGGAAGCAGATGGCCGGAGATCACGCGTTGATCAAGCTGGAGGGCCTGAGCAAGGTCTTCTACACGGAAGAGGTGGAGACGCACGCCCTGTCGAACATCACGATGGAGATCAGGACGGGGGAGTTCGTGTCGATCGCGGGGCCGTCGGGGTGCGGGAAGACGACGCTGCTGTCGATCCTGGGGCTGCTGGACTCGCCGACGGCGGGGAAGTACCTGCTGGACAACGAGCCGGTGGAGAACCTGAGCGCGAGCCAGCGGGCGAAGATCCGCAACCAGGCGATCGGGTTCATCTTCCAGGCGTTCAACCTGATCGGGGACCTGACGGTCTACGAGAACGTGGAGCTGCCGTTGACGTACCGGGGGATGCCGGGGAGCGAGCGGAAGGAGCGGGTGCAGGCGGCGCTGGAGCGGGTGGGGATGGCGCACCGGATGGGGCACTATCCGAGCCAGCTGTCTGGGGGTCAGCAGCAGCGGGTGGCGGTGGCGCGGGCGATCGTGGGCAAGCCGCTGATCCTGCTGGCGGACGAGCCGACGGGGAACCTGGACTCGAAGAACGGCAACGCGGTGATGGACCTGCTGAAGGAGCTGCACAACGACGGGGCGACGATCTGCATGGTGACGCACGATCCGCGCTACGCGCACGTGGCGGACCGGTCGATCCACCTGTTCGACGGCCAGATCGTCAGTGAAGACGACGCGCGCAAGGCGCAGGAGATGGAGCAGGCCGGCTTCGATATGCACTGAGATGGAAGCGTCAAATCGGCATCCGATTTGACGCTTCCCGGAACATGAAGGGTGGGGCGGCTGGGGAACGTGTGGGGCGGGTGGGGTGGTGACGTGATGATGTGAGTCCGCCCCTGGAAGGAGCGGTCGTCGCGAGGCGGCCGCTCCTTTTCCCTGGACGGGGAACCGGTCGTAGCCAACGGCGCTACGGAGAACGACGAGGACGATGGGCACGCTGGTTCGGGACATCCACTACGCGGTCCGCAGGCTGGTGCGCGCGCCCGGCTTCACGCTCCTGGTGGTCGCTACGCTGGGGGTGGGAGTCGGAGCGAACACGGCGGTCTTCAGCGTCGTGGACGCCGTGCTGCTGCAGCGGCTGCCGTACCCGGAGCCGGATCGGCTCGTGGGGGTTTGGCGCGAGGTGACGAGCGGGGAGGGGCGCGCGCGCGCCGGCCTCGACGTGACCACGTTCCGGGAGGTCCGTGACGAGCCCCGGCTCTTCGAGGCCACGGCCGCGTGGCGCGCGTGGGAGCCCACCCTGACGGGGATCGACGAGCCGGAGGTGCTGCGTGCCGCCGAGGTGAGCCACGCGATGTTCTCGCGCGTGCTGCGCGTCCGCCCGTCGCTGGGCCGCGACTTCCTGGGTGCGGACGACGTGGAGGGCGCCCCGGACGTGGTGCTGCTCAGCCATCGCGCATGGCGCGCGCGCTTCGGCGGGGACCCGGATGTGGTGGGGCGGAGCGTCTCGCTCTCCGACGTCCCCTACACGGTGATCGGTGTCATGCCGGAAGGCTTCCGCCCGCCGTTCGCCCCGGACGCGGAGCTGTGGCGGCCACGGGTGGCCGGGGACGGTATGCCCTGTGGTCGGGGGTGTCCCGGGCTGCACGTGATCGCCCGCCTGGCGCCCGGCGTCTCTCTCGCACAGGCGCAGGCGCACGCTTCCACCCTCGCGTCCCGCCTGGCCGAGGCGTACCCGGATGCTGACGCGGCCGCCGGAGTGGCGGTCACCGCCCTGAGGGCGGACCTGTCGGGGGGCTCGACGCGCGCCCTCTGGGTCCTACTGGGTGCGGTGGCGTTCGCGCTCCTCATCGCCTGCGCGAACGTCGCCAACCTGCTCCTGGCCCGCGCCCTCGGCCGCGAGCGTGAGATCGCCGTGCGCATGGCGCTGGGGGCGGAGCGAGGACGGGTGTTCGCGCAGCTCCTGACGGAGAGCCTGGTCCTGGCCTCCGCGGGCGGCGTCGCGGGGTTGGGCCTCGCGGCCTGGGGGACCGACGCGCTGCTCGGGCTCGCGCCGGAGGGAGCGGTGCCCCGTCTGGACGGAGTCGGCATCGATACCGGCGTGCTCGCGTTCGCTGCACTCATCACGGTGGCGACCGGGGTCCTGTTCGGTGTGTTGCCGGCGTGGCGCGCCGGCGGGCGGGATCTTCCGGCGCGGCTCCGGGCGCCGGAAGACCGTCGGGGTCGTTTTGGACCCGGGGCCCTCCTTGCCGCAGGGCAGGTGGGGATGGCGCTGGTCCTGCTGGTGGGGGCCGGGCTCCTGCTGCGCTCCTTCCGGGAGCTCGACGCGGTGGACCTCGGGATTCGGGCGGAGGGGGTGCTCGCCTTCGACGTGGCCCTTCCGGAGTCCCGATATGCGGACGCCACGGCCCGCCGGGCCTTCTACGGCGCGTTGCTCCAGCAGGTGGCAGGTCTCCCGACGGTGGTTTCCGCGGGGGCCGCGCGGTCGCTGCCGCTCGCCGGGGACGACGAGGAAGTGGACGTGCGGGTGGAGGGTGCCCCGCGCCGGGCGGCGGACGAGCGGCAGGCCGCGCGGCTGCGCCCGGTGACGGGAGCCTACTTCGAGACCGTGGGGCTTCCCCTCGTGGTCGGCCGGCCGTTCGAGCGCGGCGACGATGCCACGGCGCAGCGCGTCGCCATCGTCAACGAGACGCTGGCCCGGCGCTGGTTCCCGGAGGGGGACGCCGTGGGACGCCGCATCGCCGTGGAGAACGGCGGGCTCCCTCTCGTGGCGCACGATCGTCGGGATCGTCCCCGACGTCCGCCACGGCGGGATCCGCGAGCCGGCGGGCCCGGCCGTGTACCTTCCCTACGGACAGGTGTCTCCGGGACGGATGTCGATCGTGGTCCGCGTCGACGGGGACCCCGTGGGCCTCGCCTCGGGGCTACGTCGGGCCGTTTCGGGGCTGGACCCGTCGCTCGCGGCCGCTCGGGTGCGCCCACTCCAGGATGCGGTCGACCGCGCCCTCGCACCCGACCGCTTCGTTGCGGCGGTCCTCTCCTCCTTCGCGGTCCTGGCGCTCCTCCTGTCGGGCGTGGGCGTGTACGGCGCCGTATCCCACGCCGTGAGCCGGCGCGCCCGCGAGATGGGCATCCGGTTCGCGCTGGGCGCGGACGCGCCGGAGGTGCGGCGCCTGGTGGTCGCCGGTGCGCTGGTGGTCGTGGCTGTGGGCCTGACCCTGGGACTGCTCGGGTCTCTGGCATTGGGGGGGATCGTGTCCCGCCTCCTCTACCGGGTGAGCCCGAACGATCCGCTCACGCTCTCGCTCGCGGCCACGATCCTGTCCGGCGTGGCGGGCGTGGCGGCCTGGCTGCCGGCTCGCCGCGTCTGCCGCTCGGACCCGGCGGCGGTGCTCCGCGAAACCGGGTCACGAAGGGGGCCGTAGGGGCTCGAGATCGTCTCCCCGCTGCCCCGGACACCCATGGAACGTCTCTGGTTCGATCTGCGCCACGCCGTGCGCCAGGTCCGCCGCCGCCCGATCTTCGCCCTGGTGGCCGCCCTCTCCCTCGCCATCGGCGTCGGGGCGAACACCGCGATATTCGATGCGGTGAGCGCGATGCTCCTCCGGCCTGTCCCCGGGGTCCGCGAGCCCGATCGGGTCGTGGAGCTCGGGCGCACCACCCAGGGGCACGGCTTCGACACCTTCGCGTATCCGGACTATGCGGACATCCGTGCGCAGGTGCCGGCGTTGGCGAGCACGGCGGCCTATACGTTCGAGGTGTTCAGCCTTTGCCGGGATGGGGAGGGCGAGCGCATTACGGGGATGCAGGTCGAGCCGGCGTACTTCGACGTCATGGGTGTCGTCCCCGAGCAGGGCCGGTTCTTCACCGCCGAAGAGAACACGCCGGGGAGCCGGCCGGCCGTGGCGGTCCTCGGCCACCGGTTCTGGACGGAACGCATGGGGCGGGGACCCGAATGTCCTCGGCAGCACCGTGCGCATCAACCGGGTGCCGTTCACCGTGGTGGGGATCGCGCCGGCCGGGTTCAACGGGCACACCATCGGGTTCCAGCCGGACGTGTACGTGCCGCTGCGGGCGGTCACGCTGCTGAAGGATGCTCGCGACGACTTCGACAACCGGCGCGCCAGCTGGCACATGGCCGTGGCGAGGCTGGCGCGCGGCGCCACCGTCGAGGAGGCCGACACGCAGGTGAAGGGCGTGTACACTCGGCTCCGGGAGGCCTACCCCGAGACGGGGTCCCGGCGGGGGGGCAAGGTCGTTCGCCTCGGTCTCGTCCCGGGAGCCGGCCGTGGAGGCGTGTCGGCGTTCCTCGGAGTGCTGATGGCGATGGTCGGCATCATCCTCCTGGTGACCTGCGCGAACGTGGCCGGGATGTTCATCGCACGCGCCACCGCCCGGCGAGAAGGAGATCGCCGTGCGCCTCGCGCTGGGGTCGGGCCGGCGACGGCTTGTGTCGCAGCTCCTCACGGAGTCGCTGGTGATCTTCGCGCTCGGCGGGGCGGCAGGCGGCGTCCTGGGAGTCTGGCTCCTCGGGCTGATTCCGGTGGACCGGCTGCCGGTGCCGATTCCGATCCACGTCGATCTCTCGCCGGATCTGCGCGTGCTCTTCTTCGCGCTGGGGGTGACGCTCCTGACCGGGCTCGTCTTCGGCCTGCTCCCGGCCCTGCAGGCCACGCGCTGTCGAGCTCATGTCGTCGCTCAAGGACGACGGGAGCCGGCACGGGCGGAGCGGGGCGCCTCCGGCAGGTGTTCGTGGCGGGCCAGGTGGGCTTCTCGCTCGTCCTCCTGGTGGCGGCGGGACTGTTCCTGCGCTCGCTGCAGCGGGCGGCGAGCGTGGAGACCGGGTTCGACGCCCGCGACGCCTACCTCACGCAGGTGGACCTCTCGCTGGAGGGGTACGAGCCGGAGGAGGGGACGGTCTTCCAACGTCAGCTCGTCGAGCACCTTCGCTCCCTGCCGGGTGTGCGGGAGGCGGCGCTGTCCATCGACCTCCCGCTCGACCTGGGAAGCCACGGCACGGAAGCGGTTCCGGAAGGCTGGAACGGGCCGGAGGGCCGAGAGCGGCTCGGCATCGACTTCAACTACGTCGTCCGGGCTACTTCCGCACGCTCGGCATCCCCGTGCTCCGCGGCAGGGCCTTCGAGGAGCAGGACGCGAAGGGGAGCGAGCCCGTCGTCGTCGTGAGCCGCACGTTCGCGGACCGGGTGTGGCCGGGTGAGGACGCGCTCGGCCGCAGGGTGCGCATCCTCATGCCCGCCATCGAGGAGGAGTGGCGCACCGTCGTGGGCGTGGTGGAGGACGTGAAGAACCAGATGCTCACCGAAGAGGCCGGGCCGTTCGTCTACGTGTCGCTGTGGCAGGAATACCGGCCGTCCCTGAACGTGGTGGTCCGGTCGGCCGGGGGGATCTCGAGGGTGGCGCCGGCGCTGCGCGCGGGCATCCTCGAGGTCGATCCGAGCCTGTCGCTGACGCCGGTGATCAGCCTCGAGCGCTACACGGGGGTCGGGATCCTGCCGCAGCGGATCGCCGCGTCGATCACCTCCGCGCTGGGCCTGCTGGCGCTACTTCTGTCGGGGATCGGGATCTACGGCGTGGTGGCGGTGGCGGTGTCGCAGCGCACGAGGGAGATCGGCGTGCGCATGGCCCTCGGCGCCGGACGTCGGCGCGTGCTGGCCCTGATCGTCCGCAGCGGGGTGGGGTCTGGCGCTTCCGGGACTGGTCCTGGGCGGCGGGGTTGCCGTCGCCGTCGGATACGGCCTCCGGTTCCTCCTCCTGGGACTGAGTCCCGTCGACCCGGTGGCGCTCGGCAGCGTCGCGGCCGCGCTTCTGGGCGTCGTGGTGGTGGCGTCGATCGTGCCCGCGCGTCGGGCCGCGGCCGTGGAGCCGTCCGAAGCCCTGCGTTCGGAGTGAGCTTCGTCGCGGCCGGCGCGGTCGCGCCCTGGACTCAGAAGTAGAACGCCACGCCGAGGCGGAGGGAGCGAGGCGCGACGCGCTCCTGGGGGGCCTTGAAGTACTTGTTCGGCTCGATGCCCGGGCTGAACAGGGACTGGCTGGTCCGGTAGCCGTAGTCGGGGCCGTTGTTGACCTCGGTGTTGAGCTCGGTGATGGACCGGTTGCGGAAGAGGTTGAAGACGTCCATGGACACGGCCAGCTCGTGGCCGCGGTACGTCGAAGAGCTTCTCGAGGCGGAGGTCGAGGTTCGAGCGGCTCGTCAGGGTGGGGAGCCCGCGCGGACCGACGAAGATCTCGTGTCCCTGGAGCGGGTACATGAGCGCGTAGTCGAGCTCCTGGCCCGGGTACTGCGGCAGTCCGTTCAGGCCCAGGGCGCCGGTGCCGACCTTGAAATGGAAGAAGCCGAGCCCGGTAGAGCTGGAACCGGGGGGAGTAGTGGTCGCCGGACTGGTGGGTGAAGAAGGCGCCGCCGCGGACGTCCCAGGGGAGGATGCCCCAGATCGACATCTTCCACTCGCGGTCGGCGAAGTTGTCCAGCGCGCCGTAGGCGTTCACGAACTCGTTGACGCGCACGTACGGGCCGGCGTCGTAGCCGTCGGGATCCGTGTAGCCGCTCACGTTGTCCAGATTGCCCTTCAGGTCCGTGCGCGACCAAGGAGAGCGACATCCCCCACAGCGGCTTGGAGATCTCCATGCTGAGCTGGAATTGCCCGAACTCGCGCTTCGCGTCCGGGGCCGTCGTCACCACGTACTTCGGGTCCCACGGCATGTGGAGCGTGTCGGCGGCCGTCGAGGCCGGGCACCGGCAGATGCGTCCGGGCAATCGCCCCTGGCCTTGCAGCGGATCCGCTCGACCAGGGTGTAGTTGGGCACCCACAGCTCCTGCAGGTAGACCGTGCCGCCCTGGTAGGGGACGGGGGAGCCTCGCGCCGTCGAAGACGCGTACGCCTTCGAACTTGGTGTAGTTGGTCGCCCGGTTGAGGTCGACCAGCGCGACCATGTCCTTGTTGGAGCGGCGCGTGTAGAGCGCCTCGAACTTGAGCCAGCCGCCCACCTGCTTCTCCAGCCCCACCAGCCACTGGTCGATGTAGGGCTGACGGTAGTCCTGCACCGGCCCCGTCTCGTTGAGGGTCTCCTCGCCGAACTGGCGGAAGCCGTTCGTCTGCGCCAGCGCGTCACGCTCGGCCTGGGTGAACGTCGTCGTCGGGTCGACCAGGTCGCCCGGCGTGTAGTACCAGAACTCCTCGGTTCGTGAACACGTCCGAGCCGCCCACCCGGTCGAACATCTGCGAGATCAGGCTCTGGTGGTAGCGGCCCCAGTGGCCTTTGGCCACCAGCGTGCCGTCCCCCGTCAGATCGACGGAGATCCCGACGCGCGGATCCCACCCCTTCGCCTCCACCGCCCGGAAGCGCGCCCCCGACCCCGGCGTCATCCATCCCCGCCACTCGTTCCACCGCAGCCCCGGCGTCAGCGCCACCCGCGACCCCAGGTCCAGGCTCGTCTGCACGTACGCCGCCGCGTTCGACACGTCCGCGTCCAGGTGCACCTCGCCGCCCCACTCGCTCGCCACCCACTGCGACGACAGCGAGTGCCAGGTATCCGGGTCCGACGGATCGAAGCGGGAGCTGTTGGCCGGCAGCCAGGTCATCCCGCCGTTGCGCACGCGCCGGTCCAGGAAGGAGCCGCGCGTGTACTCGCCGCCGATCTTGATCGTGTGCGTCAGCGGACCCGTCGGCACATGGAAGCTGAGCTGCCCGTTCACCGACGTGCTCGACGGCGCGCTGCGCAGCGTGAACGGCGCGTTGCCGAACGCCGTGTACGGCGGCGTCAGCGAGAACGTCTGGATCCCCGGCACGCCGGCGCCCTCGTACGGGTCGTAGCGCTCGTCCCGCGAGAAGTGGTTCGCCCGCACCTCCAGCGTGCCCCAATCCCCCAGCGCCTCGGTGAGCGACGCGTTCAGCAGCGCCGTGGGCGACGTGTAGCGGTGCGTCGCGCCCGCAGCCCTCGTAGCCCGTCATCTCGTAGTTGTCCGCACGCGTGTCCGTGTACGCGCCCGACACGTCCAGCATGATGCCGCGGGCCCGGGTCCCACGTCAGCTTCCCGAACAGCTTGCTCTCCGCCAGCCCCTCCTGGAACGGCGCGTAGCGCCCGTCCACGCCCGCCAGGTGGTTCAGCGCCTGGCTGCTCTGCTGCACCCGCTTCGCCGACACGTAGTAGAACAGCTCATCGCGCACGATCGGGCCGCGCACCTCCCCCTCCACGTCCACCCGGTCCGCCACCTCGCGGCCGATCTCCGTCTGCACAAGGTTCGTGCTGCTCAGCAGCTCGTTCTGGTACGTGCTGCGGAAGAAGCCCTGCGTGCGGTCGCTCCCGCTCTTCGTGATCACGTCGATGAGCCCGCCCTGGAACCCGCCGTACTCCGCACCCGCGCCCAGGCCCCGCACGTCCACCCGCTCGATCCAGTTCACGTTCGGCTGGATCAGGTTGCCGCCCATGCCCGGGTTGTTCGCCGCCACCCCGTCGATGCGGTAGCTGTTCGCCTGGAAGTTCGCGCCGCCCCACACGTTGTTCGGCCGCGCCCCGGGCGTCAGCGCCACCAGGTCCACCGCGTTGTGCGTCACCGGCAGCAGCCGGATCGCCCGCTCCTCCACCTGCGTCGAGAACTCCGTGTTCTCGCGCTGGATCTGGATCCGCCCCGCCTCCACCGTCAGCCCCTCCAGCGCGATGGGCGACGGGGCCAGCGTGATCTCGACGGCCTGCACCTCTCCCACGCCCACACGCACGTCGTCCACGGTCTTCGCGGAGTAGCCGAGAGCCTCGACGCGGAGCTGGTACGTGCCCGGCCGGGAACCCGCTGGCGCGCGCGACCCGGCCGCCGCGTCGGTCACCGCGCGATCGAGGACGTCGTTCCGGTAGAGGATCGTCACGGTGGCGTCGCCGATGCCCTTGGCCACGTCGCGCACCGCGACGACCAGCGCCTGGGCGGAGGCGGAGCGTGGGCAGCCAGGAGCGGGGACGACCCGAACAGGAGGGCCGCGAGGAGCGCGCGGACCCGGAGCGCACCCTTCCGGCGCGGGCGACGGGCCGGCGCGGAGCGGTGGGGGTCTCATCGGCGTGCACATACGATCCCGCCGCCGCCGGGAATTTCCATCGACGGGCGCCGGGCGCACCGGTGGCCCGAATGCCTGGCATCCCCACGGTTTCGTGGTAGCTTGTCGGGAGTCACGGAAACCCAGGCCGCTCCGCGGCCGTCCAAAGGGTAAGGGGGATGCCGAGCGGGCGTCCTCGGGAGGTGGGTGCGGTGAGGGCGATGCCCAGGAGCGGACGACACGCATGATCAAGCTCAGAAACATCGAGAAGTCCTTCAAGACCGGCGCGGGGGAGACGTTCGTGCTCCGGCGCATCAACGCCGACGTCGACAAGGGGGAGTTCGTCACCATCATGGGCCCCTCCGGGGCCGGCAAGTCGACGCTGCTCTCCATCCTGGGGATGCTGGACGGGGACTGGCGGGGGGAGTTCTACCTGATGGGCGAGCCCGTGCACGCCATGAAGCCGAGGGCCCGCATCGACCTGAACAAGCGCTACATCGGCTTCGTGTTCCAGCAGTACCACCTGCTCGACGACCTGACCGTCTACGAGAACCTGGAGATCCCCCTCTCGTACCGGAACGTGAAGCGGAAGGACCGGCAGGCCATCGTGGCCGACGCGCTGGACCGCTTCCAGATCGTCGGGAAGAAGGACCTCTACCCGAGCCAGCTCTCCGGCGGCCAGCAGCAGCTCGTGGCCGTGGCCCGCGCGATCATCGCCGAGCCCGCCATGATCCTGGCGGACGAGCCCACCGGGAGCCTGCACTCCAGCCAGGGGCGCATGATCATGGACCTCCTCGCCCAGCTGAACCGCGAGGGGACCACGATCATCCAGGTGACGCACAACGAGGAGTACGCGAAGTACGGCAACCGGATCATCCAGCTCCGCGACGGCTGGATCGTCGAGGAGTAGGATCCGGCGCGGCCTTCCGGGTGGCGTCGGGGCGCCTGCCGCCGACAGACTTCACCATGCCTTCCCGCGTCCTCGTAGCCGACGACCAGCCCGACGTGCTCGAGGCCCTGCGCCTGCTTCTCAAGGGCGAGGGCTTCGAGATCCAGACGGCGAGCTCCCCGGCGGGCGTGCTACACGCCGTGGAGGCGGGCGACTTCGACCTCGTGCTGATGGACCTCAACTACACGAGGGACACGACGTCGGGGAAGGAGGGCTTCGACCTCCTCACGCAGCTGCGCGCGCTGGACGGCACGCTCCCGGTGGTGGTCATGACCGCCTGGGGGAGCGTCGAGGGCGCCGTGGAGGCGATGCGCCGGGGCGCGCGGGACTACATCGAGAAGCCGTGGGACAACGAGCGGCTGCTGACGATGATCCGCACGCAGGTGGAGCTGGGCCGCGCCCTGCGGCGGAGCCAGCGGCTGGAGAGCGAGAACCGCCACCTGAAGGGGGAGGGCGTCCCCGAGCTCATCGCCGGATCCAAGGCGATGCAGCCGGTGCTGGACATCATCGAGCGGGTGGGCCCGTCGGACGCCAACGTCCTCATCGTCGGCGAGCACGGCACCGGCAAGGAGGTCGTCGCGCGCTGGCTGCATCACGTGTCGCACCGGTCCAGGAACGCCGCTGGTCGCGGTCAACGCCGGGGGATTCAGCGAGGGCGTCTTCGAGAGCGAGCTGTTCGGGCACGTGAAGGGCGCGTTCACCGACGCCAAGACCGAGCGGGTGGGCTGCTTCGAGCTGGCCGACGGCGGCACGCTCTTCCTGGACGAGATCGCCAACGTGCCAGCCGAAGCAGCAGGCCAAGCTCCTGCGCGTGCTCGAGACGGGGGAGATCCAGCGCGTCGGCTCGTCGAAGGTCCGCAAGGTCGACGTGCGCGTGCTGTCGGCGACGAACGCGAACCTGGGCGAGGCGGTGTCGCGGGGCGAGTTCCGGGAGGATCTCCTCTATCGGCTGAACACGGTGGAGATCCGCCTGCCGCCGCTGCGCGAGCGCCGTGAGGACATCCCGCTGCTGGCGCAGCACTTCCTCGCAGCAGGCCGACCGCGCGCTACGGCCGGGAGCTGGAAGGGTTCTCCCAGGCCGCGCATGGACGCCCTCATCCGCCATCCGTGGCCGGGCAACGTCCGCGAGCTCCAGCACGCCGTGGAGCGCTCCGTGCTGATGGCGCGCGGGAGCCGCATCGAGGCGGCGGACCTGGGCCTGCGCCGCCGCGAGGACGGCTCCGTGCTCATGGAGGAGCTGACCCTGGACGAGGCCGAGCGCCTGCTCATCGAGAAGGCGCTGGAGCGCTCCCAGGGCAACGTGAGCAAGGCGGCCGAGGCGCTGGGGCTGAGCCGGAGCGCGCTGTACCGGCGCCTGCAGCGCCACGACCTGGGCGGCGTGACGCTTGGGCGGCTGGTGGAGGAGCTGAGCCACGACCGGCGGGTCGTGGCTGCTGGCCGTCGCTCGCGCGGGCTTGCCGGGCATCGCCGTCTCGCTCGCCTTCGTCTGGCTCGAGCCGCTGTCGGCCCGGGTCCAGTGGACGGTGACGATCGCGCTCCTGGGCGCGTGGACGGGCCTGACGGCTGGCAGTTCGCGAGCACGTCGTCCGGCCCCTGGGCACGCTCGCCAACATGCTCGCGGCGCTGCGGGAGGGGGACTACTCGATCCGCGCGCGTGTCGAGGATGCCGCCGACCCCCTCTCCCTGGCCTACCTGGAGGTGAACAACCTCGAGGAGATCCTCCGCGGAGCAGCGCCTGGGCGCGGTGGAGGCGACGGAGACGCTGCGCAAGGTGCTGGAGGAGATCGACGTGGCCGTGTTGGCCTTCGACCACGAGGAGACGCTGCGCATCGTCAACCGCGCCGGCGAGCGCCTGCTCGGCCAGCCGCGCGGAGCGCCTGATCGGCAAGAAGGCCGCCGAGCTGCGCCTGGAGGAGGCGCTCAAGGGCGTGGCGCCCCGCACGCTGGAGGTCTCCTTTCCCGGCGGGACGGGGCGCTGGGAGCTGCGCCGCTAGCGTCGTCCGCCAGGAGGGCTACCCCCTCCAGCTGCTCGCGCTGTCCGACCTGAGCCGCGCGCTGCGCGAGGAGGAGCGCCAGGCCTGGAAGCGGATCATCCGGGTGCTCTCGCACGAGATCAACAACTCCCTGGCGCCGATCAAGTCCATCACGGGAAGCCTCCAGAGCCTCCTCGGCCGGGAGCGGCTCCCCGCGCGACCTGGACGAGGACGTCCAGCGCGGGCTGCAGGTGATCTCCACCCGCGCGGAGGCGCTCGGCCGCTTCATGGCCTCCTACGCGAAGCTGGCGCGCCTGCCGCAGCCGGAGCTGGGCCCGGTGGACGTGCCCGCCCTCGTGCGGCGCGTGGCCGACCTGGAGACCCGCCTGCCCGTCGACGTGGTCGGCGGGGGACGACGTCACCCTCCAGGCCGACGCGGACCAGCTCGAGCAGGCGCTGATCAACCTCGTGCGCAACGCGGTGGACGCGACGCTGGAGGCCGGCGGGACGGGCGGGTCACGATCCGCTGGCTGGCGCGCTCCGGCAAGCTCCACATCCTGGTCGAGGACGAGGGCCCGGGCCTCGCGGACACCGGAAACCTGTTCGTGCCCTTCTACACGACCAAGCCCGGCGGATCGGGCATCGGGCTCGTGCTGTCCCGCCAGATCGCCGAGGGCCACGGCGGCAGCCTGGTGCTGGAGAGCCGCGGTGCGGGGCGGGGCGTGCGCGCCCGGCTGGTGCTGCCCACCGACCTGCAGGCGTAGCGTCCCCCTCGTGCGCCTGCCGCGTCGGGTCCGCGAGACGCGCAACCGTTCGGGGACAGGCCGTGTCCCACGGACGAAGAGAGAGTCAACGGCGATCAACGAGCTCTTCTTGAACGACCTCGAACTGGTGGAGCGGGCGAAGGGAGGCGACCAGGTCGCCTTCAGGCGCCTGTACGACGCGAACGTGGACCGGATCTATCGCCTCACGTACCGGATGGCCGGCTCGGACGACCTGGCCCGGGATTTCACGCAGGAGACGTTCCTGCGGGCCTGGCAGCGTCTGGACCAGTTCCGCGGCGACGCGGCGTTCTCCACGTGGCTGCACTCCATCGCGGTTTCCGTCTCCCTCAACGGGATCCGGAAGGCTGATCGCCACCGCAAGCGAGAACGGTCGCTGGAGGACGCCGCGCACCTCGGCCGGACGCGGCCGGGGCTGGAGCCGGACGTTCGCGAGCGGTTGCAGGGAGCGGTGGACGAGCTCCCGGAGATGTACCGGACGGTGTTCCTGATGCACGACCTGGAGGGCTACAGCCACGGCGAGATCGCCGAGACGCTGGGCGTCGCGGAGGGGACCTCGAAGGCACGGCTGTTCAGGGCCCGGGCGAAGCTGCGAGCCAGCCTGGGAGACGCGATGCAGGAGTACGCATAGATGGACGACGGACGGATGGACGAGGAGCGGATCGATCCGGAGGTGACCGAGATGCTGCGTGGTCGATACAACCCCCCTCCGGCAACGCCCCGTGAGGAGATGTGGGCCGCGATCCAGGCGAGGCTCGAGCCCCGCACGGCGACGGTCCACTCCCTGGAGGAGGCGCGCGCGAAGCGCCGCCCGGCCTCGTGGCGGCGCCTGGGGTGGCTCGCGGCTGCCGCGGCCGTGCTGGTCCTGGGGATCGGGATCGGGCGCATGAGCGCGCCGACCGGCCCGGGTGCGGCGCCCGTGGCGGCGTTCGTGACATCGGATCCGGGCGTGCAGCGGGCCGCCGCGGTGAACCACCTGGGGCGCACGCGAGGCCCTGCTCACGCTGGTGCGGGCCGACGCCCGTGACGGGCGGGTCGACCCGGCGATGGGCGAATGGGCGCGGGTGCTCCTGAGCCAGACCCGCCTCCTGCTGGACTCCCCCAACACGACGGACCCCGCGATGCGGGACCTCCTGGGGGACCTCGAGCTGGTCCTGGTGCAGGTCGTCCGCGTCACGGAGGTGGAGGGCGTGGACCAGGGACGAGCCCGTTCCGAGATGAATCTGGCCCTGCAGGGCCTGGAAGAGAGAGACGTTCTGCCCCGGATCCAGGCGGTCGTACCCGCCGGGCCCGGCCTGGCGGGAACCTGACGAGGAGAGCGCGATCATGCGATCGATGATGAAGACGATGGGTGCGGCCCTGGTGCTTGCGGCGCTGCAGGCGGCGCCCGCCGGCGCCCAGATGGACCGCGCGGAACGCGAGGCCTCGCTCCGACAGGCTCGCGCCGCCGCCGTGGAAGCGGCCGCGTCGGTGGAGGGCTTGGGAGCTTCCATGGCGGGGCTCCGGGCCACGATGCAGGCCGCCCGCCTCGGGATGCTGGAGGCGCAGACCTCGCTCGCCGGCCTGGGCGCGATGGGATTCGGTGTCCACCAGACCGCCCTGAGCGCGCGTGCTCCCGAGGGCTGGCTGCAGGAGGACCCGGCGGCGAAGGCGTATGCGGCGGCGCGCGAGGCCCTCAACGGCCGGCGCTACGAGGCGGCGGCCTCGGCGTTCGCGACGCTGCGCAAGGACTATCCGCAGTCGGGCTACGTACCGGATTCGTACTACTGGCAGGCGTTCGCCCTCTACCGGCAGGGGGGGACGGGCAACCTGCGTGCCGCCCTGGACCTGCTGTCCACGCAGCAGCAGCGCCACCCGCAGGCCGGCACCCGCGACGACGCGAACGAGCTCCGCGTCCGGGTGGAAGGCCAGCTGGCCAGCCTGGGCGACGCCGGTGCGGCGAG
The DNA here is from genome assembly GCA_963848895.1 of uncultured Gemmatimonadales bacterium. Taxonomy (GTDB): domain Bacteria; phylum Gemmatimonadota; class Gemmatimonadetes; order Longimicrobiales; family Gaopeijiaceae; genus SZUA-318. Next base: position 538,010 of record CAWKGE010000013.1, read on the forward strand.
GTCGATCACCCAGCAGGCCCAACAGCCGTGCGGGGAGGAGCAGGAGTTGCGCGCCGCGGCGCTGAGCGCGCTCCTGAACATGAACGCCGATCAGGCGATGCCGATCCTGAAGAAGGTGCTGCAGCAGCGCGACCAGTGCTCGGCGGAGCTGCGCCGCCAGGCGGTGTTCCTGATCTCGCAGAAGATGACCGACGAGTCGGTGGACATCCTGCTCGATCTGGCGCACCGCGACCCGGACCCGGATCCGGAGGTGCGGGAGCAGGCGGTGTTCTGGCTGTCGCAGGTGAAGTCGGACGAGGCGCTGGACGCCCTGGAGTCGATCCTGAGGGAGAGCAAGGACCCGGACCTGCAGGAGAAGGCGATCTTCGCGATCTCCCAGCACGGGGGGGACCGCGCGGCACAGGTGCTGCGCCAGTACGCCGAGCGCGCGGACGCGCCCGAAGGACCTCCGGGAGAACGCGATCTTCTGGATCGGGCAGAACCCGAAGGCGGGCGGCACCCGCTACCTGATGGAGCTATACCCGCGACTGAGCGACCCGGATCTCAAGGAGCGGGCGATCTTCGCCATCGCGCAGGGCAAGAGCGCCGACAGCCGGAGCTGGCTGCTGGCCCGTGCCCGGGACCGCTCGGAGAGCGTGGACGTGCGCAAGAATGCGCTCTTCTGGGCGGGCCAGACGGGCGGCCTGACCGCAGCGGAGATGAAGGAGCTCTACGGCACGCTGTCCGACCCGGAGATGAAGGAGCAGGTGATCTTCGTGGCGTCGCAGCGGAACGAGCCGGAGGCGGTGGACTTCCTGATGGACGTCGCGAAGAACGAGAAGGACAAGGAGCTCCGCGAGCGCGCGATCTTCTGGCTGGGCCAGAGCAAGGACCCACGCGTCGCCGACTTCCTCATGAGCCTGATCGGCGGATGAGCGCGAGGCGGGGGATGTCGGGGGCCAGCGCGGCTGCGGCTCTCGCGATGTGCGTGGCGGCCGCGGGCGTCGAGCCCGCGGCCCGCCGCGAGCCAGGAGCTGGCCCGGAGCGTCTCGGCGGCCGGAGAGGGGACGGTCCGGTTCGCGGTGCCCACCCGCGACGGCGTGGAGATCTGCGACCAGGGTATCCGCATGGGCGACAATCGCATCTGGTGGCGCGGCCACGGGCGCTACGAAGTGGACTCGAGCTGCCGGCCGGGGCCCCTCGAGGTGGAGCTGACGCTGCGGGACGGCTTCGTGCGCCGTCTGGAAACGCTCCGGGCGACAGGCGAGCGAACACCCGGGGGCCGGGACCTCGGCGAGGTGGGCGCGGCCGAGGCGGTCCGATACCTGGCCGAGCTGGCCCGAGGGGCCGGGTCCGATCGCGCGGCGAAGGACGCCGTGCTCCCCATGGTGCTGGCGGACGTCCCGGACGTCTGGCGGGAGCTGCTGGCGCTGGCCCGCGAGCGGGACGTGCCGACGGGGGCGCGCAAGAACGCGATCTTCTGGCTGGGCCAGGAGGCCGCGTCGACCGCCACGGCGGGGTTGTCCGACGTGGCGCGGGACGAGGACGAGGAGCAGGACGTACGCGACGCGGCCGTCTTCGCGCTCTCGCAGCGACCCGGCGGAGGAGGGGTGCCCGTGCTCATGGAGCTTGCACGCAACGCCCGTGAGGCGAAGACGCGGAAGACCGCGATGTTCTGGCTCGCCCAGTCGGACGACCCGCGCGTCCTGGCCTTCTTCGAGGAGATCCTGCTGGGCCACGGCGGGGGCTGAAGCGCCTCCCCTCCGGGCGCGGAAACACGTGTTTTTCCCCGTGCGTCACCCGGAAATCGGCATTACCTTGGACGGCATCGGAGTGTCCGGCTCGGGCCGGCGCATCCCCTCCGTTCCCCCGCTCCCGGTGGCGACCTTTGTACCAGCGGCCCATCAAGGTCCTCCTGGTCGAATCCGATCGCGAATACCTCGACGAGCTTCGCGCTCGCCTGGGTGACGTACGCTCGGGCCGGGATCGACCTGGAGTGGGCCGGGGAGCTGAGCCAGGCGCTGGCGCGGCTCACCCAGGGCGGCATCGACGCGATCCTGCTGGACCTGGAGCTGCCCGACAGCCAGGGGATGGTGACGTTCGAGCGCACGTACGCGTTCGCTCCGGACGTGCCGATCATCGTGCTCACGGACATCGCCGACGAAGAGGTGGCGGTGAGCACGGTGCAGGGCGGTGCGCAGGAGTTCCTGGTCAAGGACGAGATCGTGCCGTCGGTGCTGGCCCGTTCCGTGCGCCACGCCATCGAGCGGCATCGACTGCTGTCCGCGCTGCGCAGCCTGTCGTTGATCGACGACCTCACCGGGCTCTACAATCGCCGCGGGTTCGCCGACCTGGGCGAGCAGTATCTGAAGCTCGCGCGACGTACGGCGCGCGGGGTGACCATGGTCTTCCTCGACCTGGACCGGTTCAAGACGATCAACGACTCGCTCGGCCACCACGTCGGTGACCGGGCGCTCATGAAGGTCGCGGACATCCTGCGTGCCACGTTCCGGCGCTCGGACATCGTGGCCCGCCTGGGGGGTGACGAGTTCGCGGTGCTCGCGCTCGAGGCCTCCGGGGAGAGCGCCGAGCTGCTTCTGGACAGGCTCCGCGAGCGGTTCGAGGAGTTCAACAGGGCGAGCCACGAGCCGTATCAGCTCGTCGGTGAGCATCGGGATGGCCCGCCACGACGGCGACGTGCGCATCCGCCTGGAGGACCTGCTCGCCGAGGCCGACAACGCCATGTACGAAGACAAACGCGGCAAACGCAAGGCGGTGCTTGGATAGATGGCCGGCGATCCCATCTCCCACGGCTCCGCGTCCTCGGGGAGCGCCGCCCGCGACCGTGCACTGGCTCGTGCGCATCGCCGAGCGCGCCGGGCTCGAGGCGGGGTCCGAGCGCCCGGAGGTTGCTGCCGTCGGCCCGTGCGCCCGAGGCGTGGTGCCGTGTCACGAAGGCGTACGGCCTCACCGATCAGCGGCTGGCGGAGCTGGTGGCCGAGTACTTCCGGCTGAAGGTGGCCAACTTCGCCGAGGCGGACCCGAACGCGGCGCTCCTCATTCCGGAGACGATGGCGCGCAAGCACCACATCTTCCCGATGGTGGAGGACGACCGGCACTTCGTGGTCGCCACCTGCGACCCGACCGACGTGGAGGCCGAGCGCGCGCTGGGATTCACCTCGGGCCGGAGCGCGCTCTTCGAGGTGGCCTCGCCCGGGGCCATCCAGGACGCCATCGACGGGCGGTTCAGTCCCGAGAAGGCGGTGGAGACGCTCCTCGGCACGCTCGACGTCGGGGACGAGGACGCGCTCAAGCTCGTCGAGGAGATGGGCCCGGAGGCGATCACCGAGGACGACGCGGCGGCGACGCCGGTGGTGAAGCTCACCAACCTCATCATCCGGGACGGCATCAGCGCGGGCGCCAGCGACATCCACATCGAGCCCGGGCGCAGGGTGGGCGCCGTCCGCTACCGCGTCGACGGGGTGCTGCGCAAGCACATGGACCTCCCCATGTCGGCCCTGAACCGGGTCATCTCGCGGATCAAGGTGCTGTCCCGCCTCGACATCGCCGACCGGCTGCGGCCGCAGGACGGGAAGGCCCGCGTGCGGATCCGGAACCGCGGCTACGATCTGCGGGTGTCCACGATTCCCGCCGGGGGCGCCGAGAAGTGCGTGATCCGCGTCCTGGATTCCAGCGCGACGCTGCACGCTGGACGACCTGGACATGCCCACGCCCGAGCTGGAGCGGCTGCGCGGCCTGCTGACGCACCGGGACGGCATCGTGGTGGTGACCGGCCCCACGGGCTCGGGCAAGACCACCACGCTCTACGGGGCGCTGCGTGAGCTGGCCGACGGCAAGGTCAACATCATGACCGTCGAGGATCCCATCGAGTACGAGCTCCCGGGGATCACGCAGACCCAGGTCGAGACCAAGCAGGGCATGACGTTCGCCGGCGCGCTGCGCGCCATGCTGCGTCAGGACCCGGACGTGATCCTGGTGGGGGAGATCCGCGACAAGGAGACGGCGGTCACCGCGGCCCAGGCCGCCATGACCGGGCACCTGGTGCTGGCGACCGTCCACGCCAACGACGCGGTGAGCGCGGTGACCCGCCTCGGCGGACATGGGCCTTCAGTTCAGCACGATCGCCCAGACGCTGCGGGGTGCCGTCGCGCAGCGCCTGCTGCGCCGGGTGTGCCCGGCGTGCGCCGAGCCGGTGCGGGGACAGCTCACGCCGGACGAGAGGCGCCTCACCGACCGACACGGCGTGGAGCCGGTGGTGCGGGCGGTCGGGTGCCCGGAGTGCGGGTTCACCGGGTACCGGGGACGGCTTCCCGTGGGCGAGGTCCTGGTGGTGGGCCCCCGCTTCCAGCAGGCCATCGAGCAGCGGAAGGGGTGGGCGACGCTCAGCCGGGTGGCGACCCAGGGTGGGATGCGCCCCATGCACGAGGTGGGGCTGGAGTGGGTCGGGCAGGCCAAGACCACGCTGGTCGAGGTCGAGCGCGTGCTGGGGCAGGGCCTCGACGAGGAGGAGATGCGGGAGGCACACGGGCCGCCGCGCATCCTCCTGGTGGACGACGACGCGGACGCGCGCGCTGCTCATGCGCTCGATCCTGGAGAAGGACGGCTACGACGTGGACGAAGCCGAGGACGGCCACCGGGCGCTCGAGATCCTGGGCGAGGATCCGGACTACCACCTGGTGGTCCTCGACCTGACGATGCCCGGGCTGGACGGCCGCCAGGTCCTGGACCTGATCCGGGGCTCGGTCACGACGTCGGCGCTCCCCGTGCTCATGCGCACCGGCACCGGGAGCGACAAGATCGAGGCCGAGCTGCTCGAGGCCGGGGCGGACGACTACGTGAGAAGACCGTGGAGCCGGAGCGCTTCCTGGCGCGGGTCCACGCGGTGCTGCGCCGGGCGCTCCTGTAGCGGGACCTCGGGCCGCGCGTCCCCACGGCGGGCAGGCCGGCACGCGATTGACACTTGCCGACACCGCAAACACCTTTACAGGCTACCGTTACGCAGTCCCCGCAGGGGGCTCCTTTCTTCGTCGACCGAACGTCCGGCCATGTTCAAAACGGTCCGAGGCCGCCTCATCACCATCGTCGCACTGATGGCCCTTGCAGGCTGGCAGCTGTACTCGCACTACCGGGATTCCTGTGGCGAGGGGGCCCCGGCCTCCTGCGTGAAGCGGCCGCTGAAGCTCGGGCTCGACCTCCAGGGCGGGATGCACCTGGTGCTCGAGGTCGCCGACCCCGACAACACCATGACGGCCGCCGCCAAGGCCGACATGATCGACCGCGTGGACCGCATCATCCGGACGCGCATCGACGAGTTCGGCGTCGAGGAGCCCCTGATCCAGAAAGCCGGCAACGACCGGCTGATCGTCGAGCTGGCCGGGATCTCCAACGAAGCGCAAGCCAAGAACATCATCCAGACGGCGGCCTACCTGGAGTTCAAGCTCGTGCAGCCGACCGCGGACGTGGAGGCGGCGCTGCCGCGCATCGACCGCACGATCGTGGGCACGCTGGGCGTGGACTCCATCCGGGCGCTGGGGCGCGACGTCGGCGGGGGCGAGCAGGGCAACATCGAGGAGCTCCTCTTCGGCGGCGACAGCGCGGCGGCGCGCGACTCCACCGGCGGGGCCGCCGACACGACCGGCGCGGCGGCGCGGGATTCGGTCTCCGCCGAGAACGCGCTGCGCCCCTTCTCGTCGCTGCTCAACTTCGGTGACGTTCCCGGCACGTTCCTCGTCGCCGTGGAGGACGTCCCCCTCGCCGAGCAGTTCCTGGCGATGCCGGAGGTGCAGCGCGCGCTTCCAAGGGACCAGGTGTTGCAGTGGGGTGCGGACGTCGTCGGGCGGGGGGCCCGCAACTACAAACGACTCTACGTCCTGAACGAGAAGCCGTTCCTGACGGGGGACTACCTGGAGAACGCAGTCGCCGGGCGGGACCCGCAGTTCAACCAGTCCCAGGTCCAGTTCGAGCTGTCTCGCGCCGGCGGGCGCTTGTTCCAGCGGTTCACCGGCCAGCACGTCGGCGACTACCTCGCCATCGTCCTCGACGGTGAGGTGATGAGCGCTCCGGTGATCCGTGACCGCATCGGTGCCCGCGGACAGATCGAGATGGGCGCAGGCACCCCGCTGGAGGAAGCACGCGACCTGGCGCTGGTGCTGCGCGCGGGCGCGTTGCCCGCCAAGCTCAACGTCGTCGAGGAGCGAACCGTAGGGCCGTCGCTCGGGAAGGACTCGATCGACCAGGGCAGCGTCGCGGGGGTCGTGGGGATCGTGCTCGTGGTCCTCATCATGATCGCGTACTACCGCATGGCCGGGATCCTCGCGGTGATGGCTCTGGGAGTGTACGTGCTGTTCGTGCTGGGGGGCCTGGCGGGCTTCAACGCCACGCTCACCGTGCCGGGCATCGCGGGCCTCATCCTGTCCATCGGCATGGCGGTGGACGCGAACGTGCTGATCTTCGAGCGGATACGAGAGGAGCTCACCGCCGGGAGGGCCACGCGCACGGCCGTCGACGAGGGCTTCAGCAACGCTCTGTCGGCGATCGTGGACTCCAACATCACGACGCTGCTCACGGCGCTGATCCTCTTCAACTTCGGGACCGGTCCGGTGAAGGGCTTCGCCGTGACGCTCTCCATCGGCATCGTGGCCTCTTTCGTATCGGCCATCTTCGTGACTCGCACCTTCTTCCTGGTGTACCTCCGGGGCAAGAAGGCCTCGGACCCCATCAGCATCTGACGCGACAGCCATGAGATTCTTCCAAGGGGCGGACTACCATTTCATCGAACGCCGGAAGACCGCATACGTCTTCTCGGGGGCGGCGATCCTCATCGGGATCGCCGCGATGGTGCTCAACGTCTTCACCATCGGCTCGTGGCAGCTCTACGGTGTCGACTTCACCGGTGGGTCGCTCGTCCAGGTGCGCTTCAACTCCAACGACGTGACGGCCGGGCAGGTACGGGATGCCCTCGGGGGCGCGCAGTCGCCCCCCATCACCAAGTTCGGCGAGAACTCCGAGTTCGTGATCCGCGCCTCGCTGGAGGAAGGGATGTCCATCGACTCGGTGGCCGCCGGTGTCGAGCGACAACTGTCGGCCGCGTTCGGTGCCGACGCCTTTTCGGTCACGCGCACGGAGCTGGTGGGCGCGAAGGTCGGCGGCGAGCTTCAGCAGAAGGCGTTGCTGGCCGTCCTCTTCTCCTTCGTGCTGACGCTCATCTACCTCGCGATCCGCTTCGAGCTGCGCTTCGGGCTCGCGGCGGTGATCGCCACGGCGCACGACATCCTCATCACGCTGGGCTTCCTCGCGGTCTTCCGGGTCGAGGTCGACCTCCCAACCGTTGCGGCGATCCTCACCATCGTCGGGTACTCGCTCAACGACACCATCATCGTGTTCGACCGTATCCGCGAGAACATGCACAAGAAGGGGGCGCGCAAGCGCGACCCGGTCGACCTGATCAACGAGTCGATCAACGAGACGCTTCCCCGTACGGTGCTGACCTCGGGCACGACGCTGGCGGTGCTGCTCGCCCTCCTCCTCCTGGGCGGCGACGTGATCCGGAACTTCACGGTCGTGCTGATCCTCGGGATCGCCATCGGGACCTACTCCTCGATCTTCGTCGCGTCCCCGGCGCTTGTGGAGATCCAGAAGCGGTGGGGCGAGGGGAAGATCCGGGAGAAGAAGCCCAAGCCCGAACCCGCCACGGTGTGACGGACGGCGCGGCGCTCTTCGACAGCCACTGCCACCTGACGGACGCCGCCTTCCGGGAGGACCGGGAGGCGGTGTTCGTTCGGGCCAGGGAGGCGGGCGTGTCGCACATGGTGACGATCGCCTCCGACGTGTCCGATGCCCACGCGGCGCTCGCCCTGGCCCGCGCGCACGACGGCTTGTGGTGCACCGCGGGGGTCCACCCCCACGAGGCGGGGGCCGCTGCGCCCGAGGCCATCGAAGACGTACGGCGGCTGACTGCCGAGCCCGAGGTGGTGGCGGTCGGGGAGACGGGGCTCGATTACCATTACGACCACTCCCCGCGGGCGGTGCAGCGCAGGCTCTTCGAGGCCCACCTCCTCCTCGGGCACGAGCTGGGCCTGCCCGTGATCGTGCACGCACGGGAGGCCGACGGGGACGTCGCTTCGGCCCTGAGGCACGCGCCCGAGGGAACCTTCGGCGTCCTCCACTGCTTCACCGGCGGGGAGGAAGCTTTCGAAGTGGCGATGGAGCGGGGGTGGTACGTGTCGTTCGCGGGGATCGCGTCGTTCAAGAGCTTCACCGCCGTGGATCTCCTCCGACGGGTTCCACCGGACCGGCTCTTGATCGAGACGGATTCCCCCTATCTCGCTCCCGTGCCCGTGCGCGGCCGGCGCAACGAGCCGGCCTTCGTGCGCCACGTGGCCGAAGCGGTAGCGGCTCACCTGGGTGAGGATGCAGCCACCGTGGCGGCACGTACCACCGCCAACGCCATCCGCTTCTACAGCCTGAACCCCAGCCCCAACCCCTGAACGCCGTGCCGCGACGCATTCAGATCCTGCCAGACGCGGTCGCGAACCAGATCGCCGCGGGCGAGGTGGTCGAGCGGCCCGCCTCGGTCGTCAAGGAGCTGGTCGAGAACGCCGTCGACGCGCGGGCGACCCGCGTCGACGTGGCGGTGGAGCGTGGAGGGAAGCGCCGCATCAGGGTCACGGACGACGGCGTCGGGATGAGCCGGGAGGACGCGCTGCTGAGCCTGGACCGGCACGCCACCAGCAAGATCGTCACCGCGGTGGACCTGAAGACCGTGCGCACGTTCGGGTTCCGGGGTGAAGCCCTCCCGTCCATCGCCGCCGTGAGCCACCTCACGCTCGAGACACGCGAAGTCGAAGACGAGGTGGGCACGCGTATCACCGCGAAGGGGGGCGCGATCGGCTCCGTGCAGGATTTCCCTCGACAGCGGGGAACCACCGTGGAGGTGCGCAGCCTGTTCTTCAACGCACCCGCGCGGGCCAAGTTCCTCAAGTCCGTCGCCGCCGAGACGCGGGCCGTCGCCGACGCGGTGCACACGCTGGCGCTCGCGAACCCGTCGGTGTCTTTCCGGCTGACGTCGGACGATCGCACGCTGCTCGACGCGCCCGCCGTATCCGAGCCCGGAGCCCGGATCGCACAGCTGTGGCCGGGCGAGGAGGCAGGCACGCTCGTGCCGGTCGCGGGCGAGCACGGCAGCGTGGAGGTCCGCGGCCTGGTGCAGCGCCCCGATGCCGCCCGTCCGGGCGTGCGCCGGGCGCACCTCTTCGTCAACGGCCGGCCGTTCCGTGCGCCGGAGCTGGTGCGGGCCGTGGAGCGCGGCTACCGTACGACGATCCCGGGCGGAGCCCGGCCCTGGACGTTCCTCTACCTCCAGGTGGGCCCGGGCGACGTCGACGTGAACGTGCACCCGGCCAAGGCCGAGGTCCGCTTCCGCCACCAGGCGGCCGTGGAGGAGGCGGTGGAGACGGCCGTGCGCCGGTCGCTGGAGGGCGAAGGCAGCGCCGCCACGTTCGACACGCCCACGGACGTGCCCACGATGGCCGTGCGCGAGGGCGCCGAGGACGACGGGGAGGTGGCGCGGGAGGTCCAGATGGCGCTCTTCGCCGCCGGACCGGGCGAGCCGGATCCCGAGGCTGCTGCCGGAGAGCAGGCCGCACCGCAGCCCCCCGTCGGACGCACGCGGCTCTGGCAGGTCCTGCGCACGTACATCTTCGCGGAGACCCGGGATGGGCTGATCATCGTCGACCAGCACTCCGCCCACGAGCGGATTCTCTTCGAGCGCCTCATGCGCGCCTTCGGGGCGGGGGGGCAGGAGAGCCAACGCCTCCTCTTCCCCCTCACGCTCCGGCTCACGCCTGCGGAGTGCGCGCAGGTGGAGGAGCTGCGCGGGCTCCTCGCCGGCGCGGGGTTCGAGGTCGACGGCTTCGGCGGCGATGCGGTCATCGTGCACGCGGTGCCGAACCCCCACCCGTACTTCGACGCCGAACGGGCCTTCCGGGAGATGATCCGGGAGCTCACCGAGGGCTCCGAGCTGGTGCGCTCCGCCCGCAACCAGCACGAGCGCATCGCCAAGACCTTCGCGTGCAAGAGCGCGATCAAGGCGGGTCAGCGTCTCTCCGACGCCGAGATGGAGGACCTCTTCGACCAGCTCTTCGCGACCGAGCTCCCCCACCACGACGTGCACGGGCGCCCGACGATCGTCCGGCTGTCGAGGGGAGAGCTGGAGCGGAGGTTCGGCCGGTCGGGGTGACCGATGCCGTGTGCCCCCCGCCCGAGTTCCTCGCGATTACCGGACCGACGGCCGCGGGCAAGACGGCCCTCTCGCTCCAGGTGGCACGTCGCCTGGACGGCGAGATCGTGTCCATGGATTCCCGTCAGGTCTACCGCGGGATGGACATCGGCACGGCGAAGGCGTCGGAGACGGAGCGGCGGGCGGTACCGCACCACGGCCTGGACCTCGTCGAGCCGGACGAACGGTATTCGGCCGGGCGCTTCGCCCGCGACGCCCGGGTCTGGATGTCGGAGATCCGCGATCGTGGACGGGTTCCGATCCTGGTCGGCGGCACCGGCTTCTTCCTGCGGGCGATCATGGAGCCGATCTTCGCCGAGCCCGTGATGGACGAGAAGCGCAGGATCGCGCTGCGCCGCTATCTGCGTCTGCAGCCACCCGAGCGCCTCGCGGCCTGGGTGCGGCGCCTCGATCCCGAGCGCGCCGAGATGGCCATCGAGGGCGGCACCCAGCGCATGAGCCGAACGCTCGAAGTCGCGCTCCTCTCGGGTCGGCCCCTGTCCGCCTGGCATCGGGAGGCACCGCCGGACGGGGCCCCGGTCCCGGGCGTCGTCGTCCTGCTCGAGCTGCCGCGGGCCGAGATGGACCGCCGGATCGAGGCGCGGGCCGCCCGCATGGTGCGCGAAGGCCTTCTCGAGGAGGTGCGGGCCCTGCTGGCGCGCGGATTCGGCCCGGCGGACCCCGGAATGACGGGTACGGGGTACAGGGAAGCCGCGGCCCACCTGGAGGGCCGCACGGCGCTGGAGGAGACCGTGCTGGAGATCGCCAGGAGCACGCGGCGCTATGCACGGCGCCAGCTGACGTGGTTCCGGAACCAGCTGCCCGCGGACACGCGCACCATCGACGCCACGGCTCCGCTGGAGGCACAGGTCGCGGAGGTGCTGGAGGCGTGGCGGGTCGGAGGCGGACACATGCCGGGCGAAACGTCCGCCGCCGAGGAGGCGGCGCGGAAGAGGACGATGACGAACGAGGAGAAGCGGTGAAGATCGGCATCACGTGCTACCCCACGTACGGAGGATCGGGGGCGGTGGCGACGGAGCTGGGGATCCAGCTCGCCGACCGCGGCCACGAGGTCCACTTCGTGTCTTATGCGCAGCCGTTCAGGCTGGGGCACTTCCGCGAGCGGGTGTTCTTCCACGAGGTCGAGATGGAGGACTACCCGCTCTTCGAGCATCCGCCGTATTCGCTGGCGCTGGCCGTGGCGATCGACGACACCGCGCGCAAGGAGGGCCTCGACCTCGTGCACGTGCACTACGCCATCCCGCATGCGACTTCTGCGTGGATCGCGCGCGAGATGATCGCTCCGGAACGGGACCTGCCGATCGTCACGACGCTGCACGGAACCGACATCACGCTGGTGGGGCTGCACCCCTCGTTCCGGTCGATCACCCGCGTTCTCGATCCTTCGCTCGCAGGGTCTCACGGCGGTGTCCGAGTACCTGAAGGAGGAGACCGTGCGCGACTTCGAGGTGCCCGCTGAGCGCATCGACGTCGTGCCGAACTTCATCGACCCCGAGGTGTGGCGACCGGGCAAGGAGCCCTGCCATCGATCTACGCTGGCGCCCGGCGGCGAGAAGATCGTCATGCACATCTCGAACTTTCGTCCCGTGAAGCGGGTGGAAGACGTGGTCGAGGTGTTCGCGCGCATCGTCAAGAAGGTGCCCGCACGGCTGGTCTTCGTCGGCGACGGGCCGGAGCGCCCCCGGGCGGTGGACCGGGCCGAGGAGCTCGGCCTGCGCTCCAAGGTGCTCTTCCTCGGCAAGCACGCCTCCGTCGACGAGCTGATCGCGTGCGCCGACGTGCTGCTACTCCCCTCGCAGAACGAGAGCTTCGGGTTGGCCGCGCTGGAGGGAATGGCGAGCGGAGCACCGGTGGTGTCGACGAACGTGGGTGGGCTGCCCGAAGTCGTCGAGCATGGGATTTCGGGATACCTGTATCCGCCGCGGAGCGGTGGACGAGATGGCCGAGGGTGCGGTGGAGATCCTGACCGACCCCCGGCTGCACACGGCGATGGCGGAGGCAGGACGGCGCATCGCCGTCGAGCGCTTCAGCGCCGCCTCGGTGGTGCCGCGCTACGAGGCGGTCTACGACCGGATGCTCTCCGGCTCGGGCCGGTGAGGCGGAGGCGCGGGCGGTGCACGAGCTGACGTTCCTCCAGGCGGCTGTGCTGGGTATCGTGGAGGGCATCACCGAGTACCTCCCGGTGAGCTCCACGGGCCACCTCATCCTCGCGAGCGCGCTGCTCGGGCTCGACGCGCCGCCCGCGCGCAAGGCCGCGGTCGACGCCTTCAACATCGTCATCCAGGGGGGTGCGATCCTGGCCGTGCTCGGCCTCTATTGGCCGCGTGTCGTGCGCATGCTGCGCGGCCTCGCGGGGCGGGACGCCGAGGGCCGCAGGCTGCTCGGCCTCATCGTGCTCGCGTTCCTGCCTGCCGCCATGGCCGGGCCCTTCCTGGACGACGCGATCGACGCGCACCTGTTCAATCCGCCGGCCGTCGTCACGGCGCTGGCGCTGTGGGGGGTCGTGATGATCGTCGTCGACCGTTGGCAGAAGCGCACCTTCCGGCGAGCAGGAGGCCCCGGGGACGGCCGACCCGACGCACCGATACCGTGAGATCGAGGATCTCACCTGGCGTTCGGCCCTCTTCATCGGCCTGCTCCAGTGCCTCGCGATGTGGCCGGGCACCAGCCGTTCGATGATCACGATCGTGGCCGGGATGCTCGTCGGGATGCCGCCGCGACAGTCCGCCGAGTTCAGCTTCCTCCTCGCGCTCCCCACGCTCGGTGGCGCGTGCGCGTTCAAGGTCGCGAAGGACGTCCTCGGCGGGGGGCCGTCGCTGCTCGCCACGCTCGGCCTGGCACCGATGGTGGTGGGGATCGCGGTCGCCACGCTGTCGGCCGCGCTGGCCGTGCGCTGGCTCGTCCACTATCTCAACCGGCACGGCCTCGCGGTCTTCGGTTGGTACCGGCTCGCCCTCAGCGCGGTGTTCGTCGGGCTGATCGCGGGTGGGTGGGTTTCCATCGGTAGCTGAGGCCAATCCCATGGCGCAGGCAAGCACGGATCTCGATCGGGCGCGCTCGACGCTGGTTCGCCTCGCGCTGGAGGAGGACGTCGGGGAAGGGGACTGGACCACGATGTGGACGGTGCCCGAGGACCGGCGATCCGACGCCGTGATCGTGGCCAAGCAGGAGATGATCGTCGCCGGCGTGGACTGCGTGCGGGCGGTCTACGACGCGCTGGACGACGGGATGTCGGTCGACGTGTCCGCGGGGGACGGGGCCCGCGTCGAGTCCGGCCACGTGCTTGCGCGGCTGAAGGGCCCGAGCCGCACGCTGCTGACCGGCGAGCGCACGGCCTTGAACTTCCTCGGGCGGCTGTCCGGCATCGCGACGCTCACGCGACGGTTCGTCGACGCGGTGTCCGGCACCGGCGCGCGCGTCATCGACACGCGCAAGACCACCCCTGGTTGGCGCCTCCTCGAGAAGGCGGCCGTGCGCGCGGGCGGCGGCACCAACCACCGCGTCGGTCTCTGGGACATGGTGCTGGTGAAGGACAACCACATCGACGCCCGCGGCGGTGTCGTGGAGGCCACGCGAGCGGCGCTGGAGCACAACGACCGGGGGCTCGCCGTCGAGGTGGAGGTCCGCAGCCTGGACGAGCTCGAAGCCGTGCTCCCACTCGGTGTGGACCGGGTCCTGCTCGACAATATGACGCCGGATCTCCTCCGGCGCGCGGTGGATCGCGTCCGACGACTCGTGGGCAGCCGCCCCGAGCTCGAGGCGTCGGGGAACGTGACGCTGGAGAACGTGCGCGAGGTCGCGGGGACGGGGGTCGATTTCGTGAGCGTGGGCGCGCTGACACACTCCGCGCCCGCCGCCGACGTGTCCCTCCGGGTGTTGCGCTGAGCGTGGCCCTTCTCGCGCATTGGGAGGGGGAGCCCGTCTCCGTCTGGGAGCGGAGCTTGGGGATTCCCCGCTTCGAGGCGCACGACGTGATCGGGTCGACGAACGACCGCGCCCGGGCGCTCGCCCGCCAGGGAGCGCGACCCTTCACGGTGGTCGTGGCCGCCGAGCAGACCGCTGGGCGCGGCCGCGCCGGGACACGCTGGCACTCGCCCCCGGGCACGGGCCTCTGGATCTCGGTACTCCTCCCCTTGGGCGGGTCTGTGCCCGCACATCTCCCGCTCGTCGTCGGGCTGGCCGCGGCACGGGCGGTGGAGACGGTCTGCCCCGGGCTCGCGGTAGGGCTGAAATGGCCGAACGACCTCGAGGTGGGTGGCCGCAAGGCAGGCGGGGTCCTGTGCGAGCGCGCCGACGGGTACGTCGTCGCGGGCATCGGCGTCAACGTTCGACAGCTGTCGGGGGACTTCCCGGTCGAGCTCGCTGGCCGCGCGATCTCGCTGGAGAGCGCCGGCGGGCGCCCTGTCGCCATGGGGGCACTCGCGTCGGCACTCGTCTCCGGCCTCCGAAGCCTGTGCGCGGAGCCCACCGCGTCGCTCCCCGTGGAGCTGCGCGAAGAGCTCACCGCGCGCGACGTGCTGCGTGACCGCCCGGTGCTCAGCCAGCAGGCCGGTGCGGGCGTCGCCCGGGGGATCGACCGGGACGGCGCGCTTCTGATCGAGCGGTCCGACGGTGTGCGCGTGAGAGTCCTGGCGGGTAGCGTGAGGATCACGTAGGGAAGGGAGCCGAGGAGGTTCTATGCAGCTGGTGGTGGACGTCGGGAACACGGAGACCGTGGTCGGGCTGGCCGCCGGACCCACGGAGATGGTGGCGCACTGGCGGGTCAGCTCGGTGGTGCCACGCACGTCGGACGAGCTGACGGTGCTCCTGCGGGCCTTCCTCGCGGGGATCGGGCGAGCCGGGTCCGGCATCGAGCAGGGCGTCGTCGGCTCGGTGGTGCCCTCGAGCACCTTCGTGTGGAAGCGAAGCCTGGAGGAGATCACCGGAGGTCCGGTCGTGAGCGTGGGACCCGAATCCGCGCTGCCGATCACGCTCGACGTCGAGGAGCCGAAGTCGGTGGGCGCCGACCGCATCGTCAATACGCTCGCCGCCCGGGAGCTCTACGGGCGAGACACGATCGCCGTGGACCTCGGCACCGCCACCACGTTCGACTGCATCACGGCGGACGGGGTCTTCCTCGGCGGCGTGATCGCGCCCGGCCTTTCGGCCGGGCTCGAGTGGCTCGACCGGCGGACCGCCAAGCTCCCCCGGGTCGAGCTGCAGCCGCCCACGTCGGTGATCGGGCGGCGCACGGAGACGTGCATCCAGAGCGGCGTCTTCTACTCGGCGGTGGACGCCATCGACGGCACGGTGCGGCGCATCAAGGCCGAGTGGCAACGCCCCGACGCGCTCGTGGTGGCCACGGGCGGCTTCGTGAAGATCCTGGGCCCCCACCTCGGCACCGTGGATCGCCTCGAGCCGTTCCTGACCCTGTACGGGCTGGCGATGGCCGGACGGCACATCGCAGCAAGGGGCTGATGGACTTCGACCACGGGCGATCCGGGGGTTAGATTGCTCCTTTCGCCGATCTTCCGTGATCCGACGCAGGTGCGATCCGCATGACCCTTTCCCCCGTCTTCCGCTCCGCGACGGCAGTGCGGCTCCTTCGGGAGCAGGGTGTCTGGCAGCGCCTGGCGCCCGACATCGAGGCACAGGCCGATGCCGTGCGCGTGCTGTACGCGGACCTGAAGGAGGTGCTCGGCGCCGAGTTCCGGGGCGCGGAGCCCCATGTGCCGAACGCGGCCGAGGCACTCGCGCCGGAGGGGCTGCATTTCGTCCAGGAGTACTTCTTCCTCATCCTCTTCCGGTCGATCTTCGCCTCGTTGGGCGTGACCCCGGAGCGTTTGCGGCTCTACGCGGAGCTGAACTTCTGCATCAAGGGCACCATCACCGCCGCAGACAACCTCTTCGACGACCAGGACAAGAGCCTCCTCCCCCTGGCCCCGGTGGCCGGTGCCCGATTCCGCTCGATCCTCCAGCTCATGTCCTTCGAGCGGCTCCTGCGCCGCACGCTGGACCGTGGCCAGCACGCGCACGTGCTGGACGGCGCCCAGCGCGACGCGATCCTGCGGGCGCTCCTGGACCGGATGGCAGCGATCGGCACGCTGGAGGGCTCCGAGGAGGGCGGGGTGGAGGACATCCCCACGCCCGAGACGATGGTCGAGGCCGTCCATCGGGTGCGTGGCGGAGCGCTGTTCGCGCTGGCCTTCGCGGCGCCGATGGTGCTGGAGAGCGGCGAGACCGCCGATCGGGTCGCGGCCGCAGAGCCCGCGGTGGCGCGCCTGGGCACGGCGTTCCAGATCGTCGACGACCTCACGGACTTCGAGTTCGACCTGGGCCGTCGGAGCCACAACCTCCTGACGGCCCAGATCCACCACCACGGAACCGAGGTGGAGAAGGCCGCCCTGGCGCGGCTGCGGCAGTCCGGGGAGATCGAGGCCGGCGCCGTCGAGCGCCTCTTCCGGGACTCGGCACGCGCCGTGCTGGAACGTGCCTACGAGGAGGGACGGGCGTCCTTCCGGGCCCTGGCCGACCTCGGCCACTGGTTCGACGCGGAGTTCGCGGACCAGGTCGTACATGCGATCGTGGGGCTCGACGGGGTGGCGAGGATGGAGGCTCTGAGCTCGGCCGAGTAGGGCCGGGAGCCCGCCCACCGCACGGCCCGCGCCTCCTCCGCGGGGCCTTCGCCCGCGGCGCCGGCGCCGCAACGTGGCGGCCGTTCGACGCTTGACAGGCGGCGCAATCCTTAGAGATTACGGTCCTTGTTAGCACTCGTCCATGACGAGTGCTAACGTGGGGTCCCACCCAACTTCCGTCACTCAGCCTTTTTCAAGAGGAGGAAGGCCGATGGCCAAGAAAGCAGCCAGCAAGATCCAGCCCCTGGCGGACCGCGTGGTCGTCAAGGCGCTCGAGGAGGCCGAGCAGATGCGCGGCGGCCTCTACATCCCCGACACGGCCAAGGAGAAGCCCTCGCAGGGCGAGGTCGTCGCCGTCGGCCCGGGCAAGCTGTCCGACGAGGGCACACGCATCGACATGGACGTGAAGGTCGGCGACAAGGTGCTGTACGGGAAGTACAGCGGCACCGACGTCACGCTGGACGGGGAGGAGTACCTCATCCTCCGCGAGTCCGACATCCTCGCGGTGATCAAGTAAGCGCACACGCAATCGACGAAATTCGAAGGAGATACGAATCATGGCAGCCAAAGAGCTCGGATTCGACGTCGAGGCGCGGGCGCGCCTCAAGGTCGGTGTCGACAAGCTCGCCCGTGCGGTGAAGGTGACCCTCGGCCCCAAGGGCCGGAACGTCGTCCTGGACCGCAAGTTCGGTTCCCCCACGGTGACCAAGGACGGCGTGTCCGTGGCCAAGGAGATCGAGCTGGAGGACCCCATCGAGAACATGGGCGCCCAGATGGTCAAGGAGGTCGCCACCAAGACCTCCGACGTGGCCGGTGACGGCACGACGACGGCCACGGTGCTGGCGCAGGCGATCTTCGGCGAGGGCCTGAAGAACGTCACCGCCGGCACGAACCCCATGGGGATCCGCCGCGGCATCGACAAGGGTGTCGAGGTCGTGGTCGAGGAGCTGAAGAAGCTCTCGACCCCCACCAAGGGCAAGAAGGAGATCGCGCAGGTCGGCGCCATCTCCGCGAACAACAACGCCGAGATCGGCGACCTGATCGCCGACGCGATGGAGAAGGTCGGCAAGGACGGCGTCATCACGGTGGAGGAGGCGCGCGGCCTCGAGACGACGCTGGAGACCGTCGACGGGATGCAGTTCGACCGCGGCTACCTGTCGCCCTACTTCGTGACCGACCCGGAGCGCATGGAGGCGGTGCTCGAGGATCCCATGATCCTCATCCACGACAAGAAGATCTGCTCCATGAAGGACCTGCTGCCGATCCTCGAGAAGGTCGCCCAGATGGGCAAGCCGCTCCTGATCGTCGCCGAGGACGTCGAGGGCGAGGCGCTCGCGACGCTCGTGGTGAACAAGCTGCGCGGCACGCTGAAGGTGGCCGCGGTGAAGGCGCCCGGCTTCGGTGACCGCCGCAAGGCCATGCTCCAGGACATCGCGATCCTGACCGGCGGCCAGGTGATCACCGAGGAGGTCGGCTTCAAGCTCGAGAACGCCGTGATCGGCGACCTCGGCGAGGCCAAGCGCGTCGTGATCGACAAGGACAACACGACGATCATCGACGGCGCCGGCGAGACCGACAAGATCAAGGGCCGCATCGAGGAGATCCGCGTCTCCATCGACAAGAGCACCTCGGACTACGACAGCGAGAAGCTCCAGGAGCGGCTGGCGAAGCTGGCCGGCGGCGTGGCCGTCATCAACGTCGGCGCCGCCACCGAGACCGAGATGAAGGAGAAGAAGGCGCTGGTCGAGGACGCGCTGCACGCGACGCGCGCGGCCGTCGAGGAGGGCATCGTGCCCGGCGGCGGCGTCGCGCTGCTGCGGGCGCAGAAGGCGCTGGAGAAGCTCAAGCTCGACCGTGAGGACGAGCAGATCGGCGTCGCAGATCCTCGGCCGTGCCCTCGAGCACCCCATCCGGCAGATCGCGCCGAACGCGGGTGTCGAGGGCAGCATCGTGGTGGAGAAGGTGCGCGCCAACAAGTCCGTCAACTTCGGCTACAACGCGCTCACCGACGCGTACGAGGACCTGGTGGAGGCCGGCGTCATCGACCCGACCAAGGTCGTGCGCAGCGCGCTGCAGAACGCCGCGTCCATCGCGGGCCTGCTGCTGACCACCGAGGCCGTGGTGGTGGAGAAGCCGGAGGAGGAGAAGGCTCCGGCGATGCCCGGCGGCGGCATGGGCGGCATGTACTAGTCTCGCGAAACGCCGCCGGCGCTTCGCGATGTCCGCACCTTCGGGGCCCGGTCACCTCACGGTGGCCGGGCCCTTCGTTTTGTGGGGCAAATCCGCCGGGCCTTTGTAGGCATTCTCCCGGCTGCGGCCCCTGCGCCTACGCCCCTACCTTGGAACAGCGCGGGCCGATCCTCCCCGGGTTCCGACTGCCAGCCGGCGCGGCGCCCCCTGCCGGGGCGCGATGAGCTCCCCTGCGTGGCGTGGGGCATTTCCACGGCGCGTGGACCGCGTTCCATCCTGTCTCGCCGAGGGGAGGACCGATGCGCGGGATACGCGGATTCTGGCCGATGGCCCTGCTGGGTGCGCTGCTCCAGGCCTGTGCATCGGCGCCGAGAGGCTCGCCCGAGCTGGTCGTTCGTTGCGACCAGCTCTTCCCCAACGCCCCCGAGGCGCTCCCCATCCTGTCGGAGGAGGGGGCTCCTGAGCTCCGCAACCCCGGCGCCGTCGCGAGCTCGGTGAAGGCGCGATACCACACCCGGCTCAGCCGCGTCGCGGTCGTCCAGGCGCTGGTGCAGCCGGACGGGGGCATCTCACATGCATGCGTGCTCGCCGAATCGGGGGATCCGGGCTACGATCGCGCGGCTCTGGAAGCGGCGAGTCGGACGCGGTGGGACCCCGCGGTCCGGGACGGCGAGGCCGTTGAGGCGTGGGTGAGCTTCCCGGTGGTGACGCGGGTGGAGATGGAGCGCGACCCCACGGGTCGGTACCTGACCATCGCCGACGACGGCCGTCCGTCCACGCCCCGTCTCAGCGGCGAGGACGTGGAGATCCAGGCTCTGGTGGTGGACTATCTGCTCCGGAATCGAGACGGGCCGGCACCGGCAGAGCACAACGAGGCCCTGTGCGTAGGAGTGGGCCCCGGGATGCCGCTCCTCGATCCGCCGGCCGGACTGACCGAACGGCTCTCCGGCGCGTCGATCCCGGTAGTCCCGGCGACGGCCTGCCGCATCGACCTGGACCACGAGTTCCCCGGCATGCGGCGGCCCAGGCTGCTGCTGGAGCGCACCGGCGCGCACGCCGTCGCCCTGTGGACCGACCTTCCGGAGCACAAAGAGGCCGGCACGGCCCGCGTGCGCGCCGGATCCTACACGGACGGGCCGACCCCCGCGGGCTACGAATGCACGGTCCGCCGCCGTAGCGACGCCTGGCAGGTGGTGGGTTGCTTGGCGGTCGGATCCGATTGACGCGGCACGCCGGCTGCCCTCGGGACCGCTGACGATGTTCGTCCTGATCCGCAGCATCGTCTATGCGTCGGTCTTCATCGCCCTGCTGCTGGTGTTGCTCCCGGCAAGGGTGCTGGAGTGGTCGGGCATCGCCCGCCCGGCGGTCCTGGGCGGAGCGCAGATCGTGGGTGGGGCGATGGCGCTCCTCGGAGGGCTGTTGGCCCTCTGGTGCGTGCTCACGTTCGCCACCGCCGGACGCGGCACTCCGGCGCCCTTCGACCCTCCGCGCCGACTCGTCGTATCGGGTCCGTACCGCAGGATGCGCAACCCGATGTATCTCGGGGCCGTGACGGCCCTGGCCGGGGCGGCCGTCTTCTACGCGTCGGTCGCCCTCCTGGCCTACGCGGCGCTGTTCCTGGTGAGCGCGCATCTCTTCGTCACCAGGTGGGAGGAGTCGACACTGGCGCGGATCTTCGGGGCCGAGTACGAAACCTATCGGGCGGCAACGGGACGGTGGCTTCCCCGGCGCGGGACACGGTGACCGGTCGACACGATCTTCGTATTCTGGATCGGGGTCGTGCTCGTCGTCGGGGGCACGGTCGATCCACCGGCGATCGGCTCCGCGGAGCATGACGAGGGAGGGAAGAGAGCATGAGCGTGGACATCACTTCCGATCCGAAGCCCGAGGCGAGGGACGACCTGGTCGAGCGGTCGGGACCCTGGCGCCCCCGGCTGCGCTTCGCGATGCGGATACTGGGCATCGTTCTCGCCGCGGCGCTCATGCTGGTCCTCCTCGGGCTGCTCTTCTCCCCGCGGTACTGGCGGTTCTGACCCGACGCGGGACGGCGGGCGTCCTCCCCAGGGGACGCCCGGGACCGGAGAGTCCCCCTCTCCCGGGGGAAATCCGTTGGCATGCCTCGTGCCCTTGGATCTACGGAGCCCTTCCGCGCCGCGCAGCATCCCCGCAGACCGAGGTCGCATGATGTCGGGAGGTCTCCACCGTCCACCCGCAGGGCCCCCGCGGGCCGACTCGTCTCGCCTCCTGACCGTCGGTCGCCGCTTCGTTCTTCCGGTCTCCCTCGCCGCCTTCGCGACCCTCCCCGCCGCCCCGCCGGTGCGGGCGCAGAGCGCCGCGATACTGGTGCGGGCGGTCGCGCGAGGCCGCCCCCTGGTCGGGGCGTCGGTTCAGCTCTTCCAGGGGCCTACCGCCGTCCGGGGCACGGCGACGGACGCCTCCGGAGTGGCGCGCTTCGTAGGGTTGGCGGCAGGCGTGTACCGGGTGCGTGTGGAGAGCATCGGATATCGCGCGCGCAGCATCGACGACGTCGTCGTGGCCGCGGCGGAGGCTCGGGCGGTGGAGGTCGAGCTCGAGGAAGCGCCCGTCGAGCTGGAGGGCATCTCGGTGCGGGCGGACCGGATCCAGATCCAGCGGGAGAACACGGACTTCGGCACAACCGTGGGCTCCACGGCGCTGGAGTTGCTTCCGGTGCCATACGACCCGGCGGAGCTGGTGGCGCTCACGCCCGGCGCGCGGGCGGAGCACGTGTGGGGTGGGGCCAACTTCCAGGCCAACAGCTACCAGATCGACGGGCTGTCGGCCAACCACCCCGGGCTCGGGGGCTCGCTCATCGAGCCCAGCCCCCTGTGGGTGGAACGGGTGGAGGTGCGGGGGCTGGGGGCCGGAGCCGAGTACGGCGGCTTCCAGGGTGGTCAGGTCAACCTCGTCACGAAGAGCGGGAGCAACCAGTTCTCCGCGATGCTGCGCACCACCCTCTCGGGCGACGCGCTCACGGGGTCCAACCTCGTGAGCTCGGAGATCGGGTCGGAGATCAAGGACCGCTACGACTTCGAGGGGGAGGTGAGCGGCGCCTTCCTGCCGGACCGGCTCTTCTACTATCTGGGCGGCTCTTCCGTGAACCGCGCCTCCCGCTTCCTCAACCACGTGGACTTCGCCGGGGTGTACGCGCCCGACCTCGAGAGGAGGAAGGACCAGAAGGTGCTGGGCAAGCTCACCTGGACACCGGACGCGGCGGACGAGCTCGAGCTGTCGGGCTCGTTTGTGGGAACGGAGACGGAGAACTACGGCATGACGGGCTACGAGGGCTCCGGTGCCGCTTCGCGTTACCGCTCGCCGACCTGGTTCGGCAGCCTCCGCTGGCGACGCGCCATCGGGAGCCGCGCCGTCGTGGAGGCGCGCCTGAACCGCTTCTCCAGCGACGAGCGCACCGACCCCTATGGGGGCCGGGACCAGCCGGGCATCCAGCTCTTCTCCCTCACGCCGCCCTACACGACCTTCGGCAACGCGGCGCTGACCCGTCGCAGCGCCCCGTCCAGCACGTCGGCCGAGGTGAAGACGTCCCTCCACTTCCGGACGGGTGGGCAGGAGCACCTCCTCCAGCTCGGCGCGCAGTACACGGGGGGGAGCTTCCTCGACCGCCGGCTGCGCAACGGCGGAATGACCTGGATGCCGATCCTGCGCGACGGCTTCGAGCCGTCCGACCCCGCGACGTGGGCCGATCCGGAGCAGGGCTTCGTTCCCACCGAGTGGGGTGGCGAGGTGCGCCTGGACGCCGACGTGACGAACGCGGCCGCGTACGCCCAGGCGGCCCTCTCCTTCGGGCGACTGCTGGTCTCACCCGGCGTCCGTTGGGGACGGTGGGAGGGGTGGCTGAACCCGGTGGACGGTCCCCGCTTCAGGGCCGTGGACGACCAGGCGCTCGATCCGCGCGTCGGGGCGACGCTGCAGCTGGACGAGGCGGGGTCCTGGATCCTCAAGGGGCATTGGGGCCGATATCACCAGGACATGATCACGCAGATGTTCGACCGGGCCGGCGGCTCCGACGTCTTCACCAACCAGGAGATCTGGTACTACCGGGGCCCGCCCATCTCCGACCCGACGAAGACCTTCACGGAGGCCGAGCGCGATGCCCTGGCGCAGCAAGGGCTATTCACCCGGGAGAGCACGATCAGCCTGAACGAGACCGGCCCGGTGGTCGACTATTCTCAGCCCTACGTCGACCAGTGGCTGGTAGGGATCCAGAAGCAGTTCGGGAGCTCCGTGCAGTTCGAGGCGCTGTACACCCGGCGTACGAACCACGACATGATCGCGCTGGTGGACCGCAACCGCGCCACGAACTACACGCTGTTCCAGCGGGTGCGCGTGAACATGGGGAGCGCGGGCGGCCAGCCCCTCCCGTTCAACGGCGGCAACGTCTACATGGCCGACCTGTACATCCCGAACAACGCCATCCTGGACTATCTGAGGAGCTGCGCCCTTCAGGACGGGTGCGAAGCGCCCGCGGGGCTGTCCTTCGCGGATGTATCGCGTCTGACGTGGAACCCCGACTACGTGCTCACGAACGCGCCCGATGCCGAACGGCGCTTCGGGCAGCTCCAGCTGACCTTCAAGTTCTCCCGGCCGCGGTGGGGAGGTTCGCTGTCCGGTACCTTCACCGGGCTCGAGGGCAACCTGGACGACGTGAGCGGCTACGCCGATCCCGCCGAGTACAGCCCCGGCCCCTACGTGCGCGTCAACGAGGGGGTGAACGCCTACGGGACGCTTCCCAACTTCTCCGACCACGAGCTCAAGGCGTCGGCGTGGGGGCTCCTTCCGGGAGGGCTCCGCGGCGGCGCGTTCCTGACCGTGCAGAGCGGGGACCACTACGGGCCGCAGTTCCGGATCTCGGCGCAGCAGTCGCTCTACGGCTACCTCGCCAACGTGTCGCCGTACATTCCGTGCAGCTCCCGGATCCCCCTGGACGAATGCCCGAAGAACGGCGGCGACCCGCTGCCCCTCTCCTTCTTCACCTCCCTCGAGGGCAACGACGTCTTCATCGGTCCGCGGGGCGCTCCGCAGATGCAGCAGCGGACCAACCTCGACCTCCGCCTGGAGCGGATGTTCGAGCTGGACCGCTTCGACCTCGGCCTCGCCCTGGACCTCTTCAACGCGCTGGGGAGCAAGGCGGTGACCGAGGTCCAGACGTTGGTGAACCATGGCCAGCGCTACTACTACTTCTTCGACGACGTCTCGACCCCGTTCAAGCGTGCGTGGGCCGGGCAGTGGTACGGGGTCCCCCTCGAGCGGGTGCAGCCGCGCAGGCTGCGCCTCGGGATGACCGTCTACTTCTGATGGCGCGCGGGAGATCGCTTCCTGCCGTGGCGGCGCTCCTCGGCGCGGCGTGCGCCCCTGTCGTCCTGTGCGCCCAGGCTCCCCGGGATCCGGATGCGACGCCGGGCGTCCTTCTGGCCCCACAGGTGGGAGGGGTCTTCTTCGGCCCACCCTCCGGCTCCTTCGCGGTGGGCGCCCTCCGCCTCGGCTTCCACCCCGCCCAGCGCGTCGAGATGGGCGGGCGGGTGGAGGTGCGGTGGTGGGGCTCGGGCCCTGCCCAGGTGGCCGAGGACGCCGACGTGGCGTACATCCTCTCGGGCGCCTTCCCGAACTCGAGGGCCCTGGCGTTGGCGGCGGTGACCCACTGGCCGGGCCGGTACGCGCTGACCGTGGGACTGCGCGGCATCGGCTCCATGGAGCTGGACACCGGGAAGGAGGAGGACCAGAGTCCGCAAGCGCCTGCGGGCCTGCAGATGTGGGCCGACGTGCGTATGGGCGTGGCGAGGACGACGGGGGAGCGACCGATCACGCGGGGTATCGTGTACCTGGGACTGAGCATGACGGTACCCCTGGTGCGTCCGTGACGAAGGCGTGCCCGAGAGCAGAGGGAGGAGGCGACAATGGCGACGATCCAGGTCCGATACATCGTGGACGACGTCGACGCGGCGATCGGGTTCTATACGGACCTTCTGGGCTTCCAGCTCCTGATGCATCCTGCTGCCGCCTTCGCGATGCTCTCCCTTGGAGATCTCCGTCTCGTGCTGAGCGCCCCGAACCCGGCTCCCGGAGGCGGGCAGCGGACCGCGGGGGGCGAAGGGCCCAGGTCGGGAGGGTGGAACCGCTTCGCCATCCAGGTCGACGATCTGGCCTCGACGGTGGAACGCCTGCGGGGGGCGGGCGCGCAATTCCGCAACGAGATGGTCACGGGGGTTGGTGTGAAGCAGATCATCGTGGAGGATCCCTCGGGGAACCCGGTCGAGCTCTTCGAGCCCATCCTGGACGAAGCACGACTCGATGCCGATGGCTGACGACGCGGGCTCCCTCGCTCTGCCGCTCGGTGCGGGACTGCGATCGCCAGCTCCGGGGGTCGAGCGACTTTCGTACCCCGGAGGGCGCCGTTTCCGATAGATGATTGGACCACCGATGAGCCATCCGATACGCCTCAAGCGCGTTTACGACGCCCCGGATCCCGAAGACGGCGCCCGCGTCCTGGTGGAGCGCCTCTGGCCCCGCGGGACGAGCAAGGACAAGGCGGCCGTCGACCTCTGGATGAAGGAGATCGCGCCGAGCCCGGAGCTGCGAAAGTGGTACGGACACGACGCGGAGAAATGGGAGGAGTTCGTGCGGCGCTACCGGGCCGAGCTGGAATCCAACGAGGACGCGGTCCGGCGCCTGGAGGCGATGGCGGCCGACGGCCACCTGACGTTGGTGTTCGCGAGCAGGGACGCGGAGCGGTGCAGCGCGGTGGTCCTGCGCCGCTGGATGGAGGAGCGGGCGGCGGGAGGAGGCGAAGGGTGACATGCTCATCCATCGCGCGCCGAAGCGCGCCGGCAGTGGTGGCCATGGCCGCAGCGGTGGCTCCCTGGGCCTGTGCGCCTCGCACCGACGAAACCGTCACGACGGTCCGGGACTCGGCAGGGGTGTCGATCGTCGTGAACGGGGCCGCGGACATGCCCCTGGCGTGGCGCTTCGAGACGGACGCCGCGTTGGGGGGCACCGAGGAGGGTCCGCAGGCGTGGAGCTACCTGGACAGGGAGGTCCTCGGCACCGACTCGGCCGGCGCCATCTACGTGCTGGACACCCAGGTGAAGCGGATCGGCGTCTTCGACGGGAAGGGGGAGCTGGTTCGCACCATCGGCGCGGAAGGTGGCGGCCCGGGCGAGATGCGGATGCCCTACCGTATGGCGGTATCGCCCGTCGGGGTGATCTGGGTGATGGATTTCGGCAAGGGCGGGTATGTCCGCTGGGGCGCCGGACGGCGCCCCGCTCGACGAGGTGAAGCCGTTCCTGATGCCGCCTACCGGCCGTCAGCACTACTTCACGGTCTCCGACGGGGCGATGACGGTGAGCACGCGCACGCAGGCGCCCGGTGGCGACGGCTCCATGTACGCGCTGCGCCGCATCCACGGGGCCGACACCACCGACATCGTGACCCTCGCTGCCGCGGATCCCCGCGAGATCATGATGCTGGAGTGCGGCGGGGCCCTGAGACTTCCCCCGCTCTTCTCCCCGGAGATCGTGTGGTCGGAGCGGGGCGGGGCGCTGGCCGTGGCGGCCTCGGACGCATACGCGGTCGACCTCTACGAGGGCACCACGCTCCGCCGCTCGATCCGGCGGGATCTACCCGCCCGCCCCGCGTCCCACGACGACGCCATGCGGGAGATCGGCGAGGGGATGCGTGTCCGCTTCGGTGGCAACGAACCCTGCGTGGTTCCCGCCGAGCGGGTGGTGGAGCAGCAGGGGTTCGCTCCGACGATTCCCTGGATCGGCTCGATCGGGATCGGCAGCGACGGCAGCGTCTGGGTGGAGCGCCGTGGGTTGGGGCGTGACGCCCGCGGTCCCATCGACGTCTTCGACGCGGAAGGGGCGTACCTGGGCACGCTGCCCGAGGGCACACCGTTTCCGGCGGTCTTTCTCCCGGACGGCCGGATCGGCGTCATCGAGAAGGACGAGCTCGACGTGCCTCGCCTCCTCGTCCAGCGGATCGTGGGGCGCGAAGCCTCTTGAGAGGGCGCCGCTTCGGTTCTGGACGTTCCCGACCGGCTCCGGGAACCCGGCCACACGGCCGATGTCTCGCGCTGGCAGCCGCGGCCGCGATGGCGTGCGCCGGTCCCCGGGAGCCTCCAAGGGACCCGGGGGCGCTCCTGCAGACCTCCGCCCTGCGCTACGAGCTGCGCCGTGACGAGTTGGGCTGGCGCGTCACGATCCCATACACCTTCCGCAACGACACGGGGGGGCCGGTCTACCTGCCGAACTGCGGGGGCGACATCCGCCCCTTGCTCCAGGTGGAACGCAACGGCGCGTGGTTCGATGCGTGGCGCCCCTTCACGGAGAGGTGCCAAAGCCCTCCCGTCGTGATCCTGGCGGGCGACACGCTCGCGGATACGCTTCGCGTCTTCGGCGCACCGGCGGGGTCCAACCTCGTCCCGGCCTTCGCCTTCGAGGACGTCGAGGGCGTGTACCGGCTCCTCTGGTACCAGGCGGTTTCGTCGACGGAGGAGGGGGCGGCGGATCCGGACGCGCCCCTTCCGCTCGCCGAGCGGATCTCCAACCGCTTCCTCCTGGAGCGGTGAAGGCGCCGGAGCACGGCGTGCAGTACCTTCTCCGATCCAGCGGATCTTCACACCCGGACGAGGCAGAAGGAGATGGACCAGGAGCGGCCCGGGCCCGGCACCCTGGCGGTGTGGGCCGGCGAAGAGGAGCGGGCGAGCGGCGCGCCCACGCAAACGCCCGATGGTCGGCTCGGTCTCGTTCGGCTACCGGGACCTGGAGGCCTGGCTCGAGGTCGCACGCGGCGAGCGGCCGGGCCACATCTATGGGCGGAACACCAATCCCACCGTGGCGGTCTTCGAGGAGAAGGTACGCCGACTGGAGGCTGCCGAGGCGGCCACCTCCTTCTCCACCGGGATGGCCGCCGTGAGCGGGACGCTGTGGGCCCTGCTGAGGCCCGGCCAGCGCGTCGTGTCGGTGCGGGACACGTACGGCGGGACCAGCGTCCTGTTCACCGACTACCTGCCCCGGTGGGGCGTCGACGTCGTCCTGTGTGACACGACCGACGCCGACCAGATCGAGGCGGAGGTGGAGCGCGGGTGCGATGTCCTCTACCTCGAGACCCCGACGAACCCGACCCTGGAGGTGCTCGACCTCGCGCCGGCTGTGCGCCGCCGGACGGGCGGCCGGGGCCACGGTGGTGGTGGACAACACCTTCGCCACGCCCGTCAACCAGAGCCCCCTCGCCCACGGCGCGCACCTGGTGCTCCACTCGGCCACCAAGTTCCTCGGCGGGCACGCCGACGCGCTCGGAGGCGTGGTGTGCGGGGATCGCGAGCGGATCCGCGGCGCTGTTCCGCTTCCGGGAGATCACGGGCGCGACGCTG
This sequence comes from uncultured Gemmatimonadales bacterium, assembly GCA_963848895.1. Classification (GTDB taxonomy): domain Bacteria; phylum Gemmatimonadota; class Gemmatimonadetes; order Longimicrobiales; family Gaopeijiaceae; genus SZUA-318. Next base: position 566,518 of record CAWKGE010000013.1, read on the forward strand.
CATCCGGAGGCGGCCTACCTACTCGTGCGGGGGCTGAAGACGCTGCATCTGCGGGTCGCACGGCAGAACGCCAGCGCGCTGCGGCTCGCCACCTGGCTCGAATCGGCGAACGGCGTGCGTACCGTGCGTTACCCGGGCCTCGCCTCGCACCCGGCCCATACCGTGGCGGCCCGGCAGATGCGTGGATTCGGAGGTGTGCTCAGCTTCGAGCTCGAGGGAGGGATGGCGGCCGTCGAGCGGCTCCTTCCTGCGCTCCGCTGGGCGCATCTGGCGGCCAACCTGGGCGCCGTGGAGACGGTGGTCGGCACCCCGGCCACCACCAGCCACGTGGAGTGCACCCCCGAGGAGCGCGCGGCGCTCGGCATCCCGGAGGGGCTCGTCCGCTATTCCGTGGGCATCGAAGACCCGGACGACCTGATCGCCGACCTCGACGCGGCGCTCGCGGTGGCCCGGAACGCCGCCTCGTGACGTGAGCGACCGGACGCTGACCGCCACGGAGGCCCGCGTGGCCCAGGCGGTCGACGCGGACGCGCTGGTGGCGGCGGCCCGACGGCTGGTGCGCATTCCGAGCTGGGACGGGAAGGAGACGCCGGCCCAGGAGGCCATGATCGAGCTCATGGGCGCGGCCGGTCTGGAGGTCGATGCGTGGGACATCGATCTGGCCGCGCTGGCGGAGCACCCCCATTACGCGGCGGAGATCGACCGGGCCGAGGCGCTCGGCGTCGTGGGTACCCTCCCGGGCCGCGGCGACGGCCGCAGCCTGATCCTGAACGGACACGTGGACGTGGTTCCACCCGGTGAGGAAGGCGCCTGGCGCCATCCTCCCTTCGACGCCGTCGTGGAGGGCGGGCGTCTGTACGGCCGGGGCTCGCTCGACATGAAGGGCGCGCTCGTCGCGGGGCTGCACGCACTGGCCGCGGTGCGCGCCGCGGGCGTGCGGTTGGCGGGAGACGTCCACCTCATGAGCGTGATCGGCGAGGAGGACGGCGGAACGGGGACGCTCGCGAGCGTCCTGCGCGGGTACCGCGCCGACGGTGCCGTGGTGATGGAGCCCACGGATCTCACGGTGGCGCCGGCGCAGGCCGGCGTCCTCAACTTCCGCATCCGCGTCCCCGGACTGGCCGCGCACGGGGCCGTGCGTGAGGAGGGCGTGAGCGCGCTCGAGAAGCTGTTTCCCGTCCATGCCGCCCTCCGGGCACTCGAGGAGGAGCGGAACCGGACGCCTGGGGGGCGATCCGCTCTTCGCGGCCTACCGGCTTCCGTTCCCGATCTGCGTGGGGACGGTCCGGGGTGGTGACTGGGCCAGCTCGGTGCCCGACCACGTGACGGTGGAGGGACGGATGGGCTTGGCGCCCGGCGAGTCGCCCGAGGACGCCCGCCGACAGATGGCCGACGCGATCGCGGACGCCGCGGCCGGCGATCCGTGGCTTCGTGACCACCCGCCCCGCCTCACGTGGTGGGGCGGCCGCTTCCTGGCCGCGCGCACGGCGACCGATCATCCGCTGGTGGAGGCCGTGCGCTCGGCCGCGGCGACGGTTACGGGGCGAGCGCCTCCTCTGGGAGGGATGACGTATGGCGCCGACATGGGGCTGCTCATCGAGGTGGGCGTCACACCCGCCGTCCTGTTCGGCCCCGGCGACATCCGGCGGGCGCACCGGCCGGACGAGTGGGTGGCCGTCGCGGACCTGGTGGCGACCGCCCGCGCCCTCGCGGTGGCGGCGGTCCGCTTCTGCGGGTAGCTCCCACCGGGCTGCCGCCCCGTCAGAAGGTTCCGTCGAACTTGCCGTCGGTGACGACCAGGTCGGGTGCGCGGAGGCGAGGGTGAGGATCGACATGGGTCGGCTGGGCATCGAGGGGCCTCGGGGGTGTGGAGGATCTGCTCGCCTCGCATTGCGTACGGAAGCACCGTGACGCGTCATCGAGCGACCGAGCACCGGAGGAAACGGCGATGAAGAAGGACGCGAGTCGGCCCCGCGGGGGACGTGCGTGGAGCGCCACCAGGTGGCTGGGCGTGGCGCTGATCCTGGCCGGGTGCGTGCGCGGCGACGGGAGGGCGTCCGAGGAGACGCTGGCCGACACCGCCGCCACCGTGCTCACGGGCACGGCGCCCCGACCTTCCGGTCGGGTGCCCACACTCGTCCTGGCGCGACCGGTGGACGAGGCTGGCCGGGTGGACGCGACCGCCCTTGACACTGCCGCGGCGACCGCCGAGATGGACCAGTACGCCATGGCCTTCGATCCCGCGGTGCTGGTGATACGCCCCGGAACCCGGGTCGCGTTCAGGAACAGCGAGGACGTGGCGCACAGCGTACAGGTGCGTTCCTTGTCGCGGGATTCCACGCTCTTCAACGTCGGGACGGTGATGGGGTTGCCGCCGTACGAGCACGTCTTCGACGAGGAAGGCGGCTACGAGGTGTCGTGTGACGTGCATCCCGGGATGGCCGGCTTCATCCTGGTCACGACGGCGCCGTGGGCCGCCGTGGTAGCGGAGGACGGCACGTTCGCGCTCCCGGGCGTGCCGCCGGGCAGGTATTCGGTCTCCGTATGGAGCGCGGACCCGGCGCGGCGCAGCGAGCGCACGGTGGAGATCGGCGAGGGGCGCACGGAGGTCGTTCTCGACGTCCCCGCCCATTGACCTCGTCTCCGCGCGCGGGCGATCCTTCGGCCGTAGCCCTCAGCCACGGAGCAGGACGCGATGTCCATGCACCGCTCGACCGACACGACCACGACGACCACCGGCCGGACGACCGGCCCGGGGGCTGTGCACGTCGGTTAGGCAGAGGAGACAGAGACCGACCAGAGGCGCGGCCCCGGAGCCCGGGGGCCGCGCTTTTCATTGACCCCCGGGCGTCCGATCTCGATCGTATCGGACCACCCGAACCGAACGCGAAACGACATGTCCAGCGAGCAGATCCGCATTACGCTTCCCAACGGCGACGTCCTCCAGCTCCCCAGCGGCTCGACGGCCGGCGACGTCGCGCGCTCCATCGGCCCCGGCCTGGCGAAGGCCGCGGTCGCCGCCGTCGTGGACGGCGACACGGTCGATCTCATGACGCCCATCGAGCGCGATGCCTCGCTCCGGATCCTCACGGAGAAGGACCCGGAGGCGCTGGCGGTCCTGCGCCACTCCGCGGCCCACGTTCTGGCCACGGCGGTGCGTACGCTGCGGCCGGGAGCGGGAATCGGCTTCGGCCCGGCCATCGACGACGGCTTCTACTACGACTTCGACGTGGAAGCGCCGTTCACGCCGGAGGACCTGGAGGTCTTCGAGGGCAAGATGGCGGAGGTGGCCCGGGAGGACCTTCCCTTCGAGCGCCGGCGGGTGACGAAGGAGGAGGCGCAGGGAGCTGTTCGCGGACGATCCGCTCAAGCTGGAGCGCCTGGAGGAGCTCGGCGACGACGAGGTGATCACGGTCTACCGCGACGGCGCGTTCCTCGACCTGTGCCGGGGTCCCCACGTGCCCAGCACGGGCCGGATCAAGCACTTCAAGCTCCTCTCGGGAGCCGGCGCCTATTGGCGGGGCGACGAGAACCGTCAGATGCTGCAGCGCATCTACGGCACGGCCTTCTTCAAGCAGAGCGAGCTGGAGGAGCACCTGAAACGGCTGGAGGAGGCGAAGAAACGCGACCATCGCCGCCTGGGCCGCGAGCTCGACCTCTTCAGCACGGACGAGCGCGTGGGGCCGGGGCTCATCCTCTGGCACCCCAGGGGCGCCCTCGTGCGCATGGAGATCGAGAACTACGAGCGGGACCTGATCCTGCGCCACGGCTACGACATCGTGTACACGCCGCACATCATGAGCGAGCGGCTGTTCGAGATCTCCGGCCACCTGGAGAACTTCAAGGAGAACATGTTCGGGGCGATGGAGGTGGAAGGGCGCGCGCTACCGCCCGAAGCCCATGAACTGCCCCGGCCACATCGCCGTCTACCAGTCCAACCAGCACTCCTACCGGGACCTGCCCATCCGCATGGCCGAGTTCGGCACGTGCTACCGCTACGAGCGCAGCGGCGTGCTGCACGGCATGCTGCGCGTGCGCGGCTTCACGCAGGACGACGCCCACGTGTTCTGCACGCCCGAGCAGGTCCCCGATGAGATCGACCGGCTGCTCGACCTGGTGGACGAGATGCTCACGACGTTCGGCTATCCGTACGACATCGAGCTGTCCACGAAGCCCGAGAAGGCGCTGGGCTCCGACCAGGACTGGGACGGCGCCGTGAAGCTCCTGGCCGAGCGGCTGGAGGCGCGGGGCGTTCCCTTCGAGATCGACGAGGGGGGCGGGGCGTTCTACGGCCCGAAGCTCGACTTCAAGCTCATCGACGCGATCGGGCGGAAGTGGCAGGGCCCCACGGTCCAGCTCGACTTCAACCTCCCCGACCGCTTCGAGATGGAGTACGTCGGGGAGGACAACCAGCCGCATCGGCCCGTCATGCTGCACCGGGTGCTGGTGGGCTCCATGGAGCGCTTCGTCGGCGGGCTCATCGAGCACTACGCGGGCGCCTTTCCCACGTGGCTGGCGCCGGAGCAGGTGCGCGTCCTGCCGATCTCGGAGCAGTGGGTCGAGAGCGCCGGGGAGCTCGCGGCCGAGCTGGAGAAGGCCGGCGTGCGCGTCCACGTCGAAGCGCGCGAGACGCTGGGCTACCGCATCCGCGAGGCCGAGACGATGAAGATCCCCTTCATGGCGGTGGTGGGGGAGCGCGAGGCCGCCGACGGCACGGTGGCGGTGCGCAAGCGTGGCGCCGGCAAGAAGCAGGAGGTCATGCCGCGGGCCCGAGTTCGTGGCGCTGGTGGCGGAGCGCATCCGCACGCGCGCGGCGCTGGGCTGACGCCGGCGGGGATCTCAGCGCGCGTCGCGGGGCTCGAGCAGCCGGGTGCGCCGCTTCAGCGCGTGCAGGACGACGTAGGCGAGGGTGCCCGCCGCGAAGTAGAGCACCCAGGGCCGCGCCTCCGCCCACCCCTGGCCGAGCGCCCGCACGCGCACGAGGGCGACGGCGGTGGTCGACGCGACGAAGCCGTAGAGCGCCTGGTAGTCCCGCCCCAGGACGAAGCGGAAGCTGAACGGGTACGGCCACGGCCGCCACGCGCCGAAGCCGCGGGATGAAGGGCGGCGTGCGCGCGGCCCAGCCGGCGAAGGCGTCTCCGAAGCGTCTCGAAGAGGAAGCGCTCCTCGGCCATCATGATGCGCTCGTAGTAGAGCCAGAACACCAGGATCGTCACGAGGACGACGAACGGCTTGCCCGCGAACGCCGCCACGCCGATCCACATGAAGAAGTTGCCGAGGTAGAGGGGGTGGCGAACCAGCGAGTAGATGCCACCCGTGTTCAGCTCCTCGGCGCGCAGCTCCTTGGTGCCGCGCCCCGACGTGCCGATGGCCACGTGGCCGACGGTCCATCCCCGGATGGCCAGGCCGAGCAGGCCGAGGGCGATCCCGGCCGACGGCCCAGGCGGCATCGCTCGCGAGCCCGCCCAGGGGAACGGGCCTGGCCGCCGTGGCGGCGAGGACGTAGACGAGGACCACGGCAGGCGGATAGCTCCGCCAGCGGAAGAGCCAGCGCCCCTCGCGGAGCGATTCGGCGACGAGCCCGGGGGCGGGTGGCGCGACCTTCGGGGTGGAATCCACGTGGACTCGCTGAGGTTGGAGTGGGTGGGCGCTCCGCTGCGCGACCAGTTTGCCCAAGGATGCGCGATTCGGGAAGGGCCGGCGGGCACCGGTGTGGACCTCCGCCATCCCGTCACTCCGGGACCGCCCAGGCCATCATCTTTTCCGACCACCCGTATGGGTGGGTCGACAATGAAGAAGTGGGCCGCTGGACCGGCGGCCCCACCTTCAGGGCCCGCGCTGGCGGGGCTGACGTGAGGGTCGCGGGGTCTCCGGTCGGGGCGTCTACGTCCCGTGCCGGCGTTCCGGTTGCGGCCCGAGCGAAGTCTCGGGCCTTTTGCTTGGAAGTACATCGGGGGGAACGGGTTCCTCCCGGGTGACCCAGGATCGGAGGTAGCTCAGATCAGCGAGAAGCGAGTCCGCGTCAACGAGCAGATCCGGATCAGCCCCATCCGCCTCATCGGCGACGAGGGTGAGCAGATCGGCATCGTCTCCATCGACGAAGCCAGGGATCGCGCGGCGGAGAAAGGACTGGATCTGGTCGAGGTCGCGCCCGAAGCCCGGCCGCCCGTGGTCAAGATGATGGACTACGGGAAGTTCAAGTACGAAGCGGCCCGGCAGGCCCGCGAGGCGCGGAAGAAGCAGCACACGATCCAGGTCAAGGAGGTGAAGTTCCGGCCCGGGATCGAGGAGCACGACTACGAGTTCAAGACCCGCCATGCCCGGCGGTTCCTGGAGGAGGGGAACAAGGTCAAGCTGACCATGATGTTCCGGGGGCGGCAGGTCACGCATCCGGAGCTGGGCCTGGAGGTGCTGGCCCGCGTGACCGAGGATCTGCAGGACGTGGGAAAGGTGGAGCAGAACCCGAATTTCGAGGGGCGGGTCATGTCGATGGTCCTGGCTCCCTTGAAGATCAAGTAGGTGAGATCATGCCCAAGATGAAGACGCACCGGGGTGCGGCGAAGCGCCTGAAGCAGACCGGCACGGGCCGGCTCAAGCGGCACAAGGCGAACAAGAGCCACATCCTCACGAAGAAGACGACCAAGCGGAAGCGCCGCCTGCGCAAGGCGGATCTCGTCGCCAAGTCCGACGAGAAGCGGCTGAAGCGGCTGCTCCCCTACGGCGGATAAGGAGGACGACCCATGCCTCGCTCGACATCCGCCCCCGCGCGGAACAAGCGGAAGAAGAAGCTCTTCAAGGTCGCGAAGGGGTACTTCGGCGGCCGGAAGAACCTCTGGCGCACCGCCCAGGACGCGGTGGAGAAGGGGTGGGAGCACGCCTACCGCGACCGGAAGAAGAAGAAGCGCAACTTCCGGCGCCTGTGGATCACGCGCATCAACGCCGCGGTCCGTGAGCACGACCTGTCGTACTCGCGCTTCATCAACGGCCTGAAGGAGGCCGGCGTGGAGATGGACCGGAAGGCGATGGCCGACCTGGCCGTCCGCTCCCCCGAGGCGTTCGCGGCCCTCGTGGACCGGGCCAAGGAGGGGCTGGCCGCCAAGACCGGCTGAGGCGCGATCGATCCGGCTTCGCACGGTCGGCGAAGAGGCCCCGCGGCAGCATGCCGCGGGGCCTCTCGTGTACGGGGCCCGGGCCGTCGGAGCACCGGGAGGTTTGCGCCCCCCTTCGCGCCTGATAGCTTTCGGCCTGCCCAACTGCCTGTTGGAGAGACACCACTCAACCGATGAGCGAACTCGCACCCCATCGAGGCGCTGAAGGCGCTGGAGAGCGAGGCCCTCGCGGCCATCGGCGCCGCCGAGGACGCGCGCGCGCTCGAGGAGGCGCGTGTCACCTACCTGGGCCGCAAGGAGGGGCGGATCAGCCAGATCCTGCGCGAGGTCGGGACGCTCGCCCCCGAGGAGCGCCCCGCGCTCGGCCAGGAGGCCAACCGGGTGAAGGGCGTGGTGACCGAGGCGCTGGAGGCCCGCCAGCAGGCGCTCGCGGGCCCCGCCGACGCGGCGCCGCCGAGGACCTGACGCTCCCGTCCCGCGGCGCCGTGGAAGGGTGGGCTGCACCCGGTCACCCGGACCGTCGACGAGATCTGGGGGATCTTCCGGGACATGGGCTTCAGCCGCGCCCGTGGGCCCGAGGCCGACACCGAGTGGTACAACTTCGAGGCGCTGAACACGCCCCTCGACCACCCGGCGGCCGACGAGCAGGACACGCTCTACCTGGTGGACTCGGTCCTCCTGCGCAGCCACACCTCGCCCGTGCAGATGCGCACGATGGAGCAGCACGAGCCGCCGATCCGCATCATCGCGCCGGGGTGGGTCTACCGGCGCGACACCTACGACGCGACCCACACCCCCGCGTTCCTGCAGATCGAGGGGCTGGTGGTGGACGAGGGCATCACCTTCGTCGACTTCAAGGCCACGCTGGCCGAGTTCGCGCGCCGCTACTGGGGACCGGGCACGCAGGTCCGCTTCCGCCCCTCGTTCTTCCCGTTCACGGAGCCCAGCGCCGAGGTGGACGTGAAGCGCGTGATCACCCGCCCGGACGGCTCCACCGAGGAGACGGACTGGCTGGAGATCATGGGCGCGGGGATGGTGGACCCGAACGTGCTCGAGAACGCCGGCTACGACGCCGAGCGCTACACGGGCTTCGCCTTCGGCATGGGGCCGGGCCGCATCGCCAAGCTGAAGCACGGCGTGGACGACCTGCGCACCTTCTTCGAGAACGACGTCCGCTTCCTGGCCCAGTTCGCCCGATGAACGTCTCGTATCGCTGGCTCAAGGACATGGTGCCCGGGCTGCGCCTGCGCGCCCGCGAGGTGGCCGACCACCTGGCGCTGCGCGGCGCTCCGGTCGAGGAGATGGTGTCGCCCGGCGCGGAGCTGGGCGACGTGGTGGTCGGGCGCGTGGTCACGGCCGGGCCGCACCCGAACGCCGACCGGCTGTCGCTGTGCACGGTGGACGCCGGCGCGGGCATCGTGCAGGTGGTCTGCGGCGCGCCCAACGTGAAGGCGGGCTCCTGGTACCCGTTCGCCCCGGTGGGCGCGACGCTGTCCGGGCGACCTCAAGCTCAAGAAGGCCAAGATCCGGGGCGAGCATTCGGAGGGGATGCTGTGCTCCCCGAAGGAGCTCGGGCTCGGCGCCGACCACAGCGGCATCATGGAGATCCACGGCGACTTCACGCCGGGCGAGTCGTTCGTGGAGGCGCTGGGCCTGGACGACACGACGATGGACGTCGAGGTCACGTCCAACCGCGGCGACCTGCTGAGCCACATCGGCATCGCCCGGGAGCTCGCCGCCGAAGGGGACGGCCGCACGCGTGCCTGCCGGAGATCCCCGGCGATCCCGGGCGCGCCACTCGCGTGGGAGGAGGGAGCCTCCGAGGTCGTGGTGGGCGACGTGTCGATCCGGATCGACGACGCGGACCTGTGCGCCCGCTACCTGGGCGCGGTGGTGCGGGGCGTGCGGATCGGGCCGTCGCCGGCGTGGCTGCAGGAGCGCCTGCGCGGCGCGGGGGCGCGGCCCATCAACAACGTGGTGGACGCCACCAACTACGTGATGCTCGAGCTGGGCCAGCCGCTGCACGCCTTCGACCTGGCCCGCCTCGGCGGCTCGGCGATCGTCGTGCGCCGGGCGCGCCCCGAGGAGAAGCACCTTCACCACGCTGGACGACGAGGAGCGGCGGCTCGGCCCGGACATGCTCATGATCTGCGACGCCGAGAGGCCCGGTCGCGATCGCCGGCGTCATGGGCGGGCAGGACTCGGAGGTCTCGCGAGGGCACCACCGACATCCTGCTGGAATGCGCGCTCTTCGACCCGAAGTCGGTGCGGGCCACCCGCCGGGCGCTCGGCATGTCCACCGACGCCTCGTACCGCTTCGAGCGCGGCGTGGACCCGGAAGGGATGCGCAGCGCCGTGGAGCGGGCGGTGGCGCTCATCCTGGCCACGGCCGGCGGGGAGGTGGACGGCCCGGTTCTGGACGTGTGCCCGCGCCCGTTCGAGGCCCGCACGGTGTCGCTGCGCCTGTCCCGCATCGCGCACGTCCTGGGCGTGCCCTTCGACGCGGCCACCGTCCGCGGCCACCTGGAGCCCCTGGGCTTCACCGATCGAGGGCGAGGACGCGGACGAGGGTGACCTCCGGGTGCGGGTGCCCGGCTTCCGCAGCTGGGACGTGACCCGGGAGATCGACCTGATCGAGGAGGTCGCCCGGGCGCACGGCTACGACGCGTTCCCCGCGGAGCTCGGCGCCTACCGGCCCAACACCGTGCCGGACCATCCCCTCGTTCCAGCTCGAGGACGAGCTGCGGCGGGCGCTCGCGGCGCGCGGGCTCTTCGAGGCGCAGACCCCGGCGTTCGTGCCCGAGGGGGAGGGCGACGTGCGCGTGGCCAACCCCCTGAACACCCTGGAGCCGTACGTGCGCAGGACCGTGCTGCCCTCGCTGCTGCGCCGGGTGGAGTACAACTTCGCGCGCGGCAATCGCGACGTGCGCCTCTTCGAGATCGCGACCTCCTTCCGCGCTGCCGGGACGGGGGAGCCTCCGCGGGAGGAGACCCACCTCGCCGCCGTCCTGAGCGGGCGGCGAGAGCCCCCGCACTGGTCCGTGCCCGAGGAGCCGTTCTCGGTCTGGGACCTCAAGGCACTGGCGGAGGAGATCGTGGGGCGTGCCTACCGGGGCGCAGGCCGGGTCGTACCCGGCGCCGGCGGCGTGGCGCCCTTCGACGAGGGGGCGACGTTCGCGGTGCTGGACGGTGCCGGCGTGGAGGTGGGCCGGGCCGGCCGGGTGCGCGACGGCGCCGTCGACGCCCCGGTGTGGGCGGGCGAGGTCTGGGCGCTCGAGATCACGCTTCCCGCCGATCCGATTCCGGAGCCGGTCCACGTCTACGAGCGCTTGCCGCAGCATCCCGCCGTGGAGCGGGACCTCGCGCTCCTGGTACCCGACCGGGTGGACGCCGCGACCGTGACCGGGGCCATCCGCGACGCGTGCGGGGGCCCTGCTCGAAGACGTGGCCCTGTTCGACCACTACCGCGGGGAGGGCGTGCCGACGGGAATGCGATCGGTGGCCTTCAGCTTGCGCTTCCGGGCCGCGGAGCGGACCCTGAAGGACAAGGAGGTGGACCGCGCCGTGGAGACCATCGTCGGGGGCCTGAAGGAGGAGCTGGGTGTCGAACTCCGGGGATAACGTCGCACAGTCCGATCGCGTGGTCTTCCAGCGGCTCGAGCGCGCGGTGGGCGAGATGCTCGGCCGGCTCGAGCGGACCCGGCTGCGGGCGGAAGCCGCCGAGGCGAAGAGCGCGGAGCTCCAGGAGCTGGTCCACCGCTTCACGGGGGACGAGGGGGCCGCCGGTCGCCTCCTGACCCGGCTCTCGAACCTCGAGGCCGAGAACGAGGATCTCAGGACCCGGTTGGAGAAGGGCCGGGAGAGCGTGGAGCGCCTTCTGGCCCAGATCCGGTTCCTGGAGGGGCAGCGATGAGCGACAAGGCCTCCGTCACCGTTCGAATCGCCGGCGAGGAGCACACGATCCGCGCCAACGCGGAGCCCGCCTACACGCGGAAGTGTGCGAAGCTGGTGGACGAACGGATCCGCGAGATCCGCTCGAAGTCGGGGCTCATCGAGAGCCACAAGGCGGCGATCCTGGCGGCGCTCTCGATCGCGGACGAGTACTTCCAGGCGGTCGACGAGGCCGAGCGCATCCGCAAGGAGACCGGCACACGCGCCGCCGATCTGCTCGCCCGCGTGGAGGGAGGGTTGAAGGCCGCCGGAACCGATTAGCGGCGCGGGTCGAGGCCCCGGGACGCGGATCGGGAAGCCCCCCGTCCGGGCGGCGGCTTGCGATTCGGCGGCCCTAAATCCTATTCTCTGACCAACCTGCGAGCCTTCGCCTGCCCCTACCCATGGGTCCGTGAGGGTTCCGTCGCGATCCACCTGCGGCTCCGTAGTTTCCCGGAGCCGAGTTCGGAGTCGATACATGAACACCCCGCTGGTAGGCTTGGCGGTGGGGCTCATTCTGGGCGCGCTGATCGGTTTCTTCTTCGCTCGAAACCGCGAGAGGGCCCACCGCGAGCTGGAGAAGGCCGAGGCACGGGACGAAGCTTCCCGCATCCTCAAGCGCGCAGAGGAAGAGGCGGAGAATCTCAGGAAGGCCGGTGAGCTGGCCGGTCGCGAGGAGAGCTTCAAGCTTCGTGAATCCTGGGAGCGCGAGGAGTCCCATCGCAGAGAAGAGGCGGAGCGCCTCGAACGCCGGATGCAGGAGCGCTCGGAGTCGCTGGACCGGCAGTTCGAGCGTCTGAACGAGCGGGAGACCGAGCTGGAGGTCCGCGCCGCGGAGCTTGTGCGTGGCGAGCGCGGGCTCACGGAGCGCGAGACCGCCATCGAGCGGGACGTCGCCGAGGCACGGGCGCGCCTCGAGCAGCTCGCCGGCATGTCCGCCCAGGAGGCCCGGAAGCAGCTCGTCGAAGACCTCCAGGACGAGGCCCGGGCGGACGCGGCGAACGCGCTGCGGGAGATCAAGGAACAGGCGCAGCGCGAGGCGGACCGCGAGGCCAAGAAGATCATCGGCCTGGCGATCCAACGGATGGCCGCCGACCAGACCGCCGAGACGACCGTCTCGGTGGTGCAGCTCCCCTCGGACGAGATGAAAGGCCGCATCATCGGGCGCGAGGGACGCAACATCCGCGCGTTCGAGCAGGCCACGGGCGTGGACGTCATCATCGACGACACCCCGGAGGCCGTGGTCCTGTCGGCCTTCGACCCGGTCCGCCGCGAGGTGGCGCGCCTCGCGCTCGAGCGCCTGATCGAGGACGGACGCATCCATCCCGGGCGCATCGAGGAGACCGTCGACAAGGCCACCGCCGAGGTCGAGGCGGGGATGGTGCAGGCGGCTGAGGAGGTCCTGTACGAGCTCGGCATCCACAACGTGCACCCGGAGATCGTCAAGACGCTCGGGCGCCTCCGCTTTCGCACGTCGTACGGCCAGAACCAGCTCCAGCACGCAAAGGAGGTTGCGCTGCTGGCCGCGAACATGGCCGCCGAGATGGGCCTCGACGTCCAGGGCGTGAAGCGCGCGGGGATCCTGCACGACGTGGGGAAGGGGATGACCCACGAGCACGAGGGGACCCACGTCGAGCTCGGCTACCGGCTGTGCAAGAAGCACAACGAGAGCGAGCTCGTGCTCAACGCGATCCGTGCGCACCACGACGAGGAGCCGCACTTCTTCGCCGAGACGTTCCTCGTGACCGCCGCCGACGCCATCAGCGGCTCCCGGCCCGGCGCCCGCCGGGAGATGTTCGAGGGCTACGTGAAACGCCTCGAGAAGCTCGAGGAGATCGCCATGGAGTACCCGGGCGTGGAACGGTGCTTCGCGATCCAGGCGGGCCGCGAGCTGCGCGTGATGGTCGAGCCCGAGAAGGTCGGCGACGGCGAGATGGCGCAGATCTCCGAGGCGGTGGCGCGCCGCATCGAGAGCGAGCTGCAATATCCCGGTCAGATCAAGATCGTCGTCGTGCGGGAGACCCGCGCCGTGGACTTCGCGCGGTAGGGGCCGGGCCCACCAGGCCTCTCTCGGGGACGGCCCGGAGCTGCCGGAACGTGTTACCTTGGTGGCCGGATCGCCCGGGCGCGGCCGCTGGGCCGCGCCTCCGAACTGTCACGAATACCCAGGGTGGGCCTTTCACACCATGAGCGCGCAGATCATCTCCGGGACGGACATCTCGGCCCGGATCCGGGAGGAGCTCACGGAGAAGGTCGCCGGCCTGAAGCGGGATCACGGCGTGACCCCCGGCCTGGCCACCGTGCTGGTGGGGGACGACCCCGCCTCCCACATGTACGTGGGGATGAAGAACAAGGCGGCCGCGAAGATGGGGATCCACTCGCGCCAGATCACCCTCGCCGCCGATACCCCGCAGGACGAGCTGCTGGGCGTGGTGGCGGGCCTGAACGCGGACCCGGACATCCACGGGATCCTCGTGCAGCTTCCGCTTCCCGATCACCTGGACGAGGCCAGGGTGATCGAGGCCACGAGCCCGGACAAGGACGTCGACGGCCTCGGCCCCATGAACGCCGGGCGCCTCGTGACCGGTTCGGGTGACTTCTTCGCGCCGTGCACGCCGGCCGGGGTGATCGAGATGCTCCTGCGATCGGGCCACGACCCGGCGGGCAAGCACGTGGTGGTGCTCGGCCGGTCCAACCTCGTGGGCCAGCCGCTCGCCAACCTCCTCCTGCGCAAGGCGCCGGGCGGGAACGCCACCGTGACCGTGTGCCACTCCCGCACGCCGGACCTGGCCGCGGTGACGCGCACGGCGGAGATCCTGGTCGTCGCCATCGGCAGGCCGGAGATGATCACGGGCGACATGGTCGCCCCCGGCACGGTCGTGATCGACGTGGGCACGCACCGGGTGGAGGACTCCGGGAGCGAGAAGGGCTACCGGGTGTGCGGGGACGTGCTGTTCGACGAGGTCAAGGAGGTGGCGGCGGCCATCTCGCCCTCGCCCGGGGGCGTGGGGCCGATGACGATCACCATGCTCCTGTCCAACACGGTGGCTTCGGCCGCCCGCTCCGCGGGAGCCTGAGCGGGACCGGCTCGTGACGGACGACCTGAGCCTGGACCTCTTCGAGGACGCGGAGGGAGCGGGGCGCGCCCGCCGGCCCGGACCCCGGGCGCGCCGGCCGCGCCGGAGCCGCGGGTCTGGTCGGTCTCCCAGGTGAACCGGGCGGTGCGTGCCCTCCTGGAGAGCACCGTCGACGCGCTCTGGGTCGCCGGCGAGGTGGGGAACTGGACCCGATCGCGCCAGGGCCACTGCTACTTCACGCTCAAGGACGACCGCGCCCAGCTCCGCTGCGTTCTCTGGCGTAGCGACGCCGAGCGCCTTCCCACCGACCCCGAGGAGGGGATGCAGGTGCGCGTCTTCGGCTCCCTCACCCTCTACGAGGCCCGGGGGGAGTACCAGATTGTGGTCCGGCGGGTGGAGGCCGAGGGCGGGGAAGGACTCTGGCGTCTCGCTTTCGAGAAGCTGCGGCGGAAGCTGGAGGAGGAAGGCCTCCTGGACGCTGCGCGCAAGCGCCCCCTGCCTCGCTTCCCGGCCACCGTCGGGGTGGTGACGTCACCGACGGGGGCCGCCCTGCACGACATCCTGACCGTCCTGCGGCGCCGTGCGCCCTGGGTCCGCGTGCTCTTGCGGGGGGCACGCGTCCAGGGGGAGGGTGCGGCGCTCGAGATCGCGAGAGCCATACAGATCCTGGGCGGCAGCGGGGAAGCGGACGTCCTCGTCGTGGGGCGCGGAGGCGGCTCGATCGAGGACCTGTGGGCCTTCAACGAGGAGGCGGTGGCCCGGGCCATCGCCGCGTGCCCGATCCCCGTAGTATCTGCAGTAGGACATGAGGTGGACGTAACCATCTCCGATCTGGTGGCGGACTTACGGGCGCCAACACCGTCCGCTGCGGCGGAAGCGGTCGCACCGGACGGTGTCGCGCTCCTGGCCCAGCTCCGGGGCGTTCCCGAGCGCCTGGCGCGCGGCCTCAGGGGAACGGTCACGCGCCGCCAGGCCGGCCTCGTCGAGCGCCTCCGGGCGCTGTCGCGCGCCATGGAGCGGTGCATGGCGCCCACCCGGCAGTCCATCGATCTGGCGTCGGGACGGCTGGAGCGCGGAGCCCGGCGACTGCTGGAGCGTCGGAGGGAGCGGCTGGCGTCGCTCGCCGGCCGCCTGCAGGCCCTGTCCCCCCTGGCGATCCTGGAACGGGGCTATGCGGTGGCCAGGACCGAGGAAGGAAAGGTGCTGCGCCGTGTGGCGGATCTTCCGGCGGGGCGGAGCTTCGTGCTGCGCGTGATGGACGGGCGCGTGGCCTGCGCGTCGGAGGGCGCCCTCGACGGGGTGCCGGAGGAGGAGCGATGACGAAGGAACGGAAGGTGCCGGAGGAAGGCGCGGGGGAGGCGGCGACGCTGGAGGGGCGGCTGCGGCGGCTCGAGGAGATCATGGGCCAGCTCGAGGCCGACGAGGTCGACCTGGAGCGGGCGCTCGCGCTCTTCGAGGAGGGCGTGGCGCTCGTGCGGGAGGCGGAGGCCGTCCTGTCCCGCACGGAGCTCCGGGTGGAGGAGCTGCTGGCGGGGGGAAGGACGCAGGCGTTCGAGGAAGGGGAGGCGGACGAGGAGGGGTCGGGCCGTTGAGCGCGCTCGACTTCGACCTGGACGCCTATCTCGCGACCGAGGCGGGCCCCGTGGCCGGCGCCCTGGAGCGCGCGGTCGCACGCCTGGCGGAGAACGGTGGACGCCGACGTGCACGCGGCCGTGGAGCACGGGGTGCTCTCCGCCGGGAAACGCCTCCGCCCCGTGCTGTGCGTCACCGCGTTCCGGGCGTGCGGCGGCCGGGCGGGGGAGGCCGCGTACGACCTCGCGGCCTCCCTCGAGCTCGTCCACGCCTACTCCCTGATGCACGACGACCTTCCCTGCATGGACGACGCGGAGCTGCGCCGCGGGCGTCCCACGACCCACCGGGTGCGTCGGGGAGGACGTGACGGTGCGGGCCGGCGCCGCGCTCATTCCGGCCGCGGCGCTCCAGGCCTGGGAAGCCGCACGCGCGTCGGGTTGCGACGCCGGCCGGGCGCGGGCGGTGGTCGGGGCGCTCCTGGAGGCCGCGGGGGCGGGCGGGATGGTGGGAGGGCAGTGGGCGGATCTGGAGGGAGAGGGGGCCTCTATCGGAGCCGAGGAGCTGGACGGCCTGCACCGCCGCAAGACGGGGGCCCTCCTGGCCGCGTCCCTGCACATGGGTGCTCTGGCGGCCGGGGCCGGAGACGTCGCATGCGGGGCGCTCCTGCGCTACGGGCGGGCCATCGGCCTCGCGTTCCAGATCGCGGACGACATCCTCGACGCCACCCAGTCCGCTGCGGTCCTGGGCAAGAACCCGTCCGACGAGGCGTTGTCGAAATCGACCTATGTCGGCGTCCACGGCCTCGAGGAGGCCCGCCGCCGGGCCGAAGGCCAGGTCTCGGAGGCACTCGGTGCGCTCGCCGACGCCGGGTTGGAGGCTCCCGCCCTCGAGGCGCTCGCCCGCTACGTGGTGGAGCGGGAGCGTTGAGGTGCCCGGGCGCGCGACGCCGGACCCGGCCGCGAACCGGGGGGTAGGTGTTCGCCGCCAGGCGCTCGGGTATCTTTCATGCTTGGCATCGATTCTCGCGAAGGAGTGATCGGGTGGCCCTGCTGGATCGGATCCATTCTCCCGAGGACCTGCGCACGCTGCCGCGGAGCGAGCTCCGTCGCGTCGTGGACGAGGCCCGTCATCGCCACATCGACGTCGTCTCGCAGAAGGGCGGCCATTTCGGCGCCAGCCTCGGGGTCGCCGAGCTCACCGTGGCCCTCCACTACGTCTTCGACACGCCCCGCGACCAGCTGGTGTGGGACACGGGGCACCAGGCCTACATCCACAAGATCCTGACCGGGCGCAACGACGAGCTGACGACGATCCGCCAGCGCCACGGCCTCGCTCCCTTCTGCCGGCGCGACGAGTCGGAGTACGACGCCTTCGGGGCCGGGCACGCCGCCACCTCGATCTCCGCCGCCTGGGGGATGGCCGTCGGCCGGGACCTCACCGGCGAGGACTTCGAGGTGGTTGCCGTGATCGGAGACGGCGCCATGGGCTGCGGCCTCGCGTACGAGGCGCTCAACAACGCCGGCCACACCGACCGGGACTTCATCGTCGTCCTGAACGACAACGACATGTCCATCGCCCCGGCGGTGGGCGCGATGAACAAGTACCTGACCGGGATGATCACGAACCCGGCCTACAACAAGGTGCGCAACCTGGTGAAGGAGGTGCTGCACCGGGCACCCACCAGCATCGGCGGCGCCATGGAGGAGCTGGCGGGCCGGCTCGAGGAGAGCGTCAAGCACATCCTCACGCCCGGGATGATCTTCGAGGCGCTCGGGTTCCGCTACGTAGGGCCGGTGGACGGCCACGACGTGGACGCGCTCGTCGACACGCTGCAGCGCGTGAAGGAGATGAAGGGGCCCATCCTCGTGCACGTCCTCACGCAGAAGGGGAAGGGCTTCGATCCCGCCGAGGCGGACCCGTGGACCTGGCACGCGTCCGGGCCGTTCGACAAGATGACGGGGAAGGGCACCAAGAAGAGCGGCGGGCTTCCGCGCTATCAGCAGGTGTTCGGGAAGGGGCTGATCGAGCTCGCGGACGCCGATCCACGCGTGGTGGCGATCACCGCGGCCATGCCCGACGGCACGAGCACCGACATGTTCCAGAAGGCGCATCCCGAGCGCTACTTCGACGTCGGCATCGCCGAGGGGCACGGGGTCACCTTCGCGGCGGGCCTCGCGACACGCGGGGTGAAGCCGATCGTGGCCATCTACTCGACGTTCCTGCAGCGGGCGTTCGACAACATCGTCCACGACGTGGCGCTCCAGGGGCTTCCGGTCGTCTTCGGGATGGACCGGGCCGGCATCGCCGGCGAGGACGGACCGACGCACCACGGGACGCTGGATATCGCCTACATGCTCGGCGTGCCCGGCATCACGGTCACGGCCCCCAAGGACGGCGCGGAGATGCTCGCCCTCCTGCGCCTGGCCACCGAGCGCCACGACGGGCCGTGGAGCGTGCGCTGGCCGCGAGACGCCGTCCCCGCGGAGGTCCCCTCCCTCGCCGAGATCCCGCCGATCGAGCCGTTCACCTGGGAGATCCTGCGGAACGGCGCGGATGCCGTGATCCTGGCCGTGGGCACGATGGTGCTCCCGTCGCTGGCCGCGGCGGAGGCGCTGGCGGCCGAGGGCGTACGCTGCACCGTCGTGAATTGCCGGTTCCTGAAGCCGTTCGACGCGGACGTCTTCGAGGAGATGGTTCGAAGCCATCCGGTGGTGCTCACCGTGGAGGAGGGACAGATCACGAACGGCTTCGGCGCCGCCATGGCGCGCGAGCTGGACGCGCTCGAGCTCGGGCGACGCCCGCGCATGGCGTCCATGGGCATCCCCGACCGGTTCATCGCGCACGGTGCGCGCGGGGCGCTCCTGGGAGAGCTCGGGCTGGACGCGACGGGGATCGCCGAGCGGGTGCGTCAGCTCGTGGCCGTGCACGAGGGCAGCGCGGTCCGATGAACGGTCCCGAGGGCCGGGAGCGCCTTCCCGGCCCGATCCGCCGGCTGGGAGTGGTGCTCCGCCGCCGGTCCGTGGAGCTGCCGGGCGCCATGAACCGCCTGCTCGAGATCTGCGAGGGACGGGGCGTGGAGGTCCTCCTGGACCGGCAGGGCGCGAGTGAGGTCCCCCAGCGAGCGCCGCGCGTCGATCTGGAGGAGGAGCCGGTGGACCTGGTGGTCGCGCTGGGCGGCGACGGGACGCTGCTACGCGCCGCCCGCATGGTCGCAGGGCGCGACGTCCCTCTCTTCGGTGTGAACCTGGGACAGCTCGGCTTCCTCACCAACACGGCCGAGGCCGAGTTGGAGGCGGGCCTGGCCCGGGTCCTGGACGGAGAGGCCGAGATCGACCGGCGCTTCACCCTCCAGGCACGCGTCTACGGCGTGGGGGTGGGGAAGGGCGACTCGCTTTACGCGCTCAACGACGTGGTGATCCACAAGCCCGGGGCCGCGCGTGTCACGCCGGTGCTTCTCACCGTCGGCCGCGACGCCGAGCGCGCAGAGATCGGGAGCTTCTCGGCCGACGGCGTGATCCTGGCCACGCCGACGGGCTCGACCGCCTACAGCCTGTCGGCGGGCGGGCCCATCATCGTGCCCGAGGTGGAGTGCATCGTGGTGACCGCGATCTGCCCGCACTCGCTCACGGTGCGCCCGCTGGTCCTTCCGGCGACGGACTCGATCACCGTGCGCCCGCTGGACCCGTCGCACGAGCTGCAGCTCACCGTGGACGGGCAGGTGGCCCGGATGCTCGACCCGCGTGACGAGGTGGTCGTCGCCCGCGGCGAGCACGACGTGCAGCTCGTGCGCCTCCCGGAACAGACGTTCTTCGGGACGATGCGCCGGAAGCTCAACTGGGCGGCGCGGCCCCCGGAACGGGCCTGAGAAGCGGATCGCTGGGCGCGCTTCAGCATTGAGTGGCGCAGCCGTCCGGTTCTACCTTGGACGAGATGCTCATCGAACTGCGGATCCGGAACTACGCGGTGGTCGAGGACCTCAGCCTCGAGCTGGGGGCCGGGCTCAACGTGCTCTCGGGCGAGACCGGGGCGGGCAAGTCCATCGTGGTGGGCGCCCTTTCCCTCCTGCTCGGAGAACGCGCGTCGTCCGGCGTCGTGCGCGCCGGCGCGGACCGCGCCACGGTCGAGGCGGTCTTCGACGTGAGCGGCATGCCCGCCCTCCTGACCCGGCTCGACGAGCTCGGCTTCGCGCCCGAGGACGGGCGGCTCATCCTGCGCCGAGAGGTGGCCGCGGAGGGACGCAACCGGGCGTGGGTGAACGGGTCACCGGCGACGGCCAGCGTGGTGGGAGAGCTGGGCTCGGCGCTGGTGGACATGCACGGGCAGCACGAGCACCAGACGCTGCTGCGCCAGGTGGAGCAGCGGGCGATCCTGGACGCCTTCGTCGAGGCCGAGGAGGCGCTGGCGCGAGTCGGCGGACGCCCACGCCGCGGTCCGCGCACGGCTCGCCGACCTCCAGGCCCGGGAGGCGCGCCAGGGAGAGCTCGAGGAGCGGGCCGAGTTCCTCCGCTTCCAGCTCCAGGAGATCGACGCGGCGAAGATCCGGCCCGGCGAGGACGAGGAGCTGGAGGCCGAGGCCGAGCGTCACGGGCACATGGAGGAGCTGGTCGCCGGCGCGACGTCCATCCACGACATGCTCTACGGTGGCGAGCACGCGGTCGCGGACAGGATCTCGGAGGCGCGCGCGCAGCTCTCCCGCATGGCTCGTATCGATCCGGCCCTCGAGGAGCTGGCGAGGCTCACCCAGGACGCCTACCACGCGGTCGCGGAAGCGGGCAGGCGCGTCGGTGAGTACGCGTCGGGCGTCGAGCACGATCCAGCACGCCTGGAGGAGATCCGGCAGCGGCTGGACGCGCTCTTCCGGCTCAAGAGGAAGTACGGCCCCGAGCTCTCCGACGTGCTGGAGACGGCCGCGAAGGCGCGGGCCGAGCTCGCGGAGCTGGAGGACACGGAGCACGACCTGGTGGAGTTGCGCGCGGGTGTGGCGCGCGCGCGCTACGACCTCACGGAGGCCGCCTCGGAGCTGACCACCTTGCGCGAGCGCGGCGCCGAGGAGCTCTCGGCCTCGGTGATGGAGGCGCTTCCCGCTCTCGGACTCGCCTCGGCGAAGTTCGAGATCCGGCTGCGTCCGTTGGACGAGATCGGTGTCGCCGGGGCGGAGGCCGTCGAGTTCCTGGTCTCCACCAATCCGGGATTCGACCCGATGGCGCTGGCGCGCATCGCCAGCGGAGGCGAGCTCTCCCGGGTGATGCTCGCGCTCAAGGCGACGCTGGCCGACGTGGATCGTGTCCCCGTCCTGATCTTCGACGAGATCGACGCGGGCGTCGGCGGCGTGGTGGCGATGGCGGTCGCCCGCAAGCTGGCGGAGGTCGCGGAGCGACATCAGGTCTTCGTGGTCACCCACCTTCCACAGCTCGCCTGCCGTGCCCGCGCCCACCTCCTGGTGGAGAAGAACCAGGGCGAGGACACCACGGTCGCAGGCGTACGGCTCCTCGACGGCGAAGGCCGCGTCGAGGAAGTCGCGCGCATGCTCGGAGGGGACCCCGAGTCGAAGACGTCCCGCCAGCACGCCCGCGAGATGCTGGCGGCCTGGAGGGTGCCGGCCTAGCCGCGCCCCGCGGGCGCCGCGCGGCCCCGGCCTACCGTCGACCCCATAGGCGACGGAACACGCTGGCGCTGAACTCGACCCGGGTGCTGTTCGGCGCCTGCCCGCCGCTCCCGCCCGTCGCCCGGACCACGCGCGCGCCGAACTCCATCGGTGCGCCCGTCCGACCTTCCCGCCACAGCGCCAGCGTCGAATAGCGGATCCCGATCGCGATCTCCCGGAGCGTCATCTCCGTCTCGTGCTCCAGGTCCAGTGTGCTCACGGGGAGGAGCCCGTCCAGCTGCCCGGCCACGATCTCGTACGCGTCCTCCGCTTTGTGGTAGCGGCGCAGGTCCACCGCCAGCGCCAGGGCCTCGCCCAGGTGCCAGCGGGGGGAGAGCTCGACGAATAGGTAGTCGCCCGGCGTCCAGCGCACGACCCTCCGGGTGTCCACCGGAGGAAAGACGCGCTCGTGCAGCGCGACCCGGCGGAACAGCGTGCCGGATCCCTGCACCCCGTAGCGTGCCGTTCCGTGGAGGTCGAAGTGGGCCCCGACCCGGAGCGCCCCGTCCAGTCGGCCCTCCACGTCCATCTGTCCGTCTCCGCTCCCCGTGTCGAACGCGACCGCCGGGTCGTCCACGGTCCCGGTTCCCAGGCGCACGAGCGCACCGCCCCAGAGCATCCAGGCGAAGCGGGGGGAGACCGCGGCGGAGTCGCGCACCTCGCCTTCCAGGAGACGCAGGGCCGCCGTCAGCTCCACGTCGCCGAGCGTCCACAGGCCCTCCCCGGCGGTCTCGAGGGGTGCGGCGCGCACGGAGGGATCCTCCGCGAGGGCCGCGAACCCCTCGGCTTCGAGGATCGCCGACGCGAAGGGCATGGACGCGGACACGCCCTCCAGCCCTGCGGCCGTCAGCTCCCCGTCCAGGGAGGCCAGAGCCCCGGAGAGAGCCGCCGCGACGGGCGACGAGGCCGTGGGAAAGACCGGCGAGGTCAGGTAGGCCGTGCGCGTCCGCGTGCGGAAGGCGCCCACCCGATCGGCCAGGTCCTGTGCGGCGGTGCATCCCGGGTCGCCCGCGCCGCAGAGCGACGCCGCACGATCCGCCGCGGCCGTCGCGGATCGCTCGAGATCGGCAAGGAGCGTGGAGACCGCATCGGGGTCCGCGGCGTTGGGGTTCGCGCCCACGTTGGCCGCCGGATCCGGCACGAAGCCCAGGTCGATGGTGGCGCGCGTCTTCACGTAGGGGACGGTCACGCCGAGCGTCAGCCAGTCGAAGACTCCCAGGCGTATCCCCGTATCGATCCGCTTCACGTCCTTCGTTACCCGACCGTACGTGTCGCCGACCCGCACCACGTAGCCGCTCTCGCCCGTCAGGGCTCGAACGCTCTGCCGGAGGTTTGCGATGCCCGGGAAGATGCGCTCCGGGTCGGAGAGGTCTGCGCCCAGGGGCTCCTCGCCGTTCACGACCAGACCGTTCTCCAGATGCGGCCCGTAGCGGCTGTCCCACGTGGTGAACGTGGGCGTGAAGTCGACCCGCACCCGACCGGCCGGCACGAAGGGGTCCACCAGCGGCTCGGGGATGACCTGGCCGGCCACCCGCCCGGCTCCCGCCAGGAGCGCGAACCCGGCCGCCAGACAAGACGGCCACCGCGCCGCACGCCGGCAGGCGAGCGGGGCACGGGGGTTCTCGGGGAGGCGTTGGGGCATGTCGTGGTCGGGTCGTCGGGAAGGGCACGCGAGCCCCGAAAACCGGGCGAGCGTCGCGAAACATAAGGGTCCCCGCGGCGCCGTGGAACAAGCCATGTCGTTGCCCGCGTAGGCGCTTGACCTCCCCCAAGGCCTTTCCTACCTTCCTGACGCACAACACCCTGCGGGAATAGCTCAGTTGGTAGAGCACAACCTTGCCAAGGTTGGGGTCGCCGGTTCGAGTCCGGTTTCCCGCTCTGAAGGGGGGCAAGCGTCGGGGGCCCGATGCGGCCCCCCTTCCTGTCGGCGCCGTAGCCAAGTTGGTAAGGCAGAGGACTGCAAATCCTCGATCCCCGGTTCGAATCCGGGCGGCGCCTCTATCCCGTAGTCCACGCGGAGCGGTCAGGTCGTTCGACCTGGCCGCTTCGTGCGTTCGGGAGGGTCGTGGCGCCGCCCGGATTGGGGCGCCGTAGGCGCCCCGCGGACGACGGAGTCGGCCGCCGAAACGCAGGTTCGACGCCCGAAGCACGACTGCCTTCGTAGAGCTTTCTGCTCATTTCGAGGGCGGAGCGAGGATCGCCGAAGGCGACCGCAGCTCAATCCGGGCGGCGCCTCTGGCTCGAAGCTGGTACGGGGCGGTCCGGTCGCGTGACCTGGCCGCTTCGTGCGTTCGGGGCGTTCGGGGCGCCGCCAAGCCTAGCGCCGAGAGGCGCTCCTGAGGTCGACGGGGCCACGCGGTCAGGAGTCTGGACGTCTCCAGGCTCCCGACCCCGTGGAATCCGCGACTCGCTCACCGCCACGGACGGATTACGACAACCAACCACCAGATGACACCGTGGAAGTCGTGGGTCGCCGTATCGCCAAGCCCCGGGTGGTCCTCGTTCGAGACGTAGGCCCACAGGTTCATGCCCTCGAAGTCGCCCGTGCCGTGACAGCCGGTGAATAGGCCGACCTGGGTGAAGTCGGACGTCGGAAAGTTCTCGATCTTGAACGAGCTCGTGCAATCGAACGTGCCCGTCATCCCCCGTGAGATGCGACAGTGGGAGGCGGCAGGAAGGAGGGTCCTGTCCGGGTACATGTGGGCGCTTCTCGCTCGGGCGCAGGGCCTGTGCGGTCGAGCGGATGAGGGTCTCCGCCTCCTGGCATGGGCCATGGACAACCGGTTGAGGGACGAGGCCGGGTGGGCAGCCGAGGTCCGCCGCCACCTCGGTGAGCTGCACCTCGCCTTGCCCCATCCCGACCGGCACGCGGCCGAGCGCGCCTTCCGCATCGCAATCGATATCGCCCGGGGGCAGGAAACGCCTTCGTGGGAGCTGCGGGCCACGACGAGTCTGGCGAGGCTGCTGCACCACCAGGGCCGAGCCAGCGAAGCGCACGAGATTCTCGGCGAGATGTACGGCTGGTTCGGCGAGGGTCACGACTGGCCGTACCTCGTCGAGGCTTGCGAGCTCCTTGCGACGCTGGACCGGGCTCAGCGAAACGGACTCCCCGCCGGACAGGGAGGTGGGATCGCGAGGATGGGCTCGAGAGGATCCCTTGGCAATCTGGGTTGAAGCCTGAAGAGACACTACCCGCCCAGAGCACAGAGCCGAAAGGCAGATCCACCGCCCGAGAGGTCGTTATCGCCGGGCGAGCCCCCGGCCCGCGGACGGGCACGATCAGGAGCCCGAAGTGCATGAGGTAGGGTGCGGTCGAAAAGAGGCCCGTGCCGGCCTCGATGTGCCGCACCGGCTAGGCGGCCCGGAGCGAATGGGTCCCATCGAAGCGGGGCGGTGGCGGTGGCGTGGTGGCCTCAAGCTGTCTTGACGGCCGCTGGCTCCCTTGTTACTATGCGGGACGCATATATGCGTAGCACATAGTTACGCCCCCCCAGCACTCGGTACGGAGCGACCCTTTGGCTGCCACCGTCCGCCCCACCGACGACGTCGAGCGTTTCCTCCCCCTCCGTCCCGTCGAGTTCCACGTGCTCCTGTCCGTCAGCGCGGGACCGCGCCACGGCTACGGGATCATGCAGGACGCGGCCGAGCGGACAGGGACGGAGGTGATCCCGGACGTGGGCACACTGTACCGCGCTCTGCGGCGTATGGTGGAGGAGGCGTTGATCGAGCCGGTGGAGGAATCGGGGGGAGGGCGTCGCAACTACTACCGGATCACGGCGTTGGGACGGCGGGTGGCGGAGGCCGAATCCATGCGGCTGGCGAGCCTGGTGCGGGCCGCCCGCTCGGGCGGACTGCTGGGCCACGAAGGCTGAGGTGGGGGTGCGCGACGACTGCCTGGTGAGACTCCTGCTCCGTCTGTATCCGGCGGAGGTCCGGGAGCGCTGGGGCGAAGAGATGCGGGCGGCCTATCGGGCCCAGAGGGAGGCACGCCGCCGGGCGGGCCGGGCGGCGCTCGCGGCTGTGTCGGTCCGCACAGTCATCGGGATGGCTCGTGGCGCGGTCGCCGAATGGCGTGCACGGCCACGCACGGACGTGGGAATGGGAGGGGGGATGATGGGCACGGCGGAAGCGTGGACGAGGGAGTTGGGACAAGCGGCGCGACGGCTCCGGCGGGTGCCGGGATTCACGGTCATGGCGGTGGCGACCCTGGGGCTGGGCACAGGGGCGTTCGGTGCGGTCGTCACGGTGGTGGACAGCGTCCTGTGGGAACCGATGCCCTACGAGAAGCCCGAGGAGCTGGCGTGGGTGTGGCGGGATTACCCCTGGATGAACGCGCCTCGCCTCCTGCTCGGGTCGCACGACATCGAGTACCTCGCCGAGCAGCCGGGTGTCGAGGCCGTGGTCGTGACGGGCAGCTTCCGCACGACGCTCGCCAGCGTGGACGGCGACGGCGCGCGCCCGCGAGCCGTCAGGGTCGTCACGGCTTCCCCCGCCTTCCTGGAAGCCCTCGACGTGCGACCGCTGCTCGGCCGCGGCTTCCGGCCGGCGGACGGCGATCCGGCCGCCCCGGCCGTCGTGCTCCTGCGGTACGACCTGTGGCGCGACGCGTTCGGCGCCGACCCGGGCATCATCGGCCGCAGGGTCGCGCTCGGCGGGAAGACGGCCGAGGTGGTGGGCGTGCTCCCGCCGCGCTTCGACTTCCTGAGGCACGAGACCGTGGGCGAGCCGATCCGCGGGGACCTCTATGCCGCCTTCCAGACCTCTCTCGACGCCCAGCCCCCCGGCGCCGCGTGGCTCGGCGGCCTGGTCCGCCTCCGCGGCGGGCCCGGGTCCCCGGAGGGACGGGCCGCGCTGGAGCGTGTCGAGGAGCGGCTCCAGGCGGAGCTCTTGCCCGCTGGCGACGAGCGGAGGCTTCGGCTTCGGGCGACGCCGCTCCGGGAGGACCTCGTCGGCGACCTGCGGGCGCCGCTGACCGGGGTGCTCGCCGCGGCGGGCTTCCTGCTTCTCGTGCTCGGGGCCAACCTCGCGACGCTGTGCATCTCGCGAAGTGCGGTGCGCGAACGCGACCTGGCGGTGCGGGCGGCGATCGGCGGGAGCCGCAGGGCGGTGGCCGGATCGGTCCTCGCGGAGGCCGTGCTCGTGGCCCTCGCAGGCGCGGCGGGCGGCCTCGTGGCGGCGTGGGCCGGCGCTGACGCCCTCGCGCGCGTGGCGGCCGGCACGTTGCCGCGCGCCGCGGACATCGCCCTGGACGGGAGCGGCGTCGCCGTCACCGTCGGCCTGGCCGTGGCGCTCGCCCTGCTAGCCGCGGTGCCGCCGATCCTGCGTGCCCGCGCGACGGATCCCGGGCGGGCGCTTCGGGAGGCGGCGGGGCCCGGCGAATCGTCGCGGCGGAGCTTGAGCCGTGACGTGCTCGTCGTGGTTCAGGTCGCGTTCAGCCTCCTGCTGCTTGTGGGCGGCGGCCTCCTGGGACGCAGCTTCGCGGAGCTCCTCCGGGTGGACCCAGGCTTCGACCCCACCGGAACGCTCACCTTCCGCGTCGGGCTGGACGGCGCGGGGTACGAGGACACCGATCGGCTGGCGATCGAACGGCGGCTCCGGGCGCGACTGAGGGCGCTGCCGGGTGTCGACGCGGTGGGCGTCGTAAGCGACCTCCCGCTCGGCCGGCAGACCTACCAGACCCGCCCCACCTTCTTGGACGCCCCGGGCAACACGGGGGATCCGGATGCCGACCACCCGCTGCTCGACCTCTTCTTCGTCACGCCCGGGTACCTGCGGGCCGCCGGGTTCCGGCTGCTGGAGGGTCGCGACTTCCGCGAGGGTGAGACCTCCGTGGCACTCATCGACGATGTCGTGGCCGCTCGCTTCTACCCCGACGGGAGCGCGGTCGGGTCGCGCATCCCCTTCGGGCACGACACGGCCACGATCGTCGGCGTGATCGATCAGCCGCGCTTCCACGACATCCGCGCGGATGACCGCGGGCAGCTATACCAGCCCAACGCGACCGTCGCGCTGGCGGGCCTTCACGTGGCCGTGCGCATGGAGAGCGGTGATCCGCTTACGCTCGTCCCCGCGGTCCGCGCCGTGGTGGCCGAGCTGGACCCGGGCCTTGCCGTCTCGGAGGCGCGTACGCTCGAGGCGATCGTCGACGGGGCCCTACGCGAGGAGCGCCTCAACCTCGGCCTTGTGACGGCCTTCGCCCTGGCCGCGCTGCTCCTCTCTGCGCTCGGCGTCTACGGCGTGGTGGCGAACGCCGTGGTGCGGCGCCGTCCCGAGATCGGGGTTCGCATGGCCCTGGGGGCCGAGGCGGGCGGGGTTGCGAGCATGGTGCTGTCGCAGGGCCTGCGCCTGGTGCTTGCCGGGGTGGCGTTGGGGCTCGCCGGTGCGTGGGCCGCATCGCGCTTCGCGGCGTCCCTGCTGTTCACGGTGCAGCCGCACGACCCGCTGACATTCGGAGCGGCGGCGGCCCTGTTGATCGGCGTGGGCGCGCTTGCGTCCTGGCTGCCCGCCCGGCGCGCCACCCATGTCGATCCAGCCGAGGTACTCAGGGAGACCTGAAGAGGGGGTCGGGCGGCAGCGCGGGGGGGCGGCCGGGAGGGCAGGCGGTCCAGAGAAGATCGGGTCCCACCAGCCGGCGTTCCGCTGGCTCGGAAGGGCCATCTCGAGGACATAGCCCGCGCCGGAGGCTTCCGCCGGCTCCGTGCGTGCTTGCTGCGAAGGGACTCCATTACTCAGCCGTCCTTCGAGGCCCAGACCTCGAGCCGATTGCGCGTCGACCGCCTCCCCAACGATCCCCACAAGCTACGTCGCTACGTGACCCCGCCACGTCGATGTCAAGCGGACCCGGTGGGGTCAGCATGCCCAGATTGGTGGCCTCTACATCGTTGGGCTGTGCGTTGGCCGTCATCGTCAACACGCCGCCTTGGAACAGCACCAGCGCGAAGGCGGCGCGAATCGGGCTCCGCCAGCGGGCGAGAGCCCACCGGGCTCGAACCTCGGTCACCGGCGTGCTGACCGCGGGTCTGACTGCGCTGCGCGCCAGTCGCGAACCCGGTCCGATCCGTGAGGCGTAGCGGTCGACCTCGCCACCCATCGCAGTCCAGCCACCGACATCGCGGGCGCGGCCGCAACGCCGTGTTATCGTGTTATATTGGCCTGGCACCTGCCCAATTCTGCAGACCGCCGGTCCGACCTACGGACGCGGTATGGTCCCTCGCGTTGGGGGCGCGCCGGCTCGCGGGCGGAGTCTTCACCATGCATGCCGATCACGACGGTGTGGCGGAGGGGCTGTCTCGTCGGTGGCGCTGGAGTGCACTTCTCCTGATCGCGATCGAATTCTGCGTCCTGATCGCGATCGCCACGAGCACGTACCGGGCGGACGTGGGACCGCCGATCCCGGATCGCGTCGTGGACGACGCTGGCGCCGTGGTCTTCACCGGATCGGACATCCGGGCGGGCCAGCAGGTGTTCCTGAAGCATGCTCTGATGGACAATGGAACCGTCTGGGGACACGGTGCGTTTCTCGGCCCCGACTTCTCGGCCGTGAGCCTGCACCGGGCGGCCCTGGCGGTGACCGACGAGTTGGCACACCAGCGATATGGCGTGCCGGCTGAGGAAGTGACGGTCACGCAGCGCGAGACGTTGCGGCCGCTGGTCCGGGCGTTCCTGGCGGAGAATCGGTTCCGACCCGCGAGGGGCGAGCTTCTCTTCACGGCCCCGGAGGTCCGGGCGCACCGCGACCAGCTTTCGCACTGGGCGGCCTACTCTCGACGGCTCGCCGGCCAGTCGCGGGCTGGCCCCGAAGACCGTCAGCGACCCGGAAGAGCTCCGCCAGCTCACCTCGTACTTCGCCTGGACGGCGTGGGCGGCGGCGGCGCATGCTCCCGGGAAGTCTTACTCGTACACCAACAATTTCCCGTACGACCCGACCGTCGGGAACGGCCCCTCCAGCGCAGCGATTCTCTGGAGCGCCCTCAGCCTCATCGCGCTGTTGGCCGGAACGGCGGTCGTGCTGCTGGCGTTCGGCCGCTTCCACTTCCTCGGCTGGCATGGAACGCGTGGACCGGCGCCGCCGCAGCTGCTGCCGGGCCGGACACGGCGGGCGAGCGGGCGACTTTGAAGTTCTTCGTCGTCGTGACCGGCCTTCTGCTGGCGCAGGTGATCGTGGGCGGGGGATGGCCCACTACAGGGCGGACCCGGGCACGTTCTTCGGCATCGACCTCGCCAGGCTCTTTCCCACCAACGTCCTGCGCACCTGGCACCTGCAGACGGGGATCTTTGGATCGCCACCGCCTACGTGGGCGGTGGGCTCTTCCTGGCCTCGGTCCTTGGGTGACGGAGAGCCACGCCGGCCAGGCGGCGGCATCAACGCCCTGTTCGCGGCCCTCGTCCTCGTCGTGGTCGGAAGCCTCGTCGGCGAGTTCGCGGGATCAAACAGCTTCTCGGCAAGCCTGGTTCTGGTTCGGCGACCAGGGTTGGGAGTACCTGGAGATCGGGCCGCGCCTGGCAGATCCTGCTCGCCGTCGGCCTGGTGTTCTGGCTCGTTTGCTCGTCCGGGCGGTGGCGCCGGCGCGCCGCGACCCGGAGCGGCGGGAGATGACGTCGCTCTTCCTGCTCGCGGCCTTCGCCATCCCGTTCTTCTACCTGCCCGCGTTCTTCTTCGGCAGCCCACGGACTTCACGGTGGTGGACACCTGGCGGTTCTGGATCATCCACCTGTGGGTGGAGGGCTTCTTCGAGCTCTTCGTCACCGTGATCGTCGCGGTCATGTTCTTCCAGCTGGGCCTGGTCACGCGCGTGACGGCCACGCGCGTCATCTATCTGGACGCGATCCTCTTCCTGGGCGGCGGCATCCTGGGCACCGGCCACCACTGGTACTGGACCGGCCAGACGGCACGGTCGATGGCCTCTCGGCCGCGTTCTCCGCCATGGAGGTGGTGCCCGCTGACGCTCCTCACCCTGGACGCCTGGGATTTCGTCGAAGCTCATGCGCTCGGGATCGGACCGGACAGCGGCGTCGCCGGCTTCCCCACAAGTGGACCTTCTATTTCCTGATGGCGGTGGGTTCTGGAACTTCGTCGGCGCGGGGATCTTCGGCTTCCTGATCAACCTGCCGATCGTGAGCTACTACGAGGTCGGCACGAGCCTGACCCTGAACCACGGTCACGCCGCCCTGATGGGCGTGTTCGGCATGCTCGGCCGTGGCCCTGATGGTGCTTCGCGCTCCGCAGGTGTCGACCGAGCGGATTGGGCGGCGCGTCGAGCGTACGTCGGGTCTCGTTCTGGGGCCTGAACATCGGGCTGGCGGCTGATGGTGGTCTCAACCTCTTCCCCGGCGGGGTGCTCCAGGTCCTGCGACGTGCTGGAGAACGGCTACTGGCACGCCCGCAGCCCGGCCTTTCTGGATCAGCGGCTGATCACCACCCTTGCGTGGGCGCGGCTGCCCGCGGACATCGTCTTCATCGTGCTAGGCGCTCTGCCCTTGTTCGTGGCGACCGTCTGGACGTACGTGCACGCAAGGAAGTCCCGGCCGGCGGTATTGTGACGCGGTCTTGCCGGGATTCCATGTGTCAGTCCCGGGCGAGCACCCGGGCCGGATCGGCCTCGCCGGAATCGTAGAGCGGCAGGATGTGCGGATGCTGGAGGTTCGCCGTCGTCTCGATCTCGGCCAAGAAGCCTCCGGGCGTCCGGGCGCATACAGGATTCACCTTGGAGGAGCTGCTCAACGTCCTGGGGCGGACCGGAGTGGACCTCCCCGGAACGGGTGACACGCCGCACACCCCACCCGCCGATCATCGCGGTGTCGAGTCGGAATCAGCCTGATCACCAGGTGGTTCAGCCTCGCGGCGTCCCCGCCAGTCGTACTGCCGGGTAATCCGCCAACCGGCGGCGACGACGAGCGGAGCGAGCAGCGCCGTGATCCAGCGGATGCGGCGGTCGGGCGGCGCGGGGCGGGCATGATCGAGGAGGACCCGACCACCCTGCTCGACGTGCCAGACCCGAAGGCGGCCCAGGCCCCGGATCTCCGGGTGGGTCCAGAGGGTGATCTCGGCCCCCGGCCGTGTGAGCCCGGGGTCCATCTGGCCGAGGGGGTAGTCGCGGACGCCGTCCTCGTGCCGCACCGTGACGATGGTGCGCTCAACAGGTGGAGACCGACCTCCGGCAGGGGGAGAACCGCTCCCTTCGCGCGTCCACCAGCGTGCCCGCCCGGGGAGTCAGCGCGTCGAAGTCCGGAATCGGGACGAGCAGTACACCGGCAGCGGCCAAGAGGCCGCAGGCCATCAGCATCACGCCCACACCGCGATCGAAGCGGCTCCCGAACAGGCGGGGCCGCCCGCCTTCCGCCGCCGGGCGCCTCCCCGACCGCAACGGACCGCCCGTCATGCGAACCCTCCCCCCCGCGTCTGCGCGGGTCTCCCTGCGCGGGCTCAAGGTCCCCGCGCCTTGTCGACGAAGTGCACGCCGATGCTGAAGCAGCGGAGGGCCCTGCGGGCGTCGGCGTCGCTCTTGATGCCGAAGATCTGCATGCCCATACACGCAACGTAGGTTGGCGGAATCCTCGCGTGAAGCGGCCCGGCCTGCCGGCTCAGCGTCGGCGCCGAAGATTCTCCCGGCTTTGCTGCGGGCATCGGTCCATACTTGCGCCCTCGGCGACGGTTCACGCCGTCAAGGCCGAGGCGACCGCGCTTGCGCGTTTCGTGAGAATGACACGTGCACCTGCCCCGGTCATCGGAGTCGCGAGTTGTCCGACCACGTACCTCTCGACGCGATCGGCCCATACTCCATCCTCGGTGTGCTGGGGGAGGGTGGCATGGGTGTGGTCTATCTCGCCGAGCAGACGGAGCCCGTGCGTCGAACGGTGGCGCTCAAGGTGCTCCGGGCCGACCGGGGTTCCGCTCAGGGTGCTGGCCCGCTTCCAGGCGGAGCGGCAGGCGTTGGCCGTCATGGACCACCCCTGAAGCCCTCCAACCCGAACAAGATCTGCGTGTCGTTCGACGGCTCGTCGTGGACCTTCAATCCCGACACCCTGGACTTCACGGCGGGCAACAACCCCATCCTGCTCCAGCGGGACGGTAGCGACTGGACGTTCAAGAGCTTCTCCTGGGTCGATCGCGCCGCCCTCGGGGCAGTTCGGCACGCCGGTGGTCGCCGCGAGCACGATCACGATCACCGACCAGGACACCCAGTCGGGACAGTGGAGCTACAAGGTCTGCGTCACCAAGGATGGCACGGACCACTGCAGCGACCCGAAGATCGTGAACATGTGACCCCGGGGCACAGGGTGGGCGGCCCGGTCGCCGTCCCGGGTCCGGCCTGCCCTCTGCCCACGTCGTCACCCGCCTCCGTGCCCCTTTGCGACGCCCCGTCCCTTGTGACGGAAGCCTCCCCCTTGGACCTTTGGAGCGTCGTCTTCCACGTCCCACCAGCCGAACACCGAAGCCCACCATGGCCCAGCCCGTCGTCGAATGCGTTCCCAACTTCTCCGAAGGCCGCAACACCGCCGTCATCAAGGAGATCACCGACGCCATCGAGGCGGTCTCCGGCGTGCGGCTCCTGGACGTCGATCCGGGCGCGAACACGAACCGGACGGTGGTGACGTTCGTGGGATCGCCCGAGGCCGTGGAGGAGGCGGCGTTCCGGGCCGTGGCCCGCGCCGCCCAGCTCATCGACATGCGGGAGCACCACGGCGAGCACCCGCGCATGGGGGCCACCGACGTGGTGCCCTTCGTCCCCGTGGCGGACATCACCATGGAGGAGTGCGCCGAGATCGCCCGGCGGGTGGGCAAGCGCATCGGCGAGGAGCTGGACATCCCCGTCTTCCTCTACGAGCACGCGGCGAGCCGCCCGGAGCGGCGCAACCTCGCCCGCGTCCGCTCGGGCGAATACGAGGGGATGGCCGAGAAGCTCAAGGACCCGGAGTGGAAGCCCGACTTCGGCCCTGCGGCGCTGAACCCGGGGGCCGGCGTCACCGCGGTGGGCGCGCGGGAGTTCCTCATCGCCTACAACGTGAACCTGAACACCACCGACCGCCGCTACGCCAACGACATCGCCTACGTGCTGCGCGAGCGCGGCCGCTGGAAGCGGGTCGGCAACACCGAGCCCTTCTACTACAAGGGCGAGATCGTCCGCTTCCCGGCGGACGGGCGTTATCCGTGCGGCCCCTGCGACTTCGTGGGCGCCTCCTTCGAGGAGCTGGAGGCGCACTACCGCGAGGTGCACGGCGGCGACCTGCGGGCGCGCTACGAGTCGCTGGAGATCGATCCCGAGCACCCCTCCGGCCCGGTGTTCGACGACGGGATCTTCAGAGACGTGAAGGCCATCGGCTGGGTCATCGAGGACTACGGGCGCGCCCAGATCAGCATGAACCTGACCAACTACAAGGTGAGCCCGCCCCACGTGGTCCTCGAGGCCGCGCGCGACGAGGCGCGCAAGCGGGGCATGGCGGTGACCGGCTCCGAGCTGGTCGGCGTGATCCCCTTCGAGGCCATCCGCCAGGCGGGGCGCTTCTACCTGCGACCGCATGAAGAAGTCCACCGGCATCCCGGTGTCCGACGTGATCGAGACCGCGGTGCAGTCGATGGGCCTCCGCGACGTGGCGCCCTTCGACGTCGAGGAGAAGGTGCTGGCGCTGCCGAAGGTGGAGGGGCCCCTGGTCCTGAGGCCCACGCACGACTTCGTGGACGAGGTCTCCCGCGACACGCCCGGCTCCCGGAGGCGGCTCCGTGGCCGCGCTGGCCGGGGCGCTCGGCGGCGCTCTGGCCGCCATGGTGGCCAACCTGTCGGTGGGGAAGGGCGAGTTCGACGACCGCTACGGCGACCTCTGCTCCATCGCGGAGCGCGCCCAGGTGGTCAAGGACGCCCTGATCCGCGCCGTCGACGAGGACACCCGCGCCTTCGACGCGGTCCTGGCGGGCATGCGCATGTCCCAGGACACGGAGGAGGAGCGCCGGGAACGCACCCGGGCCATCCAGGAGGGATACCGGACGGCCACCCTGGTGCCGTTCTCCACCGCCGAGCGCTGCCTGGAGGCGATGACGCTGTGCCGGGAGATGGCGGCGATGGCGAGCCCGCAGATGATCAGCGACGTGGGACCGGCGCCCTCATGGGCCACGCCGGCCTGAAGGCCGCGGCCTACAACGTGCGCATCAACCTCCCGCACATCGAGGACGAGGGCTTCCGCGCCGAGATCCGCGGGAAGCTGGACATGGTCCTCGACCAGGCCGTCGACGTGGCGAGGCGGGTGGAGGAACGCGTCGAGGCCGCGCTGGCACCGAAGGGCTGAGGCTCACCCGGAGCGGCGACGGCCCGACCCGGGCCGACCCGTGACGGCGGATCGCCGCTACCGCAGGAGGGCCCGTCGTCGATCGTACCCGCTGCGGCGCTCGACCCGGATCCGTCGGTCCTGGCCGCTGCGCCGCTCTCCACCCTGTCGGCGCTGGGCCGCGCGGCGCTCCACCCCCACCCGCCGATCCGTGGGCACGACGACGAGGGTGCGTCGTCGCTCGCCCCCTCGCCGCTCCCCCGACCGTCGCTGGACCTGCCGCCGCTCTCCGGATCGGCGGCGCTCCTCGCCGCTGCGACGTCCCTCTCGCTCGGGCGACATCGACGATCGCGTCCTGTCAGGGGGGGCTCGGGGGGCTCCTCAGCCGGCCTCGAACCGGCTGAACCGGTGCAAGATGTCGCGTTCCCCGGTGCCCTGTCAAAGGATTGGTGCACCCTGACGGTGTCGCCCAGACAACAATCACCCCTCCGCAGGTTCGGCGTGGAGGGTAAGGAGGAGCGTGGCCGTGGAGCCCTTCTTCGGGGACGTCCCGAGCACCAGCGTCTGACCGGGACGGACGTTCACCGTGGTCTCGAGGAGAACGTCGCTGCGGCCTCGCCAGAGGCGAACGTGCAGGAGCGTGGCCCCGCCCGACTGCCATCCCACGTCGCCCGTGACACTGTACTGGTCGTCGCTGCCGGAGAGGGCCTGGGTGATCTCGGAGCCGTCGGTGGCGGTGAGCGTGGCCTGGGCCGCGAGCCTGTAGCCCCTG
Source organism: uncultured Gemmatimonadales bacterium (assembly GCA_963848895.1). Lineage (GTDB taxonomy): Bacteria > Gemmatimonadota > Gemmatimonadetes > Longimicrobiales > Gaopeijiaceae > SZUA-318. Next base: position 601,879 of record CAWKGE010000013.1, read on the forward strand.
AACTGGAAGAGCTTGCGCAGCTCGGCCTCGACGTCGGCGATGGCCGGATCGCTGTCCGTGAAGCCGTCGGCCTCGATCACCTGGAAGCGGAGGCGCACGTCGGGGCGCGCCGAGTCGAAGTCCGCCAGGACGCGCTCGATCTTGTCGAGGTTGTCGGGCGTCTCCCGCACCGTGAGCGCCCGGTCGGACGTGCTCATCATGCCGGGATTCTGCGGCCGATCCGCGTAGACGTACGGCGCCACGAGGGCTTCGACCTGATGGGGCGCGAGGTTGTGCACGGTGAAGGTGCGCGTCTCGAGGCGCGGGGCCCGCTCGCACCCGACGAACAGGAGCGCGAAGCAGACGACGGCCGGGATGATCCTGTTCATCGATCTCCTCCTCCCTGGAAGAACCAGAGAACGGTGATGTCGGGGTTTTCGGTCTGCATGACCGCGACCGTGCGGTCGGGCGAGGACTGGACGAGCGGCAGCGGCTCCGCTACCGCGACCGCGACGGGCGCCGGGCCCGGCGCCTGCTCCCGGTCGCGCGCCAGCAGCAGGACGGCGACGGACGCAGCGGCCGCAAGGGCCACCCAACCGGACCGCCGCGCCCACGGTCGCCGCGGGCGGGAGGGCGTCCCGGTGGCACGGGATCGCGCAACGCCGGCCCGGGCCAACACGTCCTCCACGGACGTGGAGGACTCCCCGCCGAGGTAGCCGTCGAGGGCGGCCGTCTCCTCCAGGATGATCGCGGCCACGCGCGCACAGGAGGGGCAGTCGCGGACGTGCGACGCCACCGCGCCGGATCCGATCCCCCGGAGATCGTCGGGCTCCGCCTCGAGCAGGAGCATCCGCACGTCGGCGCACGCGCTCACGGGCGATCCTCCACGAGCTCGGGGTGGCTTTCCAGGATCCGCGCCCGGAGCGCCCGCCTCGCCTTGAAGAGATGGGCCCGCACCGACACGGGCTCGATGCCCAGCCGCTCCGAGATCTCCACCGACGTCAGGCCCTGGAGGTCGGCGAGGTCGAACACCTCTCGTTGCCGGGGCGGCAGCTCCCGGAAGAACGCGTCCACGACCGCACGCACGGTCGACCGGTCGGCGCGCCCGTCCGGCGCGACCGGCGGGTCCGGAGCCAGCTCGGCGGGTGCGCGCGGGTCCTCCTCCAGCCGGCGGCGGCGTGCCCGCCGGCGGAAGCGGTCCGCGGCGGCGTTGCGCGTCACCGTGTAGAGCCAGGTGGTGAAGCGCGCCGTCCCACCGAACGCGTCGAGTCTTTGGATCATCTGCACGAGCACGTCCTGGGTGAGGTCGTCCGCCTCGGTGGGGTCGCCGGTACGCACCAGCGCCCACCGCCGCACCACCGGGAGGGCGCGTGTGACCAGCGACCTCAACGCCTCGGGATCCCCGTCCCGGGCTCTGGAGACGAGGTCCGGGCCGATGTCCGTGGACGTTCCGGTCACGCGGGCTCCCCGGTGGTTGCGATTTCCGGCGGTGGGACGCGCGAGCCCCCGGCGGCGTTTACCGGTCCGGTCCGGCCGACAAGGAGGGCGCGCGGAAGATCGCCGGGTCGGGGCAAAGTGCCCCGGCCCCGGGAGTGGCCGCAACCGGCTTCGGACGGGCCCGATCGGAGCCTCCCGGTGCCTTGCACGCAGGGTGGCGCGGCAGCCATGTTCCGCCCGCCATGGCCTTCATTCCCTACGTTCCGTACCAAGACGCCCAGGGCGCCCTCTCCAGGCTTTACGCGCGGTACGCGGGAGAGGACGGGCGGGTGGACCACATCATCCGCATCCACTCGCTGAACCCGCCTTCGATGGCCCATCATTTCCAGCTTTACGCACACCTGATGCGGGGTCCGTCTCCGCTCAGCAGGGTGCAGCGGGAGATGATCGCGGTCACGGTGTCGGCCGCCAACAACTGCTTCTACTGAATCAACCATCACGGGGCGGGCCTCCGTACGCTGCTCGGCTCCGCCGAGCTTCCCCGGGCGCTGGCGCGGGACTACCGCGCGGCGTCGATCTCGGGGCCGGATCGCGCGATGTTGGAGTACGCCGTGAAGCTCACCAGGGAGCCGTGGGCCGTCGGTGAGGCGGACGTCGCGTCGTTGCGCGAGGCCGGGTTCGACGACCCCGCCATCCTGGACGTGTGTCAGGTGACGAGCTACTACAACTACGTGAACCGCCTCGCCGACGGGCTCGGCGTGGAGCTGGAGGACTTCTGGACGCCCGCAGAGCTGACGATCACGCACGAGGAGTTCCGCGCGCGGAGGGGGCTGGGACGCGAGGAGGAGGCTCCATGAGCGACGCACTGGTCCTGGACGGCCGCACGCTCGGCCTGGAGGACGTGGAGCGCGCGGCCACCGACCTCGGCGTCGAGGTGACGCTGGACGAGGGGGCCCGGCGGCGGATCGCCGAGAGCCGCGCGTTCATCGAAGAGAAGGTGGCCTCGGGCGAACGGGTCTACGGCGTAACGACCGGCTTCGGCCGGCTGGCCGAGGTCGTGATCGAGCCGGGCGAGCGGACCGAGCTGCAGCACAACCTCCTGCGTAGCCACGCCTCGGGAATGGGCGCGCCGCTTGGAGCGCACCGAGGTGCGCGCCATCATGCTCTTGCGCGCGAACGCCCTGGCGCGCGGCAACTCGGGATGCCGGGTGACGGTGGTGGAGCACATCCTGGACATGCTCAACCACGGGATCCACCCGCGGGTGCCCCGCTACGGCTCCGTAGGGGCGAGTGGCGACCTGGCCCCCCTCGCGCACGTGGCCCTGGGGATCCTGGGTGAGGGAAGGGCGGAGCGGGACGGCGTGGAGGCCGACACGGGGGAGCTGCTCGCCGCCGCGGGACTCGAGCCGTTCCACCTCGAGGCCAAGGAGGGGCTCAGCCTCATCAACGGTACGCAGGCGACGACGGGCCTCGGCATCCTGGCGCTGCTCGCGGCGGAGCGGGCGGTGGAGACAGCCGACGTGGCCGGGGCGATGTCACTGGAGGCGTTGAAGGGGACACCCGAGGCATTCCGCGCCGAGATCCAGGACGCGCGCCCACACGCCGGACAGCGCACGAGCGCGGCCAGGCTGCGGGCATTGCTGCGCGACTCCGAGATCCGCGAGTCGCACCGCGAGGGCGACCCGCGGGTGCAGGACGCCTATGCCCTCCGCTGCATGCCGCAGGTGCACGGGGCCTGTCGCGAGGCCCTCCGCTACGTGCGCGGCATCCTGCAGACCGAGGCGAACAGCGCGACGGACAATCCGCTGGTCTTCCCCGAGACGGACGCGATCGTGAGCGGGGGCAACTTCCATGCGCAGGTGGTAGTCGCAGGCCCTCGACCTGCTCGCCATCGCCGTCGCGGACCTCGCCGCGATCTCCGAGCGGCGCATCGAGCGGCTGCTGAATCCGGACCTGTCCATGGGCCTCCCGGCCTTCCTCACGGAGAAGCCGGGGCTGCGCAGCGGCCTGATGATCACGCAGGTCACCGCCGTGGACTGTCTGGCGGAGATGCGCGTGCTCGCCCACCCGGCCAGCGTGGACTCGGTGACGACGAGCGCGAACCAGGAGGATCACGTGTCCATGGGGCTGGCAGCAGCGCGTAAGGCGCGCCAATCCGTGGGCTTGCTGGAGCAGGTGCTCGCGACGGAGCTGTTGGCCGCGGCGCAGGGGATCGAGTTCCGCCGCCCGCTGCGTGCGGGTGCGGGGGTGGAGGCCGCGCACGCCCTGGTGCGCGCGCGCGTGGCGCCGCTGCACGAGGATCGGCAGCTCGGCCCGGACCTGGACGCGATGACGGACCTGGTGCGCACGGGCACCCTGGCGGCGATGGCGGCAGGCCTCGAAACAACCGGATGAGAACGGAAGGCACGGAGGGATAGAGCGATGGAGACGACGACGCATCGGGTGCGCGCCCCCCGGGGGACCGAACGCTCCTGCAAGGGATGGACGCAGGAGGCCGCGTTGCGGATGCTGATGAACAACCTCGACCCCGAGGTCGCCGAGCGGCCGGAGGATCTCATCGTGTATGGGGGCACGGGGAAGGCCGCCCGCAACTGGGAGGCTTTCGACGCGATCGTGGCCGCCCTGCGGGAGCTGGAGGGCGACGAGACCCTCCTCGTGCAGTCCGGCAAGCCGGTGGGGGTGTTCCGCACGCACACGCATGCGCCGCGCGTCCTGATCGCCAACGCCAACCTCGTGGGGCGGTGGGCCACCTGGGAGCACTTCAACGAGCTCGAGCGCCGCGGCCTGATGATGTACGGCCAGATGACCGCCGGCTCGTGGATCTACATCGGGACGCAGGGAATCCTGCAGGGCACCTACGAGACGTTCGGTGCCATGGCGGCGAAGCACTTCGGAGGCTCGCTGAAGGGGCGCTGGGTGCTCACCGGCGGGATGGGCGGCATGGGCGGCGCGCAGCCCCTGGCCGCGACGATGAACGAGGGGGCCATCCTGGTCGTGGAGGTGGACGCGCGCAGGATCCAGCGCCGCCTGGACACCCGCTACTGTGACCGGATGACGGACGACCTGGACGAGGCGCTCGGGTGGATGAGGGAGGCGACTGCCGCAGGACGGGCACTCTCCGTCGGATTGGTGGGCAACTGCGCAGACGTGATCCCGGACCTTGTGAAGCGCGGCGTCACGCCGGACATCGTCACCGACCAGACCTCCGCCCACGACCCGCTGAACGGGTATGTGCCCGCCGGGCTATCCCTCGAGGCCGCCGACGAGCTGCGCCGCTCCGACCCCGACGAATACCTGAGGCGATCCCGCGCATCCATCCGCGCGCACTGCGAGGCGATCGTCGCCATGCAGCGGGCCGGCGCTGTCGCGGTCGACTACGGCAACAACCTTCGGGGCGAGGCGAGAGAGGCCGGCTTCGAGAACGCCTTCGCCTATCCCGGCTTCGTGCCGGCCTACGTGCGGGACCTCTTCTGCGAGGGCAAGGGCCCGTTCCGATGGGCGGCCCTCAGTGGTGACCCGGCCGACATCCACCGGACGGATGAGCTGGTGCTGGAGATGTTCCCGGAGGACGAGCACTTGTGCCGGTGGATCCGCATGGCCCACGACAAGGTCGCCTTCCAGGGACTGCCCGCCCGCATCTGCTGGCTGGGGCAGGGGGCCCGCGCCCGCTTCGGCACGGCGATCAACGACCTGGTTGGGAAAGGAGATATCCGCGCGCCCATCGTGATCGGGCGCGACCACCTGGACACGGGCTCGGTGGCGTCGCCGTTCCGCGAGACGGAGTCGATGAAGGACGGCACCGACGCCGTGGCCGACTGGCCCATCCTGAACGCGCTCCTGAACACGGCCTCGGGGGCCAGCTGGGTCTCGTTCCACCACGGCGGCGGTGTGGGGATCGGGAACTCGCTGCACGCCGGACAGGTCCTGGTCGCCGACGGCACGCCGGAGATGCGCACGCGCATCGAGCGCGTCCTGACCAACGATCCGGGCATCGGCGTGGCCCGCCACGTCGACGCGGGCTACGAGCTCGCCGTGGAGACCGCCCGGCGCGAAGGGTTGAAGATCCCCATGCTGGACGGATGAGGCGGCGGCGTCACCAACCCGCCAGTCGGTGGCCGCGGCCCGGTAGGCGCGGGCCGCCTCGTCCTCGCCGCTGAAGATCCACGCGGCGAGTGTAGATTCAGCTCGCAGCCGCGGCAACGACGCGGCGCCGCGGGTCGGCCCGCACCTCGAGGATCCACGCAGGGAGCTCCGCAGTGAGGCACCACGATCTCCTGCTCAGGAACGGGCGCATCGCGACGATGGAGGAAGGCGGGGCGCCCTACGGAGTGGTGCCCGGCGACACCGTGGCCGTGCGGGAGGGGCACGTCGCGTGGATGGGGCCGCTCGCCCAGCTGCCTCGTGAACACTACGGCGTCGAGGTCGTCGTGGACGCGGAGGGCGCGTGGGTGTCGCCGGGGCTGATCGACTGCCACACGCATCTGGTGTTCGGCGGCGACCGAGCGCGCGAGTTCGAGCGACGGCTGGAGGGCGCATCGTACGAGGAGATCGCGCGCGCGGGGGGTGGGATCCTCTCGACGGTGCGCGCCACGCGTGCGTCGTCCGAAGAGGCGCTCGCCGCAGCGGCCGAGGCCCGGCTCCGCACGCTGGCCGGGCGCGGCGTCACCACGGTCGAGATCAAGTCCGGCTACGGCCTTGAGACCGAGACGGAGCTACGGATGCTCCGGGTCGCCCGCTCGCTCGCCGAGCTCGTCGGCGTGCGTGTCCAGACCACACTGCTGGGCGCCCACGCGATTCCCCCCGAGTTCTCCGGTGACAGGACGGGGTACGTGCGCCTGGTGTGCGAGGTCATGATCCCGTCGGCTGCAGCGTCGGGACTGGCGGACGCGGTGGACGCGTTCGGGGAGCGGATCGCGTTCACGCCCGAGGAGTGCGCCCGCGTCTTCGAGGCCGCGCGCGCGTCGGGCCTCCCGGTGCGCCTGCACGCGGATCAGCTCTCGGACCAGGGCGGCGCAGCGCTGGCGGCCGCGGTCGGAGCGCGCAGCGCCGATCACCTCGAGCATACGTCCGCCGAGGGCGTGCGTGCGATGGCCGCCGCGGGCACCGTCGCGGTCCTGCTGCCGGGGGCCGCGCACTTCCTGCGTGACACCACGGTGCCCCCGGTGGCGGCCTTCAGGGAGCACGGCGTGCCGATGGCCGTCGCCACGGACCTCAACCCCGGGTCCTCGCCCCTGCTCGACCCCCTGCAGGCGGCGAGCCTCGCGTGCCTGCGCTTCGGGCTCACACCGGAGGAGGCCCTCGCCGGCATGACCCGGCACGCAGCGCGCGCGCTGGGGCTGGAACGGGAGATCGGCACGCTCACCGTGGGCAAGCGTGCCGACCTGACTGTGTGGGGGGTGGATCACCCCGCCGAGCTGTCCTACTGGATGGGCGCGGACCTGTGCCGGGGGGTCGTGCGCGCGGGAGTCCAGGCGTAGCCCGGGTCAGCCGTCCCCACCTCCGGGGCGCCGACCCGGAGTCGCGCGACCACCCGACGAGCTGCGTGCCCGTCCTCCGCCCCCGGGACGCGCAGCCGGACGTCGCGAGGGAGCCGAGGGCCGTGCCGCCTGCGGACGGCTGCCGCGGGCGGGGGCCGGGGACGTGCGCGGGCGGCTGGCGGACGGAGCCGGGCGCGACGCCTGGGGGCGCGAGGGCTGTGGCCGCGCGGATGCCGAGGGGCGCGACGCCTGCGGCCGCGCCATGGATCCGGAGGGCCTCGACGCCGAGGGTCGGCTGCCCGAGGCCCCGGACGGACGCGGCGCGGCGGCCGACGGCCGGCTGCCCCCTGACGGACGGGTGGTCGCCGACGGCCGGCTCCGGGTCGACGTCGAAGGACGCGCGGCCGCGGAGGGCCGACTTCCCGCCGACGGCGCGGGACGCGCCGCCGAAGGCCGACTTCCGCTGGACGGCGAGGGCCTCACCGAAGCCGACGGGCGGCTGGGGCTCGACGGCCGCGCCGACCCGGAAGGCCGGCTCCCCGCCGACGGCGAAGGACGCGCCGCCGAGGGCCGACTTCCGTTGGACGGCGAGGGCCTCACCGAAGCCGACGGGCGGCTGGGGCTCGACGGCCGCGCCGACCCGGAAGGCCGGCTCCCCGTGGAGGGCCGAGCCGCGGCACCCGGCCGGACGCGGTCCGAAGGCCGCGCCACCCTCGCACCGGGACTCGCCACGCGCGAGCCGGGATTGGCCGCGCGGGAGCCGGGACTCGCCACGCGCGAGCCGGGATTGGCTGCGCGGGACGTAGCCGCGGAGTCGCCGTGCGCGTCGAAGGCGTCGTGCGCCCGGAGGGACGCTGAATCGCAGTCCGTCCCGGACCACGGGAGGGAGCGGCGGCCGGGGCCGCGACCCCGGAGGGGCGCCGTGTGGCCGTCCGTCCGACCGTGCCGCGCGGGTTCTCCTTGTACGTCGTGCCGTAGCCGCCACCGCGCCACAGGGGTGAGGGACGATAGATGGCCGTGCCGCGCCGTCCCCCGTAGGCGTAGACCGTGCGGACGCCGTATGGATAGCCCCATCCACGGCTGCCCCAGGACCCCGCCCAGTACCCGTCCCAGTACCAGTCGAACGGATCGTAGGCCCAGTATGGCCCCCACGGGGCGTGGAACGGGTCGGCCCAATACACGAACGTCGAGGGGTAGCCCCACCCGTGGCGCGAGCGCCAGCTGCGCGCGTGGTACGAGCCGTACCAGACCGGGCCGGCGACGACGCACGCGTCGTACCATCCGCCCCACGGGTCCCAATACGTGTCCCAGTACGCGTCCCAACACGAGTAGGCGGGTGCGTACGAGCGGGGGCCGTACCAGTCGTAGTTGTCCGAGTAGATTCCGTACGACGACCCGTAGTGCCGGGACCAGCCGAGGCCCAGTGTGGCCCCGACGAAGACCGAGCCGGGTCCGTAGTCGGCGGCGTGGAAGCCGAAGCTCACGCCGTCGAACAGCGAACCGACGCCGACGGAGAAGGATACGTGGCTCTGCGCCGCTGCCGGAGCCGCGGCCAGAGCCGAAGCGGCGATCAGGATCAGGGGCCTGCGAGCTGCGGTACGCACGGTGTCCTCCAGGTGGATGTTCCCGACACCAGATATTGCAACCCCCGTGCCACCCCGGAGGTTCCAGCTAACCGCTTGACATCGTTGTGCTTAGGACAATCGCTCATCTGTGCGGCCCGGCCGTGTGTCCGGGCTTGGGGACACCCGGGATGCAGCAGCTGGACACGTCCAACCGCCCGTGTCGGGAAACCCTGCACGCGGACGGGCGTATAACCGAAAGTCGTTCTCCCGAAGCCGCGCCTGGCGCGGCGAAGGGAGCGAGCGGGAGTTGCGGGGAAGTTCGCCGCGCACGTATACCTTGCCCCGACGAGGGGAAAAGGCGAAGATTCCAGTCGTCCGTTCGACGCCGTTGAGTGCGTCGGAGTCCAGCGGCCCCCTTGGCCAGCTGACCGGATCGTTCCCGCTCGAGTTCCGAGCCCGGAGATTCTTCCAAAGGCGGTAACGCTGGCGCGTGTGCGCTGCGACGCCTCCTTTCCGGCCACATGGGTTGAGACGTGCCCGAATCGCCAGACATGCAATCGACAGGCGACGGGGAGAAGTCCAAAGGGCGGCGCGGTCGAGGCCGCCGCCGTGGACGTCGCCCCCGCCGCAGGTCCCGCGACCGTTCCGACAACAACAACGTCAACAACGCCGACACCGGCGGTGGGGACGGGGGAGAGGACTTCCCCCCACTCACCGACGATCCCGAGAAGCTCGAGGAGGAGTCGCGTCCCCTCGGGCTGCTCGAGGTGCTGAACAGCGGCTCGGGATTCATCCGGAGGCGCGAGTCCAGCTACACCCCGGGCAGGGACGACATCTACGTCGGCTCCCGCATCGTCCAGAAGTTCGGCCTCCGCACGGGGGACGAGCTGATGGGCGTGGTGGGTCGTCAACCCCGCAACGGCAAGAGTCCGCCCCTGGCGTATCTGGCCCGGGTGAACGACCGCAAGCCGGACGAGGTGAAGCGCCGGCCGGACTTCCAGCGCCTGAGCGCGATGCACCCCGACCACCAGCTCGTGATGGAGTGCGGGCGGACGGTGCGCGGCCAGCCGGACTACACCAACCGCGTGATCGACCTCTTCTGTCCGTTGGGCAAGGGGCAGCGCGCGATGATCGTCGCCCCCGCCAAGGCGGGGAAGACGACGGTCCTGCAGGCGGTCGCCGAGGGGGTGGTCATGAACAGCCCCGAGTGCCACCTCCTGATCCTTCTCGTGGACGAGCGTCCCGAGGAAGTGACGGAGATGGAGTCGTGCGGCTTCGGCGAGGTCATCTCCTCCACCTTCGACCGACCGGCCGACCGGCACTGTCAGGTGGCCGAGATGACGCTGGAGCGCGCCCGCCGGCGCGTGGAGCTCGGCGACGACGTGGTGATCATCCTCGACTCCATCACCCGCCTGGCGCGGGCCTACAACACGGTGGAGGAGGGGAGCGGACGGACGCTGTCCGGAGGACTGGACGCGCAGTCGCTGGAGAAGCCGAAGCGCTTCCTGGGTAGCGCGCGCAAGATCGCGCCAGACCAGGGAGGTGGGTCGCTCACGATCATCGCCACGGCGCTGGTCGACACCGGGTCGCGCATGGACCAGGTGATCTTCGAGGAGTTCAAGGGCACGGGCAACAGCGAGATCGTGCTGTCGCGCGAGCTGGCCGACAGGCGCATCTATCCGGCCATCGACCTGAACGCGTCAGCGACCCGGAAGGAGGAGCTTCTCCTGGACGACGACGCGCTCTGGCTGTCGCGGGCGATGCGCCGTCAGCTGGGGGCGGTCCCGCCGGCCGAGGCGATGAACGAGCTCCTCGGCGCCATGCGGAAGACGAAGAGCAACCGGGACCTCATCGCCTGGGCGCGGCAGCAGGCCTAGGCCGCCGCCACATCGCTCGGTTCGCCTGGAGGGAAGCGTCCGCCGTCGTCGAGTCGGCGGACGCCTCTTCGCGTCGGCGCTCCGCCAGCGAGTCGAGGCGCTGGAGCGCCTTCTCGAGCTCCGCACCCTGGGCGTGCGCCATGAAACGCGCCCAATACCCCATGAGCGGGTTGTTTCCGAAGTCGCCCTCCTCGCGCCACTCGACGCGCGTGCCCTCCCCCTCGGGACGGAGCCGCATCGTGCCGTCGGTGTGCATCGCGCCTTCCTGCACGACGACGCGATAGCGCACCAGCGAGTCCGGCACCGCCTGGACGATCTCGAACGAGCCCTGGCCCAGCTCCTCGTCGTCCCAGGCCAAGCGTGCGCCGACTCCGTGCTCCGGGCCCTCGCGCACGACGCCGGAATCGGGCCACGGGGTCCAACGCTGCCACCCCGACGGGGAATCCACCCAGGGAAAGACCGCGGCGGGCGGCACGTCGAGCACCGCGGACCGCTCGGCCGCCCACGTGCCGGGCAGGATCCACCCCACCACCAGGAAGAGGGCGAGCAGGCCGGCCGCGGAGGCCAGGACCAGGCTGCCGGGGCTGATGGCCGGCCTCTTCATCGTGTCTCCCGGGTGGCCTCGGGGTGGGCCGCGTACCAATCGCGAACGAGCGGCTCCAGGATGGGCCATACGGTGTGCGCCATGATCAGGTGGCCTTCCGGGGTGGGGTGGATGCCGTCGGATTGGTTGAGCTCGGGTATCCCCGCGACCCCCGCGAGGAGGAACGGCACGAGCGCCGTCGCCCGTCTCCTTCGCCACGGTCGGGAAGATGGCGTGGAAGCGCGACGTATAGGCGGGCCCGAGGTTGGGCGGCGCCTCCATCCCTTCGATCAGGATACGGACGTCGGGGTACTTCGCCCGCGTCTCCTCGACGATCCGGCGCAGATTGGCTTCCGTCGCGTCGGGGTCCTGACCGCGCAGCCCGTCGTTCGCGCCCAGCTCGATGCACAGGATGTCGACGGGCTCGCGCAGGACCCAGTCGAGTCGGCGCAGCCCGCCGGCGCTCGTCTCTCCGGACACGCCGGCGTTGACCGCCCGGATGGGCAGTCCGGCGGAGTCCGCCAGTTCCCCCAGACGAGCGACGTAGGTATCCTCCGCGCGGAGCAGGCCCAGACCGGCCGTGAGGCTGGTGCCCAGGAAGACGACCACCGGGCCCACCTTTTCGGCCGGGTTTGAGCCAGGTGAGGGCGCCGCGGGAGCGGCGCGCTCCACCATGCCCGCGTTCGCGTCCGTGCGCGGCTCGGAAGGCGAGCAGCCCACGGCGGCGGCGCAAAGCAGAGAAAGGAGTCGGCGGTTCATATGATGATCGTGGCCCGGGGCCTCGAGAAGACGTACCTGAGCGGGGGCAAGCCGCTTCGCGTGCTACGCTCCATCGACCTGGAGGTGCCCCCCGAAGCGTTCGTCGCCGTGGTCGGACCCTCGGGGAGCGGCAAGACCACCCTCCTGGGCCTCCTGGCCGGGCTGGACGAGCCCACCGCCGGAGAGGTCGAGCTCGACGGGCAGAATCTCTTCGATCTTACCGAGGACGGCCGTGCCGAGTTTCGTGCCCGCCGCGTCGGCTTCGTCTTCCAGACCTTCCATCTCCTTCCGACCCTGACGGCGCTGGAGAACGTCCTGGTGCCGCTCGAGCTGCAGGGCGGGGCACGCGGGAGCCAGGGATCGCGGCGTGGACCTGCTGGAGCGCGTCGGCCTCGGCGACCGCCTCGACCACTACCCGGCGCAGCTCTCGGGTGGAGAGCAGCAGCGGGTGGCGCTGGCCCGCGCCTTCGCGAACCAGCCGCGCATCCTCTTCGCCGACGAGCCCACGGGCAACCTGGACCAGGAGACGGGCGCCACGATCATCGCGATGCTCGAGGAGCTGAACCGCGCCGCCCGCACCACGCTCGTGCTGGTGACCCACGACCTGTCGCTCGCGGCGCGGGCCCATCGGGTCGTGCGCCTGGCCGGGGGGGCGATCGTGTCGGACGAGCCGGTGGGCGCTGGCGGCGGAGCGCCCGACGGCGAGGCGACGCGCGCATGAAGCCGGGCTTCGCGCTGCGCCTCGCGCTCCGCGAGAGCCGGCACGGAGCGCGGCGCGTCGGCGTCTACATGGCGTCGATCACGCTGGGCGTGGCGGCTCTGGTCTCGATCCACTCCTTCCGCGACGACGTCGCCCGTTCGGTGCAGGAGGAGGCCGACGTCCTCATGGGCGCCAACGCGCGCCTGGAGGCGAACCGTGCCTTCCCGGACTCGGTCACCCGCATCGTCGACTCCCTGAACGCGGCGGGCGTCGAGACCGCCCGGGTGACGACGGCCCTGTCGATGGTGCTGGCGCCGGCCAGCGGGGACGTCCGCCTGCTGCAGGTCCAGGCGATGGACGCGGGCTATCCGTTCTACGGAGACGGTGACCACCGACCCGCCGGGGATCTGGGGCCGGCACGCCCGGGAGGACGTGGCGCTCGCGGATCCGGCGGTGCTCACGCAGCTGCGTGTCGCGCCGGGCGACACGCTGGTGGTGGGACGGATGCGCCTGGAGCTGGCCGGCACCGTCGAGGACCTGCCCACCGACCTCGGCTACCAGACCGCCGTCGGCCCGCGCGTCTACGTCTCGCAGCGCACCCTGGAACGCGCCGGGCCTGCTGGGGTTCGGCAGCCTGGCGCGCTACGAGGTCTTCCTGCGGCTGCCCGACCGGGCGGCGCGCGACCGCATCGAGGAGCGCTACGACTCGATCTTCCGCGCCACCCAGGTCCGCTACACGCTCGCCGAGGAGCAGGCGCACCGCCTGTCCAACGGCGTGCGCTTCCTGGGCCGCTTCCTCGGGCTGGTCGGCCTGGGCGCCCTCCTCCTGGGCGGGATCGGCGTGGCCAGCGCGATCCACGTCTACATCCGGGAGAAGCGCCCCGGCGTGGCCGTGCTGCGCTGCATCGGCGCCGACCAGTGGACCGTCTTCACCGCCTACCTGCTCCAGGCGGCGGCCCTGGGCCTGCTGGGCTCGGCGCTGGGCGTGGTGCTCGGGGCGTTCGTGCAGCGATGGCTGCCGACGCTGCTGGCGGCCGCGCTCCCGGTGCGGGTCACCACCCGCTTCTCGCTCACGTCGGCGTTGGCGGGGCTGGGCATCGGCGTCTGGGTCGCCGCGATCTTCGCGCTGATCCCCCTCCTGCAGGTGCGCGACGTGCCGCCGCTGCAGGCGCTGCGCCGGGACTTCGAGCCCCGGCGTCGCCGCCGGGACCCGCTGCACCTGGGCGCCTACGTCGCGCTGGTCGGCAGCGTGGTCCTGCTGTGCGTCCTGGAGGCGCCGGAGCCCGGGATGGGCCTGGGCTTCGCCGGAGCGCTGCTCGTCACCGTCGGGCTGCTCGCCGGCATCGGGGTGGCTGCTGACCCGGCTCACCCGCCGATTCTTCCCGTCGCGGGCCTCCTATCCGGTGCGGCAGGGCGTGTCGAACCTCTTCCGTCCGCAGAACCAGACGGTCTCGGTCACGCTGGCGCTCGGCTTCGGCGCGTTCATCGTGGGGACCGTGCTGGAGGTGCAGGGCAACCTGGTGGACGACCTCACCGCTCTCGTTCGAGGAGGGGCGACCGAACGTGCTGCTGTTCGACATCCAGCCCGACCAGCTCGAGGGCGTGCGCGCGCTGCTGCCGGCCGACGTGCGCGGCGGACGCGGACGTCGCGCCGATCATCATGTCACGGATCGCGGCCATCAACGGTCGCACACCCGAGGAGCTGCGTGCCGACACCGCCGGGGGACCGCGCCCCGAGCGGTGGGCGCTGCGGCGGGAATACCGCAACACCTACCGAGCGGAGCTCGGCCCCGCCGAGTCGCTCCTGCACGGGCCGGTGGTGGGACGGCACCCCGGGCTCCGAGGACGGCACCCGCGTGGACGCCGGCGGGCTTGCCCGCGTCTCGCTGGAGGAGGGCATCGCCAACGACCTCCACGTGGGGCTGGGCGACACGATCACCTGGGAGGTGGGCGGGGTCGAGATCCCCTCCGTGGTCACCAGCATCCGCCGGGTGGACTGGAACCGGCTGGAGCCGAACTTCTTCGCCATCTTCGAGCCCGGGTCCGTGGACGAGGCCCCGCAGACGATCATCATGGTGGCGCGTATCCCGGACGCCGGGGCGCGTGCGTCCTTCCAGCGCGCCCTCGTGGGCGCGTTCCCCAACGTCTCGGCGCTCGACTTCTCCCGGGTCCAGTCGGCCATCGACGAGATCCTCTCCCGGGTGCGACAGGCCGTGGCCTTCCTGGGTCTGTTCTCCGCGCTGGCCGGGGTGGTGGTGCTGATCGGCGCGCTGGCGAGCTCACGCGTGCAGCGCATGCGCGAAGGGGCCCTTCTCAAGACGCTCGGCGCCCGCCGGCGGCAGGTCCTGGTGGTGCTGTTCGCCGAGTACCTGGCGCTGGGGACGCTGGCCACCGCCACCGGGCTCGTGCCTGGCCTGGATCGCGTCGGCGATCCTGGTGCCCCGGGTCTTCGAGGTGGACTACTCCCTGCACCTTCTCCCGTTGCTCGCGATCTGGGCGGCCGTCGCCGGCCTCACGGTGGTGGTGGGGCTGGTGGGGAGCCGGGGCCTGCTGGCCCGACCCCCCCTCGCCGTGCTCCGCGAGGCGCCCGAGTAGCGGAACGAGCCGCGCCTCGCCCGACCGTCCTCAGCGTCCTTCGCCTCCCGGCACCCGGATGCGGATCTCCGCGTCCCCGGTGCGGATGATCACCAGCTTGCCGTCCTCGGACTCGATGACGTTCACCCGGCCGCCCCGCACCTCCACGGCGGCGTTGCCCACCATCCCGGAGAAGCGCAGGGGCGCCGCGGCTGGACATCCACGGCTGCGACGAGCGACGCGGCGCGGCTGGCGACGATCCGCTTCGGCTCGCCGACGCGGGTGGTCACCGTCGATCCGCCGGCCGTCCCGCTCGACCGTCCAGCGGAGCGTCTCGCCGGGGCGGATGTCCGCGAAGCGGCGGCCGCCCTCCTCGGTGGTGAGGTCCACCCCGTCCAGCGCGATGAGGCGGTCTCCCGGGCGCAGCCCGAGGATCGCCGGCGCCCTCCTGTCTCGTCCACGCCGATGACCTCGGGCGGCTCGGAGAAGCGTCCACTGCCCGCGCTTCGTGGCGTCATCCCAGCCGTAGCGGCAGCGGTCCGCACTGGAACCCGAAGCCGAGCGAGGCTCGCGGCTCCATCTGCTCGGGGGCGGGCGGGGGCGGGGGCGGCACGGCTGCCGGGCCGGACGGGGCTCGGTCACCTGCGCGGGTGGCGGCCGGCGGCCGTCGGACGCGGGTGCGACCACGGCGCACCCCCGGCCGGGCGGCGGCGGCGGCGCCGGCACGCCGCGTCCCGCCACGACCGGGGCCTCCGCGCTCCTTCGTCGACGGGCAGGCGGCCGCCACCGGCACGCTCGAGCTCCATGAGCCGCCCGTCGCGCCGGATCCGCAGGCGCGCGGCCCGGTCCGGCGGGAGCGCCGAGAAGCGCGCGCTTCCATCCCGGGTGGTGATGAGCTGCCCGTCCACGGCCACGAGGACGTCGCCCTTCCCGCAGCACCGCGGCCGCCGGGTTCGACTCGTCCAGGTCGAGGATCGTGGGCTCCGTCCAGAACACCGCCCGGTGCACCTTGCCGTTGGTGAAGAACTGGCAGCGATCGCAGGCGATTCCCGTGATGCCCAGGGAGCCCACCGGATCCACGCCGCCCTTGCACACCAGCCGCTCGCCGGTCTGGGCCGCCGCGCCCGCCGGCAGCAACGCGACGATCGCCACCGCCGTCGCACCATCCTTCGTGCCCTGCCCATGTCCCCTCCTCGTATGCTGCGCCGCGAGCGCGGCCGCGGCTGTCGGTCGTCAGAACCAGATCGTCTTGCGCGCCGCGCCCGCGCCGTCGTGTCCGCCGCGGTGCCTGCCCGCTCCTCGAGGACGGCCAGCACCAGGCGCGAGCGTCGGGTCGTCCGGGCGGAGGCGGGCCAGCTCCAGCGCGGCGGCGTGCAGCGCCACCCGGGCGGCCTCCGCGCCCGGAGGCGACGTCTCCCGCCGTTCCGGCCCCAGCCAGCTCGGCCAGGTGCGCCACCGCGCGCACGTACTCCGAGCCCGCCTCCTGCACCTGCGTGGCCGCCTGCCCCGGGTCGGTTCCCGGGTCCAGCGCCGCGGACACGGCGTCGGCCATCCCGCGCCCGGCGCTCCACTGGCCCACGGCCACCCCGGACGCGAACAGGGCGAGGCCCGCCGCCACGGCGGCCGCCATCCACGGTCGCAGGCCTCGGCCTCACCTCGGCCGATCATCGCGGGCGCGCCGTCCGAAGAGACCTTCCGCGCGCAGGGCGCCCACCACCCGCTCCTCGAGCGCGGCCGGAGGGATCCGTTCCCGCGGGAGCGTGGCGAAGGCCTCGCGCTCCTCGGGGGTGAGCTCGTCGGGAAGGTTCGCGGTCGTTCATCGGGCTTCCTCCGCGGCGGGGTCGAGCAGGCGCCGCAGCGTGCGTCGTGCGTGGTGGAGCTGGCTTCGGGACGTGCCGATGGCGATGTCCAGCCGCTCGCTGATCTCCGGGTGGGTGAAGCCTTCCACGTCGTGCAGGAGCAGCACCGTCCGGTAGCCGTCCGGAAGGCAGGCGATGGCGCGCTCGAGGTCGAGGCGCTCCGCCGTCGGGGGCGGGTGGACGGCCACCTCCACGCCGTCGCCGTCGGGCACGCCGGGGGACCGGGCCCTGCCGCGCAGCACCTCGCGGGCGCGGTTGAGGCCGATCCCCATGAGCCACGTGCGCAGGGAGGACTCCCAGCGGAAGCGGGGAAGCGCCCGCACGGCGCGCAGCCACGTGTCCTGGACCACGTCTTCGGCGTCGGCCTCGGCTTCCGCCCAGCACCCTCAGGACGAAGGGAAGGAGCGCGGGCGTGTGCCTGCGGTAGAGCGCGCGGAAGGCCGCCTCGTCGCCGTCACGGACGATCCGGTCGGAGAGGGCCCTGTCCGAGGGGTCGGGAATCGCCATTGCCTGTCTCACACCCCTGAGTGGCATCAGGGGACCGAAGCGTTGGTCGCCGCCGGTCCGGCGGCTATCCCGGTCGGCTCGTCGTCCCCGTCCAGGGCCTCGGGTGGGACCTCCACCGAGGCCTCGTAATGGCACGCCTCGCACAGCACCGGGTGGGGGCTGCGCAGCCGGCCGCGCGTCGCCTTCACCGGCTCGCCGCACCGGGGGCAGGTGCCCTCCACGTCGAGGACCGTGAAGCGCTCCGTCCACCGTCGGCGGGCCAGGAACCCCCCGCCGCGCGAGCGCGCCCGAGGATCCACGGCGCGTGCGGGGGGATCAGACCCGACCACCGGAGCCGCGAGGAGCGCGAGGGCCATCGTGCGCACGGATCCGCCCACCCGCCAGGATCGGGAGCGGGGGCGGAGGTGCAGGGTCGCGGGCGTGGGGTCGTATCCGAAGAGGGAGATGTGCCCGCCGACCTCCAGGGGAGCGCCGTCTGCCGTTCGTGTCTCTATCGTCGTCGTTCACGGGTCCGTCATGGTTCCGGGTCGCCCCACCGTCGCGGCGGGGCAAAGCGAAGTATATCTTCGGGCGTCCCGCCAACCCAAGTCGGCAAGGCAGGCGCGCTTCCGTGACCGAGACCAGCACCGCATCCGAGTCGGGCCGCGCGGCCCTGTCGCGGGAGCTCAGCGAGTTCCTGGTCGAGCTGTCCATCGGCGTGCATCGCTACGCCATGTATCCCTCCGGGCCACCCCTCGCTGACGCCGGTGGTGGAGAACATCGTCGGACGCCTGGCCGAGATCTTCGAGGCGCGGCGCACGCTCTCCATCGGTGTGGCGCAACGTCAGCTCGTGATCGAGGGCGTGGCCACGGACCAGAGGCACCCGGTGCTCTCCGACCTGGCCCGCCGGCTGCACGACCACCAGCTCTCGGCGCTCTCCTTCGAGAAGGGGATCCGCGCCTCGGAGGTCGCCGGCCTTCTCGGCGCCCTCGCCCAGGAGACCGAGCGCGGGGGCACGCCCGCTCGGGCTGCTCCCGCCGGAGGAGGCGCCGCGATGGGAGCACGCCAGGCTCTACCGCGTCGGGTACGAGAAGCTCGAGATCAGGGAGGGCGACGACACGCCCACGCCGATCGGACGGATCGGGCCACGGCGCTCTGGCTCGGCCTGGCCCAGGCCGCCCTCGCGTCGGACGAGCCCCTCGAGTCGGTTCCCGACGCGGCCGAGGTGGCGCGGAGCATCTCCGAGCACCGGAAGGAGTCCGCCTACGACCAGGTGATCGTCGGCTATCTGCTGCAGCTCGCGGACGAGCTGAAGGGTGCGAAGGGCGCGGAGTCGGACAAGGTCCGGATGCGGGTGTCGCAGGCTGATCGACGCGCTGGACGACGACACGCTCGGTCGGCTCGTGCAGCTTCGGCGGCGACCGGCGCAGCGCCGGCGCTTCCTGCTGGACACCAACCAGAGCCTCGCCGTGGATTCGGTGGTCAAGGTGCTCGAGCGCCGCGGCCCGCAGCTCGGAGCAGACGATCTCCACGTCCATGACCCGCCTCCTGACGAAGCTCGCGGCGCACGCCGAGCACGGACGCGGGGATGCAGCGGTCGCAGGCGGATACGGCGCTGCGCGAGAACATCGAGGCGCTCATCACGGGCTGGGACCTCAAGGACCCCAACCCGGAGGCGTACACCAACGTTCTGGACGCGATCGCCCGGGCCGCGCCCATCTTCCAGTCGCGCGACGGAGAAGGAGCAGCCGCTCTCGGGCGCGCTGCGCCTCCTGGAGATGTCGCTGGAGATGGACGCCTGGGGACCGATCGTCGCGAGGGCCGCCGAGCGACGCCGTGACGGAGGGCGGGATCGACACGCTCCTGGAGCTGCTCGCGGATGCGCCCCGGAGAGCCAGGTGGCGGAGCGCATCTGCGGCAGCACCTGATGCAGCCCGATCGGCTCCGCGCGCATCCTGTCGGACGGCCAGGTGAGCGAGGACGGGCTGCAGGGCGCTGTTCGACGACGTGGGCGAGGGCGCGGTCGACCCGCTGCTGGACGTGCTCGCGGACACCGACGACCGCACCGTCCGGCGGCACGTCTTCAAGGCCCTCCCGCGCATGGGCCCCTTGGTGGGCCCGCGCGCCGTGGAGCGCCTCGAGGACACGCGATGGTTCGTGCTGCGCAACATGCTGGCGCTGCTCGCGCGCCTGCCCGACCCGCCCGAGGACTTCGACCCGCAGCCGTTCATGGAGCACGCGGATCTGCGGGTGCGGCGTGAGGCCTTCCCCCTCGCGCTCGACAAGCCCCGACTCCGCGACCGGGCGCTCGTCGGCTCGCTGATGGACGCGGACGAGCGCATCGTGCGCATGGCCCTCCTGGAGCTGCAGCGGGGGGTTCCGGACCCGGTGCTGCCCACGCTGGTCAACCGGGTCGTCACCGCGGAGGAGCGGTCCCCGGACATCCGGGCGCTGGGCGTCAAGGTCCTGGGCGCGAGCCGCTCCGCCCTCGCGCTCAAGACGCTGGTCGACGCTCGCGACCGCCGGGAAGGACGCTCTTCGGGAAGATCAAGCTGGCGCACGCGACCCCCGAGACGCTCCAGGCACTGCGCGTCCTCGCGCAGAAGTGGGCGGACCGCGACGAGGTCCGGGAGATCATCTGGACGCGGCCGCCCGCTCCAAGGACCCGGAGATCCGCAACGCCCTGTTTCCCGAGCAGGAGCGGGGCCGCGGGGGAGAGCGCATGAGCGACGAAGCCGTACGCTTCCTCACCAGCATGGCGCAGGCCGTGTCCACCATGAACCTGTACGCGGACGACCATCCGGCCCGGCAGCGGGCGATCGACCGGGCCTACGAGGCGCTGTGCGACCTGCAGCAGGAGAACGCGACGCCCCTCTTCACCTTCCTGGGCGCCGAGATCGTCCTGGACCGGGCGCCGCTGCGCGAGCTGAGGCACTGGGACTGGGGCCCGCGGCTGGCGGCCGCCGGGATCCAGCGTCTGGAGTTCGACGGGACCGTGTCCAGGGACGACTTCGACGCCTTCCTGGAGGACGCCTACCTCCGCCTCGAGCGGCACGCCGATCCCCAGCGCCGAGGTGCGCCAGAGCCGCCCGACGCGGATCCGGTACGGGACCGTGGCGCTGCGCGGGGAGACCGCCGACGAGCGCGCCCGTCGCGGAGGGCGCGGCGGCGGCCACCCTCGGGTACTCGCTGCGCGAGGAGATCGAGGGCGTGGAGTGGCTGCACGCGCGAGGTGAAGGAGCGGCGGCAGGCTCCACATGCTGGAAGCCCAGGGGATCGTGCGCTCGCTGTCCGTGGCCATGCACGGGGACCAGGCCTACCTGATCCCGCTCCTGCGCCTGAAGGAGTTCGACCAGTACACGGTCACGCACGCCCTCAACGTGGCCGTGCTCACCATGGCGCTGGCGGAGTTCCTGGGGATGGGCCCCCGGGAGGTGCGGGCGTTCGGCATCGCCGGGCTGCTCCACGACCTGGGCAAGGTGAAGGTCCCCGACGGAGATCCTGAACAAGCCGGGGAAGCTCACCGACGAAGAGCGCAAGGTCATGAACAGCCACCCCGCCGAGGGTGCGCGCATGATCCTGGAGGCCGAGCAGCACCTGGACCTGGCCGCCGTGGTGGCCTACGAGCACCACATCCGCATCGACGGGGGCGGATATCCCGTCGCTCACGTACCAGCGGGCCTGTCACGAAGCGTCGAACCTGGTCCACGTGTGCGACGTGTTCGACGCCCTGCGCACCCACCGTCCCTACCGCGAGGCCTGGCCGACGGAGCGCGCGCTGTCGATCATCGAGGAGGGCGCCGGCCCCGAGTTCGACCGGGACATCGCCCACGCCTTCATCCAGATGATGCGCAGGTGGGACATCCGGGTCGCCGAGGCGTCGCATCGACGACCCCGAGATCGTGGACGCCACCGCCGGCCGACGCGCCCCGCGCGGCGGCCGCCCGCCGCAGGCGGAGAGCCGGGCCCGAGAGCGGCGAGCCGCCGACCTCACCCGCCCGAAGGCGCGTAGCCGCTCGCCGGCTCCCGCAGCGTCTCCACCCGCTTGCAGAAGGCGAAGCGCACCAGGCTCCGCCCGCGCTCCTTCTCGCTGAAGAAGCTGGAGCCCGGCACCGAGGCGACGCCCGCCTCCCGGGTCAGGCGCTTGGCGAACGTCGTGTCGTCCTCGTCGCTGAGGGCCGAGAAGTCGGCGAGCACGTAGTAGGCGCCCTCGGGCGGGCGCGCAGGCGAAGCCCGCCTCGCGGAGCGCCGGTCACCAGGACCTCCCGCCGCTCCCGGTACTCGCGCCTCCATCGTCCGGTAGTAGTCCTCTCCCAACTCGTCCAGCCCGATGGCGCACGCCTCCTGGAGGGGTGCCGGCGCGCCCACCGTGAGGAAGTCGTGGACCTTGCGGATGGCGTCCGTCAGCTCGGGCGGCGCGATGATCGTGCCGACCCGCCAGCCGGTTACCGAGAACGTCTTGGACAGGCCGCTGACCGTCACCGTGCGCTCGCGCATCCCTTCGAGCGTGGCGAGGGGGACGTGCTCTCCCTCGTAGAGGATGTGCTCGTAGATCTCGTCGGTGACGGCGAGCAGCCCGTGCGTCCGGCACACGTCGGCCACGGCCTCCAGCTCGTCGCGGTCGAATACGCGTCCGGTCGGGTTGTTCGGGGTGTTGAGGACGATGGCGCGCGTCCTGGGGGTCACGAGGGCGCGCAGCCGATCCGGATCCAGCCGGTAGTCGGGCGCCTCCAGCGTGAGGAAGACCGGACGCGCGTCGGCCAGGACGGCGTCCGGACCATAGTTCTCGTAGTACGGTTCCATGACGATGACCTCGTCGCCCGGATCGACGAGGGCGAGCATCACGGAGGCCATCGCTTCGGTCGCGCCGCAGGTCACGGTGATCTCCCGCTCCCCGTCCACCTCCATCCCGTACCACGATCGGTACTTGCGCACGAGCGCCTCGCGAAATCGGGGCGCCCCCCACGTGATCGCGTACTGGTTGACGTCGTCGCGGATGGCCCGGCATGCGGCCTCCTTCAGGAGGTCGGGGGCGGGGAAGTCCGGGAAGCCCTGCGCGAGGTTGATGGCATCGTGCAGGCGCGCCACACGCGTCATCTCGCGGATCACCGATTCGGTGAAGCCATGGGTGCGCCGGGCAGTGCGAAGGGCGTGGGTGGGCATGGACATCTTCGTCGGAGGGAGAGGCGATCGCGACCCATGATGACCGCCGGGTCCGGCCCCGGCAACGGTCCGCGTGGCGGAAGGGGCGGAGGCCGGCTAGGATAGGGGATCCGAACACCGGCCCCATCCAGCCGAGGTCGTCGTGACGTCTGGCTCGCGTGGCATCGTGCTCTCCCTGATCGCCGCCTGGACGGTGCTCGCTCCCGGGATCCTCCCGGCCCAGGCCGCCCCTCTCGTCGTCGAGGTCCGCGGCGGCGCCGCCGTGCCGGTGTCGAGCCTCGCCTCGGGCACGGCTCCCGGCGAGGGCGTGACCGCGGGGGCCTCCTTCGGCGTGGACTTCGCGCTGTCCGGTCAGGGCCGGCGCACGATCTACGCGGGCTTCAGCCAGCACCGCTTCGCCTGCTTCGATGCGGGATGTCCCGCGGGGGGCCGGTACGTCGCCACGTCGCTGGACCTGGGGTTCCGCCTCAGCGTGATCACGCACGGGCCCGTCATCCCCTGGGTGCGCCTCGGCGGGACCACGATGCTCGTCGAGACGCCCGTGCTCCCGGATGGACCGGCGGGCGTGTCGGACCGTGGATACGGAGGCGAGGTCGGAATGGGCGTATACGTCGGCGCGTGGAGCTCCATCGCCTTGAACCCGGGTGTCCGCTTCACGACGGCGAGCACGCGTCTGCCGGGCGGCGACGACCTGACCCTACGCTTCGTGGTCGCGGACCTGGGCCTGTCGCTGGCCTTCTGATGCTGCGCCGCACGCTCGCCCGCTCCGCCCTGGCGCTCGCGCTCCTGGTACCGGCAGCCGCCGTCCGGGCGGAGGTGTTGCGCGTGGTGATCGACCGCCGCGAGGACGTGCTGGACGGGCGCCCCTGGGGAAAGGTGGGCGCGTACGAGAAGCTGGTGGGGCGCATCTTCTTCGCTTTCGATCCGGAGAACCCCGCGAACCGTGCGATCGTCGACCTCGGGCTCGCGCCGCGGAACGCCGACGGGAAGGTGGAGGCCTGGGCGGAGTTCATGGTGCTCCGTCCGAAGAGCGAGGAGGCGGGCCGAGGCGTCGCGTGGCTCGAGGTGAGCAATCGTGGCGGGAAGGCGTCGCTGCGCTACTTCAACGGCGCCTCCGCCGGTGCGCTCGACCCGACCAGCGCGGAGGACTTCGGCGACGGGCTCTTCTTCCGGGAAGGGCTCACGCTGATCTGGGTCGGGTGGCAGTGGGACGTGCCCGACCGTGAGGGGCTCATGCGGCTGCACGTTCCCTTCGCGCGCAACCCCGACGGCCCGATCTCGGGGCTCGTCCGCGCCGACTGGACGGTGGACGCCGCCACCGCCGTGCTCGATCTGGCGCACCGCGGCCACCGCGCCTACCCCGTGTCCGATCCCGCCGACTCCGCCAACGTGCTGACGGTGCGCGACGGCCGGGAGGCTGCCGCGCCGGGTGGTTCCCCGGGAGCGCTGGCGGTTCGTCCAGGCCGAAGAGGGCCAGGACGCGGGGCGGCTGACGCGCATCGCCCTCGACGGCGGCTTCGAGGCGGGCAAGATCTACGAGCTCGTCTATCGCGCCCAGGATCCGCGCATCGTCGGCCTCGGCCTCGCCGCGGTCCGCGACGTAGCGTCGTACGCCAAGTACTCCCTGCACAGCGAGTTTCCGGCGGCCAAGGTGGTCGCGTTCGGCGTGTCCCAGACCGGCCGTTTCCTCCGGCACTACCTCTACCAGGGGTTCAACACGGACGAGGGGAACCGCAAGGCGCTGGACGGAATGTTCATCCACGCGGCCGGGGCGGGGCGGGGGAGCTTCAACCACCGCTTCGGCCAACCCTCGCGCGACGCACACAGGTACTCGGCGTTCTTCTATCCGACCGACCTCTTCCCCTTCACCAGCCTCCCGCAGACCGACCCGGTCACCGGGAAGGAGGACGGGCTGCTCGCGCACACGCGTCCCGAGAGCCTGCCCCTCATCTTCTACACGAACTCCGGGTACGAGTACTGGGGCCGTGCCGGATCACTGATCCATACGACGCCGGACGGAAAGGGCGACGTGCCACCGCTGCCGAACGAGCGCATCTACGAGCTCGCCTCGGGGCAGCACTCGGTGGGCGGGTTCCCTCCGTCCCCGGAGGCGGAGACGGCGCCCGGAGTGTTCCGCGGGGACCCCCTCAACTACTTCCCGATCCTGCGTGCGCTCGCCGTGCGCCTGGTGGCGTGGGTGACGGACGACGAGGAGCCGCCCCCGAGCGCGTACCCGACCATCGCCGACGGCACGCTCGTCCTTCCGGACGGCCTCGCGTTCCCGGCCATACCGGGCGTGCAGAGGCCGCGGGTGATCCACGTGGCCTACCGGGCCGACTACGGCCCGCGGTTCGAGAGCCGGGGAATCGTGGATCTGCAGCCCCCGGAGCTTGGGACCGCCTTCCCTTCGCTGGTCTCGCAGGTCGACGGGTTGGGGAACGAAGAGGCGGGCGTGCGCAGCGTGGACGTGCGCGTGCCGCTCGCTACCTATGCCCCCTGGAACCTGCGTACGGGGTACGCCGGCGGAGCGGACGAGCTCACGGACTTCCTGGGCACGTTCGTCCCGCTTCCCCGGGACGAGGCCGAGCGGGAGGCGCGGCGCGACCCACGGCCGAGCGTCACCGCCCTCTACTCCAGCCGGGACACCTATCTCGATCGCGTCCGGCAGGCCTCGAACGACCTCGCCATCGACGGTTTCCTCCTGGCGGAGGACCTGGACCGGGTGGTGACGCGCGCCGCGGCGTTGTGGGACTGGACGATGCGGCCGCGGGAGTATCGGGCACGGCCGCCCACCCCGTGAGCGCGCCGGTCGATTCCGCCGGTGACCGCCTGCGTGTCGATCAGGACCGATACCCGTCCCCGGATCGACGATGGCCGCCCGGTCGGCGACCAGGCCGGGGGGCGGGCAGCAGGGAGGCGGTGATCCGAGGGGTCCCCGGTTGGCGGCGGTGGACGTGGGAGACCGAAGCCGTCTACTGTACGGATGCTCGGTGTGACTGCAACCCCCATCCCCACGAGGCACGATGGCCGTCCGGATCGTTCACGCGTGTATTCCGCTCCTCCTCCCCCTGACGGCCCTGTCCGCGGCGTGCGGGCGATCGGGTGGGGGTGGGGGCGTGCCGGCAGACGCCGCCTCCCTCGAGGCGTCGCTGCGGCGCACGATCGACGCGTCCGGCGCGGAGGTGGGCCTCTACTACCGGAGCCTCGCCCCGGGCGGTGACTCGGTTACGATCGACGCCGACGTGCGCATGCACGCGGCCAGCACGATGAAGGTCCCCGTGATGATGCGGCTGTTCCTCGACGCGCAGGAGGGGATCCGGCCGCTGGACGCCGGCGTCGAGATCACCCGCACCTTCCGGTCCATCGTGGACGGGTCCGCGTTCGAGCTTCCCGAGGACTCCGACTCCGACACCACCTTCTACGGCAGGGTGGGCGACACCGTGTCCGTGCGTGAGCTGATGGACCGCATGATCACCTGGTCCAGCAACCTCGCCACCAACATCCTGATCGAGGAGGTGGACCCGAAGCGGGTCACGGCGATGCTGCGAGAGATGGGTGCCGACTCGATGGAGGTGCTCCGTGGGGTCGAGGACCTGAAGGCGTTCGACGCGGGGCTGTCCAACACGACCACCGCCCGGGATCTGGGCGTCGTGATGGCCGCGGTGCAGGGGAGCCCCCGCTTCACGCCGGAGTCGCGGGAGGAGATGCTCGCGATCCTGGAGCGGCAGCACTTCCGCGAGAACATCCCGGCCGGGCTCCCCGAGGGCATCCGCGTCGCGAACAAGACAGGATGGATCACGGCCCACAACCACGACGCGGCAGTGGTCTTCCCTCCGGACGCACCCCCGTACGTGCTCACGGTCATGGTGCGCGGCATCGAGGACCAGAAGGTCGCGGCGGCGCTGGTGGCCGACCTCTCCCGCCAGGTCTGGGCGTACCACACGCGGGGGAGCTGAAGCGCTCCGTCCCGCGTCGTCACGACGGCACCATTGACGCCCGCCCGGACTCCGTGATAGTATCTACGAAGAATCTCGTAGAAGGAGGTCGGCATGCTGGTCCTGTGGATGGGGTACACGGTCCTGCTGGGTGTGGTGGTGGTCGGTGCGGCGGCCCTCGTGGAGCGCGGCGTGCCGGGTCGGCGCCGCTGGCTGTGGGCCGGCGCGCAGCTCCTCGTGGTCGGGCTTCCCCTGGTCCGGCCGGTCCTGCGCGCCCTCGGTGGAGCGTCCTCCTCCCTCGACGTCGTCTTCGGCCCGATCGTGCCGGTGGTGCGGGGCGCGCTCCCCGATCTCGGCGCCGCGGCCGCGGCCTCTCCGGCCCTCGCCGACCTCCGGGCACCTGCCGTGGTGATCTGGATCGCCGCCTCGCTAGTGCTGATGGTCCTGGTCCTGGGGGGGATGCTCCGGACCCGGCGCCTCCGGCGTGGCTGGCGTGCCCACACCCTCGACGGCTCCGAGGTCCTGGTGTCCGACGACCTGGGTCCGGCGGTCGTAGGTGTTCGTCGTCCGGCGATCGTGCTGCCGAAGTGGGTCCTGGATCTCCCGCCGTCCGAACGCGCGCTGGTCCTGGCCCACGAGGAGGAGCACCGGAGGAGCGGCGACCCCGCACTCCTGGCCGCGGCCCTGCTCGCCCCGGTCCTCCTTCCGTGGAATCCCGCGGCCTGGATCGCCTTCGTCAGGCTGCGTGAAGCCGTCGAGACCGATTGCGACCGGCGTGTCCTCGCCGGGGTCGGGAGGAAGCCGGTGCATTACGCCCGTCTCCTCTTCGACGTGAGCACGCGCAGCAGGGCGGCGATCCCTCTCGGCGCTGGGTTCGGAGAGCGGGCGTCGACGCTGGAGCGCAGGATCCGCACGATACTCGAGACCCGCCTCCACTTCGGATGGAGGGGGCTGGCCGTCCGACTTTCCGTCGCCGCGGTGCTCCTGACGGCCGCGTGCAGCCTCGAGGTGAACATCTACGCCGACGGCACCCGGAAGGGCGGAAGCGACGAAGCGCCGACCACCGACGCGCGCTCGCCGGAGCCGGCGCTCCGAATCGACGGCAGAGGGGGCGCGAAGGAGGAGGTGGTGATCCCGGCGAAGCCGCCCGTCGTCGCTCGGCCGACGCCGGAAGAGGAGGGCGGGGCGGCGCGGCCGAAGGAGGAGATCGCGGCAGGCCCGACGTTCACCCCCTTCACCGTGGCTCCGGCCATCACCAACCGGGAAGAAGTGGTCCGCGCGATGGAGAAGGAGTATCCGCCCCTGCTTCGCGAGGCGGGCATCGGGGGAACGGTGAAGGTCTACTTCTTCATCGACGAGACCGGCCGTGTGCAGGACGTTCGCGTCGATCAGAGCTCCGGGCACCAGGCGCTCGACGAGGCGGCGCTCCGGGTGGCCGACATCTACCGCTTCACGCCCGCACTGAATCGCGACCAGAAGGTGCCGGTCTGGGTGAGCTTCCCGATCACCTTCCAGGTGCGCTGAACGCGGGTCGGCACGAAAGAGGCGGCGCGAAGACGAAGGAGAGCCTCCGCGCCGAGCCGACCGCGTGGAGCCTCTCGCCGGAGCCGCTCGCGGTGATCGGCGACGAGAGGGCCCGGGACGCGCTGCTCTCACGGGCCTGCACCGACCCGGGGGGTCGGCCACGCCATCGCGGCATGCCTGGTGCGAGCCGGGTCCACCGTCGCCCCCCACGACGTCTGGGCACGGGTGGCCTCCGTCTCCGCGCACACGTACTCTGAGTGCGACCGTCCCGGCCGAGCCCACGGCCCTCGCCGACCTCCGGACCACGCACCCCTGCGGAGCATCATGAAGTCGACATCCTCCACCCGCTTCCTGCTGGCCCTCCTCTCGCTCTTCTCCGCGATCGGCCCCGGGGCCCTATCGGGGCAGACGGGGGACGATCTCTATCGGGACCTGCGTGCCCGCTCCATCGGACCGGCCGGGATGAGCGGCCGCGTCGCGGCGGTGGACGTGGTCCTGCGCGACCGCAACGTCGTGTACGTGGGGGGCGCCACCGGGGGGCTCTTCCGCTCGGCGGACGGCGGGCTGAGCTGGGACCCCGGCGTTCGACGACGGAGCCCGTGCTGGGCATCGGCGCGATCTCGGTCTTCCAGGCCAACCCGGACATCGTCTGGGTGGGGACGGGCGAGGGGAACCCCCGCAACAGCGCGGGCGTGGGCGAGGGCGTCTTCAAGTCCATCGACGGCGGGCCGGACCTGGACCTCCATGGGGCTGGAGCACTCCGAGCGCATCGCCCGCGTCCTGACCCACCCTGCCGATCCCGACGTCGTGTACGTGGGCGCGATGGGCCCGGCCTGGTCGGACGGCGAGGAGCGCGGCGTCTACCGGACGCGGGACGGCGGCCGAACGTGGGAGCGGGTGCTTTGGCAGAACCCGCGCACCGGCGTGGCCGACCTGGTCATGGACCCGTCCAACCCGGACCACCTCTTCGCCGCGATGTGGGAGTTCCGCCGCGAGCCCTGGTTCTTCACGTCGGGCGGCCCGGGCTCCGGCCTGTTCGAGACCCACGACGGGGGGGACACCTGGCGCCGCCTCGGTCCCGCCGACGGGCTCCCCGAAGGCGAGCTGGGGCGCATCGGCCTGGCCGTCGCCCCGTCCGACCCGAGCGTCGTGTACGCCCTGGTGGAGGCGACGAAGAGCGCGCTGCTGCGCTCCGACGACGGCGGGCGTAGCTTCCGCACGATCTCGGACCGCGACGGGATCGTCCCCCGGCCCTTCTACTACGCGGACATCCGCGTGGACCCGAAGAACGAGAACCGCATCTACTCGCTGCACTCCGCAATCCAGGTGAGCGAGGACCAGGGCCGCACGTGGCGGACCGTGGTCTCCAGCGGGATCATCCACGGCGACGTGCACGAGCTGTGGATCGACCCGGACGACCCGCGCCGCATGATCATCGGCGAGGACGGCGGCATCGCCTTCACCTACGACCGGGGCGACCACTGGCGCTTCGTGGAGAACCTGACGCTGGCCCAGTTCTACCACGTGACGCGTGGACCACGACGTCCCCTTCAACGTCTACGGCGGGCCTGCAGGACAACGGATCCTGGTACGGCCCCAGCACCGTCTGGGAGAACAAGGGGATCCTGAACGCCTACTGGCACCGCGTGGGCGGCGGCGACGGCTTCAGCGTGATGAACGACCCCTCGAGCCCGCACCACGGCTACTCCATGAGCCAGCAGGGGAGCCTGGTGCGCTTCGACAAGGTCACGGGGCTGCAGACCGACATCCAGCCGGTGCACCCGGAGGGGATCCCGCTGCGCTTCAACTGGAACGCCGGGCTGGCCCTGGACCCGCACGACTCCACCACGATCTACCTGGGCTCGCAGTTCGTGCACCGCTCCCGCGACCACGGGCGGAGCTGGGAGATCATCTCCCCGGACCTGACCACGAACGATCCCGCCAAGCAGCACCAGATGGAGAGCGGCGGGCTGACCATGGACGCCACCGGGGCCGAGAACCACACCACGATCGTGGCGATCGCGCCGAGCCCCCTGGAGCGCGGCGTGATCTGGGTGGGCACGGACGACGGCAACGTCCAGCTCACCCGCGACGACGGCGCCACCTGGACGAACGTGCGCGCGAACATCCAGCGGCGTGCCCGACGCGACCTGGGTCCCCGACATCGAGCCCTCGAAGCACGACCCCGGCACGGCCTACGCCGTCTTCGACGACCATCGGCGCGGGAACTGGGAGACGTACGTCTACCGCACGCGCGACTACGGCGCCCACTGGGAGCGGCTGGCCCGGCAGGGGGTGCGCGGCTTCGCCCACACGCTGGCGGAGGATCCCGTGGAGCGCAGGCCTCCTCTTCCTGGGAACGGAGTTCGGGCTCTACTTCAGCACGGACGCCGGAACC
Source organism: uncultured Gemmatimonadales bacterium (assembly GCA_963848895.1). GTDB lineage: Bacteria > Gemmatimonadota > Gemmatimonadetes > Longimicrobiales > Gaopeijiaceae > SZUA-318. The sequence continues at coordinate 632,196 of CAWKGE010000013.1, forward strand.
GGTTGGCAGCAATGGACTTCCGGTGTTCCGTCCGTCCCGATCCGGGACGCCGTCGTGCATCCTCGGGACGGGGACCTGGTGCTGGCCACCCACGGCCGCGGGATCCTGATCCTCGACGACGTGCGGCCGCTCCGCGACGTGGCCGCCGGCAGGGCGGGGCCCGGGGTGGCGCTACGGATGGCGCCGCCCCCGCCCGCCATCGCGGCGGATATCGGGGAGGCTATCGGCTACCGGTCCACCGGGCACGCCATGCAGCAGGGCGAGACGCGGCCCTACGGGGCGCTCCTGTCCTTCTGGAGCGACGCGGACGGCCCCGCGCGGGTCGAGGTGCGGGACGAAGCCGACGCGCTCGTCTACAGCACGGCGGTGGCGGCCCACCGGGGCGTGAACCGCATCGACTGGAACCTGCGCCCGGGCGGGGACGCCGACGAGGAGGCGTTCCCACGCATGGTCGAGGTGATGCCGGCGACGTACGGGGTATCCGTCAGCATGGGAGGCGACGTCCTCGACTGCGAGCCTCGAGGTGCGGGGGGATCCGCGCCGCCCCGTCGCCGCAGCCGACCTGAGGGCCCGCAACGATGCGCTGCGCGAGGTCGTGCGCCTGAACGACCTGGTCGTCGACGGGGCGCACGCGTCTGCAGCGGGCGCTCGAGGGCGTGGGCGCGCGTCCTGGAGACGCTGCCCGCCGACGCCGGCACGCTGCGCGCGGACGGCGGGCCCTCCGGGACACGCTGCAGAAGGCGCTGCGCGATCTGTACGAGGGCCCCGATTGCCAGGGGATCTGCGGCGGCGACGTGCCGGCGTCGCAGATGCGGTCGCTGGGCTTCTCGCTCTTCGGGATGCCCGGGGCCCCCGGCGCGAACGACCGGTTGAAGCTCGACCAGGCGCGGGCGCTCGCCGGGCGCATCGTCGACGAGGTGAACCGGGTCCTCACCGACCGGGTCGCGCCCTACCGGGAGGCGCTGCGCGCGGCCGGGTACACCCCGTTCGCCGAGCTCGGCCTCTGGGAGCCCCGGCGATGCGTAGCGTCGCTCCCGGCGCGCCCGCGGCGATCTCAGCCTCGTCGGACCCTCCTGCACCGCTTCGTCCAGCCCTGAGGTCTCCCGCATGCTCCGCAACACCCTCCTGTGGGCCTCCACGAACCCGTTCCTGGCCGAGCGCCTGCCGCGCTACGGCTTCGTGCGGCGGGCCACGCGCCGCTTCATGCCCGGGGAGACGCTCGAGGACGCCCTCGGCGAGGCCGAGCGGCTCGAAGGGGACCGGGATCCGCCACCACGTTCACGCTCCTGGGGGAGAACGTCACGACGCCCGGCCGAGGCCGACGCGGTGGTCGACGCACTACCTCGAGGTCCTGGAGGCCGTGAAGGCCGCGCGGGCTGGACACCGAGGTCTCGGTGAAGCTCACGCAGCTCGGCCTGGACCTGGGCGTCAACGGCGCGCGCCAGCGCCTGGAGCGCATCGTGCGCGCCTGCGACCCCGGCTCGCTGGTGTGGGTGGACATGGAGTCCTCCGCGTACGTGGACCGCGACCCTCGAGGTCTTCCGCGCCGTGCGCGAGGACCACCAGAACGTCGGCCTGTGCCTGCAGTCCTACCTCAGCGCACCGAAGCAGGACCTGGAGGAGCTGCTCCCGCTCCACCCGGCCATCCGCCTGGTGAAGGGCGCCTACAAGGAGCCTCCGAGCGTGGCCTTCTCCCGGAAGGCGGAGGTGGACCAGAACTTCATCCGCCTCACCGGCCAGCTCCTGCGGGCCCGACGGGAGGGGAGGGCGGGGCGCCCGGTCATCGGCACCCACGACCCGCGCATGGTCGGCGAGGCCAACCGGATGGCCCACGAGCTCGGCCTGGCCAAGGACGCCTACGAGATCGCCATGCTGTACGGCATCCAGACGGCGGAGCAGGAGCGGCTGGTCCGCACGGGTCACAGCGTGCGCGTGCTCATCTCCTACGGGAGCCACTGGTTTCCCTGGTACATGCGGCGCCTGGCCGAGCGCCGGCCAACGTCTGGTTCGTCGTGAAGCAGCTAGTTCGTAGCGGTGAGCGACGCCTTCGCGGGGCCGGGCGCGGAGCCCTTCGACCAGGACCCGCGCCGGTGGGGGATCCTCGCGCTCCTCTCCGCGGGGCTGCTCCTGGGCATGTCGGCCTGGTTCACCGCCAGCGCGGTGGCGCCCGAGCTGGAGGCGCGCTGGGGGCTCACCTCGGGCCAGGTCGGCTGGCTCACCACCGTGGTCCAGCTCGGCTTCGTCGACCGGGACGGCCGCCGCCGCGCTCCTCAACCTCGCGGACGTCTTCCCGTCCCGCGTCGTACTTCTCCGCCTGAGCGCGCTCCTGGCCGCGGCGCTCGAACGCCTCGCTCCTCGTGGTGCCCGGGCTTCGCCACGGCGCTCGGTGGCGCGCTTCCTCACCGGCTTCTTCCTGGCCGGCGTCTATCCGCCCGGGATGAAGATGATCGCCACCTGGTTCCGCTCCGCCCGCGGGCTGGCCATCGGCACCGTCGTGGGGGCGCTCACGGTGGGGAAGGCGACGCCCTACCTGCTCAAGGCGGTCGGGCGGCGCCGGGATCGCGCCCGTCGTGCTGGGGGCGTCCGTGGCGGGCGCCATCGCCGGCCTGCTGGTGCTCGCGGCCTACCGGGACGGGCCCTATCCCTTCGCGCGGCGCTCGTTCTCGTGGGGGCTGGTCGGGCGCATCCTCCGGCACCGGCCCACGATGCTCGCCACCGGCGGATACCTCGGCCACATGTGGGAGCTGTACGCCATGTGGACCTGGGTGCCGGCGTTCCTCCTCGCGGCGGCCGCCGCGCACGGCGGGCCCGGCGAGGCGCTCGTGGAGGTCGTGGCGTTCGGCGCCATCGCGGCCGGCGGGCTCGGGCTGCGTCTGGGGCGGCGTGGCGGCCGATCGCATCGGCCGCCACCAGCGTGGTGAACCTGGCGATGGGCGTGAGCGGGGCTTGCTCGCTGGCCGTCGGGCTCCTCTTCCACGCGCCCTTCTGGCTCCTGGCGCTGGCTGACCTGGACGTGGGGCTTCTTCGTGGTCGCCGACTCGGCCCAGTTCTCGGCCCTGGTCACCGAGGTCGCACCCGCCGACGCCGTGGGCACGGCGCTGACCCTGCAGACGTCCATGGGCTTCCTCCTGACGATGGTGACCATCCAGGCGGTGCCCCACATCTTGTGGATGCGATTCGGGTGGCCATGGGCCTTCCCGCTGCTCGCCCTCGGGCCGGCCGCGGGGATCGCCAGCATCCGCCGGCTGCGCGAGCTCCAGCGCAGACCGTGACGCCCTACGCGCTCCCCCGTGCGCGCGTAGATTCACCTCGCGTTCGGCAGCCTGAGCTACGTCGTCCCCGGGACGACCCATCCACGTCCGATGATGCGCAGCCAACTCCGCCGCTGGGGGCCACCGCTGGTCGCCGCGCTCGTCCTGGCCATCGCCCTGGCGGCGCTGCACCGCGAGCTGCGCGACCTACACGCTTCCGGCAGATCCTCGACGAGCGTCGAGCGCATCCCGCTCCGCGCGGCTCTTCCTGGCGCTCCTGTTCACGGCGCTCTCCTACCTGACGCTGACCGGCTACGACTGGCTCGGCGGTGCGCTACGTGGGCGCCGCGATCCCGTACCGGCAGGCGGCGTTCGCGTCCTTCGTCGGGCTACGCCTTCAGCCAGGCGCTGGGCTTTCCCCTGGTGACGGGCGCCCCGCCGCGCTACCGCCTCTACACGTCGTGGGGCGTGGAGGCGCCGGACATCGCGCGCATCATCGCGTTCTACTCCAGCACGTTCTGGCTCGGCTTCCTCACCGTCGGCGGCGTGGCGTTCCTCGTCGAGCCGCCGGCGCTTCCGCGCCCGCTGCAGCGTCTTCGGCGCCACCGCCGCCCCCTGGGCGCCCTCTTCCTCCTCGTCGCTGATCGCGTACCTCCTGTGGTCGTGGCGGGGTGGTCCCGGGCTGCGGATCCGCCGCTGGACGCTCGGCGGCACCGGCGCTGGGCACGGCCGTCCGCCAGGTCGTCATCGCGTCCGCCGACTGGCTGGCCGCCGCGATGACGCTCTACGTGCTCCTGTCCGGCGGAGCGTGCACATCGGCTTCGGGGCCTTCCTGGGCACCTTCCTCCTGGCGCAGATCATCGGCGTCATTCAGCCAGGTGCCGGGCGGCCTCGGGCGTCTTCGAGGTCGTGCTCCTCGCTGGCGCTGCCCGGACCGCGCCGACAGACCGCGCGCTGGTCGCGGCGCTCGCTGGCGTACCGCGCCGTCTACTACCTGGTGCCGCTGGTCCTCGCCGCGGCCTCGCTCGGCGTCTTCGAGCTCCGGCGACGGCGCGAGGCGCTGACCAGGCGCTGGAGGTCCTGGGCTCCGGCGTGTCCAGCGCGCGTCGCCGATCGTGCTGGCCGGCACGGTGTTCGTGGCGGGCGCGCTCCTCCTGGCCACCGGGGCGATCCCGTCGCGAGGGACGATGGCGTGGCTCGGGACACGCGCCACCTCTCGCGCTCCTCGAGGCGTCGCACTTCCTGAGCAGCCTCGTGGGCGCGTCGCTCCTCATCCTGGCCTGGGGCCTGGCGCGACGGCTGGACGGGGCGTTCCACGCCGCGCTCGCGCTCCTCGGGCTCGGCGCCGTGCTGTCCGCCATGCGCCCCGGGGGGCTGCTGGCGGCGCTGGTGCTCCTGCTCGTGCTGCTCGCGCTGGCCCCCGCGCATCGCGAGTTCTTCCGGCGGTCGCGCGCTCCTCGCCGAGCCCCTCTCCCCGGAGTGGATCTTCGGCGTGGGCGCGGTGCTGCTGGCCACCTCGTGGCTGGGGTTCTTCGCGTACCGCGAGGTGGACTACTCGCACGATCTCTGGTGGCGGTTCGCGCTGCACGGCGACGCGCCGCGCTTCCTGCGGGCCTCGGTCGGGGCCGGGGTCGTGCTCCTGGCCTTCGCGATCGCGCGGCTCCTCCGGCCACCCGAGCCGGAGGAGGCCGTGGCTCCCGAGCGGATCCCGGAGGAGGTCGGGCGCCTCGTGGCGGCGAGTCCGCGCACCACCGCGTGGCTGGCCTACCTGGGGGACAAGAGCTTCCTCATGTCGGCAGAGCGACTCGCGTTCCTCATGTTCGGCGTGGAGCGGCGGAGCTGGGTGGCGATGGGCGACCCCGTCGGCGACCCGGCGGCCTTCCCGGAGCTCGTGTGGGCGTTCCGCGACCGGGCGCTGCGCCACGGGGGCTGGCCCGTCTTCTACCAGGTGCGGCCGGAGTTCCTCCCGCTGTACGTCGACGCGGGGCTCACCCTGCTCAAGCTCGGCGAGGAGGCCCTGGTGGCCACGGCTTCGTTCTCCCTGGAGGGCGGGCGGCGCTCGGGCTTCCGCCGCACGCTGCGCAAGATCGAGCGGGAGGGCGGGATCCTTCGAGATGATCCCCGCGGAAGGAACGGCCGAGCGTGCTGCCGCGACTGCGGGAGATCTCCGACGCCTGGCGGGCTGCGAAGGACGTCCACGAGAAGGGCTTCTCCCTGGGCGCCTTCACCGAGGAGTACGTGGCGCGCTTCCCGGTGGCGGTGCTCCGGCAGGAGGGGCGCATCGTCGCGTTCGCCAACGTGTGGCTGGGCGGCGGCCGGCGAGGAGTTCTCCGTCGACCTCATGCGCTACCACCCGGAGGAGGCGCCCACGGATGCCATGGAGTACCTCTTCCTGAAGATGATCCTGTGGGGCAAGGAGAACGGCTACGCGCGCTTCAGCCTCGGGATGGCGCCGCTGTCGGGGCTCGAGGGTGGGCCGCTCGCGCCCCTGTGGGCGCGGCATGGGCGGGGCCGTGTACCGGTACGGCGAGCACTTCTACAACTTCCAGGGCCTGCGGGCCTACAAGGCCAAGTTCGACCCGGTGTGGGAGCCCCGCTACATGGCGTCCCCGGGCGGTCTGGCGCTCCCGCGCGTGCTCGGCAACGTCGCCGCCCTGATCTCCGGCAGCCTGCGGGGGGCGCTCGCCCGCTAAGCGGCCGGGCCGAGCTCGAGGAGTCGCCACCATCCCCTGGCCCCGCGGGACCGACGCCCCGACGACCTCGCCGGACATTCCCGCGCCCGACCCGCAGGGCTCGCTTCCGCGTACGCCGACGCATCCGGCGTCGGCCCCACTCCACGCGGAGGCAACCATGAAGAAGCTCAGGACGGCCGTGCTCGTTACCCTTGCCCTGGCTGCGCTCGCGCCCACCTCCGGCCGCGCACCGCACGACGTACTCACGCCGGTGGAGACCCTGGAGGGGTCGGGTTTCCTCGGGTCCCTGGCGTGCTACACCTGCGTCATCGGGGCGGTGGGAGGATCGATCGGCTTCCCGGCCGTCCGGGACCTCCTCCTGGAAGGCTGCTACGGCTACTGCGCGGTAGTGATGTGAGGGCGGGGTGGCTCGCCGGAACCCGTCCCATCGGTGCATTCCCGGGACGTGTCCGGTGGGCCACCCTTCTCCCATGCGCACTCTCCCACCGGTATCACGGGGACCTGAACGGGTCCGGACGCGTCGCCGCCTCGCGGCGTGCGGCGTGCTCCTCGGGGTGATGGCGACGCTCGCGGCGATGGCCGCGGCGCCCGCCGACCCCGTGGCCGTCGGCCGGTCGGCGTATCGCGCGACCATTCGAGCCCGGGGCGGCACGTTCGTGTCCTCCCCCGGCGTGGTTCTCCAGTCGGGTCTGACCGACTGCGGGCCGGCTGCGCTGGCCACCCTGATTCACTCACTGGGCGGGACTCCCCCGCCGACGGACTCGCTCGCGCGACTCGCGGGGACCGGTGCGAGGGGCACCACCTTCGCGGGCCTGGCGCGCACGGCCCATCTCCTCGGAGTGGCCAACGAGCTCCGCCGGCTCGAGCCCGCCGCCATGGACGCCCTGAGCACACCCGTGATCGCCTGGGTGGACGGAGGTCATTTCGTCACCGTCGTTCCGGACTCCTCGGGGTCCGCGCTCGTCCTCGACCCCCAGGTGGGCCCGTACCGCATCGGACGGGACCGCCTGTGGCGGTACTGGTCGGGGGAGGCGCTCGTGCCGGTCCGCACCGAGGCGGTGCCGGTGGCGATCCCTCGATGAAGGAGGACGAGCATGAGCACGTGGGTGAGAACACGGTCCGCAACGGTCCCGCTGGGTCTCGCGGTGATGCTGACCGCGCTGTGGGCCCTCGCGGGGGCGACCCCCATCGGCCTGCTCCGGGGCGCGGGCATCACGTCCGCGGTCGGATGCGTCCTGTGCGTGGGCGGCGGAATCGCCGCGCTGAGTAGCGGCTCCATCGCGTGGGTCCTGTGGAGCGGTCAGGGATCCGCGGTGGCAGGGGCCTGCCTGGCGACCTGCATCGCGGCGGTGACGTGATGGCGCCCCGGGTGTGGAGGAGCACGCGCCTGCTCGCGCTGGCCGCCATGACTTGCGGGACGGTGCTCGCCACCGCGGGGCTGACGCCCCCGTCGCCGGTCCTCGGCGACGGCTCGGTGGAGAGCGTCGCGGGGGCGGGCATCCTCGACAGGGTCGTCTGCCTGGGATGCGCGGCGGCCCTCTTCGGCGCGGGCGGCGCCACGCTGGGCGGCATGCTGCTCGAGGCGACCTTCTTTCCCGAAGCCTTCGGCACATGCGCGTACACGTGCGTCGTCGCGTTCTCGGAATGAGCGTCGTGGAAGGGAGGGGCCCGGATCGGGCCCCTCCCGACCGGCCGGGACGGGCCGCTGCCGCGCTGGCCCTGGTGGCAACCCTGGGCATGGCCGTCGCCTTGACCGTCGTAGCCGTCCCGGGCAGACGATCGGAGCCGAGGGTCCCTTTCGATCCCGGGTCTCTGGAGGGGATCCGTCCCGACGGAGCGCGTGGCGTCGTGCGGGCGCCGGGTGCCGTCCTGTACGTCGACGACGGTTGTCCCTGGTGCGCCATCGAGCTGCAGCGCGCGGCGGCGGCAGTGGCGGGGGGCTCGCAGGCCCCCACCGTCGTCGTCTCGCCCGGCTCCGACGGCTCGGGGTCCCATGTGCCGCGGCCGCTGCGGCCGTCGATGCTCCACGACGCGGACGGCAGCATAGCCCGGCGCCTCGGAGTCCGCGGTGTCCCTTTTCTCGCAGAGCTCGACAGCGCCGGGGTGGTGTCGTCCGTGCGGGTCGGCGTCTCGGCCCCGGCAGACGTCCCTTTCCCCCAACCCGAGGTGATGCACAGATGACCTCCCGTTCCACACACCCGGGGGCGCCAGGCGGCGTCCTCGACCGGGTCGCGGCACGCGCCCTGCCCCCCCTCGGGTCCCTCGGATCCCGAGGCACCCTCGTCTCCCCGCTGCTGATCGTCCTGGCAATGGGCGTCGCGACCGCGGCGGGGACGCAGGCGTGGGGCTGGGGCCTCGCGGCCGGCCCCGGCGGCCCACCGCCCGAGACGATACGGGTCTGGGTCTGGGTGCTCGCCGCGTCGTCGCCCCTCCTCGCCCTCCTCAAGGGGGCGGTTCTGGCGCTCGTCGCGTGGGCGCTGCTGGTGCTCTCGGATGCGCCCACCGCGCTCCGGCCGGTGCTCAGCTCGGTTTTGTACGGGGAAGCGATCCTGTCGCTCCAGGGACCGGCTCTCCTGCTGACGCTGCTTCTCCAGGGCGGAGTACGTGCCGGGGGCGTCCCCGTTCCCACCGGGCTGGACTTCTTCGTCGATCCCGCCCACCCCGTCCTCCTCGCCCTCGCCCGCGGGTTCACGCCCTTCCACGTGGCGTGGGTGGGATTCCTCGCGGTGGCGCTGGCGGCGTCCGCGGGGACGTCACGAGCCCGTGGCCTGGCGGTGTCGGGCACGCTGTGGACGCTGGTCGTGGGCCTCGGGGTCCTGCGGGCCGTCCTCCTCCAGGGGGCGACGTGATCACACTGGAGGCGTTCCGCGTGGACTTCCCGGGCTTCTCCCTGGGGCCGCTGTCCCTGACGATCGCGCAGGAAGAGCGGACCGCGCTGGTGGGCCCCAACGGGGCGGGGAAGAGCACCACCCTCCGTGGGATCGCGGGGCTTCTCCCCGGCGGATACCGTGGGAGCGCAAGGCGTGGCCGGGCGTGAGGTGTCCGGCGCGGGACCGGAGATCCGCAGGACGGTGGGGCTCCTGCCGGAACGCCTTGCCGGCTTCGGTTGGATGACGGTGGAGGAGCACCTCGCCTTCCTGCGCTCCTTCCACCCCACCTGGGACGCGGCCTACGCCGACGACCTGGTCGATCGCCTCGCGCTTCCCACCGGCACCAGGCTGGCCAACCTGTCCAAGGGGATGCGGGTGAAGCTCTCCCTCGTCTCCGTAGAGGCCTACCGCCCGGCCGTCCTCCTCCTGGACGAGCCCACGTCGGGAATCGACCCGCTGATGCGCCACGAGCTTCTGACGGTCCTTCGTGAATGCGCGCCGCCGGGAAGCGAGCGCACGATCGTCTTCTCCAGCCACATCCTGGAGGACGTGGAAGCGATCTCGGACCGCGTGCTCCTCCTCAGGGAGGGACGCCTCGTGGGCGACACCTCCGTCGCGGACCTTCGGGCGTCCGGTGGAGGGTCCCCGGTCTCCGAAGAGCTGCTTCGGCGCCTCGGCACGGAGGATCTGCGGTGAGCGCCTCGGTGTGGCGGGCGCTCCTGGGCCTGGAGCTGCGGCGCGCAGTCACCATCGCGGGCAAGCTGCTGGCGTTCACGGCGGTGGCTGCCGCGCTCCTCGGGCTCTCCGGGTCGATGTCCGTCCCGAGGGCTGGGCTCCTGCTCTCGGTCGCCGCGACCGCCTTCGCGATGCAGGTCCCCGTGGGCATCATGCGGGACAAGCTGGACGGTGGCCTGGAGTTCCTCGTCTCCCTGCCCGTGCCGGCCGCGCACCTGGCCGCGGGCCGCTTCGTGGCGACGGTGGCGTGCTGTCTGCCCGCGTCCCTCGCGCTCGCCCTCGCCCTGCACGTGTCACGCCCCCGACTGGAGGTAGCGTTTCCCCTGGGGCCTCTGGGCGCCTTCCTGGCCATCTGGGTGGGCATGAACGCCCTCTGCTTGCTCATGGTGGGGCTCGCCTTGCGCTTCGAAGCCCGCACGACGCTCTATCTGCCGGTGGGCCTGGGATTCGCGGGCGCCCTTTTCGACGAGATTTCTCCACGGATCGGATGGGATCCCGCCGCCTCGGCGCGTTGGCTCGTGGCCCAGCCGTGGGCGCCGACCGCCCTATCCTCGGGCACCTTGGTGGCGACGGCTGCCCTCGTGTGGCTCGCCTTCCACCTGGGCCGCACGGGACTCGAGCGCTACACGCCCGGACGGGACCGGATCACCTGGTAGGGGCGGTCCGTCCCCACCATCGGCGGGGCTGGCCATCCGGCTCGACTTGACGGGGCCCGCCGCGGATGGCCGATTGCGCCCCGGCATCCACCATCCGAACCGGAATGCGGCATGCTCCACATCGCGATCGCGGTCGGTCTCGTGGCCGGCCTGGGCTTCGGCCTGCTGGCGGCCGTCACCGGCTCCGAGACCCTGATGGCCGTGGCCCAGGCCTCCGCGCCCCTGGGCACGGCGTTCATGAACGCGATCCGGATGGTGGTGATCCCGTTGGTGATGGCGGTGATCTTCTCCGGGGTCGCCGGGCTGGGGAACCCCAAGAAGCTGGGAAAGCTCGGGGTGCTGACGCTCGGGTTCTTCTGGGTCACCGTGGTCCCGGCGATCCTCCTGGGGATGGGTGCCATGCGCCTCGGCCTCGCATTCGCACCCGGCGTCATCGCGCCGGAGGCCGCCGCGCAGTCCGCCCCGGAGCTCCCCGGGATCGTCGACTTCCTCGTTTCCCTGATCCCGTCCAACCCGTTCGCCGCGGCGAGCTCCGGCTCGCTCCTTCCGCTGATCGTGTTCACCGCGCTGCTCGCGGCGGCCGCCGGCACCCTCGACGAGGGCCCGCGCCGCCGGTTGCTGGACCTGGCCGACGCCGTCGGGCGACGCCCTCATCAAGCTGGTCTACTGGATCCTGTGGACGGCGCCCATCGGGATCTTCGGTCTGGCCGCACCGGTCACCGCCCGCATGGGATGGGGGTTGCTGGGGAGCCTGGCCGTGTTCATCGTCTCCGTCGTGATCGCGCTCGCGATCTACCTGGCCGTGGTGTACCTCCCGCTGGTGCGGCTCGTCGGCGGCATCGGGCCCGGCCGGTTCCTGGGAGGCACGTTCGGCGGTGTGGCGGTGGCCTTCTCGACGACCTCGACGGTGGCGGCCCTCCCGGTGATGATCGAGGAGGCCGAGGAGAAGCTCGGGCTGTCCCCCTCCATCTCCACGCTGGTGCTGCCCTTGGGCGCGTCGATGTATCGCCCGGGCAGCGCCCTCTTCCAGGGTGCGGCGATCGTATTCCTCGCGCACCTGTACGCCGTTCCCATCCCGCCGGCCGCGGTGGGTGGCGCGGTGCTCGCGACGTTCCTGGTGTCGCTGACCGTGGCCCCTGTGCCGAGCTCGAGCGTCGTGACCCTGGCGCCCGCCCTCGACGCCGTGGGCGTTCCCCTGGCGGGCCTGGCGATCCTCCTCGGGATCGACCGCATCCCCGACATGTTCCGCACCACGGTCAACGCGCTGGGTCAGATCACCACGGCCGTGCTCATGGACCGCTGGGTGGGTGGGGAAGAGGCTCCGGCGCCATCGCCCCGACCGGACGACCCCGGATCTTGAGGATCCCCAGGGTGAGGATCGGCACTACGTAGACGGCGATGAACGCCAGCGTGAGGGTGCCGTACCCCCTCGCGATGAGCCCGATCAGGCCGAATTGCGCGATCACCGTCCCGAGCACGAGGAACCCCACTGCGACGGCCGGGCGCAGCCAAACGGGCATCCCCCGTTCGCGGTCGGCCATGACGCCGGAGATGCGCTCGTTGACGGCGTGCAGGAGCCCGGCCCCGGTCTCGATGAGCGTCCCGAACAGCATGACCTGGAAGGCGACCTGGAAGGTCCGGGAGCCCAGGAGCTCGAGGAGGAAGTTCGCCGGCACACGCTCGTCGAGGATGGCCGGATATTGTCCCACCATCGCGAGGAAGAAGAGGAGACCCGGGATCATGCCGATCGGGCCCACCAGCGCGCCCGCCGCCAGCGTCTCCCTGCGTGTCCCCTGCACGCGCAACGCGGCCAGCACCGCCGGCATGCAGGCCAGGTTGTATCCGGCGTAGCGCAGACCGGCCCAGGCCCACCCGGTGCCGGCCGGCGTGGCTGCGAGCGAGGACTCGATCGTGCTCCCGAAGCGGTGGAAGCACCAGACGAAGAAGACGACGTACAGGGCGTACAGGACGAACGACCACGCGGCGAGCGCCTTCTCGATGAGCGCGCTCCCGCCGAGCACCAGGGCGCCGACGGCGACCATGATGCCGCCCACGCCGATCCAGTAGCTCACCCCGAACGTCTCCTCCAGGATGGCTCCGGCCGCGGCCGCGATGACCGCCAGGATGATGATCATGAGGCCCAGGTAGCTCGCCTCGAACAGGACCCACGCGGGCCCGAGGAGCTTCTGGAACAACCGTCTGTAGTCGTACGTGCGGAAGACACGCGCGAACTCGAACGTCACCATGGAGACGGCGCTCCACAGCGCCGTCGTCACGAGGATCGCCAGCAGGCCGCCCATCGGCCCTTGCGTGAGGAAGAATTCGACCAGCTCCCGCCCGGTGCCGTATCCGCCGGCGATCACCACGCTCTGGAAGACGAAGCCGGGTAGGAGGTAGCGGCGGAACGCGGAAGCGGTGGGGGCAGCGCTGGCCATTGGACTCCCGGAAACGGACGGCATCGACGGGACGCGGGCTCAATTACCCCTCCGCACCCCGCTTCCGCAACCGTGCCGCGCCCCCGGGGCGTGCGCCCGCGGCCGTGCCGCCGTAGAGTTGGCCGGTCCACGCGACACGGCCCGCTCCCCATTCGGATCCCCCGGAGGCGCCATGGTCCGCTCGCACGAGCGTCGCTCCACGAGATCTTCCGTCGGCGTGCTCGCGCTCCTCGCGCTCCTTCCCGCGACGAACGGGGCGTCCCCGGTCGCCGCGCAGACCCCCGAGCCCCCCCTCTACGACGTCGTCATCCGTAACGGCCGCGTCCTGGACGGCGCCGGCAACCCGTGGATCCGGGCGGACGTGGCGATCCTGGACGGCCGCATCGCCCGCGTCGGACGGGTGGTGGCGTGGGGGCGGCGTGAGATCGACGCGTCGGGTCGATACGTCGCACCGGGGTTCATCGACATGATGGACCAATCCGGTGCGGTGCTGCCACGGAGCGGGCTAGCCGAGAACAAGCTGCGCCAGGGGGTCACGACGGCCATCGGAGGAGAGGGCGGCACGCCCGTGCCGGTTGACTCGATCGCCGCGTACTTCCGCGGGCTCGAGGAGTCGGGGATCAGCATCAACTTCGGAACCTACTTTTCCGAGACGCAGGCGCGGGTCGCCGTGGTAGGCAACGAGGACCGGCCCCCCACGCCCGCCGAGCTCGACAGCATGAAGGCGATCATGGCGTCCGCGATGCGCCAGGGTGCGATGGGAATGACGACCGCGCTCATCTACCCGCCGTCCTCGTTCGCGTCCACCCAGGAGCTCGTGGAGGTGGCGCGCGTGGCGGGCGCCTACGGCGGGATCTACGCGAGCCATATCCGGGACGAGGGTCGCGGGCTGGTCGATGCGGTGCGCGAGGCGATCACCGTCGGGGAGGAGGGCGGCCTGCCCGTCGAGATCTTCCACTTCAAGGGTGCCTACGAACCCGGGTGGGGCACCCTCGTGAAGGAGGCCGCGGCGGTGGTCGAGTCCGCGCGCGCCCGCGGCGTGGACGTGGCGGCCGACATGTACCCGTACACGGCGGGCGGAACCGGCCTGGAGGCCACGATCCCGTCGTGGGTGTTCGATGGAGGGCTCGACTCGGCCCGTGCGCGCATCGGTCGCCCGGACGTGCGCGCGCGCCTGAAGCGGGAGCTCGTCACCGGCTACCCGGGATGGTGGAACATCGTGGAAGCCGCCGGTGGATGGGGCGGCGTGGTGCTCGTCAACGCCCGCAACCCGGAAAACGCCCGCTTCGAGGGAAAGGACCTCGTCACCATCGGGAAGGAGTGGGGGAAGGACCCCGCGGACGCGGCGTGGGACATCGTCGCTGCCGGTGACGGGCGCGTCATGGCCATCTATCACATGATGAGCGAGGACGACGTCGCCTGGTCGCTCCAGCGTCCGTGGATGAGCATCGGCAGCGACGCAGGCGCTGCGCTCGAGGCGGGCAAGGCGGACGTGCTGGGTCTGCCGCATCCGCGGAGCTACGGGACCTTCCCCCGCGTCCTGGCCCGCTACGTCCGTGACGAAGGCGTGCTCACGCTGCCGGAGGCCGTGCGCAAGATGACCTCCTGGCCGGCGATGCGCATGCGCCTGGAGCGCCGGGGGCTGCTGCGCGAGGGCTTCTGGGGGGACGTGGTGATCTTCGACCTCGACCGGGTGCAGGACCGCGCGACGTACGACGAGCCGACGCTCTTCCCCGCCGGCGTCGAGACCGTGCTGGTGAACGGGGAAGTCGTCATCGAGAACGGTGGACGGCACACGGGCGCGCGGCCCGGGCGCGTCCTCTACGGACCGGGAAGGGAGCCGATACGATGAGGCACGGAACGAGCACGAACGCGGCGGTGGCCCGCTCCCCGACGCCACGACGCACGAGATGGGGAAGGAGCACCTTCCTGGCCGCGGCGGCGGCCGCCGTGCTCCTGCCCGCGCCTGGTCGCGCACAGATCGAGTCCGCCGGCAACACCGCCGTGGCGCGCGTCGTCGCGCGCCTGGAGCCCGAGATCCGCCGCGCGATGATTGAGGGGAGCATCCCTTCGATCACGGTCGCCCTCACGGACCGCGAGGGTGAGCTGTGGAGCGGCGCCTTCGGTGAGTCCAACGTCTGGGCGCACACGCCCGCCACCACGAACACCGTGTACCTGATCGGCTCCACCTTCAAGGGGCAGTCGACCGTGGCGCTCCTCCAGCAGATGGAGGCGGGGAAGTTCTCGCTGGACGATCCGGTGCACGACTACCTCGGGGACCTGAGCATCCGCGGTGAGGATCCCTCGGACCCCGTCACATTCCGACACCTGCTCACGCACACGTCCGGGATCCCGGGCGCGTTCGGGCCGCACCTGGTGTGGGGAGAGACGGTGCCTCCGCCGCTGGCCGAGTATCTCGCCGACTCCCTTCAGGTCGTGCGCAAGCCCCTCGAGAAGCTCGAGTACTCGAATCTGGCGTTCTCGCTGGTCGCGTACCTGGTCGAGCGGTTCAGCGGCGTTCCCTACAAGGAATACATACGCACGCACGTATGGAGCACGCTCGGGATGGAGAGCACCGCCTTCGAGCCGACGCCCGACATGCAGGAGCGTATGGCCGTGCCGTACGTCCCGGACGACGCGGGCCGCCTGGCGCCGGCGCCCCGCCTGAAGGCGAACGTGTGGCCGGCCGGCATCGTCTACGGGACGATCCGCGACCAGGCGCGATGGGTGCGCTTCAACCTGGGAGACGGCACGGTCGCCACGCCCGACAGCACCGTGCGCGTCTTGCGGGAGTCCACGATCGAGGAGATGCAGGCGCTCCAGTACCCCGAGTTCGTCGGCGAGGGGATGGCGGGCGGGTGGGGGTACGAGGACGCGGGCTACGGCCTGACCTGGTGGACCACGCACCGGGGCGATGAACGCTTCTTCGGACACTCCGGCAGCGTGCCCGGATACACCGCGTTCGTCATGGGGAACCGTACCCGTGGCTTCGGTGTGGTCTTCCTCACGAACGGCAACCAGGCCCACCCGCACCTGGTGCGCCTCTCCAACCTCGCGCTGGACCTCCTCGCCGAGGAGGTCGGCACGTCACGATAGCTTCGCACCCCCACAGGAGTCGGACATGCAGCGTGTGATCTCGAGCCACCCCTGGGCGGCCGTATCCCTCGCGCTCCTCCTCCTCGCGCTCGTCGCCTGGCTGGCTGATACGCTGGTCCGGCGCTTCTTCCTCGGCGTCATCCGCCGGCTGGCGGCGCGCACGCGTTCGACGTGGGACGACCGGGTGATCGAGCACAAGGTCTTCGCGCGCATCGCCCACGTGGCGCCCGCCATGATCACCTACTACGGGATCGGGCCGGCCCTCGGCGCCGCGCCGGGGGAGGCGCTCGGCCCCGGCATGACCGTCCTCTACCTCCTGGTCCGGCGGGTCTCGGCGGCCTTCATCGTGCTCACCGTCGCGGTGGCCTTCTCGAACTTCCTCGCCGCCGTCAACGAGATCTACAACGAGGCATACTCCGAGGCGCGAAATCGGCCCATCAAGGGCTACCTTCAGGTCGTCTCGATCTTCCTGTACGTGGCCGCGGGCATCGTCATCGTCGCGATCCTCGCGGACCGCTCCCCGGTGGTGTTCCTCTCCGGGCTGGGCGCGCTCACCGCCGTGCTCATCCTGGTCTTCCGCGACACGCTCCTGTCGCTGGTCGCCAGCGTGCAGATCATGAGCAACGACATGATCCGCATCGGCGACTGGGTCGAGATGCCGCAGGCGCACGCGGACGGCGACGTGGTGGACATCGCCCTGCACACCGTGAAGATCCAGAACTGGGACAAGACGATCTCCACGATTCCGACCCACCACTTCATCACGGAGTCGTTCAAGAACTGGAGGGGGATGAGCGAGTCCGGCGGACGGCGCATCAAGCGCAGCCTGAACCTGGACCTCGGCTCGATCCACTTCCTCACCGCGGAGGAGATCGACCACCTGGGGCGCTACGAGTTCCTGCGCGCGTACATGCAGGGCAAGCGTCGCGAGCTGGAGGAGGCGAACCGCCGCCCCACCGAGGACCCGGAGGTGATCCCGGAGCGGCGCCGACTCACGAACGTGGGCACGTTCCGCGCCTACGTGGAGCACTACCTGCGCCATCACCCGAAGGTGCACCAGGAGATGACCCTCCTGGTCCGCCAGCTCCAGCCCGGACCGGAGGGCTTGCCGCTCGAGATCTACTGCTTCACGAACGACATCGCCTGGGCCGCGTACGAGGGGATCCAGGCGGACATCTTCGACCACCTGATCGCGGTGCTGCCGGAGTTCGGGCTGCGCGCCTTCCAGCAACCCGCCGGCAGCGATTTCGCGCGCTGGGCCGCGGACTCGTCCGCGGGAAAGGGGGAAGGTGTGCTCGCGGGGGCGAAGGAGTCGGGAGAGCCCCTCACCTGATCCCTCGGGGCGCCACCGCGCGCTCCGCCAGCGCGAGGATCGAGTCGACCGCGAGGGCGAGGACGGCCGCCGGGATCGCGCCCGACAGGATCATGCGTGTGTCGGAAAGCGCGAGGCCGGACACGATCGGGTCGCCCAGCCCGCCCGCACCGATGAAGGCGGCCAGCGTGGCCGTGCCGACGTCGATGACGGCGGCGGTGCGGATTCCCGCCATGATGACGGGGGCCGCGAGGGGAAGGCGCACCTGGGCGAGGAGCTGTCGGTCCGTCATCCCGAGCGCACGCGCCGCCTCCACGGCCCGGTTGTCGGCGTCGCGGACGCCGGTGTAGGCGTTGCGCACCATCGGCAGGAGCGAATAGAGGAACAGCGCCACGACCGCGGGCGCCACGCCGATGCCCAGCACCGGGATCATGAACGCGAGCAGCGCGATGCTCGGGATGGTCTGGAGGAGGCCCACGGCCCGGATCGTCGCCTCGGCGCCCCGGGGCGCCCGCTCGAGGGAGATGCCCAGGGGAACGGCGACCAGCACGCCGGCCAGGAGGGAGAGCGCGACCAGCAGCAGGTGGCGCAGCGTCTGGCGCAGGGTGTCGGCCCGGTGGGCCCACAGGTAGGCGGGCAGGGAAGGGCCCGCCGCCTTCGGCGCGGACCCGGCCTGCCTGCCTGCGTCGCCCACCAGGCCGAGCCGGGCGAGCGCGTCCGCGGCCACCGCCGCCACGTCCTCTCCTTCCACCTCGACGCGCCGGTTCAGCGCGCGCATCGTCGCCTCGTCCAGAAGCCCTCCCAGCTCCGTGAGCGCGGCGACGGCGTCCGGACGATCCTCGGCCACGCGGCGGCTCACCAGCGGCGCGGCGTCGTAGGGTGGGAAGAAGCCCCGGTCGTCCTCCAGGACCACGAGGTCGTAGCGCGCGATCTGGCCGTCCGTCGAGTAGCCGTCGATCACGTCGACCTCGCCGGCGGCGAGCGCCTGGTACTTCACGGCCTGGTAGAGGGCGCGCACCGACCCCGGATCGATCCCGTACACGCGGCGCAGCCCCTCGAGCCCGTCGGCGCGCCCGATGAAGTCGGGGGAGAAGCCCGCGGTGAGCCGCGGGGCGACGCGCGCGAGATCGGAGAGCGTCCGCAGTCCCAGGCTGTCGGCCGTGCCCGGGCGCACCGCGATGGCGTACGTGTTCTCGAAGCCCAGCGGCGGGAGCCAGCGCACGCCCCAGCGGGCCCGGAACTCCTCGGCGACACGCCGGAACGCCACGCTCCGGTCGTTCGGCGGACGCTCGCCGAGGATCGCGAGCAGACCAGTGCCCGTGTACTCGGGGTAGACGTCGATCGCGCCCTGGCGAAGGGCGCCGAACGCGATCTCGGTGGCCCCGAGCCCGGGGCGACGCTCCACCCCGATACCGCGGGCCTCCATGAGCTGCGCGAACATCTCCGCCAGCACGTAGGACTCGCCGAACGGCTTCGAGGCCACGATTACCGGAGCTGCCCTGGGCGTCTCGACCGTCGTGTCGGCTAGGCTCGCCTGTCGCGCCTCCGCGGACGACCCCGGCCGCGCGTATCCGGCCATGACCAGCGCCGCGCGTCACGAGCACCACTCGGGCACGCCGCCTCATGCCACCCCCGCCTTGGCCAGAAGCTCCCCGACATACGCCGTGGCAGGCGCCCTCAGAAGGGTCTCGGGCTCGGCGAGCTGCTCGATACGGCCCTCGCGCATCACGGCCACCCGGTCGGCCAGGCGGAACGCCTCACGCAGATCGTGGGTCACGAGCAACACCGTGACGCCCAGCTCCGCCACCAACGATCCGAACGCGGACTGCAGCTCGCTCCGGGTGATGGCGTCGACGGCGCCGAAGGGCTCGTCCAGGAGGATCGTGCGCGGCCGGGCGGCGACCGCCCGCGCCAACGCGACCCGTTGGCGCTGCCCACCGGAAAGCTCGCGCGGCCAGCGGGCTCCGAAGGTGTCGGGATCGAGGCCGACGAGCTCCAGGGCCTCACGAGCGCGCGCTTCGGGGTCGGGCTGGCCTCTCAGCCTCGGTACGAGGGCCGCGTTCCTGGCCACCGTCCAGTGTGGCAGCAGGCCCCCTTCTTGCTGCACGTAGCCGAGTGCGCGGCGCAACTCGACGAAGTCGACTCCGGAGAGGGCCTCGCCATCGACGAACACGGACCCGTCGTCCGGGAGGACCATGCCGTTGAAGGTGCGCAGGAGCGTCGTCTTTCCGGAGCCGCTCTCGCCCACGAGTGCGACGGTCTCTCCCCGGCCGCACGCTCAGGGAGACCATATCGAGCGCGGTCACGTTCCCGAATCGCTTGACCAGCCCGCGCGCCTCCAGCGCCGCAGGGACGGTCACGGGCGGAGCCCTGGAACCCGACGTGCGCCGCGATCGTTACGCAATGAGCGCCCGGCCCGGTAGACCCGCACCGGCGCGTGGTCTACCTTCCGATCCTCCCACCCTCCCGCCCCCGGCCTGCAGATGGATCTCCATTCCGGTGAATCGCCGGCCCGGAGCCGCGTCGCCGAGCTCCTCCCCGAGACCTGCGCGCGAACGATGCTCGCGCGCTTACCGACCGGAGACGCGCTCCGGCTGCCGCACGAGTGGATCGTGAGCCCGATCTTCCGGGGCCTGCGCTGCACGGCGCACTGCGAGGAGATCAGGGTGCTGGAGAACATCGAGTCGGCGAACGTTCGGTCCGGGGGGGTGCCGCTGCGCGACGGTTTCGTGTTCCGCATGGTACGCCCGGAGGAATACCGGCACAACGAAGGGCGGACGCCGGCGCGGATGCGCCCGTTGGCTGACAAGAGGGCCCCAGCGCGCAGCCGGGACTCCCGGGTTTCCCGCCCGATCCTCGCCGGCCGGAGGAACGCGCCATGACCGAGCGTCACGACCGGGACTCGACCCCCACGGCTGCCGTGTTCCCCTCGGACCCCCACGACCGGGAGCGGATGCTGGGGGAGGTGCTGGAGGGGCTGGCGCGTCCGCAGAAGGAGCTGTCGCCCAAGTACTTCTACGATGCACGCGGATCGGAGATCTTCGAGGAGATCACGACCCTCGACGAGTACTACCCGACACGTACGGAGCGCGCGCTTCTCGAGCGTTGGATGCCCGCGTGGGTGGGCGACCTGCGCCCCAGGGGGTTGGTCGAGCTCGGAGCGGGCAGCGCCGCCAAGTCGCGGATCATCTTGGACGCCATGCAGGCGCGCGCGCCCGGCGGTCTCTACGTTCCCGTCGACGTGAGCGGCGACTTCCTGTACGAGACCGCCGAGCGGCTGAGGGACGGAGTACGTGCACCTCCGGGTGGAGCCGGCCGTCGCGGACATGGATGCGCCGCTACGGCTGCCCATGGCGCTCCCGCTGCCTACGTGGTTCGCGCTCCTGGGCAGCACCATCGGCAACTTCTCCCACCAGCGCGCCGTGCGCCTTCTGCGTCGTGTCGCCACGCGCCTGCGGCCCGGCGATCGCTTCCTGATGGGCGTGGACCTCGGTCCCGGACCTACGAAGACCGTCGCCCGTCTCGAGTCGGCATACGACGATGCCCGGGGGGTCACCGCGGCGTTCAACCTGAACGTGCTGCGCGTGCTCAACCGGGATCTGGGCGCCGACTTCGACCTCGAGGCGTTCCGGCACCGGGCATTCTGGTCCGAGGCCGAGAGGCGCATCGAGATGCACCTCGTCGCCACCCGTGCGCAGGTCGTGAGCTTCGAGGGCGGCGCCGAGGTCAGGATCGAGGCCGGGGAATCGGTACGCACCGAGATCAGCTGTAAGTACGACCGGCCTGCGGTCGATGTGCTCTTCCGCGAGGCTGATCTCGTGGTGGATCGGTGGAAGGAGGATCCGCGCGGCTTCTTCGCAGTGGTCCTGGGCCGGAGGAGAACCGGCTGACCACCGGCCCCGCGGCTGGTGCAGTGGGGCAGAAGTCCTGTGGCACTTCCCTAGCAGGTCGCTGAAGAAGGGGAGCCCCCCGCGTTGGGAGCGCCACGGCCTCGAATCCCAGGCGGAGCGACGAAGGCATAGCCATAGCTACGTCGAGGAGCTCCCACGACGGAGGCGAGGCCGTGCCGCCCCAACCCGCAACCTCCTAAGTTCATATACTGCATGTTGATGGGCGCATGGAGATTTCGCGACAAGCGCTGCGCGCTTGTTGACCGATCCATCGTCTCTTCTCCTCGCCGTAGCGCTGCTACGACTCGTCGTCGTTCCTTGGCTGAACGCGCGAAAGCCCCATGCGCGCGGGGTACTCCCCTTTTTCAGCGACCTGCTAGGCGCCCACGGGACGAACGTCCACGTCGCCGCCCGCGCCGATCACCACCGCGGAGTGCTCCGGAACGCGCTCCCACGAGGGATCGGGATCGAGGGGCTCGGACGCCAGCGCGACGCCGCCCGGCGCCTGGGCGGAGCGGCGGGCGAGGTAGAGCGAGTTCGTCCTCCCCACGGTGGATGTGAGGACCACGGTCAGCTCGGCTCCGTCGGTGAGCAGCATGGCGAGCTGCGCCTCGTCGCTGCCCACCCTGGCCGAGACCGCGCCCGCGGACGCGCACAGCGCTTCCACCGGCGTCGGCTCCGTTCTCCAGGGCCGCCAGGGCGAGGAGGAAGAGGGTCTCCGAGTCCGACGCGCCCTCCAGCGTCGCGTACAGGTGGTCGGGGAGGGAGCCCCGGAGCGCCCGCATGTGCCGTTCCCGGAAGTGGGGCACGTATCCGTTCAGCACGAAGCTCCAGCGGTCGCGCGTGAGGGGAAGGAGCCCGGCGCGGTCGACCGGAAGCCCGGGGGTCCCGCTGCGCAGGGCCGCGACCACGCACCCGGAGGAGATCGCGTCCAGCGTGCCCTGCAGGGCGGGGTCGTGCCAGATGGGGCGTGTCTCGGCGAGCCTGCGAGGCCTGCCGTCGGCGTACCACACCACTCCATAGCCGTCCGCGTTGACCGAGCCCGAGAGCAGCTCGCGCGGCGCCCAGCTCTGACGGTAGAGCGAGTGCTCCCCCTCGAACACGAGGGGCGCCACGCGCGTCGGCGCTCCCCGGTAGGCCACCAGGCGGCACACGTTCACGCCTCCCCGGAGAGGAGTCGGCCCAGAAGGCCGAGATCGACGTTGCCGCCGCTGACGACCACCGCCACCGGGGCGCCGCCATCGAGGGGGATGCGCCCCTGCAGCAGCGCGGCCAGCCCGGCGGCCCCGGCCGGCTCCGCGAGCAGCTTCGTGCGCTCCAGCAGGACCTTCATCGCGCCCACGATCTCCTCGTCGGAGACCAGCACCACCCCGCGGGCGTGGGCCGCGACCAGCGCGTGGTTGAGCACGCCGGCCATGGGCGCGGCGAGCCCGTCGGCCACGGTGTCCACCGAGTCCAGATGCACGGCTCGACCGGCCTCCAGGCTCCGGTGCATGGCGTCGGCCCCCTCGGGCTCCACACCCCAGACGGCCACCCCCGGCCGCACCGCCGCCGTGGCCGCGGCGATCCCGGACACGAGGCCCCCGCCGCCCACGGGCACCACGATCGGTGCCCACGTCGGGGAGATCCTCCAGGATCTCCAGGGCGCAGCTCCCGTGACCCGCCACCACCTCCTCGTCGTCGAAGGGGTGGACGAAGCGCATCCCCCGCTCCTCCGCGATCTCGAAGGCCCGCGCGAACGCCTCCTGCGCGTTCCCGTGCAGGACCACTTCGGCGCCGTAGCCCCGGCTGGCCTCCACCTTGGCCGGCGACGCGTGCTCCGGCATGACGACGACGGCGCGGGTCCCGGCGGCCGCGGCGGCCCACGCCACGGCCTGGGCGTGGTTCCCCGCGGAGATCGTCACGACGCCGCGCGCGCGCTCCTCGTCGTCGAGGCGCAGGAGGCGGTGGAGGGCCCCGCGCACCTTGAACGCGCCCGTCTTCTGGAGGTTCTCGCACTTGAGGTAGACGGGGGCGCCGACCCGCTCCGACAGCGTCCGGGAGCGCGAGCAGCGGCGTGCGGTGGACGGAGCCGGCGATGCGGGCCCGGGCGTCCTCGAAGCGGTTGCGATCGAAGTTTGCAGGGGTCACGGCGCACCGAGCGAACGGAGTGGTCGAGACGCCGATCATGACCTGCGGCGTGGTGCGCCGCCAGGGGCCAGAGTGGGGCGGACGCCACGCAGCTTCCACGCACAGCGACGCGCCGGACGGGATAATCATACGTTTTCGTGCGAGATCCCGGCCCGGCCGGGGAACCGTCACCTGGACGCGAAACGTTTGCCATGTCGGGGATTCCCCGTGTACTTTCGCCACGTTGTCACCACCGTTGGTTTTCTCTGTTTCTTCCAGCGCGAGGCTTTCCTTCCATGCGCGTCCAACGTATGGGGTCCCTTGGTGGTTCGATCGCGGCGTTCCTGCTCCTCGGCGCCCCCCTCGGCGCGCAGCAGGGAACGCTCACGGGACGGGTCACCGACGTCGAGACGGGCCAGCCCATCTCGACCGCCCAGGTCCAGGTGCTCGGAGACGTCCCAGACCACAGGAGGCCTGACCGATCAGTCGGGCGTCTACCGCATCCAGCTTCCGGCCGGCACCTACTCGATCGTCGTCGAGGAGGTCGGCCACCGGTCCGCACGCTTCGACGGCATCGGCGTCCGGGCCGGCCAGACGACCACCTACGACATCCAGCTCACGTCGATGGCGCTCGCTCCTCGACGGGCTGGTCGTCAGCTCTTCGCGCGGGCAGGCTGAGAAGCAGGTCGACGCCCCTGCCACCACGTACATCGTCGGCTCGACCGAGCTCGCGGAGCGTCCCGTGACGACGATGGCCGACCACCTCCGGGATGCCCCCGGGGTGGACATCATCAGTGAGGGCATCCAGTCCACGAACGTGGTCATCCGCGGCTTCAACAACATCTTCTCCGGAAGCCTGCACCTGCTCACGGACCACCGCCTGGCCGGGGTACCGTCCCTGCGCGTCAACCTCATGCACTTCATCCCCGCCAACAACCTCGACGTCGAGCGGATGGAGGTCGTTCTGGGGCCCGGCTCGGCGCTGTACGGCCCGAACACGGCCAACGGGGTGGTGCACATCCTCACCAAGTCCCCGCTCACGTCGCAGGGAACGACGGTGACGGTGGGTGGGGGGGAGCGCTCCGTCTTCGACGGCGCGTTCCGCACCGCGTTCCTCCTCGGCGACAACCTGGGCCTCAAGCTCTCCGGCCAATACGTCCGGGGCGACGAATGGCACTACACCGACCCGACGGAGGCGGCGGCCCGCGCGTCGGCTCTCGCCGACCCCGCCGCATGCATCGGAGCGCTGGGGATCCGCGGCTTCGCCCCGGCCGCAGCACAGGGCTACTGCCAGCGAGTCGGCCTGCGGAACTTCGACCTGAGCCGCTATGGCTTCGAGGCCCGCGCCGACTACCGCCTCGGCGACAACGGCTCGGCGGTGCTGACCTACGGCCGCACGAGCGACACGGGGATCGAGCTCACGGGGCTGGGGGCCGGGCAGACGGACGGCTGGGTGTACGAGTTCTACCAGGCGCGCGTGGCGAAGGGCCGGTTCTTCGCACAGACCTACCTGAACGCGAGCGACGCGGGCGACACGTTCCTCCTCCGCGACGGCGTGCCGCTCGTCGACCAATCCCGGCTCGTCGTCGGGCAGGTGCAGCACGGCCTCGCACTGGGTGGTGGCCGTCAGGACTTCACGTACGGCGTCGACTACTTCCACACCGATCCGCGCACGGGAGGCACGATCAACGGGTCGTACGAGAACAACGACACCATGGACGAGTGGGGCGTGTACCTGCAGTCCAAGACCGCCTTGTCACCCAAGCTCGACTTCGTGGTCGCCGGCCGCATGGACTCGCACTCCATGCTCGACCACAACGTGTACTCGCCGCGCGCCGCCCTCGTCTTCAAGCCCACGGAGGACCAGAGCCTCCGCTTCACGTACAACCGCGCCTTCTCCACGCCCTCCTCGCTGAACTTCTTCCTGGACATCTCCGGGGGCGCGGCGCCTTCGCCGCTCGGTCAGCTGGGCTACCGGATCCGGGCGTTCGGCACGGGCAAGGACGGGTACTCCTTCCGGAACGCCGACGGCAGCCTGAAAGGGATCCTCTCTCCCTTCAACCCGGGGGGCGCCAACCAGATCCTGCCGGCAGGCGCGGCCGTGAACTTCTGGCCGGCGGCCGTCCAGGTCGCGGCACAAGGCGCGGCGGCGGCGGGCACGCCCCTTCCCGCCTCGCTGGTTCAGCTCCTGCTCGGCCTGTCCCCCACGCCGTCCGACATCGGGATCGACATCTACGATCCGAATACCGGGTCCGTGACGCCGGAAGCGGAGGCGAGCATCCCGGCCGTTCCGGGCATCAGGGAAAGCCACACCGAGACGTACGAGGTGGGGTGGACGGGGATCCTGCAGAACCGCGTCAAGATCACTGCCGACGCGTACTACGAGAAGAAGAAGGACTTCGTGTCCCCGCTGGTCCTCCGAACGCCGCTGGTGACGCTCGACGGTCCGCAGATCGGGGCCTACATCACGGTGCCGATCGTGACGGCGCTCACGCAGCAGTACATCGCCGGCGGCCTGCCTCCGGACCAGGCGCAGCAACGGGCGCAGCAGGACGCGGCCACCCTGGTTCCCCAGCTCGCCGGGGCGGTGGCGAGGGTCCCGGTCGGCGTCGTCACCTCCCCCGAGGTCGCGGCACAGGGCGCGGACATGATCGTCACGTACGTCAACGTGGGTGATATCGACCTGTGGGGCACGGACCTCGCCTTGCAGGCCTTCCTGACGGACCAGTGGACGCTGAACGCCACGTACTCGCACGTGAGCGACGACTACTTCCAGGTGGCGAACTCGTCGCCGATCGCGCTGAACGCTCCGAAGGACAAGGGCACGATCGGCCTCGCCTACCGGAACGTCGTCGCCGGCTTCAACGCCGACGCGCGCGTTCGCTTCACGAGCTCCTTCCCCGCGGAGTCGGCCGGATACGTCGGGACGAAGTGCATCGAGGTGCTGCCGGACAACCCGTTCCAGGAGGACTGCGTGGCTTCGTCGACGCTGGTGGACGTCAACGTCGGCTACCAGATCCCGGGGACCCGCGCGACGGCGCAGCTGGCGGTGACGAACCTCTTCGACTCGCCGTACCGCAGCTTCGTCGGCGTGCCGAATATCGGGAGGTTCGCGATCCTGCGCCTGAAGTACGACCTCTACTAGCAGGTCGGTGGGAGGGCTCCACGTGTCTTCCACGGCCCGGTCGGCGCGAAACGCCGGCCGGGCCGGCGTGTATCCCCCGCGGGAGCCGGAACCGGGGTGGTCCGGGTTGGCATGCCCCGGATAGTTTCCCGACCTACTGCGGTTGGCCGACTCCGCCGATTTCGAACGCCGTCCAGTGAGGACCTCGCGTGCAGACCAAGGAAACCTCGAGCCCCGTCACCCTCCGTTGCGGGTTCTGCCTGACGCTCAACAAGATCGACCTCGCCCGTGCCGCGGATCGTCCGACCTGCGGAAAGTGCGGGCGCCCGATGCTGCTCGACCGGCCGGTGAAGGTCACCGAGGAGGACTTCGACCGCACGGTGGTGGACGCATCCCCTCCGGTGCTGGTGGACTTCTACGCCGACTGGTGCGCCCCCTGCAAGATGGTGGCGCCCCTCGTCGACGAGCTCGCCCGTGAGCACTCCGGACGCCTCCTGGTGGCGAAGGTGGACACCGACCACGCCCCGGGGATCGCACAGCGCTACGGCATCCGCGGAATTCCGACCCTGATCCTCTTCGAAGGAGGCGACGAGGTCGGCCGCAGCGTGGGCTTCGAGCCCGAGAAGGTGAGGGCCCTGGCGGAGCGGTCGGGGCGATGAGCAAGCCGGCGCGGCACGCACGGATCCTCGACATCATCAAGCACCATCGCGTCCCCAGCCAGGAGGCGCTGCGCGAGATCCTCCTCGCCCAGGGAACCGACGTGACCCAGGCCACCCTGTCCCGGGACATCCGCGAGCTGCGCCTGGTGAAGGTGCCGGACGCCCAGGGAACGGCGCACTACTCTCTCCCGGAGGAATGGGAGAGCACCGCGCCGCTGGAGTCGCTCCTCCCCACGCTCTTCCTCAGCGCCGAGGGGACGGGCAACCTGCTCGTCGTCAAGACCATGAAGGGCGGGGCGCAGACCGTGGCCGCGGGCATCGATTGGGAGGAGTGGCCCGAGGTCCTCGGCACTCTGGCCGGCGACGACACGATCCTGGTAATCGTGCGGGAAGCGCAGTCGCTTCCCAGCGTGCTCCGGCGCGTCGAGGACATGGCGAGCGTCCACAAGCGCTGACGCCTGGGGTCGGCGCGATGCGCCACGGGTTGACTCGGGGGAGAGCGAATCGCATGATTATACAATGAAAGGGCATATTTCCGCCCCGACGGCCATCGGTGTCGTCGGGGCGACTGGTTACACGGGCCTCGAGGTCCTGCGCGTGCTGCGCGGGCACCCGGAGGTGCGCGTCGCGTTCGCCACGTCGGAGGGGCAGGCGGGCGAGGCCTCCGGGCTGCCGGGCCTGGCGCTGGTGGAGAGCGCCGCCGCGCCGCTGGACGAGGTGGCGCTGGTCTTCCTCTGCCTCCCACACGGTCACGCCGCGCCGTGGGCCGAGCGGGCCCTCTCGGCCGGTGTCCGCGTGGTGGACCTGACGGCGGACCATCGGCCGGGCTCGGGCCGGGAGCGTGGCGCGGTCTACGGGATGGCGGACCTCGCGGCGGACCGGGTCCCGGAGGCTCGCCTGGTGGCGAATCCCGGGTGCTATCCGACCGGAGTACAGCTCGCGCTCCACCCCCTGCGGGAGGCCGGCATGATCGACGCCCGCACACCCGTGGTCGTGAGCGCCGCCTCCGGGGTGACCGGTGCCGGCCGCACCCCGAAGAGGGAGCTTCTGTTCGCCGAGGTCGCCGGCGATTTCCGCGCCTATGCGACCGGTAACGGGCATCGCCACCTCCTGGAGATGCGGGCGGGTTTGCCCGGGCTGCAGCTGGTCTTCCAGCCGCACCTCCTCCCGGTGCCGCGGGGCATCCTGGAGACGATCTACCTGCCGGTGAACGAGGGCGTCGACGCCGCCGCCGTGCGGGACGCGTGGCGCGGAGCCTATCGAGATGCGCGCACGGTCCGTGTGACCGACGGCACCCCCACGCTGGCCGAGGTGGTCGGCACCGACCTCCTGGTCCTGGGCGCCGCGGACAACGCCGGCATCGACGCGCCCTTGGTGACGGTCCTGGCCTCCCTGGACAACCTGGGGAAGGGTGCGGCTGGTCAGGCCGTGCACAACATGAACCTGATGCTCGGCTTCGAGCCCTCGGCGGGGCTCCGATGCTGACGGGATCGACGTCTCCCACGGACGCCGGCGAGCCGGCGGAGGCCCCATGACCGATCCGACGACCACCGGGAGCCACCTTCTGGGAATTTATGCACAGCCCGACCTCGTGCTGAGCCGCGGCGAAGGGTGCCGCGTGTGGGACGAGGAGGGAAGGGCCTACCTGGACTTCACGGCGGGCATCGCCGTCAACGCCCTCGGGTACGGCTCCTTCGTGATCCGTCGGGCGGTCGAGGAAGCGCTCTCGACGGGGCTGATCCACACGTCGAACCTCTTCCGCACCCGCCCGGCCGCCGAGCTCGCGGAGCTGCTGGTGGAGCAAAGCTTCCCCGGCCGCGCCTTCTTCTGCAACTCGGGCGCCGAGGCCAACGAAGCGGCATTCAAGTTCGCCCGGCGTTGGGCCGGAAGCGCGCACGGCCCGGACAAGCACGAGATCGTCGCGTTCCGGGGCGCCTTCCACGGACGGCTTTTCGGCACCCTCGCTGCGACCGACCGGGAGGCCTACCAGGCCCCCTTCCGGCCCCTCATGCCCGGGGTGCGGTTCGCGGAGGTGGGTGACACCGCCGGCGTCGAGGCACTCCTGGAGACCGGTCGCGTCGCCGCGGTGATCATCGAGCCCGTGCAGGGGGAGGGGGGCGTACGGCCCATCCCCCTCGGGTTCCTGGCGGAGCTGAGGGCGCTCTGCGACGCCCACGACACGCTCCTCGTGTTCGACGAGATCCAGTGTGGACTCGGCCGCACGGGGGAGCTGTTCGCGTGGCAGCACGGAAGCGTGGCCCCGGACCTCATGACGTTGGCCAAGCCCTTGGCCGGTGGCCTCCCGATGGGGGCGGTCGTGCTCGCTCCCCGCGTGGCCGACACGCTTCACCCGGGCGATCACGGGACCACATTCGGGGGTGGACCCCTGGTGTCGTCGGTGGCGCTGGCGGTCCTGCGCACCGTGTCGGATCCGGGGTTCCTCGCGCGGGTTCGCTCCACGGGCGCGCACCTCGAGCGCGGGCTGGAGGCGATCGCAACCCGGCACGCCAGCGTCTCCGGCGTGCGGGGGGTGGGCCTCATGCGGGGGGTGGTGCTGGACCGTGCGGCGGCACCCGTCGTGGCGCACGCGCGTGAATCGGGCCTCCTGCTGGTCTCCGCCGGCCCCGACGTGGTGCGGCTGGTGCCCCCGCTCGTCGTCGGCGAGGAAGAGATCGACGAGGGCCTCGAGATCCTGTCCTCGGCCATCGCTTCGCAAGAGGAGTCGACTTGACATCATGCATGGTGCGCGCATAATCATGCCCACGGCGCCCGCCTCTGCACTCGGCGAAGCGCTTCATCGGAACCAGGCTCGGGACCGGGGGGACGGGTGTGGGGCGCTCGCGCCCCCCGACGCTTCGGCGGGAAGTCGTCGGTTCCGTCACCCCCGGCCCGGCCATCCCCGGGCCGAGGCTCTCTTCCTTCGCCCCTGAGCGGACGGCCCGGCCGTCCCTCCATCGGTCCCCCTGGGCACGTTGTCGCCCGATCCCGCCGGGGATATGCTCCGAGCCATCCCGCTTCGATCCACGGGACCGCAACCGAGGAGCGTTCGCCCGGCGGGCGGCGGACCAGGATGAAACCATGGCTTCCAATCGAGAAGAGACCGGCGTGACCAAAGCGTTGTGGGGTGGTCGCTTCGACTCCGCGATGGCACCGGCGATGATCCCCCTCAACCTGTGCCTTCCGGTGGATGGCCGCCTGTGGCGCGAGGACATCCGCGGGAGCCTCGCGTGGGCCAGGGCGCTGCGCGGCGCCGGCGTGGTCACGGAGAAGGAGAGCGCCCGGCTCGCCCAGGGGCTCGAGTCCGTCGCGGCGCGTATCGAGGCGGAGGGGCTGGCCGCCGCACCCGAGGAGGACATCCATTCGGTGGTGGAGCGCATGCTGCGGGAGGCCGTGGGGGACGTGGCCGGGAAGCTCCACACGGGGCGGTCCCGGAACGACCAGTCGGCGACGGACGTCCGCCTCTATGGCATGGACGCCTGTGACGCCGTGCGCAGGGAGATCCTGCGACTCTGTCGCGCGTTGCTGTCGCTGGCGGAGCGGGGCGTCGACCTGATCATGCCCGGCTACACGCACCTGCAGCAGGCGCAGCCCATTCGCGCGGCCCAGTGGACGCTCGCGCATCTGTGGGCCTTTCTGCGCGACGTGGAGCGGGTCGACGCTGCCCGCCGCGCCGCCGCGGTTCTACCGCTCGGCTCCGGAGCGCTGGCGGGATGTCCGTTCCCGGTGGACCGGGAGCGACTGCGGGAGGCGCTCGGCTTCGAGCGGATCAGCGCGAACAGCGTCGACGCCGTCTCGGACCGCGACTGGATCTGTGACCTCGCCTACGCCGGCGCGATGGTCGGCGTCCATCTGTCGCGCCTGGGCGAGGACCTGGTGCTGTTCTCGTCGACCGAGTTCGGGTTCGTGCGCCTCTCCGACGGCTACAGCACCGGCTCGAGCCTGATGCCGCAGAAGCGCAACCCGGACGTAGCCGAGCTGGCGAGGGGGAAGTCGGCACGTCTCGCCGGGAACCTGTCGGCGATGCTCACGCTCCTCAAGGGCCTGCCCACGGGCTACAACCGCGACCTGCAGGAGGACAAGGAAGCGCTGTTCGACACCGTGGACACGCTCCTGGTGACGCTCCCCGCGGTAGCTGGCGCGGTGGCGGAGGCGGAGCTGCGCCCCGAGAGGATGGAGGCCGTGATGGACGCACAACTCCTGGCCACCGACCTCGCCGACCACCTGGTCCGACACGGGGTGCCGTTCCGGGAGAGCCACGAGGTGATCGGGCGCCTGGTCCGCCGCGCCGAGCGGGAGGGCGTGAGCCTCGCGGAGCTGTCCACCTCCGCGTTCCGCGAGGAGCACGCGGCCTTCGGCGACGACGTGCGCACGGTGTTCGACTGGGCGCGCTCGGCCGATTCACGCGACAGCGAGGGCGGGACGTCGCGCCGGTCGGTGCTCCTCCAGATCGACCGGGTCCGGGAGATCCTCTCCGGAGGCTGAGGACGCCGATCCTACCGGGTCCGCACGCCCTCCCTGGTCGCTTTGGCTAGGGTGCGCCGTGCGGCCTGGACGAACGGGCGCACGTTCGCCATGAGCGCACGGAACTCGTCGAAGTCCAGGGACTGCTCACCGTCCGAGGTGGCGCACTCGGGATCCGGATGCACCTCGATGATCAGACCGTCCGCCCCGGCCGCGACGGCGGCGTAGGAGAGGGGCTCCACCAGGTCCCGCGCGCCCCCGGCGTGGGAGGGATCGGCGATCACGGGGAGGTGCGTCTCCCGCTTCAGGACCGGGATCGCCGCGAGGTCGAACGTGTTGCGCGTCGCCGTCTCGAAGGTGCGGATGCCCCGCTCGCACAGGATCACGTTGGGGTTGCCCTGGCTCATGACGTATTCGGCGGCCAGGAGCAGGTCCTTGATCGTAGCGGACATTCCCCGCTTGAGAAGCACCGGCCGCCGCAGCCGTCCCACCTCGGTGAGCAGGGCGAAGTTCTGCATGTTTCGCGCGCCCACCTGCAGGACGTCGGCGTAGGAAGCGACCAGATCCACCTGGCGGGTGTCCATGACCTCCGTCACCACGGGGAGCCCCGTCTCGGAGCGAACCTGCGCCAGGATCTCGAGTCCCTCCTCGCCCATGCCCCGGAAGGAATAGGGGGACGTCCGCGGTTTGAACGCGCCCCCCCGCAGCGCGCGCGCCCCGGCGTCCGCGACGCATCGGGCCGTGTCGCGAAGCATGTCCAGCCCCTCGACGGAGCATGGACCGGCGATCACCACGACCTCCGCGCCACCCAGCTCGACGTCGCCCACCGGGACGCGCGTCGCCTCGGCCGCGAACTCCCGCGACGCCAGCTTGTAGGGCTTGAGGACGGGGTGGACGGCCTCCACGCCGGGGAAGCTGAGGAGCGGAACGTTCTGCAGACGCTCCTCGTCACCGACACAGCCCACGATCGTCCGGTGCTCCCCTCGGGAGACGTGGGTGCGGAGGCCCGCCGCTTCCACCCGCTCGCGGATGTGGTCGAGCTCCTCCTGCGTGACGCCCTTCCGGGTCACGATGATCATGCTTCTCTCCTGGTTCGGCCCGTCCCGCCGGCGGCCACGAAAAAAGGCCCCCGACCGGATCGGGAGCCTTCGGTGGCCGCTTCTTTCGTGCCGGGATTCAGCCTTCCGGCGCGCACGGCTCCCGGGCTCCCGAAGGAGCGAACCACGTATAGCGATACCAGCGGGGCTCGTGCGTGTGCATGGGGCGAAGGATCCCACGGGCGCCTGCCCCTGTCAAGGCGCGCGCCCTGGAATCTCCCCCCCGCGCGGGATACCTTTTTCGACGTTCCCCGAAGCGCGTCGACCATGCGCTCCCGGGGCCCGAAGCCCGATCCCCGTGCCGCCTCCCGGAGGCTGAACGTCATGAGCCCGAAGACCAAGACGCCCGCGGTCCAGCGCCCGAATCTCGATGAGCTGGGCCTGTCGATGGGCAAGAAGGTGCGCCTGCACCGCATGCTGTACGAGAACGGCCTGAAGAACGGCACGCTGCTCATCCTTCCCATCGACCAGGGGCTGGAGCACGGGCCGGTCGACTTCTTCCCGAACCCGGCCTCGGCGGACCCGGACTTCCAGTGGCGCCTGGCCATCGAAGGCAACTACAACGCGATCGCGCTGCACTACGGGCTCGCGCGCAAGTACATGACGAAGTGGGCCGGCAGGATCCCGCTGGTCCTCAAGCTCAACGGCAAGACGTCGATCCCCTCCGATGCGGACGCGCTCTCCACGATGACGGGCAGCGTCGAGGACGCGGTATCGATGGGCGCCGACGCCGTCGGCTACACGCTGTACGTCGGCTCGCCGCGCCAGGACGAGGACTTCCTGCAGCTGCAGTCGGTCCGGGAGGACTGCGACCGCTACGGCATGCCCCTCATCGTTTGGTCCTACCCGCGCGGGAGCGCCATCGAGGAGAAGGGGGACGCGACTCGCTCTACGCCGTGGACTACGCCGCCCGCGTGGCGCTCGAGATGGGCGCCGACATCGTCAAGCTCAACATGCCGAAGCACGGCCCCAAGGACGTCGACCAGCCCAAGAAGTACGCTGCGCTGGACTACTCGTACGAGGAAGGTGCGCAGCGGGTCGTCGCGTCCGCCGGTCGCTGCCTCGTGCTCTTCAGCGGTGGCAGCAAGCTCGGTGACGAGGACGTGATCCACAAAGCGAAGACCGCCATGCAGGCGGGCGCGGTGGGGTTGATCTTCGGGCGCAACATGTGGGAGCGCCCCTGGAAGAAGGCCCTGGCCATGACGAAGCGCATGCAGGACGAGGTGCTCTCGAAGTATCCGGGCTGAGCACGTTGGCGTCCGTCGCCGACCTGAAGCGGGAGGCCGCCGCCCACGCCGTCGAGGAGGTGCGCAGCGGAATGGTCCTCGGCCTCGGGACGGGCAGCACGGTCGCCCACTTCCTGGAGCTCCTCGGAGAGAAGCTCGCGACGGGGGCCCTCACCGACCTGGTGGGGGTCCCCTCGTCCGTCCGGACCGAGAAGGAGGCCGGCCGGCTCGGTATCCCGCTGACGACGCTGCGGGAGCATCCCCGTCTCGATCTCACGGTGGACGGGGCCGACGAGGTGTCCCCGGAGCTCGATCTCATCAAGGGAATGGGCGGCGCCCTGGTGCGGGAGAAGATCGTCGCGCAGGCCTCGCGGCGGCTGGTGATCATCGCGGATGCCGGGAAGGCGGTGGAGCGTCTCGGCACGCTCTCGGCCCTCCCCGTGGAGGTAGTGCCGTGGGGGTGGTCGGGACACGTCGCCTTCCTCGAGTCCCGCGGGGCACGGGTCGCCGCGCGCACGCGTGCGGACGGCCAGCCGTTCCTGAGTGACAACGGAAACGCCATCCTGGACGCCCGCTTCCCGGACGGCATCGAGGATCCTGCGGTGCTGCACGCGGCCCTCAAGGCCCGTGCGGGGGTGGTGGAGACCGGGCTCTTCCTCGGAATGGCTTCCGAGGCGATCCTGGCCGGCGAAGAAGGGACCCGCGTCCTCCGGAGGGAACGGTGAAGATCGCGCCCTCCATCCTGTCCTGCGACTTCGGGCGGCTGGCTGAAGAGATCGCTGCGGCCGAGCGGGGCGGGGCCGACTGGATCCACGTCGACGTGATGGATGGCCACTTCGTGCCAAACATCACGATCGGACCCGCCATCGTCGCGGCGGCCCGCCGGGCCACGAAGCTCCCGCTGGACGTCCACCTCATGATCGAAGCGCCGGACCGCTATCTCGAAGCCTTCGTCGACGCGGGCGCCGACGGCCTGACGGTCCATCAGGAGGCGTGCCTGCATCTGCACCGGACGGTGCAACGCATCCGGGAGCTCGGTGCCGGGGCGGGAGTGGCGCTCAATCCCGCCACCCCCCTCCAGACGCTCCACGACATTCTGGGCGACCTGGACCTCCTTCTGGTGATGTCGGTGAACCCCGGCTTCGGCGGGCAGGCCTACATCCCCGCGAGCACGGACAAGCTCCGGCGCGCCCGCGTGCTCCTCGACGAGGCCGGCTCCGCCGCGGAGCTCGAGGTGGACGGGGGCGTCGACGCGTCCAACGTGGCCGCGATCGCGGCGGCGGGCGTCTCGGTGGTGGTGGCCGGATCGGCCGTCTACGGCCATCCGGAGGGCGCCGGCGGTGGCATCGCGGCGCTCCGTGGCGCGCTCGGCCGCTGAAGCTCGTGCCGTGGCCGGCCTGACGCTGCTCGCCATCTTCGCGCACCCGGACGACGAGCTGGGCGTGGCGGGCACGCTCCTGGCGCAGAAGGCCCGTGGGGACCGCGTGGTGGTGCTGTACCTGACCAGGGGCGAAGCGACCGGCGCCTTCGGCGACGTGCCGGAGTCGGAGATCGTGCGCCGTCGCATCGGACAGGCGGCCGGAGCGGCGGAGCTGCTCGGCGTGGAGCACCGCGTCATGGACTTCCCCGATTGCGGCCTGTCGCCCACGCCGGACCTGGCGCGCGGCGTGGCCCACGTGCTCGCCGAGCTCCGCCCCGATGGCCTCGTCACATGGGGGGACTCCTGGGTGAAGGGGATGCGCCACCCGGACCACCAGGCCACGGGCCGCATCGCCCGCGACGCCGTCACATATGCGCGCATCGCCAAGCTGACCGATCCCCATCCACCCCATCGAGGATTCTGTCCGGTGTTCACGCTCCGCGGCATGCACTCCACCCTCCCGCGCGTGACCGTCGACGTCTCCCCGTGGGTCGACCGGATCTTCGAGCTGGCCGACTACCACCGTGCGCTGATCGGCTTCGGGGACCGGCCCTGGCTGGAGGAGCGGCTGCGCTCAGCGGGCCGTGCTGGCGGCGTGCCGTGGGGAGAGGCCTTCGATGCGTGGGAGACGCCGCCAGGCACGGTTCCCCGCCTCCTCCCGGCCCGTGAGCTGGGCGCCCACCCGCACCCCACCCGTCAGGACGAGGTCTCCTGAGCCGGAACGCCCGGAAAGCGGTGCGTCGCCTCGACATCCGCCACTTCGGCGATTGCTGGCGGCGCGCGCGGGGGCTACACTGGAACTGTCCCCAAAGTCAGGCCCAACGAGGCGGACCACATCGCCGCTCCACCTGCGAAGGCATCGATGACCGACCCGCACGTCCTTGACCCCGCGGCGCTCGAGCGCCTGCGCGAATGGGGTGGCGAGAAGCTCCTCGGACAGATGGTGCGTTTGTTTCTGCAGAACGCCCCTCAGCGCATGGAACAGGTCCGAAGCTACAGGAACGGAACCGACGGGAAGGAAGCCGAGCGGGGCGCACATTCGCTCAAATCGAGCGCCGCGAACATCGGGGCGCACCGGGTCAGGACGCTGGCCGCGGAGGTGGAGCGTGCCGCGGGGGACGGTGACCATGCCACCGTCGCCGCCGTTCTGCCGGATCTGGAAGAGGCCTTCTCCGCGGCGATCCGTGCCCTGGAGTCCGTCGCAAAGGAGATGAGCGTATGAGCACGAAGATCGCCGTCGTCGAGGACAACCCGGACAACCGGCTGCTCGTGAACGCGATCCTCGAGGACATGTACGACATCTCGGAATACGAGACGGGCGTCGAGGCGGTCCGGGGGCTGGCGGACGACCCCCCCGATCTGGTGCTCCTGGACATCTCCCTCCCGGAGATGGACGGCACCGAGGTGCTGGCCTGGATCCGGCGGCAGCCGCAGTTCACCGCGCTGCCGGTCATCGCGCTTACGGCCCACGCGATGTCGGGTGACCGGGAGAAATACCTCGCGGCCGGCTTCAACGATTACGTCACGAAGCCGATCGTCGACGAGGACGTGCTTCTCGAGGCCATTCGGCGGTGTCTGGACACGACGTCCTGAGCACGGCCGCACTCGGCGCGGATGCCGTGGGGCCCGCGCCTCCGCCGATCGAGGCGGGCGCGGGTGCCGTGGACCCCGAGCTCAGCGGGCCGGACCGGGGCCGCGAGCGCTTCGTGGTCCTCGTGGTCCTCCTGCTCGTTCTGATGGCCGGCTCCGTCCTGCTGCGCGGTTCCCCGTGGCGGAGCGCCTCTTCGGACCACACGCTCATGGAGGCCCTGGCCACGCTCATGGCCTTCATGGTGGGCGGCCTCGCCCTCGTACGGTTCTACAGCCGCAAGCAGGCCACCTTCCTGTTCATCGGAACCGGCTTCATGGGCGCGGGGCTCCTGGACCTCAACCACGCCCTGCTCACGAGCCAGTACTTCCTGGTCCAGGAGGGGACGGCGGCGGAGGACCTCTTCGCCTGGAGCTGGACGTCGGAGCGGGTCTTCCTCTCGCTCTTCCTCTTCGTGAGCCTCCTGGCATGGCGCCAGGAGGTGCGGGAAGGGGAGGGTGAAGCCGTGCACGAGGGCTCGGTCTACGCCGTGGCGCTGCTCCTCACGCTGGTCAACCTCTTCTTCTTCGAGTGGGTTCCGCAGACACGCACTGCGCACTTTCCCGGGCTTGCCGTCAACCGGCCGGCGGAGCTCCTGCCGGGCCTCTTCTTCCTGCTTGCCTTCCTGGGATACGTGCTCAAGGGCGGGTGGCGTCGGGACGCCTTCGAGTACTGGCTGCTCATCTCGCTCCTGATCTCGACGATGGTGCACTTCGGGTACATGGCGTTCTCGAACGTCCGCTTCGACGGGATGTTCGACGCCGCGCACCTCCTCAAGATCGCGAGCTACGCCGCCATGCTCGCCGGCCTCCTGGTCAGCGTGTACCAGACGTTCCGGCGCGAGGGGCAGGTGCTCGGGGCTCTGACCGAGGCCAACGAGGCCCTCGCCCGCGAGGTGGCCGTGCGCGCCCGCACGGAGCAGGCCGTCAACGAGGGGCGCGCGCGCCTGCAGGACTTCCTCGACAACGCCAACGACCTGATCCAGAGCGTCGCTCCGGACGGGAGGATCCTGTACGTCAACAGCGCGTGGAAGCGGACGCTCGGCTACACCGACGCGCAGCTCGAGCGCCTCAAGCTCATGGACATCGTGCATCCCGCGCACCGAAACACCGTGCGTGACGAGTTCGACCGCGTCCTGAATGGGGAGCCCCCGCGTC
Organism: uncultured Gemmatimonadales bacterium; assembly: GCA_963848895.1. Taxonomy (GTDB): domain Bacteria; phylum Gemmatimonadota; class Gemmatimonadetes; order Longimicrobiales; family Gaopeijiaceae; genus SZUA-318. Next base: position 670,014 of record CAWKGE010000013.1, read on the forward strand.
GCTTCAACGTCGAGTTCCTGGCGGCGGACAGCCGCATCGTCATCCTCTCGGGGAGCACGGCGGCACAGCGAAGCCACGGTCGTCCCGTGGCCACGCAGGGGATCTTCCGCGACGTCACCGAGCAGCGTATGGCGGAGAGGCAGCTCGCCGAATCGAGAGCCAACCTGAACGCCCTGGTGGAGAACACCGGCGACGCGATCTGGTCGGTGGATCGCGACCATCGGCTGATCACGTTCAACTCCGCGTTCTCGCTGGCCATGGAAGCCCGCACGGGGCACGAGCCGGTGGTCGGTGACCTGCCCGAGGCGGTGTTCCCGGCAGATGACGTGGTCTGGTACCAGGAGGTCTACGACCGCGCGCTGCGCGGGGACCGTCACGTGGCCCTGCGCACGGATGCGGTGGAAGGACAGCTCCGCTATTTCGAGCTGTACGCGAACCCGATCCAGGGAGACCAGGGCCTCAACGGCGCCGTCCTCTTCGGCAAAGACGTCACGCCGCGGGTGCGCGCCGAGGAGGCGCTGCGGGTCGCCAAGGAGGAGGCCGAAGCCGCGAACAAGGCGAAGAGCGACTTCCTCGCGAACATGAGCCACGAGCTGCGCACGCCCCTCAACTCGGTGATCGGGTTCACGAACATCCTCCTGAAGAACAAGGACGGGCACCTGAAGGAGAAGGACTTGGGCTTCCTGGAGCGGGTGCTCTCCAACGGCAAGCACCTCCTGGAGCTCATCAACGAGGTGCTGGACCTGGCCAAGATCGAGGCCGGGAGGATGGAGCTCGTCATCGAGAAGGCGGACCTGGGCCAGCTCGTGACCGAGACGGTCCAGCAGCTCGAGGGGCAGGCCAAGGTCAAGGAGGGCAATGTGGCCCTGGTGGCCTCGGTGCCCGACGGGCTCGACACGGTCGAGACGGACTCGGCGAAGCTGAAGCAGGTGATCATCAACCTGGTCGGCAACGCGCTCAAGTTCACGCACGAGGGCACCGTCACCGTGCGCATCGACGTGGCGGCCGATGGACGCACGCCGGTCGCCGTCTCCGTCCAGGACACGGGGATCGGCATCCCGCCGGACCGGCTCGAGGCGATCTTCGAGGCCTTCCAACAGGCCGAGGCGGGCACGGCGCGCAAGTACGGCGGCACCGGCCTGGGACTCGCGATCTCACGGTCGATCTGCCTGCTCATGGGCTACGACCTCATCGTGGAGTCCGAGACCGGGCAGGGCTCGACGTTCACGATCGTCATGGGAGAGCGGCCGAAGAAGCCCATTCGGCCCGCGCCCGCAGAGGACGTGGCGGATGTCGAGGGCCTGCCGGAGGCGCAGGGGAAGACCCGGCGGCCGGTGCCCCCGCCGCCGGCGCCTCGCCTGCGGGACTTCAAGGTCCTGGTCGTGGACGACGAGCAGGACTCCCGCGACCTGATGGCGCACTACCTGGAGGAGCTCGGCTGCAGGGTCTTCACCGCGACGAGCGGCGAGGAGGGCATCGGAGCCGCGCGCGAGCACGCCCCGGACCTGATCACGCTCGACCTCATGATGCCGGGGATGAGCGGGTGGGACGTGCTCAAGAGCCTCAAGGAGGACCGTGAGCTGCGCAGGATTCCGGTCGTCGTCGTCAGCATCGTCGCTGGCGAAGGGCGGGGGAGGCTCCTGGGTGCGGTGGACCTTGTGACCAAGCCCTTCGACCGGGAGGACATCCTGCGCGTGCTGTGGCGCAACCTCGTGCGCAAGCGCGGCGGACGCGTCCTGGTGGTGGACGACGACCGGGTCACACGGTCGATGGTGAGCGAATACCTGCAGGGGGTCGGCCTCGAGGTCGTCCAGGCGGCCGACGGCCGCCAGGCGCTGGAGGCTATCCGGCTGGAGGCCCCCGACGCGGTCCTGCTCGACCTGCTCATGCCGGTCATGGACGGGATGACCTTCCTGGAGCGCCTGCGGGCGAACCCCTCCCACATCGGCCTGCCGGTGCTCGTGCTCACCGCCAAGGAGCTGACGCGCCAGGAGGAGAAGGACCTCATCGACCTCGCGTCGGGCGTGATCATGAAGGACGACAGCATGATCGATCAGCTCCGGGAGGCCCTCGAGTCGATGTTCGTGCTCACCGAGTCGGAGAACAGGGCCGTCACCGTGCCTGGAGCCGAAGCCGAAGCCTGACGTCGCGCCGACCCCACCGACCCCACACGCCCATGCGCCTCACCTATCGCGCCGAGATCCCGGATCACGACCCCGAAGAGGTCTTCGCCTGGCACGAGCGCCCGGGCGCGCTCGAGCGGCTGACGCCGCCGTGGGCCGACGTCGACGTCGAAGAGAAGGAGGGCGGCATCCGGGACGGCGCCCGCGTCGTGCTGCGCGTGCGCCAGGGACCGGCCTCCTTCCGCTGGGAGCTTCGTCACCAGGACTTCGAGAAGGGGCGGCAGTTCCGGGACGTGCAGGTGCACGGCCCCCTCAGGTCGTGGGAGCACACGCACCTCTTTCGACCGCGCCCCGGGGGCGGCACCGCCCTGGAGGACCGGATCGAGCTGGAGGCGCCCCTGGGCCTGCCCGTCGGGCCGGGCTTCGTGCGCCGCGAGCTGGACCGCCTCTTCGCCTTCCGGTACCGGCGGCTTCCCCACGACCTGGCGCGCCATGCCGAGTTCGCCGACCGACCTCGCCTCACCGTCGCGATCAGCGGCGCATCCGGCCTGATCGGCACCAACCTGACCCACTTCCTCACCACTGGCGGCCACCGCGTCCTGCCCATGGTCCGGCAGGAGCGGCGGATCGAAGGGGACGCGATCTACTGGAACCCGTACACGGGCGAGATCGACGCCGAGGGGCTGGCCGGGCGGACGCGGTGGTGCACCTCGCCGGCGCATCCCTCGCCGGCGGACGGTGGACCGACGAGCGGAAGAAGATCATCCTGGAGAGCCGGCTCAAGGGCACCGACCTGCTGGCGCGCACGCTCGCGGGGCTCCCCGGGGGCCCGAAGACGCTCCTGTGCGCCTCGGCGGTGGGCTTCTACGGAAACCGTGGAGACGAGCGCCTCGACGAATCCTCCAGCGGGCCGGGGGACGGGTTCCTGGCCGACGTCGTCCAGAAGTGGGAGGCGGCGAGCCGGCCGGCGGAGCGCGCGGGGCTGCGGGTGGTCCACCTGCGCCAGGGCGTGGTGATCTCGCCGGCCGGTGGCGCGCTCGGCCAGATGCTCCTCCCCTTCAAGATGGGCGTGGGCGGTCGGCTCGGGAGCGGCCGCCAGTACTTCTCGTGGATCGACATGGACGACCTGATGGGAATCGTCCTCCGCGCCCTCTACGACGACACGCTGAGCGGCGTCGTCAACGCCACGGCGCCGAACCCCGTGACGAACGCTACGTTCACCGACGCCCTCGGGCGGGTCCTCGGCCGGCCCACGATCCTCCCCGTGCCGCGCTCGCCCTCAAGGCCGCCTTCGGCCAGCTCGGTGAGGAGGCGCTCCTCTGGGGACAGCGCGTGCTCCCGTCGCGTCTCGAGGCGGAGGGGTTCCGCTGGTTCTACGAGGGCGTGGAGGACTCGCTCCGCTTCCAGCTGGGGCGCCCCGAGGAGTAGCCCGCGCCCGGTTCGGACAGCGCGGCCCCACCCGGCTCCTCCGGGTCCCACTGGGCGGGAAGGCCCACGTCCGCGGCGATGCTCGCGTAGGTGGCCTCGGCGCTGAGCAGAACGCCCGGGACGCCGGCGCCCGGATGTGTTCCCGCGCCGACCAGGTAGAGCCCCTCCACGTCCTCGCTCCGGTTGTGCGGGCGGAACCACGCCGTCTGCGTGAAGCGGGGCTCGATGGCGAAGGCGTTGCCCGGCGGTGGCATTGAGCTGATGCTCGAAGTCACTCGGGGGTAAAGACATGGAGCACTTCGATTTCCTTGCGAAGGTCCTCCAGCCCCCACTCCTCGAGGAAGGCGAGGATGCGCTCCGCGAAGGGCGCCTTGACGGCGCTCCAGTCGATGCCCGAGCGCTGGTTGGCGACGGGCACCAGGACGTACATGCTCTCCCCTCCGGGCGGGGCCATCTCCGGGTCCGTGCGGGTCGGCGCGTGCAGGTACATGGAGAAGTCGTCGGGGAGGATCTTCTTCCCGAAGATGTCGCGCAGGAGGTCCCGGTACCGCTCGGTCAGGATGAGCGTGTGGTGCGCGAGTTGCGGGTACTGCCGCCGCGTGCCGATGTAGAGGAGGAAGCAGCTCATGCTCCATTCCGTCCTGCGCAGGCGCCGGTCCGTCCAGCGCCGCCGGTGCCGCGCCTCGACGAGCGTCCCGTAGGTGTGGCCCGGGTCGGCGTTGCTCACCACCAGGTCCGCCGGGTACCGACCCCGGTCGGTCCGCACCCCCGTGGCCCGTCCGTCGCGGACCTCGATCTCCCGGACCTCCTCGCCGGTGCGGATCGTCCCGCCGAGCTCCAGGAAGAGCCGGCCCAGCGCCTCCACCACGGCGTACATCCCGCCCCGCGTGAACCAGACGCCGCCCTCCCGCTCGAGGTAGGGGATCATCAGGTAGATCGAGGGCGTCTTGAACGGATTGCCCCCCACGAAGAGCGGGTGGAAGGAGTAGAGGAAGCGGTGGCGGAAGTCGCGGAAGAAGCGGTTCACGAACGTGGTGACCGGGAAGGTATCCGCGCAGCTTGGCCATGCGCGGGAGGAAGCGCAGCATCGTGCCGAGCGTGTCGAACGGCCGCGAGCCCAGGCGGTCGCCGATGACGGCGTCGTAGATGGGGCGGACCTGGTCCAGGAACGCGTCGAGGTTCGCGGCGTCCCCGGCGTCGAAGCGGGCCATCTGCGCCTTCATGCGCTCGGCGTCGCCCACGTAGTCGAGGTGCGTGCCGTCGTGGAAGTGCACCCGGTAGTAGGGGTCGAGGGGCACCAGGTCGACGTAGTCCGTGAGCTTCCGCCCCCCGGCCCGGAAGATGTCGTCGAGGATCTGCGGCGCGGTGATCAGGCTCGGGCCCATGTCGAACACCCAGCCCCGGTCCTCGAGACGGTAGGCCCGTCCGCCGATCCGCTCCCGCTTCTCCAGCAGGGTGACGTCGAGCCCGCGGCCTGCAGGCGACAGGCGATCGCCAGGCCGCCGAAGCCGCTGCCGACCACGACCGCGCTGCCTGGCGTCCGACCGCCCCGGTACCGTCTCGTGCCCATGTCCGATGCCCTCGTCAGTTCCTCGAGACCCAACGTTCCACGTCGTGGGAGATCCACGACGTCTCCGCTCCGCCCCGGGGAAGGCGGCCCGTCCGGCCCGGCCACCGCGTCGGCCGCGTCCTCCCCGTGCGCCGCCGACGTGCGCGCGGATGGCGTCCAGCTCCTCGGCCACCGCCGCCTCCAGCCGGTCCGCGCTGAGCACGCCGGCTCCCCGGACCTCCGATGGCCTCGCCCACGGAGAGGAAGGCGTCCGTGCGGCGCGTGCGGCCCGGGAGGAGCGGATCCCCACCGGGAGGACCGTCACCGGCGCCAGGGCCTCGCGCCACGGCGACGACCCCCGCGGAAGCCCAGCGGCCGCGGGTCACCCGGGCCGGATGCGCCCCTGCGGGAAGTAGGCCGAGCACCGCGCCGGCCTCCTGCGCCCGCAGCGTGCGCACGGCCCGGAGCATGCGCCGTCCTCCGGCGACCGAGCCCGGTCGGCGCCGATCGCGCCCAGCAGCGCGAGCCAGGGCCGGCGCTCGAGCTCCGGCGAGCATCACGGCGTGGAAGGCAGGTCCGGGAAGAGCCGCCGCTGCAGGGCCCGCAGGAGGAAGCCGTCCCAGAAGCTCTCGTGGTTCGCGCACAGGACGACCCGCGTCCGTGCGCACGCGTCCGGCCGAGGCCCGTCATGCGCACGCGGAGGCGCGATCCCATCCACGGTCGGAGGACGGCTCGAAGAGCCGCCAGGCGAGACGCGAGTCCACGGCGGACCTCACGTGGCCGCGGACCAGCCCGCCGACGGCCCCGAGCGCGAGCTTGGCGGGAAGCGACGTGTGGGCGCGCCGGCGCAGGTTGTCGTAGTCGTTGCGCCGCACCTCCCGGTGGATGCCCCGGTACGCCTCCGCCGCCACGGCCACCGGGCGGCGGAACCAGGGGGGAGGCGGCGGATGCCCGGCCAGGCGCGGGCGTACCACCCGTCGGCGCGGGCCATCAGCGCGTCCAGGACGCGGCGGTAGGCATCGGGCACCGGGCCGTCCGCGCTCCCGGATCGCCCGCAGGTCGCCCGGCTCGAGCCCGTGGGCCTCGAGCAGCTCGAGGGGCAGGTAGACCCGGCCCCGCGCCAGGTCCTCGCCCACGTCGCGCAGGATGTTCGTGAGCTGCATGGCGTGGCCCAGGGCGTGGGCGCACTCGAGCAGCTCGGGGTCGTGGAGGCCGAGCAGCTGCGTCATCCACCCGCCTACGGCTCCGGCCACGCCGAAGGTGTACTCCTCGAGCCGCTCCCAGTCCGGGTAGGGGTCGGGCGTCAGGTCCATGGCGACGCCGGCGAGGAGCGCGTCGGGATAGCGCCAGGAGACGCCCCGGCGGCCGGCCTCTCCGAGCACGCGTCGAGGAGCGGGACGCCGGTCGGCCGCCCCTCGAAGGCCTCGCGGGTCAGCATCCGCCAGGCGTCCAGGCGAGCCCCGCGCTCCGCGGCGGCCAGCGCCGGGTCGGCCTCGTCCACCAGGTCGTCGGTGAACCGGCAGTAGGCGTAGAGGCCGCGCACCAGCGCGGCCTGCTCCGCCGGGAAGAGCCGGGCGGCGAAGCGGAAGGTGCGGGCGTGGCGCCCGAACAGCGCCTTCCACGTCGCGGGGCGCCCCCGCTGCACGGGCCGACGGCCGTCACGTCCGCGGCGCGCGTCGCAATCGCGCGGGTGGCGGATCGGCCGCGAGGCGACCGCTCCTGGGCGCGCCGACGCCTTCCGCGGCCGCGCGCACCCAGCCGTCAGGATGCCCGCCGATCAGCGTGTCGTTGCGGGGCCAGCGCCGCGTGCCGCCCGAGCGAGCAGCGTCCCGCTCCGACCCGGACCGCCTCCACGGCCCGCCGGGCGGGCGAGGCCGCACCGTCCCCGACCGAGGAAGAGCACGTCCAGCACGTCCGGCGTCCGCGAGGGAGAAGTCCGTCCAGGCCCGCCAGGTCGAGCACCCAGGTCCACTTCCGCTGCCGGTAGTCCTGGAGCGGGGGCTTGCCCGTCGCGGCCGCGGGGCAGAAGTCCAGGAGGTCGTCGACCCGCTGGTACAGCGTGCCCAGCGCGCGTCCCGAACGCGACCCGCTCGTCGTGGTCGCCCGCGTCGAGGAGGGCGCCCCCCAGCGCGGCCGCGGCGCCGAAGAGCTCCCCGGACTTCCCGGCGACGACCTCCAGGTAGCGCTGCGGGCGTCAGGCGCGCCGCCGGTGGCCCGGCCCTGCGCGATCTCTCCGGCGACGGTCCGCTCGACCGCGCGGATGAAGCACTCCAGGAAGCGTGGAGACCCCGCCGCCGCCGCCGCCCGGTAGGCGCCCGTGAGGTAGTGGTCGCCGAGCACCAGCGGCGGGCCCACGCCCGCGGCCGCCGCCACGGTCGGCGTCGCCCCGCCGCACGGCGGCGCCGTCGAGGATGTCGTCGTGGAGCAGGGAGGCCTCGTGCACCATCTGCACGGCCAGGGCGCCCGACCAGAAGCGGCCGTCCAGGCCGGCCGCGGAGCTCCGGGGTCGACCAGGGCCCAGGCCACGAGCGGGCCGGAGCAGCTTGCCGGCGAGCTCGGGTACCGGCACGCCGGCGCGCGCGCAGCCGCCGCCGGCGGCCTCCGCCGAGGCCGTCGCGCACGAGCGGTCGACGTCCGGGAGATGCCGCGCCAGGGTCGGCGCGCTCCCCGGCGCGCTGGATCACGGCGACCCTCGCGCCGGACAGGCGCGGGGGAGTCCTCGCGGACGGAGGGCGCGGGCCCCCGCCGCCGGGACGCGGCCCGGGACTCCCGCGCGGCCCGGCCGACCCACGTGGCCGCGGCGCACAGCGCGAGGCCGCGCCAGGGTCGCCACCACCGCGACCCCGAGGCCCGGCCGCCGCGACCATGCCCGAGGGGCATGAGGAGCACGACGCCGTAGTACGCCGGCCAGCCAGCGGAGCGGGAGCCGGTCCAGGCCCAGGCGGCGCGCCGAGGCCTCGAGCACCGCCGACGATCGCAGGCGCGGTCACGTACCACCCCAGGAGGTTGACCCACGGCATGCCGTAGTACGGGCCCGTCTCGCTCCCACCGCCAGTAGGGCGTCAGGTAGCTCATGGCCGGGTCCAGCGCGAGGTCCCACGCGACCAGCCAGAGCGCGCCCACGGCGACGCGAAGGCCGCGCGACCGGGAATGTGCGCGCGCGCGATGGCCCAGGAGGGTAGCGCCATCAGGAACCAGCTCACCGGGATGAGCACCGGCACGCGGCCGCCGAGCTTGAAGCCCAGGAGGCCCGTATAGCCGTACCCGCCGAAGGGCACCCCGTAGCCGGTGCCCACGTGCTCGAACAGGAACGCGAGGCCCGACACCGCCAGGGCCGCCGGCACCCACCGCGCGCGCAGGCGTCCGACCAGGACGACCAGCCAGCGTGGCCGCGGCGAGCGAGGACGTGGATCCGGGCGAACAACGGGAACGAGATCGCGTAGACCCGGGTCGCCAGCCGGCGTTGGCCGGGATTCGCTCGGGATGGAGCGCGAAGTTCCAGTAGCCCGCCACGGCGACCAGCGTGAAGGCGAGCAGGCCGCAGAGCGAGCCCGCACGCTCCGCATGACCCGCGCCGGGTGCGCTCATGCCGCCACCGCCTGCGGTGCGAATCCGCGCTCCAGCGCTTCCTCGAAGGCCGCGCAGGAGCCGAAGGTGTCCACGGACGTGAACGCCCCGGTGCAGGAGGCTCGGGTCGACCTCGGCCTCGAACTGCCCGCCGATGGCCAGCGCGTAGGGGCGCGAGGCGTCGTACAGCTCTCCGAGCACCCGGACCACCCGGGCCACGTCGCCGCGCCGCCGCCGGCGGGGGAAGGGAGACGCACACCAGCGCGGCCTCCCGACTCCGCTGCATGGCGGCGAAGTCCTCGACGGGCACGTCGGGGCCGAGGTAGCACACGTCCCAGCCCCTGCGCTCGAGGAGCCACGCGCACCACGAGGGCACCGAGGTGGTGCTGGTTGCCCTCCAGCGTCCCCACCACGGCGACCGGCGCCGAGGGTCGGGCGGGCGCCTTCGCCCGGCGCGGTCGTGAGACGGAGCAGCACCTCCGACATCGCCTGGCTCACGACGTGCTCCTCCGCGACCCGCAGCCGTCCCTCCGCCCAGGCCGCCCCCACCCGGCTCATCAGGCCCGCCACGGCCTCGTCCGCGAAGCGGTGGAAGGGCACCGAGCTCCTCGCGGGCCAGGGCGTCGTAGAGAAGCCCCATGCGCCGGATCCGGCCCCGGACGATCCAGCCCATGGCGAGCTGGTGCAGGCGCTCGAAGGAGTCGTCGCTGGCGGATCTCCTGCAGCGCCGTCCCAGACGTGGGGCTCATAGGGGTGGAACGGGAGCAGGACGGTCGGGATCCCGCGCGTGCGGGCGAGCTCCACCGCGTCCTCGAGACGGATGCGCCGATGCCCCCCGTGCGTCGTGTCGAAGGGGAGCTCCCCGTCGTTGCACCACCGCTTCACGGTGGAGGGGTGCACGTCCAGGAGGTCGGCGGTCTCGGAGCTGGTCAGCGTCAGCTCCGCGGTGATTCGCTCCATCGGCGCTCCTCCGGACGGATTCCTGAAGGTAGGACCGGCCGCCCGAGCCGGTCAATAACGTTCGTCAGATGGAAGTATGAGCGATTTGATGGTCGCACGTCAATGGGCTACGCCGGCAGAACCGCTCAATCGACCGGGTCACGAGCGTTTCGGCGCTCACGCCCCGAGGATCGTGCCGTCCTCGTCGAGCGTCGGGGTACGGGCGTCCCTCCCGGCGATATCGATCCGCCAGGAGGGGGTAGGCCCATTCGAAGAGCGTACGGCGGATACGCGTCCCGGCTCGAGCCGGGGGCCGTCGTCGTACATTCCGGCCGCCTCGCGCTGACGCATGGCCTCGTACAGGAGGAGCGCCGTGGCCACGGAGACGTTCAGGGAGTGGACCATCCCCATCATCGGAAGCGCCACGTGCGCGTGGGCCAGAGCCAGGCCCTCCTCGGACACGCCGTGGAGCTCGGCGCCCATCATGATGGCGGTGGGCCGCGTGAGATCCACCTCGCGGTAGTCGCGGGCGCCTTCGCCCGGGTGCGCCGCCAGCACGTGGAAGCCCGCTTCCTCGCAGGTGGGCGACGGCCGCCTCGCACGTTGGCGTGCTGGTGTACGCGGATCCACTTGCGCGTGCCCGCGGACGTGGCGTGATGCAGCTCCAGCCCGTGACGCCGGCGGGACCGCGTGGGCCTCGAGCACGCCCACAGCGTCGCAGTTCCGCAGGATCGCGGAGAAGTTGTGGGACTTGTTGACCTTCTCCATGAGGACGGTCAGGTCGGGCTGACGGCGCGCGAGCACCTGCGCGAGGCGGCGGAATCTCTCGGGGCGCATGGAACGTCGGTCGGGGGAACGGCGTGCTGCTGCCAGATCTGGAGTATAGAGCCTGGCGCACCGCTGCGGCGACACCTCCCCGTTGCACATGTCCGACGCCATGAGGAGGGCGCGGAGGTCTCCGGCGCGGTGGGAACCGTCGTCCCCAGGCATGGGAGCCCACCCCCTGGTGCGTGGCATGAGTCGTGCTGATGCGGGAGCTTAGCAGACAGGGTGGACGAAGCAGCACAGGAGGCGGAGGAGGAGCCCATGATCGAGCCCATCGAGGATCTGCCCGACGACGTCCTCGGATTCCGCGCGAGCGGGAGGGTGACGGGACAGGATTACGAGGCCGTGATCATCCCGGCCGTGAGCAGCGCTCTGGGTGAACGCGCCGACTTCCGCCTCCTCTATCAGATCGCACCCGACTTCGAGGGCTTCGACCCGCACGCCGCTGGGACGAATCGAAAGTCGGGCTCCCGAGGCCGGTGTCGTGGCAACGGATCGCGTTCGTCACCGACCTGGGCTGGCTGGGCCGCGCGGCCCGCGCGTTCGGCTTCACGATGCTGGCCGAGGTGCGCGTCTTCCAGAACAGCGCCTTCGACGAAGCGCGCGACTGGGTGAGCGCGCACCCGTAGGCAGGTGCCACCCGGGCCGCTATCGCCTCGACCCACGCCCCCTGGTAGACTTCGGGTCCGCCGGGGTGGCGAAAGTGGTAGACGCAGGGGACTTAAAATCCCCTGGGAGCAATCCCGTCTGGGTTCGAGTCCCAGCCCCGGCACTTACTACCCTCGACCCGCAGCCCCGGAGGGAACAGGCGATGACAGTAGCTCTCGGGGAAGACTCTCACGGCGAGCTGGCTCGCGGGTAGCGTCCGGGCGCGGCCCGGTAGCTGCGGCGCCCGTCCCGCCACCAGCGACGCCTCCAGCGCGGCGCCGGGAAGGCACGAGACCACGAGGGAGGGACGCACCAGGTAGCGCCATACGCGCTCCGGCGGCGCGTGGACGGGAAATCGCTTCGATACGTTCAGTGTCGACACCACTCACCTGCGCTGACGATCATCTCGATCGAGCCGCCACGGAGCCCAGGGCCCCCTTGATGGTGTCCATGGACCTCAGGACCAGCGCCACGAGGGTGAGCGTAGGATTCGCCGTCCCGATGGTGGGAACGAGCCCGTCCCCATGATGAAGAGGTTCGGGTGGTCGTAGGAGCGCAGGCTCGAGTCCGTCACCGCCGTACCGCTGTCGTTCGGACCGCCCATGCGATGCGTGCCCACGATGTGGCCCGATCCGTAGAAGGGGAAGTACTCGGTCGTCCCGCCCACCTCCATGGGGAAGAACCCCAATCCCTCCGTGAACCAGGGAGGCTGACCTTCGCCACGGGACTCCACCGGGGGCTTGTCGAGAACGCCCGTGCAATCCGTGGCGCCGATCTTCTCGAACACCGCCTGAGCGCACTTGCGGGCGCCTGTATCCCGCGATCAGCAGTCGCCGAGCTCGTACTCGATGGGCGGCACCGGCAGGCCGAGGCCGTCCGTGCGGTCGGGGGACAAGCTCACCCGGTTCTGGGCAGAGGCTCCTGCTCCACCAGGAATCCGAGCCTGAACTGCCGGACGAGTCGATGGTTGAGCGCCTCGCGCAGCTCGTCGCCCAACAGCCCGGGCGAGCCGTCGTCGGGCTCGGCCAAATGGATGGCGCCGGTGTAGGGCTCGTTGTAGGCCCAGTTCCACCCCTCGTTGCCGATGTCCACGCGAAGCCTCCGCGGACCTTCCGGAAGGGACCGTTTCGCAGGCTCCTCGATGCCCAGCTACCCGGGGGCCCCGGAGTGAATAGACAGGGTCCTTGGTCCGCGCCCAGCTCAGCTGGAGCGGATGGTCCATGAGGTATCGTCCCAGAGCGTCGCTGCTGTTGGCCAGCCCCTCCTCGAACCCCTCCGTGGCCGACATCTTGAGAACCTTCACGTTCTCGATGGCGTGGGCTGCCAGGATGAACACCTTGGCCCGGACCGAACCCGTGGTCGTCGTCCCGTGCGCCGGCTTGTCGTACTGAACGAAGTCGAGAGATGCCACGGCCTTCGTCGCAGGATGGAGGTGCAGACGGGTGACCACGGTCTGATATCGGATCTCGGCGCTGTCGGCCGCCTGGTCGAGGAAGACGGTGGCGTCCCACTTCGCCTGGATGGGGCATATGGGAATGCAGCTCGTATTGCCCTGACAGGCGGGTCGCTGCTGCGTGGGGTCGGTGGAGTTGCGTGCCTGGGGGAGCGAATAGACCTGCACCGGGTTCCCGTCGAATTGAAGGTCACCCAGGAGCGTGGAGAGCTGTTTGTCCAGATAGCTCTGCGCCACGATCCCCTGCGGGTAGGAATACCCGGGCGTGAACCAGAGGCCGAGCTGCTCCTGCGCCCCCACGCTTCCCGAAACACGGAGCTCCTCCTCCGCCTTGCAGTACCAGGGCTGCAGATCGTTGTACCCGATGGGCCAGTCGACGCCATGCCCATACAGGGTGCGAAGCTGGAAGTCGTCGGGCAGCAGGCGATAGGCCACGCCGAGCCAGTGCCACGTGGTCCCGCCGGCGATGCGCTCGTAGGAGGAGCTGAAGGGCTGGGGGCCCATCTGCTCGAGATACTCATCTTTCGGGTCTTCGGCCCCGATGTTGAGGACGCGAAAGGACGGGGCGTACAGCTCGCCGGGCGGCGGTCCGCCGGGATAGGGCGGATAGGGCGCATTGGTGCTCTTGGCTTCCGCCTCGTAGAACTTCTGGATGTACTTGTTCCGGTCCTGGGCCGTGGGGGTCGGGCCGGCCTCCAGAACCAGCACGCCGTAGCCGGCGGCGGACAGCTCGCGCGCGACGAGGCAGCCCGCCACGCCAGCGCCGACGATGACGACGTCGTACTCCTGGTCGGTCGATGACATGGTTGCTCCGTACGGGTCAGCCGGCGTTTCCGGAGGCTCCGGGGTCGGTAGGCGGGTAGAAGGGGCCCGAGTCCGGAGGCGGAGGCTCCCCCCACTCGCCGTACCGCCCCTCGGAGTAGGCCGGCGGATGGGACTGACCAACCTTGAATGCCAACCCCCGGGTGTAGGCCTGCCCGGGTACGATCTCGCCCCCCTTTGGAGGATAGATGTCGGGCCAGGGCTTGATCTCGGGCTTGTCGTACCAGGCGCTCAGGTACCAGAGCCACAGGATCGAGCGAGCCAGGTCCGGCACCGTCCCGGAGCCGGTCATGAGCCGTGCCGACATGAGACCCTTCAGGCGATCCTGGTCCCCGGCCCCCTCCGTGACACAACCCGAGTAGGTGTCGAGCACCTGCTTGAGCGCGTCGGCCCCCTTCTCCGTGAGGACCTTCTCCAGGTAGGTCTCCGCCACGTCCATGGCCCACGGATCGTGGCGGAGGTCGTAGCCCGTGAGGGCGGAGGACAGCTCGATGAAGAGGTCGAAGGTGCCGTCGTCCGTCATCCGCCATCCCCCTGGGCGAGCATGAACAGGTAGCTGTAGTCGGAGAACTTCGCGCCCCCAACCGCCGAATCACCCGGCGTCGTGGCGCGGTGATGACACTCGAGGCAGCTCGACGCCCGTCCCATGTTGCCCTGGTCGTACGTCTCCAGAAGCGTATTGGCCAGGAACTGGGGATAGGGTGCGCCCAGCCCAATGGTGTCGGCGGGATTCCGCGGCCGCTGGACCCCCACGAGCTCGTAGTACTGCCAGGGCGAGGACGCGCCCGCTGCGCCCAACGTCTCCTGCCAGCGGGCGTTGACCCGGGCCGTGCCGGTGTCGATGGGCGTGACGCGCACCACCTGCGTCGGTACCCCCGGCTGGTCCGGGCGCCAGGGCCGGGCCGGTATCTGGTTCTCCTGCGTCGGGCAGTCGCAATCCGGGTCGGAGAAGGTGGGATGCAGGCCGCTCCCTGCCGGAACGTCGACGTTGTCCACCTGCTCGAAGGTCGCCCACACCCACTGGGGATACGTTGTCGTCTTGTGGGCGATGTGGAAGCCCACGAGTCCCAGCTCCCGACGGGTGCACGACGGTGCGCCGGTCGAGTCGGCACCAGCCTCGGTGTACACGTAGGCGTCCATGGTGTGGAATCGTCCCCCCGAGTCGCGCGGGCTCAGGACTTTCCAGGCGGACTTCACCACCACGGCGCCCACGTCGTCCGTGGTGCCGCTCCCCCCCGGGAAGCTGATGGGCTCGGTCCTGCGTTTCTGCACATCCAGCCGATAGAGCGTGTCCCCGACGATGTAGTCGAAGGCGTTGCGGTTCACGTGGATCGCGTAGCGGGCGAAGGAGCTGTCCTGGGCGACCACCGGGCCGGCGAAGGGCTCGACGAACTGGGCGACCACGGTGGACACCTTGGAGGACATGGAGATGACGGGGAGCGACCCGCCACCCAGGGCGCCGCAGGCGGGGGAAGCGCGCCGTGCTCTCCCCACGGCAACGGAGGGGCCCCGCCGGGAAGGAAGATCTCGCCCGCCTCCTTGTAGTGCTCCCACACCGTGGGTTGGTCGCCGTTGGCGCCTATGGTCACGGTGGTGTCGGGCGCGCCATCGGCCTGCGCAGGCCAGTTCAGCGCCACGAAGCTTTGCCACGCGAACTCCTCGAAGGCGCGCTGGTCGGGCGGCGCTCCGCGGTCGGGCATGTCCGGTGGGACGTGCCAGCTCAGCACGTCGGTGATTCCTGCCTCCCGGCCCTGACCGACCGCGTCGGCGCCGGGACCCTCCGGCGCGCAAGTGGTCATGGCGAGGACGGACAGGGCGGCCACCACGGTGCCCGCCGTACGGCCCATCACCCCTGGTCGGCCCAGAAGGGCCGGGACTCGATGACGGGCGAAGCCGATTGGAAGAGCTGCGCCGCAACGCACCGACGACCGACCACCAGGTCCTTCACGGCCTGGGTCATGGGATGGGTGCTGGTACCCGTGATGACGGTCACTCCCTCCAGGCTCCCGTCGGACGCCAGATAGGTCTGGAGGGGCCCCAGGATGTTCCGAAACGACCCGCTGGGGCGGTCCGGCGGCTGGTTGGGGTCGGCCATACGCACGCTGTAGTCGACAATGGGCGAGTTGCTGCCGAGGACGGGGGCGATGCCGCGCAGGTCGGCCACGAGCCGGAAGATGAACATGTCGGGGTCCGCGGGATCGCACCCCTTGGCGGGGTCGCATCCGTGGGCAGGGTCGGATCCCGGCGGGGTGGAGGATGCGAGGGGTCACAGCAGAGGAAGGTCCACGCGGTCGCCGGAGAGTTGGGCCCCGGGATGCTGTAGGGCAGCATGGTCACGAACTTGTTCTCGCCGAACATACCCTTCCCCGCCTCGACGGCGAAGTGATCGTCACAGGGTACCCACAGCCGGTAGTTGCCGATTGTCTTGGTCTGCTCGTCGCCCATGAGGAATGCCCTGAAATCGATGGTCGGAACCGCCGACGCCCGAGCCGAGGGATACGCCAGAACATTCAGCTCCGCTTCAGCGGTGGCTTCCACCGAGCTCTCGAGCTGGGAACCGTAGGCCATGGGGTTGAGGCCCACCGCTCCCTGTCCGTCGCTGAAGACGGCGGGGAGAAGCCTGTCCCGTCCAGGTAGCGGGCCAGCGTCTGGAGATCTACGCGGTAGTAGACCGTGATCCAGCTGAGGGAGCCGTAGTAGAAGGCATATCCCCAGTCAGGGGGGATGGGCGGAGGCAGTTGACCGCTTTGCTCGGACATGACGGCCGGTCCTTGCGGGAGGGATGACGGGCCGGGGCAGGAACCCGGTTGGGATAACGACTATTTAGGTGAGTCGCAAGCGCGTACGCCAGGAAGGATTCCGTCGATGGACCGGAGAACCCTCGGGGAGACCAGGGAGTGGTCAGCTTTCAAGGGTCTGTGCGGCGGGGCCGACTTCACGAAGGATGCCCTGGAATCGGCTGTCATCGCGCACCTCTGGGGGCCAGGGAAGCAGCCGCAGGCGGACCATATCGCTGGACCTGTCCTCAAGGGCTTCGTTCAGGGCGTCCACTGTCTCGTCGACCTCTCCCAGGCCCGCGTGGATCAGCGCCCGGTCAAGCGGGGACGCGTACGACATCTCCCGGTCGGTTCGAAGCTCGGCGAGGATGCCTCGGGCCTCTCCCGATCGGCCCGCCGCTGCCAACGCCTGGCCCAGATATCCCCGGGCCAGGACGCCCCTCGACAGCTCGACTGCCTTCTCCAGGGACGCGATGGCTTCCTCGGTGCGTCCCTGGTGGAGGTGGAGATTGCCGAGCCGCCAGTATGCCAGCGGATAGTTGGGATCGAGCTCCAGCGTCTTGTCGATCTGCGACCGCGCGTCCGCATAGCGCCCGGCGAGAAACAGGGCGTAGCCGTAGTGATCGTTGATGATCATGGAGAGCGGGTCCAGATCCACGGCACGACGCAGCGACTCCACGGTCTCGTCGAAGCGTCCGTTCACCAGCAGATACCAGCCGTACCACTGATGCGCCGTGGCGTACGACGGGTTCAGCTCAATCGCCTTTCGCATCTCCCGGGCCGCCTCCTCGTAGGCGCGGTCGTAGAAGAGGAGGGCGTAGCCCAACGACGCATGGGCTTCGGCCAGGCCGGGATCGATCTCCAACGCGCGCGCCGCCGCCGCCTTGGCCCGCGGATACGTGTCCCGGGGAGCCTGGATGTTGTAGTAGCCGAGCACGTTGTAGGTGTCGGCGATTCCGGAGTACACCACCGCGTAGTTGGGATCCAGGTCGACGGCTTGCTGGAAGTGCGTCAACGCCAGCTTGAAGCCCTCTGCGGTGCGCTTGTTCCAGTAGTAGCGCCCCTTCAGGTACGCCTGATACGCCTCGGTGTCATGGGTCTCTCGTCGACGCAGCTCTTCTCGCTGCTTGCCCGAGAGTTGGAGCCGGAGGGACCGTGCGATCTCCTCCGCCATCTCCTCCTGCACGATGAAGATATCGGCCAGCGGACGCTTGTAGTGCTCCCCCCAGAGCTGCGCCTGGGTAACGAGGTCGATGAGTTGCCTGCACCACCAGGATGTCTCCGCGCTGATGGACACGGCCCGTTACGAGCGCACGCACGGTGAGTTCCTGTCCGATCTCTGCCGGCAGGAACTCGCGGTTCTTGAACCTGAACGCCGAGGCCCGGGGCACGACCCGGATACCATCGATCGTGGTCATCTTGTTGATGATGGACTCGGTGATCCCGTCGGACAGGTATTCGCCGTCGGTGTCGCCACTGGCATTGGAGAAAGGGAGGATGGCCACGGAGTCGATGGTGTCCGTGGCGCGGGCGCCCGCTGCCGCGGGTCGCGGTTCGGGCTTCGGCGGGGGCGGGACCTCGGTGTCCGCAGCCGCCTCTGTCCCCGCAGGTATTTGCACCGACTCGGTTCTCCTCATGCCTTCCGGAGTGAGGTCGTAGACCCACGCCAGCACCAGCACGATGGGGAACAGGAACAACACGACCAGAACGAGGAGCCGAAACGTCCAGGACGGCATGAGCAGCGCAGGGAGGACCAGATCCGCTCCCTGGAGCACGGCGAACGCCACCACGATATAGGCCACGCCGACACGGATCACGTGTCGGCGCTTCAACTCTCCAAAGAACCTCCGAAGGGACCTTTTCGTGGCCATCAGTAAGCAGCGGCAAGAGGGCTATGAAGGGCAGAGCCCCGCTGGTCACACATTCGGCAAGCTATCTGCACTCGCGGGCATGGCGCATCACGCTCCGGTGTCCGGGGGCGATTCACCCGTGCGGGGGGTTCCCGGACCGGCCAACCCCATGGCCTCGAGGACGGTGCGGAACCTGGGTGTACCCTTGAGTGGGTCGAACGCCGGATCGACGTTCACGAAGAACATGAGGAAGTCCTTGGTGCGCACGCCTCGCTCCAGCGCGCCCAGCGCCAGGTCGTAGGCTCCGAGAAACGCGTAGTATTGCGCCTCGTTGTACGGAGCCAGTGAGCCCTCGGCGGACATCTCCCCTATGGCCGCCAACGCGTCGGAACGGGCGTCGGGAGACGTGATTCCCTGGATCACTCGTGCCCAGGCCTCGGGATCGGTGTCCGTGGCCTGGGCCATGCGTCGCAGGATGCCGAGGGCGTCCGCGGTGCGGTCCGAGAGCACGTACGCCTCCGCGAGGAACTGGAGTGCCAGCGGGAGGTCCGTCTGAAGCTGCAGGGTGTGGAGGAGCCGTTGTTCGGCGCGGTCGTAATCACCCATGAAGATCCAGTGCTTGCCCAGGACCGCGTTGATAATCACCGACAAGGGATCGAGGGCGAGGGCACGCTCGTGCTGTGTGTAGGCCTCGTCGAAGCGCCCGAGCGCGTCGAGAAGAACGCCGTACCATTCATGCGCCGTCGCGTAGTTGGGATTCAGGGAGAGCGCCCGAACAAAGGATGCCCCCGCGCCCTTCCAGTCCCAGTCGTACGTCGTCTGGACGAACGCCAGGGCAGCCTGGGCTTCCGCCAGCGTGGAGTCCAGCGCGAGGGCGGCCTCCGCCGCTGCACGAGCCCGGGGCATGGCCTCCTCTGCAGGCACGTGGGCGTAGAGGGGAAGGAGCACGTAGGTGTTGGCCAGGCCGGCCTGGGCGAGTGCGTAGTCGGGATCCTTTTCCAGGGCCTCCCGGAAGAACTCGGCCGCCCGGAGCAGCTCGTCTCCGGTTCGCCGGTTCCAATGATAGAGGCCCAGCAGATAGAGATCGTGCGCTGCCACGGAGGTGGGCGGCCTCCCCGCGAAGTGGCCGGCCAGCACGTCCAGCTCGACCTGCAAGGCCGAGGCTACCGATGAGGCGATCTCAGCCTCTACCTCGAAGAGGCTTCCGGCGTCCAGCAGGCGGTCGTACGTCTGTGTCCACAGCTGTTTGTCCGTCCGTGCGTCCACGAGGCTCACGCTGACACGTACCCGGTCGTTCGCACGCTGCACGCTGCCCTCGAGGATCGATCCGACACCCAGCTCACGGGCGATCTGTCGGACGTCCTCTCCCCCGCCGGAGAACTTGAATGACGAGGTCCGTGACGCGACCTCGAGCCCCGGCACCCGGGCGAGGGCGGTCCTGATCTCGTCGCTCACGCCCTGGCTGAAGTACTCCTGCTTCGGGTCACCGGTGACGTTCTCGAAGGGGAGCACCGCCACCGACGTTGCGCTCGGGCCTCCCCCGGCCGAATCCGGCAATCTCCGTCCTCTGTAGGCCCAGAGCGCCACGCCCACCAGGGCGAGCGCCAGGAGAAGCACGGTCTCGAGTCGCGGCGGTCGAAAGGGCGGTCGCCGAAGCCCTGCTCCGCTCCCCGGCTGCTTGCCGGCGGGGTCCCCGGCAGACCCGGGGTTCCGCTCCGCCTTTCGAGATGGACGGGAGGACCGAGATCGGCGGAACACCGAAGGGCCCTGAAGAACCCATGCCACCCCCACGGCTACCGGGAGGCCGGCGAAGGAGAAAGCGATGGCCGCCCTCACCACCCCGGAAGGAAGCCCCAGAAGCTGGGAGAAGGTGGCGAGCACCTGGACGAGGAACCACGAGACGACGGCGTACACGCCGGCGGCGTGGAGCAACCCACGCCGTTGCGTCTCCGTAGAGACTCGAGGAAGCCGGGGAGGGGATGGCTGAGCCATGGACCGAAAGTGGATCGGTCCTGACGGTGGCACAAGCTGGTAGTCGGGGACTCTCGCCTGGCGGCGGCGGATGACTTCTCCCGGCACGACGGGGGGCACCCTGGAGAGGACGGCTCCTCGATTCCTGGCCACCGGTGCACCGGTTCCTGGCCGGCGCCCCAAGAGAAAGTCCGGCCCGCCGCAGGGCGCGGAAACGCCTGGAAAGAAGAAACCCCCGGAGTCTGGGACTCCGGGGTTCAGTGGAGGCGGCGGGAGTACCGCCACGGCGGCTCTGCCGCCGCGACGTTGCCTCGTCGGTCGACAGACAGCTCTGGTGGGAGCATCGATGCTCCATCGGCACCAAACCCGCTTTGCGTCCCCGGCTTTGCCGAGTCCGCGCGGGTTCGCTTCCCGCCGCTCCATTCGGCGTGAACGGAAAAGGCCCTACCGGGGGTGAGCTGCTGGCCTGTCGGTACAGCTCGTTGGCCACGGAATCGGTGCTGACGCGAACCGTTCCCCCCTCGTGCGTCGCATCCCTGCGCGTGGCCATGGCCCACGAGGCGGCGACGAGAGCCACGGCACCCAGTGCCGCCGCGGTCAAGCCCGTTGCACGGGTCCAGCGACCGCGCCGCCCCGTGGCGGATAGCGTCCTGCCATTCATTACCGCCGGCCCGTGCGCGTCCGGAGCGAGCGCGGCGGCCAGCTCGACGGCGGAGGGAAACCGATCGGGGCGTGCGGCCAAGCTCGCCGCACAACGCCGAGGATCTGAGGTGGGACGTCAGGTCGACGCTCGAGGACGGACGGAGCGGCGCCCGTGACGGCGCGGGCGAGAGCCTGGACGGGTTCGCGGCCGAAGGGGGGTCGGCCCCCTCGCCCAGGGCCTGCTCGGGTGCCATGTAGGCGGGCGTCCCGAGGCTCACCCCCGTGGCGGTCAGGCGCTCGTCCCGAGCGAGGTGCGCCGCCCACGCGATCCCGAAGTCCGCCACGACGGCGTGTCCGCTCCGGGAGAGGAGGATGTTCTCGGGCTTCACCTCCCGGTGCACGATGCCCCGGGCGTGGGCGTAGCCCAGGGCGTCCGCGACCTCCCGCGTGACGTGTGTCGCTTCGTCCACCGCCAGGCGTCTCTCCCGCACCAGACGCCGGCGCAGCGTCTCCCCCTCGATCAACGGCATGACGTAGAAGAGCAGCCCGCCCGCCTCGCCCGAGTCGTGCACGGCAATGATGTTTGGGTGCTGCAGGCCGGCGACGAGACGGATCTCCCGCAGGAAGCGCTCGCGGCCGAGAGCCACCGTGAGCTCGGGGTGCAGCACCTTCAGAGCGACCCGTCGCTCGTGCCGCACGTCCCAAGCCTCGAAGACCGTGGCCATGCCACCGCGGCCCATCTCCGCCTCGAGGCCGTACCGACCGGCCAACGCCCCTGACAACACCTGTCGGATGTCCAACGCTCGTATTCCTGGCACCGGGAGGGGGGAGACCAGGGGTTCGACTGCGCGATGCCGGGAGCGCGCCGAGGAGAATGGGGCATGCCCGGGCCGCTCGCCATGGGGAGGGGGCGGTGGCGTCGCCGCGACGGCCGGGAGCCCAGGCAAGGACCCGGGCTCCCGACCATCCGCGGGGGATCACCCGTACACGTCGAACGTGACGGGAGGGATTCGCCTCAGTCGCTGGACGCGATCACCTCGAAGTCGGCTCCGGTCGCAGCAGCCCCCGCGGCGAGGTCGACGCCGAGGCTTGCCGGATCCGTGGGGTATCCCTCACCGACCGTGACCGTGATCGTCCATGTTCCGGCTGGAAGCGCGGCGAACGAATAGGTCCCGTCGGCCGCCGTCGCGGTGGTCACAGCGGGCTGCCCTGCCGCGGAGGCCGTCACCGTCAGACCCTCGACCGATACGCCCTCGAGCGTCGTGGACGCCGTGCCGGCGATGCTACCGGACTGGACGATCGCGAAATGGACCCCGGTGACGTCGGCGGAGTTGGCCATGTCGACGACCGGCACAGCGAGCGCCGGGGCGGTACCGAGCGCCGCAGCGGCCTCGACCGGCGGGTCGGCGGTGAGCGCCGCAGCGGGTACGATCGCCGGAGAGCACTCCTCCTGTAAGGGCCCCTAGCCAGCCCCCCGCAGGCCGAGAAAGGCGGCGGCCTCCGCTACCTCGGGACGTGGCGAGCCGACCACCACCATGGCGAGAAGAGCCTGGTAGTAACGGGATGCCAGTGCCGGGTCGCCGACACGGAACGCCGATCGGGCGGCGCCGACCAGGCTGTTGAATCGGTTGGGTGTCGCTTCCAGCGAAGACTCGTATGCGCTCAGCGCGTCCGCGGGACGATCCAGCTCCAGAAGGAGGTCACCCAGCAGCTCCCGCGCCGGAAGTGTCGGCGCGGGCGTCACAGGTGGTTTGGGGGCGCTCGCCTCCAGGGTTGCCGCTTGCTCCATGAGGCGGACGGCTTCCTCCTGATCGGCCAGCGCGTGCGCGAGCCATGCGGCGACGCCCAGGCGCTGGATCTCCGTCTGACGGGCGAGGAGGCTCTCTCCGAGCCCCTCGGAAGCGTCCCGCAGCTGTTCGAGGCGCACCTCGGCGATCCGCGCACCTTCGGCGTCCCCCGACCGAGCCGCGCCGATGCCACGGGCGAACCAGGTCACCGCCTCCGGCCAGGGGAAACGGTCCCAGGACAGTCCCGGTTCCGGCCGCGGTTCGAGTCGTGCGGCTCCGGCCCAGTCGCGTCGCTCCAGGAGGTACCGGGCGGGAATGGACGAAAGGTGGAAGGCGGTCTTGAACGTCGGCTCGAGGTCGGTGGTTCCCTGGAGTCGCGTCATCGCGTGCTCCGCAGCCGTGTCGTTCCCCACCTGAAGCTGCGCGTAGAGGAGATACT
The DNA here is from genome assembly GCA_963848895.1 of uncultured Gemmatimonadales bacterium. Classification (GTDB taxonomy): domain Bacteria; phylum Gemmatimonadota; class Gemmatimonadetes; order Longimicrobiales; family Gaopeijiaceae; genus SZUA-318. Next base: position 692,834 of record CAWKGE010000013.1, read on the forward strand.
CGATGGCGTGCGGAAACTCGTCCCAGACCCATTGCTGGCGATCACCGGCTGGAGCCTGGAGGGCGGCCTCGGCGGCCGCGACATTCCCCTCGATGACCTCCGTCCACAGTCCCAGCCGAACGAAGATGTGCGTGGGCATGTGGAGGGCATGGGGGTTCCGCGGAGCTATCTCCGCATAGCGCCGCACCACATCCAGGGACTCGTTGTCCCGCCCGTTCGCATCGTTGGCGTGGATCGTGTAGTGCATCGCTCCGGGATGCGTGGGGTGATCCCGCAGCACCTCCTTCAGGACCGCGGCGGCCCTCGCCTGGTGGGTGAGATCGCCCGACGGCGGAGCCGTGGCCAGCAGTGAGAGCGCGAAGAACGTCTCCGCTTCGGGGTCCTGGGGGAAATCCTCGTACAGGGCTCTCGTGGCGTCGGCCCACCGAGCGATGCGCTCCCAGTATTCCCCCGCAGTTGGATCGAAGAAGGCGGCGGCACTGGCGATGAACATCGTCTCCCGCGGCGTCCCGCCTCCGATCCGCTGGGCGGCCGACACCTCGAGCCATCCGCGCCGGAGATCCTCCTCGGTGGGCCGCGTCGGCCACAGGGGCTGGAACAGGGTCATCGCAGCCCCCCAGTGAGCCATCGCGCACTTGGGGTAGTCAGAGGCGATCGAGAGGAATTCGGCCCGGGCACGCGCGTAGGTCATGTGATGCAGGAGCGCGACGGCGTGATCGAAGCGACGCTGCGCCGGCTCGGGACAGGAGATCTCGAACCTCACCTCACCCAGGCTCTCCGACCGGCCGCTCTGGCCGCCCGCGGGAACGGGAACGAGCATGCAGATCGAGATACACGCCACGGCGGCAGGGACGATGCGTACCTTCAAGCTGCTTGGTCTCCCTGCGCCGGGACCTCGGCGCACCATGGTCGGCGTTCCTCCAGCCCGCGAGCGAAGGATGCGGTGCCGTAGCCCGCTCCGCCATGGGCATCACGGTTCGAGGCGAGTCAGCCCTTCCGCGCCAGCGCCGCCTCCACCCGCTCCTCCACGTGTGCGGCGACCTCCACCGCGTCCGCGAGCAGCGCGTCCAGCTTTCCGCCGATCTCGGTGCGGAAGCCCTCGTCCGCGATGTGCGGCAGGTTGATGCGCACGTTGTAGGCCACCGCCTTCAGGCCGGCGTGCCCCATGAGCGCGCCGGTGCCCACGTCGGTGATCATCTGGGGGCTGGCCATCCCCGCCATGTCGCGACAGAGCGTCATCGCCTCGAGGCACCGCTCGGCGGTGGAGAACGGCACCAGGGTCGCGGACCGGTAGCCCTCCTGGATCGCCCGGGCGCGCTGGCGGGCCGGGTGAGTCGTCCAGGGATCGGAGGCCGAGACGGGATGGCTCGGGGTTGTCAGGGTCGGGCGTCTCGGCGGGGGCACTGCCGATGGCGACGGTGACGGCCCAAACGCCGCCGTGAGGACGGGGAACGCCGGCGGAGCCCTTGGGGAATTGGAGGAGTGAGAGGACGATCTGGGTGCACTCGTCGCGCTGGGGTGAGACGAGTCGCCGGCGATCACGGATCTCAAAATCCCCTGGGAGCAATCCGGTCTGGGTTCGAATCCCAGCCCCGGCACTGCTTTTCAGTCGGAGGCTTCGAGCGCTCATGGCGAAACCCTGGATGCGTCCCGGACTGTGGCGTTACGTGGCGTAATTGTGGAGCTGTCCGGTTTTGGCGGACGGGGGAACGCTGAAGTTCTCGACCTGTGCTCCACTCCCCTTGGAGAGCCACGCTTCCCCGCGGTCGCGAGGCAAGATGGCCGGTGAGGGTGCAGGGATGCGCTTCCGAGGGGTCCTCGGAAGCACGCAGGTCGCCGCGGCGACCGGGGCTCAGCCTCTGCGGAACGCGCACTCCCAGATCACCGGGGGTTTGCCGCCCACGCGGCGGACTCCCGGGGTGGGACGGTTGTACTCGGTGACGGGGATGGTGCCGTCGGGCAGGAAGCCCACCCGGGCCAGCTGCTCGTGGAGCTCGGCGGCGGTGAGAAAGCACTGGGGCCTGCCCGAGAACTGCGTGAAGACGAAGCCCTCGCCGTCCACCGGCACGGCATCGTCGGGGAGGGTGTTCCGGGAGAACGTGAACACGAAGAGCCCGGCCCCCGGGCGCGCCACCCGGGCAGCCTCGGCCACCGCCCCGCGGAAGACGTCCGACGAGGGCGCCAGGTTCCAGACGCCGTGGGCCACCACCAGGTCCACGCTGGCATCGGGCAGGGGGAGCCGCTCCATGGGCGAGAGCGCCCACGCCGTGCGCGCCTCCACGCCCGCGTCGCGTGCCCGCGCGGCTCCGGCCACGAGCATGGGCCACGACAGGTCGGTACCCAGCACCGTCCACCCCCGCTGCGCAAGCGGCACCGCATTGCGCCCAGCGCCGCACCCCAGGTCCAGGGCCCGCCGCCCCGCCTGACGTGCGGCCGCCGCGTCGGCGTAGCCCATGAGCACCTGGTTGGGCGGCGAGCGGGAGAAGGCCGCCACTGTCTCGGGGTCGCTCCAGCTCGAGCCGGCCAGGGGGTCCGTGCGGGACATGATCGGTCCGGCCCGGCCGTCAGTCGCCTTCGAGGAAGGGCGTGAGCATGGCCGAGCGCGGATCGACGTCCCCGACCATGGCGTAGCAGAAGACCCAGCCCGAGCTCAGGCCGCCCGACTCCGCCGCGAGCTTTGCCATCATCGCGTCCCCTTCGGCGCGCCGGCCGGCCCCCCTCCAGGACGGCGCCGACGCCCAGCTTACGACCAATGTCGCGCGCGTCCTCGTCCCGGCGCGACCACGGCATGCCCCACGGCCACCTTGATGACGTTGCGCCGCCGGAGCTCGGCCAGGGCAGTGAGAGGGTCCAAGACCCCAACATGCACCCGGATGGCGAATGACACCACGGCGTCCCTCCGTTGCGCCTCCTCTGCGGGCGCCACCGCCGCGCCCACCAGGGACATGCCCATGCCGTGGCGCATCCCCATGCTCGTGACGTGGCCGTGCGCCATCAATGAGCGCGGTGACATCGTCGGTCATTGGCGAAGGACCGGCGAGCCGCTGCACGGTTTCCTCGAATCGACTCGTGGAGTGTCGGTGGCGCGAATTCGACGAGCAGCGCGCTCTGCTCCGATCAGCCGAGTACCGCTACGCGCCGGCTTCCGCGAGCATTCTCACAGGCATGCCCGGAGAAGGTAGGCATTGTCCTCCAGCGCCACGTAACCGCACCCGTGCTCGAGCAGGAGTTCGATCCACTGCTGTGCCCGGAGCGCATCCGTGAGGCCGGCGGCGTCGTCTCGCATCTCGGCGTGCCACCGCGCTCGGTGGCCGATGTGGAGCCGGTAGTCTCTGCCGTATGCCCTGATCCAGAACAGATGGCCATCGTCGAGCGGCGTGCTGTGGCGGATCGCGGCGCCGGGCCAACTCCAGTCGATGTCCGTGGCGAGCTCGTACTCGATGGACGGCATCACGGACATCGGGCTCTCATGCCAAGGCTTCGGCATCGTTCGCATGCTCCCCGGGAGGAGGGGGCCTGGGGGGGCCGGTTCGCATGTTGACCGCAGTCTAGTACTCCACCCTACTCTGCGCCATGAAGACGTGAGCGCGGCCGTCTACCGGCTGCCCGCCGCTCCGCTGGACCGCGGCCGATGCCGACGGTCGGGACCAGGAGCACGCAGCACGTAGTCGTTCTCTATCACCGTCACGAACCCGTATCCATGCTCGAGTAGCACCTCGATCCATCGCTGGGCCCTGAGCGCCTCGACGAGCCCCGGGGCGTCGTCCCTCGTGTCGGCGTGCCACTTCGCGCTGTGGCCAAGTTCCAGCCGGTAGTCCTTCCCGTGGGCGCAGATCCAGAACACATGGCCGTCATGAAGCGGACTGTCGTGTCTGATTCCGGCACCGGGCCAGCTCCATTGCATCTCTTCGGTGAGAGCGTCGCTGACCGCTGGTTTGGCCGGGGCCGGGAAGCGGTGGGCAGGATCCAACATGGAACGCTCCATGAAGACCCGGGGGGGGGCTGGTTCCTTCGCGCTGGGCGGCAGTGTAGCGGAGCTGGTACGGGAGTGCCAGAGAAGGGGCGCCCCCGCAGCCGGAGCCCGGGGGCGGGAAGAGGTAGCGGGGATTCTCGCCAACCCTGTCGTCGGCGGGCGCCCTCCTGCGGCCTCGCTGGCATTTGCCGATCCGCAAGCTCAGTTGCCGCGAGCGACTGGCTCGCGCAGCGAACTGCGCCAAGGTGAAGCTCCTTCCCAACCAGCGGCATACGTCCCGCGACGCAGTCGTCCCGAACCGTTACGCAGCCCTGCTGGATGTATTGGCACCACGCACCGGATTTGCCTAAGCTTCGGGACCGTATCCCCATGACCTTCGGCTGGTGCATCGCGGCACGTCCATGCGCTCCCACCGTCGACCCCGCATTCTCGTAGTTCGGCGCCGGTACCTCGGAGACACCGTCCTCCTCGAGCCCTTCCTGCGCAACCTCCGCGCTCACTGGCCGGATGGCTGGCTCAGCCTCGTCGTGGACACCCCGTACGTGGACGTGCTGGCGTCGAGCCCCGACGTCGACGAGATCATCGAGCTTCCGGTGGGGAGGTGGCGCGCCCGGGGGGTGGTCGGGGGCTGGACGAAGAGCGCAGGAGCCGTTGCGAGCGCGCCCTACGACCTGGTGTTCGATCTGGCGCGCAACGAGCGGGCACAAGCGGTCATGCTGCTGGCACGCGCGACCCGACGCGTCTCCTTCGACGCCGAGCACGCGCCCCTGCGTCGAAGGTGGATATACACCGACATCCTCCAGGTCACGCGGCAGAGGGTCGCAGGGGCGCACTCTGTCGATCTCAACAACGACCTGTTGTCGATGCTGGGGATCCCCACGCCTTTTCGGACGCCGACGGTGGCCGTGTTCGACTCGTGGAGGGAGACGGCGCGCGCCCTCTTGGCCTCGCTCGTCCCCGGCTGGGCACCGGACCGCACGCTCCTCCTCATCCATCCGGGCTCGGGCGCCGAGGCTCGCCGATGGCCCCCGGTGAACTTCGCACGGGTCGCGGACCAGGCGGTACGGCGGTGCGGCGCGTCCGTCGTGGTGCTGGACGGCCCCGCCGAGAGGGGGGGCGCTGCCGCGGTTGCGGCGGCGATGTCGGAGCCAGCCGCCCTTGTGCGACGGTCGTTGACGATCCCGGATCTCTACGGCCTACTCGCGGAGGCCGATCTGTTCCTGTGCAACGACAGCGGCCCGATGCACATGGCAGCGGCCGTCGGGACGCCCGTTTGCGCCCTCTATGGAGCACAGAGCCGGGTGAGCTGGGCGCCGCTCGGCTCGGCCAACCACCAGACGGTGCAACCTCCCCTCCCGTGTGGCGAGGCCTGCGTGGCACCGCGCACGTGCCGCCCGGACGACCCGATGCGGGCGCGGTGCGTTCTTCGGGTCCCGGTCGAAGCCGTCGTGGAGAAAGTGGTGGCCCAGCTCGGAGACGGAGCGCATGCGCCCGGGCGTCGGGCTGAACGTGCCGGTGCCGGTGCGGGCCCGACCGGCTAGGCCTGCTCCCGCAGCTCGTCGCCGCTCGCCAGGATCTCCACGAACCGCCTCATGAAGCGGGCGGCGGGGGCGCCGTCCACGAGGTCGTGGTTGAAGGATACGGTGAGGCACAGGTGCTCCCGGTCCTCCAACTCGCCATCGCACAGGACCGGACGGCGCACGATGCTGCCCACCGTGACCGTTACCGTCCCGGCGGTCAGCGGGATCGCCCAGGACGCCCCGGACCCGAACATCCCCACCGCCGTCACGCCCACCACTCCGTATCGCTTCGCCATGGTGGTGCTGCGCGTGGCGAACCGGACGAACCAGCGCGCGAGGAACTCCGGGAGGAGGAACACGAACCACGGACTGCCCGAGAGCGTGCCGAGACGGTCGCTGCGGTGGCGCTGCGCGGCTCGGATCTCGTCGTGGATCTCACGGTAGGTCTTGGCCTGGGCACGGCGGACGGGGAAGGGCTCCGGGACCCTTTCCGAACCGAGGTCCCGCTCCATCAGCGTGCTGATCGTGACGTCCTCGAGGATCACCAGCTTGCGGCCTCGGCGGAAGGCGTTCAGCTGCGGCTGTTCGCCGAGGGCACGGGCCAGGCACGCCACCACGTATGCGGTGAGCGACAGGGTCTCCCCCGTGCGCTCGCGATGCTCGCGGATGAGACGTCTCGGCTCGCCGACGTCCACCTCCGTCAACGTGTGAATCGTGTTGCTCTCGCGACCTACCGTGACGCTCGCCGCCACCATCCGCCGGCTCGGGCTGAACGGCTCGGTGCGGTGGCCTCCCGCTGAACCCATCTTCGCGTGCCTGGACGTTCGAAGTGGAAGGGACCCGCTCCCCGACAGGTTGAGGTCGACGCGCGCATCGCGCCGTGGGGAAACCCTCGATCCGGCGGGTGGAGGATCTCCCCGTGCCCACCGGAAGGGTGAGCTGGACGTCCGCACCTCGAGCCGGGTCGTGCAGGATCTCCTGCGGCGCGTATGGTCGGCCGCGCCGATTTGCGTCCTTCCGCGGCCCGGTTGCATCGTGGTCGGTGAACTCTCGCCTCGGCCGGGCTCCGCCTTCTCTCCCCGCCGTCAGGAGAGCACGACATGATCCTCACCGCCAACCCGGCACGCGGGCCACGCTTGGCACGGTCACCCCTCCGGAAGTCCGTGGTCGCTCTGGTCCTCACCCTCGTCCCGACCCTCGCGGCCCCGGTCGCCGCGCAGGAGGAGCGCACCGGGGCCTTCACCTTCGAGTCCGCGGGGCCCGCCGGCACGCTCGCGGGATGGCACCGGAACGCGGGTGAGGCCGTGTTCCTGGACTCGACCGTCGTGCATGGCGGACGCTACGCCGGCCGCCTGGAGCGGAAGCCGGGAGGCCCGGGGTCGGCGGTGATCCTCTCGATGTCCCTCCCCGTGACCTTCCAGGGTTCGACCGTGGAGCTCAGCGGCTGGCTGAAGACCGAGGGCGTGAACGGGTTCGCGGGCCTCTGGCTGCGGGAGGACGGGAGGAGCGGCCCGGTCCAGTTCGACAACATGCAGGGTCGGCAGCTGGCCGGGACGACCGAATGGACCCGGTACCGGATCCAACTGCCCCTGGACGCACGCAGCAGGACGCTCTGGCTGGGCGTGCTCCTCGCGGGCGACGGGACCGTATGGGTGGACGACATGGACCTCAGAGTGGACGGGGTGCTCCCGGAGGACGCACCGCCCTTCGTCCACGTTCCGGATGCCGTGGAGTCGGACACTGCGTTCGACGGCGGATCGCGCATCGCGATCCGGTCACTCGCTCCGGCGCAAATCGACAACCTCACCCTCCTGGGGAAGGTGTGGGGGTTCGCCAAGTACCATCATCCACGTATCACGGATGGGGAGGTGAACTGGGACTACGACCTCTTCCGCGTGATGCCGCGCGTGCTGGACGCGCCGGATCGCGCGGCGGCCGCAGCCGTCCTCGCCGAGTGGCTGGGGGCCCTGGGAGACCCGGATCCCTGCTCACCCTGTGCACCGCCACCTCCCGACGACGCGTACCTCGAGCCCGACCTGGCCTGGATCCACGACCGGACCCTCGTGGGACCGGAGCTGGCCGACCGTCTCGAGCTCATCCACCGACGTCGGCCCCGCTCCGACGAGCAGTATTGGGTCGGCCTGACCCAGGTGGGAAATCCGGACTTCGGTCCCGAGGCGGCCTACGCCGGCGACCCGGAGCCGGATGCCGGCTTCCGCATCCTGGCGCTCTACCGCTTCTGGAACATCGTCGAGTACTGGTATCCCAATCGCGACCTCCTGGACGACGACTGGGACGCGGTGCTCGCCGAGTTCCTGCCGCGGGTCGTGGCCGCCTCGGATCCGGTTGCGTACCGCCTGGTCATGATGCAGCTCATCGCACGCGTCCACGACACGCACGCGAACCTGTGGAGCGACCTGGCGGTGCGTCCTCCCCGCGGCCAGGCCCAGCTTCCCGTGGTGACCCGCTTCATCGAGGGGAAGGCGGTGGTGACCGGCTACGCGCACCCCACGCTCGGGACCGCGACCGGGCTGAGGGTCGGCGACGTCATCGAGACCCTCGATGGCCAGCCTGTGGATTCCCTGGTGGCGACGTGGCGGCCGTACTACGCGGACTCCAACGAGGCCGCCCGCCTGCGAGACATCGGACGAACGCTCACCCGCGGCCCGGAGGCCCACGTACGCGTGGGTGGGCGACGGGCCGACGGACCGTTCGACCTCACCGCCCGCCGCGTGGCGCTCGGAGAGCTCGACCCCAACGGTGACCGGACACACGACCTCCCGGGCGAGACGTTCCGTATGCTCACCGACGAGGTGGCCTATGTGAAGCTGTCCTCCGTGAAGAGCGACGACGTGGGGGAATACCTGCGGCGTGCGGCGGACGCGAAGGTCCTGGTGATCGACATCCGCAACTACCCCTCGGAGTTCGTCGTCTTCGCCCTCGGGGGGCATCTCGTGCGAGAGCCGACGCCCTTCGCCCGCTTCACCCACGGAGACCTGTCGAACCCGGGGGCGTTCGAGTGGACCGATCCCGTCGTGCTCACGCCTCTCGAGCCGCACTTCGGGGGCAGGGTTGTGATCCTCGTCGACGAGGTGTCGCAGAGCTCGGCCGAGTACACCACCATGGCGTTCCGCTCCGCCCCCGGCGCCGTGGTCGTGGGTAGCACGACGGCCGGCGCGGACGGGAACGTGTCGCCGATCCTCCTGCCGGGAGGGCTCCGCACGATGATCAGCGGAATCGGCGTGTTCTATCCCGACAAGAGGCCGACCCAGCGCGTGGGCATCGTGCCGGACCTGGTCGTCCGACCCACGATCGCCGGCATCCGAGCCGGCCGTGACGAGGTCCTGGAGGCCGGCGTGAGCCGGGCGTTGGGGCACGAGTTCCGTCTGCCCGGGGGATGAGACGGGCGTGGGTCTCACGCGGGGAGGGTCACAACGCGCGCCATGCGCTACCGGTCGCCGCGAGGGGCGTTCCACCACCCCGCTCGGCTGCACCGATGCCCCTACCTGGTCTCCACCCGCGCTCCTACGTTTCCGGGTGGAGCGGGCCCCGACCGGGCTCGCGAACGAAGCCTGCCCGCGTCGTCCACCCAGTCCCGTCCCCGGGCCGACAGGCCGTGCCATGAAGCCCATCCGGCGTTCCGGCCACCGTGCGCGCCTCCGACCTCCGGCGCGACGGCTGTGCGCCGCCGCGGTGGCTCTCGCCCTGGCCCTCGTCGTCGGAACGCCCCGCGTCGGACTCGCCCAGATCGTCCAGGGCCGACTCCGGGACGCGGCCTCGCAGGCACCCGTCCAGGGGGCGCTGGTGCTCCTGCTGACCCCAGACGGCAGGCAGGTGGGCGGATTCCTCACCGACGAGGAGGGCGCGTTCCGACTCCGCGCGCCCGAGCCGGGTCGCTACACCCTGCGCGCGGAACGGATCGGCTTCGAGACCGTGACCTCCGACGCCTTCGAGCTGCGCGCCGGGCCCGCGCTCCAGATGGACCTCGACGCCGCCGGCATGGCCGTGGCGCTGGAAGGGATCCGGGTCGAGGGCGAGAAGCGCTGCGTCGTGCGGCCCGGGGAGGGGCAGGCGCTCGCGCGGGTGTGGGACGAGGCGCAGAAGGCGCTCCGCAACCAGGAGTGGACGGATCGGTCCGGGCTCGTCCGCTTCCGGCTGGAGCGGTACGAGCGGGAGTTGGATCCGCAGTCCCGCATGGTGATCTCGGAGAACCGCACGCGGAGCGTCTGGACGGGACGCAACCCCATCCGGAGCCTCCCGGTCGAGGATCTGCTGGAGAAGGGCTTCATCCGGGGCAGCGGAGACGGCGGCTACACCTATCTGGGCCCCGACGCCGCGGTCCTGCTGTCCGATGCCTTCCTGGAGACGCACTGCTTCAGCCTGGAGGCCGACGACAAGGAGCCCGGGCTGATCGGCCTCGGCTTCGAGCCCCTCCGCCGTCGGAGCGTCGCGGACATCGACGGGACGCTGTGGCTGAGCCGCGCGGACGCGCGGCTCAGGTTCCTGGAGTTCGACTACACGTCCTCTCCGTGGCCGGAGGTCGGCCGCGTGGCCAACGGGCGGGTGGAGTTCGACGAGGTGCCCGGAGGCGCGTGGGTCATTCGCCGCTGGTGGATCCGGATGCCGAAGGTGGTCCGCGACTTCAGCATGATGAATCAGGGCCGGTCGGGGCTGCGCGTCGCCGGGATCGTCGAGGCGGGCGGTGCGGCCACCCAGGTCGACGTCGTGCGAGCCGCAACCGCGAACGATGCCCGACCCGGCCGCGTTCGCGGCATGGTCTGGGACAGCATGCGCGCCGGCCCCCTTACAGGTGCCGAAGTGTTCATCTCCGGCGTATCCCTCTCGGCGGTCACGGACTCGGCCGGCCGGTTCATCATCGATAGCGTCCCGGAGGGAACGTACGAAGTCGCCTTCCGGCATCCCCGGCTGGACTCCCTTCCCGTATACCGGTCTGGCGTGGAGATCTCCGTCGGGGCGGGGACGACCTCGGACGTGACGCTCGGCGTGCCTTCGCTTTCGTCCATCCTCGGCGCGATCTGCAGCGATGAGGACCGCGTCGGGGGATCCTCGGCAGTCGTTGGGGTCGTGAGAACGCCTGGACGCGAATCTCCGGTGTCCGGGGCCACAGTGAGCCTCGAGTGGATGAACTTCCGGGTGGTCGGAGGCCGTGAAGTCCAGGGAGACGTGCGGACGGTGCAGGTCACCACCGACAATCGGGGGCGGTATTCGGCTTGCGGCATCCCACCCGGCGTCCTCCTGACGGCACGGGCCTCCCTCGCGGGCTCGAGGGGCGGAGTGCGGCGGATCGAGGTCCCCCGCGAGGACGTGGTGCAGCTCGACCTGCTCGTGCCCTCCGGCGAGGGGCATTGACCCGGGGGAAGACGCACGGCCCACCGTCGGCGGGGGGTGACCGGAGGCGCGCTTCTTGCGTTTCTTTCGTATGCAGGCGTCCATGGCCCCGCGCGCCGACACGGGAGGCCGCCGAAACGGATCGGCAACGGGAGGAAGAACGATGAACGGCTTCAGACTCGGCTCCGTGCTCGGATTCGAGATCCGGCTCGACTACTCCTGGTTCGTGATCTTCTTCCTGATCCTGTGGACGCTGAGCGCCGGCTTCTTCCCCTCGAGCGTGCCCGGACTCTCGCCGGCCACGTATCTCGTGATGGGGACGGTGGGCACGCTCCTCTTCTTCGCGTCCCTCATCGCCCACGAGCTGTCCCACTCCGTCGTAGCCCGCCGCAAGGGCATCCCGGTCGAAGGGATCACGCTCTTCATCTTCGGCGGGATGGCGCGCACGCGCATGGAGGCGGAGGAGCCCGGAGACGAATTGCTCATCGCGGGCGTCGGACCCCTCATGAGCCTGGCGTTGGCGGCCCTGTTCTTCGCGGTCGCCTGGCTGGCGGCGGCGCTGGGCTGGGGAGCCCCGACCAGGGCGGTCTCCGGCTACCTGAGCTTCATCAACCTCCTCCTCGCGGCCTTCAACCTCCTGCCGGGGTTCCCCCTGGACGGCGGCCGCCTCTTCCGGGCGCTGGCCTGGAAGTACACGGGAGACCTGACGAAGGCGACACGGTGGGCCACCACGGGCGGCCGGTGGCTCGGATACGGTCTCATCGGCCTGGGCCTCCTGGAAGCGTTCACCGGCGGGGTGCTGGGTGGGCTGTGGCTCGTCTTCATCGGCTGGTTCCTGCGGAGTGCGGCGGACGGGAGCTTCCGCCAGCACATGCTCAGGCAGGTCCTCCAGGGCGTCACGGCCCGTGAGGTGATGACGCGGGATCCGGAGACCGTCCCACGCGACATCACGATCCAGGCGCTGGTGGACGACCACTTCCTCCGGCGCCGCTTTCAGGCCTTTCCTGTGATGGAGGACGGGCGTGTCTCGGGCCTCGTCACCCTCGACCAGGTGAAGCGGGAGCCGCGCGAGCGCTGGTCGGGAACCCGGGTGTGGGAGATCATGGCGCCGGAGGAAGCGCGCATCGTCGTCGGTCCGGACGAGCCGATGACCGCCGTCGTCGAGAAGATGCGCACCTCCGGCACCGGACGCGTGCTCGTTGTGCGGGCGGGCACGCTCCTCGGCATCATCTCCGGGAGCGACGTCGCCGAATGGGCGCGGCGCACCCAGGAGCTCGGTGGGCTCAGGAGCTAGCCGGGCAGGAGCGCCCGGTATCGCTCCGCGTCGGCCGTGCGCCCCCAGGCCTGGTAGAGGTCGATCACGCGCCGAAGCGCCTCGCGCGCGCGCCGGCGATGCGCCCCTCGAGACCTCAGCCGGGCATCAACGCCCGGTACCGTTCCGCGTCGGCGGTGCGGCCCCACGCGTCGTACAGGTCGATCACCTGCTGGAGTGCCGCTCGCCGGGTGTACCCCCATGTGCTCGTCCAGCGGAATCCCCCGCACGAGCTCCATCGCGAAGAAATGGCGGCTGTCCTCCGTGCTGCCGCTCTCGTGGATCTGCGCGATGCCGGGGTGCTTCAGCAGCGCGAGGGCCTGCGCCTCACGGCGGAAGAGCTGGAGGGTCTCCTCGGTGACGACCTTGCCGCCTCGAATGACCTTGAGCGCCACCCGTCGACGTGGATCCTCCTGCTCGGCCCTCGTAGACCGTGCCCATCCCCCCCTCGCCGAGGACGCGCACGATGCGGTAGTTGCCGATCCTCGCCGGATCGGAGGCGCGGTGGGACGGTGGGGCCTCGCGCTGCGAGGCGTCGGGCCCGCCGGAGAACTGGTTGGGGTCCATCGGCATGGGTCGACCTCCCGGACGACTACCCGCCGTGCGCCTACAAAGCCGGCAGCCGCCACCCCGAACAAGGGGGATCGACTACGGACCCGTCCGGCCCGGCTCCCTCTGGCCCGGCCCCCTACGACAGGTAGACCGGTGGGTCGTTGACCTCGCGCTCCATGTCCCGGACGAGACCGTTCACGAGCTTCTCGACGAGCTCCTCGATCCTCTTCCCGCAACGCTTCGCCTCGCACTCGTACGCGTGGAAGAGATGCTCGCTCAGCTCGACCTGGATCTTCAGCTTCGGCATGGCGCCTCCTGCGCCAGGTGAGCCTACGCCACGGGCACCGCCTTGTGTCCGTAGCAACGGATGCCTCCGTGCCCCTCCTTGCGGACGAGCCTGAACTCCAGCGCCACATCCATTCCCGGGAGCACGTCCTCTACGGCGCAGTCCACCACCTGCGTCATGAAGCGAGCGCCCTCGGGTGTCTCAACCACCGCCATGGCGTAGGGCGCCTCCATCAGCAGATCGTCGGGGGGCGTGCGCACCACCGTCGACGTCACGACGCGGCCCCGCCGCGACAGGTTGATCGTCTCGACCTCCGTGCCCCTGCACGAGGGGCACACGCGCCGCGCGGGAAAGCTCACCTTGCCGCAGGCGGCGCATCGGCCCGCCTCCAGCCGGTAGCGGTTGCCGACCTCCCTCCAGTATCTCGGGCTGGGCATCGTCAGACCCTCTCGAAGATGTGGACGACGGAGCTGGCGCCGGACCCGCCCATGTTCTGCGCGAGGCCCAGGTGGGCGCCCTCGACCTGGCGCTCTCCCGCTTCGCCGCGGAGCTGCTCGAAGATCTCGATGGCCTGGGCCACGCCGGTTGCGCCCACCGGATGGCCCTTCGACTTCAGGCCGCCGCTGGTGTTCACCGGGATCTTCCCGCCGAGCGCGGTCATCCCGGAGCGCGCGGCCTGCCCGCCCTCTCCGACGCAGGCGAAGCCCAGCGCCTCGACGCAGCAGATCTCGGCGATGGAGAAGCAGTCGTGGACCTCGGCCACCTGGATGTCCTGCGCGGTGACGCCCGCCATGCGGTAGGCGCGCTCGCCCGCCTTGGCGACGGCGTCGAGGGCGGCGATGTCGTCCCGGTCGGCCAGCGCCATGCTCGACGTGGCCTGGCCGATCCCCACGATCTTCACCGGGCGGTCCGTGTAGCGATGCGCGTCCTCCAGGGGGCACAGCAGCACGGCCGCGGCACCGTCGCTCACCGGCGAGCAGTGGAGCAGCCGGAGCGGGTCGGCCACCATGGTGGAGCGCATCACCTCCTCGAGGGTCACCTCCCGCTGGAACTGCGCCTTGGGGTTCCGGGCCCCGTGGCCGTGGTTCTTCACCGACACCCAGGAGAGGTCCTCCTCCGTGGCGCCGTACCGCTGCATGTACGCCCGCGCGATCATGGCGTACAGGCCGGGGAAGGTGATGCCGTGGTAGACCTCGCCCTCCTGGTCGGCGGCGGTGGCCAGCACGTTGGTCACGTCGGCGCCGTCGGTCATCTTCTCCACGCCGGCGACCATCACCAGGTCGCTCATCCCCGAGGCCACGGACATGAACCCCAGGCGCAGGGCGGCGCCTCCCGAGGCGCACGCCGACTCGACCCGGGTGGCGGGGATGCCCGCCATGCCCGAGGTGGTCGGCCATGAGCGGCGCCAGATGCTCCTGACCCACGAACTGGCCGCCGGACATGTTGCCCACGTAGAGGTCGTCCACGTGGTCGGCGCCGGCCGCCTGCAGCGCCTCCACGGCGGCCTCCACGAACATGTCCCGCAGACTCGATTCCCAGAGCTCGCCGAAGCGGGTCATGCCGCCGGCGACGATCGCGACGTCACGCATGATCCCCCTCCTCAGGCGTTGACGATGATCTTCTCGCGGTACTTCGCGTACTGGCCGTACGTGAGGTAGTGCCTCGGCCCGTCCAGCATCGGCGCGCACGGTGGGCGCCCGGTCCCTGCCGCTCGGGGAGCAGATCGGTGGCGCGGAGCACGAAGGAGTCGCTGCCGGCGCCGGAGCCGAACGAGGTGATGAGGATCAGGTCGTCGGGGTCGGCGACGTCGAGGATCGCGGCCAGCCCCGTGGGCGAGGAGCCCGAGTAGGTGTTGCCCATCAGCGGCACGACCCAGCCGACCTCCATCTGCTTCTTGGTGAAGCCCGAGCTCCTTCCCGCGGACTGGGGGAACTTGCCGTTGGGCATGTGGAAGACGGCGTACCGGAAGTCCCCCGGCTTCAGGCCGGTCTTCTCGAGGATGGCCCGGGTGGCCATCGTCACGTGCTTGAAGTAGGCCGGCTCGCCGGTGAAGCGGCCGCCGTGGCGCGGGTAGAACTCGCCCTCGCGCCGCCAGAAGTCCGGCGTGTCCGTGGTGCAGCTGTACGTCTCCAGGACGTCGACCAGGAGGTTCTCCTTGCCGAAGATGTAGGCGGCTCCGCCCGCCGAGGCCGAGTACTCCAGCGCGTCGTTGGGCGCGCCCTGCGACGTGTCCGCGCCGATCCCCAGCGCGTACTCCACCCGCCCGGACTCCACCAGGCCGAGCGCGACGAACATCGCCTCGGTGCCCGCCTTGCACGCGAACTCGAAGTCGGCCACGTGGACGTCGGGACCGATGCCCAGCGCCTCCGCCACGATCGTGCCGGTGGGCTTCACGGCGTAGGGGTGCGACTCGGAGCCCACGTACACCGCGCCGATGCGGGTGGGGTCGATCGCCGCGCGGTCCAGCGCGCTGCGCCCCGCCGCGACGGAGATCGTGATGGTGTCCTCGTCCAGGCCCGGAACCGACTTCTCCTGGAGCAGGAGCCCGCGGGCGATGGTGGCGGGGTCCTTCCCCCACTGCCGGGCGATCTCTTCGGTGGTGATGCGGTTGCGCGGGACGTACGCGCCGTAGCCGACGATACCTGCCATGACCGTGACTCCTCCTCTCCGGCGATGGGCAGGCTGGATGGATCGGGGTGCTGCGGGACGGGCTTTGACCATCGTCAAGCTGCTCGCGGGGAAGGGAACGGACCAGTCGGGATTGTTCAGCGCCTGGCTGTGGTGAGATTCCCGGCTCCCTCGGCCGTGTGCCGCCGCCGGCACACATTGATGGATCACTCGAAAGTGACCATCGTATGTCATTTAAATAACGGAAGTTGCATGCTTCGCTGAACGGTGCGCGGTGCGCGGACGCCCGGTCCGCAGCGAAGTCCTTGTGCGGCGGTGGCAAGTGGTCCGCGCCGGAGTCGGCGGGGCCCCCGCGGGGGCCCCGCCCGGATCGTCAGAACGTGACGGGCGTCGCGGAGCCGTACAGAAGCCCGTTGAAGAGCAGCTTGAAGGTGCCGTGGGGCTGCCCGCGGAACGTCACCAGCGGGCCCGAGGAGGGCGACGTGGCCCGAGCCCACGGTGGCCTCGAGCGCCGCCGTGCCGCCGTCGAGGTGCGCCTGACCCCAGGCCCAGCCGCTCCGGAGCGGCCTCGGGCCCGCGAACCACGCCACCGGGCGTCACCCCTTCGAGCGCGGCCTGCGGCTCGAGGTCGAAGACCGGGTTGTTGTCGTAGACGACGTCGCGTCTGCGCGGGCATGCCGTAGGCCAGGGGATCGGCGGGATCGACCCTCACCTGCAGCAGCGAGCCCGGGATGTAGAACTCGTCCTCCGGCAGCGGCTTCACGCGCCCCGTCGGCGCCGACGCGCGTCAGGTAGTTGCGCACGGGCACGCCCAGCAGGTGGCCCATGCCGGTCGAGCTGCCCACCGCCACCACCGATGCCGCCCGCCTCCACGAACGCCTTGATCTGCGGGATCGTGAGGTCCGGCGTCGATGTGCCCGAGCCAGCCGCGGTACTCCGCCGGGATGTCCTCGGCGGCGGGCTGGTTCGCCGCCGTCGTAGCGCCGCTCGCTGTCCGTGAACGCGCCGTCCGGGAAGACCAGCACGTCGAAGCGGCTCTTCAGGTTCCCCGCGTCCAGGTCCTTCGGGTAGACCCGCTCGTAGGGGAACTCGTACTGCTCGAACAGCCAGCGGTCCCACCCGGTGGGCATGAGGCCGCCGTACTGGTCGTAGAGGCCGATGCGCACCGGGCGGAGCTTCAGCGCCGCTCCCTTCGGCGCCCGCGACACGGCCAGGGCCGGGACACCGAGCTCGATCGCGCCGCGCTCCAGGATCTCGCGGGCGGCCGCCGACGCGGGAACCCACGAGCGTGCCCGGCGCCGAACCTGTGCCCGTCGACGTCGTGCTCCTCCTTCAGCCAGTAGACGTCCACGCCGGCATCCAGGAGTCGGTTGGAGACGATGAAGCGCGTCGTTCATCTCGTGGCTCACCAGGTACCCGGCCGGGTTGGACGCGCCGGCGATGGCGGCGGCGGGCGGCGCCTCCAGGTCCCCCACCGGCGCGAACGGCCCCTCGAAGCCGTCCAGGATCCGGGCGAAGCGGACGCCCATCTGCGCGGCGAGCGTCCATCCGGTCATGTCGTACGGGCGGAATCGGCGGCCCACCGGGATACGCGAAGTCGTTCGGGTGGTCCTGTGGCTCGAACATGTCCAGCACGTGCGGCGCGAACGCCTGGTCGGTCTTCACGACGTAGGAGCCGGCCGGGTAGCGCTCGGCGCCGACGGTGAAGTCGGCGGTGGCCTTCGATCACCTCCACGCCCGTCTTGATCAGGGCGTTCACGAACTTGACGGCGGTCGGGAAGTCGGGCTGGTCGGGCGGGATGATGTAGCCCCGCGGATCACGGTGCGCCGGGTCGTGCAGGATCTTCTCGTAGAGCTCGGATGGGCGCGGCGTACCCGCTGCGCACGCGCATCCCCGTGGGGCATGTCCGCGGCGGCGGCCTCCACGGCGGCGATCCGGTCGGGCGTGATGGTCCAGGAGTCGCGCTCGCCCTTGTCGATCTGGTTCATCCCCTTTCGCCACATGTCGAAGAGCAGCGTCTCCCGGTTGCGGGAGGCGTAGTCCATCACGGCGTAGTCGAGCTGGACGTCGTAGTCGATGGACCGGCGGTAGTGCCACGTCTGGGGCGGGACGGGGGCGGGGAGGTCGTTGTGGGCGAGCTGCATCGACGTCACGAAGGGCAGCTCGACCGGCGTCGGGTTGCCGATGATCTCCGTCAGCAGGCCGATCATGTTGTGGAAGTAGGTGATCGTGCGCAGGCCCCCGTTCCACCACGTGGAGTAGTTGGAGAAGGTGCGCTGGCCCGAACCCGGCATGCCGTGCTCGACGAGGCGGGCGTTCATGGCCGCGCCCACCTCCTCGATCTCCAGCGGGACCAACGGGTCGAAGTGGTAGTTGAACGGATCGCGGAAGGGGGGCACGAACACCACGCCGCCGGTCTGCCCGAAGCCCGGCTGGTGGTGGTTGTACACGATCTGCGGATACCACGTCCGGAACATGACCCGGTTCATGTTCGTGGTCTCCGGCATGTTCGACATGAAGAAGTCGCGGTTGTTGTCGTGGCCGACGTACTCGTTGTAGAGCTTCGGCAGGTCCATCATCGACCGCGCCTTCTCGTCCGGCTTGCGCATGTACCAGTCGGCCACGAACTCCTGGCCGTCGGGGTTGGCCTGGACGGCCAGGAGGATCACGTCGTCCAGGAAGCGCATCGTCTCGTCGTCGGTGCGCGAGACCATCTCGTAGACCAGCTCCATGAGCTGCTGCGAGCCCACCGTCTCCGAGGCGTGCAGGCCGCCGTCGATCCACACGACGGCCTTGCCCTCCCGGGCCAGCGCGCGGGCCTGCTCCTCCGTGAGACCCTCGGCCCGGGTGAGGCGGGCGGCGATGTCCCGGTAGTGCTCGAGCTTCGCCTGGTTCTCCGGGGACGTGATCACGGCCATGTACTGCTGGCGGCCGGCCGCCGTCGGACCGATGTCCACCAGCGTCATGCGCGGCGACTCGTCGGCCAGCTTCTTCCACCACGCTTCGAGCTGCGTGTAGCGAAGCCATGTGGTAGTCGGCGCCCAGCTCGAACCCGAGCGCCTGTTGGGGCGTGGTCAGCTGGGGGGTCTGCTGCGCGGTTGCGGGTGCCGCCGCGAGGGCGATTGCGGACACGACGCCGAGGACCGGAAGGAACGACCCGCGGCGGCGAAGTCGTGCGCTCATGGAAGCCCACCTCTTCCTCGAGGGGAGCGACGAGCCGGCGGCGGGAGGTCGGACGGCCCGTCGCGGGGGACGGGACGATCCGTCGAGATAGGCCGGCACGGGCCGCGCCGCAAGGTGGCGGGCGCGTGCGGGCGGAGCGCTCGGAACGCCGGTGGTCAATCCGCGCGCGCGTTGGCCTCCGCGTAGTCCGTCCGCGGCGGTTCGGAGGTCCGCGCGCGACGGGCGGCCCGGGCCCCGTGCGATGAGCGTTCCCGGTCACCCTCGAACCGACGCGTGCGTCGGGCCCTGCGCCGGAGCCACCCGGGCACGCGCAGGCTCATGAGCACGGCGTAGACGAACGCCAACGCCAGGGGGAGGCGCACGTCGGCCTTCACGAGCCAGTAGTAGTGCACCACCCCCAAGACCGTGGACACGTAGACCAGCAGGTGCAGGCGCGTCCACCGCTTCCCCAGGCGGCGGATCCACCCCTTCGTGGACGTCAGCGCGAGGGGAATCAGGAGCAGGAAGGCCGTGAAGCCGACCGTGATGTACGGCCGCTTCCGGATGTCCTCCATCACCCAGTCGAGCCGGAAGCCCAGGTCCAGCACCATCCACACGGAGAAGTGCAGGAAGGCGTAGAAGAAGGCGAACAGCCCCAGCGGCCGCCGGAGCTTGACGATCGGGTTCCACCCGGTGAGCCGGCGCACCGGCGTCACCGCCAGCGTCACCAGGAGCAGGACGAGCGTGGTCATGCCGGTGACGTGCGTGAGCTTCTCGATGGGGTTCACGCCCAGCCAACCCCGGAAGAAGCCCGCGATCATCCACGCAGCGGGCGCCAGCGCGCCGAGCCACAGAGCGGTCTTCAGGCCGAGCACGGCCCGCTTCGTGTTCACGATGCGGGTCTCGTCGATCGGCGCGTCAGAACCACTTGGTCAGGTCCATGCCCGCGTACATGTGCTGGACCTGCTCCGCGTAGCCGTTGAACATCAGCGTCTCGCGTCGCCGGAACTCGCCGATGCGCCGCTCCCGCGCCTGGCTCCAGCGGGGGTGGTCGACGTTCGGGTTCACGTTGGCGAAGAAGCCGTACTCGTGGGGGTTCGTCACCCACCACGTGTTGTCGCGGCATCTCCTCGACGAAGCGGATCTTCACGATGGACTTGATGCCCTTGAAGCCGTACTTCCACGGCGTGATCAGCCGCAGCGGCGCACCGTTCTGGTTGGGCAGGTCCTTGCCGTACACGCCCGGTGACCAGGAGGGTGAGGGGGTTCGTGGCCTCGTCCATGCGCAGCCCCTCGATGTAGGGCCAGTCCAGCACGCCGGTCCGCTGGCCGGGCATCTGCGAGGGGCGCACGATGGTGGTGAACTCCAGGAACTTCGCGTCGCCGGTGGGCTCGACCCGCTTCACCAGGTCGGCCAGGGGGAAGCCGCGCCACGGCACGACCATGGACCACGCCTCGACGCAGCGCATGCGGTAGACGCGGTCCTCCATCGTGTACGGCGCCAGGAAGTCCTCGAGCTGGTAGTTGCCCGGCTTGTTGACGTGCCCCTCGACGGCCACGGTCCACGGCCGGGGCTGGAAGGCCCCCGAGTTCTGCGACGGGTCCGACTTCCCGGTGCCGAACTCGTAGAAGTTGTTGTACGTCGGTGATCTCCTCGAACGAGTTCACCGGCTCGCCCAGCTCCGACTTCATGTCCGCGTAGTGCACCTGCTGCGACGCTCCGGCGCCGGTCCCGAGGCGCCGCGAGGCCACCCGAGGGCGCGAGCGCCAGGCCCGCGGCGCCCGGCGGCGGCGCTCCTCAGGAAGCCCGGCGGTTCACGTAGACGTCCTCGGGCGTGATCTCCGAGGACGGGACGTCGGAGGGCTTCTTGCTGCGGATGATCATGGCGGCGCTCCCAGGGAGGTGGGCGTCGGACCCTCTCGAGGCCTCGCCGCGTCCAGCTCTTCGCGGCCTGTCCAAGGGGCAAGGCCCGTGCTCAAACCCTTCGGAGCGGGGTGTCGGTTCCCGGAACTGCTTGTGCGACAAGGCTCGGGCGCGCCGGCTGCGTCGGGGCCGCCACCGGCACGGGTCCCGTTTCACGAAACGGGCGCGAAACGCCGGAAACGGCGTGCGTGGAACG
Organism: uncultured Gemmatimonadales bacterium; assembly: GCA_963848895.1. Taxonomy (GTDB): domain Bacteria; phylum Gemmatimonadota; class Gemmatimonadetes; order Longimicrobiales; family Gaopeijiaceae; genus SZUA-318. Next base: position 713,737 of record CAWKGE010000013.1, read on the forward strand.
CCGACCCGGCGCTGCGGTCGGCCTACTCCAGCACCCCGGCGGGCTCCACCGCCAGCGCCTCCCGCACGGCCTGCGCGGACGCGCCAGCGAGCGCCGGCCGCCAAGAGCCCGACCACGCGCCACATAGGCGCCGGGGCCCAGCGCGGGCACGCCGCCGGCCGTCTTGCGCAGCAGCGCCACCAGCAGGGAGCCGAAGAAGACCGCCAGCGCCGCCACCCCAGAGCGCGGCCCGCGCGCTTCCGGCGAGCATGTGGAGCAGGAGGCGGCGGTCGGTGGCGCCGAGCACGCGCCGCACGGCGAGCTCCCGCGATGCGGCTGCGGGTCACCTGGAGGGCCGTGGCGTGGCCGCCGTGCACGGCGAGGGCGAGCGTCAGGAGGCCCAGGAGGAGCGCGACGCGGGCGGTCCACGCGCAGGGGCGGCCGCCGCGCGTCGGCGCTCCTCGCGAGAGGTGCGCGGCCGCCCGGGCGGTATCCGGCCGCCGCCAGCACCGCCGACGCCGCGTCCACGGCTTCGGTCGTACCCGCGCAGCAGCACGTCGGCGCGATCGCAGCGGCTGCTGCAGCGCGCTCACGTACACGGCCGGGCGCGCAGGTCGTCTCCGCCCACCGCGGCGACGTCGCGATCCTCCACCACCCCACCACCTCGTACCAGGCGTCCAGGTCCGCGCCCAGCTCGACCAGGTGCCCCAGGGGATCGCCATTCTCGAACGCCTCGTTGGCGAACGTCCGGTTGACCACGGCGACCGCCTCGACCCGCGGACGTCCGCGGCGCGTGATAGCCCGCCCGCTCGGTGACGCGCAGCCCGGCGGCCTCGAAGAACCCCGGCGCCACCGCGTGATGGTCGGCCCGCGCGCCCCAGAAGGGCATGGGAAGCCCCCCGCTGTAGCAGTCCCCACACTGAGCGGTGGCGTAGTCCCGCACGCCGAGACCGACGAGCGGCGCCCGGGGTGGCGAGGCTCTCGGCCTCCAGGCCCGGGGACGCGCGCCAGACGCGCCGCGAGCAGCTCGCCCAGGCCGTCGCCGTCGCCCGGCCGGGGCGGCGCACGCACCGCGACCGCCACGGTGTCCCCGCCGGCCATCGTCCCGCCGGGGCCGACCCGGCCAGCGCGAAGGCCAGGGCCAGCGTCCCCAGCGCCACGGCGCCGGCCGCGCCCATCTGGACGGCGGACAGGGCACCGGCGCACGGAACGCCTCGCCGCGGTCGGCGGTGGCGCGGCCCCCGGACAGCGAGGATGCGCGGCCAGAGCCGCGTCCGCGCCCGACGACGAGCCCGGTGCGCACGTAGGCCACCGCGCAGAGCGCCGAGCAGCAGGAGGAGCACGGCAGGACGCGTCCCGGCCGCGGCCACCGCGTCCGACCCCCTCCGGCACGCCCGGCCACGCGGCGCGCAACGCGCCCGCCGGCGGCGAACCCCAGGAGGAGCCCAGCGCGAGGGCCGTCGCGCCAGCAACGCCGGACGTCGCCGCAGCAGGAGCGCCGACCAGCGCCCGGGCCCCGCGCCCACCGCGGCCCGCACGGCGATCTCCCGCCGCCGCGATGCGCTCGCTTCCAGCAGGAGCACGAGCGCGTTCAGGAGGGCCACGGACGCGGCCGCGAGGAGGAGGGCGGCGACCAGCGCCGCCGATGCGGTCCAGCGCCGCGGCCTGGAGCTGGTCCGGCCAGACGACGCGCGGCGTCCACGCCATCCCCATGCCCTCCCGTGGCAGGGCCGGCGAGCCGCAGGAGCGGCCGCACGCCCGGGCAGCTCCACGGCCACGACCGAGCGCGACCCCCACCAGCGAGCCCCACCGCCGCGGCCAGCGACACCAGACGTCACCCGCCCGAGCCAGCGCCCGTGAGCCTGTCCACGCCCCGTCTCGTCCCACGCTCCATTCCGCTCCTCGCTCTCGTCGTCTGCGTGGCGCGTCCCCTCAGCCCCGCTTCCAGCCCGGGAAGATGTCCCCGAGCCCCGACGTGATGAACTCCACCGCGATGGCCGCCAGGATCAGCCCCATGAAGCGCGTCGCCACGTTCATGCCCGTGCGCCCCAGCGCCTTCGCGATCGGGCCCGCCGCCAGCAGGATCACCCAGGCAAGCAGCGCCACGAGCGCCGTCGCGGCCATCACTCCCATGTGCCCGCCCCATCCCTCCGTCCGGCCCGCCGCGATGATCATGAGGGAGATCGACGCCGGGCCCGGCCAGCAGCGGCATCCCCAGCGGCACGACGCCCAGGTTCGGGCGCTCCTGCGCCTCCTGCGGCCTCCTCGCGCCTCCTCGGGCGTCTGCTTGGCGGGGCTCATCTTCGCCTGCAGCATGCTCCACGCCATCCCCAGGATCAGCAGCCCTCCCGCGACGCGCAGCGACGCGACGCTGATCCCGAAGAAGCGCAGCAGGCTCTCGCCGGCCACGTACGACACGGTGAGGATCACGAACACGGCGAGCGCGGCCTGCCGCGTGAGCCGCCGCCGGTCGGGCGCGGGGACGTCGACCGTCAGGCCCACGTAGGCCGGGATCGCCGAGAACGGGTTGACGATGGAGAAGAGCGAGACGAAGAAGAGGATGAAGTCGCGCAAGCGGGCTCCGTCGCGGTCGTGGGCGGAGACGAGGATCGAACGCTAGTGCGCTACTCGGGCCGGGCATCAATCGACGCCCGGCCGCTTTCACGCCTCCCGCGGCCTCTCTACTTTCCCGGCTCCGCACCGTGCAGCGTCACCCAGGAGTCTTCCCGATGCTCCCGCGCTCCGTCCGCCTCGTCCTCGTCGTCCCACCTCGCCGCCGCGCCGGCTCGCGGCGCCAGACGCTGCGCACGCTCCCGGACGACTTCTTCGCCGGCGCCGACTTCCGCCATGTCGGCCCCGTGGGCAACCGGGTGAGCGCGGTGATCGGCGAGCCGGGCAACGCCAACGTCTACTACATCGGCGGCGCGTCGGGCGGGGTGTTCAAGAGCGAGGACGGCGGCGTGTCGTGGCGGCCGATCTTCGACGGCCAGCGACGCGATGTCCATCGGCGCGCTCGCGTTGGCGCCCTCGGACCCGAACGTGCTGTGGGCGGGCACCGGCGAGGCATTCATCCGCTCCAACGTCTCGATCGGCAACGGCGTGTACCGCTCCACCGACGCCGGCGAGACCTGGCGGCACATGGGGCTCGAGAAGACGGGCCGCGTGGGGCGCATCGTCATCGATCCGCGCGACCCGGACGTGGTCTTCGTCGCCGCGCTCGGCCACCTCTACGGACCGCAGCAGGAGCGTGGCGTCTACCGCACGCGGGACGGCGGCGCGACGTGGGAGCGCGTGCTCTTCGTGGACGAGAATACGGGCGCGGTCGACCTGGTGATGGATCCCGGCGAATCCCCGCATCCTGTTCGCGGCGACGTGGCAGATGCGCATGTGGACGTGGGGGCGTGAGAGCGGCGGGCCGGGCAGCGGCATCTGGAAGTCCACGGACGGCGGCGACACCTGGCAGCGCCTCGAGGGCCACGGCCTCCCGCGCGGGACGATGGGCAAGATCGGCCTGGCCATGTCGCCCGCCGATCCGAACCGCGTGTACGCGCTCATCGAGACCAACTCGAACCGCGACTACGAGCCCCTCGAGGACCACGAGGGCGTGCTGTGGCGCTCGGACGACGGTGGCGCGACGTGGGCGATGATCAACGCCGACCACACGCTCGCCCAGCGGCCGCTCTACTACAGCCGCATGGCGGTAGAGCCGGACGACGCCGACGAGGTGCACTTCATGTCCACGCGGCACTCCAGGAGCCTGGACGGGGGCGTGACCATCGAAGCGGGCGGGGCGGGGGGCGACAACCACGACATGTGGATCGACCCGAAGCTCCCGGACCGGATGATCGTGGGCCACGACGGTGGGATCAGCATCTCCACCACCCGCGGGAAGTCGTGGTTCCGTCCGCAGCTTCCGATGGCGCAGATGTACCACGTGTTCACGGACAACGCCGTCCCGTACAATCTGTACGGCAACCGGCAGGACGGCTCCTCCTTCGGCGGCCCGTCCAACACCCTCTCGTTCGGCCCCATCCCCATCGGCGCATGGAAGACCGTGGGCGGGTGCGAGTCGGGCTTCGCGGTGCCGGACACGGTGACCAACGACGTCGTGTGGTCGGGGTGCTACGAGGGCATCCTGGATCGCAGCCAGCTGTCGACCGGGATCACCCGCACGGTGAGCGTGTGGCCGGACAACCCTGAGGGATGGGCGGCGGCGGACCTCCGCTACCGCTTCCAGTGGACGTTCCCCATCGCGATCTCGCCGCACGACCACAACACCGTGTACGTCGGCAGCCAGCACGTGCATCGCACCCGCGACGGCGGCCAGAGCTGGGAGGTGATCAGCCCCGACCTGACCACCAACGACAAGTCGCGCCAGCAGGCGAGCGGGGGCCTCACCACCGACGACGTGAGCCCCACCTATTACGCGGTGCTCTTCGCCATCGCCGAGTCGCCGGTCGAGGCCGGTGTGATCTGGGCGGGCTCCAACGACGGGCTCGTCCACCTGACGCGTGACGGCGGCGAGCACTGGGAGGACGTGACGCCGAACATCCCGGACCTGCCGCCCTTCGGGACCGTGAGCAACATCGAGCCGTCCCGCTTCGCGGCGGGTAAGGCGTATCTGACGGTGGACTTCCACCAGCTCGGGAACACCGACCCCTACGTCTACGAGACGGAGGACTACGGCAAGACCTGGCGCTCCCTCTCGGGCGGCATCCCGAGGAGCGTGTTCAGCTACGCACACGTCGTGCGCGAGGACCCGGAGCGGGCGGGCCTCCTGTACCTGGGCACGGAGAACTCGGTGTACGCGTCGTGGGACGACGGGCGCACCTGGCATCCGCTCCAGGGCGACCTGCCCCATGCACCCGCGTACTGGCTCACCGTGCAGCCGCACTTCCACGACCTGGTGGTGAGCACGTATGGCCGCGGCTTCTGGATCCTGGACGACGTCACGGCCCTGGAGCAGCTCACCGACTCCGTGCTGGCCGCCCCGGTCCACCTCTTCGCCCCCCGCGACGCGTACCGGTTCGTGATGCGCGAGGGTCGGGCCGACCAGCCCGGGGACCCGGCGGCCGGCGAGAACCCCGACTACGGCGCCACGCTGAACTTCTGGCTGAAGGCCGATCCGACGGGGCCGGTCTCGGTCTCCATCGAGGACGAGGGCGGGCGGGAGCTGCGGCGGCTTCCGGTCCGTGGAGCGCACGCGGGGATGAACCGCGTGGTGTGGGATCTCACGTACACGCCCTCGGCGCGCCCGCGCCTGCGGACGGCCGCGCTGGAGCACAGCCACGTCACGGTGGGCGAGCAGGGGTGGCGCCCGCAGGTGGACGGGGGCTCCGTGCGCCCCCTGGCCGTGCCCGGCCGCTACCGCGTCCGCCTGCGGGCCGGGACGGAGGAACGCACCGCCTGGCTCACCGTCCTCCAGGATCCGGCCTCGCGGGCGAGCGCCGCCGACATGGAGGCGAAGCTGGACATGCAGCTCGAGCTGCGCACGATGACCGACTCCACGGCCGCCCTCATCGACCGGATCGAGTGGACGCGCAAGGGCCTCGGGGACGCGAACGAGCGCCTGGCCGAGGAAGCGGGGTATGCCGACCTCGTGCGTGCCGGCGAGGCGCTGGCGCAGGCGCTCGTCGACCTGGAGATGCATTTGTACGACCTGCGGCTCTCGGGCGGGACGGCCGGGCAGGACACGATCCGCTGGCCGAGGCAGCTATTCGCGAAGCTGACCAGCCTGGCGGGGTACGTCTCGGGATCGGACGACCGACCGACGGACCAGGCCGGCGAGGTGCTGGCGCTCTACCGGACGCAGCTGGCCCGGTGGCTCGACCGCTGGTCGGAGCTCGCCTCGGGGGATCTCGCCCGCTTCAACCGCATGCTCGCGGAGCGCGGCCTGCCGCCGGTGGTCTCGCAGCCCTGAGCGCGGCGGCCAGGCGCCCGCGCGACACGCGGGCGTTGCCGGGTCAACGCGATCGGATGCGGACGGGCCCCGCGGCCCGGGCCGCCTCCATCATCGACACGACCTGTGCGACCGTGCTCACCCCGCGGTCGTGGTCGTACCAGTCGTAGATGTGCTCGTGCAGCTCTTCGCTGCTCTTGCGCCCGCGGTTCTCCTGGAACCACGTCATCAGCGGGGCCGGCCGCTCCACGAACGAGCCCACCTCGTTCCAGGCGGCGTCCAGGAGGAGCACGGTGGGCGTGGCAGGACGTCCGTCCGGGGTGCGGTGGGCCTCCATGAGCGGCCCGTCCGGTACGCGAGTCGATCACCCGCAGCTCGAGGCCGTCCACGCGCTCTGCGAGGCGCGCGAGGTACGGAATGGTGTTCGCCGAGTCTCCACACCAGTCCTCCGCCACCGCGAGGAGGCGCCAGGTCCCATCCACGGCTCGCGCCCGGGTCAGGATCGAGTCCGGGATCTGTGCGACCCGGTAGTGCAGGTGCCACTGCTCGCGCCGGCTCCGGGCCGCGGCGAGGAACTCCTCGAAGGACCGTCCCCCCTCCCAGAAAGCGCGGAGTGAATCCGCGGACACGTCGTCCGGGACCTGGGCGCGGGCGATCGATGTCGGCGGAGGCGGCGCCGGCCGCGGCCCCAGGCGAGGGCCGCTGCGATCACGAAGGCGAGGAAGATCCTCATCCGGTCGCTACCGTCGGCGGCACGTCCACCACCGAGCTTTCGACCCAGGAAGTCGAGGGCCGCCTCATACGCGCGCACCCAGCTGCGGTGCAGAAGGAAGCCGTGCACCTCGTCGGGGAACACGAGCTGCTCGAAGTCCACGTGCCGCTGCGCCAGCGACTCGGCCATGTCCACCGACTCGGAGAATGGGACGTTGCGGTCGTCGTCGCCGTGGATGAGGAGCACGGGAGAGCGCCATCCGTCGATGAACGCCATGGGGGACGAGGCGAAGGCCAGCTTCGAGAACTCGGGGTGCGCCTCGGCCTCGTAGTCGGGCACGAAGTTCTTGATGACCACGTTCCAGTCGTGCACGCCGTGCAGGTCCACGCCGGCGGCGAAGAGGTCGGAGGCGCGCGCCAGCCCGAGCGCCGTGAGGTAGCCGCCGTACGAGCCGCCCCACAGCCCGATGCGGGCGCCGTCGACGTCGTCCCGGCTCTGCAGGTACAGACCGGCGCCGATGACGTCGTTGAACTCGCTGGCGCCGGTGGCGCCGTAGTTCAGCGCCTCGCGGAACTCCATGCCGTAGCCGATGCCGCTCCGGTAGTTGACCGCGAGCACCACGTAGCCGTGGCTGGCCAGAACCTGGTTGAATGCGTACGCGTTCGAGTAGTAGTCGCGATGGTGGAAGCCCAGGAGCATCTGGCGCCGCGAGCCTCCGTGGAAGAAGACCATCGCCGGATGCCGGTCGCCGGCCCGCGCGCCCGGCGGCAGGAACAGCTGCCCGTGGATCTCCAGGCCGTCGGCGGCGCGGAACACCACCTGCTGCGGCGTGACCATGCGGTCGCCGGGAAAGGCCCCGGGAAGCTCCGGCCCGACCTCGCGGCGCTCGTCGCCCACCATCACGACGGTGTGCGCCGGACGCGAGGTGGACGAAGCGTGGAAGGCCACGATTCCTCGTCCGGTGACCACGCCTCCCCACTCCAGGCCGGTCCCCGCTGGTGACGGGGCGGGGCGGCCCGCCGGCGACGTCGACCGTCCACACGTGCTTGCGGTCGATATCGTCCTGGTTGGAGTCGTAGATCATCCGGCGCCGGTCCGGCGTCATGGCGACGTACTGCACCTCGAAGCCGCCGGGCGTCAACGCGATGGGCTGGCCGCCACCCGCCGGGACCGCGTACAGATGCTTCCACCCGTCGCGCTCCCACGGGAAGACGAGCCGGTCGCCCTCGCCCCAGAAGAGCTGTCTGCCCGCGTCCACGCCGCTGAACACGCTCCCGCGTCCTTCGGCCGCCCGCCATACCTCGCGTCCCTGGCCGGTGGTGGCGTCGGCGACGCGGATCGAGAAGGGCAGCCCCGTCCGCCTGGGGCGCGAACGGGAACTGGTCCCGCTCGTGCGGCACGCGCAGGAAGGCGATCCGCCGGGAGTCGGGGCTCCACACCGGGGAGCCGTCCTCCCACACGCCCGGGTCGAGGTAGCGCACCGTGCCCGACGTCGCATCGGCGACGCCGATGAAGGAGTGGTCGCCCCGGTTGCTCGTGAACGCGATCCGCGTCCCGTCCGGCGCCCACGTCACGCTGCCCGGCCCTCCCCGCACCGTGGCGAGCTTCCGGGCCTCCGCGCCCTCCTCCAGGGCCAGGACCCAGATCTCGCGGCCTTTCCCGTAGACGATGCGCGTGCCGTCGGGCGCCAGCGAGAAGCCTCCTCCGTCCACGACCTTGCGGGGCTCGCCTCCACCCGCGGTCGGCACCATCCACACGGCGCGCGCCTCGGCATCCGGCGTGGACAGCGGGTCGGGCACCTCGCCCTGTCGGTTCGGCGCGCCCCCCCGGACATAGAGCACGTGCGTGCCGTCCGGCGTGAACGTAAGGGAGGAGATCTCCTGGCCGTCGTCGGCGGCGTAGGCCGTGACGGCACGCCCCGTCCACGAGGGTCCCTCCGCCACCCACACGTTCCGGGCGCCGCGGTCGTTCTCGACCCATGCGATGCGGTCCCCGGTCGTGGACGCCACCAACCCGGACGCGAAGGAGAAGGACAGGGCGTCCTCGACGCGGATCTGCGCCCGGCCGGGGGCCGGCAACGCCGCGAGCGCCACCAGGGCGAGAAGGACCGGGGCGCGCCGGCTGCGCATCCCCTCCCTCCGTGAACGGCGGTCGACGGCGCTCATGCGAGGCCGCTCTTCACGACCGAGGACACGGCGTCCACGAAGCGGTCGAGCTCTTCGGGGCGTGTGTAGACGCTGGGCGATACGCGGATGCCCTCGAACTCGGGGTGCTTGATGCCCACCGTCAGGATCCGGTGCTTGTCCCACAGCCAGCTGTTGAGCTCGCCGGTGTCGACGCCCTCGACCTGGACGGTGGCGATCCCGCACGCGAAGCCGGGCTTGAGGCTCGTGTGCAGGCGCACGCGCTCGTGCTCCAACAGGCGCTGGGCCCAGTAGTTTCGCAGGTAGACCAGGCGGGCGTCCTTGCGCGCCGGGCCGATCCCCTGGTGGAACGTGAGCGCCTCGCCGATGGCGAGGTAGTTGGCCGCGGGGTGCGTGCCGATCTCCTCGAACTTGCGGATGTTGTCGTCCATCGTCTCGGGCGCCGCCATCATCGGCCACACGTCGGCGATCTTCTCGCGGCGCACGTACAGCAGCCCCGTCCCGTGCGGCGCGAACAGCCACTTGTGCAGACTGGTCGAGTAGTTGTCGACGCCGAGCTCCGCCAGCGTGAAATCGAAGTGGGCCAGCGCGTGGGCGCCGTCGATGATGAGCGGGATCCCGTGGCGGCGTGCCATGGCGGACAGCTCCCGGACCGGGAGGATCTGCCCCGTGATGTTGATCATGTGCGACGCGAGGATCGCCCGGGTCTTCGGGGTGATGGCCGCCTCGAAGAGGCGCACGACCTCGGCGGGGTCCTCCGCGGGGATCGGGATCTTGATCTGGCGGAGCACGATGCCGTCCCGGCGCTCCCGTTGCTTGAAGGTCGTGATCATCCGCGGATAGTCCTGCGTCGTGGTCAGGACCTCGTCGCCCCGCTGGAAGTCGAGCCCGAGCTGCATGATCTGGAGGCTCTCGGAGGCGTTGCGCGTGAAGGCCACCTCCTCTTTGTCCACACCCCACTGGCGGGCCATCCGCTCCCGCACGCCCTCGCGCTGCGGCTCGAGGATCGACCACATCGTGTAGGGTGGCGCCAGATTCGAATAGTCGAGATGGCGCTTCATCGCGTCCTGCACCCACGCGGGCGCGGGACTCACGCCGCCGTTGTTCAGGTTCACGAGGGTTCGGTCGACGGTGAAGGCGCGGCTCACCTCGAACCAGAAATCCTCGTCGGATGCGACCTGGTCCGGGGCGCCCGGATGCCGCTTCAGCTCTTCGGCGATGTGGGATGCGGACGCCTCCAGGAAGGTCGGCCTGAAGGGGACGCCCAGTGCGGCCGCGGCGGCCGGGAACGAGAAGGTGCCCAGGAAACGGCGGCGGCTCTGCATGACGGGGTCCTCCGTGGAGGTGGCGCGTTGGCATCATCCTACGGGCGCCCGCGCGCGGTGTCCAACTCCGTCCCCGGCGGGGAATTCCGGATGGGCGCGTCGCCTTGGAGGCGCCCTCGGGAGAGGCTACCTTGGCGGCGTCGGCCCGGCACGTCCCTTCCACGCGCATTCCATGATCCGCCTCACCTTCCTCGGCACAGCCGCCTCCCGCCCCACGGTCGGGCGGAACGTGAGCGGGATCGCCGTGCAGCGCGAGGGGGACGTGATGCTCTTCGACTGCGGGGAGGGGACGCAGCGCCAGATGATGCGCTACGGAACGGGCTTCGCGCTGCAGTCGATCTTCGTGACGCACATGCACGCGGACCACTTCCTGGGGATCACCGGCCTGCTGCGCACCATGGGGCTGCAGGGACGCATCGAGCCTCTGCGCATCTACGGTCCCCCGGGGTCGGCCTCTCTGCTGGGCTCGGCGGTCACGCTCGGGGTGGACCGCTCTCCCTTCGAGGTGGAGATCCACGAGGTCGCTCCGGGGGAGGGCGTCGCCGGCGAGGGCTACTCCATCGAGGCGTTCCCGGTGGTGCACCGTACCACGGCCGTGGGGTGGGCACTGGTGGAGGATCCTCGCCTCGGGCGCTTCGACGTGCGGCGGGCCCGGGAGCTCGGCGTCCCGGAGGGGCCCCTCTTCGGCAAGCTGCACCGGGGATGCTCCGTGGAGGTGGACGGCCGGACGGTTCATCCGGCAGAGGTCGTGGGTCCACCCCGGCCGGGGCGGCTGGTGGTGTACACGGGCGACACCCGGCCTTGCCGCGAGCGTGATCGAGCGGGCCCGCGGCGCGCACGTGTTGGTGCACGAGGCCACCTTCGGGGCGGACGAGGGCGATCGCGCGCGGGACACCTACCACAGCACGGCAGGGGAGGCGGCCGCAGTCGCGCGCGAGGCCGGCGTGGGCCAGCTTCTCCTGACGCACCTGTCGGCGCGCTATTCGGACATGCCGGGGCCGCTCGAAGAAGAAGCTCGGGCCATCTTCGCAGCTACCCGTGTGGCGCACGACGGCCTGGTGCTGGAGGTGCCCTTCACCGACGAGGCCGAGGCGGCGCCCGTGCCCAGCCGCGCGGGAGCGGCCGAACCGTGAGCAGCCTGATCCCCCTCCGGCCCGGAGGGGGAGGGGACCGATCGGACCGGCCCGAGCCCCATCTCCTTCAAGGCGTCCTGACCGAGGCCGAGCGCCTCGGCCGCTGGGAGGTCCGCGCCGCCCAGTGGCGGGCGCTCGAGTTGGCGCGCTCGGTGTTCGGAGCCGATTCGCGTGGCGCCGTGATCGGCTTGCGCCACCGGGGGCCGTTGCGCGGGCTCATGTTGGTGGACGTCCCCTTCGAGGACCTCGACCGGCACCGGATGTTGGAGGCGCGCTTCCTTTCCATGGTGGGCGCCGATCCGCTCCTGTCCCGCGTGCCGCTGCTCTACGTGGTCGGGCCGCATGAGCCCTGAGGAGGCGAAGCCCTTCGCGAGGGTGGGGGTTCTGGGCCTCGGTCTCATGGGCGGCTCACTGTCCCGCGCCCTCCTGGGTCTGACCTCCCCGCCTACCGTCGTGGGATGGTCGCCCGTCGCCCGGGAGCGCGAGGACGCCCGCGCGGCGGGTGCGGTCTCGGAGGTCACTACGGATCCGGAGGGCGCCGTGGAAGGCGCCGATCTGGTCGTGCTCGCGACGCCTCTCGCGGCCGCGTGCCGGCTGGCCGACTCCCTGGCCGGGTCCCTCTCGACCCGGGCGCTCCTCACGGATCTCGCGAGCCTCAAGCGACCGATCCTGGACGCGGTGCGCGCGGCGGGTCTCGCTTCCCGCTGGGTGGGTGCCCACCCGATGTGCGGTGGAGAAGCCTCGGGCTTCGGGGCCTCGCGGGCGGACCTGTACGTCGGTGCCCGCGTGTGGCTCGTCGTCGACGGGGCGGGGGAACACGAAGCGCGCCGCCTCGAGGCCTTCTGGCGGACGCTGGGCGCGGCCCCCCGGCTCGCCGACGTGGACGCGCACGACCGTCTCATGGTGCTGGCCAGCCATCTCCCGCAGCTCACGGCCAACGCCCTTGCCCGGTTGCTGGCTGACGCGGACGTGGCGCCGTCGATGCTGGGACCCGGCGGCCGGGACATGACCAGGCTCGCCGCCAGCTCGCCCACGGTGTGGCGCGACCTCCTCGCTCACGCCCCGTCGTCCCTGCCGGAATCCCTCCGCACGCTCGCCCAGCGCGTGCGCGACCTCGCCGACCTCGTCGAGGGCGGCGATGCCGACGGGCTCGAGGGATGGATGGAGGAGACCCGTTCCTGGAGGGCGGAGCCTTGAGGCTTCGCGTGCCGGGCGACAAGTCGCTCACGCAGCGGGCGCTCATCCTCTCGGCGCTGGCCGACGGGGAGAGTCGGCTGTCGGGGCTCCTGCACGGAGGCGACGCCGACTCGACGGCGGGCGCGCTCCGCGCGCTCGGGGCGGAGCTCGGCCCGCTCCCCCGGGCGGGCGAGGAGTTGCGGGTGCGCGGCACCGGCCTCGGTGGGTTCACCTCCCCGGCCGGCCCCCTGGACCTGGGCAACTCCGGGACCGGCACGCGACTCCTCCTGGGGGTGCTCGCCGGCTGTCCGCTGGAGGCCGTTCTCACCGGCGACTCCTCGCTCCGGAGTCGCCCGATGGCCCGCGTGACCGAGCCCCTCGCGCTCATGGGTGCCCGCTTCAAGGCCCTCGAGCGGGAAGGCCGCCTCCCGATATCGGTGCGCGGGGGCCGTCCCCTGCGCGCGCTGGAGTGGACCAGCCCGGTCGCCAGCGCCCAGGTGAAGAGCGCGCTCCTCCTGGCCGGCGTGACCGGGGACGCGTTCGTGCTGGTGACCGAGCCCCGCCAGTCCCGGGACCATACGGAGCGCCTCCTCGCGCAGGCCGGCTGCCCGGTGATCGCGCACGCGGCGGGGCCGGGGTGGCGCGTGGAGTTGCGCGACCCGCCGCACCGGCTTGGCCCCGCTCGACTTCCAGGTCCCCGGCGACGTCTCCTCGGCGGCGTTCCTCCTCGCCCTCGCCGCCCTGGGGGGCGCGGACGGGATGGTCGAGATCGAGGATGTGGGCGTCAACCCGACGCGAACCGCCTTCTTCGACGTGCTCGCGCGGATGGGCGCCCCGGTACAGGTCGAGGCCGACGGCCCGGAGGCGACGACAGAGCCGCGGGCCAGGGTGGGGCTGGTGGCAGCCCCCTTGCGGGGGACCGCCGTCGGCGCCGAAGAGGTTCCGCGCCTCGTCGACGAGCTGCCGCTCGTGGCGGTCCTCGGGGCCCGGGCGGAGGGGGAGACCCGCATCACGGGAGCCACCGAGCTCCGTCACAAGGAATCCGACCGCATCGCCGCGCTGGTCCACAACCTGCGCGACCTCGGCGTACAGGTGGAGGAGGCGCCGGACGGCCTGGTCGTCCAGGGCACCGACCGCCCCCTTCGCGGCACCGTGCGCGCCTACGGCGATCACAGGATCGCGATGGCCTTCGGGGTCCTCGGAGCCGCGCCGGGGAATCGGATCGAAGTCGACGAGCCGGGCGCCGCGGACGTGTCGTTCCCCGGGTTCTGGGCGCTGCTGCGCTCCCTCGCACGGACCGCAGGCGGATGACCGGTACGCGGCAGCACGGTCCCGTGGTGACCATCGACGGTCCCGCCGGCTCGGGGAAGTCGACCACGGCCCGGGAGGTGGCCAGGCGTCTGGGGTTTCGGCACCTGGACTCCGGCGCCCTCTACCGTGCCCTCACCTTCGCGCTCCTCGAGTCGGGCCGTACCCCCGAGACGTGGGGGTCGTTGACGGAGAACGACGTGCGGCGGCTGGGCGTGCGCGCGACCCCGACGCATCACGGGTTCGAGGTCCGGGTCGGGGATCGGCTCCTCGACGCGGAGCTGCGCTCCCAACGGGTCACGGCGCACGTCTCCCCGCTGGCCCGGATCCCGGCGGTGCGCGCCGGGCTCCTCGGCCTGCAGCGGGAGGCCGGGAGAGACGGGAGCCTCGTTGCCGACGGGCGGGACATGGGAACCGTCGTGTTTCCGGACGCCGCGGTGAAGGTCTTCCTGAGGGCCGACCTTCACGAGCGGGCGCGCCGCCGCATACTCGAGCGGACCGGGCGACCGGGCAGCGAGCCGGAGATCGCCCGGGAGGCCGGAGAGATCGCCGCGCGCGACAAGCGGGACAGCGAACGGGAAGTGTCCCCGCTACGCCGGCCCGACGACGCGTTCGACCTGGACACCACGCGGCTCTCCTTCGAGGAGCAGGTCCGTGCCGTCGTCGAGCTGGTGCGCGCCCACGCGGGCGGCCGGGCGACGGAACCCCGGGCCCCCCACAGGCCTCGGGATGACACGCGCGGACGTTGACGCTCCAGCACGCGCCCGATAGCTTACCGGGTCTCGGCACCATCGCTTGAAGGGGCCGAGACGTCGTTCGCCGAAAGGCCAACGAGCACGCGGATACCCGGACGGGCGCATGCTCCGGCCTTTCTTCGTTTTCCCCCGAGCCCGGACGTCCCGTCCACGGGATTCCGGCAAGGACCCGCGCTTCCCGCGCGGGGCATCCGAGACCATGACCGACAACCAGACCCCGATCGAGTCCGACGAGCCCACCGCTGACGAGCTGGCGGCCGAGGAGTACGTCGAAGTGGACGCCCTCACCGGCGAGGTGCGCACCGCGGTGATGGACAACCCGGAGGGCATCTCTCCCGAGCTGCTCAACGACCCCTACGGAGAGGAGCCCCTCTCCACCTCGCGCGAGGAGTTCGAGGCCCTCCTGGAGGAGTTCCACGAGGACTTCCAGGACATCCGCGAGGGCGAGATCGTCAACGCCAAGGTCCTGCGCGTCACCGACGCCTCGGTGATCCTGGAGTTCGGGTTCAAGAGCGAAGGGTCCGTCGCCCTCGACGAGTTCAAGGACCCCCCCGCAGTCGGTGAAGAGGTCGAAGTCCTCCTCGAGAGCCTCGAGGACGACGACGGCGTCGTCGTGCTTTCCAAGAAGAAGGCCGACTTCCTCCGCGTCTGGGAGAAGATCCGCGAGGCGCACGAGGCCGACCGGCCGGTCAAGGGTACCCTGGTCCGCAAGATCAAGGGCGGCGTCACCGTCGACCTGATGGGCGTGGACGCCTTCCTCCCCGGCTCGCAGATCGCCCTGCGCCGCGTCCCGAACATCGAGGACCTGATCGGCGAGGCCTACAAGTTCAAGATCATCAAGCTGAACAAGCGGCGGCGTAACATCGTCGTGTCGCGCCGGGTGATCCTGGAGGCGGAGCGCGAGAAGAAGCGCGAGACGCTGGTCAAGGAGCTCCTGGTCGGCCAGGTGCGCGAGGGCGTGGTGAAGAACATCACGGACTTCGGCGCCTTCATCGACCTGGGCGGCCTCGACGGCCTGCTGCACATCACCGACATGTCGTGGGGCCGCGTCGGCCATCCCTCCGAGGTCGTGGAGATCGGCAAGGCGCTGGACGTGAAGGTCCTCGACATCGACTGGAACCGGGAGCGCATCTCCCTCGGGATGAAGCAACTCCTGCCGTATCCGTGGACGGACATCGACAAGAAGTACCCGGTGGGCTCGCGCGTCCGCGGCAAGGTGGTGTCGATCACCAACTACGGCGCCTTCGTAGAGCTGGAGAAGGGTGTCGAGGGCCTGGTGCACATCTCCGAGATGAGCTGGACGCGCAACGTCCGGCACCCGTCGAAGGTCGTGTCCATCGGCGAGGAGATCGAGGCGGTGGTCCTGAAGGTGGACCCCGACGACGAGAAGATCTCTCTCGGCATGAAGCAGATCGAGGAGGACCCGTGGCTCGCGCTGCCGGTGAAGTACCCCACCGGCACGAAGCTCAACGGCGTCGTGCGCAACCTCACCTCGTTCGGTGCGTTCGTCGAGATCGAGCCCGGAATCGACGGCCTCGTGCACGTCTCGGACATGAGCTGGACGAAGCGGGTCGAGCATCCCTCCGAGGTCGTGCAGAAGGGCCAGGAGGTCGATGTCATGGTTCTCGACGTGGACGCCGAGAACAAGCGTATCAGCCTGGGGATCAAGCAGCTCCGGGACGATCCGTGGCCGGGGATCTCCGAGCGCTTCGCGCCCGGGGTCGAGCACGACGGCCATGTCGTGCGCGTCCAGGACAAGGGCGTGGTCGTGGATCTGGGCGACGACATCGAGGGCTTCGTGCCCGCCTCGCACTCCGGGGTCGAGGACGCCAACCGCCTCGAGGAGTACTACGGCGACGGCGATCCGGTGAGCCTGCGCGTCCTGGAGTCGGACGCGGCGAACCGTCGCATCGTCCTGGAGGTGACCGAGACGCCCGAGCGCAAGCCGCAGGAAGTGATCGACGCTGCGCGTGCGGCCCGCGAGGCGGCCGCCAGGGGCGACGAGGGTGGCGACGAAGCCGTCGAGACCCCCAGGGCGCCAGGCGAGCCCGAAGCGAAGGCCGAGGAGCCCGAGAGCCCGAAAGCCGAGGAGCCCGAAGCGAAAGCCGAGGAGCCCGAAGCGAAAGCCGAGGAGCCCGAAGCGAAAGCCGAGGAGCCCGAAGCGAAGGCCGAGGAAGCCCGAAGCCGAGGATGCCGCCCCGGCTCCCGAGGCCGAGGCGGCGCCGGCCGCGGAAGCCGAGGCGGAGGACGAGGACAAGGCCGCGAGCGAGGGCTGAGCCCCCGTGCGCGTCGAACCTCGGATCCGAGGGAGACCATGATCTCGAGGAGCAGGATCGCCCGGACGCCGCTCGCGTCCGGGCGTTTCCTTTTCCCGGCGCTCCTGCTCGCGGGGTGCAGCGTCGTCGGCGCGCCGGGCCCCGGCACGGCGCCCGCCGCCCCCGCCTGGCCCGACCCGGTCCTCGCGCCGGGGTCCATCTCTCCGGCGCGCGAGAGCCAGGCTGCGGAGTTGTTCGCGAGCGCCGAGCGGGCCCTGGAGGCTGGAGAGACGGCGCAGGCGCGTGCCATGGCCCAGCGGATCGTGGACCAGTACCCGGCCGCGCCCGTGTCCGGGCGCGCTCTCTTCCTCCTGGCGCGGGCCAGCCTGGAAGACGGCGCACCCGAGGCCGCGGACGAGGCCGCTGGACGGTTCGCGTCCCTCCTGGAGACGGGTGACCCGCGCGTGGCGGAGGCCCGCGTCCTCCAGGCCGAGGCGATGGCCCGGGTCGGTGACCAGGCCGCGCGCCTCGACCGTCTGCTACGCATCCCTCCAGGAGCGCCGACGAACCTCCTGTTGCGCGCGGCTGACGCCGCGCGCGAAGCGGCGGTCGAGCTCGGCCCCACGGAGCTGGGGGAGGTGCTCGATCGCACGCCGCAGAACGCGCCGCTCCGTCCCATCGCCCTGTCGAGCTACGCCCTGCTCCTCGACCGGAGCGGGGACCGGACGCAGGCCATGAGCTTCGCCCGCGCCGCCATCGACGCCGGCGCCCGGGGTGTGGACTCGCTCACCGCCGCCGCGATCCTCGAGGGGAGGTCGGTGGACCTGCCTGGAGCGCACGCTCGCCCCCTCGACATCGCCTCCGTCCTGCCGACGGGAGGATCGCCGGGGTTCCGCCAGTTCGCGGAGCAGATCGCCGAGGGCGTGGAGGTGGCCGCCTCCAGCTACCTGGACCCCTCGGTGGCGGTGAGCATCGACGCCCGTGACGACCGTGGCGAGCCGTCCCTCGCAGCCTCGACGGTGCGGGCGCTCGAGGAGACGGACGCCGTGGGCGCCGTCGGATTCCTGGAGTCCGGTGCTCTGGAGGCCGCGGCACAGGAGCGGACGGGAGCGCTGCCGCTCGTCTCCCCCACCGCCCGGACGGCCGAGGCCGAAGGCACCTACACGCTGTCCGGCGCCGATCCCTACGCGGCCGCGGCGATGGCGCGGTACGCCGCGCGAGCCGGTTTCGTGCGCGTGGCGGTGATCAACTCCCGGGCGCCCGAGTCCATGGAGGAGGCCGACGCCTTCGTGAGCGCGCTGCAGGAAACCGGGGTGGCGCTGGCCGGCCGCTTCGTCTACGAGGTGGGCGCGACCTACTTCGCGGATCAGATCCGGGGCGCCCGCCAGGCACTGCGCGCCGCCGAGATCGCGGAGCTGGGGCTTGGCCCGGACGACACGCTGCACGTGGAGGTGCTGCAACCGGTGGCGGTCTTCATCCCGATTCCGCCCGAAGACGTGGAGCTGGTGGCGCCGCAGGTGACGTTCTTCGGCCTGGACACCCTCGCCATCCGGACGCTGGGCACGTCGGGGTGGACCGACGCCGAGACGCTCGCGACCGTCGATCAGCGGCACACCAACGGTGTCATCGCGACGGCGCCGGTGGATGCGGGGCCGGGAAGTCCCGGGTACGCCCGCTTCCGGGAGGCGTACGAGGACCACTTCCGGCAGACGCTGGTCAGCCCGGTACCGGCGCTGGGCTACGACGCCGCGCTCCTTCTCCTCGACGCCGCGCGCACCGGAGCCCGGACCCCGGCCGGAGTCCGGGCGTCGCTCGAGCGGATCCAGGACCTGGAAGGCGCCACCGGGACGTTCTCGGTGATCGACGGGCGGGTGGTCCGCCGGACGCACATCGTGCAGATCGAGCACGGAACCCTCATACCCGCCGGATAGGAGCACACCCGGCATGTCGATCCACGACAAGCTGAAGCGACTCGAGGAACTTCGCCGCCAGGCGGAGCAGGGGGGCGGCGAGGCGCGAATCGAAGCGCAGCACGCCCGTGGCAAGCTCTCGGCACGCGAGCGCCTCGACCTGCTCCTGGACGCGGACTCGTTCGTGGAGCTGGACCGCTTCGTCACGCACCGGTCGACGGACTTCGGGCTGGCGGACAGGAAGATCCTGGGCGACGGGGTCGTCACCGGGTACGGCACGATCCACGGACGGCTGGTCTACGTCTTCAGCCAGGACTTCACGGTCTTCGGGGGCTCGCTGTCGGAGGCCCACGCCGAGAAGATCGTGAAGCTGCAGGACATGGCCCTGAAGAACGGCGCGCCCATCGTCGGGCTGAACGACTCCGGGGGCGCACGGATCCAGGAGGGCGTCGTCAGCCTGGGGGGCTACGCGGACATCTTCCTGCGCAACACCCTGGCCAGCGGGGTCATCCCCCAGATCAGCGTCATCCTGGGGCCCTGCGCGGGAGGCGCCGTCTACTCTCCCGCCATCACGGACTTCGTCTACATGGTGCGCGGAACGAGCTACATGTTCGTGACCGGCCCCAACGTGGTGAAGACCGTCACCCACGAGGACATCGACATGGAGGGCCTCGGCGGCGCGGACGTCCACGCCTCGAAGTCCGGCGTGGCCCACTTCGCCCACGACTCGGAGCCCGAGTGCCTGGCGGCGGTGCGGGAGCTGTTCCGCTTCATCCCGCAGAACAACACCGAGCTCCCCCCACCGCTCGAGACGGCCGATCCGGCGGATCGGCAGGACGAGAAGCTACTCGAGGTCGTGCCGGACAACCCCAATCGCCCGTATGACATGCGTGAGGTCATCCGACACCTCGTCGATGACGGCGCATTCTACGAGGTCCACGCCCGCTTCGCGGGCAACATCCTCGTCGGCTTCGCCCACCTGGGCGGGCACGCGGTCGGGATCGTGGCGAACCAGCCGGCCGTCCTCGCGGGGGTGCTCGACATCGACTCGTCGGACAAGGGCGCCCGCTTCGTGCGCTTCTGCGACGCCTTCAACATCCCCCTGGTCGTGCTCGAGGACGTGCCGGGCTTCCTCCCGGGCGTCACCCAGGAGCACGGCGGCATCATCCGCCACGGAGCGAAGCTCCTGTACGCCTTCAGCGAGGCGACGGTGCCGAAGGTGACGGTGATCACGCGCAAGGCCTACGGCGGCGCCTACGACGTCATGAACTCCAAGCACATCCGTGGCGACATCAACCTGGCGTGGCCGCAGGCCGAGATCGCGGTGATGGGGCCGAAGGGTGCGGTGGAGATCCTCTTCCGCAAGGAGATCGCCGAGGCGGACGACCCCGAGGCGGCGGTCGAGGCACGCATACAGGAGTACCGCGACACGCTGGCGCATCCCTACGTCGCCGCGGCCCGAGGGTATGTGGACGACGTGATCGATCCGCGGGAGACGCGACCGCGACTGGTGAGCGCCCTCGACATGCTGCGCAACAAGCGCGACGAGAACCCCCGCAAGAAGCACGGCAACCTCCCGCTCTAGGGCGCGCCTCCGGACAACCCCCTCCGCACCGGCCGGCATCCCATGGTCAGCCGACGAGGTCGGCGAACCAACCTGTCGGAGGGACGACGATGAAGACGATGCGGAGACGCGGTCCATGGCTGGGGCGTGCGCGCGGCGCGCTCGCCACCGGAGGACTGGCGCTGGCCGCGTTCCTGACCGCAACTGCGGTCGCGGCACAGGCCCGGGTGCCAGGCGAGCGCGCCGATTGCCGGTGCGTGGATCGCAACGGGGAGGAGATCCCGAACTGCACCTGCCTGCGGACGCCCAGGCTGGCCAACGTGTACGCGTTCCGGGACACCCGCGCCCGGCTGGGGATCACGGTGTCCACCGACCAGGGTGCGCGCGCCGACGCCCGCGGTGCCCGTGTCGAGTCCGTGACGGACGGGGGGCCCGCCGAGGAGGCGGGCATTCGAGCCGGCGACGTGATCACGAGCCTGGACGGCCACAGCCTCCTGGAGCCGCTGGACTCGGCGACCGAGGCCGACTTCGACCTGGACCGCTCGGTCCCGGTGCAGCGCCTCCTGGCCATCGCCCGCGATGTCGACCCGGGACAGAAGGTCGAGGTCGAATACCTGCGCGACGACCAGACCCACACGACCACCGTGGAGGCGCGGGACCTGGCCGGATGGACGACGCTCGGCGTGATGGGCCCCGGATGGAATGCCCGGGAGATGGCGGACCGCATGCGGGTGCTGGGCGACAGCATGCGGCGCCTGCGGCTCGAGATGCCCCGGGGAGCCCTCGGTCTGAGCGTGTGGAGGGATTCGACCTCCACGCCGAGGTTCCGTGTCCTCACGAACCCGGACGAGGGTGTCTGGCTCTTCCGGACCCCCGGCGAGCTGGACCTGGTGGAGCTGAATCCGAAGCTCGCGTCGTACTTCGGCGTGGAGCACGGCGTTCTCGTGGCCGACGTCCCCGACGACTCACCCCTGGGCCTGCAGCCAGGGGACGTGGTCCTGACCGTGGGAGATCGAGAGGTGGACGGTCCGGACCAGCTGCGGAGAATCCTGCGCAGCTACACGGCCGAGGAGGCGATCACGTTCCGGATCATGCGCCACGAGCGCGAGATGAGCGTGCAAGGTCACCTGTCCCGCTGACATCCGGGAGACCGAGCGCGTTCGGCAGGCCACCTATCGACGGCCTGCCGGGGGCGGGGCCGGCTTCCGGTCCCGCCCCCTTCCCGTTCGGCGCGGGCACCTCACGGGGTTTCCCCCCGCGGCGGCGAGTGCGTAAGTTCCGGGGCTCGAAAGGTCCCGTCCCCCAACGCTTCTCCGGCCGTCGATCTTGATCCGCACCCTCCTGATCGCGAACCGCGGCGAGATCGCCGTCCGTATCGTTCGCGCGGCGCGTGAGCTCGGCATCCGCACGGTGGCCGTGTACTCGGAGCCGGACCGGCTCGCCCCCCACGTTCTCGAGGCGGATGCCGCGCGGCTCATCGGTCCGGCGTCGTCGTCGGAGAGCTACCTCCGCGTGGATCGCATCCTGGAAGCGGCCCGCGCCTCCGGGGCGGACGCCATCCATCCCGGCTACGGCTTCCTGGCCGAGCGCGCCCACTTCGCCCAGGCCGTCGCGGACGCCGGCCTGACGTTCGTGGGGCCGACGGCCGCGACCATCGCCGCGATGGGCGACAAGACCGAGGCGCGCCGGCGCATGCGGGAGGCAGGCGTCCCGATCGTGCCGGGCCTGGTCGAGCCGGTGGAGGATCCGGAAGCGGCGGCTACGGCCGGCCGAGGACATCGGCTATCCGGTGCTTCTGAAGGCGACGGCGGGCGGTGGGGGGAAGGGGATGCGCGTGGTGTCCGAGCCCGCGGAGCTCCCGGGTGCGTTCGAGGCCGCGCGCCGCGAAGCGCTGTCCGCGTTCGGCGACGGATCCGTGTACCTGGAGCGGTACCTGAGCCGCCCCCGCCACGTCGAGATCCAGGTCCTCGGCGATACGCGGGGCAACGTGATCCACCTGGGCGAGCGGGAGTGCTCGATCCAGCGACGCCACCAGAAGCTGGTCGAGGAGGCGCCCTCGCCCGTGCTGACACCCGAGCTGCGCGCGAGGATGGGCGCGGCAGCGGTGCGAGCCGCGGAGGCGGTCTCCTACGTGGGCGCGGGCACGGTCGAGTTCCTCTTCCAGGACGGGGACTTCTTCTTCCTGGAGATGAACACCCGGTTGCAGGTCGAGCACCCGGTCACCGAGCTGGTCACCGGTCTGGACATCGTTGCCTGGCAGCTGCGCATCGCCTCCGGGGAGCCGCTCCCCTTCGCTCAGGACGACATTCGCTTCAAGGGGCACGCCATCGAGTGCCGGATCACGTCGGAGGATCCCTATCGGGGATTCATGCCCTCCACCGGAACCGTCACACACCTCGAGGTGCCCACCGGGCCGGGCGTGCGCTGGGACGGGGGCATCCAGACCGGCTTCGAGGTCTCCCTCCATTACGATCCACTCCTGGCGAAGCTGATCGTGCACGCGCCCACCCGCGACGCGGCGATCGCCCGCATGGCGCGGGCCCTCGACGAGCTGGTCGTGATCGGCGTCGACACCAGCGCGCCATTCCACCGCCGCGTCATGGCGGAGCCCGACTTCCGTGCCGGCAGGCTGAGCATCCGCTACGTCGAGGAGCATCCCGGGCTGGTGAACGGCGAGCACGACGAGGACGTGCTGCGCGCGGCCGCGGTGGCCGCCGCGCTCCTGGAGGAGGACGACCGACGGCGCCAGCGGACCCCGCGCATCGGGGCCGACGGCCAGGGCGGGATGTCGAGCTGGAGAAGGACCGGATGGCCCTGGCGGACGTGACGGCTCCCCGCGACCCCGTGGCCACCGGAGACACCGCACGCGTTCGCGTCCGGGCGCTCGCCTCCAGCGGTGCCGGGGTGGCCGACCTGCCGGACGGGCGGGTGGCGTTCGTCCAGCGGACCGCTCCCGGGCGACGCCGCGGACGTCCGGGTGCGGACGGGTGCGCAAGCGCTGGGCGGAGGCGACGCTCCTTCGGGTCGTCGAGCCGGGACCCGAGCGGGTGGAGCCCCCGTGCCCGCTGTTCGACGGCTGCGGGGGATGCGCGCTGCAGCACGTCGACGTACGGCGCGCAGCTCGCGTGGAAGGGGCGGTTCGTCGCGGACGCGCTGCAGTCGCATCGGGGGGATCGACGTCGAGCCGCCCGCCGTCGAGCCCTCCCCGCTGCGCACCGCCTACCGGAACCGACTGACGTTCACGCTGCGCCGCCTGGACGGCGGCCGGATCGTGGCCGGCTTCCACGCGCTCGAGCGACCCGGACCGGATCGTGGACGTCCACGGAGAGTGCCTCCTTCCCGAGCCGCGCGATCCTCGAGGCGTGGAGCCGGCTCCGCACGGCCCTGCCGCGCCGACCCCGCGGCCCTCCCGCCGGCGAGGGAGCTGCGGCTGACGCTCCGGGCCGCCGACGGGGGCGTCCTCCTCCTGGTGCGCGGCGGGGCGGGAGGGTGGGACGCTACCGGACTCCTTGCGCGGGTCGCAGGGCCTGCGTGCCGTGTGGCACCAGCCGCGAGGGAGCGCGACGCGCCGTCCTCGTGGCGGGAGAGGCCCTCCAGGAGACCTGGGGCGAGGAGCGGGTGCCGGTCGGGGGGCGCGCGTTCCTACAGGTGAACCGCGAGGCCGCCGAGTCGCTCGTCGCCCACGTCCTGGCGTCGCGTGGGCGACGGCGGCGGGCGCCGTCGACGCATACTGCGGCGTCGGCGTATACGGCCGCGCGCTGGCCCGGCGCGGGTGGCGGGTGACCGGCATCGAGTTGGACGCCGAGGCGTGCGCGGCGGCCCGTCACGAGGCGCCGGGGGCTTCGACGTCGTGGAGGGCCCGGTGGAGGACGCACCTCGCCGGAGCACCCTCCCCGCCGACCTGGTCGTGCTCAACCCGCCCCGCGACCGGCCTGGAGGAGTCGGTGCCCGAAGCACTCGGACGACGCCCTCCGGCGCGCGTGGTCTACGTGAGCTGCGACCCGGCGACGCTGGCCCGCGACGCGCGGCGCCTGGCAGCCGACGTTCCGGCTCGCGGCGCTCCGCTGCTTCGACCTCTTCCCGCAGACGGCGCACGTGGAGACCGTGGCCGTCTTCGTTCCGGAGGGATGATGCGCTACTACGTGACGCTCGCCGGCCGGACCTTCGAGGTCGAGCTCGGCCCCGAGGGCGTGACCGCTCGACGGAGCGCGCCGTCGACACCGACCTGGCGCAGGTCGCCGGGACCGGGCTACGCAGCCTGGTGCTGGACGGGGAATCCTACCGGCTCATCGCCCAGCGCAACGGCGGCGGGCTCTGGGACCTCCACCTGCGAGGGCACCGCTACCGCGCCGAGGCCGTGGACGAGCGCACCCGGGTGATCCGCGAGATGACGGGCGCCACGACGGCACCCGACGGGCCGCGGCCCGTGCGGGCGCCCGATGCCGGGCCTGGTGGTGAAGGTGCAGGTGGAGGAGGGCGACCGGGTCGAGGCGGGGCGCGGGCTGGTCATCGTCGAGGCGATGAAGATGGAGAACGAGCTCAAGGCCGAGGCCGCGGGCGTGGTGGCGCGCATCCACGTCGAGCCCGGGCAGGCCGTGGAGAAGGACCAGATCCTCGTCGACCTGGCGGCGCCGGACGGCGAGGGGAGGCACCGAATGAGCCGGGACGAGACGGGCCTTCGCCACCGACAGCGGGATCCCCGTCGAGCGCGTGTACGGGCCGCGGAGCGTCGCCCGACCGGGACGCGGTCGGCGAGCCGGGCGCCTTCCCCTTCACCCGGGGCGTCTACCCCGACATGTACCGGGGTCGCGTCTGGACGATGCGCCAGTACGCCGGCTTCGGCACCGCGGAGGAGACGAACGTGCGCTTCCGGTACCTCCTCGAGCGGGGACAGACCGGGCTGTCCGTGGCCTTCGACCTCCCGACCCAGATGGGCTACGACTCCGACGCCGCCATGGCGGCGGGCGAGGTCGGGCGCGTCGGCGTCGCCATCGACTCCCTGGAGGACATGCGCACCCTGTTCCGGGGCATCCGCCTGGACCAGGTGTCCACGTCGATGACGATCAACAGCACGGCCGCGATCCTGCTGGCCCTGCTACGTCGCGCTGGGGGACGAGCAGGGCGTCCCGCGCACGGCCCTGTCCGGCACCGTCCAGAACGACGTGCTCAAGGAGTACATCGCGCGGGGTACGTACATCTATCCGGTGGAGCCGACCCTGCGCCTGGTGTCCGACATCATGGCGTTCTGCGCGGCCGAGGTGCCGCGCTGGAATACGATCTCCATCTCCGGCTACCACATCCGCGAAGCCGGCTCGACCGCACCCCAGGAGGTCGCGTTCACCTTCGCCAACGGCCTCGAGTACGTCGAGCAGGCGCTCGCCCGCGGCATCGACCTCGAGACGTTCGCGCCCCGGCTCTCGTTCTTCTTCGCCGCGCACAACGACTTCCTGGAGGAGGTCGCGAAGTTCCGGGCGGCCCGGCGCCTGTGGGCGCGGCTCATGCGGGAGCGCTACGGCGCCTCGGACGCCGCGGCCGCCTGCGCTTCCACACCCAGACGGGCGGCTCGACGCTCACGGCGCAGCAGCCGCTCAACAACGTCGTGCGCGTGGCCGTGCAGGCCCTCGCGGCCGTCCTGGGCGGAACGCAGTCGCTGCACACCAACGGCTACGACGAGGCGCTGGCGCTGCCCACCGAGGAGTCGGCGCGCCTGGCGCTGCGCACGCAGCAGATCCTGGCCTCGGAGTCGGGGGTGGCCCGCACGGCCGATCCGCTGGGCGGCTCCTACTTCGTCGAGGCGCTCACGGACGAGATCGAGAGCCGGGCGCGTGGCTACCTCGAGCGCATCGAGGAGCTCGGGGGCGCCGCGCGCGCGATCGACTTCATGCAGGAGGAGATCCACCGCGCCGCCTACCGGTGGCAGAAGGAGGTGGAGTCCGGGGAGCGGCCGCTGGTGGGCGTGAACGTCCACGAGGAGGACGAGGGGGCGCCCCGGATCGGCCAGCCCGACTACACGGCGCTCGAGCGGAACCAGCGGGAGGCGCTCGCGTCGCGCCGGCGCGCGCGCGCCGACGAGGCCGCCCGGGCTGCGCTGGGTCGCGTCGGCGACGTGGCCGGCCGGGACGCGAACCTCATGCCCCCCATCATCGACGCGGTGAAGGCGGGGTGCACCCTGGGCGAGATCAGCGACGTGCTGCGCAGCGAGTGGGGGACGTACGACGGCTGAGGGTGGACGTGGGACGGCCGGCAGGTCGCCTCGGACTTCGCTGGTAGTCGCACCCCCCCGCCTTGGTTACGTTTCTGGGCTGTTGCCACCAGAACGGTTCCACGCCGAATCGCCGCCATGCCGACGTACGAGTACCGCTGCCCCAACGGGCACGAGTTCGAGGTCTTCCAGCGGATCTCCGACGATCCCGCAGCCGACTGCCCCGAATGCGGCGAGCCCGCCGAGCGCCAGATCTCCGCGGGCGCGGGGTTCCTGTTCAAGGGGGAGGGCTTCTACATCACGGACTACCGCAGCCCCGACTACAAGAAGAAGGCCTCGTCGGAGAAGGGCGAGAGGGCGGACAAGGGCGGCGACGCGAAGGCCGAATCACCGAAAGCTCCGGAGAAGAAGCCGTCAGCCACCTCGGGAGAGGGCTCCTGAGCGACATGGCCCAGGACGCCATTCGAGCCGCCCTGGAGGCGGTCCTCGCCGAGCTGGGTGTCGAGGACGCGCACATCGGCCTCGAGCGCCCCCGCGACCCCACCCACGGGGATCTGGCCACCAACGTCGCGCTGACCCTGGCCAAGCGCCTCGGTCGTCCGCCGCGGGACATCGCCGAGGAGATCGCGGACCGCCTCGACCTGGAAGCGGCCGGCGTCACCGCCGTCGAGGTGGCGGGGCCGGGCTTCCTCAACTTCCGACTGAGCTCCGGCACCGTGGCGTCCGCGCTGGAGACGATCCTGGACGCGGACGAGGCTTCGGGCGCACGCGACGTCGGCAAGGGCGAGCGGGTCATGGTCGAGTTCGTCTCGGCCAATCCCACGGGTCCGCTCCACCTGGGCCACGGTCGGCAGGCCGCGCTGGGCGACGCCATCGCCTCGCTCCTCGACTGGACCGGATGGAAGGTCCACCGCGAGTTCTACTACAACGACGCCGGCCTGCAGATGGACCGCCTGGCCGAGAGCGTGCGCGCCCGCTACCAGGAGCTGCATGGGCGAAGCGCAGAGATCCCCGAGGGCGGATATCAGGGCGAGTACGTGCGCGACATCGCCCAGCGCTTCGCCCGGAGCAGACGGGGACCGCTGGGTGGACGACGCCTCCGCACGAGGCGCTGGACGCCATGCGCCGCTTCGCCGTGGACGTGCTGCGCGCCGAGCAGGACCGCGACCTGGGCGAGTTCCGCGTCCACTTCGACGAGTACTTCCTCGAGTCGTCGCTCTACGACGACGGGAAGGTGGAGGCGACCGTCGAGGCGCTGCGGGAGACCGGCTACGTCTACGAGCGGGACGGCGCGACCTGGCTGCGCACCACCGAGTTCGGGGACCAGAAGGACCGGGTGATGATCCGCAGCAACGGCGCGCCCACCTACTTCCTCCCCGACGTCGCCTACCACATGGACAAGTGGGGGCGGGGCTTCCACCGCGTCATCAACGTGCAGGGCTCGGACCACCACGGCACCGTCGCCCGCGTGCGCGCCGGCGCTGCGGGCGCTGGGGCTTCCGGAAGGCTACCCGGAGTACGTGCTGCACCAGATGGTGCGGGTGGAGCGCGACGGCAAGGAGGTGAAGTTCTCCAAGCGCGCGGGCTCGTACACCACGCTTCGCGAGCTCTTCGAGGAGGTGGGCGTCGACGTGGCCCGCTACTTCCTCCAGATGCGCAAGCCCGACAGCCACCTGGTCTTCGACCTGGACGTGGCGCTGGACCAGTCGGACAAGAACCCGGTCTACAAGGTCCAGTACGCCCACGCGCGCATGTGCTCGATCTTCGCCAAGGCCGGGCTGGAGCCGGGCGACATCACGCGCCGACGGCGCCGACCTCTCGCGTGCTGACCCACGAGCTGGAGCGCGAGCTGGTGAAGCGGCTCGGCGAGTTCCCCGAGACGGTGGCGAGCGCGCGGCCGAACAGGCGGCGCCCCACGTCATGTGCGACTACCTGGAGCAGACGGCCGGCGCCGCCAACTCCTGGTACCACGCGGGCAATCCCACGCGGAACCCGGAGCTCGCCGTCCTGGTGGACGACCCCGGGCTGCGCGCCGCCCGGCTCGTGCTGGCCCGCGCCGTGCAGATCGTGCTGCGCAACGGCCTCACGCTCCTCGGCATCGACGCCCCTCGGCGCATGGACCGCGCCGAGGACGACGCCTGACCCCCGAACACCGCGATCCATGTCCATCCTCTGTGTCGGAAGCGTCGCCCTGGACTCGGTCGAGACCCCCTTCGGAAAGGCCGAGCGCGTGCTGGGCGGCTCGGCGGTCTTCTTCTCCGCCGCGGCCACCGTCTTCAGCCCGGTCCGGGTCGTCGGCGTGGTGGGCGACGACTACCCGCTCGCAGGAGCTGGACTTCCTGCGGCGCGCGGGGCGCGGACCTCGCCGGGCATCGAGAAGCGCCCGGGCGAGAGCTTCTTCTGGGCGGGCCGCTACCACTACGACCTGAACTCCCGGGACACCCTCGAGACGCGCCTGGGCGTGTTCGCCGACTTCGAGCCCCGGATCCCGGAGGCGTTCCGCGGACTCACGCTAGGTCTTCCTCGGCAACATCGACCCGGCGCTGCAGCACCAGGTGCTCGACCAGGTCGACGCGCCGGAGGTGGTGGCGTGCGACACGATGAACTACTGGATCGAGGGCAACCGCAAGGAGCTGCTCTCGCTCCTGGAGCGGGTGCGACATCCTCCTGGTCAACGACGCCGAGGCCCGCCAGCTCGCCGACGAGCCGAACCTGCTCAAGGCGTCGCGCTGGATCCGCGAGCGCGGCCCGAGCATCGTGGTGGTGAAGAAGGGCGAGCACGGCGCGATCCTCTTCGCCGACGGCTGGGTGTTCTTCGCGCCCGGGCTATCCCCTGGAGGTGGTGTTCGACCCGACCGGCGCCGGCGACGCCTTCGCCGGGGGCTTCATGGGCTACCTGGCGCGGGCCGGATCGATGGCCGAGGCGGATCTGCGCCGCGCCATGGTGTACGGCTCGGCCATGGGCTCCTACGCGGTGGAGGCGTTCAGCGTGGACCGCTTCAGGACGCTCGAGACGCGGGATGTGGCCCGAGCGGGTCCGCGAGTTCCGCGAGATGACCGCCTTCGAGACCCACGTGGAGGGCGCGCATGTCTGAGCGCACGGCCGAGGGCTGAGCTACCGCGACGCCGGCGTCGACCTCGACGCGGCCGAGCGCGCCAAGGAGCGCCTGAAGGCGCTCGTCGCCGCCACGCGCGACCGGTACACGCTGTCCGAGCTGGGGCTCTTCGGCGGGCTGTACCAGGTGCCCGACGGCCTGGACGCACCCGGTGCTGGTCTCCTCCGCCGACGGCGTGGGCACGAAGCTGAAGGTCGCCTTCGAGGCGGGGCGACACGACACCGTGGGGCAGTGCCTGGTGAACCACTGCGTCAACGACATCCTGGTGCAGGGCGCCCGGCCGCTCTTCTTCCTGGACTACCTGGCGACCGGCGAGATGGACGAGGTCGTCGTGGCCGAGGTCGTGGGCGGAGTCGCGACGGCGTGCAAGGAGAACGCGTGCGCGCTCCTCGGCGGCGAGACCGCGCAGATGCCGGACTTCTACGCCCGCCGGCGAGTACGACCTGGCCGGCTTCATCGTGGGCATCGTGGAGCGAGAGCGCATTCTGGACGGGCGGGACATCCGCGACGGCGACGCCTTGCTCGGCCTGGCCTCGTCGGGGCTGCACACCAACGGCTACACGCTGGCCCGACGCATCGTCTTCGACGCCATGGGCCTGGCGGTGGACGACGAGCTGCCGGGCACCGGCCGGAGCGTGGCCGACGAGCTGCTGGCGGTGCACCGGAGCTACCTCCAGGCCCTGGCGCCGCTCCTCGAGGACGGGCACATCCACGGGCTGGCCCACATCACGGGCGGCGGGATCCCGGGCAACCTGCCGCGGGTCCTCCCGCAGGGGCTCGGCGCCGTCGTGGACCGGGCGGCCTGGGAGGTCCCGGCGGTCTTCCGGACCCTCCAGGCCGGCGGGAAGGTAGACCGGTACGAGATGGATCGGGTGTTCAACATGGGCGTGGGCATGATCGCCGTGGTGCGTCCGGAGGACGCGGACGGCCGTGACCGCCCGCGTGCGAGCGGCGCGGGGTGTCCGTATGGCGGATCGGGTCGGTGGAGGCCGGACGGGGCGTTCGGTACGTCGGATGAGCCGCCTCCGGCGCACTCCGTGGCCTCCTCGGCCTCGCCCTCGCGGCCCTGGCCCTGCCGGGGTCGGCCCGGGCCCAGGACGTGACGAGGCTGGCCGACGGGTGCGTCGCGGGCGGGGGCGACGTGGTCCGCTGCACGGAGCTCGCGGTGACCGCCCGCTCCCTCCAAGGCCACCTGGGCCTCACGACCGGGCTCGGATCCGAGGTGGCAGGGAGCGCCGGGACGCTGGGCCGCCGGCTCGGCGCCACGCCGCGCATCGCCGTGGAGGCGAGGGCCGCCTTCGCCCACCTTGCGCTCCCCGACCTCGCCGACCCGGGCTCCGAGCCTTCCCGCGAAGCCACGTTCGTCGTGCCCTCGATCCGGGGCGGAGTCACGGCCGGGGTGTTCGACGGCTTCTCGCTCCTGCCCACCGTGGGCGGCTTCCTGAGCCTCGACCTCCTGGCGCATGGAAGCGTGGTGTTCCTCCCCACCGGCGAGGGATTCGACGGCAGCGCCTCCGCGCTCACCCTCGGGGCCCGCCTCGGGATCCTGCGGGAGTCGTTCACGCTGCCGGGCGTGTCGGTGTCGCTCTCCCGCCGCATGCTCGGGAGCGTCACGTACGGGTCCGTGGAGGGACCGGGCGGCGGCGAGGTCGAGGTGGACCCGACCATCACCTCGGTGCGGGCGACGGTGGGCAAGGACCTCCTCGCCGTCGGCGTGCTCGTCGGGCTGGGCTGGGACCACTACTCGGGCAGCGCCACGGTGCGCGCGGCGACGGACGTCACGACCTCCAACGCGGTCGCTTCGTACGGACTGGGCTCGTTCACGAGCTCACGCAGGCTCTACTTCGCCGGAGCCGCCTGGAACTTCCTCGTCCTGCAGCTGTCGGCCGAGGCCGGCTGGGCCGGTGGGTTCGGCGCCGTAACCGGCTACCGGGGTGCCCCCTTCGACCCCACCGGCGGTAGCTTCTATGGCAGCGTGGCCTTCCGCCTGACCATCTGACGGGTCATCGATGTCCCGAAGCGGGATCCTCTCAGCGACGGACGAAGCACACCTGGAGCGCGCCCGGCAGCTGGCCCGTTCCGGATGGGGGCGCGTGCACCCGAACCCGATGGTCGGCTGCGTCCTCGTGCGGGACGGCGAGGTCGTGGGCGAAGGGCATCATGCCGAGTTCGGCGGCCCCCACGCCGAGGTCGCGGCGCTGGAGGCGGCACGGGCGCGGGCCGAGGGCGCCACCGCCTACGTGACGCTGGAGCCGTGCAACCACCACGGCAAGACACCCCCGTGCACCGAAGCCCTCCTGCACGCCGGCGTCCGTCGCGTGGTGTTCGGCGCGGCCGATCCCGGCTCTGCCTCGGGGGGAGGCGCCCGCACGCTGTGCGAGGCGGGGCTCGACGTCGTGGGCCCGGTGTGGGACGACGCCACCGCCTTCGCCGAGAACCCCGCCTTCTTCCACGCGCACCGGCACGCGACGCCGTTCGTGGCGCTCAAGCTCGCCATGAGCCTGGACGGACGGATCGCGCGAGAGCCCGGGGTGCGCACGCGCATAACGGGCGCGCAGGCGGACCGGGAGGTGCACCGCCTCCGGTCCGGCTTCGACGCGATCCTCGTGGGTGCGGGGACCGCCCGTGCCGACGACCCGCGTCTGACGGTGCGCCTGGCATCTCCGGGTCGGATCCCCCCGCGAAGGATCGTGCTCGACCCCTCGGCCGGGCTCCCGTCCGACGCCGCGCTCTTCGCCGACACCGCCACCGCGCCGGTGCATGTGTTCGCACGCAGTGACGCCCGCGAGGGTGAGCTCGAGCGGCTCGAAGCCGCCGGCGCGCACGTGCACCCGGTGGAGGGCGCGGGCTCCCGCCTCGACCTCGACGCCGTCCTGCGCGTGTGCCGCGGGATCGGGATCACGTCCATCCTGTGCGAGGGGGGGGCGCGGCTGGCGCGGCGTCGCTTCTGAGGGAGCGGCGCGCCGGCCGTCTCTACCTGATCGTTGCGCCCCGCGCGCTCGGCGACGGCGCGCTGGCAGCCTTCGGCCCGCACGCCGAGGACCTTCCCTGGGACGAATACCGCCGTTCCACGCCACCCGAGGCATGGGGCGACGACACGCTCATCGTTCTGGACCGGAAGGAGATCTGATGTTCACGGGAATCATCGAGGCCACCGGGCGCATCCGGCGCACGGAGGACCTGGCGACCACCCGACGCTTCGTCATCGAGGCGCCCTCGTTCGCGAGCGAGCTCTCGCCCGGGGAGTCCATCGCCGTCGACGGGGCCTGCCTGACCGCCGTGGAGGCGGACGCCGACTCGTTCGCGGTGGACGTCATCGGCACGACGCTCGAGCGCACCATCGCCGGCCGCTACGCGGAGGGCACGTCCCTGAACCTCGAGCGTGCCATGCGCGTGGGCGAGCGTCTGGACGGCCATATGGTTCAGGGACATGTAGATGGTGTCGGTCACCTCATCCAATCTCGAGAGGACGGCGAGTACTGGCTGATGGACTTCAGGATCCCTGCCGACGTCGCGGGTACCACGATCCTGCACGGGTCCATCGCGCTCAACGGGGTGAGCCTGACGGTGAGCGACCTTCCGGAGGAAGACGTGGTCCGGATCGGGATCATCCCGTTCACGCACGCCCACACGAACCTGGGCATCCTCCGCTCCGGCGACCCGGTGAACGTGGAGGGGGACCTCATCGGGAAGTACGTTGGGAAGATCCTGGCGCTCCGCGGACACGAGGAATCGGGCCTCCGGGGCTGAGAAAGGGGAAGCGCATGCCGTTCGACCGAGTCGAGGACGCCATCGAGGACATCCGCAATGGGCGGATGGTCATCGTGGCGGACGACGAGGACCGAGAGAACGAAGGCGATCTGGTCATGGCGGCGTCCTGCGTGACGCCGGACCACATCAATTTCATGATCAAGCACGCGGGCGGACTGATCTGCGTGCCGATGACCAACGAGCGGGCGGACGCGCTGGAGCTCCCGCTCGTGACCGACGCCAACACCGACCCGCAGGGCACGGCCTTCACGGTCCCGGTGGACGCACACCGCCGCTACGGCGTCACGACCGGGATCAGCGCCCACGATCGGGCGAAGACGATCCAGGTGCTGCTCGATCCGCGCACCAGGCCGACCGACCTGCGTCGCCCGGGCCACATGTTCCCGTTGCGGGCGAAGCCGGGTGGCGTGCTGCGTCGGGTCGGACAGACCGAGGCCGCGGTCGACCTGGCGCGCCTCGCCGGGTTGGAGCCCATGGGGGTGATCTGCGAGATCCTCAACCCCGACGGCACGATGGCGCGCCGGCCCCAGCTCGAGGAGTTCGCGGAGAAGCACGAGCTCAGCTTCATCACGGTGGCGCAGCTCGTGGCCTATCGCCTCACGAAGACGCGCCTGGTGCGTCGGATCGCGGAGGCGGATCTGCCCACGAAGGCCGGTAGCTTCAAGGTGATCGGCTACGAGAGCATCGTGGATCAGCGGGAGCACCTGGCGCTGGTGAAGGGCGACATCGCCGGAAAGGCGAACGTACTCGTGCGCATGCACTCGGAGTGCATGACCGGCGACGTCTTCGGCTCGCTGCGCTGCGACTGCGGTGAGCAGCTGGCGGCGGCGATGGAGCGCATCGAGGAGGAGGGGCTCGGCGCCATCGTCTACCTGCGCCAGGAAGGGCGGGGAATCGGCCTCGGCAACAAGCTGCGCGCGTACTCGCTGCAGGACGAAGGGATGGACACCGTGGAGGCGAACGAGCGCCTGGGCTTCCAACCGGACCTGCGTGACTACGGGATCGGTGCCCAGATCCTGCTGGATCTCGGGCTCACCTCGATCCGGTTGCTCACGAACAACCCGCGCAAGATCGTGGGCCTGGACGGCTACGACATCGAGATCACCGGCCGCGAGCCGCTCCGGGTCACCCCGGGGGAGCACAACGAGCGGTATCTCGCCACGAAGCGCTCCAAGCTGGGGCACATCCTTTGAGCTCCGGGGGGAGTCACGCCGCGGAGCGCCGGGGCGCCGTCAGCGCGGCGGGCCTGCGGGTCGCGGTGCTGGTCGCCCGCTTCAACGGCGACGTCACCGAGCGCCTCCTCGCCGGCGCGATGGAGTGTCTGCTGGAGCACGGAGCGCACGAGCAGGACATCGACATCCTCCGCGTCCCGGGTGCGTGGGAGCTTCCCCAGACCGCGGCCCGGGTGGTGGACCTCGCCCGCCATAACGCGCTGATCGCGCTCGGGTGCGTCATCCGCGGCGAGACGCCGCACTTCTACTACGTGTGCACGGAGGCGAGCCGCGGCCTCGGCGCGGTGGCGCGGGCGTCGCGCATCCCCGTGCTCTTCGGGGTCCTGACGACGCACACGCACGAGCAGGCGATGGCGCGGGCCGGAGAAGGCACGTCGAACAAGGGATACGAGACGGCGCTCGCGGCCATCGAGATGGCCACGCTGTACCGGACCCTGGGAAAGCGGTGAACGAGCCGCGCGGGGGCCTGGGGCGCGCGGAGCGCATCGATCGAACCCGGGCGCGGGCGTGGGCCCTCCAGGTCCACTACCGGTGGGAGAGCGGCGGCGAAGCCTCGCTGCGCGACGCCCTGGCGGACACGGCGGCGACGCGGCACATCTCCCCACGGCGTCTCCCCTACGTGCGTCGTATCCTGACGCTCATGGAGGAGCACCGGTCGGAGGTCGACACCGCGATCCAGCGGGCGCTGGAGAACTGGCGCCTCGATCGGCTGTCCACGCTCGACCGCGCGGTGCTGCGCATCGGGGCCACGGAGATGCTCTACGTGGAGGAGGTTCCGCCGAAGGTTTCGATCCAGGAGGCGATCCGGCTGGCGGAACAGTACGGCGGGCCGGACTCGCCCCGCTTCGTCAACGGCGTCCTGGACGCGCTCTTCAAGAGGCTCTCCGAGGCCCCCGAGTGACCCGACCCGCGGGACGAGCGCTGAGGGTCCTGGTCGTCAACTGGCAGGACCGGGAGAACCCCCATGCCGGGGGCGCCGAGACCCATCTGCACGAGATCTTCGGGCGGCTGGCGGCAGCCGGACACGAGGTGACCCTCCTCGTGTCGGGGTGGCCGGGGTGCGACCCCGTGGTGGAGCTGGACGGGATGCGCGCCCATCGCACGGGCGGCCGATACACCTTCTCCCTCGCCGCGCCCCGATACTACCGCGAGCACCTGCGCCGTGCCGGCTTCGACGTCGTGGTGGAAGACCTGAACAAGGTGCCGCTCTTCACCCCCACATGGGTGGACGCACCCGTCGCCCTGCTCGTGCACCATCTCTTCGGGGTCACCGCCTTCCAGGAAGCCTCGCTTCCCGTCGCGGCGGCCACCTGGCTCCTGGAGCGTCCCGTGCCGCGCGCTTTTTCCAGCCGACCGGTCGTCGCGGTCTCCGAAAGCACGCGGCAGGACCTCGTTCGCCGGGGAATGGACGGAAACGCGATCGAGGTGATCCCCAACGGCGTCGACCTGGACCGCTACGCGCCTGATCCGGGGGTGCGGCGCTTCGCGGAGCCGACCGTGCTCTATCTCGGAAGGCTGAAGCGCTACAAGCGCGTAGACCTCGTCCTGAGAGCCGTCGCCGCCCTCGCGGCCGCCGGCCGCAGCGTCCGCCTCCTGATCGCCGGGAAGGGCGACCACCTGGCTACCCTGCAGGCACTGGCCGGCCGGCTGGGGGTGGCGTCCAGGGTCGACTTCCTCGGATGGGTGGACGAGGACCGCAAGGTCGAGCTGTTCCGGCGCGGCTGGGTGCACGTCCTGACCTCGCCCAACGAGGGGTGGGGAATCTCCAACGTGGAGGCCGCGGCCTGCGGCACGGCCACGGTGTCGAGCGACGCACCGGGGCTGCGTGAATCGGTGGTCGACGGACGGACCGGGTTCCTGGTCCCGCACGGCGACGTCGAAGCCCTGGCGGCGCGCATCGGAGCCCTCCTCGAGGACCCGGGCCTCCGCGACCGGATGGGCCAGGAAGCCCGCGCGTTCGCGAGCCGGTTCTCGTGGGACGCATCGGCCGAGGCCATGGAGGCGTTCCTCGCGCGGGTGGAACGGGAATCGCACCCCGGCTAATTTGAAGATGTAGTGGTCCCTCATGCTTCGGAGGCCGAGTTGAGAGTCCAGATCGCGGCACGTCGATGCGATGTTCCAGATCCCGTTCGCCAACGCACCGAAGAGCAGATGGCCCGGCTCGCCAAGTACGACCCCAGGGTGGGCGCTGCCGACGTCGTCTACGAGGAAGAGAAGCGCATCAAGAGGGTGGAGGTAGTCCTGTCCGTGGATCGCAGCGAGCCGGTCGTGGCTCGCGGCGAGGGAGAGGAGTTCAGGACTGCACTGGACAAGGTGGTCGATCGTCTGACCCGGATGCTCAAGAGGCAGCGGGCCCAGGCCAAGAGCCACCAGGCGCCCCGGATCTCCGAGGGAGTGACCCCATAGCCAGCAGCCAGCCCCCAACCAGAGGCACGTGAGCCGAAACGACCGAACCTCGAACCCGGGCGCTCCGAAGAGCATCTCGGTCCAGGAGATTCTGGACCAGAAGCGCGACACGCTCAGGCTCGAGCTCCTCACGCCGGGCGTGTCCCTGGACCGCCCGGCCTCGGACCCCGACGTCTCCAGCCCCGGGCTCGCGCTCGCCGGCTACACGGCCCGTGTGCCCGAAGGTCGCATGTGGGTGTTCGGCGAGACCGAGATGACGTTCCTCGCCACCCTCCCGCCCGAAGCCGCACGCGAGAACATCGAGCGGCTGTGCGCGTTCGACGTGCCGGCCATCTTCGTCAGCAAGGGTCAGGAGGTCCCGGCGTACTTCCTGGACGTCGCGACCGCCCACGGCGTCCCGGTGATCCTGAGCCACCGGACGACGAAGGACGTCTACCAGCGGCTCAAGCCGTTCCTCGAGGGCGCGCTCGCGCCGTCCACCAACCTCCATGGGTCCCTCGCGGACGTGTACGGCGTCGGCCTGCTCTTCGTGGGAGAGAGCGGCGTGGGCAAGAGCGAGTGCGTCCTCGACCTGGTGGAGCGCGGCCATCGCCTGGTGGCGGACGACCTGGTGCTCGTCTCGCGGCGCGGCAACGACGTCCTGATCGGTCGCGGCCACGAGCTGCAGCGGCACCACATGGAGATCCGCGGGATCGGCATCATCGACATCCCGACGCTCTTCGGGGTGCGGTCCATCCGGCAGCAGAAGCGCATGGAGGTCGTCGTCCAGCTCGAGCTGTGGGACGGACAGCGGAGCTACTCGCGCACGGGGCTGGAGGAGGACGAGGCCGAGATCCTCGGCGTGAAGATCCCCCGCGTCACCGTACCGCTCAATCCGGGTAAGAACATCACGGTGATCAGCGAGGTGGTCGCGATGAACCACCTCCTGAAGTACTCGGGCGTCCATTCGGCCCAGTCCTTCGACCAACGGATCCGCGACCAGATGAAGCCGATCCGGGAGTACCTGGAGCAGGACTATGAGTGAGGCGCTCCTCGCGCGCGGGATCGTCGTGGCCCACGGAACCATGGCCGAAGGCCTGATCGACGCGGTCCGTCGAATCGCCGGCGGCGCGGCCGATGCCCTGGTGCCGGTCTCGAACGAGGGGCACAGCCCGCAGGAGCTTCGGGCGATCCTGGAGGAGCTCGCCTGCGGGGAAGGGCCCGTGGTCATCTTCGCGGATCTCCTGTCGGGCAGCTGCGGCATGGCGGCGATGGTGTCCTGCAAGGACGCCGGCGGCCGGGCGGTTCTGTGCGGGGTCAACCTGCCCGTCCTGCTCGACTTCGTCTTCCACCGCGACCTCCCGCTGGAGGAGCTTGTTCCGAGGCTCGAAGGCAAGGGGCGCGACGGCATCCGCCGCCTGCCGGAAGCGAGTTGACGCGGAGATGACGATCGTCCTCTATCGCGTCGACGAGCGCCTGATCCACGGTCAGGTGGTGCTCGGGTGGGGCAACCAGCTCCGGCCCGACCGCTACATCGTGGTCGACGACGAGCTCGCTGTGAGCGAGTGGGAGCAGGAGCTCTATCGGCTGGGGGCCGACCCGGCAGAAGTCGTGTTCACCGGGGTGGAGCAGGCGCGCGCGCGCCTGGGCGAGTGGCGCGAAGAGCCCACGCGCTCCATCGTACTCACGCGTGACGTGGCCGCCATGCGCCGCCTGGCGGCCGGCGGCCGCCTGCGCGGAGAGAAGGTGAACCTCGGGGGGTTGCACCATGGTCCCGAGCGCGATCAGGTGCTGAGCTACCTGCACCTCACCGCCGGAGACCGGGAAGCCCTCAGGGCCCTCGAAGAGGACGAAGGAGTCGAGGTCTCCGCGAGGGACCTGCCCGACGCGCACAAGGTATCCCTCAAGTCGTTGCTGGGAGCGTGATGGAG
The DNA here is from genome assembly GCA_963848895.1 of uncultured Gemmatimonadales bacterium. Lineage (GTDB taxonomy): Bacteria > Gemmatimonadota > Gemmatimonadetes > Longimicrobiales > Gaopeijiaceae > SZUA-318. The sequence goes on from CAWKGE010000013.1 coordinate 752,534, forward strand.
CTTCTCTGGGTCTCCTTCCTCGGGGGCGTCCTCGCCCTCGATGCCACGTCCGCGGGCCAGTTCATGGTCTCGCGCCCGCTGGTGTCGGGTGCGCTCGCGGGCTGGGTCCTCGGCGATGCCGCCACGGGGCTCATCGTCGGTGCGCTCCTGGAGCTGTACCTCCTGGTCTCCTTCCCCTCGGGTGGCGCGCGCTTCCCGGAGGGCCCGACGGCGACGGTGGTCGCCGTCGCCGCCGCTGCGGCGGGCGGGCCCGGAGCCATTCCCCTCGGTGCGGCGATCGGCCTGGTCTGGGGCCAGGTGGGAGGCGCCTCGATCTCGCTGCTGCGCAAGATCAACGGACGCCTCGTGCCCGCGCCCGGCGCGCACCGCCCCGAGCGGGTGGTGGCCATGCACCTGGGCGCACTCGCCCTCGACTTCGCGCGTGGTACCGTGGTCACGCTCACGGGGGCGTTCGCGGGCCGGTGGGTGGTGGGCCTGCTGTCCGGTGCCTGGCCGCTCGATGCGGAGGACTCCCTCGGCTTGTTGCTGGTCGGGCGGCGCGGTGTCCGCGGGAATCCTGCTGCGCAGCCTGGGCGGCTTCCGGCGCCGTCGCGTCCTCTTCGCGGTCGGCCTCGCGCTCGGCCTCGTGGGAGCACGGTTCCTGTGATGGCCGTGCTCACTCGGCGGACGCTGGCGTCGGCCTTCGCGCGCTCGTTCCTGATCCAGGGATCGTGGAACTACCGGACGATGCTCGGATCGGGTTTCGCTTTCGCGATGCTGCCCGCGTTGAAGCGCATCTTCCAGGGCGACCCGGAGGGATTCGAAGCCTCGCTGGGGAGACACCTCGAGCACTTCAATGCGCACCCCTACCTCTCCAATGTGGCGCTCGGCGCGGCGCTTCGCCTGGAGGCGGACGGGGAGTCCGCCGAGGCGGTCCGGCGGTTCAAGACGGCGGTGCGGGGCCCGCTGGGCGGTCTCGGCGACGCGCTGGTCTGGGCATCCTGGCTTCCGGCCGTGTCCATGGCCGCCCTCGCGCTCCTCTGGCTCGGGACCCCCGGGTGGGTTGCGGTCTTGGTCTTTCTCGTCGTGTACAACCTCGGCCACGTGGGGCTGCGGGCGTGGGGCTTCCGCGCCGGCCTCGCCGAGGGCCGCACCGTCGCGCGCTCCCTCGGCCGCGCCTCGCTGGGCGCCTGGACCGAGCGCGTGCGGGCGGCGGCGGCGCTCATCCTCGGACTCCTGGTGGGTGCCGTGCTCGGTAGCGGGGGCGGCCTCGGGGAGGCTGGGCCGCTGTGGGGCGGATTGGCCGCCGCCGCCTTCGTGGGTGGAGCGATCGTGGGCCATCGGCTGTGGCGGCCCACGGCCGTCGCCGTGGTGGCCGCCGTGGCAGTGGTCGCGACCTGGGGGTGGCTGCTATGAACGGCGACGGACGCCTCGTGCGCGACGTCCAGATCGTGAACCGGGCCGGGATGCACGCCCGCCCCGCGGCGGAGTTCGTGAAGACCGCCGGGCGTTTCACCGCGGACATCACGGTCGAGAAGGACGGGCTCGAAGTGAACGGCAAGAGCATCATGGGCGTGCTCATGCTCGCGGCGGAGCAGGGCAGCAGGCTCAAGCTATCCGCCGAGGGGGCGGATGCGGCCGAGGCGCTGGATGCGCTCGGGGATCTGGTCGGTCGCGGGTTCGAGGAGGCGTGAGGCGGTGATCCCGTGTCCCTGATCCTCGACGGATACCCGGCCTCCGAAGGGATCGCCTCCGGAAAGGTGTTCGTCCTGCACTGGGGCGTGCCGGTGGTTCCGCACGAGACGGTCCCCGAGGACCAGGTCGCCCACGAGCTCGAGCGGTTCCGGGAGGCGCTGGCCTGGGCGAAGCGGCGCATCCGCGAGGTCCAGGTCATGACGCAGGAGCGACTCGGCCCGGTCGAGGCGCGCATCTTCGATCCCCAGCTCCTCATGCTCGACGACCCGGCCGTGGTCGAGGGCACGGTGCGCTACATCGAGGAGAACCGTCTGACCGCGCAGCGCGCCTTCGAGTGGCGGATGCTGGAGCTGCACGCCATGTGGAGCCGCACGTCGCAGCCCATGGTGCTGGACCGGCTGAACGACCTCGAGGATCTGATGATCCGGGTGCTCCACCGCCTGCTGGGCCATCACGACCCGTCGGACCTCGCGCGGGAGCAGGAGGGCGTCATCGTCGTGGCCCGCAACCTGACGCCCAGCCTCACCGTGCACCTCGATCCCGAGCACGTCCTGGGCCTGGCCACCGACCTGGGCACGCGCACCGCGCACTGGGCCATCCTCGCGCGTTCGCTCGAGATCCCCGCTGTCGTCGGGTTGGGACGTGTGTCCCAGGTGGCCCTGGAGGGCCAGGAGGCGATCCTCGACGGACGCATCGGACGCATCGTGCTCGGTCCCGAGGACCGCGACCGCGAAGCCTTCAAGGTGCGCCAGCAGCGGCTGCGCCTCTGGGAGGAGGAAGCCGCCGTTCTCGCCGAGCAGGAGTCGGTGACGGCCGATGGGCAGCCGATCGCGCTGCGCGCCAACCTCGACCTCCCCGCGGACGCGGAACAGGCGCGCTCGCACGGCGCCGAGGGGATCGGCCTCTTCCGCACGGAGTTCCTGGTCGTGGGACGGAGCGTCATGCCCGGGGAGGAGGAGCAGTACGACGCCTATCGGCGGGTCGCGGAAGCGTTCCCGAACGACAGCGTCTGCATTCGGACCTTCGATCTGGGTGGGGACAAATTCCCCATGTTCCTGCACATGCCGCAGGAGGAGAATCCGTTCCTCGGCTGGCGGGCGATCCGGGTGTGCCTGGACGAGCCCGAGCTCTTCCGAACGCAGCTGCGGGCTTTGCTGCGCGCCACCGCCCATGGGGACGTCCGCATCATGCTCCCCCTGGTCAACGACGTCGACGAGGTGCGTCAGGTGCGCGCGCTCCTCGAGGAGGAGGAGGAGTCCCTGCGCGGCGACGGGATCCCGTTCAACTCGGGGTACAAGCTCGGCGTGATGATCGAGACGCCCGCGGCGGCGCTGGAGGCGGGCGAGCTCGCCCGCCACTGTGACTTCTTCTCCATCGGCACCAACGACCTCGTGCAGTACACCTTGGCCGTGGACCGCACCAATACCCGCCTCGCCAAGCTGTACAATCCGTTCCATCCGGCGGTTGTGCGCCAGCTCCACCAGGTGGCGCGCGTCGGACGGGCCGCGGGCATCGAGGTCAGCGTGTGCGGGGAGATGGCCGCCAACCCCCTCGGCGCCTTTCTCCTCATCGGTCTCGACATCACGGCCATCTCGATGGCCTGGCCCTCGCTGCCCGAGATCAAGAAGGTCGTGCGCGACGTGCGCGATCGAGGACGCGCGCAAGGCGGCGCGGAAGGCGCTCGCCGCCCCGACCAGCACGGAGGTCACGCGCTGCCTCGTCGAAGGCGTCGGCGACTCGGTCGATCTGAAGGTGTTCTCCGGCCGCTGGAGCTTGTCGGTCCCCATCTGATTGCATACCGTTTCGACGCTCCCCTCCGACACACTCTGCCTCCCACCCGACGGGGCCCATCCTTGAGCCGCATGCTTTTCACGTCCGAGTCCGTCACCGAAGGCCATCCGGACAAGATCGCCGACCAGATCTCGGACTCGGTGCTCGACCATCTGCTGGCGGAGGACCCGCAGTCGCGTGTGGCCTGCGAGACGCTGGTCACCACCGGGCTGGCCATGGTGGCCGGCGAGGTGACGACCAAGGCCTACGCCCCGGTCGCGGACATCGTGCGGGGGACGCTGCGCCGCATCGGCTACACGAACGCCGCGTACGGAATCGACGCGCACACGTGCGCGATCCTGACCAGCCTCGACCGGCAGTCTCCCGACATCGCCCAGGGTGTGGACACCGGAGGGGCCGGCGACCAGGGGATGATGTTCGGCTACGCTTCGGACGAGACCGAGGAGCTGATGCCCACCCCCATCCTGCTCGCCCACAAGCTCACGCAGCGCCTCGCTGAGGTGCGCAAGAGCGGCGAGCTCCCCTGGCTCAGGCCGGACGGGAAGGCCCAGGTCACCGTAGAGTACGAGGACCAGCGCCCGGTGCGCATCCACACCGTGGTGGTGAGCACCCAACACGACGAGGACGTGGGCCAGGACGACCTGATCCGTGCGGTCCGGGATCGCGTCCTGGAGGCGGTCCTGCCCGCCGACCTCTACGACCCGGACTCGTGCATCGTGCACATCAACCCGACCGGCCGCTTCGTGATCGGCGGCCCGCACGGCGACGCGGGTCTGACCGGACGGAAGATCATCGTCGACACCTACGGGGGCATGGGGCGCCACGGAGGCGGTGCGTTCAGCGGAAAGGACGCCACCAAGGTGGACCGCTCCGCGGCCTACGCGGCCCGGTGGGCGGCGAAGAACGTCGTGGCCGCCGGGCTCGCTCGCCGCTGCGAGATCCAGCTCGCCTACGCCATCGGCGTCGAGCATCCCGTCTCGATCCACGTGGACACGTTCGGCACCGGCTGCGTCGACGAGGCGACGCTGGGCAAGGCCATCGACCAGGTGTTCGACTTCCGCCCCCTCGCGATCATCGAGCGGCTGGGGCTGCGCCGGCCGATCTTCACGCCGACGGCCGCGTACGGCCACTTCGGTCGGACCGCCGAGGAGCGGACGCCCGATGTTCCCCACGCCGACGAGCCGGTCTGGTTCTTCCCCTGGGAGCGTTCGGACCGGACGGACGACCTGCGATCGGCCGCCGGGGTCTGAGCGCTTCCGGTGGCCCCCCCCGGGGAACGCCCCCGACGCCGGAGAACCCGGAACGGGCTTCGGAGTATTGGTGTGGGAATCAGGAGGCCGGACGCCTCCGGCAATCCACTCCAGGTGGGAGTCACCACGCGGTGTTGGTTGAGGTGAGAGTACAGAGCCTCGGGCTCGACCGCTCCACGAACACCCCCGTCGTCATCCTCCAGGAAATCGGCGGAGAGCGGGTGCTCCCGATCTGGATCGGACCCGGAGAGGCGAGCGCCATCGCGATGCACCTCGCGGAGATGGAGTTCGCCCGTCCGCTGACGCACGACCTTCTGGTGGCCGTCCTGAAGGGGTTGGGCGGCGCCGTGCAGAGGGTGATCATCACCCGGGTGGAGAAGAGCACGTACTACGCGGAGCTCATCGTCCAGCGCAATGGCCAGGTCTTCTCGCTGGACGCTCGTCCGTCCGACTCGATCGCGGTCGCGCTACGCGTGGATGCGCGTATCTTCGCCCAGGACGAGCTCCTCGAACGCGCCTCGGTGGAGATCACCGAGGACGAGTCCGCACCTGCGGTGGACCCGGGCTCGGTCGAGGAGATCGATGTCTCCGGCGCCATGGGACCGGAGGAGTTGAAGGAGCACCTTCGCAGGCTGAACCCCGAGGACTTTGGCCGCTTCACACCCTGACACCCTCCGGCGAGCCTCCCTCGTCCTCGCCGTCCTCCTCCGCCTCGGAGGGCCTGCGGCCGCCGTCGGCCAGGTCCCCGCGGAGCCCGTCCTCCACGGAAAGGCGTTCGTGGGGGACAGCACGCTCACCTCGGGGACGGTCGTGCTCCACCACGTGGCTTCGGAAAGCCAGGGGGAGATCGACTCGACCCGGGTCGCCCCGGACGGCACGTTCTCCTTCCCACTCCCAACCGTGCCCGATCCGGGGCGTTCCGAAGTCTACTTCGCCTCCGTCCGCCACGACGGGATCCTGTACTTCGGCAAGGCGATCACCACGGCGGTCCAGTTGGATTCTCTCTACGAGATCCACACGTACGATACGCGCACGGCCCCCGAGGGCGGCGTCCAGCTCCCCGTCGAGGTGCGCAACCTCTTTCTGGAGCCCGACGGCGAGCGATGGCAGGTCACGGATCTCTTCCAGATCCGCAACGACGGAGATCGAACGCTCGTCGCACCCGAGGGGGGCTTCATCTGGCGTTACCCGCTCCCGCCCGGGTTGGAGGACCCGGTCGTGGCACAGGCCGAGTTCGCGACCGGGGCGGCGGTGGTGGAGGACGGAGACCTGGTCGTGCGCACGCCGCTTCCCCCGGGAGAGCGCCTCTTCGTCGTGCGCTACCATATCCCGGACCCCTTCGTGACGCTGCCGCTCCCTGGAACGACCCGGACGCTCGAGATCCTCGTGCGCGAGCCCGCGCCGCCCCTCGATGCGCCCGGTCTCGTGGTGGGAGAGCGCGTGGAGATCGAGCCGGGCACGACGTATCGCCGATTCAGCGGATCGAATCTGTCGAACACGACCGTGCGCCTGGTCGAGGCGAACGTGCCGGGGCGACCCCCCGTGCGCTGGTTCGCGGTCGTCCTGGGCATCCTGCTCGGGAGCGTCGCCGTCTGGGCCGTGCAGAAGGGGCGCCCCCAGCGTGCTCCCGCCCGGACCGGGGACGACGCCCGCAGGGCGCTGATCCTGGAGGTGGCGCGGCTCGACGAGGCGTTCGACGCGAACCCGGACCCCACGCCCGAGGAGCGTGGCGCCTACCAGGCCCGACGGGCCGAGCTGCTCCGCCGCCTCCGAACGCTGTAGGCGAGAATGGCGCCGGTCGGCACGCGTGCCATCCTGCTTCGGGCACACGACTACGGGGAGACGAGCCGAATCCTCCGCCTCTACACGGAGGGCCATGGTCTCCTCTCGGTCATGGCCCGGGGCGTGCGCGGACGGAGCGGAAAGGGAGGGCTCACGCTCTCCACCTTCGCCACGGGGGAGCTCACCGCGTGGGTGAAGCCCCAGCGCGACCTCCACACCATGAAGGACTTCGCCTGCACCCGGCCGCGCTCGGGGCTCGGTGGCTCGGTGCTCCGCTTCGCCGGGGCGTCGGCCGTGGCCGAGCTCGTGGTGGCGCATGCCGACCAGGAGCCGCACCCCGAGCTCTTCGCGGCGCTGGAGGAGGCGCTGGACCGACTCGAGCAGGTTCCGGAAGCGAACGTGGCCACGGCGGCCCTGGCCGGTGCGTGGCGAATCGTGGAGACATTCGGCTTCGCACCCGAGCTGGACGCGTGCACGCGCTGCGGCGAGCCCCTCGGGCCGGACGAGGTCGGACGTTTCGATCTCGCGGCGGGCGGGATCCTGTGTGCCTCCTGCGGGCAGGGGTCGGCCGGACCGCGGGTGGGACCCGGCGCCCGCGCCCAGCTGCGCGCACTGCTGTCCGGAAGGACGGACCCGCCCATCACGCACGCCCGACGCCACCTGGCGCTCCTCTCCGACTTCGTCGCATTCCACGTGGCGCAGCGCCCGCTCAAGTCGTTGCGCTTCCTCGGCGACCTGCTTCCGGCCGACGAGGAGGAGTGAGCTCCGTGGAGCGCGTCGTCGTCGGCACCGCCGGGCACATCGACCACGGCAAGAGTGCCCTGGTCCGGGCGCTGACCGGCGTCGACCCCGACCGCCTGCCCGAGGAGCGGGAGCGCGGCATCACGATCGACCTGGGCTTCGCAGAGCTGCCCGGGGACGGGGACCTCCAGCTCGGGGTCGTGGACGTGCCCGGCCACGAGGACTTCGTACGCACGATGGTGGCGGGCGCGACGGGGATCGACGTGGTCCTTCTGGTCGTCGCCGCCGACGAGGGCTTGATGCCCCAGACCTCGGAGCACCTGGACATCGTCGATCTGCTCGACGTGCCGGAGATGGTGGTTGCGCTCACCAAGTCCGACCTGGTCGATGAAGAGTGGAGGCTCCTGGTGGAGGAGGACGTTCGGGCCCGCCTCGCCTCCACGCGGTACCGCAGTGCGGGGATCGTGGCGACCTCGGCGCAGGAGGGTACGGGCCTTCAGGCGTTGCTCACCGAGCTCGGCGCCGCGGCTCGCCGGGGGCGGCGGCGCAGCGCCGGGGACCTGGCCCGCCTGCCCGTCGACCGCGTGTTCACGCTCCAGGGGACGGGCACCGTGGTGACCGGCACGCTCTGGTCCGGTGCCCTCCGCCAGGGGGAGAAGGTCCGCCTTCTCCCCGACGGCCCGCAGGCCCGCATCCGCTCGCTCCAGGTACACGGACGCGACGTCGACGAGGCGCGTGCCGGGGAGCGCACCGCGGTAGCACTCGTGGGTGCGGACCGGCAGGCAGTCGCCCGGGGAAGCACGCTCGTGACCTCGGACGCGTGGAGGGCGTCCTGGATGCTGACGGCCCGGATACGCGTGCTTCCCGGAGCGCCGTGGGGACTCGAGCACGGTCGCCGCGTCCGCGTCCACGTGGGTACCGCGGAGGTGATGGCCCGCAGCGCGGTGCTGGAGGAGAACCCGATCCGCCCGGGCGAGGACGGATGGGTCCAGCTTCGCCTGGAGGAGCCGGCCCTCGCGCGCGCCGGCGACCGCGTCGTCCTGCGCAGCTACTCGCCTGTGACGACGATCGGGGGGGGTGTCGTCGCCGAGCCGACGCCCCCGAAGCGAAGACGACTCGAGGAGACGGAAGTGGCCGCGCTCGCCGCCCTGACGGAGGGCGAGCCCGACGCCTCGGTGGCCGCCGCCGTGGGCCTGGCGGGCTGGACCGGCCTCGAGGTCGATCGGCTCCCCGTTCACACCGGCTGCCGCCCGGACCAGGTGGGACCCGCGCTCGCGAGGCTCGAGCAGGGGGGAGCGCTGGTGGCCCGAGGCACGGTGTTCGCGCCCGAGGTGACGGCGCGGGCGGGGGAGCTCGTCCTCGCGGCATTGGCGGGAGGCCATCGGGAGATGCCGCTTCGGCGCGCGATCCCGCTGGAGCGGCTGCGCTCCGCCCTCCCGGCGTGGGCGCCACCGCCCCTCGCCGACGCGGTGATGGAGCGACTGCGGGGAAGGGGTGCCGTGGAGCTCGCCGAGGGCGGGGCGCGCCTGCCGGGGTTCCGCCCCTCGCCGGCCCCCGACCAGGAGGAGGCGTGCCGCTCCATCGTCCAGGCGTACCGGGAGGCGGGGCTGGCCGCTCCGTTCGTCGACGAGCTACCCGAATCCCTGCGCGCCCGTACGGACCTGGCCGAGCTGCTCCGCCACCTGGAGGGGGAAGGCACGCTCCGCACCGTGGACGAGGGCCTCCTCTTCCACGCGGACGTTCTCGCCCGGGCCGAGGAGGACATCGCGGCCCAGCTCGGCGGCCGCACCGACCTCTCGCCCGCCGACTTCCGGGAGGTGCTGCCGGTGTCGCGTCGGCACCTCATGCCGCTCCTCGCCCACATGGACGGTGCCGGCGTCACGGTGCGCCGCGGCGCGGTTCGGGACGTGCCGGCTCGGGGCTGAAGGGACCCGGCGGACGTCGGCGAGGCAACGAAAGTCCGGATTCGCGCGTCCAATCACGAGGAGAGCATTGACCCCCGCTCGCACCAAGAAGTACAATGAAGGTGAGCGCGAGTCGCTGCCGTATGCTTCACACCTGGAGCGCGATCGATACTCGGTTACTGCACAGATCCTGTGCGGAGGTCCCGATGAGGCGCACGTTGGGCGTCTTGTCCGTCCTCCTTCTCTCGTGCGGTGCGCTGGCCAACCTCTCTGCCCAGGAGGCGGGCCGCAACCCGCCCGGGCAGGCGAACGGATTCCAACTCGAACAGAACTATCCGAACCCGTTCAACCCTGAGACCAAGATCCCCTTCGTCCTGTCGGAGGAGCTCTTCGCCGATGGGCGTCCGGCCGTCGTAACCCTGCGCATCTTCAACCTGCTCCAGCAGATGGTGGCCGTACCCGTGGCCCTGGGCCACCCGTCGGGGGAGGGGGTCCCGGTGCGGGACCTGGAGTACACGCAGCCGGGCCGCTACGAGGCCTTCTGGGACGGCACGGACACCTCCGGTCGGCAGGTCGCCTCGGGGATCTACTTCATGCAGCTCACCGTCAACGGGGTGAGCCAGATCCGGAAGATGTACGTCCTGAAGTAGACCCGGATCAGGGCAGGAAGTACAGAAACCGACCGCAGTGCTCGCAGCTCTGTAGCTCCGCGTTCGGATCCATCTCCCCCGCCGTCGCCGCCGCCACCGATACGTAGCAGCCGTAGCACGTCCCACCGATGACCGGCACGACGACGCGATCCACGTGGCCGGCGATCCGCTCGTATCGGCGGCGCACCGGGACCGCGAGGCTCGCCACCAGCTCGGCGATCCGGGCTTCGAGCGTCTCGGCCGCAGCCTCCGGATCGATGCCGAAGTGATCGGCCTCCAGCTGGCCCACTCCCGAGTCCGTGCGCAGCTCGCGCACCTTGGCCCGCATGTCCTGGATCTCGAGCAGCGCGGTGAGGTGCGCGTCCATCGTCAACGCCGTCACGGAGCCTTTCGGTCCAGCAGCTCCAGGAACTGTTCCGCGGTGTCCAGGTCCAGGAGCCGCTCGGGCACCTCGGGGTCCTTGGCGAACTGGGCGATCTTGCCCAGGACCGGCAGGTACTGGTTCGATACCTCGAGGGGAGGCGCCACGATCAGGAAGAAGTTGTGGACCGGGGCACCGTCGATGGCGTTGAAGTCCACGCCGGACGGCTTGCGGCCGTAGGCGAGGCGGAGCCGGTTCACCACCAGGGAGCGGCAGTGGGGGATGGCGATCCCCCGACCGATGCCCGTGGATCCCAGGTTCTCACGCCGCTTCAGGGTCTTGAAGAGGATCGCCTCGGACTTCTCGTCGAGGCCGAGCAGAGCCACCAGCTCCTTGAGCAGGTCGTCCTTCGCCTCGGACTGCAGGTCGAGCTTCACGACGTCGGCCGTGAAGAGGTCCCGGAGCCGCATGTATCGCCTCCGAACGAGCGCGTATTCGTTCTGTCTCAGGGTCTAGAGCTTTAAATGTTAACATCCAAGCTGGCGTGAGCCTAGCAGCCGGAGCTTCACCCCACGGAACGCCCTCGATAGCTTCCGAGCAGCCATGTCCGGATTCCTCGATCTTCTCGCGGGGCCCGCCACGCCCCTGTACCTCGCGCCCCAGGCCGGGGTGAGCGAGTCGCCGTTCCGCCGCCTGTGCCGGCGGTTCGGCGCGGACGTCGTCGTGAGCGAGTTCGTGAGCGCCGCGGGGATCGTCATGGGCACGCCGCGCTCCCGGGAGTACCTCCGCTTCGACGAGGCGGAGCGTCCCATCGGCATCCAGATCTTCGGGGCCGACCCCGCGCAGATGGCGGAAGCCGCTGCGTTCGTCTCGGACGTCTACGCCCCGGACTTCGTCGACATCAACTTCGGCTGTCCGGTCAAGAAGGTGGTGAAGCGCAACGGTGGGTCGGGCTGCCTGCGCGACCTCGACCTCGTCGAGCGCATCATCCGGGCGGTGGACGAAGCCACCGATCTTCCCACCACCGTGAAGATCCGCAGCGGCTTCGACGAGCAGACCCGCGACCCCGTTGGCATCGCGCTCCGCTGTCAGGACGCCGGCGCCCGCGCCCTGTGCATCCATCCGCGAACGCGGGCCGACATGTACGGCGGTGAGGCCCGCTGGTCGGAGATCCGGGACGTGGCCGGGGCCCTGGACATCCCGGTCATCGGCAACGGCGACATCCGTACGGGGGAGGACGCACGCCGCATGCGCGACGAGACCGGGTGCGCCGCGGTGATGATCGCCCGCGGCTCCCACGGCGATCCGTGGATCTTCCGGCAGGCGCGGGCCGCGCTCGACGGCGCGTCCGTTCCCCCGGAGCCCGACGTGGAGGAGCGCTTCCGCATCTGCCTGGAGCACGCGCGCAACGCCATCGCCTTCGAGCGCACGCCGGAGCGTGCCATCATCGACTTCCGGAAGCACCTCGGCTGGTATACCAAGGGGCTCCCGGACGGACGCCGGCTGCGCACCGAGCTCTTCCAGGCCACCACGCTCCAGGACGTGGAGTCGCTGCTGGAGGGGTACCTGGCGGAGCGGGGGACGCTCGCCCCGGCGTAGAAGGTCGCCGAAGGAAGGGAGCGCCCCCGCTGGACGAGCGCCCGTGGACACCGCCACCCGGCCGCTACTTGGCCACGAACGGCAACTCCACCTTGCCCAGCGCCGTGCCGTTGTCGGCGTTCACCAGGTCGAAGCTCAGCGAGACCGGACCCGCCTTCTTGTCGACCTTCTGGAAGTACAGGAATCCGGACAACCGCCCACCCGGATTCAGAACGCCTTCCGGAATCGCCTGCGCGCGCATGTCGCGCGTGGGCATCCGCTCGCGCCAGAAGGGATAGTAGGTGCTGTAGTACCCGAGGTCGAAGGCGAACGGGCCGTCCCACCGGTCGAAGTCCCAGTCGTAGAACGGCGCGTACGCCGGCGCGATGAAGAACCGGCGATACGCGAACGCCGGCACGACCGGCACACCCCCGAACCCGGGCCCTCCCACCGCCCCGGTGATCTTGTAGGGAGGGAGCGCCGCCGAGGTGAACCCGGCTGCCGTGAGCTTGAAGTCCTCGTAGCGGACATCCACCGGTTGGTCGCTCTCGTTGCGGATGTCCACCTTCACCGGCGTGATCACGCCGGCCAGGCCGGGGGGAACCGCGCTCCACGCGTCTCCGATCGCCACGATCCGCACGCCCGCCACCTTGGCGACGTCGGCGTCGCTGCGTCGGGGCAGGGTCACGGCCGTGGGGGCCGGCTCGAGATAGGCAGTGGGCGAACACCCTGCGACCCCCCCGGCCACCAGGAGGGCCAGCGGTACGCCATATCGTCTCCAGCCGGTGCCGCCGGAGGGAGCGGCCCCGCTGCTTCCATCACGCTTCATTGGACACCTCTCTTTCCACCATGACCGACGCGATTCGGCCACCGTGCCGGGTCCGGGATGGGCACACCGGCCCCGCCCGTCCGTACGGTGGTAATCCGCCGCGTCCTGCGGTGGAAGGGGGCAACAAGCGTGCCCGGGAGCGAACACCCCCCGACACGGAGCGTAACGGGCCCGATGACCACGCCGGGCGGGGGGCCGCGCTCTGCGCCACCGCCGCTCGCGGGAAACGGGAAAAGGCCCGCCAACCGCCGACTCCAACCTGATCGGTCGGACCACACCCTCGGTGCCCGCGCTGGGCGGGCCACTGGTCGTGGCGCTTTTGAGGGACAGCGAGACCTCGACAGACCGCGGGCACCGTATGATGGACCGGCGACACACCGCCGGTGTACCTTTATCCGAGTGGATGATTGACAGATCCATCCCTTCACCGGGGGCGTCACGGTTTCGACGTGTTTGGTGAACGTGGAGGAGCGTGCCGAGGCCCCGACACCTCGTAAAACCTCGGGAACCTTTCATAGCTGCCAACACTGATCTGGCGCTGGCCGCGTAACCTACGGGTTGCGGCCCGTTTCCTGGATTGCCCGCCCGAGGCGGTCCTTGAAGCGACGATGAGTCGGGCTGGTCCGATGCCGTTGCTACCGCGGTAGCGGACGAGAATTCAGATAGCTGGCTCCGGACCTGGTTGATCACTGGCCGGCTGGAGTGAGACCCAACAGCGATCTACGCACGTAGAGCCTCTGCAGGACCCATTCGCGGACGCGGGTTCGACTCCCGCCGCCTCCACTCGGCCCTACCGGCTCATCCCGGTAGGGCCTTTGAGTTTACGCCGAGTGGAGGCGGTGGGAGGCGGACCCGCCGGGACTCGCGAAGCGAGGACCGACAGCGGGGGCGTGCCGATGGAGCAGGAGTGCTTTCGCCAGATCCTCCTGTCGACCGACGAGGCAACGTCACGGCGGCGCAGCCGGCGTGACGGTACTCCCGCCGCCTCCACTCACGAGAGCTCCCAGGCGCAGCACGCGTCTGGGGGCTTCTTCGTGTGTGCCAGGCATGCCCTGGATCTGGAGTGAGAGTCTCAAACGGGCGGAGGTAGCAGCGAACCGTAGAGCCGAGGGCAAGGGTGTCCGTCGCGAGGCGGGATCTGAAGGAAGCCGGAGGCGAACCATGGCCCTGACGAACAGGAATCGGATAGAAGGCCTCCGGATGCGGGGTGAGCCGGCACGACACGGCGAAGCCCAAAACGCTACCCAGACGCGGCGGGGGTAAATCCGGCGGGGATCGTGGGAAAGAGACAGGGCTTACCCTGGGAGGCCTCCGAGGCTGTCCAGACGAACTGGACTACCCGGCCAGTGATGGACGGGGACGGAGTCGGAGGAGTCAGCAGAGGCCATAGTAGGCCGACGGAGCGCAGGATGCGCTTGGACCGAACTTCGTCGGGCGAAGGGCCGAACTTCTTGGATGCAGGGAGACAGACCGGACGACTCGATGGACGTGGAGCGGCAGCAAGACATGACGGACCAACGCACGCAGTTCGGAGCGGAGGCCGAGGTGAGCCCCTTGGGAAACGGAGAGGCCGGAAGCCGATCTGTGCCGGTAGGGGAGCGGCAAACGTCGTCGGTGTCGAAGGGGAATCGAGCCCTGGCAACAGAGACCTTGATGGAGAGGATCTGTGAGCGGGACAACCTGAACCGGGCCTACAAGCGGGTGAAGGCGAACCGGGGCAGTCCGGGGATCGACGGGATGACCGTCAGCGAACTGGGCACCTGGCTCAAGGCCCACCGGGAGGAGTTGGTGACCAACTTGCTGGACGGGAGCTACCGGCCGCAGGAGGTCCGAGGGGTGGAGATCCCGAAGACCGGCGGGGGGATGAGGCAGTTGGGCATCCCGACGGTGGTAGACCGGCTGGTCCAGCAGGCGATCCTCCAAGTACTGGACCCCTTATGGGACCCGACCTTCTCGGAGTCGAGCTACGGGTTCCGGCCCGGCCGGAGCGCCCACCAAGCGCTACGGAAGGCGTCGGAGTACGTGGCCGAAGGCCACGCGGTGGTGGTGGACCTGGACCTGGAGAAGTTCTTCGACCGGGTCAACCACGACGTGTTGATGAGCCGTGTAGCCCGGCGTATCGTCGACAAGCGACTGTTGAGGATCGTCCGCCGGTTCTTGGAGGCGGGGATCATGAAGCAGGGCGTAGTGGTGGAGCGATACGAGGGGACTCCGCAGGGCGGGCCGTTGTCGCCCTTGCTTGCGAACCTGTTGCTGGATGAGGTGGACAAGGAGCTGGAGCGACGGGGCCATCGGTTCTGCCGGTACGCCGACGACCTGAACGTGTATGTACGGTCGAAGGCGGCGGGCGAACGGGTGATGGCGTCGGTGACCCGCTTCGTCGAGAAGCGACTCCGGCTGCGCGTGAACCGGACCAAGAGCGCGGTAGCGCACGTGAGCGAACGCAAGTTCCTCGGCTACCGGCTGCTCGCGGGCGGCAGGCTGACGCTAGCACCGCAAAGCCTGGAACGCGCCAAGGACCGGATCCGGGAGATCACACGCCGCAATCGGGGCGTGAGTCTGGAACGGATGATCTCGGAACTGAACTCGTTCCTCACCGGGTGGGTGACGTACTTCCGCTATGCCAGCGCGAAGACACACCTGCAACGGCTGGACGAGTGGATCCGCAGGAAACTGCGTTGCGTGCGGCTCAAGCAACGCAAAGGGGGCCGCTCCGTCATTACGTTCCTGATCAGCCTCGACGTGCCCATCCAACGGGCGGTCGGGTTGGGACGGAGCCGGAAAGGGTGGTGGCGCATGGCCGGAAGCCCTCAAGCTGCCGAAGCCATGAACCTCCAGTGGTTCAAGAGCCAGAAGCTCGTCAGCCTCACCGAACGGTATCTGACGCTACAACACTGAGAAGAACCGCCGGATACGGACCCGTATGTCCGGTGGTGTGGGGGGACGGGGGGCGTGAGCCCCCCTCCCACCCGATTTCCAGGCTCCTCCCGTAGCGGCGGGAGTCGAACCCGCGCGGACTCGGCGAAGCCGAGGACGCCACGCGGGGGCGTGCCGATGGAGCAGGAGTGTCTTCGCCCGACCCTCCCGCCGACCGACGAGGCAACGCCGCGGCGGCGCAGCCGCCGTGGCGGTACTCCCGCCGCCTCCGCTCGGCCCTACCGGGTAGTTCCCGGTAGGGCCTTCTTGCTTCTCCCAGGGTGCAGGATCCGCATCCTCCCAGAGGCCCGTCCGGCCGGAATCCCAAATTCTTTGGCCGGGCGGCGTTGGTGTTCTTGGGATAGGCGGCCCCCATGGGATCCGCTACCCCTGGCTCGACCAGGACGGACGGGTCTGGCTCCTCATGGATCGGGGCGAGGGCAACTCCACGTCCCGTTGGGTGATCCTCGGCGAAGACGGCCGGCCCCTGGGTGCCGTGGAGGTCCCCGGCCACGTCAGGCCGGCGTGGAGCCGGGGCGACGCGTTCTGGGCGGTGGACACCGACGAGATGGGCGTGCCCTGGCTGGTGCGGTACCGGATGAGGGGGATGTAGGCGCACCGGGGATCGCGCGGGCAACCCTGGACAGTATTCCGATCATCTGTATACTGATCATCGGAAGAGCGTCCGCGTCCCGCGCATCCCGGGGATCCCCGGGGAGGCCAGGTCACCATGTCCACCGCAGCTCCACTCACCCCTCTGTCCATGGCGCTCCTGGTCACCCTCGGCGGGGGTGACCTCCACGGGTACGCCCTCCTCCGCGAGGTGGAGGAGCGCAGCGGCGGCACGCTGCGGCCGGGCACCGGGAGCCTGTACGCGGCCCTCCAGCGCCTCATGGACGAGGGCCTCATCATCGAGTCCCCCGAGCGCCCGGGCGACGCCGACGACGCCCGCCGGAAGTACTACCGCATCACCGGGCGGGGGCGGACGGCCGTGGTCGAAGAGGCCCGGCGCATGGAGGATCTCCTCGCCGACGCCCGTCGTCACGGCCTGATCCCCGCCCGGGAGGGCCGGGGCTGACGCCATGCGTCGCGACGCGGTGAGCCGCATCCACGCGCTGCTGCGCCTCCTCCTGCCCCGGGACTTCCGTCGTGCCCATGCAGCGGATATGGAGCGCGTGTTCCGAGAGCGCGTGGAGGAGGAGCGGCGACGCGACGGCGTCCGGGGCGGGGTCCGGGCGTGGTGGCGGGAGGGGTTGGACCTGGCCGACACGGGTGTGCGGCTCAGAGCATCGGACCTGCGACAGGGAGGTGGGGACATGGGTGGCTGGACCGACGACATGAGGAGCGCGCTGCGCTCCCTGCGGCGGAGCCCGGGCTTCGCGGCGTTCGCCGTGGGGACCCTCGCCCTGGGCACCGGCGCGACCATCGCGTTCGCGTCGTTCTTCGACCGCATCGTGTTGCGCCCGGTGGACTTTCCCGGCGCCGACCGACTGGTGATGGCGTGGAGGTGGCGGGAGGACGGTCACCTCATGATCAGCCCCGACCTGGACACCCGGGACCGGGTCCGGAAGGCGGACGTCTTCGCCGGCGTGGCGGGCATGGGAAACCACGACGTGGCGTGGTCCACCGACGACGGATCCCGCATGCTGTCCGCGGTCTTCATGGACTCGGAGCTGCCGGCGCTGGCGGGTCTGCCGCCGCTCCTGGGACGCTACTTCGACGAGGACGACCTGGCGGGCTCCGGGCCGCCCGTGGCCATCCTCGCCCAGGGTTTGTGGAAGAGGGCGTTCGGCGCCGATCCCGGCGTCCTGGGTCGCACGCTGCGCATCGAAGGGACGGCGCGCACCATCATCGGCGTGGCCCCGGAGGCGCTGCGCCCACCCACCCCCGGTAACGGCGACACGGACGTGTTCCTGCCCCTCCCCACCGACGGGTCGGAGGCGAACGTCAGCGTCTTCGCCCGCCTCCGTGACGGCGTCACCCTCGAGCACGCCAACGAGGTGATGGCGTCCCTGGACAGGGCGGCCACCGACGCAGACAAGTCGGCCTGGGGGACGAAGCTGGTCCCCGTGGCGGAGATGGCCACGTCGAGGCTCATGAGCCCGCTGAAGGTGGCGGGCACGGCGGTGGTGCTCCTCCTCCTCATCGCCTGCATCAACGTGGCGAACCTCCTCCTGGCCCGGGGGGACGCCCGGGTGCGCGACACCGCCGTCCGTGCCGCCGTGGGCGCCGGTCGCCTGCGCCTGGCCCGGGAGATGCTCTTCGAGAGCCTCGTCATCGCCGGGGCGGCGTCGCTCATCGGGCTGGGCCTGGCCCAGGGAGCCGTCGCGGCCTTTCGGGTCCTCCGACCCCGGGAGCTGACGCTGCTGGCGTCCCTGCACCTGGACCCCCTGGTCACCGCCGCCGCCGTGGCGTGCGGCGTGACCACGGTGCTCCTCTTCGGCGTCCTCCCCCTGGTGCACCGCGTCCGCACCCGACCGGGTGCGGTGCTCACCGAGCGGGGCGGCACGGCCGACGGGAGCACGCTGGCGGTGCGGCGCCTCCTCATGGTGGGCGAGGTCGCCCTCTCCTTCGCCCTCCTGGCGGGCGGGGTGCAGGTCATGTCCACCCTCATGAGGGCCGGCGCGCGGGACCCCGGCCTGGACGTGCCCCAGCTCCTGGCGGCCACCCTGAAGCTGCCCGCCTGGCGCTTCCCCGACGACGCGTCGAGGGAGGCGGCCCTCGACGGGATCGTCGCCCGGGTGCGCCGGCTCCCGGGCGTGGAGGGCGCCTCCCTGGCGTCGAGCGTCCCGACGCGCTCGGGGATCTACTTCGGAGCTGCCGAGGCCGAGGGCAATCCCGTACCCGAGGACGCCAGGGGGAACGCCGTCTTCTTCGGCAACTCCGTTGAGCCCGGCTATTTCGCGACCGTGGGGCAGGCCGTGCTCCAGGGACGCGCCTTCACCGACGACGACGTGAAGGCGGACCCCACGCCGTACATCCTCGGGGAGTCCGCCGCCAAGAAGTACTTCCCCGGGGGCGGCGCGGTGGGCGGGCGATTCCGCATGGGCTCCGATGGGGACTGGCACCCGGTCGTCGGCGTCGTCCGGGACGTGTGGACCACGGGATCGGTGAACGAACCCGGGTATCCCCAACTGTACATGCCGCGCACGGAGGGCGAAGGCTCGGCCATCCTGGTGCGCACCCGGGACCCCGGCGCGCTGGCGGGGAGCATCGCCCCGCTGGTTCGGGACGTGGACAAGGAGATCCCCGTCCTGGACGTCCAGCCCGTGGCACATCTCTACCGGCAGGCGCTGGCCCGGGAGCGGATGGTGGCCGTGCTCCTGGCGGCCTTCGCCGTGACGGCGGCTCTCCTGGCGGCCGTGGGCCTCTACGGCGTGGTGTCCCAGGTGGCCGTGCGGCGCACCCGGGAGTTCGGCATCCGCATCTCACTGGGGGCGGAGCGCCGATCCATCTTCACGCTGGCGCTGCGCGGCGGCGTGCGTCCGGTGGTGGCCGGCCTCATGGTGGGCTCGGCGCTGGCGTGGGCGGGGCTCCGCTTCGTGAAGATGGGCATCGCCGGCCTGGCGGAGGCCAGCCCTCTCGCGTTCCTGGGCGCGGCGCTGCTGCTGGCGGTCACCACCCTCGTGGCCATGGGCGTGCCGGCGGCGCGGGCGGCGCGCACCGACGCCATCGAGGCTCTCCGGGCCGAGTGAGTCGGGACGGGGGGCGACCCGGGGCCGATGTGGCTTTGCCTCGGGCACCATCGGCAGGGCAGGGCGTCTCGGCCGGGGCTCTACCGATGGCGACGACGGCGGAGCGCAGGCCGGCATGGGGGCGACGACGCCGTGGTAGCGGTGGCGGTGCATGCGTGCCGGGGGGACGAAGGCGACGAGGCGTTCGAGGAGTTGGAGAGGCGATAGGAGTCCTTCTCGACCCACCAGGGGACCCCGTTGCCCAGGGGATCGGCCTCGGCGGTCCGGGCGAGGAGAGTCTCAAGATGGTGTTGGACGACCGGATAGAGCGGCGTGGCCGTCGGGCGCCGCGGTCGATACGTGGGCGAGGCGGCCGGATGCGATGGCCTGGCAGGTGAGGGTAGGGGCCGGAAGAGTCGCGTGGCCGGAGTCGCCATGGTCGACGGTGCCCCGGCGCACCGGGCGACGCCATAAGCCGATCGGCCCTCGCCGAACATGCGTCGGCCGCTGGAGAATCCCACACCCCACCCCACACCCTCGCGACCGAGACGCCCCAGAGGCGTTGCCGCACGTAACGAAACGCCGAATCGCCCGCTTCTGGCCCGCACCGGTTCGACTCCCGCCGCCTCCACTTCGGCCCTCGGAGCTCCCAAGCTCCGGGGGTTTCTTCTTGCCTCCCGTTTCGAGACTCCGCGGCGGGAGGCGAACCCGCCGGGACTCGCGAAGCGAGGACCGAGCGCGGGGGTGTGCCGACGGAGCACACCCGTCCCCGTGGGATCCTCCCGCCGACCGACGAGGCAACGGCGCGGCGGCGCCAGCCGCTGTGGCGGTACTCCCGCCGCCTCCACTATTCAGGATGGAGACGGTCGTCAACCGAGCCAGGCTCCGAGGACGGAGGCGCCGAGTAGCGCGGCACCGAGGGTGCCGAGGATCCGGCCGGCTCTCCCGCTGAGCGGCAGCCAGGTCGCTCCGAGGGCCCGACGCAACGTGCGCCCCAGCCGGCTCGTCAGCCATCCGCACAGCATCCACCAGATGCCGGTCATCGCGCCGGCCAGGCTCCCCATGGCCAACCAGTAGCGCACGGCTCGATCCGAGCCGTGGGGGCCGGTCCACGCCGACAGCGGCCCTTCGAGCAGGCCGCCCGTCTGTGCCTCGGCCCAGACGAAGCCGGCGGGTCCGAGGAGCAGGGCGACCGCCGCCGCGGACACGCCGAGGCGCCAGACCAGGAGGACCGCTCGATCCGCCGGACTCCGCGCGGCCCCTTCGTTCGGAAGCACCAGCCGCGCCCCTGTCAGGCCGCCGATCAGCAGGACCCAGCCCAGCGGAAAGAGCGGGCTGGGGACCAGGAGGAGCGACAGCCCCAGGGCGACGCTGAGCAGGATGGAGACGAGGGTGAGGGACGCGATCTCCCGGCCCTCGACGGGATCGGACCCGGCGCCTTCCCGGGCCACAAGCTCCGGAGGACCGAGTCGCTCCAGGATGTCTTCCACCTCCTCCGCGGTCGCCGGGTCGGCGGCGTCTCGGGCCAGCAACTCGGACTCGACGTGCTCCCGTATGCCGTCGAGCACGTCGTCGACGTCCACGTCGTCGCATCCGGTGAGAGAGCGTTCGACTTCGGCGACGTACGCCTCCAGCGCTTCGCGTCCACGTCCGGTCAGATTCATGATGAGCAGGTCCGCCACGCTGGAGTTACCGGGTTCGGTCTTCGGGGAGCTGCGCCACGAAGGCGTCGTGCACCGACGTGAGGGCCGCCTGTAGCGCGGGCCCGACGGTGTCTCCCGAGGTGTTTGACAGCAGGGCGATGACGAGGCCGTTCGATGCATCGGCCAACAGGAAGGCGGTTCCGCCCACGCCGACGCCCTCTACCTCGTAGGCCGAGCCTCCGCGGAGGAACAGTTGCCGGCTGCGCGGCGACAGCAGGGTTCCGTCGAACATCGCCGCACCGAGCTGCGCCACATCCTCCGCCGTCGCAAGAAAGGCGCCCGCGCCCCACTTGCAGGTGTTGTCCACCTTCTTGGCCGGCCGCCAGACGCGTCCTGTCTCCTGGTAGAAGCTCGCGCGGTCGGGGTTCGCGCTGCGGGGGTCGTCCAGCGCCACGTCACTCATGCCCACCGGATCGAAGACGAGCCGATGCATGGCGGCGAGGAACGGCGCATGTGCGGCACCGGCGATGACACCGCTCAACAACACGTAGCCCCAGGACGAGTAGGTCTCCTCCTCGCCGGGAGGGTGCACCAGGGGATCGTTCTCGAAGATCTTCAGTGCATCTGCGATGGTGCTGCAGTGCCGGGTGTCCTCAGCCTCCGCCGCGTCCTTGTAGTGGCGAATGCCGGAGGTGTGCGTCGCCAGCTCCATGGCCGTGATGGGCCCGGATTTCTGCGGGAACGACGGGACGTACCGCTGGACGGGCGCCGATGGGTCCAGAGCGCCCTCCTCCATGAGCCTCGCCCCGGCCGTAGCGGTCATCGCCTTGGCCACGCTGTAGATCCGGAAGAGCGTACGCTGGGGATCGACCGGTGTGTGCGTCGCGCGGTCGGCGTAACCGGTCCCCTCCAACCACACCGGGTTGCCGCCGCTGTAGACGGCGATTGCGACGCCGAAGCCGCCCCGTGCGGCCGACCCGAGGAGACTCCGGGAGGTGTCGATGGCGGGCGCGAACGCCGGGGCGGCACGCCTGGTGGTGGTCGGGGACGGGGGCGCAGGGGCCTTCTCCGATGGGCTCGGGGAACACCCGGTCGCGAGGAGCGCCGCCAGGACGGCGATGGCGTTGTATACGCGTGCGTTCATCGGAATATCGCTCTTGGGAGAGGCGGATCAGCGAGTCGAGATCGGGCGCACATCGGCGCCGGCGGAGCGCGGGGGCGTACGAAGGCTCTCGATCCCCCACACGATCTGGTCCCACGTCGCGTTCACGCGGTCGAGGACCGCCTCGCCGTCGGCACTCAGCAGGTAGTACTTCCGCGCAGGCCCGTCCGGCGATGCCTCCAGGGAGGAGGTCACCAGACCCTCTTTCCGAAGCCGGCTCATGAGGGGGTAGATGGTACCCTCTACCACCATCAGGCCTGGTAGCTCCTGAAGCCTCTTCGCGATCTCGTAGCCGTACATTCGGCCATCACGCAGCGCGTTCAGTACCGCAAGCTCGAGCACACCTTTGCGGACCTGGGTCTGCCAGTTCGACACGAATGATGAAGGCATGCGTTACTATGATGCTATACAAGGTAGCTGTCAATATCTCCTTCCAGGCGTCCGGACGCCGGAAGGTCCTGCGCTGCCTGGCCGACCCGACGCGCCCCGGCACCGTCTATGCCGCCACGACGCGGGGCGAATGGCCGGATTCCGTCACGTACTATGGGCGGTTGGGCTTCGCACGCTCCCTGGACGGCGGCACGAGCTGGAGTCCTGTCGACCCCACCACCCCCGCCGTCGACCGCGAGCGCATCGGCGCTCCACAGATCGTCGTGGATCCGACGTCCGGGCGCTTGTACGCAGTGTACACGCAGCACAGCCGGACGGTGAGATCCGTAGGGGTGAGCATCTCCGACGGCGGCGGGGACACCTGGTCACGCCCATCGACGCCGTGCCCACGGTCAGGGACGAGGGTGTGAGCGACCCGGCCACCCGCGAGCCGTTCGAGCTGGCGGACGACATCCTCCAGGCAGCGGTCATGCCGGCGACCGGGCGTCTGGTCATCGCCTACGCGGATGCCCGGGCCAGTGGTGGTCGGCGCCACGGCGTCGGGACGGCGGGAGCGTGCTGGACCGGATGGCGCTGGTCTGGCCGGGTGACTACAAGGAAAGGATAGTCCAACCGCCCTGTTGGCCTGAGCGGGATGGTATGCTGCGGGTTCAGGACTGGCACGCGGTGAAGACTCTCTCCGGCGGGAGGGGAGGGTGAAGGGACGAGAAGGGGAGAGAACAGCAGGATGGTCGGAGGGGCCGAGACCATGAGCCGATGGGCGGCGAGGGCCGAGAACGAGTGAGGGCGTGTGGAGGGCGCCCGAATCAGTCGTCGAAGTCGGCGGGCAGGGACTGGTCGAACTGGAGGGCACCGCGCGAAGCGTGGTCGGGCGCGGGGTCGGGGTCGGCGGGGTCGAAGCTCGGTGTCTGATCGAGCAGGAAGTCCCGCTGAGGCGGCCCGCGAGCGGGCGCGAGGGGCGGAGGGCGGTGGGAGCACCCCACGCAACGCGGGCGGGAAGATCGAGGTGCAGGAGAATGGCGGAGAGGACGGGCGGATCGGCGATGAAGGCGAGGATCTTCATGGACCCACCGCGACCACGCTCCGCGCGGTGCCCGGGCACAGGAGCGGCAGGACGTCATAGATTCGGGCGAGGAGCACGGCCCAGCGGATGCGTGCAGGGCTGACTGAGCGAGGAAGCTCGTCCAGGTCACCGGGCACGGGATCGGGTCTTACACCATCGGCAGAGGAGGGCGTCTCGGCCGGGGCTCTACCGATGGCGACGACGGCGGAGCGCAGGCCGGCATGGGGGGCGAGGACGCCGGTGTTCGCCGTGGTAGCGGTGGCGGTGCATGCGCGGCGGCGGCGACGAAGGCGACGAGGCGCTCGAGGAGCTGGAGAGGCGATAGGACGAGTTCGGTGCGCCCATCCGGGGTGGGTTTGGGAAACCGATAGAGGAGCCGCGCGTCGGGAGAGGCGAGGGAGGCGACGCCGGCGAAAGCGTGAAGGCCTTCGAGCGCGAAGGGTGGGCGGGCACGACCAACGCTTCGCGTCGGTGCCCGCGCAGGAGGCC
The DNA here is from genome assembly GCA_963848895.1 of uncultured Gemmatimonadales bacterium. Lineage (GTDB taxonomy): Bacteria > Gemmatimonadota > Gemmatimonadetes > Longimicrobiales > Gaopeijiaceae > SZUA-318. Next base: position 776,431 of record CAWKGE010000013.1, read on the forward strand.
CTCGAGGCCGGCGCGGTCGTCCCCCTCGATGCGCACGGAAGCGCCCTACCCCACGCGATGCATGCATCGCGCGGGGGCCCCGCGTCGATACTGAACCCACCGGATCCCTGCCAGGAAAGCATGTCGAGGGCGTCGAGCTCATCGAGCAGAAGACGCCGTCGAGGACGACCAGGTGGAAGTGGGGATGGGCGTTGAGGGAGGAGCCGAAGCGGTGCAGGAAGCTGACGGCCCCGAGCTGGGCGTCCGAGGGCGCACCGGGGCTGGCGTGGCGGAGGGTGGTGCGGATGGCGCGTAGGAGGGCACCGCGCGAAGCGTGGTCCCGGAGGACGGCACCGGCGATGTCGGGGTTGTGATGCAGGAAGGGACGGAGGCGCTTGGGAACCGCGAGGACCCGCTGCCTGGCAGGGGAGGTGGGGCAGAACGTGATCGGTGAGGTGAGCGGCAAGCTCGGCCATGCGCCGGGTGTTGCAGGAGGGGCAGATCCCTCGGCCCTTGCACGAGAAGGGGATCAGCCGTTCGTGACCGCAGTCCTCACAGCGAGCCCGGGCGAACCCGTGGGCGAGGATGCCGCAGCGCAGGTAGGCTCGGAAGTCCTTCTCGACCCACCAGGGGACACCATTGCCCAGGGGATCGGCTTCGGCGGCGTGGGCGAGGAAGGTCTAGGTGGTGTTGGACGACCGGATAGAGCGGCGTGGCAGTCGGGCGTCTCGGTCGATAGGTGGGCGAGGCGGCCGGACGCCATGGCCTGGCGGGTGAGGGTGGGGGCCGGAAGAGTCGCTTGGCCGGAGTCGCCATGGCCGACGGTGCCCCGGCGCACCGGGCGACGCCATGAGCCGATCGGCCCTCGCCGGACATGCGTCGGCCGCTGGCGAATCCCACACCCCAGCCCACACCCTCGCGGACCAGGCGCCCCAGATGCCTTGCGGCAGTAGCGGAAATCGCCGGATCGGGCCTCTCACGCCCACACCGGTTCGACTCCCGCCGCCTCCACTCGGCCCTACCGGCTCAGCCCGGTAGGGCCTTTGTGTGTACGCCGAACGGAGGCGGCGGGAGGAGAAGCCGCGCGGACTCGGCGAAGCCGAGGACGCACAGCGGGGGCGGGCCGATGGCGCACACACGTTCTCGCCAGATCCTCGCGCCTATCGACGAGGCAACGTCGCGGCGGCGTCAGCCGCCGTGGCGGTACTCCCACCGCCTCCACTCCGAGAGCTCCCAGACGCAGCACGCGTTTGGGGGCTCTTCGTTTCCAGGCTCCTCACGTGGCGGCGGGAGGCGAACCCGCGCGGACTCGCGAAGCGAGGACGCAATGCGGGGGCGTGCCGATGGAGCAGAGACGCATTCGCCAGATCCTCGGGCCGACCGACGAGGCAACGTTGCGGCGGCGCAGCCGCCGGGGCGGTCTCCCGCCGCCTCGCAACCCCGAGGCATCCGGCCCCACCGAGGCGGTCATCCCCGCCACTGACGGCCCCACCCTGGTCGATCGCATGCGGATGTCGGGGGCAGGGCACGGCGACGCGTTGTCGTGTCGGGGAACCGGCGGCGGGGCCGGCTCTCCCTACCTGCCGCCAGCCACCTGCCCCTGGGCGTCCTCCCCGGGGTGGTACTTCGCCACCGCCGTCCGTTGAATGTCCGCGTCGGTGAACGCGACCTTCTTGAGGTGCTCCTCGGCGAACATCCTCGCCTGGTCGGCGTAGTGCGGCGAGCCCTCCTGGTTGCTTTCGCCGTATCCCAGCACCGAGTACGCCACCGGCACGTCGTCGAACTCCACGGCCAGGATCCACCCGTCGGCGCCGTTGACGGCGAGCTTGCCGTCGTCGGTGCGCTCGAAGTTCAGCGCGCGGAAGCAGCCCAGTGTGGCCGGACACCCGGACACGGGCACGTCCACGTCGCCCCGGCGCACGCGGTGCACGTCGCCCCACTTCGCGTCGAGGGGCACGCCGTCCCGCGCCATGTCGATGACCGCCTGGATGAGGGCTTTCACCGCCGCATCAGGCGAGCCGATCCCCACGGGCGTCGCCATGGGCTCCTCGGGCGTCCACTCCTCGCGGTAGAACTTCGCGCGGTCGGCCAGAGCTTGATAGTGCTGCGCCCACCGCTCGAAGAGCACGCCGCCCCGACTGTTCGTGTCGGCGGTGCGGTCCCATTCCCTCCACACCTCGAGGGCCCGCGCCATGTCGCCCACGGGCTGCGTCGCGGCCACGTCGGCGATGAGGTCGTCCATGACCCGCTCCGCCATGAGCATGCGATGGGTGTGCTTCATGCGGATGACGTCGTCCAGCGTCAGCTCGTCGGGGGCCTCATCGATCACCGTGATGGCGAGCTGGCTGCGCAGGCGGAGCCGCGGTGGCGGCAGGTTCGCCGGCATCGTGTCCCGGTCCATCGGCACGTTCAGGTTGGTGTAGTCGGGCGTGTCGTTGGACTGCTGCGTGTAGCCACCCTTCGGGTTGATGTAGATCGGCAGGTCGTCGAAGGGCACCAGCTTGCTCCACATGTCCGCCTTCCCGTGCGCTACCGCGGCGGTGTCTCCCGTGGGCGGATGCGGCAGCAGGGGCAAGTTGGCGTTGTAGAAGTGCATGATGTTCCCGGCGACGTCGGCGTAGGTGAAGTTCGACGTCGGGTGCGCCCGCATGTGCATCACGTCGAGCCACTCGTGCAGGTTCCTCGTCTGCATCAGCCGCAGGAACTGCTCGCCGCGCCGGTACTCGCCGTCACGGGGATCCTTCAGGATGTAGATGCGGCCGTCCTTCTGGAGGATGACGGGGCCGTAGGGGGTCCACCGGGTGGTGCGGGTCTCGGAGCCGATGCTGCCGTCCGCGACGCGATAGTGCACCGTCTCCGCGCGGTTCTCCAGCGCGTGGGACCGACCGTCCAGCCTGTAGTGGTCCTGCCGCGCGGGGTCGGCCTCCAGGGCGTAGACCTGCGAGCCCGTGAAGTAGTTGTTCGTGGTGGCCCACCCCAGATACCTGTTGAAGCCGCCGATGATGCCGAAGGGCCCGCCGGCACGGAAGTCCCCGTAGAAGTCCAGCTTGCCGGGGATGCGGACATGCGCCTCGTAGTAGCCCGCGGTCCACGACAGGTGCGGGTTGCGCAGGAGGATGGGACGCCCCGATACGGTTCGGGAGCCGCTGAAGGACCAGGCGTTGGAGCCGTCCAGGGCGAAGTCCGCGAGGTCTTCCGGGGTGCCACGGGGCCGGAAGGTCCTGCCGTCGCGCCCCATACGACGCACGAACGCGCCGGCGTCGGTCCGGCTCCAGGTCTGACCGTCCAGCGCGGACGCGTCCGCACCGGTGAAGTCCGTGGGCATCCAGTCCGGGAAGGCGCTCCGGTGCAGACGCACGTAGTAGTTCACGCCTTCCGCGAAGCCGGTGTAGACCTGCCGCGTGTCCTCGCCCAGCTCGCCGAAGGTGGCGAGGGCGTGCCGGTGGACGGGCTGCGCGGAGAAGTCGCCGTCGATGGAGTCGTAGCCCACGTACGACGCGTAGTTGCCACGGGCCTTGACCATCCGGCGGGCGATGTCGTCGCCGTAGTCCTCCGACTGGACCCACGCCAGGGCGAAGCCCAGGCCCTCGAAGTCCTTTGCGGTGATGTGGGGAACGCCGTACTCCGTGCGCACGATCTCCGAGCGTGCGGCTACGGCGGCTTCGTGGGCGGAGTCGGCTGCCACGACCGGCGAGACTCCGCCGGGTGGAACCGTGGGGCTGCCCGACCCGATCAGGGCCAGGACGAGGAGAGAGCCGAAGATCGACATGTTGCTGGTGGGCTGAGGAACGGGCAGGTCGTGACAATCTCCGCACTCCCGGGTGAGCCGGCCAGTGGAGGGACCGGCTCTCAGTGGGGTCCGCGCCCGGCCGGAGGGGAGACGGACGCCCCGCTCCGACCCACCGTCCGGCACCTCGCCGACGGGAGCGCGGTGCATGCATATTCCGGTGGGGCGCGCCCAGGGGCACGCCCTCCTCCGCCGGGAGCAGGGAGCGGCGGAGTCGACCACTCCACGTTGCGTGACGCCGACATGACGTACCGCGGGGAAACCCGCCTCGTCGTCGCGCTCGCCTTGGCCGCTGCCCCGGCTTGGCCGGCGGCGGCGCAGGCACGGACCGGTGGCAGGGGGCCGCCCGGCGACACCCTCGCGATCGTCCACGGCACGGTGGTGGAGCACGAGGGGGGCACGCCGCTGGCGGGCGCCTCGGTATCGCTCGCCTCCGGACCCCGGGGCACGCCGGGGATCGGGACACGGGTGACGGACGCCGAGGGCCGATTCCTGTTCCAGGAGGTCCCGGCCGGCACCTACACGCTGGTGATCGAGCTTCTCGGCCACCTCTCGCGCACGGACACCCTCCGGGTGGACGCCGGCGCCGACCTCGGGCTCGCCGCGGAGCTCGCCGTGTCTCCGGTGCCCCTCGACCCCATCGTCGTGGTGGTGGCGCGTCGGCCCACCGGAGCCCTCGTGGGGTTCGAGGAGCGCCGCAGGACCCATGTCGGCTCCTTTCTCACCCGGGAGCAGATCGAAGCGAAGCATCCTCGTCGCATGTCCGACCTCCTCCGCGGGATCCCGGGGATCCGCCTCACGCCCGCCGGATCGTACGGCTACGACGTCCGCCTTCGAGGGAATTGCCGACCCGACCTCTGGATCGACGGCGTGCGCACGGCGTCCGCAGTCCCCGTCGACCTCGTCGTCGCACCCATCGACGTGGAGGCCGTCGAGGTCTATCGGGCATCGGAGGTGCCCATCCAGTTCGGGGCCAGCCCCTGCGGTGTCATCGTCGTGTGGACCCGGCCGCCGCAGCCTTCCACCGGGGACGGATCGAATCGGAGGAATCTGCTGATCGCCATCGCGGTCGTCGTCGTGGGCTGGCTCCTCGCCCGCTGAGGCACGACCTAGCGCCGGACTCCGACCGCACGGGAAAGACGGCGGGCCACCGGGGCGACCCCGGTGGCCCGCGCTCCCGCACTGGTTCGACCGCGGCGCTATGCGCCCCGGTTCATGCAGGTCTCCTCCCTGATCCCGAGGTTCGGGTTGTTCTCCTCGGCCTGGGGGACCGGCATGTTCACGTCGACTCCCGTAGTTGCCTCCCTTGTGCCAGGCGCCGACGGGGAACACCTGCGACTGGTCCATGCCGTACTGCCGGACGAGGCGCCGCAGGTTGCCCATCCGGTATCCGCGGCCGAACTCCCAGAAGGCCTGCTCACGGAAGAGCTGGGCCAGTCTGGCGGCGGGCGTGCCGGCATCGGTCAGCGGATCCATGCCCTCGGTGTCCCGAGCCGCGTTGAGGATCGCCAACGCCCCCGCGGCGTCCCCGGCGGCGAGCCTGGCCTCCGCCTCGATCATGCGCGCGTCCACACCCTGCATGATGGGCACCGGGTCCCCCCGTACGGGCCAGAGCATGAGGATGTAGATGGGGCTCGTCAGGTCGTCCCGCACGTTCTTGGTCACGCCGATGGCCTTGCACGCGTCGTCACCGCCCTCGCACACGGGCACCCGTGGGTCGTCCGCGGACACGAAGTCCAGCCCGTTGACGCCTTCGTTGTCGCTGACGCTGTAGCGCCGGGAGTTGGCGTTCCAGCTCCACCACGCGTTGTCCGACGTGGTCTGCGAGTGGTAGTTGACGTACTGGTAGTCCGTGGGGACGCCGGCCACCGCCGTCGCCGCATCGGAGTAGCGGCTCAGGTTCATGAGGATGCGGCCCTTGGTGAGGGCGAGGGCGCTCTTCACCCGTGCGTCGTCGCTCGTGGAGCCGGTCACCACGGCCAGCCCCGAGTCGGCGAGCGCCAGGGCCCGCGTGAAGGCAGCCGCCGTGGTCATGGGCGAGCCGTACTCCTCACGGCCCTCGACCACGTCGCTGATGATGATGCCGTCGCAGAAGTTCTCGGCGAGCAGGTTGATCACGTAGGCCTCGATCATGTACATCTCGCCCATCTGCCAGCCCGGGGCCGTGGGGTTCCACTCCCGGATCAGCTGGATCGCCTGCTCGGCCGACAGCCGCACGCGGTGGATCTGCCGGTTGGTCCCCAGGAGGTAGTAGTTCCTGGTGGAGACGATCCGCTGGTCGATCTCCTGGCGGTCGATGAACGAGTCGCCGTTGTTCCACTCGTCCGTGAACAGCCCGCCCAGGAAGAACAGGCTCTCGGCTCCGCTGGTGGCGTCCACGAAGCGGGACAGCGCGCCGAGGCGGACGGCGTTCGCTCCCGCTGCGGACTGCACGTTGTCGGGATTGATGATGTCGGGATCCTCGACGTCGAGGATACTGTCGGGGGAGCAGGCGAAGGTCCACAGGCCAAGACCTGCGACCAGCGCGAAGGACACGACCGACGCCGCCCGACCATTCTTGTTCGAGATCATGGTAGGCGTCTCCTAGAAGCCGACAGAGAGTCGGAGTGAGTAGAAGGTGCGGGGTCCGAACGCCTGGAACTCGGACGTGCCGTCGGTATTGCTGCCGAAGAAGGCCTCCGGGTCGACGCCCGTGTAGTCCGTCCACAGGATGCCCAGGTTCCGTGCGGCCAGCGTGGCGGACACCGTGTGCCCACCGAAGAGCCTCTGGGCGAAGCTGCCGGGCGGCGAGTACGTGAGGGACAGCTCACGGAACCGGATGTAGTCGCCCTTCTCCAGGAAGCCCTGCACGGAGCGGCTCGAGGTCTCGCGCACCATCACCGTGCGCGCCTGCTCGTAGAGCGACGCCGCGGGGTTGATGAGCCCGGAGCAGTTGTTGCGGCTGGCGCAGCGGATCCGCTCGGTGTTGTTGTACATATAGTGTCCGCCCTTGTAGTCGAGCATCGCGCCCAGCCGGATCTCGCCGTTGCGCAGCGCGACCCCGCTGGACAGTGAGGCCTCGTACTTGGGCAGCGAGGGTCCCGTGTACTCGGCGGTGTCGGACACCACGACCTCGTTGCTCGTGATGATGCCGTTGCCGTCGGCGTCTCCGTAGCTGAGGAGGCGCCGCGACCACCACCCGTTGATGGGATACCCTTCCCGCTGCTGCTGCGTCGAGCTCGACACGATGGCGGGCAGTCCGCCGAGGCTCACCAGCTTGTTGTCGTTGACGGAGCCGTTCAGCGTCATCGTCCACTCCAACTGGCTGGTGCGGAGCAGCGTGCCATCGATGAGCGCCTCCCACCCCTTGTTGCTGACCTCCCCGAGGTTCTCGAAGCGCGAGGTGGCGCCGGTGCCCAGGGAGGGCGGAAGGACCCGGCTGATGAGGGCGTCCTTCGAGCTCTTGTTGTAGTACGTGATCTCGGCGGACAGCCGGTTGTCGAAGAGCGACGCGTCCACGCCCATCTCCAGCTCGGTGGAGCGCTCGGGCTTGAGCTCGGAGTTGCCCAGGGTGCTGAAGACGAGGCCGGTCGCCTCTCCCGCCTCCCCGAGCACCTGGGTGGCGGTGTAGTACTGCACCGCGTCGGTGGTGCCGGGCTGCACGCCCGAGGCCCCGTACGCCGTGCGCAGGCGGAGCTGGTTGACCCAGCCTGGCGCGGGGAACCAGGGCTCCTCGGAGAGCACCCACGACGCGGAGAACTTCGGGTAGAAGACCGTCTTGAAGTCGGCACCGAAGGCGCTGTTCCGGTCGGAGCGGATCGCGCCGGTGACGAACAGCCGGTCACGCCACCCGACGCGCTCTTCCACGTACGCGCCCAGGGTACGGCTTTCGTCGGTGGTCTCGCGGGCGTCCTTCACCGCGGCGCCCGAGACGGTCTGCCCTCCCGGCGGGAGGATGCCGCCGTAGGCGTAGTTGCCGTTGAAGACGCTGCGGTAGAACTGGACACCCACCGACGTCTGCGACTCGGTCTCGTCGTTGATCCGGCGTGTGGCGGTGCCGCCCACGTCCACGGTGTAGTCGTAGAAGCTGTGCCGATTGTCGTTCTTGAAGCCGGCGCCGGCCTGGTCGGCGTTCGGGGTGCAGTCGCCGAACCGGCAGATCGAGGTGTCGGTCCGGCCCGTGTAGTCCAGGCCGACATTCGCCCGGAACGCCAGCCACCCTGACGGGCGCCAGTTGGCGGCCACCGACGTGATGTAGCGCTCGATGGCCTGGCTGGACTCGCGCTGGTAGATCAGCCGGGGCGTGTACTCGCGCCAGCCGTACAGGGTGTCCCCCGCGGCGCTGATGTTGTACTTCATCCCCGGCCCGCCATAGATGTTGGCGGTGATCCCCGCGGTACCCGAGTCATCCGCCTCGGGGAGGTACAGATCCGAGGAGGTGTACCCGCTGTTCAAGGACACGTCGAGCTTCGGGGAGAACGTCACGTCCACGTTCGCCCGCAGCGTGCCGCGCAGCAACTGGTTCTGGTGCTGCTGCCGGTCCGTGAGGAAGAGGTCGCGGGACGCCATGTACTGCTTCTCGAACTCCGGAACCTTGATGGTTCCGTTCTCGTTCTCCCACTCCCCGCTGAGGAAGTAGCGAACCGTCTCGCTGCCGCCGCGCACCTGGAGGCCGTACTGCTGCCGATACCCGGTGCCGAAGGGCGTGGCATCGGCGTCCTTGGACGGGTTGAAGCTCGTCACGCTGTCCTGCGCGCAGACGCCCGCCGCCATCTGGGTGAGGTAGCATTGGACGGTGTTCCGGGCAGTCGACGTGGTGCTCGACGAAGTGCCCGTGCGCCACCCGCGCCAGGCCGCGGGGTAGTTGGACCGGTCCTGGATGGCCGCCTGCTCGACGAACATCGTCCATTGGGGCCTGGAGACGGTGCCGCGCTTCGTAGTGATGACGATGACGCCGTTGGCGGCGTCGGTGCCGTACAGCGTCGCCGCCGATGGGCCCCGCACCACTTCGATGGACTCGATCTCGTCCGGGTTCAGGTCGTTCGCGCGGCTGGTCCGCGCGCCGCCGACGGAGAGGGAGAAGGAGTTCGAGGAGCTCTGCATCCGCACCCCGTCGATGATGTAGATGGGGTCCCGGCTGAGGGAAAGCGAGTTGATGCCGCGGATGCGTATCCGCGTCGTCATGCCGGTCTCCGTCCCCGGAATCACCATGACGCCCGGAGCCTTGGCGATGAGGAGGTCGCCGACGTTTCCTACCGACTGCGTCTGGACGATGGAGGCAGCGTCGAAGTGCGCGATGGCGTTGCCCACCTCTACGCGCCGCTGCTCGCCGGTGGCCGTGACCACCATGCCCGTGAGGGCCACGGCCATGGGACTGAGGGAGAAGTCCGCCACTGCGGTCTCGCCGGCCGCCACGGTGACCTGGACCGTCACTTCGGCGTAGCCGATGCGCGTGGCTCTTACGGTGACATTTCCGGGGGTCAGGCCCGGAATCAGATAGCGTCCTTCGCTGTTGGTGAGCGCGCCCCTGTTCGTGCCGACGACGCTCACCTGCACTTCGGTGACCGGTTGCCCGGTCGACACGTCCGTGGCTCGGCCCACGATCGTGCCCTGCTGTGCCGAGAGGGGGCTCGCGAGGAGGGACGCGAGCCCGATGCCGAGGACAACTACGAGCCGAACTCTCGATCGACCCATGGTGGGAACCCTCCAGAGGTAGAGTGACAGCCTTCGGCAATCCTCTACCCGCCGCATTGACGATGACGGGGGGGGGCGACGCCCGCAATGACCCTTGGCGACGAGATGTCCCGGGAGCGCGCGACAGGAGGGCTGGGTGCGTCGTGGCGACGCTCGCCGCCTTGTGGCAATCGTTGACGGCCAGCTCCGGGCCGCGAGCACCGACGAGGACAGCGGGCACGGGGCGCGCTGAAGCTCCACGACGCTCGGCGCGGCGCTCAGGACTTGGACGCGAAGCGCTCGCTCCAGCTCCTCCCGATACTCCGGTGGAATCAGGATCAGGAGCTGGTCCTCCGGCTCCAGGATCGTGTTGGGATGTGGAAGGAGCAGGTGCTCGCCCCGCAGGACGGCGACGATCTCCCAATCCACGTCGTCGCTCACGAACCTGGCCTCCTTCACCGGCTTCCCGGCCCAGGGGCTGTCGGGCGCGAGCGTCTCGATCATCAGCTGCTTCCCGTCGGGAAGATCCACGGGAATTCCCGACTCGAGGAGCGAGAACAGGTTCATGTGTCCGACCGCGGTCGGCGTCGAACATGCCGCCGCTCGCTCAGCATCTTGATCGCCGTTCTCACGTGCTCCATCCGGTGCGCGGGCGAGTCGGCGGGCCTCGGGACCTGGGCCTCGTAGAGGCTCCGGTACCGCACGTTGGCGGTGAGCTGCTTCTGGATCAGGAACGCCAACATGACGGCCAGCGCCGCAGGCACCAGGAGGCTGTAGCCGCCGGTCATCTCCGTGACCATGAGCAGCGTGGCGATGGGGATCCGCGCCGCGCTCCCGAACACCGCGGCCATGCCGATGACGGCGAAGGCCGCGGGCGGCTGATGCACGAGCTGCGCCAGGAAGCCGCCGACCATCGCGCCCACGAACAGGCTCGGGGCGAAGACGCCGCCCGACCCGCCGGACGAGACGGTCATCGCGAACGCGAGCATCTTCGCGAACACGAGCAGTCCGAGGACGCCGAGGGTCAGGTTGCCGTCGATGGCCTCCTGGATCCAGCCGTAGCCGCCGCCCAGCACCTGCGGCAGCGCCGAGCGCCAACAGGCCCACGCCCAGGCCGCCGATCGCCGGCTTGAGGTGCGGGGGGATCGGGATCCTCCTGGAACGCCGTCGCGCACCCCGTAGAAGACGCTGGGGAGCAGCGCGCCGACGACACCGCTGCCCAGCCCCAGCACGACGAACCAGCGCGTAGCTCGACGATGCTGCCGGCCTCCAGCCCCGAGGGAACCTGGAAGAGCGGCTGCCACCCGACGAAGAGCCCGTTGACGGCGTAGGCGATGATCGAGCCGATCATCGTGTAGATGAGCGCGCCCGCCTCGAACTCCATCTCGCCGTAGAGCACCTCCACCGCGAAGATGGCCGTGCCGATGGGGGACCTGAAGATCGCCGAGAGGCCCGCCGCCATGCCGACCAGGACGAGGAGCCTCTTTTCCGCGTCGGTCCGGTGGGTCATCGACGCGTAGATCGACCCCACGCCGGCGCTGAACAGCGCGGTCGGCCCCTCCCGTCCGGCCGAGCCCCCCGAGCCGATCGTGATCGCGGAGGCCACGATCTTCAGCGGAGTCACACGCGGTCGGATGAACCCGTTCTCGCGGTGGAAGGCCCGTACCGCCGTATCGGTGCCGTGTCCTTCGGCTTCGGGCGCGATGCTGTAGACGAGGATCCCCGAGATCAGACCGCCCAGCGTGGTGGCCACCGGTACGAGCCAGAGCCAGTGAGAGCCCGATGGACCTGCCTCAGCACGCCGCCGCTCGGCAGGCAGGTCCGGAGGTGAGTACGCGGCGAGGTGCGTGAGGAACAGTTCCTGGGCGAGGTGCAGCAGCAGCGACGAAGAGCTGGGCCGCGAGCGCCCCGACGATTCCCAGGACGATCGTGTCGAGCAGCAGGACGTGCTGCCTGCGCATCGTCACGCCGCGCCCACCGTCAGCGGCCATCGCCACTCCAGGACACGCCCCTCGCGATCCGGTCACCGGCCGGCTCACGCGGCAGATCGCGGTCGAACCACTCGAGGAAGCGCCGGCGGTGGACGATCAGGTCGGCCTGGTCGGAAAGGCCGCGGTCCTGGCCGAGGTAGACGGTGTGACGGCGTGACATGGCGCTCGCCTGAGCGATTCAGGAGGGCGGGAGCTGGCCAGCGAGGTCCGCAGAAGATCGGCCGCGGCCGGCTTGGGGGCAATGCGCGAGATGTCGGCGGGGGTCGCCGACCGTGCGGTCACCCCCGCCGCCTCTCGCCAGGACACGGTCACCCCATGCTCGCGTGGGCCGTCGCGATGCGCCAGCGATGCGCCAGCGCGATCCGCCCGTCCTCGAAGAGCGAATAGAGGATGGGCACGTACACCATCGTGAGGAACGTCGAGACGATCAGACCACCGATCGCCACGACCGCCAGAGGGCTGAGCCGCTCCAGACCGATGGCCCATTCCGCAGCGATGGGGATCATGCCCACCGACGTACCCACCGCAGTCATGAGGATCGGCCGCGTGCGGATGCGCACCGACTCCACCAGCGCCTCCTCGATGCCCGGCGCCACTCGGCTCGCGCCGTGGCGATGAAGTCGATGAGCAGGATGGAGTTCTTCACCACGATGCCCGCCAGCAGGATCATCCCCATCATCGACGGCATGCAGCCGTGCTTGCCGACGAGCAACATGCTCCACGCGGCGCCGATGAGCGCCAGGGGAATGGCCGACATGATGGTCAGGGGGTGGATCCAGGAGCGGAACGCCGGAACCAGCGAGAAGTAGAGCAGCACCAGCCCGAGGATCAGAGCCTGTCCCAGGCGCCCGAAGGACTCCTGGATCTGCTTGATCTCCCCTTCGTGGCTGATCCGGTAGCCCGGAGGCAGCTGGATCCCCTTCAAGGCGGCCACCACGTCTTCCTGCATGTGGGAGATCGGACGGCGGGACCGGTAGAGCTCGATGTCCAGCGTGCGCTGGAGTCCCTGCCGCGTGATCGCGGAAGGAGCGGATTGGCGTTCGAGGCTGCCGAGCTGAGACAGGGGCACCGGGCCGTCGGGGGTCTGGATGGGATACGTCTCGAGTTGCCCCGAATGCCCCCGCTGGTCCGCTCCGAGCTGCATCCAGATGCTCAGGCCGTCCTGATTGGGAATGCGGAACACCGAGCCCGGCATCCCGCGGACCGCCCCCTGCAGCTGCATGGCCACCGCCGTGGGAGAGATCCGGTACAGCGCCAGCTTCTCGGGATCGGCCCGGAACCCGATCTCCTGGCTGTCCATGGTCCAGGAGCGTGAGATGGACGTCGCCCCGCGGACGCCCTCGCGCAGCCTCCGCTCCACCTCGTTCCCGATCCGGTCCAGGGTCGCCAGGTCCGGCCCGGAGATCATGACGTCCACCGGGCTGCGGATGCTGGACAGGGGTGTGGCGCCGAAGTCGAACACGTCCACGCTCTCGAGACCCGGAATCTGGCGGAATCGAGCTCTGAGGCTGTCCTCCACGTCCCAGATCGTCTCGTCTCGATGGAACCGGTCCACCAGGTGGACCGTCAGGAGACCCTGCTGCGGCAGGCGCCCCGCTCCGAAGGAGATGACCGCGGGCTCCGAACCGATGACCGACGACACGGAGGTCACGTCCGGCCTGCTGCGGATGATCCGCTCCATCCGGCTCAGCGAAGCCTCCGTCGCCGCCAGGGAGCTGTTGGCGTCGGTCTCGAACGAGACCTTGATGATGCCGGTGTCCATGGGCGGCATGAGGTCGCGGCCGACCAGGCCCATCTGTCGCGCGGAGACCGCCAGCAGCACGAGGCCCACGCACCAGGAAGAGCGCCCGGTGCCGGAGCGCCGTGCCGGTGAGTCGCACGTAGAAGTCGCGGATGGGCCCCACCACGAAGCGGTCGAAGCGGAAGACCAGGCGCTCGAAGCGGTTGCGCCCCTGGTTCGCCTTCCTGCGCAGCAGAGTAGGGCGCCAGCAGCGGAATCACCGTGACCGAGACCACGTACGACGCGATGAGCGCCACGGTCAACGAGACCGAAAGGGGCCGAAGAACGGTCTGGACGAAGCCTCCGATGAAGATGATCGGGACCAGCACCATGATCGTGGCGTACGTGCCCGAGAAGATCGCCAGCATGACCTCTTCGGTCCCCCCGACCACGGCGTCGTGCAGGTCGGTCCCCTTCTCGTGGTAGTGTCGCTCGATGTTCTCGATGACGACGATGGCGTCGTCCAGCAGCATGCCCACCGCGATGATGACCGCGGTCAGCGTCACCATGTCGAACTCGTACCCGATGAGCCACATCACCGCGAAGGTGAGCAGATAGGTGAAGGGAATGGCGATGGCGGCCAGCGCCATGCCCCGCAGATCCGCCAGGAACAGGAAGATGACCAGGACGGTCATGATCACGGCGTCGCGCAGGGCGCCGAGCATGTTGCCCACCGACAGGTTGATGAGCGTGCCCTGGGTGTCCGGGATGGTGAAGGCGATGTCCGGGTAGGTCCGCTCCAGGTCGGGGAGAACCCGGGACACGTCGGCGATGGTGCTCAGGGCGACGCCCGTGGTGGCGCGTTGGATGTTGACGGCGATGGCCGGCTCGCCGTCTCCGTGGTACGCGCTCTGGGGCTCGAACACCGACCGCTCGCACCTGGCCACGTCGCCGAGATGCACGTCCCCGCCCGTCGCGGTGCGCGATGGGGATGCGCGCCACGTCGCGCGACGCGCTGGAACTGCCCCATGCGCTTGAGCAGGAACTGGCTCTCGCGGGTGATCAGCAGCCCCACGGGCTGGTTGGCGTTGAACGCGACAGATGCCTGTCGGACGTCCAGGGGGGTGAGGCCATACCGCTCCAGCAGGTCCCGATCCAGATCCACGCGAATCACCGGCTGGTGGGCGCCGAAGACCTCGACGTTCGGCCACTTCGGGAAGCTGGAGCAGACGCTCCTTGATGGGGTTGTCGGCGAGCTGGCGCACCATGGACAGGTCCAGTGGGGATCCGTCCTTGGGACGGAGCGCCAGAGTCAGCACCGCGGGCGTGGCCGAGGACACCTTGAAGATCATCGGTGGCCGCAGACCCTCGGGAAGCGACGCCTTGATCTTCTGGAGCCCGTTGGCCACGTCGGTCGCGGCGCTGCTGAGGCCCTTTGCCGTACTCGAACTCGACGGTCACGGCGGAGACTTCGTCCTTGCTGACCGACGTCACCAGCCGGACCTGCTCGATGGTGTTGAGCTCCTTCTCGATGGTCCGGGTGACCTCGGCCTCGACGTCCTGCGCCGACGCGCCGGGGTACACGCTCACCACGGCGATCTTGGGTCGCTCGGAGTCGGGAAAGAGGTTCACCGGCATGCGGCGGTAGCCCACGAAGCCGATGACCGCCGCCAGCAGCACCAACGAGCTGACCAGGTGCGGCCGCTTCAGATAGGAGTCGACGAGGCTGCATGGCTCACCTCCCGGGGCGTCGGCGACCGGGAGGACGCTCATCCCGGCCGAGAGCCCCATGAGCCGCGAGGGTCGCGCCACCACCACCCGGTCGCCCGCACTCAGATCCCCTTCGACGATGGCCTCGTCGAGGGAGCGGGTGGTGACCGTGACCGGCACGGACACGAAGGGTGTCCGCGCCATCGGCGGCCCGGTCCACGACGAAGGCGTGGGCACCCGCCGATCCCTCCAGCAGCGGCGTCCAGCGGCACCAGCAGACCCTCTCCGCTCTCGAGGTGGAGGTCGACGCCCACCGTCGCGCCCGCTACGAAGCCGGAGGACGGAGCGGACAGGTCGACCTCGAAGGTCGCCAGGTGGCTGCCCTGCATGGCCGGGAAGACCCGGGAGACCTCGGCCCGCACATGCTCGTCCCCCAGCGTGAGGTCCACGGGCGTACCCTGCCGCACCTTGGTCAGCAGGGCCGGCGGGATCGCGCCGCGCACGCGGACGGAGCTCTGCCGCACCATGCGCAGCATGGGCCTGTCCCGGTACGGCCAGGTCGCCGGGGTCGACCATGCGCGCGGACACGACACCGTCGAACGGGGCCCGGGCCACCGCGTAGCCGAGGCGGGCCTGCGCCTGGTCTCGGTGGCGCCGGGCGACCTCGAATCGCGCCGCTGCGGCGGCCTCCGGCCGCCTGCGAGTGCTCCCACTGTTCCTGGGAGATCGCGTCGTTCTCGAACAGGACGCTGTCGCGCGACGTGGAGGCGACCTGGGCTTCGTGGGCGACCCGCGCGGCCTCCACCTCGGCCTCGGCGGCGGCCTACGGCGTCGTCGAGCTCCTGCGCGTCCAGCCGGGCCAGGACCGCACCGCGGGCCACGCGGTCGCCCTCCCGCACCAGCACCTCCCTCACCTCTCCGGACACCCGGGGAGCGATCTCGGCCTCATCGGCGCCGCAGCACCTCGCCCAGCACGTGGTCCACGCTCTCCAGGGCCCCGTCCGGACGGCCGCGACCTGCACGGCGGTGGCGGGCTCCGCGACGAGCGGGCGCCTGGTTCTTTTCCACGACCCTCTTGTGCCGCACGGCCAGAAGGCCGGCCACGACGAGCACGGCACCGAGGATCAGTGAAGATTCTGTTGCGAGTCATCGGACGATCTCCCTTTCCACGAGGGCATTGATCTAGGCGGAGGCGCCGAGGACGTCACCCTTGCGTCTTGGCCAGGAAGGCTTCGGCGGCGGAGGCACGGGTGCGGGCCCTGAGCAGGTCCTCGATGGTGCCCGGCGCCGTTGTCGTAGCGGAGGCCCTCGATGCGGGCGGCTTCGACCGCCGCGTCCACCCGCCTGCGGCGGCGTCCAGCGCCGTCTGCGCGGCCCGGAGGCGAGCCAGGGCGCCCTGGATCTCCGCCTGCTGCTGGAGTTGCGTCTGCCGCAGAGCCAGGTCGGCGGCAGCGCTCCGCCGCGGCGGCGCTCTGATACGCGGCCACGCGGCGACCTCCCGTGAACACCGGGATCGGAAGCCGCGAGCGTCAGCTCCCAGGTCTGCTCGGTTCCCGACACGGAAGACGCCGCATGCTCCAGCAGGTTGCCGCGCACGCTCACCTTGGGAAGGAACTCCGACCGGGCGACATGCTTGCCGCTCGTGGCCTGGCGGACACGAAGCTCGGCGGCCACCACGGCCGAGGCCCCCTCGACCAGAGCGCTCCAGTCCGTGCTGTCTGCGGACAGGGCCGGAACGTGTCTCGGGCAGTGGGATCGAGATCGAACGCCTGGTCGGCCGGGTAGTCGAGCAGCGCGGCCAGGAGCGCCCTCACGTGGGTGAGATCCGCCTGCGCGCCGGCGAGCTGGGCCCGGGCCTCTTCCAGGGCTTCGGTGGCCTTCAGGAGGTCCAGCTCCGGCCGCTTGCCCTGCTCGACCATGAGCTCGAGCCGACGTGCTGTCTCCTCGAGGGAGGCGACGTTCGTCGCTCGTACGCCACCGATCACCGCCGCGAGCGCCTGGGCCGAGGCGTACACCGTGGTGACGTTGGCCCGGACCTGCCAGCGGGTGCCTTCCAGCAACGCGCCGGCCTCATCGGCCTTCAGACGCGCCAGATGGCTGCCCGCGAGCAGCTTCCCACCCACGAACAGGGGGACCTCGAAGGTCAGGCCGTAGTGGACCTGATCCTGAGCGAAGGGCAAGCCGTCGAACCCGTTGGCCATCAGGTCTGCGCGAGATGGGGCGCAGGATCTGGGCGTCCTGGTACCGCGAGGTCCAGGCCACCGCCTCCACGTCACCGAAGTGTCGGCGGAAGGCCGCGGCGGCTGCACGGTCGGCGCTGCGGGCCCTCTCGGCCGCGGCCATCAAGCCCGGGTTGGCGTCGAGCGCCCGGGCGATGGCGTCGGCCAGGCCGAGATGCACCGTGTCGAACCGCGCCGGCCGACCGCGCGGGCACCCTCTGCGCCAACGACGAACTCGGCTCCGCACCCGCCAGAGACGGCCGTCGCGGCCGAAGGACGAATCCGAATCGAAATGCTTTTCCGCTCATTGCTCCCTCCCTCTCGGGGCCTTGTTCGGCCCAGTTGGAGAGGAAGGTGGCCTGCGTCCCGGGGCCGACATTGACCAGAGATCAAGAGGGCGAAAGGGAGGGGGACGGGCGTCCCGTCGTCGACGCTACTCCACGCCCGGGTCCGTCGCCCGCTTCAGCTCCTCGAGATCCAGGACCCGGTAGCGGCCCGATCCGACGCGTTCGAGGATGCCCTCCTGTACCAGGCTCGTCAGCGCCCTGGAGAAGGTCTCCGGCACGATTCCGATCGCGCCCGCGAACTCGTGAGCGGAGACCGGCAGGCGGATCACGCCCCGGGCCCTCGTCACCTCGCGAGGCGGAACGATGTTGAGGAGGGCATGGGCCACGCGGGCGCGCGCGCCGGGAGTCGAGAGGGACCGGATGAGGTCGAACGAAGCTCTGAGCCGCCTGCCGAGGAGCCCGATGAGCGCCACCGCCAACTCCGGCTCGGACTCGAAGCACCTGGAGCAGCGTTGTCCGAGCCATGACGTCGGCTTCCACGTTCTCCAACGCTTGGGCATACGCCGGATACGCCTGCCCATCCAGGAAGGGGAGAAAGCCGAAGAGGTCGCCGGGTCCGAAGATGATAGAGCGTCACCTCACGGCCCGTGGGCAGGAGTCGGTAGACCTTCACCCGGCCCTTTCTCAGGGCCACGAGCATACCGGCGGTGTCACCCTCCCGCCAAAGGTGGCTCCCCTTTCCGAAGTGCCGGACGTGAAGATGGGCCTCGAGGAGTCTCAAGGCTTCCTGGGCGAGCTCCCGAAGCCCGGGATCGGGCCAGAGGTCGGAGGTGATCGTGGACGCTCCCATCGCAGAAAAGATAGTCCAAAGAGCCTGCCCGGTGGACTCGGCCGGATCTGCATGATGGTGCGCCGACGTCCAGGATCTCGCGGGCTCAACGGAGGCCGGGAGCACCTTCGCATGCTGCCGCCGGGGCTCGGGAAGCGAGGAACCGAACGCCGGGTCGGGCCGACGAGCAGGGACGCGCTCGCCAGCCCCTCGCGCCGCCGTGGCCGTTGACCTTCCGCCCTGGCACGCGTGGCCGGAGGTGTCCGAACCCCGTATTCTCAGGCGTGGATATCCGGACCAAGCTGGTCTTCGCCCTGGTCGCCGCCTCTCTGGGCAGCATGTTCGCATTCGGTGCGGTCGTCGCGCCCCGAGTCGAGGGATATATCAGGGACGGCACGCTCGAGCAGCTCGACGAGCTCGCGGAGGCGAAGCGGGAAACGCTGCGGTGGATCATCGCCGGCTGGCGCGACGGCGCCGACCTGGTCGCGAGCCGCACGCAGCTCCGGGCGAGCCTGGACAACTACGCGCGCTCGGGCGGGAGCGCTCCGGTCGACCGTATCCGGACGATCCTGAACGACGCGATCACGGCCTCCCGGAGCCTGACCCTCCTCGAGGTCTACGACGTCGATGGTGACCCCGTGGCCTCCGTGACCCGGGGGGCCGTGGCCCACCTGCCGGCCCTCGACGAGCCTCTCACGCCACCTGGGGACGGCCAGGCTCTCTATGTCGGCGTCGCCTTCACGGACTCCGGCTCCCCCCAGGTCGGCTTCCAGTCGCGCATGATGTTCGACGGCCGCACCATCGGCAGCCTCCTCGCGGTGTTCGACGCCCATGAGCTGGTCGCGCTGACCGCACCGCGTCACGGACTGGGGGAAACCGGCGAGACGCTGATTCTGGCCCGGGACGGCATGGGGGTGCTCCGGACGCTCCACCCGACACGGCACGACCCGGGAAAGGGGGGAGCCATCGTCCTCTCCGGTGAGGCGGGCGGCCTGGGCGAGCGATCGCTGTCGGGCGCCACGTCGCCGGCGGCGGAGGGGATCACGGACTACCGTGGAGCGGAGGTGTGGGCCGCAACACGCGCGGTTCCCGAAGTCGGGTGGGGCCTGGTGGTCAAGGAAGATCGCGCGGAGGCCATGCGTGTCGCCGAGGAGTTCCGCGCATGGCTGCGGCGAACGGCGCTCATCCTCTCCGCGTTCGCCATCCTGGTCGGTGCCGCGCTCGGGCTTCGCTTCGCCCTCCCGATCCACGGGCTGGCGGAAGTGGCCAACCGCATCCGGAAGGGCGACATGGATGCCCGCGCCGACGCGGCGCGCGAGGACGAGGTCGGCGTGCTGGCACGCACCTTCAACCAGATGGCGGACGAGCTCCAGGAGCGCATGTCCCTCCTGCGCGAGTTCAGGAAGTTCTTCGACGTCTCGATCGACCTGATGTGCATCGCCGGAACGGACGGCTACTTCAAGCGCACGAACCCGGCGTTCCAGCGCGTGCTCGGGTGGGACGCGGAGGACCTTCTGAACCGGCCCTTCTTCGAGATCGTGCATCCGGACGACGTCGCCAGGACCGAGCGCGAGATCGAGAAGCTCTCCGAGGGCATCCCGACCATCTCGTTCGAAAACCGCTTCCGATGCAAAGATGGGAGCTACACGGTCGCTGCGCTGGACGAGCTATCCGGAAGACGGGGTTCTGTACGCGATCGCACACGTCATCGACGACCTCTCCGAGGCGTGAGCCGGCGCGCCTCGATGAGTCGAGCCGTCGTTTGATCTACGCCCAGCTGGTCGCGGGCTTCATCTACCTCCTCGGAGGTGGCGACCTCCTCGTCCGGGGCGCCGTTGCGCTCGCCCGTCGGCTTCGGATCCCCCGGAGCATCGTCGCGCTGACGATCGTCGGCCTGGGCACGTCGCTGCCCGAGCTCGTCGTATCGGTTCGCGCGTCGCTCGCGGGACACCCCGGCCTCGCCCTCGGCAACGTGGTCGGGAGCAACATCGCCAATGTCCTCCTCGTGGGTGGTCTGGCCGCCGCCGTCTTTCCGCTCCGCACGGGGGATCGCAACGTGGCTCGGTCCGGCGTCGCGATGCTCGCGATCAGCCTCCTGTTCGTGGGTCTGTGCGTGCGCGGCGACGGCCTTTCTCGATCGGATGGCGGATTGCTGCTCGTCCTGCTCGGCGTGGGACTGCTGCTCACGTTCCGGGACGCCCTCAGGGCCCAACGCCCCGTCGACGCGACGGCCATCGATTGGGTGCTCGGCCTTCCCAGTAGCCTGCCCATCATCGTGCTCTTCATCGGAGGCGGCCTGGTGGTGCTTCCGATCGGGGCGGGCCTCCTGGTCGATGCGGCCGTCGCCATCGCGGGCCATCTCGGTGTGTCCGATACCGTGATCGGCCTCACCGTGGTCGCGGTGGGAACGTCCCTGCCGGAGATGGCGACCACGGTGCTGGCGGCGCGGCGGAGGAAGACCGGGATGGTCGTGGGCACCATCGTGGGGAGCAACAACTTCAACATCCTCGCCATCATGGGGGCCGCCACCGTGGTCGCCAAGGACGGAGTGGGGGTCCCGGAGCGGTTTCTCGTGCTCGACCTGCCCCTGATGGTCGCGGTCAGTCTCGTCCTGGTCTTCTTCTCGTGGAGGCGACGCCCGATCCGAAGCGGGACCGGAGTCGCGCTGGTGGCGGCCTACGGCGTCTACATGGGGGTGCTCTACCTCGTGGCCTGAACGTGGGCACGGCCCCGACGCGGGCGCCGGTCTCGACACGACGCCTGGATCGCTCCATGGTCCGGAACGGTAGTGACCTGCGAGCCACTCGTCGGACACCGACGCTCTCCGGATCCGTATGACATCCGGAAGATGCGCGAAAGGCGGCGCGGGCCGCTCGGAATCGGCATTCGAGGAGAAGCCGTGGCGAACTGTGCAGCTCGGGTCCGACACGTGATCTTCGCCGCCGCCGCGAACGCCTTGGTGCCGGCGATAGCGGCCGCCCAGAATGCCCCACCGGCGTTCGCGCCCGGCTCGGTGACGGATTCGGTCGTGGCCGCGGTGGACTCCAATCAGGTGTACGCCGTCTACGTGCCCACGTCGTACGACGCGGGGCGCCCGGCTCCGATCGTCTACGTGATGGATCCCAGGGGCCGGGCGCTCGCGGGACTGGAGCTGTTCCGCGAGGCGGCCGAGCGGTTCAGCTGGATCATCGCGAGCTCGTACAACACGCGCAGCGACGTCCCCGAGGATCTGGACACGCCTGCGCTCGCCGCGATGCTCGCCGACACACAGGCACACTTCTCCCTCGACGTGCGGCGGCTGTACCTCGCCGGCTTCTCCGGCACGGCCCACGCCTCGTGGAAGCTGGCGCAGGCCATTTCCACCGGTGTGGCCGGTATCATCTCCGCCGGCGCGGGTACACCCGAAGGGCTGCCTCCGGCTCTCGTTCCCAGCATGCCCGGACTCGACCTCGCGTACTTCGGAACGGCAGGCCGCATGGGCTTCAACTACGAGGAGGTGTACCGGCTCGACGAGGTGCTGGCGGGAACCGGGTTCGCGCATCGCATCATGTACTTCGACGGGGGCCACCAATGGATGCCGCCCGAGCTGGCGCGACGGGCGGTGGAGTGGATGGAGGTCTCCGCCATGAAGAAGGGGCTCCGGTCGAAGGACGAGGTCCTGGCACGGAGCGTCTACAATGCGGACATGGCCCGGGCGGACTCTCTCGTCGCGCTGGATCGCCCGCTCGAGGCGTATCACGCCTTCCTCACGGAAGCACGACGGTTGATCGACGTGGAGGACCCGGCGGCGCGGGCCGAGGAGCTGAAACGCTCACGGGACCTACGCGACGCGCTCCGCCGCCGGCGCCGGGGAACCGAAGAGTACCGGGAGTACGATGACCGGATCCGCGCGCTGCTGGCGGGCCTTCTCGCCGATCAGCGGCCACCGGATCCCGACGAGTTGGTTGAGGGACTGCGCATCGAGGGGCTCCTCGAGCGCCCCCGCGGCGACGACCGCGACGACGCGCTGCAGGCCCGTCGGCTCCTGGCGGGGGCGGATGCCCTGGTGTCCTTCTACCAGCCGCGCGCGGCCCTTGGGGCCGGCCGGCCGGACATCGTCCTGGCGCTCCTCCACGCGGCGGACGCGATCCAGCCCCGGCGCGCAGGCGTCTGTCTCTGCAGGGCGCGGGCCCTCGCCCAGCTGGCGCGCCCGCACGAAGCGGTGGAAGGCTGCGCTGCGCGGTGGAGCGGGGCCTGGCTGACGCGACCGGCTTGGAGGCGGACCCCTATCTCGAGCCGCTGCGCGGGAACGCGGAGTTCGATTCGCTGCTGTCGTCGTTGCGCAGCTCGGGGGCGGGCGCACCGCAGACGGCGGGACGACCCCGAGCATGACGGCCATGCGTGGAACTCGCCGCGATGTCGCGGGGTTCGCTTGACGCGGATACGATACGGGGCGAGCGCGGGGAATCGGCAACTCCAGACCGATCGGTGTACCCATGAGCAAGAGTGTGGTGGCGCGTTTCCTGGACGGCCGGGTGATCAAGGGCACCAGCCTGGACGTCGACCCGAACAAGCCCACCTGTCACGTCATCCCCCCCGGCGAAAAGGCCCTCGAGGTCCGGCTGGCCGACCTCAAGGCGCTCTTCTTCGTCCGATCCCTCCAGGGAAACCCGGGACGCTCCGAGGTGAGGGTGCCCAAGCCGGGCGATCCACGCGCGCGGGGTGCCACCGTGGTCTCCCTGCGATTCGCCGACGGCGAGACGATGGTGGGGATGACGATCCACTACCCGCCCAACAAGGCGTATTTCTATCTCAACCCGGTGGACGCGAAGAGCAACAACATCCGGATCCTCGTCAACCGGGCCGCCGTCACCGGCATGGAGCTGCTCCAGAAGCCCTGAGGGCCGCTTCCCGCTCGCACCGACCGACTGCGCCGGCCCCACTGTAGCACACACGCATCAGTCGACGAGGCCACCCACCAGCGGCCGGTGGCCCCGCTCTTGCAACTCCGCCACGCATTCGAGACGCACGCGGGGAGATCCGCCCCGCGCGACTCCGATCACGAATCCCCGAGCTCGAGGTTCCATCATGAACGGGAAGCTCCGCCCTTCGAGGCACGGTCCCACGTACGGCGCCGCCGTCGGTCTCGCCCTCGCCCTGCTGGCCGGAGGGCCCTCCGCCGTGCACGCACAGGGGCTGGGAATCGCGGCCGGCGCCAACTTCGCCGACCGGCACGACATCGACGTCGGCAGCGCCCGGGCCACCTTCAACAACTCCACGGGCTACCACGTGGGGATCGAGTTCGAAGTGGGCGGCGGGCCACTGGCCGTCCGACCCGGCATCTTCTATCAGCGCTTGGGCACGTACGACTTCCCCTCGGGGGAGACGTTCGACCTGAGCGCCATCGAGGTGCCGGTGGACGTGCGCCTCACTGTCCTGCCGCTCCCGGTGCTGCGTCCCTACCTGGTGGCCGGGCCCGTCCTGACGTTCCCCAGCGCGAACGGCGCGTTCGGGGACGCCGTGAAGAGCGCCAGCCTGACTGCCGACATCGGCGCGGGCGTAGCGATCGCCCTGCCGGGGACGGGGTTCGTCCTGATGCCGGAGCTCCGTTACAGCGCGGGCGTGACGGACTACCTGAAGGACAGCTTCCAGATCGGCGGGACGACCATCACGCCCTCGAACGACAGCCGACGTCTGGCCAAGGTCATGCTGAGGCTACACCTCTTCTTCTGAGGTCCTCGACGCTCGAGGCGTAGTCGCCGGGCCACCGCGGGCCGCCGGATTTCCCATCCGGCGGCCCGCTTCGCTTCTCGCACGTCGGCGCACAGCGCGGACCGGCCGTCGGCAGCGTAGCACGATCGGGCGAGGTTCGACCCGTCCCATGGCACACGGCTTGCGTTCGATCATGTCCGCGCACGGGATCGTCGGACGGTGCCGGCCGAGTTCCCTGGGACGAAGACCCGGGCCGGGGGTAGGCCGAGTTGAGCCGCCGACGAGTCCTGCACCGCGGCGAAGTGAAAGGGAGAGGAGAGCGTGGACGACCCTGCTGCTTCCACCAGGAGCACGGACCACCGCCCGGGAGGGCCGGTGACGCGGGTCGAAGTCTATCCGGATGCGGAAGCCCTGGCGCACGCCGTGGCCGAGACGGTCGCCGGTGCCGCTGCCCAGGCGATCACGCGGTACGGGCGCTTCCTCTGGTGCCTCGCCGGCGGGCACACGCCCCGGCGCGCATACGAGCTGCTCGCCACGGACGCGTTCGCGCCGCGCATCGACTGGGAGCGCGTGCACGTCTTCTTCGGGGACGAGCGATGCGTGCCCCCGTCCCACGAACACAGCAACTACCGCATGGCCCGCGAGGCGCTTCTCGGCCGGATCCAGCTCCCCGCGGGCCACGTCCACCGCATCGCTGGCGAGCGAGATCCCGAGCGCGCGGCCCTGGACTACGGGCAGACACTGGAGTCCGTTCTTGGCAGATCCCCGGGCGACGCACCCATCCACGGCTTCGACCTGCTCCTGCTCGGCATGGGTGGGGACGGCCACACGGCCTCCCTCTTCCCGGGGTCGGTGGACGAGCCGGAGCGCTGGGTCGAGGCACGCCGACGCCCCTCCGACGGGAGCTGGCGCGTGACGCTCACCCCTGCCGTCTTCGACGCCTCCGCCTGCGTGCGCTTCCTGGTTTCGGGTCCCGACAAGGCGGAGAGGCTGATGGACGTGCTCGGCGGCCCGTCCCGCCCCCTGGAGCTTCCGGTGCACCGGATCCGGCCCGTCGGCGAGGCCGCGTGGATGGTGGATCGCCAGGCCGCCGGCGAGCTCGTGGGCGACCCAACCCGGACGGAGCGTGGACCCCGCATCGAGGTGGAGGTGCACGCGTGACCACCCCCTGCCACCCCTACGGATGAACCCCAAGGAGCACCAAGCATGCGCATCGGCATGATCGGAATGGGCCGGATGGGCGCCAACATGGCGCGCAGGCTCCTCGCCTCCGGCCACGAGTGCGTCGTCTTCGACGTGTCGGCCGAGGCGGTCGAAGCGATGGAGGGCGACGGCGCCATCGGTGCCCGTTCCCTCGCAGACCTGGCCGCGAAGCTGCCGACCCCGCGCGCCGTCTGGCTCATGGTGCCGGCGGCGGTGGTGGGCAAGACGGTGGAGGAGCTTCTGCCCGCGCTGGAGGCGGGCGATACCGTCATCGATGGCGGCAACTCCTTCTACCGCGACGACATCGAGCGGGCGCGCACGCTGGGGGAGCACGGCGTCCGCTACGTCGACGCAGGGGTGTCGGGGGGCGTATGGGGACGCGACAACGGCTACTGCCTGATGATCGGCGGCCCGGACGAGGCCGTTCAGCCCCTGACGCCCGTCTTCCGGTCGCTGGCTCCGGGGGTCGGTGACGCCCCCCGGACCGAAGGCCGCGAGGGCGAGCCGTCTCCGGCGGAGGAAGGTTGGCTGCACTGCGGCCCGACGGGGGCGGGGCACTTCGTGAAGATGGTGCACAACGGCATCGAGTACGGGTTGATGGCCGCGTACGCGGAGGGCCTCAACATCCTCCACCACGCCAACGTCGGCCGGCAGGAGCAGGAGGTGGACGCCGAGACGGCGCCGCTGCGCGACCCCGAGTTCTACCGCTACGACCTGGACCTCGCGCAGATCGCCGAGGTGTGGCGGCGGGGAAGCGTGATCCGGTCGTGGCTGCTCGACCTCACCGCGCACGCGCTCCTGGACGACGCTGACTTGTCCGGCTTCTCGGGGCGGGTCTCCGACTCGGGCGAGGGCCGCTGGACCCTCCACGCCGCGGTGGACGAGGGCGTGCCGGCCCCGGTTCTGAGCATCGCCCTCGCGGAACGGTTCGCGTCCCGGGACCGCGACCAGTTCGCGCGCCGTGTCCTTTCCGCCATGCGCCGCGAGTTCGGCGGCCACCTGGAGAAGAAGTCATGAGCAGCGATGCCGATGCGTTCGTCTTCTTCGGCGCCACCGGAGACCTGGCGTACAAGAAGGTGTTTCCCGCCCTCTACCGCCTGGAGAAGACCGGCCGCCTGTCGGTACCGGTCATCGGCGTAGCCCGGTCCGGTTGGAACGTGGATCGACTTCGTGACCGGGCACGGGACAGCGTGGAGAAGCACGAGGAGAACGTCGACCGGCAGGCACTGCAGGGGCTCCAGGCGCGGATCCGGTTCATCGACGGGGACTATACGGACCTCGACACGTTCACGCGGCTGCGCGGCGAGCTCGAGTCCGCCGAGAGGCCGCTGTTCTACATGGCCATCCCCCCGTCGCTCTTCGAGACCGTGGTCCAGGCACTCCAGGCCACCGCCTGCAAGCGGGACGGGCGGCTGGTGGTCGAAAAGCCCTTCGGCCGGGACCTGTCGTCCGCGCAGGAGCTCAACCGCACCATCCTGAACGTCTTCCCGGAGGACTGCGTCTTCCGCATCGACCACTTCCTGGGCAAGGAGCCGGTGGAGAACCTGAGCTACTTCCGGTTCGCCAACAGCGTCTTCGAGCCCATCTGGCACCGCCACTTCGTGCGCAGCGTGCAGATCACGATGGCCGAGTCGTTCGGGGTGCAGGGCCGGGGCGCGTTCTACGAGCAGGTGGGCGCGATCCGCGACGTGCTGCAGAACCACCTCCTGCAGGTGGTGAGCACGCTGGCGATGGACCCGCCGGCGCGCGGCGAGTCGCTGCGGGAGGTGCGGGCCCGTTTCATCGCCGCGATCGAGCCGATCCGCACCGAGGACGTCGTGCGCGGTCAGTTCCGCGGCTACCGGGACGAGCCGGGCGTGGCCGCCGACTCCGACGTGGAGACGTACTGCGCGGTAAAGCTCTTCATCGACAGCCCACGCTGGGCGGGCGTTCCCTTCTTCATCCGGACCGGCAAGTCCCTCCCGGTGACGGCCACCGAGGCACTCGTGACGTTCCGGCGCCCGGCGCGGCCGGCGCTGGGCGACCCGGTCCCGGAGGGTGCCACCTACCTGCGCTACCGACTCGGCCCCGACGTGGCGATCGCGATCGGGCTGCGCACCAAGCGGCCGGGGGGGAGATGGTCGGGCAGGGGGTGGAGCTCGTCGCGCACGAGGACACGACGGGCCAGATGCTCGACTACGAGCGCCTCCTCGGCAACGCGCTCGAGGGGCGCAACGACCTGTTCGCCCTGCGGGAGGGCGTCGAGGCGGAGTGGAGCGTGGTCGACGACATCGTGGCCGCGCGCACCCCTTTGCACGTCTACGAGCCCGGCACGTGGGGGCCCGACGAAGCCGAGGGGATCATCGCAGGCTCGGGGCCATGGCACGCGCCACGGGGTGCGGACGACGGGAAGAACGCACCATGAGCTTCGACGCTCTCGACCGGCTGTGCGTCGACACCATCCGCTTCCTGGCGGTGGACGCCGTCGAGTGGGCCGATTCCGGACACCCGGGCCTGCCGCTGGACGCGGCGCCCATGGCGTACGTGCTGTGGGACCGATACCTGCGGCACGATCCCGGGGACCCGGCGTGGTGGGACCGCGACCGCTTCGTGCTCTCCGCCGGCCACGGCTCGGCGCTCCTGTACGCCCTCCTGCACCTCACCGGCTACGACCTCCCGCTGGAGGAGCTGGAGCGGTTCCGCCAATGGGGTAGCCGCACGCCCGGCCACCCGGAGTCGGAGCTCACCGCGGGGGTCGAGGCCACCACCGGCCCGCTGGGGCAGGGGCTCGCCAACGCCGTGGGCATGGCCATCGCCGAGGCGCACCTGGCGGCCCGCTACAACCGGCCGGGCCACCAGATCGTGGATCACCGCACCTGGGTGATCGCGAGCGACGGGGACCTGATGGAGGGGGTGACGTCCGAGGCGGGCTCGCTCGCCGGGCACCTGCGGCTCGGCAAGCTCGTCGTGCTGTACGACGACAACCAGGTGACACTGTCCGGCACGACGTCCGTGACGTTCAGCGAGGACGTCCTGAAGCGATACGAGGCCTACGGCTGGCACGTGCAGCGCGTGGAGGACGGCAATGACCTGGCCGCGCTCGAGCACGCGCTCCGCGATGCCGCGGGTGAAAGCGGGCGCCCGTCCCTCATCGCCGTGCGAACCATCCTGGGATACGGCGCCCCGCACAAGCAGGGGACCTTCCAGGCCCACGGCTCGCCCCTCGGCGAGAACGAGACGCGGGCCACCAAGCGCGCCCTCGGCTGGCCGGAGGATGCGCGCTTCCGCGTGCCTCCCGAGGTCGCCAGCCACATGAGGGGCGCCGTCGAGCGGGGGCGTGCGACGCACGAGGCGTGGCGGGCGCGCCTGGCCGCGTACGGCAGGGAGCATCCGAAGCGCCTGCACGAGCTGGAGCGGCGCTTCGCGGGGACGCTCCCCGACGGGTGGGCGGACGATCTGCCCGTCTTCGAGGCCGACGACCAGGGGGTTTCGACGCGCAAGGCCGGGGAACCCGTCCTCCGCAGGATCGCCGGGCTGGTCCCGGAAGTGATGGGGGGCTCCGGAGATCTCGACCCTTCCACCCACACGATGCTCGCCGGTCTGGGTGATTTCGAACCACCCGAGATCGCACACGACCGCGCCCAGGGAGCCGCGGGTGGGCCGTGGGGATACGAGGGGCGCAACATCCACTTCGGCGTGCGCGAGCACGCCATGGGCGCCGCCGTAAACGGGATGGCGTACCACGGGGGCTTCATCCCGTTCGGAGCGACGTTCCTGGCCTTCAGCGACTATATGCGCCCCGCCATCCGCCTCGCGGCTCTGGCCGGACTGCGGGCGATCTTCGTGTTCACACACGACAGCGTCGCCTTGGGCGAGGACGGTCCCACCCACCAACCGATCGGGCAGCTCGCGTCGCTGCGCGCGATCCCGAATCTCCTCGTCATTCGGCCAGCCGACGCCAACGAGACCCGCTGGGCGTGGCAGGTGGCCGTCGAGCAGGACCACCGCCCCACCTGCCTGGTCTTCACGCGCCAGTCCGTTCCCACCCTGGACCGGAACCGGTTCGCACCGGCCGAAGGCCTGCGGCGTGGTGGCTACGTGCTGGACGCGGAGGAGGGCGACGGGGACCCCGACGTGATCCTCCTGGGCACGGGCTCCGAGGTGTCGCTCGCCCTGCGGGCGGCGGAGATCCTCCGCGCAGATGGTGTCCGTCCGCGGGTGGTCTCGATGCCGTGCCGTCGCCTCTTCGAAGAACAGGATCTCGCCTACCGCGAGCAGGTCCTGCCTCCCGGGGTGGCGGCCCGGGTCGTGGTGGAGGCCGCCTCGCCCCTCGGGTGGGACCGTTACGCGGGGCCGCACGGGGCGGTGATCGCGCTCGATCGCTTCGGAGCGTCCGCCCCGGGCGACCGCGTGCTGCGTGAGCTCGGCTTCACCCCGGAGCACGTGGCGCGCCGCGCTCTCGAAGTCCTGAGATCCTGAAGAGAGGAGAGAGCCCCATGCGCCCTTCGGCGGTGCTGCGATACGGACAGTCCTTCTGGCTCGACTACATGCGACGTCGCCTCTTGACGAGCGGGCAGCTGGAGCGCCTGCGACGGGAGGGCATCCGCGGCGTCACCTCCAACCCCTCGATCTTCGAAAAAGCCTTCTCCGGATCGAGCGACTACGACGAGGCCCTCCAGGCGCTCGAGGAGCAGGAGGACCGCTCCGCGGCCGCGCTGTACGAGACGCTCGCCGTTCAGGACATCCAGGGCGCGGCGGACGTCCTGCGTCCTGTCTACGACGAGTCGGAGGGGACGGACGGCTACGTGAGCCTCGAGGTATCCCCCCATCTCGCCCACGACACGCGACGGGACGGTCGCGGAGGCGCGTCGCCTGTGGAAGCGTCTGGATCGCCCTAACGTGATGATCAAGGTACCGGCGACGGACGAGGGGATCCCGGCCATCCGCCAGCTGCTGGCGGGGGGCGTGAACGTCAACGTCACGCTCATGTTCGGAGAAGACGCGTACCGACGGGTGGCCGACGCCTGGCTCGGCGGCCTGGAGGCCTGGCACGCGCAGGGGGGCGAGCTCCGCCGGATCGCGAGCGTGGCCAGCATATTCGTGAGCCGCTTCGACGTCATGGTCGACCCCATCCTCGAGGACCTGGCCAAGGGGAAGGACCCGGAGGAGCACGATCGGATCCTCGACCTCGTGGGGGAGCTGGGCATCGCCAACGCGGTGCGCATCTACCGTGACTTCCGCGAGATCCTGGCCGGCGAGCGCTTCCAGCGCCTCGCCCGCGAGGGTGCCCGTCCCCAGCGGATCCTCTTCGCCAGCACCAGCACGAAGGACCCCCGCTTCAGCGACGTCCGGTACGTCGAGTCCCTCATCGGACCGGACACGGTGGACACGGTGCCGCCGGCCACCCTCGACGCGTTCCGGGACCACGGTCGGGCGCGGGAGACGCTGGCCCCCGACGGAGACGGCGCCGAGCGGACGGTCGAGGCACTCGAGAGCCTGGGGATCTCCCTGGACGAGATCACCGCGCGCCTCCTCGACGAGGGCGTCGACAAGTTCGCCCGATCGTTCGACGAGCTGATGGCCACGATCGAGAAGCGCCGCGACGGCGTCCTCGGCCCTCTTCTGGATCGGACGACCGTGACCGCCGGGCCGGTGGAAGGGGCACTCGAGCGGACGCTGGACGCCTGGCAGCACGACGACGCGGTACGCCGCCTGTGGGAGCGGGACGCGACGCTGTGGACGGGGGACGACGAGAGCCGCTGGCTGGACTGGCTCGACATCGTGGACGCCGAGCGCGACGACCTCGACGAGCTCGTCGCGTTCGGCGACGAGGTGCGAGAGAGGGGCTTCACGCACGTCGCCGTGCTCGGTATGGGCGGATCGAGCCTCTTCCCCTGGGTGCTGTCCCGGTGCTTCGTCCCGTCCCCCGGCAGCCCCGCGCTGCACGTGCTGGACTCCACGGACCCGGCGCAGATCCGCACGTTCGAGTCCGGGCTCGCCCTGGAGCACACGCTGTTCGTGGTGTCGAGCAAGTCCGGCTCCACGCTCGAGCCCAACCTCTTCGAGGCGCACTTCTTCGACGCCCTCGCCGCGCGGGTGGGTCGCGAGGAGGCGGCCTCGCGCTTCGTCGCGGTGACGGATCCGGGCTCGCCCCTGGAGGAGAAGGCCGCCCAGCGCGGGTATCGACGCGTCTTCCACGGCGTGCCCGGCATCGGGGGCCGCTACTCGGCGCTCTCGGCCTTCGGCCTGGTGCCCGCGGCAGCCATGGGGCTCGACGTGCGTGGCCTGCTCGCCAGCGCCCAGCGGATGGTGCACGCCTGCGCTGCCTGCGTGCCCGCCCGGCAGAACCCGGGAGCGCTCCTGGGCGCCGTCCTCGGCGTGGCGGCGCGCGCCGGACGCGACAAGGTCACGCTCGTGGCGTCGCCCCCGCTACGGCCCCTGGGCGCCTGGATCGAGCAGCTCCTGGCCGAATCCACGGGAAAGGGGGGCAAGGGCCTGATTCCCGTGGACGGCGAGCCCCTCGCGGGACCGGAAGCGTACGGAACGGACCGGGTGTTCGCCTACCTCCGGCACGACACGGCGGCGGACCCCGATCAGGACGCCGCGCTGGGCGCGCTCGCCGAGGCCGGCCACCCCGTCGTACGCCTGGACGTGGCCGACGTGGCCGACCTCCCGCAGGAGCTGTTCCGGTGGGAGGTCGCCACCGCGATGGCCGGCTCCATCCTCGGGCTGAACCCTTTCGACCAGCCCGACGTGGAGGCGAGCAAGGAGCAAGCGCGGCGACTCACCGAGGAGTACGAGCGCACCGGGCGCATGGCTCCCGAGTCGTTCTTCTTCCGCCGTGAGCCGGTCGCGCTGTTCGCCGACGACCGCAACCGCGCGGCGATCCAGGACGGCCTCGAAGGAGAGCCTTCGCTCGGGGCGTACCTCGATGCGCACCTGGCGCGCCACGACGTGGGCGACTATGTCGCGCTCGTCGCCTGGATCGAGCGCTCGCAGGCGAACGACCGGCTGATCCAGGAGCTCCGACGGCTGCTGCGCGACCGCCTGCGGCTCGCGACGTGCGTCGGCTACGGCCCCCGCTTCCTCCACTCCACCGGCCAGGCCTACAAGGGCGGTCCGAATACGGGCCTCTTCCTGCACATCGTCGGGCACGATCCCGGGGACCTCGAGGTGCCGGGCCGACGGGCGTCATTCGGCGTCGTGAAGCAGGCCCAGGCACGCGGCGATTTCCGCGTGCTCGCCGAGCGCGGGCGCCGCATCCTGGGCATCGACGTGGGCGACGATCCGGCGAAAGGCCTCGAGGCGCTGCTCGCGGTGGTCCGGGACTCCCGGTGAGCGTCGCCGGCGGGGCGGGGGACGCGCCCATCGAGCTGTTCATCGTCGACGTCGACGGCACGCTGCTCACCCCGGACAAGGAGCTGACCGGGCGTGCACGGCGTGCGGCCCACCAGCTGCAGGAGCGGGGCGTGCGCGTCGCGCTCACCAGCGGGCGCCCGCCGCGTGGCATGCGCATGCTGATCGAGCCCCTGGCGCTCCGCACGCCGCTGGCCGGGTTCAACGGCGGGATGTTCGTCGACGCCGACCTGGAGATCCTCGAGGAGCACCTCATCGAGCCGGGAGCCGCACGGGATATCGTCGAGCTCCTCGACGACCGGGGTCTCGACGTGTGGGTCTACCGGAAGGACGAGTGGTACGTGCGCGATCGGGACGCCCCCCACGTGGACCGCGAGCGCGCCACCGTGGCCTTCGACCCGGTGGTTGCGGCGGAGCTCGGCTCGAAGCTGGACGCGGCCGTGAAGATCGTAGGCGTCAGCGACGACCCCGAGCGGATGGGAAAGGCGGAGGAGGACGCGAGGCAACTGGACGGACGCGTGGCAGCGGTGCGCTCCCAGCCCTACTACCTGGACGTGACCCACCCCGATGCGAACAAGGGACACGTGGTGCGCTTCCTGGCGCACCGCTTCGACGTGCCGCCCGAGCGCATCGCCACGATCGGCGACATGCCCACCGACGTGACCATGTTCGAGGCGGCGGGCTTGAGCGTCGCGATGGGCAACGCCGACCCGGACGTGCGGGCGCGGGCGCGCCTTCTGGCCCCGTCAAACGCGGAGGAGGGATTCGCCCGCGCCGTGGAGGAGCTGATCCTCCCGCGGGCGCGGACGAAGGGTTCGAAGACCTGAGCCCGAACCGGTGGCCGACGCGCACGTGGGAGGATCAGCTCGACGAGTCGGCGGGTCGCTGCCGCACGAGTGACAGCACGACCCCGGCGGCCGCCGCCGCCACCAGGCCGTAGAGTGCCCACGCGATGCCCGCCCGCACCCGCCCCACCCCGACGACATGGCTCGGGCCGGACCCCGCGTGGAGCATCATCGCCACGCCGACCAGGGCGATCCCGAAGCTGGCTCCGAGCCCCCGCATCATGTTCAGCAACCCACCCGTGAGGCCGAGGTTCGCCGCGGGCGCGGCCTTCATGATGCTCGCGTTGTTGGCCGGGATGAACAGGCCCATCCCCAGGCCGAGGAGGGCGAGACCCGCGAAGAGGTCGAGACCGGTCCCGCCGCGCACCCCCTCCAGGAGGAACAACCCCGCCACCGCCAACCCCATGCCGGTCACCGTCGGGAGACGCGGGCCGATCCGGTCCGCCATGAAGCCGCCCGCCTCGGCGACCACGGCCAGCGTGAGGGGGACCGTCGTCAGGACCAGGCCCGCGTGCGCCGGGCTCACCGCGAAGGCGCGCTCGAGGAGGAGCGGAACCGCCAACAGCCCGCCGAAGAGCACGGTATAGGACAGGAGGGCGGCGAGGAGCCCCGCGCTCAGTCCGCGGGCGCGTACCACCTCGGGCGCGACGAGGGGCGTAGCGCTCCTGCGTTCACCGAGCACGAACACGGCGAGGAAGGTGACGGCGAGGGGAAAGAAGATGAACCACTCCCGCAGGAAGGTGAGCCCCAGCAGGAGGCTCGTCACGCCCAACCACAGGACGAGGGCGCCCCGCGCGTTGAGCCCGGTCACGGCATGTCGCGCAGCGGACCTGGGGAGGATCAGCCACGCCAGCACGGAACCGACCAGGCCAACGGGCACGTTGATGAAGAAGACCCAGCGCCAGTCGAGCCATCCGATCAGGAAGCCGCCCACGGCGGGGCCCACCGCGAGCCCCACCGCCTGGGCCACGCCCTGCACGCCGATGGCCCGGCCGAGCATCCCCGGCGGCATCGCCGCCGTGATGATGGCTACGCTGTTGGCCTGGAGCATCGCCGCCCCGATCGCCTGCAGCCCGCGTGCACCGATCAGGACGGGGAGGCCCGGGGCGAAGCCGCACAGCGCGGAGCCGACGATGAAGATGATGAACCCCAACGTGTACAGCGCCTTCCTCCCGAACGCGTCGGCCAGGCGCCCCAGGGGGATGAGGAGCCCGGTGAGCACCAGCAGGTAGACGAGGGCGACCCACTGGACGTGCCGAAGCGGGCTGTGAAAGGAGACCTCCAGGGTCGGCAGCACGAGGCTCATGATGCTCGCGTCGAGCTGGCCGATGAAGGCGCCGATGCACACCGTGCCCACCACCAGCCACGGGTACGATGGCCGTCCGGCGAGGCTCGGAAGCGGCTCCCGCTCGACGAGGAGCTTCGCGAGCGTCTCGGTGGGTGTCATCGGTCCACGGCGACGGTGAAGTCCGCACCTTCCCAGCGTGCGGCTTCGGTCCAGTAGAAGGTGAAGGTGACAGGTGCCCGCTGATCCGCCGGCACGTCGAGGTCCACGTAGTGCAGGCCCAGCGGCGGGACGGCCGTGGACTCCGAATCCCGCGGGCTGGCCCAGCCGTCGCGCGTCCACCGGAGGCGGAACGGGGCCGCAGCCTGGATGCGGAGCTGCGCGCCCGCCTGCACGTGCCGGGGTTGGCGGTTGAACTTCCACACCTCGAGGCGCCGTCCGCGGTCGGCGCCCGCGTATCGCTCGGACACGGCCTGGATCCGGTCGAAGACCGCTCCGTCCACCGTCGAGCGCAGCAGGCGGATGTACTCCGCGTGGGCCCACATGAGCGGCATGGCGGAGCCCGTGGGTCGGCCGAACAGGAGACCCGCCTCCGGCCTTGGCGTCTCCTCGTCCCAGACCTGCTCCGGGAGGAGGCCCGCACCGCTCGCGAACGCCTCCATGGCCCTCAGGTAGGGCGCCGGGCTCCGTCCGGCGGCCAGCTCGTAGTGTCCCCGCTCCCCGGTGAGCAGCGGCCAGGCCCTGCCGCGTCCGGCGGTCACGAACGGCTCGCCGTTGGGCCCCTGCCCGTAGCCGTCGTGGTTGTAGCGCCGCCAGGCGGGACCGTCGGGGGTGTCCACCTTCAGCGCGGCATCGACGACCCGGAGCGAATCCTCCACGAGGGGGTCGCCACCCTTCCGGATGCCGTAGCGCACCAGCTCCAGGAAGCCGGCGTCCACCACGTTCCGGGCGGGGAAGACCGAGTCCTCCCCGGGAAGCCGATTGGCGATGCGGATCGTGCCCCGGTCCGGGTTCTCGTCCGGGTGCGGGTCGGACGGCTCCACCGGGTTGATGCGGATGAAGTGCCGGGGAACGTCGGCGAGCAGCTCGCCCCGGGTGGTCACGGTCCACGCTTCGACGTGGGCTTCGAGGAAGTCGGCGTAGTCCTGCATGTAGTCGGCGGTGGCCTCGTCGCCGCGACTCCGCGCCATGAGCGCGGCACAGGTGAGCGCGGCAATGTTGCTGGCGAGGGTGGAGGGCGAATACCCGCTCGCCTCCTCCCATCGGTCCTGGGGTGTAGCGGGCCCGTTCCGGATCAGGTACGTGGCGGCGGCGAGCACGGTCGGGTATGGGTCGAAGTCCTCGAGCGCGTCGATCTCCTGGAGACGCCAGGCCAGCAGTATCGGGAAGGCTACCTCGTCGAGTTGCACGCCCGACCAGTAGTGCACGCCGTTCACCCAGAAGTTCTGGTAGAAGCCGCCGTCCGGGTTCTGTGTGGCCGCGAGATAGATGAGGGCCCGGAGCGGCGTGTGCGGGTTCCCGGACGCCAGGAGCCCCATGGCGCTGTTCACCATGTCCCGGGTCCACACCAGATGGTAACCGCCCAGGTCCTCGTCCCCTCGCACCTCCCCCCAGGGGATGCTGAGCGACGCGATCATCGCGCCGGGATAGGTCTTGTCCTCGTGGGCGAGCAGGAGGCTGTGGCTCCTGCGATAGAGCCTCCCCTCGTCCCCCGAAGCCGCCTCCAGGGGAAGGAGCCGGCCGCACGCCCGGGACCACTGCTCCAGGAACCGCTCCTTGTGCGCGGTGAAGGGGAGGCCGAGAGACTGGAAGAGCGTTGTGGTCGCGTGGTGGAAGGCCTCGCCGAACGCCAAGCCGAGCGTGCAGGCGCAGTCGGGACCGAGCGCGAGCTCCCCCGTGAGCGCGACGTTCCCGTCGTCCGCGCGATCGAACTCCCAGTCCATGCGCAGGTTGTCGGACAGGTCCGTCCAGCCGTCCGACCGGCCCACGAAGCCACAGGAGCGCCGCACGAAGGGGACAGTCGCACCCAGGGCGAGCCAGGTATCGTTCTTGAACGCGGTGAGCAGAGTACGGCCGGCCACCCGGGAGACGCGCGCGTGATTGCCGGCGCCTCCGACGTTCAGGTGAGGCGCGAGGAGGACGAAGAGCCGGAGAGTCCCTGCGAGCTCCGGCGCGGCTTCCAGCCGGATCCGCATCAGAAGGCACGACGCATGCGGGTCGGTGACGATTTCCTTGACGATCCGGTAGCGGCCCTCCGGATCGGCGTTGGTGATCCTCACGGCCAGGGCGTTGTCCCCCTCGTACTCGGTCTGGCTGACCAGGTGCCGCCGCTCGTCGTGGAAGAACGTCTTCCCGTCCGTAACCAGGAGCAGGAGGTCCCGGATCTGGGGCCGGTCGATCGTCGGGTAGTAGACCTCGTTGAGGACCCCCGCCGAGGTCGTGAACCAGACCCGGCTGGCGGATGTGTAGGCGGTGCCCACGGCGTCCTTGGCGCTCCGGGTCCACCTTGGCTCGATGCCCGGCCGGCCGAACGCTTCGTCGCTCATGAGCGGGCGGCGACCGCGGCCGCGCCGAGGAGACCGACGCCGTCGTTGGTGACGACACGGACCGGGAACTCCTGCATGAGCCCGGCCAGGCGCCCCTTGGCGCGGAACGCCTCCATGAACGGGCCGTCGCGGAGCCGTTCGAGGATCTTCGGAGCGATCCCTCCGGCGACGTAGACGCCCCCGGTCGCCCCGAGCGTGAGCGCCAGGTTACCCGCCTTGGCACCGAAGGCGCGCACGAAGAGGTCGAGCGCCGCAGCGCAGAGAGGGTCCCCTCCCCGAAGGGCATGACGAGAGATCACCTCGCCCGCGTCCTCCCCGGCCTCCAGCTCCCGGCGGACCGTCTCCCGCTCCGGCGCGGCTCCCGAATCCCGCAGGAACTCGTAGACGTTCACCAGGCCGTGGCCCGAGACGACGCGCTCCCAGGAGACGTGGCCGTACCGTGTCCGCAGGTGGCCCAGCAGCCTTTCCTGCGTGCGGTCGGCCGGGGCGAAGTCCGTATGCCCCCCCTCGGACGCGTGGACGGCGTACCGCCCGTCCTCCCAGACGAGGTATCCCTCGCCCAGGCCCGTTCCGGCCCCGATCAGGGCGACGGGCCCATGCCTCTCGGGGTGGCCTTCCTGGAGGGTGGCCACGTCCCCGGGCTCGAGCTCGGGGATCCCGTGTCCCACGGCCTCGAAGTCGTTGATGATCCTCACACGGGCGATGCCCACCCGCTCGCCGAAGCCATCCGCCCGGATCTCCCAGCGCAGGTTCGGGAAGCGGTACACCCCGTCCACGACCGGGCCGGCCACGGCGATACAGGCGCGTTCGACCTCCGCCCCGTTCTTCCGGAGGAACCCGGCCACCACGGCCTCCAACCCGTCGTACTCGGCGCTGGCATAGACGGTTTCGGTCACGAGACGCGGCTTCCCCTCTCCGACCTCGAAGACCGCCAGGCGCGCATGTGTTCCGCCGACGTCCCCGGCCAGGGCGGGTCTGGATCCTGCACCCATGGAGCGTCTCCCGTTTCGGGGGCGTGCAATACCACCTGATTCGACAATGGAGCACCTGAGCAAGAGGTGGACCAGAGATGCGCAGGGGGCATCCGGACGACGTCCCGGCGACCCGCATTCGATGCACGCCGCGACTCGAGCGGGCCCCGGCGTGCCACCCGGGGGGCCGAGAAGCCCCGTTCGGGAGGATTCCCACGGGTGTGGACCGACCGCCGCCGCAGGCCCTACAATGTCGGTTCGCGGCCGATCCGTGCCTCCCCGACAGGCGAGCCAAACCATGCGCGGTCTCCTCGTTCTCTCCCTCGCGTTCGGGCTGCTGCAGCTGCCGTGGGCGCCTGCCCCCGCCGTAGCGCAGCAGGCCCCCTGGGACCGGCTGCGCGCCGACCTGGAGGCGCGGATCGCGCAACATCATGGGACCGTGGGCCTGGTCGTCCTCGACCCCCGCACGGAAGAGTCCCTGGCCATCCGGGGCGACGAGCTCTTTCCCACGGCCAGCAGCATCAAGGTGCCCGTCCTGCTACAGCTCTTCCACCAGGTGGATGCGGGGCGCATCCATCTCGACGACCCCGTGGTCATGCTGGATGCGGACCGCGTCCCCGGATCGGGAGTGTTGCAGCTCTTCGACGCGCCGCTCCGCATCACCATCGAGGACGCGGCCACGATGATGATCACCCAGAGCGACAACACGGCCACCAACCTCGTGATCGACAAGCTGGGCATCCGGGCCGTGAACGCCCGCATGGACAGCCTGGGCTACCCGCACACCCGCTTGTGGGCCAAGGTCTTCAGGGCCGGCACGACCAGCATCGATCCCGACTCCTCGCGCGTCTGGGGGCTCGGCGTCACCACCCCGATGGAGCTGGCCCGCATGTTCGCGAGCATCTATCGGGGCGAGGCCGTCTCCCCCGAGGCCTCGCGGAAGATGGTCTCCATGCTGCGCGAGCAGGCGTGGGGCTACAACGAGATCCCCCGCTACCTGCCGCCGGGCGTGGTGGTGGCGCACAAGACCGGCTCGGTGAGCGCCTCCCGCAACGACTGTGGGATCGTCTACGCGCCCCGCTCCAAGGGGAAGGACGTGTTCGACCCACCGGCGGCGGAGGGACGCGACTACGTGCTGTGCGTCTTCACGAACGACAACGAAGACCGCAGCTGGCCGCCGGTGGACA
Organism: uncultured Gemmatimonadales bacterium; assembly: GCA_963848895.1. Taxonomy (GTDB): domain Bacteria; phylum Gemmatimonadota; class Gemmatimonadetes; order Longimicrobiales; family Gaopeijiaceae; genus SZUA-318. The sequence goes on from CAWKGE010000013.1 coordinate 815,668, forward strand.
ACCAGGCGGAGGTGCTGATCGGCGAGCTGAGCCGGATGGTGTGGAAGGCGTTGGAGCCCGGGCCCCTCGACGGGCCACGGTGAAGGTCCTCGCCCGACTCCGAGTCTCGAAGCTCCTCACCCCTCGTACTGGAACACCTGCTCCACGCCCGCGCCGAAGACCCGCGCGATCCGTCCTGAGGCCGCGCGAACCGGAACGAATTCATACGGAATCAGTAGACTTGGTGGTTCTGGCGCGATCCCGCCGTCGTGGCGAGACTTAGCCGCCCATCCGACAGTCCCGAACCCACGGGCCCACACCCGGGGAGAACCAACCGAGTGCGGTCCAAGCTCACGATCTTCGGCATCGCCTTTCCGGTGGTGATGGTCCTCGACCTCGTCACGAAGCGGTGGGCGCTCAGCGCGCTCGCGTCCCAGCGCGGCGAGCTCTTTGGCGGACTGGTGCCGCTGACGCTCGCCTTCAACAAGGGCGCGGCCTTCGGGATCCGGCTGGGGGAGGATTCGCGCTGGTTCTTCGTCCCGGTGACGATCGTCGCGCTGGGGCTCCTCGTGCTGCTCCTGCGCCAGGCGTCCTCGCGGGACTACCTGCGCATCGTCGCGATCTCGCTGGTGATCTCGGGGGCGCTCGGCAACCTGTACGACCGCCTCCGGTGGGCGCGCGGCGTCATCGACTTCATCGGTCCCATCGACCTCGGCTTCTGGGACTTCCCGATCTTCAACGTCGCCGACATGGCGATCACGTGCGGCGCCATCCTCCTGGCCCTGTCCTTCTGGATGGAGGAGCACGAGGAACGGCAGGTCGAGGCCCGACCGGACACGCCACCCGTCGGGTCGACGGGCGAGACGGGGAGCTGATCGCGCGGTCGGGCTTGCCTACTCGGGCGGGCGCGGCACGAACAGGATGTACTCGATGCGCCGCCCCCGCATGCGCACCACGCGCAGGCTGCCGGACTCGACCTCCACCTGGTCCCCGACGATGGGGATGCGGTTGAGCCGCCCGAAGAGGAACCCGCCAAGGGAATCGTAGCCCTCCTCCTCGTCCTCCGTCGGCGCGAACCCCAGCCGCTCGCTCGCCTCACGCAGGGGGACGCCGCCCCACACCCGCAGGCGCCCACCCGGCAGCTCGTGGAAGTCCTCGGGCTCGTCGGACTCGTGCTCGTCCTGGATCTCGCCGATGATCTCCTCGATGAGGTCCTCCAGCGTCACGAGACCCGCCGTCCCCCCGAATTCGTCCACGACGATGGCCATCTTCGTGCGCTGCTTTCGCATCTCGGGGATCAGGTCCTCGACCGGCTTGGACGCGGGAGCGAACGGGACCGGGCGGGTGATGCTGCGGATGTGGGTCACCCCCTCACGGTCGGCCCGCCACAGGTCCCGCGCCAGCAGGACTCCGGCGATGTGGTCCAATGTCTCCTCGTAGACCGGAAGCCGCAGGTGGCCGTCGTCGAGCATGAGGGCCTTCGCTTCGTCCACGGTCGCGTCCAGCGTGACGGCCACCATGTCGGTGCGGGGCGTCATGACCTCTCCGATGGAGACCTCGTCGAGACGGATGACGTTCGACATGACCTTCCACTCGTCCTCGTCGAGGGCGCCCTCCCGGCGTCCGATCTCGGCGAGCACCTCGAGCTCGGCGCGGCTGATGGTGGGGCTCTCCGAGCTGGGCGTGATGAGGCGCCCGATGAAGCCCAGCGGGATGATGATCGGCTTGGTGAGGATGATCAGCACCCGGAGCACGTAGGCCGCGGGCTTGGCGAGGTGCTTCCAGTAGACGGCGCCCACCGTCTTGGGAACGATCTCCGAGAAGATCAGCACCGAGAAGGTGAGCGCCGCCGAGAAGAGCGCCATCCACGAGCTCCCGAAGACGCGCCCAGCCACGGCGCCCCCCAGCGCGGCCCCCATGGTGTTCGCGATCGTGTTCAGCGTCAGGATCGCGGCGATGGGCTCGTCCACCTTCTTTCGTGCCCGCTCGAACCACTCGCCCGCCCACTCTCCCCGCTCCCGCATGAGCGCGACGTGCGAATGCGTGACGGAGAGGAACACCGCCTCGAGGATCGAGCAGAGGAACGAGGTGGCGAGCGTGATCCCGAGGATCCACAGGAGCGTCGTCATGGTGGTCCCACGCACCTGGAAGGAGGGGCCGGACCCCATCGATGGGCCGACCCCGTCCTTCGGGCCCGGACTGCTCAGCCTTCCAGCGCCGCGTCCAGCGTGATCTTCGTGGCGGCCAGCGCCCTGGAGACCGGACAGCCCACCTTGGCCTCCTCCGCGTGCTTCCCGAAGTCGGCGGCGCTGATGCCGGGAACCGTGGCGCGCGTGCTCAGCTCGATCAGGGAGATCCCGTCCCCGCCGATGTGGACCTTCGCCGTCGTCCGCACGCTCGTCGGCGTGTGCCCGGCCTTCGCGAGGATGTTCGAGAGCGCCATGGAGAAGCACCCGGCGTGGGCCGCGGCGATCAGCTCCTCGGGGTTGGTCCCCGTCCCTTCCTCGAAGCGCGAGCTGAAGGAGTACTGCCCGTCGAAGGACCCCGTCGCGGTCTTCATGGTGCCCTTCCCCTTGGGGAGGTCACCTTTCCACTCGGCACTCGCAGTACGAACCGGCATCGATCGTCGCTCCTTGGTCGGTGAGCAGGATGGAATCGAGAGTCGTGGCGGCATACCCGTGACCCCGGGCGCCGGTCCCTGCAATCTCCCTGGCACGCCGTCCGGGGGTCAACACCCTCCGGACCGTCGGACTCAACGTCGACCCGGTTGCGCGTGTCCTCGGTGCGTCTGCGGCGGCCTCGGGCTGTTGACGTGGCGGCCGGCGGCGCGGAGAATGACGGATCCCTCCCACGAAAGTACCTACGGAAGAGGCGGAAGCATGTCCCAACGTATCGTGCGCCCGCTCCTCGCCTTCGTCCTGACCGGAGTCCTCGCGGCTCCAGCATGGGCCCAGCACAGGGTCACGACCCCCGAGGAGCAGTTCGGCTTCCAGATCGGAGCCGACTACCAGCTGATCAACTACCAGCAGCTGGTCGAGTACTGGAAGAAGCTGGCCAACGAGTCCGACCGCATGGTCCTGGACACCATCGGGTACACCGAGGAGGGTCGGCCGCAGCTCCAGGCCATCATCTCGTCTCCGGAGAACATCCGGAACCTGGACCACTACCGGGAGATCTCCCGGCGCATGGCCAAGGCCGAGGGAGTCACCGAGGCCGAGGCCGAGCAGCTCGCCAAGGAAGGCAAGGCCGTCGTGTGGATCGACGGAGGGCTCCACGCAACCGAAGTGGTGGGCGCCCATCAGCTGATGGAGCTGGTCTACCGGCTGAACGACTACACCGACCCGGAGACCACGCGGATCCTGAACGACGTCATCGTGCTGGCGACCCAGGTCAACCCGGACGGCCAGGACCTGGTGTCCAACTGGTACATGCGGGAGCCGGACCCGCTGAAGCGGAGCACGTCGAACATCCCGGTGCTCTACAACAAGTACGCGGGCCACGACAACAACCGCGACTTCTACATGTCGGCGCTGGAGGAGACGACCAACATCAACCGGTCCCTCTACCGGGTGTGGTTTCCCCAGATCGTCTACAACCACCACCAGACGGGGCCGGCGGGCGCCGTCATCTTCGCGCCCCCATTCCGGGATCCGCCGAACCACTTCCTGGACCCCCTGATCCTCATGGGGCTGGACCAGGTGGGCTCGGCCATGCACCAGCGCTTCGTGCTGGAGGGAAAGGGCGGAAGCACCATGCGCTCGGGCGCGTCCTACTCCACCTGGTGGAACGGCGGCCTGCGCACCGAGCCCTACTTCCACAACATGATCGGTCTCCTCACCGAGATCATCGGGAACCCGACGCCCATGGAGGTGCCCTTCATCCCGCGTCAGCAGTATCCCGCACGGTGACCTGCCGCTCCCGGTGGAGCCGACGGACGCGTGGCATTTCCGTCAGTCCATCGAGTACTCGATGACGGCGGACTGGGCGGTCATGGACTACGCCTCGCGCAACAAGGACCACCTGCTCTACAACATCTGGAAGATGGGGAACAACTCCATCGAGCGGGGCAGCGAGGACTACTGGACGGTCAAGCCCAGCGAGATCGACGCCGCGGCCGAGCAGGTGCAGCGCGGCGACCACGCCGACTACGTGCGCCTCATGAAGAAGCCCGAGGACCGTGATCCGCGGGGCTTCATCATCCCATCGGACCAGCGTCACTTCCTCACGGCCACCAAGTTCGTGAACTCGCTGCTCAAGGCCGGCGTCGACGTCGACCGCGCGACCGCGGCCTTCACGGTGGCGGGCAAGCAATACCCCGCGGGCTCCTACGTGGTGAAGGCCGACCAGGCCTTCCGGCCCCACGTGCTGGACATGTTCGAGAAGCAGGACCACCCCAACGACTTCGCCTATCCGGGCGGCCCGCCCATCCCCCCGTACGACGCCACGGGCTGTACCCTCGCCTGGCAGATGGGGGTGGACTTCGATCGCATCCTGGACGGCTTCGACGGTCCCTTCCAGCGGATCACCGAAGACCTCGTCTCGCCGCCGCCCGGAAGGATCGCGGGTGCGTCGAACGCGAACGGGTACCTGGTGGACCACATCAACGACGCCTTCACCGCGGTGAACCGAACGCTCAAGGCCGGCGGCAAGGCCTGGTGGTACACCCAGCCCGTCCAGGCCGGCAGCGCGTCCTTCCAGTCCGGGGCCTTCTATCTGGAGACCGACCGGGCGACGGTCGAGGGCCTGGCGAAGGACAAGGGGTTGAGCTTCGTGGGCGTCACGTCGAAGCCTTCCGGTAACGCGATGGAGCTGAAGCCCGTCAAGATCGGGCTGGCCGACGTCTACGGCGGCTCCATGCCGTCGGGGTGGATGCGCATGCTCCTCGAGGACTTCGAGTTCGACTTCGACGTCCTCTATCCGCCCCAGCTCGACAACGGCGACCTGTCGGCCTACGACGTGCTGCTCTTCGAGGACGGACTGATCCCCGAGCAGGACGGCGGCGGCCGGTCCCGCGGAGGAGACAGGGAGATCGATCCCACGACGATCCCCGCCGAGTACCGGGATCGCCTGGGCCGCATCACCGTGTCGACGACAGTGCCGAAGATCCTCGAATACGCCCGCCAGGGCGGCTCGGTGATCGCCATCGGCTCGTCGTCGAACCTCGCCCTCAACTCGGGGCTGCCGATCTCCAACCACATGGTCGAAGGACGGCAAGCCCTTGAGCATGGAGAAGTACTTCATCCCGGGCACGCTCATCGACATGAAGATCGAGCACATCAGCCCGCTGGCCGACGGCATGGGCGAATACGCGCCGGTCATGTTCAGCCGGAGCCCGACCTTCACGCTCGAGCCCGACGCCGCGGAGCGCGGCGTGCGTGCCATCGGGTGGTACGACAAGGACAAGCCGCTCCGTAGCGGTTGGGCGTGGGGACAGGAGTACCTCAAGGACGGCGTGGGTGCCATCGAGGCCGACTTCGGACAGGGCAAGCTGTTCCTGTTCGGGCCCGAGCTCACCTTCCGCTCCCAGCCCCACGGGATGTTCCCGCTGGTGTTCAACGGGATCTACTACGGGCCGGCGAAGGGAAAGCCGGTCATGAACTGAGCGGCCACCGAGCGTCTGGACAACGCTTCGGGTCTCACCGCGAAGTGACTGAGGACGGCCGAAGGCCGCCGCAGGTCAACTGAGCGCCTCGACGCCGGGGCTGCGACCCCTGCGGACGGGTATGAAGCGGGGGCGTCCGGCCGACGGCCGGACGCCCCCTCGCGTTCGAAGCACCCCTCAGGTGGGCTGGTCGGTCGGGCGGATGAGGATCTCGTTGACGTTCACGTGCCCGGGCGAAGCCACCGCGAAGACGACGGCGCGCGCCACGTCGGCGGGCCCGAGCGAGCGTCGCGTCTCCCAGTTGGACTGGAACGCCTCGCGCCGGGATGGGTCGGGGATGTGGTCGGTGAGCTCGGTGTCCACCACGCCCGGCTGGACGTCGGTGATCCGGATGCCGTGCGCGGCCGACAGCTCGAGCTGCATTCCCCACGAGAGGGAGCGGACGGCGAACTTCGTCGCCGCGTAGACCGCGCCGCCGGGGAAGGGCCGGCGACCCGCCACCGAGCCCACGTTCACGATGTGGCCCGAGCCCTGCTCGAGCATGGTGGGCAGCACCGCGGCGATGCCGTGCAGCACTCCCTTCACGTTCACGTCGACCATGCGGACCCAGTCGTCCACGCGCAGCTCCGCCACGGGCGACAGCGGCATGATGCCCGCGTTGTTGACGAGCACGTCGATGCGCCCGAAGCGGTCCAGAGCCACGCCGGCCAGCGCCTCGACGTCCCCGCGCACGGTCACGTCCGTCGAGCGTGACTCCGCGCGACCTCCGCGCTCGAGGATGCTTCGGGCCACCGCGAGGAGCCGCTCCTCGCGGCGAGCCCCGAGCACGACGGCGGCCCCGGCCTCCGCCAGCGCTTCGGCCACGGCGGCCCCGATGCCGCTCGAGGCTCCGGTGACGATCGCGACGCGGCCGTCCAGCGGCTCCGCCACCTTCAGCTCGCCGACGCGAGGCCCGCCTGCGCGAGCAGGATCAGCAGCGCCCTCTTGATGCCCAGCGTTCCGTTCTCGTTCAGGAACCACTCGTTCAGCGAGTGGGCGCCGCCCGCCACGCCACCGCCCCCGATCGTGATGGCGGGAATCCCCATCGAGATCGGGATGTTGGAGTCGGTCGAGCTCCGGCCCAGCCGCGGCTCGATGCCGAGGAGCCGGGTCGCCGCCACCGCCCGCTGGACGATCGGCGCGTCCTCGGCGACCTCGCCGGAGGGGCGGTCCCCGATCATCTCCATGTCCACGGTGAGGGCGTCGCCGCGTCGACGGATCGCGTTCTCCTTCTCCACCGCCCGCTGCACCGCCGCGTGCAGGGCCGCATCGATGCGCTCCAGGCTCTCGGGGCTCTCGGAGCGCATGTCCACTTCCATCCAGGCCTCGAAGGGGATCGAGTTGACGGATGTGCCGCCGCCGATGACCCCGACGTTGTAGCTCGTGCGGGGACCCGATCGGGTGAGTGAATCGGCGACGCTCTCGAACTCGTAGATCGCGCGGCCCAGCGCGTGCGCGGGGTTGGCGAGCCCGAAGGCGCCCCAGGAGTGCCCGCCGGGCCCGTGCACCGTGACCTTGTACCGGTGCGACCCCAGACCCTGGTGCGTGATGCCCGCATCTCCGGTGCCGTCGATCGAGATGAAGCTCTCGATGGGCGGGCCTCCCTCGCGGAAGAGGTTCTTCATCCCCCGCAGGTCGCCCAGGCCCTCCTCGCCCACGTCGCCGATGAAGAGGATGTCGGCGTCGGTGCGCACGTTGGCGGCGTTCATCGACCGCGCGAGCGCGAGCACGGTGACGAGGCCCCGGGTGTCGTCGCCGACTCCGGGCGCGTACAGCGTGTCGCCCTTCATGCGGAGGGTCACGTCCGTGCCCTCGGGAAACACCGTGTCCAGGTGGCCGGCGATGGCGATCGTCCCCCCCGACCCCGTGCCCCGGCGCAGGCCGATCACGTTGCCCACCTCGTCGACCCACGCGGTGTCGACGCCGGCCTCGCGAAGCATGGCCAGGAACCGGCGGCCCCGCGCCTCCTCGCCGAAGGGCGGCGCCGGGATCTGGGTGAGCTCGTCGAGCTGCGCCATGGTGCGCGCGTCCGTCTCGTCGATCACCTCCATGGCCCTCTGGACGGTCGGATGGCGTGCGAGACGTGCGGACCTGCTCGTCGTAGGACGGGGCCTGGGCCAGGATGCCCCGGCCCGGAAGGAGGACGAGGGCCAGGATGGCCGCGCAGCGGACGTATGCGGCGCATGCGATCTCCAGGGCGGTGCGAGGTGGGACCGACCCGGGTGGGAATTCCCGGAGCAGCGACGGTAAGGGAGGGGCGCCGGCAGGACAATGCCCGGCCGGCCACGGCCGCGGGGCGGTTGATTTTTGGCCCTTTTTCCCCGAAGGTTCGAGGCTGTATTTCCGGCCCCGCCAGGCCCTCGGCAGGCGGCCTTCCAACCCGGACCCCGGACACGTTTGAGCCGCCCCGCATCCATGCCCCTCTCGATGCCCCGACCCCTGGCGCGATGGCTCGCCGGCCTGGGGCGGCGAGGCGAGGACACGCTCGAGCACGCGGGCGCCATGGGCTCGCTCGCCTGGCAGATCCTGCTGAGCATCGTGCAGGATGCGTGTCTCGTTCCGGGACGTGGTCCAGCAGTTCTACATCATGGGCATCCAGAGCCTGCCCATCGTCCTGGTCACCGGCTCCCTGGCCGGGATCGTGACCAGCCAGCAGGGAGGGTACCAGTTCACGGGGGCCGTGCCGCTCTACGTGCTCGGAAGCCTGGTCGTGGAGACCGTGGTGCTGGAGATGGGCCCGGTGTTGACCGCCATCGTGCTGGTCGGCCGCGTGGGGGCCCGCATCACCGCCGAGCTCGGCACGATGGTGGTCTCCGAGCAGATCGACGCCTACCACTCCCTGGGGCGCGACCCCATCGCGCTGCTGGCCGCGCCCAGGGTGCTCGCCGGCATCATCGTGATGCCGCTCCTGGTCGGGTTCGCGGACCTGATCGGCATCCTCGCGGGACAGATCGCCGCCACCTGGCAGGTCGGGCTGAGCTGGGAGTCGTTCTTCTACGGTGCGCGCCTCTTCTGGCACTCGTGGGATCTGCTCTACTCCCTGACCAAGGCGCTCGTGTTCGGCTTGGCGATCCCCCTCATCTCCGTCCACATGGGGCTGCGGACCAAGGGGGGAGCGGAAGGGGTGGGGCGGACGACCACGCAGGCCGTCATGTTCATGACGCTGACGATCCTGATCCTCGACGCCCTGTTCCCGCCGCTGATGCTGCAGTGAGGAGCACGTCGTGATCCGATACCGGAACATCCACAAGGCCTTCGACGCCCCCGTCCTCTCCGGCGTGGACATGGAGGTGGAGACGGGGGAGATGTTCGCCCTCTTCGGGCCCTCGGGGACCGGGAAGAGCGTCCTCCTCAAGACGACCATCGCGCTCATCCGCCCGGACCGCGGCGACGTCGAGGTGAACGGCGACTCGGTCTTCTTCGGCGGAAAGGGCTCGCTCGAGGCCGTCCGCCGTCAGGTCGGGTACGTCTTCCAGAACGCCGCGCTGTTCGACTCCTTCAACGTCTTCGACAACGTCGCGATGGGTATTCCCGAGGACCGCCTCCGGACCATGAAGCGAGCCGAGACGGCGGTCGCCGTCTGGCGCGCGCTCGAGCTCGTCAACCTCGAGCCGCGCGAGGTGATGGAGAAGCTCCCCGCGGAGCTGTCCGGAGGGATGAAGAAGCGGGTGGGCATCGCGCGGGCGATCGTGGGACGGCCGAACGTGCTGCTCTGGGACGAGCCCACGACCGGGCTCGATCCCATCAACACGGCGGCCGTGGAGCGGCTCATCACCCGGCTGTCCAACGAGCTGGAGGTGACCTCGCTCCTGGTCACCCACGACGTGGAGGGTGGCCTGGACATCTGCGACCGCGTGGCCATGCTCGATGGCGGACGCCTGCGCTTCTGCGGCACCCCGGCCGAGTTCCGGCAATCGAACGATCACGTCGTCCAGGCGTTCATCGACCGCGCAGCCGCGGAGGCGGCACTCGACATGGTTTCGGAGACCTATGACTGACATGCCGAAGGCGGAGGGCCGCCGTCGCCCCACCGACGAAGAGATCCTCAGGGCCGCGCCCTCGAGCGCCGGGGGCCGCGAGGTGCGCGTGGGCATCTTCGTCCTCCTGGGTGTGATCTCGTTCGTGGCGGTTCTCTTCCTGCTCACGGATCCCGCGACGCTCCGCGGCCGGTACATGCTCGTGACGGAGGTGGACAACGCGGGCGGCGTGCGCAGGGGGGACCCGATCCAGATGCGCGGCGTCAACATCGGCCGCGTCCACGGCTTCGAGATGGAGCCGAACGAGCGGGTCGCGATCACGATGGAGATGGACGGGCAGTGGAAGATCCCCGCGGATTCCCGCACCGAGATGGGGGCGAGCGGCATCTTCGGGGGCCGGACCCTCGAGATCGTGCCCGGAGACTCCGACCGGATGCTCCAGCCGTGGGACACGCTACCCGGGTCAGAGGGTGCCAGCGGGGGGCTGCTGGGCAACATCGACGAGCTCAGCGGGAAAGCCGACACCGTGCTCGATCGCATCCGAACGCTCCTGGACACCGGGACGGTGGCCTCGGTCCAGCAGAGCGCGACGGAGCTGGAGTCGCTCCTGACCGAGCTGTCCTCGATGACGCGGGAGCAGCGGGGGACGCTTCAGCGCCTCACGCGGAGCATGGCCAGCACGGCCGAGGAGCTGGAGGGAGCGGGCCCGGACGCCCGCCGCGCGATCGCGCGGGCCGACTCGACGATGGCCGTGCTGTCGCAGACCGGTGCCAGCCTGGACCAGGCCGTCGCGTCGCTGCGCACGCTCCTGGACCGCATGGAGCGCGGGGAGGGCACGTTGGGCCGGCTGTCTACCGACGAGGCCCTCTACGAGAACATGAACAGGGCGGCGGAGAGCATCGCGGCGCTGGTGGACGACATCCGCGCCAACCCGCGCCGGTACATCAACATCAGCATCTTCTGACGACCGACGCACGGGGGAAGGGGCCTGTCGGGCGGGCCCCGCTCCTCCCGCGCGGTCGGTTGACACGAGCCGATGTCCTCTCTTCAGGACGGCATGTGTACCGTCCGCGGGACCTCCGATGCCCCGCTCGTGTAGGAATCGCGGGGATCTTCGCCGCTTTTCCACATGGCATGACGTTTGCCCCTCCTCGAGGTACGGAACGCGCCGTCCCCCGCGGCGCTCCCGGTCCCTGGAGGCCTTTCGATGAGACGATTTCCCACCCTGCCGGGACGAGCCGCCCTCGCGGCGGCCGCCCTCGCCGCGCTGGCCCTCCCCGCGGCGGCCACGGCCCAGCAGAACCGCGACTTCCTGTTCCGGACGCCGAGGGCGACGCTCGGGCTGCAAGTCGGGTACGCCGTGCCGGCCGCGTCGAGCCAGATCTTCGACTTCACCCAGAAGCAACTCACCGTTCAGCGCGCCGACTTCCGGTCGCCGACCTTCGGCGGAGAGCTCGCGATTCGCGTCACGCCCCGCGTGGACGTCGCGATGGACGTCTCCTACGCCCGGTCGCGGAAGCTCTCGGAGTTCCGGGATTGGGTGGACGGCAACGACCTGCCGATCCAGCAGACCACGGAGTTCCAGCGCGTCCCGCTGACCTTCGGCGCGAAGCTCTACCTGATGGATCGCGGCCGCTCCGTCGGCCGCTTCGCGTGGATCCCGAGCCGATGGGCGCCGTTCGTGGGCGCCAGCGCGGGATGGGTCTGGTACCGCTTCGACCAGAACGGCGACTTCCTCGACGAGGCCGACTGCATCGCGAATCCGGATACGGGATGCGACATCTTCTCGGACCGGTACCTCTCGGACGGAAGCGCCCCCACGATCCACGCGTTCGGAGGTGCCGACTGGTCGCTGAGCCCCAACTTCCTCCTCACCGCCCGGGCGCGCTACGCGTGGGCCCGTGCGGACATGGGGGGTGATTTCTTAGGTTTCGATCGCATGGACCTGTCGGGCTTCCAGGCCACGGCGGGCATCTCGGTCCGGTTCTGACCGGAAAGGAAACGACCATGGCGAATCATCGAGCGAACGGATTGCACGGCGCCGTGCTGGCGCTGGCACTCGCCGCCCTGGCACCCGCGTTCGCGTCGGCGCAGACCACCGACCCCCGGCTGCTCCCGTGGCTGGGCTGCTGGGAGCCCGCGACCGGTGCCGACGTCGGCGACCTGCTGTGCGTGCAGCCGGCGTCCCAGAACGAAGCGGTGGAGGTCGTCCGCCTCTCCGGCAACGAGATCGTGTCGCGTGAGCTCGTGTGGGCGGACGGAGCCCGCCACGAGACCGCGCGGGAGAGCTGCGACGGCTGGGAGCAGGGTACCTTCTCCCAGGACGGCCGACGGCTCTTCCTCAAGTCCGAATACACCTGCGAGTCGAGCGGTACGGAGGAGGGCGGTGGCATCATGGCCATGGCCACCCCTGACGAGTGGCTCGATGTGCGCGTGGCCGGCAGGGAGGGGGACCGCATGGCGTGGGTCCAGCACTACCAGCTGGCCGACAAGGAGAAGACCGAGGCGGCCGGCTTCGCCGACCTCCTGGCCGACCGTGGCTGGAGCGCACGCTCCGCGCGCATGGTCGCCAGCGCGCCCCTCGACGTGGACGACGTGATCGAGGCCAGCGCCCAGGTGCCCCACGAGGCCGTCGAGGCGCTGCTGGCCGAGCGCGGTGACCGCCTGGATCTGGACTCGAAGGAGCTCGTGCGCATGGCCGATGCCGGCGTGGCGGCGAGCACGATCGACGTGGCGGTGGCCGTAAGCTATCCGGAGACCTTCCAGGTCGCGCAGGGTGCCGAGCCGCAGCGCGCGCCGGTCGACGAGACGGATCTCGATCGCCGGTGGGGCTATCGGGGCTACGGCCTCTATAATCCCTACTACCTCGACCCGTTCTACCGGTACGGCTACGGCTACGGGTACGGGCTGGGATACGGCGGCTACTACGGCGGCTATTACGGCGGCTATTACGGTGGGTACGGCTACGTGCCGACGGTCGTGGTCGTCGATCGTCAACCCGCGAACCACGGTCGCGTCGTGAACGGACGCGGCTACACCCGTGGTGGCTCCTCCGCCGGCGCCTCGCGGACGTACGTGCCCTCCGGCGGGCGCCCGGCCGCGTCGTCGCGGAGCGGCGGATCCCGGAGCTCGGGCGGCGTCTCTTCCGGCGGCTCACGTGGCTCGTCGACCGGACGGACCGCGAAGCCGAGGGGTGGTGGCCGCGGCCACTGAGACGCGGAGGGGCTGCCAGGACGCGAGGGGTCCCGGCCGCATGGGCCGGGACCCCTTCGTGCGTCCGGGCCTCCGCGCGGCACGCTCGACCTCCTCATCTTCGAGGCCCTCGCCCTCGGTCCGATGCCCCGGGCGGGGCATCGGACAAACGCATGCGGCAGCGCTCCGGCGACCGGGGCGACCGCGAGGAGGAGATCGCCGTCCATATCGCGATCCCCACGCGACGGTGCGGGCCGTCCGCGAGATCGTGAGGCTTCCCGGGGCGGTCAAGTCGCTTGCGTCCTGGCGCCCTGCCCGCCGCCGGCCACGAGTGGACCACATGAACGCCCTGAAGTAGGACTGAGGGGCGCGGGGCCGGCGGCCCTCCGCCGTGTTGGAGCCGGGCCATGCGAAAGCGGGGGCGGTCGGATCGTCCGACCGCCCCCGCATCCATCACCGGAGCGCAGGCGCCTTCGCGGCGCCTAGACCCCGTGCGTTCCTACCACCCCGGGGCCAGGTTGAAGCCCCAGTGCCAGCCCTTCTCGGGCCGCTGCCACGGGTAGGCGTAGTAGGCCTCGAGGACCATGAAGCCCAGGATGTTGAACCGGGCCGACACGCCGGTGGAGAAGACGGGGATCCGCGCCGAGGAGGATCGGCTCCACTCCAGCGTCGCCGGATGGTCCGGATCCCACGCGAGCCCTCCGTCCGCGAACAGCACGAGCTCGGTCGGCAGGAAGGGGAAGTTGATGATGCCGTACTGCTCCACGCCGATCAGCGGGACGCGCGCCTCGAGATTGGCCACGGCGAGCCGCTGACCGAACAGGCGGTTGAACGCCGGGCACGAATTGTCCGCGGTCGCGCCGGCGGCGCACTCGCTGCCGTTGAAGCTCCCGTAGTCGTAGCCGCGGATCAATGTCTCGTAGCCCAGGAACAGCGGACGCAGCAGGCCGAAGCCGTCCTTGCTGTTCTCCGCGGCGCTCAGGCCGTAGCGACCGAAGTGCAGGCCGCGCGCCGCGATCGTCAGGTCCCGGGTGGGGCTGAAGTAGCGGCGCCAGTCGGCGATCAGCGTCGTGAAGTTGGCCGTCCCCCAGGTCTGCTCGACCTCGAGGCGATAGCGGCCGCCGCGGATGGGGCTGGTGAAGCCGAAGAAGGTATTGTCGCCCACCAGCGCCGCCGACGTCTGGAACATGTTCAGCGGCGGTGGCGTCGAGTCGTTCAGGCTCTGGCGCTTGAAGTCGATGACCTGGCCGAGGGCGTTCGTGTAGTACTTGTCCACCTCGATGTCGTAGCTGTACCGCGTCACGCCGCCGGAGAACTCGATGCGGCGGGTGGACGAGAACGGGTAGGCCACCTGCCCCTGGGCGGACGTCTGGAAGATCCGGTAGCGGTAGAGCCCGAGGAAGTCGCCGGTGTCGTCCGTTCCGTAGTTGTAGTAGCCCAGCAGGTAGGGGATCCTGCCCGCCGCCGACGCCCCAGTTCCACCGGTGCGACATGTTGGCGTAGAAGGCCTGGCCGCCGATGTCCTTGAACGTTCCCTGGGCCTGGATGGCCACCCCCAGCACGCGGTTGCCCAGCATGTCGCTGAAGTACGCCGACGCGCCGCCCCCGATGTAGTTCCCGAAGTTGTCCGTCCCCACGCCGAGGCTCGGCTGGCCCACGTAGTCCAGGCTGAGCGAGGAGTCGTACGGCTTCGCGTCGGCGGGCAGCTTGTAGGTGCCCACCGGGACGAGGCCCGTCTCCGGGTCCGCCAGGTACGAGGCCACGCGGCTGAACCGGTCCGGCTGCGTGGGCGGAAGCATCCGGCCGGGCTGGTCCTCGGGCCGCTCGGGCACCTGGGCCACCGTGCCCACGTCGGGGTCCATCCCCTGCACGTGGAACTCCAGGGAGTCGAAGACCGAGAAGACCATCCGGCCGGTCTTGGCGGCGACGGTCATGGCAGGCGACAGGTACGTGTGCCCGCTCACGCCGGTGGCGATGTTCGTGATGCGGCGGACGTCCCCGCTGCTCAGGTCCAGGCGGTAGACGTCGCTGAAGCCGTCCTGGTCGGAGATGAAGAACAGGCTGCGCCCGTCGGGCGAGTACTGCGGGTTGATGTGCTTCACGTTCCCGAAGATCGGCAGCACCCGCACCTGCTTGGTGCCCACGTCCATCAGGGCGATCTGGAAGCGGGAGTACGTGAGCTTCGCGAAGTCGGTCTGCGGCCCCCGGTCCGACGTGAAGGCGATGGTACGGCCGTCGGGAGACCACGTGGGCTGCAGGTCCGCGTACTTGTCGTTCGTGAGCTGCGTGTCGTCTGCCCGGATTCCAGGTCGTAGAGGTAGAGGTCGCTGATCCCGCCCACCATGCCCGAGAAGGCGATCGTGCTGCCCATCCGGCGACCAGGCCGGGTTGTTCACGGCGCCGATCTGTTCGAAGCCGATGCGCTGGGTCTCTTCTCCGCTCTCGGCGTCGACGATGACGAGCTGGTTGTCGCCGTCCGCGGTGACGACGAACGCGAAGTACCGCCCGTCCGGGGACCAGGTCCCCGAGGAGTCGATGTAGCGGAGCGCCTCGATGTGCGGATCCGAGTTCGCGCTCAGCAGCTTACGAACGATCTTCCCGGTGTGCGCGTCGGCCAGGAAGAGGTCCGCGGAGAAGAGGTCCTTCTGCGAGATCGCCGCCACGTAGCGCCCGTCCGGGCTGATGGACGGCGCCACGTTCATGGGTCCCCACCCGTTGGACGAGCCGAGCAAGAGGGTTCCCGTCTCGGACGGCGGGGTCTTGCCCTCCATGAGGGGGAGATAGTCCTTGGCGACCTGCTCCTTCCAGCGCACGGACAGCGTGTCCGTGGGCATGCCCAGGACCTGGCGGATCGCCGGCTCGAAGCCGACGCGCAAGGAGCGGCGGTAGATCTGGATGATCGCGTCGTCCCCGTACGTCCCTCCGATGTAGGCCCACAGCGCCTGCCCGAAGCGGTAGGGGAAGTACTTCGACTCTCTGGTCATCTCCTTGATCGTGGGCAGCTCGTCGCGCCGGATGGCGTCCCGGATCCACATCGCGGTGAGGGGGTCGTCACGACCCACCGACAGGTACTCGGCCATGCCCTCGATCAGCCAGAGGGGCAGCGTGTTCAGCCCCTGGAGCCCGCCGCCCCGCCGCGACTGGGCGATGTTGTACTGGAAGGCGTGCACCAGCTCGTGGCCCAGCACGTGGTCGGTGTCCCAGTACGATCCGGTCAGGGGCATGATCACCCGGTTCTTCAGGGACTCGGTAACGCCGCCCGTACCCTCGCCGATCGACGCCCGACAGGGTGTTGGTCTGCTGGAAGTCGGGGTGGTCGGCGTAGAGGATGACCGGCTTCTTGGCCTCGAACTCGTGCTGGAAGGAACGGGCGTAGCGCTCGTACCACCGCTCCCCCATGCGCGCGACGTCTTCCACCGCCTCGGCCTCGACCGGGTAGTAGTAGAAGTTGAAGTGCTCGGTGGGGAGGATCGAGAAGGAGAAGTCCTCGTACTGGACCTTGTTGCGACCGAAGTACTGAGCGGAGCCCGGAGCGGGAAGGCTCACGAGCGCCAGTCCGGCAGCGAGCACCGCGAGGGCGGCGCCGCCGGGGCGAAAACCGCGGGAGAACTGCATGGTCGTCTTGCCTCTGGCCAGTGGATACAGCCGCACGGAGGGGCAGGCATGCGGCCGCTGCCACCTCATGTACATTCGAGTCGGGGCCGGCGTCCCTCGTTGACGCCGAGGCGATCCGGTGTCCCCAGAGAAACCCCGGAATCCGGCGGCCCGTTCCACCGCGCGTTGCCCGGCCGGGCCTGCATGCCGAGATTCCTCGGGCTTTCCGGACCCTCTGTCGAGCAAGAACCTTGCCCGCCGGGTCCGACGTCTCCCCGATCACGTACGTACCCATGTCATCCAGGCTTTCCACGCTGCTCCTCGCCGGGCTCTGCGCCTGCGCGCCGAAGGGGCGGGACGCTCCGCTCCCGGGCCGGGTCGTCGAGCTCGAAGCGCCCGCCGGAGTGGGCAGTGGCGAGCCCTACCTGTCCTCGTCCGGGGACGGCGTGCTCCTGAGCTGGCTCGAAGGCGCCGCGGAAGGCGGCCACGACCTCTGGGTGGCGGGCCTGAACGAGGCGGGTTGGGGCGAGCGTAGACGCGTGGTGGGACGTGACCGATCTCTTCGTGAACTGGGCCGACTTCCCCTCCGTGAACACCGGTGGCGACGGGACGTTGTGGGCCCACTGGCTCAGAAGCGGCCCGGCACCGGGCTCGCCTACGACGTCCGGGTGGCCCACTCCGAGCGACGGGGGCGCCACGTGGTCGGACCCCTGGACGCCCACGAGGACGGAACCGCGACCGAGCACGGCTTCGTGACGTCTTCCCCCTCGACGGCGGGCATGGGCCTGGTCTGGCTCGACGGCCGCAGGTACGCCCCGGACGAGCTCGGAGGCGAGCCGGCCCGGGAGATGACGCTCCGCTCACCGGACGGTCGGCGCGGACGGCACCGCCGGGGACGAGATCGCTGCTGGACGCGCGCACCTGCGACTGCTGCCAGACCGACGCGGCGCTCACCTCCGGCGGGGTGGTGGTGGTCTATCGGGACCGCAGTGCGCAGGATGTGCGCGACATCTACGTGACCCGGCGGACCGAGGGCGGCTGGACCGAGGGCGTCCCGGTGCACCGGGACGGCTGGGTCATCGCCGGATGTCCGGTGAACGGGCCGGCGGTGGACGCGTCGGGCGACCGGGTCGCGGTGGCGTGGTTCACCGGAGCCGGGGACCGGCCGAGGGTGTACGTGGCCTTCTCGGGGGACGGAGGCGTGTCCTTCGGCGATCCGGTGCGCGTCGACGGCGGCGACCCCGTCCGGCCGGGTGGATCTCCGGATGCGCCCGGACGGCACGCGCCGTCGGTCAGCTGGCTCGAGCGCCTCGGGGGGGAGGCGGCGGAGCTCCGCCTGGCCGCCGTCGGCGCCGGAGGGCCGGCAGGGGCCGCCCGCGATCGTGGCACCCGTCCTCGGCCGCACGCGCCAGCGGATTTCCGCGGATGGTGCTGGCGCCCTGGAGCGCCGACGAGGTCGTCCTGGCATGGACCGACGTCGTCGGACGCCGAGCGCCTCGCGCGTCCGGGTCGCTCGCGTGGAGGTACCCTCGACATGATCCGATTCCGGCGCGCGCGGCGCCATCGGGATCCTCGCGCGTGATCGCCGCGACGGGCCTGGCCGCCTGCGAGAGCGGGCCGCCCGGGCCGCGGGTCGGCAAGCCCGCGCCGCGAATACGTCGCGACGACGCCTGGAGGGGGACACCGTCGTCGCTGTCGTCCTTCAGAGGGAAAGGTCGTCCTCCTCAACCTCTGGGCGACGTGGTGCGCGCCCTGCCGGCACGAGACGCCCTTCCTCCAGTCGCTCTACGAGCAGCGCAGGGACGAGGGACTCGAGATCGTGGGGATCTCCATGGACACGGGCGACGCCCGAGACCAGGTGGACGAGTTCGTCCAGGAGTTCGGCGTGACCTACCCGATCCTCCTCGACCCGCAGATGCGCGGCATGGACAGCTACCAGGTGCTGGGCCTGCCCGGCCACCTTCCTCATCGACCGGGACGGCATGCTGCGCTGGATGCGCTTCGGCCCGGTCTCCGCGGACGACGAGGAATTCATGAACGCCCTCGGAGCGACGCTGGAATGACGCCCCTGTCTCTTCGCCGGCGCCGCGGACCCCGACCCGGATCGGTGGAGACCCCCATCGGCGTACGTCGACCTGGAGCGGGCGCGCGCCAACGCCCGCAGGGTGGCCGCCTACGCCGCGACGCACGGCCTCGGCTGGCGGCCCCACATCAAGACGCACAAGTCCCGCACCGATCGCCCGCATCCAGCTCGAGGCCGGCGCCCGCGGGCTGACCGTGGCCACGCTGCGCGAGGCGGAGGTCATGTCCGAGCTGACGCCGCGACCTCCTGCTGGCGTACCCGCCGGTGGGCGCGGCCAAGCTCGAGCGCCTGCTCCGCGCTGCCGGCGCACGTGGACCTCAAGGTCGCGCTCGACGCGCGCGAGGTGCTGCGAGCCCCTCGCCGACGCGGCAGCGCGCGCCGGACGTACCGTGGGCGTCCTGGTCGGAGATGGACATGGGCCTGGGGCGCGTCGGGCGTCCAGGACCCGGACGCGCCTCGTGGCGCTGGCACGGCGCGCTGCGGAGCTCGATGGCGTCGCGTTCCGCGGGATCATGTTCTATCCGGGCCACATCCGCGATGCCCGAGGCGGAGCAGACGCCACACCTGAGCGCCGTGGCCGGGCGGCTGTCCGAAGCGCTCGGGGCGCTCGCAGCGGAGGGGCTGGATCCGGAGATCGTCTCCGGCGGCTCCACCCCGACGCTCTGGCGCAGCCACGAGATCCCGGGAATGACGGAGATCCGCTCGGGCTCGTGCATCTTCTTCGACCGCGAGGCCCTCGACGTGGGCGTGGCCGCCCCCGAAGACCTGGCGTACACGGTGCTCGCCACGGTCGTGAGCACCGCGGTGCCGGGCAGGGCCGTGGTCGACGCGGGCTCCAAGGCGCTGGCCAACGAGCTGACGGGCGGACCGCGGATTCGGCGTCGTGCTGGACCACCCCGAGGTGGTGGTGTCCTCCCTCTCCGAGGAGCATGGCGTTCTGGACCTGGGCGACTCAGCGTGGCGCCCCGCGATCGGGGAGCGGGTGCGCATCGTGCCCAACCACGTGTGCGTCTCGGTGAACCTCCAGGACCGCCTCCTTGCGCGTGACGACGGGACGTTCTCGATCCTCCCGCTGGAGGGACGGGGCAGGGGACCGTGGACCGGCTGAGCCTGGAGCGCGTCGAGAGACTCCTGGAGGCGGTGCGGAGCGTCCGGGTCCTCGTGGTCGGCGACGTCATGCTCGACCGCTACATCTCCGGCTCGGTGGACCGGATCTCTCCCGAGGCGCCGGTGCCCGGTCGTGCGCGTGGAGGCCGAGTCCTCCGCGCTCGGAGGAGCGGCCAACGTCGCGGCCAACGTCGCGGCCCTCGGTGCCTCGTGCCGGGTGGTCGGGCTGCGCGGGAAGGGACGTGGCCGGCGAGATCCTGCGCGCGGAGCTGGAGGCGCTGGGCGTGCGGCACGGACGGCCTGGTCGTCACCGACGAGCGCCCCACCACGGTCAAGACGCGCATCCTCGCCCGCCGCCAGCAGGTGGTGCGCTTCGACCACGAGGTCGAGGCTGATGCGTCGGAGGGGCTCGCGGAGGCGCTGGCCGGCACCGTCGACTCCCTGGGCCGCGAGAGCGACGTCCTCATCAT
This sequence comes from uncultured Gemmatimonadales bacterium, assembly GCA_963848895.1. GTDB lineage: Bacteria > Gemmatimonadota > Gemmatimonadetes > Longimicrobiales > Gaopeijiaceae > SZUA-318. The sequence continues at coordinate 835,711 of CAWKGE010000013.1, forward strand.
GGAGGACTACAACAAGGGCGTGCTCGTGCCCCGCGGTGATCCGCCAGGCGCTGGAGACGGCGCGCGCGGACGGGCGTCCCCACGGTCGTCGACCCCAAGCGGCGCAACTTCTTCGAGTACGCGGGCGCGACGGTCTTCAAGCCGAACTCCAAGGAGCTCGCCGACGCCCTGGGCGAGTTCATCCATCCGGACGACGCGGACTGGATGGAAGCGACCCGTCGCCGGATGGGCTGCGACAACCTGCTGCTCACCCTCGGCGAGCGCGGGATGGCGCTGCAGACCCGCGCCGAACAGTACGTGCGCGTGCCGACCGTCGCCCGCGCGGTCTACGACGTGTCGGGCGCGGGCGACACCGTGACCGCGATGATGGCGGTGGCCATGGCCGCGGGGGCGACCCCCGCCGAGGCGGCTATGCTCGCGAACCACGCCGCCGCCATCGAGGTGGGGAAGGCGGGCGTGGCGACGGTGTCGCCGGACGAGCTGCTCGACCACACCCGCCAGTACCATCTCGACGCCGACGCCGCCGACGCGGAGCCGATCCGGCGACGCGAGTCCACGCCAACCACCCTCGAGGAGCACTCATGAGCGCGCTGAAGCCCGTCCACACCGACCACGCGCCCAAGGCGATCGGTCCCTACGCCCAGGCAGTCGTCACCGACGGGTGGGTCTTCTGCTCCGGCCAGATTCCCCTGGACCCCGAGACGATGCAGCAGGTGGAGGGGGACGTGGCCGCGCAGACCGAGCAGGTCCTCACGAACCTCCGCCACGTTCTGGAAGCCGCCGGTGCGGCGATGGACACCGTGGTCAAGACCACGGTCTTCCTTTCCGACATGAACGACTTCGCGCGCGATGAACGAGGTCTACGCCCGGCATTTCGGAACGCACCGACCCGCCCGCGCCGCCGTTCAGGCGGCCGCGCTGCCGAAGGGCGTGGACGTCGAGATCGAGTGCGTCGCGCGCACAAAGGCGTGACGTCCATGGAGACACGCAACGCTGAGAAAGTGTTGCGGACGGGGGTCCGACTCCGTATGATGGCCCCCGCTGGATCTCGACGAATGCCGCGGGTAGGCCGGCATAACGCCTCCCAGACGAACCAACCATAGATCGAGCCGGAGCCTCTCCAGGGGGGTGGCTCCCGGACTTGTTGCTGCGACCGCGCAACGGGCTTTGCGCGGGGGTGGTGGGGTCGTGTGGTGGATGGAATCGCACCCTTTCCGGGGCGGGACGCGCCCCGGTGTCGATAGAAAGGGTGGTTCACAGGTCCAACCCCAACTGGGAGGACGGAAATGATGCGTCCGATGTCAGCACGCCTCACATCCGTCGCCATCCGCGGAGGCCTGGTACTGGCCCTCGCGCTGGCCATCGGATGGGCACCCGCCCCGGTCGCGGCCCAATCAACGGGCACGCTGGTCGGGACGGTCCGGGATGCTGCCTCGCAGCGTCCGCTCGAAGCGGTGCAGGTCTACATCGGGGGGAGCGGAATCGGCGCCCTCACGAATGCGGCCGGCCGCTTCCTCATGCTCAACGTGCCCGCTGGCGAGGTCACGGTCGTGGCCGAGCTGGTCGGGTACAAGTCGGGCTCGCAGACCGTCACGGTGGCGGCCGGCGAGTCCGTGGTCGCGAACTTCGCGATGGAGCAGACCGCCATCGCCCTCGACCAGATCGTGGTCACGGGCGCGGGCGTCGCCACGCAGAAGAAGAAGCTCGGCAACACGATCGCGACGGTCGACGCCAGCGAGCTCGAGAACAAGCCGATCGCCGACTTCAGCCAGATGATCGCCGGCCGCGAGCCGGGCGTCGTGGCGCTGCCCACCTCCGGCTCCACGGGTGAGGGCGCCCGCCTCCGCATCCGCGGATCCGCGTCGCTGTCGCAGAGCAACGAGCCGATCATCTACATCGACGGCATCCGCATGGACAACTCGTCCATCGGTGGCTCGGGGCAGGGCAACGCGACGCGCCTCGACGACATCCCACCGGAGTCCATCGAGCGCATCGAGATCCTGAAGGGCGCCGCCGCTGCCACGCTGTACGGCACCGAAGCGTCCAACGGCGTGATCCAGATCTTCACGAAGCGCGGCCGCGCAGGGGCGCCGCGGTTCAGCTTCCAGGGCGACCTGACGGCCATCAAGGAGCCGACGAACCGCATCCAGCCCCTGGCCGACTTCGCGCGCGATGCGGACGCACCAGGCCCGCATCGCGTCGCGTTGGGGGAAGAACGTCAACCTCTACGAGCCGTTCCAGGAGAACACGATCCCGGACATGTTCACGACCGGGCTCGCGCAGATGGTCTCCGGCTCCGTGCAGGGCGGTTCGGACGCGTTCCAGTACTTCGTGTCCGGGCGCTTCGCCCACGAGAACGGCGCCATGGACGCGCAGAAGAACTTCCCGGTGGTCGACGGCTACACGCCGGAGACGGACCTCGACAAGCGCTACTCGCTGACCGCGAACTTCACGGTCATCCCGAGCAGCAAGATCCGGATCGGCGTCAGCACGCTGTACTCCGATCTCGAGCACCACACGCCGGACAACGGAAACAACATCTACGGCGTGTTCTCGAGCATGATGATGTCCCAGCTCCGCATCGCGGACGCGGACAACCTCTACGGGGCGCCGGCGTTCGGCACGACGCGCGAGTTCATGTACAAGCAGAACGTGGCGCACTCGAACCACTTCGCCGGCAGCACGACCGTCGGGTTCACGCCCACGGAGCAGTTCCGCCTGGACGCGACGTTCGGCGTGGACTTCTCGGCCGACAACGAGACGTACTTCCAGCCCTACGGCTACAACGTGGACGGCTTCACGTCGTCGGACGTGGAAGGCAGCCGCGACGCCAGCGAGCGCCGCACGCGCGAGATCACGGCAGACATCAAGGGTTCCCACGTCAAGCGCTTCGGGAACCTCGAGAACACGTTCCTCTTCGGTGGCCAGGGCTATATCCGCCAGCGGCAGACGACGGGCGGCAGGGGCTCCGACTTCCCGGGCCCCGGCCTCGAGACCCTGTCCGCTCTGGGCTCCATTGAAACCTACGAGGACTGGCTTCGTGTGACGCAGGTCGGCGGATACCTGCAGGACCAGCTGGGCATCAACGACTGGGTCTTCGCGACGGTCGGTGGACGTTGGGACGCGAACTCGGCGTTCGGTGCCAACTTCAGCACCGCGTTCTACCCGAAGGCCTCGATCTCCATCGTGCCCAGCCAGGGCCTCGGTTGGTCGAACGGCACGTTCTCCACGGTCCGCTTCCGCAGCGCCATCGGGAAGTCGGGCCTCCAGCCCGGCGCCTTCGACAAGTTCACGACATACTCGTCGCAGTCGTCCGTAGACGGCCCGGGCATCCGGCCCTCCAACCTGGGCAACGACGACCTGAAGCCCGAGGTGTCGACGGAGTGGGAAGTGGGGGCCGAGCTGGGCCTGTTCAACGACCGCGCCTCCCTGGACGTGACCTACTGGAACCGCACGGTCACCGACGCCATGGTCGACCGTCAGTTCCCGGTGTCGGGTGGCTTCACGAACAACCAGCTCGACAACATCGGTGAGCTCAAGGCCCACGGCGTCGAGGTCAACGTCCGCGGGACGGTGATCCAGCGCGAGGGCTTCTCGCTCAACATGTTCGCCAACACGGCGTACCTGCACGAGGAGATCACCGACATGGGCGGCGCCCCGTCCCTCAAGACGGGCGGCTCGTACCCGCGCTACCGCAACTACCTCACGCAGGGCTACGCTCCGGGCGCGTTCTTCGGCGCGAAGATCCCGGACAACCTCCAGTACCCGATCAACATCGACGGGAGCTGCACGGAGCCGACGCGAGACGCCGCTGCTGGCCTACTTCAGCCAGCCCCGTGACCCGAGCGTCTTCAAGCCGCTCGTGTACGGCACGGACGCCACCAACAACACGCTCGGCGACATCGTCCCCGGCGCGCTGGCGTCGAACAACTGCGGCGACCGACCTGTCGCCCATCGAGACGTACCTCGGCAAGCCCACGCCCGACTTCGCCGGCTCGTTCGGGTTCAACGCCGCGTTCGGCGGGAGCTGGGAGCTGTCGTCGCTCTTCGAGTACAAGGTGGGCAACTACTTCGTGCAGGACCTGTCCGGCATGTTCCGCCGGGCCAACTCCGTCATCGGGCGCAACACCCCCCGCGCGGCGGAGCTGAACGCCATCCTGCAGAACCCCGCATCCTCGGCCGAGCAGCGGCTCGACGCCGCGCGTCGCGTGGGAGCGGGAGATCGAGGCGCTGTCGCCCATGTCGGGCCTCAACAGCGTCTTCGACGCGAGCTGGATCCGGTGGCGGGAGCTGTCGCTCAGCTACAGGGTGCCCACGGACCTGATCGAGCGGATGGGCCTGTCCACCGCGACGATCAACCTCGGTGTGCGCAACCTCCAGCTCTTCATGCTGGGCGACTACACCGGCGTGGATCCGGAAGGCAACGTGATCGGACGGCGCAACGGCGGCCTGGACGGCAACTTCCTCGATTCCACCGAGGGTTGGAACATCCCGATTCCGCGCCGCTTCACCTTCTCCACCCGCGTGACGTTCTGAGGAGGGCGGAGACATGACCAAGACGAACAAGGCCGTGAAGGCCCCGGTGACGATCCTGGCGACCTGCCTGGCGCTATCCGCGTGTGGGTTGCTGGACGTGAACAACCCGAACGACCTGGTCGAGGAATCCATCTCCCGGCCGGAGGCCGCCACTGCCGTGGTGAACGGCGCTCAGTCGCTGGTCGCCGGCGGGGTCGGGGTGATCTGGACTCCCATCGAGGTGGTGGGGGACAACTTCACCTGGATCGGATCCCGCGACGCGTGGGGCTCGTTGGACCAGGGCTTCATCTCCGACCCGTCCAACGAGTGGTCGGACGGGGCGTACCCCGGAATCGCCCAGGCCCGCTGGATGTCCGACAAGGCGGTGTCGATCCTCGAGGCCAACGTCGCCGAGGACCCGTCGTTCGGGCCGGAGCTGGCCCGGGCGCACCTGTATGCCGGCCTGGTCCACATGGTGATCGGCGAGACCATGAATGACTTCACGCAGTCGGACAAGCGTGAGTCCGGCCCGCCCGTAGGGCCGGACCAGATGTACACGATGCTCGACGAGGCCATCACGCACCTCGACGCGGCCGTGAGCGGCGGTGACGACGACGTGAAGCTGGCCGCATTGGCGGTCAGGGCGCGGGCGAAGCAGTCCCGCGCCATCTGGGACAAGATCAAGCCGACGCCGAATACCGCGGACCCGCTGGCCAAGGCCGCAGGCGCGGTGACGGACGCACAGGCAGTTCTCGCGTTGGTCGGTGGTGCGGACTGGAGCTACGACCTGGAGTACTCGGCCAGCACGAATGCGAACTACTCGGATGGCTTCGCAAACAACATCGTGGGCGAGGTGAACAGCCGGAAGGAGATCCAGGTGGACAAGAGCCTGGTCGCCTTCACACCTGCCAACGACATCGATCACATTACGATCATGGACCCGATCGACAACATCGTGGATCCGGCGTTCGTCCTACGGCTCAACGTGTTCAAGGGCGGCGACTGGCAGACGGCACACGACCAGTACGCGCCCAACACGATCGCATCGTCCCGCCTCATGCACCTGATCATCGCCGAGGACGCGCTGGCCAACGGTGACGACGCGACGTTCACCTCGGAGATCAACGCCATCCGTGCCATGGACGGACTCACGCCCTACTCGGGGCAGGTGCCCGCCATGGACCTGCTGAGGCATGAGCGCAGGGTGAACACGTTCGGTATGGGCCTCCGGCTCCCGGACATGTACCGTTTCGGCGTGAAGGCGGCGGAGTGGACCAGCGTGTCCGACGCCTTCAAGGCTCCCGGCACGCTGCTCCCGATCACCCTCGTGGAGGTTCGTGCCAACTGCTACCTGAACGGGTTGGGCTGCTAGCCCGGGCCCCCGTTCGGGGGTAACGAAGGGGGGGCGCACCCGTACACACCACGTGCGGGTGCGCCTCGCCTTTTGCCTCGTCGATCCACATCTTCCCCGATCATGACGACCCAACGTCGAATCGCCATCCTGGGCTGCGTGCTGGTCGCGGCGCTGTCCGCAGCCTGTTCGGCCTTCGAGGACCCGACGCCGGAGCGCATCACGTTCCGGATGTCCGGGGACGCCGGCACCACGGTCGAGGCCATCTACTCCAAGCAGTTCATCGCCGGCGTGGACGAGACGAACACCACACAGGTGCAGATCTTCCGCGCGGACACCGTGCAGCAGACGCTCCCCATCGACACCGTCATCGACATCGCGGTCGACCGGAGGTTCTTCGTCCAGATCACGCCCACGTCCGTCGCCACAGACGTCCGTCCAGGTGCGAGTGGACGTGGACGACCGGACCGTCCTCAACGACTCCGGCGACGTGCTCGCGTCGGACCCGTGGCGGTACGTCTACCTGTTCAACCAGCAGGTCTCCCGAATCATCGACGTGGTGTTCTGATGAGACCCTCCCGCACGATCTCCAGGCTCCTCGCGGCGCTGGGCGCCGCGGCCATGAGCGGCTGCTACTCCTACGTGCCGGTGGAACGGCCCGCTCCCGGCAGCGTCGTACGCATCCAGGTGCCCGTGCGCGCCGCCGTGGACAGGTGCCAGACCGGGAGCCCGAGACCGATGTCGATGGAGGGCACGGTGCTCGCCTCCGCCGACTCCCTCGTGCTCCAGGTCGAGTCGCGGCGCGAGCTCGGGGCGTACCGGGAGCTCAAGCAGGTCGACACGGTGCGGGTAGCGCCCAGGGACCTGGCCGGCGTGGATCTCCGCGTCTTCTCCAAGCCCAAGACGATCCTGCTCACCGCGGGCATCGTCGGGGTCACCGCCGCGCTGGCGGCCGTCGCCCTCGACCTCGGGGGCGGGAGCCAGGGCAAGCATTCCGCCGGGGGATGGCACCGGTACCGCGATCATCGTGAAGCCGATCCTGTCGGCGCTCCTGCGGGCCGTCGGACGCTGAAGGCGGGCGCCCCGCAGGGGGCGGCCCGGCACCACGCCCTTCCAGCGACCCTCGGTCGGCCGTCGCGGCTTCCCGCGGATGCGGCTTGCGCGAGCCCGGGCGCCGTTCTACGCTCCCGGCCCCGGGATCCGACGGCGGGTCCGGATCGCCCATCCACGCACAGGTGTCACCCATCATGAGCAGATTCGTCCATGCCCTCTCTTCCATCGCGCTCGCGCTGGCAGTGGTCGCGATGGGCGTGCCCGAGCTCGTCTCCGCCCAACAGTACGACGAGGCGCTCTACGGCTCGCTGGAGTGGAGCCTCGTGGGTCCGTCACCGGGGCGGACGTTCCACGGCCGTGGCGGGAAGCGCGTCCCGGCCCAACGAGTACTACTTCGGGGCGGCGGGCGGCGGCTTGTGGAAGACGACCGACGGGGGCCAGACCTGGCGCCCCGTGACGGACGGGCAGCTCACCAGCTCCTCCGTAGCGGCCGTCGGCGTGTGTCCGGCGAACCCGGACGTCGTCTACATCGGCACGGGTGAGACCGAGCTGCGCGGCAACATCATGCAGGGTGACGGCGTCTACAAGTCGACCGACGCCGGCAAGACGTGGACGCACATCGGGTTGGAGCCGACGCAGAGCATCGCGAAGATCGTCGGTCCACCCCGACAACTGCGACGTGGCGTGGGTGGCCGCCCTCGGCGTGCAATCCGCGCCGAACGCGGAGCGTGGCGTCTTCAAGACGACGGACGGCGGCTCCACCTGGCGCAAGGTCCTCTTCAAGATCTGACGTGGCGGGCGCCATCGACCTGGAGATGGACCCCAACAACGCCGACGTCCTCTACGCCTCCATCTGGGAAGCGTGGCGCAAGAGCTGGGGGATGTCCTCGGGCGGTCCAGACTCGGGGCTGTGGAAGTCCACGGACGGCGGGGAACACTGGCAAGATATCACCTCGACGCTCGGCCTCGAGCCCGCCTCGCCCATAGGGAAGATCGGCGTGGCCGTGTCCGGCGCGAACTCGAACCGCGTGTGGGTCCTGGTGGAGCACGAGCCCCAGGGCGGGGTCTACCGCTCCGACGACGCGGGCCGCACGTGGGAGCACATGAACGACGAGCGTAAGCTCCGCCAGCGGGCCTTCTACTACACGCGCATCTACGCGGATCCGAAGAACGAGGACGTCGTCTACGCGCTGAACACGGGCTTCTACAAGTCCACCGACGGCGGCAAGACCTTCCCGACGCAGTTCCGGGTCCCGCACGGCGACAACCACGACCTGTGGATCGCGCCCAACGACCCGGAGCGCATGATCAACAGCAACGACGGCGGCGCGAACGTCTCCGTCAACGGTGGCCAGACCTGGACGGACCAGGACTTCCCGACGGCCCAGTTCTACCGCGTCACCACGACGAACCACGAGCCGTACTTCATCTGCGGCGCGCAGCAGGACAACTCGACCGTATGCATGCCGTCCGGCGGGTGGGACTTCAAGACCGCCGGGGGCGAGTACTTCTACTCGGTCGGCGGCGGCGAGAGCGGCTACATCGCCTCCAAGCCGGACGAGCCGGACGTCTACTTCGCCGGCTCCTACGGGGGGCTGCTCTCGCGCTTCGACTACGCCACGGGCGACATGCGCGAGGTCAACGTCTGGCCCGACAACCCCATGGGGTGGTCCTCCGATCGACATCGACGAGCGGGCGCAGTGGACGTACCCGATCGTCTTCGACCACTACGACCCGGACCTTCTGTACACCGGCACGCAGCGCGTCTGGCGGACGCACGACCAGGGGCAGAGCTGGGAGGCGATCAGCGGCGACCTGACCCGCCACGACCCCAGCACCATGGGCGCGTCCGGCGGACCGATCACCAAGGACCAGACGGGCGTCGAGACGTACGCGACGATCTTCGCGCTCGCCCCGTCCTATCACGACGCCAACGTCCTCTGGTCGGGCTCGGACGACGGCTACGTGTTCGTGACGCGCAACGCGAGCGCGGCCAACCCGACGTGGGAGAACGTGACCCCGAAGGACGCGCCGGACTTCGTGCGCATCAACACGATCGAGGCCTCGCCCACGACGCCGGGGAAGGCCTACGTGGCGGGGATCCGCTACCTCGTGGACAACGACCGGCATCCCTACATCTGGAAGACGACGGACTACGGCAAGACGTGGACGCACATCGACCAGAACGGGATCCCGGAGAACGACTTCGTGCGCGCGGTGCGCGAGGACCCGACGCGCGCCGGGCTCCTGTACGCCGCCTCGGAGACCACGGTGTACGTGTCGTGGGACGACGGCGCCCACTGGCAGCGGCTGGCCATGGATCTGCCGAACACGCAGGTCTCCGACATCGTGGTGAAGGACCACGACCTGGTGATCGCCACGCACGGGCGCTCGTTCTGGGTGATGCACAACATCGACCTGCTCCGCCAGATGAGCCCCGAGGTGGCCGCCGCGGACGTCTGGCTGTTCGACCCGAAGGACCCGGTCCAGGAATTCGACCGCACCGCGGACGTCTTCTACTACCTGAAGGACGACGCCGACAAGGTCACGGTGGAGTTCCTGGACGACGCGGGGAACGTGGTCCAGTCCTTCGAGTCGGCCGAGGGTGAGGAGGAGCCCGCGGAGCAGGAGGGCGGAGGCGGTCTTCTTCGGCTCCGGCGGCTCGCAGAAGCCCTCCAAGATGAAGGGCTCCAACCGCTTCCGCTGGAACATGCGCGCAGAGGGGTGGAAGGACTTCGAGGGCCGCATCTTCTGGGCCGCCGGCAATCTCGGGCCCGCGGTGGTGCCCGGACGCTACCAGGTGCGTCTGACCGTCGACGGCGTCGCGAAGACGCAGGACTTCGAGATCCAGATCAATCCGCGCGCGGCGGCCGAGGGCGTTACCGTGGCCGACCTGCGCCAGCGGCAGGACCTCGTGGAGCGCGATCCGGAACCGCGTGACCGACGCGAACGAAGCGGTGATCCGCATGCGCGCGATCAAGAGCCAGGTGGACGACCGCCTCTCGAAGAACGACAACGGGGAGCTCCAGTCGCTCGGCAATACCGTGAAGGACCGCCTGAGCGGCGTGGAGTCGGAGATCTACCAGGTGAAGAACCGGTCGAACCAGGACCCGCTCAACTACCCGATCCGGCTGAACAACAAGCTCGCGGCGCTGCTGAATCTGGTGGAGGGCTCCTACCACAAGCCCACGGACCAATCGTACGAGGTGTTCGACGAGCTGTCGTCGAAGCTCGGCACCGAGCTGGACCAGATGAACCTGGTCATCACGCAGGACCTGGCTCGACTCAACGAGCTTCTGCGGCAGCTGGGGCTCGATCCCATCGACACGGAGCGACTCATCAGCGAGTGAGGATCCATCATGCGGTTCGGCGGCTCCTCCCGGCCGCCCTGTTGGTCGTGGCCGGAACGGCGTGCGCGCCCGCGGTGCGGAACCCCTTCGAGGGACCCGACGCTCCGGGCTCGCAGATCCACGTCTACGTGGAGAACCGGGGCTTCAGCGATCTGCGCGTCTATGCCCGGAGCTCCCACGGCTCGGATTTCATCGGGCAGGTGGGTGGCAACTCGCATCTCACCGTCACCCTCTCCTGGCGGCAGCTGGATCAGATCAGCTTCCGCCTGGAGGTGGTGGCGGGCCGGACCTACACGACCGAGGCGCTCCCCGTGCAACCGGGGCAACGCGTGGAGCTGATCGTCCCGGACGATCCGGCCAACGCGATCCTGCGGCGCGGATAGAGGAAGCGAGGACCGGGTGCCGTACGGCTACTCGCCGTACGGCACCCAGATGTTCTTCACCTGGCAGGCCTGGCGGAGGAACTCCTCGCTCTCTCCATGGTGCGGCTTAACCCAACTCATTGGGCGGCCGTTGCTTACCCATGTTCGCTTCATGTTGCCTATCGAGGCGCGCTCGACGCCCGCGGCACCCTCCGCCGGCCCGAAGTACCAGATCCCGTCCACGTCGTCGTGGGCGGCGAGCGTGGGCACCAGCTCCGCGCGCAGGCCGGTGACGATGTTGACCACGCCGGCCGGAACGTCGGAGGTGTCGAGGACCTGGTAGAGGTCGGTGGCCAGGAGCGGTGCGGGCTCCGACGGCACCGCGACCACCGTGTTGCCGACCGCGACCAGGGGCGCCAGCGCCGCCACGAAGGCCAGCAGCGGGCGCTCGTCGGGGCATACCACGCCCATGACGCCGACGGGCTCGTTCATGGCGAGCGTCACGTTGCGCAGCGGGGTGGCGTGGACGCGACCGTCCCACTTGTCCGCCCACGCCGCGTACGTGAACAGCCGGGAGACCGCTGCCGCCACCTCGGCGGCGCCGTCGGCGCGGTCGCCGGAGAACGCGGCCAGGCGCTCGGCGAGCTCGTCGCGGCGCGCGTCCAGGTTCTCGGCCAGGAAGTACAGGATCTGCGCGCGGTTGTGGGCCGTGCGCGCGGCCCAGCCCGCCTGTGCCTTGCGCGCGGCCTCCACGGCGTTGCGCACGTCCTTGCGGTTGCCGCGGCCGACCTCACCCACGACCAGCCCTCCGACGCCCGTCACGGGCAGACTGGCGTCGGCGTCGGGTCGGGCCTGCTTGCCACCCACGTAGAGCTTGGCCGTGCGGTCCACCCGCGACAGATCGGAGGGGGGTACGACCGCCGCTGCGGGTGGGGGCGGACCGGCGAGCTCCTCCGTCCCACCGGCCGCTGCCTCCCATGAGGGGCGAACGTACTCCCACAGCCCCTCCTTGCCGCCCTCCCGGCCGTAGCCGCTCTCGCGGTAGCCGCCGAAGCCGGATGCGGCGTCGAAGAGGTTCGTGCAGTTGATCCAGACCGTACCGGCCTTGACCTTCGGCGCCACGTCGAGCGCCAGGTTGATGTTCTCCGACCAGATCGACGCGGCCAGCCCGTAGCGCGTGTCGTTCGCCAGGGCCACGGCCTCCGCGTGTGTGCGGAACGTCATCATGACGACCACGGGGCCGAAGATCTCCACCTGGGCGATCGTGCCCGCCGGCGCGCAGTTCGTGCACAGCGTGGGCGGGTAGAACCACCCCTCCTTCGGCACGCTCCACGACGGCTGCCAGACCTCGGCGCCCTCCGCACGGCCTTGTTCGACCAAGGAGCGGATGCGCTCGAGCTGGACGGGCGCCACGATGGCGCCCATGTCCACGGCCTTGTCGAGGGGATCGCCCATGCGCAGGGTCTCCATGCGCGCGCGCAGCTTCCGTTCGAGCGCGCCGGCCACGCCCTCCTGCACCAGGATCCGCGACCCGGCGCAGCAAACCTGGCCCTGGTTGAACCAGATCGCGTCCACGACTCCCTCGACGACCGAGTCGAGGTCCGCGTCGTCGAAAACCAGGAAGGGCGACTTGCCGCCCAGCTCCAGGCTCAGCCGCTTGCCGCTGCCGGCCGTGGCCTCGCGGATGAGGCGACCGACCTCGGTGGAGCCGGTGAAGGCGATCTTGTCCACGCCCGGGTGGGCGACGAGGGCCGCCCCGGTCCGTCCGTCCCCGGTTACGACGTTCACCACACCGGGGGGCAGGCCCGCCTCCGCGCACAGCTCGGCGAAGCGCAGGGCGGTGAGCGGGGTGAACTCGGCCGGCTTCAGCACCACCGTGTTCCCCGTCGCGAGGGCGGGAGCGATCTTCCACGCCAGCATCAGCAGGGGGAAGTTCCAGGGGATGATCTGCCCGACCACGCCCACCGGCGCGTAACCCGCCAGCTCCTCGTCCATCAGCTGGGCCCAACCGGCGTGGTGGTAGAAGTGGCGCGCCACCAACGGGATGTCGAGGTCACGCGACTCCCGGATCGGCTTTCCGTTGTCCAGGCTCTCGAGCACGGCGAAGAGGCGGGCGTGCTTCTGGATCCGGCGGGCGAGCGCATAGAGGTGACGTGCGCGCGTGTGCGGGCCCGCCTCCCACCATCCGGGCTGCGCCGCCCGAGCTGCAGCCACTGCGGCGGCCACATCGGCCTCGCTCCCCTGAAGCACGCGCGCGAGGGGCTTCGTCGTGGCCGGGTTGGCCGTCTCGAACGACTCGCCCACGTCCGGGTCGGTGAATGCGCCCCCGATGAAGTGGCCGAAGGCGCGTGCGTGCGCATCGAGCCATTCGATGGCCCGGTCCACGCTCTCCGGAGCCGGCCCGTACTCCATCGTCTCGAAGATCTCGGCGACCTTGCTCATGCCCCCCCGCTCAGGCCAGAGGATGGCGGTGGGCGGCCGAGTACCGCCCCGTGACGTGGTGCTCGATCTGGCGCTCTATGTCGCCCAGGAGCGACGAGGCGCCGAAGCGGAACAGGTCGGGCTGCAGCCAGCCCGTGCCCAGCTCCTCCTTCATGAGGATGAGCCAGAGCAGCGACTCCTTGGCGGTGCGGATCCCGCCGGCCGGCTTGAAGCCGACCGCGTACCCGGTCCGCTCCGCGTACGCGCGGATCGCACGGGCCATCGTGAGGCCGACCGGGAGGGTGGCGTTCACGCCTTCCTTGCCCGTCGACGTCTTCACGAAGTCGGCCCCGGCCATCATGCACACGAGGCTCGCGCGCGCCACATTGCGCAACGTAGCCAGCTCGCCGGTGGCGAGGATGGTCTTGATGTGCGCGTCGCCGCAGGCCTCCCGGAAGGCGGACACCTCGTCGTAGAGCGCCTCCCACGCGCCCGTGAGGACGTGGCCGCGGGTCACGACGATGTCGATCTCACGCGCGCCGGCGTCGCGCGACGCGCGAATCTCCTGGAGGCGCTGCGGGAGGGGGCTCAACCCGTGGGGGAAGCCCGTGGACACGGCCGCCACCGGCACGCCGCTGCCCTCGAGCGCCCGCACGGCCGTCTCCACCATCTGATGGTAGACGCACACCGCCGCGACCCGCACCCGCTCCGGATCGACCTCGAGCGCCTCGAGGAGGTCCCCTCGAACGGGCCGGCGGGCCTTCGCGCAGAGGCGCCGCACACGGCCCGGCGTGTCGTCGCCGGAGAGCGTGGTGAGGTCGATGAGCGTCACCGCCTTGAGGAGCCACGCCGCCTGCCACGCCTTCTTGACCGAGCGGCGCGTGCCCAGTGTGGCGGCACGCCGCTCCACGGCGCTCCGGTTCACGCGCACCTCTCGCACCCAATCGAGCTCCAGCGGCATGCCCGGGTTGCGCTCCCCCTCGCGCAGGAGGCCGGGGGAGAGGGGGGGATGGGCGGGCGAGGCCGGTCGCCCCCGTTCGCGAACGGTGGAGTCGCTGCTGCTCATGGATCGCCCTCACGAATGCCGCATTGCGTCGAAGATGCCAAGTTAGCCCTCCGCGTCGTCGTCGTCAGGAGCGCGGACCCCCGAACCACGCTTGACGGCGTCGACGCGTCGGGGAACCTTCCGGGCCCCGGGGGTGGAGGGGGTCTGGTGGCCCCGGCGGTCTTCAAAACCGTGCAGCCCGGCTAAAACCCGGGCGGGTGGGTTCGATTCCCACACGCTCCCGCCAGTGGAGGGGCCCGCCGCTCCGACGCACGCAGAGCGGCGGGCCCGCGCGCGTAGCGGGCCCGGCGGCGGCCCCGAGTTGATGGCCCCGCCGCGTTCCGGTTAACGTTTCTCCTCCATGCCCGCACCGCCTCCGACTCCGCGCGCCGTCCCGGCCCATCCACGCCTGTTGGGCGCCCTGGCCTGCGGCGTCCTCCTCGGCGTGGCGGTCGCCCGCCCGACCGCCGCACAGGTGCCGCAGGCGCCACCCCTGCTCCCCACCGTCACCGACACGGCTTCGACGGCCCGCACGCCGAGGGGCGTGTCGCCGCGCGGCGCGTTCCTGCGCGCGATCGCGATCCCGGGATGGGGGCACGCGGCAATCGGGGCCTACAACCGGGGAGCCTTCTACGTGGCGGTCGAGGGCATGACCGGGTGGGGGCTGGTGAAGGCACGGGGGCGCTACGACGAGGCGGGCCGGCGCATCGCCTTCCGCGAGAATGTGGTGCGCGCGAATCTCGCCACGCAGGGGGTCACGGACCCGGCGGACATCCAGAAGGGGCTCGACGACGACGAGACGCTCCAGGACCTGATCGCGCTGAGAGACGCCCGGCGACAGCAGCGCGAGGACTGGACGGCGCTCGGGATCTTCCTCCTGCTGCTGTCGGGGGCGGACGCGTACGTGTCCACGCACCTGGAGCACTTCCCGCAACCCATCTCGGTCGACGCCCGGCCCGTGGGCAACGGGCGCATGGAGGTGTCGCTGTCCGTCACCCTCCCCAGGTGAGGAGACGGGGCGGGCTACCCTCCTCGAGGACGACGTAGGTCGTGTGCTCCACCCAGTCGCCGGCGTTCACGTACCACCGGCCCTCGCCGACCTCGCGAACGAGCGGGACGTGCGTGTGGCCGAGCACGACCAGGTCCAGCTCCGTGCACTCCTCGAGCTTGGCGAGGGCCCAGGACTCGAGGGCCCGCGAGCGCTCCATGTCGCCCGGCGTCGGCGCCCCCCGGCCCTCCGTCGCCGACACGCGCTCGGCGATACGACCGCCCACCCCGGGGCCCAGCAGGCCGAAGGCGAAGCGGGTGACGCGGCCGCGCAGGAGGAGCTTCAGCGCCCGGTAGCCCAGGTCGCCCTTGCCCAGACCGTCGCCGTGCGCCAGGAAGGTGCGTAGCCCCGCGTACGTCCGCACCACCGGCTCCTGCAGGAACTCCACGCCGATCTCCTCGCGCAGGTAGCGGCCGCCCCACCAGTCGTGATTGCCGCCCATGAGCGTGACAGGCGTGCCCCCTCGCACGACCTGGGCGAGCCCGCCCAGGATCGCCTCGTAGCCGGGCGGGATGCCCACACGGTACTCGAACCAGAAGTCGAAGAGGTCGCCGTTGACCACGACGGTGGACGCACACTCGCCAGCGTGGCGCAGCCACGCGAGGAACGCCTCCTCACGCGCGCTCGGCACCGCGCCCAGGTGGACGTCCGAGGCGAGGTACACCGGTCGGTCGGGCATGGCGGCCTAGCGGGTCGGGTCGCGGAAGAGCGGGGCGTTGTCGGGGCCGTGCCGCCCCAACCCGCAGCAATCCAGGTTTTGATATGGCATGGTGTGGGCGCAAGGATGCCCGCTTCGGCGAGCCCTCACAAGGGGCGGTGGCCGGGCCCCGACCGGGAGCGGCGAACGCCCGGCCGCGGCGGGGGGTATGAGCGTCGACCCATCCCCTCTACCTTTCCGCGCATGCCGGTATCGAGCCGATCCCCGCGCGTCCTCGCGGCGCTCCTCGCCCTCGTCGGCGCGGGGGCCTGCGCCCCCCGTGGCCCCGCGGTCGTGGCGCCCGCCGTGGACGCCCAGCGGCTCGCGCGCTCGCTCGAGGACCGCACCTCGCTCAGCGAGCCGATCCGTGTCGTGTTCGCATGGTCGCTCAACGAGTCGCGGCGTGCGGGTGAAGGGAAGGGGTGTGGCACGCATCGAGCCCCCGTACAAGGCGCGGCTCGACCTCTTCATGGGCAATGGCGAGACCGTCGTGAGCGCGGCGCTCGTGGACGGGGACCTGCGCATCCCGCCCGGGATGCCCGACGGGATCCTTCCGCCGCCCGACCTCATGTGGGGCGTGCTGGGCGTGTTCCGACCCGAGACCGGTACCCGGCTCCTCGGCGCCGACCGCCTGGAGGACGGCTCCGTCCGGCTCCGCTACGGCTACCCGGACGGCCGCGTCCTGGCGTTCCAGGTCGCGGACGAACAGGTCCGGTCGATGGAGCTCCTCGAGAACGGTCACGTGGTGCAGCGCGTGGCCCTCGACCTGGAGGCCGGCAGCCGCTACCCCGAGGAGGCGACGTACCGCAACCTGGCGGCCTTCCGCGAGCTGAAGCTCACACGGGAGACGCTCGAGCACGTGGGGCCGTATCCACCCGATATCTTCGACCCCATGAAGGTGGGCGCCGGACGATGAGCCGGTCGAGCCTGATGCGCGCGCTCGTGGCGCTCCCGATCCTGCTCGGCGGCGTGGGATGCAACTACTCCTTCCGCGCGGGGAGCTTTCCACCGCCGCACATCAAGACGATCGCGGTGGCCCCCTTCGACAACGAGACCGCGCGCTTCGAGCTGACCGGCGAGGTCTACGACGAGCTCCTGAGGGAGCTGCCGCGCGCGCTCGGGATCCGGACGGCCGGCGAGGACATGGCCGACGCCGTGGTCCGCGGCACGATCACCCGTTACGACGTCATCGCGCCGAGCTACCGCGCCGCGGAGCCCGGGCAGCCCGCGCAGGTCCTGCAGCGCCAGGTGAACATCGGCGCGAGCATCCAGATCGTCGACCTGGTGGAGAACGTGATCCTCTGGGAGGACCGCAACGTCACGGCCCAGGGCGAGTTCGCCGAGGCCAGCGAGACCGAGGACGTGGGCCGCCAGGAGGCGATCAAACTGCTCATCCAGAAGATAGTGGACGGAGCACAGTCCAACTGGTAGATTCGGCCTCCGTTTCGCCCGGGGTCCTTTGAGGGCCGCGGAAAAACGTGAGATCAGCCAGGAAGAGCCAGTTGCTCCGAGCCGTCGGTCTGGGCGCGATTCTCTATGGGTTCTGGCTCGTGCTGTCGGGCCACTTCGAGCCACTCCTCATGGGGTTCGGCGTCGCGTCGGCCGCGCTCGTCACCTATCTGGCGATGCGGATGGACGTCGCCGACAACGAAGGGCTCCCCCTCCAGCTCGGGGGACGCGTCTGGATCTACGTCCCCTGGCTGATGAAGGAGATCTTCCTCGCCAACCTGCGCGTGGCGAGGCTGATCCTCGACCCGAAGCTCCCGGTCAGCCCGATCCTGGTCCACTACCGAGCCAGCCAGAAGACCGATCTGGGCCGCGCCATCTACGCCAACTCCATCACGCTGACGCCGGGGACCATCACGACCCGCGTGACCGGCGACGACCTGGAGATCCACTCTCTGACCTGGATCGACGTGGACGGGCGTGAGGAGGACGAGATGGACCGGCGCTGCACCTGGGTGGAGCAGGGGGGGGCGCACTGATGTTCGCCGTCGCCGCGGTTGGCATCCTGGTGGCCATGGTCATGGCCATGATCCGTGCGCTCCTCGGGCCCACCGTCTACGACCGGGTGCTCGCGGTGAACACCTTCGGCACGAAGACCGTGGTCCTGCTAGCGGTGATCGGCTTCCTGACCGGACGCCCCGACTGGGTCGACCTCAGCCTCGTCTACGCGCTGATCAACTTCATCGGCACGATCGCGGTCCTGAAGTTCTTCGAGTACGGCGACCTGGGGCGGCAGCGCCACGTGGACGCCGGGGCAGGCGACTGATGCTCCACCTCGCCCTCGACGTCCTCTCCTGGATCAGCATCCTGGCGGGGCTGTTCTTCATCCTCGTCGGCACCCTCGGAGTGCTGAGGATGCCCGACATCTACACGCGCCTGCATGCCGCCGGGATGACCGACACGATGGGCGCCGGGTTCATGATCCTCGGCATGTGCTTCCAGGCCGGCCTGCACCTCCTGGCCCTGCGCCTGCTCCTGGTCTACGTCTTCCTCCTCTTCACGAGCCCCATCTCGACCCATGCCCTGGCGCGCGCCGCGCTGTCCGGGAAGGTCGAGCCGTATCGGGCGCCCTTCGAAGGGGGGGACTGAGCGTGGACGCCGTCATCGACATCACGGTCCTCGCGCTCCTGGCCGTCACGGCGCTCGGGACGCTGCGCATCCGGAACCTGTTCGCGGTGGTGATGCTGCTCGGGATCTACTCGCTGCTGTCCGCGGTCCTGTGGACCATGCTCGACGCCGTCGACGTGGCCTTCACCGAGGCGGCGGTGGGGGCCGGCATCTCCACCGTCCTCCTGCTCGGCTCCCTCGCGCTGGTCGGGCACGAGGAGAAGAAGCCGGCGCACCGTCCGCTGCTGCCGTTGTTCGTGGTCCTGGTCACCGGGGGCGTGCTGATCTACGGCACGCTGGACATGCCGCCCTTCGGGCAGCCCGACAACCCCGCACACCTCCACGTCGCCCCGCGCTACATCGAGGAGTCCGGCCACGAGATCGGTGTGCCGAACATCGTCACGTCCGTGCTCGCCTCCTATCGCGGCTACGATACCATGGGCGAGACGACGGTGATCTTCACGGCGGTGGTGGGCGTGCTCCTGCTGCTCGCGCGCGGACCCCGTCCGCGGCGCCCCTGGGGCCAGGGGGAACGCAACGGCGAGGCGACGGACATCGAGCCCGGAGAGGAGCGCCTGAATGGATGACCGGGTGATCCTGAGGGTGGGGACCAAGTTCCTCCTCCCCTACATCCTGCTCTTCGCGCTCTACGTCCAGTTCCACGGGGACTACGGCCCCGGCGGCGGCTTCCAGGCGGGCGTGATCTTCGCGGCCGGCTTCATCCTGTACGCGCTGGTCTACGGACTCGGCAAGACCAAGCAGGTGCTGCCGCCCATCGTGGTCTACGTATGCTCGGCGGTGGGCGTCATGATCTACGCGGGCACGGGGGTCGTCACGATCCTGAAGGGCGGGGGCTTCCTCGACTACAACGTGCTCCTCCACGACCCCCACCATGGACAGCACTGGGGGATCTTCTCGGTGGAGTTCGGCGTGCTGGTCACGGTCTTCGGCGTGATGGTGTCGATCTTCTACGCGTTCGCCGGTCGGAGGAGCCCGTGAGACTCCTCGGACTCTACAACTACTGGATCGTCGTGGGCCTGATGATGATCGGGTTCTACACGATGATCTCCCGCGGCAACCTGGTGAAGAAGCTCGTGGGGCTGAGCGTCTTCCAGACGTCGGTGATGATCCTCTACATCAGCATGGGGAAGATCTTCGGCGGCACCGCGCCCATCCTGCTCGAGGACGGCGAGCACGTGGTGTACACCAACCCGATCCCCTCCGTCCTCATCCTGACGGCGATCGTCGTCGGGGTCGCCACGCTCGCGGTGGGCCTCGCGCTGGTCGTGCGCATCAAGGAGGCCTACGGCACCATCGAGGAGGACGAGATCCACGAGCAGGACGACGTAATGTGATCAGCGAGAACCTGCCCGTCCTCCAGGTCGTGGTGCCGCTGCTGATGGCCCCGGTCGCCGCCCTGGTGCGCCGACCGCGCTGGTCGTGGCTCGTCGCCACCGCCGCCGCCTTCTGGGCGTTCGCGGTCGCCGTCACGCTGCTGTCGCGCGTGCTCGCACACGGCGCCATCGACTACGAGATCGGCGGCTGGCCCGCCCCCTGGGGCATCGCCTACCGGGTGGACGAGATCAACGCCTTCGTGCTCGTGATCGTCTCGACCATCGCGGCCGTCGTGCTGCCCTACGCGAAGAAGAGCGTGGAGCGCGAGGTCGAGGAGGATCGGCTGCCGCTGTTCTACACGGCGCTGACGCTGTGCATGACCGGCCTGCTCGGCATCACGATCACCGGCGACGTCTTCAACGTCTTCGTCTTCCTGGAGATCTCGTCGCTGTCCGCCTACGCCCTCATCGCCCTCGGGCAGGACCGGAGGGCGCTGACCGCGTCCTACCAGTACCTGATCATGGGCAGCGTCGGCGCCACGTTCATCGTGATCGGCATCGGCCTCATGTACGTCATGACCGGCACGCTGAACATGGCCGACCTGGCACAGCGCCTGCCCGGGGTCGCCGCGAGTCGCACGATCCCGGTGGCATTCGCCTTCCTCGCGGTGGGGATCAGCCTCAAGCTCGCGCTCTTCCCGCTGCACCTCTGGCTGCCGAACGCCTACGCCTCGGCGCCGTCCACGGTCACGGCGTTCATCGCGTCCACGGCCACGAAGGTGGCCGTGTACATGCTGCTCCGCTTCTTCTTCACGATCTTCGGCGCGGCGTTCTCGTTCGACGTCATGCACCTGGACCGGATCCTGATGCCCCTGGCGCTGGTGGCGATCATCACCATGTCGCTGAGCGCGATCTACCAGCGCAACGCCAAGCGCCTGCTCGCGTACTCCAGCGTCGCGCAGATCGGCTACATGGTGCTGGGCATCAGCTTCGCGTCGGTGTTCGGCGTCGCGGCCGGAATCCTCCACCTGTTCAACCACGCGCTCATGAAGGGCGCGCTGTTCATGGCGATGGGCTGCGTCATGTACCGGGTGGGCTCCACGCGGGTGGACGCCATGTCCGGCCTCGGCCGCACGATGCCCTTCACCATGGCGGCGTTCGTCCTCGGCGGGCTCAGCCTCATCGGCGTGCCGCTCACCGTCGGCTTCATCAGCAAGTGGTACCTGGTGCGGGCCGCGTTGGAGCAGGGGATGTGGCCGGTGGCCGTCATCGTGCTCATCGGCTCGCTCCTGGCCGTGATCTACGTGTGGAAGGTGGTGGAGGTGGCGTACTTCCGGCCGGCGCCCGAGGACCGCGGGATCCAGGAGGCGCCCCTCGCCATGCTGATCCCCACCTGGATCCTGGTGCTGGCCAACCTCTGGTTCGGCATCGACGCCAAGCTCACGTCGGGCGTGGCGATCCGCGCCGCCCAGATGCTGCTGGGGGTGGGGCGGTGAGCGTCGCCGCCCTGGCCGCCGTCGCCGTCGCTCTCCCCGTCGTCGGGGGCCTGGTCGTCCTCGCATTGGGAAGGTGGCCCAACGCCCGCGAGGCGGCCACGCTCGTCACCTCCACGGCCCTCTTCCTGGTCGTCTGGTCGATGCTCGGGCCGGTGCGCGCGGGCACCGTGGAGGGCCTCACCCTCGTCGAGGTCGTGCCCGGCGTGACGCTCGGCCTCCAGGTGGAGCCTCTCGGCCTGCTGTTCGCGCTGGTGGCGTCGTTCCTGTGGATCGTCACGACCGTGTACTCCATCGGGTACATGCGTGGCCACCACGAGAAGCATCAGACCCGCTTCTACTTCTTCTTCGCGATCTCGATCGCGGCGGCGATGGGCGCGGCGTTCTCGGCGAACCTCTTCACGCTGTTCGCCTTCTACGAAGTGCTCACGCTGTGCACCTTCCCTCTGGTGACGCACCACGGCACGGAGGAAGCGCGCAAGGCGGGCCGCATCTACCTGGGCATCCTCCTCACCACGTCCATCGCCTTCCAGCTCCTGGCGATCATCTGGACGTGGCAACTGGCCGGCACGGTGGACTTCCGCCCCGGCGGCATCCTGGCCGGGAGAGCGTCGCGGGGCGTGCTGGGCGCGCTGCTGGTGCTCTTCGTATTCGGCGTCGGCAAGGCGGCGGTCATGCCCTTCCACCGCTGGCTGCCGGCCGCCATGGTGGCGCCCACGCCCGTGTCCGCGCTCCTGCACGCGGTGGCCGTCGTGAAGACCGGCGTGTTCGCGATCCTCAAGATCTCGGTGTACGTCTTCGGCATCGACCTGGTGCGAACGCTACCCACGACGCCGTGGCTCCTGTGGGTGGCGGCGGCGACGATCATCCTGGCGTCGCTCGTCGCCTTCACCAAGGACAACCTGAAGGCGCGGCTCGCCTACTCGACCATCAGCCAGCTCTCCTACATCGTGCTGGGCGCGCTGCTCGCCAACCCCTATGCCATCATCGGGGGCGGGATGCACATCGCCATGCACGCCTTCGGCAAGATCACGCTCTTCTTCGCCGCCGGCGCGGTGCTGGTCGCCGCCCACGAGACCGAGATCAGCCGCATGCACGGCCTCGGTCGCTCGATGCCCTTCACCTTCGGGGCGTTCTTCGTCGGCTCGCTCAGCATCATCGGGCTGCCGCCCGCGGGTGGCGCCTGGAGCAAGTGGTTCCTGGGGCTGGGCACGCTCGAGGCGGGACAGCTCGGCCTGCTGGCGATGCTCATGGTCAGCTCCCTCCTGAGCCTCGTGTACCTCCTGGAGGTCCCGGTGCGCGCCTTCTTCAGCAAGCCGCCGCCGGACGCCCACGTCCACGAGGGGATCCACGAGGCCCCGTGGCCCTCGGTCGTCGCGCTCCTCATCACGGCGGCGGCCACGGTGGGGCTGTTCCTCCACCCGGAACCCTTCCACGAACTCATGCTGCTGGTGGTGTCCCGATGAGCCACGACGTCCGACATCCGCCCCTCCGCTCCGGCGGGGACCCCGAGGCTCCACCGCTGGGGCCGCGTGCGCACTGGAAGAGCTCCGACGAGCGCGAGCACCTCTGGGACAGGAAGCGCAACGTGGAGGGCCTGCTCCGGTTCCTGTACGCCGTGTGCGTTGTGCTGGTGGCGCTGGACTTCGTCGTGCACCGGCACACGGAGCATCCGTGGGAGCACGTCGTGGCGTTCTATCCCCTCTACGGCTTCGTCGGGATCACGATCCTGGTCATTGCCGCCCGCGGCCTGCGCGCGCTCGTGATGCGGCCGGAGGACTACTACGATGACCGGTAGCCTCCCGCCCTTCGCCGTCTTCTTCGCGGGAGCGCTCCTGGTGGCGCTCACGCGGGGCACGCTGCGCAAGGCGATCCTGTTGGCGATCCCCGTGGTGGGCGCGCTCCTCCTCCTGCGCCTGGAGCCGGGCACCACGCTGCACACGGAGCTGCTGGGCTACACGCTCACGCCGCTACGCGTGGACCGGCTCAGCCTGCTCTTCGGCTGGCTGTTCCACCTGGCGGCGTTCATCGGCAACCTGTACGCCCTGCACCTGGGGAAGGACGAGCACCCCGGCATCCAACACACCGCCGCGGTCCTCTACGCCGGCAGCGCGCTGGGCGCGGTCTTCGCCGGCGACATGATCACGCTGTTCGTCTTCTGGGAAGGGCTGGCGCTGACGTCGGTCTTCCTGATCTGGGCGCGGGACACCGAGCGCTCGCTGAAGGCGGGCGTGCGCTACCTGGTGGTCAACGTGGTGTCCGGCGTCGTCCTGCTGTCCGGCGCGCTGATCCGGGCGTACGAGACGGGCTCCATCGCCTTCGACCACATCGGGCTCGACGGCTCGCTGGGGGCGTGGCTGATCCTGATCGCGTTCGGCATCAAAGCCGGCTTCCCGCTCCTGCACAACTGGCTCGTCGACGCCTATCCGGAGGGCACGCCGTCCGGCACCGTCTTCCTGAGCGCCTTCACGACGAAGGTGGCCGTCTACGCGCTGGCGCGGAGCTTCGCGGGCACCGAGCTGCTGATCTACATCGGCGTCGTGATGACCTGCTTCCCGATCTTCTACGCCGTCATCGAGAACGACCTGCGGCGCGTGCTGAGCTACAGCATGATCAACCAGATCGGCTTCATGGTCACCGGCATCGGCCTCGGCTCGGCGCTGGCGCTCAACGGCGCGGTCGCCCACGCCTTCGCGGACGTGATCTTCAAGGGGCTGCTCTTCATGAGCATGGGGGCCGTCCTGTACATGACCGGGAGGTCCAAGGGCTCCGACCTCGGTGGCCTCTACAAGACGATGCCGTTCACGGCGACGCTGTGCATCGTCGGGGCGGCGTCGATCTCCGCGTTCCCGCTCTTCAGCGCCTTCGTCACGAAGTCGATGATCATGAGCGCGGCGCTCGAGCAGGGCCACATCTGGATCTGGCTCCCCCTGCTGTTCGCCTCCGCGGGCGTCCTCGAGCACGCCGGCATCAAGATCCCCTACTTCGCCTTCTTCGCGCACGACTCGGGGATCCGCACCAAGGAGCCGCCGCGCAACATGCTCGTGGCGATGACGATCGCCGCCGTCCTGTGCATCGGCATCGGCGTCTTCCCGAAGGCCCTCTACTCGCTCCTCCCGTACGCGGCCGATTACTGGCCGTACGACGTCACGCACGTCCTCACCCAGACCCAGATCCTCGTCTTCGGCATCCTGGCCGTGGTCGCGCTCATCCGCACGGGCATCTATCCGCCGGAGCTCCGGGCCGTCAACCTGGACGCGGACTGGAGCTACCGCTGGCTTGGTCCGCGCCTGGTGCGCGGCGTGCGGACGGTGGTCGGCGCGGCGGACCGAGGGGTGCGCAACGCCGTGCTCGGCACGGTGCGGGGCGGGCTCAGGGCCCTCGCGGCCGGTCACGGCCCCCAGGGCCTCCTGTCACGGACCTGGCCGACGGGGAGCATGGTATTGTGGGTGGCGATCCTGCTCGGGGTCTCGCTCTTCCTGTACCTCTGACGAGGGGGCCGGCGCCCCCCGGAGCCCACGCGTGACCTTCACATTCGCCGCGATCCCCGAGCTGGCGCCCGATGCCCGCCGGCTGGTCGCGGCCCTCCACGGCCACGGCGTCGAGGCCGCCCCCGTGTCCTGGGGTGCGAGCGCCAACGGATCGTCCGTCCTGCACCGCCTGCGTGCCGGGGAGGTGGACGCCGCGCTCGTCCGGGCGGAAGCGATGCTCGACGTCCCCGAGGACCTTCGCCTGGCCGCTGCGCTCCCGCGCGAGGAGCCCAGAGACGTGCTCATCCCGGCCGCACCCGGCGCGACGACGCTGCACGCCCTGCCGTCGGGCTCGCGCGTCGGCGTCGGCAGCAGCCGGCGACGCGGCTTCCTGAAGGCCTACCGCGGCGACATCCACGCGGTCGCCCCCGGCAACGGCGGAGGACCGGCGGTGGCGCTCCGCTCCGGCGGGGTGGACGCGGTCATCCTCGGCATGTCCGAAGCGAGGCGCCTGTCCATCGCGTCGAGGGCGACCGAGGTCCTGGACCCCAAGGCGTGGGTGCCCGGCGCCGGGCAGGGAACCGTGCTCCTCCTGGCACGCCGCGACGACGCCCGCGCGCTCCGGACGTGCGCCGTGGTGGATCACGCCACCACCCGCGCCGCATACCGCGCCGAGAGCTCGGCGATGTCCGCGCAGGGCGTACACGAGGATGCCCCCATCGGCGTGATGGCGCTCCCGCACGGACGCTGGATCCGTGTGTGGGGGATGGCGGCGTCCGAGGACGGGGGCCGCGTCGTACGGGGCGACGTGACCGGCACCTCCAACGACCCCGAGGGCGCCGGCCGTGCCCTGGCCGAGCTCCTGCTGGCCCGCGGCGTCGCGACGATCCTGCGGGGGGTGCCGGCGTGAGCACGACGCAGCCCGAGCGCAAGATCCTCCCGCGCACGACGCTCCTCGAACGCTACGGCCGACCCCGGGACGTCCGGGTCGTGTTCACCAACGGCTGCTTCGACCTGCTGCACCGCGGTCACGTGGCCTACTTGAACCAGGCCCGCTCTCTCGGCGAGATCCTGGTGGTGGGCGTCAACACGGACGCGTCGGTGCGCCGGCTGTCGAAGGGCCCCGGCCGGCCCCTCGTCGGCGAAGCCGATCGCGCCTACGTCCTGGCGGCGCTGGAGTGCGTGGACGTGGTCACGCTCTTCGACGAGGACACGCCTCGCGAGCTCGTGTCGGCGCTCCTCCCCGACACGCTGGTGAAGGGCGCGGACTACACGATGGACGCGGTGGTCGGCCGGGAGGAGGTGGAGGCCGCGGGCGGGCGCGTCGTGCTCGTTCCGCTCGTGGAGGGGTATTCCACCACCGACCTGCTGCGACGAATCCGGGAGGGTGGCTGATGCCCACACCGCGCATCGACCGGGATGCCGACGACCTGCGCCCCACGACCATCGAGACCGGCGTGGCCCCGTATGCCGAGGGGTCGTGCCTGATCGCCACGGGGAGCACACGCGTGCTGTGCACGGCCTCGGTCGTCGAGGGCGTACCCGCGTGGCGGGAGCGCAGCGGCGCGGGGTGGGTGACCGCCGAGTATGCGATGCTCCCCCGAGCGACCCACACGCGCTCGAAGCGCGAGAGGACGGGCGTCGGCGGACGCACCCAGGAGATCCAGCGGCTCATCGGACGCTCGCTGCGCTCCGTTACGGACATGCGCGCGATGGGCTCCTGGACCGTGACCGTCGACTGTGACGTCCTCCAGGCCGACGGCGGGACGCGGACCGCGTCGATCACCGGCGCGTGCGTCGCGCTCGCCGAGGCCGGGAAGTGGATGCTCGCCGAAGGGCTCGTCCAGCGGAGCCCCATGCGCGAGCGGGTGGCCGCCGTGAGCGTCGGGATCGTGGACGGCGAGCCTCGCCTGGACCTCGACTACGGCGAGGACTCGTCCGCACAGGTCGACATGAACGTCGTGGCCACGGAGAGCGGCGGCCTGGTGGAGGTGCAGGGCACCGCCGAGGGCGATCCGTTCCCGCGCGCCGATCTCGACCGTCTGCTCGACCTGGCGCTGGCCGGCATCGAGCTGCTGCTCGCGGCCCAGAGGCGCGCGCTGGGCGGTGGCCGGTGATGGATCTCGTCGTCGCGACCCGCAGCAAGGACAAGATGCGGGAGATCCGGGGCATTCTCGGCAACGTGCCCGGCGTGACCGTCCTCGACCTCGACGAAGCCCGCGTGGCCTACGAGGCGGCCGAGGAGCGCCTGGAGCCCTACGACACCTTTGAAGACAACGCCCGCTCCAAGGCCGAGTACTTCCACGCCAGGACCGGCCTGCCCACCGTCGCCGACGATTCCGGCCTGGAGGTCGACGCCCTCGACGGCGCGCCCGGCGTCCGCTCCAAGCGGTTCTCGCCGGACGAGGGCCTGGAGGGCGAGGAACGCGACGAGGCAAACAACCGCCATCTCCTGAAGCTCCTGGAGGGGAAGGAACCCCAGGAGCGTGGCGCCCACTACACGTGCGTCGCCGTCCTTGTGGACGGGGAAGGCGATCCGGTCGTGTGCCGCGGCGAGGCGAGCGGCGTCATCCTTCCGGCGCGACGGGGGGAGGGCGGGTTCGGCTACGATCCGCTCTTCCTCGATCCCGCGCTCGGCAGGACCTTCGCGGAGATCACGCGCAAGGAGAAGAACGCGCGCAGCCACCGCGGCGCCGCGTTCCGCGCCCTCGCCCAGGTGCTGAAGGGAAGGGGCTGAGCCGTGGACCCCAGGCACCAGCCGCTGGAGATCACGCCCACCGAGGACGCCCAGCGCCTCCGCATCGTCTGGGGCGACGGGGTCGTGTCCGAATACGAGCCGCGTCTCCTCCGCCAGCTCTGCCCCTGCGCCGGCTGCGTCGACGAGATGACCGGCGTCCGGACGCTCAGCCCCGACTCCGTGCCGGAGGACATCTACCCCGAGGCCATCCACTACGTGGGGCGCTACGCGCTGCAGTTCGTGTGGAGCGACGGGCACGACACGGGCATCTACCCCTTCGAGTATCTCAGGAGGGTGTGGGAGGAAGGGTAGGGGAGCGGCGAGAGCGGTCTCCCGTCAGGGCCCGATCCGACGGTCGTCGTCCTCGGCCGGCCGGTAGTCCCGTTCGCCGGTGTCGGGATTGTAGTAGACGTCGGTGAGCCGATGGGTGGTGGGATCCAGGAAGCGCTCCCCCGTGGGGAGCCAGCGTCCCTCCGGGCTCGTCAGGGAGCGGACGTAGCGCCAGCGCTCGAAGACCACTCCCGCCGTGAGCACGCCCGAGCCGATCAGCAACTGAAGCCCGGGTGCATGCTGCCCCGCCGCGAGGAGCAGGATCCCCACCACCACACCCACGACGCCGGCGGCGAGCAGCGTGTTGCGGAGCATCTCAAGCCACCCGCTCCACGACCACCGCCGTTCCGTACGCCACGATCTCGCTCATGGTCTGCCCGATCTCGGACGAGTCGAAACGCATCATGATGATGGCATTGGCGCCCATCGCGGAGGCGTTCTCCACCATGCGATCCACGGCGTGGCGGCGGGCCTCCTCGAGGAGCTCCGTGTACTCCTTGATCTCGCCACCCACCAGGGATCTGAGCCCCGCCATGATGTTGCCGGCGATGCCGCGGCTGCGCACGACGATGCCGAAGACCTGGCCCTTGGTGTCCGTGATCCTGTGGCCGGTGACGTGCTCGGATGTGACGACGAACATGTGTCTCCTCCCAGTTGCGAGGCCGGGCCTCCATCGAACGCCGGTGCGGGACGGATCACGCTACCCCGCGGACCGGGGGACGGCAACACGGCGCCGGCTCGCCGGAGGAGGGGCCGACGCTCCGGGGCGCGGATGTCCTACCAGCGGCCCGACCCCGAGACTATGTTACCCGTCGTCCCGGCCGACCCGGGACGGCACATTACACACGGGGCGTGGCGCAGTCCGGTAGCGCACCTGCTTTGGGAGCAGGGGGTCGCCGGTTCGAATCCGGCCGCCCCGATCGGGGGCCCGCGGCTTCGCCGCGGGCCTTTCCTTACGCCTTCCGGTGAGAACCGGCGACCCAGGCGAGCGCAGCGAGCGGTCGCTGGTTCGACCCGATGCGTCCGTACGATTTCGAAGACCCACACGCCCGTTCGCGAGGGGATCGAGGATGGCCGAAGGCCACCGCAGATCAATCCGGCCGCCCCGACTTGGTTTCCGGGAAGTTATCGGGCGCGCAGCGCACCGCCCACTCGCCGCCGAACGGAATGTCGGTTCCCTTCGGCGGGGGGCTGGGTGGGTCGGCGAAGCGAAGCCCGGCGCCAATCACGCCGGGACCCCGACCAGAGGGCCCGCAGCAGAAAAGCCGCGGGCCCTCTGCCTCCTACCGCCGCGGCACCTCTCTCAAACCGCCCTTCTCCACCACCCAGATCGGCCCGACCCTCAGGTCTCCGCCCAGGTCGATCACCGTGCCGGGCGCATCCGTCGCGTGAAGGCGCCGTGTAGAACGCCGAGAACGGCTCCGCCTGGGTGACGTCCACCGTGTAGCCGAGGTCCGCGAGGGACTCGATGGTGATGGCGCTCAGCGGGTTCTTGCTGCCGCTGTTGAAGCCCGGGGTCATGAGCTCGTTGTCGAGCACCGACTCCCGCCAGTGGCCGTCCGCGGACCCGGGGCCGCCCACGTTCGCCACCGGGACCTTGTTGCCGAGTGTGTAGATCGTTCCGCCGCCCGCCTCGTCGAAGGCGGCGATGGCACGCTCCCCGGCGAAGTAGGTATCGGCACCCGGGTTGGACGGGAGGGAGGGGTTCCGCAGCAGCTCGAGCCGGTCCCAGATCGTGCCGATCCCCAGCACGTGACCCATTTCGTGCTTGACCACGGGCAGGAGCTCGCCCAGGGCGGCGAGGACATCCATGTCCGCCGAGTCGAACTGCATGGCGCCGACGATGGGGAATTCGCCCGAGGCCGCGCAGGTAACACGGTCCGGCCTGCGCCAGCGTCCCGCCGGCCCCGTCGATGTCGACGATGTCGACGTAGATCCTCAGGTCGTCGATCATCCCGTCGAGCGATCGGCTGTCCCTGGATGCACTGGTTGGCGGGCGCCGGCGACGAGGAGAAGTCGAAGTCGCTGATGTCGCCGGGGATGATCTTCATCCAGGCGTCGGCGGCTTCCTGGAACACGGCGTCCTGCGCGGCCGTCCCGTGGTGGATGTAGACGAGCTCGATGTCGTAGGGGATCACCGGGAGCCCGGTCTTCGCCAGCAGCGTCGTCCCGCTGAAGGTCGAAAAGGCGTACAGCAGGATGTAGTACGTGCCCGGCTCGGCGGCGTTGATCACGCACCGCTCGGTGGTCGTCGGGTTGCCGGACTGGCACTTGTAGTCGTCCCGGTTGGCCGGCCGGCTTCCGTGCTGTACGTACAGGTCCACGTCTCCGGTGCCGCCGGACAGCGTGACCTCGAGGGTTCCGGGTGAGGAAGCCGGAACCTCCAGGGTGAACAGCAGCTCGGTGCCCTCCTGGGCGCCGATGCCGGGGACGGGCGTCTCGGCGGCGATCGGCGTTGCCGCCGGAACATCGGTGGAGGCCTGCGCCTCGTTGTTGGTCTCGTCCCACTCGTCCAGCATGCCGCCGGCGTCGACGACGACGCGCAGCGACATGCGGGCCCGCCGCGAGCGGGGCCAGGGCGAACGTCGCCTCGGCCGCCTCGCCGACGTCGAGCGCCGGCAGCGCCATGGTGCCGGCGTCCGCGCCGTCCACCAGGAGCTGAACCTGGACGCCCGCGGCCGCCGGGCAGGTACCCGACGTTGGTGACGGTCGTAGACACCTCCAGGCCGTCCAGCGTCGTGGGGTTCTCGGGCGACGTGACGATGGCGCCCGGCAGCGAGGTCGGCCTTGGGCGCCGCCGCCGTCGCCGTGAACTCCACCGCCGGAAGCGTCGCTCGCCGTCACCGACAGCGTGTTGGCTCCCAGGCCGGATCCCATGCGTCCAGGTCGCCTGGGCCGTGCCGTCCGCGCCCGTCGTCGCCTCCGAGGGCGTCACCGAGCCGCCTCCGCCGGTGACCGCGAAGGCCGACGGTGCCCCCTGCGACGGCGTTTCCGAACGTGTCGGTGAGCTTGACCGACGACCGGTTCGCTCGAGCGCTACGTCCACGGGCGCGATCTGCTCGTCGCCGGAGACCTTCTCGAGGGCGGTGGCCGATCCCGCGGCAGCCGTGGCCTGGAACTGGACCTGCCCCGACGTGGCGCCGGTGATCCCCACGCAACGCCTGCTGCTGGCCGGACGGTCGTGGCGAGCGTCCAGGTGGTGGAGGCCAGGGCATCCGCGTCCGAGGTCACCTGCGTGGAGCCGACGGACCCGTCTCCCTGGGGCGTGAAGGTGATGCTGGCCCCGGCCATGGGGGAGCCTCCCTGATCCACGGAGCGCACCACGATCGGTTCCGGGAGTGTCTCGCCGACGGTGCCGATCTGGCCGTCGCCCGACACTACGACGGCCCGCGTCGCCACCTGCTGCACGGTCACGGTCGCCGACGCCGACAGGCTCCCCGACGCGGCCGTGACGGTCGTCGTGCCGTTCTTGATCGCCTTCACCTGCCCGTTCGGCGAGACGGTGGCCACCGAGGCGTCCGCGCTGGACCAGGACACGGTGGCCGTGAACTTCTTGTTGAACTGGTCCAGGACCGTCGCCTGCAGGTTCACGACCTGGTTCAGGAACGTCAGCGTGACCGCGCTCTTCGAGATCGTCATGCTGGCCGCGCGGGGCGGGTCGGGCTCGGTGGTGCCGGGACCGTCGCCCCCACAGCTCGCGAGGCCCGCGAGGAGGAAGGGAAGCGACGCCCGACGGAAACTGGCGCTTGTCACGATCGGTAACGTCCGGAGCAGGGATGCAAGGCCGGGCGGCCGAACGCACGGTAGGGCTCCGCGGGGAGGCCAGCAAGGATGTGGAACGGAACCGGTGGCCGGCCCCTTACCGGCGGCGACACCTCTTCTGCCGGAGGCGCCGCCGCCGGGGTCGACCGCCGATCAGTGCCCGCCGGCCCCCTCGTCCGCGGAGGGGCCGTAAAGCGCCGGGACCTTGCCACCCGTCGGCCGGAGGTGGGTCATCAGCTGGCCCCGGTGCTGGATGGCGTCGAAGAGAAAGAGCCAGGCGATCTGTTCCCGGGGTGCGTTCACGATGAGGGCGCCGTTCGGTGCGAGGAAATCCGCGGGCGCGGACCACCCCGCCTCGTCCAGGGAGCCCAGCTTGGCCTGCATCTCTTCGTAGGACCGGTCGAAGAGGTCCAGCGCCTCGTCCAGCGTCTCGAAGGGAACCTCGTTCCTGTGGTGGATGACGCCGTCGTCCACCATCTCGCCCAGATCCTGGACATGGCCGATGATGTGCCCGATCAGCCGGCGCGTCGAGCGCGCCTTCGGGTCCGGCTGCCAGTCGAGCTGGTCTGGAGACGCAGCCGCGATGGTCTTACGGAAGAGCCCGTACTCCTGGGCCCAGCGCATCTTGTTGAACTCGGTCGATTCCACGGTCCACCTCCTGGGAGGGAGTCGAAGTAGCGCCGAGCTCGGTCCTTCCTGGCCGGGCTCGGCGGGTTCGGCGGCGCGAGAGCTTAGCGCGGCGGCTCGGGAGGAGCAAACGACGGCCCGCGGCGCGCCCGCTCACCCCACCGGCACCAGCTCGTCGATGTACGTCCGCAGCATGTTCCGCCAGGTCGGCCAGTCGTGGTCCCACTGCGTCCCCCAATCGTCCACGCGGTTGGGCACGCCCTTCTGGCCCAGGACGTGCGCCACGCGCCAGCTCTCGCCGATGTTCTCCGCCTGCCCCTGTCCCGAGGCCAGGATCACGAAGCGCGCGCGCAGGTGGGCCAGGTGGCCCTCGTCGTGGAAGTCGGGAAGCCAGTGCATCGGCGATGCGTACCAGAAATCCGGGGTGGGGGCCGCTTTCACGAAGCGTTGCAGGTCGTAGGTGCCGCTCATGCACAGCGCCTTCGTGAAGGCGTCCGGGTAGCGGCATACGGCGGCGAGCGCCTGGAACGCGCCGATGGACGCCCCGGCCACCGCGATGCCGATGTCCTCCGTGCGGCAGTCGGTGCGGATCGCGGGCACCAGCTCGTGGCCCACGAACTCCTGGAACTGGTTCATGATCCACATGCGGTGCTCGGGCGAGCCCTCCTCGGCCAGGAGGGTCCGGCCCGATACGCTGTCGCACGAGTAGATCTTGATGCGCCCGGCCTCGAGGTGGTCGCCGAGCGTCCGGATGATATGGAAGCGCTCGATCTCCTCGGCGTCGCCCCCCGCGGTGGGGAAGATCAGCAGGGGCATGCCGAAGGTGCCCCATCGTACGACGGTGACGTCCCGCTCCACGCGCGGGGAGTACCACGTCGAGCGCTCCTTCACGGGCGCGCCCCCGCCGCGTCGTCGGCCCGCCACTGCTGGATGCGGTCGAAGAAGAGGCCGGTGAACTCCTCCACCTCGTGGGGCGGGAAGAGCGCGGACACCTTCCGGCGCACGGCCTCGCGGGCGTCGTCGGTGCCGAACCAGGCGTGGGTGACCTCGTCCAGGTGGGCCAGGTGCGTCGCGCAGAACTCCTCGAACGCCTCGGTATCGTGGCGCGCCCGCACCAGCGGCATGAGGGCGTCGATGCGCTCCTTCAGCGTCATCCCCTCCTCGACCGCGGCGAAGTAGTCGTGCCAGTCCAGCGGCTTCACCGTGCGTCCGGTGGCCGCGGAGAAGAGCGCCCAGCGCAGGTTGGCCTTGATGAGCCACGGGAAGTGGTAGTGGAGCGACGTGACCTGCGAGTCGGGGCAGGGGTTCGCGAAGTCGATGGGGTGCCAGACGCCGTCCTTGTGGAGGAGCTCGCAGGAGTTGAAGTCCCACCCGAAGAAGGCGTTGATGACGAGCGTCATCCCGTCGATGAGGGTGCGCTCCTCCTCGGAGAGGAAGTCGTGCGTCATCGTGTAGCGGTCGTGGAGCGGCGCCTTGGGATCGTAGAGCACGACGTGGGTCTGCGGCCCGAGCCCGATGCAGCGCACGAAGCGGTCGAAGGGGTGGACCGCCGCCTGGAGCGTCATCACCAGCTTGCCGCTCTGGTCGTACGCCTCCCGCAGCGCCGACTCGTCCTCGAGCCGGCTCACCGCCCGCCACCCCC
The DNA here is from genome assembly GCA_963848895.1 of uncultured Gemmatimonadales bacterium. Lineage (GTDB taxonomy): Bacteria > Gemmatimonadota > Gemmatimonadetes > Longimicrobiales > Gaopeijiaceae > SZUA-318. The sequence goes on from CAWKGE010000013.1 coordinate 869,561, forward strand.
CACCGTCGTAGGGCTTCATGAACATGGGGTAGCCGAGCTTGCGCCCGATCGCGCCGAGGTCGAAGTGGCGCGCGTAGCTCTTCAGCGTGACCTCGAGGTCCTCCACGGGCTCGTAGGAGTGCGGCGGCACCAGCCACGTCTCGGGGATGGGGAAGCCGAGGCGCACCATCCCCGCGTACGTGGTCAGCTTCTCCATCGACTGCACCGACCACGGGTTGTTGAAGACGTACACGTCGTCGAGGATCACCGCCTTCTTGATCCACTCCCGGCGCGTGCTGTACCAGTGCGTGAGCCGATCGATCACCACGTCGTAGCGCTTGGGCTCGCGGATGTCGAAGGGATCGATCGTCATCCGCTCGACGTGGAAGCGCACCGTGTCTCCGTCCACGGGAATGGCCAGGTCCAGCCGCTTCAGGATCTCGGTGAACGCGATGGGCCAGCAGATGTCCGCGCCCAGCGAGAGGCCGATCTTCTTCGTCACCTCCGCCATGCGCATCCTCGCTCATTCGTAGACGAGCCAGAGGGGCCCGGGGAAGAGCCAGGACAGCCCCTCTCTCAGCCGGTCCCTCCAGTTCTCCCAGTTGTGCCCGTCGCGCGCCTCGACGAAGCGCACGTCCATCCCCGTCTTCTGCAGCAACGGCACCAGCGAGCGGTTCTCGTAGATGAGGGACTCGTACGTCCCGCAGCTGACGAACACCTTCTCGCTCACCGCCGATGGTGCGCGCCGATAGCGCGTTCACGAAATCGGCGATGGGGTCGTAGACCGGCCCCCGGCCGTGCCCGCCGATGTCCGAGAACGCGAACGAGCCGGACTGGAGCAGGAGGCGGCCGTAGAAGCCGGGACGGTGCACCGCCGCCGCCAGCGAGGCCACGGCGCCCAGGCTCGCGCCCATCAGGCAGCGCCCTTCCGGCGTGCCGACCAGCGGCAGCTCGCGCTCGAGCTGCGGGACGAGCTCGTCCGACAGGTAGCGGGCGTGCGCCTCGGACGCCCGGTACTGCTCCATCCGGTCGGGCGGGTGCATGAGCGCCGCGATCATCCCGGGGATCTCGAGCCGGTGGATGAGGTTGTCCAGCACGGTCTTCAGCCCGGCGTAGCGCACGTAGTCGCCGCCGTCGTGCACCAGGAGAAGCGGGTAGCGCCGCGTCTCGCGGAAGCGTGCCGGCCGGTAGATCGAGACCTGCCGGGTGCCGCCGAGCGCGGCGCTGCGGAAGACCCGGTCCTCCAGCGTGCCCTCGGGCGCGGCCGGGTCGGGCTGCGTCCACGCCGGTACCTCGTAGCCCCGCCCGTGCGCCACGGAGTTGGCGCCGAAGGGGTCGCGGGCCAGGTGCGGGTTCAGGGGATCCTGGATCCACTGCACCTCGCGGCCGCGCGTGACCTCGAGCTTGTATTCGACGCGGGAGCCCTCGGGGAGCTCCAGCACGTGGTACCAGAGATCGCTGCCGCGCACGCGCGCGAGCGGCACGGAGCTCGGCAGCCCGAAGACCCAGTGCCGCAGGCGCACGTCGTCCGCCTCGCCACGGAAGACGAACGTGACCCGGTCGCCCTCCACCAGCGGGAAACTCGTGCCCGCCGAGGAAGCGCGTCGACGTCCTCCGTCGAGGCCGCGCCGCGCCGGGCCAGCGCCTCGATCGCCAGGCCGGAGAGGTCGGCGCCGGCCGCCTCGTCCGTCGTGCCGTGGTTCGGGTGCCCACCTCACGCGGCGGTCCTCCACGGCTCGACCCGGCCCGACGGCGCCAGGCGCCCGACGCCCTGGGATCGCCACCCGTCCGACCACTCCAGGCGCACGCCCGGCGTCGAGGAGCACGCAGACGTCCGGCTCGAAGCGCCGCGCGAAGCGGGCCACGCGCCCAGGGTCGTCCAGGCGGAGCCGCTCCGAGGCGCGGGGGAGCGCCACCACGCCGGGGATCAGCCCGAGGCCGACCTCGCCCACCTCCGCGTGTCCGGGCCCCCACGGGGGCGAGTCGTGGAAGAGCACCACGCGCTCCGCCAGCGCCATCGCGCCGCCGGAGCACGCCACCACGGTCTTGCCACCCAGCAGCCCGTCCACGCCGAAGAGGCGAAGGCGGTTGAGGAGCGCGGGGACGTGGCCACCCTCGATCACGACCACGCGCGCAGCCTCCAGGGCGCGACGGAGCCCGTCGCGCTCGCGTCCCACGGAGCCGCGCATGAGCGGATCGTAGCGCCGGTAGAAGGCGTCGCGCAGCGCGCGCAGCCGATCGGCGTGATGCCGGTCGAGGGCGCGCACGGCCTCCAGGGCGGCCTCGCGCTCCGGCTCGAGCACGGCCTCGTCTCCCGCCAGGGCTTGCAGGTCGATCCACGCGTCCATCGCCCGCGCGAGGCGCACGTTGTACGCCCGTCGCAGGAGGCGCACCGCGTCCTGCAGCGCATGATGTCCCTCGGCGAGATCGGGATCGTCGCGCCACACGCGCTCCGCGCGGCCCCACAGACGCAGGTTGAAGGCGCTGCGGGCCCAGGGCGCCACGCACGCGGGCGTCGTCCTCCTCCCACTCCTGCCATCCGGCGGTGATCAACGCGACCGGGCCGGGCTCGCCCAGCCCGGCGACCACGGCGCCCGCGTCGGGCCGCTCGCGCTGCGGGCCCAGCAGGACGACGCGCGCCGGGGCCTCGCTCACCCGGCCCTCACCTGCACGACCTCGCCCACCCGGTCGAGCATGCGGCGCAGCTCGTCGTAGTCCGGGTGCTTCATCCGCACCCATGCGTTGGCCATGTAGCCGGCCTCCACGCCCTGCGTCGGGGTGCCCTCGGGCGGCAAGTGCGCGTCGATGATCCATGGCCCGTAGGCCGACTGGATCTCGTCGAGACCCTCGTAGCCGCGGATGACGCCGTCGCGGTCTGGGCGCAGCGCGATGATCCCCGCGCTGAAGCGGCGCGTCGGCTTCTTGACCGTACGCCCGTGCACGACCGCCATCGCCCACTCCTGGTAGATGTCGATCTCGTTGGCGGCGGCGTACAGGTCCCAGGCGCGTACACCCGGCGGGCGGCAGCCGATCTCCGAGAAGCGCAGCCCCCTGGGCCCGAAGAACCACTCCATGTGCGTCGCCGACGTGTCGATGCCCAGGAGCCCGTTCACGGTCCGCCCCATCTCGAGGACGGGCTGGTAGCCGGGCGCGCTCTCGATGCGGTTCGTGGTGATGAACTGCGGCGAGATCCAACGCGTCCGCATGGCCTCGAGGACGTTGGGGTAGTAGTGCGTGATGAACTCGTGGGCGACGCGGCCGCCGATGGTGATCGTGTCGTAGAAGGCCTCGTGGCCCTCGATGAACTCCTCGACCGCGACCTGAGCACCCGTACCCACGCCGGCCCGCCCCAGCGCCGCGCGCAGCTCGTCGTCGGAGTCCACGCGCTCGGTGCCGGACGCACCGGCCGCGGAGCGCGGCTTCACGACGAGCGGGTAGCCCACCTCCCGCGCGAAGGCGAGGATCTCCTCCGCGTCCCCGCTCCCGATGGACGCGGCGCACGGCACGCCGCCCTCCCGCAGTGCCTGCTTCATGGCCGGCTTGTCGCGGCACAGGTAGGCCGTGCGCGTCGAGGTGCCCGGGATGCCCAGGGACTCGCGGGCCTGCGCGGCCGGGAGCACGTGGGCCTCGACGGTGGCCTCCAGGCGGTCCACGGGGACGCGTGCGTCCATCCACCGCACCACGCGCACCAGCGTGTCCACGTCCACCACGGTGGGCACCTGCTCGTAGTGGAGGAGCCAGCGACGCAGGTCCTCGTCCAGCGACTCCTTCGGACGCTCGCCGATCGCGCTCACCTGCACGCCCGTCGACGCCAGCCCGCGCACGAACTCCTTCTGGTTCGCGGGAAAGCAGGGCTCCACGAAGACGACGTGCATCTGGACCTCGCAGGTTGGGAAGAGCGCGGGAAAATACCGCACCGTGGGCGCGGACGGTACCGGACGTCGATCCGGCTGCGTACCTTCTCCGGCGCGACCGCGCGCCGGCCCCCCGTGCCCGAGGCCCCATGCCCGACGTCACCTACGTGGCGCCCTTCTTCGCCGAGACCACCCTCCGCTTCGTCGCGGCGCTCGCCGGGACGGAGGGCGTGCGCCTCTCCCTCGTCAGCCAGGACCCCGCGGACCGCGTGCCCGCGGGGCTGCGCGCCCGCCTCGCCGACTTCGTGCAGGTACGCGACGCCCTCGACGCGGACGTGCTCCGCCGCGCAGTGGAGGACCTCCGCCGTCGTGGCCAGCGGGTGGAGCTGCTCCTCGGCACGTTCGAGGAGCTGCAGGTGCCCCTGGGGACCGTACGCGACGCCCTCGGCCTCCCCGGGATGGGCGCTGCTGCCGCCGAGAACTTCCGCGACAAGTCGCGCATGAAGGACGTCCTGCGCGCCCACGGCCTCCCGTGCGCCCGCCACGCGCTGGCCCGCACCGCCGCGGAGGCCGAGGCGTTCGCACGGGACGTCGGCTATCCGCTGATCGTGAAGCCCCCGGCGGGATCGGGCTCCCGGGGGACGTTCCGCATCGAGGGCGCCGACGATCTCGCCTCGTGCCTTCGCCAGATGCCTCCCTCCGCCGAGCGGCCTGCGCTCCTGGAGGAGTTCGTCGTCGGGGAGGAGCACTCCTTCGACTCCATCGCCCTCGACGGTCGCGTCGTCTGGCACTCCATCAACCACTACTTCCCCTCCGCCCTGGAGGTGCTGCGCGAGCCGTGGATCCAATGGTGCGTGCTGCTGCCGCGGGAGGTGGACGACTCCCCGCTACGACGGGATCCGCGCCGTGGCCGGCGAGGCGCTCCGGGTGCTGGGCATGCAGACCGGGATGAGCCACATGGAGTGGTTCCGCCGCCCGGACGGGAGCGTGGCGATCTCCGAGGTGGGCGCGCGCCCGCCGGGCGCGCGCTTCATGAACCTGATCTCGTGGGCGCACGACTTCGACCTCTTCCGGGCGTGGGCGGAGACCGTCGTCCACGGCCGCTTCGCTCCCCGGCCCCGGCCCTACGCGGCGGGCGCCGCCTACCTGCGGGGGCAGGGGAGCGGGACGGGTGCGCGCCGTCCGCGGCCTGGAAGACGTCGCGCGGGAGCTGGGCCCGCTCGTCGTCGAGGCCCGCATGCCGGAGGTCGGCCAGGCGGCAGCGGGCACGTACGAGGGGGAGGGCTACGTCATCGTCCGCCACCCGGAGACCGACGTCGTGAAGGACGCGCTCTGGAAGATCATCACCCGCATTCGTGTCGAGCTCGGCCAGGAGGCCCACCCATGAACGTCCTGATGATCTCGCCGGGCTTCCCCAAGGAGATGCAGTACTTCACGCGCGGCCTCGCCGCGGTGGGCGCCCGCGTCGTGGGCCTGGGCGACCAGCCCGAGTCCCAGCTCCCCGAGTCGGCCCGCCAGCGCGCTGTCGGCCTACCTGCACGTCGGCTCGTTCCAGGACGAAGGGGCGATCGTCGACCGGGTGGCGGCCTTCGCCGCCGAGCACCCCCATCCACCGGGTGGAGTGCCTGTGGGAGCCCTACGTGCTGCTGGCGGCCCGCATCCGCGAGCGGCTGGGCCTCCCCGGGCTCACCGTCGAGCAGACGATCCCCTTCCGCGACAAGGAGGTCATGAAGCGGGTGCTGGACGCCGCGGGCATCCGCACGCCGCACCACTACAGCGCCACCACGGTGGCGCGGCGTGGTCGAGGCGGCCGAGACGATCGGCTATCCGGTCATCGTGAAGCCCATCGCCGGAGCAGGCTCGGAGAGCACCTACCGGGTGGACGTCGCGCGCGCAGCTCGACGAGATCCTGCCCGGCGCTCCGCCACGTCACCGAGGTGAGCGTCGAGGAGTTCGTCGAGGGCGACGACATGACCTTCGACACGCTGTGCGTGAACGGGGAGATCGTGCACCACAGCGCCTCCACGTACATCCCGCGCGCGCTCTACATGAAGGAGAACGAGTGGGTCAGCCCGATCACCCTGGTGTTTCGCGACCCGGACGCCCCGGAGCTCGAGGCCGGGAAGCGGATGGGCCGCGACGTGATCCGCGCGCTGGGCTTCCAGACCGGCTACACGCACATGGAGTGGTACCGGACGGCCTCGGGCGAGGCGGTCTTCGGGGAGATCGGAGCGCGCTCGCCGGGCGCGGGGCTCGTCGACCTCATCAACTACGCCGCCGACATCGACACGTACACGGGGTGGGCCGAGTGCGTCGTGCACGGCCGCTTCACCCAGAAGGTGGAGCGGAAGTACGCCGCCGCGTGGATCTACAAGCGCGCCCGCGGGCACGGCCGCATCCAGCGCTACGAGGGGCTGGAGGCGATCCTCTCCGAGCTCGGCCCGCACATCGTCGACATCGACCTCAACCCCATCGGCGCGCCGCGGCGCGACTGGCGGAGCGTCCTGGTGGGCGACGGCATGGTGGTGCTCCGCCACCCGGACCTGGCTACCGCGCGGGAGATGGCCGAGCGGGTGGCGGCCCGACTACACGTCGTGGCGGAGTGACCGTGGAGGGCAGATCCTCAGTCCAGGCCACCCGGGGGCGTACAGGCTACGTCGGGCGTCACGCTCGTCCCGCCCGGCAGGGTGACGATCCACCCCTCCGAGCGCGTCGGCACGAACTCCTCCGTGCTGGGCTGGCCCATGGACATCGACGAGTACATCGGCAGGGCACCGAACCCCATCGGCTCGTCGAGCGTCCACGAGTAGGTCGTCGTGGCTCCGGTGTCGGCGTCGGTGACGCGAAACTCGTCCGACGCGGGCAGCCTGAAGCAGGCCACGGCCCCGGATACGTACCCGAGCTCGAATCCCCAGAACCCCCCGGGCGTGCTCGGTTGTTCGCTGGGGAACCCGAAGGCCCTCAGCATGACGCACGGCCCGGGGTGGCACGTCTCGTTGATCACGAGAACCGTGACCGGCCCCTCCGGTCCCGTCGACGAGGAGCACGCAATCGCGGATAGGAGCGGGGCGAGGAGAAGACCCGATACCAGCCGGCGGAGGGCCGCCTCCCGCCGCGTATCCCGGAAGGTCGTCATGGGACCGCTTCGATGGTGGGGAGGGCCGAGGGAAAGGTGTCGAAGAGGAAACGAGCAGGGGAGGGGTCACGTGACGCCTCGCGCTGCGGAAGTCGTGCTCCGGCTCTCCGGGTCGACGGGGGGATCCGGCCGAACCTCAGTCCAGGCCGCCCGGGGGCGTACAGGCCACGTCGGCAGTCACGGTCGTCCCGCCCGGCAGTGTGACGCGCCAGCCCGCGGCGCTGGCCGCCACGAACTCGGTCGTGCTGGGCGTGGCCATGAGCGCCGACGCGCCGGCCGCGACCGTACCGAGGGCCATCGGGTCCGCGAGGGTCCAGGTGTACGTCGTCGTGGTCCCCGGTCCCGACACGTGAAACTCACCCGAGCGCGGAAGCGTGAGGCAGGCGAACGGGGCCGCGACGGTCCCGACCTCGATCGACCAGAGCCCGCCGGGCGTCACGGGCTGCTCCTCCGGAAAGCCGCGGACGCTCAGCGCCTCGCACGGACCGGGATCGCACGTGGCGTTCGTGACGAAGAGGGTGACGGGCCCCTGCGGCTCCGTGGACGACGAGCAGGCGAGCGCGAGCAGGAGCGCGGGAAGAGGGAAGCGCTGGGCGAGCCGAAGCCCGGTCGGACTCCGCCGTGCGCCCCGGAGCGTGGCCATTGGGTCGCCTCGATGCTGGGGAGGGCCGAGGGAAAGGTGTCGAAAAGGAAACGAGCAGGGGAGGGGTCACATGACGCCTCGCCCCCCTAAGGCAGCGCCTCCGCCCAGTGCTCCTCGGAGATGATCGCGATGGGCACGCCCCGCGCCCGGAACTGCACCACCTCGTCCACCATCCCTCCGAACCCTTCCTGCGCCCAGTCCGTGGCGGAGAGCGCGCCGATCACCAGATAGTCGGTGCGCCGCGTCACGGAGCGTTCGCACTCGCCACCGAGCTCCACGACCTCACGCTCGCAGGCCCGCCGCGGACCGTAGGCCATGTCGCCCGCGAACACGAAGATCCGCCCCTCGAATACCACCTCCGGCTCGGGGCGGTCTACCGGGAGGTCCGTGGCCAGCGCGAAGCCGAGTCCCGTGGGGTTCTCGGTGAGCTGGCCGAGCACGGAGGCCATGTATCGACGCTCGCGGGCGTCCAGCCGGCCGTCCCGGAAGATCTGCTCGAGTCGCCGTGCCAGGAGGTTCGCGGGCCACCGGGTCGCGATGTCCGCGTTCTCTCGCGTCCAGCGGGCTAGGTTGCGGGCCTCGTCCTCGGAGACCGCGCCGTCGGCGATTACTCCGCGTACCAGACCGAGCATCTCGGCCAGGCCCTGCTCGAGCCTCCGATGTTCGCCGAGGCGTCGCGCGCGGCCGGTGGGCGGGCGGGAAGCGGTGCTCATGGCGGGAAGATGCTCAGCCACCCCGACCGATGCCAGGAGGTTCTTGCTCCCCGTGGTGCGCGGGACCCATGATAGGCCGCGCGGTGCACCCGTTTCGCCCCCTCCCGAGGCCGCCATGAGCGCCAGCTACAAGTCCCGAGGCACGGTCCGCCGCCTCATGCGCCTGGTCGGCTATTACGTCGCCCTGGCGGCGGTCGTCTTCCTGGCCGTGCGGCTGATTCCGGGCGCCGCGCAGGTGCTGGGCGGGGGCCACATCCCGACCGCGCTCGACTTCGCCCGAGGTGGGAGGGAAGCGGCCGCCGCGGTGGGCACGCCCATCGCGGCGACGCCCTGGTCCGGGGCCGGGCTGGGCGCGATTTCGATGCTCGGCGCGCTGACGATCATGGTCCCGGTGACATGGGTCTATATGCTCACGCATCGTCTGCGTGGCTTCGACGAGTCGGTGGTACACACGCTGCTGATCCTCCCGGTGGCCGTGACGGGGATCGTCATGATCGTGCAGAACAGCATCCCGCTGGCGTTCTCCCTGGCCGGGATCGTGGCGGCGGTGCGCTTCCGGACCACGCTGGAGGACACGAAGGACGCGGTCTACGTGTTCCTCGCGATCGGGGTGGGGTTGGCCTGTGGCGTCCAGGCGTTCGGCGTCTCGCTGGTGCTGTCGCTCTTCTTCAACGGCGTGGTCCTCCTCCTGTGGACGACCCGCTTCGGGAACGTCTACGCGGCGGGCCCCGGGGAGCTGAGCCTCGGTGACGCCCTGGTGGGGCCGCATACCGCCTCGGCCAGCCAGGATGGTCGGGGACGCGGCCGTCCTGGACGCGGCGGCGCCGGCCGACGCCGCGGAGGTCCTGGATCGGGCCGCGCGCATGGAGCTCCACCTCGCCGAGGAGCGCGCGAAGAAGAAGGGCAAGCGCGCCAATGCGCTCCTGCTCGTGCACGCGCACCGCGCGGCGCCCGCCCAGGAGGTCGTGGAACCGGCGCTGGACACGCTCGCAACGCGCTGGAAGCTGGCCGAGATCGTGCCGTCCCACGACGGACGCCTCGTGCTCGAGTACCTGGCGCGCCTGGATCGGCCCTCCGCGGAGGGCACGCTCCTGGACCGGCTGCGCGAGGCGGCGCCGGGCGTGATCGAGGCCGCCGAGCTGCGCTCGCTCGCCAGCCTCAAGAAGCGCTCGTGACGGCTCGACCCGCGCTCCTCTACTCGCTCGCCCTGGCCATCGGCGCGGCGGCGGCGGGGCGGGGCGGGCCCGCCCCGGACGCCCCGCGATCCGTCGCCCGGCAGGCGGCACCGACGCTGACGGAGCGCTACGATCTGCGAGCATCGTGCGGCCCACTTCGAGCTCCCGCGCCGGCTCCAGGAGATCTCCGGCCTCGCGTTCGCGGACGACGGCCGCCTGTTCGCCCACGGCGACGAGCGCGGCATCGTGTACGCGATCGACACGGATACGGGCGATGTCGACCACGGCTTCGCGCTGGGCTCCCCGTCCGCGCCGGTTCCGGGCGACTTCGAGGGAATCGCCCGTCGTCGGGGAACGATGGTTCCTGGTCTCGAGCCGGGGCCTCCTCTACGAGTTCCGTCGACGTCGCCGAGGGCGAGGCGTCGCCGATCCGCGTCACCGACACCGGCGTCGGCGGCTCCTGCGAGATCGAAGGGCTCACCTACGAGCCGGCCTCGAACAGCCTCCTCCTGGCGTGCAAGACGATCGCGCCCCGGGCCGACGAGTTCCGCGTCCATCGCCTCCCGATCGACCCGGCCGCCCCGGTCCCGCCACCGCTGCGCGTGCCGTTCGACGCCCTGGCGCCGTTCGGCCTGAAGCACGGGCTCCATCCGTCGGGCATCGACGTGGACCCGCGGACCGGAACGCTGGTGCTGGTCGCCGCCCGCGAGGAGGCGATCGTAGAGCTGTCCCCCGAGGGGAGGGTCCTGTCGGCCTTCGAGCTGTCGAAGGACCGGCATCCCCAGGCCGAGGGGATCGCCTTCGGACCGGACGGCCGTCTCTATGTGTCCGACGAGGGCGAGGGCCACCGCGCACGCCTGACCGTCTACGCGCCGAGGGAGGATACTCCCGACGGAGGAGAGGCCCCGTGGCCCGGCGCCTGAGCTTCCCGGTGGCGTCGGAGGAGCTGCTCGAGGCGATGGCTTCCGCCGCCCGTCCCCTGGGTATGAGCGCCGGGCAGCCCGAGTACCGGCTGCTGCGCGAGACCTACTTCGACACGCCGGACGGGGCACTCGGGAACGGCGCATGACGCTGCGCCTGCGCCTCGAGGCCGGTGGCCTCAGGACGCTGTCGCTGGTGAGCGTCTCCGCCATGAACCTCGAAGGGGTGGTGGAGGAGAGCGTGTTGGAGGAGCCGGTCACCGGCGATGGGCTCTACCAGACGCTGGCAGGCCAGACGGAGTTGGCTTCGCGGCTGCGGGAGTTCGTGGACCCGGTGGCGCTGCGGCCTCTGGTAGCGGTCGACATCGATCGGGAGATCCGCGACCTGCGGGCGGGCTGGCTGCGCCGCGCCGTGCACCGCGTGCGCTTCGACCGGATCGTCGCCCACACGAGCGGCGCGACCCGCTCGCTCCAGGAGGTGGTGGTCACCGAGCTCGCACCCGGTGTCCCGGGCCTGGAGACGGTGGCGGAGCGCCTGAGGGTGCAGCACGGAGTCGGCACCGACGGCCTGGATACGCTGGAGCGCGCGAGCCGCATCCTCGCGGGCCCGACCGCATCGCTTCGGCCGGACGCGCCGCACGAGGTGCGCGGCGCCTTCGTGGTCCTGCGAGGCGGGAGCGTCGCGTTGACGGAGGGCTCCTCCGGGCTGACGCTGCCCACGGCCCGCGGCTCGGGAGAGGAGCTGGCCCGGGCCTTCCTCTCCGAGCTGTTCGACGGTGGGCACGCGGTTCAGGACCTCGAGCTCATCGGCTTCGCGCAGACGCCGGAAGGAAGCGCCCGACCTGGAGCTGTGGCTGCACGAGTGCCACCCCTCCGAGACCCCTCCGGCGGGGTTCCTGTGGGTCCCGCTCCCCGAGCTCCTGGCGCGGGTGGGCGCGCCGCGGCTGCGCGACCCCGGCCTCACCGCCGCGCTTCTTCTCCTCGTCCGCTCCGAGGTCGGACGCAAGCTCCTGCGCGAGACGCCGCGCGCGGGAGGCGTGCCGACGGTGATCCCGGCGGGCACGCGGACGCGCCGAGGCCGCGGCAGGCTCGGGCCTGGAGGACTTCCTGGACGCGGAGCTGAGCATCCTCGACTTCAACCAGCGCGTCCTGGAGCTCGCCGAGGACCCTGCGCTGCCGCTGCTCGAGCGCTTCCGCTTCCTCGCGATCTTCTCGAGCAACATGGACGAGTTCTTCGTCGTCCGCGTGGGGCGTCTGAAGACGGAGAGCCGGAGCGCGTCGGCGGCCGAGGCGCGCGGAAGCCGAGGAGCTGCTCGACCTCATCGCGATCCGCGCGCGTGCGCTCCTCGCCCGCCAGTACGCCTGCCTCACCGAGCGGCTGCTCCCCGCCCTGGCGGAGCGCGGGATCCGCATCCGACGCTGGACGGAGCTCGACGCCCGGCGAGCGCGCGGACCTCGAGCGACGCTTCTCCGAGGAGATCTTCCCGCTCCTGACGCCGCGCGCGATGTCGGCCGCCCCCGGCCACCCGTTTCCCCGCCTGACGAGCCTCGGCCTGTCCCTCGCCGCGGTCCTGCACGGTCCCGAGGGCGACCGGCCACACCTCGCCCACGTGCCGATCCCCGAGGACCTGCCACGCTTCCTCCCCGTGGGCGACGGGCCCGGACCTCGTCGCCATCGAGGAGGTGATCGAGGGCAACGCCGCCATGCTCTTCCCGTCCTTCGACGTCCAGGAGGTCCACGCCTTCCGCGTCAGCCGCCTCGGCGACGTGGAGATCGACGAGGACGTGTCGGACTCGCTCCTGGCGGCGGTCGAGGACGAGGTCGAGGCCCGCCCCTACAAGCCGGTGGTGCGCATCGAGGTGCAGGAGAGCATGCCCCGCGAGGTGCGCGCCCACCTCCTGCGGGAGCTCCGCTCCGAGCGCGGGACGGACAGCGCCGTCCTCAGCCGGGGCGACGTCTACGAGGTGGACGGGCCCCTGGACCTGCGGGCCTTCGCGCAGATCGCCGACCTCGACCTCCCCGGGGAACGCTACCCGTCCGTTCGTTCCGCGGCGTCCCCTGGAGCCGGGCCGCTCGATCTTCGAGCTGCTGGGCGAGGGCGACGTCCTCGTGCACCACCCCTTCGACTCCTTCGACGCACACCGTGGGCCGCTTCCTCGAGGAGGCCGCCCACGATCCGGCCGTGGTGTCGATCAAGCTCACGCTCTACCGCACCGGCCGGGAGTCGCCCCTCGCCGCCGCCCTGCGTCGACGCCCTGCGCAACGGCAAGGAGGTCGGCCGCCTTCGTGGAGCTCAAGGCGCGCTTCGACGAGGAGAGCAACATCCACTGGACGCACCGGCTCACCGAGGCGGGCGGACACGTCGTCTACGGGCTGGTGGGCTTCAAGACGCACGCCAAGACCGCGCTCGTGGTTCGCCGGGAGGAGGGGGGCCTGCGCCGCTACGTGCACATCGGCACCGGCAACTACAACGCGGCCACGGCGCGCTTCTACACGGACCTCGGCCTGCTTTCGGCCGACCCGGAGCTGGGCGCCGACCTCAACGACTTCTTCAACGAGCTCATGGGCTCGGCCGGACCGCCCAGCCAAGACGTACCGCCGGCTGTGGGTGGCGCCGCCACTCGCTGGCCCCGAACCTGCTGCGCTGCATCGAGCGGGAGGCGGAGCACGCCCGCGCCGGGCAGGCCGGCGCGCATCCAGGCGAAGATGAACGGGATCACGGACCGCAAGATCGGTGAAGGCGCTCTACCGCGCGGCCCGGGACGGCGTCGAGATCGACCTGGTCGTGCGCGCGATCTGCACGCTCCGCCCCGGCGTGGAGGGGCTGTCCGAGAACATCCGCGTGCGCAGCATCCTCGGCCGGTTCCTGGAGCACGCCCGCATCTTCTACTTCGAGAACGGCGGGGACGAGGAGTTCTACATCGGCTCGGCGGACTGGCGGCGGCGCAACCTGCAGCAAGCGGGTGGAGGTGCTCACGCCGGTGCACCGGCGACGGCCCGCGTGCGCGCCTGCGGGAGATCCTCGACGCCGAGCTCGCATCCGCCCGGGCGTGGATCCTGCGCCCCGACGGGGCGTACGAACGGCTGAGCGGCGACGGGGAGGAGGCGCAGACGCGCTTCCTCCCCTGAGCCGAGGGTCGGCGGCGTGCACTCCAGTGGAAGCTCGCGCGGCCGACCTCCCCCCTCCGCGGAGTCCGATCGATGCGCCCGAGCCTGGTGGCGACCCTGCCGCCTGCACCATCGCTCGTCGGCGGGTGCACGCGCGTGGGCACCCCTCGCGCCGCGCACCCGTGCCCGAGCCGCCCGCACGCGCCGAGCCGCCGGCGTCCCAGGTCGTGTTCGGCGGCAGCGTGACGCTGGGAGAGCAGCTTCTGCCGCTCGTGCTCGAGCTGCGCAGCGCGGGTCCACGAGACAGCGAGCGCCACGCTGCGGATCCCGGCCGTATCCATGGAGGCGACCGGGGAGGGGACGTGGTCGGGCGGCCGCATCCGCCTCGAGCTACGCTACGGCGACGGCTGCCCGGGAACCGTCGAGCTGGACGCCCGGGTCACGGAGCGCGGGGCCGAGGGAACGCTGGAGGCCCGCGACTGCACGGGTCGCGACGCCGGCGCCTCTGGTGCTGGTGCGCCGCGCGATGGCCGACGCGCGAGCCGTGAGCGCGGTCGTTGAGTCCGGGGCGTCCGCGGCCTAGGTTATCCCCGGGTTCGGAAGGGTCTCGGGCCCCCCGCGCCTGTAGCTCAGCTGGATAGAGCATCGGCCTTCTAAGCCGAGGGTCCTGGGTTCGAGTCCCAGCAGGCGCATCGGCTTCCGCCGGCGCGGCGCAGCCCCGCGGCCGTCCACCCGCGCCGTCGCACGCGCCCGGGTTTACCGCCTCCGGACGATTGCTTAGCTTATCCTGCTCGCCACATGTGAGGCGTGGCGGGCACTCCCGAGCGCGGGTCGTCGACCCCGCAGTCGGGGGCTCTGGTGGGCGTAGCTCAGGTGGTTAGAGCGCCAGGTTGTGGCCCTGGAGGTCGCCGGTTCAAGTCCGGTCGCTCACCCTGGTCGAAGGACCGCGACAAGAGGTTCGAAGAGGTGTTGACACTGCCGAGACGGCTCGGTTACCTTTTTGGCCTCGCAGCGAGCGGGTGAAGGACTGCCGCCGCTGCGTTTTGCTCGAAAGGAGCTCCCGCTGGATCGCCGCTCGCGCGGCCCGTGAAGCTCCTCGGTCAGGGCAGCCGAATACGCTGATTGAAAACCGAGGTTTCGAGAAAAGGTAGAGCGGGCCCACAACCGGCAGGCACTACGTCCTGCCGGGTTCGACCCTCCGGGGTCGAGTGGGTTTCAAACGTAGATTCCGAACGCTCGATCTAATCAATCGACCGCGTTCATCGAGAGCTGTTCAAGCTTTTTCATCAAATCAATGGAGAGTTTGATCCTGGCTCAGGACGAACGCTGGCGGCGTGCTTAACACATGCAAGTCGAACGAGGACACGGAGCTTGCTCCGTGAGCCGAGTGGCGAACGGGTGCGTAACACGTGACCAACCTGTCCTAGGGTGAGGGACAACCGGGGGAAACCCTGGCTAATACCACATGACGTCCAGATCTCGCATGGGGACTGGATCAAAGAGGGCCTCTGCTTGCAAGCTCTCGCCCAGGGAGGGGGTCGCGGCGTATCAGCTAGTTGGTGGGGTAACGGCCTACCAAGGCGATGACGCGTAGTGGGTCTGAGAGGACGACCCGCCACATTGGGACTGAGATACGGCCCAGACTCCTACGGGAGGCAGCAGTGGGGAATATTGCGCAATGGCCGAAAGGCTGACGCAGCGACGCCGCGTGTGGGAGGAAGCCCTTCGGGGTGTAAACCACTGTCAGAGGGGAAGAACCCCGTCGTCTCGAATAGGGACGGCGACTGACGGTACCCTCAAAGGAAGCGCCGGCTAACTCCGTGCCAGCAGCCGCGGTAAGACGGAGGGCGCAAGCGTTGTTCGGAATTACTGGGCGTAAAGCGCGGGCAGGTGGCCTGTTAAGTCTTTTGTGAAAACCCGGAGCTCAACTCCGTGGAATGCAGAAGATACTGGCAGGCTGGAGACCAGTAGAGGCTAGCGGAATTCCTGGTGTAGCGGTGGAATGCGTAGATATCAGGAAGAACACCTGTGGCGAAGGCGGCTAGCTGGGCTGGATCTGACACTCATCCGCGAAAGCGTGGGGAGCAAACAGGATTAGATACCCTGGTAGTCCACGCCGTAAACGATGGGCACTAGGTGCCGGGTCTATAGACGGATTCGGTGCCGAAGCTAACGCATTAAGTGCCCCGCCTGGGGAGTACGGCCGCAAGGCTGAAACTCAAAGGAATTGACGGGGGCCCGCACAAGCGGTGGAGCATGTGGTTTAATTCGAAGCAACGCGAAGAACCTTACCTGGGCTTGACATCCTGGTGAAACCTCCTGGAAACAGGAGGCCTCCTTCGGGACTCCAGGACAGGTGCTGCATGGCTGTCGTCAGCTCGTGTCGTGAGATGTTGGGTTAAGTCCCGCAACGAGCGCAACCCTTGCCCTATGTTGCCAGCGAGTCATGTCGGGGACTCATAGGGGACTGCCGGTGATAAACCGGAGGAAGGTGGGGACGACGTCAAGTCATCATGGCCCTTACGCCCAGGGCTACACACGTGCTACAATGGCCGGTACAAAGGGCTGCAAACCTGCGAGGGTGAGCGAATCCCAAAAAGCCGGTCTAAGTTCGGATTGTAGTCTGCAACTCGACTGCATGAAGTCGGAATCGCTAGTAATCGTGGATCAGCTACGCCACGGTGAATACGTTCCCGGGCCTTGTACACACCGCCCGTCACGCCATGGAAGCCGGTAGTGCCCGAAGTCCGTGACCCAACCCTCGGGAGGGAGCGGCCGAAGGCAAGATCGGTGACTGGGGCGAAGTCGTAACAAGGTAGCCGTAGGGGAACCTGCGGCTGGATCACCTCCTTTCTGGAGATGCCGAGTAAGGCCCGTGCCTCGCGCAGGGTCGGAAAGGCTCTCACAGGTCTACCCGCTCTTCCTTTCTCGAAACCTCGGTTTCCAACAATTGCCGGTCCACGGCTGTGAATACGACATTCGTGGACCGATTTTTTAGACGCTTTTTGAAAACAGAGGTGGAGTAGGGAAGTGAGAGCCTTAGGTGAGGCTACGTCGTCCTAAGCGCAGTAAGGTCGCGCGGTCCGGGGCGGGGGAGCCGAAGCCACATGAAGCAAGCAGGAAAGGAAGTGACGGCTTTCTGGTGTGACTGGATGGGGAATTGGGGCCAGCGAGTGCAAAAGGGCTGGTCCAAGGAGCCATCGGTCAAGCGGGAAAGTGCACAGGGTGGATGCCTAGGCATGAGCCGGCGAAGAAGGACGTGGCAAGCTGCGAAAAGCCTCGGGGAGCTGCAAGCGAGCGTCGATCCGGGGATGTCCGAATGGGGAAACCCGGCGCGGGTCATACCGCGTCACCGCGAGAGCGGAGCCAACCCAGGGAACTGAAACATCTAAGTACCTGGAGGAAGAGAAATCAAACGAGATTCCCGAAGTAGCGGCGAGCGAACCGGGAAGAGCCCAAACCGTGGGGGGAGACTTCTGCGGGGTTGTGGGGCTCCAGGGAAAGCGACCGAAAGCGTAGCGGAAGGCGCCTGGAATGGCGGACCGTAGAGGGTGAGAGTCCCGTATGCGAAACGCGAGTAGGGAGTGGCTGGAGTACCCGAGTAGGCCGGGGCACGAGGAATCCCGGTCGAATCTGGGGGGACCATCCTCCAAGGCTAAATACGAGCTCATGACCGATAGCGCATAGTACCGTGAGGGAACGGTGAAAAGAACGCCTGACGGCGAGTGAAAGAGACCCTGAAACCTTGTGCATACAAGCGGTAGGAGCCTGGTGACCCCTTACGGGGGGTTCGTGGGTGACTGCGTGCCTTTTGCATTATGATCCGGCGAGTTGCTCCTCACGTGCGAGGTTAAGGCCTTAAGGGCCGGAGCCGAAGCGAAAGCGAGTCTGAAGAGGGCGTTGAAGTACGTGGGGGCAGACCCGAAACTGAAGCGATCTATCCATGGCCAGGGTGAAGCCGGGGTAACACCTGGTGGAGGCCCGAACCGGTGTGGGTTGAAAACTACTCGGATGAGTTGTGGATAGGGGTGAAAGGCCAATCAAGCTCAGAGATAGCTGGTTCTCCCCGAAATATATTTTGGTATAGCCTCAGGACATATCTGAGGGAGGTAGAGCACTGCATGGGTTAGGGGCCTTACCCGGTTACCGACCCCAAGCAAACTCCGAATGCCCTACAGATGGACCCTGGGAGTCAGTGGGCGAGCGATAATGTCCGTCCGCGAGAGGGAAAGAGCCCAGACCGTCAGCTAAGGCCCCGAAGTGCATGCTAAGTGAGAAAGGATGTGGATTTGCAGAGACAACTAGGAGGTTGGCTTAGAAGCAGCCATGCCTTGAAAGAGTGCGTAATAGCTCACTAGTCAAGTGGATCTGCGCCGATAATGGTCGGGACTCAAGCATGCCGCCGAAGCTACGGATGCGACACCTCTTCGGAGGTGAAGCATGGTAGGGGAGCGTTCCCTGGGCGTCGAAGCCGGCTCGGAAGAGCACCGGTGGAGCGCAGGGAAGTGAGGATGCCGGAATGAGTACGCGATAAACGGAGTGGGAATCTCCGTCACCGAAAGCCTAAGGGTTCCGGAGCCAGGCTCATCCGCTCCGGGTCAGTCGGCCCCTAAGCCGAGGCCGAGAGGCGTAGGCGATGGGAAACAGGTCAACATTCCTGTACCGCAGTATGTGCGTTCGACCCTGAGGAGGGACGCGGAAGTGAAAGAACCGTCGGGTGGTGGATTCCGATGCAAGGTGGTAGGCGATGAGGGGGGACAAACGACCTCTTTAGCCGAGCGCCGATGCCGAAGGGGTCTTCGGACCCCGCCAAGGGTTCCTAATCAGGCCGCCGAGAAAAGCTTCGCAGGGGAGTGCATACTGTGACCGTACCGTAAACGGACACACGTAGGCGAGGCGAGAAGCCTAAGGTGCTCGAGTGATTTGCGGAGAAGGAACTCGGCAAAATGTCCCCGTAACTTTGGGAGAAGGGGAGCCCGTGGTAGGTGAACTCGCGTTGCGCGAGGGAGCCGAAGCGGGCCGCAGAGAATCGGCCCAGGCGACTGTTTAGCAAAAACACAGGTGTCTGCAAAGTCGCTGAGACGACGTATAGGCACTGACGCCTGCCCGGTGCCGGAAGGTTAAAAGGAGGGGTTAGTGGACTTCGGTCTGCGAAGCTCTGAATTGAAGCCCCGGTAAACGGCGGCCGTAACTATAACGGTCCTAAGGTAGCGAAATTCCTTGTCGGGTAAGTTCCGACCTGCACGAATGGCGTAACGATCTGGGCGCTGTCTCCTCCGCAAGCTCGGCGAAATTGGAGTATCGGTGAGGATACCGATTACCCGCGACAGGACAAAAAGACCCCGTGCACCTTTACTATAACCTGCCATTGGGTTTCGGCACCGCATGTGTAGCATAGGTGGGAGACTATGAACCAGGGGCGCTAGCTCTTGGGGAGTCAACGGTGAAATACCACCCTTGTGATGTTGAGGCTCTAACCCAGGCGAGTGAATCCTCGTCGGGGACCGTGGCAGGCGGGTAGTTTGACTGGGGCGGTCGCCTCCCAAAGCGTAACGGAGGCGCGCAAAGGTTCCCTCAGTGCGGTCGGTAATCGCACGAAGAGCGTAAAGGCAGAAGGGAGCTTGACTGCGAGATCGACGGATCGAGCAGGTACGAAAGTAGGCCTTAGTGATCCGGCGGTTCCGAATGGAAGGGCCGTCGCTCAACGGATAAAAGGTACGCCGGGGATAACAGGCTTATCGCCCCCGAGAGTTCACATCGACGGGGCGGTTTGGCACCTCGATGTCGGCTTATCACATCCTGGGGCTGGAGAAGGTCCCAAGGGTCGGGCTGTTCGCCCGTTAAAGTGGTACATGAGCTGGGTTCAGAACGTCGTGAGACAGTTCGGTCTGTATCCGTCGTGGGCGTTGGAGCGTTGAGGAGAGCCATCCCTAGTACGAGAGGACCGGGATGGACCGACCACTAGTGTACCGGTTGTCCCGCCAGGGGCATCGCCGGGTAGCTACGTCGGGACGGGATAACCGCTGAAAGCATCTAAGTGGGAAGCCCCTTCCAAGATGAACGCTCCCAGACCTTCGGGTCTCAGAAGGGCCGTAGGAGACGACTACGTCGATAGGCGGTAGGTGGAAGCGTGGCAACACGTGAAGCCGAGCCGTACTAATCGCCCGAGTGGCTTGACCGGCTCCTCCCCCATCCAGTTCACATCACACCAAGCTGCGCCGTCACAGCCACGCTTCCAGGCTCTCACGTCCCCACTCCACCTCTGTTCGACATCTCGCAGGCCGATCGAACGGCGCCCAACACCATGTACTGGGGCCGATTTCAACGGCCCGCCCAGGATTGTCGGTGGCTGTAGCGCAGAGGATACACCCGTTCCCATCCCGAACACGGCCGTTAAGCTCTGCAGCGCGGATGGTACTGCCGGGGCAGCTTGGTGGGAGAGTACGTCGCCGCCGACTCCTTTCCGAACGCCCCCGCTCGCCTCCCGCGACCCGGGGGCGTTCCCCTTTCCCCTGAGCCTTGTTCGGGGTCCCCCGGCAGCCGACCTTTCGCGGCCATGTCCGATCACACCGACCTCCCCGAGCCGGACGGCCGCACCACGCGCGCCGGGTACGTCGCCCTGGTGGGGCGTCCCAACGCCGGCAAGTCGACCCTGCTGAACCGACTCGTCGGCGAGCACCTGTCGATCGTCACGCCGAAGGCGCAGACGACGTGGCAGCGGGTGACAGGCATCCTCACCACGGGGGACAGCCAGCTCATCTTCCTGGACACGCCGGGGATTCTGCGCGCGCAGGACCTCCTGCAACGAGCGATGCTCGGCGCGGCCCTCGAGGCGCTCCACGAGGCCGACGTCGTCCTCCTGGTGGTCGACGCGGCCCGGCCCCCTCACGACGACGACCGCGAGCGCCTGGAGCGCGCCCTCGCGGAGACGACCGCTCCCGTGCACGTCGCGCTCAACAAGGCGGACGCCGCCGACCCCGACAGCATGTCGAGCTGGACGGCCTGGGCCGGTGCCGAGGGGCGGACGCCCCACCTCGTCTCCGCGCTCCACGGCGACGGCAGCGACGCGCTCCTGAGCGCCCTGGTGGTGGATCTCCCCGAGGGGCCGTTCCTCTACCCGGAGGACGACATCGCCACCGACCCGGTCCGGTTCTTCGCAGCCGAGCTGGTGCGCGAGACCGTCTTCGAGCAGTACGACGAGGAGATCCCATACTCGGTGTTCTGCGTCGTCCAGGAGTTCCGCGAGGCGCAGGACCCGGTCTACGTCCACGTGGACGTCTTCGTGGAGCGCGCGTCGCAGAAGGCGATCCTGGTGGGCCGGGGCGGGCACGCCATACGCGAGCTGGGGCAGGCGGCCCGCGCCAAGATCGAACACTTTCTGGGGCGCAGGGTGTACCTCGATCTCTGGGTGAAGCCCCTCAAATCGTGGCGGAAGAACCGGGCCCGCCTGGGATCCCTCGGCTTCCGAATCCCGGAGGATGATGAGACAGGCCGGCCGTAGCGCGCTCACGCTCCTGCTCCTCGCCACCCTCGCCGGCGGTGTCGGAGCTCAGGACACCGAGCCCTCGTCCAACGAGGGAGCGCTCTTCCTGCTCCTCCCCGTGGGCGCCCAGGCCGTGGCCCTGGGGCGTGCGATGACGGCCATGGAGGGACCGGAGTCCGCCTTCTGGAACCCCGCCGGGCTGGCGAGCCTGGACGGGTCCCGGGTCGTCCTCATCCGGGGAGACCACGCCGTGGGCACGGCCACCGCCATCTCCGCGCTCTTCACGCGCCCGGGGGTGGGCACCCTCGGGGCGTCCTACATGCTCCTGGACGTCGGCGACCAGGATCTGACCGACGCCGACGGCAACATCCTCGGCACGGTCACCGTGCGGAACCACCTGGGGATCGCGTCGGCCGCGGCACACCTTCTGGGCCGTCTGGACGCCGGCATCAACCTGAAGGTGGTACAGTTCCGTCTGTCCTGCCGTGGGATCTGCACGGACGCGGGCACGACCGCGACCACCTACGCCATCGACGCGGGGATCCAGGTGACCCCGACCCGCGACCTCCCCCTCCGCTTCGGCGCGATGGTGGCCCACGTGGGCCCGAGGCTGCAGGTGCTGAACGCCGCGCAGGCCGACCCACTGCCGTCCCGCGCCCGCGTGGCGGTCGCCTACGACGTGCTCGGCAAGCTGGCCGAGGCCCGCGACGTGCACGGGTGGGTGAGCGTCGAGGTGCAGGACCGCCTGCGCGACCCGGGCTCGCTCTCACTCTACGTCGGCTCGGAGCTGCAGGCCGGGGTCTCGGACGCGCTCTTTCTGCGAGCCGGCTACGTGGCTGGAGACATCGGACAGGAGGACGGGGCGCGGGTTGGGCTCGGCCTGCGATTCCAGAGCTTCGAGCTGGCCATCGCCAAGTCGCTGGCGGTCTCCACGCTGACCGGGGAGACGGAGCCGGTCCACGTCTCCTTCTCCATCGGGTTCTGATGCGCCCGAGCCCTCTCCGGCGCCAGCCCCGGATTCTGGCGGCCGGATTCCTCATGCTGGGCCTCGCCGCCGCGCCGCTCCGCGCCCAGCTCGCGGGAGCTCGGGAGTCCGCGGGCCCGGGGCCCGCCTCGGTCGCCGGCCGCTCGCTCCTGGTCCCCGGATGGGGCCAGCACGTGCTTGGCCAGAGGCGGACCTGGGCCTACCTGGCCGTAGAGGCGACCCTGTGGGCGATCTGGGCGGACCGGCGCGCGGCCGGTGCCGACGCGCGCGCCGGATACCGCGACCTGGCGTGGACGGAGGCCCGGTTGCCTGCAGGGAACCGCCGGGACGGGGACTGGGCCTACTACGAGACGCTCGAGAAGTGGGCGCGCTCCGGCGCCTACGACGCCGACCCGGCGCGAGCCGGCGTGCAGCCCGAGGGGGACCCCGGCGCCTACAACGGGTTCATCTGGCAGCGGGCCCGGGATCTGTACTTTCCGCCGGGCTCCGCCCCCTCGGCGGGGGATCCGGCCTACGAGCGCGCGCTCGCCTACTACGCGCAGAATGCGTACGGTGAGTCCTTCCTCTGGGATTGGACGGGCAAGGAGACCGCGCTGCACGACTATCGGGAGCTGATCCACAGGAGCGACGACCGGTTCCGCCAGGCCACGACGGCGCTGGGAGCCGTCCTGGCCAACCACCTGATCGCGGGGGTCGACGCCTGGCTGTCCGCGCGGGTGCCGGCCGAGGTCGATCTCCGCCTCGTCCCGGGCTCTCCGACCCTACCCGTGGGATGGACCCTCGCGGTCCGTCTGCGGCCTTCCTGATGAGCGCCCGGACCGAGGGGCTCGAGGCCCGCGTCCTGGAAGCGTTGTCCACGTCCCGGCGCGGACCCTTGAAGCCGAAGGAGCTGGCCCGGGCGCTCCAGGTACCCACCGAGGACTATCGGCGCTTCAAGCGGCTCCTCGCGGGCCTGGAGCGCGCTGGGAAGGTGTACCGGGTGAAGGGCAACCGCTACGGCCTGCCCGAGCGGATGGACCTGCGCGTGGGGCCGGCCTCCGTGACCCGGAGCGGCGACGCGTTCGTGCGGCTGGAGGGCGGAGGCACGGACGTCTTCGTCCCCTCGGTGAACCTCGGCTCCACCATGGACGGCGACCGGGTGGTCGTGCGAATCGAGAGCCATCCGCCGGGGCGCAGCCCCGTCGGGCGGGTGATCAAGGTTCTCGAGCGGGCCCGAGGCACGGTGGTCGGGACGCTCCACCGCGCTCGGCGGTTCTGGTACGTCGTCCCGCTGGACCGACGGCTCGGCAAGGACGTCTTGATCCCGGACGGGGACCAGGGGGACGCGTCGGAAGGGGACGTCGTCGCCGTCCGCGTCACCTCCTACGGGGAGGGAAACGTGGGCCCGGCGGGGGAGGTGGCGGAGGTGCTGGGACCGCTGTCCGACCCGGGCGTGGACGTCCTGGCGGTGGCCTACAGCTACGGCCTCGTGCTCGACTTCCCGCCCGAGGTCTCACGGGCAGCGGAGGCGGCGGCCGCCCGCGGGCTGGCCGAGCCGGGCGCCGACCGCGTGGACCGCACGGACCTCCTGGTGTTCACGATCGATCCCGCGGACGCCAAGGACCACGACGACGCGCTCTCCGTGCGGGCCCTGGAAGGAGGGCGGTGGGAGGTGGGCGTCCACATCGCCGACGTGTCCCACTACGTCCCGGAAGGCGGACCGGTGGACGTGGAGGCCCGGGAGCGGGGCACCAGCGTCTACCTGGTGGACCGGGTGATCCCCATGCTCCCGGAGTCGCTGTCGGGGGACGCCTGCTCGCTGCGAGCCGGCGTCGAGCGCCTGGCCGTCTCGGCGTTCCTCGTGCTCGACCAGCGCGGAGAGGTCGTGGAGCAGTCCTTCGCCCGGACCCTGGTCCGCAGCCGACACCGCTTCTCCTACGAGGAGGTGCAGGAGGTTCTGGACGGCCGCCGATCGGTCGGGCGCGAGGTGGACGACGCGATCCGCACGCTGGACGACCTCGCCCGGCTGGTGCGCGGGCACCGGGAGGCACGGGGCTCGCTGGATCTGGACCTCCCGGAGGCGAAGGTCCTCCTCGACCGCGAGGGGGTGCCGCTGGACATCCAGCGGGTCGAGCGCCTGGAGTCGCACCGGCTGATCGAGGATTTCATGATCCTGGCGAACGAGGCCGTCGCCCGGGCGTGCGCAGCCCGGGGCCTCCCCGTCCTGTACCGCGTGCACGAGCCGCCGGTCAAGGAGAAGACCGACGAGCTCGTGGAGTTCCTGCAGCGCCTCGGGCTCCGGCTCCCGCGCCGCAAGAAGCTGGCGCCGCGCGACGTGCAGCGGCTGCTGGACTCGGCGCGTGGGCGCCCGGACGAGCAGCTCGTCTCCACGGTCGTGCTCCGCTCCATGCAGCGCGCCCGGTACGACGCGGACAACCTCGGCCACTTCGGGCTCGCGTCACCCGCCTACCTCCACTTCACGTCCCCGATCCGGCGCTACCCGGACCTGGTCGTCCACCGCGAGGTGGTGCGCACGCTCGTCGCGGGAGAGCCGCCGCGGGAGCGCGACAGAGACGAGATGGTCCGCCTGGCGGAGCTGGCCAGCGCCCGGGAGCAGGCCGCCGCCGACGCGGAGCGGGATTCGGTGGCGCTCAAGAAGGTCGAGTTCATGGAGCGGCACCTGGGTGAGGAGTTCGACGGGAGGATCTCCGGAGTCACGGCATTCGGCTTCTTCGTCACGCTGGATGCATATTTCGTGGACGGCCTCGTCCACGTGAACAGCCTGCACGACGATTTCTACCGCTTCCTGGAAGGTTCCTATGCATTGGTGGGAGACCGCGGGCGCCGCCGCTACCGCCTGGGCGACCGTGTGCGGGTGCAGGTGGTCCGGGTCGACAAGGAAGCGCGTCACGTGGACTTCACACTGGTCAAACGACTGACGGCGCAGGAGGTTTGACACCGCCGCCGAGCTGGCGGTAACCTCCTCGTCCGGCGTCCGCCCCCATACACTGCGATGGCATCCGAGAAGACGATCCTCTACTTCGGGCCGGGCAAGCCCCACCCGGCCCCCCTCGTTTCCGAGTTCGGGGAGCGGGACGGCCTCGCCGTCGTGACGGTGAGCCGTGCCGACGACGTACGGGCGCTTCTGAACAGGACGTTCCCGAAGTGCCTGGTGATGGAAACGGGGCCGCAGGCCGAGGAGGCCCTCGATCTCTGCCGGAGCGTCAAGCAGGACGCGTTCACGGCCATCGTTCCGGTGGTCGTCCTCGTCCCCGCCAACGAGCCCGAGCTCGCGTCGGAGCTGCTGGCCGCCGGCGCCGACGAGGTCGTCCACGAGGCCCTCCCGGCCCGGGAGAAGATCTTGCGCCTGGAACAGGTCCTGAAGCGCGCCGACCGCGACGTGAGCGTGCACCCCACGACGCGGCTGCCCGGGACGAATCACATCGCGCGCGACATGGCCTACCGGCTGGCTGCGGGGGAGCG
Source organism: uncultured Gemmatimonadales bacterium (assembly GCA_963848895.1). Classification (GTDB taxonomy): domain Bacteria; phylum Gemmatimonadota; class Gemmatimonadetes; order Longimicrobiales; family Gaopeijiaceae; genus SZUA-318. Next base: position 895,020 of record CAWKGE010000013.1, read on the forward strand.
GTTCGCGGTGTGCTACGCGGACCTGGACCACTTCAAGGAGTTCAACGACCGCTACGGCTACGCCTACGGAGACGGGGTCATCCGCATCCTGTCGCGGATCCTGCGCGACATGGTGCGCGGGCTCGCGCCGGGCGGCTTCGTGGGGCACATCGGCGGGGACGATTTCATCTTCAACGTGCCGCTGACGTACCTGGAGGACACCTGTGACGAGATCATCCAGCTCTTCGACGAGCTGATCCCCTACCAGTACACGGAGGAGGACCGGCGCGCGGGGTACTTCCTGGGCAAGGACCGGCGCGGCCACATCCACCGCATACCGCTGATGACGCTTTCCATCGGCGTCGTCACCAACCAGTTCCAGACGTTCGAGCACACGGGACAGATCTCGGAGCTCGCAGCGGAGATGAAGACCTACGCCAAATCCCTGCCGGGATCGGTGTACGTGGTCGACCGCCGCCATCAGCTTCCCACCCTCGAGACCGCCTCCGCCGAAGACGCGGAGACGCTGGCGGCGCCGGAGACCGCCGGGCCGCCGACCGAAGCCCCCACCTGAGGCCCATCACCCGGAGAACATGGACTGACCATGGTCATCACCGTCCAGTGCCCTTCCTGCGCCACGTCCTTCCCGGTGGATCCGCGCAAGATCCCCGAAAAGGGGGTGAAGGTCCGTTGCTCGTCGTGCTCGGCCGTCTTCCGGGTCGAGCGGCCGGGCGAGGCGGCCCCTCCACCCCCGCCGCCACCCCCCGTGGCGGTGGCGGCGCCGGTGGAGCCCCCTGCGGTCGAAGAGGCGCCGGCCACCTCCGAAACGGAGCCCGCCGCTGTGGAGCCTCCGGCGGTGGAGGAGGCACCTGCGGCCGAGACCGAAGCGCCCGCCCCGGTGGCCGAAGCCGCCGCTCCGGTCGAGCCCCCGCCGCCGGCCGCGCCCGAGCCGGTCGTGGACGAGGAGCCTCACTTCCAGGCGCCGGAGCCGGAGGAGCCACGGGACGAGGCCAGAGCCGAGGAGGCAGCGTCCGAGGAGCCGGAGCCGGCCGATCACTGGAAGGCCGACTTCCCCCCGTCCATGACCGAGCCGTCGGTGGAGGTCGAGCCCGAGCCATGGGCCACCTCCACACCCGAAGCCGAGGTCGAGCCGTGGATCACGCCCACGCCCGACGTCGAGCCGGAGCAGGAGATCGCGCCCGAAGCCGAAGGGGCGCCCATGTCGGAAGAGGCCGCCCCGGAACCAGAGGAGGCATGGCCGCACGCGGAGGCGGCGGCCCCCGAAGCGGAGGAGGTGCCGGCCGAGCCCCAACCCGCGCCGGAGCCGGTCTCCGGCGCGACCGTGGACGACTGGGTGGTCGAGCGGGATCCGGAGATCGACACGAGTGGCCTCGACATCGAGCCACTGGACACGATCGAGACCTCCCGCGAGCAGGTTCGTGACGAGGTGACCCTGTCCGAGACCCCCCTCGAGTTCGAGACGACCAGCCTGCCCATGGACACGGCCGGGCCGGTCGACGAGGCGCCACCCGCGCCGGCGGAGCCGAAGCCGCTCGCGGAACCGACGGCCCTCACCGAGGCCGAGCCCTACCGGGAGCCGGAGTCGTACCGGGTGCCAGAGCCTCCGGTGCCGCCCGCACCCCCGGAGCCGCCGAAGCCGGCCGCGCCCCCGCCCGGCGTAGGAGCCTTCACGCTCGGCAAGCGGGATCCGAAGGACAAGGCACGCCGGCTGGCGCGGGTCCTGGTGTCGGACATGATCATGTACAACCCGGAGCGGCACGAGCGGGCGCTCGCCAACGGGACGCTCAGGGAGGACTTCGAGGACGAGATCCGGAAGTCCTGGAAGGAATACGTCGAGCAGGTGGGCGAGCAGATCGCCCGGGAGCACGACTACTGGACCGAAGCCCTCAACGACGTGCTCGCGAAGGGGGAGCGCGTGTTCTGAGGTCGCGCGGCATCGCCCGCCCCCGGCGTTGATGCCCGGTGGCGGCACCCGTATATTTCGTTTCGTTGGGCCTGAGGAGGGGCCGTCCCGGGCGGACGGCCCCTCTCGTGCGTTCCCGAACCGGTCGAGCCATGAACAAGGAGCAGTTGGAACGACTCGCGGAGCTCGAGGAGAAGGTCTCCGAGCTCAGGGGGTATCTTTGACGTCGACAATCGCCGCGAGCGCCTGAGCGCGCTGGATCGGGCGATGGCCGAGCCGGGCTTCTGGGACAAGCAGGAGAGGGCCCGGGAGACGATCGGAGAGGCGAACCGCATCAAGGCGTGGGTCGAGCCCTGGACGGAGCTGCGCAAGCGGGCCGACGACCTCGGCGCCATGGCCGAGCTCCTCGAGGAGGAGTCGGACGCGGAGCTGCTGAGCCGAGTGGGAGCGGGGTCTCGACGTCCTGGCCACCGGGGTCGAGGCGCTCGAGCTGAAGACGATGCTCCAGGGGGAGGACGACCACCGCGAGGCGATCGTCACGATCCACCCGGGCGCCGGGGGGACCGAGTCGCAGGACTGGGCCGAGATGCTCATGCGCATGTACACGCGCTGGGCCGAGCGGCACGGCTTCGAGGTGGACGTCCTCGACATGCAGCCGGGGGAGGAGGCGGGGATCAAGAGCGTGACCCTCGAGATCAAGGGCGAGAGCGCCTACGGGTACCTGAAGGCGGAGGCCGGTGTGCACCGGCTGGTCCGGATCTCGCCCTTCGACGCGCAGTCACGCCGCCATACCTCGTTCGCCAGCGTCTTCGTCTACCCGTTGGTGGACGACGACATCGAGATCGACATCGACGAGGGCGATCTGCGCATCGACACCTATCGCGCGTCCGGCGCAGGCGGCCAGCACGTCAACAAGACCGACTCGGCGGTGCGCATCACGCACGAGCCCACCGGCATCGTGGTGGCCTGCCAGCAGGAGCGGTCCCAGCTCAAGAACAAGGCGACCGCCATGAAGATGCTCCGGGCCGCGCTCTACCAGCACGCGCTGGAGGAGCGGGAAAAGGAGCGCGAGGTCCTGGAATCCACGAAGACCGACATCGCGTGGGGCAACCAGATCCGCTCCTACGTCTTCCAGCCCTACACGATGGTCAACGACCATCGAACCGAGTTGAAGGTCGGGGACGTGCACGGTGTCATGGACGGCGATCTGGACCCCTTCATCGAGGCCTATCTCAAGCAGTTCGGCGCTGCCTCGGCGGCGTAGCCCCAACCAACGCCATGGAAGATCTCAACCAGGTCCTGAGGGCCAGACGGGAGAAGCTGCAAGCCCTCCAGGGCCGGGGCATCGAGCCGTTCGCCTACAACTTCTCGCCCACGCACCGCGCCGCGGCCGTCCTGTCGGCCTTCGACGAGGCCGAGGCCGCGGGCTCGCTGGGGGAGTCCGGGGAAGGGGCGCGGGTACGGCTCGGCGGGCGTCTGGTGGCGTGGCGCTCACACGGCAAGAGCGCGTTCGCCCACCTGGAGGACGTCTGCGGGGCGCATCCAGCTCTACTTCCGGAAGGACGTGCTGGGGGAGGAGTCCTTCGCGGACCTGGACCTCCTGGACCTGGGCGACTGGATCGGCGTCGAGGGCCCGTGTTCCGGACGCGCATGGGCGAGGTCACGGTCCGGGTGGAGACGTGGACGCTGCTGACCAAGTCGCTGCGGCCGCTTCCGTTCGGCAAGGTCGAGGTCGACGCGGAGACGGGGGAGCGGACCGTCCACTCCGGCTTCGCGGACACCGAGTCCCGCTACCGCCAACGCTACGCCGACCTCGCCGTGCACCCGGAGGTGCGCGAGGTGTTCCGCACCCGGGCCCGGGTCATCACCGAGCTGCGCCGCTTCCTGGACGACGAAGGGTTCCTGGAGGTGGAGACGCCCGCGCTGCAACCCCTCTACGGGGGCGCGTCGGCGCGCCCGTTCGTGACGCTGCACAACGCGCTCGACCGGACCATGTTCCTGCGCATCGCCGACGAGCTCTACCTGAAGCGGCTCCTGGTCGGGGGACTCGACCGCGTCTACGAGATCAGCAAGGACTTCCGCAACGAGGGCATCGACCGGTTCCACAACCCCGAGTTCACGATGCTCGAGTGGTATCAGGCCTTCGCGGACTACGAGGACCAGATGGACCTCGTGGAGCGCATGGTCGTCCATGTCGCGGACCGGGTCCTCGGTCGGCGGTCCTTCACCTTCGAGGAGCACGAGATCAGCGTCGAGCCGCCCTTCGCCCGCATCCGTCTCGTGGACGCGCTCTCCGAAGCGCTGTCCGCGAACGTGCACGAGCTCCCCGACGGCGAGCTGCGCCGCCGGGCCGAGACCTTGTCGATCCCGGAGCTGAAGGGCGCCGGGCGGGGCAAGCTCATCGACAAGCTCTTCGGGGAGCTGGTGGAGCCGGGCCTCGTCCAGCCGACCTTCGTGCTCGACCATCCCAGGGAGCTCTCCCCCCTCGCCAAAGCCAGGCGGGGCGAGCCGGAGCTGACCGAGCGCTTCGAGCTCTACATGGCCGGGATGGAGATCTTCAACGCCTTCTCGGAGCTGAACGATCCGCTGGACCAGCGCCAGCGGTTCGAGGAGCAGGCGCTCCTTCGGGCCGAGGGCGACGAGGAGGCCCAGCAGATCGACGAGGACTACATCCGAGCCCTGGAGTACGGGATGCCCCCGACCGGGGGCGTGGGCATGGGCGTGGACCGCCTCGTCATGCTCCTGACCAACCAACCCTCCATCCGCGACGTCATCCTCTTCCCGATCCTGCGGAGCGACGAGTGAGGGCCGGGGGGTGCGGGACCGAGGGCCCGGCCGATGCGTAACCTGCACTGGTTCATCGCCCGCCACTACCTGGGTGGCGGGAGGAGCCGGGGGCTGCTGTCCCTCATCACCTGGATCGCCCTGGGCGGCGTGACCGTGGGCGTGACCGCCCTCGTCGTGGTGATCGCGGTGATGACCGGGATGCAGGAGGACCTGCGCGGCGAAGATCCTCGAGTCCACGCCCCACATCTTCATCCTGCGCCAGGGGAGCTCGCCTCCGCATGGACGACTGGCAGGCGGTGCGTGACACCGCGCTGTCGGTGCCCGGCGTCGTCGGCGCCGCGCCCTTCGTGCTCACGCAGGTGGCGCTCACGCGCGGGCAGGGCGGGGATCAATACACCCAGTCGGCCACCCTGTACGGCGTCAGCGTCGACACGACCGCGGGCGCGGCCACGCGAATGGAGCGCAAGATCATCGAGGGCGCCCTCGACCTGCAGCCGCCGCCGTCCGGCGCGGCCCCCATCCTGGTGGGGAGCGGGTTGGCCAACCGCATGCAGCTCTTCGTGGGCGACACGGTCATCGTCGTACGCCTTCGAGAACCTCAAGCGCGGGCTCCTGGGCATCATGCCCGCCACCCGCGTCAGTTCGAGGTCACGGGCACCTTCACGACCGGGATGTACGAATACGACACCCAGAACGTCTACACGAGGCTCCAGGACGCCCAGGAGCTCCTGGGCATCGAGAACACCGACGAGGTGTCGGGAATCGGCGTGCGCACGGTGGACCCCGGGATGGCGACCCAGATCGGCGACGCCATCCAGACGAAGCTGGGCTTTCCCTACTACGTCGAGAGCTGGATCACGACCAACCGGTCCCTCTTCGCGGCCCTCAAGCTCGAGAAGCTCGCGATGGGGCTGATCCTCTTCCTGATCGTGGTGGTGGCGGCCTTCAACATCGTGAGCACGCTGGTGATGGTCGTGGCCGACCGGACGCGCGAGATCGGCATCCTCAAGGCCATGGGGATGACGCGGAGGGGCATCCTCCGGGTCTTCGTGCTCCAGGGCGCCTGGATCGGCGTCGTGGGCACGGTGGCGGGGACGCTGCTCGGGCTCGTCCTGTGCTGGGTCCTCGGCCGCTACCAGCTCATCCCGATCCCGCCCGAGGTCTACTTCGTGGACCACCTCCCCGTATCGGTGGAGGTGCTGGACGTGGTGCAGATCGTGGCCGCCAGCATCGCGGTGGCCTTCGCCGCGACGATCTACCCGGCCCTCCAGGCGTCGCGCCTCGAGCCGGTGGACGCGATCCGCCATGAATGAGAGCCCTCTCGTGGAATCGTCCCGGCCGCCGTTGGAGGCACGCGAGCTGGAGAAGCGCTTCGTCATGGGTGACGGCAGCGAACTCCACATCCTTCGGGGTGTAGGGCTGCGCGTGGAGGCGGGCGAGGCGGTGTCGATCGTCGGCGCCAGCGGCGCCGGCAAGTCCACGCTCCTCCACATCCTGGGCGCCCTGGACCGGCCGTCGGCCGGCGAGGTGATGCTCGGGGGACGGCCCGTCGCCGGGCTGGACGACGAGGCCCTCGCCGCGATGCGGAACCGGCACGTGGGCTTCGTCTTCCAGTTCCACCACCTCCTCCGCGAGTTCACGGCACTCGAGAACGTCATGATGCCCGCGTTGGTCGGGGGTGACGAGCTCGGCGAAGGCCCGCGCCCGGGCGCGGGATCTCCTGGACGCCGTCGGGGTCTCCGAGCGGGCGGATCACAAGCCCCGGCAGCTCTCCGGCGGCGAGCAGCAGCGGGTGGCGGTGGCGCGGGCGCTGGTGAACCGAGCCGTTGGTCCTGCTGGCCGACGAGCCGTCGGGCAACCTGGACAACCAGACCAGCGAGCGCCTGCACGACCTCCTGTTCGCGCTGCGGGAGCAGCGAGGGCTGTCGATGATCATCGTGACGCACAACCGGGAGCTGGCCGAGCGGGCGGACCGCACCCTCCTGCTCGCCGGGGGAAGGCTCCATGACAACGGTGCGGGGTAGCGAGGAGAGTGGTAGAACGTCGTAGGAACGCAGCGGGGGAAGAACCATGGTCTGTGACAACTGCGGAGCCGGCGACGCCGTCGTGCACCTCACGCAGATCGTGAACAACGAGATGTCCACGTTCCATCTCTGCGAGAAGTGCGCCGCGGAAAAGGGCCTGGAGACGACACCGGAGCCGGCGAACTTCCCCCTCACCGACTTCCTGGCGCAGATGGGCCAGGAGGACACGGCCAAGGCCCCCTCGCTCGGCCGAGTGCTGCTCGTTCTGCGGCCTGACCTTCGCCGACTTCCGCGAGACCGGTCGGCTGGGGTGCCCGCACTGCTACGCGACGTTCGAGCCGCATCTGCGGGGGCTGCTGCGGCGGATCCACGGCGGGACGCAGCACATGGGGAAGGTCTACCTTCCGCCCGATCCCGTCCGCGACGGAGATGGAGAAGCGGCTCGAGGCCTTGCGGCGGAAGCTGCAGCGCGCGGTGGACGCCGAGGACTTCGAGCGGGCGGCACGCATCCGTGACCAGATCCGCACCCTCGAGCCGGCAGGATGAGGGCGACGTGGAAGACCTGACCACCATTCCCGACTACGGCCTGTCCTGGCTGGAGGCCAGCGGAGACCACGCGGACATCGTGCTGTCCACACGCGTCCGGCTCGCCCGGAACCTCCAGGGGCACGCCTTCGGCCCGCGGGCGCGCGTCAACGACCGTGAGGCCGTGCTGCGCCGCTTCCGCGAGTCCGCCGCCGCCTCGTCGAACGCTGGGGAAGGGGACCCTCCTGCAGATGGCCGACGTGGGGGTGCGCGCGCGCCGGATCCTCCTCGAGCGCCGCCTCGTGTCGCGGGACCTGCTGGGGGACGCGGAGAAGGGACCGCCCGCTGGGCGCGGCCGTCCTCCTCACGGACCACGATCCGCTGAGCGTGATGATCAACGAGGAGGACCACCTGCGCATCCAGAGCCTGGTCTCGGGGCTGCGCCTCCAGGAGGCCTGGAGCATGGTGGACCGGCTGGACGAGGAGCTGGGCCAGGACCTCCCCTACGCCTACCACCACGAGTTCGGCTTCCTGACGAGCTGCCCGACCAACGTGGGCACGGGCCTGAGGGCGTCGGTGTTCATGCACCTGCCGGGGCTGGTCCTGACCAAGGAGATCGGGCGGGTGCTCCAGGGCCTCGCCCAGGTGGGCCTGACCTTCCGGGGCCTCTACGGCGAGGGCTCCGAGGTGGTCGGGAACTTCTTCCAGGTCTCCAACCAGACCACGCTGGGGAAGACCGAGGAGGACCTGGTCGACCACCTGGACAAGATCGTCCGCCAGGTGATCGAGTACGAGACGAAGGCGCGCCAGACCCTCCTGCGCGACGCCCGGGCCGTGACCGAGGACAAGATCTGGAGGGCGTACGGACTGCTGCGCTACGCCCGGACGCTCTCGTTCGAGGAGTTGATGAACCTGCTGTCCGGGGTCCGGCTCGGCGCGAGCCTGAAACTCCTCCCGGGGCTCCGTGTATACACGCTCAACAAAATCATGATCTTCACGCAGCCTGCCCATCTCGAGCAGGCCGCCAGCCGTGACCTCCCTCCAACCGAAAGCGATGCGCACCGTGCGACGTACGTGCGGCGCATCCTCGCGACCGAAGGGGATGTCCCGCCCGGATCCTCCGGGGAGGACGACGATTCCGCCCGTGCCTGAGGAGAGGCGAGTCCGCCGAGACGTGAGATGAACTACAACTTCACCGACCGGGTCCGGAAGGTTCTGGCGATGGCCAGGGAAGAGGCCATCCGGCTTCAGCACGACTACGTGGGGACGGAGCACATCCTCCTCGGCCTCATCCGTGAGGGCGAGGGCGTGGCCGCAGCGGTCCTCACGAACCTCAACGTCGATCTCGACCAGATCCACGAGCGGGTCGAGGAGTCCGTGCGCAAGGGGAAGGCCACCATCGCCCTCGGCGAGCTTCCCTATACGTCCCGCGCCAAGAAGGTCCTCGAGTTCGCCATGGCCGAGGCCCGGGACTTCAACCACTCCTACGTGGGCACGGAGCACCTCCTCCTCGGGCTGCTCCGCGAAGAGAAGGGCATCGCCGCGCAGGTGCTGAACTCGCTGGGCGTCACGCTGGAAGAGGCGCGCGCCGAGACGCTGAAGGTCCTGGGCTCCGACGTCACGCCCTCCGAGCCCGCGGGCATCGGCTCCGGGGCGGCGCCCGCAGGGCGCCGCGACCAAGCCGGGCGACAAGAAGTCCAAGACGCCCGGCGCTGGACCACTTCTGCCGCGACCTGACCGAGCTGGCGCGCCAGAACAAGCTCGATCCCACCATCGGGCGCACTTCCGAGATCGAGCGGGTCATGGAGATCCTGTGCCGGCGTAAGAAGAACAACCCCGTGCTCATCGGCGAGCCGGGCGTGGGCAAGACCGCGATCGTGGAGGGTCTCGCCCAGCTCATCTCGCGCAACGAGGTGACCGAGGCCCTGAAGGACCACCGCGTCCTGGCCCTGGACATGGCGGCGGTGATCGCCGGCACGAAGTACCGCGGCCAGTTCGAGGAGCGCCTCAAGGCCGTGATGAACGAGATCCAGCAGAGCCAGACGGTGATCCTGTTCATCGACGAGCTGCACACGCTGGTGGGCGCCGGGGCCGCCGAGGGCGCCATCGACGCCTCCAACATGCTCAAGCCCGCCCTGGCGCGCGGCGAGCTGCAGTGCATCGGCGCCTCCACGCTGAACGAGTACCGCAAGTACATCGAGAAGGACGGCGCGCTGGAGCGCCGCTTCCAGCCGGTCATCGTGGATCCGCCGGCCGTGGACGAGACGGTGGAGATCCTCAAGGGCCTGCGCGGCCACTACGAGGACCACCACCGCATCGTGATCCCCGACGACGCCCTCGAGCAGGCGGCGAAGCTCTCGGACCGCTACATCACCGACCGCTTCCTGCCCGACAAGGCCATCGACGTGATCGACGAGGCGGGCGCCCGCGCCCGCATCGCCAGCCAGGTGCCGCCGCCGGAGGTGGAGGAGCTGAAGGAGCAGCTCGCCGAGATCGCCCGCCGAAAGGAGGAGGCCATCGGCAACCAGGACTTCGAGCGGGCCGCCGAGCTGCGCGACGAGGAGCGGGAGCTGGGCCAGCAGATCCGCGAGCGCCAGGAGGCGTGGGAGGAGGAGCGCAAGCGCCACCGTCCCGAGATCTCCGGCGAGGACGTCGCGTTCATCGTGAGCCGCTGGACCGGCGTGCCGGTGACGCGCATCCAGCAGACGGAGTCCGAGCGCCTGGTGCACATGGAGGACGAGCTCCACCGGCGCATCGTGGGCCAGCAGGACGCCATCGAGGCCATCAGCCGCGCCATCCGGCGGAGCAGGGCGGGGCTCAAGGACCCGCGCCGCCCCATCGGCTCGTTCATCTTCTCGGGCCCCACGGGCGTCGGGAAGACCGAGCTTGCCCGCGCCCTGGCCGAGTTCATGTTCGCCGACCGCGAGGCGCTGATCCGCGTGGACATGAGCGAGTACATGGAGAAGTTCTCCGTGTCCCGCCTGATCGGCGCGCCTCCGGGCTACGTCGGCTACGAGGATTCGGGCGCCCTCACCAAGGCCGTGCGGCGCCGGCCGTACTCGGTGGTGCTGCTGGACGAGATCGAGAAGGCGCATCCGGACGTGTTCAACATCCTGCTGCAGGTGCTCGACGAGGGCCACCTGACGGACAACTACGGCCGGGTCATCGACTTCAAGAACACCGTCCTGATCATGACGTCCAACCTGGGCGCGCGGGACATGACCAAGGGCGGAGGCCTCGGCTTCCAGGCCGGCGGACCCGAAGACCAGCTACGACATCATGAAGGACAAGGTCCGCCAGGAGGTCGAGCGGGCCTTCAATCCGGAGTTCCTCAACCGGGTCGACGACGTGATCGTCTTCCACCGCTGTCGAAGGCCGAGATCGCGGAGATCGTCCACATCCTCCTGGCGGACGTGCGCAAGCGCCTGCAGGAGGAGGAGCTCACGATCCGCCTCACGGACGAGGCCGTCGGCTTCCTGGTGGAGAAGGGGTACGACGAGAAGTTCGGCGCCCGGCCGCTGAAGCGGGCGATCCAGCGCTACCTCGAGGATCCGCTGTCGGAGAAGATCCTGACAGCGGAGTTCTCCGGCGGGCGACGAGATCGAGGTGGGCGCGAGCCCGGACGGCGAGGGACTCACCCTGCAGGCAGGATCGACGACGAAGACGTGAGGATGTCGGGCAAGAGACCCCTTGTGAAGAGGTCGGGGAAGGCCACCGCGCTGGCGGCGGCCTTCTCCGCCGTTATGGCGTTCTCCACCGCCACACCTGTAGCGGGTCAGGCGGCGGGGCAGGGAACTCCCGGGCCCCAGCGCGTCGACTCGGTGGTCGTGGAGGGGAACAGCCGCGTGGCCGCCACCGACGTGCGAACCGTCTTCGCCGTCCAGCCCGGCTCGGAGATCACCTACCGCGACATCCAGCGTGGCCTCAAGGCGCTGCTCGACACGGGGCAGTTCTCCGACGTGGTCGTGCGGGCGCGCGGGAGCGCCCCGGGTGTGGTGCTGATCGTGGACGTGACCGAGCGGCCGCTCGTGCGCCGGGTGGAGATCAACGGCCTCGAGCACGCCTCGGCGCGCGAGACGCGCGACACGACCGGACTGAAGCCAGGCGTTCCCTACGATCCGCAGTCGATGCTGGACGCCAAGGCTTTCATCCGGGCCCAGCTCGCCCAGGAGGGGATCCCGTTCGCCTCCATCGAGGATCGGACCGAGCCCGTCGAGGGCCGGGACAACGAGGTGGACGTCATCGTCGACGTCACCGAGGGCCAGCGCGTCACCGTTGCGCAGATCGACTTCACGGGCAACGAGTCCCTGACCGCCGACGAGCTGCGCGGTGCAATGAGCACCAAGCGCGAGGGCTTCTGGTGGTTCCGCCCGGGCTCGTACGACGACGCCCGGTTCCAGAGCGACCTCACGGACAACCTCCCCGCGCTGTACCGCTCCCACGGCTTCCTCGACTTCAAGGTCCGGTCCGACACGCTGATCGTCGATCCGCAGACCGGGAAGGCGGAGGTCGACATCGCGGTGGACGAGGGCCCCCAGTACGTCTTGAACTCGTTTTCGATCGACGGGAACACGCGCTTCGACGACGCCGACCTGGAAGGCCTGTTCCGCCACGAGGAGGGTGGTCTCCTGCGGAGCCTCGGCATCGGTGGCCAGGAGGCCCAGGGGCAAACGGGCCAGGTGTTCGACGCCGAGGCCTTCAACGCCGCCATCGCGGCCGCACGGGAGCGATACGCCAACGAGGGCTACCTCTACGCGCAAATCAACCCGGTGATCAACCGCAATCCCGCTGCGGAGGAGGGCGGGCACCCGACGGTCGACGCGAGCTGGGAGATCCAGGAGGGCCAACCGGCCATCGTCAACCGCGTGTCCATCGTCGGCAACGAGTACACGTACGAATGGGTGGTGCGGAACCAGATCTCCATCCTGCCCGGGGACGTCTACTCGCAGGACCGGGTGCTGCGCAGCTATCAGGGCATCTCGTCGCTCGGGTTCTTCGAGACGCCGATGCCGGTGCCCGAGATCACGCCCCTCGACAACGGCGACGTGAACATCACGTTCCACGTGAAGGAAAAGCAGACAGGTTCAATAAACTTCGGGACTTCCGTCGGTGGTGGAGTAGGTCTGTCCGGCTTCCTGGGCTACGAGCAGCCCAACCTCTTCGGTCAGGCCAAGTCCGGCTCGCTGCGCTGGGATTTCGGCCGATACCTGAACAGCTTCGAGCTCGCCTACTCCGACCCGGCTCTGTTCCAGAGCCAGGTCTCGGGATCGGTGTCGCTGTACAACTCGCGCGACCGCTTCTTCCAGTTCGCCAGCGGCCGTCGCAGGCGGCTGGGGACGAGCTTCCGCTTCGGCGTGCCCTGGCCGGGATCCCGCGTGACGCGCCTCTTCCTCGGCTACTCGATCTCTCGGACGAAGTACGAGCAGTTCAGCAACGTGGACGACACGTCCCTGTTCGGCCGGGCTCCCGGAGTCCAGAGCCAGCTCTCCATCGGGGTCACCCGGCAGACGCTCGACCATCCGCTGTTCCCGACCGTGGGATCCAAGCAGAGCATCAACATCGAAGCCAACGGCGGCATACTGGGCGGCGACGGCAACTTCACGAAGGTCCTGGGAGAGGGGACGTGGTACGTGCCCGTCGGTCAGATCGGCAACCAGGGCGCCGGCGGCCGGCCCATCCGCTTCAGCCTGGGGCTTTCGCTCAAGGCCGGCGCGGTGTTCGGCAACGCGGACGCCTTCCCCTTCGACCGGTTCTGGATGGGTGGCGTGCAGTTCGGCCAGCCGCTGCGGGGCTACGACGAGACGTCGATCACCCCGCTCGGCTACTATCCGGAGCGGTCGCGGGACATCTTCGACATCCAGCGGCTCGGAAACGCCTTCTTCAGCATGACCGCCGAGTACGCGCTGCGCCTCAATGACCAGATTTCCCTCTCGGCCTTCTACGACGCCGGCAACGTGTGGCGGACGCCCGCCCAGATCGACCCGACCAAGCTGTTCCGTGGCGCCGGCTTCGGCCTGCAGCTCGTAACGCCGTTCGGTCCGATCGGGCTGGACTACGCCTATGGCTTCGACAAGACCACGCCGGGGTGGCAGCTCCACTTCCGGATGGGCCCGGGCTTCTAGCAGGTCGCTGAAAAAGGGGAGCACCCCGCGACCCGTGCTGCGCACGGGTCCCGGAGCGCCACGGCCTCGAATCCCAGGCGGAGCGACGAAGGCATAGCCATAGCTACGTCGAGGAGCTCCAACGACGGAGGCGAGGCCGCGCCGCCCCAACCCGCAACCTCCTAAGTTCATATACTGCATGTTGATGGGCGCATGGGGATTTCGCGACAAGCGCTGCGCGCTTGTTGACCGATCCATCGTCTCTTCTCCTCGCCGTAGCGCTGCTACGACTCGTCGTCGTTCCTTGGCTGAACGCGCGAAAGCCCCATGCGCGCGGGGTACTCCCCTTTTTCAGCGACCTGCTAGCCGACGTTTCGTGATCCGGGCCGCGGGAAGCTGTACAGATCTCCCGTCCGGGGAGAAATTATCAGGCTGTACCGGCGTTGGCGGGAACCCGTGGAACACGGGAACATGTCGCCCGCGTCCGGACTAGCATACACGCAGCAGAAAAAGACACCCGGAACGGGCTATCACCGCCCCGCCGGGCCAGGACATCGACAGCCCCACCCCTACTGGAGCAGAAGCCCATGCGACGCACCCCGTTCGCTGCCCTGGCGCTGGTCTTCGCGCTGGCCGCCGGCACCGCGGAGGCGCAGACGCTGAAGATCGGCTACATCAATTCCCAGGAGATCCTCGCTCAGGCCCCGGGCGCCAAAGAGGCACAGGCGGCCTTCGAGAAGGACATGAAGGGCTATACGGACGAGGCCCAGCAGCTCCAGGACGAGCTTCAGCGGATGCAGCAGCAGCTTCAGCAGCAGGAGCTCACCCTGTCTCCCGAGGCGAAGCGCAACCGCCAGCAGCAGATCCAGCAGAAGGCCACCGACGCCCAGCAGCGCATGCAGGAGCTGGACCAGCTCGCCGCGCAGCGCCGGGCGGAGCTCATCCAGCCGGTGATGGACAAGGTCAACGAGGTCATCGAGAAGATGCGCGAGGAGGGCAGCTACGCGCTGATCCTGGACGTCGCGGCAGGCTCGATCATCTCGGCCGACCCGTCGCTCGACCTCACGCAGGAAGTCATCCGCAGGTTGAAGGCACCAGCAGCCGCCTCCCGGAGGATCCCGGTAAGGGGACTGCCCACGGCATGCGGCACCGGGGCCCACGGGCGCATCAGCGCGCGCCCGTGGGCCCTTTTCCATCGGTAGCTCGCTGAAAGGGGGAGCGTTCCATGCAGGATTCCCGTCCGATGTCGGCGCCTTCTCCCCTGTCGCTCGCGGAGATCGCGGAGACGGTCGGGGGCCAGGTGCGCGGCGATCCCGGGCTGAGCATCCGGGGCGTGGCGCCCGTGGACGAGGCCGGACCCGACGAGCTGGCCCTCCTCACCACCAAGCGATACGCGAAGTACGTGGAGGCCTCGCGGGCGGGGGCCTTCCTCGTCTCGGAGGAGATGGAGCGCTACGTGGGCGAGGACCGCCCGCTCGTCTCCGTGAAGGAGCCGCAGAGGGCCCTTCTCGCCCTCCTGGCCCGGTTGCACCCCGCGACGCGGCGCCCCGTCGGCGTGCACCCGACCGCAACGCTGGGAGAGGGCGTGCGCCTGGGCAGCGACGTGGCGATCGGGCCCTTCGCGGTCCTCGGCGACGGCGTCGAGGTGGGGGACCGCTCGTGGATCGGCGCACACGTGGTGGTGGGCGACCGTGCCCGCATCGGCGGCGACTGCACGTTGCACCCCCAGGTCGTCCTGTACCCGGACAGCGTCCTGGGCGACCGCGTCATCCTGCATTCGGGCGTCCGGATCGGCGCGGACGGCTTCGGATACGTGTTCCTGGACGGGGCGCACCGACGCGTTCCGCACGTGGGACGGGCCGTGATCGGGTCCGACACCGAGATCGGCGCGAACACGACGGTGGACCGCGGATCCATCGGAGACACCGTGGTGGAGGAAGGGGTCAAGATCGACAACCTGGTGATGGTGGCCCACAACGTGCATATCGGTGCGGGCTCGATGATCGCCGGGATGGCGGGCATCGCCGGCTCGACCCGCGTAGGCAAGGGCGTGTGGATGGGCGGGCAGGCGGGGTTGATCGGTCACCTCGAGGTAGGGGACGGCGCTCGCCTGGTGGTGGCGGCCAAGGTCATGCGGGACGTGCCGCCCGGAGAGACGATGTCCGGGCACCCTGCGCGCCCGCACCGGGAGGACACGAAACGGCTGGCGCACCTGGGACGGATCGAGAAGCTCCTGGAGCGGGTGAAGGCGCTGGAGGCCGAGGTCCGCGCGCTCAAGGGGCCCGGCGATCGGTTAGATACGTGACGTGATTGTGATTAGCTTTCATTGTTTTGGTCGCGGACGACCCCACCACCACGGAGGCGCATGAATCCGGGCAAGCAGCGGACGGTCGCCAGGGAGGTCACGCTCGATGGCATCGGCGTGCACTCCGGGCAGCCCGCCTCCCTCGTGTTCCTTCCGGCTCCGGCCGGGGCGGGGATACGCTTCCGGCGCTCGGACCTGGAGGGCGCGCCGGAGATCCCGGCCACGCTCGAGCACGTGGTGCGCACGGACCTCGGGACGACGCTCGGTCGCGGCCGGACCGAGGTGCTGACCGTGGAGCACGTCATGGCGGCCCTCGCGAGCCTGCCCATCGACAACGTGGTGGTGGAGGTGGCCGGGCCGGAGGTTCCCATCCGCGACGGCTCGTTCGCCGACTACGTCGCGGCGCTGGAGGACGCGGGTGTGGAGGAGCAGGACGCCGAGGCCCGCAGCATCGGCGCTGCAGGCAGCCCGTGGCCGTGAGGGGCAACGACGGGGAGTCCTACGTCGCGGCGCCAGGCGAGGGGCTGCGCATCTCCGGGAACGATCGACTTCGATCACGAGGTCAATCGGGCGGCAGTACGGCTCGTTCACCGTTTGCGACGGGGGGTTCCGCAGGGACCTCGCCCGGGCACGCACCTTCGGCTTCGTGAAGGACTGGGACGGGCTGCGTGCGCGCGGGCTGGCCCTGGGGGCGAACCTGGAGAACACGGTCGTGCTCGAGGACGCCGAGGTCCTCAACGACGAGCTCCGCTTCCCGGACGAGTTCCTGCGCCACAAGGTGGGAGACATCGTGGGCGACCTGGCGCTCCTCGGAGCCCGCCTGGATGCCCACGTCGTGGCGGACCGCCCGAGCCACGCCGGCAACGTGGCGCTGGCGCGTGCCCTGGCCGAGCACGCCCGACGCGCGGGCCGCGGGCGCCTATCTGGACGCGGCGAAGATCATGGAGTACCTGCCGCACCGCTTCCCCATGCTCCTGGTCGACCGGATCATCGACTTCGAGGCGGGCAAGCGCATCGTCGGGATCAAGAACGTCACGATCAACGAGCCGTTCTTCCAGGGGCACTATCCCGGCCATCCGGTCATGCCCGGGCGTGCTGATCATCGAAGCGATGGCGCAGGTCGGGGGCCTCCTCCTGATGGAGGAGGTGGACAAGCCCGACGAGAAGGTCGTGTACTTCATGACGATGGACAACGTGAAGTGGCGGCGTCCGGTGACGCCGGGAGACACGCTGGTCTTCGAGCTGGAGATGATCCAGTACCGGCGTCACACATGCAAAATGCGCGGCCAGGGGTTCGTCGACGGACAGCTCGTGGCCGAAGCCGATCTCATGGCGAGGATCGTGGACAAATGAGCGAAGCCACCGTGGGTACCCGCGGCGAGACCGTCATCCATTCCACCGCGCTGGTGGACGCCGATGCGGAGCTGGGCCAGGGCGTCGTGGTCGGACCCTGGGCGATCGTCGGTCCCCGCGTGCGGGTGGGCGACGGCACCGAGATCGGTCCACGGGTCCTGATCGAGCGCGACACGATCGTGGGCGAGGACTGCCGCATCTCCAACGGGGCCGTGCTTGGGCACCGATCCCCAGGACCTCAAGTTCCAGGGTGAGGACACGCTCCTAGAGGTCGGCGACCGCACGGTCATCCGCGAGTTCGCTACGCTCAACCGCGGCACTCTGGCCTCCGGGCGCACGGTGGTGGGAAGCGACTGCCTCCTCATGGCCTACACGCACGTGGCCCACGACTGCGAGCTCGGCAACCACGTCATCCTGTCCAATGCCGTGAACATGGCCGGTCACGTCACCATCGAGGACTGGGTGATCGTCGGCGGCATCACGCCCATCCACCAGTTCGTGCGCATCGGCGCGCATGCCTTCGTGGGCGGCGGCTCGCGCATCGCCCAGGACGTGCCGCCCTACTGCCGCGTCGCAGGCAACCCCCCCGCGCTCTACGGACTCAACTCCGTCGGCCTGGAGCGCAGGGGCTTCTCTCCGGAGGTGCGCAAGGCGCTCAAGCAGGCCTACCGCATCCTCTTCCAGTCGAAGCTGAACGTGAGCCAGGGGGTGGCCCGTGCCGAGGCGGAGGTACCGGCGATCCCCGAAGTGCGCCAGCTTCTCCAGTTCATCAAAGCCAGCGAGCGCGGTATCACGCTCTAGGGAAGCTCTGCACGCGCCCAAAGGACGACGTCCCATGAGCCCGGTCGACCATCCCCGCATCGGCGTGGCCGGTGTGGGCGCCCTCGGCTTCCACCACGCCCGGATCCTCGCCGGCCTCGAAGGCGTCACGATGGCGGGTGTCCACGACCTGCGCGGCGCCGAGCGCGCGGAGGTGGGAAGCCAGCTCGGCGTCCCGGTCCACGACACCTGGAGGGCCTCCTGGAGGCCTCGGACGCCCTGGTCGTGGCCGTACCCACCTCGGACCACGAGGCGGTGGCGGTCGCGGCGCTGCGCCGGGGCCGGCCCGTGATGGTGGAGAAGCCGCTCGCACCCGACCTGGCGGCGGCCGACCGCATCCTGGAGGCCGCCGCGGCCGCCGGCGACGTTCGTGCAGACCGGCCACGTCGAGCGGTTCAACCAGGCCGTGCTCGCGGCCGAGCCGTACCTGGACGGCCCGCTCTTCGTCGAGTCGCACCGCATGGCGCCGTTCTCGCCGAGGAGCACGGACGTCGCGGTGGTGCTCGACCTGATGATCCACGACGTCGACCTGGTGACGAGCCTGATCGGCTCGTCGCTGAGGGAGCTGGCGGCCTCGGGGGTCAGCGTGCTGACGCCCAACGTGGACATCGCCAACGCGCGCCTCAGCTTCGAGAACGGCGCGGTGGCGAACCTGACGGCCAGCCGGGTGTCCCTGGAGAAGATGCGCAAGCTCCGCTTCTTCCAGCCGTCGGGCTACATCTCGCTGAACCTGGCGGCGGGGACGGGCGAGTTCCTGCGCCTGCGGCGTCGGCTCGACGAGCTGCACGACGCGGCGCAGTCGCGGGCCCGCGGCCATGGACCTGACGGAGATCGTGGAGCGTATCCCGCTGCAGGGAGACGGCACCGAGCCCCTGCGCCGGGAGCTCGAGAACTTCCGTGACGCCATACGGGGCGCAGTGAGCCCCGCGGTGAGCGGACAGGATGGCCGCGCCGCACTCGCCGTGGCGCTGGCCATCCAGGAGCGGATCGAGAGCGCATGTCGCTGATACGCGTCCGGCGTAGCCGGAAGAAGAGCTGGATCAACGCCCGCAAGGGGATGCCGCATGTCGCGTCTCCTGCTCTTCCTCGTGCTGGTGGCCCTCCTGATCTGGTACCTGGGGCGGATCTGAGGAGGGTGGCCGACGGGCCCATCGGGACCCGCCACGATCCTCCTCCTCGCGGGCGAGGCGTCGGGCGACGACCACGGCGCCGGCGTGGCGCGGGCGCTGCGCGCGCGGATTCCCGGCGTGCGCCTGGTCGGGCCTGGGCGGGCCGCGCATGGCGGCCGAGGGCGTGGAGCTCCTGGCCGGCCTGGACCGGCTCGCCGTCATGGGCTTCGTGGAGGTCGTGCGCCACCTCGGGTTCTTTCGGGGCCTGCTGCGCGCGCGTCCGGAGGATCATCGACTCGGGCGAGGTGGACCTGGTCCTTCCCGTGGACTACCCGGGCTTCAACCTGCGGGCGGCACGTGCCGCGCACGATCGGGGCATCCCCGTCCTGTACTACATCTCGCCGCAGGTATGGGCGTGGAAGGCGGGCCGCGCCCGGCAGCTCGCCGAGCAAGCCGATCACGTGGCGGTGATCCTCCCCTTCGAGGTACCGGTGCTCGAGGCAGGCCGGCGCCCACGTCTCCTTCGTCGGCCACCCGCTGCTGGAGCGCCCGGACGACGTCGCCGGAGCGGGAGGCCTTCTGCCGTCGGTGGGGGCTGGATCCGTCGCGCGCGCTCCTGGCCGTCCTGCCCGGCTCGCGCGGACAGGAGATCCATCGCCACTTGCGGATCTTCACGGAGGCGGCGGAGCGGGTCCGTCGCGAGCGGCCGGAGGTCCAGCCCGTGCTGGCGCGCGCTTCGTCCGTGCCCGAGGCCTGGCTCGCGCCCGCGGGGCTTCCCGTGGTGGAGGACACACGGGCCCTCCTGCGGCACGCGCGCGCCGCCCTGGTCAAGTCGGGTACGTCGACCCTCGAGACGGCCCTCGAGGGCACGCCCTTCGTCATGGCGTACCGGACGCATCCGCTCACGTTCGCGTTGGCCCGCAGGCTGGTGCGGGTTCCGCATCTGGCGCTCGCCAACCTGGTCGCGGGCGAGCGGGTGGCCCCCGAGCTGCTCCAGCACGACGCGACCCCCGAGCGCCTCGCCGAGCAGCTCCTGCCTCTCCTGGACGAGACGCCGGAGCGGGCGCGCCAGAAGGAGGGGCTGCGGCGCATCCAGGGTGCCCTCGGGACGCCGGGGGCGTCGGACCGCGTGGCCGCGCTCGCGGTCGGACTCCTGGAATCACGGCGATGAGCGAGCTGAAGTTCGAGGCCGCGGGCGTGCTCGGGTTGGGCCTGGTCGGCGCCCTCTTCGCCACCACGCGCTCCGAGGCGCACGGGGAGGAGCACTACCTGCGCTTCCGCCGCGAGGGGGCCCCGGTCATCTTCGTCTTCTGGCACGGACAGATGCTGCCCCTGGTCCACCACCATCGGAACGAGGGGGTCGTCGTGCTGGTGAGCGAGCACGCCGACGGGGAGTACATCACGAGGGTGATCGGGCGACACGGGTTCGGCACCGTGCGGGGCTCGAGCACCCGGGGTGCCACCAAGGGGCTCAAGGGACTGATCCGCGCCGCCCGCGCCGGAAAGGACCTCGCCCTCACCCCGGACGGCCCACGCGGACCCGCCCGCGTGTTCAAGCCCGGCGCCCTCGCCGTGGCCCAGGCGACGGGACTTCCGATCATCCCACTCGCCGCCGGCGCCTCCCGCGGGTGGCGCTTCCGCAGCTGGGACGGGTTCCTGGTGCCTCAGCCGCTCTCCCGCATCCACATCGAATACGGTCCGCCCTGGACGGTTCCCAGGGACGCGGACCGGGCCTCCCTGGAGTCGATGGCCCTGGGGCTGGGCGCGGAGCTCGATCGCCTGTCCGAGCGGGCGGCTCGCGGGGACGCGCCGTGAAGGCGGCGCTCCACGCCTGGCGTGCGCCGCTGGTGGGCGGGGGAGGGGGGCACGGCGGGGAGGATCCTCTCGCCTCGGCACCGCCCCTGCCGAGTGGCTGTTCCGGGCCGCCGTCAGCCCGGCGCAACCGGCGGTGGGACGTGCGCGGCGGGACCCGCGTCGACGGGCTCCGCGTGGTCTCGGTCGGCAACCTCGCAGTGGGCGGCACGGGCAAGACGCCGGTGGCGGCATGGATCGCCCGCGCGACTCGTCGAAGCCGGCGCTCGACCGTCACTCCTCGCGCGCGGCTACGGGGAGGACGAGCTCCTCCTGCACGGCCGATGGAACCCCGACGTCCCGGTGGTGGCCGACTCCGACCGGGTGGCGGCGGCGCGGCGGGCGCCGGCGCGGGCGGGGCGGCCGCGGCGGTGCTCGACGACGGATTCCAGCACCGGGCGCTGGCGCGGGAGGTCGACGTCGTCCTCATGGCCGCCGAGGACGGCCTCCCCGGCCACGTGCTGCCACGCGGGCCCTTCCGGGAGCCGCCTTCCGCGCTCGTCGAGGGCGCACGGCGTCGTCGTCACCCGCCGCACCGCCGGGAGGAGAGGCGGCCGGGTGCTGGCGCGGACCGGATCGGCACCGAGCACCCGAACCTGCTCGTGGGCGTCGTCTCCCTCCTCCCCGGGGGGTGGCGGGACCTGGACGGGAACGCCGCCGCACCGCCCACCCCGCCCGTGCTGGCCGTGGCCGCGGTAGCGCGCCCGGACGCCTTCGAGCGCCAGGTGCAGGACGCGCTGGGCGCGTCCCGCGGAGCGATGGCCTTCGCGGACCACCACGTCTACGGCGAAGCGGACGCGCACGTCGATCCGCGCCCGCGCCGGAGGGCGGGCCGTCGTCACGACGGAGAAGGACGCCGTGAAGCTGAAGCGCTTCGTGGCACTTCTCGGCCCGGTCCGGGTGATGGTACAGGCGCTCGGATGGGAGGAAGGTGAAGCGCCGTTCTCGGACCTGGTCACCTCGGTCGCAACAGGGAGCCTGTCCGAGTGATGCAGTGGCCCGCGCGAACAACGCTGGTGCGTCGGTGCCCGGGGCTTACGCTCGTCAGCGAAGGAACGACGACGAGTCGTAGCTCTAGCGACGGCGAGGAGGAGAGACGCCCGATCAGGGGCGTAACCCCCAATCGCCCTAACATGAGTGACTGTATGAACATCCATGATCGAGGGTTGGGGCGGCACGGCCCCGCCTTCTTCGTTGACACTCCTCGACGTAGCAACGGCTATGCCTTCGGAGCGTCGCCTGGAACCCGGGGCCGTGGCGCGCCGGGGCACCCGTGGGGAGCACGGGTCGCGGGCCACTGCATCACTCGGACAGGCTCCTAGGGAGGCACGAGTGGAGCGTTCCACGGACGTCCTGGTCATCGGCAGCGGGATCGCCGGGCTGACGTTCGCCCTCAAGCTCGCCGCGCAGGCCAGGGTGCTCCTGGTGACCAAGAAGGAGCGGGCCGCCTCGTCGACGAACTACGCGCGCGGCGGGATCGCGTCGGTGCTGGGCGAAGACGACGACTTCGAGCTGCATATCCAGGACACGCTGGTGGCCGGCGCGGGGCTGTGCCATCCGCGCGCCGTGGAGGTCCTGGTGCGCGAGGGCCCCGCCCGCGTGCGGGAGCTCATGGAGTGGGGCGCGCGCTTCGACCACGGCGAGGGGGACCGGCTCTCCCTGGGGCGGGAGGGTGGCCATTCGCGCCGACGGATCGCCCACGCGGGCGACCACACGGGGCGCGAGATCGAGTCCGCGCTGCTGGCGGCGGTCGCAGCCGAGCCCAACATCGAGGTGCTCGAGGACCACCTGGCCCTCGATCTGCTGGTCAGCGCCGACCCCTCCGGCCGTTCGGTCTGCACCGGCGCGCTCGTTCTCGAGCATCCGAGCGGCGCCGTCATGGTGGTTCGCGCGCGCTTCACGATGCTCGCCGCCGGCGGGTGTGGGCAGGTCTACCGGCACACCACGAACCCTCCCATCGCCACCGGGGACGGGATCGCGATGGCGTACCGGGCCGGCGCGCGCGTCGCCAACATGGAGTTCATCCAGTTCCATCCGACTGCGCTCCACCCGACCGAGGACCCGGCGTTCCTGATCTCCGAGGCGGTCCGCGGCGAGGGAGCGGTCCTGCGCACGCTGGACGGCACGGCCTTCATGGAGCGGTACCATCCGCTCGGATCCTTGGCGCCCAGGGACGTCGTGGCGCGGGCGATCGACCGGGAGCTGAAGCAGAGCGGCGACGCGCACGTCCTCCTGGACGTCTCGGCCATCCCGGCCCGAGAGCTGGAGGACCGGTTCCCCGGTGCGGTGGCCGGGTGCAGGGAGCGCGGCGTCGACCCGAAGGACGGAATCCCCGTCGTCCCGGCGGCGCACTACGTCTGCGGCGGCGTCCTCACCGACAGCATGGGCCACACCAGCCTCGCGGGGCTGTTCGCGACGGGCGAGGTGGCCTGCTCGGGCGTGCACGGCGCCAACCGGCTTGCGTCCAACTCTCTGCTCGAGGCCGTCGTGTTTGCCGACCGCGCGGCGCGCATGGTCTCCTACCGGTTGGAGACCTCCAACGGCCAAGCCACCCACCCCCCGGTGCCCTCCGACCTTCCCTCGCCGGGGACGGAAGAGGCGGACCAGGGCGGGATCACGGCCCGGCGCACCGAGCTGCGCGACCTCATGTGGGAGCTGGTGGGGATCGTCCGCTCGGACGAGCGACTCGAGCGGGCGGAGGCGGAGATCGCCCGACTCTCCTCGGCGGAGGCGCTCCGCTGGATCCGCACTCGGTGGACCGCCGACGGAGCCGAGCTGCGCAACCTCCTCCAGGTCGCCGAGCTGATCGTCCGGTGCGGGCTCCTGCGCCGCGAGAGCCGCGGGCTGCACTACACGCTCGACCACCCCTACCGGGACAACGAGCGCTGTCTGCGCGACACGGTCGTGAGCCGCGCGGGCGGGCTGCCCTGGTGAGGCTCATCGTCCTGGCGACCGGAAGGATACGGGGCCCGCTGGCGATGGTCGTGGCGGAGTACGAGGAGCGCGCGGGCCGCTACTGGAAGCTGGAGGTGGTCGAGGTGGACGCCGGCGCCTCCGGCCGCGATCCCGACCCCCAACGGGTCATGGAGGCCGAGGCCGAGCGGCTCCTCGGGCGGCTGCCCGACGGCCTGACGGTGTACGCGCTGACGCGAGAGGGGAAAGCGATGGGATCCCGTGCCCTCGCCCGCGCGTTGGAGGAACACGCCGTCCGCTCCGCGCCCGGCGTGGCGTTCCTGATCGGTGGAGCCTTCGGGCTGTCCGCCGACGTGCTGTGCGCGGGCGGACCGTCGGTTGTCCTTGTCCGCGATGACGTTGCCGCACGAGATGGCGCGCCTGGTGCTCGCCGAGCAGCTTTACCGCGCCGGGACGATCCTCCGCGGCGAGCCATACCACAAAGGAGCCTGATTTGCCCGGAGACGCGCGGAACCTCGAGCTCATCGTCGGTCGACCGTCCGGAGCGCCCGTGGTCCAGGACTACCTCGAGGCGAAGCCGGAGGTCGTGCGCTTCTTCGAGGGCCATTTCGATGACCCCGACGCTTACGCGGAAAAGGCGATCGAGGTGGACGGACGGTTCGACCGGGAGGCGCGGGAGCGGGCGGCTGCGGCAATGCACGTGGCGCCGGGAGGGGACCCAGGGCGGTTGGAGCGCTTCGTGGAGGAGGGCGGCTACGTGGTCACCACGGGTCAGCAGCCAGGCCTCTTCGGCGGACCGCTCTACAACGTGTACAAGGCGCTGACGGTGGTCCGCCTGGCCGAGGCGCTGGAGGCGCGCGTGGGCAAGCCGGTGCTGCCCCTCTTCTGGGTCGGCTCCGAGGACCACGACTGGGAGGAAGCGAACCACACGTGCATCGTCGGCGTGGACAACGAGCTCCACCAGCCCGTCCTGCCCGCCCCGCACACGGAGCACCGCCCCTCGATCCACCGGATCCCACTCGGCCCGGAGGTGGTCCCGCTCCGCGACGACTTCCTCGCGAACCTCCCGGAGTCGGACTTCAGCGCTCCCTTTCGCGCCCTCCTGTGCGAGGCCGCTGTCGAGGGGGTGACGCTGTCCGCGAGCTTCCGGCTCATCATGGAGCGGCTCCTGGGCCGCTTCGGCCTCTTCTTCACCGACGCGGCCGACCCGGCGCTGAAGGTGGCGTCGCGACCGGCGTTGCGCCGCGAGCTGGAGCGGTCGCGAGGAGCTCGAGGCGACGTTGGCCGAAACCGCCGAGCGCCTGCAGGCGGCGGGGTACGGGCTGCAGGTGTCGCTCATGGAGGGAGGGGTCAACCTCTTCCTCGAGAGCGGGGCGGGGCGGGAGCGCCTCTACCGCGAGAACGGCGGCTACCGCCTGCGCGATCAGCGGCGACCATCTCTCGCCGGACGACGTGCTGGAGCGGAGCCGATGCCGACCCTGCCGGTGCTCAGCCCGAACGTCTTCCTCCGGCCGGTCGTGGAGAGCACGGTCTTCCCCACGCTGTCCTACGTCGGCGGGCCCGGGGGAGATGGCCTACTTCGCGCAGCTTCGCGACTACTTCGCCGCCCACGGGATCCGCATGCCTGTGATCCACCCCCGCTTCGGCGCCACCGCCGTGGAGTCGAAGATCCGCAAGGTCCTGGACAAGTTCGCGCTGGACGTGGACGCGCTGGCCCGTCCCTTCCACGAAGTGGCCGGGCGACATCGCCCGGGACGAGGTGCCGGAGGGTGTGCGCCGCGCCCTCGGCCAGCTTCGGGGCGCCATCGGCAAGGGCGTGGGCGAGCTCGAGGAGGCGGTCAAGGCGGTGGACCCGACGCTCAAGGGCCCGGTCAAGCACGTGCGCAGCCAGACGTTCGCGGCGCTGGACGACCTGGAGAAGAAGGTCGTGCACGCGCTGAAGCGGGAGAACGAGATCGCGCTGGCCCAGCTGGAGAAGGCCCAGCTCCACCTCTTCCCCGGGGGCAAGCCCCAGGAGCGAGTGATCAATCCCTTCTACTACCTGACCCGGTACGGGGACGCTTTTCTCGACGAGGCGTTCCGGCGGTTCGCCGTGAATCTCGGCTGAGCTTCGTACGTACAGGTCAGGTGGAGCGGTGCACCGCCGGCGGGTGGTGCCGTTGATCTCCACCCGTGCCGCCGTCTAACTTCGGCCCATGTTCCTGCAACTCATCCTCGTCCTCGTCGTCCTGATCCCCCTCCTGGCGATCGTCCTCGATTCGCAGGTGGGACGGGCGCTCGCCTCGCGGCTGGAGCGCCGCGGTCTGGACGGCCCCCCGGACCTCATGGCGGAGCGTGTCGCCTTCCTCGAGGGCGAGGTGGAGCGCCTGACCAGCGAGATCTCCCGGCTCGACGAGGAGAGCCAGTTCCTGCACAAGCTCCTCGCCGAACGGCACCCCGACGAGGGCGCCGCGCTCCCGCCGGGTGACACCCAGGACTGAGGACGACGCCGCACACGCGGACCGACGGCCCCTCCGACGCCCGCGCCGCCGCCAGCGTCGGCGCGGGCATCTTCCTAGCCGCGTCTTCGGCTTCGTCCGCCAACGCGTCTTCGCGCACTACTTCGGCGCCAGCCTCTTCGCCGACGCGTGGGGCGCCGCGCTGCGGATGCCCAACGTCATCCAGAACCTCCTGGGCGAGGGCACGCTCTCGGCGTCGATGATCCCGGTCTACGCGGAGCTCCTGGAAGAGGGGAGGGAGGAGGAGGCGGGACGCTTCGCCGGCGCGGCCCTGGGCATCCTCACGGCGGTGGCGGCCGGCCTGTCACTGCTGGGCATCCTGGTGGCGCCGCTGCTGGTGCGGGTCCTCTTCTTCGAGTGGAGCCCCGAGAAGCAGGCCATCACGACCACGCTGGTGCGCATCCTCTTCCCGATGACCGGCGTGTTCGTGATCTCGGCGTGGGCCCTCGGGATCCTGAACAGCCACCGCCGCTTCTTCGTGTCGTACGTGGCGCCGGTTGCGTGGAACCTCGCCCAGATCGCGACGCTGGTGACGTTCGGCGGCTACCTGGCCTTCGGCCGCCAGTCCTGGTGGTGGCCCTGGCCTGGGGCGCCCTCGTAGGCGGGCTCCTGCAGTTCGGCGTGCAGGTCCCCTTCCTGCTCCGCCACATGCGGGGCTTCCGCCTCTCGCTGGGCCGCGACGTGGCCGGCGTTGCGCGAAGCGATCCACAACTTCACGCCGGTGGTGGCGGCGCGCGGCGTGGTGAACCTGACGGGATGGATCGACACCGTGCTGGCGGGGCTCCTGGCCACCGGCGCGGTGGCGCTGCTGGGCTACGCGCAGACGTTCTACATGCTGCCCATCTCGCTCTTCGGCATGTCGGTGGCGGCCTCGGAGCTCCCGGAGCTGTCGCGCATGCGGGCCGAGGCGCAACCGGTGCTGGCCGGACGCGTGTCCGCGGCGCTTCGGCGCGTGTCGTTCTTCCTGGTGCCCTGTACGCTCGGGTACTTCTTCCTGGGTGATCTGGCGGTGGGAGCCCTCTACCAGACCGGCGCCTTCGACGCCGCGGACACGCTGGCCACCTGGGGCATCCTGGCCGCGTTCTCCGTGGGACTCTCGGCGACGGCCAGCTCGCGCGTCCTGTCCTCGGCGTTCTACGCGCTGCACGACACGCGCACGCCGGCGCGCATCGCCTACCTCCGGGTGGCCGTCGCGTCGATCTCGGGGTTCCTGATGATGTTCCCGATGGACCGGTTCGGGGTCGGCTCCCGCCACCTGGGCGCCGCGGGGCTCGCGCTGGGCGCCTCGGCCGGCGGCTGGCTGGAGTACGTGCTCCTCCGGCGTGCGCTCGCCCGCCGCATCGGGCCGCACGGCCCGGGGCCGGCGCACGTGGTCCGCGTGGCACTGGCCTCCGCCGTGGCTGTGGGCGTGGGCGTGGTGATCCAGCTCGCGCTGCCCCCGGCCCATCCGGCGCTGGTCGCCCTGGAAACGCTGGTGCCCGTCGGGGTAGTCTACCTGGCCGTCGCCGCGGCGCTGGGCGTCGGAACGCCCCTGCGCCGGCATGCGCGCGAAGTAGCCCCGGGCTCGCGGCCGAGCCCGCCCACTCCAGGACGACCGTGGCGGTAACGAACGACACCCTCGCCCACCTCTCCACCAGGCCCGGCGTCTACCTCTTCCGGGACGCACGCGGGGACGTGCTGTACGTGGGCAAGGCGAAGTCGCTCCGGGCCCGGGTGCGCAGCTACTTCCGGCGCGAGGCCGACCACAGCGCGAAGACGCGCGAGCTCATGCGCCACGTCGACAGGCTGGAGACGCTGGTGGTGGGCTCGGAGGCGGAGGCGCTCATCCTCGAGGCCAACCTCATCAAGGAGCATCGGCCGCGCTTCAACATCCTCCTGAGGGACGACAAGCGCTATCCGTACATCAAGGTGACCGTCCAGGAGCCGTTTCCGCGCGTGTACGTGACGCGCAGGGTGGTCAACGACGGCGGCCGCTACTTCGGGCCCTACACCTCGGTGGGCCCGATGCGCCAGGCGCTCGAGGTGGTCAAGCGGCTCCACACCGTGCGCTCGTGCCGCTACGACCTCCCGAAGGAAGGGCCGGAGCGCCCCTGTCTGGACTACCACATCGGGCGCTGCCAGGCTCCCTGCGTCGGGCTGCAGAGCGAGGCCGACTACCGCGCGATGATCGACGAGATCCTCCGTATCCTGGAGGGGGACACGGAGGAGCTCCGGCGCGACGTGGAGACGCGGATGCGCGCGGCGGCCGACGCCCTCGACTTCGAGCGCGCAGCGAAGCTGCGCGACGTGGCCCAGGGCCTCGACGCGCTCGCGCGCGGAGCAGCGCGTCCACCGTGCAGAGGGCGGGGAGATGGACGTCGTGGGGCTGGCCCGGGACGGTGAGCTGGGTGCCGGCGTCGTGCTCCGGATCCGCTCCGGGCTGCTCCTGGGGCGGGAGTCCGTCCGCTTCGGCGACGCGGGCGCCGAGACGGACACCGACCTGGTGGCGTCGCTCCTGTCGCGCTACTACCTGGGCGGGGGCGACGTGCGCATTGGGGACCTGCCCCGGGAGATCCTCCTCCCCGGCGACGTGCCGGACCGGGAGCCTGCTGGGGAGCGTGCTCTCCGAGGCCGCCGGGCGGAAGGTGAACGTGCACGTGCCGCAACGGGGGGAGAAGCTCCGCCTGGTGGAGCTGGCCGCCCAGAATGCGCGCCACCTCCTCGAGGACAGGGTCACCGCGCTCGCCTACGCGGCCGATCGGGCGGAGGACGCCCTGTACAGCCTCCAGGACGAGCTCGATCTGAAGGTCGTGCCCCGCCTCATGGTGTGCTTCGACGTCTCCCACATGCAGGGGACCGAGGTCGTGGCGAGCGCGGTGGTGTTCGAGAACGGCGAGCCGCGCAAGGCGGCCTACCGCCACATGCGCATCAGGGGCGAGTGGGGCAACGACGACTTCCGCTCGATGGCGGAGGTGGTCACCCGCTGGTTCCGGCGCGTGCGGGACGAGGGTCGGCCGCTCCCCGACCTGGCGATCATCGACGGCGGCAAGGGGCAGCTCGGCGCGGCGCTGGAGGCCCTGAAGGCGCTCGAGATGCCCGACGTCCAGGTGGCCGCGCTCGCGAAGAAGGAGGAGGAGGTCTACCTCCCGGGACGGCGCGAGCCCGTGCGACTCGACCGGCGGGACCGTGCGCTCCACCTCCTCCAGCGCATCCGCGACGAGGCGCACCGCTTCGCGATCCGCTACAACCGCAAGCTGCGCAGCCGGAGGACGATCCGCAGCGACCTGGGCGACATCCCGGGGATCGGGCCCCGGCGGCAGCGCGAGCTCCTGCGCCGCTTCGGCTCGGTGAAGGGCGTCCGCGAGGCGACGCGCGAGGAGATCTCGCGCGTTCCGGGCTTCTCCGCGGCGCTGGCCACCCGCGTGCTGACCTATCTGGGACGGTGACATGAGCGTGCGCACCCGCTTCGCCCCGAGCCCCACCGGCCGGCTGCACCTGGGCAACGTCCGGGCGGCGGTCTTCAACTGGCTGTTCGCACGTCGCCACGGGGGTGCCTTCGTGCTGCGCATCGAGGACACCGACGTGGAGCGCAACGTAGAGGGGGGGGAGGCCGGGATCCTGGAGGATCTCCGCTGGCTCGGCCTGCAGTGGGACGAGGGCCCGGACATCGGCGGACCGCACGCCCCCTATCGCCAGAGCGAGCGAGCGCGTCTGCACCGCCACGCCGTGGAGGCGCTGGTCGAGGGCGGGCGGGCCTACCCGTGCTACTGCACGGAGGAGCAGCTCGAGGCGGAGGCGGAGATCGGGCAAGGAGGGGAGGGAGGTGAAGCGGTACTCGGGGCGCTGCCGGCACCTGAGCGCCGCCCAGCGCGCCGCGTATGCGACGGCCTCGGATCGCCCCCCCGCGATCCGCTTCGCGGTGCCCGATGGTCTGACCACGGTCGAGATCGAGGACGAGGTGTTCGGTCCCATCTCGTTTCCTGCCAGTGACATCGACGACTTCGTCATCCGGCGGTCGGACCACCGCGTGACCTACAACTTCGCGGTGGTGGCCGACGACGTGGCGATGGAGATCACCCACGTCATCCGCGGGGTCGGGCACCTATCGAACACCCCCAAGCAGGCCCTCCTGTTCGACGCGATGGACCGGCCCCGGCCCGTCTTCGCCCACCTTCCCACGGTCCTCGGCCCGGACGGCCGCAAGCTGTCCAAGCGGGAGGGGTCGGCGGGCGTGGCGGAGCTGCGCGCACGCGGATACCCCGCCGACGCGGTCGTCAACTACCTCTCGCTACTGGGTTGGTCCCACCCGGACGGGCGGGAGGTGCTGAGCCGGATGGAGCTGATCGAGGCGGTCTCGCTGGACCGCGTCGGGCGCGCCGACACGCAAATGGATGCGGACAAGCTCGCCTGGATCGCCCAGCAGCACGTGGCCGCCGAGGACCCGGCGACGCTCGCCGGGCACGTTGCGCCCTTCCTCGACCGGGAGCGCTTTCCCGCTGCGGCGGGACGCCTGCAGGGAGTGGTGGACGCGCTGCACACCCGGCTCGGAACCTACGGCGACATCAACGCCCAGCTCCCGTTGCTGTACCCGGAGGACGGCGCGGCGCTGGAGACCGCCCGCGCCGAGCTCGCGGCAGATCCGGACGCCGCGCGTGTCCTGGAGGCGGTCGCCGGGAGGCTCGCCGAGGTGGAGCCGTGGGAGGCAGAAGCGGCGGGCCGGGCCGTCCGCGACGCCGGAGCCGCCGTCGGGGTCCGGGGCGCCGCCCTCTTCCACCCCGTGCGCCGGGCGCTCATCGGCTCCGAACAGGGCCCGGATGTGGGCAAGATCCTCGCCGCGATCGGAAGAAACGAGGCGCTTCGGCGTATAAACGTGCGTACCTGAAGAAAGGACCGTTTGACGCCGTTTTGAGGCGTTTCTAAGTTATTCGGTCTACCCATCTCACGACCTAAGGGAGGATCCCCGGATGAAGATCCGCTTTGGACTCGTCCTGATGACGGCGCTGGCGCTCGGGGCCTGCGCCGCCGGCGCGTCCCCGGGCGGCTCGTCGGCACCCAGTCCCGCGGCTACCACGGGCGGCCACACGCTCCAACAGGGCGAGCGGCCGCGGCAGGACGAGGATACCCGGGCGGCCCAGCGCGCGCTGGACGAGGCCCAGGACACCGAGGACCAGGCGCAGGCAGAGACCCTCTACATGCAGGCGCTGACCTCGGCACGCGCCGCGATCGCGGCCGATTCGACGAACCCGCTCGCGTACCGGCTGGCCGGCGAGGCCGCCATCGGCGCCGGCGAGTACCAGCAGGCCGACACGTACCTGGACCGCGCGGAGACGCTTCGCCCGATCTACCAGATCGAGACGGAGGGGATCCGGGAGCAGGCCTGGCTCGACCTCTACAACCAGGCCGCACCCCTGGTGAGCCAGGGCGACTACGAGGCCGCGGCCCAGATCTTCGAGAAGGCCAACGCGATCTACGACCAGCGGCCGGAGGTCATGATCACCCTCGGCCAGATCTACGCACAGCTCCGCGAGCACGACAAAGCGCTGGCGAACCTCGAGAAGGCCGACTCGATCATCCACTCCGACAAGATCGAGGAGGTCGACTCCGCCACGGCCGCGAACTGGCGCGAGTCCGCCGCGCAGATCCCGCTGACCGAGGCCTCGGTCCTGGCCGACGCGGGCCGCTTCGAGGAGGCTGCGACGATCTTCCGCAAGCTGGTGGCCGAAGACCCCAACAACGTCGAGCTCTCGCGGAACCTCGCGGCGATCCTCATCCAGATGGGCAACACCCAGGAGGCGTTCCAGGTCTACGACGATCTCATGAACCGCCCGGGGCTGACCAGCGCGGACCTGTACAACATCGGGGTCGGCTTCTATCAGGGTGAGGACTACGAGCGCGCGGCCCAGGCATTCCAGGAAGGCGGCCGACGCGAGCCCCAAGGACCGGGACGCGATCGAGATGTGGGCCCGCTCGCTCCAGATCGACTCGGCGTACGCGCAGGTGCCGTCTGCCGCCGAGCGGTGGATCGAGCTGGATCCCAACAACCAGAACGCCTACCTGATCCTGGCGCAGGCGGTCAATCACGAGGGCGACAGCCAGCGCGCCTCGGAGCTGGTGAGCAAGATCGAGAGCCTGCAGGTGGTGGTCACGGACCTGCAGCTCAACCGCACCCGCGACGGCGTATCCGTCACGGGCAACGTGCTGAACAAGAAGCTCGACCCGGGCGCCAGCGTGACGCTGAACTTCACGTTCTACGACACGAACGGAAACCAGGTCGCCACGGGGTCCAAGACCGTAACCGTGGGCGCGGTGGACGCTCCGACCAGCTTCGAGGTCGACGCGAGCGCCACCGGCACTGCGATCGCGGGGTACGGATACACGCTCCAGGTAGGCTGAGGCCCGTTTCCTCCCGACGGGCAGGGTGAGCGAAGGGGCGGTCCGGCATTCGCCGGGCCGCCCCGTTGCTTGACCGCCCATCCCGCCGAGCTAGATTTTCCATCCACGCGGGCGTAGCTCAGTTGGTAGAGCATCAGCTTCCCAAGCTGAGGGTCGCCGGTTCGAACCCGGTCGCCCGCTCTGAGGTGAGGCGAAGGCCGGCAGGGACTCAACGGTCCTGTCGGCCTTCGGTCGTTCAGGGCGCGGTGTCGATGGCGGTGGCCGGTCCAGCTCCTCACCGAGAACTACATCCTGCCCGAGGGCGTGGGCGTGCTCGCGTCCGGAGGGCTGAGGATCTGGGAAGACGGCGATGACCGAAGCGCGCGTGCCCCGCGAAACGTGTCACTCCGGGGCTGCGGGCTCGACGGGCAGGCGCACGCACATCACCGTCTCGCCCGGTCTCGACCTGACCTCGATGTCGCCTCGATGCGTTCGAACGATGCGCAGGGCAATGCCCAGCCCGAGGCCGGTCCCGACGCCCACCTCCTTGGTCGTGAAGAACGGTTCGAAGATCAGCGGACGTATGTCGTCGGGGATGCCTGCTCCCTCGTCGACGACCTCGACCTCCACCCACACATCCTTCTGCCGGGCCCTCACGATCAGCCTCCCTCCCTCTTCGAGGGCGTCGATCGCGTTGTCGATGAGGTTGGTCCACACCTGGTTGAGCTCACCGGCGTTCGCCGAAATCAGCGGCAGGTCCTCCTGGTATTCCCGCTCCAGCCTGATCGACTTGTGCTTGAGCTTGTGCCCGAGCATGGTGAGGGTGTTGTCAACCCCGACACGCACGTCGGTGGGCGCGTGCAGGGCGGACCGATCCATGTGGGAGTATGTCTTTATCGACGCCACCAGGTCGGATATGCGGCCGGCCGCGGCGTTGATCTCTTCCACGATCCGGTCCGACTCGATACCGCCACCCAACCAGGCTACCGCGTCGGCCACGGCTTCCCCGGGCAGGAGCCGGGACACCTCTTCGAGGTGCTCCTCGGTGATCCTGGCTTCGCCCAGGGTCGCTGCGACGTCCCACGGCTGGGGCACACCGCGGTCCTGGAGCCAATCAGACAACGCTTCCTCCAGCGCGCCGCGCTCGAGCACGGTCCCGGTGGGCACTTCCACTCGCCTCCCCAAGCTCCGGAGCTCTTCGAGCTTGGCGAGGCCCTCCTCCCCGACATCGTGACGTACCAGCGCCGTGACCAGCCCAGGTAGCCGTGATCGGTGCTCCGACAATCTCGCAGCCGCCCTTCTGAGGGCCGCGGCGGGGTTGTTCAACTCGTGTGCGAGCCCGGCCGAGAGCCTACCCAGCGCCATCATCTTCGCTCCCTGCTGCTCCAGGCGGACATCGCCGCGCACGCGGTCCGACATCTGGGCCACCAGCCTCTGGCCCATTTCCAGGCTGAGGTCGAGCAACTCCTTGAACAGCGAAGCGTCGAGTCGGAGCACCACGGACGGCTCGGCGGCAACGGTGTGGCGGGGGTAGTGGGTCATCCTCGAGAAGGGCAGCATGCCCGTTACCTCTCCGGCGCGTGTCGTCGCGACCAGAAGCCACTGACCCCCGATCTCCTCGAACCCCTGGATCACTCCGGATACGACCATCCACAGGGCGTCGGCGGGGTTCCCGCGCTCGAACATATGGGTACCCTGAGTCAGCTCGACCCTGGTGCCGTGCTCGCAAAGCCAGTCCAGCACGTCGTCGGGGAGCCCGTCCAGGATGGCGAGCGACCTCAGGTCGTCCCGGGTGAACCTCATGTCCGGCTCGCGGCCTCGACCGACCGGCGGGTCCGAATCACCTCTGCGCCAGGATCCGGTGCATGAAAGACACGGAGACCGATCCCTCGCCCGACCGCCGAGGCGACGCGCTTCACGGATTCGTGACGGGCGTCTCCGCACGAGAAGATCCCCGGAACGTTCGTCTCCAGCATGTACGGCTCACGTTCCAGGGGCCAGTCCTTCAGGTGCACCTCGGGATCGAGGTCCGTGCCCGTGAGCACGAAGCCCCTCTCGTCGCACGCCACCAAGCCGCTGAGCCACTCGGTCCGCGGCGCGGCCCCGAGGAACGCGAACAGGTACTCCGCCGGGACCGATTCTGTGGTCCCATCCTTCGTACACCGCAGTTCGAGCTCCTCCAGCCGGGTCGATCCCAGGCAGCGTACGACCTCCGTGTTCAGACGGACCTCGATATTCGCGGTGGACTCGATCCGGCTCACCAGGTAGTGCGACATCTTCGCGGCGAGCGAATCCCCGCGCACCAGCATCACCACCTTGTCCGCATAGTCCTTGAAGTACATCGCCGCCTGACCCGCGGAGTTCCCCGCGCCGACCATGAAGACCGTCTTGCCCGAGGAGTTCAGAGCCTCCGTCATGGCCGCGCCATAGTAGAGGCCGGCGCCGACGAGGCGGTCCGCACCCTCGGCCGGAAGCAGCTTCCACGCCACGCCCACGGACAGCATGAGAACATGGCACGCGATCTCCGACCCGTCCGACAGCGTCACGTGCTTGTAGGGGCCCTCGACCCGGAGCCCCGTGGCCTCCTGGGGCGTGAGGATCTCGACGCCGAACTTGCGCGCCTGCGCCACCGCGCGCCGTGCCAGGTCGCCGCCGGACAGCCCCGCGGGAAAGCCCAGGTAGTTCTCGATGCTGCTGCTCGTACCGGCTTGTCCACCCGGCGCCTCCCGCTCGATCAGGACCGTGCGCAGGCCCTCCGACCCTCCGTAGACGGCCGCGGCCAGCCCTCCCGGCCCCGCCCCCACGATCGCCAGGTCGTAGAAAGCCTGCTTGGCCCTCGTCTCGAGACCGATGTGTCCGGCCAGGATCGAAGTGTCCGGGTCGAGCAGCCGCTCCCCGCCAGGCAGGATGACCAGGGGCAGTCCCGGACGGCTCGACAGTGTCGGCGAGGGCGCGGCCCTCCTCGGAAGTCTCGATGTCCAGGAACTGGTAGGGGACCCGATTCCGCGCGAGGAAGTCGCGCACTGCGTGGCAACGGGCCGACCACCGATCTCCCACGACGCGCACCCCGCCGTACCCCGGTCGGAAGGAGGACCGCCACTCGTCCAGCATGTCGTCGAGGACCGGGTACAGCTTCTCCTCGGGCGGGTCCCACGGCTTGACCAGGTAGTAGTGCACCCGGGATTCGTTGATTGCCGAGATGGCGGCCTGCGTGTCCGCGTACGCGGTGAGCAGGACCCTCTTGGCCTTCGGAAAGAGCTTCATCGCATCCGAGAGGAACGCCACGCCATCCATACCCGGCATGCGTTGGTCGGACAGGAGCAGCGCCACGGAGGTGCCCCTGTCCCTCAGCTCGTGGAGGAGCTCCAACGCCGACGCGCCGGAGTCCGTGCGGAGGATGCGGTAGTCCTTGCCGTACTGCCGGCGAAGGTCTCGTGCGACCGCTGCGAGAACGTCTGCCTCGTCATCGACGGCCAATAAGATCGGCTTGCCCATTCCGTGCAACCTGCAGATCCACGCGGGCGCGCTGCAAGGTCCGGGGTCCTCTCCGCTTCTCCCGAGGCGACGAGCGCGACGGTTGTGGAGCGCCGTGCGCCCAGAGGACAGCGCTCACCGCTCACCACCGCGGCGGTCTCGCCGTCAACGAAGATCGTACGGTGTACGGTGGTGGGCAGCCACCGGCGGCTCGGGTCCGTCACGCGGAGGCTTGGTGACGATGTAGGAGGTCACGACCACCGCGACGGCCAGGACGAACAGCGCGAAGCGGGCGAGTTGGTCCAGTATGTTTATGTTCACGGTCCCCATCTCCGGATCGGTCGTCGTCGTGCACACCCGGGGGTACCGGAGCTTCCTCGGGCGGGGCTCAGCCACCCACACGGCAGAGAGAGCCTGGCCATCGGTCGACATGCGCGCCGGGGTCGCCGCGATCACCGGAAGGCGGGTCCCACTCCTGTTTCAGTCGATTGTCAAGTGAATGATGTAACCGATTATCACAGATATACTTCCATCATGTACTCAGGCCATCCCGGACGGCTCGGTCGGACCCGCTTGCCAACCCGTTCGAGGACGAAGAAAGCCCCGGTACCCTCGAAGGGCACCGGGGCCCGGCTCGTCGTGGGTGTTGAGCCGGTTCGTCAGCCGTGGGGCGTCAGTGCGGCAGGTCCACGCTGATCGTCGCCGTGACCGGGAAGACCAGCGCCTGATTGAACGGCGTCCCCTCCGGATTCAGCTCGGTCAGCGGCGCCAGGTCACTCTTCTTCGTGAACGCCAGGAGCCCCTCTCCGCCGATCGCCGCCGTCACGTTGCGCGCCACGTGGTATCCGAACTCCAGGCCGGCATCGACGTCGGGATAGCTCTTCTTCAAGCTCGGACTCGGTTCCGTTCAGGTGCCGGAACGTGTTGGTGTCCATGGTCGTGACTCCAGCACCGACGTCCGTGGTCACGAACCACGGATCCGAGGCGACCGGCGCGCACGGACCCGAGATCGAACTCGAGCCCGCCTCCCACGTGGAACAGGCGCATGTCCGGAAGTCCCGTGGCTGGGCGCGATCGGGACGTTCTTCTCGCCGGGGAGGCCATCGTAGTCGCCGTCGATGCGCACGGCGAACCTGTCGGTCAGGTGCCACGCTGCATCCGCACCGACATTGAGGCCGATGTTCGTGAAGTCCTGCAGGTGATCCGCCGGGAGCGCCGCGCCTGCCTGGACCGCGAAGTCCACCGTATTCGAGTGGTGGATCGTGGCCCGGTTGAACTGGGCAGAAGCGTTCGCAGGTGCGAGGATCAGGGCCGCGGCCGTCAGGGCCGCGACCGACGTAACGCGTAGTTCGATCATGGTGACCCCTCTTCGTTCGATCGTCTCGAACTCGGGTTCGAGGTGCAGGGGCGATCCGGGGCGATCACCCGCTCAGCGACGAAGGGTTGCAAGCACCGTTCCCACGCGCCGTCCCGCGGGAGAGGGCACGTACTAGCGAGAGTTCAGAACCGCCTTGCGAGAGTTTATGCGAGATCGTCGATGGCGCCGTCAGGATTCGTCCGGCGTCGATCCAGCCGGCGCTTCCTGTAGGCGCGCGGACGTACAGGTAGCTCCCGTAGTGGCCCAGGACCGGCAGCTCCTGACCCGCATCCAGTTCCGACACGACCGCCGCACCGGCACCCGGCTCGCTGAGGAGCGGTCGTCGCTCGAATGCCGTCCGGGTCTCGATCGGCCGATCGAGCGACTCGGTCAGCCGGGCCGCCACGTAGCCGGAGACGCCGTCCGGGAGCCGGACGCGGTACCAGTCGCCGGAGCCCGCGAGGATGCGCACGGGGGTGTAGCGGCCCAACTCGCGGACGACCTCCGCGCGGGCCCCGGGGGCCGCGCGCAGGTGGATCTCTCCGTTCCCGGTGCGCATCCAGCGTCCCAGGAGGCTCACGTCCGCGGTCAGCTCGGCCAGGGATCCCCGCGGGGTGCGGAGGAAGGGCGCCGGGTCGACGGCTCCTTCACCCCGGCGG
The DNA here is from genome assembly GCA_963848895.1 of uncultured Gemmatimonadales bacterium. GTDB lineage: Bacteria > Gemmatimonadota > Gemmatimonadetes > Longimicrobiales > Gaopeijiaceae > SZUA-318. The sequence goes on from CAWKGE010000013.1 coordinate 933,049, forward strand.
TAGACGCCGAAATGGAGGTGGGGGTGCGTCGTGCGTGCGTTTCCGGTGTTGCCGACGAAGCCGATCACGTCGCCCGACGTGCACCTCCTGCCCGGGCCGGACCGCCTGGCTGTCGAGGTGGGCGAAGTACAGGCTCGCGTTGCGCGCCGGGATCGCGGAGCCACACGACCTTGCCGCCCAGGCCGGTGACCTGGACCCGGCGCACGACGCCGTCCGCGGCGGCGAGCACCGGCGTGCCCCGGGGCGCGAAGATGTCGACCCCTTCGTGGCGGCGCCGGCCGGCGTCGCGGTCGGCGCCCCAGCCACTCAGAATCGCGCGCTCGTTGCGCCCCTCCACCGGGAAGGCGAGCTGCGCCTCGAGTCGCAGCACGACGCGGTAGTGGCCCCCGCGCAGCAGCTCGGGCTGGACGCGCAGGATGTACTCGCCGCCGCGCCAGGGCTCGTACTGGAAGTCCCCGGGCACGGAGTCCGCCGCGAGCACGGGACGCAGCGCGTCCGCGGAGTCCTCGGGCACCCGGAACAGGTCGACGAAGACGCGCGTGCCCTCCTCGGAGGCCACGTCGAAGGATGCGGTGAGGCGCTGGCCTCGCCCGATGCGCAACCGGTAGGCCGCGGCTCCGGCCTCCTCCGGGGCGATGAAGCCCTCTTCCTGGAAGGGAAGCTGAACCAGGGGCGCATGCTCCACCGCCTCGCGGCTCGCCGCGATCCAATCCTCCACCAGGGCGGTGTTGGCGAGCCCGGCGTCGGCGAGCGACGCGAGGTAGGCCTCGTGCGGGGTGAGGTCCCGGAAGTGGTCCCGCGCCTTCTCGACCTGCTCGCAGGCCGCGAGTGCCACGGCGGCGGCCAGGATCAGCGTAAGGGAGGCCGTGGGTGGGGGGGTTGGCTTCATCCGTGAGCCTTCGGTGGGCGTGGCCGAGCGATTGATTCCGTACGCTCCCGCCGCCAGGGAGGTTCCCGAACCTCGGGACCCACCGGCCCGGAGCGCAAGCCGCGTGCGACGTGGCCGCCGGGACGCCGCGGAGCGGGGTGGAAAATTGAAGGGCAGGGGGCACCTCCGTTAGCTTTTCCCGCCGTCCCCTCGAGCGTGCCCCGTACGGGCGCACCGGAGCCCCGTGGTCCGCATCGCCGAAATCGAAGCAGGAAGCATCGCCGAGGAGCTCAGCCTCGAGATCGGCACGCGCATCGTGCGCATCAACGGCGAGCGCGTGCGCGACGGCATCGACCTGACCTTCCTCCTGGCGGACACCGCCCTGGAGCTCGAGACGGTCGCCCCCTCCGGCGACGCCGTCGTCTACGACATCGAGCGCGAGCCGGGCACGCCGGTGGGCATCGTGCCCGCCCCGGACACCGTCCGCGAGTGCGCGAACAAGTGCGTCTTCTGCTTCATCGACGGCAACCCCGAGGGCGTGCGCGACAGCCTCTGGCTGCGCGACGACGACTTCCGGCTGTCGTTCACCTACGGGAGCTACGTCACCCTCACGAACCTGGGGCCGAAGGGGATGCAGCGGCTCGTGGACCAGCGGATCTCTCCGCTGTACGTGAGCGTGCACGCCACCGAGCCCGAGGTCCGCGAGCGCCTGCTGGTCAACGAGCGCGCGGGCCTGATCATGGATCACCTGCGCTTCCTCCTGGACGGCGGGCTGGAGGTCCACACGCAGGTCGTGCTCTGCCCGGAGTGGAACGACGGCGCCCACCTGGAGCGCACGATCGAGGACCTGTGGGGGCTGGGCGAGGGAGTCCGCTCGCTCTCCGTCGTGCCGGTGGGCCTCACCCGATACAACCTGAACCGCCCGTGCGGCTGCTGACGGCCGAGGAGGCGCCGCCGCCATCGCCGCGGTGGACGGGGCGAGGGCGCGGGCGCTGGCGGAGCGGGGCTTCGGCTGGTGCTACGCCGCGGACGAGATGTACCTCGATCGCGGGCGCGCCCGTCCCGGAGGCGCCCTACTACGACGAGGGCGCGCTCTACGAGAACGGGGTGGGGGCGGTGCGTCGCTTCGTGGACGCCTTCGACGCCGGCCTGGGCGGCGTTCCCCGCCTGGAGGGGCGCCGGATCCGCCTCGTGACCGGCCGTTCCATGGCCCCGTTCCTCCGCGAGCGCGCCGGGCGTCTCGCCGGGGCCACGCGTGCGGAGGTGGAGGTGGTGGAGGTGACCAACGACTTCTTCGGGGAGACGTGCACGATCGCCGGGCTCCTGGCGGGTCGGGACATCCTGCGGGCGCTGGGCGGCGGGCGCGCCGGAGGACGTCGTGGTCCTGCCCGCCGAGGCGCTCAACGCCGACGACCTGTTCATCGACAGCATGCCCCGAGCCGAGCTGACCGCAGGCCTCGGCGGCGCGACGGTCCTGTCCGGCTACGAGATCACGGAGGCGTTGGCGCAGCTGTGAGCCAGCCTCTTCCGGTCGTCGCCGTGGTGGGCCGGCCGAACGTCGGCAAGTCCACCTTCTTCAACCGCGTCATCGGACGCCGGGTGGCCATCGTGGACGACCGCCCGGGCGTCACGCGCGACCGCAACTTCGCGCGCGCGGAGTGGGCGGGACACGCCTTCTTCGTCGTGGACACCGGGCGGCGTCATCGAGGACAGCGACGAGCCGCTGGACCGGGCGGTCCGCCAGCAGGCGATGGCCGCGGTCGCCGAGGCCGACGTCATCCTGCTTCCTCGTGGACGGCAAGACGGGCGTCCACCCCCTGGACCAGAAGCTGGCCGAGGTGCTGCGCAAGGCCGACCGGCCCGTGCTGCTCGTCGCGAACAAGATGGACAACCTCCCCGACGACACGTCGCACCACGACTTCTGGTCGCTGGGCATGGGCGAGCCGCTCCCCGTGAGCGCGATCTCGGGGAAGGGGTCGGGCGACCTCCTGGACCGGCTCGTGGCCGCGCTCCCCGAGGCCCCGGACGTCGAGCCCGAGGAAGGCGCGATCCGCGTGGCGGTGGTCGGGAAGCCGAACGTGGGCAAGTCGAGCTTCATCAACCGGCTCTTCGGAGAGGAGCGCGTCGTGGTGAGCGAGGTCGCGGGGACGACGCGCGACCCGGTGGACACGCCCGATGCGCTACCACGGCCGCACCCTGGTCTTCGTGGACACCGCGGGGCTGCGGCGCCAGTCCAGGATCAAGGACTCGCTGGAGTACTACAGCCGCCTCCGCGCCGATCGCGTCGTGCGCGAGGCCGACGTGTGCATCCTGCTGGTCGACGCCAGCGAGGGCGAGCTGCACCACCAGGACGTGCGCATCGCCGAGATGGCGTGGGAGGCGGGCGCCGGAGTGATCCTGGTCGCGAACAAGTGGGACCTGGTCGAGAAGGAGACGATCACGGCGCCGGCCTTCGAGAAGCAGGTGCGCGAGCGCTTCCCCTTCCTCACCTGGGTGCCGATCGTGTTCGCCTCCGCCCTCACCGGGCAGCGCATCCGCAAGACGCTCGACCTGGTGCTCGAGGTGTACGAGCAGCGCGGCCGCCGCATCGAGACCCACGAGGTCAACGAGGTCCTGGAGAGCCTCGTGCGCCGGCAGCCGCCGCCCCACCACCGCGGCCGCCCGGTCAAGCTGAAGTACGGGACGCAGGTGTCCACGGCGCCGCCTACCTTCGCGCTGTTCGCCAACTATCCGAAGGCGGTGCCCGACCACTACATTCGCTACCTCCACAACGGGTTCCGTGAGCGCTGGCCGTTCACCGGAACGCCCCTGAGACTCAGGATCCGCGGAAGCCGCGACTCGTGACCTACCTTCTCCTCGCCCTCTCGTACCTCCTCGGCGCCACCCCGACGAGCTACTGGGTGGGTCGGGCGTTCCACGGCGATCGACCTCCGGCAGCACGGCTCGGGCAACCTGGGCGCCACCAACGCGCTGCGCGTCATGGGCTGGCGGTGGGCGGTGCCGGTCATGATCGTCGACGTGGCCAAGGGCTTCGTGCCGGTGCGGCTCTTCCCCGGGCTGGCCGACGCCTCCTTCGGGTGGACCCTGGCCTTCGGGGCCGCGGCCATCCTCGGCCACATGTTCTCCCTGTGGGTCGGGTTCCGCGGCGGGAAGGGGGTGGCGACCAGCGCCGGCGTCTTCCTGGGGCTCGCGCCCTGGGCGGTGCTCGGCGGCTTTCGTCGTGTGGTCGCGCCGTGGCGGCCACGACCCGCTACGTGTCCCTGGCCTCGATGAGCGCCGCCGTGGCGCTCCCCGCGCTGGTCGCGCTCACGCCGCACCGCGGCGGGTCGGCGCTCCTCTGGTTCACCGTGGCCCTGGCCGTCTTCGTGATCTGGGCGCACCGCTCCAACATCCGCCGTCTCGTCCGGGGCGAGGAGAGCCGCATCGGGGCGCCCGCGGAGCACGGCGCCGTGACCGGGTCCGTCCGCGCGGCGGTGGTCGGGGCGGGGAGCTGGGGCACGGCCCTGGCGGCCCTCCTGGCCAAGCGTGGGCACGAGGTCGTTCTCTGGTCCTACGAGGAGGACGTCGTCCGCTCCATCGAGACGAGCCGGACCAACCCCTACCTCGCCGACGTCGCCCTCCCCGACGCGCTGCGCGCCACGCACGACCTGGCGGACGCGGTGGGAGGGGCGGCGCTGGTGGTCTCGGTGAGCCCCTCGCAGTTCGTGGGCGCGGTCATGCGGGAGGCCGCGCCGCACATCGCGCCCGGGGCGATCGTGGTCAGCGCCTCCAAGGGGATCGAGATCGATACGCTGCGGCGCATGGACCAGGTGCTGAGGGACACGCTCCCCGCGGACCGTCATGGAGCGGTTCTGCGTGCTATCGGGACCGAGCTTCGCCGTCGAGGTCGCCCGCGAAGCCCCCACGGCCGTCGTGGTGGCCTCGGGGAGCGCGGAGGCCGCTGTCGAGGCGCAGAGCCTCTTTCAGACCGGCTACTTCCGGGTCTACACGAACACCGACGTCGTGGGCGTGGAGCTGGCGGGGGCGCTCAAGAACGTCATCGCGCTCGCCGCGGGCGCGACAGCCGGCCTGGGGTACGGGCACAACACGCTGGCGGCGCTGATCACGCGGGGACTGGCGGAGATCACCCGCCTGGGGGTCGCCATGGGCGCGCAGAAGAGCTACCTTCTCGGGGCTGGCCGGCATGGGCGACCTGGTGCTCACCTGCACGGGAAGCCTGAGCCGGAACCGCACCGTGGGGTACCGGCTGGGGCGCGGGGAGACCCTGGAGGGGATCCTCGCTGACATGAAGGCCGTGGCCGAAGGCGTGAAGACGGCCCGGGCCGCGCACGCGCTGGCGGCGCGCCACGGCGTGGAGATGCCGATCGCCGAGCAGGTGCACGCGATCGTGCACGAGGGACGGGCGCCCGCCGAGGCGCTCAGGGCCCTGATGGCGCGCGATCCCAAGCCGGAGGAGTGGTCATGAGCGCGGACGGAGCATTCGGCGTGAACGAGCCCATCGCCAAGAAGGCGTACTACTCCATCGGCGAGGTCTGCGACCTCACCGGCCTCAAGCCCCACGTGCTGCGGTACTGGGAGACGCAGTTCGACGTGCTGAGCCCGACCAAGAACCGCGCGGGCAACCGGGTCTTCCGGCCCAAGGAGATCGAGCTCGTCCTGCTGGTGAAGCACCTGCTCTACGAGGAGAAGTACACGATCCAGGGCGCCCGGCAGGCGCCTCCAGGAGATGCGGTCGTCCGGCGAGATCGAGGAGGAGCGCCAGGACGTGCTCGAGCCCGAGGTCCTGTCCGGCATGAAGGCCGAGCTGCAGAGTCTCCTGGACATCCTGACGCCGTCCGAGCCGGCGTCCGAGCTCCTGAAACGCACGCTCCCTCACGGACCCGGAACCCCCATCCCGCTCGCCGGTACCGGGACGCCATGAACATCCTGTGCACCAACGACGACGGATACCTGGCCACCGGGATCCGCGTGCTCGCCGCGGCGGCCGCGTCCCTCGGCTCCGTGACCACGGTCGCGCCCGACCGGGAGCAGAGCGCCACCAGCCACTCGCTCACGCTCCACCACCCCCTGCGCGCCCGCCGGACGGTGGACGGCGCCTTCGTGGTCGACGGAACGCCCACGGACTGCGTGATCCTGGCGCTCAACGAGCTGATGCCCGAGAGCCCGGACGTGTGCCTGTCGGGGATCAACCACGGCTCCAACATGGGCGAGGACGTCCTCTACTCGGGGACGGTGGCGGCGGCCATGGAGGCCACGGTCTTCGGGATCCCGGCGATCGCGCTGAGCTACACGGGAGACCACCACGAGGAGCTGGAGGGGTGGGAGGGGCTGATCGGCCGCCTCCTGGAGCGCCTGCTGGACGCGCGGTCGTTCCCGAAGCAGACGCTGTTCAACGTGAACCTCCCTGGGGTTCCGCCCGACGAGGTGCGCGGCGTCCGGATCACGTCGCTGGGGCGCCGCAAGTACGCCGAGTCCATCACCCGCGCCCACGATCCGTCGGGGAAGGAGTACTTCTGGATCGGCGGGGGCGTCGCCGACTGGAGCGGTCCCGACGACTCGGACTTCCAGGCCGTGCGTGACGGCTGGATCTCCGTCACGCCGCTGCACCTCGATCTCACCAACTATCGCCTCCTGGAGGAGATCCGCGGGTGGGACCTGGCCCTGTAGACGATCCGCGCTTCGTCGGGTATCGGCGCAAGCTGATCGAGGACATCCGCGCCCACGGGATCGACGACCTCGAGATCCTGGAGCTCTTCGACCGGGTGCCCCGCCACATCTTCCTGCCCGAGGGCGTGCTCGCCCCGGGCGTACGAGGACGCGCCCATCCCCATCGGATACCACCAGACGGCGTCGCAGCCGTCGCTGCAGGCGTACTACCTGACGCTGCTGCGCCCCGGCCGCGACGAGAAGGTCCTGGAGATCGGCACCGGGAGCGGGTACCTGACCGCGCTCCTGGCGCTCATGTCGGACCGCGTCTACTCCGTGGAGCGCGTGCGCGAGCTCTCCCAGCGTGCCCGCAAGGCCCTGGATGCCATGGGGTTGAAGAACGTGGCGCTCCTCGTAGGCGACGGGACGATCGGATGGCGGAAGTACCAGCCCTTCGACGTGATCGTCGTGTCGGCCGCGTCTCCGTCCATCCCGCCGGCGCTGGTGGACCAGCTCGCGGAGGGAGGGCGCATGCTGATCCCGGTCGGATCCCGCGAGTCCCAGGAGCTGGTGCTGGTGCGCCGGGACGCCTCCGGCGTGAGCGAGGAGGTGGTCAGGGGGGACTGTACGTTCGTGCCGCTGCTCGGCCGATTCGCCTGGAGGGGGGAGGCGGGCGCGTGAGCGGGGAGCCCGGAGCGCGAGGCCGCGACCGGCCCGCACCGCGGTCGGTGCGACCACGCACGGACGCGCCCGCCCGGGGTGGGTCCGGCGGCTCTACGACTGGGTGCTGCATTGGGCCGAGACCCCCTACGGACCGGCCGCGCTGTTCCTGCTGGCGTTCGCCGAGTCGTCGTTCTTTCCGATCCCGCCCGGACCCCTCCTCATCGCCCTCTGTCTCGGCGCCGCCACGCAAGTCCCTTCGCTTCGCGGTGGTGGCCTCGGTCGCGTCCGTGGCTGGGCGGGTGCGCTGGGCTACGCCATCGGGGCGGGGGCGTGGCAGCTGGTGGACGATTGGTTCTTCACGTACGTGCCCGGGGTGACGCCCGAGGTGTTCGCGCGGGTCCAGGGCATGTACGAGCGCTGGGATTTCTGGGCGGTGTTCCTCGCGGGGCTCACCCCCATCCCCTACAAGGTGTTCACGCTGTCGGCCGGGGTGTTCGGCATCGATTTCGGCGTATTCGTGCTCGCGTCGGCGCTCTCCAGGGGGCTACGCTTCTTCGCCGTGGCCGGCCTGATCTACCGCTTCGGACCGCCCATCGCCCGCTTCATCGACCGGTACTTCGACCTCCTGGCCATCGTGTTCGCGGTGTTGCTCGTGGGCGGTTTCCTGCTGGTGAAGCTGGCCCTCTGAGGTCGACGGCGCCGCGTCGGGGCCCGTCGTTTTTCGTTTCGCCCCGCTGGGCCCACCGGTATATTCGATTCGGGATCTATTCGTGCCTGGAATCCAGCGGAGCCCGTTCATGAGCGAGCACGACCACAGGGATGGAGGCCGCGACGACGCGCCGTCTCCGTCGCGGGACGGCATGCGGGGACCGACGCTGCCACCTCCGGCTTTCCCGCCCGGAACCCGGCGCACGGCGGCGCGCCGGAACCTGCAGCACGACGATCTCCGGGACGCGTTCTACTCCACGGAGGATGCCGACGAGTCCGCGGACCACGCCGACGCGTTCTTCTCCCCGGACGACCCGTTCCCCACCCAGGCCGCCCCTGCGAGGACGGAGCAGCCGACGGAGACGACGAGGACTTCGATCCCGACGACGTCGTGGTCACGGGCATCGGGGACGATCCCCATCTCGATCCGCTGGAGCTGAGCCCCGGGGGCGACCCCTACGTCATGGAGCTCGCCGACATGGTGGGAAAGCTCGCCGAGGCGCTGCGCCGCAAGGGTGAAGCCGGTCTGCAGACGCTGCCGGGGATGACGTCGTTCGAGGGGACGCTCCGCGCCTACTGCGTAGGGTACCTGCAGGGGCCGCCATACGAAGGACGAGCAGGGCTGACGCTCCCGGGGCCCGGTGGCGTCTCGTCGACGCCCCCGAGCCTCGACGAGGCCAGGCGTCCCGTCGTGGGTGGACGCAGCCCCCTCCCGTTGCGATCTTCGGTCCGCACCGTCCCCGTAGCTCAGGTGGATAGAGCGACTGCCTCCTAAGCAGTAGGTCGCGCGTTCGAGTCGCGCCGGGGACATTCAAGAAGGCCACAAGCCCCTCGGCCGTCGCCCATGCGCCGGACGGCTGAGGTTGCCCGCGACCAGGGCCGAACGTCACGCCTGCCCGTCTTTCGATTCGGCGCCCGCCCAAACCACGCCGTAGAGGTCGTCGCGCCGGTCGTTCCAGGGTCGCACCGTGCCCGAGTACCGGTGACGCCTGAGCAGCTCGAGGTCCACGTCGGCCATGACCAGGGTCTCGATGTTGGGCGTGCACTCCGCCGCGATTCCCTCCCGGGCGAACGAGAAGTCCAGCGGCGTGAAGATCCCCGACTGGGCGTAGTGGACGTCGGCGTTGGCCACGAACGGGAGGTTCCCCGTGCATCCGGAAATCGCCACGAACACGTCGTTCTCCACCGCCCGGGCCACGGCGCAGTAGCGCGTACGCAGGTAGCTGGTGCGGTCATTGGCGCTGAAGGGCACGAACAGGATCTGAGCCCCCTTGCCCACGGCGATGCGGGCCAACTCGGGGAACTGGGCGTCGTACGAGGTCAGGATGGCGATCTTGCCCCGGTCGGTCTGGAAGACCTCCAGACTGTCACCGGCCTCCAGCCCCCACCAGCGCCGCTCGTCTGCGGTGATGTGGAGCTTCGTCTGCTGCTCGATGGTGCCGTCCCGGCGGAACAGATACGCCACGTTGTAGAGACGGTCTCCCTCCAGGGTGAACTGCGAGCCCCCGATGACGTTCACGTTGTACTTCACCGCCGAACGGATGAAGAAGTCCAGGTAGTCGGGGGTGCGTTTGGCCAGGCTCCGCACCGCGTCGGCGGGATGCCGCTCGTCCTCCAGTCCCAGGAGCTGTGTGGTGATGAGCTCCGGAAAGAGCACGAAGTCCGCCTTGTCGTCGGACGCGGCATCCATGAAGTACGAGCACTGGGTGCAGAACTCGTCCCAACTGGCGATGGGGCGAATCTGGTACTGGACGGCACAGAGGCGTACCAGGGAGACCTGTTGCCACCGCTTCTGCGGATCGCGCACGTAGTCCAGGTTGGTCCACTCCAGGTGGGTGGCGTACCCCCGGGAGGCAGTGTCCGACGGGAAGTAGTCGGGAATGAGCTCCCGCAGCACGAAGCCGTTGGCGACCTGGGTGGTGAGGACCGGATCGTACAGCCCCCGTGCGATGACCTTCTCCACGTACTCGCGGGCGGTCATGTCCTCGGGCTGGGCCCCGAAGCCCGGAATCCGGCCGCCGATGACGATGCGGGCCAGGTTCAGCTTCCGGCACAGCTCCTTGCGGGCGTTGTAGAGGCGCCGGGCGAGGTGCATGCCCCCGTACTCGGGATCCACCATGATCTCGATGCCGTAGAGGGTGTCACCGTCGTACGTGTGGTTGCGGATATACCCCGCGTCGGCCACGCGCTTCCAGTCGTGCCACTCCTCTTCAGGATCGTAGTCCACCACCAGCGAGCTGGATGAAGCCACCACCCGCCCCTTGTACTCGATGCACAGCTGGCCTTCGGGGAACGTGGCCAGCTGGCTTTCGATCTGGTCCCGCCCCCAGGGCACCATCCCGGGGAAGCAGCGCTGCTGCATGGCGACCAGATCGTCGTAGTCCTCCAGGGTGAGCTGGCGGAGCTTGATCTTTTTCTCGAAGTCCTTGAGGCGTAGCTTGACCTGCGCCCCCGTGCCGACCTGTTTGTCACCCATCGGTTGGTCTCGCTCCTCCGGCGAGCTGCGGACATGCTCATCGACTGTCACGTCCATCTGAACAACTACTACACCGAGGACGGCAACAACCGCCGTCCCACCGAAGAGAACGTGCGGAGGCTCCTGGATGCGATGGCCGCCAACGGCGTGGACCACGCCGTGGTCCTCACCTCCTACAAGGTGAACGTCGACCGACCCTCGGTGGAACAGGTGCTGGAGATGCTGGCCGAGGATCCCCGCACCACGGTCATCGAGGGGCTCCGTTGGCGCAGCGAGTCCCGCACCGACCTTTTCCACATGGAAGAGCGGATACGGGACGGGCTGGTGAAGGGCATCAAGCTCTACCCCGGCTACGATCTCTACGCCATCAACGACCCTTCGCTCGAGGCGGTCTTTCGCATCGCCGCCAAACACGATGTGCCCGTAATGGTCCACTGTGGGGACACCTACGCCAAGGGCGCCAAGGTCCGGCAGGCGCATCCTCTCCTGGTGGACGACGTCGCGGTGGACTATCCCGACGTGCGCTTCGTCATCTGCCACCTGGGGAACCCCTGGTTCCAGGACACCGCAGAAGTACTCTACAAGAACGACAACGTCTTCGCGGACATCTCCGGGCTCACGCTGGGCGACTTCGACTACGCATTCGAGAGGTACCTGGTGACCCGGGTGAAGGACCTGATCGCCTACATGGGCGACCCCGGCAGCCAGCTCATGTACGGAAGCGACTGGCCGCTGGTGGAAATGGGTCCGTACGTGAGGTTCATGGAAGGCCTGGACCTCTCCGCGGAGGCCCGTGAGCACGTCGCGTGGAAGACGGCGGCCGAGCTGTTCAAGATCGACGTGTCCAAGCTCGGGGCCCGAGGGACGTAGAGCTACCCGCCTCGCGGAGCTGTCCGAGGCCTCTGGCCGGCGCGACCGGGAACAGCTTGGCGCCGGACCACAGAGGGGCGTCACCAGGTACTCGTGCCGGAACAAGACCAGGATGACAGCGACGGCCCGCAGCACGTCCAGGGCCGGGACGCGATTCCCCGATGCGCTCAAGGTCCGCCCCCTCCGTTTCTCACCCGGGTCCTCCCCCCACTGGGTCCACTGCGTGTTGTGGAGCTCGATCGCGTCGAGCCGCGGTTTGCCCCGCGTTCGGGTTGGGGCGGGACGGCGACTGCGCACGGTAGAACGCGGCCCGGTGGCGGGCAAGGATGGCGGAGCCGTCTGGGGAGGTGCGGTGCCCGGGAGGTAGCGAGATGCGCACGCGCAGCCGAAGTTTCTCGAATCCCCTGAACATGGGAGTGTTCGGCGGTGGCATGGAGCGACGTCCAGTCCGAGTTATCCGCGAGGCCGGCCCGCGACGCGACCCGGTCGTCGTCGCGGGATCCCGCCGCAGGCCCTTCGAGGCCCGCGACGCGCCATACCGTGCACCTGCCCCCGCCGTGAGCCCGGCCGCCCGGGGGCTGCTTCCCGGCCTCTTTCTGGTGCTGGCGGTCGCCTTCGGGGTCCTCGCGCTGAACCGCTGGTGGCTCTTTCCCGCGCTGGACGAGACCGGGGTGCGCTACATCGCGGCCGCGCCCGACCTGGCGGCGGGACGCGCTCCGGCGATCCCGCTCGCTGCCTGGGACGCCGCCTCTCCCACCTCCGGCCTGGAAGGGGAGGGCAAGCTGATGCCGCTCCTGATGGCCGTCGCCGTGCGGGGCGGCGCCCGGCCCCACGTCGCCGGGCTGTGGGTGCTGGCCGGATCGGCTGCGCTCGCGATGCTGGCCCTGGCCTGGGTGGTGGGCGGGGTGGCCGGCGTCGGGGGCGCGCTCGCCATGGGTCTCCTCGTCCTGTGCGCTCCACCCGGTCCTGCGGCCGCCACCCTCCTGGGGCCGGACCTCCTGCTCACCGCCCTGGTCGCGCTCCTTCTGGGTGCGATGACCTACCAGCCCCGGTGGTCCGCGGCCCACGGCGTGCTGGCCGCGCTGGCCTGGCTCGCCCATCCCGCGGGCGTGGGCGCCGTCGCGGCCGCAGTGGTGTGGCCGGCCGCGCGAGGCGGATCGCGGCACGAGAAGTTCCGGGGGGTGGCGCTGGCGACGGCGGCGCCGCTCCTCCTCCTCGCGGCCGGGACGCGATGGCCCCTGTTGGACCCGCCGGCCCGTGGCGCGTCCGGTGCGGCGCTCGCCAACGGACTGCGCGGGCTGACGGAGGCCGCGGGAGCAGGCCTGGGGGGTGGGGGAGGCCTCCTGCTGGGCGTGGCCGTCTTCGCCGGCCTCGGCGCCCTCACGCTCGTCGAGGCGGGGTCCACGCCGACGCCGCCTGCCGACCCGCACTGGTCGGATCCGGCGGCGGCGGACCTGCTGGCCGCGCGCTTCCGGCCGGCGGCCGGGCTCCTCACGCTGGGCGGGCTCGTCGCCACGGCCTGGTCACCTCGGACGGTCGATCCGTGGATCCCGTGCGCGTACCTGTCTGCTCGCGCTGTCCGCCGCCTCCGCGGTACGCTGGCGGCGGCGCGGGCGCGGACTGGTGTCATGGGCGCCGCTGGCCGTCCTCCTCCTGTGGGCGGCGGGGGCCGGGTGGTCGTCCTGGCAACAGCTGCGTCGCCTCAGGGAGACGGGACGGGGTGTCACCGCCGTCGTATGGGTGGCCTCGCCCGTCATCCGGTGGATCGACAACCGGTCCCGGCCATGGGCCGAGATCTACGCCTCGAACCCCGCGCTCGTCCTCCTCCAGACGGGAAGGGGGGCGCGCTCGCTCCCCGATGAAGCCGGGGAGATGGAGGGGTTCGCGCGCAGATTCGGCGCTCACCCGGGTGCGGTGGTGCTCACCGGGCCCGACGCTTCCGACGCCCACGCCGAAGAGCTGCGCCGGCGGCTCGGGCTCACGGAGGTAGTGCACACGGAAGAAGGGCGGGTCCTGGTCCCGGGATCCTAGGGACCCCGGCCGCGATCCTCCAACGAACGTACCGCGCCAGCGTGGACGCGGCGCGGTCCCCGCGCCGAAGGGTCGGGATGCCCGATTCCTCCAGCGCCCGGGCGAAGGGATCGTAGCCGGGCCTCCCGGCCACGCGCGGTGCCCAGCACGAGCGGCGCCAGCGGCCACTCCGTGAGCGTCCGCTCCAACGCGGAGTGGTCGTCCCGGGACCCATGGAGGGCTGGAGACAGGTGCAGCTCCCCGCCACCCGGGCCGGTCAGGTCCGCCATGCGCTCGGCGCCGACGCCTCCGGGACCGACCGAAACCACGAAGCCGAACTCGGGCGACCAACGCGCGCCGATCAGGATCTCTCCTCCCGGGTCGTGGTCGTGGTCGATCCACGCCTGCACGGCCCACCGGCTCGCACGCCAGGATCCGGTCCACACGCTCGGCCAGGGCCCGCAGCAGGGGCTCAGGCGCCGGGTAGGCGCCCACGTGGACGTGCGGCACGGCCTCACCGATCCCCGGGAGGGCTTCGTACAGGTAGTTGCGTGCGATCCCGCACGTGACGACCCCCCAGGGGGGAGCCCGACCGGTCGGAAGGGTCCCGGTCCCGCCCACCCAACACGAGTCGGCGAGCCATGCGCGAACGGAGGGCTGCGCGTCGATGAGCCGCTGCCAGAGCCGCCGCGCGTTTCCGAGCAGGAGCGTCCAGTCACGGGCATCCCCGAACTTGCGTCGACTCCCACGGGGCTCGGGCGGCGCCGTGACCACCTCCGCCCGGCCGTGACAGATGCGCGTGACCAGGCGCACCATCACGGGCACGTGGAAGCGCTCGGAGAGGCCGAACGCGGCGCGGTTCATCTCGTACGCCTGCTGCTGCGTCGCGGGCTCCAGGCAGGGCACACGCGCGAAGTCCGCGAGCACGCGCGAGTCCTGCTCGTTCTGCGAGCTGTGCCGGTTGCGGACCAGTCGGGCCGGGGGTCTAATTGGTGGTCATTCTCCAACCGAGCGAGGAAGCATGCGGACGCGCGTGGTGGTCCCCGTCCTGTTGACCCTTCCGGCGTGGGGCTGCGCGGAGCCCCCCCGGGCCGTGGAGGACACCCAGACCCCGTCCACCGCGGACGCCGGGCGGCTCCCGGAGGGCGCCGAGGCCATCTCGCTCCTGGGAGACACGCTCTACGCCCCGGAGCTCCCCGAGCCCGTGGCCAGCGACCGGATGGCCCGCTACGACGAGGCCGAGCAGCAGCTCGCCGCCGACCCGGAGGACGCGACGGCGCTGATCTGGATGGGTCGGAGGACGGCCTATCTGGGTCGATACCGGGATGCCATCGACATCTATTCCTACGCGATCGGCCTCCACCCCGACGACGCCCGTCTCTACCGCCACCGCGGGCACCGCTACGTGACGGTCCGGGAGCTCGACCTGGCGGTCTCCGACTTCCGTCGGGCGGTGGAGCTCACCCGCGGCCGGCCCGACGAGGTCGAGCCCGACGGGCTGCCCAACGCGCGCGGCATCCCAACCAGCACGCTGCAGTTCAACATCTGGTACCATCTGGGCCTCGCCTACTACCTGGAGGGCGACTTCGAGGCCGCCGCCGACGCGTACGCCAACTGCGCCGCCGTGTCCGTGCACCCCGACAGCAAGGTGGCCACGGCCTACTGGCAGGTGATGACGCTCCGGCGCCTGGGGCGGGACGCCGAGGCCGAGGCCATCCTGGCGGGCATCACGCCCGGCGTGGACGTGATCGAGAGCGGGGGCTACCTCGACCTCCTCCTGCTCCACAAGGGAGAGCGATCGCCCGAGGACCTGATCGGGCCGGCGGGAAGCGAGGCGACGCTGGAGAGCACCACCTCCGGCTACGGGGTGGGCGCGTGGTACCTCCTTCAGGGCAACGAGGCCGAGGCACGGCGCACGTTCCTGCGCGTGTTGAGCGGTCGCGCGCAGTGGGCCGCCTTCGGGTACATCGCGGCGGAAGCGGAGATCGCGCGCATGGGCGGTCGATGAGCGCACGGACGCCTCGGGGAGGACGGGGGTGACCCCAAAGGGGTCCCCCACATCGACGTCGAGTCCGCGCATGCGGCGCTCACGGGGGTGGTCCGGCGCACGCCGCTCCTCGAAGCCCACAGGCTTTCTGAGATTGTGCAACGCCATGTATTGCTGAAGCTTGAGTCGCTTCAGATAACCGGATCGTTCAAGGCCCGCGGGGCGGTGACGCGCCTCGCGGCCCTCGCGCCGGAGGAGCGGCGTGCGGGCGTGGTTGCGTGCTCCAGCGGGAACCACGGCCGGGCGGTGGCGTGGGCGGCCCGTCGACTGGGGGTGCCGGCCACGGTGTGCGTCCCGGAGTGGGTGGACCCGGTCAAGCTGGAGGGGATCCGGGGGCAGGGAGCGGAGGCGCTCCTGACCGGCGCGACGTTCGACGAGGCGGAGGCCCGCGCGATCGGGCTGGCCCGGAACACGGGGCGGACGTACGTGTCCGCCTACGACGACCCGTGGGTCATCGCGGGGCAGGGCACCCTCGCCCTGGAGGTGCTGGACGCCCTCGACACGGCTCCGGCCGCCGTGCTCGCCCCGCTCTCGGGCGGCGGGCTGATCGGCGGCATCGCGGCGGCGCTCCGCGGGCGGCTCGGATCCGACGCCCCGCCGGCCGTGGCGGTCACGGCCGAGCGGGCCCGCGACGATGCTGGCCAGCCTCGAGGCCGGCCGGCCCGTGGAGCTGGAGGAGGAGGACACGGTCGCGAGCGCGCTGTCTGGCGGAATCGGCCTGGCGAACCGCTACTCATTTCCCCTGGTGCGCGCCCTCGTGCGCGAGCACGTCGTGGTGCCCGAGGAGGAGATCCGCGCGGCCATGGCGTGGGCCTGTACCGCGCTCCGCCTGGTGGTGGAAGGGGGCGGAGCGGTAGGCCTGGCCGCCCTGCGCAGCGGCCGATGGCGTGCCGGACCCGGCGCGCCCCGGGCCCGTCGTGGTGGTCGTGAGCGGCGGCAATGTGGCCGCCGCCACCCTCGCGGACGTCCTGGAGGAAGCTACCTCAGCCGGACCCACGATGATCGTCCCCGGCGACGGCATGGTTCACGTGGATCTGCGCGCCGGTGCCGGTCCCGTTGGACAGGAAGTCGTGGATGCGGATGCCCGCAGCCCCGATGGGCCCCGCGTATTCCGCCGTCTGGAACGAGACCGTCGGGGTCTCACCCCCCTGCAGCGTCACGGGCCACGGGAAGTCGCCGGGCGGGTTGGGGTTGCTGAACCGGCTGGTGGCCGAGACGAAGTCGTACGTGACGAACGGCAGCGGAGGAAGCGGCGCACCGGTGCGGTGCAGCATGATCGTGGTGTAGAAGTCGTCCAGGAGCGTGTCGAACTGGGTCCCGGTCTCGGTGACGATGCCCTGCACGCCGCTGGGCGCGAGGGAGTCGGTGAGCGCGCGGAAGAGCGCGGAGTCCCCCAGCGCGGTCCGGCTGGCGTTGCCGAAGGCGTCGCCCAGCCACCGATGGAAGAGCCAGCCCGAGCCGTACACCGAGCTCCCCTCGGCGGCGCCGTCCGGGCGTGACCGTCAGCCCGTTGGGCTGCGCTCGACAGGAACCAGACCGTTCGGGCCAGGTTCAGCGCGACCCCGTAGTTCTCCTCCGTGAAACTGCGGTGCCGAAGTCCGAGCTTGGTCACCTGTTTGATCGGTGACGGCCCCCCGTTGGCCGCCCACGCGATGCGCGAGGACATCTCTCCCGGAGATCTCCGCCGTACCCTCCTCGATCCAGGTGGGATGGAACTG
This sequence comes from uncultured Gemmatimonadales bacterium, assembly GCA_963848895.1. GTDB lineage: Bacteria > Gemmatimonadota > Gemmatimonadetes > Longimicrobiales > Gaopeijiaceae > SZUA-318. The sequence continues at coordinate 950,055 of CAWKGE010000013.1, forward strand.
GCTCGCGGTCCCCCGCAGGATCGCGGCGATCCGGTCGTAGAGCGAGACGACGTGCTTCATCTCGTGGGCGACCGTGGAGAGCGCCTGGTAGCCGGGATCCGCGGACTGCATGTCGAGGATCAGGTCCGTGTTGAAGTAGATCAGCTCGGCTTCGTTCGAGGACGCACAGCCGTTCGGGTCCGCTGCGTCGGCGCTCAGCATGTCGCCGACCCAGACGAACGCGGCGATGCTGTCGGCCGCCACCGGCGAGGCGAGGATGAGGACCTTGCCGTTCCCGTCGATGTCGCTCGGCTTGCCCCAGTAGGCGTCCACCATGTCCCGGGCGTAGGACGAGTAGTAGTCCGTCATCTTCTGGGCCAGCGCCTCGCGGGATCGTTCTCGGTCCCGGCCCACTGCGTGCTGTCCTGGTAGAGCGCCAGGTCGGCGTTCTCGTGGACCAGGATCCCGGTCACCTTCGCGGCCTGCGACGCCGTGCAGCTCAGGGCCGTGTCCACCTTGAAGGTCATCTTCGCCGGAGAGGCCGCGGCGGGGGCCCGCAGCAGCCCGCCGGCCCGGTGGCTCGGGAGGAGCGCCGGTGTCCCGAGGCGCGCGACCAGCTCGGCCTCACGCCGGCGAACCGTGGCGTGGAAGCGCTCCGTGGCCTCGGACCTGCGCACCGCCCTGAGGAACGCCGGATCCGAGAAGGCGCCCGCAGGCGACACGGGCGCACGCGACGGCGCGACCGCCGGCGGGAGCCGCGCTGACGCCCAATCCGGTGACGGAGAGCTTGACCTGGCGCACGTCGCTGGCCACCTGGGCCTGCGTCGGCCAGGTGATCCCGACCCGGTAGCGGTCGCCCGACGCGCCGGAGGGGAGGATGATGCAGTCGGTCGCGTCGTAGGTCGCGGACCCGCCGATGGCCAGCGACACGGTCTTGGCGTTCGCGCAGGCCTGAATGCCGGCCGAGACCGTGACCGCCGCGGAGCCGGCGACGCCCTCGATCGTCGCCGTGACGGCGGCCTGGCCCGCGGCCACGGCCGTCACCAGCCCCGAGCCCGATACGGTGGCGACGTCGGTGTTCGAGCTCGCCCAGGTGACGGTGACGCTGCTCACCGTGTTGCCGTCGCCGTCCTTCGCCACGGCCGAGAACTGCTGGGTCTCCCCGACCATGATGGCCGCGGCGAGCGGGGTCACGGCGACCTCGGTCACGCTCGGTCCGGTGGGGCTCTTGCTGCAGGCGGACAGGACCGCTACGGCGGAGAGGACAAGGAGGCGGCGGTTCTGGTTCATGTGGCCTTGTCGGCGGAGACGGCGGGCATCCGTTGACGTAACCCGCCGCAACCACGGCGGGAGTTTCGGCCATTACCCCGCTGGGGGCCCGCCGATCCGCCGGAGGCTCGCCCCGGCCACGCTCCGCCGGAGGACTACCCTCACACGCCCAGCAGCGAGGGGAGAATCGCACCCGCCGGGCCCTGCAGGGTGGCCGCGGCGTGGCGCGACAGCGGCGTGGGCTCCGGGTTCACCTCCACCAGGGCGCCGCCCGCACGCAGCGTCGCCAGGGGAATCGACGCGGCAGGGTGCACCGCTGCGCTCGTGCCGACCACCAGGCACACGTCGGCGCCTTCGGCGAGGGCGAAGGCCCGGGAGAGCACGACTGGATCCAGCACCTCGCCGAACCACACCACGTCGGGGCGAAGCATCCCTCCGCAGGGCGCGGGGCAGCGCGGCAGCGACTCCAGGGAGGTGGCATCCACGGGAAGCGCGCGCCCGGCGGAGCGGCGCCCGCAGCGGGCGCACCGGTTCCCGAAGAGCGAACCGTGGAGCGTGAGCGGGAGGGCGGGGGAGGGGTCCGCGTCGCCCGCCGCGTGCGCGGCCGCGAGCTCGTGCAGTCCGTCCACGTTCTGCGTCACCAGGCCCGCCCGCCCGGAGAGCGCCAGGCGCGCCAGGGCGTCGTGCCCCGCGTTGGGCGCACACGCCGACACCATCTCGCGGCGCCATTGGTACCAGCCCCACACCAGGAGCGGGTCCCGGGCGAAGGCCTCGGGCGTGGCCAGCTCCTCCGGGCGATGGGTCCGCCAGAGCCCGCCCTCCCCCCGGAACGTCGGTACGCCCGACTCCGCCGAGATGCCCGCACCGGTCAGGACGAGAATCCTCCGGGCCCGCCGCAGGAGCCCGCGCGCTGCGTCTTCCGCGGCGCTGGTCACCCCCGGAAGGCGGTCCAGGCCAGGAGCGCCCACGCCACCAGGAAGCACAGGCCCCCGAAGGGGGTCACGGCCCCCATCCACCGCTGTCCGGCCAGGACCAGCACGTACAGGCTGCCCGAGAAGAGCAGGATGCCGGCCACGAAGAGCCACCCGGCCGCGTGCACCGGCCCGCCCGGCCACCGGGTGGCGGCCCACGCCGTGGCCAGCAACGCCAGGGCGTGGTAGACCTGATAGCGCACGCCGGTCTCGAAGGTGGCCAGATCCGCCGCGCTCAGGCTCCCGCGCAGCGCGTGGGCCCCGAACGCGCCCAGGGCCACGCCGAGGAAGGCGAAGACGGCGCCGAGCCCGAAGAAGGTCCTGTCCATCAGTACGCCAGCCCGTAGGCCTCGCGGCGGGGATCGGACGCCACGGTGAGGGTGCCGGACTCCGGCTCGATCCGGATCATCTGGGCCCCGCCGAAGGTGGCCGTCCACCCCTCGACGACCCGCAGGTCGTGGCCCATCGCCTCCAGCTCGGACCGCACGGAAGCGGGAACGCGGTACTCGATGGAGACGCTCAGGCCCGCGTTCGAGCGGAAACGCGGGGCCTCGATCGCCTCCTGGGGGGTCATTCCGAAGAGGAGGAGGTTGTTCACGATCTGCAGCAGGGACTGCGTCTGGCTGTCTCCGCCCGGCGTACCGAGCGTGAAGGCGAGACGGCCGTCCCGCAGCGCCATCATGGGCGTCAGCGTGTGGAACGGCCGCTTGTCCGGCGCCACCTGGTCCGGGTGGCCGTCCTGGAGCGTGAAGAGCGAGCCCCGGTTCTGGAGGAGCACGCCGGTCTCCGGCTCCAGCAGCCCCGACCCGAAGCCGGCGAAGTTGCTCTGGATCCACGACACCGCGTTCCCGTCCCGGTCCACCGCGGTGAGGTAGACGGTGTCGCCCGAGTCGTCCTGGGCCGACGGATCCATTCCCGGCTCCCCTCCGATGCCCGGCTCCACGGACGCGCGCGGCGTGGTCCGGGTCGACGAGCCGGGCCCGGGCGGCCAGGTAGGCCGAATCGAGGAGCTCGTCCACCGGGATGTCCGCCTTCTCGGGATCGGCCACCCACCGGTCGCGGTCGGCGAAGGCGACCTTCTTCAGCTCGATCAGCGTGTGGAGATAACGTGAGGTGTTGTAGCCCATGTCCTTCAATGGAAACAACTTCGCCATCCCGAACAACTGGAGCTGAGCCAGGCCCTGCGAGTTGGGCGGGAAGACGAGCATCTGGTGTCCGAGGTAGTCGCCCCGCAGCGGCTCGACCCACGTCGAGGTATGTGCCGCGAAGTCCCCGGCCCGCAGGTACCCACCCTCGGCCTCGAGGAACGCCGACAGCCGCTGGGCGACCGGTCCCCGGTAGAATCCGTCCTTCCCGTCCCGGGCGATCCGCTCCAGCGTGGCCGCGAGGGCGGGGTTCTTCAGGAGGGAGCCCACCGGCGGCGGCTCGCCCCCGGGGAGATAGAGCGCCCGGCCCGCCTCGTTCAGCGATCCGCCCTGCTCGCGGAAGTCCGCGGCGAGCCGGGTGGAGACAGGAAAGCCGTCCCGGGCGTAGTGGATGGCGGGCTCGAGCAGCTTCCCGAAGGGCATCGTGCCGAAACGCTGGTTCACGTCCCACCATGCAGCGACGGCCCCCGGAACGCTCACCGACATCGCGCCGGTGGAGGGAACCTCGTCCAGGCCCTTGTCCCGGAAGAAGGCGGGCGTGGCCAGGGCGCCGGCCCTCCCGCTCCCGTTCAGGGCGTAGACCCGCCCCGAGGAGGCCTCGTAGTAGAGGATGAACGCGTCCCCGCCCACCCCGTTCATGTGCGGCCGCACGACGGCGAGCACCCCCGCCATGGCCAGGGCCGCGTCCACCGCGTTTCCACCCGCCTCCAGGACCCGCAGGCCCTCCTGGGTGGCCAGGGGGTGGTCCGAGGACACGCCACCGCGGGTGCCCCGCACGTCCGGGCGGTTGGTCGGGGGATAGAACGGCTCGTCGGCCTGCTCGCCCCGGGGTGGCTGGCCACCGCAGGCGACCGCGAGCGCGACGAGGGTGGCGGCGACGACGTGGCGGCGAGGCCGGGTCATGGCGGCTCCGGAATCGTGCGGAATACGGATCGGACCCATCAGGTTGGGACGGCAGGGCCCGGCGCGCCAGAGGCGGCGGAGGGAGCGGTGGTGGGCGGGAGAGGCGTCGATTATCCTTCGATTTCCTGTCACGACTCTCCACCCCGAGAAGCCGACCGCGCCGTGTCCGTCGTCGTCTCCCCGCACCCCTCGATCGATCGCGGGCGCCCCAGCGCGCTCCGCATCGCGGCGGTCGTGGCGGTGGCGCACGCCATGAACGACGCCTACGCGGCCTTCGTCCCCCCTCTGCTGCCTCGCATCATGGACCGGCTGGGGCTCTCGATCGCGCTGGCGGCGACGGTGGCCATGACGTACTCCATCGCCTCCTCGCTTCTGCAGCCGCTCCTGGGCTACCTGGCGGATCGCTACGGCCGCCGGGCGTTCCTCGTCGCCGGCCCCCTCCTGTCGGGTGTCTTCGTGTCGCTCCTGGGGTGGGCCCCGTCGTTCTGGACGCTGATCGTGATCCTGGCGCTCGGAGGCCTGGGGAGCGCCGCCTTCCACCCCCCTGGCGCTTCCTACGCCGTGCGGGTCGGTGAGGGGAAGGGGGGAGGCTTGCGCTATTCGGTGTTCTCGTTCGGCGGGAGCGCCGGATACGCCGTGGGGCCGCTGGTCGCCGTGGCGCTCGTGGGGTGGCTCGGGATGAAGGGGCTGTGGGTGGCGATGGTCCCGGCCATCCTCCTCACCCCCGCCTTCTTCATCGCCCTTCCCAGCGGGCGGAGCGAGCGTCCCGCGCATCCGCCACCGCCTCCCGCCGAGGTCCTGCGCCTCCTGGCCGGCCCCCTGGGCGTCGTCTTCGGCGTGAGCGCCCTCATGGCCTGGGCGCAGAGGACCTTCCTGACGCTCGAGCCGATCATCGTCGACCAGATGGGCGGGTCGGAGGCGCTCGGGGCGGTCACGCTGAGCGCCTACCTCGCCGCCCAGGCAGCCGGCACGGTGGCGGGTGGCTACCTCGCCGATCGGATGGACCGGGGCCGGCTCCTCCTCGGGCTGTGCGCCCTCGCCCTCCCGGCCCACCTTGCGGCCGTGGGCCTCTCACCCGGCTCCCCCGCAGGCCTGGTGGGGGCCGCGCTGGCGGGGTTCTTCGGGATGGCCGTGCTGCCGCCCGTCGTCGTCACCGCTCAGGAGATCCTGCCGCGCAGCGCGGCCGTCGGGTCCGGGATCGTGATGGGGCTCGCCTGGGCCACGGGGTCGGTGGGCGTGCTCGCCACGGGAGTCTTCGCGGACGTGGTGGGGCCCCGCACGGCGGCGCTGGCCACCATGTCCGTGATCCTGGGCGCGGCGGCGCTGGCGGCCCACCCCGTCCTGCGCGACACGCGCGGCGCGGAGGCGTGAGGCGATGCCGTTCCGGCTCGAGCCGTCCCGCGACCGCACGATCTTCCGCCTCGTGAAGGGAGCCGAAACCGAATATTTCCCGAAGGGACGTGCGCTCTACGCGCCCGGCGACCCGGCCCAGGAGGTGTGGCTGGTGCGGGAGGGGTACGTCCGCCTCGTGCTCCCGGGGATGGAAAAGGGGCGCGGATACCGGACGGTGGCGGTCGCGCTCCCGTGGGAGGTGTTCGGAGACGAGGCGCTCACCGAGGGCCATCGGCGCTACGGTGCGCTGGCCGGCTCACGATGCGCGGTACAGGCTCTGCCGGCCGGAGGGGTGCTCCGGGGCCTCAAGACGGCCCGCAAGAGCCTGGACGCCTACCTGGAGGGCGTGGAGCGGGAGCTCCACCGCCTCCGGCACGCCCAGGGCGGGTCCCAGGGCCCCAGCGCCGCTCAGCGGCTCGCGGAGGTGCTCCTGGACCTCGGAGAGCGCTGCGGCGAGCGCCTGGGGCGCGGGATCTCGCTCTCCGAGCGGCTCACCCACCAGGTGCTGGCCGACCTCGCAGGGGCACACCGCGCCACGGTCACGACGCTCCTCAACGACTGGCTGTACGAGGGGATCCTCGCCACCGACGCCGGCGGACGCCTCGTCCTGGCACGCCCGGCGGGCCTGTGGTCGCGGGCCGGCTATCATCCGCCGGAGGAGCGCACGTTCGAGGGGCACGGCCCCGAATCACGCCCACCGGAACGCGCCCGTGGTCGTTGACCCGGATTTGCGCCCCACCTAGCTTTTGGGGCTTTTTCGGGGATTCTCGGATCCCTCCGTGCCACCCCCGCAGGAACCGTCGATGACGAAGCGGCACCCCGGCCAGCGTCGCATGGCCTCCGACCGCCCGGAGCACGAGGACGACATCTTCGTCGCCAAGATCCTGGAGATCGGGAACTGGGCCAGCAAGAACCAGCAACTCCTCACCGTGCTCGGGATCGTCGTGGTGCTGGGCATCGGCGCGCTCGTCTACTACCGGAACTACCGCGGCGCGCTCACCCAGCAGGCGGCCAACCAGCTCGAGCAGATCCAGCAGTCGGTGGCGCTCCAGGACACGCAGGGCGCCAAGGACCAGCTCGTCCTGTTCCTCGACCGCTTCGGAGGCACTCCGTATGCCGGCGAGGCCCGCATGCTCCTTGGCGAGCTGTACCTGCGCACGAATGACGCCCAGCAGGCGATCGCCGTCCTCGAGCCCATGGCCTCGTCACCCCGCGACCCGCTCGAGCTCCAGGCTGCCTCGCTCCTGGGCGTCGCCTACGAGCAGGAGAAGCGATGGGCGGACGCAGAAGCCACGTATCTGCGCATCGCCGACCGGTCCAAGCTGGACTTCCAGATCCGCGACGCGCTGGCCTCCGCCGCCCGCATCCGCCAGCAGCAGGGCAACTACGACGGCGCGGCGGAGCTCTATCGCCGGATCCTCGCCGGCATGGACCAGGACGCGCCGCAGCGCGGCCTCTACGAGATGCGCCTCGCCGAGGTGACGCAGCGGGCCGAAGAGAAGCCCACCCAGGGCTGATCCTCCGCGGCGGGGTCGCCGCCGGGGCCACGACGTAGCGCGAAGCGGGCTCCTCTCCATCGGTTCCCGGCGCGTCGGATCTACTTCGTATAATACATATTATGTTAAGTTGGCCGCGCACCAGCCGGATTCTCTCTGAAGGCCGGTCACGCCTCCCCTATCGGGTCGATGGTTGCGGGCCGTAGATCTCGATGTTGTCGAAGTAGGCGTCGCCGGGCACGCTCAGGTCGCCCTCACCGTCCTCGAGGAGGAGGTAGACCGTCCCCTCGGCCAGCTGGAACATCGCCGACGGCGTGAAGGTCACCGAGTACGAGTGCCAGTGGCCGTCCTCCACCAGGTCGTGTAGGTGCGTCGCGGGATTCTGGGCGGGTCCGTACAGCCAGATCTCCGCCCGGAACGCTCCGTCGGACACCCCGATGAAACCACCCAGGTTTCCGGGCTGGGAGCCCTCTTGTGGGAGGCCGAGGTAGTCGAAGCGCAATTGGTACTCCTCGCCTTCGACAACCGGGATCGGAACCGAGAAGATGTCCCCCGCCGCCACGGTCTCCGTGAAATTCACGACCTTGTTCCCCGGGTTCAGCGGGTCATCGACGATCTGTGCGTGGTGGCCCATCTGCCTGCCGGTCCACTGGCTCAGACCACTTTCGAAGTCCTCGGAGAAGATCGGCGGGCTCTCCGGCCCCGTGGAGGAGCCGCACGCGGTACCGGTGAGCGCTAGAAGGAGCGCCAACGTCCTGCCTGGAAAGGCATCCATGGTTCGCAGGAAGGTGTCACAGGGGGCTGATTCGGTGACGGTCAAATATCGGCCGTTCCACCTCCCACGAGCAACCTTTCCGATCTTGCCTAGCGCGCCGCCGGTTCCAGGGCCCGCACGCGCACGTGCGCGGTGCCCGGACCGACGATGCCCAGCTTGCGGGCGGCGGCGTAGGACAGGTCGATGATGCGGTCGGCGTGGAACGGACCGCGGTCGTTGACCCGAACGACCGCGGTCCGACCGTTCTCGAGGTTGGTGACTTCGACGTAGGTCGGGATCGGGAGCGTCCGATGGGCCGCCGTCATCGCATACATGTCGTACGGCTCGCCCGAGCTCGTCCGCCGCCCCTGGAATTCCTCTCCGTACCAGGAAGCCATCCCCTCCGCTTCGTAGCCCACAGAGGACTCCAACACGCGGTACGTGATGCCATCGACCTCGTACGTCGAGGGATTGCCGTAGCGGCTGAGCGGCTCCTGCACCGGCACTGCGTCTCGGACGTCCACGCGATCCGCCCCCGAGGTCCCGGCGGACGCCGTCGGAGGGCCGCCGGGGTAACCGACGAGGGCGCATCCCGATACTGCCAGAACGGCAGGACTCAACAGGGCTAGACCCTCACGTCACCCTCTCCCCGTAGATCGCTTTCACGAGTCGTTTCTGATCCTTCTTCTTCATGCGTGCTAACGCACTGCTGGTGAAGTGTTTATCATCGGTAACTTCACAGATCATCTCAATACCTTCCGGAGGCGCCGGGATGGCCTCGTCCTCGCGGGCGAGCTCGATCTCGAGGAGGGTGAGCCCCTCGAGCGCGCCCCCGAAGCGGTCCAGCTCCCAGGGCCCAACGGGGTAGCGGATCTTCTCGATGATCCGCTTGCCGGACGCCTCCAGGAGCGCGTCGGCGACGTCCTGAGGCACGACGGTCTCCACCTCGCGTCTGCGGACGCCGCTGCCACTCTTGAGCGTCAGAACAGGACCTCGTGGCTCTCCGATCCGTATCCTGACCGAAGGGTCCCCCGTGCGTACGTACCCCTGCCGTAGCGGGTATCCATCACCGAGCTGCGTCCAGAGGCCCGAGGCGACCCGCACCAGGTAGCGCCGCTCGATCTCGACCCCCCCCTGCCCCATCGCTGCTCAGTCCCCCGACTTCCGGCCGAGGACCGCGACCCGGCGCCGCAGGAACGGGACGACGGGCTGAAGGAGCCGTTCCGCAGCCCGCAAGCCCGGGAGATGAGACTCGGCGTAGTAGGCCCGCTCGATCTCGAACCCCGCATCCCGCATCATCCCTGTCATACGTTCCATGGACTTGTAGTCCACGTGGCTCACGTCCCGTTTCAGCAGGATATCGTGGTTCTTGAGAATCTCGAGGACGTGCCCGCGGTGGGGCGTCCATACGGCGAATCGCCCCCCGGGCCTCAGGAGCCGTTGAGCCTCGGCCACCACCCGCTCGGAGTCCTCGGGATACAGGTGCTCGAACAGGTCCGCGGCCAGCACCATATCCCAGGCGCGGCCCTCGAGGCCGGTGTCTCCCCCGTCGGCGAGGAGGAAACGCAGATTCACGTGGGGCTCGCGCTCCAGCCGTCGGTTGCACAGCTCGATGCTCCGCGCGCTGAAGTCCACGCCCACGACCTCAGCCGCCAGGTCGGCGAGAACGAAGCTGAAGGTCCCCCAGCCGCATCCGATGTCCACGACCCGATCCGTGGACGCGGGATGGTGGAGCTCCAGGACCTTGGCGATCCGGTACCGTTGGAACGCGCTGTCGTGGTCGGAGAGGTGTCCCGGATCGTCGAAGTAGGCCGACGAGTCGTAGAAGTCTCTACCGATGCGCGGCTCGCTCATGGGTCTCCGTCGATGTGCGGCGGGCCTTCGATCCTCCGGATACACCACGACTGCGGTTGGGTCCCGCCGCGCCACAGATCATCCCTGGAGGCGTGGGGCTCTCGCTCCCGGTGCAGGACGCGAGGAGAATGAGCCCGTCACAGCCTCCCGAATACGTGCAAGGCCTTCAGCCACCAGACGCGCCACACCGCTTCCCGCACGATGCGCTTCGACATCTTCGAATCGCCTGTGTCCCGCTCCGTGAAGAGGATCGGCAACTCGACCATCGAGAACCCCTTCGCCCAGGCGCGGAACTTGAGCTCGATCTGGAATGCGTAGCCGTTGGATCGGACCCGCCCGAGATCGATCGCCTCGAGGACGGCGCGGTGCCAGCAATTGAATCCCCCGGTGGCGTCGCGGATGGGCATGCGGGTGATCGTACGTGCGTACCACGAGCCGAAGACGGAGATGAAGAGGCGGCTCATCGGCCAGTTGAGCACATTCACGCGCCCACCCACGTAACGGGATCCGATGACCACGTCGTGGTGCTCGGCGGCCTCGATGAACGACGCCAGGGCCTCGGGGGGATGGGAGATATCGGCATCCATCTCGAACAGGAGCTCGAAGTCGCGCTCCAGTCCCCACGCGAACCCAGCCAGGTAGGCGGTGCCCAACCCACCCTTCCCGCCCCGATGCAGAACGTGCAGCCTCGGCTCGGTGGCGGCGAGGGCGTCGGCCAGGTCGCCCGTCCCGTCCGGCGAGGCGTCGTCCACGACGAGGACCTCGATCCGCTCGTCCTGCTCGAGGATGAGGGGGACCTTCCGCGGCAGGTTCTCGGACTCGTTGTAGGTCGGTACGATGACCAGGAAGCGATCAGGCAACGGCCGGCTCCGTCGGCTCGGTCACAACTCGCTCAGCTCCACCGGGGACAGCCGCACACCGAAAGTGGCCAGGTGCCGGCGGAAGAGCTCTCCGATTCGGCCGCCCACCACCGAACGAAGCTCCTGAAGGTCGATAACCGTCACCCGCGCAGGTGCGAGCGCCTCCTGGGCCTCCCCCCGGGAGACGGCGGAGAACGAGTAGAGCACCCGCTCCTTCCCCTCCGCCGGGGAAGCTCCGACCGCCGAGAGGGGCATGATCTCGACGCGTTCCCGGAACCTCCCCTCGTGGAACTCGTGGAAGCTCTCGACCGCCTCCATGAGCCGTCGCTCCTTCTCCGCGACATCCTCGACCGGAGTCCAGACGTTCTCGACGATCGCCCGAGCCGGAACTCCCGAGTACAGGGCGCGGGGCGGAACGTCTCCCCGTACGAGCGAATGGGCGCCGATGACCGCGCCCGAGCCGATCTCGACATTCGGCAGGATCATCACCCGCCAGGGGATCCATACCTGCTCCCCCAGGCGGACAGGGCCGCGGCTGTAGGGCGCACCCTCCAGGTAGTTCGGCCAGGAGCCGTGGCAGAAGATGAGGCACTGTCCCCCAAGGCCGGTGTGATCACCCACGTACACCCCCTCCGAGGGCTCGATGACGGAGAAGGAGAAGACCCGCACCGAGCAGCCCAGTTCCAGTCTGGAGCGCGGCCCGTAGTCGCAATTGACCAGCACGCACGGATCCACGACCGCATCGCGCCCGATGTCCGCGTGGCGCACCTTGAACAGGCACAGAGGGCGTATGCGGGCCCGCCGCCGCATGATGAACGTCTCCGCCTTGACCCGGACGAACGGGCCGATCCGCGCCCCCTTCTCCATGCGCAGATCCCGGACCGTGAGGTAGGTCAGGGCCGAGATCTTCGCACCGCGCTCGATCTTCGCTCCCATGAGGTTGCGGATCGGTCGCTGCAGGAAGGACGGAAGCAGCGCGAGGATGACATAGACGGCCGTCACGGGGCGTTCTCCTCGACGCGCGCGTCGCCGCGGTCTTCGATCAGGCGCGCCGCCATGTCCGACATGGTCACAAGCTCGAACCCCTCCTCGCGTGCGACCTCGACCAGGCCTTCCAGGAGGCCCACGGCCTGGAGTCCAGCGTAGCACGGATGGTCGTACAGCACCGCGTAGTCGCCGATTGCCCGGAGGCTCGTGCGGAACTCCCGGCGGATGTCCGCGTCGGCGAGTCCCCGGGCCCGCATGTGCTCGAGGTAGGCCACCCCTCCAGGCTCACCGGCCAGGTTGGTGGCCAGGTTCAGGAATCCGGGCCGCTCTTCCACCCCCCCCTTCAGGCGGGCTCCGTACCGGTCGGCCCGAAACAGAAACCCCCGCTCCACCAACAGGCGGGGAAGATCCGCGGGCACGGTCCAGCCCGGAGAGCTGAAACCCACCACCCGGATGCCACGCCCCCGGAGCCACGCCAGCGCCCAGTCCAGCTCCCTCTCGACACGCTGGGGCGACCATGCATGGGCGCCGTTCTGCCACGTGTCGTGGTTGCGGCCACCGTGCAGCCCCAGGTCCGAAGCCCGAGCGAGACGGTCCACGATCCCGGGGGAGCCCCTGCCGATCTCCGGATTGAGCAGGGCCAGCTTCGCGTATGCGGGGGCGCCGAGCTTGCGGAGAGAGGAGAATCCCGCCGCCCGGGGCGTACGTGCCCGCGACCTGGTCAGAATCCGTCGAAGCGCCCCCCGACGGGACACCGCACGACCGACGGACAGAAAGAACGTGAAGCGAATCCCGAGGCGCTCGCCGAGGTCGAGGAGTCGCGGGACACCTTCACGCAGGCACGTGGGGGTATCGATGTCGAAGCGGATACAGAGGGTCCTCATCGCCCCATCTTCTCCGTGGCAGCGAAAGAAGTCAACGGAGCCCGGACGCCCCGGGAACCCGTCTGCTGGGCGCGCGGCCCGGGGCTCGCTCAGGCGGTCACCGAGGGTCGTCCGGAGGGCCCGGAACGGCTCTGCGATGGAAGACCTCCCCGATCCACATGAGCGCGGCCGGCGCCACCTCCACGACGGTGTTCCAGAGGCGCGCGAGCAGGGCCAGGCCCGTGGCGGGCCCCTCCCCCATCACGGGGGCCAGCAGACCGGCCAGCGACGCCTCTCTCACGCCGATCCCCGCGGGGGCGAAGATCGCCAGGTATCCCACCACGTATGCGGCCACGTAGCTCGCGCCCACTTCCATCGCGCCCCCAGGCAGTCCGAAGCTGCGGGCCAGGAGGAAGAACGACGCCCCGTAGATCCCCCAGTGGACGACGAAGAGGCCCAGCCACACGACGACCATGCGGGGATGGACCGCGTGCCAGTCCACGCCCAGGCGCAGGCGCGCCGCAAGCGCGAGCAGGCGCTCGAAGACGGGCGGGATCAGGGCGAGAGCGGTGATCAACACGAGGGCCGGCGGGATCCATAGCAACGGGCCCGCCTCCGACCCGTTCCGATGCACGAAGACCAGGGTCCCGACCAGGGTAGCCGCGATCAACGAAACGCCATGGGCGACCACCGCCGCGAAGCCTGACAGCGAAGCGGGCACGCCACGTCGCCGCGCCAGGAGCGCCAGCCCGGTGACCTGCCATACCTTGCCCGGGACGTAGCGCCCGAGGTTGGCGATGAGGAACACGCGGACCGCCTCACCGAAGCCGAGCGAGACACCCCCGAGGTCCCGGACCACCCGGCCCCACAGGACCCCGGAGAACAGCTGCCCGCCCAGAAGCACGGCGCAGGCAGCCGCGAAGAGCCAGAAATCCGGACGCCATCGGGTGGCATCGAGATGCGCGATCTCGTCGACGCCGAGCCCGATGCGCCGCGCGATGAACCAGGTGACCAGGACCGTGAGCGCGAGCTGCCCGACCCGGATCAGGGCCTTCTTCAGACGGACCTCCGTTGACGATCGCGCGCGATGCCGTAGGCGCCCAGACCGATCAGGAGCACGATCGTCACCAGGCTCAGGGCGAGGCTCTGCATCAGGAGCCCGGAGTGGTACCACATCTCGACGTCGTGGGTGCCGGCGCCCACGGGCACGGCGCGCAGGGTGTAGTAGGCGCGCAGGATCGGGGCCTCCGCTCCGTCGACGGACGCATGCCAGGCCGGGAACCAGTTGTCGGCGACGACCAGCAGCGCCGGCCGATCCGAGGTCACCGACAGACGGAGGTGGTTCGGCGTGCGCTCGAGCCAGCGCACCTCTCCCGAGACCGGCCCTCCGTCCAGCGCGGTGGGCGGCGGCTCCGGCAGCACGACCTCCCGCTCGGGGTCGAAAGCGTCGGACAGCATGTAGGCGACGGCCTCGTCGTCGGACTTCACCACCGCGGACGCCACCAGCCGCGCGCGGGGGAGCCCCGCGTCGGCCAGGAGGGTCTCGTAGGGCTGGCCGTCCTGGAGCTGCGTGCGCGACACGATCCCCTGCTCCGGCGCCTCCCCCAGCTGACGAGTCGGGCCACAGGATGTAGCGCACGTTCAGGAGCCGGCGGATGTTGCCGTTGAAGAGGTTCTCGGGCATGTCCGACCCGACCATCCCGATCAGCTCCCTGTAGCGGGACAGGTCGTTCGGATGGTGGCCGGCCGCCAGATCGATCCCGTACATGGCCGGCTTCACGTCCTGCCCCCGGTCGGCGAACGACAGCAGGCGGTAGGGCTCGGAGCTCCCGGCCTCCCGGTCCAGCAGCGCCTGGACGTTGGGATCGGGCCGGGCCCACGACTGGAAGTCCAGCGTCTGCACGAAGGTCCCGTCGACCCGGAGCTGGTCCACCCCGACGAGCACGAGCAAGCCCGCGACCAGGGCCGTGGGCGCGAGCCAGGCACGGCGTACCGCCGAGGCGAGAGCCCACGTGAGCCCGGCCAGGAGCGCCGAGAGGAAGGCGCTGCGGACCAGGAGCGGCCGCAGGGTCTCGAGCCGCTGGAGGCGTGCCGGGTCGATCCCCGCGTCGATCGTCGTCGTCCACATCGACGTGAGCGCGCCCGACGAGGCGAGGAGCGCCAGGACGGCGAGGAGCCCGGTGCCCACCGCCAGGACGCGCTGGATCCTTTTCCAGCCCTCCGCGTCTTCCTCGGCCGCCGCGCGCAGCAGCCGGTCCACGCCCAGCGCCCCCAGCGTGGTGGCCGCGAAGACGAAGAGGAACATCGCCTGCGACGGGGCGCGGAACATGCGGATGCCGGGGACGAGCGCGTAGAAGAGCCCCCACACGGGGGTATGGGTGCCCAGCGCGAAGAGGAACGCGACTCCACCCAGCCCCAGGAAGAACCATCGGAGGCCGGGGCGGGCGCCTCCGGCGAACGAGACGGCTGCGAGAAGCAGCAGCACGACTCCGGCGGTCTCCAGGTTGTCCTTGAACGCGTTGCGCCCCCAGTAGGTGTTGCTCGCCCAGGCCGAGCCACCCGCGTCGTTGCCGGCGAACTTCGGGATGAGGAGGCTCATGGCCTCTTCGGGATGGAGCGACCAGGAGCTCGACCAAGCCCGTCCCGTCTCTCCGGCGGCCTCGCGGGTGGTCTGGATTCGGCGGGAGTAGTGGGTGACGTAGCTCGGCGGCGGGGAAGAACTGGACGCCCGCCCCCGCGACGCCGGCCGCCGAAGCCGCCAGGAAGAGGCCGAAGCGCGCGAGCGCGGGGGACAGAGGTCGGGTAGGCGCCCCGTCCGGCGTCTCGCTGCCAGGGGCCACCCCGGCTCCGGCGGTCGATTCGACATCCTCTTCCCCGGGCCCGCCGGCGGCGGGCTTGCCCTCCGGCCCGCCTCGCCGGGCCACCTGCACGGTGCGGAAGATCGCGTACACGCCCACCGCGCCGAAGAGGAAGTAGGCCATCTGGAAGTGGGTCGTGAGCAGCACGAGGGCCACGGCCAGCCCGATGGCCGCGAAGCTCCGCGGGCCGGGACGCGAGAAATGCCCCTCGACGGCCCAGAACAGCAGCGGCGCCAGCGACATGACGAACAGCTTCCCGTCGTGGCCCGGGTGAACGAAGCTCACCAGCATGGGCGACAGCATGTAGCCGACGCCGGCGACGAGCGCGGCGGCCCGGCTGCAGCCGATGCGCCGCACCCAGCCGAACATGAAGAAGCCCGCCGCGAGCACGTGCAGGACCAGCTTCCACCCGAGGGCGCGGAAGGGCTGGAGCAGGAGGAGGAGGATCGCGGACGGGGGGATAGAGCGAGTCGCCGCCGGACAGCGCGGCGATGAACGGCGTCCCCCCCAGGATCCTCGGGCTCCACAGCGGGAACGTGCCGGACTTGAGCCATTCCGCGTACATGGCCCGGGCGACGTAGCCGCCCCCGAACAGCGTGTCGCTCCCGTAGAGCATCTGGTCGCTGAACACGAAGGCCCGGAAGAGCCACAGCGTGAGCACGCCGAAGACGGCGGCAGGGAGCCAGAGCGGGATGCGCGGAGCCGCCGCGTCCCTCGTCACTGCGGATCCGCCCGCGACCTTCGGCTCCTTCGATGGCTTGGTTCGCCGCTTCGTCATGTCCGGCTCTTCGGGGATTCGATGCGCTTCAGGCCGCCCCCCTTCGACGGAGGACCTCCTCGTAGATCTCCAGGTGCCGCGCCGCCAGCCGCGCGTTGCTCCATCGCTCGACCACGCGACGGCGCGCGCGGGCGCCCAGCTCCGGAAGATCGGCACGCGCGAGCAGCGCCACCACCACCCGCGCCAGGCTCTGGGGATCCGCGGGGCGGAACAGGCCCCCCACCTCGTCGTCCACGATCTCCGGGAGGCCGCCCACGTCCGAGGCCGCCACGGGCAGCCCGCACGCCATGCACTCCAGGGCGGCCACGGACGTCGCCTCCATGAGCGAGGGGAAGACCGCCAGCTCGCCGGAGCGACAGCAGCCCGGGCATCTCGTCGTGGGGCTTCGCCCCCAGGAACCGGACCCGGTCGCGCACGCCCAGCTCTGCCGGCCAGCGCTCGAGGCGTCGCCCGCTCGGGGCCGTCGCCGACCAGCACGGCCTCCACGTCCACCTCGCGGGCGATGAGCGGGAGCGCGCGGATGAACCAGGCCACGCCGTTCTTCGCGAACAGTCGCCGGGGGACGATCAGCCGGCGACGGCCACCCTCCGGGGGCGGCAGGGCGGGCTCGACGGGCCGGAAGAGATCCGTCTCGACGCCGTTGGTCAGCGGCTCGACCCGGTGCCCGGGAGCCAGCCCTTCGGCCACGCGGGCGATCTCCACCGACGCCGCGAGGTTGTGGTCTCCGGCGGAGACCAGCCGCCCGAGGATCCCGCGCCACCCGGCCTTCTTCGCCAGACGCAGGAAGTGGGAGGTGTGGAACGTGGTCACCAGCGGCGCCCCGGTCGCGGCGCGGGCGACGGCCAGCGGCGGCACCGACTGGAAGGCCTGGGCGTGCAGGACGTCGGCCCACCGGGCCAGGGCCACCGTCCGGGGGACGGAACCGACCGCGTGCGCCGCCCACCCCAGCGTGTTCCTGCCGGGCAGCCACGTCCGCCACACGCCGACGCCGTCCATGACCTCGTGCGTGGGGGCGTCGGGCCTGGAGCGCGACGTCACCACGTCCACCCCGTGGCCGCCGGCCGCCAGGGCGCGGCACAGGTGGAAGACGTGGCTCTCCAGCCCGCCCACCTCCGGCGGGAAGTAGACGCAGTGCATGAGGATGTTCAGCCGGCCGCTCCCGTCACGCCGGGCGCCACGTCCGTCCCGGGCCAGTCCTCCGTGCGCCGCTTCGCCCCGGTCAGCTCCGCGCGGAGGATGTCGGCGATGCGCTCCCCCGCCCTGCCGTCCCCGTAGGGGTTGGGAGGCGGAGACGCGTCGGTGCCGCCCCTCTCGAGCGCGGCCGTCGCGCGCGCCACGATCCGGTCGCGCGTCCGTTCCCACCAGCTCCGCCACGCCGGCCTCCACCCCCTCGGGCCGCTCCGTGACCTCCCGCAGCACGAGCACGGGCGCGCCGAAGGTGGGCGCCTCCTCCTGGATGCCGCCCGAGTCGGTGAGCACCAGCGCGCGATCGCCGGAGCGCCGTCACCAGGTCGAGGTAGTCCAGCGGGTCCGTGAGGTGGATGCGGGGATGGTCCGACAGCAGCTCCCGCGGCGGGTCCGCGCACGTTGGGGTTGGGGTGGACCGGGTAGACGACCTCGATGTCGGGGACCGCGGTCGGCGAGGGTGCGCACCGCGCCGAACGACCTCCGCAGCGGCTCGCCGAACGACTCGCGCCGGTGCGCCGTCAGCAGCACCAGCCGCCCGTGCCCCGACAGGACCGCCCGCCAGCGCCGCGTCGCGTACCGGGCGTCCCGGCCGGCAGCGGCTCGCAGCGCGTCGACCACGGTGTTGCCGGTCACGTGGACCCGCTCCGGCCGGCACGCCCTCGGCCAGCAGCGCGTCGCGCGCCGCGCGGTGGGCGCGAAGTAGTAGTCGGAGAGGACGTCGGACAGGCGGCGGAAGATCTCCTCGGGGAAGGGCGCCCACTTGTCGTGGCTGCGCAGCCCCGCCTCGACGTGGCCGACCTTCACGCCCTCGAAGTACCCGACCAGCGCGCCCACGAAGACCGTGGCCGTGTCGCCCTGCACCAGGAGCACGTCGGGCCGGAAGCCCCGCACGACGTCCCGCAGCCCGTCCAGGGCGCCGTGCACGCACGTCGTAGAGGGTCTGGTCCTCCCGCATGATCCCGAGGTCGTAGTCGGGCGCCAGGTCGAAGGCGTCGAGCACCTGGTCGACCAGGGCGGTGTGCTGCCCCGTGAGGCAGACGCGTGTCTCGAGCGCGGGCGCGCTCGCCGCGCAGCGCGTCGACCACCGGCGCCATCTTGATGGCCTCCGGGCGGGTGCCCACGACCACGAGGACGCGCGGAGGCACCCGGGTGCGAGTCCACGTCAGCGCCCCTTCCGGCGCAGGTCCTCCAGCTCGTCGCGCACCTGGGCGACCTGCTCCGAGACCAGGCCGAAGCCCACCAGCAGGAAGCCCAGCGTCTCCAGGAGCATGACCAGGTAGAGCAGCGGCCGGTACCCCATCGGCGGGATGTACGGCGCGAAGCCCGAGCATCGGGTGCAGGAAGCGCAGGTAGACCGCGACCACGCCCACCAGGACGCCCAGCGCGGCCAGGGCGAAGCCCGGTCGCGCCGAACAGGAGGAGCGGCTTGCGGGAGAACAGGAGGAGGAACCAGACGGAGAGGAGGTCCAGGACGCCCGACCACGATGCGGAGCGGGCCCCGTGAACTTCGACTCCCGGCCCGGCGCGGCAGCAGCTCGACGTCGATCTCGGTGACGCGGTACCCGCGCGCGTGGGCCAGCACCACGAAGAAGCGGTGCCAGTCGTGGCGGAGGCCGATCCCGTCCAGGATCTCGCGCCGGAACGCCTTCATGGAGTTCAGGTCGGAGACCGGCACCTGGAAGATCCGCCGGGAGAGCCGGTTGTAGACCGACGACACGCCCCGCTTGTCGTAGGGGCCCACCTTGCGGCCCGTGACGATGTCCCACCCCTCCTGGAGCTTGGCCAGGAAGCGCGGGATCTCCTCGGGGCGGTGCTGCAGGTCGGCGTCGAAGAGGACGAGCTAGCGTGCGGTCGGTGGCCGCGGCCGCGGTGACCATCGCCTCGGTCTTCCCGAGGTTCGTGCGGTGGCTGCAGCACCGTGAGCGCGCTCCACCCGGCCGCCCTCCCGGCGCGCGACGTCGGCGGTGCCGTCGGTCGAGCCGTCGTCGACCAGGATCACCTCGCCGTCCAGGCCGAGCGCATCGAAGCGTCCCGCGCAGCTCCCGGACCAGGTCGGGGACCACCGGCGCCTCGTTGTACGCCGGCACCACCACCGCGAAGTCGCGGCGCATGCGGTCGGACAGGCTCGCCGCCGCCGAGCGCCCGCCGTCGGACCGCACGGAGAGGTCGGGCTCGCTCATGCTCACACCCGCTTGCGCATCCGCGCCGGGAGGATGCCCAGCTGGTCGCGGTACTTGGCCACCGTGCGGCGGGCGATCTTGACCCCGTCCGACTTCAGGTGCTTCACGATGGCCTGGTCGGTGAGCGGCTTCTTGGGGTCCTCGTCGCCACGAGGCTCTTGATCTTGTCCTTCACGCCGCGGGCCGAGATGTCCTCGCCGCTGGTGGTCGACAGCCCGCTGGAGAAGAAGTACTTGAGGCTGAACACGCCCCGCGGCGTCTGCACGTACTTCTGGTTCGTCACGCGGGACACCGTCGACTCGTGCATCTCGATGTGGTCGGCGACCTCCCGCAGGGTGAGCGGCCGCAGGTGCTGCACGCCCCGCTCGAAGAAGTCGCGCTGCCGGTCGACGATGAAGTTCATGACCTTGAGCATGGTCTGCCGGCGCTGCTCGATGGCCTGGATCATCCAGTTCGCCGAGTTGAGCTTGCTGGCGATGAACTCCTTGTTCTCGCCCGTGAACTTGCGCTTGTCCCGGGCCACCTCCCGGTAGGCGCGGGAGATCCGCAGGCGCGGCAGGCTGGTGTCGTTCACGAAGACCATGTACTCGCCGTCGATCTTCTCCACGACCAGGTCCGGGATCACGTACTGCTCCGGCTCGGCCGAGTACTTCAGCCCCGGCTTGGGATCGAGGTGGCTGATCTCGTCGGCGGCGTCCTGCACCTCCTTGGGCGTGATGCCCAGCGCCCGCGGCGATGTCGTTCCAGCGATGGTTGATCAGCGCGTCGAAGTGGTCCTCGACGATCCGGTAGGCCAGCGAGTCCTCCATGTCCTTCTGGCGGAGCTGGATGAGGATCGACTCGCGGACGTCCCGTGCGCCCACGCCCGGAGGGTCGATGCCCTGGATGATCTGCGAGCATCGCCTCGGCCTCGTCGAGCTCGTAGGGACGGAAGATCGTCTCGATCTCCTCGAGCTCCGCGGCCCGCTCCTCCTCGTCCTCGATCTCCTCGGCGTTGTGCACGGCGGTGGGCCGCACCTCCTCCAGCCAGTCGTTGACCCCGGTGACGACGTCCTCGAGGTCGCACACGAGCGTGCCGTGGTCGTCGATGTTGCCGATGATCTCCTCGCCCAGGCGCAGCTCGCGCTCGTCGAGCTGGAGCATGCGCAGCTGCTCGTGCAGGTGGTCGTGCAGGTCCTGCGCTCTCCACCGGCGTCGGCTCGAAGTACTCCTTCTGCTCGTACTGCGCCCGGCGCCCGCCGACGTCGAAGCCGTCCAGGAGGATCTCCTCCCAGTCGACGTCGTCGCCCAGCGGCTCGTCCTTGGTGTCCTCCTTGAGCTCGACCTCCTGCTGGACGTCGGCCTCGCCCATCTCCAGGAACGGGTTCTCCGCCAGCTCCTCCTTCAGGTGCTGCTGCAGGTCGAGCAGGGGCATGTAGAGCAACTCCATCGCCTGATACAGGCGAGGGTTGATCCGCATCTCCTGCCGGAGCTGCGCGCTCTGGTAGAGCTTGGCGTTGAACTGACTCATTCCGTTCCTTGTATCGTTACGGGCGGCCCGTCAGGGCCCTGCCGATATGTTGGCTTCTTCAAGCTGCGGACGGGAGTACCGTCCGCGCATCCGTTGCGTGAGCGTCGGCCCCAGGTAGATCTCCGCGACCTCTTCGTTCCACACGAGCTCGGACACCGTCCCGCTCACACGGATCCGGCCCTCGTACATGATGTAGGCGCGGTCCACGATCTCCAGCGTCTGCTCGACGTTGTGGTCGGAGATGATGACGCCGATCCCCCGGGACTTGAGTCCGCGCACGATCTGCTGGATGTCGTTCACCGCGATCGGGTCGATCCCGGCGAACGGCTCGTCCAGGAGCATGAACTTCGGCCGCTGCACCAGGGCCCGCGTGATCTCCAGCCGTCGGCGCTCGCCGCCCGAGAGCGAATACGCCTTGCTCTTGCGCAGGCCCTTGAGCCCGAGCTCCTCGAGCAGCTGCTCCAGGCGCGCCTTCTCCTCGCTCCCGGGGAAGATCGAGCGTCTCCAGGATCGCCAGGACGTTCTCCTCGACGGTGAGCTTGCGGAAGATCGACGGCTCCTGGGCCAGGTAGCCGACGCCCTTGCGCGCCCGCCTGTACATCGGGACGTTGGTGATGTCCTCGCCGTCGAGGTAGACCTGCCCCGCGTTGGGCGGGATGAGCCCGACGATCATGTAGAAGGTCGTGGTCTTGCCCGCGCCGTTCGGGCCCAGGAGCCCGACGATCTCGCCCTGGCGCACCGAGATGTCCACGTCGCTCACCACCGTGCGCCGCCGGTAGATCTTCGTCAGCCCCTCGGCGTGGAGCCGGCTCTCCCCCACCGAGCCCCCGACGTCCTCGGCCGACACCTCGAAGGCGCGGGCGCGCAACGATTCCAGGTTGCGCACGACGTCGGAGAGGTGGGCGCAGACGTTGTCGCGGTCCACCGACACGTCCGCCCACAGATCGGGATCCATCTCCAGCGCGCCCCACGCTTCGCCGGGCTCGTCCCGGAACGCGATTCCGGCCTCCTCCAGCCGGGGAATGACGCGGGTCTCCAGAAAACGCACCAGCGCCTCCCCCTCGGCGCCCAGCATCGACGCGCCGTGGCTGCCCAGCTCCCGAGCCAGCTCCTCGAGGACGTCGCGCACCGACGCGATCCACACCCCGCGCTCCGCCCGTCCCGCAGGGTCCGCCCGGTGCACGAGGGCCTCGAGCCCGGCCGCGACCGACAGGTCGTGCGCGTCGAGCCCCTCGGCGTACGTCCTCAGCTCTTCACGCGACCTCATCGTCCACTCCTCCTGCGTCGGGGCGCCCGGTGCGCGGGCGGGTACGCGGGGCGCGCGGGCTCCGCCGCACCTCCGCGGCGGTGCGGTGCGCCGGACCGCCCGGGTCCGACGCGGTCGCGCCCGGCGGGAGGCGGGGACACCACAGCCGTGTCCGGCGCGATGGCCGACGTGTCCGGGGGTGCCAGCGAGTCGGGTGGCGCCAGCGAGTCCCTGGGTGAGCCGCGGCCGGTCGGCTCCAGATGCCAGCCCTCGGTGGGGCCTTCGACCTCCATGCGGTCGACCTCACCCTCGTTCATGACGATCGTGATCCTGGTGCCGGTCACGTAGGACACGGCGGGCGGATCGATCCCCGGGCGCGCCGTGGAGTCGGAGGGCAGCAGCCGGTACAGGCTGCGCGCCGCCCCGTGCGCGACCAGGCGGTCGAGCCGATAGTCCTCTCCCGTCGAGTCCGTGGGCGTGCCCGGCTGCGGAGCCACCCTCACGAAGGTCGCGATGACCGTGTCGCCCTCCAACCAGTCCTTGCGCGCCACCGGCGGGAGAGACTCGACGTTGAGGGAGTCGCGGGCCGTGGATTCCCCTCGTGCGTCGCCGGCCGCGAAGATCCGGTCCAGCGCCTGCCCGGGCGTGCTCACGTCCACGGAGTCGGCGCGCAAGACGAAGTCCTGCGCCTCGGCCACGGGGCGGGCCAGGTCCGCGCTGTCCGGTTCGGCGGTACGCGCGCCCCCGGGGGCCTGCGGCGGCGGCAGGGCAACCGCCACCAGGCGCTGCATCTCTCCCTCGGCCAGGAAGATGTGGATCGAGGGCGCCCGCATGTGCAGGTCCTCGCCCACGAGCTGGGCCTCGTGCAGGGCCCGGACCGAGCGGATCTCCCCTCCGGGCATGGCGAGCTCGATCCTGCGGCCGGACAGCTCGTAGCCGGAGCCGTCCACCCGGGCGGATCCGACCAGGTCCATCCGCGCGTCGACCTGGTCGTATTCCGCAGAGTCCGCGTACGCGAGGAGCGAGTCCCGCTCGATGACGACGTCGCCGCTGGCCGTGAAGTACTGGTCCCCCTGCAGGAAGATGCGGTTCGCCTCCACCTCGTAGGGGACCGTATCCGGCGGCGCCGGAGCCGGCTGCTGCGGCGGCGGAGCGGCTTCCGGGACGGCCGGAACGGTGTCGGCGACCGTCGTGGTGTCGGCGACCGCGTGGTGTCGGCGACCGTCGTGGTGTCAGCGACCGTCGTGGTGTCAGCGACCGTCGCGCTGTCGGCGACCGCCGCGGTGTCTGCGACCGCCCGCGGTGTCGGCGTGCGACCGCCGTGTCGGCAGGTGCGGCGACCGTCGTGGTGTCGGAGGCCCTCGCGGTGTCGGAGGCCGTCGCGGTGTCCGGGACGGCCGAGGTATCGCGCACCGTCACCGTGTCGCCGACCAGGGCCGTGTCCGGCGCCAACGCCGAGTCCGGCTCCGTCACGGGCGGGCCGCCGAGGGTGCCCGCAGACTCCGCCGGCAGGGGCGGCGGCGGCCGTGTCCGTCCCCGGACCCACCCGCAGGAACGCCTTGGGGCGGACGCGATCGGGGCCGATGGTGACGGTCATCTCCTCCTGGGGACGGAAGTCCGTCTGCCGCAGGTAGACCAGGTCCCCGTTCTCGATCGTCGAGCCCTGCAGCGTGTCGCGCAGGAAGAGGTGCCCACTGGCCTGGAGGCGTCCCACGTTGGAGAAGTAGCGGGCTTCGTCGGCACGGAGCTCACGGGCCCCGTCGTGGTAGCGGACGTTGCCCATCAAGTGGCTCATGTTCTGCGCCGAGTAGGCCACCGCCGAATCGGCCTCGATGCGCACGCCGTCGCTGCAGGCGATACGCGGCCTGCTCACCCAGCTGATCCGTCCGGCTCCGGGCACCACGTTGGTCACGGCGCTCGCCGTCCCCTCGAGAAAGCGACACTGCCCGGCCTCCTGGCCCCGCAGGCCCGGGGGCACGGAGAGCGCCGCCACCGCCATACAGGCCGAGGCGCACCGTGCGAGTGGGAGAACGCGGGGACCCGGCATGGACATCGCACTCAGAAGACGATCTCGCCGATCGCGCCGCGCGGCTTCTCGATCTTGACGTTGTTGAACTCGAGGTCCGACTGGAACGACGAGCCCCGGGTCACGCTCCCGTCCGCACGCGTGAGGACGCTCGCCGAATCGCTCCAGATCAGCTGCCGGTCCGGGTCGTACTTGAGCTCGGCGCTCTCCAGCTTCTCGCCCTTCCCCGGGATCGTCAGCACGACGTTGCCCCTGGCGATCATGCGATCGCTGGCCTGCTCCAGCTCCCCCCGCTCCGCCGTGACCGTCGCCCGCTGGCGGCCGTCCTCGTCGTAGAAGATCACCTTCATGCGCCGCAGCTTGATCGTCGCGGAGTCGTTGTAGACGTACGCGGTGTCCGCGTCGATGCGGCCCTGGCGCACGCCCTTGGACGTCAGGTAGGACACCATGCCGAAGATCACGTTGTCGGCCTGGATGCTCGTCAGGTCCTGCGACGCGGTCGGAGACTCGTTCGGCCCCTCGCACGCGGCGACGGCACCCACCAGAAGGGCGGAGACCGACGGCGAACCGCAACTTCAAGTAACGCAGCTTCATACGGCACCAGACCTCATGAGATCATGGAGGTGCACGATTCCCAGGAGCACGCCGTTGGCGTCCTGAACGGGAAGCGCCATGATCCCGTGCGTCTCCATGCGCCTCACGGCCGCCGAGCCCAGCTCGTCGGGGTCGGCCACCTTCGGCTCCCGCGTCATGACTTCGGCGACGGTCCGCTCCAGGAAGTCCGGGTCGCGCTCCATGAGACGCGTCAGGTCGCCCGCGGTCACGACCCCCACCACGCGCTTCCCGCCGTCCACGATCGGTACCGTCCCGCGCATCTCGGCGAGGGGAACGATACAATCGCGCATGCGGGCGTCCTCCTCGAGCCAGGGGTATTCCTCCGCGACCATCACGTCTCTTACCCGCAGCGATAGCTTTCGTCCCAGGGAGCCGCCGGGATGCAGCGCCGCGAAGTCCTCCTCCCGGAAGCCCTTGAGCTGCAGCACGACCACCGCCAGCGCGTCGCCCAGGGCCAGCGTCGCGGTGGTCGAGGACGTCGGAGCCAGGTCCATGGGGCAGGCCTCCTCCTCCACCGAGCAGTCGAGCGTGACCGTGGCGTGGCGGGCCAGCGGCGAATCCGGCCGGCCGGTCATCGCCACGATCGGCACGCCCAGCCGCACCAGGTACTCGATGAGCCCGTCCATCTCCGCGGTGTCGCCGGACTTGGAGATGAGGATCGCGACGTCCTGGCGGCCGACGATCCCCATGTCGCCGTGCAGGCTCTCCACCGGGTGGAGGAACGTGGCCGGCGTTCCCGTCGACGTGAGCGTCGCCGCGATCTTGCGGGCCACGTGTCCGCTCTTGCCGATGCCGGAGACGACCACCCGCCCCGCCACCCCGGCCACCAGGCGGCAGGCCCGGGCGAATCGGTCCACCCAGGCGTGCCTCCAGAGCCTCCAGCGCCGTCGCCTCGAGGTGCAGAACGCGCCGCCCCTCCTCCACGAGCCTGTCGTCCGGGAAGCGCTCGCTCACGGTCCACTCCGCTCCTGGACGTAGGCCTCGACGACCTCGTCGAGCTGGCCGCGGCCCCGAGCAGCGCCTCGCAGAACTCCCGCGCCGCACCGCGGCCTCCCGGCCGCGTGGCCTGCCAGTCGGCCATGGACGCGACCATGGGCACGGCGTTGGCGACGGCGGCCTTCAGCCCCACCAGGCGGAGCACGGCCACGTCCGGAAGGTCGTCGGCGAGCATGGCCACCTCGTCCCAGCCGATGCCCAGCGCTCCATGATGCCCTGGATGGACAGGGAGCTTCTGGGCCGCGTCGTCCTGGTGGAGCTC
The DNA here is from genome assembly GCA_963848895.1 of uncultured Gemmatimonadales bacterium. Taxonomy (GTDB): domain Bacteria; phylum Gemmatimonadota; class Gemmatimonadetes; order Longimicrobiales; family Gaopeijiaceae; genus SZUA-318. Next base: position 976,187 of record CAWKGE010000013.1, read on the forward strand.
GATACCGAGCTCCCGGGCGCGCAGGGTCGAGCGCATGGGAGTTCCGCCCCGAGACGAGCACGACCTCGAGGCCCGCCCACTGCAGGAGCTTCAGCCCGAGCCCGTCCTGGATGTCGAAGCGCTTGAGCTCGACCTGCTCGCCCCCGGGGAGGATCCCCATGTAGACGCCGGCGTCCGTGAGCACCCCGTCGACGTCGAAGACGACGAGCCTGACGCGCCGCGCGAGGGCCTCGGGAATCGGGCCCCCCTGTCGCGGCGCGCTCACGACGCCGCTCCCCTTCCGTCCGAGGGCCGCGCGGATCGCCAGGACGTCGTCCAGGAGCGGCGCGCAGCCGCTCCAGGGGCAGCATGTTCGCGCCGTCGGACGGTGCGCCCGCCGGCGCCGGGTGGGTCTCGAGGAAGAGCCCGTCGCACCCGGCGGCCACCGCGGCCCGCACCAGGGACGGGATGTGCTCGGGATCGCCGCCGCTGGAGCCGTCGGCCTTGCCCGGGCGCTGGACCGAGTGGGTCCCGTCGAAGATCGCCGGTACGCCCGCCGCCGCTCTCAGCCGGGCGAAGGAGCGCATGTCCACCACCAGGTTGCCGTAGCCGAAGAAGGTGCCCCGCTCGGTGACCGTGATCTCGGCCGACCCGGACCGCCGGATCTTGTCCACGGCGTGCGTCATCTCCTCCGGCGCCATCCACTGGCCCTTCTTGACGTTCACCGGCCGTCCCGTTCGCCCCGCCGCGACCAGCAGGTCGGTCTGGCGGCAGAGGAAGGCCGGGATCTGGAGCACGTCCACCACGGCCGCGGCCTCCTCCGCGTGCCACGGCTCGTGGATGTCGGTGAGGACGGGCAGCCCCGTCTCGGCCTTCACCCGCGCCAGGCGCTCCAGGCCCTCCTCGAGACCCGGGCCGCCGGGGGGAGTCGAGCTTCGAGCGGTTGGCCTTGTCGTAGGAGGCCTTGAAGACGACGGGCAGGCCGAGCTCGTCCGAGATGCGCGCGAGGGCCGTGCCCACGCGCAGATTGAGCGCGTCGTCCTCGAGGACGCAGGGCCCGGCGATGAGCGTGAAGCGCTCGAACATGTCGGCACCGTTCCCCGCGCTCAGACGCCCGCCGGCTCGGCAGGCCGGCGCTGGACGCGCTCGCCTCCGGCGTAGCGGGCGGCCGCGCTGCACGAAGGAGGCGAAGAGCGGGTGCGGGTCGGGTGGGCCGGCTCTTGAGCTCCGGGTGGAACTGCCCGGCGACGAACCAGGGATGCTCGGTGATCTCGATCATCTCGACCAGCCCGCCATCCGGTGACGTCCCGCTGATGGTCAGGCCGTGCTCCTCCAGGAGCGTCGCGGTACGCGTTGTTCACCTCGAAGCGGTGCCGGTGGCGCTCGCTGATCTCGGCGGACGCCGTAGATCTCCCGCGCGCGGGAGCCTTCCTTGAGGGCGCACGGATAGGCGCCCAGCCGCATGGTGCCGCCCTTGGTCGTCACCTGCAGCTGGGAGTCCAGCAGGCAGATCACGGGGTCGGACGCGTCCTCGGCGAACTCCGAGGAGTGGGATTCCTCCAGCCCGCACACGTTGCGCGCGAACTCCACGACCGCGCACTGGAGGCCGAGGCAGATGCCGAAGAACGGCAGGTTGTTCTCCCGGGCCCAGCGGATGGCCATGAGCATCCCCTCCACGCCCCGCGGTCCGAAGCCGCCGGGGATCAGGAGGCCGTCGTAGTCCTCCAGGAGCTCCACCCCCCTCCCCTGCTCGAACTGCTCCGAGGAGAGCCAGTCGATGCGCACCTTCACGTCGTTGGCGATGCCGCCGTGGATGAGCGCCTCCTGGATGGACTTGTAGGAGTCCACCAGCGCCGTGTACTTGCCCACCACCGCGATGCGCACCTCTCCGGACGACGGGCCGCTTCACCCGGTTCACCATCTCGGTCCACGGCGCCCAGGTCGGGCTCGGGCAGCGTCGATGCCCGAGGCGCTTGAGGATGACCTCGTCGAGCTTCTGCTCGCGGAGGCGCGAGCGGCACCTCGTAGATCGTCTCCACGTCCCGGGCCTCGATGACGCCTTCGTGCGTCGACGTTCGTGAAGAGGGCGATCTTCCGGCGGATGTCCTCGGACAGGGGATGCTCGGTGCGGCAGATCACGACGTCGGGCTGGATCCCGATCTGCATCAGCTCGCGCACCGAGTGCTGCGTCGGCTTGGTCTTGAGCTCGCCCGCCGCGGCGATGTAGGGCACCAGCGTGAGGTGCACGAACGATCGCGTTCTCCTTGCCCACGTCGACGCGGAACTGCCGGATGGCCTCCAGGAAGGGCAGCGACTCGATGTCACCCACCGTGCCGCCGATCTCGGTGATGACCACGTCGTGCTCGGGAGCGAGCCGGCGGATGGCGGCCTTGATCTCGTCGGTGATGTGCGGGATCACCTGCACCGTCGAGCCCAGGTAGTCGCCGCGGCGCTCCTTGCTGATGACGGTCTGGTAGACGCGCCCCGTCGTGATGTTGTTCGCCTGGGAGAGCGACTCGTCGATGAAGCGCTCGTAGTGGCCCAGGTCCAGGTCGGTCTCGGCCCCGTCGTCGGTGACGAACACCTCGCCGTGCTGGAAGGGCGAGAGCGTGCCCGGATCGACGTTGATGTAGGGATCGAACTTCTGGAGCGTGACCCGGAGGCCGCGCTCCTTGAGCAGGCGGCCGATGGACGCGGCGGCGATGCCCTTGCCGAGGGAGGAGACCACCCCGCCGGTGACGAAGATGTACTTGGTGGGCCTCTTCTGCGTCTCGCTCATGGTCTCCGCGTCATGCGATTGTGGTCGCGCCCAGCTGGCTCAGCTTCTCTTCCATGCGGACGGCGTCCGCCGGCGTGTCCACGCCCGGGTCGGCCGCGCCCACCACCGCCACCCCGATCCTCAGTCCCGCCTCCAGCGGCCGGAGCTGCTCCAGCAGCTCCAGCCGCTCCAGCGGCGAGGGCGGCATGGCCACCCAGTCCTCCAGCGCGTCCCGGGTGTACGCGTAGATGCCGATGTGGCGCAGGAACGGCTCCCGCTCCAGCTCGTCCGGCGTGGGCTTGTCGTCCCGCTTGTAGGGAATCGGCGGCCCGGGAGAAGTAGAGCGCCCGCCCGCTCGCGGCCCGGGCCACCTTCACCACCGACGGGTCCTTGCGGGCCTCGTCCACCATGAAGGGGCGTCGCGCACGTGCCCACGTCCCACCCTCCGTCACGCACCAGATCGATGGCCGAGCGCAGGTGGGTCTCCTTCAGCAGCGGCTCGTCGCCCTGGACGTTGGCCACGTACGTCGTAGCCGACGTACTCGGGCCGGCGCGCCACCTCGGCGACCCGGTCCGTGCCGGAGGGATGTTCCGCCGACGTCATCTCCACCGGCGCGCCCAGCGCCCGGCACACCTCGGCGACCTCCTCGGAGTCCGTCGCGACCACCGCGTGGTCCAGCACCGACATGGCCTCGACCCGGCGCCAGACCCACTCGATGAGGGGTCTGCCGTGGAGCGGGTAGAGCGGGTTTCTGGGGAGGCGGGTGGAGGCGAGCCGGGCGGGGACGATGCCCAGGACCTGGCCGCTCAAGAGGCCCTCACGGAGCCGAAAACGCGTGATTTCCTTGCAATTTTCACGCCACGGAAGGTACCCCGAGCCCCGGGTGAGGGTCAACCGACCAGCCCAGACTGTTATTGAACCAACCCTCTGATTTGCCCCGGAGGCGACCCAGGACGGCCGGAGGCCACCAGAGGTCCACCCCCGCCACCTTCTTCACGAGCGAGGAAGTTCGCCAGGAGGCGTCTTGCCCGTGCTCGCTGAAGAGCGACTCGGGGTGGAACTGCACGCCCCACAACGGGCAGCTCCCGATGCCGCATGGCCTGGATCTCCCCTTCGTCGGCCGGGTCGGTGCTCCACGCGATGGGCTCCAGCGCGTCCGGAAGGGCCGACGCGTCGGTGACCAGGGAATGGTAGCGTGTCACCACGAACGGCGACGGGATACCCTGGAACAGGCCGGTTCCGCCGTGCCGTACACGACCCGTCTTGCCGTGCATGAGGCGCTGGGCGCGGATCGTCCGCCGCCGAACGCCTCGCCCAGGCTCTGGTGGCCCAGGCAGACTCCGAGCATGGGGACTCCGCGACCGCCCAGCTCCCGGAACACATCCACGCTCACGCCCGCCTGCGCGGGTGCGCACGGACCGGGCGACACCACGACCCGCTCCGGCTCCATGGCGACGAGCTCGTCCACCGAGTGCTGGTCGTTGCGCACCACGACCGGATCGGCGCCCAGATCGCCGAGGAACTGGACCAGGTTGAACGTGAACGAATCGTAGTTGTCGATGACGAGGATCATGCGGGAATCCCGAGCGGAGCTGCGGCGGCCCGGACGGCGTGGGCCGCTCGCGAATCTAGCCGAAACGGGCGCGGGGGCGGTACCGGGCGGGGTGAGCCGCGGGCGGCGCAGGCGCTATCTTGGGGTCGCGTAGATTTCCGCGTCCGCAGACGCCGACCGGAGCACCGTGTACACCCGCTGCCTCATCTGTTCGACCCCCTTCGAGCCCAACGAGGAGCTGGAGCACTTCCCCGTGGGGAAGCGTCTGGCGTTCGATCCGGCCCGGGGGCGGCTGTGGGCCATCTGCCGGAGCTGCAAGCGGTGGTCTCTCACGCCCATCGAGGAGCGGTGGGAGGCCCTCGAGGAGCTCGAGAAGGTGACGCGGGACCGGGCGCGGCTCCTGTCCCAGACCGACAACATCGCGCTTCTGCGCGCCGGGCCCCTCGAGATCGTGCGGGTCGGACGGGCGAACCTCTCCGAGGAGGCGTGGTGGCGCTACGGTCGGGAGCTCACCACCCGTCGCGAGAAGCTACAAGAGGCTCTCCCTCGGCGGGGACGGTCGCAGCCGGCGCGGTCGTCGTCGGGGGATGGGCCACGGGTGGGATGACCTTGCTGGGGATGTGGCTGGTGATGGGCAACGCACCCGACACGCTCACGGACGCCGCGCGCTGGCTCCGGTTCGGCTCGGCCGCCTGGCGGGGACGCCGGGCGTGCGCGCGCTGCGGCTACGTCTTCCGCTCCCTCTCCTACCGGGACAGGGGCGGCTTCGGCCTCTTCCCCGGGGACACTGCCGGCCGCATCGAGCTCGCTTACCGGTGCCCCCGCTGCGGACACTACCGGGAGGGAGGTCTCCGGCTGACCGGCCAGGAGGCCGAGCAGGCGCTGCGCCGCACGCTGGCGTACCACCACTTCGCCGGCGCGTCGGAGCGGCGCGTGAGCTCCGCGACGAGGCTCATCCAGGAGGCCGGATCGCCCCAGGATCTGACCCGCATCGTGGTGAAGGACGGCCGACGGCTCGGCGACCTGCAGCGGACCGGGGCGGTCGCGCTGGAGATCGCGGCCAACGAGAGCGTCGGAGCAGCACCTCCTCGAGCTGGAGCTCGCCGAGCTGGAGGCCCACTGGCGACGCGAGGAGGAGCTGGCCGCGATCGTGGACGGCGAGCTCACCCCGTTGCCGCTCCTCGAGTCCTTGCGCCGCAAGGTCACCGGACGAGAATGACTTCATGACCCCGTCCCCCCGGTGGGCGATCCCGCTCCTCCTGCTCGTGCCGCTCGCGACCACGGCGTGCGCGAAGCCGGCGGACGGCGTCGGGGAACCGCCCCTGGTGGTCGTCACGATCTTCCCGGTGGCGGACCTCGTCACCAGGGTGGGGGGCGACGCGATCCGCGTGCGCACCCTCCTCCCGCCGCGCGCCTCGGTGCACACGTGGGAGGCCACACCTGGGCAGATCCGTGCCGTGAACCACGCGGCGGGCTACGTCTCGGTCGGCGGCGGGCTCGACACCTGGCTGGACGACGTGGTCGCGGGGCTTCCGGCGCTCCGGAAGCTGCGCATCACGGACGGAATCGATCTGTCGGGCGCGGCGCACGGGAAGTCGGAAGGTACCGGAGACCCGCACGTGTGGCTGGACCCGATCCTGGTGCGCGATTCAGTCCTGCCGCGCCTCACGGCGTTCCTGACCGGCATCGTGCCCGACCGGGAGGCGGCGCTGCGGGCACGCAGCCGGGCGCTCTACGATTCGCTCACGGTCCTCGACCGGGACATCCGCCGCACGCTGGCCGGCGCGAAGCGCCGCAGCTTCATCGCCACACACGACGCCTGGTCGTACTTTGCGGCCCGCTACGGACTCCGACTCCTCGGCAGCCTCTACGAGAGCCCCGGGCACGAGCCTTCCGCCCGGGCGCTGGCGGCGCTGGTCGACGCGGCCCGCGCGGCGGGCGTCGGCGCCGTGCTCTCGGAGCCGCAGCTCGCCGAGACCGCCGCCCGGGCTTTGGCGGGCGAGCTCGACGCCGCCGTGGTGATCGTGGACCCACTCGGCGGCCCCGGAATAGAGGGTCGCGAAGGGTACATGCAGCTCATGAGGTTCAACGCGCGCGCCTTCGCACGGGCGCTGGGGGATTCGTGACCCGAGGTTCGTCGCCCGTGCCTGCGGTCCTCCTGGATCGGGTGCGCGCGTCCTACGGCGGACGGCTCGCCCTCGAGGACGTGAGCTTCGAGGTGCCGGAGGGCACCTTCTGCGCGCTGGTGGGCCCCAACGGCGCCGGAAAGAGCACCTGCCTCAGGCTGGTGCTCGGGCTCGTGCGCCCGGATTCCGGCCGCGTCGAGGTCTTCGGCGGCCCTCCCGGCAGCGACGTGCGTCCGGTCGGGTACGTCCCCCAGAGGGTCGTGATCCCGCGCGGCTTCCCGATCTCGGTGCTGGACGTGGCGCTGATGGGGCGCACGGGAATCCTGGGGCCGGGTCGGCGCCCCGGCGCCCACGATCGGGCACAGGCGCTCGGGGCGCTGGAGCGCGTTGGACTCGCCGACCTGGCGCGCCGGCGCTTCCAGGACCTGTCGGGGGGACAGCAGCAGCGCGTGCTGATCGCGAGGGCGTTGTGCGGCGAGCCCCGCCTCCTCCTCCTCGACGAGCCGACGGCCGGACTCGACACGGCCGCGCGCGCCCGCTTCTACGCGTTGGTCTGCGATCTTCAGCACGCCCAGGGGCTGACGCTGCTGTGTGCCACGCACGACCTCGACGCGGTGGGGGAGCACGCGGACGCCCTCATCCTCCTCGACCGGACCGTGCGGGCCCGGGGCAGGCCTTCCGAGGTGCTCGCCGGCGGTGCGCTGGGAAGGGTCTACCACTTCCCCGCTGCCCACATGCACGAGGGTGCAGGAGACGCCGGGTGAGCGACTTCCTCGCCTACGGCTTCGTCCAGCGCGCCCTCGTCACCGGGATGATCCTCGCGGTGGTCTGCGCGGTCCTGTCGTTCTTCGTCGTCCTCAGGCGGATGGCGTTCGTCGGCGTGGGGTTGTCGCACGCGGCTCTGGGAGGCGTGGCCCTCGGCGTCGTGTTGGGGATCTCCCCCCTCCTCTGCCGCTGCCGTCTTCACCACCGCTGTCGCGTGGATCATCGGGTGGCTTCGCGGCCGGAGCGAGGTGTCCGAGGACACGGCCATCGGCGTCTTCTTCCCCACCGCCATGGCGCTGGGGGTGGTCCTGATCAGCGTGTCACCCGAGTATCGGCAGGACCTCATGGCCTACCTGTTCGGGGACATCCTGTCCGTGCGTCCCGGCGAGGTGCTCCCCCTCGGCGCGCTCAGCGTCGTCGGCCTCGCGCTCATCGCATACTGGTTCAAGGAGCTGCTCTTCCTGGGCGTCGACGAGGAGGCGGCGCGGGCGGCCGGGGTGCCCGCCACGCCGCTCCGCTTCCTCCTCCTCACCCTGCTGGCCGTGACGATCGTCGCGTCCGTCCGCCTGGTCGGCATCGTTCTCGTGTCGGCCTTCCTCGTCATCCCGGCGGCCACCGGCCAGGCCATCGCCCGGTCGCTGCGCGGCATGCTGGTCGTCGCGGTGCTCTCCGCGCTGGCGTCCGTCGTGGTGGGCCTCGCGCTGTCGTGGAGCTGGGACCTTCCGTCCGGCGCGGCCATCGTGTTGGTGTCCGCCGCCCTGTTCTTCGTGTCCCTCGCGGTGGGGGGTCGCCGCTGAGCCCATGCATGCGGGGGCCGCCGCGGCCCCCGCACGCACGCTCCCGTCACTCCGCCGCGAGGGAGCGCACGGGATCCACACGCCCGGCGCGACGGGCCGGGACCCAGACGGCCACCACGGACACGCCGAGCAGCACCAGCGGTACCGTCGAGAACGTGAGCGGATCGAGGGGCGTCACCTCGAAGAGCAGTGAAGCGAGCACCCGCGCCAGCGCGGCTCCGGCCACCGTCCCCATCAGCAGGCCCAGGGCGACCGGCACCAGCGCCTGACCCAGCACCATCCGGCTCACCCGGGTCCGCTCCGCGCCCAGGGCGATCCGCACCCCGAGCTCGCGCGTGCGGCGTCCCACGGCGAACGAGGTCACGCCGTACGTGCCTACGGCCCCCAGCAGGAGCGCGAGCCCCGCGAACACGCCGAGCAGGAGGAGCGCGAGGCGCCGCTCCCCGGTGTACGCACCCGTGAGGGACGACGCACGCGCCATGCCCGAAACGGGGGCGTCCGCATCCACCTCCCACACCGCCCGGCGGATCGCGGGCGCCACCTGGTCGTGAGCCATTCCCGAGCGCACCAGCGTGAGCATGCGATCTCCGGAGAACCCCGGCCCCCCCTGAGCCATCGGACGGTACAGCACCGGCTCCGGCGCCCGGGTGGGGCCTCGATTGTGGGTGTCCGCGACGACGCCCACGACCGTGACCCAGCGCCACCCGCCGTCGGGCGACCGCCCGTCGAGGCCCGTGTTGATCCGCCGACCGAGCGGGTCCTCGTCGCCGAACGCCAGTCGGGCCAGAGTCTCGCTGAGGACGCCCACCGGCGCATCGCCGGGGCCGTCTCCCTCGGTGAAGGAGCGTCCGGCCACGGTCCGGATCCCCGCCACCCGGAAGTAATCGGGTGAGACGACCTGCCAGCGCACGTCCGGCGGCGCGTGCCCCTCCTCCTCGGGGACCCCCTGGATGCGGAGCCCGGCCCCGAGGCGGGCATCGAGGGGGCTCGCCTGCGTCCACGCCACCCCTGCCGCGCCAGGGAGCGACTCCAGGCGCGTCCCTACAGCCTGGTAGAAGCCGACGCGCTCCTCCGGCGACAGACCCGCGGCACCCGGGAGACCCACCCACGCGACGGTGAGCCCCTTCGCCCGGAAACCCGGATCGACGGAGGCGATGCGTCCGATGCTGCGCAGCAGGAGCCCTGCTCCGAGCACGAGCACGACGGCCATCGCCACCTCGAAGGCCACCAGGGCCTCGCCCACGCGTCGCCCCCGTCGGCTCGCGCTCGCACCCCGGGGACCACGGGCCGCCTCACCAGCGCGCGTCGCGGCACGGGCGGGGAGCAGCCCGAAGACGAGGGCGGTGCCGAGTGCCGCCACGGCCGCGTAGGCGAACACGCCGACGCTGAGGTGCACCTCGCTGCCGCGCGGCACGGCGCCGGCCACCAGGGGGCGGAGCAGGCCCAGTCCACCCAGGGCGAGCAAGCCGCCGACCACCGCCCCGGCCACGGCCAGCGCCACGGATTCGGCCATCACGTGCGTGACGATCCGGGCTCGCCCCGCCCCCAGGGCCGCGCGCACGGCCAGCTCCCGACCGCGTCCCACACCCCGCACCAACAGGAGGTTGGCCACGTTCGTGCACGCAACCAGGAGGACGAGACAAGTCGCGCCCAGCAGGAGCCACAGCGTTCGGCCCACGTCCCCCAACGTCTCCTCTTTCAGGGGGACGAGCCGGATGCGCAGGCCTTCGTCGACATCGGGGAAGTCGGCGGCCAGACCCGCCGCGAGCCGGTCCATCTCCTGCCGGGCGCGCGCGAGGTCCACCCCCGGCGCGAGCCGACCGACGACCTCGTGGTACCAGACGTCGCGCATCGCCGCGGCGCCCGCGCCGATGAGCCGGCTGTCGGGCACGTCGTCCGGCGCCGCGACCCAGAACTCCGCGCCATCGGGAAAGCGGAACGTCGCCGGCATGACGCCGAGGATCTCGTACGACTCGTCATCCACCCGGAACGTACGGCCGACGACGGACCGGTCGCCGCCGAAACGCCTACGCCACAGGTCGTCCGACAGCACGGCCTGGCGGACGCCAAAGCCCACCGGTTGCGGCTCGAACGTCGCGCCGAGCGCGGCGGGGACGCCCAGGGTGCGGAAGAAGTTGGCCGAGACCGAGGCATACGCCGCCGACTCCGGCTCGCCCTCGCCCGACAGGTTCCCCGACGTCGTGCTGTAAGCGGTCAGGTCCTGGAAGCTGCTGGACGAGCGGCGCAGGTCGAGATAATCCGCCGGAGACGGGCTGCGCGTGGGCCGCTGCGGGTCGGACTCCCAGAGCTGCATCAGGCGCTCCGGCTCGGGATAGGGGAGCGGCGCCAGCAGCACGGCGTCGACGACCGAGAAAAGCGCCGCGTTGGCGCCGATGCCGAGCCCGAGCGTCGCGACCGCGACGATCGCGAAGGCCGGACGGCGCAGGAGCGCGCGCACGGCGTGGCGGAGGTCCTGCGCGAATCCTCCCACCACGTGCCCCACCTGCGCGCGCACCCGGCGCCGGCGCTGGATGCGCACGCACACACGCCGCACCGCATCGACATCACCGAACGCCGCCTCGGCCGCGCGCCGCGCCTCCTCAGGGGCCAACCCGCTCTCCTCGAGCTCGCGAGCCCGCCGCCGCAGGTAGTCCTCCACCTCGTCGTCCACGTCGCGACGAGGATCCGGACCCCTCGGACGATCTCCCCGCGGCCGGCTCACGCGTCACCTCCCCGGGACGTCGCCCCGAGCACGTCGCGCACGGCCTCGTCGAGGCGCGTCCACCCCTCGAGCCCGCACGCCAGGTGGTCCCGCCCCTTCCCCGTGAGCGTGTAGTACTTCGCGCGGCGGCCCGACTCGCTCTTCGCCCACGATCCCTCGAGCAATCCCCGCTCCTCGAGCCGGTGCAGCGCCGGGTACAGCACCCCCTCCGCCACGTCCAACACCCCTGCGCTGCCCTCCCGCAGCCGCCGCCCCAAGGCGTAGGCGTGCCGAGGTCCGGCCTCCAGGACCCGGAGGATCAGGAGATCCAGCGTTCCCGTGAAAAGGTCGCTTCCGCCCACGTCACCCTCCCGTGCGAGTCATCCGCCACATGCTTCGTACGTTCGGGTCGGACACCCCTATTCGGGATAGGGTTGCGCGCGCCGGGGCCGGAGAGGTGGAGGGGGCGGGGTCGGCCCGCGGGTGGGGGGCGCTCTTCCTCAGTAGTCCACCGGCCGCAGGTAGAACTCCCCGATCGCGCTGGACGAGAGCACCGCGACCGTCGGCAGCTCCCGCTTCCAATGCGTCGACTGCAGCCGGCGCCACACCAGCTCGACGGCGTCGCGGGGGAAGCCGGAGGCGACCAGGTCCTCCACGCCGTACCCCCGCACGAGCCCGTTCAGGATCGGGTCGGCGTCGTGATAGGAGATCCCGAGCTCGTCCTCGTCGCTCACGCCCTTGACCAGGTCGGCCGTGGCGGGCTTTTCGACGATGATGTCCGGCACGCCCAGATGGCGCGCCAGCGCCCACACCTGGGTCTTGAACAGGTCTCCGAGCGGGTTGATCGGGGGCGAGTCGTCGGCATGCCACGTGAAGTAGCCCAGGAGCCGCTCGCTCTTGTTGCCCGTGCCCAGCGGCAGGGCGTCCAGCCGCGCCGACTGGTCGAAGAGGATGACCGCCCGCAGGCGGGCCATCAGATTGCCCCTCCTCAGCGGCGAGATGTCCGGCTCGTGTTCCTCGACGTAGCGGTCGATGGGCGCGCTGATGTCGATGGTGCGCGCGTGCGCGCCCGTCGCCTCCAGCACGATCTGTGCGTGCTCGAGGCTCTCCCGGCTGGATGTCCGGTAGGGGAGGCGGAACCCGTATACGTTCTCGGGCCCCAGGGCCCGGCACGCCAGGTACAGCGAGACCGCCGAATCCACGCCCCCCGAGACGCCCACGACGAGCTTCCGGAAGCTCCGGCGTCCCGTCACCTCCTCGCGGATGAACTCGATCAGGGAGCGCTCCACCAGGTCGAGGTCGAGATCGAGGGCCGCGGGGTCCTGCAGGCCGGCATCGACCTCGGCCTCCTTCCGCCCGGCCAGATGCGGCGCGGGCTCCGGCTGCGCTGCCGCTTCGCCCCCTTCTTCCCCGGCCTCCGCCTCGGCCTCGGCCTTGGTCCGGTCGAGGGCGCGCCGCAGATGGGGAAGCATCTGCTCCAGGTCGGCGAGGAGCGGCGTCTCGACCCGGGCACGGTCGATGGCGGCCGGATCGAGGACGACGTGGGTGACCGCCTCCTCCAAGAGGGGACCGCGCGCGAGGACGCGTCCACCCGGCCCCACGGCCAGCGATCCGCCCGGGAAGAGCTTCCCGCCCTCCGAGCCGACGAGCTGCGCCGTGACCACGAAGATCCCATGCTCCAGCGCGGCTCCATGCGCCAGGCGCTCCCACCGGTCCAGGTTCGCCGGGCGGCCACCACCGCCCGCGGCGAAGTCCCGGGCCGGGGACGCGCTCACGACCACGATCAGCTCGGCCCCCCCCAACGCGAGGATCGTGGCGGGCAGCGTGTGCCACATGTCCTCGCAGATCAGCATCCCCATCCGCCCGAAGCGGGTGTCGAAAGGCCGGATCTCCGTGCCGGGCTCGACGAAGCGTGCCTCGTCGAACACACCGTACGTCGGCAGGAACATCTTCCGGTGCACGTGCCTGGGCTGCCACGTACCGCCCTCGGGCGTCAGATACGCCACGCTGTTGTAGAGCCGTCTCCGCCAGCGCTCGTAGAACCCGAGCGCCACGTCCGGTGCGTCCGCCGGGGGGTCCCCCAGCATCTCGGAGAGGCGCTCGACGGTCAGCGCCGCCTCCGCCACGCCCCCCTCCAGGAAGTATCCGGACAGGCAGGCTTCGGGAAACACCATCAGGTCGGCCTGGGTGGCCTGCTCGGCCACGACCGAGCGCACGGCGTCCACGTTGGCCGCCACGTCGGCCTTGCGGGGCTTGAGCTGCACCAACGCCACGCGCAACGGCCGACGAGCCTCTCCTTGATTCATGGAGCGGGCATCGATATGGGTGGAAGTGTACCCCGGGTATTCCCCGGGCCCCGGAAAGGTACGTATTCCTGTTCGCCTGTGCAGGCCGGGGGGTCTCGACGGAACGCGCGTCCTCGGGCCGGTGTTAAGAGGCAGGCACGTGCCGATTCCACTCCCGTCGACGTCGAGGGCGCCGCATGAGACGCAGTACCGTTCTTCTGGCCCTGTTCCTGGCCTTCGCGGCCCCGGTGCACGCACAGGACCGCGTCGCCCGAGGGTCCACGGAGACGCGGAGCCCCGAGGCCGACGTCTTCATGAGCACGTTGAGCGCGCTTTCGCGCATGAGCCTGAAGGCGCACACGGACTCGGCGCTGTGGGAAGCGGGCATCCAGGGGATGATCGAGTCGCTCCATGATCCCTACGCCGAGGTGTTCACCCCGGACGAATCGGAGGCGTGGGAGGAGGAGACGACGGGGAACTACTCCGGCATCGGCCTCCAGATCACGATGCTCAACGACCAGATCACGGTGACCGCCGTCTTCAGGGGCACGCCGGCGAACGACGTCGGCCTGCAGGTGGGCGACGTCATCGTGGGCGTGAACGAGCACGACGCGTCCTCGTGGGACACCGACATGGCCGCCGATTCGATCCGCGGGCCGGTTGGCACCAGCGTGCAGGTGCACATCAAGCGCGAGGGCATCTCCACACCCATCCCCTTCGACATCACGCGGGCCCAGGTCCACGTGCCGGCGGTGAGCTACGGGGTGATGGAGGGCGACATCGGCTACGTGGTGCTCGACCGCGTGGCCCGTAACGCCGCACAGGAGATGGACCAGGCGCTGCGCACCCTCGGCAACACGCATGGCCTCGTCATCGACCTGCGCCGCAACCCCGGCGGGTTCCTGGACGAGTCGCTCATGCTGGCCGACATCTTCCTGAAGCCGGGCTCCACGCTGGCGACCACGTCGCAGCGGGTCCCCGGGGGCACGGACGACCAGACGACGACGGAGAGCTACGAGGACCAGTACCCCGCCCGGGTGCCGGACCTCCCCGTGGTGATCCTGGTGGACCGCTACACGGCTTCGGGGGCGGAGATCTTCGCCGGCGCGCTCCAGGACTACGACCGCGCCCTCATCCTCGGAGAGCGCAGCTTCGGGAAGGGGCTGGTGCAGACCGTCATGACGCTTCCCCACGGCCGTCGCCTGCGCTTCACGACGGGCGAGTGGCGGACGCCCCTGGGACGCTCCCTGCACCGCCCCCGCGACATGGAGATGCGCCCGTTGGCGGAGGATCTCGACACCTTCCCCAAGGTCGCGACGCCGGGCGGACGGGAGCTCCTGAACGGCGGTGGGATCTTCCCCGACGTGGCGATCCCCGAGGACACGCTCACGCTCGCGGAGCGCGAGCTGCTCCGCGTATCGAGTGAGAAGGACGTGCCCCTCGGCGTGCGCCTCGCGGAGTTCTCCTTCGGCATCGCCAAGGAGCTGAAGGACGCGAACCGCCCACCGTCCCTCGACCAGGCCCGCTTCGACGCGTTCGTGGACGACCTGGTGAAGGCCGGCGTTCCCGAGGAGGTCGTGGATGCGCCCGGCGTGCGCGAATACCTGAGCTGGCGCACGCGCATGACGATCGCGGCGCGCATGGACGCCATCGGCGCGGAGGCGGACTTCCGGATGGAGCGTGACCCGGTCCTCACCGAGGCGGTCCACCTGCTCGGCTCCGTGCACTCCCAGAACGAGCTGTTCGCGGCCGCCGACACCGAGGTGGCGAGGCGGGGCGCCGTGCCCACCGAGGGAGGACACTGAGCGGGCGGACGGCCGTCGTCTTCGGCGCCACCGGCCTCGTAGGAGGCTCGGTGGTGGCCGAGCTGGCCGCCTCGCCCGAGGTCTCCGTGATCGTCGCTCCCCTGCGCCGTGCCGCGGACCTCGGGATCGAGGATGCGCGTCTGCGCGCGCCGATCGTGACGTTCGGTGCGCTGTCCCGGGATGCGAAGGCGCTCGCCGCCGACCAGGTCTTCCTCTGCCTGGGTACCACGATCAAGAAGGCGGGGAGCCGTCTGGCGTTCCGCGCCGTGGACCACGACGCCATCCTGGAGGCCGCGCGGGTCGCGGCTTCGGCGGGCGCGCGGGACGCCTTCCTCGTGAGCTCGCTGGGTGCGGATCCGACCGCCCGCGGCTTCTACCTGCGTGTGAAGGGAGAGGTGGAGGCCGCGCTTTCCGAGCTCCCCTTCCGCAGCCTGCACGTGTTCCGTCCCTCGATCCTGACCGGGGCACCGAGCGGAATCCCGCCCCGCCGAGCGGGCGGGGATCCTGCTCGGCAGCCTCCTGGCTCCGCTCATGGTGGGACCGCTGCGCCGCTACCGTCCCATCCCGGCCGCCGCCGTCGCGCGGGCCATGGTGCGCGCATCGCGCGACCCGGGCGAAGGTCGAATCGTCCACGAATCCGAGGAGATCGCCGACCTCGGAGCGTGAGGGGCGCCGGGATTCCACCCTACGCCCTGGGGTGGTACCTCCGGTGGACGTCCCGCAGGTATTCGCGGTCGACGTGCGTGTAGATCTGGGTCGTGGCGATGTCCGCGTGGCCGAGCAGCTCCTGGACCGCGGCCAGGTCCGCACCGCCCTCCAGCAGGTGTGTCGCGAAGGTGTGCCGGAGCGTGTGCGGTGAGACCTTTCGCCGGATCCCCGCTCGCCGTGCGGATTCCTTGACGATTCCCCAGACCGCCACGCGGGACAGCGGCGTGCCCCTCCGGTTCAGGAACACCCGTCCCCGCGCCGTCGCGCCGCCCCGGTCCAGCCGGGGACGGACCTCGCGCAGATACCGCGTGACCGCGCGCAGCGCCGGGGTGCCCACCGGCACCAGGCGCTCCTTGGCCCCCTTCCCGAAGACCGTGAGGAAGCCCTCGTCCAGATCGAGGGAGGACAGCGGCAGCTCGGACAGCTCCGACACCCGCATCCCCGTGGCGTAGAGCAGCTCGAGGATCGCCCGGTCCCGCCAGTACAGCGGCTCGTCCGGGTTCGGGGCGTCCAGGAGCCGATCCGTCTCGTCGTGCGTCAGGAAGTCCGGGAGGCGCCGGCCCATCCGGGGCGATTCCAGGCGCTCGGTGGGATCCGACCTGGACGACCCCCTCGGCGAGAAGGAAGGCGTAATACGTGCGCACGGCGGACTGCGCGCGGCGGATCGAGCGTCGCCGCCAGGCCGGCGTCCTTCAGCCCGAACACCCAGTCCCGGAGGTCGATCGGGGTTACGGCGCCCGGCTCGACGACGCCGCGTGTCACCATGAAGCCGGCCCAGCGGGCCAGGTCCCGCGCATAGGCCGACACGGTCCGGTCGGAGAGCCCGCGCTCGAACGTCAGGTAGTCCTGGAACTGCTCGAAGCGGAAGGCGCGCGGCTCAGCCATGGCGTCCATGGTGGCGCGTCCGCCACCACCACGCGAGCACGCCGAGGAAGACCGCCACCGCGACGCCGAGTAGCCATCCGTTGACCTGGCCCAGATCCTCCAGCACGCGGTCGAGGTTCCGGCCGGCGAACGTTCCTGCCCAGACCAGGGCGCCGTACCAGATCGCCGACGCCAGCGCCAGCGGGATCGCCACCGGGAAGAACCGCTGGTGGGTGACCCCCGCGAACACCGGCACCACGGCCCGCAGGCCGGGAAGGAAGCGTGTCAGGAAGACCGCCGCGGTGCCCCAACGGCCGTAGAAGCGCACCATCCGCTGCATCTGGTGCGGGCTCAGGATATGGCGCCCCCAACCCGTTGCGAAGAAAGACCTTCCGTACCTGTATCCCATGCGGTACATGAATAGCGCGGAGGCGACGTTGCACGTCCAGGTGGCGGCGAAGACCCAGCGAGCGTGCAGGCCGCCCACGGCGGACAGGAAGCCACCCAGGACCACGAACGTGTCGGCGGGCACCGCGGGCACCACGTTCTCCACCCCCGCCCCCGCCCCGAGCAGCACGTAGACGAGGACGTCGGGCAAGGCCTGGAACCAGGCGAGCACGCCGTCCCACATCGGCAGGTGTCCCGTCGTATCCTAGACGGGGAGCCCCTCGTCGGCCGCTCCCCAGGTAGCGTCGAAGCCGCCGATGGAGTCGATGAGCGCGACGGCGTGCACGGCGATGCCCTCGCCACGCCCGATCCACCCCATCCCCTCGTTGCTCTTGCCCTTCACGGAGACCGCCCCGGGCCCGACGCGCAGCACATCCCCCAGCCGGCGCCGCATGGCCTCGACGTGCGGGCCGATGCGGGGGCTCTCGCACACCACGGTCACGTCCACGTTCACCACCTGGTAGTTGAACGATTCCAGGACGTGCACGGCCGTGGCGAGCAGCTCCATGGAGTCGGCGCCCTTCCAGCGGTCGTCGGAGGGGGGAAAGTGGCTGCCCACGTCTCCCGCGGCGGCGGCGCCCAGAATGGCATCGATGACGGCATGGGCGACGGCATCGCCGTCGGAGTGTCCGGACAGACCAGCGTGGTCGGGGATGTGGACGCCACCGAGGATCAGGGGGCGGCCCTCCTCGAATCGATGCGAGTCGTACCCGGTGCCTACCCGCATGGGAAGCGGATCACACGGTTACTCCCACCTCCGGATGGCCAGACAGGCGTTGTGGCCGCCGAAGCCGAAGGAATTGGACAGCGCGAGGCGCACGGGGCGCTCGACCATCCCTCCGTGGGCATAGTCCAGATCGCAGTCCGGGTCCGTCTCCTCGAAGTTGATGGTGGGCGGGATCTTCCCCTCGCGCATCGCCATGATCGAGAGGATGGCCTCCAGCGCGCCCGCGGCGCCGAGCAGGTGGCCGGTCATGGACTTGGTCGAGCCCATGACGATCTCGTAGGCGCGCCTCCCCAGCACCTCCTTGACCGCGTGGGTCTCGATGGCGTCGGCCATCGTGGAGGTGCCGTGGGCGTTGACGTAGTCAACGTCCTCCGGGGCGGCCCCCGCGTACTCCATCGCCATGCGCATGGCGTTCTGTGCCCCGTAGCCGTCGGGAGGGGGCGCGGTGATGTGGTGCGCGTCCGCGGAGAGCCCGTACCCGACGATCTCCGCGTAGATGGTGGCTCCCCGTGCCTGCGCATGCTCCAACGACTCGAGGACGAGGGCACCTGCGCCCTCGCCCATCACGAAGCCGTCCCGGTGCTTGTCGAATGGGCGGCTGGCGGTCTTGGGATCGCCGTTGCGCGTGGACATGGCCTTCATCGCCGAGAATCCCGCCACCGTCATCGGGGTGATGGTGGCTTCGGCGCCACCGGCGATCATCATGTCCGCGTCCCCGTGCCGGATGTGGCGCCCGGCGTCACCGATCGCGTGGGCGGACGACGCGCACGCCGACACGGTGGCATAGTTGGGCCCCTGGAGGCCCCACTGGATGGAGATGAGACCCGCGGAGATGTCGGGGATGAACATCGGCACGAAGAACGGGCTCACCCGATTGGGGCCCTGCTCGATGAGCTTGCGGTGCTGCTCCTCGAACGTGGCGATCCCGCCGATGCCGCTGCCGAAGATCACACCGAAGCGGCGTGGCGGCATTCCCTCGGGGACCCCTTCGAGCCCGGCCGACTTCATGGCCTGCGCGGACACCGCCAGCGCGAACTGCGACACGCGGTCGAAGCGTCTCGCGTCCCGCTTGTCCATGTACAGCAACGGATCGAAGTCCTTGACCTCGCAGGCCATACGCGTGGCGTAGTCCTCCGTCGCCTCGAACGCCCGGATCGTGTCGGCGCCGCTGGTGCCCGCCAGGATGGCGGCCCAGGTGCTGTCGAGGTCGTTGCCCACCGGCGAAACCACGCCCATGCCGGTGACCACGACCCGACGCTCCTCTCGGGTTCCTGCGTTCCCCGTCTTCATCCCCGGTCGATTCGCAGGAATCGCCTCAGCCCTCGCCGCCGGCGCTGTTCTTCTTCAGGTACGCGATCGCGTCCCCGACGGTGCGCATCTGCTCGGCGTCCTCGTCCGGGATGTCGATCCCGAACTCCTCCTCGAACGCCATGACGAGCTCGACCGTGTCGAGGGAGTCGGCCCCGAGGTCCTCAACGAAGCTGGCGTCGTCGGTCACCTTCTCGGGCTCGACGCCCAGCTCGTTGATGATGATCTCCTTCACTCGGGCCTCGGTGGGCTCGCTCATGTTGCCTCCTTGGGGTGTCTGAATCTGCTTCGAAGAGTGGTTTCGGGCAGGGCGGCGGCTCACATGGCCATGCCGCCATCCACGGAGAGAATCTGGCCGGTAATGTAGCGGGCCGCGGGGCCCACGAGAAAGCGAGCGGCCTCCGCCACGTCCTCGACGTCGCCGAGGGCGCCGAGGGGGATCTGCTCGAGCAGGGATTCCACCTGCGCGTCGGTCAGCTCGCTGGTCATGTCGGTGCGGATGAACCCCGGCGCGATCGCGTTGCAGCGGACCCCGCGCGAGGCAAGCTCGCGCGCGACGCTCTTGGTCAGGCCGACCAGCCCGGCCTTCGAGGCCGCGTAGTTGGTCTGGCCGGGGTTGCCGATCAGCCCCACCACCGACGTGATGTTGAGGATCGCGCCCTGCCGACGCTTCATCATCCCCCGCGTCACCGCGCGTATCAAGTTGAAGGCGCCCTTGAGGTTGGTCGCGATCACCTCGTCGAAATCCTCGTCGGACATGCGCATCAGGAGGTTGTCCCGGGTGATGCCCGCGTTGTTCACCAGGATGTCGACGGGGCCCTGCGCCGCTTCCACCGCGGCCACCGTCTCCCGCACCCGCCCGGGGTTCGCCACGTCGCAAGCGTACCCGGCGTGTCCCGTCCCGGGCAGCCCCGCGGCCGCCGCTTCGGCCCGCGCGGCGTCCCGGGCCAGGACGGCCACGCGGGCGCCGGCCTCGGCCAGGGAGCGCCCGATGGCCAACCCGATCCCCCGAGAGCCACCCGTGACGAGGGCGACCTTCCCTTCCAGCTCACGCTCGCTCATGACGTCCAGGCCTCGATATCGGCGGGCTCACCCAGCGACGTGCACGGGAGCCCCTTCGCGTTCCGCTTGTTCAGGCCGCACAGGATCGAGCCCGGCCCCAGCTCGACGAACCGGTCCACGCCGGCCTCCACCATCGTCCCCACCGAGGCCGCCCAGCGCACCGGTGAGGTGAGCTGCTCGACCAGGAGCTCGCGCGCCACTTCACCCGAGTCGACGGGTCGGGCGGTCACGTTCGAGACAACCGGGAAGTCCGGGTCGCGGAAGCTGACGCCCGCGAGTCTCTCCCGGAGCCCGCCGACCGCCGGCTCCATGAGCGGCGAGTGGAAGGCGCCCGACACGTTCAACGGCAGGACGCGCTTCGCCCCCGCCTCCGTCGCCAGCGCCATTCCCTGCTCCACCCCGGCGACGTCGCCGCTCACGACGACCTGCCCGGGGGAGTTGAAGTTGGCCGGGACGCAGACGCCCCGATCCACCGCCGCGCACACCTCTTCGAGCGCCGCGTCGTCCAGGCCGAGGATCGCCGCCATCGTTCCGGGCCGCTCGCGGCCCGCGCGGTACATCAGCTCTCCCCTGTAGCCGCACGACCTCGAGCGCTTCGCGGAAGGGGATCGTGCCGGCGGCGACGTGGGCGCTGAACTCCCCCAGCGAGTGCCCAGCCGCCAGCGCCACCGGTCCCAGCCGGTCGCCGCACCACCCGCAGCACGGCAACGGAATGGGCCAGGATGGCCGGCTGCGCGTTGCGCGTCTCGGTGAGCTCGGCCTCGGGACCGCCGGCCATCAAGCCGGACAGGGAGTAGCCCAGCACTTCGTCCGCCTCGGCCAGCGTGGCGGCGGCGTGGGGGAACGTCGCCGCGAGGGCACGGCCCATCCCCACGACCTGCGAGCCCTGACCGGGAAAGAGGAGTGCGAGCGTCACGACGACCTTCTTCCGGCTCGACGGATCAAAAGCGCCAAACCTGGGCACCCCAGGTGAGCCCGGCACCGAAAGCGGCGCTCAGGACGTTGGCGCCCTGGCCGATGCGGCCCTGCTCCAGCGCCTCGTCCAACGCCACCGGGATCGAGGCGGAGCTCATGTTTCCGTAGCGGTCCAGGTTCACGACGACCTTCTCCATCGGGATCCCCGCGTACTTCGCGGTGGCCTCGATGATCCGGATGTTCGCCTGGTGGGGGACCATCACGTCCACGTCGTCGGCCGTGAGGCCGGCGTCGTGCAGCGCAATGTGCGTCGCCTCCGCCATCGAGCGCACGGCGTTCTTGAAGACCTCACGTCCTTCCATGCGCACCAGGTGGCTACGGTCCTTCAGCACCGCCTCGCTCATCGGGACCTCCACGCCACCGGAAGGACGATACAGCAGGTTGGCCAGGTTCCCGTCCGAGCGCAGGTGACTGGACAAGATCCCCCGCCCCGAGCCGTTGGCCGGCTTCACCACGGCCGCGCCCGCCCCGTCGCCGAACAGCACGCAGGTCGAGCGGTCCTCCCAGTCCACGATGGCGCTCATCTTCTCCGAGGAGATGATCAGCGCGACCTCTCCCCGGCCCGCGGCGAGATACCCCTCCGCCATCGCCAGGCCGTACAGGAAGCCGCTGCACGCGGCCATGAGATCGAACGCGACCGCGTTCGTGCACCCCAGTAGGGCCTGTGCGTCACAGGCCGTGGAGGGCAGCCACCGATCGGGCGTCGCCGTCGACAGGATCAGGATGTCCACCTCGCCGGCGTCCACGCCGGCTCGCTGCATGGCGCAACGCGCGGCCGCGGCCCCCATGCCCGCTGCGTTCTCGGTGTCGTCGGCGATGTGACGGGCGCGGATCCCCGTGCGTGTGGCGATCCACTCGTCGGACGTGTCCATCCTCTTCGCCAGGTCGTCGTTCGTGACGACCTGGCGGGGAGGTGGCGACCCGTCGCCACCATCTCGACCAGAGGGGCAGGATGCCTCATGACGCTTCCTGGGAGGGCTCGGGAGTCGCGAGCTCCCGGGCGATGTGCTTCACCATGTTCGAGCGAACCGCCCGCGCCGCGACCCCGAGGGCGTTCTGGATGGCCCGCGGGGACGACTCTCCGTGGCAGATCACCGAGATCCCACCGACCCCCAGCAGCGGGGCGCCGCCATACTCCGCGTAGTCCAGGACCCGGAACACGTCCTCGAGGTCGAGGTCACGGCCCGCTTGACGCAGCTCCTTCTTCAGGAGGCCAATGATGAACTCGGCCACCGACTCGTAGAACTTGAGCAGGACGTTCCCGACGAAGCCGTCGGCGACCACCACGTCGCACGCCCCGAGGATGATGTCGCGGCCCTCGATGTTTCCGACGAAGTTGAGGCCGGTCTCGGCCGCCAGGAGCCGGTGGGTCTCGACCGTGAGCTCGTCCCCCTTCTCCGGCTCCTCTCCGATATTCAGGAGGCCCACGCGCGGCCGCTCCACGCCGAGCAGATCCTGGGCGTAGATGTTCCCCAGATGGGCGAACTGTACCAGATGCTGCGGCTTGCAGTCGACGTTCGCGCCGGCGTCCAGCAGGAGGCACGGTCGGCCAGCTGTGGGCAGCACGGTCCCAACGGCCGGACGGTCCACGCCGGGCAGGGGCCGAAGCGTGAACAGCGAGGTCGCCATCACCGCGCCGGTCGATCCGGCACTCACGAAGGCGGCGGCCTCGCCCGCCTGGACGAGCTTGAGTCCCAGCACGATCGACGATTCCGGCTTCCGTCGAAGGACCGACGCCGGAGCGTCGGACGCCGTCACCCGATCGGGGGCGTGGTGGATGTGGAGACGGTCTCTGGGCGCGTCGGGATGCTTGGCCAGCTCCGCCTCGACGACGGCCTGGTCACCGACCAGGACGAGCTCGATCTCCGCCTCCAGCTCCCGGAGGGCACCGATCGCACCCGCGACCTCGGACGCGGGCGCGTGATCGGTGCCCATCGCGTCCAGAACGATGCGCACCGGCCGCGCGGGGCTAGGCTTCGTCGATCTCGAGGACCGGCTCGCCCCGGTAATGACCGCACGAGGGGCAGACCCGGTGTGGGAGCTTCGGGTCGCCGCACTTGGGGCAGGTATAGAGCGTCACCGGCTCCGCCTTGTAGTGCGTCCGCCGCTTACGCTTGCGCTGCTTCGAGGTCCGCTTCTTGGGAACAGCCATGGTCGGTTCACTCTTCCTTTAAAGCCCGGAGCACGTCCCAGCGGGATCGGATACCTCGGGGGTGCACGACGCACTCCTCGACGTTCCGGTTCGCCCCACACTGCGGGCACAACCCCCTGCAACCCGGGTCACAGACGACGTACGGATCGATGGCGAGGACCACCTCCTCGCGCACCGGCTCACTCAGATCCAACTGCGAGGCCCGGGGATCGAAGACGCGCGCGTCTCCGTCCTCCTCGACCCCCGGCGTGTCCGACGACAGGAAGACCATCGTGACCTCCTGCGACAGCCTTCCCTCGACCGGCTCGAGGCACCGCCGGCACTCCTGCGCCAGACGAGCCTCCACCTCACCCCGAACCACGACTTCACCGCTCCCGGCGGCGGATGCCCGCAGGTGGACGTGCACCGGGCCGGCGAACTCCACCTCCGTCCCTTCCCACATGGGATCGTCCGCCGGAATCTGCGCATCGACCCGGACGGAACCTTCCCTGTCCAGCCGGGCGAGATCGAGCGTGAGCATAGCTTGAAAAGCTAGTCGTGGCGCCAGGGAGTGTCCACCCTGTGCCGGACCGTCCGACGGAGCCGGGCTGCGCTATCCGGCCGTCGCGATCCGTTCCAGGGTCGAGAAGAAGAAGGCGGTCTCGACGGCCGCGTTCTCGTCCGAGTCGGACGCGTGGATGGCGTTACGGCCCTTGGACTCGGCATACAGCTTCCGGACGGTGCCCTCGGCGGCCTCCGCGGGGTCGGTGGCCCCGATGGTCTCCCTCAGCTTCGCCACTGCGTCCGCACACTCGAGGATCATGGGGATGCAGGGCCCCGACGTCATGAACTCCACAAGCTCGTCGTAGAACGGGCGGCCCTGCGTGCACGGCGTAGAAGGCGCGGGCCTGATCGAGCGTCAGGCGAGTCATGCGCAGGGCGCGCACGACGAAGCCCGCCTCCTCGAGGTGGGCGAGGATCTTCCCGGCCTTCCCGGCCGCTACGGCGTCGGGCTTGATGATCGCAAGGGTCTGGCTCATGAACGCGACTCGCTCTCTTCCTGTTCGGTCTCGTCGGACTCGAGGGTCCCGTGCAGGGCCCTCAGGATCGAATCCCGGGTGACGAAGCCCACGAGCTCCCCCTCCCGCACCACCGGGAGCTGCTCGACGTCCCGGTTCACCATCATGTTCGCCGCTTCGGTCAGGGCCTGGTCCTCCGAGACGCACAACACCGACCGCGTCATGAAGTCCCTGGCGGTACGCTCCTCCGCCGAGCCCTCGTCCTTCGCCGTCGTCCTCCCCGCGGCCGGTCGTCCTGCAGGAGGTGGCCCAGCGCGTCCCCGGACGTGAGGATCCCGAGCACCTCGTAGCGCTCCCCCACCACCGGTACCGCGTGGATGCCCCGGCGGACCATGAGATCCACGACCTCGCCCAGGGGCGTGTCCGGGTAGACCCGATAGCGGACGGGCACCAGGGCGTCCTCGACCAGCGAGCCTCGGGTGGACCTCCGTCTCCATGAGCTCCCGGATCGGCGCGGATGTCCTCGACGGACACGGCGCCGCCACGAGCCGCTCGCGTCCGCTGCGCATCCCGCAGCGACGGGCCAGGCCGGGCACGATGTCCTGCCGCGCCCCGGTGAGCCGACCGGGGACCAGGACGAGCACGACGACCCGCGCCGACCCCGGCTTCGGGCCGGGCCTCGGCCGCCAGATCGAAACGGTTCCCGGGGACACGCCGACGGCCAGGCGCCGGCCCGTCGAGGGTCTCGAGCGTCGCGAGGACGGCCACGACCTGCTCGTTCACCCGGATGACCTCCCCCTGAGCTGCCGGCGAACAGCTCGCGCGCGAGCTTCTCGGCGCGGGACGCCTCGACGGCACCCTGCGCCGAGACACGCGCGCGAGCACCGCCTCGAGGGCCTCGCCGAGATCTTCCGCCTCGAGGGGGAGCGACCGTCCAGGCGTCCACGAGGAGTTCCGAGAGCTTCATGTCGACCTCCCGCGATGATGGGAGCCGTGTCCAGCGGACGCGCCTCCCGGAGGAAGGGCGCCATCTGGACCGCAGGGACCCCGTACGCAGGGTATCGCCCGTCCTACGCCAGAGCGTCCTGGATCAGGCCAACGATGTCGACCGGGCGCTCGGCCACGGCGATTCCGTTGTCCTGGAACGCCTTGATCTTCTCCTCGGCCGTGCCGGCAGAGCCGCTGATGATCGCGCCCGCGTGGCCCATGCGCCGCCCGGGAGGCGCGGTCCGGCCCGCGATGAAGCCAACCACGGGCTTGGAGACGTGCGCCTTCACATAGGCGGCCGCCTCCTGCTCGTCGGTGCCCCCGATCTCGCCGATCATCACGATGGCGGTGGTGTCGGGGTCCTCCTCGAAGGCCTTCAGGCAGTCGATGAAGTTCGTGCCGATCAGCGGGTCCCCGCCGATCCCGACGCACGTCGTCTGGCCCAGCCCCACGTTGGTGAGCTGGAAGACCGCCTCGTAGGTAAGCGTGCCCGAGCGGGACACCAGCCCGATGGGCCCCTCCGCCACGATCTGCGGCGGGCAGGATACCGACCTTCGACTTCCCGGGAGAGATGAGCCCGGGGCAGTTGGGGCCGATGACCCGCACACCGCGGTCCCGGGCGAACGCATGGGCGCGCGCCATGTCCTGGACCGGGACGCCCTCGGTGATGGCGACCACCAGCTTCACGCCCGCGTCCGCGGCTTCCATGACGGCGCCGGCTGCGAAGGCGGGAGGAACGTAGATGACGGACGTGTTGGCGCCGGTCTCGGCGACCGCCTCGTCCATGCCGTTGAAGATCGGGACCGTCGCGCCGTCGGGTCCCTCGAAGCGTCTGGCCGCCCTTGCCCGGGCGTGACGCCCGCCACCACCTGCGTTCCGTACTCCATCATCTGACGCGTGTGGAACGAGCCGTCGCGGCCGGTGATGCCCTGGACGACGAGCCTGGTGTCCTTGTCGATGAAGATCGCCATGGGCGGTTCTATGCCTTTGCGAGCTCGACGGCCTTCTGCACCACCTCGTCCATCGAGGTGAAGGCGGAGAAGCCGGCGTCAGCGAGGATCTCGAGAGCCTGCTCTTCGTTCGTGCCGGTGAGCCGGATCACGATCGGCAGCTTGATGTCGATCTGCTTCGTCGCGGTCACGATGCCGTTGGCGACGTCGTCGCAACGGGTGATCCCCCCGAAGATGTTGAACAGGATGACCTTCACGTTGGGGTCGGCGGTGATGATCTCCAGCGCCGCCACCACCTTGTCCGGGTTGGACGATCCGCCGATGTCGAGGAAGTTGGCCGGCTCGCCCCCGTAGTACTTGACCAGGTCCATGGTGGCCATGGCCAGCCCGGCGCCGTTCACGCAGCAGCCGACGTCGCCGTCGAGCTTCACGAAGCTCAGGCCCGCGTCGCGCGCCTTGGTCTCGGCCGCGGGCTCGTCCGAGGTGTCGCGCATGGCGGCGACCTCCGGACGGCGGAAGAGCTCGCTGTCGTCGATGCTCATCTTGGCGTCGATCGCCTTCACCTCACCCGACGTCGTCGTGATGAGCGGGTTGATCTCGGCCATGGACGCGCCGGAGTCCACGAAGGCCCGGTAGAGCTGGCCGATCGACCTTGGCCGCCTGCTTGATGATCGCCGGATCGTCGTAGAGCGCGTTGGCGAGCCAGAGCGCCTGGTGCGGCAGGAGTCCGTAGCGCGGGTCCACCGTCAGCTTGCGGATCGCTTCGGGGCGGTTCGCGGCCACCTCCTCGATGTCCACGCCGCCTTCGGACGGAAACCATGAAGGTGGGCGCCTGGGCCTTCCGGTCCATGAGCACGCCCACGTACGCCTCGCTGCGCGATGTCCTCGGCCGGGGTGACGAGCACCTTGTCGACCGTGAGGCCCTTGATCTGCATGCCGAGGATCTTCGACGCGTGCTCGCGCGCCTCGTCGGGCGTCCTCGCGAGCTTCACGCCGCCGGCCTTGCCGCGGCCGCCCGAGTGCACCTGGGCCTTCACCACCACCTTTCCGCCGAGCTTCCTGGCCAGGGCCTCGGCCTCTTCGGGCGTGCGTGCCACGTCTCCCGGGGGAACCGGGATTCCGGCGGCGCGGAAGCGCTCCTTGGCCTGATATTCGTGAATGTTCATGCCGTTGTCGGATTCCGTGCTCAGAGCCGACGATCGGGGCGGAGGGCGGTTGTCTCCGCGGACGCCGGCGGGGTGAGACTCGTGAAGCTACCAGGGCCCCGGAAGGGGATCAACGTCCGGCGTCGCCGGGGGATCCGGCGAGCTGGCTGGAGGAGGGTGCGCAGCTCGCTCGAGCGCCGCTCCGAAGCCCTGCCAGTCACCCCTGCTTGAGCCGCGCTTCGGCCCGGTCCAGAATGTCCAGGGCTGCCCGTGGCCATGCGCCGGTGGCAGTCCCTCCGCGGGCGCCTGGCCCGGGCCTCGCCGACGGCGCCCGTCACATCCACGCCGGCCAGCGTGGCGATGCGATTCGGCCAGGTCCTCCCGCATGGCGACGCGGCGCCCGTCGCTGACCACGAAGCGGCGGAGCTCCGGGATCGCGTCGGCCGCCGCGGCCAGGAAGACCGGCTCCATGTAGAGGAGCCGCCTCCCGACGGGGACGAGGTGCAGGTGCCCCGTCCACACTTCGCTCCCGCCGGTCCGCCAGAGGGAGAACTGCTGGGAGATGACGGGATCCTGCTCCACCAGCGCCTCGATCTGACGCGGGCCCGGGACCTGGTCCTCCACGCGCACGTCCAGAAGCGTCAGCTGCGGAACACCCGTGTCGTCGGCGCGCCCCACCAGGACGCCGGTCAGGTTCTGGCGACCCGCGGGCACGAAGACCGTCGCGAGGTTGAACGCGGGGTCGCGCTCGCCCGGCAGCGCCCAGATGCCGTACTCGGGGCGGTACGCCACCGGGCTGGTGCCCTGCGCCAGCTCGTTGGGCAGCGCCCACACGTCCTGCTGTCCGTGGAACGCCGGCGCGGTCTCCTGGTGGTACTGGAGCAGCACGTCGGCCTGCAGGCTCGAGCAGCGCGCGCGGATAGCGGACGTGGGCGCGCACGTCCGCCGGCATGTCCCCGATCGGCTTGAAGAGGCCGGGAAATGCGCGGTCGAAGGCGTCGGCGAGGGGATCGTCCACCGGCACCCGGTAGAAGGTCACGTCCCCGGAGATCGCGTCCACCGTGACCTTGACGCTGTTGCGCACGTAGGAGACGGACCGCAGCGGCTGGAACTCGTGCGCCGACGACAGCGGGAACGCGCGTGTGGCGGTGAAGCCTTCCAGGACCCAGACGATGCGCCCGCCGGCGACGACCGGATAGGGCGCCTCGGGATAGCGGAGGAAGGGGGCGATCGCCCGCACCCGGTCCAGGACCTGGCGCCGGTACACGAAGTGGGAGTCCCGCGGTCACCTCGCCGACGAAGAGGAGGTTGGCGTCGCGGAAGCGCCAGGCGAGCGCCGCCTTGCGCAGCCAGGAGTCCAGCTCGATTCCCCGGGGGAAATCCACGCCCGGCTCGTCCCGGTGACCGGTCGGGTGCGAGGAACCGTTCCGGCGAAGGGTTCACGACCGCGTGGAGCTGCGGACGCGCACCGAAGAACACCTGGGGGCGGAGGAGACGCAGCTCCGGGTATGCGGCTCCGCGTTCGGTGAGCTCCGGCGGGATCCCCGTGAGGATCATGGGTGGGCGGCCCTCGGGCGTGCGCTCGGTGGCCAGGCTGGCCACGGCGCCCATCCCCTCCACGTACCGTTCGCGGAGGTGGAGGTTCTGCCAGTTGGGGTCCTGGATCCCACCCGGATCGACCTCCCGGACCGAAAGCGTCAGCGGCTGGAGCCCCTGCGGCCCCGCGTACCGGTCGATCGTGACCTGGGTGAAGTCGTAGTACGGGAACCGAGCCTCCAACTGGCGGAACGTGGTGAGGAGCGCGCCCTGGCTCCACACCGGGAGGCCGGAGAACTGCCGGGCCGCATCAGGCCAGTCCACCGCTTCGTCGGCGCCGTAGTCGAACCGACTGCGATCGAGGGAGTCCAGCCCGAAGCCCCGCCGCGTGAACGCCAGGTTCTGGTCGATGTAGGGCGTCTCCCGCACCAACTCGTTCGGCTCCACCTGGAAGCGCTGCACCAGGGCCGGGTAGAACTGCCCGATGAGGAGCGCTGCCACCACGAGCGTCACACCACCGCCGATCATCAGGCGCCCCCGGTTCTTCCACGCGCCCCAGAACACCACGGCACCCACGGCCACGCAGATGACCGCCAGCGTCTGCAGCGCCGGGAGCCGCGCCTGGGCATCCGTGAAGCCGAAGATCCCCTGCACCGCGGAGGAGCCCCGCCACAGGAGCAGGTAGCGGCCGACCCAGAGCCTCCCCGCGAGAAGGAGGAAGAAGCCGGCCAGCAACGCCCCGAGGTGGAAGCGCGCGAGCTCCTGCGCCACCACGCGCCCCCTCCCCCACCGCATCGCCCCCGTGGCCGCGTAGCCGGCGGTGGCCAGGGTGAACAGGAGGAACGCGACCACGAGGAGGAACGTGAGGGCGCTGCGCAGCATCGGCACCCAGAAGACGTAGAAGCCGACGTCGCGTCCCAGCACGGGCTCCGTCAGCCCCCAGGGCGCCCCGTGGCTCAGAAGGAGCGCCTGCAGCCCCACGGACGAGGGCACGGCCGCGCCGAACCAGAGGCCTAGGAGGGAGGCCGCACCGACCATGGTCCAGAAGACGTAGCTGTGCGGAAGCTGCTCGGAGATCTCGAGGTTGGCGAACCGGCGCTTGATCTGGATCCCGCCGAGGGTCGTCGAGGCGATCTTGAGGTTGAAGTACACGGCCAGCCCGACCCCGACCCCTCCGACGCAGGCGCGCGCCCCATTCCCACGCCACGCGCCGCCAGAACACCTGGGCGTAGCCGGTGCGGGCGTGCCAGAGGATCTCCGTGTAGATCGTGGCGCCCAGGCGTCCGAGCGCCAGGAGCAGGCCCACGGCGACCACCAGCGCCACCAGAAGACGTCCGCCTCGCAGGGATGCGAAGAAGCTCTTCATCGACGCCGGGGGCGGGGGGTCACGATCCGGTGCGCCTCGCCTACGGCTCGACGCCCTGACTCCTGAGCCAGCTTTCCACCTCCTCGCGGATCTCGGCGAGCCGCTCGGCGGTGCGCGCCTCGTAGCGGGCCACGATCACGGGTTGGGTGTTCGAGGAGCGGAGGAGCGCCCAGCCGTCGCCGAACAACACGCGGACGCCGTCCACGTCGATCACGTCGTACAGGGCCCGGAAGTGTTCGACCGCCGCCTGCACGACCGACCACTTCAGCTCCTCGGTCACGTCGATGCGGATCTCCGCCGTGGATACGTAGGACGGGAACTCCGCCACACGTTCCGACAGCGGGCGATCGTCGCGCGCCACGATGTCCATCAGGCGACAGGCGTCGTACAGCGCGTCGTCGAAGCCGTAGTAGTCGTCGGCGACCATGATGTGCCCCGACAGCTCCCCCGCCACCAGGGCGCCCGTCTCCTTCATCTTCTTCTTGATCAGGGAGTGCCCGGTCTGCCACATGATCGGCACGCCCCCGGCCTTCGAGAACACCTCCGGCAGCGTCTGCGAGCACTTCACGTCGAAGACCAGCTTCTGGCCCGCCCCCCGCTTCTTCAGCAGGTCCAGGCCGAACAGCAGGAGGACTATGTCGCCGCGTACGATGTTGCCGCGTTCGTCCACGACTCCGATGCGGTCCGCGTCCCCGTCGAACGCCACGCCGAGGTCGTGCCCACCGGCGCGCACCGTGGCGATCAGATCCACGAGGTTCTCGTCGACCGTCGGGTCGGGGTGGTGGTTCGGGAAGGTGCCGTCCGACTCGCAGTAGAGGGGTGTCACCTCGGCCCCCATCGCCTCGAGGAGCTGTACGGCGACGAGGGAGCCGGTGCCGTTGCCCGCGTCGGCCGCGATCCTGACCGGGCGGGCCAGGTCGAAGCGCCCCGCGACGTCCGCCACGTACCGGTCCAGGACCTCCGCTCGCTCGAGACCGCCGGCGCCCGAGGTCAGGTCGTTCTCCGTGATCCTGCGATACAGGTCCTGGATGTCGTCCCCGTACAGGGCACCACGCCCCAGGGACATCTTGATGCCGTTCCATTCCGACGGGTTGTGCGACCCCGTGATCTGGACGCCCGCGTCGGTGCCGAAGGTCGCCTCGGACCAGTAGAGGACCGGGGTCGGCACCGTGCCCACGTCGAGCACGTCGACCCCCGCGGCCCTGAGCCCCGCGACCAGCCCCGCGGAGAGATCCGGCGACGTCAGCCGGTTGTCGCCGCCGACCGCCACCCGAGGGCTGTCCTTGCCCGTGGCCTGCCGCACGTGGGACCCGAAGGCCCGGCCGACGGCCTCCGCCACCTCGGCGTCGAGGTCCGTACCGACGATCCCCCGGATGTCGTACTGGCGGAATATGTGCTTCGCAGGGTTCATGACCCTTATCGGATGAGGGTGGGCAGTTGGAGAATTCGTCCTCGCCCGAGTCGCGCAGGACCCGGGTCCTGCGAAATCTACGTTAGCAGCCCGTGGTGAGAATGCAGTGGACCTCGTTGGCGTGCCGCCCCAACCCACAGACGAGTGAGATCATGTCTCGCAGCTTGTTGGGCACGCTGCATTCTCACCACGGGCTGCTACGGAGCCATTCCCAGCAGGCCGCCTCCCAGGGCCCCCAGCCCGTGCACGGACGCGCGCGCGAACTCCAGCGCGGAGGACGGGAAGATGCCCAGGTAGAGGATCAGCGCGACGCTGGTGAGCAGCGCGAGGCGCATGGGGAGCGGAGCGCTGACCATCTCGTGCTGATCGGCGGTCACCGGCTCCCGCATCCACATGAACCATGCCACCCGCAGGTAGTACCAGTACGAGGCCACGGTGGTCAGCACCAGGATCACCGCGAGCGTCCACAGCTCCGAGTCCGCCGCCCCCTGCAGGAGATAGATCTTCCCCATGAACCCACCGGTTCCGGGGAAGCCTGCAAGCGACAGGAGGAAGATCGTCAGGAACACGCCCAGCACGGGGTTCGACCACCCGAAGCCGGCATAGTCCTCGATCTGGAGCCGCTCCTCGCTCTGGTGCGCCACGCTGATCACCACGGCGAACGCGCCGATGTTCATCAGCGTGTACACGAGAAGGTAGAAGAGCATCCCCGCGGCCGCCGTTTCGTTGGCGGCCGTCAGCGCGACGAGCAGGTAGCCCGCATGCGCGATGCTCGAATAGGCCAGCATGCGCTTCACGTTGGACTGCACGAGCGCGATCAGGTTGGCGCCGACCATGGTGATCGCCGCGAGCCACCAGAGGATCGGATACCACGCGCCGTAAACCCCGTCGAACGCCACCAGGAAGACCCGCAGGAAGGCCACGAAGGCGGCGGCCTTCACGGCGGCGGACATGAACGCGGTGATCGGGGCGGGAGCGCCCTCGTAGACGTCGGGCGTCCACATGTGGAACGGAACCGCCGAGACCTTGAAGGCGAAGCCCACGGCAAGGAGAGCCACCCCGGCGATGAGCAGCCCCGCGTTCGCGGTACCCGCCGAGACGCTGGCGCCGATCACGGCGATGTTCGTGCTCCCCGTCGCGCCGTACACCAGCGCGACCCCGTAGAGGAAGAAGCCGGAGCTGAACGCGCCCAGGAGGAAGTACTTCAGCCCGGCTTCGGCCGATTTGCGGTCGCGGCGGTTGAAGGCGGTGAGCGCGTACACCGAGATCGACATGACCTCGAGGCCGAGGAAGATGACGATCAGGTCGCGCGTACCCGCCATGAACATCGCGCCGGCGGTGGCCAGCAGGATCAGTCCGTAGAACTCGCCTACCTGCAGGTGCTGGCGGTGCACGTACGCGAAGGAGATCAGGATGGCCAGGGCCGCCGCCAGCAGGAAGATCCAGTTGGCGTAGAGACGGAAGTGGTCCAGCGCGATCATCCCCGTCGGCGAGGCCTCGTGGACGCCGTACAGCCAGCCGTTGAAGAAGGCGGTCACCAGGATCCCGGCGAGGGACAGCCAGCCGAGAGCCGCGTCCGGACCGAAGCTCGGATCACCGGCGTGGACGCTCACGTTCCCTGGCCGGTGCCGCCCGGACACGCCCGCCACCAGAACGATCATCGCCCAGACGCAGAGGACGATCTCGGGCAGGAGCGCCCAGAAGTAGTGGAGGTTCCGGCTGAAGTCGAGAGTCATAGCGCTACTCTTCGTCGACGTCGACGGCCTCGACGTCGTGGGTTTCGGTCGTGACGGCCCCCGCGGGGGCCAGCTCCACCGCCCTGGACATCTCCGCGGCCGGGGCGGCCGCCTCGACGCGCTCCAGGACCTCCCGCACGCTCGGCTCCATGCGCGACAGGATCGGCGTCGGATTCCATCCGATCAGGATCATCAGCGCGCACATGGGCGCGAGGATCGCGATCTCCCGTCCGGTGAGGTCTTTCATCTCCCGGTTCTCGGGCTTGTCCAGCTTGTTGAAGAAGACCTTCTGCACCATCGGAAGCATGTAGTACGCCGCGAAGATCACACCCGTCCCGGCGACGATCGCGAAGATCCGGTGGGTCTCGAATGCACCCAGGAGCGCCAGGAACTCCCCGATGAACCCGCTCGTCCCGGGAACACCGACGGAGGCCAGCGCCGTGATCATGAACGCGGTGGCGAACCAGGGAGTCACCCGGCTGATGCCCCCGAACGCGGCGATCTCACGCGTGTGCCGCCGCTCGTACATCATGCCGAGCAGGAGGAAGAGCGCCCCCGTGCTGATCCCGTGCGAGATCATGACGACGAGACCACCCTGCAGCCCGTTCACGGTGAGCGCGAATACGCCGAGGATCACGAAGCCCATGTGGGCCACGGAGGTGTAGGCCACCAGCTTCTTCGCGTCCGGCTGCACCGCCGCCACCCACGCGGTGTACACGATCCCGATCACCGCCAGCAGCATCATCACCATCACGACCGTGGGGTGCTGGGCCGCGGCCGGGAACATCGGCAACAGGAACCGGAAGAACCCGTACGTCCCCATCTTGAGCAGCAACGCCGCCAGGATCACCGAGCCGGGCGTGGGTGCCTCCACGTGGGCGTCGGGGAGCCAGGTGTGGAACGGGAAGATCGGCACCTTGACGCTGAACGCCAGCGCGAACGCCGCGAACAGCCAGAGCTGCTCGGGACGGGTCAGCGGGACCTGGAGGAGGTCGGCGTACGCGAACGTCGGGATCCCCAGGATCGTCTTGGCCTTGAAGAAGAGGTAGAGGATGCCCACCAGCATGAGCAGCGATCCGAAGGCCGTGAACAGGAAGAACTTGATGGCCGCGTAGATTCGCCGCTCGCCGCCCCATACGCCCACGATGAAGTACATCGGGACGAGGGTCAGCTCGAAGAAGACGTAGAAGAGGAAGAGATCCGTCGCGCAGAAGACGCCGACGACGCCGGCCTCCAGGAGGAGCATCAGCGCGTAGAACGCCCGCTCCCGCCGCTTGATGTAGTTGAACGACCCGAGGATCGCGAGCGGCGTCGTGAACGTGGTCAGGAGCACCATGAACAGGCTGATCCCGTCCACGCCGAGGGAGTAGCTCACGCCCCACGCGCGGATCCACGGCGTGCTGCTCTGGAGCTGCATGGAGCCCGTGCCGGGCTCGAACGCCCACCACAGCCCCAGGCTGAGCACGAAGACCGCGAGCGAGGACCACAGCGCCACGTGCTTCGCGCGTGCCTCATCGGCCCACAGCACCAGGCCCATCCCGAGGATGGGGAGCCAGATCAGCGCGTGCAGCGCCCATCCCGCGTAGCCGATCGAATCGAGCATCGCAGTCATGTCGCGCCGCCTCCTAGAAGATCACGACGCCCAGGATGACCAGGACGCCGAGCGAGAGGATGAAGGCGTAGGTGTTCACCGATCCGGTCTGGAAGAGCGACCCGAACCACCCGAACCCGCGCGCCGCGTAGCCGACGCCGTTGACGGTCCCGTCGATGACGCCGGCGTCGATCACCCTCCAGCAGAACCGGGACGCCCGCAGGATCGGCTGGACGATCAGCGTGTCGTACAGCTCGTCCACGTACCACTTGTGGTAGAGGATCCTCCCGAAGCCGGTCGGCTCCGGCGACTCGTCCGCCGGCTGCACCCGCCAGCCGCCCACGACCCGGGCGGCCCCGACCACGATGGCCAGCGCCAGGAGCGTCGAGATGACCGCCCAGGTCACCTCGCCACCTCCGAAAGGCGCCGTCTCCGCCAGCTCCCCGAGGCGGGTCTCCTGGACGGCGATCGCCGCAGCGGTCACCGGGTGCAGGAAGTCGTGCAGCCACTCGGTCATCGGGCCGATCTGCAGCGCCTGGGGCACGTTGACCCATCCGCCGAACACCGAGAGCGCCGCCAGGACCGCCAGCGGCACCCACATGACCGCGGGTGCCTCGTGGAGGTGCCGCTCCTCCTCCGTGCCGGTCCGGTTCGTCCCGTGGAACGTCATGATCATCAGCCGCGTCATGTAGAACGCGGTCAGCATGGCCGCGGCGAGGGCCAGCACCCAATAGGCCGTGTACAGGCCCGGATAGGGCGCGTGCTCCGCTCCGCCGAAGGCGCCTGCCTGCCAGATGATCTCGTCCTTGGAGAAGAAGCCGGCGAAGGGCCACACACCGGAGATCGCGAGCGTGGCGACCCACATCACGACCCATGTGATGGGCATGTGCTTCCTCAGCCCGCCCATGTTCCGCATGTCCTGCGCGTCGGCGTGGCTGTGGGTGTGGTGCAGCGCGTGGTGCATCGAGTGGATCACCGCGCCCGACCCGAGGAAGAGCAGCGCCTTGAAGAAGGCGTGCGTCATCAGGTGGAAGATGCCGGCCGAATAAGCACCCACTCCCACGCCCACGAACATGTAGCCGAGCTGGGAGACCGTGGAGTAGGCCAGCACCTTCTTGATGTCGTACTGCTTGAGCGCGATGGTGGCCGCGAAGAATGCGGTCAGCACGCCGATGCCCGCCACCGTGGCGCTCCCCACCGGCGACAGCGCGAACAGCACCGACGAGCGCGCGACCAGGTAGACACCCGCGGTGACCATCGTGGCGGCGTGGATCAGGGCGGACACCGGGGTCGGCCCGGCCATCGCGTCGGGAAGCCACGTGTACAGCGGGATCTGGGCGCTCTTGCCCGTCGCACCGAAGAAGAAGAAGAGCGTGATCGCCGTGACCATCGGCCCGGCGTAGGCCAGGTGCTCCGTCGCGCCCTCGAAGACGGGGACGAAGTCCAGCGTCCCGAAGACCGTGAAGAGCAGGAACATCGCGATCAGGAAGCCGAGGTCCCCGATCCGGTTCACGATGAACGCCTTCTTGCCGGCGTCGGACTTCTCCTTGTCGCTGAACCAGAAGCCGATCAGCAGATAGGAGCAGAGACCGACGCCCTCCCACCCGACGAACATGAGCGGGTAGCTCGACGCCATGACCAGCGTGAGCATGAAGAAGACGAACAGGTTCAGGTAGGAGAAGTACCGGGGGTAGCCCGGATCGTCCCCCATGTAGCCCACGCTGAACACGTGGATCAGGAAGCTCACGCCGGTGACGACCATCATCATCACCATCGAGAGCTGGTCCAGCTGCAGCGCCGCGGACACCTGGAAGGTGCCGGTGCTCATCCAGGTCCAGTAGTGGATGACGACCGGCTCGTGCAACTCGGCGCCGAGCATGCGCACGAAGTTCACGAGCGCGATCACGAAGGCGAGTCCCACGACGCCCGGACCGATCCAGGTGGGGAGCGTGTGCGTCGCGGGACGACCTCCGGGCCCGTCCAGCTCCAGCTCGCCGCCTGCGCGCACGGCCGCGGCCGAGCGCCGCGCGTGTGCCAGGGCCAACAGGCCGTTCAGCGCGAACCCGAGCAGCGGCAGGAGCACCACCAGACCGGGGAAGAACGGCTCGAAGCCCCCTCCCCCGGCGTGGGCTTCCTGGACGCCCCGAATCAGGAACATCGAAAGGGTCGGGTGCATGCCCTTACCACTTCAACAGGTTGAAGTTGTCGACGTTGACCGTCTCGTAGTGCCGGAAGATCGAGATGATGATCGCCAGCCCCACGGCGGCTTCGGCGGCCGCCACGGTCATCACGAAGAAGACGAACACCTGTCCCTCGATGCCCCAGAGCCTGGACAGCGCCACGAACGAGAGGTTCACGGCGTTGAGCTGCAGCTCGATGCACAGGAACATGATGATCGCGTTGCGCCGGATGAGGACGCCGAACGTCCCCAGGACGAAGAGGAGGGCGCTCAGGATCAGGGATTCGGTGATCACGACACTTTCCGCTTGGCCAGGACCAGGGCGCCGACGATGGCCACCAGCAGGAGGATGCCGGTGATCTCGAACGGCACGACGTAGGTGGTGAACAGGGGGCGGGCGATCGCGCCCACGGCGCCGTACTGCTCGATGGAGGCGTCGATCTGCTGGCCCCCCGCCGCGGCCAGGGCGTCCAGCGCCCCGGCTCCCGTGAACTGACGGGCGAGGAACCCTGCCATGGTGCCGATCAAGGCGAAGGAGAGGATCATGAACACCCCTCCCTTCAGGTCTTTGACGTAGTCGTGCCCCAGGTTCAGGAGCATGATCACGAACAGGAAGAGCACCATGATCGCGCCGGCGTAGACGATCACCTGGACGGCGGCGAGGAAGTGGGCCTCCAACAACACGAAGACCCCGGCGAGGCTCGCCAGGGTCACGATCATGAAGAGGAGGCTCGCGACGGGGCTCCTCGAGATTACCACCCCGACGGCGGCCCCGACCGCCACCGCGGCGAACACGTAGAAGATGATGTCGATCATGTGGCTGGCCGCGTCATTCGGATCGGGGATCCGAGGGATCCCAGAGATTGGTCACCGGATGGTCCTGCTCCATGAGGCGATCGAGGTCGTAGACGAACCGGTCCCGCGTGTACTCCGCGTTCTCGAAGTGCTGGCCCACGTGGATCGCCTCCACCGGGCACACCTCCTGGCACATCCCGCAGAAGATGCAGCGGAATTCGTCGATCTCGTACACGACCGGATAGCGGTTCCCCTGGTCGTCCTCTCCGCCCACCAGGCGGATGCAGTTGGCCGGGCAGACCGTGGGGCACAGCCCGCAAGCGACGCACTTCGGCCGCCCGTCCGCGTGCACCTCCATCCTGTGGGTCCCCCGCCAGCGCGGATGCAGGTCCGTCTGCTCCTCGGGGTACTGCTGCGTCACCTTCGCCGGGTTGATCATGTGGCGGAAGGTGAGCGCCATCCCGCTGAGCGCGGCCCGGAGGTACGAAGTCTGCTCCGGCTCCGGGCGCTTCAGGACTTTGACGGAAATCGCCATGCCTATCCTCGTTCAATCGGCGGCCGGCGCGGAGGCCGGCCGTGAGATGCTCTTGATCTCGACCTTCTGACCGGGCTGCGCCCCGGCACCGGTGATCGTGCGTCCGCCGTCGATGAAGAAGACGAACGCGACCGTGCAGATCAGGCTCACCGCCGTCAGCGCGAGCCCGTACAGGAGTCCGTAGCGGACACCGAGCTCGTCCAGCACGAGCATGCTGGCGGCCATGATCATCACGTAGCCCAGCGCGGTGGGGAGCAAGACCTTCCACCCCAGCGACATGACCTGGTCGTAGCGGAAGCGCGGAAGCGTCCAGCGCACCCAGATGTAGACCAGCAGGAAGAAGGCCGTCTTCAGGCCGAAAGCCATGAAGGTGGCGAGCGTCTTCCACAGGGCGGGATGCGCCAGGACGACGCTTCCGTCGGCGGCGAACCCGCTGATGAGCTGGCCCTGGTACCAGAAGGCGTTGTCCCACGCGCCGGGCAGGTCCCACCCACCGAAGAACAACGTCGCCATGAGGGCCGACGCGGTGGCCATGTGGCCGAACTCACCCATCATGTACATCGCGTACGACATGGCCGAGTACTCGGTGTGGTACCCGGTCACGAGCTCCGATTCCGCCTCGGGCATGTCGAAGGGCAGCCGGTTCGATTCGGCGAAGGCCGACGTGATGAAGAAGATGAACGCCAGCGAGAGCGGCAGCACGAACCAGAGGCCCAGCTGCTGCTGCTGCCAGATCACCTCCGTGAGCGTCACGTTCCCCGCCAGCATCAGGACCGCTACGACCG
Source organism: uncultured Gemmatimonadales bacterium (assembly GCA_963848895.1). Classification (GTDB taxonomy): domain Bacteria; phylum Gemmatimonadota; class Gemmatimonadetes; order Longimicrobiales; family Gaopeijiaceae; genus SZUA-318. The sequence continues at coordinate 1,015,213 of CAWKGE010000013.1, forward strand.
AAAGGCCGAGGGCCACCTCGTAGCTGACCATCTGGGCGGAGGCGCGCAGTCCGCCCAGGAACGCGTACTTGTTGTTCGAAGCCCACCCGCCGAGAACGAGGCCGTACACGGCCAGCGAGCTGATCGCCAGGATGTACAGGATGCCGATCGGCACGTCTGCGACCACCATGTCCACCACGCCCCACGGGGTGGGAAGCGGCGCGGCAAAGGGAATCACCGCGAACAGGACCAACGCGGGGCCGACCGTGAGAGCCGGGCCGAGGAGGAAGTAGAACTTCGCGGAGGTCGCAGGGAGCGTCTCCTCCTTCAGGATGTTCTTGAGGCCGTCGGCGATGGGTTGCAGCAGGCCGAAGGGACCCACACGGTTGGGTCCGATGCGATCCTGGATCCACGCAGCCACCCGTCGCTCGGCCAGGGTCGTGTAGGCGATCACCAACAGCAGGATCGTGAAGAAGACGAGGATCTTCACGATCATGGCGACGAGCGCCGGGATTCCGGTAATCGGGTGAAGGGCTTCCATCCGTTCAGTCCCCCGAGAGCGTGACGGTCTCGTTCACCAGCGCTCCCCGCGTCCCAAGTTCTTCGTACGTGAGCCCGGCGAAGGCCGACACGCGCTGCCCCAGCTGCGCGAACGAGTCCGCGGCGCTGCGGGGTGCCGTTCCTCCGGTCACCTCGGCCACCAGCGCGCCTACGACCAGCCAGGCCGGGCGGGCGGCACCGGGAGCCTTCAACCCGGGCCAGAACCGCTGCACGCGGCCCTGGAGATTCGTGAACGTCCCCTCCTGTTCGGCGAAGCTCGTCGTCGGCAGGAGGAAACCGGCGGCGCCGGTCGCCGGGCCGCCGCGCTGGCCGATGTACACGTACAGGGCGGCGTTCCTGCCGAACTCGGCCGTCTGGTCCGCGAGCGCGTCGCCGAGGACGACCACGATCCCGTCATGGGACGCGACGTCCTCGAGCCCGCCCCGCCCGTCCGCGCCGCCTACGCGCCGCGCACCGACCAACTCGGCGCCCCTGGTGTTGGGGGCCAGCTCCCGGCGGCGCGCCAGGCCGGGGTAGCCCTTCAGCGGTATCTCGTCCTCCGCCATCGCGCAGCGATAGACGATCTCCCCACCGCCGAGCTCCTCGACCAGGGCGGCGAAGGCGCCCAGGTCCTCGTTGGACGCGTACGGCGACACGACCCCGCGCACCGGCTTGTCGGGAGCGGACGCCCCGGCGTCCAGCAGCGCCCGCAGGGCTTCCTTCCACCCCATGGCGCGCGCGGTGCCGCCGTCGCGGACCACGGGGGCTTCCAGGCGATGCCCGTGGTTGATCCACTCGTAGTTCAGGCGACCGTAGTCGCACATCCACCACCCGTTGACCTCCAGGTTCTCACGCGGCTTGAGGCGTTGGACCAGGTTGTCCCGGGTGTGCAGGTCGATGTTGCAGCCCTGGGAGCAGTTCGGGCATACGGAGTGGGTGTGGTCCAGGTCCCAGGCACGGGCCTTGTACAGGAAGTCCTTCGAGATGAGGGCGCCCACGGGACAGATGTCGACGATGTTGCCGTGCCAGTAGGTGCCGTCCAGTCCCTCCTCGAAGAACGTGTCGATCACGGAGCGGTTGCCGCGCTCGACCACGCACAGCCTGCTGTCCTGCTCGACTTCGTTCATGAAGCGGACGCAGCGCGTGCACATGACGCAGCGGTCGCCGTAGAAGAGGACGTCGCCGCCGAAGTCGTCCCGCCCGAAGACGCGCTTCGGCTCCTTGGAACGGCCGTGCTTGCGCCCTTCCTGATGGACGTAGTCCTGCAGGTTGCACTCCCCGGACATGTCGCAGATCGGACAGTCGAGAGGGTGGTTCACCAGGTAGAACTCGAGCACGCCCTCGCGCATCTCGAGGGCGAGATCGGATTGCGTCTTCACCACCTGGCCCTCGGCCACCTGGGTCACGCAGGAAGGCATGGGCTTGGGCGCGCCCTCCACCTCCACCAGGCACAGCCGGCACATGGCCGGCGAGGACAGCCCCGGATGGTAGCAGTAGTGGGGTACCTGCTCGCCCACCCGCTTCGCGGCCTCGAGGATGGTGGTCCCCTTGGGAACGACGACCTCCTGACCGTCGATCGTCAGGGTGACCGTGTTGGGGGTATCAGCCATGTGCATCCTTGATGGTCTGAGAACGATCAAATCGAATGACTGCCGAGGCGTGCGAGCACGACGACCGAGGCGTACTCCTGTGTACGTCGCAGGTCGGCGCGCGGAGCACAACGAAGGCAGGCGTCGATCTCATCGTTCTGTCACTCACGCGGCCCCGACCCTCTCGCCGCGCCGAATAAGCGCCAGGTACTCGTCCTTGAACTTCTGGATGGAGGACACGACGGGCGCGGCGGCGGAGTCCGAGAGCACGCAGATCGTCGTCCCGGTCATCTGACGGCTCATCTGCAGGAGGGTGTCCAGGTCGTCCTCGGTGCCCCTTCCCTCCTCGATGCGCCTGAGGACCTTCGTCATCCACGCAGTCCCTTCCCGGCAGGGCGTGCACTGCCCGCAGGACTCGTGCATGTAGAACTGCACCATGCGACGCACCTGCTTCACGATGTCCGTGGACTCGTCCATGACGATGACAGACGCGCATCCGAGCTGGGATCCGGCCGCCTGCACCCCCTCGTAGTCGAGGGCGCAGTCCGCGCACTCCTCGGCGTTCAGGATGGGCACCGACGAGCCCCCCGGGATGACGGCCTTGAGTGCCTTGCCGTCCCGCATCCCGCCGCACACGTCCTCGATGAGGTCCGTGAGCGGGAAGCCCAGGGGCAACTCGTAGTTGCCCGGCTTGTTCACGTGACCGCTCACGCAGAACAGCTTCGTGCCCGGGCTCTTCTCCGTGCCCCATTGCCGGTACCACTGCCCCCCGTGGGTCACGATGTGCGGCACCGCCGACAGCGTCTCCACGTTGTTCACGGTGGACGGCATGCCGAAGGCACCGACGGCGGCGGGGAAGGGCGGCTTCACCCTGGGCTGGCCGCGCCGGCCCTCCAGGGAGTTCATGAGCCCCGTCTCCTCCCCGCAGATGTAGGCGCCCGCGCCGACGTGGATGGTCACGTCGATGTCGACGCCGGAGCCCATGACGTCCTTGCCCGCGTAACCCTTGGCGTACGCGTCCTCGAGCGCCTTGGCCAGGATCTGGGTGGTCTCGAAGAACTCACCGCGGCAGTACACGTAGACGTGCTTCGCGCGGATGGCGTAGGCCGCGATCAGGCACCCCTCGAGGAGCTGATGCGGGTCCCAGCGGATGAGCTCCCGGTCCTTGAACGTGCCGGGCTCGGATTCGTCGGCGTTGCACAGGAGGTAGTGGGGCTTCGTCGGCTCCTTGGGCATGAACGACCACTTCACGCCGGTCGGGAAGCCGGCGCCGCCGCGCCCGCGCAGACCCGAGGTCTTCACCTCGTCGATGACCTTGTCCTGGCCCATCTCGAAGGACTTCTTCAGGGCCTGGTAGCCCCCTCGCTCGACGTAGGTGTCGATCCGCCGGGCCATGGGGTCGCCGAAGTTCCTGCTCAGGACCCGGACCTCGCGGTCCGAGACGTACGGATAGGCCATGCGTTCGCTCCGTCCCCGCCGCTACGCGCCGCCGGCGGCTTCGGCCTTGAGGTGCTCGATGATCCCCGGAACGTCGGCCGGACCGACGTTCTCGAAGTACCGCGAGTTGATCTGGACGCACGTGGGGAAGCCGCACGCGGCCAGGCACTCCGCCTCGACCACGGTGAAGTTGCCGTCCTCGGAGGTCTCTCCCAGCTCGGTGTCCGTGTAGCGCAGGAAGGCCTCCAGGACGTCGTCCGCCCCACACAGGTTGCAGGAGATGTTCGTGCACACCTGCACCAGGTACCGGCCCACGGGGGCCTTGTTGTACATCGTGTAGAAGGTGGTCACGCCCCGGACGTAGGCGGGAGCCAGGTCCAGGAGCTCGGCCACGCGGTCCATCGTCTGCGGGCTCACGTGCCCGCGTACCTCCTGCGCCAGACCGAGCGCAGGGAGCAGCGCGGCCTGCTTGGTTGGGTACCGGGACAGGATCTTCTCGAAGCGATCCCGATACTCCCCCTCGAACAGGGGAGCGTCGGGCTCCTTGTCGGGAAGCATGTACGGGTAGGTCGCGGCACCCGACGGATGGCTGCCGCCCACCGGGCGCACACCCACGAAGTCGTCCCCGCGGACCTGTTCCTCGGAGAGCTCGAACTCGCCGGTGTTGCCCGCCCATCCGGGGTTCTTGAACGGCACGTCGCTCATCGGTCGATCTCCCCCAGAACGATGTCCAGGCTGGCGTTGATCATGATCAGATCCGCGACGAGATGCCCCTGCGCGAGCTTTCCGATGGCGGCGATGTTCACGAAGGAGGGCGGCCGGATGCGCCACCGGACGGGCTTGGTGCCCCCTTCTTCTGCCACCACGTACATGCCCAGCTCGCCCTTGGAGCCCTCCACCGGGTAGTAGCAGTCGCCCTCCGGCGCCGGGATCCCCTGCATGATCAGCTTGAAGTGGTGGATCATGCTCTCCATGTCCGACATGCAGTCGGTCTTGGATGGGAGCGAGATGTTCGGGTCGGGAACGTTGATGGGCCCCTCGGGCAGCCGGTCGATCGCCTGGCGCAGGATGCGCAGGCTCTGACGCATCTCCTCGATCCGGCAGAGGTAGCGGTCGTAGCTGTCTCCGTGCTCGCCGACGGGCACCTCGAAGTCGTAGGTCTCGTAGTCGTAGTAGGGCTGGTCCTTGCGCACGTCGTAGGCCACCCCGCTGGCCCGCAGGTTCGGTCCCGTCAGGCCGTAGTTGACGGCTTCGTCCGCGCCGATCGCCCCCACGCCCTGCGTGCGGCCGATGAGGATCCCGTTGTTCGTCAGGAGCCGGTCGCACTCGTCGAGCGTCTTGGGGAACGTGCTCACGAAATCCTCGAGCTGCGCGATCCAGCCTTCCGGCAGATCCGCCATCATCCCGCCGACGCGCGTGGCCGACGTGGTGATGCGGGCGCCGGTGAGCGCCTCGTGCAGCCTGTAGATCCGCTCCCGCTCCTCGAAGGTGTAGAGGAAGGGGGTCATGGCTCCGACGTCGATGGCCGTGGTTCCCAGCCAGAGGAGGTGGCCGAAGATGCGGTCCATCTCCATGAGGATGACCCGGACCACCTTGCACCGCTCCGTGACCTCGATCCCCATGAGCTTCTCGACCGCCATCACGTAGGCGCAGTTGTAGATCAACGGCGCCAGGTAGTCCATGCGGTCGGTGAGCGGGACGATCTGGTTCCACGTCCGGTACTCGCCCAGCTTCTCGAAGGAGGAGTGCAGGTAGCCGATGTGGGGCGTGACGTTCACGACCGTCTCGCCGTCCAGCTCGCACAGCAGCCGGAGCACGCCGTGTGTGGCCGGGTGCTGCGGGCCGATATTGATCAGCATGTGCTCCGAGTCGAGACCCGGCTCGGGCACCTCGAAGGGAGCCAGCGGGCTGGCGACCGGCATCCCCCCCGGGCCCATCTCGGGGCTTCGACCGACCGTGAACTCCACCGTCTTCTGCGCCATAGTCTCGCCCGTCCCGCGCGTCAGGTCTCGCTACCGGGGGTTTCTTCCCCGGCCGGCGGAAGCTCTTGCGGCTCCCGTCCGATCTCCATGTCGTGCTCCGTGTAGAAGCGGCTCACGTCCTGCGAGAGCGCGCGTCGTGTCTGCTCCGCGCGGCCGAAGCGACCCCGCAGTGGGAAGTCCTTCCGGAGGGGATGACCCTCCGCGTAATCGAAGGGCATCATGATCCGGCGCAGGTCGGGGTGTCCCCGGAAGGTGATCCCGAAGAGGTCGTAGACCTCCCGCTCGAGCCAGTTTGCGGCCTGCCAGAGCGGGACCACGGAGTCGATCTCGAGGGCGTCGAGGGGGAGCTCGCACTTCAAGCGGAGGGACAACCGGAGCGGAATGGACCAGAGGACGTACACCACCTGCAGAGGTCGTCCGCCACCGTAGTCGACCGCCGTCACGTCCCGGAGCAAATCGTACCGCTGCTCCGGGTCGTCCCTCAGGAAGCCCAGGATCTCCAGGTTGCGCGCCGGATCGGCGAAGACGACGTGCTCGTCGCCGGCCGCGATGCGGTGGCCGTACACCGCGTCGCCGAACCTGGCGAGAAGCGCCGCCACGGTGGGATGGCTGTGTGGATCCGGGGCGGTACCCGCCTGTGTCGGGCTCGCCGCGTCTGAAGGCACCGGACCTTCGTCGACCGCGTCGAGCCCGCTCTTGATTTCGTCGGCCATGGGCTAGGAGTCCGTCCGGGTCATGCAGCGGGCCGCGTTGGGAGCGCCACGGCCCCAGCTTCGAGGCGGCTCGCCGAAGGCATGGCTCGAGCTACGTCGAGGCGTGCCAACGACGGGGTCACAACGCGAAGCGTTGTCGAGGCCGCGCCGCCCCAACCCCGGATCTTCAGAGTTCATGTCATACCTGTGTGTAGTGGGCCCACTGCATGACCCGGACGGACTCTCTAGGGGAGGAGGTCGTCGTCGGATTCGCGATCGGGCAGCACCCTCACCCCTGCCGAGATCTTCTCCTGCCGCGTCGAGTTGCCGAACGGGCCCGTGAGGCCAGCCATCTCCTCGTCGGTGGCCTTCGGCCGCGCAACCAGGAGCGGGTCCTCCGCGCGGAGCGCCGCGTGCTGCGCCAGCGACTCTTCACGGATCTTCTCCTGGATCATCATCAGCCCGTAGATCAGCGCCTCGGGCCGAGGCGGGCACCCCGGGATGTAGACGTCGACCGGCACCACCGTGTCGATGCCCTGCACCATGGAGTACACGTCGAAGACGCCGCCGGAGGAAGCGCACGCGCCCATGGACACGCACCACTTCGGTTGCGGCATCTGATCCCAGATCCGGCGGAGCACCGGGGCCAGCTTGTAAGGGACCCGGCCTGCGCAGATGAGCACGTCGGCCTGGCGGGGCGTGAACGCCATCCTCTCCATGCCGAAGCGTGAGAGGTCGAAGTCCGACGCGGCGGACGCCATCATCTCGATGGCGCAGCACGCGGTTCCGAACGGCATGGGCCAGAGGGAGTTCCTCCGACTCCAGTTCACGATGTAATCGATCTTGCTCGTCAAGAAGGTGGGGCTCCAGGCGCCGAAGATCCCACCGGGCCTGGCGCTGGTACCGCCACCGGGCAGCTTCACTCCCACTCGAGGCCTCCCTTCTTCCACTCGTACAGCAGCCCGACGGCCAGCACGATGACGAACATCGACATGGCCAGGAAGGGTCCCCACCCCAGCGCCCGCATCTGCACGGCCCACGGAATCAGGAAGATCGTCTCCAGGTCGAAGACGATGAAGCTGATCGCAACCATGTAGAACTTCACGGAGAAGCGGGCCCGGGTGTCACCGAGCGGGATCATGCCCGATTCGTAGGGCATTTCCTTCTGGGGCGTCGGTCGTCGCGGGTTCAGAATGCGCGACGCCACCACCATCCCGAGCGCGGTCACCAGCGCGAGCCCGAAGAGCACCAGCAGGGGCAGATACGCACCCGACATTGTGCCGCCAGAGTTTGTGAAATCGTTCACTTGAGACCCGAAAAGGTACCGGATGGCGGCGATGAGTGTCAAGCGAAGGAGGTCCGTATTTTTCCCGATTTTCCGCGGGTTTGCACCACCCTCCCGCAGGCCTCTATCTTGGCGGCGCTCCACCCGGCCCGACGCCCCCACGACGAGGTGCGCGGACGCTCCCGAAACCCGCCGAGACGACCTTCCAGATGCCCATCAAGTGCGACAAGTGGATCCGCCGAATGTCCACCGACCACGGCATGATCGAGCCCTTCGAGAACGGCCAGGTGCGGGACGGGGTCATCTCCTACGGCCTGTCGTCGTACGGCTACGACATCCGTGTGGCCCCCGAGTTCAAGGTGTTCACCAACGTGCACAACGTGGTGGTGGACCCCAAGCGGTTCGACGATCGCTCCTTCGTGGACATCCACGAGATGGAGTGCATCATCCCTCCGAACTCCTTCGCACTCGCCCGTACGGTGGAGTACTTCCGCATCCCCCGTGACATCCTGGTCGTGTGCCTCGGTAAATCCACATACGCGCGCTGCGGTATCATCGTGAACGTGACGCCGCTGGAACCGACGTGGGAGGGATACCTGACGCTGGAGATCTCCAACACGACACCCCTGCCCGCGAAGATCTACGCAGGCGAGGGAATCGCCCAGCTCCTCTTCTTCGAGGGGGACGAGGAGCCCGAGATCGCCTATGCGGACCGCAAAGGGAAGTACATGAAGCAGGTGGGCGTCACGCTCCCGAAGATGTGATCGGCGGCCGGTCGGCCCCGGACGGAGCTGTCCGCGCGCCTCTTCCCTCCTCGTCAGAGGATCTCCAGGAGCTCCACCTCGAACACCAGCGTCGCGTTGCCGGGAATCGTCCCCTTGCCGTTCTTCCCGTAGGCGAGGTCGGGTGGCAGCACGAGCCTGCGCTTGCCGCCGACCTTCATGCCCGTGACGCCCTCGTCGAAGCCGTCGATTGCCGCACCGGTGCCGAGCTGGAACGAATACTCGCCGGATCCGAACTGGTCCCCGTTCGCGAGCCACCCCGTGTAGCTCACGTTGACGAAGTCGCCGGCCACGGCGGTCTCCCCTTCCCCCACCACGAGGTCCTGGTAGTACAGGCCGGATGCGGTCTTGGTCATCGCCGACACGTCGACGCCCAGGCTCGGGTCGAATTCGGGGAGCGAGAAGGGATCTTCCCCGCACGCGCCCAGCGCGAGTCCCAGAAACACGAGGCAGGTCAGGTGGATCGATCGGGAAGGTCTCGTCATCGGAGTCGTGGTCGCGTGGATCGGATGCCCGGGTGTGCCCCGGGAGACGTGGGTCGGCAGGCTAGGCCGGACGAAGTGGATACGGTCGCACCGGCGGGACGTTTCGTCCACACCGCGCCGCGCGGCGGGCCGTGCCGCGCCGAGGCTCGGGGCCTCAGCGCACGTCCAGGAGCTGGACGTCGAACACGAGCGTCGAGTTGGGCGGAACGCGGCCCGTCCCCCGGGAGCCGTACGCGAGCGAGGGGCGGATCACCAGCCGGCGGATGCCGCCCAGCTTCATGCCCGGGATTCCCTGGTTCCATCCCTTGATGACCTCGTTGCCGCCCAGTCGGAACTGGAACGGCTCCCCGTCGCCGGTGGTGTCGACGATCGTCCCGTTCGGCAGGTATCCCACGTAGCGCAGCGTCACCAGGCTGGTCCGCCGGGCAGTGAAGCCGTCCCCCTCCTTCAGGTCCTGCACATAGAGGCCGGTGGACGTGCGCTGCATGGCGGCCAGGTCCACGCCCAGCTCCGGCGCGAACGTGATCTCCTCGGGCTCGCTCGGGCCCGCCGTCGCGGCGGGCGCCCCGGCGCACCCGGCGACCAGCAGCGTCGCCGCGATCCAGACCGCGCGCTTCATGCACCCTCCCGCTCGAACACGATCCTGCCTCCCACGATCGTGAGCACGACGCTCACGTCCTTGAGCTCGCCGGGGTCCACCTCGAAGGGGTTCCGGTCCAGCACCGCCAGGTCGGCGAGGAATCCCGGCTCCACCCGCCCCAGCTCGTCCTCCATCATCCCCACCCACGCGTTGTTCACCGTATAGGCCCTCAGCGCGCTCTCCACGTCGATGCGCTCCTCGGGGAACCAGCCGCCCTCCGGCGTGCCGTCGAGCGTCTCCCGCGTCACGGCGGCGTACATCCCTTCGAGGGGGTTCACCGTGTACCAGGCGGCGTTGGTGCCCGGCCAATCGGAGCCGAAGGAGAGGAGCACACCCGCGTCCTGGAGGGTCTTGAACGCGTATGCCCAGCGAGCCCGTGCACCGATCCGCTCCTCCATCCACCGCATGTCGTCGATGGTGTGGTAGGGCTGCATCTCGGCGATGATCCCCAGCCGGGCCTCCCGGGCGGCGGTCTCCGGGCCGCGCATCACCTGGTTGTGGATGATGGCGAAGCGGCGTCCGTCCCGCGGACCGTTCACCCGCTGGACCTCCTCGTAGATGTCGAGGATGGCGTCGATCGCCTCGTCACCGATGGCGTGCACGCGCGGGTTGAAGCCCGCGGAGTCCGCTCCGAAGACCAGCCGTCGCATGTTCCCGGCGGGCATGTACCCCGAGCCGCCGCCCGTGACGTAGCCGGTGTTGCTCGCGTCCCGCCACGATCCGCGCACGCCGGTGGTGAGGTAGGGCTCGTAGAAGCGGGCCGAAGAGTTGCCCATGATGCCGTCCATGAATCCCTTGAGGCCCTGGTAGCGGATCCATTCGTCCCCGAAGCCTTCGGTGATGCCCGCGTCCCGCATCTCGTCCCAGGTGTCCACGACCAGGCGCATGTTGACGCGCGCCGTGAGCTCCCCGTTGCGCCGCAACCGATGGTAGACCTCCACCTGGTCGGGCGGGGTGATATCGAAGAACGTCGTCACCCCGTACTGGGCCATGTCGGCGAGGGCGGCCCGCGCCTCCGCGAGCTTCTGCTCCATCGCCTTCGGGGGAATGGCGCCTTGCACGCGGGCCACGGCGTCGCCCGTGAGCCGGCCGGTGGGCGCCCCGTCGGCGCACTCCACGCCGCTCCACGAGCAGGTCGCTCCGGCGGCCTCGAGCGCGGCGCCGTTGGCGAGGACCTGCGAGCGGTCCCAGTTCCAGAGCAGCGCCGGGTTGCCGGGAGACACCGGGTCGATCAGCGACCGATCGGGGCGGAAGGTGCCGGACGCCGCGCCTTCCCCCTCCCGTCCGGTGGAGGACCGCGCCCACTGCTCGTAGGCGCCCCACATCCCGCCCACCATCCAGGCGCCTTCGGGGAGCCGCCCCGCCGTCTCGGCCACGGCTGCCACCAGGCCGTCGGCGTCGCTCACCTCGAGGAGGTTGACGCCCAGGAGGAGCTCGCCGGCGCGGTTGAAGTGCGTGTGGTTGTCGATGAAGCCAGGCGACACGAAGCGCCCGCCGAGGTCCCGGACCTCCGTACGGGGTCCGGCCAGGTCGATCACGTCGGCATCGGGCCCCACCGCGACGATCCGCTCGCCCCGCACGGCCACCGCCTGGGCCCACGGCGCCGCGTCGTCACCCGTCCACACACGTCCCGAGCGCAGGATGAGATCGGCCGGCGGGTCTCCCGCTCCCGGCGGCCCCCCGCAAGCCGTCATCGCGGCCAGGCCGGCGAACAGAAGGAGGCGGGACGGGCGGGCCGGGACACGGTGCAGCGGCGACATGGCCATTCTCCGGGCGCGGTTCTACGGGCGGGTCAGACTATCCGCCGGTGACCCGGAGGAGCAAGGGAAGCGGGGACCGGCTCCGGTCCGTCGTGCGCCAGCGGCCCGCTATGCCTCTCCCGGCAGCAGGCCATCGTGATCGACCAGCCAGGCCGCCACGCGGCGACGGGCCTCCACCAGGCGGCCTGGTAGCGGCAGGAGCTCGTCCATGTCGGAGAGGCGCCCGGCGGCATCCTCCCCCGCGTGCAGCTCGCCCAACACCGTACGCGCCTCCGTCCGCACCCGCTCCCCGGACCGCTCCAGCACCAGCGCGGAGAGCGCGGCCCGGACTTCACGCTCCTCGTCCGAGCCGACCTCGCCGAGCTTCGCGACGCGCAGGCAGACGCTCTCCGCGGCGTAGATCTCCATCGCTACGTCGGCGAGGGAGGCAAGGAATTGTTGGTTGTCGGGGTCCTTGAGCTTCTCCGCGCCGACCCGGGTCACGATCTCCTCCATCAGCGTGAAGTAGACCTGCTTGAGCCCGGCGATGTCCTCCAGGGCGCCGGCGGCACTCCCGGACAGGCCCTTGCCCCTGGCCAGCTTCTTCATGGCGTGGAGCTGCCGGATGGCGCCCACCCCCTTCGAAAGGCCACCACCACCCCCGCTTCCACCCGAGAGCTTCTTGAAGATCGTCCGCTGGGCGTAGAGCCGGCAGATCTCGTTCGTGCCCTCGTAGATGCGAGAGATCCGCGAGTCCCTGTACATCCGGGCCGGCTTGTACTCCTCGCTGAAACCGTATCCCCCGAACACCTGGACCGCCTCGTCCGCGAGGCCGTTGTACGCCTCGGAGGCGTACACCTTGGCCAGGGCGCACTCCACCGAGAACTCCGAGAGCGTGTCGAGCCGGAGCTGATTGCTCACGGCCCCCCCCGCCTTCAGGCGCTCCAGCGCCCGGTAGACGAGGCCCGCCGTGCGGTAGGCCACGGTCTCGGCGGCGTACGCCCGTGCGCCCATGTCGGCGAGCTTGCGCTGGATCAGCCCGAACTTCGCGATGGGCAACCCGAACTGGACGCGTTCGCGGGCGTACCGCGACGCCTCCTCCACGGCCACCTTCGCGCCGGTCGCGGCGCTGGCGGACAGCTTGAGCCGCCCCATGTTGAGCGTGCAGAAGGCCACCTTGTGGCCCTTCCCGATCTCACCCAGGACGTTGTCGACCGGGACCTTCACGCCATCCAGCGCCAGGGCGCACACCGAGGAGCCGTGCTGGCCCAGCAGGCGCTCCGGCTCCGCCACCGTGAGGCCCGGCGTGTCGCGCTCCACGAGGAACGCCGTGAAATGCTCGCCGTCCACCTTGGCGAAGAGGACGAAAAGGTCGGCCCACCCGGCGTTGGTGATCCACTGCTTCGCGCCGTCGATCACGTAGTGTGTGCCGGCCTCGTCCAGGACAGCCTTCGTCCGGATGCTCATCGCGTCCGAGCCCGTGCTGGGCTCGGTGAGCGCGAACGCGGACAGGATGTCGCCCTCCATGCAGCCGCCCAGGTACCTCTCTTTCTGCTCGGGCGGTGCCGAAGTAGACGATCGGCAACGTGCCGATCCCCTGGTGGCCCATGATCATCGGCCCGAGGGGACCGACCTCGGCGCGGCTGGACAGCATACCGGTCACGGCGAGCACGTTCAGGTCCAGCCCACCGTCCTCTTCGGGAACCTCGGCCATGAAGACGCCGAGCTCGGCTGCCTTCTTGAAGAGGCCGCGGGAGACCCCCGGATCCCGATCCATCAGGCGGTCCATGACGGGCGCGATCTCGCGCTCCGCGAAGTCCTCCACGGCGCGGATGAGCATGCGCTCCTCCTCGCCCAGGTCGTCCGGGGTCACCACGGCCCCGGGCTCGGTCGCCAGTGTCAGGAAGGAAGCGCCCGCTTCGGCCGCACGCTCCGGCACGTCGTCAGCCTTCCCCGCCGACCACCGCCTCCGGCTCCGCGGCCTTCCAGCTCGCCACGAGCAGGTCGCGGTTGAGGCGGGCGATGAAGTCGACGCTGATCCCCTTCGGACACGCCTCCTGGCAGGCTCCGTGGTTCGTGCAGGTACCGAAGCCCTCGAGGTCGTGCTGCGCGATCATGTCGATCACGCGCGTGTAGCGCTCGGGCTGGCCCTGCGGCAGGAGTCCCAGATGCGCCACCTTGGCCGAGGTGAACAGCATGGCCGAGGCGTTGGGGCAAGCCGCCACGCAGGCGCCGCACCCGATGCACGCCGCCGCGTCCATGGCACGGTCGGCCTCGTGCTTCCGGATCGGGATCGCGTTCGCGTCCGGGGCGCTGCCCGTGCGGACCGAGACGAACCCACCCGCGTTGATGATCCGGTCGAATGCGCCCCGATCCACCACCAGGTCGCGCAGGATGGGGAAGCCGGTGGCACGCCACGGCTCGATCCAGATCTCGTCGCCGTCGTGGAAGATCCGCATGTGCAGCTGGCAGGTGGCCGTCATGTGTCGCGGACCGTGGGGGATGCCGTTGATCATCATGCCGCACGAGCCGCAGATGCCCTCGCGGCAGTCGTGCTCGAACGCGATGGGCTCCTTCCCCTCGTGGATCAGGCTCTCGTTGACCACGTCGAGCATCTCGAGAAAGGACGCGTGCTCGCTCACGTCTTTCGCCTGGTACGTCTCGAAGCGGCCCCTGGCCGTGGGCCCGTCCTGCCGCCAGACGTGGAGTGTGAGGTTCATTACTTGTAGCTCCTCGTGGACGGCTGGACGTTCTCGAACTCCAGAGGCTCCTTGTGCAGCGCGGGTGGTTCCCCGACCCCCTTGAACTCCCAGACGGAAACGAAGCTGAAGTCCCGGTCGTTGCGGGCGGCCTCGCCGTCCGGAGTCGTGTGCTCGGAGCGGTAGTGCGCGCCGCACGACTCCTCCCGGGTCAGCGCGTCCCAGCACATGACCTCGGCGAACTCCAGGAAGTCCGCCACCCGTCCGGCCTTCTCGATCGATTGGTTCAGCGTGTCCGCGGATCCGGGCACGCGCACTTCCTTCCAGAAGCGTTCGCGGATGTCGGGGATCTTCTCGAGCGCCGACTTCAGGCTCGCCTCGTTCCGCTCCATCCCGCACGCCTCCCACATGAGCCGGCCCAGCTCGACGTGGAATTCGTCCACCGTCTTGTGGCCGCCCACCGAGAGGAGCCGTTCGGTCTTCTGCCGCACGTCGCGCTCCACGTCCGCGAACGCAGGGTGGTCCGTGGTCACCGGCTCCCTCGGAACCGTCGCGAGGTAGTTGCCAACCGTGAGCGGCGCCACGAAATAGCCGTCGGCCAGTCCCTGCATGAGCGCGCTGGCCCCGAGGCGGTTGGCGCCGTGGTCGGAGAAGTTCGCCTCGCCGAGGACGAACAGGCCCGGAACGTTGCTCATCAGGTTGTAGTCCACCCAGAGCCCGCCCATCGTGTAGTGCGGCGCCGGGTAGATGCGCATGGGCACCTCGTACGGGTTCTCGCCCGTGATCTTCTCGTACATCTCGAAGAGGTTGCCGTAGCGCTCCGCGATCGTCTGCTGGCCCAACCGCTGGATGGCGTCCTTGAAGTCCAGGTACACGCCGTTGCGCAGCGGACCCACGCCGTGGCCCGTGTCGACCATCTCCTTGGCCCGCCGCGACGAGATGTCACGCGGCGACAGGTTGCCGAAGCTGGGATAGAAGCGCTCGAGGTAGTAGTCGCGCTCCGACTCCGGGATCCGGCCGGCCGGCCGGTCGTCCCCCGCCTCGGCGGGTACCCAGATGCGGCCGTCGTTGCGCAGCGACTCGCTCATCAGAGTCAGCTTCGACTGGTAGTCCCCCGACGGCGGAATGCAGGTCGGATGGATCTGCGTGTAGCACGGGTTGGCGAACCCCGCCCCCCGCCTCGCCGCGCGCCACGTCGCCGTGACGTTGCACGCCTTCGCGTTCGTCGAAAGGAAGAAGACGTTGGAGTACCCGCCCGTCGCCAGGACGACCGCGTGGCCCGCGTGCTGCTCGACCTTCCCGCTCACCAGGTCCCTGGTGACGATGCCGCGCGCGACCCCGTCCACCACCACCACGTCGAGCATCTCCTGCCGCGTGTGGAGCTCGACGGTGCCGAGGGCGACCTGCCGCTGCAGCGCCTGGTAGCAGCCGAGGAGGAGCTGCTGCCCGGTCTGACCACGCGCGTAGAAGGTGCGCGACACCTGGGCGCCCCCGAACGACCGGTTGGCCAGGTAGCCGCCGTACTCGCGCGCGAAGGGTACGCCCTGGGCGACGGCCTGGTCGATGATGTTCAGGCTGACCTGGGCCAGCCGGTACACGTTGGCCTCGCGGGAGCGGAAGTCTCCGCCCTTCACCGTGTCGTAGAAGAGGCGGAAGATGCTGTCCCCGTCTCCCTGGTAGTTCTTGGCTGCGTTGATGCCGCCCTGCGCGGCGATCGAGTGGGCCCGGCGGGCGGAATCGTGGTAGGTGAAGCACTTCACCCGATAGCCCAGCTCGCCCAGGGTGGCGGCGGCCGAGGCTCCGGCCAGCCCGGTCCCCACGACGATGACTTCGTATTTCCGCTTGTTGGCGGGGTTGACCAGCTTCATGTCGAAGCGGTGCTTGTCCCACTTCTTTTCGATGGGGCCCGCCGGAATCTTGGCGTCGAGGTGCACGGTCAGGCCTCCGCTATGAGAGCATCCCGGTCAGGACGGCGACCGGGATCGAGATGAAACCGAGGAAGATCACGATGGACACCAGCACCGCGAACGGGCGCCGCCAGGCGGCGTACTTCGGGTGGTTCGCGCCCAGCGTCTGGAAGAGGCTCCACACGCCGTGGTACAGGTGGAAGAGGATCGCCACCATCGCAAGCACGTAGAAGCCCGCCACCAGGGGGTTGGCGAGGCCGGTGACCAGGTTGTGGTAGGCGTTTCCCTCCACGAAGTCGGGATGCAGCGTGCCCGTCGTCATGTGCAGGATGTGGAAGACCAGGAAGACGAGTATCAGCACGCCACCCCACCGCATGAGGCTCGACGCGAAGTCGAAGTTCTGATTCGCCTTCTTGCGGTACTTCGTCTGCCGTGCGGCCCAACTCTGGCGCGACGTCTGCCAGGAGAGAAGCACATGGATGACGAACGCGGCGAGCATGAACGCGCGGAACGTCCAGAGGAAGCCCATTCTGGGGAGGATGGGCTCTCCGAGGATCCGGAGATGCTCGGCGTAGGTGTCGAAGGTGCCGGCTCCCTGGAAGGCCTTGAGGTTCCCGGCCATGTGTCCGGCCAGGAACCCGAACCAGATGAAGCCGGTGATGGCCATGAGGATCTTCTTCCCCACGGACGACCGGTACAGCGCTACGACCCGTCGCATCACGACTCCTCTCGAAGGGGCCGGCGACGCGCGGGTCGCAGACCCCGGAAAAGAAAGCCCGGCCGGGGCGGGCGGCCCCGGCCGGGCCGGCCGATTGTGTTGTGGAGGGTCCGAAGCGAACTGCTCAACCCAGAGCTTTCAGATCCGCGACCACGGTGCGGACGGCCTCGGCGCTCTTGGCCAGGGCCTCCTTCTCCTCGGTGCTGAGCTCGACTTCGATCACCTTCTTCAGGCCGCCCTCGCCCAGGAGGCAGGGCACGCCGAGGAAGAGGTCCTTCATACCGTACTCGCCCTGCAGCCACGCGGCGCACGGGAGGATGCGCTTCTTGTCCTTCACGATGGCCTCGGCCATCTGGACCGCGGCGGCCGCCGGCGCGTAGTAGGCGCTTCCCGTCTTGAGGTAGCCCACGATCTCCCCGCCACCCTTCCGGGTGCGCGCGACGAGCGCGTCGATCCGGTCCTGCGGGAGGAGCTGGGAGAGCGGGATGCCGCTGACCGACGCGTAGCTCGCGAGGGGCACCATGGTGTCGCCGTGGCCGCCCAGTACGAGCGCCTGGATGTCCTCGATGCTGACGTCCAGCTCGAGGGCGATGAACGACCGGTAGCGCGCGGAGTCCAGCACGCCGGCCATGCCGATCACCCGCTCCCGGGGGAAGCCGGTGGTCTCGAGCGCCACTTGCGCCATGACGTCCAGCGGGTTCGACACCACGATGACGATCGACTCGGGGGCGCGCTTCTTGATCTCCTCCGACACCGAGCGGACGATGCCCGCGTTGGTCTTGAGGAGGTCGTCGCGGCTCATCCCCGGCTTACGCGCGACGCCGGCCGTGACGATGAAGATGTCCGACCCGGCCGTATCGCCGTAGTCGTTCGTGCCGCGGACGCGGGAGTCGAACCCATCGATGGGTGCGCTCTCCCACTGGTCGAGGCCCTTGCCGATCGGGACACCTTCCAGGATGTCGACCAGTATGACCTCGCGCGCGAGCTCCTTTTGGGCCAGCAACTGTGAGCACGTGGCGCCCACGTGTCCACCGCCGACCACCGTGATCTTCTTCACGCTCATGTTCGTGGAAGCCCCTTTGGGCAGGATGGCAAACGTACGGATGAACGAACGTATCCGAACGTCGGGAAGGGGTCAACGAACGACCGCGCTCAGGCCGCGGCCGAGCGGGTGGGACCGCTCAGCCTCCCGTCTGGGAGAGCGCCACCAGGCCTCCGGACCCACGGTCGCTTCCCTGGATCAAGTAGTGCCGCTGGGGCTTGACGCGCAGGGTCTCCTCCACGAGCGGCACGATGTCGGTGCCGGCGCGCAGAGGGTCGCGCAGGTTGGTCTGCAGGTCGCCGAAGAGGCAGGGCCGCAGGTGTCCGTCCGCGGTGAGGCGCATCCGGTTGCACCGGTCACAATACGTGTGGCTCATCGGCGTGATCACGCCGACGGTGCCCGGCGCCCCGGGGAAGCGGTAGTAGGTCGCCGGCCCGTTGCCCGGAGGGCCGGCCACCGGCTCGAGGCGATCCACGGCCCGCAACCGCTCGAGCGCCTCCCGGCAGGAGAAGAACTGGTTCGCGCTCACGTCCAGGTTCGAGCCGGTCGGCATGACCTCGATGAAGCGCACGTGCCAGGGCCGGTCGCGCGTGATCGCCGCAAAGTCCCCCACCTCGTCGTCGTTGACGCCCCGCATGAGGACCACGTTGACCTTGATCGGGTCGAATCCCACGCGCTCGGCGGCCTCGAACCCCGCCATGATCTTCGGGAACGACCCCGGTCGGCGCGCGATCGCGTCCACCCGGTCCTCCCGGAGGGAGTCGAGCGAGACGTTCACGCGATGGATCCCGGCGCTCCGCAGCGCTTCGGCGTGGGGCTCGAGGAGGACGGCGTTCGTGGAGAGCGAGAGATCGTCGATGCCGGGCACGCGTGCCAACATGCCGACGAGCTCGGGCAGGTCTCGTCGCACCAGGGGCTCTCCTCCGGTGATGCGCACGCGTCGCAGGCCCATCCCCGCCATTGCGCGCACGATCTCCTCGATCTCCTCGTACGTGAGGAGCTCGTCCCGCCGCATCCACGGCATCCCCTCGAGGGGCATGCAGTAGACGCATCGCAGGTTGCACTTGTCCGTGACGGAGACGCGAAGGTACTCGATCCGGCGACCGAACTGGTCCTTCATCGGGTCCCCTTCCCCATCCCGTGTGGCTCCACCGCGGGCGGTGCCGTGCCTTCCACCCACGCTTCGTCCCCGTCCGCGTACCGCTCCTTCTTCCAGACCGGGAGCCGCTTCTTGATCTCCTCGATCACATAGCGGGAAGCCTCGTACGCCTCCGCGCGGTGGGCGCAGGACACCGCGATCGCCACGCTGGGCTCGCCTACGACCAGGGTGCCTACCCGATGCTCGACAGCGATCCGGTCGGTCCCCAGCCGGTCCGCGGCCTCCCGGGCGATGTCCGCCAGGACCGCGCCGGCCATCGCCTCGTACGCGTCGTAACGCATTCCGGTCACGGCGCGTCCGTCGGCGTGGTCACGCACGACCCCGACGAAGAGGAGCGCCGCTCCGTCCGCGGGGTCACCCACGCGGGCGAGGAGAGCCGCGGGGTCGAGAGGCGCGTGAACGATCGCGGAGTGGATCGGCACGGGCACCCTCACCCACCCGCCACCGGGGGGATGAACGCAACTTCGTCGCCGCCGCCCAGCCGCTCGGAGAGGGGTGCGTAGGCTCGGTTCACCGCTACGGCAGGCTCGTCCGGAAGTGCGTCGAAGCGGCCTCCGCGGCCGCGCAGCTCCGCGACGAGGTCCGCGACGGTCGCCCCCTCGTGCAACTCGACGTCGAGCTCCCGTGAACCGACGAGGTCGCGGTACGCCGCGAAGAAGAGCGTGCGGACGGAGATGGTCATGGCCGGGGCAGGTCGCGGGACGGGTTGCTCAACCGTACGGTAACCCCGCGCGACCCGTCAACGTTCCGGGAAGAACTCCACCCCCAGATCCGGCAGCGCTCCCGGTCCCATGCCGCCAGGTCCTCCCGGCCCCATGCCCCGAAGCCTGCGGATGCGCTGCCCCATCTCCTCGCGCATGGCCTGGAAGCGGAGGACCTGCACCGGCGTCAGCACCTCGAGGAGCTTGTCCTGCTCGGTCTGTCCGAGCCTCGCCTCCTCCATGCGTAGCTCCTGCATGCGCTGGAGCAGGGCTCGAGCCTCGGCCTGGTCGTCCCCACCCTCGAGAAGGAGTGCCTCCACGCGCTTGCGCACGGCCTGCTCCTCCCTCCAGAGGCTCATGCGGTCCTCCTGGAAGCTCATCACGGTCTCGTTGAGCCGTTGCGCCTGCGCGTCGTCCAGCCCCAGCCGCTCCTTGACCATCTGCCCGAAGCGCTCGCGCACCCGCCGCTCCAGCTCCGTGCGGTCCTGCTGTCCCATGCGCCCGGGCGGTCCGCGCTGGGCGGACAGGGGAGCGCCCGTCGCGCCTACGAGGGCGAGGACGAAGACCACGCTGCCGATGACCGCCGCGGATCTCTTCATGCCTGACCTCCCGAGCCTATCTCGTCCAGCAGCTGGACGAGCGCATCGTCCGACAGCGCGTCGAGTGCCGGCGCGCCCGCGATGAGACCGTCGTCGCTGAGCCACAGGCCCTCGGTCTCGGTATCGGCCACATAGGCGGGAAGGTCCGTCGCCGCCCGGTCGTTGCGCGACGCGACCCCGATCCCCAGCGCGAGCGCCGCCACCGCGGCGGCCGCGAGACCCCACCACGGACGGCGCACCGCCCCGCTCGGGACGACGCGCACCGCTGCCTCGATACGCCGCGCCAGCCCCGGGGGAACCGCGGGGCGTGACGCCGTCAGGAGGGCCACCAGCTCCGCCTCCTCGCGGCACTCGGCGCACGTGCCGAGATGCACCTCGATCGCCGCCCGGACCTCCGCTGGCAGACGTCCCCCGACGAAGTCCGGGATCGCCTCCCGCGCGCGTTCGCAACCTGTCTCGCTCATTCCATCAACTCCCGGAGCCTGCGGATCCCGTGGAAGTAGTTCACCCTGGCAGCCCCCTCGCTCGAGCCGATGATGTCTCCGATCTCCCGAAAGCTGAGTCCCTCGTCGACCCGGAGCTGAACCGCCATCCGCTGCTTTTCCGGCAACCTCGCCAACATCGTTCGCGCCCGGGCCGCCTCCTCACCGATGGCTGCACGCTCCTCCGGGCTCGCCTCCGGGCTCTCCACGGGCGGGACTCCGTCGAGCCCGATCTCCTTCCTCCGCACCACGCGGCGCAGGGCCCCCCTGGCCGTGTTCGCGGCGATCGTGAGCATCCAGGTCCGGAAGGCCGCGTCGCCCCGGAAGCCGTCCAGCCCGCGGAACGCCTTCAGGAACGCGTCCTGAACCACGTCCTGCGCCAGGTCCGGATCGGAGACCATGGACAGTGCCACCCGGTATGCCGCCGCATGATGCCGCTCGACGAGTTGGCTCATCGCGCCCTGATCACCCGCTCGGGCCCGCCGCACGAGCTCGACGTCCGAAGCCGCGCCCTCCCGGTCGGCCTGGCTCACCGGACGTCAGACGCCCCGCCAGCCGGATTCGTTAAATGCGATCCTGCTGCACGGGGCGCGAGCGGAAGCACGGGATCATCCGCCGTTCGCTGAGAGGTCAGGTTCGGGCGGGATCCATCTTGGCGACCCGATTGCGCAGGTGCTTGGAGGGCTTGAAGACGGGCACGCTGCGCGAAGGCACCTCGACAGGGTCCCCCGTTCTCGGATTGCGGGCCGTGCGCGTCTTGCGCTTGCGGACCTTGAAGGTGCCGAAGCCCCGGATCTCGATGTTCTCGCCGTGGGCCAGGGCGAGCTTCACCGCGTTCAGGAATCCGTCCACGACGAGGGCGCAGTCCTTCTTGGTGATCCCGGGGCCGATGGCGTCGGCCACCTGCTCGACGAGGTCCGCCTTGGTCATGCTTCCTCCTGAAGGTGTCGCTCGGGTCGGTCGCGTTCGTACACTCGGTCGTCGCCACGGTAATGGGCACCGCGCGCACTCGCAAGAACCCCTGAGTCGTTGTGACAGGCGGACTTGCGGCCTCGGACGCTCAATCGTCCGACAGCTTGCGCGCCTCCATGAGGTCGATGAAGCGGTCGAAGAGATAGCGGCTGTCGTGCGGTCCGGGCGCCGCTTCCGGATGGTATTGCACGCAGAACACCGGGAGATCCCGGTGCTCCAGGCCCTCGACCGTGCCGTCGTAGAGGTTCACGTGCGTGAGCCGCAGCTGGGGCGCGCCCCGGATCTCACCGTCGTCGGCGGCCACCGCGAAACCGTGGTTCTGCGAGGTGATCTCGACCGTTCCGCGGTCGAGGTTCCGCACCGGGTGGTTTCCTCCGTGGTGGCCGAAGGGGAGCTTGTAGGTGACCCCGCCGAAGGCCCGGGCGATGAGCTGATGGCCCAGGCAGATCCCGAACACGGGAATGCCGGCCTGTGCCAGCCCGACGATCGCCCGCTCGGCCTTCTCCACCGCAGCGGGATCCCCCGGACCGTTCGACACGAACAGGCCATCGGGAGGAGCCTCCAGGATCGATTCGGCCGGCGTGTCCGCCGGGATGACG
The DNA here is from genome assembly GCA_963848895.1 of uncultured Gemmatimonadales bacterium. GTDB lineage: Bacteria > Gemmatimonadota > Gemmatimonadetes > Longimicrobiales > Gaopeijiaceae > SZUA-318. Next base: position 1,037,241 of record CAWKGE010000013.1, read on the forward strand.
GTCACGCGACAGTCCCGCTCGGCCAGCAGCTTCGGGGAATGCGCCTTCACGCCGAAGTCGTACGCGAGCACGTGGAAGCGCTCCGCTCCGCGAGGCGCGACCTCGTAGGGTTCGCGCGTCGAGACGCCGCAGGCCAGATCCAGCCCTTCCATGCGTGGGTGCGCCGTGATCCGGGCCTGGACGTCCTCCTCGCCCTCTCCGGCCGGAGCGATCGCGCCACGCATCGCCCCTCGGCTGCGGATGTGGCGGGTCAACGCGCGCGTGTCGATGTCGGCGATCCCCGTCACGTCGTGGTCCCGGAGGTACCCGTCCAGGTCTCCTTCGGATCGCCAGCTCGACGGCCTGCGAGCGGCCTCTCGCACGATGAACCCCGCGACGCAGGGGGCGGGCGACTCACGGTCGTCGCCATTGACCCCGTAGTTGCCGATGAGGGGGTAGGTCATCGTCACGAGCTGGCCCGTGTACGAGGGGTCGGTGAGGACCTCCTGGTAGCCGGTCATGCACGTGTTGAAGACGACCTCTCCGATGGCGACGCGCGGAGCGCCTACGAAGACGCCGTCGAAGCGGCGGCCGTCTTCGAGCAGGAGGTAGGCCCGTTCGTTCAAGGGGTCGCGCGGCTCCCGGGTCGGAGGGCTGTGGATCGTCGGCCAAAGGTAGGGGTGCCTCGAAGCGGGTCAAGGGAAGCCCCGCCCCGCGCGGGCCACCCTCCCGGGGCGCCGGCGCGCCCCTTAACTTGCGCCGTCCCGCTCCTCGCACCTCCTGCCGACATGTCCTTCGAAACCGTCCAGGTCCATGCCGACGAGTCGTGCCTGGGCAACCAGTTCCAGGATCGCGCGACGCCCGGCGGCGCCGCCGGCCTGGTGGAGCTCTGGCGCGACGGGACCTGGGAGCGCAGGGACTACTGGATCTCCGAGCCCGACACGACGAACAACCGGATGGCGATCCGCTCCGCCATCGAGGTGCTGCGCGACCTCAAGCGGGCCTGCTCGGTGCACTTCGTCTCCGACAGCCAGTATCTGGTCAAGGGCATCGGGGAGTGGCTACCCGGCTGGAAACGTCGCGGCTGGCGCAGAAAGGGCGGCGCCATCGAGAACCTGGAGCTCTGGCAGGAGCTGGACCGGCTGCTCACCCGCCACAGCGTGCGGGCGGAGTGGGTACGGGGCCACGCCGGGCATCCGCGCAACGAGTACGCGAACTACCTGGCGACGACGGCCGCAAAGGAGCAGTCGTCGTCGGGCGGCTTCGTCCCGTCCGGGTTCGAGGCGTGGCTGGAGGAGGAGCGCGAGCGGGGTCGGTACCTCGACTTCCACGAGTCCCTGCCGCCGGGCGCCTAGGGAAATTCTTCGCTGGCGGAGCGCGGATACGCCATAAAGTCGAAGCGGCCCGGACACCGAAGTGCCCGAGCCGCTTCTTGCTCGAAGGAGCTGCCGGCCGCTACACGCTGCACCTGCACCCTCCTCACTGCGCTGGCGGGATCATGGTCCTCGTTTGGGTCCGCCCGCGTGCGGGCGGCTGGACCTTCACCCTTCCTCCCCTCTTCGTGCCACGCGGTCCGTGGCGAGGGGCGCCCCCCGAATTCGTCTGGGGACCTCTTCGACAGGGCCAGCGACCTCCCTGCCGCGCTCCCCGGGTTTCCCAAACCCCGGTTCGCTCACCGCCGTAACGCCGTCGCGCCAGGCGGCCGCCTTTCGGATTCGTCGTAGGGATGACCATCGCCATCGTCTGTCGACGAGCCGCATCCGAAACGCGATGTATATCTACCGAGGCCAGTCGTGGGGGGCAAGGGTCTCGTGCGAGAAACGGGCACCGAATTGCCCGGACAGCATAACCCTATTTCCTACATGGACTTGGGGGATATGTCGAACCGCCCTTCGAGGTCTGTTCGGGGCACCCGGTAAACAAACGAATTCGGGAACATCTCTTCCCCAAACATCCGGATCCCGGAGAACGCAATGCGGAAAAACGGGGGTCGTCGCGTCAGAAGGACCAGCGACTCCCGGGGTTCCAAGTGTTGTCCAGGCTACATGACGTTGGCGCGAAACACCTCCGCGAAGGCCTCTACGACCGCCTGCTGCGCCTCCTCCAGGGTGACGTGACGCGCCAACTCCCGCTCCAGGGACGTCACGTCCCGATCGTGAATGCCGCAGGGCACGATCGTCGAGAAGTAGCGCAGGTCGGTGTGCACGTTCAGGGCGAAGCCGTGGGAGGTGATCCACCCGGAGGACACGCGCACCCCGATGGCCGCGAGCTTCCCCGTGGGGGTCCAGACGCCGGTGAGGCCGGGCACGCGATCTCCACGCACGCCGAGCGCGCCCGACGCGAGGATCAGCACCTCCTCCAGGTCACGAAGGTACCGATGGAGGTCCTTGCGGTCGGGCTTGAGGTCCAGGATGGGGTAGCCGACGAGCTGCCCCGGACCATGATAGGTCACGTCGCCGCCACGTCCGGTCTCGAAGAGTTCGATGCCCAGGCGTGCCCGCTCCGCGGGGCCGGCGAGCACGTGCTCGGGATGTGAGCCCGAGCCGAGCGTGACGACGTGGGGGTGCTCGAGGAGGAGGAGGGTGTCCGGGAGCGAGCCCGCCCGTCGCTGCCCCACGAGCGACTCCTGCAACGCCAATGCCTCGGCGTAGGCGACCCGTCCGAGCCGCCGGACCTGCAGCGCGCGCTCGACGTGCTCCGGCCGGGCACCGTCGCCGTCGGCGCTCACCGCACCCGAGGCCGGCTCCGCCCGACCCGCCTCCCCGTCGCTACGCGTCCTCGGGGAAGTCGTCCAGGACCTCCTTGAGCCGCGCCATGAAGCGGGCGGCGTCCGCGCCGTCGACGATCCGATGATCGTAGCCCAACGAGAACAGCGCGCGCTTGCGGATCGCTATGGCATCGTCACCGGTCTCCGGATCCTCTACAACGACCACGCGCTTCTCGACGGCGCCCGTCCCCAGGATGGCCGACGTCCCCTTCGGGATCACGGGCATGCCCACCATGGTGCCCAGCACGCCGGGGTTGGTGATCGAGAACGTCGCGCCCTGGATCTCGTCCGGGATGAGCTGGCGGGAGCGGGCTCGGTCCGCGAGGTCGCCCAACTTGCGGGCGATGCCCACCAGGCTCAGGTCGTCGGCGTCCTTGATGACCGGGACGATCAGCCCCGGGTTCAGGTCCACGGCCATCCCGAGGTTCACGTTGCCGCGGTAGATGACGTTGTTGCCCGAGACGGTTGAGTTGACCATCGGGAACTCGCGCAGGACCCGCGACACGCCCCACGCCACGAACGCGGTGTAGCTCACCTTCGTGCCCTGCTCCGCCCACTTCTTCTTGTTCGCCGTGCGGATGCGGTCGATGGCCGTGAAGTCGATCTCGATGAAGGAGTGCACGTGCGGGGCGATGCGCTTCGCCACGACCATGTGCTCCGCCGTGAGGCGACGGATCTTGTCCATGGCCTCGACCCGGTCGGCCTCCCGCACCGGGAACTCGGGGTGCTGCACCTCCCCGTAGAAGCGCTTCCACAGGTCCGAGGGCGCCGCGGACGCGGCGGGCGCCGGAGCCGCCGGGGGAGCCTTGGCCGCCTCCCGGGGTGAAGGCGTGGGGGGAGCGGGTTGCTCGGCCGGAATGGGAGCGGGGGTGGTCTGCGCAGGGGCGGGTGCCGCGCCGGACTCGATGTGGCCGAGGATATCCTGCTTGGTGACGCGCCCGGCGTGGCCGGTGCCGTGCACGGAGGCGATGTCGATCCCGTGCTCCTCCGCGATCTTGCGAACCACGGGCGTGGAGCGCGTTCGCAGCCGCTCCTCGGCAGTCCCCGGGGCCGTCGCAACACCCTCGCTCGTCGTTCCGGCCGGGCGCGGGGCGCCGTCCGGAGCCTCGCTCGTCGTCTCGGCCGGGCGTGTCGCCACCGCGACGCCACCCTCCGCGACCTCGGCCGCGGGTGCCTCGCCCGCCGCCGCACCACCCTCGGATGCGGCGGCCTCGACTGCTGGCCTCCCGTTCGTGGCCGGTGCGCCGCCTTCGGGGTCGATGTACGCCACCACCGTGCCCACCTCCACCGTCGCGCCCTCCGCGACCGCGATCTCGACGAGGGTCCCGGACGAGGGCGCCGGGATCTCGGCATCCACCTTGTCGGTGGAGATCTCGAGGATGGGCTCGTCTCGCTCGACGGTGTCACCCACCTGCTTCAGCCACTTGGAGACGGTGCCCTCGGCGATGGACTCGCCCATCTGGGGCATGGGGACTTCGATGCGAGCCACGCTCGTCTGCTCCGCGGTTGTCGGGTTCAACGGGGGGACCGGATCGGCTTACCCGCCAGTCGCGCGATTCGATCCGTGTCCATTGCAGGCGGGCGTGCCACGGCACCTCCCGCGAGACGCCGGTTTCGAACGATGGGCCGGGGCTCAGTACCCGGCAAGGTAACGCGCCGCTTCCGCGATGTCGGAGACCTGCGGCAGGAAGTAGTCCTCGAGCGGCGCCGCGAAGGGGACGGGGGCATCGATGGCGGTGACGCGCAGGATCGGCGCGTCCAGCCACTCGAACGCCCGCTCGTTGACGCGGATCGCGATCTCCCCGGCGATCCCTCCCGTGCGCGTGTCCTCGTGCACGACCAGGAGGCGCCCGGTCCGCTTGACGCTCTCCACGATCGCCTCCTCGTCCAGGGGCAGGAGGGTTCGCAGGTCCAGGATCTCGACGGAGACGCCGTCCTCCCCCTCCAGACGCTCCGCCGCCTCGTACGCTCCGATGCACCATGGCACCGTACGTGACGACCGTGAGATCGCGGCCCTCCCGCACCGTTCGCGCCCGGCCCAGTGGCACCACGTAGTCCTCGTCCGGCAGCGCGTCCCGAAGGGCCGGCGCGCGGTACAGCCCCTTGTGCTCCTCGAAGATCACCGGATTGTCGTCCCGGATCGCCGACTTGAGCAGGCCCTTCGCGTCGTACGCGGTACTGGGGTAGACGATCTTGAGGCCCGGCGTGTGGAAGAACGCCATCTCCACGTTCTGCGAGTGGAACGGGCCCCCGCGGTTGCCTCCGCCGACCGGGCCACGGATCACCAGGGGCATGGGGCCCGCGCCCCGGTAGAGCGACGTGGCGATGTAGTTCGTGATGACGTCGTAGGCGGGGGAGATGAAATCCATGAACTGCATCTCCACCACCGGCCGCAGACCCATGTGCGCGGCGCCCGCCGCGGCACCCGTGAAGCCCCCTTCGGCGATGGGCGTGTCGATGACGCGCCGATCCCCGAAATGGTCGAGGAAGCCTCTCGTCACCTTGAACGCCCCTCCGTAGGACCCGATGTCCTCGCCCATGAGGAACACGCGCTCGTCGCGCTCCATCTCCTCGAACAGGGCCTCGGCGATCGCCTCGAGGAAGGTCACCGGCTCACCACGGCGGGTCCGGGTGAGGTGCGCTGGGGGGGAGGGAGGGGTCATCGTCTCGCTCAGGTTGCTCGGGGGTCCGGGTGGGCCAGGCGCGTCCAGGGCTCGGCGGTGGGCACGTCGGTCAGGACATCACCGAGCGCGGCGTCGCCGCTCGCCTCCGGCTCCGCGAGCACCCGCGCGGCCGCGGCACCGCACCGTGCCACCGCCTCGCCCCACAGGTCCTCCAGGTCGTCCTGGGTCGCGATGCCCAGGACCAGGAGGCGGCGGGCCGATCGGTCGATGGGGTCGCGCGCCTTCCACTCCGCGATCACCTCCGGATCCACATAGTCCTGCGGATCGTGCTGTGCGTGGCCGGTGCGCCGGAAATACCGGAGCTCGATCATCTGGACGCCTCCCCCGGCGCGTGCGAGATCGGCGGCGCGCGCCGTTGCGTCGTGCACCGCCACCACGTCCGTACCCTCCACGGACTCGGCTCGGATCCCGTATCCCGCGGCCTTCTCCGTGAACCGTTCCAGGCGGGTATTCCGCTGCACCGGCGTGGAGAAGGCCCACTGGTTGTTCTCGACGACCAGGATCAGCGGACAGCGCCGCGCGGCGGCGAAGCTCAGGCCTTCGTGCCACGCGCCGGTCGACGTGGCCCCGTCGCCGTGGAACACCGCCCCCACGCGCTCCTCGCCGCGGAGTCGGAACGACAGCGTGATCCCGGCCATGATCTCCAGCATGGTCCCCAGCGGCCAGACGGGCCCGACGAAGCCCGTCGCGAGGTCGACCCCGTGCACGTGGGCTTCGCGTCCACGGGAGGGGGATGTCGCGCGCCCGAGGTGCTGGCGGAAGAAGTCCTCCAGAGAGCCTCCGAAGAGGAGGAGCGCCCCACCGGCTCGGACCGACGGAGCGAGGAAGTCTCCCCCGCCGTCGCTGCGCCGACGGAGGGCGAAGGCCACGCCGACCGCGCCCGCCTCCTGCCCGAGGGAGCGGTAGACGCTGCCCTGCAGATGTCCTTGCTTGAGAAGGGTCTCGAGGCGCTCCTCCGCCGCCCGGACCAGACACATCCACCGATGCAGCTCGAGGAGCTCGTCGCTCCCGAGGTCACCGGGGGAAGTGTCAGATGCGCCCACGGACCGTTCTAGCGTGGTGTGCCGGAACTTCCCGAGTCACCGGGAGTGCCGGGGCGCCGGATCCTGCAAGGCGGAACCACGAGGAATAGCAGCGCCGTTTCGCGGAGAAGCAACACGGCAGGGCCGGATGCATCGGCACTCGAATGGCCGCGACACTTTCGGCACATCCCACCAGAGGTCAGGCCCGGAGTCTCAGTTCCCCGATGTGTCGCCGGCGGGCGGTGGAGCCGGCGTCACCCCGGTTTCGCCGCCTGCGCCGGGCAGCACCGGTTGCGGTGCCGGCGCGGTGGCAGGCGCCTCGACCTGGATGACGGACGAGGGCTGCTGGGCGCGGGAGGACAGGATCGACAACACGAAGGACAGCAGCATGAACACCGTCCCCGCGACCCATGTCGCCCGGGTGAGGACCGTGGTGGCCTGCCGCCCCCCGAGGATGCCCTCGGTCATGGCCGCGCTGCCACCCATGGCCGCCAAGCCACCACCCTTCCCCGACTGGAGGAGGATCACGATGGCGAGGAAGACCCCGTCCAACACCAGGACCGCGAGCAGGAATCCGTACATCGTTTCGCCGAATCAGTTTGCGTAGAACAGACGTTAAACGTCGGAACGGGCTCAGGTCGTGTCAACGGCCGGCCGCGGCCACCAACGCCGCGAAGGAGGCCGGATCGAGGCTCGCCCCGCCGACGAGCACACCGTCGACGTCGGAGGCACCCAGGAGCTCGGCGGCGTTGTCGGGCTTCACGCTTCCCCCGTAGAGGATCGGGACGCGCGTCGCGCGCGCCGGCCCGATCCGTTCATCCAGCCGGCCGCGCATCGCCCCCTGGGCGGTCGAGGCGTCGGCGGGCGTCGCGGTCTCCCCGGTCCCGATCGCCCACACCGGCTCGTAGGCCAGGAGGAACCGTTCACGCGACTCGTCCAACGCCTCCAGGGCCGCGTCGAGCTGGCCCAGGATCACCTCCTCGACCCGCCCCGCACGGCGTTCCTCCAGGGTCTCTCCGACGCACACCACCGGCACCAGGCCGTGGCGGCGGGCCGCGCGCACCTTCCGCGCCACGTCTCCGTCCGTCTCCCCGAACAGGTGGCGCCGCTCCGAGTGACCCACGAGCACGAAGGTGGCGCCGGCCTCGCGCGCCATCGCCGCCGACACCTCGCCCGTGAACGCCCCGTGGTCCTCCCAGTGGATGTTCTGCACGCCGAGCTGGATACGCGGATCCCGATCGGCACATGCCACCGCGGCAGCCAGCGAGAGCGCCGGAGGAAACACGATCAGCTCGTGCGTCGCAGTCCCACGCTGCAGCTCGAGCCCGGCGAAGAAGGCCCGGGTAGCGTCGGGCCCGTGGTTCATCTTCCAGTTACCCGCGATGACTTTCATGCCGCGCCCCCGTCCGTGAGCGCTTCGACACCCGGAAGCGTGGCACCAGCGAGGAACTCCAGCGACGCGCCTCCTCCCGTCGACACGTGCGTGATCCGGTCCGCGACACCAGCCCGCTCCACCGCCGCCGCCGAGTCGCCGCCGCCGAGCACCGCGGTGGCACCGCGATCGCACGCCGCGGCGACCGCCCGGGCCATCTCGGTGGTCCCCTCGGCGAAGGCGTCGATCTCGAACACACCCATGGGGCCGTTCCAGACGATGGTCCGGGCCTCGGCGATCTCCTTTGCGTAGACTTCGCGCGTGGCCGGTCCCACGTCCCCGATGCGCTCGTCGGGGCCGACTCCGGACCGCTCGACCACACGCGTCGTCACTCCCTCGGCGATCTCGGCCGCGACGACGCAGTCCACCGGAAGGACCAGCCGCTCACCGGCGTCCTCCAGCGTCTCCCTCGCGACCGCGACGCGGTCCTCCTCGACGAGGGAGGCTCCGACCTCGAGTCCGAGGGCCTCGAAGAACGTGTTCGCCATGGCGCCGCCGATCAACAGCCGATCGACACGCGGGAGCAGCGCCTCGATCACATCGATCTTGCCCGAGATCTTGGCGCCTCCGAGGATCGCGACGAAGGGACGCTCGGGCCGTTCCAGGGCTTCTCCGAGGAAGCGGAGCTCGCGCGCCATGAGAAGGCCCGCCACCGCTTCCCCACCCCGCGCCTTCACGGCCTCGGCCAGCCCCGACGTAGACGCGTGCGCGCGGTGGGCCGCGCCGAACGCGTCGTTCACGAACAGGTCGCCGAGCTCCGCCCACTCGGCCGCCAGCTTCGGATCGTTGGCGGTGTCGCCCGGATCGAAGCGCGTGTTCTCGAGGAGAGCCACCTCTCCCTCCGCGAGCCCCGCAACCGCCGCTCGGACAGCGGGGCCGGCCGTCTCCGGAACGAAGCGCACGCGGCTCTCGAGCAGCTCGGCCAGTCGCTCCGCGACGGGCTTCAGGGAGTACTTCGGGTCCGGAGCGCCCTTGGGCCGCCCCAGGTGGGAGAGGAGGACGACGCGGGCGCCCGCGTCGGTCAGGAGCCGGAGCGTGGGAAGCGACGCCCGGATGCGGCGGTCGTCGGAGATGCGGCCATCGTCGAGGGGGACGTTGAGGTCCGCCCGGACGAGGACGGTGCGCCCCGCCAGCGACGCGGGGACGAGGTCGGAGACGATCTTCTTGAGCATGGGGCCGAGCGGTCGAGGGGGCAACGGAGGAACCGGGAGGAAGCTACAAACGATCGCCCTCCGGTGTCAGCCGTCCCCGGCCGTCAGCGCCGCTCGAAGCTCCGTTCCGCGACCAGGGGCACGCCGGCGTCAGGCAGGTCGGCGACGATTCGCAGGCGGTAGGATCCCGCCGGAAGGTCTCCCAGCCAGACGCTGAGGTACTCCGCGGTGGGCCCACTCTCGTGCGGCCTGTGCTCCCACGTCGGCCGCAGCCGATCCTCTCCCGCCGGTCGGATGGTGAGCCCCCTGACCTCCCCCGTGGTCCGGTTCTCGGCCTCCGCGCGCAGCCTGTACCAGGGCGCGAGGGCGGCCACGTCGTACAGCTCGAAGAAGACCCCGACCTCGTGCGTATCCACGGGCGCGGCGAGCGTGAGCGGCTCCAGCCACGGAGCGTCGCGCCGCACGTCCTGCAGCGCGGGGGACGCGGGCCTCGTGAGCAGCAGGTCGGAGATCGTCGCTCCGGCCGCCGACTCGGCGGCGTGGACCGAATCGCGGAGCGCCGCGGCCTGCCCCGTCCGGCGGTTGAAGACCTCCACCACGACGTCCGAGACCTCGGGGGCGGCCGGTGCTTCCATGGAGATCGGCGCGGGCTCGGCGCGGATGAGCCGTTGGACCATGTCCAGCTTCTCACCCTCGGAGCCCAGCAGGAAGACGTTCAGGTCCAGCGTGTCGTGGGCGGACGTGGCGGGGAGGGCCGGGACCTGCGTGTTGACGACGACGTCGGATGCGCCCACGCCGGAGCCGCGGAAGCGTGTCACCTGCCCGGGGAGCGAGAACACGAGGCGGGACCCGGTCCCGTAGCGGTGCGGGAAGACCTGCCGGAGCTCGTCCACGTACGAGCGACCCTCGGACGTGAGGTCGAGGTTCTCGGAGGCCGCCATGCGACGGAACGTGATGTCGGGGCCCGAGCCATAGTCCCAGAACTCCGTGCGCACACCGGACCCTTCCGCCAGCACGCGCACCTGCGTCGGCCGGCCGTACCGCACCCAGACCTCGCCGGGGTCGGAGAGCGCCGACCCGAAGCGGAGGTGGGCGTACGAAGCGCGAGCCAGGTGCTCGACCTGCCGTTCGTTGACCGGGGTGGACAGGATCGGGTCGAGCCGCTCCCAGAACGCGCGCACCCAGGCCTCGCGCGCTTCCCCCGAGGCCTTCCAGTACTGCGCGGTCTGCGACGGGTCCAGGAGCTTGGACACGTCCTCCAGCTCCGCCACCTCCTCCGCCGGAAGGGAGCGGAACGCAAGCCTGAACTGGCCTTCCGCGTCCTCGGTCCGCGACAGCCTCTGGAGGGCCAGGCCGGCCATCAACAGGCCGTAGGGATGGCCCTCGGAAGCGCGCGTGAACCTGCGCGCCCCTTCCAGCACCTCGCCCCACCGGCCCTCGTCCGCCAACTCCAGCAGGATCTCGAGATTGGCCCCGGGGTGGGCGGAATAGGCCTCCACCGCCGATCGGAAGGAGGCCATCATGACGGCCTTGTTCGTTTCCGCGTTGCCGGGTGCGGGCTCGAACGCCGTCGTGAAGGCCTCGCCAAGGGCCTCGGGACAGAGGTAGTTCCAGGCGATGAGGCGGTCGACGGACGCGTAGCCCGACGCCGCCCCCCCGGAGGAGCGGGCTTGCGGACAGGAGCGCGCCGCCAGCGCGTCGGCGGGCAGGCGGCCCGCGCCCCGTGCCCCGAGCCAGCTCTCCCGGACCAGGAGCCCACGCTCGTAGTACAGGTCGGCCAGGATCACCGGCGGCACCGCCGCCGGCGACCGCTGGGCTCGCTCGAGAGCGCGCTCGTACAGCATCCGCGCTTCCGTGCGCAGGCCCTGCTTCCGTCGGATCCTGGCCAGCGCCAACAGCGGTGCCGGGTTGTCCGGAGCCCGGGCCACGGCCGCCTCCAGGGCCTCCGACACCTCCGAGCGCCACTGCGTGGGCGCGGTGCCGGCAGGCGGGTCCCCCTTCAGGATCGCATCGATCGGCCCCAGCCGTCGGACCAGCGCCTCGTCCCCGATGGCGGCGCGAAGCACGTCCCCGGCCTCACGTTGGCCCGCAACCGGAAGGACCACGTCGCCGCGCCACTCCGGCAGGAGGGACTCCGGCGACAGCTCCGGGACCGACGGACCCTCCGGCGCCTCTACGTCCAGGATGCCGCTCGTGTCGGCCGTCGTGGGGAGCGGCTCGAAGCGCACGTCGAACTCGACCCACGTTCCCACGGCCTTCCCGCGCCGGGTCGCCGGGGTGAAGTGGAACGACGGCGCCACCTGCACGGCCGCCCGATCCAGCTCCGGGACACCCGAGCTCCTGGCCACGTTGGCCACGTCGACCACACCGGTGGAATCGACCCAGAGCAGCACGCGTACCGTTCCTCCGACACCGCGCCGCTGGAGCCCGAGGGGGTAGTTGTCCCGAATCAGGTTCTCGGTTCCCGGCCGGTCGAGAAGCTCCGGGAACGTGGCCTCAGGGCCCTCGTACAGCGGCACGGTAGTCCCCGGAGCCGGCGGCGGCTCGCTGGGCAACCGCGGAGGCACCGTGCTGAACTCGTCCCCGCCGACGATGGGCGGATCGAAGGGCAGCAGCGGGACGCTCGGCGCCGTGGTCGGCGCCTCGACGTGCGCCGTCAGCGGCGCGCGCACCACATCGACCAGACGCACCAACGCAGCCCGCGCCGACGGCACTCCCAGCCCCACCATGACGAGGCCGGCGATCCCGGCCGCCATGAGCTGACGCACCGGCCAGTGCGTGCGCGTCCCGACGGCCCGCCATTCACGAGCCAGCTCGGCATGCAGCTCGGGCCCGAAGGACGACCGCTCCTCGTAGCGGATGGAGGAGAGCTCGGCATCGAGCGCCCGGAGATCCTCCGGTAGCTCGGTGCCCTCGAAGTCGATTCTATCGCTCATGAGTCCGTGTTCATCTCTATTTGATGGCGGTCTACGGCGGCTTTCAGACGCTTGAGCGCTCGGTGGAGCCGCACCGCCACCGCGTTGTTGCTGATTCCCAGGTGCTCTGCGATCTCGCCGTTGTCGAGACCCGAGCCATAGCGCAGGGAGAGGATCTCCTGATCCGCTTTCCGCAGCGTCTGGCTCCCGTTGAGCAGCCGCTGGATACGCTCCTCGCGAACGACCCGCTCCTCCTGCGAGGGGACGTCCGCCACGAGATCGGGCACCCGGTCCAGCGAGACGTGCAGGGATCCCTTGCGCTTCAGCGCCCGCAGGTGATCCGTGACCGCGTTGCGCGCAATGCGCAGAAGCCACGTCCGGGGCGACGCGCGGTTCTGGTCGTAGCGGTGGAGGGATCGGAGGGCCTTCATGAACACCTCCGACGTGACGTCCTCCGCCACCTCCCGTGTCGCGACACGGAAGCGCACGTAGCGGTACACCGCTTCTCTGTGGTCCCGGAACCAGGCCTCGAAGTCCTGCGGAAGCTCCGAGATCGGCCGGATGGGGACCACACGCAAGCCCGGATCGGGCGCCTGCCGGTCTGTCTGCATCGCCCCGTTATACGCGGAATCCTGCTCCGGCGTTACATGCGAAGAAGCCGGCGGGACATCGTCTCGCCGGCCCTCCTCCGAATCCCGATCCGGGTCCTCGTCCTTCATCGCTTCCGCCGCCGCCGGGTGGCCACCTTCACGGCCGCCGCCGCCTCGTCACGCGCCCGCGCTTCGATCTCGAGCGCCGTCCCGCAATGGCTGCACGAGACCGTGCTGGGCGGACCGGCGACCACGTCGACCTCGTCCGTATGCCCACACACCGGGCACCGGAAGCTGTGCCACTCCGGGGCACCGCCGCCCGCGTCCACCTCGACCATGAAGCCTCCTCGAAGGCTCGCCTCCTCTGTGCCGGGTCGCCGGGACCGGTCGCTCTCAGCCCCCCACGGAGGCCGGGAGCCGCTCGCCCACGTAGGCGACCAGATCCACCACCCTCTCCGAATATCCCCACTCGTTGTCGTACCACGCCATGACTTTCACCATGCGCCCGTCGAGCACGTTCGTCGAGGGGAGGTCGACGACGCTGCTCCGCGACTCACCCGTGTAGTCCACCGACACGAGCGGCTCGTCGCTCGCGCCCAGGATGCCCTTCATCGAGCCGTCCGCCGCCTTCCGGAACGCGTCGTTCACCTCCTGGATCGACGTGTCTTTCTCGACTTCCACGACCAGGTCGACGATCGACACGTCGGGCGTCGGCACGCGAATCGCGGTCCCGTCGATCTTCCCCTTCAGCTCGGGGATGACCAGGCCGGTCGCCTTGGCCGCGCCCGTCGTCGTGGGAATCATGGACATACCCGCGGCCCGGGCACGCCGGAGGTCCTTGTGGGGCAGGTCCAGGATGTTCTGGTCGTTCGTGTACGCGTGGATCGTGGTCATCAGACCGTGGCGGAAGCCGAAGGTGTCCAGGATGACCTTGGCCACCGGCGCCAGACAGTTGGTGGTGCAGCTCGCGTTGGAGACGACCGAGTGCTTGTCGGGATCGTACGCGCCCTCGTTCACGCCGAGGACGATCGTGACGTCCTCGTCCTTCCCGGGAGCCGAGATGATGACCTTCTTGGCGCCGGCGGCCAGGTGCATTCCGGCCTTCTCCCTCGAGCGGAACAGGCCCGTGGACTCGACGACGATATCCACCCCCAGGTCGTTCCAGGGCAGCTTCGAGGGGTCGCGCTCGGCGAGAACGCGCAGGTCGTCGCCGTCCACGCGCAGTCCGGTGTCGGTCACCTCGACGGTGCCCGGGTACCGGCCGTGGACCGAGTCGTACTTGAGCAGATGGGCTAGGGTCTTGTTGTCCGTCAGGTCGTTGACGGCGACGAAATCGAGATCGGTGCGGCCCGCCTGCTTCGCTGCGCGAAGCACGAGGCGGCCGATGCGCCCGAACCCGTTGATCGCGACACGGATGGCCATCGGTTCGTGGCTCCTGAGTTCTGTGGGGCAGAGGGTCTGGATCGGCGGGGGACGAGGATCAGCGAGCGGCGTCGCGACGAAAGGGCATGGCCCGGGCAAAGACGACGAGCGTGACCTCCGACGCCCCGATACGGGCCAGCTCCGACGCCGCGGCGCCGGCGGTCGACCCGGTAGTCAGCACGTCGTCCACGAGGACGACGCGTGCGCCCGAAATGCGGGCCGCCTCCTGGTCCCGCACCCCGAACGCTCCCTTGACGTTAGCCCGACGCTGAGAGGGGGGCAAGGCGACCTGGGTGGGGCCGCCACGTGTCCGGACGAGCCCGTCGACCAGGGGCAGATCGAGGCTCCCTGCGACGCTGCGGGCGAGCAGCTCGGCCTGGTTGTAGCCCCGTACGCGGATGCGGGCCGGCGTGGTCGGCACGGGCACCACCACGCACGGTCCGGAGGCGGGCCCGGGAGCCGGAGGAAGCGCCCGCGCCATCTCGACGCCCATCTCGCTCGCCAGCTCGGACCACCCCTCGTATTTCAGCGCGTGGACCAACCGATCGGCGGGGGGCGCGAGCACCGTCGCGTATCGCGCGTGCGCGAGCGGCTCCGGCCACTCTCGGCACTCCCGGCATCGGGGCGCCTCCGGTCGTCCGGTGCCGAGGGGGTGGTGACAGCGCGGACAGCGGGGCCAGGGTGCCCGGGGCAGGCGCGAACGGCAGCGGCCGCAGAGCAGCGATTCCGCGACCCCGCCGGGGATCCACGTCCCGCACGCCACGCATCCCGCGGGCAGCAGGAGGTCCAGGAGGTCGCGGGCCCAGACGGCGGGCCTCACCCCTTCGAGCTCTCGGCGAGGGCCGCGCGCATCCGCTCCAGCGGAGCCGGCTCGCCCCACCAGCGCTCGAACGATGCGGCGGCCTGCTGCATGAGCATCTCCAGCCCGTCGGTCGTGCGCACGCCGTAGGCCTCGGCCGCCCTGAGGAAGGGCGTGCGGCTCCTGCCGTACACCAGGTCCATCGCCGCGCCGGCACGCTCCAGGATGTCGAAGTCGAGGGGAGAGGGATCGTCCGGGAGCATGCCCAGGCGCGTCGCGTTGACGACCAGGTCGAAGCTCTGGCCGCGAAGCTCTTCCGGGAAGGACGCCACGCGGGCCCGCGGGCCGCCGATGCGCCGGGCCACCCCCCGGGCGCGCTCCGCGCTCCGGTTGTGCAGCACTACCTCCGCGACCCCTTCCTCCAGGAGCCCCAGGAGGGTCGCCCGCGCCGCACCTCCTGCCCCCAGCAAGAGGACCCGCATGCCCCTCGGGGGCACCCACGAACGATCGCACGCGCCCGCCGCAATCCCTCGACGTCGGTGTTGTCTCCGTGCACCCTGCCGTCGGGGCCTCCCCAGAACGTGTTGCACGCACCGGTGCGTCGCACGGCCTCCGACGGGACGTCCACCACCGAAGCCGCCTTCTCCTTGTGGGGAAGGGTCACGTTGCCCCCGCCCTGCGCACGCGCGAGGGCACGGATGAGGCTGAGCAGGTCCTCGGCCGCGCAGCGCAACGCGACATAGACCCCGTCCGCCCCGGTGTGCCGGAGGGCGGCGTTCTGGATCAGCGGCGACAACGAGTGGCCCACCGGGTCTCCGAGAAGAGCGAGCAGGCGCGTCGACGCGGTGATCTTCATGGCGCGAGGATGGGCGCGAGCCGGTCGAGCACGCGTCCGACCAGGCGCTCGAGAAGGACGAAGGTGGCCTCGTATTCCTCGTCCGAGCCCCCGAACGGATCCGGCACCGTCTCCGGCATCCCCTCTGGCTCCTCCCCGGCGGCGAAGGAGCCGAGGAGGGTGGCCTTGTCACCCCCGCCCATCTCCGAAATCCGCATCAGATGGCCGGGCGACATGACGAGGATCAGGTCCGCCCATTCGAGCGCCTCGGGGTCCACGGGAGCGGAGCGATGGGACGAGAGATCGAGGCCGTGCCGCCGGGCGGCTTCCAGCGAGCCCCGGGAGGCCGGGCCCCCGGGCGCTGCGCCCACCCCCGCCGAACGGACCTCGAGCTGCCCCCACCCTCGCGTGGAGAGCTCACGGCGGGCGATGACCTCCGCGAGGGGGCTCCGGCAGGTGTTGCCGGTGCACACGAAGAGGAGCCTGAACGGCTCGACGGCGGGCTTCTCAGCGTCCATGGATGTCCGGCAGGGCGCAGCGCAGCCGTTGCAGCGGGACCGACCCTTCCCGCACGACCACGGGATGCGTACCCGTGCAGTCTACGATCGTCGAAGGCCCCGACGCGGGCAGGGTGCCGGCGTCGAGGACGAGCATCTCTTCTCCTGCCCCCAGAGCCGAGGCGGCGGCAGCCGCCTCCGCCCCCGAGCGGGCCGGAGCCTCGCCGGGGACGTTGGCGCTGGTGGACGTCAACGGGGCTTCGAGCCGTTCGAGGAGGGCGCCCACGAGCGGATGCGGGCTGACGCGGACGGCCACGCTCCCCGTCGGGCTGCGCACGCCCGGAGGGAAGATACCGTCGGGGTCGCCCAGAACCAGCGTGACCGCACCCGGCCAGAAGATGCGCGCGAGCTCCAGGGCCTCCTCAGTCCATCGTAGACCCGCCAACTCGTCGACGCCGCGGACGACGACGAGGAGCGGCTTTCCCTTCTCACGACGCTTCAGAGCCACCAGCCTCGCCACGCTCCCCCCCGTGCACGTCCCTCCGAAGCCGTACACGGTCTCCGTGGGGTAGGCCACCAGGCCGCCCGACCGGACATGCTCGGCGACCATGCCCAGATCGGCATCCGCCGCGGGGATGTGCCGCAGATCCAGGATCCGGGGTCGCCCGGTCACGAGCCCCGCTCCCGCCGAGCCGCGAGGATCGCCTCCGCGATGGGAAGGTCCTCCGGGGAGGTCACCTTGAGGTTGGAGGGCCCGGCATCCACCATGCGGACGACGGCCCCGACACGCTCCGCCAGGGCGGCGTCGTCGGTAGCCGTCGCGTCTCCATCGGTCGCGTCTGCGTAGGCACGGCGCGCGACGTCAGCCGGAAAGACCTGGGGCGTCTGCGCGTGCCACAGACGTGCGCGCTCCGGGGTGGCGACGATGCGCCGGTCGGCGTCGACCTCTTTCATGGTGTCCACGGCGGGACACCCCGCCACCGCCCCTTCCCCCCTCGCCGCGACGTCGATGCACCGGGCAACGACCTCGGGAGCCACGAGCGGACGCGCGGCGTCGTGGACGGCCACGACGTCCACATCGGCCGGGAGCGCGTCGATGGCGTTGCGTACCGAGTCGGCGCGGGTGGCGCCCCCGGCCACGACCCGGATCCTCGGATCCAGCTCGCGGAGCCACGCCGGCGGCACCTCCGCATCTTCGGAAGCGAGCGCGACCACCACCGCGACGACGCGCGCGTCCGCGAGGAAGGGCCTGAGCGCGTGCACGAGGACGGGCTCTCCGGCGAGCTCCAGGAACGGCTTGCGCACGCCCCCCATCCGGCGGCCGGATCCGGCGGCGGGGACGGCGACCCCGACCCGCGGCGCCGGCCCCCGTCGCGGTCCTCCGCCGGTCACGGCCCGAAGCCGGGCCCGACGTCGGGACGGGGCCCGCCGTCCTGGGGTGTGCGGGCGACGGAGTCGAAGCGCGTGTACGCCTTCTGGAAGAAGAGCTCCACCACTCCGGTGGGGCCGTTGCGCTGCTTGCCCACGATCAGCTCCGCCTTTCCCTCGAGCTCCTCGCGCTTCTCGGGGGGAGCGTAGTACTCGGGCCGGTACAGGAACATGACCAGATCGGCATCCTGCTCGATCGAGCCGGACTCCCTGAGGTCGGAGAGCATGGGTCGTTTGTCCGTGCGCTGCTCCGGGCCCCGGCTGAGCTGGGACAGCGCGATCACCGGCACATCGAGCTCGCGTGCGAGGGCCTTCAGGCCCCGGGAGATCTCGCTGACCTCCTGCACGCGACTCTCCGAACGCGACGCGCCCGACATGAGCTGCAGGTAGTCGAGGACGACGATCCCCAGATCCTTGCCGTCGGACCTGAGCTCGGACTGCAGCCTGCGGGCCTTGGCGCGGATCTCCAGGACGTTGCTACCGGGCGAATCGTCGATCCAGATCGGCGCCGTATTGAGGTGCCCCGCGGCGGCCGCCAGCCGTTGGTGCTCCTCCTGGCTCAGGCGCCCCCGGCGCAGCCTCTGCGCGTCGATGCGCCCCTCCGCGCACAGAAGGCGCTGGACGAGCTGCCCCGACGACATCTCGAGGGAGAAGATCGCCGACGCCACGTTGTTCCCGATCGAGGCGTTGGCTGCGACGTTCAACACCCACGAGGTCTTCCCCATGGAGGGCCGGCCAGCCACGATGACGAGATCCCCCTTCTGGAAACCCGTCGTCATGCGATCGAGATCCGGGAAGCCGGTCGGAACGCCCGTGATGCCCCCGGCCGACTCCTGGAGCTTCTCGATGTGCTCGAAAGCCGACCACAGGATCTCCTTGATCCAGACGAAGCCCTCCCGCTTGTGACTCTCGGCGACCTGGAAGATGCGCGCTTCGGCCGCGTCCAGGATCTCGTCGACCTGGCGCTCACCCTGATCGTAGACGTCGCGGATGATCTGCGACGCCTGCTCCACCAGGCGCCGGAGCAGCGCCTTGTCCCGGACGATGCGGGCGTGGTACTCGAGGTTGGCAGCGGTGGGAACCGCGTCGACCAGCGCGGCCAGGTAGTCGAACCCGCCGGCGGCGTCCATCTCGGCCGTCTTCTTCAGCTCGTCCGAGAGCGTGATCACGTCGATCACGTCGCCACGCTCGTACAGGCGGACCATCGCCCGGTACAGGCGCCGGTTGGCCTCCCGGTAGAACATCGACTCGTTGAGATGCTCGATCGCGCGCGTGACGGCCTCGCGGTCGATGAGCATGCCGCCCAACACCGCCGTCTCCGCCTCGAGGGAGAACGGAGGCGTCCGGTCGAAGACGGCCTGGGCGAAGTCTGGGGATGCTTCCATCGATGCTTTCTCGCGGGAGCTCGGCGAACCGGGGCTCCGAATCTAGTCGCGCGCCCGAACCGGCGCACCGAAGTGTCGCGGGGATGACGAGCCCGGTCGGATCAGAGGCCGTCCATCACCTGGCGCAGTAGCTGGAGGTCGTCCCAGAACGCCCGCGTCCACCCCGGATTGCGCAGGAGCGCCGCGGGATGGTAGGTGACCACGAGCGGGATACCCTGGTAGCCGTGGATCTCGCCCCGCAGCCTGCCCAGCGGTTTCTGCAGCCCGGTCAGCGCCTGCGCGGCGAACGTGCCCACGGCCAGCAGCGCCTGCGGCGTGACGAGCTCGAGCTGCTTGCGCAGGTAGGGAGTGCAGGACTCGATCTCGTCCGGCATCGGATTGCGGTTCCCCGGCGGCCTGCACTTGAGCACGTTGCAGATGTAGACCGACTCCCTCCGCGACAGGTCCACCGTCGCCAGCAGGAGATCGAGGAACTGGCCCGCCGCACCCACGAAGGGAAGGCCCGTGGCGTCTTCGTTCGCGCCGGGGGCCTCGCCCACCACGACGAGGCGCGCATCCACCACGCCGTCGCTGAACACCACCTGCGTCCGCGTCTCGGAAAGCCTGCAGCGCGTGCACGCGAGCGCGGTGCTGCGCAGCTCCTCGTAGGAAGCCGGCAGCACCGGAAGGCCCCCGGCCGCGCTCGCTCCGGGCGGAAGGAGCCGCGGGGATCCGCCCGTGCGCCGCGCCGGGAGCCTTCTTCGCATCGCCCCGCCCCGCGGCGGCCGCCAGCTCGAGCAGCCCGGCACGGGTGCCGTCGTCCAGGAAGAGCGCTGTGCCTCCCATCTCGACCCGCTGCCGCAACAGGCGGGCGACCTCGCGGGCTTCGGGCGTACGCGCCGTCACGCCCCGGACTCCAGCCTCGCCGAAACGCGATCGAGAACCACCTCCGCTACCTCGTGCTTCGACTGAAGGGGGAGCGCCTCTGGCTCGCCGTCGGCCGACAGCAGCGTCACGCGGTTGGTCTCGACGTCGAAGCCGGCCCCCTCGGCGGTCGCGTCGTTCGCGACGATGAGGTCGAGGCCCTTCGCTTCCAGCTTCCGGCGCGCGTGCGCGAGCAGGTCCTCGCGTCTCCAGCGCGAAGCCCACGGCGACGCTCCCCGCCTTTCCGCAGCGGCCCGCGTGTCGCCCGCCACGTCCGGGTTGGCGGTCGAGCCTCAGCTCGAGCCCTTCCGGCCGCTCGGCCCGCTTGACCTTCGCCGGGGCGGACGCGATCCGGGCGGAAGTCGGCCACCGCGGCCGCGAAGACCGACACGTCGGCCTCCGGCAGCCGGGCCGCGACCACGTCGTGCATCTGGCCCGCGGTCTCCACGCGCACCAGCCTCCACGCCCTCGGGCGGGGGCAGCGCGCTGGGCCCGCTGACGAGCACCACGCGGGCGCCTCGCCGCCAGGCGGCCTGCGCCAGCGCGTACCCCATGCGCCCCGAGGAGCGGTTCCCCACGTAGCGCACGGGTCGATCGGCTCCCGCGTCGGGCCGGCCGTCACCAGCACGAGCGCGCCCGACGAGCGCGGCATCCCGCCCCAGCGCCCGCCCCACGTGCTCCTCGATCTGCCAGGGCTCGAGCATCCTGCCCGGCCCCTCCCCCTCCCCACGGCCAGCGGCCCGAGGCCGGCCCCGCGACGTGGTAGCCGAGTCGGTCCCGCAGGTGCTCGCAGGTTCGCCTGGACCTGGGGGTGGGAGAACATCCGGTCGTTCATCGCGGGGCAGACCACCACGGGCGCCCGGGTGGCCAGCAGCGTCGTGCAAAGGAGGTCGTCGGCACGGCCGTGGGCGGCCCGGGCCAGGAAGTCGGCCGTGGCCGGAGCGACGCACACGACGTCGGCCTCGCGCCCGAGGCGGATGTGGAGCGCCGCGCCGTCGTAGTCGAAGAGGTCCGAGAGCGGCCGGCGACCCGTCACACCCTGGAAGGAGAGGGGCGCCACGAAACGCTGCGCCGCCTCGGTCAGGACGACGTCCACCGCCGCTCCGAGGCAGCGTGAGATCGCGCGCGAGCTGGACCGACTTGTACGCCGCGATCCCCCCCGTCACGCCGAGGACGACGTGCCGTCCCGCCCAGGGCCGACGGGGCGCGAGCGCGGCGGTCAAGGCTCCCCCTACTCCTCGCGGCGCCGCCGCTTCACCAGGCGGTACTCGATGTTGCCCGAGGTGAGCGCCTCGAGGGACCGCGTCGTGAGCTTCTTCTCCTCCCCGATGGGCATCGCCTCACGCGGAAGCGAGTTGAGCTCGCGGGCGTACTTCGCGGCCACCAGGACGCCGAGGTACTTGCTCTCGGTGCCCTTGGCGACCTCTCCGGGCGTGAACACTCTCATGGATTGCTCCTGATTCGGACTGATGTCGCGCGTACTCGCTCCGGAGGATCCGCCCGATCTCGTCGCGCATGTCCTCCACGTCCTTCTCCAGCGATCGTCGCGCGCCCGGTCCTGCAGCGCCTCGGCACGCACGATCGTGCGGATCTCCTCCAGGCACCGGTCCACGT
Organism: uncultured Gemmatimonadales bacterium; assembly: GCA_963848895.1. Classification (GTDB taxonomy): domain Bacteria; phylum Gemmatimonadota; class Gemmatimonadetes; order Longimicrobiales; family Gaopeijiaceae; genus SZUA-318. The sequence goes on from CAWKGE010000013.1 coordinate 1,058,664, forward strand.
CGTCGTTGACGATCACGTGGTCGAACTCGGGAACCGCCCGCAACTCGTCCAGCGCCGTGCGCAGCCGTCGGGCCACCTGCGCGCCGTCCTCCGTCCCCCGGCCACGCAGGCGGCCGATCAGCGCCGGCACGGACGGGGGCAGCACGAAGATCAGCAGCGCCTCCGGCACCGCGGCGCGGATCTGCCGGGCCCCCTGCACGTCGATGTCGAGCACGACGTGCTCGCCCGCGCGCCTCGGCCTCCGCGAGCTCCCGTCGCGGCGTTCCGTACGCCTCTCCGTGTACCTCGCGCCCATTCGACGAGCTCCCCCGCGGCCACCATCGCCTCGAACCGCTCGCGTCCGACGAAATGGTAGTCCACGCCGTCCCGCTCCCCGGGCCGCCGGGCCCGGGTCGTGGCGGACACCGAGAAGCGGTACCCCGTCGGAGCGCTCCACGAGCCCGCGGGCGAGCGTGGTCTTGCCCGTCCCGCTCGGGCGCGGCGATCACGAGCGGGAACGGCCGGTAGCCGAGCCCGCTCACTCGACGTTCTCCACCTGCTCGCGGAGCCGCTCGACCTCCTCCTTGAGCGCGACGGAAGCCTCGCGCGATGGCCTGGTCGTTCGCCTTCGACCCGATCGTGTTGGCCTCGCGGTGCATCTCCTGCACGAGGAAGCCGAGACGCTTGCCCACCGGCTCGCGCGCTGTCCGAGTCCAGCGCCTCCCGGAAGAGCTCGAGGTGCGAGCGGAAGCGCACGATCTCCTCGTTGATGTCCCATCGCTCCGCCAGGTAGGCGATCTCCCGGGCCAGGCGGTCCTCGTCCACCTCCACCTGCTCGGTGAGCTCCCGGATCGCCTCCGCGCAGGCGGTCCCGCTCCCGAACCACACGATCCGGGCGCGCGTTCCGCCACGATGTCCAGGTGGGTCGCCATCGCCTCCAGGCGCCCCGCGAGATCGTCGTGCAGCCGTGCCCCCTCCGCCTCGCGCAGCGCGACCAGGGCGTGCGCGGCCTCCTCGGCCATCCCGACGAGGACCTCCGACCTCCACGGCCGGTGCGCCCTCGGGGTCCGGTGCGCGGAAGATCTCGCCGAAGTGGCTGAGCATGCGCATGTCGACCATCCCCGGGATGGCCAGCTCCTCCTGGACCGCCTCGAGGGCCTGCTTGTAGCCCCGGGCCCGCTCGAGGTCCACCCGCACGCCGCCGGCGCCCTCCGCGCCGCGCCGGTTACGGTCGACGGACAGGTAGGCGCTGACGTGCCCGCGGGAGACGTGGGCGCGGAAGACCTCGGTGATGCTCCCGCTCGAATCGGTCGAAGCCGGGGGGCGTCTTGAGGCTCGAGTTGAAGAAGCGGTGGTTCACCGTCTTCACCTCGAGTCTGAGGTGGCCGGCGGGCGATGTCCCGCTCGGCCTCGCCGTACCCGGTCATGCTGCGGATCATGCCGGCTCCGCTGTGCGTGGTCCTTGCGCCGTCTCCGGCAGAGCCTGGTAACATAATGGCTCGGTCCGCCGGGTCGAAGGCATAGCCGCGTGGGCGGATGCCCCCGGTGCTGCTCAGCTCCACATGGTCCAACGGATCCCGTAGAACGCGCGCGGTCTGGGGCAGCAGGCGGTCCGGGAAAGTCCTGCAGGTTCCGCCGGATCGTGAAGTTGTCCCAGCCGAGGAAGACGCGCACGGTGACGATCCGCAGCTGCAGCCGGCCGTACCAGCTCTGGTAGAAGGGGACCGCGCCGAGCTCCGGCCCCACGACGTTCCCCTCCGCGTCCGTGAGCTCGCCGACGACCTGGCGGACCGTCATCGGGTCGTGTCCCACCACGCCCACGGTCGCCCACATCTCGAAGTTGCCCGTTTCCAGGAACGTCCGGTGGTAGACCGCCGCGCCCCGGTAGATGCGCCGGGGCATGTAGGACCATGGCTCGTCCCACTCCTGTAGCGACCCTTCGACGTGCAGGCCATCCAGGACGGGAACGGGGAGCCGGACCCACGCCTCCCACCCCCGACGCACGCCCCCCGCCAGCGCCGCCCCGCCGCGGTCCGGCTCGATCCCGACGGGCAGGAGCGAGTCGGCCTCGATGCGGAGACGGGCGCCCGAGAGCATCACGCCCGCGCCACGCCCATTGCGCGCCGTAGCGCGAGGCCGTCCGGTCGGTCACGCGGAAGTCCGGAGGCGGCTCTTGCGGGGCCGGCTGGGTTCCGCGGGTCGGTGCCGTCACCGCTCGGGGGCGGAGTCACGTCCAGGAGCGGGAGCGTCCGGCCCCCGTACGTGCCGGATTCCCGCGAACCGAATGCCGACAGCCCCAGGAAGGGCCGCGTCCACGCCCGAAGGCGTCGAGTCGACGTGGCGGTGCCGTCCCAGCCCGGCTCGATCGAGGTCGGCCACGAACCCGCCCACCGAGGGCCGGTCGGCCGCCGACGAGACAGGTCGAAGCGGTCCGAGGGCAGCGCGGCACCCCCGAAGCGGCGATAGGCCGCCTCGGCGAAGAGGCCCGTCGTGCTCCCATCCGGCGCGCACCCCGAGCTGCGACCGCCGCCCTCCCTCCGTGGCGTACGCGACCCGCGTGTCCTCGACGTCGTGCTGCGAGCGGCCCCAGTAGGCCTCGGCGGTCGACGTCCGGGCCGATGCGCGCCCGGCCGCGGATGGTCAGATCCGTGCGGGTCACCTTCGCCGCGTAGGGTTCCGCGCCCGTGCTGCTGCCCATCCGCCGGAAATCCACGGCGAGGCCGGCTTCGTTCCCACGATGAAGCTGATAGCGCACCCACGTCCCCTGGACGTTGCCGGGCTCGTCTCCCCGCGCCCCGCGCGAGTCCGCCCGCTCGAGCGCGAGGGACAGGTCCCCTCCGAGGGTGGTGGGGTTCGCGAAGGTCCCGCGGAGGAGGTTCGTGTTCAGGTCGCCCGTCCCCGCCTCAACCAGCGAGTAGGGACGCCCATCGTCGAACTCGAGGCTGTACAGGTAGACGCGGACCTCCCCGGGGAACCGCTCGAGCCGGACCAGCGTGATCCCCCCGAGGCCCACCCGGGAGAGGTCGGTGCTCCCCCCGGCGAGGGGCACGACCTCGAACCCGTCCCGGAATACACGGATGCGCCCGCCTCCGAGGCCGAACGCCGTCACCGCCTGCGGCGTGCCGTAGTCGCCGGCGCGAAGCGCGACCATGCCGGGGACGGTCTCGAGGAGGTCGACGAGCGTGCTGGCCCCCGACGCCAGGATCTCGTCGTGCCTCCAGCTCCATGCGCCGCTCTCCCATCCACCAGCCGGGCGGTGATCCAGGGACGGGAGGTTGTAGAAGATCGTGTCCACCTGGATGGTGTCGCTGGCAGGCACCGAGTCGCCCGGCGGTCGGGGCCGGGGGCCCAGCGTGTCGGGCGGCACCTGGGCGTGCAGGGCGGAGGGAACGCCGATCAGGAGCGCGGCGAGGAGGAGGCGAGCGGACGAGCGCCCCGGCCCACCGGTCGGGGCGGGGCGTCGGGGGCGACGAGGACGACACGGTCAGCCGACGCGACTCCGGATCCACTCCACCAGAAGCCTCGTCGGGAAGCCGTACCCGCCCTTGCGCTGATACGGGAGCTTGCCCTCGCCGTAGGCCGTGCCGGCGATGTCGAGGTGCGCCCAACGCGTGTCTCCGACGAACTCGGACAGGAAGCAGGCCGCCGTGATCGATCCGGCGGGGCGGCCGCCGACGTTCATCAGATCGGCGGTCTCGCTCTCCAGTTGCTTCTTGTACTCGTCCCACAGCGGAAGGGGCCAGCAGCGCTCCCCCGAGCGGGTCCCGGCGGCGCGCAGCTCCTCGACCAGGGCCTCGTCGTTGCCGGTGACGCCCGCCGCGTGATGCCCGAGGGCGATCACGACCGCACCGGTCAGCGTGGCGCAGTCCACCATCGCCGCGGGGCTTCATGCGCGCGCCCCAGGCGAGCGCGTCCGCGAGGATGAGCCGCCCCTCGGCGTCGGTGTTGATCACCTCGACGGTCTTGCCCGCGAGGGTCTGGATGACGTCCCCGGGCTTCACCGCGCTCCCGGACGGGAGGTTCTCCGACGAGGGCACGATCCCCACGACGTTCGCCGGCACGCCCAGCTCCGCGACGACCTGCATCGCGGCGAGCACGGCGGCCCCGCCGGACATGTCGAACTTCATGTCCTCCATGCCCGAGGCAGGCTTGATGGAGATGCCGCCCGCATCGAAGGTGAGGCCCTTGCCCACCAGGACGAGCGGGGGCTCGCCCTCCGTGCCGCCCCGGTGCTCGAGGACGATCAGGCGGGCCTCCTCCGTGGATCCCCTGGAAACGGCCAGGATCGCGTGCATCCCTTCGCGGCGCAGGGCGTCCTCGTCGAACACCGTCACGGAGAGCCCGAGCTCGCCCGCGACCCGTTCGGCCTCGGCAGCCAGGTGCGAGGGCGTGGCGAGGTTGCCGGGGCGCGACTGGAGCGTGCGGGCGAAGTTCTCGCCGCGGGCGACGATCTCACCCACCCGCGCGCCTTCGGCGAGCTCGCCGGCGTCGCCCTCTCCGAAGAGGTCCGCCCGCTCCACCGGCGCCGGCGGCTCGTCGTCGACGGGCCGCTTCAGCTCCGTGAAGCGCCACGCCGCGAGGGTCGCGCCCTCCGCGGCGGCCTGCGCTCGGGCCGCGTCGGTGATGGCCTCCTCCGGGCCGAGCCAGAGCGCCATCCCGTCGAGGCGGAGCCGCTCTGCGAGACGAACGCCCCGAGCCGACAGCCTGCGCACCTGTTCCGTGTCCAGCGCCTCGGGCTTGCCCAGACCCAGGAGCGCCACCCTCCTGGGGCCCCGTTCCCCGCCGTACAGGAGGACCTCTTCGCCGGCCTTGCCCTGAAGGTCCCGGGCGTCCAGCGCCTGCGTTACCGCCCCGCCGAGATGGGCATCCAGCCGGGCGAGGAAGCCGTCGGGCGAGGTCTGACCCTCGGCCACTCCGACCACCAGGAGAGGGGTGTCGTGGGACAGGGGATCAGCGGCGTGGAAGCGGACCTGCATGGCGGGACGCTCGCGGGTGAGGAGGGAGGGGTCCCGCGCCGTAGGACGACAGCCTGCGCGTATGCGGCCACGGAACACTCCGGAGGATGTCGCGGGAAGACCTGCAATCGGCTTCGCCCACCCGCGGCCGGGAGGGCTGCGGGAACGTCGAAGAGCCCTGAAGTTATTCGGATTCCGAGGACGGGGGCAAGGCGACGCTCCGCCCACGAGGCGACCGGTCCGGGGCCGGCATTCCCGCGACGAACAGGAAGGCGACCATGAGCACGAAGGTGGCGGTGGTGAGCGGAGGAACCGGAGGTCTGGGGGGAGCGGTCGTACGCATGCTGCTCGATGACGGATGGCGGGTGCATGTCCCGCGGCGCAGAGAGAGCGACGACGAAGGGTTCCTCGCACGTGTGGGGCGCAGCGACGCGCTCCGCCTGCAACGCGCGGATCTCACCGAGCCGGCGGACGTCGACGACCTCTTCGCACGCGTGCGGCGTGAGGACGGCCGACTCGACCTGCTGTGCAACCTGGTGGGCGGCTTCGCGGCGGCTCCGGTGGAGGAGACGGACCCCGACACCTGGCGGCGGCTGTGGGAAGGCCTGGCTGCAGCGCCTTTCCTGGCCGTGCGCGCTGCGGTTCCCCTCTTCAGGGATTCCGGAGGCGGACGCATCGTCAACGTCGCGGCCGCGGCGGCCGTCGACGGGCCGGTGGCCGGGATGAGCGCCTACCTGGCCAGCAAGGCCGCGGTCGTCAGCCTCACCCGCAACCTGGCGAAGGAGCTGGGGCCGGCGGGGATCACGGTCAACGCCATCGCCCCGACGACCATCGACACCCCCGCCAACCGCCGTGCGATGCCCGACGCCGACCGGAGTGGGTGGCTGGCACCGGAGGAGATCGCCCGGGTGGTGCGCTTCCTGGCCGGCGTCGATGCCGGGATCGTGACGGGCAGCGTCCTGCGGCTGGCGAAGGGCTGAGGCAGCGGCTCGACGCCTCGCCTCAGCCGCGGAGGAGGGCGGCCCTGAGCCGCTCGATCGTGTCGGGCCCCGTTCGACAGCATCCGCCGAGGACGGTGGCTCCGCTCCGGCGCCATCCGGGCGCCGAGGCGACGAGGTCTTGCGCCCCCGCCCCCGGGTTCCAGCGCTTGGTGACAGGGTCGTACGCCTCGCCCGAGTTCGGGTAGGCGACGAGCGGCTTCGCCGTGACCGCGCGCGCCTGCCGCAGCAGGGGAGCCACGCGCGCCGGCGGCACGCAGTTGACCCCCAGCGCACAGACGCGCTCCTCGGCGTCGCAGCGGCGAGCCACCTCCGCGAGGGGGTTCCCGTCGGCGAGGTGCTCCCCGTCCCTGCACTGGAAGGAGATCCACGCCCAGCGGTCCGGCGTCTCGGCGAGGAGGCGAAGCAGCGCCCGGGCCTCCGGCGGCCGAAGGAATCGTCTCGCACGCCAGCACGTCCGCGTCCGACCCGGCGAGCAGGTGCCAGCGGCGCCGGTGGAAGGCCACCAGCCCGTCCTCGTCCAGATCGTAGTCGCCCGTGTACTCCGATCCGTCGGCGAGGTAGGCGCCGTATGGCCCCACACTCGCGGCCACGAGCGGCTTCAGGCGACCTGCCCGGTTGGAGACGTCGCTCCAGAACGTGTCGCGGGCCTCCACGGCGAGACGTACCGCGGTGCGGAACGCCGCTTCGGCCTCCCCCTCGGACAGCCCTCGCGCGGCGAAGCCCTCGAAGGTCGCCTGATACGTCACGGTGGCGATGCAGTCGGCACCCGCCTCCAGGTATTCCCGGTGGACGGCGCGCACGACCTCCGGCGCGTCCAGGAGGACGCGCGCGGACCACAGTGGATCGTCCAGATCCTGCCCGCGCGCCTCCATGGCCGTGGCGAGGCCGCCGTCGAGGACGACGACGCCCTGGTGGCGGAGGAAGGGCGCGAAGGGGCCGGGAGACATGCAGAAAGCTCCACCCGACGCGCCCCGGCGGGCAAGCGCGGCGATGCGGGCTCGGTGCGTCCGCTCCGGGAAGCGATCAGTTGAGCGGCCCGGGCCCCGGGGGCGTGACCCAACCCTCGTCGATCGGACGAGCCCGCTGGGACCGGACGTCGGCGTGGTGGCCCGCGCCCGGGCGATCGACGAGCTCCTCGCAGCAACCTCGCGTCGTCTCCTCCAGCAAGTGGTGCACGACGGCCTCGAGGGTCCCCTCCTCTTCGTAGACGCGCAGCTGCCGATCGGCGCTGGAGCCGTCCTCGAGGATCTTGGCCACGTACTCGACGTCGGCGCGCGAACCGAGCTCGTCGACGACGTCGTCGACGAAGCCCACGAGCTCGTGGATCATCCGGCGGGTGTCGATCTCCTCTCCCTTCCCCAGGTCGATGAGGTTCCCGTCCAACCCATAGCGGGCCGCCCGGAACTTGTTCTCCTGCAAGAGCTCGACCGAATAGTGCCGGAACGTGAGGTTGTCCCGCCGGAGCTTCCACATCTTGGCCACGATGGCCTGCGTCAGCGCCGCCAGGCACACGACCTCGTCGACCCGGGTCGCCATGTCGCAGATCCGGAACTCCAGGGTGGGATAGAAGTGCGAGGGGCGGAGGTCCCACCACAGCTTGGAGGGATCCTCCATGGAGTTGGCCCGGACGAGCGTCGCGATCAGGTCCTCGTACTCGGCCCAGGTGCGGAACGCCGGCGGCACCCCGGAGCGGGGAAACTCCCGCCACACCCGGGTGCGGTACGACTTGAGCCCGGTGTTGCGTCCCATCCAGAAGGGGGAGCTCGTGGACAGGGCGAGAAGGTGCGGGAGGAAGTAGCGGACCACCGCCATCGTGTCGATGAGGAACTCCCGGTCCTCGATCCCCACGTGGACGTGGGTCCCGAAGATCAGGTTTCGCCGAGCCACGTCCTGGAGGGCTTCCTCCAGCCCCAGGTACCGGTCCATCGGCGTGATCTGCGACTCGATCCACGAGGAGATCGGATGGGTTCCGGACGCCACGATCCGTAGCCCGTGCTCACCCGCGAGCTGGGTGACGGCGGAGCGCAGACGCACGATCTCCGAGCGGACTTCCGCGGAGGTCGCGCACACCTCGGTGCCCACCTCCACGGTGGATTGGTGGAGCTCGGGCTTGATTCCCTTCACCGTGATCCGACCTTCCTGCAGGACCCGGGTGATGTAGGGGTGGAGAAGGCAGGTGTCGGGATCGACGACCTGGTACTCCTCCTCGACGCCCAGCGTTAGAGACGGGGGGTTCATGGGGACCTCCGCGCTCGGGCAAGGCTCGGGCAAGGCCCCGACGTCGGGGGAGCCTGTACTTCTACCTGCGAGCGCCGCCGGAAGAGGTCCACGCACCCCACTCACCTCCTTGCTTTCGGGGAATCTTCGGTATATCTTCGGGACGAAGTTTCGGTATTTGTTCGGCCAAGGGCTCCCCCCGGGCCTACGACCCGTCAACGCGGGATGTGTGTGGCGTGGTGCCGGGTGCCGTTTCCGGAAGAGCGGCGCGTGTTCGACGCGACGGGCGTCGGAAGCCCGGGGGGACTCGCTTTTCTTCGTCTCCTTCCAGGTGTCCCGTTCACCCATGTCCGAGCCCCGGCGCAGTCCCTATGGTGTTCCCACCCACCCGACCAGCGGGTGGGATGCCAGGAGCAGGACGAGCGCGCAGCCCCGGGACGCCGAGCATGGATGGAGCCTTTCCGGAACCTTCGCCGAAGGAGCCGATGTCGCACGCGGCAGCCGCCAGGCTCTCTGCCTCTGGCTCCCCACCTTCGAGCTGCGGCTGGAGCTGGTGCGCTCCCCCGAGCTCGATGCCGCTTCCGTGGCGCTCCTCTCCCCGGGAGAGAGCGTCCGCCGCACCGTCTGGCAGGTCTCGGAACGCGCGCACGACGCGGGCGTACGTCCGGGGCAGCTCGTTTCCCAGGCGGTGTCCCTCTGCCCCTCCCTCACCCTCCTGGAGCCCGATCCCGCACACTACGACGCCGCCACCGAGGCCATGCTCGAAGTGCTTGCCGAGCTCACCCCGGTGGTGGAGCCCGCGGGACGCGGGCGGGTCTTCCTCGGAATGGACGGGCTGGGGCGCCTCTACGGCTCCCCCGTCCGTCAGGCGGAGCGGGCGTTGCGCTCCCTCTTCCGGATCCTCCCCTCCCCGCTCGTGGCGGCCACGCGCGCCGGGATGGCGCCGGGAAGGTTCGGCGCCTGGGTGGCGGCGGCCTCCGCCCGATCGGGAAACCCCGTGATCGTGTCCGAGGACGGTCTGGTCGACTTCCTGGCCTCCTGCCCCGTGGGGGCGCTCCCCGTGGATCCGTTGGCCATCCAGCGCCTCGAGCGCCTGGGCGTCGCCACGCTGGGGGAGCTGCGCCGATTCCCCGAGCCCTCACTCGTCGCCCAGTTCGGTGAGGAGGGCCGCGACGCCCTGGCCTGGGCCACGGGCCGCCGTATCGACCGGGTGCGTCCCTTCCACCGCCCCCGCCCCATCCGGGTCTCGCTGGACTTCCCCACGCCCGTAGGCCTCGCCGAGACCCTCCACGGCGCCCTCGATCGCCTGGTGGAGCGGGCCCTGTCCCGACCCGCCCGCCGGGGACGGAGCGTGGCGGCGGTGCGCCTGGGCGCCTACCTGGAGGGGGGCGGCTCCTGGTTCGTGGAGGCCGTTCTGCGGGAGCCCACCTCCGAGCGGGAGAAGATCGCCTTCCCCCTGCGCGGCAAGATGGCGATATCCCCTCCCCCGCGGGCTGTGGAGACCCTCCTCGTGGAGCTCACCCGCTTCGGCGCGCCCTCCACCCAGACGAGCCTCTTCGACCGGAAGGAGGAGGGTGGGCGAGCGGCAGGTGGAAGGGATCTCACACGGGGCGAAGTTCCTTTCTCTCTTAAAGATGCAGTCAAGGAGCTAAAGTTACGTCTAGGACATTCTCCGCTCTACCGCGTGGTGGAGGTCGACCCCTGGTCGAGGATCCCCGAGCGCCGCCACGCCCTGCTGACCTTCGATCCGTGAGCGACGCCCCGCAGCTACGCCCTCTGGGTCGGCCCCGCTCGGTCGACGTCCGCACCGACGAAGCGGGCGAGCCCACGCACGTCCGTCTCCCGGGAAGGCCCGCGCGGCGCGTGGAAACCGTCCGCGAGCGCTGGCGCATCGACGACGAATGGTGGCGAACCCCCATCTCCCGGGTCTACAGGGCCGTGGTCCTGGACGACGGACGTCCGGTGACGCTCTACCACGACCTCCTGGATGGGCGCTGGTACGCCCAGAAGGGGGAATGACCGTGGCCTCGGTCCCCCCCACCATCCTCCGCGTGGAGGCCTTGCGACCCCGGGGCCTCCACGTCCGCCTCCATCTCGATCGTGGCGAGCCGCTCGAGGTGGCCCTCGAGGCGCTCGAGCGGATGCGACTCGGCGTCGGGGACACCCTGCCCGCCAACCGGCGCCATCATCTTCTCGACGCGGATGCCGACATCCGCATCCGCGACGCGGCCCTGCACCTCCTGTCGTACCGCGCGCGAACGCGTGCCGAGCTACGCCGGAAGCTCCTGGCCAAGGGGTTCCGGCCGGCCCGGGTGGAGCCCTGCCTCGACCGACTGGAAGCACGCGGGCTCGTCGACGACGAAGCCGTCGCAGCAGCCTTCGTGCGGGATCGCCTGCGCCACCGTCCCCGCGGGAAGGCCCGCCTCGCACAGGAGCTCCGGGCAAAAGGCGTCGCCACGGCGGAGGCCGAGCGCGCCATCGAGACCGTCCTCGACGAGGAGGAAGTCACCGAAGCCGATCTCGTGGAGCGGGTCGTCGAGGGGTGGATCCGACGTCAGGGCGAGAACACGCTGCGGGCACTCGCCGCGCCCGGGCACTCGCCGGAACGGGAGAAGGTCCGGCGACGACTGCTCGGCTACCTGACCCGGCGGGGCTTCCGTGGCCCGGCGTTGAGCCGGGCCACGGAGCTCGCGGCGCGGTCGGCACAGCGTGGAGGCGGATAGGAGCTCAGCCGCCCCTCACACCGGTCAGGTCCCAGGCCAGCCCCACCGACACCTCCCCGAAGCGGTCGTTCCCACAGAAGAACGCATCGCCGCTGGTCGGCTCCGAGGGATCGACGCAGCCCCGGAACGCCACCCAATGTGCGGCGTATCGGCCCACCAGGCGCAACGGGACCCCCGGCAGCGGAGCGACCTCCATCGCCAGCATGCCCAGCCAGCCGAGCTGCCCCTCGTTCGGCACGTAGAGGAACGCACGGCGTCCCGAAGTCCCCGTCGCAGTCACCGACACTGCGCCGAAGCTCACCCCCGCCCCGGCGGAAAGCCGCAGGGCCGGGCCGACGTGCACGGCGCGCGACGCGACGGCGCGCAGGTCCGTGAGCGAAGCGGAAGCGCTCACGTCCTCCACGTCGCAGGCGACCCCCGGGGAACGGCACACCCGGCCCTGCCGCACCGTCTCGTCGGCGTAGCGGACCAGGTCCAGCCCGAAGCGCCAGTCGCCGGTGGCGACCTCGCCCGCGAGACCGAACCCGTCCGGATGGGGGAGCGCGGCGTTGGAGGAGGAGGCACGTACGTGCAGGAGCGACACTTCCTGCGCGGACGCCGCCGGAGCGAGTGCCCCGGAGACGGCCACCGCCTGGAGGATGAGCCCGGCCGCGCCGACCAGTGCGCGCGATCGCATCCCGGATGTGGCTCCGACCGCCCACGACCCGGCTCAGCCGCCTCTCAGGGCCGACAGGTCCCAGGAGAGCCCCAGGGCGACCTCCCGGAAGCGCTCGTTGCCGCAGAAGGGCGCGTAGCCACTGGTGGGGTCGGTGGGATCCACGCACCCGCGGAAGCGGACCCAGTGGACCGCATAGCTCCCCACGAGGCGCAGCGGCAGGCGCGGTAGCGGGGCGAGGTCGACGGACACGCGGCCCAGATATCCGAGCTGGCCGTCGTTGGGAAGGTGCAGGTCGGCCCGCCGGCCCGAGATGCCGTCGGCGCTCGCCCACAGGGAGTTGAAGCTCACGCCACCCCCGACGCCGACGCGGCGCGACGTCCCCCACGTGGACGTCCCGCATGACCTCGAAGCGCAGCCCCCCGAGCGCGGCGGTGGTCTCGACCTGCTCCGTGTCACAGTCGATGCGGGGTGAGTATACGCGACACACGGTGCCGCTCTTCATCGTCTCCTCCGAATAGCGCACGAAGCCCAGCCCCAGGACCCATCCCCGGGCCTCGACCCGGCCGCCGAGCTCGAACCCGATCGGGTCGGTGAGCTCCGGGTTCGGGGAGGAAGCGCGAACGAAGAGGAGTGAAACCTCCTGGGCGCCGAGGGAGGACGCCGCGAGGAGGAGAGCCACGGCCGCGATCCACGGCCGGAGAATTCGAGAAGGCATGCCTACAGCCGAAAGGAGGGGAAACGCGGTGATGCTCGTGACGACCTGGGCCGACACGCTGGGTGCCCGACGAAGTCCCGGGTCGAGACCAACAACAAGAGCGGAAGATGCTTGACGAGACAAGGGGTGGCACGTGTTGACCGACCGATCGGTCAACGCTAGCCTTGACGGCATGGACGCCGAGCCGACTACCCGCACACGCATCCTGCACGCGGCCGTGGAGCTCATGGGGCGCGAGGGCCCGGACCGGTTCACGGCATCGGCCCTCGCGCGTGAAGTGGGGATGAGCAAGGCGACGCTCTTCCACCACTTCGATTCGCTGGACGAGATCCCGCTCGCCGCGCTCGAGGAGATCTTCTTCGAGATGCTGGACGACGTCGTGGACGGTGAGGTCTCCCTCACCGGCCGCCTCGATGCGTTCGCGCGGGAAATGAGGGCGCTCGTGGACAACGAGCGCTTCCTCCACGCCTACTTCGTGTTCTTCATCAAGGGGATGTTCGACCCTCGCATCCGGGACCGGCTCTCCCGGGGAGCCTTCGAGATGCACCGGCGGACCGTGGGCGCCCTCGCTCCCGTCCTGGGGGTCTCGGAGGACCCCGAGGTCGCGTCCCGCATGGTGGAGGTCATGCTCGACGGCCTCGCGCTCCACCATCTCGCCATGGGCGACCACGAGTTGCTCGAACGCGTCTGGAACCGATTCACCGAGCTGCTCGTGGCGGCTCAGGATCCCGAGGAGTCCCCGTGATTCCCTTCCCCTCGCACTCGTCCGTTCGTAGGGCCGCGGAGCGGTTCGCCCGCGCCGCGGCGCCCGCCGTGATGGCCGGGCTCGCCATCGCGACCCCGCTCCGTGCCCAGACGGCCCGGGAGATCATCGATCGGGTGGATCGCCTTCTGCGAGGCGAGTCGAGCCACGGCAAGGTCGAGATGCGCATCAAGACCGAGCACTGGTCCCGGAGCCTGGAGATGGAGGTCTGGTCCCTCGGGACGGAATACTCGCTGGTACGCGTCACCGCCCCTCCCCGCGAGGCGGGCACGGCCACGCTCAAGGCCGGTCAGGAGGTCTGGAACTACCTCCCGCGTGTGGACCGCACGATCAAGGTGCCACCGTCGCTGATGATGGGCTCCTGGATGGGATCGCACTTCACGAACGACGACCTGGTGAAGGAGAGCCGCATCGTGGACGACTACGACATCGAGATCGCCTTCGACGGTGAGCGGGACGGCGTGCCCGTCTGGGAGTTCACGCTCACTCCCAAGCCCGAGGCCCCCGTGGTCTGGGGACGGATCGAGGAACAGGTCCGCAAGGAGGACCTGATGCCCACCTGGGTCCGCTACTACGACGAGGACGGCACGCTGGTGCGGACGATGACGTTCTCCGACTACAAGCGCATGGGCGGGCGCCTGGTGCCGGCCGACGATGCGCGTCGTCCCGACGGACAAGCCCGACGAGAGCACGACACTCATCTACCACGAGCTCGAGTTCGACGTCGGCCTGACCCCGGACTTCTTCAGCCTGCGCAACCTGCGAGCCAGGAGCCGGTGACGTGACCGATCGCGACGCCGTCTGGTGGCGCGTCGCCTGGCGCAACCTGTGGCGGAACCGGGGACGCACGCTGGTGACGGCATCGGCGCTCGCCTTCGGCTACTTGTCCGCGGTGGTGATGGTGGGCCTCACGGACGGGATGAGCGCGGAGCTCGTCGAGAACGGCACCCGGCTGCTCAGCGGGCAGATCCAGATCCACGCCGCCGGACTACCTCCCCGAGCGGAGCATGCACGCCACCATCGGCGGCGACGAAGGCACCGACGTCGCGGCTCTCCTGGCTCGCATCGACGCCGACCCCGACGTGGTGGCCGCGGCGCCGCGGCTGTACGGCGGCGGGCTGGTCTCCGCCGGAGAGCGCACCGAGGCCGGCCTCCTCATGGGCATCGACCCCGACCGGGAGCCGAAGGTCACGACGCTCCTGTCCACGCTGGACGGGGGTCGGATCCCACGCGCCGGGCGCCCACGAGGTGGCCGTGGGCTCGGAGATGGCCCGCCAGCTCCAGGTGAAGCTGGGGGACGAGGTCATCCTCGTGGCGCCGGCCGCCGACGGGTCCCTCGGCAACGATCTCTACACGCTCACCGGGGTCTTCCATACCGGCACTCCGGGCATCGACGCCTCCTACGCGGTGCTTCCCCTCCCCGACCTCCAGCTCCTCCTGGCCATGGCGCCGGACCGGATCCACGAGGTCGCCCTGGACGTGACGCGCCCGTGGGACACGGACGCCATCGCCGTCGAGCTGGCACGGCGCCTGGAGGGCGGCGGTCCCCCGCTATCGGTGCGCTCGTGGCGCCAACTCCGTCCCGAGCTCGCCCAGTCCGTGGACCTCATGGACTCCATGAACTTCCTCATCGTCATCATCATCTTCGGCATGGCCGTCTTCGGGGTGGCGAACACGATGATCATCGGCACCTTCGAGCGGAAGAAGGAGTTCGCCGTGGTGCGGGCGCTGGGCACCACGGCCACCGGGGTGGGGCGCACGGTCGTCTACGAGGGGATCATGCTGGGCGCCCTCGCCCTGGTTGCCGGGAGCGGGGATCACGGCGCCGGTGATGTGGTGGTGGCACAACTCCCCGCCCGACCTGAGCTGGCTGGTGGGGAGCTTCTCGTGGAGCGGCGCGCAGTGGCGGCCCATCCTCCGGGTGGAGTACTCCGCGGAGACCCCGGTCATCAGCGCGGTCGCCCTCTTCCTGACCTCGGTGCTCGCGGCCATCTACCCGGCCTGGAAGGCCACCCGCGTGCCCCCGGCCGACGCCCTGGCCGACCGATGAAGCTCTACGCCCTCCTCCTCCTGTCCTTCCGCAGCGTCGGGCGCAACACCCGGCGCAGCATCCTGACGGCCACGGCCATGGCCCTGGGCCTCGCGCTGCTGATCTTCTCCCGCTCCATCGCGGAGGGCGGCCACGAGCAGTGGATCGACTCGGCCGTGCGGCTGGGGACCGGGCATGTGGCGATCCAGGCGCCGGAATACCTGGAGACGGGAAGGCTGGAGCATCGCCTCGACTCCGCACGGGTGCGCCGCGTGATCCGGGCGCTGGAGGACACGGCGGTGGCGCCGAACGTGCGCACGTGGGTGCCCCGCCTGACCGTGAGCGGGCTGGCGAGCTCCGCGTCCTCGGCCCTGCCCGTGCGGATCGAAGGTGTGGATCCCGCGCGGGAACGCGTCTTCTCTACCCTCCCGGACCAGCTCACGGAGGGCCGCTACCTCGAGCCGGGGGACCGGTTGCACGCCTTCGTGGGCGACGAGCTGGCCCGGCGGCTCCACCTCCAGGTCGGCGATCGCTTCGTCCTCACGGCGCAGGCCGCCTCGGGCCAGGTGGAGGGGCAGCTGATGCGCGTCGCGGGTATCTTCCACACCGGGATCCAGGAGATGGACGAAGGGCTGGTCCATGTCCCCCTGGAGACCATGCGCACGTGGCTCGGCGTGCCGGGGGCCGTCACATCCATCGCCGTACTCCTGGACAGCTCCCGGGAGACCGAGGCCACGGCGAACCTCCTTCGCACCGAGCTGGACGGGGCGCAGGGCATCCGCGTGCTGCCGTGGCGCCAGGCCTCGCCGGAGATGGACTCCGCCGTCCGCATCGACGATTACGGCGACTACCTCTTCCACACGATCCTCTTCGCCATCATCGCCCTGGCCATCCTCAACGCGGTGATGATGTCCGTGCTGGGGAGGAAGCGGGAGTTCGGCATCCTCCAGGCGCTCGGGCTCACCGGCGGCGAGACGGGGTTCGTGGTCCTGGGCGAGGGGTTGTTCCTCACGGCCGCCGCCGGGCTGGTCGGCATGGTCGCAGGCTTCGTGTTCACGTGGGGGTTCTTCCGCCACGGCCTGGATTTCAGCGCGTTCATGAAGGAGGGGATGACCGCCTCGGGCGGCGTCATCGACCCCGTCATCGTGCCGGTCTTCCGCTTCGACCAGGTCGTGCTCTCCGTGGCGTCCATCCTCGTCATCGGGACGCTCGCGTCCCTCTACCCCGCCTTCCGCGCGTCGAAGCTCGACGTGGCGGAGGCGATGAAGTTCGAGCAATGACATCGACGAACGGGCATCCACCCGCCGTCCGCACCGAGGACGTCTGGAAGATCTACCCCCAGGAGCCGAGCCCCGTGGAAGCCGTCCGGGGCCTCACCTTCGAGGTGGCCCCCGGGGATTTCGTGGCGATGGCGGGACCCTCGGGATCGGGCAAGACCACGGTGCTGAACCTCCTGGGTGCGCTGACCGCCCCGACGCGCGGACGCGTGTGGGTCGACGACCGGGAGCTCACGGCCATGGACCCGAAGCACCTGGCGCGCCTCCGCCTCGAGCGCATCGGGTTCGTCTTCCAGGCCTACAACCTCCTGCCCGTCCTGTCCGCTCTCGAGAACGCCGAGTTCACGCTGCTTCTCCGCGGGGTCCCGGCGGAGGAGCGCCACCGGCGCGTGCGGGCGCTCTTCGCGGAGATCGGCCTCGAGGGCATGGAGAACCGGCGCCCCGGGAAGCTGTCCGGGGGACAGCAGCAGCGCGTCGCGGTCGCCCGGGCGGTGGTGGGCAATCCCGCCCTCGTGCTCGCCGACGAGCCGACTGCGAACCTCGACTCGGCGACCTCCGACGCGCTCCTGGACGTGATGGAGCGGCTGAACCGGGAGCACGGCACCACCTTCGTCTTCTCGACCCACGACCCACGGGTCATGGACCGCGCCCGCCGCCTCATCCGGCTCGTGGACGGACGGATCGAAGCCGACGAGCGGAGGGGCCCCGCACCGGGCGCCGCGTGAAGCGGCGCCCGCTCGCGTGGACGCGCGTCCGCGTGATCCTCCTGGCGGCAACGCTCGGCGTCAGCGCAGCGACCCCGGGCGGCCTCGCGGGACAGGCGTTCGACGTGAAGGGCTACGGCCTCGGCGTCGGGACGCACGCCCGGGCCGGAGATCTGGGCCCGGGCGGGACCACCCTCCTGGGACGGTTCCGCCTGATGCCGTCGTGGAACGAGGGACCGATCTCGGTGGAGGTGGCCTACGAGCACCTGTTGAGCCGGACCCCGGTCGGGGGAGGTGTCGCGGTCACGACGCCCGGAGGGACCACGGCCTCCACCGGCGACTGGCTGGGCATCGACTGGGAGATCCGCTCCACGAGCCGGACCTCGTGGCGCCACCGCTTCGACCGGCTGAACGTCGCCGTGGACGCAGGGCCGATGTCGGTGGTAGTGGGCCGGCAGGCGATCTCGTGGGCGACGACCCTCTTCCTGACCCCGGCGGATCCCTTCGCGCCGTTCGATCCGTCGGACCCGTTCCGCGAGTATCGGGGCGGAGTGGACGCGGTGCGGGTGCGCGCCTTCCCCGGACCCTTCAGCGAGGTGGAGGCCGTCGTGCGGCCGACGAAGACGGCCGCGGGGACCACCCTCACCGCGGTGGGACGCGTTCAGACATCCCGGGGCGGATGGGCCCTCGGCGCCTGGGGCGGAGTCGTCCACGACCACGGCGCGGCCGCGCTGTTCGCCACCGGGGCGGCGGGCTCGACGGCACTACGGGGCGCGCTGGCGCTGCGGCGGGACCCGGCCGGAGGCACCACGGTCCGCGGAGCCATCGGTGGAGACCGCCTCTTCTCCCTGGCCGGACGCGACCTGCGCGCCCTCGTCGAGCTCCAGTTCGACGGGTTCGGCGCCGCGCGGGCCTCCGACCTGCTGCGGGTCGTGGCCTCGGCCCCCTACCGGGACGGGGAGATGCAGACGCTGGGACGCTGGACCACCGCCGCCCAGGCGAGTTGGCAGGCGCATCCCCTGGTCGCCACGGACGCGATGGCGCTCGTGAACCTGACGGACGGGAGCGCCCTGATCGCCCCGGGCGTCTCCTGGTCCGTCACGTCCTCGGCCTCGCTGAGGGCGGGAGTCTTCCTGGGGCTTGGAGCGGGGACATCCGAACCGTCCTCCGCCCTGGGCTCGGAGTACGGATCGGTCCCGCTACTGGGCTACGCCGCACTGTCCCTGTACTTCTGAACCTTTCACGCGCCCCGCGGCGTATGAGATGCATGGAGGAGGGATCTATGGCCAAGAGCAATCGACAGCACGCGCCTCGGGACCGGAAGCACCCCCTGAAGTTCCCGGAGCCACCCTGCACCCCGAAGCCGCCCAGGGTCCCGCCGCCTCCCAGCCCGGCCCCGCCCTTCGACCCGCCCATTCCGGACTTCCGGAAGATCTTCAAGCAGGGCCGCCGCGGCCGGCACTGAGGCGCGTCGTCACCCGCGGAGCTCGGCGCGGACGCCGGAGCCCGACCGCGGCCCGTGGTCAGGCCGTGGAGCCCACGGCGCGATCGGTCTGTCCGGCCGGCGCCCCACGGCCACCGGGCATGACGTTGTAGCGGTACCCGATCCAGATCATGATGAGGCCGAGGAACTCCATGATGTAGAGCACCTCGGTGTGCCCGAATCGCGTCGCCGTCCCGCCGATCCCGGGCAGGAGCGCGCCCACCGCGATGCACACGTTCCCGATGAAGCGATGGCGCGCTGAGGCGTCCTTGCGGAACCTCCACGCCGACACGATCGCGCCGCCGATGAGGAAGATGGCGGCGTACGTGTTGATGAAGGGGCTGAACAACCGGGCCGCGTGCCATTCCATCACGTGCCCCGTCAGACGATGGGCCTCCACCAGGCCGTAGTCGATCGGGCTGAGGAGCACGGCGATCGACGCCACCACGACCACGGTCACCAGCGCGACCGCCAACCGGTTGGCCAGCTTCCGGGAGAACATCAGGTAGACGGTGCCCTGGGCGAGAGGCGCGCCGCCCAGGAGCGCCCCGGAGATGTACCACGCCCGGAACACCCACTCGTGCCACCCGAAGAGCGTCGTGAAGGACTCCGTGAAGGTCCCCACCCCGTACATCGCGATGCCCATCGACCACCAGAGCAGGTGCGGCCCCGAGCGGCGCTCCCTCCATCGGCGGAAGACCACCGGCGCGAAGAAGGCCGCGACGATCGTGGTGGCGATGGGGATGAAGGAAACGAAAGCGGGCATCGGGCAGTCTCCTTTCGCGCGAAGAGGCGGCGGACGGCCTTCGAAGGCCGTCCGCCGCCGTCTCCAGATGGGCGTCCTAGAAGGACACCTCCCAGGTGAGGGTCAGGTTGCGCTTGGGCTCGGGGCGGAAGAACGAGGCATTGGAGAATTCCGCGTAGAGCTGGTTGGTCAGGTTGGTGACGGCCACGTTCAGGCGATGGACCTGGCCACCCTCCGTCCGGAGCACGGTGACGCCGGCGCGGAGGTTCTGCACCGTGAAGGCCGGCAGCACGTCGCCGATGGGGTTGTCGACGAGCTGGACGTCCTTGCGATCGCCGTTGTGGCGGATCTCCCACGCCGCCCAGAAGCGGTCCGCGGGATCCTCGTAGCGCACGGTCCCGGTGACCTTGCTGCTGAAGGACTCGCCCACCGGGTTCTCCTTGTTGAGCGCGTCCTTCGCGTCCATCCAGGAGTAGTTACCGCCCACCGACAGCCCACCCGCGACCAGAACGTCCCCGTTCGACCTCGAAGCCCCGGAAGAGGAGCTGCTCGACGTTCGTGTTCTGGTAGGCCGCCTGGCCACCCACTTCGTAGTCCAGCGGCTGGATGCGGATACCGTCGTAGATCTTGTTGCGGAACCCGAAGGCGTCGAGCGACACCGGTCCGTTCCGGTAGCGCACGCCGAGGTCGACGTTGAAGCTGGTCTCGGCCTTCAGGTCGGGATTGGCGACCTGGTAGCCCGAGCCTTCGGGGGTCGGACCGTCGAAGAAGCGCTCGATCAGGTTCGGCGAGCGGAACGCGCGTCCCGCAGAAGCCACCAGCGAGACCCCGCCGCCCACCTCGAACAGGCCGTTGAGGGCCGCGACGAACGTGCCGTCGGTGATGGTCGTCGGGCGTGATGGTCTCGAGGCCCGGCGTGGCGAACGTCTCGGCCCGGGCGCTCTGGTAGCGCCCGCCCGCCACGAAGGAGAGGCGGTCGGTCGCCTGGATCTCGCTCTGCGCGAAGGCCCCCAGCGTGAGGAAGGTCGAGGTCGGCAGCTGCGGCCGGTCGCTCACGTCCTCCATCGGCGGGCCGAAGCCGAGGATCGTCGTCGTGTTGTGGTCCGTCCCCTCGGCGTGCTCGCGCACGGCGTCCACCCCGTAGGTGAAGAGCAGGCCCGGCGTCGCGAGCTTGCGCGCCTCGGCGCGTACGCCGTAGGTGCGGATGTTCGTGAAGTTCTTCTGCTGGATCGACATGCTCGCGGAGGGCCCGAGCGCCATGTCCAGCCCGAAGTTCAGGTTGCGCTTGTTGTCCTGGCCATAGGCCTGGATGGAGACCTGGTCCGCCAGCGGGCGTTCCGAGCTCGCGACCGAGGTAGCCTGCGGTGACTTTGGACCACCGCTGCATCGGGTACGTGATGTTGATGTCGGGGCTGCCGGGCGCGTAGAGCGCCGGATCCACGCTGCCGAAGCCCGCGTCGTCCGCCCTGTAGGTTTCGAACTTGCGCGTAGGCGGAGTTGTGGCCCACGGGCTCCCATCCCAGCCGGAGGTCCATGGAGCGGTCCTTCACGCCGGTGCCCTTCACCAGGACGTCCTGGTCGAGCGTGATGCCGCCGAAGGTACCGGACGGCGCCTCGTAGGCGTCCGCCTCGCGCACGGTCCCGCCGGCGCGCACCGTGAAGGACCCGTTGCGGCCGTAGACGCGCGCGGAGCCCGACTTCTGGTTCTCGACGTCGCCATAGCGCAGTGAGCCGAAGGCATGGAAGCCCTCGGCCCGTGGCGTGCGCGTGATGATGTTCACCACGCCGCCGATCGCATCGGAGCCGTACAGCACGGACGCGGGGCCGCGCACCACCTCGACGCGATCCACGCCGTTCACGTCCACGAGCGCGGGCAGCTCACCGAAGTCCTGCTGGCGACGGAAGTTGTTCAGCCGCAGGCCGTCCTCGAGGAGGAGGATGCGCTGGCCACGCTGGCCCCGGATCTCCGGCCGCCCCTGGTTCACGCCGACCCCGGTGACGTCGAGCCCGGGGAGGTTGCGGAACAGGTCGGTCACGGTGTTCGGGACCTGCTGGACGAGATCCCGACGCTGCACCACCGAGACCGGCTGCGGGATCTTCGACGCCTCGCGGGGACCGCGGGTCGCGGTGACGACGATGGGGTCCACGCGGAAGGTGTCGGGCATCTCGGACTGCCGGTTCTCGCCGGAGCTCTGGGCGAGCAGCGCGGTCGGCGCGGCCAGGAGGCCCAGGGCGAGCACGGGTATGGCGACCCCGAGCGCGGAGGGTAGGATCCTTCTTGGGCTCGAGCTCTCGGTCTTCATCGGGTCTCGCTCTCCTTCCCCTGCCGCCTCGCGTCGGCGGTCTTGGTGAGCGCAGGCAGCGCCCGCGTATGGCGAACTCACAACGCGGAAGCTAGACCCCATGCATTTGTCGCGTAATTCGGAGATCCCCGAAGGGCCCGGTCCGGGGATGTACGTACGGCCCGGACCCGACGTGCGGCGCAGGGAAACGCCCTACACGCCTTCCTCGCCGAGCCCGTTCTCCACCACGAAGCGTGTAAGCCCCGCGACCGTACGAATACGGAGCTTCGTCATCACGCGCTCGCGATGGGTCTCGACGGTGCGCGGGCTGATCCCGAACTCCTCGGCGATCTCGCGGTTCGTGCGACCGCTGGCCACGCGTAGGAGGACCTCACGCTCCCGACCGGTCAGTTGGTCGAGACGTGACCGCTGGCGCTCGTGCTCCAGCTCTTCGCGCAGGGCCACGCTCAGCTGGTGCGTCACGCGCTCGGTGAAGTACTCCTTCCCTTCGACCACGGCTTCCACAGCCTCCCTCAGCTCTGCGGGCCCCACGTCCTTGAGGACGTAGCCGTCGGCGCCGACGCGGACGGCCTCGAGCACGTATTCCGGGTTGTCGTGCATCGACAGCACGAGGATACCCACCTCCGACCCGGCGCCACGGAGCTCCCGGGCCACCTCGAGCCCGTTCTTTTCGGGCATGGAGATGTCCAGGACCAGAAGATCCGGAGCCTTCACCTCCATGAGCTGGAGGACCTCCTCCCCACTCCCGGCCTCCGCAACGATCTCCAGCCCCGGAATCTCCTCCAGGACGTGGCGGATGCCCTGACGCACCAGTGCGTGGTCGTCCGCGATGATCACCCGAATGCGCGTGTCGCTCACGTTCCTTCGCTCTCCCGGCCGTCCCGGGCGGGTACGCGCACCCATACGCGCGCCCCGCCGTCACTGCCGTTCTCGAGTTTGAAAGCGCCCCCGACGCCCGTGATGCGCTCCCGGATTCCCGCCAGGCCACCTCGCGTGCGGTTCAGACCCCGGGGATCATCCAACGGGAACCCCACGCCATCGTCCCTCACGTCGAGCACCACATGCCCGTCCACTTCTCCGACCTGGACGTTCACCCGCTTACATTGGCCGTGTCGCACCGCATTCGCCAACGCTTCCTGAAGGGTTCGATAGAGCGCGAGCTCCGCGTCGCTCTCCAGGGGAGGCAGCGTCGAAGGTGCCTCGAAACCAACCTTCAACGCCTCCTGGCCCCCGAAATCCCGCGCCAACGCACGCAGCGCCGGGAGCAGCCCGAGGTCGTCGAGGGCGGTGGGACGAAGGTTCCGCGTCACGCTGCGGATGCTGCGGATCCCCTCGCTCACGAGCCCCCGCGCCCGATCGAGAGAAGCCGCCATCCCCTCGTCGCCCTTCTCGCGTAGAAGGCCGAGCTGCATGTTCACCGCCGCCAGCACCTGGGCCGTCTCATCGTGGAGCTCCCGCGACAGCCGGTTCCGCTCCTCCTCGTGCTGGCGGACCATGCGTGCCTGGAGACGTTCGAGCTCCGCCGTCCGATCCTCCAGGCTGCGGTACAGGTCCTCGTTCTCCAGGGCCGCTCCCACCTGCTGACCGAACGCCAACAGGAACGGCGTGTCGAGCGCGGTGAACGGGTCGCGCGACTCCCCGACCACCACCAGGGCGCCGGCCACTTCGCTTTCCCTCAGGATCGGCAGCGCCGCCACGTAGGGATGCGCCCACGGAGGGCGTTCCCCCTCCGCCCCTCCGCCCTTGATCACCCCGGGCTGTCCGCTCCGGCGCACCTCGGCGACCGCACGCCAGGCGAGCTCGGGTGGCTGCTCGTATGGCCACAGCGCGCACACCCCCGCCCCAGCCGAAAACGCCCCGCCCTGCCCCGAGGTGAGGTAGAGCGCCGAGCCGTGGACGCCACGCAGGCCGAGCGCCCGGCGGAGGACCGCTTCGGGGACGCCCTCGCCCCGGCGCCCGCGCTGCTGCAGCTCGCCCGACAGGGCGGTGAGCGTGCGCAGCCCCTGGTCGAGGTCCTCCAGCACGAGCATCAGGATTCCGGCGGCCATCCCGAGCTCGAACACCAGGTCGAGGTAATATCCCCAGGGGTTCCACGCTCCCCGCGCGCGCAGGAACGGATAGTCCAGGTGATGCAGCGCCCACAGCGCCAACGTCACGGTCAGCACCCGCGCGGCCGGAGATCCCACCTCCCGGTCGTAGCGGAAGAACGCCCACGCCGTCCACGCCGTCGCCGCGCTCAGGAAGAGCACGGCCGGCCCCGCCGCCAGCAGGAAGTTGTCCAGACGGTAGATGGCGACGTACGACCAGGCGGGGGGGAAGAGCGCGAGGGACAGGTACCCCCATCGCCAGCGGAGCCCCTGGGAGAAGACCAGCGCCGCCCAGAGCAGGGCGAGCGCCGTCCACCCCGTGGTGACCTGGTGCCAGTAGAGCCAGGCGTCTTGCCCCGAGTAAAGGAAGACGATGATCGCGCCGAGGCGCGTGCCGTACATGGCCCAGGCCAAGGCCCACACGCCGAAGTACGGCTTCGGGTACCGGCGGTAGAGCAACGCGCACAGGACCACCAGCCCGAGCGTCACGACGGCCTGGAGGTAGGCCGCCGCGAGCTCCGTCAGCGCGGCAGGGGGCACGGTCAGGTCCATGGGGCGGAAGATCTCCGAGTCGTTCACGCGGAGCAACGGCTTGCCAGGAGGGGATTCCCCGACGATCCTCTCCACCGAATCCCCACTTCTGGGAAAAGGGCGGATCTCCTAGGTTTCGGGGATTCCACCCCGGGGTCCGCCCGCCGGGCCGTCACCCCTCGATTCGGAGGTTCGTCCGCATGAGCGCCGCCCCAACCGCCGCGCCCCTGCCCTCGACGCTTTTCGCCGACCGGGTGAGCCGTATCGGCACGGAGGAGGCCTTCGCCCTGGGGGCGCTCATCCGGGAAGCGGAGGCCAAGGGAGACCGGGTCATCCGCTGCAACCTCGGACAGCCGGACTTCCCACTACCGAAGCACATCGTGCACGCGGTCCAGCGCGCCCTCGACGACGGGCTCACCACCTACTGTGACCCGCAGGGCATCCCCGAGCTGCGCACCGCCGTGGCACTCTCGGTGGGGGCCAGGCGCGGGCTCGACATCGATCCGGAGCGGGTGGTGGTCTACCCTGGCGGGCGTCCGCCGATCGGCTTCGCCCACATGGCCTACAGCGAGGCGGGCCAGGAGGTCATCTATCCGTCGCCCGGCTACCCCCTGTTCGAGTCGTTCATCCCGTACTTCCGCTGCGCGCCCGTTCCGGTCGTGCTTCGCGAGGAGCTCGGATTCGGGCTGACACGGAACGAGCTGGAGCCGCTGCTGAGCCCGCGCACGAAGCTGATCTTCCTGAACTTCCCGTCCAATCCCACCGGCGGCGTCGCGACCCGGGCCCAGCTCAAGGAGCTGGCGGAGCTCTTCCTGGAGAAGACCGCCCCCGACGTGCGCGTGTACTCCGACGAGTCGTACGAGGCCATCGTCTTCGACGACGAGGAGCACCTGTCGATCGCGGCCATGCCCGGGATGGAGGCGCGCACGATCATCGCATCGGGCGTCTCGAAGACGTACGCGTGGACGGGCGGACGCGTGGGGTGGGCGGTCTATCCCACGGTGGAGGAGGCCCGCGTCCACCGGCGTTTGGTGATCAACTACTTCGCGTCGATCCCTCCGTACAACCAGTGGGGTGCGATCGAGGCGTTGGAGTCGCCGGAGAGCCCGCCCGCGATCCGGGCCATGGTCGATGCCTTCCAGCGCCGGCGCGACCTGGTGGTCCCGGCCCTGAACGCCATCGACGGCATCACGTGCCAGAACCCCAAGGGAGCCTTCTACGCCTTCCCGAACATCGCGGGCGTGGTCGACCGCCTCGGCATCCAGGAGGCGTTCGACCGGCTGGCCCCGAACATCCGGGAGCGGTCCAGCCCAGCCACGCTCTTCCAGCTGTTCCTGCTCTACCGCTATCGGGTCGCGACCATGGACCGACGGTCGTTCAGCACCCTGGGGAGCGAGGGACAGCACTACCTGCGCCTGTCCATCGCGAACTCCGACGACGAGCTCGAGGAAGCGGTGCGGCGTATCGCGATGGCGTCCCGGGACGAGACGGGCTTCCGGGACTTCATGGACTCCGGGGAGCGGTACACGCTCTAGCAGGTCGTGGTAGAAATACAGCGGGCCGCGCTCAGGGGTCTTTCGCTGCTCAGGGAAGGAACGACGACGAGTCGTAGCCGTAGCTACGGCGAGGAGGAGAGACGATGCATCAGCGGCGAAACCCCCCTGAGCCCAACACGTTGGCTGATATGACCATAGAAGATGGCTGTTCTTCTACCACGGGCTGCTAGCCCGCCCGCAACGACGAAATCCGAGCCGGAACAGAAGAAGGGAGAACCCATGAGCCGAGCCTTCGGCCCGCGTCGGGCCGAGTGGATCAAGGTCACGGAGCCCGGTGATGTCGGGCTGTCCGACCGGTCCATCGCCCTCCTCGAGTCGTACGACCTCGTCTACAGGACGCTGACCGCGATCCTGTTCAACTACGCGCAATCCGGACATCCGGGCGGTTCCGTGTCCTCCGGCCACATCGTGACCGGCGTGCTGTTCGACGGGATGGACTACGACATCGGAGACCCCATCCGGCGCGACGCCGACATCCTGTCGTACGCGGCCGGGCACAAGGCGACGGGACTGTACGCCATGTGGGCGCTCCGGGACGAGGTGGCCCGCATCGCGCGCCCGGAGCTGCTCCCCGAGGCCGTGAACCACCGCCTGCGGCTCGAGGATCTCCTCGGGTTCCGCAGGAATCCCGCGACCCACACCCCTTTGTTCAAGCAGTTCGGCTCGAAGCCACTGGACGGACACCCCACGCCCGCCACCCCGCACGTGCGACTGTCCACGGGGCCGTCCGGCGTAGGCGTCGGCAGCTCGATCGGCCTCGCCTACACCCTTGCGGACTACTACGGCAAGGCGAACGCCCCGCGCGTCAACATCCTCGAGGGTGAGGGAGGCCTCACCCCCGGACGGGTCTACGAAGCGGTAGCCAGCGCGTCGGCCTCGGGCCTCAGCAACGTGGTGCTCCACCTCGACTGGAATCAGGCCTCCATCGATTCGGACCATGTCACGCGCGACGGATCGCACCCGGGCGACTACGTCCAGTGGGACCCGATGGAGTTCTTCTACCTCCAGGACTGGAACGTGGTGGAGGTGCCGGACGGCTTCGACTTCCCGCTCGTCCTGACCGGCCAGAGACTGGCGCGGCAACTGGACAACGGTCAGCCCACGGCCGTGGTCTACCGCACCGAGAAAGGCTGGAAGTACGGGATCACCGGAAAGAAGTCACACGGCGGAGGCCACAAGCTCTGCAGCGACGAGTACTACGAAGCGGTCGCCCCGCTCTTCGGGAAGGACGGTCCGGGCCTTCCCCACTGCGGAGTGGACGGCCAGCGCTGCGCCGGCGCGAAGTTCAAGGACCAGGTCGAGCAGTGCTACTGGATGACGCTGCAGCGCGTCCGGGCGCTGCTCGAGGACCCGTATCGGCCCATGTGCGAGGAGATGGCGGGTCGCCTGGCCGACGCGCGGGAGCGTCTGGAGGCGCGGGGGCGCAAGCCTCGCGAGGGGGCTCCCGACGTCGAGCGGATCTTCGCCGTCGCCGATCCCGACGAGACACCCGAGGACGTCGCGCTCGAGCCGGGCGCGTCGATCGCGCTCAGGTCCCAGCTCGGCAAAGTGCTCGGATACCTCAACGAGGCCAGCGGCGGTGCGATCCTCATCGGCGCCGCCGACCTCCTCGACTCCACCGCCGTGTCCGGCGCGGCGAAGGGCTTCCCGGAAGGGTACTTCCACTGGGACAAGAACCCGGGCGCCCGCTCGCTCTCGGTGGGCGGGATCTGCGAGGACGGGCTGTCGTGCGTGCTCTCCGGGGTCTCGGCCATGGGATTCCACATGGGCGCCGGCGCGTCGTACGGGGCGTTCATCGCTCCGCTCGGGCACATCCCGGCACGGGTCCACGCGATCGCGAGCCAGATGCGGCGCGAAGTCGAGGGCCCCGACGCCCCGTACCGCCCGTTCATCCTCATCTGCGGCCACGCGGGGATGAAGACCGGAGAGGACGGCCCGACCCATGCCGATCCGCAGGCGCTGCAGCTCCACCAGGAGAACTACGTCCCCGGCGTCGCGGTCACGCTGACGCCCTGGGAGCCCCAGGAGATCTGGCCCCTGATGGCGGCGGCCCTCCGTGCACGTCCGGCGGTGATCGTGCCGTTCGTCACCCGCCCGGGGGAGCCCGTCCTCGACCGAGGGGAGTTGGGTCTCGCGTCGGCGGCGGCCGCTTCGCAGGGGGTCTACCTGCTTCGCTCCGGGGAGGGTGAGCGGGACGGGACCCTGGTGCTCCAGGGCTCCGACGTCACGTACGAGTTCGTCCAGGCCGTCCTCCCCATGCTGGAGGCCGAGGGGGTCAACCTCGACGTGTACCATGTGTCGAGCGTAGAGCTCTTCGACCGCCTGGAGGCGGACCAGCGAGCCCGGATCCTGCCGCCACAACGCATGCACGAGGCCATGGGGATCACCGGCTTCACGCTGCCCACCATGTACCGGTGGATCCGATCGGAGCTGGGGCTGGCGCATACCATGTACCCCTTCCGCAAGGGGCATTACCTCGGCAGCGGCACGGGCGACATGGTCGTCTACGAGGCCGGCCTCCACGGCGAGGGGCAGTTCCGGGAGATCAAGAAGTACCTCGACGCGCTCTCCCGCCAGCGCTCCCGGAGCTCCGTCACCGTCGGCTGACCGCACGGTCGGGGCGGGTTCTCGGACCCGCCCCAGTGCCTCCCTCTCCTCTCGGCTCCGGCACGGGACTTGCGCCCGGGAACCCCCGTTGCGCGCCGCATCCCGCTGCTGGACAAGGGCCTACGGCGCCCCACGACCCACAGAGAGGAGGATACCGACGATGCGCAGGATGCTCGTCACCACGATAGTCGCGGCGACCGCCGGTCTCGCTTACACCACGACGGCCGGGGCCCAGACGGTCTCCCTCGAGGTCCGCGGAGGCCTCGACCGACCGATTTCCGAGTTCCGGGACCCGGGGGGGATGGAGGCCCGCGGCGACGCGGGGTTCGGAGGGGACGTGATCTTCAACGTCTCGCCGGCTTTGTCCGTGTATGGCGGCTACGGCTGGGATCGCTTCGGCTGTGAGGGTTGCGGGGACGGGGACTGGATCACGAGCCGCGGCTTCGAGGCCGGAGCCAAGTTCATCCTGCCCGCCGAATCCATGCGCGCCGTCTCCCCCTGGATCCGTGGCGGCATCGTCGCCAACAAGGCGAAGGTGGACATCGGCGGTTTCGAGACAACCTCCGATACCGGCCTCGGCCTGCAGGCGTCGGTGGGGGTGGATGTCCCGCTGGGCGACGTCCTGTCGTTCTCCCCGGCGCTGCGCTATCAACGCTTCTCTGCGGATTTCGCCACCATCGGGGACTTCCTCGTCGCCAGCGAGACCGTCTCCTACCTGTCCCTGGATTTCGGGCTCCACATCCACCCCCAACTCTCCAACCGCTGAGCTGGAAGGCGCGGTGCGGTGCGCGCTTTCGCGCGTCCGCACCGCGCGATACCGCGCGGTCTGGGAGTCCACCATCCATAAGCTCTATACTTTAGATAAATTCATATAAGTATTTATAATAAAACGTTTTATACGTGTCACGCGGCGTCGGGCACGGCCCTTGTACTTAATCCAGGGCGAACGGAGGCACGAAGCCCCCGAAACATGGAGGAGGAAGGATGAACGCCGCGACGACGCACAAAACGGAAACCCTGGGAGGAACGGTCCCGCGCAGCATCGGCCTGCACGGACGCATGGCCGTCCTCGGTGCGATGGCCGGCGGGGTCGCGCTGGGTGGCGTGCTGGTGGGCGCGATGACGCTGGCGGGTCGCCTCAGCGGACACGGGATCTTCGAGACCGCCTCCGCCCTCTTCATCGTCGGTGCCTTCATCGGCTTGCTCCACGGGGTGGTGCTGGGCTACCTCGGACGCCCGGCGGGCGTGAGCCCGCGCCAGGCCGGAAGCGACCTGGCTCGCGCGATCCTGTTCGCGATTCCGGGCCTGTCCGTCGCCTGGCTGGCGTCGATCTGGGTCGCCATGACTCTCATCGCCGCCTACACCGGCCGGCCCGGCGCCCTGGTGGGCGCGGCGGTGGGCTGGGTCGGCGCCGGCGCGATCCTCGCGGTGGCGACGGTCCACGCCTGGAGGGCGCTGAAGAACGCGTTCGCCCGGTGGCCCGAGCGGCGGCCGGGCACGGTCATCGCCGCCGGGTCCTTCGCGGCGCTGCTCCTGACCTTCCTGGCCGACCGGCCGGAGATCTGGGGGCTGAGGCTGCGCCTGACCGAGACGGGCGCGGTGCTGCTCGCCGCCTTCCTCGCCATCTGGGTGGTGGGGCCGGTGGTGACGGTGGCGCTCCGCCTGGCCCGCGCGGTTCCCTTCCCGCGCCCGCTGGCGGGGCTCGGTGAGCGGCACCCGACCGCGGCGGACATCGGCATCGGCCTGGTGATCGGGCTCGTCGTCGGGCTGCTCGCCGTTCCCTTCGCCGCGCCGAGCGCGCCAACGGCCATGGCAGGCACGCTGGTCGTCGAGGTGAGCCAGGCGGTGGTGAACGAGGTGCTCCTGCGGCTCTTCCTGGTGACGGCGGTGGCGTGGCTGATGCTCCGCTGGAACCGCGTGAACGCCAACGAGGCGCTGGCGGGCGCGGTGGTGGCCGCGACGGCGGTGCAGGTGATCCTCTATACGCCTGGCGCGCTGGCGGTGGGCTTCGCGAGCTGGGCCGGGACGGCGGCCTTCCTGCTCACGGCGGTGGCGATCCCGGCGGCGGTCTTCGGAGTCCTCTTCTGGCGGAAGGGCTTCGTACCGGCCCTGGTAGCCGACTTCGCAGCGCTGGCCGCAATCGCGCTCCTCGCGTGAA
This sequence comes from uncultured Gemmatimonadales bacterium, assembly GCA_963848895.1. Taxonomy (GTDB): domain Bacteria; phylum Gemmatimonadota; class Gemmatimonadetes; order Longimicrobiales; family Gaopeijiaceae; genus SZUA-318. The sequence continues at coordinate 1,089,155 of CAWKGE010000013.1, forward strand.
GCCGCGCACTTCCTCCTCCCTCCGAGGGGGCCCGGGAGATCTCCCGGGCCCCCTCGGTCCGTTCTACTACGGAGCCGAACCCGGCTCCTTCCTGCCGGCGTCGGGGTGTCCAGCCCTCGCGGTGCGCGTTTCGGGCCGGAAGGCGCGCGAAGCCGCGCGCTCCCCTCTAGAACTGGGCTCGTCGCACTGCTATCTTCAAGGCGGATCTCGAAGCACCACTTCCTTGCGTGGTCGCCGCTTCGGAGGCGGCTCCACATGAGCTGGGTCCGTCGCGTCCGGTCTCTACCGGTGCGCGGAAAGGTGCTCCTCACCGTCCTGGGTGCGGCGGTCGCCGCGCTGGGTGGCTCCACCTACCTCTCCTTTCGATACTGGGAGAACGAGGCGCTCGCCTCGGCGGAGCGCCAGGCGCTGCTCGCGGCTGCGTCGACCCAGGCCACGCTGGAGTCGGCCATCCGCCTGGGGCGCCTCGCCCCCGCCCACCATGCCCTCGCGCGCCTGCGCGAGGAGGGCGACGTCACCACCGCGCGGGTCTACGGTCAGGACGGGCGAATCCTGATCTCGGCGAACAACTACGAAGAGGGCACGCGGGCCGCAGCGGTCTTCATCCCGGACGCGACTGAGCTGCCCCGGTCGGGGATCGTGAAGGTGTCGGAATCCGGGGATGCGGTCCGGGCGTACCTCCCCGTGTCGATCCCCGAGCCCGCGGTGCTGGAGGTCGAGTTCTCCGTCGCTCCCACGATGGCCGCCATGGAGCGCGGGGCACGACTCGGCATGGGACTCATGGCGGTGTCCCTTCTCGCGGTGGGCATCGTGGTGGTGACGATGTTCGAGCGCGAGGTCGTCGCCCCCCTCCACCGGATGGACATCCTCCTCCGCTCCGAAGCCGGCGGCCAGGGCGGCCCGCGCAACGAGCTCGTCCACCTCGAGCGCTCCGTCACCGAGCTGCTGGAGAAGGGACGGGAGGTCGAGGCGAGAGCCGCGGACCAGGATCGCCGCCTTGCGGCGCAGGAGGGCCTGGCACAGGTCGGCGAGCTCGCGGCCGAGATGGCGCACGAGTTCAAGCGTCCACTCGCGTCGATCCAGACGGCGGTCTCCGTGCTGCAGCAGGAATACGAGCTGGACGAGGGGGGGCGCGAGGTGCTCGACGCCGTGCACATGCAGCTCGACCGCCTGCACGAGACCATGCAGGACCTCTTCTCCCTCGCAAAGCCCCTGGTGCTCGAGGACGGCGCGGTCGACCTCGGCGACGTCCTGGACGAAGCCTTCGCCGGCCTGGCCGGTCTGCCCGGAATCGGGCACGTGGAGGTCCACCGCGCGTACGGCCCCGACCGCATCCTCGTCCGCGGCGACGGACGGCGGCTCTCCCAGGCCTTCCTGAACGTCCTCGGCAACGCCGTGGAGGCGATGCCCGCAGGAGGCCATCTCACGGTCACCATAGCCATGCGGCCCAGCGGATCCGTCGAGGTGTCGATCACGGACACGGGTCACGGCCTGGAGCCCGAGGAGGTCGAGCGGGCGCTGCGTCCCTTCTACTCGACCAAGCCCCTGGGGACGGGGCTGGGCCTCCCCCTGGTGGCCCGGATCGTCTCGGCCCACCGCGGAGGCCTGGCCATCGAGAGCCGTCCGAAGCACGGCACCACCGTCCGGATCACGCTACCCGTGGTCCAGGAACCCGTCACAGCGGGAGCGTGACCATGGCAGAGAAGATCCTGTTGGTCGACGACGACGACCTGATCCGCACCGTAGTGGCGGAGCGACTCCGTCGCCGCGGCTACGAGGTGTCCACGGCTCGGTCCCTCGCGGAGGCGCGGACCGCGCTGGAAGGGAACTATCCGGACGCCGCGCTCCTCGACATCCGGCTGCCCGACGGCAACGGCACCGAGCTTCTCGAGGAGCTGACCGCCGAGGAGCAGGTGCCGTGCGTGATGATCACGGCTCACGCGACGATCGAATCCGCGGTGGAGGCGCTGAAGAAGGGCGCTCAGGACTACCTCGAGAAGCCGTTCTCGCTCGATCGCCTGGAGGCGACGCTCGAGGCGACCCTGGAGCGTACGCGGCTACGCCGCGAGGTGCGGGCCCTGCGCCGGGCCGGCGGCGTGCGCGGGGACGTCATCGGCTCCAGCCCGGCGATGCGCGAGGTCCTGAGCCTCGCGGATCGGATCGCTCCCGCCGAGACGGCCACCGTCCTCCTTCTCGGCGAGACCGGCACGGGAAAGGGCGTCATGGCCCGCCTGATCCACGACTTGAGCCCGCGGGCCGACAAGCCGTTCGTCAGCGTGACGTGTTCCGCGCTGGCGGAATCCCTCATGGAATCCGAATTGTTCGGACACGAGAAGGGGGCGTTCACCGACGCGCGCACCCTCAAGCGGGGGCTGGTCGAGGTGGCCAGCGGCGGTACGCTCTTTCTGGACGAGATCGGCGAGCTGTCCCTGGGCGTCCAGAGCAAGCTCCTGGGCTTCATCGAGGACCGGGCGTTCCGGCGGGTGGGCGGCACGGTCGACCTCAAGGTGGACGTCCGCGTCATCACGGCGACGAACCGTCATCTGGAGGAGGAGGTCGCGGAAGGCCGCTTCCGCCAGGACCTCTTCTACCGCCTGCGCGTCCTGCCCATCGAGCTCCCGCCCCTGCGCCATCGACGCTCGGACATCCCGGCCCTCACGGCGGCCTTCCTGGACCGGTTCAACCGGGAGTTCGGCAAGCACGTGCGGGGCGTAACCCGCGAAGCGGAGGAGTTGCTGGAGACCTACCCGTGGCCGGGAAACGTGCGCGAGCTGCACAACGTGGTGGAGCGGGCCGTCCTCCTCACCGAGGGCGACCAGATCACGGTGGAGTCGCTCCCCCCGGAGGTCCGCAGCCACGGAGCCCACGGACACGGGCAGCGCGCAGTTCACCCTGGGCCCCGGGGGCGTCGACATGGAGGAGCTCGAGCGCGAGCTGCTGATGGAAGCGCTGCGCCGCACCGAAGGGAACCGTACCGAAGCGGGACGCCTGCTGGGCCTGAGTCGGCACCAGATCCGCAACCGCCTCAAGAAGTATGGAGTCGAAGAGTGAGACGACCGACCTGCGGGACCCTGGTGGTAGCGACGTTCCTGTCGCTCGCGGGCATGCCTACCACCGCGCTCGGCCAGGCCGAGCGGCCCACCTGCGAGTCGTGCCACGGTGAGCTCGAGCTTCTGCGCCAGCACGTGCCGACGCTCGAGGACGCGCAGGCGCTGTTGTCGCCCGAGGCGACGCTGGCGGCGTCTGCCCACGGCTCGATGACCTGCGCGGACTGCCACGACGGCTTCCGCCGCTACCCGCACGGCGCGAGCGCGACGACCCGGAGCTGCCAGTCCTGCCACCAGCAGGTCGCGACCACCTGGAGCCAGGGGATGCACGCGCTCGACAGCGCCGCGACGTGCACGGACTGCCACGGGACCCACGACGTGAAGCCCCTCGCCGAGCTGCGGACGCCGGAGGGCGCACGCTCGATGCGCCGCGCGTGCGGAGCCTGCCACTTCGAGCCGGTGTCCGCCGGCCCGGACCCCCACGCCGATTCGGTCTCGTGCGCGGGGTGCCACGAGCCGCACCGCACGCTTCCGGCGGAGGACGAGCGGTCGAACACGAATCCGCTCAACCAGGCGCGCACCTGCGGGGCCTGCCACGACACGATCGCGGCGGCCTGGCGTGCGGATGCGCACGGTCGGGCGGTCCCGCAGATGGCCACGCCCGGCGGTCGGGTGCCGGAGGGTACGTCGAGCCCCGAGCCGCCCGCGTGCTCCGCGTGCCACGGGGCGCACGGAATGCTCGCCCCGTCGAACCCCATGTTCCGGGTGCAGATGGTCTCGCGCTGCTCCCACTGCCACGAGCCCTACGCCGAGAGCTTCGCCGACTCGTACCACGGTCAGGCGTCGACGCTGGGCTCCGAGGTGGTCGCGACCTGCCACGACTGCCACGGCAGCCACGGGATCTATCCGGCGTCGGACCCGCGCTCCACGGTGAGCGACGGAGCACCGGCTCGACACGTGCCGGAAGTGCCATCGCCAGGCCACGGCCGGCTTCGCCCTCTTCCAGCCCCACGCCGACCACAACGATCGGGAGCGGTATCCCTACGTGTACTGGTCCTACCACCTGATGACCGCGCTGCTCATCGGCGTCTTCCTGGTCTTCGGAGCCCACACGGCGCTGTGGCTGGCCCGCCTCGGCTTCGACGCCCTGCGCGGCACGTCCCACGGTGCTCGTCACGACATCGGAGGCGGATCATGACCGTGCCCAAGCCCGAGACGCCGCTGCCTCTCGACTCCGCCCAGCGGGGAGAGGGACCGTTCGTCTGGCGCTTCGAAGCCTATCACCGCTGGACCCACGCCGCGGTGATCGTCTCGTTCTTCCTCCTGGTCCTGACGGGCCTGCCCCTGCGTTTCAGCGAGGCCTTCTGGGCGGGACCCCTCATGACGCTGCTGGGGGGCGTGGAGATGGCTGGTCTCCTGCATCGGATCGGCGCGGGGATCACCTTCGTCTACTTCGGCGCACACCTCGCCTTCCTGGTGCGCAAGCTCGTGCGGGCGCCCGATCCCATGAAGCTGCTTTGGGGGCCCGACTCGCTGGTGCCGCAACCGAAGGACGTGGTCGACTTCGTGCGCCAGATCCGATGGTACTTCGGACGGGGCCCGCGCCCGCGCTTCACGCGCTGGAGCTACATGGAGAAGTTCGACTACTTCGCCGTGTTCTGGGGCGTGGCCATCATCGGCGGCTCCGGCCTGATGCTCTGGTTCCCCGAGTTCTTCGCGCGCTTCATCCCCGGCTGGGTGTTCAACGTGGCCACGATCGTGCACGCCGACGAAGCGCTGCTGGCGGCGGGCTTCATCTTCACGATCCACTTCTTCCACGTGCACTTCAGGCCGGAGAAGTTCCCCCTCGACGCGGTCATGTTCACGGGCCGCGCGACCAGGGCCTACATGGAGGAAGAGCACCCGCTCGTCATGGAGCAGATCGACATCCACGCCTCCCAACCTCCGTCGCTCGACCAGAGACCGGACACCCCTGCGCCCCCACCCACGCGCAGGGCTTCGCTCGTCGCTGCCGCACTGGGCTTCGCGGCCGTCGCCGTGGGCCTCGCACTCACTGGAATGATCCTATGGGCCGTCATTCTCTACTAGGGAGCCTCCGCGCGGGGCTGGCAGGCCTCGCTGCGCGCGCCACGGTCCGCGAGCCCTCTGCGCGAGGCCTACCGGCCCTGCGCCAAGGCTCCCTGGCCCTCCTCGCGGCGGTGAGCCTGGCCGCCTGTGGGAATGAGCCCGTGCCGAGGCAGGCCGGCGCCGAGCCGCACGCCCGGCTGGCGTGCGCCGCATGTCACCAGGGAGGGCTCGCCGACCGCGAGCTCGCGGCGGTGCCGAGCGGCGCGTGCGTCGCGTCCGGGTGCCACGGAAACGAAGTCCCCGCCGATGTGACCATCCAGACCGTCCGCTTCACCCACCGAGGCCACGGCTCCACCGGCTCCGTGGCGATCGGATGTGCGGGGTGTCACACGCACCAGGCGGGCGGCGATTCGTTGAAGGCGGGACCGGGGACGTGCGGGCTTTGCCACGCCGAGGAGCTGTCCGGTGCCCGCGGCGAGGACTGTCGGCTCTGCCACGCCACGCTCGAGCACGACGGCCTGACCAGCCAGGGTGTGGCGATTCCCCACGAGGGTCTTCCCTGGATCGAAGGGGGGTGCCTCCGCTGTCACTACGCGGTGTCCAAGCCGGTGCACGAGGTGTCCCTTACCCGATGCGCGGCGTGCCACGACGACGTGGACGCCGTCACCCAGGCGGGCATCGGCGAGGACCTGCATCCCGCACACGCCGGCAACACATGCGGCGCCTGCCACGAGGAGGACAACCACCAGATCGAGGCGATGAGCTCCGCGGTCGACCTGCAGTGCGCCGACTGCCACACAGAGGAGCACGGGGTCGAGGTCGACGTCGCGTGGCTCGCCCCCTCCACGTGCGACGCCTGCCACGCCGAGGCCCACCAGGGGGAGCAGCGGCTGCTCCTCGGCATCCTTCCCGACTCCCAGGTGGCCGCGCCTTCCAATCACTTCATGGACGGGCTCACCTGCCGCTCCTGCCACCTCCCGCTGGGTAGCGCGACGAGCGAGCGCCGGCTCGGCAGCTCGGTCGCGTGCGTGCAGTGCCACAGGCCGGAATACGCGACGATCCTGCGCTGGTGGAACGAAGGCATCGCGGAACGCACGAGGATGGTCGAGCGGTACCTGTCGGGTGCCGAGCAGGCCGTGGCCGGGCGAGAACGGGGGATACGGCCGTGCAGGCCGCGGCGCGCGCCCGGGCGCTGCTCACGCTCGTGGAGCGGTCCGGCGGACAGCACAACCTCCCGCTCACCCACCGCATCTTCGAAGACGCGGTGGCGGACGCGGCCGAGGCCTATCGGCTCGCGGGGCGCAACCCGCCCACCGCTCCGCAGTTGGGACGAACGCCTCGGCAGGGCATCTGCGCGTACTGCCACTATACGACTCCCCGAGCCGGGCTTCTCGGAGCGGATGGACGACGCCTTCCACCGGGAGGTGCTGGGGAGGAGGTAGGCGGAGCCGCCGTCGAACGGGCTAGCCGGGGATCAGCACGACCTTGTTCCAGCCGGGTTCGTGGGCCGCGAACCTGCGATAGGCCTGAACGCCCTCCGCCAGCGGGAGACGGTGGGAGATCATGGTTCCGATCAGCGCGGCGTCGCGCGCCGCGAGCTCGAGGGAACCCGGCAGGTAGTGGCGGGCGGGACACCGCCCGGCGGCGTAGCGCAGGTTCCGGTCGTAGATCTCTCCGGGAGACAGTGCCAGGTGCGCCTCCGTGTGGACGCCGAGCGCCGCCAGGGAGCCGCCCAGGCGGAGGAGATCGGCGGCGAGCCGCGTGGCCTCGGGCGAGCCCACCGCCTCGATGGCCGCGTCCGCCCCCCGGCCCTCGGAGCGCTCGCGCACGAGCGCCAGCGGGTCGCCCCGCTCGAAGTCCACGGCGGTGGCGCCGAAGCCTGCGCGCCATCTCCAGCCGGGAGGGCACCCGATCGACCGCGACCACCTCCCGGGCGCCCCGTTCCAGGGCGGCGCGCACGGCCAGGAGGCCCACCGGCCCGCAGCCGACCACCACGACCAGGTCGCCGGCAGCGATCTCCGGCCAGGTCCGCACCGAACCGCGCCGTGGACAGGATGTCGCCCGCCAGGAGGGCCACGCCGTCGTCCAGGCCGTCCGGGAACCGCGAACGAGCGTCCCGTCGGCCAGGGGGACGCGCACCAGCTCGGCCTGGGCGCCGTGGAGCCCCTTCCCCTCCTGCACCCACCCGAAGAGCTGGCCCTCGCTCGCACCGGGCGGTGAGCCCCGCGCGGCAGTAGAAGCACGCCCCGCAGCTCGTGCTGAACGGCGCCACCACGCGATCACCGACGGCCGAACGCCCGCACGTCGGCGCCGACCTCCACGACCTCGCCGAGGAGCTCGTGGCCCATGACCGTGCCGACGTCCAGGCCCCGCTCGCGCCCGAAGTAGGGGTGCAGGTCCGAGCCGCAGATCCCCGCGGCCCGCACCCGCACGAGGGCGTCCCCGGGCTCGACGATGGACGGCGTCGGGGACCGTCTCGCAGGCCAGGGTCTCGACGCCATGGAAGGTGATCGCCTTCATGGCTGCAGCGTGCGCCCCACGACGAGCGTGATGTTGTCGGTCCCCCCTCCGTCCAGGGCATCCTGGATGAGCTGCTCGACCACCTGGCGGGAGCTGGTCATGGACGCCAGCCGCTCGCGGATCCGCTCGTCGGACACGTGCTTCGTGAGCCCGTCGCTGCAGAACAGCAGCGACGTTGCCCCAGTCGCGCTACGATCCGCGTCACCACGGGCACCGCCTGCTCTCCCCCGAGGGCGCTGGAGAGGATGTGCGCCCACCGGCTCTGTCTCGGCCATCGTCCGGCGTCATGACCCCGCGGTCCACCAGGTCCTGCGCCAGCGTCTGGTCCCGGCTGATCTGGGTCAGCTCGCCGTCGCGATACAGGTAGCAGCGCGAGTCGCCGACCTGGAGGAGGTAGGCGTGGGGCCAGAGGCCGAGGAACAGCGTCAGCGTCGTCGCGAAGCGGCGTCCTCCACCCTCCTGCGCGGCCTTCTCGACGAGCTCCTCGTGACAGCGCCAGCGCCGCCTCGTGGAGAAGGCGGGAGAAGACCTCCGGATCCTCCGACTCCCGGCCGTCCGCCTCGTGGAAGAACTTCGACACCGACGACACCAGATCCCTGGACGGCCCGCCGCGCCGCCTCTTCCCCGCCGGCGTGCCCCCCGACGCCGTCGGCTACCACCGCCAGGGAGGCCAGCCGCTCGCGGTAGATGAACTCCTCGTCGTCCGGCGCGATGCTGCTCCGCATCGTCTTGACGCCCCGGGCCAAGCCCTCCCAGGAAGAAGTGGTCCTGGTTCTCCTTGCGCACCTTGCCCACGTGGGTGGCGCCCCAGGCGTCGATGTCGGAGAACTGCGGACGGTCTTTCATCGGCGCGATCCTCCCCGGATCGGGTCCTGCCGGTCGGGCATGCGGGGGAGATTATGGGCCGGATGGTGGGCCTTTCGCCAGCGTTTCAGGCCGGGGCACAATCCTCGTCCCTACAGGCCGAACCAGTAGTTCACCTTCACGATGAACCGGTCGTCGGCCGGTGCGCCGAAGAGCGCGTGGGCATCACGCCCGAAGTCGAAGTCGCCCACGGCCGCCCGGTCCGACTGCCTTCGTTGCCACACGACGAAGATCTCGGAGCCCGGCCGGTATTCCCATCGCAGCACGGCGGTGGCCCGCAGAGACCGGAGGTTGAAGTCCCGGTCCGTGAAGTCGTCGTCCGGCGTGCCGTCTCCGTCGAAGTCGATGTAGCGCGTCCCGGACGCGTCCGTATAGGTCCTGGCTCCCTCCTGGAAGACGTCGAAGTCGAAGGTCCCGGGTGCGGCGAGCTGCTTGTATCGGACGAAGTCGGCGGAAGTGACGAGGGGCTGAGCGAAGAGCTCCAGGGACAGCTTGGGCGTGAACGTCACGTTCAGCCGGGTGACCATGGACAGATCCCGGCGCTCCAGGTCGGCGAACACGTACCGGGTTCCGTACGTCGGCTCGTACGGGACGACGCTCGAGGACGTCACGTACTGGGCGCCATCGGTGCTCCGTTCGTACGACGGCTCCAGCGTCACCAGCAGCCGTGCGGAGGGCTGCAGGGTGACGCCGAACCCCAGGGAGAGGGCGCTTCCCGAGCCGGCGCGGCCCCGGGTGACGGACACGCTCGGCCGCAGGGCGAGCAGCCGTCGGTTGTCCGTCCCCACGCCCAGGGCGAAGGTCGTGGATCCCGGGCTGCGCATGCGCGGCCCGCCCCGGGTGGCCGTGCGGCTCATCAGGTCCGGCTGGAGCGAGATCGATGCGTTGCCCGTCCAGAAGTTCAGGAACTCTCCGCTGCCGTTGAGGCGGACGACGCCCGCGGTTTGGGCATCCCCCCAGGAGATGCCTTCGCGCAGCACCTCGTGGGAGAAGTTGTGGAACGTGGTGAAATCCACTTTCGAGTAGCGGAAGACGCCGTTGGGTCGGACCTGCTGGTACCCCACCCGGAAGCCTCCGTCCAGCCGCTCCGGCGACGTGGAGAAGCCCAGGTCGTTGATCTCGAAGCCGCTGGTGATCTCCGCGGCCCACACCGCCCCGGTCCACTTCCCCACCCGCCGCTCGAACTGCAGGCGCCAGTCGACTCCCGTCATGCTCGTGGCCGTGGGATCGTAGGTGGCCCACGCCAGGTCGGGGCGCTGCCGGTAATGGTTCGACGCCCGCTGCAGCCGGTCGATGGCGGTGGAGTCACCCACCACGCGACTCCCGGCGACGAACCCCCACAGCGCCCACACCCGGTTGCTCCAGGTGTGCTCGAAGTCGATCCCGCCGGAGTACGCGCCGGCCGGGAGGTCGTCGAAGGCCCCGTTCTGCGGAAGCTGCCGGCGCACGGCGGTGAGGATGCCCCCGACGCGCGACTGACCCTCACGGAAGTCCTGCTGGGCGCGGACCACGGCGTAGGTGGATCGGGGCTCCACCGGGAAGTCCGCGTAGCGTTGGGTGTCGGCGAAGTAGCCGTGGCCCTTCTCCGCCTGTGTCAGCGCCACCAGGGCACCCACGGACAGGCCCCCGTTGGTGCGGCCCGTGAGCTTCGCCGCTCCGAGGATGGACGTGGCCGAGGGCAGGTCCTCGAAGTCCGCGCCGCCGGAGTCGCCCCCGTGGGGCGACCGGCCCACACGGCGGGAGTAGAACAACGCGTTGGAGCCCCCGCCGAGATCGAAGTCGAAGACCCGGGCGTCCTGCACGAAGAAGGGGCGTTGCTCCCGGAAGAAGGTCTCGAAGGCGGTGAGGTTCACCACGGCGGGGTCCGCTTCCACCTGCCCGAAGTCCGGGTTGATCGTCGCGTCCAGGGTGAACGCCGTGCCCAGGCCGTAGCTCATGTCCAGGCCCACCCGCGCCTGGGTGTCGCTACCGTCGAAGAAGGGGTCGCCGGGAGTGGAGGGGCCCGTGTGGGCCTGGGACAGCAGATAGGGCCGCGCTTCGAACCGCCCCGGCGTCCCGTCCAGGAGGATGCCCGTCACCCGGCCGAACTGGCTGACCCTCCCCGGGCGGAGCTTGGAGACGAAGCTGAAGCGCGTGAGCTCGTTGTCCGCCGCCCGACGGCGGCCGAACTGGATGCCCCAGGTCTGGACGGTGTCGGCGGTCTCGTAGCGGATCTGCGAGAGGGGGATGCGGAACTCCGCGACCCACCCCCGCTCGTCCACCGTCACCGGCGACTCGAGACGGCGTCCCAGGCAGCGTCCTCCTGGTCGTCGGCGTACAGGTACCGGTCCGTCTGCACGCCTCCCGCCGTGACCCGGAAGCGGTAGGCCGTGAGCCGATCCCCGTTGGGATCGATCATCACCTCGAAGTAGTCGGAGCGGCCGGCATAGGCCGCATCTCTCCGGGCCATGTTCCGGGCGATGGAGGCCGGGTCCTCGTCGTAGTTGATCACACCCACGTACAGCGCCTCGTCGTCGTACAGGAGCCACACGCGGGTGTCGTTGATGGCCGGCGTCCCTTCGTCGGGCTCCTTCTGCACCCAGTCGGCGTAGGAGGGCGCGACCTTCCAGACGTCTTCGTCCAACCGGCCGTCCACCCGGATGTGCACGCCGGGCGGAAGCCGATAGGCCTCCATGGAGCGGGGCGCCGGGTCCTGGGCGGCCGACCGTGCCGGCGCACCGATCAGCCGAAGCAGGAACAGCGTCGTCAGGATCCGTGCCGCAGCGCTCATCGGCTACCCTCACCCCGGAGGGGAGCCTCACCCGAACGAAGCGCGGAAGGACGTGGGGTGCTGGACACCGGCCATGCCACCCTGGCCCAGCTTCCGCTCGAGGCGGTGGCGATCGGCCAGCGCGGCCGTGAGACTGGAGGGCGTGTCGAGCATGGAGGGGCAGTATGGGTTGAAAAGGAACCGAGACGCCAGGATGGCGGCGAGGTCTAGGGCTTCATCTCTCGGGGGCGGCGCGGCTCGCTCCTGCCTGCCTTCCTCCCTCCCACGCGACCAGCGACTCCCACCGTGGGCGAACCTCGTAGAGCAGCTGCCGGAACGCGGCCTCGCTCCGGACCTCTCGGAGGAAGGGGTCGTGCTCGGCCAGGAACGGATAGTTGATGAAGCCGTGTTCGACGGCGCGTGGGGCCTCGGTAGCGGCGATGGCTCTGGCCGCTTTTCACGCGCCGCGACTCCTTCCTACCACTCTCCCGGCTCCTTGCCCCGGCCACGACTTTCGGTTTATCTTCGGTTCATGCGCATCCCCTACGTCGAGCTGCACTGCCACTCGGGCTTCTCCTTCCTGGACGGGGCCTCCCACCCCGAGGAGCTGGTCCTGCGCGCGGCGGAGCTCGGCTATCCCGCCCTCGCCCTCACGGACCACAACGGCCTCTACGGCTCCATGGAGTTCGCCCACGAGGCCCGCGAGGCGGGGATCCGGCCCATCACGGGCGCCGAGGTCACGCTCCGGGCGTGCTTCCCCGGGCAGGAGGAGCCGGAGGGGGGCACCACGTCACGCTCCTGGCCGAGACGCCGGAGGGGTACGCCAACCTGAGCCGCCTCCTCACCGAGGCGCACATGGAGTCGCCCCGGGAGGACCCCCGCCTCCCCCTCGCTTCGCTGCTGGCCCGCCCGCGAGGGCTGATCCTCCTCACCGGGTGCCGCCGGAGCCCGGTGTGGACGGCGCTCCAGTCGTCAGCGGCCGACGGGGAGGCCTTCACCCGCCTTCTGGTGCGGGCGTTCGGCCCGGGGAACGTCTTCGTGGAGCTGCAGGACAACGCCGTGAAGGGCGACGCCCGGCGCAACCGGGCTCTGGCCCGGCTGGCGGGCCGCATGGGGCTCGGCGTCGTCGCCACGGGCGACGTCCACTACCACCGCCCCGACCGCTCCCGCCTGCAGGACGTGCTGGTCTCGATCCGGAACCGGACCACGCTGGACGGCGCCCACGGCGCGCGCCGCCCGAACCACCTCTTCCACCTCCCCGAGCCGTGGGAGATGCGCCACCGCTTCCGCGAGCCGCCCCGAGGCGCTCACCAACGCGGTGCTCATCGCCGAGCGGTGCGCGGCCTTCGACCTCACGGAGGACCTGGGCTACGAGTTCCCGGACTTCGAGGGCTCGGAGCGCGGGGGCGCCCTGGAGACGCTCGCCGCCATCTGCCTGGCCGAGATCGGCCGGCGCTACGAGCCGGGCAGCGCCGAGGAGCGCGACGCCGAGGAGCGCCTGCACACCGAGCTCGCGCCTCGTGGACCTGCACGGCCTGGCGGGCTTCTTCCTGGTCTACCGCGACATCATGGACCTGGCGCGGGAGGTGGCCCGGGAGGTGCGCGCCGACTCCCCGCGGGCGCGGGCGGGCCTCCCGCCGGGACGCGGGCGCGGCTCGTCGGTGTCGTCCATCATCTGCTACCTCATCGGCCTCTCCCACATCGATCCGGTGAAGAGCAACCTCTTCCTGGGCCGCTTCCTCAACGAGGCGCTCCGGAGCGTCCCGGACATCGACCTCGACTTCCCCCGGGACATCCGCGAGCAGCTCATCCTGCGCGTCTACGAGAAGTACGGCCACGAGCACACGGGGCTCGTGTGCACCTTCCCCACCTACCGGCTGCGCTCCGCCGTGCGGGAGATCGGCAAGGCGCTGGACCTCCCCCAGGGCGAGCTGGAGAAGCTGGCCAAGCTGGCGGAGCACCGCTCGGCGTCGGGGCTCGCCGACGAGATCGCCTCGCTGCCGGAGTTCCGGGAGCGCGCCGACGCGCCGCTGTGGAAGCTCCTGGGCGAGCTGGCCGAGGACGTCGCGGGGCTGCCGCGCCACATCTCCCAGCACGTGGGCGGGATGATCATCTCCAGCCGCCCGCTGGTGGAGATCGTCCCGCTGGAGCCCGCCGCCTGGGAGGGGCGCGTCCTCTGCCAGTGGGACAAGGACTCCTGCGAGGACGCGGGCTTCATCAAGATCGACTTCCTCGCGCTGGGGATGCTCTCGCTCGTCGAGGAGGCGGCGGACCTCATCGCCGTGCGCCACGGCGGCACGCCGGACCTGTCGCGCATCGACTTCCGGGACGAGGCGGTCTACGACCGCATCTGCTCCGGGAGACAACGTGGGGCTGTTCCAGGTGGAGAGCCGCGCCCAGATCCAGATGATCCGGCGCACGCGGCCGCGGAACCTCGAGGAGCTGGCCATCCAGGTGGCGATCGTGCGCCCGGGGCCGATCGTCGGCGGCGCCGTGAACCCCTACGTCCGCCGCCGCGAGATGCTGCGGGAGAACCCCGACTACCGGATCCCCTACCCCCATCCACTCCTGGAGGGCCCGCTGGCCGAGACGCTGGGCGTCATCATCTACCAGGACCAGGTGCTCACGGTGTGCCAGGCGCTGGCGGGCTTCAGCGACGGCCAGGCCGAGAGCCTGCGCCGGGCCATGAGCCGCAAGCGCTCGAAGGAGGCGCTGGTGGCGCACTGGGAGGAGTTCCGGGAGGGCGCGGCGGCCAACGGGGTGGACGAGACCACCGCGCGCGAGGTGTTCCAGCAGGTGACCGCCTTCAGCGAGTTCGGCTTCCCCAAGTCGCACGCCGCGGCGTTCGGGCTGCTGGCCTACCAGTCGGCCTGGCTGCGCCACTACTACCCGCTCGAGTACTACGTGGCGCTCTTCAACAACCAGCCCATGGGCTTCTACTCACTGGACGCCCTGGGGCGCGACGCCCGCCGCAACGGCATCCGCACGCTCCTGCCCGACGTGAACCGGAGCGCCGTCTCCTGCACGGCCGAGGGGCAGGACCTGCGCATCGGGCTGGGCTTCGTCCGGGGGTGGGGCACGGAGATCGCCGAGCGGGTGGTCGAGGAGCGGGCGCGCCGGGGGCCGTTCACGTCCCTGGGCGACTTCCTCCGGCGCACCCCGGCGGCCCTCAAGCGCCCCGCCGTGGAGAACCTGATCTGGGTGGGGGGCTTCGAGGGCCTCGGCCTCACCCGCCGCGAGCTGCTCTGGCAGGCGGGGCTGTGGCTGGGCCCCGAATCCGACGACGAGCGCACGGGCGGCCGCGACGACCACGCCCAGACGGAGCTGGACCTGGAGGACCCCTACGCGGGCCTCGCCTTCCCGGACCTGGGGCCCACGGACCGGATGGTCGCGGAGTACCGCATGCTCCACTTCTCGGCGGCGCTCCACCCCCTGTCCCTCCTACGCGACCAGCTCCCCTCGGGGACCGTCACGACGGACCGCCTCCCGGACCTGCCCCAGCACGCCGACGTCCGGGTCGCGGGCCTCGTCACGGCCCGACAAAGACCTGGAACTGCAAAGGGTTATGTCTTTGTCCTGATGGAGGATGAATCCGGTCCAGTGAACGTGATCGTGAAGCCGGATATCTACGAAAAGTGCCGGTCTGTCGTGCGCATGGAGCCCTTCCTGGCCGTCCGCGGACGGCTCCAGAAGGACGGGGAGACGCTCAACGTCATCGCCTCCGAGATCCGGGCGCTGCGGGTCCCGGGGACCCCCGTGCGCCGCTCGGGGTTGTCCCGCTCCACACTCCATGCCTCCCTCCCCGGCACGATGGAGTACTGGACCGACCCCGACCGGCCCGGTCCCAGCCCGTTCCGCTACCTCACCGCGCTGCGGCAGAGCCCGCCGGGGATCAAGAGCTTCGGATGAGCCCGCTCACCGTGATCCTTGCGCCCGGGCGGGCGCGGCCCGACTCATCCACTCCACCATGACCTACCGGGAACACCCTCCCCACCCCGCCCTGGCTCCGTACGTGGCCTGCTACTGGACCCTGCGCGGTCAGGTCGCCGCCGGCGAGGAGCGGGATCGCGCCGTGGTCCCGGACGCGTGCATGGACATCCTCTTCGACCTGTCGGCCACGGTGCCGGGCTCCTCGGCCAGCCGTGTGATCGGCACGATGACCCGTCCGCTCGCGGTTCGCGACGCCGGCGCGCTCGACCTCCTCGGCGTCCGTTTCCGGGCCGGCGGCGCCGTCCCCTTCCTGCGCCTCCCCGCCTCCGAGGTCACCGACGGAGCGCTCTCGCTGTGCGACCTCTGGGGGCGCGACGCGGACGCGTTGGCAGCGCGCCTGCGGGCGGCCCGGGATACGGCGTCGCGCCTGGAGGTCGTGGGGAAGGCCCTGAGCCACCGTCTGGAGGCCGGGCGAGGTGCCGCCGACCGTGCCGTCCTGGGCGCCGCCGCCCTCGCGGAGCGCTCCGGGGGGAACGTGGAGATCGACGCGCTCGCCCGCGTCACCGGGCTGGGCCGACGCCAGCTCGAGCGCCGCTTCCTGGCCGTCGTGGGCATCCCGCCCAAGACGGCCTGCCGGGTCCTCCGGTTCCAGGCCGCCCTCGGAAGGCTGCGTGCCGGCCGGCGACTGCCCCTGTCCCGGGTCGCGCTGGAGTGCGGCTACCACGACCAGGCGCACTTCACCCGTGATTTCCGCGCCTTCGCCGGGGTGACACCGGGCGCGTACCGCCGCACCCGGGCGAGGGAGGCTGAACACGACGCATTCGTACAAGACCCGGAACCGGACGAGCCGTAGCTTCCGTTCGTTCCCGACGCCGTCCATACACGACAGGAGTTGGCATGCCGATTCTCATCGCGCTCGCCGGATTGCTTCTGGCCGCGGGCGTGCCCCTTCCGCCGGGCCCCCCGACCCTCCAACCCATCGAGACCACCATGAAGAAGGTCACCCCCATCATGACCGTCGAGCGGATCGAGCCGTGCCTTTCCTTCTGGACGGAGCGGCTCGGCTTCGAGATCACGGCGACGGTCCCCCACGGCGACGCCATCGGCTTCGCGATGCTGAACAAGGGCAACGTCGAGCTCATGTACCAGAGCCGGGCGTCCATCGAGGAGGACCTGGGCGCCTCCAGCGCCTCCACGGGCCACGAAGGCCTGGTGGGCCGGCTGGCGGAGAGCACGACGACGCTCTTCATCGAGGTCGAGGCCCTGGACCCGGTCGTGCGCGCCCTGGAGGGCGCCGACGTGGTCGTGCCGCGACGCCAGACCTTCTACGGGATGGACGAGATCTTCGTCCGGGCGCCGTGCGGGACGCTCGTGGGCTTCGCCGCGCCGGTCGTGGCCGGGTGAGCCCCGGGCCCTTCCCTACTCCTCCCGCAGGATCGTCGAGACGTCGAGGCGGGAGGCGCCGCGGGCGGGAAGCCAGACGGCCAGGAGGGCGGTCACGCCGACGACCACGGCCACGGCAAGCGCCGTGGCGACGTCGTCCGGACGGACCCCGTAGAGCTGCCCCGCCAGGGCGTTGCCGAGGGCCCGCCCACCTGCGAGCCCCACGACGAGTCCCAGCGCCACGGTGCCCGCCGCATCGCGCAGGAAGAGCGCCTGGACCGAGCCACGGCGGGCGCCCAGCGCCATGCGCACGGCGAGGTCCCTCCGGCGCTGCCGCGCCGCGTAGGCCGCGACCCCGTAGAGCCCGACGACGGCCAGCACCAGCGAGAAGGCCGAGAAGGCCCCCAGAAGCGCCGCGAAGAAGCGGGACGGGGCGCGGGCCCGTGCGACGGCGGCGGGGATGTCCGCCGCCTCGTAGATCGGAGTGTTCTCGTCGAGGTCCCGCACGAGCGTGCGGACCTCCTCGGAGAGCCCGGGCATGCCGGACCGGCGGCGGATCACCAGATCCATCCAGGCGCTCGGCGCCTGGGCGTACGGGACGTAGACGGTCGGGCGCGAGCCCGAGACGCCGTCCGCAAGGTCGGGCACCACGCCGACCACGGTCAGCCACGGCCCGGTGCGCTCCTCCATGTCCGGCATGGTCCACGCTGTGAAGCGGATCCGACGACCGAGAACGTCGCTCCCCACCGGCCCCAGGGAGCCTGCGAGCGACGCGCTCACCACGGCGACGGGCGCCGCCCCGGTCACGTCGTCCAAGGTGAACGAGCGGCCCTCCTCGGCCGCGACGCCGAGCGTGCGGAAGTAGCCGTCCGAGACGATCTGGGGCACGACCTCCGGAAGAACCGGGGCGCCCCCTCGTCCCTCGACCTCGATGCTGCGCGCGACGAGCTGGCCGCCGAACGGAGCCGATCGCACCAATCCGGCGGCTTCGACCCCCGGGAGGCTCGTCGCGCCCTGGAGGAGGGCGCGGAAGAACGCGGACCTGCGGGCAGGGTCTTCGGCCCCTTCCGACGTCAGACCGACGGTGTAGGTCTCGAGGCCCGCGGGCTCGAATCCGAGATCCATCCCCTCCAGGTGGAGCGCCGACCGCACCAGGAGCGCCCCCCCGCTCAGCAGGGTGAGCGACAGCGCGACCTCCGCCGCCACCAGCGCGGCCCTGAGCCGCCGAGCGCCCGCAACCTCCGTTGCGCCGCGCCCACCCCCCGCGGTCCTGCGGGCGAGGCTCAGGCGCCTCGCGGTCCACAGCGGGACGGCCCCGAGGACGAAGGCCATGAGGGTGCCGAGCACCATCACGACTCCGACGACCGAGGCGTCCAGGCGTAGCGAGGCGACGCCTCCGGGCACCGCCCGCCCGATCCTGGCCTCGATCACGGTGCCGAGGACACCCAGCACGGCGCTTCCTCCCGTCACCCCCAGGACGCCGGACAGGAGGACCAGCCAAGCCCCCTCCCCGAAGAGCTGCGTCGCGAGTCGAGCCCGCCCCGCCCCCAGCGCGCGACGCACACCCATCTCGCGCCCGCGCCCGCTCGCGCGCACCAGGACGAGGAGGCCCCCGCTCGCCGCCGCCGCCAGGAGCACCAGCAGGGCAGCGACCTGCAGGGCGATGAGCTGGGGCCGGACGGAGGCGGTGTATGCGTCCTGGAGCGGCCGCAGCCGGATGCCTCCCTCGCCCGCGTGCAGATCGCCGGCCTCGAGGGCACGCGCCGTCAGGATGGCCTCGCCACGCGACGGAGGCACGTCGGTGCGCAAGCGCCCGACGTACGCGGGCCCCGGTCCGCGCAGTGGCGTGAGCAGGTCCGTGTAGCCGTTCAGGTACCAGAAGTCGGGTGGGAGGACGCCCACGATCGTGAAGCTCTCGAGACCGCTCGCCTCTTCGGCCCGGTAGGCGCGCACGGTGCGGCCCAGGATCCCGGGGTCGGCGCCGAACCGGTTGGTCCACAGGCGGTGGCTGATGACCGCGACGGAGGCCCCGCCTTCCCCGCCCTCCTCGGCCCGGAAGGCGCGGCCCGGCGTGGGGTGGACGCCGTACACGTCGAAGAAACCGGGGCTCACCCGCGCACCGAGCACGATCTGCGGAGCGGGATCCCCGACCAAGGTGAAGGCATCGAGGTTCCACGACACGGCCTTCTCGAAGACGTCGTCACTTCCTTTCCACCCTACCGCCGCGGTGGCGGGACGCACGGCGACGAGACGGCCCGGGGCCGGAAACGGAAGGGGCCGCAGGAGGTAGGCGTCGACTACCGCGAAGATCGCCGTATTGAGGGCGAGGCCTGCACCGAGGATCCCGACCACCAGGACCGTGAAGCCGGGCCGGCGGCGGAGCGAGCGCCAGGCCGCCCGGAGGTCCTCCGCGGCGATGCCGATGCGGCCCGTCCGCAAGCCGTCCGGAGCGGCAGCCGCGTCGGGCCCCTCGGTGCGTACCGGCGGAGGCAGCGGCTTCGCGAGGTCCCTCGCGACCCGAGCCCACCCCCGCAGCCATCCCCGCGGACCGTGCCGGCGCACCTCCTCCTCGAGAAGGCGCCGGAAGTCCTCCTGCATGCGCGCCCCGTAGCGCCGCCGCAGGCGCGCCGGGTAGCGGCGGAGCGCCAAACGGTAGAGCCCGTCCGAGAGGCGCAGGAGAAGCCGATGCGAGGGATTGGCCTTCACGAGGCCGCCGCGCCCGGATCGGGGTCCAGATCGAGGCGGCCCACCAGCCGCGCCAATCGGCCGAGGCGTGCGCCCTCGGACCGGAGGGCTGCCCGGCCGGCGTCCGTCAGCACGAAGGCGTTTCCGCGCCGCGGGTCCGTGGAATGCGCTTCCGTCTCCTCGATCCACCCGGCATCCTCGAGGCGTTGGAGCGAGCCGTACACGGTCCCCGGTCCCATCGAGATGCCCGAATCCTCTTCCACGCGCTTCATGACGGCATATCCGTGCAGTGGCCCGTCGGCGAGGGCGAGCAGAACGTGGAAGACCACGGGCGTCAGCGGCTGCGGGGAGGACTGTGCGGGTGCCATCACGCCTACGCCTGGAAGGGGTCGCATATTACTTCGAACGTAATATTACACAAAGCGTAATAACGACCCATCCACCCCGCAAGGGCGCCGGCCTGCCGCCCTCTCAGCCTCCGGGCGCCATCGCCGGCCTCAGGTCCACGATGAAAGGTCCCGCGGAGAGGCCGGCCGGCTCGCCCTCGACGCCCATGCCGGGAGCGCGGAACGCGGTGAAGCCCGCACCCTTCCGCACCGTGAGCGAGGCTCCGCCGAGGTCGAAGTCGGCCTCGGGCGAGGACGTGGACGCCAGGTCCGAGAGGAGGTGCAGGAAAGCCCAGCGCGCGAAGGGGTCCGCCGGGAGCTCGGGAGCCGCTTCGTCGATGCCGAGCGGTGCTCTTCCGGGCGCCTGCGTGACCTCGAAGGTGCGCAGATCCACCCGGTCTCCCGAGCCCGCCAGCGTCAGCCGGACCCCGCTCCCCCATCGGTCCCCCTCGGCGCGGGCGCTGCGCGCGTCCACCACCACCACCCCGGACGCCCCGACCACCCGCGCCACGTCCCCGTCGACGACCAACGCCGTGTTCTCGTCGATGCCGATCCCCACCGGCAGGGAATCGGTCGAGAGCGTGGCGACGAGCAGACGTCCGATCCGCCCTCGGGCCAGGAAATGCTGGTCGAGGATCGCGCGTTCGAAGAACCCCAGGCCCCGGCGGATCCACACGCCGCCGTCCTCTTCCCGCGCGACCACACCGTGGTGGACGGCTCCGTCGCTCGATCCCGACGCGATCATCACACCGCTCATCATGGCCGCTCCGGCGCTCGACCCCGAGACGACCGCACCCTCCTCCCATCGGCGCACGAGGGCACGGAACGCCGGCGTCGTGTCTCCAGCGGGAAGGAAGGTGTCCACGACCCGCGACTGGTCCCCGCCCGTGAAGAAGTAGCCGGAGCAGCCCTCGATCCGCTCCACGGTCTCCGGATCGGAGGCGGCCTCGGCGTTGCCCTCCGTCAGGAAGATGCCCACGGACGCCGTGTCACCCACGTAGCGGCCCAGCGTGGCGACCGCCGACGCCATCGAGCTTTCGGGCACGCCGCTGGCCGTCGGCAGCACGCAGAGCGGCCCGTCACCCTTCCGACCCTCGACGATCGCCCGGTAGACCTCGTCGTTGTCCCCGTCGAGCGCTCCCCCGACGATGACGAGGCGGCCCGCGTCGGACGTGGCGTCCGGCTCGGGGTGTCCCGTGCCCGGCGTGGGCGTGCCCTCGCTGCACGCGGCCAACCCAGCGCACAGGAGGATCGCCGCCGGGCGGGCCCGAGCCCTCACCCCCGAGGCCAGAAGTTGTTCGCCCGGTCCACGTCCGGCACGGCGCCGTCCGGATCGATCTCGACGCGCGTGATCGACCCGACATCGGGAGACAGCTGGAGATCCACCTCGCGACGCCCTTCGAGCCACTGACCCAGGGGGATCTCGCGCACGACCTCACCGGCGCTCGTGGTCTGTATACGCACCTTCACCGGGAAGGGGGCGTCGCCACGGTTCGCGATGTGGATCGTGCCTCCGCCGCCGGCGTGCGGATCAACCGACACGGCGGCGAAGTCCACGACCCACGTCTCGTAATAGAACGAGGTCCAGAACCAATCCAGGTCCTCGCCGGCGTAGCGCTCGAAGGTGTTGAAGAAGTCCCAGGGCGTCGGGTGCTTGTAGGCCCACTCCGCGATGAAGTCACGGTAGGCCTCCGTCCACTTCTGCTCCCCCATCATCTCGCGCAGCGCCACCATGAGCGTGGCGGGCTTGTTGTACGACGCGATCCCGTATCCGGGGCCGGGCTCGTAGTAGTCCCCGTGGCGCATCATGCTCTGCTCCAGGCCCGCCCTCGCCACCTGCATGTACTCCCGCGCCTCGAGCCGTTCGTGGTCGATCCCCGGCCAGTACTCCTTCTCGGCCTGAAGATCGAGGTAGTCGGTCGAGCCCTCGTCGATCCAGGCGTGCCTGCGCTCGTTGCTTCCCACGATCATCGGGATCCACTCGTGGGCGAGCTCGTGGGACGTGACGCTGAACAGGTTCTGCGGATTGCGCCCGACGTACGGTCCCATGAGCGTCATCATCGGAAACTCCATCCCGCCGCCGATGATGTCGGCACCCTCCACGGACGTCATCGCCGACCACGGATAGGCGAACCCGGTGTAGCGCGAGTGGTGCTCGATCGACTGTTTGGCGTACTTCCACTCGCTCTCCCACAGGGGCGCCCGATCCTCGCGCCAGAAGGAGTTGATCAGGACGCGGTCGTCCTGCCCGTCTCCGTTCCGGTCGGGCACGACCGCGGAGGTCGCGTCCCAGCGCTGGACGTTCGACGTCGTCCAGGTGAAGTCCCGCACGGAGTCCGCCTGGAAGCGGTAGGTCAGCGAGCCACCCGCGGGGGTGACGGTCACGCGTCCGGCCTGCCGGTCCGCGGGGGTCACCACCTCGACCTTGTCGTCGGTGACGCGCGCCGAGTCGAGACGCTGCAGCGTCCGCGTCGTGTACACCTCCGTGGGGTTCTGGAGCTGGCCCGTGGCCCACAGCGTCCACCCCGCCGGCACCGTGAGGGCGGCCCGGTAGTCGCCGTAGTCCTCGTAGAACTCCGCCTGCGACATGTACGGCTCGGCGTCCCATCCGCGCAGGTCGTCGAAGACCGCGACTTTCGGGAACCAGTAGGCGACCAGGTACACCTCCTTCTTCGAGTAGCCCATGCGCCCGGCCCCGTCCTGGGGGAGCGTGACACTCCAGTCGAGCTGGAGCGCGACGCTGTCGCCCGCTTCCACCGGCGCCGGCGGACGGATGGTCATAACCGTCCCGTCCACGCGGTAGGAAGGTCCCTGGCCGGGATCGCCCTCGGCGAGCTCCTGGCCCGCGACCACGACGCGCCGGAGGTGGACGCCCCCGGTGATCTCCGCCTCGTCGTTCCGCACCACCCCCTCCTTGTGGAGGTTCTGGTAGAGGTTGACGACGAGAAGGTGAAGGGAGACGGGCGCCCGGTTGAGGTACTGGATCGTCTCCGAACCGTCGAGCAGTGCGGTGGCCGGGTCCAGCGACGCCTGGATGTCGTAGCGGGCCCAGTTGGTCCAGTACGAGGGACCGGGGCTCCCGGTCCGGGTCCGGGTGTTTCGTTGCACCGCAGCGTCGAAGAACCTCGGCGTCTCCACCGGCGCCGGCACGGCTGCGAGGGAGTCCTCGGTCTGGGCGCGCAGCGCTGCTGGCACCACGGTCGGCAGCAGAAGCCCGATCGCCAGGGCGAGCCCGCCCCTTCGGACCCGGGCCGAACCAGTCGTCATCCCTCTCGTCTCCGTCACGGATTCCGCTCCAGATAGAACTTCACCCCCGCCCAGTCCGTGGCGGCGGTGAACAGGTCGAAGTAACGCTCCACCTCTTCACGGCCGAGGAAGGGCGCGAGCTCGTCGCGCACCTCCCGGTCGTATCGTCCCGCGTCTTCGACATCGTTCGTGTCGATCGCCCGGCGTACCCTCCGCTCCAGGGCGGCGAGCCGCTCCGCGAGCTGACGGGCCCGGGCGGGCGCATCCGGGTGGATCCCGAAGTGCGTCGCGCCGAAGCGCTCAGGAGCTACCACCGAGACCTCCTCCAGGGTCCGCTGCCACGCCCGGAGGTCAACGGACGGTGGCGGCGTGGGCGGGTGCGTGGGCGCCTCGTCCGAGAGGACGATGCCCATGGAATCCCCGGAGAAGAGGGTCCCGTCGCGTTCGTCCAGATACGCCAGGTGATGGGCGATGTGACCGGGCGTCGGCAGGGGGCGCAGCCCTTTCCACGGTCCCGCGTCGCCCGGCGACCATGCCCGGATCCGGTCTGGCGGGACCGGGAGCACCTCGCCCCACAGTCGGTCGTGCTGATCACCGAACGTGCGGCGCGTGCTGGCGACCAGGCGCGCGGGGTCCACCATGTGGGGCGCCCCATCCACGTGGACGTGCACGGTGGCCTTCGGGTAGGCGCGCACGACGTGTCCGGTGGCGCCCGCGTGGTCCAGGTGGACGTGCGTCAGCACGACGTGGCGCAGGTCGCGGGGGCCGATCCCCAGCTCGCCGAGCCCCTCGCGGAGCCGCTCGAGCGTGGTGGACGGGCCCGGGTCGATCACCGTAGGCTCGTCCCCCGCGACGACGTAGGCGGCGATGGCACCCTCGAGGTCGAGGTGCCGGAGGTCGAGACAATGGGTCATGAGGAGCGACTCGATGCCGAGGCCTGGAAGACGAGGGGGGCGCCCCCGCGGGAGCGCCCCCGGGCGAAGTCGTGACACGACCGGGATCAGCGATTCCCGATGGGAACGAAGTCGCGCGCGTCGGCACCCTCGTAGACCTGACGGGGACGAGCGATCTTCTGCTCGCTGTCCATCAGCATCTCCTCCCACTGCGACAGCCAGCCGGCCGTGCGGGGGATGGCGAAGAGGACCGGGAACATCTCCACCGGGAAGCCCATCGCCTGGTAGATGATCCCGGAGTAGAAGTCCACGTTCGGGTACAGGTTGCGCTCCACGAAGTAGTCCTCGTTGAGCGCGATCCGTTCGAGCTCGAGCGCGATGTCGAGGAGGGGGTTGCGCCCCGTGACCTCGAAGACCTCGTCCGCGGTGCGCTTGATGATGTTGGCCCGCGGGTCGTACGCCTTGTAGACCCGGTGTCCGAAACCCATGAGCTTCTCCTCCCGGTTCTTCACCTTCGCTATGTAGTCCGGGATGTTGTCCACGGTGCCGATGCGGCTGAGCATCCGCAGCACCGCCTCGTTCGCGCCGCCGTGCAGCGGGCCGTACAGGGCCGCCATGGCACCCGCCAGCGCGGAGTACGGGTCGGCGTGCGACGACCCGATCACCCGCATCGTCGTGGTCGAGCAGTTCTGCTCGTGGTCCGCATGCAGGATGAAGAGGACGTCCAGAGCTCGTTCCAGGACCGGGTTCGGCTTGTAGTCCCGACTCCCGATCCGGTAGAGCATGCTCAGGAAGTTGCCGGTGTAGGAGAACTCGTTCTCGGGGTACACGTAGGGAAGGCCGCGATGGTGCCGATAGGCGAAGGCCGCAAGCGTCGGCATCTTGGCGACGAGACGGGTGATCTGGATCCAACGTACCGCCGGGTCGTCGATCGTCTTCGCCTCGGGATAGAAGGTGGACAACGCCGCGACCGCGCTGATCATCATCCCCATGGTGTGCGCATCGTATCGGAACGCCTCGAGGAGCTTGGTCATGTTCTCGTGGACGTACGTGTGGAACGTCACGTCGTGCACGAACGTGTCCAGCTCGCTCTGGGTAGGCAGCTCCCCCTTGAGGATGAGATAGGCCACCTCGAGGAACGAGCTCCGCTCGGCGAGCTGCTCGATCGGATATCCGCGGTAGCGGAGGATCCCCTTGCCGCCGTCGATGAAGGTGACGGTGCTTCGGGTGGAAGCCGTGTTGGTGTATGCGGGGTCGTACGCCATCATCCCGAAGTCCTCGTCGTGGACCTTGATCTTGCGCAGGTCCATGGCGCGGATGACGTCTCCGTCGAGGATGTCGACCTCGTAATCGCGTCCCGTCCGGTTGTCCCGGATGGAGAGGGAGTTGGCTCCCGTGTTCGCTTCGTCTCCCATGTCGTCTCCGTAGCTTCGGATGGGCCGGTCCAGGCGAACGCCGGCGGCCGTTTTCCAGCGGATCGAGCCCGTAATCATACCGACACGCCAGGCGCGTCCCAAGGGAGGTGATCGGCCTGTGCGGCGCCGCCAGACAGCTCCCGACCTTCGCCGGCTCCCCACTCGCCCGGCACCTCCGTCGGGCGATCCCACGCGCACATGACGCTTGCCGCCCGGACCACCGCTCTCTACCGTGGACCCCGATCGGGGTACCGTTAACGATTCCTATTTCCTCGTAACAGGGCCACCATGAGCGAAGGGGGCGGTGAGACGGCTGCAGGACCGCGAGGCGATGGAGGTCGCGAAGGCCAGCTACGAGCGTTGTCGGGAGTCCGATGCTTTCTTTCGCTCCTTCTACAGGAACTTCTTCGCGGCCTGCCCGCCCGCCGAGCCGATGTTCGCGAAGACGGACTTCGACCGGCAGATCCGCCTCCTGCGGCATGCGATCGGTCTACTGCTGATCTTCCCGATTCAATCCCGGGCAGAGCCGACGATCCTGACGCGGGTGGCCGAGCGCCACAGCCGCGGCGATCTCGACGTGGCCCCGGAGCTATACGGCGATTTCGTCGACGCGCTGATCGACACCGTCGCCGAGTACGACCCCGCTTTCACGTCGGACGTGGCGGACGCGTGGCGGGCGGCGATCGCCCAGGGAATCGCGTACATGCAGTCGAAGCATTGATCCGAATCCGTATTCGCAGAGACACAATGGCCCCCCCCCAGCCTCGCAGTTCTTGATGACCACCTGCGGCAATTGCGGCAAGGAGAACCGGCCGGGAGCCGTCTTCTGCGTCCAGTGCGGGACCAGGCTGGACTCCATTCCGCCGCAGAGCGCCACCGCCGTCGGAGGGACGCGGAGCACCGCGCTCCTGATGGAGACGCTGCGCCAGGGCGACGCTCGGGGAATACGAGGTGATCGGCGAGGTGGGACGGGGTGGGATGGCCATCGTCTACCTGGCGCACGACATCTCGCTGGACCGACGGGTCGCCATCAAGGTCATCTCTCCCGGGCTGCTCTGGGACGACCACGGGATGGCCGAGCGCTTCAAGCGCGAGGCACGCACCGCGGCGGCGCTGAGTCACCCCCACATCATCCCCATCTACGCGGTCCGGGAGTCCGAGGATCTCCTCTACTTCGTGATGAAGTTCGTCCAGGGCCGGACCCTGGGATCCGTGATCAGCGAGCTGGGTCGCCTGCCGTCCGCGATGGTCCAGACCATTCTGAGCCAGGTCGGCAGCGCCCTGGGCTACGCCCACCGCCGCGGAGTGGTCCACCGCGACATCAAGCCCGGCAACATCATGCTGGACGAGGAGGGGTGGGCGGTCGTCACGGACTTCGGCGTCGCCAAGGTGGCGGCGGCGGAGGCCCTGACCCAGACGGGCGGGACGCTCGGTACGCCGACCTACATGAGCCCTGAGCAGTGCTCGGGCCTGCCGGTGACCGGCGCCTCGGACCAGTACTCGCTCGGCGTGGTGGCCTACGAGATGGTCTCGAGCGTGAAGCCGTTCGAGGGCCCGTCGGCGATGAGCGTGATGTACCACCACTGTCATACGGAACCGACACCGGTGGACCAGCTGGTGCCCGGCTGCCCGCCGGCGCTCGCCCAGGCGATCATGCGCATGCTGGAGAAGGAGCCGGAGAACCGCTGGCCCTCCCTCGAGGACATGGCGGCCGCCGTCGGTGCGATATCCGGCGAGGACAGCTCGACCGTCCGCACCCAGATGCTGACCCTGGTGCACACCGGTGGGGCCCGGGCCCTCGTCGAGAAGTTCACGACACCGTCGAACCCGAGCCCCGTGAGGCCCGCCGAGCCGCCGACGCCTCCCGTCCTCGACTCCAGCTGCGCCGACCCCGACCGCGTCGCCCTCGCCGGCACCGCCGCCTCCCTCCTCGACTCCGGCCACGCCGACCCCCATGGCATCGCCTTCGCCGGCACAGCCGCCTCAGCCGTCGGCCGCTGCTCCGCCCCCGGCGCGGTGGCGGGCGCCCAGGGCCGTCCTGATTGCCGCGCCGGTGCTGCTGGTCCTGGTCGGCCTCGCCACTTGGCGGCCGTGGGGACGGGGAGACGGGGCGCCGCGAGTGAAGGGCCGACGGTCGCCGAGCCGACCCCGCAAGCGCCGGCGAGCCCGGTCGCCTCGTCCATCGACCTGCTGCCCGAGGCGCCCCGACTCGTCGTCGGTGACACCGTGCGGATCTCGGCGTCGGTGCGCGACGGCACGGGCGACCCGCTGCCCGATGCCCCGGTGTCGTGGACCTCCAGCGCGCCGCGGGTGGCGGAGGTGACGCCGGAGGGGATGGTGCTTGCACGGCGTGAGGGGCAGGCGGAGATACGAGCCCTCAGCGGTGACGCCCGGGCCACGGCGGTCGTCGTCGTCGAGGCACCTCCGACCCGAGCCGGCACCGAATCTGCCCCCCCATCCAGGCCGACCTCCGCACCCGTGGCCGCCGTCGCCATCACCCCCGCCGCGGGCACGCTCACGGTGGGTGAGACCATGCGGCTGGGCGCCGCGCCCACAGACGCGTCGGGCCGGGCCCTCACGGACCGGTCGGTGACCTGGTCGTCCGACAACCGGCAGGTGGCCACGGTCGACGACCAGGGCGTGGTCACGGCCGTGGGAGAAGGAGGCACGGTGATCCGGGCCGACAGCGAGGGGCGCCTCGGCATGGCTTCCATCACCGTGCGGGCCGCTGCGGTGGCCACCGTGGAGGTCTCGCCCGCCCGACGGGAGCTTCAGCCCGGGGACTCCGTGCGCCTGTCCGCCGTACCGCGCGATCCGGGCGGTGCGGCTCTCCCCGACCGGCCGGTGCAATGGTCGTCGAGCCGCACGGACGTTGCCCGTGTGTCCGGCGCCGGGCGGGTGACGGCCGTGGGCCCGGGCAGCACCACCATCACCGCGTCCAGCGGAGACGCCAGCGGGAGCGCCACGATCACGGTCTCGGCCCCCGCAGCGCCCCCGCCGGCCGAGTCGGCACCGGCCGTCGAGCCGACCGTCGCCGTCCAGGGGGTGGTTGAGGCGTACGGTCGCGCGATCCAGGACAAGGACCTCGCCGCGATACGCCGCGTCTTCCCGGACATCCCCGACGACCAGGCGAAGGGTTGGAGCAGCTTCTTCGAGACGAGCACCGAGTTGAGCGTCACCCTGGACCAGGTGCGCGTCACCGTGAACGGAGACGGGGCCCAGGCAGTGTTCCGTCAACGGCTGTCGTACCGGTCCGGGGGGCCGCGACAGTCGCTGGAGCAGACCGTGACCGCCGTGCTGACGCGCGTTGGGGGGGCGTGGCTCATCACGGCGATCCGTTGAGGGAGATCGGCCGTCGTCAGGCTTCCAAAACCGGAGGATCCATGAAGCGCTGGACCTATGTGGCACTCGTCGCCGTCGCGATCGCGGCGCTCGCGCAGCCCGTCGCGGCTCAGGAGCTGCGCGACCAGATCGGGCAGCTGTTCATCTTCGGGCCGGGGGAGGACCCCCTGTTCCTGTCCGGATCGGCGGATCCCGACAACCCCATGAGCGTCCAGGTCCACGGTGACCACTTCATCCCGTCTTCGCAGTCAGGCAACGGCACGATCATCGAGTTCCTGACGGGGTCCATCGGGACCAACATCACGAACCTCCCCATCAACGCCACCAGCGCGGGCGTCACGTTCAGGCTCGTGGGCGGCGTCCCCCAGCAGACCTCGACGTCCCTCGGCCCGATCTTCGCCGAGCGCGCGCAGACCCTGGGACGCGGCCGGTTCCTCGCCAGCGCGGCGGTGAACGTCTTCAACTTCCGGACGCTGCGGGGTGTGGACCTCGACAAGATCCACCTCAACTTCACCCACCAGAACTCCAACTTCCCGGGTTGCGACGAGGTCTTCGGCGGGGACTGCAGCCTCTACGGGATCCCCGCGTTCGAGAACGACTTCATCTCCTTCGACCTCGATCTCAACCTCGACGTGGTCTCGACGGTCTTCGCCTTCTCGTACGGGCTGCTGGACCGGGTCGACATCGGCGTGGCGATCCCGATCATACGGACCAGCCTCCGCGGCGTGAGCAACGCGCAGGTGGTTCCCTTCGGGCCACCGGCCAACCACTTCTTCGGTGGAACGCAGGCGAATCCCGACCTCTTCGCGTCCCGCACCGTGGACGGATCGGCCTCGGGGTTGGGGGACATCGCCGCCCGGGTCAAGATCGCTCTGGCCGAATCGGAGCGGACGCGGTTCAGCATCCTGGCGGACGCCCGCCTTCCCACCGGCGACGAGGCGAACCTGTTGGGCTCCGGGAAGCTATCGGTGAGCGGCCTGGGCATCCTGTCGGCGGATTACGGCGACTTCTCCCCACACCTGAACGTCGGCTACCTCCATCGGGGTGGTGATCTGCAGAACGACGCGTTCCTCGCGACGGCCGGCTTCGACCAGGCGTTGTCGTCGTGGGCGTCACTCGCCGTGGACTTCCTGTCCCAGCGGCAGCTCGGCGACAGCAAGGTCGTCTTCCCCAGCGTGGTCACCTACGAGGCTCCGTACTACCGCACGGTGGATCCCACGAACATCCCCAATCGGCGTGACGACATCGTGGACCAGTCCATCGGGTTCAAGTTCCTCACGCCGTCGGGGCTCCTGCTCGTTACGAACGCCATCTGGCCACTCAACCAGGGAGGCCTCCGCCCCGGCGTTTCGTGGACTGCGGGCATCCAGTACAACTTCTGAGGTCCCCCGGGGGCGGGTGAGATTCCCGCCCCCGGATACGGCCCCGGGCCGCCCGCAGCTCGCCCAGCTCTTTGGCTGAGCGAGGACTCAGCGCTTCTGCTGCGGGATCTCAGAAGCGGAGGTCGTCTCCCCGACGGGTCCACAACAGAATGATGCCGCACTTGGAGTCGCTGTCGATGAATTCGCCGGGAATCTCGGCTGGCCCTCGATAGATCTCGACGGCAGCCAGCGTGGACGGATCCACCATGTTGAGCGCCCGTGCGGCTTCCTCGGCAGGATTGTCTCTCACACGGGGGTCGGCGCCACTCCGGGGAAGGTGGGTGACTCTGACCCCATCGAGGTAGACATGGGGCGCGCAGCCGGATCTGTTGATGTAGAGAGCTGAGCCGTTGGCCAAAAGCGTCACGCCTTGATCTCGCAGGAGGTCAGTAGTGCGTGTGGCCCTCTGCAGTCTCGGCTCGAGCTCATCGCCGATGAGAACCGTTCCGAAGGCGGACGACGCTCTGCGCCGGACATCCGCCAACATGCCGCCGCCCGTGAAGCGCACGGCCGTGACGACGATAGGATCGAGCTCGATGGGTTGCTCGGATAGATGTATGTCCAGCACAAGGGTCTGGCCTGCCCCGACGACGATCTCTCCACGCGCTGATGCATACCCGAGGTACGAGACGGTTAGACGGAAGTTACCCCAACGAAGCGTGGGCTGAGACGGTGCAAGCGCGTTGCGGTCAAGGGATTGGGGGGCGTGGTCGTGGTGCGAGTTGTTTCCACGTAAGTAAGTCGAGATGCTTGACGGTTGGTAATATGATGCATATCATGTTTCCATGTATGTTGAGACGATCCCCAACCATGGCTCCCGACCCACGGTTCTCATCCGAGAGGCGTGGCGCGAGGGCAAGACCATCCGGCGTCGCACGCTCGGCAACATCACGCAGCTGTCGGACGAACAGATCGAGCAGATCCGTCGCACGCTCAGGGGCGAGCAGCTTGTTTCCAGTAATGATGCGTTCGAGATCGTGCGGTCGCGGCCCCATGGAGACGTGGCCGCGGTGGTGGGCACGATGCGGCGTCTGGGCATCCCGGACCTGCTGTCCACGCGCAAGCATCGCAAGCGCCAACTCGTGCTGGCGATGATCGCGGCGCGGATCCTGGATCCGTGCTCGAAGCTGGCTACAGCCCAGCGACTGAGCGGCGATGCGCTGTCCAGCACGCTGGGTGAGGTGCTAGGGGTGGGCGAGGCGGACGCGGACGATCTGTACGATGCACTGGACTGGCTCTACGCCGGCCAGGCGCGGATCGAGAAGAAGCTGGCGGCCCTTCATCTGGAAGCGGGCCAGCGGGTGCTGTGGGATGCTACGACGGTGCCGTTCGAGAGCCACACCTGCGCGTTGGCGGCGTTCGGGCGGCCGAAGAAGGGTCCGAGTCAGCTCCAACTGCTGCTCGGCCTGCTGGCCACGCCGCAGGGGGTGCCGGTGGCGGTGGAGGTGTTCGCGGGCAACACGTCGGATCCCCAGACGGTGGGGTCGGCGCTGGACCGGGTGCAGAAGCGCTTCGGGCTGAAGCGGATCACGTTGGTGGGCGATCGCGGCATGATCACCGACGCCCGCATCGAGAAGGAGCTCCGGCCCAGGGGTGTGGACTGGATCACGTCGCTACGGGCCCCGACGATCCGCAAGCTGTGGAGAGGAAGGGCCGCTCCAGCTCTCGCTGTTCGACGAGCAGGACCTGGCCGAGATCCGCTCCCCGGACTTCCCCGGCGAGCGGCTGGTGGCGTGCAGGAATCCCCTTCTGGCGGCCGAGCGGGCGCGGAAGCGTCAGGAGTTGCTCGAGGCGACCGAGCGGAAGCTGGAGGCGATCGTCGAGGCGACCAAGCGCAAGAGCCGGCCGCTGCGGGGCAAGGACCGGATCGGGCGTGCGGGTGGGCCGGGTGCTGGGGCGCTCGAAGGTGGCCAAGCACTTCCGCTACGAGATCACCGACGATGCGTTCACCTTCGAGCGCAACGAGCACTCGATCGCCGAGGAGGCGGCCCTGGACGGGATCTACGTGATCCGCACCAGCGTGGCGAAGGAGGAGCTGGATGCCGAGGCGGTGGTGAGCGCCTACAAGGATCTCGCCGCGGTGGAGCAAGCGTTCCGGGTCCTGAAGGGCTTCGCCCTCGAGGTGGGGCCCATCCGCCACCGCCTCGAGAAGCGGGTCCGGGCCCACGTCTTCCTCTGCATGCTCGCCCTCTACGTACGCAAGCACATGGAGCGGGCCCTGGCCCCGCTGCTCCTGACCGACCACGATCCAGACGGGGCGAAGGCCCGCCGCGTCTCCGTCGTGGCTCCGGCCCGGCGCTCCGAGGCCGGCGAGCGGAAGGTCCGGCTCCAGCGAACCGACGATGATGACCCGGCCCGTAGCTTCGACACCCTGTTGGCCGATCTACGACGCTCAGCAAGAACGAGACGCGCATCCAAGGCACCGAGGCCACCTTCGACAAGTACACCCAACCCACGCCCCTTCAGAAGAAGGCCTTCAGCCTGCTCGGAATCTCTTACCGCATGTAGCCAGTACGTCGTACCCGGCCAGCTTAGACAAACGGCGCAACCACGCCAAGAACGATAGATCGTCAAAGAGGTAACTTC
>CAWKGE010000014.1:0-25355 GCA_963848895.1 uncultured Gemmatimonadales bacterium
CCCCATCGGCCGCGAAAATAGTGGCTTTCCACTGCCCCGATGGGGCGTACTCCCGACGGGACCCGCCGTCTACAGCAGACCGACAGAACCGATAAACTTGCTTGCAAGATAGGATAAACGTATCTATCAGCATGGATATACTTGGCTCCGAGACACTGGAAGAGTTGCTGTCAGCGGTTGGTGAGCACCTCGCGGAGGGTGGAGATTCGGCTGCCATCGTGGTCGTGGGAGGCAGTACCCTGGCCGTGATGGGGTGGGTTGAGCGAACGACCGAGGATGTCGATGTCATTGCCCAGGCCATCGAACGAGGTGAACGCCGAACGCTCATCGCGGCCGACCCGCTGCCGGAGGCGTTGCTCCGGGCGGTCGCCCGTGTGGGCAGGGACTACGGGCTCGCCGCGGACTGGCTGAACACCGAAATCGGGGCGCAATGGGATTTCGGTCTGCCCGAGGGGTTTGCTGAAGAGCTGGAGTGGCATCAATACGGCTCGCTCACGGTGGGCTTCGCGGGCCGGCAGTCACTCATCGCTTTGAAGTTGTTCGCCACGGTGGATCGCGGCCGCGAAAGCGTGCACTTCCAGGACCTGATCGCCCTTGCTCCAAGCGACGCAGAGTTAGTGAAAGCGTCCGATTGGGTCGTGTCCCAGGATGCGGGTGAGCACTTCCCGGCTCTCTTGAAGGAGGTTCTCAGGAATGTCCAGCATGACGTCGGAAGAGACAGGCCGCCTCGCTAGGCAGGCGGCCCTGCGCGCGTGCTGGGCTCAATGGGTTGGGATGGGTTCCTTCGCGTCGCCGGTGGGCTCCAGGCGGGCCGAAGCGATCATCGACCCTGAGGCACTGATCCTGCTCAGCCTTTACGCCCGGGATGAGGAACGTCGCCTCTTGGACATGGCGGCATGGTGGGCTCGGGCAGGATCGCGCCTTACCAGCCTTCAGCGTCTTCGGGCCGTTGCCAAACGCTTTCCCGGGACCACTGGTCAGGTGGGGTTGGAACTCTTTGCGAGCTTGGCGGCGAAGTCAGGCGACCGCCGTTGGGCCAAGGATGCCAAGGCACAGGTCCCGGAGGTAGTAAGACACGGCAAGGGGCCCGACGAACCGACTCTGATTGAGGCGAGTGCACTTTGGCCGCGCCTGAGAGCAGCGTTCGGCGTTGGAGCGAAGGCCGATACGCTGGTCTTTCTTGTCGGACTGAGGGGCGCCTGGGCCAGCACGAAGCTCATCTCATTCGCCACAGGCTACAGTTCCGTGACCATCCGGAAGGCGGCCAGCGAAATGTCGATGGCCCGCCTGATCAGGGAGACCGACGAGCGGCCGGTGGAGTATGTCGCGCCCGCCCACCCATGGGCGGAACTCTTGGAGCTCTACCCCGCCGAGCAGGGAAAGGCCGATACCCCGGGGGCTCCCGCGTTTCGGTTCTGGTCCGAGATCTTCGCGTTTCTTGTCAGTGCGAGCGAGTGGTCCCGCCTCGCGCAGTCGGAGGGAGGGCACCGACAGCACGTGCTTGCGTCTCGAGCGAGGGATGTCGTGGAACGATACGCGCTGGCGTTCAATTCCAACGGTATTCCGACCCCGTCGATGGATGCCTTTCGGGGTCTTGAAGCCGCTCAGGGTCTCCACGAAACGGTGCGGGTCGTTGCGGGATGGGTGGACGAGAACGTGTAGGGAGGGACCTGGTGGTAGGTCGGGCCTCCAGGCATGGACTGCTTGGAGTGCTCTGTCGGGGGGCTCGGGTAACAGACTCAGTAACACACCGAACCGGCGCAGACCCCCACCGGTCCGGCGCAGATCGGTGTGAACCCTTGCAGATCGGCGCATATCGGTGCAGGTCGGTGCCTGGCACAGCCCTCCGGAGCATGAGGTCACAGGTTCGAATCCTGTCGGGCGCACTTTTCGCATGTCGAGCCCGCGCTGTCACTTACGGTGCGGGCTCGTTCCTATCCAAGGGAGCGAAACGGCCTCCGGTAACAGACTGTTACCACTGATCAAGGTGCCACGTTGGGCACGACGGCAAGCAGGTGTGCGCCACGCGATGGGAAACCACCGACGTTTTGCGCTCAGGACGCATCGAGATCCGCCCCGTGGACGCGGCCGAGTAACGCCTAAGCGTAGGGGGTCGCCCTCAACTCGCGCTGAACACCGTTCCGCCGAGCCTGCCGGTGCCAGCTCACGCCGCCCACCATGCGGTAGAGCCAGGGCGGGATGGCCGGACGAGCCAGCAGCGCCTCGGCTTCCGCCGGAACCGACCCACCTTTGGCCACGGACGTAGCCGTGAGGTCCAGCGCTCGGCGCAGGACGGCCGTGCGGCGACCCAACTCCGACAGGGGCGTGCCGTGGACCAGTCCCTCACCTCCCCCGAGGCCCAACCCTCCGGCCCACTCGAAGCTGGTCTCCCGGGCGAACTGGGCACAGGTGGCCAGGGGCGTCTCGGTGTGCAACGGCTCCGGAAAGCCGCAATTCGCCAGAGCGACGAAGCGCTGGGGCCGCCGTGGCGGGCCCTGGCGGCGGCTTTCGGCAATGCGCTCCAGCGACGCCATGACCGGGGCGGGGAGGCTGTCCACGTAGACCGGGAACGTCAACACCACCAGGTCGGCCTGATCCACGTGGTCGAGTAGCGCAGCCCGGCGCTCCAGCGACTTCTGGACCGTGTACAGCCGCACCGTCTGCGTGACGACGCCGTGTCCCTCGAGCCGGTCCAGCAGGTAGCCGCCCAGGGCCTGGGACGTGCTCGTCTTACCCCTGGGACTCCCGATGAGGAGGAGGACGCGTTCCGGCGGAGAACCCGTCGGAGCCTTCTCCACGGCCGGGAGCACCGTGGGCACACGCTCCCCATCTGCCATCACCTCGCGCAGCGCTGCTGCCACCGTCTCTCTAAGCCTGCGCGAGTCCCACGCGGCATGGACGACGCGGCTCACGGCAGCGGGGGGGTACATGTTCAATGCGTTCCGGGTGACCAGGTGGCGGAAGATGCCTTCGGCCACGGGGTCCTCGGTGGTGCGCCACCCCAAGACCAGGATCCGGGGATACTCCGGGTAGCGCCTGGCGTGATGGGTCTCGCCGTCCACGCTGACGAAGAAGGGCGAGATGTTGGGGATGAGGTGATCCAGGGCCCGTTTCAACTCAGACGAGTACGCACCGAAAGTCACCGGCGTGAGGAACACCACCAGGTCGCTCCGCACGAACGCCCGGGAGATCTCCCGGTTGTCGTCGTTCTGAGTACACTCGCCCGGAGAGCGCGTCCAGCAGAAGAAGTCGCCCATGCACGGTCCGATGCGCCTCTCCAAGACCCGCACGGAGCGCTGCGTAGCGCCCAGGGTGCGGAGCTCCTCGTCCAGGGCCGCGTGGAGGACGGCGCCGGTTGGATCCGGACCCGTGCTGCCGTCGAGGATCAGGACGTTCATGGTTGCCTCTGCTCCAGGGGTGACCCCGTCACTACGGACGCGGGCGCGGCCGTGTCTGTGGCACCCGTAAGGAATATACCCGTGGCGGGGCATGACACGTCACTGTCGATGTCCCCAGGCGAGCCCGGGCGTATTCGGGATGCTCTGTTGGAATCCCCTCCGGGATCAGGGGGTGCCGGGCGCCGCCATGGACGAATGGGCCCTCGCGGTCAGCGGACCGACGGGCGACGGTTCGGCCTTCGTCGTTCCGTCCGCGTTCGAACCTGTAACCGAACCCACATGGTATTCACGGGTTCGACCCGATGCGTCGTGGCGCACATCGGAAATCCGTGCGGTCGTTCGCGAGGGGACTGAGGACGGCCGAAGGCCGCCGCAGGTCAATCCTGTCGGGCGCATTGGAGGAAATCGTTGCCCCGCCTGGCCCGACGGCCAGGCGGGGCGTCGTGTTTCCTGGGTCTCACACCGCGATTGACAGGGATCCGGCGCAGGGAGGTTTGGCACTGTCCACACGTCGCCGGAAGAGCTTGTGTTGAAGGGGCTTCGCAACGTAGACTTGTGACGGCGCGACGCTAAAGACTTGCGATGACGCCACGATAAAAACGTGTGTTAGCGCCACGCCAAACACGTGCGATGGCGCCAGCGCTGAGGAGCACGGTCGAACATGCCGTCACCCAATGAGAAGCTTGCCGAGTCCCTGAAGGTCCTCGCACATCTCCAGAGGAATGGCGGACGTGTATTCGCCTCATCCGAGCTCTCTCGCACTCATCGGGACCGGTTGAAGGCGACGGGCTTCCTGACGCCGGTCGTCCGAGGCTGGTGGATGGCGACGGATCCCGCCGCGCGTTCGGGTGACACGACAGCCTGGTACGCGTCCTTCTGGGAGTTCTGCCGCCGCTACTGCAACTCGCGTTTCGGAGAGGAGTGGCACCTGTCCCCCGAGCTCTCGCTCCTCTTGCACGCCGAGGCGACGGACGTGCCGCGGCAGGTAGTCGTCCATACGCCGGCAGGCACCAACAACACCCTTGAACTCCCCTTCGGCACGAGCTTGTTCGACTACATCACGGACTCGCTCCCCGGGGAACGCTTTCTGACCGAGAGGGAGGGGCTGCGGCTGTTGACGATCCCGGCGTGCCTCGTGCGCATCCAGCCGAGCTTCTACCAGCAGCGGCCGGTCGAGGCACAGGTAGCCCTCTCGAGCGTCCATGATGCTTCCGACCTGCTGGCGATGCTCCTGGCGGGGGATCACAGCGTCGTTGCGGGAAGGCTCGCCGGCGGGCTCCGTCGGATCGGTCGCCCCGATGTGGCAGAGGAGATTTCGGACACGATGTCGCGGGCGGGGTATCGGATCCGGGAGAGTGACCCCTTCGAGGCGAATCGACACGTTCCAGAGATCCGAACACGCACGCCAGCCATCGTCGGGCGTATGCAGGGAATGTGGGAGGCCATGCGTGGGACGGTCGTGGGAGCATTCCCTGATCCACCTCGCGTCCAGGTGTCGGAGGACTACCTGGAGCGAGTCGAAGCCATGTACGGTCGGGACGCCTACCACTCCCTGTCCATCGAAGGCTATCGCGTCACTCCGCAACTGATCGAGCGGGTCCGTACCGGAGCCTGGAATCCCAAGGAGATCCTGGAGGACCGGGAGAGTCGTGACGCCTTGGCGGCGCGCGGGTACTGGCTGGCCTTCCAGCGCGTGAAGAAGGCGGCCGAGGAGATCCTGACGGATCCGGCCTCAGCGGCGGCGGTCGCGAGAGAGCAGCACCGGGCGTGGTATCGCGACCTCTTCCAGCCGGCGGTCACGGCCGGGATACTCGAGCCTGCCCAACTCGCGGGGTACCGCACGAATCCGGTGTACATCCAGAATTCACGGCACGTGCCGCCCCGGCCGGAGAGGGTCCGGGAGGCGATGCCCGCGCTGTTCGACCTGCTGGAGGAGGAAGCTCACGCCGCAGTCCGTGCCGTCCTCGGCCATTGGCTCTTCGGGTACATCCACCCATTTCCAGACGGAAACGGCCGCGTTGCACGGTTCCTCATGAACACGATGCTGGCTTCGGGCGGCTACCCGTGGACGGTGATCCGCACCGAGGAGCGGGACGACTACATGTCAGCGCTCGAAGCCGCGAGTGTGGATCAGGAGATCGAGCCCTTTGCGGTGTTCATCGCTCATTCGGTGGAGCGGGCGTCGGGAGAATTCGGGTAGAGGTGAGGGGGCGGCCTGGGCGTACAAAGTGGTTCCCGGGGCAGCGGTAACAGACCCGGTAACACACCGAACCGACGCAGACCCGCACCGGCTCGCGCTACGGCACCGCCTACGGCCTCGGCACCGGACGGCGCGTGCTGGGCCGCTTCTCCTCCGGCGCCCGACGGTGCCGGTCGACGGATGAAGCGGGGGAGGCCATGATTGGATCCGGTCGGGACCCCGAGAGGCCCTCGTCCTTCCGAAGACACCCTCGACGTTTCACCTGAAGTGGGTATCCACTTCACTCCCGTCACCGCTACCCATTGGGGTTACCGCCGCGGAGCCGGTGGTAGGGGACAGCGTCCATCTGGACGGCTTGCTGAACGAGACGGAAGAAGAGCAGCCCTCGCGCTTTCGAGGTGCGCCGATTGAAGCGGAAGGTGAACTCGTCGAGGTAGTAGTCGAGATGGGGATCGCTGATGCCGCCGTGGTAGGTTCCGAGCCACCACCGCTTCAGGAGCGACGCAACACGGTGGACGCGGGGCATGGCCGCATGGCCAGGCAGGCGACTCGCACGGAGGCTCTTGGGGTGATGCTGATAGCCGGAACGGGAGAGGGGGCCGTAGCCGGACCATCCGTCCGTGTGAATGACCGATCCTGCGACGACGGTGCGCTCGATGAACGGGATCAAGCTTTGGGCTGAAGCGTCCTCCACACAGGCCATGCGGATACGACCGGTTCCACGGCCTCGAACCTCGGCCGCAATGACAATGAGAGAGCGATCGGTTCCCCGTCCGGCGATATCCTCGCCCTCTCCCCCGAGGAACGTTTCATCGACCTCGACCTCTCCGATGAGTCGCTCCCGGCCCGGACGCACCATCGCCCGACGGAGCTTGTGTAGCCATGTCCATGCGGTCTGATAGCTCCCGAGACCCAGGACCCGCTGGAGGCCCAATGCGCTCACCCCGTGCTTCTGGTTGGTCAGGTACCAGATCGCTTGGAACCACACGCGCAGGGGTTTTCGGGTCCCCTCGAAGAGGGTGCCGGCGGTCGTCGACGTCTGACGTCCGCACTCGCGGCAGCGCACGAGTCCTCGGCCCGTATTCCATCCTTGGCCACAATTGCCGCAGCCCGGGCACTGGAACCCATGGGGCCATCGCAGCTCACGTAGGAACTCCGCGCAGGCGGCCTCTGACGAGAACCACTCGTCAAATTCCGCCAGCGTCCGTGGGTAGTCCACTCCTCCAACGGGGTGCTTCGCCTGTTCCGACACCCCTACATATTGGGGCAAGGAGAGCGAAGTGGATACCCACTTCACCTGAAAGGCTGGTGCCCCGTGCGCAGCGTCGGATATCCCCTTCTTCTCGGACTCCTGGCCATGGTGGCCGGCGCGTCGCTCTCCTGCCGGGGGCCGGACTCGGGCGGGGAGACGGAGGCTGCCTTCGAGTCCCTGACTTCCGGGTACGTCGAGGCCTGGAAGGACTTCTACCCGGAGCGAGCCGCCGCTCTGGGCCTCGGAGAATACCGGGATAGGACCGGGGATCGCTCTCCCGCGGGAATCGAGGCCTGGGCCGCCTTCAACGATTCCATCCTGGACCGCATCTCCACCGCACCGCCACACTCCCGCTGGACCTCCGGATCGATCTCCGCCTCATCCGCAACCAGGGTCGGGCCGAGCTTTCTCGCTGGAAGGAACCCGAGGGTGGGCAGGAGGGGAGCGAGGGTGAGGCGGCCCCGGACGGACTTCCCGCTGGGCCGGGACGCCTACGCGGCGGCGCTCCTCCAGTACTACGACATGGAGATCACCCCGGAAGAAGTGGCGGAGCGGGCCCTTCAGGAGATCCACGAGGTTCGGCGGCTCATGGCCGAAACGGCGGCCGCCTACTGGGCGGAGGTCCACGCCCGGACGCCCGCCGGCCCGACCCCGCCCCCCGGGGACGAGGGCGCCCTCGTCGCCTGGGCGCTGGCCGAGATGGAGAAGGACCGGGCGTCCAGCCAGCAGGAGTCCCTGGAGCTCTTCACCCGCTTCGCCGACGAGGCCGAAGCCTTCGTCCGGGACGCGGGCATCGCCACCCTGCCTCCGAAGCGGACGCTGGACATCGTCCTCACGCCGGCCAGCGCGGGGCCCGCGCAGCGGATCGGATTCGTGGACCCTGCGCCCCCCTTCGATTCGACGGCCGTGACGGTGCTGAGCATTCCGACCATCGAAGACACGTTCCCGGCCGCGGAGAAGGAGGACTTCTACCGTTCCTTCAACAACCACTTCAACAAGGCCATCATCGTCCACGAGCTCTTCCCGGGGCACTACATGCAGGCGAAGATCGCCTCCACGAACCCCCGGCAGGTCCGGAGCTTGTTTCCCTACGAGCCCTACATCGAGGGGTGGGCGACCCTGGTGGAGAAGATCGCCCTGGACGCCGGGTGGGACGACCACAACCGCCTCACCTATCTGGCCCACCTGAGAAAGCGCCTGGAGAACGCCAACCGGGCCTACACCAGCGTGCAGGTCCACTGTTTCGGCTGGACGGAGGACCAGGTCCTGCGATTCTCGGAGGAGGAATCCCTCCTGGCGCCGCAGTTCGCCAAGAGCCTCTGGGGACGCCTGGAACGGAGCCCCATGCAGGTGACGAGCTACTTCCTGGGGGCGGATCTCCTCAGGCGGATCCTCGAGGCGGAGAAGGAGCGGCTGGGGGAGGGATTCGACGTCCGGGCATTCAACGACGCGATCCTCCGGGCCGGGCCCATGCCCTTCGACCTCATCCCGGAGGTGCTGCGGTAACAAACTCGGTAACACACCGAACCGGCGCAGGTGTCGAAGTTCCGAATGCCCGTTCGCGAGGGGACTGAGGACGGCCGAAGGCCGCCGCAGGTCAATGCTGTCGGGCGCACTTCTTGTAAGTCGAGCCCGCACCGTCATATACGGTGCGGGCTCTTCTGCGTCCATGGGGGTTGATCGGGCTCGGGCAACGACCTGTTACTCGATGCTGCCCGGCTTTCCGTTGGTGTGGGTACCTCCCTGGACCGAAAGCGCGCACGGTGGGGACGTGTACCGGGGCGCCGCATCCCGATTGAAACCTTTCGAACACTATCCGCGTCCTACTTATAAGTACTCGACAGATGTTTGACGGAGGCATGAGATGCCCGACACATCCCCCCAGAGCGCAGACCCGGAAAGCCACCTTCCCCTGGCCCCACGGGACTTCCAGGTGCTCCTCCTCCTCTTCGACGAGCCCATGCACGGGTACGGGATCGTGAAAGCCTCCGAAGACGGGTCCCGCGGAAGCCTCCTCGACCTAGGGTCGTTGTACCGGATCATCGCCAGGCTCACCCGGGAGGGACTTCTGGAGGACGTCACGGACGATCGGGACGACGAGAAGAGGCAGCGACGCTACTACCGCGCCACCGAGCTGGGGCGCCGCGTGGCCCGGGCCGAGGCGCTGCGTCTGCGCGCGCTCTTGGAATCCGAGCGCGCCGGGCTCCTCTGGGAGAAGCCGTGACTCGGGAGCCCGGTACCACCCGCCCCCTCGGGGTCCGGTGGATCCGCAACATGGTGCACCTCTTTCCTCGCGACTTCCGGAGGACGTACGGCGAGGACCTCCTCGCCGCCTACCTCGATCTCAGGGACGATGTCACGCGGGACCGGTCCCGCCTCGTCGCGCGCTGGGCGCTCACCCTCGCCACCCTGCGCACCGGCTGGGAGATCGCGCGAGGCGCCGTCGCCGAGCGCTGGAGCGAGGCCCGACGCCTTCGACAGGCCACAGAACATAGGAACGAACCCATGTTGACCGACCTTCGGTCCGACCTCCGCTACGCTCTTCGGAGCCACCGGAAGCACCCCACTGTCGCCATCCTGGCCGTGGTCACTCTTGCTCTCGGCGTAGGCGCGAGCACCGCCATCTTCAGCGTGGTCAACGGAGTCGTCTTCAAAACCCTCCCGTACAGGGACGCCCAGAGGCTCGTCTCGATGGAGGTGAACAGCGGCATCGGCTCCACCGTGGGCTTCTACGGTCTCTCCGAGCCGGAATTCCTGGATTTCGGCAACCAGGTGGCCTCTTTCTCGGGAATCGCCGGCTATGTCGAGAACGAGGTCACCCTCGGAGACTCTCTTTCCCCGAAGCGCATCGAGGTGATCCAGACCACGGCCAGCCTCTTTCCCCTCCTTGGGGTGGAGCCGCTTCTGGGCCGCACCTTCTCTCCGGAGGAGGACCGCCCGGGAGCCCCCTCCCTCGTCGTCCTGAGCTACGGCACGTGGCGGGCCGAGTACGGAGGGGATCCGTCCGTCCTGGGCCGCACCATCGATCTCGATGACGAGCCGGCCACCATCATCGGCGTCATGCCGCGGGACTTCGCCTTCCCCGTGGCGGGTGAAGGCGTCTACTCCCAGCTCAAGCTGGACCGCGAGAACCCGTGGGCGCGGAACAACCACTACCTGCCGACCCTCGCGCGCCTCGCTCCGGGAGCTACCCTCCGAAGCGCACAGAGCGAGCTGAACGT
This sequence comes from uncultured Gemmatimonadales bacterium, assembly GCA_963848895.1. Lineage (GTDB taxonomy): Bacteria > Gemmatimonadota > Gemmatimonadetes > Longimicrobiales > Gaopeijiaceae > SZUA-318. The sequence continues at coordinate 10,072 of CAWKGE010000014.1, forward strand.
CCTGGCGTCCCAGTCCACCCGCGCGTACCCGGATTTCTACCCCAACACGGGTCTTCGCGTGGAGCTCCAGGGCTACCAGGACTCCCTCGTGGGCGAGGTGAAGACACCCCTCTACGTCCTTCTCGCCGCGGTGGGCTTCGTGCTGCTCACCGTGTGCGTGAACGTGGCGACCCTCCTCCTTGCCAGGAGTGAGACCCGGACACGGGAGATCGCCATCCGGACCTCCCTGGGAGCCTCCCGGCGCCGCGTCGTGGGCCAGCTCTTCAACGAGAGCCTCGTGCTGGCGGTGGTCGGCGGGGCCGCGGGGCTGGGGCTCGCCGCGCTCGGCGTCAGAGTGCTGCTGGCCATGGCGCCACGTTCCCTCCCGCGTGTGGAGGAGATCGGCATCGACCACCGCGTGCTGCTCTTCTCCCTTCTGGCGGTGGTGGCCACCGGCATGGTCTTCGGCATGGTACCCGCCCTCCACGCGGGGAGGCGCGACGTGCACAGTGCCCTGCGGGAGGGGGGTGGCGAGCGCGGTGCGACCCGGGCGGGCCAGGGGCTCAGACGAGCCCTGGTGGTGGCGCAGGTAGGGCTGGCCGTGGTCCTCATCACCGGATCGGGCCTCATGCTCAGGACCGTCGCCAACCTCCGCAACGTGGACATGGGGTTCACCACCGAGAACGTCCTCACCCTCCGTCTCAACCCCCGGCCCAGCGTGTACGACACGGGTGAGAAGCGGGTGGCCTTCTACAAGGAGCTCCTTTCCAGGATCAACGGCCTTCCGGGGGTGAGGGCCGCGGCGGCCGCGTACTCCATTCCCATGACGACAGGAGGGAACAACTGGTCCATTCTCATCGAGGGGCAACCGGTGGCCAACGTGGGGGACGCGCCGGCGGAGCTGGTCCAGAGGGTCACACCGGGGTACCAGCAGGCCTTCGGGCTGACCCTCCTCCGGGGTCGGTGGATCAACGACGACGACGACGCCACGTCGGTGCCGGTGGTGGTGGTGAGCGAGGCCATGGCCCGCAAGTACTGGCCTGGCGAGGATCCCCTGGGGAAGCGCATGAAGGTCTTCGACGAGGGCCGGCCGTGGATGGAGGTGGTGGGGGTGGTGAACGACGTGCGCCACGGGGGGCCGGGGGCGGAACCGAGGCCCCGCTGGTACGTGCCCTACGCCCAGGCGTATGTCTCGGCGTATTCATCGGCGCTGGCCAACACCGTCGTGGTGAGGGCCGACAGCGATCCGATGCCTCTCCTGAACCCCATCGAGGACGTCATCCACGAGATGGACCCCAGCGTCGCCGTCTCCCGGGTGCGCACCATGGATCAGCTCCTCGACGGCACCGTGGGCGGGCAGCGCTTCGTCACGCGACTGCTCACCGTCTTCGGGCTCCTGGCTCTCTGTCTGGCCGTGGTGGGCGTGTACGGGGTCGTTTCCTATTCGGTGTCCAGGAGGACCCACGAGATCGGCCTCCGCATGGCCCTCGGCGCCCGCGCCCGCGAAGTGCTGACCAGGGTCCTCCGGGAGGGCCTCCTGCTGGCGGTGACGGGGCTCGCCGCCGGGCTGGTGACCAGCGTCCTGCTATCCCGCGCGTTCGCGTCCATGGTGTTCGGGATCGATCCCACGGATCCACTCACCTACGCCGGAGTGAGCCTGGTACAGCTCGTCGCGGTGGCGCTGGCGTCCTTCATCCCCGCACGGCGGGCGAGTCGGGTGAGCCCTGTGCAGGCCCTCAGGGAGTGACCCCACCCGGGGTAGGCGCGGCCAGGTCCCGGTAGTGCGGGCGTCCGGTCCGCGTGTTCCATACATCTTCAACGGCGGTCCGGGCGCCCCCGCCACGAAACCCGTCGGGCGCAGAGTGATGCTGTTCTAGCCTGTATCTTTCTACCCCATGGCCGTTCTCCTCCACGTCGTCGCGCCCGTCTTCGGCATCGCCGCGCTGGGCTTCCTCGCTGCGCGTCTGGGCATCATGAAGCCCGCAGGGGTGGAGGGGATGGTGGGCTTTGTCTTCAACTTCGCCATCCCGGTCCTCCTTCTCCGGAGCATGGCCGGGCTGGAGATACCCGAGGACATCCCCTGGTCCTTCCTGGTGGCGTTCTACTCGGGCTCCGTCACCGTGTGGGCCATGGGGATCGCCGCGGCGCGCCTGGCCTTCGACCGGCGCTTGGACCAGGGCGCCATCTTCGGGATGGGCGCCGCGTTCTCCAACACGGTCATGATGGGGATCCCGGTGGTCCTCACAGCCTTCGGGCCCGACGCCACGCTGCCGCTCTTCCTGATCATCTCCTTCCACTCGGCCCTGTTCATGCCGCTCACGGCGGGGCTCATCCAATGGAGCCGGGGGCGAGGGGTGTCGTGGGGGGAGCAGGTTCGGGAGGTGGTCCGGGCGCTGGCCCAGAACCCCATCGTCCTGGGGCTTGCGGCGGGGACGGTGCTGAACCTCACCGGTTTCGCGCTGCCCGCGCCGGTGGACCGGACGCTGGAGCTGCTGGGCACCGCGGCGGTGCCGTGCGCCCTCTTCGCCATGGGGGCGGCGGTGGCGGCCTACCCTCTCACGGGCGACCTGCACCCCGCCGCCGCGCTGGCCGTGCTCAAGCTTCTGGTCCACCCGCTGGTGGTCTGGGGGGTGGGGCGGTGGCTGCTTCACCTGGACGGCCTCTGGCTCTCGGTCGCGGTGGTGATGGCGGCCATGCCCAGCGGCATCAACGTCTACCTCTTCGGCGCGCGCTACGAGGCCGCGGCGGGCGTGGCGGCTCGCACCGTGCTCCTCACCTCGCTCCTCTCCGTGGCCACGCTGTCGACGCTGTTGGTGGTCCTGGGCGGGTAGCCGCCGCCGGCCAGGTCAGCGCTTCGGACGCGCGGCGTCGGAGGCCACCGTTGACGGCCATGTCGTCGCTCCTCCGCGAGGGGAGCAAGCCCCTCAGCCCTTGATGAGCCTGGGCAGGATCATGTGGTTCTGCGGGCAGATCGACTTCGGGTTCTGGTAGACCGCCCCGGCGAACGCCACGAGGTAGTTGCGCAGCTCGCCCATCTTGACCACCTCGTCGAGCATGCCATAGCGGGCGCAGTACACCGGCCGCGAGTGGTCGTGGTACTGCTGCGCAAGCTCGTTCATCTGCTCGATCACCGGCTCCAACGGACGGCCTGCCGCGTCTTCCTTGGTCAAGCGGCGCACGTAGGTGGCCACCGCCGCGGTCTCGCCGTGCATGACGTAGACCTCGCTGGCGGCGGTGCCCAGCGTGAAGGCGTTGTGACGGTTCGCCGGCGGTCCACCCATGAGGTAATGGGCCGCCGCCGACGCCTTGCGCAGCACGAGGCAGATCATGGGCACGTCGGTCTGCTGGATCGAGTAGATCAGACCCTGACCGAGGCCCAGGAGCTCCGCCTTCTCGGCGGCGTCGCCCACGTCGATTCCCGACGTGTCCTGGATCCACACGATGGGGATCCGGTCACGTCCGCACAGGGTGACGAACTCATTCATCTTGATGAGGCCCTGGCGGTACAGCTTCCCGCCGATGCCGGGGTAGTCGGCGTACTCCGGGTAGCCCTTGCCCAGGTAGCCCTGGCGATTGCCGATCACCCCGACGAGGAAGCCGTCGATCTTGCACAGTCCTGTGTAGACCTCCGGCCCGTAGCCCGGCCGGAACTCGGTGTGCTCGCTGTCGTCCACCAACCGCGCCAGGACCTGCTCGAAGTCGTAGACCCGCTTGGGCTCGAGGGGAACGACCCGGTACAGATCGTCGACGGGGTACCTGGGCGGCTTGGGCTCGGCCACCCGGAAGAACCGCGGGTGGTAGGCCGGCATCTCGGACATGTACTCCTTGAGCGCGTCCAGGACCTCGGTCTCCTCGTCGAACACATATCGGAAGAAGCCCGTCTCGTCGTAGTGGGTCTTCACGGTGCCGGGGGGCTCCTCCTTGAACTCCTTCGCCTTGCTCGATGAGCCCCCTGGCCGTCTCCACGTCGAAGTGCCCCTTCGGGGCCATGCCGCTGACGATGCCCGCGCCCCCACCGCAATGTTGCAGTCCTTGTGGGCGAAGAGGATCGTCGGGCTGATCCCCTGGTAGCCACCGCCCGCCGGGTTGGTCCCATAGATGCCGGCCAGGATCGGGATGCCGAGCTGCTCCAGCTCGGCGTGCCGGTAGAACGGCGTGCCGGCGCCCCGCCGGTTGGCGTAGAACTTCTCCTGGTCCGGGAGCTTCGCGCCGCTGCAGTTGACCAGCCACACCAGGGGCAGGTTGAGCCGCTTGCTCACGTGCGTCACGCGCAGGATGTTCTCCGGTTGACCCGGCATCCACGCTCCGGCGAACACCTTGTTGTCGAAGCCGATGACGACGGCCCACTTCCCCCCGATCTTCCCGATGCCGTCGATGACGTTCGTCGTGTCCTCGGGGTTTTCGAGGGGATTGTACAGCGTATGGAGCGGGCACCACGTTCCCGGGCTCCACGAGGTATTCGAGCCGCTGCCAGACCGTCATCTGGCCGCGCTCGTTGATCTTCTCGGTGGAGAACCCCGTGGTCTTGACGCGCTCCACGGCCGCGTCGACCTCCTTCTCGACCTCCTTCAGGGCGGCGACGTTGTCGTCGGTCCGCTTGATCTCCCCCGCTCTGAGCTCCCGCCCGAGGTCGTCCATCTTCTCGAAGTACCGTCTCATGGCTGTCCCCCGGTGCGGTGCTCAGGTGCCCAGGACGAGGAGCACGTCGTCCTCTTCGACGTGGTCGCCTTCCTTGACCCGGATCTCCTTGACCGTGCCGTCGCAGGGCGCGAACACCGGCGTCTCCATCTTGAGCGCTTCGATGACCACCACCTCGGCGTCTTCCTCGACGGTGTCTCCGACGGCGCACTTGATGGCGAGCACGTGGCCCGCGAGGGGAGCGAGCATGTCCTGGTCCATGACGTTCCGTCCTGTCTCTAGGTGGTGAGTCGGAAGTTCGTCGGCGTTCGGGCGCCGCTGCATCCACCGTGGCTGCGTTGCTCCTCCTCGAAATAGCGCCGCTATTCCTCGTCGTCGCGCCTTGCCACGGCGGCGCCGCGACACCCTCGGTGCTCAACGAACTTCTGACTCGCCACGCTAGCGGAGCAAGGTGAGGAAGACCCCGGCGGCGATGACGGTGCCGATGACACCGGCCACGTTGGGTCCCATGGCGTACATCAGCAGGTAGTTCTTCTTGTCGGCCTCTGCGGCGACCCGGTGGACGACCCGCGCCGACATGGGGACGGCCGACACCCCCGCCGCGCCGATCAACGGATTGATCTTGTCCCTGGAGACGAGGTTCATCCCCTTGGCCAGGAGCACGCCGCAGGCCGTGCTCACTGCGAACGCGACCAGGCCGAGGAGGAAGATCAGGATCGCCTGCGGCTTCAGAAAGGTGTCGGCGTTCATCGTGGCGCCTACCGGCAGCCCGAGGAAGATCGTGACGATGTTCAGCAGCTCGTTCTGCGAGGCCTTGGTGAGGCGCTCGACGACCTTCGCCTCCCGGAAGAGGTTGCCCAGCATCAGCATCGAGATGAGCGCCGCGGCCGGCGGGACCAGCAGGACCACCACGATGGTGGCCGCCAGCGGGAACAGCAGCACCTCGAGGTTCGAGGGCTTGCGCCCCTTCTTCATCCGGATGACCCGCTCCGCCTTCGTCGTCAGCCCCTTCATGATCGGCGGCTGGATGATGGGAACCAGCGCCATGTACGAGTAGGCCGCCACGGCGGCGCTGCCCAGCAGCTCGGGGGCCAGCTTGGAGGTCAGGTAGATCGTGGTCGGGCCGTCGGCCCCGCCGATGATGCCCACGGAGGCTGCCTGGTCCAGCGTCATGCCGGCGGCGTGCGCCACGAAGAACGTGACGTAGACGCCGCCCTGGGCGGCCGCGCCCAGGAAGATCAGGCGCGGGTTGGCCAACAGGGGCCGGAAGTCGGTCAGGGCGCCCAGGCCCAGGAAGATCAACGGCGGGATCACCTCCCACTGGATGCCGTGGTGGTAGAAGCGCCACAGCAGGCCCTGCCCGGGCTCCATCAGGTCGGACAGCGGAAGGTTGGCCAGCAGGATCCCGAAGCCGATGGGCAGGAGGAGAAGCGGCTCGAACTCCTTGGCGATGGCCAGGTAGATGAGCACGAACGCGATCACCCACATGACCAGCATGCCGAGGGTCAGGTGGAAGAACCCGGACTGGAACAGGAGCTTGCTCAAGCCGTCCATCATGGCCGGGCGTCCTCCGGCGCGGCGGTCGACTCGGCCGCGGAGTCGCTCTTCGACGCCATCCGGGCATCGATCTTCCCGGCCACGAATGCGTTGAGTCGGACGGTGAGGTACAGGAGCGTCATGCCGGCGAAGACTCCCGCGATTCCCGTAACGAAGACGGTGACAGCTCCCTCCATGCGTCCCCCTACCGGTTCGCCGGGCGGATGCCGAGCTGATCGAGGGCGATGATCCACTTGCAGATGTTCGCCGAGCCCTCGACCATCGCGTAGGTCGGCGCGTCACGATAGAACCGCGCAACCGGATACTCCGTGGAGTAGCCGTACGCGCCGAGGATGCGGACCGCGTAGGTGGCGCAGCGCTGCGCCACCTCTCCGGCGAAGTATTTGGCCTGGGCCACCTCGAGGCCGTTGTTCAGCCTTCCTTCGTCCTTGGAGACGGCGGCCTTGTAGACCAGCAGCCGCAGCGCTTCGATCTCGGTGGACATCCGGGCGATCATGTCCTGGTTCATCTGGAACTCGCCCACCGGCTTGCCGAACTGCTTGCGCTGCATGGCGTACTTCACGGTCTCGTCGAGGCACGCCTGCGCCAGCCCGACGGCGCCGGCCGCCGCGCTGAGGCGGGTCTGGCTCAACGATCCGAAGACGATGCGCGTGCCGTCGCCGGGCTCGCCCAGGATGTTTTCCTTCGGGACGACGGTGTCCTCGAGGATCACCTCACCCGTGGGCGACGAGTGGGAGCCCAGCTTGTCGAGTGCCCGGGTCGTCACGCCGTTCATGTTCTTGGGCTCGATCACGAAGGCGGAGAGCCCCTTGGAGCCCGCGGAGCGATCCGTGTAGGCGTAGTAGACGAGCGTATCGGCGATCTGCGCGTTGGAGATCCAGGTCTTGGACCCGTTCAGCAGCCAGTGGTCGCCCTTGTCCTCTGCCGTGGAGGTCAGGGCCATCACGTCGGAGCCGGCATTGGGCTCCGTGATGGCGAAGCCACCGAGGTGTTCGGCGGTCACCAGGGGACGGATGTACTTCTCGCGCAGCGCCTCGCTGCCGTGCTTGAGTATGGTGTAGGCGCACCCCAGCGCCTGCATGTTGATCTGGACCCGCAGCGAGCTGGAGACGCGCGCGATCTCCTCGGTCACGATCATGGCCGCGAGCCAGCCCATTTCCGTGCCGCCGTACTTCTCCGGGAATGACCGTGCCGAACAGGCCCAGCTCGCCCATTGGCTTGAGGGCTTCTTCGTACGGGAAGTAGTGCTCCGCGTCCCACCTGTCGACGTGCGGCGCGAGCTGCTGGTCGGCGAAGTCACGCACCAGCTCCCGCAACATCTGGATCTCTTCGGAAAGCGAGAAGTCCATGGGGTTCCGAGGATGGAGTTGACGGCCGGTGAAGGGTAATCGCGCAGTGCCCTACGGTACAGGAGGAAGCGGAGCCGGGTGACGCGGTGGCCCGACGCTCAGAAAGCGGCCAGATACCAGCTCAGCACGTTTGCGCGACCGTGGTGGGTCCAGCCGGTGATCTCCGAGTACCGCACGCGATAGTACCGGACCAGATCGGTTCCGGGAGGCAGCGCCGGGCCCTGGTCCAGCTCCACACGCGCCACGGCGTCGTCCAGGGGACCGCGGACCGCCAGCGACCGGATGGTCACCGACGAGGCCTTCCCGATCGCGGCGCCTCGCTCTGCCAGCGAGCGGGTCGTGTCATCGAGGATCGGCCGGATCAGCTCCCCCTGGACCCACGCCTCCAGCGCGGCGCGCCCCTGCGTGTCGAGCTTGGCGCGCGCAGTCGCGACCCGGAACCCCACTGCGCCGACCAGGACGACGAGCGCGAGCAAAGCCTTCCATCCGGTCAGCGTCACGGTCTTTCCACGCATGTCCTCTCCCGCGTCGGGTGCGATCGGTCCGTCGGCGTAATGAACGGATGCGGTGCCCTCGCCGCAAACATCGACCGTGGGGCGGCGACATCGCCGCCGCGTCCGGTCCGCCGTTCCGTCAACGCCTCGGGCGTTCCCCTGCGATCAGGCGAGCGGTCCACCACCCCCCTTCCATCTCCTCGTCGGCCAGCACCAGCCCTTCCCCGGCCGCGGCCTCCATCACCGCCGCCCGTTCGACGCGCACCACCCCCGAGATCGCGAGCCAGCCGGTGGGTGCGAGGACGGCACGGAAGCCGGGCAGCAACCGCAGCACGGTGGCGGCATCCAGGTTGGCGAGGATGGCGTCGAAGGGTCCGGCCCGGCGCAGCCGCGCGGCTCCGGGAGGCCAGAACCGCCCGAAGTCACGGGGCCCGACGCGCCGGCGGCGCACGTCGATGCAGCCCGGGACACCGCTGGCGGCGGCATTCGCCCGCGCCGCGACACAGGCCAGGGGATCGGCTTCCTGGGCCAGGACCCGGGCTGCGCCGAGAAGCGCGGCCGCGATGGACAGGATGCCCGATCCGGCGCCCACGTCCAGCACGCGGGCGTCCGGCGGCAGGTGTGTGACCAGCATGCGCAGGCATGCCCGGGTGGTCGGGTGCTCGGCCGTCCCGAACGCCACGGCCGGGTCCAGCCGGATGACCAGGTCGTTCCCGCCGCGCCAGACGCTCCCGGTGGGCGCCACCACCAGTCGGCCGGCGACGCGCTCGGGCGGGTGCGCCGCGCGCCACGCCGCGGCCCAGTCCGCGTGGCTGCGCCAGTGCCAGGAGAGCCGGGGCTCGGTCACCGACGTGCTGGCCCGGATCACGCTGGCGGCCTCCGCAAGCAGCGCTTCCGGGTCCGACGGGGGCGGGAAGAGGGCGACGACCCATTCGCCGTCCCGTTCGACGGTGCGGGCGCCGACGCGCCGCAGCGCGTCCACGAGAAGCGGCGCCTCACCGGGAGGGGCGGGCGACGTGGTCAGCTCGAGCCAGCGATCCGGCAGGGAGGAGGTCCGGGGCGACCGGGGTCTCCGGGTCACCCCACACCCCGGCCGTGCGGCCCGATGGGTTGCTGCAGGCGTCGCAGGAACCCGAGGTGCCGCGGGCTGGTGTGCTCGAGATGGCGGTAGACGCCCAGCTTGGCCCAGTCGGTCAGCAGGGACCAGGTGATGGAGTATGCCCAGACGAGGCCGATGGAGCGCCAGCCGATGGGGGCGATCAGCCCGAAGCCGAACGCCACCAGGATGGTGGCCGCCAGCTTGGTTCCCACGGCCGACCAGATCACGACAGGGGCGGGATAAGGCTTCTTGAGGAAGAACCCCCTTCTGCGGGAGACGAAGAGCGTCAGGTGCCCGGCGACGGCCATCTTGAGAAAGACGAACGTCTGGACTTCGGGGATGGAGAGGTGGAGCACGTCCAGGGCCGCGAAGAGCATCAGGAAGCTGCCCGTGACACCGGTGAGGCCCATGACGGTGGACACGAGGATGACGCGGTGCATGTCCCAACGCACGGGCTGCGGATCGAGGGGCGTGCGGTCGTAGGCGATGGCCATGATCGGGACATCGTTGAAGAAGGCCAGGAGGATGATCATGATCGCCGTGATGGGATAGAAGTCGAACGCCAGCATGGCCGCGACCACGAAGACCATGATCCGGATGGTCTCGGTGATGCGGTAGATGGCGTAGGAGTTCATGCGCTCGAAGATGCGCCGCGCCTCCTCGATGGCGCGCACGATGGCCGACAGCCCGGGTGCCGTGAGAACGAGGTCGGCCGCGGCGCGGGCGGCGTCGGTGGCGCCGGACACGGCGATGCCGACGTCGGCCTGCTTCAGGGCGGGGGCGTCGTTCACCCCGTCGCCGGTCATCCCCACGATGTGCCCGCGCGCCTGCAGCAGCTTGACGATGTCGAACTTGTGCTCGGGAAAGACCTGGGCGAAGCCGTCGCTGCGCTCCACCTGTTCGGCCATGGCCTCGTCGACCGGGGCGCCGTCCTCCCCGAACAGGCCTTCGGCCGGGAGCATGTTCTGGCCGAGGCCCAGCTTGGTGCCGATCTCCCGGGCGATGGCCATGTTGTCGCCGGTGACCATCTTGACGTGGACGCCGTGGCGCTCGGCGTCCCGGACAGTGTCGACGGAATCCTCGCGCGGCGGATCGAACAGAGGGAGGATCCCGAGGAACGACCATCGGTCTTCCCGGTCCGCGCGCGCGACGCCCAGGGTCCGATAGCCGCGGGAGGCGAACTCGTCGATGGCCTGTTCCGCTGCAGCGCGCGCGTCCGGCTCGACCCGTGACAGGTCCAGGATCACCTGGGGCGCGCCCTTGGTGACTCTGAAGGTCCTGCCGGTGTCGTCCCGGACGGTCGCTTCGGTGCGCTTGGCCACCGGGTCGAAGGGCACGAACCTCAGCTGCTCGTAGGCCTCCAGGGCATCCTGCCGCCGCAGGCCCGCCAGCACCGCCAGGTCGATGGCGTCCTGGTCCTCGGCCTTGGAGGCGAGGGACGCCGCGAGCAGGAGCTCCTCGTCGTCCCGCGCACCCAGTAGGAGCGGAACGCCCAGCTTCAACTTGTTCTGGGTCAGGGTGCCGGTCTTGTCGGAGCACAGGATGTCCACGCCCGCCATCTCTTCGATGGACTCCAGGCGGGACACGATGGCCTTCATCCTGGACAGCGCCATGGCTCCCACGGCCATCGTGACGGACAGCACCGCCGGCATGGCCACCGGGATGGAGGCCACGACCAGGATCAGCGCGAACTGCACCAGCTCCAGCAGTGGCGCATGGCGGAAGAGCTGTACGATCAACAGCACGGCCACCAGGCCCAGGCTGAGGTAGATCAGGTAGTCCCCGATGCGCAGGACCGCCCGCTGGAAATGGGACACGGTGTGCGCGGACTGGACCAGGCGCGCCGTCTGGCCGAAATAGGTGTCGGCGCCCGTGCCGGTGACCAGCGCGACCATCTCACCCTGCTTGGCGACGGAGCCGGAGTACGCGACGTCGCCCTTCTCCTTGCTCACCGGCAGCGACTCGCCCGTGAGGGCGGACTGGTCGACGCTCAGGTAGTCGCCGTCGAACAACTTGACGTCGGCCGGGATCACGTCGCCGAGCCGCACACGGACCACGTCTCCGGGGACCAGCTCCCGCGCGTCGATCTCGCGCCACCGCCCGTCCCGCAACGCCCGGCTCCGGAGCGCCAGGCTCTTCTTGAGCGCGTCCACGGCGTTGCCCGCCTTGTATTCCTGCCAGAAGCCGACGACCGCGTTGAAGACGAGCAGCACCACGATGATGACCAGGTCGGTCCAGTGCCGGACCGCCGCCGACAACACCGCGGCGACCTCGATCATCCACGGGATGGGACCCCAGAAATAGCCCAGGAACTTCAGGAGGGGACTGGCCCTCTTCTCCTCCAGCGCGTTGGGTCCGTACCGCTCGAGCCGCCGCTGAGCTTCCTGTTCCGAGAGTCCCGTGTCGGGGGAGCTGTCGAATTCCCTGAAGAGGTCATCCGGGCTCATGCTGGCGACATCCTTCCGGTCGACCAGGGGCGGTGGGGGCCGCGTTGACATGGCGAACGGTTCCTCGTGCGCGAAGGACGTCGTGAAGATCGTTTCCGTCAGATACCCCTGAGCAAGGGGCGTGCCCGGGCGGTAGGATCCGACGATGTCGGTCTCCGCGGTGGTGCCCCTGCGCGGGACGGCGAGCCGCCATCGCTCGCGCGCGGTCGGGGCGGTACCATCACGCTACCCGTATTCACCCCGAGGACCGACCATGCGCGTCAGCCTGCTCTCATCCGCCACCCTCCTCGCCTCCCTCGTCCCGTTCCAGGGCATCACAGCTCAGAGCGCGGCGGACCTTCGATCCGCAGGGGAGATCCGCGCCCTGTTCGACGGGTTCAACGCGGCCTGGGAGCGGCGTGACTCCGCCTTCATCCGGCGCTACTACGCCCACGACACCGCGGGCGTCTTCTTCTTCGAGCGGAGACAGCTGAAAGGCTGGCCTCAGGTGGACACGCTGTACCGCAACATGTTCGCCAGCGCCGCCCAGGGGCAGGTCCACTCCCTGTACGACGTGCTGGACCTCCGAGCCCGGGGAGACGTGGGGTGGCTCGCCGCCAATTTCCGCCTGGAGGTCGTGGCGCCCTCCGGGGACACCACGGTGGATGAAGGTCGCCAGTCCATCGTCTTTGAGCGACGGGGCGGCAAGTGGGTGGTGGTGCACCGGCACACGTCGTTTCAGGCGCCTCCCGGCCCCCAGCGGCACGTTCCGCTCCACACCACGCCGGGACCCCTCTGGTCGGCGGCGGACGACACTACCGGTGGGCCCCATGCCCGGGCCATCCGGACCGTGCGCGAGGCATCCAACGCGGCCATCGCTCGCCACGACACCGCGGGGATTGGCGCCACCATGGCGGACGACATCCTGTTGGTGTCGTCCACCGGGGATCGGCGCTCGGGACGGGCGGCCTATCTCGAGGTCCTGGCGGAGCAGTTCCAGACGCGTGCCGACGTGCGGTACATCCGGACGCCGGAGGACGTGAGGGTGTTCGAGCGGTGGAGCACGGCGGCCGAGGAGGGGCGTTGGGTGGGGACGTGGAGCGACGCCGACGGACCGGTGCGGGTGGAGGGGACGTACTTCGCGCGCTGGCGCCTGGAAGACGACGGGTGGCGCATCGAGGCGGAGACCTTCGTGCCGGACTCGTGCGCCGGAGGGAGGGCCTGTCGGGGGACCCGGTGAACGCCGCGATCCCGGCGAACGCACGTCGCTCCCCCCCGCCATGGCATCGTGGGTTGAACGTGGAGGATTCGCGGGATTGTCGCACGGCTCAGGCGCCTCGCCGGCCTCTCTCACTTTCGCTACCTTGGCGCCCCTCATCGAGCCCCGGGGGAGGTGCCAATGAAGATCCGCCTGCCGTCCTCGCGTACGAGCCTTCTGCTCGCCGCCGCCCTCCTGCTGGCCGCGGCCGCCTGCAGCTCCGGCGGGTCCTCCGGGGTCGAGCTCCGTGTCTCCTTCCCGGACTCCGTCCACGACGGCCCCATCACGGGCCGGGTCTTCGTGATGGTGTCCCGGAACGCGCAGCCGGAGCCCCGCTTCCAGGCCGGGGGCTATCCATTCTCGACCCCCTTCTTCGGCATGGACGTCAGCGCCCTCCCGGCGGGGCAACCCGTGCTGGTCGGTGACGACGCGCTCGGCTATCCGGTGGAGCGGGTGTCCGATCTCCCCCCGGGTGACTACGCCGTCCAGGCGATGGTCAACGTGTACACCGAGTTCCACCGTTCCGACGGCCACATGATCTGGGCGCACATGGACCAGTGGGAGGGGCAGCACTTCAACAGGTCGCCGGGCAACCTCTACAGCGACGTGGCCCAGGTGCACGTCGAACCGGGGCGGACCGCCCGCGTGGAGCTGGTGGCGAGCCACCGCATTCCCCCCGTCGAGGTGCCGCCGGACACGAAGTGGGTGAAGCGGGTCAAGATCCAGAGCGAGAAGCTCACCGGGTTCTGGGGCCATCCCTTCTACATCGGGGCCACCGTGCTGCTGCCCGCGGGCTACGACGAGCATCCAGACGTGAAGTACCCGGTGGTCTACCTGCAGGGTCACTTCAGCCTGCAGCCGCCCTACGGGTTCAGCCCGGACAGCACCCCCGTTCCGGACCAGCAGCGGGCCGCGCTGGCGAACCTCAACAGGGAGACCGGCTACGAGCTCTACCGAAGCTGGACGCGTCCGGACTTCCCGCGGATGATCGTCGTCACCTTCCAGCACCCCACGCCATACTTCGACGACTCCTACGCGATGAACTCGGCGAACAACGGGCCGTACGGGGACGCGCTGCTGCAGGAGCTGGTGCCGTATCTGGAATCGAACTTCCGCATGATCCCCGAGCCGTACGCGCGCGTGCTCACGGGTGGATCGACGGGCGGGTGGGAATCCATCGCCCTGATGGTGCATCACCCGGATTTCTTCGCAGGGACGTGGACGCTCTATCCCGACCCCGTGGACTTTCGCCACTATGGCATGGTGAACGTCTACGAGGACAGCAGCGCGTTCACGGTTCCGGGGACCGAGTGGCAACAGCCCGACCGATTCGTGATGCGTGCGTCGGACGGGCAGACGCTCCTGAGCATCCGGGATTTCAGTCGGATGGAGGCGGTTCTGGGGAGCCACGGACGCTCAGGCGAGCAGCTCGAGGCGTGGGAGTCGGTGTACGGGCCGGTGGGCGAGGACGGATACCCGAAGCCGGTGTGGGACAAGCTCACCGGTGAGGTCGACCACGACGTCGCGGCGTACATGCGCGACCACGGCTACGACCTGCGGGCCTACCTCGCCGCCCACTGGGACTCCATCGGGCCCGACCTCGTGGACAAGATCCACGTGGACGTGGGCGACATGGACAACTTCTACCTCGATCTGGCCGTGTACGACCTGCAGGCTTTCCTGGACTCCACCACCGCTCCGAAGGCCAACGCCACCTTCCGCTACGGCCGCCCCGAGAAGGGACATGGCTGGCAGCACACGACGACCGCGAACATGCTGCGGGAGATGGCCGACTTCATCACCCGCCACGCGCCGCCGGGGGCGGACACGCGGAGCTGGAAATACCGGTAGGGGAGCCGGCCCTCAGGCCTCCCGCTCCTCCCGTTGAGGATGTCGATGAGCCCTCCGGCCGCCCCTCCTGGGGGGTCACCTCCCGCGCGACGCTCATGACGAGGGCCGCGATCGCCTTGGGCGTGGTCCAGGTGGCCTCGGCGATGTCGACGAGCCGCCCGCCGGTGCCGCCCACGGTGATGCCTTCGGCTCGGATGGCCTCGAGGGCGGCATCACAGTCGATGGGGACCAGGCGCTGGCTCTCCGGCCCGCATCGTCGCTCTCGCTGCTTTCCGGCCTCGTCGCGGAGGGTCCCCGCCGGGTCGAGCGCGCGGTAGTTCCCCCTCTGCTCGCGCGTCTGAAAGGGGGGTGGGATGCGGTCACCTCGTGCCGTCCGGCCCGAGGCGCCGCTCCCTCGATGAATGGGGGAGGGGGATACCATGGAAGCCGATGGACGGAGGACCCTGGGTCGCCGCGAGTTGCTGGTCCGCACGGCGCCCGCATGTGCGATGGGCTGCCTGGGATTGGGTGGCATCCAGGAGCTGCTGGCGGCCCAGGTGGCGCCCCCTGCCCAGGAGGTGCACAAGTTCGACCGCGAGCGGGACGCGAAGCTCTCGGTCCGGGCTGCCTATCGGATGCAGTACTCCCAGTTCT
>CAWKGE010000015.1:0-78659 GCA_963848895.1 uncultured Gemmatimonadales bacterium
GCCGAAGGGAACCCACTCACTGCCGACGGCGTACGTGCGGGTCGAGATCTCCAGGCTGTTGGAGGGCCCGAGGGCCGCTCCCTTGCGGACGGGGAAGGGCTGGAACCAGGATCCCGAGTCGCCGGGCTGGAGGCCCAGCGCCTGGAAGCGCCCCGCGATGTAGTCGGCGGCGCAGCGGGCGCCGTGGGTCCCGACCTCGCGCCCTTCCAGGGCGTCGTCGGCGAGGTAGCGCACCGTGGCGAGGGGACCCGAGAAGCCTCGGGTGATCGCGGTGGCGTCCGGGCAGGCGGTGGCCTGGGCGGCGATCGGGGCCGTCGTGAGCGCGAGCAGCGCGGCCGCGAAGGCGCCGCGGCGCAGAGATCGATTCATCGTGGACATTCTTCCGAAGGATGGAGTTTCGTGACCCATCGAGCTGTGGTTCTGGTGACCTTGTCGGCGCTGGCCGTCGCGGCGTGCGCGCCTCGCGAGGCGGAGCAGTCCGCCACCGCGGACTCGGCGGCGACGACCGCTGCCGCTTCCCTGGCCGTGCCCGGCGAGGTGCACCTGCGCAACATCCGCCAGCTCACCTTCGGCGGAGAGAACGCGGAGGCGTACTACGCCTTCGACGGCACGAAGCTCATCTACCAGGCCCGCAAGCCCGGGAAGGAATGCGACCAGATCTACATCATGGACCTGGCCACGGGCGAGTCCCACATGGTGAGCAACGGGGAGGGACGCACCACGTGCTCCTACTTCTACCCCAAGGGGGATCGCATCCTCTACTCGTCTACACTCGGAGCGGGGGCGGCGTGCCCTCCCAACCCCGACTTCTCGAAGGGGTACGTGTGGCCGATCTACCCCAGCTACGACATCTACGAGGCGAACGTCGACGGCTCGGATCTGCATGTCGCTGACCTCCGCCCCCGGCTACGACGCCGAGGCCACGTTCTCTCCGGTGGGTGACCGCATCGTCTTCACCAGCACGCGGGACGGGGACCTGGACCTCTACTCGATGGCGCCGGACGGGTCGGACGTGCGCCGCCTGACCGACAAGGTCGGCTACGACGGCGGCGCGTTCTATTCGCCGGACGGCTCGAAGATCGTCTGGCGCTCCCACTACCCCGAGCCGGGCGCCGAGCGCGACGACTACCTGAACCTCCTGCACGAGGGGCTGATCCGCCCCGGCGAGCTCGAGATCATGGTGATGAACGCCGACGGGAGCGGCCAGCACCAGATCACGAACATCGGCGGCGCCAACTTCGCGCCGTATTGGCACCCCTCCGGCCAGAAGATCATCTTCAGCTCGAACAACCTCGACCCGACGGGCCGGGAGTTCGACCTCTTCATGGTCAACCTGGACGGCACCGGCCTCGAGCGGATCACCTACGCCGACGGCTTCGACGGCTTCCCCGTGTTCAGCCCGGACGGGACGCACCTGGTGTTCGCCTCCAACCGCAACAACGGCGGTGGGAACGACACGAACGTCTTCATCGCGGAGTGGGTGGACAACCCGTAGAAGGGGGACCTGGATGCGGCGTCAGCGGGACGGGGATCCCCCGTCCCGCAACGCGTCCAGCTTCGAGTCCGGGTAGAGCGCCAGGAACTGGCCGAGGATCCGGTAGGTCAGTCCCCAGACGATCTCGTCCACCACGCGGTAGCAGGGGAAGGTGCGGGTCCCCCCGGGCAGCGGGATGTCGACGTCGCCGTGCGTCGCGGGCGCCCGCAGCTCGTCCAGCGTCACCCAGTGCACGGCGTCCACCTCGCGGCTCGCGACGCGCGCTTCGGCCCGGCCGGGAACGCCATACACGAACGGGGCGATCGTGAGCCGCGGGAGGCGGACGCTTCCCGGCGTGACCTCGTCCAGGCGGCCCAGGTGCACACCGCCGGCGACGAGATCGAGTCCCGTCTCCTCCCGCGTCTCCCGGACGGCCGTGTCCTGGAGGGAGGCGTCTCCCGGATCCCGCCGTCCGCCCGGCAGCGCCATGTGTCCGGACCACGGATCGCGCTCGGAGCGGGCGCGCTTGATGAGCAGGACTTCCAGGTGTTCATTGCCGCGGATCACCACGCTCACCGCCGCCTGGATGAAGTCCGGGTCGGGAGGCGGCGGGTCGGCCGCGTCGGAGGCGTAGGAGGCCAGCGCCTCGCTGAGGACCCAGAAGCGCGGGTCGGTCTCGAGGGAGAATCCGGACATGCGAACGGCCTACCCCTGCGGATCCGGAAGGGTCACGCGGTAGCGCACGACCCGCTGGACCCCCAGGTCGTCGCTCGACACCGCCCACACGTGGTCACCGTCGAACACCGGCTGCGGGTCGGTACGGAAGCCTTCCGGAGGCACGACCCGACCCAGGTACGTGCCGTCGTCCTCGAAGACGTCCAGGACGGAGCGCTCTCGCCACTCGTCGGGTAGGGCGTTCGGGTCCGTCGGATCGTAGCCCGTGTCCTCCACCTTCACGCTCCGCGCGGCCACCTCGACCCAGATGCGCCCGTCACGACCCGCGAAGAGGTTCTCGTAGGCACGGCTTCGTGTCGGGAATCGCCGGCCCGCTCCACTTCCAGGCCGGATCGATGCGGCGCATGTTGCGCGTGATCCGGAGCTCGGCCTCCTCCTTCTCGCCGGGCTCGACCGGCACCGGCTTCCACGCCTTCTCGACGCGCAGCGGGGCGCCGGGTCTGAGCAGCGTGAACCGGTAGTCCGAGCTGATGCCGTGGACGAAGTAGCCGTCGGGGTGGAGCATCGTCTCCTCGGCGGGCGTGAAGGGCACCGAGTTGACGGAGACGCTGTTCGCGGAGCGGGCCTCGAGCCTGGGCGGCTCGAAACCGCTGTCCGGCACGTCGAGGGTGTCTCCCGGGACACCGTCCGGGCCGATGCTCGCGAATGCCGCCTTCCAGTCCCGGACGTCCGCCTGCATGTCCCGGAGCACCATGATGTACATGTTGTCCCTCCGGTCGACGGGAAGCGGGCCGCTGGTCCTGAAGCTGCCCCGCACCACGGTCCAAGCGGCGGCGGGGGCGCCGTCAGGGCCGTACACCTGGATGCGTCCGTTGCCGGGGTCGCGCACGACGAGCCGCTGATCGGAGAGGATGGCGATGGCGCCCGGGGCCTTGAGCTCGCCGGGCCCCTCGCCGGGGCGTCCGAGCCTGCGCAGGAAGCGGCCGTCCGGCCCGTACGCACGCAGCTCGGGCCCCTGCGCGTCGAGGACGTAGATTGTGCCATCGGCCCCGACGGCGATGGACTGCACCTCGCCCATGAGGTACTCGAGGTCGCCTTCCAGCTCCCCGATGGAGACCTCGGGCACGAGCGAGGCATCGGCTCCCCACACGCTGCCCGCCACGGTGCGCACCACGAGGGTGTCGCCGACGGTGTCCCGCTCCACGCGCAGCGTGGGGGAGGCATCGTTTCCGCCTGCGCATCCTGCGGCGAGCACGAGCAGTATCCAGGCAGCCGCCGTCGCCCGAATTCGTGCGCTGCGCCTCACCTCGTCGCCCGCCCACCCCGTCCCCATGATCCACCCTCCTGGTGTGCTCGCCTACACTCCCGTGCGCTCCGGCCCCCCAGACGAGCTTGTGCAGCTGCACCTGGAGGCGGACGGGGAGGTGGTCCTCGAGGATCCAGCCCGCCAGCGCCTCCAGGTCAACCTCGCCCCATACCGGGGACACGAGGAGCGCTCGCAGCGCTGCGTCCCGGACGCGGGCATCGAGCGAGCGCGAGCGGATCGTGTCCCGAGTCCACTCGTAGTCGGTCCGGTCCTTCACGACGAACTTCACCTCGTCCTTTCCGGTCAGATGCTCCAGGTTGGTCCAGAGGTTGCGGTGGCTCTCGCCCGATCCGGGGCACTTCAGGTCCATGATCTTGTGTGCCCGGGGATCGAGCCGCGACACGTCGAACGCGCCCGACGTCTCCACCAGGACGGTGTGGCCGGCATCGAGCAGCTTCTCCACGAGGGGAAAGGCGTTCGCGTGGGCCAGCGGCTCGCCGCCGGTGACCTCGACGAGCTCGGTTCCGAGGGCCCGGACGCGCTCCAGGATCTCCGTGAGCGTCATCCGCTCGCCGCCGTGGAAGGCGTACGCGGTGTCGCACCAGACGCAGCGCAGCGGGCAGCCCGTGAGGCGCACGAACGTGCACGGCAGCCCGGCCCAGGTGGACTCCCCCTGGATCGACTGGAAGATCTCGGTGATCCGCAGGAACGGCTCGCTGGCGGACCGCGGCGGGGAGGCGCCGGAGCCCATCGTCAGGTGCCTCGGCCGTCCCTTCCGCCGGGCCACAGGAAGCCCAGCGGCGACTCCTTCACCACGCTGCCGGCCATGAACAGGACGTTCGCCGGCCGCTCGGCCAGCCGCCGCATCAGGTACGGGTACCAATGCGTGCCGAAGGGGATGTAGACGCGCACGTTGTAGCCGTCGGCGACCAGCTGGCTCTGCAGGTCGCGGCGCACGCCGTGCAGCATCTGCATCTCGAAGGAGTCCTTGGCGATGCCCTGTTTCTGGTGGAAGGACACCGTGGCGTCGATCATGCGCTCGTCGTGCGTCGCGATGGCAGGGTAGTTCCCCTCGGCGAGGAGCGTCTGCATGAGCTCCACGAAGCTGGCGTCGACGTCGTGCCTGTCCTTGAATGCCACCTCGGGCGGCTCGTTGTAGGCGCCCTTGCACAGGCGGACGCGTGCGCCGAGCTGGTTCATGTGGGCCACGTCGCCGGCGCTCCGCTTCAGGTAGGACTGCAGCACGACGCCGATGTTGCGCCACCCCTCCGCCCACAGCTTCTCGAACGCGTCGAGGGTACGCTGCGTGTACTCCGACGACTCCATGTCGAAGCGGATGAAGCTGTCCGTCTCCTTCGCCCGGTGGAGGATCCGGCCGAGGTTCTCGGCGAGGAACGCCCCGGAGATGTCCTGGCCGAGGGCCGTGAACTTGAGCGACACGTTGGCGTCGAGGCCCTCGTCGTGGATGCGGTCGAGGATCTCGTGGTACACGTCGGCGGCCAGGCGGGCGTTGGTCTCGTCGTGAACGGACTCGCCCAGGAAGTTCCCCGTGGCCGTCAGGCCTTCGGCGTTGGCGGCGCGGATGGCCCGGACGAGATCGTCCACGCGCTCGCCCGGCACGAAGCGCCGGCTCATCCCCCGCAGGGGCGTACGGGTAACGACCGCCTTCGCGGCCCTGGAATGACTCAGGAAGATGAGGCCTTCTCGAAGCATGCTCTGTGCTGGCTATTCGGTGTGTTGTGCGCGGGCGACCGCGTCTTCGAGGATGCGCTGGACCTCGACGAGCGTGAGCGCCCCCAGCCGCTCCTCCGCCTCCCGATGGCTCCGGCACTCCACCAGGGTCGGGCTCTCTGCGTGCCCCACGATCCCCACGCCGGTCTGGGCCCAGCGGGGAAAGACCAGAAAGCCGAGATAGGGGGCCAGGAGGTTTCCGGTCTGCTCGACTTCGATCGAGACCGTGTAGGGATGGCCGTCCGGGCCCTCGAACGCGGGTGGGCGATCGTGGACCTGGAAGTAGCCGCCCAGCGTCCCGTCCTGCGGGCGTTCATGGTCCTGTGCGCCGTTGTCGCCGGTCATCGATCCCTGGTACGCCGTGTCGCGGTTCCACCACCCTTCGACGGTCCGAACGAAGATAGCGGAGGTCGCGGATCAGGCGCAGGGACGTATCGGTTGCGGTTGTCCCGGGCGGTGCGCCGCGGGTACTGTTCAGGCTCCTTCGGAGCGGAGTCGAGCCAGGATGCCAGCACAGATGCGCGCCGCGATCTTCTCGGAGTTCGGCGGGCCGGAAGTCGTTCGTATTCGTGAGGTTCCGGTACCCGAGCCCGGCCCCGGGCAGGTCCGCCTGAGGGTCGAAGCGGCGTCGATGAACCACCTGGACCTGTGGGTGCGCCGGGGGCTGCCCGTCGAGACGCCGATGCCTCACATCGGGGGATCGGACATCGCCGGGACCGTGGATGCCCTGGGACCGGGGGTCACCGGCGTGCCGGAGGGCGCCCGCGTGGTCGTGGACCCGTCGCTCGACTACGACTGGTACGACGGCCAGGAACGGGGGCCGGCTTCGAGCGCCGTCGATTCCGCATCCTGGGCGAGCACACGCAGGGCGGCTTCGCCGAGTACGCGGTGGTGCCCGCGGCGAACCTGCTGCCGATCCCGGAGGGGTTCTCGTCCGAGGCCGCGGCGGCGGCCGGTCTCGTGTTCGTCACGGCGTGGCGGGGACTGATCCACCGCGCGGGTCTGCGGGCAGGGGAGCGGGTGCTCGTCACCGGGGGGTCCGGGGGCGTGGGGACGGCCGCCATCCAGATCGCGAAGATGGCGGGTGCGAAGGTCTACGTCCTCACCAGCGGATCGAAGAACGTGGAGCGGGCCCGCGAGCTCGGGGCCGACGTCGTCTACGACCGCAACCGGGTGGAGGACTTCAGCCGCGAGATCTGGCAGGACACCGGCAAGAAAGGCGTGCACGTCGCGTTCGACGCGGTCGGTGAGGCCGTCTGGCAGCAGTGCCTGAAGGCGCTGGGGGTCGGCGGCCGTCTGGTGACCTACGGGGCGACCACCGGGCGCCCGGGGGAGCACGGAGATCCGCGTCGTCTTCTGGAAGCAGCTCTCCATCCTCGGGAGCACGATGGGCAAGCCCGCGGAGTTCCGGGAGGTGATGGGCCTCGTGTTCGCACGGCGCCTGCGCCCGATGATCCACGAGGTGCTTCCGTTGGACCAGGCGCGGCGGGCCCACGAGATGCTGGAAGGGGGCGGGGTGTTCGGGAAGCTGGTGCTCGTGCCGTGAGGAGGTGGGGGATGGCCGATGGGACGCCACCATGGACCCCCGGGTGGGAAGATCACCTCCAGCGCCGGGACGCTCCCATGGACTTGAGGGAAGCGCAGCGTCGTGTCGACGCCTGGATCTCGCAGTTCGAGGAGGGCTACTGGCCCCCCCTCTCCAACCTGGCGCGGCTGACCGAGGAGGTCGGAGAGCTCGCCCGCCTCATGAACCACCGCTTCGGCCACAAGCCGAAGAGGCCGGACGAAGCCGAGCAGGACCTCGCCCTCGAGCTCGCCGACATCCTGTTCGTGCTGCTCGTCATCGCGAACGAGCAGCACATCGACCTGGACGACGCGCTCGAACGGACGTTGGAGAAATACCGCGCCCGCGACTCGGAACGCTGGACGCGCAAGGAGACGGACGAGCCGGTCGCCTAGCCCCAAAATAAGCGAGTAGCGAGAGATCGGGACGGTGGCAGCATATCGGCGACGTTCTGGGGGCCGGCGAGGTGTGTCGGCGGGTCGCATGTGACGCGGGTGCGGCCGGACGGCGTCGCGAGCGGGCGGATCAGCAGGGGTCGCGGCGTAGGGCGCGGTGTTTGGAGACACCTCTGCCAGGACTCGGTGGGCGAGCCTGTAGGAGAGCCGGTCATCGAGGAGGCGCTATCCAAAGCTTGTCCGCTGGATGGTGAGCCACGTGCTGAAGAAGCGGTCTTGCGTGGGTTGGTAGCCGATGAGCCGGAGCACGATGCCTCGCGCCCGAGCCATCACGTGGCAGGGCATCAGGATCATGCTGTGGATGAAGCGCGGGAACTCCATCGCCACGTACGCCGCCCGCTCAGCCTTCAGGTGCATCATCATGGCGAACCACGACTTGATGTTCCACGCCAGGGCGGCGATGACCATGTACGCCCAGTTGCTGACCAGGTCGTAGAGCGGCACCCGCATGGCGTTCACGCCGTTCTTGAGCTGCTCGATGACGTTCTCCTGATCGCAGCGCTCGTTGGCACAACGCACCACGTCGGCCGCGCTCAGGTCGGTGCGGGTGGTGATGTAGAAGAAGTAGCGGATCTCGTCCAGCAGCACGTTCTCGCCCTTCATCTTGCTGATGTTCTTGCGCAGCGCCACCAGCCGGTAGGACCGCCTGCATTTGCGCGGCTGATACTCGGACTCCGCCACATCCTCGTAGTTCAGCTCCAGGTTCAGGTAGCCGCGTTCCCGCACGATGCGGCCCTTCTCGTCATCCTGGTAGCGCTGGCGCGTCTCACCCGTGAGCGTCTCGTACCTCGGGCCCCGGTCCAACCGCTGCCAAGCGCTCTCTGGCAAGGCTTCGGCACGACTGCACAGCGCGGCGTTGGCGTCCATCCCGAAGATGAAGTCCACCTTCTCGGCCCAGCGGTCGCAGTTCTTCGTCAGCGAGAAGTCGGTGTCGCCGCGCACGCACACCCGCTCCGCATAGGGCAGCACCTCCTCAATGGCACGATCGATCCAGGGCGCCGCGTCCGTGTGACTCGGCACGTTCCCGGGACGGTTGACGAGGTGCAGCACCTCCTTGGTGTTCGCCACCGATACGATGAGCGGCGCGTAGCCCCACGTCCCCTTGTAGGAGATGTCCATGCCCGCCTTCTTCTCGCCGTACGTCGGCGCGATCGTGCCGTCCACGTCGATGTAGGTCACCGACCCCAGCAACGCCTTGCCCCGACCTTGCCACAGCTTCGGCCGCACGGCGTTGATCGCCTCCATCAACTTCAGCACGTCGGCTTCGCTAAACCGCCGGCAGAAGTCTCCTGCCGTTGTCGGATCCGGGATCAGCTTCGCGCCCAACGCGTCCATGTACGCCGGGTCGTGACGCAGCCGCTCGATATCCTCCAGCCGCGTCCCGCCGCACAGCACGTTGTAGGCGAGGTTGAGCACGTGGTCCGATTCGTGGTACGGCAGGTGCACCTTCAGCAACTCGAGCCGCTTGTTGATCTCCTCCGCCAACCCGAGCTTGCTGACCAGTTCATGGACGGCTGCGATGCCGCCGTAGCTCGTCGCGTTGCCCTTGCCCCCGATCTCGTAGTGCACCGCACCTGGGCTGAACATCGGACTCGCCTGCTGGCTCCAGTGCCCAGCCTGCTCGTGGCGCTTCGTCACCTTTCGCTTACGCCGGGCACTGTTCCTACGGCTCTTCTTGTGCGAGAATCTCTTCACCGGAAAGGCCTCCGTGTTTGGAGCGGCGACTTTGCTGAGAAGCCACGTAACTCCAACAAGGATAAGCCTTTCCGGTTCTCTTTCTATGACCAGCGTGTCACATCACGCTTGTTGAGGGACTAGGCCGCGGGCCGCTCGAGCGGCCTGACCTCGATCCGCTCGACGTCCAGGTCGTCGCGCGCCACCCCCAGGACGCGGTCCCTCCCCACGTCCAGAAGGCGGAAACGTTCGGGCACCCGCACGGTGCCGAGCCACCGACCTCTCGCATCGAAGACCTGCCAGGCGCGCGGGTCCTCGCCGGCGAGGGCATGGTCGGCCACCCAGATCGCGCCCCCGTGGTCGGTCAGGATCCGGCCGTAGGCGGGGCGCACGTCCGGGAAGGGGACCTCGGACAGGTAGGCGCGGAGCGACGGCCGCTCGGACTCGGCCGCCGAGGCGATCACCCCCTCCTTCCACGCCTCCACGTCGCGGGCGGTGATCTCCAGGGACGGCCCGGTCCACCGGATGAAGGTGGTGGCCCGGTCGTCGGCGACGATCGCGATCTCGCGCCGGACCTGGTCGCCCACCACCAGGTCGTCGCCGAGCAGCGCATGGCTGGATATCCGCGCGAACGGCAACGCCACCATCGTCATGCGTCCGTTCTCGAGGCGGTGCAGCACCTCCCGTCCGGGAAAGAGCCCGATCGTGTCCACCAGCGCTCCGTCGGGTCCGTACCGTGCGTAGACGGCAGGGTCCCGGACCAGCCCCTCGGCGTCCGGACCGTCCCCGCCGGGGGTGCCCCACATCTGGGCCACGATCAGCGACCCGTCGGTCCGTCGGCCGAGTACCATCCCCGCCCCGAGGGGAGGCGCGAGGGTGACCGAGCGCACGAAGCCCTCGTTCGGCGTCAGCAGGCTCAGGCGGGCCGACCCGTAGTCGTAGACCCACACCGTGTCTCCGCCCGCACTTCCCAGGGAGCCCATGAGCCTGAACTCCTCGGGCCCGTCCCCCGCGCCGCCGAAGGTCGCGCGACGCGCACCAGTCGCGTCGTAGAATCGCACTTCGGCGAGCCCGCCCACGCCGACCGCGAAGCCCCCACCGGGCAGAAGCGCCCCACCGACCACGTTGAAGAAGTCACCGTCCGGCCCTCCGCCCACACCCACGACGGCCTCCCCGACGGACAAGGCTTGGCCGGTCTCGTCGGCGGCGCGGGCGTTCTCCACGATGCGGACCCCGGCGGAGTCCCGGGCCACCGAAGCGGGGGGCGGGGCGCCTGCATCTCCGCACGCGGCCACGGCCAGGGCGAGGGCCATTGCCAACGCCTGCCTTCCTGGAATATCCATATCCGTGAGACGTTCGACGTCGTCCGCGCGTTTCCCCCCTACGAGACGACCTTCGCGTCCTCCTTCTTCTCCTCCTTCCGCTCCCACGGCGTCCACTCGAGCCCGCGCACGTGCTTCTGGATCCAGCGGATCTCCTCGATGTCGCGGATGCGCTGGTGGTGCGGCTCGCGGAAGCCGTGGGGCTCGCGCGGGAAGCGGATGTAGCGCGCGGTCTTGCCCTGATCCTTCAGCGCCTGGAAGAACATCATGCTCTGCGGCTCGGTGTCGGTCCGGTCGCTCATGCCGTGCAGCAGCAGCGTCGGCGTGGTCACGTTCGCCACGTGCGTGAGCGACGACTTCATCCGGTACGCGTCGGCGTTCTCCCACGGCGTGCCCCCGATGTACCACCGGCGCACGTCGTAGTTGAAGCCGGGCCCGTACTCCGACGTCCAGTCCGTGACCATGGCGCCCAGCGACGCGGCCTTGAAGCGGTCCGTCTGCGTGACCGTCCACCCGCCCAGGATCCCCCCGTAGCTCCAGCCGCGCACGGCCAGCGAGTCCGGAGACGCGACGCCCCGCTCGACGACGTAGTCGACGCCGGTCATCAGGTCCTGGAAATCGCCGCCGCCGATGTCGTGCATGTTGCCGCGCAGGAGCGCGTCGGTGTAGCCCGAGCTCCCGCGCACGTTGGGGAGGAGCTGGGCGTAGCCGAGGCCCGCCCACACGTGGTAGGTCGCGCTGAAGCGGTTCGTGAACACGCCGGCGGGCCCGCCGTGGACGTGGAGCAGGAGCGGCAGCTTCTCCCCTGGGCTCCGGGGCTCCGGCAGGATCAGGATCCCCTCGATCTCCGTCCCGTCCGCGCTCTTCCAGCGCACCACCTCGCGCCTTCGCCAGCGCGATGTCGGTGGCGATCCACGGGTTCGCGTCCGTGAGCTTCCGACCCGGCGAGCCATCGGTCGGGCCCGCCCAGACGTCCGACGGCGTATCCAGGTCGGACTGCTCCCAGGCCATGCGCGTCGCGGTCTCGGGAGAACGAAGCCGGCGCCAGCGTGCCCTCGGCGTGCGTCACCTGCGTGACCCCCCCGTCGCCACGTCCAGACGGTAGAGGTTGGTGTTCGTGCCCTGCTGGCCCCCGAACAGCAGCGCCGCGCCGTCCGGCGTCCAGGCGCGTGTCCCGATGTTCCCGTCGAAGGCGCCGGAGACCATGCGGTGCTCCCCGGTGGCCGTGTCCAGGACCCAGATCTTCTCGAGACGCAGCTCCCACCCCGCGTCGCTCGCCGCCTCGTAGGCGAGGCGGCGCCCGTCCGGCGCCCACTGCAGGTTGCCCTCGGGCGCCTCGTTCTCGGTCAGCCTGCGTACGTCCCCGGACGCCACGTCCAGGAGGTAGATCTCGGAGAGGTTGCCCTGGTTCCTGCGGTTCTCGGTGCGGGCCGTGAAGGCGACCTTCGCCCCGTCGGGCGTCACCGCGAACGAGCCCACCAGCCTGTCGCCCTCGGTCAGCCGCTTCTCCTCGCCGGAGGCCACGTCCACGCGCCAGAGGTTGCTCCAGCGGTCGGCCTCCTGGCCGTTGGCGCCCTCGTCCACGAAGATCGCGTCGTCCCCGCCCTTGCGCGCCTTCTCCTCCTCGTCCGTGCGCGGCTCGTCCGCCACGAACACGATCGCCGAGCCGTCGCCCGCCCACTCGAAGCGGCTCACGGCCGTGGCGTGCGCGGTGAGCTTCACCGCCTCGCCGCCGGCGGTGCGCATCACGAAGATCTGGGCCGTGTCGTTCACCGGGCGCGTGAACGCGAGGCGGCTGCCGTCCGGAGAGAACGCGGGCGCGCCGGCGCCGTCCTCCCCGATCCACCGGTACGGCTCGCCGCCGCCGACGTCCGCCCGCCACCAGGTGGTCTTCCGCTTGTTCTCCTTCCAGTCGAGCTCGGACTTCGAGAACAGCACCCACGTCCCGTCGGGCGCGATCGTCGCGCCCCCCACCGCCACCATGTCCAGCGCGTCGTCGGTGGTCATGGGACGGCGGGCGGCCTCCTGGGCCGAGAGGGGGGCGGTGAGGAGGAGCCGTGAGCAGGAAGGCGGCGGGGATGCGCATGGGAGAGCTCCGGTGCGGAGTGTCGACGGCGGTCGAGCCGCACCATCGTCACCACTCGGGGGGCCATGCACAAGACGTTGCCGTCGCGAAAGTCGGATCGTACTTTAGTTGGTCCTAAAATCTTCCTGGAGGCTCGCTTGACGACGGTACGCTACGTCTTCGCCGTCCTCACGGTGGTGGGCCTGCCGCCCGCGATCGTGTGGTGGTACCTGGTCCACCCGTTCGTGGGCTTCTGGCGCCGCATCGGCGCACGCGGCACGATCTGGACGGTGGGGGTCCTCATGGTCGCCGCGATGGTGGGGCTCTGGTTCGTCCGGGGCCCGCTCGTGGGGCGCGACCTCGGGACGGACTGGACGCTCGCCGGGCTGGGCGTCGGGCTGATGGTCGTGTCGGGCTACCTCGGCGTGAAGCGCAAGCGCTACCTCACGCTGCCCATCCTGGCGGGGGTGCCCGAGCTGAGCGGGCACGATCGGGGCAACCTCCTCACGGAGGGTCCCTACGCCCACGTGCGGCACCCGCGCTACGTGGAGGTCGTGATCGGCATGCTCGGCTACGCGCTGGTTGCCAACTTCGCCGGCGTCTACCTCGTCGTGCTCCTCTGCCTCCCGGCGCTGCACGGGGTCGTGCTCCTCGAGGAGCGGGAGCTCGCCCAGCGCTTCGGCGCGGAATACGCGGAGTACCGTGCGCGGGTGCCGTGCTACGTGCCGCGCTGGTTGTCGCGGCGGACCCCGGCCGCGTAGGGAGCGGGCGCCTCCCGGAAGGTCGCTGACGGCGACCGGCCAGGCTACACGGGCTCGATGATCACGTCCTCGACGTCGCACACCAGGCGGTATCCGATCCGCGCGTAGATCGCGTTCGAGGTCGGATTGGCCAGGTCCGTGTAGAGGACGCAGAACGAGAACCCCTCGTCCAGCAGCTGCTGGCTGAGCCGGGCGACGAGTGCCGAAGCGTATCCCCGGCGGCGGCGCGCCGGGGGTGTGTAGACGTAACCCACCCGCATCCCTCGCCGCGTCTCGCCGCTTGCGACCGCCATCGCCACCGGCTCGCCATCCTCCCAGAGGACGAGACGTCCGTCCCGGACCCATGCCTCGCGCACCGCAGCGGAGGCGTGGAACTGGTGGCCCGCGTCGGTGGCGAAGGCCGCCTCCCAGATGGCCACCAACGGCAGGTCCTCCTCGCGCGCGGCGCGCATCCGCCCGGTCACGCCCCCCGGGGCACGGACCGCATCCAGCCGGTGGATCCGCTGCCGCATGCCAGGCCGGGCCCACCCCCCGCGCCGGGCCACCCACGCCTCGCCGGCCGCGCGCGCCACCTCGGCCGGGCCGAGCACGGCGGGGATGGAGGCCCATCGGCTCGCGACCATCTCGACCACCGGCCCTACCCCGGCGGTGGGCATCCGCGTGAGCACGAGCTTGTGGGGCGGCGTTCTCATGAAGCACCCCACCACGTCACCCCCGTCTTCCACCGTGCCGAAGAGGGGCGCGTCGTCGTCGCCCTCCACCGCAGGCGCGTCGGCGTGCGCCGCCGCGATGCTCAGCACGAGGTTGTTCTCGTCCTCACGCTCCTCGAGCCACGAGCGCGCCCGGTGGAGAAAGGCGGAGGCGTCCGGATGAGCGACGGCCCTCACGCCGCGCCTGCCCCCGCCAGCACGGCCACGATGGTCTCGAGCGCCGTGTCCACGTCCGCGTCGTCGATGCCGAGGTGGGCGACCGCCCGCACCCCGAAGTTTCCGCCCGGCAGCATGTGCACGCCGCGCGCGTGGCAGGCGTCAACGAAGGCGGCCGCACCCATCCCGGGCACCTGGAAGCGGACGATGTTGCTCTGCACGCGGGACAGGTCGACCACGATGCCCTCCATCGTCGCCAGCGCCTCCGCCAAGCGGCGTGCGCGCCGCACGTCGTCTCCGAGGCGGGACCGATGGTGCTCGAGGGCGTGCAACGCGCCGGCGGCGAGGATGCCGGCCTGGCGGAACCCGCCGCCGTACATCTGCTTGAAGCGGCGCGCGCGCGTCACGAGCGAGCGGGTGCCCACCAGCGCGGAGCCCACCGGCGCACCGAGCCCCTTGCTGAAGCAGACGCTCACCGTGTCGAAGGGCTCGGCGAACGCACGTTCGGTGACGCCGGAGGCGGCGGCGGCGTGCCACAGGCGCGCGCCGTCCATGTGCAGCGCCAACCCTTGTCGACGCGCCACCTCCGCCACGGACTGGAGCGCGGCCAGCGGCCACACCACGCCGCCCGCTCCGTTGTGCGTCTGCTCCACGCACACGAGCCTGGCGCGGGGCGCGTGGTTCGGTGGGTTGAACGGATGTGGCACCTCGAGCGCGGCCTCGACGTCTTCGCCCGAGAAGATCCCACCCCGGCTCACGCGCCAGACGGTCACGCCCGACAGGGCAGCCGCCCCGCCGCCTTCGTTGATCACCATGTGGGCCGCCCCGTCCATGATCGCCATGTCGCCCGGTTCCGTATGGGTGCGCAGGGCCACCTGGTTGGACATGGTGCCCGACGGAACGTAGACGGCGTCTTCCTTGCCGAGCAGCTCAGCCACACGCCGCTCCAGCTGCTTCACGGACGGGTCTTCGCCATACACGTCGTCGCCCACGGGAGCGTGCGCCATGGCCTCGCGCATGGCCGGTGTTGGGAGCGTGACGGTGTCGCTTCGCAGATCGATCAAGGAGTGCGTCTCCGGCAGCAGGTCCGACTTCGGGCCTCCACTGTGCCACGCCCCTGCTCCCGCGGCAACGTCCCGCCATCCCGTGAGGCGGCTAAGACCCCTGACGAATCAAGCATTTTCGCCCGATCGCCCGGGCTCGAAAATGCTTGACCGGAGCGACTTTTTGAACGAGCTTCTCCGGCGATGGCTCGAGTGCCATTGGACCCGGCGCAGGGGTCACAAGGCTGCGCAGCTGTCAGTAGTCGGTAAGTACGGATAGTCCGCACTCCGACGAACGACGCACTACGGAGGAGTACGGATGCGTACCGTAGGAACCGTGAAGTGGTTCAACGACCAGAAGGGTTTCGGATTCATCACCCCGGACGGCGGCGGCAAGGACTGCTTCGTCCACCATTCGGCCATCCAGGCCGAGGGCTTCCGGACCCTCGCCGAGGGTGACCGCGTGGAGTTCGAGGTCGTGCAGGGCACCAAGGGCCCCGCGGCCGAGAACGTGACCAAGGTCTGACCCTTCCAGGTCGATGACCCATCGGGCCGTCCGTCCTTCGGGGCGGGCGGCCCGATTCACTTCGGAGGATCCGTGACGCGCCCCGTACCCCTCTTAGCGCTTCTGCTGACCCTCTCGCTCGCCTCCTGCGGCGCCGACGACCGCCCACCACCACCCACGCAGGCCCTCAACCCTCTCTTCACGCCGAAGCGGTTGACCGAGACGGCGCCGGAGACGTTCCGCGCCCGCTTCGAGACGTCCGCGGGAGAGTTCGTCGTCGAGGTCCACCGGGCCTGGGCGCCGCTCGGCGCCGACCGCTTCTACAACCTCGTGAAGAACGGCTTCTACGACGACACGCGCGTCTACCGCGTGATCGAGGGCTTCATGGCCCAGTTCGGGATGAACGGGGACCCGCGCGTGAACATGGCGTGGAAGAACGCGATCATCGTGGACGATCCGGTCACGCAGTCCAACCTGCGCGGGCGCGTCGCGTTCGCGAAGGGAGGGCCTCACTCGCGCACCACGGAGGTCTTCGTGAGCCTGCGCGACAACGCCCCGCTCGACGGTCGCGGCTTCGCCCCGTTCGGCGAGGTCGTCGAGGGGATGGACGTCGTGGACGCGCTTCTACGACGGGTACGGAGACGGACCTCCGCGTGGTGAGGGCCCCTACCAGGCGCAGGTCCAGGCGCAGGGAAACGCCTACCTCGACGCGAGCTTCCCCGAGCTGACCCGGATCGTACGGGCGACCGTGGAGGCCGGCGGCGCCTGACGGACCGGCGCCGCGCCTGGCCCCACGGAATCGGGGCTCCGCATCACGTCGGTTGCGGCAAGGGTACGGCCGGAGAGATCGTTGACCCATGACGTGGTCCCTCCAGCTCACGATCTGGGCGCTCCCGCCCCTGCTGGCGGTCCTGGTCGTGCTGAGGGACCTCGAGTACCTCTGGCCACGACGGCGCGAGGCCGGCGCCTCTGCACTCATGGCCGTGCTGTTCTCGGCCGGGGCTGTGGGCGCTGCTCGCGCTCGCCTCCGCCATCAGCTCGTCCTTCGAGTTGAAGATGCTGCTGGAGCGCGCGCAGTACGTGCCGGGCGCCCTGGCTCCGGTCGCGTGGATGGCGTTCGCGATCACCTACACCGGAGGCCGCAAGCTCACGAGCTGGCCGCTCCTCCTGCTGTACGCCCTCTCCTTGATGACGGTGGCCGCCGCGGTCCTGGAGGGACCTTCGGGGCTGCTGGTGCGCGAGGCCGAGCTCGTCGACCTGGGCAGCGTGTCCGGCCTGGCCGTCGTGCACGGAGCATGGCACTGGGTCCACGTCGCCCTGCGCGCCGTGGCCGTGGTCGCGTCCGCGCTCATCCTATCCGGCCACCTGGCCGCCCGCCGCGCCCGCGGCGCGATCCCATGGGTCGTGCTGGGGTCGGCGCTGGCGGTCGGCCCCGCGATCGCGTGGCTCCTGCTCACCCCGGGGGAGGCCTGGGCCAATCAGACCCCCACCGGCTTCGCGCTGGGGGCCAGCGCGCTGGGCTGTCGGCCTCATGCGCCGCCGCCTGCTGGACTTCGGGCCCATCGCGCGCACGCTGGTGATGGACCATCTGCCCGACCCGATCGTCGTGCTCGACGGTCGGGGCCGGATCGTCGACGCCAACCAGGCGGCGCAGTCCGGGCTGGGGCTGCGGCCCTATGGGGACGTGCCGGTGCCGCTGGGGACGCTGTGGGCGTCGACCCGCCAGGAGGTGGCCGAGACCACACACCTCGAGCTGGACGTGGCGGGCGTGGCAGGCCCGCATCCGCGCATGTTCGAGGTGCGGGTGACCCGCCTCGGGGAGCGGGGCCGCCACAGCCATTCGGCCATCCTGCTCCGTGACGTCACCGACCGCGAGCGCATGGAGCGTGAGCTCCTGCAGGCATCTGAGGCGCTGAGGGGCGCCAACCAGGACCTCAAGCGTCTGGCCAACACCGACGTACTGACCGGCCTGGCGAACCGGCGTCGCTTCATGGAGGTGCTGGAGGGCGAGATCGACCGCGCCGAGCGCTACGATCGGCCGCTCTCGCTGGTGCTCGTCGACCTCGATCACTTCAAGGAGGTCAACGACACGCACGGCCATGCCGGCGGAGACGAGGTGCTGCGCGCGACGGCCGGCGTGCTCGCCTCGGTGTGCCGCGACGTCGACCTCGCGGCGCGCATCGGCGGCGAGGAGTTCGCGATCCTCCTGCCCGAGACCCGCGCCTCGGGCGCCGAGCGGGTCGCGGAGCGTGTCCGCAGCCGGATCGCCCAGGGGCACCACCGGGCGCCCTCCGGGGCAGGCTTCCGGATCACCGCCAGCGCCGGGGTGGCGTCGCTGGGCCGCGAGGTGGGCTCGGGAGAGGCATTGCTGCAGGCCGCCGACGACGCCCTCTACCGGGCGAAGGGCGAAGGCCGCAACCGTGTCGTCGCCGCGGACTGAGCGGGACGCCGCTTCAGATCCGCTCGAGCAGCAGGCTTCCCGAGAAGCGCCGGAACCTCTCGCGGCGCTCGTCGGACGCGAGCCTCCCGAGAAGATCCCATAGCCACGCGCCGCGCATCCGCCGCTTCAGACGGCGCGCGTCCTCCCAGGTGGCGTGCCACTCCGCCTCCCTCCACCCGTGCGGCTCGAAGAAGGCCGGGCCGGACTCCGGGGCGAAGAAGAACGGGGCGCCGCCCGACTCGGCGGGCCTGCCCCACCAACGCAGCATCATCTTGAGGAGCGCCGGGCTCGCCAGGTCCGTGAGCCACCATCGCAGCGCGGGCCGGGCGTGCAGCGCACCGCGCCAGCTGGGCCACGTTCTCGTCTCCCGAGATAGATGAGGAGTCCCTCGCTCACCACCATCGCGCGCTCGGCGTCCGCGAGCCGGGCCAACGCGGCACCACGCTCCCCAGCGTCGGTGAGGTCGGCGCGCACGGCCTCGTAACGACACCGGGGGGTCTCGGCGGCCATCGCATCGAGCTTGTAGTCGAGGATCCCCGGGAGGTCGACGTCCAGCCAGCGGAGGTCGGATGGGAGCTCCATGCGCCACGCCCGTGTGTCCAGCCCGGCCGCCAGGTTCACGACCATGTCGAGGTCGTCGTCGCGGACGCGCTCGAGGATGATCTCGTCGAAAACCTTGGTGCGCACGATCATCGGCCACGCCGAGCCCTGGCCGCGCGGCAGCGTGCGCACGATGTCCTCGCCCTTCGCGCCAGCCAGCCGCCGCGCCCAGGGGTCGCGGAAGTGCGCGTCGGGCCGCTCGCTCTCCATGGCACGGTACACGGCGACCCAACGCGCCGTGTCGGACACGTGCTCGATGCTGCCTACCGCCACGCGACCTCCATCGCGAAGAAGTGGTCGAAAACTTCCCGCTGCGGGTGGTTGGCGTCGTTCGTCTCCGGGCTGCGGATGTAGAAGTCGAGCTGCATGGCCGCCGGATCGACCATGCCCGCGCCGGGAGGCGCGCCGGCCCGCGCATGCCGGACGGCCAGCGTCCCCCGGTCCCGCATCCCCTGCGTCACCATGAAGTGGATCTGGTCGTGGTCGCGGATCAACTCGTCGTTCAGCCACGCCCGCCCCACACCCCACCCGGCCACGTACAGCAGGCTCTTGGGCCAGTTCGCATCCCCACAGCCGGCGTCCCCATGCTCGAAGATGAAGGCGGCGATGCCGCCGTCCTGGCACGGGGAGAACTCCCGGATGGTGTCGAGCTGGAGCACGTACCGGCCTTCGGGGAGCTCGAGCTCGGCGCGGAACGTCCCGGTGTTGGCGATCTCGTTCACGTCGATGTCGGCGGTGCCGCCCACCGGCCGCACGTTGGACGCGTCGTCGCCCATGTGGTCCCAGGGGGGTGGGTCCGAGAGCGTACCGGCCTGGTAGATGCGGCTCCCGGTGATCAGGAAATGCCCGTCGTACAGCGTGTGCTGCTCGGGCGTGTAGATCCCCATCCCCGTGCCCGGCTGCATGCGCGCGCCGGACGGTGGGGAGTCGGGAGTGGCCTGCTGCTGCGGCTCGGAGGGCGCGCAGCCCGTGGCGATCAGGAGGGCGAGCGCGACGGCGCGGTATGGCGACGGACGTGACATGCGGACTCCCGGGCAGTGGGATTTCCGAAGGACAATGTGCGGTCCCGGCCCGCCGAAAGCCAACGGTTCACCGAGGGGGTGCCCGCCGAGCGCCTACCACCCGATCGGACAGGCGCTCGATCTCCTCCTGCACCGCCCGCTCCGAGCTGATCGCGGCCGTGAACGACAGCCACGGCCGCCGCAAGTGTACGAGCTGGAGCGCCCCCCACAACACGAGGAGGGGACCGACGGCCGCCGAGAACACGGGATCCGGCGTCACGGCGACCTCGGACCAGACGGCCCCCCCTCCGATTCGGCCACGGACGCGCAGCACGCCGCTGCCTTCGTGGTCGTCGAAGCCCGTCCACAGACCGATCTCCCGGTCCAGACCGCGCACGTAGGTGAATCCCCGGCCTTCGCGGCAGCGCGCCAGGCCGCGCATGAGGCTCCCCGCGTACCACAGCCTGGGCACGTCCTTCTCGCCCGAAACCAGGACCGCGCGGATCATGAGCGT
Organism: uncultured Gemmatimonadales bacterium; assembly: GCA_963848895.1. Classification (GTDB taxonomy): domain Bacteria; phylum Gemmatimonadota; class Gemmatimonadetes; order Longimicrobiales; family Gaopeijiaceae; genus SZUA-318. The sequence continues at coordinate 19,997 of CAWKGE010000015.1, forward strand.
CCCGGACAGATCCATGCGCCCCACCTCGTCGGGGCACTCGACGCGGATGCCCCCGTCGGACCACTCCAGCTCTGCGACCACCTCGTCGTCGACCGCGAAGGCCCACGCGCCAGGCGGATCGGGGAACGGCCGCCAGACGATCGTCCGGCCGATGAGGGAAGGGCCGAGCACCCGGGTCCTCCGGCCGCCGCCGTCAGCCGCCCGGGCGCCCGGCGCGGGCGAGCGCCGAGCGCGGAGAGCGGGACGCTGGTTCGGATCATGCAGGCCACCAAGGGGGATCGTCTGTCGTGGACGACGCCGTCCCTCAACCTTTCATTTCGGGAACGTGGCGGGAAGCCCCTTTCGAGAAAGACGAGCGCCCTGGTGAGCGAAAAGGTACCCTCCGAGCCCCACGCGGCAGCCGGCCGACCACGGTCGGCGCTCGACCGCGTGCGCGACTTCTGGGGCCGCCACAGGACGCTGTTCTGGACACTGCACACCACCTGGGCGCTGGCGACCGGGACCTTCGTGGCGGTCATGGCGCGCGAGCGGTCCGAGCTCGTGCTGTGGGTCGTGCTGTTCCTCGCGCTGACGTGGACTTCCACGCTCTTCTTCGGTGGCGAGGCCGCGGAGGCGTCGCGCAGGGAGGAGGAAGAGGCCGAAGCCCACGGCGGTCCGCCGGGGTTGGTGCACGAGGTGACCTCCTACCTCACGCGCATCCTGTACCAGGAGACGCTCTTCTTCCTCCTGCCCTTCTACGCGTACTCGACGGTCCTGCGGTCGCCCAACGTCGGCTTCCTCGTCCTGCTGGGCGGGCTCGCGCTCTTCTCCTGCATCGACCTGCTCTTCGACCGCTGGCTTCGCACCCGGGCCGCCTTCCGACCCGTGTTCTTCGCGATCGTGGCGTTCGCTGCGCTCAACCTCCTCCTTCCGCTCGTCTTCGCGCTGGGCCCCCGCATCGCCACGCCCGTGGCGGCGATCGTGGCGGTGGGCGGCGCGGTTCCCCTGGCGACGAGAGCCCTCCCGGGTGGCCTGTGGCCGCGGCTCGGCCTCGTCTTCGCGGCGGTCGCCATCCTCGCGGTTGCGATCGGCTTCCCGAGCCTGGTGCCCCCGGTGCCCATCCGAATCGAGTCCGCCACGTTCGCGACGGACATCGATCGGGAGACGCTGACTCCTGCGGACACACTGCGGTCCCCGGCCTCTACCGAAGTCGTGGGCGGATCGCTGGTCGTCCTGGTCGAGGTCTTCGCGCCCTCGCAGGTGCCGGCGCGGGTCCGGCTGGAATGGCGGCGCGACGGCGAGACCGTGCGCGTCTCGCGTCCGATCGACATCGTCGCGCACCGCTCCGGGTTCCGCGTGTGGGACCGCTGGCGCGCCCCCGCGGGGCACGTTCCGCCGGGGCGCTACCAGGTCGTGCTGCGGACGCAGGGCGACCGCCTCTTCGGGGTGGCGACGCTCCGCGTGGCGGCGAACTGAGGAACGCGTCCCCGGACGGCGCCGTCAGTGTATGGTCAGCCCGACTCCCAGCTGGCCGACATCGACGTTCCCGCGGTCCAGGGACACCGCGTATCCGTTCCAGAACGGGGTGATGCTCAGGTTCTCTCCGACCCTCACGTCCCATCCGAGGCCGAGAAGCGCGCCGCCCCCCGATTGGCTGTAGTTCCCGAAGCCGGCGAGGCCCAGGTCGACGTTGCCGTAGCCGAGGCCCCCGAGGAGGAAGAAGCCGCCCGTCGCCGAAGGATAGAAGCGAGCGAGGAAGGTGAACGTGCCGGCGCTCAGCGTCACGCCGTTCTCGCTCTTCGTCCAGCCGTTCGCTCCCACGCCCAGGCTCCACTTCTGGTTGACCGCACCGCCCACGGCCAGTCCGCCGCTCCCACCCCCGGTGCGTGTGTCGCAGTTCTCGCAGCCGAGCGAGCCGTAGCCCAGGCCGATGTTGAACCAGAACCCGTCCCGGGTCTGCGGGTGGCTCTGCCCGTGTACCCCGGAGGGGACGAGGGACAGGACCGCCGCCAAGGACATCGTCGCCATCAGGTGCTTCATGGTGTGGTGCCTCCCGCTACGGTGGACTTCCGAGATGACTGCCCGGGGGGTGCTTCGCCTACTTCGACAGTACCGCAAGGGCTGGCGTGTATTCCATGGTCACGTGCCGACGCGGGGTCGGCGAGGTCGTTCCTGCCGCCAACCAGATGACGTCGTCCGACAGGTCGAGGAGGTCGCGTACCTCATGGCCCGTGACCAGGACCCTGCATGGTGCGACCACGATGGCGCTCTGGCGCCCCGGGACCCTCGGATCTGCCATGGTGAAGAAGCTCGTCGCGGGCCCGTGGGGCTGCAACCGCTCCGGGGCGCAGGACGTGCGCCCGGCCGCTACCGCTCCGCCCGCTCGTTCCGCACGCCCGCGAGCCCCAGGAGGGCGAAGATCAGGAGGACGCCGCCCGTGACCCACGCACCGAGGCTGAACGACTCGCGGGCATGGAGCCCGATCGCGACGCCGAGTCCCACGAGCAGGGCGCTCAGCACGGCGAAGAGGCGCATGCCGTAGAGGAAGACGAAGGGCAGGTAGTGTGCGCCGAGCACGATCATGAAGGCCGGATAGAACCACTCGAGCCGGTACAGGGCCGCGGCGCCGACAACCGGGAGGGTGAGGGGGAGCACGAATGCCGCCTGCATCCCGAGGCCGCCCAGGGGGTTGTCCGGCCGCAGCGCGGCCGGCCCACCCATCAGGCGTAGGCCGAGCTGCGTGAGCGGGAAGATGAAGAACCCGCCGATCACCAGCAGCAGGATGGCGGGTCGCGGCGTAGCCCACGTCGCGAGGGATGCGGACGCCAACCAGAGCAGGCCGGACACCGACTGGCCCACGAAGCCGCCCCGGAACGTGGTCCGGACCTCCTTCTGCGCTTCGCTCACGTGCATGGTACTCCTCCGGTTCGCCCGGGGGGAATGGGCTCGAGCGCGTCAGGCCGCCGGCGCCGAAGGGCCCGAATCGCCCGCCTCCTCCTGCGCTTCGACGACGGCGAGGAACGGACGTGGTTGACGGTGCATCTTCAACTCGAAGATGTCCGGGCGGGCATAGTGCCCCGCGATGTCCAGCTGCCACCTCGGGCCCACGAGCTGATGGGGCTCCACGTCGGCGTAGAGCGTTCCTTCCTCCGCTTCGAGCGGGCCGGCGACGATCTTGCCGTCGGGGTCGACGATCACGCTGAGGCCCGGATTGATCCAACCTTCCACGCCTCCGAGGTAGGCCTGCTTTGAACTCGAGGGTGTCGGGAATGTCGTCCTTGTGCACCGCCTGGCATACCCCGACCACGAAGCAGCGCCCCTCCTTGGCGATGTGCCGCATGGAGGAGATCCAGGGCTCGCCGCGATCCCACGTCGGCGCGACGTGGATCTGCTCACCCTGGGCCGAAAGCGCATAGCGGGCGAGCGGCATGTAGTTCTCCCAGCACAGCAGCCCGCCGAGGCGACCGAACGGGAGATCGTAGACTTCGAGATCACCCTCCGCGCCGTGCCCCCACACCAGACGCTCCCCGGCGGTCGGAATCAGCTTGCGGTGCTTTCCCAGCACCGATCCCGTCCGCTCCCAGGTACAGCAGGGTGTTGTAGAGCGTCGAGCCGCTCGCCTCCGAGTTCCTCTCGTTGACGCCGATCGCCACGGTCACCCCGCTGTCCGCCGCCGCCTCGCCCAGAAGCCTCGTTTCCGGACCGGGAATGGTGATCGAGGCGTCGTGGAGCGCCGTGTACGCCGCCCGCAGCGGGTGCGTGTGACCCGGGGGGATGAACCAGACCCAGAGGGGGTAGCCGGCGACGAAGGCCTCGGGAAACACCGCGAGCGAGGCCCCCTCTCTCCCCACCTCCTCGATGAGTCGGCAGGCCTTGGCGACGGTCGCCTCCAGATCGAGGAAGACGGAGGAGGCCTGCACGGCCGCGATCCTGAATGCGTTCTGTGTCAATTTCGCTCGTCCGTGGAGGGGGGCGGATCCCGTCAACCCGCGGCTTTGCGGCCCGCCACCATGACGCCCGGGGCCGCGCGTGGCAAGGCTCGCGTACGGCTGCGACGACCATGCCCGCCGTCACGATGCGCCGCGGTCCGGGGAATGGCGAGGTCGGTGGAGGGCTCAGGCCGCCGAGCCGAAGCGACCCGCCAGCAGCGACCCGCAGACGACCAGCCCGCCCCGCTCCAGCGTGCGCCGCGACGCGTCGTTCTTCGGATCGCACCGCGCCGCGGGAACGTGGCCGGCCTCACGCGCGACGCGCCTGAGCTCCTGGACCAGCCAGCTTCCGATCCCCCGCCCCCGGAAGTCCTCCCGGACCTCGAGATACAGGTCCCCGTACGGGCGGTTGTAGTGCGTCAGCACGCCTCCGGCCGCGACCGCCCTCCCGCCGATGCTCACGACCCAATCGCCGTCCGGAGCGTCGTCGTCTCCCTCGGCCCGCCGGCGGAACGTGGCCCCCGTGCATCCCAGGTCGGTGCGTGCGCCCTCCGTGAACAGCACGTGCTCCTCGGCGACGTCCGTGGCACAGGCGTGGAGCAGACGCAGCATCCCGGGCATGTTGGTCTGCGCCTCGATGTGCGTCGCCCCGCTCACGGAGACGAGCTCCCGGAGGCCGTGGACCGCCTCGACGCTGGATCCGGGCACGGCGTAGAACTCCATGACCCGGCCCCGGAAGTGCCGGTTCCACACACCGCCGTAGGCGACGGCGCTCCTGCCCCGCAACAGGATCCACGGGTCGGCCAGCCCCCGGGGCAGGATGGAGTCACGGACGATCTGGCAACGGGCGCCGCCGCGGTAGAACGCGCGCAGGCCCGCGATCTCCGGGAGCTCGGCCCGGCGGACCTCAAGCCGGCTCGGATCCGCCAGATCTGCCCCCGTCGTTTCGCGCGTCCCGCTCGGCCACCAGGAGGATCAGCGCCTCCAGTCGATCGGCAGCGGATTTCACCCAGCCCATCCAGCGCCCCCTGCGCAGAACGAGCTTCGAGGCGAACACGCGGATCTCGGTGATCCCGCCCGCGGACGTGACCGAGAAGTCGAGGCCGTTGCGGTCACGCCAGGCGACCTCGTGCTCCTCCAGCTTCACCTGGGGCGGCCCGTCGCGGTAGGGCTGGAAGAGCCGCACCGCCCGCATGAGCTGATCCGAGCCGATCTCGACCGGGATCTCCCGGATGGCGGACAGGTGGGTAACCACGATCCCCCACCTCTGGACCGGAGGGCGCCCGGAGGACCGGTCGACAGCCCAGTTGTCTCTTCGTGCCGTCATGGATCGCGTCGTCGGGAGGTCGCGCGTGGACGCCGAACATTCACGCCCGGCGGACGCCACCGCAACGTACCGGCGTCACCCGTCGCGCAGCATACGCCATGCCGTCAGCGCATAGATCCCGGCGCACTCGACCAGGCGCTCGAGGGCCACGCGTACAGGCGGCATCTTCCCCGCTCCGATCCCCAGCGCCTCTCCTCAGCCTGCGTGCACGGGCCCCTGGCCGCGGATCCTCTCGATCAGCTCGGGGATGCCGGCGCGTCGGAGCAGGAGCAGACCGAAGCGCTTGTCCGACACCCCCTCCTTCAACTCGTACCCGTAGTGCGGGGCGTTCTTCACGATCTCGCCGTCGAAATAGAAGAACCGGATCCGGGGGTTCGACCGGAGCACGTCCACCAGTTCCGACAGGTGGGAGGAAAACACGAAGCCGCTCCGCCGGGCCCGGGCGAATCCGAGGATGACCTCGGCGGAGGCCTCGAATGCGTCCTTGACGTTCGTCCCCTTGAAGACCTCGTCGAAGAGGACGAGGGCCCGCCGTCCGTCCGCCAGGAGGGTGGCCGCGGCCTTCACCCGCATCACCTCGGCCAGGAAGTAGCTCAACCCCGCCTTCAGGTCGTCCGACGGGTTCAGGCTCGTGAACAGCGCCTCCACCGGGGTCAGGCGCATCCTCGAGGCAGGTACGCCCATCCCCACCTGGGCGAGAAAGACCACCAGGGCGACGCTCCGCAGGTAGGTGGTCTTCCCCGCCATGTTCGGGCCCGTGAGGAAGACCATCGGCTCGCCCCCGGTGAGGCGCGCGGGGTTGGTGACCGCCGCCTCCACGAACGGATGGTAGAGCCCATCGGCGTCGAGGAGGAACGTGTCCGCGCCCACGATCTCCGGCAGGACCCAACCCGACGCCTCCGTGGCGCGGGCCATGGCGGCGAGCGCGTCGAGCTCGGCGACCCCGTCGAGAGCCTCCCGGATCCGTTCCCGGAGTAGACCGCGGTAGGCACGGTCCGCGCTCGGGACGTTGCCGCGGTCGAGCCCTCCGTGCAGCACCGCGTCGGCGGCCTCCCTCATCTGCGCCGTGATCCCGGCGACGAGGGGGGGCGGGGCATGGCCCTCGATGACGCGGCACAACTCAGCGAGCCGTCGGAAAAGCACGATCGTATCGCGGACGCCGTCCCTCAGCTCCGTGAACACGTCCCGATAGCGCACCGCGATCCAGGCGTGCTCGATCCGGTGCCCCAGCGGGAAGCTCCCACCGACAGCGATGTTGGACCGGAGATAGCCGTCGACCGCCGCCACCGCCTGCTCCTCGAGACGGATCAGGCGTGGATGCCGCATGAGGAAGCGGACGGCGTCCTGCACGCGTCGGATCTCCTCCGCGTCCGACATCGGGTGCTCGAAGCGGCGACGCAGCGCGCGCCTCCCCAGGGTCGTGTCGGTGCGATCGAGGAGCTGAAAGAGGCCGCCGCTCCCGTCGGGCGAATGGAAGACCTCGAGGTCCGAGAGCGTCGTCGGGTCGATCTCCATGGAGCGATTCCGGTTGGGCCGAGCGCCGGAGCGGTGCACGGGCGTCTTGGGTGGAGCCGCGACCCACCATGCCGGCGTTCCGACCGGATCTGCAAGGTCGATGTGCGGGCGGCGCATGGGCGGTTCCCGGCTACAGAGCGGGCTTCCACTCCCGCTCGTAGCGCTCGCGGATGAGCTCGAACACCGCCGTGTCCCGCTCGGTGACGTCGGGTCCAGGTTCGCTCCGCCGCACCCCGAGGAGGCGGTACCGGCGGAATGCTTCGGGGGCTTCCAGGAACGGCAAATGTCCCGTCTCCGGGATCGTCGTCGGCTCCGCGTTCGGCAGCGCCCGCGCCAAAGCCTCCAGCGCCTCGGCCTGATCCAGGTCGTCGCGTGCCTGCCGGTCCTCGAGCACCCACGCCAGCTCGGCGGCCATCCGCTCCATCGTGATCGGGCCGGGCTCGAGAGCTTCGGGCCGCCCGGTCCCCCTCAGGTCGGTACACAGCAGCGACACGTCCGGTGGCAGCGCCGAAGGCAGGTGATGGCGGAGATGGCCCGATCCCACGTCGGGACCGCTGTGGATCGCCAGAACCGCCATCGAGGAGCCGCGCCGCGTCCAGGCGGCGATCCTGGCGCCGTCCGCCTCGATGAAGTCGGGGCCCGTCAGCTCCGGAATCCGCATCGCTCGCCGGTCCGCTCAGCGGAGCTCGACCACAGCGCGCTCACCCTCGATCCGGGCGACGAGGGCGACCGACTCCGACGGCCGGACCTCCACGTCGACGCCGAGGGACGCGAGCGCCGCGCGCACGCTCTCGGGATCGGGGTGCTCGATGTGGAACTCGAGAAGCGTCCCCGCGCGCGGGGCGGCCTCCGCCGGGTGCGGCGTCCCGCCCCATCCGATCAGGAAACGGTACCGCACCGTCCAGCGGCATCGCGTACGGGTCGTGAGCTGCCACGACAGCGCGTCCCGTCGGGGGTGCGGCGTGCGCCGGCCTCCACCCCACCCAACCCCCCGGCGGCCGCGGCGGCGGCGATCGCGTCCACGCGCAGCGCCCAGGTCACGAGCCGCGGCTCACGCACCGAGCCCAATCCGAACGGGTTGCCGCGCCGCGGAGTACGCGCCCCGGGATCCGGCGCGATGACCTCCAGGTAGGTCTGCGGTGCCAGGGACACCAACGCGTTGTGCGTCCCGTAGTCGGGGTGCCGACCGCCGTGCACGGGGCGCACGCCCAGCAACCCCTCGATCCGGTCCTTGCCAAGCTCCAGGTCGCGACACCCGTAGACCAGGTGATCGATGCCACCCGGCAGGCCTGCGGATCGGGCTAGCGGGTCCACGGCCCGCCGAGCCCGATGCGCGAGACGCCCCGAGCGGTCCGCCGGTCGCGATCACGCGACCCGCGCGTCAACCCGCCCCTCCGGCTGATCCGAACCGCTCCTCGTAGTCCGCGATCGCGGCGGACACGACAGCCTCGGCGTGCGCACGGGGGTAGGGCTCGCCGACCCGGACCACGTGGTCCCCGGAACGTGGACGCTTGTACGTCGAGAAGTAGTGGATCAACCGGTCCACCAGCGCCACGGGCACCTGCTCCACCTCGGAGATCTCCCCGTAGACGGGGTCGTCCCGGAAGACCGCGAGGATCTTGTCGTCCGCCTCGCCGCCGTCGAGCATCGGCAACCCGCCGACGACCTTGGCGTGCAGGAGCACCTCGCCCCGGGTGATGGGCCGCTCGCTCAGCACGCAGATGTCGAGCGGGTCGAGGTCGCCGCCGGTCGAACCCGGCATGAGCGCCGCGACCGAGGCCCCCGCGTACGTCCGGGGGATGAATCCATAGATCGAGGGAGGGAGCGACGACGTCCGCTGGGCCCTGTCGACCTTCAGGTAACCGGAGCCCTTGTCGACCTCGTACTTCACCAGGTCGAAGGGGGTGATCTCCACGAAGACGTTCACGACGGACGGTGGAGACGGCCCCGGGCTCAGGCCGTGCCACGGATGGGGCCGCCACCGTGAGAACCCTTCGTCCGGCTCGTCCGCCGCACCGCCAGCCGCCACCGCGTCCCGACTCGGCATACCTCCCTCCATCCGGGGCCTCCTCCTCACCCGCGCTCGGCCGCTCCCCAGTAGTTGAAGCTGGCGGGCCGCCAGCCCGGAATGTACATGGTCTCGAGCCCGGTGACCTCGAAGCCGCCCTGCCGGATCAGGTCCGGGATGTCGCGGTTCAGGCGGCATCCTCCCCCCAGCCGGCTCCAGATGGGATCGAGCCGGTCCTGCCACCGGCGCACGCCGGCGTCCGGCGCCACCCCGTGCTCGCAGAAGAGGAGCCGCCCCCCCGGCTTCAGCACGCGCGCCATCTCGCGGAGCGCCGCGACCGCGTCGGGGATCGTGCACAGCGTGTACGTCACCACGACCGTGTCGAAGCTGGCCGTGTCGAGGGGGATCTGCTCGCTCCCCGCCGTCACGAACTCGACGTCGAAGGGCGCCTGCTCCGCCGCTTCTCTGGCGCGGGCGGTGAGCTCCTCGGAGGGGTCGAGCCCCCACACCCCGCTGACCCGGTCCGCGTCGTAGAAGGGGAGGTTCAGTCCCGATCCGATGCCGACCTCCAGGACCCGTCCGCGGGCGAGCGGCACCAACTTCGTGCGCTGCCGCATGTTGGAGCTGGAGCTGCACGCGAGGTGCACGACCGTCGGAAGCACGTACCGGGCGTAGAGTCCCATATCGCGACCATCATGCCCCCCGCGGCCCTCCGGCGGTAGGATCTCTTCGCCGCGCCAACTCCGAACGAGATGCCATGGCGGGTCGGGCGGCCCGCTTCGCTCGCGGACCGGAGCGCCTCCCGGTGGTGTAGGGAGATCGACGACCACGGCCCGACGGACCCCGTCCGGACCCGCGGAATCCCTCCTTCTCCGAATCCCCATGCGGCAGCCGTTCGGCCGATCGACCTCCCCGCTCCCCGCGCTCTTCGGGGTCCTCGCGCTCCTCCTTGCCGTCGCACCGGCTCCCCTGTTCGCCCAGTCCGCCGATGCGAAGGACCTCGTCAAGAAGGCACACGAGCGCCAGCGCGACTTCGAGATGTTCCGCCAGAGTCGCATCCCCGTCGCCCCGGAGCCGGCACACCAAGGCTGCGACCAGCAGATCGGTCGCATCTGCATCTGGTTCGGCGGCGAGGACGAGGCGGACTTTCCCCCGGAGGCACCCGAGGTGGAGCTGGCGCGACGCGAGCTGATCGGGCTCCTGTATCAGACAGCCGAGCAGGTGGCCGACCCCTGGGTCACCGGCCAGCTCGTCCACTATCTCGTCGAGAACGGGAGCTACGGGCAAGCCGAGAGCGTGGCCCGTGCGTGTGGCCTCGCCGAGACGTGGTGGTGTTCTGCGCTCCTGGGCTACGTGCTGCACGTCCGCGGGCAGTTCGTGGACGCGGAGGCGGCGTTCCGGGACGCCGTCGCATCGATGCCGGAGAAGGAGCGGCGCGAGAACTGGCTCACGCCGCGCTACATCTTCACCCGGGATGCGCAGAAGAAGTTCGACAAGCTCCAGCCCGACGACCGTGCACGCCAGTGGGAGCTCTTCTGGCGCCTATCCGACCCCCTCTACCTCGTGGACGGAAACGATCGCCTGACGGACCACTTCGCACGGTGGGTCGAGGCGACGAACGCGCGGGATGCCGCGAATCCCCAGGGGACGTTCTGGGAAGAAGACCTGGAAGAGACGCTGATCCGCTACGGGCGGATCGTCGGGTGGAGCCGGACCCACGACCCGGCGGCGATGATGCGCGGGCGTCCGGGGGGATTCTCGCTGCAGGACACGCGCCAGATCCTCGGTCATCACAGCCCGCACAGTCGTGGCTACCTCTTCCCCGAGGAGTTCCTGCGCTCGCCGTCCGACATCCCGCCGGAGAGCTGGATCACCGCACCCCGTGAGGCACGCACGTGGTATGCTCCACCCTACGCGCCGGACTTCCGTGGCCTGGAGACGCAGGTGGGACGGTTCCGCCGCGGGGACGAGATGCTCGTCGTCGGGGCCTATCGACCCTTGCCGGCGACCGCGGCGGACAGCGCGCTCATGCCGGCCGAGCGCGGAGGCGCGTTCGCGCCGCGGACCGCGGGCGCCGGCGTCGCCGATTCGGCCGAAGCCGGCCTCTTCCTCGTTCCGGTCGACGGCGGCGAGGCGAGCGAGGTGCGTGGAAGTCAGGCCGAGGGCGTCTTCACGCTGCATGCGCCCCCCGGCCGGTACGTGAGCAGCCTCGAAGTGCTCGACGCGTCGGACAAGCGCGCGTGGCGGGCCCGCCAGGGCGTGAAGCAGGTCCCGCTGGTTCCCGGGCTGGTGGCGGTCTCGGATCTCCTGATCCTCGACGAAGGCGCTTCGCTCCCCGAGAGCCTGGACGAGGCGATCCCGCACGTCCGCCGCGGCGTGCGCATACGACGCGGCGAGCGGTTCGTCGTGGTGTGGGAGGTCTACGGACTTCGGGTCCACGATCCGGCGCGCGTGACCCTCGGGTTCACGAAGGGACGCCCCGGCTTCCTGGAGCGCGTCGGCGAGTTCCTGGGCATGCTCGAGCCGGACCGACCGGTACAGGTCACATTCGAGGACACGGGCACCGACGCCGTGCAGACCGTCTTCCGGTCCGTGGCGCTCCAGCTTCCCGATTTGGAGCCTGGCGAGTACACCCTCCACCTCCGCCTCGAGCTCCCCGGGCGGGAGCCGGCCATCACGAGCAGGCCCATCGTCGTCGAGTGAGCGAGGCCCACGGGGGTCACGTGGGCGGCGTGAGGGGGCCGCGTCCCGTCCCCCCGGACCTCCAGTAACGGCCTCCCGCCGCGCGCACCACCAGGAAGGCGAGCCGCCTGCGCCACCGGGCCACGCCCTGCTCTCTCATGATACGCGCGAACAGGCGGTCGGCGTCCCGGCGGATCCACGGATCCTCCCGGGGATTCCACCGCTCCTGGGCCGAATCCCACGTCAGCGTCGTCACCCGACCGCGGTTCCTGTAGAGCCAGTCGTGGAAGATGGAGGCCATGCCGAGATCGATGGGCGAGATCAGGGCCCACAACGGGCGTGGCACGCTCGCGAAGTCGTGTTGGAACCCCTCAGGCACCACGAGGCAGAACGAGCGCGCCCGATGGCACCAGGCGTACGTGGCCGGCTCCAGCAGCCGGAAGCGGCGCAGGTCGGGAAGCAGCGCCTGCGCGGGCGAGGATACCGAGCCCGGCTCGGGGCAGGGAGGCGGAGGGAGGGACCTCCCCCGCTGCTCGCCCGTGGCGTCCGAAGTGGTCGCGCGTAGCGTCACGTCGCCCTATCTCGGCCGGAAGCTCCAGTCGAAGTCGTAGGTGTACATGCGCACCGAACCGGGGAGCGCGACGATCACCGCGACGGACGACAGGTCGATGCCGTCGATTTGCTCGTTGGGGATCACGCGGTCGTTCAGCAGCAGGGTGCCGCACGCGTGACCGGAGTCCTCCTCGGCCTCGGATCGGATCTGGTCCATCGAACGGGTTGCAGGAGGCGGCGCACCCGGGGTCCCGAACGCCCCTTCCCTCGGTCCGCGGAACCCCACGGTCCGGGCGCGCGGGAAGACGTTGACCGACACGCACTCCAGCCCATGTGAGACCGGGATGTACAGCCAACGGAGTGTCTCCGTGGGGTTCATCCTCCCCCTGGCCTTGGCCTCGGACAGGCGGTCTCCCTGCAGCAGGCGGAAGCCGAAGGCGGCGGAGGGATTGCCCCCGAGCTCGCGCGTGAGCCACTCCACCACCTGGTCGTTGCGGACGGTCACCGTCAGGGGTCCAAGACCCAGGGGCTCCGGACGCAGCTCCAGGTCGAGCGTGTAGTCTCGCGACGTGGAGACGGCCAGCAGCGGTGACTCCGTGTCGCGATACCCGAAGCGCTCCGCGACCAGGAAGTACGCGCCGGAATCCGGCACCGTCAGCGCCCAACGGCCCAGCGAGTCCGCCATCGCGACCCCCACGGTGTGGCGCTGCCGGTCGAGCAGGTACACCCCCGCGGTGGGGACGGGTTGGGCGTTCGAGGCGTCGAGGACGCTTCCCCGTACGGTCTGCGCCGCCAGCGGCGGCGCGAATGCCAGGGACAGGCCCGCGCATATCCCCGCGCCGAGCCACCCCACGCGCCGAAGCCGGCGCGCGGGTTCGAGCAGTCGCGGAGCGTCGCGCATGGTCGTGAATTCGAAGCGCCGGGGCATGAAACACCTACCAGCTCAGGTGGAGGGGGGCCGGGCTCGACACGTGGAGGTGCTCACCCTGCGCGCCGTGGTCGAGCTCGATGGCCATGGCCTCGCCCTCCCCGCGCTGGATGTGCACGCTGCCCGAGTTCTCGAGCCAGGCGAGCTCGGGGGAGGGCTCCCGGTGGCCACGGAGCGTGATCCCGACCCGTGTGATGGCCCGTGCCCCGTTGGGATGGAGGGGCCCGGGCCCGCGCGGGGGCGCCGCCGCGGCCGGGACGAAGAAGAGGAGCGGCTCGTGGCGCGCCGACGAATTCACGGCGATGGGGATCGCCATGCCCGCGGGCAGGTAGGCCGGTCGATAAGCCCACGTCGCCACCGGCAGCGCGTCCGCCCCCCCTCCCCCGCCCGCAGGCACACGCCGATGCGGCTCGATCCCTCGTCTCCCCCGTCCGATGCGCGAGGGCCGTGGCCTCGACGACGGGGGACGCCGCCTCGCCGGCGTCCTCCAGCCAGATGAGCTCGAGGTATCCGTTGTCGAAGAAGATCCTTCGACATGCCGTGCCCTGACCGGGGTGCGTGTTCGGCGGACCTTCGGAGAAGCCCGCGGCGACGAGCTGCTCCACCTCCGGCGCACCGCGCGAAACCGCGACGAAGACGTGATCGACGGCGAAGCCCGGGGTCATCCAGGACCCGGCGCGGCGTGGACATCGAGGCTCCCGGTCATGAGGCGCCCCGGCTCCGCTTCGCGGCCCTGCGCAGATTCTCTGCGACCTTGAACTCGACCATTCGACGGATCAGATCCCCGGGGACGGGCCGATCGAGCGGGAACTGGACCGAGCCCTTCGCGCTCGCGTAGCCCTCGATGTCCTTCCTGAACGCCTCGATGGTCTTCGCGCCGGGATAGAACCCGATGTGGCTCCTGTAGCCGGCGAAGTGCACGAGGTTGCCGTTCAGGTAGAAGGTCGGGATCGCGTAGCTGATCGTCTCGGTCGCCTCGGGTGCCGAGCTCCTGACGACCCCGCGCACCTCCTCCAGCATTCGCCGGGTGTGCGCGGGGAACTGCGCGATGTAGGCGTCGATCGACTCCGGGGTCGGGTTCGCCGGCATTGCCCTCGCCTCCAGGTCTGCCCCGGGACCCATGGGGCTTCCATGATAGCCCGGCGGATGCGGCGTCCGGTAGCGCCACGCGACCATCTTCAATCCGGCTCCCTGAACTTGTGGTGGTACTTCACGGTCTTGAGGGCGGACTTGTGCGCCGACAGCGCCTCCTTCCGTGCACGCGGATCGTTCTTTCGTGCCTGGTAGGCGGCCTCGGCCCGCAGCTTCCTGAAGCTGGTCAGCCGTTCGGCATCGATGCGCCCGGACGCCGCGGCCTCCAGCACGGCACAGCCGGGCTCGGACTCGTGCCGACAGTCCCCGAAACGGCAGGCTCGGGACAATTCTTCGATTTCGGGAAACGCCTGCTCGAGCCCGTCGCCCAGCTCCCATACCCGAAGCTCCCGGATCCCGGGCGTGTCCAGCAGCAAGGCTCCACTCGGGATCCGGAACAACTCGCGACGAGTGGTGGTGTGCCGGCCCTTGTGGTCCCGGTCTCGCACCGGCGCCGTGGCGGCTCGGTCCGCTTCCCCGAGCACGTTCACGAGCGTCGACTTCCCCGCCCCCGACGGACCGAGGAGTGCAACCGTCCGCCCTGGCGGAAGCGTGTCTCGAAGCCGGATCGCGGACGCCGGGTCGGCAATGCTCACGACGTGGACCGCTGCGCCCACCGCAATCCGACTCGCTTCGGCCACCGCCGGGGCCGGATCCGTGGCCAGGTCGGCCTTGGTGAGAACGACCTCCGGCGTCGCGCCGCTCTCCCAGCCGATGGCTAGGTAGCGCTCGAGCCGCCTGGCGTTGATCGGCATGTCGAGGCCGTGCACGATCCATACGACATCGACGTTGGCGGCGAGGACCTGCTGGGTCGCCCCCGATCCGGCCGTCCCGCGGGAGAACGCCGACCTGCGCGGCAGCACCGCGTGCACGGACCAGGGATCCGACACGGTCGGCCCGGGCTCGACAACGACCCAGTCGCCGACCGCCGGATAGGGTTCGAGGCGCGTGGCGGACACGATCCGGGCGGACCCAGGCCCCCGTTCGGTCTGGATCAGCCAGCGGTCGCGAGCCTGCTCGACCACCCTGCCCACCGCCACATCCCCTCCGCCGAGGTCCGCGGCGAGCGCCTCCCACTCGTCGTCCCAGCCCCAGGCCCGGAGGTGGCGCCGGACGCCGGTCATGGCCCACCTCCAACTCCCCGCGGCGTGCGAAGCAACCGATCCAGCTTCATGGACGCGCTGGCCGCCGGAGTCGACCCGGCTCGCCGCCGAACTCGACGTTCCCGAGCACGGCACGGCCCGTGATGCGCACCGTGCGCGTCCGGGTGGAATCCGCATCGGGCCGGGCACCGGCCCCGCTGTGCGCGAAGTTCCCCAGGAGCGCGCTGCCGTGGCACTCCATCGCGACGTCGCGGGGGAGCGCCACCTCGACGTTCCCGAGGAATGCGTGCACGGTGATCTCGGTGACGCCGTCGTGGAAATCCGCCTCCCGCAGATCCAGGGTGACGTTTCCGAGGATAGAACGGATCCGCAGGCGGGACGGCACGATCACGGGGCCTCGTCGCTCGACGCTCCCCAGAATCGTGGAGATCTCCGGCCATCGCCGGCCGCGTCGGCGCGGCTCCCTCGTTCCCCTCGTCGGCCGGGAGGTCCGCCGTCAGCCGGGTCAGCGCATCGTGCGTGGTCGCGCGGTAGACCTCGGCGACACGCAGCTCGAATTCCTCGGTGGTGAGATGGTCCTCGGCGAACGCCGCCGACAGGCGGGCGATCACCGCCTCGCGATCCTCCGCCACCAGTCGGATCGCCGGTGGTGACGCGTGATCCGTATGGCGGGAAGAGGGCGTGTCCCCCGGTGCCGCCTGGTCCATGTCGCTCATGGTGGCGGAGGCCACCTGCCCACGCGAGCCGTGGGCCTGGCGTGCTCTCCTCCCCGATCAGGGGCGCCGCATCGCGCGTGGCGCATGTCACCTCCTCGTCCCTGCGGCATCCTACATTCCCGCCCGATGCGGCGCGAACGCCTGCACGCGCTCGCCCTCCTTGTTCGACGAGCGGAGCAGGCGCAAAGTCTCGGTCGCGCGAATGAGGCGCCAGGACTTCCTCCTCCGCGACGGCACCGGTGCCGAACGGGTCGCAGCGGCTTGCGGGAGCTCGCCTTCCGGGTTATCTGGTGCCGCCCACGGCCAACCGGATCCAGGAGCCCGAGGCGAGCACATGCCAGATCGTACGCCCGAGGGGTCGCCGCTCTTCTACGCGCGGGTGGCCGGGGTCGGGTACCTCGTCATCATCGTCACCGGGATCTTCGCGGAGTTCTTCGTCCGCTCCGGCCTCGTCGTGCCCGGTGACGCGACGGCGACGGCCCACAACATCGTGGCCTCGGAGTTGCTCTTCCGATCGGGGTTGGCCAGCGAGTTCGTCATGCTCACCTCCGACGTGGCGGTGGCGCTGGCGCTCTACGTGGTCTTCCGGGGGGTGAGTCGGAGCCTCGCGCTCCTCGCCGCCTTCTTCCGCCTGACCCATGCGGCGATCGTGGGCGTCAACCTGTTGAACATGTACGTGCCCCTGCTGCTACTGGGCGACGCCCGCTACCTCGCGGTCTTCGAGCCCGGCCAGCTCCACGCCCTGGCGCTCCTGTTCCTCGAGGCGCACGGGTACGGGTACGCCATCGGTCTGGTCTTCTTCGGCGCCTATTGTGCGGTCCTGGGATACCTGATCCTGCGGTCCGGCTATGTGCCCCGGCTCCTGGGCTTCCTGCTCCTGTGCGCGGCAGCCGGATACCTCATCGACAGCTTCGCAAGGACGCTCCTGTCCGACTATGCTCAGTACGAAGCGCTTCTCGGCCTCGTCGTCCTCCTCCCCGCGTTCGTAGGTGAGCTGTCGTTCAGCCTCTGGCTCGTCGTAAAGGGCGTGGACGTGCCCCGAGCCGGCCGACCACTGGCCGAGGTCCCGTCCTGAAGGCGGTCGTGCAGCGCCGCTACGGCGCCCCCGACGTGCTCGCCCTCGAGGACGCCGAGCCCCGGGCCCGACGACGTCCTGGTGAAGGTCCACGCTGCGTCCGCCTCCGCCGGGGACTGGCACCTCATGCGTGGCGAGCATCCCCCGCGCAGCCGGAGCAGGCACTTCGGCCCGGACCAACCGCAGTCCTCGAAGTACGCGGGTAGATACGCGAGGCGGACGCCGCCCGGGATCGGCTCGGCCCCCACCAGGTAGCCGCCCTCGAGGCGCGCGGCCTCGGTGTCCCAGTTGCACGCGCTCGGCGAGGCGACGAAGACCGGAGCGAACCGTTGCAGAAGCGACTGCTCGCAGGTGTCCGTGAGGTGGTCGCTGTCGGAGTCCGGGCCGCCCGTGCCGCAGACGGACTGTGAGGGGACCGCCGTCCACGCCGCAGCCACCGACACTGGCATCATGATCCCTCCGACCACCTCCACCCGCCCTTTCCCCCGACACGTGTCGGCCGGAGATGTACTCTACAATACAAAGTACTTGACGATAGAGAACGGACACCGTCACATTGGTACCACACCCCAGGAGCGCCCCATGACCGTGTCCGATCTGCTCAGGCGTCCGACCGCCTTCCTCCCGCCGGTGATGTCCCTGGCCGCTCTCGCGCTGGTGCTCGGGCACCTGGCTCTATTCGGCGTGGTCCGGGAAGCCGACGAGGGAACGGCCGCACACCTCTTCCAACTCCTCCTGGCCGCCCAGCTGCCCATCATCGTTGCCTTCGCCGTCGAGTGGCTACCCCGACGCCCCCGACCGGCGGTGTTGGTCCTGGCTCTCCAGGCCGCCACGGCCGTGGCGGCACTCCTCCCGGTCTTCCTTCTGAAGCTCTGAGCCGTCACCGCTGCCGATCCCCGTTCCCCCGGACCGCGTTCGACAGCGCCGCCCCGAGCAGGACCAGAAGGCCGAGAATGGTCACGCGGGCGGGGGCGTCGCCGAGCGAGCCCCACGTTCCCTGGTCGAGGCGGGAGGTGGCGAGCAACACGATCCCGATCACCAGCAGGATTCCGCCGATCCCGGACGCCACCTGGATCGACAACGGTACATCGACACGCCCACGGTTCATCCCCCGCCCTCCCGGTGGACTCGGCCCTACCCGACGATCATCGACATCCAGTGGATGACGAACCCCACAAGGGCCAGGAACAGGACCAGCAGCGCGAGCTCCTCCACGGAGAGGTTCAGGCGCACCAGGCGCGCCCAGAGATGCTGCAGCCCGCCCGTCGGCTTGCTCGCCTCCACGGTGTCGCGCACCCTGCTCCCCGTCGTCACCCTTCCCGGCCCCCCTGCCCGCCGCACCTCCATGCCCGTATCCCACACGGCCACCACCTTCCCGAGCGTGCCGTGCGCGACGTGCGGTCCCCGATGGCCCTCCCGCAGGGTGCACGTGCGCACCGTTCCGGGGCACCGGGCGCCACAGTGCTGGACGCCAAGCCCGCGCGCCGGCCTGATGTGACGGTATCGCTTGATCGTCTCCCGGTCTTCCTCGACGGTGAGTCTCACGTCACCGACTCAACGCTTCGAGCGCCGACGGGCTCCCCCGCCACCACCTCCGAACGACACCATCACGCCCAGGATGAAGCCCAGGTTGTACAGGGCACCGTTGTTGTGGACTTCGTAGATACCCACGTTGGCATTGAAGAGCGACACGATGAACGCGATCAGCGATATGAGGCCGTGCCACAGGCCCAGCCAGAAGCCGGCGACAGTGCCCTCCGGGCCCGGAGAGCCCACCAGCCCGTTCGGGCCGGCCGCGCACGCCGCGAGTGATATCACCGCGACCAGCGCGGCGGCACCGGGAAGAAGCCTCCGGTTCATGAGGGATACCCCCAGGGTAGGGATCGTCGCGACTCGACCGCGAGTCGCTCGTTACGCTCCAGCGTACGGGCAGCGGCCCGGCCCCGCCACCCGGGCTCACGCGCCCGGCTTGGTACCCCTTCGTCGCAGCAGGCGCCAGGACCATGCGGACAGGCCGGCCGCCACGACCGTGGCCCCGACGAACCATGGATCCGACGCGACACGCGGACCCTCGACGAAGAGGCGAACGAGGTGCACCGCCACCAGGATTCCGAAGACGACGCTCGTTGCGATCAGGTACGCCCTCACGGCCTTCTCCTAGAACGACTCGCTCTCGTAGACCTCACCCTCGAGGTCGTCGAGGCTCCGCTGGATGAACCCCCGGGCGTCCTGGACCCCCTGGTTGTAGACCTGCGGACCCAGCGCTTCCAGGAAGAAGTCCGCCAGCGCTTGCGCCCGGAAGGCACTGATCTCTTCCTCGAATTCCTGGCGGTAGAATCCCTGCAGGTTCGCGACCAGTCGCTCCCGGCGGGTGTCGGTCAGCTTGATCGTCACGGTTGCGTGTTCCCGGCTTGAAGGAGTCCGAAGTCCGCGCCCTGCGGTTCGTCGCAGGGCGCGAAGAGATCACCCCCCAGCGCCTGGATGGGGTCCAGGCCCACGCCCTCCGATGCGCCGCAGCAGGGCGAATCCCATGTCCACTCCCACGACGATGGCGACCACGGCCGGGAGGCTCGCCCACCTTCCGAGCGGCCGCGCGACGATCATGGCGACCATGAAGGTGGAGTATGCCGGCATGATCGTGATCTGCCAGAGGAAGCCGAACCGGCCGTCGACGGTCCATCCCATCATCCAGCCCACGAGCATGCACAGCCATGAAGCGAGCACGATCGTCGTGAAGGGTGCGGCGCGAATCATGCGCGGCATGGACATGCGCCTCCTTCGACCGATGTTGGACCGTGGAGCCGTTCCCAGGCTAGCGTTCTCCCCCGGACGGCGCACGAAGGTGGTCCAGGGATCTCGGGTCCCGGAGATCGGAGCCGACCACGGACCGTCGGGACGACGATGTCATCCTGTCGACAACTCGACGGTGGACTTGGCGAACGCGTAGACGCGCACCGGATGGCGGGAGAGCTCCCGCCCTCCGCTGCGGACGATGACCCAGTAGGAGCCGGGCAGCACATCGCCGAACTCGAACGAACCGCTCCTGCCGAGGCCCGTCCTTCGGCCGCCGGGCTCGAGGACGATCTCGCCCGATCCTACACCTGGATCCGCCTGGATCCGTCCCTCGACGTCTCCACGAAACGGCAGCTCGTCCCCGGTGGCCGCCCGCTCGCTCCAGACCAGAACGTAGCCACAGCCGCTCTCGTCGATGAGCGGGCCTTCGGCTCCCACGTGCACCTCGACCCCGTCGACACGCATCCGCAGGGTCAGGAAATCGATCGTCCAGTCTCCCCCCAGCGTCCGCCGGTCGGTTTTGGCTCCGTTGAGCATGACACCCACCTCGCAGCGCGTGCCGTCCGGCAGCCTGCGCCGGACACCCCATCCGGCACCCCGTGGTTCCCCGACCGTGAACCCGGGAATGGCGCTCAGCAGCGTGGAGAGACGGCCCGACCCGGGGATGCCCGACCGGTCGGCGTGGAGGACCGCGCTCGCCCACGTGGCACGGTCCGGGAATCCGACGTCGCGCAGGAAGTCCGTCCCGGCCCCTGGGCTTTCCGGGGGAACGGAAGCGCAGCCACCGGAAGTCACGCACAAGAGGAACAGGGGTACGTACCACCGCCTGTCACGCGCGCCCGGCCCGCTGGCACTCTCGCCCATCGCTCCGACGCGGCCGACGCCGCGTGCTACATCCCCACCGAGAACGACACGGTGAACGGCTCGGTCTCGCCAGTCAGCGTAGCCACCGCCAGCGACTTGGCCACGGAGATCTCGAACTTCTGGAGCCTGACTCCGAGCCCCACGCTCGCCCCACCTGGTTGATCGGTATCCGTGGCGTAGCCGGCCCTGAGGAAGAGCGTCTCGGTGCCGCCCGCTGCGAGCTCCGCCCCGAAGTAGAGCGCGGGATCCCCGGGATGCCGGAGCCGGTCCTGCACCTCGACCGTCACCCACCCCTCCAGGTCGTCCTTCCCCAGGCGGCGGAGCACGTCGTACGCCGCGGCCAGACGGATCCGCGCGGGAAGCGGGTCGGCCTGGGAAGCGTTCTCGAGTTGGAAGTCGGGCCCCAGGTGGGCCACCATCGCGCCCAGGCGAAGGGGGACTTCGTCGCTCGGCACGAACTGCAGCCCCGCGTCGATGGCGTAGCTGGTCGCGGATGTCCCGCCGTCCGCGCAGATCCCCCGGCACGACATTCGGAACCGCACCACCTTGAAGTTCACGCCCGCATCCAACCCGGGAAGGAGGTGCGCGCCCGCCGACACCACCGCGAGCTGGTTCCGGATGGAGATCGTGCCGGTCAGGTTGTCGTCGAAGTCCCTCTGCTCTTGGTCCCCCACGTCCATGAGCAGGTAGGAGACCCCGATCGTGCCGACGCCCGGACGCACGAACAGCGTCGAGGCGGCCGTCGACGTTCCCACGGCGAGGTCCCCGCGCAGGAGGACGAATCTCGATCGATCCACGGAGGCGAGCCCGGCGGGGTTCCAGAAGGCCGCCTCCGGGCCCGGCATGGCGGTGACCGCGCGGCCCAGCGCGACGGCATCCGCACCGACCGGAAGCAGCAGGAAGACCGCACCTTCGCCCGACGTGCTTTGCGCCGACGCGCCGGTCGGAATCGAGGCGAACAGCGAGGCCGCGAGCGCCACGCGTCGCCACCTTCCCACCATCGTTGCACCAGTCATGACCACACCTCCTTGCGCCGCGCGACCATGATGCCGACCCCGGACCGCGCCCTGCAAGACGAACGAGTTACGGCCGTGGAGCCTGACACGCCACTCCCGGAACTCGAGGAGATCGGCCCGACGCAGGTGCTGGCGTTCTGCGCGCCGGCAGCGGGGCCGTCTCACCCGCGTCGAAGACTACCTCGTCGACGGGAACGTCGCCGCCCCTCCCGATCTACGTGCGGCGCTTCACGTAGAGGATCTTCCGGACCCTGGCGACGATCTCGCCGGCTTCATCGACGATGTCCAGCGTCCATTCGGGTCGATGCCTCGAGCCGTCGGCCGTCGCCTCGCGGATCCGCTCGAGCTCCGACGCGGTGACACGAATCGTGGAGCGGACGGTCCCACGGCCCGGACGCAGGAAGTCGATCGAGGCCGCCTGGTCCCACACCACGTACTCCGGACCCAGCCTTCGCGTGAGAAGGATCATCAGGTGCGGGTCGACCATGGCGTACAGGCTGCCCCCGAAGTGCGTCCCCACCATGTTGGCGTTGCGCTCGTTGAGCGGCATGCGCACGCGGATCTCGCTGCCGTCCTCCGCGACGTGGGTGACCTCGATGCCCGCGCCGACGTAGGGTGGGTATGCGTTGATCCGGCGCCGCAGGGACTCGGCGCTCCAGTCCGACTCGGTCAAGGCTTCAGTGCTCCGGGAGTGCCACTCAGGATACGGTCGCGCCCCGTGCGACTTCGGCTTGAGGCGTCAAGTGGAGCTTCACGAGCACGGGGGCGGGCCTCGACGCCGCGAAGGGCCGTCCCGACCGAAGCCGCCTCACCATGGGTAGAAGCAGTCGTAGTTCCGTTGGGCGACGATCTTCCCGTCCCGGAACTCGAAGAACTGGGCGAACCGGGCCCGCATCACGGTACCGGCCGGCGTCTTCTCTCCTATCGGCACCGCCAGCGTTCCCGACCAGGCCGCCTCCACCACCACCGTATCTCCCCGCGCGACCGAATTCAGGATTTCGAACGTCTGCGAGGCCATGACCTTCCTGCCGCGGGCGGCCGCCTCCCGCAATTCCGTCAGCGTCCGCGTCGCACCGTTGGGAAGAAACGCATTCGGAAACTCCTCCTGGACCACATCATCGCTGTAGAAGGGGGCCGTGTCCGTCTCCTCCCCGCCTTGAAGGGCGGCGAAGAAGTCGCGGACCGCCGCGAGGTTCGTCTGCTCCTCCGTCATGCGTCACCTCCGGGCGAGGGGGAGTCACCGCTGGCGGACTCGTCCGAGCCCGCCACGATCGAGCCTACAGCTTTCCCACGAAGCGCATCAAGGCGTACAGCCCTCGGTCTCCCCCGAAGAAGCCGACGACGAGCCCGACCCCAGGCGGCACGAACACCCATCCTCCGCCCAGATCGAACAGCAGCGAGAAGAGCGAGACGATCCCGCCCAACGCTGCGCCGAAGAGAGCACCGGCCAGGCGGCCGACGAGCCGGACCGTCATCTCGAGCCTGCGGACCCGCGACTCCTGGTCAGAGGGCACGCGCGAGCCTCCGGTGCGGCTGGTGGTCCCTCGCCACAGCTATTCGCTCGCGCGCTTTCTGAGGCGGAAGCCGTGGACCTCGTATCCGAGGGCTTCGAAGAAGCGCCGAGCCTCGGTGTTGAAGGACCACGTGTCCAAGGCGACCTCCGCGACTCCGAGCTCGGTAGCGAGCTCTTCGACACGCCTCATCAAGGCTCGCCCAACCCCGGCCCTTCGATGACGGGGATGAACCCCTACCTGGTGGATGTAGAGGCGATTCTGGGCCCAGGCGAAGGGGTGCGCGTCGCGACGCTGGTGTTCGAGGCTGACGTAGCCGACGAGGCCGGTCCCGACCTCGGCAACGAACGTGTAGCGCCGCTCGCCCTCCGTGAACCCGAGGTGGAACCGCTCGATTCCCGGCATGTCGGTGCTCGGGCGGAAGAAGGCCGGTTCCGCCGCGGCGTGGATGTCTTGCACGAAGCGGTTGAGCTCCACGAGTGACGGGATGTCCCGCTCCGGATCGGCAGGCCGGATCACGGTCTCGTCACTGGAGTCGTCCACGGGCCGACCTCGCCGTTGCACAGGTGGATGCCATGTCGGCGGCGCTCACCAATCTGGATGACCATCCGTGTCTCGGTTGTCAAGGTCGAGCGAGAGCGACCCGACGGCTTTTCGAGCTCTGTCGATCGGGCCCGCACTCGACGCCCAGGTCCCGGCGCCTCCCCTCGGGGCGGGATCGTCCACGGCTCCATCGGATCAGCGGGTGCTCGGTGCATGGTGTTGACGTTGCGGGGCTCTCGAGCGCAATTCCTGGTGGGGGGGCATCGCGGGGCTGCGGGAGAGAGATGGTGACTCACTTCAAGGCAGCGGGACGTTGGGGAGCCCGGACCGTCGCAGCGTTGCTTGCTGCAGGTGCGGCAGCCCCTGTAGGGGGCCAGGAAGGGATCGGGTCGAATGTGGTGGCTCACCCGATCACGGCTGAGACGGCACCCTTCTACCCGGCTGCCCACGCACGGGTGACCCTGACACCGTCCGGAATCTGGGTCTCCGGCGTGGTGGACGCGCCAAGCGCCTGCGATTCGATGGATGTGGAGGTCGGTGCAGACGGCGGCACGCTGCGGCTGACGCTGGTGATTCGCACGCCCGCGTCCGGGTGCCGCAACCCGCAGAACCCGGTCATGTTCGGATACCGCGCTTGCCTGGCCCAACCCGCGTTGCGGTTCCGATTCCTGCGCGTGCAGTCGCGGGTAGCGGAAGGCCCTCGCACACCGCCCGAGGTACTGCGAGACGACGTCCAGGAGCTCGGCCGCTTCGATCTCGAGGACTCGAGGGTGGCCCGCGAGGACTTCACGCCCTTCGGGGAATGCGGCGCACGGTCGGTGGCGCCCGCGTCGGGGAGCCGCGTCGGACCAGGGAGTGCACGATAGCACCGGTCGCACGAGCCGGCTCGGCGCACGGTCGCCTGAGCCCGCTCGAGTCGGGGGTGGCCCGTGTGTGCTTCCGTGGCAGCCGGAGCTACCGGATCACCTCTATGGAGAACGGGCTATTCCTGGTGGTGTTACGGGTTGGTAGGCTCGGCGGGAGCCGTGGGACAGGTTCGGTGGATCGGCCGGCCTCCGCCGGAGTCGAAGGCCATATTGTCGTGTGGAACGGGTTGGCCGCATTTGGGGCAGATCTGCCCTGCGTCGACCGTACGCTTCGCCGGGTCACCTCCGTCCGTGCCGAACAGCTTCGCAAAGAAACCCACCGTCCCCCCTCTCTAGGCGTAGGGATCTATCCTAGGGGGATTGGGCGTCATCTCAAAGCGCCCGACGCTTCGGACATCGGAACATGAGGTCTCGTCCCTCTGTCTCCGCCGCAATTGACGGACTCCGCAGCCCAGATAGTTGTCTGGGATACCTCGGTCAGCGAACGATCCGGTAACGCACGACCCGCTCCACTCCCAGCTGGTCTCTGGCTACGCCGAGCACGATGCCGTCGTGCACCTTGGGCCGAGGCTGAGGGTCGAGAGCGACGTCGAGGGTCGCGATCCGGACGCCGAGTGAGTCGAAAACCTCGACACGATCCCGCCTGTCCGGTGAACTGGTGCGAAGCAGGACCCAGAGGTCTCCCTCCTCTCCCACGAAGAACCCGCGCACGGGGGGCTTGGACGTCGGGATCATCGACGGGTCGAGAGCTTGGTCCTCTTCGAGGGCGGCCTCGCGCTCCGAGTCGGTGACCGACGGCGCAACCACGTTCCCGGAGAACAGCCTTTCCGTGCCGTAGGCCGAACGCCGGCGAATCTCGTACGCCCCCGTGTTCCCATACCACACGTTTCCGGCCGGGCCGATCTGCCACACCTGCATGGGCGAGAACGGGACCTCGATCAGGAGCAGGCGCCCGTCCTGTTGGATCTCTTTCCCACTGGGCCCCCAAGGGCCCAGCGGCGGGAGCTCTACCCTGCCGATCTCGTGCGGTTGCCCCCCGGCAATGTCGAATTCTACGGGGACTGCCGACGGACCACCTGGCCCCAGCTCGAACGTGACATCGTACAACCTGCCCTCCGCTGTGAACGTCACCGGCCAGTCTCCAGCGACGCCCGGGAGGGACCTGTGTAGGGTGGCGACGAGGTTCCCCATCGTATCGAAGACGGTGTACCGCGCGTTCCTGGGATCGACGACCCACAGATTGTCCCGCGGGCCCCACCCGATGGCGGTCGGACTCTGCAGCTCCCCAGGCCCCTCTCCTCTGCGACCGATGGTTCGCACGAACCTGCCGCTCGCGTCGAATACCTGAACGGCCCCGGCCATCCGATCGAGCACATAGACACGCCCCTGGCCATCCATCTCGATGTCCCCAACGTGCCCGAATGCTCCAGGGCCACGTTCGACTCCACCCCCGATGACGGGGAGAGCCTCCAGCGAGATGTTCCGTGGAGGCTGCGTGACTTCCCCTCCGCAGGCACCGAGGAGCACGGCGATGACGCATGGATCGAGGACACCGGATCCAGGGAGCCTCCAACGCCGCATCCGGCGACTGCAGGTGGTTGGGGTAGGTCCGCAGGGCACGTCAGCCTCCCGGCTCAACTCGAGCCCGTAGCTGGCGCGCTCGCTCGCCCCCGCCCGGGCCAGCCACAAGTGCAGTGAGTGTCACGAAACGGTGGTTGCCGACCTCGTGACCATGCTCATGGACTCGGGCGGCGAGGCCCGCATGACGCGCAATGGCTGAGCCGACCACGAAGAGCGTGGCTTTCGCGTTCAAGTGGTCGAGCAGGTCCAGGATGGAGTCGGACACACCGGTCACGGCCAAAGCGGCTCGCTTCATGGCACCGCCTCAGCCGTCCGGACCCGTTCGAAGCTCGGATCTTCGAGGAAACATGCCAGATTCGGACAGGACACCATGGCCATCCGCCGCCTTTGAGTTTCCGCCGCGGATCACGATGATCACGCGCATCGCGAGCGGCAAGGCAGATGCCGTGAGTCCTTCTATTCTCACTCGCCTCGCCCGTCGGGGACCGCGTCTTCTGCGGCGGTGACTGAGCGACCCGACGTCTTTGCGACTCTACTGCGGGAGGCGCTATTCTCTCGCCATGACATGGCCCACGGTCCGTACTCTGCCGACGCGCCGCTCGCGTCTCCGCCTTCTACTCGGAGGAATCACCACCTCCGTCCTCGCCTCGGTAAGCCTCTATCCCCAGCCGGCACAGGGACAAGCGGCCCAGTCTCAGCGACCGCCCTCTGCGCTCCCGAACACCTCCCTGGTTGCCTACCTGGTCACCGTCGGACCCGGAGACGCGGTCTGGGAGCGCTTCGGCCATAGCCTCATCTGGATCCACGATCCCAAAGAGAGGACGGATGAAGCATACAACTATGGTCTCTTCAGCTTCGAGCAGGAGCACTTCCTGCTGCGCTTCATCATGGGTCACATGGATTACTGGGTGGCGGGGTTCGACGTGCAGCGCCAGCTCGCCGCCTACCGTTCGCAGAATCGCTCGATCGAAATCCAGCGGCTGGCTCTGGCACCCGCCCAGGTGCGCCGACTCCAGGAGTTCCTGGAGTGGAACGTCCGTCCGGAGAACCGCTTCTACCGCTACCAATACTACCGGGACAACTGCTCCACCCGCGTGCGCGACGCCCTTGACCGGATCCTGGGTGGGCAGCTGGGACGGTGGGCCCGCGCCCGGGTGACCGATGCCAGCTACCGGGATCACACGCTCCGCCTCACCCACGACCTCTTCTGGGCCAGCGTGGGAATGGACTTCGGCCTGGGCCCTTCGGCGGACCGGCCCCTCACGGCATGGCAAGCCATGTTCGTCCCCATGGAGATGGCGGAGGAGCTCCGGCACTTCACGGTACGGACCGAGAGTGGCGACAGCACCCCCTTCATCGATGGAGACAGGGCGTTCTACCAGGCCAGTCGGCCCCCCATCCCCGACGCCACGCCCCGACGGATCGGCATCTTTCTACCCGTTGGGATCTTGATGGCCGCCCTTTTCTGGTGGCTGGGCGGGCGGCAGGCAGCAGCAGGCTTCCTGTCCCTAGCAGTTCCCTGGCTCCTCTTCGTGGGACTGCTGGGCAGCCTGGTTGCGTTCCTCTGGGCCTTTACCGGCCATGTGGACGCCCGCTGGAACGCGAACCTCCTCCAGGCCTCCCCGCTCCATCTCACGCTCGCCTTCCTTCTCTGGCCCCTGGCTCGGGGACGTGATTGGGCACGCCGGTTCGGGCGATGGATCGCCCTGGCAGTGGCGGCCATGGCTTGCCTCGGCATCGCAGTGGCCGTTGCGACGGAGGTCCTTCCGGTCGTGGATCAGAGCAATGCTCCGTTCCTTGCCCTGCTGTTTCCGCCGAATCTGGCGCTGACCTGGGTGGCCTGGAGAATGTCGAAGACGGAGGTCACCAGTCCGCGGCGCCAACCACCTACAGAGGGACGCCGGCGCAACTCGCCGACCGGAGGCCGTGAGTCGTAGGACGAACGGCTCCCGGCACTCCCGCTTTCCCCGTCAGGTCGAGTTCGTGAGTCAGGTGGCTCGGGCGCTATTCCCGCTCCGGGCCAGCCACTGCTCCCTGGACAGGCTGTAGGCAGCCAACTCAACGGGATCGGGGAACTTCGGCCATCTCTCCAGCACCGTCCCGGTGAAATCGAAGCCGCATTTCTCGAGCACGCGGTGGGACCCGATATTCGCCGCGGTCGCGGCGGTAGCGACCCGTTCAAGGGAGCCAAACGTGTGGAATGCCCACCGCAGGACCATGGTCACGGCCTCGGTCATCAAGCCCTGGTTCCAGAGCTCCTCGGCGAGGACATAGTGGACAGATCCATTCGCCGGGTCGCTCAGGCCGAATTCCACCGCGCCGCGGGCCGGCCCGTCCGGGGTCGTGCGGATAGCCCAACAGAGCTCGGACTCATAGCCCTGTACCATATCGATGAAGTCCTCGGCGTCGGCCAAGGACCGGTGGGGGCTCCAGGTGGTATGGCGGGCTACCTCTGGGTTCCTCGCGTAATCGAAGACGGCCTGGGCATCCCCGGCGACGAAGGGCGTGAGCCAAAGGCGCCCCGAGTGGAGGTTGGGTTGCGGACCAAGACGCATCGAGAGCACCCCGTGGCACGCCGCACGAATTGAGAGCCACCCATCGACTTTGGGTTTCTGCTACAAGGGCATGATGCCGACCCGGTGCGCGCGCCGCCAGACGGGTGCTCCGGGCCGTCACTGCCCATGGGTCTGTGTGTCCGTGATGGATGGCATTGGCACGAGCCTGGCACAGGTACGCGCGGGTGAGCCCACCCGTCCCACTTCGTGTCGGGCCGTTACCTCTATGCCTCTTGGAGGCACATATGTCCGTCAAGACCACCCTCTCCGCTGCGTGCCTGCTGTTGACGGCCGCCTGTGTCGACGGCGCCTCGCCCGTCGCTCCCGTGCCACAACAGTCCGACGTGGTGCAAGGGATGGAGGCGACCCAGGTGATCGACGGCTCGACCGGCCCCGGGTCGCTCTATCGTTTCGTCGTGCCGGAGAACTGGAATGGCTCCCTGCTGGTCTACGCGCACGGATACGTCGCGCCGGACGATCCGGTAGCGCTGCCTGCTGAAGCCGACGTCTTCACCGGCCTCCTGGTGCCGCAGGGCTTCGCGCTCGCGTACTCGAGCTTCTCGGAGAACGGGTGGGACATCAAGGACGGGGCGCAGCGGACGCATCAGCTTCTCGGACTCTTCACGTCGAAGTTCGGGCGGCCGAGCCGCGTCTACATCGGCGGCGCGTCGATGGGTGGGCTCATCGCAATCAAGCTCACGGAAACCTTCCCCGCGGTGTACCGCGGCGCACTGGCCGCGTGTGCCGTCTCGGGTGGCACGCGAGAGCAGTTCGACTACTACGCGAACGTGCGCGCGATCTTCGACGTCCTGTATCCGGGCGTGCTCCCAGGCAACGCAACCTACCTGCCGCCGGGCACCGACGTCACGACGGAGATCGTCCAGCCGGCCGTCGCGGCCATGGCCGCGGACCCGGATCCCGCGCTCGAGCTCGCCGCCATCGATCAGACGCCGGTCCCGTTCGCGTCGGGTCCCGAGCTGGTCCAATCGATCGCGACGGCGCTCGAAAGCAATGCCGGCTCTCTGAGCGACGAGTTGTTGGCGAAGGGCCGTCCATATTTCGACAACACGAGCACGGTCTATACGAGCGCCTCGCTGACCCCGACCGTGATGCAGGCGATCAACGCCGCGGTAGGGCGGTTCGCCGCATCACCGAGCGCCCTGGTGTCGCTCGACCACAACTATGCGCCGTCCGGTGACCTGCAGATCCCCATGCTGATGCTGTCCGACCAGCGCGATCCCGTCGTGCCCGGCTTCAATCAGTCGTCCTACCTGGCCGCGGTCACCGACCGAGGTGACTCGGACCTGCTCGTGCAGAGGCAGGTGCCGGCCTACGGCCATTGCTTGTTCACCCCCGGACAGATCGGGACGGCATTCTCCGACCTGGTCGCATGGACGGAGTACGGGATCAAGCCCGCGCCCTAGGCCGGCCAGGGACAACGCCGGCAGAGTCGCCACTTCCATTCCAACGAAAGGAGCACAACCATGCCTGCCTACGCCTTCACCAATCCCATCAAGCCGGGCAAGGCCGACGACTGGAAGAAGTGCGTCGCCGAGATGACGGGTCTGCGTAAGAACGAGCTTGCGGCCTCCCGGAAGAAAGCCGGGCTGACTACGGAGAAGGTCTGGCTCCAGTCCACCCCCATGGGAGACATGGCCGTCGTGTATTGGGAAGCTGCGGACGCCGCCAAGGTCTTCCAGCATTTCCTCACGTCGACGGATCCTTTCGACGTCTGGTTCAGGGAGAAGGTCCTCGTGGAGGTCCACGGAATGGACCCCTCCGCCCCTGCGCCTCCGATGAACGAGTTGGTTCTCGATGCTTGAGCCAGGCTCCAGTCGACCCGATGCCAAGGCTGGGTCGTAGCGACCTCCAGGCGGCGTGCGCTCCGGGTGCCAGGGGACGATCCCCGGTCGCATTCGGAGCGCACGCCGTTGATCGTCATGCCGGGCAAGGCCCGGACGCGCATGGCGGGCCCTTCATCTCCCCGCGGCTTGCGCTCACGGCGGCCCCCCGGTGACGAGCCGAATCACCTGCAACCCGAGTGGCCGCCGACGCTCTCCACGCCGACCGCGTCAGGCTCAGCGCCCGGTCAGCCGGCAGACGGCCTCTCCACGCGGCAGAGTCGCGTGAAGCCCGGAATGTCGAGCTCGTCTGTCCGTTGCGCCAAGTACCGCTGTCTGATCTCCGAGGCGGACAAGTCCTCGACGACGCGAAAGCCGGCAGAGCCTGCCAGCTCTGCCACCTCCTCCGAGTCGAGAAGAGTCAGCATCGGCTCGCCTCGACGTGTACCTCCGTCATCGAGGAGCTCGAATAGCTGGCGATCTGAGGGCGACATCGTCGACTTGGGCTGGAAGTAGTCGAAGGCGATCTGGCTGCCCGGACCACAAGCTTCGGCCAAAGACGTAAACGCCTCCTCAATCGCTTCACGCGTCAGGTAACAGATGGTGCCGAGCCACGATACGAAGGCGCTCGCTCCGAGCTCGAAGCCGTGTCTGGGCAGCACTTCCGCAACAGATTCACATTCCAGGTTCACAGGGACAAGCACCAGATGCGACGGCAGTGCGCCCAACCGTGATCGGATGCGGGTCTCCTTCCACTGCTGCGTTGCGGGGTTGTCCAGCTCGAACACGGTGACCCCCGTTTCTTCGTGGCGGAGGGCCCAACTGTCGAGGCCAGCACCCAGGATCACGTACTGCCGGCATCCCTGGCGTATGCTGTCCACAGCAGCATCCTCCGCGTATCGACTCCGGACAACGACGAAGACGCTCATCGGGCGGACCTTTGCGAGAAGGGGTCGCCAGAAAAGCCAACGGAGTGGGGCTATGTGGAGGACAGCGCTCAGTGGTGGGCCAAGCAGCCAGCCGGCGGCATCATCTTCGAGTATGGGCGCAGGATCGTAAAGGAAGTGGTATGCTCTGTGAGCTGCCGCAAGCTGAGCAGTTTCACTTGGCCTCATTGGTGTCTCCGCACACGTGGAATGTGCCGGCTGGCGACTATCGGTCTCTGCCGCGTGAGGATGACGCGGATCGGGAGCCTCGAGCTGCAAGCCCGAAACACGGATGCCGTTCGACCGATTCGTGGCCGCCCGACCGCTCGCAAACCGTCATCTACAAACATGCCGAGGGTTGACGGTGGGCCCAAATCCCGCGACCCTTCGGTGTGGCCCCCAGGACGAGGCCAGAGTAAAGTCTAATGAAGGCGGCGGTCTCATTATTCGAGTCCGACGCCTTTTTTCTTGCGATCAGGTCGGTCGCAAGACGCGCGGAGTTCCGCGCCAACACCGCAGTCGGGAAGTACGTGTCATCGTGGCTCCGACTCGCACATCCAAGGAGCGCAAGAAGATGCGTACCAAGGGAACCGTGAAGTGGTTCAACGATCAGAAGGGTTTCGGCTTCATTACGCCGGAGGACGGTAGCAAGGACTGCTTCGTCCATCACAGCGCCATCCAGTCTGAAGGGTTCAAGACCCTGGCAGAGGGTGCCACCGTTGAGTTTGACGTGGTCGAGGGGTCCAAGGGCCCGGCGGCGGAGAACGTTGTGGCCGCCTGAGGGCCAAGAGCTCTGCGTAGAATCTCGGAGCCGTTCCGCAAGTCGGGGCGGCTCCGATTCTCTTTCGGCGCCACCTGACGGCTCCAGGCTCCTGATGCGCCAGGAGGACTGCCGGCAGGAATCTTGCTGGGATACAGAGTACTTTGTATTATAAGAGTGATGGGATTTCACGGCCGAAACCACGATCTGCCAGTGCCGGAGGCCTCCAGAGCTCGCTGCTCGTGACGCAGACCCGATCGCCGGCATGGGTCGTAGAACGCAAGTGCACCGGAAGGTTGGCAATGAAGAAGTGGCTACGACGCATCCGCGGTGCAATCGGGATGGGCCTGACCTGGGGAATCGCATGGTTCGGCGCGGGTATCGTCCTTCTGCTGGTCGTCGGTGTTGGCGCCGCCGACGTCCCGTTCCCTCTCGGGTTCGGCCTGTTCGGCTTTCTTGCCGGCGCCACGTTCTCTGCAGTCCTGGGGATTGCCGAGGGCCGTCGCAGGTTTGACCAGATGTCGCTTCCACGCTTTGCGGCGTGGGGAGCCGTCGGGGGCCTTCTTCTTTCCGGGATCTTCGTCCTGGTGGCGGCCCTTGGAGGGGACACCACTCTGGATATCCTGGTGTTGGGCCCCGTGTTCGCGCTGTCGGGTGCGGGCTCTGCCGCTGGTTCGCTGGCCCTGGCCAGAATGGCGGAGGACCGAGAGCTGCTCGACGCCAATCCGGACGTGGCCGAGGCGGGGCTTACCGAAGGTGAGACACGGGAGCTGCTCGGAGGCGGGAGCTGATCCCTCGGCGTGGCTCCACACCGCAGCCTCGGAGAGATCGGGGACGAGTATGGCGCTCTCGGGCCTATGCCGGCAGCAGCCGCCGCCAGTTGGTCAGCGACCCGCCAATGCGTTGATGTCGCGCGTTTCGAAGACAGACTTGTCACTGCCCTCCGCCGCTACGCGCACGCCATGCTATCCGCGCGTGTTCCCATCCGAGGACTTCGGGTGTCATTGTCGACACACCAGGCGCTTCGCCACCTCTGCCACGCGAGCACCCAACTTCGAGCCTTTCGCCACGAAGATGGAGTCGATGGAGGCTGTCTCCGCCGTGTCCGCGAACGGTGGTTCACCGGTAACGGCAGACGCACCGAACGCTTCGGTCCAAGTCGGCCCTCCTACAACGATCATGTTGTAGACCAGCATAGCGCGAAGGATGGCGAGTTGGACGGCCTCTTCGCCCGCAGACATCCCTCCTGCCGTAACAAACGCTGCCCCGATCTTGTCGCGCATCTCCCCGTTGAATGGAAGGGAGTTCAGGAACTCAGCGATAGGGACGGAAATGTTGGCAGAGTGCACAGGGGTACCGACGATCAGGGCGTCGGCCCAAGCCACGTCATCGTGAGATACGCGATCCACGGGCAAGAGTCGTACGTCGCTACCTTGTGCGCTTCGCGCCCCGGCCGCTACGGCATCGGCCATCAGGGCGGTATGTCCCGTCGCGCTGTAGTAGACGACCAGAATGTTCTGACTTGCGACCCCTTTCGGGATCGTCGACAGCAGCACGGCGAGAACGCAGGTCTTCTTCAGTGCGCATAAGCCATTGAACGCGACCCGAAGCAAGTCGCAGGGCTCCAGTGGGCGGGCGACCTCGTCCTCATTCATCGAGACTCTCGGCATCTGACCCTCCAGGCGAACCATGTCGGCCGCGCGACCTGAAGACTCAACTTCGTGCTGCGCGACCACGATGCTGACCCCAGGCGGCGCGGTGCAAGCCGAGTGGTCTGGGACCCAGCAGCCATTGCCGCGTCAGCAGCGGCCCCGCTTTGACAGAGGGCATGCCAAGTGGTTCGGGACAGCCAATCTGCGCAGGCCTGCTAATGCCGGTCGAATGAGCCCCGCCATGAAGCAGCGAACTCCAGGTTCCTCAGGGTGCTCAACTGATCCGGCCTCAGCCATCTCTGGCCACCGCGGAAGGTGCGCCCGTCCATTGCAAGGACGGTCCGTTCGTCGAGAACTCTCCCGACGAAGGAACAGATCTCGTCCACAGCCGCTTCCTCAGATCCCTCGGCAATAATGAAGAGTGCCTCGAAGGGAGACCCACGCCGTCCCGGAAGGTGGAGCTCGACCTGAGCATCGCCGTCCGGACGAACTGCTACCGTGAGACGTTTGCTTCCCTCCGCCCACTCCTCGACGACGCCGGGCGTAATCGGAGAACCGAGCGCGGCAAGGAGCTTGTCGCGTAGCTGCAACAAGGAGGATCCTGGCTCTCTCTAACGACTTTCCGTTTCTGCTGCCGGACCAACATGCCCATGTGGAGTTGTCGGTCGCAAGACGAACAACTCCCGACCCTCCAGCGTTCAGGGCTCGTCCGTACCGCAGCGCAACAGGTGATCGAAGCTCGCGGATGTTCACGTCATCGCACGCGCTCGCGGGGGCATGACGACCCTCGGACTCTGCCGCGGGTCACAGTGCTTGCCCGCGCTGCGCCAGCTGCAAGGCTGTGCTTCGGACACCAGGTGTCTACCCGGGCGGCAGCAATTCCCTGTTGGACCGTAGGCCCGGGAACCGTACGCCTGGCGCTCCTCCCACCCCACTCAACCGCCCCATCGCAGCGAGGTCGATCCGGATTTGCAGAGGTACGGCGTCGTCCGAGAAGAGCTCTCCGCGGAAGGCACCGATGTGCACGTGGGGATTGTAGGAGCTCCCATTGTTGCCGATACGCGCCACCATCTGACCGGCCTGAACCGTGTCGCCCTCGGCGACGGTCACCTCGCGGACGTGGATGTAGGCGACCTTCACTGCGTGGGCATCGTCGTCGAGGCTGCACCGGAAGAGCATGGCGCTGGATCGTCCTGAGCCGAACTCGCCGGGGGTCGTCGTCTCAGGGTTGAGACTCACGATGAGTACAACCCCGTCGCAGGGCGCGAGCAGAGGTTCCCGCCAGCCGTACCAGTCCTCGTTTCGAGTGCCGTCGCCTGAGTATAGCGAATTGAGGTTGCCGTTCGGTCCGCCATCACGACGTACCACGACACAATCCGCGCCCAGGGCATCGGGCACGTGATCCTCAGAACCGAGGGTATGCTCCGAACACTGGAAGCGCGCCGCCACAGGCGGATGTACCAGGGCGGCCTCAATCTCGATCTCCTGGGCGGCAGCGCCCGCCACGCCGAATGTGAGCACCATCAGCCCCATCGCCGCGGGGGACGCCAACTTCCGAAGCGACCGCTTCATCGTCTTTTCTCCCAACCGCCTTTCGCACGGTCTGACAACTTGGGTTCCTGCTGCAGGGCCACGATGCCGACCTACTCTCGGTATCCGAGCACCGCCCACGCCCGTGCCTGGAGGGTGATAGCCCCACCCGGGCCGGTGGGAAGCTGACGACACAGCGCCTGCTCGAGGGCAGCCGCTTGTCCTTTTGAGATGCTGGACACGAAGCTGGGCGCAGGCCCTGTGCCCCCCAGGAAGGGCAGCCAGTAGTCCTCAAAGCTGGCAAACCGCGTAGTCACACTCAGCGAAGTTGCTCGAACACGAGCCGCCCCCGCCGATACGAAGACCGACTCCAACGAGTCGGGGTTGCAGATTGGGAACCGCCGTCCTTCATCGAGATGTGACACGCTTGCATCGACGGAGGCCGCGGCGTCCCAGAAGTACCTCAGGAACTCCATGCCCTCGGCGTAGTCCCAAACGAACGCGCCGACCAAGCCCCCACGGCCCGCGACCTCAAGTTGTTCCCGAACCGCGCCGTTGGGGTCCGGGAAGAAGTTGAGCGCCAGGCCGGAAACCACCGCGTCGTAGCCACCTTCGCGGCGGGGCAGGCTGCCGACACCGGCAACGGCGAAGGCGACGCGAGCATCTTGAAGCCTGGACCGCGCAGATTCGATGAACGGACCGGAGGGGTCGCAAGCAGCCACGGAGCTCGGCTCGGCCATCTCGACGATGGCGGCAGCGAGTGCGCCGGTGCCCGTGCCCACGTCCAGCCAGTGACGTCCAGGAGGGACCTCGGTCCACTGGACGAATGCGCGCGCGAGGGGACGGCTCCACCGGCCCATGAAGCCTTCGTAGCGGTCTCCCGCATTCCAGCCATCACCCGGCGTTGCGGTCACACGGTGTCCAGAGGCGGACGTGGCTCGGAGCCAGTTCAGCGCCATCTGACGTCCTTGGCGCCAACCTGCGTGAGCAACATGCTTGGCCGGGGTCGTGGGCTGCAAGGCGAGCAACCCCGGACGTCTCAGCTGACTCCTACTGAGCGGCGCCGAGGACCAACTTGTGAGGGAGCCCAGGGCGCGGTGGCTTGAGCCCCTGGTCGGAGCGCCGCGCACTTGTTCGCTAGCAAGCGAGGTCGTACAGCAGCCGGTAGAACGCAGTGCGCGCGGTATCCAGCTCGGCGCCGTACTCCGCAAGAAACGTCTCTTCGAAGCCCGGACCCAGGTTCCAGGTCAGGCTCCATGTCGCTGCGGCAAGATCCCACCAGCGGTCCGCGACTCCGAGTTCGCCGAGATCTAGATAGCCAGTAACCTGCCCCCCTTCGATGAGGATGTTCGGGGGGCAGTAGTCGCCGTGGCAGACGACCAGGTCTTCGGAATCAGGACGCGTGGATTCGAGGAGTTCGACGGCCGCCGCCGGAGTCAGATGGGCGAACTCGGCATGGAAGTCACGGGCCGCATCGATCAACCCCGAAGACAGCCTGCTGCGGACGTGCTCGAGCGCCGGGCCCAAGCGGAAGTCGAACGGGCAGCCTTGCACCGGCGCGGCGTCGTGGAAGCGGCGGAGTCCCCGGGCAAGGGCCCGGGCAAGTTCCGTGGGACGCCCGAGCTGGTCGGCGTGCGTGCCGTCTTGGCCCGGCAGGCCGGTCGTGACCAACCACGTGACGGAGTTCTCGCTTCCCTGGTCGATGACCTCTGGGACAGGCAGGTGGGCACGCGCCCATCGCATCCGCATGCCCTCGCCGGAGAGGGTGGGATAGTGTCCGACCCGGGCGAGCTTCAGGAACAGCGAGGCCGATCCGTAACGCGACAGACGGTAGACGAGAGAGTGCTGTGCGTACTGGTACGCGACTTCCCATTCGAAGGCAGCGTACTCCGCCTTCAGTCCGGGAGGCACTTCGAGCCAGGTCGCTCCACCCACAAAGCTCACCTCCGCCCTTGCCCCCTCGACGACCTGTCAGAAAAGCGCTCGAACGACTTTGGGTTTGAGCTCCGCCCCACCATGCAGACCCAGAGCGGGAGCCGCAAGGCAGGTGCTCCGGGCCTCCCGGCTCGCCGCGCCAGCCTCAGTACCGACAACGGCCCGCCGTTCGCTTCCACCGCCATCGCCGGCCTCTCTCAGCTCTCCGTCCGGTGGATCTCGAGCGAGTCCCCTATCCACCTGCCTCGACGTTGAACCGGAGGAGGTGCGGAACGTCCAGGGAGTCCTTCTGAACGGCCCACAGCGCGTCCCTCGACACCACCTTCGGCTCGAGCGTCGCCGGGAGCTGCAGCTGTCCAATGGAGGCGAAGCTCGGGTCCAGGATGTCCCACTGCACGGACACCGATCCCCCGCTCTCACGCCGGATCCACACCGAGCCGTCGGACCCAACCAGGAGGCTCGACACGGGTGGCTCGTAGCTCGGCCAGTCGAGCTGCTCCTCGATGCGCTCCGCCAAAGCTCCGGGAGAAACACCGAACTGATCGCCCATGTGTTCAGCCATGGCCGTAGCGATGGAATCCACCACCTGGTCGGGAACCGGCTTGGGGACGTAGGCGATCTCACGCGACGCGACAGTATCTCCGTCGAGGTCGATCCGGATCATGCGGAAGCTTCCTGCGTTTGCGTCCTCGGCAGGTTCCCTTTCTGCGATGACCAGGTCCGTCCCGGAGGGAGGCAGGGCAATCAGCGGCGCCCAAGCGAGCGGATGCGTACCCGTTATGGTTCGCCCACGCACCTCGTACGAGTAGATACGGCCCCGCAGAGGCAGCAGGGCCAACGTGTCCAGGACGGAGCCGGTGCGCGACGCCTTCAACCACACCTCCCACCCCGGATCCGCACCTTCCGTCGCTGGCGGCACGACCACCCCGATGGAGCCATCAGCCAGGGGCAGCGCCGGGCGACCCCCAAAAGGGGTTCCCGGTACGTTCACAATGAACGAGATGCGAGCTTGGAACGATCCGTCCGGGGCGAAAAGACTGATCCCACTGATGAAATCGGCGACCGCAAGGGAGTCGCCACGCCAGAAGAGGTTACCCGGCACCTGGAACTCCCCTGGCCCGCGACCTCGGCTGCCCACCACACGTACGAAGCCACCCTGTGGATCAAACTCTACCACACGTGCCAACGGGGGCTCACTGAGGTAGACGTGCCCATCCGGGGACACAGCCACGCCGAAGACATCGGTGAGGGCACCCTCCCCTTCGCCACCACCAATCTCGGCGACTTTCGTGGCGTGGTACTCATGGGTCGCCGTTGCCTGCGGCGCGTCCGTGCCGCAAGCGGGCAGCGCGAGTACGCCGACCAGACCGGCGGTTGTGTATCGCCGCACACTGCCCCCCCGGCTATGCGTACTGGCCAACGTCTTTGGCGCTAAGGGCCTTCGCGGACGCGACATAGTCCCCTCTGAACTTGAGGGCCACCCCCCCGTCCAGTCGGACATGAGGTCCATGGATAGGCTCTACAGGAGCTCACGCTCTAGCAAGAGATCCTCCCGAGACTCCCTCCACTGGTCAATGGCCAAGGCAGCGAGGACACCCGCGACGATAATGACGAACTCCATCGCGAGGCGGAACAGCTTTCACTCGGAGTCAAACAGTTGCATCGACGATCCGCCCGTTTGAGGTCGCTGCGTAACGGCCTTGAGTTTCTGCTGCGCGACCAACGTGCCGACCCTGGTCCGCGAGGTACAAGCCAAGTGCCTCGGACCCATGGCCGACCGCGTCAACAGGAATTCCTTGTCAGGATGCCGCCCGCGACCCTTCTCGGCGGTCCCTCAGGCGCCGCTCGAACCTCTTGGGCCGATACCGGTAGATCAGGTGCGAACGCGGTCTTTGAGGCCCTTCCCCGGCTTGAAGGTGGGAACGGTCATGGCAGGAATCTGAATCGTCGCGCCCGTGCGGGGGTTGCGGCCCTCTCGGGCCTTTCGACGTCGCGTGCCGAATGTGCCGAAGCCGGTCACCGTGAAATCGCGGCCAGCATCGAGCTCGATGGCAATGATCCCCTCCCTCGGCTCCGTCGAAAAGATGCAATCGATCACCTCCCGGGCCTTTGCTTTGCTCAGGTCCGTCTTCGTTGCGAGCTTCGGCCGCGAAATCGTCCTTGTTCATCGTCCTCTCCTTCAATGGTGAGACACACAATCGGTGCGAGTCCCTCAATTTTCAACAGTCCAAGGGACCAGGCATCCTAACGACATTGGGTTTCTGCTGCGCGACCAAGATGCCGACTCTGGGCCTCGAGGTGCAAGCCTAGTGGACCCGGGATGTGGACCCGGGACCCCGATACCTCCCGCGTCAGCAGCAAACCCTGGTTCGACGGTGACGCTCGAACGAGTTGGGGCTCAAGCCACCGCTCGAAGCCGTCCTCGTCGAGAACTGAACCCCCGGGCAAGTCGTTGGGCTTGGCCCTGCGAGTTCCCTGGAGGTCCGCCACTCGGTTCGGATGGAGCCGCGATGCTGGTTAGGTTGCGGTGCCACGAGCCCCGCGGGCCGGGCCTTGCCGGTACGCTTCAGAGGACCCGCCGCGCAATCTCGTCTGCGCACTCCTCTGGGCTGCGGCCCTCGGTCGCTACCGAGAAGGTGCTCGGTCGGTCCAGCGCCACGAAACCGGGTCAACTCCAATCCATGCACCGAGCTCGACCAAGAACAAGTCTGGCCAACGGGACCCGGAGATGAAGCAGGGCCGCAAGGGTAAGACCTGGTACTTCGGCATGAAGGTCCACACCGGAACGTACAAGAAGGGCCTGACCCACAGCTTGGTCGTGACCGATGCCGCCCAGGCCGACATCAAGCAGATGCCGGAGCTACTCCACGGCGAGGAGCGGGAGGTCTACGGCGACCAGGCGTACTGGAAGGAGGCCGACCGCCAGGACTTCGAGCGGCGCGGCGTGCACTATCGAATGAACCGGAGACCTACCGCGAAGAACCCCCTGAACGAGCGGTGGAGGAAGATCAACCGAAGTCGGTCACGGGTGCGGGCCCGAGGCGAACACGGCTACCATGTGGTCAAGCGACTGTGGGGCTTCAGCAAGGTGCGATACCGAGGCCTCGCCAAGAACGCCGCCCGCGCCTACACCATGTTCGCGCTGGCAAACCTGTACATGGTGCGCCAGAAGTTGATATCCGCTGGGGCGACGTGTGCCCTGTGACCTCGATCAGAGGCCGCCGAGGCACGCTCCGGCGAAATGCCGGAGTAGGAACCAGGCATCAGGAGGCCTCAATCTCATGAATCACGCACTGCTACCTCTGACAAGCCCGCTCCGGGCAGCCTGTTCAGAGCTTCCCTAGTGGCCTGAAAGCGCAGTCGGAAAGAGCCGCGAAGACCGGAAGACCGTAACAAGCAGCACCGTCTCACCTTTGAGGCGATAGACGATGCGGTACTCCCCCAGGATGATCTCGCGGACGTCGTCGCGCCCGAGTTCAGGAACGACCCGGCCCGAAAGGGGGAACACCTCAAGTCGCTGGGTTGCATCGAAGAGTCGCTCAGCGACGAGGCGGCCGTACCGGGGGGAATCGCGCTCGATGAACTCCCGGATCGCCTTGAGGTCATCAGCCGCCTGATCCGTCCATCGTATCAGGGTCACCCGAAGATGCGCTTCCGGGCTTCCTCATTGCTGATGGTCTCCCCGGCCTCAGCTTGGCGGAGCCCCTCTTCGACCTTGGCGAGAAAGTAGAGGCGCTCCATGGCGTCCTCCACTGTCGCGTCTTCGGGAAGGCCGCGGACCGCGTCGAGGACCCGCTCTTTGGCTTTCGGCTCCGACATCTCTCACTCCTCCGGACTGGTGATCTCGGAATTCTACACCCTGGGGACCCTGAGGAGCCATGGCTCGATGGGACTCCCTCGACCGAGGCGGTGGTCAGTTTGCGAGCGGGCCAGCTGAGTGGAGCAGGGTTTCGCGCTCTCTAACGTCTTTGCGGCTCTGCTGCGTGAGCTCGATGCCGACCGGAAGGCTCGCGTTGCCAGACGCGAGGCTCCCGACCCT
Organism: uncultured Gemmatimonadales bacterium; assembly: GCA_963848895.1. Classification (GTDB taxonomy): domain Bacteria; phylum Gemmatimonadota; class Gemmatimonadetes; order Longimicrobiales; family Gaopeijiaceae; genus SZUA-318. The sequence continues at coordinate 61,354 of CAWKGE010000015.1, forward strand.
CATGTTAACCACGTCAGCAGGAGCCGCTAGTGCTACGCCGCATAAGTAATGGTACAGGTCACGTATATGGGGCGACGATGTGCTGCATGAGGGACCAGATCACGTCGCTGAGTTCTTCGAGCGTTCCCGTGAAGGGCGTCTTCTCCCAGCGGCCGGTGTGACGGCGGACGCTGAGACCCCATTGGTTGTTGCTGCCGGGCAGTGAGACGCACACGGTCGTCCGCCTCCATCTCGCCGTTGGGGCCGAAGGCCTCCTGACGGCCGACGATGAGGTGATCACCCCACGGGCGGACGTACATCCCCTGGGTGATCGGGTTGCCCGAGAGTAGGTGCTCCAGTCGTTGCTTCGCAGCCTCACGCTGGGGATGCTTCATCGGTGCCTCATGTACTCACCAAGGGCCGTCCCTGGTACGTCCAGCGGAACGGTTTCGCTTCCTCGCCGTTCCAGATGTCGATGAACCGCTCGATCGTATCTACCAGCTCGTCCGGCGTGTGGAAGTCCCCATAGCGCAGCACTCTGCGCGTCAGGATGCTGAACCAGAGCTCCACCTGGTTCAGCCAGGACCCATGCGTCGGCGTGTAGTGGAACACGAAGCGCTCCCCATGCGCCCGGTTCCACTCGGTCAGGAACGGCGCCGCGGCTCGTGTCCTTGTGCGTGTTCAGGTTGTCCAGCACCACGTGGACCCGGCTCTGCCTGTAGCGTTGCGCGACCAGGTCCATGAACGAGAAGAAGTCCTCACGAGCTCGTTGAAGCGTACAGCGCCCAAGCACTTGTCCCGTGCGGATGTTGAAGCAGGCGAAGAGGCACCGGGTCCCGTTTCGCTTGTACTCGAACTCCTGACGCGGCGCCTTGCCCGGTGCCGCCGGCACCATCGGCCTCGATCTCGACAGGGCCTGGATCCCGCTCTTCTCGTCGATGCTCAGCACCGCCGCCCCCGCCGGCGGCGACACGTACAGGTCCACGATCGAGCGCATCTTGACCTGGTACTGCGGATCCGTGCTGTGGCACCACGCCTTCACACGGTGGGGCTTGATCTCCGCGTCCGCCAGGATCCGACCCACCGTGCTGCTGCTGATCGAGCGCACGCGTCCGCTCGTCTCCAGTGCCTCGGCCAGAGCTTCGTGGCTCCACACCGCGCGATCCAGCCCGAACTCACTCGGAGCGCTGCACGCTGCGGCGATGACCTGATGCCGCTCCAGGGATGTGATCTCGAGCGGTCGGCCGCTCCTCGGCTGGTCTTCGAACCCCTCGAGCCCCTCTTCCTCAAACCTGCGAAGCCACTCGCCTACCCGCGTCCGGTTCGTACCCAATGCTCGGGCGATTCACGGAGATCGACGCCCCGGACGCCGCCATCTGCACCATCCGCGCTCGTCGATACAAGCGCGCTTCGCCCCGTCCCTCTCGGACGATCCGCTCCAGCTCCCGAGCTTCGCTTGCAGCGACGTTGGGACGCCCCCTCGAGATAGACACCGAGGTACACTGACCCCAACATGAGGGCGAACTCAGCAGCCCACCTGACCCACCGCAGCCGGCCGTCTCCAGCCATTGATCGGGCCTCCGTTTTCTGTAGGGGTGGGGCAGCTCTAACGACTCTGGGTTTCTGCTGCGCGACCAACATGTCGACCCGGAGCGCGAGCTGCCAGGCGAGTGCTCCGGATCCTCAGAGCCCACCGCGTCAGCAGCAAACCCTAGTTGGTGCGCAGGCCCTGGGGTCGGCAGAACCACGAAGCGGTGGCGCCCCGCCCTGCAACACGCTCGAAGCTTCAGGCGTGACATACGCCATTGACGTATAGGCGCCAACGGCGTATACTACTCCATGGTCATCAAGGAGACCTCCGTCTTCACCCGGCAGGTAGCGCGCCTGCTCGATCCGGAGTCCTATCGCCTGCTGCAGCTCCGTCTCGTAGCGGACCCGGAGGCGGGCAGCCTGATCCCCGGAACGGGCGGTCTGCGCAAGATCCGCTGGCAGGGCTCGGGTCGTGGGAAGCGCGGAGGCGTCCGTGTGATCTACTACTGGGCCGTACGGGACGAGGTCGTGCTCATGCTCCTGATGTATCCCAAGAGCGAGCGGGACGACCTCACTCCAGACCAGAAGAAGGCGCTGGCTGCCTTGGTGCGGGAGGAGTTCAAATGAAGGACGAGCTGTTCAAGGAGCTCGTGGAGAGCGTGAAGGAGGGAGGAGCAATCCTCCGCGGCGAGAAGAAGGCGTCTCGGGAGGCCGGGCTCGCCACGCCCGATGTCGCGGCGGTCCGGCAGGAATACAACCTGTCCCAGGCGAAGTTCGCCGCGCTGCTCGGCATCAGCGTCCGGACCCTTCAGAACTGGGAACAAGGTCGGCGTGAACCGCAGGGTCCTGCGAAGGTGCTCCTCCGCATCGCGGCTCGGCATCCTCGAGCGGTGCTCGACTCGGTCAAATAGCCGGCGACCTATGCCGCGTCGCATTGTCTCCGTACGACGCCGTCTGTCCTGCGCACTAACGTCTCTGCGATTCTGCTGCGTGAGCTGGGCGCTCGGCCGGGGTCGTGAGTTGTAAGACGAACGACCCCGGACCCCTCATGCTAACCCCGTCAGATGCTATGCGGGTGGAGGGTGGTGATCTCGTAGCTCCCCGACTTTGACGAAATGAGCGCGGGCCGCCGCAAGTTGTCCCTCCGCGGAACAGCCATTCCTGACGGAGGTCCCCTTTCATGCCCGCGACGACCCGCACTCTCATCCGCCTGCCCGAGCCGCCCGCTCTCTATCTCGCCCTCGAGCTTTCCAATCGCTCCTGGAAACTGGCCTTCTCCACCGGCCTCGGCCAGAAGCCAAGGCTCCGTTCGATCCCGGCGCGCGATCTCGACGCCCTGGTCGAGGAGATCGCCTCGACACGCCGTCGCTTCCGCCTCGACGACTCCCTTCCCCTCGTCTCCTGCTACGAGGCTGGCCGCGACGGCTTCTGGATCCACCGGTTCCTCACCTCGGAGCCCGGCCGCCACAACCTAGTCGTCGACTCTGCCTCCATCGACGTCAAACGCCGCCGCCGGCGTATCAAGACCGACCGCATCGACGCGACCAAGCTCCTCACCATGCTCATCCGCTACCACAATGGTGAGGCCGACGTCTGGTCCGTGGTCCACGTGCCTGCCCCCGAGGCCGAGGATGCACGCCACATCCATCGCGAGTTGCTCACCCTCAAGGCCCACCGTACCCGCTGCACCAACCGCATCAAGGGCCTGCTCGCCACCCAAGGGCTCGGCGTCTCTTCCATGGCAGCCCGTGACTTCCCCCGTCAGCTCGCCGCCCTCTCCCTCTGGAACGGTGACCCCCTGCCTCCCCTCCTCCACGATCGCCTGCTCCGTGAATGGGACCACCGCCTCCTGATCTCCAAGCGCATCCGCCTCCTCGAGCAGATTCAGGCCGAGCGCCTCCAGGACGCCTCCGATCCCGCCATCGCCATGGTCCGGCAGCTCATGACCCTCAAAGGCATCGGCCTGCAGTCCGCCTGGCTCTTCACTTTCGAGTTCTTCGCCTGGAGAGCCATCTGCAGCCGTCGCCAGATTACCGCCCTCGCCGGCCTCTCTCCCTCGCCCTACCAGAGTGGCGACGAGGCCCACGATCAGGGCATCTCCAAGGCCGGTAACTCCAGCGTACGAACCATGGCCATCCAGATCGCCTGGGGTTGGGTCCGCTTCCAGCCCGATTCCACCCTCACCCAGTGGTTCGAACGTCGCTTCGCCCACGGCGGCCGCCGCATGAGGGCCATCGGCATTGTCGCCCTCGCTCGTCGTCTCCTCATCGAGCTCTGGAGATTCCTCGAGACCGGGGCCCTCCCCGAAGGCGCCATCCCTTCCACCTGAGAAGCCCTCGCTCCTTCGGGGATCACAACATCGCGCTGGGTGGGTCGGCCCGAAATTCCTGCGGGTCTACGACACGCTCGTGACCGTCTCGTCAGATGGGGTCGGCCCGCCCTGGCTTCCTCCGTTCGCTTCCGGCGCACGCAACATCAGGTGTCCGGCGACCTCACCACCCGGCACGCATAGAAGTTCGTCCGGAGCCTCGACTCCGACCCTTCTACGAAGCCCCCAGCGCTCTCACTCGCCACTCTGGGCCGTTGCTCCAACGGCCCCGGTCACCTCTCTGCGTCCACTTTGCGTTCTTGACTTCTTTCTCCCCATAGAAGCAGGAATTGCTAGTTAGACTGAGGCCGGCCCCGCCAGGCCTTGGCGCCCCGTCCTCAGAGCTGGAGCTGCGGCCGTCGTTGGCCAAGCTGCTCGTTCTGAGCCGGCGGTTGAGCTTCTCAGCCGAGAAATCGCTACTCCTGACGAGTTCCTCGGGCAGTACCTCTCAGGATTGAATCCGGTCCCATAACGGTGCGGTGCGAGACCCAGGTGCCCGTGATCTGATTCCCCGAGACCTTCATGACAGCCTCGCTCGTCACTTGAACATCTGCTTCCAGCACGCTGGGATAGGAATCGGTCCGGACGACGACGCTGTCTCCTGCGGCGCTCACGATCTGCAACGGAATAGGTTCCATCCCTGGAAAGGCCATCGTCCAGGTAGAGCGATCTGCCCCGGCAGTGAGGGTGTAGGCGGTAAGACTATCGCCCCCCTCGCCGAATGCCGTGACCGACCAGGTTCCTGCGAAGGCCCCCAAACCGCCCGCTGCAGACTCACCGCAAGCCGTGAGGAGAAGAAGGAGGATTGGGAGCAGGCGCTTCGAGCCGTTGCTCATAGGAGACCTCCACGATGGAGTGGCGAAGGGCGTGGGCAGCACACACACCCATTGCGGCAAACGCACCGACGACGGGGCGACCGTGACGGTGTTGCCCAACCAGACCAAGACGAGTCCAAGCCGGTGCGGGTACTGCGTCGCATCAATGAGTCGTTGGTCACGCCGCGTCAACGATCAAGTGTGCCGCCTTTGGCCGACGGGATGTGCCTCTCCAGCCTCGGAGCCCGCGCATCCCACAGGGTGCCGGGGCAGCGGGACGAGCGCGGCCGTATCGAATGACTCCAGACGGGGCGATGAGGTCAGAAGGCCTCAGTCTAACGACTTTGCAGTTTTGCTGCGTGAGCTGGGCGCTTGGCCGAGGTCGTGAGCTGTCAGGCGAACGACCCCGGACCTCCTATGCTAACCACGTCAGATACTATGCGGGTGGAGGGCGGCGAGACCTCTTGGCTCGGCGACTCTGACGACACGAGCGCGGGCCGCCGCAAGTTGTCCCTCCGCGGAACGGCCATTCCTGACGGAGGTTGATTCAATGCCCGCGACGACCCGCACTCTCATCCGCTTGCCCGAGCCGCCCGTTCTCTATCTCGCCCTCGAGCTCTCCAATCGCTCCTGGAAACTGGCCTTCTCCACCGGACTCGGCCAGAAGCCCAGGCTCCGTTCCATCCCCGCCCGAGATCTCGACGCCCTCCTCCGCGAGATCGCCTCCGCTCGCCGACGCTTCCATCTCGACGATGCTCACCCCGTGCTCTCTTGCTACGAGGCCGGCCGCGACGGCTTCTGGATCCATCGCTTCCTCAGCTCCGAGCCCGGCCGCCACAACCTCGTCGTCGACTGCGCCTCCATCGACGTCAAACGCCGGCGCCGACGCATCAAGACCGATCGCATCGACGCCACCAAGCTGCTCGCCATGCTCGTCCGCTACCACAACGGCGAGGCCGATGTCTGGTCCGTCGTCCACGTGCCCTCGCCCGACGCCGAGGATGCCCGCCACCTCCATCGTGAGCTCCTCACCCTCAAAGCCCAGCGCACCCGCATCACCAACCGCATCAAGGGGCTCCTCGCCGCCCACGGCCTCACCGTGTCGTCCATGACCCGCGCCTTCCCCCGACAGCTCGCCGCCCTGGAGCTCTGGAACGGTGAGCCCCTACCGCCCCTCCTCCACGAACGCCTGCTCCGCGAGTGGGACCACCGCGTCCTCCTCTCCAAGCGCATCCGCCGTATCGAGCAACTCCAACTCGAGCGCCTTCAGGACACCTCCGATCCCGCCATCGCCACCGTCCGCCAGCTCATGACCCTCAAGGGCATCGGTCTGCAGTCCGCCTGGCTCTTCACCTTCGAGTTCTTCGCCTGGCGCTATATCCGAAGCCGTCAGCAGCTCACCGCCCTCGCCGGTCTCTCCCCTTCGCCCTACCAGAGCGGAGACGAGGCGCGCGACCAGGGCATCTCCAAAGCCGGCAACGCCAGCGTCCGTGCCATGGCTCTTCAAATCGCCTGGGGCTGGGTCCGTTTTCAGCCCGATTCCACCCTCACCCAGTGGTTCGATCGCCGCTTCGCCCACGGAGGCCGCCGCGTCCGCGCCATCGGCATCGTCGCTCTCGCGCGCCGCCTGCTCATCGAGCTCTGGCGTTTCCTCGAGACCGGTGCTCTCCCCGAAGGCGCCATCTCTTCCTCTTGAGAAGAAACCTGCTCCTCCGGGACCCATGACATCGCGCTGGGTGGGTCGGCCCGTAGTTCTTGCGGGTCTACGACTGGCTCGTGACCGTCTCGTCAGATGGGGCCGGCCCGCCCTGGCTTCTCCCGTTCGCTTCCGGCGCACGCAGCATCCGGTGTTCGGTCTCCTCATCGGCCGGCACGCATAGAAGTTCGTCCGGAGCCTCGATGCTCCGACCCTTCTCCGAAGCCCCCAGCGCTCCGACTCTCTCCTTCGCGCCAGGCCTTCCGCCGGGCGTCCAGTCATCTCTGTGCGCCAACTATGGGCTCTTGACTTCTATCTCCCCATAGAAGCAAGAACTGCTAGTTAGCTGGCTCGCGCCCGCGAACAATTCCCGAATCACTGTCCGGAGGCACGGAGACGGACGTTCCAGGAGGGAGAGACAAAAGTTCTTGCTCGTCTCTGACGCAGTCGATGACCCACCGGCGCCGGCGATCGGCGCGCGTAGTGACCCCCAGGATTACACCGAAGCCTGATGCCATTGCCACGCAGAAGAGCGCGGCCGGTGTCTCCTTGACATACCAAGCGGCGTACAACGCACCAGCCAGCCACCCCGCCACACCCAGCCTACCTGCCCATCGCCCGAGGACGTGAACATGGCGCTCGAGGAAGGTGTCGGAGCTCCGGCCATCGATCAGGTCCAGGTCCTCTTGTAGCCGAAGCAGGCGCTCTGCAGACGACTCCCCGACGATCCGACGGGGACCCCCGGAGTCAAAGATCTGGTCGATCACGGACTCCGCGGATCGTTGGGTGGGATGGGGGCTCAAAAACATGCGGAGCAGTCGGGGACCCGCGGAGACCACCAACGGGGCCAATGCAACGAGGTACCAGAGTTGATCCACCACCGGCGCGAGTACAATCAGGATGGCGATGATCACCAAACCGAGGGCGGCTCGCCTTCGCACGGCGTCTGGGTGCGGAGATTCCTTTGGTGCCTCCGCCCCAGCTTCCGGTGGCACGGGTGACTCGTCTTGCCGATGTACAGGACTAGTCATGCGTCTGCGATCTGATCTCGTTGTCGAGCCAGCTAACGTCTTTGCGGCTCTGCTGCGTGAGCTAGATGCCGACCGGGAGGCTCGCGTTGTCAGACGCGAGGCTCCCGACCCTCATCTTAACCACGTCAGCAGGAGCCGCGCGCAATCGCCGGCAAGCTTCCCTCTATGGGGTCACAAGCAAAATGCAGCCGTTGGCTGACCCGCGCAGAAGCCGACCCTGCCCCCGCTCCGGGGCTCGCAGCCACCTACCGAGCTTCACGAAGGGCGGACTTCGCTGTCAGTACTCCCTGCACGGAGAAGGCCACTAGACCAGCCACCGCGGGGGAAGCGTTGGCCATGACAACATAGGCTCCAAACCCTGCCAACAGGCCAAAGGCCGCTCCCCCCGCGGTCGGCCTCCGCCCGGCCCCGACATGAGTGCCCGCCGATACCCCAACCAAGTTGCCAGCGAGGCCAAGGAGAAAGATCGGCCCGCAGTTCCCGCAGGCGAATCCCTTGTCGTCGACCATGAGGCTTCCGAAGCCCGCCCCAGCGGCTGTCCCGAGCAGTGCCCCGATAGCCGCATAGGCCGCTGCGCGAGTCGGGCTCGGCGCCGCCCCTAAAGCGCCTGTCGGGAACTCAGAGGTAGGGAGAACCTCAAGGTCTCGGCTGCTCATTGAGGCGAGCTCTACCGATTCGGCACTCACCCAGCGTCGACTGCCCCCGATCTTCTGGGCAGTCACCTGAGTTGGCACGAGGCACAGAGCAGACACCGCAATCGGGACAACGGCCAAGCGAAGCATGATCGACCTCCACCTTGTCGAGTAGACCACCCCAATCTCGACACGAGCGATCGTCAACGCGGTACGTCCCGGTACGTAGCGCGTCACTGACAACGACGTATCCAAAGCGCGGCTGAAGAGCGACTTCTGTCGGTCGGATTGAGTGGGTCGACGACAGCACCATGACGGTGTCCTCGCAGAGCGGGCTTCGCCGTTCTGCGAACCCACGGCGCAACGCAAGCCACCACTTCCGGCGCCTGCCACTTGAGGTCGGAGCGGCGGGCTCGAGCGAAACCCGCGATCGCAAACAGCGGGCACCCCATGAGCCGCGGACTCTCCTTTGGCGCGCGCGATAACGTCTTTGCAGTTTTGCTGCGTGAGCTGGGCGCACGACCGGGGTCGTGAGCTGTCAGGCGAACGACCCCGGACCACATATGCTAACCACTTCAGCAAGAGCTGCTAGTTAGGACGCGAGACCGGCCAACCGGCCAGTATCACCTGGGATGCCCAGTGAACTGGTCGTCCGTGAACCGGAAGAAGCGCACTGCATTGTGGTAGAAGATGTCACGCTTCTGGTCATCGGTGAGGTAGGTCGCCGCCTCCACGTTCTGGATGGCGAACTCGAGCGCGTCGGGCCAGACCATCTGATCCGAGCCGAACATCACGCGCTTGCCGAATCCAGCCTCCACGATGCGCTGCAGGTACCGATGAAACTCGGCGGGTGGCAGGGCAAAATCGATCACGCCGAGATCGACATATGCCTGGGGGTGTGCCCACAGGAGAGCGAGGAGGTCGTCGAGCATGGGCCAACCCGCGTGCATGACGTACAGACGCAGGTTGGGATGCCTGACGAGCACCTCCTCCAGAAGAAGCGGGCTGTGCAGGCGTGCCCGATACCGGGGGCTTCCGAGATACGGAGCGCCGGGCGGTCCGGGACCCACGTGGATTCCCACCGGGATGTCGAGCTCCTCCGCCAGGGCGAGGTAGGGCTCGAACCCGGGATCCGCCGGCTCGCTGCCCTGGTACTGGATGGTCACCTCACCCAAGACACTGAACCGTCCCTGAGCGAACCATGCGCGTAGCGAGTCCACCGGCGGTGCGAGGGAATCCAGGCTGAACATGAGACCTGGAATGACACGCCCACCTCCCGCGGCCTCCCACTCTCGGACCCGGGGCCCGCTCGTAATGCCAAACACATTGCGACGCTCGAGTATCGCGAGTGTACGCTCCATAAGCTCACGGTCCGTCGGCGCCGACCAGACGGGATCTGAACACTCGGGGTTCTTGGTGAAGTGGAGGAACGTCTCGCCCCACGTCGCTCCTCGCTGGGCCGGTGGATAGCCAGTGACCGGAAGGCAAAGCGCCAACGGAGGCGGACCTTGATCTGTGGCTCGCAGCGCGTGCAGATGAACGTCAATGATCGGGGGAGGTAGCTCTTGAGCTCCTGCGCTCGCGGCCGCGGCTGCGAGCAGACACAGCGTCCAGGTGACCTTCATGATTGCCTCCCGTCCGTCTTCTCGCGTCCTAACGACTCTGGGTTTCTGCTGCGCGACCATGATGCCGAACCCGGGCCGCGAGGTGCAAGCCGAGTGGCCCGGGACCCCTGAGCTCACCGCGTCAGCAGCAAACCCTAGTTAGCTCGCACCTCTGTCCGTCCACTCTTGTTAATATGTCAGATATGACATAGCTTCCTCCATGAGCCCCAACGACAAACCGTTGGTCTGGATGGCTGGTCAGGTGAGGACCCCGCCTTTCTCGAGCGAAGCGCGGGTCGAGGCCGGCTTCCTGCTCCGGCGGCTCCAGAAGGGGCATGTGCTGACGATGCCTCATTCCCGACCCATGCCATCCATCGGCAAGGGATGCCACGAGCTCAGAATCGTCGATGGAGGGCTGAGTTGGAGGATCGTCTACTTCGTCGACAGGGATGCCGTTGTAGTCCTTGAGGTGTTCGCCAAGAAGACCCGGGCCACGCCCAAGAAGGTCATCGATGCCTGCACGACGCGGCTCAGCGCGTACCGCGACGCTCGAAGCTAGAGGTTCGGGAGGAACCCATGGACAAGAAGACAAAGCAGAGGCTTGAGGCGTCCGGCTGGGCTACCGGAGATACGAAGGACTTCCTGCATCTGAGCGATGCCGAGGCTGAGTTCATCGAGATGAAGCTGGCTCTGGCCGAAAGCCTGAGGGCGCGCCGACTGGAACGCCGTCTCAACCAGACTCAGGTCGCGAGGATCATCGGCTCGAGTCAGTCGAGGGTTGCGAAGATGGAAGCGGCCGATCCCAGCGTCTCGATCGACCTACTGATCAAGGCCCTGCTGAAGCTGGGCGCAGAGCGGGAAGATGTGGCCGAAGCATTCACCCACCGCGTCGCTGCGAGTGCGAGCTAACGACTAGCAACTTTGCTGCAGAAGCATGATGCCAACCGGGGCACTCGCGTTGCAAGACGCGAGTGCCCTGACCTCTACGCTAGGTCTGCAGCAAGAGTTGCCAGTTAGCTGGCACATCCTAGCGCCTCAGTTCGAACACCTGGACGTACGGTACGTCGTATTCACCGGTTCGCACGCCGATGATCTCTCCGGGGCCGACTTGGTGAAGCATGAAGTCAGTCGGCGTCTCGATATCCCCGCGCCACGCGCCGGAAAGGTCAAAGACCGCCCATCGGTGAGGCTGCTGACCCTCGAAGTGGTAGCGGGCGATCCACACGTATCCGGCGGGGTCCGCGATCGCCTCAGGGGAGAAGGCTGGCAACTGACGGGCGTAGTGTGCTTCCTCCAGCATGCTGCGAAGCCGCTCTGGAGGAGCCTCTGGATTCTGCTGGAGATACGCCAGGTACTGGCGCTTGAATTGCTCCACGAGCTCGGCGGTGGCTGGTACCGCAGGCGTCGCAACTCTGCCGATGCGAATCGGCTGCCCCGTGCTGTCCGCCAGCGTGATGGACGGTAAGGCCGACTCGTACCATACGAGGCTTGGCCCCGCGACGAGGGCTCGGCCCCGCGGTTGAAAAAATGACGGCACTTCTCGTCCCCGTTCGTCGGCGTATAGCAGTCGGGCCTGGAACCGTCCAATGGAGTCGACCGCACTCCCGTCGGGAGAGCTGAGTAGGACGAGGGACGTATCGCCCACCAACCCACTGCGACCGGGGAAGCGATTGACTCCGGCGGATGTCAGCAGGAACCGTCCGTCAGGGAGGGTGGCCTCAACCCAGTAGTTGCCCTCTGGCACCGGATTGAGAAAGCGCCGGCCGAACTGCAACTGCTTGTCGAATATCGAGACGGCAGAGGTGTTGTAGTCGTAGACCCAGATCGAGTCGCCCCGGTAGGGAGCCACGGTCAGGAACCACGTGAGTTCTCCGGGTCCGTTCCCCTCTCCACCGAAGGTGGCCGTGTACTCCCCGTTCTCGGAGAACACACGCACCGCGTGAGCCTGCTCGTCTCCGACAAAGAGCCGGCCATCGGGCAACCTCCCGGTCGCGCGGACATTGCCGAACGTGGTCTCCGGGGGACCTTCCAGACTGCCAAGTTCGAGAAGCGGCTTTTCGGAAATGTGCCACGCTAGGCGAGGAGCCGGAGAGTCGGCGGCAGTCACGACTTCGAGGCCAGCGCTGTCAACACGAGTGAGGCGCATCGAGGGAGATGGAGCGCACGCCGCAAGCGACGCTACCAGCCAGATCGTGGGCCACCTCCTCACCGTATCCCCCCCTTTCACCGCGAGTGCCAGCTAACGACTCTGGGTTTCTGCTGCGCGACCATGATGCCGAACCCGGGCCGCGAGGTGCAAGCCGAGTGGCCCGGGACCCCTGAGCTCACCGCGTCAGCAGCAAACCCTAGTTAGTGCGCAGGCGCCCAAGTCGCCCGAACCACGCCGATGTGCGCCATTGACGTATGGGCGCCAATGGCGTATACTACTCCATGGTCATCAAGGAGACCTCCGTCTTCACCCGGCAGGCGGCGCGACTGCTCGACGCGGAGTCGTATCGCCTGCTGCAGCTCCGTCTCGTTGCGGACCCCGAGGCAGGCAGCCTGATTCCCGGAACAGGTGGCCTACGCAAGATCCGTTGGCAAGGCTCGGGCCGGGGGAAACGCGGAGGCGTCCGTGTGATCTACTACTGGGCCGTAAGGGATGACGTCGTGCTCATGCTGCTGATGTATCCCAAGAGCGAGCTGGACGACCTCACCTCGGACCAGAAGAAAACGCTGGCTGCCCTGGTGCGAAAGGAGTTCAAATGAAGGACGAACTGTTCAAGGAGCTCGTAGAGAGCGTGAAGGAGGGAGGAGCCATCCTCCGCGGCGAGAAGAAGCCGTCTCGGGAGGCCGGGCTCGACACGCCCGATGTCGCAGCGGTTCGGCAGGAATACAACCTGTCCCAGGCGAAGTTCGCCGCGCTGCTTGGGATCAGCGTCCGGACGCTTCAGAACTGGGAGCAAGGTCGGCGTGAACCTCAGGGCCCCGCGAAGGTGCTCCTCCGCGTCGCGGCTCGGCATCCTCGAGCGGTGCTCGACTCGGTGAAATAGGCTGGCAACCCAGGCCGCGCCGCGTTGTCTCCGTACCACGCCGCCTGCCCTGCCCACTAACGACTCTGGGTTTCTGCTGCGCGACCACAATGCCGACCCCGGGCCGCGAGGTGCAAGCCGAGTGGCCTGGGACCTCTGAGTCTACCGCGACAGCAGCAAACCCTAGTTAGGCTGAACCTGGAATCGAGCGCAGATTCCGCGAGTCCGCGCCCGCGGCGACCTCGTCGTCCGTGATGCCAACCGGTGCGCGGGTGGCCCGAGCCGTGCGGTTGGCTTACCAGCTACTCCGTGAACATCTCGCGGAGCACGCCAAGAGCCTTCGATAGGGTCGCCGGGGCGATGCGCCCGAGGCGCTTCGTCAGACGCGCTCGGTCGACGGTTCGTAGCTGGTCGAGCACGACGAACCCGTCCTTCTTCTCGAAGCGGCAAGGCAGTCGAAACGGATAGGGATGGCCCCCCGTGGTCATCGGTGCGACCACGAATGTACTCAGGTGCTCGTTGAGCTCGTCGGGTGACACGATCAGGCAAGGCCGAGTCTTCCTGATTTCCCGCCCCGTCGTGGGATCGAGCGAGACGAGGAAGACGTCGCCGCGTCTCGGAGTCGGCATCACCACGTCCACTCGGATTCGTCGAACTCAGTGGGCATGGGCTGGTCGAGGAGCTTGTCCTCCCCACGCTCGCTGAGTTGGGCCGCGGCCTCTGCCCACCCGGACCGAGGCGTCCCCACGTGTTCGATGAGGATGCCGGAGTCGATGACCCGGAGCTCGACATCGTCCTCAAGCCCCGCTTCTTCAAGAAGCGGCTTGGGGATGCGCACCCCGCGAGAGTTGCCGATTCGTACGATCTTCGTCTTCATGGCCGACTCGCCGAAAGAACCAGTAGTAATCACAATGTACTTACGGTCGTCGCACTCGGACAAGCCCTGGCGGGTCGTCTCGAGGCGGGCGCAGAGTTGCAGCCTCTAGGGCGATGAGGCCTGACACTGGCAAGGTGGGAAGTTGGCTGCCCCCTCAAAGTCCGAGGTTCAGCCTAACGACTTTGCGTTTCTGCTGCGCGGGCCAACTGCTGACCCGAGGCCGTGAGCTGTCAGGCGAACGGCCTCGGACCCGCCCTAACCCGCGTCAGCAGGAAACGCTAGTTAGGGGGCGAGCTCTTTGCGAGCCCCCTGAATCCACTCCATGATCGACCTCGCACCGCTGGCCGGCAAGCGCGATCCGATCGATGTGACGGGCGGCAGCGACGCGAGCGTGGATTCGCTCCTGGTGGTGGACTGCGGCGGCCGGGCCATCGACCTCTGGGCTGGGGCATGCGGCCCGAACGCACGCCGACACCGGTGAGGGATGTCTGCCCCCGGACACCCTGGCTTGGCCTGGCGTGCCGGGCGTCGAAGGCTACACAGCTCCCCGATAACCGCCCCCTTGGTCCGACGAGTCGTCGGCCCTGATGAAGACGGTGACGATGGCCGCGCCGAGGAGGACCGCGGCGCTTGGTAGGAAGAGCAGTCCAACCGAAAAGCCCGAGATGATCGAGAAGCCCAGCAACAGCAACGCAGTGCTCCACGTTGCGGCCTGCTGGTTCCTCGGCGACGCGAGGGCGATGCCCAACGGCACGCCCGCGACCAGGGTGACGCCGAGCAGCAAGCCTATCACCCCGAAGCCGTTCACCGACACGAACGAGCGCGTGACACGAATCGGCTCGGTGCTGCCACCCGAAAGGACGGCGCCCGTGCTCACGCCCTCGTAGTTCGCCGCGGTCAGGAGGTAGATCGTCGCCGCGCATGCCCCGAGGAAGGCAACCGCGCTCAGTGCTGTGGCCAATCGTCGCATGCGTCGCGTCCTGGCGTGCATCGAGGGTCTGGGCAGGGGACGGGCCCCGAGCACTCCGCCTGACGGAAGGCCCGCTACGCGGATCGCCCGCTCGTCCCCTAACGACTCTGGGTTTCTGCTGCGCGACCACAATGCCGACCCCGGGCCGCGAGGTGCAAGCCGAGTGGCCCGGGACCCTGATGCCTACCGCGTCAGCAGCAAACCCTAGTTAGAATGCTTCTCCCCGGTTGCCTGAGATGAGCCTTTCAACTCACCTCATAGTTCGGTGGGCCATCCCCCCGTCACCGATTGGAGGGTGCCGTCCGCCGCGAACCGGACCTCTCGCGAGTGACTGAACCACAGCGCACACGCTGACCCGCAGCGGAAGGACCATCGTGCGGTGAGGTGAACCGCGTACCCTCCCGAATCCACTGCCTCAACCCATGCCTCGTACCTGAACAAAGCGGAGTGCTTGACCCCAGGCTCATAGCGCTCCATGGGATTCGGGGCACCGCTCAAGTACCGTACTCGCTCGACATAGTGAATCACTGCCGCTCCGGTGAGCGCATAGGGTAACCGCACGTCGTCCCACTCGCGCCACCACCACCTCGGGCCACGGAACTCCGACGCTTGGCGGAACGCCTCCGGCCAGGCCCCTCCCGCTTCGAGGCGGCGGAGGAAGCCATGAACATCGTCCTCGATCTGAGAGGCTGAAGGGTAGAGGCTCTCGGCGCGACTTAGTAGGCCCCGCTCAAGATCGGAACGCGCATGCCGAAGAACCGTGATGGAGAACCGCTCTCCGTCGTAACGCTCGACAAGGGAGTCAGGGAGCACGACGGGATCCACATAGTAGTAGCGGTCGAGCTGTTGGCCCTGAACGTTGACGCCACACGCGGCAACAAACAGGGTCACGAGGCCAGCGCGTCGTACCACTTCTCCCCCCGTCGTCGGAGGGTGTTGAAGCATTCTAACGACTCTGGGTTTCTGCTGCGCGACCAACTTGCCGACCCGGGCCGCGAGGTGCAAGCCGAGTGGCCCGGGACCCAGATGCCCGCCGCGTCAGCAGCAAACCCTAGTTAGGGTGCGCGTTGTTGTGCCCCTTGACCAGAATATCAGAGTGTCCGATATTCTGAGTATGGAGGACACACCATGGCCGTCTCAGAATCCAGCAAGATCGGCAAGCGCGGCACCTTCGTGATTCCCGCGAAGTTGCGGAGGATCTTCGGCTTCCAAGAGGGATCCGAGGTCATCGCTGAGGAGACCCCTGAAGGGATTCTCCTCCGTCCGGCAATGACCGTTCCCATCGAACTGTACGGGCCGGAGCGCAAGGCCGAGTTCATCTTGGCCAACGCCGTGGATGCGGAGGACTACCGCCGCGCTCTCGAGGAATCCGAAGCTCGGGATCGACCCGGCAAGCATACCCCACGAGCCGCCGGACGGAAGGCTGACGTGTGGATCGGCTCTTCCTTGATGCTAACGTCCTCTTCTCCGCTGCATATCACGACGATGCAGGCGCGGCAGGCCTCCGGGGTCTTGATGCGGCGGTCCTGCTACGTCGGCCTACGCCGTGGCCGAAGCGCGCCGTAACCTCGCCGACGAGGATCAGCGTGAACGGCTGGATCGTCCCCTCCAAGACGTTGAGGTGACTTCCGGCGGCAGCATCGGTCCGGAGGATCGCCAGGGGATCGAGCTCCCCGAAAAGGACTGGCCGATCATCGGTGGGGCCATGGCAGCCGGAGCGACACACCTCATCACCGGAGACGTGCGGCATTTCGGACCGCACTTCGGCCAGAAGATCTTGGGCGTCCTCGCGATGCCTCCCGCCCAATACCTCCGTTCCGTTCGGTGAGACCGGCGCACCCTAACGACTCTGCGATTTTGCTGCGCGGGCTGGGCGTTCACCCGGGGCCGTGAGCTGTCAGGCGAACGGCCTCGGACCCGGATCTAACCGCGTCAGCAAGAATCGCTAGTTAGCCGCCGCCGTTGCGGACCTGACGTGGTCGCAGTTCGCGCCGCCATCCTGACGAGTTGTCCCGCGACGGCGGCGGCTCCAAAGCGCCCTCGCTTTCACCGGGCGATGGGAGTCCAGTCATTCAGCGCGCGCGGCGGTAGTGCATGGCCACCGCGCCGTTGCGGAGCGGCTTCGCCGAGAGCAGCTCGAGGCGGCGCGTGCCGGGCAGCCCGCCTTGGTACAGCGTCGGGCCGTGGCCGGCGATCCTGGAATGAGCCTGGCAGCTTGTACTCGTCGATCAGGTCCAGCCGGTGGAGACTCGGTCGCGAGCTTGCCGCTGCCGAGGAGCACGCCGGCGGGGGTCGCATCCTTGAGCTTCTGCACGCCCTCGCGCACATCGCCGGCGATGTGGTGGCTGTTGTCCACGGGAAGTCCTTGCGCGTCGACGACACCACGTACTTGGGCTTGGCCTCCAGTTTGACCGCCCACTCGCGCATGGCCGGCGGCGCCTCTTCGTCGCCACGGGCGACAGCGGGCCAGTAGCTCTCCATCATCTCGTAGGTGACGCGACCCCACAGCATCGCCCCGCCCTCGTCCATGAGACGCGTGAAGAAGGCATGCGTCTCGTCATCGGCGATCCCCTCCTGGTGGTCGACGCAACCGTCCAGGGTGAGGTTGAGGCTGAAGGTGAGGAGTCCCATCGCCGGCCAGTCTAACGCCACCCGGCGTCGAGGGCATGCAGCTGCAGTTCGGCCCCCCACGGGTAGCCGTCGTCGTACGGGACGCCTGGGAACTCCACGAGCCGATCAGAGCCAGGCTCGGCGCGTCCCTTGGCGCGTCTCGGGACAGCGTCGACTCGGATA
>CAWKGE010000016.1:0-123494 GCA_963848895.1 uncultured Gemmatimonadales bacterium
CTCTTTGCCGGACCCCTCCGATTCGGAACCAATCTATGCGTACGACTCGTTTGGTTGTTGCGGCCCTCACGGCCCTCGTGCTCCCCATGGTGGCTCCCCCTCTTGCTGAAGCCCAGGAGGGTCTCCAACTCGGCTTCCGGGGCGGCGTCTCCGTCGCGAGCGCCTCCGTCCACCTCGGGCAGACCTTCTCCAAGAGCAATCGCACCGGCTTCGCCGGCGGCATCTTCCTGAACTACGATGCCAGCGTCTTCGGCTTCCAGATAGGCGGCCAGTACATGCAGAAGGGCGTGGACCTGGATCTGGGGAACGTCGTCAACAACTTCAAGTTGAGCTATGTGGAGATTCCGGCGGTCATCAAGCTGGGGATCCCCCTTGGCGCAATCAAGCCGAGCGTTTTCGGGGGTGCAGCCCTCGGGTTCAAGACCGGATGTGACAGCAACGGCGACAATTGCGCGGACGAGTTCAAAGGCACCGACTTCTTGGGTGTCGCCGGAGCGGATCTGGCGATCTATCTGGGCTCCATCTCCCTCTGGTTGGACGGCCGATACGACTTCGGCCTCAGCAACGTCTCCAAAGTCAGCGATGTGGTCGGCGACCTGAAGAACCGGAACTGGGCTCTGGAGGCGGGCATCGGGTTCAAGCTCGGCAGCTGAGAACCGCGCGGGACGAGTCCCCGGCGATGGCTGCCGGGTGGATCGCGGCAACGTGCGCTCTTTCCGGGGGGAGGACGACGCGGATGTCGCCTCCGGACCAGAGCGACCTTCTCACCCGAACGGTCTAAGTCCTTCGACGGGTCCGGAATCCGCTTGCTACTCCGGTCGGGCTAGCTCGTTTTTCACTCCGCCGACCGATGGCCTCCCACAGTCCGAATCATGAGTATTGGCGCTGGTATTCCCCGCCTCCGAAAGGGAGACATCACACGATGCCCGCCTCCGGTCGGACCAAGGTCCCGGCTCGGCTCCTTCATCGAGCCGCTCCCCGGGCCCGTCTCAGCAGACGGAGGGTCGCACCCATGATGTCGAGGAAACCCCTCATCGCTCCCCCATACCGGCGCTCACGCACGCGGCGGCTCACCGACCTGGCTCGTCGCTTCCTGAATGTCCTGGTGGCGTTGGTGGCCATGGTGGCCCTGGCGCCCCTGATGCTGATCATCGCCGTGCTCGTGCGCTTCGACTCGCCGGGTCCGGTGATCTACCGACAGGCGAGGGTCGGCCTCAACCGGCGAAGGCGCCGAGGCCTCGGGTCGAGGAACGGGCGGCGGCAAGTAGACCACGGCGGTCGGATCTTCACGATCCTGAAGTTCCGCACGATGCGTGACGATGCGGAGGCCAGGCAGGTATGGGCGGTAAGGGGCGATCCGCGCGTGACGAAGGCAGGCCGGTTCCTTCGGGCCACCCGGCTGGACGAGCTCCCCCAGCTCGTCAACGTGTTGAAGGGGGACATGAACATCGTCGGTCCCCGCCCCGAGCAGCCGGACATCTTCGCGGAGCTTCGGGGGGAGTTGACCTCCTATCGCAGGCGGCAGCGCGTGCTCCCGGGCATCACCGGCCTCGCGCAGGTGAACGGGCGCTACGACGAGTCGCTCGACGACGTCCGCCGCAAGGTCGAGCTCGACCTGGAGTACATCGATCGAAGGTCGGCCCTCCAGGATCTCAGGATCATGGCCAGGACGATGCCGGTGATGATCGCCGGCATGTGGGGCCCGCCGCCGGGCCGGCACCATGAGCCGGACCTTTCTCACCGCAGGGTTGGCATTGGGCCTCGTGGTGTTCGCCCATGCCTGCACGATCCGGGACGTCACGGAGGTTCCGGTGGGCTCGGTCGAGGTACAGCCCTCCTCCCTCACCATCCTGGAAGGTGAGGCCCTGCGCCTCACGGCCCAGGTCAAGGACGCGTTCGGGCAGAGCCTGCCCGGGGGGACCGTGACCTGGTCCAGCGATGCGCCCTCCGTCTTTTCCATCGACAGCACCGGAATGGGAGAGGCCCTCGCGCCGGGACGAGCGACGGTGTGGGCGACCCTCCTGGGGACCCGGGGCTCCGGAAGCGTATCGGTGGAGCCGGGGCCGAGCATCGTGGTCAGCGAGCCCTCTCTTCTCTTCTCGGGGGCGGTGGGGGGAACGGCCCCGGATCCCATCACCCTCGAGATCACCAACGGAGGGGGGGGATCGGTGGAGGGGATCTCGGCATCGGTCCGCTATGCCGAGGGGGGGCCACCGGATGGCTGTCCCTGGCTCTGGCCGGCACCTCCGCCCCCACCACGCTCACCGTAACGGGCCTGCTCGGGCTGCTGGAGGAGGGAACCCACGAAGCGACCCTCGTGCTGGCGTCGCAGGATGAGAGGGTTGCGCAGATGACCGTTCCGGTCCGGGCCGTCGTCGTCCTGGACAAGCCCATCATCGGATTGAGCTCGACCTTGCTGGAGTTCCGAGGGGAGGCTGCAGGCGCACCCCCGGAGGCGGCAACGGTAAAGGTCATCAACCAGGGAGGCGGCATCCTCTCCGACCTCCAGGCGACGACCTTGTACGTGGGCGTCGGGGGTTGGCTCTCGGCCGGCCTGGCCGGGACCACGGCGCCGACGGAGCTGGTGGCTCGGCCCGATCCCTCCGACCTGAGCCCCGGCACCTACAAGGCCGAGATCAGGGTCGCGGGGCCCGGAGCCCTCAACACCCCGGTTTCCGTGGACGTGACGTTCACGATCGATGCGGGTGCGGTGAGTCCGGCCAACTCCACGGCCGCCCTACCCGACGGCACGGCGGGCACCGCCACCGACGTGGTCGTCCAGGCCCGGGACGCCAGCGGTTACGCGTTGACCTCGGGGGGCGCCACGGTGGTGATGACCGTGTCGGGGGCCAACGCGGCCGGGCCCATCACTGCCGCCGACGAGGGCGACGGCACGTACACCGCCAGCTACACGCCCACCGCCGCAGGCACCGACCGCGTCGCCATCACGATGGACGGCACGCCCATCGGCGGCAGTCCCCTCACCAGCACGGTCGATCCGGGGAGCGTGAGCCCGGCCCACTCCACGGCCACCGTTCCGTCCGGCTCGGTCGGTTCGGCGACCGGTATCACCGTCAGGGCACGGGACGACTACGGCAACCCATTGAGCTCCGGTGGCGCCCAGGTGGTCGTGAGCGTGTCGGGGGCCAACAACCCTGGAGCCCTGACCGTCACGGACCGGGGCAACGGCACCTACACCGCCAGCTACACGCCCACCTCGGCCGGCACCGACCAGGTCGCCATCACGATGAACGGGACGCCCCTCGGCGGCAGTCCCTTCACCAGCACGGTCGCCCCGGCGGGCGCGAGCCCGGCCCACTCCACGGCCACGGTGCCGGACGGGATGGCCGGCCTTCCCACCGACATCGTCGTCCAGGCCCGGAACGCCAGCGGCGAGCCGGTGAGCTACGGGGGCGCCACGGTGGTCGTGACCGTGTCGGGGGCCAACAATCCCGGATCCCTCGGCGTCACGGACCGCGGCAACGGCACCTACGCCGCCAGCTATACGCCCACCTCGACCGGCACGGACCAGGTCGACATCACGATGAACGGGACGCCCATCGGCGGGAGCCCCTTCACCAGCACGGTCGCCCCGGGGAGCGCGAGCCCGGCCCACTCCACGGCCACGGTGCCGGATGGGATCGCCGGGCTTCCGACCGACATCGTCGTCCAGGCCCGGGACGAGAGCGGCGACCCCTTCGACTTCGGGGGCGCCACGGTGGTCGTGACCGTGTCGGGGGCCAACAAGGCCGGATCCCTCACCGTCACCGACCGGGGCGACGGCACCTACACCGCCAGCTACACGCCCACCTCGGCGGGCACCGACAAGATCGAGATCACGATGGAGGGCACACCCATCAGCGGCAGCCCCTTCGCGAGCGCGGTGGTCGCGGGCACCGTGAGCCCGGCCCACTCCACGGCCAAGGTCCCCGAACGGCAAAGCGAAGAGGCCCACCACCATCGTGGTCCAGGCCAGGGACGCTTATGGAAACCCGCTGAGCGTGGGCGGCGAGACCGTAGAGGTCACCGTGTCCGGGAAGAACCACTACGGACCCGCGATCGCCACCGACGTGGGTGACGGCACGTACACGCTCACCTATACGCCGCGTGACAAGGGTACCGACAGCGTCGCCATCACCATGAACGGCACGCCCATCAAGGGCAGCCCCTTCACCAGCAAGGTCAGCCGGTAGCGGACGCCCGTCCGGCTGCGCCCTCGACCTCCAGGTCTCGCCAGGTAGTCCTTCCGGATTAGGCAACAACTCAGTCGAATGAATGATGTCCCACGCCAAACGCTCCCGGTAGATTCTCGAGTCAAAGCGAACCGGTCGCGACGCCTCTCGAGGCTCGCCGCCGCTCGGTGTCATCGACGAGCAGGCGACGCTCGACAGACGTGGACCGAACGGAGCAGAACCCATGAGGACAAGCACGACGTTTTCGGTCGTCTTGTGCGCCTTGCCCTTTGCCTTTTCCGCCTGCGGGCCGACGGACGGCTCCAGCCGCCCGGGTGCGGCGGACGCCGCGGCCGTACAGGCCCTCGACACGGCGAGGCTGAGGGCGATCTACGCGGAGATCGGCGGTGCCTACGACTCCCTCATGACGCGCTACACCGGGATGGCCTCCGGGCTCTCCGCCGACCAGCGTCAAGTCCTCCAGTCCATGCATCAGATGTACGGACAAGCGGCGGAGATGCACCGGCTCATGCTCTCCGACACCGCGATGGGCCGCGGTGGGATGATGGGCCGCGGTGCCATGATGGGGCGTGGTGGCATGACGGGCAGCGGCATGTATGGAGGAATGCGCATGGGCGGCGTCCGCGAGTGGGACGAACAGATGCTCGGCATGCACCAGGCCATGGCGGCGATGCACCGGCAGGCCGGTGAGCAGGACCTGGCCGTGATGAATGACCGGATGGCCCAACTCTACGAACAGGCGCTCCAGGACATGCCCGCCGATACGGCGGCACCGCCCGAACGGGACGGAGGGCAGGCGAGTGGATCGGACACCTTTGCCCAGAATTGCGCGGCGTGCCACGGCGCCGGAGGGCGCGGGGTGGCCGGTGCGTTCCCACCCCTGGCGATGTCGGACTGGGTGACGGGGGAAGCCCGAACGCCCGTCCGTATCGTGCTCTACGGACTTCAGGGATCCATGCAGGTAAGCGGTGCTGCCTTCAACGGAACGATGCCCGCCTTCGGCGCGCGCCTCACCGACCAGGAGGTGGCCGCCGTGCTCTCCTACGTCCGGTCATCCTGGGGCAATGATGCCCCCGTGATAAGCCCGGGCGACGTGACGACCGTGCGGAAGGCCGAGGCCGGTCGAACCCGACCCTTCACGCCGGGCGATGTACGCTGAGCGCGGGCGCCAGCTACCCGCTCCCGATCGGTACCCAGGCCACCGCCGGCGAGCTCCTCGACGGGGTTGCCGAGTCGATCAAGAAGTAGAACGCGAAAGGAGGTCGCCATGACCATCTCGCTGCCGGCACTGGTGCTTCTCATCGTGATCGCGGCGGTTTGCGGTGCCATCGGGAAGGCCATCGCGGGTGGCGTCCGCGGCGGTCTGATCGTATCGATCGCTCTCGGTTTCATCGGGGCCCTTCTCGGGCCCTGGGTGGCACGGTCGCTCTCGCTCCCGGAGCCGTTCACGGTCATCATCGGCGGCCGTCCATTCCCGATTCTGTGGTCCATCATTGGGGCCGCCCTTTTCGTGGCAGTCATCCACCTGTTCTCCCGACGAAGGTGGTGAATGCGCGGCCCGAGAGAACTCCAGGAATCCATCAACACGGAACAAGAGGAGGATCAGATGTCGATCGCGAAGGTGTCAGAGATCAGCGCGACCTCGACCGCGGGCTTCGAGGACGCCGTCAAGCATGGAATCGCCAGGGCGAACAAGACGCTCCGCAACGTGCGCAGTGCATGGATCAAGGAGCAGCACGTGCGGGTGAAGGACGGGGTCATCACCGAGTTCCAGGTGAACATGATGGTTACGTTCGTCATCGACGACTGACCGTGAGCGGGCAGGCTACACGCTGAAGCAACCTCTCCGCGCTGGACGGTTGGTGGGCGGAGGCATACACAACCGAGGTGGCCTGCCCACCGCCGGACTGCACTCCGAGACCGATACCGAGCTGCGACGGCGTGGCGGTTCCACTGGAAGGTGCGCGCGTCCTCTGGCAGCGATGATGGAAGAGGACGACGCCTTCGCCCCGGGGGCTCGAGATGCGCGACCTGAATCACCGTCCACCACCATCCGACGCGCTCATCCGGAAGCACGGGAGCTGGCACAACCCCACACCCGGTGGGGGGACCGCATGACCACGGCCGCTGGGGTCGCGTTCCTCGTCGACTGCGACAACACGCTGCTGGACAACGACCGCGTGCAGGACGATCTGCGCGATCACCTGGCGCGGGAGTTCGGCGCCGGCGAGCCGGGATCGGTACTGGACGATCTTCGAACAACTGCGCAAGGAGCTTCAGTACGCCGACTATCTGGGCGCCTTGCAGCGCTACCGCCTGGAGCACGTGGGCGACACCAGACTGCTCCTGATGTCGTCGTTTCTGCTCGACTATCCCTTCGCGAGCCGGCTGTATCCCGGTGCCCTCGACGTCCTTCGCCATCTGGGCACCTTCGGACCCACGGTGATCCTCTCGGATGGCGACGTGGTGTTCCAGCCGCGCAAGATCCAGCGCTCCGGGCTGTGGGCGGCGGTGGAGGGTCGGGTGGTGGTCTCCATCCACAAGGAACAGATCCTCGACGCGGTCGCGGCACGCTATCCCGCCGCCACTACGTCGTGGTCGACGACAAGCTGCGCCTCCTGACGATGATCAAGAGGGTCTGGGGCGATCGCGTGACGACGGTGTTCCCGCGCCAGGGGCATTACGCACACGACCCCGACGTCCTCGGTGCCTACCCCGCCGCCGATGTCACGGTCGAGCGCATCGGCGAACTGGTGACCTACGACCTCCCTGCCCTGCTGGGTGCAAGCACCGCCGCGCGTCTTCGAGCGGAGCGCGAGTAGGTCCCGGCGGTGCAGAGCATGCCGGCTCCCCTGTTGGTACTAGGTCGTGTTTCATCCTTTCGAACGATGGGAAGTGGCCCGCCAGGCCGGTAACGTCATATCGGTCTTCGGTTTGACCCGCGCGACGATCAGCGTCAGCCGTGCCGCATTCGCCCACGATGCGCTCTGGCCCGCGCCCACGTCGTGCAATGGCGGGCACAGACCGCATCACCTCGGGCGACAGAGGAACCGCACAATGCTGAACAATGCCAAGACGTTCACGGGCGCCAAGCTGCGCGGCCTCGACGGGGACATCGGGAGCGTCAAGGACTTCTACTTCGATGACCACCACTGGGCGATCCGCTACCTGGTCGCCGACACGGGACACTGGCTCCAGGAGAGACAGGTCTTGATCGCCCCGTATGCGTTGACGGCTGTCGTCGGCGACACGCGCCACATCGCCGTCGCCCTGACCAAACAGCAGATCGAGGACAGTCCCTCCCTGGACTCCGACAAGCCTGTCTCGAGACAATTCGAGAAGGCCTACTACGGGTACTATCAGTGGCCCTCGTATTGGGGTGGCCCCCACAGGTGGGGGTATTATCCGCACATCGTGCATGAACGCGAACAATGGAAGAAGGACGCTTCAGGTGAGGACCCGTGGGATCCGCATCTGCGCAGCACCAACGACGTGAGCGGCTATCACATCCAAGCCGCGACGACGAGATCGGCCACGTCGACGATTTCATCATCGAGGACGAGACATGGGCGATTCGCTACCTCGTCGTCGATACGGGGAACTGGTGGTCGGGAAAGAAGGTCCTGGTGTCTCCGCGCTGGATCGAGCGCATCAGCTGGAGCGAGTCGCTCGTCTTCGTCAACCTCTCCCCCGAGGCCGTCAAGCGATCACCGGAATACACGGAGGCGTCGCTGGTGACGCGGGACTACGAGACCCGGTTGCATCGGCACTACGAGCGCCAGGGATACTGGGTCGAAGAGCCGGCGCAGCGGCACGGACGCGGACACCTGCAATGAATCACGATCGCCACCGTCCGATGCCGACGATGGAACGGATGGACGAATGACGTGGGGCGGCGGATGGATGTGGGTGATCGGGGTGCTGGTGGTGGTGTCCTGCTGTTCTTCATCATCAGCAAGATGGGCAAGAAAGAGCCGAAGTAGAGGTCCGAAAGGAGGTACCATGAAGGCGACACGACAACTGCACGAGCTCGGTCAGAGCCTGTGGCTCGACAACATCACCCGGGGCATCCTGAACGACGGCACGCTGCTGCGGCTACCTCGACGAGATGTCGGTGACGGGACTGACGTCCAACCCCACCATCTTCGATCACGCTCTCGAGAAGGGTGACTTCTACGACGAGGCCATCCGCCGGAAGGCGGCAGAAGGCAAGTCGGGGGAGACGCTCTTCCTCGAGCTCGCCGTCGAGGATCTGGTGCGGGCCGCCGACGTCTTTCGCGCGCGTTCACGACCGCACCGGTGGCGTGGACGGCTGGGTCTCGCTGGAGGTGTCGCCGCTCCTGGCCAACGATACCGCCGCCACCATCCGCGCGGCCGCGGAGCTGCACGGCCGAGCCAAGCGCCCCAATCTGTTCATCAAGATCCCGGGCACGCCCGCCGGCCTTCCGGCCATCGAGGAGTCGATCTTCGCCGGCGTGCCGGTGAACGTGACGCTGCTGTTCTCGCCGGCGCATTACATCGCGGCGGCCGAGGCGTACATGCGGGGCATCGAACGGCGGATCGCCGCCGGACTCGATCCGAAGATCGATTCGGTGGCCTCGCTCTTCGTCAGCCGCTGGGACGTGGCGGTGCACGACACCGTGCCGCCGGCGCTGCGCAACCGCCTGGGCATCGCCATCTCCCAGCGCACCTACCGGGAGTACCGCCGCCTGCTGGCGTCGCCCCGCTGGCGCGCCCTCGCGGCCGCCGGCGCCCGGCCGCAGCGGCTGCTCTGGGCCAGCACCGGGACCAAGGATCCCGAGGCGTCGGACACCCTCTACGTGGAGGCGCTGGCGGCTCCCGACACCGTCAATACGATGCCGGAGAAGACCCTGAAGGCCTTTGCCGATCACGGCCACGTCGGGCATGTGCTGCCCGAGGACGGCGGCGACGCCGATGCGGTGCTCGCCGACTTCGCCCGGGCCGGTGTGGACGACACGGTGCTCGCGGCCCGACTCCAGAGCGAGGGTACCGCGTCGTTCACCGCGTCCTGGAACGGACCTCCTCCAGCGGCTGGCCACGAAGCGCACGGCGCTGACCCGAGAGGGTCGCGCACGACGGCGGCCAGGTCGTGAGCGTGAAAGGGGCCGGAGTCGGCCCCACCGCTCACCGAGCGGCCCGCGTGGAAGGCGCTGCAGAAGCACCACCGACGAGATCCGCGATCTGCACCTCCGGCAGATCTTCGCCGACGACCCCGGCCGCGGAGAGCGCCTGAGCGCGGAGGCCGCCGGCCTCCACCTGGACTACGCCAAGCATCGCATCACCGACGAGACCCTCCGGCTCCTCGTAGAGCTGGCCGAGAGCTGCGGCCTGGGCGAGCGCATCGAGGCCATGTTCAGCGGCCGGAAGATCAACACGACGGAGGAGCGGGCCGTCCTCCACGTCGCCCTGCGGGCTCCCATGGGCGAGACCATCGAGGTCGACGGGGCGAACGTGGTGCCCGAGGTGCACGCGGTCCTGGACCGCATGGAGGCCTTCGCCCACAGCGTCCGGGATGGTCGCTGGAACGGGCCACACCGGCCTGCCCATCCGCAACGTGGTCAACATCGGCATCGGCGGGTCGGACCTCGGTCCGGTCATGGCCTACGAGGCCCTGCGTCACTACAGCCGGCGGGACATGACCTTCCGCTTCGTCTCCAACATCGACGGCACGGACTTCGCGGAGGCCACCCGCGACCTCGATCCCCGGGAGACGCTGTTCGTCGTCTGCTCCAAGACGTTCACCACCCTGGAGACCCTGACCAACGCCCACACGGCCCGCGCCTGGTGCGTGCGACGCGCTGGGAGACGAGGCGGCGGTACGCCGGCACTTCGTGGCCGTGTCGACCAACACCGAGGGGGTGGAGAAGTTCGGCATCGACCCCGCCAACATGTTCGGGTTCTGGGACTGGGTGGGGGGGCGCTACTCCATGGATTCGGCCATCGGCCTCTCCACCATGCTGGCGGTGGGTCCGGAGCACTTCCGCGAGATGCTCGCCGGCTTCCACGCCATGGACCGGCATTTTCGCACGGCGCCGCTGGACCGCAACCTGCCGGTGATCATGGGGCTGCTGGCGGTCTGGTACGCCGACTTCTTCGACGCGGAGACCGTGGCGGTGCTCCCCTATGACCAGTACCTGAAGCGCTTTCCCGCCTACCTCCAGCAGCTGACCATGGAGAGCAACGGCAAGCACGTCACCCTCGACGGCGCTCGCGTGGATTACCAGACGAGTCCCATCGTCTGGGGGGAGCCGGGTACCAACGGGCAGCATTCGTTCTACCAGTTGATCCACCAGGGGACGAAGCTCATCCCCTGCGACTTCATCGCCTTCTGCCGGTCGCTCAACCCGTTGGGCCCCCACCACGACCTGCTCATGGCCAACGTGTTCGCCCAGACGGAGGCGCTCGCGTTCGGAAAGACGGCGCGCGAGGTGGAGGCCGAGGGCACGCCGGCGCACCTCGTTCCGCACCGCGTCTTCGAGGGGAATCGCCCGAGCAGCACGATCCTCGCCGACCGGCTCACGCCCGAGATCCTGGGCTCGCTGGTGGCGCTCTACGAGCACAGCGTCTTCACCCAGGGCGTGATCTGGGGCATCGACTCGTTCGATCAATGGGGCGTGGAGCTCGGGAAGAGCCTGGCCCAGCGCATCGCGGGAGAGCTCCAGGGCGCCGGTCCGAAGGCGGGTGGCCACGACAGCTCCACCATGGAGCTGATGCGACGCTACATGCGGGCGCGGGGCGCGAGCGTGGAGGATGAACCGTGAGCAAGCGAGCACCTCTCAACCATCTGGTCTACAGCCTTCTTCCCATGGAAGTCGAGGGAGTCGATTCCCTGGCGGAGCTGGCCCTGGACATGTGGTGGTCGTGGAACCACGCCACCGACGAGGTGTGGCGGCAGCTCGATCCCGAGCTGTGGGAGATCACGCACAACCCCTGGGTGGTGCTGCAGACGGTGTCGCGGGACCAGATCGAGCGCGTGTTGGCCGACCCCGTCTTCCGCCGGGACGTCGACGATCTGGTGCAGGCCAGACGGCAGGCCATGGAGGCGCCCGGCGTGGTTCCAGCGGAATCACGACGGGGGCCCCCTGACCTGCGCCGCCTACTTCAGCATGGAATTCATGTTGAGCGAGGGGCTGCCCATCTACTCGGGCGGCCTCGGCAACGTGGCCGGTGACCAGCTGAAGGCCACCAGCGACCTGGGCGTGCCGGTGGTCGGCGTGGGACTGCTGTACCAGCAGGGGTACTTTCGCCAGGTCATCGACAAGGACGGAGCGCAACAGGAGCTCTACCCGTACAACGCTCCCGGCCAGCTGCCCATCACGCCGTTGCGCCAGGAAGAACGGCGAGTGGTTGCGGCTGGAGATCGCCCTGCCGGGCTACTCGGTCTGGTTGCGGGCGTGGCAGGCCCAGGTCGGCAGGGTGAAGCTCTACCTGCTGGACAGCAACGACGCGGCGAACTTCCCGGCTCACCGGGGAATCACCAGCGAGCTGTACGGAGGCGGGCCGGAGCTGCGGCTCAAGCAGGAGCTGCTTCTGGGCATCGGCGGATGGAGGCTGCTACAGGCCCTCGGCATCCAGCCGGAAGTCTGTCATCTCAACGAAGGGCACCCGGCGTTCGCCGTCCTGGAGCGCGCCCGCGCCTTCATGCAGGAGAGCGGGCAGCCCTTCGACGTCGCGCTGGCCGTCACGCGCGCGGGCAACGTCTTCACCACCCACACGGCGGTGGCCGCCGGCTTCGACCGCTTCGACCCGGCGCTCATCGAGCACTACCTGGGCGGGTACGCCGAGGAGAAGCTCGGCATCACGCCCCAGGAATTGCTGGCGCTGGGCCGCCGCAATCCGACCGACCCGTCGGAGAGCTTCAACATGGCCTATCTGGCCATCCGCGGGAGCGGCGCGGTCAACGGCGTGAGCCGCCTGCACGGAGAGGTCAGCCGCCAGCTCTTCGAGCCTCTCTTCCCGCGCTGGCCGACCGACGAGGTGCCCGTCGGACACGTGACCAACGGCGTCCACGTGCCGAGCTGGGACTCGGCGGAGGCCGACGATCTCTGGACGGAGGCCTGCGGCAAGGACCGCTGGGTCGGGACGATGGAAGGGCTTGGGCAGCGTATTCGCCAGATCTCCTACGACCGGCTCTGGGAGTTTCGCGTCGCCGCCAGCCGATCCCTCGTGGACTACGCCCGTGACCGCCTGTCCAGACAGCTGATCGCCTCGGGCGCGTCGCCCGAGGTGATCGAGGAGTCCAGAGCACTTCTTCGATCCGCACGCGTTGACGCTCGGCTTCGCGCGCCGGTTCGCGACCTACAAGAGGCCGAACCTGCTGCTTCACGATCCCGCGCGGCTGCTGCGCATCCTCACGAACCCCGAGCGCCCGGTGCAGCTCATCATCGCCGGCAAGGCGCATCCGGCGGACCAGGCGGGCAAGGCCCTGATCCATGAGTGGATCCAGTTCATTCGCCGGCCGGAGACGCGATCCCACGTCGTCTTCCTCGCCGACTACGACATGCTCCTGACGGAGCAGCTCGTGCAGGGGGTGGACGTCTGGATCAACACGCCACGGCGACCCTGGGAGGCGAGCGGGACGAGCGGCATGAAGGTGCTGGTCAACGGCGGCCTCAACGTCTCGGAGCTGGACGGCTGGTGGGCGGAGGCGTACACGCCCGAGCGTGGGGTGGGCGCTGGGGGACGGCCTGGAGCACGGCGACGATCCCGCGTGGGATGCGGCCGAAGCCGACACGCTCTACGAGCTGCTCGAGCAGCGAGATCATCCCGGAGTTCTATGACCGGAACGAGAGCGGCATCCCCATCGCGTGGGTCGAGCGCATGCGGGAGAGCATGGCGCGGTTGACGCCGCGCTTCTCCGCCAACCGCACGGTGCGCGAATACACCGAGGAACGCTACATCCCCGCCGCGGAGGCGTATCGTCGGCGCAGCGCCGACGGGGGTGCGGTGGGCAGACGGATGGTGGAGTGGCGGCGTGACCTGGAACGGAGCTGGGGCAGCCTGCGCTTCGGCGAAATGAAGGTCGAGACGCACGACGAACAGCACGTATTCGAGATCGAGGTCTGGCTCGGCGACCTCGATCCCGATGCGGTGCGCATGGAGCTCTACGCCGACGGTGTCACGGGCGGTGCGCCCGTGCGGCAGGCGATGGAGCGAGGTCGCCGACCGGCCGGCGCGCCGGGCGGCTACCTGTACGGTGCCATCGGTGTCGGCGGCCCGTCCGCCGGGGGACTACACCGCGCGGGTGATGCCGCGCTTCGACGGTGCCGCGATCCCGCTGGAAGACGCCCGCATCCTGTGGCAGCGATGACATGGAACCGGCCAATCCACGCATCCTGACGGTCAACGGCGGCTCGTCGAGCATCAAGTTCGCGCTGTTCGAGATCGGCGATGCGCTCGAACGGGTACTGGAGGGTGCGGTCGAGCGGATCGGGCTGCCGGACGCCACCCTCCGGGTGAGGGGCTCGAGCCGGGTCGATGACGTCGAGCGGTCGGTGACGGCGCCGGATCACGCGGCGGCGGTGGGCGTCCTGATGGATTGGATCGAGGAGCGCGGCGGGGGTGGCGCGCTGACCGCAGTGGGGCATCGCGTGGTGCACGGCGGGCCGAAGCACATCCTGCCCGAGCGGATCACCCCGCAGATGGTGGAGGAGCTGCGCCGGCTCGGTCCGTTCGACCCCGAGCACCTGCCCGAGGAGATCCTGCTGACCGAGGCGTTCCATCGCCGATTCCCCGAGCTTCCCCAGGTGGCGTGCTTCGACACGGCGTTCCACCACGACCTGCCGCGCGTGGCGCGCCTGCTGCCGATCCCGCGCCGGTACGCCGCTCTGGGCGTGCGCAGGTACGGGTTCCACGGGTTGTCGTATGCGTTCCTCATGGAGGAGCTGGCCCGGTTGGAGGGAGCGGAGACGGCGCGGGGCCGCGTCATCCTCGCCCACCTCGGCAACGGCGCCAGCCTGGCGGCGGTGCGCGACGGGAAGCCCGTGGACACCAGCATGGGATTCACTCCGGCTTCCGGGGTGCCCATGGGCACCCGGTCGGGCGATCTCGATCCCGGCCTGGCATGGTATATGGCCCGTACGGAAGGGATGAGCGCGCAGCGGTTCAACGAGATGGTCAACGCCCAATCCGGGCTGCTCGGCGTGTCGGAAACGAGCTCCGACATGCGCGACCTTCTCGACCGCGAGGGCCGGGACGTGCGAGCCGCCGAAGCGATCGCGTTGTTCTGCTACCAGGTCAGGAAGTGCATCGGCGCGTTCGCGGCTGCGTTGGGCGGGCTGGACACGCTGGTCTTCGCCGGCGGCATCGGCGAGCACGCACCCCGGCATCCGGACCCGGATCTGCGACGGGCTCGAGTTCCTTCGAATCGAGCTCGACGAGACGCGTAACGCGGCCTCCGAGGGCGTGATCTCCGCTGCCATCGGCCGGGTCGTGGTCCGCGTCATACGCACGGACGAAGAGCTCATGATCGCCCGGACGGTCCGCCGTGTTCTCGGGCTCGGCCGAAGAGAGAGGACGACTGAACCATGCAGACGAAGACGCTCTCCCCGGAACTGCGCGACCGGATGGATGCCTACTGGCGCGCCGCGAACTACCTCTCGGTGGGACAGATCTACCTCTACGACAACCCGCTGCTGAAGCGGCCGCTGACGCCCGCGGACGTGAAGCACATGCTGCTGGGGCATTGGGGCACGACTCCCGGGCAGAACTTCATCTACGCGCACCTGAACCGGGTCATCAAGAAGTACGACCTCGACATGATCTACGTCTCCGGCCCCGGGCACGGCGGTCCGGCCGTCGTGGCCAACACGTACCTCGAGGGCACCTACAGCGAGATCTACCCCGACGTCAGCCGGGACGAGGCCGGGCTGCGGAAGCTCTTCCTCCAGTTCTCGTTTCCCGGCGGCATTCCGAGCCACGCGTCGCCGGAGTGCCCGGGCTCCATCCACGAGGGAGGCGAGCTGGGCTATTCGCTCAGCCACTCGTTCGGGGCGGTGTTCGACAACCCCGAGCTCATCGTCGCCTGCGTCGTCGGCGACGGCGAGGCGGAGACGGGTCCGCTGGCCACCGCATGGCACTCGAACAAGTTCCTCGATCCGGTGACCGACGGCGCGGTGCTGCCGATCCTGCACCTCAACGGCTACAAGATCGCCAACCCGACCATCCCGGCCCGCATCGAGCACGAGGAGCTGGAGCAGCTGCTTCGCGGTTACGGGTGGACGCCCCATTTCGTCGCGGGTCACGAGCCCGGGCCCATGCACGAGGCCATGGCCACGACCCTCGACGCGGTGGTGGAGGAGATCAGGAGGATCCAGGAAGATGCCCGCGTCCGCGGCAACCTCACGCGTCCGCGCTGGCCGATGATCGTCCTCGATTCACCCAAAGGTTGGACGGGGCCGAAGGTCGTGGATGGTCGGCAGATCGAGGGCACGTTCCGGGCGCATCAGGTGCCCATCCGCGAGGCGCGCACCCGTCCCGAGCACCTCGCGCTCCTGGAGGAATGGCTGAGGAGCTACCGGCCCGAGGAGCTCTTCGACGAGGGGGGCCGTCTGCGGCCGGAGCTGGCCGAGCTCGCGCCGGAGGGCGAGCGGCGCATGGGCGCGAACCCCCACGCCAACGGGGGCATGCTGCTCCGCGACCTGCGCATGCCGGACTTCCGTGACTACGCGGAGGACGTGCCCACGCCCGGGGCGCCCGGCATCGGCGACACGCACGTGCTCGGTCGTTTCCTGCGCGACGTGGCGAAGCTGAACGACGAGCGAGCGGAACTTCCGGATCTTCGGCCCGGACGAGACGCTCTCCAACGGCCTGGAAGCGCTCTTCGAGGTGACCGAGCGCCAGTGGGACGCCGCCACCGTGCCGAACGACGAGTTCCTCGCGCCCGCCGGGCGGGTGATGGAGATGCTCAGCGAGCACCAGTGCGAGGGCTGGCTCGAGGGCTACCTGCTCACCGGGCGGCACGGTGTCTTCAACTGCTACGAGGCGTTCATCCACATCGTCGACTCGATGTTCAACCAGCACGCCAAGTGGCTGAAGGTCACGGCGGGCCTGCCGTGGCGGCGCAAGATCGCCTCGCTGAACTACCTGCTGGCCTCGCACGTCTGGCGGCAGGACCACAACGGGTTCACGCATCAGGATCCCGGCTTCATCGACCACGTCATGAACAAGAAGGCAGAGATCGTGCGCGTCTACCTGCCGCCGGACGCCAACTGCCTGCTGTCGGTGATGGACCACTGCCTGCGCAGCCGCCACTACGTCAACGTCGTCGTCGCCGGCAAGCACCCTGCGCCGCAGTGGCTGACGATGGACGCCGCGGTCAAGCACTGCACGGAGGGGATCGGCATCTGGCAGTGGGCCAGCAACGATCAGGACGCCGCTCCCGACGTGGTGATGGCCTGCTGCGGCGACGTGCCCACGCTGGAGACGCTCGCCGCGGTGTCCATCATGCGCGAGCATCTGCCTGACCTGAAGATCCGGGTGGTGAACGTCGTCGACCTCATGAAGCTGCAGCCCCGGAGCGAGCACCCGCACGGTCTGAGCGACACCGACTTCGACGAGCTCTTCACGAAGGACAAGCCGGTGATCTTCGCCTACCATGCCTACCCGTGGCTGATCCACCGGCTCACCTACCGCCGTACCAACCACGACAACATCCACGTCCGCGGCTACAAGGAGGAGGGCACCATCACCACGCCCTTCGACATGACGGTGCTGAACGACCTGGACCGCTTCCACCTCGTGATGGACACCATCGACCGCGTGCCGAAGACCGGCGACAGGGGCGTGTACCTGAAGCAGCAGCTCAAGGACAAGCTCATCGAGCACAAGCAGTACATCGAGAAGCACGGCCAGGACATGCCGGAAGTCAGGAACTGGAAGTGGAGCAGCCCATCATGAGTGGCTGAGGGTTCCATGGACACCGTGAAGTCGCCGGTCGCCGGCGACGACAAGGCCGCTGTGACGATCGCTCTGAAGTCCCTTCCCATGGCGGAGCTGCAGGCGAAGTTGGCGTCGTCGCCGGACGGCCTCAGCCAGGCCGAGGCCGAGAAGCGCCTGATCCAGTATGGACCCAACGAGATCGAGGAAGAGAAGACCAATCTCGTTCCTGAAGTTCCTCACCTACTTCTGGGGTCCCATCCCGTGGATGATCGAAGCGGCCGTGATCCTGTC
This sequence comes from uncultured Gemmatimonadales bacterium, assembly GCA_963848895.1. Classification (GTDB taxonomy): domain Bacteria; phylum Gemmatimonadota; class Gemmatimonadetes; order Longimicrobiales; family Gaopeijiaceae; genus SZUA-318. The sequence goes on from CAWKGE010000016.1 coordinate 17,385, forward strand.
GGCGGTCGCGCGACACTGGCCGGACTTCTTCATCATCCTCCTCTTGCTCCTGGCCAACGCCGGCGTCGGATTCTGGGAGGAGCGCGAGGCCGGCAACGCCATCGCCGCCCTGAAGGCGAAGCTGGCCATCAAGGCCAGGGTGAAGCGTGACGGCAAGTGGATCACCCCGGCGGCGCGTGAGCTGGTGCCCGGCGACGTCATCCGCGTGCGCCTGGGCGACATCGTGCCCGCGGACGCGCGCCTGCTGGAGGGCGACCCCGTGGAGGTGGACCAGTCCGCGTTGACGGGCGAGTCGCTGCCCGCCACGCGCAAGCCGGGCGAGGCGGTGTATTCGGGGTCGATCATCCGCCAGGGTGAGATCGGCGCGCTGGTCTACGCCACGGGCGCGAACACCTACTTCGGCAAGACGGCGCAACTGGTCCAGGACGCGCATACCGTCAGCCATTTCCAGCGCGCCGTGCTGAAGATCGGCAACTACCTGATCATCCTCGCGGTGGCCCTGGTGGCGGTGATCATCGCGGTCGCGATCCTGCGCGGCGATCCTATCCTCACCACGCTGCAGTTCGCCCTGGTCCTGACCGTGGCCGCGATTCCCGTGGCCATGCCGACGGTCCTGTCGGTGACCATGGCGGTGGGCGCGCGCCTCCTCGCCAGGAAGCAGGCCATCGTGAGCCGGTTGGTGGCCATCGAGGAGCTGGCCGGCGTGGACATGCTGTGCGCGGACAAGACCGGCACGCTGACCCAGAACAAGCTGACGCTGGGCGATCCGTTCGGCGTGAACGACGTGCCCCCCGACCAGGTGATCCTCGCCGCCGCCCTGGCGTCCCGGGAGGACAACGACGACACCATCGACCTGGCCGTGCTCGGCGGCCTCCAGGACAAGGGCGCGTTGCAGGGTTACGACGTCGTGCATTTCCAGCCGTTCGACGCGGTGCACAAGCGCACCGAGGCCACCGTCAAGGCCGCGGACGGCAAGACGTTCAAGGTCTCCAAGGGCGCGCCGCAGGTGATCCTGGAGCTGGCGGCCAATGCCGGAGCAGGTGAAGTCCGCCGTCGACGAGGCGGTGAACGGATTCGCGGCGCGCGGCTTCCGTTCCCTGGGCGTGGCACGGGCCGAGGGAGACGGCCCGTGGCAGCTCGTCGGTGTGCTGCCCCTGTTCGATCCCCCGCGGGAGGACGCCGCGGCAACCATCGCCACCGCGCGACAGATGGGCGTGAAGGTCAAGATGGTCACCGGCGACGCCCTGGCCATCGCCCAGGAGACCGCCAAGAAGCTCGACATGGGCACGAACATCCTCGACGCCTCCGGCCTGGGGGACGTGAAGCGGGAGGAAACGGCGCAGATGGCCGAGTCCATCGAGAGCGCCGACGGCTTCGCGCAGGTGTTCCCGGAGCACAAGTTCCACATCGTGGACGTCCTGCAGAAGCGCGGCCACATCGTCGGCATGACCGGCGACGGGGTGAACGACGCCCCCGCGCTGAAGAAGGCCGACTGCGGCATCGCCGTGTCGGACGCGACGGACGCGGCCCGCGCGGCGGCGGACATCGTGCTGACGACGCCCGGCCTGTCGGTGATCATCGACGCGATCAAGGAGAGCCGGAAGATCTTCCAGCGGATGAACAGCTACGCGATCTACCGCATCGCCGAGACGCTGCGCGTGCTGTTCTTCATGACGCTCGCCATCCTGGCGTTCAACTTCTATCCGCTGACGGCGGTGATGATCGTGATGCTGGCGCTGCTCAACGACGGCGCCATCCTGTCCATCGCCTACGACAACGTGCGCTACAAGGACCAGCCCGAATCCTGGAACATGCGCATGGTGCTCGGCATCTCCACGGTGCTGGGCGTCATCGGTGTCGTCTCGGCCTTCGGCCTGTTCTATCTCGGTGAGCGCGTCTTCCATCTCGACCGTCCGCACATCCAGACGCTGATGTACCTGAAGCTGTCCGTGGCGGGGCACCTGACGATCTTCCTCACGCGCACCCGCGGCCCCTTCTGGTCCATCCGGCCCGCGCGGGTCCTGTGGGCGGCGGTGCTCGGCACGCAGGTCGTCGCGACGCTGATCGCGGTGTACGGCCTGTTCATGACACCCCTCGGCTGGGGTTGGGCGCTGTTCGTGTGGGGCTATGCGCTGGTGTGGTTCCTCCTGAACGACCGCGTGAAGCTGCTCGCGTATCGGATCTTCGATCCCGTCGAGGCCGTGACTCCGGCCGATGCCAGGGCCCTGATCGCCCAGGAGGCCTACGCGCTGTATGAGCAGCGGGGCGGGCGGGAAGGCGACGCGGTCCAGGACTGGCTCCAGGCGGAACGAAAGGTCGGGAAGGACGGGTCCCCGAATGAACGGACCGGATCGCGGCGGCCGCTGATGCGACGCGCCGGATGGCTGCTCGTTCCACTCGCCCTGGCCCTCTCCTGCGGGGCGCTGTCCGCTCAGGATGCGACCCGGGCGGTGGCGTCGTGTGACGGCAAGATCGTCTCGTCCATCCATGTCGACCCTCATGATCCGTCCTTCCTCAGGCGTGCCCCGAAGCGTGCGCACGCTCGCGCGTGCCGTGGGTCGTGCTCCACACGACCACCAAGGCGGAGACCATCGGCAGCTTCCTGCTACTGGAGGTAGGCCAGCGGTGCACGGAGCGGCACCGTTCGGAGTCGGAGCGCATCCTGCGCCTGCAGCCGTTCCTCGCCGAGGCCACCGTGCGCGCCGTGCCGGACGGCGCGGGGCGCGTGCGCATCGAGGTCGAGACCACCGACGAGATCCCCACCGTGTTCGCCATGCGGCTCCACGGCGCGAGCCCCTCGGCGCTCCGTTTCGGCAACGGCAACGTCGGTGGGCAAGGCCTGTACCTGGCCGCGAAGGTGGAGCGAGGGTTCGCGTATCGCACCGGCGTGGGCGTGTACGGCGTCGCGCACCAGGTGCTCGGCCGACCCTACAGGGCCGCGCTGGCGGCGGAGCGCGCGCCCCTGGGCAGCACGCTGACGCTCGCCCTCGGCCATCCCTTCTTCACCGACCTGCAGCGCACCGCCTGGCACGTGGGGTACGGCGCCGTGAACCGCTACGTGTCCTTCGATCGCCCGGAGGGTGACCCGCTCTCCCTCGCCGTGCGCCGCCGGTTCTGGGACCTGGGAGCAGTGCGTCGCGTCGGCCCCAGCCGCCGGAGCGCCTTCGTCGGTGCTTTGCTCACCGAGGAGGACGTGACGCCAGCCGAGCGCGCCGTGGTCGTCTCCGACTCGGGACTGGTGGCGGACACGAGCTCGGCGTTGGGCGGCCCCATTCCCGCCTACCGCAACCTGCGAGCTGAACGCCGTCATCGGCGTGCGTGCGCTGTCGTTCATCACGGTGCGCGGATTCGACGCGCTCACGGCGGTGCAGGACGTGGCCACCGGCGTGCAGATCGGTACCCTGGTGGGGTGGGGCATCCCCCGGTTCGGATCCACCGGCGACAATCTCTTCGCCTCCGTCGACCTCTACGCCGGCGTCGGCTCGGCCACGTCGTTCGCCGCGGTGCGGGTGGAAGGCGAGGCACGCGAGGATCAGCGCACCAACCGCTGGGACTCCATGCTCGGCAGCGGGCGATTCGCCTGGTACGTGAAGCCTGCCGCTGGGCACACGTTCATCGGCAGCGTCGAATTCGGCGGGGGGTGGCAGGAGCGGGTCCCCTTCCAGCTCAGGCTCGGCGACCTGCAGGGCGGGGTGCGGGGCTATGCTGCGTCGCGGGTCGCAGGCGCGGTGCGGAGCGTGGTCCGCATCGAGGAACGATGGGCCTTCGGTACGCTCGGGCGGCGCGCCGCCCTCGGGCTCGCGACCTTCGTCGACGCCGGCAGGGTGTGGGCGGGGGATGCGCCCTTCGGGGTGGACAGTCGAACCAAGGCTGGGCTGGGGGTGGGGCTGCTGGTGGCCGTCCCACCCCAGTCGCAGCGGCTCTGGCGCCTGGATCTCGCCGTCCCGGTGAGTCCGGACCCGCACGCGCGCTGGGAGGTGCGCCTGACCGGTGTCTGGACCGGGGTCTTCTGGCGGGAGCCGGACGACGTGGCCCGAGGGCGCGCGGGCGCTGCGCCCTCGACGATCTTCGTGTGGCGGTGACGCGCGCTGTGGCCGGCCTGTCGCCCCCGTTATCCTTCGTATCCGTCGTGACCGTCATCGCGGTGCTTGCCACGTGGCGCAACTGTGGCCGTTGATATGAACGGCCGGGAGAGATGGGTGCGACCAGCGTGGAAGGTGCGCCAGCCGACGGAGGACGAGCCGCCCCTGCGGGCTGAGCTGTTCAGCGCCGCTCAGATGGAGCAGCACGGCGCGCGCCTCGCGTCCACGCACCGCCTCGACCTCCGAACACGCCCCGGACCAACTGCTGTCGCGGCTGGCCGCGAACGAGGGCGTCCTGGTCGAGACCCGCAAGCAGCTGACGGAAGCGCTTGCGGCGGGCCACCGCATGACGCCCGCCGGGGAGTGGCTGCTCGACAACTTCTACCTCGTGGAAGAACAGATCCGCACGGCCAGGCGCCACCTGCCCAAGGGGTACAGCCGGGATCTGCCGCGCCTGGCCGACGGCCCCTCCGCCGGGCTGCCGCGCGTGTACGACATCGCCCTCGAGACCATCGCCCACGGCGATGGGCGGGTGGACCCGGACAGTCTCAGCCGGTTCGTCGCGGCCTACCAGACGGTCACGCCTCTCCTGCTGGGTGAGTTGTGGGCCATCCCCATCATGCTGCGCCTGGCGCTGATCGAGAATCTGCGCCGCGTGGCGGTGCGCATCGCCGCCGGCAGAACGGACCGTGATGTGGCCGTCGGCGTGGGCGCACAAGCTGACAGGAGATGGTCCACAGAGGATCCGAAGAACCTGATTCTGGTGCATCGCGGACATGGCGCGCTCCGACCCGCCGATGACCACGCCGTTCGTGTCGGAGCTGACGCGCCGCCTGCAGGGACAGGGCCCCGCCCTGGCCATGCCGCTGACCTGGATCGAGCAGCAACTGGCCGTATCGGGCCTGAGCATCGAGCAGCTGGTGCGGTCGGGCAACCAGCAGCAGGCCGCCGACCAGGTCTCCATCAGCAACAGCATCGGCAGCCTGCGCTTCCTCGGGACCATGGACTGGCGCGACTTCGTCGAGACCATGAGCGTGGTCGAACGGACCCTGCGCACGGATCCGGCCGAGGCGTACGCGGCCATGGACTTCGCCACCCGTGACCGGTACCGCCACGTGGTCGAGAGGGTCGCGAGGGCCAGCGGGCTCTCCGAGGACGCGGTGGCCGGTCGCGCCATCGGGCTGGCGGAGGCGGCCGCGGCCCGACATGGGGAGCGCCGACAGGACGGCGCACGTGGGGTTCTACCTGATCGACCGGGGGCTGCCCGACCTGGAGAGGGTCACGAAGGCGCGCCTTGGCCCGGCCGCGGTGCTTCGGCGCGCGGCGGGCCGGGCTCCCCTGCTCCTGTATCTGGGCGCGATCACGCTGATCACCGTGCTCCTGGCCGGAGGGCTGCTGGCGGAGGCCTCGGGCGGACGGTCGCGGCCGATTGGGCGCTCGCGCCCCTGGCAATCCTCGCGCTCCTCGCGGCCAGCCAGCTCGCGGTCGCGCTGGTGAACTGGCTGGCCACCCTGCTGGCGTCGCCGCATCACGCTGCCGCGCATGGACTTCTCCGCAGGGCGTCCCGCCGCAGTCGCGCACCCTGGTCGTGGTCCCGAGCATGCTCACCAGCCGCGCGACAGTCGAGGGCCTGCTCGAGGCGCTGGAGGTCGCGTTCCTGGCCAACCGCGACGCCAACCTGCGCTTCGGCCTGTTGACCGACCTGCGTGACGCGGCCGAGGAGACGCTGGCGGAGGACGCCCCGCTCCTGGACGTGGCCCGCGAGGGGCATCGAGGCCCTGAATGCGCAGTACGCGCACGGCAGGAACGACGCCTTCTTCCTGCTTCATCGGCCGCGACGCTGGAACCCCCATGATCGGATCTGGATGGGCTACGAGCGCAAGCGCGGCAAGCTGGCGGACCTGAACCTGCTCCTGCGGGAGGGCGACGGCGAGCGGCTTCTCCCTGGTGGTCGGCGACACCTCGGCGCTCGCCGGCACGAAGTACGTGATCACGCTGGACACGGACACGCAGCTGCCGCGCGACGCCGCCCGCGAGTTCGTCGGCACCATGGCGCACCCGCTGAACCGTCCGGTCTACGACGCCGCCCTGGGGCGGGTCCGCGCGGGCTACGGCATCCTGCAGCCACGGGTGAGCGCGAGCCCCCTCGGCACCCATCCGTCCCGCTACGGGCGGCTGCACGCCGGCGTGCCGGGCATCGACCCGTATACCCGCGCCGTCTCCGACGTCTACCAGGACGTCGTTCCACGAGGGGTCGTTCATCGGCAAGGGGATCTACGACGTCGATGCCTTCGAACAGGCGCTCAAGGGACGCTTCCCCGAGAACCGCATCCTCAGCCACGATCTCCTGGAAGGCTGCTACGCCCGCGCCGGGTTGCTGAGCGACGTCCAGCTCTACGAGAAGTACCCGACCCGCTACGGCGCCGACGTCAAACGCCGCCATCGCTGGATCCGTGGCGACTGGCAGCTCGCGCCCTGGCTGCTGCCGTGGGCGCCCGGCCCCGACGGCTGGGTCCGGAACACGGGGCTTTCCGCGCTGTCGCGCTGGAAGCTGTTCGACAACCTGCGCCGGAGCCTGGTGCCGGCGGCGTTGACGCTGCTCCTGCTGCTGGGCTGGACGGTGTTCTCCGCGACGTGGTTCTGGACGCTGGCCGTGCTCGCCATCTTCCTGACCCCGCCCGTGCTCGCCGCCCTGCTGGACGTCGTGCGAAAGCCGGACGACATGCGGCTCGGGCCAGCATCTCGCCACCGTGGCGCACGCCGCCGGCCGGCGCTTCCTCCAGGCGGGCTTCGCGCTCGTGTCCCTGCCCCACGAGGCGTACTACAGCCTGGATGCGGTCCTGCGCACGCTGGGGCGTCTGCTGGTCACGCACAGGCGCCTGCTGGAGTGGGACCCCTCCGTGCGACCAGGAACGTTCGAGCCGCACCGGCCTCGCCTCGTCGTTCCGCTCCATGTGGCTCGCCCCCGCGCTCGCCGCGGGCACGGCCGGCTGGATGGCGGCGTTCCATGCGGCCGCGCTGGCCGTGGCGGGCCCCGTCCTGCTCCTGTGGCTGGCCTCGCCCGCCATCGCCTGGTGGATCAGCCTGCCCCTCGTCCGCCGTCCGACCCGGCTGACGGCCGAACAGACCCGCTTCCTGGGCAGGGTCGCCCGCAGGACGTGGGCGTTCTTCGAGGCCTTCGTCGGCGAGGAAGACCACTGGCTGCCACCCGACAACTACCAGGAGAGCCGCGATCCCCAGCTCGCCCATCGCACCTCGCCCACCAACATGGGGCTGGCGCTGCTGGCGAATCTGTCCGCCTACGACTTCGGGTACATCCCCGCCGGCCAGTTGGTGGAGCGCACGGCCCATGCCCTGGAGACGATGGCGGAGCTGGCACGCTATCACGGCCACTTCTACAACTGGTACGACACGCAGTCGCTGCAGCCGCTGCACCCGGCCTACGTCTCCACGGTGGACAGCGGCAACCTGGCGGGCCACCTGCTGACCCTGCGCCCGGGCCTCATCGCGCTTCTCGATCGCCCGATCCTGGAGCCCCGCTGGCTGGACGGCCTGCGCGACACCCTGGGGATCCTGGAGGAGGACGCGCAGCCTCCCCACCGGCTCCTCTGGTGCGCTTCCGTGAGGACCTCGAAGCCGCATGTGGCGCTCCCCCGACCACCCTCCGCGCGGCGCGACTCGCTCTCGACGAGCTGGTGCGCAGCGCCGAGGCGGTCGGCGGAGAGCTGGGCGCACGAACCCGGGAGCGAGGCCGGCTGGTGGGCCCAGGCGCTGGTCCGGCAATGCCAGGGCGCGCGCGACGAGGTGGAGCTCCTCGCGCCGTGGACCGCGCTGCCGGAGCCGCCGGACGGGCTCGACCACCTGCCCGAAGTGCACGGGATTCCCACCCTGCGCGCGCTGGCGGGACTCGACGTGGCGTTGTCGCGCCGCGTCGCCGACCCGCCGGAGACGGGCGCGACCCCCGGAGCATGGACGCGTGGCTGGCCGATCTGCGCCGCGACGTCCGGCTGGGCAGCGAGCGCGCCCGGGCCCGCATCGCGACCATCCAGCGCCTGGCGCTGCAGGCCGGCGAGATGGCGGACATGGAGTACGACTTCCTCTACGACAAGGCCGTCACGCCTGCTGAGCATCGGCTACAACGTGGACGCGCGCCGGCGGGACGCGAGCTTCTACGACCTGCTGGCCTCCGAGGCGCGCCTGTGCGTGTTCGTCGCCATCGCCCAGGGACGACTCCCCCAGGAGAGCTGGTTCGCCCTGGGGCGCCTGCTCACGACCGCCGGCGGTGGGCCGGTGCTGCTGTCGTGGAGCGGCTCGATGTTCGAGTACCTGATGCCGCAGCTGGTGATGCCGACCTACGAGCACACGCTCCTCGACCAGACCGTCCACGCGGCGGTGGCGCGGCAGATCGAGTACGGCCGGCAGCGCAACGTGCCGTGGGGCATGTCCGAATCCGGCTACAACGCACTCGACGTCCATCTCAACTACCAGTACCGCGCCTTCGGCGTGCCCGGCCTGGGGCTGAAGCGCGGGCTCGCCGAGGACCTGGTGGTCGCGCCGTACGCTTCGGTGCTGGCGCTGATGGTGGCGCCGGAGGCCGCCTGCCTGAATCTGCAACGGCTCGCCGCGGCCGGGGCGGAAGGGCGGTTCGGCTTCCACGAAGCCGTCGACTACACGCCGGCGCGGCAGCGGCGCGGCGAATCCCATGCCCTGGTCCGCTCCTGGATGGCCCATCACCAGGGCATGAGCCTGCTCGCCCTGGCCTCGCTGCTGCTGGACCGCCGCATGCAGAGGCGCTTCGAGTCCGACCCGCTGTTCCGGGCCACGGTGCCCTTGCTGCAGGAGCGGATCCCCAGGGCCTCGGCGTTCTACGCCTACATCCCCGAGCCCACCGGCGTCCAGGCCGGCACGGACACCCCGCGGACGCCGATACGCGTGCTGGACAGCCCCGACACGCCGAACCCGGAAGTGCAGTTGCTGTCGAACGGCCGATACCACGTCATGGTCACCAACGCCGGCGGCGGCTACACGCGATGGAACGACCTCGCCGTGACGCGCTGGCGCGAAGACGGCACCCGGGACCCCTGGGGCACGTTCTGCTACCTGCGCGACGTGGACGGCGGCACGATGTGGACCACCGCGCACCAGCCCACGTCGCGGGCCGCCGGAGCAGCTACGAGGCGATCTTCTCGGAGGGGCGCGCGGAATTCCGCCGCCGTGACGGCGACTTCGAGACCCATACGGAGATCGCCGTGTCGCCGGAGGACGACATCGAGCTCCGCCGGGTGCACGTCACCAACCGCTCCCGTGAGCGCCGGACCGTCGAGGTCACGAGCTACACGGAGGTGGTGCTGGCCGCGGCCGCCGCCGACGCGCTGCATCCTGCGTTCAGCAATCTCTTCGTGCAGACCGAGATCGTCGCCGCGACGCCGCGCCATCCTGTGCACGCGCCGGCCCCGCTCCAGCGACGACGCAGGTGCCGTGGATGTTCCACGTCATGGCCGTGCACGACGCGGACGTCGGTGAGCTCTCCTACGAGACCGACCGCGCGCGCTTCATCGGCCGGGCCCGTACCGTCGCCGCCCCCCGAGCCATGGATGACGGCGTGGCGCTGTCCGGAAGCCAGGGCTCCGTGCTGGACCCGGTGGTTGCCATCCGCGGTCGCGTCACCCTCGAGCCCGGAGCAATCGGCCATCATCGATCTGGTCTACGGCATCGGCGCGAGCCGCGATGCGGCCCTGGGCCTGGTCGAGAAATACCGGGACCGGCGCCTCGCCGACCGCGTCTTCGAGCTGGCCTGGACCCACGCCCAGGTGGTGCTACGCCAGATCGACGCCAGCGACGCGGACGCGCAGCTCTACGGGCGGCTGGCCGGCTCGGTCATCTACGCGCACGCCGCGCTGCGCGCCGACGGCAGCGTCGCTCATGAAGAACCGGCGCGGGCAATCCGGCCTCTGGGGCTACGCCATCTCCGGAGACCTGCCCATCGTCCTGCTCCGCATCGGCGACGGCACCAACATCGAGCTGGCGCACCGGCTCATCCAGGCCCACGCCTACTGGCGACTGAAGGGCCTGCCCGTGGATCTGGTGATCTGGAACGAGGACCGTGCCGGGTACCGCCAGGCGCTCCAGGAGCAGATCCTGAGCCTGGTGGCGGCGGGCGTCGAAGCCCAGGCGATCGATCGCCCGGGCGGCATCTTCATCCGCTCGGTGGACCAGATCTCGGAGGAGGACCGCACGCTGTTCCAGACGGTCGCCCGCGTCATCCTCAGCGACGGGCGGGGGACCCTGGAGGAACAGCTCGCCCGACCGGGACCGCTGCAAGCGCGCGTGCCGCCGCTGGTTCCGAGAGAGGCCGCTGCCCCGGAGCCGCCTGCCGCCTTCGAGCTGCCGCCGCGGGATCTGATCCTGTCCAACGGCATCGGTGGATTCACCCCGGACGGGCGGGAGTACGTCATCACGACCGCGCCCGGACAATTCACCCCGGCGCCCTGGTCGAACGTGCTGGCCAATCCGAGCTTCGGCAGCGTCATCTCGGAGAGCGGCCAGGCCTACACCTGGTGTGAGAACGCCCACGAGTTCCGCCTCACGCCCTGGCACGACGACCCGGTGACCGACGCCGCCGGGGAGGCCTTCTACCTGCGCGACGAGGAGAGCGGCGCCTTCTGGTCGCCGACACCGCTCCCCAGGCGCGGCGCGACACCCTACGTCACGCGCCACGGCTTCGGCTACAGCGTGTTCGAGCATACCGAGGCCGGACTCCGCTCGGAGCTGTGGGTCTACGTGGCGCACGATGCCGCGGTGAAGTTCTCCCTGCTCAAGGTCCGCAACCTGTCCGGCAGGCGACGCCGGCTTTCCGCCACCGGCTACGTGGAATGGGTCCTGGGCGACCTGCGCCCCAAGTCGGCCATGTACGTGACCACGGAAGTCGATCCCGTCAGCGGTGCGCTCTACGCGCGCAACCCGTACAACACCGAGTTCACCGACCGGGTCGCCTTCTTCGACGTGGACGACGCGAGCCGGACCGTCACCGGCGACCGCAGGGAGTTCATCGGCCGCAACGGCAGCCTGGAGCGGCCTGCGGCGATGGCGCGCACGCACCTGTCCGGCAAGCTGGGCGCCGGCCTGGATCCCTGCGCCGCGATCCAGGTCGCCTTCGACCTGGCCGACGGAGAGGAACGCGAGATCACCTTCCGCCTCGGCGTGGGGGGCAACCCCGGAGGCGACGAGGTCCACCACCTGGTGCAGCGCTTCCGGGGCTCCGCCGGCCGGGCGGCGCGCCCTCGAGGCGGTGTGGCAGCAGTGGAACCACACGCTGGGCGCGGTCCAGGTGGATACGCCCGACCAGTCGCTGAACGTGCTGACCAACGGCTGGCTCGTGTACCAGACCATGGCGTGCCGCCTGTGGGCGCGCAGCGGCTACTACCAGTCCGGCGGGGCCTTCGGCTTCCGCGACCAGCTGCAGGACACCATGGCGCTGGTGCACGCCGAGCCCCAGCTCGTGCGCGACCACCTCCTCGTGTGCGCGGGACGCCAGTTCCTGGACGGGGACGTCCAGCACTGGTGGCATCCGCCGTCCGGCAGGGGCGTGCGCACCCACTGCTCCGACGACTATCTGTGGCTGGTGCTGGCCACCTGCCGGTACGCCCTCACCACCGGCGACACCGGCGTGCTGGACGAGCAGGTCCGCTACCTCGAGGGCCGGGCTCTCGATCCCGACGACGACTCCTACTACGACCTGCCCGGCCGATCCGCGACCACGGAGACCCTCTACCAGCACTGCGTGCGGGCCATCCGCCACGGGCTCGGATCCGGCGCGCACGGCCTGCCCCTCATGGGCACGGGTGACTGGAACGACGGCATGAACCGGGTGGGCGCCGGGGGCAAGGGCGAGAGCGTGTGGCTGGCCTTCTTCCAGACCGAGGTGCTCCGCCAGTTCGGCGAGCTGGCGCGGCGCAAGACGATCCCGCCTTCGCCGACGTGTGCGCCGCCGAGGGCGCGCGCCTGCGCGAAGCCATCGAGCTGCACGGCTGGGACGGCGCCTGGTACCGCCGCGCCTACTTCGACGACGGTACGCCCCTCGGCTCGGCGCAGAACGCCGACTGCCAGATCGACGCCATCGCGCAGAGTTGGTCCGTGCTGTCCGGAGCAGGCGATCCCGAGCGAGCGCGCATGGCCATGCAGGCGGTGGACGAGCGGCTCGTGCGCCGCGACCACGCGCTCATCCAGCTCCTCGATCCCCCCTTCGACGAGTCGGACGTGGACCCCGGCTACATCAAGGGCTATGTGCCGGGCGTGCGCGAGAACGGGGGGCAGTACACCCACGCCGCCGTCTGGGCGGCGATGGCGTTCGCGGCTCTGGGCGACGGTCCGCGTGCCTGGGAGCTGACGACCATGATCAACCCGGCGAACCACGCGACCACCCCGGAAGCCATCGACACCTACAAGGTGGAGCCCTACGTGGTCGCGGCGGACGTCTACGCGGTGGAGCCCCACACGGGGCGCGGCGGCTGGACCTGGTACACGGGGTCGGCCGGGTGGATGTACCGGCTGATCCTGGAGTCCCTGCTGGGGCTACGCCTCGACGTGGACAGGCTGCACGTCGAGCCCTGCCTGCCCGCGCACTGGAGCGGGTTCAAGATCCACTACCGTCATCGGGAGACGGTGTACCACATCGCCGTCACCCAGATCCGCGCCGAGGAGGGTGGCGAGCGCGGCGGGACCCGGGTGACGGTCGACGGCGTCGAGCAGGCCACCCCGTCGATTCCCCTGGTGGACGACCATCGGGAACACGGGGTGGAGGTGAGCGTTCCGGTGGCGTGAGTCCCGGGGACCCCCGATCCGTTGACAGGTCGCTGAAAAAGGGGAGTACCCCGCGCGCATGGGGCTTTCGCGCGTTCAGCCAAGGAACGACGACGAGTCGTAGCAGCGCTACGGCGAGGAGAAGAGACGATGGATCGGTCAACAAGCGCGCAGCGCTTGTCGCGAAATCTCCATGCGCCCATCAACATGCAGTATATGAACTTAGGAGGTTGCGGGTTGGGGCGGCACGGCCTCGCCTCCGTCGTTGGAGCTCCTCGACGTAGCTATGGCTATGCCTTCGTCGCTCCGCCTGGGATTCGAGGCCGTGGCGCTCCCAACGCGGGGTGCTCCCCTTTTTCAGCGACCTGTTAAGTTCAGTGCATGGTCCTCACGCCCGCCGAAGAGCCCGTCGTCCTCCGCGCCGTCGAAGCGTATCGCGAAGCGCGGTTGAAGAAGAGGACGGGGCGGTTCACAGGCCTGACCGCCGACCAGATCCTGGAGGAGCTGGTCCCCACGCCCGTTCGGTGGGCCGAGCTCGCTTCATTCGTCATCGAGCAGGTCGAAAGGCCCCCGGGCTCCCCCTTCTCGTGATGTCAGCGGCTCCGCGCCGTGACGGCGCTCACTCCCCCAGCTCCCCGAGCCGCGCGTCCACATCCCGCAACACCTCCTCCAGCGCCTCCTGACTGATCACGCCGCGGTGGTAGGCGTCCAGCGCGTATTCCTTCTCCACCACCATCAGGTGCCGCGATGCGCGGCGGGCCTCCTCGTCGCGTAGCTCGCTGCGTTCCAGGTGCATGCCCCGCATCGACTCCTCCGCGGCCTGCACGCGCGCTTCGTACTGCGCCCGCAGTTGATCGAGCACGTCCGGATGGGCGTATCGCTTGCGACGCATCTCCGCGAGCTCCCCGAGGGCGGCGTCGGCGGCCTGCAGCTCGCCACGCGCCACTTCGTACTGCACGCGCTCCCGCTGCGGGCTCCCGATGCCCAGCATGCGCAGCAGCGGCGCCATCGTGAGGCCGTTGACGAGGATCGTGAGCACGACCACGCCGAAGGTGATGGTGATGATCAGCTCGCGATGCGGCGCGTCGAATACGGACAGGCTGAGGGCGAGCACCATGGAGATGCCCCCCCGCAGGCCGCCCCAGGTGAGCACGGCGGTCCACGCGACGGGGATGCGACGATCGCCGCGCAGCACCACCGAGACCAGCAGCATCACGATGGCCCGGGAGGCCATGACGGCGACGTAGGCCACCAGGATGGGCAGCCATGACGTGAACAGCGCCGTGATCCGCACCTCGAAGCCGATCAGCAGGAAGACGACCGAGTTGAGGCCGAATGCGACGTACTCCCAGAACGTCTCGACCGCGACGCGCGTGGATGGAGACATGCCGGTGCGGGCGGCGTAGTTGCCGCAAAGCATCCCGGCCACAACGGTGGCGATCACGCCGGAGGAGTGGAGTTGCTCCGCGCCCACGAACGAGCCGTACGCCGCGATGGTCGTCAGCGTGATCTCGATCATCGGATCGTCCACGCGCTGGATCACGTGGCTCACCGCCAGGCCCACGACCCCGCCCACCAGGGCGCCCGCACCCACGATCGCCACGAAGTCCAGGATCATCCCGGCGGGTGTGAGCACGTCCCCTGCCACGAACGCCAGGGCCAGGGTGAAGAAGACCACGGCGGTGCCGTCGTTGAGGAGGCTCTCCCCTTCGATGAGCACGGCCAACCGGCGAGGCACGCCGAGGCTCTTGAACAGCGCCACCACGGCGATCGGGTCCGTGGCGGCGATGAGCGCGCCGAACACGAGCGCGTCGCGCCAGCCGAAGGCACTCTGCAGGTCGAGCGCCGCAGTCGCAGGCACCAGCAGCAGCACCGTGAGCGCGATGGCGGCCATCACCCCCGGCACCGCCAGCGCCGCGATCGGCACGCGATTGCGCCAGAAGTCCCGGAACTGGAGGTGGTATGCAGCCTCGAAGAGCAGTCCGGGCAGGAAGAGCGCGAAGAGCAGCTCCTTGGTCAGGCGCGGCGGGCTGAGCACCTCCAGCCAGCCCAGCACCAGTCCGGCGATGACCAGGGCCACCGTGTACGGGATCCGCAGTCGCCTGGCCGCGATGGCCACCGTGGTGGCCACGACGAACAGCAGAATGAAGACGGTCTCGGTGTGCATGGGGAGCAAGGTAAGGCCGCGCGGCCCCGATGGGACGCCTTTGAATGAGCGTAGCGGACACGGGAAGGCGCGCGCTAGCTTCTCCAGGTCGTCCCGCTCCGGCCCACCACCCACGTCTTCAGGGAGGGCTACTCATGCGTCCCACGCTGCGATATGGCTCCAGGGGTGACGCCGTCGTCGAGCTCCAGAAGGGCCTGAACATGCTGGCGTCCAAGGTGGCACCCTTGAATCCGGACGGAATCTACGGCTCCAAGACCACCAGCCGTGTGAGGGAGCTGCAAAGCACGCACGCACTGGTGCCCGACGGTATCGCCGGCCCGAATACATGGCAGGTGGTGATGGAGCTGTTGGCCAAGGTCCAGCAGGGTGGGATCCCGATCGCACCGCAGTTGCCCGCGCCGGCCGTGGACGCCCTCCGCCCGATCGTGCTGATGATCGCCCAGCAGCACTTCGGGAGGGTAGACTTCAGCCAGATGGTGGGCGGCCGGCCCAAGGGCATCGACTTCCTGATCGACATGTTCCAGGTCGTGGTGCATCGGACGTTGACGGACAAGAACTTCATCGACCCGAAGACCAAGGCGTGGACGCAGCAGCCCTGGATCGACAGTCCCACCGAGCAGCGCAAGAGCTGGTGCGGACTCTTCTGCGTCTACTGCTACAAGAAGGCGGGCATCAACGCTTCCTGGGACCTGTCCGCGGGTAGACCGGGAGGGCGGATTCACCTGAATGGCTTCAGCCCCAGCTTCGTCGCGAACATCAAGCAGGCGGACATCGGCTGCGTCAACTCCAAGAACCATCACTTCCTGATCGAGAGCGTCGACGGCAGCGGGCCCACGCCGAGCCTGACCACCATCGACGGAAACCAGATGTGGGGCCGGATCCAAAGGCGGTCGACCGCGACGGGCGATGCCCATCGCGTGCTGCTGGACAACTTCAACTACTACTCGATCATCTGAGGAGCCAGTCGCCGTCGGCGGGTCGAACCCCACGGGGGCTTCACACGAGCTTGAGCATCGAATCGGATCCGCGTCGGGCGCCGCGCAGCAGGCTCAGTGCGTGGCCGGCCGGCCTGTGGCGCCACAAGAGCACGGTCATCGCCGCGCTCTCCCTCGTCGCCATCCTCCTGCACCTGGTACTGCGCTTCGGTCTTCACACCCCTCCGAGCGCGTACCGCATTCCGCTCTTCGCCACGCTCGCGTTCGGGGTGCCGCTCCTCTACGACCTGCTCCGGAAGCTGCTCGCGCGGGAATTCGGCTCCGATCTGCTGGGCGGAATCTCCGTCGTCACCGCCATCCTGCTGGGCGAATACCTGGCCGGGTCGATCATCGTCCTGATGCTCTCCGGCGGCGAAGCGCTGGAGAGCTACGCGTTGCGCAGCGCCTCCTCGGTGCTGGCCGCGCTGGCCAAGCGGATGCCCTCGATCGCGCACCGCAAACGCGGGGCGGACATGGTCGACGTCGGACTGGAGGAGGTCGAGGTGGACGACGTCCTCGTCATCCACCCGCACGAGATCTGCCCGGTGGACGGTGTGGTCGTCGAGGGGCACGGCGTCATGGACGAATCCTACCTGACGGGCGAGCCGTTCGAGATGACCAAGACCTCCGGGTCCGCGGTGATCTCGGGTGCGATCAACGGGGAATCGGCCCTGACCATCCGCGCGACCAACCGCGCCGCCGATTCGCGCTATGCGAAGATCATGGAGGTCATGCGGGAGTCCGAAGCCACGCGACCGAGGCTCCGGCGCCTGGGGGACCGACTGGGCGCAATCTACACCCCCGTGGCCCTGACGCTCGCCCTCGTCGCCTGGGCCGTGAGCGGACAGGCCGTGCGCTTCCTGGCCGTCCTCGTGATCGCCACGCCGTGCCCGCTGCTCCTGGGCATCCCGATCGCCATCATCGGCTCCATCTCCCTCTGCGCCCGGCGGGCCATCATCGTCAAGAGCCCCGCCGTGCTCGAGCAGATCGCCGAGTGTCGAACCGCGATCTTCGACAAGACCGGGACGCTGACCTACGGCGCACCGGAGCTGACCGAACGAATCGTCGCCCAGGGCTTCGCTCCAGCGGACGTGCTCACGCTGGCGGCGAGCGTGGAACGGTACTCGAAGCACCCGCTGGCGCGGGCGATCCTCACGGCGGCCTCGAAGGAGGAGCTCCGCCTCCCGGAGGCAACGGAGGTGAGCGAGGCACCCGGACAGGGGCTGCGCGGCGCCGTTGCCGGCCATCGCGTGCAGATCAAGAGCCGCGGTGCGCTCACGGAGGAGGAGATCTCCGGGATCCCGCCCCTTCCGCCGGCCGTGGGCGGACTCGAGTGCGCGGTGGTGATCGACGGTCGCTACGCGGCACTGTTCCGCTTCCGTGACGCGCCGCGCGCGGAGAGCCGCTCCTTCGTGCGCCACCTGGGACCGAAGCATCGCATCACGCGCGTGATGATCGTGTCGGGAGATCGGGAGTCCGAGGTGCGCTACCTCGCCGACGAGGTGGGCATCACCGAGATCCACGCGCAGACGAGCCCGGAGGAGAAGCTCGCCATCGTCCGCCGGGAGACGGCTGCCGCCAAGACGCTGTTCGTGGGGGACGGCATCAACGACGCCCCGGCCATGATGGCCGCCACGGTCGGCATGGCCATCGGAGAGAACAGCGACGTGACCGCGGAGGCGGCGGGGGTCGTCGTCATGGGCAACGCCCTCGAGAAGGTGGACGAGTTCATGCACATCAGCGGCCGGATGCGCGTCATCGCCCTCCAGAGCGCCGTGGGCGGGATGGCGCTGAGCGTCATCGGGATGGCCTTCGCGGCCACCGGGCACTTGAGTCCGGTGAGCGGCGCCCTGGCACAGGAGGTCATCGACGTCCTGGCAGTGGTGAACGCGTTGCGGGCCGCCTGGCCGCCCAGGGTGGCGCACGATCTCTGACCTCCGCCATTGCGTCCGGCTGGGCCCCTTCCACAAGCTCTGCCGAATGGAGCCGTGGCCGTCCCGTGTCCGCAACCTGGTCGCTCTCGCTCTGGTGGCCGCGGCGGTCCTTCCCGCCCGCTCGGCCGCCCAGGAGAACGGCGAGGTCGATCCGGAGTCCCTGCCCCGCCCCGAGTGGCACCTGACGCCCTCTTCGGGAATCCGCATCGACGGACGCCTGGACGAAGCCGCGTGGGAAGCCGTGGAGCCCATCACCGACTTCGTACAGTCCGAGCCGGAGACGGGGGCGCCGGCCAGCGAGCGCACGGAGGTGCGCATCACGTACGACCGGAACTACCTCTACGTCGGCGCCGAGATGTTCGACTCCGATCCCCACGGCCTCGTCCTTGGGGGTCTGGAGCGGGACTCGCCGGGGATCCTCTTCGAGGAGATGGACGCGTTCGGGATCACGTTGGACACGTTCCTGGACCGCCGCAGCTCGTTCATCTTCTTCGTGAACCCCGCGGGCGCGGTGAAGGATGGCCAGGGAACCGACGACGGCCGCGCCCGAGACTACGGGTGGGACGGTGTGGTGGACGTGCGCACCACCGTCCACGACCGGGGCTGGACGATGGAGATGGCCATTCCGTGGCGCACCCTGCGCTTCGACCCCACGCTCCCCCACCCGCGCTGGGGCATGAACCTCATGCGCCGCATACGCCGCAAGAACGAGGTCTCGTACTGGGCCCCGTTGGACCGGCGCAACCGCATCTTCCTCATGTCCAAGGCCGGGACCGTGACGGGCATGGGACAGCTGCCCGCGGCCCGGAACCTCAGCGTGAAGCCCTTCGCCCTCGCGTCCAGCTCCATGAACGCCGCCCTCGAGGCCGACGCGCGCACCAACCACGCGGACGGGGGCGTGGACGCGAAGTGGGGCATCACGCCGAGTCTGACGATGGACCTGACGTGGCGTACCGACTTCTCCCAGGTCGAGGTCGATCAGCAACAGGTGAACCTCACGCGCTTCCCGGTCTTCTTCCCCGAGCTGCGTGAGTTCTTCCTGGAGAACTCCGGGACGTTCGCGTTCGGCGACATGGACGGCGGCCCGGGAGGCCCGCGACTCGGATCGTCGCTGAGGGACCTGACCCTCTTCCACTCCCGGCAGATCGGCCTGCGCGGCGGAAGCCCCGTGCCCCTGCTGGGAGGCGCGCGCCTGACGGGTCGCGTCGGGGACTTCGAGCTCGGCGTCCTCGACGTGCAGAGCCGGGCGTACGCCGACCTTCCGGCCGAGAACTTCAGCGTGGTCCGCGTGCGCCGGAGCGTCCTCCGCAACTCGGACGTCGGGTTCATCGTCACCAACCGGAGCTCCTCCGGCGTCGCGGGGGGGGCGGGGAATCTGGCCGGAGGCGTGGACGCCAACCTGCGGGTGTTCGGCGGGTTGTTCGTCAACACGTACGTCGCGGGCACCCGAGATACCGGCGGGGAGCGCGACCACGCCGCCCGCCTGTCCGTCGGGTGGCGAAGCCGCCTGTGGAACACCTCCGCGGCGGTACGGCGCGTGGGCGAGGCCTTCGACCCGGGCATCGGCTTCGTGCGCCGCCGTGCGATCCGGGAGAGCTACGCCACGGTGGGCCTCCACCCGCGCCCCGGCATCCCCCACGTGCTCGAAGTGAACCCCTACGTGGAGACGACGTACACGACCGACCTGGGCGGGCGCCTGGAGAGCCGCGAGAACCAGGCCGGCTTCGGAGTGAGCTTCGACGACCGCTCGTCCCTCGCCCTCACGTTCAGCCGGCGCTTCGAGCGCCTGGACGTGCCCTTCCCCGTTCGCGCGGGCACCGCCATCCCCGTGGGCGACTACCGTTTCGGCGAGGGGTCGGCGTCGTACCGGTCCAGCCAGGGGCACGCCCTCTCGTTCAACGCCGGCGTGTCGGGCGGCGGCTACTTCGACGGATCGCGCTTCACGCTGACGGGAGGCGTCCGGTGGCAGCCGGACCGCCACCTGGTCCTGGACCTGGACGCGAACCACAACGCCGTGACGGCGCAGGGCGACTCCTTCAGCGCCGATCTGTACGCTGCACGGGTGCAGTACGCGCGTGAGCACCACGCTCAACTTCAGCGGCTTCGTCCAGTACAACGCGGCGACCGAAGAGGTGGTGACCAACCTGCGGGCGGACCTGATCCACGCGCCCCTGAGCGACCTCTTCGTGCTCTACACGGAGCGCAGGTCCACGACGGGCGTCGGTGTGCTGGAGCGGTACTTCACCGTGAAGGTCACGCGCCTGATGATCTTCTGACGGGGTCCTGTCGGGAGGTGACGGGAACGGCCAGATTCCCGTAGACCGCCCTCCCGGCCCTTCCTCCGACCCGGTGGTGCCCATGCGACGCTCCTGGCTGCTGGCCGCGGTGGCGGCCTTCTGCTCTCCAACGCCGTATCCGCCCAGGAGCCGTGGGCACGTACCGTGCGCTCACCGTCCAGGCGGCGCCGGGCGATCTCCTGGAGCTCATCGACCTGTACAAGGAGGAGGGCGCGTTCCTGGCCGGCCTGGGCGAGGAGCCCGCGCTGTGGATGCGCCACACGCAGGGGGACGTCTGGGACCTGATGCTCCTCTATCCGATGACGGGGATGTCGGAGTACTTCGCTCCGGAGCGGATGCGACGCGTCGCCGAGGGCCGCACGGCCTCCGGCCGCTCGGGCGCCGAGCTGCAGCGGGCGATCGACGCCCGCACCGCGTGGCGGGAGGAGGTCTTCGTCCACGGACCGCCCGCCGCCGAGCTGAAGGCGGCCTGGGCCGACGGCGGGACTCTACCACGTGGAGATGTACCAGGGTCTCGCGGGAAAGCGGGAGCAGCTGGTGCAGGAGCGCCGCATGGAGAACGCGTACGCCAGCGCCCTGGGCCGGCAGCCGACGAAGATCTTCACCCGCATCGCCGGGTCCGCCACCGACGGCTTCACCATCGGCTTCTACCCGGACCTGAAGGCGTACGCCAACCCTCCAGAGACGACGCGGGAGCAGCAGGAGGCTGCCGCCGTCGCCGCCGGCTTCCGGGGCGCGGACTACATCGGCGCGACGCTGAGGGAGCTCATCCTGCGGCACCACGACACGCTGGCGGTGCCGATACCGTGAGAGAGGTCCATCGAGGGAAGGAGGGGCGAGCCGGCGAAGGGGCCGGTCCCCGTCACTCGACGCGCAGCGCCTCCACGGGATCCACGCGCGCGGCCCGCAACGCAGGCACCGCCGCGGCAAGGAGCCCCACCACCAGGATGACGGCGACCACGATGGCGTAGGTGGCCGGGTCCACGGCCCCCACCCCATAGAGGAGCCCCTGGAGAACCCGCGCCGAGGCCAGGGCGACGACCACCCCCATCGCCGCACCGCCCGCCACGACGCCGGCTGCCCGGGCGAGCACGAGGCCCACGGCGGATCCCGCACCCGCGCCCAGGGCCATGCGCACGCCGAGCTCCCGGGTGCGCCGGGACACCGTGTACGACACCACCCCATAGACGCCCACAACCGCCAGGAGCACGGCGCACGAGGCGAGCCCCACCAGAAGGGCCATGTTGAAACGCGAGGGCGCCACCGAATCGGCCAGAAGCTCTTCGATGGTGCTCACCCGCGTCACGGGCTGTTCCGGGTCCAGGGCCAGAATCCGCTCCCGGATGGCCCGAACCGCGGGCCCCGCGTCGCCCCGGGTGTGGACCACCACGTGCATGGTCGAGAGAGGAAGCTGGGGATAGGGAACGAACATCTCGGGGTTGGCCTGCGCCCCGAGGCCGTCGTGGCGGATGTCCCCGACCACGCCGACGATCTCCAGGCTCCCGGCCATGGGCATGTCGATGATCTGCCCGATGGGGCTTCGGTCCGGGAAGTAGCGACGTGCCACCGTCTCGTTGATGAGCACCACCTTCCGGTCGTCGGTGCCGTCGAGCCGGTCCAACAGGCGGCCTTCCACCAGACGGATGCCCATGGCCCCGAAGTACCCTGGGAAGACACCCCGGTACTCGGCCGTGGGTCGCTGGGAAGGGGCCGTGGCCTCGAGCCCCTCCACGCTGAACGGCATGTCGAACTCCACGCCGATGGGACTCATGGGCAGATACGACACGGCGCCCACCTCCTCCACGCCGGGCAGGTTACGGAGACCGGCCATCAGCTCTGTGAAGAAGGTCTCCTGCTGCGCCGAGCTCCCATAGCGTGCCGGGGGCAGCTCGATGGCCAGCGCCACCACGCCGGTGGTGCGGAAGCCGGGATCCACGGCAGTGAGACGAACGTAGCTCCGCAGGAGCAGCCCGGCCCCCACCATGAGCACCAACGCCAGCGCCACCTCGGAGGCCACCATGAGGTCGGCGAGACGCCGGGAGCGGCGGCCGAGGGAGGAGCCCCGGCTGGTGTCCTGGAGCACCGACGCCACGTCCGTCCTCGCCGTGCGCACCGCCGGCGCGACGCTGAAGAAGAGGCTGGAGAGCAGCGCCACGCCCGCGGTGAAGGCCACCACCATGGGGTCCATGGCGATCTCCTCCACCCGGGGGAAGCCGTCGGGCAACACGCCCCGAAGCGCCGAGGTGCCTACCCAGGCCACCGTCAGCCCGGCGAGGCCCCCGCCGGCACCCAGGACGAGCCCCTCCAGCAGCGAGTCACGGACGAGCTGGGCGGGTGAGGCGCCCAACGCCGAGGCCACCGCGGCACGCTTCCCGCGCTCGGCCGACCGGACCAGGAGGAGGTTGGCCACGTTGACGCATCCGATGAGCAGCACGAGGCTCACCGCTCCGAACAGCACCCACACCGTGGTCGCCGTGTCCCCCAGGAGCTGGTCGCGGGCGGGCACCAGGGTCACCGACCACCCCTCGTTGGACTCGGGATGCTGCCGGGCCAACTCCCCGGCGATCGCCTCCATCTCCGTGCGAGCGCGCTCCTCCGTGACGCCGTCGCCCAGGCGCCCCAACGTGTTGTACATCCGGTGGGGCCTGGAAAGGAGGTTCTCCAGATCCAGCGTGAGGGGCGACCACACCTCCACGTCGGTGTCGCCGGGAGGGAAGGCGAAGCCACGGGGCATGACACCCACCACGGTGTGCGGCTCCCCATCCAGAGGGATGGCGCGGCCCAACACCGAGGGGTCGGCGCCGAAGCGGTTCTCCCAGGCTCCATGGCTCAGGATGACCAGTCGCTCGTTGCCCCGTGCCTCCTCCTCGGCCGTAAACGTTCGACCCAGCACGGGGCGCACGCCCAGGAGCTCGAACAGCGCCGGCGACGCTTCCACGGAGGTGATGCGTCGGGGGACGCCGTCCAGGGTGAGCGTGTACCCCCGATACCGGTACGCGGCCATCGACTCGAAGGCGTCGGAGCGCTCTCGCCAATCGACGAAGGTGGCGGCGGAGGTGGTGGACTGCTCGAGGCCCTGGCTGGGGTTGCTCTCCCAGACCATGAGCAGCTCGTCGGGCTCGGCGTAGGGCAGCGGCTTCAGCACGACGCCGTTCAGGACGGAGAAGATCGCGCTGTTGGCGCCGATGCCCACGGCGAGGGTCCCGACCACCAGGGCCGTGAAGCCGGGGCGCTGGGCCAGGGATCGTAGGGTCTGCTTCAGATGCGTCATTCGTCGCGTCGCGCTCCCTCCAACGTCGTGGACAGGGAAGAAGGGGCGTGGACGGGCGAGCGTCAAATCGCGCCGGCGCCGGCCGGCGGCGGGAAGGATGACCGATCGGGTGAGCATCTCGCTCGATGGAGTCGCCGTGCGGTAGATTCGGGCGCCCCCTCGCCAGGAGAGCCCGTGAACCCGCCCGCTCCACACCGACTGTTGGTCGCCGGCTGATCCTCGTCGTCGCCGGCTGCGCGCGATCGTCTTCACCACCTGCTCAGGCTTCCGTCGACGGGATCTGGCGTTCCCGCGGATACGGCCTGGTCCTGGAGGTCGCCGGCGACTCGCTGCAGGCGTACGAGGTGACCTCCACGACCTGTCTCCCGTCGTTGGTCGGGAAGAGGGTGCCCGGGTCGGACCCGGACGCGCCGAGGTTCGACATCGACGGAGCCGGTACCGTCGAGCTCCGCCCCGACACTGGCCGGCACCCGGCGCGTCTACCGCCCGGGCACCGCGTCGGACATCGTGATCGAGCCGGTCCCGGCTCGGCCCGCCACCTGCGACCGTCCCGCACCAGACACGCCCCAATCCAACTTCGAAGTCTTCACCCGCACGTGGAGCGAGCAGTACATCCTTTTCGACGCAAAGGGCATCGACTGGCCGGCCGCGGTCGAGCGGGCCCGGGCGCAGGTAACGGATGCCACGACTCCGGCCCAGCTCTTCGCGCTCCTCCGCGGCTCTCATCGAGCCCTTCCACGACGCACACACGTCGCTCTTGGCACCCGAATTGGACCAGCGGTTCCAGGGGCTCCGCCCCGCGGCCGAGCGATTCGTCGCGCGCGGTCGCGACGCATTCCTCAACGAGGAGATTCCGCGCCTCACCGGCGTCACCGACCGCTACCTCGTCGGCTCGCCTCGGGAGTTCTGCAACGGCCAGGTCCAGTACGGAGTCCTGGACGAGTCGACCGGCTATCTCCGCCTGCTGTCGTTCTCCGGATACGCAGACGGACCTTTCGAGGCGGAGCTGAGCGCGCTCGAAGCCGCGCTCGACACGGTGATGATCGGACCTGGCTGGTCGGCAGCGGTTGGTGATCGACGTCCGGATCAATCTCGGCGGCGCCGACCCGTTGGGTCTCGCGATCGCGTCGCGGCTCACCGGCAGGGAGTACGTGGCCTACACCAAGGAAGCCCGCGCCGACCCCGACGACCGCACCCGGTGGACGCCGGGGCAGCCGAGCGTCGTTCGACCCAGTGATCGGCCGAGCTTCCACGGCGAGGTGATCGAGCTCACCGGCCCCCTCACGATCAGCGCTGGCGAAACCTTCACCCAGGCGCTCATGGGACGCGAGCCCCATGTGGTGCGCATGGGCGAGAACACACAGGGGGTATTCTCCGACGTCCTGGGCCGCCGGCTGCCCAACGGGTGGCGCTTCGGCCTCCCGAACGAGGTGTTCCGCGACTCCGAGGGGAAGACCTTCGACGGCCCTGGCATTCCGCCGGACGTCGACGTGCCGGTCTACGCGGAAAGCGATCTCCAAGCGGGGCGTGACCGAGCGCTCGAGCAGATCCTGGGCCGCGGTCGCTGAAGCCCGGCGACGGGGGGACGAGGGTGGGGCCCACGCGCACCTGCCCGGACCCGACGCTCGCAGGTGGAGGGCGCGCGCGTCACCTGCTGGCCGACCACTCGCCCGCCGCGCATCTTCGCAGCCGGTGATCAAGTACGAGACGAAATGACCTGAGGCCCCCATGACCCCGATCTCCCTTCTCAAACTCTATGGCGCCACCGCCGTCGTCTTCTTCGCCATCGACCTGGTCTGGCTCGGCGTGGTGGCGCAGGGCTTCTATCAGCGCCATCTGGGCCACCTCCTCCGCGCCGACGTCCTGTGGGGGCCGGCCCTGCTCTTCTACACCCTGTACATCGCCGGCGTGCTGGTCTTCGCGGTCCTTCCCGGGCTGGACGCCAGATCCCTGACCCGAACCGTGGCACTCGGAGCGTTCCTCGGACTCGTGGCCTATGCGACGTTCGACCTGACCTCGATGGCGCTCCTCAGGGACTTCCCCCTCGTGGTGGTCGTGGTGGACCTGGTGTGGGGCATGGTGCTCACGGCGTCGGTGTCGGCGGCCGCGTATGGCATCGGTCGGTGGCTCGATATTCCCTGACCCCGGAGCCGTTCTACCGAGGAGGGACAAGCCGCCGTAGCTTCGAGGCATGGACGGGGCAGCGCTCCAGAAAGTCGGTCCCGATGAGTTCTCGACGTGCGGCATCGGGTGCCTGGCGGACTCGGATCACATCGGCCACCGGGGCAAGGTGGCGTGGCTCCAGGCCCGCTTTGACGAGGGCCTGCGCTTCCTTCTCTTTCGCGGCGAGGACGGGAAGCCCCTCGCGTTCCTGGAGTATGTGCCGGGCGAGTCGGCGTGGCGGCCCGTGAGGGCGGACCGGTGGCTCTTCGTCCACTGTCTGTGGGTGTACGCCCGCGGGAAGAAGGTAGGGGGGTTGGGTAGCCGGCTGATCGAGGCGGTCATCGACGAGGCGAGGAAGGCGAAAACCCGTGGCGTAGCCGCCATGGTCAGTGACGGGCCCTGGATGGTGGGGCGGGACATCTTCCTGAAGAACGGGTTCGACGAAGTCGCCGAGGCCGATCGGTTCCAGATGGTGGCTCACCGCCTCGAGGAGGGTGCTCCGCCTCGCTTCCGTGACATCAGCGAGAACCTCGCCCGCTACGACGATGGGCTGCATCTGGTCTTCTCGGCCCAGTGTCCCATGCTGCCGAAGTCGGTCCACGACGTATCCGAGATGGCGGCCGAACACGGCCTGGATCTCCACGTGCACGAGTTGTCGACGCCACGGGAAGCGCAGACGGAATCGCCCTCCTACTACGGCGTCTTCAGTCTGGTGTGGAACGGTCGACTCCTCTCGGACCACTATGTGAGCAAGGGGAGGTTCCGGAATATCCTGCGAAAGGAGATCGGAGCCGACGTGTGAGCCCCGAGGACGTTGGCTCTGATCGCCGCCGACGTCGGCTCGGGCGCGGTTGCGAGCCCTCCCGCCCCGCTCGAAGTTGGCGCCATCGTCGCCAACCGCGAGGAGCCCCCATGATCCGTCCGTTCGCGCGCCACCCCCGGCCCACACCCTCGCGCCTGATCACCGCCGCCGCGGGCGTCGCGGCGCTGCTGGGCACCCTGTCCCCCCCGGTCCACGCCCAGGCCGTGCCCTCCCCGGCCGACTTCCACGGCTACGCGTCGGGGACCCGGTACACGATCACCTCTGCCGTCATCGACTACTATCGCGCCCTGGGCGCGGCGTCGCCGCGCGTGCTCTACCGGGAGTACGGGCAGAGCGTGCAGGGACGTCCGCTCCCGATGGTGATCGTCGGGAGCGAGTCGAGCCTGGCCAGGCTGGACGAGATCAGGAGTGCGTACCGGACGCTCACATCGAACACGGAGCCGGTGTCGGACGCCGAGCTCGGGGCGCTCACCGAGGGCCTGCCTGCCGTGGTCTGGGTCATGATCGTCGACACGGACGAGGAGGCCGGGGTCGAGGTGCTTCAGGAAGCAGCGTGGGAGCTGGCCACCCGCGAAGACGACTGGGCTCGAGGCGTCCGCGACGACGTGCTCGTGATCATGACGCCCCTCACGAATCCGGATTCGCACGCCCGCTACGTGACCTGGCAGGGCATCTACGACGTGGAGGGGGCGTCCATCGACCCGCTGGCGGTGGAAAACCGCCCGCACTGGGCGATGAACACCGATGGCAACGCGTGGGGCATCGACGTCAACCGGGACTTCGGGTTCTTCATCACGCCCGAGATGTCGGCGCTGGGTCGGGCGATGATGGACTGGCGCCCGCCCATCCTGCTCGACGTGCACAGCGGGCCCGCCGTCATCTTCCTTCCCCCCTTCCCCCGGCCGTACCACCCGCTCTGGCCCGCCAAGGCGCCCGATTGGTGGAACGTGTTCGCACGGCGCGCCAACGAGCGCTTCGGCGAGAAGGGGTGGTCGTTCAGCTCGCGCAAGGACTACGAGGGCGTGGCCGGCGTGGGCTTCGGCCTGTCGTGGGCGATGCTCGGCACCACCGTGTCCTCGTACCTCTTCGAGACCTTCGGGGGACGGCCGGGGCGCTCCATCGCCTTCACCCGGACCGACGGGACCGAAGCCACCATGCGCATGGCGATGGACCGCCACAAGGAAGCGTTCTGGTCGCTCCTCGACGTGGTGCGCGACGGTCGCGCCGAGCTCCTGCGCGACCAGCACGACAAGGTCGTGCGCGCGGTGGCCGACGCCCGCTCGTTGCCCCACCGGGGGGTGGTGATTCCGGCGACGGGCCCGGGTGTGGACCCGGACAAGATGCGTCGCCTGATCGAGCGGCTGCTACTCCAGCAGGTCGAGGTGCACCGGGCACCCACGGAGTTCTCGGCGCCGGCGCGCAGCTTCTACGCGCTGGAGCGCGTCGAGCGTCGATCGTTCCCGGCCGGCAGCTTCGTGGTCGACTTCACGCAGGCGAACGCGCGCCTGGCCCGCGCCCTTCTCGACCCCACGCTGGACTTCACCCGCCCCGAGGTGGAGGTGCCCTACGACCGGAAGATGCCCTACTACGACGCGCCCTGGGGCAACCTGCCGCACCTCTTCGGCGTGCGCACCTGGCTGTTCGAGGGGACGGAGGCGCCCTGGATGACCTCCGCCGACACCCGGGTGGGCGCGAGCCCCGAACGCGCGCCAGGCGCGATCGAGGGAGACACGCCCGGAAGGGCCCCCTACGCGTGGGTCCTCCCACCCGGACTCGAAGCCAACCAACGGGTCGCCACCGCCCTCCTGCAGGAGGGCTACAAGGTGCGGGTGTTCACGCAGGACTTCCGGATCGGCACCGCACGCTATCCGCGGGGAACGCTGGCGCTCCTGCGGACCCGGAACCCCGAGTCGGTGGGACGCCGCATCCAGCAGCTCGTCGAGGAGGAGGGCGGCCACGCCGTGGCCATCGCGGGCCCCTTCACGGACGCGGGGCTCACCTTCGGCGACGACGCCCGCGTGGCGCCGCTCCCCATGCCCCGGGTGGCCGTGCTCGCCGATTTTCCGGTCACGCAGGACCACACCTTCGGGGGCATCCGCAGCACCCTGGAGGGAGACTTCGGCATGACGTTCTCGCCGGTGACGATGGCGACCCTGAACGGAGCGGATCTGAGCGGCTACACCGCGATCGTGCTCCCGCACGCGGGGATGGACGTGCGCGGCGGGCCGAACTTCAACCCCGGATACCGGGGGAGCCTCGATCCGGCCAACCTGCGCCGGTACGTGACCGGCGGAGGCACGCTGATCGCCGTGCAGGGCGCGGCGGCCTTCGTGGCCGCGGACGAGGTCCTCGGTCGGGGCGTCGACCTGGACGGGTGGGCCGAGCGGACGGAAGCCGCCGTGCGCGCCACGTGGACGTCCGCCGGAGAGCCGGAGGGGGACATCCTGCCCTGGCGACCGGGGCTGGACGAGTTCGGCCGCTCCCTGCTGGCCGCGGGGATGCCGGAGGGGGACTTCGCGGCGCCGGCGTCGTTCCCGGTGCTGCTGCGCGTCGAGGGCGAACAGGACGCCACCGCTCCCGGCACGCAGGCAGCGGGCGGCTCACCGGGGCAGGGGCTGGGCGCGGTGGTCCGCTCCGACGTCCAGGTCGTGGCCCGCTACGGCCACGAGCCGGACCGCCTGGTCCTCGACGGGTTCATGCTGGACCCCGACCGACCGGTGCTCGCGAACAGGCCCTTCGCCCTGGTCGCACCGGTGGGCCGTGGGCGCGTGATCTACTTCGCAGAGGACCTCACGTTCCGGGGACAGTGGGCCGGGTTGAACGGTCTGTTCTGGAACGCCGTGGTCCTGGGGAACGCGGTACGCTAGGTGCCGAAGTGCCGGGACCCCGCGGGGTCCCGGCACTCCACCGTCGTCTCGCCCGGGCAACGGGCGGCGCCGCCCTACGGATCAGTACAGCAGGTACGGCCTCCGCATCTCCTGGAAGCGCTGTGCGTCCTGCTCCCACGCCACGAGGAGGTCACGCACGGTGCCCGCCTCCACCGCCGCGCGCGCGGCGTCCGTGCCCGCGAGCCGATCGAGCGTGTACGTCACGGGACGGCCGCCATCGCCGCCCGAGCTGCGCCACTGGAAGTCCTCGGGTTGGAGGCGTCGCACCAGCTCCATGAACAGCAGCGTGGTGTCGATGGGCCTGTAGGTCTCCCGGTCGGTAGCGATGAAGCGGACCCCGTGGATCGTCTCGCCACCGTACTTCCTGGCGCCCTCCGCCACGGGGTAATCCACGGCCTCGAAGCGCACGCCAGGCAACCCCATCGCGTTCATGGAGTCCGCCACGTCCGCGGCGCGGAGCCAGGGCGCGCCCACCTGCTCGAACGGCTTCTCCGTTCCCCGCCCCTCCGAGAGGTTGGTCCCCTCGATGAGGACGGTGCCCGGGTAGTGGATCGTCCCCTCGAACCAGGGGAGGTTGGGCGAGGGGCCCTTCCACGGCAGGTCGGTCTGGTCCATCCACAGCTCGCGCCGCCACCCCTCCATCGGCACCACGGTGAGGTCCGCGTGGATGCCGAAGGCGTCGTTGTCCATCGTCGCCAGCTCGCCGACGGTCATCCCGTGGCGTGACGCGATCGGGTAGAAGCCGGCGAAGTTCGAGTAGAGGGTGTCGAGGATGTTGCCCTCCACCTTGGTTCCGGTGATCGGATCGGGACGGTCGAGGACCACGAAGGGGATCCCCTTCTCCGCGGCCGCCTGCATTCCCAGCGCCATGGTGGTGGGGAAGGTGTACTGGCGCACGCCCACGTCCTGGATGTCGAAGACGAGGGCGTCCACGTCCTGGAGCATCTCGGGAGTCGGCTTGCGGATCTCGCCGTAGAGGGAGTACACCGGAAGTCCCGTCGCCGAATCCACCGCGGTCTCCACGGGACCCTGCGCGACGCCGCGGATGCCGTGCTCGGGCGCGAAGAGGGTGGTCAGCGTCAGGTCCTGCCGCGAAGCCAGGATGTCGATCGTGCTCCGGCCTTCGCGGTCGAGCCCGCTGTGGTTGGTGATGAGCCCGACGCGCTTGCCGATCAGAACGGAAGGCATGCTGTCGGAGATCCGGTCCACGCCCAGCAGGACGTGGACGGGCCCCGGTGCCGCGTCGGGCTTGGGGGCACACGCGAAGAGGGCGCCCGCGATCACCGCCGCCAGCGGAGGACGGTACGCGCGGGACGGAAGGAGCGTCGTGTAGCGGACATACGCCTCGAGCCTCAGTGGGACGTCTCCGCGCTCACGGCCCGGAACCGGGCAGGGAGGAGCGACGAAGGTGGGAGCTGGAGCCGGGACGTCGATCCGACAAGGGGTGGACGCTGAACATATCGGGGCGCCGGGGCCTGCGGCCAGAGGGGGTCACCGGCGGACGGGAGCAGCGCCGACGAAGGCCCCTTCCGGGCCGTCCCCGCGCGGCGTACACTGATCGCGTGCGAACCTCCTTCCTCGGCCGTCGCCGCCTCGTTGCCGCCCTCCTTCCGGCACTCACGGTCCTCGCCGGCGCGTGCGCTCGGGACGATGCAGCCCCGAAACGCCCCACGACCTTCCGCGTCATGACGTACAACATCCACGCGGGCCACGGCGACCTGTCCGGCGTCGCCCGTACCGTATGCGGCGAGAAGCCCGACGTCGTCGGGCTCCAGGAGGTGGACGTCCACTGGGACACGCGCAGCGGCTTCGCCGACCAGGCCACCGAGCTGGCGAAGGCCTGCGGCATGGAGGCGCGCTTCGGGCCGATCTACACGCTGCCCCCCATCGACTCCGGTGGACCTCCCCGGGAGTACGGCGTCGCCATCCTCACGCGCCTCCCGGTGGTGGGATGGACGAATCACGACATCACCCGCCTGTCCACGCAGGCCGAATCGGCCCCGGCGCCCGCCCCGGGCTTCCTGCAGGTGACCGTCCGGGTGGACGGCACCGAGATGGACGTGTACGACACGCACCTGGACTTCCGCCCCGATCCGACCGTCCGGGCGACCCAGGTCCGCGAGATGCTGGCCATCATCGGCAAACCGGCTCGCCCCACGCTCCTCCTCGGGGACATGAACGCGCCACCGGAGCGCCCGGAGCTCCAGCCCCTCTTCGAGTCACTCCAGGATGCGTGGACGAGTACCGCGGAGCCGGGCTATACCTTCCCCTCCGACGCCCCCGTGCGGCGCATAGACTACGTCCTCTACGGCGGTCCGCTCCGGGTGGACTCGGCCCGGGTCCCACGCCGTGGAGACGTCCGACCACCGCCCCGTGGTGGTGGATTTCACGCTGGGGGCCGGATCTCCCTGACCGGCTCGTGAATCGGGCGTGAGACGGTCTCGCACCATTTCGTGCGAGCCATCTTGCCGCCCCCTCGGGGCGCCGCTAGATACCGAGAATCATTCAGGGGTCTTGGATTTCCTTTTGCCGCTTCGCGCGGGAGGTCCGGAATGTCGAATCGCACGTACGACTCCCCCCACGTACGGCCAGTGAGGTGGATTCTGCCAGCCATCGCCTTCGCCCTCGCGTCGGCGCTGACCGCCCCCTCCCTGGCCGCCCAGACGGGAAACGTGACAGGACGTGTGCTGGACGCGGGCACCGGTAGACCGGTCTCCACGGCACAGGTCACCATAGTAGGCACGAGCCTCGGCGCCATCGTGGACGCCCAGGGTCGCTTCCGCATCGAGCGCGTGCCGGTGGGCACGCGAGAGGTGCGGGCCATCCGCATCGGCTACCAGAACGCCACTGCGACGATCACGGTGCAGGCCGAACGCCGACGTGAACGTCGACCTGATGATGGCCGAGACCGCCATCGCCCTCGACGCCATCGTGGTCACCGGCACCGCGGGTGACACCCGGCGCAAAGCGATCGGGAACGCCATATCGTCGGTGGACGCCGCGCAGATCATGGAGAACGCCCCCGCCACCAACGTGGTCGAGGTCCTCCAGGCCAAGACGCCCGGCCTCACGATCATGCCCGGGTCGGGCACGGCCGGCACCGCCTCCAACTTCCGCCTGCGGGGCGCGGCCTCGGTGTACGCCAACACCCAGCCCACGATCTACGTGGACGGCGTGCGCATCAACAGCGGCGGCACCGGCAACTTCAACGTGTTCGGGCAGAGCACCTCCGCGCTGGACGCCATCAACCCCGACGACATCGAGTCCATCGAGGTCATCAAGGGTCCGGCGGCCGCCACGCTGTACGGCGCGGAGGCCGCGGCGGGCGTCATCCAGATCATCACGAAGAAGGGCCGTCCGGGAGCCGTGCAGTGGGACGCCCGCATGGAGTACGGAGGCAACACCTGGGTGGACGTCGCTCCGGCCCATCAACTACGGCGTGGCCACGGCGGCCCGGATCGCCGATCCGGTCAATTACCCCGGCTACCAGGGCCTCCAGGTGGGCGACATCATCTCCCACCGCGTCATGAGCGAGCCCGACGCGCTGCGCACCGGGAAGCTCAGCAACTTCTCCCTCTCGGCGCGCGGCGGCGGCGAGAACTACGCCTTCTACGTCTCCGGCGGCCGCGACGACGAGCAGGGGACCTACTACAACAACTACTCGAACCGTACCTCGCTGCGGGGCAATTTCCAGTTCCACCCCAGCACGAAGCTCACCTTCTCGACGGACGTCGGATACAGCATCAACAAGGTGCGGCTTCCGCTGAGCGACAACATCGCCACCGGTCTCATCATCAGCTCGTACCTCGCGACGCCCGGGCGCGTCAGTATCCGTTCCCGGCGGGGTTGAACTACTTCACCATCGCGCCGGAGACGTTCAACACCTACGACAACGTCACCCGCTCCGACCGGTTCATCCTGGGCGCCACGGCCAACTACAAGTTCACGAACTGGTTGAGCACCAAGGCCACCGTGGGCTACGACCTGAACGCCGGCCAGGCGGAGGTCTACTTCGCCCCGGCGCCTCCGGGGACCAACCCCTTCACGGCGCGCGCGAGCTTCAACTACGACAACACCAAGGGGCTCATCGCCGAGGGCCGTCCGATCTACAAGAACCTGACGGTGGACTGGACGGGGCTCGTCACCCGGCAGATCAACGCCGACATGGTGTCGAACTCCTCCGTCGGCATGCAGTACCTGACCCACAGCCTCGAGCGCACCAACTCGTACGGGCAGGACCTGGGCGCGGCGGGAATCCGCTCCATCGCGGCGGCCGCGGTCACGTGGGGCGATCAGAGCTTCACCGAGCAGAAGTCCCTCGGCCTCTATCGCACAGGAGCAGGTGGGGTGGCGGGACCGGCTGTTCGTCACCGGCGCCGTCCGCATGGACAACAACTCCGCGTTCGGCTCCGAGCTGAACCGGGTGTTCTATCCGAAGTTGTCCGCCTCCTGGGTGATCTCGGACGAGGACTTCTTCAGCCTCCCCAAGGTCGACCAGCTCCGCCTGCGGGCGGCCTGGGGCCAGGCGGGCAACTCGCCCGGACCCTTCGACGCCGTGCGCAGCTACACGACGTCCGTCGCCACGGGTGAGACGTCCACCTCCTCCGCCCTCCGCTACAGCTCCGTCGGGAACCCGGACCTGAAGCCGGAGCGGGCTTCGGAGATCGAGATGGGATTCGAGGCCGACATGTTCGGCGGACGTCTCGGCCTGGACGTGAGCTACTACAACACACGCACCAAGGACGCCCTCCTTCCCGTGGACGTGGCGCCCTCCACCGGCTTCTCCGGCACCCAGCTCCAGAACCTGGGCACCATCGCCAACAGCGGCTTCGAGGTGCTGATCAACGGGACGCCGTACCGGAACTCGTTCCTGACGTGGGAATCCACGGTCAGCGCGTCCACGAACCACAACAAGCTGCTGTCCTTCGGCGACGAGCGCGCGCCGATCGTGCTGACGATCTACGCCCCCGTGCAGCGCTACCAGGTGGGGTATCCCCTTGCGGGCTACTGGGCCGCGAAGGTCCAGTACGACGCCAGCGGGAACCTCATCAAGACATCCGCCGGGCGCCCGATCCTGCAGGACACCTCGATCTACATGGGACCGTCCGTTCCCACGCGCGAGGTGGCCTTCTCCAACACGTTCACGCTCTTCGACAGGATCCGCCTCTACGGTCTCTTCGACTACAAGGGCGGGCACTACCTCTTCAACGTGAAGGACTGGCGGAGGGACCGGTCCGGAGTGTCGTGGGAGACGGTGGACCCGAACGCCGACCCGGACGAGGTGCTCGTCCGCCAGTTCGCCTCGCAGACCTTCATGCACATCCAGAAGGCGGACTTCATCAAGCTCCGCGATCTCTCCGTGAGCTACGACCTTCCGCCGGCGTGGCTGAACCGCTTCGGGGTCAGCCGCTCGTCGGTGACGCTGGCCGGGCACAACCTGAAGATCTGGACGGATTATCCGGAAGGCGATCCGGAGGTGAACTTCACCGGAAACGACACGTTCAACCGCAACGACTCCTGGACGGTGCCCCAGACCCGGCGCCTGTCCGCCTCTCTCACGGTGAGCTTCTGATGGCCACCCCAACCAACTCCAGAGAGGCTACCATGCACGCGAACCACACCCGCCGGCGTCGCGGTCCCGCGGTCGCCCTGGCGCTCATCATAGGGTTGGCCTCGACCGGCTGCCACGGCCTGCTGGACGTCACCAACCCCGAATTCATCAGCCAGGGACAGCTCACCGACCCGGCGCTGGAGCAGCTGGTCGTGAACGGCGTCATCGGCGAGTTCCAGTACGCGTACGGCTACTACGCGCTGTATTCGTCGGCCATGACGGATGAGAGCTTCCTCGACCACACGCAGGTGGACATCCGGGAGCTGACGCTGCGCAACATCCTGGAGAGCAACACGGTCAACGCGGCCATCTACTCCAACCTCCATCGGGCGCGCCAGTCGGCGGAGGACGGGATCGATCGGCTGACTGCGATGCTCGGCGAGGCCGATGCCGCCAAGAGCCTCAACATGGCGACCATCATGGCCTACGGGGCCTACGCGTATACGCTGCTCGGCGAAGGATTCTGCGAATCCACGGTCGACGGAAGCGCGCCGTTCACGTCGGATCAGATGCTCCAGAAGGGCATCGACCTGTTCGACCGTGCCATCGCCACCGCACAGGCGTCGGGCTCCAGCGCCGGGGCGACGGACATCGTCAACATGGCGAGGGTGGGAGCCGCCCGGGCCGCCCTGAAGTTGGGCGACGCCACCAAGGCGGCCTAGCTACGCCACCCAGGTACCGGCCGGGTACGAGAAGTACGTGTGGTACTCCGCCAACTCGGTGCGGGAGAACAACATCTTCCAGGTGCCGGCGGGCACGTCGGGGTCGTGGATGAGCATGGGCCCCGTCTTCCAGGCTCTGGCCGATCCACGGGCGCCCAAGACCACGCTGACGGACATCCGGGGGCTCAACTCCAACCCGATCTTCCCACCCCAGCAGCCCATCATGTTCCAGGGCTGGTCCGCGACCGCCGTGGACAACCAGATCGAGAACGGCACCAGCATCAAGTTCGCCACCGGGCTGGAGGCCCAGTACGTGGTGGCGGAAGCGCAGGGGCCCACTGCAGCCACGCTGACGTTCGTCAACGCGCGGCGCGCGGTGGGCGGCAAGGCGCCGGTGAACCTCACGGGCAACGACCTGATGGAGGAGCTGCGGTGGCAGCGCGCCATCGACCTGTACCTCACGGGGCAGCGCCTGGGGGACCTGCGCCGCTACAAGGCGAAGCTGGGGATCGACCTCTTCCCGAGCGGGAAGTTCCCCGTATCGAACGAGGTATACAGCGACGCCACCTGCTTCGTCATTCCGCTGACGGAGAAGAACGCGAACCCGAACTTCCGGTAGTGACGTAGCGAACCATCGGCCCGAGGCTCCGGGGTCGTGCGCCGAAAGGCGCGCGGCCCCGGGCCTGCGGGCCTCTTCCTTCGGGGATTTCCCATGGGCCTCACGAGCCCCGCCCGGCTGGCGGCCGCCTTCGCCGCCGTTCTCGCTTCGCTCCCCTTTCCCGCTACCGCCGCTACGCTCCGCGCCCCCGGCACGCCCCGGGCGGACACGGTGTTCGTGGCCAACGACCGGATCCGCGTGGGCTTCGACGCCGCCGACGGCCGGCTCCTGGAGCTGCGCGACCTCGCGACCGGTCAGACGTTCGTCGGAGGTCCGGGCTCCACCGGCGAGGTGTGGCTCCTGGACCTTCCGCAGGGCAGCGCGAAAGCCGCCCTGTCGCCCGGTGACGCCGGCCACTTCGAGTGGGAGCGCCTGGGCGAGGGGAACGACGGTGCCCGCCTGACGTGGGCCGATTTCGGCCTGGCGGCCGCGTCTCACCTGCGCGTGGTCGTCACCGTTCGCGCCCGGGATGCCGAAGCCACGACCGGGTGGACCATCGCGCTCGAGGGTCTGGACAGCCTGGGCGTGGAGCGCATGCGCTTTCCCCGCATCACCGGGATCCCGTCCCTCGGGGCCGACGAGGCGTTGGCCGTGCCGCGGTGGATGGGGCAGCTGGCGCGGGACGCGCGGGCCCAGTTCGTGGGAAGGAACGGCGGCGGACGCCGGCAGGAGTGGCCGTACCCGGGAACGCTGTCGATCCAGATGCTGGCGCTGTACGCCCCCGGGACCGCCGGCCTGTACGTGTCGGCTGACGACACCCTGGCCTACAGGAAGAGCTTCGCGCTGTGGGGGGACGGGACGGGGGGACTCTCGTACGAGCTGACACAGGAGCTTCCCGACCCGGCCGCATCCAAGGACAGGTGGGCGCCGGCGTACACGGCGTACGTCGGGTCGTTCGAGGGCGATTGGCTGGACGCCGTCCAGCGCTACCGGGCGTGGGGGACGAGGCAGCGGTGGGCCCGGGAGAGCCGCCTGAACCGGGGCCTGGTACCCGCGTGGCTGCGGGAGACCGGCATGTGGGTGTGGAACCGGGGTCGCTCTCCCGGCGTGGTGCCCCCGGCGCTGGCGCTGCGCGAGGCCCTGGGCCTTCCGGTGAGCATCTACTGGCACTGGTGGCACCACGGCGAGTACGACGTGAGCTTCCCCGACTACCTCCCGCCCCGGGAGGGAGTGGACTCCTTCGAGGCGGCGGTGCGCGCCGCCCACGCCGAGGACGTCCACGCCATCGTCTACATGAACCAGCGCCTGTGGTGCAAGCGCTCCGGGAGCTACGCCGCCGAAGGCGCCGAGCGGTGGGTGGTGAAGGGCCGGGACGGCAAGGTGCACGAGGAGGTCTACAACGTCTTCGACCCCACACCCTGCGTCCCCATGGACGTGACCACGCAGTTCTGGCGCGACAAATACGCGGGCATCGCCGACACGGTGCTCAACCAGTACGGTGTGGACGGCATCTACATGGACCAGGCCGTCCAATCGCTCGTGTGCTGGGATCCCACACACGGGCACCCTGTGGGCGGGGGCAACTACTGGATGGGCGGGTTCGAGGCCCTGGCCTCGGATATCCGTGGACGCACGAAGCGCGCGTCCGACCTGATCCTCGTGGGCGAGGGCGCCGGCGAGGCCTGGCTCCCTTCCCTGGACCTGATGCTCACCCTGCAGGTGAGCCAGGAGCGGTACTCCGATCCCGCCAGCGGCTGGGAGCCCATCCCGATGTTCCAGGCGGCCTATCACGCCTACGGGATCACGTACGGCTCGTATTCGTCGCTGAGCATGCCGCCCTACGACGACCTGTGGCCCAAGGAGTTCGCGCCCGCCGAGCCGCTGGCGCTCATGGACCGGTCCTTCCACCGCCAGTTCTACCTGGAGCAGGCACGCTCCTTCGTGTGGGGGCTGCAGCCCACCATCGCCAACTTCCTCCCCAAGGACCTGGTGGAACGGCCGGAGGAGACGGCGTACATGATGCGCCTCGCGCGCATCCGGTACCGGGCGATGGACTGGCTGCTGTACGGGACGTTCCTGCGCCCGCCGACCCTGGAGGTGCCCGAGGTGGACGTGCGGCTCTCCCGGGTGTCGATCTACGCCGCGCAGCGTAGCGGCCCCACGGTGTCCGACGGGCGCTTCCCAGCCGCCATCGCCGGGGCCTGGCGTGCCCGGGACGGGAGCGTCGCCATCGCGGTGGCCAGCATTCTGGACGAGACCTCGACCGTGGCCTTCACCCTCGATCCCGCCGCCCTCGGCCTCTCCGGCGGCGGACGGATGTTCAGGATCCTGGAGTCGGGGCGCGAGCCCTTCGGCGCGTACGGCCCGGGCCCGACACCGGTACGCCTGGATCTGCCGGCGGGCGGAGCCCTCGTGCTGGAGCTGCGACCTGGAAGCTGAGACCGCCGCGCGTGGCCTCCCGGCTCTCCGTCGTCAGGCCGTCTCGAGCCTGCGCGCCCGTCCGCCGCGCGCACGCGGGTACTCGAGGTAGGGCAGGATCACCTCGTTCTTCCCGCCCCCCACGCCGTCGTACGTCACGGAGACCACCGGAACGCCGGTGTTCCGCTCGATCCGCGTCGACATCGCCTCGGTGACGAGCGACGGGCAGCAGAACGCCGGGCTGGCCTGGACGAAGAGCGCCACCTCCGGGTGGTGGCGCACCGTGTAGAAGATCTTGAGCAGGTTGTCCATGGACTCACCCGTGTGCTCCATGCGCACGTCGTACTCGGCCAGGATGTCGTGCGCGGAGGCGTCGTACGACGGCGCGGGCTCGCCGAGGACCCGCTCGAAGTAGGGGAAGTACTTCCGCTCCAGCGGCGACACCGCCGCCATGAGCGCTCCCGTGGACAGCACGTTCATGTACTTGCCCTCCAGGAACCATTTCCAGTAGTACGGGCGCACGACCATCTTCACGTAGGACGTGTAGGGCGTGGTGATCACCTCGCCGCCGTGGTCCTCGATGAAGTGCACCAGGCCCTGGTTGAGGACGTCGTTGTCCCGGGAGTAGAGATCCCCGAAGATGGCCACCTCGGGGCGGGCTCCGTCCTCGACGCACGCCACGGCCGCGAGCGCGGCGACCGCCTCGGCGAGGGCCGTCTGCTTCGGACGCCGACCGAGGAACGCCTCCTCGAGCTTCGCCAGCCCCTCCTGCACGGCTGCGTCCGTGGCGCCCCGCCGACGCTCGTAGGGGCGGAGGCGGCAGCCGACCCTGCGCATGAAGCCGCCGAACATGTAGGCGAGGTAGACCTCCAGGGGCAACGTGGCCGAGATGTCCTGGAGGGTGATGGCGCCGCTGTACACCTCGGACTTCTCGAACCCGCGCCCATAGGCGGCGAGGAGGGAGCGGATGTACTGCGGGTAGAGGCGGATGTTGCAGGCGATGCTGGACGCCGCCATCCACAGGACCGTACGGGCCGGATCGAGGTCGTGGGACTCCACGTACTCGGTGAAGTCCTGGGCGATGATGTTGAGCGGGGTGCACTGGCCGGTATTGTGGCGCACGCTCCGGCGGATGGAGCCCGGGGTGTCCTGCAGGAGGCGCGCGTCGTACCCCCGCCGCTGCAGGGCGGCCACGACCAGGCGGAGGCTGGCGGTGTCCCAGTTGGGGAAGAGGATGGTCTTGTCGGCCAGGTGGACGGGACGGGTGCACGGGAAAGGCGCGCGCCGGCCGTCGGCCCGCGGCAGCGCGGCCCGCGCCGCTCCGTGGTGATTGCGGAAGGCGCGTACCGCGGCTTCCACCCTGGTCTCGTAGCCGAGACGGGAGTCGTGCTCGTCCAGCTGCAGCACCAGGTAGGGTTTGCCGTGGGACTCCATGAGCCGTCGGAAGTAGTCCAGCAGGAAGGAGTCGGGCGAGCACTTGAAGGAGGTGACGAGCACGGGGTACGCCCCGGGCGTGCGCGCCGTGACTTCGGCGGCCTCGAGGATCCGCGCGGCGTACCGCCAGTGGACCTCTTCGAGAAGGGGACGCAGCGCGTCCACGTCCCCGGGCCCGTACGACAGCATGTCCTGATAGAAGACCCGCACGCCCAGGGAGCCGAAGATCTGGGGAATGCGCTTGTTCATGTGGGGCGACAGCACCGAGTACGGACGCCCCAGCAGCACCACGTGCAGATCGTCCCGCCCGGCGGTCTCCCGCACGTAGACGTCGCGCAGGCGCGCCGCCGCCGCGTCCCGTGCCGCGCAGGCTTCGTCGAACGCGGAGGACACGTCGAAGAAGGAGAGCCCTCCCGGTACCGCGGACCGGAGCGTCCGGTACAGCTCCGCCTTGGTGAACAGGCTGCCGCGGAGCGAGTGCACGAGGGGGGTGAGGAGCCGCTCCCGCTCGCCCTCCGCGCACAGGCCCGCGCCCAGGCTCGGCGCGAACTGCGTGTAGTAGCAGTACTGCCGCCGACCCACGCCGTCGGGTGGCTTCGTCTCCAGGTAGAAGGGGAGGAACACCCGGTCGGCGCGGTCCAACAGGTACCGGACGTGCGCGTGGAGGGCCGTCAGCGGCGCGCAGAACTCGGCTCCCGCCAGGTGCCGCCCGTCGCGCACCGCGTCGGCGTACCGCTCGCTGGTGAGGGTGACGATGCCCAGCCGGTGGAAGAAGTGCCGCCAGAACGCCAGGTCCTCGAAGAGATGCAGGCCCGCCGGAAGGCCGATACGCACGCCCTTCCGCGGCTCCCGGACGGGCGGCGGGGGAAAGGCGCGCCGACGCGCCTTCAGCAGGTCGAACCCCGACGGGTCGTCGTCCACACGCTTCGGCCCGTGGTAGTCGCGGCCGCACAGGAAGCCGTACGCCACCGTCTCCCCGGCCACCTCCGCCACGCTCAGCTTGCAGTGGTTCGCGCACAGCTCGCAGGTCTCGGACCGGATGGGGATCCGGCCGCGATGGAGCTCGAGTCCCCGGAAGCGTGACAAAGATGCGCCTTCGTCCTTCAGCGTGAGCGCCCCCCCGAGCGCGCCGGCGAGATGGCAGAAGCGCGAGACGTGGATGGGCTTGCCCAGCTTCTGCTCGAAGGCCGCCACCAGGGCGCGATTGCGCGCCGTGGCCCCCTGGAAAACCACTACGTCGCCGATGGCGGACTCGATGGCCACGTTCTTCAGATAGTTCTCACGCACCGAGTGGAGCACGGCGGCCAGGACCTCTCCGCGCGCGTAGCCTTCGCTCAGATAGTGGTTGAGGTCCCGCTCCATGAAGACCGTGCACCGCTGGCTCGCCAGGGGCGAGCCGTGGCCCTCCGTGCGCGGCCCGTACTCGGCGAGCGGCACGGCGAGCCGCTGGGCCTGCTCTTCGATGAAGCTGCCGGTGCCGGCCGCGCACACGTTGTTCATGACCGACAACGTCACCCGCCCATGCTTCAGGGTGGTGAACTTCGAGTCCTGCCCTCCGATCTCGAGGATCGTGTCGACGCCGGGGTGGAGCTCGACGGCGGCGCGCGCGTGCGCGGTGATCTCGTCCAGCACCAGATCCGCGCCGAAGACGGTCCCCACGAGCTTGCGCCCCGCCCCGGTGGTGGCGACGCCGACGAAGGCGAGATCGACACCCCGGCCCTCGGCCCACACGGCGATCCCCTCCAGGATGAGCTGCGCCGCCTCGACCGGGCGGCCGGCGGTGGCTGTGTAGAAGCCCGCCAGCACGCCGCCGTCGAGGTCGGTGACCACGGCCTTGGTGCTGGTGGAACCGATGTCCACGCCCAGGTAGACCTCTTGCTCGCCTCTCCCCACCTCGCGGTAGACATCCACCTCCAGGGGATGCGAGTGGGCCACGACGCGGCCCCGGAACAGGCTCCGATCGCAGGCTCGCGAAGTCCGGGTAGTCGGACAGGCGGAGCTTCAGCGGGTCGTGCTCGCATGCCCGGATGCCGGTGTGCCCCGCGACGAGCCCCTCCGGACGCCGCACGGACCCCGGCTCGCGCAGGAGGGCCTCGGGCAGTCCCCGCAACGCGGCGCCCGCCGCACCGAGCGGGAGGTCCTGGTCCACCTCCATCTCCAGGCCCAGGATCTCGCGGAGATGACGCACGACCGCCCGGTTCTTCGCGACGCCGCCCGTCACCAGGACGGGCGCGAGCACCCGTTCCCCGGTGAACAGCGTATCGGCGATGTTCCGCGCCACGCCGAGGCACAGGCCGTCGCAGATGGCCTCCAGCCCGAAGCCCTCCTGCTGCGCGTGGGCCAGATCGGTCTTGGCGAAGACCGCGCACCGGGACGCGATCCTGGGAGGCGGGGCCCGGTTGGCCAGGGCCAGGTCGGCGAGCACGGCGGCCCCGTCCAGATTCAGCCGGCGCGCCTGCTGGTCCACGAATCCCCCGGTACCGGCAGCGCACGGGGGATTGGACTTGTAGCTCCGGTACTCCCCCGCTTCGTCGAAGCGGATCAGGCCGAAGCGCTCGGCCCCCACCACCAGGATGCTCCCGGCCCCCGGGTGGAAGTGCCGGCCCGCGGTGATGAGGCACACCTGGTTGTCGAAGCGCGCGTCGGCCCGGAGGAGGGAGGGCGCGGACGTGGTGGACGCGACGAAGGCGAGGGCCCCCGGGTCCGCCCGGCCGAGGAGGTCCGTGAGGGTGGCTTCCACGTCGCCGTGGTGCAGGGCGTAATGCGCGCCGAGGACCTCACCGTCGCAGCCGAGCTCCACCGTGGAGACCGATACGGCCCCGACGTCCACACCGAGAACACGAGCACCCGCGCGAGCCGAGGGCATGGCGAGATGGCGGTTCGGGGAGGGTCTGTCTCAAGGTACCGCACCGCGGGCGGTGCCGGGAAGGAGGTCGACGTCCGGCTATCTTTCGTCTCCACCTCGACTCGGACGACGATGAACCGCCTGACCCGATTCCTGCGCGGCCTGCTGTCGCTGCCACCGCTGGGCGCCTCCGTCCGCCTTCCGACGGAGCCGGTCCCTCCGGCATGGCCCCGGCTCGTGGCCGATCGGGTCCCGATGGCGTCCCGCCTCCCCGCCACCGACCGGGAGCGGCTCTACCGCCTGATGCAGCTATTCCTGAGGGAGGTCCCCATCGAGGGGTGTGCGGGGCTCGAGGTGACGGAGGAGGTCCGCGTGACCATCGCGGCGCAGGCGTGCTTCCTCCTGCTGAAGATGTCCTACCCCAGGTACACGCGCCTCCGTCGGGTGCTCGTGTACCCGTCCACCTTCCTCCCCAAGAGGGTCGGGATGCACCCCTCGGGTCAGGTCGTTCGACCCGAGGCTCCCCTCCTGGGCCAGGCCTGGCAGACGGGGATCGTGGTGCTCGGATGGGATGCGGTCCTGCGCAGCGCGCTCAGCGCGACCGACGGCCACAACGTCGTCCTGCACGAGTTCGCCCACATCCTCGATGCCGAGGACGGGACGATGGACGGGGTGCCGGTGCTCGACTCCGGATCCGCGTACCGCGCCTGGGCGGCGATGCTCACGACCCAGTTCGCCGAGCACGTGGCCCGCGCCGAGCAGGGCGACCCCACCACCCTCGATCCCTACGGCGCCGAGAATCGCGCCGAGTTCTTCGCCGTCGCCACCGAGGCGTTCTTCGAGCGGCCCGTCGCCCTCCGCGAGGACCAGCCGCGCCTGTACGAGTTGCTCGTCGACTTCTACAAGCTGGATCCGGCGTCGTGGGAACCGCCCCCGGCTTCTGGCGCTCCCTGAGCCGGCGGCCCACTCTGTCGTCCATGTTCGATCCCACGCACGGCCCGCACGCCGCAGACCGCCGCGTGGCCATCGTCACCGGGGGTGCCCGCGGCATCGGCCGCGGCTCCGCTCTGGCGCTGGCCGACGCCGGCTTCGACATCGTCCTGGTGGACATCCTGGCACCCGAGATGGCGCGCACCGCCGGAGAGGTGCGCGCGCGCGGGCGGGAGTGCCTCGCCTACGAGGCGGACGTCGCGCTCTTCGACCGCGCCCAGGAGGTCGTGGACGACGTCGTGGCCCGGTGGGGGCGGGTGGACTTCCTGCTCAACAACGCGGGGCGCTCCATGCCCAAGGGGATTCTGGAGATC
The DNA here is from genome assembly GCA_963848895.1 of uncultured Gemmatimonadales bacterium. Lineage (GTDB taxonomy): Bacteria > Gemmatimonadota > Gemmatimonadetes > Longimicrobiales > Gaopeijiaceae > SZUA-318. Next base: position 61,655 of record CAWKGE010000016.1, read on the forward strand.
ACCGAGGAGGAGTGGGACCGGACGCAGGCGATCAACCTGAAGAGCTGCTTCAACTGGTGCCGGGCGGTGGTCCCGGTCATGCAGCGCCAGGGCGGCGGACGCATCGCCAACATGTCGTCCCTGAACGCCTACAGCGGCGGCGTCACCACCGCCGTGAGCAAGTTCGCCTACGCCGCGGCCAAGGCCGGGATCCTGGGCCTCACCCGCGCTCTCGCCAAGGAGCTGGGGCCGTCGATCGCCATCAACGCCATCTGCCCGGGCATCATCGAGACCGAGCTGGGCAACGCCCTGACGCGGGCACGCGGCGCCGAGCTCACGAAGGGGATCGCCCTGGGGCGGCTGGGCAAGCCCGCCGACGTGGCTCAGGTCGTCGTCTTCCTGGCGGCGTCGGAGCCGTCATTCATCACGGGACAGGACTTCGTGGTGGACGGCTTCCAGTGGATCGTGTGAGCAGCCTGAGACCACGGTCGATCGGGACCGGCTCCATCCACACCCTGCGACCCACGATGACCGGCACGGTCCTGGCCATGATCGTGAGGTCTTCCACGGCCGAGCGCTTGTCGATGTACTCGAGGTCGAGCTCGACCTTCTTCCGCACGTCGTCCGTGCTCGTGTCGTAGCCGAGGTTCACCTGGGCCCAGCCGGTGATGCCCGGCAGCACCTTCTGGCGATCGGGATAGGCATGCACCTCCTCACGCAGCTCGGCGAAGATCTCCGGCTGCTCCGGCCGGGGGCCCACGATGTTCATGTCGCCCTTCAGCACGTTGAAGAGCTGGGGCAGCTCGTCGATGCGGGCCGCCCGGAGGAACCGCCCCAGGCGCGTGACCCGCGTGTCGTCCTGGGTCGCCCACCTCTGCGTTGTGGTACCGGTCTCCGCGCACATCGTGCGGAACTTGTAGATCGTGAAGATTCGTCCACCCAAGTCACCGTTCCGCCGCTCGCGGGCGGGCCCGGAAGCGCGGCGACGGTGGCGCCGGTCCAGTCCGACACGCGGCTGCCTGTAGATCGCGGGGCCGGGCGATTCCAATCTGACCAGCACGGCCACCAGGATCATGAGAGGCGCCGTGACGGCGATGAGGACGAGGGCGACGAGGATGTTGAGCACTCGTCGCCCTCGATCCGAAGCGCCCGCCGTTCGGGGGCGTCTGCGCTCCGCGCCGGGAGTGGAGTCGGACAAGGGAGGGTTCTTCTTCGGCCCAGGGGGATGGAGGGTATCCGACCTCCAGCTCCCGGCGGGAGCGGGGGGGCCACATGCCGGTTGCCTTCACGAGGTCTCCAGGATGCAAGAGCGGGGCCGGGCCCGAGCCTCATCGTAAAGTATTCTTGGACAAGAGCTTATGGAGATTCGAGGCGGCCCGGAGGTCGTCTCAGCGTTCGGCCATCTGTCCGAAGCGGACAGATCGACGGGTCAGCTTGACCGGTCGAGGACTGTTTCGCGGACCCGGTCGAGGGTCAGGACAGGAGCGCCAGCACCGCGCTGACCACGATGGTCGCCGCCAGGCTCGTCCAGGTCACGCGGCGAGCCTGGGCACGGACAGCGGCGAGCTCCCCGGCGTCCTCGATCCGCTCCACCCCGCCTCCCAGGTCGCGCAGACCGCGCGATGCCAGGCGCACTCAGGTCTTCTCGCGTGCCTGGAAGAGTCCCTGGAAGCCACCGAACAGGAGGGGAACCGCGATCAGACGCAGGTCCGCCGGCAGGCCGAGGGCCGTCACACCCGCCCACGCCGCCACCGCCGCCGCGAGCGCGACGATGCCGAAGCGGGCACGCAGACGCCGCTGGGCGGGGCCGATGTTCGGGATGCACACGTCGGGGCTCATGGCTGGAAACTGGTGGCGGCCCTCCGTCGACGGAAGCGGGGACGCCGGCGACCGTCCCCTCCGTGGCGAGTCGGAAATCCCGCGTCCACGTGAGCCCGAACCCCGCCGGCACGTCACGCGACGGACCCCCTCCAGCCCGACCTTTGAGGCACCCTCGGAGTGGGAGGTTCCGATGAGCCAGTTCCTCGCAGAAGAGACCCGGTTGGCAAAGGAAACGATCCGGGACATCCGCACGGCACGAACCCAGGAAGCAGCACGACCGCAGGAAGCCACGCAGCCCCGGGAAGCCGTGCGACCCCAGGAAGTCGCACGGACCCAGTGCATTTCCCTCCTCGACCGGCTCCGTGAGCGGAAGGTCGTCCAGTGGACCGTGGCGTACCTCGCCCTCGCTTGGCTCGTCCTGCAGCTCATGGACGTGCTGAGCGAGATCTGGGGCTGGTCCGTGAAGTTCCAGCAGGCGGTGTCCCTCGTAGCGGGCTTCGGCGTCCTGCCGATGCTCGTGGTGGCGTGGTTCCACGGAGAGAAGGGCCACCAGGACATCTGCCCCATGGAGGCCGCGATCGTGGCGGCCACCATCATGGGCTCGGTCTTCGTGGTGTGGTCGTTCTGCCTGGGGTCGATCTGAAGAGAATCAGCCGGCCGAGTCCAAGAAGACACGAAGGGCGCCCCGGGGGATCCCCCGGGGCGCCCTCGTCACGCGGGGAGCCGCCGTGCGTTCCCGGTCAATACCGTGTGCGGCCCTCAAGATCACGCGCCCGGCTCGCGACCGGGCCCGTCGCCGTGACCGAGACCTCCACGGCCCAACCGGCCATGACCTGGAGCGGCTCGGACTCGTGACGCCCGACGTCCGTGATCGAGATCGCGACGAACCGTGCGGGCCCTCCGCCCGTCAGCGCGGGGGACACGACGCGGAAGAGCTCCGAGGCTCCTTCGGGAAGGATCCCCAGTGCCTCCGCATCGATCCCGTCGAACGCGACGGACACCGCGACCCGTTCGTGCGTCGCATTGCGAACCCTGACGTCCAGGTAGTCCGGATGGTCCAGCCGCTCTGGTGCTCCCGCCCAGGACGGATCGGTGGGAGAATCGGCGCAGTTGGCCTGCAGGATCAGCAGGCCCGCGATCCCGACCCAAAGGGGTGTGCTCACGCGTTTCATGGTGCACCTCCTGCCTGATCGAGGACGCTTCCTCTCGCGTCCTCTCGCGGGTGGAAGCCCCCCCGGGCCTCCACCTGGACAGGAGTCTAGGCAGGAGGGAGGAGCGTCCGCGTCGCGCGGAGGCGGGGTTTCGCATCCCGTGAGTCCGGGAGCTTGGGGTCTTCGAGGGCCCGACGGCCGGAGGCAGCGCGGCCGGATGGCGGCCTACGAAAGGCTCGCGCGCACCTCGATGGTAGTGCCCTTCCCCGGAGCGCTCGTGACGTGCACCGAGCCGTTACACAGCGCCGCGCGACGCCGCAGGAGGTCCTGTCCGCTCCCGTCGGTCACGACCGCCGCGTCGAAGCCGACGCCGTCGTCCGATACGCGGAAGCGCAGCTCGTCACCCCGCACCGTGAGCTCGATCCCGACGGTGGAGGCCGACGCGTGCTTCAGGACGTTGTGCAGGCTCTCCTTGAACATCAGGTAGATGTTGCGCCTCGTCTCCATGCTGAGCACCAGGTCCGGCTGCTCCACGACCTTCTTGAGCGAGTGCGTCACCTGCCCGCGCAACATCGTGTCGACGGTGTCCTGCATCTTCTTCACGAGATCGGAGACGGTGTCGTACCGCGTGTTCACGACCCAGACCGTCTCCCGCACCTTGTCCACCGATTCGCGGGCCAGCCGTCCCATGTCCTCGAGGTGCGTCCGCCCCCGTTCGTCCAGAACCGCCGCCGACCCCACCAGCCACGCCTTCTGCACGATGGTAGAGAGGTTCGCGCCGATGTCGTCGTGGAGCTCGCCCGCGATCTCCGACCGGAGACTCTCACGGGCCTGCAGCCGCAGTCGTTCGCGCGCCCGGAGCTCGCGCCGGCGATACGAGTACATGCCCCAAGCCAGGCTCAGCACCACGAGGAGCACCAGCGTCCGGAACCAGGCCGTCCGATAGAAGGGCGCCCGCACCCGGACGGGGATCGCCAGGGCATCCTGGTTCCAGATCCCCTCGCTGTTCCGGGCGGCCACCCGGAAGACGTACCGGGCAGGGGGGACCGACGTGTAGTTGGCCACGGGGTCGGTGCCGGCGTCCACCCACCCCGGATCGAGTCCTTCGAGGCGGTAGCGGTATCGGTTCTGGCTCGGATCCACGAAGTCCATGGCCGCGAACTCGAAGGCGAAGAAGTTCTCCTTGGGCCGGAGATCGAGACCCCCGGGCGCCATCGCCCGGGCGATCGGCATCTCCCGCCCCTGGATACGGAACGCGGTGAGCGCCGCGGTCGGAGGCGTTTCACGCCGCTCGATAGCGGCGGGGTCGAGGATGGTGATTCCGGCGGGGCCCCCGAAGAGGAGCTCCCCTTCGGCAGTCCGGTAAGCGGCGTTGGCGTAGAATCGGTTGCCCGCGAGCCCGGCGACGTCCGTGAATGTCAGGAATTCCTCGGAGGTGCGGTCGAAGCGGGCGAGCCCCTCCGACGTGGAGACCCAGAGGTAGCCCCGCCCGTCCTCCACCACCGCCTCCACGTTCTGGTGCGGGAGGCCGTCCTCGACTCCGTAGACCCTGAACGCGCCGGTCTTCGGGTCGAGCCGGTTCAGGCCACCTCCCTCCGTTCCCACCCACACCGTCCCGCCGGAATCGACGAGGACGCAGAGGATGCGGTTGCTGCTCGGACCCTCGGGGCCCGCCGCGCGAAGCACGATTGAGGTGCGACCGAGCCCGAGGGAGGCGAGCCCGCCGTTCACCGCGCCGACCCACAGGCGACCGCCAGGGTCCTCGGTGATGGGCCACACGAACTCGCTCCCGAGCCTCGCCCGGTCCTTCCCCTTCAGATGGGGCGCGAAGACCATCCTCTCCGAATCGTATCGAAGGAGGCCCAGATCCAGGGACCCGGCCCAGACGTCTCCTTCGCGGTCGCGGAATACCGAATAGACGGTGGCTCGAACGGAATTCCCCGAATCATCCAGCGCGGCGACCGGGGAGATCGTACCGTCCGCGCGCAGATGAAGAACGCCGTCCTGGTACGCGGCGATCCAGATGCCTCCCTTTCCATCCGACTCGAGGCCGAATACGACCCCGCCGGCCCAGGGTCCGAGGCCTGGTGGGGACACGGCCCGGACATCCCCCGACTTCCAGTCCCCTTCGATCCTCTGCACCCCACCACCGTCCGTTCCCACCCAGACCCGCCCTCGCGTGTCCTGTTCGATGGCGATAACCGCGTCACCTCGCAGGCCCGCCCCTCCCTGCGGGCCCACGAGCACGCGGTGCATCGTCGCCTGGAGCGGATGGAGGCTGGCGAGGCCGTTCCAGGTGCCGATCCAGAGGACGCCCCGGGCATCGAGGAAGAGGCTCCGCACGTCGGAATGCGGGATCGAGCGCCCCGCGCCGGCGCCCACCACCCGCTCCGCGACCCGGCTGCCCTTCCCGATCCGCCATACACCGTCGGTGGTCGCGATCCACACGGCTCCGTCCGGCATCCGCAGCAGGTCCACCGCGCGATACCCGCCCTCCCCCGCGCCCGGAAGCGTACCCAGGCTCGCGGGGTTCCCGTCGTCCAGCTCGAGCTGCCAGATGCCGCCACCCCGGGTGGCGGCGAGGAGCAAGCTTCCGGGTGCCGAGCACGCGAGCGCGTCCACCCGCCCGGGCAGGGTCGCCAGGACGGCACCGTCCACGGGCCGCGTGGAGCCGGCGTCGGGTCGCACCGAAGTCAGCTGGCGAATGGTGCCATCCGCGAAGCCCACGAACACGCCACGGCCGGACGTGCCGCACAGTGCAGTTGCCAGCGGCGCGGTCGAGTCGGACAACGATCCGTAACGCTCGGTGACGGGATCGAACCAGGCGAATCCCGCATCCGTGAAGACGACCAGAGAACCGTCATCGGCTGCGGCGATCTTCCACACCGTGCGACCACCACGCGTCGGCGCGCCGAATTCCGCATCCGTGCTCCAGGGACCGAGGGCCTCCAGCCCGAAGTGACGAGCCACTCCGGTGAGCGGGTCGAGGAGATCGAGTCCTCCGTCCTCCGTTCCGACCCAGAGCCTTCCCCGCGGAGCCCGCGCCACCGCGAGGACGTAGTTGCTGGCCAGAGACGTCGTGTCGTCGCTCCGGTGCCGGAAGGCGCGGAATCCCCGCCCGTCGAAGCGGTCCACGCCGCCGTGCGTCCCGATCCACAGAAAGCCCGTAGAGTCCTGGACGATGGCCTCCACGGTGCCGTGGGACAGGCCCTCTTCCATCCCGTACGTGGTGAAGACGTACCGGTCGGTGCCCTGAGATCGAGCCGGTCCCGCAGCGCCCAGCAGGGCCACGGCCACCAGCGGGAAGCTGGTGGCCGTGGCCTTCAGGGCTCCTCTACGAAGCGGGTCGGTGCGCTCGACCCGCCGACGGGTCGCGGCCATCTTCGCGTCCGGCTACTCCCCCCGCGGTGGGCGACGGGTGTCGGTGAAGACGGGGTTGCCGGCGCGGCCCAGGGAGATGGCGAGGAGCATCGACAGGTGGGGCGGTGCAGGCATTGGAGGCGGGAAGCGGATCCCTTCGAAACTCACTTCCACGTGATCCATGGCATGGTTACCCAAGGCGAAGACCATGTTACCAGGCAAGCTGGTTTCGAGTCGATCCTCGAAGACCTTCTTCATCCCACCTGGTGCGATGATGCGAGTCCAGAGCGAGTCTCCGCACACAGCCTCTTCGTCTCTCCAGGCCGTCGCGATGACGCGGGGCAGCTGCTGAATGATCCGCAATATGCCGAGCCCTCCAGCTGCCATGTGCGCTTGCGCTCCACTGCCTGTGTGAAGCTCCGGATCGTATAGCTTGGGCCAACGGGGACGTCCGGGAACCTCACCTGCGCCTGGTTGAAGAGCTCCCGGTCCGGAGGGGCCGGGCCCTCGCGCGACTGCTCACGCAAGGCTTCCCACGCATCGTCAGGGGTGTGAAGTAGTTGCGGCGCCCCATCCCCCGGCAGGAAGGAGAGGCAGGTGAGACCCGCTCACGACGTCTCCCCCCAGCTGACGCGGATGTTCGGTGCCCGCTGTACTCGGTCCATACCTGCGAGGGGCCCGCCGGAGCTCTGCACATCGAAGGCCAGAGCGCTCGGGTCAGCGAGATAGAAAGGAATCCCGGTGCGTCGATATGCCCGGTGTCCCTGAATTCGTAGTAGCGCAGGAGCTGCCACGGCCGTTTCCGGAGGCGCCGGGTGCGAAGCAGATCCAAGTCCGTAAGTCGCTCAGGATGAAATCGAACGCACCGAAGCCGTAGGAAGCGTATAGGAATGAGTTCAGACGCGGAGGCGTGGACGTCAGATACTCCTTCAGCAGATTGAGGCGGTGGCCGAACTGCGGTCTTCGCGAACTTGTCGAGCCGCGGACCGGGCTCGGCGACACCGTGCCGAGGCTGACCAGATACGCGGTGCTGCTCGAGGTCGTGAGGCGAGGTAGGGGGTGACTCCGACCTGGTCGGCGAACGGGAATCGTCGCCCTGTAGTAAGCCATGCCTCCGCCACCATGCGGGGGAAGACCTCTCCCAGAGTCACCTGCAGCTCGGAAGCGTTTGATCGTCCAGCGGAGCAGCCGGAGGGTCCGACGAAACTCGCCGTAGTAGCCGGTTGTCAGGCGCAGGGACCCGGCGCTCGTGCCGCTCCTCTCCCCACCGCCACCCCCACCGTGCCAAGTGTCGCCGCGGCCGCCGCCCCCACGCCGATGAACTCCCCGCGGGTCATGCCCTTCTTCTCCGACTTCGTCTCGTTGCAGCCGCAGCTCATGACGCTCCTCCTTCCTGTGGCCCCTCAGACCTGTGGCCCCTCAGACCTCGTCCTCGAGGGACACGAGATTCTCCCGGATGGCCTTCACGACGGCCTCGGTGCGGGAGTGGACGTGCAGCTTCTGGTAGATGCTTCGGAGGTGGGAGTCGACGGTGTGCTCGCTCACGTAGAGCGACCTGCCCATCTCCCTCTTGGTCTTGCCGTCGACGAGCTCGCGCAGGACGTCCCGCTCGCGCTCGGTGAGGTCGTAGTCCCAGTGGGGCGCACGGATTTGCGTGAAGAGATTCAGGACCCGCCGGGCGATCTGCGGCGTCATGGGCGCACCGCCGGCGTGGGCCTCGCGGATGGCCGAGAGGATCGCGTCCGGTGTCGCCGTCTTGAGGAGGTAGCCGCAGGCTCCGGCGCAGATCGCCTCGAAGATCCTGTTCGTTGTCCTCGTGGATGGTCAGCATGACCATTTGCGTCTCGGGCGACAGGTCCTTGACGCGGCGCACGATCTCGATGCCGTCCATGCCCGGCAGGCCGATGTCGACGACGAGGACGTCGGGCGCGAAGTGGTGCCCCTGGTTCAGGAACGCGAAGAGCTCCTCGCCGGAGCCGAAGACGTGTGGCGCCCGCAGGTCACCTGCGGCGTCCACCATCTCCTGGACGACCTGCCGGTAATCCGGCTTGTCTTCGACGACCCAGACCTCGATGGCCCGCTTGGAGACTTGCACCTCGGGCTGCACGGGCACCTTCCTCGCCTCGTCGCGCCTCGGGATAGTCGATGGGCAGGTGGAGCCTCCAGGGCCGACCGGCACGGGCGGCCCGCAGAGCCTATCGAGGCGCTCCCCACACGATCGGGGCCACCATCTCGGCTGGCTATCGCGCGATCACGTGGTTCCGTGCCGCGCAAACGCGGGATCGGTGGAGTGGCATCCACAACTTAGGTGCGAGATCCGGCGCAGGAAAGGAGAATCGGAGCCGCCTCAGACGAACAGCGAGACCGGGTTCAGGTCATGCTCCGCCACCGGCTCCTCCAGCCACCCGAGGCGCACCGGCACATCGTACAGGCGGCCGGGTCCGAGGCGGCGCCAGAAGTGACGCAGTCCGGGCACGATCACCTTCACCACCGGAAAGGCGATGTCGGGGCGGGTGAGGTCGTGGACAAGTACGTCGCACCCCGACGACGCCACACGGGCAACGCATTCGAGGATGTCGTTCCTCAGGTCGGCGTTGATGGGTGGGCCACTTCCTGCCCGCCTCCACCGAGGAGCCGACCCGCCTTCGAGAAATGGGTGTTGAGCTTGTGACCTTCCCACCAGATGAGGACGTTGGGGAAATCTCGGCCGAGGTGGGCCTCACGCTGCTCCGGTGCCAACAGCGCCGACGTGAGCATCTGATTCACCTCGGAGACGGCGCGTCGCAACGCAATGCGGGGATCCAGGTGCGCCCGAATCCGAAGATGATCTCCCGGCCGTCCCGGGCCGACAAGGCGGCGCGCACGGGCAGGCCCACGTCCGACGTCAGGTCCAGGGCCCACAGCGCCCGACCGTTGGCCGCGTGGCAGGCCTGGACCTCCCGGAACCACTGATCTCCCGACGCGGGGATCTCGACGCGCGGCCGCAGAACCCGGTTGTACCACCAGAGCGCGACGGCATCGCGCTCGACCACCTCCAGCAGCCCCTGGAGCACGGCCTCCTCGACGCAGTTCCCGCTGGCGAGCCCGTTGGAGTCGCCGTCGCAGAAGCGCGCCCCCGCGCCGGGGAACCCGTAGTAGACGAAGGCAGCCGGCACCCAGCGGACCTCGTCCGTCCGCAAGGATCGCACGGGAGACCATTCGATGGGCTCGCCGGCGTACGGCTCGGAGATCCACTGGAAGCCCCCGCCGACCTTCTCGTTCCACGCATCACGACCCGCGAGCTGTCGCTCGCTGAAGTGCATGAGCTCCCCCGGGGCGACGGCGGCCGCGCCAGCTCCGAGAGCCGGCCCACCCTCGTCACCTCGTCCCCCCGGTAGACGCTCGAAGCGCGCTCGAGCGATTCGCACAAGGCGCTGACCCGGGCGTCCAGGTCTGTGCTCCCCTTCCCGCCACTGTGATCTCTGGTCTCCTCCCCGAGATCCGCCAGGCGGGCCCGTCCGTAGTGGTACGCGTGACTCGCGGAATAGACGTGAACGCTGGCGCACCCCTTCGCCGGGATCCTCCGTACGCTCCGCACCACCCCGGTCAGGGGACTCACCATCGCCCCACGCGGCGCGCCGTCTCTTCCGGCGTCACCGTGCGGAAGCCCCCTCCGGACCCCGCCACCTTGCGACGGCTCGCGAGATGAACGTCGGCGCCCGGCACGGTGAGGCGGGGGTCCCCGCACTCCGGGCATTGAGGGAGCGCGGAAACGCGATGGTCCCCGGGATCGGCCTCGCCGAGGCGCACCGAATGCAGAATGGCGTGGAATGCGTCGATGGAATCGCCGGTACGGACCTGCTTCGCGATCGTGTCGAAGGCCGACCGGGGGATGCTGCGTGGCAGAGCGACGATCTCCACGTCGTCCGCGAGCTGCCCCTCCCGGTACAGCAATGTACGCGCGGGGAGGTTCATCCGTAGCCGGGCCTGCAGGCAGGAGATGCAGGGCGCGCCGTCCCCGCCCAGCCGAGGACCGACCCAAACGGAGTGGGCACCCGGGCGCGCGAGAAGAACGGGACCGTCCAGGTCGCGGAGGGTGCGTCGTACCAGCTCCGCAATGCCCGGATGGAGGTAGTCTTCGGCGAGGATGAGCGCGGTGCCCAGGTCACCTTCCACGGTCGCCGCGCGCACGCACGGCGTCCCTTCATCCCGGGACCGCCAGGCATCCGCGAGGCGCCTCCCCAGCCCGTCTCGTCCGGTCGACTCCGGGAGCGGAGGCGGCGGCTCCGACGCCTCCGCGGCGCGCACGACCTCCTCCTCCTCCAACAGCAGCAGCACGTAGTGGACGAGCTCCGGCCGCCGCTCCCTCGCCAGGGCCCGGGCGACCTCCACCGCGGTGCGCGTCCCGTCCACCAGGCGAACCACAGCTGCGACGATGGGGTCCCGGAGGAGGAGGAAATCGTCTTCGCCGACCAGCACCGCCCGGTCGCCGGCACGCACGAGGTGCGTGAACCTCGGGTCGAGGACCAGTCTCGGGTTCTTCGCGTCGTTCATGGGCTCTCTCGCTCGCGTCGCGAGAATCCGTCGCGCGAAGATGCCGGTCAAGTGGGGTGTGCTCCGGCCGGCGACCGTCCCCTACCCTCCCCCCAGCGCCTCCAACCGCCCCCGCGCCCGCGCCACGTACCTCTGGGCCTCCTCGTCCCCTCCACTCCACCGGTCCACCACCCGCCGGTAGGCCTCCACGGCCTTCGCGGTGTCGCCCACCTCCTCGTAGAGGGGCCCGAGGTGGAGCATGGCCACCGTCCCGTACGCGGGGTTCAGCTCCACGAAGGTGTACGGATGCGCCAGAACCGACTCGTGGAGCTCGATGGCCCGCTCCGGTCGGTGCATCCACTCGTGCGCCAGGGCGATCTCCGTGCGGTAGCAGGTCCAGCAGCCTTCGTCGTCCTGCACGGCCTGCATCTCGGCCGCCACACCTACGGTGTCGGAGCCCCGGGCCCGGATCGGGCGTCGACGAAGCGGGCCTGGCGGACGGCCGCGGCGCTCCTCTGGGCCTCCGGCACCGACGCACGGAAGTCCCCGTCACCGCCCGGGCGCCCGCCACGTCTCCAGCCAGCGCCAGGTTCAGCGCCGGGAAAAATGGTGCGGGCCAGCGGCGACAGCGCCGCGAACCGGCCATCCCGGATCCATCTCTCGATGGACGCGGTCCCCTCCGATGCTCGTCCCACGGAAATCTCCGCCCACGCTGCCCAGTTCGTCTCGAGCCAGGCATACGCGGGACCGGCCTGGGTCCCCGTCCGGACGGACTCGGACATGAGACGCCGGCCCTCGTCCAGGTCGCCCCGCGCGACGGCCACCAGGCAAGGTCCCGGAACGCCTCGGATCGATCGATGCCGACCCGTGAGGCGTCCGACGCGATGGGACGCGCTGCGGCGTCGGCCTCGTCGAACCTCCCGAGCGCCACCAGGGGCCATACGCGCACCAGGACCGCCGCATCGTCTTCGGGATACGCATGCGATACGCGTCCGCCACGGCAGAGCGGAGTCCGGCCGTCCGGCGCCCACCAGGGTCTGCGAGAGGTTCTGGAACGCGACGTTGGAGACGCCGGGCCCGTAGATGGCCCGGCGGTACAGCTCCGTTGCCCGCTCCAGATCGTCGATGGCCTGGTAGTTGTTGGCCAGGTTGTTCAGGGCTGGGGGTTGTCGGGGGCGAGCCGCAGGACGTTCTGGTACGCCGCCGGGTCGCGGCCTGGTCCCGGTCACCTGGTCGTAGTAGTACGCCTCGGCCAGGTAGCGCTCGCTCTCGGTGAGGCGGTCCCGGTGCCGATAGGCCTGGGTCGTGGCCTCCACCATCTTCCCGGGATCCAGGCCGGTGTTGCTGTAGGCCACGGCCAGCCGCCGCCACGCCATGGCGAAGGTGGGGTCCAGCGCCACCGCCTGGTCCAGGAGCTCGATCGTCGCGGGTAGTCCCCCCGGTACGAAGGCGTCCTCCGACTCGGCGTAGAGGCGGAGGGCGTCCAGCGAGGCGGTGGTGACCTGCTCCAGCGGCTCACCGGCGCGGATGTTCCGCAGCGACTCGCCGGACTTCTCGCGGATGTCCTGGGAGAGCTGGTCGATGGCCGAGATGACATCGTCGGGACCCGCGCCGCTGACGCGGAACGCCGCCAGGGCCTGGCCCGACTCGGCGGAACGGATCGTCGCGGTGAGGAGGTAGCCGTCCCCACCGACGCCACGTCCCCCTCCAGGACCGCCTTGATGCCGTCCCGCTGGGCCGCTTCCCGGGCGACGTCGGGCTGAGCCTCGTCCGGGATCCCGCTGCATCCGGCGAGCACGTCCCGAGGCTGGCCCGCTCGACCATGCGGAGCACCGGCGCTGCGCCAGGTCCGCGCGCAAGGCCGCGGTGACCACGCCGCCGAGGGTGGACTCGCGGCGTGCGTTCGTGAAGTCCGCCAGGATGACCGGGTCGCCCTCCTCGATGACGCCCTGCGCCACCAGGGAGCCCACGGGTCCGATGCCCGTGGCCCACATGGCGAGGTACGTGACGACGGCCGCCACGAGCAGGCCGGCCGCCCACCCCGCCCAGGATGGCGTTGCGCCAGGTGAACAGGCGCTCGTGGTGGAGCGGATGCGTCTCCGGAACGAAGTGGACCTCCTCCGGCGTGCGTCCCTCCAGCTCCATCGGGTCCACCTCGTCGCGGTACTCGCCGCGCAGCTCCGGCATGCCACGCTGGACGATGGCCGTCGCCGTGACGATGGGCAGGCCGACGAGGAGCAGCACGAGGGCGAAGGTCGGCGTCCAGTCGGGGAGGCCGGCAGACTCGGTGAGCGAGTCCACCACCTGGAGCACGACCCAGGACCCGGCGAGATAGATGCCGAGCACCTGCCAGACGGAGCGGCGGTGGATCTCGCGGAGGAGCTTGCGCACGAAGTGGGTCAACGGGCGCCTCCCATCGCGGCGGCCTTCTCCCGGGCGATCCGGACACGGGGCTGCAGATCGGCGTCGGCATCCGCCCACGCCTCGGCGAACTTCGCGTAGTGGTCGGCGGCCTTCGCGCTGTCGCCCAACACCTCGTAGACCTGGCCGAGGCGCTCCTGGGCCACGACGCGGACCACAGGAAAGAGCCCGACGGCCTGGTTGCCCCACGGGCTGGCCGACGCGCTCGCCTCGAAGATCGCCGCGGCCCGCGCCGTCCGGCCGGCCTTCAGGCTGAGCTCGGCCACCTCCCATTGGAAGCAGCGCGGGCAGTCGAGCTCGGTGCGCAGCCCCTCGAGCGCGTCGGCGGCGGCACCGGGATCGGGGTGGCCGAGGGCGTCCACGTACTTTCGCGCCTCGGAGAGGGGCGAGCCCGCCACCTCACCGACGGCCTTCTCCCACGCCGCCAGCATCGCGCGCGCCCCGTCGACGGCCGCCAGCGTCCCCAGCAGGTGGACGATCTCGTCGTAGGGCCGGGCGGTGGCCGGGATCCGATCGAGGTCCCCGGCGGCGAGCACGCGGGTGAGCGTCGCGCGAGCCACCGAGGGGTCCGGGAGCACGAGCGCCTCGAGGCTCGCCAGATCGAGGCCGCGCGCGAGGGCGTCATCGACGCGCCCCTCCGTCCGCGCCTGCGCTTCCTCGGTGCGTAGGTGGTCGCGCGCCTCCGACAGCTTTCCGGTGGCCGCGTCCGAGGCCGCCATCTGGCCTACGCCGATGGACCGCCAGACCGGCGCGACCCCCGGGAGTCGCGCCAGGCGCTCGCCGAACCCGTGCGCCTCCGTCCACTCCCCTGCGACCGCCGCTACGTGCCACCCTTCCCAGAGGAGCCATACGTCCTGCGGGGCGGCGTGAGCCGCGGTGGAGTCGAGCGTGGCGCGCGCCGCGTCCACGTCGCCCATGAGCACGAGGTTGTAGACCAGGTTGTTCCACGCCTGGAGCGTCTGACCCGGGCCGGAGACCGCCCGCCGCAGCAGGGCCGCGGCGTCCTCGTAGCGCGTCCGGGCGGTGTAGCCGATCGAGAGGTTGTTCAGGGCGGTACCGTCGTCCGGCCACTTCTCGAGAATCGCCTCGTACGCCTCGATCTGCGCCGGCACGTCGCCCGTGACCACGTTGTGGTAGTATGCCGTCGCCTGCAGGCGCTCGCGTTCCGTGAGATGATCGCGCAGCTCGTACGCCTTCGTGGCGGCCGCCTGCCCTTCCCCGGGCTCGCCGCCGGCGCTCTGGATCGCCACCGCGAGCTTTCGCCACGCCATCGCGAAGCCGGGGTCCTCCGCTACGACCTCCTGGAGGAGGGTCTTCTCCCTCCGGTACTCCGCCTGCTCCTCCAGGCGCAGCGCCTCGGAGTACTTGCGCAGGGCGCCGAGGGAGCTCGTCGTGACGGCCTCCAGGGGCGCCTCGGCCTTGATGCTCCGGAGCGACTCGCCGGCCTTCTCGCGGATGTCCTGGGAGAGCCCATCGATGGCGTCGATGACCTCGTCCGGTCCCTTCGCGGTGCGCCGGAACGTGGCCAACGGCACACCCGAGTCTGGAGAGCGCAGCGTCGCAACCAGGATGTAGCCCGAGCCGGCCGATCCCACCTCACCCTCGATGACCGCCTTGATCCCGTCGCGCACTGCCACCTCCTCGGCCACTTCCGCGGTGAGCGGTTCCGAGGGATCGCGCTGCATGCGCTCGAGGACGTCGCGGATGCGGTTGGGCGGCACGAGCGCGAAGGCTTCGGAGGACGAGAGGTCGACCCGGAGTGCCTCGGTGACGACGCTCGCCAGGGAGGCGTCGTTCGAGGTGTTCGCGAAGTCGGCCAGGATCACCGGGTCGCCGGCGTCGATCAGCCCCTGCGCGGCGAGGGAGGCCACCGGCCCGACGCCGGCGGCTCGCATGGTGAAGTAGCCGCCCACGAGCGTCGCCAGAAGCAGGAAGGCCAGGACGCCCCCTCCGATGGCGTTGCGCCAGGTGAAGAGGCGCCGCATGCGCGGCGGTCGGGTGGTGGGGCGGTCCAGCGAGCCGGTACCGGCGGCCAGGTTCGGGGCGGGCTCTGCGGGCGGACGAGGCGGCGCGGCATCGCCGCGATGCATCCCCTCCTGGACGAAGGCCGTCGCGGCGACGATCGGCAGCCCGATGACCAGGAAGAGCAAAGCCACGGGAGGAACCCAGTCGGGCAGGCCCGCGCTCTCCGTGACCTGGTCCACCACCTGGAGCGCGCCCCAGGAGCCCACCAGATAGATGGATACGACCTGCCATAGGGAGCGGCGGTGGATCTCGTGGATCAGGCGGCGCAAGGAGTCCATCGTCCCCGGGGGAGGAGGGCAGTGGCGACCACTATGGGGCCTAACGGCGGGGGTCTTCAAGTATCTTGGGGGGACGTCGCCATCACCGCGCCCCCCTGAAGGTGCCACCATGAAGACCTTCGCACTACCGTCCCGGGCCTTCGCGGCCGTCCTCGCCACGCTCGTCCCCGCGCCGGTCGCTGCCCAGCAGGAGCCCGCAGCTCAGCCGGGCGAACCCGTGTCCCGCTGGGTCGTCGAGCTGGAAGGGGGGTCCGCCTGGCAGAGCTACAACGACGTCGAGATCCCGAACGACGGCACCGCAACGCGCTTCTCGCTCTACGACCTGGCCGGCCCCGGTCCCTGGCCCGCCGGGCGCCTGTACGTAACCTGGAACGTCAACGAACGGCACGCGCTCCGACTCCTCCTCGCCCCCTTCTCACTGACCGAGACCGGCACGCCGGCGCGGACCCTCTCCTTCGCCGGCGAGACGTTCGCAGCCGGCCGGCCCGCGGAGGCGACGTACACCTTCAACTCCTACCGCCTCACGTATCGCTACCGGTTCCACGAGGGGGGGACGACCACCGCGTGGATCGGGTTCACAGCGAAGATCCGGGATGCCGTCATCCGCCTCGAGCAGGACGGTACCACGGGCGAGAAGACCGACGTGGGCTTCGTCCCCCTGCTCCACCTGGCCGGCGACTGGCGGTTCACGTCGCGATGGCGGCTCGGCCTCGACGTGGACGCCCTGGCCGGCGGACCCGGGCGCGCGGAAGATGCCGCCCTCGAGCTGGCCTACGACCTCAGCGACCGTTGGAGCGTCCAGGGCGGGTACCGGACCGTCGAGGGCGGTGCGGACGTGACGGAGGTGTACACCTTCGCCTGGCTCCACTACGCGGTCCTGTCGGTGGTCTGGCGGCCCTGAGGGACGACGGTTCTCACCCCTTCGGCCGGACGACCTCCTCGTAGGGCGGGTAGCCCCGCAGCGGCTCCAGGTCCGGATCGAGGTGGACCCAGAGACCGAACGCCAGGCCCTGGGCGAAGGCCCGCCTCAGCAGCTCCACCGCCTCGTCGCGCTCACCGATCAGGGCGGCGATCCTGGCACGCCAGAGCGTGGTGCGTCCGCGCGCCGGGTCGAGCCCAGCGAGGGCGTCGGCCCAGGACCGCGCCTCCGACGCGTCACCCCGGCGAGCGGCAACCGTGCCCCGGTATCCGAGCACGTCCACGTGGGCCGAGTCGGCCGGCAGCGCCTGGAAGACCTCGTCGGCGTCGTCCCAGCGCTCCGCCAGGTAGAGCATCCGCCCCTCCAGCGCCATCCCCGTGATGGACTGTCGGTACCCGACCGGCTGTTCCCGCCACCAGGCGAGCGCCTGCTCCACGGCCTCGTCACGGGCCCCCGGGAGCCCGTGGGCACGGGCCTCTCCGGCGATGGTGAGCAGCGCCGCCCCGGGGTCGATGCCGATGTCGGTCGGTGTCGCGGCGATCTCGGCGATGATTCCCCGGAGCTCGCCCTCCCGTCCGAGAGCCGCCAGGGCCCTTCCTTCGGACTCCATCAGGAAGCGGCGGTCGGCGGAGATGTGGTCGTAGGCCTGCCGCACGACCGCCAGCTCCCGCTGGTGCTCGCCGAGGGCGTGCAGGATCTCGGCATGCACCTGCGGAAAAGCGTACCACCGTCCGGCCATGGGGTTGTTGGCGGTCAGATCCTCGGCCACCGCGAGCGCTTCCCGGGGTCGATTGACATCGATCAGCGTGAGTACGAGGGCCTGGTTGACCGTCCCGTACGGCACGAGCTCCGCCCCGGCCCGAGCGGCGGCGAGAGCCGCGCTCCAATCGCCACGGCGCTGCGCCTCCGACCAGTCGAAACGGTACCGATCGTAAGGGGGGAGCTCTTCGCGCCGCGACTGGATCATGGCGCGAATCGAGCCCGCCATTCTCGCGTCTCCGGCGTTCGACGCAGCGGACAAGGCCAACATCAGGCTTCGAACGTACATGGTGTCCAGAGCGTACGCGTGCATGAGCGCGTCGGCGGCCGACGCGTAGTCTCCCTTCGTCCACGACTCCATGCCACGCGAGTAGGCCAGGAAGGCCTCGTACGTGGGAGGCTGGACCGTGGGGGGGATCTCCCACGCGGTCAACTCGCTGAGTCGGGTCGCCAACGTACCCATCACCTTCATCCTGACCGAGTCGACGGCGGCCTGGAGGTCCGAGGCCGGTCCCCGGATCGGCTGGACCGCCGCGAAGCGCGTTCCCGACGCCACGTCCACCACCTCCGAGTGGAACTCGAGGTCGTCACCGCGGCGGTAGTAGGAGCCGGTGACCGTGAGGCCGGCATGAACCAGCCTGGCCACCTCGGCCGGCCCCGACCCGGCTCCCTCCGCCCCCGCCATCGCCATCGCCTCGAGGACCATGGAGGTCGGTACGACCAGCACGCCCGGGGTCTGGGCGAGCCCTTCGGTGATCCAGTCGGCCACCATCCTCCCCACCGGGTCGAGGGATGCGTCGCCCGTCACGTTCTCGTACGGCACGACCACCACCCGGTTGGCCAACGGGTCCCGGCCCGCTTCGCCCTGCCCGAACGACCACCACAGCGCCGCCCCGGCCAACGCCAGGATCCCCGCCCCGGCCAGGGCTCGCCGGGCGATCCGGCGTCCCGATGCCCGCACCACGGGTCCGGCGGCGGTGGAACGGAGAAGACCACTCTCGAGGACCTCCGAGAGCTCCCGCCCCAGCTCCTCCGCGCTCTGCTGGCGATCCGCGGGGAGGACGGACAGGGCCCGGGTGAGGGTCTGCTCCAGCGCCTGCGGGACCGCGGGCCGGAGCTCCCGGACGGAGGTATGGAAGCCTGCGGTCTTGCGTGCGAGGATCACGGGCAGGCTCGCGCCGGCATACGGCGGCTCGCCGGTGAGCATCTCGTAGAGCACGCAGCCCAGGCCGTGGATGTCGCTCCGGCCGTCCACTTCCTGGTCACCCGCCATCTGCTCGGGGCTCGCGTAGGCCGGCGTGCCGACCATCATCCCGCTCCGGGTCAGCCGTTCGCCTTCCGCCAGCGAAGCCGCGCGGGCGATGCCGAAGTCCGCCACGACGGCGTGTCCGGCCTCGAGGAGGATGTTCTCCGGCTTGACGTCCCGGTGGATCACGCCGTGTGCGTGCGCGTATGCCAGCGCGTCCGCTACCTCACGGCCGATCCGCACCACCTCGTCGACGGGAAGCTGCCGCTCGCGCGTGATCCGCGCCCGGAGGGACGGCCCCTCCACGAACGGCATCACGTAGTAGAGGAGCCCGTCCGCCTCGCCAGAGTCGAGGAGCGGCAGGATGTGGGGATGGCGAAGGGTGGCGGTGACCTCCACCTCGCGGAGGAAGCGCTCCTCCCCCACGGCGGCCGCCAGCTCGGGATCGAGCACCTTCACCGCGACCTTCCGGTGGTGCCGGAGGTCCTCGGCGAGGTAGACCGTGGCCATACCGCCCGCACCGAGAACGTCCCCGACTGCGTAGCGGTCCGCCAAAGCGGCTCGGAGATCCCCCGGGATGTCCCTCATCCTGGACCTCCGCGGTGGCGGGTCCCTGCGTCCGGCCTTCTCCCGGTTGAATGTGCCACGGCTCGCCGCTCGGCGCCACGCGAGCGGCGGGCCTCTCGCGCTCGTCCCTCCTTGTCGGGGCCCGACGCCCCGTCCTACTCTGCGGACCCCGCGCTCCGAACCGCGCCGTCTCGTCCTGTCCCAGGGTCCAGGAGGCTCCCCGTGAGGATTCACCCTCTCCGCCGGCTCGCCGTCTTCCTCGCGCTCCTCGTCCCCGCCCTCGTGGTGCCGCGGCCGGCTCGCTCCCAGGTGGACTCCGCGCTCTTCCGGTCCATGCGCTTCCGCAACATCGGACCGTTCCGCGGGGGGCGGGTCACCACGGTGACCGGCGTGCCGGGCGAGCCGTTCACGTTCTACATGGGGGCCACGGGCGGCGGCGTGTGGAAGACCACCGACGCGGGCACGAGCTGGCAGAACCTCTCGGACGGGTACTTCGGCACCACGGGGATCGGCGACATCCGGGTGGCGCCCTCGGACCACAACGTCGTCTACGTCGGCACGGGCGAGTCACCGGTCCGCGGCGTGAAGACCTCACACGGCGACGGCGTCTACAAGTCCACCGACGCCGGGGCCACCTGGACGCACCTCGGCCTCGAGGCCACGCGGCACATCGCGAAGATCCAGGTGGACCCCCGGGACCCCGACCGCGTGTGGCTGGCGGCCCTCGGCAACCCCTGGGGACCGAATGCGGAGCGGGGCGTCTATCGCTCGGAGGACGGCGGGGCCAGCTGGGAGAGGGTGCTCTTCGTCAGCGACTCGGTGGGCTTCGTGGACCTGAGCATGGACGCCCACAACCCCGACCACATGATGGCGACGTCGTGGGAGTTCCGGCGCTTCCCCTGGGCGGTGAAGAGCGGTGGGCCGGGCAGCGGCGTGTGGAAGACCACGGATGGCGGCGATCACTGGAAGCGGATCGAGGCCGGCCTCCCGGAGCTCAAGGGGAAGATGGGCGTCGCCATCTCCCCGGCGGACCCGAACGTGGTCTACCTCGCCGTCGAGGCGAAGGACACGGAGGGTGGCGTGTATCGCTCCGACGACGCCGGCGAGACGTTCCGCCAGGTGAGCAACGACCCGACGACGTTCGCCCGGGCGTGGTACTACATGCAGATCATCGCCGACCCCCGGGACGCCGACGAGGTGTGGGTGATGAACTCCGGCCCGATGAAGTCCATCGACGGGGGGAAAACCTACACGCGGATGCCCGACAGCCACGTGGACCACCACGCGCTGTGGATCAACCCCGACGACACGGACATCATCATCGACGGGAACGACGGCGGCGCGTCGGTGACGCTCAACGGCGGCCGCACCTGGTCCACTCAGCTCAACCAGCCCACCGCACAGATGTACCGGGTGGAGACCGACGACGGGTACCCGTACAAGGTCTACTCCGGCCAGCAGG
Organism: uncultured Gemmatimonadales bacterium; assembly: GCA_963848895.1. Taxonomy (GTDB): domain Bacteria; phylum Gemmatimonadota; class Gemmatimonadetes; order Longimicrobiales; family Gaopeijiaceae; genus SZUA-318. Next base: position 82,155 of record CAWKGE010000016.1, read on the forward strand.
ACGCCAGCGGCATCGTCATCGCCAGCCAGACGCTGGGCGACGGCATCGGCGAGCACGACTGGCAGACGATCCGCTCCGGCGAGTCGGCCACCGTGGCCCTCGACTCCGAGAACCCCCGCTACGTGTACACCACGTTCTTCGCCGGCTTCCTGGGCGAATGGGACGCCGTGACGCAGAACTACCGCATGATCCGCCCCTACGCCGAGCGGGTGGAAGGCGAGCAGCCGAAGAACCTGAAGTACCGGGCCAACTGGAACGGACCGGTGGAGGTCTCCCCCCACGACCCGAACGTGATCTACTACGGGTCGCAGTACGTCATGAAGTCCACCGACCGGGGCACGACCTGGGAGGTCATCAGCCCCGACCTGACGCGCGACGACGAGGCGCACCAGGGGAAGGGCGGCTACCCCATCTCCAACGAGCAGATCACCGCGGAGAGCTACAACGACGTCTTCAACATCGAGGAGTCGCCCCTCCAGAAGGGGCTGATCTGGGTGGGCTCCGACGACGGTCTGGTGCACGTGACCCGCGACGGCGGCGCGACGTGGAAGAACGTCACGCCGGAAGACCTCCCCGAGAGCATCATCAACGTGGTGGAGCCGTCTCCCCACGATCCCGCGACGGCCTACTTCGCCGCGGCGGGCTACAAGATGAACGACTTCACGCCCTACATCTACAAGACCGACGACTACGGCGAGACGTGGACGAAGATCGTCCGCGGGATCCCCGGCAACACCTTCGCGCGCTCGGTCCGCGAGGACCCGGACCGCCGCGGCCTCCTCTACGCCGGTACGGAGACGGGGCTGTTCGTGTCCTTCGACGACGGTGGGATCTGGCAGAAGCTGAAGCTCAACCTCCCCGAGGTGCCCGTCACCGACATGCGGATCCGGCAGAAGGACCTGGTGGTCTCCACGCAGGGCCGGTCCCTCTGGATCCTCGACGACCTCACGCCCCTCCATCAGATCGACGCGGAGGTGGCCGACGCGGACGTGTGGCTGTACCGGCCCCGCGACACCTACCGGAACATCGTGGACGGGTACTACGCCGAGGGCGGCCCGGGCGAGAACCCGCCGAAGGGCGTCCAGGTCAACTACGTCCTGAAGCACGCCGTCGCGGACGACACGCCCATGTCCATGGAGATCCTGGACGACGCCGGCCGCGTCGTCTTCGCGGAGCGCACCGACGACCCGACCCCGGACTGCCCGGGCTCCCCCCGGCGGAAGCTCCTCCAGCGGACGGCCGGCGCGCATCGGTGGAGCTGGGACATGCAGGCAGGCCGCTTCCCCTGCTTCGTGGAGATCACCGCCACGTCACCCGGTCTGGGGGCCTACACCGCGCGGCCCGGCAGCTACCGGGTGCGGCTCACCGTGGGCGACGTCTCGCGCACGGAGGACTTCCGGATCCTCATCGACCCTCGCCTCGACGGGATCGTCGCCGACCCCGTGGCCGAGTACGCCGAGCTGGACCGCCTCTCGCAGTCGCTCTACCTGGCGGCCACCGAGATGGGACAGGGCGTGGGGGACCTGCGCCAGGTGAAGGACCAGCTCGACGTGATTCTGGAGCTGTCCTCCGCGGCCGACGTGCAGGAAGGCGGCGGCGCCCTCGAGGGGAAGATGGACGGCTGGATCGAGCAGATCCTCCAGAAGGACCTGAAGACGTTCCAGCACGCGTACCAGTTCGAGGCCCGCCTCATGATGAAGCACAAGGACCTGCTGGAGCGGATGAGCGGCGCCAACATCCCCGTCACGCAAGGCGTGCGCGACGTCACAGCGGACTACCTGGCGCAGTGGCGGGACCTGCAGGCCCGGCTCCAGGTCATCAAGACCGAGGACATCCCGGCGTTCAACCAGGTGCTCCAGCGGGCGGGGCTGCCTGTCCTGTACCTGCCGCGGCCGATCAGCTGAGGCGGCGGGACGAAGCAGGCGGGATGGCCGGGCCGGCGGAGGATCCGCCGGCCCGGCACGTTGGGGGAGCGCGGTCAGGTCAACCGATGTTCGGGTTGTTGTTGCGCTCCACGTCGGGAAGGGGGAGACAGCGGGTATCGCCGTACGTTCCGCCCTTGTGGTACGCCGAGCCCGGCGCCGGGTCCAGCGGCAGAGACAGGCGTCGGATGTCGAAGAAGCGGTGACCCGTCAACCAGAGGACGCGATCGCGTTCCTGGACGACGTGTGCCTGGATCTCCGCAGGATCGCTGCTCGTGAACGCGGGCAGGCCGGCGCGGTCGTGGAAGGCGTTGATGATGGACACCGCCGTGGCGCCGCCCTGCACCTCCGCGATGATGAGCTGGGCTTCGTCGTAGCTGGCGATGGGGATAGGCGTGCCCTGGCTCTGGTACTTCTCCTGGAACCAGATCGGCGTGCCTTCGGTCGCGGTGTAACCCGCGTCCATGACCGGTACGCGGGGGTCCGGCATTCCCATCCACGTCAGGTTCCAGTAGTTGGGCCCGACGCTGAGGGCGTCGCCGCCCGTGGGCGGATTGCCACTCTGCGAGAAGACCCTGTTGTACCGTCGCGATGACGCACCCGACGCCGTCATGTCGTACACGAATCCGGGCGTAACCCCCTGCGCGTCGGCCACGGCCTGCGGTCCCTGCCCCAGGTCGAGGTAGGCTCGGGCCCTCCCGACCCGGGCGAGGTTCGCGAGGCTCGCATCCCCCGCTCCCTGTGCCGCCGTAAGGGCCACGCCGAATCGGACCACCGCCGAGTCGAGCAGCTCCGTGCTGCTCATGGCGGGTGACAGGTCGATGGCCGCCTCGCAGAATCCCTCCGCTAGGGTCACATAGCTGTATCCCGCGTACGCGGCAGCCTCCGCCACGAGCTTCTGGCGTTCCGATACCTCCTCGTCCGTCCACTCCTGCAGATAGCCCAGGATGTTCTCCGCCGACCATCGTGCGGTGGACAGAGGCTCGTACACGCCGAGAGCCGTGCAGCCCGACCTGCCGTAACGTCCGTCGTCGGGCTTCACGTCCCGCCGGTCGTACGGCCACCGATCGGCCGTCTGTGTCGCGTCCACCATCTCCTGCGAGAGCACAGCGCTGAGCGCCACGTACGCGCCGAAGGCGCACTCGAAGTCGCCGATGGCTCCGTTCACGAGCAGCGTGGCGTTCTGCGGCACCGCCAGCCCTTCGGCCGGAATCTGCTTGGGCGTGTCCACGTTCAAGGCGCTGTCCAGGCTGTTGCACGCGGCGGCGAACAGCATGACCGCCAGCGGCAGCGCCAGTCGCGCGAATCGGCCGAGCCGTGTTCCGGCCGGCCCGTGACTGCGTCGAATGTTCATCCCCTGTCGTCCCGCGTTCGAAGTCCGGTTCGTCCTGTTCGAAGTCGTCATTGGGCCCTCCTCAGAAGCCGACGTGGAGGGTGGCGACGAACTGCGCGAGCTGCGGCAGCACGTCCTGTTCCCAGAGCGAGTAGCTTCCGCCCCGGCTGCCGCCGTTGAACGTGGCCTCGGGCTCCAGGCCCGGGTATTTCGTCCACGTGAACAGGTTGCGGCCCGCGAGCGTGAGGCTCAACGAGCGCGCCCCGATCTGTCCCGCAATCGTGCTCGGGAACTCGTACGTGCCCGAAATCTCCCGCAGCTTGGCGAAGCTCGCGTCGTGGATGAGCACGTCCACCAGCCCCTGCTGGAGCTCAGCGATCTCGACGGGATCGTAGTCCTGGGGGACGTAGTTCTCGCGGCAGAGAGCGAAGAAGAAGCAGCGTACACGCTGGTTGCCGTCCAGCTTCTTGTAGCCGGTCTTGAAGTCCACCTGACCGAAGAGCTGGAAGTTCTTGAACAGCGTGAAGGTCATGTTCACGCCGCCGTTCACCTTCGGGATGTTGCGCCCGAGGTAGACCTCCGGCGCGACGAGGGAGCCGCTGGCGTTGTAACAGGGCGTGGTGCCTCCGGCGCCGTCGTCGCAGACCATGGAGCTCTTCGCGACGGTGCCGTCCGAGCCCATGGTGGCGTCCACTACGCGCTGCGAGAACCACGAGCCGACGGGATAGCCGATCTCGTGCTTCACGTAGGAGCCGGCCTGGACGAAATTCTCGCTCGTCACGCTGCCCAGGCTGACCACCTCGTTCTGGTCCGTCGACACGTTGAAGCCGACGTCCCATGAGAGGTTTTCCGACTGATAGGCGGTGCCGTGCACCGTGACCTCGATGCCCTTGTTGTCGATGCGGCCCGCGTTGACCCACTGGCTCCCGGTGAAGCCCGTGGATGGAGCGATCTCCCGGAGCAGGATCGCATCCCGCGTATGCTGGTTGTAGTAGGTGAACTCCAGGCCCAACCGATTGTTGAAGAACCCGGCGTCGAATCCGACCTCGACCTCGCTGCTACGCTCGGGACCCAGGTCCGGGTTGCCCACCGTTCCCGGCGTGACCGTGCCGACGTCGTTGGGGCCCGTGACGGGGCTGAACGTGCGGAGCGCAGCGTACTGCTCGGGTTGCTGTCCGGACTGGCCATAGGCCGCGCGCAAACGCAGCGTGTTGACGGCCGGCAGCTGGAAGAAGGGCTCCTCACTGAGAACCCAGGTGGCACTGACCTTCGGGTAGTACACCATGTTGAAGTTCTTGCCGAACGCGCTGTTGTCGTCCGCTCTCAGCCCCACGGTGAGGAAGCGCGTGTCCTTCCAGTTGATCTGTTCCTGCCCGTACAGGCCCACCGTCGTGTTGTTCACGAAGGTCTGGAGTCCGGTACGGTTCTGCGTGGTCGCGTCCACCGCAGTCAGGCCGGGAACCGGGAAGCCCTCGCCGTATGCTTCGACGTAGTCGTCGTGCCTCCGGTAGTACTGGCCTCCCACGGACGTGCTGGCCTGGACGTCCGGGAACAGGTCGAACTTCGCCGTCGCCGAATAGTCCACCGTCGTGTAGTTGACGCGATTGTCCACGACGTCGGCCCAGCCACGGTCCGCGAAGGAGTCGTAGTACGTGTAGCGGTCGTCGTGGTTCATCAGGTCGTGGTCCTGCGTGTGCGTCTGATCGATGCCGAAGCTCAGACGGTGCGAGAACCAGGGCCTTGGGTTGTTGCTGATCTGGACGCTGCCGATGAAGCGGCCCAGATCCTCCCAGGTGAGGTACAGCGCATGGTAGGAGTCCGGAGTGCCGCTCCAGAAGCCGCGCCTTAGGGGATCCGAGATCTTGTCGGGGCTCATGAAGTACGTCGTCCACGTGACGCCACCGCAGCCGGCCTCGCAGGCCAGGTCCGTTCGGCCGAGCATGTAGGCGAAATTCCCGTCGACGCGCCACTGCTCATTGGGCGTCACCGTCACGTTGAGGCGGGTGTTGCCCCTCTTCACCAGGTTGGTCGGCTCCACGCCGGTGTTGTGCTCGTAGCCCGCGGACAGGAAGTACTGCACGAAGTCGTTCCCGCCGCTCATGCTCCCGTCGTAGCTCTGCAGGTATCCGTTCTTGAAGATGTTGGTCGGGGTCTCGCCCTGGCTGCTCCGCATGTCACGCCAGTTCTGCTGGAGCTGGTTGAAGTCGATGGAGGTGAGAACGCCGCCCGGCATTCCCCAGTTCGTCCACAACCGACCGGCGGGGTTCGCGAACCAGTTCGAGCCCTGCTTGACCTGGAGGGTGAAGCGCGTCGCGCCTCGCGTGCCGCGCTTGGTGATGATCTGGATCACGCCGTTGGCGGCCTCGGTCCCGTAGAGGGTGGCCGCGGCCGGTCCCTTGATCACCTCGATGCTCTGGATGTCGTCCGGAGACAGATCGCCCAGGCGGGAGATGCTTCGCGAGCCGAAGCCCTGATTGATGGGACCGGCGGCCTCGTTGTTGTTGACGCGCACGCCATCGATGTAGATGAGCGGCGTGTTCGAGAGGGAGAAGGTGGATGCGCCGCGGATGTTGATGCGCGAGGCGCCCCCGATCTCACCCGTCGAGGCGAGCACCGTGACCCCCGCCACCCTGCCGTTCAGCACCTGCTGGACGTCGGTGACCGGTGCCTTGAGCGCGATGCTGCTCGCATCGAGGGTCGAGACGACGTTGCCGATGGCCCTCTTCTGCGTTGCGCCCGGCGTCCCCGTGACCACGATGGCATCCAGCGAGATGGCCGTCTGCCTGAGCTCGAAACGCATGCTGAGGTCGCCGGGGTTCGCGTCCTGTACCACGTCGGCGTACCCGATCATCGTCACCTGCACGCGCACTGGGCCGTTGTTCACGTTCAGAATCAGAAAGCGGCCCTGCTCGTTGGTGAGCCCCCCCTGGTTCCGGCCGACGATGAGCACCTGCGCCGACGAAATGGGTCTGCCCGTCTGGGCGTCTACGACCATGCCTCCGATGGAGTTCTGCTGGGCCGCAGCCTCGGCGGGCACCAGGGTCATCATCGAGGTCCCCAGCGCTGCGACCAGGAGGATCCACAAGGCGCGTCTCGCGCCTCGGAACCGCCCCGTGAATCGCGGAGTCTTCCTCACGTTCATGCTTCCCATCTTCCCCTCCTTGCCGGGGTGAAACCGGCCATCCGGCCGGTGAAGACAAAGAACGATCCCATGCGGATGGCAAAAGAAAGCCCGCGTCCAAGCATGGGTGAAGGACGAGGGCAGGCGAGTATCTGGACGAGGTTTTGGATAGGACACCATTGGCACCCGCGTACCGCCGGACATGGTGTGTCCCGAAACATGTCAGGGGTCTCTCGGCACGGCAATGCCCCGGACGCCGCTCGAGACCCGCCACCGACGGGTGGGGCCACCGCGCGCACTTTTGCGCGCGGCGTGTGGCCAGAGTCATCCTGGTCAGAGGCACCGGGGTAGCCGCCAACCGACGGACGGCGGGCCTACACGTCGAACAGCCCCTCGACGCTCAGGTAGCGTTCGCCGCTGTCGCACAACATGCAGACCACCACCTTGGCCGCGTTCTCCGGCCGACGGGCCAGGCGCAGGGCGGCGTGCACGGCCGCGCCCGAGGAGATGCCCACCAGCACGCCCTCCCGCTCGGCCATCGCCCTGGTGGTGGCGAAGGCTTCCGCTTCCGAGGCGAGCACGATCTCGTCGATGAGATCCCGGTCCAGGACGCCCGGCACGAAGCCCGGCGCCGTGCCCATCATCCGGTGGGGACGAAAGCGACCCTCGGAGATGAATGGGGCTTCCGCGGGCTCCACGCCCACCACCCGCAGATCCGGCCTGCGCGGCTTGAGGGCCTCGGCGACGCCGCACAGCGTGCCGCCGGTCCCGAGGGGCGCGACGAACACGTCCACGCGGCCGTCGGTGTCCCGCCAGATCTCCTCGGCGGTGGACTGCGCGTGGGCCAGGCGGTTGTCCATGTTGTCGTGCTGGCACACGTAGAAGGAGCCCGGCGTCCGCTCGTGGATCTCCATGGCGCGGGCCTTGGCACCTTTGGTCCCGAGCTCCGCCGGCGTCAGGACCAGCTCGGCGCCAAAGGCGCGTAGCACGCGCCGCCGCTCCACGCTCTGCATCTCGGACATGCACAACACCACCCGGTAGCCCCGCATGCGCCCGATGTAGGCCAGCGCCATCCCCGTGTTGCCCGACGTCGCTTCGATGAGGGTGGTTCCCGGCGCGATGTCCCCACGCTTCTCGGCCTCCCGGATCATCCACAGGGCAGGGCGATCCTTGATGGCGATCGGGTTGAAGAACTCGCACTTCGCGAGGACGGTGGCGCCCCCGCCTTCGTTGATGCGGCTCAGCGCCAGCAGGGGTGTGTTCCCGATGAGGTCGAGGATGGAGTCGGCGTAGCGCATGGGAGTGGGGGGAAGACGGCGGGATCGAGGAGAACGAAGCAGGACACAACGTACGCTTTCCCCTCCCCGGAGCGAGTTCCGACCGTGACCTACGACGTCGACGTGATCGTAGTCGGCTCACGATCTGCAGCACCGGGATCCCGTCGTTGGCCCCCGGCGCCAGAGCCTGCACCGGACACGACACCGCCACGGTGCCGAAGATCGGAGCCGCGATCTCCGTTACAACAACCAGGTCAAGCTGCCGTTCACCGTCGCGCCCTCGGTCGTGACGGACCCGGAGGTGACGTCGCCGCACACCGCGGTCAGGGTCGGCACCACGTCCAGCGCCGGCGCGAGGTCTCCGAGGTCCCAGGGGCTCGCGTCGTCGGAGATGGACGTCGCGTCGGCGCAGCTCCGGGCGACGATCGCGGAGAGGGTGAGCACGGCTCGCTGGGTCGCTCGCATGATGACCTCCCACGGCGGTACGGTCAGGGTCTCGGCGCCCTCCGGTGGGGAGACGCGCACCCCCCAAACGGAGCGCGGTCGGACCTGCCGCCATCGGGAGGAACGAGGCCAGGTGGTTTGCCCCCTCCGAACGCGTGGGCATACAATGCTCCCGGTAGGCTTGCCCCCTGGCCGATGGTTCCGTCCGACAGACCCGCTCCGCCCTCCGACTGCCCCGGAGACCCATGACCGAGCCCGCAGGCGAGATCACGCGGCTGGCCCGCCGTTGGAGTGAAGGTGACGAGAGCGCGTTCGACGCTCTGATCGAGCTCGTGTACGACGACCTGCGCGCGATCGCGCATCGACACCTGCGCCTCGGTGCGCACGGCGGAACCATCAACACCACCGCGCTCGTCCACGAGGCCTACGTGAAGCTCGCCGGCGTCCAGGGCGCAGAATGGCTCGGGCGCGCCAAGTTCTTCGCGTTCTGCTCGAAGGCGATGCGCAGGATCCTGATCGACCACGCCCGTGAGAGAGGTGCCGAGAAGCGTGGGGGCGAGTGGGTCCAGGTGCCCCTGAACCCGGAGACCGCCGCACTCGAACGGGAGGCGGCCGAGGTCCTCGCCCTGGACCAGGCGCTAGAGCTCCTGGAGGCGAAGGATGCACGGATGGCACGGATCGCGGAATGTCGGTTCTTCGGCGGCCTTTCCGTTGTGGAGACAGCGGAGGCCCTCGAGACTTCCGAGCGCACCGTCGAGCGGGAGTGGGCCAAGGCACGGGGCTATCTGTATCACCTACTCACCGGCGGTGGCCCCGGCGACGGATCTCCGGCGCCGGCGCCCAGCTGACGAAGACGCCGACCGGATACCACCGGCGGGAGTGTGATGGCCGGTCAACGGAACGAGCTGCTGTGGGACCGGTGGGACGAGGTGGATCGGATCTACGGGCAGGCGTTGGGCCTGGCGGTAGAGGAGCGCCACCCCTTCCTGGTGGAGGTGTGCGCGGGTGACACGGAGCTCCTGGACACGGTGTCCCGGCTCCTTCTCTCGAGCGACCAGGCAGCGGACGTCCTGGTCGGGCCGGGCACCGAGCTCCTGCGCGCCGCCCTAACGCGCGGCGACGACGCGGAGGTCTGGACGGCGCTCGCGCCAGGCACGTCGGTGGGACGTTACCGCCTGGTGCGCGAGATCGGTCGGGGTGGCATGGCGACCGTGTACGCTGCGGAGCGCGCCGACGGGGCCTTCGAGCGACGTGTGGCGGTCAAGATCCTCCGTGGCGTGGACTCGGAGGAACTCGGGCGTCGCTTCGTCACCGAGAGGCAGATCCTGTCCTCCCTTTCACACCCCAACATCGCTCGCCTCCTGGATGGGGGCAGCATGGAGACGGGTCGCCCGTTTCTGGTCATGGAGTTGGTGGAAGGTGAGCCGATCACGTCCTGGGCGGACCGCCGCCGCATGGGCATCGGGGAGCGGCTCCGGCTCTTCTTGCAGGTCGTCGACGCGGTCCAGTACGCCCACGGACGACTCGTGGTGCACCGGGACATCAAGCCCTCCAACGTCCTCGTGGACGCGGACGGTCACGCGCGCCTTCTCGACTTCGGGATCGCCAAGCTCCTGGAGGAATCCGTCGACGAGGCGTCCCACACCCGCCCCGCGACGCGCTGGATGACTCCGGAGTACGCTGCGCCGGAGCAGATCCTGTCGCGGGCGGTGACCACGGCGACGGACGTTCACGCGTTGGGGGTTCTCCTGTACGAGCTGCTCACGGGTCGACGACCGTTCGGTGGGGACGGGCGCGTCGGATTCGATCTGGAGAGGGCGATCTGCGAGGAGCCTCCGATCGCCCCGTCCTCCGCCATCTCGGCCACCGTCGCGGGCAGGGCGGGGCGCGGACGCGCGTCGACGCCGGAGGACGTGGCCGCGGCTCGCGGCTCGACGACCGCCCGGCTGGCACGCACGCTCGCCGGCGACCTCGATGCGATCCTCTCCAAGTGTCTGCGCAAGCAGCCGGAGGACCGATACCGTTCGGCCCAGGAGCTCCGCGACGACATCGGACGCCACCTGACGGGCTTCCCGGTACGCGCGCGTGAGGGTCTGCGGGCCTACCGCGCACGCAAGTTCCTGGGTCGTCATCGCCTCGCCGTGTCCGCCGCGGCCACCGTCGGCGTGGTGCTCCTGGGATCCGCGGCCCTGCTCGCCCGCCTCCAGGCGGAGACCGCCGTTCAGCGCGACCTGGCCGCCGAAGCGGCGGCGAGGGCCGAGACGGAGGCGGAGAACGCCCGCCTCGTCATCGACTTCATGGCGGACGTCTTCCGGGGACGGGATCCCAATCAGGCTCCACCGGATACGATCACGGCGCGCGAGCTGCTGGCCTGGGGCACCGAGCGTGTGGAGGCCGAGTTCTCGGATCGCCCCGCCGTTCAGGCCGACCTCATGCTCGTGCTGGGCGATGCACACTTCAACCTCGGGCAATTCGACGAAGGAATGCGCCTCGCGGAGCACGCGGTCGAGCTTCTCAGGAGTACGTTCGGATCCCGGAGCCCCGAGGTGGCGGAGGGACTCGGACGCCTCGGGGACCTCCAGCGCCAGGCGAGAGAGCTGTCGCTGGCCGAGGCATCCTATTCGGAGGCTCTCGACATCCTGCTGGATGCGGGAGGAGGACAGGACCGGCACCGATCGACCTACGCGCTGCAGGGCCTGGGCATGACGCTCGCCGCCGAGCAGAGGCCGGATTCCGCGGAGGTCCTGCTCCGCCGTGCGCTCGCGCTCGGTCCGCACGATCCACATGACGCTGCATACGTGGGGCGTCTTCTGGGTCTGGCCTACGTTCTCCGCCACGCCGGCAAGTTGGCCGAATCCGAAGCGCTCTACGAGGAAGGAATACCTGCCTACCGCAGGCTCTCCGAGCGACGGGACGGGCAGCTTGCCATCCATCTCAACAACCTCGCGTACCTGCACCGTGTCAAGGGAGATTGGGACGACGCCGTCGAGCTGTACCGCGAGGCCCTCGAGATCAGCGCACCCCTCTACGGGCGCGGGCATCCGAATACGCTGCTGGTCGCGAACAACCTCGCAGGCGCCCTGCAGGAGATGGGGCGCGATGACGAGGTGGTCGCCGTTCTCGCGGAGTCGGCCGAGGCCGCCGAGAAGCAATGGCCGAACGGGCACTGGCGCGCGGCCGTGGCGCGTGGAGCCGTCGGAGACGCGTTGCTGAGGCAGGGACGCCTGGACGAGGCCGAGCCGTACCTGCGAGCCGAAGCCACCTACCTCGAGCGGGAGCTCGGCCCCCTCCACGACTGGACGTCCTTCGCCTACGCGAGGATCGCCGTCATCGATCTGCTCAGGGGAGACACCGCACGAGGGCGGGCCTTCCTGGACCGGCTGCACGCCTACCTGGGCGGCCACGAGCTCACCGCCGACAACGTGGGTCAGCTCGTCACGTTCCTCTACGTGCTCGGCGACACGGGGCCCGCCGAGCAGTATCGCCGCTTTCGGGCCCTCCACCCGGACTCGGCCGCCGCGGACGCCCGCAGCGGGGGCTGAGCGTGCGTCACGCCTACGACCCCTCCCGGTCGTCGCTTCGCGGCCGGCTCCCGAGAGGCGCCGCGAACTCGGAGCGCGGCTGCGTCCCCGCATGTTCTCCTTCCCGGTTCGCAGCCCGGGATGCAGATTCCGACTCCAAGCCCCCGACCCGTTCCTGCCAGGGTTGTCTGCAGTCTACGCGCGATAGGAGGTTCTCATGACGCGCTCCCGCCACCCCCTGCGCCGGCTCGTCCGCGGCCTCACGGCCTCTTCCCTGGGCGTGGTCCTGCTCCTTCCGCTCGGCCTCGCCGCCCAGGCCACGGGCGAGCTGGACATCCCGTACGAGCGCTTCGTGCTGGACAACGGCTTGACCCTGATCGTCCACGAGGATCACAAGGCGCCCATCGTTGCCGTGAACGTCTGGTACCACGTGGGCTCGAAGAACGAGAAAGTGGGCAAGACCGGGTTCGCCCACCTGTTCGAGCACCTGATGTTCAACGGCAGCGAGAACTACGACGACGACTACTTCAAGGTGCTCGAGCCGCTGGGCGCCACGGACCTGAACGGCACCACCAGCAACGACCGCACGAACTACTTCCAGAACGTGCCGACCTCCGCGCTGGACGTGGCGCTGTGGATGGAGTCGGATCGCATGGGCCACCTGGTCGGCGCGATCAGCCAGGCGAAGCTGGACGAGCAGCGCGGCGTCGTGCAGAACGAGAAGCGGCAGGGCGAGAACCAGCCCTACGGCCAGGTCTTCAACCGCATCTTCGAGAACACCTACCCGGCGGGCCATCCCTACTCGTGGTCGGTGATCGGCTCGATGGACGACCTGGACGCCGCCTCCCTCGACGACGTGCGCGAGTGGTTCCAGACGTACTACGGCGCGGCGAACGCCGTCCTGGTGCTCGCGGGCGACATCGACGCCGCGACCGCGAAGGCGAAGGTCGAGCAGTACTTCGGCGACATTCCGTCCGGGCCCCCGATCGCCAAGCACGAGGCCTGGCCCGCGAAGCGCTCGGGCACGCACCGGATGGTGATGCAGGACCGGGTACCGCAAGCGCGGATCTACAAGGTGTGGAACGTCCCCGAGTGGGGCTCCGACGAAGCGATCACGCTCAACCTGGTGGCGAGCGTCCTCTCGTCCGGGAAGACGTCGAGGCTCTTCAAGCGCCTCGTCTACGACGACCAGACCGCGACCAACGCCAACGCCTTCCTGTTCGAGCGTGAGATCGGCAGCCTCTTCATGATCCAGGCGAGCGCGCAGCCGGGTGCCGACCTGGACGCGGTCGAGGCCGCCATCGACGAGGAGATGGAGCGGTTCCTGCGCGAAGGGCCTACGGCAGACGAGCTCGCTCGCGCCCAGACGCAGTATCGCGCGGGCTTCACGCGCGGAATCGAGAGGATCGGGGGGTTCGGAGGCAAGTCCGACGTCCTGGCGCAGAACGAGGTGTTCGCTGGCGACGCGAGCTTCTACAAGACGCGTCTGGAGAAGACGGCCGCCGCGACGCCGGCCGACCTCCGCCGCGTGGCCGACGAGTGGCTGAGTGACGGACAGTTCGTCCTCGAGGTGCATCCCTTCCACGAGGGCAAGACCATCGCGACGGGCGTCGATCGCACGCACCTGCCGGCGGTGGGGCCGTCCGTGACCGTGGACTTCCCCGACGTCGAGCGGAAGACGCTCTCCAACGGGCTCGAGATCGTGCTCGCGCACCGCGACGCGGTCCCCGTCGTCAATCTCCGGCTCATGATCGACGCGGGCTACGCATCCGACGCCCAGGCTGCCCCCGGCACGGCGAACCTCGCCATGACGATGCTCGACGAGGGCACGGCGTCGCGCGACGCGCTCCAGATCAGCGAGGAGCTCCAGCGACTCGGTGCGACGCTCTTCGCCGGGTCGGACCTGGACGTGTCCACGGTGAACATGTCGGCGCTCTCGGACAATCTCCGCCAGTCCCTGGAGCTGTTCGCGGATGTCGTCCTCCACCCGTCGTTTGCGGAGAGCGACTTCACGCGCCTGCAGCGCCAGACGCTGGCGGGCATCCAGCAGGAGGCGGTGCAGCCCATCGCGATGGCGCTGCGGGTGATGCCCAAGCTGATGTACGGGGACGGGCATCCGTACGCGATGCCGCTCACGGGTTCGGGCACGACCGAGAGCGTGACCGCGCTCACCACGGCCGACCTGAAGCGCTTCCACGAGACCTGGTTCAAGCCGAACAACGCGAAGCTGCTCGTCGTCGGCAACACGACGATGGACGAGATCTCCCGCGACGTAGAAGCGGCCTTCCGCGAATGGCGACGTGGCGACGTACCGGCGAAGAACATCCCGACCGTCGACCAGAAGAGCGGACAGGCGGTCTACATCATGGACCGGCCGGACGCGCAACAGTCGATGATCTTCGCCGGCCACGTGGCTCCTCCGAAGTCGGACCCGAACGACATCGCGATCTCGATGATGAACACGGTCCTCGGCGGCGACTTCACGTCGCGCATGAACATGAACCTGCGCGAGGACAAGCACTGGTCCTATGGAGCCCAGACGCTGATCCTGGACGCCCGCGGACAGCGGCCCTTCCTCATCTTCGCCCCGGTCCAGAGCGACAAGACGACGGAGTCGGTGCAGGAGATCGGTGCCGAGCTGAGCGGGATCACCGGCGCGCACCCCGTCACACCGGAGGAGCTCGATCGCGCCGTCAAGAGTCGCGCCCTGACGCTGCCCGGTTCGTGGGAGACCAACGGGGCCGTGCTCGGCTCGATCGGCGAGATGGAGGAATTCGGCCTGTCGCGGGACTACTTCGACACGCTGGCGCAACGCATCCGGAGCATGAGCGTGGATCAGCTCAACGCCGCCGCGAAGCACGTCGTCCAACCTGGCCGGGTCATCTGGGTGGTCGTGGGTGACAAGAAGGCGATCCAGGACGGCCTCCGGGGGCTGAACCTGGGACCCGTCTACGAGATCGACGCCGACGGCAACATCATCGGGAGGTTGGTGAGCTGAGAACCGCGCACGAACGCCCCGACCCATGATCGATCTCGCCGTCCTCGCCCAGCACGTGATCGACGGGCACGCCGACGAGGTGTCGCGTCTGACGCGCTCGGCCCTCGACGAGGGCCGAGCGCCCGCCGACGTCCTCGAGCTGGGCCTGATCGCCGGCATGCGGGTCGTCGGCGTCCGCTTCCGGGACAACGTCATCTTCGTGCCCGAGGTGCTGGCGGCGGCCCGCGCGATGAAGGGCGGCCTGGCGCACCTCGAGCCCGTGCTGGCCGCCACCGGCATCGAGCCGGTGGGCACGTTCGTCATCGGCACGGTGAAGGGCGACATCCACGACATCGGCAAGAACCTGGTCGGCATGATGCTGAGGGGCGCCGGCTTCAGGGTGGTCGATCTCGGGGTGGACGCGCCGCGGGAGAAGTTCCTGGCCGCCGTCGAGGAGCACCGGCCCGAGCTCGTCGGGATGTCGGCGCTGCTCACGACCACGATGGGGCAGATGAAGACCAACATCGAGGCGCTTCGGCAGGCCGGGCTTCTCCAGAGGTGCAGGGTCATGGTGGGCGGCGCGGCCGTGTCGGAGGACTTCGCGACCGCGATCGGCGCGCACGGGTACGGGAAGGACGCACCGTCCGCGGTCGAGAGGGCGCTCGAGTTGCTGGACCAGGTGAAGGCCGTGCGAGACGCTTCCGCGGGGTGACGGTGGGCTTCCGCGTCCGCTTCCTTCCCGAGGACCGCTCGACCGAACCGGACGGCCCGGTAGATCTGTTCCTGGCGGCGGCGCGCTGCGACATCTGGACCGAGCAGCCGTGTGGGGCGCGGGCCTCGTGCGCGAAGTGTCGCGTCCGCGTCGTGGACGGCGCCGTCCCGGTCAGGCCCGCAGACGAGCGGCTGCTCACCGCCTCCGAGATCGGCGGCGGCTGGCGACTCGGCTGCCAGATGGTGATCGACGGGAATGCGACGCTGCTTATTCCGCCGCAGGCCCGGTCGCCCGCGTCGAAGTCGTTCGGCGGCGAGTCGCTGTTCCCCGACGGGATCGTGCCGAACGACGCGCCGTCTCCGGGCGTCGGGCTACCTGGGCTGGGCGCAGCGGTGGATATCGGGACCACGACCCTCGCGGCCGCGCTGATCGACCTCGCGACGGGGCGGGTCGCCGCGGCGACGTCGCGCGTCAACCCACAGGTCCGGTTCGGAGCCGACGTGGTCTCGCGCATCCACTTCGCGCAGGATCACGGGGACGGGAACGCGCGGCTACACGCGGTGGTGGCGGAGGCCATCGGCGCGATGATCGGCGACCTGGCGAGGACGCACGGGGTGGGGCCCGAGCGCGTCGTCGCCGTCGCCTGCGCGGGCAACGCGACGATGAGCCACGCGGCGGCCGGCGTGGACGTCACGTCCCTGGGGCAGGCGCCGTACGAGGCCCTCTTCAGGAACGAGCGTTGCCTCCCGGCCCACGCCCTGGGGTGGCCGACCCACCCGGAGGCGGTGGCGTGGCTCCTCCCGATGGTGGGCCACCACGTGGGCGGCGACACGGTGGCGGGCGTGCTGGCCTGCTCGATGGACCGGGCGGAAGGATGGCACCTGCTGGTCGATCTGGGCACCAACACCGAGGTGGTCCTGGGCAGCAGCCGGGGACTGATCGCGACGTCCACCGCGGCGGGTCCCGCGTTCGAGGGCGCGAACATCGAGCACGGGATGCGCGCGGCCCCCGGCGCCATCGACCGGGTCCGCATCCTCGAGGACGGCCGGCTGATCGTGGGTACCGTGGCCAACGAACGACCGCGGGGCCTCTGCGGGAGCGGGCTCATCGACGCGGTCGCCGAGCTCCACCGGGCCGGCGTCGTCTCCCCAAGCGGCTACCTCCGGAGTCGGGCCGAGTGCGACGAGGTGGGCGTCCCGGAACGCCTCTGCCGGCGGGTCGTGGAAGAACCGGGCGGGCAGCGCCGGGTGCGGCTCGGGGCCGACGTGACGCTCACGGCGCAGGACGTCCGCCAACTCCAACTCGTGAAGGGATCGATCGCGGCGGGCATCGCGCTGGTGATGCGCCATGCGGGGGTAGGCCCGGAGGATCTCGAAGCCGTGCACGTCGCGGGCACGTTCGGGAGCTTCGTGCGCAAGGCGTCGCTGCAGGCCATCGGATTGGTGCCGGCCATCGATCCCGAGCGCGTAGACTTCGTGGGCAACGCCGCGGGCGTCGGCACGAGGATGGCGCTGGTGGACGCACGGGCTCGGCGACGGGCCTGCGACATCGCCGAGGACTGTGCGTACCTGGAGCTGGCCGGCCACCCCGGATACGAAGAAGCGTTCATCGCGGCGATGCCGTTCCCGGGGGGCTGATGGCGACGGCCGACGACGAGCTGCGGCGACGTATGCGAACGGCCGCGACGGGCCTGCAGGACGCGCTCACCTCCGTGGCGGCGGACGTGGTGGCGCGCATCGACGCGCGTTGCCCATACCGGGCGCGCGAGGATCGCTGCACGTTCGCGGGCCCCTGCCGGAACCGGCGCCGGGACGAGGGACCCGGAGAGCCCTTCCCCCGTTGCGCGGGGGACCAGGCACTGCGGAGGCCCGCCCCGTGAACGGCCGGGAGCGGATGGACGTCGCGATGCGCCTCGGCGAGGCCGACCGCGTGCCCGTGATGTGCCAGCTCGCCCTGGGCCACTACTTCCTGCACGCGGGCCTCGACGCCATCGAGGTATGGCACGACGGCGACGCGTTCGCCGAGGCGCTCATCCGCCTTCAGCGTCGCTACGGGTTCGACGGCATCCTGGTGAACCTCCCGGGCCGTGACCCCGACTGGCGGCGCTCCATCTCCCGGATCGAAGAACGCGGCACGGAGCGCGTCGTCACGTGGAGGAACGGGTGGACCACGGTCGCCCCGGCCGACGACAACCCGCACGTCTACCGGGCCGACGGCGCCCGGTACTTCCCGGCGTTCGAGGAGATCGATCCGGAGCGCCTGTACTACGTCGAGCCCCACGACCTGTCGGGAATCACGTATCCGTGCTCCTGGGGCTTCGACGGGGAACCGGCCGTGCCGGGGCCCGGGTTCTTCCCGCCCTGGCATTACGACACGATCCGCACCGTCGTGGAGCGCGTGGGCTCCGAGGTGTCCGTGCACGGGGAGGTATTCTCGCCGTTCTCCCAGCTCCTGGAGCTGCTGGACCACACCTCCGCCCTGTTGGCGCTCCTCGACGACCCGGCGAAGGTGCACGCCTGTCTCCAGCGGCTGACCGAGGGCGCCATCGAGCTCGCCTGCGGACAGGTGCGCGCCGGCGCGCACGCAGTGCTCGTCTCGTCGGCGTTCGCGGGCGCGGGGCTGATCTCTCGCGATCACTACGCCGCCTTCGTCCTGCCGTACGAGCGCAGGCTCGTGGGCGGCATCCACGCGCGGCACGACGTGCCGGTCTATACGCACACCTGCGGCGCCATCGGCGACCGCCTGGACCTGATGGAGGCGACAGGCACGCAGGGGATCGACACGCTCGACCCACCGCCCCTGGGTACCGTCGAGCTCGCGGAGGCCAGGAGCCGCACGAAGGGCCGGCTGTTCATCAAGGGCAACCTCGACCCGGTGAACACCCTGCTTCTGGGCACGCCGGACGACGTGCGCGCGAGCGCACACGAGCGCATCCGCGATCGCCGCTCCCGGCGGCGGCTACATCCTCAGCACCGCCTGCTCGGTGGCGCCCGCCACGCCCTCCGAGAACATCATGGTCCTGCGCGAGGCGGTGGAGACGTGGGGACGGTATGAAGATCCGGCTGATTGAGGCGGTTCGCCGCGGCGCCACGATCGTCGGTGACGGCGGCATGGGCACGGAGCTGCAGCGGGCGGGCCTCGAGCCCGGCGGTTGCGGCGACTGGTGGAACCTCACGTACCCCGACCGCGTGCGGGACATCCAGCGGCGGTACGTGGATGCCGGCGCGCAGGTGCTGCTCACCAACACCTTCGGCACCAACCGGTTCGTGATGTCCCGCTACGGGTTGGAGGCCCGTGTGGCCGACATCGCCCGCGCCGCGGTGGCCAACGCCCGGTCCGCCGCCGACGGGCGCGCCTGGGTGCTGGGTGACGTCGGTCCGTCCGGGGGATTCCTCGAGCCCCTGGGCGACGTCGCCGAAGCCGAGCTCGAGGCGACCTGGCGGGAAGTGATCGGGGCGATGCTCGAGGCGGGCGTCGACGGCATCGCGTTCGAAACCATGACCGCCGTCGAGGAGATCGTGCTCGGGATCCGCGTCGCCCGCGAGCTCGGCGCACCGCTCGTCGTCGCCTCCATGTCGTACGACGCCGTGCGTGGTGGCTACCGGACGATGATGGGCGTGTCTCCGGCAGACGGCGCGCGCGCGTGCTGCGAGGCCGGCGCCGACGTCGTCGGTGCGAACTGCGGCAGGCTGGAGCCGGAGGAATTCGTGAACGTCGCCGAGGAGATACGCCGGGTCACGGAAGCTCCGCTGATCCTGCAGCCCAACGCCGGTCAGCCGCGGCTCGAGGGCGACCGGGTCGTGTATCCTCGCGATCCCGCGAGCCTGGCGCCGGCGCTGGTTGCGCTGTCGCACCATGCGGCCATTGTCGGGGGGTGTTGCGGCACCACGCCCGCGCACATCGAGGCGTTTGCCGCGGCGAGGGGGCCGGGAGGCCCTCAGAAGAGCTCGAAGCTCACGCTGCCGGAGTAGACGAAGTCGTGCTGGAACTTGCCCCAGTACCGGTTCCACGCGTCCCGGGCCTGCACGTCCACGCGCAGGCCCCGCACGCGGGCGATGAAGCCGGCCCCGAGGTCTCCGCCCCACGTGAAGCCGTTGGTCGGGAGCGTGGCCTCCACGTCGTTGGGCTCGGTGGGGTCACCGAAGGAGTAGAACTTCCCCCCGCCGCCCAGCAGCACGTATGGCTTGGCCGGCCCCAGCTCCAGACGCGTGGGGAGGACGATCTGGACGCTGGTGAGTGTGAGGGACGCCGGTACGTCCAGCCACGTGGTCACGATCTCGGGAGGGATGAAAAGGTCCCGCAGCGTCTCGATCGAGTGAGCCGCCAGGAGCCACGTGTCGAAGGAATGGAGGACCTCTCCCCGCAGAAAGACGCTCTCCCCCAGGGGAATCTCCACGCCGACGCCGGCGATGAACGCACGGCCAAGGGAGGTGTGCGTCCACTCCGTGAGCCCGTCACCGGAGAAGTTCTTGAAGTACTCGTAGAAGTACGAGTCGGGGGCCAGGAGACCGACGCGGGGATAGACGCGAACGTCCCGCGGCATCTGGGCCTCGAGGCAAGCGGGAAGCGCCGCGAGCCCTGCGGCGACCAGAAGAAGGGAACACAGGCGCTTCATGGTGAGGGAGCCGCCGGATTGCAGGAACATTCGACGCGACGTCCATCGCGATCTACGGAGTAGTCCGACCCGGAAACACTAGGTACCCCGGCCCCCCTCCGGTAGTCGGGAGCATCCCGAATGCCCTGTAGGTATCGGTCCCCGCGCTCTCGGGGCGACTCCGGCGCGACCTCGGCTCCGGTCCCTGTTCCCGTTCCTCCCGACCCCTCCTCGGCACGCCTGCCGCCCGAACCGACGTGACCCGCGGATGGACTGGTCGGATTGGTCGAGTCCACCCATGATCAACGGGAGGCCACCCCGCTCCTCAGGAGACCATGTCGACCTTGCCTCCCGGTACCGAGGTCTCGATCCGGTCCGATGTGCTTCGAAAGCTCAACTTCCCTCCTCCGAAGGAGGCGGTCCTCCTGGTGGCAGTGCACGAAGCTGCCCTCAGGGCCCCCGGCAGCCCCCATACGCAGCTCGTAGGTCTTCTCCAGGGCGACCTGGTCTGGGCAGGCGCTCTCAGCGAGCACCTGCTCACTGTGGTGTCCGAGGGGGGCGGAGATCCTCGTCAGCTCCTGGGCGAGGCCGTAGGGGTCGGCCCCCGGCTCTGGGACCTGGTCTGGCCCACCGAGCTGGTGGTGGAGTGGGGCCCCTTCGCCACGATCTATCGGGGAGAGCGTCCCTGGGTGGTGATCGGGGCCGTGACCGGGGGCGACCTTCTGGCAGTTCCCCTGAACGAGGCCTCGAACCCAAAGTGGTTCACGCCCGCCCTGACCCAGGAGGACGTTCAGATGCCGGGATCATCCAAGGACTCGCAGCTGGAGCTGTCCCACGTGTGGAGCCTACCCCGATCACTGGGGGCGCTTGGTTGCGTGGCGCTCGAGGCTCGAGACAGGGTGCTCGCTGCGCTGCGCGCCTACTTCTGATGACCAGTCGCGAGGCGCGCGTCGCCAAGCCGAACGGAGAAGAAATGCGCAGGCTTCGCGCCCCCTACCGAGCCTTGCAGGCTCTGGGCGCAGCCGCCGGCCTCGCGCTCCTGGCGACGTGTGCCCGTGAGCCGGCGCCCACTCCGGAACCTCCGTACGCCGACGTCCTGGACGTGACGGGAAGCCCGGACAGCGCCCGGGACGCGTCCGCCTTCGCCTTCTCGGACCTGGGCGCCTGGCACATGTTCGGGCTCCCCGACCCGGGCGATGCCGCGGGAGCGGGGTTCACAGGCCCGCTCCTCTTGGTGGAGGGTGGGATGTGGGTGGGCCGCGCGCTGGTGGGGTTCCGGGCCTGGAAGGAGGAGGCCGACGAACCGGTGGCGTGGACGCCGGCGCCGGGGAGCGGCGGTGCGTACCTTCCGGGCCGCCTGCACCGCCACCTCCAGTCGGACGGGTTGGAGCTCACCCTCGACCTCGTGTTCGTGTCGGAGCGGAGCGCCCTGGTGCGGGCCATGCTCGCGAACACCGGCTCGGGGCCCGTGACCCTCGTCCCGGGTTGGGGGGGCGACGCGTCCCTGGCCTCCGCCCGGATGGCCCCCGACCGCACCGGCGTGCGCGTGACCCTGGACGGCTCGGGGTGGGTGGTGGAGGTGCGGGTGGGCGGGGCCTCCTCCCCGGAGGTGGACGTGGAAGCCGGCCGGACGTACCAGATCCGCACCGAGCCCGTAACGCTGGCGCCCCTCGAGCATGCGACCCGCTACGCGCTGGTTTCGGCGTACGAGAGCGTGGCTGCGCTGCAAGCCGAGTGGGTGCGCCGCGAAGCCATCCTGTCGGAGGCCCGGGTCCGGATGCAGGATCAGGCGCACCGGTGGGACGGGTACCTGGCCTCGATCCTGTCCCGCCTGGCCCCGGACGCGCCGGAGGCCCACCGGCGCGTGGCCGTGAAGGCGGTGGAGACCCTCGTGGCGAACTGGCGCAGCCCCCTGGGGGACCTGCGCCACGCGGGCCTCTTCCCGTCCTATGCCTACCCCGGCTTCCACGGTGTGTGGTCCTGGGACTCGTGGAAGCACGCCCGGGCCCTGGCCCTGTTCGCGCCCCGGCTGGCCGAGGACCAGGTGCGGGCGATGCTGGACTGGCAGGACGAAGCCGGCATGGTCCCCGACGTCATCTACGCCGACAGCCTCGAGAACAACCGGCGCGACACCAAGCCGCCGCTGGCGGCGTGGGCCGTGGCCGGCATCGTGGACGCCACCGGCGACACGGCCTTCGCCCGGGAGGTGTACCCCGCCCTGCGCGCCTACCACGCGTGGTGGTACGCCCACCGGGACCACGACGGCGACGGGCTGTGCGAGTACGGGTCCACCGACGGCACGCGCATCGCCGCCGCATGGGAGAGCGGCATGGACAACGCCGTGCGCTTCGACTCCGCCACCATGGTGGCGAACGACCCGGGCGCCTGGTCCATGGACCAGGAGTCGGTGGACCTCAACGCGTACCTGTATGCAGAGAAGGGGTACCTGGCCGCGCTGGCCCGGGCGGTGGGCCGCCCCGACGACGCCGAGGCGTACGTCCGCGAGGCCGAGGAGCTGGGGCGCCGGATCCGGGACGTCATGTGGGACGAGGACGACGGCTTCTTCCACGACGTGCGCATGGACTCGGGGGAGCCGATTCGCGTGTCGGGCCCCGAGGGCTGGATCCCCCTGTGGGCGGGTGTCGCCACGCCGGAGCAGGCGCGCCGCGTGGCCGCTGTGATGATGGATCCGGAGCGCTTCCTGTCACGCGTGCCCCTTCCCACCCTCGCCATGGACCGCGCCGAGTTCGACCCCACCGACGGCTACTGGCGAGGTCCCGTTTGGCTCGACCAGGCGTATTTCGGCGTCCGCGGGCTGGAGCGGTACGGCCTGGCCGCCGAGGCGGCGGAGC
The DNA here is from genome assembly GCA_963848895.1 of uncultured Gemmatimonadales bacterium. Classification (GTDB taxonomy): domain Bacteria; phylum Gemmatimonadota; class Gemmatimonadetes; order Longimicrobiales; family Gaopeijiaceae; genus SZUA-318. The sequence goes on from CAWKGE010000016.1 coordinate 104,908, forward strand.
TGCGCGCCCGCCTCCTGGAGGGGCCCGAGGGCCTGACCGGGCGCGCACCGATCTTCGAGAACTACGACCCCCGCACCGGGCAGGGGCTGAACGCCCCTCACTTCAGTTGGTCCGCCGCGCACCTCCTCATGCTGCTGGACGCGGGGGACGGAACGCGGCCGTGAGGCTCGCGCCCGGGCGTTGACAGTACCTCCCCTCAGGCGTCTACTACCGACAAGCCACCCCCCTACGCGAAAAGAGGACGATGGACGCCCAGAGGATCCTGGCCGAGGCCAGGGAGATTCAGGACTGGATCGTCGAGCGCCGCCGGCGCATCCACAGGCACCCGGAGCTCATGTACGAGGAGGTCGAGACCAGCCGGCTGGTGCGTGAGAGCCTGGACGAGCTCGGGATCCCCTACCGTTGGCCCGTGGCCGAGACCGGGGTGGTGGCCACCCTGGGGTCGGGGGAGGGGCCGTGCGTGGCGCTGCGCGCCGACATGGACGCGCTTCCCATCCGCGAGGAGGCGGACGTGGCCTTCCCCAGCGAGATCGACGGGAAGATGCACGCCTGCGGCCACGACGCCCACACGGCCATGCTCCTCGGTGCGGCCCGGCTCCTCAAGGCCCGGGAGGCGGAGCTCCCCGGGGTGGTGAAGCTCTTCTTCCAGCCCGCCGAGGAGGGGGGCGCCGGAGGCGATCGCATGTGCGCCGAGGGCGCTCTGGAGAATCCGACGGTCCAGCGCGCCTTCGGGATCCACGTGTGGCCCTTCGTCCCAACCGGGACCGTGGCGGGCCGGGCCGGCACCTTCCTGGCGGCCACCTCGTCCCTCCAGATCCGCGTGACGGGGCGGGGCGGCCACGCGGCCATCCCGCAGATGGTGCTTGACCCGGTGGTCACCGCCTCCAAGATCGTCGTGGAGCTGCAGACCCTCGTGTCGCGGGAGATGGACCCGTTGAACTCCGCCGTGGTGAGCATCACCACCCTGCGAGCGGGCGAGGCCTTCAACGTCATCCCGCCCCACGCAGACGTCGGCGGGACGCTGCGCGCCCTCACGCTGGACGACATCCGCTTCCTCCAGACCCGGGTCCGCGAGGTCGCCGAGCACGTGGCGGCGGCGAACCGCTGCCAGGCCGAGGTGGACTTCCCCGGCGTCGACTACCCCCCCACCACCAACGACGAGCACTGCTGGGCGGTGGCGCAGGAGGTGGCGGGGGAGATGCTCGGCGCGGAGGCGGTCCTCGAGTCACCTCCCATCATGGGGGGCGAGGACTTCGCCTTCTACGTGCAGCGGATCCCCGGGGTCTTCGTGGGCCTGGGGATCCGTAGCGAGGAAGAGGGATCGACGTTCTCCGTCCACCACCCGCGCTTCAAGGTGGACGAGCGCGCGCTTCCCATCGGGGCGGCGCTCCACGTCGCGTACGCGCTCCGGTCGCTGGAGGAGCTGGGCTGAGGGGTCAGCCTCGCGGGCTCCGTGGGACCGGAACCGAACGCCCAGCGAACGCTCTCGTAGTCGACGTAGGGCTCGGCGATCAGCTCGCTACCCCGTGCCCCCCACCACCGGAAGGGTGACGCGGAACTCCGTGCGGCCCGGAGCGGAGCTCAGGTCGACCGTGCCCTTGTGGCCGAGGACGACGGTCCGCACGACGTCGAGTCCGAGACCCCGTCCCTGTCCGACCTCCTTGGTGGTGAAGAAGGGCTCGAACACGCGCTCGTGGTCCCCGGCGGGGATCCCGGGCCCGTCGTCGACGACCCGTATGACGACCACGTCGTCATCCCGCCTCACCTCGATGGAGATTCGGACCGTCTCCGTCGCCGCGTCGATCGCGTTGTCGACCAGGTGCATCCACGCCTGGTTCAGGTCCGCGACGGATCCCGACACCGGGGGCACGTCGCCCTCGACGCTCAGCTCCAGCGAGACCCCCTTCGTCGACGCCTTGGCGCTCATGAGCGCGACCGTGTCCGCAAGATGGCTCTCGAGCGTGATCGACTCGACGGCCGGCGCGCGATCCATGTGCGTGTGCTTCTTCACCGCCGCCACGAGCGAGTGGATCCGGCCTGCCGCCGACGAGATATTGGCCGCCAAGCCGCGCGCGGTGGCGTTGGCGGCCACGTAGCGCAGGACCACGTCCAGTTGCGCGGAATCGAAGGCCGGGGCCGCCGCATCGAGATCGGCGACGGTGAGGCCGTGTCCCACCAGGGGGTACGCCAGATCCGGGTCGATGTCGCGCGCGTCCAGCCATTCCACGACACGATCTTCCAGGTCCGCCCGGACGACGGGCGACATCGTCTCGATCGGTTCCCGCCGGGCCGCTGCCTCCAACGCCTGGAGCGCCCGCGTCGCCTCCCCTTCGAGGCCGGCCGCGCCGAGGGTGCGCGCCGCGGCGATCAGGTCCGCCCGGGAGGCGTCCAGCTCCCCCGCGGCGCGGGCGACCGCCGAAGCCGGGTTGTTGAGCTCGTGGGCCAGTCCCGCGGAGAGCCGGCCGAGGGCGGCCATCTTCTCCTGGTGCTTGTCGTCGGCCTTGAACACCCGGACCCGGTCGAGCATCTCCTGCACGCACGCCGCGGTGAACTCGTAGCACGCGCGCGTCATCTCCTTGATGTCCTCGAGCCGGATCATCAGGAACTCGACCGGCCCATCCGCCACCAGATAGCCACGGGGCGCGGTGATCCTCGAGTAGGGGAGGTATCCCGTGATGCGACCGGGGGTGATCTCCCTCATCTCCCGGGTCACACCGCCCTGGTCCATCCGGACCGAGAAGCGACCGGAGATCAGGACGAAGAGCCCCTTCATGGCCTCGTCTCCTCCACGGAACGTCGCGCCGTCGCCGTGCCGCTGGAGCTCTCCGTGGTCGACGAGCCATTCGAGCTGCTCGCGGGGGATGTCGGCGAGCGCCGGCAAGCGCAGCGAGACGCTCGACCGTGGATGTGGCGCTCACCGCCCCCGGTTCCTCCGGCGGCTCTCCCGTCACTCCGGGAAGAGGAGGCGCCGCGCCTCGTCCGAAGTGTACATGCAGCGACCGTTGTGACCGCAGCCGGTGACGACCACCACCTCGTGGTGGCCTCCGAGCTTCTCGTTGACGTAGCGGGCATATGCCTGACCCCGCGCCTGCCGCGTCGGGCCCTGCGCCATCGCCCCGCACGAGCTGTCGAACCCGCTCAACGGCAGAATGTCGTCCTGGCCGAGGAGGTAGGCCGTGGGCCGCGACGCGAGCTGCCGCGTCAGCTGCTCGTCGCTCTCGCTGGCGGAGTAGCCCGACCGGTTCTGGAAGCCGTACGGCCACTGGTCGTAGCTCGTGCAGCCGCGTCCCTCTCCCAGGGACCGGAACGCCGGGGCGTCTGGCGGCAAGGTCGAGGATGAAGCCCGGAGCATTCGCCTCCAGCGGCCATGCCGCGCTGGTCGGCCGCTCGTCGGTGGGCCAAGCGTAGCTCGACGGATTCGCGACCACGTAGCTCACGGGGACACCCAGCTCGTCGTGCACCCGGTTCGACATCTCGTAGCGATTCGTGACCTGCCCACCCGCCGAATGCCCCGTGACGACGATCGCCCTCAGGTTGGGGAAGACGTCCTTCCGCGCGACCTGCCGGAGGATCGCGTCGAGGAAGTCGAACGAGGTCACGTCGGGGTAGTTGAGAGCCGGGCCACCCGACCGCCAGGTGTTGCAGTGCCAGCTGATCTCGTTCGGGCCCAGCTCGTCCTGGCATCCCCTGCCGTCGTTGGACGCCATGCGCGGCGCGATGACGAGCGCGCTCTCGAGCTTGCCGGCCAGGAACGCCCCGGCCATGGCGGAGCGGAAGTAGTCGTCGGGGTTGCGGCCGGCGCCGTGGACGACGACGAGCACGTTGGTGATGGCGTCATTGCGCCTGTCCAGCGGGAAGCTGCGGTACACCAGCGACCGTCCGGGGCCTTCCCCGACCGTGACCCACTCCGTGCAATCGGCGGAAGCCGCCGTGCAGGGTGTGGCAGGGGACTGCTGGGCGGCCGCAGCCGTGGGCAGCGAAGCGGCGAATGCGAGAAGGGAGATCAGCCGGCGGGTCATCGTGGAATCCTCATGAAGGGGTGCGGCTCAGTATGCCGACCGGCTCCGGGGACCGGACAAGATCGGCCGGTCGGCGCCGACAGCCTGACCCGCGACGGGCACGCCCATCGGATACAGCCCGACGTAGACCGTCCTGCAGCGTCCACCTAGTCGGTGGCCGGCCTCCCGGCCAGCCGGGTGACGAGGATCTTCCAGTGCTCGAGGCCGGCGAAGAAGTTGCGGACCTCCACCCTCTCGTTGAGCCCGTGGGCGAACTGGTCCTTGTCCCGCATGAAGAGCCCCGCCACGCCGTACGTGGGGATCCCGGCCGCCCGGATCTCCTTCCCGTCCGTCCCGTAGGAGGCCTGGGCCGGGATGACGGTCACCCCGGGGAAGCGCGCGTGCACCGCCTCGCCACCGCGTCCATGACGTCGGCCCGGACGGGTGACGCGGGGCTGGCCTTGGGATCGTCCAGGACCGCGATCCGCAGCCCCGGCACCGCCGCGACCGAGTCCAGGGTCTGCTGGACGTCGGCGACGGCCACCCCCGGGAAGATCCGGCAATTCACCGTCGCCGTGGCCGACTGGGGCAGCGCGTTCTCCGCGTGGCCGGCCCGCAGCATGGTCGCCACGCACGTCGTGCGGGTGATGCCCACCTCCTCGGGCTCGTGCCAGAGGACCTCGGCTGCGTGCGCGTCGGCGGGGTCGTCGGCCAGGGCGGCCATGGCCTCGCCCACCTCGCCGGGCACGACCTTCGACATCGCCCGCAGGTACGCGCGGGTGACGTCGTTCACCATCACCGGGAAGCGGTACGCCTCGATGTTCTTGAGCGCCGTGGCCAGCTCGTAGATGGCGTTGTCGGTGCGCGGCGTCGAGCTGTGGCCGCCGGGGTTGGTGACGGTGAGCTCGAAGGTCGCGTACGTCTTCTCCGAGGCCTGGACCACGTACAGGATGGGCTTCCCGTCGGGGTCCATGGCGCCGCCGCCGCCGTCGGCGTTGAGGGCGAACTCGGCGTCGGTGAGGTCGCGGTGGGTGGTCACCATCTCCCGGGCGGAGATCATGCCCGTCTCCTCGTCGCCGGTGAAGGCGATGACCAGGTCGCGGGTGGGGACGAAGCCCTCGGCCTTCAGGCGCAGGAAGGTGGTCGTCAGCATGGTGACGCCCATCTTGTCGTCGGACGTCCCCCGCCCGAAGAAGTACCCGTTCTCCTCCACCAGCGTGAACGGGTCCCGCTCCCAGTCCTTGGGGAGCGCGTCCACCACGTCCATGTGACCCAGCGAGGAGGATGGGCTTCTCTCCCGACGAGCCGTCGCCCCGGTAGCGCACCACCAGGCCCGCCGACTCCTCGCCGTTGCCCTTGGTGAAGGGGAGGACGTGGACGTCCTCCGCCGGGAAGCCACCCTGCCGGAACTGGTCGGCCAGGTAGCGCGCCACCTCGGGTACCCTTCCCTGCCCCTCGGCGCTGCGGATGCCGACGATGGTCCGGTAGATCTCCAGCGCCTTCCGCTGGTAGGGCGCCGTGTACTCCGCGCTGGAGTCCTGGGCGGCGAGGGGGACGGGGGCGAGCGTCGCGGCCGCGATGGCCGTTGCGGTGACGACCGCGGCCATCGTGCGGATCAGGTACGTGCGCATGGGTTCCCGGGGCGGCGGGGTGGTCTTCAGGGAGGGCGCGAAGGTAGGGGCCACGCGTGGGCAGGGGCAACGGCAGGGGGGAATCGTGTCGGGCGTCGGCGCCCCGATCGAGGGCCGGCGTGGTCCGGTCGGTTGGCGAATCACGCAGCCGCAGGGTATCGTCGCTCGAGACGTCTACCTTGGCGGGAGGTTGGACGATGTCGACTCGTGTCGGCAGGCAGGCTGTCGTCGTGGGCGCGGGCATGGGCGGGCTGACCGCCGCAGGCGCGCTCGCGAACCACTTCGAACACGTCCGGGTGCTCGAGCGCGATGTGCTGACGGCCGACGGCTCGGCCCGGAGCGGCATCCCTCAGGGGCGGCACGTGCACGTGCTTCTGGCCGGGGGGCACCGCGCGATCTCGGAGCTGTTCCCGGACTTCGAGGCCGATCTGCTCGCGGCCGGCGCCGTGCCCGTGCGGGTGGACCGGGACGTGCGGCGGGAATCCCCGGGCGGACGGACGTTTCCGCAGCGCGATCTCGGATTCGACTTCTACGCGCAGTCGCGGCCCCGGCTCGAGGGGACGCTGCGAGGGCGGGTGCAGGCCCTGCCGAACGTCACGCTGGAGAGGGAGTGTCGGGTCCAGGCGCTCACGTCGAGCGACGGCGGCCGCACGGTGGACGGGGTGACGTATGTGGACGCGGACGGCCGGAGCCACGAGCTGCCGGCGGACCTGGCCGTCGAGTCGTCCGGCCGCGGCAACCTCACGTACGCCTTCCTGGAGGAGACGGGGCAACCGCTGCCCGAGGCGACGACCATCGGCGTGGACATGTGCTATTCCACCGCCGTCTTCGAGATTCCCGAAGACGCCTCCACGGACTGGAAGGGCGTGTTCGTGTACTCGAAGCCTCCCGACAGTCGCAGCGCCATCCTGATGCCCCTCGAGGGAAGACGCTGGATCGTTAGCCTGGGCGCACGCCTGGCCGAGGAGCCGCCCGGGGATCCGGACGGGTACATGGAGTATCTCGGGGCCCTGCACTCACCGACGATCTACGATGCGGTCTCGAAGGCGAAACGCGTGGGTGGGATCGCGCGGTACCGGTTCCCGGAGAGCATCCGTCGTCACTACGCGCGGTTGGGCTCGTTTCCCCGCGGGCTGCTGCCCACGGGCGACTCCGTCTGCCGCTTCAACCCCATCTACGGCCAGGGGATGAGCGTCGGCGCCCAGGAGGCTCGCGCCCTGGACCGTCTGCTCACCGAGCGAGCCGGCGACGCCGATCCTCTCGACGGCCTCGCCTCCGCCTTCTTCGAGGCCGTCGAGGATGTCGTCGAGACGCCGTGGATGAGCGCGGCCCTTCCGGACCTGGCCTACCCGGGTACGCGGGGAGAGCGCCCCGACGATCTCGAGGAGCGGCTGAGGAAGGCGCGCCGCCCTCAACAGCTCGCCGCGGAGGACGTCCGCGTGAACCAGGTACTCCTGGAGGTGCGCCATCTGCTGAAGCCCCACAGCGTCGCTGGAAGAGCCGTGGCTGACCGAGTTGCTGGCCGAGGACGGGACGGACGCATAGGAGGGAGGGGACCGTGGGATCCGACATCACGACCACGCACGTCGAGACCAACGGAATCAGGCTGAGGGTGGCCGTCGAGGGTGACGGTCCCCTGGTGATCCTCGTCCACGGGTGGCCCGAGCTGTGGTATTCGTGGCGGCACCAGATCCCGGCCCTCGCCGCCGCCGGCTGGCGCGTGGTCGCCCCCGACATGCGGGGCTACGGAGGGAGCGACAAGCCCCACGAGGTGGAGGCCTACGGCATGCGGACGCTCACCGCGGACGTCGTGGGGCTGATCGACGCCTTCGGGGAGGAGCGGGCCGTGCTGGTGGGGCACGACTGGGGTGCGCCCATCTGCTGGCACACCGCCCTCCTCCACCCCGGGCGCGTGCGGGCCGTCGCGGGGCTCAGCGTCCCGTTCTTCCCCCGCGGCCCCGTGTCCCCCATCCAGATGTACCGGACCCTCTACGCGGACCGGTTCTTCTACCAGCTCTACTTCCAGGAGGAAGGCGTCGCCGAGGCCGAGCTGGAGGCGGACGTGCGCACCGCGCTCCGGAAGATCTACTACGGTGCCTCGGGCGATGCCGAGGGGCCCCCGCCGGTGGACGGCGGCAAGCATCCATCACAGAGCCTGCTGGAGGGCAGGATCGATCCGGATCCCTTCCCCGCCTGGATGTCGGAAGACGACCTGGACTATTTCGTCGCGGCCTTCGAGGAGGGCGGCTTCCGGGGCCCCATCAACCGCTATCGGTGCCAGCAGCGGGACTGGGAGGAGCTCACCGAGCTCACCGGGGCGAAGATCCGGCAGCCCAGCTTCTTCATCGCCGGCAGCCGGGACCTGGTGCGCAACCTCATCCCCGGCACGGACCTGTACGTCGACCCCGGGGCGCACTGCACCGACTTCCGCGGCCAGGTCGTCATCGAGCGGAAGGGCCACTGGATCCAGCAGGAGGCGCCGGAGGAGGTCACGGAGGCGTTGCTTGGGTTCCTCGGGGAGGTGTGACTCTAACGCGCCTCCCACACACCGACGCCGTCCCTGATCACGATCCGCGTGCCGTAGATCTCCGACATCTGGATGAAGCGCTCCAGGATCTTCCGCCCGAGCTCCGGGTCGGCCAGACGCGGCGTGCCCTGGTGGGGCCTCGGCACCCTGAACCCGATGTCCACCGGGTAGAACACGATCCGGGTCGCCGTGTGTCCCTCGAAGGTGACCACGGGAACGACGCTCTCCCAGACGGCCGGATTCGCGGGATGATAGGCCGTCGGGAAACCCGTTGCCGGGTCGGGCTTGGACCGCGAGTCGTAGTAGTCGGCGGCAAGCGCCTCGATCCCGAGTCCCTGGCCCTCGATCATGTCGGTCGGCACCGGCTCGATCGTCTCGTTCTGCATGAAGAAGTCGCCGAGACTGTAGAAGATCGGTTTGCCGTCGTAGATCTCGACGCCCCTCAACGTGTGGGGCCCCGAGATGACGAACGCGTCCGCCCCGGCGTCCATGCACTTCTTGATGAACGCCCTCAAGTGCTCGGTCGCGGGTGCGGTTTCCCGCCCGATGTCGTGGGAGTGGGAGTACACGATGACGTGGTCGGCCTGCCGCGCCCCGTTGCGGACCGAGCGCAGGATGCGGTCCTCGTCGACGGCGTTCACGCTGCCTCTCGTCCCGTTCTCGGGCCCCTGGACGAACGTCGCGCCCCCGAACCGAACCGGTTGCGTCTCCGACTCGGGAACCGTTCCCCCGGTCGCCTCCACGAGCTTGCGCAGGTCCGCCATCTGGGCCGGCGCGAGCACGTTGGTCTGGCTCGTCCTCAGGGCGTTGAGGCCGGGTCTCCCCCTGACCTCCGGTCGAGGGTCCGACGCCCGCGACATGGGCGTGAACGACGTCGCCATGCCGATCAGCGCGATTCTCCCGTTCGGCGTTTCGAAGTACTTCGCCTGGGCCGCCTCCCCCGCGGTCATGCCGACGCCCGCATAGACCAGGTTGAGCTGGTCGAGGAGCCGCATGGTCTCGAACATGCCCTCCACGCCGTAGTCGGTGGTGTGGTTGTTCGCCATGTTGAAGAGGTCGAAGCCCATCCCCTTCATGTCGGTCGCCGCTTCCGGCGGGCCGAGCTCGTAGTTGCCGCCATTCTCGGCCTGCGGGTATCCCTCGAACTCCCACAGGCGGAAGAGGTTGACCTCGAGGTTGACGACGGCGACATCGGCAGCCCGAATCGGCTCGACGAGCGCCATGAACGCGGGATCGTTCCCGAACATCCCGACCTGGCGTGTGATGAGCGCGTCCCCGGCGGCGGCCATCGTCCACGTCGTGCCGGGAGGAACCGGGTCCTTTCCCTGTGCGGTCGCGGTCGTCGTTCCCGCGACGTTGGCGAGAATCAGCAGCCCGATGGACCACAGCCCGCCGCTCGCTCGTGCTAGTCTCATGACCATCTCCTGATAGTCGAACCAACGATGTGCAGGCAAACGTCACCGCGGTGGACGACGCGCGAGGCAGGGGGCGCGCAGAAGATCCGTACGTGAAGAACCGTGCGCGGAGCTTCTGCGCGAGTCTACCCGCGTCTCGGGGTGGGGGCAACACGTCCGAGTCCCGCGACCGTCAGGGTTTCTCTAGGAATCTGATCGGAAAGTGGGCACGGATCTTGGGTTTGCGCGAGGGATAGATTGTCCTGGGGCTGAAGGGCGAGGCGATCTCCGAGCACGAGGCAACGGATGCTGGGGCGAGAGAGCGAGCAGAGATCATTCTTCGACGCGTCGCTGGCGGTGGAGGGACTGCTGGAGGCAGGGAGCTTCTACGCGACGTTGTACCGGGAGGGGCCGCGGCTGTTGTCGGACGACGACTTCGTGGAGTGCTACGACGTGACGACAGGGCGGCCGAGCGAGCCGCCGAGCCGGATGTTCAAGTTGCTGCTGTTGCAGATGTACGAGGGAGCGACGGACCGGCAGGCGGTGGAGCGGATGGCGTTCGACTTGCGGTGGAAGGCGGCGCTCGGGTTAGAGATCGGAGATCCGGCAGTGGGTCAGGCGACGCTGGTGGACTTCCGGGCACGGCTCCAGCTGCACGGGAAGATGGAGGAGGCGTTCGGACGGTTCCTGAAGCGAGCGATGGATGCGGGCGTGCTGCGCGCGGACGAGGTGCAGGTACTGGACTCCTCTCCGATCTGGGGCCGGGGGGCGGTCGAGGACACGTACAACCTCATCGGCAGCGCGGTTCGCAAGCTGCTCGGGGTGACGGCCCGGCGTCGCGGGGCGAAGCCAGAGGACTTAGCGGGTCAGTTGGGCCTGGTGCTGACAGGTCCCGCGGAAGAAGGGAGCCTGAAGGGGCGAGCGGGGATCGACTGGAGCAAGGAAGAGGAGCGGCGGGCGTTCCTGAACCGTGTAGTGGAGGAGGCGCGACACCTCTTGGAAGAGACGGCCCAGGAGGCGCAAGGCGACTCGGATGTCGCCGAGGCAGCGGCCCTGCTCCGTCGCATCCTGATGCAGGATCTGGAACGGGTGAGCACCCCTGGCCCCGACGCAGCAGAGGCAGATCCAGACGAGGACGATCCCGCTCAGAGCGTGCTGGATCTGGGCACGGAAGTACAGGTCCGGCAAGGCGTAGCGAAGGATCGGGTGGTGAGCGTAGGCGACCCGGAGATGCGGCGAGGGCACAAGTCGCAGAACCGGAGCTGGGACGGCTACAAGGCACATGTGGGGGTGAGCGCCGAAAGCGAGCTGATCACGGCGGTGCACGTGACGGCAGCCAACGTCCACGACGGGACGGCGGCAACGGCGCTGATGGAGCAGCACGAGCATCAAGGGAAGCTGTCCCGGTCGCAGTTGAAGGTGGTGGCTCCGGGGTGCTCCTTGGTTAGCCTGCCTTCTTCATTTCGGCAACCGGCTCGAGGTCATCGAGGTGGGCCTTGAGCATCCAGAGCTGGTCGTGGCCGATGATCTGCGGTAGCTCTTCTCGGTCTCGACGAAGGTGGCCGCGGCCCACCTGAGCGCCATGGCTCCGTTCTTCCAGTTCGTCACCCTGCGGGTCTTCTGCCTGACGCCCGAGTGGGTGCTGTCGATGAGGTTGGTCGTGCCCAGGCACTTCCTCAGGCGCGGGGGCAGGCCGAGCCGGTTGATCGTGAACAGCTCGGAGAGGCCCTCCCGCAGGCTGGCCGCGGCGGAGGGATGGTCGCGCTCCAGCCACAGGGCGAGCTGCTCGAGCTTCTGCTCGCCTTCCTTCGCCTCCAGCTTCATGGCCGCCCGGAACGCCGCCTTCACCTGCGGGTGCTGGTCCTTCGGCAGGTGGCCGTAAGATGTTGCGCAACTTGTGATTTCGGCAGCGCTGGACCGGCTGGGGCCCGAAGACCTGGTCGATCGCCTTCCTGAGCGCCTTCGAGCCGTCGATCACCCACAGGCGCCGACGCGCCGGATCCAGGCCGCGAGCGATCAGGTCTTCCAGCAGGGCCTTGGTCACCTCGGCGTTCTCGCTCGCGCCCTCCCGCACGCCCAGCACGTGCTTCACCCCGTCGGTGTCCACGCCTACGGCCGCAAGCACGTGGTAGGCTCCGAACTGGATCCCGTCCAGGTAGACGACCAGCAGGTCCCACGCGTCCAGGCGCCGCTCCATGAGGTCGGAGAGCACGCGCTCGCTGGCTTCGATCGTCTCCCGGCTCACCGCCGACTTACTCACGCCCACCGTGTCGGCCATCTCCGGGATCACCTCGGCGTACCGTCGCGTGCTCACCCCGGCCAGCAGGATCTCCAGCATCCGATCCGCCAGCGGCCCGGGTCGCTGCATCGCCAGGTAGGCCGGCACCTCGAGCTCGCCGCCCTCGCCCTGCCCCTTGGTCCTGAGCCGCGGTCGCTCCACGTGGACCTTCCGCTCCGCCAGGTACACCTGCCCGCTCTGGCGCCCATACCACCCGGCTCGCCCGTTCTCGCGTGCCTTGCCCGCCTGCTTCGGGCCCGCAAGGGCCTCCGCGCTCATGTCCAGCACCGCCTCGATCGTCGCCCGGCCCATGACCTCGATCACCTCGTCGATGGCCAGCTCCGCACGTTCCACAAGCTCCACCATCGGCAGCAGGAACTGCCCCTCACGCTTCAGGAACTCTGCTACCGCCCGCTTGTCCGCCTGCTCCGTTACCTCGTACGTTCTCTTCATCGTGGTGGTCTCCGTTGGGGTTTTGAGCTACCCGAGCCTACCGGCTCGGGCACCCCGGAGCCACCACGATTTCTTTTCCCTTCTCAGGGACCTTCAACTACACGCGGGACAGTTTCCATCAAGGCATGAAGCCCGAAGCGTATGTGGGTGACATGGCCTACAGCCCGGCCGAGTTGCGCGAGGGGGCGGCGGAGCGTGGGACGGAAATGGTGGCGCGGGTGCCGCCGGCGACGGGAGTCGCAGGCTGCTTCAGCAAGGACGAGTTCATGATCGACCTCGAGGCCGGCAGCATCACGTGCCCGGCCGGCGAGGTCATCATGCCTCTGCCCACCGTGTCTCCCGTGGTGGGACCTTCTACTTCGACGGCCAGGTCTGCGCAGGCTGTACGCGACGCGAGACCTGTACGCGACGCGATCCGGAGGTGATGCGGCGGGAGGGACGTGGACGCAGCATCCGCCTCCATCCGCTTGAAGCGATCCTGCAGCGGGCCCGAGCGCTTGAGAACACCGAGCGCATCCAGTCTCTGCTGAAGCAACGACCGCTGGTGGAGCGCCGGCTCGCGCATCTCATGTACGGCCGAGGGCAGCTGCGGCAAGCGCGCTACCGTGGGACCGACAAGACGCACTTCCAGGCCCTGGTGGTGAACCTCGTCCGGATGGCGACCCTGTTGGGCGATCCGGCCTTGCCACCACCCCACCGGGACCGGCTCACAGTCCAAATCGCCGTCTTGGCCCGACTGATCTCATGGATCGGAGCCGTCACCCAGCTGGCTGACACCCGCTCACATCACTTCCCGTGCCGCAGTACGCACGGGGCTTTCCGATCAGGTTCCTAGGATGACGCTGCTGGGCAGGTGCTGCTCGCACACACTGCTTGAGGCGCGGTCCGTCCGGAGATGACCCCGAGTTCGTCCGACACCTGCTCGCCGGGGTGACGCCCGCGCAACGGACCCCCCGTTCCGCTTTGTCCTACCTGGATGTTTGTCGGTGTCGCCGACACCTGGTTCCCCTACATGCTGATCGTGGTTCAGGGCGATTCCGTCGGTGGTCATGTCGGGCACATCTCCTGGTAAGTGGTTGATTTGTTGGATTTTCGGGCTTCCTGCCGGTGACACCCTTTCGGCCTGTGGGCGGCATTCTGGGTGTCGGCGACAGGGTCTTGTCACAAGAGTTGTCACAAACGCGGGCGCACCTCCGAGGCCGACGACCGAGGCGCCAGGGTCTTGGCATCGCAGCGGTCAGCGGAGACCACTGGCATCTCACTTCTCCGTGAGTAGCCGGTGAAACGTCCTCACAGCGACCACCGAGTCGGCGATCACCTTCGAGCGATCGAGGTCGGGGTGGTCGACAATCATCTGTTCGGCGTATGCCCTCGGGCCTTGCGAGGTGCTGTCGGCGAAGTTCGCGGCGAGATCATCGAGGGCCGTGCGTGTCCCCCCGACGATCTCACCCGGAAAACGTGCGAGGACTGCCCTGGCAGCTTCCTCCGGACCTCCCGCGTCATTGTGCAGCAGAACGAAGGCGATGTCGTACCAGTCCTTCGTCTTACGCCGGTCCCGTGCTGCCGCGGTCTTCGCCATCAGAAAGCCAGCCAGCCCGGCGACGTTGATCTCCACCGTACGCTTAAGGTCTCCCACACGGGCTGTGATCCTCCGAAGCGACACATCCCTGGACGCGAAGCCCGTGCCTCGCAGGTTGACCGCTCCAAGAAAGTCGCACTCGCGGAAGACGAGGGTCTCGCCGTTTCCCACCTCGTCGTCGTCCGCCAATAACTCGAACTTCACCACCGCACGAACGCCGAGCGCGTCGGACGTCCACCGCCAGGCCCTCTCGGCGTCCGGCTCGAACTCGGCGTTGCGGAGAGCCTGCTCCAGCTTCCGCACGTTCACCGACCCACAGGCGATCTCGAGATCGACCTGAACGTCGACATCCGTGGTGCCTGCATGGCGGAAGCCGCTCTCAGCGCACAGGTATTCCGGCAGGAGCCCGCCCATCAGCACGAACTCGGGCCTGGATCCGTAGTGGTGAACCACCCGCACCAGGGCCGTCTCCGCTGCGACCCGGGCAGCGCGGCTCCTCGGGATCTCATCCTGCATGCATGACCTCCAGCAGGTGTTCCGCCGCCTCCTCACCCCGGACGCCGATCAGGCGAAGGTCCGCGTACACGCGTGGCCACGGGGCGATGTTGAGCCCGTGCTCCCGCGTGCTCAGCCGATGGGACGTGACGGTCGGAAACGAGCGCAGGGTCAGCCGACCGCCCTCAATTGGTTCGAGACCTGCCTCTCTTGCGAGCGCCTCGAGCCCCGTGATGGTGTCGGACTCCACGTAGACGTCAGTGCCCCCAATGGAAGTCAGATGGGGTGCCAGGAGCGAGGCGGCTACCGCGCCCGTGCACGCCCACGCCCGTCCTTGGGTGTTCCAACGCTCCGCAACCTTCGCCAGGCCTGAGACCGGATCACGCCACGTGACGCCCACGTGAACCGCCAGCGGAGGACCTGCGGCCGCGACGGCGGACGCGTAGGCGCGAAGGAGGATGTTGAAGTCTGCGATTCTCCGGCCGGAGTCCCGACCCCGCTGAGCATCGGCAGTCAGTAGCTCTTCATCGGTCAGGAAGCGAAGTGCATTGGTGCAGCTCCCACTCGATAGGCCGGTTGTCTCTCGGGCGCCCGCGACCGTCGGCCGGGTTCCGCAGAGGATCGCCTCCGCGACCGCGAGCACCGCCGGCGTCCAGTTGGTGATCCTCTGATCGCGTTCAGGCCGGGCGGCCGCTCTTCGACACGATGATCGAGCCAATCGCGATCTCGGCCGCGCCTGCCTCGTCGACCCAGCCGATAGCTGCCTCAGCCAGCGCTCGTCGAGCCCCGGGGGACATTCTGACGGCAACCACGATGTCCGGCGGCTCATCCCCGTCATCCAGAACCGCACGGACGTCCGCCAACCACCCATCGCCGATCCACCGGACGCGGAGCGATTGACCATTCACGAGGACCTGGTCGCCGCTCGGGTGGATGTCCGCGGTCGGCGGTAGCACGTGCGCGAGTGCTTCGTGTGCTCTGCGCTTTGCAGTTCCGCCAGCGCTGGAGGACACAATACCTCACGGTAGAATGTATACCTCAGTTGCCTAGTGACGTATATATCATCAGTGATGATTTTGTCAAGCAGGCTCTTCACTTCCGACGACCACAACCGGGAGCGTGGCGTTCCCGTGGACCTGACTGGAAGGAGCCGTCCGACGGATCTACCTTGTCCCTCAGCCTCCCCTCCCCACCTGCCGGATTGCCCGATGACCTTCGAGCCCGATCACGACGACATCGGCCCGGCACTCGAGACGCTCGGCGCCGACGCTCTTCGCGCGGTGGTCCGTGCCGCGCTCCTTGAGCTGGATGGAAGGCCGTACCGCCGCGTGGTCGATCTGGTGATGGAGGGCGCCGTCCGGGCCGGAACGGGTTGGACTCCGCCCCCCCTTGGGCAGCGGGCCACCGCCGACACCTTGGCCTTCGTCAGGGCGGCCGTGGATGACGGGTACGCCGATCCCTCCGACGCGGACCGGTTTCTGGGCCTCGGCTCCACTGCTTTCCTTCGCCGGGACTATCCCGCCGCCCGCCAGATCTTCGGTGCCGTCCTCCCTCCCATCGGGGACGGGGAGATCCACCTCGGGCAGCACGAGCTGGTGGACGAGGTGCTGGACGTGGATCCCTGGCAGTGTGCGGCCCAGTACCTGGTAGCCACCTACATGACCGCTGACCTCGCGAAACGCGCCGCGGCGGTCCGCTCGGCGATCGACCAGATCTGCGGCATCGCGACGCTCTCGGAGCCCGTTGGGGCGATGGAGCGAGTGGCGGTCGAGCCGTTGCCGGAACTCGGCGACTTCCTGAAGCGGTGGCGGACCCTTGTTGCGCGGGAGGCTCGGCGGCTGCGGCGCGACCCTTGGGAGACAGACGTACATCGGTGGCACCGGGAGGTGGTATGGCGTATCGAGGGAGCCGAAGGACTGGCGACCCTCGCCCGGTCGACCGGGCGAGCGAGTGACCTTCGGGCGTGGTGCCGGAGCCTGGTCCAGGCCGGTGACTGGACGGCGGCCCTGGCCGCGTTCGAGGAAGCCTCCTCCATGCTCCCGGACGACAGCTTCGAGCGTGGCGGGTTTCTCGACGGGGCCGCCCTGGCCGCCCAGGAGCTGCGGTGCGGGGACCTGTCTCCCTGGCTCGAGAATGCGTGGCGGGCCGCGCCCGACATGCTCCGGCTTCGCCGCTGGCTCGGGTCCGCAAAGAACAAATCGGCCATCCGGACGCGCGCCGCGGAGGCGCTTGATGCGTGTCCCGAGTCGGCCCAGCGCCAGAGGGCGTTCCTCCATGTCGTCCTGGGCGACTTCACTTCGGCGGCGGAGCTCCTCGCTGAGGCCCCGGGGCTCGGCTGGTCGGGCGGCGAGCACCCGGGGCACCTGATCTTCCCCCTGTTCCGGGGCTTCCTCTGTGAGCGAGGCGAGGCAGCCGCTGCGGCAGTGGCCCATGAGACGGTCGACTCGGATCTCCTCGATGCGCACCAGGGCGGAGATGGGCCCTCTCTGGTCACTCCCGAGGTGGATGAGATCCTGCGGCGGGCAGGCGTGACGGACATTGGCTCAGCACGGGCCCGACGCGCCTCGCTCGCCGCCATGCGCGAGGCTGCCGAGAAGCGCCTCGCCGGCGTCGTGGAGAACAAGCGTCGCAACTACTATGCACATGCCGCGAGTCTTGTCGCCGCACGCCTGGCGTGTGACGCGTCGCCTGAGGCAGTCGACTGGCTTGCCTCCCTCAGGGCGCAGTATCGGCGGTACCCCGCGCTCCGCTCCCAACTCGATCACCGTGTGGGTGCCCTGTGACCCCGAAGCGGGCGAGGCCTGCGCCCCTATCCCACAAGTGGACGTTCAAGGCGCGCTTCCGGCGCCATGCCTTCGGCTGGAAATCACAGCCGGCGATCCAGCGCATCAAGGAAGCGATGAGCGAGATCAAGCAGGTCGCCCGTCGCGATCCCGTGCTCGGCGCGGAGGGCGCCGTGCTCTTCATGGAGCGCGTCTCACCGGCCCTCGAACAGGTGGACAGCTCCTCCGGCGCCATCGGAACGGCGGTGAACAGAGCCGTCGACGAACTCGCGGGGATCATCGCCGGGCGCCGGCCGACCCGACGACGCGCGACGGTTGGCTCGAACGGCTCTGGGAGGCGTACGCCAACGATGAGATCCCCTACATCGAACAGCTCGCCGAGCACTGGGGCGAACTGTGCGTGACGAGGGAGACGGCGTCCGCGTGGGCCGACCGATTGGTCGGCGTGACCCGGTTGGCGCTCGGCGCCGACCGGGCCCACCGCGGCCACTTCCCCGGCTCCATCGTGTGCCTCGTCGCCCTCTTCCACGCCGAGCGCTACGGGGAGATCCCCGACGTCCTCAGGGACGAGACGTTCTGGCCGTACAAACGTTGGGAAGTGAAGGCTCTCGCCGCCCTCGGTCGAAAGGCCGAGGCAATCCGGCTCGCCGAGTCCTGCCGCGGTCCGTGGACCAGCGACCCGGACGTGGACCGGCTGTGCGAAGAGATCCTCCTGTCGTCGGGTCTCGTCGAGGAGGCCTATGCTCGGTACGGGTTCGGGGCAAATCGAGGCGGGACCTACCTGGCCACCTTCCGGGCGGTCGCCCGAGCGTACCCCCACAAGCCCAAGAAGGAGATCCTCGCCGACCTCGTGAAGTCAACGCCCGGCGGCGAGGGGAAGTGGTTCGCCGCAGCCAAGGATTTGGGGATGTTCACGCAGGCGGTGGAGTTGGCGCGCGCCTCGCCCTGCGACCCCAGGACCCTGGCCCGGGCCGCCCGGGACCACGCGACGTCCGAACCCGACTTCGCGTTGGAGGTGGGCTGCATCGCAGTCCAGCGCATCGTCGAGGGCTTCGGCTACGAGATCACCAGCGCCGACGTATGGATGGCCACCGGCGCAGCGCTGCAGGCCGCCGAGTCTCTGGGGCGGGTGGAGGAGACGAAGGAACGGATTCGCGGGCTGGCGCGGACCGGGCTCAACGCAGAGTTCGTGGTCCGGGTGTTGGGAGCGAAGCTCGGGGCCGGAGGGTGAGTCTCGGGTACCAGGGCACCCCCGCTCCCGAGCGGAGAGGGTTGCCGCAGTGGGGCCGGATCCTGTCGACAGCAACCTCAAACCCGGCAGAGTCGCCGACACACTCGGAATGTCCGCGAGCTTTGTCACAAACGAGGCCTCCCCGATGCCCAGCAACCGCTAGCCAATTGTTGTGGGAGAACGCATTTCAGGGATTCACGGTGTCGCCGACACCTGGT
>CAWKGE010000017.1:0-888158 GCA_963848895.1 uncultured Gemmatimonadales bacterium
GGTGTTCACCTGGACGCCGGGCACCTCGCGCAGGAGGTCCGTGACGCGCGCGTTGGGCGGCGCTCCATGGTCTCCCGGGTGAGGAACGTCCCGAAGCCCACCCCCATCCTGCGGATCAACCCCTCCATGTCCCTGTACACGAAGCTCGGCTGCACCGTCACGTGATGCCCTCCAGCTCGACGGCGCTCGGCGCGAGCTTGATCTCCGCCACCTGCGTGAAGTCTCCCGCCACGCGCACGGGCACGTTCAAGATCGGCGTAGCCGAGGTTCGACACCTTGAGTCGGTAGACACCCCATGGCGTTGCCCGAAGGAGAAGTATCCGTGGGTGTTGGTGACCGTGCGCAGACCTTCCTCCTCCAGCTCCACGGCGGCGCCGACCACCGGCTTCCGGCTTTCCGCGTCCACCACCCGGCCCACGAGGAGGCCGGGGTTCTCGGGATCGGAAAGGGGGACAGGATCGGCTGCACGTGCAGCATCCCGGGTCGACGTCGAGGAAGACCGGCCTGGACAAGACGCGCAGGTGGGCGAGAGCTCGACCTCGCCGCCGAGCCGGAACGTTGCAGAAGGCGAAGAAGCCGTCGGCGTCGGTGGCTGACGCCGGCGGTGTCGAGCGACTCCGTCCGACCTGCCAAGCGAGGCGCACGTCGGCCCGGGAGGGCCACGCCCGAAGCGGAGTCCGTGACGATCCCCGCCACCACGGCCTCCGTCTTCGGATCGGGGAGCGCGCCGCCACACGTGGCGGCGATGGCGTTGCCGATCGTGGTGGGGTCCTGGGCGCGGGCCCCGACCGCCGAGAGGGACGACGTCACCAGGAGGAGGGCGACCGTCCGCCACGCCGCGGCCCGCCTTGCCCGGGAATGGGGCGGGAGACAGGTTGCCGCACGATTCATAGGAACCATCGTACAACGAGGTCGTCATGCCTGTTCCCTCGCTCCGCCGAGCGGTTCGCAGCTTCGTCGCGATCACTCTGCTCATACCCTGCCCGCTCCCCCTCGCGGCCCAGCAGGTGGATACCGCGGCGTACGCGAACCTGCGCTTCAGGGCGGTCGGTCCCGAGGGCAATCGGGCGATCGCCGTGGTGGGTGTCCCGGGCGACCGGATGGTCGCGTTCGTGGGCGCCGCGTCGGGAGGCGTGTGGAAGACGGAAGACGGGGGCGTGAATTGGCGGCCCACGTTCGACGCCATGGACGCGCAATCCATCGGCTCGCTGGCCATCGCGCCCACCGCGACCAACGAGGTGTGGGCCGGCACGGGTGAGACGTTCATCATCCGGCCCGCCCTGGCGATGGGCAACGGCATCTACAAGTCGGTGGACGGCGGCGAGACCTGGACCCACATGGGGCTGGAGGCGGTCGGGAGGATCGGGCGCGTCGTCGTGCACCCCCGCGACCACGACGTGGTGTACGCCTGTGCCCTCGGCCACGCCTACGACGATCAGCAGGAGCGAGGCGTCTACCGCACCCGGGACGGGGGCCGCAGCTGGGAGCACGTCCTGTTCGCGGACCCCGGCACCGGGTGCTCCGACCTCGCCATCGACCCCCAGCGGCCCGACATCCTCTTCGCGGGAATGTGGTCGCTGCGGGTGGACCCGTGGAGGCTGGCGTCCGAGGGGACCGGCGGCGGCGTGTACGTCTCGCGGGACGGCGGGGACACCTGGAAGAAGCTCGCGGGCGAAGGGCTTCCCGCTGCGGACCACGCCGTCGGGAAGGTCGCCGTCGGCATCGCATACTCCGACCCCGACCGCGTATACGCCCTCATCGAGGACGACGACCCCTCCTTCTACCGTTCGGACGACGGCGGGCGCCACTGGCGGCTGATGACCCGCAACCACGACATCGCCGAGCGATCCCCGTACTACACTCGGTTCGGCATCGACACCAGGGATCCGGACCGCGTCTACTTCACGTCGGTTCGCTTCAGCATGAGCCAGGACGGGGGCGCTACGCTCGTCACGAATCCTCCCCGCGGGGGCGGTGACACCCACGACGTGTGGGTGGATCCGCTGGACTCCGATCGCTTCATGGTGGCCGACGACGGGGGCGCGACGATCACCTTGAACCGGGGAAAGTCGTTCCAGCGGGTGGTCCTGCCGATCGCGCAGATGTACCACGTGCACACGGACAACCAGATCCCCTACGACGTCTACGGGAACCGGCAGGACGGTTACTCCTACTCGGGCCCGTCGAACTCGCGCTCCTCCGGCATCGTCGAGGGAAACTGGCACTCGGTGGGCGGGTGCGAGTCCGGGTTCGCGATCCCCGACACGGCCGGCGCCAACGAGGTGTGGAGCGGATGCTACGACGGTGGCCTCGAGCTCTACGACCCGCGCACGCAGCAGGTGCGCAACGTGCGCATCTGGCCGGAGGCGTCGTACGGATGGCCCCCCGCGGACGTGCGCTACCGGTGGCACTGGACCTTCCCCATCGTGATCTCCCCCCACGACCACAACACCGTGTACGTGGGGAGCCAGCACGTGCACCGCACCCGGGACCAGGGACAGAGCTGGGAGGTGATCAGCCCCGATCTGACGCTCAACGACAAGTCGATGCAGCAGAGCTCCGGCGGCAAGACCACCGACAACCTCATGACCTTCGACGGGTCGCTGCTCTACGCCCTGGCGGAGTCGCCGGTGCAGCAGGGGGTCCTGTGGGCCGGGAGCAACGACGGACAGATCCACGTCACCCGGGACGGCGGCGAGACGTGGGAGAACGTGTCCGACAACATCCGCGACCTGCCGGAGTACGGCCAGGTCTCCAACATCGAGCCCTCCCGCTGGGGCGCCGGCACCGCGTACGTGCGCCGTCGACTTCCACCAGATGGGCTCCTTCGAACCCTTCATCTACAAGACCACCGACTTCGGGGCGACCTGGGCGCGCATCGACGCCGGCATCCCCCGCTCGCCCTTCTCCTTCGTGCACGTCGTGCGCGAGGACCCGGTGCGGAGGGGAATGCTCTTCGCCGGCACGGACAACGCCGTCTGGTTCACCCTGGACGACGGCGCACACTGGCAGCGGCTGCGCAACGGCCTCCCGGCGGCTCCGGCGTACTGGCTCACCATCCAGCCGCACTTCGACGACCTGGTGGTGGCCACCTACGGGCGTGGGATCTGGATCCTGGACGACATCACGCCGCTGCGCGCGCTGAGCCCCGAGGTCATGGCGTCGGACGCCCACGCCTTCGACGTGCGACCCGCCTACCGCTTCCAGCAGATCCACAACGTGGTGTCGGCCCCGTCCAACGTGTTCGGACGCAACCCCGCCTACGGGGCCGACATCAACCTCTGGCTCTCCAGCGCCGCGGCCGGACCGGTCAAGGTGGAGATCCTGGGCGATGGCGGCGAGGTGATCCGGACGCTGAACCAGCGCGGCGTGTCGGGGGTCAACCGCATCATGTGGGACCTGCGCTACGAGGACCCGGACGCTCCGCGCCTGCGCACGCCGCCGCCCGGAGATGCCCTGGGTGGAGACCGGCCCGGACGGGAGCCGACGCCTGCGCACCTGGGACCTCGACCTGAACGGGGGCCAGCGTGGGCCGTTGGCGGTGCCGGGGACCTACACCGCGCGGATCTCGGTGGGCGACCACGTCCTCGAGACGGCGGTGGAGGTGCTCAAGGACCCGCACAGCGCGGGGACGCTGGACGACATCCGCCAGCAGGTCGCGATGTCGCTCGAGATGCGCGGCGAGCTCGAGCGCATCGGGAAGATGATCGACCACCTGGAGTGGATCCGCGAGCAGGTGGAGGACGCCCAGGCCTTCTTCGAGAAGGACAGCACCGCGGCCGAGACCGCCCAGGCGGCCAAGGACTTCCGCGCCAAGCTCCTGGACGTGGAGGGTCGCCTCTTCGACGTCCACCTCTCCGGAGCCCGTGAGGACGCCTTCCGCAACCCGATGAAGCTCTACGGCCGCATGAGCGCGCTGGCCTCCGACGTGGGCGCGAGCAGCTCGGACTTCCGACCCACCGACCAGCAGGTCGAGGTGCACGGGATCCTGCAGGAACGGCTGGAGGAAGCCTCGAAGGCGATGGACGCGCTCCTGAGCGGCGACCTGCCGACGCTGAACGCGAAGCTCGCGGAGCGGAGCTTCCCGGTGATCTCCGACCGGGAAGACTGAGAGACGAGCGAGGGGCGGGGGAGCCGCCGCCGGCTCCCCCGCTCAGGCTGAAGAGCACCGTGTAGTAGCGCATCTCCTTGATGCCGAAGTGGTAGGGGGAATACGCCGTGCGAGGGCCTCATTGATCGTGGACAACGGCGCCTCCTGAGCGCACGAGGACCGCGGCGACCTGCGCGCACGGGCCGAGCGACGCAGTTCCCCCCCGGGCCGCCGCGGCGCCTCCGATCTTGACGGATCCCCGGCGGGTGGTACTATGCCCGTCGTCCCGTTCTCGTGACAGAAGTCTCGCAACGGCCGCCACGCGTGAAGCACCCCGGCAAGCTGGTCCTCGAGCGCCTGATGCGCTACCACCGCTTCCTGACGGAGGGGCGGGGCAGAAACCCATCCGCCACCGTGACCAGCGCCGAGATCGCCGCCGCCCTGGACATCGACCCGACCCAGGTTCGGAAGGACCTGGGCGCCATCGGGCTGCGCGGCACCGGACGCGTGGGCTTCGACGCCGCCGAGGTCGTGCACCGCATCCGGGAGGTCCTGGCCTTCGACCGGACCCACCTGGCGATCCTCGTGGGCGCGGGTCACCTCGGCGGCGCGCTGATGGCCTATGCAGGGTTCGCCCGCTACGGCCTCAGGATCGTCGCCGCGTTCGACTCCGACGAGGCCAAGACCGGCCAGGAGATCGCCGGCTGCACGGTGCGGAACATCCGGAGCATGCGCGCCTTCATCCAGCGGCACCGGATCCGCCTCGCCATCCTGACCACCCCGGCCTCCGTGTCCCAGAAGGTGGCGGACCGACTGGTCGCCGCCGGCATCACGGCGATCTGGAATTTCTCCCCGATCCGCCTCACGGTTCCCCACGGGCGTCTTCGTCCGGAACGAGCACATCTCCCTGGGCCTCTCCGAGCTCGCGTTCCACCTCGGCGACGACACGTGACGGGCGGGGTGATCGCCGGCGGATTCCCGCCTTCGGTCGGTCAATCGAGAAAAAAATCTCGATTCCCCTTGACGGGGGGTCCCGGACCTTGGAAATTCCGGGTGTCTGAAAACCGTGACAAAAATCACGCAGAAGGTTGGACGTGAGGAAACGTCACGTGACACCGTTCCCTGGGTGCCCCCGTGGCCAATGGCGAGAGGCCGCATTCCCGGCCGGCCGAACACGCCGGTGAGCCCACCCGAGCTTTCGGGCGGCGGCCTCTCCCGTACTTCGCAACCGCTCCGCAGATCCTGCCTCTCCCCGGAGGTCCTTCCGGGGTCCTGCCGCGGCAAGGCGGAGGCGGCTCGAGGCCAGGAGGCCCCCCATGGAACGTCGGCGAAACGCGCGGCGGGGCGTTGAAGTCGGGTTTGCGCAAACCTTCTTCAAATCGACCGGAGGCAGGAGATGCCGAGCTTCGTGATTCCGGACAAGTGTGACGGGTGCAAGGCGTTGGACAAGACGGCTTGCCAGTACATCTGT
This sequence comes from uncultured Gemmatimonadales bacterium, assembly GCA_963848895.1. Classification (GTDB taxonomy): domain Bacteria; phylum Gemmatimonadota; class Gemmatimonadetes; order Longimicrobiales; family Gaopeijiaceae; genus SZUA-318. The sequence continues at coordinate 5,562 of CAWKGE010000017.1, forward strand.
CCGAACGACCTCATGGTCCTGAACAAGGATACCATGAAGGCCTTCAACCAGGACCCCTCCATGTGCTGGGAGTGCTACAGCTGCGTGAAGATCTGCCCGAACCAGGCGATCGAGGTGCGCGGCTACGCCGACTTCGTGCCCATGGGCGCGAGCGTCACGGCGATGCGCAGCACGGAGGACATCATGTGGACCCTCCAGTTCCGCGATCGGAGCATCAAGCCGAAGCGGTTCAAGTTCCCCACCGCCGGGGCGTTCAGGAAGGAATGGCTCAGCCGTTCGACCACTTCCCGACCGGTGACGACGACCTGAAGAGCCCGACGCTGATGTGCGAGCCCGCCGGTCTGAACACCGACAGGGGGCCGGTCAAGATCGACAAGGTTCTGACGCTCTAGCCGGATCGCACCCTGCCCTGGCGATTCCGACTGTTCGGTAGCGGAGACTTCCGAGGAGACGCTCGACAATGACGCAATTCGAGACTGTGACGGTCGAAACCGACCTGCTGATCTGCGGTGGCGGAATGGCCGCCTGCGGCGCGGCGGTGGAGGCGTCCTACTGGGCCAAGCAGCACGGGCTGAAGGTCACGCTCGTCGACAAGGCAGCCATGGACCGCTCGGGTGCGGTGGCCATGGGCCTGTCCGCAATCAACCAATACGTGGACCTGAACAGCGGCAACAACACGCTGAAGGACTACGTCGACTACGTCCGCAACGACCTGATGGGCATCACCCGCGAGGACCTGGTGGCGAGCATCGCCCGCCACGTGGACTCCACGGTGCACCTCTTCGAGAAATGGGGTCTGCCCATCTGGAAGGACAAGGAGGGCAACTACGTCCACGAGGGCCGTTGGCAGCTCATGATCAACGGCGAGTCGTACAAGATCATCGTGGCCGAGGCCGCGAAGAACGCGCTGAAGGAGGCGGGCGGCGAGTACTACGAGCGCGTCTTCATCACGCACCCCATCGTCGAGAACAACAAGTGCGTAGGTGCGGTCGGCTTCAGCGTCCGCGAGAACAAGTTCTACATCTTCAAGGCCAAGGCCACGCTCGTCGCCATGGGCGGCGCGGTGCACGTGTTCAAGCCGCGCTCGACCGGTGAGGGCTTCGGGCGCTCCTGGTATCCGCCCTTCAACTCGGGCGCCAGCGCCTTCTTCACGATCTACGGCGGCGCCGAGATGACCTGCCAGGAGGTGCGCTTCATCCCCGTGCGCTTCAAGGACGCGTACGGCCCGGTGGGCGCGTGGTTCCTGCTGTTCAAGGCGATCGCCACCAACGCCTACGGCGGCAACTACATGAAGGAGAACGCCGCCGAGCTCGACAAGTGGGAGCCCTACGGCAAGGTGAAGCCGGCGTCCGGCCAACATCCGCAACTGGCTCATGATGCTGGACGTGATGGACGGCAAGAGCCCCATCTACATGCAGACCGCCGACGCGATCAAGAAGATCGCCGACGAGGCTCCCGACGAGAAGTCGGCCGCCAAGAAGCTCAAGGAGCTCGAGGCCGAGGCGTGGGAGGACTTCCTGGACATGACGATCTCGCAGGCGATCCTGTGGGCCTCGACGAACACCGAGCCCGACAAGAAGCCGTCCGAGATCATGGCCTGCGACCCCTACTTCATCGGGTCGCACTCCGGTGCGTCCGGGGCGTGGGTGTCCGGGCCCGAGGATCTCCAGAACGACGAGACCAAGAGCGAGTACTTCTGGGGCTACACGAACATGACGACCGTCGGCGGGATGTTCGCCGCGGGCGACGCGTCCGGTGCCTCCAGCCACAAGTTCTCGTCCGGGTCGCACGCCGAGGGCCGCATCGCCGCGAAGTCGGCCATCTCGTACATCGTCGACCACAACGAGCCCCTCAAGGTCGACGACGCCACCCTGACGACGCTGAAGGACGAGGTCCTGAAGCCCCTGTCGATGTTCGAGGAGCACAAGGGCGACACGACGGATCCGGAGATCAATCCGAACTACATCCGCCCGAAGCAGTTCATGTATCGACTGCAGAAGATCATGGACGAGTATGCGGGCGGTGTGTCGGCCCAGTTCAAGACCAACGATCAGCTCCTGGCCAAGGGGCTGGAGCTGCTGACCTTCCTCAAGGAGGACAGCACGCACCTCGCGGCGCCCGACCTGCACGAGCTGATGCGGTGCTGGGAGGACGTCCACCGGCTGTACCAGGCCGAAGCCCACGTGCGCTCGATCCTCTTCCGGGAGGAGACGCGCTGGCCCGGCTACTACTTCCGGGCGGACAAGCCGCACATGGACAACGACAACTGGCTGGCCTTCTGCAACTGCGTCTACCACAAGGATACGGGCGAGTGGGAGATGAAGAAGCGGCCGGTGAAGTACCTGACCGCCTAGGCGGTCACCGCTCCCGGGCCCCGGGCGCCGACGGCGCCCGGGGCTCGCGGGAGGACGCGGTGGACCGCGACGGCTGGCCGCGAGCCGAGCCGGCGTGGTCCCGGCCGGGGAGGGGGACGGTCGGGACGCCGAACACGGAACGGAGTGACCGATCCCGAGCCCGCCTCGACCCGCTGAGGGACACATGACGAAATCCGCTGCCACCTGCCCCCACTGCGGATCCGGACTGAAGCGCTGGCGCGTACCCGACGGCGCTACCTGGGGAGAGGAGTTCTTCCTGGTCTGCTTCAACGACGAGTGCTCGTACTACAAGGAAGGCTGGGACTGGATGATGGCCGAGTACAGCCAGACCGCCTCCTACCGGTTCGCCCTCAATCCCTCCACCGGTGGGACCCTCCCGATACCCGTTTGGTCGGCTACCGCGACGCGCGACATGATCATCGACGACGAAGAGGAGAGCGAGCCATGAGCGGCGACACCGAGATGGGCGGCACGGGAGGCCCACGCGTACCGCTGCAGGAGAAGATCCTGGACGAGTACACCCGGCTCGGACCGGACGACGAGTTCACGTTCGACTGCCACCCCGGCGTGTCGTGCTTCAACTGCTGCTGCAGCGACGTGAACATCTTCCTGTCCCCCTACGACGTCCTGCGCCTGAAGAAGCGCCTCGGCCTGACGTCGACGCAGTTCCTCGCGCGCCACGCCCTCGTCCCGATCCAGAAGGACATGAAGACCCCCGTGGTCCTCCTGAAGATGCGGGACGACGAGAAGAAGACGTGTCCCTTCCTGGGCGAGAACGGGTGCCAGGTCTACTCCGACCGACCCTGGCCCTGCCGGATGTTCCCGCTGGGCCTGGCCGCGCAGCGGGACACGCCCGACGGCTGGCGGGGAGAGCGCTTCTACTTCCTGCTCGAGGAAGACGCCTGCAAGGGCTTCGAGGAGCCGAGGAAGTGGAGCGTGCGGGACTGGCTCGAGAACCAGGGCATCGACGCCTACGACGACTGGGGCGAAGCCTACAAGGAGCTCACGCTCCACGAGTTCTTCGACAACGGCGGCGTGCTGGCTCCCGAGAAGCTGGAGATGTTCTTCACCGCCTGCTACGACCTGGACAAGTTCCGCGCCTTCGTCTTCGAGTCGACGCTGCTCCAGCGCTTCGACGTGGACGAGGACTTCGTCCACGAGATGAGCTTCGATGACGAAGCCCTCCTCCGCTTCGCCTTCCTCTGGCTGCGCTTCAGCCTCTTCGGCGAGCCGACCATGAGGCCGAGGCCGGAGGTCCTGGAGGCGTTCCAGGGATCGGTGGACAAGAAGAGGGTCTTCGGCCGGACCCGGGCCGGCGGCATCGTGGAGGCGGCGCCATGAGCGGACCGAAGGCGGGGAGCACGGTCCTCGTCGTGGGCGGTGGGATCAGCGGCATCAGCGCCGCCGTGGAAGCCTCCGAGGCCGGCTGCGAGGTCGTCGTCGTCGAGAAGGAGGCCTTCCTGGGCGGGCGCGTTGCCCGCGCCCACCAGTACTTTCCCAAGCTGTGCCCTCCGCAATGCGGCCTGGAGATCAACCTGCGCCGCTTCAAGTCGAACCCCCGCATCCGCGCTTTCACGCTGGCCGAGGTGGAGCGGATCACGGGCGGACCGGGCGACTTTCACGTCACCGTCCGCCAGCACCCCCGCTTCGTGAACGAGAAGTGCACGGCGTGCGGCGCCTGCGTGGACGTGTGCCCGGTGGAGCGGCCGGACGCCTTCAACCTGGGGATGTCCACCACCAAGGCGGTCTACCTACCCTACGAGATGGCCTATCCCATGCGGTTGGCCATCGACGGCGACGCCTGCCTGGGCGCCGAATGCGGGAAATGCGTTCCGGCCTGTCCCTTCGACGCGATCGAGCTGGGCATGGAGGAGCGCACGCTCGAGATCGACGCGCAGGCCGTGATCGTGGCGACGGGGTGGGACCCCTACGACGCCTCCGGCATCGAGGGCCTCGGCTTCGGGACGCACCCCGACATCGTCACGAACGTCATGATGGAGCGCCTGGCGGCGCCCACGGGACCGACCGGTGGCCGCATCGTCCGGCCCTCCGACGGGAGCGCGCCGGGCTCGGTGGCGTTCGTGCAGTGCGCCGGGTCGCGGGACGACAACTACCTGAAGCACTGCTCGGGCGTCTGCTGCATGGGTTCGCTCAAGCAATCGCGCTACGTCCGCGAGCAGTTCCCCGACGCGGACATCTGGATCTTCTACATCGACATCCGCGCGCCGGGGCGGCTCGAGGACTTCTACGCGGCCAGCCAAGAGGACGAGAAGCTCCACCTGGTGAAGGGCAAGGTCGCGCGCATCGGACCGGACGCGGCGACCGGCGCCCTGATCGTCGAAGCGGAGGACGTGCTCTCCGGGACCCGGCCTGAGCCAGGCCGCGGACCTGGTCGTGCTGGCTACGGGCATCGTGCCCGCCGACACGAGCGGCATCGCGGTCGACGGAGGCTTGCGGAAAGACGAGCACGGCTTCCTCACGCGGGAGCAACCTTTGGAGGGGCTTCTGGTGGCCGGATGCGCCGCCCGCCCCACCGACGTCGCGACCTGTGTCCGGGACGCGACCTCGGCCGTGACGAAAGCCCTGCAGTTCTGCCAGGAGTAGCGCCGTGGAGAAGAAACTAGCCCTCTACGTATGCAAGGGCTGCGACGTCGGAGCCTCCCTCGACACGGCCGCGCTGTGCGCTCTGGCGAAAGAGGAATTCGACCTCGAGATCTGCCGCGAGCACGAGTGCCTGTGTGGGGACGAGGGCCGCGAGCTGATCCGCAAGGACGTCCTGGACGGCGTGGACGCTCCGGTGGTCGCCGCCTGCTCGCCCCGCTTCATGGCCGACGCCTTCACCTTCGACGGGTGCCGGACCGAGCGCGTGAACCTGCGCGAGCACGTGGTGTGGAGCCACGAGCCGAACGACGAAGACACCCAGATGATGGCCGAGGACTACGTGCGCATGGGCATCGTGCGCGCGCAGAAGGCCAGGCTTCCCGAGCCCTTCCACGAGGAGATCGACGATACCCTCCTGGTCGTGGGCGGGGGGGTGGCCGGCATGAGCGCCGCGCTGGGCGCCGCGCGGGCCGGCCAGGATGTGGTCCTCGTCGAGAAGGCCGAGGAGTTGGGCGGCTGGATGGGGAAGTTCTCCCGCCACGTCCCGCACCGCGCCCCCTACCGCGAGCCGGTGCCGTCCGACGTGGACGCCCGCATCACGGAGGTACGCGCCGAGTCCCGCATCACAGTCCATACCGGCACCAGGATCGAGCGCATCTCGGGCCAGCCGGGCCAGTTCGACGTGACGTTGCGCAGGAACGGTGACAGCTCGTCGCTGCGCGTCGGCGCGATCGTCCAGGCAACCGGCTGGAAGCCCTACGACGCCACGCACCTCGGGCACCTGGGCTACGGCACGAGTCCCAACGTCATCACGAACGTGCAGATGGAGGAGCAGATCGCGGCCGGCCGCATCGCCCGTCCGGGAGACGGGAAGGCGCCCCGCCGCATCGCCTTCATCCAGTGCGCCGGCTCCCGCGACAAGGAGCACCTGCCGTACTGCTCGGCGGTGTGCTGCCGCGTGAGCATCAAGCACGCGCTCGTAGCACGCGAGCTCGATCCCGAGTGTGAGGTCTACGTCCTCTACAAGGACATCCGTACCCCGGGGCAGTACGAGGACTTCTACCGCAGGGCCCAGGAGGACGCCGGGATCTTCTTCACGAAGGCCGAGGTGGAGGGGGTGGAGGAGGCCGAAGGGGGCGCGTTGCGCGTCGTGGCCAACAACACGCTGCTGGGCGAGCGCATCCACATCGAGGCCGACCTCGTCGTCCTGGCCACCGGCATGGTGCCGGCCGCAGCCGACGGGGAGGCGATCCGCCGCTACACGGATGCCAAGGCCGTGGTGGCCAAGGGCGAAGCGGGCGCGCAGCTCGAGGCGGCGAAGGAGACCGTCGAGAAGCTGGCGCACCTGGAAGGCTCCGCGATTCTGAACCTGGACTACCGTCAGGGGCCCGACCTTCCGCAGCTCCGCTACGACTTCCCCGACTCGCACTTCATCTGCTTCCCCTACGAGTCCCGGCGCACCGGCATCTACGCCGCGGGCGCCGTGCGCGCGCCCGGCGACGCCGAGCTCGCGCGGGAGGACGGGGCCGGCGCCGCCCTCAAGGCGATGCAGGTCCTGAGGCTGGCGAAGGACGGTGCGGCGGTCCATCCCCGCTGGGGCGACATGTCGTACCCGGACTTCTTCATGCAGCGGTGCACGCAGTGCAAACGGTGCACGGAGGAGTGCCCCTTCGGGACGCTCAACGAGGACGCGAAGGGGACGCCCCTGCTGAACCCGATCCGCTGCCGGCGGTGCGGGATCTGCCTGGGCGCCTGCCCCGAGCGCATCATCTCGTTCGCCGACTACTCGGTGGACATGATCTCCTCGATGATCAAGGCCGTCCATATCCCGGACGAGTTCGACGAGAAGCCGCGCCTGCTCGGCCTCCTGTGCGAGAACGACGCCTACCCGGCGCTGGACACAGCCGGTCTCGCACGCATCCGCCACAGCGCCTGGATCCGCTTCGTTCCCGTCCGCTGCCTCGGCTCGGTCAACACCGTGTGGATTGCCGACGCCCTGTCGCGGGGCTTCGACGGCATCCTCCTGATCGGATGCCGCTCCGGGGACGACTACCAGTGCCACTTCATCCGGGGCAGCGAGCTCATGGAGACGCGCAGCGGCAACGTCAGGGAGAAGCTCAAGCAGCTCGCCCTGGAGGAGGAGCGCGTCCGCCTCGAGCAGCTGCCCATCAACGAGTTCCACCGCCTGCCCGAGATCATCAACGAGTTCGCCGAACAGATCGAAGAGATCGGCATGAATCCGTTCAAGGGGTTCTGAAGGAGCGACGACGATGGCCGAAGCCGTGCTGGTGAGGCCGGACCGGAAGTTCGTGGACGAGATCATCGCCTCCGGCGGAGGCGACCTGAAGCGCTGCATGCAATGCGCGAACTGTTCGGTCGTCTGCGAGCTGTCGGACGGCCAGCACCCCTTCCCGCGCAAGGAGATGGCGTGGGCGCAGTGGGGGCTCGAGGACCGGCTGGTCAGCGATCCCGGACATCTGGCTGTGCCACCAGTGCAACGACTGCTCGGCGCATTGTCCGCGCGGTGCGCGGCCCGGCGACGTGCTCGCCGCGCTCCGGCGCCACACCGTCGCGCACTACGCGATCCCGCGCTTCCTGGCGCGCTGGGTGAACCAGCTCGGGATGCTCCCGGTGACCTTCCTGATCCCGGTCGTCGTCCTGGCGCTGGCCCTGGTGGCCCGCGACCCGATCGCCTCGGCGCTCGGGCTCGAGTCGGAGCCGGCGCTCTACGCCGAGTTCTTCCCGCACTGGCTGCTCATCGGGCTGTTCGGGTCACTCACGACGCTGTCGTTCGTGCTCGCGATCGTGTCACTCACCCGGATGTGGGGCGACATGCGCGCGGCCGACGTGGCCGCGGGGCGCTACAAGGTCGCCGCCGGCTTCCTCGCCAGCTTCCTCGTGGCCCTGAAGTCGATCCTGGCCCACGACCGCTTCGGCTTCTGCCAGGCGCAGGCGCCGCGGCGGATCTCGCACCTGGCGCTCTTCTACGGCTTCCTGGCGCTGTTCGTCGTCACGATCTGGGCGACCATCGACCTGTACCTGAACCCCGTGCTCGGCATCGCGCCCCGCTATCCCTTCGGCCTCCTGCACCCGATGAAGGTGCTGGCCAACGTGGGCGGTGTCGCGCTGGTCTTCGGCGCGGTGAAGGTGGTCCGGGACCGCTCGCGCGACGACAAGGGAACGCCGTCGAGCGGTGCCTTCGACTGGACGCTGGTCTGGGTCCTCCTGGGGGTCGGCCTGACCGGCTTCGCCGCGGAGATCTTCCGCTTCACCGTGGACCCGGCCGCCGGCGCCGCACGGACGCTGGCGTGGTCGGTCTACTTCGTCCACCTGGTGCTGGTCTTCCAGCTCCTGGTCTACCTGCCGTACTCGAAGTTCGCACACGTCCTCTACCGAACCGTGGCCATGGCGTACGCCGAGCACACCGGGCGGTATCGACCCGTTCGCAAGCGCTCAGCTGGGAGCGCGGCGCTCGCAGCCACCCCGGCCAGGCCGGCCCTCGGGGCCGGAGGGAGCTGAGCCCAAACGCACCGATCCGAGCTGCTCGCCTGCCCAGTGATTCCTGCGGCGCACACGACGCGCGCCGCGCCACCCGCGTCGAGGGAATGAAGATGGATCAACTGGTCAAGCCGCACGGCAGGGAGAAGAAACTCATGCCCCTGCTGTTGAAAGGCGGTGAGCTGAAGGAGGAGCGGAAGCGCGCAGCGTCGCTGAAGCGCTTCGCCATGACGTCCCGTGAGACGGGCGACGCCATCATGATGGGCATCGGCGGGTTCACCCCGCTCGAGGGCTTCATGACCGGTGAGGACTGGAAGGGCGTGTGCAAGGACATGGCCATGTCCGACGGCACCTTCTGGCCGATTCCCGTCACGGTCTCGGTGAGCGAGGAGGACGCCGCGACCATCAAGGACGGCGACGACATCACGCTGGTCGACACCGAGACCGGCACCGACATGGCGATCATGACGGTCGCGGGACCGCTACACCATCGACCGCGAGCTCGAGTGCAAGGAGGTCTTCCGCACCACCGACCCCGAGCACCCAGGCGTCGCGATGGTGATGTCCCAGAAGGCGGTCAACCTGGGCGGCCCGATCCGGGTGCTCAGCGAGAGCTACTTCCCCGAGGAGTTCGAGGGCGTGTACATGCGCCCGGCGGAGTCCCGGAAGCTGTTCAACGAGCGGGGGTGGAAGACGGTCGCGGCGCTCCAGCTCCGCAACCCCATGCACCGCTCCCACGAGTACCTCGCCAAGATCGCGCTGGAGACCCTCGACGGGCTGTTCATCCACCAGCTCGTGGGCAAGCTCAAGCCCGGGGACATCCCCGCCGACGTGCGCGTGAAGTGCATCGACACGCTCGTCGAGAACTACTTCGTGAAGGACTCGGTCATCCAGGGCGGCTACCCGCTGGACATGCGCTACGCCGGACCGCGCGAGGCGCTGCTCCACGCCGTGTTCCGCCAGAACTACGGCTGCAGCCACCTGATCGTCGGGCGGGACCACGCCGGCGTGGGCAGCTACTACGGCCCGTTCGACGCGCAGGAGATCTTCGAGGAGATCCCGGCCGGGAGCCTGGAAACGAAGCCGCTCAAGATCGACTGGACGTTCTACTGCTACAAGTGCCGGGGCATGGCCTCGATGAAGACCTGCCCGCACGGCAAGGAGGACAGGCTGCTGCTGAGCGGCACGGTCCTGCGCAAGACGCTCTCCGAGGGCGGCGATCCGCCGGAGGACTTCAGCCGTCCCGAGGTGCTCGAGATCCTGAAAGCCTACTACGCCGGACTGGAGGAGAAGGTGGAGGTGAAGCTGCATCACGCCGCCACGGGCGCGTGACGCAGCCTGGAAGCCGAGGGGGGACAACAACCGAGGCCCAGTGATGAACCTGATCACCATCACGCACAAGGACGGACTGGCCTTCGACGTCCGCGTACGTCGGAGGCACGTGGCCACCGACATGGCCCCCGACGACGGGGGACGGGGCAAGGGCTTCACGCCGGCGGAGCTGCTCGCGGGAGCCCTGGGCGCCTGCGTCGCCATGCAGGTGCAGGCCTACTGCGAATCCCACGGCCACGGTGACGGCGACGTCTCGGTGAGCCTGGCGTTCGAGTTCCTGGGCAAGCCCAGGCGCATCGGCGCCATCGCCGTGGACATCGACCTCCCCCCCGGCTTCCCAGAAGGGGAGAAGGAGGCCGTGCGGCAGGTCGCGGAAGAAGCAATCATCTGCGAGACGCTCAGGCGTCCACCCGAGGTGGACCTGGACATCCAATTCCGATCGTGAAACCACGCCCCACCCCGGTGCGCCAGCGCCGGGAGGGCGGACTCAGGAGGACCCGATGGAGAAGGTACAACTTGGCGGCAAGCTCATAGAGATCGACGAGGACGGGTTCATCCAGGACCCCGACGCGTGGGACGAAGCGGTCGCCCGGGATCTCGCGAAGACCGAAGCCGTCGCAGACATGACCGACGACCACTGGAAGCTCGTGAACTACCTGCGCGAGTACTACCTCGAGTACAACATGGCGCCGATGATCCGGAAGCTCTGCAAGTCCACGGGCTTCAAGCTGAAGGAGATCTACGACCTCTTCCCGAGCGGACCGGCCAAGGGAGCCTGCAAGGTCGCCGGTCTTCCGAAGCCCACCGGCTGCGTCTAGGAGTCGGTGTGCTCCGGGAGCTATTGAGGCAACGCAGGAGCGAGATCGCGGAGCGTTGGTTCGACGACGCGCTGTCCGCGTACCCGCCGAGGACCGTCGACGCATGGCGCCGTGAGCGCGATCGGTTCGCGAACCCGGTGGGCCACGCCCTCCGGGTGGGTACGCGGGCAGTCCTCGACGCCCTTCTGGACGGGCCCGACGCGCCCGCTGCGCGCCGGGGACTCGAGGAGATCCTGAGGATGCGCGCCGTCCAGGAGATGACGCCCTCCGAGGCCGTCCGCTTCGTCCTCCGTCTGAAGGCGGTGGTCCGGGCCGAGCTCGGGCCGAGCCTCGAGGACGAGGGGGTGCGGCGGGAGATGAGCGACCTCGAGGCGTCGATCGACGACACCGCCCTGGCCGCGTTCGACCTCTACGTCGAGAACCGGGCACGGCTCATGGAGCTCCGTATCGAGGAGCTGAAGCGCAACATCCCCTGGGTGGTCGGCAGGGCCGAGCTGGCCGCCGCCGAGAACGCGGCGGCGCGGAGGAGGGACGAATGAAGTTCTCCATCGCTCTCGCACTCGTCGCCGGGTTGTTCGTGATGGGGATGCTCGCACCGGCGGCGGGCCTGCAATGGACGGCGGGCGTCGTCCTGCCCTACGTCGCGGTGACCCTCTTCATCGTGGGTCTCGTGGCGAAGGTGCGTGGGGTGGGCACGCGCGCCCGTGCCCTTCCGCATCCCGACGACCTGCGGACAGCAGCGATCCCTCCCCTGGATCCGCCAGAACAAGCTGGACAACCCGCACACGGGCCTCCAGGCGATCGGACGGATGGCGCTCGAGGTGCTCTTCTTCCGGTCCCTGCTGCGCAACACGACAGCCGGATGACCGCGGACAAGCGGCTGGTCTACGGCACGGACCTGACGCTGTGGACCGCCGCGATGGCCTTCCACTGGTCGATGGCCTTCGTGCTCCTCCGGCACCTGCGCTTCTTCACCGAGCCGGTGCCGGCCTTCGTCACCTTCGTAGAGAAGCTCGACGGTTTCCTCGAGGTGGGCGTGCCGGTCGTGTTCGCGTCGTCGGTGGTGTTCCTGGCCGCCCTGACCTGGCTGCTCCTGCGCCGGCTGCTCAACCCGCAGGTGCGCTACATCTCGCTGATCGGGGACTACTTCCCGCTGCTCCTCCTCCTGGGGATCGGGGCGAGCGGCTTCTGGATGCGGCACGTGACCAAGACGGACGTGGCCGGGCGTGAAGGAGCTGGCGCTGGGCCTGGTGCATTTCTCGCCGCCGGACCCGACGGGAATCCACCCCCTCTTCTTCGGCCACCTGTTCCTGGTGTGCGTGCTGCTCGCGTACTTCCCGCTGAGCAAGCTCGTGCACATGGCCGGGGTGTTCCTGAGCCCGACGCGGAACCTGGCGAACAACAACCGGGCGGTGCGGCACGTGAACCCCTGGGACTACCCGGTGAAGGTCCACACCTACGAGGAGTACGAGGACGAATTCCGCGAGAAGATGATCGCGGCCGGACTTCCGGTCGAGAAGGAATAGACGCGATGTCGAGCCCCGACGAACCTGGCTACTACGACCAGGACGAGCTGCTGGAAGTCGACCCGCGCCCGCCGGACACCGGGTGGATGGACACCCCCGTGGACGCGCGGCCGGGCACCTTCATCTACCCGGGCAAGACCAAGAACCTGAAGGTCCTCGACCTGCCGAACGCGCACGAGTGGGCGGTCACGGACGAGGACTGGAAGCTCCCCGAGGGATGGAAGAAGACGGTCCTGGACGGGATGGCGGACCGGCTCAAGCGCTTCCGCTCGTTCAAGCTGTTCATGGACATCTGCGTCCGCTGCGGCGCCTGCGCGGACAAGTGCCACTTCTTCATCGGCTCGGGCGACCCGAAGAACATGCCGGTCCTCCGGGCGGAGCTGCTCCGCTCCGTGTACCGGAAGGACTTCACCGCCCTGGGCAGGATCTTCGGCAAGCTCGCCGGCGGCCGCGAGCTCACGCCCGAGGTGATCAAGGAGTGGTTCTACTACTTCTACCAGTGCACCGAGTGCCGCCGCTGCTCGGTCTTCTGCCCCTACGGGATCGACACCGCCGAGATCACGATGATGGGCCGCGAGCTCCTGGGGCTCCTGGGCCTGTACGTGAACTGGGTCATCGAGCCGGTCGCCAACTGCTACCGGATGGGCAACCACCTGGGCATCCAGCCCCACGGGATGGTGGACACGCTGGAGTTCATGGTGGACGACATCGAGGAGGCCACGGGCATCCGGGTCGATCTCCCGATCAACAAGAAGGGGGCGGAGGTCCTCTTCTTCACGCCATCCGGCGACTTCGTCGCCGATCCCGGCATCTACACCTGCATGGCGTACATGCTGCTCTTCCACGAGCTGGGGATCGACTACACGTGGAGCACGTACGCCTCGGACGGGGGCAACTTCGGGCTCTTCACCTCGCACGAGGCCATGAAGCGCCTCAACGCCAAGGTCTACGCCGAGGCGAAGCGCCTGGGCGTGAAGTGGATCCTGGGCGGCGAATGCGGCCACATGTGGCGCGTGGTGAACCAGTACATGGACACCATGAACGGCCCGGCCGACTTCCTGGAGGTCCCGAAGTCGCCGGTGACGGGCACGGTGTTCGAGCACGCCCGCTCGACGAAGGCCATCCACATCATGGAGCTCCTGGCCGACGTCATCCGGCACGGCAAGCTGAAGCTGGATCCGTCGAGGAACGACCACATCCGCGTCACGTTCCACGACTCCTGCAATCCCGCCCGCGCCATGGGCATCCTCGAGGAGCCGCGCTACGTGATCCGCAGCGTGTGCAACCACTTCTACGAGATGCCCGAGAACACCATCCGCGAGCAGACGTTCTGCTGCGGTGGCGGGGCCGGCCTGGGCACCGACGAGAACATGGAGATGCGGCTCCGCGGAGGGCTTCCCCGGGGCAACGCCGTTCGCTAGGTCCAGGAGCGTCACGGGGTCAACCAGCTCGCCGCCATGTGCGCCATCGACCGGGCCACGCTCGTGACCGTGTGCGACTACTGGGCGCCGGGCGTGAAGGTCACGGGGATCAGCGAGCTCGTGGCCAACGCGACCGTCTTCGAGGGAGAGAAGCGAAGGACGGTGAACCTCCGGCTGGAGCCGATTCCGGGGATGGAGGACGCGGAGGACGACGACGCTCCGGGCACCCTCGCGCCGGACGCCGAAGTGGCGGAGGAGGTGCTCCATGGCTGATCGCGGGAGGATCTTCCTGGGCCTCGGGGTCTTCCTGGTGCTGGCGGCGTATCCGGTGTGGAGCGGATGGGTCTCGCCCGCACGGGCCGAGCGGCCCGAGCTGGAGCCCTCCGTGGACTCCTCGGGGTGCGTGGAGGACACGGCGGTCATGAAGGCGAGCCACCAGCAGCTTCTCAACGAGTGGCGGACGGCGGTCGTGCGCGACGGCCAGCGGATGTGGACGTCGTCCACGGGCCGCGAGTGGGAGATGAGCCTCACCGGCACGTGCCTGAACTGCCATGCCAACCAGGAGGCGTTCTGCCAGCGGTGCCACGACTACGCCGACGTCCAGCCTACGTGCTGGAGCTGCCACGTGGTACCGGAGGGGGAGGCCGGGTCATGAACGAGAGCCGCCGCGATTTCCTGAAGCTGCTCGGACTGGGCACGGTGGGCGCGGGCGCCGCGCTGCCGCTCCTGGATCCCGCCCGGTGGACGTCCGCCGCTTCGGCGGCGACGCGGCCCGGCCCGGTGGCGGCCGCCGCAGGCCGCCAGTGGGGCATGGTCGTGGACGTCGAGAAGTGCATGCGCGAGGACGTGCGCCGCGCCTGCGTCGAGGCATGCGACCGGGAGCACAACGTCCCCCGCATCCCCGATCCCGAGGAAGAGGTCAAGTGGATGTGGACCGACGACTACGAGCACGTCTTCCCGGACGAGGTGCACGCGCACACGCCCGAGAGCGGCCGGACGGCGCCGGTGCTCGTGCTGTGCAACCACTGCACGCAGCCGCCCTGCGTGAAGGTGTGTCCGACCGCCGCCACCTGGAAGCGCGAGGAGGACGGCATCGTCATGATGGACATGCACCGCTGCATCGGGTGCCGCTACTGCATGGCAGCCTGCCCCTTCGGGGCGCGCAGCTTCAACTGGCGCGACCCGCGCGACTGGGTGGAGCACGACGCGGAAGGAAAGCCCTTGTCGGACTATCCGACCCGCACGGCCGGCGTCGTCGAGAAGTGCACGTTCTGCGCGGAGCGCATCCGGGTGGGAGGCAGACCCGCCTGCGTCGAGGCCGTCGAACGGCTTCCCGACGCCGAGGGCGCGCTCACCTTCGGGGACGTCAACGACCCCAGCTCCGAAGTCAGCCGCATCCTGCGGGAGCGGAACACCGTCGTGCGGCGCGCCGGGCTCGGTACGGGTCCGAACGTC
Organism: uncultured Gemmatimonadales bacterium; assembly: GCA_963848895.1. Taxonomy (GTDB): domain Bacteria; phylum Gemmatimonadota; class Gemmatimonadetes; order Longimicrobiales; family Gaopeijiaceae; genus SZUA-318. Next base: position 20,588 of record CAWKGE010000017.1, read on the forward strand.
TACTACATCCTGCCTGCGTCGTTCCCGGGCGAGTCCGCGGAAAGGAGGACGTAGCGACATGTTGCAGAACGTCTTCCGTGGCAGCCGGCGCTACTGGGCGCTCCTGGCGGTCTGGACGCTGCTGATCCTGGTGGGGCTGGCGGCCTGGAGCCACCAGTACGCCGACGGGCTGAGCGTGACGGGGATGAGCCGGGACGTGTCCTGGGGACTCTACATCGCGCAGTTCACGTTCATGGTCGGTGTGGCGGCCTCGGCAGTGATGGTCGTGCTCCCGTACTACCTGCACGACTACAAGGCCTTCGGCCGGACGGTCATCCTGGGCGAGTTCCTCGCCGTGTCGGCCGTCGTGGTCTGCATGCTCTTCGTCTTCGTGGACATGGGCCAGCCGCGGCGCGTGCTGAACGTCCTTCTGCACCCGCGCCCCAACTCGGTCATGTTCTGGGACTTCATGGTGCTGGGTGGCTACCTCCTGCTCAACCTCGTCATCGGCGTGGTAACGATCGAGGCGGAGCGCAAGGAGGCCCCACCTCCCCGCTGGGTGCGGCCGCTCATCTACCTGTCGATCCCCTGGGCGGTGAGCATCCATACGGTGACCGCCTTTCTGTATTCCGGGCTCGGCGCCAGGCCGTTCTGGATGACGGCGATTCTGGCCCCCCGGTTCCTCGCCTCGGCGTTCGCGGCCGGGCCCAGCCTGCTGATCCTGCTGGCCCTGCTCGTGCGCCGCTTCGGCGGGTTCGACGTGGGCAGACCGTCGATAAGGGCGCTGTCCACGATCGTCACGTACGCGATGGCCATCAACGTGTTCTTCGTGGTGGTGGAGATGTTCACCGCGCTGTACAGCGCGATCCCCCACGACGTGCACCCCTTCGCGTACCTCTTCACCGGCCTGGAAGGTCACGCGGCGCTGACGCCGTGGACCTGGGTCGGAGACGTTCTGGCCGTAGCGTGCACGGTCCTTCTCCTCGTCCCGTCGGTGCGTCATCGGGAACGGTGGCTCGTACCCCTGTGCGTCGGCGTCATCGCGGCGCTGTGGATCGAGAAGGGCCTCGCTCTGGTGATCACGGGGTTCATCCCATCCCCGCTGGGGGCGATCACCGAGTACGCGCCCACGGCCACGGAGATCGCGATCACCGTGGGGGTCTACGCGGTGGGAGGGTTCGTGCTGACAACTCTGTACAAGGTCGTGTTGAGCGTGAGGCAGCGACTGCAATCGGCGTAACGCCAATCGTGGCCAGGCGCCACTGCGCTGCGCCACAAGGAGAGAACGATGGCTGAGACGGACGGCAACGGCACTCCGTTGTTGGACGAGCTGGAAAAGGGGCCCTGGCCCAGCTTCGTCACACAGATCAAGGAGATGGCCGGAGAAGGAAAGGAGCAGTGCAAACAGCTCCTGGGCCTCCTCGAACGGTCCTACCGAGAGAAGATCGGTCACTGGAAGCACGGTGGCATCGTCGGCGTGCACGGGTATGGCGGCGGGGTGATCGGCCGGTACAACGACCTCCAGGACGAGTTCCCGGCCATCGCCCACTTCCATACGCTGCGCGTCAACATGCCCAGCGGGTGGTTCTACACCTCGGATGCGCTGCGCACGATCTGCGACATCTGGGACGAGCACGGCTCGGGGCTCACGAACATGCACGGGTCCACGGGCGACATCATCCTGCTGGGCACGACGACCGACGAGCTCGAGCCGACCTTCAGGGCACTTACCGAAAAGGACTTCGACCTGGGTGGCTCCGGGTCGGACGTGCGCACGCCGAGCGCGTGCGTGGGGCCCGCCCGCTGCGAGTGGGCGTGCTACGACACGCTCGACCTGTGCAACGATCTCACCCAGACGTTCCAGGACGAGCTCCACCGGCCGGCCTTCCCGTACAAGTTCAAGTTCAAGTGCTCGGGCTGCCCCAACGACTGCGTCGCGTCCATCGCGCGCGCCGACATGTCGATCATCGGCACCTGGCGCGACGAGATCCGCATCGACCAGGACGAGGTGCGGGCCTACGCCGAGGGTGGTCTGAACATCGAGCGCGAGATATGCGGGAAGTGCCCCACGAAGTGCATGGAGTGGGACGGCAACGAGCTGGCGATCGACGACAGCAATTGCGTGAAGTGCATGCACTGCATCAACGCGATGCCCAAGGCGCTGCGTCCCGGCACGGACACGGGCGCGACGATCCTGCTGGGCTCCAAGGCCCCGATCGTCCAGGGCGCGCAGCTGTCGTCCGTGCTCGTCCCGTTCATGAAGCTCGAGCCGCCCTACGAGGAGCTGAAGGACCTCGCGGAGCGGATCTGGGACTTCTGGAGCGAGCACGGCAAGAACCGCGAGCGCGTGGGCGAGCTCATCCAGCGGGTGGGCCTGGGGAACTTCCTCGAGGCCATCGACGTGGAGCCGATGCCCCGAGATGATCGCCCACCCGAGGGACAATCCGTACGTCTTCTACGAGGAATACTACGAGGAGGAGGACGAAGAGGAGGAAGAGGGCGAGGGCGCGGAACAGGAGCCGGCCGGCGTCCCCTAGGCGCGCGGCGCGCCTCTTCGATTCCAACGACGAACACTACGGATTTTCGGGAGAACGATAGATGGATACGCAGAGAAGGACGGACATCGGCCCTCCGGACTTTCGGAGGTTCCTGCCCCCGGTCATCAAGGCCAACTACGGCAAGTGGAAGTACCACGAGATCCTCAAGCCGGGCGTGATGGTCCACGTGGGCGAGTCGGGGGACAAGCTCTTCACCGTGCGCGCCGGCTCCCCGCGGCTGCTGGGCACCAAGAGGATCCGCAAGTACGCGGAGCTCGCCGACAAGTACTGCGACGGCTACCTGCGCTTCACCAGCCGGCACAACGTCGAGTTCCTCCTGACCGACGAGGCCAACATCGAGCCGCTCATCGCGGACCTGGCCGTGCTCGGCCACCCGGTGGGCGGCATCGGCCCGGCCATCTCGAGCATCGTGCACACGCAGGGATGGGTGCACTGCCACTCGGCCGCCACCGACGCCTCGGGCGTCGTGAAGGCGGTCATGGACGACCTGCACGAGTACTTCGACGGCACCAAGGAGATCCCCGGCAAGCTGCGCATCGCGCTGGCGTGCTGCCTGAACATGTGCGGCGCCGTGCACTGCTCGGACATCGCGATCCTGGGCGTGCACCGTCGGCCGCCGAAGGTGCAGCAGGGTCTGAACAAGGTGTGCGAGATCCCCAACGTGATCGCGGCGTGCCCCACGGCGGCCATCCGGCCGGCGTCGGTGAACGGGAATCCCACCGTGGAGATCGACGAGGAGCTGTGCATGTTCTGCGCGAACTGCTTCTCGGTTTGCCCGGCGCTGCCCATGGCCGACGCCCTCAACGACGGGGTCTCGATCTGGGTCGGCGGCAAGGTCTCCAACGCCCGCCACGAGCCCATGTTCTCGAAGCTGGCCATCCCCTTCATCGAGAACGACCCGCCGCGCTGGCCCGAGGTGGTCGACGCGATCCGCAACATCGTCGAGGTGTGGGTGGACGGAGCGAGGCCCCACGAGCGCATGGGCGAGTTCATCGAGCGCATCGGGTGGCCGAAGTTCTTCCAGCTCACCGGCATCGAGTTCCAGAAGGAGCACATCGACGACTACAAGTACGCGGGCCTGAGCTTCAAGCGGTCCGCGCAGCTGAGGCACTAGAAGACCGATCGAGGAGGTGCCCCATGGCCGTCACGACAGAGACAGTGGCCGAGGCCATGTACGACATGGTGAAGGAATACCAGGGCAAGAAGAAGCTCAAGGCGATGGACCTGACCAAGGCGATGATCCAGCGGTTCGGCGAGGACGGGTGCGACAAGAAGATGTGCAAGGCCGCCATCCGCGAGCTCATCGACTCCGGACGGTGCGTCTACACCTACTTCGGCGGGAGCTACGTCGAGCTGCCGCCGGAGAACGGAGAGCCCTGCGCGGCGCCTGACGCCGGCGGGCCGGAAGTGATCCAGCGGCGGCCCCGCCCCTCCCCCCGCTCCGCGCGGGGGGAGGCGAAGGGCGGTGCGCAACGACGAACGAGCACGTGGTCGCGAGAGGTGACCCATGGCGGTAAAGAAGACGGTCAAGAAGAAGAAGACCTTCGCATCGAGGGGCGGGTTCGGCGGGGGCGGCGGCCGGGAGCAGTCGCCGCTGCGGCCGAAGCTGGTGGAGAAGAGGCCGCCGTGCACCGACACGTGCCCCAGCGGAAACCGCATCCGGGAGTTCCTGACGACCATCGCCCAGGCCGAGCACCTGGGGAAGACGATGGACGAGGCCTTCCGCGAGGCGTGGGAGATCTACACCGACACGAGCCCCTTCCCCGCCGTGTGCGGGCGGGTGTGCCCCGCTCCCTGCGAGACCGAGTGCAACCGGAAGGAGAAGGAAGGCGCGGTCCACATCAACAAGGTGGAGCGCGCCATCGGCGACTTCGGCATCGAGCACGCGCTCGCCGCTCAAGACGCTGTCGACCGGACGCCGGAGCCGAACGGATCGCCGTGGTGGGCGCCGGCCCGAGCGGGCTGTCCTGCGCCTACCAGCTCGCGCGCCGCGGCTACCAGGTGAAGGTCTTCGAGGCGTTCGAGAAGGCCGGGCGGCATGCTCCGCTACGGCATCCCGGGCTACCGGCTGTCCGAGGACGGTCCTGGACGCCGAGATCCAGAAGATCCTCGACCTGGGCGTGGAGCTGCACTGCGGCGTGAAGGTCGGGCAGGGACGTCACCCTGGCGGAGCTGAAGGAAGAGTACGACGCCGTCTACGTGGCGCTGGGCGCCCAGCAGGGCGTCAGCCTGGGCGTGGAGGGCGAGGACGCCCCCAACGTCTTCAGCGGCGTGGACTTCCTGAGCCGCTTCCACCACGGCGAGAAGCTCGACCTGGGCAAGGACGTGGTGGCCATCGTGGTGGGCGGCGGCGACACCGCCATCGACGCGGCGCGCATCTGCAGGCGGCTCGGCGCGAACGTCACCATCCTCTACCGGCGCACGCTCGCAGGAGATGCCGGCCATCAAGGAGGAGGTGGAGGAGGCCATCCGCGAGGGCGTGAACGTCGAGTTCCTGGCGCGCTCCGGTGGGCTTCAAGAAGGGCGACGACGGCCTGGTGAAGCCATGGTCGCGATCCGCATGGAGCTGGGCGAGCCGGACGCCTCCGGGCGCCGCCGCCCCGTGCCCATCGAGGGGTCGGAGTTCGAGATCCCGGCCAGCGCGGTCATCTCGGCGGTGAGCCAGCACCCGGACTTCGGGGGCTTCGAGGAGCTCATCGAGGGGAAGAGCTGGATCCAGGTGGACGACTACGGCCACACACGCGCGGAAGGCGTCTGGGCCGGCGGCGACGTCACGAACCTGGCGCTGGTCACCGACGCCGTCGGGCAGGGTCGGCACGCTGCGGAGGCCATCGACCGGGGCTTCCTGCGGCACGGAGCCCAGCCGGACCCGCGCAAGGTCATCCGCACCGACAAGATGCACCTGGATCACTACGAGACGATCGAGCGGCAGGAGCCGACCACGCTCGGCGTCGACGAGCGCATGGCCCACCTCGACCGGGAGGTGAACCTGGGCCTGACGCGGGACCAGGCGCTCCTCGAGTCGCAGCGCTGCATGAGCTGCGGCTACTGCTTCGACTGCGAGAAGTGCTGGATGTACTGCCAGGACTCCGCCATCGAGAAGCCGATGAACAAGGGAGACCTCTACATCCTCAAGATCGGGAACTGCACGGGGTGCGCGAAGTGCGCGGACATCTGCCCGTGCGGCTTCATCGAGATGGCGTAGCGAGGACGCGCCCATGGTCACGCCGCGGGTCCTCGTCGCGGGACTGAGCGGAGGAGGCGGCAAGACGCTGATCTCCGTCGGCCTGGCGGCGGCGTGGCGCGGGCAGGGGCGCATCGTGGCGCCGTTCAAGAAGGGCCCGGACTACATCGACGCGGCCTGGCTCAGCCAGGCCGCGGGCGTCCCCTGCCGCAACCTGGACCTCTTCCTCATGTCCCGCGGACCGCGGTGCGGGACTCCTTCGCCTCGGCCACCGCGGGCGCCGACGTCGCGGTCGTGGAGGGCAACCGCGGCCTGTTCGACGGGATGGACGCCCGCGGCACGTTCAGCACGGCCGAGCTGGCCAAGCTGCTCGGCACCCCGGTGGTCCTGGTGCTGGACTGCACCAAGTGCACGCGCACCGCGGCGGCCACGGTGCTGGGCTGCCAGCAGCTCGACCCGGACGTGGACATCCGGGGCGTGATCCTGAACCAGACCGCGGGAGCACGCCACGAGGCGGTCGTGCGCGAGGCCATCGAGGACGCGTGCGGGATGCCGGTCGTCGGCGCGGTCCCGCGGCTGCACAGGCACCCCTTCCCCGAGCGCCACCTGGGGCTGGTCCCCCCGGCCGAGCACGCCCGCATCGGTGCGGCCGTGCAGGACGCGGCCGCCGTCGTGGCGGATCACCTGGACCTCGACGCCGTGTGGGCGATCGCCCGGTCGCGCCCGCCGGACGACGCGGGCATCGGCCACCGCGACTCGGAGGCGCGCGCGGCCCCCGAAGCGGTCACGCATCGGCGTGTTCCGGGACGCGGCCTTCCAGTTCTACTACCCGGAGAACCTGGAGGCGCTGCGGCGCGAGGGCGCCCGGCTGGTGGAGATCTCTCCCCTCGACGACCCGAGGCTGCCGGAGGTGGACGCCCTCTACATCGGAGGGGGCTTTCCCGGAGACGCTCGCCGCGACCCTCGCCGCCAACGTCTCCTTCCGGGAGTCGCTGCGCCGGGCCGTCGGAGGCGGGCTGCCGGTCTACGCGGAGTGCGGAGGCGCGGTCTACCTGGGCGAGAAGCTCCTCATGGGCGACCACCAGTACCCGATGTCCGCGGCGGTCCCGGCGGTCTTCGGGTTCGGCGAGAAGCCGCAGGGACACGGCTACACCGAGCTCGAGGCGGTGAAGCCGAACCCCTTCTACGCGGTCGGCGAATCCGTGCGTGGCCACGAGTTCCACTACACGCTCCTGCGGTCGGTCATCGCCGAGAACGTGACGTTCGCGTTCCGCGTGCACCGGGGCCACGGCTTCGACGGACGACGCGACGGGCTGAGCTACCGCAACACGCTGGCCTGCTACACCCACGTGCACGCGCTCGGCACGCCGCAGTGGGCCGCCTCCGTGGTCACGGCCGCGAAGCGTGGGCGGTGGGCGGCGACCGCACGGGATCCGGAGCGCGATCGACGGGAGTCTCCATGGGTGACGTCGCCCACGCGCCGGACGCTCCCCGCTCCGCGGTGATGCTCGTGCACGCCGGTCCACCGGCGGACGGGCTGGCCGCGCTGGCCGACGCGCTGGCGCAGGTGCTCCCGGAACGGTGGTACGTCGTCACCGCGGTGCTGGACGGTCGCCCCGACATCGGGGCCGCCGTGGACGAGGTGGCGGCGCGCGGCGCGCGTGAGCTCGTCGTGGTCCCGGCCCAGCCGCACTTCTGCGCCGCCAGCCACGGGACGCGCCTTGTGCGCCCTCTACGGAGCCCTCCAGGGGGTGGCCGCGCCCCTCGACCTGTGGGCGCACCCGTCCTGGCACGACGACGCAGGCTACGTGAGCGCACTGGCCCGGCAGGTGGCGGACTTCGCGTCGACGCACGACCTCTCCCCCGACCGCGCCCTCCTGCGCTTCACGGCCCCCGCGCCTCCCGGCCCCCGCGGCCTGGGCGCGGACCCGTACCGCGAACAGGTCCGCCGCACGGCCGAGCTGGTGGCGGAGCGTGTGGGATGGCCGTGCGACCGGACCGCGGTGGCGTTCGGGGACGACCGTGGTCTCCGCCGACGACGGCTGCGCGGTGCTGGTGTGCCCCCTCTCGTCCGTCGCGCCCGTGCCGACCGGAGGTGCCGGCGTGCACGTGTGTCCGCTGCCCCACACGTTCCCGCCCTTCCTGGCGGCGTTGAAGCGCCTCGTCCTCAAGGGCGCGCGTCCCGTGCCCCGGGGGAAGCAGCCGCCCGACCCGCTCCTCAGGACGGCGGCCCCCCCGGAGGGCGACGGACGCCCGCAGGTGGCCACCCGCCTCGTCATGATCGGGGCCTCCCTCCCGGGTGCACTCGGCGCGGGCGAGGGGCCCCCGCTCCTCCACAGCGATCCCACCGCCTTCGCCCGGGTCAGGAAGTCGCACCAGGACGTGGGATCCTTCCTCGACTGGATGCGCGAGGCCACCGCCGCGCGCGAAGCCTTCCTGTGGAACACATGCCAACGGTCCGAGCTGTACGCCTGGCTTCCCGAGCCGTGGGGCGTGGCCGAGCGCGCGGCGCTGGTGGCCCGGATCCGGCGAGAGCTGTTCGGAGGCGAACAGGAAGGACTGGAGGTGGCCGTCCTCGAGGAAGGCGAGGCGCGCCAACACCTCCTGCGCACGGCCTGTGGCCTGAACAGCGACCTTCCCGGTGACCGCGACGTCGCCTCGCAGCTCCAAACAGCCTTCCGGCGCGCGCAGGGCGCCGGAACGGCGGCCGGGTTGGCCCTCGAGCTCGTCGAGGACGCGGTGGCGGTCGCCGCGGACGTGAACGCCCACACGTCGTTCGGCAGGTTCGCGACGGGATACTGCGCGGCGGCGCTCGACCGGATCTGCGAGGTGGACGGGTTGCTCCCCGCCCACCTCCATCACGTGACGATCGGGGGATCGACGACCTCGCGCTCCGTTCTCGTCGCGCTGCGCGAGGACCACGACGTGCCCCCCGCGCGGCTGACGGCCATCTACCGGGACCATCACGGACAGATGAAGCAGCTGCGGGCGGCCGTCGGCGGCGGGCGCCGGCTCAGGGTGCACGCGTACCACGACGAGCGCGTCCTGAGGGCCGTTGCCGACGCCGACGTGGTGTACTTCGGCATCGACCAGGCCGAGGCGGTCCTGGATCCGGGCGCCCTCGCGGGCCTGCGCGACTTCGACGCACGACCCCTCACCCTCGTCGACTTCAACTCCTTCGGGTCGCTGGCGGGAGCGCCGCCCGCAGGGCGTGCGGATCTGGCCCGCTCGTGAGCTGGACGACGCGGTGGCGGCCCACGCCGCCATCACGGCCACCCGCGCCGGCTTCGCCGGCGCCGTCCGGGAGGCCGAGGCGTGGATCTCGCGCCACCTCGCGTACGTGGGAACCTCGCCGTGCTGATCCTCGTCGCCCACGGCAGCCGCGACGCCCGCTGGCGGGCCGTCCGTCGAGCGGGTCGTCCGGGACCTGGAGGCCGACCTGGGCCCGGACCGGGTCCTCCTGGCGTACATGGACCACACGCCCCCGACCGTGATGGACGTGGCGAGTGCCGCGGCCCGGCGGGGCACCCACCGGATCCGCGTCCTCCCGCTCTTCCTCGCGGAGGAGGGCCACGTGGAACGGGACATCCAGCCGCTGGTGGACGATGTCAGGGCCACCTGGCCGGACGTGGACGTCGAGCTGCTCGCGCCGGTCGGTCAGCACCCGGAGTTCCGCACGGCCCTGTCCGCCATCGCCCTGCGCACCAACGGAGGCCCGGGCACGCCATGAGCACTACCCGCGAGTCGCCACCCGCCAAGGTCTACCTCGTGGGCGCCGGACCCGGCGACCCGGGGCTCATCACGCTGCGCGGCGCCGCGTGCCTCCGGCGCGCGGACGTGGTGCTCTACGACTACCTCGTGAACGCGGCGGCGCTCGAGCACGCGGGGCCGTCGGCCGAGCCTGGTGCCGCTGGGGCGCGCCCGTTGCGGTCGCACGCTCACGCCCGCGGAGATCAACGCGCGCATGGTGGCCGAGGCCCGGGCGGGCCGGACGGTGGTGCGGCTCAAGGGCGGCGACCCCTCGATCTTCGGGCGGTGCTCGGACGAGACCGCCGCGCTGCGCGCAGCCGACGTTCCCTTCGAGATCGTTCCGGGGATCACGACAGCCCTCGCCGTGGCGGCCTACTGCGAGATCCCGATCACGCAGCAGAACGACGCGTCGGCGGTGGCCTTCGTGACGGCCCGCGAGCGGGACGAGAAGGAAGAGACGGACGCGTCGTGCCTCGACTGGGCCGCACTGGCCGCCTTCCCCGGCACGCTCGTCCTCTACATGGGCGTCAAGCGATCCGAGTCGTGGAGCCGCGCGCTCATCGAGCATGGGAAGTCCGCCCGGGACGCCGGTGGCCATCGTGCGCTGGTGCACGCGAGCCGGACAGCGAGACCGTGCGCTGCACGCTGGACACCGTCACCGATACCATCCGGGCCCAGCGCGCTTCGCCCTCCCGCCGTCTTCGTGGTCGGAGAGGTGGTGGACCGGGCGCCGGAGCGCTCGTGGTTCGCCGCGCTGCCCCTCTTCGGGCGTCGGGTCCTGGTGCCGGGATCCGCCGGCGACCTCCAGGAAGCTCCGGGCGCAACTCACGCGGCTGGGCGCGGAGGTCGTGCTCCAGCCGGCGATCCGCATCACGCCGCCCCCCGATGCGGCCGCCCTCGACGCCGCGGTAGAGCGCATCGGCTCGTACGACTGGCTCGTCTTCTCCAGCTCCAACGGGGTCGACGCGCTGCTCGGCCGCCTCCGTGCCCGGGGGCAGGACGCGCGCACCCTCCACGGGGTGAAGCTCGCGGCCATCGGCACGGGCACGGCGGACCGCCTGGCTCACCATCACCTGGTCGCGGACCTGGTCCCTCCCGAGTTCGTGGCGGAGTCGCTGGCGTCCGCGCTCCTGAACGGCGGTGGCGGCGGCAGGCTCCTCCTGGTGCGCGCCGACCGCGGCCGCGAGACGCTCGCCGAAGCGCTGAGGGCCGGCGGCGCCGAGGTGGACCAGGTCGTCGCCTACGGGAGCGCGGACGTCGCGGATCCGGACCCCGAGGTACGGGCGTCGCTCGACGCGGGGGAGATCGACTGGATCACGATCACCAGCGCCAGCACGGCACGCTCCCTGCACCGCCTCTACGGCGACCGGCTTACCTCTGCCCGCTTCGCGAGCATCGGCCCCATCGCATCGGAGGCGCTGCGCGCCCTCGGGCACGAGCCGGCCGCCGAGGCGGCGCCCCACACCACGGCCGCGCTCGTGCGGGCCGTCCTGCGAGTCGAGCAGGCCGGCGGGTGAGGCATGGCCGCGGAGCCGTCAGGGCGCCGGGTCCTCCCCGCCGAGGGCGGCGGCCGTGAGGCGGGCCACGCTCGTCGACCGGAGCCGGCCGGCCTCGTAGAGCTCGACGGGCCCCGCATCGGCTTGCAGGGCCGGACGGTCCATCAAGGCCTCCGTCCGCCCCAGGCGCCCCAGGCACCAGGCTGCGAGGCCCCGCACCTGCGCGTCGGGGTGGCCGAGCGCATCCACGATGCGCGGGAGGACGTCGGGGGCCTCTTCGGCCGCCTGCGGCCCGAGGCGGCCGATCGCCCACAGGATGCCCGGACGGAAGTGCTCCAGGTCCTCCTCGGCGGTCTCGAGGAGGAGGTGCGCCACGATCGGGACGTAGTCCTCGAAGGCGCCGCCCGTGCACGCGACGATCTCCGCCATGGCCTCGGGGGCGTGCCAGCAGATCGCACCCGACTCTTCGGTGATGAGCCACATCAGCCGGCGCAGCTCCTCGCGCACTGTCCGGGATCGGGCGGGCGCCAGCCGCGCTGCGGCGACCCCCATGGCCTCCACCGCGCGCCACCGGATCAGCGCGTCCGCGTCGTACGTGAGGGACACGAGCGCACCCAACGTGCGTCGCCGCTCCGCGGCCACCGCGGCGACTTCCTCCAGGCGCCGCTCCTCCAGCAGCACGCGCAATTCGCGCTTCAAGGGAGAGCCTCCCATGACGGACGTTGAAGGCATCGCTTCACTCTGGAAGAAGGAAGACTGGTGGGCGGTGTGGCTGGGCCTGGGGATCGTGCTGGTCGCCATCGCCCTGTTCGTGGCAGGCGGGAGCCTCGCACCCGTGGCCGTGAGCCCCCCGCAGGACTGGACCCGGGTGGCCCGCGTCGGCACGCACTTCGGCGAGGCGTGGGCGCGCTACGTGCTGCTCTTCGTCGTGTTCGCGCTCATCTTCACGGCGAGCACGACGATCATGGGCCACCGCGCCCGGGAGTATCTCCCGGGCTTCACGCTGATCTACCTGGCGTCCGCGGCGATACTGGTCGTCAGCCAGAGCCGCTTCTTCCATACCTACAGCCTTGAGGCGCCCCTGGTCGCGCTCCTCCTGGGGCTGATCGTGGGCAACCTGGCGCCGATGCCGGGCTGGCTCGACGCCTCCCTGCGCACCGAATACTACATCAAGACCGGGATCGTCCTGCTGGGCGCTACCCTCCCCCTCACGGCGATCGCCACCGCCGGCCCGGTCGCGTTCCTGCAGGCCACCATCGTGTCGCTGTCCACGTGGCTGGTCATGTTCTTCGTCGCCACGCGCGTCTTCGGCCTGGACAAGCGCTTCGGCGCCGTGCTGGGCGCCGGCGGCGCCGTGTGCGGCGTGTCCGCCTCCATCGCCGTCGGGGGCGCCGTGAAGGCCGACAAGGAGCACGTGGCGATCAGCATCTCGATCGTCTCCCTGTGGGCGCTGGTCATGATCTTCTTCCTCCCCCTCGCCTGCCGGGCCCTGGGGCTGCACCCCGGCGTGGCAGGCGCGTGGATCGGGACCAGCGAGTTCGCGGACGCCGCCGGGTACGCGGCGGCCCAGACGATCGCCTCCAACACGGGCACGGAGGCTCCCATCCAGACGTTCACGCTCATGAAGGTGATCGGGCGCGACATCTGGATCGGGATCTGGGCGTTCGTGCTGGCGATCGTGTCCACCACGATGTGGGAGCGCGGGGGCGAGGCGGGCGGCGGTCGCGTCGGCGCCGGCGTCATCTGGGCCCGCTTTCCCAAGTTCGTGATCGGCTTCTTCCTGGCGTCGGTGGTCGTGAGCCTCCTCGTCGCGAACACCCCGCCCGAGATGGCGTCCGACGTGAGCGCCCGCCTCATCGCGCCGATCAAGACGCTGCGCACGTGGACGTTCGTGTTCACCTTCCTGTGCATCGGGCTGACGACGCGCTTCCGCGAGCTGGCCCGCTTCGGCATGCCACCCTTCTGGGCGTTCACGGTGGGCGTCGCGGTGAACGTGCCGCTGGGCTACCTCCTGTCCACGATCGTGTTCCGCGACTACTGGATGGCGGTGCACTGAAGGCCTGGGGAGGTCCACGCGGGCGCAGAGGGTCACAGGAAGTAGCGCGACACCTGCACGCCGTACCTGGCCGGGTCCGTCACCTTGATGATCGAGCGCCGGTACCGCCCTCCGTCGTCGACCTCTGCGAGGTCCGCCAGGGGCGCATCGTCCAGCCACGTGCCCTCCGGCGACGAGATCACCCGCACGATGGGCCGGTGGATGTACAGGGTGTCGGGGTTCGTCTGGTGCACGATGGCCAGCTCGAGCGTATCGAGGATGACCAGCGTACCCACGGGGTAGATGCCTAGCAGGTTGATGAGCGCCTTCACGACCACCGGATCGTATGCGTGGTCGTGATTCTCCCAGAGCTCACCCAGCACCTCGTCGGCGGGCCGTGCGGGGGTGTAGGCACGCGTGTTCGTGGCGGCGTCGAAGGCGTCGGCGACCGCGATGATCCTGGAGAAGATCGAGGGCCTGCGCGGTCGCACCACCTCGGGATACCCGCTCAGGTCGAACTTCATGTGGTGCTCGTACGCCGCGATCATGCTCCGGTAGGGCACACCTCCGAAATCCCGGAGCCTGAAGATGCTCAGCGCTCCGAGCCAGGTGTGGGCCTCCATGGCACGGCGCTCGTCCGGCGTCAGCGCGGACCCCTTGCCGAGGATCTCCGCGGGGATCCGGCTCATCCCGAGGTCGTGGACGAGCGCGGCCATCCCGAGCTCGTAGAGCTGCGCCTTGCCCATGCCGAGGCGTTTGCCCATGGCCACGCAGAAGATGCAGACGTTCACGGCGTGCGTGAAGGCGTATTCGTCGTAGCCCTTCAGGGCGCTGAGACCCGCGAGGGACGTCTCGTTGTCGAGCACCTGGTCGACGATGCTCTGCAGCGCGTGCTTCACCTCCTTCAGGTTGGCCGTCCTCCCCATGCGCGTGCCGCTGAAGAGCTCGCGCGTCACGGCCAGGGAGTGGGCGTAGGTCTTCTTCGCCGCCTCCCGGCGGAGCGCCTCGTCGGGCGCCAGGGCTCCGACGTCGGAGGGAGCGCCGACCGAAGATGTGCTGCATGAGGCCCTTGTCGCGGTGCCGCCGGACCACGTCGGGGGCCGCGCCTCTCCCTCCCGCGGCGTCTCCGCGCAGGAGGATGGTGAGGAGCGATTTCCATTCGCCCTCGCTCGGCGACGGCGTGCAGCTGATCATGCCCACGCCCGCCCGCTGCAGCGTGCCGAGGACATGGCCGAAGGCGATGTAGTTGTCCAGATCGTGACCGAGCCGCACACCGTTGGCATGGAGGAGCCCGCCGGTGACCCGCACCTCGAGCGGTCGGCCCTCCCCCATGATCGACTCGGCAGCCGCGGCCAGCTCGAGCACCGCTCGTCTGGACTCTGCGGTCTGCACCGCGCTGGCCTGGAAGCTCCGCAGGGCGCCGGACAGGGCGACCAGCAGACGTCGGGCAGAGACCTCCGGTCCCCCGGACTCCGGGACGAACGCGTCTCCGCTCCCGTTCATCTCGAGACTCCCGCCACTTCCGTCGGCTCAGACATGGATCTTCAAGGCGCGGGTGACGGCGTTGCGCACCACGGGGTCGGCGTCCCGCTCGGCCTTGCGGAGCGCTTCGCGGGCGTTGGGGCTCCCGATCAAGCCGAGGGCCACCGCCGCGCAGGCCCGGGCGTCGGAGGAGCGTCGAGCGGACCTGCCCTTGCCGAGGAGGATGGGTGCGAGGAACTTCACGCCCTCCTGTCCGGCGAGGCCGCCATAGGCCTCGAAGAGCGCCCGCTGCTCCATCAGGTCCTTGTCCGACAGCCCGGGTGCGTTCATCAGGTCCCGGAGGTGCGGCAGGGCGTGCCGATACCGCCGGTCGGCCAGCGCCCGGACCGCGGCCACGCGCACCTCCGCATCGTCGTCGCTCATCATGATGTGGATGAGCTCGCCGCAGCACGCCGACCCGCCCACACTGCTCAGCGTGTCCACGAGGCTCCTGCGGATCCCACTGTCGGGGAAGGCCGACAGCGCCCGGAGCGGGGCCACACATTCCAGCTTCTTCAGCCGGGCCATCAAGCGCAGCGCCCCGTCCACCACCACCCGGTCCGTCGATTCCATGGCCGCCGACAGCAGGCCCGGCCTGGCGTCGGCGAGGGCGGCCAGGGTGTCCTCGAGGGCTACCTTCGTCATCTCCGCGCGGAGATAGCGCAGCCAGCGCAGGACCGCGGGGAAGGCCCCGGGCCCCAGGTGCTCGAGGAGGCGTCTCAGGTCTTCGGGCGTGGGAGGCACGGCGCTCTCGTCCAGCAGCTGGAAGAGCTGGTGCAGCGCCTCCGGCTCGGCGAGCCGCTCGACGACCGTTTCCAGAGCCCGTCGCTGTGGCGGCAGGAGGTCCCGCTTCTCCCGCACGAGGGTCCCGAGCTCCCCGACCAGGTAGCCCACGCTGCCCACGTCTCCGTCCCCGAGGAGGTGAGGAATCAGGCCCTCCACCACCTCGACCACCTCGGCGCGAAGGGCCGCGTCCTCCTGGAGCTCGAACGTGTCCAGGAGCAGCGAAACCACGCTCCGGCCGAGGTTTCTCGCGGATTCCCGCTCCACCTCTGCCCTCAGGTACTCGATCTCGTGCTCCTCGAGGAAATAGAGGGTGGAGTCGAACGACTTCGCGTCGACGAGCCCGGACGGACGGTCCGGCCTTACGACGTCTTCACGGATCCGTTCGCTGACCTCCCCGGGATCCTGCCGGGGAGGGGACCCCGTCGCCCCTCGTCTGGCGCGGCTCCGCGCTCCTCCTCGACCTCGGTGGGAGCCACCACGTATGCGACGTGGCTGAACTCCATGTTCCACAGCAGCGTGCTCAGGTCGTCGGGATCGGTCGGCTGAAGGCTGCCAGACCGGTTGGCCGCCCGGAGGAACTCCTCCACCTCCACTTCTTCGGCACCCGGCCTCAAGGTCAGGGCCCGCACGCGTCCCCGGCGCAGGACGGCAACCAGCCCGGGGGCCTCGCCCGCGACGACCGGCAGCCCGCCCACGTCGCACAGGAAGCTCTCTCCCTCCAGCTCGAGCGTGACGCTGGACGTGCGTCGCCAGATCGAGGTGAGCGCGCCCTTCAGCTCCCGTTGGATCGCCCTGTACTCCGGGGACCCCGGCGGATGGAACGCGAAGGTGTCGAAGCCTTCGTCCAGCCCGCGAACGAGGCGTCCGAGGTCCTTCATGCTCGGTCCGGCGCCGGATTGCGTCATGAGCTCGCAGGTCGTCGAATCGGGTGGATACGGGGCCCACGAAAGGATGGGCACGGCCCTTCGTTCAATCCAGGGGGTCGCCGAGCCCCAACGCAAGCCAACTGGGGTGGAGGCAGGGTCCGGCCCGATGCGCCGGGAAGCCTCGGGCCGGACCGGGGCGGGAATCTCGCCCCTCCCGCTTCGCCCCGAGCGCCGGCGTGGTATAATTGCCTTCCGGACAAGCCGGCAAGGGTTGCCGAGAGGCCGTGTGGTTGGACCGACACGCTTCGTTCCAGGTCCGGGGATGCGGGCGACGGACCCAGGCCGGAGGAACCATGGAAGGCACGCCCATCGGAGACACCGCCAGGTCGATCGCCCGAAGGGTGGGCTTCGGTCTCCGACCCGTTCCGCCACGAACCCCCGGTCGGCTCTCGTCCTGGATCGCGATGCTCCTCGTGGTGGCCCTCGGCGCGTGCACGCGTGACGGGGGCGTCGGGGCACGTGCCGCAGTGGACACCACCTCGGCGCCCACCGATCCGATTCCGTCGGGGTCATCCGCCCCGGACTCGGCGGCCGCGGCCACGGACACCTCCGGGCAGCCGGTGGCCGGCCAGGCATCGCCACCGGACACTCTGACGGCGTCCGCCGGCGACACCGTGGCCCGCAGCCCCGCCCTCTCCCCCGCCGCGCTGGACAGCCTGCGCCTGGAGGTGCGGCAGCTGTCGGAGATGGTGGCCGCCTCCACCCGCTCTACGGACAGCGTTCTCGGACTGCTGCGGAGCGGCGAGACGGCCCCCGCGCCACGAACGTCCACCGCCGGGACAACGCCGGACTCGACGGTGTCCGCCGGGCAGAGTGGCCGTGTGCTGCAGGGTGCCGCGGAGACGGCGCGAAGCTACGGGCTGCGCGCCTTCTGGGCCATGGTCGTGCTCGTGCTCACGTTCTTCGTCCTGCGCGCGACGGTCTATGCGCTCAACGCGCTCTCGGAGCGCAGCGCCGAACGGCGGCTCTTCTTCAAGCGCCTCGTGCCGATCGCCCGCATCGTCCTGTGGGCGTTCGCGATCTACTTCGTCGTGCGCGTGGTCTTCGCCGTGGATGCGCGGGGCCTGCTCGCGGCCACCGCCGCCGTCGGCGTGGCGATCGGCTTCGCGGCGCAGGACATCCTGAAGAACATCTTCGGGGGCCTGGTCATCGTCTTCGACCAGCCCTTCCAGGTCGGCGACAAGATCCAGGTCGGCGACAGCTACGGCGAGGTCGTCTCCATCGGCCTCCGATCCACGCGCATCGTGACGCCGGACGACAGCCTGGTCTCGGTGCCCAACTCCCAGGTCGTCGACAGCCAGGTGTCCAGCGCGAACTCCGGCGCCCTCGACTGCCAGGTCGTGACCGACCTGTACCTTCCGGGCTTCGTCGACGAGGCGAAGGCGAAGCGCATCGCCCACCAGGCCGCCGCCAGCTCCAGGTACGTGTACCTGCAGAAGCCCATCGTCGTGCTCGTCAAGGACGAGTTCAAGGAGACCTTCCTCACCCACCTCAAGGTGAAGGCCTACGTGCTGGACGCCCGCTACGAGTTCGTCTTCATGAGCGACGTCACCGAGCGGGCCCGCGCGGAGTTCCGCAGGCAGGGCCTGCTCAAGCCGATGCACGGAGCCCGCGCCTGGGTGAGCCTCGCGGACGCCGGGGGCGGGAACGACGGCTCCGCCCCCGATGACCGGGAAGAGGGCCGATGAGCGCGGAGGAGATCGGCAGGCACCTGCGGCGCTTCGACGGCGCGGTCACCATGGCGCATGCGCGCCTCGCCGATGCGATCGAGCGCGAGGTGACCGCACCCCTGGTGGAGGCCGCGCGGGTCGCGGCGGAGGAGCACGCGCGACAGGTGCAGGCGGCCGCGTTCGGGACGCCGGATGTCGCGGAGGGCGACGCCGCCGACCGGGAGCGCGTCTGGCGGCGGATGCGCGGATACGGAAGCGTCACCCGCGAACGCGTCCTGGAGCCCCTGCGGGAGCGCCTCGCCGCCATCGACGGAGGACGGCGCCTCGCCGACTGCCGGGCCGAGGCACAGCGGGCGCTGGCCGAGGCCGCGTCGGCGGCGCCCCTGGAGATCACGCGCGAGGAACCGGAGGGCACCTACC
Organism: uncultured Gemmatimonadales bacterium; assembly: GCA_963848895.1. GTDB lineage: Bacteria > Gemmatimonadota > Gemmatimonadetes > Longimicrobiales > Gaopeijiaceae > SZUA-318. The sequence goes on from CAWKGE010000017.1 coordinate 38,913, forward strand.
ACGCCGAGGCCGGCGACGGCATCGTCCGGCGCACGAGCAAGGCGGCCGTCCGGGCAGGCCGGGCCCTCTCCGGGTCCGTGCGCACCCTGCGCAATCTGGGACGTCGCCTGGTCGGCCGCCCGCGGTCTCCCACGCCGGACCGTCTTCAACCCGTGCCGCTGCGCACGCTCCTCGCCTACCACGCGGCGACGCGGCTGTCCGCGGCGGACGCCGAAGTCATGGACGCGCTTCGGCGCCGCATCGCGGAATACCTGAGTGGTCTCGAGCAGGACGTGGGCGGGTGGGCGGACACGCTGCTGGAGGCGGACGCGGCCCTGGACCACCCGGACCACCACGCATCTGCGGGAAGCGCGCCGACGTCGGAGGCGGCCGAAGCCGAAGCGCCGGAGGAACCCGAGCCACTTGATCCGGCGCCCCACGCCGAGGCGGCCGCGCGGGCGGCGTCCGCCCTCGGCCGGGCAATCGAGTCACTCGCGGCGGGCGATCCCATGGGGGACCTGCGCGAGGATCTCGCCGCCGCAGCGGAGGGCGTCCGCCCCTCGCTCGAGCGCGACCTGCGTCGGGCCGGGACGTTCATGCTGGACGTCGCCGACCGGGAGCCGTCCGATCGGTCCACACGGGCCGGACGGGAGGCCTCGGAGCGGGAGCTCCGTTGGACGGCGTGGTACCGGCAGGCCGTCGCGCGCATGGAGCTGGACATCCATCTGGAGCGTGTGCGCGGGCGCCTTCTCGGGCTCCTGGACGCGTTCGAGACCGACCTCGGGACCTCGGTGGTGGATCCCGTACGCGCGATGCTGCAGGAGGCTCGTGGGACCGTCGCGGCCGTGCGCCGGGACATCGACTCCGCCATCCAGCGCGCCCGCGAGGGCGAGGTGACGCAGCCACTGCAGAACGCGCTCGCCGCGGCCCGCGACGCCGCCGCGACCGCCCTCGGGGAACATGTGCTCGACGCCGATCGCGTCGAACGGACTCGCCGCCACCGTCCGCGAGCGCGCGGACGGGCGGGTCGCCGAGATCCTGGGCCTCCTCTCATCCCTCCCGGACGCCCTGATCGTGCACGAGCCGTCGCCGCTCCCGCTCGACGGATCCAGTGCGGCGGCGAAGCCTACCACGATCCGCCTGCGCCAGATCGCGGAGCAGGCGTACGACGCCGTGCTCCTGGAGCGCTTCCGCACGGCCTTCGAGCCCCTGGTGGCCGCCCTCGATCGCGTCCGGAAGGAGACCCGGCAACTCGAGAGCGTGATCCGGTTCAACCTGGACTCCGCGCTCGACGAGCTCGGGCAGGAGACGCAGGACCTCGAGGGCCGCCTCGAGGGCGCCCGGGAGCTCGCCCTCAACGGCCTCGACCGAACGCTGGGAACGCTGCAGGAGTTGAGCGACGACCTCGCCGGGGAGCTGCCGCGCGTCCGGGCGCGCCTCTTCGAGGCACACGCCCGCGGGTGGGGCCAGTTCCACGACCGGGTCCGCGTCGAGGATCGCATGCAGGAGCAGATCCTCGATTTCGGCTACCGCGTCCGCGCGGCCGTGCGGGCGCGCGCCGACGCGCTGACCGCGATCCTGCGGCGAGGCTCCCGCCGCAGCATGCGGTGGGTGCGAATCGGGCGGGGCCGGGCCATGAAGCTGGTACGGCTCGGTCAGTCCGCCCTGGAGGGCGAGCGGGTCACGGAGGAGCAGAAACGGCGCACCATCGACGCACTGTCGACGCTCGACGAGGTGTTGGGCAATCTCCCCCTGGTGTACCGCAGGCTCTTCTCCTTCCAGCCCGTGAGCGACCCCGGCATGCTCGAGGGTCGGTCCCGCGACCTCGATGCGGTCGCCGCACACTTCGCCCACTGGCAGAAGGGGCTGACCGACGCCTTCGTCGTCACCGGCTACGACGGCAACGGGCGCACCAGCTTCCTCAACGTCGTGGCGGGGACGGTGCTCCGGGACGCCGACGTGCGCCGGGTGCGTCTCACGGAGCGGATCCTGGACGAGGGCGTGCTCGCGGGGAGGCTCGCGGCGGAGCTCACCCTCGACGACGGTGAGCCGTGGACCCTCGATCGGCTCGCGGGCGCCCTGTCGGGCCAGCGCCCGGAGGAAGGGAAGCCCCTGGCCTGCATCATCGAGAACCTGGAGCACCTCTTCCTGCGCACCAGCGCCGACAACGGTCTGGTGGGCCCGTTCCTGGCCTTCATGTCCAGGATGGACTCGAGCGTGTTCTGGTTGGCGACGCTGGCGGAGCCGGCGTGGAGCTACGTCGAGAAGGTGGAGTCCTCCACCGCGTGCCTGGTGCGACGCCACCCGCTCACGCCCCTCGGCCGTTCGGAGCTGGAGGCCGCCATCCTGAACCGCCATCGCCGGAGCGGGCTCGGCCTGGAGTTCCAGACCCCTGCGGTCCCGCCGCCGCTGCTGCGGCGCAGGCTTCGGCGCACGCGCGACGAGGAGGAACGCCAGGCGATCCTCCGCACGGACTACTTCGACCAGCTGTCACGGCTCACCGGGCAGAACCTCCTCCTGGCCCTCTTCTACTGGGTACGCTCCGTGGACCTGGACGTGGAAACGAGCACGGTGCGCGTGCGCCCCCTGGAGCCGATCAGCTTCGCGTTCATCGACGCGTTCACGCTCTCGCAGTCGTTCACGCTGAAGGCGTTCCTCGACCACGCGACGCTCACGCTGGAAGAGCACGACCGGATCTTCAGCGTCTCGCGCGAGGAGAGCCACCACATGTTCGAATCGCTCGGGAATCTCCTCGTCATCGAGCCGGCGGTATCCTACGAGCGGCTGGGGGAGTTCGTGTTCACCACCATCGACGACCGGCAGCGCTACCGCATCCGGCCCCTCGTGGTGCACCCGGTGCTCACGCACCTGCGTACCAAGAACATCGTGACCTGAGCCGGGCGGCGTCCCCGGTGGGTCGGCACTCCTCCGGGCACCGCCTGCCACCCGCCATCCATCCGTGGGGAGCCCGGTCCCTCCCTTCACGATGACCTTGACGCGCGCGCTCGCAGGGAAGTACATCGAATGATGGTCGGCCCCCCAGGATCTCACGATCGTGGCGTGACGCCGCCGGTGACGATCCGGGACACTCGGGGCCGGTCGGGGCCGGGAATATGAAGCAGAGACTCCTGACCGCAGGGGTGGCGCTGGGCGGGGTGGTGTTCGCCCATGCCTGCACGATCCGGGACGTCACGGTGGTTCCGGTGGGCTCGGTCGAAGTGCAGCCGTCCTCCATCACGATCCTGGCGGGCACGACGCAACGCTTCACGGCCCATGCGAAGGACGAATCCGGGAACGACCTGCCCGGGGGCGTCGTGACCTGGTCCACCGATGCGCCCGCGATCCTCTCCATCGACAGCACCGGAATGGGAGAGGCCCTCGCGCCGGGACGAGCGACGGTGTGGGCGACCCTCCTGGGGACCCGGGGCTCCGGAAGCGTATCGGTGGAGCCGGGGCCGAGCATCGTGGTCAGCGAGCCCTCTCTTCTCTTCTCGGGGGCGGTGGGGGGAACGGCCCCGGATCCCATCACCCTCGAGATCACCAACGGAGGGGGGGATCGGTGGAGGGGATCTCGGCATCGGTCCGCTATGCCGAGGGGGGGGCCACCGGATGGCTGTCCCTGGCTCTGGCCGGCACCTCCGCCCCCACCACGCTCACCGTGTCGAGCCTGCTCGGGGCGCTGGAGGAGGGAACCCACGAAGCGACCCTGGTGCTGGCGTCGCAGGATGACAGGGTTGCGCAGGTGACCGTTCCGGTCCGGGCCGTCGTCGTCCTGGACAAGCCCATCATCGGATTGAGCTCGACCTTGCTGGAGTTCCGAGGGGAGGCTGCAGGCGCACCCCCGGAGGCGGCGACGGTAAAGGTCATCAACCAGGGAGGCGGCATCCTCTCCGACCTCCAGGCGATGACCTTGTACGTGGGCGTCGGGGGTTGGCTCTCGGCCGGCCTGACCGGGACCACCGCGCCGACGGAGCTGGTGGCTCGGCCCGATCCCTCCGACCTGAGCCCCGGCACCTACAAGGCCGAGATCAGGGTCGCGGGGCCCGGAGCCCTCAACACCCCGGCTTCCGTGGACGTGACGTTCACGATCGACGCGGGTGCGGTGAGTCCGGCCAACTCCACGGCCGCCCTCCCCGACGGCACGGCGGGCAGCGCCACCGACGTGGTGGTCCAGGCCCGGGACGCCAGCGGTTACGCGTTGACCTCGGGGGGCGCCACGGTGGTGATGACCGTGTCGGGGGCCAACGCGGCCGGGCCCATCACTGCCGCCGACGAGGGCGACGGCACGTACACCGCCAGCTACACGCCCACCGCCGCAGGCACCGACCGCGTCGCCATCACGATGGACGGCACGCCCATCGGCGGCAGTCCCCTCACCAGCACGGTCGATCCGGGGAGCGTGAGCCCGGCCCACTCCACGGCCACCGTTCCGTCCGGATCGGTCGGTTCGGCGACCAGTATCATGGTCAGGGCACGGGACGACTACGGCAACCCATTGAGCTCCGGTGGCGCCAAGGTGGTCGTGAGCGTGTCGGGGGCCAACAACCCTGGAGCCCTGACCGTCACGGACCGGGGCAACGGCACCTACACCGCCAGCTACACGCCCACCTCGGCCGGCACCGACCAGGTCGCCATCACGATGAACGGGACGCCCATCGGCGGCAGTCCCTTCACCAGTAACGTCGCCCCGGCGGGCGCGAGCCCGGCCCACTCCACGGCCACGGTGCCGGACGGGATGGCCGGCCTTCCCACCGACATCGTCGTCCAGGCCCGGAACGCCAGCGGCGAGCCGTTGAGCTACGGGGGCGCCACGGTGGCCGTGACCGTGTCGGGGGCCAACAACCCTGGAGCCCTCACCGTCACGGACCGGGGCGACGGCACCTACGCCGCCAGCTATACGCCCACCTCGACCGGCACGGACCAGGTCGCCATCACGATGAACGGGACGCCCATCGGCGGGAGCCCCTTCACCAGCACGGTCGCCGCAGGGAGCGCGAGCCCGGCCCACTCCACGGCCACGGTGCCGGACGGGATCGCCGGGCTTCCGACCGAACATCGTCGTCCAGGCCAGGGACGAGAGCGGCGACCCCTTCGACTTCGGGGGCGCCTCGGTGGTCGTGACCGTGTCGGGGGCCAACAAGGCCGGATCCCTCACGGTCACCGACCGGGGCGACGGCACCTACACCGCCAGCTACACGCCCACCTTGGCGGGCACCGACAAGATCGAGATCAAGATGGAGGGCACACCCATCAGCGGCAGCCCCTTCGCCAGCGCGGTCGTCGCGGGCACCGTGAGCCCAGCCCACTCCACGGCCAAGGTCCCCGACGGCAAAGCGGGCAGACCCACCACCATCGTGGTCCAGGCCAGGGACGCCTATGGAAACCCGCTGAGCGTGGGCGGCGAGAACGTGGTGGTCACCGTGTCGGGGACGAATCACCTACGGGCCCGCGATCGCCACCGACGCGGGTGACGGCACGTACACGCTCACCTATACGCCGACCGAGAAGGGTACCGACAGCGTCGCCATCACCATGAACGGCACGCCCATCAGCGGCAGCCCCTTCACCAGCAAGGTGGGCCGGTAGCAGGCGGGGCCTTCAGCCGATGGCGCCCGCCGTGGCCATCGGCGCCGGAACGCGCGTGGCGGGGAGCGACACCGTGAACGTGGTGCCGCGCCGCACCTCGGTGTCGACCCGGATCGTGCCGCCGTGCTGCTCGATGATCCCCTTCGACACGCTCAGGCCGAGGCCCGTCCCCCTGGCGTGCTTCTTCGTGCTGAAGAACGGGTCGAAGATGCTGTGCAGGTGTTGCTCCTGGATGCCGACACCCGTATCCGCGAACGCGATGTCCACGCAGTTACCGTCCCGGACTTCTCCACCGAGATCGTCAGCGTGCCCCCTTCCGGCATCGCGTCCAGCGCGTTGAGCACCAGGTTCAGGAACACCTGGGTGAGCTGGTGGCGATCGCCGTACACGGCGGGTACGTTCTCCTCGACCTCCCCGCGGACCTTCACCTTGGCGAGTCGGACCTGGTTGGCCGCCAGCTGCAGCGTGTCCCCGATGACGTCTTCCACCTCCAGGGGCGTCAGCTCCACCTCGCTCTCGCGGGCGAAGTCGAGCAGATTGCGCACGATGTCGCGCGCCCGCTCCGACTCGCTCACCAGGTCCGCGACGAGCTCCTGCTTCTCTTCGTCGTCGAGCTCTTCGTAGCCCTCCTCCAGCGCGGCGGCGGTAAGCATGAGGTTGTTGATGGGGTTGTTCAGCTCGTGGGCCACGCCCGCCGTCAGCGTGCCGATGGCGGTCAGCTTGTGCGACTGCACCAGGAGCTGCTGACGGCGCACCAGCTCGTGGGTCATGTGGTTGATCGCGCTCGCCAGCTCCGAGAACTCGTCGTGGTACTTCCGCCTGGGCGTGATGGGGGTGAGGTCGCCCTCCGCGATCCGGCGGGTCGCCAGCACGATGCGGCCGAGCGGCGCGAGCATCTGACGCATGACGAATGCCGCCAGCAGCACGATCATGCCCACCAGCGCCACCAGGAAGCCCAGCGCGATATGCTGGGACATCACCAGCATCGCCTCCACGGAGTTGCGCTCCCGGGTTGCCAGGTCCTCCGCCTCGCTCACCATCGCGCCGCCGTGCACGCGCAGCTCGGCCTCGATCTCCTGCATGCGCGCGGTGTCTCCCGCCGCGTCGAGGGCGGGCAGCCCGGAGAGCAGGATCTCGTAGCGGTGCACCCGGTCGCGCATGGCCGAAACCGACGCCTCGCCGATCACGGTCGCCATGCTGCTCCGCTCGCGCTCGAGGATCCGCTGCGCTTCCTGCGCCTGGTCGATGGCGTCGCCCAGATTGGTGTGGTACAGGAAGTAGTTCTTCTCGAAGCGGCGGGCTTGCTGGATCTCGAACGTGTACAGGTCGACGGCGTCCACCATGCGCAACTTCGCCTGGACCCTGCCGATCAGCAGGATCGAGACGAACGTGAGCCCCACGCTCACCACGAACCAGGCGACCAGGCCTATCGACAACCTGGTGCGGATCGTGAGGCTGGGGCGGTCGCGCAGCGCACGCTGGGCCTCCTCGGAGAGGGTGTCGAGCGTCGCCGCACCCGGTTCCTCCATACCGTCGTTGGTCGTCATGTGGACGCCGACCGGCCCACGGTGGGCCGTCTAGAGGATCGCCTTGTGTCCCAGCGACAGCGCCGCCTTGTTGACCACCGCCCTCAGGTCCTGCGGCTTGAACGGCTTGGAGATGAAGTCGAAGGCGCCCTTCACCAGCGCCTCCCGCGCGACCTCCACGGTCGCGTAGCCCGTGATCAGGATCACCCGGGTGCGCTCGCAGTGCTTCATGACGTGCTCGAGGATCTCGATCCCGTCCATCCCCTCCATGCGCAGATCCGTGACGATGATGTCGAACTCCTTCTCGTCCAGTCGTTGCAGGGCCTTCGCGGGGTCCTCGTAACACTCCACCACGAACCCGGACTTCTCCAGAACGGGCTTCAGGCGCTTTCCGACGATCGGCTCGTCGTCGAGCACCATGACGCTCAGCTCGCCGCTCGGCCCGCCTGCCGACTCCTCGTCACCGATGTTCATTGCCTCCCCCGTCTTCGTGCGTGACGCTCTCTCGTTCCGCACCACTCGAAGCCTGTCCAACGCGAGCCTGGTCTTGTGGTCCAGCTCTTCGCCCGTGAGCTGGAACCCCTCGCGGGCGGCGTCGGCCTCGGCGAACGACACCCGCACCATCCAGTCCTCGATCTTCTTCTTCAGGTCGCCCATGATCGTCCTCCTCCCGGGCCGGGAGCTCAACTCGGTGTGCGTGCCTCCATCAGGCGTTGCTGCATCTTAAGCCTCTGCGCGTAGGACCTGATGACGTGGTACAGTATGAGCCCGCATCCCGAGAGCCCCGCCGCGAACAGCATGATCTTGCTCGCGGAGTTGCAGTAGCCGTCCCACGTGGGGTCGATGTCGAGCCATCCCAGCTGGCGCAGATAGGCGGGGACCGCGACCGCGCGGCTCACCACGCACAGCAGGATGATCACGCCCGTGGTGATCCGGATCACGATCTCCTTCACCACCTTGGTGCCGTAGACACCCACGTAGATGCCGACCAGCGAGCCCAGGTAGAGCAGCATCGTCAGACGTATGTCCACGTACCCCTGGAGCGCGTACTGGATCGCGCCCCACCCGCCCATGAACATCGCCAGGTACAGCTCGGTGCCCGCTGCCACCGCCGTCGGGACGCCGAATACGTAGATCATCGAGGGCACGCCGATGAAGCCCCCCACTCCGATCGTGCCGGCCAGGTAGCCCGTGGCGAGCCCGACCGGCATGAGCACCCAGATCGACACGCGCACGTCGGCGGTCCGGAAGCGGACGTACGGCGGAAGGCGGAGGCGGGCGATGGCGTTGGCGATGCGCATGGAGGGGCCGGCGTCGTCGTCACCGCCCCTGCTCCGCAGCGCGTCGCGCAACATGGAGATCGCGACCGCCGAGAGGATGAAGACGAACACCGCGCTGATGTACAGGTCGGCCGCGGCCGAGCCGCCGGCGCCGTGTCCGTCCCCGCCGCCCTCGAAGAGGCTGCTGTTGATCCAGACCGCGATCTGGATCCCGATGAACGACGTCAGGATGAGATAGAGCCCGAGGCGCTTGTCCACGTTGCCCAGCTCGGCGTGCTTCCTGGACCCCACCATGGCCTTGCCGAACTTGTGCGTGATGTTGCTCGCCACGGCGACCACGCCGGGGACGCCGAGATTCATCATCCCCGGCGTCATGAAGAACGCCCCCCCGCTCCCGATGAAGCCGGATAGCACCCCCCCGACGAAGCCGAGGAGGACGACCTGCACGGCAGCAGCGGGATCGATGACGATGAAGTGCGCGTGGAGAAATCCGGGTTCCATGTGTGTTTCGTCCGCCCAGAGGGCTCATTCCATCTTGATCAGCTTCATGACCGAGCGGGCGACACGCCCATAGGCATACGCCACGATCGGCACGAACACGAATACCGCCGCCGCAACGACGTACTTCTCGAGCGCTCCCCCGCCCCCCCAACCCTCGAGGAGGAAGCGCAGGACGGCCTCCTGGTGGGTCATCACCAGGGCGTACACGACCACGACCAGCGCCAGGAAGCCCACCAGCGACACCACGTCGCCCCCTCCGAACAGGTAGTGCTTCCTGAGCTCGTCGGCGGTGACGACCGGGACGCGCATGCGGCTGGCCAGCGACTCCTGGAGCTCCCGCGTGAGCCGGGTCCGGGCCCCCGGGTCCTTCTGCTGGAAGAGGTTGCCGAGCACGACCAGCGAATGGGGCACGTTGCTGCAGCAGGAAGCAACCAGGCTCCGGCGCTCCCCGTGCACGTACCGTCCGCCCCCCGCCTTCCCCACCCCCGCCAGCGCGTCGAGGGTGGTGCGCAGGCCCCGGTCGTCGTGGGCCTGCTCCTCCACGTCGTCCTCGATCCCGGCCACCGCAGGGGCGAGGGTCGGCCCAGCTACCGCGCCGATCTCCGCCGGCACGCCCTCGGCCTCCGCGGGCGCGTACTGGACCAGCTCCACCGCCGCGTTCCATTTCTGCGCGATCTCCACGACCTCGCGAAACGTCTCCGCCGCGGGGTCGAACGACTCCTGCACCCAGAGGATCGTCGTGGCCGCCATGGTGCAGCGCAGCTCCCGCATGCACTCCAGGCCGTCCAGCACACGCGGGATCTCGTCCGCGACCTCCCGGTCGTGCGGAAGGTATGTGACCGTGACCAGCCCGCCGTGGGAGGCGACGGAGAACCCGCACGCGGCCGTGCGCGGGGACCGCGCCAGGCGCAGGCGGGCCGTCGCGCTCAACCGCAGATCCTCCATCGCGCGCGTGGATGCCGGCGTCGGCTGGAAATCCGGTAGCTGCGACATGCTCACCAGGGCGGACGCGGCGTTGTCCACGTTCATCCGCTCGACGTTGACGACCACGTCGTACTGGGACGCGTCCTCCCACGACACGCCGTACATCGAGCGCACCCAGCTCCGCCGGTCCTCCTCCACGTCCGCCAGGTAACGGACCGCCTTCGCGCGATCGAGCCCGAGGTTCTTCATCGTCGCCTGGATCCGGTACTCCTCGTCCGCCACCACGCGCACGCGCAGGACGTGGCCGATGTTGCGCAGCAGGAGGTGCCCGGTGCGGCCGTGGTAGACCAGCGGGCCTTCCCGCAGCCGATCGCACAGGTATGCGGTGCTGAACGCGAGGTAGTGGTCCCGCTCGCGGGCCAGGCGCTCGGTGAAGGAGCGGGGGTTCATCATGCTCGTCTCGAGCTTCCCGACCCGGATGCCCGCGTCGATGGCCGCCTCGATGAGGTCCTCGCGGCTCAGCACGGCGTAGTCGAGCCTCCGGGCCAGGGCCTCCGCGAGCTCCTTGCCCCGGGACAGGGATCCCCTGGACACACAGATGATCTGCGTCACGTGCCCTTCCCCTTCGCGCCCAGCAGCGCCGCGATCTCGTCCCGCTTCCGCTTCGCCCGCCTCGGGCTCCGTCCGTCGGTGAAGGCGGCCACGGTCACCCCTTCCTCCTCGAGGAGGGCCCCGAAGATCAGCGACGAGCGACGCGACGACGACGCGTCGCACACCAGCGCGCCCTGCTCCCCGGCCAGCCCCGCGCCGGCCGCGTTCAGGGCGTCGTCGTCCGTCGCCATCACGACCAGGAACGCCCCCGCGACGTGCTGCGGCGCGAACGACTCCTCGACCCACCGGAGCGCGCCGGTCTCCGCCTTCCGCGCCAGCTCCTTCGTCACCTCGAGGGCCACGACGACCACGTCGGCTCCGGCACGCACCAGCGTCGTCGCCTTTCGCGTGCCCACGGAGCCTCCGCCCACGACGACGCAGCGCCGGGTCCGCACATCGATACCGACGGGAAGGAAGCGCATCAGTGCCCTCCGGTGATGAGGATGCCGCTGGCAGCGAGCACGAGGATCACGACCTCGGTCACGGCGATTGCCGTGAAGATCCAATCGCGCTTGCGCACCAACAGCGGAATGATTCCCGCGAAGCATACGGGCGTGACCGCCGCCAGGAACGAGATGCCGACGAAGGTCAGGAAGTCGCCGCTGCCCAGTGCGGTGAGCCACCACCATCCCGTAAGCGCATGGTCTCGGTGCACGTATTCGCGGTTCACCGTCTCCAGGTACGTCTGCACGTCCATCGTCCAGAATCGGGGCAACTCCCCGATCGGCACGGCGGGCTCGACGGCACCGGACAGGTAGAGGCCGAAGGTCACGAGCAGTATCACAAGACCGGTGTACATCCCCGCCGCGAGGATGCGCGCGTACAGAAGCTGCTCGTCGCTGACGCCCGGGGTCCGATGCTCGCCCATTTGTCTCCCTCCCGACTCCTAGACGATGAAGGGAAGTCCGAGGCCCTTCGTGATCGCCTTCCCCCCCGCGAACAGGAGGAGGACGATGACGATCCAGCGCACGAAGCTGGGCTTGGCCACTCGCAGGATGCGTACGCCGATGAACGAGCCCAGCATGATCCCGACCAGCGACGGCACGACCATCATGGGGATGACGCACCCTTCGTTCAGGTAGACCCACGCGGCGGACGTGTCGGTGATCGAGAGGAGGAACTTGCTCGTCGCGACGCTGACTTTCAGCGGCGCGCCCAGGAGCAGGTTCAGCACGGGCACGTTGGCCCACCCGGCGCCCAGGCCGAACATCCCGGCCATGAACCCGATCCCGATGAAGAGGATGAGCCCGGTCGTCGTGCGATGGATCTTCCAGTCCACTTCCTGGTTGAGGCTCGCCTCCATGTAGACGCCGTGGATGCGCAGGATCTGGGAAAGGCGGTCGGCCTGCGGGACGACGGGGAACGCCGATTTCTTCGCCCGGATCATGAGGGCGACGATTCCCAGGATCGCTGCGCCGAGCGTCGTCTGGACGACGTTCGTGGGCAGCGCCAGCCCCACCATGGCCCCGGCGATCGCGCACGCCGAGGCGATCAGCGCCACCGGCATGGCCAGGCGCAGGCTCGCGAGATTCATGCGCAGGAAGCCCGGGCCCGCGGCCAGCGCGCCGCACAGCGCCACCAACAGGCCGGTGCAGCGGACGAAGTCCAGGTGGAAGGGGCAGAACCCGCTCACGATGGGCACGAACAGCACGCCTCCCCCGACGCCGCCGACCGCCGCCAGGATCCCCATCACGAACGTCATGACGAACAGCACCAGCGGCCAGAACCACCACGCGGGATCGGCCGCGGCGGCTCCGGCCGCCTCCTGCGCGCCGAGCGTGGCCGGGAGGAGCGCCAGCAGTGCCAGCGACGCCAGCGCGAGGGACACGCCGGCCCGGGGCGGGCCCGGTGGCACGCGGAGGCGGGGCGCGGGAGAGATCACGGTGTGCTCACGGGTAGGGGTCGAACCACTCGACCCGTAGGCGGATCTGCTCCACGCCGGGCACCCCGCGGGCGAGCTCGACGATGCGATCGCCGGTGCGCCCGCTCTTGCGCAGCGGCACCTCGCCCGAGATGACGACGGTTCCCCCTTCGGCCTCCACGTCCAGCTCGAGCGCGCGCAGCTCCGGATCCCCGGCCAGGGCCAGCTTCACCTGGCAGGCGAGGCGAAAGGCCTCCAGCCGCGCGAGCACGTCCTCGTTCACGGCGAATTCCGGGCCCTGGATGGCCCGCGTCACGACCGCGCACGCTCCCTCCACGGTCAGCGTGACCAGGTTGACAACGAGGTCGTAGAGGGCGGGGTCCATGATGTCTTCGCCGTACATCACCTCGACCCAGCGTGCCCTCGACGCGTCCAGGTCCTGGATGTAGGCCCGCGCCTCCGCCGCGCTCATGCCGCTCTCCTCGCGCACCACGCGCACACGGCTCTCCATCGGTGCGATGAGGCGGACGCAGAAGACCACCGGGGCGCCCCGCATGAGCAGGCCCCCGGACAGGCCGTGGTAGACCAGGTGTCCGGAGGCCGCCCGCTCCGCCAGCGCGGCCTGGACGGCCACGACGTAGGCGCGCCGCATCGACGAGAAGCGACCCCACATCGAGGGCCGGTCCACCATCTTTCGTTCCAGCATCTCCGCGGGAACGCCCAGGGCGGCGGCCGCCTCCTGCAGGACCTCGCGGCCCAGGATGGGATAGCCGAGCCGCTCGGCCAGGCACTCCGCCAGGCGCCGCCCCCCGCTCTTGGATCCCCGGCAGATGCAGATGATGGCCATCCGTCAGTCCCCCGAAAGCGCTTCTTCGAGGCGTTGGCGACACTCGGCGGCGAACGCCTGGTGGCGCTCCCTGACCTTCGGAGTGACGCGGAACTGGGGCTGCGCGGCCGCCTCGGCGATGGCCGCGCACGCAGCATCGAGAGAGAGCGAGCGCAGATTGACGGTCAGGTCGTAGAGGGCCGGGTCCTCCACGTCCAGCCCGTACATGGACCGCACCCGCCGCTCCCTGTCGTGGTCCACGTTCCGGATGAAGTCCTCGGCCGCCTGCCGCGACATGCCGTGGTTCGCGGCACGGAGCGCGCCGATCCTGGCCTCCAGGGGGGCGATCAGGCGCACCCGCAGCACGCCGGGGAGCCCGCGAAGGAGGAACTGGCCCGCGAGCCCGTGATAGACCAGGTCGCCCTGCGTGCAGGCCTCCGCCAGCGCTGTCTGCACGGCCAGCACGTAACGCTCCCGCTCGCGGCTCAGGCGGGACCACAGCCCGGGAGCCGTCTCGAACTTGCCGCGGACGGCATCCTCCGGGACCTGGAGCGTCCGGGCCGCCTCCTGGAGCACCTCGTCGGCGACACACGGACACCCGAGCCGGTCGCACAGGCATTCGGCGACCTGTCGGCCTCCGCTCAGGGACCCTCGGGAGATGGTGATGATCGCCACGGGTCGATCCTCGGGGGACCGGACGCCGTCCCGCCTCGGACTCCGGCTCCTGCGCGCTGTACCTCCGGGACTGCGATATCCGTGACTGATTTCACGAATGCCGTCGCCGGGAGGGGCCCCGCGCAACCCGTCCCCCCGGAGGCCAAATCGAGATTTTTGTCACGATTAAGTCTAGACCCCCCGGGAGTCCGTGTCAAGGAACGTCAGGCGGACCGGCCCACCCGTTCCGGAGTCCGCTCCGGGACGCGGGCGGCGGGCGGGGGGCCCCTCCGCGCGCGGCTCAGATGATAGGCGATCTCGCCCAGGCCGACCGAGAAGCGCTCGTTGCGGGCGAGGACGCCCGCCGGCACCGTCAGGCGGGTCGGCGTGAAGTTCCAGATCGCCTCCACGCCGCAGGCCACGAGAAGATCGGCGAGCGGCTGCGCCACCTCCACCGGGGTGGCGAGGATGGCCAGGCGGACGTCGTGGTCGGCGAGGAACTGCCGCAGGTCGTCGATGGGTTCGATGGTGTGCCCACCGACCCGGCGGCCGATCTTGAAGGGGTCCACGTCGAAGGCCGCGATGATGCGGAGGCCGTAGCGCTCGAACTCGGGATAGGCCATCACGGCGCTGCCGAGCTGCCCCGCCCCCACCAGCACCGACGTGTAGGGCTGATCGAACCCCACGACGGTCCTGATCGCGCGGCAAACCTCACAGACGTCGTACCCGATCCGGCTCATCCCCACGAGCCCGACGGCGGCGAAGTCCTTGCGGACCTGGCTGGGATCGACGTCGAGCGCCCTGCCGATCTGGGCGCTCGTGACCGTCTTCACGGGTTGCCTGACCACGAACTCGGCGAGGTACCGGTAATAGCGGATCAGTCGGTCGAGAACCACTCGCTTGAGGCGTGCCATGGCCTTGGGTCGCCTTCGGGACCGTGGGTCCCCGCAGTGCGTGAACGTGCGGTTCCGGCCCTCGTCCGGGGCGGGTGTCCCTGGGCCTTGAGGCCACGGCGGGGTACCCGCTAGCTTAATCGTGATACTTTACACGAATTCCGCAAGGCCCCCTGTGGGCTCCCGCGCGCCGGTCCTGTCATCCCTCCCTGCCGAGACGCCGGGACGCCCCCGTCGACGAGGACACCGACATGTCCGGCTCGATCGTGCTGGCCCTTTCCTACGGCCTTCTCGCCGTGTTCTTCATCGCCGCCGTCGTCCGATCCGTGCGCATCTGGCGGCTCCCCATCCACCTCCGTTGGGAGCTCGCCCCCGTCCCGAAGGAGAAGACCCGCGGGCGGTACGGTGGCTCCTACCTCGAGGAGTTCGAGTGGTGGAAGAAGCCCCGTGAGGAGTCCACGACCGCGGAGCTCGCCTACATGCTCAAGGAGATCGTCTTCCTGAAGGCGCTCTGGGAGCACAACCGGCGGCTGTGGTGGTTCTCCTTCCCCTTCCACGTGGGCCTCTACGTCCTCGTTGCCGCCGGCGGGCTCCTCCTGCTGGTGGGCGCGGCGGGTGCGGTCGGCGTCCCGGGGCCCGGATGGGGGCTGGTTCGGCAGGGGCTCCCGATCCTCCTCGGTGTGGCCTGCGCCCTGGGCACGGTCGGCGGCCTGGGCCTGCTGGCGAGCCGCCTCTTCGACCCGCGCCTGCGCAACGGAACCACGCCCGCGGCGCTCTTCAACCTCGCCTTCGTGCTGGCGGTCTTCGTGACCGGCGGAATCGCGCTCCTCTCCGTCGACGGCTACGCCGGGCAGGCATCCGCCTTCGCCGGGGCGCTGTTCCGGGCGCAGCCGCCACCGACGCTGGCGACGCCCCTGGCGGTCCACGTGGCGGTGGCGCTCCTCTTCCTGGCCTACCTCCCGTTCACCCAGATGATGCACTTCGTCGCCAAGTACTTCACCTACCACCAGGTCCGCTGGGACGACCGCCCGCTCGAGCCGGGAGGCGCCATCGAGCGCGAGGTCACCGGACTCCTGCAGCAGCCCGTGACGTGGGCGGCGCCGCACGTGGGGGCCGACGGACGGAAGAACTGGGTGGACATCGCGACGGAGGAGGTGTCCCGATGAGCGACCGGGTGAGGGTGAAGGACATCGCCGCCCGGGCGGACGAGCTCCTGTCACGGGTGGACGTGGACGAGCTGATCCCCCTTCCGGCCCCGTACGACCGCCTCGAGGAGCAGCCGGCCTGGAAGGAGATCAAGGCGGAGGCCAGGGAGCGGATGGTGTGCAACCTGGACGGCGTGGTCGCCCTCTCCCTCCCCCGCCCCGAGACCGAGGCGGAGGAGCGCAGGTACGTCGACCAGTTCGTCGAGGGCCTGCGGAAGCTGCTCACGCGGGAGAACAACTGGACCTTCCTCCAGCCGCTCACCCTGGCGCTGGAGTACTGCGTGGGCTGCCAGACGTGCAGCGATGCGTGCCACATCTTCAAGGCGAGCGGTGAGAAGGAGATCTACCGCCCGACCTACCGCTCCGAGGTATGGCGGCGCCTGGTGAAGAAGTACGTGAAGCCCGCGGGGCGGATGCTCGCGCCACTCACGGGTGCGGACGTGGACGTGAACTGGGCCACCGTCTCCCGGCTCTACGAGCTCGCCTACCGGTGCAACCTGTGCCGGCGCTGCGCGCAGGTGTGCCCGATCGGCGTCGACAACGGCCTCATCGCCCACGAGCTGCGCAAGCTCTTCAGCCAGGAGCTGGGGTGGGCGCCCCGGGAGCTGCACGAGAAGGGGACGGTCCTCCAGCTCGAGGTGGGCTCGTCCACGGGGATGAATCAGGTCGTGGTCAAGGACAACGTCGATTTCATCGACGAGGACCTGACCGAGGAGACCGGCATCGAGGTGCACAGCCCGTGGGACAAGGAGGACGCGGACGTCCTCCTCATCCACAACGCGGGCGAGATCCTGTCCTGGCCGGAGAACCCGGGCGCCTTCGCGATCATCCTCAACGCGGCGGGCGTCGACTGGACGCTCGCCTCGGAGGGGATCGACTACGACGGCGTCAACTACGGCCTCTTCTACGACGACATCCAGCTCGCGCGCATCGCGCTGAAGCACGTGGCGACCGCGAAGAAGTTGAAGGTCAAGAAGATCGTCATGGGCGAGTGCGGCCATCAGCACAAAGCGCTCATGACCGTAGCCGACCGCATCCTGACCGGTGACATGAGGGTCGAGCGCGAGAGCTGCATGACGATGCTCGAGGAAATCGTCTTCAGCGGTAAGATCGAGTTCGATCCCTCCAAGAACGACTTCCCGGTGACCCTGCACGACCCGTGCAACATCGTGCGCAACCTGGGCATCGTGGAGCCGCAGCGGCGCATCCTGCGCTACCTGTGCCCGCAGTTCCGCGAGATGACGCCGCACGGCGTGGACAACTACTGCTGCGGCGGCGGAAGCGGCTTCGCGGTCATGTCGGGCAACAACTTCACCGACTGGAGGGTGAGCGTCGCCGGCCGGATGAAGTTCAAGCAGATCCTGGACGCCTTCGCGGACCAGCCCGGGCCCGAGGTGCAGAAGTACGTGTGCGCCCCGTGCTCGAACTGCAAGGGGCAGATCCGTGACATGCTCCAGTACTACGGCGCCCTCGAGAAGAGCGGCATCACGTACGGCGGCCTCGTCGAGCTCATCGTGAACGCGATGGTCGACGTGAAGGAGCCGTTCATCAAATGGGAGATGCACTGACCCGTCGCGGGGGGCACCCTCCGGAAGAAACCGCGCTGAGAGCGCAGGAAGCGCTCCTGGCACGGCCGGAGCTCAGCATCCGCACCCGCATCACCGTCGTGTTCCTGCTCCTGTTCGTCCTGTGCTCGGGCGGCACGGTGGCGGCCGTCGTGTTCCTCTCCGCCTTCGAGCACAAGATCGGATTCCTCGAGAGCGCGGGAACCTACTCCTTCGAGATCGAAGAGGCTCGTCGCAACGAGAAGAACTACTTCCTCTACGGCACCGGCCTCCCCGAAGCCATCGCCGCCGCCAATCTGGCGCGCAACCACTTCCAGCGGAACGCGGAACAGATGCGCTCCGTCGCCGGGCCGGAGGGATTCCAGTCCATGGAGGGTGGGCTCGACCGCTACCTGGCGCTCCTGGGAGAGCTCGCACAGGCCGACGCCGGCGGGGCGGCACCGGGCGGACCCGAGCGCACCGGGGTGGAGATGCGCCTGCGCACCGAGGGCGCCCGGCTCATCACCGAGGCCCAGGAGATGGTGAGCCGGGAGCGGGTCGCGGTCACATCCATGTTGCACACGTCCATGGTGGCGGCCGTCGCCTTCCTGAGCCTGATGTTGCTGGTCATGGTCCTCTTCGGGGGGTTCGTGATCCGGGCCGTGGTCCGTCCGCTCGATCGCTTCGTCGACTACGTGTCACGCATCGCGGACGGGGACTACACGCCCATCCGACCCGCCCGTCGTTACCGTGACGAGTTCTCGCGGCTGGCCATGGCGTTCAACCACATGCTCGCCGAGATGGTCACCCGCCAGGAGCAGCTCGTGCAGTCGGGGAAGATGGCCGCGGTGGGCACGCTCACCTCCGGGATCGCTCACGAGCTGAACAACCCCCTGAACAACATCGGCCTGACCGTCGAGGCCCTGTCCGACGACTTCGACGCCTACACGGACGACGATAAGCGGCGGATGCTCGACCAGATCTACACCCAGGTGGAGCGTGCCGGCAGCACCGTCAGGAACCTCCTGGACTTCACGCGGAAGGACCGCTCCGCCTTCACGGCGCTCGACGTATCGGATGCGATCCGCTCAGCCGTGCGTCTCGTCGGCAACGAGGCGATGCTCGCGGGCGTAGGGTGCGCGATCGACGTGAACGGGGGGCTGCCGCGGATCCGGGCCAACCCGCACGACCTGCAGCAGGTATTCGTCAACCTCTTCCTCAACGCCATCCAGGCCATGCCCGACGGCGGCGAGCTCCGCGTCGCCGCGCAGCCGGACGCGGACGGCTTCGTGCGCGTCGACGTCTCGGACACTGGCGTCGGCATCCCCGCCGAGCACCTCGAGGACATCTTCGACCCGTTCTTCACGACGAAGGAGCTCGGGGAGGGGACCGGCCTCGGGCTCTCCGTCAGCCACAGCATCGTCGAGAAGCACGGCGGCCGGATCGCCGTCGAGAGCGAGCCCGGAAAAGGCACGCGATTCTCCGTCTACCTGCCCACGGCGGACGTACCCGAAGCCGCTCGGACCTGACATGCACCTTTCCATCTACCTTCCCGTCGCCGGAAGCTCGGTGAGCATGCTGCTCCTCCTGGGGCTCGGCGGCCTGGTCGGTCTCCTGTCGGGTCTCTTCGGCGTGGGGGGTGGCTTCCTCATGACGCCGCTCCTGATCATGATCGGCATCCCGCCGACGGTCGCGGCCGCATCGGACTCCAACCAGATCGTGGCGGCGTCTTCGTCCGGGACCTACGCCCACGCCCGCGCCGGGTCCGTGGACTTCAAGATGGGCCTCCTGCTTCTCGTCGGCGGCGTCGCCGGCGGCTCCGTGGGAGTCGTCCTGATCAAGCTGCTGAGGGCCCTGGGCAGCGCCGACTTCGTGATCACGGTGACGTACGTGGTGATGCTCGGCGGCATCGGCGCCTACATGTTCGCGGAGAGCCTGCGCAGCATGAGCGTCGCCCGCCACGTGCGGGAAGAGGAGCCCCGCCCCTCCATCTACGCACGGCTGGTGGGCCGTCTCCCCTGGAAGGTCCGCTTCGACCGGTCCCGGGTCGAGCTGTCCGTGCTCATGCCCCTCCTGCTGGGCTTCCTGGTGGGCACGTTGGCAGCGGTCATGGGCGTCGGTGGTGGCTTCATCATGGTGCCCGTGATGGTCTACCTGCTTCGCATGCCCATGCACGTCGTCGTGGGGACGAGCCTCTTCCAGATCCTCTTCACCTGCGTGAACGTCACCGTGCTGCAGGCGACGCTCAACCGGACGGTGGACTTCGTCCTCGCGCTCTTCCTCCTCCTCGGCTCGGTCGTGGGTGCGCAGATCGGCGCCCAGCTGAGCAAGCGGCTCAAGGCGGATCAGCTCAAGGTCCTCATGGCCGTGATCGTGCTCGTGGTGACGGCAAAGATGCTGATGGGCCTGCTGCTCACCCCGGACTTCCTCCTGAGCTACGCCGGGGGCCACTGATGCGTCCCGGACCGCGCGCGCTGGTGCCCGCCCTTGCGGCGACCGCCGCCTTCGTGCTCCCGCCGCCGGCCGGGCCGCGGGACCCCGACGTCAAGGTCGAGCCCTCGCGTGTCGAGATGACGATGCTCTACAGGGGGAGCAGCGTCCACGTGAGCGCGTCCGTCCCGACCGGCGCGCAGGTGGCCATCGTCCTGGCGGGAGGGGAACGCGACCTGGACCTGAAGCGCAAAGGGAAGGTCCTCGGCCTCATCTGGATGAACGTGGGCGACGTGCGCTTCGAGGCGGTGCCGAGCCTCTATCTCCTGCGCACCACGTGCCCGCTCTCCCAGCTGGCCGGCCCGGAGGTTCGCGAGCGCCTCGGCCTGGGCCTCGACGCCCTCGGCAGCCGTTCCGCACGGGCGGCGGCCGACCCTTCCCTCTTCCGCGAGCTCGCCAGGCTCGAGTGGCGGGACGGTCTCTGGAACGTCGCCGAGGCCGCCGTCACGCTGCGGGCGGCCGCCTCCGGCGACACGACGCTGGCGGAAGCCGACTTCCTCCTCCCCGCCAGGACTCCTCCGGGGGAGTACCGGGTACGGGTATACACCTTCGCCGATGGAGAGGCGGAGCTCGCCGGGGAAGCCGGCCTGCGCGTGGAACAGGCCGGCGTCGCGGCCCTGATCTCCGACCTGGCGCAGCGCCACGGCCTCCTCTACGGCATCCTGGCCGTCGTGATCGCCGGTGCGGCGGGTCTCCTCACCGGCGTCGTGTTCGGCCTCGGCTCGAAGAAGGGACACTGATGATGCCCGTGGCCCAGGCGCTCCGGTCGGTCTTCCGGCACAGGCACCGCGCTACGGCGGAACAGCTCCGGGAGAAGCTGCGCCGCTTCCGCGACCTCGTGGAGCACAACGACCGCGTGCTGGAGCTGATCGCCGACGCGGGTGAGAAGCTCGGGGGCGAGTACGTCTTCGACACCAAGTACCTGCGTGACCTCGCGGACCGGCTCAGGGAGTCGGTCCACGCCGTCGTCGCGGACCTGAACGCCATCTCCGGCAGCCGTTATCCCGAGCTGGTCGCCGCGCTCACGGACATCGACGAAGCCGTCTCGGCCGCCCTCGACTGCCGCCTGATGGTGCCCGAGGCCCCGTACGTCCTTCCCCTGGCCGAAGTCAGCACCGAGCAGATGGAGACGGTGGGGGCCAAGATGGCCCGCCTCGGCGAAGTCCACGGCCAGCTCGGTTGCCGGGTGCCAGAGGGGTTCGTCGTCACGACCCACGCCTGTCGCGAGTTCCTGGAATCCGCAGGCGTGCTCGCGCGCGTGGAGGCGTTGCGGATGCGGTTCGCCGACGGGGGTGAAGGGCTCGACGAGGAGGCACGACGCATCCGCGAGGAGATCGTCCGTGCCTCCGTTCCCCGCGAGATGGCCAGGGCGATCCGACAGGCGGTGACCTCCCTCGTGAGACCGGGCGAGGAGGACGTCCTCCTGGCCGTGCGCTCGAGCGGGCCCGAGGAGGATGGGGAGCTCAGCTTCGCCGGCCAGTACGAGACGCTTCTCGGCGTATCGACGGAAGGTGTGTGCGACGCCTACCGGGCGGTGGTCGCCAGCCTCTTCTCGCCGGACGTGCTCCGCTACCAGAGACGGCACCAGGTGCCGCCGGGTTGCGGGTTCATGGCCGTGGGCGTCCTGCGCATGGTCCCGGCCCGTGCGAGCGGAGTCGTGTACAGCGTGGATCCGGCGTCCCCGGAGCGGAACGTGCTCCTCGTGTCCGCAGCCAGAGGCCTCGGCAAGCTGGTGGTCGAGGGCGGCGGACCCGTCGACCACCTGGAGGTGTCACGCGACCCGGGTCACGAGGTGGTGGCGGCCCGGGTGGGGCGGAAGGAGCGCATGTTCGTCGCCGTGCCCGGGCGGGGAGCCGTCTCGGAGCCGGTGCCGGACGACGAGCGCGCGACGCTCGCGCTCGCTCCGTGGGAGACCGCCGAGCTGGGTGCCATCGCGTGTCGTATCGAGCAGTACATGCGTTCGGCCCAGGACATCGAGTGGGCCATCGACCACGCGGGGCGGATCTACGTGCTCCAGGCTCGTCCCCTCCACGTGGCCCCGATCGAGCGCACCGCCGACCGGGATCTCACCGACCTCGGGGAGCGGTACCCGATCCTCATGCGCGGAGCCGGCGAGATCGCCTGCAGAGGGATCGGCAGCGGGCCCGTTCGCATCGTGTCCGATCCCGACGCCCTTCCCGAGGACATCCGCTCCGGCGCGGTCCTGGTCGCCCGGGCCGCGACGCCCCGGCTGGGGGGCCTGCTGGGGGGCGCCAACGCGGTGATCACCGACCTCGGAAGCGCCACGGGGCACTTCGCGGCGGTGGCCCGCGACCTCCGCGTGCCGACCATCGTCGACACCGGGATCGCGACCCGCGCGCTCCAGGAGGGTGCCGTGATCACGGTGGACGCGGAGGACAACGTCGTGTACGCCGGACGCGTCGAGGAGCTGCTCCGCTTCCAGTTCCTGGAGCGGTCCTCCTTCCAGAGCGCGGCGGAGTTCCGGATCCTGCGCCGGATGCTCCGCAGGATCGCGCCGTTGCGCCTGCGGGACCCCACCGATCCCGAGTTCACCGCGAAGCGCTGCGCGACCTATCACGACGTGATCCGATTCGCGCACGAGAAGGCGATCGCGGAGCTCACCGACATCGGCTGGGTGAAGACATCCCGGGGTGTGCCGTACGTGCGCCGCCTCGAGCTGCCGATCCCCCTCGACCTCGTTCTCATCGATCTGGGGGGAGGCTTCCGGGCGGACACCGACACACGGGTCGCGACCCCGGGCGACGTCCTTTCCAGGCCCCTGCTGCCGCTCCTCGAGGAGCTCACGGCCGCGGGAGCCTGGGAGACCGCCCCGGCCAGCATGGACCTGGACGGCTTCATGTCGAGCGCGACCCGTTCCACGCACCTCACCGGGGTGATGGCGGCGCGACCGCAGCAGAACCTCGCCATCGTGTCGGGCGAATACCTGCACCTCAGCCTCCGCCTGGGCTATCACTTCAACATCGTGGACACGTACCTGGGCGACGCTCCGGCGGACAACTACATCTACTTCCGCTTCGCCGGCGGGGTCACGGAGCTGGCGCGCAGGTCGCGGCGGGCGGCCCTCCTGAAGCGGATCCTCGAGCGGCACGGCTTCGTGGCGGAGGGGCGCGGGGACCTGGTGGTCGGGCGGATCAAGGGCCTGGCCGCCGACGCGATGGTGGAGCGGTTGCGCATGGTCGGTCGCCTGATCGGCTTCACCAGGCAGCTCGACATCCACCTCAGGACCGACCGGCTGGTGGACGACTACGTCACGCGCTTCATGGGCGGCCCCCCCGCCGCGGAGCCCGACGATGCCCCGGAACAGGGGCGGTAGAGGGAGGAGCGAGCATGAGCACCCCGACGGAGATCCTGGTTCTGGACGACGAGCCCCTGGTGTGCGAGCGACTGAAGGAGCATCTGGAGAAGAAGGACTATCGCGTGGAGGTGTTCACGGTGAGCCAGCAGGCCGTCGACCGCCTCTCGGCCAAGCGCTTCGACGTCGTGATCACCGACCTGAAGATGGAAGGCCCGAACGGCCTGGAGGTCCTCCGCTTCGTGCGGGACAACAGCACCGGCACCCAGGTGATCATCATCACCGGCTACGGTTCCATGGACGCGGCGCGCGAGGCTGAGTACAGCGGCGCGTTCGGCTTCATCCACAAGCCGTTCCGCGCCAAGACGCTCGAGGCGATGGTCCGCAAGGCGGCGCGGCAGGCCAGGAAGCTCATGGAGCGCGCGTCCCGATGAGCACGACCAGGAAGAAGGTGCTGCTGCTCGACGACGAGCCCATCGTCTGCGAGCGTCTCAAGCCGGCGCTCGAGAAGCTCGGCTTCTACGTGGAGTCCTACAACGACGGGCAGAAGGTCGTCGACCGGGTCATGGAGGAGAGCTTCGACGTCCTCGTGACCGACTTGAAGATGCAGAAGCCCGACGGTCTCGAGGTGATGGAGTTCGTACGGCGCCACTCCCCGTCCACCAAGGTGATCGTCATCACCGGTTTCGCCACCGTGGACACGGCCGTCGAGACGCTCAAGGGGGGCGCGGTCGACTTCATCGCGAAGCCCTTCAAGATCCGCACGTTGTGCGACCTGATCGTGAAGCTCACCTCGGAAGGAGCGGCGGCACGCGGCTGAGATTCGTCCGCGCGGTCAAACCCCTCGCGGAGAGACGGACTCCGGCTCGAAGAGGTCCGTGAACCCGCCGTCACGCCCCAGGAGGTCCCTCAGAGCGCGGTCGCGGGCATGGGCCCGGCGAAACTCCCTGGCCCCCGCCACGACCATCCAGATGCTCATCAGCACCAACCCGCCATCGAAGACCGACCATGCGGAAACCCCGAAATAGCGGAAGAGGGTCAGGCCGATCGTGAGGAACGCGAGGCCGGTACGGATCAACGCGAGCGAAGTGCGGCCTCTCGCCAACTCGGTCCGCTGCAGGGACAGTCGGGTACGGGTGACGGCTCGGAGGGTCCGACCCCGGGCCAGGGAGGTCCGATCGTCCGCAAGCGAGGTCCGCCGCCTCGACAGGTCCGTGCGAATCTCGCACAGACGATTACGCTCATGCGCGAGCTCGGTCCGCTCCTGCGACAGGTTCGTGCGCTCCCGAGCCATGCGCGTCCTCCCCTCCCCGAGGGAGGTACGGCGCCGGGCCATCTCCGTTCGTTGCACCGCGAGCGTCGTGCGCTGATCGGCCAGGAGGGTCCTCTCCCGACCGAGATCCGTACGGATGTTCGCCAGCTCGGTGCTTTTCGTCGAGAGACGGGTCTGTTCGCGGGTGAGTGAGGTCCGCTCCTTCGCCATGGCGGTCTGACTCCCCGTGTCCGCGGCCATGGCTTCCTCGACGCCCCCGGTGTGCACGAGGATGTCCCGGATGCTCTCCAGGAGGTTCGGGGTCGAATCTGTCGACATCGTCTCGGGCATGCCTCACATCCTCCTTGGCGTCCTCGCGAAGGTGGGCGAGGATGGCCTCGGTCGTTGGATCCTCTCGTCAGGTCAGAAGGAACGACGGCGCGTACCCTGGTTCGTAGACCACCTCCCGGACCTCGGGGACCGAGCGCGCGATCCGCTCCACACGACCCCGGTCGTCGGGATCGAGGTACGGTCCCTCCAGGAACGCGGTCCCCGCCTGGAACGTCGCTGCGACCTCCAGCGCATAGGTTTCGGGTCGGAGGAGAAGCGCCGCGAGGACCTCGGTGGCCACACGGCTGTTCTCCACCTGCTGCAGCGACTCCCGGGTCGGTTGCAGCTCCTCGTGGCCGACCAGGCCCTGCAGGAGATGGCACACGCCCCCGGGGCTGAAGCGCTCCAAGTTCAAGCAGACGTCGTACCGCGCGGGGTCGCGGATGTCCGCGCCGTACATGAACCGCGCCCAGCGGGTGCGCTCTTCGTCGGCGCGCCGGATGTACTCGCGTGCTTCGTCTTCGGGACACTCCAGCCGCTTCATGGTCAGGCGTACGCGCAGCTCGAGCGGAGCGGTCAGGCGAACACGCACCAGGTGGCGCGCTTCGTCCAGGAGCAGGTGTCCGGAGTACCCGAAGTAGGCCAGGTCGCCATGACGCGCGTACTCGAGGAGGGCCCTCTTCATGAAGATCCGGTAGGGGCGCCGGAGCCTGGTGAAGCGGTCGTAGTCGCGGGCCGCGCTGGCGATCTCCTCGGTGAGCCTGGCAGCCAGCTGGCCGTACTCGTTGACCGCGGCGACGAGGTTCTCCCGCGTGATGCAGTTGAAGGCCCCCATCCGGGAGAGACAGTCCGCGATCGTCTCGCCGCCGGACATGGAGCCCCTGGAGATGAGGACGACCGCCAAGAGCACCTCCCTCGCGCCGCGAGGGTCCCGCCCTCTTCGGGGCGGGCAGGCCGGGCAGGAAGCCGATTCACAGGCATCGACACGACGGCGGTCCTGCGCTGAGCCGACCCTCCGACGTGCCGCCGAAATGTAACGCCTGGCGCGGGCGGACGCCGGGCGAGGGGAACCCGACCTCAGACGGTGAGCTCGGGCGCCGCCAGGTCCTCGCGGTCCACCCGCTCGACCCCCTCCACGCCGGCCGCGACCTCGAGCACGGAATCCACCAGGGAGGCGGGACGCAGGCGCCCCCTGACGTAGAGCGTGCCGTCGCTGGCCCGCAGCCCCACCTCCGCGGACGAAGTGCGGGGATCCGCCGCCAGCGCGGCCCTGACGCGGCTGACCAGGAGCAGATCGGCCATGGCCTTCCGGCTCTCGGCCGTGGGCAGGAACCTGGGTGACCGGGAGAGCGTGACGCAGAGGTCGACCGCATCGGTCATGTCCATCGTCCGCAGGTTCACCGCGAGATCGTAGAGGTGGGGATCGAGCCAGTCGACGCCGTACAGGAAACGGGTCCATCGCTCCCGCTGGCGATCGACCTTCTGGCAGTGCTCCACGGCTTCCTCCTCGCTCATGTCCGTGCGCTCACGGAGCATGCGCACGCGGAAGTCGATGGGTGCGATCAGCCGGATGCAGAGGACGTGCGAGATGCCGGGCAGGAGGAGGTGGCCGGCGTTTCCGTGATAGACCACACGCCCCCCCTGCACGCGCTCGCACAGGGCGGCCTGGACGAAGGCAAGGTAGCGGTGGCGCTCGTGCTGGAATCGGTCCCATAGCCCGGGCGGCTTCAAGAGCGCCTTCTGCAGGGCGTCCTCCGGGGCGCCGAAGGCGGCGGCCTCGTGGACCACCTCCTCACGGCTGACGACTTCGAAGCCGAGTCGCTCGGCCACTCGCTCGGCGAGCTCCTCGCCCCCGCTTCCCGAACCGCGCGATACCGTGATGATGGGCATGATCTGGACGGGTGCTGCGGACGTTGCCTGATCCTCGTCAATCTAACAGGTGCGGGTCCCTCGGGAGCCGATCGCCTTCTGCTCGAGCAGGCGATCACGGTCCGTGCACGCGGTCCCCCACCTTCTTGGCGTCCAGCCGTCAGCCCGTGAGCGGGAACGCCAGCGGCAACACGAGCAGGACCGCCACGGCGAGCACGAGCGCCATGGGCAGGCCGACGCGCCGGTAGTCGGCGAAGCGATAGCCGCCGGGACCCATCACGAGGATGTTCACGGGGTGGCCGAGGGGAGTCACGAAGGCCATCGAGCAGGCCAGCGCCACCGCCATCCCCATCGCCCGCGGGTCGATGCCCGCATGCAGCGCGGTCTGGATGCCGACCGGGCCCATGATGGCCGCGACCGCGGGTCCCGCCACCGCCTGCACCAGGAGGGCCGTCGCCAGGAAGGTCCCGGCGAGCACCGCGGTCGGCCCGAAGGGCCCGAGCAGCCGCTCGGCACCGGCGGCCATCCACGCCGCGGCCCCCGACTGGTGCAGCGCGAGGCCGAGGGGCAGGATCCCTGCCACCAGGAAGATCGTGCGCCACTCGACGGCCTGGTACGCGCGGTCCATCGTGAGGACGCCGAGCAGCACCATCACCACCGCCCCCAGGAGGAGGATCGCGCCCAGTGCCTGCGGGAAGCGGATCCCGACGGCCAGGGCCGCCACCAGGGTGACCAGGGCCGC
Organism: uncultured Gemmatimonadales bacterium; assembly: GCA_963848895.1. Classification (GTDB taxonomy): domain Bacteria; phylum Gemmatimonadota; class Gemmatimonadetes; order Longimicrobiales; family Gaopeijiaceae; genus SZUA-318. Next base: position 66,339 of record CAWKGE010000017.1, read on the forward strand.
ACCGATCTTCCACCGGGAGAGTGTCGGCTCCCCCACCCCACCGCCGAGGACGATGAGCTCGTCGCTCCGCCGCACCCGCTCCAGATCCTCGCGAGGGCCCTGCAGGAGCAACGCGTCACCCAGCTCCAACGGGAGGTCTCCCACGCCGGAACGAATCGGCCGGTCGCCGCGCCACACCGCCAGCACGCTCATGCCGAAGCGGTCTCCGAAGCGCACCTCGCGCAGCGTGCGACCCTGCAGCGGCGAGCGGGGCGGCATGACGGCCTCGACCATCACGCTCTCCCGCGTGTCCTGGGTGCCGGATGGACCATCGTCGGCCAGGGGCTCGAGCAGGCCGGCGAAGGCGTCCTCGGGTGGCTCCTCCAGCCGGCCCATGAGCTCCAGCACGTCTCCCTCGGCAAGCCGGAAGTCCGCCCCGGGGGTCGGCGACGCGGTGGCGCCCCGCCGGACCCCGATGACCCAGAGGCCCAGGCGCTCACGGATGCCACTCACGGCGAGCGTGCGCCCCGCGAGGGGCGATCCACCCGGCACCCGCGCCCGCAGGGTGCGCTCGCCGAGCCGGTAGATGGCGCGCAGCGGCTCGTCGGGCACATGCAGGCGGACCTGCACCTCGGGCCCACCACCCTCCGGCAAGCGCCAACGACCCCACAGGAGCATGTAGAGCGTCCCGGCGAGCACGAGGGGGAGGCCGACCGGCGCAAAGTCCAGGAGGCCGAAGCCACGCCACCCGCCGGCCACCAGAAGGTCGCTCACGATGAGGTTGGCCGAGGTCAGCAGCGTCGCCATGCCGCCGAGGATGGTGCCGAAGGCGAGGGGCATCATCACCCGGGACGGCGCCAGCCCGGCGCGGCGCGCCGCTGCCGCCGCCGCCGGCAGGAGGACCGCACCGGCGGCGATGTTGTTCATGAACAGGGACACGAATGCGCCGGTGAGCATCCAGGCCGCGATGACCCGGACCTCACCCGTTCCCGAAAGCCGGAGCATGAGGGCCCCGGCCCGTTCGGCGGTGCCGCTGACGCGCAGCCCCTCTGCCAGGATCCCCACGGCGAGGATCGTGATCACCGCACGGGAGCCGAATCCGGAGAACGCCTGCTCCGGGGTGAGGACGCCAGTCAGCTCGAGGGCGGCGGCCGTCGCCAGCGCCACGATGTCCGCGCGCACGACGTCGCCGACCAGCAGCACGACGGCGACGCCGAGGATCGCGAGCGTGGTCGCGAGCTCGTGGGTCACGGCGCCACGAGGGTGCTTCCTCGATCCGGGTCCGCTTCAGTCCTCCAGGAGCGGAGGCTTCTTGGCGTCGCCCACGCCCAGCGCCACCCCGGTCCCCACGCCCAGCCCTGCGGCGATGGCCGTGCCCGCGCCCACGATCGGGAGCAAGGCCACGATCGGTGCGGCGACCACGGCGGTGGCGACGCCGGCCCACAGGCCCAGCATCGGCTTCTCCACCAGCGTCGTGTAGCGGAGCCGCTTACCTACGAACTGCCTGGACTTGATATGGCCGGCCACGCCTGCGACACCGGCGATCCCGGCAGCGATGAGCCCGAACATGGTGACCCCCCAGCGGTCGAGTCTTCCGTCCTGTCTGAACATCCTTACGAAACGCGGACCCGCGGTGTTCCGGCTTCGGGCCGCGGCACGACCTCCTCGCGCTCCTTCAGAGCCGCGTGCGCCGCCGCCAGGCGGGCGATCGGCACCCGGAAGGGGGAACAGGACACGTAGTCCAGTCCCATCCTGTGGCAGAGCTCGATGCTGGCCGGGTCACCGCCGTGTTCACCGCAGATGCCCACCTCCAGATCGGGGCGCACGCCGCGACCCTCCTCGACCGCCCAGGCCATCAGGCGACCGACGCCGTCGGCGTCGATGGTCTCGAACGGATTCCGCGGGAGCACGTCCATGCGCAGGTATTCCACCAGGAAGCCCTGCTCCGCGTCGTCGCGGGAGATTCCGTAGGTCGTCTGCGTCAGGTCGTTGGTGCCGAACGAGAAGAACTCGGCCACCTCGGCGAGCTCCCCCGCCGTGAGCGCCGCCCGGGGCACCTCGATCATCGTCCCGAACCGGTAGGGCACCTCGATGCCCTGCTCCGCCATCACGGCGTGCGCCTCTTCCTCCAGCAACCGCCGGATCGTGCGCAGCTCGTTCACGTGGGTCACCAGCGGGATCATCACCTCGGGATGAACGTCCACCCGGTCCCTCGCGCACCGGCACGCCGCCTCGAAGATCGCGCGCACCTGCATGCGGACGAGGCCGGGGATGAGCATGCCCAGGCGCACGCCCCGGGTTCCGAGCATCGGGTTGGCCTCCCGCAGCGACTCGACCCGGTCCAGGAACCGCTGTTTCGTCCCGATCTGCTCCAGCACCCCGTCGATCTCGGGAAGCGAGCGAAGGTGCTGGAGCTGCACCTTCAGGCCCGCGAGATCGAGAAGGAGCTCGTCGTGTCCGGGCAGAAACTCGTGGAGCGGCGGGTCGATGAGGCGGACGATGACCGGCAGCCCGTTCATGGCGCGGAAGAGCCCGTCGAAGTCGGAGCGCTGCAGCGGAAGAAGATCGGCGAGCGCCGAATCGCGATCCGCCGGGTCGGAAGCCATGATCATGTGCTGGATCAGGGGAAGCCGGTCCGTCTCGAAGAACATGTGCTCGGTGCGGCAGAGCCCGATCCCCTCGGCCCCGTGATGACGTGCGCGCTCCGCGTCACGCGGATAGTCCGCGTTGGCGCGCACGCCCAGCTTGCGCACCTGGTCGGCCCAGCCCAGCAGCTCGGCCAGGAACGGGTTGTCCAGATCGGCCATGACCGTGGGCAGCTCGCCCTCGTAGACGAGCCCACGCGTGCCGTCCAGCGAGATCGGGTCGCCCTCCCTCAGCACGGTGTCGCCGACCCTCGCCTCCCCGGCGACGAGGTCGATCTCCATCGCCGACACGCCCACGACCGCGGGCTCGGCCGAACTGCCGGGCCACCAGCGCCGCGTGGCTCGTGCGGCCGCCGCGGCTCGTGAGGATGCCCTTGGCGGCCAGCATGCCGTGGACGTCGTCGGGCTTCGTGTCGGGCCGCACCAGCACGACGGCACGCTTGTCCACCTTCGCCAGTCGCTCGGCCTTGTCCGCGTCGAAGACGATGATCCCCACCGCCGCTCCGGGGGAGACGGCGAGCCCGCGGGCGAGCGGCTCCCGTCCGCCGACGGCCGCCGGGTCGAGCTTGGGGTGCAGGAAGGCGTCCACCTGCTCGGCGGACACCCGCTGCAGGGCCTCGTCCCGCGTGATCAGCCCTTCCTTCGCCATCTCCACGGCGATGCGCACCTCGGCCTCGGCCGTGCGCTTGCCGTCACGCGTCTGGAGCACCCACAGGTGGCCTCCTCGATGGTGAACTCGATGTCCTGCATGTTGCGGTAGTGCCGCTCGAGCTTGCGGGCGATGTCGTGGAGCTGTTCGTAGACCTCGGGCACGCGGTCCCGCAGCATCGAGATGGGGTGGGTCTGGCGCGGATGCCCGCCACGACGTCCTCCCCCTGGGCGCTCTCCAGGTAGTCGCCCTCGAGCTCCTCGGCCCCCGTGGTGCCGTTGCGGGACATGCACACGCCCGTGGCCGAGTGCGGCCCGATGTTGCCGAACACCATCGTCTGGACGTTCACGGCGGTGCCCAGGCCGTTGGGGATTCCGGCCGCCCTGCGGTAGTCGATGGCGCGTTTCCCGCGCCAGGACCGGAACACCGCCTCGGTCGCCCCGTGCAGCTGCTCCCGGCCGATCGGTGGGGAACTCGCGCCCCGCGAAGGTGCGGATCGCGGCCTTGAACGCCTCGACCACGGCCTTCCAGTCGTCGGCGGTGAACTCGATCTCGGTCTCCACCCCGGTGGCACGGCGTCGCTCGTCGATCGCGCGCTCGAAGGCGTGGTCCGGGACGTTCAGCACGACGCTGCCGTACATGTGCAGAAGGCGTCGGTAGAGGTCGTACGCGAAGCGAGGGTCCCCGGTGGCGGCGGGCGATGCCCTCGGTGATCTCGTCGTTGAGGCCGAGGTTCAGCACGGTGTCCATCATCCCGGGCATGGAGAACTTCGCCCCCGACCGGCAGGAGAGGAGGAGCGGGTTCGCGGGATCGCCGAATCCCTTGCCGGTGGCCTCGCTCCAACGCCGCGACGGCCTCCAGCTCCTGCTCCCAGAAGCCCGCCGGGAACTCGCCGCCGTGCCTGCAGATACGCGTTGCACGCCCGGGTGGTCGCGGTGAAGCCCGGTGGGACGGGGACGCCGAGGCGGGTCATGTCCGCCAGGTTGGCGCCCTTGCCGCCCAGCAGCGCTACGCACCGCTTCCCAGTCACCGTCCACGGATGCCTCGGCGGCATCGACCTCCGAGAAGAGATAGACGAACTTCTCCACCTTCGCCTCCGATCGGACGGGTCAGGGAGCCCACGACACCGACGTCACCGGCTCCGCCTGAAAGCTGCGCGCCTCCGGCCTTCTTCAACAGGGGGGGATCTCCCCACGCGACGCGGGGCCCAGGTTCGGTCCCGAGGTCGCGAGTCACCGCGCCAGCCCCGGCCGTCGCCGGATTCCCGCCCGGGACGCTACTCCAGCGTGACCGTGCGCCCGTCCTCGGCGACGCGGACCTTCGACCCCAGTCGCCGCTCAGCGGCGTGCCGGAGGGCGTCCGCTTGCTCGGGCTCGCCGTGGACGAGCCAGATCCCGCGGGGCCGCTCCGGCAACGCCCCTATCCAGTCGAGGAGCTCGCTCTGGTCGGCGTGGGCCGAAAGGCCGTCCAGCTTGGCTACTTCGCAGCGGATGGGGACGCTGCGGCCGTGGATCTTCAGATGCCTGGCCCCGCCGAGGAGGGACGCGCCACGCGTCCCGGCAGCCTGGTAGCCGGTGAGGAGCACCGTGTTGCGGTGGTCCGGCGCGAAGGCGGCCAGGTGGTGGATGATCCGCCCCCCGGAGAGCATGCCCGCGCCCGCGATCAGGACCATCGGGCCCCCGCGGTGGTTGAGCTCCTTCGAGTCGTCCACGGATCGCGTGTACTCGGCGACGGCGAACGCCTGCGGCCACCGCTTCGGTGGAGAGCCGGTGGTAGTCCGGGAACTCCAGGTAGAGGTCGGTGACGTCGATCGCCATCGGGCTGTTCAGGAAGACGGGGACCTTCGGAATCGCGCCGGAAGAGAAGAGACGCCGACAGCACGTAGAGGACGAGCTGCGCCCGGCCGACCGCGAACGAGGGCACCATGAGCACCCCACCTCGCCGCACGGTCCGCTTGAGCACGAGGGCCAGCGCCGACTCCGGATCCAGAAGGGGGTGCTCCCGCCCGCCGTACGTCGACTCCATCACCACGAAGTCCGCCGCGCGGTGGCGGCGCCGGCGCGGGGATGAGCAGATCGTGCGGGACGGCCTATGTCCCCGCTGAAGAGCGATCGCGCCGCCGTCGGTGCGCAGGTGCACGGAGGCCGCGCCCAGGATGTGTCCGGCCACCGTGAACGTCAGCGTGGCGCCATCGATCGCCGTCGGCGCCCCCATGGGCACCGGGCGGAGCTGGTCGCCTACCCTGCGCGCTTCCTCCTCCGTGTACAGCGGCTGGGCCGGACTGTGACGGGAGAAGCCCTTCTTGTTCGCATAGCGGGCGTCCTCTTCCTGCAGGTGCCCCGAGTCCGCCAGGAGGATGCGCACCAGCTGCTCGGTCGGCTCCGTGCAGTAGATCGGGCCGGTGTAGCCCTTCTTGACGAGCACGGGCAGGAGGCCCGTGTGGTCCAGATGCGCGTGCGTGAGGACCACCGCGTCGAGGGACGCCGGGTCGAACGGGAACGGATCCCGGTTGCGCAGGCGCAGCGCCTTCAGCCCCTGGAACAGGCCGCAGTCGACGAGGATCCTCCTGGACCCCGTGGTGAGGAGGTGTCGGGAACCGGTGACGGTCCCTGCGGCCCCGAGGAACGAGAGCGTCATCATCGTACGGACTCCTTCAGCGATGGGCTCGACCGGGCTCCCCCTCCACCGCTCCTCCCCCACGGCATGGAACACGCGGCGGGCGTGGTCCGGGACGCCGGCGACGGCGATGGTGATGCCCGCACTTCGGATCTCCTCGAGCATTTCGACGAGCGTCCACGCCCCGGTCAGGTCGATGCGACCCAGGCCCTGGCAGTGGATCACCACGCGCGACACGCCCTCCTCACGGGCGAGGTGCTCGAGCAGCTCGTCCTCGAGGGTGGGCACGGACCCGAACCAGAGCACGCCGTTGGGCTCGAGGTGGAGCGTATCGCCCTCCCGCCGCGCCGCCACTTCGAGCTGGACCTCCCGCCACAGGTGGACCGCGCCCGCCGTCAGGATCCCCAGGAGCACGGCGTGGTCGACGTGCGGCGCCAGCGCCAGCGTCAGCCGTGAACGTGGTCCAGCCGACGAGCGCCTGCGGCTTGGAGAATGTCCACAGCGCCGCGAGCTCCCTGGGTCGGAAGAGGCTCCGCACCGCCGCGATGACGATCCCGGCGAGCACGGCCTTGGGGAGGGCGCTCAGGACGCCGGAGAACGGCATGAACAGGAGCACCGCCACGCCGCTGACCAGCCCCGTCCAACGGCTGGTCGCGCGCGTGAGGCGCGCCAGCGCGCTGCGCGCGAACGAGCCCCCGACGGGAAAGCCGCCGGAGACGGCGGAGGCCAGGTTCGCGGCGCCCTGGCTGAGGAACTCGCGGTCCGCGTTCCACCGTTCGCGGTCCTCGGACGCGTAGATGCGGGAAATCGACGCCGCCTCGGAGAAGCCGATCAGCGCGATGACGATCCCGGGAAGCACGAGCGACGGAACCCTCGACCAGGGCAGGTCCAGGGAGATCGCCGGAAGGCCCGCCGGGACGTCTCCCACCGTGGGACCCGAATAGCCGGCGAGCGCCGAGAAGAGCGTCCCGCCGATCACCGCGATGAGGACGCCGGGGAAGAGGGGGTGGATCGTGCGGCCTCCCGCGATCAGGGCCACGGTCGCCGCGGCCATGAAGATCGCCGCACCGTCCCAGGACCCGGGGTGCGTCATCACCCAGCCGGCGCCCGAGAGGACGCCCCTTCCGGGGGCTGCGCTCCCCACCGCACCCGGGAGCTGCGAGGCCACGATCAGGATCGCGGCGCCGGACATGAAGCCGGTCAGCAGCGGCCGGGACATGAGATACGACAGCCATCCCGCGCGCAGCGCCCCGACCGCCACCCGGACCAGGCCCACCACCAGCGCCAGGAGGGCCGCGAGCCGCACGTACGCGCCCGATCCGGGCATCGCCATCGGTACCAGCGCGCCGAAGGTCAGGAGTGATGTCGTCGCGACGGGGCCCGTCTGCAGAAAGGGCGAGGAGGCGAAGAACGCGGCCGCGATCGCCGGCAGCGCGCCCGCATACAGGCCGTAATGGCTGGGCACGCCCGCCAGCTCGGCGTAGGCCATCGACTGGGGGATGAGGATCACGGCCACGCTCAATCCCGCGACCAGGTCGTGTCGCGAGAACCGATGCTGGGGCGGGCGACGCACCCCGGTGCTCATGGCGCCCCCTCCCCCACCTTCATGTCCACCACCGCCCGCCCCTCCTCGGCCAGCGTGGCGAGCAGTCGCGCCGTCGTGCGCGCCCGTTCCGCCCAGAACCGTGCGGACGGCCCCAGCACGTCGGCGCGGGCGCCGTGGCGCTCGGCGCGGCGTGCCGCCTCCGAGCCCAGGGCCTCCAACACCGGCACAGGGTCCTGCTCGAGGAGGTGACGAAGCACCCACCGGCGCTCCCCGATGCGGGCGCCCAGCCCCAGCCCCCGCGCCAGGCGCACGAGGTCGTCGCGCGTGACGATGACGCCGCTCCGCACGGGCGCCAGGAGGCCCGACAGGAAGGCATCCCCACCCTCCGCGCGTGGATCGGGCAGACCCGGAGCCACCCGCAGGTGGAGCGGAAGCGTCTCCGGGGGCGGGGCGGCGCGGAGCTCCTCGTCCAGCACGTGCGCAAGCAGGTGCGCCCACTGCCCATAGAACGGGGCTTCGGTCTCCGCGACGCGCTCGAGCAGGAACGGCACCCACGGTGCCAGGTGCTCGTGCAGGAGCGCTACACGCGCCCCGGCCGCGAGCAGCCCTTCCGCGCCGCCCGACCCCGCTTGCCGCTCCGCCAGAGAGGCGTACAGCCCGAGCAGGGCGCCCAGGTGGTCCGGCTCCGCCGGCGGGGTTCGGCCCAGGGCTCTCCAGAACCCGGCGACCCGCGCCCGGGCCTCGCCGCCCAGCATCCCCTCCGCACCCAGATGGACCGACGCGTACGGATGCAGCTGGAGAAGGAACACCTCGGTGAACCGGGCGGCGTCCGGCGGCTCGCCCAGGCCCACGGCGTCGGCCATCCTCCGGTGTTCTCCGGCGGGAGGCTCGCACAGGGCCGCGAGGGCCCGCAGGAGCTCGACGGGGGGCGTACCGACCATGCGGGAAGCTATACGCTCACGGGCCCGGCGTCGGAGGGAAGGCGATATGCGTCCCGCTCCGGCCGCACGGGGCGGAGGAGCCAGTAGGGTCGCCGAGTGCCGTCCGGGGAGTACCGGTCGGCGGGCCGCGTCAACTCGAGCCACTTGCGGTAGGCGGCGTGGGAACGCTCCCGGTCCACGTGGATGTCACCGTGGCGGTCCCCGGGCTCCGCCCGCCGGACGCGCACGGCCTGGTGCCAGCAATGCGCCCCCGAGACGGGATCCGGATGGACCGCGTGTGTGAGATTCTGGTGCACCCCCACGTCGGTCCACCAGACCCTGAGCGTGTCCGGGTCAGCCGAGGCGAAGGGCTCCACGCCCTTCCGGCGCCGCAGCGACCACGTCGAGTCCTCGTGGCCGAGGGCGACGGTGGCCATCCCGATGCGCTGGCCGTCGCTCCCCTCGGGCTTCCAGCGTCCCATGTGGTGGCTGCACGCCACGACGCCCGGGCGGATCCCCTCGGTGATCCAGGCCTTCAGCACGAAGTGACCGATCTCCGTCTCCACGCGAACGAGGTCCCCCGTCCCGCCGACGCCCAGGCGCTCCGCGTCGGTCGGGTGGATCCACAACGGGTTCGTGTGCGCGATCTCGTCCAGCCACTTGGCGTTTCCGGTCCGCGTGTGCACGTGGACGGGGAGCCGGAAGGTCGAGATCAGGCACAGCTGGTCCCGGTCCATGTTCTGGCGATGGACGTGGCTCCTCACGTATCCCGGCATCGCCAGCTCCGGCCAGCCCCAGTCGTGCAGCGTGCGCGACCAGAACTCCAGGCGCCCGGTCGGCGTCGGGAAGCCGCGCAGGGTCTCGCCGTCGATGCGCACCCCCACACGCCGCCGCCCCTCCGCGTCGCCCTCCACCGGCGGCAGCGGTACCACGTTCGGGGACTCGGGGGCCTCGGCGCGCGTGTAGACGCGACCGGCGTCGTCGATCTTCACGTCCGCCAGCTCCGCCTCCGGCACGGTCTGCTCGTGGACGGCGCCTACCTTGTGGGCGACCTCGAAGGCCCCGTACCGGCGCATGTACTCGAGGGGGGTCACGCCCTCCGCGCTGGCCGCTTCCGGCAGCCCGGGGACCGAGTGCTCGAACATCCAGCCGTAGAACTCGTCGAGCCCCATCTTCTCACCCGGGCGCTCCCGCGACTCGAAGAACTCGCGGATCCCGAGGGAGCCGTCGGGATCGATCCGCCAGGTGAGCTCGATCCAGAACTCGTTCTCCTCCCATACCTCGCCCGGGTTCACCTCGCGCGTGTCCCGGACCTCCTCGCCCAGCCGCTCCCGCGCCGTCCTCAGCACCGGCTGGCGGAAGGCGATCCACTGGCCGTCGTACTGCTCGTACGACGTGAGGTCGTGGCGCTCCGGCCCATGGCCCATCGGCAGCACGTAGTCGGCGAAGAAGGCGCTCTCGTTCCAGGTGGGGGTGAGCGCCACGTGCAGGCCGATGCGCTCGGGGTCCGTGAGCATCTCGATCCACCCGAAGCCGTCCGGGTTGGTCCACACCGGGTTGTAGACGCGCGTGAAGTAGACGTCGATCCGGGCCTCCCGCTCCTTCGTCAGATACGGGAGGAGGAAGGACATCTCCATGAGCGCCAGAGGATACTCCCGGGGCCAGGTCAGCTCGTTCCAGTGCGCAGGATGCCGCGGCGGCATGCGGATGGGGCGGGGAACGAACTTGTTCCACGCATTGGGGAAGGTCCCGCCCTCCGTCGCCACCGCGCCGAGGAGCGCGTTGAGGAGGAAGAGCGTGCGGGACACCTGCCAGCCCCCGAGGTTCCCGGCGGAAGCGCTCCGCCAGTTGTGCGTCGCCAGGCGCGTGCCCGCCCCCGCCACGATCGCCGCCACCTCCCGCAGCTCGTCCGCGTCGATTCCGGACTCGGCGGCCGCGAACTCGAACGTGTACTCGCCGTACTCCGCTTCGAGCGCGGCCTCGAAGTCCTCGAAGGACGCGTCCGGAAGACCCTTCACGGCGTCCATGTACTCCCGCCAGTTCCACCAGCGGCGCACGAACTCCCGGTCGTAGCGGCGCTCGCGGATCATCCAGGCGGCGATCGCGAGGAAGATGGCGGCCTCCGAGCCCGGATAGGGGGACAGCCAGTGGTCGGCGTGTGTCGCGGTGTTGGACAGGCGGGTGTCCAGGACGATGAGCTTCGCGCCGTTCTTCCGCGCCTCGATGATCCGCTGGGCGTGGGGGTTGAAGTAGTGGCCGGCCTCCAGGTGGCTGCTCACCAGCAGCATGACCTTCGCGTTCGCGTGGTCGGGGCTGGGCCGGTCCATCCCCATCCAGAAGTGGTAGCCGGCCCGTGCGCCGCTCGAGCAGATGTTCGTGTGCGAGTTGTGCCCGTCCACCCCCCAGGCGGCGATCATGCGCTCTGTGAAGCCGTCCTCTCCCGGGCGGCCCACGTGGTACATGACCTCCTCGTGTCGTCCCTCCTCCAGCGCCCTGCGGATGCGCCCGGCGATGTCGTCCAGCGCCTCGTCCCAGCCCGACCCGCTCCCACTTCCCCTCGCCACGGGCGCCAGCCCGCTTGAGGGGATGCAGGATCCGGTCCGGATCGGTGATCTGGTTGACCGTGGCGGGCCCCTTGGCGCAGTTGCGCCCGCGCGATCCCGGGATGCTCGGGATTGCCCTCGAACTTGCGCACCTGCAGGGTGTCGCGGTCCACGTAGGCCAGGAGCCCGCAAGCCGACTCGCAGTTGAAGCACGTGGTGGGCACCAGCATGTAGCGCTTCTCCACCCGCTTCGGGCCACGACTTCGAGTCCAGCTCCACCCAGTCGTTCCACCGCTCCCGCGGAGGGAAGGCGGCCAGGTGGACCCGGCTCGAGCCGGGATAGAACGTCTCGCCCCGCGCCTCGACCTCGGCACGGGCCGCGGACACCCGACGGTTCAGCTCGTTCAGATCCATGGGGTACGGTCAGGCCAGGGGGACGGATTGGCCCGCCTGGACGTAGGCGTGCTCGTAGGCGAAGAGCGCTACCAGGCCGGCCAGCGCGCCGCTCACCGGTTCGGCGGGCGCGACCACGACGGCGAGACCCGCGAGGATGACGCCGCTCCAGAAGAAGGGCGCCCACCGCCCCCGCATCATGGCCCGGGCGGCGAGCGCGGCATGCGCGGTGGGATGCCCCACGGTCGCTTCGCCCAGGACCAGGAGGAGGTGCAGCACGAGCGCGAGGTCGTAGAAGCTCACCGCCGGCGCCAGCGCGCGGGCGTCGTCCAACGCCAGGAGAAGCACCGCTCCTCCGGCCACGAACGCCTGCACCAGGAGGTGGGCCGGAAGCAGCGGGCTCTGCCAGAGGTCGCGGGCGCGGGCCTGCGCGAACAGGTACGCCGTGTAGATCGCGGTCATCGCCGCCAGCGGGCCGCCGATCCACCCCAGGCGCGGGGTCAGATCCGCCCTCCCCCACAGCGTGATGCCCAGGTGCGCCGTCAGGAGCGCCCCGTACGCCGTGATGATGAACCCGCCGCGCACGAGCCAGCTCCGCCACTGGGGCTTGAGTAGCACCATCCAGAAGCGCTCGGGGTGCTCGAGGTCCCACACCAGCACCACCCCCGTGGCGACCAGCGCGGCGAGGGCCACCCCGGGCACCGTGACGCCCCAGGTGCGCGACGCCCAGGGCACGAGCCCGAGCAGCGCCCAGGAGCAGGGGCATGAGGTAGGCGCCGGCCGCGATCGACTTCGTGAAGGTGTAGAGGCTCACCCGCCAGTCCCAGGGAGCCCGGTGCAGGACGTCGTAGGACACCACCGCCGCCGCCGAGCTGTTCCAGGGCCCCGGATGTCCGGCGGGCACCTGGTGCGTCGACGCTGCCCTGCTCGCTCCACATGAACAGCCCGCCGTCCGGCCGACGCGCCGCGAGCGGGTCCAGCGTCACCTGGTCCGCGCCCTTGTAGAAGAGCTTGGGACGCGTCTCCTTCTCGGGCCGGCGCACCGCGACCGCGTCGCGGTGGATGATCGCGGCTCACCGCCGAGAGGGGATCGTTCATGTCCCCGACCATGATCGCCTGCGTGGGGCACACCACCACGCACGCGGGCTCGAGGCCGACGTCGAGCCGATGCGCGCAGAAATTGCACTTCTCGGCGGAGTGGTCCTCCGGGTTGATGAAGATCGCGTCGTAGGGGCAGGCCGCGATGCAGGCCTTGCACCCGATGCAGATCGACTTGTCGAAGTCGACGATCCCGTCGGGGCGCGCATGCATCGCCGCCGTCGGACAGGCGGCCACGCACGGCGCGTCCTCGCACTGGTTGCAGCGGGTGACCTGGAAGGAGCGCCGTACCTGGGGGAACGTCCCCGTGTCCACGTACTTCACGTACGTGCGCGTGACGGACAGCGGCACCTCGTTCTCGGACTTGCAGGCCGTGGTGCACGCGTGGCAGCCGATGCACCGGGTGTGGTCGACGACCTTGGCCCACCTGGGCGCGGCGGACGCCGCGGACGTGAGGGTTCCTTGCATTGCGGGCAGGGGGAGGATCGGGAGCGGGACGGCGCCAAGCTATCGAATGACCGGATCCCGCGATACCGCCGGTGAGCGGCCCCGGGCCGGCTCACCCGTCCGGCGTCATCGTCCGCAGACCCTCGACGAGCCAGTCCGGGATCCTGCAGGCGGTCCCGCGCCGACGTCCCGTCCGCGCCGTGCAGCGCGGCGAGGAGGCGATCGAGCGCCGCGTCGAGGAGCGCCTGCGCCTCCGGATCCGTCCCCGCGGCCTCGATGACGGGGTCGGCCGACACGCGCTGGCCCCGGATCGGCTCGTAGCTGATCCGACCTTTCAGTTCGAACCATGAGGTCGTGCAGCGCGAGCGCCGACGCGGCCAGCTCGCGCACGCGCGCGTAGTGGGCCGCGCGCTCGGGTCGGGACGAGGAGAAGTCCTCGAGGGCGGTGGCCATACGCAGCGAACGTACCGGGCCGGACACGCCCGCCTCCGCCGCCGCCGTCAGGTAGGCCTGTCGGTAGAGGGCCGCCTCGCGTGCCTCCGCGGCGTCGGCGAACGCCATGTACCGCTCCCAGTAGGGACGCACCTCCGGATAGGCCTCCGGGTCGGCGAGATACGCGCCCTCCAGCCACGCCCTGCGGGACGTCGCCGGGGACGAGCTCCTGTCGGAGCCCCTCCATCCCCCCCAGGAACCCGCGGTACGCGTCCTCGCGGATCTGCACCTCCGTGCGGGTGACGGTACGGGGTGCGCGGGGGTTGGGCGCCCTGGCCGCTTCCGCCGGTGTGTCGCCCGTCCCGAGCGCGGGCCGAGCCACCCGCGCGGAGACGATCACGGCCACGAGCAGGATGCCGAAGAGCGCGGACGCGCCCACCGGGCTCCTCCGGCGTACCGGCGTGGTCTTGCGCTTCGGGGGTGCGGGTCGAGCCCGCCCACGGTCTGCGACCCCGGGCTCCAGCCCCGCCCTGAAGGTACCCGACCTCCCCACCATGTCCGACTGTGCGGTCACCAGCGGAAGGTCCGCGGACGCGTGGGGAAGGTCCAGCTCGTGCCGTCGCTCCTCCTCCATCTTGGCGATGAAGGCGCGCTGCGCCTCCTCGGGGGACTTCTGGGGCGTCGACACCAGGTCGAGCTCGATGCCCTCCACGGCCGCGTCCGCGGCGGCGGGCCCGGGGGATGCTTCCGGCGTTGGCGCGTGTCCCGCCTCGCCCGCCTCCTCCGGTGCGGTCTCCGGAGGGGGCCCGGGAAGCGGACCGGATTCCGGGTGGACCACCAGCGGATCCTGGAACAGGGCTACGATCGGATGCTGATCGGCGGGCATCCACACGCCCATCAGCGCGTCGAAGACCTCGTCTTCCGGTCGCACGACGCCGGACCGCACGAGCTCCGCGAAGATCTCCATCGTTCGCGGCTCGAGCAGCCTGCCTTCGCGGGTCCGGATCCGGAAGCGCGCCTCCATCCCCACCAGCTCCGTCTCTCCCCTCAGCTCATGCGCCGGCCGGGAAGAGGCCCTTCCCTACGCGGCCACCGACCCGGCGAGGGTCGGGCGGACCGGCGTTCGCAAGGAGCGGAGGACGCGGAATCATCGCGTTCTCCCCCGAATCAACGGTAGGCGGCACGCGCTCCGCGACGCAAGGAAAACGGGAGACGGGAGTCATCTCAGCCCACGCCCGACACGGCGGCCGAACGCTCGCCGGTCGACGGGGTCGGGGTGTCGGCGTCGAGCCGCGCGCGGAGCCTCTCCACCTGCTCGACGAGGGAGGTGCTGAACACGTCTTTGTTCTCGTCGAACCAATCCCCCCACGACGGCGTCCGCCTCAGGTGATCCTCGAGCGTCCGGTCGTACGCCTCCCACATCTGCTGGTCCAGCGCCCCCACCCGGTACTGGTACACCAGGTTGCCGAAATGCCGGAAGACCGAGGTCATGTACGCGTCCCAGCGTACTCGCTCCGCCGGTGACAGCGACCGGGGGTCCGTCTGCGCGCGGTGCAGGAAGTCGGCGAACTCCGAGTCGCGGAACGCGTGCTCGAGGAGCCTGATGCTGTTCTGCACCATCGAGTTGAACGACGCCGCCCGGACCGATGTGGTGTTCTGCTGCATCTCCTTGGCGAGGTAGACCATGGAGAAGACGACGCCCAGGGCGCCGACGAACTCGCCCAGGTTTCCCAGGTTCTGCAAGGTGGTTGGATCGAACACGCGGCTCCGGCCTCGCGAGGGTGCGACGTCTTTCGACCGGGAGGCTACCGCGGCCGGTCCTCGGGCGAGGACCGGCCGCGTTCCGGATCGACTGGCGCAGAAAGATACTGAACATACGTCCGAAGACGAGCGCCCTCGGACAGCTCGCGGGATCGGCGGCGCTGCCGCATGGCGATTCCCACCTGGAGGGAGGACGCGAGCAGGAGGGTGAGGGACCCCACGACCGCGGTCAGTCCCGCGGCGACCCCCAGCGGACGGAGGACGGAAACGGCGAGCAGGCCCAGGGCCGCGACCACCTCGACCAGGGGTAGGACGGCCAGACCGAGGCCGACCCGCTCCGCTGCGTGCAGCTTGAGCAGGCCGGAGGCGAGCAGCAGCAGGGCCGCCAGGACGACGAGGAACCGGACGCCCATGGCCGGTTAGCCGAGCAGCTCGTCCACGAGGAAGAGGTCGGTGAGCAGCGCCCGCAGGTGTACGTTGGCGTTCAGGTTGTCCACGAGCTGGGAGCTGATCGAGGGCTGCGCCTCCACGAGCCGGACCGCCGCGTGCGCCGCCCGGGCGTCGCGGTCCACGATCCCCAGCATCTCCTCCCAGGCATCCGCGGGCTCGAGACCCTCCTCGCGCACGACGTCGCCGGCGGGCGCGCGAGATCGTCGAGGGCTTCGCCCGCGCGCGCGAGGAACTCCCGGAGCTGACCGCCGGACTTCGACGCCTGGTCGCCGGACACCCCCTGCGCCGCGTAGGCGAGGAAGAACTCGTAGGCTTCCTCGACCGCGTCGATGCGCGCTTTCACCTCCTGCCGGGCGGACACGTGCGTCAGGCGCCTTCCCTGGGCGCGGTGCGCCGCCGCGTCGGCGACCGCCCCTCCGGCCACGCGCTCGGGCGCCGGCTCGCCGGGGGCCCACCGGGCCGGATCGTGGTGCTTCAGGTAGCGCTCCCGGGTGATCCAGCCACGCACCATCGACCAGGTGATCCAGCGCTTCTCCGGGCGGATCGCGAAGTAGACGTGCGCGGTCACCAGGCCGATCAGGCTCACCCCCGACAGTCCGTGGACGACGTACACCACACCCCAGGTGGCGTCGCCTAGAAGGTAGGGGTTCCGCGACCAGATCGGCGTGTCGATGCGCACCATCATCAGGAGCCCGGTGGCCACGGCCGCCACGGTCACGAGCACGACGACGTTGTGGTAGAGCTTGTGGTCGAAGGGATACTTGCCGCCCTTCTGCGGCGCCCCGCCCCAGCCCAGGGCGTGCCGGAGCTCTCGGAGCCCCTCGGGGATCTCGGAGCGGGTCATCCACATGGTGCGCCAGTCTTGCCAGCCCAGGGCGTGCACGACGTGGTAGATCACCGCCGCCAGGAGGAAGAGCCCGGCCACCCAGTGCAGCGTCACCCACGGGAACTTCAGGCCGAGCACCGGGACGAAGGCCGTGACCAGGAGGACGAGCATGGCCGCCGACATCAGCCAGTGGAAGGCGCGGGAGGCCCCCGTGTGCCGCACGATGCGCTCGGGAAGCCCGGGTGGAGCGGGCAGCGGTTCGGGCTCCTCGTCGCGGACGGGGCGCACCTTCATCCACACGACGTGCAGCACCACGAACGCGGCGGAAGCGATCACCGCCAGCCACACCAGGTCCCAGCCGATGCCGATGAGGACGTTCTGGCCCCATGGGTTGGGGGCCGTGCGCAGGATCTCCATCAGCTCACGCTCCTCACGGCGCGGCGGACCAGGTTCCGCATGAGCGCCACCTTGTAGGCGTTGTGCCGGAGGGGCTTGGCACCCCGCACCGCCATCTCGCCCGCTGCCCGCGCCGTGTCCTCGCCGGTGGCGGCGCCTGCGAGGGCGCGCTCGACGTCGTGGAGCCGCACCGGGTGGGCCGCCACTCCGTTGACGACGACGCGGGCGCCCTCGATACGCCCGCCGCTCGCCCGCAATGCCGCGGCAACGGTGACCAGGCTGAAGTCCCACGAATTCCGGTCCCGCACCTTCTCGTAGTAGAAGTGCGCGCCGGCCCACGCGGCGGGTACGCGGATGGCGGTGAGGAGGTCGCCCGGCCCGAGCACGGTCATGCGGGTGATGTCGATCGCGGGACCGACGAAGTAGTCCGCCGCGGCGACTTCGCGCTCCCCGCGCCGGTCGCGCACGACCATCATGGCGTCCAGCGCCACCAGCGCCGGAGCCGTGTCGGAAGGGTTCACGGCCACGCACCGGCTCGCATCCATGATGCAGTGCTCGCGGTTCATCGCCTGCGGCGCCGACGCGTAGCACGTGTTGCCGCCGGCGCGGTAGCAGGGCCACCCCGCCCGGTAGTACCAGCAGCGCGTGTCCTGGGAGACGTTGCCGCCCAGCGTGCCCTGGTTCCGGATCTGCGGCGTGGCGACGTGCCGCGCCGCGACGGCCAGGAGGTCGTAGTCCGAGCGGATGCGCGGATGCCGCTCGACGTCGGTGAGCGTCGTCAGCGCGCCGATCTCGAGACCATCGCCCTCCTCGCGCACGCCCCGCAGCTCGGGGATCCCCCCGACATCCACCACCGCGGTCGGGCGTTTGATGCGGTCCTTGAACCAGTCCATCGTGTCCAGGCCGCCGGCGAGCACCCAGGCGCCGCGACCGTGCTCGGCGAGGAGCGCCACGGCGTCGTCCACCGACGTGGGCTGGTAGAGTGCGAAGGCCGGCATCATGTCACGGACGATGGCCATGATGTCCTCCTAGCCGACGTGGGTGGACAGGTGCTTGAACGGCATCGGCATACCCTCGATCTCCGAGAGCACGATGTCGGGCGAAAGCGGGGTCCGGCACAGGCACCGGCCCCCGAGGGCGTCGGCTACGGCCGAGGTGATCGCCGCGGCACCGGCGCCTACCGGCGGCTCGCCGATCCCCTTGGCGCCCACAGGGGTCTGCGGGTCCGGCGCGCCCACGGCGGCCCAGCGCATCTCGGCGGGCACGTCCAGGAAGCCCGGCGGTCGCGCCGTGTACAGCCGCTTCGAGAACGGCACGCCCCACTTCGGATCGAAGACCCAGCGCTGGCTGCGCGCCATCCCCATCCCGCGGATGCTCCCACCGAAGATCTGCGCGCCCAGGCTGCGCGGGTGCAGGACCGTCCCGCAGTCCGTGACGGCCATGTACTCCTTCAGGTCGAGCACGCCGGTCTCCATGTCGACCTCGATCAGGGCGAAGCCGACCACCCACGTGTACACGCCACCTTCGCCGCCGTAGTTGTCCTTGGCCACGCCCACGAGCCCCTGCCCCATCAGGCGGCCTGCGGCGGCGACCGTCACCGTGTGGATGTCCTCGGGGAGGACGTGCCCGTCGTAGCTGCCGCCGAGTTGCATGGCGCGCTCGGCCACCTGCGCGAAGCTCATGCCCGCGGCGCGGTTGCCGGGGCGGAACACCCTCCCGCCGCCGAGCTGGTAGTCCCCGGGCGAGCCCCCGAGCGTACGCGCCGCGATCTCCCGGATCTTGCGCTTCGCGTCCTCGCCCGCGGCGTGGTTGGCTCGGGTGTGGGCGTGGGTGGTCTGGCTCCCCGCCTGCACCGAGCTCCAGGGGAGCCCCTTGCTGGTGTCGCCCCAGACGATCTCCACCTGGTCCCACGCGACGCCGAGCACGTCCGCCGCCGCCCGGGCCGTGTCGGCCACCGAGTGCGTCCCGAGGTTCCCGACGCCCTGGTGGATGTAGACCTTGCCGTCCGGGCGGATGACCAGGAGGCCGTCGTAGCCCCGCGAGCCCGCGGTGTAGGGCGACACGCCGATGCCCACCCCCGTCACCTTCGTGCCCTCGCGACGGCCGGACAGCGCCTGCTTCGCCTCCCAGTCGAAGAGCTCGGCGCCGCGGTCCAGGGCCTCGCGCACGAACACGCTGGTGAGCGGGCTCAGGCGGGCGCCGAAGCGCACGTCCGGACCGGGGGCGTTGATCCTCCGCAGCGCCAGGCGGTCCATCGCCAGCTCACGCGCGGCCTTGTCGATCAGGGGCTCGAGCATGGAGATGATCTGCGCCCCGCCGGGCCCGCGCATGGCGGAGCGCGGCGGCGTGTTCGTGAAGACCGACACCCCCCGGAAGCGCATGTTCTCCGGCGTGTAGGTCAGGTGCGCCACGTCCCCGGCCGTGAAGATGTCGCCCTGCGATCCGTAGGAGCCGTTGTCCTGGACGAGGTAGAGGTCCATGGCGGTCATCCGGCCGTCCCGGCGGAACCCCATGCGTACCCACCCCTGGAAGCCCGGACGTCCGCGCCCGATCGCGTTCTCCTCGTAGCGGTTGATGCGCATCATCACGGGCCGGCCCAGCTTCTTCGAGAAGAGGCAGGGGATCTGCATGGCCGTGGACCCGCTGATCTTGCTGCCGAAGCCACCGCCGCAGTACTCGGCCACGAAGACGATGTCCTCGGGGTCCATGTCGAGGGCCCCGGCGAGCGAAACGCGGGTGCGCGCGGTGCTCTGCGTCGACGTGTAGCAGAACAGCTTCCCGTTCTGCCAATAGGCCATCGTGGTGCGCGGCTCCATCGGGTGGTGCGTGAGCGACTGGTGCGTCACCGTCTCCTCGACGAAGACCTCCGCCTGCGCGAAGCCCTGCTCCACGTCGCCGTGTTGCCACTCGATGGTCGGCTCGCCGCGGGGGAGCGTCCCTTCGGGCACCGCCGCGAAATCCTCCGCGGACCACCGGTGCGTTCGCATCTCCCGCTCCACCAGCACGTTGCCCTCGGTCCACGCCATCGGCCCGTCCGGACGGAGGCTCTCCAGCGGGTCGAGCACGAAGGGCAGCGGCTCGAGGTCGATGTCGACGAGCTCGATCGCGTCGGCCGCGGTGGTCTCGTCCACCGCGGCGATGGCGAGAATCGGCTCCCCTTCGTAGCGGGGCTGGTTCGTGAGGCATTGCTCGCCGGGCGCGTCGAGCTGCGGGACCTCGTCGGCGGTGAGGATCCCCAACACGCCCGGGAGCGCCAGCGCCTCGGAGGCATCCAGGCGCCGGACGCGGGCGTGGGGCATCGGGCTCGAAAGCAGCTTGCAGAAGACCATTCCTTCGGCACGGAAGTCCTCCGCGTACTTGGCGCGTCCGGTGATCTTGGCGTGCAGGTCCGGGGGCGCGATGTCGGTTCCGACCAGCTTCTCGGCCATGGCTCTCCTCCCGGGTCAGACGGAGCGCGCGAGCTCGCCCGCCCGCATCGCCGAGGTGAGGATCTTGTCGTAGTCCGCGCACCGGCAGAGGTTGCCCGAGAGCGCGACCCGCGCCTCGTCGCGCGTGAAGCCCGGGTTGGTCTCCACCAGCGCGACCATGCTCATGATGAAGCCCGGCGCGCAGAAGGCGCACTGGAAGCCACCCTCCTCCAGCACCGCCCGCTGCACCGGGTGGAGCTCGCCGGTGTCCGGGTCCTCGAGGCCCTCCACGGTGGTGATGCTCCGGCCGCGCACCTGGTGGGTCAGCATCGAGCAGGAGTAGTGGTTCACGCCGTCGATCAGCACCGTGCACGCCCCGCACTCCGCCCGGTCGCACCCGAACTTCGTGCCGGTCAGGCCGAGCTTGTAGCGCAACGTCATGGCGAGCGTCTCGTTCGGCAGCACGTCCACCCGCCGTTGCTGACCGTTGACGCTCAGCGTGACGAGGCGCTCCGCGGTCCCCTGCATCGCCGTCGCGGCCAGCAGGCCGCCGGATCCGCGGAAGAGGTAGCCCACCGACGACGCGGTGGCGCCCGCCGCGATGACGCCCTTGATGAACGTGCGTCTGGAGACGGAGCGCTCCAGGACCCGGGTGATCTCGACCTCGTCCATGCCGCGGCTCCTCGTGAGGGGTCGGGGATGCGCCAAGATAGGAATCGTTCTCGATGCGCGCGAGCGCGGCGGGCGTCCGCACGTGGCCGTGGGCACACGGGGTGGACCGAAGGCCATGGACTCATCACCTTCCGGGCCATGCGATCCAGCCGCACCGCCCGCTGGCCGGCCCTCCTCGGGGCTCACACCCTGCTCCTCGCGCTCCCATTCGCCGCCGGAGCGCAGGTGCGGTCGTTCGGACCGCTGACGTTCGAGGAGGGCTCCCCCCTGCAGCGGATCTCCTACACGCACCAGACCGACGCCGCCGACCCGATCCCGC
This sequence comes from uncultured Gemmatimonadales bacterium, assembly GCA_963848895.1. Lineage (GTDB taxonomy): Bacteria > Gemmatimonadota > Gemmatimonadetes > Longimicrobiales > Gaopeijiaceae > SZUA-318. The sequence continues at coordinate 87,439 of CAWKGE010000017.1, forward strand.
GGGGGATGCTGCAGACGTCGGTGTGGATGGGCTACTCGAACATCTTCGAGCGCGACTCCACGTCCTCCCACGACCTCTTTCTCGATCTGGAGCGCCTCATCTCCGCGGCGAGCGTGCGGTACGGGGTCACCGACGACCTCGAGGTCGGTGCCCGCATGTCGTGGGAGACCTCGGGCGGCGGCATCCTCGACACCTTCATCTCGGAGTGGCACGAGACCCTCGGGTTGGCCAACGCCGACCGGGGTCGCTATCCGAGCGACGCCTATCGACAGCGCCTGCGTGACGGCAGCGGATCCCTGCGGCTGGACGTGCCCCAGAGGACTCTGGGGCTGGACGACTTCCGCTTCTTCGCGAAGTGGCGGGCGCTGGAGGGTCGACGCGGGCGTCGGGTCCTCGCGCTGCGCGGCGTGGCCCGTGTCCCCACGCAGGCCAACCAGGTCGGGCCGGAGCGTGCCGACGTGTCGTTGATGGCGCTGGGGCGCCTCTCCTGGAGCCGGTGGCACGTTCACGGCACCGTGGGGGGTGCAACCGTACGGGTCGCGCGGGACTACGGTGGCATGCTCCGCTCATCCTCATGGTTCGCCGACCTGGCCATCGAGCGGAACCTGGCGTCGTCGTTCTCGGCGATCGTTCAGTACTCGCTCGCCACACCCCGCCTCCAGGGGATGGGCGACCCCGAGCTCGACGGGTGGCCGGGAAACCTCCTCTTCGGCGTCGCCGGCGCCTTCCGGGACGCGTGGCGGTGGGACGTGAGCTTCCAGGAGGACATCCCGGTCCAGAGCCCCTCCGTGGACTTCACGCTGGGGATCGCGGTGCGACGCCGCTGGTAGGCGTCCTCGACGGGTCGCCACACCTTCCGGCCCGTGCGACGTCCCTTCACGCCACCGCGTAGGGAATCTCCCCACAGGCCACCGCGCGTCCTGCCCGACTGAGTGGAGACGGCGGACAATTAGGATATATTCATGCGAAATATCATAAATGCGCCTACACGGCTCCCGATCCTCTCGCAGACGGCGGAACACGCCCTGCGGGCGGTCCTCTACCTCGCCCGCCACAGGGAGCGGGGCCTGGTGCCGGCGACCGAGGTCGCGAAGGCGTTGGGGGCACCGCCGAACTATCTGGCGAAGACCCTGCGCCTGCTGTCCAAGCGCGGCGTGCTCAGGAGCGTGCGCGGTGCCCAGGGCGGCTTCGCCCTCGCGGCCCCGCCGAGCGATCTCAGCACGGCCCGGGTCGTCGAGGCGGTGGACGAGGTCACGGCCGCCGCGACGTGCCTCCTTGGCGACCGTCCGTGCGACCCTGCCCATCGGTGCGCGGCGCACGACCGTTGGTCCGAGCTTCGCGACCGCGTCCTGCGGCCCATGTCCGAAACGACCATCGCCGACCTCCTGGCGGGGAGCGACGAAGCCTCCGCCCCGATCCTCCAGTCGAACTCCGCACCCTCGAGGTGAGAGACATGACCAAGATGAACCGCACCCGTTCCTTCTGGACGCTGACCGGCGCCGCCGCATTGCTGGCGGTGTTCCTCCTCGTGGGGAGTCGCACGACGTCGGCGGGCCCCTCGGCGAAGACCCTGGATGCGCCGGCCCTCCCGCCCATCGAGGCCGAGGAGACGGCAGTCCTGACCGATGCCCCGTTCGTGCCGCCTCCCATCACCCGTGACTACGCCGCCCACGTCGTGGTGACGCTCGAGACGAAGGAGGTCAAGAAGCAACTCGACGACGGCGTGGAGTACACCTTCTGGACGTTCGGCGGCTCGGTCCCGGGGAAGTTCATCCGCGTCCGCGAGGGCGACGAGGTGGAGCTCCACCTGAAGAACAGCCCCACGAGCATGGTCGCCCACAACATCGACCTGCACGCGGTCACCGGTCCGGGCGGCGGCGCCAAGTCGACGTTCACGGGCCCCGGCAAGGAGACGTCCTTCACCTTCCGTGCGCTCAACCCGGGCCTGTTCGTCTACCACTGCGCGGTCGCGCCCGTGGGCATGCACATGGCCAACGGCATGTACGGGATGATCCTCGTCGAGCCGAAGGAGGGGCTGCCTCCGGTGGACCGCGAGTTCTACGTCATGCAGGGCGAGTTCTACACGGTCGGCCCGCACGGCGAGAAGGGCCACCAGGACTTCAGCTACGACAAGGCGCTCGCCGAGAATCCCGACTACGTGGTATTCAACGGGCGGGTCGGCTCCATGGTGGGCGACAAGGCGTTGCAGGCGCGGGAAGGTGAGCGGATCCGCCTCTTCGTCGGTAACGGCGGGCCCAACCTGGTGAGCTCCTTCCACGTGATCGGGGAGATCTTCGACAACGTGTACCAGGGTGGCGGCACCACGGTGAGCAACAACATCCAGACGACGCTGATCCCGGCGGGCGGCGCCGCCATCACGGAGTTCCGCGCCGACGTGCCGGGGACCTTCATCATGGTCGACCACTCGATCTTCCGGGCCTTCGACAAGGGCGCGCTGGGAATGATCGACGTCATGGGCGACGCGAACCCCATCGTCTTCGACGGCCAGACGCCGAACTGAGCCCGCGATTCATGAGCGCCCGTCCTCAGCGCTATCCGCTGCTACGTCTACCACCTCGTCGGCTGCGTCATCTCGTGCACGTCGGTACGCGCCGGCGCGTACGGCGTGCCGACCCGCCTCTCGGCGACCTTCGAGCCGGAGCCACGAAGGCTCCCAATCGACCCTCCCGTGGAGGCATCCCACCGTGAACGCTCTATCGTCCCCCGTCGCCCGCTTCCGGCGGGCCGCCCTCGTCCTCGCGGTCCTGTGGGGCTGCTCGGACGCCACCGCTCCGACGCTACCCCCCGCGAGCGGCCTGGCCCGCCAGGACGCGTACTGGACGCCGGGCAACGGCATCGAACCCTTCAAGGTCTTCACCCAGAACGCGTATCTGGGCGGCGACACCGGCCCGCTCTTCGGAGGCCTGGACTTCAACGACATCCCGGCCGTCCTCGCTGCGACCAACACCTTCTGGACCCAGGTCCAGCAGAACGACACCCCCGGCCGAGCCGCCGCGATCGTCGACGAGATCGAGGCGCGCCGTCCCCATCTCGTGGGACTCCAGGAGGCGGTCCGGTTCGCGGTGGTGGATCTGACCACCGGTCAGGTCGTCGGTGGCGCGGACATCCTCGCCTCCATCGCGGCCGAGATCGCCGCTCGTGGGCTTCCCTACGAGGTGGCCCGCATCCAGGAGAACACCTCCAGCGCGCTGCCCCTCGCAGTGGGGGCCACCGGGATCACGCAGGTGCTCAGCTTCACCGACCGCGTGGCCGTGCTGCGCCGCACGGACGTGGTAGTCACCGGAGGTGGGCAGGGAAGTTACGCGGCGACCTTCACCCTGGGACCGGTCACACTGAAGCGGGGATGGATCCGGCTGGACGTCGACCGTGACGGCGCCCCGGTGCATTTCGTGACCACGCACCTGGAGACACAAGCGCTGGCCCCGATTCAGGCCGGGCAGGCGCAGGAGCTGCTCGGGAGTGTGCTGGACGGCCTCGACGGCCTGACAATCCTCTCCGGCGACCTCAACTCCGATGCGGCAGCCGGCCCCGGCGCGCCGTCGTGGACCCCCACGTACGACGCCCTGAAAGCGGCGGGGTTCACCGACGCGTGGGAGCAGGACGGCCACGCCGCGATGGACGTCGGCTACACCTGCTGCCAGGACGCCGACCTGAGGAACGGCACGTCGGCGCTCGACCAGAGGATCGACTTCGTCCTGCTTCGCGCTGCCCGCGACCCGGCGGCCAGCGGGCGGATCCCCGGGAGCGTCCAGGTGGATATCGTCGGCGAGGAGCAGGCTGATCGCACCGGGGCCGCGGGCCTGTGGCCCGCCGATCACGCCGGCCTGATGGCCGGGATGCGCCTGGCGACGCTCACGACGGCGCGCGACGTGCCCTGACCACCGCTGCGGCGCCCCTGTGGCGTGCCAGCCCCGCCCGGGCTCTCCCGGGCGGGGCTCCTCCGTACGGGCATTCCCAACCGGCCGACCCCTGCCCATCTTGGGAACGACCCTCCGCGAGCTCGTCCGACACCGAGAACGGTCTCATGCCCCGACCCCTCGCGAAGCCCCTCCTCTTTTCCGTCGCGCTACTGCTCCCCGCCGCGCTCCGAGCCCAGGTCCCGGCTCTCGGCCCCCTCGGCGCCGAGGAAGGCGCGCCGCTCCAGCGTCTCGGCTACACGCCCATGGCGGAGGCGGCCGCACCGGTGCCGAAGGGGGTCCTGCGCACCGATCTGTGGATCGGATACTCGAACATCTTCGAGCAGGACTCCACGGCCGATCACGTCCTGTACCTGGACATGGAGCGGATGATCACCGCGATGACCGTCCGGTACGGCGTCGCGGAGCGTCTCGAGGTCGGTGCGCGCGCTACCCTCGAGACCGCGTGGGGAGGGTTCCTCGACGGGTTCATGATCTCCTTCCACGAGAGGCTCGGCCTGGGCGTGCGCAATCGCCCGAGCTACCGCAACGGTGGTTACGGAGAGTTCCTGCGCGATGGCGACGGTCGTACTCTGGTGGAAGTCTCCCGTCGGGAGCTCTCCGTGGACGACGTACGCCTCTTCGCGAAGTGGCGGGCTCTGGGGGCGGGGGATGCACCCGGGACGCTGGCCGTGCGCGCCGTGACGCGGGTGCCCACCGCCCAGCCCCGCGTCGGCTCCGAGCGGGCGGACGTCGCGCTCATGCTCCTGGGAAATGTCGCCTGGCACGGCTTCCGAATGCACGGGATGGCGGGCGGATCGACCGTTCGACGCGGCCCGGACATGATGGACGTCCTGCGCGGCCACCAGTGGTTCGGGATGGTAGGCATGGAACGGCCGATCCGCGATCGGCTGTCGGCTGTGGTCGAGATGACGGGGTCCACGCAGCTGCTGCGCGACTTCGACGATCACGACGTGGACGGAGCGCCGACCAACGTCGTGTTCGGCGTCGTGGGCGTGACCGAGGGGGGCTGGCGCTGGGAGATCGGTTGGCAGGAGGACCTTCCGCCCCGGGGGCCCTCGCTGGACTTCACCTTCCAGGTCGCGTTGGGGCGCGCCTGGTGAGGCTTGCGACTACGCAACATGGTCCCGCGGAGTGGAGCAGAGGGGGCTCGAACCCCTGACCCCCGCCTTGCAAAGGCGGTGCTCTCCCAGCTGAGCTACTGCCCCGATGGCACGATGATACCTGCGGCGCACGAACGCTTCAAGGTGGGCATGGCCGCCACGGCTACCGCACTCCTACATTCTCCCACGGCGCTCGTTCCCGAGTCGACCGGGCAGCGCCGCACCCCCACCACCCCGTGACGGAGAGCACGTGAGATGCTGCGGTGGATCCGCGAGGCGCGCCTGGATTTCAGGACGGGAATGATCGTCATCGTCCTCGCGCTGATCCTGTGGGGCCTGGTGTCGTGGGCGCGCATCCGGGATTTCATCCCGGAGGAGTTCAAGAAGCCCGCGAGTGAGACGCCCGCGCGCGTACCCTGAGGGGTGGGTAGGCCCGGGCGTCGGGTTTTCAGCCCTCCGCGCCCCGCAGGAGCACGTAGAACGTGCTTCCCGTACCCGGCTCGGAGCTCACGCCCACCTCGCCTCCCATCCGCTCCACCGCCTTCTGGACGATCGCCAGCCCCACCCCCGTGCCCGGGAAGCGACCCGGGTCGAGGCGCTCGAACGCGCGGAAGGCCCGCGGTACGTCTTCGGAGGGGATTCCGATCCCGTTGTCGCGGATCTCGAAGCGGACGTGGCCTTCCTGGCGCCGCGACCCGACACGGACGTCCGGCGTCCTGTCGTCGGGCACGAACTTGAGGGCGTTGGACACGAGGTTCTCGACCACGCGCTCCATGAGCGTCCGGTCGGCCTCCACCGAAAGAAGCTCGCCGTCCACCCGAACCGATCCACGCCGGGCCGCAATCTGCTCGGACAGCGAGCTTCGCACCGCCTCCAGCGTGTCCCCGAGATCGACGCGCTCGAGGCGGACGGGGGCACGGCTCACCCGCCCATAGCTCAGGATGTCCTGGACGAACGCCTCCATCCGCTGGCTGGCGGTGAGAATGCGATCGACATACCCTCGCGCCTTCTCGCCCATCTCGTCCCGATGGTCCGTCCCGAGGATCGACGCGAACCCCCCGAGCGTGACCAGGTGCGTCCGCAGGTCGTGCGACACGGAGTACGTGAACGCCTCCAGCTCCGCCACCGCCTCCTGCAGCTCGCGCGTGCGCCGCTCGGCGAGCTGGTGCAGCGCCCAGTCCTCGGAGACGTCCCGGATGGAGCCCTGGTACTGGAAGACCCGGTCGTCGGCGTCGCGGCGCGCGGTGGCCGTGATCAGGCAGTCGCGCACCTCGCCGGTGCGCGTGCGCAGCTGGACCGGGAAGTCCTCCACCCATCCGTCCCGGTCGATGCGCTGCCGGAACAGCTCGCGATCGCCCGGCTCGGCATAGAGCTGTGAGACCTCGAGATCGAGCAGCTCGGCCCTGCTGTACCCGAAGAGCCGGACGAGCGCATCGTTCGCCTCGACCAGGTGGCCGTCCGCCTGGCTCACGTACATGGGATCGCGCGAGCGCTCGAACAGGACCCGGTACCGATCCTCGGTCTCCCTCAGCGCGCGCTCCGCCAGGCGCCAGTCCGTCAAATGCCGATCCAGGCGCAGGCCCAGATCGCGGAGGAGCCCGACGACGCAGCCCACCACGATGACCAACGCGGAGCCCTCGGCACCGCCCTCGCGCACGATCAGGTCCCACCCCTGTTCCCCGACCAGCGTGAGCAGGAGGGCGTTCACCGGAACGCTGAGCACGCCGGCGACCAGGCCACCCCACGCCCCGAACAGCCAGGCGAGGATCACGACCGGGAACATCGACAGCGCCAAGACGGCCGTATCGCCCTCCCGGTACAGGGGCACGAACGCGCCCACGTACACGGCCACCACGACGAACGCGAGGGCGAGGCGCCGCCACATCGGCTCCACGACCAGGCTGGCCCGGAAGGGATTCCGGCGCTCGCGCCTCACGGGGTTGCGGCGCCCTGGTCGGCGTCGGCGGCGATCTGGAACACCCTGCGGAAGATGTCGAGATACCTGCGGAAGTCCGTCGGCTTCTGGAAGTAGCCACGCGCGCCGAGGTTGAAGGCGTGATCGGCGTCCATCGGGTTCTCCGACGCGGTCAGCACCACCACCGGCGTCCGGACCAGTGGCGGCATCTCCCGCATCCACTCCAGCACCTGGAAACCCGACGTCCTGGGGAGTCCCAGATCGAGGATCACGACTCCTCCGCGCAGCGCCTCCGGGTCCGCCGCTCGCTTGCGCATCCACGCGATGGCCTCCTGGCCGTCCTCCACCTCGTGGACCGGCACGTCGGTCGCGACGCGCCCGAGTGCCTCCCGTACGAGCAGGCGGTGGTCCGGCTCGTCCTCGACCAGGAGGATCCAGCCTACGGATGCCATCGCTCGACGGTGCCGGTGTGCGCGGGCAAGCGGTCCCCGGGGAGAGTTCGCCGAATTGTCGGGGGGGGGTATCTCGAAGATGAGGCTCGTCGCCGCGGAACGCCAATGTTTTCGGGGGTGATCAGCCCTCCGTGTCCCTCCGGTGACGCTCCAGGAACTCCTCCGTCCCCTCGGGGAGGAGGAGGTCGTCCGAGATCGCGGCGATCTCCTCGGCCTCTTCCCAGGCGCGCTCCAGACGCCAGAGCTCCCCCTCCAGGGCCATGCGCTCCTCCTCCTCGTGGAGCGCCATCTCCACGGCGAGGCGCGTGGGCGCGTCGAGCTTCGCCAGCATGCCGGTGCCGGAACGGAAGGTGTTGACGCCCCGACTCCCCGCAGCCGCCCGGAGGACCGCGTCGGGGTCACCGTGCTCGTCGAGGAACCGGACGGCGTCCTGGACGGCCGATTGCCCCGCTCCCCGACGGTTGATGCGGCTGACGACGATCCCCGCCGCGTGCCGCGCGTCCTCCCCGTCGAACCGGTACTCCTTCGACCGCTTCTTCAGCACGAGGGACCACGCGCCCTCCTCGTACTCGATGCGCGCGTGACGAAGGTCGGGGTTCTTCAGCTTCAGGACCTCGCCCTCCGGGGTGCGGACGCGCGCGAGCGTCCGGCCGTTCACGAAGATGTTCACGAAGTTGCCCGACTGCCCCAGGAAAGCTCCACTGATGGCACCCGTCGCTACCCCACCCACCACCACCACCCCGAGCACGGCCACGCCCCCGACCCCGTAGAGGATGGCGCGCCTGCGTCGGCGCCCGAACTGGTCGCCGTAGCGCCAGGCCGCGAACTCCGGCCTGAGCGGCTCGCCGATGCGCACGAGCTCCAGCCCCTCGGGATGCCGGGCCAGCCCGATGTTGTCGGTGGACACGCGCACCCGGGTGCCGCGGAAGAGCCGCTCGCACGCCTCCACCGCCTCCCACCGCTCCTCGAGCGGGGACAGGTTCCACCGCTCGCATTTTCGGCAGACGACCCAGAGCCGGCCTCGCCTCGCGTCGAACGCAAGCCGGCGCCCGACGGGAAACGACTCGACCACCTCGTTGGCTCCGAGGGGCTTGTTGCAGAACATGCAGGTGGTGAACACGGCGCTGGTAGCGGCGAGAGAAGTGGAACGCTCACTTCGAAGGTACGGCCGCGGAGCCCATGCCCTTCACGTCGGGCTTGACCCGCCCCCGCCCAAGGCGCCCATTGCCGGGACGCCCGAGGGGGGGAAGCCACGAATCACCGAGAGAATCGATGACGCCGGAAAGCCCGACGACGGTCCTGTCCGACCCGATGGCGGTGTTCGCGTTCCACGCCGCGTTGGTGGCGTTCATCTTCTGGCTGTCAGGCCTCGAGCGCCTGAAGAAGACCTTCGACGTGATCCCCCCGGTGATCTACGTCTACTTCCTCCCGATGATCGCCACGACGCTCGGCATCACCCCGTCGTCCTCGGCCGCCTACGATTGGACCACGCGCTACCTCCTCCCCTTCGCGCTCCTCCTGCTGATGATCTCCATCGACCTCAAGAGCGTGGCGCGCCTGGGACCCACCGCGCTCTTCATGGTCGTCGCAGGCACCGTCGGGATCATCATCGGGGGCCCGATCGCGCTGCTGCTGTTCAAGAGCTTCCTCCCGGCCGACGCATGGATGGGCTTCGCCGCCCTCTCCGGAAGCTGGATCGGCGGCACGGCGAACATGGTCGCGATCGCGGAGAGCGTGGGCACGCCCGACTCGGCGTTCGGCCCCGTCATCGTCGTCGACACCGTGGTGGGATACGGCTGGATGGGCGTGCTCCTCCTCTTCTCGGGCTACCAGGCGCTCTTCGACCGCAAGACCGGGGCGAGGACCGATGCGCTCGAGGAGACCAACCGCCGCCTGTCCGAGATGCACCAGGAACGCGCGCCGACGACAGTGCGCGACGCCGCCGTCATGATCGGGATGGGTCTGGCCGGGGCGGTGGCGTCGGTGGCGCTGGGCCGGAGGCTGCCGACGCTGGGCGATCCGACCATCATCAGCAACACGACGTGGGCGGTCCTCGTGGTCGTCACGGGTGGGCTCCTCCTGTCGTTCACCCGCCTGCGGGACTACGAGAAGGTCGGCGCCTCCGGGCTCGGCTACACCGCGCTCTACCTGCTGCTGGCCGGGATCGGGGCGCAGGCCGACCTGAAGGCCGTGCTGCAGGCTCCGCTCTACCTGGCCGCCGGTGCCGTGTGGATCGCCATCCACATCGGCGTCCTCCTGGTGGCGGCGCGGATCGTGCGGGCGCCGCTCTTCTTCGTGGCCACCGGCAGCATGGCCAACATCGGCGGCGCGGCTTCGGCCCCGGTCGTCGCCGGCGTGTACCACCCCGCCATGGCGCCCGTCGGGCTCCTCATGGCGGTGGCGGGTTACATCCTCGGAATCTACGGGGGGCTGGTCTGTGCCTGGCTCCTCGGCCTCGTCGGAGCCTGACATGACGTCCACACCCCGTTCGCCCCTCGTCGCCTTCGTCGCCTGCGCGGCCGCGCTGCTCCTCGCAGCGCCCCTGGGGGCCCAGTCGGGCCCCGAGGTGGCGCGCGCGTGGCGCGATGCCCACGGCCCGGGCATCCTCCGCGACTTCGCGGAGTTTCTTTCCTATCCGAACAACGCGAGCGATATCGAGAACATCCGTCGTACCGCGACCTGGATCCGCGACCGCCTGCGCGCGGAGGGCGTGGAGTCCGAGCTCCTGGAGCTGGACGGGACGGTCCCCCCCATCGTCTACGGGCGGCTCGACGTGCCCGGCGCGACGCGCACGCTGGGCCTCTACGTGCACTACGACGGCCAGCCCGCGGACCCGACGAACTGGACGCACGCGCCGTGGGAGCCCACGCTCTACACGGCCGCGATGGAGGCGGGTGGAACGATGCGTCCCCTTCCACGTGACGGCGAGCCGGTGGACCTGGAGTGGCGCATCTACGCCCGCTCCGCCGGAGACGACAAGGCGCCCATCGGCGCGCTCCTTCCCGTGCTCGAGGCCTTCCGGGAACGGGGGGTCACGCCCACGTCGAACCTGGTCTTCTTCTTCGAAGGCGAGGAGGAGGCGGGCTCCGACCACCTGGGCGAGTACCTCGACCGCTACCGCGACCGCATCGACGACATCGACGTCTGGCTGTTCTTCGACGGCCCCGCCCACCAGAGCGGACGGCCGCAGCTCACCTTCGGCGTGCGCGGCGTCACCGGGATGGAGGTCACGCTCTTCGGGCCGGTCCGCCCGTTGCACTCGGGCCACTACGGAAACTGGGCACCCGTCCCCGGGCAGATGCTCGCGCAGCTCCTCGCCAGCATGAAGGACGAGAAGGGCAAGGTCCTCATCGACGGTTTCTACGACACCGTCGAGCCCCTCGGACCCGGAGAGCAAGCGGCGCTCGAGGCGCTGCCGAGCTACGACGAGGAGCTGAAGCGCGAGCTCGGTCTGATGTGGACGGAGGGGGAGCCGCAGACCCTGGCCGAGCGCCTCCTCCTCCCCTCGCTCACCGTGCGCGGGCTGTCCAGCGGCAACACCGGGAAGCTCGCGCGCAACGTGATCCCCTCCACCGCGACGGCCACCCTGGGGATCCGACTCGTGAAGGGGAACGACCCCGATCACATGGTCGACCTGGTCGAGGCGCACATCCGGGCGCAGGGATACCACATCGTGCGCGAGGACCCGGACATGGCCACGCGCCTGACGTATCCCAAGATCGCGAAGGTGTCCCGCGGCAACGGCTATCCGGCGGCGCGTACGTCGATGGACGATCCGTTCGTCCAGGAGGTGATCTCCGCGGCACGGGCGGCGGCCGACCAGGCCTTCGGATCCAACTCGCTCGTGCTCACCCCCGCGCTGGGCGGCTCGCTCCCCCTCTACCTCTTCTCCGACGGGCTGCACAAGCCGTTCGTCAACGTTCCCATCGCCAACCACGACGACAACCAACACGCGCCCGACGAGAACCTCCGGATCGCCAACCTCTGGTACGCCATCGAGCTGTACGCCCAGCTCCTGACCATGCCCAGGAAGGTGGTGCCGTAGACGAGCTTCCCGTTCGCGAGGTGCTGCCGGCGCTGCGCGCGGCGCTGGCCGGCGGCGTCTCGGCCGTGCTGGTCGCGCCGCCCGGCGCGGGCAAGACCACGCTGGTGCCCCTCGCCCTCGTGGACGAGCCATGGCTGTCGGGCCGGAAGATCCTCGTGCTCGAGCCGCGCCGGCTCGCGACCCGTGCGGCCGCCGAGCGGATGGCCGAGCTGCTGGGCGAGCCCGGCGCCGGGGGCACGGTCGGCTACCGCATGCGCCTGGAGACGAGGGTCGGCCCCGGCACGCGGGTCGAGGTGGTGACCGAGGGGATCCTGACGCGCATGCTCCAGTCGGACCCGTCGCTGGAAGGCGTCGGGCTCGTCGTCTTCGACGAGTTCCACGAGCGCTCCCTGCATGCCGACCTCGGCCTCGCCCTCGCGCTGCACGGCCGGCGGGTGCTGCGCCCCGAGCTGCGCATTCTCGTGATGTCCGCCACGCTGGCGGCCGAGCCCGTTGCGGAGCTCCTGGGCGGCGCCCGGTTGATCCGCTCCGAGGGCCGCGCCTTCCCCGTGGAGACCCGCTGGCTCGAGCGTCCGGCGGAGGGATGGATCGAGCCCCATGCCGCGCGCGCGGTGCGCGAAGCGCTGGCCGACGAGGAAGGCGACGTGCTCGTCTTCCTTCCCGGGGCGGCCGAGATCCGCCGCACGGGGGAGATGCTTCGCGATACCGGGCTCCCGGCGAGCGTGGACGTCCACGAGCTCTTCGGCATGCTCCCCCGCGACGCGCAGGACCGGGCGCTGCGCCCGGCACCTCCCGGGCGGCGCAAGGCCGTGCTCGCTTCGGCCATCGCGGAGACGTCCCTGACCATCGAGGGCGTGCGCGTGGTCGTCGACGCCGGGCTGATGCGCGTGCCGCGCTTCGATCCCGGCACGGGGATGACGCGCCTCGAGACGATGCGGGTCACACGCGACGCCGCGGACCAGCGGCGCGGCCGCGCCGGACGCACCGCACCCGGCGTGTGCCTGCGCCTGTGGACCCGCCACGAGGACCGGGGCCTCGTGCCCGCCCGCGCGCCCGAGATCCGCGAGGCGGACCTGGTGGCGCTCGTGCTGGAGCTGGCGGTGTGGGGGGCGGACCCGGGCGAGCTCCGTTGGCTGGACCCTCCGCCGGACGCCGCCACCGCACAGGCGCGCGAGCTCCTCGCGGAGCTCGACGCCATTGACGCCGCGGGCGCGCCGACGACACACGGGCGGGAGATGGCGGCGCTGGGCCTGCACCCCCGCCTGGCCCACATGATCCTCCGCGGCGTCACGCTGGGCGTGGGGGGGATGGCCTGCGACCTGGCCGCCCTCCTCGAAGAGCGGGACTTCGTGCGCGCCGACGGCCCGACCCCCACCGACCTGCGGCTGCGCATGGAGCTGCTGTCCGGCGGCGGGGCGGGCCTGGGCCGCCCCGACCGGGCCGCGCTGGCGCGGCTCCGCCGGCACGCCGAGACGCTCCTGCGCCGGACGGGAGTGGAGGGGGCGGGCGGCGGGCGGGATACGGCGTTCATCGGGCTCCTGACAGCCCTGGCCTATCCGGACCGCGTGGGGCGCCTCCGTCCCGGCACCCGGGGGCGCTTCCTCCTGCGGAATGGGAAGGGCGTGGCCCTCGACCCCGCGGATCCGCTGGCCGGTGAGGAGTGGATCGCGGTGGCGGACCTGGACGCCCGAGGTCCCGAGGGTCGCGTGTACCGCGCCGCCCCGATCACGGCCGAAGAGGTGGAGGAGGCCTTCGCCGACCAGATCGTCCAGGAGGACGAGGTCGTGTGGGACGAGGCGATGGCGCGCGTCGCCGCACGGCGCGTCCGCCGCCTGGGTGTGGTCACGCTCTCCGAGGGATCGTTGAGGAGCCCGGACCCCGCCGCGGTTGCCCGCGCGCTGTGTACGGGCGCGCGTCTCACCGGGCTTCAGGTGCTGCCCTGGACGAAGGAGACCCACCAGCTGAGGGATCGGCTGGAGTTCCTCCACCACCTCGATCCGGGGTCCTGGCCGAGCACATCCGACGACACGCTCCTGGCGGAGCTCGAGACGTGGCTGGCCCCCTTCCTCGGGGGGATGCGCGCCCTCGCCGACCTGGGCCGGATCGACCTGGGCGAGGCGCTCCTGGCCCGCGTTGGATGGGAGCGGCGCTCCGAGGTGGACCGCCTCGCACCCTCGCATCTGGAGGTGCCTTCGGGGTCGCGCATCGCCCTCGACTACGCCGACCCGGAGGCGCCGGCCCTCGCCGTGAAGCTGCAGGAGGTATTCGGGATGACCGAGACGCCGCGGGTAGGCGGCGGGCGCGTGCCGCTCACCGTGCGCCTGCTGTCGCCGGCACACCGGCCTGTGCAGGTTACGCGCGATCTCGCCAGCTTCTGGCGCGACGCCTATTTCGAGGTCCGCAAGGACCTCCGCGCACGCTACCCGAAGCACCCCTGGCCCGAGGACCCGCTGGCCGCCGAGCCCACCCGGCGCACGAAGCGGCGCGAGTGACGCCTATCCCGTGAGCTTCCGCACCAGCGCCCGCCCGACGAAGCGCGCCTGGTCCTTGAGCGGGAGTCGATGGAGGTTGGCCTTGACCACCCCGCGGGTGAACCACGTCCTGCGGGCGTAGTCGATCGCCACGTCCACGAGGACAGGCCGGTCGTCGCGGGCCACGCGGTCCGCCTCCACCAGCACCGCCTCCACGTCGTCGTCCCGCTCGAGCGAGAGGCTCGCGACGCCCATCCCGGCCGCCAGGGCCGCGAGGTCGTATTCGTGGACCCGGCTCGCGACCTTGCGGTTCATCGCGGTCGCCTGGAACTGGGCGATCTGGGCCAGCTCCCGGTCGCGCAGCACCAGCACGATCACGCCGATCCCGTCGCGCGCGGCGGTGAGCAGCTCGAGGCCGGTCATCAGGAGGGCGCCGTCGCCGGCCAGCGCGACGACCGGGACGTCCGGACGCGCGAGCTTCGCACCGATCGCCGAGGGCACCGCGTACCCCATGCAGGAGAAGTCCACCGGCGCCAGGTAGCGCCGCGGTCCCTCCAGGCGGAGGCACTCCATGGCCAGGAACGTCCCGTTGCCGCTGTCGGTGGTGTACACGGTCTCCGGCCCCAGAACGCGCTGCGCGGTGTGGAGCAGATGGGCGGGCGTCACCCGCTCGCCGCCCACGTCCGCGAGCCACTCGTCCCACACCTGCGCGTGCCCGCGACGGATGCGCTCGCGCAGCGCGTCGTCCTCGCCGCGCGGCTCGTCGCCGAGCCGCTCGCGCAGCGCCCGGAGGAACGTCCCCGCGTCGGACCACGAGCGCCACGGCGGCGGCGTGGTTGCGGCCCGAGCACGTCGGCGTCGATGTCGACGTGCACCAGCGGTCCGGGCGGCTCCATCCCGTAGCTCCCCGTGCCCACCTCGCCGAACCGGCAGCCGATCGCCAGCGTCAGGTCGCACGACGCCGCCACCTCGCGCGCGAACGGCGGCGCCGCCGCGCCGAAGCCCGGCCAGAGGAAGAGGGGGTGGTCCTCGGGGAGGACGCCCTTCCCCTGGAACGTGGTCGACACGGGCGCCTCGAGGAGCTCGGCCACTGCGGCCACGTCGGCCGCCGCATCCACGGCTCCCGCACCGACGTAGAGCAGGGGCCGCCGGGCCTTGCTGACGAGCTCCACGGCGCGCGCCAGGAGCACGTGGTCGGGCGCAGGGCGGGCGGGCTCGGCGTGACCGCGCTTCCCGCCACCGGGAGCGACACCTCGTGCGTGAAGAGGTAGAGGTTCGCGGGCACCTCGACGAAGACCGGGCCCGGGGCGCCACTCGCGTGCCAGCGCGCACGCCTCCCGGATCGTGTCGTAGAGCTCCTGGCCCGTCGCCGGCCGGAAGGTCTCCTTCACCACGGGGGCCGACGATCGCCGCCTGGTCGACGTCGTGGAGCTGGAAGGCCCTGCCCGATGTCGCGGCGGATGCCGCAGCCGAGCACGAGCATGGGCACGTTGTCCATGAACGCTTCGGCGATCCCGGAGAGCGCGTGGGTAGCCCCGCACCCGGCACGACGTTGACGCACGCCATCCGCCCCGAGGCCCGCCACGCCCCGTCGGCCATGAACGAGGCGCTCTGCTCGTCGGTGACGAGCACCGGGCGTACCGAGGCCGACTCCGACAGGGCGTCGTACAGCTCGATGTTGTGCGTCCCCGGGATCCCGAAGGCGAACTCGATTCCCTCGTCCTCCAACGCCCGTACCGCGATCGCGCCACCGGTGAGCTTCATGGGGCACCTTCCAGGTCTTCGAGAACGCCCTCGGCCACCCGGTCGGCCAGGGCCATGATCGTGAGGTACGGGTTGATCTCGATCGAGTCGGGAAAGAGGCTCGAATCGGCCACACGTAGCCACGGCACCCCGTGCACGCGCCCGCGGTGGTCCGTGACGGAGTCTGAGGCATCACGGCCCATTCCGCAGCCCCCCATGAGGTGCGCCGCCGAGATCGACAGCCGTCCCGGGAGGAAATGGCGCTCGGAGATACGCCGGTCGAGAGCGGCCGCCTCGGACCGCCGGATCAGCGGCGGATCGGCCGGCGGGGCGTGCACGCGCTCCGCTCCGGCGGCGAAGAAGATGCGCGCGGCGGCCCGCGTCGCCGCGACCATCCTGCGCACCACGGCCGGCGTGAAGCGATAGTGGACGACCGGCTGGCCGCTCCGGTCCACGTCGACGCGGTTGTCCGGCACCGCCTGGTCGCACGCCAGCACGAGGATCATCTGGAGTCGCGGGAAAGCCCGCATGAGGGCCTCGTGGTCGGGCCCGAATCCCGTCAGGTTCTTCGCGGTTACGAAGGGGAAGTACATGCACGTCTCGAGGACGAACCCCTCCTCCTCTCCCCGATCCACGTAGAAGCTCTTCGGGTGGCCCACGTCGTTCGTGATCGTGCGCGGGTGCTCGCCCACCAGAATGAAAGCCGGATGGACGGTGAGCCCCCGCCCCAGCCGCGGCAGCCGATCGGCGAAGCCCGAGCGCAGCAGGAGCGCGCTCGAACCGACGGCGCCGCCCGCGACCACCACCGTGCCCGCGCGTATCCGGTACTCCCCCGGCTCCCACTCGGCGGGGGCACCCTTCCCTCCCGGCGGCCGCGCCGTGACGCGCACGACCACCGCGTGATCCTCGATGCGCTGCACCTCCGCGCGCGTCACGACCTCGACACCGTCCGCCTCGGCGCGCGGGAGCTGCACCACGTGCGTCCCCTGCTTCGCCCCGTTCGGGCATCCCAGGTTGCACAGGCTCGACCCCCGGCAGCCGCGCACGTTGACCGGGAACTGATGCGGGGCGTAGCCGGCGGCGCGCGCTCCCCGGACGAACAGCCGGTTGTTCTCGTTGATCTCCTCGTCGTGGAGGAGGTGCACGTTGTTCTCCTCGACGTATCGCCGCGTCCGCCGCAGGAGGTCGGCGTGTTCCAGCCCCGGGACGCCCCACTTCCGCACCACGCGCTCCGGCGGCGGAAGCGACGTGCCGGTGTAGACCACCGTGGAGCCTCCGTAGGCACGCCCGAAGGCCAGCGTCATCGTGCCCTGCGCCGTCAGGAAGCCTCCGGCGTCGGCGTAGAGGGCCGGAGCCATGTCGAGCTCGTCCCCGTTCATCTCGTCCACGGCGAACCGGGCACCCTGCTCGAGGACCAGCACGCGCCGGCCTTTTCGCACCAGCGGTGCGAGGCGCCGGGCCACCGTGCCACCGCCGGCGCCCGAGCCGACGACGACGACGTCCGCGGTGACGTCACGCACCGTCGGGCTTCTCCTCGCCGGCCACGAAGGTCCAGCCCTCCTTCGGGGCGGCGCCGTCCCGGTCGGGCCAGGGCCCCGCATCCGAGCCGCGCGCATCCCACCCCCCGCCAACCGCACGGTAGCCGAGCTCCGCCCGCACGTCCTCCTGCCCGTAGCAGCCCATGAACGCGAGGGTGCGGACACCCCAGAGGCCGCGGCGCAGCAGGAGGACGGGTGCGCGCTCGAGCGACACCATCAGGGCACGGACCCGCTCCGAAGGAAGCCTCTCCAGGCGCCGTCCGTATCGGACGCGGGCGAGCATGCCCACGATCCTGACGAAGAGCACGACCTGGCGTCGGACCGCCTGAGGGCGCTCGGCGAGCGCCGTGTCCACGATTTCCTCGGCGCGCGCCCAACGGGCGTCGTCGAACCGCCCGGAGGCGGGCACCGCCGCGCGGGTGATCGCGCGGAAGAGCTGGCGGATTGGCGCCAGCGTGGAGGGTGGGGACATGATCGCCAATAGCCGCCCCCATGCGCCCGGTGTCAACGGGCGCGGGGAAAACCCGTCCGCGTGCCGACCCGTGCGGGAGGCCGGCGCACCCCGCCTCGCGCCCTACCAGATCCCGAGGATCATGAGCACCACCCACACCACGATGGAGCCGACGCTGATGCACGCCGCGGTCGTCGTGACGGGCTGGTCCGCCATCCACCGGCGGAGGAGCGTCTTGTCCTCGGAGAAGAGCTGCCGCATCCAGTCGATCACGAGCCAGCCTACGAAGAAGCCGGGGACGATGAGCCAGAGGATGCGCACCCGCAGCTTCCTACCAGCGGGCGCGGGTGCCCCGCGCGTCCACGTGGACGAACGGGCCGTGGGCCGCGTTCGCGCGGTACGCGGCCAGGCCGCCGGGCCGCCACGCCTCGCGGGAGCCGAGCGCCTCGATCCACCGGGACAGGAGACGGGCGTCCGCCACCGTCGCCAGACCGTCGCCGTTCAGGTCGTCCATCCCGCCGTCCCCGTCGGCGTCCACGTAGATGTCCGCGGCGTCTCCCCAGAGGTGGCGGGAGTAGATCGTCCGGTTTCCGATGGCCGCGTTGTACGCGGGGGTGCGGTAGCCGGACATGACGCGGAGCGCCCCGGGAGCGATGCCCCGTGATTCCAGGGCCTCCGCGATCGTCTCGAGCTTCGCGAGCAGCGGAACCGAGAGCGCCACGTAGCGCGGCTCGCCGGGCTGCTTGCACAGGAAGTCCCCGAGCGCGAAGTGCGGCGAGACAAGGACGTCACGGTCGGCCCGCCCCACCTCGACGAACCCTTCGGGGGGGACATACGCCGGGTCTCCCCGCAGCGGCCTGCCCTGGTACTTCCCGATCCGGTAGCCGTTGAGCGCGCCGTCGTGGACCTCGGCCGCCGGATGCATCACGAGCGCCGTGAGGTCCACGGTGTCGGCACCCACCGCGACCTGCAGCGCGTAGATCCCAGGGCGAGACGGCGCGATCCACCGCCACCCGCCGGCGCCCACGGCCACGGCCGTCCCGGCCTGATAACGCAGCAGGCCCTCTACGCCCCCCCGCACCTCGACGCGCACACCCTGGTCCGGGAGGAGGGGGATGGCGTGGACCGCATGAAGGACGCGCTCGCCGCCCACCCGCACGTCGAGCGTCGCGGGAATCCGAAAGGTCGGCACGCCCCCTGCCCGGCGCGGCCTCAGGGTCGGATCCACCACAGAAGGCGCGGGGGCCACCGCCACGCCGGCACGCACTCCCTTCGCGACGAACAGGGCCGCCGACGCGCACCCCAGGACGAGGCAGGCGCCACGGAGGCGGATCGGCAGGGTCGGCATACGGCGGTCGGAACCTCCCAGGCTGGTCGACGGCTCGTGGATCGTGTTCCGCTACGGCGCGGGCGGCTCGGCGTCCAGGGCATGGCGTACGATCTGGTCCCGCCCGTACAGGTCCGGACGGAAGTCCACCGCGCCGTCCTCGTCCATGAAGGCCGTCCAGTAGAGAACATGCACCGGGACCGGCCGGCTCAGCCAGACCGTCGTTTCCCCACCCTGGGCGACGACAGACCTGATACGCTCGGGCGTCCACCGGGGGTCCCCGGCGAGGAGATAGTCGGCCAGCTCGAGGGGCTCTTCGATGCGGATGCATCCGGAGCTGAAGGCGCGGGTCGTGCGGGCGAACAACTCGCGCGACGGTGTGTCGTGCAGGTAGACGTTGTGGCGGTTCGGAAACATGAACTTCACGTTGCCCAGCGCGTTGAGCGGCCCCGGATCCTGGCGGATGCGGTAGAGCCGGTTGAACTCCGCGCCGGTCAGGTCGCTCCAATCCACGGAGGCGGGATCCACAGGCTCGTTCGTCGCCTGGTCGAACAGCGTCATCTTCATCGACGCCAGGTAGCCCGGATTGCGCTTGATCTCCGGCAACTTGTCCAGGGCGGCGATCCGCGGCGGCACGTGCCAGTACGGCGCCAGCACCAGGTACGTCATCGTCGCGCTGAACATCGGCGTCTCCCGGTACTCCCGGCCCACGACGGCTCGCATCTCCAGCGCCACGTGCCCCTCGTCCCACACCTCCACCCGGTAGTCGGCGATGTTGACGCGGATGTGGCGCCGGCCCAGGTCGTTGGGCAGCCAGCGCCAGCGCTCCATGTTCACCGCGACCTGCGCGATGCGCGCCTCCACGGGCACGTCGAGCGCGGCCAGCGTCTCACGTCCCACGTTTCCGTCCGGCTCCAGGCCGTGGCGGTGCTGGAAGCGACGCACCCCCTCGGCGAGGCTCTCGTCGAAGAGCGTCGAGTCGGCGGGCGAGCGGCCGGTCAGGTCGCCGCTCGCACGCAGGCGGCGCCGGAGCGCCGGCACCCGCGCGTCCGCGTCACCCGGGTGCAGGGTGGCGCCTGCGGAGACCGTGCCCCATCCCCCCTCCACCTGGACGCGCCGCAGGCGCGCGAGCATCGCCTTGAGCGCCCGGTAGCCCGGCTGACCCGGTCGGAGCGCGTCGAGGGAGGCGTCCGGATCGCCACGCTCCAGCATCGTCTCCATCTCGGTGGCCATGTCCACCTGGCGCCGGTTGGCGAGCCACTCCGGCTCGAGCGTGGAGGGGTTCACCCGTCCCTGAAGGAGGTGGGAGCCGAAGGTGAGGTACGCATCCGTGAGCAGGAGCTCGAGGTCGGCCCGCGCCCCGGCGTCGTCGGTCGACGCCATCAGGGAGTCGATGGCGGCCAGATGGTAGTCCATCCCGTCCAGCCCGTCCTCGGGCGCGGCGTGCAGGGCCGCCACGACCTCGGTGGCGCATCGGGAGGGCGTCCCGTTCGAGATCCACGCCGGGGCGTCCTCGCGCCGCAGGTAGAACGACGGGAGCGCGTTCAGCGCCCGGATCTCGTGCCCGGCGGCCTGGAGGCTCCCCAGCGCTGCGCCCGCCTCCAGGCGGTTGCGCAGGAGGTCGGACAGCCCCGGCGTCGGCTGGGCGGGACAGGGTGCCGCGGCGAGCGACCCGGGCGCGGCACACAACGCGGCCGCCAACACGAAGTGGACGAGCGCAGGCTTCCGCCGGCCCTGCGGGGCACACGAACGGTGGATGGGGGGGGTCTTCCACTCGTGCAACGATTGCTCCTTGGACGGAAGTTCAGAAGTTAATGGGATGAAGACCCGCACTGCACTCCTCGCCCTGGCCGTCGCCGCGTGCGGCGAGCCCGCTCCCCCTGCGCTCACCGTGGGAACGGTCTCCTACACCGAGGACCAGCTCCTCGGCCTCACGGAGGCCCGGCGCCGGACGTTGGCTCATCTCACGGCGTTCGCGCTGGCGGTGGCGGACTCGTCCACCGCGGTGCTGGGGGCGCCGCTCGTCGCACGATGGGAGGACGACCGCCTCCTCGACCTCCTCGCCGCCGACCTCACGTTGGAGAAGAACGGCGTGGGAGACGACGTCCTGGAGGCTCGCTACCGGACCGACCCCGAGTTCGAGCTCACGGTGCGGCACATCCTCTTCTTCTCCGAGCGATGGCGCACGAAGGACGAGCGCGCCGCCGCCGAGCGGAAGGCGGAACGTGCCCTCCAGGCGCTGCGGAACGGAGCCGATTTCGCGGAGACCGCGGCCCGTCTGTCCGAGGAGCCGGGCGCGGAAGGCCGTCAGGGCCTCCTCAAGCCCGGACGCGAGGGTGCCTGGGTCGACGAGTTCTGGCAAGCCGCCTCGGCGCTGGAGGTCGGGCAGATCAGCCCGGTGACCGAGACCGAGTACGGCTACCACATCCTCCGCCTCGAGGGGCGGGACACGGTGCCCTTCACCGAGGCGCGCAGCCGCGTCGCGCTCGAGGTCGCCGACCGGATCGAGGACCCGAACGCCGTGCTCGCCGATTGGATGGACGAGCACACCGGCACCCTGCACGTCCCGGCCGAGGTGCTGGGGCTCGCCCCGGCGCAGCTCGACGACGGAACCGTGCTGGCGTCATGGGATGGAAACGACCCGGGACGGCTCACCTGGGGCGACTACTCCGCCTGGGCCGCGACCCAGCCCGCGTCGTGGAAGGAGGGTGGTCTGGGGTCCGATCCCGAGGCGTTCGCGGCTTCCATCCGGGACCTCGCACGGCGGCGGATCGCGCTGGACGAGGCGGAGCGGCGGGGTCTCTCCGTCGACGTCGCCGAGCACGCTCGCCTGGCGCGGCGGTGGGACGACCAGGTCTATCAGTGGTCGGCCACGCTGGGCTTCTCCTCCGGAGGCGGCGCGGGAGCCGTAGCGCGTGAAGCGCTGACCGCCCTCGGTGCGACCGGCCAGGGATCGGGGCTCGCCCGCGACGCCCTGGACGAGCGCGCCCCCCTGCTCGAGGCCCGCTTCGCGAAGCGGGGTGGGGATTCCGCCTCGTGATCACACTCGCCCGGAAACCGGCCGCCGCGGCCCCTCGTAGGGCCCGACACACCCAGGAGACTCCATCGACATGACCAACGCCACCAGCCGGAAGCTCCGCTTCCTCGCCGGGTTCACCGTCTACTTCGGTGCCCTGTGGCTCCTTTGGGACACGCCGGTGGTCTATCCGCTCAAGATCTTCGTGGTCCTCCTGCACGAGGTCAGCCACGGGATCGCCGCGGTCGCGACGGGAGGCTCCATCCAGAAGATCGTGCTGGACCCCTACCAGGGCGGCGCCACCTACACCGTGGGAGGAAACGCCTTCGTCACCCTGTCGGCGGGGTACCTGGGGAGCCTTGTCTGGGGCGCGCTCATGGTCGAGGCCTCCCGAGCCCGTCGCATCCGCCCGGACCTCGTCGTCGGCCTGATCGGCGGGCTGGTCGTGGCGCTCACGGTTCTCTTCGTGCGGAGCGGCTTCGGCATCGCCTTCGGCATCCTCTTCGGCCTCGCCCTCGCCGCCTCCGCGCACAAGCTGTCGGTGGCGGTGAACCGCACCCTGCTGCTCACGCTCGGCATGACGTCCAGCCTGTATGCGATCCTGGACATCAAGAGCGACGTCCTCGATCGACCGCAGCTGGAGTCCGACGCATTCATGCTCAGCAAGATCACGGGGATTCCGACGACGGTGTGGGGGATCATCTGGATCGTGGTCGCGCTGGCGGTGACCGCGCTCCTCTTCCGGCGGGCCTACCGGAAGGCCTGACGCCGCCGTCGGCGACCGCGCCCCGGACGAACACCATGCCCGTCACCCTGCCCCCCCCGCACGGGTCCACCGTCCGCGAGCAGAAGGGCCAGGGCGAGGCCCATCCCTCGTGGGGCGGCGTATGCGCCGCTACCAGATGTGGTACACCGTCGAGACATCCCTTGCGACCCCCCGGGTCGATGCTTTATGATAGCGCCGACCGGAAAACATCTGGTCTCTTTCCGCCCGATGTTGGACCCGAACTAAGGAGGTGATCCTTGTCTAGTCCGTGTACCCTGTCCAGCCTGGCAAGGGCAAGCGATCGCCGTACCGGCTTCTAAGCCGAACTCGATCCACTGTTCGCGCCGTTCCGGCCGTCGTGCCGGGCTGCAGACAGTCAGACGCCACCGGGGGATACGCCCGGTGGCGTCTTCGTTTTCAGGAGGGGGCTCCGCGGGGACCCGGCAGACGTGGTCCCTCACCCGAACCAGGGCGGGTTGTTGCCGGGCTTCCACTTGATGTTGCAGCCGACGGAGGGGGTCTGCTCGGCGGCAGGGGCGCTCCCGGCCAGGGCCGCGTCCGCGGCCGCGCGCAGATCCGAGCCGGTGACCGGCGTCTCCGAGCCGGGGCGGCTCATGTCGAACTGCCCGCGGTAGACGAGCGAGCGGGTCCGGTCGAAGAGGAAGAAGTCGGGCGTGCACGCGGCGCGGTAGGCCTTGGCGACCTCCTGGCTCTCGTCGAAGAGGTAGGGGAATCCGTAGCCGCGCTTCTCCACCTCCTCGGCCATCTTCGGCGGGGCGTCGTCCGGGTAGTTCGCCGCGTCGTTCGCGCAGATCCCCACCATCGCGAGGCCCTTGGGCGCGTACTCCCGGTGGAAGTCGGCGAGGCCCGGGGCGATGTGCTTCACGTAGGGGCAGTGGTTGGACATGAAGACCACGAGCAGCGCCTCCGCGTCCGCGAAGTCGTCGCGGGAGACGACGTTTCCGGTGGCGGGCTCGGGAAGCGAGAAATCGGGGGCCTTCATCCCGAGCTCGGGCATGGTGGAGGGGGTCTGGACCATAGGTGCCTCGGATCGTATCGGTCTCTTCTGCGGTCGGACGCTTCCAGCGCTCCGTAGGAGCACTAGACCCCGGAACGCGCCGATCGTGCCGGGCCGACGCCGGACCCGCCTCCGTCGTCATGGGGTAGCCGGCACCATGCGCGTCGTCTCCCTCGCCTGCTCGAACACCGAGATCGTCCACGCCCTGGGGTGCGCCCACATGCTCGTGGGTGTGGACGACCACTCGGACTGGCCCCCGGGGGTGGTCGGGCCCCTCCCGAGGCTGGGCCCCGACCTGGAGGTGGACGTCGAGAGGGTCGTGGCGCTGAAGCCCGATCTGGTCCTGGCCACGCTGACCGTCCCGGGCCACGAAGAGGTCGTGGAGAAGCTGGAGGCGGCGGACCTCCCCTTCGTCGCGCCGGAGCCGGCGAGCCTCGACGACGTCTATCGGGACATACGCGACATCGGCCGACTTCTCGGTGTGGACGCGCGTGCCAAGGAGCTGGTTGCCGATATGCGGGCCGAGCTCGATGCACCCGACCCGGCCGAGGACGCCCCCCGGCTGCTGGTCCAGTGGTGGCCGAAGCCCGTGATCACGCCCGGCCGGCTATCCTGGGCGACCGACGTGCTCCACGCGGCCGGGGCGCGGGCAACGCTGGAGGAGGAGGCGGTGAAGAGTCGTCCGATGTCGGACCAGGAGGTCGCGGACCGTGCCCCCGACGGCGTGATCCTGTCGTGGTGCGGCGTCGACCCCGCCAGGTATCGCCCCGACGTGGTCCTCCGGAACCCGGCCTGGTCCGGGCTGGAGTTCGTCCGACGGCGCAGGGTGTTCAGCGTCGGGGAGCCGTGGCTCGGACGTCCCGGCCCGCGTCTGGTGGAAGGCGCGCGGGCGTTGCGCGCAATCGTTCACGGTCTGTCCGCGCCGGGCGGACGACGCGTGGGCACGGATAGCCTGCGACGCCGCGTGAACTAGCGGGCACGCGCCGTCGAAATTCGTTACATTTATCGTCAAGCCCTGCGACCCCTCCGCATCGAGTGGAGCCTCGGCATCCTCACCGGCCGGCTCCGCGATCGGAGGGATTCGTGTTTTCAAGTCGCCCGGGCACCGGCGCCCTGCTCCTGTTGGCCACGTCCATGCTGGCGGCATGCGCCGGCGGACCCGACCCCGACACGGCCGCGCCGAGCCACATGTTCGCCCACTTCATGCAGGTGGGCGTCATCCAGTCCGCCGTCGTCTCCGGTGACGTCGGCGCGACGCGCAGGCCCGCTCGGTGGCTCGCCAGCCACCCGGCGGAGCAGTTCCCCGCCGCGGCCGAGCCCGCCCTCGAGCAGATGCGCGCCGAGGCCCGCATCATGCTGGCGCAAGACGAGTTGACGGACATCGCGCGCTCCCTCGCCCGCATGGGCACGGCGTGCGGTAACTGCCACCGCATCACCGATGGCGGTCCCCACCTGCGGATCGAGGAGGCTCCGCCCCTCACCTCCGCGCCCGAAGGGCACATGAATCGTCATGTCTGGGCGGTGGACCGACTCTGGGAGGGCATCATCGGGCCGTCCGACGCCGCCTGGGCCGCGGGAGCGGCCGCGCTCGTCGGCGCGCCCCTCACGTTCGGGGCCGGGACCGCGACGTCGGACCAGGCCGACCAGCTCGCCAGGAAGGTGCACGACCTGGCCACGCGGGCGGGCGCCGCGTCCGAGCCGAAGGATCGTGCCGCGGTCTACGGGGAGCTCCTGCAGACGTGCACGCTGTGCCACGAGGCCCTGGGGCTGCACACGCAATAGTCGGCTCCCACGCGTCCGAACGCTCGATTCAAGAGGGCCGCCCGCCGACGCGGGCGGCCCTCCTCCGTACCCCCTTGCGGGGTCGCCTCTGCCTTGGTATTAATACGAACGTATGAATTAAATGGCACGACGGATGGTGGGGACGGACATGGAAGGACCAGGAATGCCCGGGGCCGAGCACTCTCGAGGTGGCGATACCCGGGCGGCGCTGATGGCCTCCGGACGCCGGATCTTCGCCCGCAAGGGCTTCGACGGCTCCTCGGTGCGCGACATCACGCGGGAGGCCGGCGTGAACCTGGGGGCGATCACGTACCACTTCGGCTCCAAGCGCGCCCTCTACGAAGCGGTGCTGACCGCGGGCCTGACCCCGATGGTGGAGCGGGTGGGCGCGGTAGCCACGGGGGCCGGGACGCCCCTCGATCGCCTCGACGCCGTGGTGGACGTCTTCTTCGACCACATGGGTGCCAACCCCGACCTCCCGCGTCTCCTCCTCCAGGAGGTGGCCGCCGGGAAGCAACCCCCGACGGCTGTCGTGGCGATCCTGCAGAGGAACGCGGCCCACGTCATGTCCGTCGTGTCGGAGGGGTGGGCGGACGGCTCCGTGCGGCGCGGCCACCCGGTCCTCACGGCGCTCAGCGTCGTCTCGCAGCCCATCTACATGACGGTCATGGCCCCGCTCCTGCGCGAGGTGGGCGGCCTCGACCTGTACGACCCCGGAACCCGCCGCGTGGCGGCGGAGCACGTCAAGAGATTCGTCCGAACCGGACTCGCCGTCCGCCAGGAGGCAACGGAATGACTCGCTCTTCGGTTCGCAGGGCCGCGCCGCTGTGCGTCGCGCTCGCGCTCGCGGGCGCGCCCCCTTCCATACAGGCGCAGACGCTCACGCTCCAGGCGGCCGCCGACTCGGCGCTGGCCTCGCACCCCTCCGTCGGCGCCGCGGACGCCCGCCTGGACGCGGCGGACGCGGGGCGTGCCGGTGCGCGGGCCGCGCTCTTCCCCGCGCTGTCGGCCAACGGCACGCTCATGCGCTTCGAGGAGCCGATGGTCGTGGCGCCGCTTCACGGGTTCGACCCGATGAACCCGCCCACGTTCGACCGGACGCTGGTACAGGGCCAGCTCGGCCTGGATTGGACCCTCTGGGACGGCGGCGCCCGTGGCGCCCGGATCCGGGGCGCCGAAGCGACCGAGGGGGTGGCGACCTCCCGCAAGGAGGCCACCACCATGGAGCTCCTCGAGAACGTCGTGACCGCCTATACCGGTGTCCTGGGCACCCGCGAGCTGCAGGCCGCGGCGTCCCGCCAGGTCGACGCCCTGGAGGCGGAACGCCAACGGGCCGACCAGCGCCTGCAGGAGGGAACCGCCGCGCGCGTGGACGTCCTGCGCGCCGAGGCCGCGCTCCTGGACGCCCGCGCCCAGAAGGCGACGGCGGACGCGCGCGTGGGGCTGGCCGAGCGCAACCTCGCCCGCCTCATGGGCGTGCCCGCGGAGGCCGTCGCCGGACGTGTCCTCGCGGACGTCTCGCCCCGCCCGGGGGTGCCGGACACGACCGTCACGGACCCGCGGATCATCGCCGCACGCCGCGGCGTGGATGTGGCGCAGGCCCGACTGGACGTCGAGCGCGCGGGGCGATTCCCCCGACTCTCGGCGGCGGCGGGGCTGCAGGACTACGGCAGCGGCGCCGGCGAGCATGTGACCGAGTGGCAAGCGGGTGTGCGCATCTCCTGGCCGCTCTTCACGGGTGGCGCGAGGGCGGCCGCCATGCGGTCGGCGGCGGCGGAGTTGCGCGCGGCCGAAGAGGGGCTGCGCGAGACCGAGCTGTCCGTGGCTGGGGCGTTGGACGCCGCCGACGCAGCGGTCGCCGAATCCTCCGCCAGGGCGCGGGCGCTCGAGGCTTCGGTGGCCCAGTGGGAGGAGGTGGCCCGCATCGAGGCGCTCAGCCTCGAGACCGGGGCGGGCGTGCAGCAGGACTATCTGAGGGCGGAGGCCGCCCTCTTCCAGGCCCGGGCGGGACATGCCCGGGCTCGATACGACGAGATCCTGGCCCGGGCGGGCCGGGCCCGGACCCAGGGTCGCCTGGACCGGGCGTGGATCGACGAAGCGCTGGAGATCCGGTGATGAAGAAGAGACTGAGGATCGTGGTGCCCGTGCTCCTCGTGCTCGCCGCCGTCGCCACCTGGCTGGTGCTGCGCAACGGAAATGCCGAAGCGGCGGGGATCTCGGCGTCGGGCACCGTCGAGGCCACCGAAGCGGACCTGGGCTTCCAGGTTCCGGGCCGCGTCGAGGAGATCGTCCCGCGGGAAGGGGACACGGTGACGGGGGGCGTCGAGCTGGCGCGCCTGGACACCGGTGAGCTGACCGCAGCGCGCGACGCCTCCGCCGCCCAGCTACGAGCCGCCGAAGCACGTCTCACGGAGCTACGCAGGGGCTCGCGCCCGCAGGAGGTCCTCCAGGCCGAGGCCGCCGTCCGCTCGGCGCGGCAAAGGGCCGCAGAGGCCGGACGCGACGCCGAGCGCTCGCAGAAGCTCTTCGACGGAGGGGCGGTGAGCCGCCAGGCGCTCGACCGTGCGCTCACCACGAAGGACGTCGCCGACGCGACCCTCGACCAGGCCGAGCAGACGCTCGCGCTCGTGCGGGAGGGCCCCCGGACGGAGACGATCCAGGCGCAGGAGGCGATGGTGCAGCAGGCGCGTGCCAACGTCGCCCGGTCCGAGGCCGTACTCGCGAACGCCGTCGTGTACGCGCCCTTCGATGGACGGATCACGGTGCGCCACCGTGAGCCCGGGGAGACCGTGAGCCCGGGGGCGCCGGTGCTCACCCTCCTCGATCCGAACGACCGCTGGGTGCGCATCTACGTCCGCGAGGACGAGATCGGCCGGGTCAAGCTCGGGATGGGAGCACGTATCACGTCGGATACGTATCCCGACAAGGTCTACGAAGGAGAGGTCACCTTCATCGGCAGCGAGGCCGAGTTCACGCCCCGCAACGTCCAGACGACGGAGGAGCGCATCAAGCTGGTCTACCCGGTGAAGGTACGCATCAGCGGCGACCCCGGATTCGAGCTGAAGCCGGGGATCCCCGCCGACGTGACGCTGCTGGAGATCGGCGCGTGAGCGCCAGCCGGACTCCGGGCCGTCCGGGCGCCGCCGCGGTGTCGCTGGAGGGGCTCACCCGGCGCTTCGGCCCGTTGACCGCCGTCGACGCGTTGACATTGGACGTGCGCCCGGGCGAGCTGTTCGGGATCGTCGGGCCGGACGGCGCCGGCAAGACCACCACGCTGCGCATGCTGGCCGGCGTGCTCCGCCCGACGGAGGGCACGGCGGTCGTGGACGGCGTCGACGTGGGCCGGGACCCGGAGGCGGCCAAGCCGCATCTGGCCTACATGGCGCAGCGCTTCGGGCTCTACGAGGACCTGACCGTGGAGGAGAACCTCCATTTCTACGCCGATCTCTACCGCGTGCCGAAGGCCGACCGGCCGCAGCGGCTGGAGCGCCTCTACCGCTTCAGCCGGCTGGGGGAGTTCTCCGATCGCCTGGCCGGAAAGCTCTCGGGGGGGATGAAGCAGAAGCTCTCCCTGTCGTGCTGCCTGATCCATCACCCGCGCGTGCTCCTCCTGGACGAGCCCACCTTCGGCGTCGACCCGATATCGCGGCGGGAGCTGTGGCTCATCCTGCACGAGATGGTGGCCGACGGGATCACGGTCATCGTGTCGACCTCCTATCTGGACGAGGCGGAGCGCTGCGACCGGGTGGTCCTCCTCGATGAAGGCCGCGCCCTCGCCCTCGACCGCCCGCAGGTACTCCAGAGCTCGTTGGAGGGGACGATGCTCGCGCTGCGCGCCGACCGGCCCCGCGAGGCGCGGGCGGCGCTGCGCGCGGATCCCGACGTGCGCAGCGCGGCGCTGTTCGGCGACGTCGTCCACGCGCTGCTGCCCGCGGACGACGGCGCCGCGACGGCGCGCCGGGCGCTGGAGGCGGCGGGGCTCTCCGTGCTGGACGTGGAGGAGATCGAGCCGTCCCTCGAGGACGTCTTCATCCATCTCGTGGGGGGCGCCCGTGGCTGACGCCCCCCTTCCGGTGCGGGTCCGCGAGCTGACCCGCCGTTTCGGCGATTTCACAGCGGTGGACGCGCGTGACCTTCGACGTGCACTCCGGCGAGATCTTCGGTTTCCTCGGCCCCAACGGTGCCGGGAAGACCACGACGATCAAGATGCTCACCGGCCTGCTCGCCCCCACCGAAGGAGACGGCCAGGTCGCCGGATACGACATCCGCAGGGAGCGCGCCGGCCATCAAGCGCTCCATCGGCTACATGTCGCAGAAGTTCTCGCTGTATACCGACCTCACCGTCGGAGAGAACATCGAGCTGTTCGGAGGGCTCTACGGCGTCACCGGCGAGCGCTTCCGCGAGCGTCGGAAGTGGATCCTCTCCATGGCCGGGCTCGAGGAGGCGGACGACCGGGTGACCGAGGAACTCCCCCTGGGGTGGAAGCAGCGCCTGGCGCTGGGGTGCGCGATGGTGCACGAGCCTCCGATCCTCTTCCTCGACGAGCCCACGTCCGGCGTGGACCCGGTCGCCCGGCGCCGCTTCTGGGACCTGATCGACGACATGGCGGCGGGCGGCACCACGGTGTTCGTGTCGACGCACTACATGGAGGAGGCCGAGTACTGCCATCGGCTGGCGCTCATGAACCGGGGCCGGCTGATCGCGCTGGACGCACCGCGCGCGCTACGCGACCGCGTGGTCGAGCCGATCCTCGCAGGTGCGCACCGACGACGCGCCCAGGGCCGTCGAGGCCCTGGTCGGCGCGCCGGGCGTCCTGGAAGCCGCGATGTTCGGGCGCCTGCTGCACGTGACCGTCGAGGACGCCGAGCCCGGGCGGGCGGCCGTGCGCCGCATCCTCGCGGATGCCGGGCGCACGGTGGAGGACATGCACACCGTCGAGCCTTCGCTCGAGGACGTCTTCGTCTCCCTGGTCCGCGCCGAGGGCGGCGCGGCGGTCGGCTAGGAGGGTCTGCATGGACTTCTTCCGCCTCCTCGCCATGGCCCGCAAAGAATGGATCCAGCTCCGCCGCGATCCGCGCAGCATGATCCTGGCCTTCGCCCTCCCCCTCTTCCTCCTCCTGTTCTTCGGGTACGCGATCACCTGGGACGTGAACGACATCCCGATCGCCGTGGTGGACCACGACCGCACCGCGAGCAGCCGCAAGCTCGTGGAGGCGTTCGTCTCCAGCGGGTACTTCTCCGTGGTCGAGCGCCTGAGCACCGGGCGCACCGCCGAAGAGGACCTGGTGCGCGAGCGCGTGCGCGGCGTGCTCACGATCCCGCCAGGCTACGACCGCGACCTGCGCGCGGGCCGGGGCGCCGAGGTGCAGCTCCTGCTGGACGGGAGCGACGCCAACACCGCCACCATCGCCCAGAACTACGCGGACGCGATCGTGAGCCGCTTCGGGCGGGATGCCGTCCTCGGCGGCCGCGAGATCACGCCACCGCTGCGCCTGGAGCCACGCACCTGGTACAACCCCGACCTCGAGAGCCGGCACATGATCGTGCCGGGGCTGATCGCCGTGATCATGTCGATCATCGCGGCCATGCTCACGGCGCTCACGATCGCACGGGAGTGGGAGCGCGGCACGATGGAGCAGCTCGCCGCCACGCCGGTGGGCCGGCTGGAAGTCGTCCTGGGCAAGCTGCTCCCGTACCTGGCCATCGGCGCGTTCGACGTCGCGGTAACCGTCGTCGCCGGGATACTCATCTTCGGCACGCCCCTGAACGGGAGCGTGCTGCTCTTGTCCGTGATGACGCTGCTGTTCCTGATCGGCGCCCTCGGCCTGGGGATCTTCATCTCCGCGGCGGTGAAGTCGCAGGTGCTGGCCACGCAGGTCGCCATGGTCGCGACGTACCTCCCCGCCCTGCTTCTGTCCGGCTTCCTCTTCGACATCGCGAGCATGCCGCGCTTCCTCCAGGGCGTGACCTTTCTGGTACCCGCGCGCTACTTCGTCACGGTCACGCGCGGGATCTTCCTCAAGGGCGTGGGCGTGCAGGTGCTATGGCCTCAGGCCCTGCTCATGCTGGCCTACGCGGCGCTGGGTCTCGGCCTGGCGGCGCACGTATTCCACAAGGAGCTGCGCGCATGAACGAGGCACGCGCGCTCTCGCTGCTCCGCATCCGGCGGATGGTCGTCAAGGAGATCCGCCAGCTCCTGCGCGACCCCATGTCCAAGCGGATGATCTTCGGCGCGCCCATCATCCAGCTCCTCCTCTTCGGCTACGCCGTGAACACGGACGTGCGCAACGTGTCGACCTTCCTGGTGGACCACGACCGCACGGCCGAGTCGCGCCGGCTCGTCGACGCGTTCACCGCCTCCGGCTACTTCCGGGTGGTGGGCAGCTCCGACGACGCCGCGGACCTGGGCCGCGCCCTCGACCACGGCGACGCGAAGGTCGGGCTCGAGATCCCGCCGCGCTTCGCCGCCGACGTGAAGGCGGGGCGCGGGCCGGCCGTGCAGCTCGTGGTGGACGGTGCGAACTCGAACACGGCGACGATCGCCACCGGCTACGCGGCCAAGATCGCCCAGGACATGAGCGTGCGGATCGCCGCGCGGGGGGGAGCGCCGCTCCCGAAATCGGTCGAGCTGCGGACCCGCGCCTGGTTCAACCCCTCCTTGGAGTCGCGGGTCTACAACGTCCCGGCGGTCATCGGCGTGATCGTGCTTCTCATGTGCCTCCTCCTGACCGCCCTCGCGGTGGTGCGCGAGCGCGAGGTGGGCACGCTCGAGCAGCTCCTCGTGTCGCCGCTGTCCGCGACCGAGCTGATCCTCGGCAAGACGATCCCGGTGGCCGGCGTGGCCCTGGTCCAGCTCGCGCTGGTCACCGTCGTGGCGCTCCTCTGGTTCGACATCCCCCTGCGGGGGTCGCCCCTGACGCTCCTGCTGGCGGCCGCCATGTTCATCGTCGCCGGGCTGTCGTTCGGCCTGTTCATCTCGACGATCTCGAACACGCAGCAGGAAGCCTTCCTGTCGATGTTCCTCTTCCTCCTGCCGGCCATCATCCTCTCAGGCTTCCTGTATCCCGTGGAAACGATGCCGGAGTTCTTCCAGGTGCTCACCGTGGCCAACCCGCTTCGTCACTTCCTCTACGTCGTGCGGGCGATCTTCCTGAAGGGCTCGGGCTTCCGGGAGCTGTGGCCTCAGTTCCTCCTGCTCGCGGGGATGGCGGGCTTCGGCGTGCTCTTCGCCGTGCGGCGCTTCAAGAGGACGCTGTAGTGGGTCCCCGGGCGCAGCCGTCCGTGCCCTTCGAGGCGTGGATGGACGGCTTCTTCGCGTCCTACTACGGCCGCCGCCCGGTGAACGCCACGTTCATCGGCGTGCACGACCTGGACGACCGGCTGCCGGATCTGTCGGAAGCGGGCGTGGGCGACACGGTGGCCGACATGGAGGACCTCCTCCGCCGCTCCGCCCGCCTGGACGACGAAGCGTTGACGCCGCTGGAGGAGGTGGACCTGCGGCTGGCCCGGGGGTTCCTGCGCATCCAGCTCTGGGAGCATGACTCCGGTCATTTCCACGCCGGAAACCCGAGCTTCACCACGGGCGAAGCGATCTTCGGGATCCTGTCGCTCTTCCTCTCCGATTTCGCGCCGCTGGACGCGCGCATGGCAGCGGCGCGGGCGCGGCTCGAGGCCGTCCCCACCCTCCTCGCCCAGGGCCGCGACCGGGTGCGCCGCGCCCCTGCGGCGTGGACCGAGCGGGCCCTGGACGAATGCACCGGCGCGATGAAGTTCCTGGGCGACGGCATCGGGCGCCTGACGGCCGGAGCACCCCCTGGCGCACCGGCCCTCCGGGACGCCGCCAACCGCGCGGCGGCCGCCTTCGAAGGGCACGCGGCCTGGCTGCGCGGGACGTTGCGGCAAGGGCCGGAAGAACCGGTGGCGTGCGGCGAGGAGGCCCTGGCTTTGCACCTGCGGGAGGGCCACTTCCTCGAAGAGACCACCGAAGAGATCGGGCGCTACGCCCGCGCAGAGCTGGAGCGTGCGCGGGCGCACCTGGCGGAGCACGCCTCCGACTTCGGCGCCGCCTCACCCGCCGAGGCGCTGGTGCGGCTCGCGGAGCTCCACCCCTCCCCGGAGGGCTACTACGCCCGCTACCGCGAGATCTGGGACGAGGTGCGTGCGCTCGTCCTCGAGCACGACCTCCTGACCTGGCCCGACTTCCCGATCCGCTACGTCCCGCGCCCCGCCTGGGCACGCGAAGCGGCGCCCCATCTCTACTTCCTCCACTACCGGTCGCCCGCCGCGTACGACCGGCCGTCGGTGCACGACTACCTGGTCACGCCCATCGAGGCGGACCTGCCGGACGAGGAGCGACGCACGCTGCTGGAAGCGCACAACGACGCGGTGATCAAGCTGAACCACGTCGTACACCACGGCGGCATCGGCCACCACGTCCAGAACTGGCACGCGTTCCGATCCCCCTCGCGGATCGGGCGGGTGGCGGCGGTGGACTGCGCGTCGCGCATCGCGATGTTCTGCGGCGGCACGATGGCCGAGGGGTGGGCCTGCTACGCCACGGACCTGGTGGCCGAGGTGGGTGGCCTCACGCCGCTGGAGGCGTACGCGGAGGCGAGCAGCCGGGCACGGATGTGCGCACGTGCCATCGTCGACGTGGAGCTGCACCGGGGAAGGATGACGCTCGAGCAGGCGGCGGCGTTCTACCGGGAGCGGGCCGCGATGAGCCCGCAGGCTGCACGCGCCGAAGCCGTCAAGAACAGCATGTTCCCGGGCACGGCCCTCATGTACCTGGCGGGCACCGACCGCATCCACGCCCTGCGCCGCGCCGCCGAGGAGCGCGCGGGAGCGGCGTTCACCCTGCGCGACTTCCACGACGGCCTTCTGCACTGGGGCTCCGTCCCGGTCACGCTCGCGGGCGAGCTCACGGGGCATGCGACCACCGCGGCCCCGAAGGGATCCGACCACGAGGAGGACGGATGACGGATCCGCGGACGCTGGCATTGGGTCGGGAGGCGGCCGCCGCCCTTCTGGGCGTCGATGCGCTGTACCGGACGGAGAGCGCGGACGCCGAGGGCCTGGTCGTCCTGAACATGGACGGGGAGGGACGGCTCGAGCCCGATCGCTTCGACGGGTACGGAGCGGCGGCGGCCCGCCTCGAGGAGCTGCGCCGCCAAGCGGCCGGACTCCCCGAGCCCGATCGCCGACGCTACTACGACCAGCTCTGCCACTCCACGCTCGCCTTCATCCGCTGGCGAACGCAGGGCCTGCCCTTCGAGGCGCAACTCGCGGATTTCCTCCACGTTCCCGCGCGGCCGGCGTCACGGCAGGAGCTGGACGCGCTCCGCGACGACATGCACGGGCTCCTCGGCGCGATGGGCTACTCCGGCGACCTGGAGCCCCGCTGCAGGGCCTGGGAGGCGCGCAACCGCGTCGAGCCGTCGGCGGTGGTACCGCTGCTCGAGGAGCTCCTCGCCGAGGCGTGGACGCGCACGGAGGAACGGGTGGTGGCGATCCCGGCCCCCCGCTCCGACGGGATGCGCGTCGCGACCGTATCGGGCGTGCCGTACAACGCGCGCTGCGACTACCTGCGCCGGACGATCGAGCTGAACACCGATCCGGTGCTGACCCGTCCGGCGCTCAAGCACCTGGCCGCGCACGAGGGCTGCCCCGGGCACTACGTCCAGTTCAAGCTGCGCGAGACGATGGCCCGAGCCGGAGAAGCCGCCGACGACGTCCTGCTCAGCGTGGTCAACACGGCGAGCTCGTCGGTCTTCGAGGGGATCGCCGATGCGGGGATGGAAGCGGCCGACTGGATCGAATCCGACGACGACCGGCTGCAGGCGCTGATGAACCGCTACCGCGCCGGTATCGGAACGGCGGCGGCGTGGCGCCTGCACGCCCGGTCGAGGCCGGAGGGCGAGGTGCGCGACTGGCTGCGGGCCCACGCCCTGGTGGGGGGCGACGGCTGGGTGGAGAACCGCATGCGCTTCATCGCCGCGCCCTCGCGCGCCGTGCTCATCTGGTCCTACTGGTGGGGCGAGGCGAGCGTGGCCCCCGCGTGGGCCGGCGTGGCGACCGACGACCGTGCGGCGTTCGTGCCTTTCCTCTACGGGCGGATGCACTCGACGGACACGGTGGGGATGTTCGGGCGGAGCTGAGGAGCGTCGCGTGGAAGCGCGGCCTGCGGGCCGCGTTACTTCCGCGCCCGCCCCACGTATACTCACGGGACATCCGGCGGAGGCCGTCCGCGTCCGTCCCCGCACTCGATCGTCCCGGCTCCCCACGTACCCGGAGGCCCATGCTCTTCCGTCGCCCGGCCCGGCGATGCGCGCTCGCCGCCCTGATCGCCCTGGCGGCCACTCCCCGGTCCGCCTCCGCGCAGTCCCAGACGACGTCGGCGATCCGGGGGACCGTGACCGATCCGAACGGCCAGGCTCTCTCGGAGGTGACCGTGCGGGTACGCCAGCTCCGCACGGGCGCGGAGCGCACGGCCATCACGGACCAGAACGGGCGCTACGTGATCCTCCTCCTCCCTCCGGGCGGCCCCTGGGAGCTCACCGCCACGCACATCGGCTACGCCGATGCCACCCGTTCGGACCTGCAGCTCGCCATCGGCGCCACCCTACCGGTCGACCTCGTCCTGCGCGGTGAAGCGGTGCCCGTGGAGGGCGTGTCCGTGCAGGTCCCCAGGGGGGAGGTCGTGGACCGCGCCCGCGTTGGACCGGTCACGCTGGTCGGCGAGCGCGCGCTGGGCTCGCTCCCCGTCTTCTCGCGGGACGTCATGGACCTGACCGTGCTCTCCACGCTGGTGCGCAGGACCGAGGCCGGAGGGTTCAGCGTGGCGGGACAGAACGACCGTTACAACACCATCCTCGTCGACGGGCTGGCCGCGGGGGACGTCTTCGGCCTGACGCCGACCGGGATCCCCGGCGGGCAGGCAGGCGCGAAGCTGCTCCCACTCGACGCGGTCGCGCAGTACGAGGTCCTCGTCGCCCCCTACGACGCGCGCCTCTCCGGCTTCGCGGGCGGCGTGATGAACGCGGTCACGCGCACCGGCACGAACGACTTCGCACTGCGTGCGTTCGCGGTGGGGCGGGACGCGGCGCTCACCGGAGACCTGACGCTTCCGTCCGGTACGGCACAGGCCTCGGGGATCCGGCGGACCCTCGTCGGCCTCACCGCGAGCGGACCCATCGTGCGGGACCGGATCCACTACTTCCTCTCGGGGGAGGTGGAGCGCCGGCGGGGGCCGCCTTCGGGCTACAACTCCGGGCGCGACGATGCCGCGCTGGTGGGCATCACCCCGGAGACGATCGACCTCTTCCAGCGGATCTTCGAGGAGGCGCACGGCGTGGACACCGGCGTGGCCGGCCCCTACGACCTGACGCAGGACCTGGCCAACGTCTTCGCGCGCCTCGACTGGAGCTTCGCGGGTGGCACCCGCCTGAGCGTGCGGAACCTCTTCGCCCGCGCCTCCAACGACCAGGGCCCGAACCGGGCGCCCTTCGAGCCCTACGAGCTCTCCTCCAACGCGGTGTTCCGCACTTCGACCAACAACCTGCTCTCGGCGCAGCTCTTCACCGACCTCGGCGGTCGCGGCGGGAACGAGCTGGACCTCACCGTCCAACGGACCACCGACCGCACCCGCCCGGCCAGCGACTACCCCCAGGTCGAGGCGGTGCTGCAGAGCCCCTTCTTCTCGCTGAGCGCGACGAGGCCGATCCGGGTGGGCGCCCAGTTCTACGCCCAGGACGACGACCTGGAGCAGACGAGCGCCAGGCTCACGAACACGCTGACGCTGGTCCGGGACCGACATACGCTCACGCTCGGCGGCCAGGCCGCCTGGTATGGCATCCGCCAGACGTACCTTCCCGGCTCGAAGGGCTCCTACTTCTTCGCCGACTGGACGGACGTCCTCGACAACGCGCCTCTGCGTTACCAGCGCACGGTGCTCCTCGACGGCAAGAGCCCGGGCATCGCCTTCGACGTGGCCGAGGCGGGGGCGTTCGTGCAGGACCAGATCGACCTGGACGCGCTCACGCTGCGCTTCGGCGTGCGCGTGGATGTTCCCTTCGCCCTGGACCATCCCGAGCAGAACGAGGCGATCGCGGCCGCCTTCGGGCACTCGACATCGCACGTCCCGTCCGGCACCGTCCTGTTCTCGCCGCGGGTAGGGCTCAACTGGCGGCGTGGTCGCACGCGCCGGACGCAGGTGCGCGCGGGCGTGGGCCTGTTCACCGGCCAGCTCCCCTACGTCTGGCTGGCGAACGCCTTCCACGATACGGGTCTTCGCTCCGAGGTGCGGGCCTGCTTCGGGCGGGTGACCACGAGCCCGCCGGTGGGGAACACGGCGCCCCAGTTCGACCCGAGCGGCGATCCGGATCCGACGTGCGTGTACGGCCCGCCCACGGTGTCGCGAACGGTGACCGTGTTCGACGAGGGCTTCCATTATCCGCAGTATGCGAAGATGTCGCTGTCGGTGGACCAGGAGCTGACGTCGTCGATCGCGGCGTCCGTCGGCGTGGTCCTCGGGGAGTCGGTGCACCAGGTGCGGCTGCGGGAGCTGAACATCGTGCCTCAGGAGGACGGTCTCGGGCCGCTGCGCGGCTACGGCGGGACGGACCGCGAGCACTTCGGCACGCCGTCCGCCCTCGGCTTCCGACCGAACCGGGTGCTCCCCGACTACGGCCAGGTGCTCCTGGTCACCAACGGCTCGGGAGATCGCTCCTGGTCGGTCTCCGCCGAGGTGCATGGGTCGCTCTCGGAGCGGATCGGATTCCGGACCGGCTACGCGTACGGGCGATCGTACGACCGCATGAGCCTGACGTCCGTGGACCTGATCGGCGCGTTCGGGTCCACGCCCACCCACGGCGACCCCAACGATCCGCCACTCACGCCATCCGACTTCGACCGGCCGCACAAGGTGGTGCTCGCCCTCTACGGCACCCCCGTGCCCGCGCTCGAGGATACGGAGATCGCGCTCCTGTACACCGGGGAGTCCGGGCTGCCGTTCTCGTACGTGTACCGGGGCGACCTCAACGGCGACGGCTATCCATCGCTGGGAAAGGCGTCGGACCACAACAACGACCTGGTCTACGTTCCCGTCGATCCGCTGGAGGTGCCCTCCGGTCCGGGTACGTCGGTGCGCCTGGCCGCCGCACTCGCGTCCGATCCGTGCCTGCAGCGCTTCGAGGGGCGGATGATGCTCCGGAACAGGTGCCGTGCCCCCTGGCAGAACCGCCTCGACCTGCGCGTGGCGCAAGGGCTGCGGGTGCGGGGCGCCGCGGTGCGAATCGAGGCGGACCTGGTCAACGTCCTCAACCTGGTGAACCACGACTGGGGGTTGGTCCGCACCATCGCCCCCACGTCGTCGCTCCTCCAACCCATCGAGCGCACCCGCGGCACCGGTGAGCTCCTCTCCGAGTGGACGGGCGGCCTCCTCCCCTTCCGCGACGCGCAAGGCAACGTGCGCACCCCGCAGCCGTGGTCGGTGGCCTCGCCCGACTCCCAGTGGCAGGCTCAGATCGGCGTGCGCGTCGCGTTCGGGGGGGCGCCCCGGTGACCATGTCCCGTCGGGCCGCGGCATGCGGCCGGCTCGGTACCCTGGCGCTCGTCTGCCTGACGATCGCCACGTGCGGCGGACCGGAGCACGGCCAGGGCGGTTCGGCCGCGGGGGAGGGCCGGACGATCCTGCGCGTCGCCTACGACCGGGAGATCGACGTCCTGAACCCCTTCACCAGCCAGAACCTCGTGGACATCGAGTTCAGCATGATGGAGGGCCTGATCACGACCGACGAGCACAACACCTACGTCCCCGTGCTCGCCAAGGAGATCCCCAACGAAGGCGAACGGTCTCGTCACGCACAACGCCGACGGAACCGTGGACATGACGTGGCGGCTCCGCGAGAACGTCCGCTGGCACGACGGCGAGCCGTTCACCAGCGCCGACGTCTGCTTCACGTGGAAGTTCGTCACCAGCCCGAACTCCCAGGTCTACAACCGGGACCAGTATCTCGGCATCATCGGCTGCGACGCCCCCGACGACCACACCGTCGTGTTCCGGTGGAACGGCGTGTACGGCTACTACGACGGACTGTTCGAGGCCGTCCTCCCCGAGCACGTCCTGGGCGGCATGACCACCGAGCAGATCGTCAACTACGAGCCGTTCAACCGGGGACCGGCCGCCGTCGGCACGGGGCCGTTCAAGTTCGCCGAGTGGAAGAGCGGCGAGTACATCCGCGTCGTGCGCAACGACGACTACTGGAGGGGGCCCGAGTACCCCCGCATCGACGAGATCGTGTGGGCGTTCATCCCGGACCCGAACACGCGGCTCAACGCGATGCGGGCCGGCCAGCACCACTACGCGCAGCTCCTCCCAACCCAGGTGTCCGAGGTGCGCGGCCTGGACGGCTACCAGGTCCACCTGGTGAGCTCCAACACCTTCCTGCACCTGGACCTGAGCGTGAACACCGAGCGGGCGCGTCGGCTGTTCTCCGACCCATCCGTGCGGGAGGCGCTGTTCCACGCCGTGGACCGCCGGGCGATCGCCGACAAGCTCATGCAGGGAACGGTGCGCGTCGCCGACTCGCCCATCAACCCGAGCAGCCCCTACCACGACCCCGACGTGCCCACCGTCTCCTTCGACCCCGGGTTGACGGGACGCATGCTCGCCGACGCCGGGTGGCTCCCGGGACCGGACGGGATCCGCGTGCGCGACGGAGAGCGCTTCTCCTTCACGATGCTCAACCGCGCCGGGAGCACCGACCGGATCGCCGTGGCGCAGGTCATCCAGGCCGAGCTGCGCGACGTGGGCGTCGAGGTGACGCTTCGAGACGCTGGAGAGCGCCGCATGGACGCAGCGTTGGCGGAGCGGGCAGTGGGAGGCGATCGTCAGCGCCTGGTTCCTCCCGGCCGACCCCAGCGTCACGGGGCTGTACGCCTGCGACGGTCCCAACAACATGACCGGGATGTGCGACCCCGAGCTCGACGCGCTCATGGAGGCGTCGGACCGCCACCTCGATCTGGCCGCGCGCAAGCCACTGCTCGACAGCGTGCAGGTCAGGCTCGCCGAAACGGCACGCTCGCTGCCGCTCTATTACAACGTGATCCCGCAGCTGGTGAGCACCCGCGTGGGTGGGTTCCGGCCGAGCGGCACGAACTTCGGGAGCTTCTGGAACCTGTGGGAGTGGACGCTGCGGTAGCGATGGGCGCCTGGCCAGCATCGCGTTGTAGAGCCCCCGTGCGACCCCGCCTCTCCCCCTGGAGCATGCAGAATCGGGACGCGCGGAGGCTCACCCCCCTGCCCGGGGGGAGCGACGGGAACGCCGTCGCGATCTTCCAGGTGGGTTCGGGCGTATATAGCTTCGCGTTCGCAGGTCGCATCCACCCCGGGTCGTCGAGGGATCACATGCGCGGCAAGGGCCTCCTCCTGGTCGGCACGCTGTTGGCGGCCAACGGCTGCTACACTTATCTGTCCACGCCTCTGGAAGAAGTGGCGCCGGGGACGCCGGTGCGCATCCGCCTGACCGCCGCGGAGGCCGGACGCCTGGTGGAGCAGCGCCTCACCGAAGACCGCCTCCTCACCGGGACCCTGGTGGAGCAGGACGACGGCCAGGTCCTCGTGGACACGTCGGTCGGACACAACGACGCCGAGCGCGGCATGCGTGCCGTCGTCCAAAGGCTCAGCGTGCCGACGCACGAAGTGCTCGAGATCGAGCAGCGCCACCTCGACAAGGGGCGGACGGGCGTGGTGGTGGGGGTCGGAGCGGTGGCCGCCGGCGTGATCATCGCGCTCCAGGCGCGGGGAGGTGGGGGAAGTGCCGACAACACCGGGGGTGGAACGCAGGAGAGCCGGCGCGTCCCGATCCTGAGCTTCCGCGTCTTCCCGTAGGGGCGGCGGCCGGCCCGCACGCCCACCACCGAGCGCGACTCCGAACGAGCGCGGCCCCGCCCGGTGACCGGGCGGGGCCGCTTCACGTCAGGCCTGGATCAGGCCTTCCCCGTCAACCGCCCGGCTGCAGCGGGATGTTGGGGTTGGACTCCCGCTCGTTCTTGGGGATCGGGTAGCAGAGGGTCTGTCCCGGATCCAGGTACGACTCGGCGCTGCCGGCCGTCTCCAGGACGTCCAGCGCCCCGGGGCTGCCGTTGTCCTTCCAGCGCTTCAGGTCGGAGAGGCGACGGCCCTCGAGCCACAGCTCGATGCCCCGCTCGCGCTTGTAGTCGGCCCACGCCTCGGTGAGGTCCGCCGGCGCCCAGGGGTCGAGCCCCAGCTCCACACGGTGGGCGTTCACCAGCGTCCATGGCGCCCGCCATGTCGCCGTCCATGAGCTTCTTCTCCGCCTCCAGCAGCCGCATCTCGTACCCCGACGACAGCCGGATGTCCGAGCCGCGCTCGGCGAACTTCTGCTGCTGGTAGAACGGCACCTTCGAGCCCACCACGCCCACGGACGCGTCTCCCACGTCCCCTTCGTGTGTACGTCCAGGGCGTCCGCGGGATCCCCGGTCGTGGTCGTAGTAGTCCACGTACACCGTGTTCCAGACGGTCACGGCGCGGTAGGGCTCGCTGGCGCCGGCGAAGTAGATGCGGTTGAACTGGTCCTGCTGGGCCGTCTCGTACCGGGCGTCGAACTCGAACGACGTCGGCACCTGCGCCGCGTCGGCAGATCGCGCCGGCCCAGTCGCCCAGGTTCGCCCGCACCGACGCGCGGCCGGCGTAGGCCGCCGTCTTCTGGTCGGCGAACGCCGAGGTGCTCGCGGCCTCGATGGCCGTGGTGAACCACTCCTCCGCGCGCTGCAGCATCTCGGTCCGCGTGATGATGGCGCCGCCGTCCACGGCGGACTCGCACCAGTTCTCCCCCAGGAGACGGTTGGCGTACGCCGCGTACAGCGCGGCGTCCACCGCGGGCGCGTATCCGGTGTTCCCGCCCTCGTGGGTCTCGTCGAAGCGGGCGAAGCCGCTCTCACCGATGTAGCGCGCCCGCTGGGCGCTGGTCCACCCGTCCACGATGTGCTCGTCGTCGTAGATGAGCAGTCCTTCCTGCTGGTTCTGGGAGATGCCGAACGACGACGTGGAGCCCGAGGGGAACATCTCCCGGGTCACCGCCGAGGTGGTGTAGGCCACCTCGTTGAGTGCGTCGAAGAGCATCCGGGCCGAGCCGTTGGCGACGGCCTGGTGGGCCTCCGGACGGTCCAGGAAGGCGTCGTCCGTGGGGCCCGGGGTTGGTCACCTCGAAGTCACAGGCGGTGGCCGCGACGATGAGGACGCTCGCCGCGCCAAGCCGCTTCAGCGATCGAAACATGCTCGGTTCTCCTCTGCGTGCGGCGGACATCAGAACACCACCCGGATGGAAGCGACGAAGGAGGCCGACGGCGGGATGTGCTCGGTGATGCCGGGCACCTGGTCTCCGAAGCCCGTGTTGGTCACCATCTCCGGGTCGAAGATGGGGAAGTCGGAGTTCCGCCACCGGTAGAAGTTCTGCGCCGACAGCGTCAGCGTGCTGTTCGAGCTGCCGGGGACGAGCTCGCCCAGCGGGATCCGGGCCGTGACGTCGCGGATCTTGAAGAAGTCGGCCTTGTGGATCATGGTGCCGCGCCGGTAGAACGCCCGAGTCGCAGAAGTAGCGCATCGTCGGCCGGCGCGTCGCGCGCCGTGGTCGTTGTCCGTGTACTCGTAGTAGTCGGCGCAGGTGGGCCACCGGATGTCCCGGTTCACGCCCTCGTTGGTGGGCCCGTCGTAGATGTAGTGGCCGCCCTGGTACTCGCCCCGGGCCGAGAGCTCGACGCCCCCGGGCCCGCGCAGCGACGCGTTGACGCCGAAGACCTTCGTGGGCTCCTGGGGCCCGAGGGGCACGTCCACGTTCACGCACGCGCGCGCCCGGCTCCACGCGGCTGTCACCGCAGGCGTACGGCGGATCGGTCTTGGAGTCGGGGTTGTCGATGGTCACGCCCCGGATGAGCGTCACCGGATACCCCTCCTCGATCCACAGCCGCCAGCCGCTGAACGGCGGCGCGCCACCCAGGGACAGGACCTTGGAGTGGTTCGTGTAGAGGCTGGTGCCCAGGTCGAAGCCCCAGCTCTCGGCGTCGTAGAGCGCGGCGTGGATGT
Organism: uncultured Gemmatimonadales bacterium; assembly: GCA_963848895.1. Classification (GTDB taxonomy): domain Bacteria; phylum Gemmatimonadota; class Gemmatimonadetes; order Longimicrobiales; family Gaopeijiaceae; genus SZUA-318. The sequence continues at coordinate 131,108 of CAWKGE010000017.1, forward strand.
TCGCCTCGATCCCCTTGTTCTCCAGCTCGCCGACGTTCTCCTGCTGCGAGGTGGCGAAGCCCTCCGAGAGGGCGTGCCGCACGTTGAACAGCGCGTCGGTGGTGTGCTGCTTGTACCACGTGAACTCGGCCGACGAGGCGGTTGCTCGAAGCCGGACCAGTCGAAGCCGAGCTCGGTCTCGCCGGTGCGCTCCGGGCCGAGGTCCGGGTTGCCCAGGTTGTTCGGGAGGTACGTGGGCTGGCCGCCGTACCCGATGGCGGCCCAGGTCCGCACGGCGTCGAACGTGCCCGGCGCGCGGCCGGACTGGCCCCACGCCGCCCGCAGCTTCAGGGAGCCGTACGACTCGCTTCCAGAAGCTCCTCGTCGGAGATCACGTAGGAGGCGGAGACCTTGGGGTAGGTCTGGAGGCCCAGGGAGCTTGCCGAAGGCCGAGTTGCCGTCCACCCGGATGCCGCGCGGTGACGAAGTACCGGTCCTTCATGTTGAACAGCGCCTGGCCGAAGAAGCCCGCGTTCACCTCGCGGATGCGGGACTCCCAGCTCAGCCGGTTGGCGCCGGCGTCCAGGTCCGGGTCGCCGGGGCCGGCGAAGTCCGTGCCCTCGCCCTGGATGGTGCGCTGGTCCGTGGTGATGCTCTGGCCGCCCGCGGACAGCGTGACCGAGTTCGCCTCACCCAGGCTCAGGCGGTAGTTGGCCACCACGTCGGCGGTCAGCGTGGAGTAGTTCCGCAGCGCCGAGTACAGCTTGCCGGTGGGGAGCAGCCGGAACCCGTAGGGGCGGAGCTGGCGGTTGTCCTGGTCGGCCAGGTCGTAGCCCACCGTGACCTTGGTGTTGAACGCGCCGCCGGGGTCGTAGTCGGCCGTGGCCCCCAGGATGAACCGGTCGATGCGCGTGCGGATGTCGTAGTCGAGCACCAGGCTGATGGTGTCCGGGTTCATGTTGCCCATGTAGTTCCGCTCGCGCCGGAAGGCGTTGAGGGTCAGGCCCTGGGCGTTGTTCCCCGCGGAGGTGTTCTGGATGTCGGTCGCGGTTGTACGCGGCGTTGATCTGGAGCTCAGCGAGTTGATGGGCGTGAACGTGAAGTTCCCGCGCACCCCGGCCTTCTGCTCGTCGTCCAGCGGCATGACGCCCTGGTTGCCGTCGTACTGCCCCGACACGAAGTACTGCAGCGTCTGCGAGCCGCCGGACACGCTCAGCGAGTACTTCTGGCGATACCCGTCCCGCAGCCAGGGATCCATGTTGAGGTACTTGTACGAGTACTGGCCCCGGGGGATCGTGGACAGCGTCGGGTCGTTCACCGGGCGCACGTCCACGTCGGGCGCGAAGGGCATCTCGTGGTTGAAGCCCTGGTCGACCTGCATCGTCCAGCGCGGCGCGCCCGTGGTGCCCCGCTTCGTGAAGATCTGGATCACGCCCGCCGCGGCCTCGGTGCCGTACAGCGTGGAGGCCGCGGACCCCTTCAGGACCTCGATGCGGTCGATGTCGTTGGGGTTGATGTCGTTGAGGGGCGACGCCGTGACGTTGCCGCCGCGGCCCGCGCCCTCGGTGGGCGAGATGTTGCGGGCGTAGGCGTCACTGCGCACCCGCACGCCGTCCACGTAGATGATGGGCTGGTTGGACTGGGACACGGAGACCGCGCCGCGCAGGCGGATCTGGGCGCCGGAGCCGGCCATCCCGTTCGACTGGGAGACCAGGAGCCCGGGCGACTGCGCCTGGAGGAGCTGGTCCACGTTCGGGCGGCGGCGACGCGCATGTCGGCACGCGCTGATCTGCGACGACGGAGTTGCCCACCTCGCGGCGCCGGGCGGCGCCCGCCGTGCCGGTCACGACGATCTCGTCGAGGCCGAGGGCCTCGTCCTCGAGCGTGTAGTTGGCCACGGCGACCTGACCGGCCGCGACGGTGACCTCCTGGGTCTGGGTCGTCGTACCCGATCCGGATCACCTGGAGCTGGTAGGTGCCCGGGGCCACGTTGTGGATGAGGTAGCGCCCGTTGGACGCGGTGAGGGCGCCCTGCTGCGTCCCGACGATCACGACCTGCGCCTCGGAGACGGGCGCAGCCGAGCGCGTGGTGACCTGGCCCGTGATGGTGCCCACGGGTTGCTGCGCGTGCGCCGGCGACGCGAGCGCGAGGGCCAGGCCCACGACGGCGGCCATTCGGCCGATCCCGCGGGAGAGGCGGTGAAGAGTTACCGACGAAGGAAGCGACATGACACGACTCCTCGGCGATGGTGGATACCATCCGGCACGGCCGGAAGAGTGCGCCCCCAGGGGACGCGCTCCGGCCGAACCGGTTACGAATCGGGCAGGGAACTCTATCCTTCAGCCGGGCCAGGACCGGTCGGACGCCGTCGCGGCGTGCGCCGGGGGCCTACGAGGGGGAGCGCGATGGCTCCCAGGCTTCCTCGTCGATGTCGTGCGGGGGCCAGAATACGTTCGGCCCCCACTCGAAATCAAGCGGTCGAAGGGCGGGAAGAGCCCCCCACCCTATCCCCCGGTACGATCGGGACCCCACGACCGTGACAGGAGCGGCACATGTGGCGCCCCCCGGGGGGGCCGCGAGACCGCGGACTTTTTCGACAGGCGGAGACGGCGTATGGTGGTGCCCATGTCGCCCGCGAACCCCCCCGGGCCGGCGTGACGACCTACGTCGCGCGCAGGCTCCTTCAGATGATCCCGCTCCTCTTCGGGATCACGATCGTCCTCTTCGCCGTCATCCAGGCCGCCCCAGGGGGACCCGAGGGCGCGCTGCTCGAGAGCGGACGCTTCATCGATCCGGAGGTCATCGAGGCGTACCGCCACCGCCTGGGGGTGGACCAGCCCGTGCCCGTGCAGTACGTCCGCTGGCTCGGGGCGGCGGTACGGGGGGACCTGGGCGTGAGCTTCTCGACGACGCGGCCGGTGATCTCGATGATCCTCGAGCGCCTCCCGGCGACGCTCGAGCTGATGGGGGCGGCCTACCTCCTGGCCGCGCTCCTGGCGTTCCCCCTCGGGATCCTGAGCGCGGTGCGGCAGTACTCGTGGTTCGACCACCTGGGCACGGGCGTCTCGTTCCTGGGCATCGCCATGCCCGTCTTCTGGTTCGCCCTCATCCTGCAGCTCGTCTTCGGCGTGTGGCTCGGCTGGCTTCCCGTGGCCGGGACCGAGACGGTGGGGGACACTTCGCTGGGCGACCACCTCCTCCACCTGGTGCTCCCCGCCGTCGTGCTGTCGTTCCGGTACGTGGCGGGGTGGTCGCGCTACCTGCGCTCGAGCCTGCTGGGCACGCTGCGCGCCGACTACGTGCGCACCGCCCGCGCCAAGGGGCTGGCCGAGCGCGTCGTCGTCGGTGTGCACGCGCTGCGCAACGCCCTCATCCCGGTCGTGTCGATCATGGCGCTCAACCTGGCCGGCCTCTTCTCCGGCGCGGTCATCACCGAGACCGTGTTCGCGTGGCCGGGCATCGGCCGCATGTTCGTGCAGGCGATGTTCGCCCGCGACTACCCGCTGCTGATGGGGATCCTCCTCCTGGGATCGGTGATGGTGGTGGTGTTCAACCTGGTCGCGGACGTCCTGTACGGCGTCCTCGACCCGCGCATCCGCTATGGCTGACCGGTCCGGCCGCACCTGGCGGCGGCTCAAGCGGCACCGTCTCGCGCTGGTGTCGATCGGCGTGGTCGCGCTGCTCGCCGCGTTGTGCGCGGCCGCGCCGCTCATCGCCCCGTACGGCTTCGACGCCATCGACCTGGACAGCATCCGCCAGCCGCCCTCGCTCGCCCACTGGATGGGCACGGACGACCTCGGGCGGGACCTGCTGACCCGCATGCTGTTCGGGGGCCGGGTCTCGATCCTGATCGGGCTCCTGGCCGCCCTCGTCGGCACCGGTCTGGGCACGCTGGTCGGCGCCCTCGCCGGCTACTACGGGGGCCGCCTGGACAACCTGCTCATGCGCGCCACCGACGTGGCCTACTCGATCCCGGCGCTCCCGCTGCTGATCGTCCTGAGCTCGTACGCGCAGGGCGCGGTGGGGTCGATGGCCGTCATCATCGGCCTGCTGAGCTGGATGGCGACCGCCCGCGTGGTGCGGGGCGAGGTGCTGGCGATCCGCGAGCGCGCCTACGTCGAGGCGGCGCGTGGCCTCGGCGCCTCGGACGGGCGCATCATCCTTCGCCACGTCCTGCCGAACACCCTCGGGCCGATCGTGGTGGGGGCCACCCTCGCCGTGGGCAACGCGATCGTCATCGAGTCGTCGCTCTCCTTCCTCGGGCTCGGCGTCCAGCCCCCGACGCCGACGTGGGGCAACATGCTCATGGACGCCCAGTCCACGATGGCCACCAAGCCGTGGCTCACGCTCTTCCCCGGCCTCGCCATCCTGGTCGTGGTGCTCGCCGTGAACTTCATCGGGGACGGTCTGCAGGACGCCCTCGACCCCACCGCCCGGGACACGGCCGTGGAGTCGCTTCCGTGAGCCCGCTCCTCGAGGTGCGCGACCTGGTCACGCGATTCCGCACGGACGGCGGCATGGTCCACGCGGTGAACGGCATTTCGTGGAGCCTCGACCGCGGCGAGGCGCTCGGGGTCGTGGGCGAGAGCGGCTCGGGCAAGACCGTGGCCATGCTCTCCGTCCTCGGGCTGCTGCCGCCCGGCGGCTCCGTGGAGGGCGGCGAGGCGCTCCTCGACGGACGCGACCTCCTTCGCCTCGCCCCCAGCGAGCTGCGCCGGGTGCGTGGCCGCGACATCGCGATGGTCTTCCAGGACCCGATGACCTCCCTGAACCCCGTCCTCACCGTCGGTCGTCAGCTCACCGAAGGGCTGCGCCATCACCTGGGAATGAGCGCAGCCGAGGCGCGCGCCCGCGCTGTGGAGCTCCTGGGCCTGGTCGGCATTCCCGATGCCGCCCACCGGCTGGACGACCATCCCCACCGCTTCTCGGGCGGGCAGCGGCAGCGGATCATGATCGCGATGGCGTTGTCGTGTCGGCCGTCGATCCTCATCGCCGACGAGCCGACCACCGCGCTCGACGTGACGATCCAGGCACAGATCGTCGACCTGGTCAAGGAGCTGCAGGACCGGCTCGGCATGGCGATCGTGTGGATCACGCACGACCTGGCGCTGGTGGCCGGGATCGTCGACCGGGTGGCAGTCATGTACGCCGGGCACGTCGTGGAGGAGGCGCCCGTGCGCGCCCTCTTCGACGAGCCCCGCCACCCCTACACGATCGGGCTGCTGCGCTCGATGCCCACGCTCCAGGACGGGCGCCGCCGTCGGCTCACCCCGATCGAGGGGCGGCCACCGGATCTTCGCCAGCGCCCCGCCGGGTGTCCCTTCGCCCCGCGTTGTCCCTGGGTCGCGGACCGATGCCGGACCGAGCGCCCGCCGCTCCTCCCCGTCTCCCCGGGCCACGCCTCGGCCTGCTGGCGTTGGGAGGAGGTGGCTGCGTCCGACCCGGCATCCGCCGCCGGCGTCCCGGCGGGCGGCCCATGAGCGGCGCCGGCTACGGCGCGCCCGCTCGTGGAGGTGCGGGACCTGCGAACACACTTCCCGATCCGCCGGGGCCTCCTTCTCCGCGAGGTGGGCGCCGTCCGCGCGGTGGACGGCGTCTCCTTCTCCATCCGCGAGGGCGAGACGCTCGGCCTGGTCGGGGAGAGCGGATCGGGAAAGTCCACCACCGGACGGACGCTGCTCCGGCTGGAGCGGGCCACGGACGGGCAGGTCCTTTTCGACGGCACCGACGTCACCGCGCTCCAGGCCGCGGAGCTGCGCCGCGCCCGCCGGGACATGCAGATGATCTTCCAGGACCCGTACGCCTCGCTGGATCCGCGCATGCGGGTGGGCACGCGCGGTGCGCGAGCCGCTGGACGTGCATGGGATCGGCACCCCGGCCGAGCGTGGGGCGCGCGTCGCGGAGCTCCTCGAGCGCGTGGGGCTCGAGTCGGACTTCGCGCGCCGCTACCCGCACGAGCTGTCGGGCGGGCAGCGTCAGCGCGTGGGGATCGCACGCGCGCTGGCCACCCGACCGCGCTTCGTCGTGGCGGACGAGCCCATCTCCGCGCTGGACGTCTCGATCCAGGCCCAGATCGTCAACCTCCTCTCCGAGCTGAAGGAGGACCTGGGCCTGACGTACCTCTTCATCGCCCACGACCTGGCGATGGTGCGATACCTCAGCGACCGCGTCGCGGTCATGTACCTCGGTCGCCTGGTGGAGGTGGGCGGGCGCGAAGACGTCTTCGACCGGCCGCTGCATCCCTACACGCGGGCGCTCATCTCCGCGATCCCCACGCCCGATCCCCACATGGAGGCGACCCACAGCGCACCGCCCCTCGAGGGCGACGTGCCCGACCCGGCGGCGCCGCCCTCCGGCTGCCGCTTCCACACGCGCTGCCCCTTCGCGACAGACCTGTGCATGCGCGCGGAGCCGGAGCTGCGCGAGCCGACCCCCAGCGACCCACCCCACCAGGTGGCCTGCCACCACGCGGAGACGATCCCCTCGTGAGCGACGTCGTCCTGATCGCGAGCTGGCTCGAGCCCGAGCTCGTCGACGAGATCCGTAGCGTCGACGCCTCGGTGCGCGTCGTCTACGAGCCCGGCCTCCTGCGCCCACCCCGATATCCCGCGGACCACCACGGTGGGCCCTTCGAGCGGACCGCGGAGCAGGAACGCCGGTGGCAGGCGCGCCTCGGCGAGGCCTCGGTGCTCTTCGACTTCGATCGGACGCACCTGGACGACCTCCCGGAGCTGGCGCCTCGGGTGCGCTGGATCCAGGCCACCAGCGCCGGGATCGGACAGTTCGTTCGCTCGCACCGGTACGCGGCGCGCATGCCGGAGACCGTGTTCACCACCGCGAGCGGCGTGCACGCGCGCCCGCTTGCCGAGTTCGCGGTGATGGCCATGCTCATGCACGCTCGCCGGGCGCTCCACGTCGTGCGCGCGCAGGCCGGGCGGACCTGGGCGCGCTTCGCCGGCACGGATCTGGAGGGCCGTACGGTGGTCGTGGTGGGGCTCGGCCGCATCGGCACGGAGATCGCCCGAGCCGCCCGCGCGCTGGGCATGCGCGTGCTGGGCGTGAAGCGCCACCCGGACCGGGCGGATCCCGCGCCGGGCCACGTCGACGAGATCCACGGGTCGTCCGCCCTCCGCGAGCTCCTGCCACAGGCCGACTTCCTCGTCCTCGTGGCCCCGCACACGGACGAGACGGAGGGGATGATCGGCGCCTCCGAGCTCGCCGCGCTCCCGCGCGGCGCCGCCCTCGTCAACATCGGCCGCGGCGCCCTGGTGGACGAGCCGGCACTCGTGGACAGCCTGACTTCGGGACACCTGGGGGGTGCGTACCTGGACGTCTTCGCCGAGGAGCCGCTCCCTGCGGACAGCCCGCTCTGGGAGATGCCCAACGTGCTGGTCAGCCCGCACTCGGCCAGCACGAGCGACCGGGAGAATCGACGCATCACGGAGCTCTTCACGGACAACCTGCGGCGTTGGCTCGACGGTCGGCCCCTGCGCAACGTCCTGGACACGGAGCGCCTCTATTGAGCGCGGCACCGGAAGGGCGCGCCCGCGACGCCGACGTCCTCGTCATCGGCTCCGGCTTCGGCGGCTCGGTGGCGGCCCTGCGCCTGGCGGAGAAGGGCTACGACGTCGTGGTCCTCGAACGGGGCCGACGCTGGCGCGCCGACGACTTCCCGCGGACGAACATGGAGCTGCGGCGATATCTGTGGGCGCCCCGCTTCGGCTGCCGGGGCATCCAGTCCGTGACGCCGCTGCGTCATGCGCTCGTGCTGCACGGCACCGGAGTCGGCGGCGGCTCGCTGGTCTACGCGAACGTGCTGATCGAGCCGGACGCGCGGGTCTTCCGCCGGCCGGAGTGGGGACCCGGAGACTGGGGGGAGCGACTTCGTCCCCACTACCGGGAGGCCCGCCGCATGCTCGGTGCCGTACCATGCCCCGCCCTGGGCAGGACGGACGAGCTGTTGAGAGACGTCGTGCGGGAGATGCGCGGGACGGACGAGCACCGCGTGCACGACGTGGGCGTCTACTTCGGTGCGCCCGGCGTCGAGCGGGACGATCCCTATTTCGGTGGCGAGGGCCCGCCGCGCACCGGGTGCACGCGCTGCGGCGCGTGCATGATCGGCTGCCCGGTGGGAGCGAAGAACACGCTGGACCGCAACTATCTCTGGCTGGCCGAGCGGCTCGGCGTCCGGATCGTTCCGGAGACCGAGGCACGGAGGATCCGCTCCGACGGGGACGGCTGGGCGGTCGAGACCCGCCGCGCCCTGGGGTGGCGCCGTCCGCGGCGCACCTGGCGGGCGAAGCGGGTGGTCGTGAGCGCCGGCGTCCTGGGCACGGTCGAGCTCCTCCTGCGCTCGCGGAGGGCGGGGACGCTCACGGGGCTCTCGCCGCGCCTGGGAGACTTCGTGCGCACGAACTCCGAGTCGATCCTCGCGGCGGACGCACCGGGGGCCGACCCGAGCTGGACCGAGGGCGTGGCGATCACCTCGGGCGTGCGCGCCGACGACCGCACCCACCTGGAGATGGTGCGCTTCAACGCCGGGTCCGACGCCCTCCTCTGGCTCACCCTGCCGCTGGTGGACGAGGGCGGCACGCTGGCCCGGGCCGGCGGCGTGCTCCGCGCCCTTCTCCGCCGGCCGGCGCGCCTGTTGCACAGCCTGTGGCCCGCCGGGCGCGCCGCCCGCACCGGCATCCTCCTGGCGATGCAGTCGACGCCCGGCCACCTGACGCTCGAGCTGAAGCCGCGGTGGTGGCGGTTGGGCGGCACGTCGCTCGGCTCCCGGCTTCCCCAGGGCGAGGCACCGCCCATCGCCCACATCCCCCTCGCCCGCACCGCCGCCCGCCGCCTGGCGGAGCGGATGGGCGGAGAGGCATGGGGCTCGCTGCACGAGGCGGTGCTGGGTGCGCCGGCGACCGCGCACATCCTCGGCGGCTGCCGCATGGGCGCCACCCCGGACGAAGGTGTCGTGGACTTCGAGGGCCGCGTCCACGGTCACCCGGGCCTGTACGTCGCGGATGGGTCCGTCGTGCCGGTGAACCTGGGCGTGAACCCGAGCCTGACCATCACCGCCCTCGTGGAGCACATCCTCGCGCACGTTCCGGAGAGGACCGCGCCCCGGTAGCAGCCCGCAGGGTCTCGGATGTCCTGCGCTTTCCCGCCCCGGGGCGGCTTGCGCGCGGGCGCCCCGGTGCCGGATCTTGGGCACCCTATGCCCGAGAAGCTCCGTGTCGCCGTCGTGGGTGCCGGCCGCTGGTCGCGGTCGGCGCACCTCCCCGGATTCCAGCGTTCGCCGCTCTGCGACGTGGTCGCCATCTGCGACCTCGACCGCGAGCTGGCCGAGGCGCGGGCCCGGGAGTTCGACATCCCCGTGGTCGAGACCGACGCGGAGTGCATTCTCGCGCGCCGGGACGTCGACGTCGTCGACATCGTCACGCGCGGGGACCACCAGGACCTCGTGTTCGCGGCGCTGGAGGCCGGAAAGCACTGTCTCGTCGAGAAGCCGGTTTGCCACGACTTCCGCGACGTGTGGCGCGCCCACGGCCTCGCCGAATCCAAAGGGCTGAAGACCAAGGTCGGGCTGACGTTCCGCTACGCGCCCGCGGTCATGTACATGCTCGACCTGATCCGCCAGGGTTTCGTGGGCGAGCCGTACATCTTCAACGGCTACGAGCAGAACTCCCAGTGGCTCGACCCCGACAACCCGATGGACAAGCGGATCCACAAGACGAAGCCCGTCGGCGAACCGGAGTGGGGGACGGACCCGTCGCGCGCGGGGATCACGGTCTCCTCCCTCGAGGGCTACGGCGCACCCACCATCGACATCGGGCTCGAGTGCGTGGGCGCGGAGCTCACGCGCGTCGCGGGCGCGCTCGCGAACATGGTGAAATACCGCCGGCGAACGAACCTGGATACCGAGCGCGAGCGCATCAACATCGACGACGCCGCCATGTTCATCGCCGACGCGGCGAACGGCGCGCTCTTCTCGATGCAGTCCAGCTACGTGACCGTCGGCAACTACCCGGGCATCGAGGCACGCGTCTATGGCTCGGAGGGCGCGATCCACGTGCGCCTGGTCGAGGAGTTCGGGGTCATCCAGACGGTGCACACGGCGACGCCCGACGCGGTGGAGTTCGTGCGCCGGGAGATCCCCGACCGGTTCTTCCCGCCCGGGGCCCGCCCCGACGACCACTGGAGCACCGCATTCTACGGCAATCTCGTCCACGACTTCTGCCGCGAGATCGTGGACGGGGGACCGACGAACCAGGGCAATTTCGCCCAGGGCGCGCGCGTCCAGGAGGTGATCAACGCCGTCACGCGCTCGCACCGCGAGCGCCGCTGGGTCGAGCTGCCCCTGGGGGAGACGGAGCCCGAAGCGCAGACGATGCCCTGGTAGGGACCGGACGTCCCCACCAGGGCCTGGAGCCCCCGCTCAGTTCGTCTGCATGCTCGCGGTGACCGCCGCCTGGATGGCGGCGTCTCCGGCCACCTCCGCGTTCGCGGCCTCCTGCGTCACCCAGGTCGCCGAGTGCAGGTCCACGACCACGGTGGCGCCCGTCTCGGCGGAGACGGTCACCGGAGAGACGTCCGCCTCGAGCTGCACCACGTGGTCGCTCCCCCCCATCGCGATGCTGACGCCCGTGGAAAGCGCGATGCCGTCGATGAGGGACCCGGCCGCGATGTCCGCGTGGAAGTCGGTCAGCACCAGGCGTACCCTCGTGTAGGTGCCCGCAGGCACGCTCGCGTCGGCGGCCAGCGTCGCCAGGTCCCCGCTCTGCAACGCCAGCGTGACGTTCTGCGCCGTACCCAGCTCGACCCACCCGTCCGCGTCGGAGTACGCGAAGATCCCGGCGGTCCCGACCATGTCGCCGGAGAGGGCCGCGACCGGCTGCGATCCAGTGGCCTCCCCCGCCATCGCGCCGGCGACGGCGGATGCGGCCGCGCCGTCGGTGATGGCCGCGCTCATGGAGGCGGCGGCGACGGGTGTCGTCCCGTCGTCGCCGCACGCGGCGAGCGTCCCGGCAGCACAGGCGAGCAGGCAGAGTCTCCGCAGGTGCGATGCGGTCTTCATGTGTCGGTTCCTTTTCCGGGAGGAGAGTCCTGAGAGATCGCACGCCGGGGGGGCGGGATCGAGGTTGCAAGCCACATGCCACAGCTCCCACATTCGGGGCCCGCTACGAGCCCGCACCGCAGGAGGATCCGTGCCCGAGACCCACGTCCGCTGGGGCGTCCTGAGCACCGCGAACATCGGCCGCGCTGCCGTGAACCCCGCGATCCAGGCCTCCGCCAACGGCCGCCTGGTCGCCGTGGCCAGCCGGGACGCGGAGCGCGCCCGGGCCTTCGCCCGCGACGCGGGCATCCCCCGGCACCACGGGAGCTACGAGGCCCTCCTCGACGACGACGAGGTGGACGCCGTCTACATCCCCCTCCCCAACGCCCTGCACCGCGAATGGGTCGTCCGCGCCGCCCGGCGCGGGAAGCACGTCCTGTGCGAGAAGCCCCTCGCGCTGGACGCGCGCGAGTGCCGCGAGATGGGCGCGGCGGCGGAGGAGGCCGGGGTCCTCCTGATGGAAGCCTTCATGTACCGCTTCCACCCCCGCACGCAGCGCCTGCTGTCACGCGTACGCGGGGGCGATCTGGGGGCGGTTCGTTCGATCCGGAGCACGTTCACCTTCCGCCTGACGCGTCCCGACAACATCCGCCTCGATCCCGACCTGGGCGGGGGCGCGCTGATGGACGTCGGATGCTACTGCGTCAACGCGAGCCGTACCGTGGCCGGGGCCGAGCCCGTGGAGGCGCAGGCCTTCGCCAACTGGACGGACCGGGGCGTGGACGGCGAGCTCACCGGCACGCTCCGCTTCGAGAGCGGGCTCGTGGCCCACTTCGACTGCGCGCTCACGCTGGAGCGCCGGGAGGTATTGGAGGTGGCGGGAACCGACGCGACGCTCCTGGTGCCCTCGGCCTTCCTCCCGGGAGCCGCCGACGTGCCTCTGCACGAGCTACACGGCCGCGGCGGCGAGTCGGTGGAGACCGTGCCCGGAGCCGACGAGTACCGCCTCATGGTGGAGCACTTCGCCGACGCGGTGCTCCGTGGCACCCCCCTCCTGTATGGGCCGGACGAAGCGGAGCGCAACATGCGCTCGATCGAGGCGCTCTATCGCTCGGCGCGCGACGGCGGACGACCGGTGGCGGTGGCGGAGTAGGCCCTTGACGGTACTTCAAGATTGAAGTAACTTCTCCGCCATGAACACGAACCCTCCCGCCACACTCGGCTTCCATCACATCACGATGGTCTCGACGGACGCGTCCCGGACGCTCGCCTTCTACCGGGACCTGCTGGGGCTCGACCTGGTCAAGAAGACCGTCAACTTCGACGACCCGGGCGCCTATCATCTCTACTTCGGTCGGGACGGCGGTCGGCCGGGCACGATCCTCACGTTCTTCGAGTGGCCGCGCACCCGGCGGGGCCGCTGGGGCGTGGGCGGTGTCCACCACCTCGCACTCGGCGTGGCCTCCCCCGACGCACAGCTGAAGTGGAAGCGGCGCCTCGTGGACGCGGGCGTGTCGGTCTCCGGCCCCCTCGACCGCGGATATTTCAAGAGCATCTACTTCGCCGACCCCGACGGGCAGATCCTGGAGATCGCGACCCGGGGCCCGGGCTACACCATCGACGAGCCGGCGGACGCGCTGGGGCGCGAGCTCCTGATTCCCCCGGCCGAACGGCTGCCCGGAGGTCGCGACGAGCAGGCCATCGCCGGAGCGATCCACCCCGAGCCGGTGCCCGTCGTCACGGGGGACATGCGTCTCGAGGGAATCCACCACATCACCGGGATCACCGACGACCTGGTGCGCGCCCACGAGTTCTACGAGGCCGCGCTGGGCCTCCGGCTGGTCAAGAAGACGCTCAACCAGGACGACGGGCGAACCGAGCACTGGTTCTGGGCGCGCTACGACGGCGCGGAGGTGGGCCCGCACTCGGCGCTCACGCTGTTCGGTTGGCCGGGCTCGGACTACGTCACGCGCCCCGGCGCCGGCCAGACGCACCACATCGCCTTCCGCGCCCCCGACGAGGACGCGCAGGCCGCCTGGCGGGAGCACCTGCTGGATCTGGGCGTGGACGTGACGCCGGTGCTCGACCGCAGCTACTTCCGGAGCATCTACTTCCGCGCCCCGGACGGGCTCCTGCTCGAGATCGCCACGGACGGGCCGGGGTTCGACGTGGACGAGCCGACCGAGACGCTGGGCGCGGCGCTGAAGCTGCCGGAGTGGCTGGAGGAGCGACGGCCGGAGATCGAGTCCACCCTCACGCCGCTGGCGTAGCGACTTCCGCATGCTGACCTACGAGCGCAGCGGGCCCGAGGTGGTGGCCGAGGGCGCCACCGTCGCCGTGCTCCTCCACGGACGGGGGAGCGATCGCGCCGACCTGCAGGGGCTGCGGACCCGCCTGCCCGCCAGCTGGACGCTGCTCACGCCCCAGGCCCCCCATCCGGGAGGGCCGTGGGGATACGGGCCCGGGTGGGCGTGGTACCGCTACGTCGCGGACGACCGCGTGGAGGAACGGGGGCTGGGCGAGAGCCTCTCCCTCGTCGACGCCTTCCTGGACGGGCTCCCCGGTCTGCTGGGGGCGCGGCCTGGGCGCATCGTTCTCGGGGGCTTCTCCCAGGGCGGGACGGTGAGCCTCGCGTGGGCGCTGTCGCGGCCCGGGCGGGTGCACACCGTCCTGAACCTCTCGGGCTTCCTCCCCGACGCGCACGTGATCCACGCCGCCAACCTCTCCCGGAACAGCACACCGGTGTTCTGGGGCCATGGGCTGCACGACCCCGCGATCCCCCACACCCTCGCGCGGAAGGGGCGTGCGCGCCTGCAGGCCGCAGGGGTTCCGTTGGCGGTACGCGACTACCCGATGGGTCACGCGATCGACGCCGCGGAGATCTTCGACGCGGTCGCGTTCGTCCAGTTTCCGGCTTCCTGAGTCGCACACCGCGCCGCTGCGGGGGCGCCTTCCGTCAGCCCCCCGGAGCTTCGCCCGCGTACCCCGTCAGCTCCACGTACCCGCGCCCATCCGGCGACGTGGCGCCCTCCCGCGCCGTCACGCGCACGGCCCCCTCCCAGTAGCGGAAGGCCAGGTCCAGCTCCTGGTCGTCCAGGACGGGCCGCACCTCCAGGTCCCACAGCCGGGCCGGCACCCGCACGCGCCACCCGGCAGGGTAGACGGCGCCGTCCGGCGCCGTCCAGGTTCCGGTCGCCTCGACGAGGACGTCTTCGCCGAAGACGAGCGATCGCGCGGCGCCGTCCGGCCCCACGAGCGTTCCTCCGCTGAACGGCGACGCGCCCCCGTCCCGCTCACGGATGCGGTAGACCATCAGGTCCCACCCGTCCTCCAGCTGGAGCGCGAACCAGTCCCACCCGGCCTCGCCCTCCGACAGCGCCGAGGTGCTCCACTCGCGGTCCAGCCACGCGAGCCCGGACGTGCGCAACGTATCCGCGCCGATGCGCACGGTGCCCCGCGCGGGCATGCGCGTGAGGGAGTAGTAGTACGACGCGTTGCCCGGCTCCGGGCCTTTGCGGCTGAGCCCCCGATCTCCCTGGCGCACCGGCTGCTTGCCTTCCTCGAGCAGGAGGTCCACCGCGACGTCCCCCTCGTGAGCGCGCAGCCGTAGCGGGAAAGAACCCGCCCCACTCGTCGTGTCCGCCGATACCATCGACCAGTCGCCCAGCCATACCCGGAACGGCTCGGCCCGCGCCCCGGCCAGCCCCATGGCGCCCCGGTCGAAGCGCTCGTACGCGTGGAAGCCGCCACCCTCCGGGTCCGAGAGCGCGAAGTGCGCCATCCAGGCCTGATTGGTCGCCCACAGCGACGCGGTCGCCGGGGGTGCGGGCGCCAGTGAGCTCCGGAAGAAGGTGAGCTGGAACCCCACGGGGCGCCCGTCGTCCGTCTGGAGGTTCCCGGTCACGTACCACCACTCCGTGCGAAAGTCGGGGTGGGGCCCGTGGTCCGCCGGAAAGGCGAAGGTCCGTGGCGCGAGCGCGCGAGCGTAGCCCGCGGTGTCCGCGCCGCCCAGCGTCTCGGCGAGGGAGAGGCGGGCCTGCGGTACGCCGCGCTCCGACCGGCATCCCGCGGCCGCCGCGGCCAGGAGGATCCCCGCGGGCACGGCGAGCCGCCGACCGCGACGGAGGCCCCCGACGAGCCTGGAGGCCCTGGTCGTCATCACTCCGCCCGCAGCGCGGCGGCGGGGGAGGTTCTCGCCATCCGCCAGGACGGGTAGAGGCCGGCGAGCAGGGCACCCACCAGCGCGAGTCCCACGGCCTGGAAGAGCACGTCGGGCCCGACCTCCATGTGCAGTGTCCACCCGAAGGAGCGCTTGTTGACGACGTAGATCATCACGGCGGCGAGCACGAGCCCCATGGGGATCGACAGCACGCCCGCCACCAGGCCCATGAGGCCGGTCTGCGTGGTGACCAGCCGCCAGACCTGTCGCGGCGTGAGCCCGTTGGCGCGCAGCACGCCGAGCTCGCGGGCCCGCTCGAGCTCCAGCGCGACGAGCGCGGCGAGCACCCCGACGAACGCCACCATGAACGCCAGCAGGCGCAGCACGGCCGTGACCCTGAACGTGCGGTCGAACACCTCCAGGGATCCCCGCCGCAGCGCCGCGTTCGTGCGCACGCTGAGCGTCTGCCCTGGCGGGGCGCGCGCCTCGAGCTCACGCGCCACCTCCGAAGCATCGCTGCCCGGGCGCAGGAACAAACCCAGCGAGGTGACGCCGTCGTCGTCGAACGAGGCGCGATACGTGTCCCGGCTCATCATGACGACGCCCTGGTCGGATCCGTAGTCGTAGAACACCCCGGCCACGGGATAGGCGCGCGGGCCGGCGTCGGTCGGCAGCGGCAGCGTATCCCCCACGGACAGCCCGCGCCGGTAGGCGAGCGGCTCGGACACCAACACGCCCGCCCCCGCACGGAAGGCCCGCAGCGCCGCCGGGCCGTCGCCCTCCTTGAAGTCGAACGCCGCCTCGCCGCGCGGCGCCAGCTCGAGGGCGATCAGGCGGATGGCGCCGGCCCCGTCGATGATCTCCCGGCCCCGATAGAGTGCTCCGCTGGGCGACGTCCGGGTGGGACACCATCGCCCGCACCGTCGCGGGGTCGAGCGTTCCCTCGGCGCGGGACTGCACCACCGACGGCGCGGACACGTACACGTCGGCCACGAGCGTTCCGGTGAGCCAGCGGCCCAACGTGCCCCGGAAGCTCTGGATCATCACGCCGAGGCCCACGGTGACCGACACCGCGACGACGAGCGCGGCCACCGCCGGCGCCGTGCGACTGAGGGCGGTCACGACGCCGCGGGCGGCCATCGTTCCGAGGATCCCCTCCGCGCGCCCCAGGGCGGGGCGCGCCAGCCGGACCAGGAGGACCGTGCCGAGCGGCGTGAGGAGCGCCATCCCCAGGATCGCCAGGAAGAGGCCCGCGAAGCTGACGAGGAGCGAGCGGCGTGGGCGCCACGAGCGTCAGCGCCCCCGCAAGGAGGAGGACCGTGCCGGCCACCGCGGCCCGGGGCACGGCCCGCCGCGCCGAGTCCTCGATCACCGAGCGCGTGCGGGCCATCCGGGGCGGCGCGGCCGCGGCCTCCAGCGCGGGCGGGAGCGCGGCCAGTAGCGTCGCGCCCACACCCAGGAGGGCGCCCTTGACCAGCACCCCCGGCGGGAGCGCGAGGCGCTCCACCGAGACGGCGAAGTACAGGTCGTTGATCGTGCGCGTGACCATGCGCACGAGACCGCGGCCCATGACCACACCGAGGGCGAGCCCGACGGCCGAGCCGGCCAGGCCGACCCACGCCGCCTCGCGCAGGACGCCGGCGAGCACTTCGCGGCGCGTCACGCCCAGCGCGCGCAGGCTGCCGAGCAGCTCGCGGCGCTGCACGACCGAGAACGTCATCGTGTTGTAGATGAGGAACATCCCGAACACGAGCGCCAGCAGGCTGAGCGCCGTGAGGTTCAGGTCGAAGGCGGCGATCATCCCCGAGAGGGCCGCCGTCCGCGTGCCCGCGGGCACGAGCCGGGCCCCGGCAGGAAGCACGGCCCGAACGGCTCCCGCACCCAGGGCCGTGTCGCCCGCGAGGCGGACGTCGATGCGCGTCAGGAGCCCTGCCATGCCCAGCAGCTCCTGCGCCGACGCGATGTCCATCACCAGGAGGTCGCGCATCCCCTCGCGGGCGAGCGCGTCCTCGGGCTCGAGGAGGCCGACGACCGGAAGGCTCCGGCGACGCCCCTCGACCTGGACGGGAAGGGAGTCGCCCGGCACGACGCCCGCCCGCGCCGCCGTGCCGCGCGCCAGCAACGACGCCGCCCCGCGTGGTGATCAGCGTCGCCACGTCCACGCCCGACCCTCCGCCCGCCAGGTACGGCCGAAACGGGCCTTCGCTGAACGGGTCGACGCCCAGCACGCGCAGCGCCATCCCCGGGAGCGCGGGGCTCGACGCCAACCCCTCCACCACGGGCGCGGCCTTCCGGACGTCGGCGCCGACCTTCAAGCGCGTGTAGACGCCCTCGTCGAGCGTCCCCGCCGCCCCGATCACCGTGTGCGTGGCGCGCCCCGCGACCGTCTCGGCCGACACGCGGAACCCCTCGCGGGAGCTCTGGATCGCGAGGTCGATGGACACCACCACCGCGACTCCCAGCGCGACGCCGAGCACCGCCAGGAACAGCTGCGTGGGGTGGCGCCGGAGATGCCGGCTGCCGGCACGGCGCAACAGGCTCACGCCCCTGCCTCCTCGAGCCGTCCGTGGCTCATGCGCAGCGTGCGGTCCATGCGCGCGGCGAGCTCGCGGGAATGCGTGACGACGACGAGCGTCCGCCGGTGCGCGCGCACCAGCTCGTCCAGGAGGTCGGCGACGCGCCGGCCCGTGTCCTCGTCGAGGTTGCCCGTCGGCTCGTCCGCCAGGACCAGCGTCGGCTCGTGCACGAGCGCGCGCGCCACGGCGACCCGCTGCTGCTCGCCGCCCGACAGCCGGTCGGGAAAGGCGTCCGCCCGATCCGCCAGGCCCACCCGCCCGAGGAGCTCCGCCGCACGAGCCTCGTCCTCGGGGCCCACGGCAGCCCTTGAGCTCGACGGGAAGGAGCAGGTTCTCCAGGACGGTGAGCGTGGGGAGGAGGTTGTAGAACTGGAAGACGAAGCCGATCCGGTGGCGCCGGAAGAGCGTGCGCTCGTGCTCCGACAGCGCGGTCAGGTCGGTCCCGGCGATGCGCACCGCGCCCTCGTCGGGGAGGTCGATGCCGCTCACCAGGTTGAGCAGGGTGGACTTCCCCGAGCCCGACGGGCCCAGGATCGCCACCCGCTCTCCGGCCCGGACCACGGCGTCCACCCCGTCCAGCACGACGTGCCTGCGCCCGGCCTCCTCGTAGCTCTTGCGGAGTCCGGCGAGCTCGAGCGCGGGCGGGGGCGGGGAGCTCAGTCGGCCGTGCCCTCCACCTGCTGGGGCAGCGTGGTGAGCTCGAGCACCTTGTAGCGGCGCTCACCGGCGGGGAGCTGGACCTTCACTTCCTGGTCGACCTTGGCGCCCAGGAGCCCGCGCCCGATGGGGGACGCCATCGAGATGTGCCCCGCGTCCAGGTCGATGAAGTCCCCCGCGACGATGGTGAAGTCGAAGACCTCGCCCAGGTCGAGCTCCTTCACCTTCACCCGGGAGCCGAAGCCGACCTTGTCGTAGGGCATCTCCTTGACGTCGATCTTGCGACAGCTCGCCCATGCGCCGGGTCAGATGGTTGAGCCGGGCCTGGACGAACTCCTGGCGCTCCTTGGCGGACTTGTACTCGGAGTTCTCGCGCAGGTCACCGTGCTCGAGCGCGATCTTGATGCGCTCGGGGAGCTCCACGTTGAGCTCCTCGGTGAGGCGCGTGATCTCCTCTTCGATCTTCTGCTTGATCTCGTCGAGCATGGCGTCGTGGGGCTCGGGACGAATCGAGCGCCCCCCGGAGCTGCTCCGGGCGGCGCCCGTGTCCCATAGGATAGGACGAGAGGCGGCGCGGCGAGCGGAAGGCTATCTCGCACCGCCCCGTCGCCTCACTCGGTCTATCTCCGCATGCGCAGCCGGCCTCGGTCGGATCCACGCTCGCCGCGCGGCGCGCCGGGATCCACGACGCCAGCAGCGCCACCAGCGTGAGCGCGAGCCGCCGTCCCGGCGTAGGTCAGCGGGTCGGTCGTGCTGACGCCGTAGAGCAGCGAGGCCAGCACCCGGCTCACGCCCCACGCGCCCACGAGGCCGATGGCCACGCCGATGCCCGCGAGCACCATCCCCTGCCCCACCACCTCGCGCAGCACCAGCCGCCGCCGGTGCCCCAGCGCCATGCGCACGCCGATCTCCTGCGTGCGCCGGCTCACCACGTAGGAGATGACGCCGTAGATGCCGACCGTGCCCAGCACCAGGGCGATCACCGCGGCGATCCCCAGCAGCAGCACCGTGAACGAGGTCGAGGCCATGGCGTCGCTGCTGCGATCTTCGCCATGGTGCGCGGGATCGACCATCGGCAGCCGCGGGTCCACGTCGCGCAGGGCCTCCCGCGCCGCCGGGACGAAGCCTGAGCGGGTCGCGCGCCCACGTGCAGCACCACGGCGACCGCGCGCACCCCGCGCGGGCCGTCCGCCGCACCCGTGATCAGCGGCATGTAGATGAGCGGCTCGGGGTCCCGGTCCAGCCGCTCGAAGTGCACGTCGCGCGCGACGCCCACGATCTCCCACGACGGCTGCTCGCTCCCCTGCCCCTTCATCCGCCGCCCGACCGCGCTCTCTCCGGGCCAGAGCGTGCGCGCGAGCGTCTCGTTCACCACCACGGACCGCACGCCGTCGCCCGCGTCGTCCCACGTCGAGCGCGCGCCCCTCCGCGAGGTCGATGCCCATGGCGTCGAAGTAGCCCGGGCTCACGTTGCGCACGGTTCACGAGCTGGGCGAGCTCACCCTTCGGGCGTCGGCTTGTCCTCCGCCTCCATGGGGCTCGCGTTCTTGTAGTCCTTGTCAGGGGCACGGCCGTGGTGAGCGCCACGTCCCGAACGCCGGGGATCGCCGCCATGCCGGTCCACGAGCTGCCGGTAGAACACGCGCAGCGCCGGCCGCGTCCGGGTACTCCGCCGACGGGAAGCGAGAGGCGGAACGTCAGGCGGTCGGCCGCCGCGAAGCCGGGATCCACGTGGCGCAGCGCCGCGAAGCTGCGGGCCATCAGCCCGGAGCCGACGAGGAGCACGAGCGCGAGCGCCACCTGCGCGACCACGAGCGCGCTGCGCACCCGGTGGCGCTCCCGGCCCGGAGGTCGTGGCCCGTCCGCCCTCCTTGAGCGCGCCCGACAGGTCCCTGCGCGCGTAGCCGAACACGGGGAAGAGGCCGAAGAGGAGGCCGGCGGCCACCGAGATCACCGCCGTGAAAGCCAGCACGCTCCCGTCGATGCCGATCTCGGAGAGGCGCGGCACGGCCACCGGCGCCAGCGCCACCAGCCCCCGCACGCCCGAGCGGCCGCCAGGCCGAGACCGAGCAGGCCGCCGCCCAGCGACAGCGTCACGCTCTCGGCCAGGTACTGACGGACCAGGTCGGCCCGGCTCGCGCCCAGCGCCGAGCGGAGCGCCTGCTCGCGCTGCCGGGCCTCGGCGCGCACCAGGAAGAGGTTGGCCACGTTGGCGCACGCGATGAGGAGCACGAAGCCGACCGTGCCCAGCAGGACCCACAGCGCCTGCTTCACGTCGGACACGTACAGGTCCTTCAGCGGCTTCACGTCGGCCGCCAGCCCCGCCTGCTCCATGACGCTGCGCGGAAGCTCGTCGGGGTTCGCGTCGGCGAAGCGGTACAGGAGCTGCTGCATCTCGGCCTGCGCCGGCGGCGATCGTCTGCCCCGGCGCGAGCCGTCCGACGCCCAGATAGCTCAGGGACCCGAGGTCGGGCTTGCTCGCGTCGATCACCATCGGCGTCCACAGCTCCACCTCGTCGTCGGGGAAGTGGAAGCCCTCGGGCATCACGCCCACCACGCGGCGCTGCACGCCGTCCATCTCCACCACCCGACCCACCACGCCCGGGTCGCCCCCGAAGCTCTGCTGCCAGAGCCCGTAGCCCAGGATCGCCACCGGCTCGGCGCCGGTCCGGTCCTCCCCTCCGTGAAGGCGCGCCCCAGCATGGGGTGCACGCCCATGACGTCGAAGAACTCCTGCGTCACGCGGGCCGCGTCGATGCGCTGCGGGTCGCCGTCCGTGACCAGGTTCACGTTGTCCTCGTCGAACACCGCGAACGACTCCAGCGTGTGGAAGCCGTCGAGGTAGTTCAGGTACATCGCCTCGGAGTGCGGCACGACCGGGAGGTTGAGCCCGGGCGCCGTGTGGTTCGCCGAGACGATCCGGTCGCTCTCCGGATAGGGGAGCGGGTTGAGGAGCACGGCGTCGACCACGCTGTAGATCGCCGTGTTGGCGCCGATGCCGATCGCCAGGGTGATCCCCGCCAAGCGCCGTGAAGAAGGGCCTGCGCGCCAGACCCCTGACCGCCGCCCGCACGTCCCGCAGCATCCCGTCCATCGTCCACCCATCCGTTCTCAGTGTCCAGGCGTCGGGGACGGCCCCCCACGCGTGCTTCATCCCTGCCGCCGGTCGCGGCCAGCTCCGCGAGCCACTCCTCCACCCATTCCGCCCGCTCGCGCCGCGGCACGAGGACCGAGACCAGACCACACCCACAGCGCGCGTCGAGCACGCTCACGCCTGCCGCGGCGACGTCGAGGGAAGGTCCGCCAGGAGCCGGCGGACTTCTGCCAGCTTGGTCTCCGCCTCCGGGAGCGCCTCTCGCCCGGGCGACGTCAGCGCGTAGGTGCGCCTGCGCGGGCGGCCCTCGGCGTGCGCCTCGGCGGCGTCGCTCCCACCCGGAGCGCAGCAGCCCCGCCCGCTCCAGGCGACGCAGCGCCGGATAGACCGTGCCGCTGGGCAGGGCGCAGGCCTCCATGACGTCGAAGCCGTAGCGATGTCCGGCCGCCACCGCCCGCAGCACCAGCGCCGTCACCTGCGTCATCCGGACCGATCCCATCCCGTCTCCCTCCGTCCTCGTCGATCGTCCCGGCCGCCGCCTGCGCCGGTGTGGAGTTTTCTACATAGCCCTCCGTACGGAGAAGTCGGGCCGCGGGTTTCGGCGCTGCGCGGGACGGCTACGGCGGCCGCCCGAATCTTCGCCGCGGGCACCCTCGTATGGGATTCCAGCGCGGGCACGAGCGCGTGAAGGTCCCACGTTCCATCCGAATCCCCGGAGACGACGATGCAGCGCGAATACGAGCGAGCCATCCACCGAAGCTCGGAGTCCGGGCGCCGTTCGCCCCTCGCGTGGCTCTTCGCAGTGGTCGGCCTTTTCGTCGTCCTCGGCGTCGGCGGAGCGTATGTCGTCGACCGGCCAGGCGCGGCGCGCCGTCGAGCACATCACGCACAGGGCGCGGACGCCCGCCCCCGGGGCGGCGGCCGCGCGGCTGGTCGAGCGCCTGGAGGCGCACGAGGCGCTGCTGTCGGCGAGGCCCGCCGAGGGGATGAGGTTCCTGCGCACCCTCGCGTCGGCCGACCCCTCGGAGGACTTCGTGAAGTCGCTGGTCGACGCCGATGGCGCCGGGCTCAGGGAGCCGGCCACCGATGCCGGGCAGGACGGCGCGTCGCTGGTGTTCGGCGTCGGACGACGGACAGGTGCGCCTGAGCCTGAAACGGACGGACTCGGGAGGCTACCTGACCATCGAGTCGCCCGACGGGAACGCGCGCATCGACCTGGTGCGCACCGACGACGGCGGCTACCTGACGATCGACTCCGACGACGGCGGCGTGCGCTTCGACCTGACGCGCGCCGAGAACGGCGGGCTGCTCACGGTGCGCACGGACGACGGCGAGACCCTTCGCCTCGGCTTCGGCGAGAGCTCCACGCACTTGCCGGCCTGGGTTCCGATGGTGGACGGGATCCCCGAGCCGCCGCGACCCGTCTATTCGCTGGACACGCCGGACGGAGAGCTCGGCGCCGTGTCGTGGCAGGCCGACCTCTCCATCGAGGAGATCCTGTCTTTCTACAAGGATCGCCTGGAAGGACAGGGCTACGACCTCGAGGCCGAGCATCGGCTGCGCGACACGGACCACGATCGGGGATCCCTGTGGGCGCACGACGAGTCCAGCGGGCGTGTGGTGTTCGTCGCCGCGCACCGGGTGGAGGGTGTGACGAAGGTGCTGCTGGGGTACGGCGAGGAGCGGTAGGCTACCCTGCCGCAACGCCCTCCTTGGCGAGGAGGTTCTTCGCCGTGGGGCTCGTCCTGTCAGGGGGAAAGCCGGCCTGCGGAAGGCGCCTCCACCCCAGCACAGCGCGCCGGCCAACTTGCACGAGGCGCCGTGCCGGCGGGGCTCGTGGGCCGTGAGGCGCCGCGACACGCCCTGCGACTCGTGATGAAATTCCCGGGAACACCTCTCTCCGTCACGGGTCTAGCCGGGGCCACGACGACGGTGTGGAGCCGTGGTTCGGTGACCGCGCCGCGTCCCGCGCTACTGGGGAAGCGGACCGTTTCCTTGAAGCGACGGAGAACGAAGAAGATGCGATTGATGGCCATGGCGGGGGTCATGCTGGTGTGCTGCGCAGGGTGTGCGCGGCCGGATTCCGGTTCGGGTACGGAGGGTGGCACCGCGACGGCGGTCGCGACCCCACCCGATGTCCACTTCACGGCGAGGGATTTCGCGTTCGAAGGTCCGGACACGATCTCCGCCGGAATGACGACCCTGGTGCTCCACAACGACGGACCGACCCTTCACCACCTCCTGCTACTGCGGCTCGAGGACGGAAAGACCCTGCAGGATCTCGAATCCGCGGTATCGACCATGAAGCCGACCGACATGCCCCCCTCCTGGGCGGTCCCCGTCGGCGGCGTGAATCCCCCCGACCCCGGCTCGGACACCCGGGCGACGCTCGATATCAAGCCCGGCAACTACGCCGTCACGTGCGTCGTGGACGTCCCCGACCACGTGCCCCACATCATGAAGGGGATGATCAAGGGCCTCACCGTCGTCCCGGCGACGGGGCCGTCCGCACCCGCACCGGCCAGCGACCTGACGGTGACGGCGGTGGACTTCTCCTTCGCGTTCTCGGCGCCGCCGACCGCGGGCCATCACGTCATCAAGTTCGTCAACGACGGTCAAGCAGCCCCACGAGTTGGAGATCGTCCGCCTCGGCGCCGGGCAAGACGCTGGACGACCTCGCCAAGTGGGGCCAGACGTTCCAGGGCGACCTGCCGGGCATCCTCCCTGGGCGGAGCCGCCCCCATGGCGCCGGGGATCGTCGAGTACATCCCGGTGGACCTGACGCCGGGCAACTACGTCGCGCTCTGCTTCGTCCTGGACCCGACGTCCCACATGCCGCACCTCGCGGAGGGGATGGTGTCGCCGTTCACGATCTCGTGAGCCGCGGGAGGCTCTGACCTCCCGGACCTGCGGTCTTCCCTCGAGGCGCCCCGTCCGTACCACACCACGGACGGGGCGTTCGACGTCGAAACGTGGCGGATCGGGCTTCTCCCCCCGAAGTTGCCTCGCATGACACCCGAGCCCGATGTCCGGTCCGAGGACCGCCTGCGCAAGTCGTTCCTCCTGATCCTCACCGTCGGCATCACGATCCTGTTCCTCGTGATGGTCCGGCCGTTCCTGATGGCGGTGCTGCTCGCCGCGATCTTCTCCGGCCTGGTGTACCCCATCTACGCCACCCTCCTGCGCTGGCTGCGGGGGCGTCCCACCCTCGCCTCCCTGGGCACGCTTCTGGTGGTCGTGGTCGTGGTGGGCATCCCACTCCTCGCGTTCTTCGGCGTCGTGGCCACCCAGGCCGTGCAGGTGAGCCAGGCGGCGGGCCCCTGGATCGAGGAGCAGATCGGCCAGGTCGGCGAGCTCGATCAGCGCCTGCGGAACCTCCCGGTCCTGGATCGGTTCCCGGCCCTGCAGCGCGCGCTCCCGAGCAGCCAGGTGGTGGTAGCCAAGGTGGGAGAGGCGGCATCGGGCGTCGGCAGCTTCCTGGTGCGCAGCCTCGCGCAGGCGACGAGGGGAACGCTGGGCTTCTTCCTCCAGCTCTTCATCATGCTGTACGCGATGTTCTTCTTCCTGACGCAGGGCAAGTCGATCCTGCATCGGATCCTCTTCTACATCCCCCTGGATGCCGCGGACGAGGAGCGCCTCCTCGAGAAGTTCGTCTCGGTGGCGCGCGCCACCCTGAAGGGCTCGCTGTTCATCGCCGTCATCCAGGGCGTCCTGGCCGGCCTGGCGTTCTGGGTCTCCGGCGTGCCGGGATGGGCGTTCTGGGGAACCGTGACCGTCGTCGTGTCGATCATCCCGGCCATCGGCGGGGCCATCGTGTGGGGCCCCATCGTCGTCTACCTCTTCGTCACGGGCCACCCGGGTGCGGCGATCGGGCTACTCGCGTGGAGCGCGCTGGTGGTGAGCACCGTCGACAACTTCCTGCGCCCGCGCCTGGTGGGTCGGGACACACGGATGTCCGACCTCCTGATCCTGCTCAGCACGCTCGGGGGAATCGTGCTCTTCGGGCCGGTGGGCTTCATTGTGGGGCCGATCGTCGCCGCCCTTTTCGTCACGGTCTGGCACCTGTACGGCGAGGCTTTCGGGCAGTGGCTCCCGGGACGGGAGGCGGAGGAGCCCGCGGGCTGAGCCTGCGGCCGCCACGCGCGTGCTCTGCCACGCTCCCCCCGGCAGGCCTGCCGAGGCGGAGGACCCTATTCCGCGCGACCCCACCCGCGCGCGTGCCGCCGGTGCTTCCCCGCGTCGAAGTCCGTCCTCCCGAGCAGGGCGTCGAGATCCTCGACCTCCAGGAACGGGCCGTAGCTCAGGTAGTCCGCGCCCGCGGGCACGGTGAGGGTGCCGTCGGGGAAGACCATCACGTAGAGCCGGTCCAGGACCTCGTGCGTCAGCCAGTTGATGCGGAAGGCGTGCTCCGACGCATCGATCGTGGCTCGCAGCCCGTCGAACTCCTCGTCGGACACCACCAGCGCACCCCAGTCGACCGCGGCCATGGCCCTCGGATACGCCTGGAAGGCGTTGAAGAAGAGCCGGTTGGGCGTGCGCGCGGCGCGCTGGTCCAGAAGCGCCACGATGGCGGGAACGTCGTCCAGGTTGAGGCGGGTGACGGGGGTCGCGACCTTCACGTCGATGGCCGGGTGGCGCGCCAGCAGGTCGAGCGCCCGCATGACCGCGGTGAAGTGACCGGCCTTCTTGGTCCTCGACGACACGGCCTCTGACGCGCCGTCGAGGGGGAGGGACACCAGATCGATCGAAGGCCCGAAGCGGTCGAGGAACTCCTCCGTCAGCTCGTCCCCGGTGGTGGAAAGGGCCACCTCCAGGCCGGCCGACTCCGCCTCGAGGATCAGCTCGCCGATGTCGGCCCGCCGTAACGGGTCGCCACCCGTGAAGACGATGCGCCGGGCATGGGAAGCGATCTTCCGCACGATGGCGCGCGCCGTCCCGGTGTCCACGTCCTGCAGGGCCTGGGGCCCCCAGCAATAGGGACACTCCTGGCTGCAGTCCGACGTGACGTGGAAGTCGATGGTGACGACGACGGCCATCGGTTCCTCTGCGCTGGCATGGGCGCGGGCCGGATGGCTTCGTCGCCATCCTTGCGGTCCGATCCTCCCGGAGGCATGGTGCATCCTCCCCAGCAAGGAGGCGCGATGCACCGGCCCGATGCCGACCGTACCCCAGGCCGCCCCCGTTCCTTCCCCTGGGGGGCGGCGCTCCTCGCCCTGGCCTGGGCACCCGTGGCGGCCCACGCCCAGGACCCGGCCGCCCAGGAGGATCCCTGGAAGGTCGCCCCCGAGGCGATCGAGTTCGCGCGCAACGCACCCCTCTTCCGCTCGGCGGAGCCCCTCGAGCTTACGCTGACCGCACCCTTCGAAACCATCAAGAAGGAGGATCGGGGAGACGACGCGCAGGACCGTCCCGCCACCCTGGCCCTCCGCACGGACGACGGCCGCGACGTCACGCTCGAGCTGAAGCTCGCAACCCGGGGCAACTGGAGGCGGGACCGGCACAACTGCGACTTCCCGCCCTTGTGGCTCGACCTGGACAAGGACCAGCCGGAGCTCGAGGGGACGGTCTTCGAGGGCCAGAACCGGTTGAAGCTCTACGTCACCTGCAAGCCAGGGAAGGGCGATTACGAGCAGTACATCCTGCAGGAGTACCTCGTCTATCCCACCTACAACCTGATGACCGACGAGAGCTTCCGGGCCCGTCTGGCCCGTGTCCACTACGAGGACACCGACAAGCCGGAAGATTCCTTCACGAGCTGGGCCTTCGTCCTGGAGCACAAGGACCAGATGGCGGCCCGCAACGAGGCGGTGCCCCTTGAGGCCCCCCAGGTCCACCCCGCCCTCTTCCAGCCGGAGAAGGCCGCGCTCGAAGCCATCTTCAACTACATGATCGGGATGACCGATTGGTCGTCGGTGTTCCGGCACAACGTCGAGGTGATCCGGCGGATGGACGGCGAGATCGTGCCGGTCTCGTACGACTTCGACTGGTCGGGCATCGTCAACACCAGCTACGCCCGGCCCGACCCGAAGCTCGACATCCGCAACGTCCGCGAGCGCATCTATCAGGGCTTCTGCCAGGAGGGCGTCGACTACGACGCGCTGTTCCAGCGGTTCCTCGACCACCGCGACCAGATCATCGCGATCTGGAGCGACTTCGACCTCGTCGAGCCGGACCGGAGGAAGAAGGCCGTCGACTTCCTCGACGAGTTCTTCGACAGGATCTCCGATTCCAGCCGCCGCGAGCGCATCGTGCGCAACTGCACGCCGATCCCGCGATGAGGGCGGTCGGCCGGTCCCACGCGTGCGTGGACGACCGGCCGACCCCTGCCGTCACTCGCTCCTGAGGGCGCGCACCGGATCCACGGCGGAAGCTCGCCGCGCGGGCACGAGCGCCGCCAGGAGCGCAACGCCCGACAAGATCAGCGGGATCGCGGCGAAGGTGACCAGGTCCGTCGACCCGATCCCGTAGAGGAAGCCCTTGAGCGCCCACGTTACGGCGGCCGCGAGCGCCACACCCAACGCGCCACCGATCACGACCAGGCGCATACCGCCGCCTACCGCCATGGCGACCACGTCGCGGGCCGACGCGCCCAGCGACATGCGGATGCCCAGCTCCCGCGTCCGCCGCGACACGGAGTAGCTCACGACGCCGTAGATCCCCACCCCCGCCAGCGCCAACGCCAGCGCGCCGAACACCGACAGGAGCAGCGCCGCCATGCGCGGCGCGAAGAGCATGAGCGACAGGTGCTCGTTCATGGTCTTGGCCTCGAAGAGCGGCACATCTGGATCGAGGTCCTGCACGATGCGCCGGGCCGCGGCCAGGAGCCCGGGCCCCGACGCCCTGCCGCGGACGATGATCTCGAGGCCGGTCACAGCGTCCTGTCCCTGGAGCTGGTAGACGAAGGGCCGGGGCGCCTCCCCCAGCGTACGCACCTTCGTGTCCCGGGCGACGCCGATGATGCGCCAGCCGGTGCCCCGGGGGCTCTCGATCGTAGTCCCGACCACGTCGCGGCCCGGGTAGAAGCGGTCGACGAACGCCTGGCTGACGACGACCTCGGGCTCGCCGTGCACGTCGTCCTCGGCGAAGGCCCGGCCCGTGACCAGGGGAACCTCCATCACGTCGAAATAGCCCGGGGCGACGTGCGTGTTGTCGATCTCCCATACGCCGTCGGGTCGGTCGGAGGGGACGTCGGGCAGGACGAAGCCCGCCAGCTGGACGCTGAAGCCGAGCGGTAGCCGGTCCGCCATGGCCACCTGGTCGATGTCCGGATCGGCCAGCAGCCGCTCCTTCAGCGTGCGGTAATACTCCGTCCGCTGCTCGTCCGTCTGGTAGTCCGAGAGCTCCAGCATCGGCATGACCATCGCGGCCGGTCCGGTATAGAAGCCCGGATCGATGGTCTGGGCCTTCTGCAGGCTGCGCACGAAGAGCCCCGCGCCGATCAGCAGCACGAACGAGAACGCCACCTGCGTCACCACGAGGATGCTGCGCAGGTTGAAGCGGCCCGGCTTGCCTGTCCGCCCCGCCTCGTCCTTGAGCGTCGGCGCGATGTCGGGATTCGTGGCCTGGAGCGCCGGGACCATCCCGAAGAGGAGCCCCGCCAGCAGCGACACGCCGACCGTGAAGAGGAGCACGGTGCGGTCCAGCGACACGTCGAGCTCGATCGGTACCGGAATGGGCGGCTTGAACCCCATGAGCAGGTCCAGCGTCCACCGCGCCAGCGCGATCCCGGCCGCGCCCCCCAGGAGGGAGAGCAGCATCGTCTCCACGAGGAGCTGCCGTATGAGGGCAGCTCGTCCCGCGCCCAGCGCGAGCCGCACCGCGATCTCCTTGCGCCGCTCCTCGGCCCGGGCGAGGAGGAAGCTCGCCAGGTTCACGCACGCGATCAGGAGCACCAGCCCGACCACCGTGAGGAGGAGGCCCGCCACCGGCACCATCGCCTTGTCGACGAGGGGATGGATGGACACGTCGGCGCTCGGGATCGCGGACATCACCCGGTTCTCGTTGGAGTCCGGGTATTTCTCGGCCAGCCCCGCGCTGAACGCCTTCAGCGCCGCGTTCGCCTGCTCCACGGTGACGCCCGGCTTCAGCCGCGCCTTGAGGAACATGCTGCGACTGTTGCGGTGCGTACGCTGCTCGTCGCCCCCGCCCAGGAAGACGCCGCTCATCATCATCGGCGCGTAGAAGCCGGTCACGAGCACCGGGAACGTGCCGTTGAACTTCTCGGGCGCCACGCCGACCACGGTGAACGGTCGACCGCTCAGCCGAACGGTGCGTCCCACGATCCCCGGGTCGCCTCCGAACTCGCTCCGCCACATGCGGTAGCCGAGGATCACCACGGCGTCGGTCAACGGCGTGACGTCCTCCTCCGGGAGGAAGGAGCGCCCCAACGCCATGCGCACGCCCAGCACGTCGAAGAAGTCCCAGGACACGACCTCGCCGAACGCCACGCCGGGCTCGCCGTCCCGGTCCACCCGGGCGATGACCGTGCGCTCCCCGATGACGTTCGCGAAGACGTCGTTGTTCTCACGCAGGTCGACGAAGTCCGGGTACGACGAGGTGGACGCCGCGTACCCGTTGGACTCCGACGTGTAGACCTCGACGAGCCGGTCGGGATCGGACACCGGCAGCGAGCGCAGGAGCACCGCGTTGACCAGGCTGAACATGGCCGTGTTCGCGCCGATCCCCAGCGCGAGGGAGAGCACCGCGACGATCGTGAAGCCGGGGCTCTTCACCAGCCGGCGCACGGCATACTTGATGTCTTCGGGACGCATCGGCATCCGACTCCAGAAATCGGGTTCTTGGCTCCCCGCCCGGCTCGGGCGGTTCCGCTCCCACGTAGGCCGCATCGCGCGGAGCCGCCGGGAGACCCGGCGCAGCGCTCCGGCGCGCAGCCCCACCACCTGCCCCCAGAACCACAGGTCCGCCCGCATCCGTCCCCGACGGGGAAGGACGCGGGTGCGGTACTCCTCTTCGAGATCGCCCACGACGGCGTCCCCGAGCTCCTCCGGGAGGCGGCCGCGCGCCAGCGCGCAAGCGAGCCTGGGGCGGCGACCCCGGGACCTCAGCGCGCATGCGCGTCCCCTTCTCCGGGCATCCCACGCAACGTCGAGGGCACGCCTTCCCACAGGCGGTCGCGCACCTCGCGCGTCGCCTGGAGCGCTTCCATCCCCGACCGCCGCACCGCGAAGTGCCGCTTCGCCTTGCCGCCCCGCTCCCCGCTGGGCTCGCCCATCCAGGAGCGCGCGAGGCCCTTCTCCTCGAGGCGCATGAGCGTGACGTAGACCGTGCTGATCGACACGGAACGATCCGCCCGCTCGCGCAGCTCCTCCCGGATGCTCGCGCCGTAGGCGTCCTCCCCCAGGCGCGCACGGCCAGGAGGACGAGCTCCTCCAGGTCCCCGAGCTGTGACCGATCGCCCATCCGAGTCGCTCCGTCGTCGAGATTATTTTGACAATGTCAAAAAGCCCTACGGGGGGGATCGCGCACCGGTTTCGCGACGCGGGTGGCAACATTCCGCATTGCTCGGGTGTGTAAGGGCCGGTCCATCGAGATCGTGGACGCGGCGGATCGGCCCCGACGACGGCCGATTGCTGGCAGGGGTAATCGATGCGAGGGATGGAGGGGGACAGGCGCCGAGCGCGCGGTGTACGCGGCGCGGCGCTCATCGTGATGCTTTCGGCGGTGTTACCGACCAGCGCCTGTGTGCAGGGCCCACCGGGCGTCGGCGGAGAGGCCGGAGCACCGCCCACACCGCACAACGTCTGGGTGCCGCCCGCCGAGGCGCGGCCCCGGGCGCGGCCCCCGATCCCCATGGCGGCGCCCGACGTCGAAAGAGCGCTGTCGCAGGCCGTGGCCGAGGCCGCGGCGGGGGGCCTGACGCTCTCCCAGGTCGTGGACCTGGCCCTCCAGAACAACCCGACGACCCGGGCGTCGTGGCTCCAGCTCCGGGCGGCGGCGGACGCGTACGGGCAGGAGCGCGGCCGTCTCTTCCCAACGGTGAGCGCGGGCGTCAACGCGCTGTCCTCGAAGCAGGTGGCGACCTCCGTGCGCTTCGGCGGCCGACGCAACCAGCTCTCCCCCACGGTGAACCTCTCCTGGCTGGTGCTGGACATGGGGGGACGCTCGGGCTCGCGCGAAGCGAGCCGTGAGGCGGCCTACGCGGCCGGGTTCACGCACGACGCCGTGCTCCAGGGAGCGGTCCTCCAGGCGGAGGGCGCCTACTTCGGGTACATGGCCACCCGCGCCCTCCTCGAGGTGCAGCGGGCTTCCGTGGAGGAGGCGCAGGCGAACCTCGCGGCCGCCGAGCACCGCCACGACGTCGGGCTGGCAACCATCGCGGACGTGCTCCAGGCTCGCACGGCCGCCTCCCAGGCCCGCCTCGCCGCCGAGTCCACCGAGGGGACGCTGCAGGCGGCGCGCGCCGCCATGGCGGTGGCGATGGGCGTGCCGGCGAATACCCCCTTCGACGTCGCCCCGCCTCCCGAGACCACGCCGGTGGGCGCGGTCTCCGAGAGCGTCGACTCGCTCATCGCCGAAGCGGTGAGGAGCCGCCCGGATCTCGGTGCAGCCGAGGCCCGGGCGCGTGAGGCGTTCGCATCCGCGCGCGCGACCCGCGCGCAGGGGCTTCCCTCCCTTTCCCTTACGGGCAACGGGGGCCGCGTGTACTCCGACGTGTCCCAGTTCAGCGGGGGGAGCTACACCTTCTCGCTCGGCCTCTCGATCCCCCTCTTCACGGGCTTCTCGCAGAGCTACGCCAACCAGGGGGCCCGGGATCGTGCCGACCTGGCAGAGGCGCAGGCGGCGGGCGTCCGCCAACAGGTGATCCAGCAGGTCTTCACGTCCTACTACGCGCTCCAGACCGCCACGCAGAGGGTGCACACCATCGACGACCTCCTGGCCAGCGCCCGACAGTCGGAGGAGGTGGCGCTCGGGCGCTACCAGGAAGGGGTCGGAACGATCCTCGACCTCCTCACCGCCCAGAACGCACTGGCCGACGCCCGGGCCCAGCAGAGCCAGGCGCGCTGGGCCTGGCTACTGGCGCTCGCCCAGCTCGCGCACGACAGCGGCGTGCTGGGCGTCGACGGATCCGCCGGCATCCCCGTCGTACCGGACTCCAACCCGCTTCGCTGAGAAGCCACCGACCATGCGTTCCCTCCCGTTCCGCTCCGCCGGTCCCACCCTCCTCCTCTCCCTCCTGGCCGCGTGCGGAACCTCCACCGGACGGCCGCCGCGGCCGTCCGTGCCTGTAGCGGTCGCGACCGTCGAAGCTGCCGCCGCACCGTACGTCGTCGTCGCGGACGGTGCGGTCGAGCCGCTGCAGAGCGTGCAGGTCGAGTCCCAGGTGGGTGGCGTCCTCCAGTCGGTGGACTTCACCGAGGGTCAGGAGGTGACGCGGGGCCAGCCGCTCTTCCACATCGATCCGCGGCCGTTCCAGGCGGCGCTGCGCCAGGCGGAGGCGAACCTCGCCCGGGACGAGGCGCAGGCCATCAACAGCGGGCGCGACGCCGAGCGCTACCACAAGCTCGCCGAGCAGGACTACGTCACGCAGTCCCAGGCCGACCAGGCCGAGGCCACTGCCCGCGCCCAGGCGGCGCTGGTCAAGGCGGACAGCGCAGCGGTGGAGACCGCCCGCTTGAACCTCTCCTACGCGGTGATCCCCGCGCCGATCTCCGGGCGAACCGGCGCGCTCCTCGTGCGCCGGGGCAACCTGGTCAAGCCGAATGCCTCGCCCCTCGTGGTGATCAACCAGATCCATCCCATCCTCGTGCACTTCGCGGTCCCCGGGCGCGTGCTGCCCCTCGTGCAGAAATACGGCGCCGAGGGCCCCCTCCGCGTGACCGTGGCGCCGGCCGAAGGGGACGTTGAAAGCCCGAGCCCGGAGGAGGGAACCCTCACGTTCGTGGACAACGCGGTGGATCCCCAGACGGGAACCGTGCTCCTCAAGGCGCGCTTCGACAACGAGGATCGCGCCCTCTGGCCGGGCGAGTACGTGACCGTGCACCTCCAGGTGTTCGTGCAGCCGGACGCCCTCCTGGTCCCGCAGGGTGCGCCGGTCACCGAGCAGGACGGGAGCTTCGTGTTCGTGGTGGCCGACGACGGCACGGCCCACCGCAGGAAGATCGAGCTCGGCCGGACGGTGGGGGACCGGGTCATCGTGGACTCGGGGCTCGAAGCCGGGGAGCGGGTGGTCACCGACGGACAGTCCCGGCTGACCGAGGGGGCCACGGTGCAGATCAAGAGCGGCATGGCCGCCGCCGGGAACGCCCCCCGGGCCGACACGGCCGGGCGCCAGGCGCCCGTCGACGGCACGGAGGGTGGGGCCGGCGCACGAGCGGACTCCGCGGGAGGAGGCCAGCCGTGAACATCTCCGGGCTCTTCATCCGGCGGCCGGTCATGACCACGCTGGTCATGATCGCCATCCTGACCTTCGGCGTCATCGCCTACCGGCTCCTCCCGGTGAGCGACCTCCCCACGGTCGACTACCCGACGCTGTCCGTGTCCGCCTCCCTCCCGGGGGCGAACCCGGAGACGATGGCGGCCGCCGTGGCCACGCCGCTGGAGCGACAGTTCGCCACGATCCCCGGGCTGGACAACATGACGTCCACCAGCTCCCTGGGATCCACGAACGTCACGCTCCAGTTCGAGCTCAGCCGCAACATCGATGCCGCCGCCCAGGACGTGCAGTCCGCGGTGAGCGGTGCGCTGCGCCGGCTCCCGCAGGACATCCGGGCGCCCTCCATCCGCAAGTCGAACCCGGCGGCCACGCCGATCCTCTTCTACGCCCTCACCTCCGAGTCCATGCCGATCTCGGAGCTGGACCACTACGCCGAGACCGTGCTCGCGCAGCACATCTCCACGGTGGACGGCGTGGCGGAGGTGTCGGTGTTCGGGGCGCAGAAGTACGCCGTCCGCGTCCAGCTCGACCCGCGCTCCCTGGCGCAGCGCGGCATCGGCATCGACGAGGTCGCATCCGCCATCGCCTCCGGCAACGTGAACCTCCCCTCCGGGGTGCTGTGGGGTCCCGACCGCGCCTACACGGTCCAGGCCAGCGGCCAGCTCAACGACGCCGCTGCCTTCCGACGACTGGCGGTGACGTATCGCAACGGCGCACCCGTGCACCTCGGTGACCTGGGCCAGGTTCTCGACGACGTGCAGAACAACCGCAACGCGTCGTGGTTCAACGGAAAGCCGGGGATCATCCTCGCGATCCAGCGCCAGCCCGGCACCAACACCGTCGCGGTGGCCGAGGGTGTGCGCCGGCAGGTGGACCGGCTGCGCAACGACATTCCGGCGGGCGTGAACATCCAGATCCTCTACGACCGATCGCAGTCGATCAAGGACTCGGTCCACGACGTGAAGTTCACGCTCCTGCTCACGCTGGCGCTGGTGGTCATGGTCATCTTCCTCTTCCTGAGGAACCTGTCCGCGACCGTGATCCCGAGCCTGGCGCTCCCCATGTCCATCGTGGGGACCTTCTCGGTCATGTACCTGATGGGGTACAGCCTGGACAACCTCTCCCTGATGGCGCTCACGCTGTGCGTCGGCTTCGTGGTGGACGACGCCATCGTGATGCTCGAGAACATCGTCCGCCACATGGAGATGGGAAAGCCGCCCATGCAGGCGGCCTTGGACGGCTCTCGTGAGATCGGCTTCACGATCCTGTCGATGACGCTGTCCCTCACCGCGGTCTTCATCCCCATCCTCTTCATGGGAGGGATCCTCGGCCGGCTCTTCCACGAGTTCGCGGTGACCATCGGCGTCGCGATCCTGGTGTCCGGGTTCGTGTCGCTCACGCTGACGCCGATGCTGGGATCACGCTTCCTGCGTCCGAGCAAGGAGGCGCACCACGGCAGGGTCTACGAGTGGTCCGAGCGCGTCTACGGTCGCGTCCTCGGAGCCTACGAGCGGAGCCTGGCGTGGGTCATGGGCCGGCGGCGCGGCGCCATGGCATTCTCCGCCGGGGTCCTCGTGGCCACGGTGGGGCTGTTCGTCATCGTGCCCAAGGGCTTCCTCCCCAGCGAGGACAACGGGAGCATCCAGGCCAGCACGGAAGCGGCGGAGGGGATCTCCTACGAGGCCATGGTCGCCCACCAGCGCGAGGTCGCGGACATCGTCGCAGCGGACCCCAACGTCGAGGCGTTCATGTCTTTCGTCGGCGGCGGCTTCGGCGGCGCAGGGAACACGGGGCGCCTGACCATGCACCTCAAGCCCCGCAACGAGCGTCTCCCCGTCGACCAGGTCATGCGGGAGCTGTCCGCCAAGCTGCAGGGCATCACGGGCCTGAGGGTGTTCATGCAGAATCCGCCGCCCATCCGCATCGGGGGGCGGTTCGCACAGAGCCTCTACCAGTACACGCTGCAAAGCGCGGACATCGACACGCTGTACGCCGCGTCCCGCGCGCTCCAGCGGCGGCTGGAGGCGATGCCCCAGCTCACCGACGTCACCTCGGACCTCAAGGTCGGCAACCCCCAGGTGGACGTGCAGATCGACCGGGAGCGTGCCGCGTCGTTGGGCGTCAGCGCGCAGCAGATCGAGACCGCGCTCTACGACGCCTTCGGCTCCAGGCAGGTGTCCACCATCTACACCCAGGACGACGAGTACTGGGTGATCATGGAGCTCCTTCCGCCCTACCAGCAGGACATCTCGGCGTTGAACCAGCTCTACGTCCGCTCCCAGAACGGGACGCTCGTCCCCATGAGCTCCGTGGCCACGCTCAGCCGGGGGGTCGGCCCCGTGGCCGTGAACCACTCCGGCCAGGTGCCTTCGGTGACGCTGTCCTTCAACCTCGCGCCGAACGTCGCCCTGGGTGATGCGGTGGGGGCAGTGGAGAGCGCGGCGCGCGACCTGCTCCCCTCCAGCGTGAGCACCAACTTCTCCGGGACGGCGCAAGCGTTCCAGGACACGCAGAGGGGGCTCCTGCTGCTGCTGGCGATGGCGATCTTCGTCATCTACGTGGTGCTGGGGATCCTGTACGAGAGCTTCATCCACCCGATCACGATCCTGTCCGGGATCCCGTTCGCGGCCTTCGGCGCGCTCCTCACGCTGTACGTCACCGGCACCGACCTGAGCGTCTACTCCTTCGTGGGCGTGATCATGCTGGTCGGGCTGGTGAAGAAGAACGCGATCATGATGATCGACTTCGCCCTCGACGCCGAGCGCAACGACGGGCTGGGGCCGACCGAAGCGATCCTGCAGGCGTGCAGCATCCGCTTCCGCCCGATCATGATGACCACCATGGCCGCGCTCATGGCGACGATCCCCATCGCGCTGGGGACCGGAGCGGGATCGGAGTCGCGGCGGCCCCTCGGCATCGCGGTGGTGGGCGGTCTCGCCTTCTCGCAGCTCGTCACCCTCTACGTCACGCCGGTGGTCTACACGTACCTGGACCAGTTCCAGAAGTGGGCGGGCCGCCGGCTGGCGCGGCGGCCCGCCCACGCCGCGCCGGCGGGCGTGGGGTGGGTGCCGGGCGGCGACTGAGCGGTCGGTCCGCGGCGCTACTCCGAGCGCAGGGCCACGGAGGGATCCACGCGGCTGGCCCGCCGCGCCGGGATCCATGACGCCAGCAGCCCCACACCGCCCAGGACCAGGGGCACGCCGACGAACGTCACCGGGTCGAGCGCCGGCACGCCGAAGAGGAGGCGCGACAGGAGCTGGGCGAGGAGGGCCGATCCGAGGAGCCCCAGCACCCCTCCCAACGCCACGAGCCTCATCCCGCCGCCCGCCAGCATCCAGACGACCCTGCTGGCGTCCGCACCCAGCGACAGGCGAATCCCCACCTCGCGCCCGCGGCGCGCGACGGCGTAGCTGACCAGGCCGTAAAGCCCGATGCTTGCCAACGCCAGGGCCAGGGTCGCGAAGCCGGCCACCACCAGCGCCCCGAGCTGCCGCGGCAGCAGCATGATGGCCAGGTGCCTGCTCATGGTGCCGCTCTCGATCACCATGATCTCGGGGTCCAGTCCTCGGGCGGCCTGCAACATCTCCTGTGCCGTGCGCCCCTCGTCTCCCCGGCAGCGGGCCACCACGGTCACGAAGCGGCTCGGGTCCTGCCGCTGGTTTCGATAGACGAAGGGGCGGGGCTCCTCGCCGAGCTGACGGATTCTCGCGGTCGCCACCACGCCCACGATCGTCGCTTCGGCACCGGACACGCGGATCGTCTTCCCCACCGCGCTCGTGCCCGGGAAGAAGCGCCGCGCGAAAGCCTCGTTCACCATCACGACCGGATCGCCTCCCTCCACGTCCGTCGCCTCGAAGTTGCGTCCCTCGAGGAGCGGGATCCCCACTGCGTGCAGGAAGCCCTCGTCCACGTGGGTCGCGTCCACTTCGTGGGAGCTCTGGCCCTCCGGGGGGGCGACCCCCTCCACCTCCACCCGGGCCAGGTTCGTGCTGAGGGTATTCAGGTGCAGGTTCTCGGTCAGGCCCACCGACTCCACCCCGGGCAGCGCCCCGACCTTGTCCACCAGCTGCTGGAAGAACGCCCGCGCTTCCTCGTCGGTGTACCGATCCGGGGTCGCGGCCAGGGAGAGGAGCCCGGCCGGGTCGTGCCCGAAGCCGGGATCGACGCGGCTCGAGGCGTCCAGGCTGCGCAGGAACAGCCCCGCGCCCGTCAGCAGCACCACGCATACGGCCACCTGCGTCACCACCAGCGCGTTCCGGAGCGCCGCGCCACGGCTCCGACCACCGCCCGCGCTCTCGTCCCGGAGCGTGGACGACACGTCGGGATTCGTGCTCTGCACCGCCGGCGCCAGCCCGAACAGCACACCGGCGGCCAGCGACACCAGGAGGGTGAAAGCGAGCACCCTACCGTCCAGCGCGAGGTCCAGGGTGATCGGGAACGGAAGCGGGAGGTCCGCGGCCAGGAGCGCGCGCAGCGACCAGTGGGCAAGCGCCACGCCCGCCGCCCCTCCGACGAGCGAGAGCAGCGTGGTCTCGGTGAGGAGCTGCCCGATCAGGGCCCGTCTGCGGGCACCCATGGCCAGGCGCACGGCGATCTCCTTCCGCCGGTCGGCGGCCCGCGCCAGGAGGAAGGAGGCGAGGTTCGCGCACGCGATCAGCAGGACGAGACCCACCACGACCATGACCATCGCGACGGCAGGCACGAGGACGCGGTCGATCATCGGGTTCATGATCACGTCGGCGGTGCGAACCAGACGGAATCCCTCGATCGGTCCCCACTCGTCGGGGTACCGCTCCTTGTAGGAAGCCGTCAGTCGACCGAGCTCGGCCTCTGCCCGCTCCATCGTCACGCCCTGGGCAAGCCGCGCCTTCGTGAAGAAGCCGTGGCTCGCGCGATGATCCAGCACGCCGGCGCCAGGCTGCAGGACCTCGTACATGAGGATCGGGAAGTAGAGGCCGGGAACGAGACCGCGGATCTGCCCCTGGTAGTCCTTCTCGACCACGCCCACGATCGTGTACGGCCTCCCCGCCAGGCGGATCTCCTTCCCCACGACGCCCGGGTCGCCGCCGTAGCGGGTCTGCCAGTACCCGTAACCGAGGACGACCACGGGGTGGGCGCCCTCCGCCACCTGGTCCTCGTCCGTGAACAGACGCCCGACGGCGGGCTTCACGCCCGTCAGCGGAAAGTAGTTGCCCGTGACGCCTTCGGCGGGGACCATCTCGACGCCGCCTTCCACGTCGGCCTGCACGAGCGCGAGTTGGGAGCCCGCCACCCCTGCGAAGATGCCGGAGGCATCCCGGGCGACGTCCTGCTCGTCGGGGTACGAGAGAGGGGAGTGGGAAAAGCCCAGGGCGGACTGGTAGACGTCCACCAGCGTCTCGGGATGCGCGAACGGCTGCTTCTGCAGCACGACCGCGTCCACCACGCTGAAGATCGCCGTGTTCGCGCCGATCCCCAGCGCCAGCGACAGCACCGCCACCGCCGTGAACAGCGGGCTCCTCACGAGCCGCCGCACCGCGTACCGCACGTTCATCCACATCCCGTCCATGGGGCTCCCCCTGTTGGTCCGTCCCCGTCCCGTCCACGTGTAACGCCATGCGATCCCGGCGGCGTCGAGGCAGTAGCGCACCCTGGCCGCCACGGGATCCGATCCGACCCGCCGCTCGAACTCCTCGTGCAGATCTCCGAGGAGCGCCTCGGTACGGCGACCCTGCGGGAGCACGGCTTCCAGCAGCCGGCGCGCCAGACGCGGCGGCTCGGGTGCGCGCGGCTCGGTCACGGCGTCTCCAGCGTGTCCTCGACGCCGTCCCACAGCGCGAGGAGCGCCTCGCGTGACCTGCGGAGCTGCTCGAGACCCTCGGCGGTGACGCGCACGATCCTGCGCGGTCGACCACCGCGGCCCGAGCCGGTCGCGGACAGCGACGAGACGAGCCACCCCTTCTCCTCCAGGCGGTCGAGCGTCACGTAGACGGAGCCGCGGGAGACGCGGCGACCTGCCCGTTCCTCGAGCTCCTCCATGAGGCGCACGCCGTACGCGTCGTCGCCCAGACGAAGCGCCGCCAGCAGGATCATCTGCTCGAACTCGCCGAGGAATCCACGATCGCCCACGGGTGTCCCCCCGCCGGTGGCGCCGGCGCTGCAATGACGACTTTGTAGGATTACCTACGAGTGGGGCGGTACGCCGGTTTCAGCCGCGTGCCAGCGCCTCCAGACGCGCCAGCGTCGCGCCGACCTCCCGCGCGTCGGAGCCCGTGACGTTCACGTGGCCCACCTTGCGCCCCGGGCGGGGCGACTTGTCGTACAGGTGGACGTGGGCGTTCGGTACCCGCAGCACCTCGTCGAGGGACGGGACGTCGCCGAGGAAGTTGAGCATGCCCGACGGACCACGGCACGCCGTGCTCCCGAGCGGCAGACCGCACACCGCCCTGAGGTGGTTCTCGAACTGGCTGGTCACGGCACCGTCCAGCGTCCAGTGGCCCGAGTTGTGGACGCGGGGAGCCATCTCGTTGGCGAGCAGGTCCCCCTCCACCTCGAAGAGCTCCACCGCGAGCACGCCCACGTAGTCGTGTCCCTCGAGCAGGTGGCGGGCGTGCTCTTCGGCCCGCGCCTGCAACTCTGGCGAGACGTTCGGCGCGGGCGCCAGCGACTTCCACAGGATGCCGTCGCGGTGCACGTTTTCGACCAGGGGATAGAACGCGCAGTCGCCCCCGAGACCGCGGACGGCCAGGATCGAGAGCTCCCGGCGGAAGTCCACGAACGCCTCGAGCAGCAGCGGTACTCCACCCAGATCCTGCCAGGCCGCATCGACGTCCCCTGCCGACCGCAGCACGGCCTGCCCCTTCCCGTCGTAGCCGAACCGGCGCGTCTTGACGACGGCGGGCAGGCCGATCTCGGAGACCCCCGCGCGCAGGTCTTCGAGGGAGTCGACCGCACGGAACGGCGCGATCGAAAACTCCGCGGCCTCGAACGCCTGCTTCTCGAACAG
Organism: uncultured Gemmatimonadales bacterium; assembly: GCA_963848895.1. GTDB lineage: Bacteria > Gemmatimonadota > Gemmatimonadetes > Longimicrobiales > Gaopeijiaceae > SZUA-318. Next base: position 172,000 of record CAWKGE010000017.1, read on the forward strand.
ACGGTCCTGCCCCACTTCGAGCGCCGAAGGGGCCGGGTGCACGGGCACGTGCTCCGCCAGGCGGAGCGCCGACGCCACGGGCACGTTCTCGAACTCGTAGGTGACCACGTCGAGACCGTCGACGAAGGCGTCGAGGGCAGCGGGGTCGTCGTAGCGTGCTCGCACGATCTCGCCCAGGTGGTCCACGGGGGCCGGCCGCTTCGGCTCCAGGAAGCGGAAGCGGAGCCCGAGCCGCCGCCCCTCCAGCGCGAGCATGCGCCCGAGCTGCCCTCCGCCCAGGATCCCGACGTTCATGAAGCGGTTTCCGTCCTCAGGGGGTGGGACCACTACTTGCGCGGATCGGGGTCGTCGAGGACGGCGCGGGTCCTGTCCGCGCGGTAGCGACGCAGGGCCTCGCGGATCTCGGGGTGGGCGCTCCCGAGCATCGCCGCAGCGAGGAGCGCCGCGTTGACGGCACCCGCCTTCCCGATGGCCAGCGTGCCCACCGGGATGCCGCCGGGCATCTGCACGATGGAGAGGAGCGAATCGAGACCCGACAGCGCCTTGCTCTGCACCGGGACGCCCAGCACGGGGAGCACGGTCTTGGACGCGACCATCCCGGGGAGATGGGCTGCTCCCCCCGCTCCCGCGATGACGACCTCGAGCCCCCGGCCCTCTGCCTCCGATGCGTACTCGAAGAGGAGGTCGGGCGTGCGGTGCGCCGAGACGACGCGCACCTCGTGCGGGACGCCCAGCGCGGCGAGCGTGCTCACCGAATGCTCCATGGTGTCCCAGTCGGAGCGGGAGCCCATGATCACGCCTACCAGGGGTTTGGCCATGCCGTCCTCGTGCGCGGGGTTCGCGGGAGACGGTGACGTTGCGTGAACCCCGACGAAGGGTCAAGGGTCGATGCGTTCGTGTCCCCACACCCCATGGGAAAGGTAGCCCTCGTGCCCCACGCACCCTCCTCGCCGGAGTCCCGTCGGCGGAGGGCGCTCAGCGTGCCCGGCGTCTCCCAGAGACCGGGGCGGGCGCGCCCGCCGAGGCGTCCCGGAAGCGGCGCGCACTCGCGCACCCCGAGGAGCGGCGGCGGGCCGTGAGCAGGGACCCTCCCGCAACGGCTCGTTGGCCCGTACCTTGCACGCTCACACGTGCCCAGCGCGGCGTGCCGGTGCCCGCCGGAGAGGCTTGAACAGGAAACACTTGTTTTGATCAGCCGGCACAGGGCATTTTGGAGGTTGGAGCGTCAGGGGGCCGGGCCACCCGGCCACGTACCGAGTCGGAGGAAAGTTCCATGGTTCGGAAGAGCCTGCTCATCGTCGCGCTTCTCGCCGTCGCCACCCCGCTGGCGGCCCAGCAGGGGGAGTGGGTGTGGTCGGCCAAGCGGCCGGACGCGCAGCCCCCCTTCGGAGTCACCGAGGGGCGCATGCTCGACCCCGGTCAGATCCAGCTCACCTATCGCTTCTCCCAACTGGACTCGAAGGGCGTCTGGTACCAGAGCGACTCGCTGACGACGACGGAGACGCTGGACTTCTACGCGGTCGCGCCCCTGTCCCTCGCGAACATGATGCACGAGGTGGGCGTCGCGTACGGAGCCAGCGAAGACTTCACGATCTCGGCCCGGATCAACTACTCGCAGCGCCGTCGCGAGCAGGTCACGGCCGGTGGTCTCTTCTACGTCACGGACGCGAACGACCTCGGGGACCTCGAGGTCACGGGCATGTACAACGCGTACCGCCAGGGACCGTACCGCGCGCACATCCAACTCGGCGCGCTGATCCCGACCGGGGTGTCGGACGTCCGTGCCGAAACGCCGTTCTCCACGCCGGGCGCGGAGGCGCTCCCCTACGACATGCGCCCGGGAGCCGGCACCTTCGCCGTCGAGCCGGGGCTGACCCTGGAGGCCCAGAACGAGGTCGGGAGCGTGGGCGGACAGGTGCGGGCGATCTTCCGCGTCGGCAAGAACTCCCTCGACTACGGGCTCGGCAACCAGTATGAAGCCAACGCCTGGGCGGCGTACAAGATCAACGACTTCTTCTCGGTGTCGGTGCGCACCCACTATCTGAAGTGGAACGGCATCGAGGGCGCCGATCCGTCACTGGATCCCGCGCGCGACCCGGGCAACGAAGCGTACTACATGTCCGGCAACCGCGTGGACGTGCCCATCGGCCTGAACCTCCTCATGCCGGAGGGTACGCGCTTCGCCGGCCACAGGATCGCGCTGGAGGCGGTCTTCCCGGTGCACAAGGAGTACGACGGCCCGCAGCTCGGCGCCGATTGGGGTTTCAACGTGGGGTGGCAGGCAATCTTCTAGCTTCGCGTCGCCCAGCGCACCCAGGAGGGGCGCCCCCGGCGGGGGCGCCCCTCTTCAGTTTCCGGCCACCGCCACCAGGTGGTAGCTCTTCTTCCCCTTCCGGAGCACGAGGAAGCGCCCCTCGATCAGGTCGGCCGTGCGCACCACGTACGCGACGTCCGAGACGCGCCGGTTGTTCACGTAGACGCCGCCCCCCTCGATGGCGCGGCGCGCATCGCCCTTCGAGGACGCCACGCCCGTGTCGGCGAGGAGCTCCACGACGGGCATCCCCTCTCCGGCCAACGCCTCGCGGGGCACCGTCGACGAGGGCACGTCCGAGAAGATGTCTCCCACCTCGTCGGCACCCAGCCCCTCGATCTCTCCTCCGAAGAGGACGCGCGTGGCCTGCAGCGCGCTTGTGAGGCCGCTCTCCCCGTGCACGCGCAGGGTGACCTCCTCGGCGAGGGCCTTCTGCGCGGCGCGCGCCTGGGGCTCCGTCCGCGCCGCCCCCTCCAGCTCCTCGATCTCCGACCGGGGCCGCAACGAGAAGAAGCGCAGGTACCGGCCCACATCGGCGTCGTCGACGTTGATCCAGAACTGGTAGAAGCGATAGGGAGACGTCAGCGCCGGGTCGAGCCAGACGTTCCCCGCCTCGGTCTTCCCGAACTTCGTGCCGGCGGCGTTGGTGACCAGCGGGAAGACGACACCGAACGCACGCCCTCCCTCCATGCGGCGAACGAGGTCGGTGCCTGCCGTGATGTTGCCCCATTGATCGCTGCCGCCCATCTGCACCGTGCATCCCTCGCGGCGGAAGAGCTCGAGGAAGTCGTACGACTGCAGCAGCGCGTAGCTGAACTCCGTGAAGGAGATCCCGGTCTCGTCGCTCTCCAGTCGGCGCTTCACCGACTCCTTGGCCAGAAGCTGGTTCACGCTGAAGTGCTTGCCGATATCCCGCAGGAAATCGACGAGCGTGAGGCCCCCGAGCCAATCGAGGTTGTTGCGCATGCGTGCCGGGTTGGAGCTTCGCGTCGAAGTCCAGGAAGTGCTCGAGCTGCCGGCGGATAGCCTCTGCGTTCTCGGCGGCGACGTCCTTGGTCAGGAGCTGGCGCTCGGCGGTCTTCCCGGAGGGGTCGCCGATGAGGCCGGTGCCGCCCCCCACCAGCGCGATGGGCGTGTGCCCGGCCCGCTGCATGTGCACCAGGCCCATGATGGGCAACAGGCTCCCGACGTGCAGGCTGGCCGCCGTGGGGTCGAACCCGATGTACGCCGTGCGCGGTGTCTCGAGATGCTCCCCCGCCCCCTCGGTGGAGGCGTACAACATGCCGCGCCAGCTCAGCTCTTCCAGGATGGAGTTCATGGCGTGGAAGGGTAGCCCTGGACGTGCGGGGGTCAAGGGAAAGGGCCCCGGGGGCCCGCCGGAGGGTAGGGACGCCCCCTCGCGACGTATCGGAGAATCCCCTACGGCCACGATACGCCGCCCACCCTACGTTGGAGGAGGGCCTGCGGTGCACGGAACGCCGCGGGGACATCGCGTCACGAGTCCAGAACGGAGGTTCGAACCATGGCAGACCTCAGGGCCGTCGACACTCTCTTCCCGCTCCTCCTCAAGGAGTGGAAGCAGAGCTGGGTGCAAGCCACCAACGCGCCGGGCGAGCTCAAGTGCAAGGTCGAGCTCGCATGGGGTGACGGCTACGAGGACGGTGAGGCGCTGATCGCCGCCATGGACGCCGCAGGTGTCGAATCCGTGCTGGCGACCGACCTGCTGGCGTGGTCGTATCCGCGGCAGACCCGATTCGCCAACGACATGACGAAGGAGATCGCGGATCTCACCGGTCGCTACCCGGGCCGGGTGTACGGGCTCGCCGACTACGATCCCTTCGACATCCGCGGTAGTCTGCGCAAGCTCGAGGAGGATGTGGGCGAGCGTGGCTACAAGGGCGTCTACATCCACATCTACGGGTACGACATCCCGCTGGACCACCGAAAGATGTACCCGCTCTACGCCCGCTGCGAGGAGCTGGGGATACCCGTGTCCATGCAGGTGGGCCACGTCCTCGAGGCCATGCCCAGCGAGCACGGCCGGCCGATCCAGATCGACCGCATCGCCTGCGACTTCCCCGGCCTCACGCTGGTCGGCACCCACACCGGATGGCCCTGGGTCGACGAGCTCATCGCCGTGACCACGAAATGGCCCAACGTCTACCTGTCGGTGAGCGCCTGGCTACCGAAGTACTTCACGCCCTCCCTGGTGGGCTTCCTCAAGTCCCGGGTAGGCGCGCAGAAGGTGCTGTTCGGTTCCAACGGCCTGGACTGGCACCGCTACCGCGAGGGCTTCGAGGAGATGGGGCTGCGCGAGGATACCCTGCGCGCCGTGATGTACGAGAACCCCAAGCGCGTGTTCGCGCTCTGACGTAGATACGACCGCAACCCGGCGCGCCGTCGGGCCGATCCGCCGGTGGCAGTCGTTGCCCAGCCCTCTCGTACTCCGGCACGCCCCCAGGCGCGTCGGTGTAGGAGAGGTGTGTGTCGCGGCACGGCGCAGGAGGGCCCCATGAGCGAGTTCACCCACAAGCTGCCCCACCAGCCCTGGAACAAGCCCAGCCGGAACGAGCAGGAGTACTTCCACCGCGAGGAGTTCAAGAGCCGGATGGCCACCGCCCGCCAACGCGAGGCGCGGCGTGCGGACGAGGAGCGGAGGCGATGGCTCGAGGCGCACGCGAACCACTGCCCGAAGTGCGGAGGCCGGCTCGAGGAGATCCGCACCGCCGAGGGTGAGGCCGACCAGTGCCCCAACTGCCTGGGGGTGTGGCTCGACCACGAGACCTTCGACCGGCTGACCCACCCGGACCGGCCCAAGGACGACTACCTCACCTCCATCCTCCGGGATGTCCTGCTCGAGTACACGACCGGGAAGATAGGCCCCAGGAAGTGACCGGCGTCCGGGACCCGCGCTGGGCCGTCAGCTCCCCAGCTGCGTCCGGCGCTCGGTGACCATCCGGCTGCTCTGGTACCGGTCGGGGACCGCGTCGAGCGCCGCGCGCGCCGAGTCCGGCATGTCCAGGAGCATGTACGCGTCGAAGGCGTAGGTCTGCCGCTGGAGCTGCGTGCGGGGGTCGTCGGGAAGCTGAAGCGATCCGAGGCGATCCAGGGCTGCACGCCCGTCCTTCCGGTCCACGACGAGGGACTGCACGCCCACGAGCTGCACCTCCGGGTTTTCCGGATAGCGCTGAACCATCTCCTCGATGAGGCGCGCGGCGTCGTCGTGGCGCCCCTCCTGACGGTCGACCTGGGCCTCGCCGAAGAGTCCGGCCAGGAGGAGCCTGCCGACGTCCTGCGGGTTGCCCGAACGGAAGCCCACCCCCCCGGCGTACTCGTAGACGATGCTCCCGCCGTGCTCGGCGGTCTCGAACAGCTGGAAGGCGCCCACCGTCCACGCCACCGCTACCACCCCGCTGAGCGCGGTGGCCGCAAAGCGCTTGGTGGAAGCGCCGGCGGCGCCCGTCTCTCCCGCCTCCACGGACAGGACCGACGAGCCGGCGCCCCCCGCCCGCCACGCGACGGCGACCGCGATGAGCTCGAGAAGCAGGATCCCTCCGAAGATGTTCCGTGTGAGGATGCCCAGCTCCTCGTGCTCCTGCACCGCGGAGCGCGCGCCCGGGATCCGCTCCGCGACGCCATGCGCGTCCGTGCCGGACTCCACCGCCACCACGGCCGCCCCGGTCCCCACGATCAGCAGCAGGGTCGCCATGGGTCGGAGGAAGCGGGGCCGCTTCAGGAAGCTCAGCCAGTAGATGGGCAGGCCGACGAACAGGCACGCCACGACGAAATGAACGACCTGGGGATGAAGCGGACCGATGTCTGGCATGTCTCGACTCGGGGACGGGTGGACAGGTGGCCCCTAAAGTAGTGGCCGGCGAGCCGTGCGCCATGGCCGGCGGGGAGGATCAGCCCCACCCCTTTCGGGCGCGCAACTCCTTGATCTGCGTGATGTGGTGCCTACCGTGCCAACCGTAGAGCTGGAGCAGGAAGTCGAGGTCGATGTCGCCGATCTCGGGGTGTACCATCGCCCGGGCGAACTGCTCCGGAGCGAGGGATCGCAACAGCCGGCTCCAACGCGCATGAAGCCCGTCCACGATCGCCAGCGACGTCTCCACCGGAGGGCCCGACACGTCGGGGAGCCCGGCCCAGGCCTCCTGGTCGTAGGGCTTGATGGTGGGGCGGTCCTCGGTGAGGGCGAGCTTCGTGCGCACGAACGCGTTCAGGTGGGAGTCCGCCACATGGTGCGTGATCTGCCGCGGCGACCATCCGCCGTCGCGGTAGGGCGTGTCGAGCTGCTCGTCGTCCAGCCCCCGCACCGCCGCCCTCAGCTCCGCCGGCAGCTCCTCGATGCGCTCGACGAGCGCCGCGCGCTCCTCCGCGGTGAGCGGGGCGCCCTTGGGCGTGAACCGCCCGGTGGGGTAGCGCAGGTCCTCGTTCATGCCGTCCTCCCTCCTTGTGGTTTGCCTTCGCCGTGCCGCTCCGCCAGCGTTGGCGGCATGGGCACACACTCTCGAATCCACGACGTGGTGCGGCGGATCCCGCCCGGTCGCGTGGCCAGCTACGGCCAGGTGGCGCTGGTGGCGGGCCTCCCCGGGCACGCGCGTCAGGTGGGGTACGCGATGGCCGCCCTCGACGACGACTCCGACGTGCCCTGGCACCGCGTGGTCAACGCCCGCGGCGAGATCAGCCATCGCGCCGGCGGAGCCGCTTTCGAGCGCATCCAGCGCCTGCTGCTGGAGGACGAGGGCGTCGTGTTCGACCACCGGTGCCGCATCGACCTGGAGCGCTTCGGCTGGGATCCCTAGGGAACCCGCCCCGCACGTCGGTCCGGAGCCGCACATCACCCGGGCGCCGCGCTACCGCGACCGTGCGCGCCGAAGGAACGTGTCCACGGCGTCGATGAAGTAGCCCCTCGGCCGCTCCAGCAGTACGGCATGGTCGCCGCCGGGCACCACGACCCACGCCCTGTCCGCGGTGCCCAGCCCCTCGAACAGCGCCGCCTGCGCCTCCCCTCGGGCGATGGGATCACGCTCGCCGTGGATCACCAGCGTGGGCACGGACACCGAGGCCGGATCGAGGGCGTTCCACTGCTCGCTTCGGGTCCAGTCCACGCGGACCGGGTCCGCCGCCAGCGCCGCCTCGACGTAGGCGGCCACGGCGCTCCGGGTGATCGAGCCCTCCGTGATGAAGTCGCTGGCGGCGGCCTCGGCCGTGTTGGCCCGCCGCGGCGGGTCTCCGGCCGGTGCTTCCGGCGCCAGGTCCGGAGGCGTCGGTGGATATCCGAAGAGCACGAGACGATCGATCAGCTCGGGGTGGCGCTGGGCGGTGAGCTGGCTGACGCGCGATCCCTGTGACCATCCGAGGAGGAAGACGGGGAGCCCGGGCTCGCGCTCACGGATCCAACGGAGCACGTCGGCCAGATCCGCGGCCGCCCGGTCCGGCGTGAGCCACCCCGTGTCGTCACGCGGGGTGGCGCCGTAGCCCCGCTGGTCGAGGGCGTAGGCCGCGTATCCCCGTGCCACCAGCGCGTCCATGACGGACAGGTTCTCGCCCGGGGCGTGCAGATCGAAGTCCGGGAGCGCGCTCCACGTCCGCCCGTGCAGGAGGAGGATCGCGGCGTCGGCTACGGCGGGGCGCTTCTCCCACACCGCGAGCGGGTGCCCGTCGGAGCGACACGGTGTGGCGGACGGGCGCCGCGGCGTCCGCCGCGTCTTCGCCGAAGATCCCCTTCGGAATCATGACGTGGACGCCGACGTTTCCGTCCACCAGCTCCGTGACGCGCACGCTGCACGCGATGCTCACCAGCCGGTAGGCCTCGACCTGCGAGAGGTGCTTCACGTCCATGAGGAGGTCGATGGCCTGCCCGACCGCCGTGCGCGTGGCGACCGTCAGGTCCTCGTCCGTGCCCATGGCGATCCAGTGGGTGGGCGTCTCGGCCCGGGGCCACGCCAGCGACCGTCCCTTGTGCACGACGAGCTGGAGGCGGCCCGTGAGGGACGTCTCGATCGCGGTCTGGTCGACCTCTCCGTCTCCCTGCGCGGCGTGACCGTCGCCGACCTCGAAGAGCGCACCCGGTACGTGCACGGGAATGAAGAGCGAGGTCCCGGCCACCAGCTCGCGGTTGTCGAGGTTGCCGGCGTGCGTCGACGGCGGATTGCTGCTCACGCGCCCCTCCGAGGGCGGAGGCGCCACCCCCATGCTCCCGAAGAACGGGCGCAGGGGAATCGTGACGCCCGGCAGGAACTCCGACGTCAAGTGCTCCCGGTCCAGCGGCAGGATGCGCATGCGGGGTTCCCCGCATCGGTCCGGGAGGAAGCCGCTGCACCCGTTGTAGCCGTATGCGATCGGGAGGCCGATCGAGAGGATCTTCACCTCCAGCACGTCTCCCGGCTCCGCCCCCTCCACATAGATGGGCCCCGTGAGGATGTGCCCACCGGGTCCACGGTCCGTCACCTGGTCGTAGACGGCCCTGAGCGACGGCTCGACGTCCGCCGGTGCCACGCCCGCTCCCTCCAGGCGCGTCGGGCTCGACGTCAGGAGGGTCTCCACCTCGACGATGTCCCCGGATGCGACCCGCAGGACCGGGCGCGCCTCCGCCCAGTAGTAGCCCCACGCCACCGTCGAGGGCGTCGCAGGGAGTCGGTGGACCGTCTGGGCCGCGAGCGGGCCCGACAGCACCACGGCTCCCACAACGAGCATCCACGCCGGGCCCGTCCCCGCGCGCACGTGCTTCATGACCTTGCCCCTCCTCGTGGGTTCGCTCTCCATTGCCTAACCGTCTAATCGTCTTTCGTAAGATCATTGCCCAAAAAACCTTCCAATAGCTATTTTGATAGTTAGCCTCTACCCCATGCGAACCCTGAGGCATCCACGCGTGCCGCCCTTCCTCTTCGACGCCGACCACCTCGCGCTGGACTTCCTCAACACCAACCGTGGCGCCGACGCGGTTCCCGTCGAGCGGCTCGACACCCCCCCGGCGGTCCTCTCCTGGCTGCGCGCCGCGGGTCTGCCCAGTCGGACCGGCCCCGGGGCTGCGGACGCCTCTCCGCCCGCCCTGCGTGATCTGCTCACCGAGGCCCACCGGCTCCGGGACGCCATGTCCGATGCGGTCGAAGCGTGGACGGGCGGCACGCTCGTGCCCGGCCCGGCGATCCACGTCCTCAATCGGGCGCTGGAGACCCGGCTCGTCGCAGCTCGCCTCCGGGTGTCCGGTGCGGCATATCGCCTGGAAGAGGTCGTCGTGCTCCACGGCCTGCGCGGACTGCTGGCTCCGGTCGCGCGCGCCGCTGCCGCGCTCCTGGCCGACGGCGACCCCGATCGCGTGCGCCGGTGCGACGGCCCCACCTGCACGCTCTGGTTCCTCGACACGTCGCGCAACGGCCGGCGGCGATGGTGCTCGATGGCGCGCTGCGGCAACCGTGCCAAGGTCGCCGCCCATTACCGACGCGGGCGGGCGCAGGACGACTGAGCCCCGCCCCGGGCGTTCGCTCCTCATCCGGGGAAGGCCTCCCGGGGCGCGGACAGGATCTCGAGGAGCAGGGTGCGGAACGATCCCCGGACGCCGAGTCGGGCGAGCACCGCGTGTAACCCCCACTGGAGGCGCTGCAGCCAGATCCACTCCGGCGGAATCGCGAGGCGGCGGAGGTTCGGGTTGGTCGGCCGGCTGTACTCCATCCCCTCGCGGATGTGTCCGAGGGAGAAGGCGTAGTCGTCGGAGAGATAGGGTGCCCACTGGTGGCGGAGCATCCGCCAGTGCAGGTCGAAGTCGAAGCGTCGCGGATCGACGACCATACCGCTGGCCCGCACCGCGTCGCGAAAGGCCTCCCTGCTGCCTTCGACGACCACGCGCATGAGGTGTCGCTCGCGGTCCACGAACCCGGGCGAAAAGCGGCGCACGCACCCGAAGTCGAGGAACGCCACACGGTCGCCGCCGGGGAACAGATAGTTGCCAGGGTGCGGATCTGCGTTGACGGTGCCGAACGTGAAGAACGAGCGGTGGGCGAAGCGCAGGAGCACGCGTCCGGCCGCGTCGCGCTCCTCCTGCGGGGCTTCCTTCGCGAAGGCATAGAAGTCCCGCCCTTCCGCCCACTCCGTGGTGAGCACGGTCGCCGCGCTGCGTTCCCGAACGATGCCCGGGATGGAGACCTGCGCGTCTCCCGCGAAGGCACGGCGGAACGCCTCCTGCGCCGCGGCTTCCGCAACGTAGTCGCACTCCGACCGGAAGCGCTCGCCCAGCTCGTCCGCGATGGCGGGGCCGTCCACCGCGGTCCCCAACGACGCGAGGTGGGAGAGCGTACGCACCCGGGCCAGGTCGGTGGCCAGGGCTCCGGCGATGCCGGGATACTGCACCTTGACCGCGACGCTCCGCCCCCGGTACGTGGCGCGGTGGACCTGCCCGATGGACGCGCCTGCGACCGGCTCGGCGCCGAAGGCGTCGAAGAGCTCCTCCGGCGGCGCACCCAGGGCCTCTTCCACCAGACGCGCGACGCGCTCGTACGGCAGGGTCGTGACCCCTCGCTGCAGGACGCGCAGCGCGGCGTGGGTCTCCTCCGGCAGGACGCCGTCGAAGTAGGAGAGGATCTGGCCGACCTTCATGGCCATTCCCTTCATCCGGTCGAGCTCGGCGGCGAGCGTCTCGCCGATCGCGCCGTCTTCCTCACCCTCCCGCCCCAGGAGTCTCCGGGTCGCGAGGTGCGCGGCCGAGGCGGCCACCTTGCCCGTGGACAGCAGGCGGTCGGCCCACCCTCCCGAGAACGAGAACGGTCCGTCGGCGCTCAGGCGCGCTCCTCCAGCGGCTCCTCGACGCGGCTCATGCCCGCCAGCATCGCGCGTCGTGCCTCCACCCGCAACCGGATGCCCCCGTCCCCGTTCGGCGTACGTCTCCCTGGCGCATGCGCCCAGCGCCCCCTACCGTGCCGCGCATGACCCTCCGTCTCCCCTACCTCGCCGCCGGTGCCGCGCTCGCCGCCACCTGCCTCGCTTCGTGCGCCGGGGCACGGGCCCAGACCGTCGCCTTCACCGGCGCCACCGTCTGGGACGGCACGGGTGCTCCACCGCTTCCGGGGGCCACGATCCTCGTGCAGGACGGCCGCGTCCGCTCGGTCGGGCGGACGGCGGTGCCGGCGGGCGCGACGGTCGTCGACCTCGGCGGACACTGGGTGATCCCCGGCCTGATCAACGCCCACGGCCACGTCACCGGACGATGGGCACCCGACGACGCCGGGAACGGAGCGGCGCGCCTGGAGGGCGACCTCAGGCTGTACGCTCGCTACGGCGTGACCACGGTGAACAGCCTGGGCGACGAGCCCCCGGAGGCCGCTGCGGTCCGGCTCGTGCAGAACCGTCGGGGGCTCACGCGCGCGCGGCTCCACTTCGCCGGACCCGTCATCGGCGGGACCTCCATCCACGACGCGGTCGCTGCAGTCGACGCCAACGCCGACGCAGGCGTGGATTGGATCAAGATCCGCGTGGACGACAACCTCGGCACGACCGAGAAGATGCCGTGGCCGGTGGTGCAGGCCGTCATGGACGAGGCTCGCGGGCGCGGAATGCGGGTCGCGACACACCTCTTCTACCTGGACGACGCCAAGCGGCTCCTGCGCATGGGCTCGGGACTGATCGCCCACTCGGTGCGCGACGCGGACGTGGACGCGGAGCTGGTCGGGCTGCTGCGTGACACCGGGGTCTGCTACGTCCCCACCCTCGCCCGCGAGGTGTCGACCTTCGTGTACGCGGGCCGCCCTTCGTTCTTCGACGACCCCTTCTTCCTTCGCTGGGCCGACCGGGAGGAGATGGCGCGGGTGTCGGATCCGGCCTTCGTGCGCGAGACGGCCGAAAGCCCTGCCGCCGCGCGCTACCGCGTCGCGCTCCGCCAGGCCCAGAGGAACCTGAAGACGCTCGCGGACGCCGGGATCCCCGTCGCCATGGGGACGGACTCCGGTCCGCCGGGACGATTTCCCGGCTATTTCGAGCACATGGAGCTCGCTCTCATGGCGGAGGCGGGCATGACGCCGGAGCAGATCCTGGGGAGCGCCACGCGCGTGGCAGCCGACTGTCTGGGCCTGACCGACGTCGGCACGCTCGAGCCCGGACGATGGGCCGATTTCCTGGTGCTCGACGCCGACCCGCTGCGGGACGTGGCCGCCACGGAGACGCTGTCGGCAGTCTACGTCGCCGGCGACCTCGTGCGCTGAGCGGCCCGAAGTCTCACCGGACCAGACGAAAGACCGCGAAGGCGTCGTGGGCCCACAGCACGTCGCCGGCCTCGAAGCCGGCGGCGGCGGCGACGCGCAGCACCTCCCCGGCCGTGGGCGGGAAGTCCTCCTCCGCCTCCTTCGCGTAGTTCCGTCCCACCACCTCCGGGGGACAGCCGGCGTCCAGCGAGAACCTCCTGCGATACGCTACGACCGCGGCCTGGTGGGCGGGGTCCTCGAAACGGAGGAACTCCCCCCACACGAACAGGCCACCACGCGGCAGCCACGACGCGATCGTCTCGACCGCGCGGGCGCGGTCGCCCGGCGGCAGGTTGTGCAGGACCAGCGTGGAGTACACGGCGTCCACGGGTCCACCCGGGTCGAAATCACGCACGTCGCCCAGCACGACCCGTGCCCGGGCTCCGAAGGGTGCGAGGGCGGCCGCTGCGCGCTCCACCATCGCGGAGGAGGTGTCGAGCGCGGTCAGCGAGCAGGGGTCCGGCAGCGCTTCCAGCAGAGAGCGGGCCACCGCGCCCGGCCCGCACCCTACGTCCACCAGGCGGGTGGGCATCGCCGCGATCAAGGCCGCGCGCACCTCCGCCAACATCTCATCGTAGCGCGGGACGAGCTGGCGGATGGTCCGCTCGTAGTCGCTGGCCAGGTGCGCGTAGAAGGCGTCGACGTCGCGCATGCGGCCTAGTAGGGTGACGGCATCGCGTACCGTTCCAGGTAGTTCAGGTCGAACTCGTCGTAGGCGACGACGTAGACGACGCCCGTGCCGAATCCGATCACCCGCTTGCCGGGATCCAGCGTGACCGTCCCGACGCGCCGGCCCTCGCGGTCGAACACGTCGTACGTGCTGACCGCGCCCGCCTCCACGTGACGCCGCACCCAGGCGCGGCCGCTGGGGTCGACGGGAAGCCGGCCTCCGTAGATGGGCGGCATCCGATCCGGCCACGTGTACCGGTCGATCTCGCGCCGCTGGCTCCCCGCCCCTCCGCGCTGGAAGGACATCGACGGCTGTCCATCCTGGATCTGGACCTGCACGCCGATCCCTCCGCCGGCCCGTGCCTGGTCGGCGAGGTACTCCTCCTTCTCGTCCGTGCCGATGCCGAGGGCCTGGAAGGGGATCGATGGACCCCGCTTCACCGAGCCGTCCGGCGCGATCCACTCGACGTGGTAGTCGCCAGCCCGCGCCACCACGACGGAGCCGTCCGGGGCGACGCCCCACGCGTCCTCCGAGGACAGTGGGATCGGCTCGATGCTCACGTTCTGGTTCCCCGCACCGCCGGATCGGGAGACCTTGCGGTCCTGCACCTTGAAGCGGGCCACCGGCTCGCCGGGGCCGCCGGATCGGGGCAGCCGCACGATGTCGGCCGAGTCCGGGAGGTCCCCACCGAGGCCTCCGCCCATCGATCGGAAGTACACGGCACCCGAGCCGTCCACGCCCTGCGGGATCGCGAGCACGAGGGGCTGGCCGGGCTGGAAGTCACCCTGCGCGATGGGGCGCGTGGGGCCGAATCCCAGGTCGGGGCCGAGGGCGACAAGGCGGGCGTTGCCGAGATCCACCAGGAGGGTGGAGTCGGCCGGGAGCGGCCAGACGGCGTCGGGCTGCCGGTATTCCTGCGGCCCCTGTCCCTCGGACCCGACCTGGGTGCGGGTGCCTGCGGAGAAGTCGACCAGGTAGAGTGCCTTCCCGAGCGGATCCGCGACGAGGACCCGTCCGCCCGGGAGCTCGCGTACGGTCTGGATCGATCCGAAGTCTTCCGCGAGCCGCGCGGTCGGACGCCCGAGGGAGGTCTGGGCCGAAAGCGGAGGCGCGGCGACCGCGAGCGCCGTGCCGCACAAAAGGGTGAACCGTCTGCTCATGGGGCGGGATCCGTCTGGAGTCCGGTTTCTACTACGCCTGTAGATGCGTGCCCCACCGTCCGGGGTTGCCTGGAAAGATCGCGGGCGCGTACCGTCATCGCACCTGCCCCGCACCCCGTCGCCGGAGCCGCCTCATGGATCGCTACCTGACCGAGCTGATCGGTACCTTCTTCCTCGTCCTCGCGGTGGGCTTTACCGCCGTCTCCGGCAGCGCCTTCGGTCCCCTGGCGATCGGCTCCACGCTCATGGTGATGGTCTACATGGGCGGACACGTCTCGGGCGGGCATTACAACCCGGCCGTGAGCCTGGGCGTGTTCCTCCGCGGCAAGCTGGACAAGGCGGACGTGATCCCTTACATGGCGGCGCAGCTGATCGGCTCGATCTTCGCGGCGCTCGTGGTGATCGGCATGACGGACACGGTCTTCGCGCCGGCCCCCGGCCCGGGCGTCGGCATCGTCGCCATGTTCACCGCGGAGCTCCTCTACACCTTCGCCCTCGTGCTCATGGTCCTCAGCACGGCCACGCATCCCGACGTCGAGGGCAACTCGTTCTACGGGCTGGCCATCGGCTTCACGGTCGCGATCGGCGCGTGGACCGTCGGGCCCGTGTCCGGGGGTGCGTTCAATCCGGCGGTCGGGACCGGCCCGATCCTGGTGAGCGCGTTCATGGGCGGCTCGCTCGCGAACCTGTGGCTGTACCTGACGGCGCCCTTCATCGGCGCGCTGCTGGCCGTTCCAGTCTTCCGGCTCCAGCTGGGACGCTCGACGTAGCCTCCGTCGTCCGTGGGCAGGCGCCCGCCCGGGCGCCCCGCCTACGCCTCGCCCCTCAGGTCGGCCCACAGGCGACTCAGCACCTCGTACCACGCCCGGTGGGTGCGTTGGAGGGCGCTCGCCTCGGGAACGAAGTCGAGCGCGCGCATCCCGGGGACCCGAGGACCCAGGTACCCGGTCGGCGCGGGCACGGGCACGAGGTCGCGGGCGCGGAAGATCGCCACGGCCCGCGGCATGTGGCCGGCCGACGTCACCAGGGCGAAGCGGTGCCCCCGGAGCACGGGCTCGAGCAGCTCCGCCTCCTCCGCCGTCGTGCGCGGCCGACCCTCCGTCACGATGCGCGCCACCGGAAAGCCGAGGCTGATCGCCACGTCGCGATAGACCTCCGCGTTGGGCCGGGGGTCCGCGCCGCCATAGCCCGAGAGCACGAGCGTGCTCCGAGGCTGCGCGTGCGCGATGCGCAGCCCCTCGACCAGGCGGTAGAGCCCGGCCTCGGAGAGCCGCGCGCTCACCGGCAGGTCGGGGTCGGACACGTGCCCGCTGCCCAGCACGACCACGAAGTCCACCGGACCGCCGGGAAACGGAACCTGTCCACGCTCGAGCACCCCCGCCAGCGCCGAGCCCACAGGCGGCAACCCCAGCACGGTCAGGAGGACGAGGGAGAGCGCGACCAGCGTCTGTCCGGTCTTCGTCCGCCTTCCCCGGCTCCACAGGACCCATCCGACGATGCCCAGCAGCAGGCAGATGGGCAGCGGCATGAGCGTGGCCGCCGCGATTCGACGGATGATCAATTCCATGACGTACCTCCCGTGGTGCCTCGAGGCTCGAACCGGGCCACCACCCCGGCCTCGCCCAGGAGCTCCAGAACGTCGCCCAGCAGGCGGAAGCTCCCCGCACGCCTGAGGGCCTCGATGTAGTCGGTCTGGAGCCGGGTGAGCTCGGCGTCGCAGCCGCGCCCGGTGATACCCGTGACGCCCAACGTCAGGCGGGTGCCCGCGATCTCCCAGGAGCCGTCGAAATCATTGCACCCCGTGGAGCCGTGGAGGAGGCTCCCGTCGCGGTCCAGGACGAGCGTCGCGTGCGCGCCGGGAGGGGGTCCCGGGGCTCCGGGCAGGGCCACGAGGACCCACTCCGTGTCCTCCAGCGGGTGCTGCAGAATCGGCGGAGGGAGCGTGTCGCGGAGCGGCGCCATCGCCGCCGGAGGGGTGTCACCCGACGGGGCCGAATCCGGCGCTCCCGGAGCCCTCCGGTCGGCGGGTGCTTCGCCGGCGCACGCCCACAATACCACGAGCGCCGCGAGTACGGCCCCGGCGCCCTGCCGTCCTCCAGCCATGCACGAGCCCACATCGGAGAGGGTGATGGATGCCGAAAGTCCCTGGACCGGTCCCAGCCGAGCACGGGGGGATGGGGCGAGAGCGGGCCCTGGTTCAAGCTACGCGACGGACGTCGGCAGGTCGACGTTCTTCCACGGGGATCGACGGGCGCGCGGCCCGCCGACGTGACCAGCCGCGACTCGTTGCGGTGGAGGGCGAGTCGTGCCCTGCGGGCTCCCGCGGTCCGGGACTCCGTCTCTCAGGAGGCTTCGGGCGGAGCCACCATCTCTCCCACGAACAGGATCGTCCCAGACAGCCGCTCGCGCAGCACGAAGAGGAAGGGGCGGTCGACCCGCATCGCGAACCCTCCGCCGGCGGAGGTGAGCCCCACCTCGACGGAGGTCGCGGCGGCCGCCTCGGTCCCCTTCTCGTCCACCGCGACCCAGCTCTTCTGCAGGACCTTGCTGATGTAGAGCCCGTTCGCGGGCGACAACGGCGAGAAATCGGCGACGGCGTCGTCGAAGGCGTCGATCATGCCCAGCGCCTTCAGGTCGTCGTTGAGCACGCGCTCGTAGCTCATCTGGAAGCGCGGCAGCCAGAGCGTGCCCTTCGTGCCCAGGAAGCCACCGGTGAGGTCGGTCCACGCCGTCGTCGTCGAGCGACGCGACCACGTCGCCGAGGTCGACGCCCGCTGCGGGCAGGACGACGGTCATCGAGAACGCCTTCCCGCCGTAGGGGAGATCGACCGCCTGGTACCGGTCCGTGACCCGATAGGGCATGGTGCCGTCCAGCTTCATGAGCTTCATCGACCCGGTGGAGCCGTCGGCGAGGTGGAAGGGCGCGTCCTGCGTGTCCTTCGGATCGAACTGCCAGGTCCACGTGCCCTTGAAGTAGATCGCGTTGATCAGGTACATGACCACCTCGCCCGGGATCGGATTCGGCACGATCTTCTGGATCTTCCCCTTCGTCGCGTCGCTCACCCACTGGTTGATCCGATCCGGGGCCGCAGGCGTCGAGAAGTCGAGCTCGGCCGCCTCGGCGTCGAAGTACTCCTTCACCGTGTCGAGGAACGTCTGCCGCACGGGAAAGCCGGAGCGTGACCACACCGAGTTGCCGATCGCCATGTCCACCGTCGGATCGAGCCCGAGCAGGAGGTCGATGAGGCTCCGATACGAGGCGTCGATCTCCTCGATGGACAGGTCGCCGAAGCCCAGCGCCGCCCGCATCTGCGCGAAGGTCTCCCCCGCCGTGCCGTTCATGGCCATCCCCAGCGCCATCGAGGCCGACACCGGCGACAGGAAGACGTTCTCCGCCGCGGGCACCCCGGCCAGGTGGAGGAGGTCGAAGGCGAAATGATTGCTCGCGCCGATGACCTCGATCTCGCCGGCCGTGAGCTGGCGCGGCAGCTCGGTGATCTCGTCCACGTGCCCAGGGCCCGTGGGGGACTCGCCGCAGGCGGCGAGGGCGAGAAGGAGGAGGCCGGCCGGCAGCGCGGCGGAGCGTCCGGGCCGGATGTTCGAAAGGGTATGCATGGCGCGTCTCCCCGGATCATGCAGGGTGCACGGGGGTGGTCCCGGGCGCGAGCGGGCGCGCCCAGGGCCGCTGCCTGGAGATACGAGCGAGCCGGCTCTCCTGTGACGGCGTCGGGCGCCCCTACGCGTCGATCTCGTGTGCCACCCCGGCGCCCCGCGGCACCCGGATCAGGTCGACGAGGACCTGGACGTGGCGAGGCGGCTCCGGTGTGAACCGCGAGACGGTCATGGTCACGGCGAAGTTGAGCACCATCCCCACGGTGCCGATACCCTGCGGCGAGATGCCGAGCCACCAGTGATCGGCGTCGTTCAGCTCGGGGTGCACGAGGGCGAACCAGACGATGTACCAAGCCGTGAGCGTGATCCCGGAGACCATGCCGAGGATCGCGCCTTCACGCGTCGTGCGCTTCGAGAAGATCCCGAGGATGATCGCCGGGAAGAACGACGACGCGGCCAGCCCGAAGGCGAACGCGACCACCTGCGCCACGTATCCCGGCGGATGGATGCCCAGGTAGCCCGCCACCAGCACGGCGCCACCCGCCGCGATGCGCGCGGCCACCAGCTCGCCCCTCTCGGAGATGTCGGGCCGGATCCCCCGCTTCAGGAGGTCGTGGCTGACGGCGGTGGACACGACGAGAAGGAGCCCCGCCGCGGTGGACAGCGCTGCCGCCAGCCCACCGGCCGCCACCAGGCCCACGACCCAATCGGGGAGGCGGGCGATCTCGGGGTTCGCCAGCACCATGATGTCGTTGTCGATGCGCAGCTCGTTCTCGATGGGCGCGCCGGTCTCGTCCCGCGCCGCCGGCCCCACGAACTGGATGCGTCCGTCGCCGTTGCGATCCTCGAATCCGATCAGCCCGGTGGCCTCCCAGTTGTGGAACCACTCGGGCACGTCCGCGTAGGGGCGGCCGGCGACGTTGGCCAGGAGGTTCGTGCGCGCGAACACCGCCACCGCCGGCGCGGTCGTGTACAGCACCGCGATGAACACCAGCGCCCACCCCACGCTCATGCGGGCGTCCCGCACGCGCGGCACCGTGTAGAAGCGGATGATCACGTGGGGCAGCCCCGCAGTGCCCACCATGAGGGCCGCCGTGATCATGAAGACGTCGAGCGTGGACTTGGTGCCGGAGGTGTACTCGGCGAAGCCGAGCTCTCGATGGAGCCCGTTCAGCCGCTCCAGCAGGACCGATCCGGAGGCCTGATCCACGCCGCCCAGGCCCAGCTGCGGGATGGCGTGGCCGGTGATGAGGAGCGACAGGAAGATCGCCGGCACCATGTACGCGAAGATCAGCACGCAGTACTGCGCCACCTGCGTGTACGTGATGCCCTTCATCCCGCCCAATACGGCGTAGAAGAAGACGATGGCCATGCCGATGACCACACCGGTCGCCACGTCCACCTCGAGGAAGCGCGAGAACACGATGCCCACGCCGCGCATCTGACCCGCCACGTACGTGAACGACACGAAGATCGCGCACACCACCGCCACGCCCCGCGCCACCTGCGAGTAGTAGCGGTCCCCCACGAAGTCGGGCACGGTGAAGGCCCCGTACTTGCGCAGATAGGGTGCGAGCAGCAGGGCGAGCAATACGTATCCGCCCGTCCATCCCATGAGATACACGGAGCCGTCGTAGCCCATGAACGAGATCAGGCCGGCCATGGAGATGAAGGAGGCGGCGCTCATCCAGTCGGCCGCCGTGGCCATCCCGTTGGCCAGTGGGGACACGCCCCCGCCCGCCACGTAGAACTCGCGTGTCGAGGCCGCCCGCGACCACACCGCGATGCCGATGTAGAGGGCGAACGACGCCGCCACCAGCAGGAACGTCCACGCCTGGACGTTCACCGGTCGTCCCCCTCGTCCAGCTCGTACGCGCGGTCCAGCCGGTTCATGAGCCGCACGTACACGAAGATGAGCGCCACGAAGACGTAGATGCTCCCCTGCTGGGCGAACCAGAAGCCGAGGGGGTAGCCCGTGCCGGGAAAGCGCAAGGCGTTGAGCGGCTCGACCAGGAGGATCCCGCACCCGTAGGACACGACGAACCAGACGACCAGGAGGATCACGACGTAGCGCACGTTCGTGCGCCAGTACGCGTGCTGGCGGGCCCGCGCCTCCGGATCGGTGACGGACGGTCTCCTGGGGACGGCCCCTGGCTCGCGCGCCACGCTCAGCGTCCGGCCGTCAGGACACGCACGGCCGCGTCCAGCTGGCTGTCGTGCCCGGTGTAGCTCTCGCCCATCGGCCGCACCACCTCCACGTCCACCGGCCGCGGGTTGCGCTCCATCACCTCGCCGTCGTGCCCGCGCACCTTCGAGCGCGGCATGCGGAAGGAAGATCCGTCGACGAGCTGCCCCCCCCACGTGTAGATGATCCACCCCGCGGTCGGGACGCCCACGACCTGGCCCAGGCCGAGGGTGCGGTACCCCTCCGCGAAGTCCTCGCCGTCCGAGAGGGTGTGCTGGTTCACGACCAGGACGGTGGGCTTCTCCAGCGCGCGCTGGCCCAGGAGGCTGCGGGCGGCGGTCTCGGGATAGCCGCGGATCTCCAGCGTCAGGTAGCCGCGCCGGGAGAAAACGTCGAGGGCGTAGGCGTTGACGAAGCCGCCGTGGTTGTTGCGGATGTCGATGACGACGCCCTCCTTCCCGAAGTTCTCCGCGTCCAGATCCTCGACCAGGCGGCGGTAGGATTCCCACCCCATGTCGCGCATGTGCACATAACCCAGCCGGCCGCCGCTCACGCTGTCGACGTAAGCCCGGTTGGCCTCCACCCAGTCGCGGTACGCGAGCTGCTGCAACTGGCCGGAGGTGATCGGGAGCACGCTCACGTCGTGGCCTCCCCCGCCCGAGGCGTCGTCGGCCACGCGCAGCAGGACCTTGTCGCCCACCTTCCCCTGGAGGAGCCGGTCGAGGTTGGTCCCGGCGGTGACGGGGGTGCCGTCCACGGCGAGGATCCAGTCGCCCGGCTCGATGCCGGCGACGTGCGCGGGTCCCAGGTGCACGACCTCGGTCACGTGCAGCCGGCCCGACCCTTCCCACGCCCCGCGGTCGAAGCGCAGGCCCAGCTCCCCCGTGCTCGGGCCGTCGGGGCCCCGGACGCCGTGGCCCAGGTGGGAGGCGTTCAGCTCTCCCACCATCATGTTCATGAGCCGGGAGTACTCGGCGCGCGTCCCCGCTCCCCGGATGTAGGGCTCGAAGGTCCGGCGCACGGCCTGCCAGTCCGCCCCGTGGTAGCTGGCGTCGTAGAAGTCGTCGCGCAGCCACGTCCACCCCTCGTCGAAGGCCTCGACCTTCTCCCGGTCGAAGTCCACGTCCATCTCCGCGGTGACGGACACCGTGCGGTCCTTCCCCGACGCGACCTCGACGGCGTGGATGCGTCCCCGGTCGAGGAAGTAGACCTCCTTGGAGTCGGACGTGAAGCGGGGGATGCTCTTGGAGCCCGGCGTCGAGGTGAGCTGCCGCGTCACCCGCGGCCCCTCCTGGGCGGGGTCCACGCTGTAGGCGTACAGGTTCTGCTGGCCTTCGGCCGACGCGGTGAACACGAGCGTCTTGCCGTCGGGGCTCAGCGCCACGAGTCCGACGTCCACGCCGGTGGGCAGCAGCTCGAGGCGGCGGTGGACGTCCTCGAAGACGACCTTCGTCGTGGAGTCGGTGGCCTGGGCGCCTGCGGACGCGGAGTCCGCCCCACCACGCCCCTTCTCCTCCTTGAAGAGGTCCTGGAAGCGGTCTTCCCGGAACGTGGGCGTGCGCGGCACCAGGTCGACCCGGACGAGCTCGCCGCTCTCCGTCCGCTGCTGCGTGTCGAAGTAGATGGTCTTGCCGTCCTTCGACCACGCCAGCGAGCCGGCGAAGGAGTTGGCGAGCTCGCTCACCGGCCGCGCCTCCCCGCCCGCCGCCGGCACGACCCACACGTTCGTGAACATGTTCTCGTCGCTGGCCAGGAACGCCAGCCACATCCCGTCCGGCGACCAGGCCAGCGGCTCCGGGCTCGTGAAGGGCGCGTCCTGGAGCAGTCCTTCGGCCACGCGCCGATCGTCCCCGGAGGCCACGTCGAGGACCCGCACCTCGCGGCCGTCGCGCACGTAGGCGAGCTTCGTTCCGTCGGGCGAGAAGCGTGGCGTGACGTCGGAGCCGTCGCCGCGGGTGAGCGCCCGCTCCTCCCCGCTGCCGAAGTCGTGGAGGAACAGCTTCGGGGTACCCGAGCGCCGCGAGACGTAGGCGATGCGCCTGGAATCCGGGGCCCAGGTGACGTCGGTCTCCCCCGCGACCGTCCGCGTGATGCGCGTCGCCTGTCCCCCGTCCTTCGTCGAGGCGGCGAAGACCTCGCCCCGGGCGGTGAAGGCGACCTTCTTCCCGTCGGGTGACAGCGCGAGGTCGCCGAGGTCGCTCGTCAAGCTCAGGTGCTCGATGCCCGTGCGCTGCGGTGCGCCGTCCAGCGTGACCGCCACCGGCTCGGCGCTTCCGTCCGGGAGGCTCATGCGCCAGATGCCGAAGTCGCGCTCGAACGTCACGGTGCTCCCGTCCGCGGACATCGTGGGGAAGAGGACGCGCCCCTCCCGGAACGTGGTGAGGGCCCGCGCCGGCCCGCCCGCCGCCGGCTGGGTCCACAGGTTCTCCGAGCCGGAGCGGTCGGAGACGTACACCACCTGGCTCCCGTCCGCCGACCACATCGGCGAGACGTTCTTGGAGCCGCTCTCCGAGAGCTTCCGGTAGGCGGGCGGGTCGTCCACCGTCGCCAGCCAGATCTCCGACTCGTCGATGTGGGCGTGGCCGTGGCGCCACCACTGGGACTGCGCCATCCCGGCCACCGCCGCGATGGCCAGCGTGCGCCCGTCAGGCGACACCGAGGCGTGGAACTCGGGAGCGAACCGGTCCGCAAGGACGCGCATGGGGGTCCCGCCCTCCGCCGACACCCGCCACACGTCGGCCTTGGCGTCGGGGTCGCCGCGGCCGTCGGCGAAGTAGATCCACCGGCCGTCGGGGGACCACGCGTCCAGCTCCTCGCTCCCGTCCCCCCAGGTAAGCCGACGAACCTCGCCGGAGGCCAACGTCAGCACGTAGATGTCGTCGTCCCCGTCCCGGTCGGAGACGAAGGCGAGGCGCGCCCCGTCGGGGGAGTAGAGCGGACGGGCCTCGTCGGCCTCGTGGCTCACCAGGAGGTGCGCCCGTCCCCCGGCCGCCGGCACCACCCAGATGTCCCCAGAGGAGACGAAGGCGATCTCGGAGCCGTCCGGGCTCGGCGCGGGTTGGTACAGGAACGGCCTGGCCTCCTGGGCGGCGGCCGGAGCCGCCGCGGCGGTGGCGAGGAGGAGGAGCGCGGAGGAGATTCGCCGCGTGGTCGTCATCTTCGGACCTCGAGTCGTGTCAGTGTGCCCAGATCTTCTCCCCGGCCGTGACGGCGACGGGGAGGCGGTTGTCCTTCGTGGGAAGGGGGCAGGTGGCGTACTCCGTCCACACGCACGGAGGGTCGTACGCCAGGTTGAAGTCGACCACGACGCGTCCCGCGCGGTCGGGGCCGTCGATCCACAGGTAGCGGCCCCCGCCGTACGTCTCGCGGCCGCTGGTGGAGTCCGCGAAGACGAGCATGTAGCGGCCGTGCTCCTCCGAGCCGGGGACGTCCAGCGTCATCCTCCGCCCGTCGAGCCAGAACTCCAGCGCCGCGGGCGACGCGACCTCGGCGACCGCCCCCAGGACGTTGGGCACCGCCACGGTCTTGTCGTGGGGGACCCACCGAGCGGTCACCCGCCACGCCTCGGAGGTGGGGTATCGATCGATGCCGTGGAAAGCCGCGTAGGCGTCGCTGCCGTTGTCGCGGACGCGCAGCGCCATCCGGTCGCCGCGCCGGATCGCGATCCAGTTGAGGTCCCCGTGGCGGAGCACCACGAACTTCCCCGCCCCCGGGCTGTCCGTCAGGTCGGCCTCCATGACCGCCGGATCGCCGGACACGTCCGGCGGGAACGCGCCGGAGCCGGCCTCGAGGTTGAGCGTCGAGTCCACGCCCTGCGTCACGGTCACGCCCGGCGCGGTCCGCCAGCGCACGGACGTGCCCGCCACCACGACGGTCCCGACCCTGGGCGCCGCCTTCGCCGGAAGCACGATGTCGTTGTCGGGCGCCGACCCGACGGTGTTCTCCCCCTCCGAGAGCCAGTACAGCCCGATGAGCGACAGCCAGGAATCGGGCGCCGACAGCTCCGCGACGCGTGCGTCGGCGAACGCCTGCACCGCGGCCCGGTGTGCCTCGGCGTCCATCGGGATCGGCTCGGGCGGGCCGTCCGCGCAGCCCGCGAGAAGGGCGGCGAGGACCGGGAGGACGATCGCGACCCGACGCGTCACCGCCCTCCCCCCCAGGGCTTCTTCCGGGGGCCGGCCACGGGGCGGAGCGTCTGCGCGGGGCGCATGGCTTCGCGCGTCGCCAGGTTGAAGCGGTCCCCCGGTGCGACGAAGTAGAACTTCCCGCCGTCGCCGGTGGTCTTCTGGTTGTCGTACACGAGCATGTACGACTCGCCGATGACCTCCGCCATGTCCCCTTGCACGACGATCGCGGTGTTCTCGTCCAGGCCGACGCCCAGCAGCTCCGGGTGCGCCTCCACCACCTCGATCAGGTCGAACTGGCGGTTGCGGCGCAGCACGTGCTGGTCGATCCCGACATTCCGCAGGTAGCCGAAGCCGGCCTGGTGGTCGCCCATCATGACCTCGTTGCCCTCGGTGTCGCCCCGCACGAGGAACGAGCCCTGGATGGAGGCGCCGGCGGAGGAGCCGCCGATCACGCCGCCCCGCTCCAGCACATTGCGGATCTCCGTCTCCGTGCGCGTGCCGGCGTACGCGTCCACCAGCCGCCACTGCCGACCACCGAAGAAGAAGACGCCGTGGGCGGTCTTCAGGGGGGCCACGAACGCCTCGCTGTCGGCCACCTTGCGGTCCAGGGTGTGCAGCACGATCAGGTTGCGGGCGCCGTTCTCCCGCCAGGCGACCAGCCCGTCGTAGAAGTCGTCGTACTCCTCCCCGCCCCCCGCCGTCGGGATCATCACGATGGGCGCGTCGGGCCCGCCGGCCAGCTCGATGAACCGCCGGTAGATGGCGGGATCGTGCATGTTGCCCCCCACCACGACCAGCGAGCCGTGCGCAGGACCGACCTGCGGCGGGCCGGCCTGCGGCTGCTGGGCGCCGGCAGCGGAGAATGCCAGGAAGAGGGCGAGGATCGCCCCGCAGAACACCGTTCGGAAACCCTTCATCATGCTCACTCCTCCGTTCCGTACACGAAGCGCTCCACCTCGCCGTGGACCCGGCGCACGGTCTCCGCGGACGGCCGCGCCGTGAAGGCCGACACCGACACCGCTACCGCCATGTTCACCAGGAGCGCCCAGATCCCGCCGTGCATCCCCAGGGGATGGGGCGTGACCACCAGCGTCACGTACAGCGTCACCATGCTCGCGCCCAGCCCGGCCAGAACGCCGTCCTTCGTCAGCACCCGTCCGCCGGGGAAGCACACGCCGAGGATCGCGGGCATGAGCTGCAGCGCGCCCGAGCCGGACAGCGTCACCAGCGTGACCAGGAAGCCGAACGTCCTCACCGAAAGGACGTAGCCGACCGCGAGGAGGGCGACGACGATCATGCGCCCGACCCAGACGTAGTGCGCCTGCGACCGCTGCGGCGCGATGTAGCGTTGGTACACGTCGCGGGTCAGCACCGTCATGTTCGCGTGCAGGATCGAGTCGAGCGTGGACATCGCCGCCGCCGTCGCCCCGGCGAGGATGATGCCCGTCAGCCACGCGGGGGAGTAGCGGAAGAGAAGCTCGGGGAAGATCGTGTCGGGTACGTCGAGGCCGGGAAGCGCCACCGCACCTCCGAGACCCACCAACGCGGCCGGGATGTACAGCGTCATGAGGTAGAGGGGCGTCGTGGCACCCAGGAGCTTGAGCGTCCTGCCGTCCACCGCCGTGTAGTACCGGATCAGCATGTGCGGCTGGAAGACGATCCCGAAGGAGAGCGTGATCGTCATCCCCACCCACATCCCGGGCGTGAAGAACCCCCGCGGGCCGGGGAGCGTGAGCAGCTCGGGGTGCGCGTCCTCCACCGCGTGCCACAGCTCCAGCGGACCGCCGAACAGCTCGTAGGACAGCACGAGGGCGCCGATCCACACCGCGAGGTACATCCAGATGCCCTGGAGCACGTCCGTCCAGTAGACGGCGCGCAGGCCGCCGGCCATGAGGTAGGCGGCTGCCACGGCCAGCAGGATGAACGTGCCGAGCTGGAAGGAGATGCGCCCGCCGGACGCGACGTTGATGATGTAGCCGAGCCCCTGCGCCTGCACCTGGATGTAGAGGATCGTGAACACCACCGACACCACGGCCACAGCGACGCGCACGCTCTCGGACTCGTAGAAGTCCGCGAGCATGTCCGCCGGCGTGATGTAGCCGAACGCCTTCCCCAGCGCCCAGATGCGCGTACCCAGCACGTAGGTGATGGCGCCCACCAGCACCGTCCACGTCCCCGCGGCCCAGAAGCCGAGGCCGTGGGTGTAGAAGAAGCCCCCCGAACCCAGGAACGCGAACGCCGAGTGGAAGGTCGCGACCACCGTCAGGTACAGGACGACGAAGCCGGCCTTGCGCCCGTAGAGGAGGAAGTCCTCCATGTCGACGCTCATGCGCCGGTTGGCCACGATGCCCAGCACGACGGTCGCGATGAGGTAGACGAAGATGAGGCTCGTGGAGACGACCCAGGGCTCCACGTCAGACCCCCCGGCGGAGCGCCCAGACGAGCACGCCGATGAGGGCCACGTAGACGAAAAGCAGGACCGCGTAGAGGAACGGAAGCCCGAAGATCTCGGGATAGACGCGGTTGAGCAGCGTGTGCGTCACGGGCGGCATCGCGATGGCGAACAGGACCAGAAACGCCACCGTGGCGATCCACCCGTCCCGCGTGCGCGGGACGAAGTGCGAGCGGTACTTCGGGTAGTCGGCCATGGGCGGCGAACATGCAGGGTGGGCGGGCGGGCGAGCAAGCCCGGCGGCGGACGCCCTGCAACCCTTCCTGGACGTGTGCTGTCCTATTTGATATCATCTGATATTGATATCGGTTGATACCATTCGGAGCGTGCGATGATTCCCAGCCCCATGAAGCCCCAGTGGTTCCAGATCCTCCTGGCCCTGCTCCGTGGACCGCTGCACGGCTACGGCATCCAGCGCGCGGTGCTGGAGCGGACCGACGAGGGAATCCGGCTGTGGCCGGCCATGCTGTACCGGTCGCTGGCCACCCTCGAAGAGGAGGGGCTCATCGAATCGGTCGCCGCCCCGGAGGATGCGCCCGACGACGAGCGTCGACAGTACTACGCCCTGACCCGGGCCGGACGCGAGCGGCTACGCCGGGAGTCGGACCTCCTGGCCCGGTGGGTGCGGGCCGCGGAGGCGGAGCTGTCGTGACATGAGGACGCGACGTCGGCCGAAGGCGCCTACCGGGTACTGCTGGGCCTGCTTCCCCCGGGGTTCCGGACGGCGCGGGGGCGGGAGATGGAGCGGCTGTTCGCCGAGGTGCGGGCCGCGTGGGAGGAGGAGCGGGGACGACCGGGCACCCGGTTCTGGCTTTCCGTCACCTGGGACACGGTGCGGGGTGCGGCGGGTGAGTGGGTGTCCCTGACCATGGAGACGACGAGGGCGGCGGGAGCCGCCCGGGGAGAGACGATGTCCCGGATGATGGCCGACGTCCGCTACGCCTGGCGCAGGATCCTGCGGGAGCCCCTCTATGCGGGGCTCATCCTCCTCCTCATGACCGTGGGCATCGCGGGCAACGCGGCCGTCTTCCGGATCTTCGACGGCCTCTTCCTGCGCCCCCTTCCCTTCGAGGACGCGGGCCGGCTGGTGGACCTGGACGAGACGGCGCCCCAGTGGAACCTGGAGTACGTCGGCATCGCCTATCCCGACTTCGCGGCGTGGCGGGAGTCGAACCGCAGCGTTCGAGTCGATGGCCGTGTACGACGGCGGTGGGGCGAACTTCGCGTCCGGGCGGCACGGCGGAGCGGATCTCCTACGTGGCGGCGTCCCACGACCTGGGCGACGTCCTACGCCTGGAGCCCGAGGTGGGGCGTTTCTTCACGGAGGCCGAAGACGTGCCCGACGGCCCGAAGGTGGTGCTCCTCACCGACGGATTCTGGGCGCAGAAGTTCGATCGCGACCGCGCCGTCCTGGGAAGCAGCATCTCCCTCGACGGGGAGCCCTACGAGATCGTCGGCGTGCTCCCGCCGGAAGCCCGCTTCGTGGCCGACGCCCAGGTGTGGAGGCCGCTCCAGGAGACGTCCGAGAGCAGCCGGGGGTGGTACCTCACCGGCGTCGGGCGGCTGAAGCCGGGTGTGACGATGGAGCAGGCGGTCGCCGACCTCGAGTCCGTGCACAAGGGGATGATCGAGTCCCGAGACGTGAACCAGATCACGTCGCCGGTCATGTCGTCCCTACGGGACCGCTACCTCGGCGACGTGCGCCTCGGCGCCGGGCTGCTGCTGGCCGCGGTGGGCATCGTGCTCCTCATCGCCTGCGCGAACATCGCCGGGCTCATGTACGCCCGCTCCCTCTCCCGGGAGGACGAGATGGCCGTCCGCCTGGCGCTGGGCGCCGGGCGTCTCCGCATCGCCTCCCAGCTCCTGACCGAGAGCGCGCTGCTGGCCGTCCTGGGCGCGGTCGTCGGCTCGGTGCTGGGGCTGTGGGGCTCGGGCGCGCTGGTGGCGGCCATGGCCGACCGCTTCCCGCCGTGGGTCACCTTCGACCTCGACGCCCGTGTCTTCGGGTTCGGGCTGTTCCTCACGGCGGCCGCGATCCTCCTCTTCGGCCTCACGCCCGCTCTGCGCAGCGCACGGGGGGCCCACGCCGCCCGGGTCGGCCGCGCCACGGCGTCCGGCGCCCGACGGCGCGGCATGGGCCTCCTCGTCATGGGTGAGGTGGCCCTCGCCCTGGTGCTCCTCGTGGTGGGCGGCCTGAGCGCGCTGGACGTGTGGCGCCTGGGGCGTGTGGATCCCGGGTTCCGCGTGGACGGGGTTACGGAGTACGCCCTCTCGCTTCCGGCGGCGCGCTACCCCGACGCCGACAGCCGGGAGGCGTTCATCCAGAGACCTACCTCGCAGCGCCTGCGGGCCGAGCCCGGCGTGGAGCACGTCGCAGCCGCCAGCAGCCTGCCGCTCTCGGGCCACTGGGGGTGGTTCTACGTCGTGGAGGGCGAGGCTCCCCGGGGTGCCGACGACGCCAACCCCGTGGTGCTGCAGCGGGTGGTCACCCCCGGCTACCTGGAGACCATGGGCGTCCAGCTGCTGGCGGGGCGAGGCTTCGACGAGTTCGACGGGCGAGAGGAGGGAGCGGGTGCGGTGATCGTCAACGAGACGTTCGCGCGCACCCGGATGGGGGGGGTCGAGGGCGCCGTGGGCCGACGCATCGGGCCCGGCACCGGCACCCCCGACGAAGAGGACTGGCTCACCGTAGTGGGCGTCACCCGGGACGTGATGCACTACGGCGTGGACACGCCCATGCGGCCCGGCGTCTACCAACCGTGGCGGCAGATCCCGCTCTCCGGCATGCAGATCGCCCTCGTGTACGACGGCCCCACCGCCGACGCCGTCGCGACGGCTCGTCGGGTCACGGCGGACCTCGACCCCGAGCTGCCCCTGGCGTCGGTGCGCACCATGTCCGAGTCCATGGACCGATCCCTGTGGACGCGCCGGGCCACGTCCTGGCTCATCGGCACGTTCTCGGCGGTGGCGCTCCTCCTGGCCGTGGCGGGCCTGTACGGCGTGATCTCCTACTCGGTGAGCGAGCGCACCCGCGAGATCAGCGTGCGCATGGCCGTGGGCGCCCAGCACGGGCAGGTGCTGGCCCAGGTGGTCCGCCAGGGGATGGTGCTGGTGGCCGCCGGCGTGGGCGTGGGGCTCCTGGCCAGCGTGGCTGCGGCGGGGCTCGTGTCCGGGATCCTGGTGGAGGTCGGCCCCCGGGAGCCGGCGGTCTACGCCGCTGTCACCATCCTCCTGGTCGTCGTGGCGGCACTGGCGAACTTCGTGCCGGCCCGGCGGGCGTCGAGGCTGGATCCCATGGTGGCGCTGCGGGGAGAGTAGAGGGGAGGAGGGCCGGCCCGCCGGCCTGGTCCCGCGTCGGGGGAACTACCATCCCACGCGAGGGGGGATTCCCGACTTCGCATGCGGCGGATCCGGGGGAGCTTTGTTCAGGCGTACGTCCAACCGCTCCACCGGATCCAGCCGTGAACACGCGACTTCGCCGGCTCCGCCGGACCCCCGCGCTGCGGGCCCTGGTGCGCGAGCACCACGTCGGGCCCCGACAGTTGATCCTGCCCCTCTTCGTCACCGAGATCGAATCCGAGCCCACCCCCATCCCCTCGATGCCGGGCGTCCTCCGCTGGCCGGAGGACGAGCTGGCCCGACCGGCCGACGAGGCGCAGTCCGCAGGGGTCGGAGCCGTGCTCCTGTTCGGCATCCCCGCGCACAAGGACGCGCGCGGCACCGGCGCCGATGCGGAGGACGGCATCGTCCAACGGGCCGTGCGGGCCCTGCGCTCCCGGGGATACGGGGGCGTGGTGATCACCGACGTGTGCCTGTGCGAGTATACGGAGCACGGCCATTGCGGCCTCGTCGACGCCGCCGGCGCGGTGCTCAACGACCCCACGCTGGAGCGGTTGAGCAGCACGGCGGTGTCGCACGCCCGTGCCGGCGCGGACATCGTGGCGCCCTCGGCGATGATGGACGGCCAGGTGCGGGCGATCCGCGACGGGCTCGACGCCGACGGCCGCCACGACGTGCCGATCCTGTCCTACTCCGCCAAGTACGCCTCGTCGTTCTACGGCCCCTTCCGGGACGCGGCGGACGGCGCGCCCCGCTTCGGGGATCGGCGCAGCCACCAGATGGACCCGGGCAACGGCCGCGAGGCGATGCTCGAGCACGCGGCCGACGTCGCGGAGGGCGCCGACATCCTCATGGTCAAGCCGGGCCTCGCCTACCTGGACATCGTCCGCCGCACGCGGGAGGCATTCCCCACCATCCGCTCGCCGCGTACAACGTCAGTGGGGAGTACAGCATGGTGAAGGCGGCGGCCGAGCGCGGCTGGATCGACGAGCGGTCGGTCGTCCTCGAGACGCTGCTGGCGTTCCGGCGGGCCGGCGCCGACATGATCCTCACCTACCACGCGCTGGACGCGGCGCGCTGGCTGGCCGAGCAGGGCTGAGGGGCGACTCGTGACGAAGCAGCTCGACCCCCGGGACCCGTGAGCACGCTCCGCCTCGGCACGCGTGGCTCACGCCTGGCGCTCGTGCAGGCGGAGGCGGTGGCGCGGCGGATGGAGGCGGCCCATCCGGGCCTGGCGGTGCAGCTCGTCGAGATCCGCACCTCGGGGGACCGCATCCAGGACGTGCCGTTGGGGCCCGCGCTGGGTCAGGCGTTCTTCACGAAGGAGATCGAGGACGCGCTCCTCGGCGGACGCATCGACCTCGCCGTGCACTCCTGCAAGGACCTGGCGACAACGCTTCCCGGAGGGGCTGGTGCTGGGGGCCATCCCCGCGCGCGAGGACCCGCGAGACGCGCTGGTGAGTCGGGGGCCCGCCTGGCGGAGCTCCCGCCCGGAGCGCGCGTGGCCACGTCCAGCCCGCGCCGGAAGAACTTCCTGACCCACGCCCGGCCGGACCTGCGGGTGGAGGACCAGCGCGGCAACGTGCCGACGCGCCTGCGGGCCGTGGACGAGTGGCGCGTGGACGCGATCGTGCTCGCGGTCGCCGGGCTCCGCCGCCTCGGGCTCGCGGAGCGCATCGTCGAGATCCTCGACCCGGACGTCATGTTGCCGGCGGCGGGACAGGGCGCGCTGGCCGTCCAGATCCGCATGGACGACGAGCGCACGGCCGCCCTGGTGGCCGTCCTCGACGACCCCCGCAGCCACGCGGCGGTGGGCGCGGAGCGCGCCTGCCTCTGTCGCCTCCAGGCCGGCTGCCAGGCGCCCGTCGGCGCCCTGGCGCGGGTCGAAGCCGGCGAGGTGGTGCTGCAGGCGGCCGTCGTCACGCCGCAGCGCATCGTGCGGGTCCACCGCTCGGCCGCCGCCGCGGACCCCTCGGCCGCCGGCGCAGCCGCAGCCGAA
This sequence comes from uncultured Gemmatimonadales bacterium, assembly GCA_963848895.1. Taxonomy (GTDB): domain Bacteria; phylum Gemmatimonadota; class Gemmatimonadetes; order Longimicrobiales; family Gaopeijiaceae; genus SZUA-318. Next base: position 204,087 of record CAWKGE010000017.1, read on the forward strand.
GGGCTCCTGGAGGGGCTCGGCGTCGGCTCCCTCCGGGACATCGCGTGGGAGCGAAAGCCTTCGCGACCCGGGGACGAAGGCTGATGGTCCGGTGGCCCGAAACCTGCTGCACGGGAGTCCGCCGCGCGGCGCAACACATGTCCCGCCGATCGGGATGGAACGCATGCAGACGTCCGACACCATGAGGAACGCCGCCGCGCGTCGGCGCGTCGTTGTCGCCGAGCGCCTCGCCGAGCGGGCGCGTGGCGTGATGCCCGGCGGCGTCAACAGCCCGGTGCGCGCCTTCACGGGCGTGGGAGGCACCCCCCGCTTCATTCACTCGGCCCACGGCGCGTTCCTGGAGGACGTGGACGGCAATCGCCTTCTCGACTACATCGGCTCCTGGGGCGTGATGCTCCTCGGCCACGGCCACCCGGGGGTCCTGCGCGCCCTTTCGGCGGCGCTGTCCCGCGGCACCTCCTTCGGCGCGCCCACCGAGGGCGAGGTGGAGCTGGCAGAGGCGATCGTCGCCCGGGTGCCCGGCATCGAGGTGGTGCGCATGGTGAACTCGGGGACCGAGGCGACGATGAGCGCGCTCCGCCTCGCCCGTGCCGCCACCGGCCGTGATCGCGTGGTGAAGTTCCGGGGCGGCTATCACGGCCACGGGGACGCGTTCCTCGTGGAGGCGGGCTCGGGCGCGGCCACCCTGGGCGTTCCGTCGAGCCCGGGCGTCACGGCCGGGACCGCCGCGGACACGCTGGTCGCGGAATACAACGATCTCGCCTCCGTGCGTGCCCTCTTCGCGGGCCCACCCCGGAGAGATCGCGGCGGTGTTCGTGGAGCCGGTCGCCGGGAACATGGGTTGCGTCCCCCCGTCGGCGGGTTCCTCGAGGGGCTGCAGGAGATCTGCCGCGAGGACGGCGCGCTGCTCGTGTTCGACGAAGTCATGACGGGATTCCGCGTCGCCCCGGGAGGCGCGCAGGAGCGCTTCGGCATCGTCCCGGACCTCACGACGCTGGGGAAGGTCATCGGCGGCGGGCTACCCGTGGGCGCCTACGGCGGCAGCGCCGACCTCATGCGGCGCATCGCGCCGGACGGTCCCGTCTACCAGGCGGGCACGCTGTCGGGCAACCCCCTGGCGGTGGCGGCCGGGCTGGCCACGCTCCGCTCCTCGAGGAGGAGCCGAGCGTCTACGATCACCTGGAGTCACTCGGCCGGATGTTCGACGAGGGATTCGGGGACGTCGCACGCCGCCTCGGCGTCGCCCTGCGCTGGAACCGGGTGGGCGCCATGGGATCGCTCTTCTTCTCCGAGCGGCCGGTGGTGGACTGGCCCACCGCCTCGGCCTCGTCCCGCGAGCGCTTCACGGCGCTCTTCCACGGCCTGCTCGATCGCGGCATCCACCTGCCGCCGAGCCCGTTCGAGGCGTGGTTCTGGTCCCGGGCCCACACCGCTGCGGACATGGAGCGGACCGTCGAGGCCGCCGAGGCCGTCTTGCGCGCGCCGGGGCTTCCCGCGTGGCTGAGGCCCCGACGCTCCTCGAGCGCGCCTGCCGCGGCGAGCGCGACGGCCGCACACCCGTCTGGATCATGCGGCAGGCGGGGCGGCACCTGCCGGAGTACCGGGCCGTGCGCGAGCGCGTCGATTTCCTCACGGCGACCAGGACGCCGGAGCTCGCCGCGCGGATCACGCTCCAGCCCATGCAGCGGTATCCGCTGGACGCCGCGATCCTGTTCGCGGACATGCTCGCGCCCCTCGAGGGGATGGGCGTGGCCGTGGACTTCGACCCCGAGCCGGTCCTGGGCGCGCCGATCCGCACAGGAGCCCAGGTCGGGGCGCTCCGCGAGCTCCATCCCGAGGAAGGGGTGCCGTTCGTGCTCGAGACCCTGCGCCTGGTGCGCGCGGAGCTGCGCGAGGACGCGGCGCTGATCGGCTTCGCGGGCGCGCCCTTCACGCTGTTCTGCTACCTCGTCGAGGGAGGGGGCTCGAAGGATTTCGCCGAGGCGCGGGGGTTCCTGCGCGCGATGCCCGACCTGGGCGGGAGCTCCTCGACCTCCTGGGCCGGTCGATGTCGCGGTACCTCGTCGCCCAGGCGCGGGCGGGCGCCGACGTCCTCATGCTCTTCGACTCGTGGGTGGGATTGCTCGCGCCGCCCACCTACCGGAGCTTCGTGCTTCCGGTGCTCATGGACCTGGTGGAGGCGGTGCGAGCGCGGGTGGATCGGCCGATCGTCTACTTCGCGAACGGGGCGACCTCGCTGCTGCCGGCGATCCGCGAGATCGATGCCGACGTGATCGGCGTCGACTGGACGATTCCGCTCTCTGCGGCCGTCCGCGCCCTCGGGGTGGACACCGTCGTGCAGGGCAACCTGGATCCCGCCGCGCTCTTCGCCTCCCGTGCCGAGCTGGGTGCCGCCGTGGACGACGTATTGCGCGAGGGCGCGGGCGCCGCGGCGCACATCTTCAACCTCGGCCACGGCCTCCACCCCCGCACCGATCCCGACCAGGTGGCGTTCCTCCTCGACCACGTGCGCGAGCGGTCCACCGATATCTAGGAGCACCGGAAAGACTCCGCGCCCCTTGCCGGGGGCTCGTCCACGCTCGTATGTGGGAGGGTGCTGCTGCCGCTCCTCCTGGCCGGTGTCGTCGGCCTCCAGGTCCGGGTGCCCGAGGCGCCCCGAGCCACCGTCCGCCACGCCGCGGCGGCGGTGGAAGGAGACAGCGTTCCGGCGCTTCGGCACCGGTGGCAGGAGGCCGCCCGACGGGGTGACCGGTCGGCGCTGCTCGGGCTGGGAACGATCGCCCACCTCACCTACGATCTCGATGCTGCGGACAGCCTGTTGACGCTGCTCCTCCCCGCTCCCGGGGCGCCACCCGACGCCGTCTCCCTCCGGGCTCGGCTCGGCCTCGCGCAGGTCGCGCGCTCCAGGGGGGCGCTCCCGCAGGCCGAGCGGCTGCTGGAGACGGCCCTGCAGGAGGCACGTCGGGTCGGGGACGAGAAGACCGGCACGGAGACGCTGCTCCTCCTGGGCCTGACCCGCGCTCGCACGGTGGGCCCGGGGGCCGCGGAGGCGCTTTTCGCCGAGGCCGCTCCCTTCCTCGGTGACGACCCCTTCCTCGGCGCCCTCTACTACTGCGGGCGGGCCGAGGTCGCGGTCTTGAGCAGCCGTCCGGCCGCCGATGACGCCGACAGGGGGGCACGCCTGGCGGAGGAGGCGGGCGAGCGCAGGCTGCAGAGCGCGTGCCTCGGGTCACGCGCCTCGGATCGCGCCCGAACCGGGGACATTTCGGGAGCGGTCGCGGACATGGGCGCCGCCGCCGACCTCCGGCGGCGGTTGCGGGACTACGCCGGGCTCGCCGTCGCCCTGCAATGGCGCGGCTTCATGCTGCGCTCCGTGGGATCCCTCGAGGAGGCCCGCAAGGACCTCGAGGAGGCGCTGGACGCCGCGAGTATCTCCCACGCCGATTCGCCTCGGGCCTGGGCCTACGCGAACCTCGCCTTCATCGACCTCGCCTTGGGCGACACGCGGACCGGCGCGGCCCACGCCGACAGCGCCGCGGCGCTGTTCGCGGCCCAGGGAGACCGCTATGGCCAGGGATCGCTGGCCGGCGCCGTGGGCGACATCGCCCTCGCCGGGGGTGACCCCAGGCGGCGCGCGCCGCCTACGCCCATGCGGTGGAGACCCTGGAGCCCCTGGGATTCGCCGTCGGCGTGGTGACGGCGCGGATCGGCCTGGCCCACGCCGCCATGGCGGAGGGAAGTTGGGACGAGGCGGAGCGACAGCTGGACTCGGCCCGGGTCGCCGCGGAGGACGCGGGGATGGAGGGTCGGCTGCAGGGCTTGGCCTACCACCGTGGGGTCCTGGCGCTGAAGCGGGGCCGTCTCGACGCGGCCGAGGCCCTCCTTTCGTCGGCCCTGCGGCGTGTGGAGACCGCCTGGCGGATGGATCCGGCGAGAGGCCAACCCGACTGGGCGTACTACTACCGTCTGCGGCTGGCCGAGATCGAGGCGAGGAAGGGGAACACCGACGCCGCCGCGACGCTCGCCGCGGAGGCGATGGACGGCATCGAGGCGTGGCGGGCCACCCTCTCCCGCCCCGAGCTCAGGCTCCTGGCGTTCCAGGTGTCCGAGGATCGGTCGGATCCGGACCTGGGGTTTGCGTCCATCGTGGCGGCGCTGGCCGGCAACGGGCGGGCCGAGGACGCGTTCGCGCTCGCGGAGCGACTTCGGGCGCGCAGCCTCCAGGATCAGCTCGCGCGCATCGAGGCGCTGGCTGACACGACGGCGGGCGCCCCCAAACGGGGGCCCACGACCGCGCTTCACGCCGCAACCGTGACCGAGGTGACCTCCGCCGTGCCCGACGACGAGACCGCGCTCCTCGCCTGGGTCACCGGCCGGGGCGGCGAGCCTACCACCCTCTTCGTGGTCGGACGCTTCGGCGTCCATGCCCGCCTCCTCGAGCCCGTAGACTTGGTTGCGCCCGCGATCCGGAGACTGAATGCCGTGATCGGCTCGGGAGGGTGGTCCGCGCCGCTGTCCCGCACCGTCGCAGAGGCCGTGCTCGGAGACGCGCTCTCCCTCCTGCCGCCGTCCGTCTCCCGGCTCGTCCTGGTGCCCGACGGGCCGCTCCACCTGGTGCCGTTCGACGCTCTCCTCGCGGCGGACGGAACCGCGCTGGTCGAGCGCTTCACCCTCGCCGTGCAGCCGTCGGCCTCCCTGGCGACGATGGCGTGGCGCTCCGGGCGCACCTCCCTCCCGGGGGCGGTCCTCGCCATCGGAGACCCTCGCCCGGATGGAGGCACGCTGGCGGACCTGCAGCCCCTTCCCCGGGCGGCGCGCGAGGCCCGGGAAGCGGCACGCTACGGGATCGGAAGCGTCGCCCTGCTGGGGGAGGACGCCACCGAGGCTCCTTCAAGCGTGTCGCCTCCGGCCCCTGGGGCATGATCCACTTCGCCACGCACGCCCGCCTGGACGAGGCCAGCCTCGCGGGAGCGGAGCTCCTTCTGGCCCCCGGCGACGGCGAGGACGGGGTCGTGCGCGCGGGGGAGCTGGCCGGATGCGCCTGCAGGCCGGCATCGCGCTCCTGTCGGCGTGCTCCACGGCGTCGGGCACCGTCGTGAGGGGCCAGGGCGTGGTGGGCCTGGCGTCGGCGCTCCGGGTCGCAGGGGTGCGCTCCGTCATCCTGACGCGCTGGCCCTCGACGACCGCGCCGCGGCCGGCCTCGTCGATGCCCTCTATCGGGGCTTGTCCGAGGGGATGTCCGTGGCGGATGCGGTCCACTCGCTAGCTCGCGGCGCGGGAGCGCGGAGCGCCGGCGGAGGTGTGGGCCACGCTCGCCGTCGTCGGGAACGAGCGCCTCACGCTTCCCTTCGCCCCCTTTCCACCGCCGGCGGCTGATCGGCCGTGGGCGGCGCGGCGGTCGTCGTGCCGCTGTGGGCGTGGGGATAGATGGCGACGCGCAGGCGGCGCTCGGTCCCGGGCCGACGCCGTCTGACTTGGGTGAGCGTGAAGGGGAGCAGGGGGCTCTCGACGCGGGTGCCGTCGGCGCGCAGCGCCGTCACCCGCCAGCGATACCGCCCCGGCGCGAGGCCACGGCCGCCGGCATGACCGTATCCCGGACCGTGGCGGACCCCACGAGCCGCGCATCCGGTCCAGCACCTCGACCTGTAGCGGGCCCCGTCGGGAGGCGCGCCACACAAGCGGGGCGGCGTGGACCGAGCCGGACGGCGGGACCAGCGTCACCGGGGGCCCTTGCCCCGCATGACCGGCTCCACGCGCCCCGCGTCAGGAGCGCGCGGCCGCCCACGACGACCAGAACGGCGGCCGCCGCCGCGGCCAGCCACCAGAGCGGCGCGGCCGCGGGCCGACGTGCCGCACCTGGGCGAGCAGCGCCAGCTCCCGCTGGCAATCGGCGCATCCGGAGACGTGCTCCAGATGGCGAGCGCAGCTCTCACCGGCCGCCTGCTCGGCGATCGAGAGCAGCGTCTCCGGAGTCGGGCAGGCGCTCTTCGCCTCGGGCGCGGCGGCCAGCGTCCGCCGGTAGAGCTCCCCCAGCGCGTCCTCGTTCATACCGTCCCTTCCGGTCCGACACCCAGCTCGGTGAGTCGTGCCCTGAGATCCGCCAGTCCCCGGTAGATCAGGTTGCGGGTCTTCGCCTCGCTCCACCCGAGGAGTCCGCGATCTCCTCTCGCGGATAACCCACCAGGTACATCCTCACGGCCACCGCCCGGGGCCTGGCGAGCGCCGAGCGCCCGCCGCACCGCGTCGCCGGACTCCGCCGGCGGCGGCAGCCCCGCCGTCGGGTCCGGCAGGCGCCGGGCGCCCCCTCCGTCGGGGAGGCCACCTCGTGGCGCCGATGCCGCCGCCTGCGGATCAGGTCCACCGCCGCCGACATCGCCGTCCGATACATGTAGGACGACGAGACGGCCGAGATCTTCTCACCGGTTGCCTGGGCGCGCCAAAGCCGCAGGCGCACCTCCTGCACGAGCTCGTCCAGATCCTCGGGGGTCGAGCCCGTGGCGCCGCCGGGCGTAGCGCAGGAGGTCGGCGAAGCGGTGTACGTGGTGCTCGAGGGCGGAGACCTCGTCGTCCCGAGGGGGCTCCTCGTCCATCGCCGAGGAAGATACGTTCCCGGCGCCGTCGCGTAAAGGCCCGCCGTCATCGGCACGGCCTAGCCCAGCCCGGGGCAGCCCGACGAGCCCTGCCGCCACCTGGCGGAGCCCCTTCCACGCCACCCGCCGGCCGTCGTCGACGACCATCATCTGGCCCGAGAGCCCCCCGTCCAGGAGGACCGCGCGCCTGCAGCCCAGCGCCCCCATCAGCGCCGCCATCTCGGGGGTGGTCCGCCCGAAGGGGGCGACCTCGAGCAGCCCGCCCAGCCCCTCGACGCGGGTGAGCGCCAACGAGGACCCGGCCGTCGCGGAGGAGGCCCAGCGCGAGCCGCCCGTCCCGGTGGTCCAGGTCCACGCCCTGCCCGGCCGCCGAGGAGCGCGGCGGGACCGCACCGTCGTCGACGAGCAGCGCCGGATAGGACTGGAAGCCCTCCTCACGCGTCGCCGTCGGCCAGGCTGTCCGGCGGAGGAGCGCCACGGCGCCCCGCGTCCCGCACGGCGACGCCGGGCGCGAGCGGCCCCGCCCCGGCGGGCTGCCGCCGCTGCCCCGCCCTGGACCAGCCACCCCCAGGGTCCGCAGGTGAACTGCCCGGCGTTCACGGCGAAGACCGCCTCCCGGCGGGCGCCTCGGCGATGCTCCACCGCCCGGCGAAGCCGTCGTCGCGACGCGGCGGCACCACCAGGCGCAGGTCGACAGCGCCGGGTCGAGACGGACGAGGACCACCCGGATCCGCCACGGCTCCCCGACCCGGCGGATCGGTGATCTCGCCCCGGTCGACGCCCGCCGAGGCGGCCGTCCAGCCGGCGCGTCGGCGACGGCATCGAGCCCTGCGTCCAGCGCGTGGGCGGCGCGTCGTCCGCCCAGAGGCGGACCCAGTCGTCGCCGACACGCGCGACTAGGCGCAGGGCGCTGCCCGCCTGGGGCGGCGACGTGGCCCGTCGCCGCGGCGGGCAGGAGAGAAGACCGAGCCCGGCGAGCCTTCCGGATCAGAGCGGCACCTTCGCCTTGCGCAGCGCCTTCACACGCGTCGGCGATCGCGTCTTCTTCCCGGTGAGCACGGCCATCTCGTCCACCGAGAAGCCCATCCGGAGGGCGTCCGTCCTCGTCGGCCCAGTAGAGCACCCGCTCGCGCATGATCGCGTAGTGTTCGGGGTCAGTCCCGCGGCGGCGGCGCCCTTGCGGGCCAGCACGCCCTCGGGCCCCGGCGGGGACAAGGGCGCCTCGGGGCCTTCGGGCTCCTCGCCGCACGCGGCCACCAGCCGCGGGTTCTCGGTTGCGCTTGCGGTGGGCTCTCCCCCGCCACCCCGGACATCGCTGACCGCCAGCGGCGGCTCTGCTCGGCCTGCATGGCGGCGACCTCGCGGACGGTATGCCTGCTGGGTTCGCTGCGTCTCCGGATCGTTCTTCCCCGCCTGGACGTCGCGGGCGATCGCCTCGCCGCGCCGGGCCAGGTCCTCGACGTACGCCTCGAACGCCTCGTCGTCCATCTCCGCGAGCGCTGTCGCATCTTCGCCTCGTTCGCGGCTGCGCCGTCACCTCCGCGGCGCCGGAAGCCCTCGGCGCACGCCTCGTACTCGTCCTTGCGCTCGTCGTACTCCTTCTGCGCTCTCGTACGCCTTCCCGCGCGCTCGTACGCCTCCTCTGGCCTTGTACTCGGCGCCGGCGCTCTTCGCGCGTGCCGCCTCCGCCTTCAGCCCGCCGATCAGCCCGCCGAAGCGGGCCTCGGTGATCTCGAGGACGCGGTCGTCGAACTCGGGGCGGCGGCGGCGACGTAGAGCGCCTCGTCGACCTTGTCGTCCGCCTTCGCCTTCGACGGCCTTCTTCGCCTTGCGGGCCAGGCCGCCGAGCTGCGCGTCGCCGGGGCGGGAAGGGTGACGGACGCCACGAGAATGGCGAGAAGAGGGCTCCCCATCGGAAGGAACGGTTCATGGGAGTGGCCTCCGGGAAGAAGCGTCGGCTGCCGGCCGACCGGTGGAGGGGCCGGCGGTTCCGCCCCCGTCACGGTATAACGCCGGGACCTGGCGAGGATTCTCACTGCCGCACCAGGCGAAGGGTGTTGAGCATCATCACGTGCAGGTCGCCCGGCGAGGCGTCGGGCGGCAGGTAGGCGTTCAGCTTCCACACGCGGCCGTCCGTCGCGGTCAGCGTCAGCGTGAAGTCCTCCAGCCGGTACGTCCCCGTGCTCGCGCTCAGGTAGTGGTCCGCTTCGGCCCTGCTCCAGCGCGAGATCATCGCCCAGCCGTCGGGCACCACGAGCGCGATGGCGCCGCCCGCCATGTGGAGGAACCCACCGCGGTCCTCGTAGGATCCGTCGCTCCGCAGGATGAGCCGCGGCGCGGAGGCGTCGCGGAAGTCCTGCCGTACCCACGTCCCGTCGATGTGCTGCCACGGCAGCTCCCGTACCTTCGTCCAGCTCCGCCCGCGTTCGTCGATGAGCTCCCCGTTGCCGACGACGTAGGAGTCGGTCGTGCCTTCGCGGACCATGACGATCCGATCACCCTCCTGCCGCCAGGTGCCCCACCGGGACGGGATGGTGCGTTGGTCCCACGACAGGTCGGAGTCGAGCCCCCGCTCGGGGAGGCCCCAGCGGAAGGTCCCGTCCGGAAGGAGGAGCACCCGCTCCTGGGAGTCGCTGATCGTGGTGCCCATGCTGGGCGCCGCGGAGGAGTATGCCGAGCCGAGGGAGCCGGTCTGCGGGTCGAAGGTCGTGGTGAGGCCGCCGGCGCCCGGGTCGCGCTCAGGCCACGGACCAGGCCGGTGTAGATGCCGCTGATGCCCTCGAACGCCGGATGGTCGAAGCGGGCCTGCCTCCCCCGACGGCGCCACGTCGGTCCGCGGAGGAACCGGCGGCAAGACCTGGGAGGGGGCCGTGTAGTCCTGGACGCTCGCGATGGCGTTCGTGAACGCCGGCTGGTAGCGGTTGTACGTGTCGTCGGTGTCGGCCAGCACCCAGAAGCGCGCACGGAGCGAGCCGCGGCGGGCCACCGCGGTGAGCGCCGTATAGGGCTTTCCGTTCAAGTGCGTGACCCCGGCGCCCAGCCGGAACATCCAACCCGCACCTCCCGGAGCCTGATCCGACGGGCTGCCCACCGGAGACCACGGCCCGAGGTCGGCGACGGCCTGGTCGTACTCGGACTCCAGGCCGACGGCCGGCACGGTGCGGACCGGCTCCACCATGAGGAGGAACGAGGCCCGCCGGGAGATCCCCCGGCACCGCCACCACCACGCCGTTCTCGACCATGCGCGACCATCCGGCCGGGAGCTCCAGCCACGGAGCCTCCCCCTCGGCGGACGTCTGGGCGGCCGCATGGCCGTCCGGTGCGAGGAGGAGGACGCCGGCGGCGACGAGGAGGGCACGCAGCATCGACGGTCTCTTGATCGGTCGTACCTCGGTCAGGGGATGCCCGATGCGTACGACCGGTATGACGCCGTCACGCCCCCGAGATTCTCACTCGTCGGCGCCGGAGCTGCTGCGCCGACCCGCGCTCAGCGTCCAGAGCGTCCTTCGCGATCACCGTCCAGTCGTCGTGGGCGTGGCCCCTCTCGATCCAGCGGTCCATCTCGCGGGCGATCGCGGGGATGACGGCCAGGGGCACGTCGCGCGCGACCGGCCTCCTCCATCATGAGCCGGGCGTCCTTGCGGGCCATGGCGAGCTCCCACGACGGGTGGGCGAAGTCCGCCTCCAGGATGCGGCCGATCGCGGGCGGGCACGGAGGCGCCGAAGTTCAGCCAGTCGAAGAGCGAGGCCGCCTCCGTCGGCCTCGACGCCCATGGCCTTCGCCAGTGAGAGCATCTCCACCAGCCCGGTCGTCATCGCCATCAGGAAGAGGTTCCCCATGAGCTTGAACGCCGCCGCCCGATCGGGCTCGGGACCGAGGTAGACCACCTTGCCGGTCATCTTCGCCAGCTCCGGCTCGAGCGCCGTCGAAGCGGGCCCGATCTCCCGAAGCGAGCATCCACCCGTGCCCTGCCGCGCGTTGGCGGGCCCCATGAAGACCGGCGCGTGCTGGAATGCGATGCCGTCCGCCGTCCATCGACGCACACGCTCGGCCGTACCGGTGCGCGACGTCGTCGTGTGGTCGACCAGGACGACCTGGTCGTCGAAGCCCGCCCGCGCCCGCTCCAGCACCGCGTCCACCGCGTCGTCGTCGGAGAGCGTCAGGTGGACGCGGGCGGCGCCGCGCGCCGCCTCCGCGGGGTCCTCGAAGCACACGGCCCCGTCGGCCTCCAGGGCCCGGGCCGCTCCGTCGGTGCGATTCCAGACGTGTACGGTCTCGCCGCGCTCGAGCAGCGCGCGCACGAAGTTCGAGCCCAGGAGGCCCATGCCGTAGAAGGCGATCATGTCGGGGTTCCGGATGAGGGTCGGCGGGTCGCGAGCGGCGCTCAAGTTAACCAACCCCGCGAAGGGCCCCACCGCGCAGGGTCATTGACCGGACACCACCTCGGTCGGATGTTGCCGGATCGCTCGAAACCCTCCTTCCGGCCGTGTGGTGACGTCCCCGCTGGAACGAATGGAAGCCCGCTGGAGGGCGCTGCGCGAGCAGACCTCATCGGCATCGACGGCCACGAGCTGGCGAGCGCGGAGGCGACCGGCTCCGCCGACAGCGTCCTGTCCCTGGTGGATCGTCTGAGCACCGACGTGCTTCGCCGGATCTGGCGCGCCCGCGGGCCGTGGCCGACCTTCCGCTTGAGCGCCGTCACCACGACCTCTCCGGACGCGCTCCGGGCATATCTGCGGCGGTGAGCGGTTCTTCCGCGCCTCACAGTGGGATTCGGCGGCCGCGGCGTTCGAGAGTGCGATCCGGGAGGACTCGACGTTCGCCCTCGCGTACATGCGGCTGGGCACGTCATACGGCTGGACGGAGTTCCTCGGATCGCCCCACGTCACGGAGTACGCGGATGCGGCGTGGAGGCTGGCCGACCGCCTTCCCCCGCGCGAACGGTCGCTGGTGGGCGCGAACCGGCTCCACGAGCGAGGGGACCTGGCTGCGCTCGACTCCCTCGAGCGGTTCGTCGCGCTGTACCCCGACGATGCCGATGGCTGGGAGCTCCTGGGCGACGCGCAGCTCCACTCGATCGAGGTCACCGGCCGGCCGCTGGCGTCGCCGCTGGCAGCGTTCGACCACGCCATCGCGCTGGACTCGTCCGCGGCGCCGGCGTACATGCACCCGTTGGATCTGGCCCTGATGCTCGGGGACAGCGTCGCATTCGACCGGCACATGGAGGGGTTCGCGCGCATCGCAGCGCCCGAGCGGGTAAGCTCTTATCGGAACGCTCGTGCACTGCGATGGGGCCCGAACACCCGATCGGCGGAGGTCATCGCGGAGGCGCTTCGCGCCAACGTCCGCATCCGCGCAAGACCGCGTGGCTCGGCCTCTCTGAACGCCGGGGAAGGCAACGCCTTCTTCTCCCCCACGCCCCGACCCGGAATCGGGCCTGGAGCTCGTCGACTCGGTCAACGCGATCTACGCGGCCGCAAGCCCACCCTCGCCCCTCGTCGCCGCGAGGGGGGCCTACTTCGAGTTCCTCGCCCTGATCGGCCTCGGTCGGTTCGCCGAGGCCGCGGCCCGGGAGGACACGATGTCCGCTTGCGAGCGCGGAGTCCTCGCTCGTCCTCCTCCCCTACCTGGCCGCCGGGCTCGCGCCGGCGCGTACGGCCCCACGGACAATGGCCCACCTGGACTCCGTTCCGCTCGATCGGGGCATCACGTACTGGCAGGCCGCCGTGGCCCTCTCGCGCGACGAGGTCGCCGCGGGCCCGCGCGCTCCTCGACTCGCCCCTCGCCTCGGACAGCTCGGCGGAGCCGAGCCCCTCTCCGGCGTACTTCCGTGCGCTCCGGGCGTGGGCCACCATCGCCGCCGGTGATACCCTGGGTGGCCTGGCGGCGCTGCGCGCCGGCGTGAGGGAGACGGGATACGACCAGCGCTATTTCCTCCCGCGGCTGCCTCTCCTCGTCACGTTGGCCCGGACACAGGCCGCACGGCCCGAGGGGCGTGTCGAGGGGATCGATCGCCTGACCACGCTCGTTCGTGGGTACCTGTTCCGAGCAGCGGAGCCTCGACCTTCCCCTGGCCCGGGCGCTGGAGGCCGCCGGGAGGACCGACGAGGCGCAGGTGGCCTATCGGCGGTTCGTCACGGAGTGGGCGGGTGCCGACGCGTCGGCACAGCCGCAGGTGGAGGAGGCGCACAGGGCATTGGAGCGGCTGGGCGGCGGGCGGTGAGATGACGCACCCCGGGAGCCGCCACGGAGTCCTTCTTCCCGGCACCTAACGCAGGACTAAGCCAGGAATAACCGGCAACAAAGCACACCTCCTCAGAATGAGGATGCCGACCGTGCCCCGGTCACTCCGAGACGTTGCTGCCGAAGCGCCCCTCCTCCGGGGTGTCGGCAGCAGACGGAGGGAGCGACCGCGTGCACGGGCCGGGTCTTCCACGAACGAGGAGGTTCCATGAGAACGAGTCGACTTCTTCCCATCCTGGCGCTCCTGGGGGCAGTCGCCTGCACGGATGTCATGCAGCCGCAGATGGACCAACAGCCCCTCTTCGCCGTGAATGCCGCGGCGAAGACGGACGTGACCTTCACCATGGCCGTCACCGGTTTCGGGGACGCCTACTTCGCGGACCCGGGGCGGAGCGGAAGGGGAAAGATCCGGAATTACCAGATCTTCTTCGAAGTGGCGGGAGACCTGGAGGGAACCGCGGAGATGGTTCTGAACTCCAACTGGGACAAGGCAGCCTGGTGGGCCACGGGCCCTGGGCGGGGAAGCACCTGGGGCGTCCTCTCGATCATGACCGACGGAGGTACCTGGGAGGGAAACCTTACCGCCGAGTTCGTCTTCGACCCGACGCAGAGCGATTGGAACGCACAGCTCTTCTCGACGATCAACCTCCACGGTCCGGACGGCCGGAAGCTCAAGGCGGCCTGTGACGAGACTTCGGCCGAGTCCGAGGTGATGGCCTGCACGGGAGAGATCCTCGCCCCCACGGCTGATCGGTCTCCCGAGCCGCTCCGGGCACCCGGCGCCCCAGGTCAGCACACCATCGGGCCCGCCGGCGCCGGCCGGCGACGAGGCGGCACCGCCCCGTGGTGCCGCCTCCGCCGCCGCGGTGCACCGGAAGGCGACACCGGCCACCCTCGTCACCTGGCGGGAGCGGCCCAGCAGACCTCGCTCGCAAGCGTCAACGGAGCTCGCTCCTCGCCTCCTCCACCATCCACACGTAGTCCGGATCGGGGTCCGTGAAGAGGTCCAGGAAGGCACGATAGTGCGCTTCGGACTTCTCGGCGTCCCCGACCTCCGCGTAGAGCCTGGCCAACTTGAAGCGCGCCGCGGGGTGGATGTACCCCTGGAGCATCCATCCCCTGAGCCGGGAGCGGGGCCGCTCGAGGATCGACTCCAGAAGCGGGATCGCCGCGTCGGGCCGACCCGATCGGCATGACGCCTGGGCGAGGACCCACCAGACCAGGTAGTCGTCTCCCGCCAGGGACCCCACGCCAGGCTCGTGGATTCCCGCCGCCACGGGCTCCAGGGTCTCGACGACGACCTGCCAGTCCCCTCTCCGGAAGGCGGGCCCCACGTCCAGCAGCGCGAACCAAGGCCCGAAGCCGCGCTCGAAGGTCCGGCTGGTGGCGCTGTCCCGCATGGCCCGGAGCCGCTGCGACACCCGCTTCGACTCGAGGGTGTCGCCCAGGAGGGATTCGCGGACGCCGTAGAGGACGTAGTCGGTCACCTCGTCTCGTCCGCGTGCTTCCAGCTCCTTCGGCACTCCCCTGCCGGCGAACGTCTCCTCCGCAGCCTCCCCGGGGCTCAGCCCGTAGGCGACCTGGAGCACCAGGTGGGCGACGTTGGAGAACCCGTAGTGGTCGGGGCGCAGCCCCTTCGTCTCGGTGTGGCTCAGGGACGGTATCCGGTTTGCATCGTGAATCCGGCCCCGGAGGGGGGCCATTTGAAGGAGCGCCGTCTCCACGGCCGTGGGCCAGGGCCAGTCCCCGGGTCCGTGCGTCACCATGCTGTCCACCCGGTCCCACTCCCCCGCGGCCACGCTCTCGAAGAGCGCCACCTCGCGACCGCAATCGGGGGGCACTTCGATCTCCAGGGAATCGATGAGCATCCGCCACTCGTGGGCCCGGTCCAGGGCGGCGGCCAGGTAGTGCGTGTTGATGAAGCAAGGGGTGGCGTAGGGCGCGGAGGGGTCGAACGACCGGGCGGCCTCGGCCTGCTCCCGCTCCAGCCTGAACCGGATGTCGAGCGCCGAATCGGGGAGCCCACCTGGAAGAGACAGGTAGACACTATGGTTGCTCAGGTAGCGCGGATCCCGGCGCACCGCGCGCTCCGCCTCCTCCAGCGCCACGTCCCACAGCGCCACGTCCTCCCGCATCCGTCGGTGCAGGTCCAGGTCCGCCCGCCTCGCCTCGCTCAGCCGATGGCGGAAGCGCTCCGCCTGCTGTCTGGCGGCCTCCGCGGAATCGGGCTCACCCAGGTAGTTCCCGTAGTAGGAAGCCATCAGCTGCCAGGCCATGGCGAACGCCGTGTCGGCGGCCACCGCCTCCCTCAGCCGGAGGACCGCACGGCGGGCCTGTCCCGGGCCAGCCTGCCCGGCGAGCCGGTACTTCTCCAGGGCCTCCAGGGACGGGGTGAGGACCCGGGGGAGGGGCTCCCTCGCGGCCAGGACCTGCCGGCTCTCGCCCAGCTTCCGCCGGACCTCCCGCACCACGTCGTCCACGGTCTCCACGATCTCGCTGCGGTCCCCGGCGGTCCCGCGGGCGTCGAAGTGGAGGGTCCCCCCCTCCGCATCCTCCATCCTGAGGGACAGGACGTGCTGGTCCCCGAAGCGGTCCAGTCGGGGGACTGCGACGGTGCTCACCCCGAGGCGGACCGCCACCTCTTGCGCCAGGCCGGGCTCGAGGGGGGCATCCGGGTCCCGCTCCATGAGGCGGAGCGTCCTGTGCACCTCGCCCGTGGGAACGGTCCGGACCACGTGGGCCATGTCCAGCCCGGTCCGGAGCAGGAAAGCCACCGCTTCCCGGTCCGCCTCCTCGGCGCTGCCGCCGACGTGGGCGAGGACCGTGAAGGGTCGATCGGGCGGAGGGGCGACGATGGCGGGACCCTTGTTCAGCGCCGGCAGGAGGGCGACCACGGCCAGGCCCGTGGCGGCCATTCCGATCCACATCCACCTCTTTCGCCGCGGCCCCTCCCGGACCGGGGTGGAGAGGTGTTCGGAACTCGGCTTCCGGCTAGAGTCCCGCACGAGGGACGGCGGCACGGCTTCCGCCGTCGGGACCTGCTCGGGAAGGGCGCGGGGATCGTATGAAGTGTTGCCGGCTACGCCGTTTCGAATCGCGTCCGCGACGTCCGCCGTCGCAGTCGACGGCTCCAGCTCCAGCTCGTCCCTCAACCGGGCACGGAACTTCTCGAAGAAATTCACGGCCGCCGCCCGGTCCCCCTCGGCCAGCGCCTGGATGAACGCCCGCACCGGGCTCTCGTCCGTCGGGACCAGGTCCAGGGCGCGCTGCCCCACCCGCTCCGCTTCGGTCAGCGCCCCCACGGCGATGAGCCCGTGCGCGCACCGCCAGGCCGCGTCGGCCGCCGCCTCCCTGAGCCGCCCGCGCTCCTCCTGCAGCCAGCGCTCGAAGTCCCCGCCCCCGCCGACGTAGAAGCCGGGGAGGAGCTCCCCCGTGTAGCGCGCGAGGGCCGCCGCATGATCTCCCTGGTCGAGGGCTTCCCGAAACGACCACACGTCGCACGCGAACCGTGCCGGTCCAATCCGACCTCGTGCTTGCCCCGCGTAGTCACCACGCCGCGACCCAGACCACGGCGGAGGGCGTGCAGGGACTGGTTGAGCGTGTTGCGTGCGTGGGCGGTATCCGAATCGGGCCAGAGCAGCGCCATGAGCGCGTCGCGGCGCACGTACCCTCCGCGGCCCTCGAGCGCGACGTAGACGAGCACGGCCATCTGCTTCGGGTGGGCGAGGAGGGAGCGCACCTCTTCCCGCGGAGCCATCGGAGAGGCTCATCCCGCCCAACAGCCGAAGCGTCACCATGCTTACGCCGGAGTCCGGAGAGTGAGGGCAGGATATAACTGAACACTAAGGCACGACTAAGGGACGGAAAAGGATACGCGCCCAGATTGCGGGACCGTTCGCGGTCTCCCCCCCCGGGGCCCACGGATCGGGCCGACCCCCCCGGGCCCGTGCGGCTCCGGCCGCACGGGTCGCCCGCCGGCCGTTCCCCTCTCCACTGAAGAGACCACGATCGTGAAGAACGATCCTGCGTCACGTCACTTCGAGGAGGTACCCCATGCGCTCCATCCGACTCCTGCTCGTCCCGCTCCTGTTCGTCGGCTGCACGGAACAAACCCCGCCGCACCGGACGTGGATGTCTCACCCCAGTTCGCGGCCGCCGATGTGGGGTGGACCGAGGGCGTGGTGTACGACGACTACACATACCCCGTCCCCTGCGTCGGCGAGGACATGCGGACCACCGGGAGTTCCTGGTACCGATACCACACCGTGGTGAACGGCACGAGAGAGATCTGGACCGCCAAGTACGGGGCGCTTCCCGACTGGCAGATGGTGGGAGTGACCACGGGCCAGATCTGGCTCCCGAAACCCTCCATGCTCCACGGCGTGGCGCAGACAGAGGTCCTGGTGGTCCCTCTGGGCGAGCCCTTCCAGGTGTCCAAGCTCACGCTCGCCCAGTACCACTTCGTGAACCAGGCAACCGGGGAGGTGCTGTCCTGGCCCCTGCGGATCCATGTATCGCGGAACGCCGCCGGCGAGGTGAAGGTCGCCTTCGCGATGGAGCCCTGCACGGTGAAGTAGCGGGACCTCGGTAGGCCGGGCGGCGCGGCGTTCCGTCAGAACGCGATGCCGATGTTGATCAGGCGCACGGTGGGGATGACGGCCGACGCGTCGCCCAGGTCGCCCGCGGACAGGTCCGACGACGGACGCGCCCGGCCGTTCCCGCGGGATCGGAACGACCCGGCTCGGACCGTTCGCGGCGCATGCGTCGAGATGCCGACTCGATACGCCGGGAGATGCGTCTCCCGACTCTTTGCACTGGGCACGCCCGCGCCCCCCGAGTTCACCACACCGGCTGCGGATTCGCGTACTTCACCAGGAGCGTCTGGAACCGGGGGTCATCGCGGATGGGATCGTAGAGGGGGTCGAGGCGAAGCGTGTGGACGCTGACCCGGGAGGGTCCTACCAGCAAACGCTCGATCTCTTCGAGGGCAGCGTCGGTGTCACCGATCCCAGCCAGGATTCGCGCCCGCTCTTCGGCCGGCTCCCCCCAGTCGATTGCATCTGCGGTGTAGATCGGAGAGTGTTCCAGCCAGAGGGCCTCGGCCGCCGCCTCCCTCTGCCGCTCGAGGCCACAGAGGGCCAGGCCTCGCGCAGCGTGCATCCGCCAATCGTCGGGGATCACCGCCATCGCGGAATCCAGCCGGACGACGGCCGACCCAAAGGCCTCGCGCGCCGCCACAGTGTCCCCGAGGAGATGGTAGGCCCATCCCGCGTAGAGCGCCGTGGGCAGGTAGTAGTCCTGCCCCTCGAGAACCGACAGCGGGCTCCGACGGACGAGAAGGAGGAGGCTGTCAGCCTGCCGCTCCCAGAGCAGGAGGGTGCCGCGGTTCCTGCGTGCGTCGCCCCTGGTACCGAGGTCAGCGTCCGCCGGCTGGCGATCCAGCGCTGCCCTCAGGGAGTCCAGCCGGCCCTTCCAGATGACCCAGGTCCATCCTCGGTCCACATCGTTCTGGGCCACGTCAGGCGCCAACGCCAAAGCCCGGCTGTACGACGCCACGGCCTCCTGGTACCGGCGCATGCGCCGGAGCGTAGTGCCCCCCAGGTCGCGGAGCGCGTCCGCGTTGCGCGGGTCGAGCGTCAAGACCCTTTCCAACGTGGCGAAGACCTCGTCCCACTTCCCCAGGCGCCGATACGCGTAGCCGATCCGCAGCCACAGTTCGGCGTCGTTCGGGAGCCTCTCCAGCGCGACCTGGTACTCCTCCACCGCCGAACGCCAGTCTCGTTCCCCGTAGTAGTGGACCGAGCCCATGGCGAAATGGGCCTGAGGAAGGTCCGGCGCGAGGCGCAGGGCTACCTCCGCCGCACTCCTCTGGCGAGCCAGTCGTTCCGGGGAGGGATCCAGGCGTAGCCAAGACATCCGGCCGTGCACCTGGGAGAGCGCGGCCCAGGCGAGGGCGAAGGTCGAATCCAGCGCGACGGCTCGCTCGAAGAGGTCTTGTGCCACCGCGTAGTTCTGGCGCAGATACCCCGGCCGGCGCCAGTACTCGAGCCCCTGAAGGTAGAGCAGGTAGGCGTCTGCATTCTCCGTGGGCGCCGCTGCCATCGCCCTCGCCTCGGCCCCGGAGAGCTTGGCTCCCACCGCCGCAACGATCCGCCGCGCAATGTCGCTCTGGACCGCGAACGCGTCGTCCAGCCGTCGGTCGTACCGCTCCGCCCACAGGTGGTCGCCCGTGGCCACGTCGACGAGCTCCACCACGACCCGGACTCGGTCCCCGACCACCTGCACGCTGCCCTCTACGATGGTGCCCACGGACAACTCCTCCGCGATCACCCCGACCGGCTTCGTCGTCCCCGCATAGCCCATCAGCGACGCGCGCCCCCGGAGGGACAGCGCCTCCACCTTGGCCAGCTGGCTCAGCAGCTCGTCGTGCAGGCCGGCGGCGAAGTACGCGTGGGGCCCCTCGGGGCTCAGGTTCCGGAACGGGAGGACCGCGATAGCCGTTCGCTCGCGCTCCGTCGCCGCCGACCCGTCGCCCGGCTCCGAAGCCCTCCGGTGACCCAGCGCGATGGCAGCGCCCATCACCACCGACAATCCGATGCCCACCAGGCCCAGCCGCTGCCAGGTCATCCTCCTGCCCACGCCCACGGACGGCACCTCTCCCGAGCCTTCGCCCGAGGTTCCCGCCACCGTGGGCAGGGCCGGGGCCGACATCGCTGCCTCGATCTGCCCGCCTCGTAACGCCTCCACCGGCGCCACCGGCGCTGCGTCCCGGCCAGGCACGCGAATGGCCTCCACCACCGCCACCGTCGCCAGCGACGGCTCCAGCTCCAGCTCGTCCCTCAGCCGGGCACGGAACTTCTCGAAGAAATTCACGGCCGCCGCCCGGTCCCCCGCCCCCGCCAACGCCTCGATGAACGCCCGCACCGGACTCTCGTCCGTCGGCACCAGGTCCAGAGCTCGCTGCCCCGCCCGCTCCGCCTCCGTCAGCGCTCCCGCCGCGATGAGTCCGTGCGCGCACCGCCACGCCGCATCGGCCGCTGCTTCTCTGAGCCGCTCGCGCTCCTCCTGCAGCCAGCGCTCGAAGTCCCCGCTCCCGCTGACGTAGAAGCCCGGAAGCAGCTCCCCGGTGTACCGCGCGAGGGCCGCCGCGTGATCTCCTTCGTCGAGCACGTCACGAAAGGACCACACGTCGCACTCGAACCGTGCCGGATCCAGTCCGACCTCGCGCCTGCCCCGGGTGGTCACCACGCCGCGGCCGAGGCCTCTGCGCAACCCGTGGAGCGCCTGGTTGAGCGTGTTGCGGGCGTGGGCGATGTCCGCCTCGGGCCAGAGCAGCCCCATGAGCGCGTCCCGGCTCACGTACCCCCGGCGACCCTCGAGCGCCAGGTAGACGAGCACGGCCATCTGCTTCGGATGGGAGAGGACCGAGCGGATCTCTGCCAGGGAGCCTTCCGTGAGGCTCACCTCGCCCAACAGACGAAGCGTCACCATGCGCCCGCCGAAGTCCGTGCGTGAGGGCAGGAGATAACCGAAGACTAAGGCGGAACTAACGGGCGCAAAAGGCTACGCGCCCAGGTTGGGGACCGTTCGAGGTCCTTTCCGCCGGAGACCACGGATACGGCAGACCCCCAGGCCCGTGCGGCCCTGGCCGCACGCGTCTCCCCAGCGGCCGATCCCCTCCCGACGAAGAGACCGACGAGCCGCGGACCGAGAGACAATCCCGCGTCACGGCATTCCGAGGAGGTGCCCCATGCGCTCCATGCGTTTCCTGCTGGTCCCACTCCTGCTCGCAACCTGCACGGACGGCAATCCCGCCGCACCGGACATGGACCTTTCACCCCAGTTCGCAGCCGCCGACGTGGGGTGGTTCGAGGCCGTGTTCGACGACGAGTTCGTCGAGTATGCACCGTGCCTCGGTGAGGATCTGCACGGTACCGGGACGTTCTGGTACCAACTCCACACGGTGGTCCACGGCCAGAGGGAGATGTTCAATGCCAAGTACAGCATGCTCGCCTTCGAGCTGGTCGGCGTGACCACGGGCCACACCTGGCTTCCGAGGCCCTCGATGCTCCACGGGGCCGTCTTCAGCGAAGTGTTCGTGGCGCCTCTGGGCGAGCCCTTCCAGGTCTACAAGGTCACGAACGCCCGTTACGACTTCGTGAACCAGACGACCGGCGAGACGCTGTCCTGGCCCGTCAAGATCCACACCTCCCGGAACGCCGCCGGAGAGGTGAAGGTCGACTTCTTTCTCTTGCCCTGCCGTGTGAAGTAACGGATTCCGGGTGACCGGGCGGCGCGGCGACCTACGTCAGAACCCGATGCCGATGTTGATCAGGCGCACCGTGGGGATGACGGCGGACGCGTCGCCCAGGTCGCCGGCGAACAGCCGATCCGCGCCCGCCCCGAGGCTCACGTAGAAGTTGCGTCGGGCCCCGAGGAGCCAGTTGTAGCCCAGCTCGAATCCCGCCCCGAGGACCGTGCTCGTGTCGCCGGCATCGTCGAGACCCGTGACGCCGCCGTCGAACCCGAAGAAGAATTGCTCGAAGGCGCCGTTCGGGTAGTACCGCCAGAATCCGCGCACGCTGAAGTAGGTGGCGTCCGGGTCACCCAGATCGATCCTGGACACCCGCACACCGAGCGTGGACGTCGACGTGAGCCCGTGCTCCCACTCCGCGTTGAACCACTCCGCGATGAGGAGGAAGGGGTTCGCGGAGAGTACATCGTGCACCGGGGCGGCCGGGGCGGCCGCCTTCTGGGCTGTGGCGCTCCCAGGCAGCAACCCTGCGGTCAGCGCGATCACGACCCACCATCGTACTGAGCGCATCGTCCCTCCCGGCTGTGATGTGGCGCCATCCCCCGCGTTTGAGAGTACGCGCTTTCCACGCGGTTTCAATACGCACGGTGTCCGCACCGTCCCGGCAAGCCGAACGGACTATTCGGCCCGCAGCGCTTCCGAGGGGTCCACCTCCGTGGCCCGCCTTCCCGGGAGCCAGCTCGCCACCAGCACCACCGCCACGAGCGCGGTCGCCGCGCCCGCATAGGCCAGCGGATCGCGGGTGCTGGTGTCGTACATGAACGTCGCCAGCAGGCGGGCCCCTGCCCATGCCCCCACCAGCCCGACCGAAATGCCCAGGAGCGCCGCGCCGACGCTTTGCCCGAGGACCATGCCCACCACACGTCCCGCCCGGGCGCCCAGCGCCATGCGCAGGCCCAACTCACGACGCCGGTCCGCCACCGCGTAGGCGACGATGCCCCACGTGCCGGTGGCCGCCAGCAACACGGTCACCGCGGCGAACAGGGCGAGGAGCGCCAGCACCACCCGACGGTCGCCCGTGGCGCCCGCCACGAGGTCGCGTCCGGTCGTGACAGAGAAGACGGCGAGCTCCGGATCCAGGGCCCCCAGCTCCGCGCGCACGGCGGGCATCAGGGACAGGGGGTCGTTCGTGGTCCGAACGAGCACGTGGACGCTGCGGTCGCCGAGCTCGCGGAGCGCGTAGTAGGCCTCGGGAATGAGATCCTCGTCCGGAGGCGCGTAGCGCACGTCGCCGACGACGCCCACCACCTCTGCGTATTCGTCCTTGCCGTCGGCGGAGATCCCGATCTTCAGCGACCGTCCGACGGGGTCCTCCCCCGGGTAGATGCGCTCGGCGGCGGTTCGGCTCAGGACCAGCGTCGGATGGGCGTCCGTGCCGTCCCGGGCGTCCAGCGTCCTCCCCTGGAGCAGCGGGACGCCGAGCATCTCGAAGTACCGGTCCCCGACCAGGTGGACGCCGATAGGCGGGCCCTCTCCCTGCGGAATGGGCGGGTGGCCACGCACTTCCTGCACCAGCGTGATGGACCAGTGGCCCGAGAGCGGCGGCGTGCCCAGGCTCGCGCCCTTCACCCCCGGCAGGGCGGCGATGCGTTGGAGGAAGCGGTCGTGGAAGGCGTCGGCGTCCTCCGCCCAGGCGTCCGTGCGCGGGATCGTGTACGCGAAGGTCAGGAGGTTCTCGGGGTCGAAGCCGAGGTCGACGTCGAGGAGGCGCTTCATGCTCCGCCCGACCAGGCCGGTGCCCACCAGCAGTACGAGCGCCAGCGCGACCTGCCCTCCCACCAGCGCCGCCCGGCCGTCGAGCCCCAGGACGCGACGCCCGCGACGCGTGCCCCCACCGGCCTCGCGCAGTCGGGTCGCTACGTCGGCACGGGAGGCGCGCACCGCCGGCGCGAGGCCGACGAGCAGCGCGGTCACCGCCGTCGCGAGGAGCGCGAACCCCAGCACGCCGGGATCGAGCGCGAGAGCCCCGGGATCCGTGACCCGCATCTCACCCTGACCGCTGGACAGGAACTGCCGGGGCCATGCGGCCGCCATGGCCCGCGTGCCCCATACGGCCACCAGGACGCCGGATCCACCACCCAGGAGCGCCAGCGACGCGCTCTCCACCAGCGACGCGCGGATCAGCCGCCAGCGGGACGCGCCCACCGCGAGCCGCACCGCGCCGTCCCGGGTCCGCCGCTTCGCACGCGCGAGCAGTAGCCCCGACAGGTTCGCGCAGGCCACCAGGAGCACGAGCGCGGCAGCCACCGAGAGCAGCAGCACGGCGGCCCGCGCCTGCCCGTTCACGCGTACCTCGGCGAGGGAGCGGACCCCCGCGCCGTACACCACGTTCGGGTCGTCCAGGGGGAACGCCTCGGCGATGCCGCTCCCGATCGACGCCGTCTGGGCCCGAGCCTGCTCCAGCGTCGCTCCCTCGCGCAAGCGACCCACCGCATGCAGCCAGTGCGCCTGCGCCCCCCGGATCATGAAGCTGCTGAACAGCTCGGCGGACGTCGCCATGGGCACCCAGAGCGCCACGCCTCCCGAGAGCCCCGCGAACCCCCTGGGGGCGACGCCGACGACCTCGAAACGCTTGCCGTTCAGCACCACGGCCCGCCCCACCACGTCCGGGTCGGACGCGAAGCGGTCGCGCCACGTTCCCCACGACAGCACGGCGACGAGGCGCGGGTCGGACGCATCCCCTTCCTCGGCACCGAAGGCCCGGCCGAGCACCGGAGGCGAGCCCAGCACGCCGAAGTAGCCCGGAGAGACGAGCTCGATGGGAAGGAGCGCCGGATCTCCCGGCTCGGTCAGCGTCGCGTTGCGCAGACCGTAGCCGGCCACCGGGTCCACGAGGCGATCCGGGGTCTCCAGGAAGCGCTGGAACTTCGGATACGACCAGGGAGACGGCTGCGCGCTACCCTGCCCCACGCGGCGGTGCGTGAGATCGACCATCACGAGCCGGTCCGCCGCGGGATAGGGAGGCGGGGACAGGATCGCCATCTTCAACGCGCTGAACACGGTCGCGTTCGCGCCGATGCCCAGCGCCAGCACCAGGACCGCCGCGGCCGTGAAGCCCGGGGCACGCCTGAGGCCACGCACCGCCAGCCGGACGTCTCCACCGATTCCTTCGAGCATCCCACCCCTCCTCCCGTTTCTCCTCGTGTCGCCCCCGTGGCCCGGCAAGGGTCCCCGCCGGATCCGCTCCCTGAGTCCCTGCCGAACCGCGTCCCACGCCGCCCGCAGCACGAACGCGACCCGCCCAGTCCGGTTCGAGCGCGCTCTCCGCGCGAGCTCCTCCGCGAAGGCCGCGCGCATCTCGGCGCCGTGTCGGGCCCGGAACCCGGCCGGGAACGCCAACAAGGCGAGCCGAAAGACCACGCCGGAGACCCGGCGGCCCGTCAACGTGCCTCCGGGGCCAGCCGGCGGGCCCGCGCGGCCGCTACGAGGCGCGCCATCCTCGCGGTCTCGGCCGCGGCCACCCTCCGCCCGAACGCCGTCGCCCGGTAGTATCGGCGACGCGCATCCGCGTCGGCGTCCGGCGCGTCCCTCTCCTCGATCAGGCCCGTCTCCACCATGCGCGCCAGCGTCGCGTACAACGTGCCGGGAAGCAGCCGGCCAGCGCCGTCGGTCAGTCCCTCGATCGCCTGCATCATCGCGTAGCCGTGGAGCGTCTCGTCCCCCAGCGCCAGCAGCACGTGGTACACGGGCGGGCTGAGCGGCAGCAGCTCGTCAGGGTTCATTATCATTCCTCACAGTATAGTTGATGGCATGAGATGGGAAAGCGTTGCATCGAAACCCGGCGAGCGGCCGGTCGTACGTACCCGCGACCACGCGTCCCTCCCGGCGTGCCGGCCGACCCCGACCCGGAGACCCTCCATGAGACGAGCCTTCGTTCGCGCCGCCTGCCTCGCGCTCGCCCTCCCGCTCCTGTCGCCCCGCTCGGCCCTGGCCCAGGCACCGTCCCCGGAGAGCCAGCGCGCGCTCCAGGCGGCCCAGGGCTCCATCCAGGCGGGCGACTTCGCTGCGGCACGTGCGACGCTCGAGAAGCTCACCGCCAGCGAGCCCGACAACGGGCTCGCCTGGGCGCTCCTCGGCTACGCGCTGCGCAACCTCCAGGACTTCCCGGCGGCGGTGGCGGCGTACGAGAAGGCCGTGCCGCTGCGGCCACGGGCCGGTGGCACGCTCCTGCAGGGCGGGATGGCACAAGCGCAGGCGGGCGATCTGGACCGCGCCTTCGCGTGGCTGGAGCGTGCGAAGGCCGCCGGCACGGACGTGACCGCGGTCGATCTCGATCCCGCCGCCGAGGCCCTCCGCCAGGATGCGCGCTACGCCTCGCTCTTCCCGAGCGAAGCCGACTACGGCGATCCCTTCGTCGAGCCGGCCCGGATCATCCGGGAGTGGCGTGGGGAGCACGCGGGAGACCAGTTCGGATGGATCGCCCGCGACATCGGTGACGTCGACGGGGACGGGGTGCACGACGTGGTCACCTCGGCACCCACCTGGGGACCGAACGGGAGCGCGGCCGGGCGCGTCTACGTCTACTCCTCGGGCACCGGCGCCCTCCTCTGGCAGGCGGACGGGCACCCCGGGGACCAGCTCGGCACGGGCGTCGAGGCGGCGGGGGACGTGGACGGGGACGGTACCCCGGACGTGCTCGCCGGAGCTCCGTACGGAGATCGGGCCGTGGTCTACTCGGGGCTCGACGGGCGGCCGATCCTCGAGGTCGACGCCCCGCAACCGGGAGAGGCGTTCGGCCGCCACGTGGCGGACCTGGGCGACGTGGACGGCGACGGGCACGCCGACTTCGTGGTGGGCGCGCCGCTGAACGACGCCGCGCGGCAAGGACGCGGGTCGCGCCTACGTGTTCTCCGGCGCGGACGGCTCGGCGCTGCTCACCCTCACCGGGCGAGGCAGGCGGGAGACCAGTTCGGCGCCACCAGCGGCGGCGCCGTCCGCGACGGCCGGATGACGCTCGATCGTGGGCGCGCCCAACGCCGGCGCGGGCGACCTGGGCCGGGTCTACGTCTACCACGACCTGACCGAGAAGCCCGCCTTCGTCATCGACTCCGACCCGCAGGGAGCGCAGCTCGGCGCGATGTTCGTCTCCGCCGTGGGCGACGTGGACGGCGACGGTGTCATGGACGTGTACGCGTCGGATTGGGCCGGAGCCGGGGACGCTGGACTGCAGGGGGCGGGGCGCGTCTACGTGCACTCGGGCGCGGACGGCCGCCGCCTCTACACGATGACCGGGGAAGCCGCCGGCGACGGCTTCGGCATCGGCGTCGCCGACGCCGGCGACGTGGACGGCGACGGCCACGCCGACCTGGTCATCGGCGCATGGCAGAACCACGAGGCGGCCCCTTCGGGCGGGAAGGTCTACCTCTACTCCGGCGCCGACGGCTCGCTCCTGCGCACGCTCACCGGCAAGGTGATGGGCGAGACGCTGGGCTTCGACGCCACGGGCATCGGCGACGTGGACGGGGACGGCGTGATCGACCTCCTGCTGACCTCGGCGTGGAGCGCCGTGTCGGGAGCCCACTCCGGCCGGATGTACATCGTCGCGGGCACCCCGGCCGCAGCGGCCCGCGCGCGCTGACGGGGCGACGCGCACCCTGTCCCCTCCCGGGGACATCGCCGGAAGTGGCGCGAAGCCGATCCGTCGGCAGAAGTCGTTGTGCCGCAGGGACGCTGCCCCCGCGGATGAGCCCGGGCACGTCTCCTGCCTGTATTCCTGGACGAGGGGTTGCACCTCTTCACAGGAGACGACGATGGGACGCGGTGGAATGAGCTCGGCAGCGGCGCTCGCGGCGCTGGCCGTTTTCGCGGGAGCGGCGGGGGCGCAGGAGCGCGCCGCGGCGCCCGCCGGATATTTCGACGCGCCGGCCGGATACGTGGGTGGAAGCTTCGTGGGAGCCGACCCCGTCGGGCAGCTCGGTACCTACATCGACAACGGGTTCGGTGCGCAGCTGTGGGGCGCGATCCCCCTCGAGCCCACCAACCGCTTTCGGCTGCGCGCGGACTTCGGCTTCCTCGTCTACGGGAACGAGCACCGGAACGTATGCCTCGGCCGCCCCGGTGGGATGCCGGATCGAGCTCGACCTGAACACGACCAACAGCATCTTCTTCGGCGGCCTCGGACCGGAGCTGGCGCTCGCCACCGGGCCCATCGAGCCGTACGTGAACGCCTCGTTCGGCTTCACCTACTTCGCCACGACCACGTCGCTGTCCGGGGCAGAACGACGTCGAGAGCTTCGCCTCGTCGACCAACTTCTCCGACGGGATGTTCGCGTGGCGGGCCGGCGGAGGAGTGCGCATGCGCGTATCCACCGGCAGGACCCCGGTCTGGCTGGACTTCGGCGTCGAGCGCCACGAGAACGGCGTCGCCGAGTTCCTCACCAAGGGGGACATCATCGACCATCCGGACGGGAGCATCACGGTGCTGCCCAACCGGAGCGAGGCGAACCTCGTCGACGTTCCGCTTCGGCGTGACGGTCGGGATCCCGCATCCCGGGCGAGAGGGTCGCTGACCCGGCCTCACATGCGATGGCACCGCGTGACCGGGGGCGCTTCTAGACTGCGAGGAAGCGCCCCCGGACCGCCGCCCGATCCACCTTTCCGTTCGCGTTGAGCGGAAGCTCGTCCAGGAGCAGCCACCGGCGTGGCCGTCTGGGCGGGCCCAGCCGCTCCCGGCTCCAGGCGTCGACTTCCTCGAGGTCGAACATCCCCTCCACGGGCACGACGGCGGCCGCCAGCTTCTCCCCCCATTCGGCGTCGGGGAGGCCCACCACGCAGGCGTCCACCACGGCGGGGTGGGCCCGGAGCACGGCCTCGATCTCCAGGGGGTCGACGGTGACGCCACCGGAGATGACGCGCTCGGACCGCCGCCCCGTGACCCACAGGTCGTCCGTCCTCGTCCAGGTGGCCGAGATCCCCGGTGGCGTACCACCCGTCCGCGTCCACCAACGGCGCCGACGTCCCTACCGTTCCGGGCACCCGGGTCGGTCCGCGCACGAGGATCTCCCCGATCCCGGAGATGCGCATCTCCACGCCTTCCAGCGGCGGGCCGACCGTGCCCGGCTTGCGCCGCACCAGCGCGGGCGGCGCCGTGGCGACCTGCGACGTCATCTCGGTCATCCCGTAGGTCAACGCGAGCGGCCACCCCCGTGCGAGGGCACGCTGCACGAGGTCCCCGGGCGCGTGCGCGCCGCCGATGAGCGCGCAGCGCATCGACGGTGGCGGCGTCCGCTCACCGCGCACCTCGAGCAGGCGCAGCAGCTGCGTGGGCACCAGCGACGCGTGCGTCACGCGGCCCTCGTCGATCAGCTCCGACGCACGGCCGACGTCGAACGCTCCATCCGCCACGATCTCAGAGCCCAGGATCAGCGCCCGCGTCACGAGCGCGAGGCCCCCGACATGCGCCACCGACAGCGAGGCCAGCCACCGATCACGACCGCCGAGCCCCAGGCGTGCGGCGGCCGCCCGCGCGCTGGCGCGCAGGTTGGTCCGCGGAGAGCACGACGCCGCGGGGCGCGCCCGCGGTGCCCGAGGTCCACAGGACCGCCATCCCGTCCGGGCGCGCCCCGGCGAGCGCCTGCAGCGCCGCCTCGTGCTCCGTTTCGGAGAGGCCGGGGTTGAGCGGCGCAACCGTGAGGCCGGCGCGGGTGGCGGCGAGCAGGGCGGCCACACCCTCCGGCGTTGGGGTCCGCCACCAACGCCATCACGTCTCCCTCGACCGTCTGGTCCTCCGCCCGGAAGCGCTCGGCCAGGTCGTCGACCCAGGCGTCGAGCTCGGCGAACGTCCAGACACGCCCGCGTCCGGACAGCGCGCGCCGCTCCGGCCAGCGCGCCGCGGATTCCGCGAGGAAGTCGCCCGGGTCGCCCATCCGGCTCAACCCAATGCGAGGCCCAGGCCGAGGAGCGCGCCGTAGAGCGCGACCACACGCGACGTCTCGCCGAGGGCGGGCAGGAGCTCCCGTGCATCGGAGTGTCGTATCACCCGGCGCACCGGAAGCACGGCCAGCGGCGCGATCAGCAGCGTCACCGCCGTCGCCCGCGGCCAGGAGAAGCCCGCGATGCCCACCAGCGGCACCACGAAGGCCGCCACGAGGAGGGCCACGAATTCCACCCGCGTCCCCGCGCGCCCCAGCCGTACCGCCAGCGTGCGCTTGCCGGCCTTCGCGTCGGTGTCGAGGTCGCGCAGGTTGTTCACCACCAGGATCGCGGTGATGAGCGCGCCCATCGCGGCGCCCGCCAGCAGCGCGTCCGGCGGCCAGGCGAGGCCCTGCACGTAGTACGTGCCCGCGACGGCGATCAGGCCGAAGAACACGAAGACGAAGGCGTCGCCCAGTCCGTGGTAGGCCAGCGGATACGGCCCGCCCGTGTACAGCACCGCGCAGGCCAGGGAGGCGAGCCCGATCCACACGATCGGCCATCCGGCCACCGCGACCAGGTACACGCCGACCGCGAAGGCGAAGGCGAGCGTGACGATCATCCCGCGCTTCACCACCTCCGGGGGGAGGAGGCCGGCCTGGGTCACGCGCACCGGACCGACGCGCTCGTGCGTGTCGCTCCCGCGCACGAAGTCGTAGTAGTCGTTCGCGAGGTTCGTCGCGATCTGGATGAGCAGTGCGCCCACGAGGGCGGCGAGGGCCGGCAGCGTATCCTCGACCCCGTGGTACGCCGCGAGCCCGGTGCCCACCACCACGGGCGCAGCCGCCGCGGTGAGCGTCTTCGGGCGCGACGCGAGGATCCAGGCCCGGGCCGAGCTCACCCGCCGACCCTTCCCGGCCCAACGCCGCGCCGCGCCGATTTCACGCGCCCACCCCTCGAGCCATGGGGCGCGTCAAATCGGATGCTGCGCAAGGCGGGCGAGCACGGAAACCGAGGAGTACTGGAACGTACTTCGCGACCGCACGCCCTGCGGGCGCGGGTACCCCTCCGCGCGGAGCCCAACGCCGCGCCGCGCCGATTTCACGCGCCCGTCCACTACCAGGGGAGCCACTTGTACTTCCGGAAGTTCGGCTTCCGCTTCTCCACGTACGCGTTCTTCCCCTCCTGCCCCTGCTCGGTCATGTAGAAGAGGAGCGTGGCGTTGCCCGCGAGCTCCTGCAGCCCCGCCTGGCCGTCCACGTCGGCGTTCATCGCGCTCTTCAGCAGCCGGATGGCCAGCGGGCTCTTGTCGAGGATCTCCTGCGCCCAGGCCCACCCCTCGTCCTCGAGCTGTCCGACGGGCACGACCTTGTTCACCAGGCCCATGTCGAGCGCCTCCTGCGCCGAATACTGCCGGCAGAGATACCAGATCTCGCGGGCCTTCTTCTGTCCGACGATGCGGGCCAGGTACGAGGAGCCGAAGCCGCCGTCGAAGGAGCCGACGATCGGCCCGGTCTGACCGAAGACCGCGTTGTCCGCCGCGATCGTCAGATCGCAGACTACATGCAGCACGTGCCCCCCTCCGATGGCGTAGCCGGCCACGAGCGCGATCACGGGCTTGGGCATGGAGCGCATGTAGCGCTGCAGCTCGAGCACGTTCAGGCGGGGGACGCCGTTCTTGCCCACGTAGCCCGCCTCGCCGCGCACCTTCTGGTCGCCGCCCGCGCAGAAGGAGTACTTGCCGTCCTTGGCCGGGCCGTTGCCCGTGAGGAGCACGACCCCGATGTCCGTGTCCTCCCCGGCGTCCTTGAAGGCCTCCTGCATCTCCAGCAGCGTGTCCGGGCGGAACGCGTTCCTGACCTCCGGACGGTTGAAGGCGATCCGCGCGACGCCGTCGCACTTGTGGTAGGTGATGTCCTGGTACTTCCTGACTTCCTTCCAGTCGGGCTTGCTCATCGGTCTCGGGTCGGAGGGTTCGTGGTTCGGGCAGCAGGCCCCTACCCCAGCGTGGCCCGTACGCTCCGGGCCACCGCGTCGGCGACCTCACGGTGGCGGCGCGCGTTGACGTCGCGGTCGCCGCGCACCCGCAACACGCACGTGCGCCCGTCGGCGAGCGCCCGGGCCAGCGCGGGTCCGAGCCCCGCGCCCTCCACGTCGTGGAGGGCGATCCCGTGGAGCGCGGCGGCGTGACGAAAGTCCAGGCCGTGCGGCGTCGCGAAGAGCCGGGTGAAGTGCGGCTCGTGGTCGCGAACCGGGAGCATGTGGAAGATGCCACCGCCGTCGTTGTCGAGGAGCACGAAGATCACCGCGGCATCGTCCTCCCGATGCCACAGCAAGCCGTTCTGGTCGTGGAACAACGCGACGTCCCCGAGCACGCACACGGCCGGGCGATCCGAGCCCGAGGCCGCCGCGACGCCGAAGGCGGTGGACACGATGCCGTCGATCCCGCTCGCCCCCCGGTTGCCGAACACACGCAGAGCCCCCTCCCGCGGTGCGCCGAATGCGTCCAGGTCGCGCACCGGCATGGAGCTGGAGACGAAGAGGACCGTTCCCGGCGGCACCGACTCCGCCACCGTCGCGAGCACGTGGCCTTCGTGGGGCTCCCCACCGGCGGCGGCGGCCACGGCCTCCCGGGTCGCTTCGGCGCAGCGCCGCCACGCCTCGAGCCACGCCGTGTCCCCGGCCGCGTCCCCGACCTCCCGGGCCAGGTCGCCGAGCGTGGCGGCCGGGTCGGCATGCACGTAGTGCGTAGCCAGGGAGCCGTGGTCCTTCCAGCGTCCGCCGCCGTCGATCACGACGTGCGTCACGCCATTGTGGTCCTCCATCCACCGCTGGGCCGACGACGACGTGGGGCTCGCACCGACGCGCAGCACCACGTCGGGGGCCAGCCGCGCCCTCACCTCGGGGTCCCGCAGGAAGAGGTCGTAGCCGGCCACGACCGCTGCCCCGCGGGCGGGTCCGAACCGCGCGCCCGAGAGCGGATCGGCGAGGAGGGGGAAACCGGTCGCGGCCGCCACCTCCATCGCCGCCGGTCCGTCCCGGTCCGGCTCGGGGGAGGGCCCGGCGACGACTACGCCGCGGCGCGCCTCCGCGAGGAGCGCGACCACACGCCGGAGGTCCCCCGGGCCCGCCGCCCGCCGCGCCGGTGCCACCGACGCGAAGGGACGGCCCTCCGGACGCCCCTCCGCCGCCAGCGGGTGCTCGCCCGCGAAGGTCGCGGCCACCTCCGAGAGCCCGGCGGGCTCGAGGGGTTTGTCGAAGGGGAAGTTCAGGTGCACGGGGCCGGCAGGCGCTTCGCGGGCCGCCAGGAGCGCCCGGGCGGCGAGCGTGCGGAGATGCCGGAGCGCCGATCCGTCCAATGACGGCGGTGCCACCTCGAAGAACGCGCGCACGAACGGTCCGTAAAGGCGCGCCTGGTCGATCGCCTGGTTGGCGTCCGCGCCACGGAGGCGATGGGGCCGATCGGCCGTGAGGACGAGAAGCGGAGCTTCGCTCTGGGCTGCCTCGATCACGGCGGGGTAGAGGTTGGCGGTGGCCGTGCCCGACGTCGTGACGACCGCGGCCGGCATCCCCGAGGCCTTCCCCACGCCGAGGGCGAAGAACCCTGCGGAGCGCTCGTCCAGGTGGACGCGGATGCTGAAGCGGCCGTCCTGCGCGAACGCCAGCACCAGCGGGGTCGAGCGCGACCCCGGCGCCACCACGACCTCACGCACACCGCAGCGCGCCAGCTCGTCGACGAAGGCGCGCGCCCACAGGGTGGTGGCGTCGGCCGAGCTCACCCCCCGTGCTCCCGGTCGGCGGAGGCCCGGGCCGCACGGAACAGCACCGCGCCCGCGGCCTCGAGGGCGTCCAGCACGGGCGCGAGCTTCATCCCGGTCTCCTCCCATTCCAGCGCCGGCACGGAGCCCTCCACGATGCCCGCGCCGGCGAACAGGCGCCACACGCCCTCGTGCAGCACGGCCGTGCGCAGCGCGGGCGCGAAGACGCCGTTGCCCTCCGCGTCGAACCACCCCACCGGCCCTGCGTACCAGCCGCGCTCGAACGGCTCCTCCTCGGCCAGCACGTCCAGCGCCGCGTCCCGGGGCAGCCCGCACACCGCCGGCGTGGGATGGAGGAGGCGGAGGAGGTCGAGGACGCCGGTTCCCGCGGGCACGCTGGCCCGGATCTCCGTCTCCAGGTGCTGGATGCGCGCCAGCGTGAGCACGTGGGGCTGCCGGTCCGCGCGGATCTGGTGGGCGACCGTCTCCAGCCTGGCGATCAGGTCGTCGACCACGATCCGCTGCTCGTTGCGGTCCTTCTCGCTCGCCAGGAGGGCCGCCGCCAGCTCCCGTTGCTCGCGCTCGCTCGCGCCGCGCTGGATCGAGCCCGCCACCGCCGTGGCGTGGAAGACGCCGTCCCGCAACGTAGCGATGGTCTCGGGGGCGGCGCCCACCAGCGCGTCGCTCGGGCTCGGCTCGAAGAGGAAGACGTGGCTGCCGCGGTTCATCGCCCACAGGTGCATGACGACGTCGGCAGGATCGACCGGAGCGTCGATGTCCATCGTGCGGGCCAGCACCACCTTCGAGACGCGGCCGGCCCGGATCGCGGCGAGCGACTCCTCGACCGCCGCTTCCCACGCGCCGCGCTCGGTCGCGACCGCCCGGGCCGGCACCGGCGCGCCGGCCGGCATGCTCCCCTCCGAGAGGCTCGCCAGCTCGGCGCGGAGCGCCTCCGCGCTGCGGCGCAGGCGCACCCACGCGTCGGAGGCGTCCTCGTCCGAGACCAGCATGCGCGCCCGGAGCCACGCGTCTCCGGTGCCGTCCCCTTCCAGCTCGAAGGCGGGGAGATGGAAGCGGCACGGAGGGGAACGCCGACCAGGCCGCCTCCGCCACGTGGTCGGCCCGAAAGGAGAACCCGCCGTAGAATCGCACGCGGGGAGCGCGGGCGGCGTCGGGCGCGAGCAGCGGGTCGCGGGCCAGCGCAGCCGCCTGCCCGGCCACGGCCTCGAAGCGGTCGTCCCCACCCGCTCCGCCCAGGTCGGCGACGACCCCGCGGTGCGCGACCCAGCGCTCGTCCCGCGCCCAGAACCCCCGGGCCTGTCCCCGCGCGTGGCGGAGGAAGGCGTCCGGCCGCAGGTCCGGTGCGGGGATGGTGAGGGTCGCGAGGCGGCGGCCGCCGGCGTGTCGGCGTCAAGGGCGCTCCTGGCCAGGTCGAACGTGCCCGGTCCCCCGGGCGCGCCGGGAATATAGGGGGGACGACGCCGGATGAAGGAGCGACGGGCGCGGCGCGGCGGTCAGAACGGGGCGTCAGGGGCGCGCCGCGGCGGACCGGCGCCGCCGACGGCGACCTCCCGCAGCACGACATGCACGGACGTCGGAGGCTCCGCGTGCACCCGGCGGGAGCCCGGGGCCGCGCGGGCCACGAAGACGGCGCGCACGTCCCGCGCCGGCCGGAATCGGCGGAAGGAGGAGGGCGCCCGCGACGAGCGCGGCCGTCCACGTCGCGCCGGCCCACACCGACCCGGTGCGCCGCCCCGCACCTCTGGCCAGGATCCTGCGCACCCTCCGCGCCAGCGAGCCGCGTCCGCCTGGCGCCAGTCCGGCGGCCGCCCCGACCGCATGCCGACGGCAGCACCCAGGCGGAGACGCGGTGGAGGGAGCGCGCCAGGTCGAGGGGCCGTACGTGTCCGCAGCGCCCGCTCGTCGCACACCAGCTCCGCGGCGCTCACGGAGGCAGGCGGCGGCCACCCGGTTGAGGGGCTGGATCCACGCGAGCCTGCACACCGCGTCGGCCAGAGAGAGCCAGGTCGAGATCACGGCGGGCCACGTGGGCAAGCTCGTGGGCGAGAGCGCCGATCAGCTCGGAGTCGGCCATCTCCCCTTCACAGCGCCGGGGCAGCAGCACCCGGCGTCCCACCGCGCAGGGGGCCGGACGGCCCGGGAGACGACGACCTCCGCGCGTCCGGTTCTCCGCGGCGAACAGCCGCTGCGCCACCGCAGCCGCCCTGGGACCCGGAGGTCTCGCACGGCGCGAACACGGCCGACAGCCGGCGGCGGCCGCGGTAGCCACCCACCCCCAGGCCCAACGCCGCCCGCCGAGCCACAGCAGCACCAGCGCTTCGGGCCACCCGGCTTCCCGGTCCGGCCCACACGCCGCGCGCACCCCGCCGACTCCCTCCGCCTGGAGGCGCGCCGGGTCTAGAAGCAGAGAGGAGCAACGCGGGGACGTGCGCGGTCACCACGCAGCCCTTCGATGCGCAGCGTGGTCGGAGCGCCG
Organism: uncultured Gemmatimonadales bacterium; assembly: GCA_963848895.1. Classification (GTDB taxonomy): domain Bacteria; phylum Gemmatimonadota; class Gemmatimonadetes; order Longimicrobiales; family Gaopeijiaceae; genus SZUA-318. The sequence goes on from CAWKGE010000017.1 coordinate 239,341, forward strand.
TCGGGTGACCACGGAGGCCGCGGCCCCGGGGTCGGCCCGCCGCGGCGAACGACCGCCCGCACCTCGCGCACCTCCGTGCCTCCGCACCGTCGTCGTGCGGGCCACGCTCAGCGTGGAGGTGGCGAATCCCGCCAGGAGCGCCGACTTCCATAGCAGATCCAGCGTGCGGGCCCACGGACGACCCGGGCGCGCTCCAGCATCCAGGCGGCGGCGACGAGCGCCGTGCTGTGCGCGAGGTACGTCAGGAGCCAGGGGGCGGCCCGACCCGCCAGGGCCGCGACCACGTCAGGAATCATCCTCGGCCCGGCGTCGCGCGGCTTCGTCGAGGAGGGACCGGATGCGCTCGAGCTCGGCCGCGTCCACGTCGTCGGCCCGCACCAGGTGGCTCACCAGCGCCGCGGGGTCGCCGTCGAAGAGGTTCTCCGTGAGATCGCGCACCTTGGAGCGACGCACCTCGGCCCGCGTCACCGTCGGCGCGGTAGACGTTCTGACGGCCCCGCCGGCGGTGCGCCAGCACCCGTTTCCGCTCGAGGCGGGAGAGGAGCGTCGCGACGGTGGTCAGCGCGAGCGGACGCCGCTCGGCGATGCGCTCCCACACCTCCTGGGTGGTGGCTTCGCCACGCTCCCAGAGGACCTGGAGGATCGAAAGCTGCAGTCCGGTCAGTCCGACGGTCTCCGCCACGCGCCACTCCTGTCGGGAGCCCGCACTCCCTCGGGTCGGGGTTCGCCCCCTGTGACGCGCGCGGGCGCCTCAGGGGGTTGTCCGCGGCGGCTCGACGACGTGGTAGCCCTGCTCTTCGTCCGCGACGTTCACCGAGTAGTCGATGAAGAAATCCAGCGGGAGCCCGTTCTCCGATCCCCACGTCACGCGCACGTCGTGGGCGCCCCGGCGCACGGCGTCGGTCAGGACCTCGAACAGGCCGTCCACGGAGGGGAAGAGGTCGGCGAAGGAGGCCGGCACGACCTCGCCGGTGTCGACGTAGCTCCGTCCGACCACGACGCCGTCCTTCACGACGACGCGCACGGGCCCGATCGCCTCCAAGCCGCAGAAGCAGAGGTGCCGGATGTCGTAGACGTAGGACGGCGGCCCGGTCGCCTCCCACAGGGCGCGGTTGTCGGCGATCTCGCGCTCGAGGGTGCCCGGACGTGGGGGCCCTGGTCGGAGCAGCCCAGGATCAGCGCGCTCAGGATCGCGGCCAGGAGGCGGGCGGTTCTCATGTCGTCCAAACGAACCGGCGCCGACGCCCGTGACAACGGCTCCCCGGCAGCCCATCTTGGCTGGGCCCCGTACGCCCCCTGCCCGGAAACGAGGTACCGCGATGACCCTCGCCGAAGCCGCGCGCGCCACGAGGAGCTCCGCAGGTCCATTCCTCCGCCTGTCCCCCACGCTCGTCCTCATCCTGGCGGGTTGTGGAGGCGACGACGCCCGAGGCGCCCCGGGCTCCGAGAGCGCCGTCGTGGTCACCCAGGCCCCGCCGGGCACCGATATCTGGCTCGCGACGCTCACGCACGGTGCCAACGGCGAGCTCGGGATCGAAGGCGCGACCAACGTCACGCGACGACCGGGCTACGACAACCAGCCCTACTTTCTCCCGGACGGGTCGGCGTTCCTGTACACCGTCATCGACGAGGCGGGGCAAGCCGACATCTGGCGCTACGACCTCGCGTCCGGTGAATCCCGCCAGGTCACCCGCACCGCGCCGGAGAGCGAGTACTCCCCCACCCCGATGACGGGGATGGGAGGCTTCTCCGCCGTCCGCGTGGAGGCCGACTCCGCCCAGCGGCTGTGGCACTTCGACGCGGACGGGACGAGCCCCGTCGTCCTGTTCCGGGACATCGAGCCGGTGGGCTATCACGCGTGGGCGAACGATACCACTGCCGTCCTGTACGTCCTCGGGGATCCCCCGACCCTCCACGTGGCGCGCCTGGGAGGCGGGGCGGAGGCCCCGGCCGCGCGGGACGTGGGACGCTCGCTGCAGCGCATCCCCGGCGGGAACGACGTCAGCTACGTGCAGCGTCGCTCCGACGGGGGCACGGAGATCCGCCGGCTGCACCCGGGCACCGGCACGTCCGAGCTGTTGATCGCCGGCGTGCAGGGAGGGGACTTCCACGCGTGGACACCCGACGGCATGCTCCTGCAGGCACACGAGGGGCGCGTCTACGGCTGGCGTCCGGGAGCCGCGGAGTGGTCACAGGTCGCGGACCTGTCGTCGTCGGGGATCCGGATCAGCCGCATCGCGGTCAGCCCCGATGGCTCCCGCATCGCGCTCGTGGGGGAGACGGGCGCCTGACGGAGCGACCCGACACCCGGCCTCGGGTCACTTCGCGGCCCACGCCTGCCAGGTGGACTCCGCCAGCCCGACCGTGAGGTCGTTCCCCCGGCGCACGAGGGGCAGGCGCAGGATGAGCGGCTCCTCCTCCGCGATCTCGATCCAGCGCTCGTCGCCGTAGTGCGCCGTCCGCAGGCCGAGCGCCTCGAAGCGCTTCGAGGTCCGGTCGATCAGCGCATCGGCGCCGAACTTCTGCGCGAAGCGGCGCAGCTCACCCCGCGACGGGCCCCGCACCTTGAAGTCGACGAAGTGCACGGTGATGCGGCGTTCCTTGAAGAAGCGGAGCGCCTTTCGCGTGTCGGCGTCGTTCTTCACGCCGAAGATCTGGACGTCCATCGAGCCAACGTAGCCGGGCGCGCCGCGGCAGGCCACCCGTGCCCGGGGCTGCCCTCGCGGACGATCGTCGGCCTCGCACGCTCGACGGGACTACTCCGAACGCAGCGAGGTGACCGGATCCACCGCCGTCGCCCGCCGCGCCGGAATCCAGCAGGCCACCGCCGCCACGGTCGCCAGCAACGCGGTGACCGTGGCGAGCGTGGCCGGGTCCGTGGGCTCGACGCCGTAGAGGACGGTCGTCATGGCCCGGGTCGCCACGACGGCGGCGAGCAATCCGACGGCGAGGCCGAGCGCCACCACGACGAGCCCCTGCCGGAGGATCATGCCGAGCACGTCTGGACCGGCCGCCCCCAGCGCCATGCGGATGCCGATCTCCTGGGTACGCTTGCGCGTCGCCTGCGCGGTGACGCCGTAGACGCCCACCGCCGCCAGCAGCAGCGCCATCGCCCCGAACGCGCCCATCAGCGTCAGAATGAACTCCTGCTGCGCCATGGACGCACGCCACACGTCTCCGAGGGATCGCACCGAGCCGAGGGGGATGAGGGGATCCATCTCGTGGAGCACGTCCCGTCACCACGGCCACGGTCCCGGCCACGTCTCCGGTGGTGCGGATCACGAACCAGTCTCCCCGACCCCAGTCCTGACTCCGGTTCTCGAAGACCTCGGCGCGCGCTGGCTCCGCGGGGCTGGTCTGCAGCTGGTCGCCGACGATGCCCACGATCTCGTACCAGTTGCTCTGGTCCGGGTTGGCGGCGGCCGTACGGTCGTAGGCGATCTTCTGGCCGATGGGGTCCTCGCCCGGAAAGTGCTCGCGCGCGAACGTCTCGTTGATCAGCACCACCAGCGGCGCGTCGGGGCCGTCGTTCGGGCCGAACATCCGTCCCCGGAGGAGCGGGATGTCCAGCGCCTCGAAGTACCCGGCGTCGGCGCGGCGATGGAGGATCTCGAAGCCCACACGATCGGGGGGCCATCCCTCCGCCTGGAACTGGCTGGACCAGCTCTGCCCGTTCAGGGGGAGCTGGCCCACCATCCCCACGCGCGTGATGCCGGGGCGTGCCTCCATGCGCCGCTCGAAGTCGTCCTGGAAGGCCAGCGACCTGGTCGCGATTCGGGTAGCGCGCCGACGGGATGCCGAACTGGACCGCCACGACACCCTCGGTCCGGAAGCCCGGGTCCACGTCGCGCAGCAGCCAGAAGGTGCGGACCATGAGCCCGGCGCCCGCGACGAGGAGCACGGCGAGGGCGACCTCCACGGCCACGAGCACGCCTGCCGTGCGCATCGTGCCCCGGCCGGCCGATCCTCCCCGCCCTCCTTCGCGGAGCGCCTGCTGCAGGTCGCCGGCCGCGGCCCGCAGCGCCGGCGCCAGGCCGAACAGAAGCCCGCTCGCCACCGCCACCCCCACCGTGAACAGCACCACGCGCGTGTCCAGCGCGAGCTTCGTCGCGCCCGCGATGCCGATCGGTTGCTGCGCGGCGATGGCGCGCACGCCCACCCAGCCCAGGGCCAGGCCGAGGACGCCGCCCACGAGCGCCAGGAGGAGTCCCTCGGTCAGGATCTGGCGGACGATGCGCCCGCCCCGCGCGCCCATCGCGAAGCGGAGCGCGACCTCGCGGGTCCGGTCGCTCGCGCGCACCAGCATGAGGTTGGCCACGTTCGTGCACGCGAGCAGCAGGAGGAGCGCCACCGCACCCAGGAGGATGCCGAGGGGCCGACGCACGTCCTTCACCAGGAAGTCCCTCAGCGGCATGAGCCCCGCGCCCATGACCCGGTTCGTCTCCGGGTACTCGCCCTGGAGTCGTTCGACCACCACCTGGAGGGCCGCGTCGGCCCGCTCGGGCGTCACCCCCGGCTTCAGCCGGGCGATCGGCGACACCCAGTGGGCGCGGCGAAAGAACGCCGCCTCACGGTTCGCCGGATCCCACCCCCACGGCGACCACATGTCCGCGTCCGGGTTCGGGAAGTCGAAGCCCGCCGGCATGACGCCCGACGATCTGCACGGAGGTGCTGCCGAGCGTCAGCGTGCTCCCCACCACGTCGGGGCTCGCGCCGAAGTGCGAGACCCAGAAGGCGTGGCTCAGCACGACGACGTCGTCGTTGCCCGTCCACGTCTCGTCCCACGTGAAGCCGCGACCGAGCTCGGCCTTCACCCCCAGCACCGAGAAGAAGTTGCCGGTGACGTTCACGACGCCCAGCAGCTCCGGCTCCCCGTCGCGCACGTACGCGACCCTGTTCAGGAAGTCGGAGTACATCGCGACGTCCTGGAACGCATCCACCTGCTCGCGCCAGTCCAGCACGTTGGCGGGTGCGGCCGCCGCGTCGGTCCACCCGAACTCCGGGTTGGTCTCGTAGAGCATCACGAGACGGTCGGCGTCCCCGAACGGCAGCGGCCGGAAGAGAAACGCGTTGGCGGCGGAGAAGATGGCGGTGTTGGCGCCGATCCCCAGCGCCAGGACCGCGACGGCCGCTGCCGTGAACCCCGGGTTGCGGCGCAGCGTGCGCACGGCGAAACGCAGGTCCTGGATCGTCTTCTCGAACATGGATGCTCCTCCCCTCGTCGTCGTCTTCCCATCCCTCGTCCAGTCGCCCAGACGCAGTCGCACCACCGTGAGCGCGAGGCCCACGAGCTCCTTCAGATCGAACCACGCGCTTGGGCCCGACGCGGCGCCGGTACGGCGCGCCTCGTGGACCGCGAGCACCTCCGCCCCGTACCGCTGGCGGAAACGCGCAGGCGCCACGCGCAGCAACGCGCGCAGGAGCCAACGCGTCACACGCGTCCCTCCGGCAGCAGTCGCTTCTCCCGCGCGACGTCCACCAGCGCCGCGAGTCGCGCCGACTCGGCTTCGGCGTCCGAGCGGCCCCGAGCAGTGATCCGGTAGTAGCGCCGGCGCGGGTCGTCGTCGCCCTTCGGCCGCGGTGCCTCCTCCACCAGGCCCTCGGCCTCCATGCGCTGCAGCGCCAGGTAGAGCGCGCCCGTGCTCGGTCGCCGAGGAGGGCCCGGCCCGCCCTTCGATCTCCTTGATGATCCCGTAGCCGTGGCGCCGCTCGTCGGCGAGCGCGAGGAGGATCTGGTAGGTCAGCGGTGTGAGGCTCATCTCCGGGTTCCAAATAGATGTGTGCGAAATGTATTTTTGATTTATATATGTGACGTTTAGGCCTGCGCGCGTCAAGGAGGGTCTTCCGGGCGGACTTGTGGCGGGGCGCTCCACGGCGTAGACCCAAGGCATGTCGGAACAACTCGGCCTCTTCGACGGCGAGCTCATCCCGGGTGTCGCGCCGGTGGGCCCCGCCCGGGTCGCACCCGAGCTGGCCGCCACGGCGGACCGGCTTCCCGCCGGCCTGCGCATGGGCACGTCCTCGTGGAGCTTCCCCGGCTGGGCAGGGATCGTCTACGACCGCACGGTCCCGGACACCGTGCTCGCTCGTCACGGGCTCGCCGCCTACGCCCGCCACCCCCTGCTGCGCACGGTGGGCATCGACCGGACGTACTACCGGCCCATCTCCGCCGGCGAGTTCCGGGCGTACGCCGACGTCGTGCCCCACGACTTCCGCTTCCTCGTGAAGGCCGACCGGCTGCTGACCTCCCCTACCGACCCGGCCGGGGGCGCCATCCGCGGGCCGAATCCGCGGTACCTCGACGCCACGTACGCCATCGACGAGGTGATCGGGCCGATGGTCGAGGGGCTCGGCGCCAAGACGGGGCCCCTCCTCTTCCAGTTCCCACCGATCCCCCCGAACCTTGTCGGCGGACGGGGGGCGTTCGCGGAGCGGCTGCACCGCTTTCTCGACGCGCTTCCGCCGGGACCGCTCTACGCAGTCGAGCTGCGCACGCCCGCCCTCCTCACCCCGGACTACGCCGCAGCGCTCGACGCCACGAAGGCGACGCACTGCTACACGGTGCATCCGGCGATGGCTTCGCTGGAGGAGCAGCTCCGGACCGTGCGCCACTTCGAGCAGCCCGCCCTGGTGGTGCGCTGGATGCTGCACGCCGGCCTGAGGTACGAGGCCGCCAGGGACCGGTACGAGCCGTTCGACCGCGTGCGCGACGAGGACCCGGAATCGCTGGAGCGCATCGCCGTGGCCGCCCTCGACGCCCTGATCGCGGAGCGCGACGTCTTCGTGGTCGTGAACAACAAGGCGGAGGGATCGGCACCGCTCTCGGTGTTCCGCCTGGCGACGCGCATGGCGGCGTGGGAGCCGCGCACCTAGGTTCTTTCCCTTTCCTCGAGACCGACGAACGATGAAGACCCTCCCGCTCGCCGCCTGCGCGTGCGCGCTCGCTGTCGTCGCACCCCTGTCCGCCCGCCAGGGCCCCTCCCCCGTCGAACGGCGCATCGTACGAGAGGCCGAAGCCCGGGCCGACGACGCCATCGCGCTGCTCGAGCGGGCCGTGAACGTCAACAGCGGCACGATGAACCTCGAAGGCGTGCGCGAGGTGGGGCGCATCTTCCGCGAGCAGCTCGACGCCCTCGGCTTCGAGACCGAGTGGGTCCCGGGCGACGCCTTCGGCCGGGCCGGGCACCTGGTGGCGCGACGCGACGGCGAGGGGCCCCGCCTCCTCCTGATCGGCCACCTCGACACCGTCTTCGAGCCGTCGAGCCCGTTCCAGCGCTTCGAGCGCTCGGGGGAGCGCGCGGCCGGCCCGGGCGTGGTGGACATGAAGGGCGGCGACGTCGTCATCGTGCACGCGATGAAGGCGCTGGCCGCTGCGGGTGAGCTGGACGGGAGGGCGATCACGATCGTCATGACCGGTGACGAGGAGCGGAGCGGCGCGCCGCTGTCGGCGTCCAAAGCCGCGTTGATCGAGGCCGCCGGCCCCGCCGACATCGCCCTCGCCTTCGAGAACGGCGACTCCGACCCGAAGACCGCGGTGGTGGCCCGGCGCGGCTCCACCGGATGGCGCCTCGACGTGACCGGCACGCCGGCCCACTCCTCCCAGCTCTTCCAGCCCGAGGTGGGCGCCGGAGCGATCTACGAGGCCGCCCGGATCCTGCATCGCTTCTACGAACGCCTGGCCGGTGAGCCGCTGCTCACGTTCAATCCGGGCGTGGTGGTGGCCGGCACCGACGTCGACTACGACGACGCCAGGGCCGGAGGTACCGCGTTCGGGAAGAGCAACGTCGTGGCCGGCCACGCCGTGGTGACGGGCGATCTGCGAACGATCTCCCTCGAGCAGCTCGAGTCCACGCGCGCCCGCATGGCCTTCATCGCCGGGGAGAGCCTGCCGGGCACCGAGGCCACGATCACGTTCGACGAAGGCTACCCCCCCATGGCGCCCACCGAGGGCAACCGCCGCCTCCTGGCACAGTTCGACCTGGTCAGCCGCGACCTCGGGTTCGGGCCCGTGGCCGCAGTGGATCCCCGTGACGCGGGGGCCGCCGACGTGTCCTTCACCGCCGGGCTCGTGGACATGGCCCTCGACGGCCTGGGGCCCGGAGGGGGGAACGACCACACCGTGGACGAGTGGATCGACCTTCCCACGCTGCTGGAGCAGACCGAGCGCGCCGCGGTCCTCGTCCACAGGCTCACCAGCCGAGGTGTCTCGTGATCCGCGCCTTCGCACGGTGCGCGCGCCTCGCCGACATCCATGCCCGCCCACCCACACCACGCAGCGACATCCAGGAGGCCCGCTGATGCCGAGACGACGCACTTCCCTGCTGATGGCCATGCTCGCCACGGCCCCCGCGGTCACGGCTATTCCGGCGTCCGCGCAGGACACCGACCGCTTCGCACGCGCCAGCTCGGGAACGCGAGAGCTCACGCTGCCGGGGGGCACGACCATCAAGCTGCTCCTGGAGGCCGCAAACCTCGGCAACGACGACATCGAGGTGGCGGAGATCACCTTCCCGGTGGGCACCGACCCGACGTCCGCACACCGGCACGGCGCCACCGAGATCTTCTACGTGGTCGAGGGCGTGCTGGACCACGTGGTCAACGGCACCGCCTACCGACTCGAACCCGGCATGGTGGGCGTGGTGAAGCCCGGAGACGAGGTGATCCACCGCGTGGCGTCGGATCTCCCAGTCAAGGCGTTGGTCCTTTGGGTGCCGGGGGGCGAAGCCGACCGGCTCGCGCCTGAGGACCGGTGGAAGGCGGTGGGGGGCGAGCCGGGTGGTGCGGGGCCGGCGCCCCGCTGACCTCGGCCTCCTTCACCCCGCTCGCGAGGTATCCAGCTTCGGAGCGTGAGCCTCGGACGCGACGACGCCGGGGCGGTCCCCTCGAAGGGAACCGCCCCGACGTCATGCAAGGGTCCTACGCCGGGTCTCCGAGTGCCTCACACGGCCCCGAAGGAGCGCTTCCGGCATTGCTGTGGCCGCTGAACGTCACGTCGATCGTCGGCGGAGATGTGCCGTAGTCTACGCTGACAACCTCGTGACCGATGTGGTAGTACAGCACCTTCCCGCCGCCCGCGTCACGGATGTTCTGCTGGGCGCCGTTGACCACCTGCTGCGTCGGGTTGCCGTCCTCGTCGAACTGCCTCTCGATGTTGTGATTCGAGGTGTTCGTCACGCGTCTCACCCGGCCCCGGGGAACGTGAGCGGTGCAGGCAGACCATCGAGTGCTGATGGAGCGCCTCGTATGAGCTTGGTGCGCGGAATAGGTGCGCGGGCGGGGCCAAGGCCCCGCCCGCGTCGTTCATCCCGTCACGGTTGCTCCACCGAGGGCACCGGGAAACAGGTCCAGTCCTCGTACTGCTGGCCGTACTCGATCCACCCCGTTGGGGTGGTCCGAGCCCGGCTCGCCCAAGAAGGGCACCTCATGATCAGTTCCACGCCAGCGCAGGTGGTCCCGCAGGCGGGCGCCACCTTCAGCAAACAGCTCGCGGCGGCGCTCTTCGATGATGTGCTCCACCACGTCGAACTGGGTGGGGATATCCGCTTCCGTCACCGGCGGAATGCCTGCTCGGTCGTGGAACATCTGGAGGATCGCTCGGGCCCGGGCCAGGTCGTTCGTCATGGCCGCAGCCTCGGCGAGGAACAGCTGGGCCTCCTTCCACGAGGCCATGGTCGTGGGGTCGCTGAAGGCGTTCACCTTGTCGTGGCGCCAGTGGGGCGTCGCGAAGTCGAAGCCCAGCGTTCCGTCCCACTCCACACTCACGCGCGGGTCCTTCACGCCCTTCCACTCCACGTCTCGATAGCCCGGTGCCACCGTGGCGTGCTTCTGCGACGCCGGGTCCGGAGCACGGCCGTTGATGGCCGCGTACATGGCGTTCTGCCGATCCCCGGGTGACTGATCGCGGCTGGCCACGAAAACGAAGCCCTCGGGCACCTGCTCGGCGTCGGTAATTGCGCCGGCGTAATCCCCTTGGGTCAATCGCGCCCGGGCGCGCCCCACCAGGGCCATGTGCAAGATGTCGTCCAGACCCGCCTGCTCGGCAAGTTGGATCGCCTCGGTGAGCTTCTCCTCGGCGAGTGCCGCAAGCTCGGCTCCCTGTAGCACCTGCTCGCCCCCGTCCAGTGGCGTCCCACAGAAGCCCTCGCTGAATGCGATGAGGGGAAACCCCTCATAGGCGCGGATGGTCGCAAGAAGTGCAGTCTTGTTCGAAACGCTCGCGTCGTCGAAGCCGGCGATGCGGTTGTAGTTGCTCTCGGCCTGGAAGCGGGCGCCGTGAAGCGGCGTGAACAGGCCATAAGCGGTGCCACACCCACCGGTGGCGTACGCCGCGAAGTCCGGCGACACGTCCCGCAGGCCCCACCGCTTCATCGTCGAGTTCCCCGAGCTCTCGATCCACTCGTCGGAGTGGTGGCTCGCGGCGGCGACATAGTTGTCCCACGAGCACTCTGTGTCGGCGATGACGGAGTTCACGAGGGTCTGGGCCAGGCGCGGGTTGTCCAGTGACCCTTCGGATACCCGCCCCGGGGTATCCACCTCGAGGAGCTTCTGCGTATCGCACGCCCCAAGGGCGAAGGCAAGCGTGAAGACGCCGGCAAAGCCCAGCGCGACGCGAGGCGGCCTCCAACCCCTACGATTCTGACAACTCATGGCTCGATTCCTCCTCTCTGGGCGGCGCATCAGAAGGTCACCCGCGCGGTAAGGAGCAGCCGCTTGATGGGGGGCCATGCCTCCTGCACGTACGCGCTCAGCCCGCCTGGGTCAGTGGCGGTCCCGGCGGTGTTGCGCTGCTCCGGATCAAGGAGTCGGTACCCGAACATCTCGTTCGTGGCCTTCCATATCGTCCAGAGGTTCTGCGCCGAGAGCGTGAGCGTGAGCCGATCGGCACCGATGCTTTCGGTGACCGACGGGGGCACCGTGTAGCTCGCCGAGACCCGGCGCAGCTTGGCGAAGCTGGCATCGGCCAGTCCCGGCTGGTTGATGCCGTCCGCGCCCAAGGCGTCGTAACCCAGGAGGATGGGGTCGGTACGCTCCAGGATCGCCTTCGTGTTACGGAAGAACATGTGGGCGCCCGCAGCGTTCCCGTTGACCATCATGTGGCCGCCCTGGTAGTCCACCTGGGCGAAGATCTGGAAGTTGCCGAACAGCGTCAGGGTGGTAGTCAGCGACACCTCCCTCTTCGGAATGGGCCCACCTCGGAAGAGCCGCGGCGCCTCATCGCACGGTACCGGCGCGCCTCCGCCTCGGGAGAGGTTGGGCGTGCCCGGGACGACTTGTCCGCCCTCGCACATCACGTTGACTGCGTGGGCTTCGGCGCCCGTGCCCTCGATGTCCGCCGAGACTACCTTCTTGAGGAAGATGGCGCCCAGGGGGAAGCCCTCGACGTACATCTGGCCCGCATACCCGGTGGTAGGGTTGTCACCCACGAGGATCTGGGGCGGGAGCCCGCCCATGCTCACCAGCTCGTTGCTGTTCGTGGACAGGCGGAGGTTCGCGTCGAGAGTCGCATTCGCGCCGCGCCACACCTGTCCGTTGATCCCCAGCTCGATGCCCGAGTTGGCCACCTCACCCAGATTCTGGTACTGAATGCCCGGGAAGCCCACCGAGGGTTTCACCGGCACCTGGATGATGGCGTCCTTGCGGGACTGGTCGTAGTAGGTGAATTGGACGCCCAGCCGGTCGCCGAGGAAGCTGCCGTCGAAGCCCAGCTCCAACTCCTCCCCCACCTCGGGCTTGAGGTCCGGGTTCCCGATGTTCTCCGGCCGCAGCGTGGATTGGCCGCCGGGACCCACCGCGGGTGCATAGGTCCGCAGAGCGGCGAATACGTCCGGTTGCTGCCCCGCCTTCCCCCAAGCAGCCCGGAGCTTGAGCTGATCCGCCCAGTCGCGGTTGCTCATGAAGGGCTCTTCGGAGATGACCCAGCTTGCGCTGAGCTTGGGGTACAGGACGAAATCGAAGTTCTGCCCGAAGGCCGAGTTGTCGTCTCCGCGTACTGCGCCGGTGAGGAAGAGCCGGTTGTTCCAGGCGACCTGCTCCTGGAGGTAGGCCCCCACGGTCTTGTTCTCCAGGAAGCCTTCCCCGGCGTCCTTCTGGGCACCGGAGCTTACGGTCTCGAGGGTAGGCACCGGGAAGATCTGGCCGTCGGCGTAGATCCAATCCTGCTGCTTATCGTAATACTGGAGGCCACCCGACGAGGCGAGGGTAATCGCATCCGTGGCATCGAAGGTGGCCGTGGCCGAGTAGTCGGCGCTGATGAACTGGGTCGTCTGCCGCTCCGCCGACTTGCGGCCCTGGGGCACGAAGTGGCCGGGTCCGTTGATGGGCCTGTAGAGCTGCGTGTTGTTCGTCTCGGTCCAGTCGCCGCCCCAGGTGAAGCGGTGGGTGAGCCAGGAGGTGGGTCGGTGCGTGACCGTGACATTGTACGTAGTGCGGTTCACGGACTGGAACCCCTCCACAGAGTCGGCCAGCACCTCGGGTAGGTACCCGATGTAGCCCCGATAGGCACCGTCCACGGCGTTGGCAAGCCCCGATCCTTCCTCGCACCCGGGTGCGGGAGCACGACCACAGGATGGCCGTAGTCACAGGCTGATTCGCGGACGACGACTTGAACTTGCCCCGCACACCACCCACACCGAACTGGAGGTCGACGTCCTCCCGGGGCGTCCAGTTCAGGTTGGCCCGGGCTGTGAGCTGGTCCTGCCAGTTGTAGTTGACGATCCCTTCGTCGCGGTTCCAGTCGCCGGAGAAGTAATAGCGGACCTCCTCGGAACCGCCGCTCACGCTGGCACCGTACTTCATGGGATGGCCGGTCTGGAACCACTCGTTGCCGTTCCGGATGCGGTCCTCCCGAAGCACGTTGAAGGGGACGATCTCTCCGGGTGTGCACGTACCCGAGGTTCCCTGGCATCGGAAGTACGTTTCGGGAAAGTACGACTCGGGGTTACCGATCCAATTGGAGCCCTCCGACACCGTGAGCGTGAAGGCCGGAGCGCCCCGGTTCCCCTTCTTCGTGATGATGTTGATGACACCGTTGGACGCCTCGGTGCCGTACAGGGTAGCCGCCGCGGGCCCCTTGATGACCTCCACGGATTCGATGTCTTCCGGGTTGATGTCGTTCAAGCGGGAGGGAGGGACACCGCCGTCCACACCCAGACCGCCGACCCCACCGCCGTCGTCGGCGTTGTCTCCATTCACGCGGACCCCGTCGATGTAGACCAGGGGCTGCGAATTCAGCGAGATGGAGCTGGCACCCCGAATGCGAATGTTGGCGCCACCGCCGATCTCTCCTCCGCCTACCGCCACGTTCAGGCCCGCCATCGTGCCGCTCAGGAGCGACTCCAGGTCGGAAGGGGGCGCCATCTGGTTGAGCTGGTCGGCCCGGATCGTCCCCACCACGTTTCCCAGAGACCGGGCCTGCTGCTCGCCGGCGGTGCCCGTCACCACCAGAGCGTCGAGCTCCACGGCTCTCGAATCCATCCGGATTACCAGGTTCGTGGAGCCGGTCTCCACTTCCTGTCGCCACGTCCGGTACCCGAGCATCACCACCTCCAGGGTGACGGACTGGCCTTGGATGTTGGAAATGAGGAAACGACCGTTGGGCTGGCTGAGCATGCCCTGACCGGTTCCGACGACCACGATCTGTACGCCACCCAACACCTGGTTCGTCGCGGCGTCCACCACGGTGCCGCCCACCTGATTCTGGGCCGCGAGGGGCGCCGCCGCCCCTGCGAGCGCCATGAGAAGCGCGACAAGGGTTCTGCGTACGATGCCGGATGGATACCCCGGATCCCCGCTCCGCACGCACGGCGGGAATCGCTCGGACACTACAGGGGACATAGGGAGGCCTCCTTTTGGCAGCGGACGTGACACCCGGTCCCGGTGCGCCTTGGGGGGGGAGGCCGATCGGTCCCGGATGTGGCAGGGTCCTGAGGTCCTGGCGTTGACTATATATGCGCGGCATGTGCATATGTGCAAACGCGTTCCCGGGGACAACCCCGGTCCGGCTCCCCGTGGGGTGCGCACTTGCGTGTGCACCCTCTGCCCCAGCGTAGCGAGGTCTGCGATGGTCATCGCCCGCCGCTCGGTGCCGCTTCTGGCTACTGCCCTTTTGATGGCGCTGACCGCGCCTGCCGCCCTGACCCAGGAGATCGGTGACACGCTCACCGCACAAGATCTGAGGGCCGCGGCGCGCATCTTCGACATCGAGTTCACCGATGCCGAGTTGGAGCAGTTGCTGGAGCGGCAGCGTTTTTTCCAGGATCTGTACGCCCTCCGAGAGAGCTACGGGCGAATACGCGCGCTGGCCCCGGACCAGAGTGTGTTGCCGGCCCTCTACTTCCTTCCCGCCGAGCCTGCGTGGACCCTCCCGGACCGGGATACTGGGGCCACCTGGACGGAAGCTGCCGCAGTGCAGCGGCCGCGGCGGCTGGAGGAGGTGGTGTTCTGGCCGGTGTCACGCCTGGCCGAGCTGGTCCGCACCCACCAGGTCACGTCCACGGAGCTCACGCGCATGTACGTGGAGCGCCTGAAGCGATACGACCCCCAACTCCACGCGGTCGTCACCTTGTTGGAGGAAGACGCCTTGGCCCAGGCGGCCCGGGCCGACCGCGAGATCGCGGCCGGCCGCTACCGCGGACCGCTCCACGGCATCCCTTATGGGCTTAAGGACCTCTTTGCAGTGGAGGGGCACCCGACCACCTGGGGCGCCGCCCCATACCGGACCCGTACCCTCCCGGAGACGGCCACCGTGGCCCGCAAGCTCGCGGAGGCGGGAGCCGTGCTCGTGGCCAAGCTCAGCACGGGCGCCCTGGCCTGGGGCGACGTCTGGTTCGGCGGCCAGACTCGGAACCCCTGGAATCTGGAGGAAGGGTCGAGCGGGTCGTCGGCGGGCCCGGCAGCCGCCGTGTCGGCGGGCCTCGTGCCCTTCGCCGTCGGCACTGAAACCTGGGGCTCTATCGTCTCGCCCTCCGCCCGCACTGGTGTCACCGGGCTACGACCCACCTTCGGACGGGTAAGCCGGGCCGGGGGCATGGCGGTGAGCTGGTCCCTGGACAAGGTCGGACCCATTTGCCGAGAAGTGGAGGATTGTGGCATGGTGCTGGACGCCATCCGCGGCGCCGATGGCATCGACCGGAGCGCCGTGGACCGACCCTTCAACTACAAGCCCGGCGTGGACTGGTCGCGCCTCAGGATCGGCTACGTGGCCGAGGACTTCGAGGGCGAATACCCGGGTGCTTCCCAAGACCGGGAGACCCTGGCTACGCTCCGCTCGCTGGGAGCTGAGCTCGTCCCAATCGCGCTGCCCACTCTACCCACCACCGACCTCATCTTCATCCTGGCGGCCGAGGCCGCTGCGTCCTTCGAGGAATTGACTCTCTCCGGGCGCGACGACGAGCTCACCCGCCAGATGGCCGACGCATGGCCCAACGTGGTGCGTACCGCCCGCTTCATTCCCGCCGCCGACTACATCCAGGCGAACCGGGTTCGCACCCTCGTGGGAAGGGAGATGCATGACCTCATGTCCGGCGTGGACGTGTACCTCGCGCCCGTACTCAATGGCGACAATTCCGCCCTCACGAACCTCACTGGACACCCGGCCATCGCCGTCCCCAACGGCTTCAGGGACGCCGAATCCCCGACCAGCATCACGTTCATCGGTCGGCTCTACGACGAGGCCACGCTTCTGGCCGTAGCCCGGGCCTACCAGGAGGCGACGGACTTCCATCGTCGCCATCCGCCGGCGTTCCTACCTTGAAGAGGCCGCCCGCTCAGACCGTGCGGAATGGCCCCGGGAGCACGAGTCAGCGTCGGGGGTCCGGATCCGCCCGTCTGGCCGGCGGCAACGCATCGTACCGGCTCCGTAGCGCCATCACGGGGTTTGCGTCTTCCCCAGGCCGGAGGTTCTGGTCCGTGACGTTCAGGTACAGCGCGTAGTCGCCGTCATTGAACGAGCTTCCACTCGGATCTCCCGGGTCGGCGGCCAGAAGGTAGGCTACGTGGGCGTTTCGGCTGTGGCAGGGACGATCCTGGGGAAGCGGCTCGGTTTCGCACGTGCACCGGACGTCGCCCCCGGCCTCGTCCGCCGCGTCCATGGCATCCATGACCCGGTCGGTCAGGCTCCCACCGTTCCTGACGAACGCGTCCACGGCGTTGTGGACCACGTCATCCGACGCGAGGATGTTGCCCTGGATCGAGTAGTAGATTTGTGTCCCCGCGATGTGGCCCTGTACCGAGAGGGAAGCTTGACCGTTCTCCTGCCCGGAATGGCCGGCGAACCGCCCCCGGAGATCCACGATCCCGAACTGCCGCCGCTCGAAGTCAGGATCCTTGGAAAGCAGGCTGATGATACGCGCCGGGTTCGTGCCCTTCTTGATTTCCTCGAAGATCAGGGTCTGGTTCTGCCGCGTCTGATCCACCCCTGCCTGAGCGGCGGCGACCCCGATGCCCGGGACCACGATCGCCTGAATATCCATGAGGCCCTTTGCGGGGAACTGGAGCAGACGTCCCTGGGGCACGCAGGTGGCCGAGGCGATGACGATGCGGCCCGTGCGGGCGTCCACGGCGATCACGGACCAGGTCGCGGAGACACCCCGGGGCGTAACCGCCCCGGCAAAGAGCGCGAGGAGCAGTGCGACAAGTTCAGCACGCAAGATGGAACGGTTCATGGCGGTTCACTCTTCAGATCGGAGGCCACGAAGGGCCCGCGGCTGGATGGGTACCATCGGGGCGTGCGCCTCGCTGCTCACGGGCGTGGCGCCCGGGCGAAACATGGGCGCAGGGCGTTCAGGGCGACAACGCGGATATGGTGCTAACCACCCTCTTGAGCCGCTGAAGACTCTAGGTGGGAAGCAGGAGAGGGGCAAGTACGACCCCGGTTCACAAGCGCCAGCGCCTTGGTTTCCATGCCGAGCGCCGCGTAGACGAAGGCCATGCTCTGAAGGATCACGAGGTCCGAGAGATTTACCCGCAGCTCGTCCGTCTCCCACTCGAGGTTCCGTTCCAGTCCGCTCCACGTCCGGCAGTCTACCGATACGCATCTCCGAGGTTACGCGTGGGCAGAGAGGCTGGAGCGCTCACTTGCGCCTCGACCTCTCGATCGGCATGGTGAGCGCAGCGGATACGCAAGAGGGTCGGCGTGCGACGCCGTTGCCATGGACCATGGGGAGGAGTGAGAGGATTCGTCACCCGTGCTGCCCAGGAGGTTCAAGATGAACGATCAGTCGAGTCCGGCGTTGCGCATGGTTCTCCTCGTGGTCGGGCTGGTATTCATCTTCGGGGTCTGGCCGCTTATGGTCTTCTGGCCCGCTGGATGGCATTGGCAGCCGGGACAGGCCGAGTACGAGCAGATGATCATCGGGGTCTACGCTGTGCTGGGCATCTTCCTCGTGCTCGCCTCGCGCAACCCGGGCCGGCATCGCAGCCTGATCCTCTTCGCAGCGTGGTCCAGCGTCGTCCACGCCCTCATCATGGCCGTGCAGGCGATGCGAGACCCCGCCGAGCGCGGCCATTTCTTCGGCGACGTCCCCGTGCTCCTGCTGGTCGGGATCATCCTGCTCGCCATGGCGCCCAAGGAGCTCGAAACGGCCGCGGCCTGACCCAAGCATCCACCCGATCCGCGCCCGGAGCCGCTGCACCACCGGGCCTGCGGCCGGCGGCGGCGAGGTCGACGGGTGCCCGGCACTCCGCTCGGGCACCCGTCGACTCCGGAGGGCACGGCCCCTCCTAACGGCGGAGCGGCATCTCCTTCGCCAAGCGCTGGAACGTGTCCCGCGCCGCTGGCGTGGGCAGGGCCGCAGCCAGGCTCGCCGGCGACGCCGCGCCGACCTTGAGCATCAGGAGGGCCAGGCCCACCGTCAGGTCGCCCTGCTCGAAGTTGCAGTGCCCGTAGCGGAAGATGGGAAGCGCGCTGTGCTCCCACGCCGCGCCGGCGAGGAGGGCCTTGAGGCGGTACCAGGGCTGCTGGACGAACTGGACGATCTGGTCGCCCGTGGTGTGCAGGCTCACGTACGGCATCGCGAGATCGCCGGACGTCTGGTAGTGGGCCGCCACCGCCGGCTCGCGCCGCCGCGTCGGCCCGGACGCGCTGGACGCGCCAGTTCAGCCGGAGGTCCTCCCCCGAGCCCGAAGTACCAACGGCGCGTGTTGTCGAAGGGCTGCCCGCCGAGCTTGGCGATGGCGTCGTTGGTGGCGAAGACGTTGTACCAGAGGATGCTCTCGATGGTGTTCCACAGGCCGTCGGGGTCCGCGGGATCGACGGGCGCGCCGGCCACCTTCACCAGCCTGGACGCGGCCGACGGGTTCGCCGCCACCGCGGCCCGGGCCGCGGGCTGGTACGTGTCGAGCCAGTGCGCCATCACGTCGGCCGACACGCCGACCGGGGTGACCACGCCGTGGAAGACGCCCGGGAAGAAGTAGTTGAACAGGACGTTGAAGTCTCCGAAGTAGTCGAGCTGCTTCTGGAAGTTGCCCGTGGGACCGCACGTGCTGAGCGCGCCCTGGAAGACACCCGGGTACCGCTCTGCGGCCAGCGTGGTGACGGCTCCGCCCTCGGAGGCGCCGGTGATCAGGACGGGGACGCCGTCGATGTCGGAACCGGGTCGTTGCCTCCGCCGCACGATCAGCCGCCAGCGCCACCATGTCCTCCACGCCCTTCCTTGATGGCGAGACCGTTCACGCGGTAGCTGGTGGAGGCGAAGGCGAAGCCCTGTGAGAGCACGAAGGGCGCCAGGGTCGCGACCTCCTCGGGGATCGAGAGGGGAAGGCCGGCGAAGGTGTACCCGTGGGCGTAGACGATGAAGCCGCCGTTCCAGTCAGCCGGCCAGCAGATCTGGTAGAGGGCGCCGGTAGCAGACACCTCTGCGTGCAGCCCGTCGAGCTCCGCGGGGACAGGAACCAGCATGGCGCCACGGGCGCTGCGGCTTCCGGCGTCTCGGGCACCGGCTCCTCCGACACCGGGCACCGTCGGAGAGTCGCAAGCCGACGACGTCAGCGGCAGCGAGGGTGGCGAGGACGAGCGGGACGAGTCCGGCGGGCGCGCTCTGGCAAGCCCCGCTCGGGAAGGCGTATCGACGGGAACATGTAGAACCTCCTGGGTTTTCGCCGCGACGGCGGGGCGACGAGGGTTACACGGCAGTGGTTGCCGTTCTCGTCGTCGGGCAGGCGTTCCCGTGGGAGCGAAGGGCAGGCGGCGGAACCGCGGCCACCGGGGGAATGCCGAGGTCCTCCGTCGTCAATGTGCAATGCCGCCCATGGGGCCGGCAAGAAAGGCGCTCACGGCCGATGCGGCCGCGATCGCATGCCCCCCGGCTCAACCGCCCGCCACCACCGAGAACTCCTTCAACAGGCCGTTCGTGTCGGCGTGGGGCACCTCCGCGATCCAGGCGTAGCGTCCGGGCTCCAGCGTCACCGTCATGTAACCGGTCGAACCCGCCGGCATCTCGTTGAGACCCCCGAGGAACTGGGCCGGTGCGGGCGTCTGGAGCCCGCCCGGCTGCGTCCAGTCCATCCAGGCCACGAGCGTCTGGAGGTCCGTGTCGTCCGCCAGGCGCACCAGGTGTACGTCGTGGCCGCCGAAGTTCTCGTGGACCGTCTGATCCTCGAAGTGCACGGCCACGGTCTGGGGGCCGACGACGGGATCGCCCGAGACCTCGATGCCCCGCTGACTCGAGAGCGTGAGCGTGAGGTCGGCCTGCGGCTCCGGCGCGGAGGACGCAGGGCCGGTCACGGTGAGCTCGTGGACCATGCCGTACGCGCTGGTGTCCGGGTTGAAGGAATGGAAGACTCCATCCGTCTTCACGTAGCACTCCAGCACATATGTTCCCGGATCGAGATGGACCGTCGCCTCCGAGACGTGCCCCGGAGCCGTCAGTCCCGGGCCGCCCACGAACACGACGTCGCCGAACCACGGCGGCAGCTCACCGAACTTCGCCATTGCGTCCTCGGGCATCCCCGCCGCCAGGAGATCCATCCCTGCCTGGAAGACGGGCGCGGCCTGCTCCTGTTGCTCGGCGACGCCGATCCCGTCGGGCATGCGCTCGACGACGGCGAAGTGGGTCATCGTGGACGCGTTGCGGAAGCGGAAGGTGATCCATCCGGCCGGCGCCGAATCCGGTGCCTGGAACGTCTTGTCGACCGCCGTGATCTCCACGACGTTCGCACGGGCGGGCGCCTCGCTTGCGGTCTCGGAGGCGGGCCGTTCGCCCCCGCATCCCGACGCGAGGAGAAGGGCGGCGGCGGCGAGGGAGCGGCGGCGAACACATGCTCATGGCGACGTCTCCGGGCAGCAGGGACTTCGTCTGGCGAGGTGGTTCACCTCTAGGTCACGGGCGGCCCGGTGTCAAACGGGAGGACCTTCCCCCCTCGCGCCCGGTCGCGGTGTTCCGGGACGGGGGCACCGGCACCTCCGTCAGCAGGCGGGCCGCGGACGGACTGGCGGAGGCGGGGCGCGTTTGCGCCCGAGGAGCCCGCCGATCGCCCGGCCGGCCCGTGCCTTGGCCTGGTCCTTCGCGTCGGCCGCCGCGCGGTCCTTCAGATGGTCGAAGGTGAGCTGCACGATCCGCGAGCCCGGCGCGGCGTCCTGGACCTTCTGGATCTGCTCGAGGCCGTCCACGTAGTCGCCACCGTCCAGAAGGCAGAGGGCCACCGAGAACGCGAGCATCGTCTCGACGTCGTCGATCCGGTTCGATTCCTGCTGGGCCCGCAGGCGCTCGCGGTCCTCGCCGGAGAGCACCACCCCAAGGCCGTCCACCAGCGAGTCGGCCAGTTCCTGCTCCAGGGCGAGGAACTGGTCCTTCTTGCCGACGACGCGCGCCGTCTTGACGATCTCGGACGTCTCGACCCGGTCCACTCGCGTGTCCAGGCGCATCTCGGGGTCCATCGCGACGAACGCGCCCGTCACCACGTACTCGGCGCCGACCATCATGCCGACGCTCTGGGCGGTGGACGGGTCCACGTAGGCGGACTGCTGGAGCTCGAGCTCGGTCTGGAGATCCTCCAGGCGCTCCCGCTCGACGAGCTGGATCTCGTCCACGACGGACAGGTCGGAGATCATCATCGCCGCCAGCGCCCGACCGAGGTGGTCGTAACGAGCGTCGCCCGTGTTGTTGTCGAAGCGGAGCACCGCCACGGCCTTCTTGGCCTGTCGGGGTGGCGAGCTGCCCAGGATCGGGAGGGCGCACACCAGGAGCAGCGGAAGGAGGCGTCGAGGGCTCATCGTTCGGCAAGAGGCGAAGCCGGCACGGCCCGCGCAAGGGGGGGCACGTCGATCCTCTCCCCGAGCGGTGGCGGGGCGGCGGGACCGCCACCTCGCCGAAAATGGCCTCGGTCCACCTCGCCCGGGACCTGCGGCACGGGCGCCAGGTCGCGCTCATCTGCTCCTCATCACGACCCGAGAGGCGGGACCCCTCGTGCGCCTCATGGCGCTCCGGGCTCGGCTGGCCAGCGCGGCCCTCCTCTCCGAGAGGGCTCGTAGCCCCCACCTCCACCAAGGAGCCCTCTCATGCGACGCAGACGTCTCCTCATCCTCGGCAGCGCCCTCCTGATGCTCGGCCCGACCATGGCGGCGGGCCAAGGTAACGATCCGGAGTGCGACTTCGGGCTAATCGGCGGCGACTGGGCGCGGATCCAGGCCCGTCTCGCCGAGCGGCCGGGCATCGAAGGGACCTCCGAGAACGTGCTGGAACGCGGCTGCTTCGTGGGGATGGTCCGTTCGGCGAAGGCCGAGCCCGACGTCGGTGCATTCGCCGGGAAGACCTTCGTCCGGGTGGACAGACAGGGTCCGCAAGGAACGTGGCGCAGCGTCCAGTTCCCCCTCGACGGTAGCTCCACGCTGGATGCCGAGAGGCTGATCGAAATGCCTTATGCGATCGCGGACTCTACCACGGCGTGGGCGTCGGGGCCTTCGCCCAGCCCTCCGCTCATCACGTGTACGAGGGAACACTGCACCGGGGCGGGCTGAACGGCTACGACTTCGTTGGGGCAAGGTGGATGATCAGCCTCCCTCGCCGCTCACGCTTCCCCCACCGGAAGGTGGGGCGAGCATGCTCTACGCGACGATGCCGTTCAAGTCGGACACGGAGGTCATGGCTTGCTACCGCTGCGACCACATGACCTGTTGCCCGCAGACGCTCACGCTCACCGTGTTCTGACCCGGTCGAGCTCGATTCGGATAGGCCGCGCGTCCGAGAGGGGGCCCGGGACACGTTCCGGGCCCCCGAAGCCGCCTGAGGGCCGACCGTGCCTACCGGTCGTCCCCCGCGTCCTGGACCCACCGCGCCACCGCCTCCCTCAGCATCGGCAGCGTGACCGCGCCGTCGCGCAGCACCACGTCGTGGAAGCCCTTCACGTCGAAGCGGTCGCCGAGACGCTGCTCCGCCTCGTGGCGCAGCCGCTGGATCTCCAGGCTGCCGGTCATGTACGCCGTGGCCTGGCCGGGCACGGCGATGTAGCGGTCCACCTCGCCCTCCACGGAGTTCCGCGACTCCGCGGTGTTCTCCAGCATGTAGTCGATCGCCTGGTCGCGCGTCCAGCCGAGCACGTGCATCCCCGGGTCTACCACGAGACGAGCCGCCCGTAGCGCCTCGTTGGACAGCATCCCCAGCCGGTCCAGGTCGCCGGAGTAGAGGCCCATCTCGTCGGCCAGCCGCTCGGAGTACAGCCCCCACCCCTCCGCCGTCGCCGCCACGTAGACGTAGCGGAGCACGGGGTGGACGTCTCCGCCGTAGAGCGCCACCGACATCTGCAGGTGGTGCCCGGGATAGGTCTCGTGGAAGGCGGTGGCCTCCATCCCGGCCTTGCTGATCGACGTGGGGTCGTACGTGCCGAGCTCGTACGTCCCGGGCCGCGTGCCGTCGGCCGAGCCCGACGAGTAGAACCCGCCCCCGGACGCCTTCTGGTACGCCGGGAACGGCTTGACCACGACCTCGGCGTCCGGCACGAAGCCGAACCAGTCGTGCACGGCCACGGCGGCGCGGTCCACCGCGGAGCGCGCGTAGGCCAGCACGTCGTCCTCGGAGCGGAACGTGTACCGGGGGTCGGTCCTCAGCGTCTGGAGCAGGCCCTTCACGTCGTCGGTGCCGAAGCTCTCCCGGGCGATGCGCAGCATCTCCGCCTGGATGCGATCCATCTCCCGGAGTCCGGTCTCGTGGATCTCGCGCGGATCGAGGGGGAGTGACGTGTGGAAGCGCACCGACGCCCGGTAGCAGGCGTCCCCGTGGGGGTTCGCGCCCACGCCCACGTCGTCGCGCCCCGAGTACTCGTCGGCGAGGAAGTCCCGATAGCGGGCCATGGCGGGACGGATCCCGCCGACGACCAGCGCCCGCACGGAGTCGGCGAAGGCCGCGTCGTCGGATCGGGCGGCAGGCGCGAAGAAGGGCGAGTCCTCAGGCGGTGCCGCCAGGAGCGCGTCCACCTGGCCCAGCACCGCGGCGACGTTCGACTGGGCCGCGAGGTAGCGCTCGGCCATCCCGACCCGGAGGTTCTCGATCTCCCGGTCCAGGTAGGCCGGCACCTCGCGGAGACGCGCGAGCGCGGCCGCCCGCTCCTGCGGCGTGGCCACCGGCTGCTGTGCGAAGGTGGACGAAAGCATGCTCTGCCACCCCGTCCACGTGGGGCTCACGTTCCACAGCTCCATGTGGCACACGCGGCGCCCCTCCGACGCCTCGAGGCGGTCCAGCGTGAAGGCGTACGGCACCCACCCGTCCGTCCCCTTCAGGGCGGTGGTGTCGATCGCCCGCAGGCGCTCGAGCCACGCGTCCTCCTTCGTCCGCCAGGCGTCCATCGAGGCCTGGCTCCGGTCCCCGAGCTCGTCCATCGGCGTGTCGGGGTAGCCGATCTCGTAGGCCTCCTCCGGGAACTGGTGGTAGTAGCCGTCCGCGAACTCCGACGCGACGGCCTTCGCCTCGGCGGCGGCGTCCGCCCCGGCGTCGGAGCGCGCGCAACCGACGAGGGCCGTCGTGGCGAGCGCGAGCAGCGCGGGGAATGCGGGGGTCGGGAGCTTCATGCCGGGCCTCGGAGCTCTGGGTCGATCGAAGGGATGCGCAACCTACCTACGCGCGTCCCGTCGGGATACCCGAACGGCCCCCGTGGCGCGCAGGTCCCCCGCGCCTATCTTCGCGCCCCATGACCTCCACCTTCGCGGTCTACCTCCACCTGGGCTTCGACCACATCGCGGACCTGGGCGCGTACGACCACATCCTGTTCATCGTCGCGCTGTCGGCCGGCTACGCGCTGACGCACTGGCGCCACCTCCTCGTGCTGGTCACCGCCTTCACCGTCGGCCACTCCATCACGCTGGCCCTGGCGACGCTGCGTCTGGTATCCGTGAGCAACACCCTGGTGGAGATCCTGATTCCGATCACGATCCTCGCCACCGGGCTGTTCAACCTCGTGGAGACCCGCACGCCGCCCCAGCGCCTCGCCCGCCCGGGACGCCAGCAGCACGTGAAGTACGCGATGGCGCTCTTCTTCGGCCTCATCCACGGCCTGGGGTTCTCCACCTTCCTGCGTGCCGTGCTGGGCGAGGAGGAGAGCATCGCCCTGCCGCTCTTCTCCTTCAACGTGGGGCTGGAGCTCGGTCAGATCGGGATCCTGACAACCGTGCTCCTGGTGAGCTGGGCGGTGATCCGGCTGGGGCGTATGCGTCCGGGGCTCTGGACGGTTATCCTTTCCTCCGTGACCTCCCTCGCCGCCCTGCTCCTCCTGGTGGGGCGCATCCCGCGTTGACGCGATTCCGGTTCCTCCGCTCGCACGGAAGGCAGATCATGAAGCCCCACTCCATCCGTCTCCTCGGCGCTGTCGTCGTTCTGGCCTCCCTCGCGCACGTCGCCCCGGCGAGCGCCCAGCAGTGGCTGCACGACGACGGCTCGAAGACCAACAAGTCCATGTTCCGCATCCTGGAGGAGTGGCCGGACCCCAACGACTACCGCAACGCCGCCGGGATGCCCGGGCCCCGCTACTGGCAGCAGCAGGCCGACTACCGCATCGAGGTGGCGCTGGACACGACGGACCACAGCCTCCACGGCTCCGAGCGCATCACGTACCACAACAACTCGCCGGACGCGCTTGCGCTTCCTGTGGGTGCAGCTCGACCAGAACCAGGCCTCCGAGGAGCACAGCCGGTCCCGGGCCGCGGCGGGGGCGCTGCCCGCGCGGGTGAGCCCGATGGCCGGCAGTTCCTCGGCCTCGAACCGTCCAGGGCCGGCTACACGCTCACGCGCGTCCAGCTCGTGCCGCCCGGACGGCTCCCTGGTCGACGCCGACTACCGCATCAACAACACGGTCATGCGGGTGAACCTGGAGGAGCCGCTGCAGCCGGGAGCGGTCCAGCAGCTCGAGATCGACTGGCACCACATCGTGCCCGACGCCGGGCGGGGCGCGAAGGAGCTGGTCACCGACGGCTGGATCTACGAGAACGCCCAGTGGTTCCCGCGCATGAGCGTCTACGACGACGTGAACGGGTGGCAGACGGACCAGTTCATGGGACGCGGCGAGTTCTACCTGGAGTTCGGCAACTACGACGTCAGCATCACGGTGCCGTGGAACCACATCGTGGACGCCACCGGCGAGCTCCAGAACCCGGAGGAGGTGCTCACCGCCACGCAGCGCCAGCGGCTCGAGGAGGCCTACCGGAGCGAGGAGCCCAAGTTCGTCATCCGCCCCGACGAGGTGATGAAGCCGGAGACGCGCCCGACGCGCAGCGGGACGCTGACCTGGCACTTCAAGGCCGAGAACGTGCGCGACTTCGCGTGGGTCGTCGTCGAAGACCTACGTCTGGGACGCGGCGGGCTTCAAGTACCGGCCCGACTCGCGGACCATCAAGCGTGCACTCGCTCTATCCGCGCGACGCCATGCCCCTGTGGGACAAGGTCTCCACCCGCGCCACCATCCAGACCCTGAAGACGTACGGCCGGCTGGCCTTCGAGTACCCCTACCCCAAGGCCGTGAACGCCAACGGGCCGGTGGGCGGCATGGAGTACCCCATGATCGCCTTCTGCGGCGCGCCGCCCGCAGCCGGACGGCACGTACAGCGACGCCACCGAGCGCGCGCTCATCGGCGTCACCGTCCACGAGGTGGGGCACAACTGGTTCCCCATGATCGTGGCCACCGACGAGCGCAAGTGGACGTGGATGGACGAGGGGCTGAACACCTTCCTCCAGTACTACGGCGAGCGGGACTACGCGAAGACCTACTGCGGGGAGCAGTGGACGCAGACCGCCGACTGCGAGTACCCGCCGAGACGCAGCGCGGGCCGGCGCCGAACATCGTGGACTACATGCGGGACCCCGACCAGGAGCCCCTCATGACCGAGTCGGACCTCATCGCCAAGGACTTCGGCAACAACGGCTACGCCAAGCCCGCCACGGGGCTGGTCATGCTGCGGGAGCACGTCCTGGGCGAGAAGGCCTTCGACGAGGCGTTCCACTACTACGCCCAGGGGTGGATGTTCAAGCACCCGCAGCCGGCCGACTTCTTCCGCTCCATGGAGGAGGGCGCGGGCGAGAACCTGGCCTGGTTCTGGCGCGGCTGGTTCTACACGACGCACGCCAACGACCAGGCCATCGGCGACGTGTCCGTGCAGGCCGCCCGAGGAGCTGATCGGGGACGACGCGCGCGGGCAGTACTACTACCGGGTCAAGGTCGACAACGAGGGCGGGCTGGTGATGCCGCTGGAGATCGAGGTGACGTTCGCGGACGGCACCAAGGAGCGCCACGACTTCCCGGTGGACGTATGGCGCAACAACGAGCTGACGTTCACGGCCGGCTTCTTCGGCGACAAGGAGGTCGTGGAGATCGTCGTGGACCCGGACCAGGCCTACGCGGACATCGACCGCTCGAACAACGTGTGGAAGCGGCCCATCACGGAGTGACCCTCGCTGCGATGAAGGCAGTCCTCGCGTTGCTGCTCGCCCTGGCCGCCGCTCCGCCCTCCGGGGCGGGGCGCGGCGCCGCGCACAAGCTGCACGTCAGCTACGGCGCGGCGGCCGTGGAGAACAACGTCGTGGTGGTGCGCATCCGCTTCTTCCACGACGATCTGGAGGCCGCGCTCCGGCGCCACTCCGGACGGCCCGACCTCACGCTCGCGGACGATCCGGCGACCGAGGCGGCGTTCCTGGCGTACTTCGGCGCGAAGTTCTCCCTCTCCGTCGGGGGGCGGGCGCTGCCCGCCCGCATCGTGGCCAGCGGCCAGGACGAGCTCGACCGGGAGCCCGTGTGGTGGTACGCCGTCCAGTTCGACGCACCCGGTACCGTGACGGCCTTCCGGGTGCGCAACACGCTGCTGCTCGAGCTCTTCGACGACCAGCACAACATCGTGAAGTTCGTCCACTTCCCGGACCGAGACCCAGAAGACCTACTCCTTCGGCGCCGGCGAGGAGGAGTTCGACGTGGCCTTCTGAGGCACGATCCGACCTCTCCGGCGCCGCTCTTCATATGCTCCCAGCGCTTCTCGCCGCTCTCCAGCTCACCGCCCCTCCCGGACCGAACGTCTATAACGCCCGCGAGGGCGAGACGGAGGTGCGGGTCCCCGCCATCGAGTCGGAAGTCACCGTGGACGGCGTCCTCGACGAGCCCGCATGGAGCCGGGCGGCGGTGCTCACCGGGTTCTCCGTATACCAGCCCGTGGACCAGCGCCCGTCTCCCGACTCCACCGAGGTGCTGGTGTGGTACTCGCACGAGGCCATCTTCTTCGGCGTGCGCGCCTTCGAGCCCCACGGCGCGGTGCGCGCCACGCTGGCCGACCGGGACAAGGTGGCCTCCGACGACAACGTGGAGATCCACCTCGACACGTACGACGAGCGGAACCGGGCGCTGGTCTTCATCGTCAACGCCCTCGGCGTGCAGGCGGACGGCACGAAGAGCGAGGGGGGCGGCTTCATCCCCGGCGCGAACATCATGCCCGGGCGAGAACGACCTGAGCGCCGACTTCACGTGGGCGTCCAAGGGACGGGTGACGGCCGAAGGCTACGAGGTCGAGATCCGCATCCCCTTCTCCAGCCTGCGGTATCCGACGAGCGCGGTGCAGGACTGGGGCATCCAGATCCAGCGCAACATCCAGCACAGCGGCTACCAGGTCACGTGGACGCCAGACGCGGAAGGCGGCGGCGTCCTTCATCGACCAGGAGGGCACGCTGGTCGGCCTCACCGGGATGCACCACGGCCAGGTGGTCCAGCTCAACCCCGAGCTGACCACCACCGCCACGGGTGGACGCGAGGCCGAAGGAGATTCCGGCTTCGACCCGGACGCGCCCCCGCCCGACTGGCGCTACGACAACGAGCCACGCCTCGGCGGCAACGTGCGCTGGGCGATGGGGAGCAACTTCGTCCTCAACGGCACGGTGAAGCCCGACTTCAGCCAGGTGGAGGCCGACGCCACGCAGATCGCCGCCGACGAGCGCTTCGCGCTCTTCTACGCCGAGCGGCGGCCCTTCTTCGTGGAGGGCGCGGACCAGTTCAACGTGCCGAACACGCTGGTCTACACGCGCCGCGTCGTGCGGCCCGAGGCGGCCGTGAAGCTCACCGGGAAGGTGGGGCGCACCGACGTGGCCGTGCTGTCCGCGCTGGACGACCCGAGCACCACGCCGGACGGCTCCCGTCCCGTTCGTGGACATCGTGCGCCTGCGGCGCGGCTTCGGCACCCAGTCCACGGCGGGCGTGCTCTACAGCGAGCGCTCCGGCGGGGGGCGGGCCAACCACCTGGGTGGAGCCGACGTCCACTGGGTGTTCGGCCGCCTGTACTACGCGCAGTTCCAGGGGGTGCTGAGCGCGACCAGCCAGGACGGATCCACCACCACGGCGCCCATGTGGGAGGCGGTGGTGGACCGCACCGGGCGCAGCTACGGCTTCCACTACTCCCTGAAGGGGCTCGGCGACGGCTTCGCCGCGGACAACGGCTTCGTGCAGCGCACGGACATCGTCGAGGCGGGCGTGGCCAACCGCTACACGCTGTACGGCGCTCCGGGCGCGCTGGCCGAGCGCTGGAACGTCTTCGCCCACGGGAGCCTGCTCTGGCGCTACGACGACTTCTTCGCCGGCAAGAGCCTGCTGGAGGACCAGCTCTCGCTCATGAACGAGATCACGCTGCGCGGCGGGTGGTCCATCGGCGTGACGCCCGACGATCGCCAGCTACGCCTTCGACCCGGCCGACTACGCGGGCCTCTACACCGGGCTGCTGGCGGCGCCGACGCCCTTCGTCCCCTCGGACCGGATCGGCACGTTCACCACGCGGCTGAGCGTGTCCACGCCGCAGTTCGCGCGCTTCGCCGCCTCCGCTGGGCGTCACGGCCGGCCGCGACGTGGACTTCCTGGAGACGTCCCGCGTGCGACAGGCGGGATTGGGACGCGAGCCTGGACCTGCGTCCGACCCCCCAGCTACGCGTCGGGGCGACGTACCGGAGCAGCCGCTTCACCCGCCTGGCGGACGACGAGCGCACGCAGTTCACGCGCATTCCTCGCCTCAGGGTCGAGTACCAGGTCACGCGCTCGATCTTCCTGCGCCTGGTGGCGCAGTACACGGCCGCGGAGCGCGCCGCGCTCCGCGACCCGCGCACGGGGCGGGTGCTGCTCCGGAGCGCCGGTGGCGGCGCGTACGAGCCCTCCACCGCCACCGCGTCCAACGAGCTGCGCGCCGACTGGCTCTTCTCGTACCGCCCGACCCCGGGCACCGTGTTCTTCTTCGGCTACGGCAACACGATGACGGAGCCGGAGCCGCTCCGCTTCGACCGCCTGCGGCGCCAGGCCGACGCCTTCTTCGTGAAGCTCAGCTACCTCTTCCACGCCCTGGGCGCGGAGCGACTGAGTCAGCGCCCGACGGCAGCCATCCCGGCCTCGTTGTAGCGCGCGCCCCGCACGCGCTCGCACCAGCGGGTCGAGCGCCTCGAGGTCCTCTTCGGTCAGCTCCACCCGCAGCGCCGCCAGGTTCCCCTCCAGGTGAGAGCGCTTCGTGGTGCCGGGGATCGCCACCACATGCTCGCCGCGACCCAGCACCCAGGCGAGCGCGATCTGCGCGGGCGTCACGTCGTGGCGCCGGGCCACCTCCTTCACGACCTCGACGAGCTCCAGGTTGGCCGCGAGGTTGTCGCCCTCGAACCGGGGCTGCGCCACATGCCGGAAGTCGCCGTCCGTGGGCCGCCAGTCCTCCGAGTAGCTCCCGGTGAGCAGACCCCGTCCGAGCGGGGAATAGGCGACGAGCGAGACGCCGAGCTCGACGCACGTGGGGAGGATCTCCTCCTCGATCTCCCGGCTGAAGAGCGAGTACTCGGTCTGGAGCGCCGTGATCGGGTGGACGGCGTGTGCGCGCCGCAATGTCTCGGCGGACGCCTCCGAGAGCCCCAGTGCCCGCACCTTGCCGTCCTCCACCAGCCGCGCCATGGCGCCGACCGTCTCTTCGATGGGCGTGTCGGGATCGACGCGATGGAGGTAGTACAGGTCGATGTGGTCCATGCCGAGGCGCTCCAGGCTCCCGCTCGAGGCACGCCGGACGTTCTCGGGCGAGCCGTCGATGCCCAGGCGGGTGCCATCGGCGGCGCGCAGGGGGCCGAACTTGGTCGCGATGACCAGGTTCTCCCTGCGGTCGGCCAGCGCCTTGCCGACCAGGGTCTCGTTGCGGCCGACCCCGTAGCTCTCGGCGGTGTCGAAGTGCGTCACACCCCGGTCGACGGCCTCGTGGAGAAGGCGGATGCCGTCGGCTTCCGGAGTCGGCGGGCCGTAGAACTCCGAGAGGCCCATGCATCCCAATCCGACGCTCGAGACCTGGAGCGCCGAGCGGCCGAGGGTTCGGGTCTTGCTGATCACGAATCGTACCTCCGATCTGTCGTGGACGTCATCGATCGAAGACGCACGAAGCGCGCCAGCGGCGCAGTGGGTCCGTCAGCGACGGGTGCGGAACTGGAGCTCCACCCTCTCCGGAGGGCCTGGGCGGCCCTCCGGAGGAATCTCGCCTCACAGCAATGCGACTGGAGCGATCCGCTACAGCGCCAGTCTGGCCAGGGCATCCCGGGCGGCCTGGACTCGGGGCTGCAGCTCGGGGTCGGCCCCGGCCCAGAGCTCCACAAAGAGGGTGTGGAACTTCACCGCCTCTTCGGCCTCGCCCCGGGCTTCGTGAAGTTGCCCGAGGCGCTCATAGGTGAGTGCCAGGAACAAGGCGTCGGCGACCCTGCGGTTGACGTTCGGCGCATCGAGGTACCGGTGGAAGGCCTCGAGGGCACGGTCGGACCTCCCGGCCCGGTCATGGGCCAGGGCCAACTCGCCCACGAAGAACGGGCTCTCGAAGCTGGTCTCGACCGCCGCCTCGAGCTCTCCGAGCCCTTCTCCGGCAGGCTCCTGGGCGAGGGCCAGGAGACCCTTCAGGCGATACAACTGGGGCGCGAAGTCGATCCGGGCCTCCGCCGGAGTGGCGGCCTCCCAGTCCGTTTCGACCTGGCTGGCTCGCTCGTCCATTCCGAAGAACGCCAAGGTTCCGGCATCGAAGGGGTCCAGGGGCGCATCGGCGGCGACAGCCACCTGCAGGGCTTCGGTCAAACGGGCGCGCGCCGCCTCGTCCTCCCCGAGGACGATGGCGTCGAAGAGGGCGAGGATCTGGGCATTGTCGAAGACGGTGCCGGAGCGGTTCGCCGCCGACCATAGGTCATTCGCCTCCCCGACTCGCCGGTGGAACGAGGTCACACGCCCTTCCACCGCGTCGAGGTAGCCTGCGAGACGCAGGTCCACGGCCCTGTCCAGATCGGTGGCTGCTGCTTCCACCCCGGCCAGGTTGAGGCGCTGAGCCTCCTCCCGGTCGCCGGCCATGTAGGCGATGGTGGCCGCGTAGCCCAGATTCCCGGCCGGGGTCCCGATCCCCTCGTCTTCACGGATCCCCAAGGCTTCCCGAGCCGTTTCCAGGTCCCCGATCCGGACCGCCGCGCCGATCAGGTTCGCCGTCGTGAGGTTGCTGGGGCCCCGGTTCACGGCCTCCTGGAGCGCGTCCCGGCTCTTGTCGTACTCGCCGACGAAGGAGTACCAGAGGCCGAGGTTGTTCCACCCTCCCCGATCCGGGTAGCGCCGGGTGAGCTGCTCGAGGGCCTCCACCGATCCGCGGTAGTCGTACCTTCCGGCGAAGTAGCTCGCGGCCGTGTTCAGTCGCTCGTACTCGGGGAGCTCGCGGGACAGCTCGTAGGCCCGTGTCACGGCTTCCGCCTGCCGTTTCGGATCCTGCCCCAGGTTGGAGAGGACCACGCTCAGCAAACGCCACCCGGCAGCGAAGTCCGGATCCATCCGGACCGCTTCCTCCAGCAGGGGGAGGGCGTCGGCATAGCGCCTCTGCTGGTTTGCGAGGGCAGCCTGGGTGTGCAGCTTCAGAGCGTCGAGGGATGTGCTGAACACCAGGGAGAGTACCGGCCGATTGGTGACGGCGGGAACCGTGTCATCGAGGTGACCGAGGACCGCCTCGACCGTTCGGTCCACCGCCCCAGGAATCTCGGCTTCGGACGAGGCTCGTTCCGTGGTGCGGGAATGGACCGTGCCGTCTTCCGGGTCCACCAGGCGGGTCCGGATCTCGTAGGCTGAGCCCTCGGATGCCAACTCGGTCTCCAACAGGAGGGGGATGCCGCCTCGAACGGCGATCTCTCGTGCCAGGTGACCCGTCAGTCCCGTATCCTCGGGAAGACCCATGGCCTCGAAGATCCTCCCCAGATCCTCGGGTGTCAGGAGTCGTACGCCCTTCATGCCGGCGAGGCCTTCTCGAAGGGCGACGGAGACCGCCCTGCCGGTGAGCGCGTCATCGGACGGGCAGGATACATCCGTCACGAGGAACCGCACGGGGGGGTCGGCGGTCTGGCACAGAGCGGCGCTCGGGAGCCCGATGCCGAAGAGGGCTCCGAGCACGATGAATGGACGGAAAGGGGACCGGCGCATGGTAGTCTCCTTGGCTCCGGTATGCCGCATGTTCGGCAGGTGATGCGACTTGTTCGACATGGCCGGGCTCAGAAGCGACCGCCGTTCAGGTACCTGAACGCGAAGTCCATGGGCCGTGCCCCGGTGGGATCCTTCATCCCGAAGGCCGTGAGCGCGGTGGACGCGTTCGCGTGCTCCCGTCCGGGTTGGTGCATGAAGTAGATGAACGTGTCGGGCCAGTCGTCGTCGATGGCGTTGGGGCTCCTCCGCTCGGTCACGAAGAACTCCACGTTCGGCTCCCAGGCGAGGGCGTGGCCCGGCGTCAGGATCGACTGGTCGCCGGTGAGGAAAGCGACCATGTACTTCACCACGATCCGCCGGGCCTCGAACCCGTCCAGGATGTCCGGTGGGCAATACATGCTCTTCAGCCAGTCGGCGAACCCGGGCGGGTAGATCCCGTAGTCGTCCTGGACGTCCCAGCCGATGCAGCTGTTGGAGAAGGACGGGTGGTTCGTGTTGAAGACGTCCACCCGATAGGCCGGATGGCCGGTGAAGGCCGCATGCTGTCGAGCCTGCCAGTCGCCCACCGCGTTCCACTCCTCACCCATCCCCAGGACGGGCACGTCCACTCGGGCCATCTCCTGGAAGTGGAGGAGCTGATTGGAGCCGTCCAGCGGGATGATCCTGGAGATGCGCGGATCCGGGAATGTGGGAACGCAGGTCTCGGGCGGAACGGGCCAGTCAGGGAAGAGGTCGGCCAGGTCGCAGACCTCGTCGTCACCCCCGACCAGGACCATGGCCGTGTAGCCCCCGATGGACCATCCGGAGGCCGTGATCGTGCTCGGGTCCATGGTCCCGAAGAGGAGGTCCGAAGGGTCGCTGTTCCGGTCCAGCATGGCGTCCAGGGCCAAGGACACGTCCCTGGGGCGGTTGTAGATGGCCAGGGCCACATGATCGAAGGGTTCGGCCGGATGGACGGTGGCCTGGTCACCCCAGTGGGTGGTGGCGGCCACCACGAATCCCTGTCGGGCCAACCCCGTTCCGATGAAGTGGCCGTCGGTGTAGGCCGTCCCCTGCCATCCCGGCGAGTACATCACCAGGGGGAAGGGACCCTCGGCCGGCTCCGGCTCCTGGTAGGCGCGCTCGAGCCCGTAGGCCTCGAAGGCGGACGAGGGGGCATCGGGAAACTCCCCGGGGTGGAACGGATCGAGCGGGTACATGGCCTCGGGGGACGACGCGTCGATTCCCGCCGGATCGGCGGGATACCACACGTACACCGGGATGGACCGGTCCCCGCGGCTGGCGTCGTGGAGCATGAAGGTGGTGAAGCCCACCTCGTACGGGCCTCCGTCCGCGGCTCGGATCTTCGCCGTGGCCTGGGCCAGGGCGGTGGGGGATGGATCGGTGTCGGGAGCCGTGGGGTCCTGGTCGTACGCGCAGGCGAAGACCAGGAATGGGATCGTGAGGAAGAGGCGGCGCATGGCGGCCCTCCGTGGATGGAGTCGCGTGGATCCACCGCAGGGCGATGGGGGGGCGATTCCCCCCAACCTGAGCGCCGGGGCTTTGACGTCGGTTATTTCTGCCTTAGGTGCGGATTATTCCCGCTTACTCGGCATCATGGGAGCCTCGCCGATCTCCACGGAGTCCGTGGCGGTGAACGGGGAGTCCATAAAGCTCGAAGACGCAGAGCCGCGGCTCACGATACGGTGAGTCCGTTTGCACAGCCCGGGCTTCTGCCTCTCTTACGCCTTTCGTACTCAGGCGGGGAGGAGTCACGTGGCGAGCTTCCTGATGCACTCGAGCCACCGCGGTCCCATGGCTCTCGGAATGGCTTGTACACTGGGCACCCTGGGGCATGTCGCTCCGGGACGGACGTCCGACGCAGGCCGCGCGGATGCCTGCGCGCTGCTGACCGACGCGGAGGCACACACTGTCGCGCCGGGCACGGGTCAGGGGCACCCGGGCAAGGCGAAGATGAAGAACGTGGCGACGTGTGAGTGGGATAATGCACACGGCATGCCGGCCCTGATGCTGCAGGTGATGCCGGTCGAGCCGGCCGGCATCATGGGCGGTCTGCAGGAGAATCTGGGCTCCAGCGGCTACGACATCCTTGCTATTCCGCAACTCGGCGACGAAGCGGCCACCGCCATCCAACAGGCGGACCCGAAGTACGGGATGAAGAGGGAGGTTGCGATCCTCTCGGTGCGTGTGGGCGACCGCGAGCTGAACCTCTCGCCCACCGGCGTCACCATCGACGATCCCGGGACGCCGAGCTTTGCCAAGCTCGCGCACGCCGCGGCCCTCGCCGTCGAGCGGCTCCAGGCTTCCGGGTGATGAGATCGCGGCACCCCATCCTCGTAACCCGCCACCGCTCACCCACCGCGCCTGTTGCCACGAGAGCCCCTACCGCGACGGTCAGCGGTAGTTGCCGAACTGCAGCTCCATGCCGTAGTCCCGGGACTTCACGAAGGCGATGACCTCCTGGAGGGTGTCGCGCGACGGAGAGGTGACCCGCAGCTCCTCGCCCTGGATGGACACCTGGACCTTCTTGAAGCCCTGGTCGCGGATGTCCTTCGAGATCTTCTTCGCCGTCTCCTGGTCGATCCCCTGCTTCAGGCCCAGGGTCTGGCGGGCGCGGCCCAGGGAGCCCGACCTCCACTTTGCCCTCGTCCAGGTTCTTCAACGGCACGCCGCGCCGGGACAGCTTCTCGCGCAGCACGCCGGCAGCGCCTCGAGACGGTATGCGTCGTCGGCGTCGAGCTTCACCGCGCCGGCCTTGCGGTCGAAGTCGAGGGTGCAGCTGGTGCCCTTGAAGTCGTACCGGGTGGCGATCTCCTTGGCCGCCTTGTTCACCGCGTTGTCGACCTCCTGCAGGTCCACGCCCGTGGAGATGTCGAAGGAGGTGTTCTGGGCCATGGCTCGTCCGCTCTAGCAGGTCGCTGAAAAGGGGTAGTACCCCGCGTTGGGAGCGCCACGGCCCCGAATCCAAGGCGGCGCGACGAAGGCGTAGCCGTAAGCTACTCGAGGAGTTCCAACGCAGGAGGCGGGGCCGTGCCGCCCCAACCCACCACCACGTACGTCTATGTCATACACAGTGATGGGCGCATGGGGGTTTCGCCGCTGATGCGTCGTTTCTCCTCCTCGCCGTAGCGCTGCTACGACTCGTCGTCGTGCCTAGCCTGAGCAGCGAAAGCCCCGGGACGCCGCGATAGGGGCGCGCGGGGTGCTCCCCTTCTTCAGCGACCTGCCAGTGCCGTTGGGGGAGCGGAGCTTAATCACGCCGGGGCCGACGGGTCCAGGCCTCCCGACCTGAAGAGGGGGGATGCCGACGCGATCTCCTCGTTGAGGCCCATCACGATCAACGCGTCGTCCCCCTGCAGGCGCACGTCCGCGCCGGGGTTCGGAAGCAGCTCGTCTCCGCGTCGGATCGCGACCACCGTGATGCCGAAGAGCCTGCGGAGGTCGGTCTCCGCCAGGCGCCGGCCCGCGAGGGGGCTGCCCTCGTCGACGCGCAGTGTGGAGATCTCGACCTCGGCCAGGCGCGGCTGTAGGTCCGCCAGTGTCGGCCCGGCCGTTGACGGCGCGGGCAGCATCGTGTAGCCGTCGGCACGCACCTCGGCCAGGAATGCGTCGATCTCCCTCTTCGGGACGAGATACCCGGCGAGCACACGGGCGACGATCTCCAGCGAGGTCTCCAGCTCTTCCGGAATCACGAGGTCGGCTCCGGCGGCCCGCAGCGGCTCCACCTCCCGCAGGTGCCGGCCACGACGGGCACCAGGAGCATCATCGGCACGATCATGAGGTCCTGGTAGACCAGGATGGCCAGGCTCGTCTGACCGTGGGGCGCGTCGGTCTCGGCGTGCTGCTGCAGGATGCGCAGGACCACGGCCGTGCTGCTCAGCGACGCGATCAGGCCGAGGAACAGCGCCTCCCGGCGATCCACCCCGGCCAGGGCCAGCACGGCGTACGCCACGGCGATCACCGCGAACATCTGCACCGTGCCCCCCACGAGCACGGAGCGCCGCATGCGCAGGAGGTCCTTCAGCGAGAACTCCAGCCCCACCGCGAACAGCACCAGGATGACGCCGATCTCCGCGAGCTGCTCGACCTCGTGCACCGCCCGTACCACCCCGAGCCCGTGGGGGCCCAGGAGGACCCCGGTGAGGAGGAAGGCCACGACGGGCGGAAGCCGAACCCCGTGCGACAGGTACAGCACGACGAGGGAGACCCCCAGCAGGATGACGATGTCCGTCAGGAGCGGCAGCTGCATCGCACGTCCGGGTGCGGGAGACGCGAGCTACGGAGTGATGCGGGTCTCCGTCGCTCTTTCAAGGTCCAGAAGATACAGCCCCACGGACGGCGGGTCCCCGCGGACGAAGGCGAGCCACCGGCCGTCCGGCGACGGCCGCGGCATCCTCCCCCCGACGAGGAACCGCTCCTCACCCCCTGCCGCCACCGGGGTGCGCGCGAACACGGAATCGGCACGCTCGTAGTAGAGCGTCGCGCCGTCGCGCGACCATGAGGGCGCTCCGCCGTCGGCGACCCGCTCGGCCCCCGCTCCGTCGGCCGCGGTGATCCAGATCGCGCGCGGGTGACCTTCTCCCACCTGGAATGCCAGGCGCCGGCCGTCCGGCGCCCAGGACGGGGCGTGCTCCGCACCCGGGAGCGTGTCCCCGAGCGGCCGAGCGCCGCGGCCGTCGGCGTCCATCGTCCAGATCCTGGGCACGCCCTCCCCGCCGCGGTTCGAGACGAACGCGATGCGCCGACCGTCCGGAGCGTAGGCGGGCTCCCCGTCCTCGGCGGGGTCGTTCGTCAGGTTCTCCGGACCGGTGCCGTCGGGGCGCACGCGGTAGATCTCCCCGTTGCCGTCCCTCGCGGTGGCGAACGCGAGCCAGAGCCCGTCCGGCGACCACGTCGGGGACGTCCCCTCCCCCTCCGTCAGCGGGAGCCCGCGGGACGGCTGGGGCGGGGTGTCGTCGAAGGGCGCGAGCAGACCGTAGATCCGGGTGCGGTCTCGCCGGGTCCACGCGACAGCCAGCTTCGTACCGTCATGGGACCACGCCGCGCCCAGGACCACGTCCGCGGGGGCCTCGGGGATGGCGGTCTGCTCCGGCTTCGGCTCGGGGGCGTCGGGCGCGCACCCGCCCAGCGCGACTGCAACCGCGAAGGCACCGAGCAAAGGGCCCGTCCTCACCGCTCCGGGTCTCCAAGAACGCTGTCGTAGCTCTTCAGGAGCTGGTCGTGGAGCTGACGGAGGATGGACATCTCCGTCCGCAGGCGATCGACGGTGGGCGGCGCGCGGCCGACCCCCATGCCACCGAGCGTCTGCAGGATGGCGGAGCGCTCCTCGCCATACAGGCGCTGCGTCTCGTAGATGCGCGCGATGCTCGTCAGCCATGCGAAGTCGAGGCGGGACGCCGCGTCGGTCACCTGCGTGATCCGCCACGCGGCGTCCGAGAAGTCGGGGAACTCCAGGTTCAGGTTCAGCGCCGGGTTGCCCCCCTCCGCCAGGACCCGGGCTCCCTCCGCCAGCCTGGCCTGCACGGAGTCGATGCTCGGGCGGGTGCGCGCGAGCTCGGCCCGGTTGGCGCGCAGCTCCGCGAGGACCGCCGCCTGGGCCCGGTCGGCGCGTTGCTGCAGCTCGCGGTTCTCCCGCCACTCGTCCGCCGCCAGGGCGACGACCACGGCGAAGACCACCCCGATCATGTCGAGCACCATCCGACCGACCCGCACGCGTAGAGCGCGCATGCGGTCGCGGCCTTCCTCCGGCGCACTGCCCGTCGGGCTCATCGGAAGAACACGTAGCACCCGAGGCGCCCGGCCGAAGAGCGCTCCTCGAAGTCGGCGATTCAGGACGACGATGCGGCTCGGGCCCAGCGTCACCTTCTCGGGGCGCGTCTCGCAGTCGGGGAGCCGCAGGTCCACGACATGCTCGCCCTTCGCGACCTCGAAGCCGTTCACGGTGCGCCGTCCCAGCCGCTCGAGCTTGCCCACCACCTCTCCGTCTACGAGCACCTCGGCCCCTTCCACCAGGTCGGCCGCCCACTGGTAGTCGATCTGGACGATGTACGACGGCCAGCCCGCGTACCCGCGCCAGAGCAGGAAGAGGATCACGACCGCGATGGCGCCGGCGGCGTACCAGCGCGGTCCCCTCCGGAAGTCGATGGCCATGGGGGGAATGTTCCCCCGTCAGAACGGGAAGTCGAGCCCCGCGTACAGCATCGTCCCTTCGCGGCTGTGGGCGAATCCGAGCGTGAGCGCGCTGCTCCATCGGTCCGGTGCGAGCCAGGCGCCACCGCCGAATCCCGCGTGCCATCCGCCGGGAGACGCGCCGTTCACGTACACGCGCCCCACGTCCGCGTGCCCGAAGGCCCCCAGGGCGCCCGGCAACGGGCCGCCGACGCCACGGAGGCGGATCCGCGACTCGAGGCCTGCGTACAGCGAGGCATCGCCCGCGAAGCGCTCGCTCTGCCAGCCCCGCAGGGTACCGTTGCCACCCAGGAAGGCCGCGTCCTGCATGGGAAAGGGCCCGAACAACTTCGCGCCGCCGGCGCGGACGGCGAGGGTCGGCGCGCCGGGGTGTCCTCCGACGGGGAAGAAGGCCCGGACCTCGGCGTCCACCCTGGCGTAGGCCTTCCGCACGTCCTGGAGGGGCGGCAGCCCACGCAACGAGACCCGGAGCAGCGTTCCACGCGTGGCCGCCCCTCGGCGCTCCTGGCGATCCAGCTGGAACGCCGCCTGGGCACCGATGCGCACGAAGGTGTCGGCGCCGTAGATCGTGTCCCGTGCGCTCCTGAACAGGCCATCGAGATCCTTCGCGCGCGACCATGTGCGGACGGCGTAGGTCCCCAGCTCCACCTGTGCGCCACGGCCGAGCGGGACCACCAGCCGTGACTCGAGCCGCAGCGCGTCGAGGTCGACACCGTAGGCGCGGGCTCCCAGCGACCGGTCGGTTCCGTTGCCCATCCCGAACCAGTTGGCCACCTCGATGCCCGAGAAGCCTCCGCCCACCTCCAGGCGCAGCGGGCCGTCGTCGCGGCGGAACGTGCGGTGCGCCTCGACCACACCCCACCCTGCCCGGGCCCTCCAGTCGGGGCCAGCGATCCAGCCGGGGCCGATGACCACGTTCGCGACGCTATCCGGCCGGTCCTCCCCCGCGCCCGGGGCGCGGCCG
The DNA here is from genome assembly GCA_963848895.1 of uncultured Gemmatimonadales bacterium. Taxonomy (GTDB): domain Bacteria; phylum Gemmatimonadota; class Gemmatimonadetes; order Longimicrobiales; family Gaopeijiaceae; genus SZUA-318. The sequence continues at coordinate 279,375 of CAWKGE010000017.1, forward strand.
GGCCGTCCGGAGGTCTGTGCCATCGCGCCGGCGGGCATGCACACGAGGGCGAGGACGGCCGTACGCCACCCCCGCCGTCCAGCCTCCGGCCTGGTTCCCGCCCGCCCCATAGCCGCCTCCGGCGCCACCGATCTCCGCTCTACCCTCGATCCATCCGGGGATACCGGCTGCGGCTCGCTTTCGGCTCACGCGCCCGGTGGGGCCCGCGGCCGCGGGGCTATCTCGGGGGCAGCAGCCGCTCCGCCGCCAGGAGGCGCTGGTTCACCAGGGCCACGGTTCCGAGGCCCGGCGCCTGGTCGCTCGCCTGCAGGATCCGGTACAGGCTCTCCAGCTCCGCGAGGATGGGACGGAGCCGTGGCGAGGGGCTCTCGTCACGGCGGTCCAGCACGTCCTTGATCCGCATGGACAGCTCGAACTGCTGTTGCAGGGCCTCGACCGACGTATCCACGCGCGGGTCCATGCTCACGTGCAGCGAGCCCGTGTGGACCTGCCCGTCCACCGTGAGCCGCACGACGTAGTCGCCAGGCACGGCGATCGGCCCGCGCGGCTCGGCGGGCGTGTTGCCGTCGATCGCGGAGATCGGGTAGCCCTCGCGCACGCCCTTGGGACGCTCGTAGCGCAGGTCCCACACGAACCGGTGCATCCCAGGCTCCGCGGACAGGACCTGCGCGGGCCGCACCCAGCGCGGCGGCACCTGCTGCCCCTCCAGCATCGGCTCGGGTCGCGTCGTCGCTGGAGAAGCGGCGCACCAGGCCTCCCTCGCCGTCGAGGATCTCGAGCGTCACGGGAGTCGAGGGCGCGCCCGCGAGCCAGTAGTAGAGGATCGCACCGTCCGGAGGGTTCTTGCCGGCCGGCTCGTCGGGGGGCAGCGGCGTGTCCGTCCACCGGTTCCAGCGGAAGCGCCAGGCGTCGCCCGGCGTGAACAGCTCGGCGGGGCGCGTAGCCGTCGACGCGTCGATCTGCCGGAGCGGCGTGATGTCGTCGAGGATCCAGAAGCCGCGCCCGTGCGTCCCCACCACCAGGTCGTTGTCCTTGATCACCAGGTCGCGGATCGAGGTCGCGGGCATGTTGAGGCGCAGCGACTGCCAGTGCGCCCCGTCGTCGATGCTGAACCACACCTGCCGCTCGGTCCCGGCGAAGAGGAGCCCCGGACGCTCCGGGTCCTCCTTCACGGTGTTCGTGACCGTGCCCTCCGCGATCCCGTTCACGATCTCCGTCCAGCTGTCGCCGCCGTCGTGCGTCACGTAGATGTGCGGGCGCAGGTCGTCGAGGCGGAAGGTGTTCACCGCGGCGTACGCGGTGAGCGTGTCCGTGTGCGACGCGTCCATGATCGAGATCTTGCTCCACGCCACGTCCCGGATCTGGGCGGGCGTGACGTCCTTCCAGCTCTTGCCGCCGTCGCGGGTCACGTGGATGAGCCCGTCGTCCGTGCCCACCCAGATCCAGTCGCCGTTCACGTACGACGGGGCGATCGTGTAGATCACGCCGCGGTGGTGGCCGCGGGCTGCCGGGTCATCGCTCCAGTGCTCGACACTCGCCGGCATCAGCGAGTCCGTGCGCGTGAGGTCCGGGGATATCTGCTCCCACGTGCGCGCGCCGTTCGTGGTCTTCCACAGCGTATTCGCCGCAAAGTACATCGTGTGCGGATCGGTGGGTGAGAACAGCACCGGCTGCGTGCGCACCGTGAAGTAGTCGTCGCCCCTCAGCGGGCGAGGCCCGACGTTCTGCACGTCGCCGGTGCGCCGGTCGAAGCGCGTCACCTTCCCCCCGTACACGATGTCGGGATTCAGGGGATCGGGGGCCACGTACCCGTACTCCTCGACGCCCACCGGATGCCACTCGCGGAAGGTGATCTGGCCGTCGTCCCCACGGCTGGCGATGCAGGCCGAACCGCTCTCCTGCTGCCCCCCGCACACCTGGTACGGGAAGGCGTTGTCCGTGCTCACGTGGTAGAACTGCGCCGTCGGCTGGTTGTACCAGGAGCCGAACGTCTCGCCGCCGTTCACCGTGATCACCACGCCCTGGTCGGAGGCCAGGGCGATCACACGGGGGTTGGTGGGGTCGATCCAGATGCGCTGGTAGTCGTCCCCGCCGGGGGCCCCCCGGAACGCCTGGAACGTCCGGCCCGCCGTCGGTGGACTTCCAGGTCACGACGTTCGCGACGTAGACGACGTCGGGGTCGGTGGGGTCGACCCTGACTTCGTGGAAGTCACCCTCCCGGCCCCACAGGCGAGGGTCGTCCTGCACCCGCGTGAACGTCGCGCCGGCGTCGTCGCTCCGGTACACGCCGCCCCGCTCCCCGGGCGACGCCACGATGGCGTAGACGCGGGTCGGCCGGCTCGGCGCGATGCCGATGCCGACGCGGCCCAGTCCCTCCTCCCCCGTGGGCAACCCGTCCCCGATCCGGCTCCAGGTCGTACCGCCGTCGGTGGACTTGAACAGGCCGCTCCCCGGCCCGGTGAACTTCCCGTTCTCCCACGGGCCTTCCTGGGCTTCCCACAGGTCGGCGTAGACGATGTCCGGGTTCGCCGGGTCCAGCGCCACGTCGGCGGCGCCGACGGTCGGACCGCGGTAGAGCACCTTCTCGTACGTGCGACCGCCGTCCGTCGAGCGGAACACGCCCCGCTCCTCGTTCGGGCCATAGGGGTGGCCCAGCACCGCGACGAAGATGCGGCTCGGATCGCGCGGATCGACCTCGATCTGCGGGATCTGCTGGCCGTCGCGCAGCCCCAGGTGCGTCCACGTCTCCCCGCCGTCCGCCGAACGGTAGATGCCGTCGCCCGTCGTCAGGTCGGGGCGCTGCATTCCCTCGCCGCTGCCCACGTAGAGCACACGCGGGTCGGACGGGGCCACCGCGATGGCGCCGATGGAGCCCGTGGGCTGATCGTCGAAGATCGGCGTCCACACCCGGCCGTAGTCGGTCGTCTTCCACACACCTCCGTTCACGAAGCCGACGTAGAAGAGGCCGGGCTCGCTCCGGCACCCCGACGACGGCCTTGGTACGGCCGCCCCGGTAGGGCCCGATCGAGCGCCAGGCAAGGCCCTGGTAGAGCCCCGGCTGCACGGCCTGGGCGCCCACGTGCACCGGAGGGGCGAGGTAGGCCGGAAGCAGGGCGGCGAGGGCGAAGAGGGTGCGTCGGACGTTCATGGTGCCCCGGAGCGGATCGCGGTGGATGGGGTCGGTGTGCTGAGGCAACTTCGGGGTACGGGCGCTACGCCGGCAAGCGTCGGTGGACGAGACGCGACCCATTCCCCCAGGAGGGCCTGTGACCGAGTTCTTCATCGGAATCCTCGACCGACTCCGCATCCAGTTCGACCCCGCCGCGCTGGGTGCCGCGCTGGCCGGCGGCGTGTCCAACGTTCTCGTGGGGCTCCTGATCTTCGGAGCGTTCTACGCGCTCTGGTTCCTCGTGAACCGTATCCTCGGCGCAGCTATGCGCCGAACGCGGACCGACGAGACCACCGCGAGCTTCGCCCTCACGACCGCGAAGTTCGTCATCCTCACGCTCGGCGTCGTCCAGGGGCTGTCGGCCGTAGGCATCAACACGGCAGCGCTGCTGACCAGCCTCGGCGTCGCCGGGCTCACCATCGGGTTCGCCGCCCGGGACGCTCTGTCGAACCTCATCTCGGGGGTGCTCATCTTCTGGGATCGCCCGTTCGTGATCGGCGATCTGGTGGAGGTCCAGGACAACTATGGCCGGGTCGACCGCATCACGCTTCGCTCGACGCGTGTCGTCACCGTGGACGGCCGCATGCTCGCCGTCCCGAACTCGACGATCATCAACACGACGGTGGCGTCGTACACGAACTTCCCCCACCTCCGCATCGACATCTCCGTCACCATCGGCGTGAACGAGGACATCGACCGGGTGCGAAGCCTCCTCCTGGGCGTGATCCGTGAAGACGACGCCTACCTCGCCGACCCACCGCCCAGGATGGTGGTCAGGGCGCTCAACGACTACAACGTGGAGGTTGAGCTGCAGGCGTGGTTGAGGAACGAAACCGACCACATCGCCCGACGCTTCGCGCTGCGGGAACGGGTCTTCAGCACGCTGAGGGACGCGGCTGTCGACATGCCTTTCGAGACGCTCACGGTGCGGTCGACGGAGGTGCGGGCGGCGTGAGCGCGCCGGCCGCGGCGTGCGGGTCGCGGGTCGGCCAGGCGCTGTCGATCAGGTCGGGTCCGATGAGCATGGGCGTCGTCGTCGCCTGGCACCTCCTCCTCCGCAGAAGGTCCTTGTGCGAGGGGTCGGCGGATCCGACGGTTGGCAGCGTAGGCGCGACCATCTGCCGGGAAGTCGACGACGTGGGCGCCGATACCGAGCCCATGCTTGGCCCGACCCTGCTCCCCGATGAGAGGTCGCTGATATTCGAGCGTTGGTCGGCCGCCGAAAGACGCGAGATCATCTGGCTGTCGCTCCCCGATCGCAGCCAGCGGAAGAGCCGCCATGGCGGGCGGCGGGCCGGTACCCGAAACCCGCGCCTCCCGGCTTCCGTCTTGATGGTCTGGTCCACAGGTGCGCGCCCCGCGGGCGGTCTTTCGAGCTCTCCCGACGGCATTTCCGGTAACCCCTGTTGCCGGAGCGGGTCCTCCCGCCGCGGTACCGGGGCCGGCGTGGACGACGAGCGTGAGGTGAACCGATGACGACGTTGATGAGCGATCTGCGCTTCGGGATGCGGATGCTCCTGAAGACGCCGGGCCTGTCCCTGGTGGCGGTGATCACCATCGCCCTTGGCGTGGGCTTGACCACCTACACCTACAGCTCCCTGGACGGCACGATCCTGCGGGGGCTTCCGGCGCCTGGCGCCGACCGGCTGATGCTCGTGGACGAGCGCATCGATCGCCTGGGGATCCAGCAGAACAGCGTCCCCCTCCACGACTACCTCGATCTGAGGGAACGCCAGACCGTCTTCGAGGACGTGGCCGCCTACAACTGGGTCTCCTTCAACCTGGCAGGCGAGGAGGCCCCACCCGAGCGCGTATCGGGCGCCTCGGTCTCCGCCAACGCCCTCGATCTGGTTGGTGTGCCGCCGCTCCTGGGCCGCGTGTTCCGCGCCGGTGAGGACGCGCCGGACGCCCCGCCCCGCATCGTGCTCTCCGCCGACCTGTGGAGGAACCGCTTCGGCGCCGACCCCTCGGTGGTAGGCCGCACGATCCGCGTGAACGGAGAGTCGACCGAGGTCGTCGGGGTCATGCCGGACGGGTACCATTTCCCCTTCGAGGCAGTGGCGTGGATGCCCTACCATTTCGACCCCGCGACGACACCCCGCCGCGCGGCGTTTCTCGAAGTCTTCGGCCGGCGCGTGGCCGGTGTGTCCGAGCAGGCCGCGAGCGCAGCGCTGGACCGGATCTCCCGGGACATCGAAGCCGTGTATCCCCAGGAGAACGAAGACGTCCGCTTCTGGGCGGCGCCTTTCGCCGAGCGATACATGCCGCCGCAGATCACCGCCGTGATGTTCCTCATGCTGGCGGCGACCTTCGGGGTCCTGCTCATCGCGTGCGCCAACGTGGCGAACCTCCTCCTGGCCCGGGCCTCCGTGAGGGGGCGGGAGGTGGCTATCCGCACGGCACTGGGGGCGAGCCGCGGCCGCGTGGTGCGCCAGCTCATGGCGGAGGCGTTGGTGCTGGCCACGGTGGGGGGCATCCTCGGGATAGGGATCGCCCTGGTGGGCGTGGACGCCTTCAACGCGGCCATCGCGGAGGTCCAGAAGCCCTACTGGATCGACATCCGTCTCGACGCTCCGGCGCTGTCCTTCGCCCTCGGCGTCACCCTCCTGGCCACGGTGGCCGCCGGCACGATTCCGGCGCTCCGTGCGTCCGGCGGCGGCGTGGGCGACGCCCTTCGGGACGAAGCCAGAGGTTCGTCTTCCCGGCGGCTGGGTCGGCTCACGTCGGCTTTGGTGGTGGGCGAGATCGCGGTCTCCTGCGGGCTCCTCATCGCATCGGGGCTCATGATCCGCAGCGTCGTGAACCTCAAGAACACCGATCTGGGGTTCGATCCCGAGCCGGTCCTGACGGGGCGGGTGCTTCTGCAGAGTGCCGACTACCCCACCCGGGAGGAGCGCCAGACCTTCTTCCAGAGCCTCCAGGAGCGCCTCGAGTCCGAGCCCGGCGTCCGAAGCGCGACGCTGACAACGAGCCTTCCGGCGCTGGGCGGCAGCACCTGGTGGGTGATGGTGGAAGGGGAGACGTATCCCACGGACCGCGACATCCCCCAGACCAACGCGGCGCTGGTGACGGAGCGGTTCTTCGAGACCGTGGGAATCCCGATCCGCCGCGGTCGTGACTTCGAGCCCGGCGAGGTGTGGGACCCGGCGAGCCCGGTGGCCATCGTCAACGAGAGCTTCGTCCGCCGTATTCTGCGCGGCCGTGATCCCCTGGGAGCGCAGGTGCGGGTCGGCCGGGCCCAGTCCCCCAACCCGTGGATGCGCATCGTGGGCGTCGTGGGCGACGTCCACGTGGGCGGGGGCGTGGGAGGTCTCGGCGACGACCGGCGACCCACCGAGTATCTCTACGTGCCCCCGAACACGCCCAACATCTTCGACGCGGCGTCCTTCGCCGTGGCCATGAAGACCGACGGCGATCCGGCCTCGCTGGCCCCACGGCTGCGTGCCGTCGTCGCGGAGATGGATCCCAACCTCCCGGTGTACGACCTGGCGCCCCTCCCCGACGCCATCCACCGCTCCACCTGGGCGTTCGGGTTGTTCGGATCCCTCTTCACGATCTTCGGCCTCGCCGCCCTCTTCATGTCCGCTGTGGGCCTCTACGGCGTCATGGCCTTCTCGGTGGCGCAGCGCCGCCAGGAGATCGGCGTTCGCATGGCCCTCGGCGCGGAGCGGTCCACGATCCTGCGCATGGTGCTCCGCGAGGGGACCTTCCAGCTGGCGGTGGGCGCCGCGCTCGGCCTCCTGCTGGGGTATGGGCTGGCCAAGCCTCTGAGCTTCGTGACCTACGGCGTGTCCCTCGCGGATCCATTCCTCTACGCGTTCGTGCTCGCGACACTTGGGACGGCAGGGCTGCTGGCGTGCTTCGTGCCGGCCCGCATGGCGACCCTTTCGGACCCGGTGGAGGCGATGCGGCCGCAGTAGGGGCCGGCATCCTCAGTCCTTGCGCGGCGCCGGCGTCCCCGTGCCGATCCGGTGCCGAAGGATCGCTTCCTGCGTCCGGCCCACGAGCGCGTGGGGGGCGACCCGACCGCAGGCCCCCCTGCCCTGCACCGGGGTGCAGACCCGATGGCACCACGCCGTCCGGCTCTTCGTCAGGGGGCACCCGAGGAAGGTGTAGTCCGGCACTCGCGTGCGGACACGGCGAACGACTCTGCGCATGGCCATCCCAGGCTCCCGTGGTTTCCGACCGTCCTGGTGCGGTAGAGCGAAGTGCCCGTGGCATCCGTTCCACCACACCGGCTTCTGCTGGTCCTTGAAGCTCGCGGATCGGGAGACGCCGGCACAGGGACCCGCTCTGCGACGGCCTCAGCTCCGCCCCATCTCCTCGATCCACCGGTAGAGCACCACGATCGTCGCCGCGAACACGAACCCCCCGATCCAGATCGACGCGGTGGCGAACCCGCCGCCGACCAGGGCGAGGGGGGCGTCCTTCCCGGAGAACGCGATCACCGCCGCAAGGATCACGCCCAGCAGACTCTCGCCCACGATGAGCCCCGACGCGAGCAGCACGCCGAGCTGCTTGGTGGCCTCCGGCTTCGGCGCGCCGTCGGCGCGGCGGTTGAACCACGCGCCCGCGATCGCGCCCACCACCACCATCAACGTGGTCGAGGTGGGGAGGTAGATGCCCAGGCCGATCGCCAGGGGCGGCAGGCGCACCGACTTCGTGCCGCGGTGGAGAGCCTCGTCCACCACGATGCTCGCCACGCCGATGCCTCCCCCGAGGGCGATCAGGCCCCAATCGATGTTGTTCTGGATGACTCCCTGGGCCAGCGCCGAGATCAGTCCGGCCTGGGGAGCCGGGAGCGCGCGGGCGGGATCGACTCCCGGCGCACCCAGGAATCCGTAGGCGTTCTGGAGCAGGTCCAGCACCGGGGGAATGATGAGCGCCCCGGCGATCACTCCGACCACCAGTGCCCACTGCTGCTTCGAGGGCGTCGCGTCCACCAGCTGCCCGGTCTTCAGGTCCTGCAGGTTGTTGTTCGCGATGGAGGCCACCGCGAACACGACCGAAGTCACGAAGAGCGCGAATGCCACCAGCGCCTGCCCCGCCGAAGCCGGCATCAGCGCCTGGACGGTCACCACCAGCAGCAGGGCCGCGATCACCACCACCAGGATGCCGATTCCCGACAGCGGGCTGTTGGACGAGCCGATGAGCCCGGCCATGTACCCGCACACCGTGGACACCAGGAAGCCCATGACGACCACGAACACAACGCCGCCGACCGTCAGCAGCAGCGCGTGCGACCCGAGGCCGCTGGCCACGCTGAAGTGCCAGAACAGCCAGGCGACCGGAATCAGGCAGATCAGGGAGACCAGCCCCACCTGGCCGATGGGGATGTCCTGCTCGGTCCGGGGCAGCGTGTCCGCCTGCCCCGCCTTGCGCACCCGGGCGGCGGCCCGTGCCCCGGCGAGCCCCCCGACCACGGGCTTCACCAGCGTGCCCAACGTCCAGATGGCCGCCACGCCGATGGCGCCCGCGCCCACGAAGCGCACGTACTGGCTCCATCCCTCCTGGGCCACGTCCGCCGCCGTGCCCGCCAGGGGGTGCAGCAACGTGAAATGGGGCACCGCCCAACCCCACCCGATCACCGCGCCCACCAGCATGGCGATGCCGACCCAGAAGCCGACCAGGTGGCCGATGGCGAAGAGCGCGAACGAGAGGGCGAAGTCGAAGCCGCTGGCGGCGGTCCTCTCCCGGCCCACATGGAAGTACTGGGCGACGTCGCTGGCGAAGACCCGCGTCTGCACGATCACGTAGAAGACCGCCGAGACGACGCTGCCCACGACGACCGCCTTCAGGCCCGCCCCGCTGGTCTCGACGGCCTCGCTGGCATCGTGCCCTTCCTGGCCCGACCCGACCTTGAGCACCTCGGCGCAGGCCACGCCCTCGGGATACGGGAGGTCCGAGTCGGTCACGAGCGCGCGGCGGAGCGGGATCGTGTACATCACGCCCAGCACGCCGCCCGCAGCGCAGATGGCGAAGGACGTCCAGTACGGAAAGCCCGTCCACCACCCCACGATGATCAGGCCGGGGAGCACGAAGATGATCGCGGAAAGCGTGCCGGCGGCCGAAGCCACCGTCTGCACGATGTTGTTCTCCTGGATCGTCGCGTCCTGGAAGGCGCGCAGCACCGCCATCGAGATCACGGCGGCGGGGATCGAGGTGGAGAAGGTGATTCCGGCCTTGAGGCCGAAGTAGACGTTCGCCGCCGTGAAGACCACGGTGATGACGACGCCGAGAACGAGCCCGCGGACGGTCAGCTCGGCGACCGGCGTGGCGGGGATGGGCTGGGATGCTCTCACGTGCGCTCCCTCGGTAGGTCGGCCGTCCCGGGTGCTCAGTACCGCCAGCTCGTCAGGTCCGCGCCCGGCGGGTGGTTGCGCATCATCCGCTCCACCATGCGCGGTGCGAACATCTGGATGTAGCGGAGCCGGGAGAGGGCGTTGGGGCGCGTGTGGTCACCGTTCCAGCAGTGCTCCGCCCGGTCGCCGTAGTCCACCTCGCCCGCGTAGTAGGGGTCGGTGGTGCTCTCCAGGAAGTCCTCGGCCAGGTAGACCGCGTCGTTCAGGTAGTAGTTGTCCATGTCGCCGACGTAGATGTGCAGCTTGCCGACGAGCTTGGGGCCGAGCGTCGCCCAGTCGCGCTGGAGGATGTGTACCAGGTCGTAATGGTCCCGCCAGTAGGCGGCGACCTCCGGGTCGATCTCCCCGGTGACCTTGTCCCAGATGCGCGCGGGATAGCCCAGCGAGTCCGTCGGCGAGAAGGTCGCCTCCCAGATGTCCCACTGCCCGCCCGAGCGCGTGTGCGTCCCGAGCACGAGCTCCCAGCTGTTCTCCTCCTCGATCGTCGAGCTGATGTGGCCCAGCCAGTCGCGCTGGGCGGGTCGCGGAGTGCGCTTGAACGGCTCGTCGAGGTGGTACGCGTTCCGGTTATCGTAGACGTTCACGGTCCCGTAGGCGCGGAAGTCGATGGGGTCCGGGCACGCGATCCACGCGCCGTTGAAGTCGTCCGGGTAGAAGACCTGCACCGCCATCGCCTCCCACCCGCCGGTCGACCCGCCGTAGGTGAAGCGCGCCCATCCCTCGCCGATCCCGCGGTAGCGCCGCTCGATCTCGGGGATGAGCTCGCGCATGATCGCGTCCCCCCAGGGGCCCTGGGCCGCCGAGTTCACCGCGTAGGAGTCGTCGTAGTACTGCGTCGGGTGCTGGATCTCCACCACCAGGTGCCGGGGGAAGCCGGCAGACGTCCAGTCCTTGTAGACCTGGTAGGCGCCCTCCTCCGTCGTGTGGTTGTAGCAGTCCACGCGGAAGCGGGCGCTGTACACGCACGGCGTCGTGGTGTCCGGCGGCTCCGTGCGCCACGCGTCGAAGGACGACGGGAAGTGGCCGTGGAAGATCGCCAGGGGATAGCGCGCCTCGGGGTGCTCGTCGAAGCCGGCGGGCAGGAGGACCCACGCGCCCAGGTACATGTCCGTGCCCCAGAAGTCCGACAGGAGGTCCGACCGGATGCGCACGTACTTCACCCACTCGGTCTCCTGGGCGGCGAAGTCGGGCACCGGCGGGATCTCCTGGTCCAGGACCAGGTCCACGCGGTTCTCCGTCCCGGGCCCGCCCACCACGAGCTCCTGCGGCGCGCTGTACAGGTTGCCGGGCTTGCTGGCCCACTGCTGCCCCTCCCCGTGGTCGGGGGGCAGCTTCACGACCTTGCCGTCGGCGCGATGGAAGGTCTCGTAGCGGTTGAGGATCGCCTGGGCGCGATAGGTGCCCGCGGGGAGGTCGCCAAGCCGGTCCACCGGAAAGCCGAAGACGGTGTCGGTGAACGTGGCGGTGGCGCCCGGCTCCCAGCCCTCCACGTCCAGACCGAAGATCGGCTGGGCACCGGGGCCATACGTCACCTGCGTGCGCGGCTCCCCCTCGGGATCGGCGGACAGCACCAGGATCAGCCGACCGTCCAGCGGCTGCGCGCTCGCGGTTTCCGGGAACGCGACCTCGACCGTCACTCGGTCGGGCGCTTCGGAGCAGGCGGACGCCGTGAGCGTCGCGACGACTGCACAGGTGGCGAATCGAGCGTTCATGGTCATCTCCCGATGTCGCGCAGCTCCTCGACGAGGCGCGCGGCGGCATCCTGCAGGTTCGTGGCTCCCCTCTGGTACTTCCGCGGCAACACCACCCCGATGCGGGCGTCGGGGTCGAAAGCGATGTTGGCCGTAGATCCCTGGACCGAGCCCCCGTGGCTCGCCAGCGTGGAGATCGAGCCCACCCACGAGATCGTGGAAGTGCCCATCGGAGCGCGTCGGTCCCGGTCCGCCCACGCGACCGCGCGCGCCCAGACGAGATCGCCGTCCAGGACCACTCCGGCCGCGATGCCACCCACGTCGTCCTGCGCGACGTCGGCCGCGATGTCCGCGGAGAAGCGTGTGAGCGCGTCGTCCCACGGCGGCCTCTGCGCCGTCGCCCTCGATGCCACGCCGAGCGCGAGCAGCGCGAGCACCGCGGCACGGCGAACCAGGGTGGGTGGCTTCAATTCGGCTGCCTCGTGGATGCGGACCCCCGACACGGGCAACTTGCGCCTCCCTGCCCCGTCGGCAAGTGTGGAACAGCAGGATCGTTCCCTCGCGCCAGGAGCGCACGCATGAGACGTCTGGTCGTCGTCGCCCTCGCCGTGCTCGGCGTGGGGGCCTGTGGGCGTCCAGCAGCGCAGGGTGCCAGCGCCGCCAAGGTGGACCGGGACACGCTGACCCGACGGCAGAAGGACTCGATCGTGGGAACGATGCCGCTTCCCGGCGCCTCCAAGATCGGCGACGCCCAGCGCGCGGTCGACAAGCTCAACGCCAACAGCGCGCGGCTCGACTCGATCCACTGACCGCCGCCGGGCGCGCTATCGGTCGCCGCCCAGCAGCCCCCCGAGGATGTTCGCACCCAGTCCGGCCACACCCGGCTTCTCACCCACCTGACGCTGGATGCCGACGCGGGAGGCCTGGACGATGCGGTCGGCCAGGCGGGAGAAGGGAAGGCTCTGTAGATACACGATGCCCGGCCCAGTGAGCGTCGCGACGAAGATCCCCTCCCCGCCGAAGAGGGCGTTCTTGAAGCCGCCCACGAACTGGATGTCGTAGTCCACGGCCTTCGAGAACCCCACGATGCAGCCCGTGTCGACCCGGAGGCGCTGCCCGGGGTCGAGGCGCTTCTCGATGAGCGCGCCACCTGCGTGGATGAAGGCCATCCCGTCCCCCTGGAGGCGCTGCAGGATGAAGCCCTCCCCGCCGAAGAGGCCGGCACCCAGGCGCTTGGTGAACGCGACCTCGATCTCGACGCCCTCGGCTGCGCACAGAAACGAGTCCTTCTGGCAGATGAACTCGCCGTCGAACCCGCGCAGGTCGACCGGGACCACCTTGCCCGGATAGGGCGCGCCGAACGCGACCCGTCCGCTACCCGAGCCGCGGTAGGTGAAGTTCGTGATGAAGAACGACTCCCCCGTGATCATCCTCTTGAAGCCCTTGAAGACGCCTCCGCCCGTGGACGTCTGCATCTCGATGTGTTCCTCCATGTACATCATGGCACCGGCCTCGGCGCGTACGCCCTCGCCGGTATCCAGCGAGATCTCGACGAGCTGCATGTCGTCGCCGAAGATCTCGTAGTCGATCACGTCAGCCACGAGGGGTCCCCTCCTCTTCCTTCTTCTGGCCGGTGAGAAGCCGGTCCGTGAAGTCCTGGCGCTCCTCCATGAGCTGGAGGCGGGCGTTCATCGTCTCGAGCAGATCGCGGATCTGGCCCACGTCGTTCTCGAGGCCCGTCTGCTTGTCCCGGGCGTATAGCTCCAACAGCTCGCTGATCCGCTTCGCGATGGGGCGCAGCACCGCCACGCCCCCGACCGTGAGGATGAGGACGACGGCCACGATCATCGGTGCGATGTTGTCCCAGTCGATCATGGCGCTGTCCTTCCGATGGAGATCCCGATCCGTCTTTCGCGTCCCCCGGGCGGGGCCGCTCCCGCGGGAATACTCGATGTACGATCGGTGTACCGCAACGATGGCGCGCGCAGCGGACGCCCCCCGCGCCGGTACCCCCACAAATGTTTCCTTTCGCTCTCCGCCCCCCGGGCGCAACGTCCCCGTACACCACAGTCATCCTCATACCGAAGGAGCCGATCATGGGACGCAGCTCGAGCTCGGCACTGGTGGTGATCCCGCTGGTGGCCGCCGCGTGCGGCGCGGGCGAGAACATGCAGGGCGCCGCCGGATCCGCCGTGGACACGGCGGCCGTGGTGGCGCAGGTGACCCAGGTGCGCACGGCGTGGCGGCAGGCCGCCCTCGCCCACGACGCCGCCGGAGTGGGCGCCCTCTATTCCGACGACGCCATCTTCGTGGGCGCCGACGGGCAGGCAGCGAGGGGGCGAGCCGCCATCCAGGAGGCCCTGGCGCCGTTCGTTGGCGGCATGTCGACCATGGAGCTCACGGACACGCACACGGTGGCCGGCGTCGATCTCGCCTCGGACATGGGCACCTACACCCAGACGCTGCAGACGCCGGACGGCGGGGAGCAGACCATGAGCGGGAGCTACCTGGTCGTGCTGCGCAGGCAGTCCGACGGGAGTTGGAGGATCGTCCAGCAGCTCTCGGCCGTGCCGATGGTCGCTCCGCCAGCGGGCGCCGAAGGCATGTAGCTCGGCGAGCTCGCCGGCCTCCCGGCGGGTGGCTCACGAACCGAATCGGCGGCACCGACCTCGCGTACCGCCCGGTAGCCGTCCGGCCATGGCCAGAGGCGGTGACGGCGGGCGGCGGGCTCAGCCGCCGCCCACCGGAGCCGCGAACTGCCCCGTCAGCGTCGCGTCGGCGCGCACCCAGACCAGAGCCCGCGGTAGACGTCCGCCCCCGCCGAGGCGCTCACCATCGGTCACGTCTCGTCCAGCGGCGCGACTCCGGCTCCGAGGTCCACCAGCGTCCGACCGCTCGCCAGGCGCACCACGCCCAGCCCCGTCGTCCCGTCGTGATCGTGCCGGCTCAGGCGGAATGAGCCGCAACTGCGTTTGGGGAGAGCTCCTACGTGCCTTCCGCCCGGAGCCCCATCTCCCCCATGAGGCGCTCGTAGCGCGGCTCGCCCCGAAGCCCCCACCACGGAGGATCCACACCCAGGTCCCGGAGCATGGTGTCCCGCGTCTCGAAGGCCGTCTCGAGGCGCTCGAGCGTCTCCTCGCGCTCGCCAAGGCCGATCAGGATCAGGGCTTCGAAGTACGGGGGGACGTAGCGCTCGCGCGCAAGGGAGCGCAGCTCGTCGAGCACCGCGAGAGCCCCTTCGGTGCGCCCTCCCGATCCGAGCGCGAAGCCCAGGTAGCCCGTCATCCGGGTCGTGCGGCCACCGATCCGGATGGCCTCGGAAAAAGACGCGACCGCTTCTTCGTGACGGCCCAACGCGGAGAGCGCCTGTCCGTCGAACCAGAGCGCGGGATGCAGCCGGGCGTCCATCGCCAGAACGCGCTGCAGGATCTCGTGGGCCTCCCCTGGCCTGCCCGAGAAGAGCGTGAACCACCCGCGCGCCGCAGGTGCCATGAGAGAGAGCGGGTCCAGAGCCTCGGCTCGGCGGAACGCTTCGAAGGCCTCCTCGAACCGGCGCGTCACCCCGAGGAGGATGCCGTACCAGTAGTGCGTCAGCGGCGCGTCCGGCTCGAGCTCCAGCGCGCGACGGTAGAACCCCCCCGCCCCCGCCCAGTCGTAATCGAACTGCCAGGCCGCCAGGGCGCGCACGCGCAGGGCGTCCGACGACTCGCCCTCCAGGGCCACGGCTCGATCCACGGCGGCGGCCACCCGGAGATGGCTGTCGCCCGGGTGGGCGAAGCCGTGGTTGGAGAGCATGTTGAGCGTGTCGGCAACACCGATCCACGCCGGCGCGTGCATCGGATCCCGGTCGATGGCCTCCTGGAAGCAGGCGAGCGCCGTCCGCAACGCGTCCTCGGAGCGACGGTTCCACAGCCGTCGCCCGCGAGCGACGAGCTGCAGCAGCTCCGTATCGGGAGCCAGCCCGGGCGGGCCCGGCGCGGGAACGACCGCCGGAGGGGTGCGCCGGGCGGCGCCGTGCCCACCCGCTGCTCCTTCGGACACGCAGGCCCGCAGCTCCTCCGCCACCGCGCGCGCGTTCTCCGGCCGCGCCTCCGGCTCCGAGCTGAGCAGCCTCCGCACCAGCCGGCCCAGCCTGGGTGGAAGATCGGGTCGGTGCTCGGTGGGATCGGGGGGCGGACCCACGGCGATCCGCCTCATCAGCTCCGCGACAGTGCGGCCCGTGAAGGGCAGGCGTCCCGTGGCCATCTCGAAGAGCAGCACGCCCAGGGAGTAGAGATCCGACCTCGGATCCGCTTGGTCCCCGACCATCTGCTCCAGGGACATGTAGGGCAGGGTCCCGGCTGCCAGGGCGTGCGTCGTCGTGTTGGCCAGCGACTCGGCCCCCGCACGCTCCGACGCGATGCGGGCCAGGCCGAAGTCCACGACCTTGACCCGGCCGTCGGCGGTCACCATCACGTTGCCGGGCTTGAGGTCCCTGTGGAGGACGCCCCGTTCGTGCACGGCCTCGAGAGCGGCCGCCACGGGCCGAGCCAGCTCGAAGAAGAGCTCGGCCGGGAATCCGTCATCCGGAAGCAACTCCGCGAGCGTCCTCCCCTGCAACCACTCCATCACCACGAAGCCGACGCCGTCCACCTCCTCGAGGGCGTGCACCGTCACCACGTTCGGGTGGTTCACGGCAGCCAGCGCCTCCGCCTCCCGCCGCAGACGCTCCGCCCAGCGTGCGTCGTCCGGCAGCGCGTCGGCGAGCTTCTTGATCGCCACCCGACGCTTGAGGGCCGTGTCCTCCGCCAGGTAGACCTCTCCCATCCCGCCCCGACCCAGGCGGTCCATCACCCTGTAGCGGCCGAGCGTCCTGCCGATCATCGGTCGCTCGTCGGGGGCAGGTGCCATCGAAGCCGGGATCCCGGGACGAAGGGAGCGGTGGACCGGTCGCGGGACCGGTGGACACGCACGGTAGAAGCCGCGCACATGGGAGACAAGCCGGCCCACCCCCGCGCGGACCGATCCCTGCGGCCTCAGTCGTCCTTCAGGATCCGCCGCGGCGGGTCGTCCAGGTCGTCGAACTGCCCGTCCTTCACGGCCTTCAGGAAGAGGAAGAGGAAGACCGCGGCCAGGCCCACCGCAACCGGGATGAGGAAGAAGATCGAATTCACGCGGCCGCCCTTCCTTCGATGCGGCGCACGGCCGCCTCGACGCGGGATGCGCCCCACACGACCAGAGCGCTGGAGATCGGCATCAGGACCGCCGCGACCAGGGGGTTCACCCACCCCAGCGCCGCAGCCGTGACCGCCGTGACGTTGTACACCACGGAACGCGCCTGATTCCATCGGATCGCCCGCAGGCACGCGCGGCTGGCGTGGATCCCCGTCGACAGGGGCAGGAGCGAGCCGGCCACCAGCACGCCGTCGGCGGTCAGGATGCTCGATGCGGCTCCGGTGCCCATGGCCACGCCCACGTCGGCCACGGCCAGCGCCGGACCGTCGTTGAGCCCGTCGCCGGCGAACAGCACGCGGTGTCCCTCGTCGCGCCGCCCGCGTACCCACGCGGCCTTCTCCTCGGGGCCGACGCGGGCGTGCACGTCGTCGATTCCGGCCCCGGCGGCGATGCGCGCCGCGGCTTCGGGGTGATCCCCCGTCAGGAGCGCGACGTCCACGCCCAGGTCCCGCAGCCGCCCCACCGCGTCGGCCGAGTCCGGCCGCACGGAGTCGCCCAGGCGGATCAGGCCCCGGTGGCCGTCCTCGCCGTCGAGGACGATCACCCCCGCTCCCCCGCTCCGTATCCGCCAGCGCCGGCCGTCGACGTTCCCGGAGATGCCCACACCCGGCTGCTCGTGGACGTCCGCAGCCGCCGGGAGCGCGATGCCCCGCGCCGCGGCTTCGCGGAGCACGGCCGCGGCCACGGGATGGAGGGAATACCGTTCGAGGCCGGCGGCGACGCGCAGGTCGGCGTCGCCGGCGGCGACGACGTCGAGCGCGCCCGCCGTGACCGTCCCGGTCTTGTCGAGGGCCACCAGATCGATGTCCGCCAGCTCCAGCAGGGCGTCCGCGGACCGGAAGAGGAGACCGCGGCGAGCCGCCGCCCCGAGCCCCGCGGCCGCCGCCAGGGGACGGGAGAGGGCGAGCGCGCACGGACAGGCGACCACGAGCACCGCGACGGTGGCCGACAGCGCGGCCCCGGCACCCGCGCTGAGCAGCCACACCAGGAACGTGCCTGCAGCCACCCCCAGCGTCGCGCCGGTGAACCAGGGCGCGATGCGGTCGGTGGAGGACGGCCGGGTCCCCCGGTCCGCGGCTGCGCGCAATTCCTCGGCCATGCGGTGGATGACCGTCTCCTCCGCGGCCTCCGTGACCTCCACGGTCAGGCCGCCGTCCACCACGAGCGTGCCCGCCCACACCCGCTCCCCCTGCCCCACCGCCACCGGCGCCGCCTCTCCGGTGAGGAGCGCCAGGCGCAGCGAAGCTCTCTCCGTCCACGACGACGCCGTCGGCGGGGAGCTCCTCGCCCGCACCGCATACGACGCGGTCGCCGGCCGCCAGCTCGGCCGAGGCCACCGTCTCCACCGCGCCCCGCCGCACCCGTCGGGCCGTGGCCGGCAGCGTGGCCGCCAGCGTCACGGCGGCTTCGGCCGCCCTGCGCCGGCCGCGGGACTCCAGCACCCGTCCCGCCAGGAGGAGCGCCACGAGCATCGTGAGGGAGTCGAGGTACGTGTGGGCGCCCAGCAGCGTGCCCGCCACGCCCTGCACGTACAGGACCAGGACCGCCAGCGCGATGGGGACGTCCATGTGCAGGACGCCGTTCCGCAGCCCGGCCCACGCGCCCGCGAAGAACGGCGCGGCGCTCCACAGCGCCACCGGCGTGGCCAGCACCAGCGACATCCACTGGAAGAGCGCCACGAAGCGCGCCTCCATCCCGCCGAACCATCCCGCGTACAGGGCGGCGGCGTACATCATCACGTTCGCGGCCGCGAAGGCCGCGACCCCCAGGCGCATGAGGAGGTCCCGGTCGGGCTTCGCTTCCTCGCCGAGCAGGCGGGGCCGGTACCCGAGGGCCGCGATCGCGGCCGGCGAGCTCGCCGAGTCGCACCCGCGCCGGGTCCCAGCGCAGCGTGGCGCGCCCGGTGGCGTAGCTCATCGTCGCCTCCTTCACGCCGAGCGTGCGCTGCAGCACGTTCTCCGCCACCCAGACGCACGAGGCGCAGCGCAGCCCGTCGACCGCCAGGCGGATCTCGCAAAGCCCGCCCTCGTCCGGCTCCACGGGAAGCGCGTCCCACCCTCCCGGCGAGCGGCTCGGGACGGGGGGCGAAGGCCTCGCGCTCGGCGTAGTAGCGCTCGAGGCCGGCACCCGCGGATGATGGCGTAGGCCATCTCGCAGCCGGCGCAGCAGAAGGCGTCCTCGGGGCCCTCCACGGCGGTCCCGCAGTGCGGGCACCGCGAGGGAGGCTGACGGGGCGTCGCCGCCGCCGTGCGGCTCGGCTCCGGCTCGGCGGGAGGTCCGGGCCACATCACCGCTCGCTCCGGCGTTGTACGAGGGCGCCACCTCGTCGGCGCCGCTGACGGCGATGTAGATGAACATCGCGTTCACGACCAGCACCAGCGCCAGCCCGACGATGATGATCGCGGGCCAGAGCTGGTCGCGGCTCAGCGTGATCCGTCCCCGGCGGGGCGACGCGACGCTCACTCGTCTTCTCCACCGACGCGGCCCCCGTCTTGAAGGTCGTGGGCAGGAGCAGCTCGGCGGACGGCGACGCGATCCGCGACCGTGAACGGGATCGTCCGGCGATCCGCGGCCGCGACGGGCAGCCGCACGATGAGCGGCACGGTCGTGCTCTGCTTCCGGCGCGATGTCCAGATCGGACGTCGTGACCACCGCACCTTCCAGGCCGTCCACCTCCACGTGGTACGACACCGCGTCTGCCGAGGCCTCCTTGTTGGTGATCTTGAGCAGGTAGGTGTTCCGCACGTACCCGTCGGCATCCACCGTGAAGAGCGAGCCCGGCGCCCGGTTCACGGACGCCTCGAAGGGCACCCGGCCGAGGAGGAGGACCAGCGGCCGCCGCCGTGAGGGCGGTGAGCAGCCCCCCGTACACCAGCGTGCGCGGCCGGAACGGACGCGTCGGCTTCGCCGTCGTCCACGGCGATGGAGCTGTAGCGCACCAGCGTGGGCTGGTCGAAGCGGCTCATGACGCTCTCGCACGCGTCGATGCAGCGGGCGCACTGGATGCACTCGAGCTGGAAGCCGTTGCGGATGTCGATGCCCTGCGGACACACCACCACGCACTTCTGGCACGCGATGCACCCGCCCTCGGGGCCGCGCTTCGGGCCCCGCGGCTCTCCCCGCTCCTCGTCGTAGGAGATGAGCAGCGTCTCGTCGTCGGTGAGCGCGCTCTGGAAGCGGGCGTACGGGCACAGGTAGATGCAGAACTGCTCGCGGAACCAGGTGAAGTCGACGAACCAGAACGCCGCGAAGATCGCCAACGAAGGCGTACGACGTGAGCGCTCGCCTGCCCCGTCCACAGGGGTCTGGCTCCCGCGAACAGGCTGGTCATGGCCATGCCCAGCAGGAGCGACACGGCCAGGAACACGCCCCACTTCGCGACCTTCCGCCAGGCCTTGTCCCACGACAGGCCGGCCCGCGTCCCTGCGCTTCCGCTGCGTCCGGTCGCCCTCGATCCACAGCTCCAGCGGCCGGATCCAGCTCTCCAGGAAGACGGTCTGCGGGCACGCGTACCCGCACCATATCCGCCCGAAGATCGCCGTGAAGAAGAAGAGGCTGAACGCCAGGAAGAGGAGGAGCAGGACCAGGAAGATCGTGTCCGCCGGCGTGAAGATGGCGCCCATGAGGTGCACGCGCCGGTGCGGCAGGTCGATGAGCACGAGCGGGTGTCCCTTGATCGTGATCCACGGCGCGACGAACAGTGCCACGTGCAGCCCCAGGAACGTCCACCGCCGCAGGCGCGTGAACGTCCCCTGGATGGACTGCGGGTACACCCACTCCCGCGTCCCGGTCATGCCCGGCAGCCTGACGACGGCCACGGTCCTTCTCCTCCGTTATCCGTTCGGGTTGGCGGCCGTGGAATCGACCCCGGCGCCCGAGCCGGCGTCCGCGGGGCTCTCAGGATCTCCTCGATCGGCCGCCCCGTCGCCTCGCTGTGCTTCGTGATCACGAACGCCGCGACGTCGTTGATCTGCTCGGGGCTCAGGATCCCGCCCCACGGCACCATTCCCTTCTCCGGCACGCCGTTGGTGATCGTGTGGATGATCTGGGATGCCTGCCCCCCGTGCAGCCACTCGTCGTCGAGGAAGGAGGGCCCGATCACGCCCTGCAGGTCGTCGCCGTGGCAGACGACGCAGTTCTGCTTGAAGACCTGCTCGCCCGCCGCCACCGCTTCCGGCGTGATGGTGAAGTCGGCGGCCGCGGCAGCCCGGGCGGCCGCCTGGGCGGGCCAGCGCGCCTCCGCCGCGGCCATCTCCTCCTGCAGGTGCTTCACCTGCGACCGGTCGGCGATGACGTGGTACCAGAGGCCGTAGCCGACGGCCCAGACGATCGTGAACCAGAACAGCCCGACCCACCAGTCCGGGAGCGGGTTGTCGTACTCGTCGATGCCGTCGGCCTCGTCGGTGTGCCCGAGCAGGCGGTTGTTCTCCTCGCTCACGCGTCACCTCCGTCGGTGAAAGGCATCCGTCCCAGCTCCTCCATCAGGTCCCGGTGCTTCGGCCGGTAGGCGTACCAGACCCACCCCAGGAAGATCGCCAGGAAGACGACCGTCATGATGCCCAGGAGCCACCCCATCTCCACCGACTCCGCGGCCTCCTTCAAGCAGGGGGTTCATTCGTTCCCTCCCTGCTGCTGCGCGAGGTGCTGCTTGCCCTCGACGCCCAGGCGCTGGAGGTAGGCGATGAGCGCGACGATCTCGTCGTTCCACGCCGCGGTGATTCCCGCCGTGGACAGGTCTGCACGATCTCTGTCCCCTGCGTCTCGAGGGCGCCGGCGACGTGCTCCTCCGTCAGGTCGCGTGTAGGGCGTGCCGGCCTTCGGCAGGCGCGACCATGGACGCCGTGATGTCCGCCGGATCGATCTTGTCCGCGGTGCAGCCAGGGATACGTCGGCATGATCGAGCCGGGCGACGTGGAGCGCGGGTCGCGCATGTGCTCGTAGTGCCAGGCGTCCGGGTACTTGCCGCCCACCCGCTGCAGGTCGGGTCCCAGGCGTCGCGAGCCCAGCAGGAACGGCCGGTCGTACTGGTACTCGGCCGAGCGCGACCACTCGCCGTAGCGCAGAATCTCGGAGCGCATCGGGCGCACCATCTGCGAGTGGCACAGATAGCATCCCTCCCGGATGTAGATGTCGCGCCCCGCGACCTCCAGCGCCGTGTAGGGCGTCACCCAGTCCGCGCGCTCCCACGTGAGCGACTGCGCCGTGTACATGGGGACGATCTCGACCAGGCCGCCGATGGAGATCGCCACGGTGGTGGCGATGGCGAACACCGCGGCCTTGCCCTCGAAGAAGCGCCGGTGGAAGCGGCCGTAGGCCTTCTCGGATTCGTTGTGCTCGTGCTCATGGTCGCCTCCTCAGTCGGCCGCCGACCGGAACGGGCTCGGCCAGCGACGGCTGGGCGGGTCCGCGGACGGTCTGCCAGAAGTTGATCGCCATCATCGACGGCGCCGATGAGGTACATGGTTCCGCCCGTCAGCCGCATCCACATGAACGGATTCAGGCGCTGCGTGATGTCGACGAAGACCGGGTTGGCGAGCTGGCCGACGTCGTTCAGGGCCCGCCACTGCAGCCCTTCCATGAGGCCGGCGGCCCACATGGAGACCGTGTAGAGCACGATGCCGATGGTGGCGAGCCAGAAGTGGTGGGACGCCCACTTCGGGTGGGCCAGCGGCCGCTTCCAGATGTTCTGCACCAGCCAGTAGAGCATGCCGAAGGAGATCATCCCCACCCACCCCAGCGCCCCGGAGTGGACGTGGCCGATGACCCAGTTGGTGTAGTGCGCCAGGCCGTTCACCGACCGGATCGCCATCATCGGCCCCTCGAACGTGCTCATGCCGTAGAACGAGACGGCCACGACCATGAACTTGAGGATCGGGTCCGTGCGCACCTTGTCCCAGGCGCCCTTCAGCGTGAGCAGCCCGTTCAGCATCCCGCCCCAGGACGGGGCCAGCAGCATGATGCTGAACACCATCCCCAGCGTCTGCGCCCAGTCGGGCAGCGCCGAGTAGAGCAGGTGGTGCGGGCCCGGCCCAGATGTAGAGGAAGACCAGCCCCCAGAAGTGGATGATCGACAGCCGGTAGCTGTAGACCGGCCGCTCCGCCGCGCGGGGGAGGTAGTAGTACATGAGCCCCAGGAACGGCGTGGTCAGGAAGAAGCCCACCGCGTTGTGGCCGTACCACCACTGCACCAGCGCGTCGGTCAGCCCGGCGTAGATCGGGTACGACCGGAAGAGCGTCGCGGGGATCGCCAGGCTGTTCACGATGTGCAGCACCGCGATGGTGAGCACGAACGACATGTAGAACCAGATCGCCACGTACAGGTGCTTGACCTTCCGGATCGCGATCGTGCCGAAGAAGTTCACCGCGAAGACCACCCACACGAACGTGATCGCCACGTCGATGGGCCAGATGAGCTCGGCGTACTCCTTCGACTGCGTCATGCCGAGGGGGAGCGTGATCGCGGCGCCGACGATGATGAGCTGCCACCCCCAGAAGTGGATGCGGCTCAGCACGTCGCTGAACATCCGCGTCTTGAGCAGACGCTGCATGGAGTGGTAGATGCCGGTGAAGCACACGTTGCCGGCGAACGCGAAGATCACCGCGTTGGTGTGCAGTGGGCGGAGCCGCCCGAAGCTCGTCCAGGGCAGTCCCAGGTTGGCCGGCCACCACGCCAGCTCGAGCGCGATGATCACGCCCACCAGCATGCCCACCAGGGCCCACACGACCGTCGCCGTGAAGAACATCTTCACGATGGCCATGTCGTAGCCCGGGTCCGGGCCGACGTCCGTCGCCACCGGTGCCGCGGCGACTGTACCGCGAGAGGTCTGTTCCATAAGGTTCTCTCGTGAGGTTTGGCTCGACGTACCTCGACTTCGACTCGGTCCAGCTATCCCTTCTCGCCAGCCTCACGCGCGCATCATGATTCCAGCCATCTCGGCCGCTGCGCTCGCGGGTCTGGTCGGCAGCCCACACTGCATCGGGATGTGCGGCTCGTTCGCCCTCGCCTGCGGGGGCCGGGCGTCGCATACCGCCGCCTGGCACGCCGGCAAGATCCTCACCTACGCATCCCTCGGAGCCCTCGCCGGACTCGTCGGCGACGCGGTCCCCGGTCCCACCTGGGTGGCGACCGTCGTGTCCGCCGCCCTCGTCGTCTGGTTCGCGGCGGGCCTCGCCGGGGCTCGTTCCCGAGCCCGCCCTGCGCATCCCCGGGCTCACCCGCCTGGCCACGCGGGCCGCCACCCGCGGCGACCTCGGCTCCCGCTTCGTGTTCGGGATGGCCACCGGGCTGCTGCCCTGCGGCCTGGTCTACGCGACCCTCGGCATCGCCGTGGCCTCGGGGGACGCGCTCACGGGAGCCGCGGCCATGGCCGCCTTCGGCCTGGGCACCCTTCCCGCGCTCGCGACGTTCGGCCTCGGCGTCCGCCGGCTCGCGGGGGAGCGCCCGTGGACCCGCAGGGTCCTCGCCACCGTCGTGCTCGTCGCGGGCCTGTGGGTGGTCTTCCAGCGACAGGGCATGCAGCCCGGGATGGGGCACGGGGACGCCATGCCCCACCCGGACTCGACGACTTCACACGTCCGTTAGCGGCTCGTCGACGAGTCCGCGGGGGCTGGCGGACGGACATAGCTCCGCATCGACCCCCTTCAATCAGCACGCGTGAAGATTGCGCGTCCGCGACGGGATGGGACTGTCGGGAGGAAGCGGAATCGTTTTGCGGGGAGCTTCCCCACAACGGGTGCGGGGCAGGCGGTGGCGGCGCCGCTCAGATGAGCCAGTTGGCCAGCCACGCCCCGCCCCAGGCGAGCGCGAGCATGTAGCCGAACTGGAGCGCGGGCCACCGCCATCCGGCGGTCTCACGGCGCATGACGGCCACGGTGGACATGCACTGCAGCGCGAAGGCGAAGAAGACCAGGAGGGCGACGGCGCCCCCCAGGTCGAGGTCGCGCTTCAGCGCGGCCTGGAGCTGGAGCGAGCCTTCGTCGGCCTCCTGGACGCCGTGGATGGTGCCCAGCGTGCCCACGATCACCTCCCGGGCCGCCAGGGAGGACACCAGCCCCACGCCGATCTTCCAGTCGAACCCCAGCGGACGGATCGCGGGCTCGAGGACGTGCCCCGCGTAGCCGAGCACGCTGCGCTCGATGGGGGGAGCCTGCCCGTCGGTGCGCGGGACCTGCGCGAGGATCCACAGCGTCACGGTGACCGCGAGGATGACCCGCCCGGCACGCCTCAGGAAGACCTTGCTGCGGTCGAGCAGGCGCAGGCCCAGCGACTTGAGGGAGGGAACCCGGTAGGAGGGCAGCTCCATCATGAACGTGCTCGACTTCCCGCGCAGCAGCGTGCGCCGCAGCGAGGAAAGCCGTGCCGACGGCCGCGACGATGCCCAGGGCGTACAGGCCCAGGAGCGTCGCCGCGCGCGTGCCCATGAGGGGCCCGAGCACGGGCCGATCGGGGATGAACGCGGCGATCAGCAGCGCGTAGACCGGCAGCCGCGCGGAGCACGTCATGAACGGCGTGACGAAGATCGTGGCCAGGCGGTCCCGCTCGTCCTCCACCGTGCGCGCCGCCAGGATCGCCGGCACCGCGCAGGCGTAGCCGGAGAGGAGGGGCAGGAACGCCCGGCCCTGCAGGCCCACGCGGTACATCATCCGATCGGCGATCACGGCCGCCCGGGCCATGTAGCCCGAGTCCTCGAGGATGCCGAGGAAGAGGAAGAGGATCAGGATCTGCGGAAGGAAGACCAGCACCGATCCCACGCCGGCCCACACGCCGTCGATGAGCAGGTCGCGAACCCACGAGTCCGGCAGATGTCCGGCCACCCACGCCCCCGAGGTCGCGATCAGCCACTCGATCCCGTCCATGAACGGCGTCGCCCACGTGAAGATCGCCTGGAAGACCAGCGAGCACGACGCCCAGGAAGATCAGCGGCCCCCAGACGCGGTGCAGGAGCACGGCGTCGAGCCGCTCCTGGATCTTCGAGGGGCCCGCGGCCCGGTATTCGGCCCTGCGCGCCAGCTCGCGCACCCGTCGACGCCTCGCGGCGAAGACGTCCACCATCGGGAGCTGGACGCCCCGCGGGACGTTCGACACCGCCGGGCACGGCCGTTCCGGTGAGCGCGCCGCGATCCGCCACGTCGTGCAGGAAGCGCTGGATCGCGTCCACACCCCGCCCCGAGCGGACCGCCGCGTGCACCACCTCCACGCCCAGCTCGTCCGCGAGCGTTCCGGGCGGATCGAGCCACCCCGCCGCTCCAGCTCGTCGGACATGTTCAGGACGAGCTGCGTGGGGATGCCCATCTCCAGGATCGGCTCGCACAGCATGAGCTGCTGCTCGAAGCGCGTGACGTCCACGATCAGGATCACCGCGTCCGGCGAGCGCATCCCGGGTTCCCGGCCCTCCAGCACGTCCCGGGTGACCCGCTCGTCCAGCGTGCGCGCCGAGAACCCGTTCACGCCGGGTAGGTCCACCACGTCGAGCTCGCGCCCGTCGTCCAGGCGGATGCGCCCGGTCTTCTTCTCCACCGTGACGCCCGGGTAGTTCGCCACCTTCTGGCGAAGTCCGGTCAGCCGGTTGAAGAGCGTGGACTTGCCGGAATTCGGAGGGCCCACCAGCGCCACGAGCGGACGCTCGGCCACCATCGGGGCGGGAATCGTCGTGGTCGTGGGGCCCGGGAGACGGAGGTGTCGGCGAGCGGGGTGGAGGACAAGGGTGCGACGGACGGCGGGAAGATCAGGTCGAGGAAAGCAGGGTCCTGCCCGACCCGTCACGGAGGCGGACGCACAGGCAGCCCGCCATCTCGCGGCGGAGGGCCAGGAGCGTACCATCCACCGTCACGATCGGATCGCCCGAGGGGGAGCGCCGGACCGGGACACAGCTCGCAGCCGGGCAGAACGCCCCGCTCCAGGAGGGGCTCCAGCTCGTCGTGGGGAAGGTCGATGCGCACCAACTCGCAGGCCTGCCGCAGGGGGATGTCGGCCAGCCTCAGCTCCGTCTCGCCCTCGGACGAGGGCGCGGGCGCAGTCTCGACCATCGGGAGACGCCGCGTGGAGGCCATGTGCAGATCCAGCGGGTGGCGGAAGGACGTGTCGTACTTTGAGAATCAATCTCAACTACAAGATAGCGCATCCGGGCGGTGCCGCAATCCTGCAAATGGCACGTGCGCGCGCCGTCCCGACACGCTGCCGTGCGTCATCGGCATTCCAAACTCCGGGCGGAGAGCATAACCTATCGGACCATGACGACCCGCTCGTTCCCTATTCGCGACGCGCGGCCGGGCGACGCCGAGGCCATCTCGGAGGTGCACCAGGCCAGCCGTGAGGCCTTGTACCGCGGCCGGATTCCCGACGCCCTCGTGGACGTGCTCTCACCCGAGGAGCGCCTGGAGCGGTGGAAGGAGTGGCTGAGCGACCCGGCAGTCACGACGATCGTGGGCGAGGAGGACGGCCGGATCGTGGGCTTCTCCACCCTGCGCGCGGCCGTGGACCCGGACCTGGACGGCGCCACGGTCGCCGAGATGCCGACGCTCTACGTCCACCCCACCCACTGGCGACGCGGCTGGGGCACCGCTCTCTGCGGCGAGATCGAGCGGCGCAGCGTGCGGCAGGGATTCCGTCTGCTCACGCTCTGGGTCATGGAGATGAACGAGCGCGCCCGGGCGTTCTACGTCGCGCGGGGCTTCTCGAAGGACGGTGCGGAGAAGCTGGCCGAGGCTCCCGACCCCATCGCGCTGAAGGCGCTACGGTATCGGAAGGAGCTGGGCTGAGGCGGGCCCTCAGCCTCCCAGGCCGTGGACGTAGGCCGCCACGGCGCACACCTGCTCCGTGGTGAGCTGCGCCCCGCCCTCGGCCGGCATCGGCGCGGGGAACCGCTTCGGATGCGGCACCCCCGAGCGTACCAGGCCCACGATGGCCCCGTAGGACCCGTCGACGTCCAGCCACTCGCCGTCCGTGAGGTTCGGCGCCACGGCCGTGCCGTGCGCGTCGCTCCCGTGGCAGGCGTAGCAGTTGCCGGATCCGGTGAAGACCCGCGACCCGCGTCCACGAGCGTCTGGGAGACGTCGGGACAACCCGGGGCGCTCGCCTCCCGCGCCGCGGCCGTCGGCGCCGCGGCGGTGTCGGCGGGGCCCGACATCATGCCGCCCATCATGGGCATCCTGCCACGCCCCATCATGCCGCCCATGCCATCCCGGAGGTTGTTGGGCGGATCGCCCCTGGCTGGCCTGCCGGGTTGCCCGCTTCCGGACGAGGGCGCGCAAGCTCCGAGCGACAACAGCAACGCGGCGGCGCACAGCCGCCCGATCCGGTCAACGTCCTTCATGTCGCCTCCCTGCGGCGTCGACCTCCGACCGGCTCCGCTCCCCTACCCCTCCCCTCGGGCCTCCTCGGGCAGGCCCAGCTTCGCCCGGCGGAGCAGTTGTGCATTCATGGCCACCACGACCGTGCTCAGGGACATGAGGATGGCCCCGACCGCCGGATGCAGGAGCACGCCCCAGTGGGCCAGCACACCTGCCGCCAGCGGGATGGCGAGCACGTTGTAACCCGCCGCCCACCGGAGGTTCTGGATCATCTTGCGATAGGTGGCCTTGCTCAGCTCGATGATCCTGGGTACGTCCCTCGGATCGCTGCGCACGAGAACGACGTCCCCCGCCTCGACGGCGACGTCCGTTCCGGCGCCGATGGCCACGCCCACGTCCGCCGACACCAGCGCCGGCGCGTCGTTCACGCCGTCCCCCACCATGGCCACCCGCTTTCCCTGTGCCTGGAGCGACCGGATCTTCTCGGCTTTCTGCTCGGGGAGCACCTCGGCGAACACGGTGTCGATGCCCAGGTCCTTCGCCACGGCCTCGGCCACCGCGCGGGCATCGCCGGTGAGCATCACCACCTCGACGCCGAGGGCATGGAGCGCGTCGATGGCCGCCCAGGACTCCTCCCGCACCCTGTCCGCCAGGCCGAAGACGGCCAGGGGACGTCCATCCTCCAGGAGGTAGACGGTCGTCTGGCCCCGGGACTCGCTCTCCTCCGCCGCGCGGGCCAACTCGCCGTCCAATGCGGCTCCGAGCTCGCGGAGGAGCGCGGGCCCGCCCATGCGCAGCTCCCGTCCCTCGACACGAGCCTGGACACCGTGGCCCGGGAGCGCCTCGAACCCTTCGGCCCGGGGGATCGCCAGCCCCTTCTCCTTCGCGCCGTTCACGATGCCGAGCGCGATGGTGTGCTCCGAGTCCTGCTCCACGCCCGCGGCCAACCGGAGCGCCTCGTCCTCGCCGATGTCGCCGGACACGGCCACCGAGACGACGCCGAACTCGCCCATCGTCAACGTCCCCGTCTTGTCGAAGACCACGGCGTCGAGCCTCCGGGCCTCCTCGAGCCCGCGGCGGTCCCGCACGAGAAGGCCGTTGCGGGCACCCAGGGTCGTCGAGATGGCGATGACCAGGGGTATGGCGAGACCCAACGCGTGGGGGCAGGCGATGACCAGGACCGTGACCAGCCGCTGGACGGCGAAGGCGGGATCGCCCGAAACGATCATCCAGACCATGACGGTGATGCTGGCCGTGGCAGGCCCGACGCGCGCGGCCACGCGTCCCTCGTTTCACTTCGCGAGCCAGCGCCGGGCACAAGCCCATCACGTGGACGAAGACGGGGTTCTCCTTCCAGATGCCTCGCGTGAGGACTGGACCGGGGCCGACGCCCCGGGTGCCTGAACCGTGCAGGTGCCGACTCACCTCGCTCTCCGGTCGAGTTCTGGGAGGGTTCTGCATGGATCATGTCATCGGCCGCGTGAAGGCACGGTGAAGCCTCCATGAGCGGTTCTTAACTCCGCGGCCGACAAGAAACGAAGCCCGGGCCGCGTGCGGCCCGGGCTTTCGGCGGCGTGATCGTTCGTGGTCGGTTCAGCGGTGGTCTATGCCATGGCCGTTGCCAGAGGTCGGAGCCAGCGTGCATCGAGCTGCCGTAGCCCGCCATCCCGCATGCCATCGAACCCACGAGCGCCATCCCCTTCTGCAGCTGCGTGCGCTGCGCCTCGGTCAGCACGGCGCGGGCGTCGACCGAGGCCTTGGCCATGGCCACCTGCGCCTGGACCATGTGGTCCGAGGCGGTCCGCAGCGCCTTCGCGTAGGCGTCGAGATCCGGTGCATCACCGTTCAGCGCTTGCGCGGCCTGCTGCCGCGCCTGCCAGGCCGCCTGCATCTGGCTCACGCTGTTCTTGCGAGCGGTCGTGGCGATGCTCTCCAGACGTGTCTTCTGGTCGGCGCTCAGGCCCAGCGGTTCGGCCGCAGCCAGCAGCGCCGACGGCACCGAACCCATTCCCTGCATCGTGCCCATCATGCCATACGTACTCATCATGCCGTACCCGCCCATCATGCCGGGCCATCCCGTCATTCCGGACCACTCCATCGTGCCCTGACCGCCCATCATGTGACCTCCGCGCATCATGGGCGTGTGGCCCTGTATGGCAGTCGGTCCTCCCATCATGCCGGAGCCCATTCGCCCCCAGGGGCAGGCCCAGGTCGCCGCCTGGCTGGTCTGCGCCTCGCTGGGCTTCTCCTGCCCCGCCAGCGGGGCAACTGTGAGAAGGAGCATGGCCAGGGTCGTCGTCCATCTCTTCGGCGTCATCGTCGGTCCTCCCTCGATCTCGAAATCACGTCGGTGCCGGAGCGACCTCCCGCACCTCGATCCGTGGCGACCTGGAGTCGCACGATCCGTACCAACCCAAAGGTCGCAGGTCGGTGATGAAGCCACGGTGAATCCCGCGTGATCTCTCCTTCATTCCGGAAGACGGTGGACCGCACAGCTACCCCGCCGTCGTGAACGAGAACACCATGCCGTACGTGCCGTTCGACGGGTGCTGCCACCCCGTGCCCATGTGGGCTCCGGGCTGTCCACCCATGCCACCCATCCCACTGCCCATCCCGCCGGTCATCATCGACTGGGTGGCCCATGGCCGCCCATGGCCATGCCGTGCATGTCCAGGTCTACGGTGTGGCCGTCCTCGTCCATCATGCCACCACCGATGTGGATGACGTAGGTCGTGGCGGGCTTCAGCGGCGCGGCGGGGGTGAACGTCAGCGTCAGGCCGTCCGCGGACCGGGTCCAGGTGCCTGCCACTTCGGGCCCGACGACCGAGCCCTCGTGGAGCGCCGCGTACTCCTCCATCCCTTCGGCGATGGCGTGGTCGAACGCGATCACCACGTCGGCACCCACCGCGACGTCGATGGAGCCGCCCGCGGGCTGGACGCTCAGGAGCGCTGCCGGCGCGTTCTCGACAGGCGCGGTGGCGTTGTCCTGGCACGCCGCGGCCAAGGTGACGATCGCCGTCGACAGCACGACGGCGCGCAATCCGGCTATGGTCTTCCCCATGAGAGCCCCCTCCCCGGGGCGGGTGGTTCGAAATCGTTGGTTGGTTGTCAGCAGCGCGTGCACCCCGTCCATCACCTTCCCAGCATCGTTTCGCGAAGCACCTTCAGCCTTCTGGCATACTCTTCCTCGTCGATCTCCCCGTCCGCGAAGCGGCGCCGGAGTGCCTCCTCGGCGCGCTCCTCCCGGGCGACCGTGCGTGCATCTGTCTGCTGTCGGCATACAGGCGCCAGAACGCCAGGAGGAGGGCGGCGAGCACGACGATCCAGAACGACCACCAGATCCAGTGCATCCCCATGAACAGGCCGCCGTTGTGCCACGGCATGCCCTGCATCTGCGTCTGGTGCATGGCGTACGTCTCCATCGTCCTTCCCCTCAGAGCAGGGCGAAGCGGTCGTGGTCGCCCGTGCGCACGTTCACGACGTCCGTAACGTCCGAGACGATCACCACACCATCGCCGCGGTGGCCCGTGCACGACCACTCGCGGATCAGCGACACGAGCGCATCGATGCGCTCCGCGACGGCACAGGAACTCGACCTTCGCCTTCTCCGTGTACGTCCCTCCCTCGTCCATGGAGAGGCGGAAGTCCTCCGGATCGACGCCGGCCCCGAAGGCGTGGACATGAGACACGTAGAAGCGTGCTACGTCGGCGGTCTTGAGCGCCTGGATGAGGTCCTGGACGCACTCGGTCCGGACGATGGCCCTGACGTCTCTCATCTGTTCAATGAGATCTCCTCCGTGTCTAGTCGGCCCCCGCCGGGAGCGCCTGGGGCCCCGGCAGCTCCTTCTCCGCCGCGCGCGCCGCGGCCCGCAGGGCCGCTTCCTGCCACAGGGAGTAGATCGCGGGGATCACCAGGAGCGTGAGGACGGTGGCGGACAGCATCCCGCCGACCATGGGCGCCGCGATGCGCCGCATGACGGTGGCGCCCGTGCCGTGCCCCCAGAAGATCGGCAGCAGTCCCCCCACGATCGCCGTCACGGTCATGACGATCGGGCGCACGCGCAGGGCGGCGCCGTGGATTACGGCCTCGCGTAAGGATTCCGGGCTGGGGTCGCGCCGTCGCCGCTCGTCCCAGGCGTTGCCCAGATAGAGCAGCATGATGACGCCGATCTCGGCGGCGACTCCCGCCAGCGCGATGAAGCCCACGCCGGTGGCCACCGACCAGTTGAAGCCCAGCAGGGCCATGATCAGCACGCCGCCCACCAGGCTGAACGGGAGGGAGAGCATGACGACCAGCGTCTCCCCGATCCGCCCGAAGTTCAGGTACAGGAGCAGGAAGATGATCACGAGCGTCGCGGGAACCACGAGCTGGAGCTTGGCCTTGGCGCGCTGCATGTACTCGTACTGCCCCGACCAGGTCAGCGAGTAGCCCGGAGGCAGCTGGACCATGTCGCGCACCATCTTCTGCGCCGCCTTCACGTACGAGCCCAGGTCGCTCCCCTCCACGTCGACGAACACCCACGCGGTCGGGAACGCCTGCTCGGTCTTGACGGCCATCGGGCCGCCCACGGTGCGGATGCGCGCCACCTGGCCGAGGGGGATCTGCGTGGGTCCCGCGCTCTTCGAGCCACTCGCGTCCCGACCTCCGGCCATGCCTTCCATGCCGCCCATGCGCGCCACCGTCTTCACCGGAGGTGCCCTCCATTCCGGCCATGGTGGCCGGCGCCGCCATGTCGCCCATGGCACCCCGTCGGCCTCCCAGCGGGATGAGGATGTCGGCGAGCTTCTCGGGTTGGTCCCGGAGCTCCTGCGGGTAGCGCACGCGCACGTTGTAGCGCTCGCGCCCCTCGACGGTGCGTGTGATGCTCATCCCCCCGACCGCCGACGCGATGACCATCTGGATCTGCTTCACGTTGAGCCCGTAGCGGGCCGCGGCTTCGCGGTCGATGTCGATGTCCAGGTAGGACCCGGACACGACCCGCTCGCCGATGGCGGAGCGGGTGCCCGGCACCATCTTCACCGCGGACTCCACGGCCTTGGCCAGACGCTCGAGCTCCGCGAGATCCGGGCCGAAGATCTTCACGCCGACGGGCGTGCGGATACCGGTGGCCAGCATGTCGATGCGTCCCTTGATCGGCATGGTCCACGAGTTCGTCACGCCGGCCATGCGCAGCTCGCCATCCATCGCCTTCACGAGGCCGTCGTACGTCATGCCCCGGCGCCACTCCTCCTCGGGCTTCAGCACGATCGTCGTCTCGAACATCGACAGCGGCGCCGGGTCGGTCGCCGTGGTCGCTCGGCCGGCCTTCCCGAACACGCTCTTCACCTCGGGGAAAGCGGCCAGGATCGAATCCTGGACCCGGAGGGTCTCGCTGGCCTTCGCCACGCTGATGCCGGGCAGCGTCGTCGGCATGTACAGGATCGTGCCCTCGTTCAGCGGAGGCATGAACTCCGAGCCGATCTCGCGCATCGGCAGGACCGTGAGCACGAGCGCCGCCAGCGCCCCGGCCACCACCGGCCAGCGGTAGTTCAGCACGACCTCCAGAACGGGCCGGTAGACGGAGACGAGGAAGCGGTTGACGGGATTGCTGCGCTCCCGGTGGATGCGTCCGCGGATGAACAGGCCCATGGCGACCGGCACCATCGTCACCGACAGCAGGCTGGCGCTCGCCATCGACAGCGTCTTCGTCCACGCCAGCGGCTTGAACAGCCGCCCCTCCTGCGCCTCCAGGCTGAACACCGGGAGGAACGACACGGTGATGATGAGGAGCGAGAAGAACAGCGCCGGCCCCACCTCCTTCGAGGAGCGCACGACGACGTCCCACCGCTCCTTCGTCGTCAGGAGCTTCGTGTGCAGGTGCTCGCCCCCGTCGTCACCGGGGATCGGGACTCCGAGCTCCCGGCGCGCGGCCGCGCTTCTCGTCGATCGCCCGCTCGAGGTGCTTGTGCATGTTCTCGATCATCACGATCGCCGCGTCGATCATCGCGCCGATGGCGATGGCGATCCCGCCCAGGCTCATGATGTCGGCGCCGAGCCCGAGCACGCGCATGGCGATGAACGCCATGAGGATCCCCAGCGGGAGCGTCAGGATCGCGACCAGGGCGCTGCGCACGTGGACGAGGAACACGATCGTCACCAGCGCAACGACGATGGATTCCTCGAGGAGCTTGCCCTTGAGGGTCGAGATCGCCCGCTGGATGAGGTCGGAGCGGTCGTAGACCGGCTTGACGACCAGCCCGGCGGGGAGGCCCGATTGGATGGAGGCGAGCTTCGCCTTCACGCGGTCGATCGTCGCCAGCGCGTTCTCGCCGTAGCGCATGACAACGATGCCGCCGACCACGTCGCCGCGACCGTCGAGGTCGGCGACGCCGCGGCGCACGTCGGGCGCCAGGCCCACCGTGGCCACGTCGGAGACGCGCACGGGCGTGCCGTGGTCCGTGGCGCTCACCACGACGTTCTCGATGTCCTCGATCCCCCTCAGGTAGCCGAGCCCGCGGATCATGTACTCCCGCTCCGCCAGCTCGAGCACCATGGCCCCCACGTCCTCGTTCGAGGAGCGGATGGCGTCCATCACCCGCGTCACGGGGATCCCGTAGCCCTGCAGCTTGATCGGGTCCACCGTGACCTCGTAGACCTTCTCGAAGCCGCCCACCGAGGCGACCTCGCTCACCCCCGGCACGGCGGTGAGCTGGTAGCGGAGGTACCAGTCCTGGTAGGACCGGATGTCGGCCAGGGACATCGTGCCCGTGGTGTCCACCAGCGCGTACTGGTAGACCCACCCGAGGCCCGTCGCGTCCGGACCCAGCGCCGGCTGCGCGGCGTCGGGGAGGCGCCCGCGGATGGACGACAGGTACTCGAGCACGCGGCTACGCGCCCAGTAGAGGTCCGTGCCGTCGTCGAAGATGATGTAGACGAACGAGGTCCCGAAGAACGAGTAGCCCCGCACCGTCTGCGCCCCGGGGACCTTGAGCATCTCCGAGGCGATCGGGATAGGTGACCTGGTCCTCGACGATCTGGGGGGCCTGCCCCGCGTAGTCCGTGCGCACGATGACCTGGACGTCCGACAGGTCCGGCAGCGCCTCCAGGGGCGTCCGCCGCATGGCGAGGATCCCGCCCGCCGCGATGAACAGCCCGAAGACCAGGACGAGGAACTTGTTCCTCGCGGACCACTCGATGATGCGCTTCAGCATGGCGCGATCCTCCTCAGCCGCCGTGGCGCGGAGTGCCATGGCGCCCGGATGCCGTCGGTGCCGATGTCCATCCCCATGCCGTCCGATGTCCATCCCGCCATCGGTCGCCCGGGGCGCCCATGTCCATCCCCGGCATCGCCATCCCGCCCAGGTTCGACTCGGCGTCCACCAGGAAGGCCGCCGAGGACACCACGCGCTCCCCTTCCTTCGACGCCGCCGAGCAGCTCCTGCTCCCGCCCCGAGGTTCGACCCATGCGCACCTCGCGCGGGACGAGCGTGCCGTCCTCGCTCCTGCACGAAGACGAGCGCGCGCTCTCCCGTGGCGATGACGGCGCTGCGCGGCACCACCAGCGTCGGCGCCTCCTGCGGCACGTCGAACCGGATCTGGGCGTACATCCCCGGCTTCAACGTCGAGCCGCGGGTTCGGCAGGTCGAGGCGGACCCGTCGCCGTGCGCGCCTGGACCGACACCGTCGGGTAGACGTAGGTCACGCGGCCCTTGAAGAGCTCGCCCGGGATACGCCTCGAAGGTGACCAGCGCGGCCTGGCCGTGCGTCGACGTGCCCGAGGTCCTTCTCGAACACGTCGGCCTCGATCCACACGTGGGACAGGTCCGCGATGCGGTAGACGGTCATCCCCGGCATGATCCGGTCGCCCTCGACGACGTTCTTCTCCACGACGATGCCGGACGCCGGTGCGCGCAGCGTGAGCGTCTTCGTCGGCTCGCCGGACTCCTCGATCCTCCGGATCTCCTCCTCGGGAATGTCCCAGTACGCCAGCCGGCGCCGGGCCGACCGCAGCAGCTCGAGGGCGTTTTCCGACGCCCTGCCCTCGCCCGCCTGGCCCACGAGGCGCGCTGCGAGGACGAGCTCTTCCTGGGCCGACACCAGCGCCGGGCTGTAGACGTCCATGAGCGGTTGACCGGCCTTCACCGGCGCGCCCGTGAAGTCCACGTAGAGCTTCTCGACCCACCCCGCGACCTTCGGGTTCACGGTCGCCAGGCGGGTCTCGTCGTAGGCCACCGTGCCCACCGCCTCGACGAAGAGGGGAAGCTGCTTGCGCTCCACCGTCGCGTAGGTGACGCCGATGCGGCGGGCGCCCTCGGCGTCCAGTCGCACCGGCTTCTGCTCGTCGCCGCCCGCGGTCATCGCCGCGTGGTTGTGCCCTTCCATGCCGGCCTGGACCGGGCGCTTCACCGTCGGTCCCCACCCGGAACGCCACCAACGCCACCGCCGCCAGGACGATCCCGGCGCTCAGGAGGACCTGCTTCTTCGTGTTCATCGTGCCTCCGCCATCATCGGGCCGGTTGTCGGGAGGGGACGGCCCACGGCGGACTCGAGCGCCGCCACGGCCTTTCCGTATTCGCCCAGGAGCTGGTAGAGCTCCCCCTCGTACTGGTTCGCGGTCATCTGGGCGTCGACCAGCGTCATGAAGTCGACGTCGCCGACGCGGTACGACGAGAAGGCCGACTCCACCGTGGCGTGCGCCTCCGGGATGACCTCGTCGCGGTACAGCGCGGTGAGCGTCCGGGTGCGCTCGAGCTCGGCGAGCAGCTCGCCGATGCGCGCGTCCACGTCCGCCTTCAGGCTTCCCAGCTCGGCCTCCGCCAGCCGCTCCATCGCCGCCGCCTCGTCGCGGGCGGCGAACTGCCGCTTGCCGGCGTGCACGGGGATGCTGAAGCCGACCATCGCGCTCCCCATCCGCTCGACGCCCATGCCGCGGTCGCGCTGGCCGTAGGTGAAGCCGACGGTGAGGTCCGGCCAGATCTGTCGATGCGCGAGCTCCGATGCGCTTCTCGGCCTGTGCCACGCCGGCGCGGCCGCGCGCCAGCACGGGCCGGCTCTCGTCGGCCCAGGCGCGCAGCGTGTCACGGCCCGGCACGTCCAGGGGGAGCGAGCCGAGCACCGGCGACGGGACCTCGGTGTCGGCGGGCCGGTCGAGGAGCGCGTTGAGGCGGGCCGCCATGGTCTCGCGCATCGCCTCCATCTTCCGGACCTCGCCGTCCATCCGGGCCACCTCCACGTCGGCGCGAAGCACGTCGGCCTGCCTTCCGCGTTCCCGCCACGTACATGGCCTTGGCCACCTGCTGGAAGTCCTTCAGGAGCGCGAGCGTCGACCGCATGACCTCGAGCCGGCGGTCGAGCGAGTAGAGGTCGTAGAACATGGACGACGCCCGCCCGCGCACGTCCCACCACGCCTCGTCGGCGCCGGCCTCGGCCATCTCCGTCCCGTAGGCCGCGATGTCCCCCTTCAGGGAGAGCTTCCCCGGAAAGGGCAGCATCTGCATGACCTGCACCGACGGCGCCATCGACGTGGGCATGTCGGTGTTGAAGTCCGGGAGGCCGAAGTTCATGACCCCGAGCTGCAGCATCGGGTCGGGCAGCGTGGACGCCTCGGGCGCCCGGTAGGCCGCGGCCTCGGCGGCGGCCTGGAGGGCCTGCAGCCGTGGATTGCGGGCCTGCGCCAGCGCCAGCACCTCCTCGAGCGTCAACGCGGCCCTGTCCGGAAGGCGGAGACTGCGCGGACAGAGGTGCCGCGAGGGCCGCCCAGGCGCACACGACGAGCGCACGGGGCAGCGTCAGGAGTGTCTTCACGTTCGTCCTCGTGGATGTGGTCCGCCGAATGCTGGAGCGAATCTCGCGAGGCGTGCGTGAAGGGCCGATGAGATGAAGATGAAGACGGCTTCATTCCCCGCGGCGGCGCGTGAAGGCGCCTTCATCGGAGGTTCACGGGACCTTCATGCCATGCGGCCTATGCTGTCCATGTGCGATGCACCCGAACCACACCCGGAGGCACGGATGGCGAAGAGAGCGAGAAGGTCGGAGGGACCCTTCGCGACGGCGCGTCGTCGTCGGCAGCGCGCATGGATCGTGGCCGGGCTGTCCGTGGCCGCGTTCGTGATCGTGAGCGCGACGGTGGTCCGCGGGAGTGGCCCGCGCTCGCATCATCCCACGCCGCGCGCGGCGAGCGAGCAGCCGGACGTGGTTCCGTCCTCACGGTACACGCAGTACCCCCGGGTGGCCGAGACGTACAAGATGGCGTACGCGGCGAGGGCCACGCTGGACGGGCTCTACTGCTACTGCAACTGCGCCCAGCACTCGGGGCACTACTCGCTCCTCGACTGCTTCGACAGCGATCATGCCGCACGCTGCGACGTGTGCATGTCCGAGGCGGTCATCGCGTACCAGATGTCCCAGAACGGAGCCGCCCTCGACGCGATCCGGGCCGAGGTGGACAAGACCTACGGCACATGATCCGCGCGGCCCGCATCCTCTTCTCGGGCCTCGTCCCGATCCTCGTCGCCGCGGCGTGCGACACGTCGCCGGGCTACCTCCGGGAGGAGGGGCGTCGTCGCCACCTGGAGAGCCTCGGGATCGAGCGGTTCGACAGCGGCGGCGCGTACGCGCTGGCGGGCGTGAGCACGATCCGCCGGATCGAGCTCGACGCGCTCGACCCGAGGAAGCTCCGCGGGGACACGCTGGACCCGGCGTACGGCGTCCTGCTCATGCGCTGCGGAGCCTGTCACGACGTTCCCGCTCCGGACTCGAAGCCGGCGTACCTGTGGGAGTCGGTCGTGAGCCGCATGAAGAAGAACGCGCAGGATGCCGGGCTCATGCCCATGGATTCCAGCGACGAGGCCGCGGTCCTGCGGTTCCTCCGGGAGCACGCGGCCGAAGGGCGCTGAACAGCGCCGAAGGAGAACGGTGAGCGATGGCGGCTGGGCGGTCGGAACGAGCCGGGAGTGGCTCTTCCGGATGGTGGTCCGCCGACCCTGGTCCGTCCAGTCCGTCATCGCCCTCCCGCGGGGTAGCGGGGATGAAGGAGACCCGGAAACCCAGAGGAGGTCCTCCATGACACCACCCCCTACCACCACACGCCGACGCTTCCTCGACTGGCTCCTCGGCACCGCCGTAGGCGGCTTGCTGGTGAGCGTCCTCTATCCGGTCATGCGGTACATCGTCCCCCCAGCCTCCGCCGAGGCGGTCACGAACGCCGTGACGCTGACCGTCGACCCGCAGAGCGTCGCCGCCAATTCCGGGCAGATCTTCAAGTTCGGCAACGAGCCCGGGATCCTGATCCGAACGCCCTCCGGCGAGCTCCGGGCGTTCTCGGCCGTGTGCACGCACCTGGCCTGCACCGTCCAGTACCGTGGCGACCTCCGGCAGATCTGGTGCGCGTGCCACAACGGCCACTACGATCTCAACGGAATCAACATCGCAGGACCTCCGCCCCGCCCCCTCGAGCGCTACGACGTCCGGGTGGTGGCCGGCGGGATCCACGTTGCGAAGAACGGCTGAACGCCCGGCGTGCCGGAGGAGGCGCCGACGACCCACGCTCCGGACCCCTCCACTCCGGTCGGCTCGACCGGTAGCCGCACGCGTCACCCGGGCGCCCCCTCGGCCCGGTTCTCCACGAGGCGCTGCCCCCCGTGCGCCTCGGCCACGGCCTGGACGATGGGCAGCCCCAGGCCGGTGCCGTCCGCGGCGGTCCCGTGGGTGCGCGCCACGTCCTCGCGGAAGAACCGCCGGAAGGCCTGCTCCGGCTCCCGGAATCCCGGCCCCGTGTCCTCGACCACCAGGGCGACCTCCTCTCCTCCCGCCGCACTCGGACGTCCACGCGCCCTCGCGCCGGCGTGTACTTGATCGCGTTGTCGGCGAGGTTCCACACGGCCTGACCCACCAGGCCGGCGTCCACCAGCGCCACCGTGTCGCCCTCCGCCTCCAGCGAGAGCTCGATCCCCTTCTCGCGCGCCTGGCCGCGCAGGCGTTCCAGGACCCGGCCGGCCACGTCGGCCACGGACGTCGGCTCGGGTCGGGGCCGGAGCGCCCCGGAATCGGATCGTGCCAGGACCAGGAGGTCCTCCGTGATGCGCGACAGTCGCACCACCTCCTCCAGCGTGCTTTCGAGCACGCGCCGGTACTCGTCCGGCTGGCGCTCCCGGCGCAGCGCCAGCTCCAGCTCGCCCCGCATCGCCGTGAGCGGAGAGCGCAGCTCGTGGCTGGCGTCGGCGGTGAAGCGACGCTGGGCCTCGAACGCGCCCTGGAGCCGGCCGAGCATGGCGTTCAGCACGTCCACCAGCCGCCGATACTCCCGGACCTCCGCGTAGGCCTGGATGCGCCGGTCCAGCGAGCCGGCGCGGATGGCCTCGGCCTGGTCGATGACCTCGTACACGGGGCGCATGGCGCGCCCGGCCAGCCAGGAGGCGCCCAGGAACGTCGCGCCGCTCATCACGAGCGGTGAGCGCCGCGAGGAAGAGCCCGACGCGCAGCAGCATCTCGTTGCGCGCCGTGAGGGGAGCCGCGACCTCGAGGACGTGGCGCTCGTGCGCCATGCCGAAGCGCTCCAGCGGGTAGTAGAGCGCGCGGATGGGCATCCCGTTCCACGAGGCCTCCGTCCAGACGAGCGTGCCCGCGGCGGCCCGGGCCAGGTGCTCCCGGTCGAGGGGAAGGTCCGACGTCATGTACTGGCTGCGCAGCAGGCTCACGCCGTCGGCCTGCCAGACCTGCGCGTAGCGGATGAGGTTCTGCAGGGAGGCGGCCTCGTCGGGCGTGAGCTCCCACTCGTGGAAGTGCATCTCGCCGGAGGGCGCGTCGGTGAGAGACGCGGCCTGGATCGAAGCGACGTTCAGGATGGAGGCGTTCAGCTCGCCGTCCAGGATCGAGCGAAGGGCGAAGAACGTGACCGCCGCGATGGCGGCGAGGCCCACCGCCATGGCCGCCGGCCGCCCGCAGCGCGAGCTGGAAGCGGAACGATCGGCTCACTCGGTGCGGCCCTTCTGGAAGAGGTAGCCCGACGCCCGCGCACCGTGTGGAGCAGCGGGATCCGTCCCGGATTCGCGCAGCTTGCGGCGCAGGTGGCCCACGTGGACGTCCACGACGTTGCTCATCGGATCGAAGTGGAGGTCCCAGACCTTCTCCAGGAGCTCCGTGCGCCGGACGACCCGCTCGGCGTTGAGCATGAAGAACTCGAGGAGCTGGAACTCCTTGGGGGTCAGGTCCAGGCGCGATCCGGCGCGCGACGCCACGTGCTTCACCCGGTCCAGCTCCACGTCGTCGTACAGGAGGCGGTCGGGCCGCGCCGCGCCGCCCCGGCGCAGCAGCGCGCGGATCCTGGCCAGCAGCTCGTCGAAGCCGAAGGGCTTGGTCAGATAGTCGTCGGCCCCGGCGTCCAGCCCCAGCACCACGTCCTCCCGGTCGTCCCGGGCCGTGAGCATGAGGACGGGGACCGCCTTCTCCTTCGAGCGCAGGTCGCGCACGATCTCGAGACCGGACTTCCCCGGCAGCATGATGTCCAGCAGGAGCAGGTCGTACTCGTGGACGTGCGCCTTCACCAGCCCGTCGGTCCCGTCGTGGGCCACGTCCACGGAATAGCCCTCCTCCCGGAGACCCTTCTCCAGGAAGCTGGCGACCTTCTTGTCGTCCTCGACGACGAGGATGCGCATGCTCGTCCCCCTCCATTGCCTGCTGCGGGAGGCCTCCGCTACTCCGGAAGAACATAGTGGGCGGGCACCGGCCGTCGGCCAACATGAAGAAGCCTTCATGTTGGCTTCACCGTCCGTTCACGATACTCTGTAAACTTGAAGAAGGATTCCGATTCCGTCCCGGGAGGATGCCCCGCCGCCGCGCCCTGCCCCTCGTGGCCCGCCGGTGCCTCCCGGGACGCTCTGTTTCGAAGAGCGGCGGCCCCCGTTCGGCGCGCTCATCCGGAGAGCCCGTGAGAGCCATCGTCCTGCCCGCACTCCTCGTCGCTCTGACCGCCTGCGGGCGCCCCGACGCGCCCGCGCACCCGGACGGCCGACGCCCGTGCCGCGGCGCGCCGGAAGCCGCCGCGAGCCTCCCGGCGTCCGCCCGGACGCTCCCGCCGGTCCTGGTCTACAAGACCGAGGGCTGCGGCTGCTGCAACGCCTGGGTCGAGCACCTGCGTGCCGCCGGCTTCGAGGTCGACGCGCGCAACGTCACGGACATCGCCTCCATCAAGGCGGGCGCAGGGATCGATCCCTCGATCTCCTCCTGCCACACCGCGCTGGTGGACGGATACGTCGTGGAGGGCCACGTACCCGCCGACGTCATCGAGCGGCTGCTGGCCGAGCGCCCCGACATCGCCGGGCTGGCGGTTCCGGAGATGCCGGTGGGGTCGCCGGGCATGGAGGGCGACGGCGCGAAGCCATACCAGGTTCTCGCGCTCGACCATCAGGGGCGGACGACGCGTCTTCGCGAAGATCGATCCCCGCTGACCGCGGGCGGGGCCGGGATCGGCCCCGGCCTGCGTCGGACCAGCCCACCAGAACGTCTTTTCAGCGTTGCCGATCATCGGGGTGTCCCCTCATCTTGATGCCCCCGAAAGACTTCGCTCGAAAGGACGAACTGCATGATCGTGCCCGCGGCGTGGCGCGCGCGCGTCCACCGTTTGCTGTCTCTCCTGTGCGCCCTCGGCCTGGTGACCTCTCCCGCAGCGGCACGCACCCGGGCCCCGCGCCCGCCGGCCGGAGCTCCGCCCGGGAGACGCTATCCGGCACGGTCCACGATGCGTCCGGCGCGCCCATCGAAGGCGCGCGGGTGCTCCTCGTGGAGCTCGACCGCGCCGTCCTCACCGACGCCGGGGGCGCCTTCCGGCTTCCCCGAGGTCGCGCCCGGCCGCTACACGCTGGAGGTGCGC
Source organism: uncultured Gemmatimonadales bacterium (assembly GCA_963848895.1). Lineage (GTDB taxonomy): Bacteria > Gemmatimonadota > Gemmatimonadetes > Longimicrobiales > Gaopeijiaceae > SZUA-318. The sequence continues at coordinate 321,946 of CAWKGE010000017.1, forward strand.
CGCACCGGCTACCGTAGCGAGCTGGTGCCGGTGGACGTTCCCGGCTCCGGCACGCGTGGACGTCACGCTGCAGGAGGCGCCGCTCCCCCTGGAGCCCCTCAACGTGACCGTGGCGCGTGGGCCGCTCTCGCCCAACAGCTCGCCGCTGCCCGCGTCGGTGCTGGGCGAGGACGCCCTGGATCGGGACGTGAGCGTGTCGCTGGCCCAGACCCTGTCACGCCTCCCCGGCGTGCGGAACCTGAGCACCGGCCAGGAGATCGGGAAGCCGGTCATCCGGGGGCTGTCGGGCTCCCGGGTCCTCGTCCTGTCCCAGGGCCTCCGGCTGGAGGACTACGCCTGGAGCGACGAGGACGGCCCGGCCGTCGATGCGGAGATGGCCGACCGCATCGAGGTGATCCGCGGCCCGGCGACGGTGCTGTACGGAGCCGACGCGGTGGGCGGCGTGGTCAACGTCATCCCCCGCCCGATTCCCGACGCCGCGGGCGGCCCCGGCTTCACCCGGGGCGAGGCCGAGCTGCACTTCGCCTCCAACAACCGGGAGGCGGGCGGCTGCTGCGCGCCGAGGGCGCGTCCGGCGACTGGGGGTGGCTGGCCATGGCCACGGGTCGCTTCGCCGAAGCGCTCCACACGCCCGTGGGAGAGCTGGACAACACCGGCTTCCTGTCCTTCGACGCCGAGGCCGCCGCCGTGAAGCGCGGCCCCTGGGGCACCTTCACGGGCCGCTTCGTGCACAACGGCGGCGAGTTCAAGCTCCTGGAGGAGGACGCACCGGCCAACGAGCAGGCCGGCGCGCAGGAAGCGGGCCCGGAGCGGAAGCTCAACGACGAGCGTCTGCAGCTCCTGGGGAACTTCCCCCTGGGCGCGCTCCGCCTGGAGACCCGCGCCCAGGGACAGCTCCACCACATGGTGGAGATGGAGGACGACCCGGAGGCGCTGGCCCGGGGCGAGCGCATCGAGGTGCCCGGTCTTCGACCTCACGCTGACCACGGGCCTGGGCGAGGCGCTTCTGCACCACTCCCTGGCGACCGGCACGTCCGGGACGATCGGCGTCACCGGAAAGCTCCAGCACAGCGCCACCGACGGCGTGATTCCGCTGGTCCCTGCCGCCGACATGATGTCCGGCGGCATCTTCCTGCTGGAGCGGGCCGAGCGAGGGGCCGGTCACCCTTCTGGCCGGAGTGCGGGGTGACCTGGCCCAGATCGATGCCGTGAGGCCACTCCGCCGTGACTTCGATGCGTTCACGTGGAGTGCCGGAGCCGCGTGGCACCTCACCGGGTCGGTGTCGCTGACCGGCAACGTGGGCACGGCGTGGCGAGCCCCCACCCTATTCGAGCTGTACGCGTCGGGGCCGAGGCTGGGCGAGGCGCGCTACGAGATCGGGCGGGCGGACCTGCACAAGGAGACGTCCCTGAACCTCGACGGGGGGGTGCGCTGGCAGAGCGATCGCGTGCGCGGGCACGTGGCCGTCTATCGGAACAGCTTCGACAACTTCCTGTTCATCCAGCCCACCGACGAGATCCGCGAGGGCTACCGCGTCTTCAACTACGAGCAGGCCGATGCCCGCCTGCAGGGCGGCGAGGGCTCGCTGGAAGTCGAGGCGGCTCCCTGGCTCACGCTGTCCGCCCGAGGTGACTACGTCCGGGGACCAACCAGACGGTGGACGAGCCCCTGCCCCTCATGCCGCCGCGGAGCGTCACCGGCGGCGCCGAGGTCCACGGAGCCTGGCCCTCCACCGACGACTGGACGTTCGTCGGCGCCGAGGTGGAGAACGTGGCGAAGCCCGACCGGCTCAACCCCTTCGACATCCCGGTGGACGGCTACACGCTGGTGAACGTGAGCGCGGGATGGCGGGGCGAGTGGATGGGTCGGGAGGCCGGCGTGGACCTGCAGGGTGCGCAACGCCGCCAACACCTCGTACAAGGACTTCCTCAGCCGCTACAAGGCGTTCGCCCTGAACCCGGGGCGGGACGTCGTGCTGCGGGTGCGCATGGAGTTCTGAGCGGACCCGGCGCACCGGCGGGTCGCCCGGTGCTCGTGCGCCCGGCGACCCCCTACATCTCCTTCAGCAGCCCCACCCTGAGGGCGAAGCGCACCAGCTCCGAGCGGTGGTTCAGCCCCAGCTTGTCCATGATCCGCGAGCGGTACGTGTCCACGGTCTTGGGGCTGATGAACAGCTTCTTGCCGATCTCGCGCGAGCTGTAGCCCTCCGCGGTCAGCGCCAGCACCTCCTGCTCGCGGGTGCTCAGGTCGTGGAGGCTCGCGCCCTCCTCGGACTCAGACGCCTTGTAGCGCTGCAGCAGGAGCGTCGTCGCCTTGGGCGGGAGGTACACCTCGCCGCGGGCCACCACCTTGATGGCCTCGATGAGGTCGTTGTCGGCGCTGGTCTTGGTGAGGTACCCGCTGGCGCCCGCCTCGACGACGGGGACGAGGTACTCCTCCTCGGCGTGGACGGTGAGGACCAGGACCTTGGTGTCCAGCTCCAGCGCGGCGATGCGCCGCGTGGCCTCGAGGCCGTTGGAGCCGGGCATGGACAGGTCCATGATCACGACGTCGGGCTTGAGCTCGCGGACGCGGTCCACGGCCTCGTCACCCGACGAGGCCTCGCCGACGACCTGGCAGGCGCCCCTCGGCCTCGAGGAGGGCCTTGATGCCCGCCCGGAACATGGCGTGGTCGTCGACGAGCAGGATCTCGGTTCCTTCAGACATTCCGTGCCTCCACCGCCGAGGAAGGGAGCTCGACCCGCACGCGCGTGCCCTCTCCGGGTGTGCTGTCGACGGTGACGCGACCGCCGATCATGATCGGCCCGTTCCTGCATTCCCACCAGACCGAGCCCGCCACCCTGTTCCGTTGCGCGATCGGCCCTGAAACCCCGACCGTCGTCCTCAACCTCCGCGGAGATCATCGACGTCCTCGACGCGCACGGTGAGCCGGCACGCGCCCGGCGCCGGAGTGCCGAGCGGCGTTGCTCAGGGACTCCTGGACGATGCGGTACAGCGCGAGCTTCGCTTCTTCGCTCAGGAGGTGGTCCACCGCGTCCAGCCGCGCCTCGACTTCCAGGCCGGTGGACTCCCGCAGGCTGCGCAGATGCGCGTGGAAGGCCGAGATCAGCCCCACCTCCTCCAACTCCGGGGGCCGCAGGCCACGAGCGATGCGCTTCACGCCCTCCGCCGCCTGTAGAATCTGCTCTCGAAGCTCCTCCAGCGCGAGCTGGCGCCGCTGCGGGTCCGACTCCAGCCCGAGCAGCCGCACGCGCAGCATGAGCGTCGCCAGCCGTTGGGCCGTGTCGTCGTGGAGCTCCCGGGCGATGCGCTGGCGCTCCTCCTCCACCGAGCGCAGGGCCCCCTCGGAGAAGTCCTGGAGCCTCTTCCGGTCCGTGATGTCACGGATCGAGCAGATCACACGCTGCCCATCCCCGGAGCTCCACGGGCTGAGGCTGATCTCCACGGGGAACTCGCTCCCGTCCTCGCCGCCGGGCTCTGAGCTCCAGGCCGACGCCCATGGGCCGCGCATGTGGGTTGCGGACGTAGCGCCTGCGATGTTCCCGGTGCGCCTCACGGAAGGCGTCCGGCACCAGCATCTCGACCGGCTCCCCGAGCAGCTCCTCACGCGCGTAGCCGAAGAGCGCCTCGACGTGGGGGTTCAGGTCCCGGACGATTCCCTCCTCGTCCACGACCATGATCCCGTCCGGCGATGCCTCGAAGACAGCCCGATATTCCTCTGCGCTCAACACCCGCTCACAACTCCGTTTCCGCCGTCGAGGTGTGGAGAAAACCCCCACAATTCCTACGGCGCATTTCCCACCTCGGGGGGCGCGAAGTCCCTGACAGCCCCGAGGCACGACCAACGCAAGAATTTACGCGAGTCGGCGGGTCCCGCGAGACCCATGGCTCTCATACCCCTCGCGGGGGGGCGAAAAGCCCCTGTTTTCGCATAGATCCCGAAAACCCTCTCCACCACGGAAGACGTGACGAGCCAGACGGCGACGCCCAGCACTTCCCCGGCGCCGGAACAGATCGGCGTATCCGAGGGACGCATCGGGAGGCCACGGCGGCTTCCCGGGGCCGGCCCGTTCCTTCGCCTCCCGCTCTTCTGGAAGATCGTCCTGGCCAACGTCGCCCTCGTGGCCGTGGCGGTGATCATAGGCGCCTTCCTGGCGTCCGGTGTTGAAGGGGTGGTGTCCATCCCCGTCACGACCGCCGCGACGATCGCCGGCCTGGGCGTGATCGTGGCCACCGTCGTGGTCAATGCCTGGCTCGTCCGGATCGCGCTGTCTCCCCTGAAGCGGCTGGAGCACGCAGCCCTTCGCGTCGGCGCCGGAGAGACGGACGCACGGGCGATGGACTCCCCGCTGGCGGATTCCCGCATGCAGCGGGTGACGGAAGTCTTCAACGAGATGCTGGACTCGCTCTCCGCCAACAGGACCCGCCAGCAGGAGCTCGCACGCCGGGTCCTCGAGTCCGAGGAGCGGGAGCGCCAGCGCATCGCGCACGAGCTGTACTCCGGGACGGCCCAGACGCTCGCGGGCGTCCTGGTGCGGCTGCGTATCGCCGAGCGGCACCTTTCGAGCGGCGCGAATGGTTCCATAACCGAGATCCGCGAGGAAGTGGTCAACGCCCTCGAAGAGATCCGAGGTGTCGCTCGGCGGTTGCGCCCCCCCGAGCTGGACGAGCTGGGCGTGAAGGTCGCCCTCGAGGCCCACGCCCGCTCCCTGGGTGAGGGCCGCCGCATCGAATTCCGGTTCCGCGGGGAGGTGCCTCCGCTGTCGAGGGAGTCGTCCCTGGCGCTCTTCCGCATCGTACAGGAAGCCCTGAGCAACGCCGTGCTCCACTCCGGTGCCGACCTGGTGCAGGTGGATTTCAGCCGGGACGGTGACGCGGTGGTGACCGAGATCCTGGACGACGGGCACGGGTTCGACCTCGGCACGGCGCTGGCCCATACCGGTCAGAGCCTCGGGCTCTTCGGCATGCACGAGCGTGCTGGTTATGTTCAAGGAGAGCTGTCCCTGGAATCCGGACCCGGACGGGGCACCCGCGTTCGCGTGGTCATACCCTTCACCCCCAAACGGGAGCCCGGACGCACGCACGGTACCGTGGACCGGCTGGTCGACGGACTCGTCGAGAGCGCAGAGCTCGCCGCCGCCTCCGCCACGAACCAACAGAGCGGCTCCGTTCCTTTCTGAGGGAACGCCGACGACGGAGCGTGTCCGTCGCACGAACCAGCGCGGAGGAACCCATGTACCGGCAGATCATGGTACCCCTGGACGGCTCGCGCTTCGCTGAGTCCGCCCTTCCCCTCGCCCTCTCCATCAGCCGCCACACGGGTGCGCGTCTCCACCTCGTCACGGTGCAGGAGCCCATCCCCTCCTTCGCCTACGACGAGTGGGAGAGCGCGGCCGAGGAGTGGACGCAGGACTACCTCGACAACGTGCTGGAGCGCGCCGGCGGTCGCGCCGGGGGCGAGGTGACGATCAGCCTGCTCAGCGGGCACGTCGTGGAGGTGCTGGAGCAGGAGGCGGAGCGGCTGTCGGCGGATCTGATCGTGATGGCCACGCATGGGCGCGGGATGTTCTCCCGGGCGTGGCTCGGAAGCGTCGCGGACGCGTTCGTGCACCACACGACGCGTCCCGTCCTCCTCGTGCGGCCCGCCGAGGACGGGGCGCCGGACCTGGCGGGCACGGTGGAGTTCGACCGCATGCTGATCCCTGTCGACGGGAGCGACCTCTCCGAGAGCGTCATCGACCACGCCGTCGAGTTCGGCTCGCTGTTCGACACCGACTACCACCTGGTGCGCGTGGTCCCCTACCCGATGCAGTTCAACAGCCCCTACCTCCCCCACACGATGCAGATGAACCAGCAGTTCGTGGAGGACGCCAGGGTCGCGGCCGAGGACTACCTGCAGGACCACGTGGACCGGCTCCGCGAGCGCGGCCTGCGCGCCGACCACACGGTGGTGGTGGTGGCGCAGCCGGGCCACGGCATCCTCGCAGAGGCCGAGGAGGCCGAGTGCGACCTCATCGCCATGGCCACGCACGGACGGTCGGGCTTGAGTCGCGCGATCCTCGGCAGCACGGCCGACAAGGTGCTCCGTGGAAGTCACATGCCGATCCTGCTCTATCACCCCGCACATTGACCGCGCCGTCCGGAGACCTCTCCGGCGGGCGAGGAGGTGGCCGATGCTCACCGTACGCGACATCATGCAGGTCCCCGTGGTGACGGTCACTCCCGAGACGACCGTGCGACAGCTCTCGAGGATCCTCGCGGACGAGGAGATCAGCGGGGCGCCGGTGGTGGAGATTGGCGGGCGGCTCCTCGGCGTGGTCTCGGCCACCGACGTGGTGCGTCTGGCGGCCGACGACGCCGAGGTCCACGTCGCCTCGGCGGCCTCCCTGGACGATCCGACGCTCATCCCCGACCCCGACGGGCCGGAGGACGTGGAGCCCGACCCCTACGGCTTCTTCCTGCCCGAGGACTCGCCGTTCACCCGGGAGGGCTTCATCGAGCAGTTCGCCGAGACCGAGCTCGACGCCGTGCTGGTGCGGGACATCATGACCCCGGTGACCTTCTCGGTCCGGCCCGATGCGACGCTTCGCGAGCTGGCCGACTTCCTGGTGCGGGGGCGCATCCACCGGGCGGTCGTGGTCGACGGGGAGCGCCTGGAGGGGATCGTCACCTCGGGTGACGTGCTGCGCGCCGTGTCGGAGGGGCTGCTCGGGTAGCATCTCCGGCTGGCCCCACGGCCCCTCGCGTGGTAGGGTGCCGGGGCCACGGCGCTCCGTCGCGCACGCGCCCGCGCGCGCCGGCGCTCGCTCATTCCTGGAGGTCGCATGTTCGCCGCACGGCGTTCCGTCCCCGCGATCGCAGCTCTCGCCACCCTCGCCCTCGCCCGACCGGCGTCGGCGCAGGCCCCCCCGCAGACGCAGACCGACGACTACACGCGCTACGAGCTCGAGGCCCCGGGCAGCGGGGCGTTCCACATCGTCTACGACGTAACCGCCACCACGGCGGGCGCCCGCTTCTTCTACAACGGGATCCGCGCGGGCGCGGAAGAGGAGGTGCACCGCGTCCTCGACCTGCACACGGGCGCCCCCCTCCCCTGGGAGGTGGTCGACGGAGCGCACGCGCGCGCGAACGGGCATCCGCGCGCGAGCCTGGACGGACGCTACATCAAGGTCACGCTGGCCCGGCCGGTACCGGAGGGCGGCCAGGGGCGGGTGCGCATCGACAAGACCTACGTGGACGCGAAGAGCTACTACACGGACGGGCCGGACATCGTCTTCGACCGCTCGCTGGGGATCCGGCGCAACTCCGTCGTGCTGCCCTCCGGCTACGAGCTCGTCGAGGCAAACTACCCGGTGCAGGTGGACACCGAGGGTGACGGCCGCATCCGGGTGAGCTTCATGAATCCCGGCCCGGGCGGCGTGGACTTCCGGATCCGCGGGCGCCCCCTCCCCGCGGGCACGCGGAACGTGCGCCGGACGCCGACGGCCGAGCCGGTGCCTACCAGCGGCGACGGCACCCCGGTACGCGCGCGGGTGGGATGGACGTTCCCCGAGCGCGCCTTCCAGGACCGCGACATCACGTACTTCCTCCAGCAGCCCGAGACCCATTCCTTCCGCCTCTTCCATGACTACACGGAGTCGCGCCCCGGCGTGGACCGCTATCTCAACGTGGTGCGCTCCGGCTCCTCCGCATCCGACCCCGAGGCGTGGAACCTGGACACGGGCGAGCGTCTCCGCGTGGAGGAGCTGCGTGGCCCGGAGCTCGCGGCCCGCGGCATCGAGGTCGGCGGCGCGGACGCGGAGACCGAGGTCGTGGTGATCTGGTTCGACCCCGTGACGGAGGGCGCCTCGACCCGGCTGCGCATCTGGGAGACGTACACGGACCCGGGCCGCTACGTCCTGGCCGACGACGAGCTCGTATGGGACCGCGCCTTCGGACGGTCGCGGAACACCGTCGTCCTCCCCGAAGGGTGGTACCTGACCGCCAATGCCATCCCGGGGGTCGTGAGCGAGACGGACGACGGGCGGGTGCGGATCCGGTACGAGAACCCGCGGCCGGACGAGATCCAGGTGTTCGTGAAGGCGCGCAGGCGTTAGCAGAACAGGCCCCGGACCTCGCGCGCGGGGCCCCGCTCAGCGGAGCGCCGCGCGGATCCGCGTCCCGAACTCCTCCCCCGCCCCGAGGGCCTCGCGCGCCGCCGCGTCGACACGGAACCGCGCCCGTGCCTCCTCGATCCCCAGGTCGGTGTCGAGGAGGCCGTGCTCGAGCGCCATCTGGTCGGAGAACCCCGGCAGCAGGACCCCCCACCCCCACGGCAGCGGGTCTTCCACGATCCGGTTCACGTGCTCGCGCAGGTTCGTCAGACAGTTGTCGAAGAGCGTGTTGTAGTACTCGGGATGTGCCTGGAGCGCCCCCGCCCGATCGAGCATGTCGACGAAGAGCGCGCGCGTCTGTTCGGGGGTTGCGTTGGAGGGGTAGAGGAAGAGCGTGTCGCCGCGCGCCGCGCGCTGGCCGATCAGGTCCGCCTCCGTCCCCACGACGTAGGTGATCTCGAACGCCCTCGTCATCCCGCCCAGGAGCGTGTAGCGCTCGCCGTCCTCGCGGCGCGCTTCGACCGACACGGCCACGAAGCGGCCACCCTCGAACTCGAAGCTAACGAAGCCGTGGGCGAGGCCGCGGAAGCGGTTCGCGAAGGGCGCGAGCACGAACCAGACGCGTCGGGCATCCGAGAGGGAGTACGTCGCATCGCGGTAGCGCTCCTCGAAGCGCACGCCGGAGAAGTGGCGGAAGTCGCGCAGGTCCAGGATGCGCACCTCGTCGCCATCGACGGCGATGCGCGCCGCCCGCGCGTGGTCTGCCGCCCAGTCCCGGTCGTTGCGCGGGGCTCCCCGCGCCAGGAAGAAGAGTGCGAGGCCGGCCAGAACCACCAGGAGGGTGCCGCCCAGCAGCATCGGCCGCACGGCTACCCGCCCCGGGCCAGGCGCACGGCGAACCACAGCAGCACCACGCCGGCGAACGCGTTGATGCGCGCGAGCAGCGCGGCCTTGCGGCGGAGGGTGCGCGCCTCGGCCGTGCCAGGCTCGACCCGCCCGGCGGCGGGACCGAAATGGAAGTCGTGCACGGCCTGCACGCCGAGCATGACGAGGACGGTCACGAGCTTGCCGGCGAGGGCATGGCCTAGCGGCGACGACCACAGGCCGGGCGCGGTCCAGAAGGCCGTTCCCCACCATCCACGGATCTGGAGCTGGCCGATGCCGGTCACCACCAGCACGACGATGCAGATCCACCCCACCGTGCGGAAGCGGCGGCCGAGCTCGTGGAAGAGCCGCTGACGATCCGCGTCGTCACCTACGCGCCGGAGCACGGGCGCCAGCAGCGCGAAGGCGATCATGCCGCCCAGCCAGGTCACCGCGGCCAGCACGTGCGCGGTGACGGTGAGTTGGTAGACGAACCTCAACGGACTGCCCCCTTCTCCGTGCGGTATTCCAGCCTGCGGCCTTCCGGGTCGAGTGTAACCAATGCCACGCCCCGTGGGTCCACGTCCACCTCCCCGTCCCACGCGAGCGAGCGCAGGGCGTTTGCCGGCGGCTCGACGCCCTCCGGGAGGAGCGCATCGAAGGTGACCGCGACGCGATGCTCGCCGGGCTCGAGGGGGAGGTCACGCAGAAGCGTGATCGGGCGATCTCCGCGCGCCCCGGCCGGACGCACGGTGTCCACCAGGGCGGAAGCTCCGTCCACGCGCACCCGCAGCACGTACGACGCGATGTGCCCGATGCACGCCCGCGGGTTGCGCATGTGGACGGGCAGCTTCTCGAGCTCCTCCTGCGTCAGCGTGCGACACGCCTCCGCGGTGACGCCCGTAATGCGCCACGACAGCCGAAGCAACGCGTCGTCGGGTGCGGAGAACGGCGCCGGCAAGCGCGATAGCGCCACCGTCCCCGCCACCAGCGCCAGGGCCAGCGCGCCACCGGTCACCCTCCGCATCCCGTTCATGGACCCACCTCCTCCGCCACGGACACTTCGGGGATCTCGCACAGGGTGTCGATGTCGATGCCCTGCTCGCCCGTCGGGTGGTCCGCCCGGGCGAGGGAGGCGACGTCGTCCCGGAAGGAGGCGAGCGCCGCCGCCACGCGGAGCGGCTCGCCCGCCCCAGCGAAGGCGACCCGCACCCTGCGCCGATCGACGCGGGACTTCAGCTCAGCCTCGCGGTCATGGTACATCCGCTCCTCCATCCAGCCCACCCCTTCCCGATTCCAGCAGTCCCGGGGCGGACACGACACTACCAGCACGCCGCCCGCACCGGCGCGCACGAGGTACTCGACCACCGAGGTGTGCAGGCTGCCGGCGCAGGATACGGAGAAGATGGGCGCGTCCATGAAGAACGGCTCCTCCGCGACGCCACCGGCGCCCCGGCTGCAGGCGATCAGCACGACGTCGGTCGGACCCGGCCGCTCGCGGTCGATGAACGCCTTCACCTCGGCGAGCTGGTCCCGTCCCGTCCGCCCCGCCGGCCCCACGCCCATCGGCGCGCAGGAGCCGGCACAGATCCCGCAGCTCACGCACAGGCCAGGGTCCACCCGGGCCACGTACCCCTCTCGGCCGTCCTCGCGGGGAACCATGCGGATCGCCTCGTACGGACAGTCGTGGTAGCACTGCTCACACCCCGTGCACAAACGCTCGTCCACGACGGACTTCGGGGGCTCGCGGCCCCGGGCCGGTCGGGTGAAGTACGGCACGGCGAGCCCGACGGCCGAGGCCGTCAGGAAGGCGACCCAGACCCACCCCGAGCTCACCGCCCGGGCCGCCGGAATCCAGAAGCCGTAGAAGACGTCGAAGTCCACACGCCCCGGCAGGCGAAGGAGGTCGGCCTCCGGTCCCAGCGTAGCCGGCCACAGGACGGCCGCCGCGGTGAAGAGGCCCACCACGGCCCACAGCAGCGGGCGCGGGGGCAGCAGACTCGTACGCGCCAGCCGCGACACGTGGATCCACAGGAGCAGCGCCAGGCCGACGGGGAAGGCGATGTGGGCGAAGAGGTTCAGGAAGAAGAAGGCCGCGGGCAGCGCGCGCTCACCAACGAAGGCGCGCCCGATGGGCTCCGAGAAGAACGGCAGCACGTCGAAGAGCCGCGCGCCCTGCACCGCCAGCACGTGCGCCTGCTCGTCCCAGACCATCACGTAGCCGGTCCACCCACACACGAACAGGACGAAGAGGAGCACGAGGCCGGAGAACCAGGCCAGGGCGCGCGGACCCCAGGCACGGTTCTGCGCGAACATCCGGAACGCGTGCACGACCACGGCCACCACGGCCAGGTCGGAGGCGTAACGGTGCAGCGAGCGGATCCACCGCCCCGCGAGCGGCTGGTCCATGATCCGTACGACGGACTCGTACGGGGCGCCGATCCGATAGAAGATCAGCAGGTAGAGCCCCGTCCCCAGGAGCACCACGAAGGACAGCACCACCAGCGCGCCGGAGTGGTACAGGGGGTTGTAGCGCCACGTGTACAGGGCGTTGAACCAGGCGTCCAGTCGTGCCAGGACGGCCCGAATGGCGCGCTGGAGGCTCCTCGTCAGTCCCCGCATGCGGTCGCTCCCGTCCCCGCCATGGAACCCCCCTTCGAGGGTCTTGCGTTTCCGTATTCATCATATCATCATGATGAAAGTAAGTTTGTCGTCGAGTCGAGAGAAACTCAAGAGGCGAGGACGGAACGGCCGTGATCCTCTCACAGACGGCGGTCTACGCGCTGAAGGCCGTGCTCCACCTGGCCGAGGCCGAGGGCGACGAGCCCGTGCGCGTGGACGACATCGCCCAGGCCCTGGACGTCCCGCGCAACTACCTGTCGAAGATCCTGCACGTGCTCGCGCGCGAGGGTGTGCTCGCTTCGACGCGCGGGCCCCACGGGGGCTTCCGCCTCGGGCGCAGCGCCTCCGATCTCCGGTTGGAGGAGGTGATCAGGCACTTCGACGAGATCACGACGTCGTCCGGGTGTCTCCTCGGTCGCGCCCGCTGCAGCGACGCGAACCCCTGCGCCGCCCACGCACGCTGGAAGAGCGTGTCCCGGTCGGTCCAGGCGTTCCTGAGCGAGACGACCATCGAGGACCTTTCGGCCTCGGGCGCCGGCATATCGAGCATCGCCGCCGGCTGAGCCCGGCGATCAATCGCGTTCGCACGTTCACGAAAGGGAGGCGCAGATGGACGAGCACCGTTCCGGCCCGGACACCGCTGCCGAGCCCCCGTTCCTCCAGCGGATGTACGACCGGCCGTTCCTCCTGCTGGTGCTCGGGCTCGTCATCATGCTGGGCATCTTCACGTTCTGGGGCCTCTGGGAGATCACGCATCTCCCCCAGGCGACCCTCCCCTGACCGGAGCGTCGACGATGCATACCACGGGCATCACTCCCCAGCAGGGAGTCTGGTGGAAGCCGGCGCACGCGTCCGAGAAGGTGTGGTTCACCATCGCGTTCGTCTGGTGCATGGTCCTGTTCGCGATGATGCCGTTCTGGCACCTGAAGGGCGGACAGAACCCCGCCGGAATCCGCTCCCGCGTCGACCCCGCGGCCTATCGTGAGCGCGTGCAGCAGTTCATCCAGGACTACCAGGTCGGAACGGCGGAGAACGGGTCCCCGATCGTCGCGCCGCCCCCGGGGAGCGACATCTACCTGCAGGGGCAGATGTGGCTGTGGACGCCGGTCCTCCAACTGCAGCAGAACGCCGAGTACACGCTCCACCTCTCGTCTCTGGACGTGAACCACGGCTTCAACCTCTACCCGTTCAACATCAACTTCCAGGTGGTGCCGGGCTACGACTACGGGCTCCGGGTCACCCCCACGGAGGCGGGCGACTTCCGCATCATCTGCAACGAGTTCTGCGGCGTCGGCCACCACCTGATGGTGGGCAGGGTCATCGTCCAGCCGGCGCAATCGGCGTCCACCTCGCCCGACGCGAATGCCGTGACGGGAGGTGACCGATGAGCGCCCCGACCCCCGGCGCCACCACGGCCGGCACCCTTCCCGGCGATGCCGTCGCACGCGACGGCTTCCGCACCTGCCCGACCACCGGGCTGCGGGTCCACCTCGGCGCCGATCGGCTCATCAAGGCGAACGCGGTGGTGGCCACCGTCGCGCTGCTGGTCGGGGGCATCGCCGCGATCCTGGTGCTGCTCACCCGCTGGCAGGCCGTGCACCTCCTCGGCGCGGTGGCGTTCTACCGGACGCTGACGATCCACGGGATGAACATGCTGATCTTCTTCATCCTGTTCTTCGAGATGGCGGTGCTCTACTTCGCGTCGGCCGTCCTCCTCAACTCGAGGGTCGCCGCGCCGAAGCTCGGCTGGGTGGCGTTCGCGCTCATGGTCGTGGGTGCCGGCCTGGTGGAGTGGACGATGTTCACCGGCAGGGCCGACGTGCTCTTCACCTCCTACGTGCCCCTGCGCGCCCACCCGGCCTTCTACGGCGGCGTGATCCTCTTCGCCGTCGGCGCGCTCGTCGTGGTCAGCCTCTTCTTCGCGACGCTGGTGGTCGCCAAGCGCGAGCGCACGTACGAGGGCTCGATCCCCCTGGTCACGTTCGGCGCCCTCACCGCGGCGATCATCGCGGTGATCACCCTCCTGCACGGCGCGGCGATCTACATCCCGACGTTCCTGTGGTCGCTCGACCTGATGAACGTCGATCCCGAGGTCTACCGCATGGTGTGGTGGGGGCTGGGGCACTCGTCGCAGCAGATCAACGTGGCCGCGATGGTGTCGATCTGGTACCTGCTGGGCGCGCTCACGGTGGGTGCCGTCGTGGTGAACGAGAAGATCAGCCGCACCGCGTTCGTGCTCTACATCCTCTTCATCTCGATGGCCTCGGCGCACCACCTCCTGGTGGACCCCGGCTTCAGCCCGTCGTGGAAGATCGTCAACACGTCGTACTTCATGTACATGGCGGTGCTGGCGTCCATGCTGCACGGCTTCACGGTGCCCGCAGGCGTCGAGATGGGGATGAGGCTGCGGGGCTTCACGCAGGGGATCTTCGGCTGGCTGCGCCGCGCACCCTGGCACGACCCCGGCTTCAGCGCGCTGGTGCTCTCCGTGGTCGTCTTCGGCTTCGTCGGCGGGATCACCGGCGTCACGTTCGGGACCGAGCAGATCAACATCATCGCGCACAACACGCTGCGGATCCCCGGTCACTTCCACGCGACGGTGGTGAGCGGCACGGCGATGGCCTTCATGGGCATCACCTACTACCTGATCCCGCTGGTCTTCCGGAAGAAGGTGGCCTTCTACCGACTGGCGAAGTGGCAGCCGTACGTCTTCGCCATCGGCATGCTGATCTTCTCCATGGCCATGACCTTCGCCGGCTCCTTCGGCGTCCCGCGGCGCCACTGGGACATCACGTTCTCGGGCGCGCCCTTCGACGTGGCCTTCAACCCGGCGGTGGACCTGGTCATCGGCGTGATGGCCATCGGCGGGCTGCTCGGCGCCCTCGGCGGCGGGATGTACATCCTCGTCACCGTCTGGTCGGTCTTCTTCGGCAAGCCGCTGGGCGACGACTGCTCGGCGGCCGCGCTGGCCGGCTCCGTGCCGCCGGGCGTGTACGAGCGGCCGTTCCTCGAGCTGCCGAAGGAGGACGTCGAGCTGGAGTCGCATGGCCGTCTCGGCACCATGCCCGGGACCATGATCCTCGTCCTGGTCTTCCTCGCGGCGTTCGTGGTCTACTACTTCGCCAACTGGAAGCTCCTCTCCTTCGTGTGGAAGGTGGGATGACCTCCCCCCTTCTCCCCGGCGGGGGTCGCCGGCGAGGGCGCCCCCGCCGCTGCCCGGGAGCCTCCCGCCTCCCGCGGAGCGCTGGCCCATGATCCGCCGGGAGGACTTCTGGCCGCTGGGGGCGCTGGCCTTTCTCCTGGTCGTGACGGCGGCGTGGTGGGCGCTGGCCCTATGGCCGGTGCCCGCCGCGCCCGCGTGGCTCGAACGCACGCGAGCCGTCTGCTTCAACGCCGGACCGTCCGGACTCCCCGACCTGTCGGGGTGGATCCTGCTGATCGGCCAGCCCCTGGGCATGGTGGCCCTCCTGGCCGCGGGCTGGGGGCGCCGGGTGAGCGCCAGCCTGGGGCATCTGCGGTCCTCCGCGGGCGGCCGCGTGCTGTCGTCCCTCGTCGCACTGGCCGTCGTCGGCGGGCTGAGCGCAGCGGGCGCACGAGTCCTGTCGGCTCGCGTGCCGGAGGCGGCGCTGCCCGACGGGACGGTTCCCGGCACCTATCCGCGGCTGGACCGTCCCTGGCCTTCCGTGGCCGGCCTCGTGGACCAGAACGGCGCGCCCTTCTCCCTGGAGCGGCTCGGAGGACGCCCCGCCTTCGTGACGTTCGCGTACGCGCACTGCGAGACCGTCTGCCCGCTCCTGGTACGCAGCGCGCTCGCCGCTCGGGCCGAGCTCGCGGGCGAGCGGGACGTGGCCGTCGTCGCGCTCACGCTGGATCCGTGGCGGGACACGCCCGGCCGCCTGGCCTCGATGGCCGAGCAGTGGAAGCTGTCCGGAGGAGACCTCGCCCTGAGCGGTGCGGTCGACGACGTGGAACGCGCCCTCGACGCCTGGCAGGTGCCGCGCGAGCGGGACGCACGCACGGGCGACCTGGTCCACCCCGCCCTCGTCTACCTGGTAGAGCCCGACGGGATGGTAGCCTACGCTTCGACCGGCGCCCCCGAGCAGCTCGTGGAGCTCGCACGCCGCCTGCACTGAGCGGCGCGGCGCCACGGCCCCCGCCACCCCGTCACGGGTTGAACCAGTAGCTCGCCTTGACCACCAGGACGTTCGTGGCCGGCGCTCCGAAGAGCGCCCCCAGATCTCGCCCGAGGGCGAGGTCGTCGACGCGGGCCAGGTCGGAGCGCTGGTGCTGCCAGACCAGGAAGAGGGTCGAGCCCGGTCGCCATTCCCACCGCAGCACCGCACTTCCCTTCAGGCTCCGCTCGTTGAAGTCCTCGTCCTCGATCCGGAAGGAAGGAGCTGGACCGGCGCCGTCCGGGTCGATCACCAGGTCGGCTCCGTCACGCACCACCGTTCCCACGTCGATGCCGTAACGCAGGAACTCGAACGTGCGTGGCGCCCGCAGCTCCCGGACGCCGTCGAACGCGGCGCCCGCGACGAACGGCTGGACGAACGCCTCGAGCGTGAGGCCCGGCCGGAACGTCCAGTTCAGGCGCCCCTCCAGGGCGAGCGTCGTCTGCTCGAGCCCCGCGAAGACGTACCGGCGCCCGAACGTGCGGGAGGCCATGGGGTCCGGCACGGATCCGAGGTACTGCGCCACCGTGCGCTCCCGGCTGAGCGCGGGCCCCAGCGTGAGGTTCCAGGACGACGCGTCACGCACCCCGAGGCCCAGGTCGATCTCCCAGGTGTCGCCTCCCGCCTCGTCCCAGCCGTATGAGACATCCGCCTCGACCGTCCACGCCTTGCGCGAATCCGAATCGATGCGCATGGAGATCTCGTTGCCGGCAACGGAGCGCGCGAGGGGACCGCCCCTCGTCAGGCGGTCGTCGAGGCCGGAGAACGCGTGGTCGATGCCGACCTCGCCGCTCCAGTAGCTCAACAGCTCGCCCTGGAGCTCCGAGGAGACCCACGCCCCGAGGAAGTCGCCGCCCTGGTTCCAGTTTCCGTCGGCCCGGACATTGACGCTCCACTCGCGGAAGACTTCACCTGGGCGGTTCTCGTCGTACTGCACGGAGCTGCCCGCCTCGATGCGGTCCGCGTCGCGCTGATATCCGAGGTCGTTCACCTCGAATCCCGGGCTGGTGCCCCCCAGGTCCAGGGACCCGCGCCAGTGCAGGCCCGCCTGCTTCTCCAACTGCGCGCTGAAGCTGTAGCCGGCCAGCGTGGTGGCCGTGGGGTCGAAGGTGAGGTGATCCGCGTCGGGGCGCTGGTAGTACCGGGCGGACGAGCGCTGGGCCGCCGCGATCGCCTCCGGGTCACCGGCGATGCGGCTCCCCGCCACATGGCCCGACACGGCCCAGGTGCGGTCGCCCCATTCGTGGCGGAAATCCGCCCCGGCGCTGTAGGCGCTCGCACGGGTGCCGGCGGCGAGCGGAAGGGTACCCAGCCGGCGGTTCACGCCGGTGACCATGCCGCCCAGGACCGTCCGTCCCTCGGCCAGATTGCGCCTGAGGCGCGCGACGAAGTAGTTGGACAGGGGCGCCACCACCTCCCGTCCTTCCCTGCCCACCGCGTCGGTGAAACGTCCGACCTCCTCCGCCGTCACGGCCTCCAACAACCCCACCGTCCACCCGCCGGCCGTCCGCCCCGTCACCTTCGCAGCCCCGAGGATCGTCGCCGCCTCGGGCACGTCCTCGTACAGCGCGTCTGGGGAACCGCCGCCCCGCGGCCCGGCCCCGATCCGGCGGGAGTAGAGGAGCTGCGTGGCGCCTTCCCATCCGCCGCCGTCTCCGAACTGGAAGATGTCGGCCCCCTCCACGAAGAAGGGGCGCTTCTCCTCGAAGCGCGTCTCGTAGGCGGTGAGGTTGACCACCGCCGGATCGAGCTCGACCTGGCCGAAGTCGGGGTTGAACGTCGCGTCGAGCGTCAGGTTCGTCGCGAGCCTGTACTTGAGGTCGAGGCCCCCCGTGGCGAAGTAGTCCGAGCCGTCCCGGTAGGGGTCCACGAACGTCGCGTCGGGGGGCGTCTCCACGGGGATGTACTCGGCGCGACCGACCACGTACGGCAGCAGCTCGAGCCCGCCCCCCTGCTCCAGGTCGGCGAGCCCCGTGAGATGTCCGTATCGGGCGATGCCTCCCCGCTCGCTCTTGGGCGTGAACGCGAAGACCGCCTCCTCCTGCCGCCGACCGATCGAGCGCTCGAGCTGCAGGCCCCACGGCTCGCCGCCGACCTGGTCGAAGCGTAGCTGGCTGAAGGGGATGCGCATCTCGACGGTCCACCCCCCCTCGTCGACTGCGGTCTCCACCTCCCAGACAGGATCCCAGGAATCGTCGCCGTGGTCGGCCTCGCCTCCGGAGAGGATCTCGTCGCTCCGAACCCCCGACGGGTTGACCATGAAACGGTACGCCGTCAGGTGGTCGTGGTAGCTGTCCAGCGCCACGGAGAACCAGTCGGAATCGGGGAGGTACACGTCACGGCGAGCCAGACGCGTCGAGACCGGTGCGCCGTCGGAGAGGCGGGCGCCGATGTAGAGGCTCCGCCGGTCGAAGAGGATGCGCACCTCGGTGACCTGGCTGGCCGGGCGTCCCTCCTCCGGGTCGTTCTGCGTGAAACGGGTGATCGCTTCGGCGGCGCCCCACGCCGCCTCGTCCAGGGCCCCGTCGATGCGGAGCTCACCCTGCAGGCGCGCGGCCTCGGCCGACGGGGGCGCGGAGGGAGGAAGTGTCTGCCCGGTCACGGGCGCGCGCAGCAGGAGAACGAGCGGGAGGGCGGGAATCGGCAGGCGGAAGGACATGGGCGACCGCTTCGCTCCGGAGTCGGACGTCGCGAGGGCTCCCGCGAAAGCTAAAGGACCCCCGCACGAGGCTGTAGGGCTCGTGCGGGGGCCGGCCGCGATCTCGGCGGCCGCTCAGCCTCCGTGGCGCTTGTCCCTCGGAATGTCCACCGTGCCGTCGACGCCGCTGTAGCGGATGCCCCCGCTGCCGTCCGAGCGCACCTGGAATCCGCCGCGCACGTCGCGCACGCTGATCGAGCCGGATCCGTCATCCTCCACGACCACGTTCCCCTGCACGGCCGACGCGCTGATCGAGCCCGACCCGTCCCGGAGCCGCACCGAGCCGCCGATGTCCGTCAGGTCGATCCCGCCGGAGCCGTCGTCCACTTCGACGTCGCCGGAGACGTCGCGCACCTCGATGCCGCCCGAAGAGTCGTCGATGCGCACGGCGCCGTGCACGCCGTGCACGTCGATCTCGCCGGAGGAATCGTCGATGCGGAGCGCGCCGGTGCCCGAGATCTCCATCCCCCCGGAGGAGTCCTCCAGGTCGACTGCCATGTCCAGCGGAACCTCGACGGTCAGATCGATGCGGGCGTAGTCGTTACCCCCCCAGCGTCCCCGCAGCGAGCGGTCGGGATAGTGCGTGGCGAGCTCGACGCCTCCGCCCCGCCGCTCGAGGGTCACCTGCAGGCCATCGAGGTACGCCTCCTCGGAGGCGCAGGCCCGGCCGACGGCCTGCACGCGGTCGAGCCCTGGGCGTCCCTCCACCCTCAGCTCACCCGAGCCCGCGCTGAGCCGCAGCAGGTCCGACGCGGATGCCGCCACCGACACCTGTCGCTCCACCTGGAACGCGCAGTCCCCGGAGCCGATGGGCTCGATCTGCAGGTCGAAGTCGGGAACGTCCACGTCCACATCGACGTTCACGTGCACCGGGTCGCGCGCGTGCGGTCGTTCCGAGAGCATCGCCGCCGCGTAGTCCCCTCCGAACCCCACGAGCCCGTATCCCGCGAACAGCGCCGTCACCTTCATCACGCGCAGCATCGTCCCTCCTCCACCTGAGCCTTCGATCCGGACCTCGCTCCCATCGTTGGACGGAGGGGACGGACGCCAGGGTTGGAAGGCCCGGACCCGCCGACTCGCGGCGCCACAGCCGGACGCTCCCCCGACGCGCCATCCCATCCATCCACGATTGTCGCTACCTTCCTCGACGTTATCCGGACCCCGCCGTGTTTCAACCCGGTCCCCCTCCCCGTCCGCTCCCATGGATCTGATCGCCTGGTCCGGCTTCGTTGCCCTCGTCCTCGCGCTCCTGGCGCTGGACCTGGGCGTGTTCAACCGGAAGGTGCACGAGCCCACCGTCGCGGAGGCCCTCGGGTGGAGCGCCTTCTGGATCGCCCTGGCCATGGCCTTCAACGGCCTGGTCTACTTCCTCTACGAGAACAACTGGATCGGGGTGGGGCTCGCCTTCCCCGTCGACATCGGCGGCCGTCAGGCGGCGCTCGAGTTCTTCACGGGATACGTCCTGGAGAAGTCGCTCTCCCTGGACAACATCTTCGTCATCGCGCTGATCTTCTCGTACTTCCGCGTGCCCCTCCGCTATCAGCACCGCGTGCTGTTCTGGGGCGTGCTGGGCGCGCTGGTCATGCGCGGGGTCATGATCGGCGCCGGGGCGGCCCTCATGTCGGGCTTCTCGTGGATGACCTACGTCTTCGGAGGGCTGCTGCTGCTGACCGCCGTCCGCATGCTGACGGCGACCCATGAGAACCTGGACCCGGAGCGGAGCATCCTGGTCCGCCTCGCCCGCAGGCTCTACCCGGTGACGGACGGGCTGAGGGAGCAGCGCTTCTTCGTCATGGAGCGGGGCGTCCGCTCCATGACGCCGCTCTTCCTCGTCCTGCTGATGGTGGAGGGCACCGACGTGCTGTTCGCCGTCGACTCGATCCCGGCCATCTTCGCGGTCACCGACGACCCGTTCCTGGTCTATACCTCCAACGTCTTCGCGATCCTCGGGCTGCGCAGCCTGTACTTCGTGCTCGCGCCGCTGCTCGGCCGCATCCGCTTCCTCAAGGTCAGCCTGGTGTTCGTGCTGGCCTTCGTCGGCGTGAAGATGATCGTCGCCCACCATCATCCGATCCCGGTGCTGGTGTCGTTGAGCGTGATCGTGGGCATCCTGGGCCTCGGGTTGCTTGCCTCCCTGCTCATGCCGGTGGCCGAGGAGGGCGCGCTCCGCTCGCCGGTGGAGGCGGAGCTGGACCGCCTGTTCCGGCTCACGCGGTCCGTGGCCATCCGCAGCAGCGTCCTGATGCTCGGCGGCACGCTCATCGCCATCGGGGTCTTCCTCCTCGTCATCCCCGGGCTCGGCATCAAGGCGATCCTCGGCGGCCTCACCCTGCTGGCCCCGCAGTTCGTGTGGGCCCGCACGCTGCTGAACCGCGCGCGCGACCGCATGGGTGGCAGGGCGCCACCCCGGAGGAACGCAAGGGACCCTCCGAGGTTAAAGGGGAGAGCTCCACATCGACCTGACGCCGGATCGGACCTCCATGAACCGCACCCACGCCGCGGCCCTCCCGCTCGTCCTCGCGCTCGTGCTCGCACCCGCTCGCGGCCTCGGCGCAGATGGGGCTCCGCGGGGCACGTCCCGGGGCTGGGCACCCGTGCAGATCGGGGTCCGCGTCGGCGCCACCAGCGTCTCGAGCAACACCGTCCTCGGGGCGCAGCTCCGGATTCCCGTCATCCCGTCGGGACACGTGGAGCTGGTCCCGAACGTGGACGTCACGTTCTTGTCGGGACTGAAGGAGTACCAGCACGGGATACAGGCCGTGCTCGTCAGCGGAGGCCGCCGCGGCGGGCTCTTCGCCGGCGGGGGCCTGACCTGGCGCAACACGATCTACGAAGGCCCCGATCGCGAGACGAAGCGCTGGCCCGACGTGGTGGCGGGGCTGCGGACGGGACAAATCAGCTCGATCCCGCTCAACGCGCAGGTCCAGATCCGCTGGGTGTTCGTCGACGGGCCCGATCAACCCGCGGATCCTGACCTTCGGCGTCAACTTCCCGCTCTGGGGCTGGGGAGCGGAGGTAAGCGGAGGCACTCCCTCCCCAGCATGCTACCCCTTCGAGATCCGCACGCCGATCGCGTCGGCGTCGAAGACCATCCCCTCGTCGGCGTCCGACAGGATACGCCGGCGCTCCGCGGGGTCGGGCACCACCACGTCGAAGGACACCAGCCCGAGGGCACCCTCGGGCGGAGGGGCGGCGCCCTCTCCACCCCACACGTTCAGGCCCACGTGGTGGTGGTAACCGCCTGCGGCCACGAAGAGCGCACCCGGGTACGCGCGGGTCGTCACTTCGAACCCGAGGTGGGCCACGTAGAACGCCTCGGCCCGCGACAGCGACGAGACGCGCAGGTGCACGTGTCCGACGACCGCGCCCGCGGGAAGCTCCGGCGCGGCTCCCGACGACGCCAGCAGGAGCCCGGCCAGGTCCAGCGGCTCCGTCGTCATGAAGATCGGCCCCTCGACCGAGTGCCACACGGTGCGCGCGCGGTCGCAGTAGAGCTCCAGCCCGTTCCCCTCCGGGTCCGTCAGGTAGGCCGCTTCGCTCACGTTGTGATCGGCGAAGCCGTCGAAGCCCCATCCGCGCTCGCGCACCCGTGAGATCATCGCCGCGAGGTCGGCACGCCCGGAGAAGCGGAACGCCACGTGGAAGAGTCCGGTCGTGCCCGGCGGCCGCCGCGGTGCGCCGGGCGCGCCGTGCAGGATCAGGAGCGGCAGCCCGTCCGCGCCGCCCAGCGCCGCCGTGGCGCCGTCTTCCGCCAGGACCGCGAAGCCGAGCACGTCCTGGTAGAACGAGATCTCCCGCTCCAGGTCGCCGACGCGGAGCTGGACCGTGCCCAGGTGGGTGTCCGGGGGGAGGGTGGGGAGGCTCAGCATCTCGCCGGGATTATCGACTTCCGGGGTAGCGGGCGCCAGACTGCGATCGGCCACGGTGGTAAGCCGCCGCGCTCCGTCTCGTACCTGTGTCCGGCCGCCCCGACCGTAATTCCCGATCGTCATCCCTCAATGTCCCCGCTCCGACGGCTCGCTCTTCCGATCATCCTCGGCCTCGCGGCGCGCGCGGGCGCCCCGGCGCCGGCCGCCGCCCAGGCCCCCGGGTATCCGCCGGTCGACAACAGGCGGATCTACGCGGAGTACCACGCGGAGGTCCTCGAGCAGCTCAACAAGCTGATGGCGAGGTGGGGAAAGGCGTGGGAGGACGACGACGCCGAGGAGGTCACCGACCTCTACTGGGAGAACGCGGTCCTGATCATGCCGGGCAAGCCGCCGCTTCGCGGTCGGGACGCGATCCGGGCGTACCTCGCCGAGGTGCTTCCGGAGGAGGGCGCGGTGGAGGCGTTCATGCTGGACTTCGACGCCAGCGGCGGCATGGCGGTCGTGTACGGGAACTACCGGCTGAACGTGAATGGAGAGGACCGATCCGGTCCCCTCGTCACCGTGTACCTCCTGAAGGGGCGCACCTGGAAGATCCGCTCGCAGGTCTTCACCGGCGGGTGAGGGACGCTATCCTCCCGACGCCACCTCCGCGGGCTTGCGCGTGAGGATCACGAAGTCGCCCAACCCCTCGTGCTCCTCCTGCTTCCAGCCGTCGATGTCCTCGGCGGGCTGCAGCACGATCGTGAGGATGCGCGTGCCCGGCCGGTAGTCGGCCAGCCGCTCCGGGATTCCCGTTCCCCTCTCCACGTGGAACGAGCCCGCGTAGTGGACCACCAGCGCGCCCAGGTGCTCCTGGAGGGCCCGGGCGACCGCCTCGCCCATCGCCGCGTCCCACAGGGCCTGTGCCTGGAGCGCGTTGCTCATGTCGTGGACCGGAGGCGGCGGAGCCTCCGCCTCCGGCTCCTCGGCCGGCGTCGCCTGAGCCTCGGGGATCGCCGTCTCCGCCGGGGCCGGCGTATCGGCGGCCGAGGTCGAATCCGCGGCGGTCGAGTCCCGCATCTCCTTCATCATGTCCGCCATCAGCGCGTTCCACTGGGCGGTGTAGGCCTGGGAAGGCCCCGGGTAGGGCAACGGCGGGAGGTACGAGCGCGCCAGGTCGGACAGCGCGCACAGCGACTCCGGGCCGAGTCGGCTCACACGGTTCACGTACCTGCGGGGTGCGTTCGCCGCCACCACGGGCACGCCGTGCGCTCGCGCGAACTCCACCATCGGCCGGTAGTCGGTGTCGTAGCGATCCCACGGGCGGGCGCTCTTCTCGAACTGGTCCTCCGTGATCAGGCCATGCATGTACTCGTCCACGATGTACTGCACGTCCCGCTCGAACATCTCCATCGAGAGCACGACCTGCCGCGCGCCGGCAGCTGTGTCGGCGAGCCCGCCGACCCGCTGCGCCGCCCGGATCAGGAGCTGTGCCTCGACGCCGTGGCCCACCACGTCGTCGTGAGTCTCGCCGACCAGGACGGCCTCGGCGTCCGCCATGGAGGCGACCACTTCGGCGAAGGACCGGGAACGACCGGTGCCGTCGTACACGCGGAAGTCGGCGCCTTCCACCACCGCCCGGGTCGAGTCGACCTGGGGGTGCTGGGCGCGGGCGGGCGCGGGGGCGACCAGGGCGCCCACCGATGAGGCGAGGAGCAGGCTGCGCTTGACCACAGGACCTCTCGACGAAAAAGGCGCCGTCCGCCCGCCCCCGGGAAGGGAGCCGGGCGGACGGAGGGTAGCGGAATCTAGGCGCTGGCCCCCCACCGGCCAACCGAGTGGACCGTGCCGCCCGGATCACACCCCCCGGCGCCCCCGCGCTACGTGGTGGCGCGCTCCCGGCCGCCGTACGTTCAGGGTCGCCGCCCGACGCCGGCTCGAAGCGATCCGGTCGGGTGGATCGAACCGACCCGTAGCGAGGACCCTCCCATGACCTGGTTCTGGCCGACGCTGGTGGGCGTCGTCGTCGCGATGGTGGTCTACGACCTGACCCAGACCCGCCACGCGATCCTGCGCAACTTCCCGATCATCGGCCATTTCCGGTACTGGCTGGAGTCCGTGGGGCCCGAGCTGCGCCAGTACATCGTCACGTCCAACGACGAGGAACGCCCCTTCTCCCGCGACCAGCGCCGGTGGGTGTACGCCTCCGCGAAGCGGGAGAACAACTACCTCGGGTTCGGCACGGACAACGAGATGGAGCTGTCGCCGAACTACCTGGTGATCAAGCACAACACCATCGGATGGCCGGAGGAGCCGGCGCACCTCGACGGCTATCCCCTTCCGTGCGCCAAGGTGCTCGGAAGGCACCGGGGTCGCAGCAAGGCCTTCCGCCCGGCGTCGATCGTGAACATCAGCGCGATGAGCTTCGGCTCGCTCTCCTCCAACGCCATCGAGGCCCTGAACCGCGGCGCCAGGATCTGCGGGTGCCTGCACAACACCGGGGAAGGAGGGATCTCGCCCTACCATCTGAACGGCGCCGAGCTGATCTGGCAGCTCGGCACCGGGTACTTCGGTGCCCGCGCGGCGGACGGCGGGTTCGACCGGGCAGCGTTCCTCGAGAAGGTCGAGGCGCATCCCGTGCGTGCGGTGGAGATCAAGCTCTCGCAGGGCGCCAAGCCCGGGCTCGGCGGAGTCCTTCCCGCGGCGAAGGTCACGGCGGAGATCGCGGCGATCCGCGGCGTGCCCGTGGGCCAGGCCGTCCTCAGCCCGCCCGCACACAAGGCCTTCCGGAACGTGGACGAGATGCTCGACTTCGTCGAGGACCTGGCGGACGCCTCCGGCCTGCCCGTGGGCATCAAGTCCGCGGTCGGGGAGCTCGCGTTCTGGAAGGAGCTCGCGGAGCGGATGGCCGGAGAGGACCGCGGCGTCGACTTCATCACCATCGACGGCGGGGAGGGCGGCACGGGAGCGGCTCCCTTCGCCTTCGCGGACCACGTCGCGCTCCCCTTCAAGATCGGCTTCAGCCGGGTCTACCGGGTGTTCGCGGAGCGTGGAATGCACCGGAACGTCGTCTGGCTCACCTCCGGGAAGCTCGGATTCCCCGAGACGGGCCTGCTCGCCTTCTGCCTCGGCGCCGACATGATCAACGTCGCGCGCGAAGCCATGATGGCGATCGGCTGCATCCAGGCGCAGCGCTGCCACACGGACCACTGCCCCACCGGCGTCGCCACGCAGAACCGCTGGCTCGTGCGGGGCCTGGTGCCTACCGACAAGGCCGCGCGCCTCGCCAACTACGTCATGATGGTCCGCAAGGAGCTCCTCCGCCTCAGCCACGCCTGTGGCGTGGAGCACCCCGGGTTCCTCACCTCCGACCACATGGAGATCCTCGACGGCGCGTTCCGGAGCCGCCCGCTCTACGACGTCTTCCACTACGAGCCGGGATGGGAGATCCCCTCGGAGCGGGACCGGGAAGAAGTCCTGCGGGCGATGGGGCCGGGGCGGCCCGCCTGAGCACCCTTCACTCCTCCCAGATCCTCCTCAGATATCGCTCCGGCGCCAGCAGGAAGTCCCGCACGAGCTGCACGGACGCGAGCTCCCCGAACGCCACCGCCCGCACCGGCGGCTCGTCGAAGCCGAGGATCGTGGCGCCAGGGATCGCCATCAGGATCGGGGCGTGCGTCGCGATCACGAACTGCGATCCTGCGTCCACGGCGTCCTTCATCATGGCGAGGAACGCGAGCTGGCTCTGGGGCGACAGGGCAGCCTCGGGCTCGTCCATGAGGAAGAGCCCGCGCGGCACGAGGCGCTGACCGAACAGGCGCAGGAACGACTCGCCGTGCGACCCCGCGTCGGGGTTCTCCCCGTAGCGGCGGGCGAGACCTTCGATCGAGGCCAGGTGTGTGCTCCTCGCCTTCGAGCGCCCGAGCTCGGAGTGGGCGGCCATCTCGCGGTCGACGCGCGCGAGCTCGGCGCGGTGCCCCGCCATCATACGGCCCACCTCCTTCTGGAAGCCGAAGAAGTCCTCCGCCCGGAGGAAGAAGCCCCGGTGCGAGCGGGGTCCGCGCCACGTCAGCTTCAGGCGGGCGGCGAGCCGCCGCTGAGGCTCGAGGGTCGGGTCGTCGGTCAGGCGGGTGGAGCCGACCGCGGGGAGGCGCGCCGCGATCGCCAGCGCCTCGAGGAACGTCGACTTCCCGGAGCCGTTCTCGCCGACCAGCAGCGTGACCGCTGCCGGCAGCTCGAGCTCGGTCATCGTCGCGATGGCCGGTACGGAGAAGGGAAAGCCCCCGGAAGCGCCTTCCTCCAGGGGCCGGTAGCGCACGGCCGCGAGACGCGGACCCGACGGGTCGGCCACGGGCCGTGAGCCTACCGCATCGGTGTCCACCGGTTGTTCTCCCGGTCGACGTCGGGGAAGCGCTGTTCGGGGTCGATCACGACGCTCGTCACGTTGCCCTTGATCGACACCCGAGCCGTAGCCTGCCCGCCGTGCCAGGCGTCGACGGGCACCATGGTCCGCGTCCGCCCACCAGCGTCCGACGCCACCTCGACGATCACCGGCATGGGGATCTCGCCACGGTCCTCGAGCACGACCTCCGCCCCGTCGTCGGTCGCGCGCACGCTCACCACGGCCTGGTCGAGCACGCGCGTCGTGTACATCCACGGATAGAAGTACCAGTCCAGGTCGCGCCCGGTGACGTCCTCGAACGTCCAGAAGAGGTCGAGCGGGACCCGGGTGCTTGAACGCCCACCGGCGGATGTAGGTGCGCATGGCCTGGTCGAAGACCTGGGGGCCGAGGATCGTGCGCAGGGCACGGAAGGCCGTCGCGGGCTTGCCGTACGACGCGGTGCCCCGGTTCCCGAAGGGCCCGTAGAGGTCGGCGGCGCGCATCGACGGGGTCTCCTGGTCGCTGCCGGCGATCCGCAGGTAGCCGTTCATGGTGTTGAGGCCCGAGTCGACGTTGGGGAAGAGCTTGGGCGTCGCGAGGTCCTCGGCGAAGGACGCCAGCCCCTCGTCCATCCAGGCGTACCTCCGCTCGTCGGATCCGACCACCATCGGCCACCACATGTGCGCCGAGCTCGTGACTGATCACGCTGTAGAGCGAGATCGGCGTGCGTCCGCCGCCGATGATCGTGATCATCGGGTACTCCATCCCGCCCCCGATCACTCCCTCGTTCACGGTCATGTGCGGGTAGGGGTAGGGATACCAGTACGAGTGGGTCTCGATGGCGTGGCGGGCGTACTCCGCGGAGTGGTCCCAGTTGGGTCGGTCGGGCCGGTACAGGGTGTAGATATTCGAGGAGCGCGCCGTGCCGTCGTCGTCCTCGTACTCCGCGACCGTTCCGTCCCACACGTACTCGTCGGACGCGCCCCACGCGAAGTCGCGCACGTTCTCGGCCGACCCAGTGCCAGGTGAGCGTCCCGTCGTCCCCGCCCGCGGCAGTTGCGTTGCCGGCGTCCCGATCCGCCTTGCTCACGATGTGGGTCACGCGATTGCGCGTCAGCGTGCCCAGCCGCTCGATCGCCTGGGGCGTCGAGCACCTCGCCGGAGTTCTGCAGCACGCCCGACGCGCTCACCAGCCAGCCGGCCGGGGCGGTGATCTCGACGTCGAAGTCACCGTACTCCAGGTAGAACTCCCCGTCGCCCAGATACGGGTCCCTCGCCCACCCGCGCAGGTCGTCGTAGACGGCCACCTGCGGATACCACTGCGCCAGGTAGTACACGTGCGTCCCCTCGCGGCCCATGCGGAACGTCCCCTCGGGCACCACGAAGCTCCAGTCGATCGTGAGCTCCGCGGTTCCTCCGGGCGGGATGGGGTGCGGGAAGCGCGACGCGCTCGGACGTCGACAGCGACGCGGCGCCTCGGGACGGCGACAAGCACCACGGGCATCCCCTGGACCACCACGCGCTCCAGACTCGAACCCGCCGGTGACCGGGGCCGCCCGGTCCCGCGGGTTTCCCGGGGCGAAGACGTTCTGCGGGAGGTTCAGCCAGACCTCGCCGAGGGTGTCGGGCGAGCGGTTGTGGTACGTGATGGTCTCGGAGCCCGTCACGCGCTTCTCCTCGGGGAGGAGCCGCGCGCGCATCGCGGTAATCGACCACCTGCTGCCAGTAGCGCGAGCCGGGTGCCCCCGTGCGGCTGCGCGTGTCGGCGCGTACGCGCGGCCTGGACGGCGTGGGGAACGGGCAGCGTGTCAGCCGGGGCGGCGGTGGCGAGGGCGGCCGTCAGAAGAAGAGAAAGCATGGCGTGTGGCGTCGGGGTGCGCGTGCGCTGCGCCGTGTGTCTCGTCGGTCGGGAGCCCGGCACATTGACCCGCCGCCGCGCCCGGGGCAAGGACACCGCCGCCCCGGAGCGCGGCTGACCGGCCGTGCCAAGTCCCCCACCGCCCCGTCCCCGACCTACAGGTCCTCGAGCTCCTTGCGCGCCCGGTCCAGGATCTCGCGGATCTTCTCCGTCTCCTCGAGGTCCGCACGGGCGGCCGCCTTGAACGCGGCCTTGGTGAGGCGCCCCCACGAGCTCCAGATCTCGGCGGACTCGGGCC
Organism: uncultured Gemmatimonadales bacterium; assembly: GCA_963848895.1. GTDB lineage: Bacteria > Gemmatimonadota > Gemmatimonadetes > Longimicrobiales > Gaopeijiaceae > SZUA-318. The sequence continues at coordinate 350,782 of CAWKGE010000017.1, forward strand.
CCATGTGCACGCCCCACTCCTTCCAGCCCCCTGCGCGCTTCCAGATGCGCTCCACCGCCTCCTCGTGCAGGCGCAGCTCCTCCCGCCCCGCGTCGGTGAGGTCGTAGACCTTCTTCCCGTCCTGCTCGTTGGAGCGCACCAGGTCCTCGTCCTCGAGCTGCTGCAGCACGGGGTACACCGTGCCGGCGCTCGCGTGGTACATCCCGCCCGAGCGCTCCTCCAGCCGCTTCATGAGCTCGTAGCCGTGCGCCGGCCCGTCGTGCAGGAGCGAGAGCAGCGCGAGGCGTACCTCTCCCTGCCGGAAGAACGCGCGCCGCGGCCCGCGGCGTCCGCCTCTCCCCCGCGTGCGCGGCCCGAACCCGACGTCCCAGTCGAAAAGCCAATCGAAATCCATGCCCCGTCCTCTCGTTCCGCAGAACATCGCTCTTCCCTCCCTTACCCCGTTTGTTACGTTGCTGTCGTCCGATCCTCGGCACAATAGATCGGAGAGTATATCGTACGATACACTTTACGATAGGCCGTGACGCAAGAGTTTCGGCGGTGCTCGGTCCCGGAAATGGCCGAGGGTGGCCGGTGCGTTCCCCGCCCTACCGCCCCCTGAGCTCCTCCAGCTCTTCGAGGGTGCGCGGCCAGTCGTCCCCGAGCAGCCGGGACAGCCCCCGGTCGGCCAGCACCTTCCCGCCGGTCTGGCAGACGGCGCAGTAGTTGGTCTCCCGGTCGGCGTAGCGGATCCGCTGGATCGGTGCGCCGCACAACGGGCACGGCTCTCCGTACCGTCCGTGCGCGGCCATCGCCGGGATGGAACGCCGTGATCTTCTCCGGGAAGGCGTCCCCGAACTCCGCCCGCAGCCGCTCGGTCCACTCCACCAGGGAGCGGCGCGCCACCTCCCAGAGCCTTGCCGACTCCTCCTCCGTCAGGTTGCGCGTCAACTGCAAGGGGGAGAGTCCCGCGAAGAGGAGGATCTCGTCGGAGTGCGCGTTGCCGATGCCGGACTGAGGACGCGCGGGTCGGTCAGGGCTCGCTTCAGCGTGCGGTTCTCCCGGGTGATCGCCTCACGGAACTCAGCGAGCGACGCGTCCAGCACCTCGAGGCCCCCGGGATCGAGCTCGGCCAGCGCGTCCTTCCCGGAAACGACGTGGAGCGAGGCCCGCTTCTTCGCGGCCTGCTCGGTGAGCAGCAGCGTCCCCTTGGGGAAGTCGAAGGCGGCGTGCGCGCCCTTCCGCGGTACGGCCACGCCCCTCTTCTTCCAGTGGAAGCGCCCGGAGATCATGAGGTGGAAGACCAGGAAGAGCCCGCCATCCATCTCCCATACGACGCGCTTTCCCAGGCGGCGCACCCCTTGCACGCGCCTCCCCTCCGCAGCGGAGAGCGGAGGGTCCCACGTGCGCAGGAGCGACGGCGAGCGCAGGCGCACGCGTTCCAGGCAATGGCCGACGATCGTGCGTTCCAGCCCTTCGAGGTACGCCGTGATCTCCGGAAGCTCGGGCATGTGCCTTCCCGCAGGTGGCTGGCCGTCTCAGCGACGCCGCACGAGCACGGTGGCGATCTCCCACGGGGCGAGCCGGATGGCGGCCCGCGTACCCTCGCTCGGCGCCCACGTCACGCTCTCGACGGGCCGCTCGAGGAGGTCGGCGTTCCGCCACTCGAACGCCCACGGCAGCTCGATCGTCGCGGTCGCCACGCTCCCGTGGCGCTCGACCAGGCGCAGCACCAGCGCCCCCGCCTCGTCTTCCGCGATCTTGAGCGCACCGAGCTCCACGCCCGGGCCCTCCACCTGCACGAACGATCGGGAGCGCCCCTCCCCTTCGTGCACGGGCACCGCGACGGCCCGCAGCGGCGCGTTCAGGGCGTCGGCCGCGGTCTCCGTGTCCCCCGAGCGCCAGTCGTCGCCGTGCACCACCAGGTCGTACCGGAAGACGTGCTCGCCCATGTCGGCCTGCGGGTCCGGCCACTTCGGTGACTTCAGCAGTGTGAGGCGCAACGTGTCGCCGCGCACGTCGTATCCGTGCTTCGCGTCGTTCACCAGGCTCACGCCCCAGGTGCCGTCGCTCGCGTCGATCCACCCCTGCATCGGCAACTCGTAGCGTGCGCTGTCGGCGCGCGTGCGCGGGACGGCCGCACGCGCGATGGCGCCGTAGGGGATCTCGGCCCAGACGCTGTCGAAGCGGAGCGCGAGGGGGAACGACGCCTTGAGCAGGCGGTGGTCCGCCCGCCAGAGCGCACGCGTCTCCACGGCGAGGCGTCGCTCCCCGTCGGGAAGCGTCGAGCCGCTGCACGAAGCGGCCGTCCGCGCCGGCGCGGACGACCTCCAGGGAGGTGCCCAGCGGGTCGCGCGTCGGCTCTCCCACCAGCACCGTATCGGCGATCGGCCTCCCACGGGTCGTCCGTGTCGTCGATGTTCCAGGCGTCCCACTCGAGGGGGCGATCCTCGCGCGTGGCCAGCCGATTCCCGCCGCCGCCTGCCTGCAGGACGTCCCGTCCGGAGGCCAGGTCGACGATCCGCGAGATCTCGCCGGTGGTGCGGTCGACCTCCACGCGCAGGCGCCCGTTGTCGAGGACGCCGCGCCCGGGCGCGGCGTGCGGGTCGGGCGTGCCGAGGTGCCGGTTCCCCCCGGCGCCACGAAAACCACCCGACCGCCGGTTGCCGGGACGTCGGCCACGCGCACGCGCACCGTGTCCGTCCCGGACGGCGGAGGGAAGCGCCTGCCCCTTCCCGTCCGTGACCGTGGCCTCGCCGTCCGTCCAGGGGATCGCCACCACGCCGTCCCGAGCGTGACCCGAGGGATTCAGCACCAGGAACGGTACGCCGTCGTCGACGGGCGGGCGCGTGTCCAGCGTCGCGGCGATCGTCCCGGCCGCCCGGTCGAGCACCATGTCGGCCGATGCGCTCGGCGTCACGGTACGCGCTCGCGGCGTCCGTGTAGATCGCACCGATCCCCGAGCCGGGCAGGAGGTCGTGGAACTGGTTGAAGAGCGTCGTCGTCCACGCGGCGGTCAGCGCCCCGCGCGGGTAGTTGTACCAGGCGTCCGGCAGGGCGACGAACGACGCATGGGCGGCCGCCGCCTCCGCGGCATCCAGGAGTCCCTCCATGCGGCGGTTCCACATCTTCATCGCCGCCTGGCTGGTGAACACGCCCCGGTGATACTCCAGGTAGAGCTCGTCGTCGATCACCGGCGCGTCACCTGCCCCCGCCTGCATGCGCCCGAGCGACTGGGCGGGGAGCACACCACGCAGCGGCGGGAACGTCGGGATGCGCGCCAGCTCACGGGCCCGGTCGAGCATCTCCATCGTGGGACCGCCTCCGTGGTCACCCACGCCATAGAGGACGAGCATCCGCCGCGTGGCCGTGCTGTCCCGGGAGGCCTTCCATTCGTCGGCCAGGGTCCTGGCCTGCAACTGGTGGGTGTAGCCGTAGGGGACGTACGTCAGGATCCGGGTGCCGTCGCGTCCTTCCCACCAGAAGAGGTTCCGATCCGCCCTCCAGGCATCCGTGTCGTTCCAGCGCAGCTTCTGCGTGACGAAGTACTCGAGCCCGGCCTTCCGGAATATCTGCGGAAGCGTCCAGGCGTATCCGAAGGTGTCGGGGATCCAGGCCACGCGGGCCGTGGTCCCGAACAGGCGTTCGTACGTGCGCTGCCCGTACAAGGCCTGGCGCACCAACGCCTCGCCGGACGGCAGGTTCGCGTCCGCTTCCACCCACCAGCCGCCCACCGGCGCCCAACGTCCTTCTCGCGTGAGCCGCTGGATATCCCGCAGGAGATCGGGCTCGTACTCCTCGAGCCACTCGTAGTACGCCGCCGCGGACGCGGCGAACGTCGTCCCGGGGTACTTCTCCAGCAGCTTGACCGCGGTCCTCCACGTGTTGCGCACCACGTCGACGGTCTCGTCCCACCGCCACAGCCAGGCGGCGTCGATGTGCGCGTTGCCGACCACGTCGATGGTGTCGGCCCGGATCTCTCTCGCCGCCGGGTCCAGGCGCTCCATCCACCCGGCCACGAGCGCGCGGTAGTGGGCCTTGTCCGGCTGGGCCGACGCTGCGAGGAGCGCCCGGGCGACCTCCGGCCCGGGCACCTCCGCGATCGCGTCGTCTCCCAGGAAGTACCGCGCCCAGCGCGTCCCCTCCGAGATCTCCTCCCACCCGGCGTCGGGCACGATCAGCCGGGGCGGGTTCCACCACCCGCCGCCGGGGTCGATCTCCACCGCGAGGGTGTCGCCGGCCCGGCAGGGTGAGCACAGGCGCGTGCGTCCGGACGGGCCGATGGGCCGCCCTTCCCCGCCCACGCGCACCGCGGAGCCCGAGGCGGCGAGCTCGGCGGCGTCCAACTCCACGTCCAGCCCGGCGAGCGCCCTCGGCACCGCCGCCCGGAAGCCGAGGGTGCGCGCGCCACGCACGATGACCGGATCGACGCCGTGCGGGCCCGCCGCCGGCAGCGGGTGCCACACGCCCGCCGCATCCCGCCATCGCCATCCGTCGACGTCGATGGGCCGCGCAAGCACGCGCAGCGCCGCCCCGGCAGTCGACGGCCCGCCCGTACGTGGCCCCCCCCTCCACCCTGGCGAGCACTCCCTCCTCGTCCGCACCGGCAGCCACGAGATCGCGCCACGTCGTGGGGAGCTCCGCCTCCGACGACCCTCCCGTCGGGCGCGGCGGGCACCTCCGCCTCGCGGGATCCCACCCGTACCCGGACCTTGCCTTCGAGACCGCCCCACCGTGTGGCCCGTACCGCGACCGGAACCCGCAACAGCCCCGTCGCCGCGTCGAGCACCGCCGACGACGCCACCGCGAGCGGTCCCACCGTGAGCGAAGGCCCCGGGCCGGTCGCCACGGTGACGCCCGGCGGCCGCGTCGCTCCCAGGCGCACGCCGGCGGCCTCGCCCTGCCCCAGCGCGAGGAGGCGGGCGCCGAGGGCGAACTCGCCCGTGCGGTTCACGATCTTCATGAGCAGGCGGTTCGCACCCGACGCGAGGCGCACGGTCACCGTGTCGGTGCCACCCCGCAGGCTGCGCGCCACCTCTCGTTCCAGGATGAGCGTCCCGTCCAGCCAGACGCGGACGTCGTCGTCGGACTCGAAGGCGAAGCTGACGGTACGCTCGTCCGGGCTCGTCACCCAGGAGAACGCGTACGCGACGGCCTGCTCCAGGGGCGGCTCCCCGATGGCGCGCTTCAGGTCGAGCTGTCCAACGGCGTCCGTGGACCGCTCGACCCACATGTGGCCCCCCGCCGTGGCGCCGGCGAGGGGTGCGGCCGTCGCCTCGTCCGCGAGATAGGGGTACGCGAGGCGGTCCGGTCCTTCGCGCACCGGGAAGGCGCCCAGCACGATCCACGCAGGGATCGGTCGGTCCTCCTGTGCGCCGATCGCGCCGGGGGTGAGAGCCAGGAGGAAGAGGATGGGCGCCGGTCGGAGTCGGAAGCGATGCACGGTCGGCTCAGCGGAGGGGGAGAACGTCACGGGTCACCAGGTCCCAGTAGCTGTCGAAGCCGCCCGCCACCAACGTAGCCACCGGCTGGAGGATCTGCGTGGCGTAGTAGCCGGGAACAGCAGACGGGTGGGTGCGGCCGAAGCTCGGGAAGTAGCTGCGGATCACGACGGCCCCGTCCGACGCGGGGAGCGACGCTACGTTGCCCAGCCATGCGTCGACCTTGCCCTCGCCCCACAGGTAGAACTCGACGTTCGACACGTAGAAGGCGCTAAGCCGCAGGCCCATCTCGCGAAGGACCTCGCCGATCTCCCGCACGGCGTGCGGGCCGGCCAGGTCACCCACCACGGGGACCACGCGCCCGGCCAGCTCAAGGCGACGCACCGTCTGGTATCGCTCCGCGTCGGCCAGGAACGATGCGGGTCGGCCCTCCAGGTCGCGTCTCGAGCACGAGCTGCCGGTAGGTCGGATAGTACGGCCGCGGCGGGCGCCCGTAGCTGCTGAACCGGAGGCCCGGACCCGCAGCGACGAATGCCTGGTGGAAGCGCCGGATGGTGGCGAGATCCTCTGCGGACAGCGGCACGCCGTACGAAGCCACCGTGCGCTCCACCTCGGCCTGGAGCGCGGCCACCACCGCCGGGTCGGTAGGCGCCGCGTCGATGAAGGCCACCACGTCCTCCACCGGGCGGGACGCCCAAGCGTCCGCATCGGGCGGCGGGGCCCTTCCGAACAGTCCCGCCAGGAACTCCGCGCGCGTGGGCGCCCGCTCGACCAGCGCACGGAGTAGAAGGTGCTGCAGCATGTTGTCGCGGCGGATGTCGACGATGAACGCAACCTCGGGGCGGACGCTCGCGATGTAGGAGAAGTTCTGGTCCGGCCCCACACCCACGTAGGCGCCACCGTGCACTCCGTGGCGCTCCATCGCACCGACCACCTTGAGGTAGCCCCGCTCGTTGGAGATGAGGTTGTCGGTGTCGAAGTAGCCACCTGGCTCGGAGATGCGGGCGACCAGCGTGGCGAACGTCGAGTCGGACAGCGCCGCGAGCGAGGCATCCGACGACCGGGCGGGAGCGGCCCCGGACCCGCACGCCGCGACGATGGTCGCAAGGAGCGGGACGAGGAAGGGGCGGCGGGCCACGGGCGCTCCGAGTGGTGTCGGGGAGGGAGGTCGGGCGATGAAAGAGGCGACACGCCGACCCGGCGGGCAAGATCTCTAGAAGGCCACCTCCCAACGCACGGCGAGCCTCCTCCCCGGCTCGGGGCGGAAGAAGCCGGTGTTCAGTGCCTCGGCGTAGAGCGCGTCGGTGAGGTTGTCGACCGCCACGATCACGCGGTGCCGACTCCACGCCGTCGCGGTCACGTCCAGGTCCTGGACGATGAATGACGGTACGCGCGACCCGACGGGCGTGGCGCCCGCGGCGGGAGCCCCGCCGTTCCTCCGGAGGCCCCAGCGCGCCGTGAAGCGCCCACCGGGATCATGGTACCGCAGGGCGAGGCCGAGCTTGTTCGGGTAGCTCTCAGCCAGCACGCGTGCGGGGTCGCGGCGGTCGCGCACGTCGAGGGCCGTGCCGTTCGCTTCGACGGTCAGGCCGAGAGGAAGAGCGAGCTCGACGCTCCCCTCGATCCCCCGAAAGAGCAGCTCGTCCACGTTGACGTTCCGATATACCACGGCCCGCCCCACGGTCTCCCCCGTGGGCTCGAGGACGATCCCGTGGGCGAGCGCGTTGTGGAAGGCGAACGCCTCCACCCGGAGCGCGTCGGCGTGCAGCCGAACGCCGAGCTCGACGTCGAGGCTCGTCTCCGGCCGGAGGTCGGGGTTCGCTTCCCACCACCCCCGACCGTCTCCGGTCAGGCCCGTGAAGAATCGCTCCACCAGATCGGGTGTGCGGAAGCCGCGGGCCACCGAGGCAACCAAGGTGACGGACCGCCCGAGGCGTCGGAGCCCGCTCACGGCCCCCACCAGCGTACGATCGCGGTAGGTCACGGGCGCCGCGTCGTTGCCCCGTGTGGGCAGCGTCCGGGCACGCACGTCCTGGTACCGCACGCCCGCGACCAGCCGCGTCGAGGGGGTCACGGCGAGCTCCCCCTGCGCGAACAGGCCCACGTTCCGGAGGTGCGCGTCGGGAACCTGCGGGCCGACCCGGCCGGTCACGGTGGGAGGTCCGAGACCCGACACGGTGGTCGCGCTGGAGTCGGTGCCCGCCGAGCGGTCCTCGTAGGCGTCCAGGCCGTAGGTGACCAGGAGGGGCGCGGCCACGAGCCGGCGGAGCTCGACGCGTATGCCCCTGCTGCGCAGGTCCGTGAAGTTCTCCGAGTGGACGTCCAGCCGCGCGCCCTCAGGACCGGGAAGGGGGGCGGCCACCTCGGTCAGGAAAGTCCGCCCGTTGCGCTGAGCGTACAGCGTCACGTCGGCGCGATCGGCGATCGGCATGCCGAGGCCACCGAGACGGACGCCGGCGGTGACCCGCTCGAAGTCCTGCCGGGGCCACCAGAGGCGCGTCGTCGTCGGATCGTCGCCCAGGGCGGATGGGTCCACCCACCCGAACCCCGAATCCCGGGAGCGGTAGGTGCGCGCGCTCAGGAACGCCGACCGTTCCGTCCCGAAGCTCCATCCCACGCGACCGCCGAGGGATTCCTCGTGCGCCCCCGAATCGTGGACCTCGACCGGCTCGGGCAGGGTGAGGTCTCCGAACGTCCCCGCGGGGGCGCGATACGGGCCGGCCTCGCGGGCACCACCGGACAGACGGGCCGACCATCCGTCCACCGCGCCCGACACCGAGCCCGACAGGGACGACGCCGACCCGGCGGAGCGGAGCCCGCCGACAAGTCGCCCCCGGACCCGACCCGCCGGGGCATCCAGGGGTCGGGACACGACGTTCACCACCCCGCCCAACGCGTCGGAGCCGTAAAGGACCGATGCGGGGCCGCGGACCACCTCGACGCGCCCGACGTCATCGAGCCAGGCGAGGCCGGTGGGCTCCCCCGAATCCACGCGCCTGCGGACGTTGTTGAGGCGGAGCCCGTCCTCGAGAAGGAGGACGCGCTGCCCTCTCATCCCGCGCACCACGGGGCGGCGCTGTGCCGGGCCCACCCCCTCCGCGTCCAGCCCCGCCACGTCGAGGAAGGCGTCCGCGGCTGTGGCACCTCCCCGCCGCCGCAGGCCGTCTCCATCCAGCACCGTGACGGGCGCCGGGGTCTCCAGACACCGGGCGGAGCGAGCGCACGGCGGTCACGTTCAGGCCGTCGAGGAGATAGACGCGGGTGGTGTCCCGGGGTGTGGAGGGTGGGTCGGCCCATCCAGTGGCCGTTCCGGGAGCGTCGACCTCGCGGGACTGCGCGGAGACCCCACCGGCCGGGTAGGTCGCGAGCAGGAGCGCGACGACGACGGGGATGCGCACCGGAGGTCTCCCTCAGAACGCCGCGTTGAGCATCAGGTAGCCCCACGTCATGTTCTGCGAGAGCCGGCCGATCTCCGCGAGGGCGTCGTCCTGCCGGACGAGGCTCAGACCCGCGACGAGCGCGAGGTGCGAGGTGTACTGGTGCGATACCGTGAGGTCCAGCTCGTCGGCGAAGTGGGCGGTCGACAGCGTGCCCTGCTCCGCCGCACGGAACGTGTGCAGGTCCGCGCCCACGCTCATGCGCCCGGTGGGCTTCCAGCTCACCTTCAGCGCCAGGTCCTGGAGGCCCCTCCCTCCGGTCTGGGCCGGGATGTCCAGGAACAGGTCGGCGAAGCCGTAGAACTTGTGGTTGGTGGCGTAGAGCGTGGAGAACACACCCGTCTCTCCGTCGTCGGGATCGCCGTCTCCGGAGAGGTAGTCGTACCACAGCGTCGCGGTGGACTTCCCCTCCGCGATCGCCCGTCCCACGCGCACACCGAACATGAACGCCGACACCGGCGCACCGGCCCGGTCTCCCCGCTGCAACGACCCTTCGACGCGCCCCGTGAGGGCACCCGCGAAGACGTACCGGGCACCGAACGTCGACTGGCGCGTCGCGTCTGCGGCGAGCGCGCGGTCGTACAGGTAGTAGAGGTCGAGATCCCCTGGACCCACGGCCTTCGCGGTTGCGTACGCGCCATACATCTCCGCGTCGGACGTGTGCGTGGACGCGGTCGCGTCGGCGAGCTTGTATGCCAGCAGGGCCGCGGTCACCCTCTTCGATCCACCCGTGAGATCGAAGCGCACGCCGTCGAAGCTGCGCCCCTGCTGCGTCCAGTCCACGGCCCCCACCAGGCGCTGCCCGCCGAGGTTGGTCTCCTGACGGCCCACGCGAGCTTCGAACCAGGGAAGCCTCCTTCCCCGGTAATGGATGTAGGCTTGGTGCAGATCGAAGTCGTCGGCACGGAAGTCCGCGAGGGTGCTCGTCTCCTCTCCCCACACCCGCACGTCCTGGAGCTGGATGAACACCGATACCCCTGGATCCAGCGCCGCATCGAGCCCGGCCCGCACGCGCATGGATGTGAACGCGTCGTGCCCGTCGCCCGAAGGATCGCGGAACTCGTACCGAGGTCGGATCTGGCCGTGCCAGGTGACCTCCTGAGCGACCGCCGGGCGAGCCGCCAGCCCCACCGCCCCCATCGCGGCCACCATGACGACCGATCTGCGTGCACGCATCGTGGGATGCTCCGCTTCGTCGAGGCCCGGGATCTCAGTAGATGTCGTGGGCCGTGTTGTAGACGTTGAATTTCCCCGTGGGGGTGACGAGCCAATCTCCCGTGACCCGGGCCTTCTCGGTGAGCGTCGCATCGTCGTAGATGACCAGCGCCCCCCTCTTGTCCCACAGGGACACCCACACCTCGTCCCCGGCCTGGTTGTACTCGAAGTGCACGGCCGCACCACGATCACCCACGGACCAGCACTTCTCGAGCTCGCCTTTCTGCTTGGAGTACACGCAGGCCTGGCGCGCGCCCTCGGGGTCGTTGTTCATGGGCATGTCCATCCACACCCAGGGAGATTTCGGGTGGGTCTTCAGGAAGAGGCTTCCCGTGCCCGGCAGCGTCACCTTCCGGACGACCTTCCACGCGACGTCCGGCCTGTTCACCGGATCCGCACCGTAGACCGTGAGCAGCCCCTGCCCGATATGGGTCGTGGCGTTCACCCAGCCGTACTCGGGGTCCTCCCAGTTCGCGCCCCGCCCGGGATGCGGCCGGATGCCGGTCTCGAACGTCGTGACGAGCTTCTGCTCCTGGACGTCGATCACGGCCATCTTGTCCCGCATGTTGGCCGCGATGAGGAAGTAGCGTCCCGTGTGGTCCCATCCCCCGTCGTGCAGGAAGCGCTCGGCCGGAATCTTCGAGACCAGTGGAAAGTCCGGCTTGGAGTAGTCGACGATCCCGACGTGTCCGGACTCCTTGAGGCCCAGCACCCACACGGGGTCGAAATGGGAGGCCACGATCGACGCGATCCGCACCTCGGACAGGTGCTCGCCGGTGTCGTAGGCCGCGCCCTCCACACTCGTGACCTTGAGCGGCTCGAGGGTCAGCCCGTCGTAGACGATGTACTGGGTGGGCCAGTAGCAGCCCTCGATGAGGTAGCGGTCCTCGTACCCCTCGTACTTCGAGCCGTCGACGCTGCGCGCGTCGGCACACCCCTGAACCTCCGCCACCAGGCGGGGCGTCTCCGGCCAGAGGTCGATCAGGCTCACCTTCCCGTCCCGGCCGACCACGTAGAAGTACCGGCCGGTCGACGAGGAGCGCAGGATATGCACTGCGAAGCCGGTCTCGATGATCGCAAGGCGCTCCTTCGTGTCGCCGTCCAGGATGGCGATCTGCCCTTTGTCCCTGAGCACGACGCCGAAGTAGTTCTCCCAGTTGCGCTTGGTCTCGGGGGCGGAAGGCCGCTCCGCTACCGGCACGGAGAGCTTCCACGAGGCCCGGATGACGTTCATCGGTCGCTGAGGCGGCGCGGGCGGTGGGAGCTGCACGTAACGCGCCATCAGATCCACCTCTTCGGGCGACAGGATCCCCGCGTCCCCCCAAGCCGGCATGCCGCCCGGAAGACCGTGGGTGAGGGTCGCCTTGAGCACCGCCGTCCCCCGTTGCGTGGTGATCTCCGGCTGGATGTTGGGGCCGGTCGCGCCTGCCCGGAGCGTGCCGTGGCAGCCCGCGCACCGGTTGAAGTAGATGTTCTGCCCCCGCTCGAACTGGGTCTCGGTCAGCTCCACCGGCCCTTCGTCCTCCGTCGCGACGGCCACCGAGCCGGAACCGACGGCCTCGACGTAGGCGAGCACCTGGTCGATCTCCTCGTCCGAGAGGAAGTTCGGCGCCATCGGCACGTTGTTGAACTCGGCGAAGAGCGCCTTGCCGAGGGAGTCCGTCTGCGCCATGCCGAGCGGGTCCTTGATCCAGCGATGGAGCCACTCCCTCTCCCGACGCTCCGTCACCCCCTTCAGGTCGGGCCCCACGCGAACGCCCTCGCCTATGGTGTGGCAAGCGAAGCACGTCCGCTCGAAGATCGCCTGCCCCGGCATCGCCGAAGCCTCCGCCGGCACGGCGGCGGTCGCCGCTCCGGTGCGCTGGGTGCCCCCTTCGGAGCCGCCGCACGCCGCGAGTCCGAGAAGGATGCCGAAGAGGAGGTGCGCTGAACGACCGATCGCCATGGTGTCTTTCCTCCGTGGGCAGGAGGCAGATTCATCATCCAGACATGATGTTTATCGCTACAGGCGCGGGGCGCTGCTGTGATTGTATCATACATGGATGATGAATACGGGAGCCCCGTCGTTGCTGACCGAGGCTATGGGTGACGCCTACGGTCGACTGTCAGGAAGAAGCTGAAGTGCCTGTGGGGAAATTCCCCACATCAACGGCCGCGGCGGCGCTCCAGCGTGATGTCGTCGGGGGTGTTCGGCTTGCCGTCGGGGCCTGCCGACCCGACGGTGAACCCGCGCCGGTCCGTCTTCAGGTAGTAGACGTTGCCCCACGGGTCCTCGGGAACGCCGGAGTAGTCGCGCCGGAGCCAACCCTCCCACCCCGCGGGATAGCTCTCTCCGCGGTTCAGCCGCGCTTCGAGCTGGTCCGCCATCGCCTCGAGCCGGGAGGGCACGAGCTTGGCCTTCACCTTGTTCATGTACGGCGCGGCCGCTTCCTGCATCCTCGCGCGCGTCTGCGGAATCGCCATGCCGGTGGCGAGGAGCAGCAGCAGAATGAGGATCAGCTTTCCGAACATCGTTCCCCGGGAAGATCGCGTGGCCTTTCGAGAGATCGCCTTGTCCAAGCTGATGGAGGCGGGACCGAAGAAGCAACAGTGACGCGAGGCCGGTCCGGCGCGCGCCGGACCGGCCTCGAAGCCCCGAAAGGACGGGAGCGGGGCGTCAGCCGCCTTCGCGGATCCGCTCCACCAACCCCTCCCACCCCTCCTCGAAGGGCGAGGAGTCGCCGGTGTAGCCAGCCTGACGGTCCACCTTGAGCTGCTGGCTGTACGTCTTGTCCCCGACCTTCAGCGTCACCGTATAGTTGCCGGGCTCCGCCAGCGGTGCGCCACCACCGCCGCGGCCGCGGAAGAACGAACCCAGGCCCCCACCCGGATTGACCAGGTCGGCGAGCGTCCGCATCTGCCCGTAGTCGAAGCCTCCACCGCCGCTCCCGGGCGGGGTCTCGCCCGGCCGCTCCTGGAATGCCTCCGGATCGCCCCCTCCCCGCCGGCCACCGCCACCGAACATCGCGAACGCCTCGTTGCGGCTCGTCTGTCCGGTGATGACCCCGAGCATCCGATCCAGGAACTGTGCGTCCCAGCCCGCCTGCTTCAGCGAGTCGGCGACGACCTTGGCGCGCTCCGCGATCCGCGCCCGCTCCTTCTTCTGCCACGGAGAAGGCTCGGCCTGGGGCGGCGCTTCCCCGCGGAAGTTCCAGGTGATCTGGTGCAGGCCGGCCGTCGCGGGTCCGTTCAGCTTGCGGAACACCTGCCCGTCGGGCCCGGTGATCGTGACATCCACCTGGGGCCCACGACGCGGGCGCGTCTGGCGGGCTCCCGTGGCCGGACCACCTCCCGCGGAGGCGTCGTTCCCGGAACCGCCGGGTTCCGCGGCCCCCGCGGCCGGCTGTGCCTGGTCGGCGAGCATCTTGGCCGTGCTCTCACCGACGAAATAGCTGATCTCCGCCTCGGAGCCGGGCGTGGGCCGCTCGAACCACTGCTGCCCGTACGACTCACCCCCACGCGGCTCCTCGCCGAACTGGAAGGCGGGCTTCGGCGCGAACAGCGCCGCGTCGGCGGCCAGGACCGCGTCGGTCATCTGCTCGAGCGGCGTGATGTCCACGATCCAGATCGAGCGGCCGTGCGTGGCCGCGATCAGCTCATGGTCGCGCGGATGCACCTCGAGGTCGTGGACCGGCACCGTCGGCAGGCCGTTCATGAAAGGCTGCCACGACTTGCCCCGGTCGGTGGAGACGTAGGCCCCGACGTCCGTGCCGACGAAGAGGAGGTTCTCGTTGTGCGGATCCTCCTCGAGCACGTGCACGAAATCGGGAGCGCCCGTGGGGAGGTTGGCCGCGATGGACTTGAACGTCTTCCCCCCGTCCTCGGTGACGTAGACGTAGGGCGTGAAGTCGTTGGTGCGGTGATTGTCGAACGTGACGTAGAAGCGTCCGTCGTTGAAGGCCGAGGCCTCGATGCGGCTCACGTACGTGCCCTTCGGTACGCCCGGGAACCGGCCGGTCAGCTCCGTCCAGCTTCCCCCGTCGTCCTGCGTCATCCACACGCGGCCGTCGTCGGTGCCGGCGTAGAGCCAGCCTGCGTGCCGGGGAGACTCGTCGAGCGCGACGACGGTCCCGTACGTCTCGGCGCCGGTGGCGTCGACCGTGATGCCGCCCGTGGTCTCCAGGCTGACCTTCACCTTCTCGGGATCGGCGTAGCTCAGGTCCGGGGAGATGGGGTGGAGGTGCGTCCCCCAGTCGGTGCTCTTCACGACCATGTTGCCGCCGGCGTAGAACCAGCTGCGGTCGTGGGCCGACTGGAAGAACGGCGTGTTCCAGTTCCAGCGCATCTCGTAGGCGAGGGAGTCCGCCGTCGCCCGTCGCCGCAGGTCCTGGATGCGCGGGTCGCTCTCGGCGACACCCTGGTCCAGAAGCGTGACGATCGTGTCCTGCAGCGGTCGCCACGCGTCCATCCAGTCGGGCTTCTGCAGGCTCTGCCGCTCACCGGTCTCGGTGTCGACGCGGCCGATGTTGCCGCCCTGGGACTCGACCCATGCGATGTTCGGGTCCACCGGGTCCTGGGCGCTGACGAAGCCGTCCCCGCCCCCTACCGTGGCCCAGTGGTACTTGTTCACGCCACCGCGGGCCACGCGGCTCGGCCCGCACCACGTGCCGTTGTCCTGCAGCCCGCCGCACACCCGGTACGGCATGTCGTAGTTGTAGCTGACGTCGTAGAACTGCCCGATGGCGATGTTGTTCAGGTAGCTCCAGTTGCCGCCCCGGTCGTACGAGATGGCCACGCCGCCGTCGTTCCCCACCACCATGCGGTTCCCGTCGTTCGGATCGATCCACAGGGCGTGGTCGTCCACGTGGACGTCGTTCGTCGTGGCGCCGTACGTCTTGCCGCCGTCGTCCGAGTACTGCATCGGCGTCGATGAGAAGTAGATGCGATTCTCGTCCTGCGGGTCGACGCGCACCTGCGAGTAGTAGAACGGCCGGGTGTCGACGTCGTTCATCTTCTCCCACGTGACGCCCGAGTCCGTGGATCGGTACAGTCCCGTGCCGCCGGTGCCGTCGGCCTCCTTCTCGGCCTCGACCTGTGCGTACATCGTGCTCGGGTTCGACAGGCTGATCGCCAGGCCGATGCGGCCCTTGTTGGCGGTCGGGAAGCCGTTGCCCTCGACCTCGGTCCACGTGTCGCCGCCGTCCGTGCTCTTCCACAGGGCGCTGCCGGGACCGCCGCTGTTCAGGAAGTACGGCCCGCGCACCCGTTCCCAGCTCGCGGCCCACACCACGTTCGGGTCACGCGGGTCGAGCGCGACGTCCACGAAGCCCGCCTTGTCGCTGACGAACTTGACCAGCTTCCAGGTGTCTCCACCGTCGGTGGTGCGGTACAGGCCACGCTCCGGGTTCGAATCCCATATGTGCCCCAGCGCCGCCACGTACACGATATCCGGGTTCGTGGGATTCACGACGATGCGGCCGATGGCCTGCGTCTCCTTCAGCCCCTTGAACGCCCACGTCTTCCCGCCGTCCGTGGACTTGAAGATCCCTCCGCCGGGGGAGATCGAGTTCCGGGAGTCCTCCTCGCCGGTGCCCAGCCACACCTGGTCGGGGTCGGACGGAGAGATCCCGATGTCGCCCATGGAGGCGACGCGGTCGCCGTTCCACACGAGTTGGAAGGTCGTGCCGTTGTTCGTGGTCTTCCACACGCCACCGGCTGCGGAGGCCACGTAGAAGGTCCTGGATGGGCTCGGGAGGCCCTCCACGTCGGTCACGCGGCCCATGATGTTCGACGGTCCGATGGAGCGCCACTTGAACTGGTCCATCATCGACACGTCGAGCGGCTTGGAGAGCTGCGCGTCGAGGTTGGAGGCCGTCACGCCCAGGAGGGCCAGCGCGGCCAGGATGGTAGTGCGTCGCATGAGTTGCGTCCTGCCGAGGGGTACGGGCATCCGCATCGCGCCGGGAGGGTGGCGGCGGCTCCCGTCAATGTAGCGAATCGACGGAGCCCGTCGATCCGCGAGGTGTCCAGCCCGTGTAGACAGGTCAGCGGCTCAGGATGTTGAGCGGCAGGCGTCCCGGCGCCGAGGACCGGGCGCTCCCCCATGCGTCGCCCGCTGCGTCCGCCACGGCCTGGAGGACGGCGGCGTCCGGGTCGAGATGCACCGTTGGCCGACGGGGATCGGAGGGGGTCATTTGCGCCGGCAGCCCCGTGACGCGCTCGCCGAAGTGGGAGCGGACGACGACCAGCGCCGATACCACCGTGCCGAACGCCGACGGATGGAAGCCGGCCGCGCCGGATCGCACCCCGAGGCGGGTCGGGTCAGTCGGCGTGGATCCGGGCCGCCCTCCGCCACGCGGCGAACGCCGGGACGCCGGCGCCGATGAGGAGCGTTCCCCACAGGGCGTTGCGGGGATTGGAGACCACCGAGCTGTAGACGACGAAGGCTGCCGCCGCCACGAAGAGGGCGGGGAGGAGCGGGTGCGCGGGTGCCCGGAAGCGGGGGGCGTAGGGGGCTGCCGTTCCCGCCACGCTCGGGCCGCGGCGGCGTCCGTCGCGCGCCCGGTACGTGAACAAGGTCGCCACGATCGCCCCGAAGAAGATCCAGTCCCCGAAGACCACGTAGTCGAGGAGCTGGCCGTAGGTGCCCGAGAGCGCGAGCGACACGGCCCACACCATCTGGATCCAGATGCCCGTGGCCGGCGTGCGCGTGCGCGGGCTCAGCCGCGCCACCGACGCGAAGAACGCCCCGTCCGCGGCCATGGCCTGGTAGATCCGCGGCGCCGCCAGGATGAAGATGTTGAGGATGCCGAACGTCGAGCACGCGACGCCCACGGAGATGACGATGCCTCCCCACCTGCCGACGGCGGCGCGCAGCGCGGCGGCGGCGGGCGCCGGGCTGGCCGCGAGGCCCGCGGGACCCAGCGCCGCGAGGTATGCCGCGTTCGCCGAGACGTAGACCGTCACCACGACGGCTACGCCCACCAGAAGCGCGACCGGGAGGCGTCGCTCCGGCTCGCGGATCTCCTCGGCGATGTTGTTGGCGTGCTGCCACCCGCCGTACGCGAACAGGACCGCGACCAGCGCGGTGCCCATCGCCAGCACGCCCGTGCCGCCCCCGCTGGTGGCCGCGCTCCCTCCCGATCCCCCGGTCTCCTGCACCCACATCCATGCCCCGACGGCCACGAGCAGCGCGAGCGCAGCGAGCTTCAGAAGCGTGAACGCGTTCTGGACCCAGGCGCCGAACCGGACGCCTGCGGCGTTCACGCCCGACAGGAGCACGATCGCCGCCACGGCGAGGGGCTTGATCCACGCCTCCCCCAGGCCGCCAACGTCGGCGGCGTAGCTCGCGAAGGTGATCGCCACCGCCGCGATGCCCCCGGTGTTGATCACCAGGAGCTGCGTCCATCCGTAGAGGAAGGCCGGGAGCGGTCCGAACGCGTCGCGCAGGTAGACGTACCCCCCACCGGCCCGGGGGAGGCGCGCGCCCAGCTCGGCGAAGCAGAGCGCGCCCACCACCGCGATCGCCCCCCCGAGGGCCCAGGCCGCCAGCACCATTCCGGACGAGCCGACGCGCTGGGCGACGATGGCCGGGTTGAGGAAGATGCCCGCCCCCACGATCGCTCCCACCACGACCATGGTGGCGTCGAACGTGCCGAGACGGCGGTCGTATCCGACGGCAGGCGCGGGCTCCGAGGACCCGTTAGGATTGGGCATGATCGCCGAACATCGCACGCTCGCCGTCCGCACGCGAGGAAACGATCACATCGTGGACCTGACGGGCCGCCTGCAGGCTCTGGTGGCGCAGACGGGGGTCCGCACCGGGCAGGCCGCGCTCCTCGTGCACGGCTCCACCGCGGCGCTCACCACGCTGGAATACGAGCCCGGGCTCGTGGAGCACGACGTCGCCGCCGCCCTGGAGCGCCTCGCGCCACGGGACGGCCGCTACGAGCACGAGCAGACGTGGCACGACGACAACGGGCACAGTCACGTGCGGGCCGCCGTCGTGGGGCCTTCGTTGGCGCTCCCGATCGCGGACGGTCGCATCCCGCTCGGGACCTGGCAGCAGGTCGTGTTCGTGGATTTCGACACGCGGCCGAGGCAGCGAACGGTCCACGTGAGCGTGGTCGGGGTGTAATACCCGCGCCCTGCGGTTCGTTACTTTCTTCGCCCAGGTCCACTCGGTGAGGAGGAAGACGATGACGGGAGGGATCCGCACGCGTGGCCGCGGCGCGCTGGGAGCGACGTTCCTGGCCGCGGCGCTCGCGGCACCTACGCGTGCCCAGCTCCCCCCGGAGTGCGGGCCCGCGCCGGCGGGCGCGACCGCGGCGGACCACCTGGGCCGCGCCATGCGGGTGATGGGGGTGCCGGGTGACGGCTCGATCCTGCGCTTCACGTCGGCGGGTCGAACGGTCCAGAACTTCCAGTCCGACCGGACCTATCCGCCCTTTTTTTCGGCCATGCAGACGGCGGAGACGTGGTACGACCCGGCCTCGCGCGCGGAGCGCGCGAGCATCGCCTGGCTGTACCCGAGAGGCGGCGCCCCCGCCCGCGTGTCGATCACGGACGCGCGCTCGGTGTGGCTCGAGCAGCAGGACCAGCTGACCGAGTTCCCCGCCTTCGACCCCTTCTCGCGCCCTCAGCGCGATTTGAATCCGTGGTCGGTCGTGGGGGACTGGATCGCCGCGGCAGACGCCCGCGTCGCAGGGACGTGCCCCTACCGTGACGACGACAGACTCGTGCTCGAGCGCCTCGTGCACGGCCGACCCGAGCGCCTCTTCCTGGACAGGGAGTCCGGCTTTCCGGTCAAGCTGGATCGTACCGTCCCGCATGAGACCTGGGGACAGCTGCACGAGGAGGTTCTATGGTCCACGTGGATCGAGGCGGGTCCGCGGAGCTTCGTGCCCGCCGCGGCCTTCCGCATGCGCGACGGCGAGGTGGACATGGAGCGGACGATCGGCGAGATCGAGCTGATGCCCGCCTCGGACGCGGCGATGCCGACCCTGCCGGCCCACGTGCAGGGCATGGGGGAGGTCTCTATCCTGGGGGATCCCGAGGTCGTGCGCCCCGACACCGTGCGGCTCGGCGAGGATGCGTTCCTGCTGGCCCACCGGATGTACAACGAGGCGCTCGTCGGCTCCGGCGACACCGTGTGGGTGATGGACGCGACCCTCAACGAGGCCCGCGCCCGGCAGGACTCGGCGTGGGTGGCACGCCTGTTTCCACGGGCTCGGCACGTCGCCGTGGTCGTCACCGACCTGGCGTGGCCGCACATCGGGGGCGTGCGCTTCTGGGTGAGCCGTGGTGCGACGATCGTCTCCCACCGCCAGTCGGAGGCGTTCCTGCGTCGGCTCGTCGAGCGACGGTGGGTCCTCGAGCCCGACGCCCTGGAGACGGCGCGCACCGCGGCTGTGGTGCCCTTCCGATTCGTGGCGATCGAGGACGGCGCCGATGTCGCGGGCGGACGCCTGGCGATCCGCCACATCGACGGCCTCAGCAGCGAAGGTGCGCTGATGGCGCTGGACCGACGCACGGGGTTCCTGTGGGCGGGAGACTGGATCCAGATGACCGACCGCTCGTCGATGTACGCGGCCGAGGTTGTGCGGGCGGTGGAGCGAGAGGGGTTCGCGCCGACGCGCACGGGGGCCGAGCACATCCCGGTTACGGACTGGGAGACCGTGGTGGACGTGAACCCGCCCCCCCGCTGACCGGATCGAGTCCTGGAAACGGACCTCGTCGGCCTGGGTGAGGCGCACCCGCGTCGCCTGGAGCAGGTCGAGGGCAGGCGCCCCGTCGTCACACGTTCATGGCTGGTCGATGCGCGGGATCGTGGTCAAATCGTTACAGAAGGGCGCAAGCCGGGCTCTCGGACCGAATCGGGTGCTGAGGTCTACAAAGCTCCAGGCGAACCTCTCAAACGAGCCGGAGGCACGTGCATGCCCACGAAGGACGCCGCCACGCTGACCCATGAGATCGAAGAGCGCATCCACGCCCTCAGTCGGGAGTTCCTCGATCTCGAGCTGGAGCAGATGCGCAAGGGAGAGATCGAGGCGCGCCAGAGGATCGAGCGCGCGAAGAAGAGCATCACCGCGAAGCGGGAGGAGCTCGAGGGCAAGCTCGCCGAAGCCCGTGCCGCCGCCCCCTCCGCGTGGGGCGAGATCCGCGAAGGGGTCGAGGCCGCCTGGGAGGAGCTGCGCGAGGCCGTGGAGCGGGCCCGCGAGGACTTCCGGGAAGGTCCGGAGGACTGACCCGCGCGCCCCGCGCCGGGCGGGCGCGGGCGTCTACCCCAGGGGGTGGATCAGGACTTCGTTGCCGTTGAACAGGGGGATCAGCACGCGGTTGCGGCGGGCATCGTAGCCGATGTCGGCCGGTGCCTCCACTCCGGTCACCGCCTTGGTGACCTTGCCGTCGCCACCGACGCGGTACACGGCCGAGTCGCCCCAGCTCGACATCATGAACCCACCGTCCGGGAGCATGACGATCCCGTCCAGCTGGCGCTGGCTGGCCGGCATCATGTCCGTCCGGTTGCCCTCGGCATCGAGGCGGTAGACCTCGCCCGAGCCGAAGGACGCCACCAGGATCCCACGGGATCCGACCGCGATGCCGTTGGGCGCGCCGAGGCCAGTGTCCTTCTTGACCGCGACCACCCGATCGTCGTCGATCAGCCGGTACACGGCGTCGCTTCCGTCCGGCACGAGCCCGTTCGCCCCCATCTGGAGACCCGAGTCCGTGAAGAACATCGAGCCGTCCGGTGAGGCCGCGATGTCGTTGAGGAAGGTCGCGTTCTTCAGGCACACTTCGCCAGCGGGCGCGCCGGTCTCCCTGTCGAACATGCGCACGCAGTCGATGTCCGCCACGTAGAGCTTCCCGTCCCGGATCGCGAGCCCCTTCGGCGCGTTGAGCGTCACTCCCTGGGTGGCGCCGCTGACCCACTCCCGCTGGAGGACCTCGCCGTCCGGGGACACCCGGGAGATGAACCCGTTGCCGTCCTTGCCGACGGGGCTACCGTTGACGTTCGAGACCAGATAGACGTCGGCGATCGTGTCGTGCAGGACCGACTCGGGCGTGGCGAAGCCCTGCACCCGGATGTCCCCAGACGCTTCGGTTCCGCCTCTCGCACCCGCGTCCCCCCCTCCGCCACAGGCAGCCGCTCCCAGGGGGAGGAGGGTCGAGAGGATGAGCGGGGCGATGCGGGTCGGGTCCATCGAACGGCGGAACACGGAAGTCTCCGGTCGGGGGTGACGAGGTCGCCAAACTACGGATCGCGCCGCTCGATCGACAGGTGGCCCTGCGTCCACGTGCCGAGGCGCCGACGCGGCCCCACGAGCCCGGCCGGGGCGCTGGATGTGTCGGCGGACCTCCTCTAGCTTCCCGCCTCCATCGACGAGCTCCCGAGCCGCTCCCGCATGAACCACCGCGCACATCCGTGAGCCAGATCGCCCTCTCCGGCGTCGTCGTCGAGTTCGGCGCGACGCGGATCCTCGAAGACGTGAGCTTCACGATCTCCCGGGGCGAGCGCTGGGGCGTCGTCGGGCGCAACGGCGCGGGGAAGACCACCCTGCTCAACGTGATCGCCGGGACCCTCGGGCCGACGCACGGTACTGCAGCCCGCGCCGGAGAGCTGCGCGTCACGGTGCTGGACCAGCAGCGCTCCTTCGGCCCGGCCACCACCGTGTGGCAGGCGGCGGCGGGGCCCTTCGCGCCCCTCCTGGAGCTGGAGCGGGACCTGCAGGTCCAGGCGCATGCCCTGGCCGATGCGGACGAAGCGGACGCGCCGGTGCTGCTCGAGCGCTACGACCGCGACCTCGAGCGGTTCCGCCGGGAGGGAGGGTACGAGATGGAAGCGCGTGTGGACGCCGTGCTCCAGGGCCTGGGCTTCGACCCTGCCGCCGCGCGCACGCAGCCGCTCGAGCGGCTGAGTGGCGGCGAGGCCGGTCGGGTGGGTCTCGCCTGCCAGCTCGTGGCGCCGGCGGACCTCCTCCTCCTGGACGAGCCCACGAACCATCTGGACCTGGAGACGAGCCGCTGGCTCGAGGAGTACCTGCGGGGGCTGGACGCGACCGTGGTGGTCATCAGCCACGACCGCGCGTTCCTGGAGGCGGTCGTCGATCACGTGGCCCACGTGGACGGCGGGAGCGTGACACCCTACGCCGGCTCCTACAGCGCCTTCGTGCGCCAGCACGCGGAGCGGGCCCTGACGCAGGAGCGCGCGTACGCCGCGCAGAAGCGGCGGATCGAGAAGGAGGAGGACTACATCCGGCGCAACATCGCCGGGCAGAACAGCCGCCAGGCCAAGGGGCGACGTACTCGTCTGGCGCGGATGCCGCGACTGAGCCCGCCGCCATCGGAGGAAGGCGTGATGGCGCTCCGCCTCGAGCCCGCGCGGCGGGGCGGATCGCAGGTGCTGGTGGCCCGAGGACGTGACCCTGCGCGTGGCCGGACCGGACGCTCCTGTCGGGGTTCAGCGCCCGCATCGAGCGGGGAGAGGTGGTCGGCCTGGTGGGCGCGAACGGCACCGGCAAGTCCACGCTCCTGGAGGCGGTGGCCGGCGAGCGCCCGACCGACGGGGGGAGCGATCCGGCTGGGCGAGTCGATCGACGTGGCGTACTACCGCCAGGACATGGAGCAGATTCCCGACGCCACGTCGCTCTTCGACATCGTCAGCGATCTGCAGGCCCACCTGGGACCGGGGGCAGGTGCAGGCGCACCTGGGGCGCTTCGGCTTCTCCGGCGACGCGGTGCGGCGAAGCACCGACACGCTGTCCGGCGGGGAGCGGGCCCGCGTGGCGCTGGCCGCCCTCATGCTCTCCCACGCGAACTTCATCCTCCTCGACGAGCCCACCAACCACCTGGACGTCGAGTCGGTGGAGGCGCTCGAGGACGCGCTGGAGGCGTTCGAGGGAACGGTCCTGCTGGTGAGCCACGACCGCGCCCTCCTGCGCGCTCTCACCACCCGCATCTGGGTGCTCGAGGACGGCCGCATCACCGACTACCCGGGCTCCTTCTCCGACTGGGAGGAGATGCGCGGGCGCCGCGAGGAGGAGGCCCGCCGGGCGGAGGCCGCGGCGGCCGAGGAGCGCCGCGAGAGGGAGCGGCGTGCCGCGCGCCGGGAGCGGGCGCGAGACCGGGAAGGGCGGAGCCTCCTCGCCGACCTCCGGCGACAGGTCGACAGCGCCGAGCGCGAAGTCCACCGGCTCGAGGGAGAGGTCGAGGCGGTGCGCGAGGCCCTCGCCGACCCGTCGCTCTACGCCGACGCAGAGGGCGTGCAGCGGGCCATGGCGCTCAAGGCGAAGATGGCGACGCTGGAGCGCGCGCTCTCCGACGCGCTGGACGCGTGGACCGAAGCCGGGGAGGCGATGCAGGAAGCCGAATGAACCTCGAGCGTACTGAAGGGTTGGACCACGAGAGCGCTTCCGCATCGCATTCCTCTCAAGAGGCAGATCCATGGCTGTAGCCACCGACGGAAACACCGTCCGCATCCACTACACCGGCCGGCTGGACGACGGCACGGTCTTCGACAGCTCCGAGGGTCGGGACCCGCTGGAGTTCGTGCTGGGGGCCGGCCAGGTCATCCCCGGGTTCGACCAGGCCGTGACCGGCATGGAGGCCGGTGAGGAGAAGACCGTGACGATTCCCGCCGGCGAGGCGTACGGCCCGCGCAGGGACGAGCTCGTCATCAACCTCGGACGGGCCGAGATCCCGGAAGGGCTGGACCCGAAGGTCGGCCAGCGCCTGCAGATGTCCACGCAGAACGGGCAGACGTTCCAGGTCACGGTGGCCGAGGCCACCGACAGCAACGTCGTGCTCGACGCCAACCACCCGTTGGCCGGCAAGGACCTGACCTTCGACATCCACCTCGTCGAGACCAGCTGATTGCCGCGGCGCTGCGAGCCCGGCGCCACCCCCCTGTATCCCTCCGAAGGGAGTCTCCGTTCCGCCGCGGCCAGGCTCGGCTGTCGGCCAGGCTCGGCGGTTGCGGAGAGCGTGCGGGCTTCCTATACTCGCAGCGAGTATACCTTTCACGAGTATAGTAGCTTCGATTGGATCACGTCCCCCTCACGGACCTGGCGTTCACGATCCTGGTCACGCTCAAGGACCAGGAGTTGCACGGGTACGCCCTCCTCAAGGAGCTCCGGTCACGCACCGGCCGCGAGCGCCTGCGGACCGGAACCGTCTACGCCGCGCTGGCGCGCCTCCAGGACGAGGGGTTGGTCGGGGAGGCGCAGGCGCCGGCGGACACCCTGGACGACGAGCGGCGCAGGTACTATCGCCTGACACCGGAAGGGGTGGCGGCCGCGCGCGCGGAGGCCACCCGCCTGAGCGACCTGCTGGGACTGGCCCGCGGAAAGGACCTGTTGCCCTCGTCGGGGTCCTGAGCGGGTGACTGACCCGAGGCGCCCGCACCGCCTGTTGCGGTGGGTCGTGGGGACCGGGCTGATCGCCTGGCCGCCCGGTGCCAGGCGGAGGGACGGACCGTGCCTCCTGGCCGCCGTGGCCCAAGAGCTCGCCGCGGCGCGGAGACGGGGGCGGTGGGCCCTCGTTCGCTGCGCCGTCTCGGAATGGGGGACGGTGCTGGGAGCCGGGCTCGGGATGCGTGCCCGACGCGCGCGGCAGTGGCTGCGCGGAGGCGACGGAACGATGGGGAGGATGACGATGGGGTGGATGGACGACGTACGGATCGCCGGGCGCACCGTGTTGCGAGATCCCGGGTTCGCCGCCGTCGTGGTGGCCACGCTCGCCATCGGCATCGGGGCGAACGGAGCGGTCTGGGACCTGGTGGACCGCGTGCTGCTGCGCCCCCCTCCCTACGAGCGACCCGATGAGCTCGTCCTCGTCTGGGGGACGCGGGGCGCCGCCCGGGATCGCGTGCCTCTTCCCGCGCCGGACGCCGCGGCGGCGGTCGAGGGGACGACCGCGTTCGCGGCGGTCGCGTTCGCAGCGCGGACCACCGACGCCACCTTGGCCGACGGCGAATCGGACACCCCGTACCACGTGGTGATGGAGGGGGTCACCTCCGACTTCTTCGAGACCCTCGGCGTGCCCGTGGCCCGGGGGCGAGGCTTCCTGGACGAGGACGCGGCCCTCGGGTCGGGCCGGGCCGCGGACACCGGACCACCGACCGTCCTGATCTCGGACGAGACCTGGCGGCGGGTCTTCGGCGCCGACGCGGGCTTGCTCGGCCGCACGGTCCTCCTGAACGGGCGTCCGGTCGTGGTTGTCGGGATCGTGCCCGCGGAGTTCCGACTCCGGCTTCCCCCCGCGGCCGGCCTCGGAACGGACGTCGACGTCTGGATCCCCTTCCGCATCCCCCTCGACGAGATCGCTCGTGCGGACGGCCGCCTCGTCGACCAGGACTCGGACAACACCGGCGCGGTCATCGCACGGCTGAGACCCGGCGCCACCGTGGAAGAAGCCCGCGCAGAGCTCGGCCGCGTCGCCGCGGGACTCCGCGCCGAGGTCCCGGGCTACGCCGCAGCCGACTTCGGCCTGGATGCGCGAGCCCTGCACGCCGACGCCACCGCCCACGCCCGCCCGCTCCTGACGTCCCTCGGCGTGGGTGCCGCGGGTGTGTTCCTCGTGGCGTGCCTCGGCCTCGCCGCGCTCCTGCTCGCCCGCGCCATGTCACGGGAGCGGGAGCTCGCGGTGCGGGCCGCCCTGGGGGCCGGCCGCTGGCGGGTGGCGCGCGCGCTCCTGGCCGAGAGCCTCCTTCTACTGTCGGCCGGCTGCATCGGCGCGCTCCTCGTCGAGGTCTGGGTCGGCCGGCTTCTCGAGGGGCTTCTGCCGGCCAGCCTCGCAGCCTTCTCGGAGCCGAAGGGCGGTCCGCGGCTTCCACCGATCCTCGCCGCCGCCGCCACCGTGGCGGCCCTCTTCGTGGGGATCGCCCTGGTACAGACCCGAACGCTCCCCCAGGCCATCCTGCGGGGATCAGTCCCCCTGCGCGCGCGCTTCGGACACGGGAGGGCCCGGCGAGCGCTGGTCGTCTGCGAGATCGCCGTCTCGGTCGTTCTCGTGCTCGGTGCCGGCCTGCTCCTGCGAACCGCCGACAACCTGCGCGACGTGCAGCCGGGATTCCGCGCCGAGGGCGCGCTCGTCTTCGACGTCTCGGTGCGGGTGGCCGGATCGTACTCCGGGCCGGCCGAGCGGGCGCGGCTGGCCCATGCCCTCGAGCAGGCCGTGCTCGCGGTTCCCGGCGTGAGCGCAGTGGGGCTGACCGGCGCACTGCCCCTGTCCGGCAGGCGGTGGACCCAGCCGTGGGGCCTGCCAGGCGAGGCGGAGAGCGAGTGGGCGGCCCGCGGCGTCGACTTCCGGAGCGTGACGTCCGGCTACTTCGAGGCGATCGGCACGCGCGTCCTCGAAGGAAGGGGCTTCACACGGGAGGAGGACCTCGAGGAACGGCGCCGGGTGGTCGTCGTGGACGAGGCGCTCGCCCGGCATGTCGCGCCGAACGGCTCGGCCGTCGGCGCCGTGATCGGCATCCCGCTGGACGGGCGGGCCGTGGAGGCGCACGTGGTCGGGGTGGTGGAGTCCGTCCGCCAGGACGACCTCGGACGGCCGGGCCGGGGTGCGATCTACGTCCCCTATCGGCAGGAGGCCTCTCGGGACATCTCGTTCGTCGCGCGCTCGGACGCCGACCCCGCGTCGCTGGCCGACGAGGTGCGACAGGCCCTGCTCGCCGTGGAGCCCAGGTTGGCCGTGTACGGCATGCAGCCCATGACCGACTACGTGGACGCGGACGTCGCCCCCACGCGCTTCGGACTCAGCCTCTTGACGACCTACGCCCTGCTCGCCGTGTTGGCCGCCGCGCTGGGACTCTATGGGGTCGTGGCCTGGGACGTGGGGCGCCACACGCGCGATCTGGGGGTGCGCATGGCCGTGGGCGCCACGGCCGCGCGGGTGCGACGCGGCGTCCTCACCGAGGGCCTGAAGCTCGGCCTGACGGGAGCCCTCGTGGGAACGGTGGCGGCCGCACTCCTGGCGGGAGGGCTGCGCCGCCTGTTGTACGGCGTCGGCGTGGCCGATCCGGTAACCTGGGCCGGTGTTGCCGCAGTGGTCGCTGACCGTCACGCTCCTGGCGAGCTGGGTTCCGGCACGGCGGGCCAGCCGCCTGGACCCATGCGATGCGCTCCGGTCCGAATGAGCCTTCCCGCCCTACCGGCCCACGGGGCGTAGCAGCAGGTCCTGGAAGTCGTAGCTGAAGTCGGTGGCGGGCGACACCGGCGTCATCGTCGCGCGCTCGATCGAACCGTCCGGGTTCAGGGCGAAGGTCACGAACGCGTCCGCGCGCAGCGACCGGTCCCGCCAACGTGCCACGAAGGTGTCGTACTGCCAGTGCTCGAGGTCGCCCACGAGGTCGGGCGAGCGCGAGAAGCGCATCACCAGGTGGTCCCCCTCCCGCGCGATGTCGATCTCGCCGTACCAGGCGTCGCGGTAGGTGCCGGCATAGCGGTCCAGCGCCAGGGACGGTCGTGACGCGGCGTCACGCTCCGCTGCCGTGCGCGCATCGACCGCGGCGACCACCGAGTCTCCCCTGGCCTTCACGGCAGCGTATCCGCCGAGCCAGTCGAACGCCGGGGCGCCCAGGTAGTGGTCCAGGATGTGGTACGTGATCGCCTCGAAGGCCTCCCCGGCCTCCTGGTTCGTGAGCACGACCACGCCGAGCTTCCGGTCCGGGACCATCGTGACGCGTGACACGTAGCCCGGAAGCCCACCCGTGTGCGTGAGCACCCGCTCGCCACGGTAGTCGCGCACGTTCAGGCCGAGGGCGTAGAAGTTGAAGAAGTGCCTCAGGGGCGCCAGCTCCGCGGGAGGATCACCGAAGGGCATGGGCGTGACCGGTTTCCACAGCTCCCGCGTGACGGCCGCGCTCCACGCACGGGCGCCCCCCGTCGCCACCCGGCCGGAGTCCATCTGGGCGATGACCCACTTCGCCATGTCCTCGGCGTTGGAGAAGATGCCGCCGGCCGGATTGACGACGTCGCCGTGATAGGGAGGGACCAGGCGCACGGCGCCGTCCACGCGGGCGTGGGTGAACGCCGCGTCGGGCACGGCGGCGGGGTCGGAGAGGCGGACGTCGCTTCCGGCCATCCCCACCGGCTTCAGGATGCGCGAGGCGACGAAATCCTCCCAGCTCATCCCGCTCACCGCCGCGATCACCTCACCGGCGACCGGATACAGCACGTTGTCGTAGGCGTACGCGCTCCGGAAGCTCGTCGCGGGCGGAATGTCGCGCAGCCGTTCGACCAGCTCCTCACGCGTGAAATCGGTCGGGGGCCAGAACATCAGGTCTCCCGCCCCGAGTCCGAGCCCGCTGCGGTGCACGAGCAGGTCGCGCACCGTGATCTGTCGCGTCACCCACGCGTCGTACATGGCGAAGCCGGGCAGGTAGCGCACGACGGGCTCGTCCCACTCGAGCTTCCCCTCGTCGACGAGGATCCCGAGCGCCGTAGCGGTGAAGAGCTTGGTGTTGGACGCGATCCCGAAGAGCGTCCGTGCATCGACCGGCTCATCGCCCCCGAGCTTGCGCACGCCGTACCCCTCCGCCAGGACGACCCGGCCGTCCTTCACGATCGCGACCGACAATCCCGGAACCTCGAATCGGTCCATCACCGACCGGACGTACGCGTCCAGGTCCGGGGGTGAGGTGGATTGGCCGGGGGCGGAGCCCGCAACGCCGAGGAGGCAGCTTGCGACGACGAGCGCGATCGGTGACGAGCGAAGCATGGGAGCGGCTCCGGAAGGAACGGGCTGGAGGGATGAACGTCCCCGCCGGAGGCGGGCCCCGCAAGGGAGCGCTCGAAGGGCCCCTTCAACCCCGACACGGCACTTGCGCGGGCCCTCCGTGTGGTCCGGTATTGGGACAGACCGATGAAGGAGACGACCGTGTCCATTATCGAGCCCACGTTGCGCGCACGCCGCGCGCGGCTCGCCGTTCTTCTGCTCGCTCCGGGCCTGTTCGGATGCCGGATCCCGAAGTTCCAGGGGCCCCAGATCCAGAACCCACCGCCGGCGTTCTCCATGAAGGACGGCGTCGCGCAGGACCGCCGGATGTTCCCAGACCGTGACGTCGTGTTCCACACCGCGTGGATCGAGGCTTCGTGGGGCAACTTCAGCGGCATCTACATCAACGGTCACCCGGGCGTGCTCGGCGCCGAAGAGGTCGAGGCGGCCCGCATGGCCGGGGTGGAGGCCGCGCGCGGCCAGCTCGCGCAGTTCGGCGAGCTCGAGGCGATCACCGTGGACGGCCGCACGGCGTGGGGATGGGGTGAGGAATGGCGGCTGCCCAACGGCGGACTCCGGTACGTCGTGTTCCGCACGGCGATCCCCTACGACACCGTCACGTACACGGTGGAGTTCGTCACGGGTGATCCGGGCCTCAAGATCCGGCCCGACTCGCTGCGCACGATCGCGGCCAGCTTCGCGATCGGGAGAACGGAGTGGAACCTCCCGCTGATCGCGATCTGCGCGGGGGCCCTGCTGCTCGTGGTGGCGCAGCTCCGTGCGCGGGCCCGTGCGCGCGTCGAGCTGGCGCGACACATCACGCTGGTCCAGGTACCGAAGAAGACGGAAAAGGCGGCGCGCGCCCCGCCGCCGCCCACGCCGACGGGTCCACCCGGAGCCTGATCCCGACGCCGTCCGGCCGTGCGCCGACTATGCGTTACGGAGCGTCGGTCGCCCGGGTTGGCCCAGCCCGCGGCTCAGCGTCTCCGCGTCCATGGAGCTGACCAGCCCCAACACGCCCTCGCCGACGAGGAGCTCGAGCGTCGCCGCGTCGCCGCGCACGGCCTCCGGCGGCGTCGAATCGTTGGCGCGGACCCCGACCCACGCGTCCCGGCCGGCGCGCTTGGCCAGGTAGGCGGCTTGATCGGCCAGTCCCACGACCTGGTCCCAGGACACGGCGCGCGGGTCCCGCGGCACGAACGGGAAGGAAGCGAAGCCGATCGAGCAGGTGCGCCTGAGCGTGAGCCCGTCGTCGGCCACGAAGGCGCGCTCCCTGACTGCATCGCACACACGCTGCGCGAAGACTGCGGCGCCTGCCCGGTCGACGCGCCGGCTCAGGATCAGGAACTCCTCTCCGCCCCAGCGAACCACGACGTCCGACGTGCGGCTCGTCTCCTCCAGTACCCGTGCCACCTGCGTCAGGACACGGTCGCCGGCCGCGTGGCCGTACTCGTCGTTCACGGACTTGAAGTCGTCGAGATCGAGGATGTAGAAGACGACGTCGGCAAGCTCCGGGGGCCTTCCGGTCCGCTCGGCATCGCGATACGCCCGGAGCGACACGGCCAACTCCGCCTCGACGGTCTGGAAGAGATAGCGCCGGTTGCGCAGACCGGTCAGCGAATCAGTGAGGCTCAGCGCCTGGAGGCGCTGGTTGGCCTCGGACAGCTCGGCGGTGCGCTCGGCCACCTTCTGCTCCAGGTCACGGCGTACCCGGGTCGCGACGTGCCTTCCGTACAGCAGGATGATGACGAGCGCGAGAAGCACCGCAGCGACGAGTTGCGCACCGCGGCGCTGGGCCATCTCCGAGGCGAGGTCGGCTTCGGCCCGTAGCCGTTCGATCTCCCGCCGGTCACGGGCCTGGGGGGCCTGCCCCGCGAGCGCTCCCTCGGGACCCGTGCCGGGCGCCACGGATCCGGGCGCGCGCCGTGCCTGCGGTCGCGAAGGCACGGCCCGGAGCGCCTCCCACCGGGTCGGTGAGCGGGGGACCGCGGCGCGGATCGATCCCGGGAAGGCGATGGTGACGAGGGCGAGGGTGCAAACGTGCACAAGGGGGCCAGCGGGACCCCGGGAGCCTGCCTTCACAGCGATACACGACCATTCTGGGGGGGACGGTCCTTCCCCTCCAAGATGCCCACCTCCCGCCGCCCCACGCCAGCGCTTTCTTCGCCGTCACGGCCGCGCCAGGAAGCCCAGCACCGCCGACAGCCAGGCATCCGGGCGCTCCAGGTGGACCGCGTGCCCGGCCCGTGGCACCACGACAAGATCCGCGTCGGGGAGGGCATCCGCCATGGCCCGGGCGATCCCCACGAACTTCGTGTCCAGCGCACCCACCAGGAGGAGCGTCGGGATGCGCAGCTCCCCCAGGGCGTCCCAATAGGAAGGGAGCGCGCCGGTCCCCAGGCCGCGCAGGGCGGCGGCCAGGCTCCACGGGTCGTTAGCGAGCCGCCGGGAGCGCTGCGCGGCACAGACCTCCGCGGGGAGCGCCCGCTGGCTCTCGAAGAGCGGCAGCGCCTCCCAGCGGCGCACGAACGGCTCGATGCCCTCCTCCTCGAGCCTCCGCGCCAACACCTCGTCCGCGTCCCGCCGGGCCCTCCGCTCCTCCTCGGTGGCGAGCCCGGGCGATGCGGACTCCAACACGAGCCGCGTCACCCGCTCGGGACGCGCCATCGCGTAGGCCAGGGCCAACCGCCCGCCCATCGAATAGCCGACGACCGGTCCCGGGTCGCTTCCCTGGGCGTCCGTGATTGCATCGAGGGCCGCCGCCAGCGTGAAGTGGGCACCGGACACGTCCCCCGCCCAGCGGCCGTGGCCGGGAAGATCCATGAGCGTGGGCGTTCGCGCGCGAGAGATCAGCCCTTCGAGCAGAGGCGTCGGCCACGATCGGCCCGAGCCCGTGAAACCGTGGAGGAGGAGCATCCGCAGATCGTTCCCGCTAGGCGCTCCCGCCCACGCGCTTCGGCACCAGCACACCCAGCGACATGATCATCTTCACGCCCTCCTCCACCGTCATGTCGGTCTCCTCCAGGTCGGACGCGGCCACCATCTGGAGGAAGCCGGTGGTCGGGTTGGGCGTGGTCGGCACGAAGATCGTCTTCCAGACGGAGCCGTCCGGGCGGGTGAGCGTCGACGTCACGAACCCGACGGCCCGCATGCCGGGACGGGGGAACTCCAGGAACACCACCGACTTGAAGGCGCGCGCACTCGGGCGCTGGAACGCCTCCACGACCTGCTTCGACACCCGGTACACGACCTTCACGAACGGGACGCGCAGCAGGATCGCCTCTCCGTATCCCAGGATACGCCGGCCCACCGTCCGCGCCGCGATCTCGCCGAGGACGTAGATCACGACGAGGAGGATCCCGAGGGAGAGGAGCGCACGCCACAACCAAGGCCAGTTCGCCACGGCCGGGTCGATGAACGGCAGGAGGATACCGGCGGTCGTCAGGAAGGCGAAGCGCAGCACGAGGATCGTGACCACCACGGGCACGAAAGCCACGAACCCCTGCGTCATGCGGGTCCGAAGGTGCCTGAACCTGCGATGCTTCGTCGTCATGCGTCCTTTCGCCTGGAGCCGAACGGAGTCCTCATCCCCACGGATAGGGCCCGCTCATCCGCACGCCCCGGGCGTCGAAGAGCAGCTCGATCATGCGCTGCCACGACTCCCAACTCGTCGTGCGCCCGTAGAGCCGAGTTCGTCTTGTGCGCGATCACGAGGTCCAGCGCCGGCAGCACCGTGATCCACTGTCCAATGGCGCCGCGACCGGTGTAGGCGCCTTCGAACGGCCCGACCGCCCGGGGGCCGTCCCACACCCACCACATGTAGCCGTAGCCGAAATATCCGTCGCGGCGGGAGATGGGATGCATCTCCTCGAGAGGCGTGACCACGCTGTGGATGCGTCGCGCCCAGTCGGCGTCGATGACCTGCCGGCCGTTCCACGCTCCGTCCCGCAGCATCAGGTAACCTATCCGCGCCATGTCGCGTGTGCTGAGCCAGATGTGGTAGGCCGGATTCACGCTGACGGAGAGGTCTCCGCTCTTGTGCTGCGCGCTCCGGTCCCAGTCCTCGAACTGGAGCGGGATCGCGAGCTGGGCCTGCAGCTCGTCGTAGATGTCCCGGCCGGTGAGCTTCTCGAACACCGCCCCTGCGGCGTTGAAGTCCCAGTTGTTGTAGAGCTGGTACGTACCCGGCTCCTGGGAGCCGCGCTCCGGCGCCGACGCCAGGTCGTCGCCGCCGTTGGAAGCAGCGTGGTATACGCCCGAGCGGGCGGTTACGAGGTCGAGGACCCGCGCGCGCTTCTCGATGGGAAGCAGCCCTCCGACATCGTCCATGCCCAGATCGCCGATCGTCGCCTGCAGATCGATGGTGCCGTTCGCGACCCAGTAGCCGTAGAGCATGCTCAAGATGCTCTTGCGCACCGACGCCAGGTAGCTGAGCTCCTCGATGTCCCCGTAGGTGAAGACCACCCGGCCGCGATCCACCACCACCAGCCCTGTGGTGTTCGCGCTGTCGCGAATGAACGAATAGACGGAGCGCAGCTTGTTCGCATCCCACCCGTAGGGCGCGAGATCCTGGGGACGCCGCAGATACTCCCACGACTCTCCCGGATAGGTGGCCTGCGTGGTGGCCTGGCCCAGGGCCGGGACCGCCAGGATCGAGGAGAGGAGGAGGGTCTGAAGTACGGTGCGAAGGCGACGCACGGCGCGGCTCCGGTCGGACGTTCGCGAGACGGCTGGAACGTACGCGACCGACGTGGAGCGGGCCAAGGGCCCTCCGCCGTGTCGGCATCCTGCATCGCCCCGTTGCGCCGCTCCTGGCGCGCCCCACCTTTCCAGAGTCCGAATCCATTCAGGAGGCACGCGACATGAAGGCCCGGACCATCCTCCTTCTCGTCACGCTGACCGGCTGCGGGGGCGGGGGAGGCGCGCCGTCGTCACCCGGCCCCGCGCCGTCGGGCCCTGTCCGTTGGCCGCCCGGCCGCTACCTGGCCTCCGCCCAGCTCGCGCTCACGACCGGCTCGATGCGGGCCGGCAGCTCCGCCCGGCGGCAGGTGCAGGCGGAGGTATGGATCGACCCGGACGGCACGATGACGCTCACCACCGGTGAGGGGTCGTGCCAGGAGCACGTGACGGACAGGGCGAACGTGCGCAACTTCGCCTGCGGCGACGCCACGTTCCAGTTCGTCCTGGACGGCGAGACCATTCGCGGCACGGCCAACGCTCCGGTCTCGTACTGGGTGTCTGCGTGGAGCCGGTGCATCCGATGGACCACCGACCAGACCGGCCGACAGACGTGCGCGCACTACGAGGATCACCCCGCCGAGGAGCGCACCTCGCGGGCCTCCGGCAGGCTCGGCGTCGTCGCCGTCGGCGGCTGATCCCTCGCGGGGCGTGGCGGGGGCCCTCCGCCCGCCGTATGGTGCGCGGATGCAATCGAGCACGACTCCCCGTCGAGCCGTCGCCGCGGCCGTGGTGGGCAACGTCCTGGAGTGGTACGACTTCGCGGTGTACGGCTACCTGGCCGGTATCATCGGCGCGAACTTCTTCCCTTCCGGCGATGCCTCGGCCGAGCTGCTGGCGTCCTTCGGCGTGTTCGGCGTGGGCTTCCTGGCGCGCCCCCTGGGTGGCGTGGTGATCGGGCGCATCGGGGACGTTCGGGGGCGGCGTACCGCGCTCCTGCTCACGCTCTTCCTGATGGCCGCGGGCACGGTGCTCATGGGGCTCGCGCCTCCCTTCGCGATGGTCGGGATCCTCGGCCCGGCGATCGTGGTGGTCGCCCGCCTGCTCCAGGGGTTCAGCGCGGGAGGGGAGTGGGGCGGAAGCACGGCGTTCATCGTCGAGTGGGCCCCCGAGGGCCGCCGTGGGTGGTACGGCTCCTTCCAGCAGATGAGCGTCGGGGCGGGCCTCCTCCTCGGGTCGGGGCTGGCCGCCGCACTCTCCTCGGTCCTGTCCACCGAGAGCATGACGGCGTGGGGGTGGCGGCTGCCGTTCCTCTTCGGCGGGGTGCTGGGGCCGGTGGGGATGTGGATGCGTCGCACGATCGACGAGACGCCCGCGTACCGCGCCGCGCGTGAGGAGTCGGCCTCCGCCCGGGCGGCGAACCCGACGACCGCGGTGGGCGCACCCCGGCACGCGAGCCCGATCCGGCTGGCGGCCCAGGCCGCCGGCTTCACGGTCCTGTGGACGGTCTCCTACTACATCTTCCTGAACTACATGCCGTCCTTCACGGCCCGGTATGCGGATCTGACCAGCGCGCAGGCGCTGTGGTCCAACACCGTCGGGCTCGTGGTCCTGGTGGCGGCGATCCCCCTCTGGGGGCACCTGTCGGACCGCGTAGGCCGGCGCCCGCTGCTCCTGACCTGCTGCGCCGCCTTCGTGGTGCTCCCCTGGCCCGTGGCCCGCTACCTGGTGTCCGGGCCTCCGCTCGCAGCCATCGTGGCGCTCCAGGTGGGCCTCGCGGTGGTCATCGCGATGTTCAGCGGCGCGGGGCCGGCGGCCATCGCGGAGATCTTCCCGACGCGCTCGCGCTCCACGTGGATGACCACGGGTTACGCCGTCGCCGTGGCCGTCTTCGGCGGCTTCGCGCCGTACATCGCGACGTGGCTCATCCGGGTCACCGGCTCCCCCGTGGCGTGGGTCGGCTACGTGGTGGCGGCGGCCCTCCTGTCGGGCACGGTCATCTGGTCGCTGGAGGAGACCGCGCACCGACCCCTGGCGTGAGCCCCGCGGTCGTCTCGCTCAGACCCCGCCGAGCGCCGACACCGGGTCGACCGCGGTCGCCCGCCGCGCCGGGACGAGGCACGCCACCAGCCCGACCACGGCCAGCAGGGCCGCCACCGCCAGCATGACGCGCGGGTCGGTCGGCTGCACGTCGAAGAGCAGCGAGCGCACGAGCCGGGTGAGCAGGAGCGAGGCGCCGGCGCCGACGACCAGCCCGAGGGCCGTCACGCGCAGGCCCTGCCCCACCACGCCCCGGAACGACGTCGCCGGGCGCGCTTCCCATCGCCATGCGGATGCCGATCTCGCGCGTGCGCTGGGTCACCGAGTAGGCCAGCGCCCCGTAGATCCCGACCACCGCCAGGAAGAGCGCCACGCCGGCGAAGGCGCCCAGCAGCGTGAGCGACGCGCGCCGCCCCTGGAGCGAGTCGTCGATCCGCCCGCGCATCGTCTCCACGCCGTAGAGCGGGCAGCTCCGAGTCGAGGCGCGTGACGAGCTGGCGCAGCGCCGGCGTGACGCTCTCGGGATCCACGGCCGTGCGCACCACCAGGGACAGGAATCCCGGGAGGCCGCTGGAGCGTCGAGAAGTAGTACGCCCCCACGTGCTCGGACGCGCGGCGCGGTCAGGTCGTTGTGCTTGATGGTGCGCACCACGCCGACGATGGTGAAGCGGCTCTCGGGCGGGATGCTGTCGGAGCCCGGGACGACGCCGTAGAGCATCCGGTCGCCGATGGGGCTCCGGTCCGGCCAGTAGCGGTGCGCGAGCCACTCGTCGATGAGCATGACCTGGGGGTCGTCCGGCCCGTCGGAGTCGCGGAACGTGCGCCCCTCCACGAGCGTCGATGCCCATGGCCTCGAAGTAGCCCGGGCTCACGATGACCTGGAGGGGGGACAGCACCGACTCGCCGGGCGAGGGGACGTAGCCCTCGGGGAGGATCACGCTGCTCGAGTTGTTGCCCGTGAAGGGGAGCTGCGCCGTGATGCCCACGGCCGACACGCCGGGGATCGCCGCGGCCTCGCGGCGCAGCTCCTCGGCGAACTGCCGGCGGGCGTCGCGTCCGGGTAGCGCGCCGCGGGGAGGCTCACGAAGGCGGTGAGCACGCCGTCCGGGTCGAAGCCGGGATCCACGCGGAGCGCCGCCCGGAAGCTCACGAGCATCAGGCCGGCGCCGATCAGGAGCACGAACGCCAGCGCCACCTGGCTCGTGACCAGGCCGTTGCGCACGACGACCGCCCGGCGGCTGGCCGTGCCCGTCCGCCCCTCGGTGCGGAACACGGGGGACAGGTCGCCGCGCATGATCTGCACCACCGGGATGGCGCCGAACACGACGCCCGCGCCCACCGCGAGGGCCGCGGTGAACAGGAGCACGGTGCCGTCGATGCCGATCTCGGGCCCCCGCGGCAGGTCCGCCGCCCCCAGGGTCAGGAGGGCCTTCAGCCCGGCCGCGCCCAGTCCCACGCCCACCGCCCCGCCCAGGACGCCGAGCACGAGGGCCTCGGTGAGCACCTGGCGGGCGACGCGCGCGACGCGGCGCTCCCAGCGCCAGGCGCGTGGCCACCTCGCCCACCCGCGTCTGGGCCCGTGCGAGCAGGAGGTTCGCGATGTTCACGCACCCGATGAGGAGCACGAGGCCCACGCCGGCCCACAGCATGTAGAGGACGGGTCGCGCGTCGCGCACCAGGTCGTCCGCCGTCGGCACCACGACGGTCCGGTAGCCCGCGTCCTCGAGGAGCTGGCGCGCGTTGGGCACCGGCCACTGGTCGATGAGCGACTGGTTGAGCGCCTCGTTCTGCGCCCGGGCCTGCTCGATGGTGGCGCCCGGGCGCAGCCGGGCGATCATGCTGAAGTCGTTGGAGTGCCACCGGTCGAGGTCCCGGTCCTGCGCGTCGAAGCCGATGGGCACGAAGATGCGTGTCTGTTCCCGCCCCGGCATGACGAAGTCGGGCGGCAGCACCCCCACGACCGTGTACGGGTTGTCCGTCGACGCGCAGCTCCTCGCCCACCACGTCGGGCGCGCCGCCGAAGTGCTCCCTCCAGTAGGCGTCGGTGAGGACCACCTTGCGCTGGTTCCCCTCCTCCATCTCGTCCTCGGTGAACGTGCGTCCCAGCGCGGCCTGCACCCCGAGGAGGGGAAAGAAGGAGGGCGTCACGCGCATGCGAGGACACGCGCTCGCTGCCCGTCGTCTCCGCCCACCGTGCTCCCCGAGCCCTGGTAGAGCGCCACCTCCTCGAACGCGGCGACGTGCTCCCGGCGCTGGAAGAAGTCGACGGTGCCGTTGGACGCCCGCGCCGCGCCGGCGTTGGGGTAGCTGTTGAAGACCGTGACCAGCCGGTCCGGGTCCTTGAACGGGAGGGGCTCCAGCAGGACCGTGTGGATCACGCTGAAGATCGCGACGTTGGCGCCGATGCAGACCGCCAGCGTCAGGAGGACCGTGGCGCTGAACGTCTTCTCCTTCCACAGGAGCTTCAGGGCCAGCCGGGCGTCACGGATCAGCGATTCCATGGTCTGGCCGGGTGGGAGGTTCTGGGAGAGGCTTCCTGCACTTCCCGGACGAGTCCGGCCCGCGCGAGGTTTCCAGGCGGGAGCGACGACCCATTGAGCGGAGGCCCCCGGCGCCGTAGCCTGAGCGTCATGGACACTCCCGATCTCGAGCCCTGGCAGTGGCCGGAGGAGCACTGGCGCGCGCTGGTCGGGCGGGTGCGCGCCGGTCGCGCCCTGCGCCCGCACGGCCTGGAAGGACGGCGCGCGGTGCGCGGTCGCGCTGTCGTTCGACTCCGACCACGAGACCAACGAGCTGCGCGACGGCGGCCGCTCCATCGGCCGCATGGCCTGGGGCGAGTACGGCTCCCGCCAGGGCGTGCCGCGCATCCTCGAGCTCCTGGCGAAGCACGACGTCCGCGCGACGTTCTTCGTGCCGGCGGTGTCCGCGCTGCTCCATCCCGACGAGCAGCGGCGCGTGATCGCCGAGGGCCACGAGATCGGCGATCCACGGCTGGATCCACGAGCTGAACTCGGTCCTTCCCTACGAGGCCGAGCGGGACCTCATGCTCCGCAGCGCCGACACGCTGGAGCGCGTCACCGGCGTCCGCCCGGTCGGGCTGCGCACGCCGTCGTGGGACTTCAGCCCCCACACCCTCCGCATCGAGACGGAGATGGGGCTCGCCTACGACTCCTCGCTGATGGCGGACGTGGACTGCTACGAGCTGCTGATGGACGGGGAGCCCACGGGCATCGTCGAGCTGCCCGTGGAGTGGATGCGCGACGACGCGGTCTACCTCGGGATGCACCGCTTCCAGGCGCTGCGTCCCCAGATGCCGGTCGAGGCGGTATTCGACGTCTTCCGGCGCGAGCTGGAGGGCGCGTGGGCGGAAGGGGGCATCTTCCAGCTCACCATGCACCCGCACTACATCGGCTACCGCTCGCGGATCTGGATCCTCGAGGAGATCATCCGCATCGCGAAGGGGCTGGGCGACGTCTGGTTCGCGACCCACGCCGAGGTGGCGGCGTGGGCGCGGGACCACGCGTAGGAAGGCGGGAGCGCCGCCCTCTCGGTCACCCGCCGACCGGTCCTCCCGTCTTCCTCCGAGTCGGTGCGGATGCGAGAGCCCTGGATGTACGTGGTCGATTCGCTCGGCTCGCCCATCACGGGCATCGTGGACATCATGCGGCCGAGGGCGCCACCCAGCTACATCTCGGTGACGGACGTGTACTCCAGGGACTGCGCGCGAGAGGTGGACGGCCCGGCGGCCAGGAGGACGGCGGCCAGCAGCGTGGCGGGGCGACGCATGAGGGGGACGCCCGAGAGAGGCGAAGGCCTGCCCCAATCGTCACGGGGCGATCCCAATGTCTAAAGAGACGGGGGCGGGCGCCCTCAGTCGGTGTCCAGCCAGCCGAACCAGACCGGGTGCGTCGCGCGATACCACGCCAGCACCTCGCGGATGAGGGCCTTCTTGTCGGGCGGGAGGACCTGGTCGTCCAGCCGGTCCAGGTGGACCATCATCCGGTCCCCGGGGAGGTACTCGATGGCCTCGGCGCACAGCGTCTGCAGCTCGTTGCGGATCCGCCCGGAGTCGGAGATGCGCACCGGCCTGGACCGGTAGTCCTGGCCGGCGTAGAAGCGGTCGAGGAGGGGAGAGAACGACATGCGCATCTCGGGCGGCGTCTCCGTCGCCCGCAGCGTGAGCACTCACGTCCAGCATGCGCGCCCGGGTCGACGACCGGGTCGTCACCCGGTAGGTGTCTTCACCCACCTGCTCGACGCCGGGCAGGCCCGTGTAGGGATCGGGGAGCATGTAGGACGCCAGGCTGAGGACCCGCCACTCCTTGTTCGGGGAAGAAGTCGTCTGCCGTGAGGGTGCGCCGGTGGACGGGCAGGCACGCGGCGTGGGCCTCCCGGAGGTTCTCGCGGTAAGCGTGCACGGCATCGGCCGTGGTCCCGTGCCCGAGCACTTCTTCGAGCCGCAGGGCGAAGTCCGGGGCCTCGGGATCGAGGTGCATGACGAGCGGCTCGCGCTCGTACGATCCCTCGAAGTGCGACGAGAACAGGCACAGCGACGTGCGCGTGTCGAGGACCGGGTCGAGGCTGGCGGCCTGCACGGCCTCGGCTGAGGCGGCGTAACCGTCGCAGATCAGGACGTGCTGCTCGCCGGCGTCGTCCTCGAAGCAGCCGACGCGGAAGCACGGGGCGTACGTCCCCGACTCGGTGAACGCCTCCTGGCCCGTCGGCGGGATCGTCCACCCGTCCTTCACCAGATGGGCTCCCAGGCCCCTCCACGTCTCCCACAGCCGGCCGATGCGCGGTTCGCGCGACGCGCCCTCCAGCGTCCACACGTGGACGTTCTCGGGCCGAACGCCCGCATACGTGCTCAGGATCGCATCCATGACCAGCGAGCGTGGCGTGAGGAAGTCGAGGAGGACGGAGCGCTCCGCCGCCTGCTCGACGACCGGGCGCGGCAGCACGAGGGTGCCCATGTACCCCTCGTAGGGCCGTGCGACCTGGAGGGGCTGATCGAAGACGTGCAGCACGGTCATCGGGCCCGTCGCGCTTCCCTTCGCGAAGCGCGACGTGTTCTCGAGCGTGTCGACCGCGGCCCCCCAGAGCGTGATGCCAGCGTCGCGGATGTCGCTCCAGAACTCCGGCCAGCCGTATCCGTCCCGGTTGAGCACGCGGTGCACGCAGCGGTCGACGAAGTGCGCGACCTGCGGACGGGCGTAGACCCGACCGAAGCCGAGCTGGGGGTTGGCCCCCATCTCCGGCGTCTCCCCCGCCTTGGGCATCAGGCCCTCGCCCAGGCTCACCATCACCGCGTGGTTCTCCGGGAGGCTGCGGGTCAGGAACCAGAGCCCCTCGGAGAGCACGTACGCCGAGGCGGCGTCCGCGTCCTTCTTCACGCGGTTGACCGTGACCTTGTCGACGCCCCGCGCCTCGCCGTAGCGGCCGAAGAGGCGCGTGCCGAGCGCGGTCACCGCGGTCGCCGTGATGAAGGCCCGCTCCAGCGCCTCGCCCACGAAGGCCTCGCCGTGGGCCTCGTCTCCGACGACGCGCTCCTCGACGTCCTCGAGCCAGAGGTGGAAGCGGCCGAGGATGCTGCGCGCGTCGAACGCCCACTGCGCGATCCGGTTCCGTCGTTCCATGTCCATGGGACGCAAAGATACCCGACCGGCAGGGGGCCGGGAACGCCTCGCGGGGCCCGGGCGGGCCGGCGCGACGCGAGGCGCCCCCGAGGCCGGTTCGCGTCAGTACGTGAACTGGGTCTGGAAGAGGAGGCTGGAGCGGCGGGCCGCCGCGGCGGGACTCGGCGCGCCACCCTGGTAGCTCGCGTGGTCCAGGTCCAGGAGCAGGAGGACGTTGGGCGTGAGCCTGTACGACACGCCGGCGATGACGCGGGTGAGCGCGTCGTCCGTCGCGTCGGTGTTCGGATCCGAGCGGTCCACGCGCCCCACCAGGGCCAGCTTCGACTCGGGCACGCGGTACACGCCGTAGAGGCTCAGGATGGCGCCGTGGACGTTGGGCTCGTCCGAGGGTCCGTCGACGGTCTTCGCCGCCTCGGCGCCGAGCGTCACCCGGCTCGATTTGTAGGACAACATCCCGATGAACCGGTTGCGCGTCCCGCCACCCGTGGGAGCGCCGAAGCTGGCCACTCCCGTGAGGCGGAGGCCACCGCGAGCGCCGCCGTCGTCCGACGCCAGCAGTCGGTACGATGCGCGCGCGGAGACGTCCTTGTGCTTGTCGCCCTCGGCTCCGTGGTAGCTCTCGCCATTCTGCGCGGCGACCTGGAGGTTGAAGCGCTGGTCGTCCCAGGCGCCGTCGAGCCCCACACCCAGGTCCGACGAGGACCAGTAGCCGTAGCGCTCGATGGGCATCGTCCCCTGCATGCGGTAGTCCCACAGGCCCTCTTCCCAGTCCAGCCACACCGTGTGGATCTGGCCGAACTTGAGGGTCACGGGACTGTCCTCCGGCGTCCACGTGAAGTAGGCGTACTTGAGACGGAAGTCCAACGAGCCGTCGGACTGGCGATGGATGTCCGCCGTGACGCGGGTGGAAACGCCCTGGTCGAAGCGCCCGCGCACGTCGACGTACGCGCGCTTGACGTCGAAGGAGTTCCCGTGGCCGGCGGAATCCGACAGCAGGTATTCGTACTGCGAATACACGACGCCTCCGACGCTCACGTCCTGCCCGGACGCGCCGCGCGCGGCGAAGGCGGTCGCGACGACGAGGGCCCCGGCCAGC
The DNA here is from genome assembly GCA_963848895.1 of uncultured Gemmatimonadales bacterium. Lineage (GTDB taxonomy): Bacteria > Gemmatimonadota > Gemmatimonadetes > Longimicrobiales > Gaopeijiaceae > SZUA-318. The sequence goes on from CAWKGE010000017.1 coordinate 392,996, forward strand.
GACGACCATCGCGTAATCGTCTTCAAAGCGCTCCTCCTCCGTGGGATTGCCGTTACGGACGCACGGAGGATGCACAGGCTCGGTAACGCACGCCGCGCCTTCGGGTAACGGAGTCGTAACGTCGTCGCCCGCAGCGATCGGCGGGCGCACGAAAGCCCCGGACGGACAGGGTCGCCGCCCGGGGCCTCGCGCGCGCGGCGCGGCCGGCGTGATGCCGGCCACGACCTCGGCTGCCTACATCTTGCCGGGGTACTGCACGGTATCGAGCTGCTTCATCTCCAGCTGCACCACGTTCGCCGGAAGCGGGGCGTAATCCAGCGCGGCGGCTTCGGACTCACCTTCGGTGAGCGCCCACCGGATGAAGTCGACGAGCTTCTTCGCCGCGGCGCCGTCCTGCATGTCCTGGTAGACCAGCAGCCAGGTGAAGGACGAGATCGGATAGGCGTCGGCGCCGGGGGCGTTCACGATGGAGACGCGGAAGTCCGTGTCTGCGGGCAGGGCGGCGGCGACGCCCGCCGCGGCCGCCGTCGCACCCTCGATGGAGGGCTTCACGAAGTCACCCGCCTGGTTGCGGAGCTCGGCCACGGCGAGGCCGTTCTGGTTCGCGTAGGCGAGCTCCACGTAGCCGATGGAGCCGGGTGTCTGCTTCACCTGGCCCGCCACACCCTCGTTGCCCTTCCCGCCCAGGCCGACAGGCCAGGCGACGTCCTTCCCCTTCCCGGGCCCGCTGCGCCACGCGTCACTCACCGCCGAGAGGTAGTCGGTGAAGATGAAGGTCGTGCCACTCCCGTCCGAGCGGTGCACAACCAGGATGTCTTCCGAGGGAAGCGACACCCCCGGGTTCAGCTCTGCGATGCGGCTGTCGTTCCACTTCGTGATGCCGCCCAGGAAGATGTCGGCCAGCACGTCCGGCGAGAGCTTCAGGAACGTGTCCACACCGGGGAGATTGTACGTCACGGCCACCGCCCCGATCACCGTCGGGAAGTGGAGGACCTCGCCTTTCGCGGCGGCCAGCTCGTCGTCGCTCATCGGCGCATCGGACGCGCCGAAATCCACGGTGCCCTCGGTGAGCTGGCGGATGCCCCCGCCCGAGCCGATGGACTGGTAGTTGATCTTCACACCGGTCCGCTGGGCGTAGTCGTAGAACCACTTCTGATAGATCGGATTGGGGAAGGTCGCGCCGGCCCCCGTGAGGTCGGCGGCACCCCCTCTGGCCGCGGCCTGTGCCGGAGCGCCGCCCGCCTGGCCGGAGGGCTGCTCCCCACCGCCACAAGCCACCAGCAGCGTCGCCGCCGCGGCCCAGATCGTTCGTCTCATCGTCGTTGCTCCACCGTGATGGAAGGATCGAGTTGCCGAGTCACCTTATATCCATGCCGTAACGGCAGAAGTGCTCGAGCGGTATCGAACGGGTAACGGCGTGCCGCTCATCCGAAGCGCCCCGTGATGTAGGCCTCGGTCCGGGGATCGCGCGGACGCGTGAACAGTTGCGCCGTAGGGGAGAGCTCGACCATCTCGCCGTGCAGGAAGAAGGCCGTCTGGTCCGAGACGCGCGCCGCCTGCTCCATGTTGTGCGTGACGATCACCACGGTGATCTCGTCCCGGAGGTCGTGCACCAGCTGCTCGACCTTCTCGGTGCTGATGGGATCCAGCGAGGCCGTGGGCTCGTCCAGCAGGAGAACGCCCGGATCGATGGCCAGGGCCCGCGCGATGCACAGCCGCTGCTGCTGACCGCCGGACAGGCCGAGCGCGCTTTCGTCCAGACGGTCGCGCACCTCCTCCCACAGGGCGGCGCGCCGCAGGGCCTGCTCCACGCGCTCCTCCTCGTCGATGCGCTGGCCCGCGGCCTTCAGCACCCGCAGCCCCGCGGCGACGTTGCCCCGGATCGACATGGTCGGAAAGGCCGTCGAGCGCTGGAAGACCATCCCGATGTGCCGCCGCACCGAGACGGGGTCGATGCCGGGCGCGTAGATGTCGCTCCCCTCGAGGAGGACCTGGCCACGGATGCGTGCACCCGGGACGGTCTCGTGCAGCCGGTTCAGCGTGCGCAGGAACGTCGACTTGCCGCACCCGGAAGGACCGATGACCGCCGTGACCCTGTTTCTCGGGATGCGCATCGACACGTCGTGCACCGCGTGCACGTCGCCGAAGAACGCATCGAGGCCGCGCACTTCCATGCCGGCCGGCAGCGCCGTCAGGTCGCGGACGTCCGCGTCCGGGAGCCTGCGCACCGACTCAGTCGACCGCACGGGCGAAGCCACTCCGGGTGACGGCACGGGAGACCAGGCTGATGATGAGCACCAGCCCGATGAGCACCAGCGAGCCGGCCCAGGCCTGCGCGTGCCACTCGTCGTAGGGGCTGATGGCGTAGTTGAAGATCTGGAGCGGCAGCGCGGCGATGGGCTCGTTCAGCGACACCGACCAGAACTGGTTGCCGAACGCCGTGAAGAGCAGCGGCGCCGTCTCGCCGGCGATGCGCGCGAGGGCAACCAGGATCCCGGTCAGGATGCCCGCCAGGGCGGTGGGCAGCACGATGCGCAGCGCCGTCCGCCAGCGCGTGTAACCCAGGGCGAGCGCCGCCTCGTGCAGGCTCGTGGGCACGACGCGCACCATCTCCTCCGTCGTTCGCGTCACCGTGGGGATCATCATCGCCCCCAGGGCGAAGCCGCCGGCGAGGGCGGAGAAGTGGCCCATGGGGACCACGACCAGCTCCCACGCGAAGATCCCCATTACGATGGACGGAAGGCCGTTGAGGACATCCGCCAGGAAGCGCACGCCGACGGCGAGCGGCGCAGCTTTCTGCTCGGCCAGGTAGATGCCGGCGCCGACCCCGATCGGGACCCCGAACGCGCTGGCGATCCCGACGACGACGAGCGTACCGACGATGGCGTTGGCCACGCCCCCCCCTTCCACGCCCACCGGGGCGGGCAGGTGCGTGAAGAAGCTGACGCTCAGCGACGACGCGCCTTTCTGCAGGAGGTAGAAGAGGATGAACAGGAGCGGGAGGGTGGCCACGATCGCCGCGGCCCACGTGAGGCCGGTCATGATCGCGTTCACCGCGCGGCGCCGCGGGGAGGTGCGGAACTCGCTCACGCCATCCCCCGCGAGGTGCGCCACACGAGCCAGCGCGCGCCGGCGTTGACGATGAGCGTGACGACGAAGAGCACGAAGCCCACGGCCATCAGCGCCGACAGCTGCAGGTCGCCCGTCGCCTCGGTGAACTGGTTCGCGATCAGCGAGGCCATCGTGTAGCCGGGCGCGAAGAGCGAGGCCGCGATCTCGTGTCGGTTGCCGATGACCATCGTGACGGCCATGGTCTCGCCCAGCGCGCGGCCCAGACCGAGGATCACGCCACCCGCGATCCCCGACTTGGCGAAGGGGATGACCGCGCCCCAGAGCATCTCCCAGCGGGTGGCGCCCAGCGCCAGCGCCGCCTCACGCTGGGAGCGCGGCACGGCCATGAGGACCTCCCGGGACACCGCCGAGATGTAGGGCAGGATCATGATCGCCAGGATCACCCCGGCGGCCAGCATGCTGGGCCCGTACATCGGCCCGCTGAACAGCGGCGTCGCGCCCAGGTGCAGCGTGTCGCGCAGGAAGGGCATGACGTGCGCCCGCAGGAGCGGGATCATCACGAAGATGCCCCACAGCCCGTAGACCACGCTGGGAATCGCCGCCAGGAGGTCGACCAGGAACGCAACCGGGCGTCGGAGCCAGTGAGGGGCCAGCTCGGAGAGGAAGATCGCCACGCCGAGGGCCAGGGGCGTCGCGAGGATCAGCGCGATCGCCGACGACACGAGCGTGCCGTAGAGCGCGGGCGCGGCGCCGAACCGGCCCGCCACCGGATCCCACTCGCTCGAGGTCAGGAAGCCCAGGCCGAACGTGCGCAGGGCGGGCCACGCCGCAACCGTGATCACCGCGAAGATGACCAGCAGGAGGGCGGGCACGGCGAGCGCGAACAGCATGATGAGCGCGGAGTAGACGCGGTCACCCACCCCGCCCCCGTAGATGCCCTCGGGGGGGTGTACGGGTGCGCCCGTTTGCGCGCCGGTCGAGCCGGCCAGGGGATCACCGACCATGTCGTCGGAAATGGAGCGGGCCGACGTAGCGATCGGGTGACGGTCCTGTAACAGAAACGTATCGGGCCCACAGCCGGGGGGCGCCACGGGGGCCCCGGAACGACGCGCCCCTCCGCCGCGGATCGCGACGGAGGGGGCTGCGCGCCCGACGCCCCCACAGGGACGTCACCGGGTCGGGAACCGGTTCGGGCCTACTGCATCTTGGTGATCTCGACGCTTCCCTCGCACTTGCCCGAGTCACCCTGCAGCGTGAAGTGGTACGTACCGGGCTCGGCGGTCTCGGTGTTCAGCCAGATGGTGACCTCGTTGTTCTCGCTGGCCATCTCGATGGGCTTCTGCGCCTCGGCCTCGTTCGCCATCTCCGTCCTGGGCAGATCGGCCTGCTCGGCCAGCTTCACGCCCGCCTCCGCCTGCTCGGTGGAGAACGCGCTCACCTCGCCGATGGCGCTGGACAGCGTGACCGCGATCCGCTCGGCCTTCTGGCCCGCTTGCACCTGAGCTGGCTTCACCGTGGCCGAGCACACCGGCATTGCCTCGGAGGGCTGCGCCTCCTGGGCTGCGAGGGGCGAGGCGGCGATTGCCAGGGGCGCGAAGGCCGTGAGGGCGACGAGCCCTTTCCATGTCCGCATGAGTTCTCTACTCCTGTCGGGAGGGTGTTGGGTGCACGTTCGAACGTGCGCGAGACGTACTCCCGAAGAGTGTGCAACACCCGTGCCCGCGATCCGGAAATGGCTCTACGACTGGCCTTCCGGTCACCTCCCGTTGCGAGGGAAGATCTGGATGGACGTGATCTCCTCGACGTCGCCGGTGTCGGGATCCACCCGGCGAAGGAACGTCCGCGGCGTCTCCCGCCGGAAGAGGAGCGTCTGGTTCTCCAGGCCGGTCGCCAGGTTCACGCGCAGCGCGTCGTAGGTCTGCCCGCCGACGTCCACGGACGCCTCGTCGAGCACGTCGTACCGGTCGTGGAGCACGTCCGCCGTCCGCGGGTCGAACGTCGTGAACTCGACGCTTCGCCCGACCAGCGGCCGAGCGTCCAGGAGCGCGAAGGCCAGCTCGCGCATGTCGTGCAGGATGATGCCGCTCGGAAGGTCGAGATCGACCTCCTTCGAGGGCCCACCTGTGGTGTCGGCGATCACGCCCAGCACGTGGTCGTCCTGGAAGCGCATATCCCAGCTCGAGGTCTTCCACCCTTCCGCGGACCACCAGGTGACCTCTCCGCGGGCGGACAGGGGGCGCAGGCGACCCAGCTCCACCACGGTGCGGCTCCGTTCACGCCTGAGGGTCTGCACCGTCCCGAACGGCTCGCTCCGCGTCGTGGTCTCGCTCTCCAGATACCGCTCGAGCTGGGGCTCCTCCGTTCCCACCGTCTCGATGATCCGGTAGGTGATGCGCGTCCGGCGCTCGCGATTGTGCTCCATCGTCGTGCGGGTCTCGATCCGGTACCCGTGGAATCCGTCGAGGGCATAGCGGAGGCCCTGGTTCACCAGCTCGGTGCGGGCCGCCGTCTTCTCGGAGACCGATCCCTCCGCGTCCTGGGTCGTGGCCTGCAGCACCCGCACCGGCTGGGAGGGCAGGTGCTCGAGGAGGCCACGCGCGTAGTTGATCGGCACCGCGAAGTTGAGGTTCTGCCCGGCCTGGAGCTGCGAGGCGGCGATTCCCACGACCTCCCCGCTGACGGAGAGCACGGCGCCTCCGCTGGACCCCGGCGACGCCGGTGCGCTGACCTGGATCAGGCGGTAGCCCTCCTCCTCCTGCCGGCGGCCGCTGACGATGCCGGTGGAGACCGTGTTCTCGAGCCCGAGCGGGCTGCCGATGAGCACGACGGCGGCGCCGATGCGAACGGAGTCCGAGTTGCCGAGGCGCAGCGCGGGCAGGTCGAAGCCCGGCACCTGCAGGACCGCGATGTCCCGGCGGGCGTCCTCCGCCAGGATCTCGACCTCGTCGTACACGTCGCCCGAGGAGAGCTTCACGCGCACGCTCCTCGCGTCCCGCACCACGTGGTAGTTGGTCAGGATGCGGCCGTTCGGATCCACGATGAAGCCGCTGCCCTGCCGGGAGGAGGTGGGCGTGCGCACGTCCAGGAGCACGACGGCGGGGGTCGCGAGGGCAGCGAGCTCTTCGAGCGTCGCCTGGGCGCGCTTGGCCGCATCCGTCTCCTGGCCGGCGAGGCGCCCCGGTACCGCGAGGGCGACCGCCGTCACGGCGGTGGCGAAACGATGGCGCAGAAGGCGCCTGCGATGATCGGAATGGCGAAGAATGGTCGGTCCTCCAGGGTTCCGGTGTCCGACGACGCGTCGAGCACGTGGCATACCGCGGAACCTCTGAGCAGGATCCGCGCCGCACCGTACATGGCCTGCCGTCGGGCCCGTGGCGGAATGCAACGGCATCTCTGTTCCCAAGGTGGGAAAAACGTACCGGATCGGCGAGTCCGAACGGCGTCAACGCTGGGCTTTCCGCCCCGGCACGCCCTTTGCGCCGAGCGCATGCATGAAGATGCTCGAGAAGATCCTCCCGTTCCTGGCGTTCGTCCTGATCCTGGGACCACACGTGCGCCAGGTGCTGCGACCCGAGCAGCCCCCCGCCCCGGTCACCGCGGCCGCGCCGCGGCCGGCCCCCTCCAAGCCCCCGCCCGCCCCGCCCGCCACACCGGCGGAGTGGTACCGCCGGATCGAGCCGAGCTGCACCCCGTCGGACGTCCGGCTCGCCGTGGACCTCAACCGCCCGCCGGCGGGCACCTCGGGAACGGGCTACGAGGCCGCGTGCTTCGCCGTCGCGATGGATATGCCGAAAGCGCGGGCGCTGATCCTCGGCCTCCCCGAGCAGGATCGCCTCCAGGCGGTATCCGTGCTCTTCAACGTCGCACAGGACATGGTGGATCGAGGGCAGGAGATGCCGGCCGGACCGCTCATGGAGCTCGTGCTGGAGTTCTGGCCCAACCACTACGTGGCCCTCTTCGAAGCCGGAGCCACGCGCTTCGCCATCGGCGACTACCCGCACGCCCGAACCTACCTGCAGCGCTTCCTGGAGGTCTACGCGCCCGACGACCAGCGGACGCAGCGGGCCCAGCGCATGATGGAGGAGATGACCGAGAAGTAGCTCGGGTCGTCACGGGCGGCCCGCCCCCCTACCTTCCCGGCCGATCGGCGCCCACGGGCGGGCCCTGCATCTCCTGTGCGTAGGTCTTCCGCAGCTGGGCGTGGTACTCCTCGAGCAGGCCCGCCAGTGTGGTCTGCTCCGTGGAGACGGCCTTGCGCAGCCCCTCGTTGGTGAGGAAGTCGTACAGCACCGCGGCCATGACCTGCGCGTCCATGCGGAAACCGGTGTGCCCGACGTCGGTGAAGGCGTCGTCCAGCATCTGGTAGGTGTGGTTCGCGCCCGTGGAGCTCGCGACGCTCACGCCGACCCCGGGGATCTCCCGGCTCACCCAACCGGTCTCCTCGTAGCCCGCGGGCCGGCCCGGCTCCTCTTCGATCCGTGGGGCCCCGAGCTTCTTCGCGTACGCGAACGTCAGCTCCTCGAGCGTGCCGAGGGAGATGCCGTCGCGGTACTCGCCGTACTTCTCGATCTCGACCTCCGTCCCGGTGGCCAGCGCGGCGCCCCGGGCGGCGTTGTCGATCATCTCCTGCACGTGCTCCAGGTACACCTCGTCCGGATAGCGGATGTAGTAGTCCACCACCGCGCGGTCGGGCACCACGTTGGGGGCCACGCCGCCTTCGGGGATCACGCCCTGTATGCGCGCCTCGGGTCGCAGCGTGGAGCGCAGCTGATCCACCGCCGTGTAGAAGTGCACGGCCGCCTCCAGGGCATTCCGTCCGAACCAGGAGCTGAGCTGGTGGGACGGGTAGCCCGAGAAGACGTACTTGACCTCGTTGATGTTCAGGCAGCAGATGCCGAAGCCGGCCTTGCCCCGCCCCGTGCCGGAGCTCGAGTGGCTGCGCACGAGGATGTCCGCGCCGTCGAACACGCCGGCCTGGAACATGATCGTCTTCGCGGGCGGTCCCACTTCCTCCGCCGGCGTGCCGTACAGCTTGATCGTGCCGGGGAGGCTCTCGGCGGTCATGTAGTCCGCGAGGGCGCGCGCCGCCGCGATCGCGACCGGCGTCTGGGCGTTGTGCTGGTCCCCGTGGTACGCGCCCTTCGTGCCGCGCAGCGCGTCGTACTCGCCGATCAGCCCGAGGGTGGGGCCCCCGGCTCCCGCCGGGGACGTCCACGTGGCCACGAACGCCGTCTCCAGGTCCGCCACGCCCGTCTGCACCTCGAAGCCCGAGGCCTTCAGCACCTTCACGAGCGTGTCGACCGCCTGGTCCTCCTCCCATCCGACCTCGGGGTTGTGCCCGATCCAGTCCGCCAACGCCTGCATGCCTCCGTCCCACAGCTCCGCCGTGCGGGTCATCACCCGATCGCGCCCGGCGTCCTTTCGACCGGCGAGCTTCGTCGCCATGTCGGTCGGCTTCAGACGGGCCTGGAGCTCCTGGATCTGCCGGAGCACGTCGGCGGCCGCGGTCATCTCCGTGTCGGTGGTCTGCGCGGCAAGCATCACCGGCGTCACCGCGAGCGAGAGCAGGAGGACGGGGAAGAGGGAACGGCGCATGGGACCTCCACGGGTGCATCGGCGCGAACGAGGGGGGACAATAGGTCGCGGGGGCGGGGGCGACCGCAAGGTCCCCCGCGCGCTGGATACGCGTGCGGCCGTTGCTGACGGCTGTGAAAGCCGGGGGGCCGCCGTTCTAGCGGAAGGAGGCGCGCCGGGTCTCTCGCCAGGGGGTGTCCGGGCCCGACCGCTCCTCCCACACGATCTCGGCGGGCCGACCCGGAGGTCGTCTGACCGTCACCCGCCTCAGGGGAGCACCTTCCGTGACGCGCTCCACGAAGACGTCGTCGTCCGGCGCGTCGCTCGTGTAGAACACCCGGGCCGGAGCGTCGGGCTCGGCGTCCAGCGCCAGCAGCTCCGACCGCCTGACGTAGGTGTTGAACGTCAGCTGCCCTATCCACGCCTCTCCCGGCCGACCGTCGACCGACAGCGTGAGGAGCACCGCGCAGCCGTCGAGGACACGGTACCCCCGGAGGGTCGCCGCCTGTCCGTCCACCGTGCCCGCGCGCTCGCCCGCCCAGCCGTCCCAGCGGTGGAACGGCTGCAGCGTGCAGCGCGACCCGTCCACCCACGTGTGGGCGTTCCCGCCTCCGGGCGGGAGCTCGGCCGTGGGCGCCGTCCGCGTGAACTCCATGATCCAGTTGTGGCTCCAGGTGCGCCCGCCGTCCCGCGAGAACGCGTCGTCCCAGCGCAGGGAGTGGTCCGTGATGTCGCTGAAGGTGTAGCGCGTGAGGACCTCGCGACCGTCGGCTTCCAGCCGTGTCGCCTGGAACTCGGCGCGCCCGTGGCGGAAGGCACCCTCCATCCGGAACGATCCCGACCGGTTCCGCCCGGGCCAGTCCAGCCACATCACCCACTTCTTCCTGGCGGTGTCGAAGTACCGCAGGCTCATTCCCTTGATGCCGCCCCCGTCCCAGAGCTCGAGTAGCGCTTTGCCACGGAGGATGGAGTGGATCCTCGCCTCCGCCTCCACCTCGTCCTTCCACGAGAGATCGCGCTGGTGGACGCGGAGGTTCACGCTCCAGGTCCCGACCCAGAAGTCGAACTGGCGAGCTTCGGGCGGCAGCCCCTGCTCTACGAGGGCAGGCGATTGGGCCGCCAATCCGGACCCCGCGAGGAGGCCGAGGGACGCGATCAGGAACGGGAGGGTCTTCATGATCGGGGATACGACCGTGTGCGTCGGGTCTTTCGGGGTCTTCTCCCCTTCCCTACTGTCCATCGGCCCTCCCACCGACGCACCCTTCCGGGAGCCCCTACGATGGTCCGCTCGTCTTCGGCCGCCCTGGCCGCGCTCGCCTTCGTCCTCGTTTCCCCTCCGACCGACGGTGCCGCCCAGTCCCCCGGCACCCGCTTCCTGCGCCAGCCGTCGGTGAGCGCCGACGCGATCGCCTTCGTGCATGCCAACGACATCTGGGTCGTGGGGCGCGACGGCGGTCAGGCCCGACGGCTCACCACGGACGAAGGCGCCGAGACCGATCCGGCCTTCAGCCCGGACGGCCGCTGGATCGCCTTCACCGGGCGAGTACGGCGGCAACCAGGACGTGTACGTGGTCGCCGCGACGGGCGGGCAGCCCGAGCGGCTCACGTGGCACCCCGGCGCCGACGTGGTCCAGGGGTGGACGCCGGACGGCCGCATCGTCTTCCAGTCGGGCCGGGAGGGCGTGCCGACCCGGTTGTGGAAGTTCTACACGATCCCGCGCGCGGGCGGTCTGCCCGCGCCGCTGCCCGTCCACCAGGCCTACGTGGGCGAGATGAGCGACGACGGCTCCATGCTCGCCTACCAGGAGATCGGCTACTGGGACCCGGAGTGGCGGAACTACCGTGGCGGACAGGCGCAGCCCGTCCGCGTCGTCGATCTGTCCACCCTCGAGCTGAAGACGCCCCCCTGGGAGGGCGAGCGGCAGATGGACCCCACCTGGATGGACGGCGTCGTCTACTACATGTCCGAGCGCGACTGGGCGAGCAACGTGTGGTCGTTCGACCCACGCACGGGCGAGGAGAAGCAGCTCACGCACCACGCGGACTTCGACGTGAAGAGCCTGGACGCGGGCCACGGCGTGGTCGTGTACGAGCAGGCGGGCTATCTGCACGAGCTGGATCCGGCGAGCGGCCGGACGCGCCAGCTGGTGATCCAGGCGGCGGGCGACCAGAACTGGGCGCGCGCCCGGTGGGAGGACGTGCCGGCCGCGCAGCTCACGAACCCGCACCTGTCTCCCACCGGCAAGCGGGCGCTCTTCGAGTACCGGGGCGAGATCTACACCGTCCCGGCGGAGTCGGGCTCGTGGCGGAACCTCACCGAATCGTCGGGCGTGGCGGACCGCTACCCCACGTGGTCGCCCGACGGCGAGCGGATCGCCTGGTTCAACGACGAGGGCGGCGAGTACGGGCTGGTGATCGCGGACCAGGAGGGACGGAATCCGCGCCGCATCACCATCCCCGGCAACACGTTCTACTACCGCCCGACGTGGTCCCCCGACGGCACGAAGATCGTCTTCACGGACACGGATTTCCGCGTGCGCATCGTGGACGTGGAGTCCGGCCGCGTGACCGACGTGGACGGTGAGGACTACGCCGACCCCCGCAGGAGCCTCGACCCCGTCTGGTCGCCCGGACTCCCGGTACGTGGCGTACACGAAGCGACTGGACAACCTCCTGCGCGCGGTCATGGTCTACGACACCCGCGACGGCAGCCTGCATCAGCTCACGGACGGGATGGCCGACGCTCTCACGCCGATCTGGGACACCTCGGGCAAGTACCTCTACTTCCTGGCCTCCACCGACTTCGCGCTGAACTCGGCGTGGCTGGACATGACGGCCTACGATCGGCCCGTCACGCGCGCGCTCTACGTGGCGCTGCTGAAGGAAGGGGAAGCCTCGCCCTTCCTGCCGAAGAGCGACGAGGAGGAAGCGAAGGCAGCGGACGAGCCGAAGGAAGGCGCGAGCGCCCAGGCCCGCGCGGCGGCGCCCCCGCCCACGGTGACCATCGACTTCGAGGGCATCGGCGGGCGCATCGTCGCGGCGCCCGGGCTTCCGGAGCGCGACTACCAGGGCCTGGCCGAGGGCCCGGAGGGTCAGGTCTTCGTGGCGGAGAACGTCCCGCACGAGCAGGGCGTGACCCTGCAGCGGTACGGCCTGAAGGACCGCAAGGCCACCGAGTACGCCAAGGACGTGCGCGCCGTCGCGGTCTCCCAGGACCGCAAGAAGGTGCTGCTCCAGGTCGGCTCGAGCTGGAGCGTCGTGGACGCCGCCGGCGCCCCGAAGCCGGCGGACGGACGCCTCGCCCTCGGCGACATGCGCGTCCGCATCGAGCCCAGGGAGGAGTGGGCGCAGATGCTCCGCGACGGATGGCGCTTCATGCGCGACTACCTGTACGTCGACAACACGCACGGCGCGCCGTGGAACGACGTCTGGCGCTGGTACTCCGCGTGGCTTCCGGACGTCGAGCACCGGAGCGACTTCAACCAACTCCTCGACATGGTGTCCGGCGAGATCTCCGTGGGCCACTCGTACGTGCGCGGCGGGGACTACCCCGACCTGACCAGCCCCCGCACCGGGCTGCTGGGCGTCGACCTGGAGGAGGCCGGACGGCGCGTACCGCATCACGCGCGATCTACACGGGCGAGCGGTGGAATCCCGGTCTCGTCGGCCCGCTCGGGCAGCCGGGGATGAACGTGCGCGAGGGCGATTACCTCGTGGCCATCGACGGCCGGGAGGTGCGCCCGCCCACCAACCCCTACCGGCTGCTCGAGGGGACGGCGGGGCGCACGATCACCGTGCGCGTGAACGATCGCCCGGGGCTGGAGGGCTCACGCGAGCTGGTCGTGGAGCCGATGGCCAACGAGGGACAGCTCCGGGGCTGGGCCTGGATCGAGGGGAACCGCAGGAAGGTGGACGAGATGAGCGGCGGGAAGCTCGCCTACGTCTATCTGCCCAACACCGGTCAGGGCGGCTACACCTACTTCAACCGCATGTACTTCGCGCAGCAGGACCGGAAGGGAGCCGTCCTCGACGAGCGCAACAACGGCGGCGGCTCGGCCGCGGACTACATCATCGAGGTTCTCGACCGCGAGCTGACCGGCTACTTCAACTCGCGCACGCCTACCCACAAGGTGTTCACGCAGCCCATGGCGGCGCTGTGGGGGCCCAAGGTGATGATCATCAACGAGCGCTCGGGATCCGGCGGGGACCTGATGCCCTTCCTCTTCCGCTTCAAGAAGATCGGGCCGCTGGTCGGCAAGAAGACGTGGGGCGGCCTGGTGCACACCGCCGACACGCCCCCGCTCATCGACGGGGGACGCTTCGTCGCGCCCCGGGGCGGGTTCTTCAACGTGGACGGGGAGTGGGACGTCGAGGGGAAAGGCATCGCGCCGGACATCGACGTCATGAACGACCCCAAGTCGGTCGCCGAGGGGAAGGACCCCCAGCTGGAGGCGGCTGTCGCCCAGGCGCTCCGGCTGATCGAGACCGAGGGCGTGCAGCTCAAGGCGGAGCCGCCGGCGCCCGTCCGTTACCACCGGCCCGGGCGCTCCGGCAGCGGGGGGCGATGAGAGCCCGCCTGACCGGGGCACTCGCCCTCGTCGCAGCGGCCGCCGCGGGGGCGTGCGCACGGATGCGCTCGCCCGGCTTCCCGCCCCCGGCGCGCCCTCCGGTGCTGGTCGAGCTCACCTTCGAGCAGGCGTTCGGGTCGCTGTCCTCCGTCCTGGAGGCCCGGGGCTACCCAGTGCTCGTGGCGGACCAGCAGTTCGGCTCCATCCGCACCGACTGGATCTACTTCGACCCTGGCGAGGTGGACCTGACGCAGCTGGCGGACTGTCGCGTGGACCCCGCCGCCCCGCCACCCGCCCTGCGGGTGCGCTACGGCTTCGAGGTGCGCAGGCGTGCCAACCGCGCCACGGTGACCATCCTGACCCAGTACCAGGCCGAAGCGCACCGGGGCTTCGAGCCGAACGACATCGCCTACGCGGACTGCGTCTCCACGGGCGAATGGGAACGCATGATCGAGCAGACCCTGACGCAGCGCGGCACGATCCGCTGACCGCGCGCGGTGAGCGCCGGGGCCGGCGGGCGGGCCCCGGCGCTCCCGTCAGATCCGCTGGTGGTCGGGCCGCCAGCTCTTCACCATCGCCTTGACGGCCTTCCGATCTGCGATCCCTTTCGCCAGGACGAGCTCGGCGAGCTCCGCCAGCTCGCCGTCCGACGCGAAGCGCAGGCCGACCAGCTGCTCGGTGGTGAAGTCCCCGATGCGCGCCCGCAGGTCCCCGGTCAGCAGCCGCTCCAGGCGGACCCGCTCCTCGAGCCGGATCACGCGGTCCTGCACCCCGAGCGCGAACGCGCGTGCCCAGTAGCCCACGAGCGACAGCCCGAGCGCCAGGAGGAACAGGAAGAAGCGATCCGTCGACGGCATCCGCACCAGTTGGACCACCGACCATATCAGGACGAGCAGGATCAGCGGAGACGTCACGTAGTGATACAACGGCACCATGCGAGCGTGGTTCTCGAAGCTCTGGGTCGGGGCGGCCAAGGGGCGACTCCTGGGAGGTGTGACGAATCCGGGGACGGGGGTCGCCGCTAGTTTGTGCTCGCACCCCCCTGGTCCGCCACCTGCTCGACCTCGCGCCACACCCTGAGGAGGTTTCCGCCCCACAGCTTGGCGATGTCCTCCTCCGAGTAGCCGCGGCGCACCAGCTCCAGCGTGACGTTGAACGACTCGCTGGCGTCGTCCCACCCCACCACGCCACCGCCTCCGTCGAAATCGGAGCTGATTCCCACGTGGTCGATGCCCACCAGCTGCACGGCGTGGTCGATGTGGTCGACGAAGTCGCTCACGTTCGCGGCGGGCCACTGCGCCTCCAGCTCCGCGATCCTCGCGTCGTAGGCCGCCCGCTGCTCGTCGGACATGGCGCGGAACGCCGCGTAGCCGTCGATGCCCAGCTCCTCCCAGAGGGCGCGGCGCGCGGCGTCGTACTCGGGACGGGTCTTCACGTAGCCACGGAGCGCCACGGTCTGCATGACCCCGCCGTTCTCCTTCAGGGCCAGGAGGGTCTCGTCGTCCATGTTGCGCGGGCACGTCGGCCAGCGCCCGGGTGCTCGAGTGCGAGGCGATGACCGGCGCCTTCGAGACGCGCATGGCGTCCAGGGCGGCCTTCTTCGAGATGTGCGACACGTCGACCATGATGCCCAGGCGGTTCATCTCGGCCACGACCTCCTCGCCGAAGGGGCTCAAGCCCGCCCCATTCCTCCTCCGCGTCGCCCAGGCGCTCGCTGGGGTTGGCCGAGTCGGAGATGTCGTTGTGCCCCTGGTGGGCCAGCGTCAGGTAGCGGCCGCCGAGATCGTAGTACGTCTTCAGCAGGGAGAGGTCCTTGCCGATGATGTAGCCGTTCTCCATGCCGATCACCGTGGCGAGCTTGCCCGGACCCGACGATGCGCTCGACGTCCTCCGGGTGGTAGGCGATCTCGATCTGGTCCGGATACATCTCGTCCGCCATCCGGTGGATCGCGGCGAACTTCGTCATCGCGCCCGCCCGGGCCTGCGCGTATCCGTCCGGCGTGCGCTCGCCCTGGCCCACGTAGACGACGAAGAAGGCGACGTCGAGCCCGCCGGCCCGCATCTTCTCCAGCGTGACCTGCCGGTCCGCGTTCAGCGGGTCCACCGCGCCCGCGAAGTCGTCCTCGATGTCGTCGTGGGTATCGAGGGTGAGCGTGCGCTCGTGGATGTCCCTCGCCCGCGCCACCAGGTCGGCGTCGCCCTCGGCGGGAGTGCCGTTGTCGCCCGGCGCGCAGGCGAAGGAGAGCAGGAGCGTGCTCAGCAGGAAGGTGATGGGTCGTGCGCGGCGCATGGGGTGCTCCTCGGGTCGGACAGGATGGCCAGGGATCCTCTCGCACAACGTAGCCTGCGTCTACCAGTGGAGCAGCAGGACGAAAGTCCTCCCCCTGTCCGTATCAGTTGCCAGGCGCGATCCTGTTGCCGAACGCGTCGAGCGGCGACCGACCCAACTCCAGCCGACGAAGACCGATGGCCGACTCCCCACGACTCCCCCGGCTCTACGACGAGAAGGAGGTGGGCAGGCTCCTCAAGCGTGCCACGGAGCTCCAGCGCGAGGACCCGGTGCGGGCGAACCCCGCCGGCGGGTTCTCCCTCGAGGAGCTGGAGGAGATCGCGGCGGAGGCAGGCATCGATCCGCAGCACCTCCGCCGAGCCGCAGCGGAGCTCGACTCCGGCGGAAGCGATGTGGAGGGATGGGAGCACCTCCTCGGCGAGAAGGTCACGCTGGTGCGGCAGGCGGTCGTCCCGGGCGAGCTGGGCGAGGATGGGTTCGAGCGCCTGGTCACGGCCATCCAGATCCTGGCACGGGAGCACGGCCAGCCGACGCTCCTCGGCAGGACGCTGACGTGGCATTCGGAGACCCAGTCGAAGAGCCGCTCCCTGCAGGTCGTGGTGAGCGCGCGGAACGGCGAGACGCACATCCGCGCCGAGGAGCGCCTGCACCAGATGGCGGCCGGCCTCTTCGCCGGCACGACGGCCGGCTTCGGGGTGGGGATGGGGATCGCGGTGGGAATGCCGGTCGGCCTTCAGGTCCTGGGCTCCGTCCTGTTCGCTGCGGCGTTTCCGCTCGGCACGATCGGGATCACGCTCATCGCGGTCCGGCAGATCTACCGTGCCGTGGTCCGCCGGCGGCGCTCGATCCTGACCAAGCTCGTGGAGGGCATCGCCAACGAGGCTGCGGTTGCCATCGCGGAGGCGGCCCTCCACGAGCCCGAGCTCCCGCTGGAGCTGCCACGGGGCTGAAACGGCGGGCTAGATCCCCGCCGCCAAGCGTTCGAGGTCCCGGGACGTGTCGCACGCCGGGCAGGCGCGGTTGAAGGTCGTGAAGCCCGTAAGCTCCACCCACGGCGTCAAATGCTCCGCCCGCACCGGCTGGTCGCGGAACAGCTCGGTAGACAGGTAGTTGCGGTTCGCGTCCGGGAATATCGTCACGACCACCGCATCCCCGCCCAGGAGATCCTGCACGAGCACCGCGCCGAGGAAGTTCGCACCCGAGCTGATCCCGACCCCCAGCCCGGCCTCCCGCGCGAGCTTCTGCGCCATCAGGATCGCGTCCCCGTCGTCCACGCCGACTACGTGGTCCAGCTCGGTCAGGTCGACGACCGGCGGGACCGGCCCGTCGGAAAAGCCGTGGATCCGGTGCCTCCCGATCCGATGACCGGTGGTCAGGACCGGCGAGTTGGACGCCTCCACCGGATGGATGCGCACGGCGGGATGGTGGGCCTTCAGGTAGCGCCCGACGCCCATCACGGTCGCGCCGGTCCCGACGCCTGCCACGAACGCGTCGGGCGTCAGGCCGTGCGCCCCGAGTTGCCAGTGGATCTCGGGGCCCGTCGTGGCCTCGTGGGCGCCGCAGCTGTCCTGGTTGGCGAGTTGGCGTGGGAGGAACGCCCCCGGCGTGTGCTCGGCAAGCTCCTCGGCCCGGCCGATTCCGCCCAGGAGGCCGCCGTCGGCCTCGCTGATCGGGTGCACCGCAGCGCCGCTCGACCGCATGAGGCTCACGTGCGCCACGTTCAGCCAGTCCGGTGTGAAGATCGCCACCGGGTGCCCCAGCGCACGCCCGAGCGCGGCGAAGGAGACGCCGGAGTTGCCTCCGGTCGCCTCGACGATCAGACCGCCGGGGCGCAGCGCGTGCTTCTCGTAAGCCCGCCGCAAGACGTGGAGCGCAGCACGGTCCTTCACGCTCCCGGTCATGTTCAGGTTCTCGCTCTTGCCGAAGATCCGCCGGCGCCGTCCCCGGAACGTGTAGTCCACCACGAGAAGGGGCGTGTTGCCGATGAGCCGGCCGAGGCCGTGGAAGCGGGCGTCGACGTCCGCGGGGAGCGTGGTCATGCGGGGTCCCTCGCAGCGATGGGCATGGGATCTCCCTTTCAGAATGCGGAGGCCCCCTCGTGCGTGGAATCGGGGAGACTCCCCGTGGACGTGTGGGGGTTTGTACCCCTGGTCCCGCTTCCTCGCGCCCCTGCGGGCGCGCCTCAGCGCCCCGCCGGCGTCCCGTACGGGTAGAGGGTGCCCAGATCCACATGCTCGTAGGGGAGCGCATCCAGGAACGTCGTGCCGACGTAGGGGCCCGGCGCCTCGACCACCACGATCGTCTTCGCGAACCCGGTCTCGTCGAAGCCGCGCCGGAAGTGTACGCGCGACTTCACGACGAACACGGCGTAGTCGGAAGGATCGACGGGGCCGACCGCGAAGGCCTCAGGGTCGGTGATCTGCGTGTAGGCCGGCGTCAGGATGACGAGGTTCCCGTCCCCGAACGAGACCGCCGCCGTGTAGTCGTAGCCCGCCCAGGGGCCCACGTACCGGATCGTTCCGCGGATCGGATAGGGCGCCCCACCCGATTCCGTGTAGCCCCCCACCGCCATGTCGAAATCGTCTCCCGCCGCAGCCTGGTGCGCGCGCAGCGTATCGAGCACGGCCGGAGACGAGATCGCCCCATAGAGCGCCCTGCGGATGCCGGCCGCCTCGAACGCGCGCAGGATATGCGTAGCGTCCCCCGGACGGTCCGAGTGGTCGCCCACCGCCACGGGCACCTGCCCGGCGCGCACGGCATCGGCCACGATGCGGGCGGCTTCGCGGGGCTGCGGGAGCTGGCCGTTCGCGAAGCGCTCCCGGACGCGCCAGATGTAGTCGTTCATGTCGTCGGCGATCTGGTCGGCGAGGGCCTGGTCGCCGTTCGTCATGACCTCCACGGTCGCACCCACGTCGGGGACGTCGGTCCAGGGGAAGCCGTAGAAGACGCTCACGAAGGCGTCGGGCTCGCGCGCCTCCCACCGGCGGGCCCGCTCCATGATGTCCATGGAGGGCGACGCCCCGGTCCATTGAAGCACCGTCGGGGTGATGATACCCGGCTTCCGCGTCGCCGTCGTGGGTGTGTAGGTCCCCGTCATGACCCGGTGCAGCGCGCGGGCGGCCCGTTCGCCCTGTAGTCCGGCGTCGTAGTGCGGATACCGCTTGGTCACGAACGAGAAGTTCGCCCAGCGCAGGAACTCGGCGTCCTCGTTGCCGTGCAGGTCGAACGTCGCCGCGATCGGCACGTCCGGGCCGACGACCTCGCGGAAGCGTCGCGCGATCTCCGCCTCCGGACGAGGAACGTCGCGCACGCCCATCGCGCCGTGGAGCGCGAGATAGACGCCGTCCACGGGCATGGACGCCTTCAGCTCTTCGATCATCGCGTCCAGGAAGTGGTCGAAGGTCGCCCGGGTGCTCCACGCCCGCGACGAGCCACCGAAGACCTCGTCCGGAGACGTGAGCCCCAACAGCTCCATGTCACCGTAGTCGTCGGCCTGCCGGACGAAGCCCCGGATGTATCCGTCCGAGCGAAGCAGCTCGTCTCCGGACAAAGGTGGGCCGAGGCGCGTCCAGTCCTCGAGCGTGACGTCCCCGCCCGGGCAGAACGTACAGGTCTCGTGCTGGAACTTGACGACCGCGACGCGGAAGCGCGGCGCCTCCGGGGTCCGGGGCGCGCAGGCCGCCGCGAGAAGGAGGACGGGAAGCAGGGATGCGTGTCGCATGGAACGAACCTCCGGGGTCCGGCTCGCGAGGTGTCGGACGACCAGGTGGGAGGGATGCCCGGTCCGTCCGCAAAGAGGCGACGCCGGCCGGAAGTCTGCAAGTCCTCTGCGGGCCCCCGCACCGGTCTCTTGCGCGCGGCCCGTATTCGGTTTTTATTCGGTACTCCGATGGAGAGACCCACCCGTGGGACGAGGAGGATGACGACGATGGACGGAAAGGCGCTGCTACCGGAGTTCGACCAGGAGATGGTCAACACGCGCAAGATGCTGGAGCGGGTATCGGACGAGCACCTCGGCTTCAAGCCGCACGAGAAATCCTATTCGCTCCTGGAGCTGGCGGCCCACGTAGCGAACCTCCCCACGTGGACGGGCGTGACGCTCACGACCACGGAGCTGGACCTCGACCAGCCGTGGGATCGTCGTGAGCCCGGGAGCCGTGACGAGGTGCTGGCCGACTTCGACGCGGCGGTTTCGGACGCCCGCACCGTGCTGGAGCGCACGACCGCAGACGACATGAAGGTCGACTGGACGCTGAAGACCGGCGGCCAGGTGTGGTTCACGCTGCCCCGGGCGGCGGTCTTCCGCTCGTTCGTGATGAGCCATCTCATCCACCATCGCGCCCAGCTCGGCGTGTACCTGCGCCTGCTGGACGTGCCGGTGCCGGGGATGTACGGGCCTTCCGCCGACGAGCAGACCTGAGGCCGGTTCCCCGAGTGGGACGGGACCCGGTCAGGCGCGCAGCGCGTCGAGGAAGGCACGGCCGTAGCGCTCCAGCTTGGCCGGTCCCACGCCGGGCACGGCGAGGAGCTCGGCCGCGGTTGCGGGGCGACGCGTCGCCATCTCCCTCAGCACCCGGTCGCTGAAGACGATGTAGGCGGGCACGCCCTGCCCGTCCGCCAGCTCCTTGCGCAGCGCGCGCAGGCGCTGGAACACCGCCTCGTCCCCGGCGTCGAGGGCCCCCTCGGGCTCCGACGCGGCGCGGGCGCGTGACGACGGCCGTGCCGTGCCCGCGCGACCTCCGGCCACGATCGTCTCGGCCACGAGGTCGTGAGCCGCCACGCCGGTGCACACGTCGCACGACGTCCCGCACGGCGCCATCTCCTCGTCGAAATGACGCAGGATGGCCTGGTGCCGGCAGCGACCGGACTCCACGAGGTTGAACAGGTCCACCGTGGCCTGCCGCTTGGCACGCCACAGCTCCGGGTCCTCGATCTCGTCGAGGAAGCGCTCGTGCAGCTTCACGTCCGCCCACGAGTAGAAGAGCGTGCAGTCGCTCTCCAGGCCGTCGCGTCCAGCGCGGCCCATTTCCTGGTACCACGACTCCACGTCCTTGGGCATGTCGCGGTGGATCACGAAGCGGACGTTGGACTTGTCGATCCCCATCCCGAACGCGACGGTCGCGACCACCACGTCCACGTCGTCCCGCTGGAAGGCCTCCTGGTTCCCGTGCCGCTCCTCGTCGGAGAGGCCCGCGTGATAGGGCACGGCGCGCACACCGCTCTCACGCAGGAAATCCGCGGTCTGCTCCACGCCCCTGCGGCTCAGGCAGTACACGATGCCGCTCTCCCCCGCCCGCCGGCGTACGAGCGCGAGCAGCTCCCTGCGCGTGTTCCCGCTGCCCTTCTTCCGGCAGCGCACGTGCAGGTTGGCGCGGAAGAACGATCCCTTGTACCCGGCCGGCTTGCTCATGCCTAGCTGTCGGAGGATGTCCCGCGCCACGGCGCGCGTGGCGGTGGCCGTGAGCGCGAGCACGGGCACGTCGAGGCCTACCTTGAGCCCCTCCAGTCGCCGGTAGGAAGGTCGGAAGTCGTGTCCCCACTGGCTGATGCAGTGCGCCTCGTCCACGACCATGAGCGAGATCGGGCATCCCTGCACGAAGTCCCTGAGCCGTCCGTCGAGGGCCTCGGGCGCGAGGAAGACCAGCTCGTACGCCCCGCGGCGCAGTCCCGACAGCCGCGCCTGCCGCTCTTCGGGCGGGAGCGTGGAGTTGATCTCCGCGGCCCGGAAGCCGAAGGCGCGCAGCGCGTCCACCTGGTCCTTCATCAGGCTGATCAGCGGGGAGATCACCAGCACGGTCCCGTCCAGGATGCGGGCGGGCAGCTGGTAGGTCAGCGACTTCCCCGCCCCCGTCGGCATGACCGCGATGCAGTCGCGACCGGCGAGGACCGCGTCGATGACCTCCCGCTGGCCGGGCCGGAACGCCTCGAAGCCGAAGACGTCGTGCAGCACGGTCAGCGGGTCGGGTGGGGTCGGCACGTTGCGCGTCGGCGGGGGCTGGCGTTGTGAAGGGTGCAAGCTAACACGGAAGCACGGGCGCCAGCATGGGCGCGCGTGCCGTGTCGGGATCGCCGGCGTTCGGGTCGTTTCCGACGCACGGAGGCGGACCTATCTTGTAGTACTGCCCAGCGCGAGGGCTCGGCTCCGACCCCCGGCGCCGCGTCAGGATTCTCGTCGAAACTGCCGGGGCGCGTTCCGGCGCAGGTGGCGGCCATGACCTCCAGCGGCTCCGGGCGCACGGGCCCGACCTCCGACCATCCGCCCTCCGAAAGCCCGAGCGCCGACCCGGCGCTGGCCGGGAGTCGGGAGCACCTCCGGGCGCTGCTCGAGGGCCTCCCGGTCGGGGTCTACCGCACGACGCCCGACGGCACCTTCCTCGACGCCAACGCTGCCATGGCCCGCATCCTCGGGTACGGCTCCCCCGAGGAGCTGCTGGGGACCAACGTGTTCTCGTGCTATATCGATCCCGCGGACCGCGAGCGGTGGGCGAACGCCGTCACCACGGACTCGACTGTGGCCGGGGCGATGCTGCTCCTCCGCCGCCGGGACGGCGGCCAAGCATGGGTCCAAGACACCGCCCGCGTGGTATACGACCTCGACGGCCGCAGGTTCTTCGAGGGAATCGTCCAGGACGTCACGGCGCAGCGGGAAGCCGAGCTGGAGCTCGAGCGACGGGAGATCCAGTTCCGCGCCCTGGTCGAGCACTCCCCGGACACGATCGCCCGCCTGGACCGCGACCACCGGTGCACGTACGTGTCGCCGCAGGCCGTGCGGCTGACCGGCCGACCCGTCGAAGCGCTCATGGGCCTCACCGTCCGGGAGATGGGCCTCGGTGACCTCGGACAGATGGGGGAGGAGATCCTCGAGTCGGTCTTCGAGGAGGGAGCTCCACGGACCTTCGACGCGCCGTTCCGAGGGGCCCGCTCGGCCCGGGGTGGTACCATTTCCGCCTCGTTCCCGAGCGGGCCGGCGACGGCGGCCCCATCGAGTCGGTGCTGGTCGTCGTCCGCGACGTGACGGAGCTGAAGCGCGCGGAGGAGGCGCTGGGGCGGAGCGAGGTGCTCCACCGCTCCCTCATCGAGAACGCGGGGGACCTGATCGCGATCGTGGACGCCGGCGGCCGCATCACGTTCACCAGCCCCTCCTTCGCGCGGGTGCTCGGCTACGACGCCGGTGAGCTCGTGGGGGAGGACGCGCTGGACCGCATCCACCCGGCGGACCGCGACGAGGCGGCGGCTGCGCTGGCGACGGTCGTGGAGCGCGGACCCGAGACTCCGCACCAGGTGGAGTACCGATACCGTCACAAGGACGGTCGGTGGCGCCGGATCTTCTCGACGCTGACCAACCTGCTGGACGATCCGTCCGTGGGCGGCATCGTCGTCAACTCCCACGACGTGACGGAGGAGCGCACCTTCGAGGAGCAGCTCCGGCAGTCCCAGAAGATGGAGGCGATCGGGAGGCTGGCGGGCGGCGTCGCGCACGACTTCAACAACCTGCTGACGGTGGTGGACGCCAACGCCACCTTCCTCATGGAGGACATGTCCGGGGACGATCCCCGCAGGGCGGACCTGGAGGCCATCCGGGCCGCCGCCGAGCGTGGGGCGTCCCTGACGCGGGCGCTGCTCGCGTTCAGCCGCCAGCGGGTGCTGCAGCCACGGGTGGTCGACCTCGACCGCACGGTAGCGGACATGGGCAAGCTGCTTCGCAGCCTCGTGGGCGAGGACGTCGACCTCGACCTGCGCCCGGAGGGGGAAGGCGTGCACGTCTTCGCCGATCCCACGCAGCTCGAGCAGGTGATCCTCAACCTCGTGGTCAACGCGCGCGACGCCATGCCCAGCGGCGGGATGATGACCCTCCGCGTGAGCAGGGTGGTGCTGCGCGAGGAGGACGCCGGCACCCCGGATGTCGGCGCCGCCGGCCGGCACGCGCTCTTGACGCTCTCCGATACGGGCGTCGGCATGAGCGACGAGGTTCGGCAGAGGATCTTCGAGCCCTTCTTCACGACCAAGGAGAGCGGCACCGGGCTCGGCCTCGCCACCGTCTATGGCATCGTGCGCCAGAGCGGGGGAGACGTCCGCGTGGACAGCGCGCCGGGCGCGGGAACCACGTTCTCGATCTATCTCCCCGAAGTCGCCGAAGCCGCGGGATCGACGGACCCACAGGAGGTCGATTCGGCACGGCGGGACGCTCGTCGCACCGGGACCACGGTGCTGCTCGTGGAGGACGACGCCGGGGTCCGGCGGTCGGTAGGGCGGATGCTCGCCGCGTTGGGCCACCGGGTCATCGAGGCGGACAGCGGTCTCTCCGCGCTGAAGCGCTTCCGGCGGCGCTTCGAGCCGATCGACCTCCTGGTCACCGACGTCGTCATGCCCGGCATCGCGGGACCGGCGCTGGCGAAGCGCCTCCGAGAGATCCGGAGCGACCTCCCCGTCCTCTACATCTCCGGCTACGCGCCCGAGGAGATCCTTGCGCGTGGCGCGAGGCTCCCGCGAGACTGGTTCCTCGAGAAGCCCTTCAACCTGGAGGAGCTCGCCGCACGCGTGCGGGAGGCGCTCGCCGACGAGCCCGCGAAGTCGAAGCGGGCCGTCACGATCCCGAAGACGTGATCCGTTTGAGGTCGTCGGCCAGTCCACCGTTCACCATGTAGTCCAGCAGCGCCGACACGGCGCGGGACTCGTTCACCTGCATGATGCCCAGGCTGAACACGAAGTCGGCCTGGGGCGGCTGACCTTCCGCGGGTGGGCCGTTCAGCTTGACGGCCGTCAGGTTCAGGGGGTCTCCGGCCTGGAGCTTGTTCAGGGCCGCACCGGTGAGTGGGACCATCGCCTGGATCACGCCACCGGATCCGGCAGGCACGCTCCACACCACGTCCGGGGAGGCGGGATCCCCGAAATGGAGGAGGTAGTGCGTCTCCCCGCCGATCGGCTGGGGGAGGTTCGCCTGGACCTCCAACGCCGGCGCCATCACGAAGCGCGGCACGTCGAACTTGATCCCCAGCGAGTCCAGGTTCGCGTCGAAGTCGGCCGCCTGGACGGAGTCGACCTGGGCCCGCTCCCGGATCATCGGCGCCAGCGCCACCGCGATCACCACGTTCCCCAGCCGCGACCGCGCCGCCGTGCGCGCGCCGACCAGGGACCCGTCCTGCGTCACCTGCAGCGGTCCGGGGTCCGTCCAGGGGCGGAGCTCCTCGATGTCCCAGAGATCCTCCGGATGGTCCACGAATCGGAACAGCCCTCCCTGTGCGGTGTCGGCGGCGGCGGCGCACACCTGGCTGTCGCTCGAGGTCGCCCGACACTCCTCGAGCACCGCGGGACGCACCAGCACCGCGCCCTGGCAGGGCATCGCCGCAGTCTGGACCTCCTGCGCGTCGGTCGACTCGGCCTCCGCCCTGGTGCGCAGGCTGTCCATGTCCTCTTGCAGCCGCTGACGGATGGCATCCTTCGCGGTGGCGCGTTGGTCGTTGATGGTGGAGTCCCGCGTCTCGGCGTAGCGCTGGCCGAGCGCCGCGTCCGCGGCGAACCACTGCCGCACGGCGGCCTCGACTGCGTCCGACGTATCCAGCGGCGTCACCTGGGTGGAGTCCTCCAGCGCGATCGCCTGGTTCAGGGCGCGCAGCCGAGCGGCCCTCCGGCCCAGCGGCTCGAGCCGCATGTTCAGGTCCCCCAATCGGCCCAGCGCGCCCACGCAGGAGCGCGAGCGCGCGTTCTCCACCGCGGCCAACCCGGGGGGAGGCTCATCCTGGGCGCGCGCGACGGAGGGAACGAGGGAGAGGACGACGAGTGCGAACGCGGCAGATCTCAACTGGGGGCTCCATGATGCGGTTTTCCGGCGATAATGATAGCGTTCCGCAACGCGGAAAGGTCCCCACCGGGGAGAGGCGCGGCTGCATCCTTCCCGGCGACCTTCCGCGGGCCCTCCCGAACCCGCCGTTCCTTTCGCATCGCTTCCGAGATTCGCGGAGCCCGCACACATGCTCGCCGCATTCGCCCTCGCCGCCCTGGTCCAGCTCCAGACCCCCCTCGCGCAGACCCCGGGACGAGACCAGCCCCTGGCCCCCGGAACCCGCTACGACACCGCCGTCCCCACCCTCGAGCAGGTCGTGGGGCACGGGTTCCGGGAGCGGATCACCACACCGGAGCAGATCGTCCGCTACTTCGAGGCACTCCACGAGGCGGCGCCCGAGCGCACGCGCCTGATCCGCTACGCCACGAGCTGGGAGGGACGCCCGCTGGTGGTGATGGTCATCGGCTCGGCAGAGCGGATCGCGAACCTGGACGCGATCCGGTCGGACCTGGACCGCCTGGCCGACCCTCGCGGGCTGTCCGACGCCGACGCCGATCGGCTGGTGGCGGAGCTGCCGGTGGTGACGATGATCCTCCACGGCATCCACGGCAACGAGATCAGCTCGAACGGCGCGGCGATGGCCGAGGCCTACCACCTGCTGGCGGCCCGGGGCGACGCCGACGTGGACCTCGTCCTGCGCGAGAGCCTGGTCCTCATCGATCCGATGGAGAACCCGGACGGACGCAACCGCTTCGTCTACCAGAACAGGATCGCGGAGGCCCGCTGGCCGGACGCCGACACGTGGTCGGCCGAGCACGACGAGCCGTGGCCGGGCGGGCGCGGCAACCACTACCTCTTCGACCTCAACCGCGACCTCTTCATCCAGAGCCAGCCGGAGACGCGGGGAAAGGCGGCGGTGATGCTGGAGTTCCATCCGCAGATCGTGGCGGACCTCCACGAGATGAGCGGCAACTCCACGTACTTCTTCCCCCCCACGGCCCCTCCGGCCGAACCCCTGGTTCACGGAGCGGCAGATCGAGCTGATGGACGTCTTCGGCCAGGCCAACGCGGCCGCCTTCGACCGACGGGGATTCGCCTACTTCAACCGGGACACCTACGACCTCTTCTATCCCGGCTACGTGGACATGTGGCCGATGGCGCACGGCGCCCTGGGCATGACCTACGAGCAGGCTTCGCCCCGGGCGCTGGTGCTGCGCCGCGACGACGGCGACCTGATGACGTACGGGGACGGCGTGACCCACCACTTCACCGCGGCCGTGCAGACGATGGTCACCGCCGCCCGCAACCGCGAGCGGATCCTGCGCGACTGGCTCGCCTTCCGGCGTGACGGCGTCCGTGGCCAGCAGGGGGGCCCCGCCGAGTACGTGCTCACGTCCCACGATCCGGGGCTGTCCGAGCGGCTGGCACGCCTGCTGGTGCGGAACGGCGTCGAGGTGTTCCAGGCCTCCGGCCCCGTCCGGCTGGGCGAGCGAACGGTGCCGGCGGAGGGAGCGTACATCGTGCCCGCTCACGCAGCCCGAGTCGCGGATGGCGCGCATGCTCCTCGACCCCGACGTGCCCATGGACGACGGCATTCATCCGCCGCCAGGTGCAGCGACGCGCGAACCGTCAGCGCGACGAGATCTACGACGTGACCGCCTGGAGCCAGTCGCTCCTGTGGGACGTGGAGGCCCTCCCCGTTGCGCGCGCGACCGGCGCTCGCGGGACGCCCCGTGACCGCCGACGCCCCGGACCGCGTCCATTGTCTCTGCCGGCGGCCACGGTCGGCTACCTCCTGCCCTGGGGCGTGGCGGCCGCCGCGACCGTGGCCGAGGCGCTCCGCGAGGGGATCCGCGTGCGCTCCGCGGGCGGGGACTTCACGCTGGGCGACCGCGAAGTACGGCATGGGCACGGCGATCGTGCGCGTCTCCGACAACGGGCCGGACCTGGCCGCGCGGCTGGGCGCCATCGCCGGCCGTCACGGAGCCGAGGTCGTGCCCGTGGACGACTCCTACGTGCGCGGCGGCACGTCGCTGGGGAGCGGACGCACGCGCGCGCTCCGCGAGCCCACGCGTGCTCCTGGTCTACGACGCGCCGGGCTCCAGCCTGTCGGTGGGATGGGCGCGCTACGTGCTCGAGCGACGCTACGGCCAGCCCGTCACCGTGGTGCGGGCCGGGAGCCTGGGGCGCGTCCGTCTTCCCGACTACGACGTCGTCGATCTTCCCCAGCGGCAACTACGCCGGCGCGGTGGGCCGCGGCCTGGTCGACCGGCTCCAGGCGTGGATGCGCGACGGCGGTACGCTCGTCACCCTCGGCGAGTCCTCGCGGTGGGCCACGCAGGAGGGGGTCGGCCTGCTGGCGACGAGCAGCCGAGCGGCGCGGGGGGCGCGCCGGAGGGGACCGAGCCTCCGAAGAGGGACACGCCCGACCAGCCCATCGACTACCTGGCCGCCATCGCGCCGGCCGACGAGGCGCCCGAGCCGGTGCCCGGCGCGATCCTGCGGACGATCCTCGATCCCGAGCACTGGCTGTCCGCCGGCACCGACGGCGAGATGGGCACGTTCGCGGAGAGCTCCCGGGTATTCACGCCCATCACGCTGGACCGCGGCACCAACGTGGGCCGCTACGCGGATGTCGACGGCCTGGTCCTGAGCGGGACCGTGTGGGAGGAGGCCAAGCCGCAGCTCGCCAACAAGGCCTATCTGATCCACCAGCCCGTGGGACGTGGCCGGATCATCGCCTTCGCCGAGGACCCGAACTACCGGGCCTACACGGAGGCCACCATGCTGCTGTTCATGAACGCCGTCCTCCTCGGGCCCGGGCGGTGATCGACCCGCTACGTCGCCCACGCAGGCCCCTACGTAGACACCTGCGCCACGCACATCCCGGAGCTCCGCCGACGCACGTACGGAGCCGAGGGAGGGGCGTGCGGCATCGTTCTCCCGTGGCGAGCGCCACGCACATCCCCCCGATGGAGAACGAACCATGTCACGCGCTACCCTCATCCTCGCCGCCGCCCTGTGCACGGGCGGCGCTCCGTCCATGCTGTACGCCCAGGCCGTTCCCCAGGTGCCGGTCGAGCGGCAGGCCAGGAAGCTGCCCCGCCAGCGGCTTTCAGGACCCCGCTTCGGGTTCACCACGTTCACCGGCGAAACGGCCGACCTGCGAGACCAGGCCGGCCTGGAGCCCATCATGAGCCAGTTCGGATGGCAGCTCGAGACGCAGGTCGTCTCCCTCGAGAGCGGCAACCAGGCGCTCATGGAATGGCTGTTCCTGGTGGGCGGCGTCGAGCAGGACGAGCTCAACCTCTCCCTCGCGTGGATCGCCGGCTATCGGCTCGAGAGCGGGGTGGAGTTCGGCGTCGGGCCCAACCTCAGCTACAACCGGGACTCGGAGGACACGACCAGTTCCATGGTGGTCGCCGCCGGGGTGACGATGCCGTTCGGGGACATCTACGTGCCGCTGAACGTCGCGGTGGCGTTCGCCAAGGGCGGACCCCGCGTCACCACCCTCCTCGGGTGGATCATCGGCTGAGCCGCTCGCGGACCGACCGCTCCGGGCGGGAATCGTCCCCGCCCGGAGCACTTTCGCGCTCTCGGGTGTCTCTTTGGAGGTACCGCCGCGTGGGACGACCCTCCCTGACGGACCACCGTGAAAAGGAGCGGATGAGCTTGCTCGGAGAGGATGTGTTCGGAGACGCCTGGGGTGAGGACGACTTCGCTCCCATGGAGATGGACGACGCCGCATGGGTGTCCTGCCCCTACTGCGGGGAGGCCGTGGAGCTGACGGTGGACCCCACGGGCGGGTCGTACCAGGAGTACGTGGAGGACTGCGAGATCTGCTGCCGGCCCTGGAGCGTCCGCGTGGCCATGGACGGCGAGGGCCACCCCTTCGTCGAGGCCCTCACGCTGGACGAGAACTAGGCGGATTCGGCGCGGGTCTCACTCTTCGCGCAGGGCCACCAGCGGGTCGATCCGAGAAGCCCGTCGCGCGGGCACCCAGCACGCCCCGGCGGCGACGACGAGGAAGCCGGCGGCGATCGCCCCGAACGTGAGGGGGTCCGTGGGGGCGATCCCCACCAGGAGCGCACGCATCACGCCTGTGAGCCCGAGCGCCGCCAGACACCCGCCGCGACCCCGGCTGCCGCCAGCGCCAGGCCCTGCGCCACGACGAGGCGCAGGATGCTGGACGCGGCGGCGCCGAAGGCCATGCGCACGCCGATCTCGGCGGTCCGCTGCCGGGCGGTGTACGACAGCACGCCGTACAGGCCCACCACCGCGAGGACCAGGGCCACCAGACCGAAGAGCGCCGATGAGCGTCAGCGCGAAGCGGGTGGGGGCCATGGCCCGGTCGACCAGATCGCGTCATCGGACGCACGTCCGCCATCGGCAGCTCGGGGTCCACGGCCGCGAGAGCGCGCCCGCAGGGGAGCCACCAGCGCCAGCGGGTCCCCGCCCGTGCGCACGGCCCAGGTGGCGGCACCGCTCCCGAGGTAGCGGTCCGTCATGAAGACGGTCTCCCTCCCTTCCGACGTCAGGCTCTCGTGGTACTGGTGCTCCACGACGCCGACCACCTCCACCCACTCGGGCTCGGCGGTGACAGCGCGGATGAGGAACCGCTTGCCGACCGCCGACTCCCCCGGCCACAGCGTGCGCGCCAGCTTGTCGTCGACCACGACGAAGCTCGCGCTGTCCGACTGGTCCGCGGCGGTGAGCACCCGCCCCGCCAGTAGCCGCGTGCCCATCGTCTCGAAGTAGCCGGGTAGGACGGCCCGGTAGGTGGCCTGCCGGAAGGCCTCCGGGTTCGTGAGGGCCTCCTCGGTGCCGTAGCGTCCGTTGAACAGCTGGCCGTCCAGCGGGAGCGGAAGCGCGGCGGACGCCGACGACACGCCCGGCACCGCCTGGAACGCGCGCCGGAGCTCTTCCTGGAGGTTCGCCCGGTCTACCGGTTGCGGGTAACGACCAAACGGCATCGGCACCGTGAACGTGAGGAGGCCCTCGGGCTCGAAGCCCGGTGCAACCCGCGTCAGCTCCACGAAGCTCCGCACCATGAGCCCCGCGCCGATGAGCAGGACGACCGACAAAGCCGACCTCCACCACCACGACCGCGTTGCGCAGGAGACGGCGACCGGGTCCGCCACCCGATTGCCCGCGGTCCTTGAGCGCGTCGGCGAGCTGGAGCCGCGACGCCTGCACGCGAGGGGAGGATTCCGAACACGAGCGCGGAGCCCACCGCGGCCGCCAGCGTGAAGACGAGCACCCAGCCGTCCAACCGTACGGCGTCCAGGCGCGGCAGGTTCGCCGGATGCAGCGCCAGGAGGAGCCGCACTCCGGAGCCGGCGATGACGAGGCCGAGCGCGGCGCCAAGTCCGGCGATCAGGCCACTCTCCACCAACGTCTGCCCCGCCAGGCGGCCCCGGCTCCCGCCCAAGGCGGCGCGTACGGCCATCTCCCGCTCGCGACCCGTGGCCCGGACTAGAAGGAGGTTCGAGACGTTCGCGCACGCGATGAGGAGGACGAAGCCGACCATGCCGAAGAGCGCGATCAACGTCGGGCGCACGTCCGCCGTGACGGCCTGCTGGAGGGGCTCGAGGCGCACGGCGTATCCCGCCGTCGTCTTGACCTGGTCGTCGGCGGCGAGGGTGGCTGCGATCCGGTCGACCTGCGCCTGCGCCTGCGGCAGGCTCACGCCCTCCTTCAGCCGCCCGACGACCCGCAGGAACACGTTGTTGCGAGGGCTGTTCGCGTAGTCGAGCCGGGCGGCGACCCACAGGTCCACCGGGGATGCCAGCGCGGCCCCTGGCGGCATCAGGAGCTCGAAGCCCTCCGGTGCGACTCCCACGATCTCCGAGGCGACGCCGCCGATCTGGATCGTGCGGCCCACCACGCCCGCATCGCCCCCGTAGCGCTGCCTCCAGAGGGCGTGGCCGAGGATGACCATGTTCGGGAGCTGACCCGGACCTCCCCCCTGGACGCCCGGGTCCGGCGCGGCACCGTCCTCTTCCCGGAAGTCCCGCCCCAGCCCCGGCTGCACACCGAGCACCGCGAAGAAATTCGGCGTCACGAGCCCGGCGGTGACCTGTTCGGGCTCCCCGTCTCCCGTGAGCGACACCGGGAACGTGAAGACACCGCCCAGGTCCGCGAGCAGGTCCGCCTGCTGGCGGTAGTCGCGGAAGTCCGGGGGCGAATGGGGAAAGTCGAGCACCCCCCGGTTGCGCATCTCGCCCCACAGCACCACCAGCTCGCCGGGGCGCTCGTACGGGAGGGGAGACATGAGGACGCCGCGGACCACGCTGAAGATCGCGGTGTTCGCCCCGATGCCCAACGCGATCGTGACCACGGCGACCACGGCGAATCCGGGGCTCCGCCTCAGAGTCCGCGCCGCGTACCTCAGGTCCTTCGCGAGCCCCTCCATGTCCCCTCCCCGAAGCTGCCGGCCGGGGGTGCCGGCGTCGCGACCCTCCGGCCCCTTCCCCACGCGCTCCACCCTGCGACGAGCGGGCCGTGCCGCGCAAGGAGCTCGCCGCGAACGCCCCGCCCTGCGGATCAGCGGAGCAGGAAGCCGCCGGCGAGGGGATCGTCGGGGGCCACCAGCAGCTCACCGCGCCCCGTGATGAAGGCCGACCCCGACACCTCGGGAACCACCGCCTCGTGCGCCCCCACCCGTGTCGTCCGGACGATACGGCCCGTGAACGTCGTCCCCAGGATGCTCTCCACGCGGATCCCCTCGCCCGCCGCCAGCTCACCGCGGGCGTGGTGCAGTGCCAGCCTCGCGCTGACGCCCGTCCCCGTGGGGCTGCGGTCGACCTCTCCGTCGGCGAATACGCACACATTGCGACTGTGCGCTCCCGGCCCGGCCGCTGGAGCGACGAAGATCGTGCCGTAGAGGAATCCCAACTCCGCATCCAGGGGGTGGACGGGTTGACCCTCCTCCACGACGGCCCGCTTGATGGCACGACCCATCTCGACCAGGCGCGGGAGCTCGCCGGGGACAAGGCGCAACCCGACCTCCTCTGCGTCCACGAACGCGTAGAACGCGCCTCCGAAGGCCACGTCGTAGCGGACTCGGCCGAGGCCGGGAACATCGACGTGCGCGTCACGCGTGGTCACGAACGACGGGACGTTCACGAAGGAGACGGACGAAACGCGCCTGCCGCGGAGCGTGGCGCGCGCGTCGACGAAGCCTGCCGGCGTGTCGATCCCCACCCGCGTCTCCACCCCGGCGTCGGCCGCGACCATCCCGGTCTCCAGCGCCACCGTGACCACGCCGATGATGCCGTGCCCGCACATGGTGCTGAACCCCTCGTTGTGCATGAACAGGACGCCGAACTCCGCCTCGGGTGTCACCGGCGGGACGACCAGGCAGCCGTACATGTCGGCGTGACCGCGAGGCTCCCACATCAGCGCGCGCCGCAGCGCGTCGGAGCGCTCCCGCGCATCCACCCGCCGCGCCGTGACGGAGTCGCCCGCCGGCTCCGGAAACCCGTCGACGATCACGCGCAGGGGTTCGCCGGCGGTGTGTGCGTCCACCACGGTGATCCGCCGCCACCCTGTCGGGGGCACCCATCCCGCCAAGCGCTCCGCCCATGCCTCCATGGACGTTCTCCTTGATGCGGCGCTCCCTTTTCGGGAGATTCAGGGTTGGCCAACTCCATGCACTCTACGGATCGACCCCTATGTCCGAACAGCGACGTGGATCCTCCGCCGAAGTCGAGGCTCCGAAGCCCTCGCAGCGTATTGCCGCAGACGGCAGCCCGCGGGCCGCCGTCCCCGAGACGCCGCCGACGCCGCCGGGCGCGATGGAATACGACTACACCAACTTCTATTTCGGCGCCGGCGAGGACGCCTTCGCGCTCCTCCAGCCGTTCGACGACTGGTGGACCGAGGTAAGCCGGCCGGCTACTACCTGTACGAGCTTCCGCTGCACACGGCGCCGTCGACGCGCGTGGACGTGGAGGACACCAAGACCCACGAGGTCCGACGTGGGCTCGTCAACTTCGCCTCGTACAACTACCTGGGTCTGTCCTACCGTCCCGAGGTGAAGGAAGCCATCAAGGAGGCGGCCGACATCTACGGCGGCGGCGCTTCGGGCTCGCCCATCCTGAGCGGCACGACCGAGCTGCACCGACGGCTCGCCGAGGAGGTCGCCGACTTCAAGGCCAAGGAAGCCGCGCTCATCTTCCCCACGGGCTACAGCGCCAACGTCGGCACCATCGCGGGCCTCATGCGCTCCGGTGACCTCGTCGTGGCCGACCAGTACGCCCACGCGAGCATCGTCGACGGCATGATCCTGTCGAAGGCGACGTCGCGGTTCTTCCGCCACAACCGCGTCGACGACCTGGAGCGCAAGCTCGCCGGGCTTCGAGGGCAAGAAGCTCGTCATCATCGAAGGCGTCTACTCCATGGACGGCGACGTGCCGCCCCTGGCCGACATCGTCGAGGTGTGCCGCAAGCACGGCGCTCGCCTCATGATCGACGAGGCGCATTCGGCCTTCGTCTACGGCGAGCAACGGCCGTGGCGTGGTCGAGGACCAGGGGATGGAGGACGAGGTGGACATCCACCTGGGGACGTTCTCCAAGAGCCTCGGCGGCCAGGGCGGCTACATCGCCGGCTCTCGCCAGCTCGTCAACTACCTGCGCGGCTTCTCCCGCTCGCGCTTCTTCTCCTGCGCCCTGTCGCCCGTGGTGGTGGCCGGCCTGCGCAAGGCGCTGGAGCTGGCCCGCAACGAGCCCGAGCTGCGCACGAAGCTCTGGCACAACGTCGGCGTTCATGCAGAAGAAGCTCGCCGAGGGAGGGGTCCCCATCGGGGACTCGACCTCGCAGGTCATCCCGATCATGGTGCGGGACGACGCGCGCATCTTCCAGATGGGCGAGGAGATCTTCCGCGAGGGCGTCTTCATCAACCCGGTGAAGTACCCCGCGGTCGGCAAGCACAAGTCCCGCTTCCGCATGTCCATCTCGGCGGCGCATACGGAAGAGGAACTGGAGCGAGGCGCCGACGTCATCATCGGCGTCCTCAAGAGGTACGGAGTATGTCAGTAGGTCGGTACTCGTTCCGGACGGGCGTCAGCGCCTTCTTCGAGATGGCGACGGTCGACGCCGTCCACGTCATTCCCGAGTACCTCCAGCCCATCGAGGTTCGCCACCAGCGCAGCGTGCTGTCCGTGACGGCGTTCCTCTTCGAGGAGAGCGAGGTCGGGCCCTACACGGAGCTCATGTTCTCGGTGATCGTGCCGCCGATGGTGGCGGAGTGGGGGCAGCACGCGAAGGCGGGCTTCTACCCCTTCCTGGCGGCGACCAGCTCCGCCGAGGCGAGGCGTCGGCGCCAGGAGCGGCTGCACTTCCCCTATCTGGACCAGGACATCGACGCGCAGTTCATCGAGACCGGAGACAGCGTGCGCGTGCGGGCCTGGGGTGCGGGCAAGCCCATCGTGGACTTCAGGGTGACCCAGGGGGACTGGGAGTCCACGAGCCACCTCCTCCAGGGGTTCGCGGCGTCCGGTGACCGGCGCTTCCGCACCACCGTGCAGATCTCCGGACAGTACACGATGCACGAGAACGAGCGGGGCAGCATGACGCTCTTTCCACACCCGCTGACGCGGGAGCTGCTCCCCTCGGAGGTGACCCCGTATCCGTTCCGCGAGCACTGGTTCAAGGACGGCACGGAGGTCTTCCATACGCTGGAGACGTTTTGACGTCGTGGCGGGGCCCATTCCGTAGGCTCGGCTCCATCCGCACGCACCTGGTCGCGCTGGTCGCGGTCACCGCGATCCCCCTGGTGGGCCTGCTGGTGCACGCGACCCGTCACGAGTATCGGCTCGCCATCGAACAGGGGCAGCTCCGGGCCCATACCCTGGCGGACGCCACGGCAACGAGCACCCGCGCTCTGATCGACGTCGTCCACGGGGCCCTCGACGCGACCGCCGCGCGGTCGTCGGACGAGCTTCTCCAGCCGCGCACCTGCGGCGAGGAGCTGGGACACGTCAAGGAGACGTTGACGTTCCTGCCGAGCATCCTCGTCGCCGACGCGAGCGGTCGGACCTTGTGCTCGACGGAGCTTCTTCCCGATTCCACGGTGGTCATGGTGTCCGGGCGGGGGTGGTTCCAGGAGGTCATGGGCGGCGCGGGCTTCGTCATCGGGTCGCCCGTGGTCGGGCAGATCACGCACGCCTGGGTCGTCGCGCTCGCCGTTCCGGTGCGGGGGGCCGACGGAGGCGTGCAGGGCGTGCTCGCCGCCAGCGTTCCCCTGGTCACGTTCCAGCAGCTGCTTTCGGGCGTGTCGCTCGGCCCCGACGACCTGGTCACGATCTCGAACGCCCAGCGGACCATCGTGGCCCGCTCCCACGATCCCGAGCAGTGGGTGGGCCGACAGCTTCCCCCCGAGCGGGCCGAACGCGAGGACGTGCGCCTCGGCTACGTCGGCACGGAAGCCGTGGACGCCGAGGGCATCCGCCGCACGTGGGCCTCCGTGGAGATCCCGGAGATGGGCTGGACCGTCCACGGCGGGATTCCCACCGAGCGAGGTGCTCGGGCCCGCGCGAGCCAACCTCCGGCGGCGCATCATCCTGGGGTTGGCCACCCTCCTGCTGGTGGCTGGGCTGGCGTACGCCGTCCAGGCACGCATCACCGGCTCGGTGCGTCACCTGGTCGGGGCGACGAGATCGGCGGCCGAAGGTCACAGCGTGACCATCCCGCGTGGCACGCCCACGGAGATCGCCATGCTCGCCCAGGCGTTCAACCGCACGCTCCTGGCGCGGCTGCGGGCCGAGCGGGAGGAGCGGAGGGCGAAGGAGCGCTTCCGCGCGATGGTCGACAACGCCGTGCTCGGGATCTACGTGTCGACGGAGGACGGCTCCTTCCTGGAGGTGAACCCGGCATTCGCGTCGCTGATGGGCTACGACAGTCCGCAGGAGCTGCTCGAGACCGGGCCGGAGGCCCTCTACCGCGACCCCTCCCAGCGCGCCGCGCTGGTCGAGGCCTACCGCGACGGCGACCTTGTCGACGGCCTGGAGCTGGAGTGGGTGCGCAAGGACGGCACGCCTGTGACCGTGCGGCTCCACGGGAAGCTCGTTCCCGCCGCCGGAGCTCGGCGCGCGTTCGAGATCATGGTCGAGGACGTGACCGAGAGGCGCCGGCTGGAGGAGCAGATCCATACGACGCAGAAGATGGAGGCCGTGGGGCGGCTGGCAGGTGGGCTCGCGCACGACTACAACAACGTGCTCACGGTGATCCGGGTGAACGCCGAGCTCGCCGCCGGCGAGCTGGAGCCCGACCACCCGGGTCGTGCGAGCATCGACGAGATCGTGCGCGCCACCGAAGGGGCCCAGCGCCTCACGAAGCAGCTGCTCTCGTTCGGTCGTGGCCGCGACGCGGAGACGCACCTGGTCCAGCCGAACGAGGTGATCCGGGGCGTCGAGGCCATGCTGAGCCGCATCATCGGCGAGGACGTCCGCCTGGAGGCCGATCTCGATCCCTCCGTGCCCTTCGTGCGGATGGATGCCGGCCAGCTCGAGCAGGTCCTCATGAACCTCGCGGTGAACGCCCGGGACGCGCTCCCCGACGGGGGGCGCATCGCCGTCCGCTCCAGACTGTGCACTCTCGGGCCGGAGGGCTCCGCATCCGCGGAGGAGGACGGCGGCGACGGTGCGTCGTGGGTCCTGCTGAGCGTGGAGGACGACGGCGTCGGCATGGACGTCGAGACCAGGGCGCGGGTGTTCGAGCCCTTCTTCACCACCAAGGACCCGGGCAGGGGACCGGGCTCGGGCTGTCCACCGCATACGCGATCGTGACGGGCGTCGGTGGTCATATCAGCGTGGACACCAAGCCGGGGAGGGGCACGCGCTTCGACTTGTGGCTCCCCGCCGTCCTGGACGGCCCGCCCGACGCGGCGGGGAGCGACCGCAGGAGCCCATTCGCGGTGGGGGCGAGACCGTCCTGCTGGTCGAGGACAAGCGGCGCGTCCGACGTGCCGTGCAGCGGACGCTCGAGGCCGCGGGCTACCACGTCCTCGTGGGCCGCGACGGCCAGGAGGGCATCGACCACCTGCACGCGCATCGGGGGCACATCGACCTCGTGCTCACGGACGTCGTGATGCCGAACGTGAGCGGTCCGGAGCTCGCCGACCACGTGGACCGCGTCCGGCCCGGCCACGCCCATCCTCTTCATGTCCGGATACACGGCGGACCATCCGATGGCCGAGCATGTGGCCCGCGAGGGCGTCGGGTTCATCCCCAAGCCCTTCGAGGTGGGCGATCTGCTCTCGCCGGGTACGGAGCGCCCTGGATGGAAACGGCGAAGGGAGAGGTCCAGACGAGCGACGACGCGGGTGGCGTCGCGTCCGTCTGAAGAAAGTCGCCTGCGGCTCCGTACGGGAGTCGCACGGTGCGGCAGTCGCCACCCCGCCGCGCTCACCCCCACCCCGCGGAGCATCCCTTGCGCTCGTCCACGCTCACGCTCGCCCTCACCACGGCCGTCTCCATGAGCGGCCTCGTCGCACCTCTCGGCGCAGGCGCGCAGCAGACCGTCAGCCCCGGGGCCTTCGTCGGCACCTGGGAGGGTGTCCTCGACACCGGTGGTGCCGGCCTCCGGCTCGTCCTGCACCTGACGACCGCGGACGACGGCGGCTTCTCGGGAACGCTGGACTCTCCCGACCAGGGCGCCACCGGCATCCCGGCCAGCGAGGTCACGGTGTCCGGCGGTGAGCTGCGCTTCGCGGTCGACCGGATCGGGATGGCGTACACCGCGACGCTGAGCCGAGACGGTGCCACGCTGAACGGCACGTTCACGCAGGGGGGGCGCGCATCCCCCTCGTGCTGCGCAGGACGAGCGCGGATCCGAAGGCGTCGGGCGCCGCGCCCGACCGCCCCCAGAACCCGACGCCGCCGTTCCCCTACGACGCGCTGGAGGTCACGGTCCGGAGCGCGCCCGGCGTGACGCTGGCAGGCACGTTGACGATCCCGAGAGGCGGGGGCCCCTTCCCCGCGGCGGTCCTGGTGACCGGATCCGGGGCACAGGATCGGGACGAGACCGTGTTCGGACACAAGCCTTTCCTGGTGCTGTCGGACTACCTCACGAGGGCGGGCATCGCCGTGCTCCGCTACGACGACCGCGGCGTCGGGAAGTCCACGGGCGAGTTCGCCACGGCGACCTCCGAGGACTTC
The DNA here is from genome assembly GCA_963848895.1 of uncultured Gemmatimonadales bacterium. GTDB lineage: Bacteria > Gemmatimonadota > Gemmatimonadetes > Longimicrobiales > Gaopeijiaceae > SZUA-318. The sequence goes on from CAWKGE010000017.1 coordinate 431,442, forward strand.
GCGACGGACGCGCTGGCGGCGGTCGCGTTCCTGAGGGCCCGCTCCGGACATCGGGCCGGTGGGGATCGTCGGTCACTCGGAAGGGGCGCTCGTCGGACCGATGGCCGCGGCCCGCTCCGACCAGGTCGACTTCGTGGTGATGCTCGCCGGTCCCGGAGTCACGGGCGAGGAGATCGTGCTCGCCCAGGGCGAGCTCATCGCCCGGGCGCAGGGTGCGAGCGAGGAGGCCATCCGGACGAACCGGACGACGCAGGAGAAGCTGTTCGAGATCGTGCGCACCGAGCCGGACACCGCGGTGGCGGCCGAGAAGCTGAGGAAGGCGATGCAGGAGGCGGTCGCGTCGCTGCCCCCAGGCCAGCGCGCGAGGCTGGGCAGGAATTGTCACCGGAAGCCATCGAGGCACAGGTGCGTCAGCTGAACTCCCCGTGGTTCCGGTTCTTCCTCACGTACGACCCCCGTCCGGCCCTCGAACGTGTGAAGGTGCCGGTGCTCGCCCTCAACGGCGGCAAGGACCTCCAGGTGCCGCCGGAGCTGGACCTGCGCGAGGTGAAGGCCGCCCTCGAGCGTGGCGGCAATCCCGACGCGACCACGCGCCTGTTGCCGGGGCTGAACCACCTCTTCCAGAAGTCCTCGACGGGTTCCCCGTCCGAGTACGCGACGATCCCGGAGACGATGGATCCGACGGCGCTGGAGGCGGTGAGCTCCTGGATCCTGGAGCGGTTTTCCGAGCCACCGCTGAACCACGGCCGAGGCCGGCGACGGTCCTTGCGCAGTGGCGGTTGTAGCATGTATTCTACGATCGTACCCAAACTGACATATGACCACGAAGCGCCCCCAGGACCTCGTCTTCACGCTCTACGGAGAGTATCTGCAGAACCTGCGCCGCCCGGTGTGGGTGGGCACGCTCATCGCGCTCCTCCGTCCGTTCGGGCTCTCCGAGGGCGCGGTCCGCACGGTGCTGTCGCGGATGGCCCGCAAGCGGTGGCTGCGGCGGCGGCGGCACGGTCGTCACGCCTACTACGACCTGACGGCCCGGGGTCGCAAGCTCCTCGCCGAAGGCCGTGACCGCATCTTCCACCCTTCGTGGGACGAGGAGTGGGATGGTCAGTGGTATCTGCTCTCCTACTCCATCCCGGAGGACGTCCGGCACCTGCGCGACCGACTCCGCGTCCGCCTCGCATGGCTCGGTTTTGGCTCGATGGGCAACGGCATCTGGATCTCGCCCCACGACGTGGGAGACCGGATCTCCGAGATGGCCGACGAGATGGGCATCCGGGAGCACCTGGTATGCTTCCGCGCCCAGCACCTGGGGGACACCGACCACTTCGACCTCGTGGGTCGCTGCTGGGACCTCGCCGGGCTGGCGGCCCGCTACCTGGCCTTCCTGCGGCTGTGGACACCCGGGCTCGACGTCATCCGATCCGGGTTGCGGGACGGCACGCTCACGGACGAGGGGTGCTACGTGCGCCGCTTCAACCTGATCCACGAGTTCAGGCGGTTCCCCCTGGAGGACCCCTACCTCCCGAAGGCGCTCCTCCCCGACGAGTGGCCCGGGCAGGAGGCCGCGAAGCTCTTCTCCGAGCTCCACAACCTCCTCGAGGAGCGTGCCGACCGGTACGTGGAAGCGGTGCTCGAGCAGGAACCGCTCCTGGCCTCGGCGGGAGGAGCGACGTGATGGCCTGATCCGGCACGCGTCTTCCACCCAGCGCATTCACGCGGTCCCCTCCCACCGCAAGCTTCGATCGCCGTCGGCCCTCTGCCGGACGGCCTCGGGAGGGACAGCATGGGGCACCCCGACAGTCAGTCCGCCGGATCCGCCGGCTTCCACCACCTCGAGTTGAGGGCCGAGGGCGCCCTGCGCCGCATCGTGCTGGACCGGCCTCCGCTCAACGTGCTCGACATTGCCACGATGCGCGAGGTCGACGCCGCCCTCCACAACGTGGCGCGGGACCCCGACGCGTCGATCCTGATGATCACCGGTCGGGGCAAGGCCTTCTGCGCGGGCGTGGACGTGGCGGACCACGTACCGGAGCGGGTCGAGGAGATGATCCGGGTCTTCCACGGGATGCTCGAGCGCCTGGTCGCGCTGGAGCTGCCCACGGTGGCCGCTCTGAACGGCGCGGCCCTGGGCGGTGGGATGGAGCTCGCGGTGGCGTGCGACATCGTGCTGGCGCGCGCCGGTGCCCGCCTCGGCCAGCCGGAGATCCGTCTCGGGGTCCTCCCTCCCTTCGCGGCGGCGGTGCTCCCCCGCCTGGTGGGGCGCGCCCGGGCACTCGAGCTGTGCCTGAGCGGACGCACGCTGGACGCGGAGGAGGGCGCGCGCCTGGGGATCGTCCAGCACGTGTACGCGCGGGAGACCTTCGAGGCGGAGGCGGAGGCGTACGTAGCCGACCTCGCCGGTCTCAGCCGACCGGTGCTCCGCCTGACCAAGCGCGCGATCACGGGCCCGATCGATGCTCCTCTCGACGAAGCGCTGCGCACGATCGAGCACCTGTACCTGGACGAGCTGATGGGGCTCGCCGACGCGCGCGAGGGCCTGACCGCCTTCCTGGAGAAACGTCCCCCCGTCTGGACGGGAGCCTGATATGACCCAAGCACCGAAGGTCCGCCCGCCGGACCCCGCTCTGAGACTCCTCGACGTTCCGTGGGACGCCGGGGTGGATGCCGTGCTCGCCTACTGCCGCGAGGTGGTCGAAGACCCGGACTTCCCCACCGTGAAGCGCTGGCGGGAGGCCGGGGGAAGCGTCCTGGGCCACTTCCAGGTCTACTTCCCCGAGGAGCTGGCCCGGGCGGCGGGCGTGCTTCCCGTGAAGGTGCGCGGCGCGCAGGTGGAGCGGGAGCAGGCGGACTCGAGGTTCGGGTCGTACCTCTGCTCGATCCTGCGCAGCTCGCTGGAGCTGGCCATGACCGGCCGCCTCCAGGTGGACCTCTTCGTGACCCACCCGATCTGCGACGCGGCCCGCAACCTCGCCGGGATCTGGGGGCGCAACCGCCCGGAGCCCGCGCAGATCCTCTACCTGCCGCAGAACCCGAACTCCGCGTTCTCCGGCGCCTGGCTCACCGAGGAGTACCGACGTGTGCTGGGAGAGCTGGAGGCGATCTCCGGCAAGAAGGCGACCGACGACGACGTCCGCGCCGCGATCGGGGTGTTCAACGTCAACCGGCACCTCCTGCGCAGGCTCTACGACATCAAGCGCCGGACCCCCTGGCTGCTGCCGGTGCACGAAGCGTACGTCCTCATGGCCATGGCCGGTCTGGTCACGCGCGAGGAGCACAACGAGCTGCTGGCGTGGGTCCTGCCCCGCATCGAAGCGCGTGACGCACGTAGAGCAGGACAAGATCCGGGTGGTCTTCGAGGGCGGCTTCTGCGAGCAGCCGCCCATCGACCTGCTGCGCGCCATCGCGGAGTTCTGCTACGTCGTCGACGACGACCTGCTGATCGGCCTGCGCTGGATCCTCTCCGACGTGCCCACCGCCGGCGATCCGGTGCACAACCTGGCCGTGGCCTACCTGGACGACTCGTCCTACAGCCCGGTCCAGCACGACCTGCGCAAGCCCAAGGAGCGGATGCTCCTCGAGCGTATCCGCGGCGCGGAAGCGGGTGCCGCCATCGTCGCCGCGGCCAAGATGTGCGAGCCCGGCCTGGACGAGCAGGTGGCGTACGCCCAGGCGCTCGACGAGGAGGGCATCCCCTACTTCGTCACGGAGTTCGAGGAGCGCATGACCTCGTTCGACCACCTGCAGATCCAGCTCGAGACCTTCGTCGAGAACCTCCTCTTCGCGTGAGACGCACCCATGACCATCAACACTCCGCCCGACGAGCTGATCGGCCGGGGCGCCCGTGACGGGGGCCTGCTGTTCCGCAACTGGTTCGACTCCCTCACGCGCGCGGCGCAGAACGACGAGCAGGCCGCCTACGTCTTCGTCATGGGAAGCCTCAACGAGATCCTGCTCACCTTCGACCTCCACACGGTCTTCCCCGAGATCAACTCGCTCCAGACCGCCGTGCGGCGGGTGTCGGACGAGTACCTGAGCCTGGCCGAGGACCACGGGTTCAGCCCGGACGTGTGCGGCTACGTGAAGGCGGACTACGCGCTGCAGCTCCGCGGCGGCGAGCACCCGATGGGACGATCCCCAAGCCCTCCATCGCGGTGCTGACCAACGCGTGCAACACCTACCTGAAGTGGGCCGAGATCTGGGAGCGCATGTACGGCATCCCGATGGTCACCGTGGACGTTCCCGGCACCCGCGGGATGAGTCCGCGGGGGCGCCGGTCCCTCCAGAGAGGACATGGAGCGTGACCGCCGCTACGTGGAGCATCAGCTCCGGGAGCTCATCGGCCATCTGGAGACGCTCACCGGGAAGGCCTTCGACATCGACCGACTGCGGGAGGTCCTGGACCTGACCAACCGCATGGGCCGGGCGTGGCGGCGAGGTGCTCAAGCTCAACCGCAGCCGCCCCGCCGTCTTCGACGCGATGATGGAGGGCACCATCTACCTGGGCGTGGCCAACGCGCTGCGCGGCACCGAGGCGGGTGCGAAGTACTTCGAGGACCTCGTCGAGGAGATGGCGTACAAGGCCCTGCACGGGATCAGCCCCCTCCTCGACCACGGGATGACCACGGGAAGGAGCACCGCCTCATCTTCGTGGGCGTGCCCTGCTATCCGATCTTCCGCCGCTTCTACCAGCTCTTCAGCGAGTGGGGCGGCGTGTTCGTCAGCTCCACGTACATGTGGTTCGCCTCCGGTGGCCTCAACCTCGACTACGAGTACGACCTGAGCCGGCCGCTGGAGAGCCTGGCGGAGGGCGTGCTCCTGAGCGTGCAGCGCGCCGGCGACTCCATGCTCTTCCACGACCGCTACCTCATCGAGGCGATCGACGAGTTCGGGGCCGACGGCGTGGTCTACCACCCGATCAAGAGCTGCCGCACGGTCTCCACCGGGCTGGCCGACTCGCGCCGGGTCGTGCTGGAGGAGCGCGACGTCCTCTGCCTGTACATCGAGTCGGACATGATGGACAAGCGCGTGGTCTCCGAGGCGCAGCTCAAGAACCGCATCGACGCCTTCTTCGAGGGGCTCGATTCGCGGCGCATCCGCAAGGCGAGAGCCGACGAAGCCGCTCCCGCATCCTCACCTGCCTGAGAGGAGGAGACCCATGGCCTGGGCAGCAGGCGTGGACGTCGGGATCCACGCAGACCAAGGCGGTGGTGGTCGACGAGAAGGGCGCCATCACCGGCCGCTCGCTCCTGCCCACCGGCGCCAACGTGGTCCAGGCCGCCGAGCACGCGTTCCGCGAGGCCCTGCGCGCGGGCGACGTCCACGAGGAGGACGTCGGCTTCGTGGTGGGCACCGGCTACGGCCGCTACCGCGTGGAGTTCGGCGACACGCAGATCACCGAGATCGTGTGCCACGCCCGGGGTGCGGCCCAGATGTTCCCCGCCACCGAGACCGTGCTGGACATGGGCGGCCAGGACACCAAGGCCATCCGCATACGGCCCGGTGGCGACGTGATCGACTTCTGCATGAACGACAAGTGCGCCGCGGGCACGGGGCGCTTCCTGCAGTCGGCGGCGGCCGCGCTGGAGCTGGAGCTGGGCGAGCTCGGCCCCACGGCGCTGCGCGGCCAGCGCCCCGTGAACATCAGCACCACGTGCACGGTGTTCGCCGAGTCGGAGGTGCTGTCCTGGCTCGCCAGGGGCAAGAAGATCGAGGACATCCTCCTGGGCGTGCACCGCTCCATCGCGTCGCGCTCCATCGCGCTGCTGCGCCGCGTGGGCATCGAGGGCGAGATCACCTTCACCGGCGGCGTCACCAAGAACGAGGCCATGGTGTCGGTGCTGAACGACATGCTGCACACCCGCTGAACGTGAGCGAGGAGTCGCACTACATCGGCGCGCTGGGTGCGGCGCTCTTCGCCCTGGAGCGCATCCACAAGGGTCGCGAGACGGCCGCGGAAAAGGAGGGGGTGGCATGAAGTACTCCGCCGGCGTGGACGTCGGATCGACCTACACGAAGGCGGCCCTCCTCGACCGAGGACGGCGACCTGGCCGCGGTCGGGCATCCGCCCGACCGGGCTTCCGCCTGGAGGAGGCGGCACGCACGGCGCTGGACGAGGCGCTGGATCAGGTCGGCGCCACCCGCGACGACGTGGCCTACCTGACCAGCACCGGCTACGGGCGCAACCAGATCCCCTTCCGGGACGTCCAGGCCACCGACCTCACGGCCCAGTCGTGGGGCACGCGCTTCTTCTTCCCCGGCACCATGACCGTGCTGGACGTGGGCGGCCAGACCATGAAGGCGCTCCGTCTGGACGAGGAGCGGCAAGGTCCGCTCGTTCCGCCTCAACGACAAATGCGCCGCCGGAACCGGCGCGTTCCTGGAGAAGACGGCCCGCTACCTGGGCTACTCCATCCAGGAGATCGGTCCGCTGGTGGAGTACGCGAAGGCGCCGGTGCCGATCTCGGGCGTGTGCGCGGTGTTCGCCGAGTCCGAGGTCATCAACCACGTGAGCAACGGAGCCCAGCCCGCCGACATCATGCACGGCGCCATGGAGTCGCTCATCGAGCGCTCGGTGCGCCTGATGAAGCGCGTGCAGATGGAGCCCCAGTTCACCCTCGTGGGCGGCATCATGCGCTTCCCCACCATGGTGCGGGTCATGCGCGAGCACCTGGGCGAGGAGGTGAACGTGCCGCCCGAGACCCTGGTGCAGTTCACCGGCGCCATCGGCGCGCGCCGTCCTCGCCAAACGGCGCCTGGAGAAGATCGCGGCGTGAGCGACGCCTCCGCGTCCCCGGCGGTGGGGACGGGCGACGAGCCCGTCCCCGAGGCCCGGCGGGCCCGGGACGAGCTGCTCGCGCGCGACGGTGGATGCGGCGCTTCACCGGCTCTCCGCCGCGCCTCGGCGAGCTGAAGGAGCTCTACGAGCTCACCGGCCAGGACGTCCTGCTCGACGACGTCCTTCCGGGCGAGCTCGCCCCCCAGTGCGAGGGGTGCACCCTCGCCCTCTCCCTCTTCAAGGTCATCTACACCCGGCGCCTCCGGGCGCCGAAAGGAGCCGATCATGAAGGCCGCGGTGTTCCATGGTCCGGACCGTCCCCTGAGCGTCGAGGACGTCCCCACCCCGACCGCCGGCCCCGGCCAGCTTCTCGTCCGGGTCGCCGGATGCGGCGTGTGCCACACGGACCTCCACTACCTCGACCACGGCACGCCGACCTTCAAGACTCCGCCCGTCATCCTCGGGCACGAGGTCTCCGGAACGGTCGAGGCCGTGGGCGAGGGCGTGAGCGGGATGAAGGCGGGCGACCGCGTGCTGGCCGCCGCCGTCACCAGCTGCGGCCACTGCCCGGCCTGCCGCGAGGGCCGCGAGAGCATCTGCGCCAACGGCGAGATGCTGGGCAACCACATCGACGGCGGCTTCGCGGAGTACCTGGCGGTGCCCGCCAAGGACGTCTTCCACCTCCCGGACGAGATTCCGCTGGTGGAAGGCTCGATCATCGCGGACGCGATCACCACCCCCTACCACGCCGTGGTGAACCGGGGGCGGGTGCGACCCGGGGACGAGGTCGTCGTCTTCGGCTGCGGCGGCGTGGGCATCAACATCGTCCAGGTCGCGGCGGCCCTCGGTGCGCGCGTCGTGGCCGTGGACGTCTCCGACATGAAGCTCGAGTGGGCGACCAGGCTCGGGGCGGCCGCGACGCTGAATCCCTCGACCCGAGGAGCGCCCGGACAAGGCCCTACGCAAGCTCACGCGGGGTGGCGCGGACGTCGCGTTCGAAGCGGTGGGCAAGCCGGTGACCCAGGAGCTCGCGCTCTCCAGCCTCAAGACCGGCGGGCGTGCGGTGTTCGTCGGGTACAGCCCGGACACCATGACGCTGAACTCGGGTCGTGTGATGTTTCGGGAGCTCGAGGTGATGGGCTCGCTCGGCTGCCGGCCCGTGGACTATCCGCGCGTCATCGAGATGGTCCGTCAGGGCAGGATCCGGCTCGCCGAGCTCGTGACCCATCGCTACCCACTCGCCGAGATCGGCCAGGCCCTCGACATGCTCCGCTCGGGGAACGCAATCAGGGTGGTCGTCACGCCATGACGCGCAGTCGCAGGATCATCGAGCCGTTCCGCATCAAGGTGGTCGAGCCCATCCGCATGACCACCCCCGAGGAGCGGACGGGCTACCTGGTCGAGGCCGGGTGGAACGTGTTCAAGCTCCGCGCCGACGACGTGCTCATCGACCTGCTCACCGACTCGGGCACCGGCGCGATGAGCTCCGAGCAGTGGGCGGCGCTCATGCGCGGCGACGAGGCCTACGCCGGCAGCCGGTCCTGGTACCGCTTCGAGGCCGCGGTCAAGGACATCTTCGGCTTCACGCACGTCATCCCGACGCACCAGGGACGCGCGGCCGAGCGGATCCTGTTCAGCACCGTGTGCCGCCCGGGCCACGTCGTGCCGAACAACACGCACTTCGACACCACGCGCGCGAACGTCGAGGCGGCGGGCGCCCAGGCGGTCGACCTGCCGATCCCCGAGGGGCTGCACCCCGCCGAGCCGCATCCCTTCAAGGGGAACATGGACGTCGCGCGCCTCGAGGCCCTCATCGACGAGGTGGGCGCGGATCGGGTACCGATCTGCATGCTCACGGTCACGAACAACACCGGGGGCGGCCAGCCGGTGTCGATGGCGAACATCCGGGCCGTGAGCGAGGTGTGCCATCGGCACGGAATCCCCTTCTACCTCGACGCCTGCCGCTTCGCCGAGAACGCCTTCTTCATCAAGCAGCGGGAGGACGGCTACGCGGACCGGCCGGTCAAGGAGATCGCCCGCGAGATGTTCTCCCTGGCCGACGGGTGCACGATGTCGGCGAAGAAGGACGGGCTGGCCAACATCGGCGGCTTCCTGTGCACGAACGACGACGCGCTGTCCCGGCAGGAGGAGAACCTCCTGATCCTGACCGAGGGCTTCCCCACCTACGGCGGGATGGCGGGTCGGGACCTCGACGCGATCGCCGTCGGCCTGGAGGAGGTCCTGCACGAGGACTACCTGACCTACCGCATCGAGGTCGCGCGCTACCTCGGGGAGCACCTCACGGAGGGCGGCGTGCCGATCGTGCAGCCCCCGGGAGGCCACGCCGTCTACATCGACGCGGCGGCCTTCCTCCCCCACGTGCCGCCGCGCGAGCTTCCGGGCCAGTCGGTGGTCGCGGAGCTCTACCTCGAGGGGGGCATCCGAGCGGTCGAGATCGGCACCGTCATGTTCGGGCGCCGCGACCCCGACACCGGCGAGGAGAGCAGCGCGAAGATGGAGCTGGTCCGCCTGGCGATCCCCCGGCGCGTCTATACGAAGAGCCAGATCGACTACCTCGTCGACGTGACCCTCGACGTGTTCGGCCGGCGCGATGCGATCGGGGGCTTCCGCTTCGTAGATCAGGCGCCGGTCCTGCGCCACTTCACGGCCCGGTTCGAGCCGCTCTACACCCCGGCCGCGTCCACATGAGCGACACGCCCACCCGCCTCCTTCGCGAGCAGCATCGGAACATCCTCGCGGTGACCGACGTCCTCGAGGAGATCCTGGAGCGCGAGCACGCCACCGGCTCGATGGATTTCGAGGGCATGGCCGACTGCGTGGCGTTCATCCGCCTCTACGCCGACGCCCTCCACCACGGCAAGGAGGAGGACCTTCTCTTCCCCGCTTTGGAGGCCACGGGGATGCCGCACGAAGCCGGGCCCATCGCGGTCATGCTGCACGAGCACGAGCAGGGGCGGGCCTACGCGCGGGCGATGGCGGACGCGCTCCCGGCGGCGCGGACCGGGGACGAGCTGGCGCTCCGGCGCCTCGTCCATTCCGCCCACGGCTATGTGGCCCTCATCCGCGCGCATATCCTGAAGGAGGACCAGGTCCTCTTCGAGATCGCGGATCAGACCATCCCGGGCCCGGTGTGCCGTCAGCTGTGCGCCGCCTATGAGGGGGTCTGCCAGCGCCGCTTCGACGGGTGCACGGTGCGCGAGCTCGAGGAGATCCTCGCGCGGCTGCAGGAGCGACATCCGATCGCGTAGGTGGAGGCGCCGCCGTATACTGGCGGCTCCATGGACGCGCACCCGAGGCAGCACCTGCTTCCGCTCCTGGCGCTGACACTCCTCGCGGCGTCGGGCTGTCGGCCGCCCGACGCGGGCCGTGGCGACGTCGCGGCGCGGGCGTTCCTCCGGATCGTGGCCGCCGAGGACGTCCGACCGGCCGGGGGACCCGACCTGCAGGTAATGGTCGAAGCGACGCACGCGCCGATGCCGGCTTTGCGCGCCACGGCCGTGCGCGCGCTGGGCCGTCTGGAGAGCCCGGCCCTCGCCGAGCGGATCGTCGCGTCGCTCGGCGATCCGGACCCGACGGTCCGGGCCTACGCAGCCGACGCGCTGGCCCAGACCTACCACGGCAGGCCCGGCGGAGGGGCCGTCTTCCCCCTCCTGCGACGGGTCGACGCCGAGGCCGACCCCTGGGTCCGTGGGGTGCTGGCCCGCTCCCTCGGACGCCTGCGCCTGGACGGCGCCAGCGAACCCCAGCGCGAGCGCGCCCTCCTCTCCCTCGCCCGGGGTCCCGATGGCTCGTGGGCGCCGCTGGAGCAGCTCACCGGGGCGACGCTCGGCCTGGACTCGTACGTGCGCGGCCGGCGCGGAGGCGCGGTGGAAGCCGCGGTCGTCGCGAAGCTGCGCGCCATCGCACACTACGTGCCGCCGCGCGGCGAGCCGGATGGCGCCGACGGGCGCGTCCGCGAGGTTGCCCTGATGGCGCTCTCGACCGCGTCCGCGCTGTCCGAGGCGGACGTCTCCGACGCCCTGGACGACGCGGACGAGCGGGTGCGCCGCGTCGGGGCCGCCTGGCTGGCCCGCTCGGGTCGCCCACGGCCCGAGCTCGTGGCCCGTGCGCTCCAGGATCCGGTCGCCGACGGTGCGGATCGAGGGGGTGCGCGCCCTCGCGGCCGCCGACCGTACCGAGCCGGATTGCGCGCGCCTGGAGTCCGCGGCGGAGCGGGACAGCTCCGTTGCGGTGCGGTTGGCGGCGTTGGACGCCCTGGCCGATCCCTGCCCGGACCGCACGGGTCAGGTGCGCCGGCTGGAGGCCGTCGCAGCCGCGCTTCCGCCCGGACGTCACGGAACGTGGCACCTGGCCGCACACGCGCTGTCGTCGCTGGCATCGCTGGATCCGGCGCGGACCTCCGCGCTGCTGCCGCGCTTCGCGGCACACCCGAACCCCTTCGTGCGTACCTGGGGCGCGCGCGCCGCGACCCGCGCCGGGGCGGTCGCGACGCTGCGGAGCCTCGCGCATGACCCGGACGCCGACACCCGCGCGGAAGCGCTGGACGGCCTCTCCCGCGTCGCCGGGGCCGCCGCACGCACGGAGCTCGTCGCGGCGCTCGGCTCCGACGACGCTCCTCAGGTGATCCTCGCGGTGGCACCCCACCTCGCCGCCGACCCCGATTCCACGTCCGAAGTGCGGGACGCCGCCCTCGCCACCCTGGAGCGGATGGGCCGTACGGGCGCGGAGACGCTGCGCGATCCCAGGCTCGCGCTCGTGGATCTGATCGGCACCCTCGGGGACTCGACGTCCGCCCCCGCCCTCGAGCCGTTCCTGCGCGACTTCGACGCGGCCGTCGCGTCGCGTGCCGCCGAGGTGCTGACGGCATGGACGGGCAGCCCCTATCTGGCCGCGCCCCGGACCCCGCTCCGCCTTCCCCTCCCCACCCCCACGGACCTGAGGGAGATGGAGCGCAGCGAAGTGGTCCTGCACATGGAAGGCGGCGGCGAGGTGCGCATCCGCCTCCTCCCCTTCACCGCCCCGACGAACGCCTTCCGCCTCTTCGAGATGACGCGCGCGGGAACGCTGGACGGACTTACGTTCCACCGGGTGGTCCCCAACTTCGTCATCCAGGGCGGAAGCCCGTTGGCGAACGAGTATGCCGGGCACGGCGCCTTTACGCGTGACGAGGTCGGCCTCACCGTCCAGTGGCGCGGGACCGTGGGGGTGTCCACGCGCGGGCGGGACACCGGGGACGGGCAGATCTATGTGAACCTGGTCGACAACGTCCGCCTCGATCACGACTACACGGTGCTTGGCCTCGTGACCTCCGGAATGGACGTCATCGACCGGGTGCTCGAGGGCGCGGTGATCGAGCGGGCGGCGGTCGAGCCCGCCCGCTGAAGGCCCCTCGAACACCGCGGGCGGGCCTCACCGGGACGTCGGCTTCGCCGGCAGCGATTGCAGGTAGGCCCACAGAGCCTGCAGCTCCACGTCCGTCATGTTCCGCGCATAGGGCATCATCCCCGACATCGGCGCGCGTAGCTCTGTCCCGTCCGGCCGCTGTCCCGTCCGGAGCGTGGAGACGAACTGGTCGTAGGTCCAGCCCGCCAGACCGTCCGGGTGCGGCGTGAGGTTCGCGGCGGGCGCCCAGTCCGGTGCGCCACCGGGGATGGGCCCCCCGGTGAAGTCGGCGCGGTGGCACCCGGAGCACGTGCTGGCGAGGTGGGCGCCGAATTCGACGGTCGCCTCTTCGGCGGGCGGCTCCACCGGGTGGGCCTTCTGGTGGTCGGGGATCACGTCCGCCGAGAGGCGAATCTGCCCGGCCGCCAGGAGCACCGTCCCCAGAGGCCCGAGCTGGACGGGGGGCACGATCGCATCCACGGGGGGACGCGATTGGATGTACGCGACGATGTCCGACAGCTCGTGGTCCGCCATGCGCTGGAAGTCCTCCGACGGCATGGCGGCCGGCGTCCCGTCGGGGCGCACGCCGTGGCGCACGATCCGGTCCCAGTCCGCCGCGGCATAGGCGGCCGTCCTCCCCCCGTTCCCCGTGGTGATGTTCGGGCCGAGGATGCGCCCGATCATCGGATCGTCGACCATCACGCCGCCGCCGAAGTTGGCCCCGTGGCACTCCACGCAACCGTAGCGTGCGTGCACGAGGTGATCCCCCCGCTCGCGGGCGCGCTCCAGCGCCAGGGCCGCGAGGTCCTCGTCGGTGGGTGGGGCCTCGCCCGCGTCCGCCCGTTGCCGCCGTACATCGGCGACCTCGCCGTCGGAGAGGGGAAACGGGATGGGGAAATCCACGCGGTGCGTGGCGATGGTCCGGGACAGGAGCGAGCTGTCCTTGCTCCGGGCCCAGCCGTACACGCTGCCGGCGGCGAGCAGGAGGACCACGAGCACGACGCCGACGATCTTGAGGAGGGTCTTCATGGTGGACTCCGCCCTGGGGAGGCAAGCGGGAATCGACGTTGCAGGACCGATGCGACGGCGCACACATATGCCACGGGCGGGCGCCTGGTGCAAGGACACGGTGCGGAACCGCACAGGTGCACGCTCACCCGTGGGCACGGACGCTGGAAGGAGCGGAATCCGCTGGCAACGTGAGGTGGCGCGGGAGTCCCCGACCGGTTCATATTTCCGGGTCCTTTCCAGCCTCGCAGTCCACGGCGGCGATCGGTGACGGGTTCCCGGGCCATCCGGCCGGGCGTGTCCCCGCGCCGCGTCGGCGCCCGCCAGCACGGCGCCGCTGAACCGGAAAAACAGGCGGTCGGGTGACGCTCGACACGCCGACGAGGAGCACCCCGTGAAGCTTCATACGAAGATCGCTCTGGGCCTGGTGCTCGGAGCCCTGGTAGGCAGCCTCACCAACGCCTTCTTCGGAGACGCCGGCTGGGTCCGGTGGGTAGCCGACAACGTCGCCTACCCCGTTGGACAGGTCTTCCTGAGGATGCTGTTCATGACGGTCGTGCCGATCGTCTTCACGTCGATCGCGCTGGGTGTGGCGGGCATCGGCGACATGAAGACGCTGGGCCGACTCGGGGGGCGCACGTTCGGTTACTTCCTGGCCTCCACGCTCATCGCAGCCACGATCGGCCTCACGCTCGTGAACACGATCCGCCCGGGTGCGGGCCTGTCGCCGCAGATCCGCGACGAGCTGATGAGCCGCTTTTCGGGAGAGGGCCTCATCCAGACCGGGCCGGTGGACTTCGGCGTCTCCACCTTCGTGAACATCGTGCCTCGGAACCCGATCGAGGCCGCGGCGAACATGGACATGTTGGCGCTGATCTTCGCGTCGTTGATCTTCGGTGCCGCGCTCACGCTCATCCCCAAGGCCAAGGCGGACCCCGTGCTCGCTGTCCTCGAGGGGGTGGGCGATGCCGTCATCAAGATCATCGACATGGCGATGAACCTCGCACCCTACGGCGTGTTCGCGCTGATCTTCGGCATTACATCCCAGTTCGGCTGGAGCATCCTGCAACAGCTGAGCCTGTACATCATCGTGGTGGTGCTCGGACTGTTCCTGCACGCCACCATCGGCATCTCGGCCCTGGTGAAGATCTTCGGGAGGATGAGCCCCGTCACGTTCTGGCGCTCGGTCAACGCGCCGATGATCACCGCGTTCTCCACCTCCTCAAGCATGGCCACGCTCCCGACCTCGATCGCCACGGCCGAGAAGGAGCTGGACGTGCAGCCGAAGATCGCGGGCTTCGTGCTCCCCCTGGGCGCGACGATGAACATGAACGGAACGTCCCTCTACGAGGGCGTCACCGTGCTGTTCGTCGCCCAGGTCTTCGGGGCGGGATTGAGCCTCCCCACGCAGATCATCGTGGTCGTGCTGGCCGTGCTAACCGCCGTCGGCGCGGCGGGCGTGCCGGGCGGATCGCTGCCCCTGATGATGCTCGTCATGGCTACGGTGGGCGTGCCGCCCGAGGGCATCGCGATCATCCTCGGCGCGGATCGGATCCTGGACATGTGCCGCACGACGCTCAACGTGTGCGGGGACATCTCGGCCTCGGTGTACATCGACCGGGTGGACCGCGAGTGGGAGGGGCTGCCCAGGGCGCAGCCGGTGCTCGAACGACCGGTACAGGCCGCGGCGGACTGACGCGGCCCGACACACGGGGCGGCACGGGGGGACTCCATGAAGATCGGGCTGGTCGGCTTCGCGGGCTCGGGCAAGACCACGGTGTTCAACGCCATGACCGGCCTGGCCGTGCCGGTGGGCTACGGAGGCGAGTTGCGCCTGGGCACCGTGAAGGTGCCGGACGAGCGTATCGACCGGCTGTCCGCGATCTTCTCACCGAGGAAGACCACGTACGCGGAGATGACGTTCTGCGACATCCCCGGCGAGCACGGCTCCGAGAAGAAGGGACTGTCCCCCCGGGCCCTCCAGCAGATCCGCGACCAGGAAGCGTTGTGTCTGGTCCTGGGTGGCTTTCCCAATCCCGGGCTGGAGCGGGTTCCGGACCCGGAAGGAGACCTGGAGGCCTTCCACCTGGAGTGCGTGCTCGCCGACCTCGGGATCGCCGAGCGACGCCTAGAGCGCCTTCGCAAGGAGCGTGGCGACGCCCGCGAGATCGGGGCTTTCGAGACCGCGACGGCGGCGCTGGAGGAGGAGCGCCCGCTCCGCTCGATCTCCCGGGAACAGCTGGACCGCGGCCTCCTGAAGGGCTACGGGCTCCTCACCGACCGTCCATTGCTGGTGGCGCTGAACCGCAGCGAGGCCGACGCGGCCCTCCCCCTTCCCGACGCCTTGGCCCGGCGGGTGGAGGAGCTGGGCGCCGCGGGGCTCACGATGTCGGCCAGCGTGGAGGCCGACATCGCGGCGCTCGAGCCCGAGGAGCAGCAGGCCTTCCTGGAGGATCTCGGCCTGTCCGAGCCCGCGCTATCCCGCTTCATCCGCACCGCATACGGGCTCCTGGACCTGATCTCCTTCTTCACGGTCGGGGAGGATGAGGTGCGGGCCTGGCCGATCCGCCGCGGCGCGAACGCGCGCCAGGCCGCCGGGCGCATCCACTCGGATCTCGAGCGGGGGTTCATCCGCGCCGAGGTGATCCCCTACGACGTCTTCATGGAGCACGGCTCGGAGGCCGCCGTACGCGACCACGGCCGGCTGCAGGTCGAAGGGAAGGACTACGTCGTCGCCGACGGCGACATCCTGCACATCCGCTTCAACGTGTGACGATCGGGCGCATCGCCGCCTCGATCTCCCCCGGGTCCTTCGGAGCACCGGCCGACAGGACCTCCGGACCCCGCTCCGTGACCAGCACGTCGTCCTCGATGCGCACCCCAATGTTCCACCACCGTGGGTCGACGTCCTCGGCGGGCGCGATGTAGATGCCGGGCTCCACCGTGATCACCTGGCCGGGTGAGAGCGGCTCGTAGCTCCCCACGTCGTGGACGTCCAGACCCAGATAGTGGCTGGTGCCGTGCGGGAAGAAGCGGCTCAGCCCCACGATGTCGCGCGGCCCCTGGATCAGGCCCAGCTCGGCCAGCCCACGCGCGAGCACCTGCGAGGCCGCCTTCCCCGGAGCACCGAAGGAGGCACCCGGGCGCGCCGCGTCGATGCCCGCCTTCTGTGCCTCGAGCACGAGGTCGTAGATCCTGCGCTGATCCGGCGTGAAAGCTCCCTCCACCGGATATGTGCGCGTCACGTCCGCTGTATATCCGTGATAGGAGGCGCCCACATCCACGGTGACGAGGTCTCCCGGCTTCGTGGTGCGCCGGTTGGTGTCGTAGTGGAGGAGGACGCCGTTCTCCCCGCTGGCCACGATCGACGGGAACCCGGGTCGCTCGGCTCCTTCCCGGGCGAAGGTGTACTCCACGAGCGCCTCAACCTGATATTCCGTCCACCCGGGCTCCACCGACCCGAGCACCTCGCGGTGCGCGTCGGCGGTGATGTCGACGGCGTGCCGGAGCAGCCGCAGCTCCTCGTCCGTCTTGACCATGCGCAGGCCGTCCAGGATGCGTCGGAGGGGGGCGGTACCGGGGGTGAGCACGGAGGTGGCCGTGTCCGATACGAGCCTTCCCACCACCTCGTCGAAGCGGTCGCTGTCCACTGCCAGCTCGACGCCCAGCACCAGCTGCGCCCTCTCGGCACCGTATCGGCGGCCCAGCCAGATCTCCTGGTCCGGGTCGCGCGGTGGCACGAAGAGCACTTCGTGCACGGTCGTCCCGTCGATGTCGACGCCCCGTGGCGCCAACAGGAGCGACGAGCCCGCCTCCTCGCTCCCGGTCAGGTAGTAGAAGTCCGCGTTCTGGACGAACGACTGCAGGTCGTCGATGGACGCGCCGCTCTCCGCTCCTCCCAGGACCACGGCCACCGAGCCCTCCGGCAACGCGTCCATCACCGCCTGCCGTCGTCCCCTGTGGAAGTCCGCCGACAGATAGTCCGTGTCGTAACGGACCGGGGTCTCCGGGAGGACAGGCGGCTGCTGGGCCGCGGCGGAGGACGCCGCGAGGGCGAGGAACAGCGATAGCACGCCGGTCTTCTGGAGCATGGAAACCATCGCCGCGGAGCGGAGGGATCGGGTCCGGAAAGATGGGCCATATGGGAGGCGTGCGCGACCCTGGATCGTGCACTTCCACCTGTTAACCCCGCACGAGCCCCTTTCGATCCCGTGGGGGTCGCGCGCACATTGCGCCAGGCTCCGCTCCCCGGCGCAGTCGCCGGACCGCTCGGGACGCGGGATTGACAGCACGGGAGGCACGTATGGATCGCCGAGGCTTCGTCACCACGGGAATGGCCGCCGGTCTGGCCGGCCTTACGTCCACCGGAGGCGGAATGGCGGGGCTCCTCGAGCGATCCGGGCTCTGGCGCGTCGGCAAGACGCTGCCGGACGGCACCGTCCGTCTCAGCTCGAACGAGAATCCCCTCGGCCTCTCGCCGGCTGCCCGGAAGGGCGTCGTGGACGCGATCGTGGACGCCAATCGCTATCCGGGCGAATGGAAGCGGCCCGTGGTGGAGGCGCTCGCGAAGCACCTGGGCGTCAAGGAGGACCATCTGGTCATGGGGGCGGGCTCCACCGAGGTCCTCCAGATGGCGGTGCAGGCGTACCACCGAGACGGCATTCCCATGGTGATCGCCGAGCCCACCTTCGAGGACGTGCCCCGGTACCAGCGGGCGTTCCCCTACGACCTGAAGGCCATCCCGCTGAACGCGGCACGCGGACACGATCTCGACCGCATGCGCGCGGCGGCGGGAAGCGGCCCATCGGTGGTCTACATCTGCAATCCGAACAACCCCACCGGAACGGTGACGCCCTCCAGGGACGTGGACGCGTGGATCGCCGATGCGCCGGGGGAAACCACTTTCCTGGTTGACGAGGCGTACTTCGAATACGCGGACGATCCGGCGTACTGGAGCGCGCTCAAGTGGATCGACGAGAAGCCGAACGTCATCGTGGTACGCACGTTCTCGAAGATCTTCGGGATGGCGGGGCTGCGGCTCGGATACGGCGTCGCCCATCCCGAGACGGCGCGCAGACTCTCCGCCTTCATGGCGAACAGCAACACGAACGTGCTCGCGTGCGCGGCCGGGATCGCCTCGCTCGCGGACGACGGCCTGATGGCGCGCAGCGTCGGGGTCAACACCGAGGCGAAGAAGATCGCCACCGCCACGCTGGACGAGCTCGGCCTCGAGTACATCCCCACGCAGACGAACTTCATCATGCACCGGATCAACGGTGACCTTCAGGCCTACATCGACCGGATGAGCGATCGGGGGATCCGCGTGGGCCGGCCCTTCCCGCCCATGACGGAATGGAACCGGGTGTCCTTCGGCCTGCCGGAGGAGATGGAGCGCTGGGCCGACGCGCTGCGGGGGATGAGGGCCGTCGGAACGATCTAGCGGGAGGCGCCCCGTGGGCCGCATCGCTTCGCTCGTCGAGGAGATCCGACAGCGGCGCGTGGTGCGCGCACTGGTGGCCTACGGGGCCGGCGTGGCCGCCGTCCTCCAGGGCACCGACATGGTGTTCGCGGCCCTCGCGCTCCCCGACCTGGCCTACAGGATCATCGTCATCGCGGCGATCGCGGGTTTTCCGCTCGTCGCGGTCCTGGCATGGGTCTACGACCTGACCGCGCAGGGGCTGCGCCGGGCAGTCGACATCACGCCCGAGGAAGTCCGGGCCCGCGTTCCGCTCTCGCGTTACCTGCAGCTCGTCGGTGCCTTCACCGTCGCGACGCTGATCGTGATGTCGACTGCCGGCGCGGTGTCGCACATCCGTTATCCGTCGTCCGATGACGGCCGCGTCGGCCTCGCGATCTTCCCGCTGCGGACCAACGGCAACGCCGGAGAGGAGTGGTCCGAGGGCGCCGCCGACCTTCTGGCCACCGCGCTGGAGGGGACACCGTCGCTGCGGATCGTGGATCCCTGGTCGCTGTGGAGCTCCCTGCGGCCGGAGGCCGGAGCTGCGGCCCGCTCACCCGATCCCCGGGAGGCCGAGGACCTCTCCGAACACTCCGGCGCCCATCGCTTCCTGCTGGGCTCGGTCGTCCCGGCCGGAGACCGGGTGGAGGTCGCCTTCCGGATCTACCGTGTGGGTCGCGCCGAGCCGATGGACGCGTTCACCGTGTCCTCCACCGCCGACGGCATGGCGGACGCCGTTCGAGAGGCGGCGGTGCGCATCCTCGCCCGCGTATGGGGACCGCTGCGGCCGGCCGACGTGCCCGCCGAGCTCGACTTCGACGCGACGCAGTCTCCGGAGGCCTTGAAGGCGTACCTCGCGGCCAAGGAGGCGATGCGGCGCGGCATGATCGACTCGGCCAATACCGCCATCGACCGCGCCGTAGCCCTCGACTCGACGTTCGTCCTGGCCACAGTCGAGGCGATCCTCGTCAAGTCCTGGGGCCTCAGCCTTCGCGGGCAGCCGTTCACGGGATTCTTCGAGCTGCTCGCGCACGCGAGTCCCTTCGAGAACGCTCTGAACGAGCGCAGCCGTCTTCGCCTGGAAGCGACGCGGGCCTCGGTAAGGACGGACGGGCCCGCGGCGATCGCCGCGGCGAGCCGGCTCCTTGAATTGGACTCGCTGGACTACGACGCGAACGCCAAGCTGGAGTACTATCGACGCGCCTATGGCTGGCAGCTGACGCCACCGGAGTACGGGAGCCGCGAGCTGGCGGAGCGGGTGGTGCGGCTCGACTCGACCCAACTCCCTGCCCTCTCCGTGCGTGCGTGGTGGGCCGTCGCCCTCGGGGACACCGCCGATCAACGCGTGCAGCTCGAGCGGCTCACCCGGGCGGACACGAGTGGCGTCCTCGGCCGTGCGACGATCCGCTCGCTGCGGGCGCTGCTGGCCGATTCCGCTGCTTTCGCGCGTACTCTTCCCGAGCTCGCCTCGCTCCCTCGGGAGGAGTTCGTACAGGTCGTCCGGAATCTGCGCGCGGGGAACCCGGGGCGGTATCGGCGATTCCTTTCCGCAGCCGTCGCCCCGGGTTCGCGGTATCGGCCCCTGGCCACCGCCGAACGCATGCGCCTGGACATCGCCCGGGGGTGGGCGGCGAGCGTGGACTCGGCGTTGGAAGCGGGCGTCTACGGGGAGGATCAGCGAATGTCGCGCACGACGCTCGAGTTCTTCGTCGTGGGCGCCGACCTGGCCGGGGTGGGCGACAGGACCGCGGCGGAGCGGGCCGTCGCGTCGCTCGCGCGCTACGTGCCCCTGGACTCGGCACTGGCGTACTTCGACAGCCGCCCCGTTTGGCAGGCGGGGTGGCTGATGGGCGCATGGCAGGCGCAGGTCGGTGACACCGTGGTAGCGCGCCGGTGGGCGGACGTGATCGGAACGTTCCCCGCGGGCGGGACGCCCGACGACTACCGAGGCGGGCTCAAGGCGGACATCGGCGCGCGTCTGGCACGCCGGCGGGGAGAGCCCGAGGCCGCCCTCGCGCTCGAACGCCGCGCGATGAAGCTCTGGAACATCCACACGGACAACGATTTCGCCTTCTCTCCGTCGCCGATGATGCGACTGAGCCTGGCGCTCCTGCTCCGGGATGGCGGGCAGCGGGACGAGGCGAAGGGCCTGTTCTCCTCGCTGGTCCTGCCGACGACCTGGATGAGCTTCGTCACCGCCCGCGCCGATTTCGAGCTCGGGGAGATGGCCGCGGAGGAGGGTGATGCGGAAGCAGCCAGGCTCCACCTGGAGCGTGCCCTCGCGCTCTGGAACGGAGGCGGGCCGGCCGTCGAAGGGCTCGCCGACCGCGCCCGAGCCCGTCTCGAAGCCCTCGAAGGGGGCTGAGCCGCCGGCCGGAGCCGTCTCGCCCAGCCGGCGCCCCGCCCCGTCGGCAGGGCCCAGCGATCCCAGGCGGAGCGACGACGCGCCATGGCGCGCTGAACGGCCAGGAGCTCGAACGACGGGGACAACGCGGCGATGACGGGGCGGCGTCGCACCCGGCCCTCGGTGGCGCATCGGCCCGCCGCGCGGCCATATTCGGCCGGACGTCTCCCATCCCTGGGACCACCGCTCAACCGAGCCGGATGCCGCGACCCGTGCGATCCCCCTTCCTCCGCGCCGCCCTGGCGGCGACCCTGACCCTCGCGCCCCTCTCCCCCCTCCATGCACAGGCCGTCCCCACGCCCGCCGCGGTCCTGGGGTTCGAGCCGGGCGCCGATTTCCACCTGGCCACGTACGAGCAGTCCGTCGACTACTTCCAGCGGCTGGCCGCCGCCAGCGACCGGGTGATGCTGGTCGAGGTCGGAAGGACCTCGTTCGGGCGGGACTGGTGGATGGCGCTCATCTCCTCGCCCGCCAACCTGGCGGCCCTGGACCGGAACCGGGAGATCGCGCACCGGCTCGCCGACCCGGAGGGGCTCACGGAGCAGGAGGCCCGGGCGCTGGCCCGGGAGGGACGTGCCATCGTCGACATCTCCGGCGGGCTGCACGCGTCGGAGGTGGCCGGAGCGCAGCACACGATCGGCCTGGCCTACGAGCTCGCCACCAGCGAGGACCCGCGCATCCAGGCGATCCGCGACAACGTGATCGTCGCGCTGTGGCCGTCGCTCAACCCCGACGGGCAGACGATCGTGGCCGACTGGTACGCGCAGAACGTGGGCACGCCGTACGAGGTCGCGCCCATGCCGATGCTCTACCAGAAGTACATCGGCCACGACAACAACCGCGACTCCTATATGCTCAACATGATCGAGTCGCGCACGCTGGAGCGGACGTGGCGGTACTGGGAGCCGCAGATCATCTACGTCCACCACCAGAGCTCGCCCTTCCCCACGCGCATCTGGCTGCCGCCCTTCGCCGACCCCATCGCGCCCAGGGTCCCCGCGCTCATGTCCCGCGAGGTGAACACCATCGGGATGACGATCGCCCAGATGCTCGAGTCCCGTGGACTGCCGGGCGCCACACACATGGGCACCGGATTCGACGCGTGGTATCCCGGGTACGTGGACTACATGCCCATGCTCCAGAACCAGGCGGCGTTCTGGACCGAGACGGCGTTGTACCGCTACGCGACACCGCGTTTCTACACGCTGGGGGACTTCCCGCCGGGCATGCGGGACCTGCGCCCGCAACCGCTGTACTCGAGCCCGTGGACCGGGGGATGGTGGCGGCTGGGAGACGCCGTCCGGTACATGCACGTCGCGTCGCTGGCCGTTCTCGACTACGCGGCCAAGTACCGGGAGGATCTTCTCTACAACCGCTACCAATCCGGCCGCGAGGTGGTGGCGCGCTATCGGGCCGGGCCTCCCTATGCGTACTTCGTGCCCCGCGATCAGCGTGACCCGGTGGCGGCCGTGGAGCTCCTCCGCCGCCTCGCGTACAACGGGATCCGCGTGAGCGAGCTCGGATCCGAGGTCTCGCACGAAGGCATGACGTACCCGGCGGGCACGTGGGTGATCGCGATGGACCAGCCCTTCGCGGAGCTGGCCCGCCAGGTCCTGGAGGTCCAGACGTACCCCGACCTGCGTGAGTATCCGGAGGGGCCGCCGGAACAGCCCTACGACGCCGCGGGATGGACGCTCCCGTTCCAGATGGGCGTGCGCGTGATCGAGGCGACGCAGCCGCTCGCCGACGAGGAGCGGTCCGCGCTTCGGCCGCTGGAGGGGGACCCCACCGCCTGGGACGCCGACGTCGCGGACGCATCGCCCTTCGACGCGGCACCGGGCGTCGGGTTCGATGACAACGCGGTGGCCACCGCCATACGCCCGCCGGCGGGGCGCATCACGGGCGGCGGCCCGGCGCTGCGGCTGGCTCCCGCGCAGAACAACACCTTCCGCGCGCTCAACGAGGCCTGGGATGCCGGAGCCAGCGTGCGCTGGTCGCAGGACGACGGGGGGACGTACGTCGTCACCGGCCTCTCCGACGCCACGGCGCGCCGGCTCGCCTCGGAGCTCGCCCTGCAGGCGACCCGCGGCGCCAGCACGGGCACCGAGCTGCCCCGCCCCCGTGTCGGGCTGTATCGCCCGTGGACGGCGAGCATGGACGAGGGGTGGAGCCGCTGGCTCTTCGAGCGGTATCGGTTCCGATTCACGAACATCCGCGACGCCGACGTCCGCGCCGGCGATCTGCGCGACCGCTACGACGTGATCCTGCTTCCCGCCGAGCGTCCCGCTTCCCTGCGGGACGGCTACGCCCGGGGGTCCGTGCCCGAGCGTTACGCCGGCGGCCTGGGCGACGAGGGCATCCGCTCCCTGGAGGCCTTCGTGCGCGCCGGGGGCACGCTCGTGTGCATGAACCAGGCGAGCGACCTGTGCATCGACGAGCTGCACCTCCCCGTCACCGACGTCACGCGCGCGCTCCGTCGCGACGCCTTCTTCTCCAGCGGGTCGATCCTGGAGGTCCACGTCGATCCCGCGCACCCGGTCATGGCGGGAATGCCGCATCGTGCCCCGATCTTCTTCGACAGAAGCCCGGTCTTCACCACGGAGGATGGTTTCGAGGGGGCGGTGCTGGCCAGCTACGCCCCGGAAGGCTCACCCCTCATGTCGGGCTATCTGCTGGGTGCCGAGCACCTGGAGGGACAAGCCGCGGCCGTCGACGTCCGGCACGGCGACGGGCACGTGCTTCTGATCGGTTTTCGCCCCCAGTGGCGCGGCCAGCCCTGGGGAACGTTCCGGGTGCTCTTCAACAGCGCGCTGTTCCACGGACCGGTCGCCGCGCAGGCGAAAGGCACGGAGGGGTTCTGGACGAAGCCCGCGCCGGCGGACTCGGCGAAGGCCCCTGCTGCGGGGCGTCGCTGACGCGGACGGTGGACGATGGACCGGGCGCTCAGGCCGGGTGGGACATCCTCGACCAGAGTTCCGCCAGGTGGTGCGACACCTGGTTCATCGCGTCGAGGACGATGGCGTCCAGCTGCCGGCTGATCTCCGTGCCGACGAGGCTGCGCAGGAACTGCTCCGGGTACTCCAGGTCCCAGTCGAGGAACGGCTCCGGGCCCCTGTCCAGGTGCTGGAGCACCCGGATGAAGAGGTAGCTGTCGTCCAGCAGGCCGGCGAGCCCCTGGGTCATCTCGGGGATCAGGTCCATCGGCTGCAGGAAGTACTGCTCCGCGTGGTTGAGGAGCGGCCCCACCACCGACTGCAGGTTCCGCTCGTCGGCCTCCTGTCGCGCCCGGGCGAGGAACACCGGGATCGATTCGATGATCTCGACGGCGACCTCCGCGGCCTCCCGGATCTCCTCGTCCTCCGCCTCGGGAAGGCGACGCCGGATGAACTTCTCGAGGGCTTCCATCCCCCCGCGGGCGCGGGCGCTCTCGATGACCGCCTGGACGTCGGAAATCTGCACGCGTCGCGCCGACGCACCCTGCGCGGGATCCTGACCGGGCTCGTCCCTGTCACCGTTCGGCCTCCGTGGACGGTGCGGTGGACGACCCCGTCACGAGGTCTCACCGCCGCTCGATGTGCTGGTATGGTGGGTCGGACGTTCGCCGGCATCAGGCGCGACGAACCTCCGGCTCACCATGCTACTGGACCGCAGTAGAATCGCCGTCGAGCCCGTTCTCGGCCAGTGCCCGCTCGACGGCCTCGATGAGATCCGGGACGTCGAAGGGCTTGGCAAGCGTCGTGACGGCCCCGAGCATGTCGGCGCTGGACAGGAGAAGATCCTTCGGAAGCCGTCCGCCCCCCGAGATGGCGATGATGGGGAGTCCGGGCCGGCGCTCGGTGAGGGCCATGATGACCTCGATCCCGTCCATCTCCGGCATGTTGATGTCGGTGATCACCAGGTCGAAGCTCGCGTCGGTCATGGCCTTGAGTGCCTCCCGTCCGTTCGCTGCGTCCGCCACCGCGTAGCCGTGGCGCTCGAGGACGCGACGCATCGTGGCCCGCACCTGGGCCTCGTCGTCGATCAGGAGAATCGTCGCCATGGGTCGGTCGTCAGTGGGGGGTCAGGTGCGGAGAGAGCTCGTTGCGCTCCACCAACAGGGTTCGCACCGCGAGCGCGTCTCGGATGGCCAGGCGGAGGAACTCGGCCTCGACGGGCTTCACCAGGTACGTGCGCGCACCTTGCTCGATGCATTCCACGGCCACCTCGGGCAGGTCGAGGCCGGTCAGCATGATCACGGCCATCTCCGGATCGCGGCTGAGCGCCCACCCCAGGAACTCGAGACCTTTCATCCGTGGAAGCTCGATGTCAAGCAAACATACGTCGTAACGCTCGGCGCTCAGCCAGTGGTCGGCCTCCTCGGCCGACGCCGCCGTTCGCACAGAGTACCCGAAGCGCGTGACCAGCTCCCCCAGGGCCCGCCGTACCTCCGCCTCGTCGTCCACGACCAGCACGTTGGCGCTCCGCGGGGTGCGCGCGAGGACGTCCCTCCATCCGTACCGCTTCATCGGTGGTGATCGCCTTCCTTCAACGGGTGCGACCCTTGTTTCGAAGGGCCTCGACGTCCTCCATCTTCCACAGCTCCAGGAGGGTGCGGTTGACCTCGCTGGAGATGTCGATGTCTCGCTGCCTGGCCGCCTGCTGCGCTTCGGTCAGCTCTTCGCGGGTCGTGTGACTGGAGAATCCGACGTAGGCACCCAGGGTGCCGGCGACGATCGTGGCACCGACGAACCCGAGGGCGACGCGCCGGGTCCGACGCGTGCGGGTACGCTCCGCGGTCCGCCGCGACACCCTGCGTTCCAGGTGCTCGGCCCGCTCGAGACGCGGCGGGTGATCCCGGGCCGGCGGGGGGTGGGAGCGACGCGGGCCGCCTGGGAAGCTACCTTCGATTCGTCCGTCCATACCTTCGTGTCGGCGAGCGATTCCGGAGGGGCGGTCCTCGCTGCATCCAAGGTAGCGGGGGGTTCTAGCCGAGGGAACCGCGTCGATCACGGCCGAGGGGGACGACGGGTTGCCCTCGGGACATCGCTTTTCGACCTTTCCGGCCGGCTCGCATCCCGCTCCCGACACAGGTTCGCCCCGCCCAGATGCCCCAAGCCCGCGCGCTCTCCCTGGTCGTCATTACCCTCTTGCCCGCCCTGGCCGGCGCCCGGCCCTCTGCAGCCCAGCAGGCACCGGACCGCTGGAACGTTCAACTCGAGCTCGGCTTCAACGGCGCCATGGGCAACAGCAAGTTCACGATCCTGCGGACCGGTGCCCGCGCCAAGTACCTCCAGACCGACATTGCCGAGTTCGAGGTCTCCACGCTGGTACGCTACGGCTCGAGCGATCAGAAGGTCATCGCCAACGACCAACGGCTGTCGCTGAAGCTGGATCTGTGGCCCCAGGACACCTGGTCGCCCTTCGTCTTCCTTGACGCGTCCCGCGACGTGATCCGTAGGCTCGACTTCCGCTCGAGCGGCGGCGCCGGCGCGAAGTACACGTTCTGGTCTTCCGACGCCGGAAGCGCGTCGCTGAGCGGAGCCGTGCTCTGGGACTACCAGGACTTCCGCCTCGACCCCGGCTCCACGCTCGCCGGGACCGAGAGCCTGGCGCGGTGGAGCTGGCGCGCCAAGGCCGACAAGACCATCAGCTCCACGACGACCATCGAGAACGCCACGTTCTACCAGCCCGCCTGGAACCGGGCCTCCGACTTTCTCGTGACCACCACCACCTCGGTGTCTACGAAGGTCCTCGCGGACGTGACGCTCTCGCTGGAGCACGAGTACCTGCACGACTCGAGGCCGCCGCCCGGGGTCGGGCCCGACGACCAGAAGTTCTCCGTGCTCCTGAAGCTCACGCTGTGAGCCTCCGGGTCGCCGGGAGCCCGGGAACGGTCTCCCGGCCGATCAGATGCGCACGCGCCTGAGCCGCAGGCTGTTGCCGACGACGCTCACCGAGCTGAAGGCCATGGCCAGGGCGGCCAGGATTGGGTGGAGCTGCCGCAGGATCATCGGCAGTGCGGTGATCGGGTAGAGCGCGCCCGCGGCGACCGGGATCAGGACGATGTTGTAGAAGAACGCCCAGAACAGATTCTGCTTGATCGTGCGCATCGTGGCGCGTCCGAGCGCGAGGGCCTGGGGGACGGAGCGCAGGTCGCCGCGCATCAGCGTGACGTCGGCCGCCTCCATGGCCACGTCCGTTCCCGTGCCGATGGCGATGCCCACGTCGGCCTGCGCCAACGCCGGGGCATCGTTGATCCCGTCGCCCACCATGGCGACCAGGGCACCGCCGCCCATGAGCTCGCGAACGACGCCCGCCTTCTGGTCGGGCAGCACTTCGGCGCGCACCTCGTCGATGCCCACCTCGCGTGCGATGGCGGCCGCGGTGCTCCGGTTGTCGCCCGTGAGCATGACGACCCGAAGCCCCTGACGGCGCATTTCGGCGACAGCCTCCTTCGAACCCTCCTTCACCGCGTCCGCGACCGCGAAGAGCCCGGCGACCTCCCCGTCCACGGCGACCCACAGGGCGGTGCTGGCCGTAGACTCCAGCCGCTCCGCGTCCGGCACCAGCGGCTCGACGACGACCCCGCTCTCCTCCAGGAGACGACGCGTTCCGATCAGGACCTCGTGCCCCTCCACGGCCGCGGAGACGCCGCGCCCAGGCACGGCGGAGAAGCGGTCGGGCTCCACCAGCTCGACGCCCAGGCGCTCCGCTTCCCGCACCACGGCCTCTGCCAGAGGATGCTCGCTGCGGCGCTCGGCGGCGGCCGCGAGCCCGAGGAGCCGCCGCTCCGCGTCCCCGGCCCCGTCACCCGAGGGCACGGTCAGCCAGCGCCCGCACGACGACCTCACGCACCTCCGGCTCCCCGCGCGTGACGGTGCCCGTCTTGTCGAGGACCACAACCCCCAGCGCGTGCACGCGCTCGAGCGCTTCCGAGCTGCGGAAGAGGATGCCCATGCGAGCACCTTTGCCCGTCCCCACCATGATCGCGGTGGGCGTAGCCAGTCCCAGAGCGCAGGGACAGGCGATGACCAGCACCGCCACCAGGCGGATCAGCGCCGGCGTGAAGCCCGCACCGACGCCCAGCCACCAGAGAAGGAAGGTCCCGAGCGCGATCGCGATCACGGTGGGCACGAATACCGCCGCCACCCGATCGGCGAGCCGCTGGATGGGTGCCTTGCTCCCCTGGGCCTCCTGCACCAGGCGGATGATGCGCGCCAGGGCGGTGTCCGCCCCCACGCGGGTGGCCCGGAAGCGGAGCGCGCCCTCCTTGTTGATGGAGGCGCCCACAACCTCGTCGCCCGGAGCCTTCTCCACGGGCATGCTCTCACCCGTGAGCATGCTCTCGTCCACGGCCGAGCGACCCTGGAGGACGACGCCGTCCACCGGGATGCGATCCCCCGGGCGGACGAGGATCTCGTCGTCGACGACGACCTCCTCGACCGGCACGTCCATTTCGGTACCGTCTCGAACGATTCGCGCGGTAGCGGGACGCAGCCCCATCAACTCCCTGATCGCTTCCGAGGTCTCGCCCTTGGCGCGCACCTCGAGGAGCTTGCCCAGCTTGATGAGCGTGATGATGAGGGCGGCCGTCTCGAAGTAGACGTGCGCTCCGAGCGCCGCCGTCCCCAGCGTGAGCGTCACCGCCACCACCACCGAGTAGACGTACGCCACGGACGAGCCCATCGCGACGAGCACGTCCATGTTGGCCGAGCCGTTCCGGAGCGACTTCCACCCGCCCCGGTAGTAGTCCCAGCCGACGTAGAACTGGACCGGAGTGGCCAGGGCGAACATGAGCCAGTTGACCCAGGGCGCGTGGGCCCATTCGCCGAACAGGCCGAAATCGCGGGCCATGCTCAACACGAAGAGTGGGAGCGCGAACGCCACGCCGGTCCAGAACTTCCGCGTCTGGTCCGCGATCTCGGCGCGCCGTGCCTCGGCCTCCGCGTCCTCCATCCGTTCCGGGGCGGCGTCCACGACGCCGTACCCCGCGTCCTCGATGGCTCTGGCAACCTCCTTCCAGCCGGCGGTGCCGGCGACGACCTGCACGACCGCCTTCTCGGTGGCGAAGTTCACCACGGCGGAGACAACGCCCGGCACGCGGGACTGGAGCGTGCGCTCGATGGTCGCCGCGCAGTTCGCGCAGGTCATCCCCGTCACGGGGATCTCCATTCGCTGTGTGGCCACCCCGTACCCGGCACCCGAGATGCGCTCGACGAGCCGATCCTCGCGGACCTCCGTGGGCTTGAAGCGCACGGTGGCTCGCTCGGACGCGTAGTTCACCGAAGCGTCCAGGACGCCCTCGGTCTTCTTCAAGGTCCGCTCGACGGTCGCCGCGCAGTTCGCGCAGGTCATGCCCGTCACCGGGATCGTCAGCTGGCGCTCGACGGCCATGATCTCCCCCTCACTCCCGTTCCTTCGACACCGACCGGCGCTACTCGGCCGGCGGGTAGTTGATCTCCTTCATCGTCCTCTCGATCACCACCCAGTCGGTGGCCTCGGGGTCCCAGGAGATCGTCACCTGCTTCGTGTCCTGCTCGGCCTTCACCTCGCTCACGCCCTCCAGCTCTCCCACCTCACGCTGGATCGTCATCACGCAATGTCCGCAGGAGATGTCCGGCACGGTCACCGTCTTCGTCGTCATGGGTCGTCTCATCCGTTCGTGGTTCTCGTTTCTCCGGCCGGGACCGACGGGTGCGGCCCCGACGCCAGCCCAGCTCAGGTCTTGCCGGTCGCCTCGAAGACCTCGAGCAGCTCACCGAGCACCCGCTCCTTCGCCTGGGCGTCGTTGCCCTGGATCGCGTGCGTCACGCACGAGTGCAGGTGCCGATCGAGCACGAGTCCGCTCACTTTCTTCAGCGCCCGCTGGACGGCGAGGATCTGGTTCACGACATCGACACAGTACGCCTCCTCCTCCACCATCCGCTCGATTCCACGGATGTGTCCCTCGACGCTCTTCAGCCGTCGGACGATGTCTTGCGTACGCTCGTCGGTCACCGGATCCTCCCTCCGTCCATCCCCCCCCAGGGGGGAGGGGGTACGCCTGAAACATGGCATCGACCGGTGTGGCGTTCAAGGGGGTCGGGGCCGCCCGGCGAAGCCTCGGTCCGCAGCGGCCCGGGCCCCGTTGCCCCCACGACACCCCTTTCACGATCTTAGCGTCCGCTTCCCACTGGAGAACGTATGTCCCTGAAGTCCTCCATCCGGACGATCGTCACGCTGGGCAAGGGCGTGGTGCAGGGAATCCCCGAAGCCGACGAGGGCCGGGATCCCATCGAGCTGTTCCAGGCGTGGTTCCACGCCGCCCGCGATTCCGGGATGCTGCTTCCTGAGTCGATGGCGCTGGCGACGGCCACGCCGGACGGCGTTCCCTCCGTGCGCATGGTGCTCCTCAAGGGCGTCGACGAGCGCGGCTTCGTCTTCTATACGAACTACGAGAGCCGCAAGGCGGTGGAGCTGGAGGCCAACCCCCGTGCCTCACTCTGCTTCCACTGGGGGATCCTCGAGCGACAGGTGCGCATCGAGGGGATGGTGGAGCGGGTCTCGAAGGAGGAGAGCACGCGCTACTTCATGACGCGGTCACGCGGGAGCCGGATCGGAGCCTGGGCGTCGAAGCAGAGCGAGACGCTCCCTGCCCGCGAGGAGCTCGAGGCCCGGGTGAAGGAGTTCGACGGGGAGTATCCCGGGGACGACGTGCCCCTCCCTCCGTTCTGGGGAGGATATCTGCTCCGCCCCACGCTCATCGAGTTCTGGCAGGGGAAGGCCGATCGCCTCCACGAGCGCTTGGCGTTCCGGCGTGTGGACGACGGCTGGGAAACCGAGCGGCTCTACCCCTGATCGGCCTTCCGGCGCTCGTCAGCTGACGGGCGCCCGCGGGATCTTCGCGTCCCGCATCGCGGCGTGGTACAGAGAGGTGACCAGGACGATGGCCGCCTCCCAGCTCCTCCCAGCGCATCCCCTCGAAGAAGTCCCGGTTCGTGGGGTGCGTGCCCACACACGCCTCCGACCCTTGTGGCCGAGACCTCCGGGGCGTCACTTGCTGCGATCGTCCAACCGCCCGGAGGAGTCCAGTGGCCCAAGCCGGCTATTTCACGCACAGGACCTTCCAGTTCCTGCGGGAGCTGGCGCGCAACAACGAGCGCGCATGGTTCGCCGCGAACAAGGCGCGCTACGAGGACCACGTGAAGGTCCCCGCGCTCCGATTCATCCAGGACTTCTCCGACCGGCTTCGGCGCATCAGCCCGCACTTCTCGGCAGGCCCGCGCTCGCTCTTCCGCATCCACCGCGACACCCGCTTCTCCAAGGACAAGAGCCCGTACAAGACGCACACGGGCATCCAGTTCCGCCACGATCGCGGCGGTGACGTGCACGCGCCGGGCTACTACCTGCACATCGAGCCGGGGCGGAGCTTCGTCGGGCTGGGGCTGTGGCACCCCGACGGGCCGACGACCCGCAAGATCCGCGACGCGATGGTCGAGGACCCGGCTGGTTGGAAGAAGGCAGCGCACGGGAAGCGCTTCACGTCCCTCTTCGAGATGTCCGGGGACCGGCTATCGCGCTCCCCGCGGGGCTTCGACCCGGAGCATCCGCTGGTCGAGGACCTGAAGTGGAAGGACTTCATCGGCGGGCGTGACGTCACGCAGGCGTTCGTGACCAGCCCCGACCTCCCCGCCGAGCTGGCCGAGCTCCTCTCCGCCGGATCGCCGTTCATGGCGTTCCTGTGCCGGGCCGCCGAGGTGCCGTTCTGATGGGCCTCGGCACGCAGGCCCTCCTCGCCCTTTTCCCCATCGCCCTGGGCGGCACGCTCCTGGTCGGGTTCCGCGTCCCTGCGAAGCACGCGATGCCCGCCGCCTACGTCGCGGCCGCCCTCGTCGCGCTCGAGGGGTGGCGCATGGCGCCGTCGCGCATCGCGGCCGCCTCCATCCAGGGGCTCTTCCTCACCTTCGACCTCCTCTTCATCATCTTCGGCGCGCTCCTGCTCCTGCACGCGCTGGAGCGATCGGGTGGGGTGGCCGCCATCCGGCGCAGCTTCCACGGCATCAGCGACGACCGCCGGGTCCAGGTCGTCATCGTGTGCTGGCTCTTCGGGTCGTTCATCGAGGGCTCGGCGGGCTTCGGAACGCCCGCGGCGGTGACCGCGCCCCTGATGGTCGCCCTGGGCTTCCCGGCTGCGTGCGCGGTGATGCTCGGGATGATGGTGCAGAGCACGCCGGTCACGTTCGGCGCCGTGGGGACCCCGATCCTCGTGGGCGTCCAGGGCGGCCTCGGCGGCGAGGCGTTCTCCGCGCAGCTCTCCGCCGCGGGACTGTCGATGATGGACTACCTCCGCCTGGTCACGGCCAAGGCCGTGCTGCTGCACGCCACGGCGGGCGTCCTCATGCCCACGTTCATGGTGGTGATGATGACGCGCTTCTTCGGCGCCAACCGGTCCTGGACGGAAGGTCTGCGCGCGCTGCCGTTCACGATCTTCGGCGGCCTCGCGTTCACGGTGCCCTACGTGCTCTTCGGCACGTTCCTGGGCCCGGAGTTCCCGTCCCTCCTGGGCGCGCCCGTCGGCCTGGCGGTGGTCGTCGTCGCCGCGCGCCGCGGGTTCCTCCTCCCGAAGGACACCTGGGACTTCCCCGCCCGCGCGGCTTGGCGGGAGGACTGGGTGAGCGGGCTGGAGGAGGAGATGGCCGAGGTGCCGGAGGGCCGCACCCGCATCTCCGCGCCCATGGCGTGGGCGCCCTATGCCCTGGTGGGGCTCCTCCTGGTGCTGACGCGCCTTCCGTCGCTCCCCGTCGGGGCCTGGCTGCGGGCGCCGGCGCTGGCATGGAACGACATCTTCGGTACTGGGATCTCCGCCTCGACGACGCCCCTCTACCTGCCCGGCTTCATCCTCGTCGTGGTGGTGGCGGCCACCGCGCTCCTCCACCGCATGCCGCCGCGCGAGGTCGCGGCGGCGGTGCGCTCGTCCGCCGGCGTGCTGGTCGGCGCGGGCATCGTGCTCGTGTTCACCGTCCCGATGGTGCGCGTCTACATCAACTCGGACGTCAACGCGGCCGGCCTGCTGTCCATGCCTATCGCCATGGCCGAGTGGGTGGCGGGCAACGTCGGACGGGTGTGGCCGCTCTTCGCCGGCGCCACCGGCGCGCTGGGCGCCTTCATCGCCGGCTCGAACACGGTGAGCAACCTGATGTTCTCGGCCTTCCAGTACGGGGTTGCCGAGCGCCTCGCCATGTCGACCGTGATGATCGTCGCTCTTCAGGCGGTGGGCGCGGCGGCCGGCAACATGATCGCGATCCACAACGTGGTGGCTGCGTCGGCGACGGTCGGCCTGCTCGGCCGTGAGGGCACCACGCTGCGCAAGACGATCCTGCCGACGCTGTACTACCTGGCGGTCATCGGCGTGCTCGGGCTCGTGGCGGTGCGCGTCTTCGGCGTGACCGACCCGTTGCTGGGGCCTTGAGGCGAACCGAGACCGATCAGCCGCCGAGCACCCGGTCGAGAACGAACCGCGCCAGGTGCTCCGCACCCTCTTCCGCGCCGGGGGCGGGGGCCTCCGTCGCCAGCAGCTCCGGCAGCCTGTCGAGCCAGCGCCCGGACTCGAACTCGGGGGTCCCGATCATGAATCCGGGAATCCGGCCCGAGACCCAGGCACCCAGGGGAGCCGCTTCACGGAAGTGGGGACGGGCTACCCAGGCGAGGGGACGCCCCTCCCGCCACACCTCGGCGACGGTGTTGTAGCCCAGCTTGGCGACCACGGCGTCGGCGGCGCGCACGAAGTCCGGCATGTAGATGCGCGTGTCGTTGTCGAAGAGGCGGACGTTGCCCTCGGTGCGGGTGGCAGCCGCGCCGGTGACGAGAAACGTCACGTCGGACGCCGCCCGCATCCGGTCCACGAAGGCCAGCGGTTGCGGGACGCCGCCCAGCGTGACTACGACGGTCGGGACCTCCTCATCCAGCCCGAGGTCCCGGCGCGCCTCGGTCCGCGTACGCCTGGGCTGTCGGCTCACCGGCGGCACCACCAGCGCGGCGCCGGGCGCTACCGCGCAGAACGGCTCGGTCTGCACGTGGAAGCGGCCCGCGCGAACCACCGCTCCAGCTCGGCGGACAGGGGCGCCAGACGCGGGCGCTTCGTCCAGAAGCGGCTCGTAGAGCCACGGCCAGGTGAAGTTCTCCACCAGGATGGAGGGGATGCGCGCCCGCTCCGCCACGGCGATCCCCAGGGGGGCGATGTCGCACAGGACGGCACGGCACCCCGCTCGCCGGACCTCCAGCGCCAGCCCGTCGAGCAGGACGTCGTCGAAGGGGAGCAGGGCGCTCAGCGCGGACACCGTCGCGTGGACGTCGAACGTGAGCGCCGAGCGTTGCACGAAGCCCACGTCCGCGCGGAGCTCGTGGTAGCGGTACTGACCGGCGATCGACTCGTCGAAGAACCAGCGCGGGCGTCGCCGCGTAGACCTCGAAGCGCACGCCGGCCACGCGGGCCAGGGCCTGCATCACCGCAGAGGCCCTGGCCGCGTGGCCGAATCCGTGGGGCGAGACGAAGACCGCGATCGACGGCCCGCTCAATCCGCGGCGCCTCTCCTGCCCGTCCTGGTGCCGGCCTTCTCCAGGATCGGCGCCAGCGCGTCGTGGAGGTCCGGCTCACCCAGCACCGCCAGCTCGTAGCGGACTCGGGTGGACGGCACCGGGATGTCCACCAGGCGCTGCAGGTCGATGGGCGTTCCGACCGCGACCGCCTCGACGCCGCCCTCGGCCGCACGGCGCAGCGTCGCCTCCAGGTCGGCCACCTGCTGTTCCCCATAGCCCATGGCGGGGAGGAGGGCCCCCAGGTCGGGATATTTGCGGAACGTCTCCTGGAGCTCTCCGACCAGGAACGGCCTAGGGTCGACGAGCTCCGCGGCGCCCGAGTCCCGCGAGCCGAGCACGCCGGCGCCGTACTTCATTCCGCCGTGGGTGAGCGTCGGCCCGTCCTCCACGGCCAGCACGCGCTTGCCCGCCAGCACCGACGGGTCGTCCACGGTCAGGGGAGACGCGGCCCGGATGAGCATGGCGTCCGGATTGACGCTCCGGACGTTGGCGATCACCCGCTCCACGGCCTCGGGGTCCGCCGTCTGCACCTTGTTGACGATGACGACGTCCGCGAGCCGCACGTTGGTCTCTCCCGGGTAGTACAGGAGCTCGTGGCCCGGACGATGCGGATCGACCAGCGTGATGTAGACGTCCGCCTCGAAGAAGGAGGTATCGTTGTTCCCGCCGTCCCAGAGCACGACGTCGGCCTCGGCCTCGGCCGCACGCAGGATCGCCTCGTAGTCCACGCCCGCGAAGACCGCCGAGCCGTTGGCGATGTGCGGCTCGTACTCCTCGCGCTCCTCGATCGTCGCCTCGTAGCGGACCAGGTCCTCCTCGCTGGCGAAGCGCTGGACCCTCTGCTCCGCCAGGTCACCGTAGGGCATCGGGTGGCGCACCACGCTCACGCGCAGGCCCGCGTCCCGCAGGAGGTTCGCGACCGCGCGGCTGGTCTGGCTCTTGCCGACGCCGGTCCGGGACGCACACACGGCGACGACCGGCCGGGTCGATGCCAGCATCGTGCGCGCGGCTCCGCCGAGCTCGAAGTCGGCCCCGGCCGCGTTCACCCGGCTCGCCATGTGCATGACGTACTCGTGCGAGACGTCGGAGTAGGCCATCACCACGCGGGTGACATGCTCCGAAGCGATGATCTCCTCCAGCTCCTCCTCCCGACGGATGGGGATGCCCTCGGGGTAGCGCGGCCCCGCCAGCTCGGGGGGGTAGCGCCGGCCGTCGATGTGGGGGATCTGCTGGGCGGTGAAGGCGACCACCCGGGCATGGGGATGGTCTCGATAGACGGTATTGAAGACGTGGAAGTCGCGGCCCGCGGCTCCCAGGATCAGCACACGCTCGGTCATGGGCTCGATGGGTTGAGGGAGGGCCTCGATACTCCAAAACTACCCACAACGGGTCTCGCGCCGAAGGATGTCGGTGCGGGCCCGTCCTCCCTCCAGGGTTCCCTCCGTCGCCGCCTCGAGCAGCGGCGATGGCGATCATGTACGACGTCAGGTCGGCTGATCCCGATCGGAGCGCGGCTGCGTAATGCCCTCCACACCGCCCGAGGGGCCACGTCGGGCCGCCGAACGCGACGCGGTGACGCCAGGAGGCCTGAAAATGAAGCGCAGCCCGTTCGCACTCGCCCGCTCCGTCGCGCTTCTGCTGCCGCTGCTCTCGGCCTGCGGGACGGAGTCGGGCCCGCTGGTCGTCGAGGCGGCGAGTCCGGTGCGGCTGGTCCTCGACCGGGCGACCGCCGAGCTGGAGCTGCGCGACACGCTCACCCTGGAGGCCACCGCGTACGACGCGAGCGGGGCCGCCATGAGCGGTGCGGCGGTGACGTGGTCGAGCAGCGACGAGTCCGTCGCCGAAGTGAGCACCACCGGCCTCGTGACCGCCGTCGGCGGCGGCGAGGCTCGGATCACCGCGTCCGCCGGCACCGCCTCCGCCTCCGCCGACCTCACCGTCCAGGCATGGAACGTCGCCGACAACGCGGTGGTCGTCGACTCGACCGTCCTGCGTCTCGCAGGCGACAGCACCGAACGGGCCGGAGGCACCTACCGGTTCACGGCGACCGGCACGCCCCCCGGCCTCCAGGTGGGCGATGTGATCGTCGGCGCCCAGAACGGCGGCTTCCTGCGCCGCGTGACGGCCGTCTCCATCGCCGGCGCCGAGGTCATCCTCCAGACCGAGCCCGCCGCGCTCAGCGACATCATCGAGGAGGGGTCCTTCGAGACCGTCATCGACGACCTCCTCTTCGCGCCTGCCGACGCGCCCGCCGGCCGCGCGCTCCGCCCCGGTGAGGTCCGCTGGGGTGCCGCCGAGTTCCACCCCGCCCTGCCGGGGGTCGCGCTCGGGCCTTCCGGCGTCATCACCCTGGGCGGGCTCGACATCTGCGCAGAGCTCAAGAAGATCGGTGGCGGCTCCTGCCCTTCCGGGATCAGCAAGCTCCAGGTCGTCACCGGTACCGTGGACTTCGACCCCGATCTCGACCTGAAGGCCTCGTTCAGCGGCCTCTCCCTCCAATCCTTCCGCGGGGTGGCCAAGGGCTCGCTCAATGTCGACTTCGACATCCTGCTCGAGGCCAAGACCAGCGCCACCGTGATCTCGCCGCAGATCAAGATCGCCGGCATCACCCGGCCCTTCTACGCCCAGATCGGACCGGTCCCCATCCTGGGCTACGTGGAGCTCGCCCTCAACGGCGGTGTCGAGGCCAAGGCCACCGCCAAGGGCCACATCCAGGCCGGATACACCAGCTCCCACGACATCGAGGTCGGTGCCGAGTGGAAGGACGCCTCGGGGTGGGACGAGATCTTCCAGAATCGGCGCACCTTCGACGCGCGGGAGCCCGACATCGAAGACGGCACCCTGTCCGGCCAGATCGACGTTACGACCAGGATTTTCCTCAAGCCCGAGATCAAGATCATCTTCTACGGCGTCGTCGGGCCGTTCCTCAACGTCGAGCCCTACGGCAGGTTCACCATGACGTTCGGGACCTCCTCCTGCGGCATGATGAGCGAGGCCGGCATCGACTCCGAGATCGGCTTCACGATCCCCTTCCTCGATCCCAAGATCGGGAACTACTCGAAGAAGAACTCGCCCTGGTTCAGCTGGCCCGGGAGGAGTTGGACCTGCCCCCTCGGCACCCTCGACGTCTCCACCGTCACCAACGGCTCCTCGCCCGACCCCGACGGCTACTCCGTCGTCGTCGACACCCTCGACAAGGGTCACATCGGAGCCGACGACCACAAGGTGGTCGACTTCGTCGAGGTCGGCGACCGCACCGTCAGCCTCGACGGCGTCGCGTCGAACTGCTCCGTGAAGGGCTCCAACCCGGTCTCCGTCAAGGTCGGTACCGGCATCGTCACCCCGATCTCCTTCCAGATCGAGTGCGCGGATCCCGGCGGCGACCTCGTCGTCCACATGAAGACGACTGGCCGGGCCCTCGACCCCGACGGCTACACGCTCTCGGTCGACAAGACCCAGACGCACAAGGTGGACATCAACGGATCGGCCACCTTCGGGGGCCTCGCCACGGGAACCCACCAGCTCGCCGTCCTGGGCGTCGCCGCCAACTGCCTGCTGGTCGGGTCCAATCCCCGGGACGTGTCCGTCCCTTCGGGCGGCAAGACCTCCGTCACCATCGCCGTCGATTGCACCGCCTCCAAGCTCATCGCCAAGACCAGCACCTCGGGTCCGCCAGCCTCGTCGCCGTGGTCCATCACCCTCGACGGATCGGACAAGCGGTCCATCGAGCCCAACGACCAGGTCACGTTCGAGGTCGCGGACGGCCCGCACTCCCTCCTGCTCTCGGACCTGGCCGACAACTGCACCGTCCTGGGCGCCAATCCCAGGACCGCCACGCTCGGCGGTGGCTCGATCACCGAGACGTTCGATGTCTCCTGCGAAGCGGGCGGGATCACGGTCACGGTCACGACGACCGGTGACGCCGAGCCGGCCACGAGCTTCACCGTCGCCGCCGACACCGTGACCAAGACCGTGGGCATCAACGGAACGGCCACGTTCTCGTCGCTGCCGGCCGGGTCCACCACCGTCGAGCTCCGCGACCTGCCGTCGCACTGCCTGGTCCAGGACGAGAATCCGCGGCAGGTGGACGTTCCCGGGTCCACCACGTTCGAGGTCCTGTGCGATGCCCCGGTCGACTGCGTCTATCCCAATCCGGAGTTCCTCTTCCTTCGGGACTCGATCCTGGAGGAGTGGGACACCGCTCAGGCGAAGCCGACGTTCATCGACACCGTCGCCAAGAAGGACTACGGCTGGCTGGACGTCTCGGCGTCGGTCGAGACCGAGCCGCTCGCGGGAGGTGGCAGCGAGGTCATGGCCGAATGGCTGGACGCCCTCAAGATCATCCCGGTGGACGCGAGCCGCGCCGGCGAGGCCATCACGCTCTCGTTCCGCGTCACGGGCGCGCTCCAACGCCAACTGGACCCGGCGGAATTCTTCCCGTCCTGGGCCAAGGTCTCGGTGGCGTCCTGGGGCCTCCAGCTCGTGGACGCGAGCCTACCGAACGTGACCATCGACGAGATCGCGACGACCTCCGGTCCGCTCGGAAGCTGGTTCGAGTTCTACGGGTCGGCCCACGTCCTGGCGCAGTCACAGGACGGCCACCTGCAGAGCGCCCGGGCGCTCATCAAGGTGGGCGAGTTCCTCTCGGTCACGGACAAGGACGGACTGGACGTCCCCGTCAGCCAGATCTGCTCGGGAAGCGGGACTGTCTACCCGCGATGAGCCCGTATCAGCCCGCCCCGCCGCCGGCGGGGCGGTATCGGTCCGCGTCGGCCCCACGGCCCGCCGCCTCGTAGAGCTCGACCAGGGCGCGGGCCGCCTCCGAGGCCCCGCGATCCTCCGGGCCCCGGGCCGCCACGGCGGCCTCGTGTGTGCGGAGGAGGAGCGATTCGGCCTCCGCGGTGAGGCCCGACGCCATCCACGAACGAGCCAAGGAAACGGCCGCACGGTGGGTCTGCGGATTCTCCGGGCCGAGGGTCCGCGTGAGGATGTCGTGGGCCCGTCCCTGCAGCTCGACGGCCTCCTCGACCCTGCCCTGATCGCGGGCGACGTCGCCGATGCGAAGCAGAGCCCCCGCGTAGACGGGGTGGGACTCGCCCACGATGCGCACCGCCGCCCCCAGGGCGCGCCGAGCGGCGGCCTCCGACTCGGAGAGACGCCCATGGCGCCGGAGGAAGCCCGCGTAGTCCCCCATGACCACCGGGAGGTTCAGGTTCCCGGCGGCCCCGGCTTCGAGCGTCGCGATGGATCGCTGGAACAGCGAGTCCGCGTCCGCGGTCCGCCCGAGCTCGTCGCGCACGTTGGCCAGCCGCGCGAACGTGGCTCCCGTCAGGAAGTGGGTGGGGCCCAGCGTCGCCTCCAACTTGCCCAGGGCCTCGGTTGCGGCGTGGTCCGCATCCTCCATCCGCCCTGCGCGCTGATACATGAGGGCGAGGTTGGCTTCGCTGATGGCGTAATCGGGGTTCCCGGAGAGGCCCGCCCGATCGTAGATGCGCAGGACTTCCTCCATCATCGTCAATGCCTCGTCGGGCTCGCCGCGCAGCGAATGCAGGGAGCTCAGCATAACCAGCGAGCGTGCGACGACGGGGTCGTCCGGCCCGAGGAGCGCGAGGCGGGTCTGGTACGACGCCCGCACGTAGGGCTCGGCCTCGTCCAGCTGGCGCGAATCCATCAACGACCTTCCCAGGTACTCCTGCCATTCGGCCGTGAGCGCCGACCCCGCGCCCTCGGCCGCCAGCATCATCGTCAACGCCTCCCGGATAAAGCTCTCCCCACGCTCCCGGTCACCGTGCTGGTCGAGGGCGAAGCCCAGCCGTCCGGTCACCTCGGCCAACTGGCGGGAGTCGCCGTAGAGATCCCGGTTCGCCTCCACCGCGGACTCCAGCACGCGCACGCTCTCCTCGACACGTCCGAGGTTCAGGTACACCGCACCGAGCACGCCCAGCATGCGCGCCCGTGCCTGCGGCTCGTCGGTCAACTCGGTGTCGATGCGCCGAGCGGCGAGGTCGATGAAGTCGACCATACGCACGCTGTCGGCGGCGACCCCCGCACCCCGGAGCGGATCCGGCGACGTGATGAGATCCTCGAGAAACGAGTACGCGCGTGTCGCACTGTCGCGCTGCCTGCGCGCTACCTGTGCCTGACGCGTGGCCGTGGCGGCTGCTGTGGCCAATGCCACGGCCACCAGGACCGCGGTTGCCACGCCCGGACGGTGA
Organism: uncultured Gemmatimonadales bacterium; assembly: GCA_963848895.1. GTDB lineage: Bacteria > Gemmatimonadota > Gemmatimonadetes > Longimicrobiales > Gaopeijiaceae > SZUA-318. The sequence goes on from CAWKGE010000017.1 coordinate 472,259, forward strand.
CGGCGCACGAAGGTCGAGGCGCGGTAGGAGAAGGAATCTCCTCGGGCGGACACGGGCAAGCCGGTGAGGAAGCGCCGGAGATCCTCGGACAGGGCCTCGGCCGAGGCATACCGTTCCGCGGGGTCCGACCGAAGCGCCTTGAGCGCGATGCGGTCGAGGTCGCCCTTGAGCAGGCGCCTGAGCTGCGCCGGCGTCGTGCCCCTCGTGGCGCCGAGCGTCTCGGGCTCCACCGTCTCGGTGGTGCCGTCGCGAGCGCGCCGCTCGTGCGGCCGGGTCACGACCGCGCTGGGGCTGGTGGGCTCCTTCGAGGCCCGCTCTCCGAGCGCGGCGAGGTCCCCGGGAGCGGTCTCGAAGGGGCGCCTGCCGGTGAGCAGCTCGTAGAGCACGACCCCCAACGAATACACGTCCGACGCGGTGGTCAGCTCCTGACCCTGGATCTGTTCCGGCGACGCGTACTCCGGTGTGAGCGCACCGAATTGGGTCGCGGTCGTCTCCGCCGAGGAAGAATCGTGCATGAGCTTGGCGACGCCGAAGTCCAGCAGTCGTACCGAGCCGTCCGAAGTGACCAGGATGTTCGAGGGCTTCAGGTCGCGGTGGATCACCAGGTTCTGGTGCGCGAACTGCGCCGCCACGCACACCTGCCGGAGCAAATCCAAACGGCTGCGCACCCCGAGGCTCCGCGCGTCGCAGTAATGGTCGATCCGCTCGCCCTCGACGAACTCCATCACGAGATAGGGTCGACCGTCGTGGACCCCCGCGTCGTACAGGCGCGCGATGTTCGGATGCTCGAGCGACGCCAGGATACGTGCCTCCGACGCGAAGCGCTCCCCGATGCGCTCCGACCGAAGCGGCCCCCGGACGACCTTCAGCGCGACGGCGCGGTCGAAGCGCCCGTCGGCCCGCTCGCCCAGGTACACCGTGCCCATTCCGCCGCGCCCGATCTCGCGAAGCACCTTATAGGGGCCGAGCGTGCTGGGCGCCTCGTCGGCTTCGGCGAGCAGCTCCATGAGCTCCTCGCGCTGTGCCTCCAGGAGATCACCGGTGCCCGTGTCTGCCCACAGCATGCGCTCGACGAGCCTCCGTACCTCCCGGTCGTCCGCGCACGCCTTGTCCAGGTAGCGAGCACGCTCGTCGCCATCCAGCTCCGCGGCGCACTCGAAAAGCGCGGTCGCTCTGGCCCAGAGTGTGGGATCCATGCCCATCCTCCTCGGTGGGTTCGAGTCGGTCAACTTGGAGCCGGTCTCGCTTCGACCGCAATGGACGGCCATGACCCTTGCCACCGACGAGGGCCGCCCGAGAAGTTCGAGGAATGGAGAACGCCCAGCCCTCCGATCCCCGAACCTCCGACCTGATCCGGTCGGCTCGTGCCGGCGACCGCACCGCCGTGGACCGCCTCTTCGCGCTGGCCTACGAGGAGCTGCACAGGCTCGCCCACGCCGTGAGAGGGGGTGGAGCCCCGGCCACGCTGAACACGACGGCCCTTGTACACGAGGCGTACTTCAAGCTCAGCCGTGACGCCGCTCTGGATGTCTCGGACCGGGCGCACTTCTCCTACATCGTCGCGCGAGCGATGCGACAGGTCCTCGTCGACGCGGCGCGTCGCCGGCAAGCCGAGAAGCGGGGCGGTGGGGTCGCGCCCGTGACGATCCTGGATTCGGACGGATCGACGTCGCTGAAGGGTGACCAGATCCTCGCGCTCGAGGAGGCGCTCGGCGAGCTGGAGCGGGTCGACCCGCGCCGCGCGCGGATCGTCGAGTGCCGGTTCTTCGGTGGGTTGTCGGTGGACGAGACCGCGGCGTCGCTTGGGGTCTCGGCCCCCACCGTGAAGCGCGACTGGCGCGTGGCGCGCGCCTGGCTTGCGCAGGCCCTGGAGGCGTAGCGCCTCCGCACGTCCACATCCATACAGTCATCCTCGCCACAGTCATCCTCGAGGGCGTCTTCTCCGCCACGGCCGGCCGGACGACCCGGTTCCACGAGGCCACGCTCCTCAAGCCCGAGTACTGGAGCGGAGGACACGCTCGAGGCGGTGATCCCGGGACCGGCCCGGCTACGTAGACCTTCGTGGATGAAGGAGGCTCCATCAGATCTCAATGACCATGGAGACGGCGATGAAGGCGGTACGATCCCCTGGCTGGATGGTTCGCGATCACGGCATCGAGCGCGTCGAGCGGTGGGGGGACAGGCCCACTTCTCATGGAAAGAACGACGACGAGTCGTATCCGTAGCTACGGCGAGGAGGAGTGACGCCCTGTTAGCGGTGTCACCCCCCTGCGCCCAAACGATATGATGGAGATGAACTTGCGTGGCTTTGGGTTGGCGCGGCACAACGCGGGGTGCCACACCTGTGCAGAGCTTCCCCAGGCAGATCGGCCATGAGCCTGTCGCGATCGTGGAGCTGGGAGCTTCGAGGTGCCCGGGCAGCGTGGCTGGTGGGGGCGCTGTTCCTCATCTGCGGAGCCGTCCTCGTCCTCGCCGTCCCCGCGTGGATCTCGGGAGAATCCCCGCGCCCGGCACCAGCGGAGTCCTACGAGGCCGCTGTCGTGTTCCGGATCCTGGGCTGGACGTTCCTGGGGCTCGGCGGAGTCGTCCTCGGCCTCATGATCGCGGGCGTGTGGGTGGGGAGAACGCGACCGGAACAACTCCACGTCTGGCACTGGTGGGTGGGGCTCATCGGTGGGCTCCTGGGTGCCGCGCTGTTTGCGGTCCCCGCGACTTTCGCGTTCCCGTTCATGTTGAGCCTGGGCCGCCGCGAGCAAGGGCGTCTCTTCCCGGACGTCGGACGCTCCGCGGAAGACCTCTGGATCGCCGGTCTGTTCAGCATTCTCGGCCTGGGGGTCCTGGTGGCCCTCTGGTTCGTCGTCCGGCTGCAACTCGCCTCGAGTCCACGTGGGCCGACGGATTGACGAAGCCCCGATGTTCCCGTCCGATGATCCCGCTTTGCACCCCGCTGCGTATCCCTCGACGACCGGCCAGTCGTCTCCGGCTTCGATCGACACCCGAGGAGGTCCCATGAGATCCGCGCTCCTGACGGCCTTCACGCTGTCGATTCCCGTGTCTCTCGCTTGCCAGCTACCCGACTTCGGCGGCTCGTACGCCATGGCCGGCGCGGATGGCAGTCAGATCGTCGTCACGCTCAAGCCGGCGGGTAACGGCACGTACGCCGGCATCATGTCCAACGGTGGGCTGACCTGGCAGTTGCAGGGTGAGGTACACGAAGACGCACTTACCGGCACCGTCGACACCGGCAAGGGCACGCTGGCCTTCGAGGCGTACCTGGACGACAACGGCCTCGAGTTCATCCTGGCTCAGATCGGGCCCGACGGAGTACCCGACGTGGACAACGGCCAGGAGTTCGTGTTCGCACGCATGAGCGGCGCTCCGCAGGAAGGAGGCAACTCCGTGGAGCAATCCAACGCAGCGCCCACATTGTCCTCATCGCCTCCAGCGTCGGCTGCGGCTGCGGTGCCGGACCCACTCGCCGGCACATTCTCGAACGGCGAGATGACGCTCCGACTGCAGGGCGGGAACGGGAAATACGAGGGTCAGTTGGCCGTCGGCGCCGAGGCGTACCCCGTGGTCGTCCAGCGGAGCGGCGATCGGTTCGAGGGGGTCATGAACGCCAGCAGCGGGCAGTACGGCTTCTACCTGACGGCGACCGGTGACGGTGTGGTCATCGACAACGCAGGTGAGACGTTCTCCCTCCCACGCCTCCGGGAGGTCCAGTCGTCGAGGCCTTCCGCCCCTGCGCCGGGCGGGCCCGGAGCACAGAGCGCAGGCGGTCAATCAGGTGCCACGGCGGACAGCTCCCCGCTCGCCGAGGAGTGGCGTCAGCTTCTGGCCGGCAAGAAGGTGACCTACATCTCATCCTACGGCAGCAACACGTTGGGTGGCGGCGGAATGTCGACCAAGAACGTGTATCACATGTGCAGCAATGGTCAGTTCGCGTTCTCGGACAACAGCACGGTCACGTTGAATTCGCCCAGCTCGCCCGATCTCGGGACGCCGGGGACTGCGAACGGTGGCTCGGGCACCTGGCGCATCGTGACGGAAGGACAGCTCGCCGGCGTCGAGCTGCGGTTCAACTCAGGGGAGGTGGTCGTCTACCGTCTGGACATGCAGAATGGTGAGGTCCATGCCAATGGCGACCGGGTGTACGTGACGCCGGGCGAAGTGTGCTACTAGCAATGTCCTGTAACAGTGATTCGTTGGAATTCGTGCGCCGCTGCATCCACCCCGGTCGGCGTTGCTCCTCCTCGAAATAGCGCTGCCATTCCTCGTCGTGTGCGAGGCCCTGGCGCTGAAGGACGGAGGCTCTACGCCTCGTCCAGCCCGCGCGCCACGGCCTCGGCCGCGCGCTCGATGCAGCGCCGCCCGATCTCGGCGCTCGCGCCCCGCGCGTCACCGAGGATCCCGTTCGACGTGACCGCCCGGAGCCCCTCGGTGAAGATGCGCTGGAAGACCGCCGGGTCCGCGCCGCCCACGTACCCCACCTCCATGCGGTCCTCTCGCACCAGGTCGGGGACAAAGCACGAGGATCTCCGACGTCTCGGCCACGTCCGCGTGGCCTCCCACGCGCCCCGCGAGCTCCGCGGAGACCTCGCCTACGGCGCCGACCCAGACGTCCATGAACCCCATCAGGTCGGTGTAGGCGACGACCTCGCAGTCGGGGGCGACGGCGCGTCGGAGGTCGTCCAGCATGTCGCTCAGCGGTCCGAAGTTGCCGCCATGCGACGGCACCAGGCAGATGCGGCGGAAGCCGTGCCGCGCGAGGCTCACGCAGTAATCCATGCAGATCGCCTCGAGCGTGGAGCGCCGGAGCGAGATCGTGCCGGCGAAGCTCATGTGGTGCTCCGAGCACCCCACGCGAATCGTGGGCGCCACCAGCGCATCCTCCCCCAGCAGGCGGGCGACCTCGAGCGCGAGCCGATCGCCGCGCACGGCGTCGACCAGGAGCGGGAGGTGGGGACCGTGCTGTTCGGTGGCGCCGACGGCCACGACGACGGTCGTGCGGCCATCCGCGACCGCCCGCTCCACCTCGGGCCAGGTCATCTCTTCGAGGAGGCGCCCTCGGGCCTCCGGCGTCGTCTCCATCCTACTCTCCCTCCGCCATCACGTCGTGGACGTCCAGTCGTCTCGGCGCCGCGGCCGCCGCCGCCTGACCCTCCCCGCCCCCAACCTCCGGATCCGGCGGCCGTCGGGTATGCCAGTCGGTCACCGCCTGGTAGGCCGCCACCAACGAGAGGAGGCGTTCCTCCCCCCAGGGAAGACCGCCGAACATCCCGGCGATGGGCAGATCGAAGCCGCGCGAGCGCTCCAACCCGATCGGAAACGCGATCAGCGGCAGGCCGACGATGTCGAAGGGAAAGGGCGCGGTCTGCACGACGGCGTCGCACTGCCCGAAGATCCCGTCCAGGACCCGCTCCAGCAGCCGGAGCTTGGCCCGCTGCCCCCGCAGGTACTCCGGCCCTCCCAGGAGGAGGCCGTTGATCCACGGCGAAAGCGACACGCCGAACAGCCGCACGTCCTGCTTCAGGTACTGGAGGAACGGCTCCGTGCGCTCGGGGAGCCGCACGTTGTTGAAGTCCCCGCTGGTGAGCAGCTCCCACTCTTCTGGGAGCTCGATCTCCACGGTGCGCGCACCGAGTGACTCGAAGGTGGAGAGCATCGCCCGCCTCGCCGAGACCTCCGCCTGCGCACGCTCCCGTGCCTGACCTCGGCGGCGTTCCCGCTCCTCCGGCGTCTCCTCCCGACGGCGGAAGCCGCCGAAGCCGCCCTCGTCCTCGCCGGGGAGGTCCAGATAGCCGGGTAGGACCCCGATCGTGGACGGCCACCGCAGGCCGACCGCGCTTCCCGTCCGCACGGGCTCCGCCGCCGTGACGAGGTCGGGCACGGGCGGATGGCCGAGCGTGCGCGGGTCGCTGGGATCCGGGCCCGCCATCGTCTGTAGCATGATCGCGGCGTCCATGGCGTCCCGGGCGAGGGGGCCGGGGTGATCGCGCGTATACGTGAGCGGGATGATCCCGTAGAGCGACACGCGGCCCATCGTCGGCTTGAGCCCCGTGAGCCCCTGCCGGCTCGACGGATTCGTGATCGACCCGCCCGTCTGCGTGCCGGTGCTCGAGGCGGCCAGGCGGGCCGCCACCGACGTCGCCGAGCCGCTGGACGAGCCCCCCGGGTCCACGGAGGGGTCTCCGGGCGCCCAGGCGTTCACGGTGGTGGTCTCGCCATCGGGTGTCGTGGCCCGGCTCGTCGCCAGGGGCCCCATCTGGGTCTTGCCGAGGAGGATGGCGCCACCGGCCCTGCAGCCGCGCCCACGCGGTGGCGTCGAAGTCGGGAACGAAGTCGGCGAAGATGTGGGAGTTGGCGGTCGTCCGCACGCCCCGGGTGTAGTAGTTGTCCTTGATCGCCAGCGGAATCCCGTGCAGGGGGCCCGTCCACTGGGCGTCGGCGAGCCGGCGGGCTTCGGCGGCGGCGGACTCGGCCGGCACGGTGTTGAACGCCTTGAGCACGCCGTCGTAGGCGCGGATCCGCTGCAGGTACTCCCCCAGGAGCTCGACCGGACTGAGGGAGCGGCTCCGGATGAGCGCAGCCAGCTCGGCGAGCGTCATCTCCCAGGGTTCCGTCGCCCGCACTGGTGCGGGGTCGGGAAGCCGCAAAGGTCGCGCCGGCGGCGCCGTCGCGACGACGGGTAGGGGCGTGAAGGCCGCGCCCGTGGCGGCGGCCGCCGTCATGAGTCCCATCCGCTCCAGGAAGAGGCGCCGGTCGATGCGGCGGTCCAGCGGCTGCCCGGTGCCACGGAGATCAGTCATCCCGGGCCTCCTCGAGGAGCGGCGCGAGGGCAGCCGGGTACATCGAGGGGCCCAGCAGTTGGACGTCCGGCTCCCACGCGAGGATGGCCGGGGGGGTGCTGCGCAGGAAGCGGCGTGCGCTGGCGAGGATGCCGCGGCGGTCCGCGGGCGCGTCCGGGTCGTCCTCGGGGAGCACGCCCAGGTCCACGCCTGCGGCCTTCAGCCGCGTGAGGATATAGGCATCGAGCTCCTCGTCGGTGAGCTCCTGGAGGGAACGGGCGTCCATGTCGATCTCCGGTGGGCAGTCCTTCGCCGGGTCCCGGCGGAAGCGCCAAGGTAGGTGCGCGGTCGGGGGTGGGCGAGTGCGCACGTGCGCCGCGCGACGGCCTCGGATGTTTTCGCGCGCGGGCTCGCACCCTATGATGGGCGGCCTCGCTACCCCAACCCCGACGTAACGATGAAGACGCGGACCCTCCTCCTTCTGTGCGCCTCGCTGGCGCTTCCCCTCCCCCTCGCCCCGTCGCCGGCCGCGGCCCAGGCCGGCGAGCAGACCACGGACACGGCCGCCGCACGCAAGAAGCGCGAGAAGGCTTCCCTACCTCTGGAGGCCCCACGCCGCGTCCACGTCACGACGGACGAGGGGACCTGGCTGTCGCTCGACGTGAGCCCGGACGGCGCGACGCTCGTCTTCGACCTCCTGGGCGACCTGTACACGCTGCCGATGGAGGGAGGCCGCGCCACGCGGATCACCAGCGGACTGGCCTTCGACACGCAGCCGCGCTACAGCCCTGACGGGACGAAGATCCTGTTCGTGTCCGACCGGAGCGGGGGCGAGAACCTCTGGACCCTCGATGTCGCAACGGGCGATACCACGCAGATCACGAAGGGGAACGGCAACACCTGGATGTCGCCGGACTGGACGCCCGACGGCGAGTACGTGGTCGCGTCCAAGGGCGACTCGCGCCTGGGCGTGCATCGCCTGTGGATCGGCCATGTGGACGGCGGATCGGGCAAGGTGCTCCGTGAAGAGCCGGAGAACCTCAAGACCGTCGGCGCCGCGGTGTCGCCCGACGGCCGGTGGATCTGGCACGCGCAGCGCCGTGGCTCGTGGAACTACAACGCGCAGTTTCCACAGTACCAGCTCGCCGTCTACGACCGTCGGACCGGCGAGACCTTCGGGCGCACGTCGCGCTACGGCTCCGCCTTCCGGCCCACGCTGTCGCCGGACGGGAAGTGGCTCGTCTACGGCACCCGCCACGAGAGCCAGACGGGTCTGCGCGTCCGCGACCTCGCGACGGGACGACGAACGCTGGCTCGCCTACCCCGTCACCCGCGACGAACAGGAATCGGTGGCGGACCGCGACGTCTACCCGGGAATGTCGTTCACGCCCGACTCGAGAGAGGTGGTCGCCAGCTACGGCGGGAAGATCTGGCGGATTCCCGTGGACGGCTCGGCACCGGTGGCCGTGCCCTTCCGGGTGGACGAGGACGTGGCCGTGGGCCCCGAGCTCACCTTCGACTACCGCATCGAGGACACGCCACAGTTCACGGTCCGTCAGATCCGCGACGCCGTCCCCTCCCCCGACGGCAGGAAGCTGGCCTTCACCGCCCTCGACGAGCTGTACGTCATGGACTTCCCGGACGGCGAGCCGCGCCGCATCGCGCCGCAGGCGGGGCTGGTCCAGGCCGAGCCCGCCTGGTCGCCGGACGGGGCGTGGATCGCCTGGGTCACCTGGAACGAGGAGGGCGGGCAGGTCTTCAAGGCCCGGGCGGACGGCGGCGGCCAGCCTCAGCAGCTCACGCGCCAGGCGGCGCAGTACCAGGAACCCGTGTGGAACGGTGCGGGCGACCGCATCGTCGTGCTGCGCAACCCGGCCCGGGCCTTCGAGGAGTCGGTGGGCCCGGGATTCTCGGGCGCGGAGATGGACATCGTCTGGGTTCCCGCGGCGGGGGGCGAGGCCACGCTGGTGGCGCCGGCCGAGGGACGCGAGCACCCGCACTTCGTTCGCGGCTCGGACCGCATCTACCTGTACCACGGCGAGAAGGGCCTGGTGTCGATCCGCTTCGACGGCACGGACGAGAAGGCGCACGTGAAGGTCACGGGCGGGACGCGCCCGGGGCAGAAGCAGCCTGACCGCGCCGACGTCGTCTTGATGTCACCCGGCGGAGACCGGGCCGTCGCCCAGGTGCACAACGACCTGTACGTCGTGACCGTGCCGATGATCGGCGGCGACGCGCCGACGATCTCCGTGGCGAATCCCGAGAGCGCGGCCTTCCCCACCCGCCGGCTCACCGACATCGGCGGCCAGTTCCCTGCGTGGGAGGGCGATGGACGCAAAGTGCACTGGTCCGTCGGCAACGTTCATTTCGTTTACGATCTCGATGCCGCGCGGGCGCACGACGACAGCGTCGCCGCGGCGAAGAAGGCGGCGGGCGCGGACAGCGCACAGGCCGCGGATTCGGCGTCGGCCCGCGACGAGGACCGCTACCAGCCGCTCGAGCGGCGCATCCGCATCCAGGCGACCCGGGACATCCCGAAGGGGACCGTGGTGCTCCGGGGCGCACGCGTGATCTCGATGAAGGGCGACGAGGTGATCGAGAACGCGGACGTCGTGGTGCGCGACAACCGCATCGCTGCGGTGGGGGCGCAGGGGTCGGTGGAGGTGCCGGGAGAGGCGCGGGTGATCGACGTCTCCGGCAAGACGATCATCCCCGGGTTCGTCGACACGCACAGCCACATGTGGCCGGCGTGGGGCATCCACAAGACGCAGGAGTGGATCTACCTCGCCAACCTCGCCTACGGCGTCACCACCACCCGTGACCCCCAGACCGCCACGACGGACGTGCTGACCTATGCCGACCTGGTGCGGGCGGGACGCATGCTGGGGCCGAGGGTCTACTCGACCGGGCCGGGGATCTTCGGCGACTACGTGGAGGACGCGATCAAGAGCCTCGACCAGGCACGCGACATCGTGCGCCGATACAGCGACTACTACGACACGAAGTACGTGAAGATGTACATGGCCGGGAACCGCCAGGTGCGGCAGTGGATCATCATGGCCGCCCGCGAGCACCGGCTGAAGCCCACCACCGAGGGCGGCCTCCAGTTCATGTACGACCTGACGATGGCGCTGGACGGCTACCCGGGGCAGGAGCACGCGCTCCCCATCGCGCCGATCTACGGAGACGTCGTGAAGCTCTACTCCGACATCGGCATCACGTACACGCCCACCCTGCTGGTGTCCTATGGCGGACCGTGGGCCGAGAACTACTACTATTCCCGCCAGAACCCCCACGACGACCCGAAGCTCTCGCACTTCACGGCGCACGAGGAGCTGGACCAGAAGAGCCGCAGGAGACCCGGCTGGTTCCGTGACGACGAGCACGTCTTTCCCCTCCACGCGGAGGGAGCCAGGAAGATCGTGGAGGCCGGGGGGCGCATCGGCGTGGGGAGCCACGGTCAGCTCCAGGGGCTGGGCTACCACTGGGAGCTGTGGTCCATCCAGTCGGGCGGGATGAGAGAGATGGACGCGTTGCGCACGGCGACGATCCTGGGAGCGCAGGGGCTCGGACTCGAGCACGACGTCGGCTCGATCGAGGCCGGCAAGCTGGCAGACCTGATCGTGCTCGACGCGAACCCTCTCGATGACATCCGCAATACGAACACGATCCGTTTCGTGATGAAGAACGGTCGCCTGTACGAGGGCGACACGCTGAACGAGGTGTGGCCGCGCCGGCTTCCCCTGGAGCGCACGGATTGGGTGGTGGCCGAGCCGGACACGAGGGCCGGCACGGGGCGGTAGGCACCGTCACCCCTCGACCCGCCACGATCACCGGTCGCGGCTTCGGGGCCGGCGGTGTCCCCACCGCCGGCCCCTTCTTCCGCCTCCCGCCCCGTCGGGGCTTCCGCTCCGCTTCCGCCAACGTCGATGTCGACCCCCGGCAACGACATGGCTGGATGGGACGCGTCACCCGCGCCGACGAATTCCTTTGCGGCGGGGACGGCGCCGATCCTAGCTTGGCGGACTTCCCCCTGCCCGGAGGCAGCCATGCGCGGTCTGATGATGGACACCCCCCTCCTCATCTCCTCGCTCATCGAGCACGCGGACACCGTGTTCCGCGACGTCGAGATCGTCACGCGCACGGTGGAGGGGCCGATCCACCGCTATACCTGGCGGGACGTCCACCGCCGCTCGAAGCAGCTCGCCCAGGCCCTGCAGGCGCTGCACGTCCGCGAGGGCGACGCGGTGGCCACGATAGGCTGGAACACGCATCGGCATCTCGAGGCCTACTACGGCGTCTCGGGGATGGGCGCCGTCATCCACACCGTCAACCCGCGCCTGCATCCCTCGCAGCTCGTCTACGTCCTCAACCACGCGGAGGACCGAGTCCTCTTGGTCGATCTGACGTTCGTTCCGCTGGTGGAGGCGGTCTGGGACCAGCTCGAGACCGTGCGCCACCTCGTGGTGATGACCGACCGGGCGCACATGCCGGACACGAAGGTCGCCGGCGCGCTCTGCTACGAGGAGCTCCTCGACCGAACAGGACGGTGACTTCGCATGGCCGACGTTCGACGAGAACACGGCCGCGGGCATCTGCTACACGTCGGGGACCACGGGCAACCCGAAGGGCGTGGTCTACTCCCACCGGTCGTCCGTCCTCCACGCGTACGGCGCGTCGATGCCCGGCGCGCTCAGCATCGGCCCGGGCGAAGCGATGCTGCCGGTGGTGCCGATGTTCCACGTCAACGCGTGGGGGGTCCCATACGGCGCGGCGATGTGCGGCTACAAGCTGGTCCTGCCCGGACCGCGCCTGGACGGCGCCGGCCTCACCGAGCTCATGAACGCCGAGGGTGTGACCCTCTACTGCGGCGTCCCCACGGTCCACCTGGGGCTTCTGGCGCACTGGGACGAGACCGGCGCCACGGTGCCGACGCTGAGGGTGGCCACGACCGGCGGGGCGGCGCCCGGGCGCAGGATGATCGAGCGCTTCCGCGCCCGCGGGATCGACGTGCTGCACGGATGGGGGATGACCGAGACGAGCCCGATCGGCACGATCAGCCGCGTCACCGCCGCGGAGGCGGACCTGTCCGACGCAGGAGCAGGTCGACCACATCATGCGCCAGGGGCGCCAGCTCGCGGGGATCCGCCTGCGCATCGTGGACGTCGACGGACGCCCCCTGCCGCGGGACGGAAAGGCGTTCGGAGAGCTGCAGATCCGGGGGCCGTGGGTGTGCAGCGCCTACTACGGGGACGAGCCGGGGAGCGCACTCACCGACGACGGGTGGTTTCCGACCGGGGACGTCGCCGTCATCCATCCGGACGGCACGATGCAGATCACCGATCGGAAAAAGGACCTGATCAAGTCCGGCGGAGAGTGGATCAGCTCGATCGACCTGGAGGACGTCGCCGCCCGACATCCCGAAGTCGCGATGGCGGCGGTCATCGGCATTCCCCACGAGAAGTGGGGCGAGCGTCCCTTGCTGATCGTCCAGCCCGCCTCGGGCGCCGCGCCGACGAAGGAGTCGATCCTCGAGTTCCTGGAGGGGCAGGTGGCGAAGCTGTGGCTGCCGGACGACGTCGTCTTCCTCGACGCGCTGCCGCTGGGGGCCACCGGCAAGGTCCAGAAATCGAAGCTCCGTTCCGAGTTCGGGGGCGAGCGCCCCACGGCGACCGCCTGAAACGGAAGGAGGCCCGGAGCGCATCACGCGCGTCCGGGCCTCCGGTTACTGCCGGGTGGCATAGCCTCCTCCACGAGAGGGTGCCGATTTCCTCTTCCGCGGGTCCGCACGGTGCCGGCACACCGTGGGGTCCGGTCTGTCCGTCTCATGCCACGCGACGGTTCGCGTGCCCTCCTCAGGAGGGCCATGGGACCCTTCCCTCTGTCCCCGCTGGCGGCGTCCTGCGCGGCCCACGGGGCGGACAGCTATTACCATCATGATCAAGTCGGATTCGGACCGCAAGCGTGTCTCATCGACATGGGCGCGGAGGTCGAGAGGGCCCTTGAGCCGGAGCCTGGAAGGCGCGAGGATTGGGATTCACGACCCTCTCGCACCGAAGCCGACGTGAACGACAGCTGCCCCGTCGACCACGATGCCGCCGAGCGCGCGGCGGACGCCCTTCCCCGCACCTTGAGGCGCGGTGTCTACTTCACCCTGGGTGCCGCCAGCGTGGCTGCCGGGGTCGTCGGCATCTTCGTGCCGCTGTGGCCGACGACCTGCTTTCTCCTGCTGGCCGCATGGTGTTTCGCTCGCAGCTCACCCCGGGCCGGGCGCTGGCTGCACGAGAACCGCCTCTTCGGCCGGTACCTGCGCGACTACCGGGAGCACCGTGTGATCCCGGGGCGCCTGCGCACGGCCTCGATGACGACGATGTGGGCGTTCATGGCCCTGTCGGCGGTTCTGCTCCGGGAGCACCTCTGGATCGTCGCGTTGCTCGTGCTGATCGGAGCGGCCGTCACGGCGCACCTCTACGCGCTGCCCACGGGTCGCCCGGAAGGGGCGGACTGAGACGATCAGCCGCCGCCGCGCCCGTATCGATCGAGCATCGCCTTCTGCATCGCCTCACTGGCGAAGATCGCCACCTCGACCCGCCGGTTCTGCTGACGCCCCTCCGCGCTCTCGTTGGAGGCGACGGGCTCGGCCTCTCCACGTCCGACCGCGTCGATGCGATCCCCGGCAACGCCCTGCTCGATCAAGTAGGTCTTGGCCGAGATCGCCCGGCGCTCCGACAGGCCCTGATTGTAGGCGTCCGAGCCGGTGGAATCGGTGTGGCCCACCACGAGCACGCGCGTGCCTTCGTAGTCCTCGATGCTGCGAGCGAGGTTCGTGAGGTTGTCCCGCGAGGCCGGTCGAAGGACGCTGGAATCGACGTCGAAGAGGATGCCGGAGTCGAAGGTGACCTGGATCCCCTCGCCGACGCGCTCGACCGTCGCGTTCGGCAACGTGTTCTCCAGCTCCTTCGCCTGCTCGTCCATCCGATGCCCGATGGCGGCGCCCGCGGCGCCGCCCACGACGGCACCCAGGATCGCGCCCTTCGCCGTGGAGCCGGCCGCCTTCCCGATCAGGCCGCCCACGGCCGCACCGGCCGCCGCCCCGCCGGCGGCGCCCTTTTCCGTGTTGCTCATCGACGCGCAGCCCCCGGCCAGCAGAATCAGGGACAGGATGGACGCCTTTAAGGCTCGACTCCCGCTCAGCGCAAGATCGACCGCCATGGGGTTCTCCTCGATGGAAGTTCCGGTTTTTTCGGCGCCTACCTGCAACTTCGATGCCAGGTCGCCGGGAGCCGACGGACGCGCCCCGCGGAAACCTCAACGGAGCGCGTCGTGCAAGGCTTCCGCGAGACCACGATGGAACGAGGGGAGCTCGGCGATCTGGTCCACGGACGCGTTCCTCAGGTCCCAGAGGCGGCCGAAACGGCCAGCCACGGCCTCCCGGCGCTTGGGACCGAGTCCCTTGACCGCCGCCCCCTCCAGCACCGCCAGGACCCGCTCGTGCTCCAGAGCCGCTCCGATGGCCTCTGGGCCTTCCCGGTCCAGGCCGGCCTCGCGCAGCTCCGCCAACAGCCCCAGCCATTCGTCGTGGCTCCAACCATCGGGGTGTCGGGCGACGAAGTCCCGCACGCGTGCCCTGAATTCCTTGTCGCTCTTGGCCATTCGTCGTCCCTCCTCGACTTGCGCGGCACGGGGCGTCGGCACCCGTCCGCCTACGACTACCTTCACAATCCCACCGGCGATGACGTTAATTTCACGTCGCCGGATTTCTTTTTGCACCCCCCGGACGGAAACGGAACCAGCACACCATGACGGAAGATTCGGGCAAGATCCCCTATCTGCCGGAACGGATCGAACACCTCGAGCGCATCGCCCTGAACCTCTGGTGGAGGTGGGATCGACGGGCGCGATGGATGCTCCGTGCCATCGATCCCGTCCTGTGGTCGGCGACGACGGCACAACCCCGTGGCTATGCTCCGGCAGGTCAGCCCCGGCCGCCTCGCGCAGTGCGCGTCGGACCCCGAGTTCCTGGCCCTGTACGACCGGACCCTCGCCGACGTTCGAGCAGGCCCTGGGCACGCAGGACACGTGGTTCCGGCGCTATTTCCCCGACGGCGAGTCGAAGAGCATCCGGTCGCGTACTTCTGCGCGGAGTTCGGACTGCACAACTCGATCCCGATCTACTCGGGAGGCCTGGGCGTGCTGGCGGGCGACCACTGCAAGGCCGCCTCGGACCTGGGTGTCCCCCTGATCGGCGTCGGACTCCTCTACTCGAAGGGCTACTTCGACCAGAAGCTGAATCTGGAGGGGTGGCAGGAGGACTCGGACGAGACGTTCGACCCCGAGATCATGCCGCTGGTGCGCCTGACGGGCCCCGGGCGGCAGCCTGTCGCTGGCGCCCGTGGAGACGTCCGGGCGACCGGTGCACGTGGGCGCATGGCGGCTGGATGCGGGCCGCGTGAAGCTCTACCTGCTCGACACCAACCTCCCCGAGAACGACCCGGAGGACCGGGAGCTCACCTACAAGCTCTACGGAGGCGGGCAGGAGCACCGCCTCAAGCAGGAGTGGATCCTGGGGATCGGAGGCGTCCGCGTCCTCCGGGCGCTGGGGGTCCATCCGGGCGCCTGGCACGCCAACGAGGGCCACGCCTCGTTCATGATGGTGGAGCGTGTCCGGGAGCGCCTGGAGGCCGGCGACTCCCTCGAGGACGCCGTCCGTGCCGTGCGCGCCCACTCGGTCTTCACGACGCACACGCCCGTCCCGGCCGGGCACGACATGTTCCCGCCCGAGTCCATCGAGGCGGTGTGCTCGAGCTACTGGGCCGACGGAGGCCTGGACCGGGACACGTTCTTCGCCCTGGGCGAGCACCCGGAGCTGGATGCCGGCCGCTTCCATATGACGGCTGCGGGCATCCGCCTGTCGCGCGAACGTGAACGGGGTGT
The DNA here is from genome assembly GCA_963848895.1 of uncultured Gemmatimonadales bacterium. Classification (GTDB taxonomy): domain Bacteria; phylum Gemmatimonadota; class Gemmatimonadetes; order Longimicrobiales; family Gaopeijiaceae; genus SZUA-318. The sequence goes on from CAWKGE010000017.1 coordinate 487,981, forward strand.
CGAAGCGGCACCGCCGGGTCACCCAGGAGCTGTGGACGTCCCTCTGGCCCGGCCGCGATCCGGCGCACCTCCCCATCGGAAGCGTGACCAACGGCGTGCACCTGCCGAGCTGGATGTCGCACCACTACATGGTGCTACTGGACGCGCTCTTCGGGGAGGACTGGGAATCGCGCCAGAACGGACCGCGGCCGTGGGAGCCGGGTCCGCGAGCTCGACGACGCCGATGCTCTGGAACATCCACGTCTACCTGAAGGAGACGCTCCTGGACTTCTGCCGGGAGCAGGCTCGCGCGCGCTGGATCGAGCTGTGGCGGGAGGCGGCGCACCTGGTCGGGCGCCGGCACGCTCCTGACCCCCGAGCCCCTCACCATCGGCTTCGCACGACGCTTCGCCACGTACAAGCGGGCGAACCTCCTCTTCCGCGACGAGGAGCGGCTGCGCCGCCTCCTCACCGACCCGCGCCGGCCCGTGCAGCTCGTCTTCTCGGGCAAGGCCCATCCCGCCGACGACGACGCCAAGCGCGTGCTGCAGAAGGTGTGGCAGCTGACCCGCGACCCGCGCTTCGAGGGGCGCATCGCCTTCGTGGAGGACTACGAGCTGCACGTCGCGCACCGCCTGGTCCAGGGCGTCGACGTCTGGCTCAACATGCCCCGCGTGCCGATGGAGGCGTCGGGCACCAGCGGCATGAAGGCGGCCCTGAACTGCGTGCCGCAGATCAGCACCCTCGACGGGTGGTGGGCCGAGGGCTTCACGGGCACGAACGGATGGGCCGTCCCGGTCGCGGAAGGGACCGACGACGAGGTGGACGCGCACGGATCACGACGCCCTCTTCACGCTCCTGGAGCGCGAGGTCGTCCCCATGTACTACGACCGCGACGACGAGGATCTCCCGCGCGACTGGATCCGGATGATGAAGGAGGCCATGCGCGTGGCGGGCACGCATTTCACCGCCGAGCGGATGGTCCAGGAGTACGCGGAATGCTACTACCTCCCGGCCCTGGCGGGAGACATGGCGAACGACGATCCACCGGCCGTCTGAGGCCCGTCGGCACGGACTCCCGCGCGTCGAGCGACGACGTAACGCCGTGACGAAAGCGGGGTATAGGAACGTCTCTCGCATTTCCGACGAGCACCATGCCCCATCGACCGTCCGGAGCCCGACAGGTGGCCCACGACCGACACGCCGATCCCGCCTTCCGGGCGACCGTCGTGCACCTGGTGTCGGAGTACTGGCCCTACGCTCGTTCCGGGGGGTTGGCCGAAGCCGTGCGGGGCATCGCCCGGTACCAGGCCCAGTCGGGCGTCCCGACGATGGTCATCCTGCCGCTGCACCGGCAGATCCGCCGCGACTTTCCCTGGATCGAGCCCCGCTTCGACCTGGTGGTGCGCGTGGGATCGAGAGAGGAGCAAGCGCGCCTGTTCCACCTTCCCACCGACGCCGGCACGCCCGAGATCTACTTCGTCGCCAACGACGACTACTTCGACCGCCCCGACCTGTACGGGGACGACGGCGGCGCGTACGCGGACAACCATCGGCGCTTCGCGTTCTTCTGTCGCGCCGCGCTGGAGGCGCTGCCCAGGCTGTCGCCTGGACCGACGCTGATCCACGCGCACGACTGGCACACGGCGCTCGCCCTCCTCTACCTCCGCACCACGCTGGCGGGCGACGAGTACTTCGACGCCGTATCCACGGTGATGACCGTGCACAACGCCGGCTTCCAGGGCTACTACGGGCCCGAGGTGCTCGACGAGGTCGGCATCGATCGACGTTACTACCACTGGCGCTTCCTCGAGTGGTACGGACAGGTCAACCTGCTGAAGGGCGCGCTCGTGTGCGCGGACATGGTCACCACGGTGAGCCCGACCCACGCGGACGAGCTGCGCACGCGCGTGGGTGGCTTCGGGCTCCAGGACGTGTTCCGGGCCCTGGGGGACCGCTTCGTAGGCATCCTCAACGGCATCGAGCTCGACCTGTGGAATCCGGCGGACGACCCGGAGCTGCCCCGCTCGTACGGCGCCGGACTGTACGGAGGGAAAGGCGCTGTGCAAGAAGCGGCTCCAGCAGGAGTGCGGCTTCCCCACCGAGCGCGCCACGCCGGTGGTGGGGATGAGCGCGCGCCTGGTCCACCAGAAGGGGCTCGACCTGATCCTCACGGCGGACATCCTCCAGCTTCCCGCCCAGTGGGTCTTCCTGGGCCACGGCGAGCGATACTACCACGAGCGGCTGAGCGTCGCTGGCCGGGTGGGCGCCGGACCGGGTCGCCGTGCGTTTCGACTTCACGGAGGAGTTCGAGCATCGCCTCCTCGGCGGCGCGGACATCCTCCTCATGCCCTCGCTCTACGAGCCGTGCGGGATCACCCAGATGCGCGCCCAGCGCTACGGGGCGCTACCCGTGGCACGACGGGTCGGAGGTCTGGCCGACACGATCGAGGATCGGCGTCACGGGCTTCCTTTTCGACGAGTACGAGCCCCGGGCCCTGCGCGGGGCCCTCGAGGCGGCGCTGGCGCTCTACGGCGATCCGGAGGCCTGGCACGCGCGCGTGCGTGAAGCGATGCGCCGGGACTTCGGCTGGGCCCGCTCGGTGGACCAGTACCGTGACGTCTACCGCAAGGCGGCCCAGCACCGGGCGAGCCGTCCGCCCATCCCCGCTCCCTGATCTCCCTCCCTCGACCGGAACACCATGACCGAAGCCCGCCGCTCCGTGGTCGTCCACGGCCACTTCTACCAGCCTCCCCGTGAAGACCCCTGGACCGGCGCGGTGCCCGAACGAGCCGTCGGCCGCACCCTTCCACGACTGGAACCGGCGCGTCCACGACGAGTGCTACCGGGCGGTGGCCGCGGCCCGCCGTGCTCGACGGCGACGGGCGCATCGCCGCGGTCGTGAACGCGCTGGAGTGGATCAGCTGGGACGCGGGCCCGACGCTCCTGTCCTGGATGGCCCGGGAGGCGCCGGACACGTATCGCGCCTTCCTCGACGCCGACGCCCGCAGCCTGGCGCGGCTGGGCCACGGCAACGCCCTGGCCGCCCCCTACCACCACGTAATCCTTCCGCTGGCCGGCCGGCGGGACAAGGTGACCGAGGTGCGCTGGGGCATCGCGGACTTCCGACGGCGCTTCGGCCGCGAGCCCGAGGGGATGTGGCTCCCCGAGGCCGCGGTGGACATCGAGACGCTGGAGGTCCTGGCCGCGGAGGGGATCCGCTTCACCGTGCTCGGGCCCGACCCAGGTGGAGGAGGCTCCGCCCGGGGGGATGCCCGGACGGGTGCGCCTCCCGTCGGGCGCGGACATCGCCGTGTTCGTGTACGACGGTGGCCTGAGCCACGACGTGGCCTTCGGTACCCTGCTCCGCGACGCCCACGCCTGGGTCCTGCGCATGGTCGAGGAGAACGGAGCGGACCGCAGGCTCGCCTCGCTGGCCACCGACGGCGAGACCTTCGGGCACCACCATCGCTGGGGCGACATGGCCCTGGCCGCGGCCGTCCTCGAGGTCCGCGAGCGGGGCGACGCGCGCCTGGAGAACTTCGCCTCCTTCCTGGAGCGCAACCCGCCGGAGACGGAGGTGAAGATCGTCGCGCCCAGCTCCTGGTCGTGCGCCCACGGCGTGGAGCGGTGGCGGGCGAACTGCGGCTGCCGGATGGACACCAGCAAGCCCGCCGCAGCAGGAGTGGCGCAGCGTGCTGCGCGACGCGCTGGACGAGCTCGCCGCGCGACCTGCACGCGGTCTTCGCGAGCGAGGGCGGGCGGCTGTTCTCCGATCCGTGGGCCGCGCGCGACGCCTACGGCGCGGTCTTCGATCGAGGTGCGCCCGCGCGGCGCCGCTTCGTGGAGCGAGCACGCGGCGCGGGCCTCTGAGCGACGCGGAGGCCGACCGCGCCATCGAGCTGCTGGAGATGGAGCGGGACGCCCTGCGCATGTTCACGTCGTGCGGCTGGTTCTTCGACGACCTCGCGGGCCTGGAGCCGCTGCAGGTGCTCCGATACGCCGCCCACGCCATCGAGCTGGTGGGGGACTCGGGCGGTCGCCTCGAGCGTCGGCTCGTGTCCCGGCTCGCGGAGGCCCGAGCGCGGACCCGGAAGGCCGGCGACGGCGCACGCCTGTGGGAGACCCGCGTTCGCCTCGACGCGCCGCCGCCCGGCGGAGTGGCCGCTCCGGTCGCGTCGGGCCCGGCGGCCGCCGACCCCGTGCTCGTCCAGGGCCTGACCGACGCCGTCCTCCGGTTCGTGCGTGATCCCGGGGACGACACGGGCCCGGGAGGTGGAGCGCCGGACCGCGGAGCTGCAGGCCGCACGGGCGTGCCGGTGCCCTTCGAGGCGCAGACGACCCTGGGAAGGGCGCTGGCGGACGTCACCGCCGTCGCCCCGGCCGCCGCACGCGAGGTCGCCGAGCGGCTCGGGTTCGGGCCGGCGGCGACGGAGGTGCCCGCACCGAGGTCGGGCGCGCCCGTCGGCTACGTGTTCGGCCTGCACTCCACCAGCCCGTCGGCAACTTCGACGAGGTCTTCCGGAGCCACGCCGACGACGTCTACCTCCCCTTCCTGCGCAGCGATCGCGGAGCGCGGGTCGCTTCCCGTGGCGCTGCACGTGTCCGGGCCCCTGCTCGAATGGCTCGACGCCCACGGCCACCCGCTCCTGGACCTGGTGGGCCGCCTCGCCGCCGAGGGCTCGGTCGAGCTCCTCCTGTCCGGCTTCTACGAGCCGGTGCTGCCCGGTCCTCTCCCGCCCCGACCGCCTGGAGCAGATCGGCTGGATGCGGGATTGGCTGCGAAACCGCTTCGGGGTGGATGGCCACGGGCCTGTGGCTCACCGAGCGGGTGTGGGAGCCCGGGCTCGCGGAGGACCTGGCCGATGGCCGGCGTGCGCTACGCGATGGTCGACGACCGCCACTTCCTCGTCGCCGGCTACGACCGGCGCCACCTCCACCGACCCTGGCGCACCGAAGTCGGGCGGGCATGGGCTCGCCATCCTCCCCATCGACGAGCGCCTCCGCTACCTCGTCCCGTTCCGCCCCCCGGAGGAGCTCGCGCGACTACCTGCGCTCGCTCCAGGCCACGGGACAGCCCCTGGCGGTGCTGGCCGACGACGGCGAGAAGTTCGGCGGGTGGCCCGGGACCGCCGAGTGGGTGTGGCAGCAGGGGTGGATGGAGCGGTTCCTGGACACGCTGGACGCGCTCGTGTCGAAGGACCTGGTTCGACTGCTCACGCCCACCGCAGGCGCTGGAGCGAGGTGCCGGTCGGGAGGACTCGCGTACCTCCCCTCGGCCTCGTACCGGGAGATGGAGGGGTGGTCCCTCCCCGCCGCCGCGGCCCGCAGGCTGGAGCGCGCTGGAGCGGCTCCTGGCGCAGTCGGATGCCGACCCCGCCGTGAGCGATCCTGCTGCGCGGCGGACACTGGCGGAACTTCCTCGCGCGCTACGCCGAGTCGAACCGGATGCACAAGAAGGCCGCCGCCTCTCAGCACGCTGTGCCGGGAGCGGGGCGACCCGCCCGACGCGCGGCGGGCGATCGGCCGGGCCCAGTGCAACGACGCGTACTGGCACGGGGTCTTCGGCGGCCTCTACCTGCGCCACCTGCGCGCCGCCATCTGGGCCAACCTGGCCGAGGCCGAGGAGATCCTGCGCCGGGGCGAGCCGCTCCGTGCGGAGGTGCTGGACCTGGACGCCGACGGGCGCGACGAGGTGTGGGTCCACGCGCCGGCCTTCTCCGCCCTGGTCGCGCCCGCGCGGGGCGGGGCCGTGGAGGAGCTCACGTCGTTCCGGCACCGCGCCAACCTGGCCGACGTCCTCACCCGACGCCGGGAAAGCTACCACCGTGGGGAGGCCAGCGCGTCGGCGCACGGCGCCGAGGCGGACGGGGGAGGGCATGCCGTCGATCCACGCCCTGGAAGAGGGGCTGCGCTTCCAGGAGCTGCCTCCCTTCGACCGGGAGGAGCGCGCCATCCTGGTCGACCGGATGCTGGCCGGCGACACTGACCGTGGAGGCCTACGAGCGCGCCGAGTACGAGGCGCTGGCGAGCTGGGCGGCGTCCGAGATGGCCTGCGTGGTCGAGGAGACGCCCGATGCGGTGGTGCTGCGCCTGCGCGCGTCGATCCCGGCGGCCCTGGAGAAGGGGATCACCTTCGACGCGGACGGGTCCCTGGGCGTGACGTGGCGGTGGGATCCCGCGGGCTTTCCGCCGGACGCGCGCTTCGCACCGGAGCTGTCGGTGTCGGTGGACGCCGAGCCGAGGCTCACCTGGAGATGGATCCGCCCGCCGAAGAGACGTGGCGCTACGAGATCCGCACGGTCTCGAAGTCCGAGAGCGGCTCGGAGGACGTCCGTGCAGGGGGTCGCCGTCACTCCCTTCTGGCCCGTGGGTCTGGGCGAGGCGCGCCTCAGCTTCCGCTGGTCATGATGAAGAGCGGCCGCGACGAGAAGCGGTCGTACTTCGGGCGCATCCGCTCGGTGTCGTAGTAGAGGCCCACGTCCACGACCTTCTTCGCGCCCACCACGGACTCCACGGGCACGGGGCTGTACACGCCGTTGCGCACCGCCACCAGCAGGCCGCTGCGACCCTCCAGGATCAGGTCCAGCGCCAGGTTGCCGAAGGCCATCGGGACGATGGAGTCCAGGGCGTCCGGGTCGCCGGAGCGGACCAGGTAGCCCAGGCGCTGGTTCACGACGTTGACGACCTTGCCCCCGTTGTACTTCGGGCGACACGTCCTTGATCAGGTCCGAGACCTGGTCGCCGATGCCGCCCAGCTTCTTGTGGCCGAACTGGTCGGTCTCGTCGCTCTCGAAGACCATGCCCTCCTGGTGCGTCATCGTGGCGCCCTCGGACACCAGCACCACCGAGTACCGGCTCGGGTTGCGGCCGCGGTCCTTCACCAGCAGCTCGGTGAGGCGCTCGGGTCGAAGGGTGTTCGGGGATCACGCACCGGTCGGCGGCGCCCGCCATGGTGGGCAGGAGCGCCGTGAACCCGGCGTAGCGGCCGAATACCTCGATGACCAGGATGCGCTCGTGCGAGCCCGCCGACGTGCGCAGCCGATGCGTGAGCTCGATCGTCCGCGTCACGCACGTGCTGAAGCCGATGCAGTAGTCGGTACCCGGAACGTCGTTGTCCATGGTCTTCGGGATGGCGACGACGCTTCACGCCCTCCTCGTGCAGCCGGTGCGCGTACGAGAGGGTGTCGTCTCCCCCGATGGGCACGAGGTAGTCGATCCCCAGGAAGTCCAGGTTCTTCAGGATGTCCGGCGTGATGTCGTTGACGGCGTCGCCGTAGCGGTCCCTGAGGTGCTCGGGCACCAGCTCGAGGGGCAGGTGGCTCGGCCGGGTCCGCGACGTGTGGAGGAACGTGCCCCCCGTGCGTCCCGCCCGGTTGACCAGCTCCTCGGAGAGCTCGGCGATGCACGACGAGTTGTCCGCGCCTGGTCCGGCACGAAGTCCACGAGCCCGCGCCAGCCGCGGCGGATGCCCAGGACGCGGTAGCCCTCCCGGCGAGCGCGGATGGTGACCGCGCGGATGGCGGGGTTGAGGCCGGGGACGTCGCCGCCCCCGGTGAGGATCGCGATGGTGCCCTTCGATGCCCGACATGGATGCTCCGTTCTGCCGACTTGTTCCCGCGGCGTCCCATCGGCCGCGACCCTGAAAGCTAGCAACGTCGCGCTTGCAGTGAAGCCGGAGGCCGAGTCCCGGCCCTTCGCTCGCGCTACGCCCCGAGCTCCTTCATCCAGGCGCCGATGGCGCGGGCGAAATAGGCCGGGTTGAAGAGGGTCCATTCCCCGAGGGACGCGGGGATCCGGTAGGCGGCACCCGCGTCCTCGGCGCTCGTGCCCCGCTCCACGGCCCGGCGCGCAGCGGCCTCCACGTCGTCCAGGAGCGCCCGATAGCGCTCCAGGTCGGCCGCGTCCGCCAGCGGGCCGTGGCCGGGCACGTACGTAGCCGCGTCGAGGGTGCGCAGCAGTCGCACGTTTGCGGTGAGGCGCGTCGGGATCGCGTCCACGTAGTTGGGGAACATCCGGTTCCACACCAGGTCGCCGCAGAAGACCACCGAGGGATCGGAGATCTCCAGGCTCACGTCCGAGTCCGTGTGTCCCCGGCGCGGCACGACGAGCACCGAGCGCCCTCCGAGGTCGATCTCCGTCGGGCGCCGCATATCCAGGGGCGTGGCTCCGTCCAGGATCTCCTTCGGGGGATCCTGGTTGCGCTCCTCCACCTCGTCGCGGGTCACGGCCGTCGCCAGCAACTTCACGTCGGCGGTGTGCATGGCACCGCGCAGGCCCGCGGTGTGGTCGCTGTGGTAGTGGGTCAGGACCACGTGCGTGGGCGCCCGTCCAGTGAGCGCGCGTGCCTGCGCGGCCATCCACTCCGACCCGGCGTCGCTCCCGAACGCCTCCACCACCAGCACGCCGACACGCCCCGCGACGATCCCCCCGTTGCACAGCGTGGTGCGATCCCCGTCGAGGGGAGTCGACACCAGGGCCCAGACGCCGTCCGCCACCTTCTCCAGCCGTCCCCATGGCTCCCTGGCCACGACCGGGAAGCGCTCCTGCGTGGCCCACAGGGACCGTGGCAGGCCGGCGGCTGCCGCCGACATCAGCGTCAGGTGGGCCGCACACGACCCCACCCCCTCGAGGAACGCCCTGCGTGTCCACGGACGTGGTGCCGCGCTCATGCTCTGCTCCGTACCGGGGTGGCGGGAAGATCGAGATCCGTCTTGCGCACCGCCTGCAGGACCTCCTCGACCGCCGCGCGCAGGTCGACGAGGTTCGCCGCACCCTGCTCCATCGACGCCGCGGCCCCGGCCCGCTCCACCGCGTAGGCGGCGTCCCGCAATCGGGACATCCCGAGGGTGGCGGCGGTGCCCTTCAGCGCGTGGGCCTCCTTCTCGAGCGCGCGCGCGTCTCCGTTGCGCAGGGCGCTCTCCAACAGCGTGAGGCGCGTGGGCCCCTGGTCGACGAACATGGCGACCAGGCTCTGCAGGATCGCCGGGTCGCCGCCGACGTGGTGCAGCGCCACCACGCGGTCGAACACCGGTGGAGGCGCGGCGGCTGCCGTGCCCCCGGAGAGGACGCGCGCGATCGTGTCGAAGAGGTCCTTTGCGTCGATGGGCTTGGAGACGTAGTCGTCCATCCCGGCCTCCAGGCAGCGCTCCCGGTCCCCCGCCATGGCGTGCGCGGTCATCGCGATGATCGGGAGCCGTTGTCCCTCCGCCTCCTCCGCCCGGAGAATGCGCGTGGCCTCGATCCCGTCGAGCTCGGGCATCTGCACGTCCATCAGGACCAGGTCGAAGGTCTCCCGGTCCAGGAGATCGAGCACCTCCTGGCCGTTCACCGCGACCGTGACGTCGTGTCCGCGCTTGGAAAGGAGGGCCACGGCGAGCGTCTGGTTGACCTTGTTGTCCTCGGCGAGGAGGACCTTCAGCGGGCGGTCCAACGCGTCCGGGGGAACCTCCGCCATCGGCGGACGGGCGACGTCGTCCCGAGCGGACACGATCCGGCGCATCTCGTCCAGGAGCTCGGAGGGGAGGATGGGCTTGAGCATGAAGGCGGCGACGCCGAGCTCCCGGGCCCGCACCCAGTCTCCTCGACGCACCGCCGACGTCAGGAGCACCACATCCGGCCGACCGAAGCGATCGCCGCCCAGCACCGTCTCGGCCAGCTCGAAGCCGTCCGTGTCGGGCATGTGCACGTCCGACAGGAGGAGGCGGATCGGCTCGCTCCCGGATGCCGCCTCTTCCAGCGCGCGCAGCGCCCCGGGCGCGTCGGCCGCTTCTGCCGCCTCCATCCCCCACCGTTTGACGCACTCCACCAGGATGCGCCGGTTGGTCGCGTTGTCGTCCACCACCAGAACCCGCAGACCTGCGAGTCGGACCGGGAGCGCGGTGCCGGCGGGGGTGACCACCGCCTGGTCCGACAGCCCGAAGCGGGCGTCGAAACGGAAAGCGCTACCTCTCCCGGGCTCGCTCTCGACCTCCAGCGTCCCGCCCATCCGCGAGACGATCTGCGCCGAGATCGCCAGCCCGAGGCCGGTGCCTCCGTACCGGCGTGTCGTCGATCCGTCCGCCTGGGCGAAGGCCTCGAAGATCAGGCGCTGCTTCTCCATCGGAATGCCGATCCCCGTGTCGCGGACGACGAAGCGAAGCTGGACCTCGTCGTCGGTCCGCTGGCGCACCGACACCTGGACGCCCACCTCCCCCGCATCCGTGAATTTCACCGCGTTCCCGACGAGGTTGACCAGCACCTGGCGCAGCCGGCCGGGGTCCCCCACGAGCCCCTCCGGCACGTCGGCGTCCTCCTCGTACAAGAGCTCGATGTTCTTCTCCGCCGCACGCAGCGACATCGACTTGAACGCGTCGGCGAGCGTCTCTCGCAGGCTGAACGGGACGGGCTCGAGATCCAGCCGGCCGGCCTCGATCTTGGAGAAGTCCAGGACGTCGTTGATGATGTCCAGCAGCGCGTGGGCGGAGGAGTCCACCATCTCGAGGTACTCGCGCTGCTCCCGCGACAGCTCGCTGTCCATGGCCAGGCGGGTCATGCCGATGATCCCGTTCATCGGCGTGCGGATCTCGTGGCTCATGTTCGCCACGAACTCGCTCTTCGCCTGGTTCGCCGCCTCGGCCGCCTCCTTCGCCTCGATCAGCGTCCGCTCGGACCGCTTGGCCTCGGTGACGTCGCGTCCGACCGCGTAGACCACTTCCTCGTCGGTCGACGGGATCCCGCTCCACCCGATCCAGCGGTAGGACCCGTCCGGGTGCCGGCAGCGCACCTCGAAGTAGGCGACCGACCTGCCGGCATCCAGGCGCCGGGTCTGCTCCACGGCGTAGGCGCGGTCGTCGGGGTGTACCAGGTCCAGGAAGCGAATCGCCGCGAGCCCCTCCGCGTCGTGGCCCAGCACGCGCGTGAACGAGGGGTTCACCCTGCGGAAGTGGCCGTCCATCCCAACGATGCACAGCGGATCGAGCGAGAGATGGAAGAACCGGTCCATGTCCGCGGCGCGACGCTCCTCCTGCAACCCCCGGATCATGGACTGGTGGCGGCCCAGGAGCGCCGCGAGCGTGCCGAGCACCACGGGGGCCGTGTCGATGATCCACAGGAGCGGCTCGCCGCGTTGCGCCTCGATCAGCGCCGCGAGGGAGGCGTCCAGGCCGCTGAGACTCATCTGCGCCACCGTGGCCGCCAACGGAAAGATCACCCCGGCCGCTACGCCGAGAATCGCGTAGCGGAGAGTTGGATCCGAAGGCGGGCCTACGATGCGTCGATTCATGCCCGGCGGTGGCGGACGTCCGCGCGGAGGTCCCCGATGAGTCTCTCGTTCGACCAACTTCCGGCGGGGCGGGCCCGTCGTCAAACGCGGTGCAGCGGAGGCCCGTGCCCCGGGCGCGCCGGGGCCGTACCTTCGTGCGCCATGCGATTCCGATGCACTGCCGCCCGGGCCCTGGTCGCGACGCTCCTGACCGTCGGGCCCGCGCTGGGAGCCTGCTCCTCCGGCGCCCCGGCCACCGACGCCCCGCCCGCCGATCCGCTCGCCGTCCTCGGTGCCGACAGCGCGCGGATCATGGAGGAGCTCCGCCATCTCTCTTCCGATTCCCTCGAGGGACGGGGTACCGGTACCCCGGGTGCCGCCGCGGCACGCTCGTACCTGACCACCGAGCTCGCGGGAGCGGGCGTGCGTCCGCTCGGCGCGGGGTTCGACTGGTCGTTCACGTGGCGGGGACGTTCGTCCACCGCAAACGCGCACCGGCGTCAACGTGCTCGGCGTGGTGCCCGGTGGCGTCCTCGCGGGCCGCTACATCGTCGTCTCGGCCCACTACGACCACCTGGGCGTCCGCAACGGAGAGATCTACAACGGCGCCGACGACGACGCGTCCGGGTGCGTGGCCCTCGTCGCCCTCGCGCGCGCGCTTCGCGGCCAACCGCTGCGGCACTCCCTGATCTTCGCGGCGTTCGACGCCGAGGAGGTGGGGCTGCGGGGATCCCGGGCGTTCGTGGCCGACCCGCCGGTTCCCCTCGACTCCATCGCGCTCGACCTGAACCTGGACATGGTGGCCCGCACCGCTGGGGTGCTGTGGGCGGGAGGCGCGCACCAGACGCCCGCGCTGCGCCCGGTGCTGGAGCGCGTGGCCGCGGAGGCTCCCCTCGAGCTTCGCCTCGGCCACGACGCGCCGGACGCGCCGGAAGGAGACGACTGGACCCACTCCTCGGACCACGGCCCCTTCCACGACGTCGGCATCCCCTTCGTCTACCTCGGCGTGGAGGACCATCCCGACTACCACCGCCCCACCGACGACTTCCGGAACATCGACCCCGGGGAGTACATGGACGCCCTCCGCACCGCCCTCCTGACCCTCGTGGCGCTGGACGCTGCGCTGCCGCTCCCACCGCCGGCGTCGGGGCCGGGGGCGCAGCCATGACCGGCCAGGCACGGCCGCGATTCCACCTCCCCCATCCCCTGGTCCTGCTGTCCGGGTGCGTGCTCCTGGCCGCGGCGGCGAGCTGGGTGCTCCCGGCCGGCGAGTACGACCGGACGCTGGACGAGGCCACGGGGCGCACGGTGGTGGTGGCGGGCACCTACCACGGGGTGGAGCGTACCCCGGTGGGCCCGTTCGCGCGCGGTGGTCGCGCTGCCCCGGGGCTGCATCGACGCGGCCGAGGTGGTCTTCCTGGTCTTCCTCATCGGCGGCGCCTTCACCGTCGTGGACGAGACCGGGACGCTGAAGCGGGGGGTGGGGGCGCTGGTGCGCCTCCTCCACGGACGGGACCTGCATGGTCATCCCGGTCGTGTCGCTGTTCTTCGCCATGGGCGGGGTGGTGGAGAACATGCAGGAGGAGATCATCGCCCTGGTGCCGGTGCTGCTCGTCCTCACCACGCGCATGGGGTTCACGCCCCTCGTGGCGGTGGCCATGTCGCGCGGGACCGGCCTTCGTGGGCTCGGCGTTCAGCCCCATCAACCCCTTCCAGGTGCAGATCGCCCAGAAGCTCGCCGAGCTGCCGCTCCTGTCGGCGGCGGGCTTCCGCATCGTCTTCCTGGTGCTGGCGCTGGCCCTCTGGATCGGCGCCACCATGCGCTACGCGGCAGCGACCCGCATCGAGGCGCTGGAGGTGGGCGGCGGGCGCACCGAGCCGCTGCGCCGCACCGACGTCCTCATCCTCGGCCTGGTGGTGGCGACCTTCGTCGTGGTGGTCGTGGGGATCATGTCCTGGGACTGGGGCTTCAACGAGCTCGGCGCCGCCTTCTTCATCATGGGCGTGGTGGTGGGCGGGCTGGCCGGCCTGGGCGTGGCGGGCACGGCCGAGGCGTACGTGAAGGGCTTCCGGTCGATGGCGTACGCGGCCATCCTCATCGGCTTCGCCCGGGCCATCTACGTCGTGCTCCAGGACGGGCGCATCGTGGACACCATCGTCCACGGGCTGTTCTCGCCGCTGGAGGGGCTCCCGCTCCTCGCCTCGGCCCTGGGCATGGTGGCGGCGCAGACCGCCATCCACGTGCCGGTGCCCAGCGTGAGCGGCCAGGCGGTGCTCACCATGCCGGTGCTGGTCCCGCTCTCCGACCTCCTGGGGCTGTCCCGCCAGGTGACCGTCCTGGCCTACCAGTACGGAGCCGGGCTGTGCGACCTGATCACGCCGACCAACGGCGCGCTCATGGCCATCCTGGGCGTGGCCGGCGTGCGCTTCGAGGAGTGGATCCGCTTCACCGCCCCGCTCTGGCTCGGGCTCGTCGTCCTCGGCGCCGTGTCCATCGCCGTGGGCATCGCCATCGGGATCTGAGCCCATGCCCCCGAACCGTCCCCCCAGCGGGAGCCGCCGTCGGAGCACCTGCACCGCAACGTCTGGGTCGCCAGCGTCACGAGCTTCCTCACGGACGTCTCCAGCGAGATGCTGCAGAACGTCCTCCCGCTCTTCCTGGCGAACGTGCTGGGCGTGCGCACATGGGCCGTGGGGGTGGTGGAGGGGCTGGCCGAGTCGACGGCCAGCCTCCTCAAGCTCTGGTCGGGCTGGCTGTCGGACCGCCTGCGGGCCCGCAAGTGGCTGGCGGTGGGTGGGTACGGGATCTCCGCGTCCTCCAAGCCCTTCTACCTCCTGGCGGCGAGCTGGCCGGTGGTCGCGGCCATCCGGTGGGCGGACCGCGTGGGCAAGGGCGTACGCACCGCCCCGCGGGACGCCCTGCTGGCCGACTCCGTGCACCCGTCGCGGCGGGGTCTGGCCTTCGGGATCCACCGCGCCTCCGACACGGCCGGCGCGGTGGTGGGGCTCGCCGCCACCCTCGCGATCGTGCACGCGACGCAGGGCGGGGCGCTGCAGCTGGAGCACGGCACGTTCCACCGCCTCGTGCTGTGGAGCCTGCTGCCGGCCTTCCTCGCGGTCGCCATGCTGGCGGCGGGCGCACGCGACGTCCCGGTCGCGGGTGGGGCCGCGCGCGGCCCCCGCCTCACGCTCCGGGGGATGAGCCCGGGGTTCCGTGCCTTCGTGCATCGCGTCCGCCGTCTTCCAGATCGGGAACTCCTCCGACGCGTTCCTGATCCTGCGGGCGCAGGAGCGCGGGCTGGGCGTCATGGCGCTCATGTGGATGCTCCTGCTGTTCAACGTGGTGTACGCCGCCGTCTCCGCTCCCGCCGGCTCGCTGGCCGACCGCGTGCCTCGCAAGTGGGTGGTGCTGGGCGCGTGGTGCGTGTACGCGGCGGTCTACCTGGGCTTCGCCCTGGCGCGCACCACGACGCACGTGGTGCTGCTCTTCGCCGTGTACGGCGTCTACATGGGCGCCGTCGCCGGGGCGTCCAAGGCCCTGGTGGCGGACCTGGTGGAGCCCGAGCGGCGGGGCATCGCATACGGCACCTACCACGCGGTGATCGGGATCATCACGCTGCCGGCCTCGCTCCTCGCCGGACTGCTCTGGCAGGGCTTCGGCGGGTGGTCGGGCTTCGGCCCGGCGGCACCGTTCGCCTTCGGGGCCGCCGCGGCCGCGGTGGCCGCGTGATGCTGGTGACGACCGTGCCGTCGCGGAGCCGCTGAGGGGGACCCGGACGCCCGGCGCAGCCGGATGCGGGCGCCGCGGGTCGTGTCCCCCTGGACGCGGAAACCAGTATGGAATAATATCGGTATGAATCCATACTGATCTTGCCACGCTCCTCTCGCTCCCCGGCCCCCTCCGGCCTCGACATGACCCAGGACGCCCACCTCCCGCTCAAGCCCGCCTGGTTCCACATCCTCCTGGCGCTCGCCGACGGCGCGCGTCACGGATTCGCCATCCGGGAATGCGTCGAGGAACGGACGGGGGGCGCCCTCAAGCTCTGGCCGGCGACGCTCTACGGATCCGTGCGGGAAATGACCGAGGCCGGTCTGATCGAGCCGCTGGAGGGCGAGGACGACCCCGATGACGACCAGCGGCGGCGTTACTACCGACTGACGCGACTGCGGCCGGGACATCCTGCGGGCCGAGGCCGACCGCCTGCAGGCGCTGGTGGACGCGGCGCGCGCGAGCGCGGCGCTGGGACGGGCATGAGCGCAGCACGGCCCGCGAGCGTGCGCCTGGCGGTGGCGGCCTTTCGGGCCGCTGCGCGCGCGTTGCCGGCGGACTTCCGCGCCACGTACCTCGCCGATGCGGAGCGGGACCTGGAGGAGACCCTGCGCGCCCGGCACGGCGAGCGGAAGGGCCGTGGCCGTCGTTCGCGCCGGCCTCGCCGCGGTCGTCGACGTGGCACGACGGATTCCCGTGGAGTGGTGGGCGGCCGTACGCGGCCGCGGCGATCGGTCGGGCGCCGGATCCCGACCCTCGATGGGGGAGGGACTGATGAGCTGGACGAGCGACGTGCGGGTCGCGGCGCGTGCCCTGAGACGCAGGCCCGGCTACGCGGCGGCGGCGACGTTGACGCTGGCGCTGGGGATCGGCGCCAACGTGGCGATCTTCACCGTGGTGAACGCCGTGCTGCTGCGCCCCCTCCCCTACCCGGACGCCGACCGGATCGTGTCCATCTCGCACCACGCTCCGGCGCCTGGACCTCCCGGAGCTGAAGAACTCCGAGGGGACGCTCAACTTCTACCACGCCAACGCCGACTTCTTCGCCTCCCTGGCGGCGTTCACCGCAGGCCAGCACAACCTGGTCGGCGGGGACCGGCCGGAGCGCGTGGAGCTCGCCGCGGTGACGCCGGAGATCTTCGACGTGCTGCGCGTGCGGCCCGCGCTCGGCCGCCCCTTCGACGCCGCCGACGCCGCAGGAAGGCGCCCCCCGGTGGCGATCCTCACGCGACGCCGCCTGGAGGACCCGCTTCGGCGCGCGACCCCGGCGTGCTGGGGCGGACCATCGAGCTGGACGGGACGTCCACCGAGATCGTGGGCGTCATGCCGCGGGGCTTCGCCTTTCCCGACCAGGACGCGGTGGCCCTGGTGCCACTGGCGTCGACCCGAACGGCACCTTCGGCGCTTTCGGCATGGAGGCCGTCGGGCGCCTGGCCCCGGGCGTGACGGTGGCGCAGGCGCAGCAGCGCGCCACGGAGCTCCAGTCCCGGCTGTACGACTTCTTCCCGGACATCACGCCCGGCTTCCTGGACCAGGCGGGGTGGTCGGTCACGCGTCGAGCGGTCCAGGACCGTCTGGTCGGCGACGACGTCGCGCGGCGCTGTGGATCGTCCTGGGCACGGTCGGCTTCGTGCTCCTCATCGCGTGCGCCAACGTCGCCAACCTCTTCCTCGTGCGCGCCGAGTCGCGCCAGAAGGAGCTGGCCGTGCGCGCCGCCATGGGCGCCGGATCGGGGCGGATCGCCGCGGGCTTCCTCGCGGAGGCGGTGCTGCTCGGTGCGGCCGGCGGCCTCGTCGGGGTCCTGCTGGCGTGGGGCGGCGTGACGCTCCTCGTGTCCCACGGGCCCGGCGCCCTTCCCCGCCTGCGCGAGATCTCCATGGACGGCGCCTCCCTCGCCTTCGCGGCGGCGGTCTCCGTCGCGGCCAGCCTCCTCCTGGGCGCCTTGCCCCTGCTGCGCTACCGGGCGGGCGCGCTGGCGCGCATCCTGCGCGACGGCGGGCGGGCGTCCACGGACGGCCGGGAGCGACATCGGACCCGCTCCTTCCTGGTGGCGGCCCAGCTCGCCCTCGCCCTCGTGCTCCTGGTGGGATCGGGGCTCATGCTGCGCAGCTTCGATCGGCTCCGCCGCGTCGACCCCGGCTTCGATCCCTCGGGCGTGCTCACGGTGGGGATGAGCCTGGGCGAAGGCATCCGGGGCCGCAACGCCGAGGGAGCCGCCTTCTACCAGCGCGTCGCCGACGAGGTCGCCGCGCTCCCGGGCGTGACGGGCGTGGGGCTGACGAGCCGGGCCCCGATGGGGGAAGGCGACGCCAACGGCGGCTCGTTCTACATCGAGGGGAAGCCGCGGGACGAGAGCCAGCTGCCCCCGGTGGCCATGTACAAGGCCGTGGGCGCGGACTACCTGAGGGCCATCGGACAGCCGCTCCTGCGGGGGCGTGACCTGGAGCGCGCGGACTGGGAGGGCGGCGCCCCCGTGGCCCTGGTGAACGAGGCGTTCGAGAAGGCCTACCTGGGCGGATCCGCGCTGGGCAAGGGGATCAAGTGGGATGAGGAGGCCGAGTTCGCCCACGTGGTGGGCGTGGTGGGGGACGCCCACGAGTTCGGGCTGCGCGAAGAGGTGCGTCCCACGGCGTATCTGCCCATGGTCGTGGGGAGCTGGGGCTATCCGGGAATGGGCCGCATGTACCTGGTGGTCCGCGGGGACGGCGAGGCCCCCCCGTCCGCGGCGGCCATACGCGACGTGGTGCGCCGGCTGGGACCCGACGGTGCCCATCACCACCGTGCGCACCATGGACGAGGTGATGGCGCGGTCGGTGGCGCAGACGTCGTTCACGATGGTGCTGCTGGCCATCGCCGCCGGCGTGGCGCTGTTCCTGGGCGCGGTGGGCCTGTTCGCCGTCGTGTCGTACGTGGTGGGCCAGCGCACCCGGGAGATCGGTGTGCGCGTCGCCCTGGGCGCGGCCCGGGCGGACATCCGCTCGATGGTGTTTCGCCAGAGCGCCGTGGTGGCGGCGACGGGCGTCGTCGTCGGGCTGGTGGCGGCGCTTGCGCTCACCCGGCTCATGGGCGCGATCCTCTTCGACGTGTCCACCTACGACCCCGTCACGTTCGTCGCCGCGCCCGGGCTGCTCCTGGCGGTCCTGGCCCTCGCCACCTGGCTGCCCGCGCGGCGGGCCGCCCGCGTGGACCCCATCGATGCGCTGCGGGCGGAGTAGCCCTTGGAGACCATTCCCGTCATCGCCGCGGTCATCCGCCGGGACGGCCGCTACCTCCTGGGGCGGCGCCCCGAAGAGAAGCGGCACGGCGGCCTGTGGGAGTTCCCGGGCGGCAAGCTCCACGACGGGGAGGCCCTGCTGAGCGCCGCCGACCGCGAGCTGTCGGAGGAGCTGGGTATCCGCGCCCTGTCCGCCGGCGAGCTGCTGTTCAGCGCCACCGACGGAGGCTCCCCCTTCATGATCCACTTCGTCGAGGTCGAAGCGGAGGGTGAGCCGGTCGCGCTCGAACACTCGGAGGTCGGATGGTTCACGCCAGCGGAGCTCGACGAGCTGCCGCTGGCGCCGGCGGATGCGCGTTTCGTGCGGACGCTGGGAGAGGCGGCCGGGTGATGCCGCGGATCGCGCTGGCCGCCCTCTGCGCCGCGGCGGCCACGGCGTGCGGCTCCGCCACCGGCCCGGTGCCCCCGACCGATCCCTGCGCCGCGGCCCCCCCAACCCTGGCGCTGGGCGAGAGCGTCTCCGGCGTCCTGGACGCGGCGGCCGACTGCCTCGAGCCGGACGGGCGCCTCGGGGACCGCTATCTGCTCACACTCGACAGCGCGACGCTCTTCGACGTGACGCTGACGACCGTCGGCTATCTGCCCTTCGTGCCCACCTACCTCGGCAGAGACCAGCTGTCAGGGTGGGCGAGCGACTCCGCATACTCCGTCACCCGCGAGCATCTCTTCCCCCCGGGGAGCTACGTGGTGCGCGCTTCGTCCTTCGCCCGGGCCGGCAGCGGAGAGTCGACGCCGCAGGGCCCCTATACCCTCTCGACGGCACCGCTCCCCGCACCCCAGGTGGGATGCGGCCGCGAGACGTCCGTCACGTACGGGTCGGTGGCGGAAGGGCGCATCGCACCCGACGACTGCGAGCGGGCGTCGGCGGACGAGCCCGACCTCTCGAAGCCTTCCGACGGGTACGCCGCGATCCTGGCGCCCGGACGCGACATGACCGCTACCGCTACGGCGGTCTTTCCCTTCCGCCTCCTCCACCTGGCGGATGGGGCCCCCGCCGGCTCGTCGCCCTGGCTCCCGGCAGGTGCGGAAGCGTCGCTGACCGCGGCGGGGGCGGGCTTTCACGACTTCTACATCCTGGCGGAACGTAAGGACGTCCTCGGGGAGTATGTGATCCGTTTCGTCGAGGGTGGCGGCGCAACGGTCGCCATCGAGGTCCACGGCACGTTCACCGCCACCTCCTTCGCCGAAGTGGGCCAGGTGGGATCGGCGCTGTCGGCGCCACACTGATCTCGGGCGCCGCCCGGTGCTTGCCCGCCCCGTGCCGTACGGGCACTATCGAGGTTGTACGGGCGCGCCGCGCCCGCACGGCTCACCCAAACGAACGAGGGTGGAACCGAGAATGACGATCCCGAAACTGAGCGGCCGCGCCGGCCGCCGCCTGCTTCTTTCCGCTCTGCTCGGGCTGGGCCTCGGCGCGTGCGCGTCCACGGTGCGCATCCGCGACCTGCTCGATGAGCCGCAGCGCTACGACGGGCGAACGGTCCAGGTACAAGGCACGGTCACGCGGAGCGCGGGGTTGTTCGGCGCGGGGGCGTACCAGGTCGATGACGGTACCGGCTCGATCTACGTGATCGCGCAGGGACAGGGCGTGCCGCGGGAAGGCTCGAAGACGAAAGCGAAGGGTCGGTTCGAGTCGGTGTTCAACCTGGCCGGACGGACGATCGCCGCGATCGTCCAGGGGCGGCAGTAGCGGGCGGCGGCAGCGGCGCGGCGAGCGGCCGATGCGTCGCTCGCGGCCGTCGTAGGGCCGAGCCACCTTACGAGCTCGCACATGGCTTCCCGGGCTCCCAGGACCGAATCCCGGTCCCCCGCCCCGCCCCCCCGGGCGCTCCGCGAGGCACGCATCGTGGCGACGGTACTCGACGACCTCGTGCGCGTCCCGGGCACTCGGCGGAGGGTGGGGCTGGACCCGTTGCTCGGCCTCCTGCCGGGCGTGGGGGATTGGGTGGGTTGGGCCGCCGCGTCTCATCTGCTGGTCGCCGCGGCCCGCCTGGGCGCACCGACCCCGGTCATCCTGCGCATGGCGGGCAACGCCCTGGTGGACGCCGTCGTGGGATCCGTCCCCTTGCTCGGGGACGTATTCGACCTGGGCTGGAAGGCGAACCGCCGGAACCTCGGGCTGCTTGAGCGCGTGGTGGCAGACCCCGCAGCCGCCGCGCGGGCGAGCCGATGGGTGGTGGGGACGGTGCTCGCCGGGACCCTGGGCGTCACGGTGGCAACGGCCGTAGCCGCGTTCGTGCTCTTCCGGTGGGTGCTGAGCTTGGCGGGGCTGCCCCTCTGATGGAGCTTCGTGCCGTCGCCGATGGCGGGACCGTTCTCCCGTAGTGGCGATCCCCCGGCGGCATCCAATCGATGGCGAAGGAGCTGGGCGTCAGCGAGAGCCACGCGGCCGCCGGGGCCGCGGCGCTCCTCCCGGCGATCCTCGGTGGATTCAAGAAGCAGGCAGGGTCGCAGGCGAAGGCTCCCGAGGGGCTCGGCGGCCTCCTCGGGAAGCTCGGGGGTGGCAGCCTGCTCGACGACGTGGTGTCACAACAGCCGACGAACGTGAGCCGCGGCAACGACGTGCTCGGACAGATCTTCGGCACCAAGGAGGTCAGCCGCACCGTCGCGCAGAGCGCGTCGACCTCGACGGGGCTGGACCCGTCGATGCTGAAGAAGATGCTGCCGATGGTCGCGATGCTCGTCACCGGTCTCATGGCGAAGCAGCATCAGAGAACCGGCGCGGGCGCGGCCGAAACGTCGGCCGGGGTCGGCGGCTTGCTCGGCGGACTCCTCGGCGGCAGCGGGAAGGCGGGCGGCGGACTCGCATCGATGCTCGACCTCGACGGCGACGGGAATCCGCTGGACGACATCCTGAAGATGGCCGGCAGGTAGCGGCGCCCGCGGTCGGTTCGCCCCGGTCACTCCGGCTCCGCGGCCCGCTCGCCGCCGGAACCTTCGACGATCGCCTCCAGGTCGCGGCGGCGCGTCTTCGGGATCTCGTTGCGCACTCCGTCCGGCGTCGCCGCTCCCCGCCCCACCACGGCGCCGCGGTAGCGCAGGGCGAGGAGCCCGTGGAGCGTTTCCTCCCGCGGCACCGGGCGGCCAGCGCAAGCCGTCAGCATCTCGGCGTCGTCCAGGTCCACCGTGTTCTTCGTGATCGCGCCGCCCAGCCACTGCAGGAGGTCGTTGGTGGGCCGCGGCCTCCCCGACGTGTCGAACTCCATCGCGCGGAAGCCGACCGAGATCGTGCGCCAGCCCCCCTCGTCCCATCCGGGCACCGGCCACGCGGGGAGGCCGTGCAGCCACAGCCGGCCGCCGCGGGCCATCCACGTCAGGCCCTCGAATACCCTCCGGTCCACGCCGAAGTGGTCGAGCGCCTCGAGCCCGTCGTCGACCAGGCGTGCGGCCTCCGCTTCCTCCATCCCGTCGTCCGGAAAGACGGGGGGAACCGGGGACCACGCGCCCGCCCCCCCTTCGTCCGCGGCGCACGCGTCCAGACGCCGGAGCCGCGCCAGGAACAGTCCACCGGAGTCGAGGTGGTGCGGGTAGACGCGGGCCGCGCCCTCGAGCCGCGGATCGAACGTCTCCCCGTCGAAGGCGGTGAGGCCCGGCGCGTGGGGTACGGGCAGGTCCAGCGGCTCGAGCTCGACCGGAGCGTCGGCGAGCACGCGGCTGACGACCGCCTCGTTCTCCTCGGGCGCGAACGTGCACGTCACGTAGAGGACGGTGCCGCCCGGACGGGTGAGGCGGATCGCCCTGCGCAGGAGGTCCTCCTGGGTCCGGGTCACGTAGCCCATGAACGAGCGCGACTGCTGCGGGGGTCGCCCGCCGCGGCGGCGGAGCGTGCCCTCGCCGGAGCACGGTGCGTCCACGAGAACACGGTCGAAACGCGCTCCCTCGGGGAACAGCCGTCCGTCCCCGGCCACGACCAGGATGTTCGGGTGACCCAGGCGGTAGATGTTGCCGAGCAGGCCCCTTATCCGCCCCTCGCTCACGTCGGACGCGACGAGGGCGCCCCGGTCACCCATCAGATCGGCGGCGTGCGTGGTCTTCCCTCCCGGTGCCGAGCACAGGTCGAGCACGCGCTCCCCCGGACGCGGGTCGAGGGCGGGCGCCGCTACGCCGGTCGACGCCTGCTGGACGTACAGGAGGCCGAGCCAGTGCTCCAGCGTGAACGAGACGGGACGCGGTTCGTCCTCGATGCGGAAGAAGGCGGGCATTCCCTCGAGCGGGGACAGTCGATAGCCCTGGGCCTCGAGACGGCCGACGAGGGCGTCGGGCGTGATCCGTCCCGTGCGCACGCGCAGGACCGTGGGCTCGGGACGCTCCGCAGCCTCGACGAAGCGGGACCAGTCGGGGATGACGGAGCGGTAGCGGTCGATGCTCACCGACCGCTCCCGCCGGGGCGCGCGACGATGCGACCGGCTAGAACGGGGGAAGACCCACGTCCTCCTCGTCCTCCTCGCGCACGAGCGTGAGGATGGCCGCCTGCGGAACCACGAGATAGCGGTTCCCTTCGAACGTGATCTCCACCGCGGCGCGCCGGAAGAAGATGGCGTAGTCTCCGATGCGGGCCTGCAGCGGCATGTACCGGGGCTCGGCGGCCCCGATCTTCCACGGTTCCTCGTCGAGCTCGGTCGGGGCCGACACCGCGGTACCCGGGCCCGTGGCGACCACTTTCCCCCCCTGCACCGCCTGCTTGTCGACGGCGGTCGCCGGGAGATACAGCCCAACTTTCGTGCGGTCCTCGCCCTCCTCGGGCGCGATCAGCACGCGATCCCCGACCACGATGAGGCGCTTCCTCGGATCCGACATATCGGCCCGCCTCCGCGGGAGTCGACGGTGAAGCCTAAGATCAGGGAGGCACCGACCTGCTACAAGGGGCGGAGGAGTCGCCCCCGCGACCGCTCATGCGCCCTGCGCCATCTCCGCGAGCTTGGTCACCGTCCTCCAGTTGCGCACCGTCATCGTGGTGCCGAGCGCGCGGTCGAAGTAGGCGGTCGTGAGCTTGCTGCGCCCCATGCCATCGGGATAGAGCAGAAACACCTCACGGCCGATCACTCGGAACTCTTCACGGCCGGGGGGCTTGAGCGGCATCGCCGCCACCGTCTCCTCGGACGGCGCCTCGGCCAGGAATCCGACGTGGAGCTTCGAGGCGTCCTCGCCCGCCTCGACGAAGGGGCTGCCGGCGAGCACACGGTCGAGCTCGTCGGCCGTGCGGAGCACGACCGGCACGTCCCATTCGAACCGATCCGCGATCGCGTCGCGAAGCCTCCGTGCGAGCTCGCGCGCGTCCCCGTCCGCGCGGAACACGACGTTGCCGCTCTGGATGTAGGTGGCGACCGACACGAAGCCGAGGGACGCGCACACGTTCCGCAGCTCGGCCATGGGGACCTTGTTGTGGCCCCCCACGTTCACACCGCGCAGCAGCGCGACCCACGTCGTCACCCTGCCCCCTCTCCGTTCGCGCGCGTGCGGTCGCCGCGACCCCGGGCGCTCAAGCGTCCTCCGTGCCCGCGAAGGGCGCGCTCACCGCCGCAGCCAGCCGGCGAGGCTTTCGGGATACGGCGTCCAGGGCGCACCACGACGTGCGGGCGCGCGCGAGCACCTCGCCGTCCGCGCCGCGGCGCACCTCGGTGCGCCGATCCGAGGTCGCTCCGTGCCACGATTCCACCCAGGTGCGCACCACGATCCGGTCTCCCCGGAACGCCGGCTTCAGATAGTCGATCTCGTGGCGCAGGACCACCCACACGATGGCGCTACGGTCTTCCGCACGCGCGACCGCGGACCAGTGGGCGGCGGCCACCTCCTGGACCCACCGGAGGTAGACCAGGTTGTTCACGTGTCCCAACCCGTCGATATCCGCGGGGACCACGGTGTAGGCGTGCTCGTACGTGTGCGGCATGACGGGCACCATACCCCTGGAAGCCCGTCCGGTCGAGAGGAGAGCGGCTCCGGTTCGGCCGCGCGCCGGCGACTCCGATGGCCCGCGGCCCGGAAGGCCCTTATTCTGCCCTCACCCCGAGACACCCCCCCGATCCACCGGATTCCCCATGCGCATTCGTATCCCGGCCCTCGTCGCCATCTGTGCGACGGCCATCGGACTCGCTCTGCCGCCCACCGCGCACGCCCAGAGCGTGCTGCAGACGTCACGCTCCCACGACGGCGCCGTCGCTTCCGCGCACCCGCTGGCCACGGAGGCCGGCGTGCGCATGCTCGAGCTGGGCGGCAACGCCGCCGACGCCGCCGTCGCCACCGCCTTCGCAATCGCCGTCGTCGAGCCGACCATGAACAGCATCGGGGGGCGGAACCAGATCCTCATCCGCCTTCCGGACGGGACGATCGCCGGGATCGACGGCACGACGCAGGCGCCGATGACGTACGATGCGGACACGGCGCCCCAGGCGGACTACGGCTACGCGGTCGTCGGCGTTCCGGGCGCGGCCGCCGGATTGCTCCGGCTACACGCGGAGTACGGCTCCCTCCCCCTCGAGACGGTCATGGCGCCGGCGATCGACTATGCGGAGAACGGCTTCCGCGTCCTCCCCGCGGAAGCGCGGCGCGAGGCGGCCAACGCAGAGCACTCGGCACAGTTCCCCGGCACCGCCGCCATCTACCTGAAGGCGGACGGCACGCCTCGCCGCCCGGGCGATATGCTCCTGCAGAAGGACTACGCGAATACACTGCGCGCCATCGCGGCCGGCGGACACGACGCCTTCTACAAGGGCGAGATCGCCCGGAAGATCGCCGCGGACATGCAGACCCACGGCGGCGCAGTCACCCTGGAGTCGCTCGCGGACTACCGCGCCGAGGACAGCCGCGTCGTGCGTGGCTCGTATCGCGGCTACGAGATCGTCGGGCTCGACGTCCCATCCGCCGGCGTGGTGTCGATCCAGGCCTTGCAGATCATGGAGGACTTCGATCCCTCCACGATGACCGAGGCGCAGTGGGCGGCGGTGAAGGGCCAGGCGCTGGGAATCGCCGCCCGCGAGCTGCGTGGCCTGGGCACGGACACGGCGGCGGCGCGCGCCACGTCGAAGGAATGGGCCGCGCGCATGGCGGAACGGATCGAAGCGCCCGCGGGGGCGCGCACCAGCCCGTCCCCGCCGTCGGGACGGGTCGATGCCCCTCGGCCTCTCCCCGTGCAGCCGGACGACCGTGGCCACACGACGCACATGACCGCCGCGGACGGCAACGGGATGTTCGTGGCGCTGACGCAGACGCTCGGGCCCAACATGGGCTCCTCCGTCGTCACGCCCGGGCTCGGCTTCCTCTACGCGTCGACGCTCGGCGGCTACCTGGGCCACGTGGAGCCCGGAGAGCGCGCGCGCTCGTCGATCTCGCCGGTGATGGTGCTGAAGGACGGCGTGCCGTTCCTCGCGCTGGGCGCGGCGGGAGGCGGCCGCATCCCTCCAGGCGTCGTACAGGTGATCTCGCGCGTCATCGACGACGGCATGACGCTGGCCGACGCCCTCGCGGCCCCGCGCGTCTACATGACGGGGCGCGCGCTGGAGGTGGAGACCTCCCCGGGCATCGGCTGGACACCCGCCGAGGTAGAGGAGATGCGCGCGCTGGGCCTGGAGGTCCGTGAGAACCCCGGCGTCGGCTCCTTCTCCCGCGTCCACGCCATCCAGTACGACGCGGCCACACGCACGTGGATCGGCGGCGCAGACCCCGACTGGGAGGGCAGCGCGCAGGCGCCGCGGGGGGAGCACGGCGGGGGCGAGTAGCGACGGCGGCAGTCGGCGCCGGTGGTTCTCCGCGCTCAGCGGGACCGCGCGCGCCCGAAACCACCTTTCGGTCACCCCCGTAGGGGGGCGCGTCCGTACGACGTGACCGATGGGAGGGACCGTGGACCAGCTCCGCCAGCAGCTCCGCTACACCGTTCGCAAGCTCCTCCGCGCCCCGCTCTTCAGCGCGGTCGCGGTGCTCACCCTGGCCGTGGGCATCGGCAGCCAACGCCGCGATCTTCAGCGTCGTGGACGGCGTGCTCCTCAAGCCCCTCCCCTTCAAGGACCCGGAGCGGCTGGTGGGCATCTGGCACACCGCCCCGGGCCTCGGCTTCGACGAGGTGAACCAGTCCCCCGCCCTGCACTTCACGTACGTGGACGAGAGCCAGACGTTCGAGAGCGTGGGGATGTGGGACAACCAGCAGGCGTCCATCACCGGGCTCGCCGAGCCCGAGCAGGTGGACGCCATGGGGGTCACGTACCAGACGCTCCCGATGCTCGGCGTGCAGCCCGCCATCGGACGCACCTTCACCGAGCAGGACGACACCCCGGACACGCCCGAGACCGTCATGCTCGGCAACGGCTACTGGCAGCGGCGCTTCGGCGGTGATCCGGGCGTGATCGGACGCACCCTCACGGTGAACGGCAAGCCCCGGGAGATCATCGGCGTCCTCCCCGCCGACTTCCGCTTCCTGGCCTTCGATCCCGACATCTACCTCCCGTTCCGCTTCGACCGCAGCAAGGTGTTCGTCGGCAACTTCAGCTACCAGGCCATCGGCCGGCTGAAGCCCGGCGCCACGATCGCCGCGGCCGACGCCGACGTGGAGCGCATGATCCCCATGGCGGTCGAGCGCTATCCCGGGCGGCATCACGCAGTCGATGCTCGACCAGGCCCAGCTTCGGCGCGCTGAGTCCGGCCGCTCAAGCAGGACGTGGTCGGCAACGTGGGCAACGTGCTCTGGGTGCTGCTGGGCACGGTGGCGCATCGTCCTGCTCATCGCGTGCGCCAACGTGGCCAACCTCTTCCTGGTGCGCGCCGAGGGCCGCCAGCGGGAGATGGCCGTCCGCACGGCGATGGGCGCCGGACGCGCGCCAGATCACCGGGCAGCTCCTCCTGGAGAGCCTGGTGCTGGGCGTGGTCGGCGGCGCCGTGGGCCTGGCCCTCGCGTGGGGCGGCCTGAAGCTCCTGGTGGCCCTCGGGCCGGAGAGCCTGCCGCGCCTCAACGAGATCGGCATCGACTACACGGTGCTGGGCTTCACCTTCGGGGTCTCCGTGCTGGCGGGGCTGCTGTTCGGGCTCTTCCCCGCGCTGCGCTACGGCTCGCCCCGGCTCGTCACGGCCCTCAAGGAGGGCGGGCGCGGCGGGAGCGCGGGGAAGGAGCAGCACCTGGCCCGCAACGCGCTGGTGGTCGCGCAGATGGCGCTCGCCCTGGTGCTGCTGGCGGGATCGGGGCTCATGATCCGGAGCTTCCAGGCGCTCCGCTCCGTGGACCCGGGCTTCCGCGATCCCGGCGGAGGTGCTCACGTTCCGCGTGACGATTCCCGTCGGCGGAGATCGAGGACCCGGTGGTGGTCGCGCAGACGCACCAGGAGATCCTGCGCCGCGTCCAGGCGATCCCGGGCGTGGCCTCGGCGGCCATCAGCTCCTCGGTGACGATGGACGGGTGGGACAGCAACGACCCCCTGGAAAGCGAGGACCATCCGGCGCGAGCCGGGTCAGCTCCCGCCCATCCGGCGCTACAAGTGGATCGCGCCCGGGCTACTTCGCCACGATGGGCAACCGCCTGATCGCCGGGCGCGACATCACCTGGCAGGAGGTCAACGACCGGGCCAAGGTGGTCGTGCTCTCCGAGAACCTGGCGCAGGGCCGAGTTCGGCGACCCGGCCGCCGGCCATCGGCAAGCGCGTGCGCCAGGCCGGGCATCGGGGACGACAAGCCCTGGTACGAGGTGGTGGGCGTGGCGGGCGACGTCCGCGACGACGGGATGGGGAAGGACCCGGTCGCCGTGGTCTACTGGCCGCAGCTGGTGGAGAACTTCTGGGGCCAGGACGGCCCCGTCACGCCAGCGCTCGATGGCCTATCGCGGTGCGCGTGGCGGCGGGCAACCCCGACGCGCTGCTGCCGGCGGTGCGCGAGGCCGTGTGGGGGGTGAACCCGAACCTGCCGCTGGCGCGCGTGCGCACCCTCGCCGAGATCGTGAGCGGCTCGACCACGCAGACCTCCTTCACGCTCATCATGCTGGCGATCGCCGCCGGCGTCGCGCTCTTCCTGGGCGCCGTGGGCATCTACGGCGTGATCTCCTACGTGGTCTCGCAGCGCACCCGGGAGATCGGCGTGCGCATGGCGCATGGGCGCCGAGCGGGCGGACGTGAGCCGCATGGTCCTGCGTCAGGCGGGCGCGCTCGCCTGCGGCGGCGTGGTGGTCGGGCTCGTGGCCGCCGTCGGCCTCACGCGGCTGATGGCCTCGCTCCTGTACGGGGTGAGCCCGGTGGACCCGCTGACCTTCGGCAGCGTCGCGGTGCTGCTGTCCGCGATCGCGCTGGTGGCCAGTTGGATCCCTGCCCACCGGGCGGCCAGC
Organism: uncultured Gemmatimonadales bacterium; assembly: GCA_963848895.1. Classification (GTDB taxonomy): domain Bacteria; phylum Gemmatimonadota; class Gemmatimonadetes; order Longimicrobiales; family Gaopeijiaceae; genus SZUA-318. The sequence continues at coordinate 516,537 of CAWKGE010000017.1, forward strand.
GTCGACCCGACCGAGGCCCTGCGCGCCGAGCTCTGAGCCGGGCGCCGACTCGATTCGACCGGTTCGGGGCCTCGGGCGCACTGCGGGCCGGGCTCCGGCTCGGCTCGCGGTCCACCGCCTCCTCCGCCCCGGCCTCCCGCACCGACCCCGCGCGAGGTCCGACCCGGAAAAGGAGAGGACCCCGGGCGGTCGCAGCCGCCCGGGGCCCCGCAGGAGCCGCGCCGCCTGCCCTACCGTCCGCCCGTCCCCTCGTCCAGCCGCGCGAGCTCCCGCTCCAGGCGCGCCATCGCCTCCTGGAGCTGCGTCTGGAACTCGTCGCCCGGAACCGTTTCGACCCCCTCCCGGGCCTCCTCGGCCCGCGCCCGCGCTCGTTCCGCCCGTGCCCTCGCCCCCTCCGCCCGCGCCCGCGCTTCCTCCACCCGTGCGCGCACCTCGTCCATGCGAACACGCACGTCGCGGTCCACCACCACCGCCCCGCACGCGTGCACACCGTGCACCATGACCACGCGCGGGCGTACGACGACGTCCTGGCCGACGCCGCCCATCCGCACCGTCACCCGCGGCGCCACGACCGCCTCCGCCGCGCAGCCCACCGGCTCCGCGCGCTGAAGAGCCGCCAGCGTCGCGCCACCGCTCACCGCCGCTCCCCCCACGATGCAGGCCACCGCCAGCACATCCGTGCCCATGACGCTCATCCCAGCCTCCTCGGTTCCCGGGTCCTCGAATACTCTGACGTGACGGATACCGGAAAGGTTGCGTGCGGGGCGGCGGGCCTCTTGCGTGAAGGGGGTTCGCGGCGGGACCGTAACGTCGGGGAGAACCCTGCACGCCGGTGAGCGCCATGCTTCCTTCGACCAGAGACCCCGAACCGGACCAGCTCTCCTCGGCGTGGACGACGTACTTCTCGCGCATCATGCCGACCGTGTTCACGGTTCTCGCCGGCTCGGTGACGGTCGCCGCCTGGCTCGACCTTCTGGGCGACGGGGTGGCGCCGGCGGCCGTAAAGTGGGGCGTTCTCGGCGCCGCGGCCGCCGGCTCCGTGTTCTTCCACTGGTGGGGCGGGCGCTTCCGGCACGTGTGGCGCCGGGGGGATACGCTGCTGATCGGCGATCCCCGGCGCGGCACTCGAGTGAGCCTGGGTGATGTCGTCGCCGTGAGGGAAACCCGCTTCCAGAGCGTGAAATGGGTGACGCTGCGCCTGGCCCATCCGACTCCCGCGGGCAGCACGATCCGCTTCGTCCCTCGCGGCCACGAGGCCTGGCTCGCACCGTGGATGTCGAGTCCCGTGGCGGCCGCGCTCCAACGGCGGGTCGAGGCGCTGAGGGCCGGTGATGAGTTGCCGAAGGCGCTGCGGTAGCCATCGCCCGGTACGCCGGCGACGGCCGGTGCGCCCTTGCCGCGCGGGCCCCTCCTTCGCCTATTGCCACCCCCGGCCGGGGCCCCATGGGGTCACAGCGGGCCCCGTGCCCGAGCGAATGGACCGCGTCCGCACACTCCCGCGCCCCCGGAAGCAGGAGCCGCCCCATGTCCGATCGACATCGCCCACGGGCCCTCGGGCCCGCCCTGGTCGCGCTGGCCGGGTTCACGCTGCTGGGTGCCGCCGTCGCGTCCGCCCAGACCCTCCCGGACGACCATCTCGACGCCCTCCGCTACCGCTACATCGGACCCCAGGGCAACCGGATCTCCTCCGTCGCGGGCGTGGCAGGCGATCCCTCCACGTACTACGTCGGCGCCGCCGCGGGGGGGGTATGGAAGAGCGAGGACGGCGGGGTGTCGTGGCGGCCGCTCTTCGACGGCCAGGACGTGGAGGCCGTGGGCGCGCTCGCGGTCTCGCGCTCGGATCCCCAGATCGTCTGGGCCGGCACGGGCGAGCCGCACCTGCGCTCCAACGTCAGCGTGGGGGACGGCGTCTACAAGTCCACGGACGGCGGCGAGCACTGGACGCACATGGGGCTCGCGGCCACCGGCCGCATCAGCCGCATCGTGATCCATCCGCGGAACCCCGACATCGTCTACGTCGCGGCGCTCGGGCACACGCATGCGCCGCAGCAGGAGCGGGGCATCTACCGGACGATGGACGGCGGGCGCAACTGGGAGCGCGTGCTCTTCGCCGACGAGAACACGGGCGCCTCGGACATCACCATGGACCCCAACAACCCGCGCGTCCTCTTCGCGGGGATGTGGACCGTGGAGATGCACCACTGGGGTCGCGAGAGCGGCGGGCCGGGATCGGGCATCTACACGTCGCGCGACGGCGGCGACACGTGGCGGAAGCTCACCGGCCACGGCCTGCCCAACCCGCCCATCGGCAAGACGACGCTGTGCATGACGCCGGCCGACTCCCGTTTCGTGTACGCGATGATCGAGACCGGCGACGGCGTGCCCCTCCACGGGCAGCCGACCGACACGGGGAGCTGTGGCGCTCCACGGACGGCGGCTCGACCTGGGAGCTGCGCAACGACAGCCGTGACCTGGGCGGCCGCACCGCCTACTACAACCAGTGCCGCGTGGCCACGGACGACCCGAACGAGGTGTACTTCCTGGCCGCGGCGTATTCACGCACACTGGACGGCGGCCAGACCTACCAGGTCGAGCAGGGACCCCGGCGGCCGGGCGGCGACCACCACGACATGTGGATCGATCCGCTGGACGCCGACCGCCAGATCGTCGTGCACGACCAGGGCCTGTCCATCTCGACGAACCGCGGAGAGACGTGGTACCGGGTCCAGCTCCCCATCGGGCAGATGTACCACGTGACGGTGGACAACGCGGTCCCCTACCACGTGATGGGCAACCGCCAGGACGGCCCCTCCGCGCGGGGCCCGAGCAACACGCGCTACGGCGGCCGGGAGGGCGCGATTCCGCGGGGCGACTGGCGCGCGGTGGGCGGCGGCGAGAGCGGCTTCGCGACGCCCGACCCGACGGACCCGAACATCGTGTGGTCCAGCGCCTCCGGCTCGGGCGCCCTCGGCGGGATCGTCGTGCGCTGGGACGCGCGCACCGGTCAGTACCGTGACGTCGAGGTCTGGCCGGAGAGCACGGTCGGCGTCCCGGCCAAGGACGTGAAATACCGCTTCCAGTGGACCTTCCCGCTGCTGGTCTCGCCCCACGACCACAACACGCTCTACGTGACGAGCCAGGTGGTGCACCGGACGAGGAACGGCGGGGGGAGCTGGGAGGTGATCAGCCCCGACCTGACCACGAACGACACCACGAAGATGGGCATCAGCGGCGGGCTGACGCCGGACAACATCGGGGTCGAGTACTGCTGCGTGATCTACGCTTTCGACGAGTCGCCCGCCCAGCAGGGCGTCTTCTACGCGGGCTCGAACGACGGCAAGGTGCACGTCAGCCGTGACGACGGCGCAACGTGGACCGACGTGACGGCGAACTTCCCCGAGTGGCCCGCGCTCGGCGTCGTGCGCGGCATCGACGCGTCGAAGTGGGACGCGGGCAAGGCCTACCTGGTGGTCGAGGCGCACCTGCAGGGCGACTTCAAGCCTTACGCCTACAAGACCACGGACTACGGCGCCCACTGGACGAAGATCACGACCGGGCTGCCCGACCACATCCTGAGCTTCACGCGCGACATCGAGGAGGACCCGGTGCGGCCGGGCCTTCTCTACCTCGGGACGGAGAACCACGTCTACGTGTCGTTCGACGACGGCGCGCACTGGCAGGCCCTGGTCAACAACCTGCCGCCCGCGCCGATGTACGGCCTGGCGGTGCAGGAGCATTTCAACGACCTGGCGATCGCCACCTACGGCCGGGGCTTCTGGATCCTCGACGACGTGACGCCGCTGCAGCAGCTCACACCCGAGGTGCGCGCCTCGGCCGCGCACCTCTTCCAGCCGCGCGCCGCATACCGCTTCCGGCAGGTGACCGACCCCTTCGAGATGCCGAACGACTGGACGGCGGGCGACAACCCGCCCTACGGAGCGTCGCTCGACTACTGGCTGGGCGACGCCACGGCCGGCCAGGACGCCACGCTGCGCATCGCCGACGCGTCGGGCAACGTCGTGCGCACGCTCCACGGCACCAGCGAGGCCGGGCTGAACCGGGTTTGGTGGGACCTCGAGGGCGACAACAGCACGCCGGTGCGCATGCGCACCACGCCGTTGTATGCCGATTGGGTCGACCTCGGGCCCGACCGCGTGCGGGTGATCGACCGGGGGATGTCCATCCTGCAGCCGCCGGGTGCGTACACGGTGACGCTCGAGGTCGGCGGCCAGACCCTCTCCCAGACCCTCGAGGTGCGCAAGGACCCGAACTCGGAGGGGACGCTGGCGGACATCCAGGCGCAGACCGCGCTGCTCTCGCGCATCCGCGACGAGACCGACCGCACGGCAAGGGCAGTCAACCGCATCGAGTGGGTGCGCCGCCAGCTCCAGGACCTGATGCCGGTGCTCGAGAGCCAGGGGGGCGCGGACGACCTCGTGGAGCGTGCCCGTGTGCTCGAACAACGGTTCATCGACGTGGAGTCGGAGCTCACCCAGCTCAAGAGCACGGGCACCGGCCAGGACGGCGTGCGCTACCCGTCGATGCTGCTCGAGAAGCTCGGCCATCTCGCCGACGGCGTCGGAACGGCCGACTTCCGCCCGACGGACCAGCAAGGCGAGGTGAACCAGCTCCTGCTCCAGAGGCTGGAGCACACCGAGCAAGCGCTGGACGCGCTTCTCTCGGGCGACCTGGCACAGTTCAACCTCACGCTCCGCGACCGCGGGATGAACCCGTTGATCAGCGACGGGAGCGGCGCATGGTAGGAGGGCCGTAGATGGCGGCGGACGCGGCCGGCGACGACGGAGGCAAGAAGCTCGGCTTCTGGGAGGTCGCCGCCATCGGCGTCGGTGGGATGGTGGGCGGCGGGATCTTCGCGGTCCTGGGCCTGTCCGTGCAGCTGGCGGGCGGGGGCGCGCCGCTGGCCTTCGCCCTCGCCGGCGTGGTGGCGCTCCTGACGGCGCGCTCCTACGCGCGCCTGTCCGTGCGCTTCCCGAGCCAGGGCGGGACCGTGTCGTTTCTCGACCGGGCCTTCGGGTCCGGGATGTTCACGGGAAGCGCGAACATCCTGCTGTGGATCGGCTACATCGTCATGCTCGCGCTGTATGCGTATGCCTTCGGCGCGTATGGAGCGGAGCTCATTCCGGCGGGCTCCACCACCGTGTGGCGCCACATGCTCACGAGCGTCGTGCTCCTGGCCATCATGGGGCTGAATTTCCTGAGCGCGAAGTACATCGGCGAGGCGGAGGACGTGATCGTGGGGATCAAGGTCGCGATCCTCCTGCTGTTCATCGCCGTCGGCCTGTGGGGCATCGACCCCGCCCGGGTGGCGCCGTCCACCTGGTCGGCCCCTCTCCAGCTCGTGGCGGGCGGGATGATCATCTTCCTGGCCTACGAGGGCTTCGAGCTGATCGCCAACACCGCCGAGGACGTGGCGGACGCGGGGCGGACCCTGCCGCGCGCGTTCTACGCCTCGGTGGGCTTCGTCCTCGTCCTCTACGTGCTGGTGGCGCTGGTCACGGTCGGGACCCTCCCCCTCGACCGCATCGCCGCGGCGCGTGACTACGCGCTGGCCGCCGCGGCCCGGCCGTTCCTCGGCGACGCGGGACGCGTGCTCGTCGCGGTCGCCGCCGTCCTGTCCACCGCGTCGGCGATCAACGCGACCCTCTACGGGGCCGCGCGCCTCAGCTACATCATCGCCAAGGACGGCGAGCTTCCGGCCGAGCTCGAGCGCAAGATCTGGAACCGCCCGATCGAGGGTCTGATCATCACGGCCGTGGCCGCCCTCCTCCTGGCGAACTTCGCCGACCTGTCCAGCATGTCGACGATGGGCTCCGCCGGCTTCCTCCTGATCTTCGCCGCGGTGAACGTGGCCAGCGCCCGGCTGACCCAGGAGACCGGAGGCAGCCGCTGGCTGGGGTGGACAGGCGCGGCGCTGTGCATGGTCGCCCTCGCCGCGCTGGTCGTCCAGACGTGGAGCACCAGCCCCGCCCGCCTCGGCGTCCTGGGCGGGATGGCCGCGCTCGCGGTGGGCGTCGAGGCCCTCTACCGGCGCTTCGGAAGGCGCCGCACCCGCGACGTCAGCGGCTGATCTGCAGGTCCCAGCCGTCGGGATCCAGGATGTGGTAGCTGTCGTAGTTCATCTCGGGCGTTCCCTGGTCACGCCGCGGGTTCAGGCCGCGCCCCTCCAGCTCCTCCCGCACCGCGTCGGTGTCGAACTCCTCGAGGCGCCACGAGATGTGGTTGATGACGCCCGTGACGGGGGGCCGGCCGTCGCTGGACGGCGCCTCGGGGGCCGGCCGCCGACGACGACGCGGCGGTCGCGGCCGCCGCCGGAGCGGCGGAGCCGAGGACGCGCACCCCGGTGGCGGCGACCGCCAGGCTCTTGACGAGCTGGCGGCGGTCGATGCGTCCCTGCTCGAAGCCCTCGAGCAGTCGGGCGATGATGGCTTCCATGGGAGGGTCCTCCGTCGCGGGTGGGTCGGGTGCCTCGGCGGCGAGCCATCGTGGCGCCGACGATCGCCCATGGCAAGCTCGGTGGCGCGGCGCGCGGTCCGCGGCACCTTGCGGACGGCCCCCCACTCCCGTCCGTTGTCCGGACGGCCGACCTCACCTCTCGCCAGGGCGACGCGTGACCCCACCTCCCACCCCGCTCGTGAGCCTGCGCTCCGTCCGGAAGTCGTTCGGCCCGGTGGAGGTGCTCCACGGCGTGGACCTCGAGGTGATGGCGGGCGAGGTGCTGGTCCTCGCCGGCGAGAACGGCGCAGGAAAGAGCACGCTGGTGAACATCCTGTCCGGCGTCCACACGGACTTCTCCGGGGAGATCGTGCCTCCGGGGGCGGCCCCGTCGGTTCACCGGGCCGGCGGACGCGGCGCGCTCGGGGATCGCCACGATCCACCAGGAGCTGTCGCTGGTGCCCACGATGACCGTGGCCGACAACCTCTTCCTGGGCAACGAGCGCACCGAGCGCTGGGGGCGCGTCGACTTCGCGGCCCAGGAGCGCGAGGCCGAACGGCTGCTGGGGGAGGCCGGGCTCGATGTCGCGCCGCGCCGGCTCGTGGCGGAGCTGCCGGTCTCCACGCAGCAGATGATCGAGATCGCCCGGGCGCTGGCGAGGGATGCCGCGCTCTTCATCCTCGACGAGCCGACCAGCGCGCTCAACGAGCCGGAGGTGGAGGCGCTCTTCGCGAGGATCGCGACGCTGCGGCGGGAGGGACGCGGCATCGTCTACATCACGCACAAGATGGAGGAGATCTACCGGCTGGCGGACCGGATCACGGTACTGCGCGACGGCAGCCACGTCGTAACCGCCCCGGCGGCGGAGCTGCCCCCGGCGGAGTTGGTCGCGCGTCTGGTGGGGCGGGAGCTGGACACCGGATCCCCCGGCCGGCCACCGCCCGCGGCGCCCCGATCCTGGAGGTGCGCGACCTCGCCGTGGCGCACCCCGTCGTGCCCTATCTCCGGCTGGTGGACGGCGTGTCCTTCACGCTGCACGAGGGGGAGGTCCTCGGATTGGCGGGGCTGCAGGGCTCGGGCGCCAGCGAGGTCCTGGAGGCCCTCTTCGGCGCCGCCGGGGGGCCGGTGTCGGGAAGCGTGACGCTCGCGGGAGAGCCCGTACGCGCCCAGGGGGCCCCGCGAGGCGATCGAGCGACGGTGATGCTCCTCACCAACGACCGCAAGGCCCGCGGGCTCGCGCCCGAGCTGAGCGTGAGCCACAGCGTGACGCTGGCGAGCCTGGCCGCGCTTCACCCGCCGTGGCGGCTGGATCCGCCGACGTGCGGAACGGAGCGGCAGCAGAGGAGGTCACCCGCCGCTTCCGCGTGGCCGCCCCCTCGCTGGACGCCCCGGTGCGCGTGCTCTCCGGCGGGAACCAGCAGAAGGTCTACCTCGCCCGCTGCCTCCTCACCGAGCCCAGGATCCTCCTGCTCGACGAGCCGACGCGCGGCATCGACATCGGCGCGAAGACCGACATCTACGCCCTCGTGCGCTCGTGGGTCGCGGACCGCATCGCCATCCTGCTCATCACCTCGGAGCTGGACGAGCTCTTCCTCCTCTGCGACCGCATCCTGGTCCTCCACCGCGGCCGCATCGCCGCCGAGCTCGCGGGCGCCTCCGCCACCAAGGAGCGCGTCCTCGGCGCGGCGATGGGGCACGGCGCGGGAGGGCGGGCGTGAGCGGCGCGGCCACGAGCGTGCTGCGCCGCGTGTGGCGGACGCCCGAGGCCCGCGCGCTCCTCGCCCTCCTCTTCATGCTCGGCATCGGCGCGGTGTTCAACGCCGACGGCGCCTTCTTCCGGTGGAGCGTACACCGCGACATGCTCCGCCAGGTCTCGGTGTACGGCATCCTGGCGTGCGGGATGACGATCGTCATCATCAGCGCCGGGATCGACCTGTCGGTGAGCAGCCTCCTGGCGCTGTCGGCGGTGGGCTTCGCGTGGCTCACGCTTCCCGGCGGCCAGGCGGCCGTCTTCGCCATCCTCGTCGTGCTCGCGGCAGGCACCGCCCTGGGGTCGCTGTCGGGGTTCCTGGTGGCGCGCATGCGGATCCAGCCGTTCATCGTCACGCTGGCGATGATGGTCTTCGCCCGCGGGCTCGCGAAGGTCGTCTCCGGGGGACGCAAGATCACCAACTACGTCGACGGCCCCCGACGGCTCGTCGCGGGTGGTGGACCTGCCGCGCGCCTTCGACGTCATCGACAGCCGCATCCTCGGGGGCAACCTCTCCATCGTCACCGTGGTCTTCCTGGCCTGCGTCTTCGTCACCTGGATCGTGCTGGCGCGGCTCCGGCTGGGCCGTCACGTCTACGCCGTGGGCGGCAACGAGGAGGCCGCCCGCCTCTCGGGCGTGCCGGTCCGGCGCACGCTGGTGACCGCGTACGCCCTGTCCGGGTTCTTCGCCGCGGTGGCCGGCATCTGCCAGGCCGCCCAGGAGACGCAAGGCGACCCCGAGACCGGGATGGGCTACGAGCTGGACGCCATCGCCATGGTGGTGATCGGCGGGACGTCGCTGGCCGGGGGCAAGGGGAGCGTGACGCTTACGCTCATCGGCGTCCTGACCATCGGATACCTCCAGAAGATCCTCTCCCTCAACGCCGCGCCGGAGGCGACCCGCCTGATGCTCACCGGCGCAATCATCGTGTGCGCAGTACTCTTCCAGCGCGGAAAATAGGAGGCCGCCGTCCCATGCCGACCGGAAGCTCCCGACGCTCTGCCTCGCTGCGATCGCTGCGTCGTGCTCCCCCCAGGGCCGGCAGCGTCACGCCGGGACCCCGGAGGATCCCTTCGTCATCGGGATGAGCCAGTCCAACCTGGGGGAGCCGTGGCGCGTCCAGATGGACGCCGACGTGCGCGCCGCAGCCGAAGCCCACCCCGAGCTGCGCGTGATCTTCAAGGACGCTCAGAACAACTCCCTCACGCAGCGATCCCAGGTCGAGGAGTACGTGGAGCAGGGCGTGGACCTGATCATCATCAGCCCGAAGGAAGCCGCGCCCCTCACCGGGCCGGTGGCCGCGGCCTACCAGCAGGGATCCCCGTGATCGTCCTGGACCGGGAGGTCCAGGGCGACTCAGTACACGTGCTTCATCGGCGCGGACAACGTGCGTATCGGGCGGGAGGCCGGGCGCTGGCTGCGGGAGGCGTTGGGCGGGCGACGGCAAGATCGTCGAGCTGAAGGGCCTGATGACCTCGACGCCGGGGCAGGACAGGCATCAGGGATTCCTGGAGGGCCTCGAGCTCGACACCCACCCCGGCCTCCAGATCGTGTTCTCCGGGGAGATGGAGTGGCTGGAGCCCAACGCGCGCCGGGAGATGGAGTCGGCGCTGGCCACGCAGCCCGGGATCGACGCGGTCTACGCCCACAACGACCCGGGGGCGCACGGCGCGTGGCTGGCCGCACGGGCGGCGGGGCGCGCGGACGAGATGATGTTCGTCGGCATTGACGCCCTCCCACAGGAAGGCCAGCAGTACGTGGCCCAGGGGATCCTGAACGCGACCTTCCTCTACCCGACGGGCGGCGCGGAGGCGATCGACACGGCGCTGAAGATCCTGCACGGCGAGGAGGTCCCGAAGCGGATCACGCTGGGCACCCGCATCTTCACCGCCGAGAACCTCGCCCAGGGCGGCGAGGCCATCCACTGACGAGAGGAGGAGCGTGACCGTGAAGCAGCGCATCGCCCTGTTCTGGCCGGGAGACGGACGCGACATCCCCAACGACCTCGCCCTGCCGAGCATCACGGAGGCCACGACGCAGCTCGAGGCCGCGCTGCGCGCCCTCGGCCGCGAGCCGTACCGGGTGGAGGGGTTCCTGACGAAGCCCCACCAGGCCATCGAGCGGCTCGGGCCGGTGGAGGACCCGATGATCGGCGTCTGCGTCCACTGGTTCTACGGCCCGCACACGACCGACGGCGTGGTGGGCAAGGACAACCCGCTGCTGCTGGCCAGCAACTTCTCCGGGCAGTGGCCCGGGCTCGTCGGCCTGCTCAACACGGGCGCGTGCCTCGACGAGCCTCGGGCGGAAGTACTCGCGCGTGTGGACGGACGCCGGCGACTGGACCGCGGACGAGGCCTTCATGGCCCGGCTCGAGGAGTGGTGCACCACCGGCGAGATCGTGTACGGCGAGGAGGAGATCGCTACCGACGCCCCGATGTCGCGACGCCGCGGCGGAGCTCGCCGCGAGGGTCGCCGCAGGGCTTCCGGGACCGGCGGGTCCTGATCCTCATGCTCGGCGACACGTCGATGGGGATGATCAACGGCTACTTCGGGCCACGGCTGCTGAACCGCCACGGCTTCACCGAGCACAAGATCGACCAGGCGTGGATCATCGACCGGGGACGGGGCGTGGCGGACGCCCGCCTGGACGAGGCCTGGCCTTCGTGAAGGACGGGGCGTCACGTTCCACTGGGGCGAGCAGGGCGCGGAGGACTTCGACGAGAACGCGACGCGCGAGCAGCTGCGCGACTACCTGGCGGTGCTCGACATGGTCGAGGAGTACAAGGCCGACTGCCTGGGCTGGCAGTACCAGCTCGGCCTCCTCCCGCTGCGGCCGCCGTCGGACTTCGCCGAGGGGCTGTTCAACTCCGCTTGCCGGCCCGAGTCGAACGGCGACACGGTCGCCACCGCCACCGAGGCGGACCAGGGCAATGTCGTCCCGATGGAGATGATGAAGCGCCTGCTGGCGGCGAAGGGGCTTCATCAGGCGGTGATGTTCCACGACGTGCGCTGGGGCGGCGAGCACGAGGGCCGGTTCGTGTGGGTGCTGCTCAACTCCGGGTCGTGCGGCGCGTACGCGTTCAACCACGACCCGGACACGCTGGCGGGCGTGCACAGCTACCGTCAGCCGAGCCTCTATTTCCCGGTGCCGGGCGGCACGTTCGCCGGCGAGAGCCTGCCGGGCGAGATCACCTGGTCGCGCTGCTACATCAAGGACGACGACCTGTGGATGGACGTCGGCCGGGGCGAGGTGGTGAAGCTGCCCGCCGTGAAGCGGGACGCATGGTGGGAGGGCACGACGCGCCAGTGGCCGTTCATGGCCGCCGACCTGGGCGTGAGCCGGGACACGATCATGGCCCACTACCTGTCCAACCACGTCGCGGTGGCGTACGGCGACATCTTCGACGAGATGGTCGCGCTGTCCCGGGAGATGGGCTTCAGGGTCCGCATCCTGGCCGGCCGGAGCTGAGGGAACCGTGGCGGAGGAGGGCTTCTACCTCGGAATCGACGTCGGCACCGGCAGCGCGCGCGCCGGCATCTTCGACGCCTCGGGCGCGATGGCCGGGATGGGCGTGGAGCCCATCCGCGATCTGGCGGCCCGAGGAGGACTTCGTCGAGCAGTCCTCCGACGACATCTGGCGGGCCTGCGGCGAGGCGGTGCGCGCGGCGCTGACCGAGGCCGGGCGCTGGCCGGACGCGCATCCGCGGGATCGGTTCGACGCGACCTGCTCGCTGGTCGTGCTCGACGCCGACGACCGGCCGGTCACGGTGAGCCCCACCGGCTCAGACGAGCAGAACGTGATCGTGTGGATGGACCACCGCGCCATCGCGCAGGCGGAGCGGATCACCGCGACGGGCCACGACGTGCTCCGCTACGTGGGCGGGACGATCTCGCCGGAGATGGAGACGCCGAAGCTGCTCTGGCTGAAGGAGAACCTGCCGGAGAGCTGGGCGCGCGCAGCGCGCTTCCTCGACCTGCCGGACTTCCTCGTCCACCGGGCGACGGGCGTCGGACGTCCGCTCGCTGTGCAGCGACCGTGTGCAAGTGGACCTACCTCGGCCACGAGGACGGCACGGCGGCGAGCGTGGGGCGGTGGGACGCCGGGCTTCTTCCGCGAGTCGGTCTCGAAGACCTGGCCGAGGAGGGTTTCGCCCGCATCGGCACGCACAGTACGCCCGATCGGGCGAGCGGACCGGCGCGCTCACTCGCCGAGGCGGCGGCGGAGCTCGGCCTGCGTCCAGGGGATCCCCGGTCGCCGTCTCGATCATCGACGCCCACGCGGGCGGGCTCGGGCTCCTGGGCACGCCGGTGGACGGACGCGGCCGCTGGACGAAGACAGCCTGAAGGAGCGGCTCGCGCTCATCGGAGGCACGTCGAGCTGCCACATGGCGGTGTCGCGCGAGCCGCGCTTCATCGCCGGCATCTGGGGCCCCTACTACGTCGGCGATGGTCCCCGGCCTGTGGCTCACCGAAGGGGGCCAGTCGGCCACCGGCGCGCTTATCGACCACGTGATCCACACCCACGCCCGCGCGGCGGAGCTGCGGGCCGAGGCGCGAGCGCGCGCGACACGACCGTGTACGCGCTGTTGAACGAGCGGCTCGTCGCGCTGGCGGCCGACGCTCCCTTCCCGGCCGCGCTCACCAGCGAGCTGCACGTGCTGCCCGTACTTCCACGGCAACCGGAGCCCGCGCGCGGACGCGCGCCTGCGCGGGATGATCTCAGCGGCTGAAGCTGACGGACTCCGTGGACGCGCTGGCGCTGACCTACCTCGCGGCGATCGCAGGCGATCGCGCTACGGCACGCGCCACATCCTCGAGGCGATGAACGCGCGAGGCTACCGCATCCGACACGCTGGTCGCCTGCGGCGGCGACACGAAGAACCCGGTGTTCGTGCGCGAGCACGCCGACGCCACCGGGTGCCGCGTGGCCCTACCCCGCGAGCCCGAGGCCGTCCTCCTGGGCGCCGCGATGATGGGCGCGGCCGCCGCCGGCGATCAGCCGTCGATGCTCGCGGCGATGAGCGCCATGAGCGCCGCCGACCGTGTGGTGGAGCCCGCGGGCGGCGCGATCGCCGCCTACCACGACGCGAAGTACCGGGTCTTCCACCGGATGCACGAGCACCAGATGGCGTATCGGGAGATCATGGCCTCCGAGGGAATGGACCCGCGAGGCCCTCCCGCTGGTGGAACGGCGCTCCCGGAGGGCCGGCCGCGATCCTGGTCGCGGCGTCGATCGGCGTGGTGTCGCCCGCCGGCGCTCAGTCCGCCCCCGACAGCCTCGGCATCGCGTCCGAGCTGCGCGCGCTCTACCGCGTCGACCTTCTTCCCCGCTACCGGACGGGCTCGCGCGTCGCGCAGATCTCCAGCTACGACACGACGGGCGGAAACGACGACGGCTTCGACGGCACCGACTCGTTCGTCCGCAAGGAGGGCGACGCCCGCGTCGTCGCGGACCTGCAGGGCCCCGGGGTCGTGGAGCGGATCTGGACGCCCAACCCCACGGAGCGGATGGTCGCCTTCTACTTCGACGGCGAGGTGGAGCCACGCCTGCGCCTTCCCTTCATCGACCTCTTCACGGGCGGCGTTCCCCCGTTCACGCGTCCGGTGGTGGGCAACGAGGTCGGCGGCTACTACAGCTACCTCCCGATCCCCTACGCGCGCTCGCTGAAGATCGTCTACGAGGGCGACGACATCCGCTTCCACCAGATCCAGTACAGGAGCTGTCCGCAGGATACCCGCGTGGCGTCGTTCCGGACGCCACTTCCGGCCGAGGCGCAGGCCGAGCTCGAGCGCGTGGTGGACGCCTGGGGCCGTTCGGGCGGCCGCCCCTGGGCCGGAGACTCCGTGTTCGTGACCGAGCGTGGATTCGACGTACCTCCGGGCGATTCGGCGGAGCTGTTCCGGATGGACCACGGAGGCCGCATCGTGGGCGTCGAGATGGAGCGGCCGGCGGGCGCGCCACTACGGGGCCCCGGCGTCTTGTTCGAGGCGCGCTGGGACGGGGCGCCTACGCCCGCCATCCTGAGCCCGGCCAACGACCTCTTCGGCTATGCCTTCGGCGCGCCGGCGGCGCAGGGCTTCCTCCTCGGCTCGCAGGGCGACCGCGACTACGTCTACCTCCCGATGCCGTTCGACTCCTCGGCGGTGTTGTCCCTCCGTGTGCTCGCGTCGGAGGGATCGCCAGCCCGCGGCACCGCGCGCGTCTTCTACACGGACCAGGCGCGCGACCGGGATACCGAGGGACGGCTGTACGCGACGTGGCGGCGCCAGGTCCGGCCCCCCGAGGGCGAGCCCTATCTCCTCCTGGACGCGCGCGGCCGGGGCCACCAGGTGGGCACGCTCCTCCAGGCGCAGGGACTCGAGCCCGGGATGACGGCCTTCTTCGAGGGCGATGACGTGACCGACGTGGACGGCGAGATGCGCCTGCACGGCACGGGCTCGGAGGACTACTTCAACGGCGGGTGGTACGCGCTCCTGGACCGGTGGGACAGGGGGATGAGCCTACCGCTCCACGGCGCGCTCGACTACAGCCTGCCGCTGTCGCGCACGGGCGGCTACCGCTTCTACATGGCCGACAAGGTCTCCTTCGAGGAGCACCTCCGGCAGACGATCGAGCACGGGCCCGAGGGCAACCGCGTCCCGGTGGACTACACGTCGGTCGCCTTCCACTACGGGGACACACCCCCGACCGCCTCGATGGACCCGGCGGCCGCGCCGCCTCCGCCACGGCCGCCCGGCGTGCACGTCTTCTACCCGCAGCTCCTCGAGCTCTCGGTGGGTGGTGGCACGTCGGTGGCCTTCGCGGGCGGCGCCCTGGAGATCCGGGCGGAGCGGAGCGGCCTGGTCCGCTTCGACGTCTCCGCCCTCCGCCCGGGACGCTACCGGGTCCGGCTCTCCTACCGGCGCGGCCCGTCCTCGGGGAGCTTCTCCCTCTGGCGGCGCCAGACGCAGATCTCCGACTGGACGGACGCCCGGGCGGTGGAGGAGGAGCGCGTCGAAGCGGCCGACATGGGCGAGATCGAGCTCACCTCCCAGACACGCTCCGTGACGATCCTCACGCGCGCCGTCGACGGGCGCACCATGCTGCGCATCGACAGGCTGATCCTGGAGGAGGTGCGTCCCGACCCCCCAATCCCCGATCACGACGCGGAGGTCCCATGAGCGACCACGCCTGCGGATGCGACGGATGCCGTTCGCGTGACGGCAACGGCACGCCGCGACGCTGGGACCCCAGCTCCCTGGACCGGAGGCAGTGACGGGCGAAATCGGCGCCGGAGTCCGGAAATCGGGTGGGAGGGGGGCTCACGCCCCCCGTCCCCCCACACCACCGGACATACGGGTCCGTATCCGGCGGTTCTTCTCAGTGTTGTAGCGTCAGATACCGTTCGGTGAGGCTGACGAGCTTCTGGCTCTTGAACCACTGGAGGTTCATGGCTTCGGCAGCTTGAGGGCTTCCGGCCATGCGCCACCACCCTTTCCGGCTCCGTCCCAACCCGACCGCCCGTTGGATGGGCACGTCGAGGCTGATCAGGAACGTAATGACGGAGCGGCCCCCTTTGCGTTGCTTGAGCCGCACGCAACGCAGTTTCCTGCGGATCCACTCGTCCAGCCGTTGCAGGTGTGTCTTCGCGCTGGCATAGCGGAAGTACGTCACCCACCCGGTGAGGAACGAGTTCAGTTCCGAGATCATCCGTTCCAGACTCACGCCCCGATTGCGGCGTGTGATCTCCCGGATCCGGTCCTTGGCGCGTTCCAGGCTTTGCGGTGCTAGCGTCAGCCTGCCGCCCGCGAGCAGCCGGTAGCCGAGGAACTTGCGTTCGCTCACGTGCGCTACCGCGCTCTTGGTCCGGTTCACGCGCAGCCGGAGTCGCTTCTCGACGAAGCGGGTCACCGACGCCATCACCCGTTCGCCCGCCGCCTTCGACCGTACATACACGTTCAGGTCGTCGGCGTACCGGCAGAACCGATGGCCCCGTCGCTCCAGCTCCTTGTCCACCTCATCCAGCAACAGGTTCGCAAGCAAGGGCGACAACGGCCCGCCCTGCGGAGTCCCCTCGTATCGCTCCACCACTACGCCCTGCTTCATGATCCCCGCCTCCAAGAACCGGCGGACGATCCTCAACAGTCGCTTGTCGACGATACGCCGGGCTACACGGCTCATCAACACGTCGTGGTTGACCCGGTCGAAGAACTTCTCCAGGTCCAGGTCCACCACCACCGCGTGGCCTTCGGCCACGTACTCCGACGCCTTCCGTAGCGCTTGGTGGGCGCTCCGGCCGGGCCGGAACCCGTAGCTCGACTCCGAGAAGGTCGGGTCCCATAAGGGGTCCAGTACTTGGAGGATCGCCTGCTGGACCAGCCGGTCTACCACCGTCGGGATGCCCAACTGCCTCATCCCCCCGCCGGTCTTCGGGATCTCCACCCCTCGGACCTCCTGCGGCCGGTAGCTCCCGTCCAGCAAGTTGGTCACCAACTCCTCCCGGTGGGCCTTGAGCCAGGTGCCCAGTTCGCTGACGGTCATCCCGTCGATCCCCGGACTGCCCCGGTTCGCCTTCACCCGCTTGTAGGCCCGGTTCAGGTTGTCCCGCTCACAGATCCTCTCCATCAAGGTCTCTGTTGCCAGGGCTCGATTCCCCTTCGACACCGACGACGTTTGCCGCTCCCCTACCGGCACAGATCGGCTTCCGGCCTCTCCGTTTCCCAAGGGGCTCACCTCGGCCTCCGCTCCGAACTGCGTGCGTTGGTCCGTCATGTCTTGCTGCCGCTCCACGTCCATCGAGTCGTCCGGTCTGTCTCCCTGCATCCAAGAAGTTCGGCCCTTCGCCCGACGAAGTTCGGTCCAAGCGCATCCTGCGCTCCGTCGGCCTACTATGGCCTCTGCTGACTCCTCCGACTCCGTCCCCGTCCATCACTGGCCGGGTAGTCCAGTTCGTCTGGACAGCCTCGGAGGCCTCCCAGGGTAAGCCCTGTCTCTTTCCCACGATCCCCGCCGGATTTACCCCCGCCGCGTCTGGGTAGCGTTTTGGGCTTCGCCGTGTCGTGCCGGCTCACCCCGCATCCGGAGGCCTTCTATCCGATTCCTGTTCGTCAGGGCCATGGTTCGCCTCCGGCTTCCTTCAGATCCCGCCTCGCGACGGACACCCTTGCCCTCGGCTCTACGGTTCGCTGCTACCTCCGCCCGTTTGAGACTCTCACTCCAGATCCAGGGCATGCCTGGCACACACGGTCGGGGGCGGCCCCCTGGGGCCGCCCCCGTGCCATCGATCTCCTCCGTGGAGTCCCACCGGCGGCGTCACCGCGCCGGAACCTTCACGAGCAGGTGGGCGTCGGGCTTCAGATCGAAGGTCTGGCTGGCCAGGTCCAACCCTCCCTCGGGGTGCACGAAGATCTCGACGTCCGGCGCGTCCCGCGTGAGGGACGCCGGGATGACGAGGGTCTTCTCGCTGGTTGGCGGCCACCGTGCCGATCCGGCTGTCGAACGCGCCCTGCTCCAGGAACACCGTCACCGGCTGGTTGCGCTGCGTTCTGGACCGTGACGGTCGTGGTTCCCGGGCCGGGGTTGGGGATCACCTCCGGCGGGGGCGGCGGAACGTACCCGGCGTCGTTCGTGGGCACGTAGACGTCGATGCTCTGCCCCTTGGTGACGGTCACGTCCTGCGACGCGAGGTCCTCACCGCCTTCCGGGTGCACGAAGACCTGCACGGTCTCCCCGTCCTCCAGGTACTGGGGAGCTGAAGCGTCGCCTTGGTGTGGGGAGCCACCGTTCCCAACCGCGTGTCGAAGGGGCCGCGGTCCATGTAGACCACCACGGGCACCGGGCGGGTGTTGTCAACGGTCACGGTGGCGGTCTCGTCCTTGCTCATCTGGGCCGATACCTGAGCCGGGGGAACGAGCGCCACCAACGACGCGAACCCCAGCGAGGTCACGAAGGCCCTTCTCATAGTCTTCACCGGTCCTCCTGGATTCCAATGGAAGTGCAGCGGAACCGCGCAGCTTCTACGCATCGTTCGTGCCAGACAGGTCCGCGTTGCGGGAGTATGTGATTCCCGGGTTTCTTGCCTACGCGCCGCCGTACGGATCTGCGCTTTCGAGCTACATTGGCTGTATTGCGCCAGTCCCGTTGGACGGTCCCGGGAAGAGCGTCGGGACCGCGTCGGAACGCCGGGGCTCGGAAGGGACCGGCCTACCGGATGACGTGGGGGCTCACTTCGCGGCCCCGGCGGGCCGGTCCGTATCGGTCTCGGCCACGGCATCGATGACGGCCCTCCTGGCCATCCTCGAGACCAGTACCACGACCACGACGGACGCCGCCAGGCCCGCGAAGACCATGGCATCTTGGGCGATGACGGCCCGCGCGCTTCGGCCGGCGATGCGGGCCACGTGCTTGCCAGCGTATCCGAAGTAGACCTCGAGGAAGAGGGTCGGGACCATCCCGAGGCATGCCAGGAGGAACCCCGGAAAGCGTACCCCGGCGGCACCCATCGCGTAGCTGACGGACGCGGGGTTCAGGGGAGTCAGACGCAGGAGGGTCTGAAGCCTCGTCTCGTCTCCCAGGGCCGCCCGCTGGATGGCGGCCAGGGAGGGCTCCCGTTCCAGGATCCGCGCAATGCGATTCCGCAGGAGCCCGCGGGCGAGGGCGAACTGCGCGGCGGCGGCCAGGAAGCTGGCGACAACGACGGCCGCGAAGCCTGCGGTCAGCCCGAAGAGGGCGCCGGCAGCGATGGAGAGGGCGGATTCGGGGAACAGCGCCGACGTCACCACCACGAAGAGGCCGATGAACGCCACGACGCCCCACGGCCCGCGGGCGGAAACCCACGCCTCGATCGCGTGCAGATGATGCTCGACGTCGCGGCCGAGAACGACGATGGCCACCGCCAGCAGCGTGCCGAGAAGGAGGTAGGGGAGCAGGGCCTCTACGTCGGCGTGTCTGAAGCGCCGGCGCACGCGGTCCCGCAGCGTGGCATGGGGAGAACCGTCGGGGCGTGTCACGGGGCTACAACTACGGGCGTGGCGGGTCCGGGGCAACGCCTCCCGGGGCATCGCCCTGCCCTACCCGACGAGCTACGGCGCGGGCGCGGGGTGTTCGCCCGATGGCGGCGGTCGGGCATTTCTCGCGTTGTAGGTGATGAGCCTCCTGCCAACGGGACACCCACATGAACGCTTCACCCAACGCGGCCTCACCCCCGCCGAGCCCCGAGCCCGCCGGCCCGCCACCGGCAAGCGGATCGGGACTCCCCGAGAACGTGGCCGGTGCCCTCAGCTATCTGTTGGGGCCCATCACCGGCGTGGTGTTCTTCGTCATCGACCGCGAGCGGCCTTTCGTCCGCTTCCATGCAGCCCAGTGCATCGTCCTGACGGTGGGGTGGGTCGCGGTCGCGATCGCACTGATGATCGTGAGCGCAGTCCTGGGGATGATCCCGATCCTCGGCTGGCTCGTGAGCATCCTCCTCGACCTCGGTCTCGCCCTCGCCGGATTGGCGGTCTGGCTGTGGCTCATGTTCCAGGCGTACGGCGGCAACCGCTGGACCGTTCCGATCCTGGGGCCGCACGTGCGACGCCTGGCGGCGCAGTCCGGCGGAGGGTTCGTGCCCCGGTGACCGAGCAGGATCGGGCCCAGGGCATGTCCGAAGGAAGGGGGATGTCCGCTGCGACGAAGCTCCTCTTCGGCTGCCTCGCACTGGCGGTCGTGGGCGTACTGGGACTCTCCGCGGCCGTGGCGCTGGGAGGGTTCGCCCTGAAGCGCGGCGTCGAGTCGGCCGTCGGAGGGGTGGAGCAGCAGCGGGAAGCCAGTGAGACGCTGCGCCGACTGGAAGCCGATCATCCCTTCCAACCGCCGGCCGGCGGCGAGGTGGACACGGAGGCGCTGGGACGATTCCTCGCCGTCACCGACGACGCGTGGCAGCAGATGCGGCCCTGGGCGAAGGACCTGAGGGGCATGCGTGAGGCGGCGCGCGCCGAACGTGGCGCAGTCGCTCGCCTGCGCGAGATGGCGGAGGGAGCACGGGCCGTTGGCGGGCTCGCACGTACACGCCTGGCGCTCGCGTCGGCGCTGGAGGCGCACGGCATGTCGCTCGCCGAGTATGCCTGGACCGGGATCGCGCTTCAGCGTGCCGCCGAGGCGCAGCGGCAGGGCGGTGACGCGGCCGACCGGATTCCCGCGGGCAACTTGCGACTGGTCGGGGAGCACGAGGGCGAGATTCCCACCCTCGATGCCGAGGACGGCTCGGGGATGGTCCTGGTGGTGGCCACGCTGTGGGGAATGAGCGAGCTACCCACGTGGGGAACGCTCGGCATCGACAGCTCGACGACGCGTTAGCGAAGCCGCCTCTCCGCGAGCTCGCCCGCGAAGTCCTCGATGATCCCCGCGAGCTCCTCCGGAATCTCGAACATCGGGAAGTGGGTCGTGGCGTCCAGGCGGTGCACCCGGAACCAGGGGTGCGCGCGCGCATAGGCCTCCTGGGGCGCCAGCACCTCGTCGTCGCGCGGCTGGGCGTAGACGTGCAGGGTCGGGCAGGGCGGATCCAGGCGCTCGACGGCGGCGGCCGGACTCCCCTCGGCCGCGAATCGAGCTCCGATCTCGCGGGCGGCCCGCGCCCAGGTATCGAAACCGCACTCGGCCATCTCGCCGATGTGCGCGTATAGGGCCGGCAGGTCGAGGTCGGTCACCCACGAGCGGAACAGCTCGCCCCGCACCGCCTCCCACCGGTCACGGTCCTGAAGCCCTTGCAGCGCGTCCAGGAAGAGTGGGGGCGGTCCGAGGAACATCCAGTCCAGGAAGATCATCGCGGGGACGCGCGCGGCACCGAGTCGGCGTCGGAGCTCCACGGCGACCCATCCACCGTGAGAGAGGCCGACGGGAACAACCGTCTCGGTGCCGCTCGCTTCGATGACCGCGATCGCGTCGTCCACCAGATCCCCGGTCGTGTAGTCGCTCGCCAGACGCTCCGAGCCGCCGTGCCCACGCCAGTCCAGCGCGAGGGCGCGCCGGTGCCGCCCCGCGGGCTCGAGGAGCCCGCGGAAGGCGGTCCGGTTGGCGCACCACCCGGGGAGGAAGACGAGCGCGGGCTCTCCGTCGCCCACGTCGTCGAAGGCGATGCGCACGGCGGTCGAAGTGTGCATGTGCGCGGCGTGAGACTCAAGACATCGGCGTCCCACGCGCCCACACCGCGGCCGACACCGCCGCACAGTGGAACGTGAGCGCCGGCAGCGGGATCTCGATGGCGTCACCCCGGTCCACGGCGGCCTGGATCTGGGCATCCGTGAGGAGATGCTCGTTGGCGGCCGCGCTGTTCGTGAACAGAACCGCGATCGGCTCCCAGGCGATGTTGAAGTCGGCGCCGCCGGGATAGTCCATCACGTGGTCGTGGCCGAGCACACCGTCGCCGTATACGGACGGCTCGACCGACTGCGCCAGGCCCGCCACCTCGGGGCCGTGATCGGGACAGTTCTCCAGCCGGCGTGTGCTGACACAGGAGCGTTCCCACCGCGGCGGACGCGGAGGTCGGGTAGACCGGGATGTAGATGGGCGACCACGCCTTCGAGTTGGCGTGCATCGGGGCGTGGATCGGCGTGCTCACATACCCGATCGCCCCGGCATCCTCCGCGTCGTAGACCGGTTCCAGCACGCTCTGGCCGTGCAGGCGCTCGCCGCTCGGGATCATCGCGCCGGGAGGCAGGTGCGACGCCAGCGCGAAGGACGGCGGATCGACGGCGGGCTGCGTGGGGGTGGCGTCGGCGCACGCCAGCGATGCGCCGGCGACGAGGAGCAAGGGCACGAGCAGGAGTCGCTTCATGGGATTCTCCGGCGAGAGGGATGTTGGATCGCACCACCGGCAGCACGACTCGGACCCGGCGCGCCCGCCGCCCTGCGCGCCGGGGAGGACGCCCACCCGAACCCGCCGGGGGAGGACGGGGAAACCGGGGGAGATCCGCCTACGATCGGCCTGCCGTAGCGTTTCCCGGGCGCGCACCGGAGGCGCGCCACCCCGCTCGGCCGCTCCTCGCGTCGGAGCTCTTCCCCCGCCGGACCATCCGGGAACCGTGGCGCGGGCGCCGCGGCGCGCTGCGCGCGCGCAGCGACGGGTCGGGATCGCTCCGCGGATCGCGGCTCACCGTCCCGCGCTTGACGGACGCCCCGCGGGTCTCCAAGGTGAAGCTTCCTCAACCGGATGGGCACATGAACGGTTCACCGGATCCAGACGCACCCGCCCCGAAGCAAGAGCCGACCGCAGCGAACCCCGGAGGCGGGTCGGGCCTCCCCGAGAACGTGGCCGGCGCCCTCAGCTACCTGCTGGGGCCCATCACCGGCGTGGCGTTCTTCATCATCGACCGCCAGCGGCCCTTCGTCCGCTTCCATGCCGTCCAATCCATCGCCGTGTCCATCGGCTGGGTCGTGGCGGCGATCGTGCTCATGGTCGTGAGCGCCATCCTGGGGGTGATCCCGATCGTCGGTTGGTTGATCGGCATCCTCCTGAACATCGGCCTCGGCCTCGCCGGACTCGCGACCTGGCTGTGGCTCATGTATCAGGCCTATCAGGGCAAGCAGTGGGCGTTTCCGGGGCTGGAGCCGCACGTGCGTCGGATCGCGGCCGAGTCCGGCGGCTCCTAGCCGTCCAGGTAGTACTCCACCGTGCTCACCACCCGGATGCGCTTGAAGCGCTCGTAGGGCTCCTGCACGCCGGGGGCGTCGTCTCTCGGCAGGATCTGGAAGATCCCCTGGTTCGCCCGGCGGATGCCCCCCACCCTGCTCCGGGAGTCCTCCGCGAAGCGCTCCGCAGCCTCGCGCGCTGCGGCCGTCGCCTCCGCGATCATCTCCGGCTTCACGTCGTTCAGCCGGGTGAAGGAGAAGGTGGGTCGCGTCTGGGCGTAGCCGTCGGGCGCCGCCACCGGGACGCCGGACTCGATCAGACGCCCCACCGCCTCGGCAGCCGCAACGACCGCGTCCAGATCCTCGGTCCGGATCATGATCGTCTCGGATACGATGTAGCGCATCTGTCCCGGCTCCATGCGCCCGTACCGCTCCGCAGCCCGATCGGTGACGAGCACGCCCTGCGTGGAGACCGAGGTCGAGTCGATGCCGAAGCCCTGCAGGAAGTCCATGACGTCGTCGAGCGCGGCGTCCACCGCGCGTTGCGCGGCGCCGAGGTCGTTGTCGGTCCGGGCGACGGAGAGCGGCCACAGCGCCAGGTCCGCCTCCACGTCCCGCTCCGCCACCCCCTTCACCGTCACGAAGCGGTCGGCACGCCGGGAGCTCACGAAGGAGACGGACGCGATGATCGACGCGATCACGATGGCGAGTGAAAGGACGACCGCGGGAACGGTGTAGGGGTTGCGCGACGTGTTCATGATCGGGTTCGTGGAGGGTCAGAAGAGCTTCGCGGCGAGCGACGGGTCCTTGTCGGTCCTGGTGCCGATCTTGATGTAGGTGGCCAGTCGCATGGTGCCCTCCGCATGGAGCGTCTCGTGCACGCGGCGGACGGCGTCGAAGATGTCCTCGAGCTCCCCCTCCACGTTGGTGCCGTTCGGGTGGAGCTGCGCGTGGATGCCCGCGTCGGCCAGGATCGCGTGCGCCCGCTGAACCTCCTTGCGGACCGACACGCCTGAGCCGATGGGAATGACCTGGATGTCGCCGGTGGCCTTCATGGAAGCGCCTCGTTCGTTGCCGTGTCGGCCCACCCACGCTTGACGGATGCCGGGTGGGGCTCCACATGGAAGCAAGCACATCCAAAAGGAGTCCACCATGCCCCGCCGTCTCGCGTCCGTCCCATCCGTGCTCGTCCTTCCCCTCCTGCTCGCCCTGGGCACCCCCGCGGCGGGACAGATGACCAAGGCCGACGTGGCGTCGTTCCTCGACGCTCGGGCGCAGGAGTTCGGCGACATCGCCATGAAGATCTGGGACCTGGCCGAGGTCGGCTACCAGGAGACCGAGAGCTCGGCCCTGCTCGAGGGCGAGCTGGAGGCCCACGGCTTCACCGTGCAGCGGGGCGTAGCCGGCATCCCAACCGCCTTCGTGGCCTCGTACGGGAGCGGCAAGCCGGTGATCGGACTCCTGGGGGAGTTCGACGCGCTCCCCGGGATCAACCAGGACAGGGTGCCCGAGCGCAAGCCCATCGAGGGCAAGCCCGCCGGCCACGCCTGCGGCCACCACCTCTTCGGCACCGCCTCCTCGGCGGCCGCGATCGCCGCCGCCGAGTGGCTGAAGCAGACGGGCCACAGCGGCACCGTGCGGCTGTACGGAACACCCGCCGAGGAGGGCGGCTCGGGGAAGGTGTACATGGTGCGCGCCGGGCTCTTCGACGACGTCGACGTCGTGCTCTCCTGGCACCCCGGCGACGGCAACGGCGCCAGCCCCGGCTCCAACCTGGCCGTGAAGTCGGCGAAGTTCCGCTTCAAGGGGGTGTCCGCCCACGCCGCAGCCGCCCCGGACCGTGGCCGCTCGGCGCTGGATGCGGTGGAAGCCATGGACTTCATGGCCAACCTCATGCGCGAGCACGTCCCGCAGGAGACGCGCATCCACTACGTGATCACCTCGGGCGGTAGCGCGCCAAACGTCGTGCCGGACTTCGCGGAGGTGTACTACTACGTGCGCCACCCCGACCCCGAGATGGTGCGTTCGATCTTCGACCGTCTGGTGAAGGCGGCCGAGGGGGCGGCGGCCGGCACGGGCACGACGATGGAGTACGAGGTCATCGGCGGCGCGTACTCACGGCTGCCCGTGGTCGCCCTCCAGCAGCTCGTCTACGACAACCTGAAGCAGGTCGGCGGCGTCCACTACGACGCCCAGGAGCAGCACTTCGCCGAGCTCCTGAAGCAGCAGCTTCCGAAGGAGCCGGCCATCGCGACGGCGGCGGAGATCCGGCCTTTCGAGATGGAGCGTACGTACGCCTCCTCGGACGCGGGCGACGTGAGCTGGATGGTGCCGACCAGCACGCTGTCGGCGGCCACGTGGGTGCCGGGGACCGCCGCGCACTCCTGGCAGGCGATCGCCGCGGGCGGCACATCCATCGGGGAGAAGGGGATGATGGTCGCCGCCAAGACGCTGGCCTTCAGCGCGGTGGACCTCTTCACGGACGCGTCGAAGCTCGCCGAGGTGCGCGCGGAGTTCGCGGAGCGCCGCGGGGACGACTTCGAGTACCGGCCCCTGCTGGGCGATCGGGATCCGCCGCTGGACTACAGGGCGTCGGTCATGGGCCGATAGGGTCCCGGCCGAGCGGAGCCGCCCCGCGCGCCCGACGGCTGGTGCGCCCGGCCGTCGGGCGCGTCAGTCCTTGGCGCGGTCGATGTACTCGCCCGTGTTCGGGTTCACCCGGATGCGGTCCCCCGCCGAGAGGTGCTCGGGCACGGTGACGGTCACGCCGTTGGACAGCGTGGCCGGCTTGTTCGACGACGTCTTGGTCGCGCCGCGCAGCACGGGAGCGGTCTCGGTGATCTCGAAGGTGAGCGCGTTGGGGAGGTCGATGGCCACCGGGCTCCCCTCGAAGAACTCCGCGTAGATCCGCATGCCGTCGCTGATCCAGGGGGTGGCGTCGCCCAATGCCTCCTCGTCGAGCTCGTACTGGTCGTACGTGCCGGTGTTCATGAAGTGGAACACGGTCCCGGCGCGGTACATGAACTCGAGCTCATGCGTCTCCAGGGCCGCCAGATCGACCGTGTCCGCGGCCCTGAAGCGATGCTCGACCGAGGTGCCGCTCTTCAGCTTGCGCAGCCGGGCATGGACCATCGCCCGCAGGTTGCCCGGGGTATGGTGGTGGAAGTCGAGGACCCGGCAGGGCTCGCCGTCGAACATGATGGCCATGCCGCGACGGATCTGGGTGGCTGGGATCGCCATGGGGTTGCTTCGGGAAGGGAGTGGAGCGGAAAGCTAGCGGCGCGCCATCGCGCCGTGGAGGGGGTCGCTACCGCACCTCCGCCCCACCCTTCCTGTCGTCCGGAACGAACCGATCCCGCGCGGGCATGACCACCGCCGGGAGGGTCGAGGCGTCCATGACTGCGTCCTCGCCGACAATGCCGTTCCTGGCCAGCAGCCACGCGATCACCGCGTAGGTCTCGTCGGCCGTGAGGGAGCCGGGCGCGTTCTGCGGCATCGCGCGGGTGATGTAGTCGAACAGCGTGGTGGCGTAGGGCCAGTAGCTGCCGATCGTGCGCCGCGGGGGCGGGCCCGCATCGCCCCACGGGCCTCCACCCACCAGCACGTCGTACGGGCCCTCGGTCTCCGGTCGGCCCGTGGCAGGCGGCGCAACGCGACAGGTAGACGTCGCGACCCTGGGCGACGCTCCCCCGCCCCGGCGGGAGACCCGTGCCGTCGGGCCGCACGTCGCGGTCCCAGCGGGCGACGAGGGCCGGATCGGCCGGCGCGCCGAAGCCGAAACGGGCGGGCGGGGGGCCAGGCGGCACGACCTCGGCCACTTCGTGCCCGGCACGCTGGGGAACCGGGTCCGGAGTCGAGCACGCGGACACCAGCGCGACTGCGAGCACCCCCGCGACGGCGGCTCCCCCTCGCCCCCTCACAACGTCTCTCCCAGGGCGAAGGTCACCGTGCCGTCCCGTGCCACCTTCCACGGCCGGATGTTGTTCTGGTGGTACGAGGTGCGCGCCCCCCGCGCCGCGACGAGCTGCCGGTAGGTCGGCTGGGCGTAGCCGGTCTCGTCCACCGCCCGGCTCATCAGCACCGCCTCGCGGCCGTTCCAATCCCACAGGTGACGGAAGCGCACGGTGCACCTCGGCAGCACGGGCTCCTGTAGCTCGGCCCGCGTCCACGTGCGTCCCCCGTCGGTGCTCACGTCCACACGGGTGACGCGACCGCGGCCGCTCCACGCGAGGCCGCGGATCTCCCACCAGCCCCGCTGGGGCAGGGCGTAGGGGTAGGCCGGAAACGTGATGATGGACTTGGCGTCCATGACGAAGCTGAACTGGCGCGCCGTGCCGTCGTTCAGCGGGTCTGTGTACTTCGACGTCTCCTCCCGCGTCATCGTCGGCCGGTCCGTGACCTCGATCCTGCGGATCCACTTCACGCTCGTGTTCCCCTCCCACCCGGGAAGGAAGAGGCGGGCGGGGTATCCCTGCTCCGGCCGGAGCGCCTCACCGTTCTGTCCGTATGCCACGATGGCGTCGTCCCGCGCCTTCGCGATCGGGACGCTCCGCGCCAGGTGCGCCGCGTCCGCCGCCCTCGGCCAGGAGCCACGTCGCCCCCGACCGCACCCCGACCTCGCGCAGCAGCGTCGCCAGAGGCACGCCCGTCCATTCGCTCGTGCTGAGGAGCCCGTCGATCTGCTGCGGGGTGAGCGTGCCGGACGCGTCGGGATCGTAGCCCGCGCCGCCGTTCCCCGAGCACTCCAGGAAGAAGAGCCGGGAGACGGCCGGAAAGCGCTTCAGGTCCGCGAGGCGGAAGACCGTGGGCCGGTCCACCATCCCGTGGATCAGGAGCTCGTAGTCCTCCGCGCGCACGGTGGGAATGCCGCCGTGGTGGCGCTCGAAATGGAGGTCCGCGGGCGTGATGATCCCGTCGAGAAGGTGCAGCGGCGTGAAGGAGTGCGACGACGGCACGGGAGGGCCGACCAGGCGCCGGGGCCGCTCGCCGGGTGCGCGCGAGCCCAGCTCCGAGACCACCCCGGCGACCTCTGCGGGCAGGACGGGCGGCGATTCCTGCGCGAGGAGGTCCACCGCGTCGAAGCGGGTCTTCACCAATCCGGCAGCCACAACGCCGGAGGTGGTAGCCAGCCATGCGCGGCGGGACAGCTTGCCACGCTCCTCGTCCGGGCGACTCATGGAGAGATCCTCCTGGGCAGGGAGTTCCGGAAGGGGGGCAACCTGGGGCACGTTCCGCCTCGCGGCCAGGGCCGCCCTGCCCCAGATTGGCGTCCGACACGAATCCACCCTCCCGCTGGAGACCGCGCATGACGCGCTCCCCGCTGCTCCGCCGCGTCCGTCGACCTGCCCTCCCCCGCGCTGCGGTCGCGGGCCTGGTGGCGCTCCTCGCGACGGCGGGGAGCGCCTCCGCCCAGGCATCCACGGGGAAGGCCTCGCCGGAGCCGTCCTATCCGGCCGCCTTCCAGGATCCGATGCCGCTGACCCGCGTGGCCCTCGGGCCCTTCGGCCGGAGGATCACGACCGATTCACAGCGAGCCCAGGAGTACTTCGACCAGGGGATCCAGCTGCTCTACGCCTTCACGCCCCCGGACGCCGCCCGCTCCTTCCGCGAAGCCGAGGAGCTGGACCCTGCGTGTGCCATGTGCTGGTTCGGGGAGGCGTGGGCGTGGGGCCCGTACCTGAACGGCGGAATGGGCGAGGCCGACGCGCCCCGCGCCTACCGGGCCATCGGCAGGGCACGCGCCTTGTCCGAAGGGCACGCCACCCCCGTGGAACGGGCGCTCATCGACGCGATGGCCGTGCGCTATGAGCCCACCCACGACCCGGAGCGCAGGAAGGTGCTCGACCGCGCCTACGCGGACGCGATGGCGGACGTCCACGCCAGGTTTCCCGACGACCTGGACGTGGGAACGCTCTACGCGGAGTCGCTCATGCTGCTGCAGCCACGCCGGGGGCCCTACGACCTGGCGGATCCCGAGATCCAGCGGATCATGACCGTGCTCGAGGGCGTGCTCGCCCGGGACATCACGCACCCGGGCGCGTGCCATCTCTACGTGCACGCCACCGAGATGTCCACCGAGCCCGAGCGGGCCGAAGCATGCGCGGACCTGCTGGGCGACGAGATTCCCGGTGCCAGCCACATCAACCACATGCCCTCGCACACCTACAACCGCGTCGGCCGCTGGGGCGACGCGGTCCGCGCCAACATCCAGGCCTGGCACTCGGACCAGAAGGCCGCGGTCGGACAGGGCTTCGCCATCTACCCCTCCCACAACCTGCACATGCTGCTGTTCGCCGCCTCGTACGACGGGCAGGGCGGAGTCGCC
This sequence comes from uncultured Gemmatimonadales bacterium, assembly GCA_963848895.1. Taxonomy (GTDB): domain Bacteria; phylum Gemmatimonadota; class Gemmatimonadetes; order Longimicrobiales; family Gaopeijiaceae; genus SZUA-318. The sequence continues at coordinate 545,655 of CAWKGE010000017.1, forward strand.
ACGCAGGCGGGCAAGGACTACGGCAAGCTCATGGACGGCGGCCAGTTCTACCACGTGCTGACGTTGCTTCGCTTCGGGCGCTTCGACGAGATCCTGGAGCTTCCGAAGGCTCCGGAGGGCACGATCTTCAGGGGCTTCTGGGATTTCGGCAGGGGGTACGCCCACCTGCGCTCCGGGGACGCGGAGCAGGCGCGCGCGTCCCTGGGCGCCGTGAAGCAGGCGATCGCGGACGACCCGGAGGCCATGTTCCGCGGTCACTCGGCCAGAGAGCTCCTGGGCGTGGTGGCGGGCATCCTCGAGGGAGAGATCCTGCGGGAGGAGGGGGACCTGGAGGGCGCCACGCGCGCGCAGCGCGAAGCGGTCGCGCTCGAGGACACCTTCGGGTACGACGAGCCCGAGCCGCTGAACTTCACGGCACGCCACTGGCTCGGTGCTACGCTCCTGGAGGCCGGCAGGCCCGACGAGGCGGAGTCGGTGTATCGCGCCTCGTTGGAGGATCACCCGCACAACGGCTGGTCCCTCTTCGGCCTCGAGCAGGCGCTCAGGGCACAGGGCCGGACGGCGGAGGCCGAGGCCGTCCACGCCGAGTTCGAGGCGGCGTGGGCCCGGGCCGATCACTGGATCACCGCTTCGCGATACTGAGCCGGCCACCGCCGCTTTCCGGTAGCTCCCCCCGAGGGCGACCCGCCCCTACGAGTCGAAGGGAGAACGGAGCGATGACCACCGAAGACCGGCCGCGGCATCCCCAGCCGGAGCGCATCGGCCCCTACCGGGTGCTGCAGACCATCGGCGAGGGCGGGATGGGCGTCGTATACGAGGCCGAGCAGTCCCGACCCGTGCGGCGGCGGGTCGCCATCAAGGTGGTGAAGGCCGGGATGGATACGCGCCAGGTGGTCGCCCGCTTCGAGACCGAGCGCCAGGCGCTGGCGGTGATGAAGCACCCGCACATCGCCCACATGCTGGATGCGGGTGCCACCGAGGACGGTCGCCCCTACTTCGTGATGGAGCGCGTCCACGGCGAGCCGATCACCGACTACTGCGACCGCCATCGGCTCACGACACGCGAGCGCGTCCGCCTCTTCCTCCAGGCCGCGTCCGCCGTCCAGCACGCCCACCAGAAGGGCGTCGTGCACCGCGACCTCAAGCCCTCCAACATGCTCGTGGAGGTCGCCGACGGGCGGCCCGTCCTGAAGATCATCGACTTCGGCATCGCCAAGGCGGTCGGGGTCGGCCTGACCGACGCGCCCTTCGTGACGCAGCTCGGCCAGATCGTGGGCACCCCGGCCTACATGAGCCCGGAGCAGGCGGAGGGCTCGGAGCTCGACGTCGACACCCGCACGGACATCTACTCCCTCGGCGTCGTCCTCTACGAGCTCCTGGCCGGCGCGCTCCCCTTCGACCGGGGGATGTTCGCCAGGCCCGATTTCGTCTTCCAGTACCTCCTGCGGGACACCGACGCGCCCACCCCGAGCGCCCGTTTCGCGTCGCTGGCGGAGACGCAGCTCACGGTCGCACGCAACCGGCGCACGGAAGTGCGAGCGCTCCGCCGGGAGCTGCGGGGCGACCTGGACTGGATCGTCATGAAGGCGATGGAAAAGGACCGCACGCGCCGCTACGAGACGCCGCAGGCGTTCGGGCACGACCTGGAGCGATACCTCGACTGCGAGCCGGTCGAGGCGCGCCCGCCGACGATGACGTACCGCACCAGCCGCTTCGTGCGGCGGCACCGCCTCGCCGTGGCCTCGGCCGCCGCGATCGCGACGCTCCTGGTGGGTGGCTCCGTCGCGCTGAGCGTACAGGCCGCGAACCTCGCACGGGAGCGGGACACCGCTCAGGAGATGGCCTCGTTCCTCGAGAACCTCTTCGAGGCGACGGACCCGTACGCAGGCGAGCGGAGGGACACGCTGAACATCTCGCAGTTCGTGCGCCTGGGTGCGGAACGCGTACGGTCCGATCTCACCGGACGCCCCGAGGTGCAGGCGCGCATGTACGTCGTGCTCGGGAAGGTCTTCCGGAACCTGGGCCGCTACGACGAGTCGCGACCGCTCCTCACCGACGCCCTGGCGCTCTACGAGAAGGCGGGCGGCCCGGACTCGTCGGAGGCCGTCGGCACCCAGGAGATCCTCGGGTTCCTGGAGCGTGACATGGGCGATGCGAAGAGCTCCGCCGCCACGCTCGAAGCGGTCGTCGCGGCGCGGCGCGAGACGGGCACGGCCCGCGAGCTCGGGACCGCCCTCCTCGGGCTGGGCAACGCCCGCCAGGACCTGGGCGAGTTCGACGCGGCGGAGGCGGCCTACCAGGAGGCGCTCACCACCTTCGAGTCCGACCTCGGTCCCGACGCCGACAAGACGATGCAGGCATTGAACAACCTGGCCACGGTGCGCGTCCGCAAGGGCGACTACGCGGGCGCCGAGCCGGCGTTCAGGAGGGCGCTGGAGGCCGGTCGGCGCTCCCTGGGTCCCGACCATCCGAACACGCTCTCGTTCGCGAACAACCTCGCGTTCGTGCTACAGGACCTGAATCGGCTGGACGAGGCCGAAGCGCTGTACCGGGACAACCTCGAGCGGGTGCGGGCCCGCTTCGAGGCACCGAGCCCGGAGATCGCCCGGGTGCTCAACAACCTCGGCTCGGTCCTGTTGGAGGAAGGCGACGCCACGCACGCCGAGGCCTATCTGGGCGAGGCGCTGGAGATGCGTCGCGCCGTCTACGGCCCCTCGCATCCGGCCGTGGCCGCGACCCTGTCCAACGTCGCGTCCGCGAAGGACCGGCTGGGAGACGACGCCGGTGCCGAGGCTGCCTGGCGCGAGGCCCTCAGGATCCTCGAGGCCACCGCCGGGCCGAGCAACCCCCGCGTGGCTACCGTCCTGGTGGGCCTCGGGCGCCTGGCACACGAGCGCGGGCGGCACGCGGACGCGACGAGCTGGTACCGCCGTGCGGAGGCCATCCGCCTGGCGGCGTTGGGGAACGACCACCCGCTCACGGCGTCGCTGCGCATCGACCTGGGGCGCGACCTGATCGAGGTCGGAAAGGTCGACGAGGCGGAGCGCGTGCTGAGCGCGTCCTATCGCGCGCTACAGACGCGCGGCCGGGAGGAGACGGCCAACCTGAAGCTGGTGCTGGGCTATCTGCTCGACCTGGCGGCCCGACGCGGAGACGGCGTGGCCGCGGCTCGCTTCCAGGCCGAGCTGACCGGGCTGGCGGGGTGAGGGGTGGGGCGCCGCCGACGGCGGCGCCCCACGCGCCCTCAGCTGCCCGCCTCGAACACCGACCCGATATCCATGACCGTGATATCGTCCTCGGTCACGGGAATCGGGAAGTTGGCGATCTCCTGGTCCTCCGCCACGATCTCGGGCGGCTGCTTCGCCTGGTAGCGGATGAACGTCGGCTCACCCGAGAGGATCTTGGCCTTGAGCGCCTCGGCGTCCGACGTGACGAACACCACCCACAGGTTGTCGCTCTGCAGGTTGCGGTCGATCGCGCGTCTTCACGGTGGCCGGCGTGAGCTTCTCGAGCCCCGGACGGATCGAGGCCAGGTAGCCCGGCTCGGGCAGCCCGAAGAAGGCGTCGTCGACCCGGTAGGCGAGCCGCCGCGACACCGTAGACCCGTACGTGACGCTGAAGTTGTGCAGGTACAGGCGCGCGCGCTCGACCTGGTCCTCCGGCAGCCCGTTCTTCACCAGCGCGTCGAGCTCGCGCCAGGCGGCGCGGGTCGCGAAGAGCGTGCGGTCGTGCAGGTCGTCGGGGCCCGTGCCCGAGATCGGCCGGATCCAGATCTCGAAGAGGTTGCTGCGCCGGGCGTAGTTCACCGGCCGCTCCTGCGTGGCGTATCCGCGGGGGAACGCCTCGATGTAGCTGTAGTCCCCGTAGTTCATCCCCCGCTTCTCGCGGATGACGTTGTACAGGTGGCTGAACGAGCTCCGGTGCTCGCCGAACCACGAGTTCACCAGGCTCATCTCGGTGAAGTCCGGGTCGCTGCGCAGCAGGGGAATCGGGAACCCCATGGAGATCGCGGACGCGTCCGTCTGCTTCTCGACGATGAGGATCTTCACCCCGTCGGGCATCGCGGGGCTCGGGGCATCCACCGGCTCCACCGTCGTCTCCGGGAGCGCGTCGAAGTCGGCCCGCACCTGCTGGACGAAGCCGTCCGGGTATCCGCCTCCGACGCCCACCACGACGTTGTTGCGGGCGTAGTAGCGGGCGTAGAAGTCGCGGCACGTCGTCCAACGTGATCGAGCGCACCGACTCGACGTAGCCCTCCACGGGGTGCGCGTAGGGTGTGCCCTGGTACGCCATCCAGTACAGGAGCTCCTTCGACAGCTCCTCGTCCCGGTTGAACCGCCGGCCGCGCTCGACGTAGTTGAGCAGCTGCGCCTTCACGCGGTTGAAGTCGTCCTCCGAGAACGCCGGGCTCAGCAGGGCGTTGCGGAAGAGCGTGTAGTAGGCGTCCAGGTTGTCCCTGTGCACGACGCCCCGGAAGACCGTCATCTCCTTGTCCACGGACGCGCCGTAGCCGGCGGCCATGGGGTAGAGCTTCTCGATGATCGCCTGATACGAGTCCTGCTGCGTCGAGCCGTCGGACAGGAGCTGCGCGGTGAGAAACGCCAGCCCTTCCTTCCCGGCCGGATCGTTCTGCGAGCCCGCCTTCACCCAGACGTCGAAGGCGATGAAGGGCGAGCCCGGCTCGGCCAGCGTGATGGTCCCCGCCGGCGCGGCCCCGTCGCCCGTGCAGGCCGACGCCACGCCGACCGCGAGGCCCAGCGCGGCAACGAATGCGATGGTCTTCATGGTCTGCGCTCCGCCTGCAGCAGGGTGACCTGGGTGAGGCCGCGGTCCACCAGGATCGCCCGGGCGGCGTCGCGGATGTCCTCGGCCGTGAGGGATTCCAGCGTGCGGTAGTAGTCGTTCACCGCCTCCAGCGTCCCGGTGGAGACGATGGGCCCGATCAGGGAGAAGGCCACGCCCTGCGCGGTCTCCAGGCGCATGAGGAAGCCGTACTTGAGGGCGCTCTTCGTGTCCGCGAGCACCTTCGGGTCGGCGAGCTCGTCGCGGGCGCGCGCCACCGCCGCGTCGAGCTCGGCGCGCATCGCGTCCACGTCGGCGGGATCCGCCACCGTCGCGGTGAGGCTCACCAGCGTCGGGTCACGGTCCAGACCGAAGCCCGCGCGCAGGGACTGCAGGCGCTGCTCCTGGATCACCAGCCGGCGGTAGACCTCGGAGTTCGGCCCGAAGGCCACCAGCCCGAGCACCTCCGTGGCCACGGCCCGCTTGTCCGTCGGGCTCCACGCGGGCGCCTTCCAGTTGTACGACAGGATCGGCAGCGTGCGGCCGTTGTAGCGCACCGTCGCGGTGCGCTTCGCCGTCTGCTCCGGCTCGACGGGGACCGCCGGCGCCTGGTACCCGGGCTGCCACGCTCCGTAGTACTGGTGGATCAGCCCCTCGGCCTGGTCGAAGTCGAAGTCGCCCGCCAGGACGAGCACGACGTTCTCGGGGCGGTAGAAGCGGTGGAAGAAGTCCCGCGAGTAGTCGTAGCCCTCGGGCATGGCGCGCACGTCCGCCTCCAGCCCGATGGTCTGGTGCCGGTAGGTGTGCTCCCGGAAGGCGGTCTCGCGCACGGTCCGGTCCAGGATCGAGTACGCGCTGTACGCGCCCTGCTGGTACTCACCCAGGATCGCACCCGCCTCCGTGCGGAAGCCGGCCTCGGAGTAGTCGAGGTTCATGAACCGGTCGGACTCCAGGTCCACGATCTGCTCGAGGTATTCGCTGGCCGCGACCATGTAGTACTGGGTCTGGTCGTTGCTCGTGGACGCGTTGCGAAACGCGCCCATCTTCTCGATGACGGCGTCGTAGTTGGGGTACTTCTTCGTGCCGCGGAACATCATGTGCTCGAAGAAGTGGGCGTAGCCGGACCTGCCCGGCTCGACCTCGTCGCGCGCTCCGGTGCGCACCACGCTCACGTACGCGATCTGGCCGGGCGCGCCCGCGTGGATCAGGTAGGCGCGGAACCCGTTGTCCAGCTCGACGCGCCGGTATTCGAAGGGGAAGATCCCCGACGGCTCCTGGGCGCGGGCGGGGCCGCTCGGCGGCACGATGCCGGCGGCGGCCGCCACACCGAGGAGCACGAGCCGATGCAGACGTCTCATGGCTCTCTCTCGTTGTGCGATGGATGACGGCCGCACCTCTCGTCGCGCTTCGGCCCCGGGCAGGGGTGCTCTCCCCTCGGGCGCGGCAGGCAGGGTGTATGCCAGGAACGCTACCGGCAGGGGCGGCCCCGGCCCATCGGGCAGGGGCCACGGTCGGGTGTGGGGGTTTTCCCTACAGGGGGACGTCCGGCAGGTCGAGGCTGCGCGGCAGCGTGGGCGCCTTGCGGTGCAGCGTGAGCCGTTCGTACGCGTACGCCAGGCGCAGCAGCGTGGGCTCGCTCCAGGCGCGGCCGAAGAAGAGGATCCCCACCGGGAGACCGAGGACGTAGCCGTTGGGCACGGTGATGCTCGGATATCCCGCGATCGCCGCGGCCCCCGAGCTTCCCGCGCTCGAGCCGTTGTTGTTGACCAGGTCGGTGAGCCAGGCCGCCCGCGTGGTGGGGGAGACGATGGCATCCAGCCTGTGCTCGTCCATCACCTTGTCGATCCCCTCGTCGCGGGACAGGCGGTGCATGGTCGCGAGCGCCTCCCGGTACTCCGGGGTATCCAGGCCGCCGAGGGCGTCGGCCTGGAGCATGATCTCCTGGCCGAAGTACGGCATCTCGTGCTCCCGGTCCCGTTCGTTGAACGCGATGATGTCGGCCAGCGATCGCATTCCGTTCGGCGCACCGTGCTCGGCCAGATACGCGTTGAGGTCCGCCTTGAACTCGTAGCGGAGCACGACCCCCGACGCTCTTCCCGCCTCCCTGCGCGTGGTGATGTCCGCCGGATCCACGATCGTCGCACCCGCGGCGGTCATGACGCGGAGCGCCTGCTCCATCAGCTCGTCCACCCGTGGATCGGACCCGAACGTGCTCCGGTCCACACCGATGCGCGCGCCCCGCAAGCCGTCGTCGTCGAGAAACTGGAGGTAGTCGTCGTACGCGTGGCCCTCGGAGGCGCTCGTCGCCGGATCGCGCGGATCCACGCCCGTCAGGGCGCCCAGGACCGCCGCCGCGTCCGCGACCGTCCGCGCCATGGGGCCGGCGGTATCCTGCGAGTGCGCGATGGGGATGATCCCCGCCCGGCTCACCAGCCCCACGGTCGGCTTGATCCCCACGACCCCGTTTATGGAGGCGGGACACACCACGGAGCCGTTGGTCTCGGTGCCGATCGCGGCCGCGCAGAAGTTGGCGGATACGCCCGCGCCGGAGCCGGACGAGGAGCCGCAGGGGTTCCGGTCCACCGCGTAGGCGTTCCCGCACTGCCCCCCGCGCCCGCTCCACCCGGACGACGAGTTGGTGGAGCGGAAGTTCGCCCACTCGGAGAGGTTGGCCTTGCCCAGGATGACGGCGCCGGCCTCGCGGAGCCGTGCGACGACGAAGCTGTCCAGCGCCGCATGGTGTCCCTCCAGGGCCCGCGACCCGGCCGTGGTCATCATCTGGTCGGCCGTGTCGATGTTGTCCTTCACCAGGATCGGCACGCCGTGGAGCGGGCCGCGCACCCGACCCTCGCGCCGCTCCCCGTCGAGCCGGGCCGCGATGTCGAGCGCCTCGGGGTTGGTCTCGATGACGGCACGCAGCATCGGGCCCTTGCGGTCGAGGAGGTCGATGCGGTCCAGGTAGAGCTGGGTGATCCGGCTCGACGTCCATTGCCCGGAGGCCATCCCCGACTGGAGGTCCGCCAACGCCTTCTCATCGAGCTCGAACGGCTGGGTGGTCCACCACTCGTCCCGCGCGGGGGCCTCGGTCTGCGCCGCTTCCTCGGAGGACCCGCAGCCCGCCGCGAGGGCCGCCGCGCCCAACCCGGACACCTTCACGAAGTCGCGGCGGCCGAGCGGGATCGGTCCTCGCCGAAACCCACGAATGTCGGAGTCCATCCTGAATACCTCGCTGGTCCTGTGGGGGTGATCCGTCAAGCTGCTCCTCCGGACCCCACGCGGCAAGCCGAAGAAGGAGACCCGCGCAAAGGACCGCGCAACCGTGCAACGCCCTGCACGACGCGCGCCACGGACCGACTCCGTCCCCGTTCGGGAAAAACGTTATGCTGCAACACTTTCCACCGATGCGCAGATCGTGGCCCGCGCCTTGCTCATCGGATCATACGTCATCGCACACGATCGCGATCCCGGAGGGCTCGACCCCATGCTGTTTTCCCTGGCACTCCTCGGCGTCCTGGCACAGGGCCCGAGCCTCGTCCCTGCGACTGACACCCTCCCGTCCGCGTCGCTCTTCAGGCCTACGCCCTCTCACGTCATCCTGATGAGTCCTGTTCCCGCCGCGGCGGGAGGGTCTTCTCTCGATCCGGCACCTTCCGCGCAGAGCGGCAGCCCGGACGATCCGGCACCGCAGCTCGTCGAGTACAGCGACGCCTATTTCACCCGGCTGACGATCCACCGCTGGGCGAGCTACCTCACGGTGCCGCTGTTCGCGTCGCAATACATCGTGGGCCAGAAGCTCATGAACGGCGACCGCAACCTGCGGGGCGTGCACGGCGTGCTCGCCGCGAGCGTGGCCGGCCTCTTCGCCGTCAACACGATCACGGGTGGGCTGAACCTGATCGAGGCGCGCAAGGATCCCGAGGGGCGCACCCGACGGACCCTCCACTCCGTGCTCATGCTCCTGGCGGACGCGGGCTTCGTCGCCACCGGGGCCACCGCGGGCGAGAGCGAAGACGGCTACTACCGTGGCCCCACCAACATCAACCGCCACCGCAACATCGCCCTGGTGTCCATGGGCACCGCCCTGGTGAGCTACGCGATCATGCTTCCGATCTTCGGGAGGGACTGATGCAGCACGTCCTGGACCTGATCGCCGACCTGGTCCGGCCCTGGACCGACTACTACGCCTCGTCGGCCGGGATGGAGACGGCCGTGATGTTCCTCCACCTGGGCGGCATGGTCGCGGCGGGCGGGATCGCGTTCACGCTCGACCGTGCCGTGCTGCGCAGCGGGCGGAACGGATGGCCCCGCCGTGGCGACCTGGCCCGCGAGCTCCACCACTCCCATACGGCGGTCGTCGTCGGCCTCCTGGTGGTGCTGGCGAGCGGGATCGCGCTCACCGCCGCCGATCCGACCGTCTTCCTGGTGTCGTGGATCTACTGGGCCAAGATGGTCACGGTCCTGCTGCTCCTGGCCAACGGCTGGACGCTCAAGCGGTCCGGCGAAGCCCTGCTCGCCGATCCGGACAGCGACAGCGCCTTCCTCCGGCTGCGCCGCGCGGCACTCCGCAGCGGGGGACTGTGGGCGCTGGCCGTGCTGGGCGGTGTCGCCATCACCATGTATGCATGAAGGGATCGACATAGATGAACGTGACGGAGCTTCCATCCCTCTCTCCGCGGGAAGACGGTTGCGAGGGATGCGGATCGTGTCCCAGCCGCCGCGAGTTCTTCCGCGTGGGCATCGGCGCGGCGGTGGCCGCCGCGGTGGCCGCCGTCCTGCCGGCTTCGGCCGACGCCACGCCGATCCGCTGGATCCGCTCCAGCAGCCCGGGCGATGCGCTCCGCTATCCGGTTCCGACCGCGGACGGCGTGGACGTGGACCGGAGCAACGAGGTCATCCTCGTGCGCTACCAGGGCACGATCGCGGCGTTCGCGCTCTCCTGCCCCCACCAGCGCTCGATGCTCCGCTGGCGGGAAAAGGACGGGATCTTCCAGTGCTCCAAGCACCACTCCGAGTACTCCCCGACGGGCGAGTACATCAAGGGGCGGGCCACACGCAACATGGATCGACTCGGCCATTCGCCTGGACGGCGCGGAGCTCGTCGTCGATCCCGGCACAGCCTACCACAGCGACGAGGACCCGAGCGGGTGGGCATCCGCCGTCGTTCCAGCACCCTGAGAAGACCACAACGGAGGAGATGATGGATTCCGCCCCCCTCACCAGACTGCCCCTGCCCATGGTCGGCGACGCCGACGTCATGGACCGACGGGGGTTCTTCGAGCAGAGCGTTCGCCTGGCCGCCCTGGCCCTCCTGGCCGGAACCGGCGCGTGCGCGGTCGCCAACGACCTGACCGGCCCGACGCTGAACCAGGACGTGGTCGTGAACCTGGCGGATTACCCGGCCCTCGCCCAGGCGGGAGGCGTCGCGCGCATCTCGGGCGTGAGCCCGCCGGTGGCGCTGGCCAACCTCGGGGGCGACACGTACACGGCGCTCTCGCTCATCTGCACGCACCAGGGCGGCATCGTCCAGTGGAACGGCCGCGATTGGGTGTGCCCCGTGCACGGGGCGACGTACGCGGAGGATGGGCACTGGGTCGGCGGACAGCCCACGTCGAGCCTGCATACCTACCCGATCGACGTCGACACGACCGCCGGGACGGTGACGATCCATCCTCGGTGAGGGCCCCCGGCCCATCATTTGAGGCCGAGCTTGTCCAGCTTGTAGAAGAGCGTCCGCACGCTGACGCCCAGCAGCTTGGCCGCCTGGGCCTTGTTGTCCCCCGTACGCTCGAGCGCGGCCTGGATCGCCGCCCGCTCGGCGCGGGCGACGGCGTCGCTCAACGGGAGCACGCCTCCCTCGCCCCGGTCATCGGCGGGCCCCGCGGCGGGGAGGTCGACGTGCTCGATGACCGCATCCTGCGACAGGAGCACCGCGCGCTCCAGCACATTCATCAGCTCGCGCACGTTGCCGGGCCAGGCATGCCGGCGGAGGACCGCCATCGCTGCGGCCGACAGCTTCGCGTGGGTGCCCAACCGTTCCCCGAAGCGCGCGAGTGCGTGCTGCGCCAGCGCCTCGATGTCCTCCGGTCGCTCCCGCAGCGGGGGCACATGAATGGGGAAGACGTTGATGCGGTAGAACAGGTCCTGCCGGAATCGGCTGTCCGCCACGAGCGCGGACAGGTCCCGGTGCGTGGCCGCGATGACCCGCACGTCCACGGGGCGGGACACGTTGGAGCCGAGACGCTCCACGGTCCCCTCCTGCAGCACGCGGAGCAGCTTGGGCTGCAGCGCGGACGGCATGTCGCCGATCTCGTCGAGGAAGAGCGTCCCGCCGTCCGCGATCTCGAGCTTCCCCGGCCGGTCCTTCACCGCCCCGGTGTAGGCGCCCCGGGAGACGCCGAACAGCTCGGCCTCGAGGAGCTCCCCGGGGATGGCGGCGCAGTTCACCGCGACGAACGGGTTCGCGCTCCGGCGCGACAGCTCGTGGATGGCCCGCGCCACCACCTCCTTCCCCACCCCGGTCTCGCCGGTCACCAGGACGGTCGTGGGGGCCGCGGCGACCTGACGGACGAGGGCCATCACCTTGCGCATCCCCTCGCTCAGCGCGACCACGCCGTCCGCCACGCCCCCAGGGCTGGCGGCGACCGCCTCCGGTCGCCGGGGCCGCTGGTCCAGCGCGCGCTCGACCAGCGCCTCGAGCTCGTCCACGCCGAAGGGCTTGAGCACGTAGTCGAACGCGCCGGCCTTGATCGCCTCCACCGCGCTCTCGACGGTGCCGTACGCGGTGATCAGGATCACCGGCAACGCCGGGTCGGCGCGCCGGATGTCGGACAGGAGCTCGAGGCCGGAGCGGCCGGGGAGCTGGAGATCCGTGATGACGGCGTCCACCCGCTCCTGGTCGAGGACGTCGTGGGCGCCCTCCGCGGACGGCGCGGTGAGCACCCGGTAGCCACGGTCCCCCAGCGCCATCTCCACGATCCGCCGGATGCGTGGCTCGTCGTCGACCACGAGCACGGTCTCGCTCATTCCTTCTCCGTTGCGTCGATGGGTAGGATCACCCGCATCAGCGTTCCCTCACCCGGGACGCTGTGCACCTCCACACGCCCCCCATGAGCTTCCACCAACTGCCTCACGATGGGAAGTCCCAGCCCCGACCCGGAGCGGTGCGTGGTCACCAGCGGCTTCCAGATCTCTTCGATCCGGTCCTCGGGGATGCCCGTGCCGTCGTCCTCGACCTCGAGCACGGCGGACGCACCTCCGCTGCGCGTCCGCACCCGCACGCTGCCGCCCCGCTCGCAGGCGCGCACGCCGTTGCTGACCAGGTTGAGCACGATCTGGCGCAGCTGGTCCGGGTCCGCCCGCAAGGGCGTCGCCGCCCCCTCCAGGGACACGGTCACGCCGTTCTCCCCCGCGTCCCCGCCCAGCACGCCGAGCGCGTCGGCGCACACCTCGTGCAGGTCGAGCTCCCGCGGATCGGGGGGCGACGGTCGCCCGAACACCAGGAGATCGTCGACCAGGCGCGCCAACCGCTCCACCTCGGCCTGGAGCATCTCGCTCACCTCCCGCTCGCGCGCGCCCGCCTGCGGGGAGCGGAAGAGCATCTCGGTGCCTGCGCGGAGCACGGACAGGGGGGTGCGGATCTCGTGGGCGAGGCTCTTGGTGAGCATGCCCACCGCGGCGAGCGACTCGCTGCGCGCGAGCTCCTCACGGGCACGCTCCAGCCGCTCGACCATGCTCTCCATGGCGTCGGCCAGGACACGGACCTCGGCAGGCGCCCAGGGGGATACCGGAGGAAGTGGGGCCGGGTGGTGCGCGTCGAGCTCCGTCGCCGCGCGGGTCAGGCGGCGCAGGGCCGACGTTCCGCTGCGGACGACCAGGAGGACCGCCGGGAGCGCGAGGAGGAGGAAGAGCGCCGCCAGCGTGACGAGCTGGCGGCCGGAGGCGCGCAGGGAGGCGGCCAGCTCGGACCGGGGCCGACCCACCGCGACCTGCACCGGGCCCGCCTCGGTCCGGGCGCTGTCCCGCGCCCACAGGTACGCCTCCTCGGCTCCCTCGACCCCGGCGCCGCGGGCGAGCTGTGCGCCGCCCGAGGTCCGTCAGCACGGCGGTGGCCAGCTCGAGGGGGATCGCCGCCGACAGGAATCGTGGAAGGGGTGTCCAGACCGCGATGCGGCCCAGCACGCTCCCGTCCACGTTGGAGACCACGTCCGCCGTGGCGACGACGGTTCCCGGGGACGGCGACGCGACGAGCGTGAGTCCCGGGTCCGGGCTCTCGAGGGCCCGCGCCACGGACCGCGGGCAGGGGCGGTGGCTCCGCGCCGAGCCGGGCGGGGTCGGACGCCGCCAGCACCCGTCCGCCCACCCGCACCGCCACGGCTTCGGTTCCTCCGCCGAGGGTGGAGGCGAGGTCCTGGAGCGAGCGGGACACGCGCTTGTCGACGTCGTCGACCGCCAGATCCTGGGAGGTCTCCAGCGCCGCCCACAGGGCGACGAGGCGCTGCCGCTCGGCGAGCGAGACCTCGAGCCGCTCGGCGGCCACGCCGGCACGAGCCGCCAGCACGCGCCGGGTCTCCGCTACCAGCCTCTCGTCCCCGACGCGATATTCGCGCACGACGACCACCACCGTGGTGAGCAGGATGAAGCCGGCGAGCAGGATGGCCAGCCTGCCCGCCAGCGACCCGAGCCACGGCAAGGCTCCGTCTCCAGCCGATCCCGGGGAACCCCAGATTTGCGGCACCTGACCTCCACGCTCGTCCGGACCCTCGGCGCGGCGCTCGCCGCCCTCCTGGTCCTGGTGACCCCGGCCAGGGCGCAGCTGCCCGCGCCGCCGGTGGTGGGGACCGGACCCGTCCAGATCGGGGGCTACGGGTCGGTGACGTTCGGCCGGCCCGAGCACCCCGAGGAGGTGGAGGGCCTCGAGGTCAGCGAGGCCGCGGCCGCGCTCATGGCGTGGGGTCAGATCGCTCCGCGGGCAAGCTACTTCGTCGAGCTCGACATGGCCAAGCGGATCACGGAGACGTGGACGGGACGGGAGGCGTCCGAGCGGCTGGTGCCGGTCCGGCTGTACATGGAATACACGGCTTCGGACCTCCTGCGACTGCGTGCGGGCCGGTTCCTGACTCCCATCGGCCAGTGGAACGAGCGGCACGCGGAGCCGCTCACCTGGACGCCCACCCGCCCGCTGACCACGTATCGACCGTTCGCGAAGAGCCTGAACGGGCTGCTGGTGGCGGGCGAGGGCGCGCTCGCCGGCCACGACATGGGTTATGCCGTCTTCTGGGCGCCGTCCCTGCGCGTGAAGGGAGTGGCGGAGGCGGAGGAGAGCTCGTTCGTCGACGCCGTTGGCGGCCGGTTCGCGATCGAGGCGCACTCCGGCCTGACGCTCGGCGCGAGCGCCGCCCGCATCCGCCGCTCGCAGCCGCCGGACCCCGGGGAGACCCAGGAGACCGAGGCCGAGGAACGAGAGGAGGAGGCCACCCACCGCACGCTCCTCGGCGCGGATCTCCGCTGGGAGACACGCCGGTTCGAGGTCTCCGCCGAAACGGCCTGGCTTCCGGGCACGGAGCACCAGGTCGCGGAAGGCGGAGCCTTCCTGCTCGCCGCGGTGCGGGTGGCCGGCCCCGTCTGGGGCGTGGCGCGGACCGAGTACTATCGCCCCGTGGACGACCGCACGGCCCGCACGGCGTTCGCCGGGCTGACGCTCAGAGCCGGACCCCACCTGGTGGTGAAGTTCGGCCGCCAGTTCTCGAAACGACCCTCGACCAAGATCCCGGACGGATGGTTCCTGTCCTTCTCCTCGCTGTTCTAGCGGCGGCCCTGGGTGGCGGTGCCTCCGCGCAGGAGGACGTGCCCATCTGCGTGATCGCGAACGTCCCCACGTCCGAGGGGGACGTGGACCTGGATCTCGTGAGGCGGCTGTTCCTGCTTCGGCAGCGGTTCTGGCCGGACGGCACGGCGGCGCACCCCGTGAATCTCCCGGCCTCGTCCGACCTTCGGGAGCGCTTCTCCCGCGCCACCTTCGGCCAGTCGGTCAAGGAGCTGGTCCCCTACTGGAACGAGCGGTACTTCCACGGGACGCGCCCCCCGCCCACGGTCGCCTCGGAGGCCGCCGTGCTCCTCTTCGTGCAGCGCACGCCCGGCGGAGTCGGGTACGTGCGGGAGCCCCTGACGCGCGATCTGCCCGCGGGCGTCCGCGAGCTGTTGTGCCTTCCCCCCGACGATCAGCCTCCGTCTTCGTCCGACGCCCCTTCCGTGAATACGGGGTAGATCGCCTCCTCCTGCCGCAGGAAGCGCTCCACCGACGTGACCAGCGGGAGTCGGTCGCCGAGCCGCCGACGGACGTCCTCGACGTCGAAGCTCGCGTAGCGCGTGGGCCCGCGCGCCGCGAAGGCGTTGGCGAGCAGGAGCGTGGCGGCGCGCAGGACCGTTTCGCGGTCGTCCTCCCCTCCGTCCAGGCGCCGCAGCGCGGCTTCGGCCGCGGCCGACGCGTGTCGGCGCGCCTGCCCGCCGGCGGAGAACCAGAAGCCGAGCCCCACGACCAGGAGCACGATCCCGAGGCCCACCGCGACGGTGGCCACGCCCGACCCGACGCTCAGCAACCTCCCCACCACCGGGAAGACGAGCAGGATCGCGAAGCCGGGAAGCGCGATCGCGCATCCCAGCGGGCCGCGGTCCGGCGGCAGCGGCTGCTCCCGGATCTCGTGCAGGGCCTGGCGCACGGCGGCTCGATCGCTCTCGTTCAGGGAAGACGCTCCACGGTGCTCTCGGATCCATTTCCAGGGGAAAGCAGGCGCCCGGCAGGGGTACGACGACCGGACCCGTCTCGTTCCATCGACGCGGCGTTCCCCAGCGAGGTCGGGGAGCACAGCGAATGATAGGACCCATGCCGGCAGTGACCCGCGCCACCTTTGCGCTCGTCACGATGGTGACCGCCGGCTGTGAACGGCTGGAGCCGTACCTCTCCGACACTCCGGCGGACCACGTGGTGGCGGCCGCGCTCGATGCGTGGGCGTCGCCGGGCGGTCTGTTTCTGGACGGGGTGGCGGACCGCGACACGGTGGCGGCGGTCACGCCGACCGCCGCCCGCGCGTGGGAGGTCGCCGTGGTCCCCCTGACGGGCGGGTCTCCCGCCGTGTGGTCGCTGGAGATCTCCCGGGTCGAGGTGTATCCCGTCTTCGGCGGGGACATGTTCGTCGGGTGGCTCGGCGACCACGCGCGCGACCTCGGATTCCAGGCGCCGCTTCCGGCCGACGTGGCCGCGGAGGTACGCCGCGGGGACATACTGTCGGTCGTGGCCGACCTGGAGGTGCGGTACGGCCCGGCGGACGGCTCGGCGCGCGCGACCATCGAGCGCGTCGCCTACCGCGTATCCCTCCCGGGAGGCGCCTCGGAATGGCGCATCCAACCGGATTCCGGCTCGTCGGTGAATCCTGATGGGCGCGCTCAAGTTCGTCGCGGACGACCTGATCCACCGCGATCGGGAGGTGCTGGAGCTGCATGGGCCGAAGCCCGGACGCCGGGGTCGCGCGGGCGGCCCAGCTCCGCTGTCTGTCGGACGTCCTCGATCGGCGCTTCGGGACCGGCTGAGGGCGGCGCGCCATGGTTGGCCCTCGCGCCCGGTGCGGCTATCGTCCCCCCATGGACCGGCTCACGTCGAAGCAGCGCGCCTACCTCCGCTCCCTCGCGAACCCGCTCAAGCCGGTGGTCCACATCGGCTTGGACGGCCTCACGGCAGCGACGCTCGCCGGGGTGGCGGAGGCCTTCAACACCCGCGAGCTCCTGAAGGTGAAGGTGCAGGAGGGGGCCCCGGGCGACGCCCGGGAGACCGCCGACCGCATCGTGGCGGCACTCGACGGCGTCCACGTCGCCCAGACCATCGGGCGCACGATCGTCCTGTACCGGCGCCATCCGGAAGCGCCGGAGATCCGCCTTCCGGGAGCCTGACCGGTGTCGCGCGCGTTCGTGAACGAAGACGCGGACGGGGTCCGCGAGCCCGACTACAGGCTCCCGGACCCCGACTCTCCCTACTACGCGGAGGCCGCCGCGTGGGCGCTGATCCAGGGCGCGGACCAGGGCGACTCGCGCGGGGCGGAGACCGCGACCGGCTACCGGTGGGGCGACCGCCTGCTCGTCGACGAGGTCGAGCAGATCCTCCGTCAGGCGGAGGAGCAGGGACAGGATCGCGTCGCGCAGCTGGCGCGCCGTTTCCTGCGCGCCGCGCGCCGAGCCCGCTGACCCGCTACTTCTCGATACCCAGCAGCTCGATCTCGAAGATCAGGGTTGCGTTGGGCCCGATGTCACCGCCCGCGCCCTGTTCTCCGTAGGCGAGGTCGCTGGGGATGACGACCCGGTACTTGCTCCCCACCGGCATGAGCTCGATGGCCTCCGCGAAGCCCTTGATCACGCCGCCGTTCAAGCTGAACACCGCGGGCTCGCCCCGGTCGTAGGAGCTGTCGAACTGCTTCCCGTCGATGAGCGTCCCCTTGTAGTGGACGCGCACCTTGTCCTCGGCGGTCGGCACCGGGCCGTCGCCCTGGGTGAGCACCTCGTACTGGAGGCCGCTCTCCGTGGTGTGGACGCCTTCCTTGGCCCCGTTCTTGGCCAGGTAGGCCTCGCCCCTCGGTCTTGTTCTTCTCGGCCGATGCCGCGTGGGCCTCTTGCTGCTCGTCCGTGACGCTCTTGCTGAACGCCTGGAGGGCGGTCTGGATCTCCTCCTGCCCGAGGGCCGGGTCGCGCTCGGCCACGGCGTCCTCGATCCCCTTCATGAACGCCTTCATGTCCAGGTGGCCCTTGGCCGGAGCCAGGTTGCGGCCCATCTGCAGGCCGATCCCGTAGCTGGCCTTCTGATCGTCCGTGTCCAGCTTGGCCGAGCCGGAGCCCGTGCCGCCGCAGGCCGATACCAACAGGACGGCGCCCAGGAGCGCGCCGTGATGAGCGATTCGCATGTCTCGATCCCCAGGGGAGGAAAAAATCGGAGGCCGGAAGCTAACGAAACCTCCGGGCGCCGCCCACCGTTCTGCGCCGGGGCCCCTGGCGGGCGATCATCCCCGCACCACCGCCTCCGCCTCGAGCTCCACCAGGTACCCCTCGCCGACGATGCCGGCCTGCACGAGCGTGTTGGCCGGCCCGACGTGGCCGAGCCGCTGCCCGTGCACCCTTGAGACCGCTTCCCAGTCCGATTCGTTCCGGATGTAGACGCCGCGTCCGCACCACGTCCTCCAGCCGGCCGCCCAGACTGCGCAGCGCGCCTTCGATCTTGTCGATGCAGAAGTGCGCCTGCGAGGCCGGGTCGTCGCCCCCGACGAGCCGATCGCGATGGGTGGCGGTCGTGCCGGAGACGAGGATCCGGTCCCCCACCCGCACGGCTCGGCTGAAGCCCGCGAGCTCCTCCCAGGCCGTGCCGGAGAACGCCCGGTCCCGGCCGGACCCGTCCCGGACAACGGCATAGGGTGCCGGGAACGCGTCGAAATGGTGGCTCAGGTCGCCCGCCGCGGTCAGGAAGGGCGGCCTGCGGTACTCGTCTCCTGAATCCCCGGGCGGCCCGTCCAGCCCTTCGAGCGCCCGTGCGAGGCGCGCCCGGTCGTCCTCGTCCAACGCGAAGGAGAAGACCCGCAGGTTGTCGTCCAGGTGCGCGCTCCGGCCCAGCCGGGCACCCACGATGACGGCCGCGACGGCGGCCTGATCGAGCACCCAGCGGCACGCGACGTTGGCCATCGATACGCCATGGCGCGCCGCGACGTCCCGTGTCGCGCGCAGCAGCTCCTGGAAGGCCTTCCACCCTCCGGAGGCGCGCACGAACCGCTCGTACTTCATCAGCGACCACGTGGCGAGATCCTCCGCCGCGGGCGCCGGGCGGTCGACCCACCGCTCACCGAGCAGCCCGCCGGCCAGCGTCCCGTAGGCCAGGAGGCTCACGCCGTGTTCTTCGCACACGGCCGCGAGCCCCCGCGCCGGGCGACGGTCGACCAGGGAATAGCACACCTGGTTGGACACGACCCGGATGCCGCTGTGCAGCACCATGCGCAGGTGCGCGGCGTCGAAGTTCGTCAGGCCGAGGTGGCGGATCAGCCCCTCCTCGCGCAGCTCCTCGAGGTGGAGGAGGGCGTCGAGCCAGGCCGGGTCCGAGTAGCTCCATGCGTGGAACTGCAGCAGATCGATGGCGTCGGACTGCATGCGCTCCAAGGCGCGCTTCACGGCCGCGCGCGTGTCCTCGCGCGTGACCGGGCCGGGGCGCGGGACCCACTTCGTGAAGAGCTGGACCCGGTCCCCGCGGCCGAGCCGGCCGCGGAAGGCCCCGGCCACCTCCTCGGCCGTGCCGTAGTGGTCCGCCATGTCGAACGCGGTGAGGCCCGCATCGACGTAGGGCGCCATGGCGTCGGCGGTCGCCGCGGTGTCCACCGGCCGACCGTCCCGCTCCATGTCCGCGATCTGCCATAGCCCCGTGACGATCCGGGAGATCTCCAGCCCGGGGGCCAGGGCGACGCGCTCTATGGACGCCACGGCCTACTCCGGCGGAAGGGTGGAGAACACCGCCCGCACGTCCACGCCGCGGGTCCGCAGCCGTGCCAGCTCCCGTGCGTACACCAGGGACGCCACGGCCATCACGCCCAACCACAACCACGTCGAGTGGAAGTACCAGGCGGCCATCGGCGTCGACAGGTCCTGCCGCACGTGCACGACGAGGAAGAGGAGCAGGAGCGCGGCGCCCGCGCCTGCCACCGGCCGTTGGACGGCGCGGGAGGGGAGGACGGTCACGCCGCGCGCGAGCGCCGCGTTGCGCACCGGGAGCACGAGCACCGAAAGACACATGACCAGGAAATTCACGAGCATCGAGGTAACCAGGATGTCCACGCCGAGGAAGAAGTCGCCCGCGAAATGGCTCCCCAGCACAGCGCCGGTCGCGACCAGCCCGCTGGCGAGGAGCGCCACGTGGGGGGTGTGGTGCGTCGGGTGCACACGCGCCACGAGCCGCGGGAACACCCCGTCCTCCGCCCATGCGAACATGAGCCGCGAGACGGCGAGCAGCATCGCGGGGAGGTCGTTGGCCAGCGCCACGGCCGCACCCGCCACGATGAGCACCGTCCACCCGGCGGGGAGGAGGTAGCCCAGCAGGCCCGGCGCCGTGAGGTCCTGTGTGGCGGCCCGCTCCGCCACGAAGGTCCACGGCACGGCATGGTAGACCGCGGCCGTGAAGAGGAAGTAGAAGCTCCCCACCACCCCGACGGCCAGCCCGATGGCCAGCGGGAGCGTGCGGCCGGGGTCGCGCGCCTCGCCGCCGGCCTGGGCGATGGAATCGAAGCCGATGAACCCCGAGAAGAGCACAGCCGCCGCGGCCAGGAAGCTCGCGGCGCTCCAGGGCACGTCCACGGCCGCGGGTGGCGCGACGCCCTCGGCCGCGGCGAGCGCCGCTGCGAAGTCCCCGTGGTCGAAGGCGAAGCCCGCGACGATCACCACGGAGCCCAGGGCGAACATGACGAACATCAGGGGCACGACCGTGCGCTCGTAGGCCTTCACCCCCCGCAGGTTCACCGCCACCGACGCCCACAGGAACGCGAGGGCCGTGCCGACGCGGACGACGCCGGTCTCCAGGACGGCACCGATCCCCGCCCAGCCGAGGGTGACGGCGATGTCCCGCAGGAACGGCACCAGCAGATACGCCACGACGCCGATGGCGATGGACAGGCCGAACCACTGGGAGAACGAGGCGACGAACCCGAGGTACGGGCTCAGCCCCCGGCTGGCGTAGACGTAGCTCCCTCCGGCGCGCGGCATCGCCGACGCGAGGATGGCGTACGCGACCGCGGCCAGCACCGCGGGAACGGCGGCGAACACGAAGGCGGACAGGACGTGCGGGCCGATGCCCGGCACGTTCCGCTGGATCATGAAGGGAACCACGTTGATGCCGGCGCCGAGCATCGAGCAGATCCCCGTCGCCGCCAGGCCGAGCAGCCCGAGTCGACGCTCCAGGCCGGTGGTCGCGGGGGTTCCGGGGGCAGGCATTCGCTCGGGGCTCGGGGTCGGTGGACACGATGCAGCGGCGCACAACCTGGCCCGCGGGCGCCCGGACTCGCAAGCCGGAAAGCACCATTTGGTGCGATGTTTGACCGGTCATGCACGACCGATCAGACAGTTGCGGATCGGCCGCGGGCGTCCCACAATCACGTCGTGTTCGAGACCCTCCCGCCGGTCTCTCGGATGCACTGACTCCCGATTCCGTCCTGCCCACTCAAGGAAGGAGGAGGATAGATGCGTCGAGTTTTACCGTTGTTCGTCGTGGCCCTGCTGTCCTGGGCCGCCCCCCGCACCCTGCAAGCACAGGTAGGGACCGTCGCGGGGCGCGTCGTCGCCGACGACGGCGCCGCCGTCTCGGGTGCACAGGTGAGCCTCGTCGGCTCGGGCAAGGGGAGCATCACGAACGCTCGTGGGGCCTTCCTCATCCTGAACGTTCCGGCGGGTACGTACACGCTCCAGGTCCAGAGCATCGGATACGAGACGAGCGAGGTCTCGGTCACGGTGCGTAACGGCGCGACCGTCACGAAGAACTTCCGCGTCGGCCACATGGCCGTGGCCGTGGAGGGCGTCGCCGTCACCGTGGGCTCCCGCGCCGCGCACACCGCGGCCGACGAGCTCGCGGTCCCGGTGGACGTGTACACGCAGACGGAGATCCTGGAGGCGACGCCGCAGCTCGAGATGGCCTCGGTCCTCCAGGAGCTGTCTCCCGCGATCTTCTTCCCCCGGCCGCAGATCGCCGACCTCACGTCGGGCGTGCGGCCGTTCCAGCTCCGGGGGCTGAGCCCCGACCATTCCCTCGTGCTCATCAACGGCAAGCGTCGCCATCCCACGTCGGTGGTGCACGTCTTCGGCGCGGGCGCGATGGGCTCCGGCTCCAGCGGTGTCGACATGAACGCAATCGTCCCCTCGGCCATCGGCGGGATGGAGATCCTGCGCGACGGCGCGGCCGCCCAGTACGGCTCCGACGCCATCGCGGGCGTGATCAACGTCCAGCTCCGTGACGACATCCACCGGCCGGAGCTCACGATGGCGCTGGGGCAGTATCGCCCCTCCGGCTTCGACCCGGACGGCAACCGCGCGGAGGTCAGCGGAAGCTGGGGCGTGGGGCTCGGGGATCGCGGTACGCTGGTGCTCAGCGGGATGTACTCGGCACGCGGTGAGACCGAGCGCGCCGGCCCGGACCCGCGCGACCAGATCGTGGCGGGCGACGCCGATGTGATCCAGGACGTGGACGGCGACGGCGTCGGCGAGGTCGTCGAAAAGCGCAACGCGGTCCCGCAGCCCAACCACGTCATAGGCGACGGCGCGACGCACAACATGGGCTTCATGTGGAACGCCAACTACGCGCTGGGCGAGACGCAGACACACAACCTGTATTCCTTCGGCGGCTACACCTTCCGGCGCGACCGGCACTCCGGGTATTACCGGCGCGGCCTGGACAACCGCAACTGGCCCACGATCTTCCCCCTCGGCTTCCTCCCCCATTTCCGTGGGGACAACAAGGACCTGATGGTCGTCGGCGGCGTCCGCGGCTTCCTGGGCGAATGGAACTACGACGTCAGCTCGCAGTGGGACCGCAACCGCCTGGACACGAACATCTACCAGACGCTCAACGTCTCGCTCGGCCCCTGCCTCGACACGCCGTGCGCGCCCGGCCCGGACGGCGTCCTGGGCACCAGCGACGATCCCGGCGTCCCCAACAAGACGGACGTCTACGCGGGTGCGCTGGTCAGCAACGAGGTCATCACGCAAGCCGACTTCTCCCGGGGCATCGACATCGGTACGGCGTCGCCGCTGACGCTGTCGGTGGGTGGGCAGTTCCGCGCGGACAACTTCCAGCTGATCGCGGGCGAGACCGCCTCGTGGATCAACGGGTGGCACCCGACCCGCTCCGGCGGCACCGCCGCGCCGGGAAGCCAGGTGTTCACCGGCTACCGTGCGGACCAGGCGGTCTCGAAGTGGCGCACGAACGTCGGCGCCTACCTCGACATGGAGACCGACCTGACCGACAAGCTCCTGGTGGCCGGGGCCGCGCGCGTCGAGAACTACAGCGACTTCGGCAGCGCGGTGACGGGCAAGATCGCCGCGCGGCTCCAGCCGACGCAGCAGTTCATCCTGCGCGGCGCGATCAGCACCGGGTTCCGCGCGCCCGGACTGAACCAGAGCTACTACTCACACGTTTCCACGGGCTTCCGCAACGACGGCAGCGGCAACCAGGTGGCCTACGAGATCGGCGAGATCCCGGTGGAGTCTCCGGAGGCCCGCGCCCTCGGCGCCGAGCCCCTGCGTGACGAGACCTCCGTCAACTACAGCGGCGGGATCGCGTGGACTCCGGTGGAGCGTCTCACCTTCACCGTAGACGGATACCAGATCTCCGTGAAGGACCGCATCATCCTGACCGGCTCGCTGGAGGGCCCGACGGTCGAGGAGCTCCTGGCCGCCTATGGCGCGCCCACGGTGAAGTTCTTCACCAACGCGGTGGATACGCGCACGCGGGGCGTCGACGTCTCGGCGAACTACCGCCACCTGCTCCACGACAACTCGTACCTCGAGTTCCTGGCGCAGTACAACCGGAACACGCTCGAGGTGACCGGCGTGCACGTGCCGGACGTGATCTCCGAGATCGCCGACCAGGTCTTCGACAGCGGTGACCGCTTCACCATCGAGAACGGTCGGCCCAAGGACCGCGCCACCCTGCGCACCCGCTACGTGAACGGTCCTTTCAACCTGGAGTTCGCGGGCAACTACTACGGCGTCCAGGTCTCCCGCCAGCAGGAAGGCGGCACGCTTCCCGACATCTGCAACAGCCCGCCGAGCGACCTCCGTTGCCAGGCGAACGGGGACGTCTTCCTGGACAACGGTCCGCACTTCGTGCTGGACGCGCGCACGGGGTGGGAGCTCAGGGACGGTCTCGAGCTCGACATCGGCGCCGAGAACCTGCTGGACGCGCGTCCGGCGGTGGTCCCGGACGGGTTCAACTTCCTGGGCATCTTCCCGTACGAGAGCTCTTCGGGTCTGAGCATGAACGGGCGTTACGTGTACACGCAGCTCAAGGTGAAGATGTAACGGTACCGGGATCTCCCCCTCGGGGGGCTCGGAAGTACCGGCGCCCCATCCCGCTCCGGCGGGGTGGGGCGCGGTGCACCCGTCCCCGGAAGGCCGGGAGCGCCTTTCCGGCCGGGTCGTGTGCCCTCAACGAACGGGGCCGTTCCGTTGTCCCTTGTGGATGTCGTACCCCCCGCCGATTGTTCGCACCGGAGCGACGCCGCTAGCGGCGCCGTTCCCCAATCCCCGCCCGCATTCCGGTTCGATTTCTGGAGGTGACCGTGTTTGCCCACCCGGGTCTGCACCGGCTCCGGCGCCCAGCCCGCCGCTGGACGATGACCGCCGCCGCGTTCGCACTCTTCCTTCCCCTGGGACTCTCCGCCCAGAACGGGAGCTGGAACCCACAGGAGATCCTCGACGCAGAGCAGTACGTCTCTCCCCCCGCGACCATCGCGGAGGCCGTCCTCGCCCCCCGTTACCTGAACGCGACGCTCTCGGAGATGAGCGCCGATCGGCAGTGGTTCGCGCACGAGATCGGTGACGGTCCGGTGCCGATGGAGCGCTTCTCGAAGCCCTTCGACGAGCTCGGCGGGATGTTCATCGACTACCGCGCGAACCGTGACCGCAACCTCACGATCCGGAGCAACGTCGGACTCGAGGTGGTCTCGGCCGTCGACGGGCACCAGGTGAAGGTGCAGGTGCCGTCCGGCGCGCGGGTGTCCAACCCGACCTGGTCCCCCCGGGGGGCGCAGCTCGCGTTCTTCGTGCACACGCCGGATGCGACCCACATCTGGGTGGCCGACGCCGCGACGGGACGGGCGCGCCAGATCACCCGCACGCCGGTGCTCGCCACGGCGGTCACGACGTTCGAATGGACGGCGGACGGCACGAGGATCGCCACGGTCCTCCCGCCGGACGGTCGCTCGGCCCGGCCGCTGCCACCCGCCGTCCCGGCCGGACCCCGCGTCAAGCGGACGGAGGACGGGGAGAACGTCCTGCGCACCTACGCGAGCCTCATGGCGACCCCGTACGACGAGCAGCTCCTCGAGTGGCACACCACGGGGCAGCTCGCACTCGTCGACGTGGCCAACCGCAACGTCGAGAAGATCGGCGCGCCCACCATGATCGAGGGCTTCGACTTCTCGCCCGACGGCGAGTACGTGCGCGTCACGAAGATGGTGAAGCCGTTCTCCTATCTCGTCCCGGTGGGCAACTTCGGGACCGTCCAGGAGATCTGGGACCGGGCGGGCAACCTGCTCACGGTCTTCGACGAGACGCCGCTGAACACGGGTCTGCGAGACGACGATACGCCGACCGCGCCCGGCGTGGGCGGCAACGGGCGCGACGAGGGCAAGCGTCAGGTGGCGTGGCGTGTCGACGGCCAGGGGCTCACGTACCTGGAACAGGAACCGGCACCCGACTCCACGGCGGAACGGCAGACAGACCGGAGCGGGGAGGGAGAGGGGCAGCGCCCTCGCCGCAAGGACCGCGTGATGCAGTGGACCGCGCCCTTCGACAGCACGAGCCTGAAGGCGATCTACGAGAACGACAATCGCCTCAGCGAGCACCACTATTCGCCCGACCACCAGACGCTCTTCCTCAGCGAGCGGCAGGGGCAGACCGTCCACGAGTTCGCGGTGAGCCTCTCCGACCCTGGGACGAAGCACACGCTCGCCCGCTACGGGTCCGACGACTTCTATGCCAACCCCGGCAGCCTGGTGATGGAGGGCGGCGGCGTGCCGTCCACCGGCCGGAGCTTCTTCCGCCGGGGCGGAGGCGGCGGCGACGTCGTGCAGCTCTCGTCCGACGGCGGCAGCGTGTTCTACTACGGGACGGCCTACGACCGGAACCCCGTGGAGAACGGTCCGCGCAGCTTCATGGACGAGGTCTCGATCACCACGGGCGAGAAGAACCGCATCTACGAGAGCTCGAACGACGACGTCTGGGAGCGTGTCACCGCGATCCTCGACGTCGACGCGCACCGCTTCGTCGTGGAGCGCGAGGGTCCGAAGGAGGTCGCGCAGTCGTTCCTCAGGGACGGCGGATCGTTGGGCGCACAACTCACCCAGAACCGGGACTACACCCCGGACCTCACGGCTGCGCCGCGAGAGCGCTTCGTCGTGGAGCGGCCCGACGGCTTCCGCTTCCTCGTCAACGTCACACTGCCCCCCGGCTACGAGAGCGGGCGTCTCCCGGCCATGTTCTGGTTCTATCCCCGCGAGTACGAGAACCAGGAGGACTACGACGAGACCGGGCGCACCTACAACAAGAACGCGTTCCCCAGCTTCGGGACGCGCTCCATGCAGTACCTGGCCCGGCTCGGCTACGCCGTCGTGGAGCCCGACGCGCCCATCGTCGGCAAGGCAGGCCAGATGAACAACCACTACGAGCACGACCTGCGCAACAACCTGGCCGCGGTGATCGACGAGCTCGATCGGCGCGGGCTCGTCGACCGGCAGCGGCTGGGCATCGGCGGCCACTCGTACGGCGCGTTCTCAACCGCCAATGCCATGGTGCACACGCCCTTCTTCAAGGCGGGAATCGCGGGCGACGGCAACTACAACCGCACCTTCACGCCGCTTGCGTTCCAGAACGAGCGCCGGTTCTTCTGGGACGCGAAGGACGTCTACCTGTCGATGTCTCCCTTCATGTACGCAGACGAGCTGACCGGCGCGCTCCTGATGTACCACGGGCTGCACGACCAGAACGTGGGCACGGACCCGGCGCATACGCCGCGCATGTTCCACGCCCTCAACGGTCTGGGGAAGGAGGCGGCGATGTACCTCTATCCCTACGAGGATCACGGGCCGGCGGCGAAGGAGACGCTGCTCGACCTGTGGGCGCGGTGGACGGCGTGGCTGGACATCCACCTGAAGGACACGAAGGGCGCGGTGGTGAGTGACGGCTCGTAGCGTCCTTCCGGTGCGGGCGGCGGTGGCGGTGATGGCGCTCGTCGCCGCCACCGCCTGCGCGTCGGCCGGAAAGCGGCTCGAGCAGGGATTGGACGCCGAGGCGCGGGGAGACTGGTACGGCGCCGCGCTGCGTTACGCCGATGCGCTGGAGAAGGACCCGCGCATGGAGGAGGCTCGCCGCGGCCTCTATGTCGCGGGGGACTCGGCGATCGTCCAGGGCCTGCGCCGGTCCGAAGATCGATCCGTCGCGGGAGACCCGGTCGGGGGAGCCGACGAGATCCGCCGGCTGGACGCGCTCCTGGCCCGCGGGCGGAGCGTGGGGGCTTCGATCCCCGTCCCCGACACCTACGACGCCGTCCGCCGCGACGCCTTCGACGCGGCGGTGCAGGGGCTCATGGACGATGCGGAAGCGCTGCGAGCGGAGGCCCGTTGGGGCGACGCCCGTGGCGCCTATGTCCGGATCCGCACGGACTTCGAGCCCTCCGCGGAGCAGGCCCGCTCCAGCCTCGATGCCGAAGCCGGCCTACTGCTGGCTTGGGCGGAGGCCGAGGCGGCGGACGGGCGCTTCCGCGCCGCGTACGCACGTGCGGGCGAGGCTCTGGCGATCTCCGGACCGATCCCGCGCGACGTGGCGGACGCGGCGACGGACCTCCAGGAGCGCGCGCTCGCCGACGGGCTGCGTGTGCTGGCGGTCTTCCCGGTCGGGAGCACGGCCGAGGTGCGCGGCGCGGCCGAAGCCGACCTGGAAGGGCAGCTCTCGGACATCCTCGAGCTCGACCACTGGCGGAGACCACCCCTCTTCGTGGCGGTGGCCGACCCGGTGGCGGTGCGCCAGACGACGCGACGGCTTCTTCCACCCGGTGTGCCCTTCCGCCCGGGGCGGGTCCTCGACGAGGTCGGCGCGGACTTCGGTGCCCTCGTGGAGCTCACCCGGCTCGAGGTCACCGAGCACGACGTCACCAGCAGCACGCGCTCGACACGCACCCGCCAGGGGCGGCCGGCCTCGTATTCCGTGGAGCAGGGACAGGTGCGCTACGTGATCGAGGCCACGATCACGATCTTCGACGAGCGCGGTGTGCAGATCGGATCCTCCACCGCGCGCGTGAACGAATCCGCACGCTTCGAGCGCGCCTCGTACCGTGGCGACCCCCGGGACCTGGAGCTGAGCCGCGGGGAGCAGCTGCTCTTCGACGTGGCGGCCCTGCGGCAGCGTCGGGCGGAGATCGAGGCCGGGCTGATGGCCGAGCTCGCACCCGACGTAGCCGACGACGTCTTCCGCGAGGTGGTGCGCAGGATCCCGTAGGGCCGTCCCGGCGGCCGAGGGCGCATCGGGCAGCCGGCGGTGCTTCGGGCGCCAGGCTCTTGCTCCCGGCAGCGCCGACCCCGCAAGTTCGCGGGGCACGGTGGGCGTCCGACCAGCACTCGCCCCGGCCTCCGCAAGCCCTTCGCGACCGGACCCAGCCCCTCCTGGAGAGAAGCCGAACCATGGCCCAGGTCAGGAAGTTCGGTGCCTTCGCCGGAGTGTTCACCCCGTCGATCCTGACGATCCTCGGGGTCATCATGTACCTGCGGCTGCCCAACATCGTCGGGCAGGCCGGCCTTTTCAGACCCTGGGTATCATCGCCGTCGCCCACATCATCTCCGTGGCGACAGGGCTCAGTGTCTCTTCGATCGCCACGGACAAGAAGGTCAAGGCAGGGGGCACGTACTACATCATCTCCCGCAGCCTGGGCCTGCCCGTGGGCGGCACCCTCGGGCTCGCGCTCTTCGTCGGCCTGTCCTTCAGCGTCAGCCTGTACCTTGTCGGATTCTCCGAGAGCTTCCTCGGGTACTGGGGGCTGCCCGCCGACATCGGCGCCATCCGCATTGCCGGGACGCTCGCGCTGACCGGCGTCACGATCGTCACCTTGATCAGCACGGCCCTCGCGCTCAAGACGCAGTTCTACATCATGACGGCGATCGCGCTGTCCCTGCTCTCGATCTTCCTCGGCCGTCACGAATTCGCGCCTGCGGCGCCGCTGCTCCATCCCATCGCCGACGCCGCTCCGTTCATCGTGCTGTTCGGCATCTTCTTCCCGGCCGTGACCGGCTTCGAGGCGGGCGTCTCGATGTCCGGCGACCTGAAGGACCCGAAGCGTGCGATTCCCGCGGGCACGATCTCGGCGATCGTCATCGGCCTCGTGGCCTACATGGGCCTGGCTACGTTCTTCGCGTTCACCGTCGACAGCGCGCAGTTGACGGGCAACCCGAACGTGCTCCTCGACATCGCCATCTTCCCGCCCATCGTCATCGCCGGGATCTGGGGCGCCACGATCTCGTCCGCGTTCGGCAGCATCCTGAGCGCGCCCCGCATCCTCCAGGCGACCGCCACGGACGGCATCACGCCCCGCTGGTTCGGCATGGGGTACGGCCGGGAGAACGAACCGCGGCATGCGCTGGTGCCGGCGTTCCTCATCGCCGAGGCCGGCATCCTGATCGGCGAGCTGAACGTCATCGCACGCATCGTCTCGATGTTCTTCATCACGACGTACGGATTCCTCAACCTGACCGCGGCCATCGAGAGTTGGGTCAGCCCGGATTTCCGCCCGGACTTCCGTGTCCCCAGGTTCGTCGCGGTCATCGGCTCGATCGCCTGCTTCATCGTGATGATCCAGCTCGACTTCCTGGCGATGCTCGGCGCGTCCCTGCTGCTCGGTGGACTCTACCTGTTGCTCACACGCCGGCAGCTGCGCCTGGAGACCGGCGACACCTGGGAGGGCGTGTGGTCCTCCCTCGCCCGCTCGGCTCTGCTCCGTCTCGACGCCGGGCTCACACACCGCCGCAACTGGCGACCGAACGTCCTCCTGTTCAGCGGGGGCCTGGCAGCTCGGCCGCACCTCGTGGAGTTCGCCCGCCAACTGGCTGGCTCCCGCGGCCTCGTCACCAACTTCAACCTCATGGAGGCGGAGCCGACCCTGCCTCCGTCTCGCCGGCGAGGACTCCGCCGCTGCTTCCGTCGTCCCCCCGTCGTGGGGCGTGTTCACCCGGCGCGTCCCGGTTTCCGACATCTATTCGGGCATTGCCCACATCGCCGAGCACTACGGGTTCGCCGGTATCGAGCCCAACACGGTGATGATGGGCTTCGCCCGGAACTCCCGGAACCCGCAGCGGTTCACCGAGCTCCTCCAGCACCTCGCGGACAGCGACCTCAACATCCTGCTGCTCGACTTCGACCGCGATCGCGGTTGGGGACGCCGCCAGCGTATCGACGTCTGGTGGCGGCTCGCGGGCAGCGACGTCTCCTTCGGCCTCGCGCTGATCCGCTTCCTCGGCAACGCGGACGAGTGGCGGGACGCCGAGGTCCGATTTCTCACCGTGAACGATCACGACTCCGCGTTCAATGCCTCCATCCTCCGCGACATGGGGCGGGTGCTGGACGAGCATCGGGTGCAAGCCGAGGTGCGGGTGATCGACAACGTGACCGAGCGGCGGCCGTTCCCGGAGATCATCCGTGGAGAGTCCATCGACGCGGACCTGACCGTGATCGGCCTCTCCGACCTGCGCGAGGGAGACCCGGCGCGGTTCGTCGCCGACACGAACTCCATCGTCGGCGTCCTCGGCACGGTCGTCCTCGCCCATGCCTCCTCGTTCTTCGCCGAGCCGCTCGTGCGCGCCGGCCGCAGCGCTGCGCGCACCGACGCCCACTCCGGGCACGCAGAACGGGGCTTCCGACCTCAGCGGTCCGAGCCCAGGAGGCGGAGATCGGAGCTCCCGAAAGCGTGGCTGTCGTCGCCCGGGCGGTGCTTCGGGATCTGCGCGCCGACCTGGAGTCGGGCTTCGAGGAGTTCGTGCACCGCATCTTCGAGATCGACCGAGCGTTCCTGAGCGACGTCGGGGACCTCACCGCCCGTGCGCTCGCCGAGCGCACCGCGGCGGAGAAGAGCGGCGGTTCCTCTTCCGACGACGGGGCACTGCGGTCGCGCGACGACCTCGCCCGGAGCGCGCTCGAACGGATCGAGCGGGAGCGCACGGAGGGAGCCGCCGCCCGGGCCGCGCTCCTCACGGGGTTCGGCGACCGGCTCCAGGCCGCCATGGCCGCCCGGCTGCCGCAGGCGCCGGATCGGCTCCATGTGGTGCCCGACCCACATCTCGAAGGCACGCCTTCCCCCGGCACCGGAGGCGTGTTCCGCCGCAAGGCGGGCCACCGAGCACGGGCGAGAATGCTCCTCGAAGCCCAGCTGTGGACGTTCGCGGCGCGCGCGCGCGCCGCGCTCCGCCAGTCGGTGTCCACCGCCGTAGTGCAGACCGCGGCCGTCACGCAGCGTTGGGTGGAGACCGCGATACCCGCCCGCGCGGCGACGGACCCGATGCGCGAGTCCGGCGGCTCGACCGGCGTGGGGGTGCCCACCGGGCCGGACGCGCTGCGTGAAGAGATCGAGGACGCCCTTCGGCAGTCCGTGGACGAGGAGGACCGGATCGCCCGTGTGATCGACGCGCAGGCGGTCGGCGCCGTCGTATCCTTCGCTCGCGAGGCCTCCGCACCGCGGAGGCGCAGGGCCGAACGTGAAGCCCGGTCCATGGAGGCCGCGGCCCGGATCGAGTCGGCCCGGATCGAGGAGTCCATCGATGCCCTGCCGGCCGCACTCGAGCTGCTCCTGAACGGCTCGACGCTCGGCCTCCAGCTCGTGCTCGCTCGCGACCGCGTCCAGCGCGAGGCCACCCTCACGCGCGCGCGCTTGAGCGAGGCCATCTTCGAGCCCACCATCCGACGGCTCGAACAGCTGGGACGCGTTTTTCACCGGGTGCGAGGGGCTCTCGACGCCGACTCCGCCGCCGAGGTCGAGACCGCGGTGCACTATCACCTGGATCTGGGCGCCCCGTCGGTGCTCGCGGGGCTCTCCGAGCGGCTCGACGCCCATGCCGCCGCGCTCCCGTCGTCGCTCGAGGTCATCAGCGCCGAAACGGATACGTTCCTCGCCGAAGGGCGCCCGGAAGAGGTCGGCGCCACGGAGCTTCCGGTTCGCGAGGTCTTCGAGTACCTGGTCCGGACCGAGGTGCTCGCGCCGCTGCTCGACGAAACGTCCCGCGCCATCGACGAGGTCGAGGCCTCCGCCGATGTGTGCCGCGAGGTCGCCCAGTTGGCGGCCTTCGAGCTGCGCGCCCCCGAAGACTCCGCTCGCGCCATCGGCGGTGGGCCGGGCTTCGACGTAATCGTGCGGAGCGGGATGGAGAGGATCGAGCGGGAGGTCGGCCGTCTGCGAGAAGCGGGCGCTTCCTTCGACGAGGCCGTCCAGCGGCGCTTCGCGGGGTTGGTCGCGCGCATGGACCCGTTCAGCTTCGGCCGGGTCGCCGGGCGTCTGCAGCAGTACGTCCGGAGCGAGCGGGGCCGCGGACTCGTCGGCGGCCTGACGCGCCTGGGCCGGGGTGTGGGCCGCGTCCTCGCGGAGCAGGCGACCGGGCTCGCCTACCGCCGCAGCGAGGGCGTTCTGTTGGCGCGCCGCTTGGAACGCGAGGGATTGGAGGGCCGCAGCCCGGGACTCCGCGTCGGGCGGCTCGTGAAGAGCGTATCACCGCGAGCCGATGTGCTCGAGAAGCTGCCCACGTTCTACCGCCAGCTGTTTCTCGGCGGCGCGGCGGCCCCCGGAGATACCAGCGGGTTCGAGGCCGAGCTGGCCGAGGCCGAAGCGGCCGTGCAGGCGCACCGCAGGGGCAGGCGCGGCGCTCTCTTCATCCTCGCCGAGCAGGGCCACGGCCGGGCCACCCTGTCGACCATGCTGACGCGGCGCCTCTTCCGGAGTGGCACCGTCTTCCGTCTCGATCCCGTCGAGGGCGGGTCCATCGACCCCGGCACATTCGAGCTCCGACTGGCCGCGGCGCTCCGCATGCCGCGTGAAGACGCACCGCGGATGATCGCCCGGATGCCCGCGGGATCGGCCCTCGTCATCCATGACCTCGGCCTCTGGTGGGAGCGCAGCCCCGGAGGGAACGCGGTACTCGACATCATCACCGGACTGATGGAGCGCTTCGACGACCGGTGCCTGTTCGTCGTCAATGCGAACATCCACGCGTTCCGCCTCATGAACCGGATCCAGCCGATGGACGACCGGATCCTCGCGCTGATCGAGTGCGACCCGTTCCACGCGCGTGAGCTGAAGGAGGTGGTCCTGCTCCGCGCCGGCGCGGGCGGGCTCGGCTTCACGATCGACGGCAGGCCCGACGAGACGTTGTCCGATTGGCGGATTGCTCGCTTCTTCGACGCGCTCTTCGACTACTCCAACGGCAACGTCGGCGCGGCCCTCAGCGCGTGGATCGCTTCGATCCGCGAGGTGGAGGACGACACGGTCCACGTGGTGACGCCGCGGCGGCCACGGCTCGACCCCTTTTCGGATCTCGGCCCCATCCAGCGCATGATCGGGGTGCAGCTCGTGATCCACGATCGCGTGACGCAGGACCGGCTCGTCCGCATCACCCGGCTGGACCGCGCCGTGCTCGCCAGGGAGATGCGGGTGCTGGAGAGCTGTGGGCTGCTCGGTGCAACGAGCGGGCGGCGCGTACCAGATCGACCGCTTCGCGCGCCCGCATTTCGTCCGGTTCCTCACGCAGGAGGGACTGTTGTGATCGACCTCACGTCGACGGTCGCCCGGCTCGTGCTCCTCTTCGCCCTGGTAGCGGTGGTCTTTCTGTTGCGCAGGCTCGAGCCGTACCTGCCCTCCCGTCGGGCGCGACGATTCGTACAGCGTGGGCTCGTACCGCCCATCGAGCTGCTCACGGCGGTGAGCGCGGCCGTCTGGATCTTCGCCAGGCTGGTCGAAGGGCGGACGGCCTGGGTGGGGCTCGGGTGGACCGTGCTGTTCCTCGCCCTCGCGTGGACAGTCCGAACGGCGATCGAGGACTTCGTCGCGGGCGCGCTGCTGCGTATGGAGGGGGGCGTCGAGCGCGGCCGCCGACTCGTCACGGCAGGCGCCGCAGGCACGATCGCAAGGTTGGGGTACCGATCGATGGAGATCGAGGCCGACGACGGAGCGACCATTCGCCTGCCTTGGCGGAACGTGGCGAGGGACCCGATTCGTCTCGGGGAAGGTGCCGCCGCCAGCCGCTCGCATCGCTTCACGATCACGGTGCCGCGCTCGCGGCCGATCGAGCGCGTCCTCGAAGAGATCCCCGCCGCCGCGTTGGTTTCACCGTGGGCCTCCACGACGCGGCTACCCGAGGTCCGGCTCCAGACCGAGACGGACCAGAATTACGTGCTCGAGGTGACCGCCCATTCCCTCGACGCACGCTTCGCGCCCCAGATCGAGGCGGATATCCGGGAACGCATGTCGTAGGCGGAGTGCGCACGAATGACTGAGCGGGTCGAGTCGTCGTCGCGGCCGTGATCCGAGGCAACGACTTCGTCGTTCCCCGGGGGGACACGAGGATCGAGGTGGCCGGCCGCGTGATCTTCATCGGGCCCATGCCGACGGCCTGCCCACGTCAGCACCACCGCACGCGCACCCGGTACTCCACGCGCGCCTCCCCACCCGCCCGCACCCGAGGCTGGAAGGTGAACGTCCACGCGTCCAGCTTCGTCCAGGGGAGCGTGGAGGAGAGGATCTCCCAGTCGCCACCCACCGGCTCCACCAGCGTCACGTCCACATCCTCGTCCTTGTGGTTCCGCAGGTCCACCCGCCACGTGCTCTCCGAGACGCAGCTCGAGATCACCGTATAGTCCATCTGGCGGCGGTCGCCCACCACGTCGAACGCCTCGCCCATCTTGATCCGCACCTTCTCGTCCCGGGGCGTGTGGTCGACGAGGTCCTCGCCGACGAACTGTTCGCCGCCGGACGCGTCGCGCTTGTAGACGCGCACCGTGCCCTTCGGCAGCGGCATGCCGAGACCGGACCGTGCGGAGTTCACGAAGTCGAGGTAGACGCCCACCTTCTGATTGGAGGCCACCTGGCCGTAGGAGCCTCGGTAGTACTGGCTGGCTCCGTGGAAGATCAGGCGCTTCTGCACGTCGAAGCCGTTCGCCTCCAGCAGCGTGAGCTGCTTCTGCTCGTTGTTGCCCACGTCCGCCGGACGATCCAGCGTGTAGAGGTGGTATTCGAAGAACGCCTCCTCGCTGAAGGCGGGCGCCTCGCGGGCCGCCAGGGCGTCGGCCATCATCTTCATGCGCACGTCGCCCCGGCCGTTCGACACCCGCTGCACGTCACCCGCAACCAGCTGCAGACGGGCGTCGTCGTACCGTGCGCCGCTCTGGTTGGTGAGCGTGACCCACCCTGTCAGATCGGCCTCGTCGTCGTTTTCGCCGAGGACCATCACGTAGTCCGCCCTCCAATTGAGGTCGTTGGTCAGGTACGACACCTCGACCCGACGACGGCCACCCGTGCCGTCCAGGCGCCAGAGCAGCGTCGGCTCCGCGATGAGATTGTCGGGCACCTCGGGGAATCCGAAGCGGCCGGGAACGTTGAACGTGATCTCGTCCCCGATGCGGAGGATCGTGCCGCCGTTCACCGAGAGGACCTCCGCCGCCATCGCCTCCTCGATGCCGGAGACCGGGTTCGTGCGGTAGACGGTGACCGTCCGTCCCACGTACTTCTCGAGAAGCTTCTGCGGGCTGAGCAGGTCGTACTGGTAGTTCTGCTCCAGGACGTCGAGGCGTCCGCCGTCCAGCGGGCGGATGTGCACCGTCTCCGGCTGGATGCTCGACGCGACGTCGCCATACTCGAGGGACAGCGCTCCGCCGGGCAGATCCACCGTGCGCACCTCCCGAACCAGCCCGAAGTTCTGGTTGTAGACCGTGATCGTCACCGACTCGCGGTCGGAGCGTGACGACCGACGGGGTCCCACATCCTGCGGGGCGGGCGCCGCCCTTCCGAGCGGAACCTCCGTGATGGAGGGGACGACCAGGGCGGTGAGCACCGCCGCCAGCGACAAGAACGCGCGCATGGTGACCTCCAGTCTTCCGCTCGAGAGCCGCTCCCGGCTCCTGGGCCCTTCTGCATGGAGGACGTTCCGGGCCGCCGATCCTGCACATGGCACTGTTGCCCGATGGGCTGTGATCGGTGCACCTGCGGACCACGGCCCCACCCGTAGGCGAGCGGAAGGCGGCCGGGCAGACCCCGGCGGCGCTCACCCTCCGACGACATCCCTCACGGGCTGCGACGTCGGATGGTAGACCGGGTTGTACCCGATGGCGTCCCGCCCGATCGTCATCGTGCGCATCCGACCGTTGAACGTGGCCAGATCCTCGCTATGCACGAAGCCCTGAGCCGGGTCCATGAAAGCCACCATCCCCTGGCTCCGGTCGGCCCCACAGACCACGATCGCGTGGGGGAAGCCGCTCCAGAAGCCGAAGAAGACGAACAGCCCCCGTGTGCGCAGCGTGTGTTCGACGTCGTCCACGGTCCACGCGCCGTACGCCGGGCACTCCGGCACGCCGCGAAAGCCCGTGATGTCGCAGTAGCGCCGCAGTCCGCGCGCCGTGTTGGGCAGGCCCAGCTCGTACCACATCCAGGGGGCGACGTCCCGCGGGTCGACCGCGTGCTGGAGGGTGGGGTCACGCTCCATCGCTTCGTCGATGGACGGGTAGTCCGGCGGGGGGAACGCGAGGTCGAAGGCCTCGTGGCCGTACCGGGAACGGGGCCTGAGGAACTCCGTGCGGTATTCCCACGGATACGAGTAGTAGCGGTCGTAGTACTCGAGGACGGTGGCAGTCGACGCCCACCAGCACGACATCGGCGTCGTCTGACGGCGTGGCCTGACGTGGAGTTCGATGCTCATCCAGGGCCCCCTGCACCGTGGTCCGCGGGTGTCAGACCTGCCCGGCTCCCTCTACCGCCAGCCGGCTGCGCCGCCGCCCGTAGCTCCAGTAGATCGCACCTCCGATGGCCAGCCACACCACGAAGCGGATCCACGTGACCTGCGGCAGCTGCGTCATCAGATAGAAGCACGCCAGCACCGCCAGGATCTCCGTGACGGGCGACCCAGGTGCCCGGAACGGGCGCTCCCGGTCCGGGTCCCGGTAGCGCAGGACGAGCACCCCGATGGAGACCAGCACGAACGCGAAGAGCGTCCCGATGTTGGTGAGCTCCACCATCTCGTTGATGTTCGCGAACGCGGACAGGCCACCGACGAACAACCCGGTGAGAATCGTGGTGACGTGCGGCGTCCGGAAGCGCGGATGCACCTTCGCGGCCCACGGCGGCAACAGGCCGTCCCGCGCCATCGAAAAGAAGATGCGGGGCTGGCCGTACTGGAACACCAGGAGTACCGAGGTCATGGCCACCACCGCGCCGATGCCCACGATGAGGCGCGCGACGGCGATCAGGCCCGCCCCACCCCCCGACAGCTCGAGGGCGGTGAGCATGGGCTCCGCCGTGCCCAGGCGATTCCACGGAGCCATTCCGGTCATCGTGATCGCGACCAGCACGTAGACGACCGTGCAGATCGCCAGGCTCATGAGGATCCCGAAGGGCATGTTCTTCTGGGGGTTCTCCGTCTCCTCGGCCGCCGTGGACACGGCGTCGAAACCGATGTAGGCGAAGAAGATGATCGCCGCCGCGCTTCCGATCCCCTCCCACCCGTTCGGCGCGAATCCGCCGAACGAGGTGAGGTTCTCCGGGTGGAAGAAGGCGAAGCCCATGGCGATGAAGAAGCCGATGATGCCGAGCTTCAGGATCACCATCGCGGTGTTGAAGCGCGCCGACTCCTTCACTCCCCGCACCAACACGATGGTGATGAGCGCGACGATGGCCACGGCGGGAAGGTTGAATACGATCGGCACGCCGGCGACGTGCGGGGCGGTGTCGACCGCGGTGGCCAGATACGTGTTCAGGCGACTCAGCGGCTCGGTGGACAGCGAGAGCTGGTGCGCCGTCCGGTAGTCGATGGCCATCCACGCCGGGATGTGGATCCCAAGGGAGTCGAGGAGGTCCACGAAGTAGCCCGACCAGGAGATCGCCACGGCCACGTTGCCGATCGCGTACTCGATGATCAGGTCCCAGCCGATGATCCAGGCCACCAGCTCGCCCAGCGACGCGTAGGCGTACGTATAGGCCGAGCCGGCCACCGGCACCATCGCCGCGAACTCTGCGTAGCACAGGGCTGCGAAGCCGCATGCCATCGCCGTGATCACCATCGACACCACGATCGCCGGCCCCGCCCCGACGTGCTCGGAGCCGCCGGCGATGGCCGAGCCCGTCGCGGTGAAGATACCCGCGCCGATGACGGCGCCCACCCCGAGGAACGTCACGGACCACGGGCCGAGAGTGCGCTTGAGCGTGCCCTCCCCGGTGGCGGTCGACTCCGCCTGCAGCATCTCGACGGGCTTGCGCCGCATGAGGCTCATGCGGCCGTTCGCACCGTCGAGGTCCTCATCGATTCTTGCGTGTGTTGGCGCCGACGGCGGCCGTCAGGCAGTGTTCGGCGAGCCCCTCGGGGTCGGTCAGGACGTCCGGGGAGCCGTCGCCCCCCGCCCACTGCCTGACCTCGGCGGCCCGGTCGGTGAAGCCCATCTGGTCGAGGGAGTCCGCCACGGCCCCCAGGAACTCGTCCTGCGGGGTGACGCGCGCCATCTGATAGATCTGTTCGCCCGTGATGGCCTCCTGGCCGGCGCGCTTGGCCGCCTCCACGTAGTCGCGCAGGTGGAGCAGCGCCGTGGCCATGTGCCGTGAGGCGAGGTCGAGCCAGGTGAGCGTGCACAGCGTCCGCACGGCCTCCGGATGCACCCGGATGATCTTGTTCGCCACTCCGCGCGCCGCCTCGCGCTGGCTGTCCTCCAGGAGGACGTCGATGGCACGCCCGTAGTACTCGAGCGCGCGCTTCCGGTCGCCGGCACGCAGGCACAGATCCCCGGCCTTGTTCAGCGGCGTCCCGCGGAACGCCCGCGAGGCGCGCTCGGCCTCCTCCTCGAAGGCCTCCAGCTCCTTGTCCCAGTCGCGCGGGAGCTGCGCCCTGGACGCGGGCTCGGGCTTCCTTGTGAACCACCGGGGGAGCGCTGCCATGTAAGAGCTTCGAGGGTGACGATGGGGGGAAGTCGACCGGAGCGTCTGTCAGAACTGCAATTTCCGCTCATCGCGCGCGTTGCGCAATCGGAGCGCGCGACGGCGGGCCGGAACCGCGACGCGTCCCGAGGGTCTCCATTCCCCGACCCTTCCACTCCGAGCCAGGAGCCTGCCATGCCCATGCCTCCCTTCCTTCGAGTCGGTGTCGTCGCCGTGGTCCTCGCTGCCGCGTGCGGCGGAAAGGAGCCGGCCCCCCAGGCCGAGACCTCTGCGCCGGCCATGACCCCCACCCCGCAGCAGACGGCCTCGGTCACCATCCTCGCTCCGGCGGAGGGAGACACCGTCTCCGGCGACTCGGTGGTGGTGCGGCTCGCCGCCTCCGGCGTGCGGATCGTTCCCGCCGGCGACACCACCGCGGGGACAGGTCACCACCACCTCTATCTCGATCAGGACCTGGGCCGGCCGGGGGAGGTGGTCCCCTCGATTCCCGGTCACGTGGTGCACCTCGGCACCGGCGTCAGCGAGTATGTCTTCACCGACGTTCCACCCGGCGAGCATCGCCTGATCGCGGTGGTCGCGAACGGTCTCCACGTCCCGCTGCAGCCGTGGGTCACGGACACCGTGACCTTCGTGGTGCGCTGAACGCACGACGCTCGTGCGCGGGCGCCTGTCGTTCGTCGGTCCGTGCCACTACGGAGGTCCGTCGTAGGGTGACTCCCCACAGGTTTTTAAACCTTCGTACTACAGCGACCCCTGGGGCCTCCGACTAGACTGAGCGAGGCTGTTGTCGGGGGGGGCGGCGTGGATCGGCGGACCCTTCGGGTGCTCGATCCCGGACCGCGGCACGATCGGTCGACGTCGCACGGGGGGGGAGGGTCTACACTCGCTTTCGGGCGCCGAATGGCATTCAGCATAGCAGGATGGAGCTACAACCCGAATCGCCAATGGGAGTGGTGCGCCCGTTCCGTCCAGACCCGGGGGCAAGCCATGGCCGAGGCGAAGCGATCCATCTCGCGTGCCGTCCACGAGACCTTCCTCGGAACCGGTGCCCGTAGCAGGAGAGTCGTCATCTCGTGGTCCGTCGCGGGGGGCATCACCACCGGAGGCCTCCTGGTCGGCCTGACGGCCCTCGGCAGCCCCGAGACCGCGCAGGGCCTCCTCCCGCTGGCTCCCGTCCTCTTTCTCGTCGGGGCCGTCGGCGGGCTGATCCACGGATCCGTCCTGGCGTACCTCGGCCGGGCCGAGGGGGTCGCCCGTCCCACCGCGGCCGCCGCGGTGGGCTCCGGCATCCTCCTCTCGATACCCGCGCTCGTGGTGGCGTGGGTGGCCACTGCATGGATCTCCCTGACTCCCGCGGTCATCACGCTGCACGTGTGGACGACGACCCTCGTCACGCTGGCGGGGTGGGTCGTGGGCACGGCGGCGTGTTGCTGGGCCGCCGTGGAGGGGTGGGAGGCCTTCTGCTCGGCATTCGCCCGCTGGCCGGAGAGCCGGCCGGGAACGCTGCTCCTGGTCGGAGCCGCGGTGGTTCTCGCCCTGCTGTTCGTCCACTACCGCCCGGGGATCTGGGGAACCGACCTCAGGGTCACCGGAATCGGCGCTCTGATCCTGGCGCTGGTGTCGACTATTTGGATCGCGCTCCCCATTATCGTCCTGCTCCTCCGTTATCTGCACCGGCGCTTCGCTTCGGTGTGGGACGGCCCGGCATCCAGCGAGAAGATCGTCCAACCCGACTTGTGAGAGGCGGTGGTGTCATGGGATCTCTTCGATCCGCACGGTTGCTGACCTCGGTGTGCCTGCTGGCGGCCGCCTGCGTGGATACGAAGGATGTGTTCGTCCAGCGTGACCTGTACACGGAGCCGGTCACGGCGGCCGAGGGGTTCCTGGGCTACAACGACGTCGAGGGGAAGACGCCGGTGTGCCGGGGTTGCCACGCCGCGAAGTACGACGAGTGGAAGGACACCAAGCACGCGAGCGCGTGGAGCGGCCTGCAGAGCGGCGGCCAGGTCCAGGAATCCTGCGAGGGCTGTCACGCCGTCGACGGGAAGGGAAACGCCATCGACGACCCGGCCGGCTGGGTGGCGACGCACGATGCCCGCTACCAGGACGTCCAATGCGAGTCGTGCCACGGACCGGGCCTGGAGCACGTCACGAACCCGAACGCCACGCAACCGCTGGCGTCGATCCTGGTGGGCGTGGACCTCGACAACGGGTGTGGCGAGTGCCACCAGGGCGCGCAGTATCCCTTCGCGGACGAGTGGGCCCGGTCGCGCCACGCCATCACCACGAACCCCGCGCAGCGGAGACGGCCCTGCACGCAGTGCCACGAGACGCGCGGGGTCTTCGCGGCCTGGGGCGTCGACGCGCCGTACGTGGAGCAGAACCAGGAAGGCGTGATCCCCATCGTGTGCGCGGTGTGCCACGATCCCCACGACGCGACCAACGAGCACGAGCTGCGCTACCCGATCGACACACAGGACATCGGGACGAACCTCTGCATGAAGTGCCATCACCTGCGGGGGGTGCCGGACCCGTCGCTCTCCGTCGGCCCCCATTCGCCGGAGGGTCCGCTCCTCCTGGGCGAGGCGGGATGGCGCCCGCCGAATTTCATGTCGCCCACGCAGGACTTCACCATGCCGCACGGCAGCGCCAACCCGGGGATGTGCGCCACCTGCCACATGGAGCGCATCGGGGTCACCAGTGACGGTGCCTCTCAGTCCACGGGGCACCTCTTCCAGGCGATCCCGTGCATGAACCAGCAGGGTCTGCCCACCACGGGAGATTGCGATCCGGAGCAGCGCAGCTTCCAGGCGTGCGCCGGATCCGGCTGCCATTTCTCTGCAAGCACGGCCCGGACCTTCTACGACTACGACCGCCAGGTGGTCGACAGCCTGGCCGCGGAGCTGAACGCGCTCCTCCAACAGGCGCCCGCGAGCCAGTTCCGCACGGGCGACGGCTTGATCACCACAGCAGAAGGGGCCAGGTTCAACGCCCAACTGGCGGATATGGCCGGGTCCGTCGTGCACAACCCGTTGCTGATGCAGGCCCTGCTCACCGCCTCCATCAAGCAGATGGAGCTGGATTACGGGCTCCGGGCCGGCGCCGCCGGGGTCCTCGACCACATCCCGGGCGTGCTGCCGTGAGCGCACGACCCCGTTTCTGCCGAGGCAATCGGGCCGTGGCCGGCTCGACCGCCGGGGCGAAAGGGACGCTCGAACCATGAAGAACGCCCGGACGCTGATCGGGTTGTGCATGGCCGCCACCGTCGCAGGGTGCGGCGGCGGCGCGCCACCCGACGCGAACCCCCCGGCCGAGCAGGGCGCGGCCCCGACCGCCCCGGCCGTCACCCCGGCCGCTCCCGGCGCAGCGGTGGCCGCCCGAGCCGAGGCGGTGCAGTCCGCCGCCGCGCCGAGCCAGGGCCCGGCCTCGCGTTTTCCCCACACGGCGCACGCTGAAGTGCCCTGCCGGAACTGTCACGGGTCGACGATCCCGGGACATGCGACGCATGCCGCCATCGGCTGCCGCGAGTGCCACGCGCCGCCCACCGTCGACGCCGCCAGCACGATGACGCACGAGGAGTGCATGAGCTGCCACCACGGCCGGCAGCAGACGCTCGAGTGCTCCACCTGCCACGCCCCGGTGGCGCCGAGGACGGTCGAGCGCACCTTCCAGCTCAGTGTTTGGAAGACACCCCGCACCGTCTCCCTGCCCTTCGACCATGCACGACACGAGAGCGTCCAGTGCTCCGCCTGTCACGCGGAGCCGCCGCTACTCCTGCCGGACCGGGCCTGCGGGTCCTGTCACAAGAACCATCACCGGCCCGACGCCGACTGCGCGTCCTGCCACAACGCCCCGCCCCCGGGCGTGCACCCCCTGAGCGTGCACGAGGGGTGCTCCGCCAGTGGATGTCACGCGGAGACCGCCGTGGCAGACCTGCCGGAGTCCCGTTCGGCGTGCCTGGTCTGCCACCGCGATCGGATCGACCACCAACCTGGAAGAGACTGCAGATCGTGCCATTGGCCAGTATCGGGAGGGAGTGTCCGATGACCGAGCTCGCCGGGAGACTTCGTGCGGGCTCGTTGCTCCTCCTGCTCACGCCCATCGCCGCC
This sequence comes from uncultured Gemmatimonadales bacterium, assembly GCA_963848895.1. GTDB lineage: Bacteria > Gemmatimonadota > Gemmatimonadetes > Longimicrobiales > Gaopeijiaceae > SZUA-318. The sequence continues at coordinate 588,474 of CAWKGE010000017.1, forward strand.
GGTGCCCAGACCGTGCGGGTCGGGGGAACGACGACCTTCCGGTACGTGGAGGTCGGGAGCTGGATCCGCGACAGCATCCCGGCCGCCCAGGTTCCCGGGGACGGCCTGCTGCGGCGTGCTCCCGACGGGAACGTCGTGCAGTGCATCACGGGGGATCCCGTCTGCCGCTTCATCCGGTCCGCCGACCCGGTCTCCACGGCTCCGGTCGTGCAGGACCTGACCGTGAGCGCCTGGGGCCTGGGACGGGGGGTGCGGATCTACGCGCAGCTCCGCGGCAGAGGCGTTCTGGCCGGTGCGGACTCCGTGTGGCCACGTGAGTCCGATCGATTCGACGCCCTCGCCGCCTACGCCGAGCTGGACCGCACCCGCTTCCGCGTGCGTGCCGGTCGCCAGTGGACGGTCTCAGGACTCGGCTACTACAACTTCGACGGCGGGTCGGCCCTCGTGCGCCCCGGCGGCGGGATCACCATCCAGGCCTACGGAGGACGAAGCCTCGTGAGGGGGCTGAACGAGCCGATCACCAGCGATGCGGTCGCGGCGGTGGAGTCGCTGGCACCGGACGACGGCTCCTGGCTGCTGGGATCGCAGATCTCCTACCGCGCCGCGCCGGGCCGCAGCCTCAGCGTCCAGTACCAGCGGCAGTCCCGCGCGGACTCCTCGGCGCTCTATTCCGAGCGATTCGCCGCCGACGGACTCTACCGCAGTCGGTGGGGACAGGTGGAAGCGTCCGTCAAGGCGGACCTGGCCTCCCGTGAGATCAACGAGTCGCTGGTGCGACTCCGCTGGGATGCGTCCCAGTCGCTCGCCCTCGCCGCCTGGGGCCGCACCTACAAGCCCTTCTTCGAGCTGTGGACCATTTGGGGCGCGTTCAGCCCCGTCGGGTTCAAGGAGGCTGGCGTGACGGGTGCCTGGCGCCTGGCTCGGCGCTCGGCGCGGATCGAGGCGCAGGCCGCCTACCGGACCTACCCGGACGCCGGAGCCAGCACGACCTTCGGCGAATACCGCACCGACGGTTGGCGCGTGGGTCTCTCCGGCGCACTCGGCATCGCTCCGCTGTGGTCGCTGGAGGGCTCCTACCACGCGGACGTCGGGCTCGGGTCCGCGAAGTCGTCCACCTCGGCACGCGTGCAGCGCCAGCTGGGTGACGGCGCCTACGTGGGCGTCAACGCCACTGCTTTCCAGACCGCCTACGAGTTCCGTGTGCCCGAGGGAGTCGTGTGGGGGCTCGGCGCGGATGGGGCCGCCCCACTCGGGTCGCGGTCGCGCGCGTACGCTTCGGCCGCGTGGTACCACCACCGCACGGACAACAACGGATCCATACCCGACTGGAGTCAGCTCCGCATGACCATCCGGCTGGACTGGACGATCGGGCCCGAGCCAGGTCTGTCGGCCGTACGTGGGAGGCAGCCATGAACGTGAGGAAGGCGGTGCCCATGTCGGTCGGGGCGCTGATGTGCGCCTTCGTGGCGGTCGCCTGGGTCACGGGCCAGGAACGCGACACGTTCCCGCACGCCCGGCACGAAGGGCTCTTCCCGTCCTGCCTGGGCTGCCACCAGGGCGTGGCCTCGGGCGTCGCCGATTCGATCTACCCCCAGGCGAGCGCCTGTGCCGGCTGTCACGACGGCACCGTGGTCCGGAGGGTGAACTGGACGCCTCCGACGGCGCCGCCCCCGACCAACATGAGCTTCTCCCACCCGGCGCACTTCAGCATCACCGGCGACGACAGCGATCCGCAGGCCGCGTGCTCTCTGTGCCATCAGCTGCCGGACCAGAGCGGTCGGATGGCGGTGGGCCCGCCGCAACCCGACGCCTGCCTCATGTGTCACGAGGGGGACTCGCACCTGGCCTCCGACCGGGACTGCCTCCAGTGCCACGTCCCGCTGTCCCAGGCCACACGCCTGTCCGCCGCTGCCGTGGCGGCCTTCCCGAAGCCCGCCTGGCACGACACTACCGGCTTCCTGTCCTCTCACGCGCCGACGCCCGCGCAGGCCACGGCCACCTGCGCGGTCTGCCATGCACGCGAGAGCTGCACCCGCTGTCACATGAACGGGAACGACGTGGCCGCCATCCAGGCGCTTCCCCCCGACCCACGGGTCGCGGAGAACGTCGCCGGGTTACCCCCCGAGTACCCGACCCCGTCGTCGCACGACGACGCGAGGGCATGGCTCCAGCACCACGGGCCGTCGGCCCTGCAGAGCACGGCCACGTGCGCGAACTGCCACTCCCGGTCGAGCTGCGCGACGTGTCATGCCGGGAGCATGGAGGTACTCGCGTCGCTGCCGGCCGTGCCCAGCGGTGACCCGCGCGGCGCCCAGATCCCGCACACGGCCGCGCTCGAGGTCCATCCCATCGGGTTCCAGACGCGCCACGCGATCGACGCCGCGGCCGGAGGCTCCGCCTGTGCGAGCTGCCACGCCGAGAAGTTCTGCTCGGAGTGCCACGCAGGCGCTTCCACGCCGAGCTTCCATCCGCCCGACTTCGTCGACCGGCACGGGACGGACGCGTATGCGTCCGAGGTCGAGTGCACGGCATGCCACAGCCAGGAGGTCTTCTGCCGCGCCTGCCATGCAAGCTCGGGCCTCGCTCCGCGGAACGCGGGCGGCAGCGCCTTCCACGACGCGAACCCGTTCTGGGTGGTCGCTCACGGACAAGCGGCCCGGCAGGGGCTGAACGGCTGCGTGACCTGTCACTCCCAATCCGACTGCCTGCAGTGCCACGGAGCCCTGGAGGGACCGGGCATCAACCCCCACGGGCCAGGCTTCGACCCGTCCCGGCTCGGAGACGTGGGGCGCCTCAGCTGTCTGCCGTGTCACCGCAGCATCCCAGGGGGTGGCCCATGATCCGGTGCCGCTGGAGTCCGTGTCCCCACGTCGCCGTTTGGGCCTTCCTGGTGGGCGCGCTCGCCGCGCCGCTGAAGGCCCAGTCCCCACCGACCTCACAGGCGTGCATCCAATGCCACCTCGGGCTGGACGATGACCGGCTCGCAGCCCCGGCCCGGGATTTTCCTTCCGACATCCACGCCGAGAAGGGGTTCGGTTGCCTGGACTGCCATGGCCCCGAGAGCCACGGAAGCCTGGACCCGACGATGGGGTTCCTGCACGCCCCGGCCCGCAGGGACATCCCGGCGCTTTGCGGACGATGCCACTCCGACGTCGCGTTCATGCGCCAGTACAACCCGAGCATCCGGGTGGACCAGGTCACGGAGTACTGGACCTCGGACCACGGCCGGCGCCTGAGCCAGTTCGACGACCCGGACGTCGCGACCTGCGCGGACTGCCACAAGGTCCATCGGATCCGGCCGCCGTCGGACCCGGCGGCGAGCACGTACCCGCTGAACGTTCCCGAGACGTGCGGGGCTTGCCACTCCGACCCGCAGCGGATGACGCGCCACGGGCTCGGAACCGACCAGCTCGAAAAATACCGGAACAGCGTTCACGGCCGCCTGATCTTCGATCAGGGCGACCTCTCCGCGCCGGTGTGCAACGATTGCCACGGCAACCACGGCGCCGCTCCCCCGGGCGTGGGCTCGGTCCGGTACGTGTGTGGACAGTGCCACGCGGTCCAGGGCGACTTCCTGGACAGCAGCGGCCACCGGCCGGTGTTCGAGCAGGCCGACCTGCCCGGCTGCGCCACGTGCCACGATCACCACGCCATCCAGAAGACCTCCGACGCGAACCTCGGGGTGCGCGCCGAGCAGGTCTGCTCTACCTGCCACGGCCCCGGCGACCCGAACGCCCAGGTGTTCCCGGCGATGGAGCGGCTGCTCGACTCGCTCACCGCACCGCCGACGGACGAGCCGCAAGATCCTGCTCGAGGCCCGCGATGCGGGGATGGAGGTGAGCCAGGATCTCTTCGAGCTCGACAACGTGAACACCGACATCACCAAGGCGCGCGCCGCGATCCACTCCTTCCACCTGGATCCGGTCAAGACCGAGGTGGACGCGGGGCTCGCGGTGGCCGTGAAGGGTCTGCAGCAGGGCGACGCTGCGATGGAGGAGCACAGCTTCCGGCGCGTGGGTCTGGCGATCTCGGCGGGGATCATCCTCCTGCTCATCGCCGCGATCTTCATGAAGATGCGCGACAACGAAGCGCGCGCGGAGGAGGTGCTGAGCGCCTGCAGAGCCTACTTCGAGCAGGAGCTGAAAGCCGGTGATCGATCTCTGCCCACCGGAGAGCACCTCCGCCTCGCAGCGAGCGCGGCGCTCCTGGAGGCCGCGGCCTCATTGCCCGACGAGGAGCGGCGACACCTGGCGTCGCTCGTGGAGCGCGTGTACGGGCTCGCTCCCAACACCGCCGACCGACTCCTCGCCCTGGTAGAGCGCATTCGAACGGAGCCCGTGGAGAACGGCCGCCTCTCCGCGCTGATCGCCGAGACGTACACCCGGGAGCAGATGCGCGCCCTTCTCGAGGAGATATGGCTCCTCGTGTACTCCGATGACGACCTCGCACACCACGAGGTCGTGTTCTTCGAAACACTCGCGAAGCTCCTGCACGTGGAGCGGAACGAGCTCGCCGCCGCGCGCCGCAACGTCGGCGCGTACGCTGCCCGGAACCCCGGCGGAAAGAAAGGAGACCGGTAGAGATGGTGACTCAAGGAACGGGCCCGGCGGGGAACCCTTCCGGCGAGCGCGAGCGCGGGCTCACCCGCAAGCGCTTCGTCAATTGGCTGCTCGGGACGAGCGTCGGAGGCCTTCTCGCAGCGGTGCTCTATCCGGTGACGCGCTACATCGTCCCGCCCGAGGTGGCGGAGTCGGCCGTCAGCTCCGTGGTTCTGCCCTTCACCCCGGCCGAGATACCCAACAACTCGGGCCGCATCTTCAGGTTCGGGAGCAAGCCGGGCATCCTGATCCGTACCGACGCGGGGGAGCTGCGCGCTTTTTCCGCGCGGTGCACGCACCTGGACTGCACCGTGCAGTACCGCGACGACCTGCATCAGATCTGGTGTGCCTGCCACAACGGCCACTACGACCAGAGTGGCCGCAACATCGAGGGCCCCCCGCCCCGCCCGCTCCCGCCCTATGACGTCAACGTGCGCGGCGACCAGATCGTCGTGAGCGTGTCCGCATGAGGAAGCTGGTGGGGGCGGTCCTCCGCTGGATCGACGACCGCCTGGGCCTCAGCGCGATCTTGCCGCTGATGCGGAAGAAGGAGGTGCCCATCCACAAGCACTCCTTCTGGTACTACCTCGGCGGGATGGCGCTCTTCCTCTTCTTCCTGCAGGTGGGCACGGGGATCCTACTGCTCCTGTACTACCGCCCCAGCTCGGAGGGAGCCTTCGAGTCGGTGCAGTTCCTCATGTCCGAGGTGCGGTTCGGATGGCTGGTGCGCTCCATCCATTCCTGGGGCGCCAACCTCATGATCTTCATGGCCTTCGTGCACCTGTTCAGCGTGCTCTTCCTGAAGGCCTACCGGAAGCCGCGCGAGCTGACGTGGATGAGCGGTGTCTTGCTCCTGTTCGTGGCTCTCGGGCTGGGCTTCACCGGGTACCTGCTGCCGTGGAACGAGCTCGCTTTCTTCGCGACCCGCGTCGGCACGGAGATCCCGGGCGTGACACCGGTGGTCGGTCCGTTCATCCGGACGCTGCTGCGCGGGGGCGAAGACGTCTCGGGCGCGACGCTCACCCGTTTCTACATGTTCCACATCTCGGTGCTCCCGGCCATCGCGTTCCTGCTGGTGACGCTGCACGTCATCCTGGTCCAGCGCCTCGGCATGAGCGTCCCGCCGAGCGTCGAGGCCGAGAATCGCCCGCTGCGCACGATGAAGTTCTTCCCCAACTTCCTCATGCGCGACCTCATGGGTTGGCTGGCTGCTCTGGCGATCCTGTCGGCCATGGCGGCCCTCAGCCCCGCACATCTCGGGGAGAAGGCCGACCCCTTCGCCGCCGCGCCCGCCGGGATCCGTCCCGAGTGGTACTTCATGTTCATGTTCCAGACGTTGAAGTACCTGCCCAGCAAGATCCTGGGGGTCGACGGCGACCTGGTCGGTGTCGTCGCCTTCGGGTTGGTGGCGGTGGTCCTTGTGCTGATCCCCTTCCTGGACCGACCCACGCCCGGGAAGAAGCCCAAGCCACTGTGGACGTGGCTCGCCATCATCGCTCTGGCGTACATCGTGGTGCTCACCTGGCTCGGGTACACCATGAACCCGACCGCCTGAGGAAGGACCTGCGAAGGTACGGCTTCAGAACGCGACCAGCTTGGTCACCTTGAAGCTGAGCAGGCGGTCGATCACGTCGCCGGAGTTGGCGTCCCGCCGCTCCGTGTAGACCAGGAACAGGTCGGAGAGCGGCGCGTGGATGTAGTTCAGCCGCAGGTTGCTGAATACCTCGTCCGTCTGCGCGTTGTACTGCACGAAGGCCGTCGTGAAGAATCGGGTCGACAGCGCCCAGTTCAACCGCCCTCCGTACACGTCCGCCGTGAACGCCGTGTCGGGCAGCGTGATCTCGTTGCGGTCGGCGAAGAGGTCGAAAGCCAGGTGCTGGTTCACGCGCCACAGGATGCCGAGTCCCAGCGACGTCCGGTCACCGTCGAAGTAGCCTCCCGTGGTCACGCTCGCCTTGCCCGAGAAGCGGCGGCCCGCGCTCGATTGGTAGGAGACCTCGCTCTCCGCGAAGGAGTAGTCGCCGGCCGGTATGGTCGCCCCGCGCACACGGAAGTCCTCGTCGAGCCGCTCGAAGCGATCCCTGTACGACGCCTGGAAAGAGCCGCCGTCCCGGAAGTCCACGCCCAGCCCCGCGTCGGCCGCGCGCGTCAGCAGCACGCCGCTCGGATCCGTGACGTAGTAGATCTCTCCGTACGGGTTCACCTCCTGCACTCCCGGGATCGACGGCACCGGATGCGCGCCCAGCGTCGCATAGGTCTCCCTGATGCCCGCGCGCTGCACGAAGCCTACCCCCGGGTCGAAGGCCGCACCGACCTGCTTCACGAAGCTCGAGATGTCCCATAGCCGGTCGCGCCACAGCACTGAGACCCTTCCCGCCCATCGATCGCCCGCCGGGGCGGCGCTGTCGTCCGTGCCGGCCAGGTAGGAGTTGACGATCATGTTGCCCAGCAGGTGCAGGTTCGCGTCCACACCGTAGCTGCGGTTGTACGTCCCTGCGCCGTCCGTGGCCTGGCGGTTGATGGCGATCGCGCCGACGTCGGAGTCGCCGAAGACGTTCCGGCGCACGCGCGCGACCGCGAAGTTCTCAGCAGGGTATCCGCGCTGCGCGCGTGTCTGCATCTCGAGCAGGCCGATGTTCCAGCCGCCGGCCTGACCGGTCAGGCGGCCGCCGCCGAGGATGGGGATCGGAAGGCCCGCGTCGTCCAGGCCGATGCGGCGCGAATGGAAGAGCGTGAAGTCGGACAGCGAGGACCCCATGCGCACGTTGCGCTCGGTCACGTCGCCGAAGGTGAACGTCCCCGCGTTCTCCAGGAAGAAGTCACGCTTCTCCGGGAAGAACAGGCTGAAGCGAGTCAGGTTCACCCGCTCCTGGTCGACCTCCACCTGGCTGAAGTCCGTACGGAAGGTGGCATCCGCCGTCATGCGGGGCGTGATCCCCCACTTGGCGTCGAAGCCGCCGTCGAAGCCCGAGTCGCCGGCACCGCTGCTCGTGAGCGAGCCAGAAGCGTTCGACGCGGTGAAGTACGGCTTCACCGACAGGTTGCGGCCCGCCCGCAGCCCCTGGAAGCCGTGGATCGTGCCGGCGCGCGACATCTTGTGGATCAGCTCCCGGCGGGCGAGCGGGGCCCAGTAGGCGTCCTCGTTCTTGCGCCGGATGCGCCGCGAGAACTGGAAGCCCCAGGATTGCTCTCCCTCGGTCTCGGCGAAGCGGAGCGTGGTGAAGGGGATCTGCATCTCCACCGTCCACGCCGAGTCGAGGAGGACGACCTTCCAGTCCATCACCCCTTCCCACGGCAGGTTGTAGTTCCTGCTGTTGTCGAAGACCTGCCCGTCCTTGATGGCGCCACCAGGGTTGAAGAGGAACATGAACGCGTTGCGGCGATCCAGGTACGTGTCGATCGTCACGCCGAACATGTCGGAGTCGTGAGTCTCGAAGTCCTGCTCCAGGCTCGGTACGATGATCCCGCTCATGTCCGATTCGTAGCAGACCGCGGAGATGTACAGGCGCTCCTGGTCGTAGAGCACCCGCACCACCGTTCGCTCGGTGGCGGGCATGCCGGTGGCCGGCACAGTCTGGATGAAGCCCGTGATGGGCTCGGCCTGTTGCCAGGCCGCCTCGTCCGGGATCCCGTCGATCGTGATGCGCGCGTCCGTGCGCGTCACCCGGGCCTCGGGACGGGGCGCGGTCTCGACGTCGATGGGCGTCACCGCCCCCGCGGTAGGGGGTCCGTTGCCGTCCGTGGCCTGGGCGGACAGCCCCGCCGGCACTGCCAGCGCGGCACCGAGCGCCGCGGCGCCGAGGAGGCGGCGCCACGAGGCGACCGTCGGATATCGTGTGCAGCGTGGACTCACAGGCGTTCCGTGGCGAGGTGGGGTTTCCGTCATCGTGGCTCGCGGAGCCGCATCCGGTCAAGATCGACACGCGACGCCCCCGCAGCGCTGACGCAACCGGGCAGATCGGAATGCTCCCCGTGCAACCCTTTCACCGCCCCCGTCGTCCAACTATCTGTAAGATGACCGTATGTCACTCTACCGATAACGACATGGACGTCACCGATCACCTTCCCCTAGCGCCCCGCGACCTCCTGGTCCTCGCGGTGCTCGCAGAGGGTCCCCTGCACGGATACGGCCTCATCAAGGCCGTCGAGACCCGCTCCTCGTCGGGCGTCCTGCTGGACCCCGCGAATCTGTACCGGGTGCTCCGGCGGATGCGCGCGCTGGGGTGGATCGCCGAGGCCGCCGATGCCGACGAGCGCCGGCGCACGCATCGGATCACCGCCGCAGGGCGGGCGATCCTGAGGGCCGAGCTCGAGCGGCTGGAGCGACTGTTGGCCCAGACGCGTCCTGCCGTCGCCGGAGGAGGATGAGCGCACGCGCGACGCCGGCGGTCCGGCTGTACCGCGCGGTGGCGGGACTTCTGCCACCCGGGGCGCGCGAGGACCGCGAGGCCATGACCCGCACTTTCCGGGCACTGCACGCGGACGCCAGCGGTGGGGCGCGCAGGATGGCGCTGACCACCCGAAGCCTCCTGGCTCTCGCGGCGGTGGTGACCCTGGAATGGCTCGAGTTCCTGGGTGTGAAGCGCACTCCCGGGGAAACCCGCGGACGAGGGAGGGGTGGGATGGGCACGAAGAATCTCCGGTACGCGCTGCGCACGCTCAGGAGGGCACCGGCGTTCTCCCTGACGTCGATTCTGCTGGTGGCGGTGGGCGTGGGCGCGGTGACCACCATCTTCACCCTCGTCGACCACGTGCTCCTGCGGCCGCTTCCCTACCCCGACGCGGATCGGCTCGTCAGCCTGGACAACGGCTCGTTCCAGGGGCCCTTCTTCCGGGAGCTGTCCACGGTGGCCGGCGTGCATGAGTGGGCCGGCGCGTGGACGGATCGAATCAACCTCGTCGGCGAAGGGGACCCCCTGCGCCTGGAACAGGCCCGGGTCTCCCGGGATTTCTTCGACCTCTTCGGCGCCCGAGCGCAGCGGGGTCGCCTCCTCCGCCCCGAGGACTTCGAGAGCGCGAACGTCGTGGTCCTGGATGCCGGGGCATGGGCGCGGATCTTCGGCCGAGACCCGTCCGTGATCGGCAAGACGATCCAGTTGGACGGCGAGCCCGTGACCGTGGTGGGGGTGATGGATGCCGGCTTCACGCCACCGGAGCCCATCGTGGGCAGGCGGGTGGATGTCTGGAGGCCCCTCGACTGGACCGCCGAGGAGCTTACCCGGCACGACACCTTCGTACTGGAGGTGGCCGGCCGACTCGCGCCCGGCACGTCCACGGCGGCTGCCCAGACCGCGGTGGACGCCCTCGTCCAGCGTATGGCGCAGGTCCACGACAACTACCGCAAGCGTGACGGCACGCCCAGGAGCGTGCCTGTCGTCCTACTCGCCGACAAGACCGTCCGGGGCGTGCGCGCGGGCCTCGGGCTGCTCATGGGCGCCGTCAGCCTCCTCCTCCTGGTGGCGTGTGCGAACGTCGCGAACCTCTTCCTCGCCCGGGGGCTGGGTCGGACACGGGAGATGGCCGTGCGCCGGGCCCTGGGCGCCGGTGGGGGAACGCTCGCCGTCCAACTCCTGGTGGAGAGCCTGGTCGTGGGCCTGGCCGGAGGGATGCTGGGCTCCGTGCTGGCCTGGGGTGGGATCCGCGCCTTCGTCGCCCTGAACCCCACGGCCCTGCCCCGCCAGGCGTCGATCGAGATCGACCCGCAGGTGCTGGGCTTCGCCATCGCCGTGTCGGTGCTCACGTCGCTGACCTTCGGCCTCCTCCCAGCCCTTCGCTCCGTCCGCCAGGAGCTCGCCGACGAGCTGCGCGGGGCCCGTCGCTCGACGACGTCGGGGAGGGGCGTGACGATCCTGCGCAACGGACTGGTCGCCGGCGAGGTGGCCCTCTCCCTCGTGCTGGTCGCGGGGGCGGGGTTGCTCCTGCGGAGCTTCCTCACCGTCCGAGCCCAGGATCCCGGCTTCGCCATCGACGACGTGTGGACCATACCTCTGAACCTTCCGCAACCCGACTCCCCCGAGGAGTTCCGGATGACGATGGATGCCGTGCTGCGCCAGGTGCGGGAGGTGCCGGGCGTGCGCAGCGCCGCGTACGGGCTGACCGCGCCGATGGACCGGGTAGGTGGCGCGCGCTGCTGCTGGGGCCGGCGTGTGGCGGTTCCGGGGCGGGAAGAAGACCCGAGCCTCGATTCGTTCCTTCATCCCGTGACCCTGGACTATTTCGCGACGCTGGGTGTCGAGGTGATCGCGGGACGGAGCTGGACGGCCGGAGAGGCGACAGCCGACCCCATCCCCATCGTCGTCAACGAGACCCTCGCGCGTGACATAGCCGCCACGGCCGACGCCGCCGTCGGGATGGCCGTGGGACTGGGGCGGCCCGGTCCCGACCAGGTGCGGGCCATCGTGGTCGGCGTGGCCACCGACACGCGGCATTACGGCCTCGACCAGCCCATCGGGAACCAACTCTACCTCCCCATGGAGCGAATCCCCTTCGCCATCCCCATCGCCTCGCTGGCGGTCCGCGCCGAGCCGCGCGCCAACGCCTCGATGCCAAGGGCGCTGCGGCAGGCCGTGTGGGCGGCGGTCCCGAGCCTCCCGGTCACCACCGTGCGCTCCATGAGGGAGGCGGTGGACGCCTCCACCGCGGGGCGCCGCTTCGAGTCGGTGATCTTCGGCGCCTTTGCGGTGGTGGCGCTCCTGCTCGCGGCCGGCGGTCTCTACGGGACCCTCCTCTACGTGGCCGGACAGCGGAAGCGTGAGCTCGGCATTCGCCTCGCACTGGGGGCGTCACGGGGCCGCATCGAGATCCAGGTGCTCCGCACGGGCTTCGCCCTGGGCGTGGTCGGCATCACGGTCGGCCTCGCGGCCTCGTGGTTGTCCAACCGCCTCCTGGAGAGTCGCATCTGGGGCGTGGAGCGGACCGATCCCCTCGCCCTGGCCGGTGCGGCTACGGTCCTCCTTCTGACCGCGATCCTCGCCAGCTGGATCCCCGCACGACGCGCGGGACGGGTGGACCCGGTGGAGACGTTGCGAATCGAGTAACCCTACCGGATGCCCGTGTCGTAATAGACGGTGACCTCGACCCACGTCTCTTCGGGTACGGTGACGTCCCGTTCCGCCGCGCGGGGCAACGGATCTCCAGGCTCCGGCAGGAGCTGGTAGACGCCCGGCCTCAGGCCGACGCGGAAGCGACCGTCCCCACCGCTGCGCACCGTGGTCACGTACCGACCGAGGTCGTCCCGGACGTCGATCGTCGCCGGGTAGGGGCGGTCGGGGCACGGATCCGATTCGGTCACCACAGGGCACAGCGGGCCGAGCAGCACGAGCCCGTCGATGCCCTGCGGCGCGTCCGGGCCGAGCAGGCCGCGGTCGGAATCGCACGCGAGGACGGTGGTCGCCGCCACGAGCGCTAGCGGCAGGCGCCAGATGGAGCGATGCATGGAGGCTCCTACCCTCGGCCTCGGCGCAGGGTTGCATCGCCCCTCAGGGATGGCAGGAGACCCGGTGCTCGGGCGCGTCCGACGAGGGCGTTCCGTACACCATCACCCAGTACGTCCCCCACTGCGACCCCGGGACGTCCACGTACCCCACCCCGGCGTCCTCGAACTCGGGGGTGAGGATGTTGTGGCGATGGCCGGTCGAGTTCATCCAGATGCCCACCACGGAGGCCGCAGAGGGGACTGCCGCCGCGACGTTCTCCCCTACCCGCTTCCACGGGTACCCGGCACGCGTCGCCCGGTCCGCGGGCTCCGATCCGTCGCTGCCGGCGTGCGCCGGCGTTCCCTCCAGCGTCGTGAGATCGCGGGCGTGATCGATGGCGGCCTCGACCAGGCGCGCATCGACGCGCAACGGCACCATCCCCTCCGCCCGCCGATAGCGATTCACGAGCTCCATGACCACCTGGCCACGGGTGGCAGGGCAACTGTCCGCCAGCGCAGGCGCTTCGTCATCGGCCCCGCCCCGCGGCGGAGATCGCTCCGCCGCTCGGCGCCCGACCCCGCTCGCACACGCCCACGCCGAAGCGCACAGCCCTGCCGCCAGAGCGGCGCGAAGCAACGCCTTCGAGCGCGAACGCTCGCGTCCGTTCATCCTCCCTCCCTTCCCCGGGGCCCCTGCGGAGCCTACTCGCTGCGCAACACCCGGATCGGATCCACCCGTGCGGCCCGACGGGCCGGCAGTGCGCTGGCGGCCGCAGCCACGATCGCCAGGACGACGGCGACGATGCCGTACGTCCAGGGGTCCGTGCTGCTCACGTTGAACAGGAGGTTCTTCATGAGGCGCGTCAGGGCGAGCCCGCCGGCGACGCCCAGGATCAGGCCCACCAGGACCATCGTCAGGCTCTGCCTCAGGACCAGGCCGCGAATGTCTCCGTCCTCGGCGCCGAGCGCCAGGCGCACGCCCATCTCGCGGAGCCTGCGGCTCACGCCGTACGAGACGACACCGTAGAGGCCCACCACCGCCAGCACCATCGCGAGCGCCGCGAAGAGGCCCAGCAGCATCGTGACGAAGCGCTCCGGTCCCAAGGCATCGGACACGAGCGCCTCCATCGGCCGGATCCCGGCCACGGCGAGCGAAGGGTCGAGGTCGGCGACGACCGCACGAATCTCGCCTGCGAGCGCGGTGGCACCGCGTGACGATCTCAACGTGACGAACACCTGCGGCGACGGCGCCTGCGCCCAGGGGAGGTAGAGCGCGTCACGGCTCTCGTCGCGGATTCCGAAGTACCGGGCCTCCGCCGCCACGCCCACGATCTCCCGCCACCTCGGGTTGTCGGGGTTCCCGAGGTTGATCCGATGCCCGAGCGGGCTTTCCCCGGGAAAGAACCGACGAGCCATCCCGTCATTGATGACCACGATCGGCGGGGCGTTCTCGTCGTCCGCGTCGGTGGGCCAGCGGCCGGACAGCAGCCGCATCCCCATGGCCACCGGGTAGCCGGGGGTGATGCGCCGGAACCAGACGGCCTGGTTCTGACCCTGCGGAGGAAGCGGCTGCCCCTCGATGTTGAAGGATACGTCGGAGCCGAAGCCCGTCAGGGGCAGCCACGACGTGCTCCCCACCGCGCTCACGCCCGGCAGCGCCCCGAGCCGCTCCTCGGCGGACGCGAGGAAGGCTCGGCGGGCGTCGGCGTCGGGGTAGCGCGAAGAGGGCAGTCCGAGCTGGAGCGTGACGACCCCCTCCGACCGGAAGCCCAGATCCTGGGCGCGGAGCTGTTGCAGGCTGCGTACCAGAAGCCCGGCTCCCACCAGCAGCACGAGGGCCAGCGCCACCTGCCCCGACACGAGCGCACCGCGCAACCGCATCCCCTGGAAGCCGCCCGAGCCCCCTCGTCCCCCCTCGCGGAGGCCGCCGATCAGGTCGCCCCGGGCCAGGCGCAGGGACGGCACCAGCCCGAACAGCGCCCCTGCCAGGACGGTCACGACCGACGCGAAGGCGAAGACGCGCGCGTCGACCCCCACCCCTTCGATCCTCGGGGTGTTCGTGGGCGCGATCGACACGAGCACGTCCGTGCCCAGGTATGCGACGACCAGGCCCAGACCTCCGCCCAGAATGGCCAGGAGGGCGCTCTCGGTGAGGAGCTGCATCACGAGCCGCCTCCGCGCCGCCCCGAGGGCCGAGCGCACCGAGAGCTCCGAAGCGCGCGAGGTCGATCGGGCCAGGAGGAGATTGGCGACGTTCACGCAGGCGATCAGGAGCACGAAGCCGACCGCGCCCAGGAGCACGAGGAGGGCGGTGCGCGCGTCGGCCACCATGTCGTCCTGGAACGGCCGCAGTGTGAGGCCCGTGTTGGCGTTGGCCTGGGGGTACTCTTCCTCCAGCTCGCGGGCGATCCGGGTCGCGTCCTCGCGCGCCGCGGTGAGCGTCACTCCGTCGGCGAGCCGGGCGATCACGTGCAGGCACGCGCCGCCGCGCCCGCAGGCGTGCTGCGCCCTGTCCTGGCGCATCGGCGTCCAGACGTCGGCGTTGGCCATGAACGGTGCATCGAAGTCCGCCGGGAGGATGCCGACGACCGAGTAGGGCTCGCCGTCGAGGGTCAGCGTGCCGCCGAGCACATCCGGGTCGGCTCCCAGCGCACGCCGCCAGAAGCCGTCCGCCAGGAGCAGCGTCCCGGGAGCGCCCGGGCGGTCGTCCTCCGCGGTGAAGCCCCGCCCCAACGCAGGCGACACGCCGAGGACCCTGGACAACGTCCCCCAGGTGACCACGCCGACGACGATCTGCTCCGGCTCCCCGACGCCGGTGAGCGTCATCGGTCCGCCGTCCCACGCGCCGACGGCCTGGAGCGTGCGGGTGCGCTCCTTCAGGTCCGCGTAGTTGGGGAAGTTCATCCACTCGTCCACGGGGCCGCCCGCCCGCGACCAGTCCGCCCACACGACCGTGAGCTGCTCTGCGTGTGGGAAGGGAAGCGGCCGGAAGAGTATCCCGTCGACGACGGAGAAGATCGCCGTCGTCGCCCCGATGCCCAGCGCGAGCGTCAGCACGGTCACCGCGGTGAAGCCCGGGTTCCGCACGAGCTGGCGAAACGCGTAGCGCACGTCCTGTCGGATCCGGTCCCACGCTTCGAGCCTGTTCATCCCCACCTCCGCATCCCGGGTCATTCTCTCTTTCACGTCTTCCACGTCTCCGAAACGCCGACGCGCCTCGGCCCATGCCGCTTCCTCGTCCATCCCCTCGCGCTTGAGGCGTTCCACCTTCTTCTCCAGATGGAAGCGGATCTCCTCGTCCACGTCCTCCGGAATCCGCGCGGAGCTCGGCGGCATGCGGAACGTCGCTCCTCCGTCGTCCCTTCCCTCTCTCCGTCATGCACGCCCCTCGGCCAGCGCCTTCTCCACCGCCTCGGAGTAACGGCGCCAGCTCTCGGTCTCCTCACGCAGCCGCCGTCGCCCCGCCCTCGTCAGCGCGTAGTACTTCGCCCGCCGGTTGTTGTCGGACACACCCCACTCGGCCGACACGAGTCCGCGACGCTCGAGGCGGTGGAGCGCCGGGTACAGCGTCCCCTCCTCGACGAGCAGGCTCCCGTCCGTGACCGCCTCGATCCACTCCGAGACGGCGTAGCCGTGCTTCTCGCCGCCGGCGAGGGCATTGAGGATCAGCATGTCGAGCGTGCCTCGCAGGAGGCCCAGGTTGTCCTCGCCCATGTCTCACCCCTCTGGTGAAGCGGCGCGTGGCGCGACCGGCGTGGCAGCCGTACCGGTCCCCTTGGATTTCTATGGGAACGGTAGCCCCACTCCCCTTTGGTTTCAAGGGGAACGGGAGCGCGCGGCGGGCCGAGGCCCCCGCGCGCTCGCCACGCCACTCCTCCCGGGCTCTTCATGGACAGGAGCAAGAACCGGAGCAGGCGCTGGTGCGACATGAAGGAATGCGGTAACCGCGCGAAGGCCCGGCGCCACGATCGTCGCACACGGAAGGGAGGTGGGTGAGGAGACCGGGACCGCCTGTCGGGACCGCCCCTTGTGACGAACGGTGCGTGCCTCTAGGCTGGAGGCAAGGCCCGGGGCGGCCGCAAACAGCGGAGCCCGCGGCTTCGTGGGCGGTCGGCCCCGGACGGAGAGCGTCCTCGTCCCCCGAGGAGAATCCATGTCCGAGTCGTCCGGTCGTGCTCCGCTGCAGCATACCCGCCTGCTCTTCGTTTCCCTCGTCATCGTCGTCGTCGTGATCGGATTCTCGGCGGTCGTCCGCGCCATCGGGCGCGCCGGCGAGCCATCGGAAGTGGGCCAGGTCAACGCCCTTGCAGGGAGCGACGACCCCTGCGTCTCCTGCCACCGCAACGCCACGCCCGGCATCGTCGACCAGTACGGCGTGAGCACGATGGCGGCAGCCAACGTGAAGTGTCGGGACTGCCACGAGGTGGAGTCGAGCCATCCCGGCGCGGTCGAGCACGAAGGCACCTGGGTGCTTCCGTCTCCCACGGCGGCCATGTGCGC
Organism: uncultured Gemmatimonadales bacterium; assembly: GCA_963848895.1. Classification (GTDB taxonomy): domain Bacteria; phylum Gemmatimonadota; class Gemmatimonadetes; order Longimicrobiales; family Gaopeijiaceae; genus SZUA-318. Next base: position 604,986 of record CAWKGE010000017.1, read on the forward strand.
GCATTGTCACGAGCAGGAAGCGCTGCAGATGCAGAGCTCCCGACACGGCCTGCCCGCCTACGTGGCCTTCGCCGGGACCGATCCGCTCACTCCCGCGCTCAGCGAGCAGTACCAGGCGATCCCCGAGGGTGGCTCCGGTCCCGAGAAGACGCGCAACGCGCTCTTCGCCCTGGAGGGGCCGGACATCACCCGGTTCGCGTGCGAGGCGTGCCACGCGGTGGGCAAGCCGGCCGTGGACGGATCCGTCGGCCAGTGTCAGAAGTGCCACCTGCGCCACGAGTTCACGCTGGAGCAGGCGCGTCGGCCGGAGACCTGCAACAACTGTCACATCGGGCCGGACCACCCGCAGTGGGAGATCTACCAGGAGTCGGCACACGGCATCGCATACGCGACCAACGGCGATCATTGGAACTGGACCGCGCCGTCCGGGACGCTGACGCCGAACGACTTCCCCGCGCCGACGTGTGCGCTCTGCCACTTCAGCGGCTTCGGCGGGACCTCAACCACCCACGACGTGGGCGACCGGCTGACCTGGTTCCTCGCGGCCCCGGTGAGCACCAGGCGCCCCAGCTGGCAGGACAACGCGGTCCGCATGAAGTCCGTGTGCATGGAGTGCCACAACAGCACCTTCATCGACGACTTCTACCAGGCTGCGGACCGCGGCACCGAGGCGGTCAACGAGCGCGTCCGCGAGGCCGACGACGTCATCCGTCCCCTGCAGGAGCGAGGGCTGCTCACGGACGCGCCCTTCGACGAGCCCATCGACTACGAGCACTTCGAGAACTGGCACCACTGGGGACGCACGGCGAAGTTCGGCATGTGGATGCAGGGCGCGGATTACACCCAGTGGCACGGCGCCTACGAGATGCTCAAGTCGCTCGCCGAGCTGCGGGACCTGACGGCCGAGAAGCTCGAGGGAGCCGCGGGGCCGCTGAGCGATGTACCTCCTCGCCGAGGCGATCCCGGCCGTTCGCCACTGGAAGATCCCCGTCAGCCGGGACCAGTCGTTCCTGCTGATGGCGGCGTTCAACGAGTACATGCTGGCGGTCGAGATCTGGCTTGCCCACTCGATGAGCGGGACGATCCGACCGGACGAGTGGATCCCCATCGTGTTCGGCCCCATCGCGGGGACGCTCCTGGTGGTCGCCGGCCTCGTGAACCGCCGCCGTCGCTCCCTCGCGGTCGGGCTCGCCGTCCCGGTGTACCTCGCGAGCATCGCGGTCGGGCTCCTCGGCGCCTGGTTCCACGTCTACCGCGCGGTGCTGCCGTGGGCCCCGGCCGGCGATCGCGTGACCCTGGGCCTGCTCGTGTGGGGGCCTCCGGTGATCGCGCCGCTGACCTTCGCGCTCGTGGGGATGTTCGGCCTGAGCGCGCTCTGGGTGGAGGACCCTCCCGACAGCGGCCGGCTCGTGCTGCCGGGCGGGATCCGCATACAACTCCCCTTCGACAAGACGCGCGCATACTTCTTCTGGGTGAGCCTGGGGATGCTCGCGACCCTGGTCAGCAGTGTGCTGGATCACGCGCATACGGACTTCTCGAATCGTTGGCTCTGGGTTCCAACCGCCGCGGGCGTCCTGGGCACGGTGACCCCCCTGCTCATGGGGCTCCTCCCCCGGCCGACGCGGGGGGACGTGTGGGCCTATCTCGGCTCGATGCTGGTCATCATCGCGGTCGGCGCCGTGGGGATCTTCCTCCACCTGCGCACGAACCTGGTCGTGGAGGGGATCGTGGTCGGGGAGCGCTTCATCCACGGCGCACCGCTCCTGGCGCCGATGTTGTTCGCCGACCTCGCCACCTTCGGCCTGCTCGTGCTTCTCGACTCCGACGAGGTGAGCCGCCTGGATCCGCGGTACCGGATCGGGCAGGCGGAGGGCCCGGCCGTGGATCGGTGAGACGCATTCAGGATCCGGCGGGCTCCTTCGTGGCCCGAGGACGAGCCGGAGCTCCCTTGGGCGGCGCGGCCGAGGTCTCGAGCTTCCGGAGCTCCTCCCGGAATCCTTCCACAACGGCGTCGATCGCGGTGTCGCCCGCGAGGTTCGCATGCTCACCGGGGTCGCGCCGCAGATCGAAGAGCTCTTCGCTCCCATCGCCGTTCAGCACGTAGTGGTAGGCGGTATCGACCAGGGAGTACATGGCCGGCCCCCAGGTGATCGGGTACCACGTCTCGCATGATCGGCAATCCAGATTGTTCCCGCCTCCCCGACTCAGCGTCGCAAACGCGGGGGGATCCGCGCGTGACGATGTCTTCCCCGGCAGGTAGGGACGCAGCGACGTGCCACCTACGCCCGCCGCCTCCGGATCCACTCCGACCAGGTCCAGAATCGTCGGAGCCAGGTCGCGCAGCGAGACCACTTCGTCCACCCGGGCCGCGCGCGCGTCCCTGGGGTCGTACACGATGAGCGGCACGTGGAGGGTGGTCATGTAGAGACTGTTGTCGTGGTTGTACAGACCGTGCTCGCCGAGCTGCTCTCCGTGGTCTCCCGCTACGATCACCAGAGTGTTGTCGAGCACGCCGCGACCCCTGAGATCGGACAGGATGCTCCCGATCTCGCGATCGATCCGCAGGATCGCTTCGTTGTAGCCGGAGGCGTAGGCCGCGCGATCCGGTCCGGTCATCGCCCACTTGTCGGCTCGGCCCGCGACGTTGCCCATGAGCAGTCCGGCGTAGTGATCGTAGTCCTCGTGGACGCTGCCGAGCGGAAGAGCCCGCACGACCGAGTCGGGAGGGAAGTGCGGCTCGTGGGCGTCGAAGAAGTTGAGGAAGGCGAAGAAGGGGCGGTCACCGTGACCCGCCTCCCAGGTGAGGAACGCCTCGCCGATGTCGGCGGCGCTCTTCCGGTTCAGCAGCTCGTGCCAACCCAGCAACCGCCGGAGCGCGCTGTACCCGGCGATGCGTCGCCCCAGACCGCAGCTCAACACCACCTGGCCCAGGGAGACAGGGTAGTCCTCGTAGTCGAGGAACCCGCGCACGAGGCCGGTCTCCGCCCCGGCATATGTGAGGTTGGCCACGAAGCCGGCCGTCCGGTAGCCGCTCCGGGCGAGCGCCTCCGCAACGGTCGTGTACCGGCCGTCCAGGGGCACCGCCCAATCGGCGCCGGGGGGCCTCCCGGCCCACAGCTCGGTGGGCCAGCGTCCGGTGAACATGCTGGCGTGCGAGGGAAGCGTCCACGGAGAGGGCGCGATGGCCCGGGTGAAGACCGTGGACCGCGCCGCCAGCGCGCCGAGGGCCGGCGTGTGCGCGGCAGGCCAGTCGCTTGCTCCGTCGGCCCCGCCGCCCCCCACGTTCACGCTGGCCGCACGCACCGTGTCGAGGATCAACAGCAGCACGTTGGGCGCGCCGGTCGCGGCGGGCGGCAACCACTCGAGCCAGTAGCTCCGCCAGACGGACTGCTTCCAGGACGCCCGGCCCGTCAAGGCGAGCACGACCAGGACGCCCGTTGCCGCCACCCAGGGAAGCGCCCGGGGTCGCTTCGGCTCCGCTCGCGACCACCTCCCGAGCTGCATGCCCACGCCGACCGCGAGGAGCAGCACCGCGACGGGATGGATGCGCTCCGGAAGGAGTGCGGCCGTGACCAACCCGGAGAACGTCCCGACCACAGCCGGCCGTGATGTCATGCGCGGCCACACGCGCCCCAACGAAACCAGGACGGCAGCCGCGGCAACGAAGAAGACGAGATCCCCGAGGGGCGTCATCCACACGAACTCCTGACCGACGTGCACCATCGCCCCGACGCGCGACTCGAGGAAGATCGGCACCTCCTCGGCCACTCCGGTCCATGCCGCCGCGGCCAGAGCCGCGAGGAAGATGCGGCGACGGCTCATCCGAGGTATCCCAGCCCCTTCAGCCGCTCCCGCACCAGATCGTCTCCCGACGGCGAGAACGGCATGGAGCTGCCCGCCTCCGTCGAGGCGCCGCCGGGACACGAACGCATGCCCTGCATCCCCGCGGGCACGTCCCAGCCCCCGTGCTCCAGAAGCGTCGGGGCGACGTCCAGGAGCTTCGTGTCCCGCAGCTCACCCAGCTCGGGGACCCCCGGTCCCGCGAGCACGAACGCACCGTGTTGGGCATGGTTGCAGTCGTCCGGTCCGGTGTCGTTCTCCTCCACGTGGACACCGCCGTACCCCACGCCGCCGATCGCCCGCCAGGCCAGGTCGCCGAAGTGGACGATGAGGTCGGGCGCGACGCCCCGGACGCTCGCGGTAGATCTCCTCGGGCCGGAACACCCGGGTGCCCAGGAGCCGCCCCTCGGGGTTCGTCGTGGCCTCCAGACGTGCGGCCAGGTCTTCGCGGAACGGCGTGGTAGTCTCCCGGCTCGATCGTGCCCTCCGGCTCGCGCCCGCGCACGTTCAGGAACACGCGCGCGTAGTATCCGCCCTAGCTCCAGGCCCGCGTCCGGCCCCAATCCACGTCCAGCTCGTCCAGCGACGTCGGCCGGGACGGTCGGCTGCGCACGGCGAGGTCGCCCTCACGTACGAGCCACTCGTTGACGCAGAACCCGCCCATCAAGCGCACGGGCACCGTGGTCGGAGACGACCAGAACCAGCGTGTCGGCGTCCAACAACCCGAGGAGGGTTCCGAGCTCGTGGTCGAGCAGGCGGTAGTAGTCGCGCACCACGCTCCGCCACGGACTCGACGGGTCGTGATGGGGGTGTGCGGAGTCGTGGTGCTTCCAGAATCCGTGGTGGACGCGGTCCAGCCCGATCTCTACGAACTGGAGGTAGTCCCACGGCTCCTCCACCATGAGATGGCGCACCACCTCGAAGTGTTTGCGCGTCATGTCGAGGATGTCGGCGTGCAGGCGCGCCTTGTCCTCGGTGCGGAAGCCCTTCACGTCGACCGGGTAGTCGCCCACCAGGGTGCGGATCCGATCGGCCACCGACGCCGGATGCGTGTATCGGTCGCTTCGCGGGTCCGGGGTGAGGAAGCAGCCCACGCTCACCCCGTTGATGCGACGCGGGGGGTACGAGGGCGGCACGCCGATCAGCACCGAACGCCCACCCTGCATGGCGATCTGGTCCCGATGCCGCCACGCCACGGAACCAGCTCGGGAGTCGGCGATGTGCAGGCCCGCCGTAGGAGTGGTCCACGCGGTTGCGGAATCCGTAGACGCCCAGGGAGCCGGGGTCCCGGCTGATGGCCATGCACATCCAGGCGGGCACGGTGATCGGCGGCACGACGCTCTCGAGCCGTCCGTAGCACGCCCGACTCCATGAGCCGGCGGATGTTGGGAAGGTCCTCGCCCAGCAGGAGCTCGGGCGCGGCGCAGTCGAGTCCGGCTACCAGGATCCTCATCGGAGAAGGGGCTTCCCCTTCCATCGCATCGGCCCCCGGCACGCCGAGCTCCGACAGGATCGTGGGCGCCAGATCGACGATGCTCGGCGCCGCCGGGCCGATGGGTCTATTCAGGAGGAGCACCCCCGGCACGGCCGACGGGTCGACCACGTGGTCCCCCGACCACCGCTGCCGATTGTCCTCGAGAATCCGGTCCGACACCCCCCCCATGGCCGAAACGGACGACACCCGATACCCGGGGGCGCAGTCCACGAGCAGGTCCGGAGCACGTTCTACGAAGGGACCGGTGTAGACATCCTCCCGTCGACGAACCGCGCGCACCGCAGTGGCGCCGGCTTCGGGGTCCCACAGCCCGGCGAGTCGACCCGCGATCTCCCGCTTGACGGTCTCCGCCTCGGTCGGATCGACGATGCCCTCCGCCTCCCGGCCACGAAGGTTGAGGTAGATCCCGGCGAGACCGGGAGCGTACGCCCGGGTTCGCGCCCAGTCGACCTCCCGGAACAGATCGCCGGCCCCGGCTCCCGCCTCGGCACCGTTGCGCAGCGCGAGGAAGCCCTCGCGGTGCAGCCACCCGTTGATGTGCACGGCCCTCCGGAAGTCGGTGAAGCCGTGATCGCTGGCCACCACGAACAGCGTGTCCTCGTCCGTCTGATCCGCCACCTCGCCCACCAGCTCGTCGCAGGCGCGGTAGTGGTCCTCGATCACCCGTGAGAGCTCGGGCGAGGGCCGCTCGCCGCCGTGCGCGGGATGATCCACGTCGCGGAACCGCCAGAACATGTGCTGGATCCGGTCCGGGGTGTCGAACAGGCAATAGAGCAGGCCCCGGTCGAAGCGAGCCAGCTCGTAGTCCAGCATCGCCCGCCTCTCCCGCATCACGTCTTCGCACTGGCTCAGGAATGCGCTCTCGGAGAGCCGACCGTTGTTGAGGCCCGTGTGCTCCTCCGCCATTCCCAGCGTGTGAAAGAGGCCGATGCCCCGCCGCAGCTCCCCGGCGTAGTCCCATGGTCGGCTGATGGGGAAGAGCGGCGCATCGGGGTCGAACTGCACCGGCGACGCGTACAAGCGCAGGGGATGTGCCGCGACCAGGTGGAAGCGCACGAGTCCACGCGCTCGTTGAAGGCGGCCGAGGTGGAACGACACCGGCATCCACCCGGACCATTCGCCTTCCTGGACGTGCGTCGGCTCGCCGCCGTCGGCACGCAGTGTGACTCGTCTGCCGTCTGTTTCCACCTGCAACCACAAATCCACGACGGCGTCCCCACCGTCGGCGTTCCGTGGCCCACGAAGCCGCAGCGTCGTCCGGCCGTCCCCGTCGGACGAGAGGACGCTCACGTACTCGCTCTCCCGAGGCGGGTCTTCTTCGGCGACCTCGACCATCCACGTCGGGGCCCCGAATCCACCGCGGATGTCCGGAACGCCGACGCCCGCGAGCAGTCGCCCACCGGAGTCGTCCGGCGGGTAGGTACAGGGATGACGCAGGACCGTGCTCTCCACGCCGGCGTCCGCCAGCCGGCTCCACAGGGGCTTGCCGCCCCGCAGGTTCACGGCCCGGGCCGGGAGGAAGCGGCTCTTCTGCTCGTAACGGTAGAGCCCCACGTCCGGCCGGTACGTCTCGGGGTCACGCGTCAGAAAATCGAAGATCCCGTGGGCGCCGGGATTCGCGCCGACGGCGAAGCTCGACCACGCCACCGGCGTCTGTGCCGGGGTGGTCGTCGCAAGGCGTGCGTACCCTCCCGCCGCACGCAGGCGCGCCAAGGCCGGAAGGTCACCGCCATCGATCATCCGCTCGACCAGAGACGCGTCCAGCCCGTCCAGGCCAATCACCACCACTTTGCCCGACCGCATCCTTCCGCCCCTTCGAGTCAGCTGCTCTTCGTCTTCCCCGATACGCGGCGATGAGGTGTGGCGCCCTTGGACGGGCGCAGACTCCTGCGCGGTAACCTCCGGCGGATCCACCCCGCCAGGCGCCGGCCGAACATCAGCACGACGCCCACGCCGCCCGCGACTGCGGAAGTCAGGGGCAGGTAGGTCTCAGGTCCGAAGTACATGGAGGCTTCCTCGACGGCAATCTATTGACTGGTCAAGCACACTGATGGAGACACCCCTCGGGCATGGAGTGTTTACGACGACGCGGCGCCTCCATTTCGGTTCCGGGCCGCGCGGAGGGTGGGTCAGCCGCGTCGGACCACGCTCAACCGCCCGTCGGGCTCGAGCCAGGCCTCCTGCACCTCCGCGTAGGACGAGACCCCCTGCTCGTGGAGCTTCGCGGTGATCTCGGCGCGGGTGAGCAGAAGCTCACGCGCGTTCTCCACGAGAAGCTCTCCGCGGTGGACGATGCGGGTCCTGTCGTGGCGGAGGAGGCCCCGCAGCGGCTTCACGTGGTAGGCGAGTCGGTCGATGACCAGGTCCCAGCCCAGGATCACCACCGCGAGGATCGCAGCGTCGCCGACGCTGTGATGACCGCCGGTGATGCCCTCGCGCACCGCCACGGCGAGGAGGAACACCACCAGGATGTCCGACATGGAGAAGCGCGCCAGCAGGCGGCGGCCTGCGACGCGCATGAGGACGAACAGGAAGAGGTAGATCGCGGTCGCGCGCACGAACAGCTCGGCGACCGGAGCGTCCGGTCGGAGGATCGTGCTCCACGAATCCGGCCAGAAGGTCATCGCCGTCCGCCGCCGACGGCCCCCGGGCTCAGAGCTGCTTCATCCAATCGTCGACCTCGCGACGCGCTGCTTCCTTCGTCTTCCCGTAGGCCTCCTGCACCTGCCCGACCAGCTCGTCGCGGCGTCCCTTCACGCGTTCGATCTGGTCGTCCGTGAGCTTGCCCCACTGCTGGCGCGCACGGCCCTTGAGCTGATTCCAGTTCCCTTCGAATTGGTCACGATTCATGTCATGTCCTCCGAGGTTCTCGGTGGTCGTCTCGGTCTGCGGCCGGGACCGGAGCCCCGACTTTTCCCATATGAACACGCAGGACCCGTGCCAGCGGCCAGGGTGCGGCGCCGGCCGCGACACCTTGCGCATCCCCCGTCGGAGCGGTCTTCTGCCCTTGCCGTCCGCCCGACCCTCCCGCCTCAGGAGCGACCATGCGATTTCCCTTCCGCGCTCTCGCTGCCCTCGCCGTGCTCCCCCTGGCCGCCCTCGCCCGCGGACGCCCAGACGCAGCCGGGACCGGCCGCTCGCCGGATCCCGAACGTCGAGTTCGACATGATGACCTGGCCCGAGGTGAAGGCCGCGCTCGAGGCGGGGATGACCACCGCCCTGGTCTACAACGGCGGCACCGAGCAGCGAGGCCCCCAGAACGTGAATGGAGGTCACACGCTCATGGCGCGTGAGACCGTGCGCGCCGTCGCTCTCGAGCTCGGAAACGCCATCGCGGCGCCCGTGCTGCCCTTCTCGCCCAACCGCGCCAGCGCGGAGCTGCCGGGCACGATCGGGCTCACCAACGAGCTGTTCGCCGCGATCAACGAGCAGATCGCCGAGCAGCTCATCATCAGCGGGTTCCGCAACATCGTGCTCATGGGTGATCACGGGGGCGGCCAGCAGCAGCTCGGGGAAGTGGCGCAGAAGCTGGACGCGATGTACCGCGGGCAGGGCATCCGCGTGGTGTACTGCGACGAGGTGTACGCGAAGGCCATGAACGACTTCAACCAATGGCTCGAGGACAACGGCTACCCGCCGAGCTCGCACGCGGGCATCCCGGATACCTCCGAGATGCTCTACCTCGGCGGCGACTACGGGTGGGTGCGGAAGGACCTCGTCAAGGACGCCCTCGGCGATCCGATGCCCGTGCCCGGCGAGGCGGCGGACCCCAACGCCCGGCGCATCAACAACGGCATCACCGGCGACGGCCGGCGGGCCTCGGCGGACCTCGGCAAGCGCTTCTTCGACATGAAGGTGCACAACGCGGTGCGCCAGATCCGCGAGCTGCTGGGGTAGGCGCCTTGGAGATCGGAATCTACACCTTCGCCGAGACCGCCTTCGACCCCGAGACCGGGCGGCAGCTCGACCCCGGGCGTCGACTGCGGGAGCTGCTGGAGGAGATCGAGCTGGCGGACCAGGTCGGGCTGGATGTCTTCGGCGTGGGTGAGCACCACCGCGCGGACTACGCCGTGTCGGCACCCGCCGTGGTTCTCGCCGCCGCTGCGACTCGCACGAAGCACATCCGGCTGAGCAGCGCGGTGTCGGTCCTGAGCTCGGACGATCCCGTGCGTGTCTTCCAGGACTTCGCGACGTTGGACCTGATCTCCGGCGGCCGCGCGGAGATCATGGTGGGGCGGGGCTCCTTCACCGAGTCCTTCCCGCTGTTCGGTCAGGATCTCTCCGACTACGACGAGCTGTTCGAGGAGAAGCTCGACCTCCTGTTGCGGGTGCGCGCGCGGGAGCGTGTGACGTGGCCCGGGAGCCGGCACCGGGCGGCCATCGAGAACCGGGCCGTCTACCCACGCCCCCTCCAGGACCCTCTTCCCGTGTGGATCGCCGTAGGGGGTACGCCGCAATCGGTGGTGCGGGCCGGCACGCTCGGCCTGCCGATGGCGCTGGCGATCATCGGCGGTGCGCCGGCGCGTTTCAGGCCGATGGTCGATCTCTACCGGGAGGCCGCGGCCCGTGCGGGCCACGACCCCGCGACGCTACCTCTCAGCATCAACGCCCACGGGTTTCTGGCCGACGACGCGCGCGCGGCGGCGGACCTCGCGTTTCCACCCTTCGCGGAGGCGATGTCGCGCATCGGCCGCGAGCGCGGGTGGCCGCCCACCACGCGTCCCCAGTTCGAGGCGGAGATCGCGCCGCGCGGCGCGCTCTTCGTCGGCGACCCGGGGCGCGTGGTGGAGAAGATCCTCCTGCAGCACGAGCTCTTCCGCCACGACCGGTTCCTGATCCAGCTCACCGTCGGCCCGATGCCCCACGGGGACGTGATGCGCGCGATCGAGCTGCTGGGGACCGAGGTGGCACCCGTGGTGCGCCGGGAGACGGCCGGCGCACCCGGGTGACCCTCCCGGTCGTCGCCGACTACCTCCCCACGCCGCCGGGCGCCCGCACGGGCGGGGCCGGCCGCGCCGGCAGGTGCTTCGGATGCTCGCGCATCAGACGGAGCACCTCCTGGACCGCCCGGTCGAGCTGGGGATCACGACCTTCGATCACCGACTTCGGATCGTTCTCGACCTCGATGTCTGGATCGACGCCGTGGCCTTCGATGATCCACTGGCCATCGACGCTGGTGAACCCGAACTCCGGCACGTTGACCTGGCCACCGTCGATCAGCGGCCCGTGACTGGTGATGCCGGTCACGCCGCCCCACGAGCGCTTCCCGATCAGCGGCCCCAGCCCGGCCTGCTTGAACATCGCCGGGAAGATGTCGCCGTCCGACGCGGACGTCTCGTTCAGCAGCGCCACCAGCGATCCGTAGAAGACCGGGCCGCGCGGATAGGTGCTCGCGAACTCGTTGTCCCTGGAGAAGCCGGTGGCGAGGAGATCCCGGCTCAGGCGCTCGATGAGCATGGACGAGACGTTGCCGCCACCGTTCCCACGGACGTCGATGATCAGCCCCTCCTTCCGCACCTGCGGATAGTACCACTTGATGAACTCCGAGATGCCTTCGGCGCCCATGTCGGGGACGTGCAGATAGCCGACCCTTCCGTCGGTCATTTCGTCGACTTTGCGGCGGTTGTGATCGACCCACTGGAGGTAGGCGAGCTTCGCCTCGCTGGTGACCGGCTGGTACGTGACGTCGCGCGCCCCGTCACGCGTCGCGCGCGCGCTCAACGTGAGGGTGACCGGGTGGCCCGCCTTGTAGCGGAGGAGGCTGTACGGATTCGTCCCGGCCGTCAGGTCGTGGCCGTCGATGGCCATCACGTAGTCTCCGACGTGCGCGTCGACGCCGATCTGCGTCAGGGGTGAGCGGTAGGTCTCCTCGGCGTTGTCGCCCGTGAAGATCTCCGCGACCCGGTAGCGGCCCGTGGCGGCATCGAGCTCGAAGCGGGCGCCGGGCAGCGCGACGTCGGGGCGGTCGGGAATCTCGTAGTCACCGCCCGCGATGTACGTGTGCGAGTTGCTCAGCTCCGCGATCATCTCGTTGAGCACGTAGTCCAGGTCGGTGCGATGGCCCACGTACTGCAGCAGCGGCTCGTACCGTTGGCGCAGCGCCCGCCAGTCGTAGCCGTTCATGTTCGGGACGTAGAAGAAGTCGCGGAAGCGACGCCACACCTCGTCGAAGACCTCGGCCCACTCCTGCTCGGGCACGACCTCGGCCTCGAGGCCCGACGTCGATACCGCCTTGGAGGTGGCCCCCTTCGGCTTGACGTCGTACAGGTTGAACCGCCCCCTCTGGCGCGCGAGGAGCTTGGTGCCGTCGGCCGAGATCGCGTAGCCACCGGCTCCCTCGGCGAGGGGCGAGGCCTCCCGCTCCTGCAGGTTGAAGATCATCACGTCCGGCTGCTCCCCCGACGAGCGGCCGTAGTAGAACGGCGTGCCCTTCACGTAGATCAGATTGCCCTTCACCGCGACCAGGCCGCCGTAGTTGTCGGCGTCCACAGGGACGCGCGCGATGCGGTCGCCGAGGCCGTCGAAGTCGATGGCCACGGGGGCGGGCTTCCCGGCCGCGCCCTGCTGCGCGCCCGACGCCTTCGCCGCGCCTGACCCCGTGCCGCCGGCCGTAGCGCTGTCGACTTCGACCTCATCGCTCCGCGGTGGGAATGGGGACGGCACGTCGGCGCGGAGCGCCAGCGCGAAGATGCCCGTCGTCCGGTCGGTGGCGTAGTCCCATTCCAGCGTGCTGACCTGGGGCGCGTACTCCCGGTCGCTCAGGAAGAAGAGGTACTTCCCCTCGGGATCGAACACCGGCTCCACGGAGTTCGACATCGGGTCGGTCACGTCGTGGACGGCCCCGTCCTCGACGCCCCAGATGTGGATGGAGCGGAAGCCGCTCGCGTGCGTCGTGCTGAACGCGAGCCAGCGCCCATCCGGCGACCAGCTCTGGTCGAACATGTTCCCGGTGGAGTCGCGGGCGACCTCGGCGAGCCTCTTTCCGTCGATCTGCAGGACCCAAAGACGTCCCGACTTGTCGGCGAAGGCGAGCCGGGACCCGTCGGGGGACCAGGTAGGCGCGTAGCGCATCTGGTCGCCGTTCGTCGTCAGACGCTCCGGCTCGCCGCTGCCGTCCTGATCGATGAGGTACAGCTCCTCCTCACCGCTCATGTCGGAGATGAACGCGATCTTCCGGCCGTCCGGGGACCAGCGAGCGCCCTTGTCGTGGGCGTTGGAGCTGTGCGTCAGGTTGCGGGTGGGGCCGTGCTCGGCGGGCGCCGTGAAGACGTCCCCGCGGGCCACGAAGAGCGCCCGCTTCCCGTCGGGGCTGAGCGCCCAGTCCTCGATCCACCGGTCCACGGCCATGTGGTGGGGGCGCGCGGCCAGCTGGTCGTCGGGCACGAAGATGTCGAGCTTGCGATCGGCGTTCGAGCCGGTGTTCAACACATGCAGCTCGCCCCCCAGCTCGTAGACGATGTCCCCCGTCTCGTCGGCGCTCGGCCACCGCACGTCCCACGTGGCGTGGTGCGTGAGCTGGGCGAGGTCGCTTCCGTCCGGGCGCACCGAGTAGAGGTTGAGCTTGTCGTCGCGGTCGGATGCGAAGTAGATGCGGTCGCGGATCCACATCGGGTCGCGATCGGTACGCGGGTTGTTCGTGATGTTCCGCGCGTCGTGCGTCGCGAGGTCGAACACCCACAGGTCCTCGGCCCAACCACCCTGGTAGCGCTTCCACGCCCGGAAATCCCTGAACAGCGGCGAGTACACGACCCTCGCGCCGTCGGGCGACAGGTCGCCGGCCCCGGACTGGGGCATGGGCAGCGCGGTCGGGAGCCCGCCCTCCACCGGCACCGTGAAGAGCCGGTTGTCGCCGAGCTCCCACCCGTCCCGCAGCGAGCGGAATACGACCGCGCGTGCCGTCGGGCGTCCACCCGTACACCTGGTTGTCGTAGCCCCACCGTGGGGGTAGCGGCCCCCGGGCCGGATAGAACGTCAGCTGCCTGGGTACACCGCCCGCGGCGGGGATGACGTAGACCTGCTCGTCGCCGTCGTACTGGCCGGTGAAGGCGATCCACTTCCCGTCCGGCGAGTATTTCGCGAACAGCTCGAGCCCCGGGTGTGCCGTCAGCCGCACCGCGGTGCCCCCCGTGGAGGGAGCCGTCCACAGATCGCCGGCATAGGTGAAGACCACCTGATCGCCGTGGATGTCGGGAAAGCGAAGGAGCTTGGTCTGGGCAGCGGAGGGAGTCGCGGCCAGCAGGGTGAAGAGCACGCCGAGGCACAGCGCCACACCACCCCGCTTCCGCGACGGAAGCGTCGTCATCATCCTCGTCCTCTGGTTCGATTCGATCCGATACGCGCGTGTCCGACCGGGGCGGGGCCAAGGACCGGCGCCGCACCCCCGGCCGGGGGAGGTTCCGAACGCTAGAGAAGAGGTGCCGGGGAGTCCATGGGCGCCCGGTCGAGCGCCGCGTGCCTAGACGCCGAGGATCTCGGCCGCTCGCTCGAAGTCCGCCGGCCGCACGTGGATCACGTAGCCGAAGCTCCCACCGCCTCCGCTCACCCCGGTGGCGGCGAACACGTTGATCCCCGCGTCGAAAAGCGCCTCGTGGATCCCGACCAGGGCCCCCGGGACGTCCTCTCCCTGCACGAGCAGGGCGGCGTGCGGCCCGTCCACCCGGAAGCCCACCCGCTCGCTCTGGTCGGTGAGACGGTGGGAATCGGCGGGGAAGATCGTGAGCTGCGTCTGGTGGAGCCCGTTGGGAATGGCCGTGAAGGCGAGGAGGTTCACCCCGAGGTCCGCCAGCGCCGTGAGGAACCGGACCGCTTCGCCCGGTCGATCGTTGACCGAGGTGTAGAAGTAGTCGATCCGTCGGATCGTGTGACCCATGGAACACCTCCGGGTTGGGGGGACACCCGCCCGACCCCTATACCCGCGGGGGACTGGAACGCTCCGTCGGGCCGGGGCCGTCAGCCCCGGGGAAAGCCCGCCGTCGGCATCCGCGGGATGATGCGAAGCGCGTTGCCGTAGTAGACCTTTCGCAGAACCTCGTCCGGTAGGTCCATCCCGTACAGCTTCCAGAATGCGTGGTAGTCGCGGTAGTAGTCGAAGTACTCGTCGGCGGTCTCGAAGACGCGCCAGTAGTAGGGGTACTCGTCGGGCTGGAAGGAATCCTTCCCGAAGAGGATGCGGTCCTGGTACTTCTCGAAGAACGCCCGCGCGTTGCGTGGCTGCCGTCCCAGGTCGTAGAGGATCGCGCCGACCTCCGTGTACACGTTGGGATAGCGATCGAAGAGCGCGCCGAGCCTGCCCAGGTCGTTCGCGTACCAGCTCATGTGCGCCACCACCCAGGTCGTGTTGGGATGCTTCGCGATCATGCGGTCGCGTTCGGCCATGAGCTCGTCGAACGAGGGGAAGCGGGATCGGTCGAAGTAGCGCCGGTTCTCGAACAGCGCCATCTCCAGCCAGCGCTCGTTGTGGAAGTCCAGCGGCTCGAAGAACTCCGCAGGATCCGCCGTGTGGACGAAGACCGGGATCCCGAGACGCCCCGCGGTCTCCCACACGACGTCCAGCTCGGGGTCGTCGAGGTGGAGCCTGGTGCCGTCCGCCTTCCGGATCGAGAGCCCGAAGCTCTTCATGATCTCGCCGATGCCCACCGCGCCCGCCTTGACGTCTTCTTCGAGCTGGGCCGCGATACGCGCGCCGGACCCCGGTCCGAGGTCCCGCAGGTCGAGGCGCGCGAAGAATACGAAGCGGTCGGCGTATCCGGCCGCGCGCACGGCTTCGACCTGCTGCCTGAGCCGGTCGCCCGAGCTCGGATTCGCCTGCACCATGACCTGGAGGTTGAGGGCGTCCATGGCCGCGACCACCTCGCGCGCCGCGTCGGGCGAGCCCAGGAACGGTGGGTGGCCGTGGAAGTCCACCGCCGGGAACTTGGCGCGTGGCACGGCGTGCTCGGGCACGACCAACGTGGATCGCGGCTGGTACTCGATGATCGTCGGCGGAGGGATGGTCGGCTGGCGGGGGCGGCGCTGTGCCTGTCCCCGTGACGGCGTGACTGCGACGCCCAGGAGGATCGCCAGCATCACCGGGAGGGTCGAGCTGCGCATCGGGTTCCTCGTTCGTCCGGCGACGCCGGAAGGAGTGGATCAGTCGGTCGGGTAGCGCTTCCGCATGTGTGCGACGGAGGCCGACACCAGCTCCTCGAGCACCTCGAGATCGATGTCGGAGAGCCTCCTCACGTAGAGGCAGGACTTGCCGGTGGTGTGCTTGCCGAGCCTGGCCATGAGCGGTTGCCAGCGGTCGAGCCCGGCCATGACGTACAGAGTGAGGTTCTGCCTACGCGGTGAGAAGCCGGCCAGGAACCAGTCGCCTTCGCCGACCGGTGTCGTAGGTGTAGTGGTAGCTGCCGAACCCTACGATGCTCCCGCCCCACATCGCGGGCTCCCGTCCCGTCACTCGCCGCATGATGTCGAGCACGGTCCGGCAGTCTTCCCTGCGACCTTCGCTCTCGATCCCGTCGATGAAGTCGTCGACGCTGGCATCGGTACGGACGGTCTTGAGCTGGGCCATGGTCGTCCACCGCGAATGGGTCGCTCGCCCGGATGGGGCGTCAACCTTATGGTGTGCGACGCCTTTCCGTCCAGCCCGCCACGCGCCGGGCCGCCGTCAGCGGCCCGTGACAGCTACATCCCCACCCCCATCTGTCTGTGGCAGGTTACGCAGGTGGAGAGCAGGCGGCCGTACACGCCCGCACGGGCGTCCGGCCCTCTCTGGAGGGCCGTCACGCCCAGGTCGTGGACCTCCCGGGCCAGCTTCGCCACTTCGGGGCCTCCGCCCACGTTGGCCTCCTGGAAGAGAGGGTCGTCGACGAGCGCGGTGGCACCCTGCTGCCACTGACGATCAGAGGGGGCGACGAGGCCTTCCCACATGCGCTGGACGGCCCACAGGTGGCGTTCCATCTGGCGGGGTGCGGACTGCCCCGCGGGAGCCATGGTCCAGAGCACCGGGTCGGGTCCGGCGCCGGTCGCCTGGTGGCACCGGCCGCACGCGGCCGCCATCTCGGCGGTGGCGCGTGCGGCGTCGGCCACGTCGACCGACCGCATCACGGAGCGCGCGTGCATGCGCATGTCCTCCATCGGGCTCTTCACGCCCTGGGGTAGATCGGGATGTTGCGGGTGTTCGGCGAGCCAACGTGCGGGCTCGCGAGCGGCTTCCAGGTCCCCGCGGACAACCGCGTCCTGGACCATTCCCACCTGCGTGTAGTGGCCATCCATGTCCTGGGAAAGCGATGGCCCGGAGCGCCCCAGAACGGCGCAGGCCCCGGCCGCGACCAGGAGGAGAGGGAGGGCACCGACGCGGACGAGCGATCTCGGCGACGGCATGATCGGCTCCTATGGACCGTCGGCGGTGAGGAAGGTCCGACGGCCACGAAAGGGGCGGGAGGGCCACGGCGCTGTCGCGTACCTGAAAGGTAACCCGACGGATGCCATCCTTGGATGGGCGAGCGGGATTCCGACGTCTCCGGCTTCATCCGCGGCCGTCCACCAGCGCACGCCCGGGAATTCCTTGGCCCTGCGCCGCCGCTGGGGCATAGCTTGGAAGATGGGGGCGGACTCGCCGCCCCGGCGGCAAGCCGCCGACTGACCTGACGGCTCGGGGGGGCCGGCCGGCCATGGACGTTCGCAAGTTCGGGCTCAACGACGAGGACCTGGCGTACCTCGGCTACCAGGTGCCGCAGGAGACCGCTCCACCGCCGAAACAGGCCGCGGCGGCCCCGCCGGCGGAACCGCCGCCCGTCGCCGCAGGCGACCCGGCCCGGCGGACGTGGCTCTGGACGGTGGCGATCCTCGCCGCCCTCGGATGGTCGGCCAGCTCGCTCCGCCGTCCCCCCGATCCGGTGCCAGCCAACCGCTCCGACGCCCTCTTCTCCTCCTCCCGCGCGATGTCCCTGCTCGTGGAGATCGCCCGTGCTCCGCGTCCGGTCGGATCCCCGGAGCACGAGCGCGTCCGCGAATCCATCGAGGCCAGGCTGCTCTCCCTGGGCCTCGAGCCCTCGGTACAGACCACGACGGCCGCCACGCAGGACGGGGGGACCGTGACGGCCGCCACCGTCCGCAACGTCGTGGCCCGCGTTGCGGGCACTGCTTCGACCGGCGCGATCCTCCTGAGCGCACACTATGATTCCACGCCGCTGTCTTCGGGGGCCGCGGACGACGGCGTCGGCATCGCCGCCGTGCTCGAGACGGTCCGCGCGGTCCGGGCGGGCCCGCCGCTGCGCAACGACCTGATCGTGCTGTTCACGGACGGCGAGGAGATCGGCCAGCTCGGCGCACGGGCGTTCGTGGCCGACCACCCCTGGATGGCCGACGTGCGCCTGGTGCTCGCGGCCGAGATGCGGGGCGTTTCGGGACCTTCGCTCCCGCTCGAGCGGACGCCCGACAACGGGGGCCTGGTCCTGGCGCTGTCCCGTCTGGACGCACGATCCGCCGCCACGTCGCTGTTCCGGGAGCTCGACGCGCGAAGGCCCGAGGGAACGGATCTCGACGCGTTCACCGTCCCGGGGGTGCGCGCCGTGGGTTTCACCGCGCTGGGAGGCGGAGCGTCGCACCACCGGGCGTCGGACCGTAGCGAAAACGTGAGCGAGCGGACTCTGCAGCACGAGGGACAGCAGCTGCTCGCGCTGACGAGGGAAGTCGGACGCCTCGACCTGTCGGGCCCCGCCCTGTCGGGTCCGGAGCAGGCGTACGTCTCCCTGCCGGTCGCCGGCCTCGTCCACTACCCGGTGGGATGGGTCCCGGCGATCGCCGCCGGACTGGTCCTGGGCTGGGTGATCGTCCTCTTCCTCTTCCGATCGGTGGTGGGGCATCCGAAGAGGGCGCTCGGCGGCGCCGCGTTCGGCGCCGCGACGCTGCTCGTGTCCGCCGCCGCCGGGTGGACGCTCCTCGCGCTGCTCCGCTCCGTCCATCCCGAGTACGGGGGATTGGCCACCGTCGTCTATCATCCGGGCTTCCAGTGGGCTGCCCTCCTGGCGATCACGATCGCCGTGGTGATCGGAGGGTATGCGCTCGCCCGTCCGCGCGTGGGGAGCACCCCACTGTTCGTCGGTGGGCTCGTCGTGCCGCTGGGCCTCGGCACATGGGTGTCGCTGGCGGCGCCGTACGCCGCGCCGGCCGTTCAGATCCCCCTGGGTCTCGCGCTCATGTCCGCGGCGCCGGTGGCCGTCCTGGCGCCCCGGGATCGGCAGGGAGCGTGGGCATGGGCCGGATTCCTGGCCACCACGGCGGGGATCCTCTTCGTCCTCGTGCCCAACCTCGAGCTCGCGGCCGACGTTCTGACGCTCCGCTCCGCCCCGCTCGCCGGGGTGACGATCGCGGCCGCCCTCCTCCTGCTGCTGCCTGTCGCGGACTGGCTGCTCCGCCCGCGAAGCTGGTGGATGCCCGCGTTCGCGGCGGCCGCGGGCGCCGCCCTGTTGCTGCTGGGCAGCCCGCGGTTCCAGCGCGGATGGAGGCATCCCGTCCAGACGTCGCTCGCCTACCTGGTCGACGACACCCTCGCAGTCGGGCTCGACGCCGAGCCCGTGCCGGAGGCGGACGGCGATGCCGGGGGATCCGCGGCGGCAGCGGAGGCCCCGCGCCGCGTGCTCGGGCGGTGGCTTACGGTCCCCGGAGCCGGAAAGGAATGGGCTCGGTCCTGGGTGGTGGAGGCGGCGGACCCACCCGCGTCACCCGGGGAGCTGCTCCTCCCCCACGCCGCCCGCTGGGAGCTGGCGGGGAGCGGGCCGGGGAGTGAGCTGGCGCGACCCCGCGTTCGCGTCGTCTCCGACGTGCTGGAAGGCGGGCGACGACGTCTGAGCCTGTCGGTCCGTTCGGGCCTGGGCGGCGAGATGGTCGGAATCCACCTCCCGGACGCGGTATCCGGCCGGATGGTGGCCGCCTGCGGGTGGCCCGCGGCAGAAGCGCCCGGAGCGGAGCCGGTGCGGTCTCTCGCGATGTGGGGGCACCCCGACGAAGGCGACGTCGACTTCGCCCTGGAGCTCGACCCCCGGGCCCGCGAGGTGGAGATCGAGCTGCTCGAGCACCATCTCAGGCCGGCGGAGCTGCTGGGACCGGACTTCTTCCGCCGGGACGATTCCGTGGTCCCCGACGCTTCCACCGGCAGCGACCGGGTCGTGCAGCGGACCCTGGTCAGGCTGTCCCTCCAGGACTGACGAGGGCTTCGGCGAGCTGACCGGAGCTCCACCTTCTCCTCGGGCGAGCTCGGTCTCCACCGCGACTCCTGCGCGCAGCATCTGGAGGTTCACACAGCTGCGCTCGGTCGCAGCGACGATCCCGTCCACCATCGCGGGGTCCGTCGCCGGGTCCGGCTCGAGCGACACCCGGCACCGCACGCGCTGAAAGCCCACGGGCAACGAGTCCTCCGGCACGCGAGCTCTGGTCATCTCCGGTGCCCGGATCGGAAGAAGGGGGCGAAGCTCTCGCGCACGACCTCTGCCTCCCCGCCCTTGCTCGACCCCGCCGCTCCGTGGCACCGTCCTCCATGGTCCACCCAGGAACCCGAATCCCCACCGCGCGCGTCTCCGTGGTCATCCCCTGCTACCGGCAGGCGCACTTCCTGCCGGAGGCCGTCGGGAGCGTGCTCGAACAGACCGGTCCTCCCGGCGAGATCCTGGTCGTCGACGACGGCTCTCCCGACGACGTTCCCTCCGTCGTCGCCAACTTCCGAGGCGTCCAGTGCCTCCGCCAGGAGAACCGTGGGCTGAGCGCCGCGCGCAACGCGGGGCTGGCCCGCTGCTCCGGCGAGGCGGTGGTCTTCCTCGACGCGGACGATCGCCTCCTCCCCGAGGCACTGGCCATCGGGGGCGCGGCCCTGGCCGAACACCCGGGCGCGGCGCTGGTGTGGGGCTTCAACCGACCCATCGATCGGGAGGGACGCGTGCTCGGGCCGATCTCGAACCCCTGGACGTCCGAGACGGCGTCGTACGCCGACCTGCTCGGCCGCAACGTCGTCGGGCCACCAGTCGGCGTGATGTTCCGGCGCTCGGCGCTCGCGGACTGCGGCGGGTTCTCCGCAGGCTCAAAGGGCTCCGAGGACTACGATCTGTACCTCAGGCTGGCGCGCGACTACGAGCTCCACTGCCACGGTCGACTGGTCGCGGAATACCGTTTCCACGAGGCCAACATGTCGGGCGACGAGCGGCTGATGCTGGAGGGCACCCTCGCCGCCCTCGATGCCCAGGCGGAGCACGTGCACCGCGACCCCACGCTTCGGCGGGCGTGGCGCGAAGGACGGCGGTGGGCATGGCGCCAGTACGACGGGAGGCCGCGCATCGAAGCCATCGGCGACGACGTCCGAAGGCGGCGATGGATCCGGGCAGGGACCGGCGCGCTCCGCCTCCTCTTCCGTGACCCGGCCCTCTTCGTGCGGGAGGTGCGCGCTCGGACCGGGCGCCGCCGGCCGCCCCGCGCGGAGTCCTAGGCGCGCGGCGGCGGACCGTCGGTCTCATCCTCCCAGAAGCTCGCGGATCGGCCGACCTGCCGCCGACGGCATCGTGCACCCGAGCATGTGGGCGAACGTCGGGGCGAGGTCGAGCGTCGACAGGACGCGCCCCGGGTCTCCTACCGGGATTCCGGGGCCCCGGGCCACGATCATCCCCTCGATCCGGTGCTCCCCGCTCCGGCAGTACCGATTGGTCGCCTCCAACGTCCCGATCCGGGGGGAGCGGACCCGGCACACGGCCCGATCCCCGGAGCCGAGCACGGTGCTCCCCAGGCGGTGGTCCGGATTCCACTCCACCAGCAGGTCGGGCAGCTCCTGCACGCGCGGCCCATCGTACAGGTCGGTCGTCCGCAGGACCCGCCGCACCACGGGAACCCCCGTGTCGGCGTCCACGACCTCCATGAGGCCGCGGCTCAGCTCGGACACGAAACGGTCGAGCGCTCCCCCGCGCTCGAGCCGGCCGGCCGGCTCCCGGCCGCGGACGTTGAGTCGGATCCCGGAGAAGGGAGCGCCGGTCCCGAGGCCGACGTGGAAGGCGCGGGTCCGCCCCGGGTCGATCTGCAGCGGAGAGCCGCGGGCGAGCCACCGCTGGTTGACGCGCTGCCGCAGGTCGTAGACGGGGCGGCGGACCGCGCGCGGAAGCCGACGGTAGAGCCTCCCGAAGAGACCCGCCGCCCCCCGGCCCCCGGCGGCGTCCGCAGGCCCCTCGCCCGGCGCGGCGTCGATCGCGCCCAGCCTTTCGAGCATCCGGTCCAGGAGCATGCTGACGCCGCAGGTGTGTGCCATGCCGTGGAGCGCGGCGACGACCACGGTGGTGTCGCCGTCCAGGGCGGCGACGACGTCCCCCACCGCGCGGTCGACCGCACGGTAGACGCCACGCAGGAGGTCGCCCGTCTCACGGGTCGTGGCCCCGTCGAACCCGGGATGATCCGGGTCGTGGAAGTGCCAGAGCTGATGCCCCGCACAGTGGGTTTCGCTGAACACCTGGATCAGGAAGTCCCAGGGCTCGCGTTCGGCCAGCCAGCGGGTCAGGCGCGCCCGAGCCGCCGCCCCGCGCTCGAGGCGCTCGGCGAAGTCGCGGTACTGGGCGGCGGACCTCCGGGCGGCGTCGCAGGAGGAGGGCACGGGATGGGCGCCCACCTCCTCCAGGATCCGTCCGCCGAGCGAGGCGGGCGAGGTACGCATGCCGAACACGGCGTCGTGCACCCCCCACTCGACGACCTGGATCCCGGCCAGGCCGGGCGACAGCCGCGTCAGCGGCACGTCGAGGACCAGGGCGCGGCGTCCCTGCCGGCCGAGGGCCTCCCACAGCGTGGGATGCCGGCCGAAGTCCTCCTCGGTCAGACGTTGCCGGCGGTAGGTGCCGGGAAGGATCCGGTCCAGCCAGTAGAGGCCGTGGGTGGCCGGATCGAGGCCGGTGTAGAACGACGGCCAGGTGGCGCCCACGAAGAGCCCCTCGACGCCGCGGGTGGTCGCGACCAGGCCCCCGTCCATGAGCCCGGCGAGGTGGGGCATCGTGCCGTCCCCGGCCCACCGGCGGAGGAGGGGCGGCGCGGCGGCATCCAGGGCCAGGACGGCCAGTCTCTTCGCGGTCCGCAAGGCGACCTTCCGCGGGTCGGGGTGAGCGGAACCGAAAGCTTGGCCGCCGGGGTCCCGCCGTGCAAGTTCCTCCTCGCCGTGCCCCTTCACCGAGGAACGTCCCCTGGAGCTCGACGCACGAACGGCCCCTCCCGACACCCTGCTCGCCGGCGAAGTGTGCGTGATCGGCGCCGGCCCGGTGGGCCTCACGGTCGCGGAGATCCTCCGGTCCCGGGGCGTCGAGGTGGTCCTGCTCGAGAGCGGAGGGACGGCGCCGGACGAGCGGGCGCGTGATCTCGACGCGGGCGAGTGCGTGGACGGGACCTACGCGGACCTGCGTGACGTGCGGGCACGGGGCGTCGGCGGAACCGCGACGATCTGGAACACCGTCCTGCACGGCGTACCGATGGCGAAGTACGTGCCGCTGGACGAGGCGGACTTCGAGGCCCGCCCCTGGATCCCACACAGCGGGTGGCCGTTCGGGCGGGACGCAATGGAGCCGTGGTACGAGCGGGCGCACGACCTCTGCGGGCTGGAGCCGTATCGACCGACGGAGGCTCCGGACCCTCACGGGTACCCGCTGCTCTCCTTCCCCGACGGCGGGCTCCGGACCGACGTCTACCACTACGCGCCCGCTGCCCGCTTCACCGAGGCGCTGCCGGCCGGGCTGCGCGCCGCGCCTGGCGTGACGCTCGTCCGGGGTGCCACCGTCACGCAGATCGACCTGGCGCCGGACGGCGGTCGGGTCCACGAAGTGCGCTGGGGTACCTTCGGGGAGGGGTCGGGTGCGGTGCGGGCGTCCTTCTTCGTGTTGGCGGCCGGCGGGCTCGAGAACGCGCGGCTGCTGCTCCTCCAGCGCGACCGCGGGACGTCGCACGGGCATGACGAGTGGCTCGGTGCCGGCTTCATGGAGCACCCCGTCGACGCCACCCTGGAGCTCGTCACGCACGCGCCGGCGTTGGTTCCGCCGGAGGGCTTCTACTCCCCGGCGGGGATCGGGAAGGTGGCGGGGGTCGTGGGCAGGATCGCTCTCGCGCCCGAGCTCCTTCGCGACGAGCGGCTCCCCAACGCCTCGATCCGGCTCGTCCACGTCCAGAACCCTCCTGTCCTGCGTGCCCCGTCGGTGCGGCGCGCCGCCCGCAGACTCGTGCCCACCTCCGCATTGCGACGTATGATCGGAGGGATGGCTCGCCGGATCTGGCGATCTTCGGCGCCCGTGGTCGGAAGCACCTACCAGGTGTTGATCGACCTCGAGCAGATCCCGTCGAAGGAGAACCGCGTGACCCTCTCGAACCAGCGCGACGAGTTCGGTCGCCGCCGGATGCGACTGCACTGGCGGTGGTCGGCCACGGACGAGGCCAATCGAGAGCGGATCCTGAACGTGGTCGAGCGGGAGCTCGACCGGGCGGGCGTGGGGCGGGTGAGACGGGTCCGCTCCCTGCCCCCGCATCCCGCCGCCCACCACCACATGGGGACGACGCGCATGCACGACCAGCCCTCCGAGGGGGTCGTGGATGCCGATCTCCGCGTACACGGGACGGAGAACCTGTACGTGGCCGGCTCCTCCGTCTTCCCCACGGGCGGGTTCGCCAACCCCACGCTCACCGCCATCGCCCTGGCCGTCCGGCTCGCGGAGCACCTGGCGGGCTCATGACGGGCGGCATCGAGGTGACGGGTCGAGCGGACGGGACGCGTCCGAGGGTGTCGGTCGTCATCCCCTGCTTCGACGCGGCCCACTTCGTCGCGGACGCGGTGTCCTCCGTGCTCGAGCAGGGAGAGGAGGGGGTCGAGATCATCGTCGTCGACGACGGCTCCGCGGACGGCGACGCCCTTGCGCATGCGCTCCGACCCTTCGGTGCCGCCGTCACGCTTCTGGACGGGCCCCACGACGGCCTGCCCTCGGCGCGAAACCGGGGCATCGCGGCCGCACGCGGCCGCTACCTCGCCTTCCTCGACGCCGACGACCGGTGGAAGCCCGGCTTCCTCGCCCGCCAGATCGAGGTCCTCGAGGAGAACGACGCCGATCTCGTCTACTGCGACGCCGAGCTGTTCGGGCCGATGGCCGGACGGGGAGGGACCGTCATGCGCAGCCATCCCTCGCGCGGGGAAGTGACCGTGGCGGCCGTGCTCGCCGGCGAATGCGTCGTCGTCATGTCGACGGTGCTCGTGCGCGCGGACCGCGTCCGGGGCGTGGGCGGCTTCGACGCCGATCTCCGGCTGTGTGAGGACGTGGACCTCTGGGTGCGCCTCCTCCTGGCGGGCGGCCGCTTCGTCTACCACCACGACGCCCTCGCCCTGCGCCGCATCCACGACGCGAACATGTCCAGGGACGGTGAAGGCATGCTCCACGGGAGCCTGGCGATCATCGCGCGCTACGCGGGCGAGGAGGATCTGACGGCCGGCGAGCGCGTCCGCGTGGAGCGACGCGTCCGCAGGATCCGCGTGGCCCTGCACATCCTGACAGCGAAGAAGGCGATCCTCGCCGGAGAGCCGGGCGCCGCACGCCGCGAGCTGTGGGACGCCTTTCGACGGATGCGCGCGTGGAAGCCGCTGGCCGCGGCGGTCTCGCTCACCGTCGCGCCCGGCCCCACAATGCGATTCCTCCGGGACCGGCAGGAGCGGGGGGACCCCCGGGCGAGGACGTAGAAGGCACCGGCGGGGGGACGTTCCGGGCCGTGAACACCGGCCTTGCTCACCGGAGAGGGCGTGACGCTCGTCGGCACGGACATGGTCCACATCCTCGAAGAAGTCCTCCCGGGGCGTTTCGGCGGCAGCCTCCTCGAGCTGGCGATGGGGAAGGAGAAGGCGCACGCCCAGCGGCAGTACGAGCTCAGCCACGACGACTGAGCCGCCCGAAGACGCCGCGGGCGGCTCAGGTGGTGACGGGGCTCTCCTCGAAGTGGATCTCCACCAGGACCACGCCGCTCTCGGTCTCGGTGCGCACGTCCAGCCCCGTCTGCTCGAAGAGGTGCAGCATGGCCTGGTTGTTCGCGAGCACGTCGGCGGTGAGCCCTTTGATCCCGTTCTCCCGCGCCAGCCGGATCATCTCCTCGACGAGGATCCGGCCGAGGCCCTTCCCCTGCCACGTGTCCTTCACGATGAAGCCCACGTCGGCGAAGTCGGTTTCCGGGTCCCGGAAGTACTGCGCGATCCCGACGATCTCGGGCTCGTAGCGCGGGTCCGACGTCTCCAGCACGACCGCCATGTTGTCGACGTAGTCGACGTCGAGGAAGTACTGGCGCTCCTCGTGGGCTACGCGCTTCACCACCCTCATGAAGCGCTTGTAGAGGTCGTCCTCGCTCATCGAGTAGAACAGCCCCACGAGCTTGGGCTCATCCGTGGGCCGGATGGGCCGCAGCAGCAGCGTCTCCCCGCCCTTCACGGTCACGCGTCGCTCGACCTCGCGAGGGTAACGGCCGCGGGGCTCGATCTGGTCGACGAAGACGTAGTGGCGCGCCTTCGCGTCCCGGAGCAGCTCGGCCCGGAAGTCCGGGTGCGCAATGGAGATGAGCGCGACCGCCCGCTCGCGGATCGACTTCCCGAGCAGGTCCGCGACCCCGTACTCCGTCACGACGTAACGCACGTCCCCGCGTGACGTCACGACCCCCGCACCCTCCGTCAGCGTCGGCACGATCCGGCTGATGCTGCCTCCCTTGGCGGTGGAGCGCAGCGCGATCACCGGCTTACCGTCCGGGCACATCGACGCACCCCGGATGAAGTCCACCTGCCCGCCGATGCCCGAGTAGAACCGCGTGCCGATCGAGTCCGCGCACACCTGGCCGGTCAGGTCCACCTGAATGGCGCTGTTGATCGCGACCATCTTGTGCTGCTCGGCGATGCGCCGCGGGTCGTTGACGTAGTCGCTGGGCTGGAAAGTGAACAGCGGGTTGCGGTCGATGTAGTCGTAGAGGCGCCGGGAGCCGAACGTGAAGGACGAGGTGACCTTCCCCGGATGGATCGTCTTGTAGCGGCCCGTGACGACCCCGGCGTCGATCAGGTCGAGAACGCCGTCCGAGAACATCTCCGTCCAGACACCGAGGTCGCGCTTGTCGGTCAGCGCGCGCAGGACCGCGTCCGGGATCATGCCGATGCCCGCCTGGAGCGTGCTCCCGTCCTCGATCAGCGAGGCGACGTTGCGGCCGATCTCCAGCTCGACCTCCCCTGGCTCCTCGGGCAGATGCTCGATGAGCGGCGCGTCGTTCCACGTCCACAGGTCGATGCGGTCCATCTTCAGGAAGCCCGCACCGTAGACGCACGGCACGTTCGGGTTCACCTCGGCGATGACGAGGCGGGCGGCCTCGATGGCCGCCATCACGATGTCGACCGAGACGCCGATGTTGACGTAGCCGAACTTGTCGGGCGGCGCGCACTGGATGAGCGCGACGTCCACCGGCATGCGCCGCGCTCGGATCAGCTGCGGGATCTGCGACAGGAAGACGGGCGTGTAGTCGGCCCGCCCCTGGTGTACCGCGCCGCGGACGTTCGCGCCGATGAAGAACGCGTTGTGCCGGAAGTTCTCGGTGAGCTCGGGGCGCACGTAGGGCGCGGGCCCGAGCGTCATCAGGTGCACGACCTGGTTGTCGGAGAAGTGCGAGGCGTTGCGCCCGAGGGCTTCCACCAGGCCCAGGGGCTCCGCGGCGCCCGACGCGATCAGGATCGGTCGACCCTTGGGGATACGGAGCACCGCCTCGTCGGGGGTGGTGCGCTTCGACG
The DNA here is from genome assembly GCA_963848895.1 of uncultured Gemmatimonadales bacterium. GTDB lineage: Bacteria > Gemmatimonadota > Gemmatimonadetes > Longimicrobiales > Gaopeijiaceae > SZUA-318. Next base: position 632,090 of record CAWKGE010000017.1, read on the forward strand.
CATATACCTGCTGCCAGTCCATGGCTCTCTCCGCCGCGGCCGGACCACGTGCCTCCACGTCGGAAGCTCGCGCGACCGGCGACGGTCGTCCAGCGTTCGGAGACCGCTGCGGGGGGACCCCTCGACGGCCGTCCGCCGTCCCCCGATCACTCTTCGCGCAGCACAACGGCGGGGTCCACCGCCGCGGTGCGGCGTGCCGGGAGGTCGCTCGACACGAGCGCCGCCGCGCCGAAGAGGAGCGCGACCGCGACGAGCGTGCCGGGGTCACGGCCCGTGATGCCGTCGAAGAGGAGGGAATCCACGAACCGTGAGAGGAGAATGGCCCCACCCAGACCCGCAGCCAGGCCGACCAGGGTGGGTCCCAGCACCGCCCGGCGCACCTCCGAACGTACCCGGGCCGCCCGGGCTCCGAGGGCCATGCGGATCCCGATCTCCCGGCGGCGCTGCGCCACCGTGTAGGCCACCACGCCCGCGACGCCCACCAGCGCGAGGACGAGCCCGACGGCGGCGAAGACCGACAGGATCGAGGCGACGAACCGCCGATCCGCCGTGGAGGCCGCCAGCTCCTCTTCGAGCGTGGCGAACTCGACGGGGATGCGATCGTTCAACGCGTGCACCCTCGCCCGCGCCGGCGCTACCAGGTCCGCCGGATCGCCGTCGGTGCGAAGGAGGTAGCGCACCGTTTGCACCTGGTCCAGGCGCGTCCACCACGGCTCGAACATCTCCATCTGCTCCGCAGGGTCCACTCGCCAGTCGCGGGCGACGCCCACCACGCCGATCACCCGGAGCGACGTCCCCGCGCTGTCGAAGTTGCTCGCCACGCGCTTCCCGACCGGGTCCTCTTCCCCCCACAGGCGCCGCGCGAAGGCGTCGTTCACCACCGCCACGTCCCGGTCCCCCCGCTCGAAAAGCCTACCCCGCAGGAGCGGGACCGAAAGGGCGCGGAAGTAGCCGGCATCCACCAGGCGCCACCCCGCATAGCCACCAATGTCGCGATCGGCGACGGGGTCGCGGGCGGGTGCGGTGTAGGTGCCGGCATCCAGCGGTCCGTACGTGCCGATGCCGACATCCGCCGCTCCGGGGATCGAGGCGAGCTCGTCCCGCACCCGGCGCACGAACGCGGTCGCCTCCTCCTCGGACCCGAACGTACCGCTGGGTGCCGTCAGCGACATCTGGAGGACGCCCTCCGCCCGCCACCCCGAGTCCAGGGACACGATCGTCGCCAGGCTGCGCAGGAGCAGCCCGGCACCGACGAGCAGCACGACCGCGAAGGCCACCTCGGCGGCGATGAGCGCGTCCCACCCGCGCCCCCGCCGGCCCGGGCCGCCTCGCCCCCCCGATCGCAGGGCGCCGGACAGGTTGGTCCTGCTCAGCCGCAGCGCCGGGTACAGCCCGAAGAGGAACGCGGTGCCCAGGGTCACCGCGCCGCACAGAAGGAGGGTGCGCCCGTCGAGGGCCACGGTATCGAGGCGCGGCAACGATCCGGACCCGAGACGGACGGCGCCCTCCACCGCGAGCCAGGCGAGCCCCGCGCCCACCGCCCCGGACAGGGCCGTGAGGAGCACGCTCTCCGTCAGAAGCTGTCGAACGAGCCTTCCGCGGCCGGCGCCCAGCGACGCCCGCACGGCCATCTCGCGACCCCGCCCGCCCCCCCGCGCGAGGAGCGTCCCGGCCACGTTCGCGCACGCCACCAGCAGCACGAGCCCGGCCGCCGCCAACAGGATCACGAGCGGACGTCGCTGCGCACCGAGAAGCACGTCGTCAAGTGGGCGTAGCTGCGCGCCCTCGGCGTTCGTGTCGCCGCCGAACTCCTCCTTCATGCGCGCGGTGAGGGCATCCATCTCCTGGTCGGCGGCCTGCCGGGAGACGCCGTCCGCCAGCCGCCCCACCACCCGGTACGCGTGCGCGCTGCGGAACGTGCCCGGCCAGCGCTCGGCCGACAGGTAGACGTCCGCGTCGTACAGGAAGCGGAAGCCGGGCGGCAGCACGCCCACCACCCGGTAGCTGCTCCCGAATGCGGTGAACGTCACCCGCCCCAGGTCGCGCTCGCCCCCCAGGCGCCCGACCCAGAACGCATGGCTCACGAGGGCGACGGGTGGCCCACCCACGGCGTTCTCGTCGTGGGTCATGTCGCGTCCCAGGAACGCGGCCACGCCCAACGTCGACAGGAAGTCCCGGCTCGACCAGGACGACGGGCACCCGAACGGGGTCCCCCACATCGAGGACGGGCTGCGCGCCGAGCGGCTGGACCGCCACCATGGATCGGAAGCTCGTCGAGCGCTCCCGCCAGTCCAGGAAGTTGGGGAAGGAGGGAAAGAAGCGGCGGCCCTGGCCGAGCTCGCGGATCTCGACCAGGCGGTCGGGCGCGCCGTAGGGGAGGGGGCGGAGCAGCACACCGTCCACCAGGCTGAAGGCTGCGGCCACCGCACCGATGCCCAGGGAGAGGGTGACGAGCGCGGTCACAGTGAACGAGGGGCTACGGCGCAGCGTACGCGCGCCGTATGCGAGATCGCGCACGACCTTCTCCGCCTCCATTCCGAGGTGGAAGTGCATCTCCTCGTCCGCCTCGCCCTCTTCCTCGGCCCTCGGCAGAAGGGCCCGCAGCCGGGCCCGCCATCCGTCGATGCGCGACATCGCCGCCTCCCCTCCCCGTTTCGTCAACCTTCGGCCAGCGAGGCCGCCTCTCTTCTCTGGACCGCCTGCATGAACGCCGCCTCTCGTAGACAGTCACCACGAGAGAGCCGTTGCGTCGGCGAGGCCTGGCGTCCTTGCTGCCCCCGCGCAGGCTGGGTACCGTCCCTCCCCTCGATCACCCTCTCGCGAACGCGATGTCCGCTGCCAACGAAGTCCCTGGAGGCCTCATGAGACGCGCTTCCCGTCTCTTTCCGACGCTCCTGTGTGCGGCCGCACTCGGCGCCACCCCCCTCTCCGCGCAGATCGACCCCGGGACCGCTGCGCGGCCCTGTCGGCCCGCAACATCGGGCCCACCGGGATGAGCGGCCGCGTCGGCGCCATCGACGGGGTGGACGCGCATCCCGACATCCTGTACGTGGGGGCGGCGACCGGCGGGGTGTGGAAGACCGTGGACGGCGGCGTGACATGGAAGCCCCTGACGGACTCGCTGCCGGCCGCCTCGGTGGGCGCCATCACCATCCACCAGCCCAACCCGGACGTGGTCTGGGTGGGGACCGGGGAGCGGAACCGGCGGAACTCCGCGGGCTCGGGCACGGGCGTCTACCGGTCCGCTGGACGCAGGCCGCACGTGGGCGCGCATGGGGCTCGAGGACACCGGCGCCATCGACGCGATCCTCGTGGATCCCCGCGACGCGGACGTGGTGTACGTCGGCGCCCTCGGGAACACCTGGAAGGACAGCGAAGACCGGGGGGTCTACAAGACCACGGATGGCGGGAAGACGTGGACGAAGATCCTCTACGTGAACGAGCGGACGGGTGCCGGCGACATGGTGATGGACCCGTCCAACCCCAACCACCTGATCGTGGGGATGTGGGAGCACCGTCGGTGGCCATGGTTCTTCGCGTCCGGGGGCCCGGGGAGCGGCATCTACACGACGTACGACGGCGGGGAGACGTGGAAGCGGCTGACGCCGGCGGACGGCCTGCCCGAGGGCGAGCTCGGGCGCACGGGGCTCGATTTCGCGCGGGGCGAGCCCGACGTGGTCTACGCCCTGGTGGAAGCGAAGCGGAGCGTGCTGATGCGCTCCGGGGACGGCGGCGACACGTGGACGATCGTGAATCGCACCGAGAACATCGACGGACGGCCGTTCTACTACGGGCAGGTCCGGGTCGATCCCACGAACGAGAACCACGTCTGGATCGTCGAGAGCCCGGTGAACGAGAGCACCGACGGGGGCAAGACGTTCCACACGCTGCTCGGCTTCTCCGAGGTGCACGTGGACCACCACGCCTTCTGGGTCAGCCCGGACGGCGCGGTGATCGCCGACGGCAACGACGGCGGCGTCTACATCTCGCGGGACGGCGGCGGGACGTTCCGGTTCGTGCAGAACCTCCCCTTCTCCCAGTTCTACCACGTCGCCGTGGATGAGGACACGCCGTACCACGTGTACGGAGGCCTGCAGGACAACGGCGCCTTCGTGGGGCCCGCCGTGACCTGGCACAACGGCGGGATCCGCATGTACGACTGGGACGAGGTGGCCTTCGGCGACGGGATGGCCACCTTCCCCGACCCGTCCAACCCGCGCTACGGCTTCTCGTCCACCCAGAACGGGGACATCGTGCGCTTCGACCGGCAGACCGGCGAGCGCAAGGTGATCAAGCCCGCGGCGCCGGACACCTCCGTGCGGCTGCGCTTCAACTGGAACGCCGGGATGGCCGCCGACCCCTTCGACGGCTCCGTCTACCTGGGAAGCCAGTTCGTCCACAGGAGCACCGACATGGGCACCTCGTGGACGACGATCAGCCCGGACCTCACGACGAACGACTCCACGAAGCAGCGCTACGGCGAGTCGGGCGGGCTCACCCTGGACGCGTCGGGCGCCGAGGCGTTCACCACGATCATCGCGATCGCCCCCAGCCCGGTGAAGCAGGGCGTGCTCTGGGTGGGCACGGACGACGGCAACGTCCAGCTGACCCGTGACGGCGGTCGGTCCTGGACGAACGTGGCCACCGCGATCCGGGGCGTGCCCGCGGGAGCGTGGGTGCCGCACATCGAGCCGTCGAAGTTCGACAGCGCCACGGCCTTCGTGGTGTTCGACGACCACCGGCGGGGGAACAACCTGCCCTACGTCTTCGAGACGACGGACTTCGGGAGGACCTGGACCAGCCTGGTCACCCCCGACCTCGAGTACTTCATGCACACGATCGCCCAGGACCCGGTGGACCCGGATCTCCTCTTCCTGGGCTCCGAGTTCGGGATGTACGTCTCCTTCGACGGCGGGAAGAAGTGGACGCTGTGGCACGGCCTGCCGCGGGTGCCGGTGCGCGGCATCGTCGTGCATCCGCGGGAGAAGGACCTGGTCATCGGGACCCACGGCCGGGGCGCCTGGATCCTGGACGATATCCGCCCCCTCGAGGCGCTCGCAGCCGATCCGTCCATCGCGGACGAGGCGCTGCACCTCTTCCCCGTGCCACCGGCGCATCCAGTACCGGGAGAGCCAGGTCGCGGGGCCCCGCTTCACGGGCTTCGGGATGTTCCTCGGTGAGAACCGGCCGTACGGCGCGCTGCTGACGTATTCGATCGGGCGGGCGCCGACGGCCGCGTCGGCCGCCGATTCCGCGGCGTCGGCGGCCGACACCACCGTCACCATCACCGTGCTGCAGGGCGACAGCGTCGTGCGCACCTTCCGCGGCCCGGCGAAGCCGGGGCTCAACCGGACGGCGTGGGACCTGCGCATGGACGGGCCGCGCTCGCCGCGGCCGCAGGGACAGGCGCGGGAGGACGAGCCGCTCCCGCCGGGCCCCGACGCGCTCCCGGGCACGTACACGGTGCGCATCGTCTTCGCCGGCGACACGGCCACGGGTGACGTCACCGTGGCCGCCGATCCGCGCTTCGACATCCGCGCCGCGGACCGGAGGGCCAACCTGGCGATGCAGCTCCGCGCCGGCCGCCTGCAGAACGTCGCGACCGAAGCCGTGGACCGGATCCGGGAGACGAAGCAGGCGGTGGACGGCGTGAAGGAGCGCCTCGCACAGGGGGACGACGCCGACGCGAAGTCGCTTGGGGCCGCGGGCGACTCGCTGAAGAGTGACGCTCACGGACGTCGAGGAGCTGTTCGTGGGCAAGCAGGACGTGCAGGGCTTCACCGACAGCCCCAACGCGGTGCTGGCGCGCATCGGCTACGTGATCGACGCCCTCGGCTCGTCGTGGGAGGCGCCGACGCAGGCCGAGGCGACTCTTCTGCAGCAGGCGGAGCAGCTGCTCCGCTCGGCGCTCGCGCGCTTCAACGACGTGGTGGGAGGCGACGTGGCCACGTACCGGCGCAGGCTCGAGCAGGCGCAGGTGCATATCTTCCCGGCGCCGCAGCCGCTGACGATCGACTGGACCCCCTCTTCCGGGAGCATGAACTGATGGGCAGGAACCGATTCCTGGCCGCCGCCGCGGTCGCGTCGCTCGTGGCCGGCCCCACCGCTGCCCGTGCACAGGGCGCGCGCGCCGGTCGACACCAGCCTCTATTCCTCCATGCACTGGCGTCTGGTCGGGCCCTTCCGCGGCGGCCGCTCCGTCACCGTGGCCGGCGTACGCACGCAGCCGGACGTCTACTACTTCGGGGGCGTGGGCGGGGGAGTGTGGAAGACCACCGACGCGGGCATCAGCTGGACGAACGTCACGGACGGCTTCCTCGGGTACCGCCTCGGTGGGCGCGATCGCCGTGGCACCCTCCGACCCCAACGTGGTCTACGTGGGGATGGGCGAGCATGCGCCGCGGGGCGTGACCACCAGCCACGGCGACGGGGTGTACCGCTCCACCGACGCGGGGCGCACGTGGACGCACCTGGGCCTGGACGCGACCCGGTCGATCTCCCGCATCGTCGTGCACCCGACGGACCCGGACCGGGTCTGGGTGGCGGCACAGGGCTCGCCCTACGCACCCACCCAGGACCGCGGGATCTACCGGTCCGGAGACGGCGGCGAGACGTGGACGAAGGTCCTCTTCGTGAGCGAAGACGCCGGCGCCAGCGACCTGAGCATGGACCCGACGAATCCGCGCATCCTGTACGCAGCGTTCTGGGACCACACGCGCCTCCCGTGGCAGATGCGCTCCGGCGGGCCGGGGAGCGGAATCTGGAAGAGCCTGGACGGCGGAGACACGTGGAAACGGACCACCGAGGGCCTTCCCGACCTCATCGGCAAGGTGGGCGTGTCGGTGTCCGGCGCGAACCCGGACCGGGTGTACGCCATCGTCGAGGCCGAGCCGGACGGCGGCGTCTTCCGCTCCGACGACGCGGGGGAGAGCTGGACGCGGGTGAACCAGACCCGGGGGCTGCGCTCCCGCCCCTGGTACTACATGGAGATCTTCGCCGACCCGAAGGACGAGAACACCGTCTACGTGATGAATGCGCCACTGTGGCGCTCGGTGGACGGCGGCCGGACCTTCCAGTCGCTCCGCCAGGAGCACGGGGACAACCACGACCTGTGGATCAACCCGGACGACCCGGACAACCTCATCAACGCCAACGACGGTGGCGCGGCCGTCACGTTCAACGGCGGCGCCACGTGGTCGACGCTGCGCAACCAGCCCACCGCCCAGTTCTACCGGGTCAACGCCGACAATCGCTTCCCCTACTGGATCTACGGCGGCCAGCAGGACAACACGAGCGTCGCCATCAAGAGCCGCGATCTGGACGGCGGCATCGGGTGGGAGGATTTCCACCCCTCGGCCGGGTGCGAGAGCGCGTACCTCGCCTTCGATCCGGACGATCCGCGCTACCAGTACGGCGGCTGCTACCTCGGGCAGATCGACGAGTACGACGAGCTCACCGGCCTCGACCGCAACGTCCAGGCCGAGCCGGGGATGCCGGCGTCCATCCAGCCGAAGGACATGACCTACCGCTTCAACTGGAACGCGCCCATCGTGGCGTCGCCCGAGGACCCCAACACGATCTACCACGGCGGCAACGTGCTGCTGCGCACCGGGGACCGGGGCGACTCGTGGGAGGTGATCAGCCCCGACCTCACCCGCAACGACACCACCAAGCAGGGCCCCGGCGGCGGGCCAATCACGAACGAGGGCGCGGGCGGCGAGGTGTACGGCACGATCTTCACCATCGCGCCCTCGCCCGTGGACGCCAGCGTGATCTGGACGGGATCGGACGACGGCCTGATCCACGTGACCCGCGACGGCGGGGAGACGTGGACGGACGTGACGCCGAAGGGTCTTCCCGAATCGCAGATCAACGCCATCGACGCCTCCCCCCACGACGCCGGCACCGCGTACGCCGCCGTGACGCGCTACAAGTTCGCGGACTTCACGCCCGATGGCGTTCAAGACGACGGACTTCGGCCGCACGTGGACGCAGATCACCGACGGCATCCCCGCGGAGCACTGGGTGCGGGTGGTGCGCGAGGACACCGAGATCGAGGGGCTGCTCTATGCGGGAACGGAGATGGGGGCGTTCGTCTCCTTCGACGACGGGGACCACTGGCAGCCGCTGCAGCTCGACCTCCCGGTCACACCGGTCACAGACCTCAAGGTCGCCCACGGCGACCTGGTGGCGGCGACCCAGGGGCGGGCGTTCTGGATCCTCGACGACCTGACGCCGCTGCGCGAGCTGGCGGCGCACGGTGCCGAGATCGCCGCCGCGCCTGCGTGGCTCTTCGGAACGGGACCCGCGTACCGCCAGGCTGGTGGCGGGGGCTTCGGCGGGGACGATCCGACGGAGGGGCGCAACCCCCCGAACGGAGCGGTGCTCCTCTTCCACCTGAAGGACGCGCCCGCAGGTGCCGCGAAGCTGGAGATCGCCGCTCCGTCGGGCGCGGTCGTGCGCACCTACACGACGGACCCGGGCGACGGGCCCGACGCGCCGAGCAGGCTGAGCGCGAAGGCCGGGATGAACCGCGTGGTCTGGGACCTGAACCGCGAGCGCGTACCGGGCGTGGAGGGTCTGTTCGTATTCGGGTCGCTGGCCGGCGGCCGCGTGTCTCCGGGGACCTACACGGCGCGACTGACGGTGGATGGGCTGGACCCCGTCGAGACCAGGGTGGAGGTGCGGGACATCCCGCAGGTGGCCGCCGAAGTGACGCCGGCCGATCACGCCGCGCGCGACGCGCTGCTCGCCGACATCCGCGACGAGCTCACCGCCCTGCACGCCGGCGTCACCGACATGGGCGACATCCGTGAACAGGTCGACGCCGTGCTCGAGCGGACGAAGGATCTGCCCGACTCGGCGCGTATCGGCACGGCCGGCGGGGCGCTCACCGACAGCATCGCTGCCGTGGACTCGATGCTCGTGCAGCGCGAATGGACCACGGGTCAGGACCCCACGGTCTTCCCCACCCGGCTGAACCAGTTCTTCATCTACCTCCACGGGGCCGTGGCCGGTGCGCCAGGGGCCCCGACGGAGGGAATGAAGGCCCGCTTCCGGGAGCTGAGTCGGCAGTGGGGCGCGTACCGGGGACGGGTGCAGTGGATCCTCGGACCGGGCGTGGACGGCTTCAACCGCCTGCTGGAGGAGCTCGGTGTGCCGGCGGTGGGGACGGGAAGGCACGTCGTGAGCTGAGGGCTCGACCCGACCACCCTCGGCGAAGGAGGCGCTTGCGGGTCCCGTGCCTCGGTCCTACAGTGCATTCTTAAACATTGTTTAGGAGTGAGCCATGGCCGGACGGGATTACCTGGGGGAGTTCGAGCAGGTCGTCCTGCTCGCGCTGGCGAGGCTGCGCAACCCCGCCTACGGGGCCGAGATCCACCGGGAGATCCTCGATACGACGGGCCGGGACGTGTCGATCCCCGCCGTCTACGTCACGCTCAAGCGCATGGAGGGGAAGGGGCTGGTCGCCTCCGAGGTCGCGGCACCTCCCGACGGTGGGCGCGCGACGAAGAACTACCGCGTCCTCCCCGACGGAGAAGAGGCCCTCGCGCAGTCACGGGCCATGCTGGAGCGGCTGTGGAAAGGCCTGGGGCCGAGGTGGGCGTGACGCCGGGCGCGGCCGCGGAGCCGCCCGCCCTCGCCCGCGCGCTCGTCCGGCTCTTCCAGGACGCCGAGGACCGCGACTTCATTCTCGCCGATCTCGCGGACCGCTTCCGCGAGATCGCTCGAACGCACGGACTTCGCGCCGCAAAACGGTGGTACTGGTCCCAGGCGTGGAGCGCAGTGCACTGGGGGCTCCTCCCCGACATCGCCGTCCTGCGCCGCGGGAGCTGGGCGGGTGTGCTCCGGGACCTTCGGCTCGGCCTGCGCACGCTGCGGCGCAGTCCGCTCTACGCGATGGGCGTGGCGGGCACGCTCGGCCTCGGCCTGGCCGCCGCGACGCTGGTGTCCGCGGTGGCCTGGAAGGTGTGGCTGGCACCGATGCCCTATCCGGATCCGGACCGGGTGGTGCGCCTCTACGAGATCGAGCCGAAGGAGGAGGCGAAAGGCGGAGGGGAGGAATCGCGTCGCCACCAGTTCTCCCCTCCTCTGCTCGAGGAGATGAGGGCGGGTTCCTGGCGCACCCTGGACGGCGTGTCGGCCGTCCTCTTCGGGCAGATGAAGCTCGATCTGCACGGAGGGGTCCGGAGCGTAACGCGGTTCACCCTGTCCCCGAACGGCTTCTCGATTCTGGGCATCGCGCCGACGATGGGCCGACTCCCGACCGCCGTCGAGTCGGAGGTCCTCCTGTCCGAGCGTTTCTGGCGGGCGGAGCTCGGCGCGGATCCCGAGGTCGTCGGGTCCACGCTGGACGTCGGGAACGGGGCCCTCACGGTGGTCGGCGTCGCGGCCCTCCCCGCCGGCTTTCCCGGCGACGCCGACGTCGTGAACGTCATCGAGTGGGACGAGGACGGCGATCGGGAGGACCTGCGCGCCCTCCGCTTCATCGACGCGATCGCGCGGGTGAGGCCGGGTCATTCCGTGGCCGAAGCCGACGCCGAGCTGAATGCCTTCCTCTCGGCCCTCGGTGAGGCCCACCCGACGGAGCGGGGCTGGAGCGTGGACGCGGTGGTCTTGTCGGACGACCTGGTGGGCCCGTTCCGCGACGTGCTCGCCCTCCTGCTCGCCGCGGGCGCCGTCTTCCTGCTCCTCGCCGGCGTGAACGTCCTGGGCCTGGTCGCCGCACGTCGGATGGAGGGGCGCCGCGACCGTTCGATTCGCCTGGCGCTGGGCGCGTCCGAGGGGCGCCTTCTCCGGGGATCGCTCCTCGAAGGCCTCGCCCTGGCCACCGTCGGATCCACCGCCGGCGTCCTCGGTGCGACGTGGCTCGTCGGACCCATCCGGGCCCTGGTACCGCAGGACGTGCCCCGCCTCGGCGACGTCGCCGTCACCCCCCCGTTCCTGCTCGGCGCCCTCGGCGTCGGGATCTTCCTCGGCGTCGGTGTCGGGTCCGCCGGATACCTCCTCTCGCGGGGCGCCGGACCCGCGGTGGGGCGCGCGCCCGTATGGCGAGCCGTCGGCGCCGGCGGCCGCCGTGCGCTCGTCGTGGGACAGGTGGCGCTCACCACGCTGCTCACGGCGGTGGGCTTCGCCATCGCGCATCGGGTCTCCGCGCTGCGTGCGATCGACGTCGGCTTCCAGGCGGAGGGGGTCGCGTTCACCGTGCTCAGCGGCGGCGCGGGCCCCACCGGCATCGCCGGGTGGAACGCATCCAGGGAGATCCTCGAGCGGCTCAACGCCCGCGGCCTACCCGCAGCCCTGGCGTTCAACAACCCGATGAGCGGGGAGGACCAGGACCTGCCACCCTTCCCCATCCAGCCGACCTCCTCCTCCGACCAGATCTTCTACCAGCTCCACCCCGTCTCGTCGGCCTACTTCGGCGTGATGGGGATCGAGGTGTTGGCGGGCCGCGCGTTCCGACCGACGGACGACGCGTCCGCGGAGAAGGTCGTCATCGTGAGCGAGGACTTCGTCACCCGGTACTACGGTGCCGGGACGGACCCCGGAGCCGCCCTGGGTCGCGAGCTCCAGCCGGTGATGCTGGTCCGGGGCCCGGCGCGGATCGTGGGCGTCGTGGGCTCGACGCGGCAACACGGCCCCGACGCGCCCGTGATGCCGGACCTCTACATCCCCTTCCCCCAGCAGACCATCCTCCGGCTGGCGGACCTGCTGGTGCGGGGACGGCCCGACCAGGTCGCCGAAGCCCTGTCCGCGGTCGTACCGAGGGTGGACGCACACCTGCGCTGGGCACCCCCCGAGCCCTACGCCCTCTACCTCGATCGGTGGTTCGCCCCCCTTCGCCTCCAACTCCTCACGATCGGCGTGCTGGGCGCGCTGGGCCTGCTGCTGGCGGCGCTGGGGCTCTACGCGGCCATGGCGTGGCAGGTGGTCTCGCGTCGGCGGGAGATCGGCCTCCGGAAGGCCGTCGGCGCCACGGACGCCCACCTCCTGGGAAGCATCGTGGCGGGCGGGGCGGCCATGGGTGCGGTCGGTGCCGTGATCGGGCTGGCGGCCTGGTACCCGCTCCTCCCGCTGATCGGCGGGGTCGTGGACGGAATCGACTCGGCGGACGCCCTGACCCCACTCTGGGTGGCCGTCGTCGTCGGCACGGCCTGCCTGCTCGCGACGCTGGTCCCGGCCGTACGGGCGACGAAGGTCGACCCCGTGGTGACGCTCAAGGCCGACTGAGGATCGCGAGGAACCGTCCGTCCGAAAGTGGAAGGTCGGAGACGTTGGCGGGGCGCCGTGCGAGCGGGTTCGGTAGATTCCAGGCGTGAACACCCGGCATCACGTGCGGCCGCCCGCGGTCGCAGGCCGATTCTACCCGGCCGACCCGGCCGAGCTGGAGGCGACGGTGCGGGGGTTCTTCGAGGTGGCCGTGCCGCCGACGCTGGCGACCCGGCCCGCAGCGCTCGTGGCCCCGCACGCCGGTTACCCCTACTCGGGTCCGGTGGCCGGGAGCGCGTACGCCCTCCTGGCGCCCGCGCCCGCGAGCGTGCGCCGCGTTCTGCTGCTGGGCCCGAGCCATTTCGTGGCGTTCGAGGGCCTCGCGCTCCCCGAGTCGGAGGCCTTCGCGACGCCGCTCGGGGACCATCCAGTCGACCACGAGGGCCTCATCGCCCTCGAGTCGTCGACCTCCGTGCGCCGATGGGAGCGACCCCACCGCGATGAGCACTGCCTCGAGGTCCAGCTCCCCTTCCTGCGCGTGGCGCTGGGTGCTGTGCCGATCATCCCGATCGTGACCGGGGCCGCGGCTCCCAGCACCGTCGCGGACGCCGTCGAGCGCGTGTGGACGGACGACACGCTCGTGGTGGTGAGCTCCGACCTGAGCCACTACCTGCCGTACGACGATGCCCGCGCCGTCGACGGGCGCACCGCCGACGCCGTCGTGCGCCTGGACGTGGACGCGGTGCGGTCGAGCCAGGCGTGCGGCTCCGTGGCGCTGCGCGGGCTGATGGAGGCGGCACGGCGCCGCGGCCTGACGGCGCGGTGCGTGGATCTGCGCAGCTCGGGCGACACCGCCGGGCCGCGTAGCGACGTCGTGGGCTACGGGGCCTTCGGCTTCTGGCCGCTCACGCCCGCGTCAGCCTGACCGGCGCCCGGCGGGAGCCCCACGAGCCCGGCTCTGCGTCGAATACGCCATCGCAGGGTGCGCCGCAGGACCCACACCGACCCCCTTCGGAGAGCCGCCAGGACGTCAGCACGTAGCCGTCCCGCCCGATGACCGCCTCGCCGCACGCGTGACAGTAGGTGGCCTGCCCCGCCGGATCCCGAACGTTCCCCGTGAAGACGTAGCGCAGGCCGTTGGCCATCGCGGCGTGCCTCGCGCGCACGAGCGCGGCGGCGGGCGTCGGTCGATGGTCCCGCATCTTCCAGTCGGGATGGAACGCCGAGAAGTGCAGTGGCACGTGGGGCCCGAGCTCCGTCGCGATCCAGCCCGTGAGCGCGTCGATCTCGGCGTCAGAGTCGTTCTCGCCCGGGATGAGCAGCGTCGTGATCTCGGTCCACACGTCGGTTTCGTGCACGAGCCAGCGCAGGGTGTCGAGCACCGGCTCGAGGTGGCCGGCGCACACCTTGTGATAGAACGACTCGGTGAAGGCCTTCAGGTCGACGTTGGCCGCATCGACGACCGAGAAGAGCTCGCGACGCGCCTCCGGGAGCACGTACCCCGCGGTGACGGCCACCGTCCGGACGCCGACCGCGCGGCAGGCATGCGCGACGTCCACCGCGTACTCGAGGAAGATCACGGGGTCGTTGTACGTGAACGCGACGCTCCGGCAATCGAGATCGAGCGCCGCCCGGGCGATGGTCTCCGGGCCCGCCGCATCAGCCAGCGTGTCCATCTCCCGTGACTTGGAGATGTCCCAGTTCTGGCAGAACCTGCACGCCAGGTTGCAACCCGCCGTGCCGAAGGAGAGAACGGGGGTGCCGGGGAGGAAGTGCGCCAGCGGCTTCTTCTCGATCGGGTCGACGCAGAAGCCGCTGGAGCGCCCGTAGGTCGTCAGGACGAGCACCCCGTCCGCCGCACCGCGCACGAAGCACAGGCCCCGCTGTCCAGCGCGCAGGCGGCACCGCCGCGGGCATACGTCGCACTGCACGCGTCCGTCCGGCAGACGCTGCCAATGGCGCGCGGGATGTCCGACGATCGTGTCCGGCCCGCTCAACGCTCCCCCACGGGCGGAAGTGGTCCTCGATGGATAGTGTAACGCCGTAACCGGCAAGGAGATCCACCCCCGGGGACCACGCCGTATGCGGCAGGTCTGCCCTGACCCCGCGGCTCGCCACCGACCGCGAGGAGGAACGCGCCTGAGCAGGCAGCGGCAGGGCGCTTCCCGCACCGGGTCGACGAGATCCTCGCGCCGGTGGTGACGGGGATATCGCGTCCACGACTGTTCGGCGGGTCCTTTTTCGCAATGCAGGCAACGGTGCCCGAGAGGGGGCGCCGTAGCCGTACCGCGGGCGGCGGAGGCCGCCTGCCCAAGAAGTGGTTCGACACCTGGTCCTACGGCCAGGACTACGGGTCGGCTCCGGGCGGTGGAAGTTGGGATATCCGCTACGTGGCCATCGCCGGCACCGGCGCCTACCACTTCCCCATCGAGAACAACCCGAGGCTCGACCGTCGCGCCCCCACGGTGGCGCTGTCTCCGAGTCGCCTCCGGCCCTAATGTCCTTCTTTCCACCCATGACCCCTCGACGACGAAGGCCGGCCACGCCCGACATGAAGAACGTCCGTCCCACGATCATCCGGCTGCTGTCCTCGATGGCCAGCGCCCGCGAGATCCAGCTCTACCTAAAGAAGTTCTCCCAGCTCGACGCCGACCGTTTCGCGGTCGTGAAGGTGGGAGGCGCGATCCTCCGCGACGAGCTCGATGCCCTGGTATCGTCGCTCGCGTTCCTCCAGCAGGTCGGCCTGACGCCCATCGTGATCCACGGGGCCGGCCCGCAGCTCGACGACGAGATGGCAGCGGCAGGAATCGAGAAACGGATCGTCGACGGGCTCCGGCACACGACGCCACCGGGCCTGGCCGTCGTGCGCCGCGTCGCGCAGCGCGAGAACCTCCGCCTGGTGGAGGCACTCCAGGAGGCCGGCGTGCGCGCGACCTCGATCCAGTCCGGCGTGTTCGAGTCCGAGCTCGTCGACTCCGAGCGCTACGGCCTGGTGGGCAGGGTCGTGCGCGTGGAGGTGGCCGGCCTGGAGGCGGCCATCGCGGCCGATTCCATCCCCGTGATCGCCTCGCTGGGCGAGACGGCCGGTGGGCAGATCCTCAACATCAACGCCGACTGGGCGGCCAACGAGCTGGTGAAGCGGCTGCAGCCCTACAAGATCATCTTCCTCACCGGCACGGGCGGCATCCTGGACGAGCGGGGGAAGCTCATCGAGTCGATCAGCTTGAGCACGCAGTACGACCACCTGATGCGCCAACCCTGGCTCCACTCGGGGATGCGCGTGAAGCTCGAGCAGATCCACGACCTGCTCATGGACCTGCCGCCGTCGAGCTCGCTGTCGATCACGACGCCCGACGAGATGGCCAAGGAGCTCTTCACGCATCGTGGCTCGGGGACATTGGTGCGTCGCGGCGAGGCGATCCACGCCTACGACGGCTGGAACGAGGTCGACGTCGGACGACTTCGCGCGCTGATCGAATCGAGCTTCGGCCGCGCCCTGGTGGCCGACTACTTCGAGACCGTGTCCCCCCACCGGATCTACATCAGCGAGCACTACCGGGCCGCGATCGTCCTCACCCGCGAGGAAGGCCTGACCTACATGGACAAGCTCGCCGTGAGCGACGACGCCCAGGGAGAGGGCCTCGGGCGGGCCATGTGGGACGCGATGCGTGCGGAGAATCCGGCGCTGTTCTGGAGGTCACGCCGGGGCAATGCGATCAACGAGTTCTACTTCGCCAACTCGGACGGCGTCCGGAAGGAGGAGCGTTGGGCCGTCTTCTGGTGCGGGCTGGACGACTGGGACTCGATCCGACAGGCCGTGGAGCATGCAGGCGCACGCCCTTCGACCCTGGTGGAGGGCTAAGCCCGGCCGCGACGCGGGCGGGAGCCGGCCCTCCTTGCCCGCTCGGGTCGCCCCGGTCAGGTTGATCCTTGCTCCCGCCCGACGTGCCCGTTGGCCCGTCGCGAGATGCATCGATGCTGCAACGTCCCGTCTGGAGCAGATCCCATGAGCAGGAACCTTTCCAGAGTCCTCTTCGCCGCGCTGTTGCTCGCGGCACCGGCCGCCGGAGTCGCCCAGAGCGCTCCGATGATGTCCGAGGCGAATCCGGCCCTCTTCCAGGGCATGAAATACCGTCTGGTGGGACCGCTCCAGGGTGGCCGCGTGACGACGGTGGCCGGCGTGCCTTCCCAGCCCCGGACCTTCTACATGGGGGTCGCGTCGGGCGGCCTGTTCCGAACCACGGACGGCGGGGAGAGCTGGGAGCCCATCACCGACGGCAAGGTGCCGCTCGGATCGAGCGGCTCGATCGCGGTCGCCGACACCGATCCGGACATCATCTACTACGGGACCGGCTCGGACGGCCTGCGCAGCAACGTCTCCACCGGGAGGGGGGTCTACAAGACCACCGACGGCGGTAAGACCTGGTCGTTCGCCGGTCTGCGTGACGTCGGGCAGATCGGGAAGGTGAAGATCCACCCGACCGACCCGAACACCGTGTGGGTGGCGGCGGTCGGCGACGCGTTCAAGCCGACGTCGGAGCGGGGCGTCTACAAGACCACGGACGGCGGCAGGACGTGGAAGAAGACGCTCTTCGTCTCGGACAGCACCGGTGCGATGGACGTCGAGCTGCAACCGGGGAACCCGGGCGTGGTCTACGCCTGGATGAGCCGCATCGAGCGCAAGCCGTGGACGATCATCAGCGGCTCGCGGGAGGGCGGCTTCTTCAAGAGCACCGACGGAGGCGAGCACTTCCAGAAGGTCGGCACGGGGCTGCCCAACGAGTTGATCGGCAAGGGCAACCTGGGCGTGACCGCCGCGAACCCGAGCCGGATCTACGCCCTGATCGAGGCGAAGCCCGGCGGTGGCCTCTA
This sequence comes from uncultured Gemmatimonadales bacterium, assembly GCA_963848895.1. Taxonomy (GTDB): domain Bacteria; phylum Gemmatimonadota; class Gemmatimonadetes; order Longimicrobiales; family Gaopeijiaceae; genus SZUA-318. The sequence goes on from CAWKGE010000017.1 coordinate 649,172, forward strand.
CCGCTCCGACGACGCCGGCGCGAGCTGGCAGATGGTCAACGACGAGGGCGCCATCATCCAGCGCCCCTTCTACTACACCACGCTGGGCACCGACCCGTCGAACGCCGACGTGGTCTACGTCGGCGCGGAGAGCTTCTTCCGGTCCCGCGACGGCGGGGTGACGCTCGAGCGCATGCAGACGCCACACGGCGACAACCACGACATCTGGGTCAACCCGAACGACTCCAACACGATGATCCAGGCGAACGACGGCGGGGCGAACGTGTCGTTCGACGGGGGCCGCACGTGGTCGACGCAGTACAACCAGCCGACGTCGGAGATCTACGGCATCCACATCGACCACCGCTTCCCCTTCCGCCTGTATGGGGCGCAGCAGGACGACGGCACGCATATGATCTCGAGCGTGGCCGACGGCGGCGAGCTGAACGTGGATTGGTGGACGGGCCCGGGCTGCGAGACGGGGCCGGTGGTGCCCCATCCGAGCAACGAGAACATCGTGTACGGCTCGTGCAAGGGGCAGTTCGAGGTCCTCGACCTGCGCACCGGCCAGGCGAAGCAGTACTGGGTGGGCGGACAGTCGCTCTACGGCAACCCGGCGAGCGACCTGATCTACCGCTTCCAGCGCGTCTCGCCGATGGAGACGTCGCCGCACGACCCGGACATCCTCTACTACGGCTCCCAGTATCTGCACCGGACGCGCGACCTGGGCGTCACGTGGGAGAAGATGTCGCCCGACCTGACCGCGCACCCCGAGTGCTGCCAGGGTGTGAGCGGCGAGCCGATCACCCGTGACGTCACCGGCGAGGAGTTCTACAGCACGTTGTATGCGATCACCGAGTCGCCGCACCAGGCCGGCGTGATCTGGACCGGCGCCAACGACGGTCCGTTCTATCTCACGCGCGACGACGGCAAGACCTGGACGAACGTGACACCGAAGGACCTCCCCGAAGGCGGGCGCGTGGCGTTCATCGACGCCTCACCGCACCGTGCCGGCTCGGCGTACTACGCCGTGTACCGGTATCTGCTCGGGGACTACGCACCCTACATCTACAAGACCGACGACTACGGCAAGACGTGGAAGCGCCTCACGGACGGGAAGAACGGCATCCCCGGCGACACGCCGACGCGCGTCGTGCGCGAGGACCCCGACCGCGAGGGGCTACTCTATGCGGGAACCGAGTTCGGCATGTACGTGTCCTTCGATGACGGGGGCCACTGGCAGCCGTTCCAGCTCAACCTGCCCAACGTGCCGGTCAACGACATCCAGGTGCACGGGAAGGACCTGATCATCGCCACGCAGGGCCGTGCGATCTGGATGCTCGACGACATCACGCCGCTCCACCAGATCACCCCGCAGACGGCGGCGTCCGGCGTCCACCTCTACGCGCCCAGGGACGGGTACCGGACGGCCGCCGCGCCGCAGCTCCTCGGCCCGATGGTCGACTATTACCTCCCGAGCCCGCCTTCCGGCGCGGTCACCGTCGACATCCTCGACGCCGACGGCAACGCGGTGAACGCGTACAGCAGCGCCAGGCGCCCGCCGCAGCCCAGCGGGCGGTTCGGCGGCGGCTTCTTCGGCCGGCGGGGCCCGCCACCGCCGACGGTGACCACGAACACCGGCTTCAACCGGATGGTGTGGGACGTGCGGGACGCGAACGGGCTCACCGTTCCGCCGGGCCGCTACCAGGCTCGGCTCACCGTGGCCGGCGCGTCGCAGACGCAGCCCTTCGAGGTCCTCATCGACCCGAGGGTGGCCGCGGGGGGCGTGACGGTGGCGGACCTGGTGGAGCAGTACGAGCACAACCAGCGCATGGACGCCATGGTGGACGAGGTGCAGGATCTGGTAGCGCGCGTCCAGAAGGCCATGGCCGACGGCGACGCGGGCACGAAGCAGCGCCTGGCTCCGGTGGCCGAGAAGCTCACCACCCCGGAGGTCCGTTACAGCAAGCCGGGGCTGGCGGACCAGATCGGCTATCTGCGGGGGATGACCACGCGGGTGGACCAGAAGATCGGCCGCGACGCCATCGAGCGGGCGCAGGTGCTGCGTCAGGAGCTCGACCAGGCCACCGCGGAGGTGGACCGGATCCTGGGGAACGGGAGCTGAGTCGGCCCTCGGGGGGTGGGTCGTGGGCGATGGCGCCTCGACCCACCCCCTTCCGCCCGGATGGCCTCAGGGCACCAGGTTCTGGTTCATGCGGAAGAGGTTGTCCGGATCGTGCTTCCTCTTGAGGGCGACCAGGCGGGCGTGGTTCGGGGCGTACGCCGCCGCCACCGCGCGCCTTCCCCTTCGTCGTCGTCCAGGTGGTTCACAAAGCGTCCAGGCGCGAAGGACGGCCCCATCGCGTCGTACGTCCCCCGCGACCATGCGACGCAGTCGTCGGTGGCGGCCGGATCCGTCCACTGCGTGATGACGGCGAAGTCGTAGCCCGGCTGCCGGTGGGGAAGCGCCGTCGCGGTGGCGTCCACGCGGGTGGCCGCGCCGTGGAAGTGCTCGAGGAGGAGGGAGGCCATCGGCGTCGGGCAGGCCTCGAAGCGGTCGATCATCGTGTCGATCGCTTCGTCGCCCATCTCCGCGAGGAGGTTCGACTTCCAGTGGTTCAGCGCGCCCCGTGGGAAGCCGCCGTCCAGCGTGGCGTTGACGCCTTCGTACGGCATCGGCGCGACCGCGTCCATGATGGGGCTCTCGAACTCGCGCAGCGGCCGCAGCGCGCCCTCGGCATCGGCCTCGGAGCCGCAGTGGCAAACGACGAAAGCCGCGAGCTCGAAAGCCGCGAGCTCCGGCCGCCGCGCACCGACCCGCCCGCCTCATCGCGGCACGCCGAGCGCGTCGGCCAGCTCCCGCAGCTTGGCCTGGACCCGCCCTGCGTTCTCCGGACCCATGCGCAGCAGGTCCTTCTGCGCGGGGCTGAGGGCCTCGAGCTCCGCAGCGCTGAACGCCCACTGACCGCCGTCGGGCTGCACGGCGGGCGGCTCGGAGGGAACCGGCGTGCTCAAGAGGCGTGCGAAGGCCTGCCGTACCGTCTCGTCGAAGGTCCGATCCGGGAGGCCCAGCTCCCGGTAGGCGTCCTCCATGAGCGGATGGAGTTGGCGGTACAGCCTCGCGACGCCCTGGGTGTCCAGCGAGGCGAAGGTCGCGGCCACCAGGTCGAACCGATGGTATCCGTCGGGATCGATCACCATGCCCTCCCCCGATTCGCGGACCCGGAAGGGGTCTTCGGGCGCGAGGAACCGGAGCTGCGACTCCGGGCTGCGGCCGTCCGCCACCGCGACGACCGAGAGCACGAAGCGACGGACGAGGTCGTCGGAGACCAGCCACGACGCCCACTCCGGGCGGGCCGACAACCCGGCGACGACCCTCCGCACCACCTCGTCGCTCGTGTCCAGTGGCGGGAGGTCGGGCACTTCCTCGGCGGTCGCGGTCCGCGAAGCCGGTCGGGGCGTCCGCCGCCGTGGTCGGCGCCCCGACGGGCGCCGGAGCCCGCCCCTGACGCCGCCAGAGCCAGACGGACCCCACCGCCACCACGGCGAGAACCAGGACCGCGACGGTCCATGCGATACGGCGCCGGGACCGGTGGAGCTTCTCTCGCCTGCGCGAGGTGAAGAGCGGCTTTTCGGGCTGCTCGCCGAGCCTGTCGTTGCCGTCGTCCATCTCTGCCTCCGGGAGGGTTGTCGCAACTGTAGTACGACGGCGCCGGGCTCAGGGTCCTCGGGAGGCCCGTAGGACGCTCGACCCGGTGATTTCCCCCCGGAGAGGCACTACTGTTCATGGCGGGTAAACGGTTGCTGGACCGGGGGGTGGGGACGTGCGGCCGCAACGTTTCGATCACGATGGAATTCTCCATAGATGACCAAGACACCTCGGGCCTACAACTCCTTCGAGATGGCCCAGACGCAGTTCGACCGGATTGCCGACCTTCTCGACGTCGAGCCCAGCATCCGCGAGCTCCTTCGCCATCCGCTCCGCGAGTACTCCTTCGCCGTTCCGGTCCGCATGGACGATGGGTCCGTGCGCGTGTTCCGGGGCTTCCGGGTGCAGCACAACGATGCGCGCGGTCCGAGCAAGGGCGGCATCCGCTTCCACCCCCAGGAGAGCCTGGACACGGTTCGAGCCCTGGCGATGTGGATGACGTGGAAGTGCGCGGTCGTGGACATCCCGCTCGGGGGCGCGAAGGGAGGCGTCGTCTGTGACCCTCACGATCTCTCCATGCGGGAGCAGGAGCGTCTTTGCCGCGGATGGGTTCGGCAGATCGTCCGCGACGTGGGCCCGGTTCGGGACGTCCCGGCGCCCGACGTGATGACCACGGCGCAGCACATGCTCTGGATGCTCGACGAGTACGAGACGATCGAGGGCGGTCGCATGCCCGGCTTCATCACCGGCAAGCCGGTCGGCATGGCGGGCTCCCTGGGCCGGAAGGAGGCCACCGGCTACGGCGTCGTCTTCACCATCCGCGAAGCGCTGAAGGAGATGGGGGTCCCCGTCCGCGACACGACGGCCGCGGTGCAGGGCTTCGGGAACGTGGCCCAGTACGCCATCGAGCTCTACACGCAGATGGGCGGCAGGGTGACGTGCGTGTCGTGCTGGGACCAGAAGGCCCAGACGAGCTTCGCGTACCGGAAGGGCTCGGGCGTCGTCCTCGAAGAGCTGCAGGGCATCACGGACTCCTTCGGCGGGATCGATCAGGCCCGGGCGCGGGAGGCCGGTTACGAAGTGCTCCCGGGCGAGGAGTGGCTGGCAGCAGGACGTGGACATCCTCATCCCGGCCGCCCTGGAGAACCAGATCAACGCCGACACCGTCGCGCGCGTGGCCCCGCGGGTGAAGATCATCGCGGAGGGCGCCAACGGCCCCACTTCCCCCGAGGCGGACGCCGTCCTCGACCAGCGAGGGGTCTTCGTGATCCCCGATCTGCTGGCCAACGCCGGCGGCGTGACCTGCAGCTACTTCGAGCAGGTCCAGAGCAACATGAACTACTACTGGACCCGCGACGAGGTGCTGGGCAAGCTGGACCTCAAGATGACCGCGGCATTCGTCGCGGTGAGCGATCTCGCCCGGTCACGCAAGCTGTCCATGCGCAAGGCCGCGTACGTGATCGCGGTGGATCGGGTCGCGCAGGCCTGCCGGGACCGGGGGTGGGTGTGAGGACGACGAGCGTCGGACCCGCAGGCTGACCGGACCATGACCTCGACACCGAACGGAGAGCGCGCGGGAATCCCGCGCTTCGACCGTCGGTTCTTCGCGTCCGAGGAAGTCGCCTCCCGCATCGGCGGCGGCGCGCTCGGGGGGAAGGCGGAGGGGCTGATCCGCATCAAGGACGCGCTGGCGGAGCGATTCGCCGACCGCCCTGTCGCGGGGATCGAGATCTCCATCCCGCGGATGGTGGTGCTTGGCACCGACGCGTTCGACTGGTTCATGGAGCACGGAGGGCTCTACGAGATGGCCCTGTCCGGGGCCCCGGACGATCGGATCGCGCACGCCTTCCAGAAGGCCGACCTCCCCCCCGAGCTGGTCGGCGATCTCAGGGCGATCGTCGAGGATGCGCACACGCCGCTGGCCGTGCGCTCGTCGAGCCTGCTCGAAGACGCGCTGGCCCACCCGTTCGCGGGCGTCTACGAGACGAAGATGATCCCGAACCACCAGCCCGACCCGGGGACCCGCTTCGCGCGCCTGGTCGAGGCGATCAAGCTCGTGTACGCCTCGGCTTTCCTGGCCGGGGCGCGCAGCTACCGCAAGGCGATCGGCGCCGACGACCGGGCCGAGAAGATGGCGGTGGTGATCCAGGAGGTCGTCGGTGCCCGACACGGAGAGCGGTTCTATCCGACGCTCTCCGCCGTCTGCCGGTCCTTCAGCTACTACCCGGTAGGCGCGGCGCGACCGGAAGACGGCGTGGCCCAACTCGCGCTGGGACTGGGAAAGACGATCGTGGATGGCGGTGTGTGCTGGTCGTACTCCCCTCGCTTTCCCGATACCCCGCCACCCTTCGCGTCCCCGCGCAGCATGCTCAAGGAGACACAGACGAGCTTCTGGGCCGTGAACATGGGTAACCCGCCAGCCTACGATCCGATCGCGGAGGTGGAGTACCTGCTGAAGTCGGGGCTGCCCGACGCCGAGTTCGACGGCACGCTCCGTTGGGTCGCGTCCACCTACGACGCGGCGTCCGACCGCCTCAACCCGGGGATCGGTCGCGCCGGGTCCGCGCGTGCTGGACTTCGGCCCGCTTCTCCGGTTCAGGGAGTGGCCTGTCAACGACGTTCTCGTCGAGTTGATCGCCCTCGCGGAGCGCTCCCTGGGCACGCCGGGCGAGATCGAGCTGGCGGCCATGCTTCCCAGCTCCTCGGAGGGGACGGTGCACGTGGGGCTCGTACAGGTCCGGGCCATGTCGACCCCGTCCGCCGAGGTCGAGGTCGGCGAGGAGGAGCTGTCGGCCCCAGGCCTGCTCCTCGCCTCGCGCCGGGTGATGGGGAACGGGGAGCTCGGCACCGTGCGTGACGTCGTGTACCTGAAGCCCGGGTCGTTCGACCCCCGCCAGTCCCGGGTCATGGCGGTGGAGGTCGCCGACCTGAACCGCCGGTTGATGGACGACGACCGACCCTACCTCCTCCTCGGCTTCGGGCGATGGGGAAGCTCGGACCCGTGGCTCGGCGTGCCGGTGACCTGGGGTCAGGTCGCCGGCGCGAAGGTCATCGTCGAGGCCACCCTCCCCGACGTCCGCATCGATCCGAGCCAGGGCTCGCACTTCTTCCACAACGTGTCGAGCCTGGGCGTCATGTACTTCTCCCTCGACCGCGCGGAACCGACCGACGTACAGTGGGCGTGGCTGGACGCGCTGCCCGCCATCACGGAGACGGACTTCGTGCGGCACGTGCGGCTGGACCATCCCCTGCGCGTCCGTGTCGACGGGCGCAGCGGGCGCGGCTTCGTACGGTGGGGCGGAGCCGTCCCGGACGGCGAGGCCCCGTGAGCCCGAACCGCGAGATCGACGACCTGCTCGGCCCCCTGCAGGAGCGCGCCAAGGAGCTGCGCTGCCTGTATCGCGTCTCGGAGGCCCTCGGGCGGATCGACGCGCCGCTGGACGAGGTGTTCGCCAACGTGCTGAACGCGATCCCGGAGGGATGGCAGTATCCGGGCGTGTGCCAACCGACGCTCCGGCTTCGCGACCGCACCTATCGGCTCCCGGACTTCCAGCCCTCCCCCTGGTTCCAGCGGGCCGAGGTGCGCGTGGACGGCGAGCCGGTGGGCGAGCTGAGCGTCTACTACACCGAGCGGCGACCGGACGCCGACGAGGGGCCCTTCCTGACCGAGGAGCGACAACTCCTGGCGACGCTGGCCGAGCGGATCGGTCTCTTTCTCCTCCAGCGCGAGCGGACCGCCGAGCGGCCCCGCGAGTGGTCATACGCCGCCGCCCGGGGTGACTGGCAGGTCGTTCTGGACTTCCTGCAGCGCTCGGACCCGCACCTGCTCCGCCGCCTGGCGATGAAGATGCTCAACCTCCTTCGCTGGAAGGGGATCGCCGAGGCCGAGGAGCTCTTCCACAGCACGACGGAGAGGGCCACGACAGAGGACGACAATCGCCCGCGTCCCCGGCTCGCCGCCCGGGCGACACCCCCCGCGAGCACGATCTTCGGAATCGCCGCCGGTTGCTGCAGCCCCGAGGAGATCCTCAACTACATCCAGATGTGGCTCAGTCAGGACCGGGTGAGCTTCCTCGTCACCACCCTCGAGGAACAGAGCTCGTCCCTGGGCGACATCACCGACGCGCTCGAGCGCTTCCAGGTGCTCGGGATGGAGGAGGACGAGCTTCCCGGCTCTGTGCGCATGATGCTGCGCGCCGCGCTCCTCCGGCGCTTCTTCACGGATCAAATCGAGTTCATCAACGCCGCGAAGGGGCTCGTCACCCTCGACGACTTCCACGGGCTGGTGGCTCGCGTCATCTATCCACCCAGGAGCCACGGCAAGCTGGGCGGAAAGAGCGCCGGTCTCTTCCTCGCGAGGAAGATCATCGAGGCGACGGTGGAATCCGAGTCGGTGCTCCACGACATCAGCGTGCCGCGCACCTGGCACATCACGTCGGACGGCGTGGTGGCGTTCGTGCGCTACAACAACCTGGACGACGTCTACGATCGCAAGTACATGGACATCGAGCAGGTCCGCCAGCAGTACCCCCACGTCGTCCAGGTCCTGCGCAGTTCCTCCTTCCCGCCCGAGCTGGTGAAGGGGCTGTCGGAGGCGCTGGACGACCTCGGCGAGAAGCCGCTCATCGTCCGGAGCTCGAGCCTTCTCGAGGACCGGGTGGGCTCGGCGTTCTCGGGGAAGTACAAGAGCCTCTTCCTCGCGAACCAGGGCACGAAGGCGGAGCGGCTACAGGCCCTCCAGGACGCGATCGCGGAGGTGTACGCGTCGATGTTCGGTCCGGATCCCATCGAGTACCGGGCCGAACGCAATCTCCTCGACGTGCACGAGGAGATGGGCATCATGATCCAGGAGGTGGTGGGCAAGCGCATCGGGCGCTACTACCTCCCGGCGTTCTCAGGCGTGGCGTTCACCAACAACGAGTTCCGCTGGTCACCGCGGATACGACGCGAGGACGGCCTGATGCGCCTCGTGCCGGGCCTCGGGACCCGCGCGGTCGATCGTCTGAGCGACGACTACCCGATCCTGCTGGCCCCGGGCCAGCCCAACCTCAGGGTGAACACCACGCTGGACGAGATGGTGCGCTACTCGCCCAAGATGGTGGACCTCATCAACCTCGAGTCGAACGAGTTCCAGACGGTCGCGCTGTCGGACCTGCTGAAGGAGTGCGGCGACGACATCCCGTTGATCCGGCGCATGGTCTCCTTCGTCGACGGAGATCGCCTGAGGCGACCGCGCGGCCTCGCGGACCGGGTGGACGACGGCAGCGCGGTGGTCACGTTCGAGGGGCTCGCGTCGGAGACGGCCTTCCTGACCCGGATGGCCACGCTCATGCGGGTCCTGCAGGACCGCCTCGGCTACCCGGTGGACGTGGAGTTCGCCTCGGACGGGGACGACCTGTACCTCCTCCAGTGCCGTTCCCAGAGCTACGCCGGGCTGCACGCGCCGCCGCCGATTCCACGGGACACGCCCCCCGACCGTTTGCTCTTTTCCGCCCACCGGTACGTCTCGAACGGGCGCGCGGACCCCGTCACCCACGTCGTGTACGTGGATCCCGACGCCTATTCCGACCTCCCCGACCTGGACCAGCTCCGCGACGTGGGGCACGCCGTCGGCCGGCTCAACAAGGTGCTTCCGAAGAACCAGTTCATCCTGGTGGGGCCCGGACGTTGGGGGAGCCGCGGCGACATCCGTCTCGGCGTGAGCGTCGGCTACGCCGACATCAGCAACACCGCCGTGCTCGTCGAGATCGCGCGGCGCAAGGGCAACTACGTGCCGGACCTGTCGTTCGGCACGCACTTCTTCCAGGACCTGGTCGAGTCCGGGATCCGCTACCTCCCGCTTTACCCGGACGACGCCGGCAACCACTTCGACGAGGCCTTCCTGCGAAGCGCCCCGAACCTCCTCCCGGACCTCTTGCCCGACTTCGCACACCTGACCGGCGTCGTCCGGGTCGTCGACATCCCGGCCACGCGAAACGGCTTGGTCCTGAAGGTGCTGATGAACGGCGACCTCGAAGAGGCGGTGGGGATTCTCGCCGAGCCCGACACCGCCGAATTCGTGGTCTCCGCTCCGCTTCGCGCCGCCCCGGGGGAGCCCACCTATCCGCCCACCCGACCGGCGGGGCTGGAGGATCACTGGGGCTGGCGACAGGCGATGGCCGAGCAGATCGCGCTGCAGCTCGACCCGGACCGCTTCGGCGTCCGGGGCGCCTGGGTCTACGGCAGCACCAGGAACGCGACGGCCGGACCTGACAGCGACCTGGACATCCTCCTCCACTTCGAGGGCTCCGAAGGGCAGCGACGCGACCTCCTGCTCTGGCTCGAGGGATGGGGTCGGGCGCTGACCGAGGCCAACTTCCTCCGAACCGGGCGCCGGATCGAGGTGCTCGACGCTACGCTGGTCACCGGCGAGGACATCGCCGACCGCCGCGGGCTCGCCGCCAAGGTGCAGGCCGTCACCGACGCGGCTCGCCCCCTGGTGATCGGCGGCCCCGACGCGGACTACCCTCCAGCGTAGAGGGGATCCCCCCCGAGAAAGCCCTCCCCCGCACGAGGTCCGCGCGCTACCTTCGCCGGGTGGCGGAGTGGTCCCGGGGCCCTCCGCCCGCTGAACGGGCGGGACCTGCCCTTCTTCCCGGAGGTGTGCCATGGGAAGACCCGTCATACCGGCCGTCGACGATGAGCCGGAAGTCCTGAACTTCATCGAGCGGGACCTGCGCCATCATTACGGCACGGTCTACCGTGTCATGAAGGCCTCCTCCGGCGCGGGTCGCCTCGATACCGTGCGGGAGCTCAAGAAGCGGGGCGCCGCCATCGCCCTCTTCCTGGTCGACGAGCGGATGCCCGAGATGTCAGGCACGCAGTTCCTCGAGGAGGCGCTCAAGCTCTACCCCGACGCCCGTCGCGTCCTGCTCACCGCGTACGCAGACACCGAGCACGGCGATCACGGCGATCAACGAGATCGGTCTCGACCACTACCTCCTGAAGCCGTGGGAGCCGCCGAGCCGAGCGCCTGTACCCGGTGCTCGACGACCTCCTCTCGGACTGGGTCGCCCGCTGCCCGCCCGGACTACGACGGCATCCGCGTGGCGGGGACAGGCTCTCGCCCGCCAGCCACGCCGTTAAGGACTTCCTCGCCGGTAACCAGGTCCCGTACCGGTGGCTCGACATCGCGACCGACGCCACGGCGCGCGAGCTGGTGGCCGCGGTGTCGGACCGGTGCACCCCGACTGCCGGTGGTGTTCCTCCCCGACGGCGACGGCACTCGTGCAGCCCGGACACCGGGAGCTGGCGGAGCGGCTCGGCCTGCAGACGCGCGCGCGCCACGCCCGTTCTACGACCTGGTCATCGTGGGGGGAGGGCCCGCCGGGCTCGCCGGCGCGGTCTACGGCGCATCGGAGGGGCTGCGGACGGTGCTGGTGGAGCGCAACGCGACGGGCGGGCAGGCGGGGACGAGCTCCCGGATCGAGAACTACCTCGGCTTCCCCGGCGGCGCTGAGCGGCGCGGACCTGGCCCGGCGCGCCACGACCCAGGCCCGGCGCTTCGGGGCGGAGATCCTCACGGCGCCCAGGAGGTCGTCGCGATCCGGCGCGACGACCCCTACCGCATCGTCACGCTGGGCGACGGAACCGAGGTCTCGCTGCTACGCGGTGCTGCTCTCACGCGGGGATGGAGGTGCGGCAGCCTGCGACGTGCCGGGGATCGACGAGCTGGTCGGCGCGGGCGTCTACTACGGCGCCGCGCTGACCGAGGCGGCCGCCTACCGGGGCGGTCACGTGTTCGTCGTGGGCGGCGCCAACTCGGCGGGCCAGGGGGCGGTGTTCTTCTCCCGATACGCCCGGAAGGTCACGATGCTGGTGCGCGGCGCCGGACTGCGCACGCGCATGTCGCAGTACCTGGTCGACCGCATCGGCGAGACGCGACAACATCGAGGTGCTTCACGAAACGTCGATGTTGCCGGAGCACGGGGCGCCGGCCGGCTCGAGGCGATCACCCTGGCGGACGCGGCCTCGGGCGGCAGGAGCGGGAGGTGCCCGCCGACGGCGCTGTTCGTCTTCATCGGCACCGCGCCGCGCACGGGGATGCTCGCGGACCTGGTGGAGCGCGACGCTCGACGGGTTCGTCCTGACCGGGCCGCGATCTCCTGGTCGGACGGCAAGCGGCCGAAGGGGTGGACGGCTCGACCGCGGACCCCTTCCTCTTCGAGACCAGTGTGCCCGGCGTCTTCACCGCGGGCGACGCCCGCCACGGCTCCGGCAAGCGGGTGGCCGCGGCCGTGGGGGAGGGCTCCGCGACCGTCGGCGTGATCCACGAGTACCTCCAGACGGTATAGGCACCACCGGTGGCCGACGCAGACCTGGTGACCGCCTCGCGGCCCTGGCGACCCTCGCCGACATCCCTCATGCGGAGCTGGCGTGGCTCGTGGAGCACGGGACCTTCCTCGTGGGTGAGGCCGGAGATCTCCTCGCCCGGAAGGGAGAGCGCGTCGAGAGCCTGTACATCATCATCCACGGGCACAACGCGATCCGCGTGGACCGGGGGGCCGGACCTCGGCGCGTGATGGAGTGGCGAGCCGGCGACGTCACCGGCCTCCTGCCCTACTCGCGCATGGTGAGTCCGCCGGGCGACACGTTCCTCGAGGAGCGCAGCGAGCTGCTCGTCCTCCACAAAGACCTCTTCCCGGAGATGATCCGGAGCTGTCCCTCGTTCACCGCGCTGTGCGTGCACACCATGATCGACCGTGCCCGCGGCTTCAACAGCAGCGACCTGCAGGACGAGAAGATGATCTCGCTTGGGAAGCTCGCGGCGGGATTGGCCCACGAGCTGAACAACCCGGCGTCGGCAGCGGTGCGGGGCGCCAAGCTCCTCATGTCCGGGCTCATCGACGCGGAGGCCGCGTCGCGTGCCCTGGGCGCCGCCGGTCTCACCGACGCGCAACTCGCGGCGATCGACGCCATGCGCTCCGCATGTCTCGCCAAGCCCGTGGACGCGGTGCTGTCGCCGATCCAGCAGGCGGACCGCGAGGACGAGATCGCCGCGTGGCTCGAGCGGCACGGGTCCGACCCCGGGCACGCGCTGGCGCTGGCGGGCACGGCCGTCACGATCGAGGGACTCGACATGCTCGCCGACGTCGTCCCTCCGGAGACGCTGGACACCGCACTCCGCTGGGTCGCCTCCGGCTGCTCCATGTATGCGCTCGCCATCGACGTCGAGCGTGCCTCGACGCGCATCCACGAGCTGGTGGCGGCCGTCAAGCGTTTCACGCACATGGACCACCTCGCGGGACCGGACTGGGTGGAGGTGGAGGACGGCCTCAGGGACACCATCCGCGTCGTCGCTTCGAAGGCCAGGTCGAAGGGGGTGTCGCTCACACTCGAGGTCGACCCCGGCCTACCCCTCGTCCACGCGACGGGTGGCGAGCTGAACCAGGTGTGGCTGAACCTGATCGACAACGCCCTCGACGCCGTGCCCGAATCGGGCCACGTCGGCATCGACGCGCGCCGCGAGCTCGACCGCGTCGTGGTCCGCGTCGTCGACGACGGGCCCGGCATCCCGGCGGACGTGCTCCCGAGGATCTTCGATCCCTTCTTCACGACCAAGCCCCCCGGACATGGGACCGGCCTCGGGCTCGACATCGCGCGGCGGCTGCTGGGGAGGTGGCACGGTGAGCTGTCCGTCGAATCCAGGCCGGGACGGACGGCGTTCCGGGTCTCGCTCGCGACACAGGAGGGTTGAGGCCCCCCGCGGTCACGACCCTCAGTCCGCTCCCTTGCGCAGCACCCGTCCCGACCGCACGTCGGTGAAGACACCGTCGTCCACCGCGACCTTCCCGTTCACCAGCACCCACGGGATGCCGACCGGGTACTGGTGGGGGTTCTCGAACGTGGCCATGTCCTTCACGGTGGCGGGGTCGAACACCACGAGGTCGGCGAACCACCCCTCCCGCACCTCCCCGCGCTCGGTCAGCCCCATGCGGCGTGCCGGCATGCCGGACATCTTGTGGACCGCCTCCTCCAGGCCGAGCACTCCCTTCTCGCGCACGTAGACGCCCAGCACCCGCGGGAACGTCCCGTACCAGCGGGGATGCGGGTGCCCCTCGCCCGGCTGCGTCAGGCGCCCGTCCGACGCGATCATCGTCATCGGATGGCGCATGATCGCCTCCACGTCCCCCTCGTCCATGGCGTGGAAGATCGCGCTCGCACCGCCCCTGCGGATCACCTCCACGACCAGGCGCGCGCCGTTGGCCGGCGTGGGCTCCACACCCTCGCGCTCGGCCAGGTCCCAGAGCGTCTTCCCCTCCAGCGACCGGTCCCAGTCCACCAGCGCGAACTGAACGCGGTGCAGGTCGTTGCCGCCCCGGTCGTTGACGATGTTGAACTCGATCCCGGCCAGGATGCTGTCGGCCAGCGCCGGGTCGTCCATCCGCGCGAGGAAGTCCTCGGTGCCACCCGCCATCGCCCACGCCGGGACGAGCACCGTGATGCCCGTGTAGCTGGCGGTGTAGGGGTACTGGTCGATCATGACGTCCGTCCCCGCCGCCCGGGCCGAGTCGACCATGGCGAGCGTCCGGGCCGAGGCGCCCCACATGGGTTGGCCCACGACCTTGTGGTGGGTGAGGACCACGGGGATGTGCGCGCGCCGGCCGATCTCCATGGCCTCCGCGACGCCCTCGATGAGGCCGAGCCCCTCTTCGCGGAGGTGCGAGGTGTAGATGCCGCCGCGCTCCCCGGCGACGCGCGACAGCGCGACGAGCTCGTCGAGCTTCGAGAACGCACCCGGCAGGTACTTCAGCCCGGTGGACATCCCCCACGCGCCTTCGTCCATGGACTGTGCGACCATGGCCTCCATCCGCTGGAGCTCCTGCGGGCGTGGGATCCCGGTTCTCCAGGCCCATGACCGCCTGGCGGATCGTGTTGTGACCGGCCAGGAAGCCCACGTTCATCCCCACGCCCACGGCCTGCACGGAGTCGAGGTAGGGTGCGAAGGGCCAGGGACCGCCTCCGTCGGGCCCGCCCAGGGCGGTGGTCACGCCCTGGCGCACGTGGCTCTCCGCCCCGGGCAGGCGAAGGAGCGGGTCGAGGTGGGTGTGCAGGTCCACGAAGCCCGGGCTCACGACCTTGCCGGTCGCGTCGATCACCACCGCGGCGCCCGCCGGGTCGAGGGGCGTGCGGGACACCCGCGCGATGCGGTCTCCCCGCACGGCGACGTCGGCCGCGTAACCGGGGGCGCCGGTCCCGTCGACGACGGTTCCACCTCGAATGAGGACGTCCCACCCGGCATCGGGCGCCCGTGCGCACGAGAGGAACAGGGCAACGGGGAGCAGTGCACCGAGGAGCGGGCCGCGGACGCGGCGGAGGCGGATATCCATGGGGAGGCATCATACGGGGTGGCAGCGGACGCGGCATCCCACGTTCATCCCGTGACGCCTTGTCCAAGATGTATAGCGTCGTTATACATTCATCCGCAAATGTATAGCAGTGTCATACATGATCGGAGTCGCGCATGCCGCCTACCGTCCTCGGCCAGTTCGAGCATCAGGTGCTCCTGGCCATCCTCCGCAGGGGATCGGAGTCCTACAGCGTGGAGGTCGTCGACGAGCTGGAGCGGCACACGGGCCGCGAGGTCGCGACCTCGGCGGTGTTCGTCGCGTTGCAGCGCCTCAAGGCGAAGGAGTTGCTGGACGACCGCCTGGTGGAGCCCGGCGAGGAAGGAGGCCATGCGCGCCGTTACTTCCGCCTGACGGACGGGGCGCTCGAGGCGATGCGCGACTCGCGCCAGAGCTTCCTGAGCCTGTGGCGCGGCGTGGAATCGGCGCTGGACGAGCCGGGAGCGTAGCGCAGGCATGCGCCGGCGCGAGGAGGTGCGCACCCCGCCCCGGCTGGCGCGCCGGATCCTCGCCGTCCTCGTCGGTTCGCGGCATGCGGATGACGTCGGGCCGGCGCTGTCGGAGCTCTACCGCGAGCGCCTCGAGCGGGACGGCCGCAGGACGGCCGGAAGGTGGTACTGGCGTCAGGTCGCGGGCTTCGGCCTCCGCTGGCGCGCGTTCAACACGGGTGGAAGGGGGAGAGGAACGATGGACGCTTGGACGCGGGACCTCAGGCTGGCGATCCGTTCCCTGACGCGGACGCCTGCCTTCACGGCCGTGGCAATCCTGACGCTCGCGCTCGGGCATCGGAGCCAACACTGCCATCTTCAGCGTGATCCACGGCTCGCTTCTGCGTCGCCTTCCCTACGCCGAGCCCGACCGGCTGGTGTGGCTCTCCGACGGCCACCCCAGCTTCGGTGGCACGGGCGTCGACGAGTCCGTGCCCAACCTGACGGATCTGCGTGCCGGATCGAAGCTGATGCGGTCGTCGGCCATCTACCGCGTGCTCGGCGGGAACGTGGCGACCGGGGAACGGGCGGAGCGGATCCCGATCCTCTTCGCCTCCTCGGAGATGTTGGGCGTGCTCGGGATCCCGCCGGCACTGGGGAGGGATCTCCTCCCCGGCGACGACAACGTGGACGCGGAGACCGTGACGATCCTCACGGACGACCTGTGGCGCTCCTGGTTCGGCGCCGATCCCACGGTCGTTGGGCGTACCGTCACCGTCGACGCCCGCCCGGTCCGCATCGTGGGGGTGCTCCCCCCGCAGTTCGCCTTCCCCGGTGAGCCGAAGCTCCTGCTCCCCCTCCAGCACGTGGGAGCCGACCTGAGCCGCAGGAGCCGGGGATACTTCGGCGTCGCCCGGCTCGCACCGGGTGCGGACGTCGCGGGGCTCCGCGCCGAGCTGCAGGGCATCTTCGCGCGGCTCGAGAAGGCATACCCCGAGGCGAACGAAGGATGGTACACCTGGGCCGAGCCCCTGCGTGACTACGTGGTCGGACGCAACCAACGCTCGCTCCTCCTGCTGGGTGGGGCCGTCGCGCTCGTCCTCCTCATCGCCTGCGTGAACGTCGCCAACCTGCTGCTCGTGCGTGCGGAGACCCGCCACCACGAGCTGGCCGTGCGCTACTCCCTCGGCGCACGGCGTTCTGCCCTCGTCTCGCTCTTCCTCGGCGAGGGCCTGGTCCTGTCCCTGGCCGGGGGCGCGCTCGGCATGGCCTCGGCCTACTGGGGGGTGGACCTCCTGGTGGCACTCTACGGAGGGACGCTCGCGCGCGCCGACCAGATCGGCGTCGACGGCCTCGTGCTGGCCTTCGGCCTCGCGACGACCTTGCTGGTGGGACTCGCAGTCGGACTCGTCCCCCTCCTGCGCCTCCGCCCGGACGACCTCCGCGGATTCCTGACGGACGGTGCCCGCGGCGCATCCGTTCGGGGGAGCGCCGTGGGTAGGGTCCTGGTGGTGGCCGAGGTGGCGCTCGCCGTGCTCGTCGTGGCCGGCGCGGGACTCCTCGCCAACAGCATGTGGCGCCTCCAGCGGGTGGAGCTGGGCGTTTCCGACCCCGAGCGTGTGATGACGTTCACGATGTCCCTTCCGGCCGCGGCGTATCCCGATGCGGCGGCCATCGGTGGGTTCGCCGACGAGTTGGGCGCACGCCTCCAAGCCGTTCCGGGCGTCCGAGTGGTTGGCCTGGTCAACCGGCTGCCGCTCCTGGGCGGGGACAACACCAACGTGACCGTCTTCGGAGACCCGACCCGCGAGGCCGACTTCACGTCGGTCCGCCTCGTCACGCCCGGGTATTTCGCGGCCGTGGGCGTGTCGCTCGTAGCGGGCCGATGGTTGCATGACGCCGAGTTCAGAGGGACCACCAGCTCGGTCGTCATCAATCAGACGCTCGCGCGCCGGCTCTTCGGTGGGGAGGACCCGCTGGGTCGACGCATCGACCCACACTTCCTGGGCGGGGGGCTCGTCGTCGTCGGCGTGTGCGGCGACATCGCCGGAGGCCGACCCGACCGTCCAGCGCCGCCCGCCTTCTACTTCCCGCTCGCCACGGCCCTCCAGCTGTGGGCGTCGCAGCCTCGCCAAGCCAACGACTACTGGGGCATGAGCGCCCTCGTCCGGGCCGACGCGGATCCCCGCGCATCGGTCCCCGCCTTCCGTCGGGCCGTCGCAGCCATCGATGCCTCGCTTCCCGTGAGCGATGTCCGGACCCTCCAGGACATCGCGGTCGACCGTCTGGGAACCCGTCGATTCGCCATGTCGCTCTTCGGTGTCTTCGCCGGCCTCGCGCTCCTCCTGGGCTCCGTGGGGATCTACGGGGTGATGTCGTTCGCCGTGGCCCAGCGCTCGCGCGAGCTGGGCATGAGGCTGGCGCTCGGGGCGAGCCGCGGCTCCGTGCTGCGCCTGGTCCTGGGCCAGGGCGCCCGCCTGACGGCGCCGGGGCTGATCCTCGGCCTGGCTGCGGCGCTGGCCTCGGCGCGCGTCCTCGGCAACCTCCTGTTCGAGGTGAGCCCCCTGGACCCGTGGACGTACACGCTGGTCGCCGGCGTGCTGGCGCTCGTGGCCCTGGCCGCCACGTCGGTGCCGGCCTTGAGGGCCACGCGCGTGGACCCGGTGACGAGCATCCGCGGCGAGTAGGAGCGACGCAGACCCGCGTCGGGGCAACGTCCGACCTGACGCGCCGCCCCCGCGGTTGATCTGGGCGCCCCGATCCCCTAGAATGAATGAACGTTCATTCATTTCCCTGCCGGTGGACGGAGCTCCTCCCGTCCGCCAGGAAGACGTGATGGCCCAGGTCGGCGGCGCACCGGTGGTTCGCGACAAGGAAGCCCGCATCCTCGCGGCCGCGGTGCGGGTGTTCGCCCGCAACGGCTACCACGCCAGCACGATGGCCGCGGTGGCCGGGGAGGCCGGCGTCGCGACCGGCACGATCTATCTGTACTTCGAGGGCAAGCAGGACCTCCTGGTCACGCTCTTCCGGCGCCACCTCACCGAGTACCTCGAGCGATCCCGCCCCGCGCTGGCCGCCGGCAGCCCGGGCGTGCCCCGCCTGCGTCTCCTGGCCGAGCGCCACCTGGCGTTCTTCGCCGGGGACCGGGAGCTGGCGACGGTCTTCCAGATCCACGTTCGCGAGCCGGATCCCGTGCTGGCCGAGGGGATCCGGCCGGCCGTGGCCGCCTACTTCGAGCTGATCGGAGCGGTGGTGGCCGCGGGCGTGGAGGCCGGGGCCTTCGCGCCCGACCTGGACGTGCGCCTGGCGCGCCAGGTCTTCTTCGGCGCGCTGGACGAGGTCGTGACCGGCTGGCTCCGCTCCAAGCGCTCCTACGCACTCATGTCCGCGCTGGACCCCGTGGCGACGATGCTCGCCCGGGCGTTCGGCGCCACCCTACCTGGAGACCCGTCGTGAAGGACTCCCCCGCACCCGACCGCGTCGGCCGAGCCGCCGTCCTGGGCGCAGGCGTCATGGGCGCCGCCATCGCCGCCCACCTGGCCAACGTCGGCATCCCCACGCTCCTGTTGGACATCCCCCCGAAGGAAGGCGACGACAAGGACGCCGTCGCCCGCACCGGGCTCGAGCGGGCCCGGAAGAGCAAGCCGGCCTCGTTCTCGTCGTCCCGCGCCCCCGCCCTCGTGGAGGTGGGCAACTTCGACGAGGATCTGCCCCGGCTGGCCGAGTGCGACTGGATCGTCGAGGCCGTGATCGAGGACCTCGACATCAAGCGATCCCTCTACGAGCGCGTCGCGCCCCACGTGGCGCCGCACGCCCTGCTGACGTCGAACACCTCGGGGCTGTCGGCCGCCGCGCTCTCGGACGCGCTGCCGGCCGGGCTGCGGCCGCGCTTCATGGTGACGCACTTCTTCAACCCGCCCCGCTACCTGGAGCTGCTCGAGCTGGTGCGCGGCCCGGAGACCGACGACGCGGTGGTGGCGTTCTTCGAGGACTTCGGGGAGCGCGTCCTCGGCAAGGGCGTCGTCCACGCCAAGGACACGCCCAACTTCATCGCCAACCGCGTGGGGTGCTTCGGCATCTTCCACGCGATGCAGGTCATGCTCGAGAAGGGCTACACGGTCGCCGAGGTGGACAAGCTCACCGGAAGGGCCATCGGCCGGCCCGGGAGCGCCACCTTCCGCACGGCCGACCTCGTGGGCCTGGACACGCTGGCGCACGTGGCCCGCAACCTCTACGAGCGGCTGGAGGACGATCCCCACCGGGACCTCTTCGACCCGCCGGACTTCATGAAGCGCCTGGTCGCGGACGGTCGACTGGGCGAGAAGACCGGCGAGGGCTTCTACAAGAAGGTCCGCGGCGCCGACGGGAAGAGCGAGATCCTCATGGTGGATCCCGCCACCCTGGAGTACGTCCCGCAGGGGAAGGTCTCCTACGCGGCGCTGGAGATGGCGAAGAACGTGGAGGACCTGCGCGAGCGGATCCACGGGCTCGTGCGCGCGGACGACGCGGCCGGCGCGTTCCTGTGGGAGGCGTTCTCCGCCACCGCGCGCTACGCCGCCGCGTGCATCCCCGAGATCGCCGACGACGTGGTGAACGTGGACCGGGCCATGCGGTGGGGCTTCGGGTGGGAGCTCGGCCCCTTCGAGCTGTGGGACGCGATGGGGTTCCGGTGGGCGTGCGAGCGGATGCTCGGCGAGGGCCACGAGCTGCCCCCGCTGGCCCGCGCGCTGTACGACAGCGGGGCCGAGGGCTTCTATCGCGCCGACGCCGGCAGCCACGCTGTTCTTCGCCGGCGACACCGACGTTCGCACCGGTGCCCTCGCGCCCCGAGCACCTGGTCCTGGCCGACCTGAAGGCCGCGGGACGCGTCGTGCTGGAGAGCCCGGACGCGTCGCTGGTGGACCTGGGCGACGGCGTCGCCTGCCTGGAGTTCCACACCAAGATGAACACGGTGGGACCCGGCATCATCGACATGATGGAGCGGGCGCTGGACGAGGTGGAGGCGCGCTGGCGCGGCCTGGTGATCGGCAACGACGCGCCCCAGTTCAGCGCCGGCGCCAACCTGCTCCTGATCCTCAACGAGCTCGACGACGACAATCCCGAGGACGTGGAGTGGATGCTGGAGCGCTTCCAGCGGGCGAACCAGCGCCTGCGTCGGTGCAGCCGTCCGGTGGTGGCCGCGCCCCACGGCCTCACGCTGGGCGGGGGCTGCGAGATGGTGCTCGGCGCCGACGCCGCGGTGGCCTCGCTGGAGACGTACATCGGCCTGGTGGAGGTGGGCGCCGGGCGTCGTCCCCGCCGGCGGCGGGTGCAAGGAGCTGGTGCGCCGCGCCGACGAGGCCGCGCCGCAGCGCACCCGGCACCGACCTCTTCCCCTGGATCCGGCGGATCTTCGAGACCGTCGGGCATGGGCAAGGTCGCCACCAGCGCCCACGAGGCGCAGGAGATGGGCTTCCTGCGCGACACGGACCGCGTGGTCGCCAGCCCGCGGCCGCCTGCTGCACGAGGCGAAGCGGCAGGTCCTGGCCATGGACGAGGCCGGATACCGGCCGTCCCCCGCGCGCACGGACATCCGTGTGGTGGGCGAGCCGGGACTGGCCGCCCTCCGCGTCGGGCTGGACCAGATGGAGCGCGCCGGCTTCATCAGCGCCCACGACAAGGTGGTGGGCGACGCCCTCGCCTGGGTGCTGTGCGGCGGCGAGGTGAGCCCGTCGTCGCGCGTGAGCGAGGACTATCTGCTGGACCTGGAGAAGGAGGCGTTCATGCGCCTGTGCGCGGAGCCGAAGACGCTGGAGCGCATGGAGTACATCCTGAAGACCGGCAAACCGCTGAGGAATTGAGGTCAACCATCATGAGCAACAAGAACGAGCCGGTCGTCGTCACCGCCGTGCGCACCGCGGTGGGCAGGGCCTTCAAGGGAACGCTGCGCGAGACACGACCCGACGACCTGGCCGCCGCCTGCCTGACCGGCGCCCTGGAGCGCGCCGGCGGGTTCGACCCGGCGGACGTGGACGACATCATCCTCGGCTGCGCGATGCCCGAGGGCCCGCAGGGCCTGAACGTCGCGCGCCTCGTACAGTTCCGCGCCGGCATCCCGTATCAGGTGCCCGCCATGACGTTGAACCGCTTCTGCTCCAGCGGTCTGCAGTCCATCGCCATGGCCGCGGACCGCATCGCCACCGGACAGGCTTCGGTCGTCCTGGCCGGCGGGACCGAGTCGATGAGCATGGTGCCCATGACCGGGGAGCGCTTCGTGCCCAACCCCGCCCTCGTCGCCGAAATGCCCGAGGCGTACATCTCGATGGGCCTCACCGCCGAGGAGGTGGCCTCCCGCTTCGAGGTGTCCCGCGAGGACCAGGACGCCTTCGCGCTGGAGAGCCACCGTCGCGCGGTCGAAGCCCTGGACGCGGGAACGTTCGCCGACGAGATCGTGCCGGTGGAGGTCGTGACCCGCGACACCGGGCCCGCGCGGAAAGAGCGAGGTGCACACCTCGGTCTTCGACGTCGACGAGGGCCCGCGGCGGGATACCACCCCCGAGGCGCTGGCCAAGCTCAGGCCCGTGTTCAAGGTCGGTGGGTCGGTGACGGCCGGGAACTCCTCACAGACGTCGGACGGCGCGGCTGCGGCGCTGGTCATGAGCCGTGGTCGTGCGGAGGAGCTCGGGCTGGAGATCCTCGCCGTGCTGCGCGGCTACCAGGTGGCGGGCGTGCCGCCCGACATCATGGGCATCGGCCCCGTGGAGGCGATCCCCAAGCTCCTCGACTGGTGCGGCGTCTCCCAGGACGACATCGACCTCTTCGAGCTCAACGAGGCGTTCGCCTCGCAGGCCGTGTACTGCGTGCGTGAGCTCGGCCTGGACCCGGAGAAGGTCAACGTCCACGGTGGCGCCATCGCGCTGGGCCACCCTCTGGGCGCCACCGGCGCGAAGCTCACCGCGACCCTCCTGCACGAGATGAAGCGCCGCGACGCGCGCTACGGCGTGGTGTCGATGTGCATCGGCGGCGGCATGGGTGCCGCCGCCCTCTTCGAACGTCCCTGACGCGACGGAAGCCCATCATGAGCACGACCACCGAGAAGACCATCGGCAGCGGGACGTTCCTCCTGGGCCCCACCGACCCCGCGGACGTCTTCGTCCCGGAGGAGTTCGACGAGGAGGCCCGCATGCTGGCGGGGAGCGTGGAGGACTTCGTCAAAGAGAAGGTGCTGCCCCGCTGGGAGGCCATCGACGCCCAGGAGGAAGGCCTGCTCGAGGGGCTCGTGCGCGAGACGGGCGAGCTGGGCGTGTTCGCCGTCGACGTCCCCGAGGCGTGGGGTGGGCTCGGAGCGCCCAAGACCACCGCCATCCTCGTAGCGGAGAAGGTCGGGATGGGCGGATCGTACGCTCCGGCGATCATGGTCCAGACCGGCATCGGCGGCCTCCCCATCCTCTACTTCGGCACCGAGGAGCAGCGTGCCCGCTACGTGGAGGGGATCCTCACCGGAGAGACGATCACGGCCTACGGCCTCACCGAGGCGGGCAGCGGCTCGGACGCGCTGGGCGCGCGCACGACGGCCGTCCTCGATCCGGAGCGCGACGTCTACGTCCTCAACGGGTCGAAGCAGTTCATCACCAACGCCGGCTTCGCCGACCTCTTCATCGTCTTCGCCAAGGTGGACGGCGAGCACTTCACCGCGTTCATCGTCGAACGGGACTCTCCGGGCTTCACGGTAGGCCCCGAGGAGAAGAAGCTGGGCCTGAAGGGCTCCTCCACGTGCGCCCTCTCCTTCGACGACACGCCGGTGCCCGCCGCCAACGTGCTGGGCGAGATCGGCAAGGGCCACAAGATCGCCTTCAACGTGCTGAACATCGGCAGGCTCAAGCTGAGCCCGGCCGTGCTGGGCGGAGGGAAGATCTCGCTGGCGTCCGGCGCCCGCTATGCCAAGGAGCGCAAGCAGTTCGGCAAGGCCATCGCCGACGTTTCCGCTGATCCAGCAGAAGCTGGCCGCCGCGTGCGCGCGCATCTACTGCCAGGAGACGATGGTCTACCGCACGGCCCACGACATCGACCGCCTCATCGAGGCGGCGGGAGACGCCGACAAGGCGGCGGCGACCGTCGCGGCGCTCCGGGAGCTGAGCGTGGAGTGCTCGATCAACAAGGTCTTCTCGAGCGAGGTGGTGGAGTTCGTCGCGGACGAGATGCTCCAGGTCCACGGGGGGTACGGCTTCATCGCCGAGTACTCCGCCGAGCGTTACTACCGCGACGCGCGCATCAACCGCATCTGGGAGGGCACCTCGGAGATCAACCGCATGCTGATCACGGGGATGCTCGTGGAGCGCGCGATGAAGGGACAGCTTGCGCTCCTCCCCGCCATCAAGAAGGTCACCGACGAGCTCATGAGCCGGAGCGTGCGCGGGGATGCGCCCGAGGGCGCGTTCGGCGCCGAGCTCGCCGTCGTCGACCAGGCGCGCAAGCAGACGCTGTTCGCGGCGGGTGTCGCCGCGCAGAAGCATGGACAGAGCCTGGAGGAGGAGCAGGAGGTGCTGGCCTGGCTCGCCGACATGGTGATCCAGACGTACGCCATGGAGAGCGCGGTCCTTCGTGCCGCCAAAGCCGAGGCCCTGGTGGACGAGGCCGGCGCTGCCGCCCGGCGCGCCGCGGCGCGGTTGGCGATCGAGACCGGCATGCCCATCGTCGAGGCCGCGGCGAAGCAGGTGCTCACCGCGTGCGCCGAGGGCGAGGAGCTGCGCAGCATGCTCTCCATGCACCGGAAGCTGACCCGCCGCGAGCCGTTCGACGTCCGGAAGGAGGGACGGCTGCTGGCCGCCGCGGTGCTCGACGCGGAGGGATATCCGTTCGGCATGGCGTGAGGAGTCCGACGGGCGCGTCGCGTGATGCGTCACGCTATGCGCGCCGCTGAGACATAGTGCGACATGCGAGGGTCGGAAGCCCTTCGTCACCCTCACCGCAAGACGCATTCCGACAAGCGCTTACGTCCATCGTCCGCCAAAGGGTCTCCGGGAACGCGGTATGCTCGGGGCAGTGATCGAAGCGTGCCTGCCTTCAGGCTTTCCCTTCGATCAGGAGATCCCGATGAAGAACTTCCACAAGTACCTGTCCACGTCCCTGCTCCTCACCACCGTGTGGATCGCGGGCTGCGGCGAGCCGCAGGCGATCACCGAGCCGAACATCGACGTCGCAGTACAGGCGGCGCGCAACGGTCCGGGGCCCCAGCACCCGGTGCCGGGTGCCGAGGTGCTGGAGATGCTGGGCACGGCCCTCCAGGGCGAGTACTACCTGGAGGCGATGTACGCCCGCGTGCTCACGGACCTCGGTGCGGTGAAGCCGTTCACCAGGGTCGTCGAGGCCGAAGGCAGACACATCCGGGCCCTGGAGAAGCGCTACGACAAGTACCAGCTGCCCGTCCCGCCGTCGGACTGGAACGCGGACAACGTGCCGGTCTTCGACGAGGTCCTGGAGGCGTGCGCCGAAGCGATCCGCGCCGAGGGCGAGAACGTCGCCATGTATGACGCGTTCCTCGCGACCGAGCTGCCGGCCAACCTGGCCTCCGTGTTCGAAAGCCTGAGAGAGGCATCCGCAGAGAACCACGTGGCGGCGTTCACCCGCTGCAAGTAAAGAGACGGCTGCAGCCGTCCGGACGCCCGCCCCGTCAAGCCCGGCAGGAGAAGGCGGGGCGGGCGCTCCCTCCGTGACCGGTTGACGGCCACGGCCCCTGCCGGGCCGGTAGGTTACTCGCCCGAACATCAGCGCAGGAACAGCCTCAGGTTCCCGCCAAGGATCTCCTTCTCGCACAGCTTGCACGGCCAGGGGATCTCGGTCCCGGCCTCGATGGCGGCCTGGATCGAGAGGACCTTGGGCGCGTCGGGGGCGAACCACTTCCAGGACACCCGGTCGTTGCCCACCGCCGGTGTGCCGCCGTCCATGGCCCAGCCGATCACGACCTGGCCGATGCGGCAGTCCGAGCCGTTCACGCCGCCTCCACCCATCCCGCCGGGCTCACCGCCTCCACCCGTTCCGCCGCCGCCGGAGCAGCCGCCTTCGTCCCCGCACCCCCCTTCCTCGCCGTGCCCGCTCCCTCCGCACGGCTTGGTGTCCGAGACCACCACGCCCAGGAACCGGATCTCCCCCGGATTCGTCACCTGGTCCTCCAGGCCCGCCCACGTCAGGGCCACCTCGATCTGTCGGTGAACGGTCCCATCCTGGTTCACCACGCTGAACGTGAACCGCCCCGGCCCCGGCGAGCCAGCCGGGACGTCGGGGTACACGGCCATCGCCGCGTGCGAGACGCGGTCGGTACCCTCGGGGGCTCCCATCCCCTGTCCTCCGTTCCACACGACGTCCACGTCTCCCGTGAAGTGGACTGTACCCGCGACCTTCCTGCCCACGACTGCCACGGCGCTCGTGGCTTCCAGCACCGGCTCCGGCGCCATGCTCCCCCCGTCCGCACAGCCGCCGATGCCGAGCGTGATCACGATGCCGAGCGATGTCGTCACTGCCCCCGGAAGTCTCCGGATCGCCCGCTTCGCCTTCATGCCAGCCTCCTCTCTCGCTGCGGCCCGCCCCCGCCGCGCGCGCGGCGGGGGAAAGCTGCGTGAATGGATCGACCGTGCGCCGAGTCAGGTGCCGGGGCCTCCGGGCCCGCCACCGCCTCCACCACCACCGTGGCCACCTCCGCCGCCACCACCACCACCGCCACGCTCGAGGATGCGGATGTCGATGTAGGTGAGGTTCAGGTCGGTGCGGAGCGCGGCTGTTCCGCCGCCCTCGTCACCGCCTTCTTCGGCCGCCACCACCACCTCCTCCGCGGGAACCAGGATCTCCGTGGTGCCGTCGGCGAAGAGGGTGTTGAGCGTCGCCGGGCCGCAGGTTTCGTCGAAGCTGAACGTGAGCCGGTAGTCGCCGGCGCCGTCGTTGAGCTGTCGGACGTTCCACGTGTAGCCGTAGATGATCCGGCCCTTGACGTTGATCTCGGCCGAGTAGTAGCCCGGGCCGTCACCACCCTCGTGCACGGAGCCGTTGAAGATGTGCGGGTTGATGAGGTCGTCCTCGTAGCCCTCGGGCTCCGTCCATCCGTCGCCGGCGACCCAGACCAGGTCCGCGAGCGCGGGGTCGTCCCGATCGGTCAGCAGCCTCTGGATCGTCAGCCGGGCGCAGTGCGAGTAGACCGTGGCCCGGGTTCCGGGGCCCTCCTGGGCCACCCCGTCCAGGTCGGCCTCGAGGCCGTGCACCTCGTCGATGCCCCATCCGCTGGTGTGGCGCATCTGGTACTCGAGCATCGGCCATGGGTTCTCCTCGGGGTCGCCCTCGAGCTGGTCCTCGAAGAGCACGACCTCGGTGCGGACCTGGGACTTCGTGTACCAATCCACCGACTCGAGGTTGTCGCCCCAGTCGATCAGGTCCACGACCACGGCGTACATGGGTAGGGACCCTGCCGGCCAGGACTCCGCCTGCCAGACATTCCCTTGCTCGCAGCTACCTGGCCTTCGCGCTGTTCCCGGTGATGAACAACGTGGTCCGGCGCGTCGCATGAGGACCAAAGGGCGCCCCTTCGGGGTATCGTATTGCTTACCTGCAATGGACCGAAGGCCTCCCGTGCTCCGATCCCGACCTCCATCCTCGAGGAGCACGAAATGGCTCACGTGCAGATCGCCAGACCCGATGGAAGGCCCTCGCCGTATTTCTGGAGCGACCAGGAGAAGGGCGACAAGGCGCGCAAGACCGTCTACAAGAAGACCGAGCGCGGCATCACGCGGATGAAGGGCGTCCACTTCGACGCCGTCCGAAACAAGGTGCGCCGGGACTGATCCACTCGGGCTCGTGGTGCAGTGGCGCGTCCGTCCGCACCATCCGAATCCCGAACACGGTCGCGATCTGGCTGCCTTCATGTGACTCGAAGCGCAGCGTGACCCGCTCCTTGCCGCGCGTCATCGCTTCGGGCACCGCGATTTCGACGTCGTAGAAGCGCCGTGGCCCGCCTCGGCCGACCTCCTGGGTCGCCAGGCGCTCGCCGTCGACGAGGACGTCGAAGGACGCCGGGGCCGCCCGGCGGTCGTCGCTGAAGTAGGTCAGGATCAGCGCCATCGGGCGGGCCGCGTCCGCGGGGACGTCGAAGGAGAACCAGCCGCGCCCGCGGCGCCCCGGCCGTCCCTCGATGCGGGCCGCCGTCACCCCTTCGGAGCCCTGGTAGCCGAAGCGCCGCTCGACGACGATCTCGCCTGGCTGGACCCACGCGACCGTGGCCGCCTCCAGGAGTCGCTGGCGCTCGGCATCGGACGCGTACGCCGCCTTCCGCTCCTCCCACTCCGCCGCCGTGAACAGGTCCCAGTACGCCCCGTACGTGCGCCGTCGAATATGGTGGAACGGCACCAGGTCCACGTCGTGCGCCGCGCCGGCGGCGTTGGGCTCCCTCCCCGCACCGTCCGTCCGGAAGCGGCCAGCCGTATCGGTCGGCTTCACCCAGTCCGAGACATCGGCGTCGGCCTCGCGCACGAAGACGGGGGCCGATGATGGATCGCGGCCGTCGTCCTCGTCGCGACGTCCGCTCGGCTCCGGCCCGAGGTCTCCCGCCAGGACCAGGGGGCCCCACATCAGCGCGGCCCTCCGCGGGTCGTCGGGCAGCGCCTCGACGCGGAGCGGCTTCGGAAGGTCGATCTCGACCACGTCGCCGCCCCGCCACGTCCGCTCGACGTCCACGTAGTCGCTCGCGGGGAAGTTCCAAGCGTACAAGTCGGGGTCGGCGACGGGCTCCGCGTCGCGGGCGTCCGCCTCGACGGCCTCCCCGTTCACCCATACCGCGAATCCCTCACCGGCCCATCGGGGCCTGCGCAGGGAGAGGGTAAAGGGGCGGGGCGCGTCGGTCGCGACGGTGAGGCGCGCACGCTCCCCGACCGGGAAGCCCGTCTCCATCGTGAAGCGCACCCCGGCGTCGGCCCAGTCGGCGGTCGACGGTGCGTACAAGCTCACCCACAGGCGGTCGCCCGCCTCGTAGTAGATGCCGTCGCCTTGCAGCGCGTGGCCGTGCCTCCCTCAGGATAGTCGGCCGCACCCGCCGGTGCATCCGGGCGTAGAAGCCGGCCAGGGCAGCCGGCCGGCGCTCCGGCGCCGTGTGGCGCGGCCTCCGGGCACGTGTATCTTGCCGCCATGGACCGCAACGAATCCCTCCGGCGCATCCGCGAATCGCCCGACGGTTGGGACCTGATCGTCATCGGCGGTGGCGCCACCGGAATCGGCATCGCGCTCGACGCCGCTTCGCGCGGCCACGACGTGTTGCTGCTCGAGCAGAGTGACTTCGGGAAGGGCACCTCCAGCCGCTCGACCAAGCTCATCCACGGAGGTGTGCGCTACCTGCAGCAGGGCAACATCCCGCTGGTCATGGAGGCACTCAAGGAGCGGGGCATCCTGCGCAACAATGCGCCGCATCTGGTGAAGGACCTGCCGTTCATCGTTCCGAACTACAAGTGGTGGGAGGCACCCTTCTACGGGATCGGCATGCGCGTCTACGACGTGCTCGCGGGACGGTACGGCTTCGGCAAGTCGCGGAACCTGTCGAAGGACGAGACCGTCGCGCGCCTGCCCACGATCGAGACCGACGGGCTTCTGGGCGGCGTGGTCTACCACGACGGACAGTTCGACGACGCACGCCTCCTCACCCACCTTGCCATGACCGCCGCGGAGCAGGGCGCGACGCTGATGAACTATGCCCGCGTCACCGGCCTGTCCAAGACCGCGGACGGCCTGGTCGTCGGCGTACAGGCGCGTGACGAGGAGTCGGGAGAGACGCTGGAGGTCCGCGCCAGGTCGGTGATCAACGCCACCGGGCCCTTCGCCGACGACGTCCGTCGCCTGGACCAGCCGGACGCCAGGCCGATCATCCAGCCGTCCCAGGGCGTGCACGTGGTGCTGGATCGCTCGTTCCTCCCGGGAGAGGCGGCCATCATGGTCCCGCACACCGACGACGGACGGGTCCTCTTCGCGATCCCCTGGCTGGATCGCGTCCTGATCGGCACCACCGACACCCCGGTGGAGCGCGTCGCGCTGGAGCCCGTGCCCCTCGCCGAGGAGGTGGACTTCATCCTCGCGCACGCGCGCCGCTACCTGGAGAAGGACCCCGAGCGAGAGGACGTCCTGAGCGTATTCGCCGGCATCCGTCCGCTCGTGGCGGCCGGAGACGCCGAGGACACGGCGGAGATCAGCCGCGAGCACGCGGTCCGCGTGAGCGACTCCGGGCTCATCACGATCGCCGGCGGCAAGTGGACGACGTACCGGAAGATGGCGGAAGACGCGGTTGACATCGCCCAGACGATGGGTGACCTGGAGGCGCGGCCGTGTGTGACGCGCGAGCTGAACATCCACGGCTTCCACCGCCACGCCGAGAAGTTCGGGAGGCTCGCGGCCTATGGGTCCGACGCTGCGGGAATCGAGGAGCTGGAGGCATCGCAGGATGGAATGGGCGAAGTCGTTCACCCCCGACTGTCGCTCACGCGGGCGGAGGTGGTCTGGTTCGCCCGGGAAGAGATGGCGCGCTCCGTGGACGACGTCCTCGCGCGACGCTCCCGGGCCCTCCTCCTCGACGCCCGCGCCGCGTTCGAGGCGGCGCCGGCCGTGGCCGGGATTCTGGCGGCCGAGCTCGGCCGCGAAGAGGGATGGGCCGAGACGCAGGTGGCGGCGTTCCGCGGTGTGGCGTCGGGGTACATCCTCTGATGCCGTACCGCATGCAACCGAGCTCCGCCGCGGCGATTTGACTGCACACCTCTTTTGGCCTAGTTGTCGACCATGGCGCATCCTCTCCGCGGCGCGTGTCTCGCGGCGCTCGTCCCCGTGGTCGCAGGGGCCTGCCGAAGCGAACGACCGGATCTGGAGGCCCGCTTCGTGGCCTTCGCGGACGCCGCGGACCGCGACGACCTGGAGGCACTCCGGAGCTTCTACGCGCCGGACGTGACGTGGCGGCTCGGGGCGAGGACGTTCCGTGGGATCGACGCGGTCATGGCGATGCACGAGCGCGACCGAGCGCTGGGTGCCCGTCTCGAACGCTCCAACGTCCGTGTGGTCGGAGACACCGTCTTCCACGATCTGATCGAGGCCAGCACCCTGTTCGACCTCCTTCGTGCCCCGCCGCTGGAGCACAGGGGCGTGGCCTTCGTCTACGACGGAGGCGGACGGATCGTCTGGAAGGGCCCCGCGCCGGGTCACAGCACGCCGGGCGATTCCGCGAACGCATTCCTCGAGCGGTACTTCGGGCCCTTCCAACGCTGGTGGCTGGAGGCCCATCCGGAGCTGCGCGACAGTCTCCTCACCCCGGACGGAGGCGTGCGGGCCGGGGCAGCGAGCGGCCGCATCCTCCTCGGGCTGGCACGGGAGTACGTCGTGCTCCGGTACATCGACGCCTCGAACCGGCACGACCTGGATTGGATCCGGCCGCTCTTCACCGACGACGTGACGTGGGATCTGGCGGGCGACACCCGCCATGGCATCGACGAGGTGATGGCGCCCCACGAGCAGGACGTGATCACCGACACCCATCTGGACATCGATATCGAGCGGGTTGCCGGCGATACCGTCGTGGGCGACGTCGTGGAGCGGAACACGTTCCTGACCGCGCTCGGCCTGGATTCCATCGCCTACCCGGGAACGGCCTTCATCTTCCGTGGAGGCAGGATCGAACATCTGGGACCGATCGGCCGGGTGAGCGATGCGCCGAGCCCCCTCCAGGCGGCGCTTGCACCGTTCTTCGCCTGGGTGCGGTCGAAGCATCCTGAGGACTGGGCCGTGCTCGTCGACCGGGACGGACGTCCCCGCTACGGTGAGGAGGGCGGGCGAACATTGCTGCGCCTCGTGAACGAGTGGCGCGTGCGCCAGCCCTCCTTCCGCTGAGGGGCGGGCGCGAGAACGGGGAACGGTGCCGCCCACCCGCCCCGCTCCTTGTGCGACCTGCTAGATTAGGTCGAACCTGCCTTACGCCTGCCCACGCACGCCCACGCTGCGCGGGAACCGAGCGGTGCAGATTCTTATCGCCGATGAACAGGCGCTGCTTCGCGACGCTCTCCGCACGCTGGTAGAAGAGCGGGGGCACCAGGTCGTCGCCGAGGCGTCCAGCGCGCTCGGAGGCCGTGCCGTTCGCGCTCGAGTCACGCGCCGGACGTCGTCCTGCTCGGCGTCGAGGCTGACCGCGCCGGAGCGATCCGGCGACACGCCGGATCGCCACCGAGCTTCCATCGACGGCAGTCGTCGTGCTCTCGCCGGCAGCGGAGGGGACTCCTCGTCGAGGCGGTGCGCTCGGGGGCACGGGGTTCCTGACCACGGACGTGGACGGGGCGACCTTCTGCGCCATGCTCGAGCGCGCGAGGGCCGGGGACCTGGCCATCGCGCCCCACCTCGCTGGCCACGGGTCCGACGGGAAGACGACCTCCATGCAGGTCTACGGGGGGTCGCCGCCCCCGCCACGTCGCTAACGGTCCGGGAGCGGGAGGTCCTCGGCCACATGACGCGGGGGCGTACCTCGAATCGCGAGCTCGCCGAGACGCTGGGCGTGAGCGAGAACACCGTCCGCTTCCACGTGCGCAACATCCTCGAGAAGCTCCACCTGCACACGCGCACGGCGGCGGTGGCCCACGCGTTGACCCACCACATGGGTCCGCGAGGACGCGCGGACGAGCCCGGAGGTACCGGGGGGAGCGGTCTCGACCTCAGCCCCTCTCTCCTTCCAGACGCATCACCGCCTGGACCAGCGCCGGCACGGACGCGGCCTCCATCTTCGCCATGACCCGCCCCCGGTGGCTCTCGACGGTACGCAGGCTGATCCCCAGCTCCTGCGCGATGGCCTTGTTGTGCTTCCCCTCGACCACGAGCGCCATGACCTCGCGCTCGCGTGGGGTGAGGGCGTCGAGGCGCGCCCGGGCCAGCTCGAGCCGCACGCGCTCGCGCCGGGCGTCGGCATCCATCGCAAGGGCCTGGTGCACCTTGTCCAGGAGCTTCTGATCCGAGAAGGGCTTCTGGATGAAGTCCACGGCGCCGGCTTTCACGGCCTCGACCGCCGTTGGGATGTCGCCGTGCGCCGTCACGAAGATGATGGGGATCCGCGCCCCCGCCTCGCGGAGGCGGGCCTGGAGCTCGGTTCCGCTCATCCACGGCATTCTCAGGTCCAGGACGAGGCAACCGGGTGCGTCGGGCTCGAACGTCGCCAGGAAGGCCGACGCCGACGGGAAGATGCGGCTGCGGAGGCCCACGGATCGCATGAGGAGCTGGACGGCGTCCAGCACGCCCGGATCGTCGTCCACGATGTACACCGTCGGCTCGTGCTCGCGGTCCATCGGCCGTCCCTCGGGTTCGGTGTCCGACATCAGCGCTCCTCGAGCACGGGCAGCGTGAAGTAGAACGTCGATCCACCGTCGGGATTCCTCTCGAAACCGATGTCCCCCCGATGGGCCTTCACGATCGACCGGCTGATCGAGAGCCCCATCCCCATCCCACCGTCCTTGGTGGTGAAGAACGGCTGGAAGAGCCGGGGCTCCACCTCGGGTGGGACGCCGCATCCCCCGTCCTCCACGCTCACCCGGAGGCGGCGGGCACCGTCGTAGTCCGTGCGCAGCCGGACCTCCCGGGAGCGGGCGCCCGGGGACTGGACCGCGTCGATGCCGTTGCGGATCAGGTTCAGCATGACCTGTTGGATCTGCACGCCGTCGGCCAGGGCGGGCGGGAGGTCGGGGGTGATGTCGAAGGCGAGGCGCACGTCGTGGAGCCGCGCATCCACCTGCGCGAGCGACTCCACGTCGAGTGCGAGCTCGTTGAGGTCGCACTCGGCCCACCGGCTTTCGTGGCGGCGGACCATGTCCTTCAAGCGGTGGATGATGTCGCCTGCGCGCACGGCCTCGTGCGCGATGCGGCTCAGGACGTCGACGACGTCGGACAGGTCGGCCTCGCCGGCCTCGATGAGGCGGCGGCACGCCTGGGCGTAGGTGGCCACGGCGGTGAGCGGCTGGTTGACCTCGTGGGCGATGCTCGACGCCATCTCGCCCATCGTGCTCACCCGGGTGAGATGCGCCATGCGCTCCCGCATCTCGTCCTCCGCCTCGTTCGGCGCCCGCCCGGCCGGCCCGGCACGTGGCGAGGAGGCGTCGTCCCCGGCCCGAGCCGGGCTGAGCTCCTCCAGGAGTGGCCACGTGGCCGGCCACCCTGCCGGTCGGGGAGAGCATCGGCGCCGCCCGGAGGGAGAGGGTCTGGGTCGGGGGGTCCCCACCACGAACCACGAGCTCGAGGTCGAGCGGCTCGGCTCGCCGGGTCGCTTCGGCCCATGCCCGCAGCGCCCGGTCGCGGTCCTCCGGCGAGAGGCGCCGCATCCAGCCGAAGCCCTGCGCCTCGTCGGCGGTGACACCCAGTGCGGTGCGGCCGCGGCGGTTCAGGAAGAGGCAGCGCCCCCGGGCGTCGGCGCGCAGGATCCCCACGGGCAGGACCTCCGCCACGCGGTCGAATCCTCGGTAGCTCTCCGTCATTCGGATCGTCGATGCGGGTCGAGCCCGCAAGAGCCCCCCTGCCGAAAGATCCGCTCCGGACGGGGGTGAGGCCAGGGGGAGCCGCAGGATCGATTGCGGGAAACCCGGAGACTCGTGTGTGGAACCCACAATACCCTTCCGGACGGGGATGCCGAGAATTCACTGGAGGGCCCATGGGGCGCCACCTCGGGACGCCCGTCCGGGCTCCGCCCGGTCCCCGACCGGGAGCTCCCGATCCGCGATGGGAGGCGCCGTACCGCCGATGGTAACCGTGCACAACGCCGGGCCCGCGCCCCGCGACCGAGAACCCGAGATTCCCTGGCACCGCCCCCGCCCCGAAGAGGCCCGCGCGCGGCGCCGGCTCCGCTGGCGGATGGTGGCCGGGCTGCTGGTGGTGTCGGCCGTGCCCTTCCTCGTGATGGGTGCCGGCGCGTGGTTCGTGTTCCGCGACCTCGCCATCGGCGAAGCCCTGACGTTGCACCGCAACATGGCCCGGGCACATGCGGCAGCCATCGACGCGTACCTCGCCGAGCAGCTCCGTACCGTCGAGATGATCTCGCGCACGCACACCCTCCGCGAGCTGCGCGACCCAGCTACGCTGCGGGAGGTGTTCGCTTCGGTAGCGGCGGTCCACGGCAACAGCTTCGTGGACATGGGCGTCATCGACGGGGAGGGCAGGCACCTGGCCTACGTCGGCCCGTACGACCTCATGGACCGTGACTACCGGGACGCTGCATGGTTCCGGGAAGTGATGTCCCAGGGGTCCAGCATCAGCGACGTCTTCCTCGGCTTCCGCCAGAGCCCGCACAGCGTGGTGGCGGTGCGCCGCGACCTGGCGACCGGGCCGTGGATCCTGCGCGCGACGCTGGACAACCGCGGCCTGTACGACCTGGTGCGCTCGCTCTCGGTAGGGACGTTCGGGGACGTGTTCATCGTGAACCGGGAGGGCGTCTACCAGACGCCGCCGCGCTCCGGGGAGGTGCTCGGCCAATCCGGCATCGTGGAGCCCACGCCACACGGCGAGATCCGCGACGAGCGCATCGACACGCCCTCCGGTCCGGTCCGCCAGGTGTCGACCTGGCTGGACGGCGACCGGTGGATGCTCGTGGTGCAGCAGCCGGAGCGCGAGATCCTCATGCCGGTGGCCCGGGCCGTGGGCGACGGCGCGCTCATCACGCTCTTCGCCGTCCTCATGGTGTTCGTGGCGACGATCTTCGTCACCTCCCGCCTCATTGGGCAGATCGAGCGGGCCGACCGCCAGCGGGACCTCATGTACGACGACCTGCTGAAGTCGGCGAGGCTGGCGTCCCTGGGCGAGATGGCCACCGGGCTCGCGCACGAGATCAACAACCCTCTCGCGATCCTGAGCGCCGAGCAGACCAACCTGCTGGACCGCCTGGGCGAGCTCTCCGTCGACGGAGACGCGCGGACAGCGATGGAGCGGTCGCTGCAACGCTGCGGTCACCAGGTGGAGCGATGCGGGGAAATCACCGGAAAGATGCTGCAATTCGGGCGCCGCACCGAGACCAGGCCCACCGCGACCGACGTGGAGCCCGTGCTTCGTGAGACGACCGATCTCCTGTCCCGCAGGGCCTCGACCGCGAACGTATCCCTGCTCCTCGAGGTGGAGCCGGAGCTCCCCCCGGCCTGGCTCGACGCCAACGAGTTGGAGCAGGTGCTGCTCAACCTGGTGGGCAACTCCCTCGACGCCACGCCCCCGGGCGGGTCCGTCCGGATCGTCGCGGCACGCGAGGGGAAGCAGCTCCTCCTGCGGGTGAAGGACGACGGGTGCGGGATCGCGCCCGAGGACCTGGATCGCATCTTCGAGCCCTTCTTCACGACGAAGCCTCCGGGGATGGGCACCGGGCTCGGCCTGGCCGTCGTGCACGGAATCGTGCACGGATGGGGTGGCACGATCGACGTCGAGAGCGCGCCCGGCGAGGGGACCACCCTCTCCCTCCACGTTCCCCTCGCCACGGAGGTGACGGTAGGATGAGCACCGACGAACCCGCGATCCGGCTGCTGCTCGTCGACGACGAGCGCGACTTCCTCCGGGCCGTGTCACCCGGCCTGGAGCGCCGGGGCCTCCGGGTGACGACGGCGGAGGACGGCGCGACCGCGCTTGCCCTCCTGGGGGAGGGTACGACCGACGTCGTCGTTCTCGACGTGAAGATGCCGGGAATGGACGGCATCAGCGTCTTCCGGAGGATCACCGAGATGGCACCCCACGTCCCTGTGATCATGCTCACGGGCCACGGGAGCATCCAGGACGCCTTCGAGACCTCACGTAGGGGCGTCTACGAGTACCTGACCAAGCCATGCAGGGTGGAAACCCTCGCGGAGGTCGTGCGGAAGGCCCATGAGCACCGGAAGCTCGCGGACGAGCGCGCCCACCTCGAAGAGATCGAGCGTGCCGAGCGCATCCTGGCCGAGCGACCGGACTGATCGCGCACGGAACGAACCGCGCTCAGCGCGTCGTCGCCGCCATCTCCACGCTCGACACTGCGTCGGGGATCGACTCGAGCGCCTGCTCGAGGTCCGCGATCAGATCGTCGGCGTCCTCGATGCCCACGGCATAGCGCACCAGGCCGTCGGTGAATCCCGCGGCCTCCCGCGCCTCCCTCGTCATCCCCGCGTGGGTCATGGAGGCCGGGTGCTCGATGAGCGTCTCGACGCCGCCGAGGGACACGGCCAGGGTCGCCAGCTTCACGTGATCCATCAGCGTGCGACCGGCCTCGAACCCTCCCTCGAGCTCGAAGGCGATCATGGCCCCGAAGCCGCTCATCTGCCGCTTCGCTACCTCGTGCTGGGGGTGCGACGGAAGGCCGATGTAGCGAACCGCGGCAACCTTCGGATGCGCCTCCAGCCAGCGCGCGACGCGGGCAGCGTTCGCCTGCGCCCGCTCCATCCGCACGCCGAGGGTCTTGAGGCCGCGCAGCACGAGGTAGGCCTGGTGCGGATCCATGTTGCACCCGATGTCGATCATCACGCGGCGCAAGCGGGCGTGGATCGCCGGGTCGCGCGCCACCAGGAGACCGCCCACGACATCGGCGTGGCCGTTGATGAACTTGGTCACCGAGTGGAGCACGACGTCCGCACCCAGGTCCAGCGGCTTCTGCAGATAGGGGCTGGCGAAGGTGTTGTCGACCGCGAGGAGGGCACCGTGCCCGTGTGCGATGTCCGCCGCGCCGGCGATGTCCGTGACCTGCATGGCGGGGTTGGACGGGGACTCCACGTACACCAGGCGGGTGTCGGGCCGCGTGGCCGCCCGCAACTCGTCCAGCGAGGACGTGTCCACGAACGTCGCGTCGGTCCCGAAGCGCGCGAAGTGCTTCTCCAGCAGACCCCTGCTCGGTCCATACACGGAGGCCGTGCTCACGACGTGGGCGCCCTGCTCCAGGAGCGCCATGTACAGCGTGCTCACCGCGCCCAGCCCCGAGCTCGTCGCCACGCCGCCGGCGCCGTTCTCCAGGTCGGCGACGCCATCCTCCAGCGCGCGGATCGTCGGGTTGCCGAGGCGCGTGTAGATCCAGCCCTCCTCCTCCCCGGCGAAGAGCGCGGCCCCGTGCGCCGCGTCCCGGAAGGCGAAGGTGGAGGACTGGTAGATGGGCACGTTCACCGCTCCCGTCTCGTCGGGGTGGTAGGTGCCGTGGACCAGCCTGCTATCGATACCGAGGGTTCCCGGCTTCATCGGTTCGCTCCTGTGGTGGGTCCCGGGGGTGGAGCAACAGTCGTCCGCCCCGAGGCCGCGACGACGCTCGTTCGATCGAAGGCTGCGGCCAGGGACCGGACCCATAGATCCACGAGCCCGAAGTAGTCGTCCGCGCCCGCAACGCCCGGGTTCAAGGGGACGATAACCGCCTCGGCGTTTCCCCGGGAGGCCACCGACTCCACCTTGCGCCGGTCGAAATAGCTGGCCGCCAGCAGCACGCCGATTCCGCGGTTGTTCATGAGGTCGACGAGCTTCACGACGTGACTGGGCGTCGGCGGGATTCCGGGCTTCGGCTCCACGTACTCCACGCAGCGCACGCCGAAGCGCTCCTCCAGGTACACCCAGTTCTTGTGATAGCAGATCATGTCCTTTCCACGGAACGTCTCCGCGGCCCCCATCCACCCCCCAGACGGTCCGCGAGCGGCTCTCCCTCGTACGTCTGGTCTTCGAGGAAGGGGCGGAGACGATTGGCGAGCGCCAGATCGGCCAGCACGTCCCCTCCCAGGAGATCCACCAGGGCCTCCCCGAACAGCCGTCGGTGAAGCCGGTCGGAGAACGTCGCGAGATTCGCGTCGAACTCGGGGCCGAGCTCCGGTGCGATGGTCCGCAGCCCCGTCACGATGTTCCGAGCGATCTGGATTGCCCTGAGGGGATCGGTGTGCAGGTGTGGGTTCCCGAAGACGTGCACGTCGCCGGCGCTTCGGTCGACGGAGGCCGGGATCTCCAGGAGCCGGACCCCCGTGTGGGCCGTGACGTAGCCCGGGCCTCCTTCCATCACGTCGGCGTTCCCGGCCTTGTCCAACAGGACGGGTACCCAGAGCTCGAGATCGAGCCCCGTCGTCACGAAGAGGTCCGCGTGGCGGATGTCGACCGCGAAGCTCGGCTTCGGGCGCACGAAGTGAGGGTCCTCCGCCGGCGCCGCGATCGACGTCACCAGAACGTGATCGCCCCCCACCTCGCGCGTCAGCGCGGCATACACGGCTTGCGTGGTCACGACGGTGATTCGATCCGCGGCATGACGGCCGCGCTGATGCCTCGCGCGGTGTTGACCGTCCACGTCGGCCGTCTGGGAGGCGAAGAGGAGGGCCACCGCGGCCACGACTGCAGGTACGCTGTCCATGTGCTCCTCCTCAGTAGGTCTCGTGCTTGTGGGGTCCCATCGCGAAGGAGAGTTGCACCAGGAACTGCCCGCGGGCGCCCGTGGGAGCGTGGAGGCGATCGTATTCCGCACGCACGCGCACGAACTCGCTCTGCCACCACGTGAGCGTCGGAACGAGCATCCAGGCGTGGCTCCCCGGCGCCACGGGGTCCTCGATGCGGTCGTAACGCAGTCCGGCGAGCCAGCCTCGGGCCAGGCGTCCCTCGACGGCCAGGAAGCCACCCGTGGTGACATGCGTGTCCAGCGGGACGAGGCCGCCGCTGGGTCCGCGGCTTCGGAGCAACGCACCACGAAAGGTCAGCTCCCGGTAGAGCTCGCGCCCCGGTGGACGCCAGCTCAGTCCCGCCTCCAGGTGGAGGACCCGTCTCGCGCCTTCTGCGGTCTCGGACTGGAAGTCGCCACCCACCGCGCTGGCGCCGAGCTCCAGATACGTGGAAGGAGAGAGCTCGAAGAAGGCGTTGAGATGCCCCAGAACGCTGATCTCCTCCGAGCTGCCGAACAGAGGCTCGTTCCCGCTCCGTGTGCCTTCGATCCAGATCTCGTACGTGCCGAATCCGCTCACCGGGGCGAGCCAGTAGAGCGACGCACCCGTCTGAGCCAACCCCTCGTCGCCGAGGAGGACCGTGTAGGCAAGGGGAAGCCCGCTCCATGGAAGTGCGTGCCGATGCCAGCGGTTGTACGTGCCCAGGCGCTGCCGGAAGCGGCCGACCGTGAGGGAGACCCCGCCGAGAAGGTTCACCCACTGCGCGTATGCTTCTTCGACCGTGACGCCCGAGGTGTGCTCGTGGTCTTCCGCCGTGGGGTCTTCGCCGTCGGCGCCCGTGGCCACGAACGGCTGCATCGCTCCGCCGTGCGCGTGGTGGGATGCGATGATCTTCGCTCGTGAGAAGGGGTCGAGCGTCGCCTGGAGCGCGAACTCCACCTCCCGGAGCAGGAAGTTCTCTCCGGCGGCCCGATCCTCCGGCCAGAGGGAGAGCATGTCGCCCCCCACGCTGATCTCGGGATTGAGGGCCTGGAGTGCGCGTTGACGACCCTCGAAGTGCGCAGCTTCCTGCTCTTCCGGCTGGGGCGTATCGGCGGCAGCGGCGGCAGCGGCCCGCAGACGAGCCACCGGATCGTCCGCCGCGCGGTCGCCCGCGCCTTTGACACCTTCGGCGCGGAGCTCCTCGAGGAGCGTGCGCAGGCTGTCCAACTGGATACGCATCAACGCCAGCTCACGCCGGACGGAATCGGGATGCTCCTCCCCGGTCTGCTGTGCCCTGGCGGGGCCGCGTGCCGCCACGCACAGGAGCGCAGCCAGGCCGGCACACTGCCGCAGCGGTGTCCCGATCATGATGCCTCCGTGGTTCGGTGCATGGATCCGGCAGCATCTTCCAGCGCGTACAGCGCGCCAGCCGAGTTGTGGGCCAGCACGCGATCCTTCGCCGCCACCAGGATCGCCGGGGTCTGCAGACGAGACAGCGTGGCCGAGTCGTGGCCGACGCACTGGCCCATGAGCAGCACCAGGTCCACGGCCTCGCGCTCCACGAGGTCGGCCTGCGCCAGGGGGTTGCAGATCATCTCGGCGCGACCGGGCCTGACCTTGTCGCGGTCGAGGAGGCCCAGGCGCTCCTTCGGTACCGAGCCGGTCTTGCAGCACACCGACGAGACCCGGAAGCCGTTGGTGCTCAGAACGCCCGCGAGCAGTCGGGCCTCTTCCCGGAATCCGCTGCAGAACACCAGCCCGAGATGCCACGCCCCCGCCCGGCGCGCGAAGTCCATGATCTCCTCCAGACGGCAGGGCGGATCGGCGCGTCGCGCCCCTGCCGCTCGCACCTCGGCCGCCAGCGTCGCGAGGGCCTCGTCGCTCCAACCGACGCTCCTCCCGGGCCGCAGGGAACGGTCGCCCCCCGGATACAGGGCGCTCTTCAGGTAGCTGTTGCGGGTGTACAGCGCGGCGGCAGGGTTGTGTCTGAGCCGGACGTCGCGGACGACGAGCGACGTCACCGGCGCGCCCGAGTGGCGCACGAACAGGGCGTCGTGCCCGACACACATCCCGACGATGACGTTCAGCTCCGTTCGCTGCTCGCCGAACAGGCCCGCCTGGCCCACGGGATCGCACCGAGACCCGGCCGGCGGCAGCAGCAGCGCGGATCCCCCGGCCCTCCAGAAAGGCCGCGGTGAGCACCGCCTCCCTCCGCGTGTCCGGACAGTGGGCGACACCGACGCGTGTCCACCCCAGGCGCCGTGCCAACTCCCATACCTCACGGAGACGGGTCCAGCGCCCGTAGCCTTCTGCCTCGACCCTCGCGGCGTGATACGCGAGGCGACGCGCGGAATTCCCACCGTAGAGGGTTTCGAAGTCCGGAAACGGACCACGCATGGGACATGAGTCCGGGGCGGCGTCGAGACGACCCACCCGGCACGCGTAGCGGCGACAGGTCGCGCATTCCAGGGACATGTCGGAGTCACTCCGTCGGTTTCTTTCGGCGGCCCGGGAGGGGGCGCACGTAGTAGCGATGCGGACCGTAGCTCACCCGCACGAGCCGGCCGGTCTCGACGAGCACCGTCGACCACGTCCCAGGGCGTTCCCGCGCGCACCAGCAGGCGTCGGACGGCACGCTCCCGCATGGGATGGACCGCGGTGATGCTCGAGAAGGTCCGCGACGGGGTCACCCGTCGACGCGAACGCTTCTCCCTCGTAGCCCACCAGTAGCTCGACGCGGGCGTTGAAGGCGCGAAAGACCTCGTATGCACGGGCCAGCGCCGCCTCCGGAGGTGCGACCACCCAGCGTTCGGCGGGGGGGCGCGTCGGCACGGCCAGGTAGGCCGTGGCCGGATCCAACTCACCCACGAACGGCGGCGGTGGCGCGGAGCTCGTCCTCGGAGTCGTTGACGCCACCCACGAGCATCGTCTCGGTGGTGAGCCTCCCCCGAAGCCGGAAGCGAACTCCCTCATCCCGTCCAGCACGCGGGTCAACCGGAGACGGCGGTGGGGACGGTTCACCCTCCTCCAGGTACCTTCCCGCACCGCGTCGACCTTGAGGGACACGGCGTCGGCTTCGGCGAGCGCTGCGCGAACATCGGGGCGGAAGAGCAAAGACCCGTTGGTGAGCACCACGATCGGGCGGTCCAGGTCGCGAAGCAGGTGGACGGCCCTTCCGAGGCCGAGATCGAGGGTGGGCTCGCCGTCCGGAACGAAGGTGAGGACGTCGACCCTCTCCGACGCGCGGCTCGCCTCCCACACCCGGCGGCGCACCGCCGAAACGATGGCGTCGGCACCGTAGAAGGCACGCCGGTCGTCACGCACCTGCACCGCCCGACCCAGCTGACAGTAGGCGCACGAATACGTGCAGACCTTCGGCGGGATGTTGTTGATCCCGAGGCTGCGCCCGAACCGACGGGAGGGAACCGGTCCGAACGTGGTGCCCCGCAGGTCCGGTGATTCGTCGCGTTCGGAGAACGGACGTCCTCGGCCACCAGGGGCGTCTGGCATACTCATGAGTATCTCCCTGGTAGAAGATACGGGCCATTCGAAGATATGGCAATTTGAGGCAGTGATGTGCCGCACCTCGTGCCATGCTGACCGACGATGTTGCATCACGTTTCCGATCGCATATACTCATCGGTATGTCGAAAGAAGCCGCCAGAGAAGGACGCGGGGCCGAAAGCGCCCCCCGACGCGCTCATGGATGCGGCCTTCCGCGTCTTCGCGGAGCGCGGCTACCACGCCACGCGCCTGGACGAGGTCGCCGAGGCGGTCGGCGTCACCAAGGGGGCGATCTACTACTACTTCGACGGGAAGGAGGATCTCCTCCGTCGAGCGGTCCAGAGCCGGCACCGTGCGATGTTCGCGGAGATCCGGGAGGCGTTCGCGGAGAAGGGGGCTCCCGCGTCGGCGAGGATCCGGCTCGTCCTGCGCAGGGTCTGGCTCCACTGGCTCGAGCCGGGGTGGGGGCAGGCGGTCCGCCTCATGCTCGGTGAGGTGAGCCTGGAGTTTCCGGCCCTCTTCAGGATCTGGGCGGAGGAGGGACCGATCCGCAGCTGGAAGCTGGTGCGTGATCTCATCGAGGAAGGGCAGCGCGCCGGAGAGTTCCGCCGCGACGCGGACGCCGAGGTCGCCGCGCGCGTCGTGATCTCGGGGCTGATGCTCCAGGCCGCCCTCCACGTTCACCTCGGGCTCGACGATCTCGCTCCCTGCAACCCGGACCGGATCTTCGACTCGGCGGTCGAGCTGTTCCTGCACGGCCTCGCCGTCACGCACGCCCGTCCGGTCGACCTCGAGCGAAGGACGGATCGGGGACGCCGTCCGTGAAGACCCCGGGGCCCGACGCATCGCGAGTGCAGGGAGAGTCGCCTGTCGTGGTCCCGGCCGGCGTGCTCCTGGCTGCCCGTTGCCGCGTCTTCGCCAATCGCGTCTACCAGGTCGTGGGGGAGCGGCCGCTGCGGCTCGATCTCTACGTGC
The DNA here is from genome assembly GCA_963848895.1 of uncultured Gemmatimonadales bacterium. GTDB lineage: Bacteria > Gemmatimonadota > Gemmatimonadetes > Longimicrobiales > Gaopeijiaceae > SZUA-318. The sequence continues at coordinate 692,415 of CAWKGE010000017.1, forward strand.
CTGCCCGCCGCGACCACAGCCCCTCCCCCGTCTTCGTCTTCTTCCACGGCGGAGGATGGGTGACAGGCTCGAAGGAGGCCGTGTCCCTCCACGTCCTCCCGTGGCTTGAAGCCGGGTGGGCGGTGGTCAACGTGGAATACCGGCTCGCGCGCGAGGCGATGGCGCCCGCCGCGGCCTGGGACGCCCTGCAGGCCACGCGGTGGACGTTCGATCACGCCGCACAGCACGGGCTCGACGCCGAGCGGGTCGTCCTCGGGGGTATGTCGTCGGGTGGGCACCTGGCTCTCCTCGCCGGTTTCGCCCTCGACCTCCCCGACCCTCCGGACGGGATCACCGAGCGACGGAGTCCGGGTCGACCCCGCGCCATCGTGAGCTGGTTCGGAATCAGCGACGTAGCGGCCCTCCTCGAGGGCGATCGGCCTCGCGCCTACGCGCGGCGTTGGATCGGGCACCGCCCCGACGCCCTCCACCTGGCGCGTGAGCTGTCGCCCCTGCACCGGGTCCGACCGGATGGGCCGCCGGTGGTGAGCGTGCATGGCGACCGCGATCCAACGGTACCCCATGAACAATCCGCCAGGCTCCACGAAGCCCTCGACCGAGCGGGCGTGACCAACCGGCTCCTCACCGTCCCGGGGGCCGGTCACGGCGATTTCACCGCGGACACATGGGCCCGGGCCTATCGCGGCGTGCTGGAGTTCGTCGGGTGATCGCCCGGTCCACGTGGAAGCTGCCCCGATGGCCGCGCCGCGCCCCGCGGGGTTATTCTTACGTGGAATTCCCGCCGGTCCCCTGCCCGCCCGACGGGCCCCGACGTCGCTTCCGGACGCCCTTCTCAGGAACGCGATGAACCATGGACCAGGCCCTCTTCTACCACCGCTTCCACTTCGCCTTCACCGCTTCCTACCACTACCTCTTCCCCCAGCTCACCATGGGGCTGGCCCTGCTGATCGTCCTCCTCCAGGGCATCGCGCTGAAGACGGGCGACGAGCGGTACGACCGGGCCGCCCGGTTCTGGGCACGGATCTTCGGCCTCGCCTTCGTCATGGGGGTGGTCACGGGCATCCCCATGGAGTTCCAGTTCGGGACGAACTGGGCACGCTTCTCCGCGGCCACCGGCGGCGTCATCGGTCAGACACTGGCGATGGAAGGCGTCTTCGCGTTCTTCCTGGAATCGTCCTTTCTCGCGCTCTTCCTGTTCGGCCACGACAAGCTCGGGCCGCGGGGGCACTTCGCCGCGGCGGTGGCCGTCTGGCTCGGCTCCTGGATATCGGGGTTCTTCATCGTGGCGACCAACGCCTACATGCAGCACCCCGTGGGCTACGCCCTCGACCCCGAAGGCCGGATGGTGCTCTCGAGCCTCGCGGCGCTTCTCGGCAATCCGTGGCTTCCCTGGCAGTACGTCCACACCATGGCCGGCGCCGTCGTGACCGGTTCGTTCACCATGGCGGCCGTGGGCGCCTATTACCTGCTCGTCGACGAGTCGACACCCACCGAGGACAGGTCGTACTCCGCCAAAGCCGCCCAGGGTCGGCTGTTCTTGTCGGTCTCCGTGCCGACGGGTCTGGTCGCGGCGGTTCTCATGGCCTTTCCAACCGGCGACGGGCAGGCGGGCTCCGTGGCTCGCCACCAGCCACCCACGTTCGCGGCGATGGAGGGCCTGTTCACGAGCGGGGAGCCCGCAGGCCTGGTCCTGATCGGCCAGCCCGACATGGAGGCGCTGCACCTGGACAACCCCATCGAGGTCCCTGCCGCACTCAGCTTCCTCACCTACCGCCGATGGGACGCGCGGGTGGAGGGGCTCACGTCCTTCCCCCGGGAGGACTGGCCGGACAACGTGCCACTCCTGTACTACGCCTATCACATCATGGTGGGGCTGGGGACCATCTTCATCGTGGTGATGGGGCTGGCCGCCATGTTCCTCTGGCGCCGGAAGCTGGCGACGGCCCGACCCGTCCTGTGGATCCTGATGCTGTCCGCGCCCTTTCCGTTCATCGCCAACACCATGGGCTGGATGACCGCCGAGCTCGGCCGCCAGCCCTGGGCCGTATGGGGGCTGATGCGCACCCGAGACGGGTACTCCCACACGGTCGAGGCGGGCAACGCGCTCTTCTCCCTCCTCGGGTTCATGGGGCTCTATCTGGTTCTGGGGATCCTCTTCCTCTTCCTGGCGCAGCGCGAGATCGGGCACGGCCCCGTTCCCGTGAGCCACGGCCCCCACGGGGAGGTGTGAGATCGTGGGCAGCATCTGGTTCTGGCTGGTGGCGGCTCTCCTCACGATGTACGTCGTCCTCGACGGTTTCGACCTGGGGGCCGGTGCGATCTACCCCGCGGTGGCGCGCACCGACCGGGAGAGGCGCATGGTGTTGAAGAGCATCGGACCCGTATGGGACGCCAACGAGGTCTGGCTTCTCACCGCGGGCGGATCGCTCGTGCTCGCGTTCCCGAGGGTGTATGCCTCGAGCTTCAGCGGCTTCTACCTCCCGCTCATGGCCGTCCTGTGGCTTCTGATCCTGAGGGCGGTGGCGATCGAGTTCAGGAACCACCTCGAGGACCGCGTATGGCGACCGTTCTGGGACGTGGTGTTCTGCGGCGCGAGCCTCCTTCTGACCGTCTTCCTGGGTGCTGCTCTCGGCAACGTGATACGGGGCGTGCCGCTGGATGCGGAGGGGTACTTCTTCTCGCCGCTCTGGACCGACTTCACCACGCGTGGCGAGCGCCTGGGGATACTGGATTGGTTCACCGTTACGGCGGGCGTCACGAGCATGTTGGCCCTGGTGCACCACGGCGCCCTCTGGGTGGCGCTGAAGACCGACGGTTCCGTCCGGGACCGGGCCGTGAAGGCCGCCGCGTGGACATGGCCGGCTCTGATCGTGGTGGTGGTGCTGGTGACCGCTCTCGCGTTCCGGGTGCAGCCCCACGTATCCGAGCGGCTCCGGGACCAGCCCCTGGGGTACGCCTTCCCACTCCTGGCGCTCACCGGCCTCGGGCTCAGCCTTCGGATGCGGCGACAGGGGAAGGACGCAGGTGCCTTCATGGGGTCCGTCACCTTCCTGGCGGGTATGCTTCTGTCCGTGGCGTTCGGGCTGTACCCGCTGGTGCTGCCGGCCTCCAACGACGCCGCGGCGTCACTCACTGTGCACAACGCGATGGGGCCCGAGCACGGGATGCGGGTGGCCCTGCTGTGGTGGATCCCCGGGATGGCGTTGGTGGCGGCCTACACTGTGTTCATCTACCGCGGGATGAGGGGCAAGGTCACCGTCGACCCGCGCCCGTAGGCAGGGCTGCGAGCCGTCGACGGCGGAGAGCCCGGCTGTGCCCCCGCGCCCCGCACCGCCCGCACGTAGAAGCGGTGGCCACCGTAGCGGGTCTCCGTGAGCGCGCCGCGCTCGACCAGTTCCTCGACCACGTCCCACCCCGCTCCACCGCGGGCCAGTAGGCGCCGCACCGCGGCCTCGCGCATGGGATGCACCGAGGTGATGGCGAGGAGATCCTCGACCGGATCGCCCGCGGAGACGAACCCCTCGCCCTCGAAGCCGAGGAGCAGCTCGACGCGCGGGTGGAAGCGCCGGAAGATCTCGTGCGCACGAGCCAGCACGGCCTCTTCGGGCGGGACCACCCAGCCCTCCGCCGGCGGCCGCGTGGGAACGGTCAGATAGGCGGTCTCCGGGTTCAGCTCGCTGACGAAGGCACCCGTCGCGCGCAGCTCGTCCTCGTCGTCGTTGAGCCCGGCGACGAGCATCGTCTCGGTGGACAGCGTGCCCTCGAAGCCGGAGGCGAACGTCAGCATCCCGTCCAGGATTCCGGCGAGGTCCAGGCGGCGGTGCGGGCGGTTGATCCGGCGCCACGTCACGTCCCGGACCGTGTCGACCTTGAGGGACACGTGGTCGGCCTCGGCGAGCGCGGCCCGGACGTCGGACCGGGTCAGGAGCGATCCGTTCGTGAGCACCGCGATCGGGATCCCGAGGTCGCGCAGCACGTGGATGGAGCGCTCGAGCCCGACGTCCAGCGTGGGCTCCCCGTCCGGAACGAAGGTGAGGGAATCGACCTGCTGGGAAGCGCGCAGCGCCGCCTCGACCCGGCGGCGCACCGCGGTGGTCACCGCGCTCGCGCCGAAGAAGGCTCGCCGATCGCTGTGGACCTGGACGGCGCGGCCCACCTGGCAATACACGCACGAGTAGGTGCAGACCTTCGGCGGGATGTTGTTGATCCCCAGGCTGCACCCGAACCGGCGGGACGGAACCGGCCCGAACGCCGTGCCCCGCAGGCCTCGCGCCTCGTGGCTCGTCGGCAGGGCGGGCCGAGAGCCACCGCTGCTCCCGAACGCGACCATGATTGCCCCCCTTGCCGAAAGATATGTCGCGCGGCGCCGGGCGGTAGGCTCAGGGGCGACCCGACCGCCGGTTGCCGGCGCGCATCCCGGGTGCCACCGTAGCGAAGGGGCGGCGGGCCCCACGATCGCTTCGACAGCGTCACGGACGCCGGGCCATGCGATTCTCCGCTCTCCTCGCCCTGATCGCTCTCGCCGCCTCCTGTGGCAATCCCGAGGAGCCCGACACGCAGTTCGAAGCTTATCCGCACGTGGACCGCCCTCGCCGCCATCCCCAGCGACGTCGTGAAGGGTACGCCCGAGAACGACGAGTATCCCCCCGTTCTCCACTCGAGCGAGTTCGAAGAGCCGGTACCTGTGCCGGTCATCAGCACCGCCGGAGCGGAGGACTCTCCCTTCGTCCCGGCCGACGGGGCCGAGCTCTACTTCTTCTTCGCAGCCGACGTTCGGCAGGACCCGTCTGTCCAGGTCCGGAACCCGGTGAACGGCATCTGGATGTCGCGTCTCGACGGCGGCCGGTGGCGGGAGCCGCAGTTGGTGTGGCTCCAGGACCCGGACGTGCTCGCACTCAACGGATGCGCATACGTTGCTGGCGACGAGATGCTCTTCTGCACGGTACGCGAGGGCTACACGGGGATACGGTGGTTTCGGGCCGAGCGTGCCGGAGGCCGGTGGACGAGCTGGGCGCCCGCCCCCTTCCTGTCCGAGCACGACGTGGGCGAGCTCCACATCGCGGGTGACGAGCTCTACTACGGATCGGAACGCGCCGGCGGTGCCGGCGGCCAGGACATCTGGACGCTGACGCGGGCCGGCGGTGGGTGGATCGACCCGGTGAACGTCGCGGCGGTGAACACCCCGGCCAACGAAGTCCTGCCCTACGTCACGCCCGACGCACAGGAGCTCTGGCTCACCCGCACCTGGGAGGGGACGCCCGCCGTGTTCCGCTCACGACGGCAAGGTGGCGCGTGGCAGGAGCCGGAGCTCATCATGTCGCGCTTCGCCGGGGAGCCCACGCTCGACGCCGAGGGCAACCTCTACTTCGTCCATCATTTCTACCGGGGTGGGGTGATGATCGAGGCCGACATCTACGTGGCGAAGCGCAGGTAGGCCTCGATCGTCACCCCACGCTCTCAGCGGAGCGTCAGCCGCACCCCCGCGAACAGCTCGCGCTCCGGCCCGGGCTGGTACGAGTTGCCGTCCGGATCGGGCTCGGTGAAGGCGATGTACTTCATGCCCGTGAGGTTGCGCCCCTGGAGGACGAGCTCCCCGGCCATCCCGCCGGTGTCGAAGCTCCACGCCACGCGCGCGTTCCAGAGGGTGTAGCCGTCCACCGACGCCACGTTGCTCGCGTCCACGTACCACCGGCTGTACGTGTCGGTCCCCACCCCCAGCGTGAGATCCGGCCGGGCGTGCCAGGCCAGGTCCGTGAGAAGCTGATGCTGTGGGCTGTTGGGCAGCCAGTTCCCTTCGATGTCCCCGTAGAAGCTGGTGGACTTCCGGTACAGGAAGTGCGACCAGGTGTAGGCCACCTGCAGCCAGACCGGGTCCACGACATTGACGTTCGTGTACAGCTCCGCGCCGAAGCGCCGGCTGTTCCCCCCGTTCCGGTAGAAAGTCTCGAGGGGACGGCTCTCCACCCGGTACCGGTCGAAGTCGCCCCGGGTCTCCAGGTGGAAGAGGGTCAGGTCATACAGGAAGCGGTGGCCACGCAGCCCCCGCACCCCCACCTCCTCGCCCTGGGACGTCGCCGGCTCGAGGCCGGCGTTGAACCCGCCGAGCGCGGCAGGGTTGTTGGCGAGCTCCTCGGTGGCGGGTGGGAGGAAGCCCTGCCCCCAGTTCCCGTACACGCTGAACGTGGTCGTCGGGCTCCAGGTGAGTCCCGCCCGGACCGTGGCGCGATCGAAGTTCGCGTCCCCGGACAGGTCGACGCCCCCACTGGCCAGGTTGTCGGTCAGACGATTCATGATGCGGTCGTAGCGGACGTTGAACAGCGCCGCCCACTCGGCGCTCAACTCCACGCGATCGAAGGCGAAGACCCCGAGCCCGCTCTGGTGGATGGTCTGGTCGGAAAGGATCTGCGTGCCCTCCACGGCTCCGCCGAGGTTGGGGACGCGGTACTCCCCGATCCTCTGCCACTGCGCGTCGGCGCCGATGCCCAGCGTGTGCGTCACGCTCCTCTGATCGACCTCGCTGGTGAGCTGGAGCGTTCCGCCTGGTGCGGCCAGGCTGCGATGCTGGACGGAGGACGGCACGGGCTCCAGGTACCGCGTGTCACGCACGTATCCGTTGAAGTCGAGCGTGGTCTTGGGGCTCGCCTCCCAGCGACCGGTGAGCCCACCCGTGAACCGGCGCGTCCTCTGCAGCTCGTTGAACACGCCGGCGTCCGGATTCGCCTGGCGCCGGTCCTCGGCGAGCCAGGCCAGGTTCAGCCCTTCGGCGTTCTGATTGAAGAACGACGTCCAGGCGACGATGGGCGTCAGCGTGAGGCGCTCCGTCACCGGCCACTCGGCTCGGGCGCGCACATTCGTGGCATTGAAGGCGGTGTGGACCCTGTAGCCGTCGCCGTAGGCACGACTCGCCGAGACCGCGTAGCCGACGTCGCCGCTCCGCCCAGCGGAACGGGCCGCGGCCTTCCAGAACCCGTACGAGCCGGCGTGCATCTCACCGGTGGACGTGGCGGTCTCGCCTTCCCGCGGAAACGGCGTCGTGATGATGTTGAGCACGCCCGCGGTGGCTCCTCCGCCGTACAGGGACGCACCCGGCCCTCTCAGGACCTCGATGCGGTCGACGTCCGACCAGTCCACGTCGTACAGGTCCGACGCGAAACCGCTGGGATCGTTTAGGGGGAGGCCGTCTTCGAGCACCTTGATGCCCCTCAGGCCCCGCTCGCTGAGGATGCCCTGGCCGCGGATCGACATGTGCACGCGCTCGCCGTCAGCCTGGTTATCGACCTTGACGCCGGGCACCAGGCGCAGCGCCTCGTCCACGGCGACGGTGCGCGTCATCGCGTCGAGGTTGCGCTCGTCCACCAGCGTGGTGGCACCGGGATTGGCCCGGATCGGGATGCTCGTGCGGTTGACCGTGACCGTGACGGCCATGAGCTCGTAGAAGCTGCAGGGTGTCGGGCTCGCTGGAGGCGGGCGGCACCTGCTGGACGGCGGGAGGAAGGGTGTCGTGGGAGGGAGCGGGCGCGACCTGCGCCCCGCTCAGGAGGGAGCAGCACAGCAACAGCGTGACCATGCTTTCGAGCCTCTGCTGGGCCAGCAGCATTTCAAAGTAGCACTCCCGGCGCCCTCGGACTATCGGTCCGGCGCCAGGCGGCGGGGCCACGACCGGCGGGCGACGGTGCCCCCGCTCCTTCAGCTCGACAACGGCGGGAGACGCCTCCTATACTGCGACTTGTCGCGCCCTCAGGCCCGGATGTGAGATGCCCCCTCGTACGCACCAGCGATCCCTCTGGCAGGTGCTCGGCCTCTACGCGGCAGGATCCTGGGTGTGCCTCCAGGTTGTCGACGTCCTCGGCCAGAACATCCCCCTCCCGTCGTGGGTGTTCGTCCTGACGCTGGCGTTGCTGGCGGCGGGCCTCCCCGTCGTGGCCGCGACGGCGTACTTCCAGGGGATCGGCCGCAAGACCGGGGACGGCACGGGGGCCGACGCGGGGCAGCACCCCCGCGAGGGAGCGCACGGGCTCTTCACCTGGGGCAACGTTCTCCGGGCGGCCGTCGCGGCGCTGGCGCTGTGGGGGGTTGTGGTGACGGGGTGGCTCGCCCTGGGAAGGAACGAGGGCCCGGAGTGGGACGCGGTGGCGGGCGTGGAAGAGCTCGGGCGGCTCGCGGGCGAGCGGGACTTCGCCGGGGCGTTCGCCCTCGCGGAGCGGATGGACGGGATCGTCCGCAACGACTCGGTGCGCGCGGCGATGTGGGCGGCGGTGTCCAGGCCAGTGACCTTGAGCACCGACCCGCCGGGGGCCCGGGTGCTGCGCCGCTTCTACTCGGGAACCGATACCTCGTGGCAGGACATGGGGCGCACGCCGCTGAGCGTCGAGCGCTTCCCCTTCGGCCTGCACCGCATCCGCTTCGAGCTCGAGGGACACCTTCCCAGGCAGACGGTCGCCTACTCGGGAGACCTGGCCCGCGCCGGGACCTTCCGTCTGGACACGCCCGAAACGTTGCCGGAGGGGATGATCCGCGTGGCGGGCGGGTGGGCGGCGCTCTGGGCGCCGGGGCTCGAACAGCTCGACTCCCTCCGGCTCGGCGACTACTTGATGGACGTCCACGAGGTCACGAACCGCCAATACAAGGCGTTCGTGGAAGCCGGGGGCTACGCGGAGCGGAGCTGCTGGACCCACCCCTTCGTCCGCGACGGCGACACGATCTCCTTCGGCGAGGCCATGGAGGCCTTCGTGGACCGCACCGGCCGTCCCGGTCCGAGCACGTGGGAGGTGGGGAGCTATCCCGACGGTGCCGACGACCTTCCCGTGGGGGGCGTGAGCTGGTACGAGGCGGAGGCCTATGCCTGCTCGGTGGGCAAGGCGCTCCCCACGGTCTATCACTGGTATCGGGAGGCGGACCCCTTCAGCAGCAACTTCGTCGTCCCCGAGAGCAACTTCGGCGGGGAGGGCCCGGCACCCGTCGGGCAGTATGGAGGAGTGAGCCAGGACGGCGCCTTCGACATGGCGGGCAACGTACGGGAGTGGACCCGGAACGCGGTGGGCGAGAACCGCTTCATCCTGGGTGGAGGATGGGACGATCTCGAGTACGCATTCAACGACGCCGTCACCTCGCCCGCCCTCGACCGATCCCCGGCCAACGGCATCCGGCTGGTCGAATACCCGGACTCGACGAACCTGGCCGCGGCCAGCGCCGACATCGTGCCGGAGTTCCGCGACTACCGTGCGGAACTCCCCGTGCCGGACGAGGTCTTCGAGGCGTACCGGCAGATGTACGCCTACGACGCCACCCCGTTGAACGCCCGGGTGGTGCGCTCCGACACGACGGCCGCCTGGATCCGGGAGCAGGTCGAGCTGGACGCCGCCTACGGAGGCGAGCGCTTGACGCTGTTCCTCTTCCTCCCGCGTTCAGGGTCGGGGCCCTTCCAGACCATCGCGTTCTTCCCGGGCTCCGACGACATCTACAAGCGCTCCTTCGACGAGCTGGGCATCGCGGGCTTCGATTTCATCGTGCGGAGCGGGCGGGCGCTGGTGTATCCGGTCTACAAGGGGACGTACACGCGGGGCGGCGATCTCGAGTCCGACATCCAGGACGAGTCGAACCTGTACCGCGACCACGTCATCGCCTGGTCGAAGGATCTCGGGCGGGCGCTCGACTACGCGGCGACGCGCCCGGACCTGGATTCCGGGAGGCTGGGGTACTTCGGGGTGAGCTGGGGGAGCGCGATGGCTCCGGTCATGACCGCCATCGAGCGCCGTTTCGGCGCCAGCGTCCTCGTCGCCAGCGGCCTGACCATGCAGTCCACGCAACCGATGGTGGACCCCTTCGACTTCCTTCCGCGGGTGACCGTGCCGACGCTGATGATCAACGCCCGGTACGACTCCTTCTTCCCCGTCGAAACCTCGCAGAAGCCGTTCTTCGACAACCTGGGCACCGCCGGACGAGGACAAGAAGCTCGTCGTCACCGAGTCCAACCACTTCGTGCTGTCCTACGCGCACGACCTGGCCGTGCGGGAGACGCTGGACTGGTACGACCGGTACCTGGGGCCGGTGCGGTAGGACGCGACGACCGGCCGTGCCGGCACGCGGAGCCGGCTACAGCCAGCGGAAGATCTTCAGCGCCGACGCGAAGGACACGACCCCCCAGGCGAGGCAGATGCCCACGGGCACGGCCAGCGCCGCGAGGGAGGCTCCTTCGAGCATGACGCCCCGCAGCGCGTCGTTGAGCGCGGTGAGGGGGAGCGCGCGGATGAAGGGCTGCATGGCGGCCGGGAAGTTGGCCGACGAGAAGAAGACGCCGGACAGGACCCACATCGGCAGCATCACGAGGTTCATCAGCCCGGACACCGCCTCCACCGTCTGGACGCGGCTGGCCGTCAGCAGCCCCAGCCCCGCGAAGCAGAGGGCGCCCACCAGGGCCACCAGCGCCAGGCTCAGCGGGCGAGCCGCGCACCGGCACCCCGAACGCCAGCGCGCCGAATCCCACCAGGATCGCCACCTCCGGGATCAGGAGCACCAGGCGCGCCGCGATGAAGGAGAGCAGGTACTGGCTGCGACGCATGGGCGACGCCATGAGGCGCTTCATGAGCTTGCGCCGACGCGCGTCCACCACCGCGTAGCCCAGGCCCCACATCCCCGTGCCCATGAGGTTGAGGCCGAGGAGTCCGGGGATGAGGAAGTCGATGTAGCGGGCGCCCCGCTCGGTCACGACCTCGTCCGTGGTGGCGCGCACGTCGCGCCGTCCCAGCGCGCGCTGAAGCGCGTCGTCCGTGGCCAGTCGGGCCAGGCGGCTCTCCGACCGGGTCGGGTCGAAGCGGTAGGCGAGCGTCCGGCCCGGGCACGACCACGACGGCGACCGCGCCCGGTCCGCAGGCGCTCCGCCGCGGTCCCGGCCGGCAGCACCGAGACCGCGAAGCCCGACGCGCTCTCCAGGGCCGCGGCCAGCGAGTCGGCGCCGGGGCCCGCCTCCACCGCGACGCGCACGACGTCCGGAGGCCGGTTGCGGAAGGCGAGCCCGAGCGCGACCGCGAGGAGGAGCGGGAACGCGAAGACCCAGAAGAGCACCTCGGGCTGGCGGAGCTGCTCGCGGAAGCGCGCCAGCGTCAGCTGGACGAGGGGGCGCAGGTACTCCATCAGCCGTCCCTCAGGTGCCGGCCCGTGAGGCTGAGGAAGAGATCCTCGAGGGTGGCGCTGTGCGTGAGAAGCTCCGTCAGCGTGGCGTCCCGACGCTGCAGCTCGGCCATGAGCGCCGGAAGGGCGCGGTGGGGCTCGGACACGGTGAGTGTGTACGTCGCCCCGTCGCGGCGCGCGGACTCCACGGCGGGGAGCGCGGCGAGAACGTCGTCGGGGAGAGCCGGGTCGTCTTCCCCGAGCCTGAACTCGACGACGTGATCCGCCCCGAGGGACGCGATCAGCTCCCGTGGCGTGCCCAGGGCGATGACCTTCCCGTGGTCCATCACGGCGACCCGGTCGCAGAGGCGCTCCGCCTCCTCCATGTAGTGGGTGGTGAGCACCACCGTGCCGCCCCTGCCCTTGAACGTCTCGATGACGCCCCACAGCTGGCGGCGCGACTGGGGATCCAGCCCGGTGGTCGGCTCGTCCAGGAAGAGGATGTCGGGATTCCCGACCAGGGCGCACGCCACCGCGAGGCGCTGCCTCTGTCCGCCGGAGAGCTTCTCCACCCAGGCGTGTCGCTTCTCGCCGAGCTCCACGACGTCGAGGATCTCCTCGACGTCGTGGCCCGCGCGGTAGAAGCTGCGGAAGAGGCGGATCACCTCCACCACCTGCAGCCGCTCGGCGAGCCGCGTCTCCTGGAGGGCGACGCCCAGCCGCTGCCGCAGCGCCCGCTCGTCGCGCCCCCAGCGGAGGCCGAGGACCTCGACGTCCCCTCCGTCGGGCTGGACCAGGCCCTCCACCATCTCCACGGTGGTGGTCTTCCCGGCGCCGTTCGGTCCGAGCAGGCCGAAGCACTCGCCTGCCCGGACCTCCAGGTCGATGCCGGCGACCGCCACCACGTCCTTGTAGCGCTTCGTCAGGGCGTGGCAGCGGATCGCCATCGCGTCGTGAGCCGTACGCCCCTCCTCAGCGCCGACGCATGGTCCGCGGTCCGGGCGCGGAGTCCTCCGCGTCGAGGGCGTCGCGCGCCGAGGCCTCGAGGGCGTGCCACTGCGCCATGACGTCGCGGTACTGCGCGCGCGCCCTGTCGCACGCCGCCACCTGACGCTCCGTGGGCGCGACGTCCGCCTCCTGCATGGCCATGGCCGCGCTCATCAGGGCGTCGCTCGCGCCGTTCAGCGTGGGCGGCCCGGAGGGTGCGCCACCGCGGAAGAAGCCGAACGTGCCGCGGACGCGGCGCGGGGGCCAGCGCCTCGACCCGCTCCTTGAGCGCCGCGGCGCTCGCGCCGCCGGCCGCATCGAGCCGCGCCACGAGCGCGCGGGCCTCCTCGTACGCGGCGTGCGCCGCCACCGCGCCGTCGTACATCTCGCGGGAGAGCGTCGCCAGCCGCGCCAGGTCGGCCGCGGGCGTCCGGACCCGCGGGTCGAGCCGCAGCGAGAGCGGCTGCGTGTAGGTCCTTCCGTTCACCGTGAGGCGCACCGTGTACTCCCCGGGCGGCGCCCACGGCGCCTCCACCGTCGGGTAGGTGTGGTGGGGCACGGCGCCCGTCCCGCTCGCGGCGCGGGGCTCCTCGCCGATGGGGTCGAAGCGCAGCTCCCAGGTGAAGCGGTGCATCCCCCTCCGGGTGGACAGCACCATCTGCGGCGCCGGCCAGTAGAGGGGCACCCGGCAGTTCGGGGCCGTGGGATCCTGCTGGCAGATCCGGTCGTATCCCTCGGGATCCAGCGCCGGATCGGGCACCAGCACCGGGTCGTCGCTGGAGTAGGAGCGCACGACGGTGCCGTTCGCGTCCAGGATGTCGAGCCCCACCGGCCCCGACGCGTCGGCGGCCAGCCAGTAGTCGATGATGCCGCCCTGCGGCGGGTTCTCCTGGTGCGGCAGCTCCGGCGGCCACTCCGTCGGGTCGTTCATGCCGAAGCGCACGCGCACCGCGGTGGCCGGCTCGAACAGATAGGCGTCCGCCGCCGCCTGCGCCGCGACCGCCTGCCGGAGCGGCGTCACGTCGTCGAGGATCCAGAAGCCACGGCCGTGCGTGCCCGCGACCAGGTCGGAGCACAGGCAGGTGCTGTCGTCCTTGAGCTGGATGTCCCGCACCGACACCGCCGGCATGTTCAGCCGCAGCGAGTGCCAGTGGTCGCCGTCGTCGAAGGAGACCCACACCTGCGTCTCCGTGGCGGCGTACAGCAGGCCGGGCTTCCTCGGGTCCTCGCGGATGGAGTTGGCCACCGCGCCCGGCGCGATCCCGGTGTTGATCTCCGTCCACGTCCTGCCGCCGTCGTGCGTGCGCCAGAAGTGCGGGTTCATGTCGTCGATGCGCATCGTGTTGGCGGCGGCGTACGCGGTGCCCTCGTCGAAGTGGCCGGCCTCGATGTTGAAGATGCGCGTCCACGGCTTGATCTGCGGCGGCGTCACGTTCGTCCAGTTCGCCCCGCCGTCCATCGTCACCTGGATGTTGCCGTCGTCCGTGCCCGCCCACAGCACGCCCACGTCCAGCGGCGAGGCGGACAGCGCGGTGATCGTCCCCTGGGGGCTCGGCTCGACGTTCGAGGCGTACTTGCCCGCGCTGGCCGGGACCTCCCACGTCTGGCGCGCCAGGTCCGGGCTGATGCGCGTCCACGAGTGGCCCCGGTCGTGGGTCTTCCACACGACGTTCGACGTGTAGAACAGCAGGTCGGGATCCACCGGCGACCACAGGATCGGCATCGTGCGCACGTCCCGGTTGAAGGGTCCGCCCCGGGGGCCCATGTCGGGCCCGACGTTCGTCGTCTGCCCCGTCTTCCGGTTGTAGAGCGAGACGTCCGTGCGGCTGCTCCCGTAGACCATGTCCGGGTCGCGCGGGTCGGGCGCGGCGATGCCGTACTCCTGGATGTTCACCGGATGCCAGTCGTGGAAGGTGATCATCCCGTCGTTCGAGCGGCTCTGCACGCACGCCGAGCCCGAATCCTGCTGGCCGGCACACACGCGGTAGGGGAAGGCGTTGTCCGTGGTCACGTGGTACATCGCCGCCGTGGGCTGCGTGTACCAGTTGCTCCACGACTCGCCGCGGTTGGCGGAGATCACCGCGCCCTGGTCGGAGACCGCGAGGATGATCTTCGGGTCGTTCGGGTTGATCCAGATCTTCTGGTAGTCGTCCCCACCGTAGGCGCCGCGCACCGCCGACCAGTGCACGCCGCCGTCCTCGCTGCGCCACATGACCACCGTGGCGCTGTAGACGACGTTCTCGTCGGCGGGGTCCACGGTGATGGTCGGCAGGTCGCCGCCGCCGATCCGGGCCAGGGGCCGCGTGTCCACGTGGGGCGTGGCCGCGCCCACCGGGCCCTCGGGGACGTCCACCGGCGTCCAGTGCTCCCCGGCGTCCGTGGACTTGTAGAAGCCCACGATCCCCGTGGTGCCGCCGTCGCGGCCGGGACCGGCGCCCGCGGCGGCCTGGGGCGTGCCCGCCACCATGGCGTAGAGGAGCCGGGGATTGCTCGGGGCGATGGCCAGGTTGGCCTCGATCACGCTGGGCAGGCCCGCGGTGAGCGGCCGCCACGTCGTGCCGCCGTCCGTGGATTTGAAGATGCCGTTGCCCGAGCCGCCGAACTCGGAGCTCTCGCGGAAGCCCTGCTGTTGCTGCCACAGCGTCGCGTATACGGTGTTGGGGTCCGAGGGGTCGAGGACGACGTCGTTGCCGCTCGTGTATTCGTCGCGGTAGAGGACCTTCTCGAAGGTCCGGCCCCCGTCGGTGGAGCGGAAGATCCCCCGCTCCTCGTTGGGACCGTACGGATGCCCGAGGGCGGCGACGAACAGCCGGTCCGGGTCGTTCGGGTCGACGGCCACGTCGGCGATCATCTGGCTGTCGCGGAGCCCCAGGTGCGTCCACGTCCTGCCGCGCGTCGGTGGACTTGTACATCCCGTCGCCGGTGGACAGGTCGGGTCGGATGATGCCGGCGCCGCTCCCGACGTAGATGATGTCCGGGTTGGACGGGGCCACGGCGATGGCACCGATCGAGCCCGTGGGCTGGTCGTCGAAGAGCGGCTCCCAGGTCGAGCCGTAGTCGGTGGAGCGCCATACGCCTCCGTTGTCGAAGCCGATGTAGAAGACGTTGGGCTGGCTGGGCACGCCGTCGAGCGCGCGCGTGCGTCCCGCGCGGGTCGGGCCGATGGAGCGCCAGTGCATGTCCGCATAGAGGTCGGACGTCTGCGCGGCGGCGCCTGAGGCGGAGGCCGCGAGGATCGCGAGGGCGAGGGCGAGTCGGAAGCGAGGGGTACGCACGAGAGCCGTCTCCTGAAGGACCCGGCGACCGGGCCGGGAAATTGCATGGGGTCCAGCCCGTGAAGTTTGGGGCGTCGGAGCCCCGCGAGCCAGCGGTGGACCGGATGGGGGTGGCGCTCCGGGCCGTTCGGCCCCATCCCCTCTGGCCATCGGGACATCAGGGGAAAGGAAAGGACGCATGCCCACCCTCGAAGCCAAGGTCCGAACGTTCCGCGATCTACATCGCCCGGGCGACCCCTTCATCATCCCCAATCCCTGGGACGAGGGTTCGGCGCGCGTCCTCGCTGGACTCGGCTTCGAGGCGCTCGCGACGACGAGCTCCGGCTTCGCCTTCACCCGTGGGCGGCACGACTACGGAGTCGGCCGCGACGAGGCGCTGGCGCACGCCCGCGCCATCGCGGAGGCAACGGACGTCCCGGTCTCCGCAGACCTGGAGAACGGCTTCGGTATCGCGCCCGACACTGTCGCGGAGACGTTTTCCCTCGCGTGCGCGATCGGCGTCGGGGGTGCCTCGATCGAGGACTCCACCGGCGAGCCGTCGCGGCCGGTGTTCGACTTCGGCCTCGCGGTCGAGCGGGTGGCCGCCGCGGTCGAGGCGGTACGCGCCGCCCCCACGCCTATCGTGCTGACCGCCCGCGCCGAGGCGCTGCTCCACGGCGAGACCGACCCGGACGCGGTGATCGGGCGCCTGCAGGCGTTCGAGGCGGCGGGCGCGGACGTCCTCTACGCCCCGGGCCTCTCCTCGCTGGAGGCGGTCCGCACGGTGTGCGCCGCCGTCCACCGCCCCGTGAACGTGCTCCTTCTTCCTTCCCTCGCCGGCGCCGCGCTCGACGACATCGCGGAGGCCGGCGCGGCGCGCGTGAGCCTCGGGGGGACCCTCGCCTGGAGCGTGTTGCGGGCCTGCTGCACGCCTCCGGCGAGATGCTGTCCGAGGGACGCTTCACCTTCGCGGGGCGAGCCGCCGAGGCGGCGCCGGCGCTGAAGGGATTCCTGCGCTAGCGGCGGAACGCTAGCGGCGCAGTGCGGGACCCCACACCACGCGCCCGGGCTTCGCCCCCGTCGCGCGTCCGTCGCGCACCACCTCGACCCCGTTCACGAACACGTGCTTCACCCCCACCGAGAGCTGGTGCGGGTCCTCGTACGTGGCGCGATCGTCGATCGTGTTGGGGTCGAAGACCACGATGTCCGCGTACAGGCCCGGGCGGAGCACGCCCCGGTCCGGGATCGACAGACGCGTCGCCACCGCGGACGTCATCTTTCGGATCGCGTCTTCCAGCGGGAGGACGTGCTCCTCGCGCACGTACTTCCCGAGGATCTTCGGGTAGGTGCCGTAGGCCCGCGGGTGTGCGAGATCGCCTCGCGCCTTCGCGCTGTCCGGATCCATCCCGCCCGCGTCGGTGCCGATCTTGATCCACGGCTGGCGCAGCTGGAGCTTCACGTTGTCCTCGCTCATGAGGAAGAACAGCGTCCCCACCCGCGAGCTGTCACTCTCGACGAGGTTCATCGCCGCGGTCACCCAGTCCGTGCCCATCTCCGCGGCCACCTCGGAGAGGCGCTTGCCCACCCACTTCTTGTTCGCCGCCTTCTGAAACCCCACCAGGAGCACGCCTTCCGGCCCGGCCTGCGTGCACAGGTTCTCCCAGTTGGACGTCTGGTGTAGGACCTCCTCCTTGATCTTCGCGCGCTCGGCCGGGCTCTCGAGCCGCTCCTGCAGCTTCCCGCCCTCCGACGCCGCCGGAGGGAAACAGGCGCTCAGCCCCGTCCCGCCCGCGGTGTAGGGGTACATGTCCGCCTGGACGTCGATGCCGGCGGCGCGGGCGCTGTCGATCTTCGCGATCTCCTTCGGCTCCTTCTCCCAGTTGGCCTTCCCGGCGGCCTTCAGGTGGTAGATCTCCACCGGGACGCCGCCCTCGCGCCCGATGCGGATCGCCTCGTCGGTCGCCTCGAGGAGGTCGTCGGCCTCCGAGCGCATGTGCGTGATGTAGACCCCGCCGTAGGGGGCCATCGCCTTCGCTTCCTCGATCAGCTCGGCGGTCGTGGCGTAGTTGCCGGGCGGGTAGATCAGCGCCGACGCCATCCCCATGGCGCCGTCCTCCATGGCCCGGCGCACCACGGCCCGCATGGTGTCCAGCTCGGTCGCCGTCGGCGCGCCCATGGCTTCCTGCTTGGCGTAGACGCGTACCGTAGCCGCGCCCACAAAGGAGCCCACGTTCGGGGAGATGCCGTGCGCCGCCATCGCCTCCAGCCAGCTCCGGAATCCGTGCGGCTCCGCGAAACGGCGCGCGAGGGCCGCCCGCTCGGGGTCACGGGGCAGCTCGAGGTGCGCCGGATTGAGCGGCGCCGGCGTCGAGCCCTCTCCGAGGATCTCGGTGGTGATCCCCTGTGTGATCTTGCTCACGTCGCGCCCGTCGCCCAGGAGGAACGAGCCGCCGGACTGGCCCTGGATGTCGATGAAGCCGGGGGCCACGACCAGCCCGCGGGCATCGACGCGCACGCGCGCAGGAGCGTCCGCCAACATCCCCTGCGGCGTCATCGCCACGATGCGGTCGCCGCGCACGGCCAGGTCGCCGTAGTGCCACGCCGCGCCGGTGCCGTCCACGATCCTGCCGTTCTCGATGACCAGGTCGTAGGTCCCGCCCGTCGGCGCAGGCGCACCCTCTCGCGGCCCGCCGGCGCAGGCGGCCAGGAGCGCGAGGAGGATGGTGGCGACGCTACGCGGGGTCGCGTAGCGAAGGTAGCGAGCGGAGTTCGCGACGGTCACGAGGTTCCTCCCGGTCGAGATGCGGCCCAGCGTGTAGCTCGACCGGGAGGATACGGCGCAACGCGGCGCCGGGACAGGAGCGGGCGGAACGACCGCCCTGCCGGGAAGCGGTGGCCGTCAGCCCCCGCCGCCACCTCCGGACCGCCCCTCGTCCACCTCGATCGTGCTGACCTCGGGCTGACCGGCCCCGTCCACGCCGACCGCCGTGCGCGTGACCCCGTTCGGGTCGCTGAAGATCATGCGCGCGGCCCCGTCCGGCGTGAGCGCGAACACGCCGCGCGCCACGGAGCCGCGATCCGCGAAGACCAGCGTCGTGGTCCCGTCGTCCAGCAGGCCGAGGATCGCGCGGCTCTCCCCGTCGGCGTCCAGGAGGCTGACCCCGGGCGATCCGTCGGGAAGCACGGCGAGACGCAGGCGCGCACGTCCGTTCCCGTCGGTCAGCGAGAGGGTCGCCCCTCCGTCCTCCCGCAGACCCGAACGAAGCCCGCTCGACTCCGTCCTGGTCCTTCAGCACGAAGGCGTTGGCCTCGAGGCTGGGGGCGACGGTCCCGGCACGATGGACGTCGCTCGTCCGGTTGGCGACGATCAGCGCCACGAAGAGCGCCACCCCGCCGAGCACGGGTCCCACCCAACGCCCGAGGACATGACGCCCCTCGATGCGCTCGAGCGTCTCGAGACGCCGCTCGAGACCGGCGTTCAGCTCGCGCAACCGGTATTCGATATCGGAGGAGGTCTCGTTCATGACGGCTGTCCCTCGGCTGGATGGATGGCCGCGTTGGACCGCTCCATCGGAACGAAATAGGACTCGCACGCGCGTCGGACGAGCTCGGGGGACAGCTCGGGACGCGACCCCAGGAAGAGCGCGATGTCCCGAACGTGGTCGAGGATGTCCCGGGGATGGCATCCGCGGGCGATCGCGCGACCGGTGGCGTAGTACTCCCGGCGGATCAGCTCCGGTGCGGATGTGTCGTACTCGATCCCGCGCTCCGTCGCAGCACGCGGCGAAGATCCGGTCGTACTGGTCCGGATCGGGGTCGGGCACGTGGATCTTGTAGTGGATCCGCCTGAGGAACGCCTCCTCGACGAGCTCGGCGGGCTCGATGTTGGTCGAGAACACCACCAGGCAGTCGAACGGCACCGTGATCTTCTTGCCGCTGTGCAGGCTCAGGTGGTCGACATGATGCTCGAGCGGCACGATCCATCGGTTCAGAAGCTCGCGCGGCGCAACCCGCTGGCGCCCGAGGTCGTCGATGACCATCACGCCGCCGTTGGCCTTGAGATGGATCGGAGCCTGGTAGGTGCGGGTGAACGGATCGTAGCGGAGGTCGAGCTGGCTCAGGTCGAGCTCGCCTCCGGCCGTGACGACGGGCCGGCGGACCAGGGCGTACCGGCGGTCGTGCTCGGCCACCTCGCGCACGAGCGACGGCCCGGCGGTCGCGGGCGTGGGCACCTCGATGACCTCGTGGTGGACGGGATCGAACAGCACCATCACGAGCCCGTCGAGCTCCACCGCGTGGGGCACGAAGAACGCGTCGCCGAACGCGTCCGCCACGGCCTGGGCGATGCGTGTCTTCCCGTTGCCCGGGTCACCGTAGAGGAACATCGACTTCCCCGAGTTCACCGCCGGGCCGAGAACGTCGTTGAAGCCCTCCGGCAGGACGAGGTCCGACAGCGCCTCCTCCAGCCGATCCCGCTCGATGCGCACCGACGAGACGGACTGCCGCTCGACGCTCTCGAGATACTGCGCGAGGGGCACGGGGGCCGGCCCCACGTACCGGTTCGCGCTCAGCTCCTCGAGCGCGCGCACGTGCCCGGCGTTGGTCAGCGCGAAGCGGTACGAGCTCCGAGCGGGGCCGTCGGTCTCACGCACCTCGAGCAGGCGGTTGTACTGAAGGTCCACCAGGAGCTCGTCCACCACCCCGAAGGGGAGCGCGATCGCGTCCGCGATCTCGAAGCCGCTCAACCCACCGCGCTGGTGCAGCGTCTTGATCAGCAACGCCGTCAGCATCTCCCGGGACAGGCCCGTCTCCTCCAGGGACGTGACCGCCGGTGGGAACATCGTCCAGTCCTGGACGACGTGCTCGCGTGCCGTGGACGGGCTCACAGGTCCTCCTCCTCGAAGATCAACCGGTCACCCGGTCGGGTGTCCGTGTCCGCCAGCAGCCCGGCACGGAGCTCGAGCGTCGCGCGCGCACCTCGACCACCCCGAGCGAGGCGGCCCGGGACGAGCGCGGGCAGGGTGGACACCACGCATCCGTCCGCGTCCAGGAAGGCGACGTCGATGGGAAACCGCATGCCGATGGTGTGTACGGAGCTGCAGGGTTCCAGCAGCATCCCCTCCTCGGTGCCCAGGACGCGGCGTCCGAGCAGGCCCAGCGCACGCCTCCACCAGCGGTCGGCGACCGCCACCCAGGACGCCACCTCGGCGCCCGACCGACCATTCCGCACGCGCACGATCTTCATCGGGTCCCCCTCTCAGAGGTTGAGCAGCTGCTCGACCACCTGGATGACGGCCGGCGTGAGGATGACCACGAAGAGGGCCGGGAAGATGAACAGGACCAGCGGGAAGACCAGCTTGATGGTCGTCTTCGCAGCCGCCTCCTCCGCGGCCTGTCGTCGCTTCGTCCGGAGCGAATCGACGTGGACGCGCAGGGACTGTGCGATCGACGTCCCGAAGCGGTCGGCCTGGGCGAGCATGTTGACCAGCGCCCGGACGTCCTCGAGCTCGCTGCGGTCTCCGAGGTTGGCGAGAGCCTCGCCGCGCGGCGTACCCGCACGGATCTCGAGGTTCACCATCGCCAGCTCGGTGCTCATCACCGGGCTCATGTGGCGCACCTCGTCCGCTACCCGGGACAGCGCCTGGTTGAGGCCCATCCCGGCCTCCACGCACGCCACCAGGAGGTCGAGCGTGTCGGGGAGCGCGAGCTGCACCTCCGTCCAGCGCTGCGCCTTCCGCCGCGACACGTACCACTGCGGCGCGATCCAGCCGAGCGCGGCGAGCCAGGCGCTGAAGAACAGCAGCACGGCGATGCGGCCTCCCAACAGGCCGCCCACCAGGAGCGTCCCCCCACCCAGCACCGCCGCGAGCAGCACGCGCGCGCCCAGGTAGTAGCGGACGACGTCCGGATCCCAGTAGCCGGCCTGGACCAGGCGGCGGCGCATGCCGTCCATCTCGGGCTGACCCTGTTCGATGCGCTCCCCGATCTCGCGGAGCACGGACTGCAGGCGCTGGCGCTGCCGGCGGCGCCGATGGCGCTGGCCCGCCTCGAACGGCTTCGGCCCCATGTTCTGCAGCTCCTCGAGCTCCTTGCCCACCGCACGGGCGGGCGTGTACCAGATCTGGAAGAAGCCCGAGATGACCAGGGTGGCCGAAAGGCCCGCGAAGAGCGCGACGAGGTAGGGCATGACTCAGTACTCCACGTCCACGATCTTGCGGATCCACAGATAGCCGATGAACTGCAGAAGCACGGCCAGCCAGAGGAGCATCTTCCCCAGCGGGTGCGTGAAGAGGACGCTCATGTACTCACGGTTGACGAGGTAGATGAAGAGGCCGACCACGATCGGCAGAGCCGCGAGGATGTATCCGCTCATGCGCCCCTGCACCGTGTAGACCCGCACCTGACGTCGGATCGTGAAGCGGGCGCGCATCGTGCCGCCCACCTTCTCGAGGATCTCGGCCAGGTTTCCACCCACTTCGCGCTGGACGAGGATCGCCGTGATGAGGATCCGCACGTCGGGGAGGTTGACCCGATCTCCGAGTCCGAGCAGGGCGTCCTCGAAGGGGAGCCCGAAGCGCTGCTCCTCGAAGACGGCCCGGAACTCGGAGGAGATCGGCTCCGGCGATTCCTCCGCCAACATCTTGAAGCCAGACGTGAGCGGGTGACCGGCGCGTACCGCACGCTGCAGGTGGTCGATCGCCCCCGGGAGCTGCGCCTCGAGGGCGTAGATCCGCTTCTTCGCCTTGCGCTTCACGTAGAGGCGCGGCAGCCACCCGCCCAGGATCATGCCCACCAGGGCCGGGAAGGGCGACCGGAGCAGGAACCAGAGCGGCAGGCCGAAGAAGAGGCCCCAGAGCGCCGTGTACAGCACGAAGCGCTCGATCGACCAGCTGAGCGCCGCCTGTGCGATCGTGTCCTCGACGCCCCGGAAGTTCGGGAGGCTGTTGAGGAAGCGGCTCAGGGGGCGCTCGGGCGCGTCCGGGCGCAGCACCTGTTGGGCGTGCGCCTCGGTGTGCAGGTTCTCGAGATCGTGCAGGGCCTGGGACACGGACCGGCGGCTGCGCCACTCACGCACGACGCCCGCGCCGGCGGCCATCGAGAGGACGGCCAGCGTCGCCGCGAGCGCGGCGAACAGGACGAAGACCGTAGGATCGAGTGACATGCCGTCGCCTCCTAGGCCGTCGCCGCGTGGAGGTCGCTGAACATGCTGGCGGGCAGGGGGAACCCGTTGGCCTTGAGTCGGTCGGCACACTTGGGGCGGATCCCAGTCGGTCGGATGCGCCCGATCACGTCGCCGTCCTCGTCGATACCTTCCTGCCGGAACTGGAAGATCTCCTGGAGCGTGATCACGTCGCCCTCCATCCCGACGACCTCGGAGAGCTGCACCATGCGCCGCTTCCCGTCGGAGAAACGGGAGAGCTGGATGACGATGTGGACCGCGCTGGCGATCTGCTGCCGGACCGCGCGGTCCGGCAGGTTCAGGTTGGCCATCGCGACCATCGTCTCGAGACGGTTCAGGGCGTCCCGTGGCGAGTTCGAATGCAGCGTCGTGAGGGAGCCGTCGTGTCCGGTGTTCATCGCCTGCAGCATGTCGATGGCTTCCGATCCGCGGACCTCACCCACGACGATCCGGTCGGGACGCATGCGCAGGGCGTTGATCACCAATGCCCGCTGATCGACCGCGCCCAGGCCTTCGACGTTGGCCGTGCGCGTCTCGAGGCGAACGGTGCGGGGCTGGCGGAGCTGAAGCTCCGCCGAGTCCTCGATCGTGATGATGCGCTCGGTGGGCGGGATGAACGACGACAGCACGTTCAGCAGCGTCGTCTTCCCGGCGCCGGTGCCTCCCGAGATGAGGATGTTCATGCGGGACTTCACCAGCGCCGCCAGGAAGTCGATCATCGGCTCCGTGATCGTTCCCATCTCCACGAGGTTCTCGGCGCTCAGCACGTCGTCCTTGAACTTGCGGATCGACAGGTGGGGCCCGTCGATCGACAGGGGCGGGATGATCGCGTTCACGCGCGACCCGTCGGGGAGGCGAGCGTCCACCATCGGCGAGGAGTCGTCGATGCGGCGACCGACCGCGGACACGATCCGGTCGATCACCTGCATGAGGTGCCGATCGTCCTGGAAGCGGACGTCGGTGTCGTAGAGCTTGCCGTTCCGCTCGACGACGACGCGTGAGTACGTGTCGACGAGGATGTCCGAGATGGACGGGTCCTCCATGAGCGGCTGCAGGGGGCCGAGGCCGAAGATCTCGTCCAGCACCTGCGAGATCAGCCGGTCCCGCTCCTCGACGTTGAGCGGGATCGCCTCCTGCTCCAGGAGGTCCTTGACCACACCCGCGATGACCCGGTTCACCTCGGTCCGGTCCATCCGGTCCAGGTTGGACAGGTTCAGCCGCTCGAGCAGCAGACGGTGGATGCGCGCCTTCACGTCCTGCGACTGGTGCTTGTCGCTCGCGCCTGGATCCGCCTGCTTCTTCACGGGGCCGGCTTGGCCACGGCCGCCTTGTCGCCATTGCCCTCCCGACCGTTCGGCACGGGCTTGGCCGACTTCCGACTTCATCCGCCACTCAGGCATGGTTCATCGCCTCCCTCGACGTACTCGCGGAGCGGCTGGACACCGCGCCGAAGAGGCGGCCGAGGACGGTGCCCCCGCGCTGCGACGACTCGCTGCGGCCGGCGATCTTGGCGGCGAGCGCTTTGATCTCGCCCGAGTAGCGCGCGCTCCCGTGCAGAACCAGCGGCTTCCCCGTGCTCAGGGACTCGATCACGGTGGCGAAGTCGTTCGGGAGCGTGGCGTAGGTCGGGAGCCCGACCGTCGATTCCAGGTCGGCGAGCGACACCAGCGCGTTCTTGCTGTATCGGTTGACGATCATCCGGATGCGCTCGCCGCTCCCCGGCGCCATGTCCTTGAGGATGGGCATGCAGCGCTTGAGGTTCCGCAGCGAGCACAGGTCGAGGTTGGTGATCGGGATAGAGGTGATCCGCCGGCTTCATCGCCGCCAGCGCCGGCGGCGCCAGCGACTTCGACGTGTCGACCACCACGTAGTCGTACTGGTGACGCAGGAACGAGATCACGGCGCCGATCTCGTCGGCGGTCACGGCCTGGCCGGTCTCGGGCTCGAACGGCGCCGAGAGGACGTGGACCCCAGACTCGTGGCGCTCGATGTAGGACGTGAGCAGATCCTCGTCCATCCGATGGAAGTTCTTCAGCAGGTCCACCAGGTGGAATCGAGGCTTCAGCCCCATGAACGACGCGATCTCGCCGAGCTCCAGATCGAGGTCGACCAGGAGGGTCTTGCTGCCCCGTGAGGCGATGCAGCTCGATGCCGACGTTCATGGCGACCGTCGTGCACCCGGTGCCCCCCTTGGGGCTGAAGAACGCCAGCACCTTGCCCGCAGCACGCCGCGTCGGTTCCCTCGCCCGCGATGCCCAGCTTCTGGAGCACGCGGTCGAGGGAGTCACTCAACTCGTCTTTCGAGACCTGCCGGGAGACGACCTCGGAGATGCCCGAGCGCATGGCCTCCAGCAGCTGACCCTGGGACAGATCCGGCCCCGCGCGCGATGATCCCCATCCCGGGGTGGCCGCGCGACAGGATGCCCGCCAAGCGGATGCCGTCGTCCGGATTCGGACCCAGATCCAGAAAGAGGATCTGGGGATCGTACTCCGCGATCGGCGTCGTGGGCTCGCGAAGGAGAGCTTCCGGGCGTTGCGTCGGTCTCCAGTCCGACTTCGACCTGGCCATGCGTCGACCTCCACGACCTCGTGGACCCTGCCACGGAACGCGGAGTCCGCAGCGATCAGCGCGGCCCGAACCAGGTCGTTCTTCCTCCCGTTGCTCTTCATCCTATCCGCCTCGTTGGGGGAGCTCATCGGATGAGCCTGAGCGTCTTGACCAGGGACCCGGTGGTGGTCGCCCACGACTCGGAGCCGGCGCCGGGCACGTAGTACATGAACCGGCCGGTCACCGGGTCCTTCGAGGAGGCCTGAGCCTCTATGAAGATCCGGGCGAAGTTGTTGAACCGGATGTACTGGCGACCGCCCTTTTCGATCTCGTTCGGGTCGAAGAGCGATACCGTGATGATGCGCGGACTGTCATCCCCGAACTCGCTGACGACGCGGTTGCTCGGCCGCGTCCCAGTAGGCATCGGGGTCCTGGTCGATCAGATCCGCCACGCCCTGGAGCCGTCGGGCCCACCATGTTGCCGGGCTCGATCAGGTACTCGCTGTCCAGATCGATGGTCGAGGCATTGCAGCTGCAGATGTTCCGCCTGTAGGCGGCGCCACCCTTGCCGCTGCCGCCGACGTTGCCGCCACCGTTGCCCTTGCCGTTTCCACCGCCGTTGCCGTTCCCGTTGCCGCCCCCGTTGCCACCGCCGTTCCCGCCGCCGTTGCCACCACCATTGCCGCCGTTGCCGCCGCCAGCCGTTGCCACCACCATTCCCGCCGCCGTTGCCACCACCATTCCCGCCGCCGTTGCCACCACCATTCCCGCCGCCGTTGCCACCACCATTCCCGCCGCCGTTGCCGCCACCATTCCCGCCGCCGTTGCCGCCACCATTCCCGCCGCCGTTGCCACCACCATTCCCGCCGCCGTTGCCACCACCATTCCCGCCGCCGTTGCCACCACCATTCCCGCCGCCGTTGCCGTTCCCCTTCCCGTTGCCCCCCGTTCCCTTTGCCGTTCCCGACGACGTCGTTTCCAGCCCGATCCTCACCGCAATCGGGCTGGCTCGCGTCGACCGGAAGGACCCACGGATAGAAGAAGGACGGCACGAAGGCGGCGTGCGGGTCCGTGGGCTTGATCATGATCCGGCGACCGTAGTCCCGGTCGTAGCGTCTGCCGCTCGCGTCCGGGAACGCGTCCCGCCAGTCGCTGCCGTAGCCGGTCTCCGTCGCCGAGCCGCCGTCGCCAGAATAGCCCTCGTAGCGGTCGCGCCCGGGGTCCCACTGCCAGGTCTCGTTCGTCGTCCCAGATCCGGTTGCGGTTCGTATCGTCCGTCGTCTCTTCCCACAGGTCCGGCACGGCGAAGGGCTTGACGCACTGGGCCGTTCCCGCGTTGGACGCCTGGGCCGTCGCCTGGGCGCCGATGGGCACGTCGGTCCTCCCGAAGATCCGCGCGAACCAGGTCGACACCCCGTCCCGATGGACGCGCACCGTCACGGTGGCGCTGTCCACGTTCACGAACACCGCGACCTCGTCCTCGCGGATGGCCACGTTGCGGATCTCGTTCTGGACCGCGTATTCGACCGCGCGCTCCTGCGCCGGTTTCGGCGCTTCCTTCGCCGGGTAGTCGAGGAACGCGCTGGCCCCCGCGAGGGCTGCCGAGTCCGCGGCGCGCTGCGCTTCGCTGCGGGCGTTGAAGAGCATGCCCACGTCGATGCCGAGGGCCATCAGCGACACCAGGGCGGTGAGGCTGATCGCCACGAGTGCCATGGCCGATCCGTCTTCGTTGGCCCAGAGGGCCTTCAGTCGGCGTCGCATGGTGTTCTCCTCGGTTCGAGTGGACGTGGGTGCCCGGAGGGAGCGCTCAGCGGCCACCTCCGGTGCGCGTCGTGTCCGGGTCGAACGGTGCCCCGCGCAACCGTCCGTCCCAATCCCAGCTCGCCGGCTCGCCGGTGGGCACCGGAATCGGCTCGTCGGTGGGCTGCACCAGGCGCGGCGTGACGATCACGAGCAGCTCGGTGCGCTTCTGCCGGTTCTCCTTGGAGCGGAAGAGCGCGCCGATGATGGGGATGTCCCCGAGCAGGGGAAGCTTGTCGACGTTCTCCTGCAGCGTGTTGTCCATCAGGCCGGCGATGGCCAGGTGCTGGCCTTCCCGGAGCTCGACCTCGGTCTCGGCCTTGCGGGTGAGGATGGTCGGGATCTGGAATCCCGCCATGCTCAGTCCGCCCGCGAAGTCGAGCGAGGAGACCTCGGGCGCGATCGTCAGGCGGATGTTGCCGATGTTCGTCACGTGCGGCGTGAAGTGCAGGCGCACGCCGAACTCACGCCATTCCACCGTGACCGCGTTGCTCGCGGTGCCACCCTGGATCGACGGGAAGGGGAACTCACCGCCCGCGAGGAAGGAGGCCTCCTGACCGTCGAGGGCGAGGAGGTTCGGCTCGGCCAGGCTCTTGAAATCCCCGTCCGACTTGAGCGCACGGATGATCGCGCTCAGCTCCGAGTCGTTGCTGATCAGCGACAGGTCGATGATCCCGTCGCTGTCGCTCCCGCCCGACCACGTCCCGTCCGCGTCCACTTTGTGCGGATTCGT
This sequence comes from uncultured Gemmatimonadales bacterium, assembly GCA_963848895.1. Classification (GTDB taxonomy): domain Bacteria; phylum Gemmatimonadota; class Gemmatimonadetes; order Longimicrobiales; family Gaopeijiaceae; genus SZUA-318. Next base: position 720,023 of record CAWKGE010000017.1, read on the forward strand.
GATGCGCACGAGGTTGTTGCCGAGCGTCGTGAACGCGTCCCGACCCACCTCCGCGAAGCGCACCTCCAGGAGGATCTGGCGGGGCGCCGGAGTCTGGAGGTTGTCCAGCACCTGGGCGCCCGTGCCCGCCGCGAGCTCGTTCGCCCGGGCGGCGACCCGGGCGTCGCTCACGCGGCCGGAGAGGATGACCGTGTTCCCAGAGGCCGTGACCTCGATGTTCTCGTCGGGAAAGAGCAGGTCCAGGTAGCGCTGGAGCGAGGCGACGTCCGCCGTGATCTCCACGGAATAGAGTCGGCGCGCGCTCGCGGTGTCCCACAGCAGCAGGCTCGTTGTGCCGAGCCCGATGCCGTTGATGAGGACCTCGGTCGGCGACATGACGACCGCCTCCGCGACCGCCGGGTCGGTGACCGACACCCGCGTGAGCTCACCCGGATACTGGATCAGCGCCGATGTGCCCCTGGCCAGCGTGATCACGCCCTCGGGGTTCGAGAGGATGTACTGGCCGTGCACGTCCCTGGGCGTGGCCAACCCCATCACTCCCACCAGGAGCGCGACCACGAGCACCCGCAGACCGGCCCCCCCGGACTCGCTGCGATGTTTCCGGACCATGATCAGCGCCCCTTCGTGTTGAACTTGATGAGCGTGCGATTCCCGCCTTTGTACGTCTCGACGACCTTGGGCTCGGGAGCGACCGTGGTAGCGGCCCCCGAGGCCGTGGCCGTGGGGCGACGCCGCCCCTGGCCCACGAGTCCCTCGATCCGCATGCCGGCGGTGGACACCGAGTCGATGTCGAGCAGGTTCCTGAGGGCGAGCTGGATCTTCCCCTCGGTCGCGGCCAGTGTGAGCGACTCGGCTTCATCCGGCGTCACGAGGAGCGTGACGACGGTGACGAGCTTCGGGTCCTCCGACGGGTTCTGCTGGTAGGACTGGTCGGCGGTCAGGACCGGAATGTTCTGCAGGATGATCTTCGTGGTCGTCTCGGTGCGGTTCGTGCTCGGCATCACCGTGGCGAGGACGTCGACGCGCGTGCCTGGCAGGACGAAGCCGGCGACGCCGATCACCTCGTCCACCTCGACGCTCACGGCCCGCTTCCCCTCGGGGATGGCGATGGGCAGACCGCCCCCGCCGTCCTTGTCCGCCATCTTGGACGCGAGGAGCGGCTCGTTGCGCCGTACGGTGAAGATCACGCCCCGCCCGATGACCTCGCCCGGCTGGGCGTAGAAGCCCTCCGGGATGTTCTTCGACGGCCAGTCGACGACCTCGAGGTCCTCGCGCGTGACGATGTGGCCGGTGGCCAGATCTCGCGAAGCGATGACGACCTGCGTTCCGCTCGGCTCCGCGGCAGCGAGCGTGGTGGGCTCCTCGCTCACGTAGACCAGCGCGAGGTACCCGGCCAGCAGGCCCGACCCGAGGGCACCGGCGAGCGTGATCCAGACTCGTGTGTTCTTCATGGGGGTCACCGTGGCCCGAGCTACTCGTTGCGCATGACGAACCCGCTGTGGAGCGTCACCGAGCGCTTGCCGGCGGTCCACTCCAGGAGGGGTCCGAGGATGTCGAAGTCGAACTGGTAGCTCAGGTCGATGCGGGCGGGATTGCCCGTGCCGGATCTCCAACCGTCGAAGGTGATCTCGGCTTTCGAAGGATCGAGCGCAGCGAGCCGGAGCTGGTCGTCGATCTGGGTCATCATCACCTCCTGCGTGAAGGACGGGTTGTCCACCACCGCCGCACGCAGTGCCTCCCGCGCCGTGTTCGTGATCACCTGATAGGTGTTCCACGCGCGGGAGAGCTCGATGACGCCCACGATCAGGATGAGGAGAAGCGGTACCACCAGGGCGAACTCGACCAGAGCCTGGCCGGATCGATCCCGGTGGAGAGGATTTCGGACACGCGGAACGCGGGTCATGGCAGTGTCCACCGTGTTGCCCAGACGAAGGCCGCACCCATGGCGATGGCCGGGCCGTAGGGTACCGTCACGACGGCCGCCCCGGAGAGCTTCCTGCGCGCGCCGGCACGACCGAGCGTCACGTACCAGAGCACCAGGTCCTTCATGTGCCGAAGGAGCGGGATCAGCGCTCCCCTGCGCCACGAGGCGATCACGACCAGGACCCCGCCCGCGACGCCGGTGGCGAGCAACGCCGTGGGCAGTCCCTCCAGTCCGAGGAACGCGCCGACGGCGATCAACAGCTTTCCGTCGCCGGCGCCGAACGCGCCGGCGGCGAACAGAGCGAGCGCGACCACCAGCCCCAGCCCCGCTCCCATCACCCCGCTCAGCGCCAGCGCCGGGTCGATCAGCAGGCGCAGCGTGAGCGCGGCAAACACCCCGCCCACCGTGATGGCGTTGGGGATGCGCCGCTCGCAGAGGTCATAGACCACCGCGAGGGACAAGACGAGAGCGAGGACCATGTCCATGGGTCGGAAAGGTCTCCTTGGCGGGACGTCGCTGGGGATCGCAGGAGGTGGGGTGGCAGGGGGAAACCGGGGGCGCCGAAGCGCCCCCGGCGGTTCCCGACCACGCCGGTGTGTGGATCAGTTACCGGGCGTGTAGCCCCCCTCGGGGGCGCCCTGTAGCACCTCGACGACGCGGTCGAAGACCTTGCCGATCGCATCGCGGAACAGCACCAGCACCGCGATCAGGCCAACCGATACGAGCGCCAGGACCAGGGCGTACTCCGTCAGGCCCTGACCGGACTCGTCGTTCCAGAAACGCTGCATGAGGTCCTTCATGGTGTTTTCCTCCGGCCTGTGCGGCCTCCCGAGGGTGAGTCTACCCGCCGGTGTCCCGGCATCTATGGGTAAGGAACCGTGATCGGACGGAGGGGCTGGTGTGGCGGGCCCCCCGGCCGCCGTGCCTAGACGTGGCAACCGTCGTACCGTGTGGTGGGACCCGAGCGGCATGGATGCACCAAGTTATTGTTATTCAACAACTTGTAGGATTACAGCGCGTCGCGTGGAGGGCCTGGGCGACGGCAGGTGCGAGGCCGTTCGAGGCAGAAGCTTCCCCGGGAAGTCACTCTTTTCCGGGAGGCATCCGACGGAGCTGCCGGGGGCCGCCGTCAACATGCTCGAGCGTGCGGCGCCGGTGTGACGTGCGATGAACGGTCCGTGCGGCCGATTCGATACGCCGCGCCGGACCCGTGAGCGGTCAGCCGCCCAGCTTGCGTTCCATGCCGAGGCTGGCCTCGTCGCGGAAGTAGCTGGCATGGGCACGGGCCACGCCGTCGAGGAGGTAGGTCACTTCGAAGTCGCCCTTCCCCGGGGTGCCGTCCGTCTGTACCGCGTCCCACGAGCCCGCGTGCCCTACGTAGGCGATCGGCGCATCGTAGTGCTGTGTCCAGAAGAACGGTGTGTCCGTGAACGGCTCGTCGCGGCCCGCGATCGTGCGCGCGACGGCCTGCCCCTGGCGCTGGGCCACGACCCAGTGCTCGATGCGGATGCGTTCGCCCGTTCGGGGGTCGGGATAGCGCGCGATGTCCCCCACGGCGTAGACGCCCGGGGCGCTGGCCCGCAAGCGGTCGTCGACCAGCACGCCGCCGTCGACGTCCAACCCCGCCCCTTCGGCCAGGCGCAGGTCGGGCCGCACGCCGATCCCGACCACCACCAGCTGCGCGTCGATCCGCGTGCCGTCGTCGAGCACCACGCAGTCCTCTTCCACGCGGGACACGGTGTGCCCCAGGTGGAAGGCGACCCCGTGCTCCTCGTGCAGCGCCCTCACCCAGCGACCCACCTCCTCGCCCAGCACGCGGCCGAAGGGGACCGGCTCCGGCGCGACCACCGCGACCTCCACGCCCCGGGCGCGCAGGGCGGCGGCCACCTCCATCCCGATGAAGCTGGCGCCCACCACCACGGCGCGCTCGGCCTTCTTGGAGAGCGTCACGATCCGCCTGCTGTCCTCCAACGAGCGGAGCACCCGCACGTGCGGCAGGTCCCCGCCGGGCACCTTCAATGCCACAGGGCGTGCGCCCGTGGCGATCACCAGCGCGTCGTAGGGCAGCGTCCGGCCGTCGGACAGCGTCACGGCACGCGCGGCCGTGTCGACGGCCGTCGCCGCCGCGACGATGCGCTCGATGTCGTGCCCCGCCCAGAACTCGGGGCCGCGCAGGGGAATCCACTCCTCCGGTGCGTTGCCCGCCAGATAGTCCTTGGAGAGGTTCGGCCGGTCGTAGGGGGCCGCCTCGTCCGGGTCCACCAGGGCGATCGTCCCCTCGTGTCCCTGCCGCCGCAGCATCTCCGCCGCAGCGGCGCCCCCGGCTCCCGCACCGATGATCACCACGGCCCCCGAGTCGTGCGCCCGGCGGCCGTAGGTGGCCAGCGGATCCGTCTCGTGCTTCTCCGTGACCCGCGCCTTCCCGTCCCCGACCTCCACGTCCCACCGGGGGACCGGATTGAGCGCCGGAGCGCCCAACGCCTCTCCGGTCCGGAGCGAGAAGCACGCGTGATGCCAGGGACAGTGGACTTCGTCCCCGTCCACCACGCCTTCGGCAAGCGGTCCGCCCCAATGCGTGCACGTGGCGCCGACGGCGAGCACCTCGTCTCCCCGCCGTACCACGAGGACGGCCTCGCCGCGGGCGTGGCCCAGCAGCGGGCGCCCATCTTCGAGCTCCTCCAGCGCAACGCCCAGGGTCAGGTCGGGCCCGCTCAGCTCCTGCTCACCGCTCATGGATCCCCCTCGAACGACGTCACTCGACCTGAACAACGTCTCGTGCTCCCACCGCGGGCGCCAGGGACGGGCCCGGGTCCGGCGTGACCGGTCGTGAGCCCGATCGGAAGCTCCCGCCCGGCCTGGGGCCGCGCGTCGCCCGGGTGGTCGCGCCACTGCGCCAGAGGCCGTTATCCTCTCGGAGCTTCGCCCACGTGGGCGTGCGCCCAGGGAGAGTCCCCGATGACCCGAGGCATCGAATGCGAGCCCTTCGGCTTGACCGCCGGGGGCGACGCCGTCGCGCTGTTCACGATGAGGAACGCGACCGGCGTCGAGGTACGTGTCCTCACCTACGGGGGGATCATCGTCTCGCTGAAGACGCCGGACCGTGACGGTCGCCTGGCCGATGTCGTCCTCGGTTTCGATTCGCTCCCGCCGTACGCGACGCAGAGCCACTACTTCGGAGCGATCATCGGCCGCTACGCGAACCGCATCGCGCGCGGCCGCTTCACCCTCGACGGCCGGACCCATCGGCTCGCCACCAACGACGGACCCAACCACCTCCACGGTGGCGACCGAGGGTTCGACAAGGCCGTGTGGGAAGCGGTACCGTTCGACCACGCGACCGACCGCGGGCTGACCCTGCGCCGTACCAGTCCCGCCGGCGAAGAGGGATACCCCGGTACCCTCCGGGCGACCGTCACCTACACGCTGACGGACGAGAACGAGCTGGCGTTCGATTACCTGGCCACCACCGACGAGGCCACGCCGGTCAACCTGACCCAACACAGCTATTTCAACCTCGCCGGGGCGGGCAGCGGCGACGTGCTCGACCAGGAGCTGACGATCACCGCGTCGGCGTTCACGGTGGTGGACCCCTCGAGCATCCCGACAGGCGAGCTCCGGGCGGTCGACGGGACGCCGTTCGACTTCCGGACACCGACGGCCATAGGGGCGCGTATGGAAGCCGACGATCCCCAGATGCGGGTGGCGCCGGGCTACGACCACAACTTCGTGCTGGACCGCGGGGGGATCGGGCTGGAGCTCGCCGCCCGCATGACGGACCCGGAAGCGGGCGTACGCTCGCGATCCGCACCACGGAGCCCGGGCTCCAATTCTACTCGGGCAACTTCCTGGACGGTTCGATCACCGGAAAGGGCGGTCGGGTCTACGCACGTCGAGGCGGCTTCTGCCTCGAGACCCAGCATTTTCCGGACTCACCGAACCGGCCGTCCTTCCCCTCGACGATCCTCCGGCCTGGCCAGGAGTACCGGAGCCGCACCGTGCTGGCATTCGGCGTGGCCGGTTGATCCCGTGAACGAAGGGAGTGATACCATGACGAAAGCCATCCGATTCCATGAGAAAGGCGGACCGGAGGTGCTGCGCCTCGACGAAGTCGAGGTCGGCGATCCGGGACCCGGCGAGCTTCGGCTGAAGCACACGGCCATCGGCGTCAACTTCGTCGACACGTACCAGCGTTCCGGTCTCTATGCCGTTCCGCTCCCCGGTGTGGCGGGAAACGAGGCAGCCGGGGTGGTGGAGGCCGTAGGTGATGGCGTGGCGGGATTCGCGGTTGGCGACCGAGTGGCCTATACGGGGCTGCGCGGCGCGTACTGCGAAGAGCGGCTCGCCCCGGCCGACCGAGTCGTGAAGATCCCGGACGGCGTCTCCGACGAGCAGGCCGCTTCCATGCTGCTGAAGGGGATGACCGTCCAGTACCTGATCCACCGCACGTACGCGGTCAAGGCCGGGGAGACGGTGCTGTGGCACGCTGCGGCCGGCGGCGTCGGGCTGATCGCCTGCCAGTGGCTCGACGCTCTCGGCGTCACGGTGATCGGCACGGCGGGCACCGAAGAGAAGGCCGCGATCGCGGCGGCGCACGGCTGCACGCACCCCGTCGTGTACACGCGCGAAAGCTTCGTCGACCGCGTCCTGGAGATCACGAAGGGCGAGAAGCTGCCGGTCGTGTACGACTCGGTGGGCGCATCGACCTGGGAGGGCTCCCTCGACTGCCTCCGGCCACGCGGGCTGATGGTCTCGTTCGGCAACGCTTCGGGCGCCGTGCCGCCGGTGAGCATCGGCATCCTCGCGGCGAAGGGCTCCCTGTACGTCACGCGCCCGACGCTGGCGACCCACATCGCCACGCGCGCGGAGCTGGAGGAGACGGCCGCTTCGCTGTTCCGGGTCGTGCGGTCCGGAACGGTGCGGATCGTGACGACCCGGCGCTACCCGCTGGCCGAGGCGGCGCAGGCCCACCGGGACCTGGAAGGCCGCCGCACCACCGGATCGGTGATCCTGGTGCCGTGAGGGCCGGCCGGATTCATTAGATTTCCACAAGTCTGCCCCCGGCGGGGCGCCGGTCGTTCCCCTCGAGGGAAACGGAACATGGCTCGGGGCATCGAGGAGCTGCTGCGGCGGAGGGTCCCCCACATCCTGGGGCTGTACCTGGCCGCCGGATGGGGCGCGCTGGAATTCACCGATTGGGTCATGGCGCGCTTCGGCGTGACCGCCCCGGTGGACACAGCGATCTTCCTCGCGGGCTGCGTGGCACTCCCCGCGGTCGTCTGGATCGCGTGGCGCGTGGGCGCGCCGCGGTCCCTCCCGCCCATGGAGGCCCCCCTCCGCTCCGTCGCCGTCCTTCCCTTCGTCAACGTGGGCGGGGACCCCGACGCGGAGTACCTCGGCTTCGGTCTCGCGGACCAGATTCTCTCGGACCTCGCTCGCGTGGAGGACCTGCACGTGGTGGCGCGGACCTCCTCCTTCGCCCTGGGCGACGTACCCGGAGACGTGCGGGCCATCGGCCGCAAGCTCGGAGCGCGCAGCGTGCTCGAGGGGAGCATCCAGCGGTCGGGCGACCGGCTGCGGGTCAGCACACAGCTCATCGACGCGGAAGACGGCTACCACGTCTGGTCCGAGCGCTACGACCGGACGATGGAGGACGTCTTCCGTATCCAGGACGAGATCGCGTCGAACGTGGCCCGGGTGCTCCAGGCCGTGCTCCGGGATCACGAGCGACGCGCCATGAGCAAGGTGTACACCCGGGACGTGGAGGCCTGGGAGTACTATCTGCGTGGACGACGCTTCTTCCTCCAGACCCGCCGGCGGAGCCTGGAGTTCGCGCGGGACATGTTCGCCCGCGCCATCGAGCTGGACGAGGAGTTCGCCCTCGCCTACGCCGGCCTCGCCGACGTGGCCGCGCTGCTCGCCGTCTACTACCCCGTGGCGGCGGCCGACCTGAGCGCCGCGCTCGGGGCGAGCCGGCGGGCGCTGTCGCTGGACCCCGACCTGGCCGAGGCCCATTCGGCAAACGGCGCAGTGCTGGCGGCGATGGGCGATCTGGAGGGTGCCGAGGCCGCCTTCCGCAGGGCGACGGAGCTGGATCCCCGGCTGTACGAACCACGTTATTTCCACGGCAGGGCCTGTTTCCAGCAGGGGCGCTTCGAAGAGGCCGTATCCCTCTTCCGCGCGGCCTCCGCCGTCCGGGAGGACTACTCCGCACCCTTCTTCGCGGCCCAGTCGCTCGAGGCCATGGGGGAGCACGAGGACGCCCTGGAGGCCTACGCCGAGGCGTTGCGGGTCGTGGAGCGGCATATGCAGTTCAATCCCGACGATCCACGGGCGGCGACGATGCGCTCGGTGGCGTTGTGCCGTCTCGGCCGCGTCGACGAGGGGCTGTCATGGGCCGATCGTGCGCTGGCGATGGACCCCGAGGACGCCGGGGTCCGGTACAACGCCGCATGCCTCTTCGCGGTGGCCGGAAGGGCCGACCGTGCACTGGAATGCCTGGAGGAAGCGATGAACGTCGGGTTCGGAAACCGCTCCTGGCTGGAACGGGACCCGGATCTCGACTCGCTGCGAGGCGATCCCCGCTTCACACGCCTCATGGACCGGGAGCCCGAAGCGCGCGCGACCGACCCCGCTTGCGCCTCGCCGGAAGCCGGCTGAGTCTTCGACCACGCTGCACCGGCCCTTCCACGGAGAGACCCTCATGAAGACCCTCCCCACGATCGTCCTTCTCGCTGCAGGAGCCGCCGTCGCCCCCGTGCCCACTGGGGCGCAGAGCGCTCCGCCGGGGTTCCTGGCCGAGATCGGGGGACAGTTCGACGCGTCGGCACGGAAGCTGGTGGCGCTGGCGGAGGCGATGCCCGCCGACACCTACGGGTGGCGCCCCATGGAGGGCGTCGCGTCGGTGGCGGAGGTCTACATGCACATCGCCCGCTACAACTACTACTACCCGGACGTCGCGCTGGCCGTGGACCCACCGGAGGGGATGGACTACGACCGGCTCCAGGGGGTGATCGAGGACAAGGAACGGGTCGTGGAGGTCCTGGGCGCATCGATGGAGCACGTCCGCGGCGTGATCCGCGGCATGTCGGAGGACGACCTGGAGCGCCCCACCCGCCTCTACGGGCGCGACGTGGGCCAGTGGGCGGTGCTGCTCCAGCTCGTCGCCCACATGAACGAGCACCTCGGGCAGAGCATCGCATACGCGCGCTCGAACGGGGTGGTGCCGCCCTGGTCGCGGTGATGCGATCGGACATGTCGCCGGCCGACGACCCGTGGGTGAACGACGCGAGCGCAGCCCTGCTCACTGACCAGTACCAGCTCACGATGCTGCAGGCCTACTGGCGGGAGGAGATGTTCGACACCGCCGTGTTCAGCCTCTTCGTGCGGCGCCTCCCCCCGGGCTGGAACTACCTCGTGGCCTGCGGCCTCGACGACGCGCTGCGGTACCTTGAGCGCGTGCGCTTCGACGACGAAGCGATCTCCTACCTGTCGACCCTGGACCGGTTCTCCCCGGAATTCCTGGCCTGGCTCCGTCGGTTCCGGTTCACCGGGGATGTCCATGCGCTCCCGGAGGGAACGCCGTTCTTCGCCGACGAGCCCATCCTCGAGGTCGTGGCCCCCCTGCCCGAGGCACAGCTGGTCGAGACCTTCGTCATGAACCAGATCCACGTGCAGACGCTGCTCGCGTCGAAGGGCGCGCGGGTGGTGACGGCCGCCGAGGGTCGGGCGGTCGTCGATTTCGGACTCCGCCGCACGCACGGCACAGATGCCGGCATGAAAGGAGCCAGGGCGTTCTGGGTCGCGGGCCTGGACGGCACCAGCAACGTCCTCGCGGGACGCGCGTACGGCATCCCCGTGACGGGAACGATGGCGCACAGCTACGTCCAGGCCCACGACGACGAACGCGAAGCGTTCCGCGCGTTCTCCGAGCTCTACCCGGACACTGTCCTCCTGGTCGATACCTACGACACCGTCCAGGGGGTGCGGCACGTGGCACAATTGGCCGACGAGCTCGGCCCCGCCTTCTCCGTCGGAGGCATACGGCTCGACTCCGGGGACCTGGCCGCGCTCGCGCGCGCGGCCCGCGGCATCCTCGACGCCGCGGGGCTCGCGTCGGTCCGCATCATCGCCAGCGGGGGTCTGGACGAGTACGAGGTCGCGCGGTTGGTATCCTCCGGCGCACCCATCGACGGGTTCGGGGTCGGTACCGCCATGGCGGTGTCGCGGGACGCGCCGGCGTTGGACACCGCCTACAAGCTCACGTCGTACGCGGGACGGGGGCGACTCAAGCTCTCTCCCGGAAAGGGGATCCTGCCGGGGCGCCACCAGGTGTGGCGGGAGGATCGCAACGGGCGGGCCGTGGGCGACGTCATCGCACCGGCCGAGGCCGGAGGTGCCACGGGGCGTGCTCTCCTGCGCAAGGTGATGGAGCGGGGGAGCAGGCTGGAGGCCGGACGCGAGGACCTCGATGCCATGCGACGGCGCACCCGGGAAGAGGCGGGCCGACTCCCGCAGGAGATCCGGCGGCTGGAGCCTGCCGATCCCGGCTATCCGGTGGTCGTCGCCGAGGAGTTGCGCAGGTGGCAGGAAGCGTTGATCGAAGGGCTCCGACCCGACCCCGTGCCATGACGGACGATCCGATTCACGTGGAGCGCGACCGATCGGCTCTCATCCTGGTCGACGTCCAGCCGGACTTTCTCCCCGGGGGCGCACTGCCGGTGCCGGACGGCCACGCGATCGTCGACGGGGTCCGGCACATCATGAAGTCCGACCTCTTCGGGGTGCAGGTGGCGACGCAGGACTGGCATCCTCCCGACCACGTCTCCTTCGCGACGCGCCACCCAGGGCGGAACGCCATGGACGTGATCCGTCACCACGGGCACCCGCAAACCCTCTGGCCCGCGCACTGCGTACAGGGCACGCCCGGCGCTGGGCTTCTTCCCGGCCTTCCCTGGGAGCGCGTCTCGCTGATCGTGCGCAAAGGCGAGAAGAGGGACATCGACGCGTACTCCGGCTTCCGCGACAACTGGGACGCGGTCGGGGCGCGCGCGCACACGGGCCTGGCCGGAGCGCTCAGCGAGCGCGGCGTCGATACGTTGTACGTGTGCGGGCTGGCTCGGGACGTGTGCGTGAAATGGACCGCGGAGGACGGAGCGGACCACGGCTTCCACGTGGTCGTCGTGTGGGACCTGACCCGGCCCGTGGACCCGTCCGGGAACGACCGCGTACGCACGGAGCTCGACGCCGCAGGGGTGCGGATCGCCGAGGCGGCCCGCCTCGTCGGCTGAGGCGTCCACCTTCCCCCTCCCCGCCCGCCCGCGCGATACTTCGGGGTATCATGTCAGATCGTCCCGGAGGCTTCCGTGCTTCGTTTCCGCCTCGCGTTCCCCGCCTTCCTCCTCCTCACCGTAGCCTGCTCCGGAGACCGTTCCGCCGGAACCGCCACGGCGAACCCCTTCCTGGAGCCCAGCACCCTCCCCTACCAGGCGCCGCCCTTCGACCGCATCACGGACGCCGACTACCAGCCCGCCATCGAGGCCGGAATGGAGCAGCAGCGCGCCGAGATCGACTCGATCGCGCAGGGGTCGGCGCCACCCACGTTCGAGAACACGATCGTGGCGATGGAACGAAGTGGGCAGCTCCTCGGCCGCGTGATGCGGGCGTTCAATGCCGTGACTTCGGCCAACACCGACAGCGTGCTCCAGGCCGTGCAGGCCGAGGAAGCGCCGAAGCTCGCGGCCCATAGCGATGCCATCCATCTCGACCCTGCCCTCTTCCAGCGCGTGAAGACGATCTACGACGCGCGCGACGACCTCGGACTCGACAGCGTGCAGGTCTTCCTCGTGGAGCGCTACTACCGCGATTTCGTGCGCGCTGGCGCGGAGCTGCCGGACTCGGCAAAGACCGAGCTGCGATCGCTCAACGAGGAGGAGTCGCGGCTGTCCACCCGTTTCCAGAACGAGCTGCTGGCCGGGCGCAACGCCGCCGCAGTGGTGGTGCGCGATTCTACCGAGCTGGCGGGACTGAGCGGCCCGGCCGTGTCCGCGGCGGCCGACGAAGCGAAGAGCCGAGGCCTGGATGGCGCGTGGGTGCTCGCGCTGCAGAACACGACCCAGCAGCCGGTGCTGGCGTCGCTCCGCGACCGCGGGCTGCGGGAGCGGGTGATGGAGGCCTCGCTCTCCCGCGGGGACGGCGGCGAGCACGACACGCGGCCGATCGTGCGACGCCTCGCACAGATCCGCGCCCGCAAGGCCCAGCTCCTCGGCTATCCCACCTGGGCCGCCTACGTCCTCGACGACGAGATGGCCAAGACGCCGCAGGCCGCGGAGAAGCTGCTCACGGACCTGGTCCCGGCCGCCACGGACAAGGCGCGGGACGAAGCGTCGAAGATGCAGGCCATCGTCGACGGAGAGGGCGGCGGCTTCCAGCTCGCCTCCTGGGATTGGCAGCGCTACGCCGAGCAGTTGCGGAAGAAGGAGTACGACCTCGACCAGGCCGAGGTGCGCCCCTACCTGGAGCTCGACCGCGTGCTCATGGACGGGGTCTTCTTCGCCGCACACGAGCTCTACGGCATCACCTTCGCCGAGCGCCACGACATCCCCGTCTACAACCCGGATGTCCGCGTCTTCGAGGTGTTCGACGTCGACGGCAGCCCGCTGGCGCTGTTCTACGCCGACTACTTCCAGCGTCCCAGCAAGAGCGGGGGTGCATGGATGGACGCCCTGGTCGAGCAGTCGGGACTGCTGGGGACGAAGCCGGTGGTCTACAACGTGTGCAACTTCACGAAGCCGGCGACGGGTCAGCCCGCGCTGCTGAGCTTCGACGACGTCACCACGATGTTCCACGAATTCGGGCACGCCCTGCAGGGGATGTTCTCGAACGTGCGCTACCCGACGCTCGCCGGCACGAACGTGCCCCGCGATTTCGTGGAGTTCCCCTCGCAGTTCAACGAGCACTGGGCGATGAACCCCGAGGTGCTGGCGAACTACGCCAAGCGCTACGACACGGGCGAGCCCATGCCCCAATCCCTGGTGGACAGGATCCGCAGGTCGTCCACGTTCAATATGGGCTACGCCACCACCGAGTACCTGGCCGCTGCGCTGCTGGACATGGCGTGGCACACGCTGTCGGCCGATCAGCCCGAACAGGAAGTTGACACCTTCGAAACCGCCGCCCTCCGGCGCTTCCACGTGGATCTTCCGCAGGTGCCGCCGCGCTACCGCACGACCTACTTCTCCCACATCTGGGACGGCGGATACTCGGCGGGCTATTACGCCTACATGTGGAGCGAGGTGCTGGACGACGACGCGTTCTACTGGTTCCGGGACCACGGGGGGATGACCCGGGAGAACGGCCAACGCCTCCGGGACATGATCCTCTCCCGTGGGGGAAGCGAGGACGCAGGCGCCATGTACCGGGCCTTCCGCGGCCGCGACCCGAGCGTACAGCCGTTGCTCGAGGAGCGGGGGCTGACGGCACGCTGAGCCGGATGGGCGGCGTCCCGGATCGGCTCGGCGGCTCCGCCGTCAGGGCAGGCGGAGCGTATCCTCCAGGATCTCCCGGATGCTCTCCGGACCCCGGACCATCCGGTGGAAGTTGCCGATCCACGACTGCCACAGGAGCACCGCACCGGCGATGACCAGCGCGGCCGCGGCACCGATCATCACGCGCCGGTACCAGTGGTCCGGGAGGCGCTGGTGTCCCCACGATGCCGCCCGGGCGATGCCGATGTAGACGCCCACGAACACGAGGATGAACGCACCGAAGAACGCCGCCGCGTGGCCCCACCCCTGGTGGTAGGCCGCCAGGAAGAGGGGTGAGCCCACCAGGAGCCAGAAGACCCAGGGCGCGGGGGAAAGGACCGCCACCATCATGCTCTCGAGCGTCCGGCGCCGGGAGCTGATCGTCGGCTCGTCCACGGGGTCCTCACCCGATTCGCGGAACGTGCGCACCCCGAGGAAGAGGACGAAGAGCCCACCCACGATTCCCATCCAACGCAGCGCCTCGTCGGGAAGCTGGGAGAGGAGGAGCGCCGTCAGGATCATCACCGTGGTCTCGGACACGAGCGGCACGACGGCGATCCGAAAACCTGCCCAGAAGCCGTGGCGGAGCGCCGTGACGGTGATCAGCGCGGTGAACGGGCCCGGCACGACCCCCGAGAAGAGGCCGAGCAGCGTGCCCAGGATGAGAGTTCGGATCACGGTCGGGTCAGCTCGACACGGACTGGGGGAGGGTCCGGCGTGGCGCTCGAGTCGGGCACCCGCCGTCCGCGAGCGCGGAGACAGAGAAGGAAGAAAGGGTGTGCGGCCCCGAAACGCCACCCCGCAGGCGAAGGGGAGGTCGCGCCCCACCCGGTGCGGCTCCACCCCGAGGTCCTATCTTGAGACAGCGCTCCTGACGTCGGCCGCGCCCCGCATCGTGCCGCGCGACGGCCTCCCCGCTTCGCGGGAGTTGGCATGAAGATCGAGCCCGAGTTGATCGGTCGCACCTACGACGACTTCCTCTTCCGCCCCCGCAAAGGGGTGGTCTCCTCGAGGCGGGAGGTGGCGCTCACCTCGCGGCTGACCCGGGGCATCCAGCTCGAGCTCCCCGTGGTGTCGGCAAACATGGACAGCGTCACCGGATCGGCGATGGCCAAGACCATGGCGCTGGAAGGCGGCATCGGGTTCATCCACCGGGCCATGCCCATCCACACCCAGGTACGCGAGATCGAGCGCGTGAAGCGGAGCCACGGCTTCGTGGTGGAGGAGCCCTTCCGTGTCGCGCGTGGCACCCGCCTCCGCCAGGCACGGGAGCTCATGCGCCAGCGGGGGACGAGCCTCCTGGTCGAGGAGGAGGAGGGAACCGGGATCCTCGCCGGCCTGCTGTCCGCCCGGGACGTGCCGTGGTTCGAAGGGGGGGACGACCACCCGGTCGACGAGTTCATGACTCCCTTCGCGCGGCTGCGGACCGGCCGCCCCGGAATCGGCCTGCAGGAGGCGGAGCGGCTCCTCTACGAGAACCGGGTCGAGAAGCTGCCGCTGGTCGACGAGGCGCGCCACATCCGCGGGCTCATCACCAAGCGGGACGTCATCCTGCACCGGCATCGACCCGACGTGAGCAAGGACGACAAGGGGCGCCTCCGGGTGGGCGCGGCCGTCGGTGCCACCGGGGACTTCCTGGAGCGCGCCCAGGCGCTCGTCGAAGCCGGCACGGACGTGATCCTCGTGGACATCGCCCACGGCCACTCGGACGTCATGGCCGAGGCGCTGCAGCGCCTCCGGCAACGCCTCCCGGATGTCCAATTGGCCGCGGGAAACGTGGGTACGGCCGAGGGAGCGCGTTTCCTGGTCGAGTTGGGCGTGGACGCCGTCAAGGTCGGTATCGGCCCGGGGCGCGGCTGCCGCACCCGCCTGGAGACCGCGGCGGGCGTCCCCCAGCTCCAGGCGATCCGCGAGGCGTGGCTCGCGGTCGGCGACGAGGTGCCGATCATCGCCGACGGGGGCGTGAAGGACGACAAGGACATCTTCCTCGCCATCGTGTGCGGTGCGTCCACAGTCATGATGGGGAGCGCGCTGTCGGGCACCGAGGAATCGCCGGGTCGGGTCATCGAGGACCCCGCCACCGGGCAGAAGCTCAAGATCTACCGGGGCATGACCTCACCGCAGGCCGTTCTCCGGACGCAGCACGGCGCCGAAGAGGTGGACATCGAACAGGCCCTGGAGACACCTCCCGAGGGCCAGGAGATCCAGGTGCCGTTCAAGGGGAGCGCGGTGGACATCCTGGTCCGCGTCCGCGGGCATCTCCGCTCCGCGGTGAGCTACGCCGGCGCTCCCTCCCTCCCCCAGGCTCGGGCGGAGGTCGTCCGCGATCCGATGGAGTACCTGATCCCCCTCTCCGACGCGGCGAAGCGGGAGTCCTGGGATCGGTGACGCCCGAAGCCCCGCCCGGTCGCAGCGGACCGGACGGGGTTCGGTTTCCTTCCGTGGCGAAGACGTGGCGCGTCAGCTGATGTTCTTGTTGGACATCTTCTCGTCCTTGCTGATCTGGATGCACAGGTCGCCGCGCGTCTGGTAGACGTCGGTCTCGAGGACCGGGCGCACCGGATCGGCGCTGGCCGGCTGGCCGCGCGCCTCCTCGCGGACGACCGCGAACGGGACGTTGCCCGCACGGGTCGTCGCCCACCGGCGCAGGTCGGCCAGGCGCTTCCCTTCCAGCCACAGCTCCACGCCACGCTCGGTCATCAGGAGCGTCCACGCCTCGTCGAGGTTGGCGGCCGAGACCATCGGCAGGTCCATCCCGTTGGCGTTGTGGTAGGCACGCACCTCGTTGATCTTCGCGACCGCGGTGGCGAAATCGCCGCCCTGCATCAGGGCCGCCTCGGCCTCGATGAGGCGCATCTCCGTCCCCTTGGTCAGCGCGATCTCGTCGCTGTAGCTCCGGTACTTGCGCTGCCGATAGAACGGACGGCGACCGTCACCGCCGTCCTCGACCGTCCCCTCGTCGGTCATCGCGACGTCGTATTGCACCCGCGGATCTCCTCCGTTGGGCTCGGTGAGGTTCTGGCCCAGCGTCTCGAAGGGCGTGCCCCAGACGGACGTCTCGTCCCGCAGGTAGCCCCACCAGTACATGTCGTTGGACACGCCCGCGGTCTGGTTGTAGTAGATCCAGTACACCCAGTCGGTCGGGATATGCGCCGCGTCGGACACGGCGCCACTCCAGTCGCCGAGCTGCATGCGCGTATGCGCCCGCCCGGCGTAGGAGGCCAGCTCCATGTCGTGCTCGCCGGCGGCGGCCGCGAGCTGGATCGCGTTGTCGAAATGGCCCTCCGCCCGCTCATAGAAGGCCGTGTACGGCTGGCTGGGCCCGCCGTCGATGACCGCCTCGCAGAAGTGGTCCCCGAGAGCCTTGTTGGCGAAGCCCGCCCACATCGTCACCGCCGGGATCTCCGGCCTCGATGTCGGTTCGATGCCCAGCTCCGCGAACACGTTCGTCAGGCGCTCGATGGCGTTCTCGGCCACCCACCGCGCCTGGGACGGCTCGGCCCAGCGTGACTGCGACTCGGCCCAGTCGTCCTGGGAGAACCCGTCGCTCAGGCCACGGAGCCCGATCCACGTCCCCACGTGCACGAGCTCGTCGGAGAGCATGGCCCCGGCCGTGATCAGGCCGCCACCACCCGGTACGATCATGCCTTCGGCGAAGTCGCCGGCCACCCCTGCCGCCAGCGCTTCGATGGACTCCTTGGTGTTGAGGTCCTCGTCCTGGATCATGGTGGGGTTGTCCACGTCCATGCTGCACGCACCGAGAGCCACCGCTCCGGCGATCATGGCGATGCCAGTGATTCGCCGCGGCAGGCTCGTGAGTCTCTTCTCGCTCATTGCCTCGATCCTTTCTCGAGATTCGGCCATGGATCCGCGACGCATCAGAAACCGAGACGCAACCCGAAGGTGAACGTCCTCGGCACGGGTGTGATGAAGTAGTCCTGGTTGGAGAGGTCGTTGGTGCTGTAGTTCGCCTCGGCCTCCATCGCCCAGGTGTCGATCTTCCGCCAGAGGTTCCTGCCGGTGAAGTAGACCATGCCGGTGCGCAGGCCCGCCTTCGAGACGAGCTCCTCGGGCATGTCGTAGCTCAGCGTCAGCTCGCGCAGCTTCCAGAAGTCCGCCGGCATGACGACGTTGCCACGCCCGCCCGTGGGCCACGGCGTGTCGCAGTAGGCGAGGATCGCCGGGTCCGAGGTCGTGTGGCAGATCGTCATCGCCGACTGGCCCCAGTACTCGGAGCTCACCTGCTCATTCCCCTGCGGGATGGTCTGACGCGCGATCCAACGAACCGTCGAGCTCTCCGTGAAGTTGCCTCCGGAGTGGTCCATCATGGCGCGCAGGTGCCAGCGCCCGTAGTCGAACTCGCTGCTGAACTGGAACGTGCGCGTGGGCATGGGTGGCCCGATGTAACCCTCGTTGTTGGGGTTGCGGATCTTCTTCCCGTCGGCGTCGAGCTGGAAGCTGCCGTCGGGGTTCAGGAGCCAGGGCTGGTCCTTGACCTCCACCACCTCGCCGTTCTTGACGACGAACCGGTCACCGAAGAACGCACCCAGGGGATAGCCCACCCTGTTGAACTGCGTCCAGTGGACGCCGAGCTCCTCCTCGCCGCCCAGGTCGGTGATCTCGTTGTGCATGAACGCCATGTTCGCCGAGGCGTGCCAACGGAATTCCTCGGTCTCCACCAGCGTGCTGTTCAGGCTCAGCTCGACGCCGTGGTTCTTGATCTCCCCCACGTTCTCGAGCTGCGTGTTGATGAAGCCCGCCGAGGGCGGATACTGCACCGGGATCAACGCGCCCTCGGTGCGCTGGTTGTAGTAGGTGGCCTCGATCCCGAAGCGGCCGGTGAAAAGGTCGGCGTCGAAGCCCACCTCGATCTCGTGACTCTTCTCCGGCGCCAGCTCCGGGTTTCCGATGTTCTGCGGGGTTACGGCCGCGACGCCCTCCAGCGCCGAGGACGGGGCCCAGGTGCGCACGGCGTCGAAGGCGCCGGGCTGCTGCCCCGCCGTCCCGTACGCCGTCCGCAGACGGAGCGTGTTCACGAAGTCCGGCAGGAAGCCGTGCTCGGACACGACCCAGCTCAGCGAGGCCTTGGGGTAGATCTCGTAGGGATAGTCCGAGCCGAACGCGCTGTGCGCGTCCGCCCGCGCGCCCACCGTCAGGAAGAGCAGCTCGTTGAACCCGACCTGGTCCTGGAGGAAGAAGCCCGCGCTTTTCTGCGTGCGGCGCCATTCCCACCCCGTGGTGGTCGCGGCTGCACCGACCGTGGAGAGGCCGGGTGCCGGGAAGTCCTGGCCGTAGGCCTCGGCCCGACCGTCGATCGTCTGGTAGGCCTGGAAGCCCGCGGACAGATCGTTGCGGATGTCGTCCGTGAGCCGGGCCTGATAGGACGCGGACAGGTCCAGGTTCAGCGACGTGGCGTCGCGGCGGTAGTTGTCCTTCCGACCCTGCGGGTTGAGGCTGTTGCCGCCGTAGGGCTGGAACTCGGTGTTGTCCGAGTGGAACACGTCCGCACCCACGGTGAAGCGCGCCTGGACGGCCTCCGACGGATTCCAGGTAGCGTTCATCCCGCTGGTGAACCGGTCGCTCTTGAAGTTCGCCTCGATCAGCGCGATCTGCTCGACGGGCATGAACAGACCGCGGGCGCCGGCGGCGAGTGCGTTGATGCCGTAGCCGTAGACGTTGTTGGCGTCCTGCGGCATGGCGACTTCGCGCTGCACGTAGCCGGTCTGGAAGCCCACCACGAGGTCCTCGCGGGGGAAGAGTTGGAGGTTGCCGCGGAAGGAGTAGTAGTCCTCGCCGTTCCCGGGCAGCATGCCGTCCTGCGTGCGGTACGTCCCCGACGCGAAGTAGCTGAAGCCCTCCTGCCCTCCCTGCGTGGAGAGCTGGTGCTCCATCATGTTGCCGCTGGACACGTAGTTGTCGTAGAACCACGGCGCGTAGAGTGAGACGTTCCACCAGTCCATCGGCGTGTTCGTGACGCCGTACTCACCGGAGTAGGTCCACGAACCGCGCTCGCTGCCCCTGCCCTTCTTGGTGAAGATCTGGATCACGCCGGCCGACGCTTCGGTCCCGTACAGCGTGGCGGCGGCGGCGCCCTTGATGACCTCGACGCGCTCGATGTCGTCGGGGTTGATGTCGTCGATCCCCGACCACGACGTGCCGCCCGTCCACACGCCCGAGATGTCGGAGTTGTCGATGCGGACGCCGTCGACGTAGATGATGGGCTGGATCCCCATGGCGAAGCTCCCGGCCCCGCGCAGGATGATCTTCGAGCCCTGCCCCACGTAGCCGCCACCGGTCATGATCGTCATGCCGGCGCTCCGGCCCTGGAGCAGCTCGGACATGCTCGTCACGGGGCGGTGCTGAGCGCCTCCGTGTTCACGGTGGCGATGGTGTTGCCGATCTCCTTGCGGGACGTTTGCCTGCCCTGGCCGGTCACCACCATCTCGTCCAGCGCGACGGCGGAAACCTGCAGCGACAGGTTGATCGTGACCGTTTCTCCCGCCGGCACCGTCACGCTCGTCTCCTGGGCGGCGTACCCGATGACGAGCGCGCGGATCGTGTGCTCCCCGGCCGGAACGTTGAGGAGCAGAAAGCGTCCCTCGGGATTGCTGAGGGTGCCGTGCGAGGTGCCTGGAATGAACACCTGCACGCCGCCGAGGGGCGCCATGTTGGAGGCATCCGTGACGACGCCCACGATGCGTCCCGTTGCCTGTGCGGACGCCGGTGCGGCGAGCGGCAGCAACATAGCCGCGGACAGGACGGCGACGAATGCTGCTCGTGTCCTTCTCTGTACAGTTGGTGACATGATGGCTCCTGGTCCGGGATGGACGGAGTGGAGGTCGGCGACCGCGCGCCGACGCCCAGGGGTCAGGGAGCAGGCGCGAGTCGGGAGATCGCGACGCGCCCGGCGACTCGGAACCCGCGGACTGGGAACGGCCCGGGAGGGGCAAGGATCCCTACACCGGGAGCATTCTACGGGGCTATCGCACGCGCGAAACCCAAAATTGAAATCACAAATATTTAGCAGTCATCTATACTGCGGGGCGTCACATCTCATATAAGACTGCGCGATACCTGGGCGGCATGATGCCGCCACCCGGCGATCGAGACCTCCCGCCGTTGCGGGCCGTCCATCCAGCGTCGAGCTTATCGGTGCCTCCCGCAGTCCGTTCCGATCCGGTCCGACTTCCACCTCCCCTCGTCCGGACGAGACGACCATGAGGACGCTCTCTCCGGCGGTGGTGCTCGCGGCGCTTTCGCCGCGGCCCCCGTCCATGCGCAGGATTCCCTCTTCACCGCTTCCAACTTCCGGGGCTGGCCCTGCGCGAGATCGGGCCGGCCGTCACCTCGGGCCGGATCGCCGACTTCGCCGTGACCCGACGGACCCGGCGACCTGGTATGTCGCCTCGGCGTCGGGAGGCGTGTGGAAGACGGTGAACGACGGCACGACGTTCGAGCCGGTCTTCGGCGGCGAAGGTTCGTA
This sequence comes from uncultured Gemmatimonadales bacterium, assembly GCA_963848895.1. GTDB lineage: Bacteria > Gemmatimonadota > Gemmatimonadetes > Longimicrobiales > Gaopeijiaceae > SZUA-318. Next base: position 740,952 of record CAWKGE010000017.1, read on the forward strand.
TTCCATCGGCGTCGTCACGCTCGACCCGAGCAACCCGCACGTGGTGTGGGTGGGCACCGGTGAGAACAACGCCCAGCGCAGCGTGGCCTACGGCGACGGCGTGTACAAGTCCGTGGACGGCGGACGCACATGGAAGCGCATGGGGCTCGAACGATCCGAGCACATCGGGAGGATCCTCGTGCATCCGGAGGACGGGAACGTCGTGCTCGTCGCCGCACAGGGCCCGCTGTGGAGCGCCGGCGGAGACCGGGGGCTCTACAAGACCACGGACGGCGGCGCGACGTGGACGCGCATCCTCGACGTCGACGAGAACACCGGCGTCAACGAGGTCCTGATGGACCCGCGCGATCCGGACGTCCTGTACGCCACCACGTGGCAGCGGCGCCGCCACGTGTGGACCTACATCGGAGGCGGCCCGGGCTCCGCGATGTACAAGTCCACGGACGGGGGTGACAGCTGGACGAAGGTCACCACCGGACTTCCCTCCGGAGACGTGGGCCGGATCGGTCTGTGCATCTCGCCGGTCGATCCCGACTACGTCTACGCGATCGTCGAGACCGGCGACGACCGCGGCGGCTTCTTCCGCTCCACCGACCGCGCCGGCTCGTTCCAGAAGCGCAGCGGCTACAACACCAGCGGCAACTACTACGCGGAGATCTTCTGTGACCTCTTCGACCGTGACCGCGTCGTCGCCATGGACGTGTGGGCGCAGGTCACCGACGACGGCGGCGCCATCCTGGCGCCGCTTCGGTGAGCAGAGCAAGCACGTGGACAACCACGCCCTCTGGCAGGACCCGGGCGACCCGGACCACTACCTGAACGGCAACGACGGCGGCGTCTACGAGAGCTGGGACCGGGCGAGGACGTGGCAGTTCAAGGCCAACCTGCCGGTGACGCAGTTCTACAAGGTGGCGCTGGACTACGACACGCCGTTCTACAACGTCTACGGCGGCACGCAGGACAACTTCTCCCTCGGCGGGCCGTCGCGGACCACCAGCCAGCACGGCATCGTGAACGCCGACTGGGTGGTCACCAACGGCGGCGACGGCTTCGAGAGCCAGGTGGACCCCGCCGACCCGAACATCGTATACGCCCAGTCGCAGTACGGGGGCATCGTGCGCTACGACCGGGCCAGCGGCGAGATCGTGCCGATCCAGCCGCAGCCCGGGGAGGGCGAGCCGGGGCTGCGCTGGAACTGGGACGCGCCCCTCCTGATCAGCCCCCACTCCCACACGCGCCTGTACATGGCGGCCAACAAGGTCTTCCGGAGCGACGACCGTGGCGACTCCTGGCGGGTCGTCAGCCCGGACCTGAGCCGCCAGCTCGACCGCAACACGTTCGAGGTGATGGGCAAGGTGTGGAGCGTGGACGCCGTGGCGAAGAACCAGTCCACCACCATCTACGGCAACGTCGTCACGCTGGACGAATCCCCCGTGCAGGAGGGCCTCCTCTGGGCGGGCACCGACGACGGCCTCATCCAGGTCACCGGGGACGCGGGGGGCACGTGGCGTCGCATCGAATCGTTCCCGGCGTGCCCGCGCGCACGTACGTGAACATGGTGCTGGCGTCGCGCCACGAAGCGAACACCGTCTACGCGGCGTTCAACAACCACAAGAACGGGGACTTCAAGCCCTATCTGCTGAAGAGCACGGATGCCGGAAGCAGCTGGCGCTCCATCGCCTCGAACCTCCCCGAGCGCGGCTCGGTCTACAGCATCGCCGAGGACCCCGAGGTGCCGGACCTCCTCTTCGTCGGCACCGAGTTCGGCGCGTGGTTCACGCGGGACGGCGGCGCCCACTGGGTGCAGCTCACCGGCGGGCTTCCGACCATCGCGGTGCGCGACCTGGCCATCCAGACGCGGGAGAACGACCTGGTGCTCGCCACGTTCGGCCGGGGCTTCTGGGTTCTCGACGACTACACGCCTCTGCGCACCGCCACGTCCGACGTGCTCGCGAGCGCCGCCCACCTCTTCCCCGTCACGCGACGCCCTGCTGTACGTGCCGTCGCGCCGGCTCGGCCTCAGCGACAAGTCCTTCCAGGGGGAATCGTATTTCACGGCGGACAACCCGCCCTTCGGGGCCATCTTCACCTACTGGTTGAAGGACGACATCCAAACGCTCGAGGAGCAGCGGAAGGCCCGCGAGGCCGAGCGCAGAAGGCCGGCCAGCCGCCGGGCTACCCCTCCTTCGAGGAGATGCGCGCGGAGGACCAGGAACAGGACCCGTACCTCCTGTTCACCATCCGCGACGAGCGCGGGGACGTGGTGCGGCGGCTGACCACCGCACCGCACAAGGGCATCCAGCGCATCGCCTGGGACCTGCGCTATCCGGCCACCGTCCCGGTGGACCTGAGCCCGCCCGGGGAGCCCAACCCCTTCTCCGAGCCCGACGTCGGTCCGTTCGTGGTGCCCGGCACGTACACGGTGTCGATGGCGAAGGTGGTGGACGGGGTCCCGGCGACGCTCGTCGGCCCCACGGCGTTCCAGGTGGTTCCGCTGAACAACGCGACGCTCGTCGCCGAGGACAAGGCGGCGCTGCTGGCGTTCCAGAAGGAGGCGGGCGAGACGCAGCGAGAGATCCTGGCGGCGTCCCAGAAGCTGGGCGAAGCGTCCAACCGGCTGCGCCACATCCGCGAGGCGATCCGTCTCACGACCGGGCTGCCCGACAGCACGCTGGCCGAGGCCCGCGCGCTGGAGCGGCAGATCGCCGAGATCCGCATCAAGCTCAACGGGGACGGAAGCGTGGCGCGCCGCCAGTTCGAGACGCCGCCGTCGATCATGGGCCGCATCGGCGCGGCCGTGTATTCCTCGTACTCGGCCACGTCGGCCCCCAGCCCGTCGCAGCGCGAGCAGGTCCGGATCGCGCAACACCAGTTCCAGGAGCTCGAGCCCCGGATCACAGAGCTCCTGCAAGGTCTGGAATCCCTGGAGGCGAAGCTGCAGGCGGCGGGGGCACCCTACACGCCGGGACGGGCGATCCGGCGTTGAGCGACGCGGCACGGGAGGGGTGGTCGATGGGCCACCCCTCTCGTGCCGGACGCGCTACCAGGGAGGCCACGAGCCTCCCCCCGCCCTATCGAACGGCCTTGTTTCCCTCCAGCGCTTCGGCGATCCGGGCTCGCAGGTCGTCGAGGTGCGCCCGCGTCATGCCCGACGTGCGCGGCATGGCCGCCTGGATCTGCTGGTCGAGCGCCTTCAGCTCGGCACGCGCCGAGGCGTAGATGTCCGAGAGCTTCGCGTCGAGCTGCGGCCGCTGCGGGCCGAAGAGCGCCCCGGGCCGGCGCGTTCGGGTTCGGCGGGGGCGGGTTGATCTTCTGGTCGAGCATGTCGACGTAGGCCCTCTGCAGCGCGCGCCGATAGACGTCGACGGAGCCGTCCCTGCGCCAGCTCGCTGAACAGCCCGGCGCGGACGTCGGCCAGGAGCTCGAGCGGCGTGTAGCCGTTCCCGCTCCCCGCCTCCTGCGCATACTCGCTCATGCGCATGAGCCGGTCGTCGCGGAGCAGCGACGACAGGATTCCGGACTGCGCCGCCGAGATCCGCTGGACCGAGCCCGTGGGCTCGATGCGCCTGAGGATGTCCTCGTCGAGGAGGAACGTCGGCGTCCGGAACGCGTTCTCGGACAGGAACGCGACCGCCGCCTTCTGGCGCGCCCGCGACACCGGCGTGAACCGCACTCCCTCCTGGCTCCCGTACCGCTCCTTGGAGTCCGCGCCGCCCACGATGTTGGTGACGTGCGTGAGCTCGGTCCGCCACTGGCCCACCATGCGCCCGTACAGGTTGTCCAGGTCGTCCCAGCCCTCGGTGGGCTTGCGCGTGGCGGGGAGCACCCACGCCATCTCCCGCTTCAGGTTCGCGATGCCCAGCGCCGTCGCCTCCACGGCGTCCTGGTCGCCCACGGCCTCGGTCTCCTCGCCGGGATCGCTCCCCGCGCTTCCCGACGTGGAGAAGCGGAGCCAGGGCACGGTGTCCTGCACGCGGGCCCACTCGTCGAGGATCGGGCGCTCGGCCTCGGCCGTGGCCGCCTCGGGAATCGGCTTGTACCCCCACATGGTGGCCCACTTGTCGTACGGTCCAATGCCCGGGACGAGCAGGTCCACCGGGATGTGGTCCTCGGGCTGCGCCACGTAGTTGAAGCGCGAGTAGTCCATGAGCGTCGGGGTGTGCCCCATCCGCCTGAGGAAGGACTCGCTGCGGAGCGAGTCCACCGGGTACCACGAGCTGGCCTTCATGTTGTGCTGGAAGCCGAGCGTGTGCCCCACCTCGTGGGCGAGCACGTACTCGAGCAGCCGTCCCATCAGCTCGTCGGGGAAGGGGAACTGCCGCGCACGGGGGTCGTTGGCCGCCGCCTGCGTGAAGTACCAGGTGAGCTGCAGCCGCTGCACGTTCTGATAGAACTGGATGTGCGCGTTCAGGATCTCCCCGGAGCGCGGGTCGTGCACGTTGGGCCCCGACGCGTTCTCCACGGTCGACGGAAGCCAGCGCACCACCGAGTAGCGTGCGTCCTCGGGCGACCAGTCCGGGTCGTCCGGCGCTTCCTTCGCGATGATCGCGTTGCTGAACCCGGCAGCCTCGAAGGCCGGCTGCCAGTCCTCGATCGCCTTCTTGAACCAAGGCACCCATTTCTTCGGCGTCGCCGGGTCGATGTAGTAGACGATCGGCTTCACCGGATCGGATACCGCGGCGTTCGGGTCCTTCTTCTCCAGGCGATAGCGGGTGATGAAGCAGTGCTCCTTCACCTGCTGACCGTCGTCCGTGTAGTCCGTGAAGCGCACGGAGAAGTACCCCACCCGGTCGTCGCACAGGCGGGCCTTCATCGGCACGTCGGGCAGACGGTGGAAGCTCCAGCTCATGACGATCGTGTTGGACGGGTTGTTGTTCTGCGTCACACCGAAGCGGGGCGGTGTCGGCGCGGCCGCGGCGGCGCCGCGGGAGGGTGCCTGGGCGAACGTCAGCGTGGAGTAGACGTTGACGTTGTCCGGGAACGGCGTGGCGCTCTCGATCCAGGAGCGCCCGGCGTCCACGGTTCCGGGGATGCGCCTTCCCGGACCCAGCTCCGCCGGCGGCTGCGTGAACAGCCGGCTCACGTCGATCACCACCGAGCTGTCGGGGCCGTACGCCTCGACGTTGAAGTCCGCCACGATGGGCGGCGTGTTGGCGGCCTGTACAGCGCGGTACTCGGGCGTGGTGGAGTCGGCCATCGCCTCGTAGGAGACGGCGCGCAGGTACACGCGGTCGCCCCTGAGCTGCCAGCGGTATACCCCATTGCTCACCGCCTGTCCGCCGTAGCCCGAGCCCAGGACGGTCTTGGCGATCTCGATGACCAGGAGCTCGTCCTTTTCGAGCTGATCGCGCGGGATCTCGAACATCAGCTTGGAGCCGATGCGGTGCACCGTGAACATCCCCGGCCGCGACTGCGCCGAGTCCGGAATCACCTGGGCGTAGGGACGGGGGCTCGGCTCACCTCCGACCTGCCCGCCGCGGGCCGCCTGCCCGCGGGGCCCGGCCTGCGCGCCCCCGGCAGGGGGGGCGGCCGTGTCGCTCCGGGGTGCGCCGGCCCGGGGCCCCGAGGGCACGGGGGTGACCGGGGGGGCCGGGTGGAAGCACGCTGTTGCGAAAGAGGACAGGGCGACGAGGACTGCGAGGCGAACGGTCTTCATGGGGTCGGCGGCTGAAGGCACTGCGGGGCGGCCGATTAGGCTCTCCGTTCGCGCCAGGACGCCGGCAGCAGGGAGGGGCGAAGCGGAGCGTCTGACGCGCTCCGGCAACGTCCCTCCCGACCGTCGACCTGTCAAGCGACGGCCTCCGGGTCTATGCCCTGCCCTCCGAGGCCGACGCCAGCAGCAGACGCCACCGGAGCTGGAGGAAGAACCAGAGGAGCCCCGCCAGGCAGAGGATGAGCGAGCCGGCCGCCGCGCTTGACATGGCGACCTTGATGCCACCCCAGATCAGCACAGGCTGGATGTCCCCCGCCATCTCGATCGACTGCGCCGCGACGATCACGCCGACCAAGGTGCCCAGGATCCCTGCGACCAGCGCGAACCCGCCCCAGAACAGGATGGCGTCGATCCACGCCTTGGTACGCAGGTCCGGCGCGGCGCCCGGTCGCAACAGCCTGACGGCCGACCAGGCCGTCAGGCCTGCCACGGCCAGAAGCGAGACCAACAGCGGCCAATGGATCACGCCCATCTCGTACCAGATCCTACCCATGGGATCACCTCCGCAGTTCGGGGAAACGGTCTTCCAGGCCCAGCACGTCGCGGTGGGCCGCCCGGATGGCGGTCAGCCACCGGGTGAGCACGAACCAGGCGAGCCCGCCCATCGTCGCCAGGAGCAGCGCGAGCGAGACGAGCACGCAGTCGCGAACGAGCCAGCGAGGGACCAGCTCGAGCGCTCGCCCCGGCGACGCCTCGAGCGTCGCGGCGAGGCGCACCAGCTCCGTGAAGGCGCCGCCCACCGCGACGGCCACCAGCAGGACCGACAGCGACACGATCACGTGCACCCCGCGCTCCGGCGCACGATGGTCGCCCTTGACCCACACCCCGAAACCGGTGGCGAGGATCGCGGCGCACAGGAGCGCGCCCAGGAGGAGGACGGGCCAGAGGAAGGGAGAGGCATCCCCCAGGAGGTCCGCCCGCAGCAGCCCGAAGGCCTCCACCATCAACACCGAGGCGGTGGCGAGGGCGAGCGCCGAGCGCTCGACCAGCCGGAGCCGGCTGTCCGCCCAGGGGCGGGTGAGTCGCTCGTAGAGGGGCGTGTGCAGGTGGTCGAGCTCGCGCAGCGCGGCGGGATCGGGAACCAACGCCTCCAGGGCGCGCGCCTCCGCATCCTCCGGCGCGAGCCCCGCCTCAGTGAAGCGAGCGCGCAATGCCTCCAGATCCGACTCGAGCTCGCGCAGGATGAGCACGCGCTCGGGGATCGGCACGGCGAGCTCGCCCTCGAGCTTCCGCAGCGCCGGGACGAAGTGACGCAGGGCCACCGCGCTCATGCGGGCGCCTCCTCGGGTCCGCGCAGGAGCCGCAACAGTCGCGAGGTGATCTCCTGGACGCGCCCCGTACGCCCGTGCAGGTGCCGTGTGCCGGCTGGCGTGAGCGCGTAGACCTTCTTGCGCCGCGCTCCGGTTCTCGACCACGAGCCGCGGATGAGCCCCTCCTCCTCGAGCCGGTGGAGGATGGGGTAGAGCGTCCCGTGGCGGAACCGGAAGAGACCGTTGCTCTCTTCCTCGACATCCAGGGCGATCTGATAGCCGTGCTTCGGTCCGGCACGGAGCGTGGACAGCACAAGCAGCTCGTTGATGTCCCGCGCGAACTCCTGGACGTCGAAGTCGGTCTCACGCATGGGTCCCCCGGCCCTCCGGCGTAGTATCGGCACTCTCTATATCGGCACTCTATATAACCCCGTGGCGACGAGCGCGCAAGGAGAAACACCGCGGTGCTGAGGGACGTAGGGTACAGCGACAAACCACTCGAAAAATCGATCGGGAGCTTCGTCTTGCGCACCCGCGTCCCGCTTGCCTCCGCGCTGTTCGCGTCCACCCTCCTCGCAACCTCCCTCGTCCACGTCAAGCCGCTCGCCGCGCAAGGCCTGAAGCTCGCCGTGGGCGACGTCGGCCTGGGCATCGGAGACGTGCCCCGGCTGGACGGCATTCGCCTGAACTACCGCGACTTCGACCTCGAGCTCGTCCGGGGTATCAACGCGACGATCTGGTCGCCCTATGACGGCGCCGACGGCGTGGTCCAGGGCCTCGCCCTGGGCGTCCCCCTCACGGGCGCCGCCGAGATCACCGGAATCGCGCTGGGCCTCGGCATCGGCGTGGACCGTACCTTCACCGGGCTGGGGCTGGCCCCCATCGGCTTCGGCGCGGGGGAGGGCATCCGCGGCGTAACGCTGGCCGGCGTCGGTATGGGCTCGAGCGGCGACATCGAGGGGATCTCGATCGGGGGCGTGGGTGTGGGCGCGGGTGGGAACATCCGGGGCATCGCCGTCGGGGGTGTCGGCGTGGGCGCAAGCGGTAACCTCAAGGGCGTGGCGATCGGCGGCGTGGGTCTCGGCGCCGGCGGCGATCTCACCGGCCTGGCCGTCGGCGGCGTCGGCCTGGGAGCGAGCGGAAACCTCACCGGCGTGGCGATCGGCGGCGTCGGGCTCGGCGCCGGTGGTGACCTCACCGGCCTGGGCGTCGGTGGGATCGGGGTGGGCGCCAGCGGGGACGTGCGCGGTATCCTCATCGGCGGCATCGGCGTAGGCGCCGGCCAGGACGTCACGGGCATCACGATCGGTGGGATCGGGGTGGGCGCCGGGGGAGAGATCAAAGGGCTCGCGATCGGAGGCGTGGGCGTCGGGGCCCCGAGGATCACGGGCGTGGCGATCGGGGGCTTCGGCGTGGGCGGCGAGGACGTCCGCGGCCTGGTCATCGCCCCGGCATTCTTCAGGATCGAGGAAGCGGGCTCCTTCCGCGGCGTCTCGGTGAGCGCCTGGAACGACATCCGTGGACGGCAGAACGGACTGACGATCGGTCTGCTCAACATCGCCGACGAGCTGCACGGCCTGCAGGTCGGCGTCCTCAACATCGCGCGCAACAAGGAGTCCTTCAGCGTCCTGCCGCTGTTGAACTACCACCGGTGAGGCGGGCACCGCCTTTGAGCAACGCGCTCTGGCCTTCCGGACAGCTCAACGTGGCAGCGCGCGGCAAGCCCAGCGTCTTCAAGGTCGGCACGCCCGACGAGGGGTCGCATGTCTGGCCGGTGGAGCTGCCGCCCGAAGCCGGGAGTGGAGTGCAAGAGGCGGGACGGAGCTGTGATGCCGTGCTGGGAGGTCGCGCCGTCCAGCTCGCCGTTCGCCGCCCTCGCCTCTTACCTCCCGTGGAGGCCGAACTCCACCTTGACGATGCTGCTGGGCGACAAGGCCGACTTCTTCATCACCGACACCATGAACGGATGCACGTTCGCGTTCGGGGCCGGGGGGGAAGCCGCGCGTGGCGCATGTGAACTCGGGGGCTCCACGTCGGGCGGGGCCCGGCCGGTTCGCCCTCAGCCCCCCAGCGTCAGCATCCCCACCACCCCTGCGAGCACCGTCGACAGCGCCCCCACCGCGAGGGCGAAGGGGAGCTGTGTGGTGACGTGGTCCATGTGATCGGACCCCGCGCCGAAAGACGACAGGCAGGTGGTGTCGGACACGGGTGAGCTGTGGTCGCCGAAGAGCGCTCCCCCCACCAGCGCGCCGACGGTGGCCAACACGCCCGTGTTCACCACGCCGCCCGTCATGTCCATCACCACGGGCATGACCAGCGGCGTCAGGATCGCGTACGTGCCCCACGAAGTGCCGGTGAAGAACGACACTGCTGCCGCCGTGAGAAAGGTGACCGCCGGGACCGCCTCGGCCCTCATCCAACCGCGCGTCGCCTCGACGATGAAGTCCTGGGCGCCCAGCGACTTCGACACCCCGTTGATGCAGTACGCCAGCGCGAGGATGACGATGGCGGGGAAGACGCCCTTGACGCCCTGGATCGCCAGCTCCATCCCGTCGTCGACTCCGCGCAGGTGCCCCCCGAAGCTCATCGCCACGGCCTGGTAGAGCACCGCGGAGATGAACGCCTCCAGAATGCGCGCGGAACCGGTGGCCGCGAAGGTGCCGAGAGCGACCCCCAGGATGATCAGCACGGGAACGACCAGGTACACGAAGAGGTGGGTCCTGGCGCCCGGCACGGGCTCGATGTTCGCGAGCTCCTCCCCCACCAGGGGGACGGCTCCGTCGCGAAGGACCTTCCCCTCGGTCATGGCTCGGCGCTCCGCCGTGCGCATGGGTCCGAACGTCGGGATGAGGCCGAAGGCCACGCCGCCAGCCACCAGCACGGCGATCCAACCGTAGAAGTTGAACGCCACGGCCCTGGTGTAGACCCCGATGCCCGCCTGCACCGAGTCGATCGTGCCGTATCCGCTCATCAGCCCGGCTACATACACCGCCCACGCGCTCGCGGGGATGAGCGCGGCGACGGGGGCGCTTCCCGAGTCGAGGAGGTAGGCGAGCATCTCCCGCGAGATCTTCTGGCGGTCGGTCAGCGGGCGAGCGATGGGGCCCGCGAACAGCGGGCTGAAGTAGTCGCTGAAGAAGACGAACAGCCCCATCCCCCACGCGAAGCCCGCCGTGGCCCTCCGCGTGCGGATCGTCCGCCCCGCCCACTCGGCCAGCGCGTCGATGACCCCCGAGCGCAGGTAGAAGGCGATCATGACCCCCACGGCGACCTCGATCATCATCACCCACACGAAGTCGGAGGTCCCGAGCGATTCCTGGAACGTGCGTGCCAGGCCGGTGGCCGGATCCAGGCCCGCCATCACCCCACCCAGCGCGACGCCCACCAGGAGGGAGAACTGCGCGTTGCGCGTGCGGAACGCGAGGACGAGGGCGAGGACGATGGGCAGGAGGGACCAGACGCCCAGGTGGCCGGGCTCCGTCACCGGGCGCCGGACTCGGTGGTGCGGACCTCGACGCCGCGCGCGCGCAGGCCCTCGAGGAACGGGGCGCAGGGCACGTGCACCGCCGGGCTGAGCAGACCCCTCCGCGAGATCATGCCCGATCCGATCATCTGGGCGCCGATGCTCGCGGTGAAGCCCACCAGTCGGCTCATGGCCGTCAGGCCCGGACGCGAGGTCCTTCCGGTCCACGACCTCGTGCACCACGCGTACCGCGCGTCCGTCCCTTACGCCCGCGACCTCGATGCGCAGGATCGCCAGGTCGCGCTCGCCTTCCGCGTAACGCAGCCGCGGCTCGAGGGCCGCCGCCAGGAAGCGCCGCCGGTCCACCGCACGGCCGTCGACCGTCACGGGCTCGTCGTCCAGCAGACCGAGCTCCACCGCCGGACGCCAGAACGCCACGTGCCCGGGGTAGCGCATCGAGTAGCGGCCGGCGCGATGCATCCGGGTCGGGTCCAGGCCGAGAAGCTCCAGGTAGCCCACCACGTCTCCGTTGGGATAGCACTCCAGCGGGCCGACGGCCTCCACGTCCACCGTGTGGACGTGCTCGGGCTGGAGCTGCTCCCGTGCGCCCACCTCCTCGATCCTCCCGTTCCGCACCAGCCGTCCCGCACGGTGGTAGGAGCGGAGCACGCCCTCGAACGTCCAGCTCACTTTGTAGCGGAGGGGATTGTCGTCGGCGCCCGGCTCGGGGATCCCGCTGCCGTACACGAGGAACTCCGTCACCTCGTCCAGCGACCGGACCGCCTCCCCGCACAGAACGAGGTCGATGCCCGGATCCATCCCCATCTCGGGGAGGAGCGTGACGCCGCGGGCCTCCGCCTGGGCGGCCAGCGCGCGCAACTCCGGCGCGGCGTAGGAGGTGTTCACGAAGTGGACCCCCGCCCGCACCGCGGCTGCCGCCCTGGCGCCGCTGAGCGGGGCCGGGAGGAGATCGACGACGACGTCCACGTCGTCGGAGAGCAGCGCGTCCAGCGCCGCGGCATCGCCGGCGTCCACACCGCGGCAGCGCACCTTGGGCCCGTACCCGTGTGCCGCGACCCACGCCTCGAGGGCGGCCAGGTCCTGGTCCGCCGCGACCACCGAAGACACCGCTTCGCTTCGGGCCAGGTCGTGGAGGGCGCCCCGGCCCTGCATGCCGACACCGAGGAGCAGGACGTTCACGGACGGTCCTCCCGCTCGCTCCGGGTCCGAGGCCGCGGTCCTCGGCCGCGATCTTCACGACACCGGGGCGATCCCGGCCCGGGCATGCCGCTCGTCCTCATGGCTCCTCCGATCAGCAGGAGCCGGCATTCTGCGGCATCGGAGCGTGTGGGGCCAGCGCCCCCGCCGTCACTCCCGCAGGGCCGCCGCCGGGTGCACGCCGCTGGCGCGCCGAGCGGGGAGCCACGTGGAGACCAGTGCAATCCCACCCAGCGCCGCGGCCACCCATACAGCGAACCCCATGCCGAGCGGAGCCTCGAAGAGGTTCAGCGCACCGGCCACCGCACGGTACATCAGGTACGAGATGGGGATGCCCAGGACCATGCCGATCCCGGCCAGGGAGAGTCCGCTCCTCGTGACCATCCCCACCACGGCGCCCCGCCCCGCCCCCAACGCCATGCGGATCCCGATCTCCCGCCGCTGCTGGGCGACGGCGTGCGCCATGACCCCGTAGATCCCCATGGCCGCCAACAGGAGGGCGATGATGCCCATGGCGGTCAGGAAGAGCGAGATCGCCCGCGGGCCGGCGAGGGACTCCGCCACGAAGTCGTCCAGCGTGCGGAGCTGTGCCACCGGCTGATCGGGGTTGACCCCCCACACGGCCTGCCGCACGTCCCCCGCCAACGACGCGGGGTCGCCCGACACCCGCAACGCGAACGCCGGAGCTCGCAGGGGCTCCTGGGCAAGCGGCACGTACATGGCCTCGCCCCGCTGGCCCGTCAGCTGAATGCGCTCCTGGAGCACGTCCCCGACCACGCCCACGATAGTGCGCGGGGTGTTCTCGCTACCGATCAGGATGGTCCTTCCAAGAGGGTCCTGGTCCGGGAACTCGCGCCGGACGAAGGCCTGACTCACGACGACCACGGGTTGGCTTCCTTCGCGGTCGGTGCGCTCGATGCCGCGTCCCTGCACGACCGGAATCTGGAGCGTGGAGAAATAGGCGGGACTCACCGTCTGGAACCCCGCCGACGGCCGCTCCTCGTTCTCGCCCGCCGGCCGCCCCTCGATGGTGTACAGGCGCGACGGGTTGCCCCGTCCCCGTGGAAGGCTCGACATGGCGGCTACGCCCGCGACGCCCGGCACGCGCTCGAGGGCCGTAAGGAGGTCGTCCTCGTATCCTCGCAGCGCGTCCTCGTCGGGGTAGCGGTCGTCCGCCGCCATGATCTCGAACGTGAGGAGCCCCTCCTGCCGGAACCCCGGGTCGGTCGTAGTGAGGCGGTTGAAGATGTCCGTGAGCAGCCCGGCCCCGGTGAGGAGGGCGAGGGCCACGGCGAACTCCCCGATGACGAACGCGTTCCTCAGGCGTCGTCGCGCGCGGCTCGCGGTGCCGCCCCGGCTGCCCTCTCCCAGGGACTCGCGCAGGTCGGCGCGCACGGCGTGGTAGGCGGGTACCAGCCCGAAGGCGATCCCGGCCAGGATCGAAACCGCCAGCGTGGCGGCCAGCACCTCCGGATCCAGCGCGGGCACCATCGCCTTCGGCATCTCGGGCGGCATGACGCCCTGAAGCCAATGCACCACCCCGACCGCCAGCACGATGCCGAGGCATCCGGCTACCACGCCCAGCGTGACGCTCTCGGTGAGGAGCTGTCGCAGGATCCGATGACGGGCCGCACCCAGGGCGGTGCGCACGGCGACCTCCTTCTGCCGCTCCTCCGCCCGGCTCAACAGGAGGTTGGCCACGTTCGCGCACGCGATCAGAAGGCCGAACAGCGTCACCGCGGTCAGGATCATGACCAGCTTCTGGTCCGTGGGTCCAGGGAAGAAGTCCCGTGCGCCGATGACCCTGACCTCCCGACCCCGGTTGGCCTCGGGGTGGGCGTCCTCCAGGGACGGCCACAGGCCCCCCAGCTCCGACTGTACCCGGGACACGCGTGGCACCCGGAGCCATGCGCGCGAAGCTGATGAAGCCCCTGCCTCCGTGGTCGTCCCGCCTGGCGGCGAAGTCCGACGGGCGGAACGCGTGCACGTTCGCCGGGATCATGTCGAAGGCCTCGGGCATGACACCCACCACCGTGTAGGTCGTGCCGTCCACGGTGAGGGCGCGACCGAGCACGCCCGGGTCGCCGAAGAAGCGACGCTGCCAGAAGTCGTGCTCCAGGACGAGCACGTTGCCCCGCCCCTCGGTCCCCTCCTCGGCGCGGAAGCCGCGACCCAGCGCGGGCTGGACGCCCAGAACGTCGAAGAGGTTGGGGGTCGCCACTACGACCTGAAGCTGCTCGGGCACGTCCTCGCCCGTGAGGTTCGCGGACTCCAACGTATAGATGGTCGCGCTCTCAAGCGTGCGCGACGCCGCCTCGTAGTCCCGGAAGTTGCCCACCGAGGTCCCGCCGAAGTTCTCGATGGACTCGCCCTGACGGCCCTCCCGGATCAGGACCAGCCGGTCCTGGTCGCGATAGGGGAGCGGCTCGAAGAGGAAGGAGTTCAGGATGCTGAAGATGCTGGCGTTCGCCGCGATGCCCAGGGCGAGGGACAGGGCCGCCACGGTGGAGACCACCGGCGTCTTGGCCAACATGCGCAACCCGTACCGGAGATCCTGCAGCAACGTCGTCATCCCGTCCCGCTCCCTGTGTGCGTCCAGCGTTCCCGCGCTTGCGGACGTCCCGCCCTACGGCGGGGGTCCGGGCGCGGTTTCGACGCACCCGAGCGGACTCAGCTGAAGTCTCGCGACAGGATGAGCTTGAGGGTGAAGTCGTCCGTCCCGTTCGTCAGGCCCACGCCCGCGCCGAGCTCGATGTCGACGGCGCGAGCGGCGAGGTCCACGACGCCGAAGAACTCGTGTGCCTGCTCTCCCACGGGCAGGAAGCCGTCGATCGACCCCAGGTCGTCGTACTCCTCGACGGCCACCGCGATGGTGGGGGAGACGTTCCAGGCGACGCGCGTGGAGGGAGCGAACTCGAGCTTGCCGACGCCGTCCCACGCCGTATCGAGGATGGGGTTGAAGACGATGTCGACCGGATTCAGGTGCCACCCGACGATCGGACGGATCTCGGAGGTGAACCGCTTCGAATCCCAGTGCCTGCCGTTGTAGCTGAACTCGAAGTTCACGCCGTAGAAGAACGTGCGCTCGTCGGCGTGGGGGACGGCGAAGAGCGTGCGCAGCTTGAAGCCGTCGAGCGTCGCGCCCAGGTGCTCGTCGAAGCTGTACAGGGGAAGATAGAGCCCCGCCTCGAACCAGTCGGTCACCCCGTAGGCCCATTCGGGGACACCGATCCACGCGTGCTGCGAGACGACCGCGCCGGGGAACGCAGGGTCCGCCAGCCCCGAGGGCGTGTAGTTGTTGTGCAGCGTGAGGTTGAAGACCCCGGGCGGCGCCAGGCCGCCGTCGTACACCTGGATCTCGTCGGCCTGGGCGAACGCAGGCTGGGGTGCGAGGATCAGCGCGGCCAGCAACGCGCACGATCCACGCAGGGCGATCGTCTTCACGGGCTCCTCCGGTGGGCAGTGTCCGGTGGGCGGTGCCATGCATATTGCACCGCTGGAGGGCGGGGAGCCAGTTCCGTCCGGCTACTGCACGACCATCGTGACCGTCGTCGACGCCTCCACGGACTCCCAGGTGGCCGTCACCGTGAGCTGGTAGCTGCCCGGTGGCGTGCCTCCGGACGGAGGGGTCGTCCCGTCGTCACCGCACGACAGAGACGCCGCCACGAGCAGGGCACCGAAAAGCCCGAGGGCGGCACGGGCGAACGAGGCCCTCGTCGCCGTGGACGCCCCGGCGCTGCTCGCCCCCCGTCCGGCCGTCAGCACCCCGATGGTCACCATGGTCAGGATCCCGGCGAGCCACCAGAGACCGGGCACGGCGGGAGCTCTCCCGGGGGACGACGGGGGCACCAGCGCCGGCGCCACCGTCGTGACCGTCATCGCCGCGGAGGCCTGGCCGGCAACCAGGGCCACCTGGTCCTGGTCGAACGTGCAGGTCGTCCCCGTGGGGTTCCCGGAGCAGCTCAAGTCCACCGCTCCCTCGAAGGTCGCGTCCTCCACCGCCACGGCAATCGTATACAGGGCGGATTGGCCGGGAGATACCGTGCGCGTTGCCGGCACCGGAGAGACCGCCAGGGCCGACAGCGCCACGCACTGCGAGAACTCCGAGGTATTCCCGGCGGCGTCGGTAGCGGTCGACGTCACCACGGTTCCTCCTACGCCGGAGAACGACGCGGTCACGCCTCCGAGCCCCGATGCATCGGTGGTCAGGGACGCGGTTCCCAGGGGGGTGCGGCCCTCCCCGTATCCGCTTTCGTCACACACGAGGTCGGAGAAGAAGTCCAACGCGTACGAGGAGCTGGGCGCGCTGTGGAGAGTGGCCTGGATTGCTGCGCTCCCGTCGGCCACCACGGCCGTGAGGACGGGGTGGTTCTGGAACTCGTTGGGCCCGGTGTCCGCGTCGTCGTCGTCGTTCTCCGTGACGCCGTTCCTCCCCAGCTCGATACCCAGGGATCCGTTGTCATGGATCGAGTTCAACCGGATCTCGTTTCCTGTGCCCGCCTCCTGGAACAGAGTGATCCCGTGCCATCCGCTGTTGGCGATGACGTTTCCGGCTCCGGCTTCCGTCCCACCGATGGTGTTGTTCGACGCACCCGCCGAGAGTCGGATGGTGGCCCCTCCGTTCCCCATCGGGCTCGTCCCGGAGACGTCGGTTCCGAAGTAGTTCCCCTGGACGACGTTCCCGGAGGCGTTCGCACCATCGATGAGGACACCGTTGAGGTTCGCCGAGATCATGTTCCTCGCGCCTGCCTCGGTGCCCCCGATGGTGTTGCCGGGGGCGTCGAGGATCTGGATGCCGCGGCCGTTGCCCAGGGCCGCAGCGCCCGTCACGTCCGTGCCGATGTAGTTCCCCCGGACGACGTTCCCCGTCGCGTCGACACCGTTGATCGTGATGCTGCCCCCGGTGTTGCCGGAGATGACGTTCCGAGCGGCCGACTCGACGCCGCCGATGGTGTCGTTGTCCGAGAAGTTCACGAAGATGCCCAGGTCGTTGCCCATGGCCATCGTGCCCGTTGCGTCGGTTCCGATGTAGTTCCCCTGGATGCGGGTGCCGCCGCTGCCGCCTCCCATGTCGATCCCCGCGAACCCGTTGCCGGAGATGACGTTGCCAGCCCCCGGCTCCGCGCCCCCGATGATCGTGCGACGGCCCCAGAGGAGGATCCCGGTCTGGGCGTTCGGGACGGCGGTGGTGCCGGACAGGTCGGTGCCGATGTAGTTCCCCTGGATCCGGTTGTCCGTCGCCGCGGGATCGCCGATCAGGATTCCGAACTTGTTCCCCGAGAGGAGGTTCCGGGCGCCTTCGCCGGTGCCGCCGATGAGGTTGTCGGTCGCGCCCCCCTGGATGGAGACGCCCGACTCCCCGTTCCCCAGGGCGACGGTCCCGCTGGCGTCCGTCCCGATCCGGTTGCCCTGGACGGTGTTTCCGGTGGCGTTCTCGCCGAAGAGCATGACGCCGTTGTTGTCGTTGCCCGAGACGAGGTTGCCCGCCCCGGTCCCGGTTCCCCCTATGGTGTTCCCGGCGGAGGAGACCAGGATGCCGTCGTAGTTCGGGATCGCCGCGTCTCCGGCCGGGTTCGTGCCCACGAAGTTCCCCTGAATGACGTTGCCCGTAGCCCCCGCCTCCCACACGTTGATGCCCTCCCGGTTTCCGGAGACGACGTTGCCGGCCCCGGCCTCGGCACCGCCCACGGTGTTGCCCGACACCTGGTTGACGAACACACCAACGTCGTTCCCGAGGGCGACGCTCCCCGTCGCGTCCACGCCGATGTAGTTCCCCTGGATGGTGTTCCCGGTGGCGTACGGAGGACCCAGGTCCACCCCGTTGCCGGTGTTCCCGGAGATGACGTTCCCGACTCCCGGGTCGGATCCGCCTACCGTGTTCCCCGGGGCTATGAGGAACACCCCCGTGTGGTTCGGGACGGCCACCGTTCCGGTCGGGTCCGTCCCGATGTAGTTGCCGATCACGACGTTTCCCGTGGCGGTGGTGTCGATGATCGTGACGCCTTCCGGGTTGCCGGAGATGACGTTGCGGGCCGCCTGCGTGCTGCCACCGATGGTGTTGTCGGAAGCCTGGCCGATCAGGATGCCGATGTGCCCGTTCCCCAGCGCGACGGATCCGGACACGTCCGTGCCGATCCAGCAGCCTTCCACGAGGTTGCCTTCGGCGCCGGCCCCGATGGAGATGCCGACGTCCGAGAAGCGGTTCACGACCAGTCCCCGGATGATGTTCCCGGTCCCGGCCACGTTCAGGCCCTGGGCGAAGTCCGCCGGCATTGGTGCCGTCGAGCTCGATCACCGGCGTCCCGGCGAAGTCCGGCTCGGTGGTCCCGTCGACGACGACGTTCCCCAGGAGGGGGGGCAGGTTGGAGGTCGGACGAATGGTGTGTGGACCCGATCCCGGGATGTCGAAGGCGATGGTGGCGCCGTCGACCAGCCCGTTGGCCGCAAGGATGGCCTCTCTCAGGCTGCAGTGGGCGGCGTCACAGGCTCCGTCGTCGGTGTCGGACGTCGTGTTGACGGTGAAGGTGGTCTGCGCGAAGAGCGCTGGGCGTTGCGGAAGGAGAAGGAAGAAGACGATGCCGACGCAGCGGACGGCGAGCGCACGCGAGGTGCGGGGATGGCTCCCACGCATGGTGGCCTCCCGGGGCTGGGGGGTCACCCGAATCCCACCACGGCTCTCCGGTCCCGACGAGGCCCCGTGCCGATCTCCCGTCCCCTCTGCCCACGGAGTCGCGAAAGCGTATGACCCGAAGAACGATCGTGGGCAGTCGGGTGCTTGGAAGGCAGGTGGTATCACTAAGCTCCCGTCCGACCCATTTCGCAAGGCTTTCCTGTGCGGTCCGGCCCCCGTCCTTGCCCCGCGCCAGACCCCCCTCTAGCGTGCCGATCGGACTCCTCCGACACCGCGCCACCTCCGCGGCCCGCCTTCGGGCCGCAAGGGACGTCCCGATGAAGCTCCGTCGAACACGTCGCCCTCGTTCTCGCGACCCTGTCCCACCCTCCTCCCGGACGGCCCGGCTTTCGCCCAGCAGCCCGCGACCTACCCGACGCTCCCCAGCGAGACGCCCGCGCAGCTGAGCCCCTCCACCGCGGACTTCGACTACGTGCGCCGGGAGGCCATGATCCCGATGCGCGACGGCGTGCGCCTGCACACGGTGATCCTGGTGCCGAAGGGCGCCGCGCAGGCGCCTATCCTGCTGACGCGCACGCCCTACGACGCGGACGCCCTCACCACCCACGCCCACAGCGCGCACCTCGGCCCCATCCTCGAGGGATACGACAACGCGACCGACGTGATCGTCGAGGGCGGCTACATCCGCGTGGTGCAGGACGTGCGCGGCAAGTACGGCTCCGAGGGCGACTACGTGATGAACCGCCCCCTGCGCGGGCCGCAGAACCCGACGCCGGTGGATCACGCCACGGACACCTGGGACACGATCGACTGGCTCGTCCACAACATCCCCGAGACCAACGGCAAGGTGGGCATCCTGGGGATCAGCTACGACGGCTTCCTCCCGCTCATGGCGCTGGTGGACCCCCACCCCGCCCTGAAGGTGTCGGTGCCCATGAACCCCATGGTGGACGGATGGATGGGCGACGACTGGTTCCACAACGGCGCCTTCCGCCAGCAGATGATGCCGTACATCTACGAGCAGGAGGCGACGCGCGACGGGAGCGCGTGGTGGCCGACGACGCACTTCGACGACTACGACACCTACATGGAGGCGGGCTCGGCCGGGGAGCTCGGCCGCCGCCGCGGCCTGGAGCAGGTGGGGTTCTGGAGGAAGATCACGGAGCATCCCGCCTACGACGCGTTCTGGCGGGACCAGGCCGTGGACAAGGAGCTGGCGAAGCGGCCCCTGACGATCCCGGTGATGCTCGTGCACAGCCTCTGGGACCAGGAGGACATCTACGGGGCGCCGGCCGTGTACCGGGCGCTGGAGCCGAAGGACTCGGCCAACGACATGGTCTTCCTGGTGATGGGTCCGTGGCACCACGGCCAGGAGATACGGGACGGGAGCACGCTCGGCGAGCTACGCTTCGGCAGCGACACGGCCCTCTGGTTCCGCCGACACGTGCTCGCGCCATTCCTGGCGCACTACCTGAAGGACGACGCGCCCGCCATGGACGTGGCGCCGGTCACCGCGTACGAGACCGGCACCGACCGGTGGCTGCGGTTGCAGGCCTGGCCCGCCGGCTGCGCCGACGGTGGCTGCCGGGTGCGCCCGACGCCCCTCTACCTGAAGGCCGGCCTGAGGCTGGGCCTCGACGCGCCCGGATCGGAGGATGGCGCCTACGACGAGTACGTGTCGGACCCGGCCAGGCCCGTGCCCTACCGCAAGCGCCCCATCCAGCCCGTCTCCTTCGTCGGCAACCGCACCTGGCCGTTCTGGCTGGTGGACGACCAGCGCGAGCAGTCGGGGCGGACGGACGTGCTGACCTTCGTGTCCGACGCCGCTCGCCGAGCCGGCGAAGATCAGCGGGCGGCCCGTGGCCAACCTGGTGGCCTCCACCAGCGGCACCGACTCCGACTGGGTGGTGAAGCTCATCGACGTGTACCCGCCGGAGGTGGCCGACCACCGCGAGATGGGCGGCTACCAGCTCATGGTCGCCGCGGACATCTTCCGCGGCCGCTACCGCGAGAGCCTGGAGACGCCGCAGGCGATCACGCCCGACGCGCCGCTCCTCTACCGCTTCGCGCTCCCGACGGCGAACCACGTCTTCCTGCCGGGCCACCGCATCATGGTGCAGGTCCAGTCGAGCTGGTTCCCGCTCTACGACCGGAACCCGCAGACGTTCGTGCCCAACATCTTCTTCGCGAAGCCGGAGGACTACCGGAAGGCGACGCAGCGCGTCTACCACACGCCCGACAACGCCAGCTTCGTCGAGCTGCCGCTGGTGGTGGGGCGGTAGGGGGGGAGGCGGGACGGGCTGCGTCCGCGCCCCGCCCCGCCTCCCGGCTCAGATCCGGCCGGCCGCGATCCTCAGCACCTGGAGCCCCTTCTCCTCGTCGAAACCGAACGCACCCGGGGCGGCGATCTTGAGGAGCACGTCGTCCTTCACGACCTCGATCACGCCTCCCAGGAGCGTGATCCGCTCGTCCCACGGCTCGGCCTCGCCGGCGGCCTGCTCGCTCAGCTCGGGGATGTCCGGATCGATGTGCGCGGCCATCGCCTTGGCCGCGCCCCCGATCGCTTCCCGTTCCTGCCCGAGGGCGTAGAAGCCGTCCCGCCACTGGACCTCGAGGGTGAAGCTCACGGGGTAGTCCATCATCTTCTTGTCGGTGACGAACTCACACCCCGTCCCGTCCTCGGTCACCTTGGGGTCTTCGCTCAGCGTCCCCATCAGGGCCTCGGCTTCCTGGCGCGTGATCAGGTCGCAGGGGCTGCGGGTCTCCGCGGGTCGCTCCTTCCGGTTGCGCGTGGCCCGGGCGCCGTCGTACGCGAGGGGGGCGTGGACGCGCCCCACGGCGATGGAGGCCAGCCGCACCGCGCCGGGGAGCCCGATGCGGGAGCCCAGCGGGTCGACCTGGACGGAGACGGTGTCCTTGAGGACCATGAGCTGGCCGAAGGCGGAGCCGATCTTGTCCCAGCCGCCCTCGTCGAGGGTATCCGTGGCGGCGTCGTAGCCGGAGAGGACGTCCGTGACGCTGGTGCCCATCCCCACCATCATCTGGAACCCCATCGGCCCGGACTCCCAGTCCGCCAGGATCGTGACATTGCGTCCGTCCTGCGCGCGGTAGAAGCAACCTTCACCGCCGGGGTCCGGCCTCCGGTTGCTGTCGACGCGGAACGGCGGCTCCCCGAGGGGACCGATCAGGGCCTCCATCTCGGCCGCCGAGACGAGCGTGCAGGGATCGGGGCCCGGACGGCACCTGGGCCTCGGCGGTCTCGGCGGCCGATTCCGAGCCCGCGTTCGCGTCTCCCCCTCCGCCCCCACACGCGGTCAGCAGGCACACCAGCACGAACGCTTCGGTCTTCGCACGCATATTCATCCTCCGTCTCCCGCGCCGCAGGGGCGCTCGATGTCCACCCGTCGATTCCGGGCCCTTCCTTCGGCGGTGCCGTTGTCGGCCACCGGTTGCTTCTCGCCCCGCCCCTCGCTGGTCAGTCGATCGGCGGCGATCCCGTACCGCTCCACCAGCACGCTCCGCACGCGCTCGGCTCGCCGGGTGGAGAGGTCCTGGTTGCGTCCTCGCCGCCGATGCTGTCCGTGTGCCCGAGGATGGTCACGGCCCAGTCCGGGTGCTTCCCGAGCGCGTCGGCCAGGGCCTGGAGCGCCGGCGCCGAGGTGTCGTCCAGGGCGTCGGAGCCCGGTGGCGAAGAAGACGTCGTGGAGCGTCGTCCGGCACCGCTTCTCCAGCTCGTCGGACGACGCGCGCCCCCCGCGCCCCGCTCCCGATGCGGACCAGGCGCAGGTAGCCGGTACGGACATGCGCTCCACGCCCGGCGCCTCCGCCGTCGGACTCCAGCACCCACGGAGTCTCGGGGTCGTCGAGGAGCAGGGTATTCGTCTCGTACTCGAACTCCCCGCGCAGCTTCCCGTGGACGCGGATACCCTGCAGCGTCGTGGGCTCGCCGTCCATGAGCACCGAGAAGGGCTCGGTCCCGGACCCGACGCGCTCCAGCGACGCCCCGGAACGGCCGAGCCGAGAGCTGGGGAAGGAGCCAGACGACGTCGGCCTTCCCCGTGGTCTTGATCTCGTTCAGGATCGCCACCGAGATCATCGCGGGCGTGGTGCCGCGATACTCGTTGCGGCTCGCCCTCGTGGGCGTAGAAGTACGCCGAGCGGGCCCGCTGGCGCTCCCGGACGGAGAGCGGGCGCTCCCACTCCTTCCAGACCCGCTCGACGCCGCGGTTCCAGGACCAACGGATCGTCGCGGCCGCCGTGTCGGAGGACAGGATCGTGAGCACCGCCTCGTAGTCGGGCTCGCCCGGAAGGGAGATCGACCACGTGAGCTGCTGTCCCGCCGTGAAGGGGACCTGGACGGCCTGCGCGCCGATCCCTCCGGGCGCGAGAACCGCCAGGACGAGCGCGAGCAGCGCGCCTCTCCGGCGACCCGTGTCGCATTGCCGCCTCCGGTCAGGATCCTCCCGGCGTGAACGGGAGCGGGAGGCAGCCGGGATTGCATGCCTTGATGGTCAGGGTCGTGCGCACGCGGGCCGTCTTGGTGGCGTTGGTCGTGTCCCGCGGCGAAGAGGCCCTCCGCCGTCATGGCGTCATTCCCGCGCGAGATCGACAGGACTGGATGCCTGCGCACGACGCGCTCGATGATCGGCTGCGCCTTCTGGAGCGGGAAGTCCGCGTTGATCACCTGGGGGACGAGCCCGCCGAGGGGCATGATCACCCACGTGGAGACACCCTTGACCGTCGGCGCCGAAGTCGTGGTCGGCCTGGCCCACGTCAGGAGGATCGAGTCCCCCGCCATGATCCCGCTCACGGGGATCCGGAAGGAGTGCGGCAGCATCCCCCGGCTCGCCTGGCCAAGCTCGTCCCAGTAGCCGGAGCCCGGAGGCGAGGTCATCCGGTGGAACAGCACGGTGCCGGGCACGAGCCGGGCGATGGGCTTCGGGTTGTCCCGGACGTCGAAGTGCCGTTGCCCTCGAGGTATCCCTTCAGCTTCACCGGCTGACCGGCCGGGAGGTCCTTCGGGATACAGCAGCATGAACTTGCCGTCGAGCGACGATCGTGTAGTCGAAGAACGGCTCGCCCTGGTGGTGAACGACTCGCCGAGGAACTCGCGCTTGATGCGGACCCTCCCACTTCTCGCAGTACTCGCGAAGCCGGCCTGCAGGAACCACTGGGCGGTATCGAGGATCAGGCCCGGGACGGCGCCCACGAGGCCCGCGGGACCTTCGAGGGCGCTGGTGGCGATCTTCATCGTCTCCACCAGCACGAACTTCTCGTTGTTCGAGAGGGACTGGGCGCCCGCGAGCGCGCCACGAGGCCGCCGGGGATCTTGTCCGCCCAGAACCCCTTGCTCAGCTCGAAGGGGGCCTTGACGTAGTTGATGGCTTCGGACGTGAACGTGAGCATCTCGTTGAAGCGATCGAGGTCGGAGCATCCCTCGGTCCCCGCGGCGGTCGGGAGCGGCCAGCTCCTCGAGCTTCGCGCGCGCGGCGGACGCGTCGTCCTCCCAGGTCTCGAGCTCCTCGACGTATTCGTCCCACTCGGGGATGGGCGCCGCGACCTTCGCCCGGGCCTGGAACACTTCCGTCATGCGCTGGCGAAGAATGGCGTCCTGGGCGGGCAGCTCGTCGAGCTCATCCTCGGCGTGATCGAGCTTCTTCGAAGCCTCGTCCCGGGCGGGGGAGACCGGCAGGTCCGCGAGCGCCTCTGCGGGCCACGTCGATGACACGGGCGGCGGCGAGCACGAGGGAGTCGGCCCGGGCCGCGACCTCGGCGGGGACGACGCCCGCGCCCACGATCCGGAACGACGTGGCCGCGTGCCCCTTCTTGTCCGGCGCGGTCGCCTGGACGGCGTACTGCCCGAGGTCGGTCCCGCCCGGGAAGGCGACGTCGTAGGAGCCGTCCTTCGCCACGGGCGCCGTGAGCACGACGGGAGCCTTTCCGCCGGGGGGCTGGATGCGGACCGAGACCTGGCTGTTCGCGCTGACGACGCCGGTGGTGCCGTGGATCGTCACGGCGTTGCCCGCCATGGCCTTGCCGGGGGAGACCACCACGGTGATGGCCATGTCGCCGGGGGTGAGGCCTTCCTGGCCGGAGGCGGCTCGGGGGAGGGAGGCCGAGGCCAGGGCCACGACCAGGCATCCGACAGCACGGGAGCGAGATCCACCCATGGTGCCCGCCGTCACTCGTTTGTGGAATCCCGATTACCGCAGTCGATGCACGTTAAGGAGGGCGATCGGCGGACCGCAAGCACGGGTCGCCGGGGGCGGGCCGCCGCCAGGGCTTCCGGATGGCCCTCCGACCTCTGGGCGCCGGGAGGCCCTCTTCGGCAGACCTTCTCTCACCGCCCCCGACCACTCTCGCGCGAGCTGAAAGTCGACGGAGGGCTGGGCGACGCCCATTGGCGCGTGATCAGGAGCCTGCGCCGGCACTTCGAGTCGGCCGGCGTCGTGCCCACCGTCATTGAGTGCTGCGAGGCGAACGGGCTCGATCTCGAAGAGCTGGAGGTGCTGTTCCCCGGCGGGTATCACCGCGAGGCGGTGTAGATCGCGGGGCTGTGCGCGAGGCCCGGCTAGCGTCCAGGGATCACCTCGAAGCGGGCGGCGACGACCCCGGTCGTCGCCGCGTCCGCGAGCCCGTGCTGCCCCGGCTGCTTGCCGCCCACCGAGACCTCGAACGTGCCCGGTTCCACTACCCGCCGCCCGCCGGCATCGATCAGCGAGAGCGATTCGGCGGGGATCGCGAGCGAGACCCGGCGCCGCTCGCCGGGCGCCAGCGTGATGCGGGTGAAGCCCGCGAGCGAGCGCACCGGGACCGGCACCGAGGCGTCCAGGTCGGTGACGTACGCCTGCACGACCTCGTCCGATTCGACGCCGCTCTACGTTCTCGACCGTCACGGACACCTCCACGTCCTCTCCCGCGCCCACGCGCTCTGGCACTTGGAGGTCCCGGTAGCGGAAGCGGGCGTAGCTGAGCCCGTGCCCGAAGGGGAAGAGCGGCTCGCCCCGGAAGTAGCGGTACGTACGGCCCTCCATCGCATAGTCCGGGAAGGGCGGCAGCTGATCCACGGATCGATAGAACGTCACGGGCAGCCGTCCGGCGGGGCTCGTCCCGCGAAGCAGCACGTCGGCCAGCGCGTCGCCCGCGGCCTGTCCGGGATACCAGGCCTCCAGGATCGCGGGGACTCGCTCGGCCGCCCATGGCACCGCGAGGGCGCTCCCGCTCATCAGCGCCAGCACCACGGGCGTGCCGGTCGCGACCACGGCGCGGAGCAGCTCCTCCTGCGGTGCGGGGAGGCCGATCGCCACGCGGTCGCCTCCCGCGAAGCCCGGCACCTCCACCGGCATCTCCTCTCCTTCGAGCCGCGGCGACAGCCCCAGGAAGAGCACGGCCACGTCGGCGCGCGCGGCGGCGTCCACGGCCTCGTCGAGGAGGCCCGGGGCCGGTGGGGCCCACACGAGCTGCACCTGGGCGTCGATCCGGCGATCGCGATACTCCACGGTCAGCCTGCGCGCCTCACCGGCGCGCAGGTCCACCCACGCGGTGGGTGTCGCCACCACGTGGCGGTCGGTGAACTCCACCACCAGCGAGTCGTCGAGGAAGACGCGGGCTCCGCCGTTCAGCCGCGCCCCCAGGGCGTACCGCCCGGTC
This sequence comes from uncultured Gemmatimonadales bacterium, assembly GCA_963848895.1. Classification (GTDB taxonomy): domain Bacteria; phylum Gemmatimonadota; class Gemmatimonadetes; order Longimicrobiales; family Gaopeijiaceae; genus SZUA-318. Next base: position 766,877 of record CAWKGE010000017.1, read on the forward strand.
GCCGGAGGCACCAGCGTGCCGGTCCACCGCACTGAGAAGGAGTCGGCCGGCATGCCGTCCAGGGGCGCCTCGCGCCACCACTGGTGGTCGATGGTCGGCTCGGCACGCACCGCGAAGGGCTCGCCGGCGAAGTCGTGATTGGCCCAGTAGCGCGCCGTCAGGCCGCGCAGCGCGCCCGGGGGCACCGACACGACCGTGGGCACGCCGGGCGCGACGTCGGAGCCGCGGGCGTACGCCACCTCGATGCCCCGCTCCGCGGCAGCCGTCCGCAGCCCGGCCAGCGGTGTGACGGGCGCGGCCGGCCACCCGTTGTAGTTGCCCAGCAGGAGCTCGACGTCGTCGGCGTCGGGTCCGATCACCGCCAAGCGGCGCACGTCCCGAAGGGGCAGGAGGTCTCCCTCGTTCTTCAGGAGCACGATCGACTTCCGCGCCGCCTCCCGAGCCAGGGCCCGGTGTTCCCCGGAGTCGACGATCTCCGGCGGCACACCCGCCCACGGTCCCTGGCCCGAGGGATCGAGAAGGCCGAGGCGGAGGCGCGCGTCCAGGACGCGGGTGAGGGCTGAATCCACCTCCGCCTCCGTGATCAGGCCGCGGCGCAAGGGCGTCCGGGAGGCTCCGGTATTCGGGACCGCACACCAGGTCGGTTCCGGCGCGGAGCGCCTGCGCCGCCGCCTCGGCCTCGTCGGTCGCGACGCGATGTCCGTCCACGAAGTCGGTGAGCGCCCAGCAGTCCGAGACCACGTAGCCGCGGAAGCCCCACTCGTCCCGGAGGATGTCCCGCAGCAGGTGTGGGTTCGCGCACGCGGGATCGCCGTAGACGCGGTTGTAGGCGCACATGACGGACCCGACCCCGCCCTCCTCCACCGCGGCCCGGAATGCGGGAAGGTAGGTCTCCCGCAGGTCCCGCTCGGAGACCACCGCGGCGAACGAGTGCCGGTCCGGCTCGGGGCCCGAGTGCACCGCGTAGTGCTTCGCCGTCGCCAGCGTGCGGGGATGCTCGGGATCGTCACCCTGCATCCCGCGGATGAACTGCACGGCCAGGCGCCCGGTGAGAAACGGGTCCTCGCCGTACGTCTCCATCCCCCGCCCCCAGCGCGGGTCCCGGAAGATGTTGATGTTCGGCGAGAAGAACGTGAGCCCCTCGTAGATGCTGTGGCTGCCCAGCCGCAACGACTCCTCGTGCTTCGCCCGGGCCTCCATCGAGGTCGCCGTCGCGACGCGCAGCATGAGATCGGTGTCCCACGTCGCCGCCAGGCCGATCGCCTGCGGGAAGACCGTAGCGCGCCCCGCACGCGCCACCCCGTGCAGCGCCTCGCTCCACCAATCGTAGGCCGGCACGCCCAGGCGCGGGATCGCCGGTGCCTCGTTGACGAGCTGCGCGGCCTTCTCCTCCAGTGTCAGGCGCGACAGGAGATCGGCGACGCGCGCCTCCGTAGGAAGGGACGGATCCTGGAACGGAAACGCGGCCTCGGCGGGTCCCATGGGCTCGGGGGACTGGGGTGACGCGCAGGCCGCCGCAGCCACCACCGCGGTGGCGGCGAACATGCGGCGGACGCGCTGAGGGGCCATGCGGCAACTTAGGCGGGCCGGTCGCCCCGAGTCGAGTCCGGCGGAAACTCGCTGTTCGGGCCGTATGGCCGGCGGATCGACGTCGCGTCCTCCCGCCCGTCGACCGCCCCGACGGCGAAGGAGGATCCCATGCGCACTCCGCCTTTTGCGGGCACAGGCGTCTGTCCGCAATGTTCCCCGGATGCCCACACGAGGAGAACCTCGCCTCCCCCAGAGACCTCCACGGAGACGACATCGACCAGTTGCAGACGAGCTGGCTGGGGCGCGCCTGGGCGCCCCAGCCGTGAGCTTCCCGGGCCGGTCGCCGCGAGGCGTCGACCCGTCCGTCCTCAGCGCGGCGCAGGTGCGGCCCGCGCCGCCGGTTGCTCGTCGATGCTGAGGAGGGCGGCGACAACGGGATCGAAGCCATTCGAGGTGCGGGGCGGCGCGCCGCCTGCGCAGGCGGTGTCGGCCTCGAAGACCACGTAGGCGTACTCTCCCCAACCGACCGTGACGGTCCGCGGGTTCTTTCGGACACATGTCACGCCCAGAATCTGGACGCTGTAGGTGCCCCCCTCCAGGCCGTAGAAGTCGTAGAAGCCGTAGGAGTCGGTTGTGGTCGAGCCCGCACTCGGACCGCTCAACTGCACCGACACCCCCGCGAGTGGAACGTCGTAGCAGGGGCTGGCGGTCGTGTAGCACCGTATACGTACCCGTAGATCTCCGCCGGCGGCGACGTCACCTCGATGGCCGACGAAGGTTCGGAGCAACCCCAGGCCGCACACGCCCGGACCCGGTAGTACATGGTCTTCGCCGGGAAAGGCGGAGACTCCGAGTAGTAGGTCGCGTCCTTGGGAGCCGTCCCGACCACGGTGAAGCCACTCGAAGCCGATGTCGTGCTGCGCTCGATCTCGAAGTGGTCTTCCACCGAGCTGTTGTCGATCCAGTCCAGGTAGTATCCGTCCCCGTCGTACCACGAGACCCCCGACGGGACCGCCGGCACGGTCCGGAACGACACCACGCTACTCCGCGCTACACCCGGTGCCTCGTTGTCCGCCGCGACGCGGTAGTAGTAGGTCGCTCCATCCGGAGCGAGCCCGCCCGCGAACTCCTGGATGCTCACCGGGTCGACGCCCTTCCCCACGTCCTGCACCGGCGTCGTCCCATACTTGCCCATCGTCGGATCCGTGCCCCACTCGAACCACGCCGTCGTCGCCGCGCCGTTGGGATCCACGGTGCCCGCGAACGTGGCGCTGGTCGACCCGATGGTGGCGGGCGACAGCGCCTGTACCTCCGGCGGCGTCAGGGAGAGCGTCGTGAAGCTCGCGATCGAGCCCGTGCTGGTCCCCCCGTCGTTGGCCGCCATCCGCCCGGAAGTAGTACGTGGTCGCGGCGTCCAGCCCCTCCATCGCCTGCGAGACCGTCTGAGCCACGGACCCCGAGCCCACGTCCACATGCGGCGTCTCCGCGGGTGAAGCCAGGCTCGGATCCGTTCCCCATTCGAACCACGCCGTCGTCGGGGTCAGGTTCGGGTTCACCGAGGCGCGCAGGCTCGCGGAGTAGACGCCGACCGCCTGCGCGGGGTTCGTGTTCACCGACGGCGGCAACGCTACAACCTCGACGGAGGCCGTCCCAACGGCCTCCTCCACCTGGGCGGATATTGTGGCCGTCCCGGCGCGGTGCCCGGTCACCCGGCCCGTCTGATCCACGGTCGCCACCGTCTCGTCGCTCGAGCTCCACGTGGCGGTCGAGCCCGCGATGGGATTGCCGAGCCCGTCCCGCGCAGTGAACGAGAGCTGCACCGACGCGCCGACATCGATCGAGCTCGCGGCGGGCGTCACGTCCACGCTCGCGGCCGTGACGTCGACCAGCACCTGGACGGTGCTGGAGAAGACGCCGTAGGTCGCACGAAGCTGTCCCTGCCCCGGAGCCACCGCGACCACGGAGCTGGTAGTCCCGTCGGTCTGCACGGAGATCACCCCCGGCGCAAGCGACGTCCACGTCAGGTGCAGGCTCTCGGCCACGTCGCCGGTGATGAAGAGCACGTCGCCGGCGAGGGGCCTCGTCTCGCCGATGGAGGTGAGCGGTGCGAGCGAAGACGGCACGGAGATACCGGCGGCCACCGGCACCAGTGTGAGATCCGCGACGGCGACGTCGTTGGGCACGAGTGTCAGGGATGACGTGCCCCGGAAGAGCGGGTCCGTGTTCCGGAGCAAGGTGACCTCGAGGACCGCCTGCGTCTCCCCCTGGACGAGCACGCTGACCGGGATGTGCGTCTCCGCCTGCGGATCGAAGGGCGCCGACTGCTCGAAGAGCGCCGCGCCCCCCTCGGGCGCGAGCCGGATGTGCATCGTCGTGGCCTTGTCGAACGCGGCCGCCTCCCCGCCCCCCTGCTCCGCCTGCAGCGTGATCGCCAGCGAAAGGTCGACGGGGAAGCCACGCCCGCCCGGCGTCGTCGGTCCGTCGCCCTCACAGGCCGCGACGAGGCCGAGCAACACGGCGACGGCGGCCCTGCGGGCCATGGCGGAAGACTTGGCACGGGAGCTCATGAGCCACCTCCGACGCGCGCGGCGAGTCCGATCTCGAAGCCGAGGAGCCGGCTCGAGTCGCCGGTACCCAGGTCGAGGCTACCGAAATGCACGCGTGCCGAGGGCGCGAACACGGAGCGGCCGTTGCGCAGCTCCAGTGTGGCCCCGACCCCCAGGTCGAATCCCTGTCCGGCCGAATCCGAGCGCCGCAGCACCCGGAGCTCGGCGTCGGGCTGCAGCACGGCGCCCCCGAGCGGCCTGCGGAGGCCCCCGCCGAGGAGGATGAGGTTCTGCGAGGCGGACTCCCGGGCGATGGGGAGCTCCGCGAGGAGCGTGCTCCCCTGGCGGTGCGTCACGCCCGCGTAGGCGATGCCGCTCGACGCCGGACCCATCGGGAACGCAAGACTGGCCATCGCCTGGAAGCGGTTACCCGACTGGAAGAGGTTCTCGCCGTCGACCTGATCCTGCCCGTAGCGGTGGAAGGAAAGCTTGAGCGACGCCTTCGAGGCCTCTCCCACGGTCCCGTCCACCGCGCCCACGATCCTCAGGAGCCCACCCGGGCGATAGGCGAACTGCCCGCCCTGGAGGGGCTCGAACTTCCGGCCGGCTATGTAGCCGACGGACAGGCCCGCGCCCACGGCCCCGAGGGGGCGCGTCACCGAGGCGTTCAGGCCGGCTCCTCCGCCGCTGCCCCAGTTCGCGATTCTGAAGGGGAGGAGGTCGGAAGCCAGGGCGCCCGCAACGACCGATTCCTCCAGTGTCTGGGTCTCCTTGCCGGTCGGCGCGATGACGATTCCACTGACGTTGACGTACATGCTCGGCGTGAACGTCACGCTCAACTGGGTGTCGGTGAGCCCGGAGACGTCCAATTGGTCGAGGGACCCTCGGCCCATCGTCCCCTTCCCGAACGCGCCGTTCACGGCGAGCGACAGGCGCTCGACGACCGGCACCTCCGCCGAGAAGTGCAGGGAGATCAGGCGCAGATTCTCGATCCCGAGCGCCGCCGACTGGTCGAAGGAGTAGCCCTGGAAGGAGAGGGCCGCTCCGACCGACGCGTCGCGCGTCTGCGCCGCCGCCGGCGGTCACCGTCAGCAGCGTGGCCAGGGCCGCGAGCGGCAGCATCGCGTTCGCACGGCAGGTGCAGAGGGATCCGGGGGCTCACTGGTCACCTCCCGGGCGGCGGATGATGATCTCCACCACGGACCCCGAGCTACCGATGCCTTCCCGCCCCAGGAGCTCCGGGACGGGGTCGCGCCCGAGGATGTCGGGCAGGAGCCCTTCGATGTCCGAGTAGGACGTGAGCCGCGTCAGCCACTGCTCGTAGTCCGAACCCACGGGTCCCAGGCTCGCCAGCTCCGAGCGCACGAGCGATCCCAGGTCGAGCCCTTGTGCGACGAGAAGCGATTGCGTCTGCTGCAGCATCGCGCCCGCCTCGGCGAAGCCCGGATCCAGGCGGGACGCCTGCGAGAAGAACGTCGCCGCATCCTGGTATCGTCCCGCGTCCTGCGCCTCGAGGCCCAGGCCGAACGCCAGGAGCGCATCGAGGTTCTCGGTGGGCTTGTGGAGGACGGCCTCCCGCTCGGCGGGCGTGAGCTCGATGCCCATCTCCTGGAACAGGCCCAGCGCCATCTGGTTCTCCATGTCGAAGAAGCGCTGCGCCGGATCGCGCTCCGACAAGGGCTCGCCGGAGGGCGGCACCGAGTCCCCCACCGGGACCACCACCGCTTCCATCACCAGCTGGTCCTCGTCGCCGTCCAGCACCCCCTGCACCACGCGTGCCGCACCCAGCAAGCGGCCACTCCGGGCGGCGGTGGCGGGATCCACCCGACCCTGTCCGGTCAGCGCCATCTCGTCCACCAGGAGCTGCACGCGCAGCCGCTCCAGCACACGCAGGCGGCCGGACCGGGAGAGATCGTTGGTGAGCATCTCGGACAGCGCCCGCCCGAGGGGGCGGAGGCGCTGGTCGGGGCCCTGGTACGAGAAGGGGAAGACGCCCACCGTCCTCGGCTCGGGTGGCGTGGATGCGAGCTCCGCCTCGCGCTGCAGCGCCGCGGTCACCGACGCCTGAAGCGCGCGGCGCCGCACGAGCTCCAGGCGCCGCTCGATCTCCCCGCGCAACGAGCCCCGGGGGTTCTCGTCCAGGTAGCGCCGGTACATCGCCACCGCGCTGGAGTCCGCACCTGCGTCGTCGTAGACCAGGCCGAGGACGGAGACGACCTCCTCCGACGAGGGGTCCAGCTGGAGCGCGTCCTCCAGGACGCGCTGCGCGTCGTCCAGCCGCCCGGCTGCACGGTAGGCCGCGCCCAGGCGGACCCGAACGTCGACGTTGCCGGGGTCTGCCGCCGCGTCGCGCTCGAGCGCCGGGATCTGCTCGGGTCCAGGCGCCGACGGGCTTCCGATTCCCCCGGTGGCGCAACCCCAGGAGGACGCCGCCAGCACGAGGAGAACGATGGGGACGCGGAAGCTCCGCGGGGAGCCGGGAGAGCCTGGGACAGCCATGATTGCCTCGGACCTGTCGAGGAGAACGTGCCCCTACGTACCCGCCGAAACGACCGATGCGAGGTGGTAACCTCAGGCGACCCAGGCCGTTCGGGAGGACACCGAGCCGGGTGATGTGAATCATCAAGATACGGATTGCCCCGTCGGGGCGGCAACGTGGTATTGGACCGAGAACCTTTCCGCTCATCCCGGCAAGGCTGATATTTGCAGGGTACTCCGACTCCGCCGCGCCGGGTGCTGGACCGGCGGTTTCAGGACGTCCCAGGAGCACTTCGAGGAGGTCGTATGGGAGCCAGGTTCGCAGCGGTTTCGCTGGCCGTCGCGCTGACGCAGGCCGCGTGGGCAACTGCCCTCGGGGCGCAGGAGAACACCCAGGATCGCCGGCCCGGCGTCGCGGTGTTGAGGTTCGACAACGGAGGCTCCCACGGCGAGAACGCCGAGGAGGGGGACTTCGACGCGCTGGAGGTCGGCCTCCAGCAGATGCTCCTGAGCGAGCTGGCGCAGAGCTCCGACTTGCGCGTCATCGAGCGCGGCCATCTCAACGATCTCCTGGCCGAGCAGGACCTGGCAGCCCAGGGGCGGGCCGATCAGGCCGGCGCGGCCCAGATCGGCAAGCTCGTCGGCGCGCGCTATGTGATCCTCGGGAGCTTCACGGACCTGTTCGGCCAGTTCCGCATGGATTCCCGCGTGGTGGACGTCGAGACGGGGGAGATCCTCAAGACGGAGACGGTCCGCGACCGGCGAGAGAAGATCTACGACCTGCTGGTGGACCTGGCGTCGAAGATCATCGCTGACGTGAACCTCCCGCCCCTCCCCGAGAAGACCACGGAGACGCTCAAGTCGCGCAACATCCCGCCGGAGGCGATCACGCTCTTCTCGCGGGCTCAGGTCTTCCAGGACGGCGGGCACACGGATCGCGCGATCGAGCTCTATCGCCGCCTGACCGACGAGTTCCCGGACATGGTGCAGGCGCGGGAGGCGCTCGAGCAGCTCACGGGGACGACCGGCCCGTAGCGGGGCCGACCCGGGACCGCCCGGGTCATCCTCCTTCCAGCAGTCGGATCGCCTCGGGGGCGGGCACGGCCAGGAGCGTGCGTCCCACGTCGCTCTCCGTGCCCCCGACCAGGATGCCGACCACCCGGCCGTCGCGGTCCAGCACGGGGCTTCCGCTGGCGCCCTTCTCGCCGTAGCCCTGCACCTCGAGCAGCTCGCCCCGGTTCCCGCTGATGATCCCCGCGGTGAGCAGGGGTCGCACGATGCCCGCCGAGCCCTCGGGCGGGCGGCCTCCCAGGGGGAAGCCCAGCATCGCCACGGGAGAGCCGGTAGCGAGCGTGTCCGTCCGGGTGTTGAAGCCGAGCACGGTGGGGATCTCCCCTTCGAGCCGCTCGACCTGCACCAGGGCCAGGTCCGCGTCGGCCGACACCCGAACCACGTGCGCCGGCCACACCTGCCGGGAGTCGGCGAACTGGACCCCGATCCGGCGGGGTCGCGCGCTCCCGTCGGAGCCGCGCACGACATGCCGGTTCGTCATCAGGAGGCCCGACGGAGAGACGCCGAAGGCCGTGGCGGTCACCACGCCTTCCGGAAGGTCCACGTAGATCTGCGCCGTGCCCCGCCGGGTCACGCTCTCGATCGTCGTGAAGTCCAGCGATGCGGCGAGCTGCTGGCGCTCGAGCGCCACCGAGACGGTCTGGAGGCGCTGGCGCAGGCGGTCGACCTCGCTGTCGTCGAGACCGTGGGCCTCGGCGGACTGCAACGAGGTCCGCAGGGAGCGCACCTCGGTCTGCGATTGCTGGAGCGCATCGAGCAGGCCCGAGACGCGCAACTGCAGGGACTCGACGTCGGCGTTCCGGTTGCGATCGAGGCTGTCGTTGCGGGCCCGGAGGTCGGCCGTACGTGCCTCCGCCACCGCCAGGATGCTGTCCATGCGGGCCTCGAGGGCCGCGCGCTCCCGCTCCCAATCCTCACGCGTGGCGAGGCGTCCCGCCAGATAGAACGCGCTCGACAGCACCGAGAGGGCCACGACCGCCATAGCGACGGGAATCCACGGGAACCGGCGACCCGAGCGCCTCGATCCGGCCCCGACCGACATCTGCATGGTCTCGGGCGGGGCCGCGCTCGTGCGGAACACCAGGAGCGGTCCTCCCTGCCCGAGGCGGATCCGATCTCCGTCGGCCAGGGCTCGGTCTCCCTCCACCGGCTTGTCGTTCACCCACGTGCCGTTCGTGCTCCCCAGGTCGCGGATCGTCCATCCGCCCGGAGAGGGAATGAGAAGCGCGTGGCGCCCGGAGACGGTGAGGTCCGTCCGGGGGTCGAGCCGGAGCTGCGCGTCGCCGTGCCGGCCCACCGTCACGGACGCATCCGCCAGGCGATGGACGGTCCCCGCCCGTCCCCCTTCCCTGACCTCGATCCAGGCGTCCACGCCCGCGGTTCCCCTCAGACCCCGGTGGCGTCGAGCGTACGGTGGGCCTCGCCGGCGGCGCTCACGGAGCGCCCCCGCCGCCGAGCCTGCGCAGGAACTCCCGGTAGTTCTGGTCGTTGGGCGCCGCGCCGGTGGCGCGGCGGGCCCACTCCAGCCCTTCATCCAGCTCCTGGAGCTCGACCGCGGCCTGGGCATGCGCGTACGCCGCCCGGGCACGGATGCTGTCCGGGAGATACGTGGCCTCCCACAGCGTGCGGGTGGTGTCCTTGACGGCCCGACGGGCCCGCGCCGCCTGCTCGACACCCAGGTTGTTCGTGACGATGTCGTCGAGGATGAACAACTGGTTCCACGCCCGGTCGTTGGCTTGCTTCGGCGTCATCCGGGTCGGCGGCTGCGGCTGCGGGGACGAGCGCTCCACGTCAAGCGTCACCTGCACCGTGTCGGCCGCCCCGCCGCCGCCCCACCTCACGACCACGGAGGCGGCGTAGCGCCCGGGCGAAGAGGGTGGCCGATCCGGCTCCACCACCATCGTCGTCGGCGGGCTGGTCCCCTCGAGCCGTGCCGACAGCCAGCCCTCCGGAGCGCCCGCGGGATACGCGACGGCCGACACCAGGGTCTGGCCGGCCCCGCCGTCGCCCGTCACCTCGACCGACTGAGCGCCCGGGGTCGTCCCGCCGGACGCCACCGTGAAGGAGAGGGCCCGACGACCCAGGCGCGGGGCGGCCGCGGAGGCAGCGGTCGACACCGTGACCTCTGTCTGGGCCCCGATCGAGCCTGCCGACGCACGGATGGACGCCGTCCCCGCCTGGAGGCCGCGCACGGTGCCCGCGTCGTCCACGGAAGCCACCTCCGGACGGCTGCTCGTCCACTCCACTGTGGCATCGGGCATCGCCGATCCGTCGGCGTCCCGTACGGTGGCGTTCATGCGCGCGCTCTCTCCCACCGAGAGCGCGAGAGACGGGGGCAGGGTGACCTCGGCGGCCTCCGGCCCCGATCGGGACAGGAGGGTGACGGCGATCACGCCCACCACGACGAGAGCCCCGCCCGCCAGCCCCATGCGCACGAGGCGACGTCTGTCCCCGGCGGGCCGCGGCGCGGCTCGAGGAGCGGCGGACGGCTCCCCCCGGGGAGCCACGACCGTCGCAGGCAGCGGCTGCGTCGGCGTCGAGGTCCGCTCGGACGCGACCACCAGCGTCGCGTCGGCGGGCGACGCCGACGCTCCGGAAGCGGCCCCTTCCCCGTAGACCGCGTCCCACAGATCCCGTGCGAACTCCCGCGCGTCGGCCGGTCGATTCGCCCGCTCGCGGGCGAGCGCGCGGTCCATCACCGCCTGCACCGCCGGCGGGAAGGGGACGTCCGGAGCCACCTCTGCGAGCCTCATCGGATCGCGGGTGAGCCGGTCGACCATGAGCTCCTGGGTCGAGTTGCTGCGGTAGGGGAGCCCGCCCGTGATCATGCGGAAGAAGACGAGCGCGAGCGAGTAGACGTCGCTGCGCCCGTCCAGGGGATCGCCCGTGAGCTGCTCCGGGCTCATGTACTCCGGGCGTGCCCACCACGAAGCCAAGGCGGGTGACGCCCTTCTCTTCGCCCTCGGCGGAGCCCTTGGCGATGTCGAAGTCCACGACCTTCGCCAGATCCCCCCCGTCCCGGTCCTTCGCGATCATGATGTTGTCGGGCTTCATGTCGCGGTGCACGATGCCCATCTCGTGCGCCGCCTCGAGGGCGGAGGCGGCCTGGATCGCGATGCGCGCGGCGCGCTCGATCGGCAGCGGGCCCTCGCGCTCGAGCAGGCTCGTCAGGCTCTCCCCGTCCACGAGCTCCATGGCCAGGAACTGCAGCCCGTCCGACGTGTCGCTGAAGTCGTAGACCGTGCACACGTTCGGATGGCGGATGGCCGACGCGTTGCGCGCACCGCGGGCGAAGCGCGCCACGGCTTCCGGGTCACGGGCGAGGCTGCCGCGCAGGACCTTGATGGCGTCCCGCCGCCCGATCTTCAGGTGCTCGCCGATGTAGACCGCACCCATGGCGCCCCAGCCGAGGAGGCGGACGAGCCGATAGCGCCCGGCGAGAACGGATCCGACGAGGCTCTCGGGGTTCTGCCCCTCTCCGGGTTCGGGTCCTGGCGGGGTGGGGTCGGCCATGGAGAAGCGTATGTGGACAGGGTGCGCGACGACGGCACCGGCGGGCGCCGGAACGCGTCGAAGACACTAGGCCCTGCGATGGACCGGCGCCAGTCGGTGGTTCGACCCGGCACCGTTCCTGCGTGGCGCTTCTCTGGCGGACTCGTCCGTTTTTTCGTATTGGGTATTACCCACAGCCCACGTGCGACCCGGTGGCATGAGACCTCAACAGCGAACCGTCGTTTTCTCGGACATCGCCGGTAGCACCCGCATCATCGAGACGGTGGGCGACGTGCGCGGTCACGAGGTCGTCGCTTCGGTCCTGGAGTGCCTGGCCGAGGTGACGGGAAGGCATCGGGGTCAAGTCGTGAAGACCATCGGCGATGAGATCATGTCCGCATTCGAAAGCCCGGCCGACGCGCTGTCCGCGGCGGTCGAGATGCAACGGGCGCTGAAGGTCCGCGCCCCCGTGCACGGCGTGCAGCCCAGGGTTCGCATCGGCGTGCACGGCGGCCCCGTGTTGGTCGAGAACGGCGACCTGCACGGCGACGTGGTCAACACGGCCGCCCGGGTCGTGGCCATGGCCAAGGCGGACCAGATCCTCACCACCGAGGACACCCTCCGCTCGGTCGGCACCCTGGAGCTGCAGCAGCGCGATCTGGGAGAACATCCCCTGAAGGGGAAGGAAGCGCCGATCCGCCTGAAGGAGGTTCTGTGGGAGTCGGACCTGGCCGGCGTCACCACGGTGATGCCCAGCCCGGTGTCGCTGGTGGAGGCCACCCTCGACCTCCACGCGGGGCAGGCGACGTACTCCTTCTCCGCTTCGCACCCGGCGCCGATCACGATCGGACGCGGGGAGGGCAACACCGTCGAGGTGCAGGACGAGGCAGCGTCCCGCTCCCACGCGTCCGTGTCCGTCCGCCACGGGCGATTCTACCTGACCGACCACAGCACGAACGGCACGTTCGTGCGCCCCAGGGGAGAGGAAGAGATCTTCGTGCATCGCGACGAGGTGCTGCTCCGGGGGAATGGCTTCATCCGCCTCGGCCGCTCCGTGACGGAAGCGGACGGCTCGGTCCTCGAGTACGGGGTCCGGGGCGGCCTCCCGGTTCCGATCCCGTGAGCCTCTTCCGCAGGAACGACTCGGGCATCAGGCTGGCCGTCGCCGCACTGACGGACGTCGGGCGGTCGCGCGACCACAACGAGGACCGCTACCTGGTCGCGGACCTCACCACGCGTGACACGTCGGTCACGAACGGCTCACGTCCGGCCGAGTTGGGGCCGCGGGGCTCCCTCCTGCTGGTCGCGGACGGGATGGGTGGGGCGGCAGCCGGCGAGATGGCGAGCCAGATGGCCGTCGACCTCATCTTCGAGCAGCTCGCGACGAGCTGGTCCTCCGAGACCGACACCAGCCCCGACCTCTTCGCGCTCAGGGTCCGTGAGGCGGTCGAGCGCGCCAACGCGCGCATCCACGCGGTGTCCCAGGAGCAGCCCCAGCTGCAGGGGATGGGCACCACGGCCACGATCGTCGGCATCCTGGGCTCCCGCCTGCTCCTCAGCCAGGTCGGTGACTCGCGCGCCTACCTGATCCGGGAGGGCGCCGCCATCCAGATGACGCGCGACCAGTCCTTCCTGCAGCACCTGCTCGACACCGGCCGCGTGAGCGAGGCGGAGGCCTACGAGATGGCGCCCCGCAACGTGATCCTGCAGGCCCTCGGGCCGAGCCCCACCGTCGAGGTCGTCCAGCACTGGCAGCCCATGCTGAGGGGCGACATGGTCCTGCTGTGCTCCGACGGCCTGTCCGGCGTCGTCTCCGCGGAGGACATCGCCGGCATCGTGACGTCCACCGACGCCCTTCCCAAGGCCTGCCAGAAGCTGGTGGACCTGGCCAACGAGCGGGGCGGGCCCGACAACATCACGGTCATCCTCGCGCGGATGACGGGTGACGGGTTGATGGCCGCGGGCGAGGTGGAAGGGCGGGCCTGATCCCCGGGAAGCCCGAAGTCGGGAGGCCCGACGATCGGCGGGCGCCGCTACCCCTCGATGGGCTCCATCTCCAGGACGTAGATGCGCGTCCAGAACGGAGCGACGCCGCGCCGCTGGTACTGAACGCGCACGCGATCCCCTTCGCGGAACGACCCGCTCGCCTGGGCGTTCAGCGCGTAGGTCACCCGCTCCCGGCTCTCGTCCAGGGAGATCTCGAAGACGTACGCTTCGGCGATGGGGATGGGCGTCGGGGTGCGGAATCCACGCTCGAGGCCAGGCTGCGCCTGCCAGTAGGTTGCGTTCTCCCGGAAGGTCTTGGCGGTGATGGTGCCGGTGGCAGCCAGCGTCGCGACCGGGCGGAGGAAGACCAACCAGAGGGCGAGGGCGAATACGAGGCCGAAGAGGACGGCGACGATCAGGTAGAATCTCGACATGGTGGAGTCTCCCTTTCCGATTCACGCGACCGCTCGTCCGGCCCGACCCTCCGAAGGCGGGGGCGGCTGGAGGTCCGACGCCGTTGGGTCGCCGAGACGGCCCTCCCACGATCGCCGCCGGTCAATCGGAAACCCGTGAGAAGACCAGCTTTCGACCGCAGTTCGGACACACGTCGTCACCGATCTCCTGCGTCTCGATCTGACAGTAGGGACACTCCTGGCGCCAACCCTCGTCGGCGGTCCGGGGGCTGTCGCGCTCGTGCGGGTACTTGAGCGGATCGCCGAGCGTGCACTTCGTATAGATGTACTCGTACCGCGCCTCGGGAGTGATGTCGTAGGCGTACGAAAGTCGGCGCCATGTCCGCCCACCCAGGAGCAGCGGCTCCCACGGCCGGCGTGGCTCCGTCGCCGCGTGCTCGGGCCCTTTTCGCGGCCACTCGGCGATCGGAAACCACTTCCGGGCGAATTCGATCCAACCGGGCAGATCTTCCACCCGGAGCTTGTCGCGCTCGTACTCGTCGCGCTGGACCATGAATTCCGGCACGTACGGCAAGTGGACACCTCCTATTTGGCCAGAGGAACGACCTCACGAATCGGTGAGTCGCGGGCGCTGGTCTCACGAATCGGCATGGTATCCGACGGTTGCCCGTTCATTTCGTCCAGCCTCGTCAGCACGCTGGGCAACCGGTCGGGGTCGCTCCGCTCGGTGGGCAGCGTCCCCGTCATGTCCTGCGTATGGGTGGGCTGCATGCCGGCTTTCGAGAGCGTCGTCTGGGATCGATTGTTCACGACCGCAGGTTGGCCGTTGATCCAGATGTACTGAACCCGCAGATCGTCGGGTGATCGTTCCCCGGAATGCAGCTGGGCCGCGATCTCCTCGATGGGCGCTCCCTGGAAACGTCCCCCGCTGCTGAACTCGGGTGACACGCCGATCTGCGCGAACAGGATCGGCTGGCCGGGCTGGAGCTCTCCCGGCGTGAGATCGTAGACGTGTCCCGCAGGCGACCTCACGATCAACGTGCAGTCTTGTTCGTGCAGGATGACGAACCCCTCGTCGACGAGCCCCTGCTTCGTCTCGTCGGACCAGCATCCCAGACCCCGCACATCGACCCGTTCCAGCGGGTTCGGGTGGTACGCGTAGACGTTGAAGCCGCCGAGGATTCCGATGGGGTCGCTCTGCAGGTACCTGCCCAGCGCGGGATCGTAGTAGCGGAAGCGGTTGTAGTGGAGACCGAGCTCTTCATCGAAGTAATGGCCCGGGAAGCGGAGATTGAACTCCAGCGAGCTGTCGCTGGTGACGTCCGCACGTCCGTATGGGCTGACGTCGGCGCGCCAGACCTCGTGCCCGAACTCGTCCTCGATGCGCTGCGGCGTGCCGATCTGGTCACCGAAGACGAAGTACCGGCGCGCCGAGTCCAGCGGAGCATCGATGGACTCGTAATCGAGGAACAGCAAAGGTGTGAGAGCCAGTGGGTCGGCGTAGACGTAGAGCCGAAGGCGTCCGTCCGCGTCCACTTCGGCTGCGAGCTGGTCGCCGCTCCAGAAATACTCCGTCGTGCGCCCGGCCCAGGTCTTCCGGGTGCGACGGCCGAGCG
Source organism: uncultured Gemmatimonadales bacterium (assembly GCA_963848895.1). GTDB lineage: Bacteria > Gemmatimonadota > Gemmatimonadetes > Longimicrobiales > Gaopeijiaceae > SZUA-318. The sequence goes on from CAWKGE010000017.1 coordinate 782,009, forward strand.
CATCGTACTCCGCCTCCCAGGTCCCCTCCGGGAGCTCGACGCGCCGCAGCCGATCGCACTCGTCATAGTGGTACCGGACTCGTGATCCGTCCGAGCCACGCGCGCTCAGGTGATGCCGGTCATCGTACTCTACGGGAGAGCCGTTGACGCTCCGCAAGCGGTTTCCGCTGTCCATCGTGACGGAGAGGCCGGGCTGGCTCAACAGATTGCCGGCGGGATCGAGCTCGAACCGCTCGGTCCGGCCATCGGGGAGCACGCGCGCACGCAGGCGATGCGCGGCATCGTACTCGTGGCGTGTCGTTCCGCGACGATTGTCTTCGACTCCCCGGAGCTCGCCTTCGCCCGACCAGTCGTAGGCGCGGGTCCACGTTCGCCCGGACGCGCTGCTGGTCTGCTTGAACAAACAGCGGCCGGAGGGATCGTACTGGGCGCTCTCTCGAGTACCGTTGCTCAGCCGTCGCTGCACCAGACCATGGCCGGGGAAACTGAGCGTATGTCGTTGCCCGCCAGGATCGACGACGGCGAGCGAGCCGTCCTCCTCCTTGCCGTAGTCGATCGTGAACCGATCGAACCAGATGCTGCCGGCAAGGCAGCCGCGGCCGCTGTAGGTATGGGCGACGCCCTGGCCGTTCCGGATCTCCGACGTGCGGTTGCCGAGCTCGTCGTGAGCGAACTCGACTCGGTCTTGCGGTGTCGATGCCGCGATGTACCGCCCCGATTCGTCGTACTCGTAGCTGTGCTCTTCGCCGGACTCGAGCAGGCGCTTCACGGGGAGGCGGCCGGGTCCGAATTCGTACTGGAGGAGTCGCCGTCCATCGCCGGCGAACTTCTCCCGCAGATCGCCCCCCGCGTCCCGCGCATATCGCTCACGCAGCGTTCCGTTGCGGTGCACGGCTACGAGCTGGTCCGTCAGGTCGTGTTCGTAGTCGCTTGCCGTGCCGCCCGCATCGGTGACGCGGCGCAGCTGCTCCAGCTGGTCGTACTCGAAGGAGACCGTAGCGCCGGTCGGGTCGCTTTGCTTCGCCAGGAGATTCCACGACTGGACCTCGTAGTTCCACGCGCTCCCGTCGAAATCCACGTACCGCGCCACATTGCCGTTGGCATCGTAGCGCCAGCGACGCACCCGGCCACGGTAGTCGCGCTGCTGGATCAGGTTCCCGAAGTCGTCGAACCACCGGCCGCGCGCTGGCGGCGGCCACCAATCCCGCCCCAGGGGTGTCACGTCGAAATCGGGAGATGCCACCGCGTCCCCATCCTGACGGCGCTGGATGAGCGACGAGGGGATGCTCGCAGCGGCACCGGTCAGCGGCAGACCCGCAGGGGGCAGCTCGGTGCCGCGCCAATCCAGGTGCCGTCCCAGCTCGTATTCCGCGGCGGCCGAAGCGGTGTAGTGGGCGCGTGGATCGGGCGCGTCGGGATCGGGTGGCTCGGGCATGAAATGCCCGAGGGAATCGGTCTTCCCCACGAGGCGGCCTTCCTCGTAGACGTACTGCATCTCGTCGCCACCGGGGCCGATCTCGATCTGGACCCGCCCGTGCTCGTCGATGGCGAACTCGCGGACGCCGCCGTACGGATCGATGATGCGGGTGACCTGGCCGCCCGCGTGGAAGTACTGCCACTCGCCGCCGTCCGCGCGCGTCACGATGGTCCGGCCCTCTTCGGGCAGATAGCGGAGGTGGGTGTCGAGCAGACCATCCTCTCCACTCGCGCGTACGCAGCGCCCAACCGCGTCGTACTCGAAATGGAAGGCATACCCACGACGGTCGATGCGACTGGTCATCCGGTTGGCCGCATCATACGTGAACCGCAGCTCGGAGCCGTACGGGTCGATCGCCTGGACGAGGTTGCCCGCGCCGTCGTAGGCGCACTGCAGGAGATGACGATTGTCACGCGGCTCGTTCCCGACCATGACGAGGCGCAGGAGGAGTCCCCGCGTGTCGCACTCCACATCGATGTAGCGACCGCGTGAATCGACGATCCCGGCCAGCAGACCCGTCGACGAGTACTGGAACCGGATACGGTCCGCACCGCGTGCGACACCCTCCAGTCGAGCGGCCTCGCCGGATTCGAGGAAACGGAATTCCCAAGCGAGACCGCCATCGGCGATGCGGAACAGGGTGGGCGTGACGCGCGTCAGGCGGACACCTGCGGCCGTGGCTTGCTCGGAGTCGCTCAGGAGGGGCGGGAACCCGATCGCCGACGCCGTGGGTGGGATGTAGCGCAGCCCGTCGACATCGAACACGAGCTTGCGGTCGAATTCGTGCACGTGTCCCCAGCCCAGGGAGCCGAAGCGGTGGCTCGCGGTCGTGTCATAGTGCCGCCTGAACAGGAGCGGAAGAGGTCCGACCAACCGAAACAGGAGTGACACGTCGGTGTTCGCGCCTGTGACGACGTCGACCGGGTCGCCGACGAGCGTGGACATCGCGGCCTGGGTAGCGTCGCCAGGCGGCTGCTCCAGATTGCGGGTCGAGCACGTCACCGTGAGCGCCTCTCCTCCCCGAGGTGTTCTCGCATCGTTTCTCCCGAGCTCCACTCAGCGCGAGCGACCGGGACACGAACCAGGCCCCGCACCGTCGTTGTCGGGAGGCGCCCCCTTCGCTTTGTACCGCTTCAGCCTGTTCAGGAGCGCGCCGACCGGATCGGGGATGTTGATCATGGGGAAGCCCCCGATCAGCACGGTGGCGTGACTCGGATCGATGAGGGCTCCCATGCTCCCCGTCGGCGGCAGGGTCGGATCCTTCCACATAGTGGCCTCCACCGCCTTCTTCACCGCGTCCGCCGCCATCTGCGCCGACGCCATGGCGGCGGACAGGGCCTTGGCCGACGCCATCGCCGCGTCGTCCTCGACGGCCGCCTCGGCGACGTCGGCGGCGATCCCCAGCGCCGCCACCGCCGACGGCCGCCACCTCGAGCGCCGTGCTCGCGACGCTGGCGGCCTTGCCCAGCGCGGCCATCACCTTACCGGCGGGAATGGGCGGCGGGTCGGGGATGTTCTTGCACGCCTTGCAGATGTCCAGCGTGCGGGCCGCCCGGGCACCGCCGATGAACACGTTCGACGAGCCGGTGGTGATCTTGAACCAGGCGGGGGGCACGCCCATGCACGTCGGCGCCAGGCCGATGTCCTCGCAGCGCGCCGCCGGCATGCTGTTGATCAGCACCCGGACGCACATCCCCAGGGTCACCATCCCCATGCTGGGGCACGGCGTGGGTGGGACCGGCGGTGGACCACTGGGCGGGTGGGTGGCGTGGGCGTGGGGCGTGCCGATGTAGTTCGACATCACCGTCGCCGAAGGCAGGCTGGGGAACACCGCGGCGAGCGGGGCCGTGAGGTTGGCGAACCCCACGTCGAGGGCGTCCTTGATCAGCCCCATGCTGCCCATCACCGCGGCCGCTGTCTGCTGCGTGGCCCGAAGCACACGCACCGCCACCTCGCCACCCGAGGGAGGCGGTCCACCAGGCGTGGCCGGCTCGCTGACCTTGCTCCACGCCGTCGAGGTCTGGCCCACCGAGTCGGCCCACCGCGTGCCCACGCCCAGCATCTCGCCGGGCGTGTTCGTCACCCGCGTCCAGGGGGACGACTCGTCACCGGTGACGCCGCTCACGTGCTGGTCGATGGCGAGGCCGATGTTCTCGAGGGACGAGCCGGAGCCCCGGGTGTCGGGAGGTGGCGTCATCGCGTCAGCCCTTCATCTCGGCGCGCATCTGGCCCACCGCCCACGACTCGTTCTGACGCCCCATCCGCTGGTAGAAGCCCTCCAGCCGCTCGAGCATGGTCTCGCACAGATCCGCGTCCTCGATCTTGGCGGACATGATGCACGCGGCGTTCCAGCTCTCCTCCGCGTCGTCGTACTTCCCCTGGATCTCCTGGCAGATCCCCCTCCGATCGAGGGCCTCGATGCGCAACGGCGCGTTGCGGGCGGTCGCGGCGAGCTGCTGCGTCGAGTCCCAGTAGCCCTCGGCCTCCTCCCAGCGTTCCTGCGACATGCGCATGTTCGCGAGGTTCATCACGATGTTGAGCAGAACGGGGATCGCCGGCGGGTCCCCCTCACTCGCGGGCACCAGCGCCGCGTGATAGGCGGCCTCGGCCTGCTCCGGCTGTCCGAGGCGCTCGTATGCCTCCCCCATCCCGTTCAGGGACAGGGCCGCCATGGCGTGGTTGCCCGTGGGTGCATGGTACCGCAGGAGCATCTCGTACTTCTGCAGCGCGGCCTCGGGGCGATGGAGCGCGAGGTCGTTCCCGGCGGACATCAGGAGCGCACCCATGCGCTCAGCCAGCGGAGCGGATTCGTCTTCGATCTGCGCCGCCACCGCCCGGTCCACCGCCTCCTGGCTCAGGTCGGGCCGCCACCAGTCGACGCGCGGCCAGCCGGTGAGTCGCCGCGCCAGGGCTTCCGAACGCGATGTCGTCCCGCACGATGAAGCGCAGGTGATGGCACCACGGAAAGGGGAAGTCGTGCACCAGGACCTCGGCGACGAGCTCGGCGAAGCTCCCCGGATCCTGCACCTCCAGGGGGAAGAAAACCCACACGTTGTTCCCGCCGAAGGGGACGGGAGCAGGTCGCGCGAGAAGGCGCACAGCTCGCGCAGACGCTGCGCGGGTGGCGTCGCTTCGGCCGTGGCCCCGGGCGGGATCGGCGGGCCAGGGCGTCATCCCCTCCGCCTCCATGGCCTCGCACATCGCTTCGTGGCGGGTGCGGAACTCCGACACGATCGCCGACGCGTACGACCACGGATCGACGAACGTGTCGGTGAACGTCCAGAACAGGTCCGAGGCGGAGGAGGTCTCCACCTCCTCGAAGATCTTCAAGAGGGGAAGTGCGTCCGACGCCGGGGAGCCGACGACGAGCGCGACGTGATCGGGCCCTTCGACGAAGGCCTTCACGCGCTCGACCATCCCCTCCATCATCTCGCGCACGGCAGCGTCCCTAGTTGATCTTGACCACGGCGCCCGTGATCTCGTGCATGCCCACGGCGGACGAATTGATCGCGGCTCCGGAGACGCCGACCTTCGTCTTGTCACAGGTCACGTTCTGGTTGCCCACGCCCGATCTTCGCCTCGTCGCCGGCGGACGCCGGCGATCTTCTTGCCGCCGACGTTGACCTCCTTCTCGCCCTGGATGGTGATCTTCTTCCCGATCAGGGAGATCGTGCCGTCCTTCTTCATCGTCAGCGAGCTGTCTCCGGTCACGAGCTTGATCTCCGTGGAGGCCGTGACGTGGACCTCCGCTTCGGCGGACGTGATGGAGATCTTCTTCTTGGCCGTGGTCGACTGGGTGGCGTCGAAGGACTCCGTAACGGCCTTCTTCACGGTGATGTCGGCGGTCCCCTTGGCGACGGTGAGCGTCAGGTTGCCGTCCGTGATCGTGATGCTGGTGTCCTTCTTGATCGTCTCCGTGTGCTTGCCCGTCACGGTGATGGTGCGGTCGTTCTTCACCGTCTGCGTATCGTCGTGGTCGACGGTGGTCGTCATGTCGTGCTGGGCGTGGATGTTGATGAGCTCCTCGCCCGCGGTGTCGGTCATCGAGATCTCGTTGTCGCCGCCCCCGCCCGGTGAGGTGCGGGACTTCATCCCCATCTGGATCGCGGCGCCGGGGAGGTCGAACGGCGGCGTCTGCTCGGCGTTGTAGACGCTCCCGGTGATGATCGGCCGATCGGGGTTGCCCTCCAGGAAGTCGACGATGACCTCGTTGCCGATCCGCGGGATCGAGACGCTCCCGTACCGCTTCCCGGCCCAGGGGAAGGACACACGCACCCAGCACGAGCTGTTCTGGTCCTTCGAGCCCAGCCGGTCCCAGTAGAATTGGACCTTCACGCGACCGTATTCGTCGGTGTAGACCTCCTCGCCGGACGGTCCGACCACGAGGGCGGTCTGGGAGCCGTGGATGTGCGGCTTCCGGCTGCGGCGCGGAGGGCGGTACGGGGTCGTCGAGGGGATGCACACGAACGTGTTGCGGTATTCGAAGGTCGCGGTGTCCCAGGTGCGGTAGTCGCCCGCCTCCCCACGGTGCGACACATGCAGGAGGACGTACTCCTGGTTGGCGTCGGGCCGGTAGTGCTCCTCGAGCGTGGTCTTGAATCCGCTCTGGAAGGCCCGGCAGTTGCTCGCTCCCCGGATCACCTGGCTTCCGCAGGTGCCCTCCTCGAGCAGGAGCTGCGCGTAGCGCTCCCCCTCCCCGAGGTCGACATACCGGCCAGGGTAGTCGTAGATCTCCTCCGGGTCCTCCGCCTCCACCGACGACTCGAGGTTGAGCGAGGGCCGGGTGAAGTCGTAGTCGCGCAGCGTGACCTTGCCCAGGTGCACGGTGGACTCGAGAGAGATCGACGTGACGACGTCCTCGTTCTGCCAGGGCCCCTCGTCCGTGGCCATGCGGGACGTGTCCTGGTTCGGACACGCCTGGAACGTGCTGTTCATGTCCGCGATGACCAGGAGGTGCTTGTCCTCCGAGTGCTCGAAGAAGTAGAAGATCCCCTCCTCCTCGAACAGGCGCGAGACGAAGTTGAGATGGCTCTCGCGGTACTGGACGCAGTACTCCCGGGGCGCGTACGTGTTGGAGCAGCGGATCTCGTAGTCGGCGAAGCCCAGGCCGTCGAACACCTCCTGCACGATCTCGAGCACCGACTTGTTCTGGAAGATCTTGCAGTCCTGCGACAGCGAGAGGAACCAGAGCCAGGGAACGACCTCCGCCTCGTAGAGCGTGACGTCGTCGCGCTGTCCCATCTGCCTGAACCGACGCACGAGGCCGTGGATCTTCCGCTCCTCCTCGTCCTGGAGGGCCACGGTGATCACCATGGCCTCGCGCAGGAGATCCGCCGGATCCAGCGTGTCATCCTCGGACAGCAGCTCGAGTGTGTAGTGGAAGGGAACCGAAACCCCCTCGTCCCCGTGGAACCGCTGGAGGAGGAGGACGTCCGGATCGAGTGGCGTGGCGACCCTGAACGGGCGGCCTTCTTGCGTGAACCTACCCATCGAGCAGCCTCCGTCCCGGCCTGGAGCGAATCCCCCGCACCCGCGTCATGACGCCGCCGCGGAGCCGTTCGCTCCGTCGGCCGACCGCCCGTTGTAGAGGAACGTGCCGTTCTCGGCGAGGCCGATGTCGATACGGCTGGGCTTCGTCCCCTCGACCATGGACTGGAGCAGGATCGTCGACAGGTCGGGCAGCAGCGTGTTGGTGAGGATGTTGTCGATGTTGCGCGCCCCGCTCTCCACCTCGGTGCACCGGCGGGCGATCTCCTCGACGAGATCGTCGCTGGTCGCCAGCTCGACGCGGTGGCTCGCGTGCATGCGGCGCTGCACCTTCCCCAGCTTGAGGCGGATGATCGTCTTCATGGCCTCGTCCCGGATCGGGAAGTACGGCACGATGACGGTTCGCCCCAGGAGCGCCGGCTTGAACACCTTGTCGAGCTCGGGCTTGATCGCCTTCACCAGCCCTTCCGGGCTCGGCATGGTCTCGGGATCGGCGCACAGGCTCATGACCTGGTCGGTGGCCGCGTTCGTCGTGAGGATGATGATCGTGTTCTTGAAGTCGATCTCACGTCCCTCGCCGTCTTCCATGCGGCCCTTGTCGAACACCTGGAAGAAGAGCTCCATCACGTCCGGGTGCGCCTTCTCCACCTCGTCCAGCAGCACGACGGAATAGGGCCGGCGCCTGACGGCTTCGGTGAGCACACCTCCCTCGCCGTAGCCGACGTATCCGGGCGGCGAGCCCTTGAGGGTGGATACCGTGTGGGCCTCCTGGAACTCCGACATGTTGATCGTGATCAGGTTGTGCTCGCCCCCGTACAGCAGGTCCGACAGCGTGAGCGCGGTTTCGGTCTTGCCCACGCCGCTGGGGCCCACGAGGAGGAAGACGCCCACCGGCTTGCCCGGATCCTCGATGCTCGCCTTGGAGGACCGGATCCGGTGGCTCACGACCTCGAGCGCGTGGTCCTGACCGATGATGCGCTCACCCAGGAACTCCTCGAGCTTCAGGGCCATCGCCACGTCGTCGCGCATCATCTTCCCGACCGGGATCCCGGTCCATCCGGAGATCACCTGCCCGACGAGCTCGCCGTCCACCGAGACGGGAACCAGGGGATCCTCCCCCTGGACCTCCTCGAGCTCTGCGTCCAGACGCCGGAGCTCCTCACGCAGCTTCGCGGCATCGACGGGCGCCGACTCCGGCGCGGCCTTCTCCGGGCCTTCCTCCGCCGCTCCTTCCCCCCGGGCCGTCGTTTCGGCGGCGGCTCCGTCCCCGGACGAGCCGGCCTCCTCGCTCCCCGTCTCGTCGCCGACCGTGGCTTCCAGGCGCTGACGCGTCTCGCGGATCTTCGTGACCAGCTCGCGCTCCCGGTTCCAGCGCTCCTCCAGGGCGGCGAGCTCCTCCTGGATGGCCTCGCGCTGGGTCGCCAGCAGCTCCAGGCGCTCCGAGTGGTCGATGCCGAGCGTCTCTTCGCGCCGCAGCACGCGCATCTGCACCTCCACATCCTGCAGCCGCCGCATGGCGTTCTCGAGCGGAGCCGGGGTGGAATTCTGCCCCAGCGCCAGGCGCGCGCATGCCGTGTCCAGGACGCTCACGGCCTTGTCCGGGAGCTGCCGCTCGGAGAGGTAGCGCGCCGACAGCCGCACCGCGGCGTCCATGCCGTCGTCCAGGATGCGCACCTTGTGGTGCTTCTCCAGGCTGGGCACGACCCCCCGCATCATGACCTTGCACACCTCCTCCGCCGGTTCCTCCACCTTCACGACCTGGAAGCGGCGGGTGAGCGCGGGGTCCTTCTCGAAGTACTTCTTGTACTCGGACCAGGTGGTCGCGGCGAGCGTGCGCAGCTCGCCGCGTGCCAGCGCGGGCTTGAGGAGGTTCGCGGCGTCGTTCTGGCCCGCCGCGCCGCCCGCGCCGATCATCGTGTGGGCCTCGTCGATGAAGAGGATGATCGGGGTCGGCGAGGACTTCACCTCGTCGATGAGCCCCTTGAGGCGGCTCTCGAACTCACCCTTGACGCCCGCGCCCGCCTGCAGGAGCGCCAGGTCGAGGCTGCGCACGGACACGTTGCGCAGCACCGGGGGAACCTCCCCGGCGGCGACGCGCATCGCGAAGCCCTCCACCACGGCCGTCTTCCCGACGCCCGCCTCGCCCACCAGGATCGGGTTGTTCTGACGCCGGCGCGTGAGGATATCCACGACCTGCCGGATCTCGAAGTCCCGCCCCAGCACCGGGTCCAGCTCTCCCCGACGCGCCTGATCCGTCAGGTCCTGGGTGTACTTGTCGAGCTTCGCGGTCTTCCCACTCCCGGGCCGTGCCGCCGAAGGCGCGCCCGCCTCGGAAGGCTCCTCGGCGGCGCCCTCCTCCTCCACCGATTTCGCGACGATGGTGGCGAATTCCTGGCGCAGCTGATCGGCGGAGATCTTGTCCAGCTCGCGGCTGGAGGAGACCACCCGGGAACGCAGGTCGGAGTGCACGAGCAGCGCCAGGAGCGTGTGCCCCGTGCGGATGCGCCGCGCCCCGTAGTCCACGGAGCCCAGCAGCCATGCCTCCTGGAGCATGTCCACCAGCTTCGGGCTGAGGGAGGGGCGGTCTCCGCTCCCGGTCTTCATGCGGTCCAGATGCGCCGTCAGGTCCGAGGCCAGCCGCGCGCGGTCCACCCCGAAGTGCTTCAGGATGAAGGCCACGTCGCCGTCGGTGGCGTCGAGGAGCTTCATCAGGTAGTGGTCGAGCTCGACGTCGTAGTGCGTGAGCGACATGCAATAGCCGGCCGCGGCGTCCATCGCGGCACGGGTCTCGTCGTTCAGCTTGCCGATGAGAGCTTTCAGATTGACCATGGCTGGCCCCGCTCAGAGCGAGAGGAGGGTGTCGGAGGCGTCGTGCGTGAACGGTGCCGAGCGCAGCCACGTGGACCACCCGAGCGGGGTGCCCTCGTCCGTGCCCAGCGAAATGACCGGAACCTCGTCCTTGTCGAGGATCAGGCGAAGCTCGAACTCGATCTGATCGTCCGAGAAGAAGCGCGTGAGGGCGCGCAGCTCCCCGTAGGCGGGGCCGGTCGGCAGGAAATCCCGATACCGCGCGAGCGGCAGCGGCCCGACGACGATGCGCGCCCGCGATCCCGGGTCCCACACCTCGTCGCCCACCAGGGCGCCAAGGCCCAGGCGGCCGGTGGCGTCGTCCTCCGCGTCGTCCACCCGGCACTGCGCCGTGTCGGACATGTCGTACCAGGCCCCGACGAACTGCTCCACCTCGACGGGGACCTCGAAGTAGTCCTCGATGAGCTGCTGCAGCGCCCCGGCGCTGCGCTGGTGCGGCCCCAGCAGCCCGACATAGCCCAGCAGGGCGTCGGCATCGAGCCCGAGGGCTTCCCTCGCCCCCGCGTTCCCCAAACCGATCAGGTCGAAGAGGTGATCGGTGACCCGGTCTCCCTCGCCCCGCTCGAACGAAACGTAGAAGCGGTAGCGCTCCCACGCCCGATAGAAGAGGGCTACCAGCCGGTGGTGGAAGAGATCGAGGAACGCGTGCAGCGCCCGGTCCCGGTTCCGATCACGCTCCATCACCAGGACGGAATAGTGATGCGGCAGAACGCCCATGTGCCCGACCAGGCCCATGAAGTTCACGGTCATGTTCCAGGGCGCGTCCCCGGGAGCCGAGTCCAGGTCCTGGATCTCGCTCGCAGGGAACGACAGATCGGGGTTCACCCCGAAGTGCACGACCTCATCGCCCGGGTGCGCCGAAGCGCCCGACCCGGGCGCGTTCCGGATGGAGCCGCTCCAACAGGCGCACGGCCTGGAAGAACCGGAAGGAGTGGGCATGGTCCAGCAGCTCCCGGTCCAGCGCCTCGCGCGCGTCGGCGGCGCCTACAGCAGCGGCTTGTGTCCCGCCCTCGGTGGCCATGCCTTCAGAATCTCCGGACGCTGTTTGGTTCTCGCAACAAGCCTCGAGAAGCTGTTCAACGACGCGTATTGAGCCAGGAACCGCTCGATGACGGACGCGAACAGGAAGACGCTCCCCCCCGTGAAGGCCTCCTCGTCGAACTCGATCTCGACGCTCCGCCCGCGGGCGAAGGCGAGGCCGTGCTCGCTCTGAACCGGCGCGTGCAACGGCTCGCCGCGCACCGCCGTGATGCCGTCCACGTGGCGCTCACCGAGCGTCGAGCCGCCGAAATTGTAGAGGCGGATCATCTCACGGAACGCCTCGGCGCCCCGATCGACCAGGGACAGGTGGTTCAGCGACAGCATCGACACCAGGCGCCAGAGCTGCTGCCCTCCCAGGGGAGGCCGCACCACGCGCGTAGGCGCGGTCAGCATGAAGATCCCGGTGAGCGGAGCGCTCTCCTCTTCGAGGTGGAGGTCCGACTTCGCGGTGCCGAAGGGGAGCTCGTTCGGCAGGTTCCCGTTCGAGCACAGCACGTTGGCTCCGACGGAGTGGAAGTCCGGATGCACCGTCTGCCCGTCCAGGTCGACGAACGCGATCGAGACGTCCGAAGCGCTGCTCTCACCCCAGGCGCGTGGCTCCCGCCTCGCGTACCAGAACAGGCCTCCGTCCCGGTCGGGCTTGCGATGCTTGAGCGCGTAGAACGGCACGAACGGCACCTTCTCCGTCGTGCCCGGCGTGATCGCGAACACGTCCCCGATGGAGAAGACCTCCGCGTCGCCCTGCACGGTGACCGGGTATTCGGTCTTCCTCTGGGTGAGGTTGATGGGGCGCGCTTCGGCCGGAAAGAGGTTGACGACCGGCGCACACGACAGGCGGAGTGTGCGGTCGCCGACGCCCTCCTGGAGTCGCGCGTGCCGCTCCGGACGCTGGAACGTCGAGATGTGGAACAGGAGCTGCACCGAGGTTCCCAATCCCGCACCGATCAGGCGGTCCAGCCCTTTCACGTCGATGAAGAAGTACTTCTGCGGGAAGGCGAAGTACTCCTGGATCATCCTGTAGGGCAGGAACGACCGCCCGACCTGCGGCAACATCCCCTCGTCGGGCTCGAAGCCGACCGCCTGCACCGCGCTTCCGGGAAGCCGGGTCACGCGCGCCGACGATCCCGCGGCGGGGTTCCAGGCCACCACCTGGACGCAGTTGTTCATCAGCAGCTCGTACAGCGACCCGATCAGCCCTGGCTCGCCGTCGAGGTAGAAGCGCAGCTCCGACATCTCGAGCTCGTCGAGGGGCACCTGACCGAGCGTCTCGAGATCCACGCGCAGCACCGCGAAGGCGTTGGTCGCCGCGGGGCCCTTCACCTCGTGGGCCGAGTGCCACCCCGCCCGCTTGACCTGGAGCGGCCACAGCGTGGTCGGATAGGCCGTGCGGAACCGGCAGCGGGACCTCGAGCTGGTGGGCGGGGTCACCAGCCGCGCGCCCCGGGGGATCTTCCAGCCCGTGGCCAGCGTCGCCTGATCCGGGTCGAGGCGGAACTCGACCAGCGACATCGACGGGAGGGGCCGCAGGTAGTGCGGGTAGACGACGTTCAGGAGGGCCTGCGAGATCTCCGGGAAGTCGTCGTCGATCTTGAGGTGGACGCGGGCGGCGAGGAAGGCGAAGCCCTGCAGCAGCCGCTCGACGTGCGGGTCCTCGGCGCGCGTCGCCTCGATGCGCAGCCGGGATGCCACCGCCTTGTAGCTGTCGGCGAACTCCGCGCCCAGCTGGCGCAGGAAGGTGAGCTCACGCTCGTAGTAGTCCAGCAGCCGCTCATCCCTCATACCGTCATTCCGCGACCGTGAAGCGCCCGCTGTTCATCTCGAGCACCGTGTCGAAGCGGACGCGCTCCGGATCGGGATCGAGGCGCAGCGTCGCCTCGATGACGAACTTGAGGTTGCGGCTCTTCTTGTCGCCCTCGCCGGACCTGGAGATGCGGACTTCGGAAAGCCGGGGCTCGAACAACTCGATCTCACGCTCGATGGAGCGCAGGAGCCTTGCCGGCGTGGTGGACGCGTCCGCGCTCATCGAGGCGAAATCGGGAAGACCGTAGTTGTAGATCGATTGCTCCACCTCGACCCACGGCGCGGTCGCCGGACTGCCCGTCTCGCGCGTATTCAGCAGCGATTCCAGGTCGCGGAGGAGGTTGCGCTTGAGGTCCTCGACGGAAGCGTCCCAGTCCGACGGCTCCCGGTGCCCCCTATCCACCAGCCGATCCAGGATCGACTGGCGCACCGTCCTGGGTCGGTTCCGCTGGTTCATCTCGAGCCTCCGCTTTGGCCGGTGAGGGCGTCGCCTTGGCGCGCGGCGCGTCCCGCTCCAGCGAGATCGCGAGCACCGGGTCGAGGCGACAGATGTCGTCGTAGAGTTGGCTGCGGCGCCGGTCGTTGGCCGGAAGGCAACGATAAAGGAGGCCGATGGGTCTCGCCACGATCTCCGCGGCCTCCCAGTCGTCCAGGTTCCTCTTGGTGGCGAGATCCACCAGGTCCTCGAGCATCGGGCGGGCCACCGCGATCATGCCCGCGTCCACGAGGACGGAGGCCGCCAGCGATTCCGTGATGAAGCGGGCCCGGGCGCTCTCCTCGCGGTCGGCGCGCTTCTTCAGCAGCTCGACGCCGCGCATCGGGTTGCCCGAGGCCGCCCACTCGAGCGCCTTCTCGTGCGTGGCCTCGCTGAGGATTCGCTCCCGGTCGTAGTCGGGAGCGGCGGCCTTCGCGGCGGCCGCGCCGTCGTCGCCGGTCAGACCGAGCAGGCCCAACCACTCCAGCGTCTCCGCGTTCGCGGTCGGAGTGTCGTCCATCAGCGTGGCGGACAGGAGCTCCGGAACGTCGCGCAGCAGCGCCGACAGCTCTCCCTTGATCGCGTCCGCGGCCGGACGATAGGAGCCTCCCAGCGCCTCGAGGGCCGTGAGGATGTAGCGCTGCAGGTCGAGCCATCCACGGCCCGAAGGCGTCGCCATCACCTCTTCGGCGGCGTCGACGAGGTCGCTCCAGTCCCCGTTCAGGACCAGCGTCTTGAGACGCTTGCGGAGCTCGGTGGGCGGCGCGTCCAGGAGGCGCACGTCCAGCGCGCCTCCCCCCTTCCTGAGCTCGCCCCATCGGAGGCCCCGCAGGAGGAGGTACGGCGCGGGATCCGTTGGATCCTGGCGCCGGAGGAACCGCGCCGCGTTCGCGATCCGCCGCTGCGCGTCCGCCACGTCCACGGGGTCGGGCGATAGACCGGCCGCGGTAGCGCCCGCAGCCGTCTTCGCCCCTCCCGCCGACGAAGCCTCGCCGGACCCGGAGGCCTCCCCCGCCCACCGAGTCGGTGGCGGCCGCCACCGGATCCGGCTCGAGCTCCAGCTTCTTGTCCAGGAGCACCTGCACGGCGGTGGTCACGCGCCCCAGGACCTCCTTCAGCTTGCCGAAGCTCGGCTTCGGACCCTTCAACTCCTTGAATCGGTCCTTGACCAGCTCCTCCAGAGCTCCCACGGCGTCCGAGCAGCTCGCGAGCTCGGCCCTCCACTTCTTGTAGGTCGCCTTGGGTGTCTCCGCGAACCCGCTTTCGAAGTTGGCCGAGCTCGGGGCGCGCGGATCGTCGTCCTCCTCCGCGCCCTTCTTCTTGGCCTGCTTCCCGCCCGCCTCCGCGCCGGCGAAGGAGTCCTTGCGGAGGCCCTTCCACTCCTCGAAGTGGTGGGTGTTGTGCCCCCAGTCCGTGATGGGCACGAACTTGAGAGGCTCGTACTTGTCGTCCCGTGACGTGAGGCCCTCACCGATGAACTCGAGCGCGAAGGCGCGGTCCTCGGCCTCCTCCGGGTGCAGGTGCTCCCAGAACCGGTCGAGCAGGCCGTGGACGAGCCTGAGCCCGGAGTCCAGCCCCTCGAACCCCTCCAGGTTCAGGAGGGCCTCGGTCAGCCAGATGGCGAGCGTCAGGTCCTTCGACTCGTTCTCGAGGATATTGGTCGCGAGCTCGACGACCTCCTCGAAGTCGTGCTCCGGGTTGCGGCTGTCGCGGAGCGTGGCGATGCGCGAGTAATCGGCCTCGTACGTGACGTCGGCCCCCCCGGGGCGCTCCTCGGAGATCGGCGCCAGGAGACCTTCGGGCAGGGCCATGGAGAGCTCAGCTCGAGGCTTCGGAGGGACCGTCGATCTCGAGCTCGCGCAGCTCCAGGATCGGGAAGTCCTCGTCGTCGACGAGGAGCATCTTCTGGCCCACGGGCGCCTGCACGCCGTCCTCGAGATCGATCCAGCGGGTCACTCGACCCAGACGGACCTGGTCGTCCTCGTCCGCCGCGGCGTCCGGCGTCAGCACGGGCAGCATGGCCTCGCCGAGATCCACACCCTGAAGCGTGTCGCCGGCCTGAAGGTGGACCGGCGCCCACAGGAGGTCACGCAATCTACGGGGCGGCTCGACGGTCACCGACGTGAGGTGCTCGAGGGGGATCCACGAATACTGCGCGCCGAGGAAGAGCTCCAGCCGAGCGCCGATCCGCGGATCGGCGTCCTCCAGGCGCTCGAAGGGCTTCCCGTTGAGCCTTCCCCGGACCGACCGGGGCTCCCGGGCCGACTCCGGAAAGGAGGCCGCCGCGAACATCTCGGCTCGCTCCTGCTGACACTCGATCACGCGCCCGTACGCCAGGATTCCGAGCGTGGCCTCGGGATCGCCGCGTGCGAGCACGTCGAGCTGCTTCACGGCGCGATCGTAGTCACCCGCGAAGCAAAGCAGCTCGAAGAGGAACGTGCGCCGCTGGACATCCGTGGGCCGGTCCCGCACCTCGGCGTTGAGCGCCGCGATCGCTTCCCTGAGCTTGCCTTCCTGGTAGAGCGTCTTGGCGTCCAATGCCCTCCCTCGGCGAGCCGGGTCCCCGCCGCGGAGCACACGGTCCCGATCGGACCGCATCCCTCCGCGGCGGGACTCGGATTCTGTTTACGGTCTCCGCGTGCGGACGTCCCAGCTCCCGACGTGGTCACCACCCCGGGTTCCGTCCTGGTTTTGCTCGGCGTACGTGATCCCCACCTTGCCGAAGGCGAACGACACCTGCTCGTGCGGCACGGGATCGCCTCCCTCCGAGCCGGACCACTGGACGGACGTGACGTAGACCTCTTCGAAGTCGTAGACCAGATAGTCGAGCGGACCGGCGGATCCGCCGGACTTGTAGAGCGTCACCTTCGCCGTCGGGAAGTGCTCGCCGTCGCACATGTGCTGGAAGAGCTCGGCGCTGGTGGCGTCGGTCATCTTCAGGATCGAGAACTCCGAGAGGCTGACGGTGCCGGTGCCGCCGCCGCCGCCCTGACCGACACTGGAGATGTTGGACCCCCCGAAAGAGAACGACTTCAACTCGATCTCTCCTTCGTGCCCCTCCCGCTGTGACTCACCCGTCACGCCTTCCACTGTCATGTACGCATCCCATCCAGCCATGGTGCTCTCCTCTCGGGGTTAGGGCCTGGTGCCGACGGCCGGTATCTGCGACCGCCTACGCTTCGGGGACATCCGCTACCAGCCTGAGCGAGAAGTCCACCGCGTCGAGCTGGAAGTGCGGCCGCAAGTACGCCACGGCCTGGTACTGTCCCGGTGCCCGCGGATTCTCCACCACGTCGATGCGGGCATCCGAGAGCGGCTTCTTGGCCTTCGCGTCCTCGGGCGCGTTCTCGCTCTTGAGGACGTACTCTCCGATCCAGTTCTGCAGCATCTTCTGGAGCTCGCCCTTCGTCTTGTAGCTCCCGATGTAGTCGCGCATCATCACCTTCAGATAGTGCGCGAAGCGGGACACCGCGAAGATGTACGGGAGCTGGGCCGAGATCGCGGCGTTCGCCGAGGCCGCGTCACCACCGGTTCCGACGTATTCCTTCGGCTTCTGCGCCGACTGCACGCTGAAGAACACCGCGTTCGCCGTGTTCTTCTCGTTGGCGAGCGGAGCGAACCCGAGCTTCGCCATCTCCATCTCGTGATCGTCGGGGATCACCGTCTCGGTCGGGCACTTCATCGCGATGTCGCCCGAATCCGTCTCGAAGGTGTGCACCGGCAGCCCCTCGAGCTTTCCGCCGGACGTCACGCCACGGATGCGCGCGCACCAACCGTGCTGTGCGAACGCGCTCGTGACCCTGGCGCCGAGCCCCCATGCGGCATTGCCCCACAGGTACCTGTCGTGCTCCTTGCCGGAGACGTCCTCCTCGAAGTCGAAGGCGTCGACCGGGTTCTGGGAGCCGAACGGCTCGCGGAGCAGCATCCGCGGCGCCGTGAGCGCGACGTAGCGCGAGTCCTCGCTGTCGCGGAAGGCACGCCACTGCGCGTACTCGGAGCCCTCGAACACCGAGGACAGCTGATACATGTTGTTCAGCTCGGTGAAGCTCTCGAAGCCGAACATCTCGGGCGCGGTTCCCGTGATGAACGGAGCGTGCGCCGCCGCAGCGATCTTCGACATGGCATCCAGGAGCTTGATGTCCTGGCCTGTCTTGTCGAACTCGAAGTCGCCCAGGAGCGCCCCGTACGGGTTGCCGCCGAAGACGTTGTACTCCTCCTGATAGACCTTCCGGAACAGCTCGCTGCGGTCGACGCCCATCGCGGCGCGACCCGCGGTGACGTCCCGGAGAAGCTCCTTCTTGGTGATCGGCAGCACCCGGACCTTGAGCATCGCTCCGGTCTCGGTGTTGGCGATCAGGTAGCGGAGCCCCGTCCAGGTGGCCTCGAGCTTCTGGAACTTCTCGTGGTGCATGATCTCGTTCAGCTGATCGGAGACCAGGCGATCGATCTCGGCGATCTGCTGATTGAGCATGGCCTCGGTGTCCGCGCTGAACGTGACCGCCCCCTCCAGGACGTCCTTCACGAACAGCTTGATCATCTCCCGGCCGCGCTGCTTGGCCTCGGACTCCTTGCCGAAGCGGCCCTCTTCGACGATCTGGTCGAGCAGGCTCCCTTCGGTGACCTCCGCCTCGGCCGCCGCCGGGGCCTGTTCCTGCTTGGGATCAGCCATTCTCGCCTCCCTCGGACTCGATCTCGGCCTTCAGCTTGCTCTTCTCGTCCTCGCTGCCGAGCGCCTTCTGGATGGCCTGATCGAGCTTGTAGTTGCTCGCCAGCTTGCCCCTCAGGTCGGCGAGCTGCGCCCTCTTGTCGAGGAGCTGCTTGAGCGGCTCGACCCGCTCGGCCACCCGGGCCGGCGAGAAGTCGTCGAAGCTCTCGAAGTTCAGGTCGACGCCCAGCTTGCCGCCCTCTTCGGACAGCTTGTTGTCCACCGAGTAGGTGAGCTTGGGCTTCGTCGACTTGAGGACCTTGTCGAAGTTCTCGGGCCCGATCTCGATGAACTTCCGATCCTTCAGATCCGGAAGGTCGCCGGCACCGTCCCCAGCCAGGTCGGCCAGCACACCCATGATGAAGGGAAGCTCCCTCTTGACGATCGCGTCACCGACCTCGACGTCGTAAGAGATGTTGACCCGGGTGGGTCGTTGCCGATTGCGACGCTTTTGAAAGCTCTCCGCCATGGTCAGGCTCCTGCGCGTGTTCGGCCCGCGCGAGTGGGGGGGAGGGAGACCCCGGATCCTCCTGCGCGACGGACGCTGAGCTCGGAAGAATTCACAACTACTCTTCCCGTGGGGTCCTTGTCAAGCAACGGCAGGCGTCTGCCGGGGTCCGGACACCGAGGCCCATCGACAGCGCGAACGCTGCTTCATCGTTGGTTCCACCAGGCCTCGAACGGCCCGCGCGGCTCGGCGACCGAGCCGATCCACGGGATGCGCACGCGCGCCTCTCCACGAAACGCCAGGAGGGGCATCACGCCGCGCGCGAGCACGTGCTCCACAACGCTCGCGGGCCACAGCGCCGCCGTGGGATGTGCGCCCACCTCCCCGTCGGCGAGCACGTGGATGGGCTGGCTGCCGAGCTCGGCGGGCCCGCCCGCACGCAGGCCCCAGGCGTGCTCCGCGAACGACCCCGCGAGGGCCGCAGCGCACATGAAAGCCGGGTTGCCCCATACGTACGGCTCCACACCGGGATCGGCGGCCCGCTCCTGGGCGGGGGCGGCCTCGTCGAAGCCGGCCAGCTCGCACGGATCCGTCTCGGGCCCGTAGGGAAGCCTCGCCAGGAACGGCGGAGCCGCAAGTCCGACGGAGACCGCCGCCGGTGTGCTCCGGAACGCGTCCCACACCGCCGGGACTTCGTGGGGTTCCCGATCCGCCTCCCCCAGGTCCTGGAACGAGCGCACGCCCAGCAGGCCCGGGTCCGCGGCGGACAGCCAGGGCGTCCCGAGCACGTGCGCCAGCATCGCGATGCGGTTCAGCAGCGAGACGTCCCGGACGCCGTGCCCGAACTCGAAGGCGCCGACGATCAGCGCGGGGGCAGCCGAGCCGCAGGGGCCGGACAGCGGTTCCAGCAGGATGCGCAGCAGGGCGCTCTCTTCCAGGTCGTCCCGGCCCAGGTCGGACTCCAGCTCCGCGCGCGTGAGGTCCAGCACGTGGACGCGCACCCCCACGCTCGGGTCGGCGCTGGAAAGCAGCAGGAGCAGCGACCGGAGCAGCCCCTCCATGGCGCGCACCGGGGGCGCCCGCAGCACGCGCGCCACCTGTTCGGCGGCTTCCTGCTCCAGCCGTTCCCGCAAGGCTCCCTGCCCCTCGGTTTCCTCACGCACCAGATGGGGCGACACCACCGAGCGGATCCACGGCTCGAGATCGGGGAGATCCCCGGAGAGCGCACGCTCGGCCGGCGGCGTGGCTTCGACGATCTCGTCGAGCAGCCCGCCGCCCGGGGCAGGCGGCCGGGCCGGCGCCCGCGGGCCTCGCCGGCACCGCCTCCCCTTCACTCCCGGTGGGACGGGCCGGCTCGCGATGGCCCGCCACCGTGGGCTCGATGGCGTCGATCAGCGCCCGCAGGTGCGGCAGCCGCCCGGCGAGTCGATCCGGGTGGAGGTCCTCGAGCTCCCGCACCTCGACACGGATCCGCCCCGGTCCCTCGAGCTCGAAGTCGAGGGTCGGCTGCAGTCGCCCCAGAAGGTCCTCCAGCGAACGGGTCGGAACCGGGCGCCGCTCTGCCAGGGGGCGCGCGGTCCTGCCGCGCGCGTGGCCGCGTCCCGAGAAATCACCGAGCACGAGCACGCAGAAGGGAGGGACCTCGGAGGGCGCGGGCCCGCCGGCTTCGCCGTGCGGATCCACGGAGAGTGAGACGTGGGCTCGTTCGGGATTCTGGCTCATTTCGACTCCGTGGTGTCTGGCCGCGACCGACCACGGATGATATACGTCAGGTCGCCGCGCGAGGCCACGTGGACGCGACGGTCTCCACAGCGGGTGCACCAGCCAGGTAGGGAACATGAGACAGATGCAAAGCGTCCTGTGGACCAAGGGCGTCCTGCTCAATCCGCAGCACCTCCAGACGCAGGACCGTTACCTGGAGGACAAGCTCGCCTTCCACGTGTCGAGCCTCGCGTTCTGCCCGTGGGGCTTCGTGGAGCTGGAGATCGACGCGGAAGCGATCGAGGCGGGAGAAGTCCGGCTGTCTCGGGCCGCCGGCCTCTACCCGGACGGGCTGATCTTCGATATCCCACGCGCCGACGAGGCTCCCGCCCCCCGTCCCATCGAGGGGCACTGGCAGCCCGACCAGCAGGCGATGACCATCCACCTGGCGATCCCGGAGTTCAGGAGCGGAGGCCGCAACGTGTCGGCGGGCCGGGACGACGCCGGCACGCGCTTCTCCCCCGGCGTGCTGGCGGTACGGGACGAGAACACGGGGCGGGCCGAGAAGGAGATCCTCGTGGCCCGCAAGAACTTCCGCATCCTGTTCGAGGACGAGGCCTCCGAAGGCTCGACCACCATGCCCATCGCCCGGCTCACGCGCACGGCCGCGGGGGAGGCCCGCCTGGACCCGACGTTCGTGCCCGAGATCCTCGACATCTCGGCCAGCGAGCACGTCATGGCCATGGCCCGCCGACTCGTGGAGATCCTGTCCGCGCGCAGCGCGGAGCTGGGTGGGATCCGTCGCCAGAAGAGCAAGGGCCTCGCGGAGTTCGGGCGCCTGGACGTGGCGCACTTCTGGCTGCTCTACACCATCAACTCCTACCTCCCCCTCTTCCGCCACCTGCAGGCGGAGCGCTCGCTTCCGCCGGGTGTGTCGGGGGTGGCGCACGCGAAGCGGGCCCACCCGGCGCAGCTCTACCGGACCATGGCCGAGCTCGCCGCGGCGCTCATGACGTTCTCGCCCTCACGCCATCCGCGGGACCTGCCTCCCTACGACCACGCCAACCTCTCGGAGTGTCTCACCGGGCTGGACGCGGTCCTGAGGGAGCTCCTGGATACCGCGATCCCCACGAACTGCGTCACGCTCCGCCTGCACGAGAAGGAGCCCTCGATCCACTCGACCTCCTTCGACGACGATCGGCAGCTCTCGGCGGTCCAGGCCTATCTCGCGGTGACCTCGGAGATGGACCAGAGCCGGCTGATCCAGAAGGCGCCCGACTGGATCAAGGTGGCCTCGCGGGATCAGATCCGGGATCTGCTCAGCCGTGCGGTGCCGGGTGTGACGCTGCGGCACCAACCCACACCGCCGAGCGCGGTCCCGGTGAAGATGGGCTGCCAGTACTTCCACCTCGAGACGACCGGCCCGCTGTGGTCCAACGTCCTCCAGTCCCGCAGCCTGGCCGCCTGGGTTCCGTCGGAGATTCCGGAGCCGGAGCTCGAGCTGGTGCTGCTGTTGCCGCCCGAGAAGGAGTAGGCGGCGGAAGCACGCTTCGGGCTCAGCCCGACCGCAGCGCGAAGAAGAGGATCAGCCGCGGCCAGCACGGCCACGGTCACCACCAGCGCGATGATGATGGGCGTCCTGGACGGCGTCGGCGCCGGCCTGGGTTGCTGCGGGGTCGGCTTCGAAGCCGGCGGCGGAGCACCGTAGGTCGGCGGCGGCTCGGGGCCGGAGCGGCCCATCGGGCGGCACGGCCGCCCCGCGGATGACCCGTGTGTAGTCGCTCGGGCCCGCGGGGACCACCGGCCCCTGGGGGCGCGGGGTCGGCGGCGGTGGCAGCCCTGCCCCCGGCGGCCGCGGAGCCGCGGTATCGTCGGGACGGGTCTTGTTCTGCAGGCGGTCCAGGTAGCTCCCCGTGGCACCCCACCCGCCCGGGTCGATTGCCCCCCCCTCCTCGGAGGGCGGGGACTTGGGCCGGGTTTGGCCGGGGCCCTTGTAGGCGCGCATCGCGAGCGTGTAGGGGCCCGGCGTGCCACCCTCCCCGGGAGGCGGAAGCGGTGGCTGCTGCGGCGCCAGCGGAGGCGGCGGCTCGAAGGGCGAGGAGGCCGGTCGGGGAGGCGCCGGGCGCGGAGGTTCGCTCGTGCCGGACGGAGGAGCGGCCGGACGGGGCGGCGGCGCGCCGCCAGGCCGCGGCGGGGGCGCCGCGGGACCGCGGCCTTCCCGCATGGCACCCATGATGCGGGTGAACGTCCCCGTGCCGTGCTCGGCCGGCGGCTCACGGCGGCGGCGCGGCAGGAGGCGGAGTCACGGGAGGCGGCGACGCTGGGGGCGGCGACTTCGCGGTCGGCATTTCCCGGGTCGGCGCATCGGAAGACGCCCCGACCCCCGACGTCCCGGTGGACGCGGCGGGCCGCTGGGGCGGCGGCGGCGAGGGCTTGCTCGGCTCGGCCGGCGGCGGCGGGGGCTGCTCGGCCCAGCCGGCGGCGGCGGGGTGCCCAGGGCGCCGAACGCCCGGGTGAACGCCCCAGGTCCCCCGGGCTCGGCCTTGCGGGGCTCTTCCCTCACTTCCGTGCGGCGCACCCGCGTCCGCCGCGTCGCTCGCGACCGGGCCCGCCTCTTCCTCGGGCGGAGCCGGCGGCGGCGGCGCCGGTTCGACGGCGGCGTCCGGCGGGTCCCTCGGGCAACTGCACCCGGAAGATCCGCGTGAACGCTCCGGGGCCTTCCTTCTGGTCGGAGGCCGCTGGTGCTCGGCCGCCCACGCCTCGAAGGTGGTGAACGGCTCGATCACCTCCGTGACGACGACTGCGATCCCCTCCACGTCGAGGACCTCGCGAAGGGCTTCGGAGCCTTCGGCGTCGAGGAGCGACGCGTCGAACTCGGGAACGAATTCCCCACGGAAGACGTGGACGAACGCCGTGCCGCCGCGGGCGTCGGCGGCCAGATAGCTCACGATGTCGCCATCGGCGAGCTGCTCCCGGAGCCGGTATCGTGCCGTGAACTCGTCACCAGTCATGGGATGCAAAGGTACCCGGGGGTCCCTCGGGGGAGCAACCGTCGAACGCGGCCGGCAGCCATCCGCTACCCTTGCCAAGCGGCGGCGCGGGCCGGACTTTGCTCAAGGCCCCTGTGGCACGCGCGTGCCGGGCCCGATACCCATTCCCCGCCACACACCGTGTCCTGACCCCGTGGGTGTTCCAACGCTCTCTCGCCTGGTGTGGACCGAGGGCATGCACCTCGCCCAGCACCATTTCCAGGCCCAGTGCCGGTACTTCGAGAGCGCGATGCACTTCGCGCTCTCGTCCGTCGTGCAGGGCATCGACGGCTTCGTGGCGGTGGACCTGGACCACGACGCCCTCTGGAACGGAACCGTGTCGCTCGTCCGCGCGAGCGGGGTCATGCCGGACGGCCTGGTCTTCGACCTCGGGCGATTCGGACCCACTCCCCGCCACACGCGAGGTCTCCGACCTGCTCGCCGCGGGAGGCGAGGGCGTGACCCTCCATCTGGTGATCCCCTCGTTTCGTGCCAGCCACGCGAACTGCGCCCTGGACGGCGAGCACGCCGTCGAGACGCGACGGTACCGGGCGATGACGGTGTCCCTCTACGACGAGACCACGGGGACCGACGAGCGGCCGATCCTGGTGGGACGCCGGAACCTGGAGATCCTCGGGGAGTCCGAGCTCCAGGAGGACCACGTCAGCCTCCCCCTGGCGAGGGTGAAGCGCGGACGGGAGTGGCCACTTCGTCTACGACCCGCTCTTCGTGCCCCCGACGCTGCGCATCGGAGCGAGCGCACGCCTCACCGCGATCCTGGAGGGGCTGATCGAGGTCCTGGAGGCCAAGGGAGAGGCCCTCCGCCGGCAGCTTCCCGGCGCCGACACCATGTCCGAGAAGGCGGGCCACGAGCTGACCGGGCTGTGGCTCACCCACGCGATCTACTCGGGCCTCGGCCCGCTTCGCCACCATGCCCAGTTCGGTCGGGCGCACCCACGCGAGGTCTACGAGGATCTCGCACGCCTGGCGGGCGCGTTGTGCACCTTCTCGCTGGAGTCCGACCCCCGCGACGTCCCCCTGTACGACCACGATCGTCCGGGTGAGGCCTTCTCCGGGCTCGATCGACACATCCGCCGTCATCTCGAGGTGACCATCCAGGAGCGCTACATCTCCGTGCCCCTCGAGCGTACCGCGGCGAACCTCCAGACCGCCGCCCTGGTCGACAAGCGCGCCCTCGGACGGGGCGAATGGGTGCTGAGGATCCGCTCCCGGGCACCGACGGCCGCGGTCATCGCCGAGGTCCCCCGGAAGGTGAAGATCTGCTCCGCGGAGGACGTCCTGCGCCTGGTGGAGAGCGCGGGACTGCCGGCCCTCGGCATCGAGCATCTCGCCAGCCTGCCCCCGGACATCCCGTCCCGGGTGGGCAGCCTCTACTTCAGGCTCCGTGCGCGAAGGCCCGCCCTGGGAGCTGATCCGGGTGCGGAGCTCGGTGGGCGTGTATCTCCCCGACTCGCTGGCGGACGCGGAGCTGGAGCTGCTGGTCCTTCCCGAATGACCCCGATGCGCCTGGAGGGCTGATGGAATCGCACATGTCGGCCACCGTGACCATGCCCGCGGGACATGCTCCCACCGGCCGTCTGGCGCTCGCGGTGCAGGAGGCGCTCACCGCGGTGGTGCGCCTCCGGGAGCGGCGCCAGGTGCCGAGCGACCCCGGGGCGTTCCGCACGCGCATGAAGGATCTCCTCGCCAGCGCGGACCAGGACGCCCGGCGCATGGGCTATCCCCCGGAGTTCGTGAAGGTCGCCGTCTACTGCGTGATCGCCTACCTCGACGAGACCGTCATGGGCACCCCGGGTCCCCTGGCGTCCGCGTGGGTCGGCCAGCCCCTGCAGGAGGAGGTGTTCGGCGACCACGTGGCAGGCGAGACGTTCTTCCGGCACCTCGAGGACCTGCTCTCGCGCCAGGACTCGCCCTTCGTCGCCGACGTCCTGGAGGTCCCGCTCCTGTGCATGATGCTGGGCTTCAAGGGTCGCTACGGGTCCTCCGACGGGAGCGAGCTGCGCAGCTTCGTGCGCGCGACGGAGGAGAAGATCACGCGCATCCGGGGAGGTCGGGCACTCCTGGCGCCGCGGGCCATCCCGCCGCAGGACGAGGGCATGGTGCGGGGCGGCGATCCCTGGCTTCGACGCCTGTCCCTCGTCCTGCTGGGCTCCGCCATCGCGGTTCTGCTCCTCTTCGTGCTCCTCCGGTTCGTCTCGCTCCCAGGCGGCGTGGACCGGATTCGTGAGATGGCCGGCTAGGGCCCGGCACCGACCTTTTCCAGGAGATCCCGGTCCCGATGCCTCGACTGCGGATGCCAAAGCCAAAACGCCTCGCGATCGGTGTCCCTGCGCTCCTGATCGTCGTGGTACTCGGATGGCTCGCCGGCGGGTGGCTGCACCTGTCCGGGATCCTCCTGTGGGTCGTGCGTTCGGTGCTGTGGGTCCTCGGCGGCCTCATCGTCTATCTCCTCTTCAAGCTGTTCAGCCCCGCGCCGGCGCCAGGACCGACGACGCGGTCCGGGCCCGATC
Source organism: uncultured Gemmatimonadales bacterium (assembly GCA_963848895.1). Classification (GTDB taxonomy): domain Bacteria; phylum Gemmatimonadota; class Gemmatimonadetes; order Longimicrobiales; family Gaopeijiaceae; genus SZUA-318. The sequence continues at coordinate 807,571 of CAWKGE010000017.1, forward strand.
CGCTTCTCGAGCTCCTCGATCAGGCACGCAAACGCCTCAACGCGGCGGGCGTGCGGGGGCGCGGCGTGCTGGGCAAGCTCCCCGTCCTCCTCGTGCTCGGCCCCCGGGGCTCGGCCAAGTCCACGTTCGTACAGCAGTCCGGACTGGACGCGGAGCACCTGGCCGGGAACCTCTTCGCGGGCGACATGATCGCGCCCACGGAGGTGGTGAACGTCTGGTACCACGACGCAGCACGTCCTCGTCGAGGCCGGTGGAGCGCTGGCCGTCGAGCCGACCCGATGGGCCCGTCTGGTGGACAGGCTCCAGCCGAAGAAGTGGCTGCCTGCCCTCCTGGGCCGTCCCCAGGCGCCGCGCGTGGCGATCGTGTGCTTCAGCGCCGAAGACCTCGTCGGCGGGGCCGGATCCGAAGCCGTCGTGCCGGCCGCGCGCAACCTGCGTGACCGGTTGGCCGAGCTCTCCGAGAGCATCGGCATCCGCCTGCCGGTCTACGTGGTGTTCACCAAGGCGGACTCCATCCCGCACTTCACCGAGTTCGTGAAGAACTTCACGTCCGAGGAGGCCCACGAGCTGCTCGGCTCCACGCTGCGGGCCCTCGCCGAGCCCACGGCGGCGGCCTCCTACGCGGAGCGTGAGACCGAGCGCCTGACCGCGGCCTTCGACGACCTGTTCCGTGCCCTCGCCCAACGGCGGCTCGGGGTGCTCGCGCGCTCGGGAATCCTGGAGGGCAACGGTGCGGCGTACGAGTTCCCGCGGGAGTTCAACAAGGTCGCCAAGCCGGCCATCAAGTTCCTGGTGGAGCTGTGCAGACCGAGCCAGCTCCGGGTGAGCCCGTTCCTGCGCGGGTTCTACTTCGCCGGCGTGCGGCCCGTCGTGGTGGAGGGCGCCGCCGCGCCGGCCCAGGCCTCCGCCCCGTCCCGGACCGAGGCCGCCGCGGGAGCCACGCAGGTATTCGACCTGCGCGCGATGCAGGAACAGGCGGCCCGCCAGGTGGTTCCCGAATCGGGCCACCAGCGACGGGTCCCGCAGTGGGTCTTCCTGGACGGGATCCTGCGGCGCGTCGTGCTGCGCGACCGCGTGGCGATGGGCATCACCACGAGCGGGTTCGGGCTCTCGATCCTGCGGCGCCTGTCGCTCGCCGCAGGAATCGCGTTCCTGCTGTTCCTCGGCGTCATGGTCATGGGGATGCACCATCTGGAGGGCAACCTGCAGCGGGACGTGCGTACGGCCATCGCGGGCGTCCAGGACGTGTCCGGGCCGGCAATCGGCCTCCCCTCCCTCGAGGACCTCCAGCGGCTCGACACGCTCCGTCAGGTCACGGCGCGGCTTTCGCACTACGAGAACGATCGACGTCCCTTCCGCAGCCTCATGTTCATGTACACGGGAGGCGACCTCTACCCGATCGCGCGCCGCGTCTACTTCGAGCACTTCCGATCGCTTCTGTTCAATCGCGCGTTCGACGACGTCCGACAGACGCTCCAGGACCTGCCGACCGAGCCGACGCTCGACCAGTACGACGGCATCTATCAGGCACTCAAGGCCTACGTGGAGCTCACCGAGCGGCCCGAGGAGGCCACGGGACCGTTCTTCGGCGACGTCTTGACCCGGCACTGGGCGCGGGACGACGACCCGGGGGCCGAGCGTCGCGGGCTCGCCGAGGAGCAGTTCGCCTTCCTGGGCTCGGAGCTCCCACACGGCAACCCCTACTCGGAGGCGGAGAATACGGGGCTGGTGAACACGGCCCGCTCCTTCCTCGCCGACAACACCAACGAAGATTCGTTCTACGGCAGCCTGCTCGCGCAATGGAACCGCCTCCCGGCGGCCCGATTGGAGCGGGACCTCCCGGAGACGCGCGGGTTCCTCGGCGGCGCACCGGACGTCCCGGGCGCGTTCACGCGCGTGGGGTGGGACTCCGTGCACGCGAGCCTGGCGGCCACGGGGGACGCGGCGAGCCTCGACCTGCACGTGGTGGGGACGGAGTTCTTCGACCGGTTACGCTCGCGTGGATTCGATCCCCAGACCGTGGCGCCCCACCTGAAGGAGCGCTACGAGCAGGACTACCGGGACCGGTGGGTCGGCTTCCTGGCGAACACCCGCCTCGAGAGCCGGGGGCTCCAAGGGCGGCGAGAGTTGGCTGACCACCCTGGGCGGGAACCGGTCCCCGATCTTCCAGTTCCTGGCCTATGTGGACTCGCAGACGAACGTCGACAGCCCCACGGTGGAGGCCCCGTTCGCGGCGGTCAGGGCCCTGGTCGGGCCCGACAGCGTCCCACAGGTCTTCAGCGAGGACAAGGGCCGCCCCTACCTCCTCCAGATACAGACGCTCGCCCAGGGTGTGGCCCACCTGGCGGAGGATCCCGGCGCGCCTTCCGTGTCGGACGAGGTGCGGACGGCCTCGTCCGGCGGACTCTCGTTCGTCCGCGGCATCGAGGTCGACTTCCCGACCGACCCACCGCCCGCCCGGGCGGCCAGCAACGCCGTGAGCGCCCTCCTCTCCAGCCCCTTCCGGTGGGCGGACCAGCAGGTCGGGCAAGGCCCGCAGCTCGCCGCGAACCAGCTCGCCCAGGAGTTCTGCCGCCGCCAGGAGAGTCGCGTGCTCGGCCGCTATCCGTTCCACGCAGGCGCCCAGGAAGCGGCCCTCGAGGACGTGGAGGCGCTCCTCGCCCCGGACGGGGGCGAGCTCACGCGCGTTCCTCCAGCAGGCCGAGGCGACCGGCGCGTCGCTCAACCAGGCCTACGACGCGTTCCGCACGCGAGCGCGCGACATCGCGAACGCCTTCTATCGCTCCGGAGGGGACAGCCCCGGCTTCAACATCCTCTTCCAGGTGCGGAGCTTCGAGGGGATCGACCGGGTGGAGCTGCGCGTGGACGGGCACTCCCGCACGTTCACGCCCACGCAGCAGGAACGGGAGCGGTTCGTGTGGGACGCCTCGCGGGCGGAGACGGCGAACCTCGTCGTCCAGTCCGGGGAGCGCCGCGAGTCGCTGGACTTCAACGGCACGTGGGCCATCTTCCGGCTCTTCCACCAGGGGACCTGGCAGAGCGCCGGTGACAGCAACTACCGTGTCACCTGGACGATGCCCAGCGGCACGAGGGTCACCGCCGACGTGAGCGTGCTCGGCGCACCGATCCTCGACCGGGGCTATCTGTCGACGTTCTCGTGCCCGACGCGCATCGCCCGATGAGTGCTCGATCCGATCCGGCCCACGAGCCCGCCCCCGACACCACGGGGACGCGCCTACGAAGGAGATGACGAATGCGATCGCTCCGCTACCTTCCGATCGTCCTGCTGGCGCTCTCGTCGGCGGCGTGTGGAGGCGGCGCACCCCCACCGGTCGCGCCCAGTCGACGTGCCGAGGCCGTGCAGGACGCGGACCGGCTCTACCGGGACGACCGCACCGAGATGGACTCGGTGCGGGTCGTGATCAACGATCCGGAGACGCTGCGGCTCTGGTGGCTGCGGGCCACCTCGCAGACGCCCGAGCCCAAGCCGGAGATGCCCGCGGTCGACTTCGATCGCCATTCCGTCCTGCTGGTGTCGGCCGGGCGCCGCAATGCGGGTGACCGGATCCGGGTGGACAGCGTCGGCTTCGAGGTACGCCCGCAGCCGGGTGGGGGGCGGGACGAGGTGTGGTTCGCCATCGTGCGCACGATTCCCGACTGCAACCCGTTCCCCGGCACCGCCTACCCGCTCGAGTTCGTGCGCATCCCGAAGGTGGGCAGCCAACTGGAGTTCGTGGACCGCGTCGTCGCCTGCCCGGCGAACGACGGAGGGGCCGAGCGGCGGTCGCCGCCCGGCCCCGGGGATGAAACCCGCGAGGAAGTGCTCCGCCACTAGCTACCCTCCCGACCTGCCGACCGTAGGAGTCGCGCCGGGCGCGTTGGCTCCCGGCGGCTTCGGGATGGCGAGACCCAGTCGGTTGCTCACCAGGCCCGCCGCGTCGGCGATCGTGATGTCCAGAGACAGCTGGGTGTCGGCGCCGAAGATGACGCAGTACTCGGCGGTGACGTCGCCTGCGTCCCCGGTTCCGTTCCGTGTGATGTCCTGGGTGTTCGTTCCCGTGGTCCCGGAGGGCGAGAACGTGAAGTCCGCCTGGAAGGGTACGGGATCGCCCACGTCGCCGTTGGGGTCCGTGTAGTCCACCGTGACGTCGATCTTCGTGCCGCCGTTGTTGCACGAGGTGTCATTGACCGCCACGATCGTGTACCTGGGGTTCGAGATGACCGGCGCCGGCGGGAGGAACTCGGCCGCGAGCGTTGACGCCGCTGTAGGCAGCGAAGCCGATCAGGAGCACGGTCCATGGACCGGCGTCGGGGATCGTCCGACGTCGCACGTCTCGTCGTTGGTATCCGACTGCTGACGCAGGGCCAGCCTGACTGCCTCGCTCGAAGCTGAACGGCGAGTCCGCGGCGAAGCGCAGAGATCGACGTCGCCCGTGCCTCCGGCGGTCGTCACGTGGAGGGTGCCAGGCGACCGGCTGTGGCCCTGCAGCTTCCACCGCCGGGGGGCCCCCAGGGCCCTTCCCGGAGGAGCGTGCCGGCCTTGGCGGACCCGAGCAGGCTGGACCCGGACACGACCGGGCTGACGACCGGCACGCCGGACGGAGGCGCCACTCCTGTCGGCACGCCGAACTCGAAGTAGCTGACGTCGCTGAGCGCGCCAGTCGAGACCATTGATGGGCACGCCCGGCTGCAAGGTCCCGTACGGCAGGATGCGGGCATCCACGGTCACCGCCTTCGTAGGCCTCCGTGGCCGAAGATCGCGATGTACCACTTCCCCGGCTCGCGGGCTCAGCACGCGCAGAAGTCGAGAGCTGTTGTGTAGACGTCCGGAGTCGAGGATGGACGCGCAGTCGAACGTCGTCAGGGTGGGCCTCGACCCCGAGACGGATGGCGAGGTCGGCGTCCCCCGAGCCGCCCCGTATGCGAACCTGGAGGACGCGGTTCGGGGGCCCGTCGGGAACTTCGAACGTGTAGTACGTGAACGTCCCGGCGGCGCCCACGCGGTCCGGGAGCGGGACCCCTTCCTGCAACGCGATGGGGGGTGGGGCCGCCACCACGGGCGACGGCGTCGCCGGCACACCGTCGGAGCCGAAGCGGTTGCGCGCGAACACCCGCACCTGGTACTCGCCCTCCGCCTCGAACGCGAACGTCGCGGACGTTCCCGGTACCTCCTGCTGCTGCGCGTTCGAGAACTGCGGGTTGTCGGCCCACTGGACCACGTAGCTCGTGGCACCCGGGACGGCGCCATAGGTGACGGTGACCGGCTCGCCCGCGTCCACCTCCCCCGGCACGACGACGTTCGTGGGAATGAACGAGCGCAGCGTCAGGCTCACCTGTCGGTTCTGGCCGGCGGTCACCGTGGTCGACGTCTCGGCGAACGACTCGAGACGACCTCCGGCGAAGGCCTCCAGCGACACCGTGTAGCTGCCCGGCTGCAGGTTGTCGATCGTGAGCGTTTGACCCGGCGACATGGGAACCGTGCGCGGCGTCGGCCCCTCCAGGTGGAGGGTGCCGGCATCCGGATCCGGAGCGAGGCCGGGCTCGAACGCGATGCTCAGCGCCAGGCTCGCTACCAGGTCCGGCTCCGTGCCTGTGCGTCCCGCCTCGCACCCCGCCAGGGAAGCCACGGCGAGGATCGAGACCGCGCGGCGCGCGTTCATGGGCCACCTCCCGGGAACGTCACGGTGATACTCCCCGTCGTCGCGGGGGGCGGGCCTCCGCCACCGCTACCCCACCACCACCGCCCAGCACCGCCGCGGCCACGCCCACGGCCGCCGCGCCCGCGCCGATCCACACCCAGGGCAACCCGCCGCCGCCGACCTGGGCCTCGGCCACCACGTCCTGCGTCGCTCGCGCGAGGAGATCCTGTGCCAGCGCGATGGGCGCGACCCGCTCGGCCCCTGTGACCAGACCGATCAGAGCGCCGGTCCGGTCGAAGAGGGGCCCCCCGAGCGCGCCCGGCGGGAGCGCCGGCGCCAGGCCCACCGGTCCGGCGGGCGGACTGCGCCAGCCGTCCAGGCGAGTGTGGGCGGAGGTGGCGTCGCCGCATCCCGTTCGGAAGAGCGACCACGCATGCTCCTCGTCCGATACGCCACCGGCCGGCGGCAGCGTGGGCTGCTGCGTGGCGTCGACACGCAGGACCGCCAGGTCGAGGCCCGCGTCGCTGGCAGCCACCGAGACGTCGCTGTACGTGCCGGTGGTGGTCACGACCGACAGGCCGGTGTTCCGCCTCAGCGCGCTCCCGGCCGTGAGGACGAGCCCACCCGGCCGGGCCATGACCCCGTTCACGCACACCTGCCGGCCGTCCTGCATCCAGCGGATGGCCACCAGGGCCGGCGCGACCCGTCCCTCCGTTGCGGAGGACAGCTCGGGCGCGAGGTCGAACTCCAGGACGGTGGTCGCCCCGGGCAGCACCTCTCGCGTCACGCGCAGGGACGCGTATCCGGGCGCCTCGGCCACCATCTGGTACGTCGCCGGAGCGAGGCCGAGCGAACCGCCCGGTTCGACCGTTCCCCGCCCTTCGACGGTGACCGTCAGCGGAACGGAGCGGTCCGCCGTGGTCACCTCCAGCGATCCGGACGCGTTCGCGTCGAAGCCGTTCGGCCACCGCCAGGTGGTCGTCACGTCGGGCGAGTCCGTTGCTCCGCTCCCCCTGGACGGCAGGGACGGCCTGGTCGTACGCCGCCACGGTCGAAGGGGAATAGTACGAGCGGTCGATGGTCCAGCGGCCACCGTGTCGGGCCTCCCAGCGGAGCCACAGCGCGCCCTGCGCGTCTTCCCCGCTTCCGATCAGGTTCTGCGCGAGGTCGAACACACCGACCGCCCACAGGCTGTCGCGCGCTCCGAGCGCCGGGTCGGCCGCCCTCGCGAGGAGGTCGAGACGGGCCGACTCGTCGAATTCGTTGCGCGCCTGCTGGATCAGCTCCTCGCGGGTCTCCTGGGCCGAGAGCGGGACGGCACCGATCAACGCGAAGGCGGCCACGAGCCTCGCCAGATGGTTCGGTCTCATCGGTCTCACCTCATCCGCATGCGGATATTGAGCTCGACCCGTGCGCCGGGTCGGACCTCGAATATCGTGTCCACGGGAATCATCGTCGGGTTCTCGAGGCGGAGGCGGTGTCGCCCGGGGACGATCCGCATATCGAGTCCCGTTTGCTCACCCTGCGACACGCCGTCGATGTAGACGTTCGCCCACGACGGTACGATCCGCAGGACCAGGCGGCCGTTGGCCGGTGGGGGTGGCGGCTGCGCCCCGCTCACCGACACCGTCACCTCGCGGCTCGCGCTGCCCGCGCTCGCGGTGATCACGGCCCGTCCCGCCGCCCTACCGGTCACGCGTCCCGTCCGGTCCACCTGCGCGACCGCGGACGACGACGACCGCCAGGTGACCGCCTGACCTTCCATCGGCTGCCCGTTGCGATCGGTCACGTCCGCCACCAGGCTCGCCGCCTCGCCGATCCCCAGGTCGAGCTCGCGCACCGGTGCGGGGCCGGCCTCCGTGCGCAGGACGACGTCCGCGGGCTCGGCGTCTACGGCCACGGCCAGCTCGCGGCTCACGCCGTCCGCGCTCGCGCGCACACGGGTGTCGCCACGCGCCAGGGCGATCAGCACGCCACCCGGGTCGACGGACGCCACGGCGGGGTCGGTGGACTGCCAGCTGACTGGTCTGTCCAACACCGCCCCCTCGGCGTCGGCAGCCGCGGCGGTGAGGGTCACCGTGTCCCCGAGCATGATCCGCAGAGGATCCGCGATCGCCATCCCATCCGAGCCGAGTATGTCCACTTCAGCGACGGCCACCGGCGGGGCCGGCCGGTTCGCCCACCACAGCGCACCGGCGCCCAGGAGGACGACGGCCGCCGGCAGCCCGACCACGAGCGCGCGCGGCCGCGGCTTCCGTTGCGCGGCGGGAGGGGGCGGCGACGGCGTGGGTGCCCCCTCTCCGGTCGGGCCGGACGGCGGCGCCCCCCAGGAGGGAGGCGTCCGCTGGTCGGCCGGAGGGTGCGGTGGCGGCGTTCGACGTTCGGGCGGCGTCCGGGACGAGGGAACGGTTACCGCCGCCGGCGTCCGCTCCGACGCGTCCTCGACCACCCGCACGAGCGTCGCGCCGCCCACGCCTTCACAGTGGGCCAGCACGCTCACCGTCCCGCTCCGCTTCGCCGTGACGACGCCGTCGTCGGTCACGCTGGCCGTGCGCGGGTCGCTGGAAGACCAGTGCACCTGGTGGGGGAGCGACTGCCCCCGCTTGCTGCGGGGCTCCGCGGTCAGACGGGCAGAGGTCCCGACCGTGAGCTCCACGTCCCCGGGCTCGATCGCGATCTGCACCACCTGCGGCGGCTTCACCTCGACCGCGACCATCTCCTTCAGGCCGACCCCTGCCGCCGACACGAGAGCCGAGCCGGGTGAGACCGCCACCAGCTGCCCGGTCGTCGGATCCACCCGCACGATCGACGGGTCGGTGGTCTCCCACGTGACCTCCCGGCCGGGCTCCTCCGCCCCGTCGGGAAACCGCAGGGTGGCCACCAGGCTCACCTCGTCCCCGACCTCCAGGTCGTCCGGGTGCGGCATGATCCGCATGGCGGTGGGCGTGCGCCGGGTTTCGGCCCGGCCACCACCGCCGGCGGACCGGGTGGACTGGGCCGTCCTGCGGACCAGGGTCGCGAGCTCCTCGATCACCGGGTCGTCCGGCGGGAGCGGTCTGAGCCCCAGGGCCTTGATCGCATCGCGGATGTCCGGCCACCGGTCCCCGGGGAGCTTGCCCAGCATCCGCTCCGTGGCCGCTGCCAGGTCGGGCGGGCAATCCGGCCGGACGTCCAGGACGGATGGCACCGGCTCCGTCTGGTGCGCCATGAGCACCTGATAGAACGGCCCCGTGAACGGCGGCGCACCGGTGAGCATCGCGTAGACCACGCATCCGAGGGAATACTGATCCGACTCGTGCGTCACCGTGTGGCCCCGGCATTGTTCCGGGCTCATGTACTCCGGGGTGCCCATCACCAGCCCGGTGCGCGTCAGCCCGCTCGGCGTTTCGCTGACCTTCGAGATCCCGAAGTCCATCACGACCGGGAGGCCCTCCGTGTCGAGCACGATGTTCGAGGGCTTGATGTCCCGGTGGACGATGCGGCGACCCGGGCGGTGGGCGTAGGAGAGCGCGTGCCCCACGCGATAGAGGATCGACTCGACCGCGGGGATCGGAAGGCGGCCGTACGTGCGCAGGATGCGGCTCAGCGACACGCCCTCGATGTAGTCCATCACGAAGTAGTGCAGGTCGCCTGCCCGCCCGACGTCGTAGACGCTCACGATCGACTCGTGCCGCAGGGAAGCGACCACCCGCGCCTCGCGCTGGAAACGCTGCACCATCGCATCGTCGGTCAGCCAGGTGGGCGACAGCACCTTGATCGCGACCGGCCGGTCCAGCTCGAGGTCGCGCGCCATGAAGACGATGCCCATCCCACCGCGCCCCAGCTCGCGCACGAACTCGTACTTCCCGCCGCTCCCCTCGGCGACGCGCGTGGGAATGGACGTCCACGAATCGCCGAATCCGGCATCCGTGACCTCGGCCCCGTATCGGGCTCCGCACGTCGAGCAGAAGAGATCGCCCGGCAGGATCGGGCTGTGGCAGCTCCCACAGGTCGTGCGCTCGCCGGTGGGAATCGTCTGGCGAGCCAGTGAGCGTCGCGAATCACCCGTGGCCGGCTCCCTCGCCTGGACGCGCGTCCCGCACCAGCTGCAGAACGCGTCCTCGGCGAAGATCCCCCGATGACACGACGGGCACGAGCGGGTGCGCTGCTCCATGAACCCCGGAGATGAAGGCGACGGAAGTCACGCGCCCATGGCGCGCGGGGAGGGCCGATGGGTGGCTCGTGACGGAGGCCTCGAACGCCAGAATAGGCGCGTCCCGCTGCGCGGGTCAAGGATCGCCGGGGCCGGAGCACGGGGCGCGTCGGGGCGCCCCGGAGGGCACGTGTTGACGGCATGAGCTAATCATATTAGCCTTTTGGCTAGTTATATGAGCTACGCGAGAGGGGAACCATGAGTGGAACGACGAAGAACGCGTCGCGCGGGGCCGCCGGGGCGTCGACCGCCGCGCCGCGCACGCGCTACCTCGACCGCCCCGGCGGGCGCATCGCCTACGACGTGGCCGGCACGGGACCGCTGGTGGTGGGCGTGCCGGGGATGGGCGACCTCCGCGCGAACTTCCGGTACCTCGTGCCCGCGCTCCGCGAGGCAGGCTACCGGGTGGCGACCATGGACCTGCGCGGCCACGGCGACAGTGACGCGACCTTTGCGGACTACGACGACGTCGCAGCCGGCAGGGACACCCTCGCCCTCGTCGAGCACCTCGGCGGCCCGGCGGTGATCATGGGGAGCTCCATGGGTGCCGGAGCAGCGGTCTGGGCCGCCGCGGAAGACCCCACGGCGGTCTCCGGACTCGTCCTGCTCGGGCCCTTCGTGCGCAACGCCCCCGTCGGCTTCCTCAAGGTGCTCCTCTTCCGGCTGGCGCTCCTGCGGCCGTGGGGGCGCCGGGCATGGGACTCCTGGATCCCGAAGCTGTATCCCGGTCGCCCGCCGGCCGATCTGGACGAGCATCGCGCCCGCATCCGGGAGAGCCTGCGTCGGCCCGGACACTGGGCCGCCTTCGCGGCGACCACCCACAGCTCGCACGCCCCGGCGGAAGCCAGGCTCGGTCAGGTGCGCGCACCGGTGCTCGTGGTCATGGGTGGGCGCGATCCCGATTTCCCCGACCCCGAGGCCGAGGCGGCGTGGGTGGCGGGGCGCCTGAAGGGCGAGTCCCTGATCGTGCCGGAGGCCGGACACTACCCGCATGCCGAGTACCCGGAGGTGGTGGGCCCGGCGATCCTCTCCTTCCTCGAGCGGGTCGTCCGCGATGCCTAGGGCGGGCCTGAACCGCGAGCGTGTCGTCGAGGAGGCGGCGCACCTCGCCGACCACGTGGGCTACGATCGGCTGACCCTGGCGGCCGTCGCGGAGCGTTGCGGGGTTCGCCTCCCCAGCCTCTACAAGCACGTCGAAGGGATCGAGGATCTTCGCCGCCTGCTCGCGGTGCGGGCGGTACGCGAGCTCGCCGACGAGCTGAGGCGGTCCGTCATGGGACTCTCCGGGGCGTACGCCCTGCGCGCGATGGCGGAGCGGTACCGCGACCACGCACGCAGCCACCCCGGCCTCTACGCGGCGACGCTGCGGGCTCCGGACCCTCACGACGAGACGCTCCGCGAGGCCGCCGCTTCGGTCCTCGAAGTCGTCTTCGCGATGCTCGGCGGCTACGGCATCGCGGGCGACGACGCGGTGGACGCGACGCGCACGGTGCGGAGCGCCCTCCACGGCTTCGTCGCCCTCGAGGCGGCGGGCGGGTTCGGCCTCCCCCAGGGCGTGGACCGGAGCTTCGGGCGCCTGGTGGCCGGCCTGGACGCCGCCCTGGGGGCGTGGAACACGTCGGTCCCGACGCCCGGCGACCGGGCGTCGGCTCCCCTCACGCCGACCTGAGCGCCTCGACGGGGTCCACGCGCGAAGCCCGCCGGGCTGGGACGTACCCGGCCAGGAACGCAACCACCATCAGCCCCGCCGTCACGGACAGGAACGTCGAGCCGTCGGTGGCCTCCACCCCGAAAAGCAGGGAGGCGATGAGCCGGGACAACACCAGCGACACCAGGGCTCCGACCACCACACCGATCCCACCGAGCACCAGCGTGCGCCCGACGACGCGCCGGCGTACGGCGGCGGCCGACTCTCCGAGCGCCATCCGGATCCCGATTTCCGGGACCCGCTGGCTGACCGTGTACGAGAGCACGGCGTACATACCCATCGCGGCCAGGATCAGGGCGGTCGTCGCGAAGGCACCGAGGAGCCCGAGGACGAAGCGGCGGGGGGACACCGCCCGGTCTACGACGGAGCTCAGCGTGCGGTAGTCCCCGGTAGGGATCGTGGGGTCCACCGCCCGGATCGCGGCGCGCACACCATCGGCCATCGCGGATACCGGGAGGTCCGAGCGGACCACCATCTCCACCGCCGACATGTCCCACATCTGGGTGTAGGGGAAGTAGATCTCCGGGGGTGATCCACCCTCCAGCGACAGGTGTCGGACGTCGCCGACCACCCCGACGACCTCCCACGGATCCCCTCCCCCGGCTATGATCCGGCGGCCCAGGGGGTCGCCCTCGGGCACGAGCAGCTCCGCCGCGCTCCGGTTGAGGATCGTCACGCGCGTCGAGCCCTCCCGGTCGTCCGGGGTGAAGCTCCGTCCGGCCACCAGAGGAATGCCCATGATCTGGATGTAGCGGGCGTCCACGATCCGCGGGAACGCGCCCGGCTGTTGGCCCTCCTCGTAGACCTCGCCCTCCACCTGCAGGCCCCAGCTCCGGTTCCTCCCCAGGGGCGTCGTGTCGGTGAGCCCCGCGCCCTCGACGCCCGGAACCGCCTCGACCCGGGCGACGAGATCGTCGTAGAACGCGGCGCGGGCCGTGCGGCTCTCGAAGCGGCGATTGGTATCCACGCGCCACGCGACCGCGCCCTCGGGCTCGAAGCCGAGCTCCACGTCGAGGACCTTCACGAAGCTCTTCAGCAGCAGGCCGCCCCCCACCAGGAGGACCAGGGCGAGGGCCACCTCGGCCACCACGAGCACCTCCCGCGCCGTGGCCCCGCGCTTGCCCGTGCTCGATCCCCGGCTGGCGTCGTTGAGCGTAGAGGATTCCCGTGACCGGGAGACCTGGAGCGCGGGCACCACGCCCATGAGAAGCCCTGCGGCCAGAGCCACGCCCAGGGTGAACAGGAGCACCGTGCCGTCCACCGACACCGCGCTCGAGCATCGGTATCTGGACGGCCGTGGTCCGTGCGACCGCACGGGTCAGGCCGAGCGCGAGGAGCACGCCGACCAGCCCGCCGGCCAGCGCCAGTGCGAGGCTCTCGATCGTGAGCTGCCGCACCAGCCGGTAACGGTCGGCGCCGAGGGCGCTGCGCACGGCCATCTCGCGCCGTCGCCCGGCCCCGCGGGCGAGGAGGAGGTTCGACAGGTTCGCGCAGGCGACGAGCATCACCACGCCGGCCGCCCCGGCGAGCAGGAGGAGCGCGGTACGGAAGCCCCCGGAGATCTGCTCGCGCAGCGGCGTCACGACGGCGCCCAGCCCCCACCGGTCCGGGTCGGCTTCCTCGAGCTGGCGGGTCATGCGGTCGATGTCCACCTGGGCGCTCTGCACGGTGGCGCCGGGACGAAGGCGACCGATCATCGCGAGCGTGTTTCCCCACCGGTCGGTCTCGTCGGCGATCGGGAAGGGGCGCAGGAAGTCCACGCGCGAGGCCGGAACGAACGTGGACGAGAAGTCGAAGTTGGCCGGAAGCACGCCGACGATCTCCGTCGGCTCGTCATTCAGAACGAGCTTGCGGCCCACGACGGCGGGATCGCCGGCGAAGCGGCGCATCCAGAACCCGTGTGTGAGGAGGATGGCCGGGCGGCCGCCCCACACGCTCTCCTCCTCGACGAAGTTGCGCCCCAGCATCGGCGCGACGCCCAGGACCTCCAGGAAGTCCCGCGCGACCCCCACGCCCACGAGCCGCTCCGGCTCCCCCTCCCCCGTGAGGTTGAAGCTCTCGTACTCGAAGAAGGCGAAGTAGCCGGTGAGCCCGTCGAAGGAGCGGTTCAGGGCGCGGTAGTCCCTCAGGTTCGACGTGCGCGAGGTGACGGACGACATCCCGCCGCTGGCGCGGTGGGCGACCCAGACCAGCCGCTCCGGCTCCTGGAACGGGAGCGGGCGGAGGAGGAGCGGGCTCATCACGCTGAACACCGCGGTGTTCGCCCCGACCCCGAGTCCCACGATGAGGGCGGCGAAGACGAAGAAGGAGGGCTCGCGGCGGAGCGTCCGCAGCGCGTAGCGCGCGTCCTGGAGGAAGGCGTTCATGGTCTTCCCGGCCGGTCGGGCCGGGCGCGTCCGCGGGGATCGAACGGGCAGCGTCGTCTCGTAAGGGTTGGACGGCCCTCAACGGCCAGAGGTTTCAATGGCCGCCGCCCGCCCGTCGAGAGCGGACGTCACCCCCGGCTCGCGATCGCTCGCCGCCCCCCAGTACAATAACGATACACTTGCGTTCCGTTATCCAGGCACGCTATCTTCCATAAACGGAACGTCAGCGTATCGTAATAGGAGCCGAAGGTGACGACGAAGCACCGGGAGGGCCGGGCCGTGGGACGCCCCAGGAGCGAGCGGGTGCACGGGGCGATCCTCTCCGCCACCCTGACATCCCTCGCCGAGGAAGGATGGAGCGGGCTGTCGATGGAGGGAATCGCGCGGCGAGCGGGCGTGGGCAAGGCGGCCCTCTATCGTCGGTGGAAGAGCCTCGAAGAGGTCGTGACCGCCGCCGTCGACGAGATGGTCTCCGAGATCGAGATCCCCGACGAGGGCTCGATCGAGGCGGACCTCCTCGAGCTCATGAGCCAGGCGGTGGCGCTGTACCGGGGCGTCTCGGGTCGGATGATGCCGGGGCTCGTCTCGGCCATGGCGGAGCACGAGTCGGTCGCACGCGCGGTGCGGGAGGGGTTTCTGGCACCGAGGCGCCGGGCGCTCGGGCGCGTTCTGGAGCGGGCAGTCGCGCGCAGCGAGCTGCCGCGCGACCTGGATCACGAGCTCGCCCTCGACTTCCTCGGCGGCCCCCTGTTCTATCGGCTGCTGGTCACCGGCGGCCCCCTCGACGACGCCCTGGCCCGCGGCACGGTGGACGTCATGCTGCGCGGCCTGGGTCGGGCGAAGCGAACCGGAAACCAAGGAGGCTGAACATGCGCGTGCACGCCATCCAGACAGGCACGGTCCAGGTCCACGAGCGTCAGAGGAGCGGCGAGGGGAGCGGGCTTCTCCGCTTCGCCCGGACGCTCCTCGACCCGGAGTGGAGCGATCCGCTCCCCATCTACGCCTGGGTGATCGAACATCCGGAGGGCATCATCGTCATCGACACGGGGGAGACCGCACGGGCCGCCCGGTCGGGGTACTTCCCTCGCTGGCACCCCTACTTCCGGCTCGCCCTCCGCGAGCAGGTGGAGCCGGGCGAGGAGATCGGCCCCCGCCTTCGCGAGCTCGGCCTGTCGAGCGACGACGTTCGCTGGGTGGTGATGACCCACCTGCACACCGACCACGCCGGAGGGCTGAACCACTTCCCCCGCGCGGAGATCCTGGTCTCCAGGAAGGAGCACGAAGCGGCGCGCGGGCTCGCGGGCAAGCTGCGCGGATACCTCCCGCACCGCTGGCCCACCTGGTTCGAGCCCACCCTGATCGATTTCGGCGACGGGATGGGTCCCTCGGGCGAAGGCAAGGCGCTGACCCGGGCCGGGGACGTGCGCATCCTGCCGACGCCCGGTCACACCGCGGGCCATGTCTCGATCTCTCTGGACGAGGGCCCCCGCACGCTCTTCTTCGCCGGCGATACCTCGTACACGGAAGCCAACCTGGTCTCCGGGACGGTGGACGGGGTGGCGTCCATGGGCGCAGGGGAGGACATGGCCGCCGAGACGCTTCGGGTCATCCGGGCCCGGGCCGCGGCGCGACCGATGGTCTACCTCCCCTCCCACGACCCCACCGCCGCGCGCCGCCTGGTCGAGCGCCGGGTGGTGGCGCTCCCGACGGCCGGAGACGCGGAGGCCGACGCGGCCTGAGGCAGCCGTTGCCGTCCGAGCGAGCGCGGCGCAGGTTGGCCGTCGCGCCGTGCCGAGGACGTGATGGGCCGCACGGGGTCAGACCGAGCGCCCGGCGGAGCGCTGGTTGTCTCGCGAGGTACAACGCGACGGATCACGTGGCTCTGGCAGGGAAACCGACTTGAGGTCAGTTTTGGTCTTGCGTCAGGATCCCGTCATCCCTCGCTCCGTCCCGCCGCCTTGCAGTTCCTGCCCTTCTTCACGCGCATTCTGGCTGTTCTCGCCGTGGCCCAGCTGGTATCGGGCGCGGTGCTGGCGGCCTTCCCGGCTCTCCCCGCGGGTTGGCACGAGATGGCCCATTTCGGGCTGATGGCGCTGGTCGCTGCGCCGCTCGTGCACCGGTGGGTCTTCAGACCGATCGTCGGGCGGGCGATCACGAAGTCGGTGGCAGAGGAGCATCGCTCCACGGCGGAGGCGGCGCACCTGCTCCACCTGTTCCGGGCGGGCATCGAGCGGAGCGGGGAGGTGGTCTTCCTCACGGATCCCTCGGGGCAGATCATCTACGTGAACCCGATGTTCACGGAGGTCTACGGCTACGCGCCGAGCGAGGCCGTCGGACGGACCCCCCGCATCCTCAAGTCGGGCGCGCAGCCTCCGGAGGTCTACGACCAGCTCTGGGAGTCGCTGCTGGCCGGGAACGTGGTGCAGGGCGAGATGGTGAACCGCGCCAAGGACGGCACCCTCCTGACCATCGAGGCGACCGCGAACCCGGTCGTCGACGAGAAGGGCGAAACGGTGGCGTTCCTCGCCATCCAGCGGAACGTGACGGCGCGGAAGGCCACCGAGGAGGCCCTGCGCCGGAGCGAAGGACGCTTCCGCACGTTGATGGAGAAGATCCCGGAGGGTGTCGGCGCGCTCGACATGGACAGCCGGGCTCATCCGCTACGCCAACCCCGCGCTCTGCAGAATGCTCGGCTACCAGGAGGACGAGCTACGCGGCAGGAGGGTGGAGGACTTCCAGCACCCCGAGGACCGGGAGCGGGCGCGGCGACGGCTCGACGAGATCACGCGCGCGGGCGGGGAGCCCGCGGCCCTGGAGGTGCCCGCCGAGTATCGGCTCCTCGCACGATCGGGGAGCGTGGTGAACGTCGAGATCACCACCCGGGTGGTCGAGCTCCAGGACGGCCCGGCGCTCCTGAGCATCGTGCGGGACATCACCGATCGCAGGCGGCTGGAGGAACACCTCCACCAGTCTCAGAAGCTGGAGGCGGTGGGCCAGCTCGCGGGCGGGATCGCCCACGACTTCAACAACCTGCTGACCATCATCCAGGCCAACGCCGAGCTGCTGCGGTACGAGCACTTCGACGGAGACGGGCGGGCGCCGGCGGAGATCGCGGAGGTGGAGGGCGCCGTGCAGCGGGGCAAGGAGCTCGTCCAGCGTCTCTTCGCCTTCAGTCGGCGGGAGTCGCTCACCTTCGACGCCGTGGATCTGGGTGAGTTCCTCTCCGATCTGGAGCGCCCGCTGCGGCGCCTCGTTCCGGAGAACATCGAGATCCGCATGCGCGTGCAGGACGGCACGGCCCCGTGTGGGCCCACGTCGGCTCCCTCGAGCAGATCCTCATCAACCTGACCACGAACGCCCGCGACGCGATGCCGGAGGGCGGCGTGCTGGACATCTCGGCGACCCCCGTGACCGTCCCCGACCACGACGAGGTCGGACGGGCGGCAGGCGACTACGTGTGCATCGCGGTCGCGGATACGGGTGTGGGCATGCCGCCCGCCGTGCGCGAGCACGTCTTCGAGCCCTTCTTCACCACGAAGCCCGTGGGCAAGGGCACGGGTCTGGGAATGGCCGCCGTGTACGGCCTCGTGCGACAGCACGCAGGCTTCGTGACCGTGTACAGCGAGGAGGGCCGTGGAACGGCGGTCCGGGTGAACCTGCCCGTGTCGGGGGACCGGCACGCGGAGGGGCCGGCGGACCGGGCACGCCCCGGCGGGTTCGGGATCCCGTGGGGCGGTACCGAGACCATCCTGGTGGTGGAGGACGAGGAAGCCGTGAGGCGGGCCGCGATCCGGAGCCTGTCTCTGGCGGGCTATACCGTTCTGGCCGCGCGGGACGGGGTGGAGGCCCTGCGGGTCTTTCGCGAGCACGGGGATGCGATCCGGCTCGTGCTCACGGACCTCGTGATGCCTCGAATGGGCGGGCGCGACTTCGCGGCCCGCGTTCACGACGAGCGTCCGGATCTACCGGTGATCTTCGCCAGCGGATACGATGCCGACGCCGCGGTGCACGAAGGGGATCCACCGCCTGAAGGCGCGTTCCTGCGCAAGCCGTGGACGTTGCAGGAGCTGACGCAGGCGGTCCGTCGGGGATTGGACGAAACGGGCTGAAGGGCGCGCCTGGATGGAAGAGGAGGCGCCCTGCCCCCCGACCGGGCGGCGAACCCCTCGCACACTCCGAGCGCCGGGCCCGTCACCCTCCCGTTGAGGTGGGGAGCAGGACGACCGTCCGTGTCCGTGGTCAAATCAAACGACGGAGACCGCCTCCGTGCCACCGCAGATCCGCTCGATCCGCCGCAACTCGTCTCCCAACCGCGCGTCGTGCGGTTCCGGCGGAGTCAGCAGGGGATGGACCGCCTCGAGGAACCGGGAGGCGAGCGCCGCCTGCCCGCCCGCATCCACCTCGGAGAGCGTGGTGTCCAGAAGACGTCGCGCCATTCGCGCCAGCGTGTCGACGTGGATGCCGAGTGAGCGCGCGACGGCCTCCCACGACCGCCCCGAGGATTTCAGCGTCACGGCGCGCAGCAGAACGAGCCAGTCGAGGAAGTCCTTCGGGCCGAGCTCGGCGCTCGTGGCCGAAGCTGTCCGTCCACCAGCGCCAGATCGTGCGGCGGTCCCTGGACGCCGAGGCCGCCAGATCCGCCACGGATCGCACGGTCGAGCCCTCGGAGCACGCCACCGCCATCGCCTCGCGCAACCGTGCGTGGATGTGCTCCGTCCGGAGCAGGTAGCGGCCCAGGCGCCTCAACATCCCTTCCTGGCGCGCGTGCATCACGGCCGCCCGCAGGTGGGCGGTGATCTCGTCCAGCCACACGATATCCTCCACCACCAGGGAGCGGAGGAGGCGCGCGTTGTCCGCCTCGCGGGCGGTGACCACCACCAGCGGCTGGAGGGGAAAACGCCTGCGGAGCTGCCTCAGGCGAGGAAGGCTGCCGTTCCGCTCGAGCCACGGATCGGCCCACACGCAGCAGGAAGTAGCGGGGACATGCCGACGGAATTCCCACCACGTAGCGCAGACGACCGTGCGCAGCTCCCCCCAGTCCACGCCGGCCAGGCGGCGCTCCAGTGCCGTGTCTGCAGCGTACAGGATGACCACGTCACCGACCGCCTCCCGAGCCGGCTTCGGCGACGTCCTCCCCCTCGGCCATGAGGAAGGTGGGCCGGCCCCGCGTGTCCACCCCCAGGCCCGCCCGCGTCTGGCCGGACGGGTCCGCGAAGACCAGCGTCGCACTCTGGTCCGGCGCCAGGCCCAGCACCGCCCTGGTGGCGCCTGTCGGATCGGCGAAGACCAGGGAGCTGCTCCGGTCGGGCAGGAGGCCCAGGACCACCCGGCTGCGTCCCGCCTCGTCCGTGAACGCCATCCCGGGCGAGCCGGTCTCCAGGACCGAGATGCGCAGTCGCGCCACACCCGCGTGGTCACGGAGCAGGATGCGTGTCACGCCACCGTCGTCCACGCCCCACGTGCCCCGCACCCGGTCGTCGGCATCGATGAGCACGAACTTGCGGGCGCGCACCTCCCCCGTCCCGGCGGCGCTCCGGGAGGATTCCCCGGCCCGCGCGACGCCCACGGCGTGCGGCGCGGCGATGGCCACCACCAGCCCCATGGTGACCACCAGCCAGGGCCATGCGCGTGCGGGCCAGCGAGCGCTGGAGGCCCTCCACGTTGACGATCACCCATTCCTCGAGGGTCGTGAGGTTGTCCGGGGGGGGCGTTGCCGTCTTCATGTCCAGGCCTCCTGGCCGTCGTCCCGCATGGCCCGACGACCGGCGAAGTAGGTGTCGCAGGCCCGGCGCAGGGACTCTTCGTCCAGACGCGGGTGTCGCTCCTCGTAGCGGGCGAGGTCCTGCACCAGCCGCAGGAGATCGCGCGGATGGCAGCCGCGCGGTCGGATGCCGCGCCCCTGGTAGTAGGCGGCGTAGATCCAATCCACGGCGCTCGGCTGGTGGGCGAGCCCGCGCCGTTCCGCCTCGCGGGAGAAGATCTGCTCGTAGGATCCCGATCCGGGTCCCGCAGCTCGATCTTGTACTGGATGCGCCTGAAGAACGCCTCGTCCACGAGGTCCTCGGGATCCAGGTTGCTGGCGAACACGAGCAGGCAGTCGAAGGGGACCTGGAACTTGAATCCCGTGTGCAGCGTCAGGTAATCCACCTCGTATTCGAGGGGGAGGATCCACCGGCTGAGGATCTCCGCGGGCGAGGCCCTCTGCCGTCCGAAGTCGTCGAGGACGAGGGCACCGCCCATCGCCTTGAGCTGCGCCGGGGCCCGATAGACGCGGCTGACGGGATCGAAGCGGAGATCGAGATCCTCCAGCTGGAGCTCCCCGCTGGTGATCATGACGGGCCGCTCGACGAGGACGTAGCGATGGTCGAACGCGAGCCCACGCCCGGTCGTCTTCCTCGGACGACCGATGCGACCCGCCTGTGGTGTGCCGCGTCGTAGACCGTGATGATCTCGCCGTCCACTTCCACCGCGTGCGGGATGTAGATCGGCTCGCCGAACATCGTTCCCAGACGGGCGGCCACCGCGGTCTTGCCGTTCCCGGGCGGACCGTACAGGAAGAAGGACCGTCCGGAGTTCAATGCCGGTCCGAGGGCACCCAGCGCCTCCTCGGCGAGCGTGAGGTCCGCGAGCGCGGAGCGCACGCGCTGACGCGTGACCTGCACGCCGTGGATGGACTGGCGCTCGATGGTCGCGCACAGCTCGCCGAGGGAGATGGGAGCCGGGCCGACGTACGAGGAGCGGGCCAGAGCTTCGACGGGCGCGCTCCCTTCCCTTCTGGCTCAGGCCGAGCTTGTACCCGGAACGGCCGCTCCCGTCCGAGCCGCGCACCTCCACCCACTGGTGCTGGCGGAGATGTCCGACCAGGTCGTCGATGACGAGATAGGACAGCCCCATGCGGCGGGAGAGCTCGTAGGCCGTGAGGGTGCCTCCCTGGTGGAGCGTCTTGAGGATGAGGTCCTCGAGGCTGTCCGAGGGAATCCCCACGTCTTCGATGGACCGCGGTGGGGGTGGCACCGTCGTCGACAGCGACCCGGGGTCGACCTCGGGCCAGGTGGCCCGCAGGCTAGTCGTGCCCGTCATATCCGCCCACCTCCCTGGGGAAACGATCACTCGATGGTCTCCGCCGCCACGGTGCCGGCGTATCCTCGAATCCCGGGGAGCGGCGTGCCTTCATCGATGCAGGGGCCAGGTGACGGGATCCACGCGAGGCGGTCCCGCACCTGGGTGCCGGTGGATGAGATCGTGCCGGCTGGGAGCTCGAGAGCGTATTCGGCTCCGTTCACCCACCGGGTCACGCGCATGGGCCGTAGGTTTGGGTACACGGCGACCACGCTCCCCCTGCGATCGATGAAGACGACGTCCAGCGCATGGAGACAGCCGAGCGTGTGGACGGCCCGGCACGGGCTGAGCAGGAGTCCCCCGCCCCGCCGCATGCGCCGGGATCCGGCCAGCCCCCCGCAGCCGGTTCAGGAACGTGTCCGCGAGCTGGATGCGCTCGCCCGAGGAGCCGTCCCCGGGTCTTGTTCCGCACGGTCAGGATGCGCATCAGAACTCTCCGAACGCCTGGACGATGCGGATGAGCCCGGGAGCCAGCAGGACCACGAAGAGCGCCGGGAAGATGCACAGCACCAGGGGGAACACCATCTTGATGGTCGTCTTGGCGGCGGCCTCCTCGGCCGCCTGGCGACGCTTCTGGCGAAGCGTGTCGGAATGCACCCGCAGCGAGCGCGCGACGGACGTGCCGAACCGATCCGTCTGGATCAGCGTCGTCACCAGGCCCTGCACGGCGGGAAGGCCGGTCCGCTCCGCCAGGTCCTGCAGGGCTTCGGGGCGGGCGGTGCCCGCGCGGATCTGGAGGTTCGTGAACGCGAGCTCCTTGCCGAGCTCGCGGCTGACGCCGCCCATCTCCTGGGCTACGCGCACCAGCGCCTGGTTGAGACCGAGCCCCGCTTCGACGCACACCACAAGGAAGTCCAGCGCGTCGGGGAGCGACGCGACCGATCTCCTTCTGGCGCCGTGCACGACGGTGGCGCACCAGGACGCCGGGTAGCACCCATCCGACGGCCGCGCTGTAACCAGCGGCGAGGAGGGCGACGCCCGAGCCGGCCGCGAGCACCATCGCAACGGAGGCCCCAAAGGCCCCGAGCGCCAGCGCTCCGCCGAGGCGAGCTCCCCAGAAGATCCCCACCGCCCCCTCACTGTCGTACCCAGCCTGCCGCAGGAGCTGGCGCAACGGAGCCTGGTCGCGCGGCCGACGCCGGGACGCGGCTGCCGAGGTCCGCGAGGAACCGTTGGAACACCTCGCGGCGGGAGAGCCTGTCGCGCTGCGGTCCACGATCCCACCACCCGATGCCGCGAGGATCTCGATCTCCGCGAGCCGACGGCTGACGCCCCGGGGGCGGGACGGGGCGGCCTCCAGGAGGTACGCCACCGCCAGGGTGACGGAGAGGGCGATGGCCGCCACGGCGAGGTAGAGCATGTCGGCCTCCCTAGATCTCGATGTCCACGATGCGGCGGATCCACAGGTAGCCGACGATCTGCAGGGTGATCGCGACGCCCACGAGGATCCGGCCCAGCCAGTGCTCCCACAGCATGGAGGCGTACTCCGGGTCGAGGAGGAAGATGGCCAGTGCCATGACGATGGGGAGCACCGCCAGCACGTATCCGCTCATCCGCCCCTGGGCCGTGTAGACCCGGAGCTGTCTGCGCACGGTGAAGCGCGCCCGGATGGTCTCGCCGATCTTGTCCAGGATCTCGGCGAGGTTGCCGCCGACCTCGCGCTGGATGAGCACGGCCGTCGTGAAGATGCGGACGTCCATGATCTCCACGCGGTCCGCCATCCCCCACAGCGCGTCGTCGAGGGACATCCCGTACCTGTGCTCCTCGGAGACCTGGTGGAACTCCTCCGCCACCACCTTCGGCCCCTCGGTGCCCACCATGGCGATGCCGGACGAGAAGGGGTGGCCGGCGCGGGTAGCGCGGGCCAGGAGGTCGACGGCTTCCGGGAACTCCTCCTCGAAGCGCCGCAGGCGGGAGATCCTCCGCCGTGACACCCACAGCCGCGGCATGCTTCCGCCCGCGAAGAGGCCAGCGATCCCACCCAACCAACCGCCGAGGCCCCATCCGAGCAAGCCAGCCGCGGCGCCCAGGCCGACCGTGAGGAGGACGAACATCCCGGGCGTCCACCCGACGCGTGCTCGTTCCAACTGCAACGCGATGTCACCCATGCGCGGCAGTCCGGCGAGGATCTCGTCGAGCCGGGACGCGTGCTCCCCCTCGCGGGGCTTGAGCACGGACGCGACGCGCTTCTCGGCGATGCTCGCCAGTCGCTTCTCGTCCGCCTCCAGGCGCGCGCGCAGGCCCCGGCGGCGACTCCAGTCCAGGATGCCCTCCCACGTGAGGAACAGGGCCAGGGTTCCGAACGCAACCGCGACGAAGGCGGCGACGGCGAGCAGCAGCTCGTTGGCAGGGATGTTCACCATCTCCGATCACCTCCCTTCAGCCTGCTCTCAGTCTGATCCACGAACAGCAGCCCGGAGAGGCTGACCCCGTAGCGCTCCAGGCGCTCGGCGAAGCGGGGGCGGATCCCCGTGGGGCGGAACTCGCCGATCACCTCGCCGTCCTCCCCGATGCCCTTCCGGTCGAAGACGAAGAGCTCCTGCATGGAGATCACGTCGGCCTCCATGCCGACGATCTCGGAGATGCTCACGAGCTTGCGGGTGCCGTCCGACAGGCGTGTGAGGTGGATGACCACCTGGATCGCGCTGGCGATCTGGTTGCGCATGGCGCGCTCGGGGAGATTGAGGTTCGCCATGGAGGTCATCGTCTCCAGGCGGCTCAGGGCGTCCCTGGGGCTGTTCGCGTGCAGCGTCGTGAGGGAGCCGTCGTGGCCCGTGTTCATCGCCTGCAGCATGTCCACGGCCTCGGAGCCGCGGACCTCGCCGACGATGATCCGGTCGGGACGCATGCGCAGGCAGTTGATCACCAGCATGCGCTGGTCCACGGCCCCTTCACCTTCGATGTTCGGAGGCCTTGTCTCGAGCCGGACCACGTGGGGCTGACGGAGCTGCAGCTCCGCCGAGTCCTCGACGGTGATGATGCGCTCGTCCGGCGGGATGAAGGACGACAGGATGTTGAGCAACGTCGTCTTGCCGGACCCGGTGCCGCCGGAGATGAGCACGTTGAGCTTGGCCTTCACCACGCCCCGGAGAAGCTCCAGCATCGGCTCGGTGAGCGAGTTCTCACGCAGCAGGTCCTCGCCCGCGAGCGTATCGCGCTTGAACTTCCGGATGGACAGATGCGGACCGTCCACCGCGAGCGGCGGAATGATCGCGTTCACGCGGGAGTTGTCGGGAAGGCGGGCGTCCACCATCGGCACCGAGTCGTCGATGCGCCGCCCTACGCCGGACACGATGCGGTCGATCACCTGGAGGAGGTGACGGTCGTCGCGGAAGCGCACGTTCGTCCTCTCCAGCTTGCCGTGCCGCTCCACGAACACCCGGTCGAACGTGTTGACCAGGACGTCGGACGCGTCGGGGTCGCGCATGAGGGGCTCGAGGGGACCCAGGCCGAAGATGTCGTCCATCACCTGGTCCGTGAGCTCCTCGCGCTCGTCGAAGTTGAGGGCGAGCCGCTCCTCGGCCAGCAGCTCCTCGATCACCTCGCGGATGGCGTCCGCAGCCTGTTCGCGGTCGAGGGTGCCGAGCCGTGAGAGGTTGAGCCGCTCCATGAGGCGGCGGTGCACGGTAGCCCGCAGATCGGCCGGCTCGCGACCGGGCTCGTAGGCGACGACCTGGCGCTTCGCCTGCGGCGGGGTGCCGGTCGGGACATCACGGCGCTGGATGAGGGGGGAATCGATCGGTGTGGCCATGTTGTCACCTGCCTGCGGGGGTCCGCGCGCGCCGCGCCGTGAGTTCCATATTGCCGTTCTTGCCGTTCTTGCCGTTCCGGCTCAGCAGCCCCCCGAGCCACGATCGAACGAAGCCGCGGCGAGCCGAAGAGTCGTCGAGCTGGCCCATCGCAATCGCGAAAGAGACGAGGTGCCTTCCGTACTTCGAGGCACCCGCGAGCGCGGCGGGCCGTCCGCCGCAGGCGCTCCGGCGCATCATCGCGTCGTCGTGGGGGAGGATCGTGCGAACCGGGGAGCCCAGCGCCCGCTCGATCTCCTCGATGGCGATCGGCGGGTCCGGGTCGTAGCGGTTCAGCACCACGTGCGTCTCCTGCTTCGGCCGCAGCACACGCTGGCCCAGCACCGCGAGAGTGCGCTTGGCGTTGCGCAGGCATTCCAGGTGGGGCGTGACCACGAGAGCCAGCTCATCGACTTCGCCCAGCGCGGCGAGCGCCACGGAGGTGAGAACGTTACCCACGTCCAGGACGATGCGCTCGTAGTGTACGCGCAGCACCCGCACCAATTGGCTCACCTCCTCGGGGGTGAGCTTCTCACCCTCCAGGGCCGTTCGCGGCGCCGTGAGGACGTGGAGGCCGGAGGGATGCGTGAGCACGAACGAGTGCAGGAGACCCTCATCGAGACGGTGGAAGTTGCTGATCAGATCCGCCAGGGTGTAGCGGGCGTGGAGGTCGAGCTGCACCTCGGCGCCTCCGTCCAGGAGGTCCAGGTCCACCAGGAGCGTCGGCTCCCCGGTGCGCTGTCGGAGCTCCAGCGCCAGGTTCACGGCGGTCGTGGTCACGCCCGACCCACCCTTGGCGCCGAAGATCCCGTACGTCGTTCCCTCGCGGTGCACCTCCCCCCCCAAGGCGGCCCGTTTCCTGACCACGCGGGATACCGCGTCCGCGATGTCTCCGGCCGTCACGGGGCTCGGCAGGTACTCGACGGCACCGGCCCGGATCACCTTGAGGAGGGCGTCCGAGGGAAGCGTGGGTCCGGCCAGCATGACGGTCGTGCCGGGCGCCTCTGTGGCCACACGCCGCAGCGCGTCCACGGCTGCGCCCAGGTCCTCGCCCACCTGCCCCAGGAGGATCTGGGCCCCGGCCCAACGCAGCTTCGCCAGGTGCTCCACGCCCTCCTCCAGCGTCGCGTCGACCCTCATGGCGAGATCCGACTCGATCCCCGAGCCGTCGAACGCGTCCTGCAGGAGGCGGGCGAGGGCCGGGTCTTCGGCAAGCACGGCGAATCGAAGGGGGGTCTGGTTCATGCTACTGCACCAGTCGGATGTAGAGCACCAGGGAGCCTGCGGTAGGGCCGACTCCCCCTTCGTCGCCATCCACGTAGTAGAGGAAGCGACCGACGATCGGGTCCTTGGGCGAGCGTTGCTCCTCGATGAAGAAGAGCCCGAAGTTGTTGAAGACGATGGAATGCATCCCGCTCTTGGTTTCCACCGGTGGGGTCGAACATCGCGACCCGGACTACCCGGGGGCTCTCCAGCCAGTTGTCGCCCCAATCCGAGCCCCTGACCTCGCCCCTGCCGTCGGGCGTCGTAACCCACCGCGCACCCGGGTCCAGGCCGATGAGCTCCGCGATCCCCTGCGCCGTCGGGCCCAGCATGTTTCCCGGCTCGATGTCGTAGGGAACGCCGAGCTCGACCGACGCGTTGTTGCAGGAGCAGATATTGCGGCGGTATATGGCGCCGCCTGTCGTCCCGTCGGAGCCTCCACCCTTCGTGCAGTCTTCGATGTCCGGGTCACTCGGCAGGCGCCAGGGGAGGAAGGTCGACGGCGCCAGCATGAATTCGGACGTCGGATCCGTATACTTGAGCTGGATCTGTCGGCCGTAATCGCCCTTGATGCCCGCCGGGTCGTACAGGTCGCGCCAGGCCGAGCCGTACCCGGTCTCATCGGACTCCCCGTCGGGGCCCGTGAAGGGTTTGTAGTAGTCGCCTCCGGCAGGGTCGTAGGTCCACTCCTCTCCTTCGTCCCAGAGATGGTTGCGCGGATCCGTGTCGTCGTCGGCGTCGTGCCAGGCGTCCGGGAGGGCGAACGGCTTGAGGCACCGCGCCGAGCCCCCCTCCGCCGCCTGTGCGGCCGCCATGGCGCCCACGGGCGCGAAGGGGATGCCGATGAGGCGGGCGAACCACGTGGGCAGGCTGTCGCGGCGGACCCAGACCCGGACCAGCCGCTCGTCGTTGACCACCTGGACGGTCACCTCGTCCTCGGTGATCAAGGCGTTCCGGATGTGGTTCATGCCGGCGTACTCGACCGCGCGCGTCCGTGGCCGGAGCCGTGGCGACGTCGGGGTCGTACTCCTGGAAGGCGCTGGCACCGGCCAGCGCCGCGGCGTCGGCGGCCCTCTGGGCCTCGGCGCGGGCCGTGAAGAGCATGCCCAGGTCGATGGCCAGGGCGAGCACGGCGAGCACGCCCAGGAGCAGGACCACGGTCAGGACCAGGGAGGCCCCCCGACGATCCGCTCGATCCGGCTGGCAGTGCGTTGAGTCCATGAGGTCTCCCTCCCTCAGGCTCCGGGGCCTCGCGTCGTGTCCGGGCGCATGCCCCGGCTCCACTCCCACGTGGCCGGCTCACCGGTGGGTACCGGGGGAGCCTCGTCCGTCGGGTTCACGAAGTACGGCGTCACGATGACCAGCAGCTCGGTGCGCTTCTGGCGGATGTCCCGGGACTGGAAGAGGAGGCCCAGGATCGGGATGTCCCCCAGGATCGGGATCTTGTCGACGTTCTTCAGGATCGAGTTGTCGAGCAGGCCGGCGATGGCCAGGTGCTGGCCGGGCTTGAGCTCCACCTCGGTCTCCGCCCTCCGGGTCAGGAGGCTGGGGATCTGAAAGCCCGCGAGGGTGAGGCCGTTGGAGAAGTCCAGGGAAGACACCTCGGGGGCCACCTTGAGATGGATGTTCCCGGCGTCCGTCACCGTGGGAGTGAAGTTGAGGCGGACGCCGAACTCCTTCCACATGATCGTCACGGCGTTCGACTGCCCTCCCTGCACCACCGGGAAGGGGAACTCGCCACCCGCCAGGAACGTCGCTTCCTTCCCGTCCACGGCGATCAGGTTCGGCTCGGCCAGGCTCCGATAGTCGCCGCGCCCCTTGAGCGCCTTGATGACCGACTCCAGCCGCGAGTCCTTGCCCACCAGCAGGAGACGCACGATTCCCTCCGAGAGCGTCTCGATGACCGTGGAGTCGGAGTTGTTGACACCGTCGGCCCACTGGGGGTTCGTGGCGAAGAGGTTCGTGCCCAGGCGCGAGATCGCGTTGCGATCCACCTCGGCGAAGCGGACGTGGAGGAGGATCTGCGCCGCCTCGGGGATCTGGAGGTTGTTCACCACGGTGGCGCCTGTGGCCGCCGCCACCTCTTCGGCACCGCGCACCACCGCCGCGCTCCCCACCGTTCCGGCCAGGACGACCATGTTCCCGCCGACCGTGGACACCGTGATGTCCTCGTCCGGATAGAGCGCCTGCAGCTGACGCTCGAGGGCGACCAGGTCGGCGACGACCTCGACGTTGTAGAGGCGTGCCCGGTCGTCCGCTCGCCACACCATCAGGCTCGTGGTCCCCACCGCCACGCCGTTGATCAGGACCTCCTGGGGCGTGATCACCACGGCCTCGGCGACCTCGGGGTCGGCGATGGACACACGCTCGAGCCGCCCGCTGCCGAGCTGCAGCAGGGCGGACGTCCCGCGCACGACGGTGACGACCTGCTCGGGTTGGGTGAGAACCTGCTGGGCACCAGCCGCGAGGGGAACGAGCGCGGCCAGAGCCAACCCGCCGAGAGTGTGCCGTACCGCGCGTCCTACGCGCGCCACGACCGAGGGGTTCGCTCGCTGTATGTTCATGACGGTCGCTTGCCTCTCTTCAGTACTTGATCAGTGTCCGCACCCCGCCCCTGTAGACCTCGATGATGGCTGGGTCGGAGCCGGTCGCCCTCGGCGGGGTGGCGGAGACGGGACGGCCCTGGCGTACGGGCGCGGGGCCGGTGAGGAGGGAGGCCACGCGGGCGCCGTTGGTCTCCACCTGCTCCTGGTCCAGCGTGTTGCGCAGCGCGAGCTGGATGCGGCCCTGGCTGGCCGCCAGCGCCAGCTTCTCCGCGTCGCCCGGGACCACCATGAGCGTGATGACCGTCACCGTGAGGGGCTTGCCCGCCTCGTCGGTGGTGGTGGTCTGGCCGGCCGCCAGCGTCGGGACGTTCTGGAGGATCACGCGACTCACCGGGTCGCGGGCCGTGCTGCCGGAGGGCGCGATCACGGAGATCACGTCCACCCGGGTGCCGGGAAGCACGAATCCGGCCACGCCGATGACCTCGTCGACCTTCACCGACATCGCCCGCATGCCTTCGGGGATCGTCACCGACAGTCCCACCCCGGCACCGGGCCCGGCCAGCTTGGCCTCGAGGATCGGCTCGTTCGGGCTGACCGACCGGATCAGTCCCCGCCCTACGATCGTTCTCCTCGCTTGCCGGCGTAGCCCTCCGGCAGCTCGGTCGAGGGCCAGCTCACCAGCTTCACGTCGTCGGGCCCCACCATGGACCCCGCCTGCAGCTCCCGGGCGGCGACGACCACCTTGGTGCTCGCCACCGGGCTCTGGGCGGAGGCCAGCCGGATCGGCCGCTCCCTCAGGTAGAGGAGGGCAGCATACCCGGCGAGCCCTCCGGAGAGGATCGCCAGGATCCCGATCGTCGCTCTGCGATTCCATCGCATGCCGCCACCTCCGGTCTATTCGTTACGCATGGAAAACGAGGTCTTCAGCGTCACCAGCCCCTCGACGTCGAGCCAACCCGTGAAAGGCCGGAGCAGGGCGAAGTCGTACGGGTAGCGGATGGAGACGGTGGTCGGTGTGCCGCGGTCCCCGCCGGAACCCACCACGTCGGTGACGGCGTCGGCGGGATCCAGGCCGGCGCGTCCCAGGGCGTGTCGTCACGACGGCGCGGACCGAGTCCTCCGTGATGAGCGGGTTGTCGACGGCCGCGCTGCGCGCCGCTTCCCGCGCCGCGTCGGTGATGACCTGGTAGACGTTCCACGCACGCCCGAACTCGACCAGGCCCAACACGAGGATCAGGAGGAGGGGCACCACCAGCGCGAACTCCACCAGGGCCTGGCCCGATCGTCCGTGCCTTCCGTGCTCCGACCGCTTCGAACGGGTCACGAAGCTCATCGGAGCACCATGGCCATGGGGGCGAACCAGGCGAGCACGGCTCCGGCCGCAATGGCCACGCCGTATGGGATCTTGACCGCCCCCGCGGCGTCCGGATGGGGACGCTGCCCTTTCCGCCCCAGCGTTACGAGATGGAGGACCAGGTCCCGGGTGCGGTAAAGCACCGGAACGGCAACCTTCCGCCGCGTGATCTCCTCCACCGCCACCACGAGGCTGAGCGCCGCCCCCAGGAGTAGCGCCCAGACGAGCTCGCGCGGCCCGAGGAAGGCACCCGCGGCGGCCACGAGCTTCACGTCTCCTCCGCCGATGGCACCCAGCGCGAACAGGGGAAGGCTCAGCGCGACCCCGAGGAGGATGCCCACCAGCCCCGCAAGCACCGCGTCCGGCCCCAACGCGAGCCGCGTCGCCAATCCCACCAGTATGGCGGTGAGCGTCAGCCGGTTGGGGAGTCGGCGCGTCGTCGCGTCGCTCCACAGCGCGGCGCCCATCAGGGCCACGAAGACGCACGACACGACAACGGACGAGGCGGAATAGGACACGGAAAGGACTCCGGGTGAGCGGTGGACGGTCGCGGGCCGGGCGCCAGCGTCGGCGCCCGGCCCGTTCACGCGACTTCCCCGCTTAGCGCACCGGCGCGTAGTCGTCGCCGGGGGCGGCGTCGAGCTTCGCCCGGATCGCGTCGAAGATCGTCGCCGATCGAATCCCTGAACAGGACCATGACCGCGATCAGCCCGATCGCCACGAGCGCGATGATCAGGACGTACTCGGTGAGACCCTGTCCCGACTCATCCTCCCACAGCCTGGTGTACAGCGCTTTCATCCTCAGTCCTCCTCGGCCGAAGCCGGTGGTGAGCGGGGACACGGTGTGCGCCCCGACATGGACGAGCTCCCACGGCGATCGTCTTCAATCGGCGTGCCAGGAGGACCGAATTTCTTATGTGCTTGTGGATCAACGACTTGGGAAAGTCGGCAGGATTGGGCCGGACAGCCTGAGGTGTAACGAAACGTGCCACCGCGCGGGCGGGATCGTTACGCTTCGTGGCGAACGTCAG
This sequence comes from uncultured Gemmatimonadales bacterium, assembly GCA_963848895.1. Classification (GTDB taxonomy): domain Bacteria; phylum Gemmatimonadota; class Gemmatimonadetes; order Longimicrobiales; family Gaopeijiaceae; genus SZUA-318. Next base: position 838,577 of record CAWKGE010000017.1, read on the forward strand.
GAGGCGACGTCGTCGACGGGGGCGAGTCCCCGTCCCGCAGCTTCTCCGCGAAGGTACTCGGCGAGGCCGCTGCCCAGGTCCTCGAGGAGGAACCGCATGTTCGGGAGGGTCCCGGATGCGCGCCTGACGTAGAGCACCTCGTCCCGGCCGACCTCCCGCAGGCTCAGCTCCACGCGAACCTCGTCCGCACCCATCGTGAGGAAGGAGCCCGACACGTAGCGCCGGGCGCCCAACCGGGCCGCCAGGCGCTCGAGCTCCACGGATCCGTCCTCGTAGGCCGGGCGCACTTCGTGCCACGTGGCCAGCACCCGTGCCGGATCCAGGGAGACGTGGCCCGGGATCCGGGCCAGGGTGTCCGTGAGGCTCACGGCGAAGCGTTCGGCCTCGGCGTCAGGGCCGGGTCGCAGCACGAGGAGAACGGGAGGACCACGACGCTGTGCGCGGTCCCACCCTCGAGGAATCCACGCATCCGGGGTGAGACGTCGATTCCCAGAAGCAACGCGGCGCCGAGCGCCAGGACCAGGGGCGCCGACCATGCGCCGAGCACGTGGGACTTCCCCGCGGCCTGGTGATTCCCGGATCGGCGATCACCGGACCGGCGATCCCATGACCGGCGATCCCCGGACCGGCTCTCGTCGGCACGGCGCGACGCCGCTGCGGCTGGCGGTTGCGAGGGATCTGCCGTCCCGGCCGGCGGCAGCGACGGCCCTCCCCCGACGGCTACGGGCCGGTCCTGGCGCCGTCGGGTGCTCCATCTGAAACGCACAGGGCGGGAGCCGGCTTCCACCGCCGGAGAACGGGGGGCCGGGTCGATCCACTGGGGCCCCTCCAGGCGTGCCCGAAGGCGCGTGACGTCCTGGGCGGGTGGCAGGCCCATGTCGTCCCTGAGGCGACGCTCGTAGTCCCGCCCCACCCGGATGGCCTCGGCCCGGTCCCCGGCGCGCACCAACGCCGTCATGAGGCGGTGTGTCGAGGACCCGCTGAACGGATCGTGGGCGAGCCTCAGGCGGAGCCAGTGCGCCGCCTCCAGATCGCTCCCCGACGCGGTGGCCCGGTTGGCCAGCGCGTCGATGGCTTCCGCGTATTGCGAGGCCAGGTGGAGCCTGCGTGCGTCGGCCCAGTGCCGGAATTCCCCATCGTCGGGAAGGTGGAACCCGTCGAGGAACTCCCCGCCATAGACCTCCACCGCGCCGGCGTGGTCCCCGGCGTCCATGGCGTCCTGGAAGGTACGGACGTCCGTCCACAGCAGATCCGCGTCGAGGACCAGGCCGGCACCGACCGCCTGGATGGCTTCACGCCCCACGGTGCTGCGGAGGACGTAGAGCGCCTCGGAGAGGAGGTGACGGCCGCGACTCTCGTCGCGCTCGGGCCACAACAGGGCGATCAGCTTGTCCCGGCTGACCTCCCCCACCGGGTGAGCGGACAGGAGGGCGAGCAGCGCCAGGGGATGACGCTGGGAAGCGGGCCCCCCGACGGGAGCGCCTTCCAGCCTGAGAGAAGCCCCCCCCAGGAATCGTGCCTCGTACATGTGCGTGGCCAGACTTGAGGTTCTGTTGACAGTCCGCCGCATCGGCGGCTGGGGCAGGTACGGCCACGAACCCCCCCCGGGAAGGGCCATTTCCAAGTTACGAGGCCACTCGGCGGGCCACAAGCTCCACATGCTACCCGCGGCCCCCACGTCCCCAGCCGGGGCCTCGCCCCACGTCCGCCCGGGTGGCATCAACGCGACGGAACGACGGGCGGGCAGGGGCCTGACGGCGCGTTGAAGCCGGGTTGACGGCCGGTTGACGACGCCTCCGTAGCCTCTTCGTGCACACACTCCGACGCGCCACCCCGGAGGCCTCTCCCGATGGGTTTCCGAGCCAGAATCCTGATTGCATTCGCCGTTCTGGGCATCCTTCCGCTCCTGGTCACCGGAGCGCTCGGATACCTCGTGTCCGGCCGCCTCATCGAGGCGGTGGCCGGAGCGCGCGCGCGGGCGAACGTCGAGCGCCTCGCCCGGCGCCTCGACCACCAGAGGGATATCGAGGGCTTGGTGTCCTGGCCCGACGGAGAAGCCGGATCGTGGCAGCCGGCGGCCGACGAGACCGACGCGACGCCGCCCCTGACGCGCACCTATCTCGTCGACACGCAATTCGGCCGCATCGCGCCGGTCGGCGGGGCAGGCACCCCGACGGACCTCGAGACAGCTCTGGCACTCGACGTCGCGCTGGACACCGCCCGCGGTGAGTCGGGCGATCGGATCGTCAGGATCGGGAAGACGCCGTGGGCCGTGGCGTACGCGGCGCTGCCGGAGCAGCGCTGGGTCCTCGTGGGCCTCGGGTCGCTGGGAGAGCTGGTGGGGCTGTGGGGGCGGATACGCTGGGTCTACCTCGGTCTCATGGGCGTAGTGGTCCTTCTGACCGGGGCTGCCCTGACCTTGCTGGTGCGGCCCATCGTGCGAAGCCTCGAAGACCTCACCGAAGCGACCAACCTGATCGGTGACGGGGAGCTCGCACCGTGGCTCCCCGCACGGTCGGAGGGGGAGGTCGGTCGTCTGTCCCTGGCCACCGGTGCCATGGTGGACCGCGTCGAGCGGATGATGCGCGGCGTGGAACAGGGTGCGCGCATGGCCATGGTCGGTCAGCTGGCCACCCACCTCGCGCACGAGATCCGCAACCCGCTGAGCTCGATCAAGCTCAATCTCCAGAGCCTCGGCCGGGAGCTGGCCGAGGGCAGGATTCCCAACAGACGTCGGAGAGGTGACCGAGATATGCCTCCACGAGATCGAGCGCCTCGATCGGGTGGCCACCTCGGTGCTCCTCGTGGGACGGGCCCGCGAGCGGCGCCCGGTCCCCGGCCATATGCACGAATCACTCCGGCGCGCGGCATCGACCCTGGGGGGGAGATGTCCCGGCGCCGCATATCGCTCTATCTGGACATGCTGGCCGATCGCGACGACGTCCACGTCGACCGCGAGAGCATGCAGAGCGTATTCCTGAACCTCCTCATGAACGCGGCGGAGTCCATCGGACGAGGACGGCACCATTCGTGTCGTGTCGAGAACGCGCCTGGACGACAAGGGACGAGCCTGGATTCGTGTCGAGTTCCAGGATTCCGGCCCCGGCGTTCCGGACCACCTCCGGGACCGCATCTTCGAACCGTTCTTCACCACCAAGCCCGACGGGACCGGAGTCGGGCTGGCCACCGCGCTCGAGACGGTGACCGCGCATGGCGGGACGCTGACTCTGCCACGCCTCCGGACCAGTCGGCCGGGGCTTCGTTCGTCGTCGAGCTGCCCCTTCACATACCGGACCTATCCGGCACTCCCCCCCAGGATAGACCATGTCGAACCGCATCCTGATCATCGAGGATGACGCATCACACAGGAGGACGCTGGAGCGGCACCTGACCCTCTGCGGGCACGAGGTGTGTACGGCCGCTACCGGAGAAGACGGCCTCTCCTGCATCGAGGGCTTCGCCCCCGAGCTCGTCCTGACCGACATCCGCATGCCCGGCATCACCGGGTTCGAGGTGCTGGACCAGGTCCGGCGCTGCCGTCCCGACGTCGACGTGATCCTGGTGACCGCGTACGACGACGTGCAGACGGCCATCGACGCGATGAAGGGCGGCGCCTACGACTACCTCGTGAAGCCTCTGGACCTGGACGAGCTCGACGCGGTCGTGGAGCGGTGCCTGCGGGACCAGGCCGTGCAGCGACGATCCGTCGACGCGAGGGGGACGAGCGCGCCGGCCCGGAGCGGGCCGGGGGTCATCGTCGGCCACGACAGGCGGATGCGGGACATCTACAAGCTCATCGGGACCGTGGCCCGCTCGCGAGCGCCGGTCCTGATCTGCGGCGAGACCGGAACGGGCAAGGAGCTCATCGCCCGCACCATCCACGAAAACTCGCCCACGGCGGACCAGCCGTTCGTCCCTGTGAATTGCGCGGCCGTTCCCGAGACACTCCTGGAGTCCGAGCTCTTCGGGCACGTGCGGGGGGCCTTCACCGGCGCCACATCCGACCGGAAGGGGCGTTTCGAGATCGCCGGGGAAGGGACGCTCTTCCTGGACGAGATCGGGGACACGAGCCTGATGTTCCAGGCCAAGCTCCTCCGGGTGGTGCAGGAGCGGGAGTTCTATCCGGTGGGCGGGGAGCGCTCCGCGCCAGTCACGCTGTCGCATCATCGCGGCCACCAATGCGGACCTGGGACAACGGACCGCGGAAGGGGCGTTCCGCGAGGACCTCCTCTTCCGGCTCCGTGTCATCGAGATCACCGTCCCGCCCCTGCGCGAGCGACGTGGAGACATCCCCGCGCTGGCGTACCACGTGCTCAAGCGCGCGTGCGCGGACATGGGGACGAGCCTGCCCACCATTCCCGATCGGGTGATGTCCGAGCTGGTCCATCACGCGTGGCCCGGAAACGTCCGGGAGCTGGAGAACGCGGTGACCCGCGCCGCCCTCCTCGCCCGCGGCGGCGTGCTGGCAGTGCAGGATCTCGGGCTCGTCGCCGCGGAGGCGTCGAACCCCGCGTCGGACGATCTGGAGCTGGCGGCGGTCGAGCGCCATCACGTTCGCGACATCCTCGATCGGACCGACGGCAACAAGAGCAAGGCCGCGCGCCTCCTGGGCATCTCCAGGCCGCGACTGAACCGCATCCTCGACCGCCACGGATTGGTGGAGGGGCCTCGGACGGCTTGAAGGGCGGGAGCCACGCTCCCGTCGCGCGGCGAAGCGATGTCCGGTGGCCGCCGGCTTCTGCGCAGTCAGGGGTGAAGACGCACTTCAACCCTGATTCGCAGGAGGACGACATGCCCAAGTTCATCATCGAGCGCACGATCCCCGGGGCGGGATCCCTTTCGCGCGACGAGCTCCAGGACGCCTCGGTCAACTCCAACGGCGTCCTCGAGCGGCTCGGTCCCGAGATCCAGTGGGTCCAGAGCTACGTGACGGACGACAAGATCACCTGTGTCTACATCGCGCCGGACGAGGCGATGGTGCGCGAGCACGCGCGTCAGGCCGGGCTTCCCGCCGACGCGGTCATGGAGCTTCGCACGGTGATCGACCCGACCACCGCCGAGCCGGTCCGGGCGGTCGCCGCCGGCGGCAACGCGTTGCGGTCACTGGCCTGGCTCGCCCTCGCCGGCGTGCTCTCCCTGGGCACGACCGCATGCGACCGTCCGTCCCCGTCGGAGGTCGAGCCGATGATGGAAGCGAGCGCTTCGGCCACCACGCCTGCCTTCGCGTCCTCCGACGTGGCGGCGGATCTGGCGGCGCTGCGGGGGATGACCGCGCCGTTCCACAGCATCGAGGCCGCGAAGGCCGCCGGGTGGACCGTGTTGATCCCCCACTGCCGGGACAACCAGCCCGAGGGGGGGATGGGGTGGCACTATGCGAACCCGGCCTACGTCGACGGCGAGGTGGAGGTCCTCGAGCCCGAGGCGCTCATCTACGAGCCCCAGAGGAATGGCTCGCTTCGGCTCGTGGGCGTCGAGTACGCCGTGCCGTTCTCGATCCTTCCTCCTGAAGCCGAGCCGCCCATGCTCTTCGGGCAGAGCTTCCAGCACAACTTCGGCGACGAGCTGTGGATGCTCCACGTGTGGGCGTGGCGCGAGAACCCGAACGGGATGTTCGCCACCTGGAACCCGAAGGTGAGCTGCGCGTACGCGAGCTGATCGGCGGAATCAACGAGGAGGCGGTCCGCCGGCGAGCGCTCGCTGGCGGGCCGCCTCCTCCTGCTTCCCTTCCCGTTGGAGGATCCTGGCCAGCTGTGCGTGCACGGCGCGCACGTCCCGATGTCCCTCGGGCAGGGCATACCTCAGGGTGGCCAGCGCCTCGCCCAGAATCGAGTCGGCTCGCGCGAGATCACCCCTGCCGGCCACGATCTCGCCGAGGACGGCCTGGCTGGCGCCGATCAAGGCGCTTCCCTCGGGGAGTGCGTCCCGACGCACCGCCAGCGCCTGGAGTGCAAGGGCCTCCGCACGATCCCACTCCCCCCTCGCGGCGGCGACCCGGGCGAGCCCGGTAAGGGCGTACGCGACGGCCGGATGCTCCGGGCCCAGCGTGCCCTCCCAGATCTGCCAGCGCGCGGCGGCTTGCCCGTTCCGCCCCGTCGGCGTCCCCCGCGCCGAGCAGGACCTCGCCCTTCCCGTACAGCAGGTCGGCAACCGGCACGCCGTCCGCTCCGTAGAGCGACGACCTCAGAGCCACGGCGCTGTCGAAGAGGTCGCGCGCTTCTTTCCACCGGCCCTCGGCGGCGAGCGTCTCGGCCAATCCCGCCATGGTCGTGGCCGTCTCCGGCGCCGAGGGATCGAGGATGAGCAGCGCTCGACGGTACAGGGCCTCCGCCTCCGCGTGCGCCCCCCGCTCCTGCGCGAGCAGATCGGCGAGCCGTACCAGAGCAGCCGCGTGCGCCGGAGACTCGACGCCCTCGACACTTCGCCGCCTGGCCACGGCTTCCCGGAGAAGGGCCTCGGCCTCGCCGATCTCCCCCCTGCGGCGCGCCAGGGCGGCGAGGGCCTCGATGGCGTTCGTGACCATCGGGTCCTCGCCTCCCAACACCTCTCGTCGTAGCTGCACGGCAGCGCGGGTGAGGGAATCGGCAGCGTCCAGGTCCCCGAGGTAGATCAGGATCGAGGCCACCTGCAGCAGGCTCGTCGCGACGGCTGGATCTCGTCGCCCGAGCCGGCGAACGCGCACGTCCATGGCCTCGCGCGCGAAGGCCAGCGCCTCCTCGTACCTGCCGGTCACGGTGCGCAGCTCGGCCAGCTCGGCGAGCGCGCGGGCCCTCGTTCGAGCCTCGTCCGGCGTCGACGACACACCCTCGGCCGTCTGGAGGTCGCGGGCGGCCTCGCGCAACACCGAGTCGGCGCGGTCGTACGCCCCCAGGCTTCGGTACGCCCGTCCCACCACGGTCTCCAACCGTCCGCGCAGCTCCGGATACGCATCCAGGGCTTCGACCCGCTCGAGGCCACGCTCCAGCATCGTGCGCGCGGACAGCGTATCCGCCAGGATCTGTCTTGGATCCTCCGTCTGGAAGAGCCCGATCAGGAAGTCCGCCGAGACCTCCGCCCTTCGAAGCGCCTCCGTCGCCCGGTCCCGCTCCGCGCTCGCTCGACGGGCCTGCCACGTCGCCATCGCCAGTCCCGAGAAGAGGGACACGAGCACGGCGGCCGCGGCGACCACCTCCAGGCGATGTCGTCTCAGGAACTTGCCGAGCCGGTAGGCGCGGCCGTCTCCGTATGCGAGCACCGGCTCGCCGGCGAGGTGTCGTCCGATGTCCCCGGACATCTGCTCCACCGATGCGTACCGTCGTCCGGGCTCCTTGCGCAGGGCCATCATCACGATCACGTCCAGGTCTCCGCGCAATCGGGCGGCCAGGCCGTGGGCGCTCGTGCCCCTGGCGGCGCTCACGCGTGCGGCCTCGGCCGTGTCCCGCTTCGCGATCGAAGCGACGCCCTCACTGGGACGCGCGGCCTCACGGCTGCACACGGCTTCGACGAGTCCGGCCGGCGTCGTGGCGCTCCCCTGGAACGGATGTCTCCCCGTCAGCAGCTCGTAGAGGAGGATCCCGAGAGAGAAGACGTCGCTCACGGTGGTGAGGGGCTCGCCCCGGAGCTGCTCCGGGCTGGCGTACTCCGGCGTGAGCGCCCGCAGATCCGGGCGCGTCACGGGGTCGCCGAGACGGGTCGACACTGGCTGGAGGAGCTTGGCGATCCCGAAGTCGAGGAGCTTCGGCTCGCCCGCCGGCGTCACGAGGATGTTGGACGGCTTGAGGTCGCGGTGGATCACGAGGTTCTGGTGGGCGTGGTGGACCGCCGAGCAGATCTTCCGGAAGAGCTCGAGCCGCTCGTCCACCGTGAGCCCCTCGCGGTCGCAGAATGCGGTGACAGGGAGGCCGTCCACGTACTCCATGGCGAGGTAGGGCACGCCGTCCGCCGTGACCCCACCGTCCAGGAGCTGGGCGATGTTCGGGTGGTTCAGGGAGGCCATGATCTGGCGCTCGGTCTCGAAGCGCTCGGACGCCGTCTGCGACCATGGACCTGCACGGATCACTTTCAGGGCCACACGACGCATGAACGCGTCCTCGCGCACGGCCAGGTGGACCTCGCCCATGCCACCGCTCCCCAGGTGCCGCAGGAGCCGATAGGGGCCGTAACGCAAAGCGGTCGCGGTCCCGCCCGCCGCGGGGCCGGACGGAGCACGTTCCAGCACCCCCTCTTCCCGTTCGTGCGCCCGCAGCAGCGCCATCACGCTGTCGGCCACCGCATGGTCGCCCGGGCAAGCGCGGTGCACGAACGTCGCGCGCTCGGTGGGTGGGAGATCGAGCGCCGCCTCGAAGATCTCCTCGATCCGCGCGCGTCGTCCCACTCCACCCTCGGGGGCACGCATATTACCCGCGCTCCCCGGGTCCGACCGTCGACGACCTCGGCGCGTCGTCCGGATAGAGCTCCGCGTAGAGCCACGCGCGCGCCTTCACCCAGTCGCGACGGACCGTCCGTTCGGTGACGCCGAGGAGCTCGGCCACCTCACGCTCCTCGAGCCCGGCGAAGTATCGCAGCTCGACCACGCGACGCTGGCGCTCATCGAGCTTCTCCATGGCCCGGTCCAGGTCGAGGAGCGCGTGCGGGTCGAATTCGACCGCGAAGTCGCCACTGCCCAGCGTCGTGCGTTCCCATCCCCGCCCCCGCTTGTCAGCGCTCTTCCTTCGCGCGTGGTCGACCAGGATCTGCCGCATGGCGCGGGCAGCGATACCGACGAAGTGTCCCCGATCCTCCGCGCTCACCGCGGTGCCGGACAGCTTCATGAACGCTTCATGGACGAGCGCGGTGGGCTGCAGCGTGTGCCCGGGGCGCTCCCTCGCCAACTGGCTGGAAGCCAGCGACCGGAGCTCCCCGTAGACGATGCGGAACAGCTCACCGACCGCGGACTCCTCCCCTTCCCCGAGCCGGGCCAGGAGTGAGGAGACGGCTCCGCGACGATCGACGTCTGCCATGGTCCCAACCGGTTGGGCCGAGGGGAGGGTTCGAGAACGGGCGACTCGCCCGGCTCGCGACGTCAGGGTCGCACGGTAGGCCGCCCCCCGTATGGGTGCAAGGATGACGACCATCGGCCGGCCGGCGGCCCGGGACCGGGCGAGTCCCCTGCGGGCCGGTCGAGACCGGCCCGCAGGAAGAGGCGGGATGGCCTACTCGTGCCAGGTCAGCCCGGTGAGGGCGACCCGGTATTCCCGCGCCTGAGGATCGTAGGTGATCCGGTAGGAGCTCGGGTACCATCCTGGCTCGGCGTAACGGGCGGGCGTCGAGATCGGGACCACCTCGTCCGGCCGCGTCTGGAGGTAGGCCGTGGTGATCATGGGCTCCAGGAAGGTGAAGCGGCCGTCCCACGAACCGTAGATGAAGGTCTTGGTGAACGGCTGGTACCCACCCGGATTGCCCAGCATTCCCTGAAGTTCCGGCGAGCGCACGTCGTTCCAATGGACGCCCATCTCCGGCACCGCCACGGACGCCGGATCGGCGCCCGGAGGGGTCAGGACCACGTAGAAGGGCGGCACATAGTCTCCGGACGGCAGGTGGTTGGCCTCCGAGGCGAAGTCGGGATCGGACGGGGTGATGGCCTCCACCTCCGACCACGGCACCGTGTAGAAGTGGAAGTCGAAGTGCGGGAAGGTGTACACCCCCGGAGGCTCGTGCCCGGCGGGGTTCCAGTCGACCATCGCGAAGGTGTAGGGGGCCGGGGCCTTTGGGGGAAGCGGGATCACGAACATCCCCGCTTCGCTCCCGGCGAGGCCGTCGAGGACCTGCTCGTCGATGGCGATACCGATCTCGCTGGGCGTATGGGCGGCGTCGCCGCCCACCACCGCGTACGCACGGATGCGTCCGTCACCGAGGCGGGTAGGAGGCCCGTATTGCCGGTGGGTCATCACGATCGGCGGACCGACCCCCGAGAGCGACGCATCGACGCCCCCGGGAGCCGTGGGGGCGGTGGGCGTGTCGGCCGCACAGCCCGACAGGGCCAGCGCCGTGACGAGGGTGGGCAGATAGGTGCGGAGGCGGTCGAGCGTCATGGAAGACTCCTGGTGGGGGGCAGTGGCCGCCGGCGGTGGCCCACCGACGCACGGAGGCCGGCCCGTGGGCCGGCCCCATCGCCGCATCGGCGTTCCCGCCTGACGGATCTCGTCGGGATTCTCCCGGGTCGACTCGTCCCGGGCGTTCCCTCCGCGCGAATATGTGTGGCGCTCCCGTCCGGCGAAAGGACTCCGCCGGTCAGCCCGTCCCGCCCTCGAGCTCCAGGAGGCGGCGCTTCCGCCACAGGCCGCCACCGTACCCGGTGAGCGATCCGTCCGCGCCGACGATCCGGTGACAGGGCACGACGATCGCGATGCGGTTGTCGCCGTTCGCGCGGGCTACGGCGCGATGGGCGCCGGGTCGACCCACCGCCGACGCCAGCTGCGCGTACGAGCGCGTCTCGCCCCAGGGAACGCGGCGCAGGGCCGCCCACACCTCCTGCTGGAAGGCGGTGCCGGGAAGCTCGAGGGGGACGTCGAACGCCCGCAGCTCCCCACGGAAGTAGGCAGCCAGCTCACGCTCGACGCGCTCCAGCACCGGACCGCCTCCGGGGACGAAGGAGACACCCGAGGTGCTTTCGGAGCCGGTGGAGCTGGGTCTCGAGCATGCGGCGATCGACGAACTCGAGAAGGACCAGCGCCTCCTCCGTCGCGCCAGCCAGCATGGGCCCGAGGGGCGTCGGGATACGCGCCACCGTCACGACCGTCCGGCCACGGGCGTCGGTGGGGGGACTCCCGAACAGCTTGTGGAAAGCCTCGTTGAAGGCGCTGAGGGAGTCGAATCCACTGTCGAACGCCGTGCGGGCGACGGCCTCGCCGTGCTTGAGCCTCCCCAGCGCCGAGCCCAGCCTCCGCGCGCGGTGGAAGGCGTGGAAGGTCATGCCGTGATGGTCCTGGAACCACCGCCGCACCCGCGAGGGGCTCAGGCCCCGGTCGCGGAGGTCCGCGTCGGTCCAGCGGCGGGTGGGGTCCTCCTCCACCCCGTCCAGGAGGGGCTCGAGCCAGTCCGGCGGATCCCCCGCATTGCTCATCGGACGGCAGCGGAGGCAGGGGCGGTACCCGGCCAGGAGCGCGTCCCGGGGCGTGGCGAAGAAGTCCACGTTCTCGGGCTTCGGCTTCCTGGCCGGGCACGTCGGTCGGCAGAAGATCCCCGTCGTGCGGACACCCGTCACGAAGACGCCGTCGTACGAGGGGTCCCGGCGCGCGAAGGCAGCGAGCATCTCGGTTCGGTCGGGCAGCGCGTTTTCCATGAGGGCAATCTCGCGCCCCATCCGCCGCCCCACTACCGGAGAATTCACATCGAATTCACCACCGCGCGTCGCCGCCTACGCCGACGCCGCGCTGCTCGACTCCTGGGACGAGCCTGGCGACGAGGGGCTCTCGCTCGGTCGGGGCTTTGCGGTCCTGGTCGAGCTCGCCGCGTTTCCTTCCTTCGCGGCCGACGAGGCGGCGGACGCTCCGACCCGCCCTGGCGGGGTCGCCCATGTCGACGAGGCCGCGGAAGCTGGCGCCGTCGTCCAGAACCACGCGCGGCGCGTTGATGTCGCCGTTCACGCGGGCGGAGCTCCGCAGCGTGATCTGCTCCTGCGCGCGGAGGTCTCCCTCCACCTCTCCCTCCACGGTGATCACACGACCGGTGATGTTCGCCTTCACTCGACCGTCGCTGCCTACCGTGACCGCGTGGAGCTCGAGGTCCACCGACCCCTCGACCTGACCCTGGATCAGGAGGTCCTCATCGCCCGTCACGTCGCCATGGATGCTGATGGAGCGCCCGATGACGGCCCGCTCGGAGGTGGCGTGCGTCCGCCTGGGTGCGTCGGGCCGTGGCGTGGTCTCCGCCTGGCGCGGTGTCGGCGTGGGCGTCGGCGTCCCTTCGTCCTTCTTCCACATGGGGTCTCCTCCGGGGTGTGATCGGCTCGACGTCCGACAGGCGCGGACGGGCTTGCCCGTCCCCCTGCAACAAGCTTGCCAGTGGGGACGGGCGGGCCGTTCCCGGGTACTACCACTACGTAGAAGTAGAAGGCCACTCCCAGGCGGAGGGAGCGAGGCGCGACGCGCTCCTGGGGGGCCTTGAAGTACTTGTTCGCCTCGATGCCGGGGCTGAACAGGGACTGGCTGGTCCGGTAGCCGTAGTCGGGGCCGTTGTTGACGGCCGTGTTGAGCTCGGTCACGGCCCGGTTGCGGAAGAGGTTGAAGACGTCCATGGACACGGCCAGGTCGTGGCCGCGGTACGCGAAGAGCTTCTCGAGGCGGAGGTCCAGGTTCGAGTGGCTCGGCAGCGTCGGCAGGCCCCGCGGGCCCACGAAGACCTCCTGACCCTCGAGGGGATACAGGAGCGCGTAGTCGAGCTCCTGGCCCGGGTACTGCGGCTGCCCGTTTCTGCCGAGGGCGCCGGTTCCGACCCTGTAGCGGAAGAAGCCGAGGCCGTAGAGGCGGAACTGCGGCGAATAGTGGTCGCCGGACTGGTGCGTGAAGAAGGCGCCGCCCCTGACTCCCAGGGGAGGACGCCCCAGATCGACATCTTCCACTCCCGGTCGGCGAAGTTGTCCAGCGCGCCGTAGGCGTTCACGAATTCATTTACGCGCACGTACGGACCGGCGTTGTAGCCGTCCGGATCCGTGTAGCCGCTCACGTTGTCCAGGTTGCCCTTCAGGTCCGTGGCGACGAAGGAGAGCGACATCCCCCACAGCGGCTTGGAGATCTCCATGCTGAGCTGGAGCTGCCCGAACTCGCGCTTCGCGTCCGGGGCCGTCGTCACCACGTACGTCGGGTCCCACGGCATGTTGAGCGTGTCGGCGGGGGTCAGCCCCGGCGGGAACGGCACCTCGTCGCACGGGCCCGAGGTGATGCAGCGGATCCGCTCGACGAGGGTGTAGTTGGGCACCCACAGCTCCTGCAGGTAGACCGTGCCGCCCTGGTAGGGGACGGGGGAGCCTCCGCTGTCGTAGACGCGCACGCCCTCGTACCTGGTGTAGTTGGTCGCCCGGTTGAGGTCGACCAGCGCCACCATGTCCTTGTTCGAGCGGCGCGTGTAGAGGGCCTCGAACTTCAGCCAGTCGCCGACCTGCTTCTCCAGGCCCACCAGCCACTGGTCGATGTAGGGCTGACGGTAGTCCTGCACCGGGCCCGTCTCGTTCAGGATCTCCTCGCCGAACTTCCGGAATCCGTTCGTCCCGGCCAGCGCGTCGCGCTCCGCCTGGGTGAACGTCGTCGTCGGGTCCGCCAGGTCGCCCGGCGTGTAGTACCAGAACTCCTCGTTCGTGAACACGTCCGAGCCGCCCACCCGGTCGAACATCTGCGAGATCAGGCTCTGGTGGTAGCGGCCCCAGTGACCTTTGGCCACCAGCGTGCCGTCCCCCGTCAGATCGACGGAGATCCCGACGCGCGGATCCCACCCCTTCGCCTCCACCGCCCGGAAGCGCGCCCCCGACCCCGGCGTCATCCACCCCCGCCACTCGTTCCACCGCAGCCCCGGCGTCAGCGCCACCCGCGACCCCAGGTCCAGGCTCGTCTGCACGTACGCCGCCGCGTTCGACACGTCCGCGTCCAGGTGCACCTCGCCGCCCCACCCGCTCGGCACCCACTGCGACGAGAGGGAGTGCCAGGTGTCCGGATCGGAGGCGTCGAAGTTCGGGTTGTTGGCCGGCATCCAGGTCATGCCGCCGTTGCGCACGCGCCGGTCCAGGAAGGAGCCGCGCGTGTACTCGCCGCCGATCTTGATCGTGTGCGTCAGCGGCCCCGTGGGCACATGGAAGCTGAGCTGCCCGTTCACCGACGTGCTCGACGGCGCGCTCCGCAGCGTGAACGGCGCGTTGCCGAACGCCGTGTACGGCGGCGTCAGCGAGAACGTCTGGATCCCCGGCACCGCCTGGCCCTCGTACGGGTCGTAGCGCTCGTCCCGCGAGAAGTGGTTCGCCCGCACCTCCAGCGTGCCCCAATCCCCCAGCGCCTCGGTGAGCGACGCGTTCAGCAGCGTCGTCGGCGACGTGTAGCGGTGCGTCGCCCCCGAGCCCTCGTAGCCCGTCATCTCGTAGTTGTCCGCGCGCGTGTCCGTGTACGCGCCCGACACGTCCACATGATGCCGCGGGCCCGGGTCCCACGTCAGCTTCCCGAACAGCTTGCTCTCCGCCAGCCCCTCCTGGAACGGCGCGTAGCGCCCGTCCACGCCCGCCAGGTGGTTCAGCGCCTGGCTGCTCTGCTGCACCCGCTTCGCCGACACGTAGTAGAACAGCTCATCGCGCACGATCGGGCCCCGCACCTCCCCCTCCACGTCCACCCGGTCCGCCACCTCGCGGCCGATCTCCGTCTTCACCAGGTTCGTGCTGCTCAGCAGCTCGTTCTGGTACGTGCTGCGGAAGAAGCCCTGCGTGCGGTCGCTCCCGCTCTTCGTGATCACGTCGATCAGCCCGCCCTGGAACCCGCCGTACTCCGCACCCGCGCCCAGCCCCCGCACGTCCACCCGCTCGATCCAGTTCACGTTCGGCTGGATCAGGTTGCCGCCCATGCCCGGGTTGTTCGCCGCCACCCCGTCGATGCGGTAGCTGTTCGCCTGGAAGTTCGCGCCCCCCCACACGTTGTTCGGCCGCGCCCCGGGCGTCAGCGCCACCAGGTCCACCGCGTTGTACGTCACCGGCAGCAGCCGGATCGCACGCTCCTCCACCTGCGTCGAGAACTCCGTGTTCTCCCGCTGGATCTGGATCCGCCCCGCCTCCACCGTCAGCCCCTCCAGCGCGATGGGCGACGGGGCCAGCGTGATCTCGACGGCCTTGACCTCTCCCACGCCCACACGCACGTCGTCCACGGTCTTGGCGGAGTAGCCGAGCGCCTCGACGCGGAGCTGATACGTGCCCGCCGGGAACCCGCTGGCGCGCGCGACCCCCGCCGAGTCGGTCACCGCACGATCGAGGACGTCGTTCCGGTAGAGGATGGTCACGGTGGCGTCGCCGATGCCCTTGGCCAGGTCGCGCACCTGCACGACCAGCGCCTGGGCCGAGGCGGGCGAGGGAGCCAGGAGCGGGATCGACCCGAGCAGGAGGGCCGCCAGGAGCGCGCGGACCCGGAGCGCACCCTCCCCGCGCGGACGACGGGCCGGCGCGGAGCGGTGGCATCTCATACGCGGACATACGATCCCGCCGCCGCGCATGTCCGCACGGGAGCGGGACCGGTCTTCTTCATGGAAGTGGTCCCACACGATGATGAGCTCCAGGAGAGGATCGTCACCGCTGAGACGAACGGGCATCCCTCGATTCTGCCGGGACGTCGGGGCTTGGCGGAGACCCTCGCCCTCGGGCGCCTCACGCCGGCGCGGGCTCGTGAAGCGGATCTTCCTGGTGGCGGCGACGCTGGCCGCCCCCTGCGTTCCCGGAAGCGTCGAAGACCCGTCCGCGGAGCGACACCCTCTACGCCTACGTGTCGGCCACGGTGCTGTCCGCCGGGGCGGCCTTCGCACCCAACACGGCGGCGCCCGCCAGCAGGAGCAGTATCCAGTTGACGGGGTCGCGGTAGCGGGCCTGGTAGGCGACCACGTAGTAGATCAGCGGATAGGTGATCAGGGGGAGGAGCAGCGCCGCGCGCTGGGGCACGGTGAGCGCCGGCAGGACCCGCCAGGCCCCCACGACGGCCAGCAGAGTCAGGGTGGAGAACAGGGCCGTCAGGAACGGATCGTGGAGCGGACCCGCCCAGACGTACGCCACGCGCGTCGCCGTGAGCCGGGCGAAGGCGCCAGGCTCCTGACGGATCCAGTCGAGCGCCTCCCGTCCCTTCGTGCGCATGTATGCCCGCTCGCCCAGGTCCCGCACCAGCTCCGCCTCCGCGAGGTCCGTTCGCGGGTGCGTGAACGACCGGCGCCGCGAGGAGACGTCGATGTCGGCGTGCGCGCCCGGGTGATTCCCCACGTACAGCTCGAGGCCGAGGTTGCTGCGCACGACGAACTGCTCGCCGAAGACCCGCTGGTTCCGGATGGCCCACGGGAGACACGCGACGCCCATCCCCAGGGCCACGAGCGCGGCACCCCGGACTCCGGCGGCCCTCCGTCGCCACCAGAGCTCGAACGCGAGGCATCCCAGGAACACGGGGAGGAGCGCCGGTTGCAGGAGCAGGGAGGCTCCGGCCCCGAGACCCAACAGGATCGAGGCCCGCCCGCTGGTCGCGGGCGTCGACCAGCGGCGGACGAATGCCAGCATGAACAGGGCGAGGGCGACGCCGGCGAACCCCTCCACCTCGCCCGGCCACAGGACCATGAACGCCCCAGCCATCCCCCCGAGGAACCCCGCCTCGCGACCCACGCCGACCTTCTCGCCCACCCAGGGCAGCATGGCGTACATGGCGGAGTAGGAGGCTATCACCAGGATCCAACGCAGGATACCGGCGAGAAGCGTGAATCCGAAAACGCCGTAGATGCCGGCCAGCAGGTACACGTACACCGGCGGGACGTGGGCCGTGGGACCCGTGGGAATCAGGTAGGGGTCCGCGAACCGCCCGGTCCGGAGCAACGACTCGGCGATCGCCCCCGACTCCCAGCCGGTGTTGGGGTCGAGCAGCCCCCGGGGGTAGAGCGTGAGCGTCCAAGCGCGCACCCCCAGCGCCACCAGGAAGATGATCCAGAACGCTCTCCGGTGCGAGGCGGTGATCGTCTCCAGGCGCCGCGCCGGAGCCACGGGGATGTGCTCCTCAGCCGCCCCTGACCCGCGTGGGCACGGGTCGGCTTTCCCGCGTGCCGTCACCGAGCTGCCCGCTCTGGTTCAGGCCCCAGCAGTACTGGGCACCCCCATCCGTGAAGGCGCACGTCAGCGCACCGCCCGCGAAGAGGGAGGAGAAGTTCAGGCCGCCGGCCACCGCGGTGGGGGTCGAGCGGTTCACGTTGGTGCCGTCGCCGACCTGCCCGTGGAGGTTCTGCCCCCAGCACCAGGCGGTGCCGTCGGTCAGGAGCGCGCAGGTGCTCACCGCGCCGGCCGCCAGGCGGCTCACCGTGCCCGACAGGCCCTGGACTGCCACCGGTCTCGACCGGTCCTGCGTGGAGCCGTCGCCGAGCTGGCCGAAGGCGTTGCTCCCCCAGCAGAAGACCTGACCGTCGCGGATTCCGCAGGTATGGGCGCTTCCGGCGACCAGGGACCGGAACCTCCCCGGGACGCGCGTCGGCGTCAGGCGGTCCAGCTGGGTCCCGTCCCCGAGCTGCCCGTGGTCGTTCAGCCCCCAGCAGTACGCCTCGTTCGCCGCGGTGAGCCCGCACGTGTGGTCCCACCCCGCCGTGAGCGTGGCGAAGCGCACGGCACCGGACACCACGCCCGGCGTCGGCCGGTCCTCGCGGGCGCCGTCGCCCAGCTGGCCGTTCAGGTTCCCGCCCCAGCAGAGGGCGCGGCCGCCCGCGGCCAGCCCGCACGTATGCGACGCCCCGGCAGCGATCGCGAAGAAGAGGACGTCCGTGTCGACCGACACCGGGGCCGCCCGGTCCGTGCGGGAGCCGTCGCCCAGCTGGCCACTCTCGTTGGCTCCCCAGCAGGAGGCCTCGCCGACGGCCGTCAGACCACAGGCGTGGGACACCCCCGCGGCCACCGCCGCGAACCGCGTCGAGGACCCACCCGCGCGCTGGCCCCTGTCGTTGGCGCCCCGGCAGGACAGGTTGCCGCCCGGGATGGCGCACACGAAGCTGCCGCCCACCACGAACGTCCGGGACACCACCGTCACGGCCGCGCCGCCCTGGAGCGGGGGCGCCGCCTCCCCCTCGGCGCTGTCCGGGACCGCAGCAGTCGCGGTATCGCCCTCGGCGATGGCGTTGAAGTCGAGACGCGCGTTCAGGTCGGGCGCCAGGGCGACCACGGCCTGGGTGCCGGGCGTGGGGCCCAGTCGCCAGGCCGCGTAGGCTCGTCCCAGGGAGTCGGTTCGCGTGCGGGACGGAGCCACCATCCCCCCGCCCGCGACGACCTGGAAGTTGACGGCCACCGAGGGGACCGGGTTGCCGCTCCCGTCCGTGACGAGAATGCCGAGCCGCTGGGGAAGGAGGTCGCCCACCCCGGCCGACTGGCGGTCGCCCGCGGCCACCACGGCCCGGGTCGGCGCGCCGGCACGTGCCGTCGCGATGAAGCGTGCCCCCGGGAGCTCCGGGTCGTCCAGGGCCGCCACCACCCGCACGCGGCCGGGACGCTCCGGAAGAAGGATGGCGGTGCGGGCCAGCCCCGCCCCGTCGGTCCGGACCGTATCCACGTCCAGCGTGCCGGGTCCCTCCACCACGCGGAACGTCACGAGCGCGCCCGCGAGAGGGAACCCGTCCTGACCCATGGCCCGGACGGTGAGGGGCTGCGAGGAGCCCGCGGGTCCCGCGACCTCGGAATCGGGCAGCGGCGTCAGGCCCCGCTTGAACTCCACCGGCCCGGCGGTCGCCGGGATCATCGGAGGCGGTTCCCCCTGGAGGGTCGGCTCGACCGGCGCCGTCGCGCGACGCACCATGCGATAGACGAAGGGCGTCGCGAAGATGGCCACCACGACCACGACGACCATGGGGTGGCGCAGGAACCACTTCACGGGCCCCGAAGACTTCTTTCGCTCCCCCTCCGCGTCGAAGAGGTGCAACTTCGGCGCGTGGTCGTCCGCGGCGGGCGCCCGGACGGGGGCCCTGGAGTCGTCCTCCGCCATCAGCGCGGCTCTGGCTCAGCGACTCGGCGATCGTGGAGCGGGCGTCGGGGGCGGGGGTCGCCTGGACGAGCTCGAGGCCGTCGGGCGGGTCGATATCCACGACGGTGACGCTGACTGCTTGGCTCAACCCCGAGTAGGGATTTGCCGCGCTTGCCGTGAGGGTGACGTTGATCGTCTGATCCCCGTCGGGAGTGTTGTCGATCACGCCCGAGACGCTGACCGGCTGAGCCGTGCTCCACGTCGTTGGGGTGAACGTGAGCGAGGACAAGTCCACGGTGGCCTCGCCGGTGTCGCTACTGACCACGCTGATCGTGACGTCGGACGCCGGCGGGGCCGTCAGAGCCACGTCGAACGTCGCCTTCTTCCCGGCTCCGTTCTCAGTGACGGACAGGGTTGTCGGGTCAACCAACAGCCCGGGCACCTCATCGTCGGTTGTGGTGACGTCGACGCTCTGGGATGGCAGAGTGTCGTACGGATCGAGTGAGGAGGCAGCGTTCACCGATACGGTGACCTTGCTGGAGATGGTCCCATCCACGACCGAGTCGTCGACGCCAGTGACTTTGACAGTCTTGGCCGTATTCCAGTTTGTCGATGTGAACGTCAGCGTGGTCGAGTCCACGGAGGCTTCGGTCTCGTCGGTGGGGGCAACGTTGAACACCACGGTCCCCTCAGGTTGCGACGTCAAGACTACGGTGAAGGAGCCCGAGGTCGTTCCCGCCTCATCGAGCGTGAACGGCCCTCCGGTCACCGTGAATCCAGGGACTTCGTTGTCCTTGATCAGGACGCTCCTCTTCTGGCCTGGCACCGCATCGAAGGCATCGTCTGAGGCCGCGGCGTCAATATTGATCTTGATCGTGTCGGTGTACGGAGGGCCATCGACCCACGCGTCGTCGACGGCCGTCACCGTATCGGGCTTCGGCACGCTCCAGTCCGTTGAGGTGAACGTGAGAGAACTGGGGCTCACCGTCGCGTCGGCTGTCAGCACATTGCTGATCTTCAACACCACCGGGCTCGTAGGCTGGGACGTCAGAACCACACTGAATCGATACTGGCCTCCCCCTTCGGTTGCCTCGCGGGGACTTAGGTCCGCGACCACGAAGCCGACGGGATCGTTGTCCGTGGTAGTGACGTCTACGGTATCGCTCAGCCCCAAGAAATGGCCGTCCGAGCCCGCGGCAACCGATACCGCGACCTTGCTGTGTCGGTCCGGGTCGTGCACGAGATTGTCGACACCGGTCACTGACACCGTGTGTAGAGTGTTCCAGCCGCTGGGGGCAAACGTGAGCGTCGCCGAGTCAACAGTTGCCGCCGTCGGGTCGCTCGCGACTATCGTGAACAACACGGGTGACGCGGGCTGAGCCCCCAGGACCACGCTGAAGGTCTTTGATGTCCCTTCGACCATCGTCAGCGACGTAGGCGTCACCGTGAAGCCCGGCACGTCGTTGTCGGTGGTCGTTACGTCGACCGTCTGCGAGGGCAGCACGGCAAATGCAGATGCCGAGCCTGCCTTCACAGACACCGTGACCTGGCTATCCACATCGCCGTCGATCAGAAAGTCGTTCACGCCCTTCACCGTGTCTGCCTGCGGCACGTTCCAGTTGGCGGAGGTGAACGTCAGTGTGGCAGGGCTGACGGCCGCCTCGGTTCCATCGCTGCTGGAGACGCCGAAGACGACGTTCGTGAGCGGCTGGCGCGCGAGCACCACGGTGAACGTCTGCGAGGTGCCCGACTCGCTCACGGTCAGCGGTCCGCCCGTGACCGTGAAGCCGGCGACGTCGTTGTCCGTGGCGGTCACGCTCACGGTCTTGTCGGCCAGCGGATCGAACTGGTCCTGCGAGGCGGCGTCGTTCACCGCCACCCTGACCGTGCTGGTCACGGCCCCGTCCACGGTGGGATCGTCCACCGCGGTGACGGTGACCGTCTGCGGGGTGTTCCAGGTCGCGTTCGTGAACGTGAGCGTCGTGGGGGCAACCGTCACCTGGGTGGCGTCGTCGCTGGAGACGGCGAAGACCACGTCGGAGACGGGCTTGGCCGTGAGCACCACCGTGAACGTTCCCGGCGCTGCGCCTTCGGCCACCGTGAGCGTGGCGGGCGTGACCGCGAATCCCGCCACCTCGTTGTCCGTGGTGGTGACCGGGCGGGTCTGGTTCGCCACCCCGTCGAATTGGTCGTCGGAGCTGGCCGCGAGCACCCCGATGGTCAGCGTGGTGATCTGGCTTCCGTCCACCAGGTCGTCGTCCACGCCGGTCACCGTCACCGTCTGCGCCACGTTCCAGCTCCCGCTCGTGAACGTGAGCTTGAGCGTGTCCGGCCCCACCGTCGCCTCCCCCTTGTCACCGCTCGTGACGAACAACACCACGTCGCTGGTCGCCGGCTGCGCCGTCAGCGCCACCGTGAACGCCGCAGTCGTTCCGGTCTCGCTCACGGAGAGCGCCCCGGCGGTGATCGTGAAGCCCACCGCGTCGTCGTCGATCGTGGTGACACTGACGAGTTGGTCAGGTACCGCCGTCCCGCCGTAGGCCGGATCGGAGAGCGCGTCGTTCACCGACACGGTGACCGTGCTGAGTTGGTCTCCATCGTCGAGGAAGTCGTTCACGCCGGTGACTACGACGTCCTTGGGCGTATCCCACTCAGCAGGCGTGAACGTCATTGTGAGGGGTCCCGCCGTTGCTTCGCTCGGGTCGCCCGCGGTGATCGTGAACACCACGTCGGATGCGGGCTCCGCGTCCAGGACGACCGTGAACGTATCCGTCGTGAGCGCTTCGCTCACCGACGTCGTGCCCCCGCTCTGGGCGATCGTGAACCCGGGTGCGTCGTTGTCGGAGGTGGTCACGCTCACCGTCGCGTCCGGAACGGGATCGTAGGCGGCGTCCGAGAGCGCGTCGTTCACGGCGACCGTCACCGTCGACGTCTGCGGTCCGTCGATGAGGTCGTCGTCGACGCCGGTGACCGTCACGGTCTGTGGTGTGCCCCAGGTCACGTTGGTGAACGTCAGCGTGGCCGGGCTCACGGTCGCCTCCCCCGTGTCGCTGCTTCCGACAGTCAGCACCACGTCGGTGGCGGGCTGGGCCGCCAGGGCCACCGTGAACGTCTGCGACGTTCCCGCCTCGCTCACGTTCAGGGGCCCGCCCACGATGGTGATGCCGGGGGGCGCGGCCACGTTCGTGCTCACCGCGGCCACGTCGTTGGCGCCGTTGCGGTCCGTGGAGGTGCCGTCGATCCACGCCCGGTTCACGACCGTGCCGCGGGTGGGCGCGTCCACCGTCACGGTCACCTCGATGCTCCGCGTCGCGCCCGGCGTGAGCGAACCGATGCTCC
Organism: uncultured Gemmatimonadales bacterium; assembly: GCA_963848895.1. Taxonomy (GTDB): domain Bacteria; phylum Gemmatimonadota; class Gemmatimonadetes; order Longimicrobiales; family Gaopeijiaceae; genus SZUA-318. The sequence continues at coordinate 860,569 of CAWKGE010000017.1, forward strand.
ACCGCAGCACATCGCCGCCGACCAGGGTCCCCCCGGTGGTGGACTTGAACGTCATCCCCGCCGGGATCGTGTCCACGACGACCACGTTCTGCCCGCCGGCCGGACCCGCGTTGGACGCCTCGATGGTGTACTTGATGTCCGTACCCGCGACGGCGCTGGGGGGCCCGCTCTTCTTCACTCCGAGGTCCGCCAGGATCAACGCCCCCACGTTCGTGACGACTTCGGAGACGTCGTTCGACGGGTCGGTGTCGGGCGTCGACGAGGACACCCTCGCCGCGTTCCGGACCGCGCCGGTGGTTCCTGCGGCGAGGTCCACCACGATCGTGGCCTCGGCCGAAGCCCCCGCCGACAGCGACCCGACGTCCCACTGCACGACGCCGTTGTCGACGCTACCCACCGAGGTCGACACCAGGGTGGTGCCCGGCGGCAGCGAGTCCGTGGCGACAACGCCCTCCGCAACGTCCGGGCCTGCGTTCGACACCTGGAGCGTGTACGTCAGCCGCTCGCCTTCCAGGGCCGAGGTGGGCCCCGACTTGGTGATGGCGACGTCGGCGGTCGCGGACACGAGGAACGTCACCGTCACGGGCTGCGGGCTGTTCACGGCCACCGGCGACGCGACCCGCACCTCGGCCTCGTACGTCCCCGGTGAGAGCCCGGCCGGGTCCGCCTCGATGTGCAGCTGGGCCGGCGCCGTGGATCCCGACAGGCTCGCCGAGAGCCACGCGCCTCCCACCGCCGCGTACCAGACCGTGGCCGACAGGTCGGTGAGATCCCCGCCTCCTGCGTTCGTGACCTGCACATCCGCGGTGTTGCCGCCGCCCGCGGCCTCCAGGTCGACCGTCGCCGGGTCGAGGGCGATGATGGCCCGTCCCTCCGTGAGCGTGAGCGTTACGGGAATCGACAGCGGGCTGTTGCTGGCACCCTGTGCCGACACGACCACCGTGGCGGCGTAGGAACCGGCAGGCACGGCGGCCGTGACGGGCGTCAGCGTCAGGCTCGTGGGCGCTGACGAGGCACCGAGCGAGGCGGACAGCCACCCGGTCGGCTGTCCCGATGCGAACTGGATGGTGGCGAGGAGGCCCTGCAGGCTTCCCCCGCCGCCGTTGGTGATCTGGACGTCCCGGGGACTCGGCGCCGTTCCGCCCACCGCCCCCGAGAACGCCACCTCGGTGGGGCTCGCGACGATGGAAGGCCCGGGCCCGACCGTGACGGACGCGGTCCCGGACATGTCCCGGAACGTGGCCCGCACGACCGCCGATCCCGGCGCGAGGGCGTGCGCCGTCCCGTCCCCGTCGACGGAGACCACGGTGGGGGTGCCGCTCGACCACGCCACCGACGCGCCCGACAGCGTGTTGCCCTGATCGTCCCGCACGGTCGCGCTGAACGGGGCGCTCTGCCCAACGACCAGGCTGGCGCTCCCAGGCTGGACGGTCACGGAGCCGAGGGGCACGGAGGTGACGTCCTTGATCGTGCAGGCCTGGATCAGTCCCAGCGCGCCCAGCACGACGACGAGCAGAAGCGCCGCACCGGTCCCGACCCGGAGGGTATTGCCACGTCCACGGCTCATGCCGACACCCTCCGCTCCCTCACCGGAAAGTCACCCGCAGGAGCCCGACGTCCACGTGTCGCCCGTGCGCCGCGACCGTGGGCATCTCCAGCCGGGGTCCCGCGTCCCGCGCCGCCTCGCTCGCCTCCTCGAAGGCCGGCGTGGACCGCTGGCCCCGGAGGTGGATGAAGGCCTCGATCGCACCCACGAGGCCGACGGCCGCGGCCGCCCCGATCGCAGGGATGCGGTACGGGTAGGTCACGTCCTCGCCGACGACCTGTCCGGCCGGACAGTCCTGCCCGGGTTCGATGGCGCTGAGGCACTGGACCTCGACCTTCTTGACGAACAAGCCGGTGGCGACGGCCCCCCCCGCCAACGCCAGCACAGTCAGTCCACCCACGGCCCGCCCCGAATAGAACTGACCCATGCCCGGCACCAGGATCCCCAGGGCCAGAGCCGTCCCCGGGCTCGGGGTCGGCGCGAGCGCCACGCCCTGGAGCTCGCCGATCCGCTCCGAGACTGCGATGCCGTCCGGGGCTCCCGGCACGAGCTCGAGGTAGCGCCGAAGATCGCGCGACGCCTCGGCGGTCCGTCCCAGGCGCGCGAAGATCACCCCCCGGTCGTAGATCGCGTCCGGCCAGTCGGGCGCCCGCGCCGCGGCCGAGTCGAACGAGGTCAATGCGCGCTCCAGTAGGCCCGCGTCGGCCCCGGCCAACCCGTCCTGGAACGCCTCGATGGCCGAGGCGGGGATCGTCACACGGTCGGAGGACTCCAGCGACTCGATGCGGTCGCGGGCGTCGTCCACCCCCTCCGCCCGGGGGTTGAGGGCGAGGACCCTGCAAAACTCCGACACGGCCGCGGAGCGCTCTCCCAGATCCTCGAGCACCCGGGCGTGGCGATAGGCCAGGTCCGCCGAGGCCGGATCCAACTCGGTGGCCCGATCCAGAAGTGCCCGCGCCCGGTCGAGGTCGCCGAGGATCACCGCCTGCGCCGCGGTCGAGGCGAGCTGGCGCGCCTGCGCCTGCTCGGGCGCGCCGGGCATGTCGGCGGTGGCGACGGACGGGCATTCGTACGGCCCCGATGCCGGGACCTCCCGCTTGAGCGGAAGCTCCTGCGCCCCCAGAGCGGACACACTCCACCCCAGTGCCGAGAGCACCAACACGAGGCACGAGGGGAGGCGTGAGCGCCCCTGGTCCGTTGTCCGACGGGGCATGGAGGGTACCTGCCGATGAAACCGTCCCGCGCCGCCGCCGAGAGTCGATCGGCCGCCCACGCGAGACCGTGGTCAGATCGAAAGGTTCGGCCCGCGGGGGGCGTGCGTCAAGCGGGAACGCCCCGATGACTCGCTTGAAGTGGTCGTCCATGATCCGAGGGAATCGAACGCGCCGACGCGAAGCGTGTCGGCGAGGACTTATTGCCGGTGTTTGTCAACTCGGGGGCGCCCGCTATGATCCTCCGATGAGCTACGCCTGCCCGTCCCGCACCCACCTCCTCGCCCTGACCGGCGTCGCCCTCCTGGCCGGATGCGCCACGCTTCGGGAGATCACGGCCCTGCGCGACGTCGATTTCTCTCTCGCCGGCACGTCGGGAGGCACGCTGGCCGGAGTGTCGATCGCCTCGAGCCGGAGCCTGGAGGACCTGAGCCCCCTCGACGTGGCCCGGGTCGCCGGGTCGCTGGCCCGTGGGGAGCTGCCCCTGGAGATGACGTTGCGGGTGCGCGCGTCCAACCCCGCGGACAACGTCCAGGCGCGCCTGGTCGCCCTGGACTGGACGCTCTTCCTGGACGATCGGCAGACGGTGAGCGGCGCGCTCGACCAGGAGTACGTGCTCCCGCCGGGGGAGCCGGTGGACGTGCCCGTCCGGGTGCGGCTCGACTTGCTGGACTTCTTCGATCGCCAGCTCGACCAGGTGGCCGGCCTGGCGCTGGCCGTGGCGGGAGCCGGTGAACCCACCCGGATACGCCTGGAGGCCACGCCTTCCATCCAGACGCGGCTGGGGCCGATCCGCTACCCGAATCCCATCCGCATCGAGCACGAGGTCGGGGGCGGCCGGCAGCCCTGAGGCCGGGGCCCAGGCGCCGTCACCCGCCCGCGCCCCGTCCGCGGCGCGCCGCGAAGCGTCGGCACGCCTCCGCCACCTCGTCGGGGGTGAGCAATGTCGGCTCTCCCGCCAGGAGCGCGCGCCAGTACAGCTCGGCGAGCGTCTCCACCTCCTGCGCGAGCTCCAGCGCGCCGGCCGGCGACGCGCCCAGCGCCACCATGCCGTGGTTGGCCAGCAGGCAGGCGTCCCGGCCCTCCAGCGCGGACACCGCGTGGGTCGCCAGCTCCGTCGTCCCGAAGCCGGCATAGGGAGCGCACCGGATCGAGTCGCCGCCGGCCAGCGCGATCATGTAGTGGAAGGCCGGGATGTCGCGGCGCAGCGTGGACAGGCTCGTGCAGAAGATCGCGTGGGCGTGCACGACCGCGCCGGCGTCCGGGCGGGCCCGGTAGATCGCGGCGTGCATCGGCCATTCGGTGGTGGGCTGTCGCTCTCCTTCCACGACGCGCCCTTCCAGGTCGACCAGGACGACGTCGCCTGCCTCCATCTCCTCGTACGGAACGGCCGACGGCGTCACGAGCATCCCGTCCGCGACGCGGGCACTGACGTTGCCGGAGGTGCCACGGCTGAGGCCGCGGGCGCTCATCTCCCGCGCGGTGTGCACCACCGCCGCCCGGAGCGCCGCGGCGCTCACGAGCCCACGCCCCGGCGTGGCGCACGGTCGGCGGCGGCGCGCTCGGGAAAGAGCCTCTCGAGCCCCTCCCGGCTCGCCTCGGCGATGCCACGCTCGGTGATCAGGCCGGTAACGAGCCTCGCGGGCGTGACGTCGAAGGCGGGGTTGGCCACCGGCGAGCCCGGGGGGACCACCTGCACGCGCTGGATGCGGCCGTCCTCCGCCCGGCCCGTGACGCGCGCCACCTCGTCGCCGGCCCGCTCCTCGATGGGGATGTCGCGTCCATCGTCGAGGCCCCAGTCGATGGACGACGACGGGGCCGCGACGTAGAACGGCACGCCGTTGTCCCGCGCCGCGAGCGCCTTCAGGTACGTGCCGATCTTGTTGGCCACGTCCCCGGAGGCCGTGGTGCGGTCGGTGCCCACGAGGCACAGATCCACGCGCCCCCGCTGCATGAGATGGCCGCCCGCGTTGTCCACCACGACGGTGTGGGGCACGCCGTGCTGGCCCAGCTCCCATGCCGTGAGGCCGGCGCCCTGGTTTCGCGGGCGTGTCTCGTCGACCCACACGTGCACGGGCAGACCCGACGTCGTGGGCGAGGTAGATCGGCGCGGTGGCGGTGCCCCGGTCCACGGTCGCGAGCCACCCGGCGTTGCAGTGCGTGAGGATCTCCACCGGCCGCTCCGGTCTCTCCTCGGCCATGCTCCGGATGAGGCGCAGGCCGTGCTCGCCGATGCGTCGGTTGCACTCGACGTCCATGTCCGCGATCGAGGCGGCGACGCGGTACGCCGCCGCGGCGCGCTCCCCCTCCGGCAACGACCGTACGACCTCGCTCACCCGGTCCATCGCCCACGCCAGGTTCACGGCCGTGGGCCGCGTCGCCGTCAGCAGCGCGCGAGCGCGTGCGAGCGCGCCGTCGGAGGGGGACTCCCGGAGCGCGAGGGCCAGGCCGTAGGCGGCCGTGGCTCCGATGAGCGGGGCACCGCGCACCTGCATCGTCGCGATGGCGCGTGCGGCGTCCTCCACGTCGGTCAGGCGCGCGAGGCGGAAGGCGTGGGGGAGCGCGGTCTGATCCACGATGCGGACGGACCACCCGTCCTCGTCGAGGGAGATGCTGCGATGGGGGACGCCGTTTACCTTCACGCTCGCAGTCCGTGGGCTGGAGCACGCCGCCGCGCCCCTGGAGACGCGGCCCGGACAGGGAACGATGGAAAGCCACGGGGCGGGAGCACAAGGCCGCGACGGAACACACTGGAGGGAACGCGGTGGAGCTGGTCATTCGGGGAGCCACGGTCGACGGGGGCACGCGTGACATCGGGATCGAGGGAGGGCGGATCGCATGGGTGCGCGAGCCGGAGGGCGGCGCGGGCGCGAAGCCCTCGGCCGACCGTACCATCGACGGCCGGGGCCTGTACGCCTTCCCGGGGCTGCGCAACGGCCACACGCACGCCGCGATGACGCTCTTCCGCGGCTACGGCGACGACCTGCCGCTCATGGAATGGCTGCGCACCAGGATCTGGCCGGCCGAGGCCCGCCTCACCGAGGAGGACGTCTATCACGGGACCCGCCTGGCGATCGTGGAGATGATCCGCTCGGGGACCACGTACTTCAACGACATGTACTGGCACCAGCCGGGCGTGGTGCGCGCGGTGGAGGAGCTGGGGCTGCGGGCGCACGTCGGCTCCGTGTTCATCGACCACGGCGACCCCAGCGGCGTCGAGGCCGGAGCCCAGCGCGAGGCCGTGCTCCGCCAGGTGGCCGAGCGTGACCGGCTCGACCCACGCATCCAGGTGGCGCTGGCGCCTCACGCGATCTACAGCGTCGCGCCGGAGAGCCTCGTGTGGATGGGGGAGCTGGCCGCGAAGCACGACCTGATCGTGCACATCCACCTCTCGGAGACGAGGGAGGAGGTGGACGCGTGCGTGGAGGAGCACGGCCTGCGGCCGGCCCCCTTCCTGGAGCGACTCGGCCTCCTGGGCCCGAACCTGGTCCTGGCACACGGCGTCTACCTCGATCCGCCGAGATGGAGCTTCTCGCGGACCACGGAGCGACGGTGGTGACCAACCCGACCGCGAACATGAAGCTCGCCACGGGTGGGATCTTCGACTGCCGGACCGCGCGTGCCTGCGGGCTTCGGGTCGCTCTGGGCACCGACGGTGCAGGGTCCAACAACAACCTCGACATGGTCGAGGAGATGAAGACGCTGGCGCTGGTGCAGAAGCACAGGGCGGCGGACCCGACCGTGCTCACCGCGCACGACGCGCTGGCGATGGCCACGACCGCCCCCGCCGAGGCGTTCCACCTCGGCAGCGGTCGCATCGAGGCCGGAGCTCCCGCCGACCTCGTCCTGGTGGACCTCTCCCACCCGTCGACACAGCCGGTCCACGACCCGGTGTCCGCGCTGGTCTACGCCGCCAACGGACGCGCGGTGCATACGACGATCTGCGACGGTCGCGTGCTCATGCACGACGGACGCCTGGAGGTGGCGGACGAAGAGGACGTGGTGGCTCGAGCGGTCGAGGTGGCCAGGAAGCTGGAAACAGGAGGATAGCCGAGGGTCGAATCTGGCAGGGCGACCGGGGTCACGACGCTAGCTTGTCGGCACGCTACAGAAGACAGGTGCCGGCACCGGCGCCCTGTCGCCGGACCGGACCGCCGTATAAGCTGCCCCATCACCCCGTCGTCCGGGGGGGATCGTCCGCGCCAACCGGAGGGCCCACCATGCGTCACGCCCGCTTCCTGCTCGCTGTCTTCGCCTCGTCCTGCTGGCCGCTCCGCTGCGGGCCCAGGAGGTGCGCCGGGAACTCGACGCCCTTCCGATGCTGCGAAGCTACACGTCCGCTCGCGTATCCAGCACGGACCCGACGGGCGCCAACGACGACGGCAACTGGGAACACCCCATCGGCGCGGGCGAAACCCGTACGATCGCCGACCTGACGGGCCCGGGCGTCATCAGCCACATGTGGTTCACCATCGCCACCGGCGACCGCTGGCACCTGAAGAACATCGTCCTGCGCATGTACTGGGACGGCGAGGAAACGCCCAGCGTGGAGGCGCCCATCGGCGATTTCTTCGGGCTGGGGCTGGGCCGCTACTTCCTCTACGAGTCCGGCCCGCTCTCGGTGGGGTCGCAGAAGGCGCTGAACAGCTATTTCCCCATGCCGTTCCGCAGATCGGCACGCATCACCGTGACGAATGAGAGCGAGACCGCCGTAGGCGCCTTCTACTACAACATCGACTACGAGAAGCACACGTCGCTGCCCGACGACATGGGGTACTTCCACGCACAGTACCGTCAGGCGACGCCGAACCACGGCTGGACCAGCGACTGGACGCGGAACGGCCAGCCGGAGGTGAACGGCAAGACCAACCCGGACGGGAGAGGGCAATTACGTCATCCTGGAGGCCCGGGGCCGGGGGCACTACGTGGGCGTGACCCACAGCATTCTCCAGAACCAGGGGGATTGGTGGGGCGAGGGCGACGACATGTTCTTCATCGACGGCGCCACCACGCCGCAGATCGTCGGCACCGGGTCGGAGGACTACTACCTCGGCGCGTGGTGCTATGGTGGATGCGGCATCGACCCCTTCGGCTCCAGGCATCCCACGTTCGCCTATCAGCGCTACGGAAACCCGGTCAACGGGGGCGACGACCGCGGGGCGAGCTGGACCGTCTACCGCTTCCACACCGACTCGCCCGTGGTCTTCCAGAAGGACATCCGCGTGACGATCGAGAGCGGCCACGCCAACCACCGCTCCGACAACTTCTACACGGTCGCCTACTGGTATCAGAGCGAGCCCCACGCCCCGTTCCCGCCGTTGCCAGCGGCAGCGTACCGGATTCCCCGGCAGATGGACACGGGAGGGCCCACCACGGGGAGGTGACGCGCGGAGGGGATCTCCCGACCGTCCGTCGGAATTCGGCCGGGTAGAGTGCGACGACGCGGCGGGGGTGATCCGGTATACGTGCCGCGGCAACCCCGGCTGGCTGGTCCGCGGTGTTGGGCCTATTCCTCCCGGAGCACGGTCGCCGGCTCCAGACGCGCGGCCCGGCGGGCCGGCACGTAGCACGCGAGGAGCGCCACACCCCCCAGGACGCCCACGACGAAGGCGTAGTCGACCGCGCCGAGGTCGCCGCCCTGCATCAGCGTGTGCACGGCGGCTCGCCCCTCCCCCGTGAGGAAGCGGGCCAACCCCCGCGTCAGGAGGCCGGCGCCGACGATCCCGATCATGAGGCCGATGCCCACGAGCGTCGCGCCCCGCCGGAGCACCATGGTGCGGATGGCCGCGGCCCCTGCGCCGAGCGCCATGCGAATGCCCAGCTCCCGCGAGCTGCGGCGAACCGAGTACGATACCACGCCGTAGATCCCGAGCACCGCGAGCAGGAGTCCGACGCCGGCGAACGCCCCCAGCACGAAAGGTCCCACGCGCTCCGGGGTGTAGGTCTCCCCCACGAGCGCCGGAAGCGCGACGATCCGCTCGATAGGCTGATCGGGGTCCATCTCCCGGACGACCGGGCGGATCCGCGCGGCCACACCACCCGTCCTCCCGTCCGTGCGTACCACCACGTACACGCGCTCGGGCGATGCGGCCGTCGCGGGCAGATACCATGTGTCCGCCAGCTCCCATTCCTCGCGTACCTGAGACAGCACGCCGATCACCCGGAGCCAGGGAGATGCTTCGGTCGCCATCCCGAACCGCACGCGCTTCCCGACGGGGTCTTCGCCCGGCCAGTAGTGCTCCGCGGCGGAGCTGCTGACGACCACGACGGGGTCCCCGTCGCGGATCTCGGCCGCCGTCGGGGCACGGCCGCCGAGCAGGCGCATGCCCATGGCCTCGAAGTACCCGGGGCCCACACCCCTGACGTTGGCCAGGACCAGCTGTTCCCGTTCACTGGCCGGGCCCCCGTCCGCGGTCACCGCCCGCGTGACCGAGCCGTCGGTCACCGGCAGGTGGTTCACCCAGGACGCTCCGGCGATCCCGGGCTCGGCGGCGAGCCTCCCCATGAGCTCCCCCAGGAACCGGTAGCGCGCCGCGCCGTCGCTCACCCGGGCCGGAGACAGGGTGAGGCTCACCACGATCCGGCCGCGGGCGTCGAAGCCCGGATCCGCGCCCTGGAGGCGCGCGTAGTCGCGAACCAGCAGCGTCGCGCCCGCGAGAAGGACCACCGAAAGCGCGACCTCGACAACCACCAGGCCGCGCCGGGCCAACCCCCCGCCATCGCCGCTTCGTCCCCCGTCGCGCAGGTCGGTCATCGGATCGACCCGGAGCATGCGCAGCGCCGGGACGACGCCGAAGAGGACCGTTGTGAGCGCGGTGGTCGCCAGTGCGAACACCAGCACGCGACCATCCAGACGGAGGTCCGTGAAGAACGCGCCGAGGCTCCCGTCCGGAGGCACGCTCAGCGCCGCCATGGGCTCCAGCAGGAAGGACGCTACCATGACGCCGACGCCTCCACCCACGATTGCCATCGCAACGCTCTCGAGGAGGAGCCGCCGGGCGAGGTCCATCCTCGACGCACCGAGCGCGGTGTGCACGGCCCGCTCCCGTCTGGTGGACACTGCCCGCGCCAGCAACAGGTTCGCCATGTTCGCGCAGGCGATGAGCAGCAGGAATCCGACGGCTCCCAGGAGCACCCACCCGAAGCGTGGCTGGTTGCCCAGCAGGTCCACGCGCTGCGGAACCGCGAGAAAGCGGATGGCGCGATGCGTGTCCGGATAGGCCTCGGCGGCGCGCTCGCTCACGACGTCGAGCGCGCGCTGCGTGGACGCCAGGTCCTCTCCGTCCCGCATCCTGGCCGCCACGTTCGGCCCCGAGGACGCGTCCGCCGGATCGAAATCGTCCGGGATCCAGAGCTCGGAGCCGTACGGATAGTTGAACCGAGGCGGCATCACGCCGATCACCGTGTACGGCTCTCCGTTCAGCGCGACGCTCGTTCCGAGCACCGAGGGATCGGCTCCGAACCGCCGCTGCCAGAGCGCATGGCCCAGGAGGACCACGCGTGCGTTCCGGCCCTCGGCTTCCTCCGCCGGCGTAAAGTCCCTACCGAGCGCCGGTGCCACACCGAGCGTCCTCGCCCAATCACGGGACACGCCGATGCCCGTCACCGACGCCGGCTCTCCACCGTCCCCGGTCAGGTGGAAGAGCCGGTAGCGCTGCGCGGTGACGGACTCGAAGACACCGCTCTCTGCCAGGACGTGGTACGATCGCGCGGATGTGTTGTACAGCCACGGGTCTCCGTCCGGCCGCACCGTGGCATCGCGCATCCGCACCAGGCGCTCCCCGTCACCGAAGGGGAGGGGGCGGAACACCAACGCGTCCACCAGGGAGTAGACCGCGGTGTTCGCGCCGATCCCGAGGGCAAGCGTCAGCACCACGATGACAGGTACGAGGGGACGCCGACGCACGGAGCGGAGGCCGAGCTTCAGGTCGCGCGCTACCCCGGCTGTCCACTCGGCGCGCCGACTCCTTCGTGCCCGGCGGGCTAGCGGCCCGCGCAATGAAGTCGACGGCGTCCTCGACGTTCCCGAACTCGCGCAGCGCTTGCGTCCGCGCCTCGTCGAGCCGGGTCCCGTCCCGCACCAGATCGTCCACGCGCATGTCCAGGTGGGCCTGGATCTCCTCGCGCGCCTCGCGTCGCTCCCGCCCGTCTCCGCGTCCCATCTCCCCTCCCCTATCCGGTCTCCAGGATGCTGCGCACCGCACGGGAGAACGCCTCCCACACGTCCACCTCCACCTCGAGCGCCGCGCGTCCCTTGTCGCTGAGCGCGTAGTACCTGGCCCTCCGGCCCCTCTCGGATACGCCCCATTCGGAGGTCACCCAACCTCGATCCGCAAGCCGGTGCAGCGCCTTGTAGAGCGCGGTGTCCTCGATCGTCAGCACTCCCGCCGTCCGCTCCCGCACCCACCGGGAGATGGCATAGCCGTGGCGGGCCTCTGACTGCAGGCTCTTGAGGACGAGGGCATCGAGCGAACCGCTCAGGAGGTCCTGCGGACTCTTGGTCATGTGCGCTCCCGAGCTCACGGCGGAACATTGCCAACACCTGGTGTTGGCAATCTAGCGTGACGGAGCCGTAAACGCACAGGGAGCTTCAGGAGGCGCCTGCGGGCCCCGGGGAAGGTGGCGCCTCGGGGCACGTACGGAACGCGTCGTGAATTCGCCGTGTATGGCGAGGCTGAAGCGATCCCCCCCTCCGCCGGCGCGACCATGCTTCGAGGCCTCGTTCCCCTGATGTGCGTCCTGACGGTCGCATCGGTGGCGAGCACACCGGGCTCCGCTCCGGCGCCGAGCCCGGGCGGAGCGCTCGCCGGCGTGCCCGAGCTCCACGAGCACGCGCCCAGGCGCCCGCTCCCCTTCTTCTACGACCTGTACACGTTCCGCGGCGACGATCGCCACACCACGGTCGTCGCGGCCTTCGCGGTCCCCGTCGGAAGGCTGGAGCGGGAGTCGGGGGACGGTGGGGTCCGCTACCGCTTCGACGTCACGCTCGTCCTGGCCGACACCGCGATGCGCTCGGTGACGCGGCGGGACGATACCGTGTCGGTGAGCGTGCCGCAGCCGCTGGACAACCGGCACCTCCTCTATACGCAGATCCAGGTTCAGGCCGCTCCGTCGGCGGGTACGGTGCAGCGCGTGATCATGAACGACGAGACCAAGCCGGGCATCGGCCAGTTGTACACGTCCGCCTTCCCGGTGCCCGACTACAGCGGCCCCGAGCTGATGCTCAGCGACATCGCGTTGGGCCGGACCGACGCGGAGGCCGGGTGGCGTCGTGGCGACGTCCAGCTCGCCCTGCTGCCTACCAAGCTGTTTCCCGAGGGCTCGTTCGACCTGTACTACGAGGTCTACAACCTGCCCTTCGGGCACCGGTACGTGACCGAGATCGCCATCGCGCCCGTGGACGATTCGGGAAAGCCGCCCGCCGGTGAGGACCGGACGGTGCGCACCCGCTTCACTGGAGAGGCGGCGACCCGCCCCGATGGCTCGCTGGGCGAGCTGCGCAGGGTCGAGGCCGATCTCCCCGAAGGCGGTTACCGGCTCACCGTCACGGTCACCGACCAGGACACGGGTACGTCGGCGAGCCGTTCCCGGCTCTTCCAGGTCCGGCCGTGGGGCCGGGGCGCGACGATGGTGCCGGCGCTGCCGCGTCGGGGAGGGACCTCCCCGGGCTCGTAGAGCGCGCGCGGGTCCACGAGGCGCCCCCCTCCCGTCGACGACACGTCGGTGGGCGGCCGCACTGCCCTCGCGGCCGCTCCCCGTGCCGCTCCGCTCCCTGGGGGCGGTCGTGTTCCGCAGCCGCATCTGCGTGGCGGGCGGCGCCACCACCGACGGCGCTCCCACGGCGAAGGTCTGTCGGGCGGCAATCGACACGCTGGGCGACCTGGGTGAATGGACGGAGCTCGAGAGTCTCCCCAGCGCTCGAGCGGCACACGGGTTCCAGACCTTCGGAGGCTATCTGTACTCGATCGACGGGGACGGCGGCGCGGTCGCGCCCGACGACGTGTCCACCAACCAGGCCGGTCGGCTCGACCAGATCGCGTACGCGAGGATCAACCTGCGGACCGGTGACCTGCTCGGTTCGTGGACGGTCAACGGCACGAGCCTGGGGAAGGTCCGGAGCAAGCACTCTGCGCTGGCCGCTGGGGGAGACATCTTCGTGTCCGCCGGGCTGTACGCCGCGGCCGAGCAGGGGTCGAGCGACAACACGTACGCGCAGATCAACGCGGACGGAACGGTGGGCTCCTTCGGTGGCGCCATCGGGTCGAACACCCTGCAATCCGCCGGAGCCGGAAGCGTCTTCAACCACGCAGCCATCGTGTACGTGGAGGGGGCCGGCGTCGCCCACGTGATGATCCTGGGTGGGGACGACGTCAACAGCCCCGGGGCGCGATCGGCGAAGGTGTTCTACTACTGATACGGTGGGGGGCCGCCCCTCCCTCTTGCGCCCTTCCCCTCCGCCCTGTCGGTTGGCCCGCGGCTCCTGTCACCTCCGCGGGGAGATCGTCATGGCCTTCCGTCGCCTCACCCTCCTGCTCACGGCCGTCGCGTTCGCCGCCGGCGCCTGCTCCGACGAGGCCGACGTTCCCGCCGTCAGCCCCATCGACGGCCTCGGCTTCACGCAGCTTCGCGACTTCCGGGCGTTCAGGGTCTCGAGCAACAACCCGGACTCCACGAGCAACGACGACAGCGCCCGGCCGATCCCCGGGGAGACCACCGTGCTGGCCGACCTGCAGGGACCGGGCGTCATCAGCCACATCTGGCTCACCGTGGCGGGCAACGAGTACGGGTGGCCGCGGTTGCTCAGGTTGCGGATCTACTACGACGGGAGCGACGTCCCGAGCGTGGACGCCCCGGTGGGCGACTTCTTCGCCGTGGGCCACGGGATGGAGCGCCAGGTCAACTCGCTGGTCATCCGAAACTCGTCCAGCGGCCGCTCGCGCAACTCGTACTGGCCGATGCCCTTCCGCAAGTCGGCGCGGGTGACGATCACCAACGAAGGCACCCGCCGGCTCTACAACCTCTACTACCACGTTGACTGGCAGAAGCACGACCGACTGCCGGCCAACACCGGCTACTTCCACGCCCGCTACCGCCAGGCTCTCCCTCCCCCGGCCGGCGACTGGTACGACTTCCTGCGCGTGCGCGGGCGCGGCTTCTACGTGGGCACCGTCCTCAACGCCATCCAGGTCGCACCCGGGTGGTTCGGCGAAGGGGACGACCTCTTCTACGTGGACGACAACCCCGTTCCGGTGATCACCGGAACGGGGACGGAGGACTACGCCAACGACGCGTGGAGCTTCCGGGTCGGGGACGGGCCCTACGCCGGCGTCACCGTCGCCGACGGCACGGAGACGGGCGCGCGCATGACCGCCTACCGCTGGCACCTGAACGACCCGATCCCCTTCCGGACGTCGCTGCGCGCGGCCATCGAGCACGCAGGGTGGACGTTCGACGAAGACGGGGCCGTCCGCTCCGCCTTCGAGGAGCGCCCCGACCTCTTCAGCTCGGTGGCGTACTGGTACCAGGACGGCATCGCCACCGACCAGCCCGAGCCCCCGTACGGAGCCGCGCGCCTCCCGCAGGGCAACGCCCTGCAGATCGAGATCGAGCGGTACGTGGACCAGGCCCGTGCGGTGGGTGGAACGCTGGAGGTCCAGAAGGAGGTCTTCTGGGGTAAGGACCTGCTCTTCATGGAGGCCCGTGGGCCCGGCTCCAGACTGGACGTTCCGCTCGACGTGCCTGAAGACGGCCGCTACGAGCTGATCGCCCAGACGGCCCAGGCGCCCGACTACGGGATCTACTCCGTGCTCATCGACGGCCGGGTGGCCGGCGTCTCCGGGCAGCTCGAGCACGAACCCGGGGCCAACAAGGGCGCCGGCTTCCTCCTGGACGGCTACTTCACCGAGGTGTTCGTCGGGGAGGATCGGGTGATCGCGTGGCCGACGCTCACGGCCGGGCGGCACACGGTGACATTCATATGCGAGGGGAAGGACCCGCAGTCCACCGGCTACAACCTGGGGCTGGACGGGCTGGTGCTCGCCCGGGTGGCGGGATCGCCCGGGACCGCACCGAAGGACTCGGCGACGATGGCGGACCCCGCCGACCGCCTGCGCCGGCTGGGGAACCGCGGGCCGCGGGCCGCGACGGAGATGGATACCGTGCTCGCGGGGCTGCGGACGACAACCCCGAGGTTCGCCGTGCCGCCGCGTGGGTCCTGACGCAGATGGGCACGGCCGCCGCGCCCGCCACGAGCGCGCTGGGCACGGCGCTCGACGACGAGGACCGGATCGTGCGCGGCCTGGTCGCCATCGCCCTCCGGTGGGTGCCCGAGGTGGGCGACGGCCGAAGGCGACGCCCTGCTGGCGCATCTCCGCGACGAGGACGAGAACGTGCGCATGGTCGTGGCCAACGCCATCGCGGCGCACCCGGACGTCGCGCGCCGAGGGATGGCCCAGCTCATCGCGGCGGCGGGGCTCCCGGGTGAGCACCGACACGTGCTGCGCAGCGTGGCCACCGCCCTGGGCGCCATCGGACCGGACGCCCGGGAGGCGATCCCCGCGCTGGAGGCGCTGGCCGCCGAGCCGCTGATCCGCTGGCAGGCCGAGGCGGCGCTGCGGGCGATCCGGGGAGAGGGAGGCCCGGGGTAGGAGCCCGCCCACGGCGATCGTCGACGCCCGGTCGACCGAACGACGTACTCGGCGGGTCGCCCGGATCTTCGCTACGAGCCGGAGACGCTGACCGCTCGCCGAGGCCGGCTCGTTCGCCAGCAGGGCGCGTGCTCGCCGTCGCGCGGCCTCGACACGCGGCTGAAGCTCGGGGTCCGCTTCGGCCCACAGGTCGGCGAACCGCGTGTAGTAGTCCGCCGCCTCGCGGACGTGGCCCACGGCCTCGTGCAGCTCGGCGAGTCGCTGGAACACCTTGGGCAGGAGCATCGCGTCGAACAACAGGCGGTCGAGGGTGGAGACGGACAGGTATCGTTCGTAGGCCACGATCGCGGAGTCCGGCCCACCTACCGCCTCCCTCAGGGGCCCGAGGTACTGGAGCACCAGGAAGGGACTCCCCGGGCGCGTATCCGCAACTGCGAACGCTTCCTGGGCCTCCTCGAAGCGCCCCTGCAGCATCGCCATTCTGCCGCGGAGGGTGTAGAGCCAGCGGTCCGCCGGACGGCGCCACTCGACGGGGACGTCGGACAGGAACGCCTCGATCATCCCCTCGCCGCGCTCGCGCCGGCCGGAGTCGAGGAAGAAGTCCGCGACCTGCAGATACGGCATGCTGAGCGGGCTCAGCCCCGCCAGGAGGGGATCGCGGAGCGCGGCATCCATCGCCTCGATGGCCCGCGCCGTGTCCCCTCGGACCTCCATCTCCATCCACGCGCCCTCCACGAGAGCCGCCGCGGCGGTGCCGGGCGCCGATTCGCGCGCGAGTCGATAGGCCCGGTCCAGGTGGGACTGCGCCTCGTGCAAGCGACCGCGCGCCATGTCCACGTAGGAGAGCCAGAGCTCCAGCGCTCCGGGGTTCGGGAGGTCGAGCCGCGCCATGTCCGCGAACAGGGAGTCCGCCCTCGCGTAGTCGTGCTCCGCCGCCGCCATCCACGCGGGCTGCGTCAGGGTGAACGGGTTCTCCGGATAGCGCCGCACCATGCGCTCCGCGATGTCGTGGGCCTCGTCGTAACGGCCGAGGGCGTGGACCACGCCGGCCAGGTTGATGCCGCAGTTCAGGCCGACGGTATCGGCCTCGTAGCACCGACGCAGCAGGGGCTCGGCACGGGCGAAGTCGCGAAGATCGCGGTAGAGAATGCCCAGGTTGTTGAGGGCGCTCACGTCCATGGAGTCGAGGGCGAGCAGGTCTTCGTACGCATGGATCGCCTCGCCCAGATCGCCCGTGGCGCTCTGGTGATAGGTCGCCACCGTGAGGTAGCGCTCACCCTCGCTCAGGCGGTCGCGGTGTCGATAGGCCGCGGCGAGCGCTTCGATCCGGGCGCCGCGATCCCCGCCGATGTTGTCGATCAACGTGGCGCGATAGCGATACGCCATCGCGAACGTGCTGTCGAGGGCGATGGCTTCGTCCAGGAGGCGCAGGCCGCGCGTGGCGTCACCCGCCTGGCGGAAGATCCGCACGGCCTGCGTGTACCTGGCCAGAGCCTCGCTCGAGGACGTCGTCACCTGTGCGAGGGGCACGGGTCGTGGCAGATCCGCGAGGGACGGGCGGATCCGGTCGTAGAGCTGCTCGGACAGCGCCTCGATCGCGTCGATCAGCCCGGTGGAGTCCCGCGCCGTGGCGAGCGCGGCGTCGAGGACCCGGCCGTTCTCGGCGGAGACGATCCATGCCGAGAGCACGAACCCCGGGCCGACCGCCCCGACCCTTCCGTCGATCACCGCCGGGACGCCGGCGCGGAGCGCCACTTCCCGGGCGGTGTCACCCGCCAGAGGCGACAGGGGGCTGCGGCGCATGCGCGCGAGGACGCGGGCGATCTCCGCCGGATCGACGAGGGCCGAGTGCAGGCGTCGCTCGAGGTCGATGCGCAGGGCTTCGGTGACCACACCCGCGACGAGCGAGTCGCGGGTGTCGTTGCCGAAGTCCGCCAGCACGATGCGACCCCCGGGCGGCAGCGCGGCACGCCGGTCTCGCGCGGCCGGGGTGAACTCGCGTCCGACCAGGCCTACGGCGACGAGCGTCATCAGGGAGGCCACGAGCAGCCCGCCGCCACCCAAGCGAACCCGCGAGAGTGACGGTCGGGCATGCGTGGGCCCGCCCTCCGGGCCGGTGGGGTCCGTGCCGCCCTCCGGCCCCCCGGAATGTCCCGGGTCAGCGAGGGCGACGGCGTTCTTCCGTTCCACCTCGGAAGCGGGTGGGGTGTCGGAGACAGTCTCCGCCAGCGGACCGACCTCGGCCGCCTGCCTGAGGCGGGACACCAGCTGCACGGTATCGTCCAGCGGCGTGAGGTCGTCCTCGGCGAGGAGGCGTGCGTAAAGGTCGTACTGCTGGAGCGCGTCGCTGCGGCGGCCGCTCTCGGCCAGGAGCTCGATCAGCCGGTGCTGCGCCTCGTCCTCGAGGGGATCGGCCTCGGCCCACTCCTGGGCGAGGCGCAGGGCGACCGGCACGTCGCCCCGTTCGCGGCGGATGCGGATCGCCTCCCGGCGAGCGAGGCGATGCAGCCGCTCGAAGCGGGTGCGTTGCTGATCGGCCCAGCGCTCGAAGGCGGGGCTGTCCGCGAGGAACCACCCCGTGAGGAACGCACCGCGGTAGCGGGCCAGGGCCTCCTCGTAGCGCTTCTCACCGACGAGGGTCTCGAAGGTCCGCGCGTCGACCTGCACGGACGTCCCGGTCCCGAGGCGCTCGCCCTCGGTCTCCAGCCACTCCTCGCCGAGGGAGCCTCGGAGCCTGTGGAGGGTCTGGCTCAGGGCATGACGTGCCTTGTGCGGGTCGTGCTCGGGCCAGAGGACGGCGACCACGGAGTCCCTCGTGGTCGACCCTTCCATGCCGAGAAACACGAGAAGCGCCGCTCGGCTGCGTTGCGCCGCGAGCTCGCACACTTCCCGCCCGTCGAGCTCGACGTGGAAATCCCCCAGGACCTGCAGGGCGAGCATTGCTCACTCCCCGACGACGCCGGGACGGCGCGGTGCACGGGCGGACGAGCCCACCGCCCCGGACCTCGATCCAATGATGAGCCTTTCCCCCTTGGTACAGTACGCAAGAATGGCCCCCGGCGTTTCCCGGGGAGCGGCGCCACCCACCCGCACCTCCGCCTCAATGTTGCCCGCCCTCGGGCGCCGCCGGGGGCTCCACTGGGAGGGCCCGAGCCTGTGCCGTCTCGGATATCAGCATGCTCAGGAGCCTCGTGGCCTCGTCGAGTTCGCCGGATTCGAGGTGTTCCTCACAGGGAGCCCAGGGCATCGGTGCATCCCCGATCGTGACCAGCATCGACGGGATGCCCGCGCCGAGGAAGATCTCGCTCGGCGTACCCTTGAAGGAGCTGGCACCGTGACTGGTCGTCCGGACCTCGATCCCTCCGCGCCGGTCGGCGCCCTCGATCGCCCGTGCGAGCTGCGCCGGCGAGGTGAGCGCCTCGAGCTCCAACGAGCCTGCTTCGGACTAGCCCCACCTTCCCGACGTGGATCGCCGCAACGATGTACTCCCGGGGCACGGGCGGATGCGCCAGCAGATGCAAGGGTCCCAGGACGCCGCCGCCTTCGGCGACGAAGAGCACGAAGAGCACCGAGCGTCGTGGGGGTTTCCGCGCGACCGCCCGTGCGGCGCCCAGCAGGGCGCCGCACGCTGCGGCATCCTCCTCGGTGGAGGAACCGCGACCCTCGTTTTGGGCGTGCCCACCGAGCTGGGCGCTGACGAGGACGTACTCGTCGCGCAGCCTGCGGTCCCGTCCCGGGAGAATCCCGACCACGTTCTCCGTCACACGAGGCTCCCGCCGGACGTCTATGTCCAGACCCAACGCGACGCCGTCGAGCTCGAACGTCCCGTAGCGCCCAACGTGGGAGATGGGGTGGTAGGGCCGGCCGAGGAAGAGATGGTCCACGAGATCGCCGTGCAGGAGGGCGATGGGAATGGGCGACTCGAGAATGTGGCCGGGATACTCCTCGGCAGGGCCGTATGCGAGACGGCGACGCAGGGCGCTCATCGCGTCCCATTCGGCGACCAGCCATCGGTCCGGCACCAGCAGGATCGCCGCGGCGCCGCGGTCGATGATGTCCCGCATCCTGCGGTATTGGGCCTCCGCCGGGTCACCGTACATGCGCCCCACCGCCTCCGGGAGTCGAGCCAGCGCCACGGAATCCGGGGGGGTAGCGGTGACCAGGACCGGCCTCCCGCGCAGGTCCAACCCTGCGAAGTCGTCCACGCCATGCTCGGGGGCGTACAGGCCGTTGCCCACGAACACCGGCGTGTGCGCCTGGATGACCGGGCTCGCCTGGCCGGGGGCGACCAGCAGGAACGTGCGTGCTCCTTCGCGAAGGCGCTTGCTCCCTCGATCGATCCTCAGCTCGAGCATGGTTCCGTCGCCGACCAGGTTGCGCACCAGCGGCACGGGCTGGATGAAGCGCGAGCGGCCGTCCGCATCGGACGCACCGGGCTTCACGCCGGCGCGCTCGAAAACGCGGTCGCGTAGGCCGCCGCGGCTTCGTGCACGTCGCTGCGTCCGCGTGAGTCGAGCTGCTCGGAGCCGACGCGCCGCCGACGTCCTCCCCGGTCGCCGCGTGTTCGTCGCCGTGGTGTTCACATCCCGCCACGCCGATCGCGAGAAGGGCGACGAGGGGGCACCAGGACAGGTGGGTGAGAACTTCGGGAGCGGGCGACCGCGGCCGCTGCGGTGCCGGGCGAGGACGATCTCTCGGATGCACATGAGGCTTCGGCGGTCTGAGGTAGATTCGGAACCTGCGTGTGGGCGTCGGTTCCCCACCCCGGGCCTCCCTCGGCCGATTCACCACCCGGACGCGGCCACACTCGACAATCGAAGCGGCGCGTCACCCATGGATCACCGACGAGGGGGCCCGATCACTGGGTCGTGACAGGGGTGCGACGTGGGTGCGGTCGCCTCATCGACCGCCCGTGCCCTTCGCCGAGGCGGTCACGTGGAAGAAGCGCGTCAGGATGCAGTCGCACTCGTCCTGCGACAGGTGCGGCGATCGAGCGAGCATCTCGGCGTTGCGGACCAGCTTTGCGACGTCGGCCTGGTGGCCGCGCTCCTGCGCGATGAACGCCGCGCTCAGGAAGAGCTTGGCCGATTCGAGCACCCGCCCGTGCCTGAGCGCCCTCCGCGGCGGTCTCGAGGTTGTCCTGGGCCCGGGAGAGGGACCCCATGTAGTGCAGCAGCTCGCCTGCGGTCGCTCGTTCCTGGACCGACGCGGGGTCGTCGGGGCCGCGCAGCTTCGCGGCTGCCTCGAACAGCCGGGCCGCCTTCTTCCAGTCGTCGGTGTTCTGGTTCTGGATAAGGCGTCGGCTTCCTTGTGCATCGCGTCGGCCCTGGCCAGGTCGGGAACGGCCCCGCCGTTGGCCGACTGTGCGGCCGCCGTCGCGGGGAAAAGCGCGACCAGCGCCACGAGAGAGATGCCGCCCGCGCAGGCGCGGGCCCGGAGAATGCGTGTGTGTAGACATGGTTGCCTCCGCAGTTCGTCGTTGGGACCTGATCCTTGCGTCCCGATCGGACGTTATGCGGGGCCGGTCACCGCATCGTCCCGCTCGGGGCACGGCGGCGTCCGCGACTCACCGTAGAGGCACGAAGCTGCGTGGGCGGGAGGTCGTCTCCGCAGCGTCACCGCGCGGTGCGCGGCGAGACCCAGGCCCAGATCGCCGCACCCGCCAGCAGCAGGAAGATCCAGTTGACGGGATCCCGGTATCGGGCCTGGTAGGCGATCACGTAGTAGATCAGGGGATACGCGGCGAGGGGAACGAGGATTGCCGCCCGCTGGGGAGGTCCGAGGAGGGGCAGGACCCGCCATCCGCCCACGAGGGCGAGGAGCGTGAGCGCGGTGAAGACCGCCGCAATCGGCGGATCGTGCAGCGGGCCCGCCCACACGTAGGCGATGCGCGTGGCCGTGAGACGGACGAACGCCGCAGGCTCGTCACGGATCCAGCGGAAGGCTTCTCGGCCCTTCCTGTGCATGTACTCTCGCTCCCCGAGGTCTCGCACCAGCTCGGCCTCGACCGTGTTGGTCCTGGGGTGCACGAACGTCCCGCGCCTGGCCGAGACGTCGACGTCGGCGTGCGCTCCGGGGTGATTCCCAACGTAGAGCTCCAGACCCAGGTTGCTGCGAACGAAGAACTGCTCTCCGAAGGCCACTTGGTTCCGGACCGCCCACGGCACGCAGGCCACGGTCATGCCCACGAACAGGAGGAGGGTGCCTCGACGGCTCGTCGGTTCTCGTCGCCGCCAGAGCGCGAAGACGAGCCAGCCCAGGATGACCGGAAGGAGCGCCGGTTGCAGGTGGAAGGAGGCTCCCGCCGCCAGGCCCAGCAGGATGGAGTGGCGGTCGGCGCGCCGGGACGGGACCACCACCGCACGAATGCCACCGCCATCAGAGCGAGGGCGATGCCCGCGAACCCCTCCACTTCGCCCGGCCAGAGGACGAGGAACGCGCCGACGGCGCCTCCGAGCAGCCCTGCCTCACGGCCGAGTCCAGCCTGTCCGCCACCCACGGCAGCATCGCGTACATCACCGAATAGGATGCCAGGACGAGCAGCCAGTGCAGGATGCCCGCGAAGAGCGTGAACCCGAACGCCCAGTACAGGAGCGCAAGGAGGAAGACATATACGGGAGGGGCGTGGGCGGTCGCGCCCGTGGGAATCCCGTAGGGGTCCGCGAATTGTCCGGTCCGCCGGAGGACGCTGACGGCCTCATCCGTCCCGGATCAGGCGATCGGCTTCCATCGAAGAACGCTCGCGGGCCGGCGCGTCTACCGGCCCGGTCGACCGTCGACGCCCCCTTCCCCGAGCCTGCTCACGGCCCAATCCACCAGGGCGTCGAGCACGGCCGGGTCTCCATCGACCTCTCGACGAGGGCCATCACGGGGTCCCTGGAAAGCGCCCGCGCGCCCGCCGCATGCTCGAGCGACCACAACGCCTGAGTACGCACGGCGGCGCGAGGATCGGCGGCTCCGGCCATGAGGACCAGACCCCCCAGCCCGGGATCCGCAGCCGCCACCAACATCGCCACTCGGGCGCCTTCCGAATGACCCAGCAGCGCGAGGTGGCCCCGGGCGACCTCCGGGCGGGCCCGAAGGTACGCGAGGGCGGCCTTCGCGTCCTGCGCCTCGGACAGCTCCGTGCCAGAGGCGAAGTCTCCCGTGGACGCGCCCACACCGCGATCGTCGTAACGCAGCACGGCGATGCCCTGGGAGGAGAGCGCACCGGCAATCTCCCGGAAGGGCCGCCATCCGGCTCCGATCGGAGCATAGCTGTCCCGATCCTGGGGACCCGGTCCGCTCAACAGCACCACTGCGGGGACCGGGCGGCGAGGATCTCGGGGCAGGGTCAATGTGCCGGCCAGGGTCACTCCGTCCGAAGCGGCAACGGTCACCGTTTCGGCGACGTACTGGGCGTCGGGTGGCGGCCGATACTCGTCTTCCCGGGAGGGGGATCCGGCGAGCGCCTCGACGGGGACGCGCACGACGACGGTGCCGCCGCGTCCTACCTCGATCCGCGTCGGCCGGCCGCGGGGATCGAGCTCGACGCGGGACGTGTCGCCGGTCACGACGGTCACCTGGCGGTCGCTTCGGCGCACGGGAACCGTGATGAGACGTGCGCCGGATTCGCGACGACCTGGAGGGCGACGTCATCGCCGCGGGACAGCGCGCACTCCACGATCTGGGCAGCCGCACCCATCGCGTCCTCCACCAACAGGAAGACGGCGCCCGGTGCGGCACGAGCGACGGAGCGATCCACGTCACCTGCCTCGACGTGGATGCGGACGGAGTCCCCGTCGAGCCACACGCGCACGTGCTGGATCGGCGTCGCGTCGTCGGACGATCCCCAGGGAAAGACGTCCTCCGTCACCGCCGACACACACCCGTCCCCCTGGAGGGTGGCGACCACCTCGAGACGCGCCCGCCCGGGAACCATCACGCGGGATACGAGCTCGCCTGGGCGACGTGTCACCTCTCGACCGAAACGGTGTCGTTCCCGTTGAGGGTGACCAGGCCGTAGCGTTCCGGCTCCTGCCCCTGGAGCGCAAGGAACGACAGCAGAAGCAGCACGCTCATTCCGCCTCCTCCGCGAGCTCGAACACCGACTCTACATCGTCACCGAAGATCCGGGCGATCTTGAGGGCGAGGGAGAGCGAGGGGACGTAGCGCCCCTGCTCGAGAAGGACGACGGTCTGCCGCGAGCAGCCCGCTCGCTCGGCCAGCTCCTGCTGCGTCATCTCCCCGTGCTCGAAGCGCAGCCGCCTGATCTGGTTGACGATCTCGGCCTTCGGCATGGGTCAACCCCTCCGGTAGCCGATGAGCACGCCCACCGGCAGACCCAGAAGGTGTACCACGATGCAGCACCAGCAGATCAAGTAGAGGTAGGACACCGGCACGGCCCCGGCCTCGTGGAAATGCTCCGCCAGTCCGATCGTCCAGATCACCAGCGTCACCAGGATCCCGCCGGCCTGCGTCGCCGATGCCCGCCCCAGGATGGCCTCGTCACGCTCATCCAGAGCTCCATCCTCACGACCGACCTGGGCCTTGAGCCAGATCGTCGTCGCGCCGACCACGATCAGGATCGCCAGGAGGAGGAGCATGAAGGTGATGCGGAGCGGATCGCTCGCGAAGGTGGCCTCCACACCCCTTACCGCCACCAGGACCGCTGCGGCCACCGTGAACAGCGCGCCCGCACCGACACTCCAGCGCGCCACCCTCTGCAGCGGCGTAGCCGGCAGGTCGGCCGGGAGCGGCGGGTCGGCCGGGCGCGCGCTTCGCGCCGCCCACCAGAGGGCGGCGAGGCCACCCACCAACGCCAGGATACCCCAGAGCACGATCGACATGGACCTCCGCCTCCGGGCAGGACGCGCAAATGTGGAATCGAATCCCCGGATCCACAGTACATTAATTACGACATAATGTCCAGTTTTCTGTACATCACCCGGCCCTGTGTCGATCGGTCGTGAGATGCGTTGCCCCCTGGACGCGGACGCCGATGGCGAACCAGGAGGGACGAGACGACAGGTGTGCGGCGCCTACGCCTGGCGGTCTTCCGGAGGGTCGCGAGGAGCCAGCAGCTTCTCGGTGAAGTCCTGGCGGTCCGCGAGGCGGACCATATCGTCACGCAGGGATTCGATCGCCCGGAGGAGTCGCTCCCGATCCTCAGCTTCCTCGATCCGTCTCTTGTCGGACATACGGTATTCCAGGAACTGTCCCAGGCGGCGGATGAGCGGCAACAGCAGGATGAAGCCACCGATCAAGACGATCACGACGATCGTGAAGACCATCATGCCCAGCATCGCGGGATCCATCTGCGCCCTTCCTCCTCGTTGCGTAGCGTCGGACGTGCTGCCGGCTCCGGCCGATACCGTCACATCACCTCCCGGTACCCTCCCGCCCCGTCGTTCGTTGATCAAGGGAGGCTCCGCACGGGCCTCCGCGGGAAGGACGTGTGGGGAGGAAGGGGGGTGAAGACATGGCCTCTGTACGTACGACGGACCACCGGACGACGGTAGGGCGGGACGAGCGGACCCATCACGACGGCATCGAGCTCGACGGGTCGCGCCCGCCGGACGGTGAGAGCGGCTCGCAACGCCGGTTTCTCGTGAAGAATGGAGAGTATCTCGGTCTTCTTCGAGCGGATGACATCGATTGGGCCAGGGCGGAGGGGAACTACACGTGCATCCACGTCGGGCGCGTGGAGCATCTGGTGCGGCGGGGCATCGGTGAGATGGAGGCCCAGCTCGATCACGGCAGGTTCCTGCGCATCAGTCGCTCCGTCATCGTGAACCTCGACCGGGTCGAGCGTCTCGTGCCCTGGTTCAGCGGCGGTTATCTGGTGCGACTGCGCTCGGGGGTCCAGTTCAAGCTCACCCGACGGTACGCCCACAGGCTCTTCAGGCGCGTGGGCAAGCCGCTGTAGGGCACCCGGGAGCCTCACCGCGGGTTGGTTCCGCCGCCGGACGTTCCACTGCCGGCGTCGCTGCCGCCCACGCCGTGGAAGCCGAGGTATGTCGCCAGGATGCCCCCGGCGAGCACCCCGGCCGTCCGCCACAGGCTGAGCCGGCGTATCTCCAGGCTGCCGATGGCGCTCCGGGGGACCCGCAGCGTCCAGCTCTCCCCGTCGAACCCGCCCCCGGTCATCGTGTCCATCCACTTCGCGGAAAGGACGATGTCCACGTCCTCCTCGCGGATCATCTCCGCGCTGATCGTGCTGACGTTGTGGACCGTCACGGAGGGAAGCTCGAAGCTGCGCGGCGGGGCCAGGCGGACGCGTACGGGGGTCGCCCGGGGGACCTGTGCGCTCCCGTACGGAACGTAGTGGTAGCATCCCGCCAGCAGCGTGCCGGCGGCGAACAGGGCGACGCATCCGGTGAATCGCACTCTCATGGTGTGGCTCCCGGGCCTCGCCGGCCCGCCCCCGCGGGGGCGGGCCGGCCGGGTGATCATCGGATCGCGCGGCTCAGGCGCAGGGGTTGGGGTCGTTGTCGTTCCTCGCCGTCTGCTGCGCCGGCTCGGGGATGTTGGGGTTGGACTGGCGCTCCGCCTGGCCGTAGTAGAGCCGGCCCGGCATGCCGCCGGCGCGTTGGGTCACCGCCGGCCGGCAGGTGCGCTTGTAGTCGTTGTAGGCCTCCGTGTTCAGGAAGAGCGCCGTGTACTTCTGGGTCATGATCTCGTCGAAGAGCGCGGTGCCGCTCAGGGCGTCCACTGCATTGCTCATCGCCGAGAGGTCCACACCCCACACGGCCTCCTGGCACGAGAGTCCGTCCGCTGCGGCCGCCCGGGCGGCTGCGTCGTCCCCGAGCGCCGAAGCGGCTTCGGCACGGATGTAGGCGTTCTCGGCGCACGAGACGATTGGGAGGTCGAAATCCGCCGCACCGTAGCCGGCCGGAGAGAGCTCGGAGTCCCGCGGCGCGTATCCGCCATCGGTGGCTTCGCTGAAGTACATCGGTAGGCGCGGGTCGCCACGGGTGACCATCAGCGGCACGAGGTAATCCCCGGCCGAGATGTATCCCGAGCGGTCGCGCATGAACTGGAACCAGAGGTTGTTCTCGGTCGCGGCACCGGAGTGGATCGTGCGCCAGTTGCCCGAAGGAGTCGCGATCCCCTGCTGCCCCTCCGCCAACGCCGC
Organism: uncultured Gemmatimonadales bacterium; assembly: GCA_963848895.1. Taxonomy (GTDB): domain Bacteria; phylum Gemmatimonadota; class Gemmatimonadetes; order Longimicrobiales; family Gaopeijiaceae; genus SZUA-318. The sequence continues at coordinate 887,089 of CAWKGE010000017.1, forward strand.
CTGGTAGGCGGACGCTCCGCTCACCTCGACCCAGTGCATGTGGTAGCGGGCCTTCAGGGTGTGGGCGACCGCGATCCACGCCGACGTGTCTCCCCCGAAGTTCAGGTCGATCGCTCCGGGGCCGTCTCCCTCTCCGCTGGAGATGTCTGCGATGGCCTGGTCGAGCAAGGCCTGCACGGCCGAGTACACGGCGGCCTGGTCGTCGAGCGTGGGAGTGTCGATCCCCGCCGTGGCGGCCTCGGAGTATGGGATGTCGCCGAAGATGCTGGCCGCCATGCCGATCATATAAGCCTCGTGGATCTCGAGGATCCCCGCATACATGCGGAGGCCGCCTGCCTGCGCTTGGGCGATGGCATCCTCGATGTCGACGAGCCCTCCGCCCGTGTACACGCTGGAGAACTCGCCGTCCGCCGTCTCCTCGTTGTTGTTGAGGTAGGCGTCGAGGCTGGCGAACTGGCGGTCCGTGCCGGCCATCTGCTGGGTCCAGATCGCCGCGATGCGTGCGATCTGGCTCTCGGCCAGGAAGAAGGTGTTCACCTGGATGCCGGTGAAAAGCTGGTTCACGGTGGCCGTGGGCACCGCGTTGGGGTCCGTGTCGGTGGGGCTGACGAAGTCGCAGCCGCCCAGGATCATGGTGAAGAGGAGCACGCCGAGCGCACCCCCCGAACGGGTCGTCGCGTTCATGGCTCCTCCCCTACCGGACGACGGTCACGTTGACCGCCCAGGCCCTGGTCTGGGGGTTGTTGAAGTAGTCGATCCCGCGACCCAGGGTCTGGCCGTTCAGGTTGCTCTCGGGATCGATGCCCGTGTACTTGGTCCAGGTCTTGAGGTTGCGGCCGCTCACCATCACGTCGAGCGAGCTGAAGCCGAGGCGGTTCAGCCAGTCCTGGTCGCGGAACGTGTACGCCACAGAGACGTCGCGCAGCTTCACGAAGCCGGCGTCTTCGATGAACGGGCTGTTCGGGCCGGTGAAGCCCGAGCCGATCCCGTTCCAGAACCACGTGAGCCAGTTGATGGGCACGGACATGCCGGCGCCCGGACCGGCCACGTCGAACTGCGTCAGGTAGGTC
>CAWKGE010000018.1:0-582883 GCA_963848895.1 uncultured Gemmatimonadales bacterium
CCGATTGATTCCGAATCGGACGGAGGTCCGGGAAAGAGGGTCCGACGACCACATCCATACAACGTTACCTGCAGGAGCAGCCCCTTCACATCGTTCGAACGGATGAACTACGACCTAGTTCCGATGGGGGATCGGGTGAACGCTCCGTCGTCGGCACCCTGCTCGTGCTCGTCTGATCTGCCCATGCGTGGCCGGCGTGCGCATCACGTTGAGCGCGTGGATCGCGGCGGACGTAGAACGCGCCCCGCCAGTTCAAGACGAACTTTGGCCCGAGGTCGCCCGTCTACGCCGAAGAGCACCAGCGCATCGGACGGCGGCGGACCGTCATTCACGTGGGCCATGCAGGGCTCCTGAGGGGGCAGGGGACGCGGTCAGGGCACCGGTGACGATGGTCTGCGCCTCCTCCAGGATGCGGCGCAGATGGTCCGTTCCCCGGAAGCTCTCCGCGTAGATCTTGTAGATGTCCTCGGTTCCCGAGGGACGTGCCGCGAACCATCCGCTCTCGGCCACGACCTTCAACCCGCCGATGGCGGCGCCGTTGCCCGGCGCCCGGGTGAGGACGGCCTGGATCTTCTCGCCCGCCAGCCCGGTGAGCGTGACCTGCTGCGGGTGAGAGCTGCGCCAGCAGCTTCTTCTGCTCCGGAGTGGCGGGCGCCTCGACGCGGTCGTAGACGGGCTCACCGAGCTCGCGCGTGAGCTCGTGGTAGATCTCGCCGGGGTCGCGCCCCGCCCGCGCCGTGATCTCGGCCGCGAGCAAGCAGGGGATGAACCCATCCTTGTCCGTCGTCCAGACGCTGCCGTCCAGGCGGAGGAAGGACGCTCCCGCGCTCTCCTCTCCGCCGAAACCCAGCGAGCCGTCGAGCAGGCCGTCGACGAACCACTTGAAGCCCACCGGCACCTCGTGGAGCTTCCGGCCCAGCTTCGCCGTGACGCGATCGATCATCGCGCTGCTCACCACGGTCTTGCCTACCGCCGACGCCTCGGCGCCACCGCGGACGATTCTGGAAGAGGTGGAAGACGGCGACCGCGAGGAAGTGATTGGGCGGTAGGAGTCCGGCGCTGCGGGTGACGATCCCGTGCCGGTCGTGGTCGGTGTCACAGGCGAACGAGAGATCGAAACGGTCCTTCATCCCGATCAGTCGCTCCATCGCGTACGGCGAGGAGGGATCCATCCGGATCTGGCCGTCCCAGTCCACGGTCATGAACCCGAACGTGGGGTCGACCCTCTCGTCGACGACGGTCAGGTCGAGACCGTGGCGCTCCGCGATGTGCGCCCAGTAGTGAACGCCGGCGCCGCCCAGGGGGTCGACGCCGAGGCGGATGTGCGCGCCGCGAAGGACGTCGAGGTCGATGACGCTGCCCAGGTCGTCGACGTAGGCGTGGAGGTAGTCGTGCCGATGGGTCGTCGGGGCGCTCAGCGCCCGCTCGTGGGGGATCCGCTTCACGCCCGCGAGGCGAGCCTCGAGCAGGGCGTTCGCCTTCGCCTCGATCCAACCGGTCACGTCGGTGCCCGCGGGCCCCCCGTTCGGCGGGTTGTACTTGAAGCCGCCGTCATGCGGCGGATTGTGCGAGGGCGTGATGACGATCCCGTCGGCGAGGCCCGTCTTCCTGCCGCGATTGTACGTCAGGATCGCATGGGAGATCACCGGGGTCGGCGTGTACTCGTCTTCCGCCGCGATCATCACCTCGACGCCATTCGCCGCCAGCACCTCGAGAGCGGTGGCGCAGGCGGGGACGGAGAGCGCATGCGTGTCGATGCCGAGAAACAGCGGTCCGGAGATCCCGTGCCGCGCGCGATACAGGCAGATCGCCTGGGTGATCGCGAGGATGTGGCCTTCGTTGAACGCCAGCTTGAACGACGAGCCGCGATGCCCCGAGGTGCCGAACGCCACGCGCTGCGCCGGCACCGTGGGATCGGGCACCTCGGCGTAGTAGGCGGTCAGGAGCCGCGGCACATCGACCAACATTTCGGGTGGCGCGGGCTTTCCGGCCAGGGGGCTCGTCTTCATGGCGTATCCGGCGATGGCGTGCGGGCTCAACGGTGGATGGACTGCGGGACGGTCGTCGGCTCCGCCGCCTGCGTGGCGGCGAGATACCCGTCGATTCCCTCCTCGATCTCGCGCGGGAACTTCGGCACGGGCCCCACCAGACCGTCACCGTAGACGCGGAGCATGATCTCGCGGAAGACAGGCAGGGCAGTGCGGGCCCCGGTTTCGTTCGCTCCGAGCGTGCGATTGTCGTCGAAACCGATCCGGACCGCCACCGTGATCCCCTGCGGCCCGTAGGTGGACCCCACGAAGAGGGCGTCGCGGAAGTCGTTCGTCGTGCCGGTCTTGCCCATCACCGGGATCGGGAAGTCCCGGCGATTGAGGCTGTTGGCGGTGCCCCCGGGAATGCGTACGACGCCGCGCAGCCCTTCCTGGATCGCGCGCAGCCCGGTGGGGCGGAACGCGCCGGTGGGCCCTGCCGAGCGGTAGAGCACCTCACCCGAGGCGTCCGTCACCTGAGCGACCACGTAGGGCTCCGCCTTGACCCCGGAAGCGATCGCCCGATAGGCCCCCGCCAGCTCCAGAAGCCGCACCTCCGACGCTCCGAGCGCCATGCTCATGTAGCGCCGGACCGGCGAGTGGATCCCCAGGTCCCGGGCGGTCCGGACCACGTCGTCCACGCCGATCTCGCGCATGATCCACACGGCCACGGTGTTGCGGGACTCGGCCAGGGCCTGGCGGGCCGCCATCGGCCCTTTGAAGCGGTTGTCGTAGTTGGCGATCCACTTTTCCCCGCCGTTCGAGGGCCGTGGGCACCGCGATGGGCTCGTCGGGCACGATGCTGTCGAGGCCCAGACCTCTGCTGAAGGCCGCCAGGTACACGATCGGCTTCCACGCCGAGCCCGGCTGTCGCATCGACTCGGTGACGCGATTGTAGTCGGAGTAGGCGTTGTGGCGCTCCTGGTACACCTCGCGGCCGCCGGCCTCGGCCAGGATCGCCGCGTCCCGGTTCCGCAGCACCACCACCGAGCCCTGGATTCGCCCTTTCGCCTTCGGATGCCTCTGCTCGTAGAGGGCGAGACCGTTCTCCAGGGCCGCGTTCACGATGGTCTGGACGCGCTCGTCCACCGTGGCGAGGACCGACACCCGTCCAAGGAACAGCTGCCCGACTCCGAAGCGGTCTCCGCCGCGCTGCTCGAGCTCGTCGAGGACACTCCCGATTGCGGCGCTGGCGTGGGTCTTGACCGGGTCGGCGGCCACCACGCTGACCGGCTCGGCTTGGGCACGCCTCGCGAGATCGTCGGGGATGTAGCCGTCGCTCGCCATCAGGGCCAGAATCTCGTTGCGTCGGCGCAGGGGTCCGGGCTCGTCGGCGACCGGAGCGTAGTCGCGGGGTGACTTGCCGATCCCCGCGAGGAGCGCTGCCTTGCCGGCGTCCTCCGGCGTGTAGCTCGACAGAGCCTTGTCGAAGTAGTACTCCGAGGCGGCGGCGAAGCCGTAGCGGCCGTTGCCAAGGTAGATGAAGCTGGCATAGCGGCTGAAGATCTCGCGCTTGGCCCTCTCTCGCGATCCGTAACGCCGTTCCATCTCCCGCTCCACCCAGAGCGAAAGGCGCACCTCCTCGAGCTTCCGGAGGATCTTGTTGGTGGTGGGCACGCCCAGAGCCATGGAGATGAGCCGCGGGGCCCGGCCGGGCTGGAAGAGCTTGGTGCCGTCTTCGATACGGGTCCGGTCTTTGAGGAAATACCCGCGGACGAGCTGTTGCGTGAGCGTCGAGCCCCCCTGGGGGAGCCGCAACCGGAGCTTCCCGTCGCTGCTCCACCCCGTGGCTACGGAGCGGGCGATGCTCTTCTCGATCACGCGCGGCAGCACGCTGTAATCCACGCCGGAATGGGAGAAGAAGTTCTTGTCCTCGGTCGCGAGGATGGCGTGGCGCAGAATGACGGGCACCTCGTCGTAGGAGACCACCCGGCGGTACTCCCGCGCCACCGAGATGAGCACCGTGCCCCTCGTATCGTAGACCTCTCCCGTCGTGGGCAACTCGAACCGGATGAAGGGTTCGATGTTCGGAAGGTCGCTGTCGTCGAAGTAGACGTGTCGCAGCACCCACGCCGGCGGCAGGACCAGGAGCAGGAGGAGCGCGACGATCGCGATGCGCACGGCGCGGCTCGCCCATGCGGCTCGCACGTGCTCGGCCACGAACGCCATTCCGACTCCAATCCACGATCTTCGGCGACCCATGTTGGATAGTCGCCGCTCGCCCTTCCCACGAACATCCTGCGGCGGAGTGAAAAAGGACCTAGGAGCCCGTGGCCCGACGGGCGGATCCTCTCCGCCGAAAGAAGTAGCCTTCTCGGGGGAGAGGACCTGGCCGTACCCAGGCGCCCGGATCGGGTCGCACGCACCGAAGGCGGGCGGGCCTGATCCCGCGCGACCTCAGCGCGTCGGCGCGGCGAGGTTACCGCAGGCCACGACCATCCCGGAGTTCGCTTCCGACGCGTAGACCACCACGAAGTAGCTGCCGGTCCTGGGCGTCTGCTGGGACAGAGTCGCCGTCCCGTCCCCATGGCCGTCGGAATCGACCTTGCACCGGTTTGTATGCCGCGCTGGAGCCGAACACCCCGTAGTCCGTCGATGCCCCGCACTGCCCCTCGTGCACTTCCCAGGGATGGAGACCACCGGGAGTGGCGTTGGCGAGGGAGAGGACGACGACGGTGCGGGTGCCGCTCGCATCGGGGGCCATGGATGCGGAGCCGTTCATCTGCACCACTCCGGCCAGGCTCGCCGGCGAGGCGAGGTTCGCGTGCCATGTGCTGTTGAGCGTCGCATCGCCTGCACTGACCTCGACGGCCTGGCCGCGATGGAAGGGGTTGCAGGCCGTGGTGGCGAGGATGCTCAGCATGATCAGGAACCGGTTCGTAGGCATACGACCTCCGGTGATGCGCCGTTCCTCGAAGACCTCGGCACCATCACACGCCAAGAGGTCGACTGTCCGGTCGTGTGCGCTTCGATCGGACCCACTGAAGGGCGCCGGATCTCGAAGGAGGCCGCACCGGTTCAGGGTAACACGAAATCTACCGGGAGCGTACGGCCCGGGCATCCGCCGTCCGACTGAATTGTGGTCTAGCCCCGAAGGACGACGCCTGGTCGTGGACCGTCAGTTTCGCGACGCCGAACACACGCCGCCCGACGGTCTCGAACACGACACGATACCGTCCCGGAGGGACCGAGCCGGACGGAGGATGCCATCCGTCCCACACCCGGAATCCCGAAGCGTGTGCCGTGATGCCGACCTCACGGGACACGCGCAGGAGCTCACCGTTGCGCCGCCATTCGAGCCGCACGTTCGCGAGCAGGTCCGAGGGCGCGAAGACCTCGGCGAGCACGAAGAGCGATCCGCCCACCTCCGCCGGCGAGACGTCGCCGACCAGCGTATCCGCCAGCGCGAGCGTGCTGCGCTCGATCCCCGAGGCGAAGGTGACGCGTTCCAGGCGGAGCGGAACGGGAGGGATCAAGCCTGGCAGTCCCGCCACCACGGCCAGCATGACCACGGCGACCGCCGGGAGCCGGAGCCGGACGCCCCTCTCGTTTCTTGCCGCGCGCAGGGCCAACGGCGCCGTGGCGCCGACGGAAAGCAGGAAGGCGGCCGGCGGGGCGAAGCGGGGCGGGAGCCCCACGAGGAGTGGAAGCAGCAGGTTGATGGCCGCGAACGCGACGATCGCGAAGAACATCAGCGCGAACACGGGCCGGGTGCGGAGCCATCGGTCGAAGACCAGGTCGACGCACGACAGCACGGCCAGCGCTCCGAGGAGCGCAAGAAACAGGACGTTGGGCGACCCGATCACCGTGGAGTATGCGTAGAACGGGAGCAAGAAGAAGAGCGTCTCCTGATAGAGCACGCGTGTGAGGTAGGACGTCACCTCGTGCACCAGCCCCGGTGGCGTCCCCGCTTCGACGGCGGCGGCCCGGCCGAAGAACAGCGTGGACGTCCACGTCAGGGCCAGGAAGAGCACCACCCACAGCACGAGGTGGTATCGCTCCCGCGCGAGCAGCACGATCACGCGTACCGGTCGTGAGCGCCCAGGCCGAATGCAGCATCAGGAGCAGGGTCCGGTGACGGCCCCAAAGGCGGCCTGCCCGTTCACGCAGCGACAACGGCTCTACATTCCGATCCTGCGCGCAACCGTTCCTGTCTCCATGTCACACACGATGCGTCAGACGACGCTGCGTCCCTGGATGACGCGCACGAGGAGGACGATGATGGCGATGACGAGGAGGACGTGGATCAGGCCACCCATCGTGTAGGACGTGACGAGCCCGAGCGCCCAGAGCACGACGAGGATGATCGCGAGGGTCATGAGCATGGAGACCTCCTGTCTTCGACATGGAACGGCCACGCCTGAATGCTCGCGACTCGAGCTGCCCGCGGACATCGCCCGACGGGGCGGAAATCGGCCTAGCCTCGGAGGGCTAGGGTATCGATTCGCTGGGGGTCCTGCAGAACTAGGCCCTTCGGGTGAGACCGGGGTCGGCCGCGACGCAGGTCGAGCCTCCGCGGAAGGAAGGGGTCCGCGAGGCTCGTCAACGATGGCTCAGCCTGGTGGGCTGTCGTTTCGCTCCTGGTTCCCCATCGCTATGATCCGGGTCGTGCGGCCAGCCCGAATGCGTGCTGTAGGAGCGGTACCCATGAGCGAAGCTTCCGAGATCGACACGGCACCTGCCGTCCCCCTTCCCGGCGAAGGGGCCGATGTGATCGTTATCGCGCTGATCGAAGACAATCGGCTGGTGCGGGAGGGTATCACGGCGCTGCTGAATCGTGTGCCGGACCTGAGAGTCGTCGCGGGGGCATCCGGCGCCGATCTCTCCCTCTTCCATGAGGTGAAGCCGCGCGTCGTGCTCCTGGACCTCGGGTTGCGGAACGGCGACAGCCTGCGGATGGCCGAGAGAGTCGACGGGAATTCCCGGAGTCCCGGGTCATCGTGATGGATCTGCTCCCGGTCCACGAGGACATCGTGGAGTTCGTCCACGTGGGCGTGGCCGGCTTCATCATGAAGGACGCCACCCTGGAGGATCTCGTGACCACGATCCGCTCCGTGGCGGATGGAGCCAAGGTGCTGCCGCCGCAGATGACCAGCACGCTCTTCTCCCAGATCGCCCGGGTCGCGGTCGAAAGCGGTCGACCGGAGGCGCTCAAGGCGGTGAGGATGACCGCGCGCGAGCGACAGGTGATCAACCTCATCTCGGAAGGATTGGGGAACAAGCAGATCGCGGCCCGCCTTCACGTCTCGGTCCACACCGTCAAGAGCCACGTGCGCAACGTGATGGACAAGCTGGCTCTCCACACCCGGCTGCAGATCGCGGCCTACGCCCATCGCGAGCAGGCGGACTAGACGAACGCCTCGTCCCTCGTCCCTCGGGACGATGCCCGTTCGGGCGATACCGGTGGGAGGGAGTGGGGGCTATCGTCTTGTCAGCACTCATCGCCGCGCCCCTTTCGCCTTTGCTGGAAGGGCCAGGGAGGTATTACGAACCCATGGCACATGACAAGCGACCGCCGGGGCCCAAGCCCACATGGGCCTATGCCTATAAGATCGTGCCCCCGCAGTCCGCGGACCGTATGCGTACCGTCCGGGCCCTTCTCGATCACGAACGCGCGCACGCCAGGCAGGGAGCGCGGGTCTGGGAAGGCCGCTTCGTGCTCGAGCAGCAGGTCACGCATATCCTCGTGGTGAGCGACGCCCCCCACCAGGACCTCGAAGTCAACCAGCGGCTGGAAGCGGAGCTGCGGGGCCTGGAAGCGCGATTCTCCCTCACCGCCGCGATGGCCGTAGAAGACGATCCGATGCCGCCGCCGGTGGACCCGGACCAGTCACCCCCGCCGGCCGGACCTCCACAGGGTCAGGGATAGCGATAGACCACGGAGTTGACGTTCATACCCGCGCCCACCGACCCGAACAGCACGATATCGCCGGAGCGGAATCCCTGGCCGTCCAGGCGCCCCCGGCGCATCAGGTCGAAGAGGGTCGGCAGCGTCGCCACCGAGCTGTTGCCCAGCCACGAGATGGTCATGGGCATGATGCCCGTCGGGATCTCACGAACACCATACAGCTGGAACGTTCGCTCGAGGATGGCGTGGTCCATCTTCGCGTTGGCCTGGTGCAGCAGCACTTTGGCCACATCGGTGAGCGTGAGCCCCGCCCGATCGAGGCATTCCCGCACCACCCCCGGCACGGTCCGCAGGGCATACTCGTACAGCTTTCTGCCCTGCATCTTCAGGAAGAGCCGATCGTCCGGGTGCCCGGGGTCGTAGGAGGGCCCCATCCGGAGCAGCCGGGCATGCTCCAGCGTGTCGGAGCGGGTGGCGTGGCTCAGGATGCCGGCCGGCTCCTCGGCTTCGGCCGCCTCCAGCACGACCGCCCCCGCGCCGTCCGCGTACAGCATGCTGTCGCGGTCGTGGGGATCCGAAACCCGTGACAGCGTCTCGGTCCCCACGACAAGGGCCCGGCTGGCGTCCCCGGAGCGAAGGAAGTAGTCGGCCTGGATCACCGCCTGCAGCCACCCCGGGCACCCGAAGGGCAGGTCGTAGGCGACGCAGAACGGGTTCCCTATCCCCAGCCTCTCCTTGATCCGGGCGGCCAGGGTCGGGCACAGGTCCAGCCGCAGCCGTTCGGCCTGGATATCCCCGAAATTGTGTGCGACGACGATGTAGTCCAGGGTCTCGGGGTCGATGCCGGCATCGGCCAGGGCCATGCCGGCGGCCTCGGCGCCGAGGTCCGAGGCCACCCGATCGTCGTCGGCGTAGCGACGCTCCGCGATCCCCGTGATGTCCTGGAACTTGGCCACGACACGAGGGCTGTCGGCCGGATCGATCGGTTTACCGTAGTCCAGGAAGAACTCGTGCCCGACGAACTCCCGATTCTCGATGGTGCGCGCGGGGAGAGAGCTTCCGGAGCCGGTGATCACCGAGTATCTGCGCATACCCATCATGGCCGTCAGTTCAGGAAGGGGGTTTCAACGGAGATCGTCCGGCCGGGAACCGGAGGGCCGGTCCTCACGGCCTCCCGGCGAGCGCAGGTCCCACGCACGAGCGGATCCGCCCCGCCGGTCGGATCATTCTGTCGGGAGTCTAAGCGCCCGTGCGAGTCTCTGCCAACGTGCCAGTCGATCGCGGCGGCGGCGACTGCCGCCCTCGTCACTCGAACGGTCTAGTCCTCTCGGGGGGTGCGCGCGGGCAGCTCCCTGACCCGCACAACCTAGGCCCCACTTCACTCCACCGAGCGATGTCCGCGCACCGCACGACGGGCGAACATCAAGGGGTATCGCGGACCGCTCCGATCGCGAATCGAGGATTGGATTCGCCCGACAGCAGGAGGTCGAAGAATGGTGATGAACCCTGGCGTGGCGCACCCGGTTCCGACGCAACAGGGACGGTCCCGGTGGCGCCGCTTCACGGAGATCGCCGGTCGGGTCCTGGACGTTCCTGTCGTGTGCGTGTCTCTCGTGGATGCGAACCACCGGCTGGTCACGAGCAGCTACGGCCTGTCCGCGCCCATCGCCCTGCTCCTCGCCTGGCCGTTCATGACCCAGGTCATCGCGTCCCGCCATCCCGTGCTCATCACGGACGGGCGGACCGACAACCGGGTGGCCATGGAGCCGGCCATGCGCGACCGGGCGGTGTCGGCCTACATGGGCATGCGGCTCGTCGCTTCGGACGGCTGTGTCGTGGGCGCCCTGTCGGTCTTCGACACCAGGCCTCGCCTGTGGAGCGGCTCGCAGCTCGAGTTCCTGCACGGCCTTTCGGCGCGGATCGTACGAGAGATGGAGCTGAGGACTTCCGGGGACGTCCGTGAAGATCCCCCGGAGCATTGAGCGTGGGCGGGCGTCGCGATCCCCGATCGAACACAGACCCTTTGGTTGGAGGAGTGCCATGACGCAGCGCCAACGCGACACCTTGATCCTGGTGGCCGCCGTGGCGGTCGCCTTCGGAAGTGGGTTCGGATGGCAGTTCTCGAAGGCGCGCCAGGCACGCCTGGAAACGGACAGCGCCCGGCAGGAGATGGCGGGCATCCAGCGGGAACGGGGCCTGGAACAGCTCGAGGCCACGCTCGCCATGGCCACGGTCGCGGCGCAGTTCGGCAACTTCGAGCGCGGCCGCCAGCTGGCCAGCGACTTCTTCGTCCAGCTCCAGCAACGAGAGGACGCCGCCCCCGAGACCGCCCGCGCCGGCCTGGATGGGATCCTCGCTCGGCGCGATGGCATCATCACCGTGCTGAGCCGGGCGAACCCCGAGTCCGGACTCGAGCTGGCCGCCCTCCTGACGTCGCTCCAGAACACGCTCGGCAGGGAGCCGACCGTGACGTCGGCGAGTCTGCCGCCCAGCCCGCCGGCAGACGTGCGGGAATGACGGCAGCATGCCGCGATGGTCGCCTACCGGCCCTGCCTCGGAGGGGAAAGGTCCGTGTGGGCGCCGGGCTTCCCCTCCACGGGGGCCAGGAACAGGCGCTGGGTCGGATAGGCGAGCTCGACGGCGGGTTCCTCGTGGAACGCGTCGAGAACCCGCTCCCAGATCGCCTGGGCCACGCCGCGCCGCTGCCGGGGGCGGGTGAGATACCGGGTGGTGAGCAGCACCCCCGACGCCTCCACGGAGGTGTAGACCACGGGCTGCAGCCCGTGGTGATGGACGAGGAACAGCCTGGAGCTCCGCGGCAGCGCGGCCTCGGCCTCCCGGCTCACCTCGGTGGTCTCCTCGCCCACGATCGCCTCGAGGAGCTTCTTGGCCCTCCGCCAATCGCTCTCGAAGGTCACAAGCACGGGCATCTCGCTCCACTGGAACGGAAAGTCCGCGGTGTCGTTGGCCACCGGCTCGGTGAAGACACGCGAGTTGGGCATGTGGATCATGCGCCCGGTGCTCTGGTCCGAGTCGATCCAGTTCCCGACCTCCATGATCGTGAAGGTGAAGATGCGGATATCCACGACGTCCCCGGCGTGATCCCCGATCTGGATGCGGTCCCCGAGGTCGAACGGGCTTCGCCAGAGGATGAAGAACCAGCCCGCCAGGTTGGCCAGGAGGTCCTTGAGGGCGATGGCCACGCCCGCGGAGAGCAGGCCGAGGAACGTCCCCATGGACCGAATGGCCGTGAACCAGACCTGGGCGATGACCAGCACGCCGACGAAGGCGGCCGTGTAGGAAGAGATCTTGGCCCACCGGTACCTCGGCACCGCGCCGTGCACGCTCCGATTCACGAGCCGGAGCACGAGCCGGCGGGCCACGACGAGGAGAACGACCACGAGGACCGACAGCACGATCTTGGCCTGGGTCTCCACCGTCACGCCCGGCACCACGAGGGGGAAGCCCTCGAAGCGTCCGGCGACGCTGTCGGTGACCTGGCTGACGGCGCCGGGGGTCTGCACGGGTGGAACGAGAGTGTCCACGACAACCTCCGGTTGAGACGGAAGGTTAGCCCGGAAGCCCTCCGGCGGTTATCGCTCATTCGGGTGAGCGAAGCATCACAGCCGGAAGCGGTATGAAGACCCGGGGGGGGGCGCCCGAAAGGGCCAGGGCCACGCAGGTGGAGATCCGTCAGGTGGGCCACACGCTGACGGTCGGGTTGGCGGGAGACTGGGAGACGGGTCGTCCGACCCCGTGCTTCGAGCGGCTCGTCGAGGACCGGGCGCCAGGGCTCGACTTGCGTGCGGTCGACTTCGACACCACCGAGCTGGGCGCGTGGGACAGCAGCCTCCTCGCCTTCCTGATGCAGGCCATGCGGTACTGCGAGGCCCGCGATCTCGAGCTCCGGGAGGAGAGCCTGCCGGAGGAGATCACGCGCCTCCTCGAGCTGTCCCGGGCGGTCCCGGAGCAGGAGGTCCATCGTGACGAACGGGAGGCGTCCCTCCTCACCCGCCTCGGCAATCGGACCCTGACCGCCTACGAGGCCTGTCTGGCGATGGTCACCTTCACCGGCGAGGTGGTCGACGGCTTCGTCAGGCTGATCCTGTCCCGTGTGCGGCTGCGCTGGCGGGACTTCTGGGTCGTGGTGCAGGCGAACAGCTCGGGGGCGCTCCCCATCGTCACGTTGATCGCCTTTCTGGTCGGGGCGATCATCGCGTTCCTGGGCGCGGTCGTGCTGCGCCGGTTCGGGGCCGGCTACTACGTGTCGTACCTGGTCGGGTATGGAATGCTGAGGGAGATGGGCGCCCTGATGACCGCCATCATCATGGCCGGCCGCACCGGAGCCGCCTTCGCCGCCGAGCTCGGCACCATGAAGATCACGGAGGAGATCGACGCCCTCAGGACCCTCGGGATCTCGCCGGTCGACCACCTCGTGTTGCCGCGCATCCTGGGCCTTTTCGTGATGATGCCCCTGCTCACGGTCTACGCCGGCTTCGTCGGCATCACCGGAGGCATGGTCGTCGCGGTCTCGCTGTTGGACGTCACCGTCGTCCAGTTCATCGGCGGCCTCCAGACGGCGCTGACGCTCGGCGACGGACTGCTCGGCGTCTTCAAGGGAACCGTCTTCGGGCTGATCATCGGCCTGTCCGGCTGCATGAAGGGGATGCAGGCCGGCAACGACGCGGGAGCGGTGGGGAGGGCGGCGACCTCCGCCGTGGTCATGGGGATCACGCTGATCATCGCGGCGACCGCCGTCATCGATTGGCTGGCCGTCCTACTGGAGGTCTGAGCAGGGTCATGGAAGCGGACCGGTCTCCCATCGAAGTGAGAGGGCTCACGATGACGTACGGTCCCCTCGTCGTGATGCAGGACCTGAGCTTTCAGGTGAAGCGCGGAGAGATCTTCGTGATCATGGGAGGGAGCGGCAGCGGGAAGACCACCCTGCTGAAACACCTGATCGGTCTGAAGAAGCCCGAACAGGGAGCGATCCTGTTCGAGGGGGAGGACTTCGGAGGAGCCGACGAGAGCACGCGGAAGGGGATCCTCCGCCGCATGGGCGTGCTCTATCAGAACGGTGCCCTGTGGAGCGGCTTGACGCTGGCCGAGAACGTGGCCCTGCCCATCGAGGAATACACGAGCCTGGACGCGGAGGCGATCGGCGAGGTCGTCTCGCTGAAGCTCGCCCTGGTCGGTCTGCGCGGGTTCGATTCGTTCTATCCCTCCGAGATCAGCGGCGGGATGCGCAAGCGCGCGGCCCTCGCCCGCGCTACGGCCATGGATCCGGAGGTGCTCTTCTTCGACGAACCCTCTTCGGGATTGGATCCCATCACGGCCAGCCGCCTGGACGACCTGATCCTGCAGCTCAGGGCCAGCTTCGGCACGACCATCGTCGTGGTGAGCCACGACCTGGCGAGCATCTTCAAGATCGCCGATCGGGCGCTCTTCCTCGACATCAAGGAAAGGACCATGACCGCGCTCGGAAGCCCGGTGGAGATGCGGGAGAACCCGCCCACCGGGGAAGTGCGCCGGTTCCTGACACGGAGCAGCGACGTTGCGTGACCCCCCTGTTGCCGATACTGGCCGAACGAGAAGGCCTCCGCCATGAGCATACGCGCCAACCCGACCGCCATCGGACTCTTCACGATCGGCGCCACCATCCTGGCGGTGGTCGGCGTCGCGACGCTGGCCTCCACCTCGTGGTTCGTGCCGAAGTCCACGTTCATCAGCTATTTCAACGAGTCCGTGCACGGACTGGAAGCTGGTGCTCCGGTGAAGTTCCAGGGAGTTCCCGTCGGAACCGTGACGGAGCTCCTGATCGAGATCAACGAGAACGACAAGACCTTCCGGGTGCCGGTCACCTACGAGATCGACCTCGAGCGCCTCACGTCGCAGGCGGGGACGTTCGTCCACCTGAACGACGAGGGGGTGCTGCGGCAACAGATCGCCGACGGGCTCAGGGCCCAGCTTCAGATGGAGAGCTTCGTCACCGGCCTGCTCTACGTGGAGCTGAGCTACCGCTCCGACGCCAAGCCCGCCGAGCTCGAAGAAAGACCGACCGTCTATCCGGAGATCCCCACGACGCGCTCCCTGCTGGCCGCGTTCGGGGTGGAGGCCGGCAGCGTCGTGGAGGACGTGGTCCAGATCCTGTTCCGGGTGAACGAGATGTTGGAGGAGGTGGACATGCGCGGGATCAACACGGCGGTCGTGGCGTCGGCGGAGGCCGTCCGGGACCTGGTCAGCTCCAGCGAGCTCCAGGCGGCCATCGGGGACGCCCCGGCGGTGACCGCGCAGCTCAAGAAGACGCTGGACGGGATGCAGCTCCTGTCAGAGCGGCTCGGCGCGACCATCGATCCCCTCCAGCAGAGCATGGAGGGTACGAACCAGGAGGCGGTCGCCACGCTGCGCGCGCTGCGAGAGGCCATCGCGGAGACGCACGGGTTCCTGTCGACGGAATCCGGCGTTGGGTATCAGCTCGGGCAGACACTGGCCAGCTTCAGGGATGCGGCCGAGGCGCTTCGCGTGCTCGCGATCGCGCTGGAGCGGAACCCCGACATGCTCATCCGCGGCAAGAAACCACCCGGGAGGTAGCCGCATGCACGCCGTGAGGAACGCGATTCGCCTGATTCCCCCCCTCGCCGTTCTCGCCATGGCGGGGTGTTTCAGCCTGGGCCGGAGCACGCCGCCCATGCGGTATTACGTGCTGGGCGCCGACGCGCCCCCGGCGGACACGGTGAGCCCGCCGCCGACGGGGCCGTCATCCGGCGTGGTGATCGGGCTGCTGCACCCGAAGTTCGCCGAGTACCTGGAAACCCCCTTCATCGTGGTCCGCGAGGGACCGCATCAGATCGGGTTCTCCGAGTTCCACCGGTGGGGCGAGACCCTCGAGCGGGGGGTCACCCGGACGGTCGCCGGCTACATGATTGCGCGGAAGCCCTCCTGGCGCGTGAGCTCCGCCCCGTGGCCGCCCGGGGCGCAACCCGTGTACCTGATCCAGCTCCACTTCCTGCACTTCGAGGGCGTGGCGCCGGAGAACCCGGTGGCTTCCCACGGAGAGGCCCACGTGCTGGCGACCTGGGAGCTCCTCCGCCAGGAGGACGGTGCCGTGCTCGCGCGGGGGACCACGGAGGTTCATGCGCGCGGCTGGACGGAGGGGGACTTCGAGGGGCTGGTGGGCCTGCTCGATGCGGGGCTGGCCAGGCTGGCGGAGGATCTGGTCCTCAGGCTCGAGCGCGTCCTGGCTCCGTAGGAAGGTTGGCCAGCCCCGACATCGTGGCGGTCTAGTTGACCGTCACCGTCAGCGGTTGCCGCAAGGTCAGCATCAAGCGCGCACCCGCGGGCAACACGACATCCACATCCTTCACGAGCGCCGAGACGGCCACGCCGGCGGCGGCGCCGGCCACGGCGCCGATGACGGTGCCCTTCGTGTCCTTGCCGATCACCTGACCGAGAATCGCTCCGACCGCCGCGCCTCCGGCGACGCGGGCTACGTCCGCCCGCTCGATTCCCCGTGTCTCATCGACGGTCAGGAGGGAGTCGATGGAGGCATCGAGCGAATAGGGGCTGCCGCGCACGGTCACGCCCGAGATGGCGAGCGTGAGCGTGCCCGTCGACCTTTCGCTCGAAGCAGGGCTCACCTCGACGATGGTCCCGTGCACCATGGATCCGGCGGGGATCACGACCGAGCCATAGGCGTTGGTGACGTCCTCGACGACGACGGCCGTGAACGCGTCACCCGCGCGCCCGTACCGCGAGCTGATGGTGTCGGTGATCGCCGCGCCGACTCGCGCGCCGCCTGCGAGGGTGTAGCTGGCCGCAGCCGCGGCCGGGCGGTCCACGGGGGTGGGACCGGGTGCAACGTCCGCCGACTCACTCCGCGAGCACGCGGCGAGGAAGACAACGATGGCCAGAAGGACCTTGCGAGATGTGCCGCTTGTCATGGGTACCGCCTCGGATGGTATGTGTCGTCCTGTGCTTCTCCGCTCCTCTACATGACTCTTCGGCCCTGGATGAGGCGCACGACGAGGATGATGATGGCGATGACGAGAAGGACGTGGATCACGCCGCCCATCGTGTAGGACGTGACGAGCCCGAGCGCCCAGAGCACGATGAGGATGATCGCGATGGTCATGAGCATGGTGGTTTCTTCCTAGCCCCCTGACGGGGCGTTTATGGGGTGGGGGCTCCGGGCGGGCTGGGGATCCCGCGTAGCGCTCATGCGGGGTCCGACGACCCACTTCACGATCCGGCCCGGTTCGAGGGTTGTCTGGAGATCGACCTGGTTGATCAGGGCGAGCGTCGCCGGCGAGGCCGGTGAAGGCCGCTGGCGTGCCAGCGCGTCGATGGTCGTGCGTCGGTCGAGGGTTACGATCTCCAGGCGTTGCGGCTGAGCGTTCAGAGCGGCGGGATCGGTCAGGGCCTGGAAGCTCCCCAGCGCCTGCCCGACCGCCGACTGATAGGTGGGCCAACGCGCGTCCGGAGCGTAGCCGAGGAGCCCGAACACCGCCCCGCGGTATTCGACGAAGAGCACCCTCCCCTGGAGCGTGCCGTTCTGCGTCTCGGCGCCGAAGGGCGCGCTCACGGTCGTGAGCCCGTTCAAGCTCGCGCGGGACGTGGAGCCGGCCTTGATGCCTTCCTGCGTGAGGAACGCGCGGGCCGCCGCGTCGGCGTTCGCCTCCTGAGCTCCGGCCAGCTCGACCACCGCGTCCTGCCCGGGGCTGACGGCGATCACCGCCTGCTTGCCGTTCTGCGTGGTCCACCCCTCGGGGAACGTGAGTTGGAAGCGCATGTCGGGGTGGAGGAACCGACTGCCCTCGAAGTAGCCTTCACGGGGGTTGACCCCGAAGATCTGGCCGTCGAGCCGCCGCAGGTACGCGTCGCGATTCACCACCGTGCCGGAGAAGTCCTGCGGCAGGGCCGCGATCTGTTGGGTGATCGCGGCGACGCGGTTCTCGGGACTGGGATGCGTGGCGAGCCAGTCGGGGAGGCTTCCGCCGCCCTCCGAGGCGCTCAGCCGCTCGAGCATCACGAACACCTCGGGCATCTGGCGGGGATCGAAGTTGGCGCGGCGCATGTAGCGCAGGCCGAGCTCGTCCGCCTGGCTCTCGTCGTCGCGGGAGTACTTGAGGTACAGGATCCCGAGTGCCTGGTTCGCCATGCCCGCGTATTTCGCGACCTGGGAGCTGGCGATGCTGCCGACGGCGAGGCCCGCCCCGATGAGCTGCTGCTTGCTCATCTCCGCGGCCGTGTGCCGGGCCGTGACGTGTCCGATCTCGTGGCCGACGACGGAGGCCAGCTCCGCCTCCGACGTGACATGGGCGAGCAGTCCACGCGTCACGTAGATGAAGCCGCCAGGCACGGCGAACGCGTTCACCGCCGGGTCGTCCACCACCCGAAACGTCCACGGGAGGTCGGGGCGCTCCGAGGTGGCGGCGAGCCGCTCGCCGAACTTCTGTATGTAGCTCTGCCAGGCGGCGTCCGGATAGAGGCCGATGGTGGCGATGATCGCCGTGTCGGCCTGCCGCCCCATCGCGATGCCCTGTTCTTCGCTCACCAGCATGAGCTGGTTCTTGCCGGTGGCCGGGTTGATCGCACAGCCGCTCAGGGCGAAGCCGGCGAGGACAGTGAAGAGCGGCGCCACGGCGAGTGCGGGCGCCTTGAACAGGACAGACATGGTCTCGAGTCTCCATTCCATGGCGTCGGTAACCAGGTATGAATGGTCGCGACTCGCGCCGCCCGGCGACATCGGCCGGCCGGGTGAAAGTAGACCTAGCCCCCGTGGCGTATCCGCGCGGACAGGTTACCCATCGAAGGGCCTACCTCTTTCGGATGGTACCGGGCTCGGCGCACTCGCCCATAGTTCCTAGGCCCTTTTTCACCCGCTCGACGGATGTTCAACCGGGCGGTTCCCGGAGCATCTTATTGGCATAGCAGGCGGAGACGTCTCGCCGTCCTAACGCGGGACCGTGTTGGGCGTCGAGACGAAAGACCCGAGGTTAGCCGCTGGCGCATCAAGCGAAGCGAAGAACGGTGAGCGGCCCACTGCAAGCCTGCGCGGTGGGCCGCTCTTCCATAGCCGCCAAGGTCCCCAGGGAGGAAGCCAGATGGACGCGAAGAGACTTGCAGCGATCGTGCTGATCGTGGCCGGCACGCTCAGCCTGGTCTACGGCGGGTTCACCTACAACAAGCAAACGCAGAACGCCTCGATCGGCCCGATCGAGATCTCGGTCCAGGAACACCGCACCGTGAACATCCCGCTGTGGGCCGGCGTGGGAGCGATCGTCGTGGGTGCCGTTCTGCTTCTTCCTCTGAAGAAGAGCAGCGCATAGAGCTCGCCCTCACGCGGAAGGAGTACTCCCGTCGCGCGACTCTCCTGGCGCGTTCATGCGGCTTCGGGTGGTCGCTCGACTTTCACCCGATCGGCCGATGGGTACCCTCGGGTCCCCCGACTAGACTTCGTCAGGTAGCTCCCTCCAACCAAGGCTGCGCTGGGCGCCCGCACGAATCGGGCGGTCACGCGCTTCGAGGTGTTCCATGACAACCATCAGATCATCCACCAGAACCGCGCGAATGTTGCGGGGCGCGCTGCTCGTAGCCATGGCCGGTGCTTCGACCGCCTGTGCGTGGAGCAACAAGTCGAAGGGGACGGCGATCGGCACGGCAGCCGGTGCGGCAGCCGGGGGCGTCATCGGCAAACAGGCCGGCTCCACCGCCAAGGGCGCCATCCTCGGTGCGGTGGTGGGTGGCGCAGCCGGCGCCATCATCGGCAATCAGATGGACCGGCAGGCCAAGGAGCTGGAATACCTGATCCCGGGCGCGACCGTGCAGCGGATCGGCGAAGGCATGGTGGTCACGTTCGCGTCGGGCCTGCTGTACGACTTCGATTCCTCCGCCATTCGCCCCGAAGCGGCCAGGAACCTGCAGAATCTCGCGGCGAGCCTGGAGAAGTACCCCGATACCGAGCTCCTCATCGTCGGCCACACCGATTCCACCGGCGACAGCGCGTACAACGAGCGACTGTCGACGCGACGTGCCGATGCGGCGGCAGGATATCTCGCGATGCAGGGCGTGGAGACGAATCGCATGAGGACCGCCGGCAAGGGCGAGATGGAGCCCCTGGCGTCCAACGACACGGATGAGGGCCGGCAACTGAACCGGCGCATCGAGGTGGCGATCTTCGCCGCCACGGCGACCACTCCCCAGACCGGCGGCCGCGACGCGACCCCGGGAGGCAACTGACATGTTCGCACATTGGATTCGTTCGCTCGCGATCTTCACGCTGGCGCTCGTGGCGGCGGCGTTGTTGCCGGCATCGGTCGCGGCACAACAGGGCGCACCGACGGACCCGGGCGTCAACGTCGCCGCTGGGGCCCCGCTGGCGGCCCCCACTCCCGTCGGTCCGCGCGTCGCCTCGACCGACGTGGTCAGGTGGACGCCGCCGAACCCCTTCGATGTCGCCGAGCCGCCGCCGCAGGATCGGGTGCACGCGGGGCAGAACATCGCCATGATGGCCGTGGGTGGCGCGGGGCTCGTGATCGGTCTCGCCATCGGCGGTGACGGCGGCCTCATCATGGCCACCACCGGGGGCGTCGTGGCCCTCGTCGGGCTGTATCGCTACCTGAGGTAGTGGTCCGACGCCCAGGGGAAGAAGTTGGGAGAAGACCCCCGCGGGTGCGCGATCCGCGGGGGTCTTCTCTTCTCTTTGTCATCCCCCGCGCCGGAGCGCGCAGGCGCCACGAATCGGGGGCCACGCAGCTTCCGCGGGGGCTCTCGCACTGTCGTTCCCCCGGCGGCGCCGCTAAATTATTGCAGTGTGATCAACTGCCTCGGGAGGCGATGGCCGTGAACGACCTCGACCCCACTCGAGACGCATCCTCCCCCGCTGGTTCGGGGGGAGACCCGATCGCCGTTGCGCTCATCGAAGACAATCGCCTGGTTCGGGAGGGGATCACCGCGCTCCTGAATCGGTCCCAGGACCTGAGGGTGGTCGCGGGGACATCCGGCAACAACCTGAAGTTGCTCGCCGAGGTGAAACCACACGTGGTCCTTCTCGACCTCGGCCTGCGCGGCGGCGACAGCCTGAAGGTGGCGGAGAGCGTCCGGAAGGCACTCCCGGAATCCAAGGTCATCGTCATGGATCTGCTTCCGGTCCACGAGGACATCGTGGAGTTCGTCCACGCGGGGGTGGCCGGCTTCGTCATGAAGGACGCCACCGTGGAGGATCTCATGAAGACGATCCGGTCCGTGGCGGCCGGATCCTACGTGCTGCCTCCCGAGATGACCAGCACGCTCTTCTCCGAGATCGCGAAAGAAGCGGTCGCCCAGGGCCGTCCGGCCGCGCTCGATGCCGTGCGCATGACCAAGCGCGAACGGCAGGTGATCAACAACATCGCGGAAGGGCTGAGCAACAAGCAGATCGCCGCCCGCCTCCACATCTCGACGCATACCGTCAAGAGCCACGTGCGCAACATCATGGAGAAGCTGACGCTGCACACGCGGCTGCAGATCGCAGCCTTCGTCCACCGACGGATGGAGGCCGAATAGGACCTCGCCCTCGATGGTGGAGGGGCCTCTGTTCCTCCCGCGCCCACCTCACCTATCTTCCTCGAGAGCCTGCCCGCGCTCTTGCCAGGAGGTCCGCATGGCCCCTCTCCCTTCCGGTGCCATCGACCGCAGGAACTTCGTCAAGGGAGCCGCCGCCGGGCTGTTCCTCCTCCCCCACGTCGACCTGGGCTCGCTGGCCTCGCGCGTCCCAAAGCGGGCTTCCACCGTCGCCCTCATCCGCACGTCGAGCCGCCGGGACGGGGTGAAGCGGGCGGTCGCCCTGATGAACCCCACGGGCATGGCCGGGCGCCGCGTCGTCGTCAAGCCGAACTTCAACAGCGCGGACGGAGGTCCGGCCGGGAACCCACGACGACACCCTCCTTCAGCTCGTCGCGGAGCTGAAGGACCGAGACGCCCGCTCGGTGACGGTCGGGGAGTCGAGCGGGCCTTCCGGCACCGTGTCGGTGATGGCCGCGAAGGGTACGCTCGACCTGGCGAGGGATCAGGGCTTCGGCGTGGTGAACTTCGACGAGCTCCCCGACTCGGATTGGGTCTTCTTCAGCCCGGCCGGGACGCACTGGCCCGAAGGATTCCACCTTCCGCGCATGGTGAGCGACGCCGAATACCTGGTCAGCACGTGCTGCCTGAAGACGCACGGCTCCGGGGGGGTGTTCACGATGTCCCTCAAGCTCGCGGTGGGCCTCACGCCCCGGACGATCCGCCGCGGCATGCACCGGTCCCCGGACATGCGCCGCATGATCGCCGAGCTCAACCAGGGCTACGCTCCGGACCTCATCGTCATGGACGGCGTGGAAGCGTTCACCGACGGAGGCCCGTCCCGGGGGACGCTGAAGCAGGCGAACGTGTTCGTGGCCGGAACGGACCGGGTGGCCGTTGACGCGGTCGGCCTGGCGATCCTCAAGGACCTGGGCTCCAACGACGCCATCATGGAGACGCCGATCTTCGCCCAGGAGCAGATCGCGCGGGCGGTGGAGGTGGGGCTGGGTGCCCGCGGGCCGGAGGAGATCGAGCTGGTGAGCGACGACGCCGAAGGCCGGGCCTACGCTTCCCGCGTGAAGGGTATCCTGGCCCGGGGTTGAGGTCGCAGCCGGCGAAGCGGAAGCCCCAGACGGGGAACGTGTGATCGTCCCCTATCCCTCCAGATAGCGAACCACGTCCCGTGCGGAGTACGAGGTCCGGTCGCCGAGGAATTCACCGAGCATCCGCAGGTCGTCGCCGCTGGTGAGGAGAGGAAGCTCCGCGCCGCTCCCGTTCCGTAGCTGGCCCAGCCCGATGTTGGACATGAGGGCGTTGCACAGGCATTTCCGCCCGACGGTGTCGTCCGCCTCTCCGCCCTTCTTCACGAAGGTGCCGACGGGCTCCGACGCGCATCGATAGCCGATGCGCCCGTCCTCGCGGCGATAGGGGATCCTCAGGTATCCGAGATCGCACACCCGCTCGCGCCGCTCGTAGGTCTGCCCACACGACAGCGACGTGGGCAGGTCCACCACCTTGAACGGGAAGCCGGTGGGCGACGCCCTGTCGTCGGTGCGCACGTCCACCGGAGCCTGCCTGGACATGGCGAGCACTCGGTCCTTCAGCGTCGGGTCGAGACCCGATTCCTCGCAGTATGCGAAGAGCGTGCCCACCTGCACTCCGGCGGCTCCGGCGTCGAGAGCGTCGCGGAGCCGCTCCGGGTTCCCGGCACCCCCGGCGATCCAGAACGGAAGACCCAGCTGGGCGATCTTGTCCAGATCCACCACGTCGCGGTCTCCGTAAAGGGGCTCCCCCCGATCGTTGTACTGCTTGACGCCCCTCGGCGGGGCGTTGTGGCCGCCCGCCGTAGGCCCTTCGATGACGAAGCCGTGGATGGCCCCGGTGCTCTTCTTCGCCAGCATCGTCGCGAGTGAGTTGGAGGCGACGATCGGGAGGAACCTGGGTCGGCGCAGGGGCGCTCCGGGCTCGCGCCACAGCGTGGCCGGGTCGAAGGAGGCCACCTCGTCGTCGCCACCACTTCCGCCCACCACGTCGAGGCGGACCGCGGTCGCCTCGTGCAGGGCCAGCCGGTCGAGACAGCCGGGAATCTCCCTGGGGATTCCGGCGCCCATGAGCACGTAATCCACGCCGGCCAGCATGGCTCCGTACAGGGACGGCACGTTCGGGATCTGGATCTTGGTGAGGAGGTTCACGCCGATGAGGCCGTCGTGTCTCTCCTTCGCCAGCCACACCTCGGCGAAGTTGGCCGCGACGATCAGCCGGAGCTGGGCCGGATCAAGCTCCCGTTTGTGCATGACCAGGGGGACGTAGGCCTCCGTGGTGCCTCGTCCCCCGGTGCGGTAGAACCTGCGCAGGGTCTCCTCGGCGACGCCGGGGATGGGGAAGGCCTCCAGGGCTCGGCGGTAATGCCCACCCGGATCGCCGTCGCCCAGCCGCCTGGCGAGAATGGCGTCCATGGCCGTACCGGATACCACGCCCAGGTGCCCGCACAGAGACACGGCGCGTGCGAGCGTCCAACTGGACACACCCACGCCCATTCCTCCCTGGATGATCGTCGGAGGCATTGTAGAAACCTCTTCGCCGGGGGGCTCCGGCGGGGATGACGGGAAAACCTTAAGCTTATCCCGGGGAGAGAGGCCCTGCAATCACCCGGCGGCGTTCCCGGCGTCGCGATTCGACCCGTTGTCCCGGTGAAGCACGTTGGACGACGCCGCGAAGAACGGCACCTTCGGCCGGTCCGGAAGGCGCAGCTCCAGGAGGCGGCTACCGTCGCTGGTTCGCCCGAGCAACCGGATCACCTCCGCTTCTCCCTCCACGCACATCACGAATTCGCCCACGTGAGGAACGTGCCCGACCCGTGGGCTCCAGCCCGTCCGGACCGTCGACGAGATGAGGAGGCTGTCCCGGCGCACGCGCGCAGTGTTCTCGGTCGTCATGGCTCCGTCGGCACGCAAAAGAAATGACGCCGACGGCAGCACCGCGGGAGTGCTCGCCGCCAGCGTCGCGCGGGGGCCACGCCCCCATTAACGTGCGATACGCTAACGGGATCGATGTCCCCGCGTCGAGCCCCGGGGTGATCGTCGACGGATGGTCGGGAGAGGCCACATGCCGAGAATCTGGGTGGATGCCGACGCCGTGCCGCGGGGCGTGAAGGACATCGTGGCGCGCGCTGCGCTGCGCCTGGAGGTCACGACCTTCCTCGTCGCGAACCAGCGTATCCAGACGCCCGCGAACAACCCGTTCGTGACGGCGGTACGGGTCGAAGGAGGCCCCGACGTGGCGGACGACCACATCGCTCGCGAGGCAGGTCGAGGGGATCTGGCGATCACGGCGGATATCCCGCTCGCCGCTCGCCTCGTCGACAAGGGCGTGGTGGTGATCGATCACCGGGGCGAGGAGTACACGGCGCAGAACATCGGTGAGCGCCTATCCGTCCGCGACTTCATGGACGGCCTTCGCTCCACGGGCGTGGACACCGGGGGACCCGGGGCGTTCGGACCGAGAGAGAAGCGGGCCTTCGCGTCGGCCTTCGACCGCGCGTTGACCCGCATGCGACGCAAGGGCTGAGGCGGCGCCTACCTGTCCACGGATCCGGGGTATGGAGCCGACGACGCCGAACCCGTGTCCTGAACCACCCGCATGGCGTTTTCGACCAGGCCCCGGAGGTCACGCGCGACTCCGGTGATCGCGGCGCCTTCCGCCTCGCCGAGGGCGCCATAGGCCCTCAAGGCTTCCGGCGACAGCTCCGACAACGCGATGTCCGAGAAGAGCAGGGCCGTGCGGATCGCCCACCGTGCCGAGGATTCCGGCTCCGGGCCTGCTATGTCCAGGTGCTCCAGCGCCCCGAGCATCCGTTCGTGGATCCGTACGACGAGCTCCGCGAGTCGACCAGCCTCCTCCGGCGAGACGTCCGACTGGTGCTGGTCGAAGGGCCCGACATCCCCGCGCCCGACGCGCTCGGCCTGCTCGAGGAGATTGCTCACGTGCTTGAACGTGGCTCGGATGACGCGGGCGTGAGCGGGATTCAGGCCGGGGTCGGCGGGAACGCGCGGGTGGAGTGGAGGGGGCATCGGATGCTCCTGCCCGGGAAGGGAAGGTCGTGCAGGAGTCATCAACCGCGGGCGCGGTGGTTGAGGCGAACTCCATCGCCTTTCGAAGAATGTCCCGACCGCGGGACGCCGGTCAAGCGACGCCCCGCGGTGGAACGGCCTGGCCCGCGGATTCCGCGAGCCCGGCAGGGATGCCTCAGTCGAGCGGGACCTTCACTTCCAGGTGCTCGTGAGGCTTGAGGTTGAAGTACCAGCTCGCCAACTCCATGCCGTCCGCAGGCACGACGAAGATGCGCGCGTCGAGCCCGTCCCGAGTCAGCGATGCGGGAAGGTCGAAGGTGCGGGTGTGATCGGGCTCCACGGTGCCGATCGTGGTGTCGAACTCACCCCGCTCGACCACGACCTTCACCGCCTGGTCCCTGGGGTTCTGGACCGTGAGCGTGGTCGTGTTGATGCCGGGGTTCGGAATCATGTCCCTCCGCGGCTGCACGACGTAGCCGACGTCGTTGTCGGGGACCAGGATGTCCAGGTGCCCACGGGTCGGCAGCGTGACGTCGGGGGTCTCCAGCTCGAGACCGATCTTCGGACGCACGAAGATCTGGACGTCGTGGCCCTCCAGGTACTTCGGGACGTTCAGGGACGCCTCGCGATCGGGGGCCACGGTCCCGATCTTCGTGTCGAAGTATCCGTTCTGCAGGTATACGTCCACCGACACGGGTCGGTCATTCTGCACGTTGACCTTCGTGTCGTTCTGCGGGGGCGGGCTGGCTGCGAGTGCCGGGCTAGGCACGGCGACCGCGCACAGTGCGAGGGTCGTTCCTGCCAGAAGAAGTCCTCCAAGGCTCGTATTCATCTTTTCTCCTCCATCTATCGGGTGGCCTTTGGCCTCCTCTGTCCCACTTCGACGCATCGGACGTGCCACTCACGTAAGCTGTTGTAGTAAGATGGTTTGCAAGATATTGCGCGGTATGGGACGGCACGGTGATGGTGGCGGCAATGCGCCAGGGATGGTGCTTTTACGCCATCGGACCCCGGGTCACGAGTAACTTGCCCCTCCCCGGCGCCGTACATAGGATGACAGGAGCCCACGAGGACGGCCGGCGGCGAGTCGGCCAGACCCACGCTCAGGAGAGCGCGCAGAAGCGATGCGATCTCGTACACACACCCCCTGGATGCCGACGCTCCGCCGTGCGGGCATCTCCGCCCCCCAGGGGTGGAGTGCGCCCATCGGCTGCGTGGTCGTCGTCGACGGGGTGCGCCCCATGGCATTGACGCTCAAGGAGGGAGAGACCTGAGCAAGGCGTAGGTTCCGCTTTTCTCGATCGGCCAGCCGGCCTTCCGGTCCCCCGTCCAGGGGCGACCGGAAGGCCGGCTTTCGTTTGCGCGCACATCGCGGCCGATCGAGCCGCACAGGGAGGAGGGGAGCAGGAAGATGTCCGAGAGTGGTCTGAAGCAGGACCGGAGAATCATCGAACGGTACCTCGACCAGCCCTCCAGGCTGCCGGAGGGGGTCCGGACCCTGGCAGCGGAAGCGCTGGGTGGGCCCGTGCGGCTCTACGCCATGATCGATCTCGACGAGGACCTCGGGCTGACGCAGCGGTGGGTGATGCTCGGGGACCGGCGGGTCGCGCTGGTCGGCCCGGAGGGCCGGATCCGCGCATTCGGCCGGAGCCGAGGTCCGCGCCGTCCGGGAGGAGCCGGCGCTGTCGGCGACGCTGTTGCACATCCTCGGGGCAGAGGACGACGCCCCGCTGGCGGAGCTGCGCTACACGCACCGGCAGCGTCGGGCCGTGGAGAATCTCCGCTTCGTCCTGCAGCAGCAGATCGAGGGGCGCGACGTGGATCCGGGTGTCGCGGACGTCGAGTACGCACGGGCCGTGGCCGCTCCGGTGCGCGAGGCGCAGGCGCTCGTGGCGGGCAACCGGCGGGCAGTGCTGTGGCGTCTGCTCGCCTACCTGGCGCCGTACCGAAGGCGGTTGGCGTGGGGTTTCGCGGCCGCCGCGGTGATCACGCTCGTCAGCCTCGTTCCGCCGTGGCTGGCCGGATACCTCATCGACCAGGTCGTGCGGCCGGTGCAGGACGGGAACGTGCCGGCGGAGAAGGGCGCCACCGTGGCGTGGCTGGCCGTGGTCGCCATGGCCCTGGTGTACGTCGTGCGCCAGGCGGCGGCCCTCGTGCGCCTGCGCCTCATGGCGGTGGTGGGTGAGCTGGTGGCGCGGGACCTGCGGGGTGAGGTCTACGCGCACCTGCAGAAGCTGAGCATGGGCTTCTTCAGCCGGAAGAAGACCGGGAGCCTGATCACGCGGGTAACCTCGGACACGGACCGGTTGTGGGAGTTCCTGGCGTTCGGCGTGGTGGACGTGTCGCTGTCGCTGGTGATGCTGGTCGGCTTGTCGGTGGTGCTGCTCACCCTGGACTGGAAGCTCGGGCTGGTGATGGTGCTGCCGGTCCCGGCGTTCTGCTGGACCATCTTCTGGCACGGCGAGCGGATGGAGCGGCTGTTCCTGCGCACGTGGCGGAAGTGGAGCAGCATGACCGACGTCCTCGGTGATACGCTGCCGGGCATCAAGGTGGTGAAGGCGTTCAGCCAGGAGGCGCACGAGACCGGGCGCTTCAGCGCGCGCAGCGCGGACGTGACGGAGGAGGCCAACAGGCTGCACGCGGCGTGGACGACGTTCTGGCCCACGCTGATGCTGGCGATCCAGGGAACGACGGTGCTGGTGTGGGCCTTCGCCGTTCCGCGCCTGCTCGGACTGGGCGGTGGCGGGCCGACGTTGTCGGCGGGGACGTTCGTCTCGTTCCTGCTCTACACGACGATGTTCATCTATCCGATCGAAGTGATCGGGCAGATGACGCGGACGATGAACCGTGCGACCAGCTCGGCGCACCGCGTGTTCGAGGTCCTGGACACGGAGCCCGAGGTGGTGGACGTGGCGGAGCCCGTGCGCCTGGAACCCGTGGAGGGCCGGGTCGCCTTCGAGGACGTGACCTTCGGCTACGATGGCGTTCGCCAGGTGCTCCGGGGCGTGAGCTTCGACGTCGAGCCGGGCGAGATGATCGGGCTGGTGGGCCCGTCGGGAGGCGGTAAGACGACGGTGGTGAACCTCATCGCCCGCTTCTACGACGTCACCGGCGGGCGGATCACCGTGGACGGCGTCGACGTGCGCGAGCTCGACTCGACGCACTACCGGCGGCAGCTCGGGATGGTGCTCCAGGACCCGTACCTCTTCCACGGGACGGTCCTGGAGAACATCCGCTACGGGCATCCGGAGGCGAGCCCCGTGCAGGTGATCGAGGCCGCGCGGGCGGCCAACGCGCACGACTTCATCGTGAAGCTGCCGCACGGCTACGACACGGTGGTGGGGGAGCGTGGGCAGACGCTCTCGGGCGGAGAGCGGCAGCGGGTGAGCATCGCCCGCGCGATCCTGCACGACCCGCGGATCCTGATCCTCGACGAGGCCACGAGCGCGGTGGATACGGAGACGGAGCGGGAGATCCAGGAGGCCATGGACCGGCTGGTGGACGGGGCGCACGGTGTTCGCCATCGCACACCGGCTGTCCACGCTGGTGAACGCGTCGCGGCTCTTCGTGATGAAGGACGGGCGCCTGGCGGAGAGCGGCACGCACGCGGAGCTGCTGGGGAGGGAGGACGGAATCTACAGGACGCTGCACACGCTGCAGCGCAGATGGCGAAGGCGATCTAGGAACGGAACAGGACGGGAGGTGGGACATGGTTCGGATCGGTGAGACCGCACTGAGGCTGGAGCGAAGGAGGGATGGCCAGCTCTGGGCGGTCAGGAACGGGGAGGAGCGCCCGGTGCGCGTGCGCCGGCTGTTCCCCTGGTCGGAGGATGCGCGGCACGTCTCGCTGCGCGACGCCGGGAACCGGGAGTTCGCGCTCGTGGGTCCCGAAGAGGACCTCGATCCCGCTTCGGCGCGGGCGTTGGAGGAGGCGCATGGTGACCGCCGGGTTCGTGCTGGAGGTCACGGCCGTGCTCGACATCGAGGAGGAGATCGAGATCCGCGTCTGGAGGGTCCGAGACGCGGCAGGGCGCCCGTGTGTTCCAGACGCACCTGGACGACTGGCCGCGGGAGACGCCGGGGGGCGGGCTCCTGATCCGGGACGTGGCGGGGGACCTGTACTTCGTGCCCGACCCCGGCGGGCTCGACGGCGGAAGCCGGGAGTGGTTGTGGGCGTTCGTGGATTGAGTGGGCCATGGAGGCATTCCGACCGCCGGGGGTAGCAGGCGAACGACCACCCGCAATCACGCGAGATCATGCAGGAACGACATCCATGACGATCGAGGAGCTCAATCGCCGCCTCCAGTCGGACGCCATCGTGACGCTGAGGGCTGCCGAATGGGAGGAGCTGGAGGGAGGGTTCGAGGAGGTGGAGCGCCACCGGACCTTCCTGGCAGGAGATCTCGTGATCGTACGCGACCGAGCTGGGCCCGTGGCCGTCGAGGAACCCTCGTCGCGAGAGCGCGTCCTTCGGCGTCTCACCGAAGACGAGGTCGGTCCGTTCGTCAAGGACCGCCTGGACACGTACGAACGCATGTGGGACGGGTGCGGCTGCAAGGTGGAGTACTACCGATGACGCCCGCTTCCATCCTCGACGAGTCCCTGGCCCGGGTTGCCCTCGCCCTGCGCGACCGCGACGTGTCCGCCCTCGAGCTGGTGGAGGAGGCGGTCCGCCGCCACGAGACGTACGGCGAGACGCTGCAGGCCTACAAGCTGTTCGACGCGGAGGGCGCGCGCGCGGGCGCGCGGCACGCGGACGAGATGATGGAGGCGGCGCGGCCCGTGGCCATCCCGCGGTCGATGCGCCACCTCCGCTGTGCGGCATCCCGGTGTCGGTGAAGGACCTCTACGGGATGGACGGGCCTCCCGACCTTCGCCGGCACGCCGCGCCAGCTCCCCGCGGCCTGGTCGCGAGACGCGTGGCTGGTCGCCCGGCTGCGTGCCCAGGGGGCGGTGTTCGTCGGCAAGACGCACACGGTGGAGCTCGCCTACGGCGCGGTGGGGATGAACCCGCACTGGACGACGCCGCGCAATCCGTGGGACGCCGGGACCCACCGGATCCCCGGGGGCTCGTCCGCCGGTGCGGGCGTGAGCCTGTGGGAGGGCTCCGCCCTGGTGGCGCTGGGCTCCGACACGGGTGGGTCGGTGCGCATCCCGGCGTCGCTCACCGGCACAGTGGGGCACAAGACCACCAAGGGGCGGTGGCCCACGGACGGCGTCGTACAGCTCAGCGCGACGCTCGACACCGTGGGAGCGCTCACCCGCTCGGTCGCGGACAGCGTCCACTTCTTCGGGGCGATCGATCCTGCATGGGGCGACCCGGCGGCGCTTCTCGATCACCTGCGTCCGCTGCTGGAACGGCGCCCCGCGCGTGGCCGTTCCGGCATGTCGGATCTGGAAGGACTGCCAGGTCGACGTCGCGGACGTGTTGCACGACGCGCTCGATGAGCTGGGTGGCGCGGGGTGGAGCCGCGTGGAGACGGACGGTCGTCTCCTCGACGAGGCGGGGGACCTCTACTTCGGCGGGGGGATCCCCGGAGCCGAGCTCAAGGATTTCCTGGCCCGCGAGCTGCCGGGGTGGATGGAGATCCTGCATCCGATCGTCCGCAACCGACTGGAGCCCGTACCCCCCATGACGGCGGCCTCCTATCGGCTCGCGATGGAGGAGCGCGCGCGTCTGGAGGCGAGCGCGGGATCGCTCTTCGACGGGGTCGACGTGCTGGCGATCCCCACGGCGATCGTCACGCCGCCTCCGGTGGCCGACGTCGAGCCGCTGGATCGCTATGTCGAGACGAACCGGGCGCTCCTCACGCCGACGTGCCCCATCGGGATGCTCGGCCTGAGCGCCGTGACGCTCCCGGTAGGGGTGGATCGGGCCGGAATGCCGGTGGGGCTCCAACTGGTGGGGAAGGCAGGCGCGGACGCGGAGCTGCTCGGCGTCGCACTCGCCGCCGAGCGGGCGCTCGACGTGCCACGACCCGCCTTGTGCCCCTGAGCCCGCCGGGGTCAGCTTGGAAGAATGCTCGAGCAGCCCTTCTTCGTGCCCGCGAGCCATGTTCGTGGCCGATCTCGATGCCGCTCGTGCTCGGCCTCATCCCGCCCAACCGTTTCTACGGTTTCCGGACACGTCAGGCGCGCGAGAGCGTCGCAGGACAGTGGTTCGCGGTGAACCGGTACGCGGGCACGGCCGTGATGATCGCGGCCGGCGTGTACCTGGCGATCTGCCCGGGCGCTCCTTCCGTGGGACCGCACGGCGCCGGACGAATTCCACATCTGGCTCATCCACCTTGTGGCGTTCGCGGGACCGCTGGCGGCCGCCTTCGTCGCGACGGCGCGCAGGTCCCGCACGCTCCGGGCGGAGAAATGAAAAGCGGGGCCCGGCCGGACCCCGTCCACGAGAAGCCGGGCCCCGCAGGCGCTCAGCTCTGCGGCCATACGGACACGGAGGAGAGCGCCAGGTCGTTCTCGACGTTCAGATCCACGACGTCACCCGGGTTCACCTGCAGGGAGGGCGACTCGTAGACGCCGTTGCCTCCGATGGTGAGCACGAGGATGTGCACGTCGCTGCCGGGATAGCGTCGCCGCCATCGGCAGCGTCAGGCGATCCTCGCCGGGACCGGTGACCACGCCCAGCGAGAAGGGCTCTCCGTCCCGAACCAGGTAGACGTGGACGTCCAGCCAGTTGTTGTTCTCGACCTGGACGGTCGGCGTCTTCCGCGCCGTCACGACCGAGTCCGGGGCCGTGGTGGTCGGAATGGTGCGCGCCCATACGGAAGAAGGCGCGAGCGTAGCGAGCGCCGCCGTCAACAGGGCGGCGCGAAGCGCGTGCCGGCCTCCGCCGGCGAAAGTGCGCGAAATGTTCATGGTCGGTCCTCCATCGAGTCTCTTCGGGCGATCCCGATCCGGTCTCGCTCCGGGCGCCGTCCGGCGGCACCTGACCGACCTGTGTCGCATGGGCCGTGCCACACACGAAGTGCATTGTGAGCACTGGCCTTCCGGGGGATCCGATACCCCGCCCGCCCGGCGTCTGGTGGTGGATTTCAGCCAATCGGCCGGAATGCATCAGCGCTCCTCCGCGTCGAGCCCGTACTTCTCGATGCGGTAGCGCAGCGTCTGGCGCGTGATGCCCAGGCTTCGCGCCGCGGCCGAGACGTTTCCCCCGGAGAGCTCGAGCGCGCGCCGCAGGATGCGCTCCTCGAGGTCGTCGAGCGATTCGCTTCCGTCCAGCACGAACACCACCTCGTTCCGGGGCCCGCTCGCGCCGCGCGCGCCTGTTCCCGTCCCCGCCTTCGGCCGCCGCGGGACCCCCGCCGCCCGCCTGGAGCTGGAGCCACCGCTCCGGCAGGACGGGCCCCTCGGACAGCAGCACGCTACGCTCGATCACGTTGCGCAGCTCCCGCACGTTGCCGGGCCAGGAATAGGCCCGCAGACGCTCCCACACCGGGTCCGGGATCACGCGCACGGACTTCCCGGAGCGCGCGTTGAACTCGGCGACGAACCGCTGCACCAGAGGCTCGATGTCCTCCAGTCGCTCTCGAAGGGGCGGCACGTCGATGCGGAACAGAGCGAGCCGGTGGAAGAGGTCTTCCCGCAGCCGCCCCTCGGCCACGAGCCTCTCGACCTCGCTGTTGCTGGCGGCGAAGAACTGCACGTCGACCTCGATCTCCCGCTCGCCGCCGACGCGCCGGAAGCGGCGGTCCTCCACGGCCTTCAGGAGCTTCGCCTGCAGGGACGGCTGGAGCTCCCCGATCTCGTCGAGGAAGACCGTGCCGCCCTGCGCCTGCTCCAGGTAGCCCCGATGGCGCCCCTTCGCGCCGGTGAACGCTCCGGCCTCGTGGCCGAAGAGCTCCGACTCCAGGAGCTCGGAGGGAAGCGCGGCGCAGTTCACCTCCACCAGGGGAGCCTGGGCACGCGGGCCCGATGTAGTGCAGGATACGCGCTACGAGCCCCTTGCCCACGCCGGTCTCTCCGCCGACGAGCAGCGCCTCGACGCGCACGCTCGGCGAGCCGGGTGAGCGCCTCGCGCAC
Organism: uncultured Gemmatimonadales bacterium; assembly: GCA_963848895.1. GTDB lineage: Bacteria > Gemmatimonadota > Gemmatimonadetes > Longimicrobiales > Gaopeijiaceae > SZUA-318. Next base: position 32,514 of record CAWKGE010000018.1, read on the forward strand.
GAGCTGCGCGGCCTCGCTGTTTCCCACGAACGCGTCCACCCCGAAGCGCTCGTGATTCCGGGCCGCCGTCTCGGCGACCCGCCGCTGCGCGCGGGCGCTGCGCGCGGCTCCGGCGATCACCAGCTCCAGCCGTTCGGTGGGGCACGGCTTCTCCAGGAACTCGAAGGCGCCGAGCTTCAGCGCACGGACGGAGTCGGCCACCGATCCGTACCCGGTGAGGATGATCCACTCGGCCCGGAGCTGGGATCGGGTGCGTATCCGCTCCAGGAGGTCGAGGGCGTTTCCGTCCGGCAGGGTCATGTCGCACAGGACCACGAGGGGGCTGGCGCCCTCGGGACCCAGGACGCGCTCCGCGTCCGCGAGCGTCGCGGCCGTGAGGACGTCCCACCCGTGGCGGGCGAGGTGCCGCTGCAACTCGTTGCGGAGAAGCTCCTCGTCCTCCACGAGGAGCAGGGTGTCGCTCATGCAGTCCTCCACGGGAGCCGGACGAGCACGCGTGCGCCGCCTTCTTCCCGGTTCGAGATCTCCAGGTCGCCTCCCAGATCCTTCACGGTACGCCGAACCATCGCGAGCCCCAACCCCGTCCCCTCCTTACGGGAGCTCGCGAACGGTCGGATGCTGTTCGCCGTGAAGTCCGCCGGGAAGCCCGGTCCGTCGTCGGCCACGGTGAGCTGCAGCCACTCATCCTCACGCTCGGCGCGCACCCACACCGCCGTGCCCACGCCGCGCGTCGCATCCACGCCGTTGAGGATGAGGTTGAGGAGGGCCTGGCGCACGCGGTCCCGGGGCAGCAGGCACACGAGGTCGTCCGGTGCCGCGGTCAGGATCTCGATCCCTTCCGCCGTGCCGCCGACGAGCTCCACGAGCTCGGAGATGAGCTCGCCCACGTCCGTGGGGCGCTGCGGCTCCGGCGTGTGGCGTGCCGAGGCCAGGTATCCGTTGAGCAGGTCCACGGCGCGTCGCACCTCGGAGGACAGGAGCTCGACGCGCCTTCCGGTGTCCTCGTCGGTGGTCTCGGCCCGCAGGTTGCCCAGCCCGGCCAGCACCCCGGCGAGCGGGTTCCGCAGGTCGTGGGCGAGTCCGGCCGCCGTCGTCCCCACCACCGCCATGCGCTCGGCCTCGGCGAGGGTCCGGTGCTGCTCGAGGAGGGCGCGGCGCACGCGCGCGACCTCACGCTTCAGGGATGCTTCCCTGTCGCGACGCTCCGCCTCGAGCTCGCGCAGCCTGCGCACCAGGCCGTTGTAGCTCTGGAACACCGGGGCGGTGAGGGGATGGCGGTTGGCGTCCGCCACGGGCTCGGTCCGTCCTTCCGCCACGCGCCCCAGGAGCTCGGTCATCTCGCCCAGCGGGCGCACCAGCCTGCGCGGGATCCACCACGCTCCAAGCAGAACGACCAGGAGCAGGCCGCCGAGGGTCCACAGAGCGAGGCGGCGCTCGTTCACGGCGTTGATCTGGATCTCCCGGAGCAGCGCGGCCTGGGATCCGTAGCGGGCGGCGGCGATGTCGTGCACCAGCGAGAGGCCGGCGCCCAGTACCTGCGTCGGCGCGATGTCGGTGCTCTGGAGGATGCTGCGTAGCTGCGCCACCCGCTGCGTGGTCTCCGCGGTCCATCGGCAGATCCATGGCCTGCAGGTCTCCGAGGGCGGCCCTCAACGCATCCACCATCAGGAGGTTCGCCGCGATGCTCCCGGACAGGTCCGAAACGAGGGACTCCTGCAGTTGCAGCGTCAGGTCCTGGAGTTGGGCCGTGGCGATCAGCTCGTTCCGCACGAGGGAGACCCGGGAGAGGTTCCGCGATGCCAGCGCCAGCGGCGCGCCGGCGGCGATGGCGAGGCTGAGGAGGAGCAGCGCGCCCAGCGCGAGGCCCGGGGGTGGCGAGGGCCGATCGGAGGCCCCTGGACGGAGTCGTGGTCATGGTGCGGATGGTCCAATTCCGCGCCCGGACTGGCGGACCGGTGGCGGAGATGAGCCACGTTGGTGGATTTCCGCCATACTGGATGATCCACTAAGTCGTTTCATTGCATGGCCTTACGTTCTGGCATCGGGCTTGCTTGATGCTTCCCCGGACGCGGCAGCATCCCTTGCTGCGGAAGCACCAGAGGCGGCACCCAGCCGCCCGCAAAGCAGGAGACCCGACGATGAAACGGAACAGGACGGGCAAAGCGGCACTGATCCCTCTTGCCCTCAGCACGCTAGCAGGCGCGGGTGCGATGATGGTACCCCGCGCCCTCCATCATGAAACACCCGCCACCGCGGTGGCGGCGGAAGCCCCCGCGAGCGCGGCGGCCCCGTTGGACAGCGCGGTGCCCGCGCCCGAGCTGTCGAACTCCTTCGTCGCGCTCGCCAAGCGGGTCACGCCGGCCGTGGTCCGGATCGAGGTGCGCAAGACCGAGAGCGACCAGAGCGCGGAGGCCCCGGACATTCCCGAGCCGTTCCGCCAGTTCTTCCAGATTCCGCCCGGTGGGCAGGGGCAGCCGGGGCGGACGCCCTACGAATACGCCGGGGGCACGGGCTTCATCACGAGCCCGGACGGCTACATCGTCACGAACAATCACGTGGTTTCCGATGCGGACGAGATCACGGTGTGGTTCCACGATGGCCGTTCCCTTCCTGCGAAGGTCGTGGGGCGCGATCCGACGACGGACGTGGCCGTGATCAAGGTCGACGGCAAGAACCTGCCGACGCTCACCTTCGGTGACAGCGGCGAGCTCCAGGTCGGCGAGCTCGTCATGGCGGTCGGCAACCCCGGCATCGGTGACGACGGCCCCCTGGACTACACCGTCACGAGCGGCATCGTGTCCGCGAAGGACCGTCCTCTCCAGATCCTGAACCAGTCCCTGGCGAACAACCCGGACTACGGGCAGTCCCTCGCCGGCTACGCCATCGAGGACTACATCCAGACGGACGCCGTCATCAACCCGGGCAACTCGGGGGGGCCGCTGGTGGACCTGAGCGGCCAGGTGATCGGGATGAACTCCGCGATCGCCAGCACCAACGGCTACTACCAGGGCTACGGCTTCGCCATCCCCTCCAACCTGGTGAGGAGCGTCGCGAGCCAACTCGAGGCCGACGGACGGGTGCACCGGGCCCGCCTGGGCGTGTCCGTGACGGCGGTCACGCCGGCGGACGCGGACGTGTACAAACTGCCGTCCGTCCAGGGCGTGCTCGTGCAGACCGTCGGCGCGGACAGCCCTGCCTCCGGCGATCTGAAGTCCGGTGACGTGATCGTCGCGCTGGGAGGCACGAAGGTCCGCAGCCCCGGCAGCCTCCAGAGCCTGGTGGCGCAGCACCAGCCGGGCGACAAGGTGTCGCTGACCGTCTACCGCGACGGGGCGCCCCACGACATCACGGTGAAGTTGGGCGAGGTGCCCTTCCATCCGGAGAAGGGCGAGTCCGCGCACAACAGCGCCGACGCCAGCCGCCTGGGTGTCGCCCTGGCCGAGCCCGGCTCGGACGCGGCCCGCGCCATGGGCGTGGAGACCAAGGGGGCCCTGGTCGTGCGCGTGGACCCGATGGGTCCGGCCGCGCGGGCGGGGATCCGCCCCGGTGACGTGGTCACCTCGGTGAACGGGCAGCCCGTCGGGCGCGTGGAGGACCTCACCGCGGTCCTGTCCGACGCCAAGTCGGGCTCGGTGCTCAGCCTGAGGGTCATGGACACCTCGGGACAGACCCGGATCGCAAACGTACGGGTGGGCTGACCCGACGCCGGATCGTCCCCGGACCGCCCCCCGCCGGTTCGACCGGCGGGGGGCTCTTTCTTCCCTCCCGACGCTTCAGCGCAGGCGGTCCATCACGATCCGGGCCAGCGCTACCCCGGCCTCGCGATTCGGCGCGTTGATCATGACCTCGACAGCGCTGTGACCTTCCCGGCGCACGACCGTCGTCCAGCCGCCCTCGCCCGCGTCCCGCACGGCGGCGGCGTGGCCCTCCATGTCCAGGGGCTGCCAGCGACCTCCCTCGACGAGGTCGGCCATCGACTCGCTCTCGGCCATGTCCTCGATGTCCTGGTTCAGGTCGGCCGCGAGCTCCGCCGACGTGGTCGCCTGCCCAGCGTTCGAGGTCTGGCGAACGGTGAGGTTCACCGAGTTCGGCCAGCCACCGTCGTAGATGCAGATGGTGGCGAAGGCGGAATCGTCTCCCGCCTCGCGCCTGGACGGGCCCGTGACCGTCGTTCCCAGCACCTGGCCAACGTCGTCGGTGGAAAGGAGGGCACATGCGTCGATGCGGGTGGGGGTACCGGCCGCGGCCTCACCGGCGGAGGCGCCGCCTCCCCCGTCACCGCCTCCGCACGCCGACAGGAGCGAGAGCATCGCGAGCGCGGTGAGCGACGAGAGGCAGCGGGTGGGGGTGTGTCGGAGGTGAAGACGTTGGCTGAGGCGTCCGGACGCGGGCATGGTCGCTCCTCGCGGTGGGGATGGTACGACGACGCGAGGCCAGCGTACCACCTCGCGACGCCTGCGTCCATCCGTCGTCACCCGCTTCCCGGCGGAACGTCGACGATTCTCGCCTCGTCCGTGGTGCCGGGAGAGAGCAGCACGTCCCGCGCGCCGGGAACGTGCACCCGGACGCGGTGGACCGTGGCCGGGACCGTGAGCCGGTAGACGCGCGCCGGTTGGCCGGCATCGTGGATCTCCACGCGATCCGGCCGAACGAGAAGCTCGACGTCCGGTGCCGGCGCGCGCAGCACGACCAACGGATCCGCGCCGCGCTCCACGATGAGCCGACGCCCGCCGGTGCCGGCGTCGAAGGAAACCGTGACCTCGACCGCGGTCGGGACGAACGAGGTGGTCGTCGTCTCGCCGGCCGGGCTCGGCGACGCGGCCCCCGGCCCGTCCGGCGCCAGCCCGATCCGTCCGAGGAGCCAGCCCCTGGCCGGGCCCGCGACCACGGCCACGGCCAGCACGATGCCGGCCGCGATCGCCCACTGGCGACGGAGGGACGCGGTGTGTGGGCGGGCGGCGAGGTCGTAGGCCGCCCGCGGTGGCGGCTCGGGCTCGTGTCGTGCGAGCCACCCGCCGATGCCGCGAGAGCGCCCTTCGAGGTCCCGCAGTCGATCCGCGCAGCGGGCGCAGTCCCGCAAATGGGCGGCGACGCCGGCCCGTGCTTCGGGCGCGAGCGCGTCGTCCAGGTATCCCATGAGGATCCCGTCCTCGGGGCAGGGCTCGGGAGGTGCCCGGTCGGGTCGGTGGAGGTGGCTCACGATTCCTCCCCGCGGGGCTCCATGGCCGCCGCCATCTTGTCGAGGGCCCGGGCCAGCAGCGTCCCGATCGAGGCCGTGGTGGTGTCCAGGGCCTGCGCGATCTCCCGGTGCTTGAAGCCCTCTTCCCGCATCAGCAATGCCGTGCGCTCCCGCGGTCGCAGGCCCTCCAGGGCCCGGCGCAGCCGCGCGCCGTCCTCGAGCCGCTCGAGCCGCTCCTCCGGCGTCTCCTCGGGGTGGGGCGTGGGCACCCGCCCCGGGGCGCCCTCGAGGATGCGGGTCCGAGCCGCCGCGGTCCGGCGCGCGTCGCGGATCACGTTGAGCCCGGTGGTGAAGAGCCACGCGCGCACCGAGCCGGAGTTCCTGGGAGGCCTGGTCTGCAGGCGCAGGAACGTCTCCTGGACCGCGTCCTTGGCGAGGTGGGGATCGCCGCACTCGCGGGCCAGGTAGCGGAAGAGCGCTCGGTGATGGGCTCGGAAGACATGTTCGACATCCATGCGTCGGTCAAAATCGCAGCTTCACGGCCAGGGACGGCGTCGGATGCGTGAGGCCGGCGGAGAACCGTGCCAATCCCCGCGCCTGCTCGCACACCGCCGAGACCAGCTCTGCTCCGTCGCACGTCCCCGCGCGGTAGGCCGCGGCGTTCTCGCGTCCCAGGACGTTGCGCAGCGAACCGGTGACCCCCAGGGCGACGCGCTTCCACTGCGTGCCGCCACTCGACCTTGAGATCGAGGGAGGCGAAGCGGGGAGCCTCGCTGAGCGCGTAGTCCGTGGGCTGCCTCTCCTCCGGCGGCAGGTCCACGCACCCCAGCTCGCCGTCTCCGCAGTTGATGGCCGGACCCGTCAACAGCGGCCAGCCGCTCTCCGCCGTGTAGTCCACGCCGATGGAGAGGGCGTCGCCGGCGTGGGCCGACGCGTGCAGGTCCAGGGAGTGGCGGCGCTCCGCGGGTGAGGGCCACGTGAGCCCCTCGGCATCGGCGTAGCGGGACCGCTCCAGCGAGTAGGATGCGTCGGCCGAGGCCCGCTCGTTTCGCCATCCCACGCGCAGCTCCATGCCCCGACCCCGCTCGTGGCCCCATCCGTCGCTCACCGGGCGCCGTCTCGCTTCCGCGTCGATCGCCGACACGCCAGGCAGCCACAGATCGGCGACGTGTCGCCGCCATGCGGTGACGGTTGCGGATACGCCGTGCGGAAGAGTGAGGAGCGCGCTCGCCGTGGACGTGTGCGACACCAGGGGCGGCGTGCCGCCGACGGCGATGATCCAGGTGTACCCGGTACCCAGGGAGGGCCCGAGGGAGGTTCCCGCGGGCGCCAGGGGGTAGACGAACTGCACGGCGCCCCCGTCGGCCACCTCGAGCGTCAGCCAGGTCGACGGCTCCCAGCGGACCTGCAGGCTGGGAAGGACGGGTGGGCGAGGCGAGCCGGCCGGGACGTGGTCGAGGGCGAAGCCGCCGGCCACGTCCACCGGGCCGAGGTCCAGCGTCGTCTCGGCCCAGGCGCGGGCGCGCCCCAGGACGGCCGGGTCGTCCACGCCCGGAAGCCCGCGATCGCTGGCGTCCGGGCCGAGCTGCTCGAGTCGCTCGCGGACGAACGAGACGCCCGCTCCCCACCCGACGCGGCCGGGGACGAGGGCCCCGCGAGCGCGGACGTCCGCGGCCGAATGGGCGATGTGGGTCTCGATGTGGTCGAGGGAAGGGACGCCGTCGGGGCCGAAGAAGGAAAACCACGGCCACGGTCGCGTCGTCACCCGGTAGTCGACGGTCCCGAACCTGGCCTCGGCGTGGACTCCCCGGATGTCGCGTCCGAGCTTCACCCACCCCAGGCGGTTCCCCCAGCGGCCCTCGGACGAGGACACGAGGCCCGCGATGCTGCCGTCCAGGTGATCCTGCTCCCACAGCCCGCCGGCCTCCAGCACCCCGACCGCGCCCAGCCGCGCGTCCAGTCGGGCCGCGAGATCGGCGAACCGGTAGTCGACGTCGTGCCGCGACGACTCCGCCGTGAAGATCGGCGGCGGCGCGATGAGGTCCCACCACGAGCGCCGGGCGGTCACCGCCATGCCCACGCGACCGTCGAGGAACCGGTCCTCGAGCCGGGTGCGCACCGCCATGGAGGAGACCGCCACCGACCCGCTGCGATGCCCCGCGGCGGGCCGCGTGGTGAGGGCGATCGTGCCGGCGGCTCCCTCCGACGCGGACGAAGGCCGCACGCCCGGCATGAGCGCGATGGACTCCAGGCCGTCCGCCGCGAGGCCGGCCGCGATCCCTCCCAGGTGGAGCGGGTCGAAGAGAGGCAGGCCGTCCAGGAGGATCTCCGTCATCCCCCACGGCGCCCCCCGTGTCCAGACGTTGTCGGAGAAGTCACCGCGCGCCGACACGCCGGGGAGCCTCTGCAGCGCCCGGAAGACGTCCGGCTCCCCGAGAGGCCCGACGCCCGGCAGGCGGCGGGGATCGAGCACACGCACGTCCAGGCCCATCATGGTTGGCCCGCCAGCGGCGAAGGCCGCTCCTGGCACGCGCACCCCGGGCCCGTCCAGCGGCGTGAGGTCGGGTGTCACCCGGGGGACGGCGGGCGGGAGGCGGATCTCCAGGGGCTCCAGGACGACCGGGTCCACGTCCAGGGCCACGCTCCGCCGCACCTGCCAATCACGGGGGAGCGTGATCCAGACCCGCGCCGAGCGGTAGCCGAGCCCCGAGATCTCGATCCGGTAGCGACCGGCCGCCACGTCCGTGAAGGCGTACCGCCCGCCGTCGTCCGTGAAGGTGGTATGGGACGTCGACCCGATGTCGGCCGGGCGCGCCGACTCGGGTGGCAGCGCGACGAGGACGACGGTGGCGCTCCGCACCGGCCGGTCGGAATCGGCCTCCACGACCGTGCCGCGCACGGCCCCGCGCGCGACCCCCTCCTGCGCCCTCGCCCGGGTGGGCCCGGTCCCGAGAAGCGCAGCGATCACCCCCGCCCGCCCCCAGACGCGGAGGAGAGAACCGCTTCGCTGGATGGAGCGTTGACGCACGGCGACCACTCGCGGGAGAAGGAGACCCACTCCTTCAACGAGCGGGCCGCCCGGATTCTGCCACCCGCCCGACAGAAACGTTCGCGCTCGCACGTCCAAGGGGCGAACACACGGGCCGGAGGCGAGCGTCCGGCCCGAGCGGCCCTCGACGGGCGGAGGCGCTATGAACACCCCAAGATACGTCCCAACCCCTCTGATCCTGACCGTGCTCGTCACGGCGAGCGCGTGCTCCGAGACGCCGACGGCACCGCCGACGGAGATCGACCCCGTCGTGCGGGAGGCGATGGCGGCCGACGTGGAGCTCATGGTCCCCGACCTCATGGCCGGGTGGTGGCGGACCGCTCACGGCCAGTTGCCGGCCCAGACGCTGGTGGTGGCGGCCGACGCCCGTACGTCCTCCTGGCGCAACTGGGGCATGATGGACGTCGGCGCGGAGCCCCGGAACATCGACCTGGCGCGCCTCGACGAGGAATTCGGTCTCGTGACCACGCCGTGGACGGAGCTGTACCGCTCACTCGCGTCCGCCCGAGACGTGCTCAAGGCGATCGACGAAGGCGTGGAGGTCGGCGAGGGGGGCGCCGACACGCACAAGACCGTGGTGTTCGCGAAGTTCATGCAGGGGCTGGTGCTGGGCACGCTGGCCGAGCTCTACCAGAGGGCGTTCATCCTCGACGAGACCACGGACCCGGGGGAGGTGCGCCTGTCCCCCTACGCCGACGTGATGCGCGCGGCGCTGGCGAAGCTCCAGGAGTCCATCGACGTCGCCCAGGAGGAGTCCTTCACGATCCCGGCGCCGTGGGTGGCCTTCGATCGCGACCTGGATCGGGACGGGTTCGTCCGGCTCGCCCGTTCCATGCGGGCGCGCCTGGCCATCTCGGTGGCGCGCACGCCGGCGGAGCGCCAGGCCGTGGACTGGCAGGCGGTCCTCGAGGACGTGCGCGCCGGGATCACCCAGGATTGGGGCTCCCGCTACGATGGGGAGGATTGGAAGCACAACTGGTCGGATGCCTTCGACAAGGTCGTGACCGCGGAGCCCCACTGGTCGCGGGCGGACTACCGGATGATCGGGCCGGCGGACGCGAGCGGCGCCTACCAGGCGTGGCTGGCGCTCCCCCCCGCGGCGCGCCAGCCCTTCCCGATCCTCACGGACGACCGTCGGATCACCGGCGCGGGCGGCCCGACGTCCCCCGGGACGCTGATGGCCTACGCCGGCGAGGGGATCGTCTTCCTCCCCGATCGCGGCACGTACCACTTCTCGTACTACGCCGACACACGGTGGCGCCCGTACTTCGACGCGTGGGCCGACGCCTTCGCGCCCGACTTCGCGGTGGAGGAGCTGTCGTTCATCGAGGCCGAGGCCCTCTACCGGAAAGGCGACCGGGCCGGCGCCATGGCCATCGTGAACCGGACGCGCACCGCGGCGGGACTGGACGCGTTCACCGATGTGAACGGTCCCGCCCCCGGTGGATGGCGATGCGTCCCCAAACGGGACGACGGCTCCTGCGGGGACCTGTGGGACGCCCTCGCCTACGAGAAGCGTATCGAGCTCTTCCAGTACGGGCCCTTCACCGAGTTCGTGGACGACCGGGGATGGGGCGACCTGTTGGAAGGGACGTTCCTGGACTTCCCGCCTGCCACGACCACACTGGAGCCGGTGCTCCAGAAGATCTACGACCTGTCGTCGGGCTCGGCGGCAGTGCTGGCCAACGACCTGTCGGCGGACGCCATCCGCGTGAAGCGCGAGGCGTACCAGGCGTGGGACGCAGGCCAGAGCCATAATCCCGGCGACTTCTCGAACGGGTGAGCCTCCGCGGCGGCGGATGGGGGGTCGGGTGCGCGGAGGGTGTCGGCTCCGGCGGTTCGGTCATCACCGCCGGAGCCTTCCTCGCCTTGTCGGGTCGCCCGGGCTCAGAGCGGCCGTGGGTCCGGCAGCACCGCGAACCTGCGCTCCTGCCGCTTCCCGTTCACCGTGAGCCTCGCCGTGAACTCCCCGGGGAGCGTGACGACGGGCTGCTGCGCCCCACGCCCGCCGAAGCCGCCGAAGCCCCGCCGCCGCCCGGTGTTGGGCGTCCACACCGCCCGGTGCATCCCGGCCGACGTGGCGAAGGGCTCGGGCGGCTGCTGCCAGAGGGGCGACGTCCTGGGGATGCCCTGGCTCTGCGGCCCCGGCCCGCCGCCTCGTCCGGGAGGGGCGGACAGATCCTGGAGGACCGTGCCCGCCTCGTCGAGGATCTCGAGCGTCACCGCCCCCGGGGCGTCCGCGCCGAGCCAGTAGTCGATGTACACGCCTTCGGGTGGGTTCTCGGCCTGGGGCTCGTCCTTCTGGAAGGGCGTGCCGTTGTCTCCACCCTGGTCGTACAGCGTCGTGTCGGTGGGCCGGAAGAGGTACGCGGCGGTCTGCGCCACGTCGGCGTCGGCCTGGCGCAGCGCGCCGATGTCGTCGATCACCCAGAACCCGCGGCCGTGCGTGGCCACGATCAGGTCGCCCGCGTAGACCTGGAAGTCGCGCACCGACGTCACCGGGAGGTCGAGCTGCAGCGGCTGCCAGTGGTCGCCGTCGTCGAAGGAGACGAACGCGCCCCGCTCCGTGCCCGCGAAGAGCAGACCCTGCCGCTCCGGGTCCTCGCGCACCACGTGCACGTAGCCGTCCGCCGGGAGGCCCTCCGTGATGCTCTGCCACGTCCGCCCCATGTCGCGGGTGCGGTAGATGTGGGGCCCGAAGTCCTCGAGCTGGTGGCGGTCGACGCTGGCGTACGCGGCGTTGAAGTCGAAGTGCGACGCCTCGATGGTGGTCACGCGGCTCCACGACGTCATCTCCGGCGGCGTCACGTCGGTCCAGACCTTCCCGTCGTTGGTCGTGACCTTGATGAGCCCGTCGTCCGTCCCGATCCACACCATGGGCACCAGCAGCGGCGACGGCGCCACCGTGTAGATCACGCCCCGCTTCCCGTTGCGGTCCGTCTGTGCCGCCGCGGCCGCGTCGAGGTTCGAGGGGACGCCCGGGTCGGGGCGCGTCAGGTCGTCGCTGAGGCGCGTCCACGAGCGTGCGCCGTCGGTGGACTTGAAGAGGTACTGGTTGGCGTAGTAGAGCGCCCGCGGATCGGCCTGCGACAGCACCAGCGGCTGCGTCCAGTCGGCGCGCCCCTCCTCGGGGCCCTCGGGCGCGGTGGTGCCCGGGATCGTGCGGTTCTCCTCCATGTCGTAGCGCGACCCGGTGCCCCCGTAGATGATGCCGGGGTGCAGAGGATCGCCCGCGGTGCAGCCGCTCTCGCCGCCGGCGCCGATGGGCTCCCAGTCCCGCATGGAGATCTCGGCGAACTTGCCCCGCGAGCGCACGGCCACCGCGCCGCTGTCCTGCTGGGCGCCCGTCACCCAGTAGGGGAAGCGGTAGTCCACCGACAGGTGGTAGATCTGCGCGATGGGCTGGTTGAGCCACGAGCTCCAGGTGACGTCGCTCGGCGTCGGCCCGGGCGTTCTGCGTGACGATGCAGCCCTGGTCGCTGGACATGATCATCGTGTTCGGCTCGTCCGGGGAGATCCACGCCTGGTGGTAGTCGTCGCCGCCCGGCGAGCCGCGGATGACCTCCCAGGTGTGGCCGCCGTCCCGGGAGCGGGCGACGACCACGTTGGACACGTAGACGAGGTCCGCGTCCTCCGGGTCGACCACGACGTGCTCGAAGTACCAGCCGCGCCCCCACAGCCCGGAGTCGTCGGAGAGCTTCGTCCAGTGCGCGCCGCCGTCGTCGGAGCGGAAGAAGCCGCCCTGCCCGGTGGCGCCCTGGCCGTAGGCGTTCGCGCCCGGCTCCGGCGCCGGCGCGCCGGGAGGCGGCTCCAGGTTGTCGATCACGGCGTAGACGCGGTTCGGCTCGCTGGGGCACACGGCGATCCCGCTCCTGCCCATCCCCTTCGTCGGCAGGCCGTCGGTCAGCTCCTTCCAGGTGTCGCCGCCGTCGGTGGACTTGTAGATGCCGCCGCCGGGCCCGTTGGTGGGCGCGTACACGAACCACGGCGGCCGGCGCGTATTCCAGAGGCCGGCGTACACCTGCTCGGGTTCACCGGGTCGATCACGACCTCGATGGCGCCCACGTCGGGGTTCTTGTAGAGGACCTTCTCCCAGCTGCGGCCGCCGTCCGTCGAGCGGAAGATCCCCCGGTCGGGGTGTGGGCCGTAGAAGTGGCCGATGGCCGCCACGAAGACGATGTCCGGGTTCGTGGGGTGCACCGCGACGCGGCCGATGTGCTGCGTGTCCTCCAGGCCGATGTGCGTCCACGTCTCCCCGCCGTCGGTGGACTTGTACATCCCGTTGCCGTAGCCCACCGAGTCGCGCAGCGTGGACTCGCCGGTGCCGACGTAGACCACGTCGGGCGCCGAGGGCGCCACGGCCAGCGCGCCGATGGAGGCCACCGGCTGGTCGTCGAAGACCGGCTTCCACACGCGGCCCGAGTCCACCGACTTCCACACGCCGCCGTTCACCGCGCCGAAGTAGAACTCGTTGGGCCGGCCCGGCACGCCGCTCACCGCGTCCACGCGGCCGCTGCGGAACGGGCCCAGCAGCCGCCAGCGCAGCCCGGAGAACAGGCTCTCGGGCAACGGGCCGGCGGCCGCGCGCGGGGTCGACAGGATGCCGCGGGCGAGGTCCTCGGGAGCGGCCGTCGCCGGGGCGGCGGCGAGCGCCTCGCCGAGGACGGGGCCGCCCACGAGGAGGGCGCCGCCCACCTGGCCGGCGCGGAGGAAGAAGGTGCGACGTGAGAGGGGGTGGTCTTCGGACATGGCTGGCCACGGATGACTCCATCGGAGTGGTGATCGACGGCCGTCACGAGGAGGGGCGTGTGGGGCGGTCGCCCCTTCCGGGCGGGGGAGGCACGGTGGGGCAGGGCGAGCAGGCGGTCAAGTGCGGGGGTTGACGGTGTCGTGCGGCGGCCAGGGGGGACGTACTCTTCCGGAGGCGGTCCGATCGGGACTCGTCGGAGACCGGAGACTGGAGGGACCGAGCCATGAGGGTCGGGAAGAGGGCGACGACGCTCGCTGTCGCGATCGCGATCGGCATCGGGGCTCGCTCCCGCGGCCGGGGCGGCCCAGGGCCGTGACTACGGATACGTCGAGGAGACGGACCCCCTCGTGCGCGCCAAGCTCGAGCGCTGGCAGGACCTCAAGCTCGGCCTGCTCGATGCACTGGGGCACGTACGCGCAGTGGGGGATCGTGGAATCGTGGTCGCTCTGCTCGGAGGACGAGGACTGGTGCCGCCGTCCCTCCGACAGCGACTACGGCGAGTACAAGAAGGCGTACGAGGGCCTGCAGACGACCTTCGATCCCGGTGGACTTCGACCCGGAGCGGTGGGCGCAGGCTGCGGCGGACGCCGGGATGCGATACGTGGTCTTCACCACGAAGCACCACGACGGATTCTCGATGTTCGACACGAAGCAGACGGACTACCGCATCACGTCACCGCGTACGCCCTTCTCCTCCGATCCCCGCGCCGACGTGACCCGGGAGATCTTCGACGCGTTCCGGGCCCACGGCTTCATGATCGGGGCGTACTTCTCCAAGCCCGACTGGCACAGCCCGGACTACTGGTGGCCCTACTTCGCGACGCCGGACCGCTATCCCAACTACGACGTCAGGAAGTACCCCGAGCGGTGGGCGCGCTTCGTCGCGTTCACCCACGCGCAGGTCCACGAGCTGCTGTCGGGCTACGGCCCCGTCGACATCCTCTGGCTCGACGGCGGATGGGTGCGCACGCGCACGGAGGACGAGATCCGGGAGATCCGGGCGCGTCCCGGCTTCCCGAAGCAGCGGGTCCAGAGCCTGGACATCGACATGCCCCGCCTGGTCCGGGAGGCGCGCGCGCTCCAGCCCGGCCTGATCGTCGTGGACCGGGACGTGCCCGGGCCGTACCAGGACTACCTCACGCCCGAGGCCCGCGTCCCCGACGAGGCCATCTCCGTACCCGTGGGAGGTCCCGATGCCCATGGCGACGAGCTGGTCGTACGTGCCGGACGACCCGTACAAGTCGGCGCGCACGCTGGTGCACATGCTGGTGGACGTCGTGGCGAAGGGGGGCAACCTCCTGCTGAACATCGGCCCGGGTCCGGACGGACGGTGGCACGACGACGCGTACGATCGCCTGGCCGCCCTCGGCGCGTGGATGCGCGTGAACGGCGAGGCGATCTACGGAACCCGGGCCGTCGCGCCGTACGGGGCGGACAAGGTGCGCCTGACCCGGGGAGGGGACGGCACGGTGTTCGCGCTCTACCTGGCCGACGAGGGCGAGGACGGCTGCCCGGGACCATCACGGTTCCCGGTGTGCGCCCGGAGGCCGGGGCGGTGGTCCGGCTCCTCGGCTCCGACGCGCCGGTCACCTGGGAGCCCACGCCGGACGGGATGCGGGTGCACGTCCCTGCCGGTGTCGTCCCGCCGTCGGCCTACGCATGGGCGTTCCGCGTCCCCGGGGTCCGCGCGATGAGCGATGCCGGCACCGGCGACGGGCTCACCCGCCGGAGCTCCTGGCGTCGGCGCTGGCCCTCGGGCTGCGGCCGGCGTCCTCGCGGTGGGAGGGGCTCGTGCGCCGGGCTCGGCCCATGCCCACGGCGGCCCAGCTCGCCTGGCAGCGCGACGAGCGGGCCCTGTTCCTCCACTTCGGTATGAACACGTTCACGGATCGGGAATGGGGTGAGGGAACGGAGGATCCCGACGCTGTTCGACCCGCGCGGCGCTCGACGCGCGCTCGTGGGCCCGCACGGCGCGTGCCGCCGGCTTCCGGGCCATGATCCTGACGGCCAAGCACCACGACGGTTTCTGCCTCTGGCCCACGAAGACGACGGCCCACTCCGTGGCGTCGAGCCCGTGGCGGGGCGGGGAGGGGGACGTGGTGCGCGAGTTCGTCGACGCGTGCCGGGCCGAGGGGCTGAAGGCGGGCCTCTACTGCTCGCCGTGGGACCGGAACGCCTCGTCCTACGGCGACTCGCCGCGCTACAACGACCTCTACGTCGAGCAGCTCACCGAGCTGCTCACCCGCTACGGCACGATCCACGAAGTGTGGTTCGACGGCGCGAACGGCGAAGGGCCGAACGGGCCGCCACCAGGACGTACGATTGGCCGCGTTTCTGGCAGCGTCGTGCGCCGGCTCCAGCCGGAGGCGGTCATGTTCTCCGACGCGGGCCCGGACGTCCGGTGGATCGGCAACGAGACCGGCTCGGCCGGGGACCCGAACTGGTCCACGGTGGATCCGTCCGTGGTGCCCTATCCCGGCGCCACGGGCGAGGGCGTGACGGATGAGCTCCAGCACGGCGACCCGGAGGGGAGCGTATGGCGCCCTGGCGAGACGGACGTCTCCATCCGGCCCGGCTGGTTCTATCACCCCGAGGAGGACGAACAGGTGCGTTCCGTGGACGGTCTGGTGGACCTCTACTTCACGTCGGTGGGCCGAAACTCCAAGCTCCTCCTCAACGTGCCGCCGATGCCGGAGGGCGTGCTCCACGAGACCGATGCGAGCGCCTGGGCGGAATGCACGAGGCGCTCACGGCGCTCTTCGAGGAGGACCTCGCGACCGGGGGCCGGCGAACACGAACGGCCACCGGGCCGCGGGCCGCCGTGCAGGAGCTCGACCTGGGCCGGAGCGTGGAGGTGGGTGTGGTCGACCTGCGCGAGGACATCCGCGCACGAGCAGTCGGTGGCGGGCTACCGGGTGGAAGGCCTCGGTGGACGGGTCTGGCGAACGTTGAGCCGGGGGCTCACGATCGGCTACAGGAAGCTGGACCGCTGGGAGCCCGTCGCTGCTTCGGCTGGCTGCACGTGAGGATGGGTGGGGGAGCTGAGGTGAGTGTGCGCTTTCGCGGGGGATCTCGCGGCTGCGCGACCCGGTAATCACCTCGTGTCGGCGCGAGTAGATAGATCGTGCCGGCCCTTCCCGATCTTCACCGAGGTTACGTTCGACCCGAATGGGAGCTCGATCCATGAACGCGAAGCGACGCACATCGGCCCTCGTCGTCTTCCTCCTGGGCCTCACGACCTTCGCGTCGTGCAACGAAGACCCCACGGGCGGCGAGATGCGCCAACCCGGAGAGCTCACCGCCTCGCTCGTCTCCCCCAACGGCGACGAGGGCTCGGCTCTGCTCGAGGTGGCCTCCGGCACCGTGCTCGACGTGACCGCCGTCGAGCCCTACGTGCACGTGTTCCGCGTCGGTTCGAATCCCGCGCGCATCGTCGTGCTGCGTATGGAGCCCGGGGAGATCGCCTTCCGCCTCACGACCGACGACGTGAACCAGCCTCCGGAGCTGCGCGTGGTGGACGTCGGCGGGCCGGACGACCAGCTCAGGTCGAGCCTGGCCGGCTACTCGGTGAGCCTCGGCGGGGGACGGGATCATGAGGGGCGCCGCGGCGTGCCGCACTGCTCTGGGCCGCCGCGTCTCCGGTATGGGCGCAATACGCCGAGCCCTTCCCCCGCCGCTCCGGCGTGACGCCGCCGACCATGAGCGCGGCCCGCCTGGACGCCGAGGCGGCCAGCCTCGGATTTCCGGGGCCCGGCTCGCTCCCGGCGCCGGCGCGGGTGGAACGGACCGGGACCCGGGGCATGATCGTGATCCCCGCGCTCTTCGCCGACTCCCCCGAGCCCTTCGCCACGGCCCAGGACATCCAGGCCTTCCTCTTCGACGGACCCTCGCCCCGGGGGACGGTGGGAGACTTCTACAGCGACCAGTCGGGCGGGGTCTTCACCATCCACGGCGAGGTCGCCCCCTGGGTGCGGACCTCCGTGACGCTGGTGGAGGCGGCAGGGACGGACGGCACCTTCGGCGACCGCATGCGCGACTACATCCGGGAGGCCATCCGGCTGGCCGACGAGTCCGTGGATTTCGGCGTCTTCGACAACGACGGCGCCGACGGCATTCCCAACTCCGGCGACGACGACGGGACGGTGGACGGCATCTCCATCCAGTACCTCGAGGTCGCCGGGAGCTGCGGCGGACCCGGGATCTGGCCCCACCTCGGGGGGCTCTTCGACGAGGACGGCCAGCCCTTCGCTACGAACGACACCAGGCCCGACGGCTCCCCGATCGTCATTCAGGTCTACATCGCCGACTCCGCGGTGAACTGCGAGGGCACGCACGTCCAGGGACCCGAGGTCATGGCCCACGAGATCGGCCACCTCATCGGCCTGCCCGACTACTACCGGCAGGCGGAGGGGCTGCAGCCATGGCAGCGGCACTGGGCCGTGGGTTGCTTCGACACGATGGGCGCGGGCTCCTGGGGGTGCGGGTCCGGCCCGAAGGTCGGCGACTTCGGTCCCACGGGGTTCTCCGCATTCTCCCGCTCCGTCCTGGGATGGGCGACGCTGGAGCGGGTGGGGAGCGTCACGGACCAGGAGTTCACCCTGGCGCCGCTCCAGGAGGGCTTGCAGGCGTTGGAGGTTCCTCTGACCGACGACGGCGCGGAGACGTTCATCGTCGAGTACCGCCCGCAGATCGGCTACGACCGGGACCTGCCCGCCGGCGGGGTGCTCGTCTACCACCTCGACACCCGCGCCGACCGCGACCGCTGGATCCCGCCGGGTCTCCCGCCGGCGTACTACTACCAGTTGGTCGAGGCGGACGGGGACGACGCGCTCCTCAAGGTCGAGGCCCTCGGGGGCAACCGGGGGGTGGCCACGGACGTCTTCGCCCGGGACGGCGCCGTGGACTCCATCGGGGACGGGACGAACCCGTCCACCCGTGACCACCTGGGCCGGCCGACCCGCGTGCGCTTCCACGAGATCCGGGTCGCCGACGGCATGGCCCACGTGCGCCTGTCCACCACGGTGGGCTTCGTCGTCGCCCGACGGGACGCGCCCGGATACGTGGAGGGAGGGCGCAACTTCGGGATGACCTCCACGATGGAAGGGGGCACGTTTCCCCTGGAGGTGAGCGAGGTCGCCGGCGCGAAACCCCACCCGGGGTATCGGTCGTGGTGAGCGGGGCCCAGGTGTCGCTGTCCGGCACCCTTCTGGAGCCGGGGGCCTTCCACGCCTCGCTCCGCATCCGGGACGCCACGGGCCAGGAGCTCCTCGAGCACATGACCGCGATCGTCGTCGATCCCTCCATCGACGAGCTCGCCCTGGTGGGCGCGGTGGCGGGTGCAGGGGGGCTGTCCGCCGACGAATCCACCTACCTGGACAACGCCGGCAACCGGAACGGACGCCTCGACGTGGCGGACGTGCGCGCCTCACTGAACCGGCGCGGCGTCCTCAGGCAGGCCCCGGGAGGCTGAGCGCCGGGCGGGTGGACACGACGGGTGAGGTGGGCGGTCGCCGGAGCCCTGAGTCTCTCCTGTCACCCTCTTCTCCTCACGAATTGTAGAGGACCAAAGGAAGGGCGAACTTCCCGGACCCCCGTGATATGGACCAACCCACCCAAAAAACCCAGACCCGCGCCCCTCCGTTCCAACTGTCCCCCCCTTTCTCTCTCCCCCCAACCCCCCGCCCCCGGGCCCCCCCCCCCCCTAAAACCCCTTCCCTTTCCTGACCCCCCACCCCCAACCCCCCCCCCCCCGGCCCCCCCCCCGAACCCCCCCCCCCGCGAAGCCCGCCCTCTTTTGGCCCCCCCCCCTCCCGCTTCCCCCAAACCCCCATTCCCGACCCCGCTGGGAGTCCTTCCTCAGCGCTTCATCTCGAGGAGCTTCATCGCCGCGGCGGAGTCGCCGCGGGCCATCTCTCCCCCCGGCATCGCGTCGAGCATCGAGTCGCGCATGGCGGGGTCGTGCATGGCCCTGGTGATCTCGGCGGTGTCCGGCATCTCCGCCCGCTCCGGCATGTCCCGCTCCATGCCGCAAGCGTCGAGCGCGCCGAGAACGGCGCACAGGGCGCACGCCGGAATCAGACGCCGCCGTACCATGGGTATCCCTGGTCCTCCCAGTAGCCGCCCGGGCGCTCGTCGGTGAACGTGATCCGGCTCAGGTACTTGGTGAGCTTGTAGCCCAGCTTGTGGGGGGCGTACAGCCGGAGCGGCGCTCCGTGATCCGGCCCGAGGTCTCCGCCGTTGAAGCCGTACGCCAGGATCGTCTGCGGGTGCAGGGCCGACTCGATGTCCCACCCGTTGTAGTAGCCCGAGTCGAAGGAGTCGAAGCGGACGTAGCGCGCCTCGGGGAGCACGGCCACGGCGGCGGCCAGGGAGCGGAAGGGCATTCCCGTCCACGTCGCGATGGCCGACCATCCCTCCACGCAGTGATGCTTCACCGTGTAGGTCTCGGACGGGCTGCGCCGGATGTCGTCCAGGGAGAGCGTGAGGGGGATCTTCACCAGCCCGCCGATCTCCAGGCGCCACGGGGTCTCCCGAGGGGGCGTCGGGGTGGCCCGGCTGATGTGGTAGGCCGGGAAGTCGGCGGTCCGCTCGCTCTCGTCGTAGGACGGGGCCAGGCGGTCCTCGCAGAAGAGCGCGGCGCCGACCCAGTCGTTGAGGCGGGAGAATCGCTGCAGGCCCGGCCGGAAGATCGGACCCCCGTCCCATCCGCAGGCGGACGCCAGGGCTCCCAGTCCCCCGGCCAGGAACGCGCGGCGACCGGTTCTACGGCTCATCGCGGGTGAACCTCCCCAGGTACTTGCCGGTGACGATCCCGCGCAGCGACGCGGGGTCGGCTACGAGCACCATGACCACGTGCACGAGCGTGAACGCCACGAAGAGCCACACGGCCCAGAAGTGCCAGTACCGTGCGGCCTGGAAGCCTCCGAACAGCTCCGTCAGCCAGCGGAGCTGGACCGGCTTGTAGACCGCCCACCCCGTGAGCACGGACAAGGCGCCCAGCAGCAGCACGAGCGTGTAGGCCAGCTTCTGGAGCGCGTTGTGCTTGCCCTGATGCGGGTGTCCCCTCAGCAGCCGCAGATAGTACTTCTGCATCTGGATCGCCGGCCCCGCGTCCCGGGGCCGGAACAGGATCTTCCGCCACTCTCCGCTGAGGAGCAGATAGAGGACGTAGATCGCCCCGGTGACCATCAGGGGCCACATCAGGAAGAAGTGCCAGTTCAGCCCGCCGGCGAGCCAGCCGCCGAGGCGTGACCACTCGGGGAAGGCCACGTCCTGGAACGGTTGCGGGAGGAAGGGGCCGCCGCGCTCACCGAAGCGGGGATAGGCCCGGTAGATGGAGCCCGCTCGCGATCATCCCGAAGATCAGGATCGCCGCGAGCGAGTGTGTGACGCGTACGATCCAGTGATGGCGCCTCACCGGGCCCTCCGGGCTCAGTCACGACCCACCCCGGACGTGTCGGCCATCGCGCCGCCCCCACCGGCCGGGCTCATTTCCATACTACCCATGCCGGAGGTATCCTGCATCATTCCCGATCCCGCGGTGTCGTGTTTGGCCCCCACGCGGACGTGTCTTCTCTCCTCCTGCCGCCCCCCCCCCCTCCCCTCTCTCCCGTGGGACGGGGCGCCGCCCGCCGCAACGGCGCAGCGGGCCTCTCAGGCCCCCGGGACCAGCACCCGCACCGTCCCGTCGTGCTTGTCGAGGAGGAACACACGGCCGTCCGTGCCCGAGCCGAAGCGGAGGTCTACCCGGTCGGAGGGTCGCTTCCCCTGGGCGACGTTCATCTCGCGGACGAGCTGGAGCATGGTCTTCGGCGCGCCGCCGTCGGAGAGCAGGATCCGGCCGAAGCCCTGGTTGCCACCTCGAGGCGGCCGGTCCGCGTCGAAGTGGAAGATCTCCCCGGAGGGGAAGTCCCCGAACAGCACGCGGTTCCGGAGCTGCGCGATGTCGCCCACGCGGTAGACGTGCACACCCGTGGCGGCAGCCCTGGACTGGAGCAACGGGTCCCCGTGCGCGTACTCGACCACGGGGTACGTGACGTCGGGGTCGCCGCGGGGATCGGAGACGTCCACGCCGGAGCGGCCGACGTAGCGGAAGCTCCCCTCCCACAGGTTCCAACCGAGGTTGGCGCCTCGCGTCACGGGGCTGATCTCCTCGACCAGGTTCTGGCCGATGTCCGACATGTACATGGCGCCGGTGGCAGGGTCCCATCCGAAGCGCTGTGGGTTGCGCACCCCGAAGGCCCAGATCTCCCCGAGGGCGTCCCGGTCTCCGCCGGCGAAGGGGTTGGTCGCGGGAATGCCGTACTTGCCGTTGGCCGCGTCGGAGCCGAGCGGGTCGATTCGCAGGATCTTCCCAAAGACGGATGAGAGGTCCTGCGCCAGGTTCATCGGGTCGCCGCCGCTGCCGCCGTCGGCGACGCCCACGTAGAGAAAGCCATAGTCCTCGTCCCCTGCCCGTGCGGTGGCGTTGAACGTGAGGTGGCCCCCGTTGTGGTTCGAGAAGGGCTGCTCCACGCGCAGGAGCCCGCGTGGCGGTCCGCCGTCGTACGTGGGCGACGCCGCGTCTCGTGCCCGCCACTCGTGCAGGACCGTGTGATGGGTGTCGTCGCCGCCCGGCGGCCGGAAGTCCACCGCCGCCTGGTTGTCGCGGCTGTCCGACCAGGTGTAGAATCGGCCGTAGCCCGCCGCACCTTCTCGGCCGAAGTCCGGATGGAACGCGAAGCTCTGGAACCCGCGCTCGCGTCCGGAGGACTGGACGTCGACGCCCCATGCGGGATCGTCGATGTCCACGTAGCGGATGACCGAGCGCCCGTCGTAGCTCACCCCGTACAGCGGACCGCGCATGTCGTTGACGAACAGCCGTCCCGTTCCCGGCTCGTCCACCAGGAGCATCATGCGTGCGGCATCCCCGTCCACGTCCGGGATCGAGGCGAACTCCTCCACGCGCACGACCGTGACGTCGTCGGCGCGGATGGCCGAGGGAAACGGGTCCCGGGTCGTCTGGGCAAGCGTCGGCGATGCGGCCAGCAGCGCCGTGGCGGCCAAGAGGGTCGGATGGCGCGACATGGGGTCCCTCCGTTTGGGCGGGTGTCGGCGCGGGACCCGACCACCCTACGGGGGTAGGGAGTCGGGCGGCAACCGTGGAATCACGGCCCGCGACCACCTCTCGAACTCGAGATCGGCCACGTCATGACACCCGAACGGCTCCGCGGGACCGCCGTCCTCCTGACGCTCCTGGCTGTCGTCGCGGGGTGCGAGACCTCCGGCACGCTGGCTCCCGGGGACCTCACGATCGCCGTGGATCCGGGCGAGCTCTCGTTCGTCGCGGGCACCGACTCCGCCGTAACCGTTACGGTGGTTCGCGGGGGCTCCTATCAGGGGCCGGTCACACTCGGCGCCCAGGGGATGCCGGAGGGAGTTACCGTCCGTTCGGGGATCCTCTCGGCGGTGGAGAGTGTCGGGGTGGTCAGGTTCGTGGCCGACTCGTCCGCGGCGGGCAGCAGCGCGAGCATGACTGTCACCGCGACGGCCGACAGGCTCGAGGGGGAGGCGACGGCGCAGCTCGCGCTGACGATCGACACGCCCCCGCCGCCTTCGTTCTCCATCGCCCTCGAGGGCGACACCGTGACCCTTGCGCCGGGCGTTCCCGACACCGTGGCCGTGTCGATCACCCGTGAGCACGGATTCGCCGGTAGAGTCGCGTTCGCCGTGGCGGGAATGCCGAATGGGCTCGCGGCGGCGTTCGTCGAAGATACCGTGGCGGGCGAGATGGCCCGGCTCGCCCTGGAGGCGGACCCGACGGTGGCCATCGACACCACCTTCCTCCTGGCGGTCACCGCCTCGGCGGAGGGCTTCGAAGACCGCATCGACACGCTCGCAGTCGTGGTGGCGGCGCCTCCGCTGCCCTCGTTCTCGATCGCGCTCGAGCACGACACCGTGACCCTGGCGCGTGTACCCGACACCGTGGCCGTGTCGATCACCCGTGAGAACGGCTTCGCGGGCGGGGTCGCGTTCGCGGTGACCGGGATGCCGACCGGGCTCGCGGCCGCGTTCGTCGAAGACACGGTGGCGGGCGAGACGGCACGACTGGCTCTCGAAGCGGACTCGACGGTGGCCACCGACACCACCTTCCTCCTGGTGGTCACCGCCTCCGCGGAAGGCTTCGACGACCGCACCGACACGCTGGCCGTCGTGGTGCCCGCACCCACCGTGCCGGCTCCCGTCCGGCTTCGGGTCGACCGGCGGCCGTCCCCCCCCGCCCGTCTTGGGGAGGGACCTTCAACCCTTTCTGGCCCTGGAGGGTCCTAGGTCGTCGGCACCACGTCGCCGAAGGCCCGCACGGAGGGTCGCCGACCTCGGAGTCTCGTAGAACCTGACACCGGCGGGGACAGAGATGTCACGGTGGCGCGCTGACGACCTCGCGGTCGTCTGCTCACGCTGTTCGTCGTGCCCAGCGCCTACCTGGTGCTGAACCGCGCGGCGGAGCGGCTGCAGCACTTCCTGGTGGGTCGCGCTCCGCGCGAGGAGGGTGTCGTCGTGGTGCCGGAGGAGCCGATCACCACCTGAAGACGGGACGCCGGGGGCGGGGGCGCCGTTTCAGCGGGAGAGGTAGCCCCCGTCCACCGCGTAGAATGCCCCGGTGATGAACGAGGCGCGCGGCGAGCAGAGGAAGACCACGACGTCGGCCACCTCCTCCGGTCGCCCGATCCGGCCCATCGGATGGCGCGCGATCAGGGCCGCATCCGTGGTCGGATCGTTCTCCAGCCCCGCGATCATGGGTGTCGAGATGAACGCCGGCCCGATGCAGTTCACCCGGATCCCCTTGTCCGCGTACTCCAGCGCCGTGTTGCTCGTGAGGCCCACCAGCCCGTGCTTGGACGCGACGTAGGCGGGCGCTCCCTCGAAACCCACACGCCCGAGGATGGACGCCATGTTCACGATGGCCCCGCCCCCGGTTCGCAGCATGGCGGGGATCTGGTACTTCATGCAGTAGAACGGCCCCGACAGGTTCACCTCGAGCACGTGCCGCCACGCGTCGAGGCCGTAGTCGGCGGTCGGGGCCTGCTCCCCGGCGATGCCCGCGTTGTTGCACGCGAAGTCCAGGCGGTCGAAGCGCTCCAACGTGGCGGCGGTCAGAGCCTCGCAGTCCTCAGGTCGTGACACGTCCGTGCGCACGAAGACCGCCGTGCCCCCGGCCGCCTGGACGAGGCGCACCGTCTCCTCGCCTCCCTCGACCGCGACGTCGGAGACGGTCACCGCGGCGCCCTCGCGGGCGAATGCCTCCGCCGTGGCCCTGCCGATCCCGCTCGCCGCGCCCGTGACGATCGCCACCCTGCCGTCGAACTCGCCCATGGGCCCTCCTACAGGCCGGTCTGCATGTAGCGCCGAATGGCCTCCCCCCCCGCTCCACGTCCTCGAACGTGTTGTAGAAGTGGGGAGAGAAGCGGATCCCGGGACGGCCGCTGCCGGGTGCGCCCGAGGCGACGATCCCGTCGGCTTCGAGGGCCGCGACGGTCTTGCCCGGATCCAGGCCTCCCGGGTCGAACGAGACCACGGCCGCCCTACGCTGCGCCGACGCGGACGTCCACAGGTGCACCCCATCCAGCTTCTGGAGCTCCTCGATGAGGGCTGTGGCCAGCTCCCGGCTCCGCGCCTCGATGGCGTCCTGGCCGATGGTGCCGAGGAACTCGATCTCCCGTCCGAAGGCCCGGATCGCGGGCTCGTCCGCTGACCCATACCCTCGTGTGTGCGCGCCAGCGGCGTGGCGCCGGTGTAGGCGCTGTAGAGCGAGGGCCAGAAGCGGTCCTGGACGCGCCGGCTCACGAACAGGACGCCGGTCTCCTTGGGACCGCACGGCCACTTGTGGGCGCTCCCCGTATAGAAGTCGGTTTGGATCGCGGAGAGATCGACGTCGAGGAGGCCGAAGGTCTGCGCACCGTCCACGAGTGTGAGGACGCCGCGCTCCCGCGCCATGCGGCACAGCTCCGCCGCGGGGAGGAGGTCGCCGGAGGTATTGGTCAGGTGCGTGAAGGCGAGGACCCGCGTGCGGGACGTCAGCGCGCTGCGGAACGCATCTACGTACCAGTCGGCGCCCGGGTGCGGGTTGACCTGGGCGACCTCCTTCACCGCGAAGCCGAAGCGCTCGGCCCTGGCCTTCCAGGCGAGGTTGTTGCTCGGGTGGTTGTCGTCCAGGATGACCACCTCGTCGCCGGGCTTCAGGTCCAGGCCCCCGGACACCCAGTTGTTGGCCTCGCTGGTGTTGCGCGTGATGAGGATCTCCTCCGGCGAGACGCGCAGGTGCGTCGCGACGAGCTCACGCGTGCGCTCCTTCACGCCGTGCATCTCGGTGCGAAAGGTGGGCACAGGCTCACGGTCCAGCCGTTCGGTGTCGTCGTGCACCGACTGGAGTATCGCCGCCGGGGCGGGGCAGAGGTTCGCGGCGTTGAGGACCGAAAGCTCCCGGGGGAGGAGGAACCGGTCCCGCACCGCCTCCCAGTCCACCGCACCTCCCGCCCGTACGGGTCGCCGAGGGGTCGCGGCCGCCAGCTCGCGAACCGCGGGGTGGGTGAGGAGGGCCGCCGACCCGCCGACGGCGAAGAGGCGCGCGAAGTCGCGGCGGGTGAGCTGCGAGACGCTCATCGTGGCTCCGGGGCGCGAGGGCCCGGGCGGTTCGGGCCATCACAGACCCGAGGGGTTGGCCCAAGCTTGATGCCTGGCACGCACGCGGGCAACAGGGTGTTGCGGCGCGCATGCCGTCGCCACCCCGGCCGACAGCTCCGCGCGCTCCAACGAGCGGTCGTCCATCACCTGAAGCCGCTCGACAAGACCCTGGTCTCAGGACGGTGACAGCGCGTATTAGAAGAGTGCCCGCAAGCCCGGGGACTCGTCGGGGAGGTGGTGCCCGCTTCTCCGGCAAGAGCCGCAGAGCTCTCCCAACGAAGCTCGCGGGATCAGAGGATCTCCGTGCTCAAAGACCCCGCGTCTCGCCTCCTGTCCACCCGCCGCCTTCCGCTGGCGCTCGGCTCGCTGGCGTTCCTGCTGACCCTCCCCGCGCTCCGAGCTGGACTGATCGGGGACGACTACTTCCACAGGGCGATCCTCCTCGGCCGGGGAGATATCGGCGCGACCGCCAAGCCCCTGTCGGGGCTGTTCACCTTCGTATCACCGCAGACGAACGGTTCGGTACCCGAGAGCAGCTACCTGCCGTGGTGGGCCGGTCCGGACCTCCACCTGTCCTTCGCCCGGCCTCTCGCCGCCCTGACCCACGTGCTGGACTACCGTCTCTGGCCCGACGGCTTCGCGCTCCAGCATCTGCAAAGCCTCCTTTGGTTCGCGCTCGCGGTAGGGCTCGTGGCCGCGTTCTACCGGCGCGTGCACGGACCCGGCCTCGTGGCGGGGCTGGCCGGGCTTCTCTTCGCCGTCGACGATGCCCACGCGATGAGCGCCGGATGGCTCGCCGCCCGTAATACGGTGCTCTGCCTCGTCTGTGGCGCGCTCCTGCTCCATCGGCACCTGATCTGGAGGAGGACGCGCCGGACGGGGGACCTGCTCCTGGCGCTCCTGGTCCTGGGCGTCGGTCTCGGGTGCGGAGAGGCGACGCTCGGGGCATTGGCCTACGTCGCGGCATGGCAATGGACCCGCGAGCCGGGGAGCTGGGTGCGCCGGTCTCTTCCCCTGATCCCGTACGCGGCGATCGTCGTTTCGTGGCGGGTTCTCTACTCCGGCCTCGGCTATGGCGCGCAGGGCTCGTCGCTCTACATCGACCCCGGGACCCGGCCCATCCTCTTCCTGAAGGCGGTGGCCGAGCGCTGGCCGCTCCTCCTGGCGGCCCAGTGGTGGCAGATCCCCGTCGACCTGTGGCTCCTTCTGCCGCGCCCCGCTCAGGTCGCCGCCTCGGCGCTGGCGGCCCTTGCGGCCGTGGCCGTTGCCGCGCTGCTGTGGAGCCTCCTGCGACGCGATGAGCTGGCCCGCTTCTGGGCCGTCGGGATGGCGCTCTCCCTCGTGCCACTCTGTGCGGCCTTCCCCATGGACCGGTTGCTGGTCTTCTCCGGCATCGGAGCCTTCGCCCTGATGGCGTTGCTCTGCGAGGCCTGCGGCGTGTGGCTATGGCAAGTGGCCGGGGGCGCGGGATGGAGGAGAAGGGCCACGCAGGTCCTCGTGGTCCTGCACGTTCCAGTCGCCGCCTTCTTCCTGGTGGCCCGCACGCTGACGCTGCCGACCCTCGGCGCCTTCTTCACGGCCGGCGCCCGGGCGGCGCCGCGTGGACCCGAGGTGCCTCGGCAGACGTTCGTGTTCGTCAACGGCAACGACTTTCCGGTTGCCTACAGCTACATCGTGCGGGTGGCCATGGGCGAGGCCGCCGTACCGCGCGCGGTGGCCCAGCTCGCTCCCATGACGACCACCAACGCCGTGGAGCGCGAGGACGAGCGGACGCTGGTCGTGGCGCCGCGAAACGGCTTCCTCGGCATGGCCGTCGACCGATTGCTCGCCGACCCCGATCGCCGATTCTCGCCCGGCGAGACGATCAGGCGTCCGGACTTCCTGGCCGAGGTGCGTGAGGTGACCGGCGACGGAAGGCCGCGGCGGGTGGCCTTCCGTTTCCGGCAGCCGCTGGAAGACCCGGATACCGCTGGCTCTATTGGAACGACGGCCATCTCGTGCCATTCCCTCTGCCGGCCGTTGGGCAGAGCACGACCATCGGGCCCGGCTGGGCGGGAAGCCGGGCAGGCGAACGGGAGTGAGCCGAGCCCATCGACTCGACCCCCTCCCGCAGGAGGTACCGCAGTTGGACACGATGAACTCGAGGTAGATCGCACTCCCCGTCACCACACCGACCCCGGTGCTGGTCGGCGAATCCGGGCTCGCGATCGGATCGGTCCGGCGGGCAGGTCGAGGTCCGCTGGCCCGCTTCTCGCCCGCCTCCTACAATGAGCTTCCTGCACCTCTCCGTCCCGAAGGTCACGACGATGCCACGTTCGACACCCTTCCGAGCCCTCGGCCGGTCGGCCGGGCTTCTTCTCCTCCTTCCCGGCACCGCAGCCGCCCAGCAGGCCAATCCCTTCGCCGAGCTGGGCTTACGCTCCATCGGGCCCGCGGTGATGGGGGGCCGTATCCACGATGTCCAGTCGCTCGCCGACGACCCCAGCACCATCTGGGTCGCCAGCGCCACGGGTGGCCTGTGGAAGTCCACCAACCGCGGCACCACTTGGGCACCGGTCTTCGACGGGCAGCCGACGGGCACGTTCGGCGTCGTGGCCATCGCGCCGTCCGACCACGACGTGGTGTGGGCGGGCACCGGAGAGCAGAACAACCGGCAGAGCAGCTCGTGGGGCGAACGGGGTCTTCCGCAGCACCGACGGCGGGCGCAAGCTGGACGCACGTGGGACTGGAGAACACCCGGGCCATCGGCCGCATTCTGGTGGATCCCACCAACCCGGACATCGCCCTCGTGGGCGCCCTCGGCAATCTCTGGGCACCGTCGGAGGATCGAGGCGTGTTCCGCACCACCGACGGTGGGCGCACCTGGATCGAAGGTACTCTTCGTGGACACGCTCACGGGAGTCGTCGACATGGCCCGTGACGGTGACGACCCGAACACCATGTACGCCGCCGCATATCAGCGACTCCGGCAGCCGTGGGGGTACAACGGAGGGGGGCCGGGGAGCGGCATCTTCCGGAGCACGGACGGCGGGCGCACGTGGCAGCGCCTGAGCCGGGGGCTCCCGCCGGGCGACAAGGGTCGAATCGGGCTGGCGACGTCCGCCCACACCCGGGGCTGGTCTACGCGGTGGTGGAGCACGCCACCGAGGGGGGTATCTACCGGACGCACCGACGGGGGCGAGCACTGGCAGCGGATGAGCGACATGAACTCCCGTCCGGCGTACTACAGCGGTCTCTACGTCGATCCCACCAACGACACTCGGCTCTATCTGCTGACCCGCTGGTTCTACTCCAGCGAGGATGCCGGGGCCACCTGGCGGACCATGCCCACCGAGCCCACGTACGACGTGGGCCTCAAGGGCGACTATCATGCCATGTGGATCGACCCGAACGACTCGAGGCACTTCTATCTGGCGGGGACGGCGGGCTGTACCAGACGTGGGATCGGGGGGAGACCTACGTGCCCTACAACAACATCCCCATCGGCCAGTTCTACGGCATCGGCCTGGACGACCGCTCGCCGTACTGGATCTACGGCGGCATGCAGGACAACCACTCCTGGGAGGTGCCGAGCGCAACCCGCCACTACCTGGGCATCGCGGGCGAGGACTGGCGCGAGATCGGCTTCAACGACGGCCTCGAGCACGACGTCGACGTGGACGGGCCGCGCTACGTGTACAGCAACGCCGTCGGGGGCGACCTCACGCTCGTGGACGCCTTCAAGGGCGATCGTCGCGACATCCCCCCCGTGGCCGGCGCCGGCCAGCCGGCGCTGCGCTGGGAGTGGATGACGCCGGGGACCGCTTCGCGCATCACCGCGGGCACGTACTACTACGGCGCCCAGCGGCTCATGATCACCCGCGACCACGGCACCACCTGGACGGGCACGGAGGACCTGACGCGCGGACATCGACCGGGACACGCTGAGGATCATGGGCGTGAAGGGTTCGGCGCCGATGCTGTCGAAGAACGACGGCCAGGGGGCGTTCAGCGCGCTGAGCGCGGTGGCCGAGTCACCCCTGGACCCCGCCGTGCTCTGGGTCGGCAGCGACGACGGCAACATCCAGGTGAGCCGGGACGGCGGGAGCCACGTGGACGGAGGTGGGCCGGAACCTGCCCGGGGCGCGCCGACGGCGCCTACATCAGCCGCATCGCGGGCATCCCGCGCGGGCCCGGGCGTGGCTTACGTGGCCGTGGACGACCACCGCCGGGGAGACTTCCGGCCCTACGCCTACCGCACCGAGGACTTCGGGCGCACGTGGACGTCCATCGCGGGCGGGCTCCCCGAGGACGGCTCG
Organism: uncultured Gemmatimonadales bacterium; assembly: GCA_963848895.1. Lineage (GTDB taxonomy): Bacteria > Gemmatimonadota > Gemmatimonadetes > Longimicrobiales > Gaopeijiaceae > SZUA-318. The sequence continues at coordinate 62,450 of CAWKGE010000018.1, forward strand.
GTGCGCTTCGTCGGCGAGCACCCGGACCGGGCCGGGGTCCTCTTCCTGGGCACGGAGCACGCCCTGTACGCTTCGCCGGATGGGGGCGCGACCTGGTATCCCCTGGGCGCGGACCTGCCGGCGACGCTCTACATGGAGGTCGAGGTGCAGCCCCGCACGCACGACGCCGTGGTGGCGACCCACGGGCGGGGCATCTACATCCTGGACGACGCGTCGTCGGTGGCCGAATGGACGCCCGAGGTGGCCGCGGAGCCGGCCCACCTCTTCTCCATGCGCCCGGCGCACATCTGGCAGTACTGGGAGGACTACTCCTACCGGGGGCAGGACTTCTGGGCCGGCGAGAACCCGCCCGGAGGGTGCGATCCTGGACTACACGCTCGGCCGCGCGGCACCGTCGGTGCAGCTCACGATCGCCGACGAAGACGGCGACGTGGTGCGCACCCTGACGGGCGAGCGGGCGCGGGGACGATCCACCGGGTGGTGTGGGACCTGCGCCACGAGCCGCCCCCCTCGGAGCCGGAGGATCCGGACAGCCCCCAGGCGCAGGCGCTGCCCCGGCCGCCCCGGCCGCTGGCGCCACGGGGCCCTGGGTGTCGCCCGGGACGTACACGGTCACGCTGACGGCCGGCGGGACGTCGGCGACCGCGGACCGTGATCGTCGGGGGGATCCAGGCAAGCCGGCCCTCACCGACGGCCCAATACCGGGCGCGCGAGCGGTTCCTCGTGGACCTGCTGAAGGTGCAGCGCGCGGCATTCGAGCTCGCCGGCGCGGGAACGCTTCTCCCGCGGCCCGCCGGGTCTACTTCGGGGCGTCCAGCCTGGCCGTCGGAGTTCAACGGAAGGGGCTCGGTTCAGGGATCGCTCTATCCGCCGACGCCGGCGCAGCGGCGGCGTCTGGAGGAGCTGAAGGCGGAGCTGGCGCGGCTGGGCGGCTGAGGCGACGAGGGCGCGGGATGCTACGTAAACGTACGTAGCGCACTCGGAACGGGCCGACACCAACTTCCCGGGGTCGGCTCGTCCGCTCCGTTCAGGAGGCCCCCATGCGCTCCCACGCCCGTTTCCGGCCCGGCAACGCGACGTTCCTCGCGCTGGTCGCCTGGCTTCCGTGCACGCGGCTCCAGGCGCAGGCTGCTCACCCCACCGGGCTCGAGGTGGGCGCGCTCCCCGCGATCAACTTCGACTCCGACGAGGGCTTCGGGTACGGCGCGATCGCGGAGCTGTATCACTACGGTGATGGTACGCAGGACCCCTACGTGTGGACGATTCAGCCCACCGTCTTCCTCACGACGGAGGGACGGAGGGACGTCACGCTCTTCATCGACGCGCCCCACGTACTTCCCGGCGGTTGGCGGATCGACGCAGCGCTCGCGAGCGAGCGGCACATCGCCACCCCCTACTATGGCCTCGGCAACGCCACGGAGTACGACCCGTCGCTGGAGGCCGAGGACGGGCCCGATCCCCACTACTACCGGTTCGGACGCACGCGCAGATCCGTGTCGGTGAACGTGCAGCACCGCCTCGCCCGCGACGAGGTGCGCGTCCTGGCAGGTGTCGGTGCGGCGCGCACTTCCGTCCGGGCGGTTCCGGAGGGTCGCGGCACCACCCTGTGGGCCCTGGATTGGGGCGACAGCGGCGCTGCCGAGTGGTCGAATCACGTACGGGCGGGCCTCGTCTGGGACACCCGCGACCGCGAGAGCGGTCCGACGCGGGGGAGCTGGACCGAGCTGCTGGTGCAGCACGTCGACCGCGCGTTGGGCTCCGACGCGACCTGGACGCGCTGGACGTTCGCCGACCGCCGGTACCTGTCGCCGACTCCCCGCCTCACCCTCGCCCACCGCTATCTCCTCCAGGGGGTGCACGGGGACGCACCCGTGTACGAGCTCTTCCGCGTCCAGACGTCCTTCAAGCAGCAGGAGGGGCTGGGCGGTGCCAAGAGCCTACGGGGCGTGCTCAAGAACAGGTGGGTGGGGCGCGGGATGCTGATCTGGAACATCGAGCTGCGGTGGCGCGCGGCCGACTTCCGCCTGTGGGGCAGGCCGTTCCACACCGTGCTCTCCGCCTTCCTGGACCAGGGTCGCGTGTGGGAGGACGGCGTGCACCTCGACGAGGTGTTCACAGATCTGCATCGCGGCGTGGGTGGAGGCGTGCGGCTGGGGATGGGGGAGAACTTCGTGGTTGCCGTCGACGCGGGAACGTCGAACGAAACCGGCCTCCCGATCTACATCGGGCTCGGCTACCTGTACTGAGCCGGCCGTTCGGTCGGGATCCGGGTGATACGGAGACGCAGAGGGGGCGCCGGCCAGGCCGGCGCCCCCGAGCGTGACTCGTCGGCTGCGTGGCGGGTGCGCCCTACGGCGTCGTGATCTCCTCGCAGGTCACGCCCGTCACGGTGTACGCGACGCCCGCGGCATCCGGGTTGTCGCGCGTCCACGGTGGCCGTGGCCGGCGTCACCTCGGCCGTCCACACCAGCTTCTCCGTGTCGAACACCGTCTCGGCCTCATAGCCGAGCGTGTACGCGTCGAAGTCGGTCAGCGTCGATGTGGAAGGCGAAGCCCTCGGTGTCCTCCTCCGTCACGCCGGTGAACAGGAGCGGGTTGCTGTCGGTGTCCACGAGCGTCGTCGCGGTCGCGGTCGGCACGAACTCTGCGAGCGTCCGGCCTACGCCACCACACTCCGGGACGGTGACGTCGGTAGCGAGCGCGACGGTGCCGGAGATCGTCGCCACGGCGCTGCCGTCCTCGATCTCGTTGGGTGCCGCGCTGGCACCGTGGATCACGGGGTGCATCACCCACTTGCCGGACTGCCCGGCCTGGTGGCCGAAGCTCTGCGCCACGTCGAAGTCGACGAGGATCCCGTTCGCGCCCTCGGCGACGTCGAGGGCGTCCGCGAACTTGACCTTGATCCCGCTCTGTGAGCAGCTCGGGCACTGCAGATCGCCGGTCGCGGTCATCCCCTCGGGCGGCTCCACGCCGTAGGCGTAGACGTTGTCCCCCGACACCAGGACGGCGCCTCCGAGCACGAAGCGCACCTCGGAGTACGTGCCCGGGTCGAGCTCCATGTCCTCGCTCAGGACCATGGGCGCGCCCGTCAGATCGGTGATGTTGATGAGCTCCGTCGGCTCCGAGAGGAGCGAGACCTTGCCGTTCTCTCCCATCAGGACCACGTCGTTCACCTGGACCCACACCTCGTCGACGTCGCCCGGCCCGTCCTTCAGGTAGACCGACATCGTGGTGTTGGCCGGGTTGCCGGTCACCGAGTTGTCGCATCCCCCCGCGACCAACGGGAGGAGGGCGAGGGCAAGGGACCAGCGAGCGGCGCCGAAGCTTGGTGAGCGTCTCATATGCATCTCTCCTGTTCCAGACCGGGCCGTGCCGTTCACGGCACGTCGGTTTCGTTCAACTCGGCTCTTCCGCGACGACGGCGGGGTCGCAAGCCACGTGCCATGTATTGCCGCGCAACCACTTGGGCCGCTCCTACAACGCTATGCGGGGCCTGCCGCCCTCGTCCACGCAAACATTTGGCGGGATTGCGGGGGGCCGGCGGCCTCGGCGGCTGTGCGGCCGGCCGTCCGCTGATTACGCGCCATCCGAAAGCCGCCCCGCCGGAACGATCCTTGCGTCGTCGGACAGCGGTTGATCGAGACGCGCCGTGGGGGCCAACTGCTGCACGTCCCGCCGACGATGTGCGGGGTCTGACGAAAGGAGATCCTCTGGACCTGGACCGAATCGAAGGAGCGGGGAGGGTCGTCATCGAGCACCTCCGGCCGGAGGTCGATGCGGGCCGCTTCCCGGTGAAACGGTCCGTGGGTCAGACCGTGGAGGTCCGCGTGGGGATGTTCGCGGACGGTCACGATCGCCTGGCGGGCGTCCTCCGGTACCGACACGCGTCGAGCCCGGAGTGGAGCGAAGTCCCCGTCCAACCCCTGCCCAACGACGTCTGGACCGCCACCTTCGAGGTGCTGGAGGAGGGCCGGTACGAGTACACCGTGGAAGGGTGGGTGGACCCCTTCGCCACCTGGCGGGCCGACACGCGCGTCAAGGCGGAGGCCGGGCAGGACATCTCGGTCGAGCTGCTCCAGGGCGCGGAGCTGGTGGATGGCCGCGGCCGCGCGCGCCGACGACCGGGATCGCGAGGTCGCTCGAGGATCGCGCGGAGACGCTACGGAACCCGGAGCTCCCGGCCACGCAGCGGTTGCGCGTCGCACTGAGCGACGAGATGCGGAGGCTCGTGGACCGGTATCCGGATCGCTCGCGGGCGACCCGCTACGCGCGCGTGCTCGAGGTGCTGGTCGAGCGCGAGCGCGCGCGCTTCAGCGCCTGGTACGAGTTCTTCCCGCGCTCGTGCACGGACGACCCGGCGGTGCACGGCACGTTCCGCGACTGCCTCGATCGGCTGGATTACGTGGCCGACATGGGGTTCGACGTCGTGTACCTCCCGCCCATCCACCCCATCGGACACACCCACCGCAAGGGCCCGAACAACGCTCCGGAGGCCCGGCCCGGCGATCCGGGGAGCCCCTGGGCCATCGGCTCCGAGGAGGGCGGCCACGACGCGGTGCACCCCGAGCTCGGGACCCTCGACGACTTCGACGCCCTCCTGCGCCGGGCCCGCGAGCTGGGCATGGAGGTCGCCCTCGACCTGGCCTACCAGTGCTCGCCCGACCACCCCTGGGTGAACGAGCACCCCGAGTGGTTCCTGCATCGTCCGGACGGGACGATCCAGTACGCGGAGAACCCTCCGAAGAAGTACGAGGACATCTATCCCGATCCACTTCGACACCGGAGACCGCGAGGGCCTGTGGGAGGGGCTGGCCGGGGTCGTGTGGTTCTGGGTCGAGCGGGGCGTCCGCATCTTCCGGGTGGACAACCCGCACACGAAGGCCTTCCCGTTCTGGGAGTGGCTCATCGCCGAGCGTGAAGCGGACGCACCCGGACGTGCTCTTCCTGTCCGAGGCCTTCACCCGGCCGCGCAAGATGCACCGGCTGGCCAAGCTCGGCTTCACGCAGTCGTACACCTACTTCACCTGGCGCAACACGAAGTCCGAGCTGACCGACTACCTGACCGAGCTCTTCGACGGGGACGGGCGGGAGTACCTGCGCCCGAACCTCTGGCCGAACACCCCCGACATCCTGAGCGAGTACCTGCAGACCGGCGGCCGCCCCGCCTTCATGGCGCGCGTCACGCTGGCGGCCACCGCCGGCCGCGAGCTACGGGCATCTACGGGCCCGCCTTCGAGCTGTGCGAGGCGCACCCCGCGCGAGCCCGGCAGCGAGGAGTACCTGGACTCGGAGAAGTACCAGATCCGCGTGTGGGACCTGGACGACCCCGGACTCGATCGCGCCCGTACATCGCGCGGCTCAACGCGCATCCGCCGGGAGAACCCGGCCCTCCACGACGACTGGAACCTGCGCTTCGTCGACGTGGACAACGAGAAGCTGCTGTCGTACGTGAAGGCCACGGACGACGGATCGAACATGGTGCTCGTGGTGGTGAACCTGGACCCGTACAACGTGCAGGCGGGTTGGCTGGACGTGCCCCTCGCCGAGCTGGGGCTCGACGAGGACCGGCTCCTACCAGATGCACGACCTGCTGAGCGACGCCCGCTACCTCTGGTACGGGCGCCGCAACTACGTCCAGGTCGACCCGGAGAGCGCGCCGGCGCACGTCTTCCGGCTCCGGCGGCGGGTGCGCACCGAGCACGACTTCGACTACTACATGTGAGGAGCCGATGGCGGCGACGCGATGCGACCGGATCCCTCCTTCGCCGGACCCGCTCTGGTACAAGGACGCCGTCATCTACGAGCTCCACGTGCGGGCCTTCCACGACAGCAACGGCGACGGCATCGGTGACTTCCCGGGCCTGATCCAGAAGCTGGACTATCTCCAGCACCTCGGGGTCACCGCCATCTGGCTGCTCCCGTTCTATCCGTCGCCGCTCCGCGACGACGGCTACGACATCGCGGACAACCGGGGCGTCCACCCCGACTACGGCACGCTGGCCGACTTCCAGCGGTTCCTGCGACGAGGCGCACGCACGCGGGCTGCGCGTCATCACCGAGCTGGTGATGAACCACACCTCGGACCAGCACCCCTGGTTCCAGCGCGCCCGGCGGGCTCCCGAGGGCACCTCGGAGCGCGACTTCTACGTGTGGAGCGACACCCAGGAGAAGTACGCGGACACGCGCATCATCTTCCAGGACTTCGAGGCGTCGAACTGGAGCTGGGACCCCCTGGCGCGGGCGTACTACTGGCACCGCTTCTACTCCCACCAGCCCGACCTGAACTTCGACAACCCCGAGGTGCGCGAGGCCATGCTCGAGGTCGTCGACTTCTGGTTCGACATGGGGGTGGACGGGATGCGCCTGGACGCCGTGCCGTACCTGTTCGAGCGGGAGGGAACCAACTGCGAGAACCTCCCCGAGACCCACGCGTTCCTCAGGGAGCTGCGGGCGCACGTCGACCTCCGCTACGAGGACAAGATGCTGCTCGCGGAGGCGAACATGTGGCCGGAGGACGCCGTCGCCTACTTCGGCGACGGCGACGAGTGCCACATGGAGTTCCACTTCCCGCTCATGCCGCGGCTGTTCATGGCGATCCGCATGGAGGACCGCTTCCCGATCATGGAGGTGATGCGGGCCACGCCCGGAGATCCCCGACACGTGCCAGTGGGCGCTTTTCCTGCGCAACCACGACGAGCTCACGCTCGAGATGGTCACGGACGAGGACCGGGACTACATGTACCGCGTGTACGCCGCGGACCCGCAGGCCCGCATCAACCTGGGGATCCGCCGCCGGCTCGCGCCGCTGCTGGGGAACCACAGACGGAAGATCGAGCTGATGACCGCGCTCCTCTTCTCGCTGCCCGGCACGCCGGTGATCTACTACGGCGACGAGATCGGGATGGGTGACAACATCTACCTGGGCGACCGGAACGGCGTGCGTACGCCCATGCAGTGGAGCCCCGACCGAAACGCCGGCTTCTCGCGGGCCAACCCGCAGCGGCTGTACCTGCCGCTGGTCATCGACCCGGAGTACCACTTCGAGTCGCTGAACGTCGAGTCCCAGGACAACAACACGCAGTCGCTTCTCTGGTGGATCAAGCGGCTCATCGCGCTGCGGCGCGGCCACCCCGCGTTCGGGCGCGGTACGATCGAGCTGCTGGCGCCGGAGAACCGGAAGGTCCTCGCCTTCCTGCGGCAGCTCGACGGCGAGACGATCCTGGTGCTCGTCAACCTGTCGCGCTTCACGCAATACGTGGAGCTGGATCTGCACGGGTTCCCCGGCAGGATCCCGGTGGAGCTGTTCGGGCGCACGCGCTTTCCCCCGATCGGCGACGCGCCGTACTTCTTCACCCTGGGCCCGCACACGTTCTACTGGTTCGCGCTGGAGGCGTCGCCGGCCGAGACCGCCGAGGACGAGCCGGCCCGCGACATTCCCGAGCTGCGGGTGCACGGGAGCTGGCTCGACGCCATCGGTCCGGAGGCTCCGGACCGCGTGCTCTCCGCCATCGAGGCGTACCTGGGGACGTGCCGGTGGTTCGGAGGCAAGGCGCGCACCCTGTCCAAGCTGAGCATCGTGGATCGGATCGAGGCATCCCCGACCGACCCGAAGTCGTGCTTTACGCTGGTGCGCGCGGAGTACCTGGAAGGTGAGCCGGAGACGTACATCCTCCCCCTGGCCTTCTGGCCCGAGAGCGAGCCCGATCCCACCGACGTGGACCCCGCCCACGTGGTGGCGAGGGTCACCGTGAACGGCGAAGCCGGCGAAGCCATCCCGGGCGTCCTGTACGAGTCCGTGGCGGACGAAGAGCTGGCCGAGACACTCCTCCGGATGGTCGCGGGTCGCGAGCTGGCTCGCGGGCGTGGCGGGGAGCATCGTCGGGGTACCCGCGGAGGGGCTCGCGGCGGTGTGGAGTGACGACGAGCCCGTGCCCGAGCCCTCGCTCATGGGCGCCGAGCAGAGCAACACGTCGCTCCGCTTCGGGCAGGAGCTGATCCTCAAGATCTACCGGAAGGTCGACGGAGGGCGTGAATCCGGACCTGGAGATCGGGCGCTTCCTGACCGAGCAGACCGATTTCGTGAACACGCCGCCCGTGGTCGGCTCGCTGGTGTATCGGCCAGCGTCGGGTCCCGAGGCCACCCTGGGCATCCTGCAGCGCTTCGTGCCGAACGAGGGCGACGCCTGGCAGTATACGATCGACGCCCTGCGCAGCTACTGGGAGCGCTGCCTCGCCTTGCCCCACGGTGAGCGGAAGCCCGTGCATCCCGACGCCTCCCTGATGGCGCGGGCGGAGCAGAGCCCGGACGAGTACGTACGTAGCCTCATCGGGCCGTACCTGAACGCCGCGGACGAGCTGGGGCGGGTGACGGCGGAGCTCCACCTGGCGCTTGCGTCCTCCCGGGAGGATCCGGCCTTCGCGCCCGAGCCGCATCCGCCGCATTTCTCCCGCTCCCTCTTCCAGTCGGTGGGCTCCCAGATACGCGACTGCATGGAGCTGCTCGTGAAGCGGGCCGGGGCGATCCCTGCGCCGGACCGGGAGTTGGCGGATGCCCTGGTGTCGCGGGAAGCGGACCTCCACGGCGTGCTGCGGGAGCTGACCACGGCCAACATCTCCGCTCGCCGGATCCGCACCCACGGCGACTTCCATCTTGGACAGGTGCTGTTCACCGGTCGGGACTTCGTCGTCATCGACTTCGAGGGTGAGCCCGCCCGTTCGATCAGCCAGCGGCGCCTCAAGCGCTCGCCGCTGCGGGACGTGGCGGGGATGTTGCGCTCGTTCCACTACGCGAGCGTGTTCGGACTCCAGCTCGGAGGGGTGATCCGACCCGGAGGACGTCACCACCCTCGAGCCGTGGAGGCGGCTGTGGCACGATTGGGTGACGGCGGCCTACCTGCAGACGTACCTGAGCATCGCCGGGAAGGCCGACTTCCTCCCGAGCTCCCGGGAGGGCCGGGAGGCCGCTGCTGCGGGCGTTCCTGCTGGAGAAGGCGATCTACGAGCTACGATACGAGCTGAACAACCGGCCGAGCTGGGTCAGGGTCCCGCTGGATGGACTGCTGGAGATCCTGGGTCCGGCCGACGGCTGACTCAAGACGAGCCATGGAGGCGAGGACGATGGAACCGGAAGTGACACCGCGCACGGAGGGGCCCCCCGTTGCCGGCCGACCGCGGAGCGGGGACGAGCTGCGCCTCACCGACGACGACCTGTACTGGTTCGGGGAGGGCAACCACTACCGCCTCTACGAGAAGCTCGGCGCGCACCCCACCGTCGAGGACGGCGAGGAGGGCACCCGCTTCACGGTCTGGGCCCCGGAGGCCGGCCGCGTCTCCGTGGTCGGGGACTTCAACGGGTGGAGCCCCGGCGCGGAGCCCCTCGGCGCGATGGGCGTCTCAGGGCTGTGGACGGGCTTCGCACCCGGGGTCGGAAAGGGCGCCGCCTACAAGTACCACATCGAGTCGGGTCCAGACGCGGCTACGTGGTCGACAAGGCGGACCCGTTCGCGTTTCGCACTCTCACGGCGCCGGAGACGGTGTCGGTGGTGTGGGACCTCTCCTACGAATGGAGCGACCACGACTGGATGGCGCGGCGACCGGAGCGGAAGGCGGTCTCCGAGCCGGTGTCCATCTACGAAGTGCACCTCGGCTCGTGGCGGCGCCCCGGTGACGACCCCCGGGCGTTCCTCTCGTACCGGGAACTGGCACCGTTGCTGGTGGAGCACGTGCGCGAGATGGGCTTCACGCACGTGGAGCTCCTCCCGGTCATGGAGCACCCGTTCTACGGGTCCTGGGGCTATCAGGTGACGTCGTTCTTCGCGCCCACCGACCGGTACGGAACCCCCCAGGACCTGATGTACCTGATCGACCAGCTGCACCAGAACGGCATCGGCGTCATCCTCGACTGGGTGCCGTCGCACTTCCCTTCCGACGAGCACGGGCTCGGCTACTTCGACGGGACCCACCTCTACGAGCACCAGGATCCACGGCAGGGTGTCCACCCCGACTGGAACAGCCTGATCTTCAACTACGATCGGCACGAGGTGCGCTCCTTCCTGCTGAGCAGCGCGCTCTTCTGGATGGACTGCTTCCACGCCGACGGCCTGCGCGTCGACGCCGTGGCGTCGATGCTCTACCTCGACTACTCGCGCAAGGATGGGGAGTGGATCCCGAACCGCTACGGCGGGCGCGAGAACCTGGGGGCCATCCAGTTCCTGCGGCAGCTCAACGAGACCGTGTACCGCGAGTATCCCGGCGCCCAGACCGTGGCCGAGGAGTCGACGGCGTGGCCCATGGTGTCGCGCCCCACCTACGTGGGTGGGCTCGGCTTCGGCATGAAGTGGGACATGGGGTGGATGCACGACACGCTCGAGTACTTCCGCTTCGATCCGATCTTCCGGAAATACCATCACGACCGGCTGACCTTCCGCCAGCTCTACGCCTCGTCCGAGAACTTCGTCCTCCCGCTGAGCCACGACGAGGTCGTGCACGGGAAGGGCTCGCTCCTGGGCAAGATGCCGGGAGACGAGTGGCAGCGCTTCGCGAACCTGCGGCTGCTGTACGCCTGGATGTTCGCGCAGCCCGGGAAGAAGCTGCTCTTCATGGGCGCGGAGCTGGCGCAGGGCCGCGAGTGGAGCCACGAGGAGAGCCTGGAGTGGCACCTCCTCGAGTACCCGCGCCACGAGGGCGTCCGCCGATGGGTGGCCGACCTCAACCACGTGTACGCGGGCAACCCGGCGCTGCACCGGCTCGACTTCGAGCCCCGGGGCTTCGAGTGGGTGGACTGCTCCGACGTCGAGGACAGCGTCGTCAGCCTGCTCCGCAAGGGCGAGGCCGGCGACCCCGAGGTCCTGGCCGTGTTCAACTTCACGCCGGTCCCGCGGCACAACTACCGGGTGGGCGTTCCCCGTGGCGGCGATTGGACCGAGATCGCGAACAGCGATGCGCCCGAGTACGGCGGGAGCGGCCAGGGCAACCTCGGGGGCGTGTCGGCCGCGCCGATCCGGGGGCACGGGAGGCCCTGGTCGTTGAACCTGGTCGTGCCTCCCCTGGGTGCGGTCTTCTTCCTGGGCCCGGACGGGAACGGGGCGTGAGCTCCGCCGATCCCCTTCCCGGCGCCACCTGGCTCGGGGGGGGACGGTGCCGCTTCCGCGTGTGGGCGCCCGCACGCCGCGAGGTCGCGGTGCGCCTGTTGGAGCCGGGCGACCGCGTGGTGCCCCTCGGGCCGTGCGAGCGCGGCTACCACGAGGCCGTCGTGGAGGACGTGGCTCCGGGCGCGCTCTACCTGATCCGGCTCGAGGACGGCGTGGAGCGCCCCGACCCCGCCTCCCGACATCAGCCGCGCGGGGTGCACGGGCCGTCCCGCGTCGTCGACCCGGCGTTCGCATGGGACGACGACGGCTTCCTCCCGCCCGCCGCGCGCGACCTGGTCCTGTACGAGCTGCACGTGGGCACGTTCACCCGGGAGGGCACGTTCGACGCCGTGGTCGAGCACCTGGACGGGCTCCGCGATCTGGGGGTTACCGCCGTGGAGCTCATGCCGGTCGCGCAGTTTCCCGGCGACCGCAACTGGGGATACGACGGTGCCTACCCGTGGGCCGTGCACGACGGATACGGCGGCCCGGACGGCCTGCGGCGCCTGGTGCGCGCGTGCCACCGCCGCGGCCTCGCCGTGCACCTGGACGTGGTCTACAACCACCTGGGCCCCGAGGGGAGCTACCTGGCGGACTTCGCCCCGTACTTCACCGACGCGTACCGGACGCCGTGGGGCGCGGCGGTCAACTTCGACGGCCCGGGCAGCGACGAGGTGCGCGCGTACTTCACGGCCAACGCCCTGCACTGGGTCCGCGAATACCACGTGGACGGCCTCCGCCTGGACGCGATCCACGCGATCTACGACCAGTCGGCCGTCCCGTTCCTCGAGGAGCTGGCGAAGCGCGTCGCCGCCGAATCGGACCGCCTGGGCAGGAAGGTCACCGTGGTGGGCGAGACGAATCGGAACGACGCCCGTCTGATCGAGGAGCCGGGCCTCGGCGGGACGGGGCTCGACGCGATATGGAGCGACGATCTCCACCACGCCCTGCACACGCTCCTGACCGGGGAGTCCCGCGGCTACTACGGCGACTTCGGCCGCCTCGCCGACCTCGAGCTGGCCCTGCGCGACCGCTTCGCCTACGCGGGGCGCTACTCCGCCTTCCGGGGCCGGACGTACGGGCGCCCCGCACGCCACCTCCCGGCCGACCGCTTCGTCGTGTTCGCGCAGAACCACGACCAGGTCGGCAACCGCCCGGGTGGAGACCGCCTGAGCTCGCTCGTCCCGACGGCCGCGCAAAGACTGGCCGCGGCCGTCGTGCTGCTCTCGCCCTACGTGCCCCTCCTCTTCATGGGGGAGGAATACGGGGAGACGGCGCCCTTCCCCTACTTCACCAGCCACGGGGACCCGCAGCTCGTCGAGGCGGTGCGTGAGGGGCGGCGCGAGGAGTTCGCGGGGTTCGCCTGGGACACGGAGCCGCCCGATCCGCAGGCCGAAGGGACGTTCCACTCGGCACGACTGGACCGGCGCCTTCGGGAGCGTCCCGGGCACCGGGGGCTGTTGGCGCTGCATCGCGAGCTGTTGCACCTGCGCCGGGAGCACCCCGCCCTCGCCTCGCGGCGTCCCGACGACCTGACGACGTTCCGCGACGAAGAGGCTGCCGTGCTCGCCATGAAGCGCCGGTCGAGCGGCTGCCGAGTGTCTCCTCCTCTTCCACTTCGCCGACGGTCCGACGCGCTTCGCCCCGCCCCTCCACGGAGCGGCGTGGCGGCGCGTGCTCGACACCGCGGAGGAGCGGTGGGACGGTCCGGGGCCGACCGTTCCGGAGATCGTGGACGCGGAGTCGAGCCCTTCCCTCGAGCTCGCCGGCTGGGCGGGAGTGATGCTCGAGCGACTCTGAGCGGTGTGGCGGTGTACCTTACCGACATGTGCGGACCGTTCCCCTCTCCCAGGCTGCTCGCCGTGGCGACCGCCCTGCTGGCGGCGGCGTGCGCCGCACCGCGTCCGACCCCGCAGGCCGCGACGGCCCCGGATCCCGCATGCGTCGTGGTCCCGGCGGGGCGGGACGCGGAGGTCGCGCCGGCCGCGCTCCGCCGCGGAGCTGCGGATCGCTCTGCCCGTTCGGGTCGCTCCGTCGAACGCGCCCGCGGCGACGAACGCCAGCGAGCGCCTCGTGTATCGTCAGCTCTACGAGACGCTGGTGGAGGTCGACTGCGAGGGGAGGGCCCGACCTGGGCTCGCGGCGACCTGGTCCCAGGACGGCGACGGACGCCACTGGCGCTTCACGCTGCGCCGCGACGCGCGCTTCTGGGACGGATCGCCGGTGACCGCACACGGCGTCGTCCGCGCCTGGGCGTCCAGGGCCTACCCGCAGGGGAGCCCGGAGGCGGGGCCCGCGATCGCCTCCGCCAGCGTCGAGGGCCAATGGGAGCTCACCGTGCTCCTCACCGAGCCGTCCACGTCGGTTGCGGCCTTCGCGCGCCCGGCCTTCGCGGTGACCGGGGAGTCGAGCGACGGAGGGTGGCCGCTGGGGACGGGACCGTTCCGCCCTCGTCCGGGCCCGGGCGACTCCCCGCAGGAGATCCGGCTGATCGCCGTGGGTGGGGCCTCCGCGGTGGGCGCGATCGCGTTCTGGTCGTCGCCGGTGGGCGACCCGCGCGCCGCGCTGGATGCCGGCGCGGATGCCCTCGTCTCCATCGATCCCGCCGTGATCGCGTACGCGCGCGCGCTGCCCGACTTCACCACCGTCCCCCTCCCCTGGTCCGGCACGTACGTGGTGGCCGCCCCGCCCGGACGGTGGGCGGCCGGCGACGCGCCGCCGTCCCCGCCTCCCGCGGAGGCGCTGGACGGACTCGCCCGTGGCGCGGTGCGTGCCGAGGCGCGCCCCGCCGAGCCTCCCTTCTGGTGGAAGGAAGGCGGTTGCGCGAGCCCTGGTGGCCGCTCCGCGGACGCAGCCGGTGGGGTCTCGCGGACGCGCGTCGTCCGGCCCGGCCGCGAGCCCCCGCCACGCATCGTGTACCCGCTCGGCGACGCCGTCGCCCGGGGGATCGCCGAGCGGCTCGTCGCCCTCGCCGGTCGCGGCCCCGCCATGCCCTCGTGGTTGACGGACGCCGTGCCTGGCCTCCGCGATTCCCCCGGTGCGGTGGTGGCGGCGGGGATGGAGCCCACCGGGCTCGCGCGCGCGGCGAGGGAGGCCGATGCCCTCGCCTTCGTGGTGTCGCTCCCCCGGGCGCCCGGCGGTTCATGCCTCTCCGAGCTCCTCGCCCTGGACGATCCCGTGGCCGGCGCCGTGCTCGCCCAGGGCAACGGGCTGCGGGTCACGCCGCTGGTCGAGGTGCGCCCGTCGCTGGTGATCCGGCGGGGCGTCGCGGGCGTCTCGGTCCATGGCGACGGAACGCTCTCGTTCCACCCCGGGGAATCGAAGCCATGACGTTCCGCGCGCGCGTCCTCGTGGCCAGCGTCGTGGCGGCCGTGGCCCCCCTCGCCGTGCTCACCATCGGGATCCGGCACGAGGTCGAGAAGCGGCTGACGGCGCAGTACCGGGCGCGCGTCGACGCGCTCACGGCCGTGATCCGCGAGGACCTGGCGCGCAGCGTGGATGAGGTCGACGCCCGTCTGGACGCCCTCGCCGCGGGCATCGAGGACGACGCGCGGGTGCGGGCCGCCGTCCTGCGCGGTGGGGAGCAGCCCGACGTCCTCGACTGGGCCGGGCGCGCCATGCCGCTGGCGGGGCTCGACTACCTGATGCTGCTCGACTCGTCCGGACGCATCCTCAGCTCGGGGCACTTCCGCAACGAGTACGACCGACGCGCCGCGGTGGTCGACTCGCTGCTGGACCGGTCGGACGGTCCCGTCCTCGTGCGGGCGCGGACGGCGGAGGGCTCGTTCCTCGCCCTGGCGCGCGCGCGGCGGGTCGAGCTGGGCCGCCGGCGGTTCGCCCTGGCGGGCGGCATCGAGGTGGACCGCGGGTTCCTGGACCGGCTGGCGCGGGGCGGGGAGGCCGGCGGCCTCTCCGTCGCCCTCCTCCAGCCCGACGACTCGACCCGGCGCGTGCCGGCCCGTGCCGCGGTGACGGCGGAGCTCGCGCTCCCGTACCTGGACGACACCGCGCCGCTGCCCGCCCTCGACACGGCGCGCATCGTGGTCACGCATTCCCTCGCACCCCTCGCTGCCGTGCAGCGGGGGATGGACGCCTGGTTCCTCGTCGGCCTGGGTGGCGCGCTGCTGCTGGCCGTGCTCATCGGCAGCGCCGTGTCGGCGCGCGTGACCCGCCCGCTCACGGAGCTGGCCGCGAAGACGCGGCGCGTCGACCTGGACCGCCTGGACGTGGACTTCCGCTCCGACCGCCGGGACGAGGTCGGCTCGCTCTCCCGGCTCATGGCCGCGATGGTCGAGCGGCTGCGCACGAGCGTGGCGCAGCTCCGGCGGGCCGAGCGGCGGGCGGCCGTGGGGGACATGGCCCGGCAGGTGAACCACGACATCCGCAACGGCCTGCTCCCGATCCGGAACGTGATCCGGCATCTGGCCGAGGTCGCGGAGGCGTCGCCGTCGGAGGTGGCGCCCGTATTCGTCGAACGGCAGGGCACGCTGGAGGGGGGAATCGCCTATCTGGAGGGCCTGGCGTCCACCTACGCGCGCTTGTCGCCTCGCGCCGACCGCCGTCCGTGCGACCTGAACGAGGTGGCCCGTGCGGTGGTGCGGGACGCGCCCGTGCCCGAGGGCGCCTCGCTGCGGGCCGAGCTCGACGAGCGGGTGGCGCGCGTGGCGGCAGATCCCGTCGTGCTGCGGCGCATCGTGGAGAACCTGGTGGTGAACGCCCTGGAGAGCCTGGACGGGAGCGGGTCCGTCGTGGTGTCCACCGCGGGCGGACGCGACGAGCGAGGACCCACCGTCACCCTCACGGTCGCCGACACGGGGCGGGGGATGGACGCGGAGCGGGTGGAGCGCATCTTCGAGGACTTCTTCTCGACCAAGCCCGATGGCACCGGCCTCGGCCTCTCCATCGTCCGGCGCCTGGTGACCGACCTCGGTGGCCGCATCGACGTCGACAGCGAGCCGGGCCGCGGGAGCCGCTTCCAGGTGGAGCTGCCGGGGCTGGAGGCCCTGGACGGACAGGCGAGCGCACCATGACGAAGCACATCCTCGTCGTCGACGACGTGGCGGCCATGGCCGAGCAGTACGCCTACGACCTCCGGCGCCTGGCCGGCTACCGGACGCGCGTGGCCACCGGCGGGCGCGAGGCCCTGGACGTGCTCGCCGAGGACCTGATCGACTGCGTCATCCTCGATCTCGAGATGCCGGGCGTCGACGGCTTCGACGTCCTGCGCGGGATGCGCGAGCGGGAGCTCGACGTTCCGGTCATCGTCTACACCGGCACGGGCGACTTCGACCGCTGTGCCCAGGCGATCCGCCTCGGAGCCTACGGCTTCATCGACAAGGCCGAGTCCATGCAACGGGTCGTGCACGAGGTGCGGACGGCGCTCGAGCACGGACGGCTGGTCTCCGAGGTGAAGGAGCTGCGGGCCCGCGTCGATGCCGACACGTCGCTCGTCGGGAAGAGCCCGGCCATGGAGCGGCTCCGCGAGGAGATGCGGCGCGTGGCGCCGATCCCCAGCCCGGTGCTCGTCCTCGGCGAGAGCGGATCCGGCAAGGAGCTGGTGGCGCGCGACCTGCACGCGCTCGCCGGCGGCCAGGGAGCACCCTTCGTGCCGGTCAACTGCGCGGCGCTGCCCGAGACCCTGGTGGAGAGCGAGCTGTTCGGACACGAGCGCGGGGCGTTCACCGGTGCGGACCGGATGCGGCGCGGCGCGTTCGAGCAGGCCGAGCACGGGACGCTCTTCCTCGACGAGATCGGCGAGCTGCCGCTGCCCGCGCAGGCCAAGCTTCTGCGGGTGCTCGAGAGCCGCGAGCTGACGCGCGTCGGGGGCGAGCGCTCCATCTCCGTGGACGCGCGCGTCGTGGCCGCCACGCACCGGGACCTCGAGGCCGACGTGCGCGGAGAAGCGCTTCCGCCAGGACCTCCTCTACCGCCTCAACGTGCACGTGCTGCGGGTGCCACCCCTCCGGGATCGCTCGTCCGACATCCCGCTCCTGGTGGACCACTTCCTGACCACCATCTGCCACCGCTTCGGCCTGCGCAGGAAGTCGATGGACGCGGACGCGCTGCGTATCCTCGTGGCCTACGACTGGCGCAGGAACAACGTGCGCGAGCTGCGCAACATCGTGGAACGGCTCGTCATCGCCACCGGGGACGACACCGTCCGCGTGGAGGACGTGCCGCCGGAGATCCGTGGTGAGGCGCCCACCTCCTCCGCCGGAACGCCCCGTACCTACCAGGAGCTCAAGGCGGACGCCGAGCGCGAGATCCTGCTGGCGGCGCTGCACCGCAACGACTGGCACATCACGCGCACGGCCGAGGACCTCGCTCTGGCCGACCACGCCAGCCTCCTCAAGATCATGCGGCGGCTGGGCATCCGCCGCGACTGAGCGCCCGGGGCGTCGCGCGCGGCAGCGGTCGTGTCCGTCCGGACACGTTCGGTCCTTCGATCCGTGTCCACCGGGACACGAAACGCCGATGTCGCCCGTCCGGCGCGGATCCCATAAGAATCAGTCCGACATGGAGTTGTGCCATGTCCTACGTCTTCCGGCTCCGGTGGCCGGCGGCTTGCCCTCCAGGAGGCCGTGGAGTTCACGCGGACGGCGCCCGAGGGCGCACCGGAAGAGGAGGAGACATGTCGGCGAAGCATCCAATCATCGTATGGCGCGGGAATCGGTCCCGGCTGTTGGCGGTGGCCGCGACGGTGGTCGCGCTGGGCGGGGCGGCGTGCGGCGGCAAGGAGAGCGGATCGAAGCAGACGGCGAAGGCGGCCCGCGGGTCCGGGGGCGTCGCGACGGCGCAGGCGAGCCCGGCCCCGGCGACGCCCGCCCGGCCGGTGGCGGACAGCGGCGGAACGACGGCCGCCGCAGTGCTGCCGCCGGAGCCGGAGAGGCCGGTGACCTACCAGGAAGCGGAGGCGGCGTTCCGGGATCGGGACTACGTCGAGGCGGCGCGACTGTTCCAGGCGTACGCGGACCAGAAGCCCGAGAACGTGTGGGGCCACTACATGCTCGGGCTGTCGGCCTGGAAGTCCGGCGACGCGGAGCGCGCGGAGCTCGCCCTCGGCAGGGCCGTGGAGCTCGCTTCCGACAACGTGAAGGCCCGCGTGAACCTCGGGCGCGTGCTGCTGGAGGAAGGGCGCCCGGAAGACGCGCTGATCCACCTGGAGCACGCCGTGGACGTGGATCCGGTCTCGGAGAGCGCGTGGCGCGTGCTGGGCAACGTCCAGGCCGACCTGGGTCGGGCCGACGAGGCGATCGAGTCCTACGAGCACGCGCTGGCGCTGGACGACGGGGACACCTGGTCGATGAACAACCTCGGCCTCCTGCTGATCCGACAGGGCCGTTACGAGGACGCGCTGCCGGCGCTCGCACGGGCGACCGAGCTCGATCCCGACTCGCCGGTCTTCCGGAACAACCTGGGCGTCGCGCTGGAGCGGAGCGGCCATACGGCCGCCGCCGCGGAGGCGTACCGCGCGGCCGTGGCCGCGGACAGCACGTACGAGAAGGCCGCCGTCAGCCTGGCCCGGATCGAGCCGTTGGTGGGCGACGCCGTGGCCGACCCGACCGACCTCGTGGCGATGGCCCGCGCCTTCGTCGAGGAGATCGCCCGCTGGTCGGACGCGGTGGTGGCGACGAACCGTGAGCCCGGGAGCTGACGGTCGACCTCCCAGAGCTCCCCACGTGTCCGGGGAGGCGGCCCCGCGGGCTTCGGAGCCTGCGGGGCCGCGACCGCTCGCTTGCTACTCCCCCACCATCCGTCTACGATCCATCCAGCCCTGGGCACAGGGGCTCCTCCTTCCTCCCTGCCCGTTGCCGGCCGCCGAGGGTCATGATGACAGTGCTGGTCACGCTTCTCGCGCTCGTCCTCGCGCAACCCGGCCCGCCTCGCCGGTACTGCGATCGCCTCACCTTCGACAGCCACGGGTCGAGGCTCGTCGGATGCTTCTACGCTGCGGACGCGCCCCACCCGCACACGCTCGTCTTCACCCAGGCCTTCTTCGAGACCCGGGACCCATGGGGCATCGGGGAGGTGCTGCCACGGCGGGGCATCAACGTCTTCACGTTCGACTTCCGGGGATGCTTCGAGAGCGAGGGGAAGCAGGGGTTGAAGAACTCCCAGGAGGACCTCGGCGCCGCGTTGGCGTTCCTCTCGTCGAGGGAGATGGTGGCGAAGTACCACATCGACCCGGCGCGCATCGTGGTGGGCGGCCACAGCTACGGCGGTCACATGTCCATGCTGTACGCCCTCCATCATCCGGAGGTGGGGCGGGTGATCTCGATCTCCGGAGGCGACCTGGGCGTCCTCGCCCGCATGGCCCGCGCGAATCCCGATCTCCACAAGGCGTACTCGGACTTCTTCCGATCCATCAGGAAACCCGAGGGACCCGTCGACTTCGCCTATGCGGCGCCGTTCGAGGAGCTGCTCGAGAACCAGGACTTCTTCTCGATCCTCGATCAGGCGGGGAACCTCTCGGACACCGACATCCTGATGACGGGCGGCCTGGACGATCGGGAAGTGAGCATGGAGGATCACATGCTGCCGCTCTACCGGAAGCTCCGGACCGTTCACGGTGAGGGACGCCTGCGCTTCATCGTCTATCAGACCGGTCACTCGTACGAGAACGTGAGCGATCGGCTGATCGCCGACGTCGCCGCCTGGATCGACGGGGGTTGAGGCGGCGGGCGGTGGACACCAAGACCTCGGACGGGCGCGTCGTGCGCGTGGGCTGTCCGGCCCACAACTGCGGCGGGCGCTGCCTGCTGCGCGCCCACGTGCGCGACGGCGTCATCACGCGCCTGGAGACCGACGACCGCCCGGACGGGGTCTCCGACCCGCAGCTGCGGGCGTGCACCCGCGGGCGCGCCTATCTGCGGCGGCAGTACCACCCCGACCGGTTGCGCTGGCCGCTGCGGCGCGTGGGGCGGCGCGGCGAGGGACGCTTCGAGCGCATCTCGTGGGACGAGGCTCTGGATCTGCTGGCGGGCGAGATCCGGCGGGTGCGCGACGCGTACGGGAACGGCGCCCTGTTCGTGCCCTACGGGACCGGGAGCTACAACCAGACGAACGGGTCCCAGACCGCGCGCAGGCTGCTCAACCTCTACGGCGGCTGCCTGGGCATCTGGAACAGCTACTCGTGGGGCGCGATCAACGTCGCGACGCCCACCGTCTACGGCACGCTGCAGACCGGGAACCAGCGCCAGGACTGGCTGAACTCGAAGTACATCCTGATGTGGAGCTGGAACCCCGCGGAGATGCGGGATGGCACCAACAGCGACTGGTTCGTGAAGCTGGCACGCGAGCGCGGCGCACGCGTGGTGTGCGTGGACCCGCGCATGAGCATGAGCGCCGTGGCCCTGGCGGACGAGTGGGTCCCGATCCGACCGGGCACCGACGTGGCCATGATGAGCGCGATGGCCCACGTGATGATCACCGAAGGGCTGCACGACGACGCCTTCGTGCGCACGCACTGCGTGGGCTTCGACGACACGCAGATGCCCGCCGGCTGCGAGGGCGCGGAGAGCTACTGCGACCACATCCTGGGCCTGCGCGACGGAGTACCCAAGACGCCCGGGTGGGCCGAGCCGATCACGGGCGTGCCGGCGGAGACCATCGTCCGGCTGGCCCGCGAATACGCCACGACGAAGCCGGCGATGCTCTACCAGGGCTACGGCATGCAGCGCCGTGCCTACGGCGAGCAGGCCGTGCGTGCCGCCTGCGTCCTGGCGGCCATCACCGGCAACGTGGGCGTACCCGGAGGGTGGGCGGGCGGACTGGCGCTGCAGACGCCGGACGGTGGACCGTTCTGGAACCTCTTCCCGGCGGGCGAGAATCCCGTGGGCGCGGCCATCCCGGTGTTCCTGTGGACGGAGGCGGTGCTGCGCGGCCGCGAGCTGGGCCCGGCGGATGGCGTCGTGTTCGACGGGAGCGTGCCGGACGGGCGCACCGTCCGCGACGCCGGCGGCGCGGACGGCTCCGACGCGGACCCCGACCGGAGGCTCCCCAGCGACATCAAGCTCATCTGGGCGGTGGCCAGCAACGCGCTGGTGAACCAGCACGCCAACATCAACCGCACTGCCAAGATCCTGGCCGACGAGTCGCGGGTGGAGTTCATCGCCGTGCAGGACAACTTCCTCACCCCCACGGGCCGCTTCGCGGACCTGGTGCTGCCGGCGTGCACGCAGTTCGAGACGTGGGGGGTGGAGGACGGCTGGAAGTACGGTGACGAGGTGCTCCTCATGCCGCCGCTGGTGGCGCCGTTCGCGGAGTGCCGGAGCGACTACGCCATCTGCGCGGGCGTCGCGGAGCGCCTCGGCATCGGCGAGGCGTACACCGAGGGGCGGGACGAGCGTGGGTGGGTCGAGTGGGCTCTGGATCGGTATCGCGCGACCCGCTTCCCCGACCTCCCGCCGCTGGACGCGCTGGTGGCGGAGGACGTCGGGGTGCACAGCCGACCCGTCGAGGCGCCGGCGGTGGCCTTCGTGGACTTCCGGGCGGACCCGGAGAAGCATCCGCTGCCCACCCCGTCCGGGAAGATCGAGATCTTCTCGAAGCGGATCCACGAGCGGCAGCATCCGGAGATCCCCGCAGTGCCGAAGTACCTCCAGGAATGGGAGAGCCCGTTCGGGCCGGAGGCCGCGCGGTATCCGCTGCAGGCCATCGGACACCACGGTATGGCGCGCGTGCACTCCACCCACGACAACAACGACTGGCTGGCCGAGGCCTTCCCCCAGAGGGTCTTCCTGAACGCGGTGGACGCCGAGGCTCGCGGCATCCGTGACGGAGACGCGGTGCGTGTGTTCAACGACCGGGGCGCGATGGTGCTTCCCTGCCGCGTGACCCGGCGCATCATGCCCGGGCGTCGTGGACGTCCCCCAGGGCGCGTGGTGGTCGCCGGATGGGGAGGGCGTGGACCGACGCGGCTCGGTCAACGTGCTGACGTCGGAGCGGTGGACGCCGCTGGCGTACGGCACCGCGCAGCACACGATCATGGTGCAGGTGGAGCGGGAGGCCGCGTCGTGACGCGCTGGGCCTTCTACTTCGACGCCTCCGCCTGCTCCGGCTGCAAGGCGTGCCAGGTCGCGTGCAAGGACAAGCAGGGCTCGCCCCTGGGCGTGCGCTGGCGCCGCGTGTACGAGGTGACGGGGGGCGGGTGGGAGCGCCGTGGTGCCGCCTGGGCGCAGGACGTCTTCGCCTACAGCCTGTCGGTCGCGTGCAACCACTGCGCCCGCCCCATCTGCATGGAGGCGTGCCCGACCGGGGCCATCAGGCAGCGCGACGACGGAGTCGTGCTGCTCGACGCGGAGCGCTGCATGGGCTGCCGTTACTGCGAGTGGGCCTGTCCCTACGGCGCGCCCCAATACGACGCCGGCGCGGGGCGCATGACGAAGTGCGACTTCTGCGTGGACGAGCTCGATCACGGCCGTCCCCCGGTCTGCGTCGCCGCTTGCCCCCTGCGCGCGCTGGACTTCGGCGACGCAGCGGAGCTCGAGGCACGGCACGGTCCGGCGGCGGTGGTTCCGCTTCCGGAGCACGAGCTCACGCGGCCGGCCCTCTTCGTCACCGCCCCCCGGGGTGCCGATGGTGCCGGCCGCGTGGAGAACCGGGAGGAGGTGCGGGGATGAGGGCTCGCTCGCTCGTCGTCTTCACGATGCTCGGCCAGACGGCGGTGGGGTTGTTCTGGGCCCAGGCCGTCGTCGGGTGGGCGGTTCCGGGGGGAGGCGCCCGAATGGGCGAGGCCCGCCTGCTCGTGGGCGTGCTGATGGCGGCGGGGGGGCTGGCCGCCCTCCTCCATCTCGGTACGCCCCGCAACGCTTGGCGCGCGATGGGGAATCTGCGTGGGTCGTGGCTGAGCAGGGAGGTGGCCGCCAGCGCCCTGTTCATGGCCGGGTGGGTGGTGGCCGTGCCCGCTCGCGCCGCGCTGCCGCCCACGCTGGGCGGAGCTGCGACCGCGCTGACCGCGCTCCTCGGCGCGGGTCTCGTCTACGCGATGGCGCGCGTGTACCGGCTGCGCACCGTGCCCGCGTGGGACACCGGGCTCACCACCGCGTCGTTCTTCCTCACCGCGGCCTCGTCGGGGGTGCTCCTGGCGGCGGCGGCCGTGGCGCTCGCGGCGCCCGGCGGGGCCCCCTCGGGTCTGCTCCGGGCGCTGCTGACGGTGGGCGTCCTCACCCTCGCGGTAGAGCTGGGGGCGGAGGCAGGATGGCGGACGCGGCGGCGCGCCGCGCGCGATCGGGTGGACGCCGGGCTCAATCCGCGCGCGGAAGTGGACCGGGCGGCAAGGTGGCGCATCGGCCTGCTGGGAGCGGGCATCGTAGCGAGCGTGCTCGGATGGCTCGGCGCGGGTGGCGCCGCCTCGGTACCGGTCACGAGGGCGGGCGTCGCCCTCGCGTTCTTGATCGGGTTGGCGGCGGGCGTCGTGGGGCGAGACCGGTTCTACGCTACCTACGCGCGGCGAGGCCTCTGAAAGGCCGGGTCGGAGGGCGTGGGCCGACCCACGCCAGCAGCTGCCCGATTCGCGTCGTCGTGCGCTCAGACCACGTGGTAGAACGCGCCGATGATCGCGCCATAGATGAGGTGCGATACCAGCCCGAACAGCGGGGTCCGGTGCCCGTAGTTGAGTGCGAAGAAGCCGGGCGGCTGCAGCGCCCGGCGGGCGCTCGGCCCGTCGTGCTCCGTGGCCATGCGGGGGTGCACGAAGGGAAAGTAGGGCATCAACACCAGCACCGCGGTCGCGTGGGCCGCTCCCAGCAGCGTGCCGATCCACCACGAGGCGGCGTGCAGGCTCTGGAAGGCCGCGGCGTAGCCGAACGCGAAGACGTAGCCGTTGAAGAGGTGGACCACCGCGCCCAGGAACGCGGCCTTGCGGCGGTCCCCGGTGAACATCGTGCCGAGGATGAAGGGGAGGCTCATGCGGGTCCACCCGAGATACATCGCCCCCTCGAGGACTGCGGTCATCACCACCGTCGCGATGCCTCCCCAGACGAGCACGTCCGTCAGGTTCATGGTTGCGGCGCCCTTCGGGGGACGTCGGCGGCCTCCCCTGGCCGAACTTCCGTCTCGGCCTCGGTGGTCCGCGGCGCCCGCGCCTTGCGCACCGGCGGGCGGCCGCGGGAGCGGGCGATCTGGTTCGCCGCGCTGACGAGGCCGAGGTGGGTGAAGGCCTGAGGGAGGTTGCCCAGGAGCTCACCGGACTCCGGGTCGATCTCTTCGGAGAACAGTCCGACGTCGTTCGCGAAGTCGGCGGCGTGCTCGAAGCTGCGCACGGCCTCGTCGATCCGTCCCTGCCGCGCCAGCAGCTCCGCCTCCCAGAACTCGCAGATGCCGAACGCGCCCTCCCGGCCGGGAAGGTGGTCGTCGTAGCCGTACCGGTAGAGGAGGCCGTCGATCTCCAGGCGATCGCGGATGCACCGCATCGTGCCCTGCATGCGGTCGCTCCCCGGATCCTCGTATCCCTCGATTCCCAGGAGGAGGAGGGCCGTATCGACGTCCTCGCCTCCGAACCACGCGACGTAGCTTCCCAGTCGATCGTTCCATCCGTGGGACTCGATCGCGTCCCGGATCGCCCGCATCTCGCGCTCGATCACCCCGCGCGACCGCGACAGCCTGAGCACGCCGCGTTCCTGCAGGCGCAGGAGGCGGTCGAGGGCCACCCAGCACATGGCCTTGGACTGGGTGAAGTGGCGGCGCGGTCCGCGTACCTCCCACATCCCGTTGTCGGGCTGTCGCCAGGAGCGCAGGACCGTCTCCCCGAGGCCGGCGATCAGACGCGCCTCGGCGGAATCGAGGGACCCGCCCTGCTCCACGAACGTCCATGCGGCGTCGATGACCTCGCCGTAGACGTCGAGCTGCAGCTGGTCGGAGGCGGCGTTGCCCACGCGGACGGGGCGCGAGCCCCGGTAGCCCGCCAGGTGGCCGAGGTCGCTCTCCCGGCGGTCGGTCCGGCCGTACACGTCGTAGAGCACCTGGAGCCTGGGGAAGGTCAGGCGCGTCGCGTGCAGCAACCATCCGAGGAATGCCTCGGCCTCCGGCGCGAATCCCAGGTGCAGCAGGACCTCGATGGTCATGGAGGCGTCACGGAGCCAGCAGTACCGGTAGTCCCAGTTGCGGCCCGCCCCGACCGCCTCCGGAAGGGAAGTCGTGCCGGCCGCGAGGATTGCCCCGGAGGCGGGGTAGGTGAGGAGCTTCAGCGTGAGCATGCTCCGCACGACCTCGTCACGGTAGTCGCCCTCGTAGGAGCAGTCCTCCAGCCATCTGCGCCACCACGCCACCGTGGCGCCGATGCGACGATCCGCGGCCTCGCCCAGTTGGGCCACCACGGTCGGCGCGGCCCATTCGCTGGTGAGCGACACGTGTCGCCGCTCGCCCGGGCGCAGCCTGGTGACGCCCCTCCATCCGGAGCCCCGTGTGCCGGGGGGACAGCGCGACGTCCGAGTGGAGCATGAGATCGTCGGCTCCGCCGTCGAAGTGGATGCCGAGCCGCCCCATCTCCCGACCCCGCGGAACGAGCCGTCCGTAGTCGAAGCGCGGGTCGCACACGACCTCGATCTCCACCTCGCCGTCGAGGCACTCGATCAGACGCAGGACCTCGTGGTCGGGTTGCGGGCGATCGCCGTCCCGATGCGGATCGTTCACGGGCATCAGGTCCGTGAGCCGGACGGCTCCGCCCGGCGTGCGGAACGTGGTCTCGAGGACGTTCGTGTCCGGCAGGTACCGGCGCGAAGCGTCGAACGTCCCCAGCGGGCGGACGAGGAACCGCCCGCCCCGCTCCTCGTCGAGCAGCGCCGCGAACACGGAGCCGCCGTCGAAGCGGGGCAGGCAGAGCCAGTCGATGGATCCGGCTTTCGACACGAGGGCCATCGTCCGGCAGTCACCGATCACCGCGTAGTCTCCGATGGGCGGCTGCCGTCCGCTGATCGGTTCCTCGCCTCGTTCGTGCGTCATGCCCTCACCTGCACGCACGATTCGTTCCAGGCGCGCGTAAACCCCGCCCGTCCGGGGCAGGGGGTGCGGAGGCTACGGCAGGCCCAGCTTTTCGCGCACGAACCTCCGCGTGAAGGCGGCCGGAGGATTGTGGGCGCGAGCCAGGTCGAACGCCTTGCGATACAGCTCGGTCGCCTCCTGCTGCATCCCCATGCGCTCGTAGGTCATGGCCAGCAGGGTGTTCATGAACGGGTCGTTCTGGTTGCCGCGCAGGGACACGGCGTGCTCGAGATCGCTCCGGGCCTTGTCCAGGTCGCCCGTATAGAGCGCCACATAGCCGGTCAGGTACGGGAAGAAGCGCTCCTGCTGCTGGGCCATCTCCGGATCGCCGTCCAGCGCCTGCCGGGCGGCGGCGACCTGCCGGGCGGCCTCCTCCGCGTCTCCACGGCGCGCGGCGATGCGCCCCAACGCGTGCGCGAGGCGGTAGTCCCAGAGGCTCTTCGGGTGCGTGCGCGGCTCCGGCTCCATCAGGCCGAGCTCGTACCCGCGGCGGTACCAGTGCTCGGCGGCGTCGATGTCGCCGGCATCGATGCAGACGCGCGCCGCCTCGTCGGCCATCTCTCCTTCCTGATAGAACGCGTTCTGGGGATCCGCCTGCTCCTGCGTCTTCCAGTAGTCGATGACCATCTGCTCGTACTTCACGGTGTTCGCGCAGTCGCCGTCGAAGGCGTACGACATGGCCATGGAGCGCTGGGCCTGGGCCTTGCGGGCCGGATCGCTGGCCGTGTCGATCACCTGCTGGTAGATGGCCCGGGCCTGGGCGGTCTTTCCGTCCCGGTCGAGCTGCGCGGCCTCCTGCATCGGGCCGGACTCCCCGCGCTGGGCGGCGAGCGGGTGGACGAGCAGCGCCGTCGCGGCGATGGCGAGCGCGGCGGACGTGGATCGGCGGAACCGGATCGGGGTCGTCGTCATGGCCTCCTCCTTGTCGGTCACGGCGGGGTGCTATGGATAAGCACCCGCGGCCGGACGCGCGAGAGGGACGATTCGCCGGGACGCGCGCCTCGTCCGGCGAGGCCGGCCCCGTGGGCGCGTGGACTCTGCTGCGCGATGCTTCTAGGATTCACGCTGCCGTCACCTCCACCACCGCCACCCGACGGGGCCTCCTCCACTTGACCAGCGCCGAACGCTTCCGGAAGGAGTGGATCCGGGCCCGCAGGAACGTGGACAAGGCGAGGGGGCGGGTGCGGCGGCTGGGGCGCCAGCAGCACCTGCGGCTCCTCCTGCTCGCAGCCATCGTCGGCGTGGCGGCCGGCCTGGGCGCGGTGGCCGTGCAGGAGCTGATCGCCTTCGTGCAGTGGGTGTTCTGGGGGTCGAGCGCGGACGTCCTGGAGTCCGCCGCCCGGGCACCGATGTGGCGGATCGTCCTCATGCCGGCGGTCGGCGGGCTGCTCGTCGGCCCCCTGGTCTGGTTCTTCGCGCGCGACGCGGGCGGCCACGGCGTCCCCGAGGTGATCCAGGCGCTCCTCATGCGCGGCGGACGGATCCGCGGGCGCGTCGCGCTGGTGAAGGGCACGGCCGCCTCCCTGACGCTCGGATCCGGGGGGAGCGCCGGCCGCGAGGGCCCGATGATCCAGATCGGTGCCTCCCTCGGATCGGTGATCGCGCAGTGGGGCCGACTCGGCGAGGAGGGCGTGCGCACGCTGGTGGCCGCGGGGGCGGCCGGCGGCCTGGCTGCGGCGTTCAACGCCCCGATCGCCGGGATCGCTCTTCGCGCTCGAGGTGGTGCTCGGCGACTTCGCGATCGCGTCGTTCTCCCCCGTGGTCATGGCCGGCGTGGCCGCCACCGCGGTCTCGCGCGCCATCTACGGCGACGCGCAGGTCTTCGACATCCCGGCCTACACGCTCAACTCGGCGCTGGAGTTCGTGCCCTACACGCTGCTCGGCCTGCTGGCCGGGTTCGTGGCGGTGGGGTTCACGGTCTTCCTGTACGGGCAGGAGCGCGCCTGGGAGAAGGTGGACGTCCCGCCGTGGTTCCAGCCCCGCCCTCGGCGGCCTGGTGGTGGGCGCGTTGGCGCTCTTCTTCCCCGAGGTGCTGGGGATCGGCCACATGGCCATGGACCGCATGCTCGAGGGTCAGGTGGGGCTCGGCCTCCTCCTGGCGCTGGTGGTGATGAAGATCGTCGCCACCTCGCTCACCCTCGGCTCCGGCGGCTCCGGCGGCGTCTTCGTCCCGTCCCTGTTCGTCGGCTCGGCGCTGGGGGGTGCGCTCGGGACGGCCGTGGCCCGCTGGGCGCCCTTCGCCCACGGCGGTCCGGGCGCCTACGCGCTGGTGGGGATGGGCGCGCTGGTGGCCGCCACGTCGCACGCGCCGCTGACCGGCATCGTCATCATGTTCGAGCTCACCGGGGACTACGAGATCATCCTCCCGGTCATGCTGGCGTGCATCCTGTCCACGGTGGTCGCGTCCTCCCTCAAGGAGGAGTCGATCTACACGCAGAAGCTGAAGTGGAAGGGCATCACGCTGCGTCAGGGTCGCGAGGAGACGATCCTCCGCCACCTCAGCGTGCGTGACGTGCTTCGCCGCGAATACCGCTCCTTCCCGGAGGACGCGCCCCTGCCCGGCCTGCTCGGCGAGGCGCTGGGGAGCCCGCAGACCACGTTCCCCGTGATCGGCCCCGCGGGCGAGCTCGCCGGCGTCATCCGCGTGCAGGACCTGCACCGGGCGCTCGACGACCGCAGCGCCCTCGAGGGGGTGCTCATGGCGGCCGACCTCGCCACGCCGTCGCGCACGCTGCACGAGGACGACACGGTCGAGGAGGCCCTCGACCAGCTCACCGAGACCGGCGCGGACCTCCTACCCGTCGTCGACGGTCAGGAGAAGCTCCTCGGCGTCGTGCTGGCTTCCGACGTCCTGGAGCGCTACTCGCACGAGCTGCGCAAGCTCAGGCTGGCGTCCACGCTGGCGCAGCGGCGGAGCTTCTCCATCCAGACCGACGGGCATGGAGCTGGGCCATGGCATGCGCCTGGCCGAGATGGACGTGCCCGCGGCGCTGCGCGGTCGGACGCTGCGGGAGATGGAGCTCCGCGCGCGACACGGCGTCGAGGTGCTGTACGTCCTCAAGGGGCCGTACCGGGTGCGCAAGCTCGCGGACCCCGACGTGCGCCTGGAGGAGGGCGACCGCATGCTCGTGATGGCGGAAGCGTCGGCGCTTCGCGAGTTCCGCGAGAGCGCCGATCCCCGGGACGGGATGCCCGTCACGCCCTGAGTGTCCGGGGAGGAGGTGCGGCCGGGGCCGGCCTCCACGCGCCGGCCGCCCGTGCCATCCACGGCGCCTCCGCCCCACCCGTTCCCGAACGGGCCCAGTGTTCCCGTATCGGAACGTCCATGCGTTCCCGATCCGGATCACAGGCGCCTCCCGCCGGATCCGCCAGTCCCCATAAATCATTGTCATACAACGGCTTGTAGCTCTCGTCCGTTCTGGCACACCTCCTGCCCTATCTCCTGGCGCGAACAGGAGCCTCCCGGTCAGGAGAAGGGCTCCTCGACCGAGAGAGCGAAGGATCAACCAAGGGGAGCACACCATGAACAGCATCAAGAAGAACATCGTCTTCTGGAGCCTGGCCGCGACCGGCTTCTTCGCGATGGCCCAGAACGGTTCGGCGCAGAGCGCCACGGGGACCGTGAGCGCCAGCGCCACCGTGCTGGCCTACCTGGACGTGACCAAGGTGGACGACGTCGCGTTCGGTCAGATCAATCCGGGCAGCGGCGCCACGCTGACGCCGGGCGCCGCGGTGGGTGCCGGGCAGAGCCTGGGCGTGGTGAAGATCGACCACAACTCCGACGTGATCGTGTCGGCCTCGGTGCCGACGGTGCTCGTGCTGGCGGGTGCGCCGGACCTTCCGGTGAGCTTCACGTGCGGGTACGCGGCGGCGGCCTCCGGAGCGCTGGACGGAGCGAGCTCGGCGTGCAACGCGATGGCGAACCGTGCGGGCAACGGCGACGGCTCGACGAAGACGAGCTACATCCAGATCGGCGGCGCGATCCTGGCGACGGACACGTCGAGCCGGATGCCGGGCACGTACACGGGCAGCCTGGTCTTCACGATCACGGCGACGTACTGAGCCGGCCTCCACCGGCCATCCACGGACGAGGGCGACGACCATGACCGCGCACCGCAGCAAGGCCACGCAGGGCCGGAGCGCGATCGTGGTCTTCGCCCTCTCCGTCCTCCTCCCCCTCCTCGCCCCCGGCGCCCTCCAGGCCCAGGTGGGGAGCGGCACCTTCATCACGACCGCGCAGGTGCTCCCCCCGCCCGTCACCGGGTCGGGCGTCCAGGAGCTGAAGTTCGGCTCCGCCCGACCCGGTGACGTGGTGGACGTGCCGCCGGGGGCCGCCGCGACCGGGGCTCCCACGTCTTCGGCCGGATGGCGGTTCACGGGCGTGCGGAAGGGCCACGTGGTGGTCGTGGACCTCACGCTCCCGTCATTCCTCGCCATGGGGGCGCACACGATCCCGGTGGATTGGGACAACGCCGGATATGCGACGGCCTGTGTGGCGAACTCGAGCGGCACGTGCCTCCTGGGCGCCACGTTCAATCCGGGAGCCGCGCCCAGCCAGTCGCTCACGCTCGGCAATTCCATGCCAGGCAACAATTTCGACCTCTGGCTCTACGCGGGGGCCCGACTCACGGTGCCGCTGGTCACGCCTCCGGGCGTCTACACGGCGGTCGTCGTCGCCGTCTTCACGTACGTGAGTTGAGGCGCGCCCGGCGCCGGCCTCCACGCGCCGGCCGCCCGTGCCATCCACGGCGCCTCCGCCCCACCCGTTCCCGAACGGGCCCGGTGTTCCCGTATCGGAACGTCTATATGTTCCTGATCCGGATCATGGGCGCCTCCCGCCGGATCGGCCAAACCACATAAATCATTGTCAGACAACGGCTTGTAGCTCACGTCCGTTCTGGCACACCTCCTGCCTTATCTCCTGGCGCGAACGGGAGCCTCCCGGTCAGGAGAAGGGCTCCTCGACCGAGAGAGCGAAGGATCAACCAAGGGGAGCACACCATGAACAGCATCAAGAAGAACATCGTCTTCTGGAGCCTGGCCGCGACCGGCTTCTTCGCGATGGCCCAGAACGCTTCGGCGCAGAG
This sequence comes from uncultured Gemmatimonadales bacterium, assembly GCA_963848895.1. GTDB lineage: Bacteria > Gemmatimonadota > Gemmatimonadetes > Longimicrobiales > Gaopeijiaceae > SZUA-318. The sequence goes on from CAWKGE010000018.1 coordinate 93,645, forward strand.
CGCCACCGGGACCGTGAGCGCCAGCGCCACCGTGCTGGCCTACCTGGACGTGACCAAGGTGGACGACGTCGCGTTCGGTCAGATCAATCCGGGCAGCGGCGCCACGCTGACGCCGGGCGCCGCGGTGGGTGCCGGGCAGAGCCTGGGCGTGGTGAAGATCGACCACAACTCCGACGTGATCGTGTCGGCCTCGGTGCCGACGGTGCTCGTCGCTGGCGGGTGCGCCGGACCTTCCGGTGAGCTTCACGTGCGGGTACGCGGCGGCGGCCTCCGGGGCGCTGGACGGAGCGAGCTCGGCGTGCGACGCGATGGCGAACCGTGCGGGCAACGGCGACGGCTCGACGAAGACGAGCTACATCCAGATCGGCGGCGCGATCCTGGCGACGGACACGTCGAGCCGGATGCCGGGCACGTACACGGGCAGCCTGGTCTTCACGATCACGGCGACGTACTGAGCCGGCCTCCACCGGCCATCCACGGACGAGGGCGACGACCATGACCGCGCACCGCAGCAAGGCCACGCAGGGCCGGAGCGCGATCGTGGTCTTCGCCCTCTCCGCCCTCCTCCCCCTCCTCGCCCCAGGCGCCCTCCACGCCCAGGTGGCGGTGTTCCCGGTCCAGAACCTGAGCTTCGGGACGATCCGGGCCGGCATGCCCGAGTACGTGGCTCCGGACGACGTCGCGCGCCGGGCGGAGCTGGAGCTGGTAGGCTCCGGGACGGTCGTCATCACCTTCGCCCTGCCCACCGAGATGGTGAGCGTCGGCGGCCATCGCGTGCCGCTCCAGTTCGACCGGTCCGACGCGATCTTCGTCTACCGGGGAGGGAGCGCGGAGAAGAGCTTCGACCCGAACAAGGCCATCGAACTTCCACATCAAGGCAGGGGACGGAGGCGGCACGCTTTGCCTCGGCGGGATGGCCCTTCCGGACGCGTCCCAGCCCCCCGGGCGCTATACTGCGACGATCACCGTGCAGGTGGTCACCCCCGGGACCTGATTCGGTCCGGGGCCTTTCGCATCTACCACCGATGAGCACACGGAGAACCGGAATGCAGGGGTCGGCGAGCGGACGGAACGTCGGGGCACGCGCGGCGCGCGTCCTGTTCGTCCTGGTGTGCCTGGTCGTGGGCGCGTCGGCGCGCGGAGCCGCAGTGGCGGTGAGTCCGGTGGCGGTCTACATCGACAGCCGGGACCGGACCGGAACGCTCACGCTCTTCAATCCAGGCTCGCGTCCGGAGGAGATCCAGGTCGAGTTCGCCTACGGCTACCCCACCTCGGACGACGACGGAAACGTGTCCGTGCAGATCATGGACACCGTGCCGGCCGGGGAGCCGTCCGCCGTCCCCTGGCTGCGGGCGTTCCCGCGCCGGATGGTGCTCGATCCGGGGCAGCGGCAGGTCATGCGCGTGATGGTGCAGCCGCCCCCGGGGCTTCCCGACGGGGAGTACTGGGCGCGCGCGCTCGTCCATTCGCGAGGCGGCCAGCCACCCATCGAGCAGCAGCGCGGTGACGTCACCGTCCAGCTCGAGGTGGAGACCGTGGTGGTGGTCGCGGTGAACTACCGCAACGGCTCCGTGAGCACCGGGCTCGAGGTGCGGGACGCCTCCGCTTCGATGGTGGGTGACACCGTGCGCGCCACCATCGACTACGAGCGCACGGGCAACGCCGCCTACCTGGGTCGCGTTCTCGCCGAGCTGGTCGACGCCGGCGGTCGCACGGTCGCGAGCACCGAGGAGGTTCTGGCGGTCTACAAGACGATCCGGCGCCGCCTCGACCTGGTCGCACCCGCGGGCGCCGCCGGCCCGTTCACGGTGCGTTTCACGATGGACACCGAGCGCGACGACCTGCCTCCCGGCGGGGCGCTGCCCAGCGAGCGGGTCGTGCGCGAGGTCGACGTCGCGCAGGAGTGAGGAGGCCTCCTCCTCCCGAACCCTGCTCACCCGATCCCGCATTCTCCGATGGCTCGCGCTCACGGCGGAATCACCCGCGGTCTCCGGCGGCTGATTCCGGTCGTCGCCCTGACGCGCGTGGTGCGCCCCGCTGGCCGCTCAGGTCACGGAGGGGATGGAGGAGGGGTTCTTCGAGGTGTACGTGCAGCGGGTCCCCACCCGCGTCACGGTCACGACGCTCGTGGACCAGCGCGGCACGGTGCTCATCCCCCTCCGGCCGGTCGTCGAGCACGTCGGCATCCCCCTGAAGGCGGACGGGCGGACGCTGGTCCTCGAGTGGCCTCCCGGCGCATGGCGGACCGTGCTCGACCTCGATGCGCGTACCGTGGCATCCGCGGGGGACACGGAGGCGGTGCCCGGCACGGAGTGGGCCGAGCGAAACGGAGAGCTCTACGTCTCGAGTCGGGTGCTGGCCCGCATCCTGGCGGCGCGGGTGGACGTGGACTGGGCGGATCTCTCGATCGTCATCTCGCAGAACGCCGAGTTCCCGGCGACGAGGCAGCTCGAGCGTGAGGCCCGCAGGGAGCGGGAGCGCCTCGCGGCCGAGCGGCTGAGCGCCGAGGCCCCGGACCTGCCCTTCCGCCCGCGCTACGGCGGCCTGACCGGCGCGTGGGGGCTCGCGCTCTCCGGCGCCCAGGACCTCTACCGCGGCACGTTCCGCAGTGGCCTGGGTGGGAGCGTGTGGGGCGGCGCGACGGAGGTGGGCGGCACGCTCGCCTTCGGCGACCATGTGGGAGAGTCCTTCGGCGAGGGCTACGCGCGGTACAGCCGCGTCTTTCCGAACGCCTCGATCGTGCGCCAGCTCCAGGTGGGGAGCGTGCTGTCCGAGGGGCCCGTCGCGCGCCGCCTGGTCGGTGTCACGCTCACCAACGAGCCGTACACGATGCCCCGCTACTTCGCGGAGGCGCTGGTCCAGCCCACGGTTCCGGCCGGGTGGGAGTACGAGGTCTACCAGGGCGAGACGCTGGTGGGCGTCTCCACCGGGGGCGACCCGGCGCAGCTCCGTGCGCCGCTCAACTACGGCAACACGCCCGTGCGCGTGCGCATGATCGGCCCGGCGGGGCAGGAGCGCACGGAGGAGCTTCTCTACGTCGTGCCGGCGACCAGGATTCCGGCCGGGCAGTGGCGGTACGACGCAGGCCTGGGAAGTTGTCGGGATCCGTCCTGCGACACCTACGCGTACGGTGAATTGCGGCGGGGGGTCACGGGGTGGATGACCGCGGGACTGGGCGTCGACCGGCTGGCCCCCCTGGAGGGAAGCGTGCGCGTGCGGCCCTACGGCTACCTGGGTGTCTCGACCCTCCAGTCCGTCAACCTGGACGTGCAGGCCCAGCCGGGCTCGTTCCTCCAGGCCGATCTGCAGCTGGCGACCGTGCAGCGGGGCACCTACGGCGCCTCCTACGCCTGGACGCGGCCCACCGGCGACGCCCCGACGCTGGACGGTTGGTACGGCCAGCTCTCGGCGACCGTCCCCGCGAACTTCCTCGGCGGTCGCAGCGTCTCGGGACGCCTCCTCCTGCGGGGGACCGAGACGGGCAGAGCCGATTCCTGGCAGGCGCTGCTGGCCACCACGGTCCGGCGATCCTACGTGTCCACGGATTGGGAGTCCGGGTTGCAGGAACGCCGGATGCTTACCACCCGGGTCTTCACGCCGCTGGGGTCACCCTATGCGGGGCCCTTCCGCGACCTGGCCACCTCGCTGGGCATCGGGGCCAGCTCACGCGGCGGCGAGCTCCTCGAGCTGGGCGTGTCGTTCCGGCCCGTGCCCACCGGGAGCCTGAGCCTCGACCTCCGCTTCAACCGCGGGTCGCCGGCGCTGCTCAGCATCGGCTTCGTGAGTCGCAGGCCGCAGGGCTACTTCCAGGCGCGAGCGGCGCGCGGAAGCAGCGCCGGCGTCTTCCTCCAGGGCGACGGTGGCGCGACGTGGGATCCGGAGGCCGGGGTCGTACCGCTTCCCTTCCAGAGCCTGGGCCGCTCCGGCATACGTGGGCAGGTCTACTACGATGTGGACGGCGACGGGCGACCGAGCCAGGGCGATCTCCCGGCGGCCGGCGTCCAGGTGATGGTGCGCGGCGACCGGGTCACGACCGGCGAGGACGGGAGCTACCGGGCGTGGGAGGTGCGGCCCTACGACGTCGTGCGGATCGCCGTGGACTCGCTCAGCATCGATCCGGGATGGGTGCCGGCGCCCCGCGAGGTGCTCATCCGCCCGTCGCCGAACGTGTTCAACGAGGTCAGCCTCCCGCTGCGCAGGACCCGCGAGGTCATGGGGCGGGTCGAGCTCGGCGGCAGCGAGCCGCGCGCCCTCGCCGGGGTCGCCGTCGAGGTGCGCGACGGTGCCGGTCGGCTGGTCGCCACCGAGCGCACGTTCAGCGACGGCGTGTTCTACTTCCAGCGGATTCCGCCGGGGCGCTACACCATCGGCGTGGCGCGGACCTCCCTGAACGCACTGGGCGCCACGGTGGGCCGGCCCGTTCCCCTCGAGGTTCCGGCGGCCGGCGACGCCCCCGTCGAGGTCCCGGTCCTGCGCGTCCGGCCCGGCGGGGGACCGTGGCGCTTGCGCCCGCCCCAGGCCGGGGCCGGTATTGGATGAAGGGCCGCCACCCGGCGCGCGCGTCCGGCGCGGGTGGGCCGAGCCCGTGCGGAAGCGGCTGGAGGGCCGTGTTCCGCAGTCCGGAATCGGGAAGGACCCTGCGTGGCCCGTCCGCTCACATCTTCGATCGCATTGGCGTTTTGCACTCTCGTGCTGGGGGCCGCACCCGCCCTCGGCCAGTCGACGCGCGCGCGGGTGCGTGCGTCGGTCACGATCCTCGATCCCGTCGGCGTGAGCGCGGCGTCTCCGCTCGTTCTCCGGGAGACCGATGCGGGCGCGCTGGTGGCGGACGGGACGTTCGAGGTCACGAGCCCGGTTCCGCACGTGCTGACCACCTCGGAGCCCGCCTGCGGAATCGAAGGTGACGATCCGTCCGCGTGGTCGCGCACAGCTGGCCGCGAGGCCATCCCCCGGCGGGTCCGTGTGGAGATCGTGCGCCCGGAGGACGGGGGGCGGGTACACCTCACCTACACGGTCGCGGTCATCCTCTGAGGGCGGGTCCGCTCTCCCGGGACCGGATCAGTCGAGCAGCCCCAGCCGCTTGCGGCGCATCCACAGCACCTTGCGCGTGACGCCCAGCTCCTCCGCCGCCCGCGCCACCTGGCCGTCGCAGGCTTCGAGGGTGGCCCGGATGTAGCGCCGCTCGACCTCTTCCAGCGTGAGCCCCAGCGGGAGCGCGAAAACGGCGTCGGCCACCGCAACGGGCTCCCCGTCCCCGGCCCGCCCGCTCACCGGGCACGTCGACGGTCAGGACGGGGCCCTTGGAGAAGATCAGCGACCGTTCGATGGCGTTGCGCAGCTCCCGCACGTTGCCCGGCCAGTCGTACTCCTGGAGGCGCCGCGAGCTCTCGGGGTCGAGCGCCGGTGCGGGCTTGCGGAAGTACGCGGCCGCTTTGTCGACGAAGTGGGCCGCGAACACGGGAATGTCACTGCGGATCTCGCGCAGCGGAGGGAGGACGAACTGCGCCACGGCGAGTCGATAGTACAGGTCTTCGCGGAAACGCCCCGCTCGGACCTCCTCCATGAGGTTCGCGTTCGTCGCCGCGACGATGCGGGCGTCGGACCGGCGGTCCACCGTCCCGCCCACACGCCGGAACGTGCGGGACTCGAGGAAGGTGAGGAGCTTCGCCTGCAGCTCGAGCGGCAGCGTCCCGATCTCGTCGAGGAAGAGCGTCCCGGAGGCCGCGACCTCCGCCAGCCCCTGCTTGGCCTGGCGGGCATCGGTGAAGGCGCCCTTCTCGTAGCCGAACAGCTCGGCCTCGAGGAGGTTGGCGGGGAGCGCGGCGCAGTTCACCTCGACGAAACGGAACGGGGCGGCCTCGCTCGCCGCGTGGATCGCCCGCGCCACCAGGTTCTTGCCCGTCCCCGACTCCCCGAGGAGGAGCGAGGGGACGCGTGCCGCCGCGGCGACGTTCTCGATGAAGTCCCTGAGCTGCTGAATCCGCGGGTGATTGCCCAGGATCGTGATGTCGAAGCGGTCGCGGGTGGCTTCGCGCAGGATCTGGCGCGCCGGAACCTCCTCGAGCGCACGTTGGATCCGCGCGAGCAGGATCCTCGGCTCAACGGGCTTCGTCACGAAGTCCGACGCGCCAGCGGCGAATGCCGCCTCCGCCGTGTCCGTGCCTTCCATCCCGGTGAGGATGATGACCGGCATCGACGGGAACTCCACCCGCAGGATCTCCGTGAGCTCGATGCCGTCCATCCCGGGCATGGAGACGTCGCAGATCGCGAGGTCGGGAGCTTCCTGTCGGGCGAGCTCGAGGCCCTGGTGCGGTGAGGTGGACGAGATCGTCCGATAGGCCCGGTCACGCTCCAGGATCGCGGTCAGGAGGGCGATCTGGTCCTCGTCGTCGTCCACCAGCAGGATGGTGCTGCGCTTGGGGGCCACGGCTCGACGGTCTCGGGAAGAGGGACGGCACCGTGCCGATGCCGGTGTCCTGGGGGGGGTTCGACACCCCGCTCGGGACGCAATCTAAGGGATCGGGACGGGGGTCGCGCGAGGGCACGATCTTGCCTTGCAATGCACGCCGTTCCAGCTTTCTTCAGCAGCATCGGGAGCCCGCTCCGGCCACACCTCGCCGACGCCGGCAGGCCCCCACCATGAGTCCGGCAGTGGGGCGGTCGAAGTCAGCCCCGGCGGCGCCGACGAGGATGCAGACGCCCGGGAGGCGGGAAGCCGAGTTCATCGGCAGGATCACCGCCTCCGCAACCCACGAGCTACGCAACGTCCTGGCCATCGTGAAGGAGTCGGCCGGGTTGATCTCCGACCTCGTGCGCGCGTTCCCCACGGGGAGCGCGGCTCCCAACGCCGATCGGCTGCTCAAGGCGGCCGGGCGGATCGACGCGCAGGTCACGCGCGGCGCCGACATCGTCACCCACCTCAACCGCTTCGCGCATTCGATGGACGAGGATGTCCGGCGCATCGACCTCGACGAGGAAGTGCGGCAGGTGGCGTTCCTGTCGCAGCGTCTGGCACGCGCGAAGAGTCAGGCGGTGCAGGCGACGCACGCCGACGAGCCGGTCTGGCTCACCGGCAACTCGCTGCACGTGCAGATGGCGCTGCACGCGGCGGTGGCGTTCTGCCTCGAGTACCTCGCCGAGGGCACCGCACTGGAGGTGCGGGCTGGACACGAGGAGCGGGGTCTCCGGTGCCGACGTCAGGTGGTCCGTGGCGGCCACATCTGCCCCGTCGCCGGATTGGACTGCGCTCCAGGCCCAGGTCGCGGACCTCGGATTCACCGTCCGACCGGACGGGGAGGGGCGGAGCGTTCGCCTCCTGTACGAGGGAGGTGAATAGCGGGACCCAGGCGAGAAGAGGGAGACGGAGTATCATCTGCGCCTCCGGGCGGGCGAGGCCGGATCCAGCTGAGGGCATATGAGCAAGATCCGCGTGCTCCTCGTCGACGACGAGGAAGACTACGTCCGGACGATGGCCGAGCGCATGGAAATGCGCGACCTGAGCAGCCGCGTCGCGTTGAGCGGTGCGGAGGCCCTGGAGATGGTCGAGGACGAGGCGCCCGACGTCATGGTGCTCGACCTGCGCATGCCGGGCATAGACGGGATGGAGGTCCTGGAGCGGGTGAAGGAGGAGCATCCGCAGGTCCAGGTGATCATCCTCACCGGTCACGGGTCGGACAAGGAAGAGAAGGAAGCCCGGGCGCTCGGCGCCTTCGAGTATCTCCAGAAGCCTGCTGACACGGGACAGTTGATCGACGTCATCACCGCCGCCTGGAAGCGCGGACTCAAGGTCGCGGCGGACTTCCTCAAGGAGTCGAAGGGGGAGTTCGACCGCACGATGCAGGCGGCCGCCTGGGCCGAGGCCGGCGAGCGAGACATGGCCGTGGACGCCATGACGAAGGCGCCGCCGGACCAGCGCGACGAGCACGCGGCAGAAGCCCACCCCATCAAGGTGCTCCTCGTGGACGACGAGGAGGACTACGTGCGCACGATGGCCGAGCGCATGGAGATGCGCGACCTGGGAAGCGAGGTGGCGCTGACCGGCGAGCAGGCGCTGTCGATGCTGGAGGAGGACCTCCCCGACGTCATGGTCCTCGACCTGCGCATGCCCGGAATGACCGGGATGGAGGTGCTCGCGCACGTCAAGGAAGCCCACCCCCAGGTCGAGGTGATCATCCTCACCGGCTTCGGATCCGAGAAGGACGAGGAGGAGGCGCGCCGGCTCGGCGCGTTCGACTACCTTCGCAAGCCGATCGACATCGCCGACCTGATGAGCACGATCAGGAGGGCCGGCCGTACGAGGATCCGCTAGCATGATCCCCGACGACCCGCCGCCCCTCGCCCCGGGAAGAGACCTCGACCGGCTGATCTCGGAGGGTCGCTACCGCAGGATCCTGATCACCGCCCTGCTGGCCATCTCCGTGGTGGCGGTGGCCCCGCTCCTGATCATGACGGGCGTGAACTACTACCAGTACCGGCAGGCGTTCCGCTCGGAGGTGGCCCGCCCCATGGTCGGGTTCGTGACCAACGGGAAGCTGGCGTTGGAGGCCTTCCTGACGGAGCGACTGGCGGCGCTGGAGCTGGTGGTGCGCGAGTGCACCTTCGACGAGCTGCGCGACCCCGACCGGCTGCGCGGGCTGCTGGTCAACATGAAGAGCTCGTTCGGTGGGTTCGTCGACCTCGGGCTCCTGGACGAGCGCGGCGTCCAGGTCTCCTACGCCGGCCCCTACGAGCTGGAGGGGCGGAGCTACGAGGACTACCCCTGGTACGTCGAGGCGACGCAGCACGGCCAGTATGTCAGCGACGTCTTCCTCGGCTATCGCAACGCCCCGCACTTCGTGGTGGCCGTCCAGCACGAGCGGAACAACGGGCGCGCGTTCGTGCTGAGGGCTACGATCGACAGCGAGCTCATCAACCGGCTCGTGCGCTCCCTCGGATCGCGGGCGTCCCTCGATGCCTTTCTGCTGAACCAGGAAGGCCTGCTGCAGTCGCCGTCGCGGCGCTACGGAGCCGCGCTGGAGCCCGCTCCGCTTCCGCCGCTGGCCGCGGGCCCGCAGACCGAGCAGGTCGAGATGACGGACCAGCGGGGCGACGCGCTCATCGTCAGCTACGCTCTGATCCAGGACTCCCCGTTCACGCTGGTGCTGGTCAGCCCGCAGGGCGAGCTCCTGTCCGGGTGGGTGGCCCTGCGCCGCAACCTGCTGATCTTCCTGGCGGTGAGCATCGTGCTCATCCTGGCCGTGGTCTCGATCGGGACGACGAAGATGGTCGGCCGCTACCGCGAGGCGGACGCGATGCGCGCGGCGGCGTACCACAAGATGGAGTACACGAACAAGATGGCCGCGCTGGGCCGCCTGAGCGCGGGCGTCGCACACGAGATCAACAACCCGGTCTCGATCATCAGCGAGAAGGCGGGGCTCCTGAAGGACCTCCTCCTCATGTCGAAGGAGGTGCCACCGAAGGAGAAGCTCGTCGAGCTCGTGGATTCGGTGCTCCGCTCGGCGGAGCGCTGCGGCGGCATCACGCACCGCCTGCTCGGCTTCGCCAAGCACATGGAGGTCCAGCGCGACACGATCGAGCTGGACCAGCTCCTCATCGAGGTGCTCGGCTTCCTGGAGAAGGAGGCGGCCTACCGCAACATCCAGGTCGACTTCGCCTTCCCGGAGGAGCCACCCCGGGTGGTTTCGGACCGCGGCCAGCTCCAGCAGGTCTTCCTCAACATCATCAACAACGCCTTCGCTGCGGTCGAGGACCACGGCCGCATCGAGATCGGCATCCGCGACGCGGGTGAGGACAAGCTGGCGGTATGGATCGCCGACGACGGGGTTGGCATCCCGGAAGAGCATCTGTCGCGCATCTTCGACCCCTTCTTCACCACGAAGAAGGGCGCGGGGACCGGGCTCGGCCTGTCCATCACCTACGGGATCGTCCAGAAGCTGGGCGGAGACATCGTGGTGCAGAGCAAGGTGGGCGAGGGCACCCGCTTCACGGTCACGCTGCCGAAAGGGGCGTAGGGACGACAGCCATGGACGCACTACGAGTCCTGATCGTGGACGACGAGGAGGAGCTGGTGAGCGCCCTCGAGGAACGGTTGCAGCTCCGGGGCTTCCACGCCCGGGGCGTGACGACCGGCGCGGAGGCCCTCGCGTTCCTGGAGAGCGAGCCCTGCGACGTGGTCCTCCTGGACGTGAAGATGCCCGGGCTCGGGGGGATCGAGGTGATCCGCCGCATCAAGAAGGAGCGGCCGAACCTCGAGGTGATCCTCCTCACGGGGCACGGCTCCTCCGTGAGCGTCGAACAGGGGATGGAGGCGGGCGCCTTCGAGTATCTCATGAAGCCCGTGAAGATCGACGACCTGGCGCGGATCCTCCGCTCCGCCGGGGCCCGCGACCGGGGCGTCAAGGGAGGTGATGGATCATGAACGACTGCATCGACTGCAAGGTGCTGCTGGTCGACGACGAGACGGAGTTCGTAGAGGCGCTGGCGGAGCGCCTGGAAGCGCGCGGCTTCCGGACCGACACCGCGCCCACCGGGCTCGGCGCGATCGTGAAGGCCGAAGGGAAGCATTACGACGCGATCATCCTGGACATGGCCATGCCCGGGATGGACGGCATCGAGACGTTGGAGCGTCTCCTCGAGCTGAATCCCGACCTGCAGGTGATCCTGCTCACCGGGCGCGCGACGCTCGAGCAGGCCGCCCTCGCCATCAAGCTCGGTGCGCTGGACCTGCTCGAGAAACCGGCCGAGATCGAGCTGCTCGTCCAGAAGATCGAGGCCGCGGCCGCGCGGCGCGCGGCGCTGGAAGACCGGCGCATCGGCGAGCGGGTGGCGGACATCATTCGCAAGAAGGGGTGGTGACATGGAGCGCACGGCTCCGACCTCGCCGGACGCGATGAAGCGCGTGGCGGAGGTCATGATACCGCTGGAGCGTTATCCCTCCGTCCATCCCGACGACACGCTGCGCCATGCGGTGGCGATCATCGAGGAGGCCCACCTCGAGGTGGGGCGGAGGCGCTCGCTGCCCCGCGTGTTGCTGGTCGTGGAGAACCACGAGGAGCTGGTGGGGATCCTGAGGCGCCGCGACATCATGCGGGGCCTGGAGCCGCAGTTCCTGGTGAGCCAGCGCATGGAGTACCAGAAGAAGTTCTTCGACATCGCGGTCGATCCGAACCTGTCGGAGCTGCCCTTCGACCGTGTGGTGAAGGGGATCCGCGCGCAGGCCGACCGGCCCGTGCGTGACGTCATGCGCCGGGTGGATGCCACCATCCATCCGGACGACCACGTGATGAAGGCCGTCTACGAGATGGTGTCCCTGAACCACAGCCTGCTCCCGGTGGAGCAGGACGGCCGCGTGTTGGGAGTGATCCGTTCCGTGGATGTGTTCCACGAGCTGGCGCAGCTCCTGGTATGAGCGGCGCCGTCCCCGTGGTTCGCACGTCATCCAGTGGCCCGAGGTCATCAGGTCATGGCGATAGATCCGACGTACGACGCGTCATCGGCGGTGGAGGAGCCCCCCAGGCAGGAGGACGAGCAGCCCCGGACCCGGGGGCGGAGGAGGGAGCGGCGCCCGGGGGCTGAGCCTGGCGGCAGGTCGGCGGGGGAGCCTTCGAAGACGGACTGGAAGCGGGCGGCGTTCATCCTCCTCGGGATGGCGCTGTTCGCGGCGGTGTACTTCGCGCCCACGCCTCCGGCCGCGATCGACCCGCAGGGGCAGGCTTTCGAGCTGACCCGCGAGGGGAAGGCGGCGCTCGCGCTCTTCTTCCTCGCCGCCACCTGGTGGGTCACCGAGGTGATCCCCATCGGTGTGACCAGCATCACCATCGGCGTGGTGCAGGCGCTCTTCCTGATCCGGCCGGCCCGTGAGGCCTTCACGGACTTCATGGACCCGAGCGTGTGGTTCATCTTCGGGTCACTCATGATCGGCATGGTCTTCACGAAGACAGGCCTCACCCGGCGCCTCGCCTACCGCATGCTGTCCGTGGTTGGGGAGCGCACGAGCATGATCTACCTCGGCTGCTTCGTCATGACGGCGGGACTCACCCTGATCATGGCCCACACCGCGGTGGCGGCGACCGTCTATCCGCTCTTCCTGGCCATCTACGCCCTCTACACGGAGGACAGCGCCCCCACCCGCTTCGGGAAGGGGCTGTTCATGGGGATGGCGTTCGTGGCGGGCGCCGGCAGCATCATCACGCTTCTCGGCGCGGCCCGTGGCGCGGTGGCCATCGGCTTCTTCCTGGACATAACCGGCCGGCAGGTGGACTTTTTCGAGCTCACGTACTACATGCTGCCCATCGGCGCCCTGATGGTGGTGCTGCTGTGGGTGTTCTTCATGCTGTGGTATCCTCCCGAGCGGAAGACCATTCCGGGCCTGCGCGACCGCGTCGACCGGCTGTACGCGTCGCTGGGGCCGATGGGCCGCGACGAGATCCTGGCGCTGGTCATCGTCATGTCGACGGTCGCCGTCCTCGGCCTCCGCTCGTTCGTGCCGGCGCTGGAGCCCCTGGACAAGAGCGCGATCATCCTCGTGCCCATCGTGCTCCTGTTCCTGCTGAAGGTGCTGTCGCTGGAGGACCTGGAGAGCGCGTCGTGGAACATCGTCTTCCTCTTCGGCGGCGCCATGAGCATCGGCTTCTGCCTGTGGCGCACAGGGGCGGCGGAATGGCTGGCCGTGCTCTGGCTAGGCCTCTTCCAGAACGCGAACTGGCTGGTGTTCGTGCTGGGCATGTCGGCGTTCGTGCTCGTGATGACGAACCTGATCATGAACGTGGCGGCCATCGCGATCACGATGCCCGTGGCGCTCGTCATCGCCCCCTACCTGGGGGTCGCGCCCGAGGTCGTGCTCTTCTCGGCGCTGGTGACGGCCGGGATGCCGTTCCTTCTGCTGGTCGGCGCAGCGCCCAACGCGATCGCCTACGGAAGCCGCCAGTTCACCACGCGCGAGTTCTTCACCACCGGGATCCCGGCCAGCCTCCTGCTGCTGGCCGTGCTCGGGCTCTTCGTGTGGCTGATCTGGCCGCTCATGGGGATGCCGGTGCTGGCGGGATAGGGGGGCTCACCCCATCAGCTTGCGGACGCCCGCGCGGATGCGGTCCACGTTGGGGAGCGTCTCGTCCTCCAGGTGGCGCGCGAACGGGATCGTCGTGCGCGTGCACACACGGCCGTACCTGCAGGGGAGGCCGGCCTCCAGGACCACCGCCGCCAGCTCCCCCGAGAGGCCGCAGCCTTCGTAATCCTCGTCCACCACCAACAGGCGGCCGGTGCGCGCGACCGACGCTTCGACCGCCGTACGGTCCAGCGGTGAGACGGTGCGCAGATCGAGCACGTCCGCCGAGAGGCCCTCGTCTTCGAGCGTTCGCGCGGCCTCGAGCGCTCGATGGACGCCGACGCCCACGCCGGCGACCGTCACGTCCCCCCCCTCGCGGCGGAGCGCGGCTCTCCCGAAGGGAATCGGCTCCCAGCGGTCGGGCACGGGGCCGTGCGCACCGTCTGCGGGCACGTCGTAGTCGACCGTCTTCCGTCCGCCCGAGCCCAGGAACTCGAGCCAGGTCTCCGAGAGGAGCTTCGGCTCCAGGAAGACTACCGGACCGTCTTGGCGCAGCGCGGCCAGCATCAGCCCCCCGGCGTCCGCCGGAGTGGACGGGACTACCACGCTGAGCCCGGGGACATGCGCCAGCCATCCCCACAGCGACTGCTCGTGCTGTCCCCCGTCTCCGTAGCCTCCGCTGCACGGGGCGCGTACCACGACCGGCGCGCGCCACGTGCCACCCGAGAAGGTCTCGACCTTGGCAGCGTGGTTGAGGAGCGCATCCATGCACACGCCGAGGAAGTCCACCATGTAGAGCTCGACGACCGGGCGCAGGCCGGCCATCGCGGCGGCGACGCCCGCGCCCAGGAAGGCGCTCTCGCTGATGGGCGTGCCGCGCACGCGCGCGGGCCCGAACCGGACCAGGAGGTTGCGGCGCAGGAGCGGCACGTCCTCCCCGAACACGATGATGCTCGGATCCTCTCCCATGGCCTGGGCGAGCGCGTCGTCCACCGCCTGCGTGAAGAAGGAGGTCTTCATGCCGGCACCTCCTTCAGGGCGGCCCCGAGCGCTTCGGCCACCTCCCCCTCGATACGGTCCTCGAGCTCCTTCAGGCGGTTGGCCTCGACCTGCAGCGTCTCACGCGTGCGGCGGATGGGGTCGTTGCCCTGGTCCCGGCGGGCGTCGCGCAACGTGGATCGTACCGCCGCGAGGACCTCCTTCAGCCCGGCCGTCCGCTCGCGCAGGGCCCCGCCGCCCCGGCTGAGGAGCGAGCGCGTGAGGGGCAGCGCCATCCCGGACATCTCCCTGAGCGGCTCGTCCGCGATCTTCTTCAACTGGAACCCCAGGAAGTGCCCCTCCAGGTGCACGCACCGCGCGTGCAGGAAGCTCGGCCCCCCGCCCGATCGTGCGCGCTCGATGGCCGAATGGGCTGCCTCCCACACAGCGGTCACGTCACTGCCATCGACCTCGACGGCGCGAACCCCCAGCCCGCTCGCCCGTTCGCTCGGATCGCTCCCGCTCATCCCGTCGGATCGGGTGGTGATGGCCCAGCCGTCGTCCTTGCAGACGAACAGCGCCGGCAGGTGCCACACCGACGCCAGGTTCAGCGATTCCATCAGCATCCCCTGATTCATCGCTCCGTCGCCGAAGAAGCCCACGGCGACCGCACCGGTCCCCGCGTGTTGCGCGGCGAGGGCGAATCCGGCCGCCGTGGGCCCCGCAGCGCCGACGATACCCGAGGAGGCGGCCAGATGCGCTCGGGAATACAGGTGCATGTGCCCGCCCATCCCTCCGCACAGCCCGCCCGGTTGCCCGAGCAGCTCGCGCAGGAGCGCCACGGGATCCACGCCGCGCATCAGGAGGGCTGCGGTCCCGCGGTGGTCCAACGCCATGGCGTCGCCGTCGCGGAGCTGGGAAACGACGCCAGCGACGATCGCCTCCTCGCCGGTACCCAGGTGCATCTCACCCGAGACGAGACCGTCGTGCCAGAGCTTCGAGACCGCCTCTTCGAAGAGGCGGCTTCGCAGCATGTGCGCGTAGAGGGTCCAGATGTCGGGCTGCACGACGTCCTCCGTCGGGTGCTCGGGTGGACGAGCCGGCACTATCCGGTCACCTGGACCGGGATCTCGATCGGACCGATCCCACCGTGGGAGAGATCGTCGCCACGTCCCATGGCCTCTCCGAAGGCGAGCGACGCAGACGGGCTCGACATCATGTGGCGTCCGTGTCGAGGATGTACGCCATGATCCGTAGCGCGGCGCGGTGGATCGGCGAAAGAGCGTGACCGCCACTCACCAGCTCCCCCTCCGTCGCCTCCGCTCTGTGAATTCCGCGGGACGTTCTGACGTGGATGGCCACGGACCCGGTGGGCGGAATTGGCGCGGAGTCCGCTGTTGGGATCTCGTGTATCAGGGCCGTCGCGGTCTCGAGAAGGTCGAGGCCGGCGCGCTCGGCAGCGGGCCCACGGCCCCGCAGGGTGACCCCGGTCCCGAACACGAGGGCCGCGAGATCGGCGCGGGCGACCACCAGGGACACGAGTCCCGTCGGGTACAGGGTGTCGATCACGACGGACCAGACGTCCGACTCCACGGTCTCGGGATCCACACCGAGAGCCTGCGGCGGCGCTGTCAGGGCGATCGCCCGACGGCTCCGCCCCCCGGCGCCTCCGAGGAAGGGATTCCGTGCCAGCTCTTCTTTCAGGTGTCGGTGCAGATCTTCGAGACCCTGGGGGCTACGCCTGAACCACGCCACGATCGACCTCCCGCGAGCCTGCGGCCAACTTCCAACACGACGTTCCGCATCATCGATGTCGAGAAGCTGGGATTCAACCTTCTTCTCGTGGCGATGGCTCCGCCCTCTCGTCGTCTACGCGGTCAGGAGACCCGTATTCTCCACGTCGCTCAGGGCGTGCGCTCCGAGTCCGGTCACCGGCGCCGTCATGATGGGCCCAATGTATGCCGTGAGCGCGTCGAACGGCCATTCGCTTCGAGCGCGGCCATCCCCCTACTATGACGGTACGCGTCGCGCCCATCCTCGTGCCTCGGTGCCCCACATGTCTCGACGGTTCCTCCTCGCCACGACCCTCGGCGTGGCCCTCGCCCTCCCCGCGAACGGCTCCGCCCAGGAGTTCAGCCTCCTGGAGACCACCATCGCCCAGGTCCACGAGGCCATGCAGGCGGGCCGGCTCACTTGCCGTCAGCTCGTCCAGGGCTACCTCGACCGGATCGCGGCGTACGATCAGACCGGCCCGCGCCTGAACACCATCCGGCATCTGAACGAGCGTGCGCTCCAGCAGGCGGATTCCCTCGACGCGATCTTCCGGGCCCGCGGACCCGTGGGCCCGCTCCACTGCGTGCCCGTGCTCCTGAAGGACCAGGTCGAGACCCGCGACATGCCCACGTCCTACGGGTCGGTCCTCTTCCAGGACTTCATGCCCGGGCGGGACGCCACCATCGTCGCGCGCATGCGCGAGGCCGGCGCGATCATCCTGGCCAAGACGAACATGGGCGAGTTCGCTTCCCGGTACGTGGGGTCCGCCTTCGGGATCATCCGCAACGCGTACGACCCCGACCGCAACCCCAGCGGGTCGTCGGGAGGTACCGGCTCCGGCGTGGCGGCCAACTTCGGCCTGGTCGGAATCGGCGAGGACACCGGCGGCTCGGTGCGCGGACCCTCGGCGGTGTCCAGCCTGGTCGGGCTCCGGCCGACCCTTCAGCTCGTGAGCCGCTTCGGGCTCATGCCGGCCAATCCGACGCAGGACACGATGGGGCCGATGGCCCGCACGGTCACGGACGCGGCCATCCTCCTCGACGTCATCGCCGGGTACGACCCGAAGGACCCCGTCACCGCGTACTTCGGTGGGTCGCGTTCCCGAGCAGCTACGCGGAGGGGCTCTCAGCGGATGAGGCTGCGCGGTGCGCGTATCGGCGTCCTCCGCCACCCGATGGACCCGTCCGCCGATCCCTCGTCCGAGGACTTCCTGAAGGTGAAGGCCGTGTTCGATGGCGCGATCGGGAAGCTGGGCTCCCTGGGTGCCGAGGTGGTGGACCCCCTGGAGATCCCAGGCCTGGACTCGCTCCTGTCGGTGGCGATCGCCAACGACTACGAGACCGAAGCGGCGACGGACGCCTACCTGGCCGAGCATCCGAACGCGCCGTACGCGACGCTCGGGGCCATTCTCCTCACCGGGAAGGTGAACCCGTGGCGGGCCCGCGGACTGATGGCCGTGATGGGCAAGACGACGGACGACGCCGGCTACCTCGCGCTCCTGAAGGCCCGCGCCTCGCTCCGCGAGCGGGTCCTGCAGGCGATGGCCGACCACGACCTGGACGCGATCGTCTACCCGACGTTCACGAACCAACCCACGCTCATCGCGGCGGACGTCCTGACGAACCCGACCCCTGACGACGGATACGGCCGAGGCGACAACCGCGGCCTGAGCCCCGCGACCGGATTCCCGGCGCTGACGGTACCTGCGGGATTCACCACCGACGACCTGCCGGTGGGGCTGGAGCTCCTGGCGCGGCCGTTCACCGAGCAGATGCTGCTCGGCTTCGCCTACGCCTTCGAGCAGGGGACGCACCTTCGGCGACCTCCGCCGACCACGCCGGCCTTGCGGTGATTCCGATCCGGCCCCGTCCCCACAGTCGCTCACGCAATCACCGACGGATTGCGGCCAGGCCATTCTCCGAGCCGTGGATGTCCTTGTGCGACGTGGGCTGGCGACCAGGCCAAGCTTGGCGGCTCGAGAGAGCGAGCGGCGCCGAATATCGCCGGGGCCGAGGCGGGCGGCAACGCCGAGAATCCGCCACCTCCGGAGCCCGTGGCGCTCCGACCTCCTAGGGGCGAGGACGCCCGGGCGCCGTCGAGCCCCGCGTCCGGAGCTCCAGCACGTACAGCGGGTGGATCAGGCCGGTACCGGCGAAGTACTCGTCCCGCAGATACGTGAAACCGAGCTTCTCGAGCACACGCTTCGACGCATGGTTCTCCGGATGATGCCCGGCCACTAGCCTGGGGAGGCCGAGCGTGTCGCGCGCATGCTCCAGGACGGCTCTTCCGGCCTCCGTGGCATAGCCCCGGCCCCAGCAGTCGAACCGGATGTGGAAGCCGAACTCGTACAGATCCGGCTCGATGTGATGGGGCTTCAGGCCGCAGCACCCGACGAGCTCCCCCGAATCCAGCAGGAAGAAGGGCCAGTACTGGACGCCCACCCTCGCCTCGTTGTCGATCTCCCGCTGGAGGATCGCCTGCACCTGCTCGAGCATAAGGCGGCCCCGCGCGTCGATCAGGGCGGTGACTCGGGGATCGCCCCACAGGCTCATCGCGGGATCGAGATCCTCGACGCGCCAGGACCGGAACCCGAGGCGGGAAGTGGCGAGGAAGTACCGTTCGCCGACCATTCGGATCATGCCTCCTTCGGCTCAGGGCCCGGTACATCGGTGGCCCCCGGCGTGTGGCCGGGTCAGGCGGACGCTGCGTCCGGAACCTGATCCTCGCAACGGCCCGACGGAGCGCAAGGCCCGGGGCCGAGTCCATCACCGGGGCTTAGGACGAGGCTCGAGACGCCCTGGATTCGCTCCGCGACGATCTGACACCGGTCCACCGGGGACGCCGCCCTCGGGGAAGCGCGGCCCCGGCGCTGAACGAGTTGGGGAACACGGGGCGGCTGGAATGGCCGGAGACGCTGTTCCCGCGGTACCACCCGCCGGTGCTCGCCAGCCGCATCGAGGACGCCCCCGGCGACCGCGCCCTCGGGCGCCGTGTGGACCAGAGCCGGGGTTCGAGGAAGTCGTGAGCGCGGGCCGGACCGTTTCCACTTCCGCCTGATTTCCGTTAGCGTAACAATCTTTGAAGTCTCTTGAATCAGGTACGAACGTATGGCGAAGGAAGAACCGATCGAGCTCGAAGGTACGGTCAACGAGGTGCTCCCCAACGCAAACTTCCGGGTCGAGTTGGAGAACGGGCACGAGATTCTCGCGTACCTCTCCGGGAAGATGCGCAAGCACTACATCCGGGTCCTCGAAGGTGACCCGGTCAAGGTGGAGCTCTCGCCCTACGACATGAGCCGCGGTCGGGTCACCTACCGATACAAGTAGCCCACCGACCATCGCGCGTGAGCTGGCCCGGGGGTAGCTCCGGACGGTCACGCGCCGGATGTTCCGATCAACCCTGCCACGGGCTCAGCGCCACGATCAGGCACAGCGCCGCCAACGCCACCGCGACGGGAAGCATGATCCGCTTCTCGGCCGCGCTCCGCGAGAGGGCGTTGCCGACCGTGTTCAGCGCCCCACGCCAAGTGGCCCAGGGGGAGGCCGAGCGCCCCCGGGACGATGCGCATCAGGGGCGATCCCGCCTACGCGAATCGCTCGGCCGCGCGAGCGCGGGCCTTGGCGGCCTCGACCTCGCGGTTCTTCGGCCCGGCCCGCGTGGTGAGAGAGCGAAGCAGCTTCTCTGCCGCGATCGCGACTTCCTCGACCGCCTCGTCGAAGGCGGCCTGGTTGGCCTGCGACGGCTTCGTAAAGCCGCTGATCTTGCGGACGAACTGGAGCGACGCCGCGCGGATCTCCTCGTCCGTCGCCGGCGGGTCGAAGTTGTAGAGGGTCCTGATGTTCCGGCACATCGATGGCTCCTCCCGCGCGGATCGGAGTTCTCGGTTCAGCGCTCTATCACGACGGCGTCGACGGGCACCAGGTTGTAGCCACCCGGCGGGACGATCGCCAGGAGCTCGTGTCTCACCCGCTCGACGGCGAGCTCGCGTCCGATCGCCTTCGCGACCACTGTCATCGCCCGGACCTCCCCGGCCCCGGGCCGAGAAGCCCAGACGGAGCCGACCAGGAGCTCGGACCCCCGACGTTGTAGCACGAGGGCCCGGACCCGAGCGATTCGGGGGTCTTCGAGGAAGGGCGGATCCGGCGTCCGATCCGTCAGCCGGATCGTCGCCACGCCCGATCCTGCAGCAGCCGCTCGATCTCGGAGAGCCGCTCGAGGATCTCCTCCTGGCGCTCGCCGTTGCGACGGACCCCGTGGTAGACCGACAGCACGATGACCGCGAGGGACAACCCTCCCAGGAGGGCTGCGAGGACGACGGCGAGGTTCATGAACGGCTCCGATGTCCGCTGCCCTCAGCTCGAGTCCATCCAGTCCGGCAGCGTACCATGCACGTTGAACTGCTGCCCCCCTCGCATTCCCTTGGGGATCGAACCCCTCCCCACGCGCCTCGCGCCCACCCAGGGCGAAGAGACCGGCACGGCGTTCCGCGTCCGTGGGCAGCAGGATGAGGAGGGCATCGGCGTAGGGGCCGCCCTCCTCCGCTACCCACGCGCTGTCCCGTCGAACATAAAGCGCGAAGACGCTGTCTGGGAGGGTCCGGGGTCGAAGGAGCGCCCGAGAGCGGGCCTACATTCCATGGTGCCGTGCGATCTCCGCGCTGTCGAGCCGAAGGAAGCGAGCGGCGTTGCGGTACAGGATGTCCCGCTTCTGCTCCGCAGTGAGGAACGGAGCTTCCTGGATCGGGGCGAGCGCCCGCTCGATGGGCGCCGGGCCAGACCATCGGGTCCGATCCGAACATCACCCTCTTGCCGAATCCCGCCTCCACGATGCCTCGCAGGAACCGGTAGAAGGCCTCACGCGGCAGCGTGTAGTCGATGACACCCACCCCCACGTACACCTGGGGATGCACGTACAGCACGGCGAGGCGGTCCCCGAGAAACGGGAGCCCGCGTGCATCAGGTCGATCCGAAGATGCGGCTGCGCTCAGGACCTCCTCGATCCCAGGGGGATCTGGAGGCGAGCGCGGTAGCCTTCGTATCCGAGGTACGGGGCGCCGGGTGGTCCCGGTCCAACGTGGATCGCCACCGGGATGTCCAGCTCCTCGGCGAGGGCCCAGTACGGCTCCATCCGCCCGTCGTCGAGCGCGATTCCCGCGTACTGGTTGCCCACCTCGCCCATGACCTCCAGCCGTCCGGCCTCGTGGAGCCTCCGGAGCGAGTCCGGCGTGGGGGCGCCCTCCCTGCCGATGTTGAACATGAGCGCCGGGATCAGCCGTCCAGGGGCTTCCTTTCGCCAAGCCTCGACCCGTTCCGCCGAGCCGCTCACCACGCCGATCACATTCAACCGTTCCATCACGGCCAGGGTCTGCACCATGAGCTCACGGTCCGTCATCGGTGACCATACCGGGTCATCGCAGGGCGGGTTCTTGAAGACCTCCAGGAAGAACTCGCCGAACGGCACGGCCGGGTCCCACCCCGTCAGGGGGGTATGGGCGTGCACATTCCCAACGGGGCGGCCCCTGCGCGGTCGCGGCCAGGGCATGCAGGTGCGTGTCGAGGATGGGGAGCCGCTCCTGGGCCTGGAGGGGAACCGCCGCGGCGGCCAAGATCGTCAGGAGTGCCGCGATCGCCCTCATGGTAGCTTCGTTCCTCACGACCGACTCCTTTTGGACAGCCTGAACGCGACCGAGTAGGGCCGACTCGCCCCATCCTTCAGATCACGTTCAGACCTGGCGAGGTGATGCCGCTGTGGCGTGGTCCGCGGCTCCTCGAAGCGCGTGACGGAGAATCCGGCTGCGTCGAACGCCTTCCAGTAGTCCGACAGAGGGCGATGGAACCAGATGAACTCCGAGGTGAAGTGCGCCCACGGCGGATCCGTGCAGGCCCGCGGCTCGAAGTAGGGGAAATCCCACACGTAGGCGTTTCCACCACCCGGCGCCTCGGTACGTC
This sequence comes from uncultured Gemmatimonadales bacterium, assembly GCA_963848895.1. Classification (GTDB taxonomy): domain Bacteria; phylum Gemmatimonadota; class Gemmatimonadetes; order Longimicrobiales; family Gaopeijiaceae; genus SZUA-318. Next base: position 115,386 of record CAWKGE010000018.1, read on the forward strand.
GCCCTTGCGGAAAGCAGGGATGCGAAAAGACCAGCACGGCGATGCCCCGAGGCTTGAGCACCCTGTGGAAGGCGCGCATGGCGCCCGGCAGGTCCGGGGTGTCCATGAGCACGTAGTTCGCGACCACGAGGTCGAATCGCCCGTCGCCGAGGGTACGGAGCTCCGAGACGGAGTCCATGTGGAAGGCGAGGTCCGGCGCCTTCCTGCGGGCGAGCTCGATCATCTTCTCGGAGAGGTCGATTCCGACGACCCGGGCACCCCGCTGCGCCAGCTTACGCGCCAGGTATCCCGTGCCGCAACCGGCATCGAGAACGTCCCGGCCGGCGACGTCGCCTGCGAAGTCCCACAGCACGGGATCGGAGTTCAGAATACGGTTGGCGTCTCCTTCCTCCCCGACCTGGATCTCCCAGTCGGCGGCGACCCGATCCCAGAACGCCCGGATGTCCTCGATGGTCGGCAGCCCGTCCACGATCGCTCGCCTCCGGCACATGTCTCGAATCCGTCCGGGACCTCGGAGGAGGCGGGGTAGTGCCACGACCTGGCCCCGGAGGGGGCCCACGTCATCATCCTTCACGGGGTCGAGTGTCTCCACAAGCGTCGACGTCCGCGGGCCCACGACGCTCGCGGGGCCCAGCCGGGGTGCCAGCAGGCGGATCGCGCGTTCCCGGCGTCCGCCGAACGAAGTCCTTGTTGCAGCTCTCGGTCGGCGGCCTTCATGTTGAAGAACGCGACCCACCGGGGGCGCTCATCGGGAGGAGAGCAACCGTGCGCATCCTGGATCCGGCCATGGCCCGATGGCGGAAAACGTCGCGGCGTATCTGGGCTCTCTCCGGGCTCGGCTGCTCATCACTGGCGCCGTCGTGCTGCGGTCGCACGGGGGATTGCTCGATCCGCGGCCGCCCGCTCTCTCGCCCGACGATCTCGCGCCTCCACCGGTTCCGTTCTCCACCGTGGCGGCGCCACTGCGGGTTCCGTTGGCGCCCCTCACCAGTCTTCTGGAAGACGCTGTTCCCGTGGACTACGGCGACCTGTCCGACCGACAGAACCTCCCCGGGCATGATCGGACGGACCTGGCGTTCCACCTGAGGCGCGCTCCCTTCCGGGTCTCGATGGAAGGGGACTCTGCCACGATCCGCACGACGATCGCGTATCAGGTGCGCATCTTCTACAACCCACCCGTGCTCCCGGAGGTCAGTGGATCGTGCGGGACCGACGACGGCGCGCCGGCCCCACGGCTGGCCGTGACGCTCCGGTCCCCGATCTCCCTGGACCGGGCCTGGCGCCTGCGCACGCACGCTGACGTGGTCTCCATCGGCCCGGCGTCGGATACCAACCGGGACCGCTGCAGCGTCACCTTTCTCGATGTGGACGTGACCGACCGGATCGTCGACGCTGCCAGGAAGTTCCTGGAGAGCCATGCCGAGGACATCGACGCCCTCGCCGCGGGGGTGGACGTGCGCTCCACCGTCGACGGGTGGTGGCGCACGCTCGAGGAGCCGATCCACCTGACCGACTCCCTCTGGCTCGCGATGCGGCCGGAGGCGGTACGGCGGGGGCCGACGCGCGGGGAAGGCGACTCGCTCGAGATCTCCCTCGCCCTGCGCGCCCGGCCGACGATCGCCTACGGTCCGCGGCCCGACCTCGCACATCTCGAGCTGCCGCCCCTCGACACGGGCCGGATCTCCGAAGGCCTCGACCTGAGGGTGGAGGCCCGCGCGGAATACGGGGCCGCCAGTGATCTCCTGAACGAGGAGTTGAGCGGCAGGGTGATCGAGCACGACGACCGCAGGATCCAGCTGGATTCCCTGAGCGTGTTCGGGATCGGTGGGGGCCGCCTCGCCGTCGAGCTTCGAGTTTCGGGCGACGTCGAGGGCAGGCTCTACCTGGTGGGCACGCCGGAGATCGATCCCGCCACGGGGCGGATCTCCGTACCCGACCTGGACTTCGATCTGGCGACGCGGGACGTGGTCGTCGCGGCGGCGGCGTGGCTCCGTGCCGACGAGCTACGCGACCTCCTCCGGGACAAGGCGAGCTGGCCGGCGACGGCGGCGGTCGAGTTCCTGACCGGCTGGCTGGAGAAGGGCCTCAACCGGGACCTGTCCGAAGCTCTCCGCGTCGAGGGCGCCGTCGAGTCCGTGCGAATCCTGGGGGTGCGTGCCATGCGGCGGGCGCTGCTGGTGCGCGTGTCCGCGCGTGGCGAGGCCAGGCTCTTCGTCACGCGGTCCCGCTGAGAGGAGCCGCGGTCGATCCGAGACCGCTCGCAGCGCGCCGACGTCGAGGGAACGGCGTCAGCATGACGGCCGTGGCCTCACCTCCCACGGACCGGCATGCGCCGCTGCCTCCACCGCCCCGGCGTCTCCCCCGTCCAGCGGCGGAACGCCCGGTTGAAGCTGCTCGGGTCGCTGAATCCGAGCAGGAAGGCGACCTCCGCGATCGACACCTTCGGGTCGCTCAAATAGTTCAAGGCGAGTTGGCCGGTGACCGTGTCGTAGACCTCCCGGAAGGTCGTCCCCTCGGCGACGAGCTTCCTCTGCAGCGTCCGGACGCTCACGTGGAGCGCCCGCGCGACCTTCGTGGCCGATCCGCCGTCCGGCACACCGGCGGCGATGGTCTTCTCCACCTGGGCCCTGAACCCGGAAGTCGCCTGCGGCATGCGCTGCGCGAGGATCCGGGCATGCTCCTCCAGGACCCTCGCGAGGGACTCGTCCGCTCCTTCGATGGGCGTGATCCACTCCTCGTCGGTGAAGCACAGCCGGTCTGCCGTGGCGCCGAAGCGGACGGGGGCACGGAAGACCTCGGTGTACGGGTCGCTTGCCGGGGGCTCGGCCCGACGAAGCTCGAGGCGGCATACGCGCAGCTCGGGACGGATGCGCATGCGCACGCGCCCGACCAGCGCCGCGAAGATGTAGTCCACGTAGACGGGGGGACCGGCCCACCGTCGGCCGCGGCGAGGCACAGACGATGCTCGCCACGCTCCTGTTCGATGGTGAGGCTGACGCTCTGGGCGACCAGCCCGAAGAAGCGCGCGAAGCGACCCACGCCGTCCCCGACCGTGGCGGATGCCGCGACCAGGTAGTCGATGACGCGGTATGCGCCGAAGGGGAGGGAGACGGGTGCGTAGAGCTGCAGGGCCGGGTCTGCGGCGCGTTCGCGCAGGGCGTCCCAGATCGTCAGGACCGTCGAGGCCGGGAGGCGCGCATCGGGGTTCTCCAGGGCCTCGGGCGTGAGCCCCGCCTGGTCCAGAAGATCCGCCGTCTCGATCCCTCGCGCTGCGGCCGCGCAGACCATGGCCCGCGTGCTGGTCGCGGCGATCGAGGGGGCTCCTTTCGACATTGGCGTCAAGTGTCAAGAAGTCGGCGTGGAGAGTCAAGAAGACTCGGGCCCTTTCCCGGTAACCCCTTGTGACCGCCCTCGACGACGAGGCACGGCTCGCAGGAAGACGGCCACCAGTGGGACCTACGAGGGGAGTGGACGATGAGAATCCGAGGATGGCTGCCGCTTCTGGCGGGGTTGGCGGCATCGGCATGCGACATCATGTCGCCCGGCGATCCGGGCAACCTGGTGCCGCCTACGGTGGCGGAGGACGCGAGCCTGCCCGCCATCGAGATGAACGGGTCGCGCTTCCACGCGGAGACGTTCGGGAACCCGGCGAACCCGGTGATCGTGTTGCTGCACGGGGGTCCGGGCGGCGACTACCGGTCGCTGCGCGCTCTGAGCGGGCGCTACGACGGCCACAGCCTGGCCGACGACTATACTTCCTGGTCTACTGGGACCAGCGCGGCTCGGGCCTCTCCATGCGGCACGACGAGGACGTGCTGACGCTCGGCGTGTACCTGAACGACCTCAACACGCTGGTGAACCGCTACGCGCCGGGGAGGCCCGTCTACCTGATCGGCGAATCGTGGGGCGGCATGTTCGCCACGTACTACATCAACGAATACCCGCAGCGCGTGGCGGGCGCGGTGCTGATCGAGCCCGGGCCGCTCGACGGCGCCACCATGGAACGGCTCAAGGACGATATCGAGGACCTCGACCTCGGAGCCGAGTGGCTGAACGACTTCGCGTGGAGCAGTCAGTTCTTCACGCCCGACGATCACGCGCGCATGGACTACGAGCGCATGTTGGGCCTGAAGGACTCTCAACCCCGCTTCCACATCAGGACGGTCGATCCTTCGCCCTCCTGGCGGCTGGGGGCTGCCGCCAACCGCTACATCACGGAGGACGGGCAGGACGCGAACGGCACCTTCGTCTACGACTTCACGACGAACCTCGCGGCGTGCGCCACGCCGGTGCTGTTCATCGCCGGCTCGTTGAGCGAGGTGCTCGGAGAGTCGCTCCAACAGGAGCAGGTGCTGCGCTATCCGTCTGCGTCGCTCGAGGTGGTGAACGGCGCCGGGCACGACGTCGCCTGGGTCAAGACGCCGGAGGTCCTCACGCTCATTCGGAGCTATCTCGACGCCCGAGGGGGAGGTGCGTCATGAAGCTCGTCGCCTGCATCACCTCGGGTATCCTGCTGTCGACGCTCGTCGCAGCCGATGCCGCCGGCCAATGGAACGTCGTCCGGACGGACCCGAGCCACATGTATGCAGCCTTCGGGCTGGATCCGGCGCTGGTCACCACGCTGGGCTACGGACACGCCGTGTCGGTGAAGGGTCACGCCTTCCATGTTTCGGGAGACGTCGGCGTCGTGACCGCACATATGGACACGCGCGACTTCCGCGTGCGGCTGGGGACGCAGACCTCGCTGGTGCGCTGGCGCTCGCTTCACCTCACGGGCAGCGTCACGGCCATCGCCCGGGGCACCGAAAACACGATCTACCGGGGGTTCAACTTCGGCGCCGACGTCACGGGAACGGTCGGGGTGTATCGTCGCAGGTGGTTCGCCGCCGGTGAGTTCGGCAAGGACAAGGCGGTCGTCACGCACATCACGCACACGGACTGGTACCGGACGAACTTCTATCCCGACGCCAAGGACGGCTGGTACCTCGATGCGGGCGGGACCTTCCACTACGGGGTGGCGGGCGGTCTCACGCTGGGCCGGGCCGAAGTGATCGGACGGTTCGGATTCCTCCGGACCGAGGACTTCAACGACCTGATGCCGCCCATGTACGTGAGCATGGGCGTGGGGCTCGGGTTCTGAGGAGAGAACGCACAGGCGGCGGGGAGCGCTCGTAGCGCGGTTCCGGAGAGTCCTCTACGTTGCGGGGACCCTCCGGAACCCTCATCCGTCGGGACGCGGTGACGCCATGGAAAGCCTGCAGGGCCGGCTTCTGATCTCCAGCGGTGGACTCTTCGATCCGAACTTCCGGCACACGGTCGTGCTGGTGGGGCAGCACAACAGCGCCGGCGCGCTGGGCGTCGTCCTGAATCGCCCCCTGGACGTCACGGTCCACGAGGCCGTACCGGTCCTGAGCGCGCTCGTGGAGCCCGAGGAGCCGCTCTTCCAGGGCGGCCCGGTCCAGCCGTCCAGTGCCGTGCTGCTGGCGGAGCTCGCGCATCCCGAGCTGGCGGACATCCTGGTCTTCGATTCCGTCGGCTTTCTCGTGGGCGAGGTACCGGAGGACGTGCGGCCCGGGATTCTCCGGGCCCGGGTGTTCCTCGGGTACTCGGGGTGGGGGCCGGGGCAGCTCGAGGCGGAGATGGCACAGGGCTCGTGGATCATCGAGCCGGCTCTGGACGAGGACGTCTTCACCGACGTTCCCGAGCTGCTGTGGAGTCGCGTCCTGGAGCGGAAGGGCCCCGAGTACCGGCGACTGTCCCGCATGCCGTTCGACCCGAGCATGAACTGACAGTCCCGTCAGGACCGAGGGCGCATTGGTCGGACTGGTTTCAGCGGCCAGTAGCGTCGGCGCTCCAGGGCGACTTGTCTCGGAACCGGCCGCGTCAGCCCCCGGTCATGATCTGCACGAGCTCCCGAACGTACTGGTCGAACTCCTCCGTGTTCCGCCACAACACTCCCAGATGACCGACTCCGCTCATGGTACGAACGGTGAAGGACGGGATGTACTGCCGAAAGGAATCGACGTTCGTAGGTAACCGGTCACTGTTGATGGCGGTCACCGGCACCTCGATCCGCTCCAACGCCCGTATGGCGTTGGTCCCCCTCCAGCGCCCCGACTCCTCGAGGGCCGACCACCAGCGCTCTGGCGCCGTTTCGGGAATCATGCTGAGGCAACGATCGACGTAGAAAGAGGGTGTCGAATCATTGAAACCGACGCGCCGAACCCACTCCGGCGTCCCCCACTCTTCCCGCCATGTGGTCAGGAGCTTCCGTATCTCCTCCTCCGACGTTGCCGCCAGAGGGTCGTGAAGAGTGTCTACCAGGATGACCCCCACCACGCGTCCGGGGACTCGCAGTGCTGCCTCCAGCGCCACTGGACCACCCATGGAGAACCCGATCAGCACAACGCGCTCGACCCCCAGTTGGTTGACCGCGGCGGCGACGTCTTCCCCGAACGCTTCCACGGTCCACGCCGCACGACCGGTGCCGGACTCGCCGAAACCGGCCAGGTCGACGGCCACGACCTGATGGGTTTCGGCCAGGGTCGTCGAGTGCGGCTCCCAGAACTTCCGGTTGTGGCTCCATCCGTGGATCAGAACGAGCGTTGGGTCCCCGGTGCGTGCGCCTCTGACCTCGTAGTGGATCGGAATGCCGTCGGCGGATCGTGCAACGTGCTGCGACACCTGTTCCGCACGGCGCCGGACCAGCCAATCGTCTTCCTGGGCACCGGAGAAGGCCGGGCAGGCGAGGAGAGCAGCGGTCACCAGGCAGGGCATCTTCATCACCTGACTCCACATCGTGGGAAACGGGAATGACCCGATCTTCGTCGCCGACTCATCCGCCCCGGGCCCTCCACGCCGCCAGGATGCGGGCCTCCTTGTCCGATGCCACACTCCCGGAGACACCCGGCCGCCCAGGCCGAGCCCCAGACCCGCCGCGGCCGAGGCCGCCAGGAATTCCCGCCTGCTCTTCATCGTAGACTCCTCGAACGATCGCCCTGGTTGATCCGCGTCACCCTCCGCGTGCATGATCTTGCTGCTTCACAGCATGGTAATGGTGAGAAGCCTCACGTTTCGCCAGATGGATAGCCGAGGTCGATGCCCATGCCCGACATCCAAGCCTACGAACGCGATCCGAAGCTGACCCGCCTCGAGACCGAGGTGCTCTCCGCCGGAGAGGACCGGGGCCATCCGTTCGTGGTCCTGGCCGACACCGTCCTCTACCCCGAGGGGGGTGGGCAGCCGGCGGATCGGGGGACCGTGGGCGGCGTCGCGGTCGTGGACGTCCGGAAGGTGGACGTGGAGATCCGGCACGTGCTGTCCGGTCCGGCTCCCTCGGGCCGAGTCGTGGTGGAGTTGGACTGGGCTCGCCGCTTCGATCACATGCAGCAGCACACCGGCCAGCACTTGCTGACGGCGGTGACCGACCGGCGCTTCGGGTGGCACACCACGGCCTTCCACCTGGGGGAGCGGACTTGCGACATCGAGGTGGATACCCCCGACATCGATGCCGAGCAGGTGGCCGAGCTGGAGGAGGCGGTGGCCGCCGAGGTGCGCGGCGCGCGGCCCGTCACGGCCCGCCGCGTGAGCCCCGACGAGTACGCGGCTCTGGCCGTCCGTTCGCGAGGACTTCCCGAGGGACACACCGGGGACATCCGCCTCGTCGAGATCGAGGGCATCGACCTGAACACGTGCGGCGGCACGCACTGCAGCTCCACGGCCGAGATCGAGGCGCTCAAGCTCCTGGGAATCGAGAGCATGCGGGGCGGGACACGTCTTTTCTGGGTGGCGGGCCGGCGGCTCCGCCGCCTCCACGAGGCCCATCATCGACGCAACGCCGAGCTCCGGGAGCTCCTGGGTACGTCCGACGACGAATTGGTCGCGAGGCTCGGGGCGAAGCTCGATCAGCTGCGGGACGCGGAACGCGCCATCCGCGCGCTGGAGGAGGAGCTGGCGGTCGCAACAGCGACGGCCGTCGCGGCGGGGAAGGGGCCCATCCTCGTCGCGCACTGGCCGGGGCGTGACCTCCCGTTCCTCCAGCGCGTGGCCCGCGAGGCAGGGCGGCTTGCACCCGACCGGGTGTTGTTCCTCACTGCGGGGGAAGGGGAGGAGGGCGTGTTCCTCCTCACGGCCGGAGAGGCGGCCGGCCTCGACGTACCGGCCGCCGGGCGGAGGGTGGCGGATCTGTTGGCAGGGCGAGGCGGTGGGTCGGGGCGGATCTTCCAGGGCAAGGCCGGCCGGCTGGCGAGGCGGACGGAGGCAGCGAAGCTCCTGGAGGAGCTCGTCTAACGCTGCTCGGCCCTCGAAGCCGGAAGGCCCTTCCGGTCGATGATGGCCCGCACCCGGGCTCGATCTCGCGGCTCCACAGGGAACTCGCCGGAGTGCCCGGCTGAGAAATGCAGCTTGAAGAACCGGGACACGGGACCGGAGTCCGGCAGTCTCTTGAAGAACTTGAACCCGGTCTTCGTGGGAACCAGGTGGCTGAGCTCGTCCCAGGCGAAGACGTCATCGAACTCTCGAGGGCTCTTCGTTCGGAGCGACCGCTTCGCGAGGCCGAACCCTGTGATCCTGTATTCGACCCTGTTCAGCACGCTGGGGACCATACCCGCAACCGCCCCGATCGCAGCTACGAACAAAGCTCTGACGGCGTCCTCCGAGTGAAAGACGAAGTGGGCCATGCCCATGAAGCCGACGAATACGCCCACCACGTAGACGGCGACGATCGGACGCATGGTACGGGCGCGCCAGGTGTGCTCCACGATGGAGTCGTCGGGATTCATCGAGCCCCTCCTCGACCCGCGCACGGGGAGTCGGTCGGGGGTCGTTCCCGCCTGCGTCCCACGGTGTCGGAGTACCATCGATGATCGGGGGACTCTGCGCCGTGCACGTCCCCCGCGAACATCAGGGCCCCGCCCCACCGCCGGGAGGGGGGAGCGCGCCGAGCTGCTGCATCAGGCCGAGGCGGTCGATCTGCTCCCACTCCTCGACGTAGCCCCGTCGGCGCCACACCCTGGAACTCGCCGCTGTGAATGCCGTGGAACCTCCAGCGGGTCGCCACCTCGTCGCCCGCCACGAGGATGTCATCGGCGGTCATGGTGCCACCCGGGAAGGCGTTCAAGAGCGAGTGGTGGAGCGCCTTGAAGCCCTCCGCGTCGAGATCGCCGTCCGGTCCGTGATAGACGTATCCCGGACCGAAGTACTCCTCGAGGTAGCTCTCGTCGCCGCGGTTCAACGCGTCCACGTAGGCGCGGATCATGGCGGCGCTTCCGTCGGCCGAGCTGTCGGCCCTTCCATCGAGCAGCCCGAGGGGGCCACGATCGCAGCCAGCAACAAGGCCGGCAGACGGCTCCTGTTCCTCTCGTTCATGACTAGCTCCTCCGTCATGGGCTGGGCGACACGAGCACGTTTCACGGAGCCGGGACGGAGGGCAAGGGTCGCCCTCTAGCCTGTCGCCGACCCGCCGCCCCGCGGTGGAGCCGATTCGATCCCTTCGGCGCGCGTCAGGAGCTCGTGCAGCCGGTGCACGAACCGCCCCACCGGAGCCCCGTCGACGACGGCATGATCGAACACCACCGTGAGGGCGAGCACGTCGATCTCGCCGGTCGCGCCGCTACGCCGTGCGATTCCGCCGACGCCCACAGCGAGCGGGTGCAGCGACAACGGGATCCCCCAGGTCAGAACGCCGGGTGTCGCCATGCCGGCAGCGGTCACCACGACCGTGCCCATGGTCCGTTTCATCCGCGCGGGGCTGCGCAGCAACCACCGCCAGAACACGAGGTCGCGCAGCCACGCCGGCGATCTGAAGAACAGTGATTGCAGCCATGCCGGGGGCGCGCGCTCGATGGACGCCGAACCTGCGGAGACCTTCGCTTCCTGAGCTCGCCGTATCTCCTCGTGGATCTCGGCCACGGGCTTCCGGTCCGCCTTCCGGATCACCACCGGGATGGGCAGCGTCTCCGGGTCCTCTTCCTCGCCGATCGTCCGCTCCACGAGGACGGCGACGTCCACCTCTGCGAAGAGCACCAGCTTTCGCTTTCCGTGGCGGATCGCGTGCACGCGCGGGTGCTCGGCTGCGGCGCGCGCGACGCAGCCGACGACCCAAGCGGTGAAGCTCAGGCCCTTCCCGGTGTGACGTCGGAATTCGCGGATGGCCTGACGCGCGGCGGTGACGTCCACCTCGAGGAGCGTCGGGATCTGGAGCCGCTTCCGGGCCCAACGGAGCGTGTCGAGCGTCGCGTTCCGTTCCGGTCGAAAGGGCACGATCCGGTAGGGTCCAACTCGGTTCTCGTTCGCCATGTCGATCCGCTCGCCCGTTGGCCGACGACCGCTTCGCGTTCTACAGCCTCGCCCCCAACCTATGTCGCCCTGCTCTTCCAGAGGATGCCCAGCCCTTGCGTTGCACCGTGGGGACGCAGGTGATATCATCTAGCAATATGAACGATACCATCTCATCTCCGCTTCCTTCAGGACGATTTCTGCTCCGGATCGATCCCACCCTCCACGCGCTCCTCCGGGACGAGGCCGAAGGGTCGGGGCTGTCCCTGAACGAGTACTGCGCCCGCCGGCTCGCCGCCCCGGGCCTCGCAGTGGGTGGCCCCGCGGTGGAGGTGGTCCGCCGGGCCGTGGCCGTGACCGAAGGGCATCTGCGCGGCCTTCTGGTCTTCGGTTCCTGGGCTCGGAACGAGCTGACCGACGACTCGGACGTGGACCTCCTGGTGGTGGCCGATGGGGATGTCACGGTGGAGCGGGGTCTGTACCGGCGATGGGATGCATCCCCCGTCCGCTGGCACGGGCTCAGGGTCGAGCCCCATTTCGTGCACCTGCCGGGGCCGGCCGACCGGGTCACGGGGTTGTGGGCCGAGGCGGCCCTGGACGGAGTCGTTCTGTTCGATCCCGATTTCTCCCTCTCGCGGCACCTCGTGCATGTCCGGAAGAGTATTGTCACCGGGGTCTTGATCCGACGGGAGATCCACGGACACCCCTACTGGGTAGAGGCCGCCTGATGCACAATCCCGACCTGGCGCGCGACTATCTGCGCAGAGCGGTGGTCCGGCTCGAGGCCCTCGACGTCCTTTTCGACGGTGAGAGCTGGGCGGACGTGGTCCGCGAGGCCCAGGAGACCGTGGAGCTCACCCTGAAGGGCCTGCTCCGTGCCTGCGGCATCGATCCCCCACGAATCCACGACGTTTCCGAGATCCTCCTGAGCGAGCGGGATCGGCTACCCGCGGAGCTTCGCGACGGCATCGAGGTACTGGCGGAAGCCTCCCGCCAACTCCGCCGGGACCGGGAGCTCGCCTTCTATGGGGCGGAGGACCTCACCCCGTCCGGCTTCTATTCGAAGGATGACGCTATTCGAGCTCGCGAAAGCGCGCGGCAGGTCGTGGCGGCAGTGACGCCTCACGTGCTGGGGGATGGCACGTAGGCTCTACTCATCGTCGACGATCGTTCGCCTGCGGGCGTGCGACGTCGCGCGGATTACGCGGATTACCGCAGATGGACGACGTTGGCGGTGACGAGGCGCGCGTGGTCGGAGCACAGCGTCGGCGATCTCGCGGGTGATCCGGACCGCGTCCTCCAGGCGAAGCTCTACCGCACCCGCGCCTCCGCGTGCGCGTGCGCCTCGGCCGAGCCGGCCGGGAAGAACAGTGCGACCACGAGGCCGACGACCGCCATCCCCGCCATGATCAGGTAGACGGAGTGCAGCCCGCCGTCCAGCGCGGACACGAGGCCGCGGAGCGTCTCGGCGGGGAGCTCGGTGCGCTGCGTCGGGCTGAGGATCGCGTTGGGATCGACGCCCGTGCGGCTCGCCAGGTGTGCGTTGAGCACGGTGCCGAGCACGGCGACGGCCACGGCCCCGCCGATGGTGCGGAAGAACTGCACGGAGCTGGTGGCCACGCCGCGCCGCCGCCTCGGCACGGCGTTCTGGACGGCGAGGAGGTAGGGCGTCGCCATGAAGCCGAGGCCGAGGCCGACGATGAACATCGCGGCCATGACGAGTCCGCGGCCCGATCCGACGTGGGCGGTCGACAGCAGGAAGCGAGCCCGCGGTCGCGCACGCGGCGCCGACGATGGCGAAGGGGCGGTAGCCCCACCGCACGGCCATCCACCCGGACAGGGTGCTCGCGATGGGCCAGCCGATGGACATGGGCGCGAGCGTCATGCCGGCATCGATGGCGGTGCCGCCCAGCACGCCCTGCGTGAACATGGGCACGAAGGCCGAGGCGCAGAACATGGTGGTGCCGATCACCACGCTCCCCAGGCTCGACACGGCGATGACGGGCACGCGGAAGAGCTCGAGGGGGAGCATGGGCTCGGGGGCGCGCCGCTCCTGAGCGAGGAAGTACATCAGGCCGACGCCGGAGCCGGCGATCATCCCGAGGGTGCGCACGTCGGTCCACCCCCACAGCTCGCTCCCCTCGAGGAGCGCGAGCAGCAGCAGCGCCACGGCGGCCGTCAGGCTCACGGTACCCGCGACGTCCAGGCTGTGCTCGTGGCGCTCGGTCTCCTCGCGCAGGAAGGCGGCCAGCAGGAAGGCCGACACCAGGCCGAACGGCACGTTCAGGTAGAAGACCCACCGCCACGACAGGAGGTCGGTGATGAGGCCGCCCGCGGCGGGCCCCACCAGGCTGGACACGGCCCACACGCCGGAGAAGAGGCCCTGCATGCGGCCGCGCTCCTCCAGCGTGTAGATGTCGCCGACCACGGTGATCGTCACGGGCTGCACGCCGCCGGCGCCCAGGCCCTGGAGCGCGCGGTAGACGATGAGCTGCGTGAACGAGGTGGCCGTGCCGCTCAGCGCGGCGCCGAGCATGAAGAGCGTGACGCTCACCAGGTAGATGCGGCGCCGGCCGTAGAGGTCGGCCAGCTTGCCGAACATCGGCACGGTGGTGGTGGACGTGAGCAGGTAGGCGGAGAAGACCCAGCTGTAACGGGACACGCCGCCGAGCTCGGCGACGACGGTGGGCATGGCCGTGCCCACGGCGGTGGCTTCCAGCGCCGCGAGGAACATCCCCAACACCAGCGCCGCCGTGACGAAGCGGCGCTCCCGACCGGGCTTCACGAGTGCGGATCTACCGCCTTTCGTCGTCCAGCGCGCGCAGCCTGCGCAGGATGCCGAGCGCGCTCTCTCCGGTGGCCATCTTCACGATCTCGTCGATGCGCGCCTGGTCCGAGGCGAACTTCTTCTTCAGCCGCGTCTGGTAGGCGTCCTTGAGGGTCTCGATGAGCTTGTCCAGCTCGTACGGCTTGGGAAGGTAGCTGAACGCCCCGAGCTTGGTGAGCTCCACGGCGCTCTCCAGCGAGCCGTGGCCCGTGAGGATGATGGCCTCCAGGAACTGGTGCTCCTCCTTGAGCGCCCTCAACACCTGGCCCCCGTCCATCCCGGGCATCTTCAGGTCGAGGAGCGCGATGTCGAACCGCTCGCTCCTCGCGAGCTCCAGCGCCTCCAGGCCGTTCGTCGCCGTGCGCACGTCGAAGCCCCGCTTGGACAGCCGGCGCGCGATGGCCTGCAGGAAGCGCGTCTCGTCGTCCACGATGAGCAGCTTGATCACGTGTTCCATCGCAACGTCTCCTCGAAAAAGCGCTCAGACGGCGGGGAAGCCGAGCCAGAGCCAGTAGCCCAGGATCGCCCACAGCCACAGCACCGCGAAGCTGATGAGCAGCACGAAGAACCCGTGCTTGAAGAAGTCCGCCAGCGTGACGAGCTGCTCGCCGGTGGTGGGGTCCTTGGCCATGGCGTAGGCCAGGGCGTTGGACGGCGTCCCGATGATGAGCATGTGCGCGAACGACGACGCGTACGCGGTGGAGAACCCGACCATCCACGGGTGCACGCCCGCCACGGTCGCCATGGGGACGGTCACCGGACCGATGGCCGCCACGGTGGCGCCGTCGCTCATGAAGTTGGTGGCCACGCCCGTGAACAGCGACGAGGCGATGGCCAGGCCGGAGCCGCCGCGCATGAAGTCGGGCAGCACGCTCACGAAGCGGTCCGCCAGGTAGAGCGCGGCTCCGGTGGAGGCGAGCCCCGCGCCGATCGCCGTGGCGCCGGCGTAGAGCAGGACCACCTCCCAGTGGATCGACTGCATGTCCTTCCACGGCAGGATGCGGAAGACGTTCAGGAGCACGAGGCCGAGCAGCACCGGCCCGCCCATCCCCAGCGATCCGCTCGCCGTGATCCACAGCACGACCACCAGGAGCAACACCGCGCCGCTGACGTACTCGTTTCGGGTCATGGGCCCGATCTTGTCCGCGGCGCGCTTGACCTCCGTGGCGATGTTGAGCCGGGGCACCGCCACCTTCCGCTTCAGGAACAGCACGAAGTACAGCCCGACGCAGAACGACATGACCGGCACGAGCGGGAGCCCGTACTTCATCCACTGCCCGAACGTGGGCGCCACGCCGTAGTCGGCGAGGATGCCGACCATGATCGCGTTCCTCCCCCCCGCGGCCGGCGAGCCGGGCCCGCCCAGGTTCGCGGCGTAGCAAAGCGCCAGCGCCATCAGGACCATGAGGTTGCGGTCCTTCTTCAGCCCGGTGGAGCGGAGCGCGCTCGCGTACACCATGACGAACAGCGGCATCGTGAACGCGACCATCGCGTGCTCGCTGAAGAAGCCGCACGTCACGGACAGCAGCGGCATGAACACGAGCAGGAAGAGGGTGAGGTTGCGCGCGGGCGCGAGCAGGAGGAGGCCGATGCGCCGGTCGAGCCCGGTGCGGGTGATCGCCTTCGACATGGCGAGGACGCCGAAGATGAAGAGCACGGCGTCCTTGGCGAACGCCTGCGCGACCCCGTCGGGCCTGAAGATCCCGAAGAAGTAAAGCGACGCGGCGACGAACAGCGTCGTCACCGCCACGGGGATCGCACCCGTCGCCCAGAAGAGCGCCGCCACGGCGAGCGTGGCGAGCACGACCATGGCGCGGCGCGCCACGGCCTCGTCGCTCAGCGGCTCGGTCGCGCGCGTCCCGTCGGGGCGCGTGACCTGGTGCTCGACCTTGTTCTTCGCGCCGTAGTACTCGGAGATCGTCTGCCCGGGCCGCATGTCCCGGTAGGCGGCGTAACCCATGATCGGGTCGGTGGCGCGGGCCGCCTCCTCCGGCGTGGCCTTGGCCGTGCCCACCAGCTCCACGAGCCGGGTGGGCGGGGCGGGGATCACCAGCGAGCAGAAGAGCACGATGCCCAGGAAGATGAACAGCGGCCGCGAGTTGTGGCTGCCCATGAACCAGCGCAGCGTCGTCCGCTGCTCCACGGGCTGGTGCACGATCTCGTGCCGGGCCTTCGCGTAGCCGACCTCCTCCTTCGCCTCCTCCAGGACGGCGGCCAGCTCCTCCACCTCGCACGGCTTCTGCAGGTACTTGAACGCCTCGAGGCGGCCGGCCTCCTTCGCCGAGTCGAGGCTCCCGTGACCGGTGAGCATGACCGCCTGGATGGCCGGGTTGAACGCCCGCAGCTCCCTGAGCGTCTGGATCCCGTCCATCCCGGGCATGCGCAGGTCGAGGACGGCGATGTCGATGTCGCCGTCCTGGCGGAGGCGGCGGACGGCCTCCTCGCCGTTGGAGACGTCCACCACATCGTATCCGCGCGCGCGCAGGCGCCGGGCCAGCGAGGTGCGGAAGCGCTCCTCGTCGTCTACGAACAGGACTCTGGACATGTCACCCGTTCCTTCCGCCGAGGCACTCGCCCTGCATGATCTGGCGGGAGAGCTCGTCGAAGAGGTCGCTGAGTCGGAGGATTCCCACGGTGCGTCCCATGCGCGTGACCAGGAGGGAGAGCGTCTGGTGGCGGAGGAAGACGGGGATCGCGTCGGGCAGGGTGGCCCGCTCGTCGATGCCCACGGTCGCGTAGGTGCAGACGTCCTTGACCGCGACGTTGCGGGCGCGCTCGCACAGGTCGAGCAGGTCGCCCGTGAGGAAGTCCAGCATGTGCATGGAGGTGTCCCTCAGGTCGTCGCCGACGCCGGCCCGGTCGAACAGGTCCTGGGTGGCGCGCGCCTTCCGCTCGGGCACGAGCGCGCGCAGGAAGGCGAAGTGGTGGAACTTGCCGACGATCCTGCCGTTGCGGTCGCGCACGAGGATCGCCCGGTGCGGCTGGCGGCCGGGTGGGAGCTTCTCCTGCGATGCCTGGAGCGCGTGCAGCGCGTCCAGGACCGTCGCGTCCTCGTCCACCACGGCGTACTCGTCGAGCGGAACCATGATATCCGCGACTCCGATCGCCATCGACGATCCTCCCGCTCCCGCTGCGCGCTAGTCGGCGCCGGCCAGGGGGAGCTCCACGGTGAACGTGCTGCCTCTGCCGGGTGCGCTCGTGACGTAGAACGCGCCGCCGAAGCTCTGGATGATGCTGTAGCTGACGCTCAGGCCGAGCCCGGTGCCCTTGCCTGGGTCCTTGGTCGTGAAGAACGGCATGAAGACCTTTCCGAGCTGCTCGCGGGTCATGCCGCAGCCGGTGTCCTTCACCGCGACCGTCGCCTTCATGCCGCGCAGCTGCGTGGTGACGGTCAGGTCGCCGCCGCCGGGCATGGCGTCCATGGCGTTCTTCACGAGGTTCACGAAGACCTGGACGAGCTGGTTCCGGTCCGTCAGGATCGGGGGGATCCTCGGGTCGTAGCGGCACCCGACCTCGACGTTCGAGATCACGAGCTCGTTGCCGAGCAGTACGTCCAGCACCTCGTCCAGGATCTCGTGCAGGTCGTGCGGCTCGACCCTCACCTCCTTCTGGCGCACGAAGGTCAGGAGCTTCCGGGTGATGTCCCGGCACCGGAACACGGCGTCGTGGATGGCGCCCAAGTGCTCGGGGACGTCCAGGGGCTCCTCGTCCTCCTCGGCGAGCGTGGGGTCCATGGCGTCCTGCAGCACGCCGACCTCCTCCGCGATGATCGCCAGGGGGTTGTTGATCTCGTGCGCGATGCCCGCCGCGAGCTCCCCGACCGACGCCAGCTTCGCCGCGTGCACGAGCTGTCCGGACAGCTCGGCCTCGTGCTGCTCCGTGGCCAGGTGCTCGCCCACCACCTGTCGCGTACGGATCAGGATCACCATTCCCATGAAGAGGAAGGCCGCGAACGTCACCACCAGGAGCGTGCGCGGCGCGTTCGAGACGGCGGAGGCGGCGCGCGCGTCGATCACCAGCAGCGCCCACGGAGTCTCGTTGAGCCATGCGTACGCGTAGTCGGGCCGGCTCGAGCCCGCCCGGTGTGGCACGAAGCCGCGCGGGGGGGTCGCTGGCGGGACGAAGTCGGACAGCTGCAGCGTTTCGCCCACCTGGCCCGTAGAGAGCTGGATGACCCCGGCGCGGTTCACGACCGCCGCGCGCACCTCGCTGGCGCCCTCGAGCGTGGTCAGGTACTCGGAGAGGCGCTCGGGAGACAGGGCTGCGCGTAGAGTGCGCACGCGCTCGGCGCCGGTTCTGCGTACGGCGATCGTGAAGTGCGGACGCCCGCGGAACCCCAGGTAGATCTCCGTGATCACGGAGCCGTTCGGGGACGCGCACAGCTCGCGGAACCACTCTTCCGCGCCGTAGTCGACGGGGCCGGGGAAGTGGACGGGGCCGGTGTACGCCACGAGCCCGCCGTCCTCGGAGACGACGCCGAGGTCCACGAAGGCGTCGCTGGTGCGGCGCAGCTCGTCGAGGAACGTCTCCAGGTTGTCGGCCGGGTCGCCCGTCCAGAACCGCGGGTCGCGGTTCACGTTGTCGAGGTTGACCAGACGCTCGCGCAGGTACAGGTCGAACGTGTTGGCCTGGTGCTCGGCCAGCGCCTCGAGATGGGCGCGCAGGCTGTCGCGCTGGACGTGCCGGTACTGCAGATGGAAAAAGGCGGCCAGGAGGAGGAGGGGCACGAAATAGAGCAAGAGGAGCCGGCCCAGCGTGTGCCAGAACAGCTCCCGGACGTGGCCGTCCTTCGGACGGATGGGGCTTCGTGAAGTGGACCCTTCCGGATCGGTGGCCATTCGAGTCTCGTCGTGCCCCGGCGGACCCCGCCCACACCCCGGGGAGGGTAATCGTGATAAAAATATCGAATTCGGCGATCGCCAAGAAGGGAGGGGCACCCGGCGGGGGCCGAGGCGGTAGATTCCACGGGCGTGCCAGCGAACCCGAACGGGCCCGGAGATCCACATGACGAGAGAACGATCCGCCTTCCAGGACCTCTATCCGGACGACGTCGCGCACTGCTACGGGTGCGGACGGCTCAACGAGCGTGGCCACCGGCTGCGGAGCTTCTGGCAGGGGGACGAGACGGTCGCCCACTTCACTCCGAAGCCGTGGCACACGGCCATTCCCGGCTACGTCTACGGGGGGCTGATCGCGTCGCTGGTGGACTGCCACGGCACCGGGACGGCCGCCGCCGTGGGGGCTCGCACGGCCGGGTGGCGGTTGGGCGAGGAGAATCCCCCGGAAGGTGAGGAGGCGCCGCGCTACGTCACGGCTTCACTCGAGGTGCGTTACCTGAAACCCACTCCGCTGGGCCCTGAGCTCCTGGTGCGCGGCGTAGTGGAGGACGCCGGCGAGGAGCGGGGCAGCCGCAAGGTCGTGACGCGCGTGACCGTGGAGGCCGACGGGGTGGTGACGGCCGAAGGGCGGGTCGTGGCGGTGCGCATGCCTGCCTCCTTCGCAGGGGGGTGAACGGGCCGCGGTTCCGGGGTACCTTTCGTGTGCCTGCCTCCCACCCCACCCCGGAGTTCCGGATGCAAAAGAACAAGAGCATCAAGCTGCTGAACCAGGGCCTCGCCGACGAGATGTGGGCGGTGCACCAATACATGTACTTCCACTTCCACTGCGACGATCAGGGCTACGACCTCCTCGCGAACCTGTTCAAGAGGACCGCCATCGGGGAGATGGCCCACATCGAGGAGTTCGCCGAGCGCATCCTCTTCCTTGGTGGCAAGGTCGAGATGAAGGCCTCGCACGAGGTCGCCGACATCCACGACCCGCGTGGCATGATCGAGAAGGCCATGGAGATGGAGCAGGCCGCGGTACGCGACTACAACAAGTTCGCCAACGAGTGCAGCGCGAACGCGGACGCCGCCTCGAAGATGATCTTCGAGCATCTCGTCGGCGACGAGGAAGGGCATTACGATGCCTTCCAGACGATTCTCGAGCAGATGGACAAGTTCGGCGAGCAGTTCCTCGCGCTGCAGGCCATCGAGAGGACGAAGAACCTGGCGGGAGAGGGCGGCGACTAGTCCGTCCGGTCAGCGACCCTCCCGCAGCTTCCCCAGCAGGCGGATCTGCCCGGCGTGGTACGCGTCGTGGAGCGCCACGCCCAGCAGCTCGTCCCCGATGGAGCGGGTCGTTCCCCGGCGACACGTGCGTAGCGTCGCCACCGGGAGACCTTCCAGCACGTCCAGCAGGCGCTCCTGGTAGGCGGCCAGGAGCGCCTTGTCGTCCGTCCAGGCCGCTTCGTCGCGCACTGCCGGGACCTCCGGGAACCAGGAGGCCTTCAGCTTGCGGGGAAACGGCGGGGCGTCGAGCCCGCGCAAGCGCGCGACACGCAAGAGCGACCGGTGGCGGACGTAGGCCAGGTGGAGCACCAGATCCCAGATCGTGTTCCGTTCCGGCGCGGGCGGCTCCGCGGCGTCGGCGGCCGACACGCCACGCAGAGCGCCCAGCACGGAGGGGCCGTGCCACGCCGGGCCCGCATACGACTCGCGCAGGGCGCGCATCAGGGTGCTCGCATCCGGAGACCCCGCGGCCCCGTGCTTCCCGTTCGTTCCGCCCACCGTCCACCTCCTCCCGCCGGAGACCATGTGTAACCATATTAAGTAATTAATACGGTTACATTCTAGCAGGACCGGGAGTGCCGTCAATCGGTCGGCAGGAGGAGGGTCATGGCTCGACCGCTGCGCCTCCAGGACTCCGGCGAGCCCGAGGTTCGCGGGGACGTGGGGCCTCCCTTCCGGAAGCTCGTGGGCGGGTTCCTGTGCGTGGACTTCGTGAACACTGTTGGTGCGTGGGTGGACGACGGGGAGGGCCGCTACCGCATCGCCGAGGAGCGCCTGCGCGACTACGGCGACCTTCTGAGGTGGTCGCAGACCGTCAAGGCCCTCCAGGAGGAGGATGTCGACAGTCTACGCGCTGCGGCGGCAGGGCGCCCCGCCGCGGGCGCCGCCGTGGCGGAGAGGGCCCGGATGTTGCGTCGGGCTCTGTACGGTGCGCTCCGCGCCTCGGGCGAAGGTCGTACGCTCGAGGGCGCGCACTTCGACCGGATCAACGGGGAGCTTGCGGCTCTGCGCCGGAACGAGCGACTGGCGGCTGGGGACGGACGCATCACGCTGCAGTGGGTGGGCGTCTCCGACGACCTGGACGCTCCGCTCTGGCCGGTCGCGCGCTCCGCCCTGCGCCTCCTGACCACACCCGAGCTTCTCGCTCGGGTCGGCCGATGCGCGGGCGAACGGTGCGGATGGCTGTTCCTCGACACCAGTCGGGGGCGGCGTCGCCGGTGGTGCGACATGGCCGACTGCGGCAACGTCGCGAAGGTACGCGCGCACCGGGCGCGGAGGGGTAAGCCCGGCTCGCCCGCGGCGTACCGTAGACCGCGGGGTCCGCGAACGCTGGCGCACGGACGCCACGGCGCTATCCTGGACGGGACGGCCTCCGGGGACCGGGCCGCCGGCCCAACACACAGGGAGGACACCCATGTGGTCGAGACGCTCCGCACCTCAGGTCTTGTCGGCACTGGCCATGCTCATGGCCCTCGGCGCTTGCGCCAGCGGCTCGGGCGGGGGCGGCGGTGCCCCCCGAAGCTCGAGCACGCGTCTGGTCGCCGCCGACTTCCAGAACGACGTCGGCTTCGACGTCTACACGATCATCCAGCGACATCGCCCGCGGTGGCTCCAGGTCCGCGGGGCGACCACGGCGCAGGGCCCTGCCCGGATCTCGGTCATCATCGACGGGACCCGCCAACAGGGCAGCGTGGAGGTCCTGCGCAGCATCGCGGGCAGCGAGGTGGACGAGCTCCGCTTCCTGAACGCCCGCGACGCGACCACGCGCTACGGGACCGACATGACCGCCGGCGCCATCGAGGTGGTCACGAAGCACTGAGCGGGGGCGCCCGGGCGCCGCCGTCGCGCCCGGGCCCGCTCCGGTCCTCACTCGGCCCGCAGGGCCCGCGAAGGATCCACCCCGGCCGCCCGGCGCGCGGGGAGCCAGCTCGCGGCCGCGGCCACGGCGACCAACGCAACCGCCACGCTCCCGTACGTGATCGGGTCGGTCGCGCGTACGCCGAACAGGAGCGTCGACATCAGCGAGCTCAACAGCCCTGCGGTCACCAGGCCCACCCCCACCCCGGCGCCCGCCAGCACGAGCCCCTGACGCACGACCATGGCGCGCACGGAAGGAGCCGAAGCCCCGAGCGCCATGCGCACTCCGATCTCCCGCGTGCGCTGCGAGACCAGGTACGAGATCACGCCGTAGATGCCGACCAGCCCGAGGATCAGCGCGATTCCCGAGGCCGCGCCCAGCAGCGCCATCGTGAACGACGTGCGGGCCGTCGCGCCCTCGAACACGTCCTGCATGGTCCGGGGGTTGGCGAGTGGGATGCGCGGGTTCAGGTCGCGCAGCTCGCGACGCAGCACCGGCACGAACTGGAGCGGGTCGCCGGAGGTGCGCACGACCACGTCGAGCGTGCGGTTCACGAAGGGGTTCGCCGCGGCGCCGAACGTCGGCGGGAAGTAGACCATCTCGCCGGGCGTGTCCTCGAGGCTCTGGAGGTGCACGTCGCCGACGACGCCGACGATCTCCCACCAGTCCTCGTCCGGGAAAGCCGCATGCGCACGCCGCCGGCCGAGGGCGCTCTGGTTGGGCCACCAGTGCTGCGCGAACGCCTTGCCGACCACGACCGCGTGCGTGCCGGCGGCGCCGTCCTCACGCCGGAACGTGCGCCCCTCCAGGAGGGGGATGCCCATCGTCTCGAAGTAGCCGGGCCCCGCGCTCCCCTGGAACGCGAAGACCGGGAGCTCCCCCTCGGCGCGGGGCTGGTCCTCCACGTCGATGGTCCCGAAGGAGACGCCGCCGGAGAGGGGCACGCGGCCGACCAGCCCCGCCGACTCCACGCCCTGCTGCTGCGGCCAGGCGCTCCCGGAGCTGGCGGAAGAAGTCGGCCGTCTCGGTCGGCGCCCGGGATCTCCGCGCTGGGCACGGACAGGCGCGCGGTCAGCACCCCTGCCGGCCGGAAGCCGGGATCGACCGCCCGCAGCGCGACGAAGGAGCGGAACATCAGGCCGGAGCCGACCAGGAGCACGAGCGCCAGCGCCACCTGCACGACCACCAGCGTGTTGCGCAGCCGGTGCCGCTCGCGGCCGGTGGTGCCACCGCGGCTGCCACCTTCCCGGAGCTGGTTGGCCAGGTCCCCGGTGCCGTAGCGCACGAGCGGGAAGAAGCCGAAGAAGAGCGCGCACCCGAGGGAGACCAGGGCGGTGAAGCCGAGGACGCGCAGGTCGACGCCGACCTCGGCGATGCGTGGGATGTCCGTGGGAACGAGCCCCAACGACACGCGCACGGCGAGCGCCGCCACGCCGACGCCGAGGGCGCCTCCCACAGCGGCGAGCAGCAGGCTCTCGCCCATGAACGCGCGCAGCACCTGCGCGCGTCCGGCGCCCACCGCGACCCGCAGCGCCAGCTCCCGTTGGCGGCCTTCCGCACGCACGAGCAGGAGGTTCGCGACGTTCGCGCACGCGATCAGGAGCACGAAGCCGACCGTGCCCAGCAGGATCCACAGCGTGCGGCCGACGTCGCCGACCACGGCCTCCTTCAGGGGCCGCACGACGGCCTTGAGGTTGACCTGCTTCAGGAACGCCGCCTCGTCGGCGGGCGCGAACTCGGAGAGCCGGTCCACGATGCCCTGCAGCTCCGTGGCCGCGCCCTGCAGGCTGCTCCCCGGACGCCAGCCGCGCGATGCCTCCGGCGCCGAACGCCGCCGTACGACACCTGGGCGGGATCCACGACCATGGGTAGCCACAACTGCGCGTCGCGATTGGGGTGGCCGAAGTCCGGTGGCATGACGCCCACGACCTTCCGGCTCACGCCGTTCATGTCCAGGGTTCGGCCCACGATGGACGGGTCCGCGCCGAAGTCCCTCCGCCACAGCCCGTCGCTCAGGACGACCACCTGCTCGCCGTCGGGGGCGCCCTCCTCGTCCGTGAAGGTGCGTCCCAGCACCGGCTGCACGCCCAGCACCTTGAAGAAGCTCGGCGTCACCGCCTCGGCGGGGATGCGTTCCGGCTCGCCCTCGCCCACCAGGTTCACCACCGTCGGCTGGTACATCGCGATGGCCTCGAGGGAGGGTGCGTGCTCCCGGTAGGTCACGTACAGCCCGCTGGAGATCGGCAGCTGGTCCTGGCCGTCACGACCCTGGTGGTCGATCGACAGAAGACGGTCCGAGCCGGGGAAGGGGAGCGGGCGGATGAGCACGCCGTCCACCAGGGTGAACACCGCCGTCGTGGCCCCGATCCCCAGGGCCAGGGTGATCACCGCGACCGTCGGTGAAGGCCGGATAGCGCAGCAGTCCGCGCAGGGCGTAGCGCACGTCGTTCAGGAAGCCCGTCATCTTCATCGTCTCCTTCCGCTCCCAGAGGGCGTCGATCGTACAGGTCAGGATCCGCGCCCACAGGCGCAGAGCCGCGAAGCGGGACGTGCGCCCGTTCCGCCGGAGGCTCGACCAGGCGTATGCGGTCTCGGCCTCCCATTCCCGCCGCCACGCCTCGCGGCGGGCGCGGGGCACCAGGCGCGACGCGGCCCGGATGAGCCGGGCGCCGGGCGTGTCCATCAGGCGGTCCCCGGCTCCGCCGCGAAGAGCCGCGCCAGCGCGGGGAAGCGGTCCGTCACCTCGGCGAGGGCCTCATCTCCGACCTTCGTGAGCCGGTAGTAACGCCGTGGCGGGCGCTGATCGGCGTGCGCCTTCGCTTCGTCCTCCCAGGCGCCTTCCAGCACCCCCCGACGCTCCAGGCGCCGCAGGATCGGATAGACCGTCCCGTCCGGAAGGCCCGTCGCGTCCATCACGTCGAAGCCGTAGCGGTGGCCGTGGCGGATGGCCAGCAGCACCGCGGCGGTGGGATACGTCAGGCTGAAGAGCTTGCCCATCGGCCTCTCCCGGGCCTCGAGTACAAAGAATCCTAGGTAGGGTACAGTAATGGGATGCCGAGCGGCTCGGAAGCGTTGCACGGGCCCCGTCGGCCAGCGGGACGCACCACATCTCGTCGCGGGGTTTTCCCTACACCCGTCTATCCGGGTAGACGGGTAGATTCGACCATCGGGAGGCATCGATGGAACGAATCGCAGGACTCTACAAGGCCCTCTCGGAGCCCGCCCGGCTCCGGATCCTCGCGCTCCTCATGCGACACGGTGAGCTGTGCGCGTGCGACGTGGAGGCGGCCCTGGGCGCGACCCAGTCGAAGACCTCACGCCACCTGCGCTACCTGGCCACCGGCGGGCCTGGTGCGCGACCGCCGCGACGGGGTGCGGGTGCTCTACCGGATCGCGGAGGAGGCCGACGAGGACGCCGTGCGCGTCCTCGACGGGTTCGCACCCTTCGCGACCGACACGACGCCTGCACCGGGCCGACGACGAGCGGCTGCGCGCTTGGCGCGTGCGCAGGGCCCTCTCCGGGGCCGACGTGCCGGTGGCGCTCGGCTGACGTCCATGCTCCACGTCTTCACCGTTCTCGCCGACCGCGTGGTCTACGGCTTGCTGGGGCTTGCCCCGGAGACCCGAACCGCGGACGCGCTGCACTTCTTCGTCGAGGATACGACGAAGATCTTCGCGCTGCTCGTCACCGTGATCTTCGTGATGGGCCTCTTCCGCTCGATGCTCTCGCCGGAGCGGGTGCGCTCCTATCTGGAGGGGAGGTCGCGGTGGGCGGCCTACGGGATGGCGGCGGTGCTCGGCGCCGTGACGCCCTTCTGCTCCTGCTCTTCCGTGCCCTTGTTCATCGGCTTCGTCGAGGCCGGCATTCCTGTGGGCGCCACGATGGCCTTCCTCATCGCCTCGCCGATGATCAACGAGGTGGCGGTGGCGCTTCTGGTGACGCTCCTCGGATGGAAGCTCACCGTGCTGTACGTGGGGACGGGCTTGGCTGTGGGCGTCGCGGGGGGCGCGCTCATCGACGGGCTCGGGCTGGAGCGGTGGGTGGAGGAGTACGTCTGGAAGATCCGCGTCGGCCAGGCCGATGCGGCTCCCACCGGGCGTCCGTCACTCCGGCAGCGCATCGACTTCGCGTGGGGCGAGGTGCGCGACATCGTCGGCCGCATCTGGATCTACGTGCTGATCGGCGTGGGCCTCGGGGCGGGCCTGCACGGCTTCGTGCCCCAGGACTTCCTCGTGCGATGGGTGGGGAACGGAAACCCGTTCGCCGTGCCGCTGGCCGTCATGACGGGTGTGCCCCTCTACTCGAACGCGTCTGGCGCCATCCCCGTGGCCGAGGCGCTGCTGGGCAAGGGGGTTCCGGTCGGGACCGTGCTCGCCCTGATGATGAGCATCGTGGCGCTGTCGCTCCCCGAGATGATCATCCTGCGCAAGGTCCTGAAGGTGCGCATGCTCGGCTTCTTCGCCGGCTACCTCGCGCTCGCCTTCGTGGCCGTCGGATACCTCTTCAACGCCATACATCTGTAGGACGGAGGTGAGGATGAAGGACATCAAGGTGCTGGGCTCGGGCTGCCGAAGCTGTCAGCTCACTGCCGAGCTCGTGCAGCGCGAGGCCGAGGCCCTGGGCGTCGAGGTCCACGTCGAGAAGGTCACGGACATGGCCGACATCATGGGGTGGGGCGTGATGAGCACGCCCGGCGTGGTGGTGGACGGCAAGGTGGTGCACTCCGGAGGTGTGCCGCAGGTGAAGGCCGTGCGGGAGTGGCTCGGCACTCCCTGACGCGGCCGCGGCCATCCACCTCGGAGAGCCACACCCCATTCCGCCCCGGAGCCATCGCCTCTAGCTTGGCGAATGCCCGAGAACCAAAAGAAGCGGCGCAAGGTCGACTTCAAGAACGTCCGCGCCGAGGCCGCCTACCTGGTGCGGGAGCACCGGCGCACCCTGGCCATCGGCATGGTCCTGATGGTCGTGAACCGCCTGGCCGGCCTCGTGATTCCGGCCATGCCGCGCTTCCTCATCGACGATGTCATCGGCCAGAATCGGCCCGAGCTGCTCAAATGGCTGGTGCTCGCCGCGGGGGGCGCCGCGCTCATCCAGGCGGTGACGTCGTTCAGCCTCTCCCAGGTGGTGAGCATCGCGGCGCAGGGCGCCATCGCACGAATGCGCAAGGACGTCCAGGCCCACGTCCTGCGTTTGCCGGTCGGCTACTTCGACTCGACGAAGACCGGCATCCTGATCTCGCGCATCATGACGGACCCGGAGGGCATCCGGAATCTCGTGGGCACGGGGCTGGTGCAGCTCATCGGCGGGCTGCTCACGGCAGTGATCGCACTCGGGATCCTGCTGTCGATGAACCTGAAGCTCACCCTCGGGACGGTCGGGCTGCTCCTGATCTTCGCGGGGGCGCTGGCCATCGCCTTCAAGAAGCTGCGCCCCATCTTCCGCAAGCGCGGCGAGATCAACGCCGAGGTCACCGGGCGGCTCAACGAGACGCTGGGCGGCATCCGCCTGGTGAAGACGTACGTGGCGGAGGACCGCGAGGAGTCGGTCTTCGGCGAGGGTGTCGACCGGCTCTTCAAGAACATCGCCTCGACGATCACGGGCACCTCGCTGGTCGGCGCGGTCTCCACGGTGATCGTGGGCGGTGTCGGCGTCATGATCCTGTGGATCGGCGGCCGCTCGATCCTCGCCGGCTCGATGACCACCGGCGAGCTGTTCAGCTACGTCCTGTACGTGGGCGTCATGGTGGCGCCGCTCGTACAGATCTCGTCGATCGGCACGCAGATCACGGAGGCGTTCGCCGGGCTGGACCGGATCCACGAGCTCCGGGCCGTGCGCACGGAGGACGAGGAGGACGACGAGCGGGACCCGATCCCCGACATCGCGGGCGAGGTGGTCTTCGACGACGTCTGGTTCGAGTACAAGCCCGACACGCCCGTCTTGAAGGGCATCTCCTTCCATGCGCCGGCGGGCACGACCACCGCGCTGGTGGGGCCGTCCGGGTCCGGGAAGAGCACGCTGATCGGCCTGGTCATGGCATTCTATCGGCCGCTCCAGGGAACCGTGAAGGTGGATGGGAGCGACCTCGACGGGATGCGCCTGCGCGAGTACCGCCATTACCTCGGCGTGGTCATGCAGGACAACTTCCTCTTCGACGGGACCGTGCGGGAGAACATCGCCTTCGCCAATCCCGAGGCCACGGACGGCGACATCCGCCAGGCCGCACACGTCGCGCACTGCGACGAGTTCATCGAGCGCTTCGACGACAAGTACGACACGGTCGTCGGCGAGCGCGGCGTGAAGCTCTCCGGCGGCCAGCGTCAGCGCGTCGGCATCGCCCGCGCGATCGTCGCCAATCCTCGGGTGCTCATCCTGGACGAGGCCACGTCCAGCCTCGACAGCGAGGCCGAGGCGATGATCCAGGACGGCCTCCGGGCCCTACGACGGGGGCGCACCACGTTCGTGATCGCGCACCGCCTGTCCACCATCCGCAGCGCCGACCAGATCCTGGTGCTCGACGAGGGCGAGATCGTGGAGCGTGGTACGCACGAGGAGCTGCTCGCCAACGGCGGGCTCTACCGGCGGCTGTACGAGAAGCAGCACGGGCTGATGGAAGACCTCTACATCAACCCGGGCGAGGAGCCGCCGGCGGAGACGGGAAGAGAGCTGTGAGGGCAGGGCGGCCCGTCGGCCGCCCGCGCCTCGTCCGACATTCCGTCTCAGTCGTACGCGCGCCGTACTTCCGGCGTCGCCATGAGCGGCTCGTTGCCGGTCAGCACCGGCAGCGACGCCAGGCCCCGATGCACCCGCAGGTACTTCTCGGGAATCGGGTGCGTCCCGAGCACGACCGGCACGCCGTACCGCTCCTGGATGAACGACTGGAAGTACTCCAGGTATGGGCACGGCGGATAACCCACGACCATCCCGGTGGCCAGGTGGATGGTCTCGGCGCCGTTCTTGATCATCTCCTCGGGCACGTACTCGACGTTGCCTCCCGGGCAGCCGTCGCAGGTGGAGTAGCCGACCACCTCCAGCGGCTCGTCCGCCGGGTACCGGGCGAAGGCGCCCTCCCGCTCGCGGACGGAGCGGAAGCACTTGCCGCCGCCACAAGTGTGGTAGCGGTCACAGATGATGATGCCGATCCGCATGAGATCCTCCTTCGTGCCGGAACGTCAGGCTTCGTGGGTACGACCGTGACCGGGGCCGACCCCGCCACGGCAGGCTTCCTTCGGGTCGATCTCCTTCAGCCCGCCCGCCCGCACCTGCGACAGGACGTGGCCGAGGGTGGACGCGGACGTCACGAACGTGGGAACGCCCGCCGCCGCGAGCCGGCCGAGGGCCGTGCCGCCGATGCCGGCCACGACCACCGCGTCGGGCTCGAGGGCGGACAGCTGTCCGACCGGATCACACTTCCCGTGATCATGGTGGAGGTGGCGGTTGGCCACCACCTCCACCTCGCCCGTGACGGAGTCGACGACGCTGAAGAACGGAGCCCTGCCGAAGTGCCGGGAGACGGCGGCACCGGTGCCCTCATCCGTCTCCGTGGGTACGCATATGCGCATCTTCCTCACCCTTCCCGATGACCAGGGCCCGGCCGTCGACCAGGCAGCCGACGACCGTGGCCCGGGCTCGCTTGAGGAGGCGCTGCACCGTCCCGCGCGAGACGCCCATCCGCCGGCCCGCCTCCTCCTGATCCAGTCCCTCCAGATCGCAGAGGCGCAGCGCC
This sequence comes from uncultured Gemmatimonadales bacterium, assembly GCA_963848895.1. Taxonomy (GTDB): domain Bacteria; phylum Gemmatimonadota; class Gemmatimonadetes; order Longimicrobiales; family Gaopeijiaceae; genus SZUA-318. The sequence continues at coordinate 144,180 of CAWKGE010000018.1, forward strand.
TCCAACTCGCCCAGACCCAGCTCCGCGGTCTGGAGGTCGGTCATGGGGACGCTGCGTGGCTTGAAGACGGGATCGCCGCGGAACTGGCGGCAAGAGCGTCGCTTTCTCGGGCGGGGCAAACGGAGCTCCTCAGTTTTGTGTATATGCACAAAATTAGCACGATCCGAACTTTCGCTCAAGTCTCCCTCAGGCCGGAGGATGGCTTAGCTTTAACAGGAGGGAACCACATGGGAGAATCCAGAGCGGTGGACGAAGCCCGCTTCTTCGAAACGGTCCTGCGCTGCGTGGCGGACGGCGTGTTCACCGTGGACCGCGACTGGCGGATCTCGTCCTTCAACCGCGCGGCCGAGCGGATCACGGGCACGTCGGCAGAGCGGGCGATCGGCAGGCGGTGCTCCGAGGTCTTCCACTCCGACCTGTGCGAGCACGCCTGCCCGATCCGCGAGACGCTCGACGTCCGGCCAGGAAGTGATCGACCGCCCGGCCCGCATCCTCACGCATCGGGGCCGCTCGACTCCCATCTCGGTGAGCTCGGCCGCGCTGCGCGGCGACGACGGGACGCTCCTCGGGGCCGTGGAGACCTTCCGCGATCTCTCCGTCCTCGAGCAGCTCCGCCGCGAGGTCCTCAGCCGCTACACGTTCGAGGACATCATCGGCAAGAGCGAGGCCTTCCAGAAGATCTTCGCGATCCTCCCGGACATCGCCGCGAGCGGCAGCACGGTCCTCATCGAGGGCCCGAGCGGCTCGGGGAAGGAGCTGCTGGCGCGCGCGATCCACAACCTGAGCCAGCGCAGCAAGCGCCCCTACGAGGTCGTGAACTGCGGCACGCTGCCGCCCAACCTCTTCGAGTCCGAGCTGTTCGGCTACAAGCGCGGCGCGTTCACCGACGCCCGCCGGGACAAGCCGGGGCGGATCACGGCGGCGGAGGGCGGCACGATCTTCTTCGACGAGATCGGGGACCTCCCCCTGGAGACGCAGGTGAAGCTCCTCCGCCTCCTGCAGGAGCGGGAGTACCATCCCCTCGGCTGCGGTGGACAGCCGCAAGGCGGACGTGCGCATCGTGGCCGCGACCAACCACGACCTGGCCGCGCCTCGTGAGCCAGGGGCGGTTCCGCGACGATCTGTACTTCCGCCTGGCCGTGGTGCGCCTGGCGATCCCTCCGCTGCGCGGCCCGGCGGGAGGACATCCCCTACCTGGTGGACCACTTCATCCGGCGCTTCAACGCGAAGAAGGACAAGAGGATCCAGGGCGTGACCCCGGAGGTCATGGAGATCCTCATGCGCCACGACTTCCCGGGCAACGTGCGCGAGCTCGAGAACATCATCGAGTACGGCTTCGTGCTCTGCCACAACGGGCTCATCGAGGTGCGCACACCTCCCGGACGACGTGCGCGCGGGATGGAAGCCCACGCCCGCGTCGGCCCCGCCTCCGGCCGGCTCTCCGCTCGAGCGGAGCGAGGCGGACGCCATCCGCCTGGCGCTGCGACGCCACGGGGGGCGGCGCGAGCGCGGCCGCCCGCGAGCTGCACATCAGCCGCACCACGCTGTGGCGGAAGATGAAGAAGCACGGGATCCACGTCGACGACGGCCGGCTCCGGACGCGCAGCGACGTTTCGGATCCGTAACGTGTGAAACGTCCGGCCCGTTTCAGGACCGGAACGCACCGCACCTCGCCCGTCCCGCGGCGCGACGCCGTCCCATCCCCATAAGTCCTTGTATGTCACAACGACTTGTACGTGCGCTCAGCCGCATGCGTCGCCGCGGCCCGCGACTTGCCCCTCTGAACAGGCAAAGGGAGGTGAGCGCGTGAAGGTCGCGGTTCCACGAATGGGCGAGACGGTCGCCCCGTGCTTCGAGTACTGCGCCACGATGGCGGTCTTCACCATCGAGCGGCGGGCGCATCGTCGAGCAGGTCGACTTCCCGCTCCGGAGCCGTGACCCCTTCGACCGCGTCCGCCTCCTGCGGGACCAGGAGGTCGACACCGTGATCTGCGGCGGGATGCAGGACTTCTACGAGGACGTCCTCAGGACGAGCGGGTTCGAGGTGATCTCGTGGGTGTCGGGCTCCGTGGAGGACCTCCTGGACATGTACCTGAGAGGCCGCCTCGTTCCGGGCACGGAGCTCCCGGACGAGCCCGGGGATCGGCGTCCCCGGCGGACGACCTCGATGGAGTGACGAGCGGTGGCCACACCGAAGAGATACAGCTATCACGTCGAGGCGGCGGCCCTCGAGATCGAGGGATCGGCCGCGCAGGTTCCTGGAGGCGTTCGCGGCGATCCTGCAGCACGGCAGCTACGCGGTCGCGCTCGACAGCTACGCACGCATGAGCGCCAAGTGCGGGCGGTGCGCGACGGACTGCCAGCTCTACGCGGCGACGGGGGCTCCGGAGGACATCCCCTGCCACCGCTCGGAGCTGCTGCTGCGCGTCTACCGCCGCTACTTCACGCCCTCCGGCGTGCTCAAGGCGAGGATGTTCGGCGGCTTCGAGCTGACCGACGCCTACCTCGACGAGATGGCCGAGGCGTTCTACCGGTGCACCGCGTGCAGGCGGTGCAAGGCTTCCTGCCCCATGGGGATCGACCACGGCCTGGTGACGCACCTGGCACGGTGGGTCCTGGCGGAAGTGGGGGTCATCCCACGGGCGCTCCTGGTCTCGGTGCGCGAGCAGCTCGACGGGAAGTCCGGCAACACGTCGGCGATTCCGCTCCCCGCGCTCAAGGACACCTGCGAGTTCCTCACGGAGGAGCTGCACGACATCTACGACGTCGACATCGAATACCCGTTCGACGTCGAGGGTGCCGAGTACGTGTTCTTCCCCGCGGTCTCCGACTACATCATGGAGGCCGACACGCTGATGGGGAACGCGGCCGTCATGCACGTCACCGGCGGGTCGTGGACCATCGGCACCGGGAACTACGACGGCATCAACTACGGCCTGTTCTACCGCGACCGCATGATGGAGCGGATCGTGCGGCGCGTGGTCGCCGAGGTGCGCCGCCTGCACGGCCGGAAGATCCTGATCGGCGAGTGCGGCCACGCCACGCGCTCCGCGTGGTACGTCCCGACCTTCGCGGGCCCGGACGCCCCGCCGGTCGTGAACTGCCTCGAGTACGCCTGGGACATGCTGGAGGCAGGCAGGATCCCGCTGAAGGCCGAGCGCATCCCGGAGCGGGTCACCTACCACGACCCGTGCAACATCGCCCGCGTCGGCCGCATCACCGAGCAGCCGCGCGAGATCCTGAAGGCCATCTGCGCCGACTACGTGGAGATGACGCCCAACCGCACGCGACAACTACTGCTGCGGCGGCGGCGGCGGCACGGTGTCGATCGACGAGATCCGGGCGTTCCGCACGGGCCCGATGGGCCTGCGGAAGGCCGAGCAGATCCGCGCCACCGGGGCGCAGATCGTGGTCTCCCCCTGCGCCAACTGCAAGAAGCAGCTCCGGGAGCTGTGCCAGGACAACGACCTGGGCGACGTGGAGGTGGTCGGGGTGCACGACCTCCTGCTGCGCGCCATCGACTTCCCGGCCGCCGGGAACGGGGAGGGAGGCTGACCATGGACGGCTGGCTCCACGTCGCCCGCGGGCCGCTCTTCCAGGCCGCGCTGGCGTTCATGCTTCTCGGCCTCGCGCGCCAGCTCGCCCTCACGCTCTGGGAGGCGGGGCGCGCGTACCGGCGGGCGGGGGACCGCACGATCCCGGCGGGCCAGGTGGCGCAGGGCCACCGCGCGGTGGCTCGTGCCCCTCGGCCGCCTGCGCGACCGCTGGCCCTACAGCCTGACGACGCTCGTCTTCCACGTCGGCGTGATCCTGGTGCCGCTGCTTCCTGGCGGGCCACATCGCCCTGTGGGAGCGTGGGATCGGCCTCTCCTGGCCCGCGCTTCCGAACGTCGTGGCCACGACCCTCACGCTGGCCGTGATCGCGACCGGCGCTGGCGGTGGTGGTGCTGCGGGCCGCGTCGCGGGCCACGCGCTCCCTGGGTCGGTTCCAGGACTACGCCCTGCCGCTCCTCGTCGCGCGTCGGCGTTCGCCTCCGGGTTCCTGGTCATGCACCCGGCGTGGAACCCGTTCCCCGCGGATCCCACGATGCTGCTCCACGTCCTGACCGGCGACCTGCTCCTCGTCCTCGTCCCGCTGACCAAGCTGAGCCACATGATCCTGCTGCCCCTCACCCAGCTCGTGTCCGAGCTGGCCTGGCACTTCCCGCCTGACGCGGGCGTCCGGGTCGCCGCGACGCTGGGGAAGGAGAACGAGCCGATATGATCGCCTCGCCCGCCATCCTCGTGGACACCACCCGATGCACCGGGTGCGAGGCGTGCGTCCTGGCCTGCAAGGAGGAGAACGACCTGGGCGCCGACCGGCTGCGTCACGGGCCAGGAGGGCGTGGACGGCCTCTCCTCGACGCGCTTCACGACGGTCCTGCGTCGGCCGGGAGACCACTTCGTCAAGCAGCAGTGCCGCCACTGCCTGGAGCCGGCGTGCGTGAGCGCCTGCCTGGTCGGGGCGATGCAGAAGACCCCCGAAGGCCCGGTGATCTACGACTCGGAGCTGTGCATGGGGTGCCGGTACTGCCTGGTGGCCTGCCCGTACGGGATTCCCCGCTACGAGTGGGACGAGGCCGTGCCGTACGTGCGCAAGTGCAACCTGTGCTACCCGCGGCTGCAGGAGGGCAGCGAGCCGGCTTGCGTGGAGGCGTGCCCGCACGAGGCGCTGCTCGTTCGGGACGCGGGACGACCTGCTCCGCGAGGCCCACCGCCGCATCCGCGGCGGAGCCGGGCCGCTACGTGGACCACGTGTGCGGGGAGAAGGAGGTGGGGGGCACGTCGGTGCTCTATCTCTCCGACGTCTCCCTCGGGATTCCTGGGGTGGGGCGGGGACCTGGGGGACAGGCCGCTGCCGGTGCTGAGCTGGGCGTCCCTCGAGAAGGTGCCCCCGGTCGTCGTCGGGATGGCGACGCTCATGGGCGGGATCCACTGGGTGATCCGGCGCCGCATGCAGCTCGCCGCACGGGCGGCCGACGAGGCCGCAGGAGGCGACGAGGCATGACTGACCGGCTCACCGCGCTGAAGACGGTCCTGTGGACGCTGGTGGGGATCCTGGCCGCGGTCACGGTCGTGCGCTTCGCCCACGGCCTGGGAGCCGTGACCAACCTCTCCGACGCGGCCCCGTGGGGCCTGTGGATCGGCTTCGACGTCATGTCCGGCGTGGCGCTGGCCGCGGGCGGATTCGTGCTGGCCGCCACCGTCTACATCTTCGGCCTGGAGCGCTACCGGCCCTTCGTGCGCCCGGCCGTCCTGACCGCCCTGCTCGGCTACGCCGCGGTGGCCGTCGGGCTCCTCTACGACCTCGGTCTGCCGTGGCGGATCTGGCACCCGCTGGTGCACTGGCAGCACCACTCGGTGCTGTTCGAGGTCGCCATGTGCGTGATGCTCTACCTCACGGTGCTGGTCCTCGAGTTCGCGCCGGCCGTGCTGGAGCATCCGCTCTTCTCGGGGCGCGTCTTCCGGGCGCTCCTCTCGGGGCTGAAGAAGGCGACGATCCCGCTGGTGATCACGGGCATCGTGCTCTCCACGCTCCACCAGTCGTCGCTGGGCTCGCTCTTCCTCATCACGCCCTACCGGCTCCACCCGCTCTGGTACTCGCCGATCATCTACGTGCTGTTCTTCGTCTCCGCCGTGGGGCTGGGGCTGATGATGGTCGTGCTGGAGTCGCTGCTGGCGTCGTGGTTCCTGGGCCACGAGGTGCACGAGCGGGAGCTCGCCGGGCTGGGACGGGCGGCCTCCGTGGTGCTGTGGACCTACGTGGCGCTGCGCGTGGGCGACCTCGCGGTGCGCGGCGTGCTCGGCATGGCGTTGGACGGATCGCGGCAGGCCGGGCTCTTCCTCTTCGAGATCGGCGTGAGCGCGGTGATTCCGGCCACGTTGCTCCTCTTCCGCCGGGTGCGCACGACGCTCGGCGGGATGGGGCTGTGCGCCGGGCTCACCGTGTCCGGGATGGTGCTCTACCGTCTGGACGTCTCGATCCTGTCGTTCGCCCGGCCCGAGGGCTTCGGCTACTTCCCGAGCTGGGAGGAGTTCGCGGTGAGCGTGGGCATCGTGTCGGCATTCGCCCTGATCTTCATCTTCTTCGTGGAGCGCCTGCGGGTGTACGACGACGTGGGCGCCGGTGTTCGCCCCCCCGGCCCCGTCCGAGCTACGATCCCGCGACGCTGCACGGTCTCATGCCGTCCGTCGTGGCGGCGCCGCGCCGTTACTCGGCCGCGGTGCTGGGCGGGGCGGTCGTGGCGGTCCTCTTCCTCCCGGTCCGTGGCGCCGATCCGATCCGTACGCCGGCGGCGGCGGCGAGGAGCGTCGACGGCGTGGCGGAGGACCGCGGCGAGGGTGTGGAGCGCGCGCTGGCACTGATCCCGTCGGCGGTCGCCTCGACGGACGGTGACCCGGGGTCCGCGCCCGTGGAGACGCGCCTGATGCTGATCGACGGGGATCGCGACGGCGACGTGGTGCTCTTCGACCACGACGCGCACAAGCAGCGGCTCGGCGCCGACACGTCCTGCGCGACGTGCCATCACATGAGCCTGCCCCTGGAGCGGAACACGAGCTGCGCCGCCTGCCACCGCGACATGTACGACACGACCGACCTCTTCGACCACACGGCGCACGAGAAGGCGCTCGGCGGGAACGCGGGCTGCGTCGAGTGCCACGCCCCGGGCGGCGCCGCCAAGACGCGCGCGACCTCCACGGCGTGCATGGAGTGCCATCGCGACGACGAGGTGGAGAGCCGGATCATCGACGCACCCGCCGAGCGCTGGAGGGCCGCGGCGAGCTACATGGACGCCATGCACGGACTGTGCGTCACGTGCCACAAGCAGGAGGTGCAGGACTCGACGAAGGTCCACCCCGAAGGATTGGACCAGTGCCGGGCCTGCCACGACGCCGACCGCCGCGCCGTGCTGGAGCGCTTGAAGCCGTCGCGGGAGCGCACGGCCGGGCCGATCGAACCCGCGGACGGACGATCGGGCGGCCCGATCGCCGGCGGAGGAGGGAGGGACCGATGAACCCCCTGGGCACGCGCGCCGGCGAGATCGAGAGCTGGATCCGATCGAACCTCTTCGACGAGGTGCCGATGGCCATCAGCGTCATCAGCCGGGACTTCCGGGTGCTGGAGGCGAACCGCCGCTTCGACGGAGGCCTTCGGCCCCTGGGAGGGCCGGCCCTGCTACGAGGTCTACAAGGAGCGCTCGGAGCCGTGCCTGCGGTGCGCCGCCCTGGAGACGTTCGTGGACGGGAAGATCCGGAGCCGCGAGGAAGAGGGCGTGCCAGGACGGGCGGCACGATCGACTACCTGGTCCACATGGTGCCGATGACCCGGCCCAACGGCGACATCCCCTTCCTCATCGAGATGTGCACCGACATCACGCCGGTGAAGCGCCTGGAGCAGGAGAAGCGCGAGGCGGAGCGCCTGGCCGCCGTGGGGGAGACGGTGGCGGGCGTGGCCCACGGCATCAAGAACATCCTCATGGGCCTGGAGGGCGGGATGTACGCCGTGAACACGGGCATCCGCACGGGGGACGACGACCGGATCGCCCGTGGCTGGACCATGCTGGAGGACAACGTCAAGCGCATCTCCGCGTTCGTGAAGGAGTTCCTGGACTTCGCCAAGGGACGCACGACGGTGACCGCGCCGACCGATCCCAACGCGCCCGCTCGGCGCGTCGTGGAGCTCTACACCGAGCGCGCCGCGCAGGCCGGGATCGAGCTGAAGGCGGAGCTCCAGCCCGGGCTGGCGCCCGCTCCGCTGGACGCGGACGGGATCCACACCTGCCTGGCCAACCTGGTGTCCAACGCCATCGACGCGTGCCTGGTGGCCGAGGCCGACCGCGAAGTTCGTGGTGGTCCTGTCCACGCGGGAGGAGGATGGCACGCTGGTCTACGAGGTGGCGGACAACGGGCGCGGCATGGACTACGAGATCAGCCGCAAGGTGTTCTCGAAGTTCTTCACCACGAAGGGGTCGGACCGGGGCACGGGCCTCGGCCTGCTCACCACCAAGCGGATCGTGCACCAGCACGGCGGCCGGATCACCTTCACCTCGAAGGAGGGGGAGGGGTCGGTCTTCCGCATCGAGCTGCCCCGCGGTGCCCTGCCGGAGGCGGGCCCCGATGGGGAGACGCAGGAGCGAGGCGCCTCCGAACCCACGCATGAGCCCGGGAGGTGATGGACATGGTGCGACGCACAGGACCGGACCGTGCTGGTGGTGGACGACGAGCCCGACGTTCGCGACTACCTGTCGCAGATCCTGAGGGACGCCGGCTTCAACGTCCGCACCGCGTGCGACGGCAGCGAGGCGCTGGAGATGATCCGCGCCGATCCGCCGGACTTCATCTCCCTGGACCTCGTCATGCCCCGCAAGAGCGGCCACAAGCTCCTCTACGAGCTGCGCAAGGACCGGGAGCTGTCCCGGATCCCCGTGCTCATCGTCACCGCCCACGCGCGGGACGAGCTGGGCAAGGGCGACCTGGAGGACATCGTGGAGAGCAGGGTCATCTCGGGCCCCGGCGTCTACCTGGAGAAGCCGGTGAAGCCCCTGGACTACGTCCGCTGCGTGCAGCGGGCGCTCGGCGTCGAGGAGACGCCCGAGGACGAGGACCGCGTCGGCCTCCAGGAGGAGGTCAGGCGGCGGCTGTCGGGCGCCGAGCCGCACGCCCTGCGGCGGGCGCTGGAGGCGCTGAAGCGAACGGCCGGGGCGGAGCAGGGCGAGCCCCCCGGACACCCATAGATCGCGATCGCGAAGGAGGAACCCATGGCATCGTCAACGCACGCCGAGCCCCGGCCCAAGAGGGTCCTCGTCGTGGACGACGAGCCCGACGTGGTCAGCTACCTGGAGATGCTGCTGCGCGACAGCGGCTACGAGACGCTGACCGCCGTGGACGGCACCGAGGCGCTCGACAAGGTGCGCAGCGAGCATCCGGACCTGGTCACGCTGGACATCTCCATGCCCAAGGCGTCGGGCACGCGCTTCTACCGGGAGGTGAAGACCGACCCGGAGCTCGCGCCCATCCCGGTGGTCATCGTCACCGCGGTCACCGGGTACGGCGGAGACACGCACGCGTACGAGAAGTTCATCAGCAACCGGAAGCTCGTGCCGCCGCCCGAGGGCTTCTTCCCGAAGCCCATCGACCGGGAGGCGTTCCTGGAGGCGGTGGAGAAGCTGCTGTCGTCCTGAGGGAGAAGCGCCGGGGCGTCGGGCTCCGGCGCGTCAGCCCACCACCGAGCGCAGCAGCCCGCGCCAGGAGAAGATCTCGGCGGGGTCCACGGTCTCCGAGACGATGCCCCGCGCGGCATCGGCCATCCAACCGCCCCGGCGCATGCGGCGGGAGATCGAGGTCGTTCAGCCAGGGGCGGCCGAGCCAGCGCTGCGCGACGAGGTAGCCGTGGTAGCGGGGCCGCAGCTCCGTCTCCAGGCGACGCTGCGTACACGTCAAGCAGGGCGGGGTCGTCCGTCGTCCAGCGCCAGCGCGAGCCTGCTCCGCGGCCATCTCGCCCGTCTCCATCGCCTTGCCGATCCCCTCCCCGGTGAAGGGGTACGTCGTGCCGATCTGCTCGCCGACGGCGACGACGTTGCCCGGCCCCCGCGCCCGCGCGCCGTCCAGCCCGCAGCGGAGGCGCGCGCCACGCAGCGGCGTCGTGTGCTCGGCGGACGCCATCAGCCGGCGGGCGTCCGGAACCTCGCGGCAGAAGGTATCGAAGAGGGCGCGCAGGTCGTGGCGAGCGGGCTCCGCGGGATCATGCAGCGTTCCCACGCCGACGTTGTACTCGCCGTCGGGCAGCGGGAAGATCCACGCGTAGCCGGGCACGATCTCTCGATCGAAGGAGATGAGCAGCGGCTCGATCTCGACCGGCGAGCGCACGTAGGCGCGAACTGCGACGGCCGTCGGCGCGGCCCGCTCCACCATGCCGAGCTCGTCGATGAGCGAGACGTCGGCGCCGGCGCCATGACCGCCGCGCGGCCCACGAAGGGTGGGCGCGGTCGCGCACGTGGACCTCCACGTCCCCGTCCGGGAAGGGGCACCACCCGCTCGACGCGCCCGCGGGCGACGACGGCGCCGCGACCCGCCGCGCCCTCCGCCAGGAGCAGGTCGAAACGCTGCCGCCGCAGGACGAGGTACTCGCCCGGGATCGACCACGCGATGCGCGAGGGGCTCGAGATCATCGCCTCGGCGACCGGGCGGGCCTCCGCGGCGACGGCATCGAAGAGCCCTGCTCGCCGCAGCGCGCCGAGGGCGTCGGGGATGAGCAGGTCCCCGCACGCCTTGTCCCGGGGATAGGCGTGGCGCTCCAGGAGCAGCACCCGGTGGCCGGCGCGGGCGAGGTGCAGGGCGGCGGTCGACCCGGCGGGCCGCACCCCGACCACGACCGCGTCCCATCGGTCTCGGGAGAGCGTCGGCGGCGTCCCGCTGCCACTCGAGGAGGTCGTCGCCCCCTCCGCTCACGAGGCGCTGCGCCGCACGACCGGGATCTTCACGTGCGACGGGTGGCTCGGGTCGCGATAGACGCGAATGCGCGCGGGCTGGAAGTCGGCGTCGCTCGCCTCGAAGATGTTGGGCACGAACTTCTGGGGGTTCCGGTCGATGATCGGGAACCAGGTGCTCTGGACCTGGATCATGATGCGGTGCCCCTTCCGGAACGTGTAGTCCTGCGTGTGCAGGGAGAACGAGTAGGCCGAGCACCGAGTCGGGCACGACGGGCTCCGGGTGCTCGAAGCTCTCCCGGTAGCGGCCGCGGAAGACCTCGTTGGACACCATGAGCTGGTAGCCCGCGAGCTCCCAGTCCTCCGGATAGCGCTCCGGGTAGACGTCGATGAGCTTGACGATCCAGTCGACGTCGGAGCCGCTGGTGGCGGCGAAGAGGTCGGCGACCACCTCGCCCGCGATGGTCACGTCCTCGTCGAGCACGTCGCTCTCCCACGACAGCACGTCGGCCCGGTCGTCGACGAAGCGCTGGTCCTCCACCAGCCAGGTGCGCCACGTCGAGCCGGGGCCGTACGTCTCCTGCACCGGGCGGTGCCGGTAGGGCACCGGATGCGCGGGGTCGGAGACGTACGCGTCGAAGGGATCCGCCTCGGACGCGGCGGACGGCTCGAACGACAGCCGCTCGTCCGCGCGGAAGTAGAGGCTCCGCTCCTCGGTGTCGCCCTTCGGCGGCCACGCGTCCCACCGCCGCCAGGCGTTGGCGCCCGCCTCGAAGGTGAGCGCCTCGGGAAGGTCGAGCGTCCCCTCGTCCTTCAGCCAGTATGCGAACCAGGGCGCCTGCACCCGCTCGAGGAAGTACGTGGACGTGGCGCTCCCGAAGGGGATCGGGCCGAGGGCGTCGCCGGGCCGCCGCGACCAGCCGCCGTGGTTCCACGGGCCGACGACCAGGTAGTTGATGCCGGCCGTGTCGAAGCGCTCGAGAGCCTCGTAGATGGCGAGTGGCCCGTAGAAATCCTCCTGGTCCCACCACCCGCCGACGTTGAGCGTCGGCACCTTCACGGATCGGATGTGCGGGATCATCGTCTGCCGCTGCCAAAAGCCGTCGTAGTCCGGGTGCGCCACGTAGTCGTTCCACGTGGGGATCTTCCCGTTCAGCACGCGCTCGTTGACGTGGGCGAGGGAGCCGAGATGCAGGTACCAGTCGTACGTGTCGTAGCGGTCGAAGGCGAACTGCTCGGTCTCCTTCGAGGTCTCCATCATCGCCGCGTACTCGAAGCCGTAGCTCAGGCGGAACGCGCCGTTGTGGTGGAAGTCGTCGCCGAGCCACATGTCCGCGGGCGATGCCTGGGGCGAGATCGCCTTCAGCGCCGGGTGCGGCTCGAGGGCGCCCATGATCGTCGTCCACCCCGGATACGAGATCCCCAGCATGCCAACGCGGCCGTTGTTGTTCGGCACGTTGGCCAGCAGCCACTCGATCGTGTCCCAGGTGTCGGTGCCCTCGTCGAGCGAGGTCGTGTCTCCCGGCGCCCGCGCGGGCCGCTGCATGACGAACCGGCCCTCGGAGCCGAAGCGGCCGCGGATGTCCTGGAAGGCGAAGATGTAGCCGTCCTCGGCCAGGTCCTTCATGTAGCTGGTGAAGTTGCCGGCGGCCCCCGCGACGCCGTAGGGCGTGCGCTCCAGGATGAAGGGGAGGGGTCCCGCCTGCTCCTTCGGGACGAAGATCTTCGTGTTGAGGCGCACGCCGTCCCGCATGGGGATCATGACGTCGCGCACCTCGTAACGGCTGGCGACGTCCTCCTGGGCGCGGGCGGAGCGCGGCGCCACGCACGGGAGGAGCAGGACGGCGAGGGCGAAGTGCTTCGGACGCTCTTCATGTTCGCAATTCCCGGGATCGGTTTGCGGCCGCTACCGTCCCCCGCCGCCTGCGCCATCGGCGATGGGATGGTCCACCTTCGGCCGGTGGTCGAGGTCGGCCACATGCACGGCCACGTCCTCCACGAGCTTGGCGATCTTCGTCATGTGCTCGTAGTCGACGTACTCCGGCTCGTCGGTCACCTGATGGTAGTCGGAGTGCAGCCCGGTGGTGAAGAAGACGATCGGGATGCCGTAGCGCGCGTACTCGTAGTGGTCGCTCCGCCCGTAGATGTTGGACGGGTGGTTGTCGACGTCGAAGGAGTAGTCGAAGCGCAGGTCGTGCCCGTCTTCGGTGTTCACCTGCTCGACCAGGTCGCCGAGCTCGGTCGACAGGCGGCGTGAGCCCACCAGCATCACGTAGTTGGGCCCGCCGTGCAGCGCCGTCCCCTCGATCGAGTGGCCAGTCTCGTCGTCGGCGTCGCCCCGGCCCACCATGTCCATGTTCAGCTGGGCCACGATCGAGTCGCGCGGCACCGTCGGATGGTCGGTGAACCAGCGCGAGCCCAGCAGACCCTTCTCCTCGCCGACGTGCCACACGAAGAGGATGGACCGCTTCGGCTTCGGGTTCATCGCAGCGATCTTCTCGGCGATCTCCAAGACCGCGACCGAGCCCGAGCCGTCGTCGTCAGCGCCGTTGGAGATCGAGTCCATGCGCACCGGCCCGGGGTGCGCGGCGCGGTACTCGGCCAGGAGGTGGTTCACCTCGGCCTGTTGCTCCGGCGTGGCTTCGTTGCCCCGGGAGTCGGCGCCCTCGGGGCGCACCACGTGATTCCAGATGCGCAGCGAGTCGTGCGCCACCGGGCTCTGGCTGAAGCCGATGTGGTCGTTGTGCGCGCCGATCGCCACGTACTCCCGGCTCAGCACGGGGTCGCTGCCCTGGATGATCCCGACGACGTTGCGCGACGGGTAGGGCATGTCCTGCACGTCGTAGCGGAGGTCGATGTCCACCGTCCCCCCCGCCCCGCCCGGCTGGAGCTGGTCCATGGGCGTGGAGAACATCCGTGCAGCCGCGGCGTCGGACACCAGGAGCGCCGGCGTCCCACCGGCGTCACGAGGGGCGGCTGGATCGTCCACGAAGCCCTGCGGCCGCGTGAAGTAGCCGCGGAAACCCTGCGGCAGCTGGTCCAGGCCGACGATCGCCACGGCCGCGGCCCCCGGGACGCCGAACGGCGCATGCGGCGGGTGTTCGGCGTTCGGCTCGGCGCCGAGCACCACGAGCTTGCCGCGCGCCTGTTCGGGCGTGATGGCGGCGCCGGTCTCCGACGCCGTCCCGCCGTAGACCACCTGGAGACCCGTCAGCTTCGCGGGCTCGCGGCTCACGGGGAGGAAGTCACGCCCCAGGGCGAGGGGCGAGCCGTCCACGGCGATCACGGACATCGTGTCGAGGGCGCGCGTCTTGTAGGGAACGGTCTGGAAGTACGTGCCGTCGTCTCCGGCGGGCTCGAGGCCGATACGCTTCAGCTCCGCCGCGATGTAGTCCGTCCCCTTCACGTTGCCGATCGTCCCCGCCTCTCGCCCCTGCATCGAGTCGTCGGCGAAGACGTAAAGGCGGGTCATGAGGTCGCCGGCGCGTGATGTCCGCCACGGTCGGCTCCGGGGTGTGCGTGCGCGGGAGCGCGCTCTGGCCCGCGACGCGGGTCGGGCGCGGCCGCGAGGGAAGCGGTCGCCAGCAGGAGGAGGGGAATGCGATATGTCATGGGATCTCCCGAACGTCGATGGTGGAGAGGGGGAGTAGAACCGGCCGGCTCGCCCGGTGCAAGCGGACGCTCACCTCCCCCCGAACTGCTTGTCGAACCAGGCCGCGGTGGCCGAGTCGGCCTCGATCCAGCTCGCGTGCCTCAGGAAGTCGTGGATCTCGTCGGGGATGACGATCTCTTCGAAAGGCACCCCGTGTGCCCGGAGTCGCTGGGCGAGGTCCACCGTCTGGTGGAAGTCCACGTTGCGGTCGTCGTCGCCCTGGATGAGCAGCACGGGCGATCGCCACGACCCCACCCACGCAACCGGTGACGACTGCCAGGCGACGTCCGCGCGCCGCTGGAGCTCCTCCTCGCCGAGCTCGTAGCGCCACTCGCCCCGGCCGAAGCGACGCCCTCCGTCCACGGTGAAGTCGTGCACGCCGTGCAGGTCGACGCCCGTCGCGAACAGGTCGGAGTTCCTCCCCAGCCCGAGCGCCGTCAGGTACCCGCCGTACGACCCACCCCACAGGCCGATGCGGGCGGGATCGACCTGGGGCAGGCCCGCCAGGTACCGGCCCGCAGCCTCGATGTCGCGGTACTCCGAGGCGCCGCGCACACCTGCGGAGTCCGGGTGGTGGAAGTCGTGCCCGTAGCCGATGCCCAGCCGGTAGTTCACGGCCAGCACCACGTAGCCGCGGGAGGCCAGGTATTGGTTCACGGCGTAGGCGTTCGAGTAGTAGTACGAGTAGTGCCACCCGAGGAGCATCTGCCGCGGCGGCCCGCCGTGGATGAAGATGACCGCCGGCCGCCGGCCACCGCGCACCAGGCTCGGCCCGGCTCCCTGGGGCGGCTCGAAGAGGTCCGCGTGAACCTCCACGCCGTCGACGGCCCGGAACGTCACCGCCCGGGGCACGATCAGCGATGCGGTCGGGAAGTCCGCGGGGATCCGGTCCTCGCCCATCGCCACGCCCTCCCCGCCCGCCGCCGGGAGCGCGTGGGGGAGGGGCGGACGCCGCGCGCCGCCGCCGAGGTACGTGATCCAGCGGCCGTCGGCGGTGACGACCGGCGTCCACTCGTTGCCCGTGCCGGGCGTCACGTTCCGGAAATCCGAGCCGTCCACGCCCACCCGGAAGACGTGGCGCCGCTCGATGTCATCGGCTCCGTCGCCCATGTTGCCGGCCCATACCAGATAGCGCCGGTCCTGCGACAGCGCGATGTACTCCGCCATCCCCACGTGGGGGGTGAGGAGCGTGGGCTCGCCGCCGGACACCGGCACCGAGTACAGGTGCTCCCATCCGTCCAGGTCGGCGAGGAAGACGATGCGGTTCCCGGCGCCCCAGTGCAGGTTGGCCTGCCCCTCGGTGGTCGGATACGATCCGTAGAGCGTGTTCGGGCTGGACCAGACGAGCCGGCCCTCGCCGGAGCGGGCGTCGGCCACGCGGATCTCCCAGGGGGAGGGCGTCTGCTCGAACCACGGGTCGGGGGCCCCCCCCGAGCCCGGGCGGCGCACGAAGGCGATGCGCGTCCCGTCGGGTGACCAGCGGGGCATGAAGTCCCGTCCGGTGGACGGGTCGAGGTAGAGCAGGAGCGGCCGGTCCTCCGTCCAGACGCCGATGAACGCGTGGTCGCCGCGCTGGCTCACGAACGCCAGGCGGGTCCCGTCGGGGGACCACGTGGGGTCGCCGTTGCGCCCCTTGTCGAAGAACAGGCGGGCGGGGTCCCCCGAGCCATCCACGGGCACCGTCCAGATGGCGCCGCCCCGCTCGAAGGCGACCACGCCGCGGGAGGAGACCGCCGGCCCGTCGCCGTCGGCCAGGAGCCTGGGCTCGCCGCCGACGAAGGGAACGGCGAAGATCTGGACCTTCCGTTCCTGCACGGTGGCCATCGGATCGGGCTGTAGCTCGCCCGCCCAGTTCGAGCCATGGTCGCCGCCACGCACGAAGACCACCGAGCCGCCGTCCGGGGAGAAATGGAGCTGGGTGAGCTCCTGCCCGTCGTCGTCCGTGTAGGCCGTCAGGCGTCGTGCCGTCCAGTCCGGCGCCTCGGCGCCGTAGACGTTGCGCACCCCCTCCTCGTCGAACACCCACGCGACCCGCGCCCCCGACGGCGCGGCCACCAGCTCCGTGGGATACGGGTAGCTGCGCACCTGCCGCAGCGTGAAGGGCTGCTGGGCCGCCAGATGCCCGGCGGTCGCCGCCAGCGCCACGGCCAGAAGGATGCCGCGCACGGCGCGGACGGTGGGCATACGCATGATCGGTCGCTCCCGTGTTCGATGGAGGTCGCCTCCGTCAGGAGGACGGTCCCCGGATTCGGATGAGGTACCCCGCCTCGTCCAGGTCGCGGTCCCAGTCGTCCACGTAGCGGGCCACTTCGCCCCCGAGGACGCGGCGGACGACGCCGGGGAGGACGGGACGGCCGGCAGAGCCGCGGCCACGGCCCGTGATCACGTGGACGACGCGTCCGCCGGAGATGCGGGCGTGGGTACGGATGAAGTCGCGGACGCGCCGCTCCGCCTCCATGGCGGTGTCGCCGTGCAGGTCGAGCGTGGCGACGGGAGGGGCGTCGAGGAGGGGGTCGTGGCCTCCGAAGGCGGGGATGTCGCCTGTGTTGCGGCTGCGCCGCTTCCGGGCCACGGGCTTCGCTCCTCGGCCGGGGTTGACTCCGCGTTTCCGGCTGACAAGGTACAGTGCCGGATCGGACCGGTTCCCTCCCACGACACGCGGGCGACGACGCCCGAGCCACGACCCCGTCTCCCCGAGCGGACGTTGCCCGTCCGCCCCGGGGGACGCCGTAGCCCCCTCGTCGGCCGGTTCGCGGGAAAACCGCGGCGGCACGGCTCTCGCAGGTGGGTCGCGGGTGGCGGAGGATCGATCGGCACCGGCGAACGGAGGAAGGGCATGAGGACATCGGGTGCGGCGCAGGCCGCTGCGCGGCTCGGCGGGACGGTCGGCGCTCGACGCCTCGCCCTGTTCGCGCTCCTCGGCGGAGCCCTGGCGTGCGGGGACGGCGGGCCCTCCACCCCCAGCCTGGAGGATGCGCTCTCCCCGGTCGCGGCGGCCTACCTGAACGCCGCGCTCGACCTCATGGAGGCCCACTCGGTCCGGCGGTACGAGATGGATTGGACGGTCCTGCGGGAGTACGCCTTCCGCACGGCGGCGGGGGCCGTCACCGAGGCGGACACGTACGGCGCCATCCAGAGCGCCCTCGCGGCGATCGGGGACGGGCACTCGCGCTTCATTCCGGCGGGGATGGCGGTCGTGGACACGTCGATCGCCAACCCGGAGCCCACCGCGATGGTCCTGGACGGGCTGCCGGGAGTGGGCGGCCGCTTCGGCTACGTCTCGGTGCCGGCGTTCTCGGGTGGGGGCGCGCCCGCCGACGCGCTGGCCACCACGTACCACCGCCTCATCGAGGGGGTGGACACGCTGGGCGTATGCGCGTGGATCGTCGACCTGCGGGGCAACACGGGGGGCAACATGTGGCCGATGGTGGCCGGCCTCGGACCCATCCTGGGTGACGGCGTGCTGGGGTATTTCATCGACCCGGACTCCGTGGTGGACACGTGGACCTACGCCGACGGGGCGTCAGCTCTCGACGGAACGGTGCTGGCGCGGGCGGATTCCCCGTACGAGCTGCTGGAGCCCGACCCGCCCGTCGCCGTCCTCGCCGACCAGCGCACCGGCAGCTCCGGGGAGGCCACCTTCATCGCCTTCAAGGGACGGCCCGAGAGCTGGAGCTCCGGCGTCCGGACCTACGGGCTCACGACGGCGAACCGGGGGTTCGCGCTCAGCGACGGTGCGATCCTCGTGCTCGCCGTTTCCAGGATGGCGGACCGGACCGGCCGGCGTGTACGGCGACTACGTCCCCGTCGACGAGCAGATCGGGGGCGACCGGAGCCTGGATCCCGCGACCGACAACCCGGTTCGGCTCGCGATGGCCTGGCTGGGCGGGCGGGCGGCCTGTGCCCGATAGCGCTTCGTCGGCCGGCGGCGACTGCGGCTGCCGCCGCTACCAGATCCTCGCCCCCGTCGCCTGCTCCAGCCGATACCGGCCCCGCACCAGCTCGTAGCGCGCCCGTAGCTGGACGAGCTTCGCCTGGGCGAGCAGACGTCTCGGCGTCGAGGACGTCCAGGTTGGTGACCACGCCGGCCTGGTAGCGCGTGCGTGCGAGCTCGAGCGGCGGCGGTGGCCTGGCGGACCTGCACGTCGGTGTTCGCGATCTTCTCGCGGGTGGCGCGCACGGCGGCGACGGCCTTCTCCACGTCGGCGGCGACGCTGCGCTCCAGCGTCTCCGTGCGCGAGCGTGCGACGCTCGCCTGCGCCTCGGACTCCATCACCTGGCTGTGCGTGCGGTCCCCGTTGTAGACGGGAAGCTGCACGGCCATCGCCGCCACGAAGTTGGGCTTGATGCGGTTCAGGTTCGGCACGTAGCCGTTCTTCGCGCCCACGCTCAGGTCGAGGCTGACGGACGGGCGGTCCCCGAGGGACGCCAGCCGGGTCTGCACGTCGGCCGAGGCCTCCGCGTTGCTGCGCGATGCGGAGCGTCGGGGCGCCGGGCCAGCGCCACCTGGGTCGAGCGAGTCCACGTCGAGCTCGAGGGAGTCCTCCGGCAGGGCGCCCGCCGGCTCCACCGTGCTGTCCGCCGGCAACCCGATGAGCTGTCGCAGCTCGATGCGGCGCTGCTCCAGCGCGTCGGCGATGTCCACCCTCTGGCTCCGCGCCGTCGCGATCCGCACCTGCGTGCTGAGGACGTCCAGGTCCGTCGCCGCACCGGCGCGCACCCGACCCTGCGTGATCTCGAGGTGCTGGGACAGCGCGTCGATCTCCTCGTCCTGGACCCGGAGGTTCTCCTCGAGGAAGAGGACGCCGTAGAAGGCGTCGCACGGTCTGGAACGCGAGGCGCGAGGTGACGAGGTCCACGTTCTCCATGGCGCCCTCCCCGAGCGAGCGGGCCTCCTCGACCGCCGTCTCGGCGCCGTCCGCTGTCCTAAAGCGTGTGCCGAAGCGTGAGGTCCGCATCGTAGTTGTTGGACGGGAAGAGCGAGAACGACTGGTCGTTGAACTCGAGGGTGGGAACCGGGCCGACGCGCGAGTACGAGCCCGCGGCGACGACGGTGGGCGAGAGCGCGGTCTCCCGCAGCTGCACCCGTGCCTCCGACGCCGAAACGCCGTTCTTCGCCTCCTGGATCGCGGGATGGGTCTGGACCACGCGCTGGATCGCCTGGTCCAGGGTGAGGGAGTCGACGGACTCCTGGGCGGCGAGGCCGCTCGCAGGGGAGGAGGGACGCGGCGACCAGGAGAGCGAGCATGCGTTTCATGGAGTCGATCCTTCGGGAAGCACGCATCGGCGTGCGCATCGTCTATTCCACCGCGGCCGGACCGCCTCCCGGATGCGCTCCGGTGATGGGGGCGCAGGAAGAGGACCGGCACGAGGGCGACGAGGAGGATGAAGAAGGCCACGCGGAACACGTCGTCCACGGCCGACACGAACGCCTGCTGCTGCGTGTGCGAGATCAGCAGGGCCCTGGCCCGCGAGGCCGCGTCGCCCATGGTGCCGCCCGTGGCCTGGAGCGCGAAGTGCTGGAGCCTGCGGATCGGTGCCTTCGTACGCCTCCGAGTACGGGCGGATCTGCTCGCCGTACATCGCGGCGTGGAAGATCGTGCGGCGCGTGAGGATGGTGCCGAACAGCGCGACGCCGAAGCTCCCGCCGATCTGCCGGATCACGTTGATGAGCCCGGAGGCCTGGGCCATCTTGCGGTTCGAGATCTCCGAGATCGCGACGGTGGTCAGCGGCGACATGAGCAGGCCCATCGCGATCCCCCGCAGATAGAGCGGGAGGAGGATCTGGGGCTTCTCGGACGACAGCGACAGGAAGCTGAACTGGTGCATGGTGAGCGCCAGCAGCCCCAGCCCCACCAGCACGGGCACGCGGGCGTCCCACCGGTCCGCGAACATCCCGGCGAAGGGCGCCGTGATCCCCACCAGGATCCCCACCGGCAGGAAGACGAGGCCGGCCTGGTAGGGCGTGTAGCCGAGGGAGTTCTGCAGGTAGATCGGCACCAGGAAGTTCGCGCCGAACATCCCCACCCCGAAGATGAACAGGACGAGGTTGCTCACCGAGAAGTTGAAGTTCCGGAAGAGCGCGATCTCGATGAGGGGGTGGCGGACGTTGAACTCGGTGATGAGGAAGATCGACAGGCCGAAGAACGCGATGGCGAACGAGCCGAGGATGAAGTTCGACGTCCAGCCTCCGGTGTTCCACGCCGAGTTGCCGTTGGCGAGCGCGAGGAGCAGCGCGGTGAGGCCGGCGCTCAGGCGACAGGAAGCCGACCATGTCGAAACGGGTCCTCGGTCTCGGACCGAACCTCACGCAGGATGAGCCACGCCGCGGCCATCCCCATGATGCCGACCGGGACGTTCACGTCGAAGATGACGTTCCACTCGAAGCGGTCGATCAGGTAGCCGCCCAGCGTGGGCCCCAGGGACACGGAGGCCGACGCGGCCACCGACCAGAAGCCCAGCGCGATACCCCGCTTCTCCGGTGGGAACTCCCGCGTGATGATGGCCATCCCCACGGGCATGAGGAATCCGGCGCCCGCGCCCTGGATGACCCGGAAGGCGATGAGGACGTCGATGTTCCCGGCCAGGCTGCACAGGAACGAGCCCAGCGTGAAGAGGAAGAGCCCGACCAGGAACATCCGCTTGTAGCCCCAGTGGTCCGCCATCCAGCCGGACGAGGGGAGCATGACGCCGAAGATCAGCAGATAGGCCGTGAGGATCCACTCCACCCGGTCCACCGAGACGCCGAACGTGGCCATGAGCTTGGACAGCGCCACGTTGACGATGGTGGCGTCCAGCACGGCCATGAACGTGCCCACCATGACGCTGGCCAGGACCAGCCAGCGGTAGACCTCGTTGGCCGGGTCGAGCACCGGGAAGCGCTCGACGAGCCTGTCGCGGAACGTCGGTCGGTCGGTGGACATCGGAGACCCGCTCGTGACCCGCCTCCTCCTTCCGGCGCTACCGGCTGACGGTGACCACCACGGACATCCCCGGAAGGAGGCGGACCGGCGGGTCGTCCGACCGCGCCGTTCGACGCCCGGTCGATGGCGATGCGGATCGGGCACCCGCTGCGTGACCTTGGTGAAGTTGCCCGACGCGTTGCGCGGGCGGGATGAGCGAGAACTGCGAGGCCGCGGCGGAGCCGATCAGGATGACCGTCCCCGTGAAGGCGCGGTCGGGATAGGCGTCCACGGTCATGTCCACGCGGGTGCCGACAGGGAGGAAGCGCAGCTTGGTCTCCTCGAAGACCGCCGTGACCCACACGCGGTCGACGTCGTAGATCGTGAGCACGGGCTGGCCGGGCTGGACCACGTCCCCGGGAAGGAGCCAGCGCTTGGCCACGACACCCGTGAAGGGGGCCGTGACGCGCGTGTCGTCGATGTGCTGGCGCACGACGTCGAGCGCGGTGCGGGCGGTCTCGACGCGGGCGAGGGCGATGGCGTGCTCGGCCTGCGCCGACTCGAGCGCGGAACGGGCGTGGTCGAGCTGCTCCCGGGGGATCGCGTTCCCCTCGAACTGGACCGACGCCCGGTCGTAGTCGTCCTTCGCCCGCGCCTCGGTCACCTCGGCGAGCTTCACGCTCATGCGGGCCAGGTCGAGCTGCGCGCTCGCCTGCGCCAGCTGGGCCTGCAGGTCCGACGTCGTCGAGGCGGACCAGGAGCTGGCCGGCCTGTACCGTGTCGCCCTCGTCGGCGCACAGGCTGTCGATCCGACCCAACATCTTCGTCGTGACCGTTGCGCGGTCGCCATCGACGTAGGCGTCGTCGGTGGAGATCACGCCGCGCAGCTTCACGTACCAGTATCCGACGCCCAGCGCTCCGATCACGAGCAGGGCGAGGAGGGCGAGCAGCCCTCCTCGCCGGCTCTTGCGCTTCGGCTGTTCTCCCGCGCCGGATCCCTCGTCCGTCGTGCCGGCGGGCCTCCCGCCGGAGGCTCCGCTCTGCTCGTCCATCCGCATGCTCCTCGCGATCCGGCGCGGCGATGCCGCCGCGACCGGCTCCGTCCGTATCGTTGTCCCCCTCGGACGTGCAAGAACAATGCGCAAACGGTGGCTGCGGGTCGAGCCGGGTTCGGGAGCCGCCGGGGCGTGCGTCACTCCATACGCAACGCCTCGCAGGGGTCCACGCGCGTCGCCCGGCGGGCCGGGAGCCAGCACGCCAGCAGGGCGCCCGTGAAGAGCGTCGCCCCCGCGGCCACGAACGTGGCGGGGTCGGTGGGACGGATGCCCCACACCAGGTGCGCCAGCGCGCCCGAGGCCGCCACGGCCACCGCGGCGCCCACGGCCAGGCCCGCTGCGGCCGGCACCATCCCCACGCGCAGCACACGCCCGAGCACGGTCCTCGGCTCGGCCCCCAGCGCGAGGCGCACGCCGATCTCGTGGGTGCGCCGGCTGGTCGTGAACGCCACCACCCCGGCCACCCCGGCGAGCGTCACCAGGAGCGCGAGCGCCGCGAAGATCCCCATGAGCGCGGCGGTGAGGCGACGGGGCGCCACGGCGTCCTCGACATAGGCCTCCAGGGCGCGGACGCGCGAAACCGGCGCGTCCGGCTCGAGCCGGTGGACGACCTCGGTCACGCTCCGTCCCAGCGCGCCCAGGTCGCCGTCGGCGCGCACGACGAGGTCGCCGCCGCCCCACGTCTGGCTGTTGTCCGCCTGGTAGAGGGCCGGCGTCGCGTCCTGGTCGAGGCCCTCCATGCGCACGTCGCCGGCCACGCCGACCACGGTGAGCCAGTCGCCGCACGTGCGCCGAGTTGAACGAGCACACCCGCACCTGCCGGTCGAGCGGGTCCCGCCCCGGCCAGAGGCGGGCGGCGAGCGACCGGGTCAGCACGACCGAGGGCTCCGGA
This sequence comes from uncultured Gemmatimonadales bacterium, assembly GCA_963848895.1. Taxonomy (GTDB): domain Bacteria; phylum Gemmatimonadota; class Gemmatimonadetes; order Longimicrobiales; family Gaopeijiaceae; genus SZUA-318. The sequence continues at coordinate 167,147 of CAWKGE010000018.1, forward strand.
TCGACCCGGTCGTCCTCGGTCAGGGCGCGCCCGCCCAGGATCGGGACCCCCAGCGTCTCGAAGTACTCCGGGGACACCCGCACGGGCATGACCTGCACGTACCCGTCCGGCCCGGCGTCGGCGGTCTCCTCGGTCTCCAGGCCGGTGCGGAAGGAGGCGCCGTAGAGCGGCACGCTCTGCACGCGAGCAGCCTGGTGCACGCCGGGTAGCGCCTCGACGCGCCGCAGCAGCTCGGCGAAGAAGGCGTCGTCCGTGGGCTCGTCTCCCATGAAGTAGTGCATGGGCAGGGTGACGTGCGCGGACAGCACGTGCCGGGGCTGGTAGCCCGGATCCACCGAGGACACCGCCACGAACGTGCGCGCCAGCAGCCCGGCCCCGATGAGCAGCACGAACGCCAGCGACACCTGGGCGGCCACCAGCCAGCCGTGGGCCCGGTGGGTGCCCGGTCCGGCGTCCGCCGAGCGGATGCGGCCCAGCGTCGCGCTGGCGCCGGCGGCACGGCGCAGCGCCGGCACCGACCCGAAGAAGAGGCCGGTGGCGAGCGAGACCAGCAGCGCGAAGGCCAGCACGGACCCGTCGATCGAGGCCTCGAACGCCCGCGGCGTGAAGCGGCCGGCGAACTTCACCAGGAGGCCCAGGCTCCCCCGGGCCAGCGCCACGCCGAGCACGCCGCCCAGGAGCGCGAGGACCGTGCTCTCCGTGAGGAGCTGGCGCGCGAGCCGGCCGCGGCCGGCGCCCAGCGCCTGGCGCACCGCCAGCTCCTGCCCCCGGCGCACCGCGCGGGCCAGGGCGAGGCTGGCGACGTTCGCGCACGCGATCAGGAGCACGAGCGCCGTGGTGCCCATGAGGATCAGCAGCGTGGGCCGCGCCTTCGCCACCAGGTCCTCCTTGAGCGGCGTCACCGCCGCGTCGTAGCCCTTCGCGTCCGGCTGGTAGACGTCGGGGTGGTCGGCGGCGATCCGGTGCGCCAGCGCGGACAGGTCGTGTCTGCGCGGCGTCCAGGTCCGTGCCCGGGCGCAGGACGCCGAAGACCGTCATCATGCGCGCCCGCCGGTTGGCGATGAAGTCCGGGCTCGAGCGCGTCGGGCACTGGGACGTCGGCATGTACACGTCGTTCTGGTCCGGGTACTGCGGGATGGGCGGGAGCACGCCGATGACCGTGTGCACCTTCCCGTTCATCACGTAGCCCCGGCCGATGACGTCCGGGTCCGCGCCGAAGCGGCTCGTCCAGTACTCGTACGAGAGGATCATCACCGGGTCGGCGCCCAGGCGGTCGTCCTCCTCGGTGAAGGTGCGCCCCAGGATCGGCTTCATCCCCAGGACGTCGAAGTAGCGGGCGGACACCACCCCGGTGGCGACCAGCTCCGGGTCGCCCTGGCCCAGGAGGGTGAACGTCATGCCGTGGTACTCGACCACGTCGCGTCAGCGTGTGGTTGCCCGCGCGGTAGTCCTCGATCTCGTGCACCGAGAACGCCATGTCCGGATCGTCGATGGCCGGCTGCTCCTGGCGCACGTGCACGATCCGGTCCCCCTGCGCGTAGGGCAGCGGCGCGAGGAGCACGCCGTCCACCAGGCTGAACATCGCCGTGTTCACGCCGATCCCCAGCCCGAGCGTGAGCACCACCACCGCCGCGTACCCCGGGCTCCTGCGGAGCGTCCGGAGCGCGTATCCCAGGTCCTGCCTCAGGTCGCCGAGCATGTCCCCACCTCCCGTCGTCGTCGTCCACTCGTCCCGCCCATGGTCACCGCGCCATGCGCTGCGCCACCCCCGTGCGCACCAGGTCCGCCGCCGTGCGCATCCACAGCCACGCCCGCGCCGCCCATCCCGCACGGCCGCCTCCGCCCGCAGCCGGAGGAAGTCCTCGGTCATCCCCTCGCCGAACGCCTCCCGGAAGCGGCGCGGATAGGCCCTCAGCAGGAGGCGGTAGACCGCCGTCGCGGCGCCGTCGCGCACGGGGCGCTCCCATGCTCAGTGCGCCTCCCGCTCCGCCGGCGCCGCGCCCGGCACCAGGTGCTGCTCCTCGGCCACCCGGATGAGCACGGAGAGGCGCTCGACCTCCGCGGCCACCACCCGCCGACCCAGCTCGGTGAGCCGGTAGTAGCGGCGCCGCGCGTCGTCGTCCTCGGGGTCCGGCCGGTCCGGCGCGTCCTCGATCAGCCCCTGGTCCAGCATGCGCGCGATCGAGGTGTAGAGGGTGCCGGGCAGGATCACCGCCTTCCCGCCGGTGCGCTCGTCGATCGCCTGCATGATCCCGTAGGGGTGCAGCCGTCCCGAGCCCAGGGCCAGCAGGATGTTGAGCACCGGCGCGCTCAGGGGAAGGAACTCTTCGGGGTCTCGCGTACGCCGTCGGGGCACGTCCGCCTCCACTGCCGCGCCGGAGGCGGCGCGGCGCGGCCGACGCGCGTCGCTCGATCCTCCGGGCAGGATTACCTTGTCACGCAAGGTAGTTCTCGGATTCACTTTTTTCGCAAGGGTTAACGGAGTCCGCCGTGCCCGCACTGGTGGGAAGGCGCGCGGCGGGTCACCCTTCAGGGGTTGCCGCCCGTACGTCCGCCGAGAACCGAGCCATGCCCGACACCACCCCCGTCCCCGTCTTCGACGGCCACAACGACACCCTCACGCAGATCCGCAACGCCGCGCCGGCCGAGAAGCGCGCACGTTCCTGGAGCGGAGCGACCGGGGACACATCGACCTGCCGCGGGCCCGGGAGGGCGGTCTGGCCGGCGGGCTTCTTCGCCATCTTCACGGCGTCGCCGAACTGGGAGCGGACCCTCCGCCCCATGGTCGGGCCGGACGGCGCCGAGGTCCCGGGGGGCCGCACCGTCGACCTTCCTCCCCGCCTCGCCCGGCGCAAGGCGCTCGCCTACACGCTCTCGGTCATGTCGGACCTCTTCCGCCTCGAGGCCGCGTCCGACGGCGCCATGAAGGTGGTGCGCACCGCCGGGCGAGCTGCGGCGCTGCCTGGAGGACGGGACCTTCGCCGCGGTCCTGCACATCGAGGGCGTGGAGGCGATCGACACGCGGCTGGAGGCGCTGGACGTCTTCCACGCCGCGGGGCTCCGCTCCCTGGGGCCCGTGTGGAGCCGACCCAACGCCTTCGCCCACGGCGTGCCCTTCGACTTCCCCCGCGGACCGGACACGGGGCCGGGGCTCACGGCGGCGGGCAAGCGGCTGGTGCAGGCGTGCAACCGCCTGGGCGTCCTCGTGGACCTGTCCCACCTGAACGAGGCGGGATTCTGGGACGTGGCGCGCATCTCCGACGCGCCGCTGGTGGCGACGCACTCGTGCGCCTGGGCGCTGGCGAGCTCGCCCCGCAACCTCACCGACGCCCAGCTCGACGCGATCCGCGCCAGCGGCGGCATCGTGGGGATCAACTTCCACAAGGGCTTCCTGCGCGCCGACGGCGACGCCGACCGGGCCGACGTCGCTCACGGAGATCGTGCGCCACGCGCGCTACGTCGCCGACCGGATCGGCGTGGAGCACGTGGGGCTGGGGTCGGACTTCGACGGCGCCAAGATGCCCGAGCGACCTGGGCGACGTCACCGGCCTCCCGCGGCTCCTGGAAGCGCTGCGCGCCGCCGGCTTCGACGAGGCGCGACGTGCGCGCGCATCGCCCACGAGAACTGGGTGCGCGTCCTGGAGGAGACGTGGGGCGAGCGTGAGGCTGGGCGTGCGCCGGCAGGCCGAAGGCGCTGCCGGTCGGATGGCCGAGGCCCTGGCGTGCGCGGCCGCGCCGCGCCACGTCCTCTTCCTGTGCGTGGCCAATTCCGCGCGCAGCCAGATGGCCGAGGGGATCGCACGCGCGCTGGCGCCCGAGGGCGTGCGGGTGTCGTCGGCCGGCTCGGAGCCGACGTCGCTCCGGCCGGAGGCCGTCGAGGCGCTGCGCGAGATCGGCATCGACATCTCCGGGCATCGATCCAAGGGGATGGACGAGGTCGAGCGCCCGGTGGACGCGGTCGTCACGCTGTGCGCCGAGGAGGTGTGCCCGGCCTGGCTCGGCCCGGCGCTGCGCGTGCACTGGGGGCTGCCCGACCCCGCGGCCGTGACGCCTCCGCGGAGGCGCGGCTGCAGGCGTTCCGCGACGTGCGCGACGAGCTGCGCCGCCGGCTCGCCGTGGTGTTCGCGCGGTAGCACCCGCGGCCGTACCCGGTGTACGTTTCGGTGCCATGACCACCAGACCGCCCGCGCCGCCAAGCGCATCCTCTGGGTCGACGACGAGATCGACCTCCTGCGTCCGCACCTGCTCTTCCTGCAGGCGCGCGGCTACCACGTGGACGCCATCTCCAACGGCGACGACGCGCTCGCGCTCCTGCGCGACAACCCGTACGACCTGGTGCTCCTGGACGAGCAGATGCCCGGCCGGCGCGGCCTCGAGGTGCTGGAGATCCTGCGCCGCGAGGACCCGCACGCGCGCGTGGTCATGGTGACGAAGTCCGAGGAGGACCACACGATGACCGAGGCCATCGGGCGCCGGGTGGACGACTACCTGGTGAAGCCCACCAGCCCCCGTCAGGTGCTGTCGGTGGTGACGCGCATCCTGGAGGGCTCCTCCATCCGCCAGCAGCAGGTGGCGCAGGACTTCGCGGCCCGCTTCCCCCGGCTGTCGATGCTCGCGCAGGACGCCGCCACGCCCGACGACTTCGCCTCGGTCTTCACCGAGCTCACCGACTGGCACCTGCGCCTGGAGGGCGCCGGGGAGCAGGGGCTGCTGGACACCGTGCGCTCGCTCATGACGGACCTGCGCCGGGACTTCGGGACGTGGGTGGTGAAGCGAGTATCCGCGCTGGATGCGGGGCGCGGAGGACCGGCCCGTGCTGTCGGTGGACCTGGTGGAGCTCTTCCTCCTGCCCTGGCTGGGCGACGACCCGGTGTTCTTCGTGGTCCTGGACTGCATGCGCCTGGACCAGTGGCGGGCCATGACGCCGCTGCTCGCGCCGTACTTCGAGATCGAGGAGTCGTACCACTACTCGATCCTCCCCACCGCGACGCCCTACGCGCGCAACGCGATCTTCAGCGGCATGTATCCCGACCAGATCGCGAAGCGCACGCCCGGGTTGGTGGGACGCCGGCGACGACGAGGGCAGCCTGAACGCCTTCGAGGACAAGCTCCTGGAGGAGCAGCTCCGGCGCCTCACCGGCCGGCGCGTGCCGGTCCACTACGAGAAGATCTTCTCCGACCGCGAGGGGGATCAGGTGCGCGCGCGGGTGAACTCGGCGCTGCGCTACGCCGGGCGGGGTGATCGCGCTCGTGTTCAACTTCGTGGACCTGATGACCCACGGGCGCTCCGAGTCGCCGATCCTCATGGAGGTGGCCAAGGACGAGGCCGCGCTGCGGGACCTCACCCGGTCCTGGTTCGAGCGCTCGACGGCCTACGAGGTGCTCAAGGAGGCGGCGCGCGCGGGGCATCGCGTGGTGCTGACCACGGACCACGGCTCGATCCTCTGCCAGCGTCCGGCGACGGTATTCGCGCGCCGCGACGCCACCAGCAACCTGCGCTACAAGTTCGGCCAGGACCTGCGCGTGGAGCAGAAGGACACGGCGTTCGCCACCAAGGACGAGCGGGACCTGCGGCTGCCCGGCGGGCGGCTGGGGATGACGTACATGCTCGCGATGGAGGACCACTTCTTCGTCTATCCGACGAAGCTGCGCGAGTACCAGGCCCGCTACCGGAACTCCTTCCTGCACGGCGGGATCAGCCCCGAGGAGATGATCGTCCCGATCGCCAACCTGACGCCCAGGCCGCGGCTGACGCGCGGTCCGCTACGACGCGGACGTCAGCCCCCGGCATCCGGCCCGGCTCCGCCTCGCCTCCGCCGCGCTTCCTCGGCGGGCCCCCGAAGGGCGTCAGGGCCCTCCAGATGCGGTCCAGGAACCCCCGGAAGCTGCCGGGGCAGCTGCCTACGACGTAGTCGTCGACGGGGATGTAGCCCTCGTCGTACGACGTCGCCGGTCCCGAGCGGCACGCGTCGGACACCGCCTCGCCCGTCTGCGGGTCGTAGCGGACCTTCCGCACGCCCAGCGGCGGGATCCAGTCCCCCGCGGGAGGCCTCCGTCCTCCGCGACGCGCTGCATCCAGACGCTCCACGCCGGGCCGGCGAGCGCGCCGCCGCTGCCCCCGGCCACGATGCGACGCGGCTGGTCGTAGCCGATCCAGACGCCGGCGGCGAGCTCCGGGACCAGGCCGATGAACCAGGCGTCCCGGCTGTCGTTGGTCGTGCCGGTCTTTCCCGCGGCGGGGCCCTCGTACCCACTGGCCCGCACCGGCCAGCCGGTGCCGCGGTCCACGACGTCGCGCAGGGCGTCGAGCACGACGAACGCGGTCACCTCGGGGAGGGCCTGCTCGCGCCGGCCGGCCGGGCCGCGCTCCCAGAGGATGGCGCCGCGGGGGTCCTCGATGCGCTCGAGGAGGTACGGCTCGATGCGGAAGCCTCCGTTGCCGAAGGCCGCGAACGCGCCGGTCATTTCCAGGAGGGACGCCTCGAAGCTCCCGATGAACACCGACGGCACCCCCGGGATCGTCGCGTGGATGCCCACGTCGCGGCTGACGGCGCGGAGCGCATCCACCCCGAGGGCGCGGCCCAGGCGCACCGCCGCGCGGTTCGAGGAGCGCACCAGCGCCTCGCGCATGGGCAGGACGCGGTCGTCGACGTGGTCGTCCGGGGACCACACCCCGTCCCGCACCTCCACCGAGACCGTGTCCGCCGAGATCAGGTCGAGGATGCCCCGTCCCGACTCGAGGGCGGAGGCCACGAGGAAGGGTTTCACCAGCGATCCCACCTGCCGCTCGGACTGGGCGACACGGTCGAACTCGGAGCGGTCGAAATCCCGCCCGCCGATCCACGCGCGCACGGCGCCCGTCGTCGGATCCATGGCCACCGCCGCGCCCTGGAGCGGGCTCGTGGAGTCCGCGGGCGGGCATCCGCCCGTAGCGCCCCGACTCGATGGCATCGAGCTGGGCCCGCAGCGCCCGCTCGCCGGCCTGCTGGACGTCGGGGTCGATGGTGGTGTAGACCCGCAGCCCCGGCTGGCCGGCCAGATCCGGCGCAGCCTCGCGGATCATCCGCGTCACCGCCGAAGTGACGTAGCTTCGCCGGTTGATGTCCGGGGGCTCCGGCACGGTCTCGAGCGGCTCGCGCCGGGCCGCGCCCGCCTCCTCGGGCGTGACGACGCCGGCGTCCGCCAGCACTCCCAGCACCACGTCCCGGCGCGCCCGCGCGCGATCCGGATGGCGCCGGGGCTGGTAGCGCTCGGGCGAGCGCGTCATCCCGACCAGCGTCGCCGTCTGCGCGACGTCGAGGGAGTCCGCCGGGACGCCGAAGTAGTACCGCGCGGCCTCCTCGACCCCGTGGATGCCGTCGCCCATGTAGATCGAGTTCAGGTAGAGCGCGAGGACGCGCTGGTGGCCCAGCTCGTCGATGAGCTCCGGGGCCATGCGGGCCTCGATGATCTTCCTGCGCCACGGTCCCATCCGGGAGAGCGACTCCGCCCACAGCGTCCGCACGAGCTGCATGGGGATCGTGCTCGCCCCCTCCTCGATGTCTCCGGCGCGCAGGTTCTGGACGATCGCCCTGCAACACGCCGTGCATGTCGACGCCGTCGTGCTCCCAGAAGCGGCGGTCCTCCACCGCGACCCACGCGGCGGCGAGCCGCTCGGGGATGCGCTCCTCGGGGATCGCACGCCGGCGGGGGCCGGCCACGTCCGCCAGCGGAGCGCCCCACCGGTCGTAGATGTGGATCGCCTCCGGCAGCGGCGCCCCGTCCCGCAGCGACGCGAGCGTGACGCACGGCACCTCCGGCTCGCACGACACGGAGAACGCACGCACGAAGAGCACCATCGCCACCAATGCGACGACGCCGGCGAGGGCCCAGGGGGCCCATCGGGCAGGCTGGTCGGGAACGGCTTCCGCATGGAGGTCGGGGTGCGCTCGGAAAGGGGGACGGATCTGATACCCCGAAGGGTCCTGAAGGAATCGTGCCAACCCGCATCAGCCGCGCTACCTTTCCCCCCGTGAAGCTCTACCTGCGCATCCTCTCGTTCCTGAAGCCCCACACCGCGGTCCTCCTGGCGGCGGTGGCGGCCACGTTCGTGTTCGCGGTCCTGGATGCGGCGGTCTACGTCCTGCTCATCCCCTTCGTCCAGGCGCTCTTCGTGAGCGGCGGTGCCGGGCTGCCCGCGGGCGGCTCCACGACGATGGGGCGTCTCCTGGACGCGACCGTCTACCGGTGGGTGGACCTGCAGCGGGGACCCGCTGACCGCCATCACGCGGATCATCGTGCTGGTGCTGCTCCTGTTCGCCGGCGAAGAACGTCTTCTTCTTCGCGCGCGCCTACCTGGTGGCCCGCGCCGAGCAGTCGGTCAACCGCGACCTGCGCGACCGCGTCTACGACCACCTGGTGGAGCTGGACCTGGCCTTCTTCGGCCGGGTGCGCATGGGCCAGATCGTGAGCCGGCTGACGACCGAGGTGGAGACGCTGCGCACGCTGGTGACCTCGGAGCTGTCGAAGATGCTCTCGGCCGTGCTTCGAGTTCGGCACCGCGCTGGTCGCGCATGCTGGCGATCTCGTGGAAGCTCACCGTGGCGGCGTTCCTCGTGATCCCCGGCGCGATGATCATCTGGGGGCCGCTGGTGCGCGTGCTCCGCCGGCGCGACCGGCGCGTCCTCCACCTGGGCGGCGAGGTGAACGCGCACATCCAGGAGACGCTGGCCGGCATCCGCCTGGTGAAGGCGTCCTCCGCGGAGCAGCGCGAGCGGCGGCGCTTCCACGACCTCACCGGCGAATACTTCCGCACGTTCCTGCGCGCCGAGCTCGCGCGCTCGTTGGCCGCGCCCGTGACCGAGATGCTCGCGGCGCTGGGCACGGTGATCCTCCTCTGGTACGGAGCGCGGCTGGTCGTGGGCGGCGAGCTGTCGGGAGCGCAGTTCGTGGGCTTTCTCGGCCTGTCGCTCAAGCTGTACGCGCCGGTGAAGAACGTGGCCAAGTTCCCGGCCACCGCGCAGCCCGGCCTCGTGGCCGCCGAGCGGGTGTTCGAGTTCCTGGACGCTCCCGTGGAGATCCGTGACCGCCCCGGCGTAGAGCCGTTTCCCGGCTTCCGGCGTGAGATCGCCTTCGAAGACGTCACCTTCGCCTACCGCGTGGGCGAGCCCGTGCTGCACGACGTCTCCTTCACGGTGCCACGGGGCGCGGTGGTCGCGCTGGTGGGGCCGTCCGGGGCGGGGAAGAGCACGCTGGTCGACCTGCTCGGGCGCTTCTTCGAGGTCACGTCCGGTCGGGTGACCATGGACGGGGTGGACGTACGCGACATGCCGATCGCGGACCTCCGCGGGCAGCTCGGGATCGTGTCCCAGGACACCGTCCTCTTCCACGACACCGTGCGCGCGAACATCGCGTACGGCCGTCCGGAGGCGACGGACGAGGAGATCGAGCGCGCCGCCCGCGCGGCCCACGCCCACGACTTCGTCGTCGAGATGCCGGACGGCTACGAAACCGTGGTGGGCGAGCGCGGCACGGAGCTGTCCGGGGGACAACGGCAGCGGATCGCCATCGCCCGGGCGATCCTGCGCGACCCGCCGATCCTGATCTTCGACGAGGCGACCAGCGCGCTGGACACCGAGTCGGAGCGGCTCGTCCAGGCGGCGATCGAGCGGCTGCTGGAGGGGCGCACGGTGCTCGTGATCGCGCACCGGCTGTCCACCGTGCAGCGCGCCGACCAGATCCTGGTGCTGGACCGCGGGCGCGTCGTGGAGCGGGGCACGCACGCCGAGCTGCTGGCCGCCGGGGGCCTCTACCGCCACCTCTACGAGCTGCAGTTCGAGGACTCCGAGCCCCGGCCCACCGAGGTCCCGTGAGTCGCAGGTCGTTCCGGCACGGGGCCGAATACGCCCTCTTCCGCCTGGCCTCGGGCGTGCTCCTGGCGCTTCCGGAGGGCATCGCGCTCCGCGTCGGCGCGGCGCTGGGCTGGTTCGCCGGGAGCGTGCTGCGGATCCGCCGGGGCGTCGTGGACGCGAACCTGCGGCGCGCCTTCCCGGACCGGACGGCATCGTGGCGAAGGCGGGTGGCCCGCGACAGCTACGCGCACCTCGGTCGGGAAGCCGCGGCGATGTTCCGCATGGCGGGGCTCGACCGGGAGGGCGTGGTCGCGCGCACCGACGTCGAGGGTCTGGACGCCTTCCGGGCGGCGCTGGCCGAGGGTCGCGGGCTCGTGCTGGTCGCCGGGCACCTGGGGAGCTGGGAGGTCGGCGGCGCGGCGCTGTCGGCCCGGGGCGTTCCGGTGGTCGCCGTGGCCAAGCCGATGGCGAACCGGCGCTTCGACGCCGACCTCGTGGCCACGCGTGAGCGCCTTGGCATGGAGGTCGTCGACACCGGCGCGGCGCCCAAGCGCGTGTTGCGTGCTCTCGCGGAGGGCCGGGTCGTCGCGCTGGTGGCGGACCAGAACGCCGGGGCGAACGGGCTCTTCGTCCCGTTCTTCGGGGAGCTCGCCTCGACGCACCGCGGGCCGGCGCTGTTCGCCGTGCGGGCGGGGGTGCCGGTCTTCGTCGGCACGTGCGTGGCGGTCCCCGGGACGGCGGCACCGGTACCGCATTCGTCTCCAGAGGGTCCCGGCGCCGGCCACGGGTGACGCGGAGCGAGACGTCCTTCGGCTGACCGAGGCCCACACCGCGCTGCTGGAGCAGGCCGTACGCCGGTCGCCCGAGCAGTATTTCTGGCAGCACAAGCGATGGAAGACGCGTCCGGTCCCGGAACCGGCCCCCGGGGCCCCGGTATAACGGGCGGGCCGGTGACGCTACGGTCGAGAACACCCGAGGGCGGCACCGGTTGTCTTCTGTCGGCACACCCGAGAACGGTGATTCCGTGATCTACATCTGCATCCCCGCGCACAACGAGTCCCGCACGGTCGGCGTGCTCCTGTGGAAGCTGCGCCGGGTCCTCGGCGAGTTCGGCAGGGACTACAAGCTCGCTCGTCCTGGACGACGCGTCCACGGACGACACCGCCGAGGTGCTGGCACGGTACCGGCGAAGCCTGCCCCTGACGGTGATCCGCTCGGAGGAGCGGCTCGGGTACGGACGCTCGGTGGAACGGCTGCTGCGGGAGGTGGTGGAGCTGGCGCCGTACCCGAAGCGCGACTGCGCGGTCGTCCTCCAGGGCGACTTCACCGAGCGACCGGAGGACGTGGTCGGGCTGGTGAAGGTCATCGAGGGCGGAGCGGACATCGTCGCCGGCGCGCTCGCCCCGGGGTCGGACGGCCGCGTTCCCCGACCCATGCGCCTCGCCCGGCGGTTCGCGCGTCTGGCGCTGGGACGGACGTGGCGTGAAGCCCCGGTCTCCGATCCGGTGAGCGGGCTGCGCGCGTACCGGGTCATCGTGCTCAAGAAGGCCTTCCGCGACCTCCCCGAGGACCATCCACTGTCGCGGTCCGAGGGTTGGGCCGCGAACGTCGAGCTTCTCCGACTGCTGGCGCCCTACGCGCGGCGGATCGCGGAGGCGCCGCTCGAGCTCCGCTACGACCTGCAGGTCCGGCCGTCCCGCTTCCAGGCGCTGCGCACGCTGCTGTCGCTGACCCGTCTGCGCCGTGGCACGGGCTGGTCGCGGCCGGACGCGGAAGCGGCATGACGCCGCGGCGGCTGGCCCTCGTCCTCCTCCTCGGCTGCGCGCTCCCCGGGCCGGTGGTCGCGCAGGACGGGCTCGACTCCCTGGAGGCGGAGTATCCCGCCGATCCCCGGGCCGCGGCGGTGCCGTTCGGGCCCGGCGAGCGCCTGGTCTACAACGTCAAGGTGGGGATCTTCGGCGCGGGCGAGGGCTCGATGGCGGTCGAGGCCGTGGACACGGCGCACGGACATCCCAGCTACCTCCTGCAGATGCGTATCGACGGCGGGCTGATGGGCCTGAGCGTGCACGACCGCTACGAGTCGTGGATGGACGTCCGCTCGCTGGTGAGCTGGCGCTTCATCCAGGACATCCACGATCCCGGTTACTCCAGCTTCCGGCACTACGAGATGTTCCCGGAGCGGCGCACGTGGGAGCGGGAGGACAACGACGAGTTCGGCCCGCTCGGCTCGCCGCTGCCGCTGGACGATATCTCGTTCATCTACTACGTGCGCACGCTGCCGCTCGAGGTCGGGAAGACGTACACGCTGTCGCGGTACTTCAAGGAGGACGGCAACCCGGTCATCGTGAAGGTCCTGCGCAAGGACCACCGCAAGACCGACGCCGGCGAGTTCAACACGATCGTCGTGAAGCCGATCATCAAGACCACCGGTCTCTTCGGCCAGGGCGGCGACGCCGAGCTGCACTTCTCGGACGACGAGCGGCGCATCCTCGTCTACATGAAGTCGAACATCCCCAAGTTCCCGGGATCGCTGACGCTGCACCTCAAGTCGATCCGCGAGGGGCTTCCGCTGAACCCGGAGTCCCGGGCCATCGCGCTGGAGCGGTGGAAGGGGCGCGAGTCCGGATCCGAACCGCCCCCGCGCCCGTGAACATGCGCCGACTCCGCCTGAGGGCGGTGTGGCTCCTGATCCTCCCGTTCCTCTGGTTGGCCCGTCCCACGCCGGCGCTCCTGGCCGTGGGCGGCGTCCTCGGGGTGTTCGGGCTGCTCGTCCGGGGGTGGGCCGCGGGCACGATCCACAAGGAGCGCGAGCTCACCACCACCGGGCCGTACGCCTTCACGCGCAACCCGCTCTACCTGGGCACCTTCTTCCTCGGGCTGGGCATCTCCGTGGCGGGCGGCCATTGGATCTGGCCCGCGCTCTTCCTGGTGTTCTACGCCGGCGTATACGGCCGGACGATGCGCGGTGAGGCGACGCTGCTCGGGGAGCTGTTCGGCGAGCGCTTCCACCACTACGCGGCGAACGTGCCCGCGTTCGCGCCGCGCCTCACCCCGTACCGCGCCCCCGGCGGCGGGGGGCGGGGTTTCACCCTCGACCAGTACCGCCGCAACCGCGAGTGGGAGGCGCTGTTCGGGGCTGTGGCGGGCTTCGGCTTCCTGGCCCTCAAGCTCTGGGCGACGTGACGCCCAGGCGCGTCTTCCTGTTGGTGTGGGCGGCCGCCGCGGCGTACACGCTGGCGCATCTCGACCAGGGGTGGTTCGCGGCCGACGCGGGGACGCTCGGCCAGGCCGCCCAGCGGGTCCTGGCCCGGGAGCTCCCGCACCGGGACTTCGTCGACGTCTACACGGGCGGTCTCGCCTTCCTGGACGCGCTGGCCTTCCGCGTGGTCGGCGAAGGCGTGATGACGATGCGCTGGGTGACGTTCGCCGTCTTCCTGGCGTGGCTCCCCGCCGTCTGGTACATCGTCGCCCGCATCGCCGGCCCGGGCCTGGCCGCTGCCGGCACGCTGCTGGCGGCGGCCTGGACGCTGCCCGTATACGCCGAAGGGCATGCCGAGCTGGTACAACCTCTTCCTGGCGACGTTCGGCGTGGCGGCCCTCCTGCGCTACCGGGACCACCCTCGCCCGGTCTGGCTGTTCGTCGCCGGGCTCTGCGGCGGCCTGTCGATCCTCTTCAAGGTCGTCGGCCTCTACTTCGTCGCGGCCGGGCTCCTCTTTCTCCTGTGGATGGAGGCGATGCGCCCCTCCGGGCCCGGCGAAGACGCCGCCGATCCGGGTGCGACCGCCGGAGCGCCGGGGGGCCCCGCGCACGACCGGGGATACCGTGCGCTGGCGTTGGCCGGCTGCCTGCTCCTGGCGGCGGCGGTCGGTGTCCTCGTGGCACGCGGGATGGGGGTGCGCTTCTTCTTCCTGTACGGGGCGCCGCCGCTCGCCGCTGTGGCCGCGTTCCTCCCCCGGGCGGTCCAGCGCCGGCCCGAGCGCACGGGCGAGCGGCTCCGCGCCTACCTGCGTCTCGTGGCGCCGTTCCTGGCGGGTGCGGCCCTGCCGGTGGCGATCTTCGTCGTGCCGTACGTGGCGAGCGGCTCGGCGGGCGCGCTGTGGGCGGGCGTGTTCCAGCTGCCGCAGCGCCGTCTCGACGCGGTGCGCATGATCGGGCCCGCCGGGGCGTGGACCCATGCGCTTCCCGCGGCCTTCCTGGTGGCCCTCGTCCTGCGGCCGCCCTCGCTGCGCACGTGGGCGGGGAGGATCACGGCCCTGGCCGTGGGTCTCGTCCTCGGCGGTGCGATCGCGCTCGGAGGCCGGGACGCCGTCTACCCGTGGGTATTCCGGACCCTGCTCTGGCTGCCTCCTCTGGTCTGCCTGGCGGCGGCCGTGGTCGTCGTCCGTCTGGGGGTGCGCGCGCCTCCCGAGCTGCCCCTCCTCCTGGCGGCGTTCGGGCTCGTGAGCCTGGTCCAGGTGCCGTTCGCGGCACCGGCGTATTTCTTCTACGCGGCTCCGCTCATGGTCCTCCTGGCGGTCGTCGCCGTGGGGCGCGACCGCAGGCGCCTGCCCTGGCTCGGGGGGCTCCTGGTCGCGACGCTCGCGTTCACGGTGCTCCGTCTCAACGTCGGCTTCTCCCCGGACCTGGGATTCCGCTACCGCCCGGAGGCGGCGGCCGAGCCGCTGGTGCTCCAGCGGGCGATGGGAATCCGGGTGAGCCCGGACGACAAGGCGGATTACGAGGCGGTGGTCCGCCTGGTGGGGGAGCTCGACCCCGGACCGACGCTCTACGCCGCCCCCGACTGTCCTGAGATCTATTTCCTCACCGGGCTGCGCAATCCCACGCCGACGCTCTTCGAGTTCCTGGACGAACCCGCGGGGCGCGAGCGCCGCGTGCTGGATGCGCTCGAGCGCACACGGGTGCGCGTGCTGGTGATCCGCCCGGCGCCCCTCTTCTCTCCGCCCCTCGACGCCGACCTGCTCGCGGAGCTCGCGCGTCGCTATCCGATGAGCCGCCAGATCGGCCGCTTCATCGTGGCGTGGAAGGCGGAGGAAGGCGACCGACCGGGGGGCTGAATCGCGCCGGAGCTCAGTACGCCGCCCGGTGCACGCCCTTCACCGCCCGGCCGGACGGCTCGTTCATCGCCTGGAACGAGGCGTCCCATGCGAGCGCCTCCGGCGTGCTGCACGCCACGGACTTCCCTCCGCGCACGCACGCCGCGGCGCTCGGGAGCGGGAAGCACTCCTCGAATACCGAACGGTAGAGCCAGCCTTCCTTCGTGTCGGGCGTGTTGTGCGGGAAGCGGAAGCGCGCGTTCTCCATGTCGCGGTCCGAGACGCGGGCCTCGGCGTGCGCCTTGAGCGCGTCGATCCAGCCGTAGCCCACTCCGTCCGAGAATTGCTCCTTCTGGCGGTGCAGGACGACGTCCGGGAGGTGGTCGGCGAAGGCGTCGCGCAGGATGCGCTTCTCCATGCCGTCGGGCCCGACCATCTTGCGCGCCGGGTCCAGGTTCATGGCGACGTCCAGGAACTCCCGGTCCAGGAAGGGCACGCGCGCCTCGACGCCCCACGCTGCCATCGACTTGTTCGCGCGCAGGCAGTCGAAGGCGTGCAGGCGGTCCAGCTTGCGCACGGTCTCCTCGTGGAACGCGCGCGCGTCGGGCGCCTTGTGGAAGTAGAGGTAGCCGCCGAAGATCTCGTCCGCGCCTTCGCCGGACAGCACCATCTTGATGCCCATGGCGCGGATGCGCCGCGCCATCAGGTACATCGGCGTGGAGGCGCGCACGGTCGTGACGTCGTACGTCTCGATGTGGTAGATGACGTCGCGCAGCGCGTCGAGCCCCTCCTGCACGGTGAAGTGGAACTCGTGGTGCACGGTGCCGATGTGGCGGGCGACTTCCGCGGCGGCGCCCAGGTCGGGCGAGCCATCGAGCCCGATCGCGAACGAGTGGAGCTGGGGCCACCAGGCGTCCGTGCGGTCGTCGTCCTCGATTCGGTGCGCGGCGTAGCGCTTGGCCACCGCCGACACGATCGACGAATCCAGCCCGCCGGACAGCAGCACGCCGTAGGGCACGTCGCTCATGAGCTGCCGATGCACCGCGCCCTGCAGCGCCTCGCGAATGTGCTCGGCGCCGATTCCGTCGGAGCGGAGCGCTGCATAGTCCCGCCAGTCCGGTTGGAAGTATCGCACCGGCTCCGGGCCCCGCTCGCTGTCCAGGTAGTGTCCGGGCGGGAACTCGGCGACCGTTCGGCACACGGGCGTGAGCGCCTTCATCTCCGACGCCACGTACAGGTTGCCGTGCTCGTCCCGACCGGTGTAGAGCGGGATGACGCCGATGGGGTCGCGGGCCACCAGGTAGCGGTCCCGGGCCACGTCGTAGAGGACGAAGGCGAAGATCCCGTTCAGCTCGTTCAGGAAGTCGGCGCCCTTCTCCTCGTAGAGCGGGAGGATCACCTCGCAGTCGGACTCCGTGGCGAAGGCGTGGCTCGGGAAGCGCGCCCGCAGCTCGCGGTGGTTGTAGATCTCGCCGTTCACCGCCAGCACGGGGCCCCGCTCCAGGTCGCCCAGAGGCTGTGCGCCGTGGAGCACGTCCACGATCGACAGGCGCTCGTGCGCCAGGATCGCGCGCTCGCACGCGAACACGCCCGACCAGTCGGGGCCGCGGTGCCGCTGGCGGCGGGAAAGCTCCAGGGCCTGATCTCTCAGGCCCTGGATGTCGGATCGGATGTCGAGAATCCCCAGGATCGAGCACATCGTCGGTGGCCTACATCTCCTGGCTGCCCACCAGCGTGTTGAACAGCAGCTTGAAGGTCCCGTGCGTCTGCGCGCGGTGCTGCGCGCGGAACCCGATGAGAACCACCTCCCCGCTCCCGAGGTCCACGGAGACCACGGCGGCCTTGTCGGCGATGTGGTCCTCGCCGAGCAGCCATCCGCTCTGCAGGACGTCCCGGTGCACGTACGTGACCGGACGCGCCATGCGCTGCGCTCTCCGGGTACGGGAAGGAGCTGGTACGACCTGGCTGCCGGCGAGGAAGGTGGCCAGCGCCTCCTCGGGCATGCCGTAAGCCGAGGGGGTCGGTGTTGTCCACGCGCACGCGGAGCGTGGAGCCGGGCGACCAGAACTCCGTCGACGACAAGCCCGGCCACGACGTTGCGCACCGGGAGGTCGAACTTCTCGATGGCCAGGTCGCCGGCCTCCGCGAAGGTCACCAGCGTGCCGCCGGCCCGCACGAACGCCTCCAGGGCCGTCGACGCCTTCGTCGCCGAAGCCGCTCCGGTACTCCGGCGGGTAGTCCTGCTCCGGCCCGGGGCGGTCCCGGCGATCGCCCGTGAGGGTGCCGACGTCGTCCTCGGGGAGGATGATGACGTCGTACTTCTCGGTTCAGGTTGCCCGCCTTCAGCTCCGCGTCGAAGAGCGACGTGTACGGGAACGCGAAGTCCTCCAGGAGCCAGCGCGTCCACCCCTCGTCGATGTTGCCGCCGTAGTACCGCTGGTACATGGCGATCCGGCGGCGCGTGGCGACGGGCGCGGCCTCCCCCCCGTCCACGTCCATGGCCTGGAAGTCCACGCCGGTCTGGTCCGCGATCCGCTGCCACCAGGGCGTCCGGCGCGTCGCTCGACCCAGAAGTCGCCGGGCCGGTGCGGGCCGTGCTGGCGGACGAAGCGCCGCACCCGCACGCCCTCGTCCCACAGCAGGTTCACGGCCTTGAACGCGTCGTTGAGCCGCCCGTCCACCAGGTAGCCGTGGCTGCCCCGGGCCACGGTGCCGTGCGGCGCCACCGAGTCCCGCACGACGGCCAGGTCCGCCGTCGGGCTCGTGTCCACGGGATCGACGCGCACGCCCATGAACTCGGCCATGTCGTCGGTGGACATGTCGTAGGGACGGATGGGCGAGCCGTCGTCGTTGCGCGTCCAGCTGTTGTCCGGGTAGAACGTGCGTCCGAGCAGCCAGCGGATCACGCCCCGCTTGGGCTGCGCCATGGTCACGACGTAGGTGCCGGCGCCGTACACCCGGCCCTCGTGCTCGAAGCCGGCGTCGGCGCGCTCGCACCTCGATGCCCTGGGCCAGCAGCTTGTTCACCATCTTCTTCATGGTGAGCGGATCGTGCTGCTCGGCGGGGATCACGAAGGCGGCCGGGCTCCCCTCGGCGCCCCGCTCCGTCTGTCGTCGACGCCTTCAGGTAGGCGTTGCGCAGGACCGTCTCCCGGTTCTTCGCGGCGATGTCGAGCGTGGAGAACGTCGCGACCTTCTGGCGCTCCACGATGTCGCGCACCCGCCACCAGCCGCCGGGCCACGGGTCGGGGAAGTTCGTCTGCTCCTCGTACTCGGGGAGGTTGCGCGTGCCGCCCTGGAGCTGGTCGGGGTGCACGAAGAGCGGCGTGGCCAGGCGCGCGCTCGCGGACTCCGTGAGCATGCCCGGCGATGTTGTGGAACGGCGTGATCCAGTGGAAGCCGAAGTGGCCCCATCCGGAGTAGACTGGCGTCGTTGATGATCCCCGACAGGCCCGCTCTCCTCCTCCTTGTACGCGATCTGCGCGCCGTACCAGCTCATCTCGCGCCACACCAGGGGGTCGGCCTCGGGGCGGACGGGATCGGCGTAGGGCGGCACGTACATGCGGGCGCCGTACGGTCCCATCTGGTGGTGGTCGATGTAGGCCTGCGGGATCCAGTCACGGAACAGGATCTTCGCGCCGTAGCGCGACTCGACCGTGTTCTGCATGAACGCGTCGCGGTTGTTGTCGTGGCCGATGTAGTGGTGGTAGAGCGTGGGCGGGCCGAGCCCCTCGTACTCGGTGCCGACGGTCTAGTCGTACCAGTCGGTGACGATGATCTCCCCGTCCGGATTGAAGCACGGGATCATGATCGCCACGGTGTTCGTCGAGGATGCGCTGCATCTCGGCGTCGTCCCGCGTCGCCATCTCGTAGAGGATCTCCGCCGACCGACTGGCTGGCGGCCACCTCGGTGGAGTGCAGCCCGTAGGACTGCACGACCACGGCCTTGCCGTTCGCGATCGCCGCGTCGATCTGCGCCTGCGGACGCGCCCCGCGGATCGCTCAGGAGGGCGTTCATCCGCCGGATATCCTCCAGGCGTGCGAGGTTCTCCGGCGACGAGACCCAGATGGCCAGGAAGGGGTTGCCCAACGTCGGTGGGCCCCATGTTCTCGACGTGGATGCGCGGGCTCTCGCGATCCAGGAGCTGGTAGTACTCGACGAGCTTGTCCCAACGGGCCAGGTGTCGGTCGGCGCCCATTCGGAAGCCGAAGAACTCCTCGGGCGAGGGGATCTGCTGCGCGGACACGCCCGGCTGTCCAGCCCGAGAGGGCGACGGCCAGGGCGAGGACGAAGCGGGACGCTTCTGCGGGGTCGCATGGGGAACTCTCCAGGGTGCGGCTGGCAGGTGGCGGGAGAACCCTAGCCCGCCGATGGCCTCCGCGCCACCGCGCCCCGGGGTCGTGCTGGGAGGCGGCGGTCCCAAGCCCGAATGGGTCTGCGGATGCGCTCCACCTGGCGGCGGTGCACCCGTTCCTGCCCGGCGCACGGCCGCATCCTGTGCGCCACAGGGTACAGGCCGCGCTCGCCGTGTACGCCGACGCGGTGCAGGTGCACCTCGTCGAGGGTCGCCGCGGCGCCCCTCACGGTGCCCGACGCAGGGTTCGTGAAGACTGCCGGGGTCAGGTTTCCAGGGCTCGCGTCGCCGCCGCGACGCCTTCCTCCAGGAACGCGGCGACCCGGTCGTGCCGTCGCGTGGCCGGGGTCGCCACGACGTCCGTGCCGCGCAGCACCGCACCCGTCCATCCCTCCGTGTGCCATCGTGCCGGCGGCCGTAGCGCCGGAAGCCCCTCGACGTCGGGATAGGGCCACGGGGTCACGTACCAGTACCAGCTCTCGTAGCCCCCGTCCCGGGGCGCCATCCCGACGCCGACGGTCCGAGCGGACCCGTCGATGGCGCCGCCCGGAAGGGTGATGAGCGTCGCGATGTCGAAGTGGTGTGGCCAGCACCGGACCGGCGAGGCGCCCGCCGTTCGCCCGGCGATATCGGAGAGGAGCTCCGCGGCGCCGCCGTACAGCGCCGCGAGGACCGTCAGCTCCGAGCCGACATTCGTGGAGAAGCGGGCTCCGCTCCCCACCGCGTGCGCCGGGATCCGGAATCCCGGTCGCTCGATCTGCGGACCGGTGCCGCCCATGTACTGCGAGAGGCCGGTCCGCAGCCACGCGTAGGCGTCGTCGAGCGTCGCGCCGCCCAGCGCCATCGCGCCCAGCGTCGCATCGGTCTGGTCGATCAGGCAGAGCGTGAGGTCGTCGACGCGCAGGCCGAGACGGAACGGGTAGCCGTCCGTGAACGCCTCGCCGAGGAAGCCGCCCAGGGCCGCGTCCCACGACATCGCGCGGTGGCTGTCGTCGGCGCGCGGGGCGACGAACGTCTGCCCGGCGGCCGCGAGGAGCTGCGCGGCCCATTGCAGCTCGAGCGCGGGGTCTGCGAGCTCCGCGGGCTCGATCGTCCCGATCCGGTCCCACCGATCCGGCATCATCTCACGTAGCGCTCCATCGCCAGGGATATCTTCTCCAGCACGTCGTCGACGGTGACTCGTTTCATGCCGTCTCGATACGCGTGCTCGATGGGGTAGTCCTCGCCGGCGTGTCGCGCGTAGCCGTCGACGACCAGGTCCTGGTAGGCGCGATACGGGCCGGAGCGTTTCGGGTTCGTATACCCGAACAGCCCGACCACCGGCGTCTCGAGCGCGCGGCTGATGTGAAGGGGGCCGGTGTCCGGGCTGATGGCGAGCGCGCTTCCGTCGAGGATCCAGACGAGCCGGCGGAGGTCGTCGCCCAGCGTGTCCACGACGTTGGCGCGGGTTCGGGACAGGATCTCGTCGGCGAGGCGGCGCTCGATGGCGGACGGGCCCCCCACCAGGACGGGGCGCAGGCCGTGCACGTCCTCGATCTCCTCGAGGACCCGCGCGAAGCCCTCCGTGGACCAGTTCTTCTCGGGCTTGCTGGTTCCGACGACCACGGCGCACGCGCGGCGGTCCAGGCCGCCGAAGAACGTGGCCTGCGCCTCGAGCTCGGCGTCGGTGAGGCGGATGTCCCACGTGACGGGCTCGGGATCGACGCCCAGCCAGCGGACGAACTCGAAATACTGGTCCTGCACGTGTTGGGGCGCGTGCGCGGGGATGCGCCGGTCGGTGAAGAGCCACTGCATGTCCCGCGCTCGTGCGCGATCGAAGCCCAGCTTGACACGGGCGGGCGCGAGGGCGGTCAGGACACCTGCCTTGAAGTACACCTGCAGCCCCAGCAGGAGGTCGAAGCGACGCTCGCGCACCTCGCGGGCGAAGTCCGCGAACCCCCGCCACCCCTGGAGCCCCCGGCGTCGATGGAAGATCACGAAATCGTCGATCGCCGGATGGTCGCGGACCAGGAGATGCGGTACCGGCTGGATCACCCAGGTGATCCGCGTCTCGGGCCAGGCGCGCTTGAGGGCGTTGGCTACCGGGAGCACGTGCACCGCGTCTCCGATCGCGGAGAGCATGACGATGCAGATATCCCGCGGAGGAGGACCCGACCACCCGCCCGCCACGACGGCCGCCGCGGAACGGTCGGTCAAGCCTGGTCCTCGAAGCCTTCGCGCAGCGCCGCCCACGCCTTCGCGGACAATCTGCGACCCGTGCGGAGCTCGAACTTGCGCAGCGAGCGCTCGAGTCGGCGCCTCATCGGGAAGGCTGGGGCCGGAATCCCCAGCGTGCGTGCGCGGCAGCGGTCCAGGTCCACCAGGTGGGCCCGCGGCTCCTCGCGTGCACCGTGCAGCACGATGTTCTTGGCGTTCAGGTCGGGATGCAGCAGGCCGGCCCGCTCGAGCCTGCGGACGAGGCGGCCGGAAGCGGTCAACGCGGCCTCGCCGTCCACCGGCGCCGGCTCGGGCCCGAAGAGGACGCGCGCCAGGTCGGACGCGTCGGGGACCTCCTCGGTGACCAGGTCCGCGCGGTAGAACGGGCCCGCGAAATAGACGGCGCCCGCGACCGCGGCGGGGGTGGGAACGCCGCGCTCACGGGCTTGCCTGGACGCGCACGCCTCCACCATCGGCCGCGGTTTGCCGACCGCCACGTATCGGTCGGTCAGGAAGCGCGCCACGGCGCCCCCACGCAGATAGTGGCGCACCACCCAGCGGTCCCGTCGTCGGGGCCCGGAACGGGCGCCGGGACGGAGTAGACGCGACCACGCCCCGCGAGCTCCCGTCGCTCCGGGCGCGCGGCCGCCCACGCGTGCAGCGTCCCGTCCGCGGCGAGCGCCTGCTCGAGCCAATCGACGCCGGCGCGCACGGCGAAACCCCAGGCGTGCGGCGTCCGCACCGACCCGTACCCCTCGGGCAGCTTCACAGGTATGTCGATCGCGCCACCTCCACCTTCTCGAGGACGTCCTCCACCGTGATCGTGTCCATGCGGTCGTCCTTCGGAAGATAGCCCGAAGGATCCGGGTTGGCGCCGGGCTCGGTGTAGCGGTCCACCACCAGGTCGCGAAAGCGACGCCAGGGGCCCACCCGCCAGGGGTTGGTGTGGGCGAAGAGCCCGATCACCGGCACGTCGAGGGCGTGGGCGATGTGCAGGGGCCCGGTGTCCGGCGCCACCACCAGCGCGGAGCCGGCGATCCGCCCCATGAGGCGGCGCACCGAGTCGCCAAGGCCGTCGGTGGGGCGGGTGCGCGCGCGCGCGAGCACGACGTCGGCGGCCCGGCGCTCGCGGGCCGACGGCCCGCCCAGCAGCAGCACCTGGAAGCCGAAATCGGACGCGAGCGCGTCGGCCAGCTCGGCGTACCGGTCGGCGGGCCAGTCCTTCCTGGGATTGGCGGAGCCGACCACGAGGGACGCGACCGGGCGGCCGTCTCCCAGACCCCCGAAGAACGCGTCGCGCTCCGCGACCTCGGGCTCGGAGAAGGAGATCTCCCAGCGCACCGGGGCGTCCCGCGGCACGCCCAGCGCCCAGCGGAAGTCCAGGAAGAGGTCCTGGGAGTGCTTCCATGGCCCCTCGGCGAGCACGTGGGTGCTGGAGAAGCCGGACGCCGTCGCGGGTCTTCGAGGGCGGAAGGCCCACGCGCACGGAGGCGCCCGAGAGGAGCGTCGGCCACACGCTCTTGAGGTAGCGCTGGACGTTGAGCGTCAGGTCCGCCCGCACGTCGGTCATCTCGCGGCGGAGCGCGCGGAGCCCGGACAGGCCGTCCCGTGTGCGGTAGACGACGACGCGGTCCACGGCCGGGTGGTGACGGAGCACCTCGGCGGGCGCCGGCTCGGCGACCCACGTGACCTCGTGCCCCGGGTCGAGGCCCTTCACGTCCAGCGCGAGCGGAAGACCGTGGACGACGTCGCCGATCCCGGAGAGGAGCACGACGCACACCCGGTGCGGGCCTCCCCGGGAAAGGAGGGGCGGGCTGTCGGCCGTGACGGTGCGCGGGAGGAGGGACAACGGTCCGGGCCTTCAGTCCTGGTCCAGCTCCCACAGGTGGAGCACCGGGCCCGGCACGGATCTGGCCCTTGATCTTGACCTCGAGCCGGTAGGGCCCGGGCGAGGGGAAGACGACGTCCTGCACGGGCATGATCAGGTACGTTCGCGCGGGGCGGTCCCCTGGGGCGTGCGCCTTCACCTCGGTGTCCCCCTCGATGGTCATGGACGGCTTCGCCGCCGGGCCCGACCAGCTCGACCCTGAAGCGGTATCGGCCCGAGTCCTCCGGGCCCCACTCCACCGCGACGACCAGGACCATCTCGTCCTGCTTGGCGGGGAAGCCGGGCGCGGCCAGGTCGTTGAACACGCCGTGCACGTCGAGCTTGCCGTCGGGTCGAGCTGGGCCTGCTCGCAGAAGGCCATCAGGAGGATGTGCATGTCGCCTGCTCAGTCCGGGACAGGGGTTCCCCAGCCGCCGCCGCCCGGCGACCGGATGCTCACCACGTCGCCGGCCTGGACCGAGAAGGTGGTCTTGGACGGGAGGCGCTCCTCCACCCCCCCGCGGATGACGACGTTCTCTCCGGGCGCTCCGTCCAGCCCGCCGCGGACGCCCGCCGGCCCCACGGTCCGCCGCTCGCACAGGAGGGCGACCCGGCGCCGGCGTGAGGATCATGAGGTCCCGGCGCAGGCCGTCTCCCCCGCGATGCAGCTCCGGCCCCGCCGCTTCCGCGGCGGATGCCGTACCGGATGACCCGGAAGGGGTAGGCGTGTTCCAGCGCCTCGACGGGCGTGTTCAGCGAGTTGGACATGTGCACGTGCACGCCGGAGAGCCCCGGGCCCGATGGGCCAGCGCCCATGCCGCCGCCCACGGTCTCGTAGTAGGCGAAGGGCTCGCCGGTGCGCGGGTCCGTTCCCCCCACCGTCGTGTTGTTCATCGTGCCCTGCGAGAGGGCGGGCATGAGGTCGGGCAGCGCGATCCCGAACGCCAGGAGCAGGACGTCGGTGATGCGCTGGCTCGTCTCCACGTTTCCGGCGGCGACCGAGGCCGGCATGCGGGCGTTCACCAGGCTCCCCTCGGGCAGGACCAGCTCCACCGCCGACATCGAGCCGCCGCCGGCCGGCAAGGGCTCGCCCAGGAGGGCCTCCACCACGCACCGGACCACGTAGCGGCACGCCGACGCGGTGATGGCGGAGACGGCGTTGATGCCGCCGGGGACCTGGGCGTCGGTCCCCGTGAAGTCGATGCGCAGGGCGGGCCCGCGCACCGTGAGCGCGGCCCGGATCGTGACCGGGCCGCTGCCGAAGCCGTCGTCCTCGAGGGCGTCCTGGGCCTCGTACGCCCCGTCGGGGATCGCGCTCGAGACCGGCCTCCACCAGGCGGTCGGCGTAGCGACCAGCGCCTCCATGGCGGCCAGCGTCTCGTCCGCCCCCCGGCGGCCGGCGATCTCCAGGAGGCGCGTGCGCCCCGCGTGCAGCGCGGCGAGCTGGGCGTCCAGGTCGCCGGCGCGCTCGACCGGCGTGCGCACGTTGGCGAGCAGGGTCCGCCACAGGTCCTCGTTCCGGGCTCCGCGCACGTACAGCCGCACCGGGGGGATGCGCAGGCCCTCCTGGAAGATCTCCCGGGCGAGGGGCATCGACCCGGGCGACATCCCGCCGACGTCCGAGTGGTGCGCCCGCGAGGCGACGTAGCCCAGCAGACGCCCTCCGTCGCCGTGCACCGGGGCGATGAGCGTGATGTCGGGGAGGTGCGTCCCGCCCCGGAAGGGGTCGTTGAGGCAGGCCACGTCCCCTGCGGCCAGAGGGCCCAGCTCCTCCAGGGCGGCCTGTACGCTCATGGGCATCGCGCCCAGGTGCACGGGCATGTGGTCGCCCAAGCGACACGGCCGCCCCGTCCGCGAGAGAAGAGGGCGCACGAATAGTCCCGCCGTTCCTTGATGTTCGGCGAGAAGGACGCGCGCTTCAGGGCTGCGCCCATCTCCTCGGCCAGCGCGGTGAACAGGTGTCGGAACACCTCGAGGGCGATCGGCGTCGGGGGCGGAAGCGTGGGTCAAGGGTGCGGTTTCCCCGGGACGGGTTCTCAGTTAGGTTATCTCGCTGAAGGCCAGCTGTACCCTACAGGGGCCGCAGTCGCGTGCGCGCGCGTCAGAACGTTAAAGGGAGGGACGTTTGAGTAAAGAGAAGCTCATGGATCGGGCTCGGGACGAGCTCTTCAGCCATATCAATCGTTGCGGCGTCCTTCAGGCCGCCGAGGACGATCAGCGCCACTGGATGGACGAGACGATCGAGTACCTCGGAGAGCGTTACCCCGATCTGGCCGACGTCGACCTGGGCCAGCTCCACGAGATCGGCATGCGGTTCTGCAAGCCGGCCATCGCCCACGGCGCCAATAGCACGGCCCGGAACATGGAGGACGCCGGCGTAGCCTGAAGCCGCCGTCCCATCTGAACCGGCGAAGGGCGGGGGGCCTGTCACGGCCCTTCGCCTTTCTGTTTTTCTTCGGTCCAACCCCCGTTTCACCCCCGAACGGGTTGGCGACTAGGCGGCGGGTCCGTATACTTCGGCCCGTTTGAGCACGCGTCAGCCTGGGAGCCAGTGCCGATGTCCACGAAAAAGGACGAGGGTAGGGCCGCGAAGACGGCCGGCCGCAAGGGGTCCTCGAAGAAGGCCTCGAAGCGGACCGTGGCCGCGAAGGCTGTCGCGGGCAAGGCCGGGACGAAGACCGCCGCGGCGAAGAGCGCCCCCACGAAGAAGGCCGTCGGCGCGAAGGGCAGGTCCGACGCCAAGAAGACTGCCGCGAAGAAGACCGCCGCGAAGAAGACCACCGCGAAGTCCCCGGCCCGGAAGGCGCCCGTGAAGAAGGCCGCGGCTGCAGCGTCCGCGAAGAAGAAGGCCTCCGGCGCGAAGCCCGTGGGGAAGAAGAAGGCCTCCGGCAAGCCCGCCGCGAAGAAGCCCGCCGCGAAGAAGCCCGCCGCCAAGAAGGCTGCCGCCGAAGAAGAGCTGCCGCGAAGAAGACCGCCGCCGCGAAGAAGGGCTCCACTGCCAGGCCCCCCGCCGGGAGGGGGGCGGCGAAGAAGAGCACCTCCGCGGAGAAGAAGGCGCCACGGAAGGCCGCCGGGAAGGAGAAGTCCGGCAGGAAGCCAGCCGCCGAGAAGGCGCCTGCGAAGAAGCCCCCGAGGAAGGAGCCCGACGCCGGGAAGCCGGCGTCGCACGGCAGGAAGCCCCGGGCGTCCGGGGCGAAGGGCGCGAGGGGGGCAGCGGACTCCACGAAGGCCGCGGGCGTCGGGAAGGCGCCGGACACGAAGCCGGCCGACGAGGCGAAGAAGGCGTCGCAAGAGGGGGCGCCTGCCCCCGCCGATCGGCGTGCCGCCAGGAAGGGCGGCGGCAAGGCCCCGGGGAAGAAGAAGGCCCGGAGGAAGAAGACCGTGCTTCTCGGCGACGGCGACGACACCGAGATGACGCCCGAGCAGAAGCGCGAGGCCCGTCGACAGGCTCGCCGAGAAGAGCGGCGACGGGAACGACGTGAGGCGAGGCGCAGGGCGGCGGAGGCGCGCAAGCGCCCCGAGGCCCAGGCGTACCGGCCCAAAGCCCGCATGGGCCCGGATGGCGTCATGATCCTGGAGGAGGACAAGTACCTCCATAAGGCCTATTACTCCGGCCAGCAGATGCCGTCTCCCATGGGGGGGTTCCTGATGCTCCTGGGGGTGCGGCCCACGGCGGAAGGAGGCGCGATCGCCCTCTTCGAGTGCAGCGCCTCGTCGCTGCGGTATCAGATGGAGATCGCCAAGGCGACCCGCCCCGAGCGGGCCAAGGTGAAGGAGGAGCAGGCTGCCGGTGACGACCCCGATTGCCCGCGCCACGGGTCCGGGCACCGGCTCTACCGGGCGGGCAGAGACCTGGTCTGTCCCCTCTGCGGGATCGCCTACGGAAAGGTCTGAGGGGCCGCTGCGGGGCCCTGCCCGGACGGGCGGGACGCGGGCCTCCCGTACGTCGTCCAGACGACCCGTTTCGAGGGTGGTACCGCCCGTCGCGGCACATTACATTGGCGTGGATTCCACCCACCCACGCAGGCGCTCGGCCTGCCCAAAGGTCCGTCCAAGGAGCTCCCTACATGCCCGAAGGGTTCCTCAGTTCCGAGGAATACGACGAGCAGGCGCACAAGCTCTACAACGACGGTGACTACGAAGGGGCCCTCGAGATGCTCAAAGAGGGCCTCTCTCTCTATCCGAACGCGGTGGAGCTGTACGTCGGGCTCGGCTACGCCCGGCTCGCCCGCGAGGAGTACGCATGGGCCCGCAAGGCCTTCGAGCGTGCCGCGGTGCTGGATCCGGCACACGAGGACGCCCTCGTGGGGCTCGGCGAGACCCTCCTCCGCTTCGGCGAGCGGAGCCAGGCGCTGCAGCTGTTCGACCAGGTCGCGGAGATGGGGTACGACGACGACATCGAGCTCATGCTCACGATGGGTCGCGCCCTCTACCGCGAGGCCATGTACGCCGAGTGCCGGGACGTCTTCGCGAAGGCCGCCGCGGCGCGGCCCGACAGCGCCGAAGCGGCCGCCTCGCTCGGCTACGCGCTGCACCGCCTGGGCGACGACGTCGGCGCGGGTCGGCAGATCCGGCGCTCCCTGCGCCTCGACCCCGACCTCCACGAGGCCCGGATCTATCTCGGCCACCTCCTCTACGACCGTGGGGACTGGGAGGGAGCGCTACGGGAGCTCGAGCGAGTGCCGCCGCAGGAGCACTGGGATGCGCTGGCCGTGTGGCGTCTCATGGAGTTGAAGCGGGCGCTCTGGCACCTGGAGTCGGGCGATGCGCGGCTGGCGCCGTGGGAGCAGCGCCTGCGGGAGCTGGAGGACCTGGAGGATCCGATCGATCGGCTGCTGGGCGAGGTGGAGGCCCGCATGGGCGGCCCGGGAGCGGTCCCGGCGTACGATCCGAGCCAGCTCGAGCTCTTCGAGCGCGAGGTCCGGGCGTGCGGACGGGGGAAGCCACGTGGTGCGCCTCGCCGACGGGCATCAGCTCCGGGGCACCTGGCACGAGATCGTACGCCAGATGCGTGACCAGGCCGGGTTCTCCCACGAGACGCTCGGCCACTACATGCGCCGGCTGGCGGAGCGGTGGCACGAGCAGAGCGGCGTGGAGATCCCCTTCACGGACCCGGAGTCGTTCCTCCGCGCGGCGGTCGCGGCCGGGCTGGTCCACCTGGAGAGCGAGGGCGATGCCCGGGGAGGGGCAAGATGACGATGGAGACGCAGCGACGTCCTCACACGGTTCCACCGGACCCTGGTGGAGGAGATCAGGAACCGGCGGCCGGAGTACCTGGCGGCGCCGTTCACGGTGGCGGAGATCTACCAGAACCTGGTCCCCTACGGGACGCATCGCGACCGGATCGGAGTGGAGATGAACGGCGACTACGAGGATGCGCTTCTGCGCATGCTCGCGGGTGAGGGCGGCTACCTGATCCTGGAGTCCGAGCCGGCCTTGCGCGTGCTCCGCGAGGAGCTCGAGGCCCCGAACCCCAACACGGGTCTGTACCGCGAGTACGCGGCGGTGGACGTCCGCCTCGCCCCCGGCCAGTTGTCCGGGGTGGAGACCGCTCCCGCGATGGGCACCCCGGCTCAGGCCGAGGCGGGGCCTCCGAAGGCCGCCACCGCGCCTCCCGTCATGCCCTCGTCGGGACGACCCGCCGAGGCGGCCGCTCCCGAGGAGCAGCTGGAAGCGTGCCGGTGGTGCAGGGCCGAGCTCCCGAGGCGGGCGAACCTGAAGTTCTGTCCGTTCTGCGGGACGGACATCCGCGTCGTGCCGTGTCCGGAGTGCGGAGAGGAACTGGAGCCGGAGTGGCGCTTCTGCATCTCGTGCGGGGCCGAGATCGGGCATTGAGGCGCGCCGGCCGGCGCATCCTTCTCTGTGCCGGCGTGGTGGGGTCCGCGACGGCGGCTGCGTGCCGCGGTGAGCCGCCACCGCCCGAGTTCCCTCCGGACAGCGTCCTGCGCACGGAGCTCGGGCTGACCGACGCGGACGAGGTCCACCGCGTGACGATCCGGGGGGAGACCGCGAGGTCCTGGACCCGGCCGAGGTCCGCGTTCCGCGGGCGCCTGGGTGGAGTTCGTCACCGCGGACTGGCGGATCCACCAGATGCGCTTCGCGAGCGACAGCCTGGACGCCGAGCGCCTGGCGTTCCTGCGTGGGTACCGACCAGATGTCGATCGCCTCCGCTCGTGGACCGCGACGCGCGCTTCGTGGTGTCGTTCTCGGAGGCGCCCGAGGGGCGATACCCATTCCTGGCCGAGGGGAACGGCGCGCCGGCGCGCGGGGTGGTGGTGGTGCTGCCGAAGCGCTAATCTGCGCGCGCGGGGCCGCCGTTCCGGCGGTCGCTCCGCCCTGCCCGTTCCGACCCCCGCACCCGGATCCGTATGCCCCGGATCGCCCTCGTTCCCGGAGACGGAATCGGCCTGGAGGTCGTGCGCGAGGCGCGTCGCGTGCTCGAGGCCGTGGCCGAAGTCGGAGGGCCTCGACCTTCGATCTCGTCGAATGGGACCTGGGGGCCGATCGCTATCCTGCGCGAAGGGATCACGATCACCGAAGAGGAGTTCCGCAGCCTGGCCGAGGAGCACGACGCGATCCTCATGGGCGCGCTCGGAGATCCGCGGGTTCCGGGCAACGAGCACGCGCGGGACATCCTCCTGGGTCTGCGCTTCCGCCTGGACCTGTACGTCAACTTCCGCCCCTGCGTGCTCCTCGCCCCGGAGCTGTGCCCCCTGAAGCGCGTCAAGGTCCCGGTGCGCCTGGAGATCTTCCGGGAGAACACGGAGGGCTCTACGTGGGCATGGGCGGCGTCTTCAAGAAGGGTACGCCGCAGGAGGTGGCCATCGAGGAGGACGTCAACACGCGCACGGGCGTCGAGCGCATCGTGCGAGCCGCCTTCGAGTTCGCGCGCGCGAAGGGGCGTCACCGGGTGACGCTGGTGGACAAGGCCAACGCGATGCGGCATGCGGGAGGCTGTGGCGGCAGGGTATTCGCCGAGGTCGGGGAGACCTATCCCGACATCGAACGCGAGGACGATGTACGTGGATGCCATGGCCATGGATCTGGTGCGCCGGCCCGAGCGGTACGCCGTGATCGTGACGTCGAACCTCTTCGGGGACATCGTCAGCGACCTGGCCGCCGAGCTGACCGGAGGGCTGGGTCTCGCACCGAGCGCCAACCTCCATCCCGGGCGGTACGCGCTGTTCGAGCCGGTGCACGGCTCGGCGCCGGACATCGCGGGCAAGGGAAGGGCCAACCCCATCGGCGCGATCCGTTGCGTCGCGCTCCTGCTGGACCACTTCGGCCATGCCGGAGCCGGCGAGCGCGTGGAGCGGGCCGTCGCGGCCGCCATCGCGCAGGGGAGGACGACGTCGGACATGGGGGGGGGCTTCACCACGGAGGAGGTCGGAAGGTGGCTCGCGGATCGGGTGCTGCGCGGTGCCGCCGTCGGGTCCTGAGCCACCACCTGCGCGCTCCGGCTCCGTGAACCGTCCGCCGGCGGCGGGGTAGGTCACGGCCGGCGGCTGAGGGTCGTGTCACCCTGACGAAGAGGGCGATGAGCGAGGAGAAGGGCAGGGGCCTCACGCGACACGAGTTCGACGCGGTCATCCGTCGGGCCGCCGAGCTCGCGTCTTCGGACTCGGAGCCCGGAGAAGGTGGGCTGACGGAGGCCGAGCTGTTCCGCATCGCCCGCGAGGTCGGCCTCGGCGAACGGCACGTGCGCCTGGCGCTCTCCGAGGTGCGTTCGGGCCGGCCCGTCGGCGGCTCGCTGGACCGCGTCTTCGGACCCTCGTTCCTGCGGGCGGTCGCGCGTCGTACCCGGGACACCCAGGGAGCTGGCCGCCAAGCTGGACGACTTCTTCGTGGGCACCCAGCTCCTGCAGCCCGTTCGACGAGGCCCGCAGGTCCTGCAGTATCGGCCGGCCCTGGACTGGGCCTCGCAGATCGCCCGGGCCGCGAGCTTGACCTCGCGGAAGTACTACGTCGCGTCGGCCAAGTCCGTGGAGGTCCACATCGAGGCCGTCGACGAGGAGAGCACGCTCGTCGAGCTGGTCGTCGAGCCGGGCACACGCGGCGACTCGATCGCGGGTGCCGTCGTGGGTGGTGGGGCCGCGGGCGTCGCGGCGGGCGTCGGGATCGGGTTCGCGGTGGTCGCCACCGGCGGCGTCCTGGCCCTCGCGATCCCCCTGGGCGTGGCGGCCAGCGGGGCGGTGGCGGGCGGCATCACCTACCTCGTCGGTGCCTCGCACAAGAAGAAGCTGCTCGAGGTCCAGGCCGAGGTCGAAGGCATCCTGGATCGCCTGGAGTTGCGCGAGTCGCTCGAGCCTCCGCCTGCCTCGTGGAGGCGATGGGTCAAGCGTCAGTTCCACGGCGTGGCCCGCGACCTGATGAGCGCGGAGGACGAGCCGGAGGGAGAACGGGGCGAACCCCCCGACTGACCTCGCGCCGGCCCGACGACTCGGCGTCGCGACGGGGTGGCGCGGGCGCCGAGGGTCACCGCAAGTTGGTGGGCGTCGACCCACGTCTCCCCCCAGGGGCGCCCGATGATCATCGCTCACGTTTCGGATTCCCGACTCCTCTCGGCGTTGCGCATGGCTGCGCACCCCGAGGAGGACGTGATCTCGGGTCGGGATCTCGGTGCCGAGGCGTTGGAGGCGGGCTATCCTCGGCTCATCGTGACGGTGCAGGCCGGCGTGCATCCCATATCCCCGGTCGGTGCCCCCACCCGGGTTCCGGTGCTCGAGCTCGACACCGCTACCCTGCAGCGGTGGGAGGCCGAGCGCAGGGGGGACCATGTGCCGCGTCCCCGGATCGACTTTCTCGTGGCGCGACTCGAGGGCATGCTGGAGCGTCACGCGACCGAGGCGACCTGGATCGACCGTACGCTCGGTGAGCTCGGCCGGGCTTCGGGCGCGGCTCTTCCGCTTCCGCTGCGGGCGTTCGCACGTCGGGTCCTCGAGTTCCCCTCCCACTACCACGACCTGCACCCGATGTCGCCAAGCGTGCGGCCTGACACGGGGGGCCCTCAAGGCGCGCTTCCGGCGACGGGGGCTCCCCTCGCCGTACGCCTACATCCGGTGGCTCCGCATCATCGCCTGCGCACATCTCCTCTCGGACGGAACGATCACGGTGGCACGCACCGCGCGGCGTTTCGGGTACACGTCGGCGGGCAACCTGTGCCGGACGATGACGTCGCTCACCGGCCTCACGCCCACCGAGGCGCGAACCCAGAACGGACGGAATCACCTCGCTGATCGCGTTCGCGCGCACCGCCTGGAGCGGAGACGCGCTCGCGGCGTGGAGGGAGCTGGAGGATTGTCGTCGTGCGTCGCAGTGTCTCCGTCGGAGTCCGCCTGCATTCGCCCGCGCTGCATCCGCGGGCAAAAAAAACGGCCCTCCCCGCGCGGGGAGGACCGTCTCGGCCAGGGCCGCAGGACGCCTAGCGCCGGTTCCGCCGCTGCCGCCGGCGCTCGCGCCGGATGGCGGCCTCACGCTTCCGCTTGCGCTGGGCGCTCGGCTTCTCGTAGTAGCGGCGCTTGCGCAGCTCGGAGTACAGACCGGAACGCTGCACCTTCCGCTTGAAGCGGCGCAGCGCCCGCTCGAGGCTCTCGTTATCCTGGACGACCACTTCCAAGACGATCACGCTCCCTTGTTGATGGCTACGAATAAAGCTCTGAAAGCTAAGTCAGATCGGGGGTGAGGGTCAACGGCAGGCCGACGAGTGTCGAGACGGGCCGGACTTCAGGGGAGACGGCCCTCGCGGTGAAGCGTATGGGCGTAGAGCCGGTAGGTCTCCGGACTGGCCAGGAAGTCCCGGGCCCACACCTCGAAGGGTGGGAGGGGCAGAAGTCGCTCGATGTGCTCCACGACCATCATCGCGAACTGGATCCGGTCGGACGCCCGGAAGTCGATGCTCTCGCCGTCGAGGATGCGGTCGACCGCTTCCTCGAAGTCGGCCGGATCGACCAGGCAGATGAGGTGCGCGACCTGGTCGAGACGGTACGACGCGTAGAGGGAGCGCAGCGCGTCCAGCTCCTCCTCGTCGGGCGGGGGCTGGCGATCCTCGGACCAGTCCCCCGACATCTCCCGGGCGTTCTCGGCGAGCAGCTCCCGGAACTGTCGGCGGAGCTTGGGAGAGCGGCGTGCGCTGCGCCGACTGGTGTGGAGGGCGGAGGCGAGCAGGCCACCCAGCAGCGGCCGGCCCAGGCCGCGGGCCTTCTCGTGGATCTCGGCCTCCGAGTCCTCGAGGAAGATGTCCGCCGTGCGGACCTCGTCCTCGGCCGCCTCCCCGTCTCCCGGGCGGAAGGAGAAGAAGCCCTGCCAGCGGCCCCCGTGACCCGGGTGTGTCACCAGGAAGCAGGCCCACGTCTCGTCCTCGTGCTCGAGGAAGGCGACGGAGCGTCTGCGTTCGGTGAGGGAGGCCATCGGCGCTGATCTCAGGAGAGGCGGTGGCCGGAAGATGACCGTCCCCGGCGCGGGCGGCAAGCGGCGGCCTGCCGAGCCCTCCGGAGGCGCGCGAACGGCATCCTTGCCCGCAGCGTAAACAGATAGTTATCGTTGCTACGGATCCCCTGGCAGGGATCCGGAAAAACGTCGACGCCCGAGGGTCGGAAGCCCGGCTCGACGGACCGGAACCCCGGCTGCGGCCGGGTTTCTTTTCCGCAAAAACGTCGACGGATGCCAAAAAAAGAAGGAGCGTCCCCGGCTGGCACCGGGGACGCTTCCTGGAAGGCACGGGTTGGCGGCCCGACCTGACTCTCTTGGCTGAGGTCAAGCTAGTCGGACCGTCCGGCGGGTGTCAAGAGAGTCGTACACCCCCGCATCGGGCTCCACCCGTGTAACCGTGGATCCTTCGGGGCGGTGGAGTGCCGATGAACACGACAGTGTCGACCGAGACCCGTCCCGAGGCGATGGGCGACGTGCCCGGGATCTGCGAGCTGCCCCTCACGCGCGCCGTCGTGCAGTACCGGGACGTCCACGAGATGGACACGCCCGGCGGGCGCATCGAGGACATCGGCCTGGCCCTGGTCGTGGAGGGGCGGTACGCCTCCTCGGCCGAGGTCGCTCGACCTCGGCAGCGGGAAGATGAAGGTGCTGGACCTCAGCACCGAGCTCGTGGTGCTCGACTGGGTGTACGAGCCGACGTTGGAGCACGTGGCCGGCCTGCTCACCGCGGCGGCGTCCGGACGCAACGAGGGCCCTCTCCGCCAGTACGCGTTCCGGCTGGGCCTGCGGGTGCTGGAGCGGGTGGGGTTCGGCCCCCTGACCCGTCCGACGATCCTGCGGATCGGCTTCCGGGACATCTGCCGGGACCTGGATCTCCACGAGGGCACTTCGATCCGGATCGTGCTGGGGCCGGGCAGGCTCACGCGCGTGCATCTGGACTACGACGGGTGCGCGCTCCTCTTCCGCACGGCCTTCCAGGAGCCCGACGCCCCGCTCGAGCGGGCCCTCGTCGCCGCGTTCCCCGAGGCCGAGGTGCGGCGACTGGTGCCCGCGGCGCCGAGCGACGCGTTGGACTACCAGGTCCGCTTCCCTCTGCCCGCCGGCCTCGGCGAGGCCCGTGCGTGCCTCGCGGCGATGCGCCGAGGCCTCGGTGCCCTCATGGCGCGCTTCGAGCCCGAACGCTTCGACGTGCTCTCCCGCCTCCTGGAGACGTTCGGCTCGCGGGAGACCCTGGCCGGGTCTGCAGGTGCGCGAGCCCCGCGTGCGCCCGGTTCGCGTGTCACAGTCCGCTCCCGGTTCAACGGCGGTGCACTGATGCTGCTCAGCGAGACCTCCTCCCGGATCACCGGCGCCATCGGGCGCGCGGGTGAAGACGAGCTGCGTGGACGGTACGCGGCCTATCGCAGGCGTCAGGCCACCCGGCTCCTTCAGATGCTACCCAGGGACGCCATCCGGCCGCTCTACCGCCGCGCGCGGGCCGAAGCTGCGCGGGACGGGGCGTACGACGGGTCGAACGGAGACGATCCGCTCGCGCTCCTCGTGGAATACTGCGAGAGCCTCCTCCCGCTGCCGCCCTTCGACGTCTGGCGATCGGACCTGGCCCGAAACCCAGGTGCCCACTTCGCGGATCTGGAGGAGTCGCTGGACGGCCCCACCGCCGATGCTCCGTCGACGATGGAGGCACGCTCGGTCGAGTACGCCGGGAAGATGTGGATCGCCCACCTCCGCGCCTTCCGCGAGGACGGGTTCTGGCGCGCGTACATCTCCTTCGAGGAGTGCGGCTCCGGGCGGGTCCATCGGACGGCTGCGGTGTTCTGCGAGCGGGATGCCGGCGAGCTCCGGGACCGCTTCCTGTCCTTCGAATCCGCCGCGCTCCAGGCCTTCCTCCGCTCCGCCCTCCCCTGAAGCCGTTTTTTGCAAAAAACCGTCGACGAAACGGACGCGCCACGGTATCGGCCACGGGCACGAAACGCGGTGGCACGCTTAGGTTTGCCGCGCCCGCAACCCACTCGATCTTAAGCTGCGGCCTGTTCGGGGAACAGGTGGATTCGGTCGGATCGGCAATTTGTAAGTCGTTGTTATGCAACGAGTTACGGATAAGCTGCGGTATGGCGAATGCCGGCCACAAGGGGGTTGCGCCACCCGGAATGGGACCTTAGAGTTGTCCCCACTTCGAGGAAGCAGGCTGCTCCCCCCCGCGACCTCTCCCGGTCCTCCCGGGCGGATGTGCGGAGACCCGAAATACTGCGACTTTTCATCCTTCGACCATTGGGCGAGGTGTGTCTATGTGGGAAACGTGTTCCGTCCAGCTCAACGTGCGTCTCCCACGCGACGTGGCGGCCCAGGCCGAGGAGGTGCAGAAGACCGATCCCGAGTTCCTCAGCCGTGTCGTGTTGTACGGTCTCACGCGTCGCTCCATCTATCGCCACCTGCGGGAGCAGGCCATGAGCGAACAGGGCTCCGGGGCCAGGGAGGCATCCACAGCGACCTCCTGAAGCTTGCGCATCCAACCCCTTCGAATCATTTGTTTACGCGCGGCCTGACTCCTGCGGTTTAGGCCGCGCACCGCGACTCGAAGGGGTTTTTCACGTCCAGCGGGAGGACCGCCGTGGGCGCAGGCAAGTCGGGCTCGGAAGAGCCCCGCGAAGTCCTGCGGGCCAAATACCTCGACTACTGCTCGTCGCAGGTGGCCGATCTGCTCCTCTACCTGAGTCCCGACGAGATCTACCTCCTCGCGCAGCGGGCGCACCGCGAGCGGGGCGGCGAGGGCGATCTTTCCTACCAGGACAT
Source organism: uncultured Gemmatimonadales bacterium (assembly GCA_963848895.1). GTDB lineage: Bacteria > Gemmatimonadota > Gemmatimonadetes > Longimicrobiales > Gaopeijiaceae > SZUA-318. The sequence goes on from CAWKGE010000018.1 coordinate 203,647, forward strand.
GGTCCGGATCGCGACGGATTGGCTCGGGCAGAAGGTGAGCCTCCCCCCGTTCGAGGTCTGGGAGGCCGACTACCGTGCGCACCCCGACCGCTACGAGGAGTACTTCATGGGCCTCTGGGAGTCGGACGTGAAGGACTCGGAGGAGCCGTAGAGACCTCCCACCCGGGCACGGCGCTCATGCCGTGAGCCGGGCAGGGAACAGCTACCTGAGCTCGGCGACGCCATCTACGAGCGGCCGTTCCCCCTGGTGCTCGATGCAGCCGGTGTTCGTACGGTCTGACGCTACGGGAAATCAGAAGGGCAGGTCGTCGTCCGGCTCGCCGCCGGCGGGCTGCGACCCGCCACCGCCGTAGCCGCCCCCGCCGTACCCGCCGCTGGAAGCCCCGTACCCGCTTCCGCCGCCGCCGGACGCGCCTCCCGCGGTCGACCCGAGCATGACCATCTCGTTGACCACGATGTCGGTCCAGTACTTCACGCCACCCTGGTCGTCCTGGGTCTGCGAGTACTCGATGCGGCCCTCGACGTAGAGGCGGTCGCCCTTGTGGACCCACTGCTCGACGATGTCCACGAGCCGGCCGAAGAAGGTCAGGCGGTGCCACTCCGTCTTCTCCTGCTGCTGTCCGTCCCGTCCGGACCACGAGCGGTTGGTCGCGAGCGAGAGCTTCGCCACCCGGGCTCCACCCGACGTGGCTCGGATCTCGGGATCGTTCCCGACGTTTCCGATCAGCATGACCTTGTTGAGCGACCGACTCATGGGGCGAGGACTCCTGGTGCGAGGGGCCCGGCCGTGCCGGGCGCGAAGACGGCGAGACAAGCGGGCGGTCCGGGCCGCCGGAAGGGCGTAAGGTAAGGGGCCGGGGGGCGTTTTTCCATCGTCGAGGGGGACGCTATCTTGCGTCGTTCCGACGCCGATCCCCTCGAATCCGCGCCCCGCCGCCATGACCGACCTCACCTACATCCGCGTCGAGTGGGACGGCGACATCGCCGTCGTCACCGTCGACCGCCAGGACAAGCTCAACGCGCTCAACGCCGACGTCATCTCGGAGCTCGGCGAGGTCTTCGACGCGCTCCGCGACGACGACAAGGTGCGCGGCGTGCTGCTCACCGGGGCCGGCGAGAAGGCCTTCGTCGCCGGCGCCGACATCGGCGAGCTCGCCAAGATGGACTCCGTCTCGGGCGTGCAGGTGAGCCGGAGTGGGCAGGAGGTCTTCCTGGCGATCGAGCGCTTCCCGAAGCCGGTGCTCGCGGCGGTGGGCGGCTACGCGCTCGGTGGGGGGTGCGAGCTCGCGCTCGCCTGCCACATGCGCGTGGCGGGCGACAACGCCCGCTTCGGGCTACCCGAGGTCGGCCTGGGGATCATCCCGGGCTACGGCGGCACGATTCGCCTCGCGCGCCTCATCGGCCTCGGCCGCGCCATCGAGGTCGACGCTCACCGGCGAGATGATCTCCGCCGAGCGGGCGGCGCAGATCGGCCTGGTGTCCGCCGTTCACCCGCGCGCGGAGCTGATCGACCACGCCAAGGAGCTCCTGCGCAAGGTGACGAAGAACGGGCCGCTGGCGGTGCGGATGGCGCTGGAGTCGATCTACCGCGGCATGGACACCGCCATGCGCGACGCGCTGGACTTCGAGTCCGCGCTCTTCGGCCTGCTCGCCTCCACGGACGACATGAAGGAGGGGATGTCGGCCTTCCTGGAGAAGCGGAAGGCGGAGTTCAAGGGCCGCTGAGGGCAGGGCGCTTTCGTGCTGTTCGGTGCCCACGGGATCGCCGCGCCGGATGGGCCGAAAGCCGTTGAAATACAAGCACTTTCAGGGCAGCCCCCAGGGTAGCCCGAACGCTCCGGAAAGGTTAAATTTCCGGGATGCTTCCAGGGTCCTCCTCCACGTATGGTTCGTGCGCCTGAAACGGCTCGCGCTACGTCACTTCCGCAATCTCGGGATCCAGGATCTGGAGTTTCCGGCGGAGGGCGTGGCCATCGTCGGGGACAACGCCCAGGGGAAGTCCAACCTCCTCGAGGCCATCTACTACCTGGAGACGTTCCGGTCCTTCCGCGGCGCGCGGGACGACCAGCTCGTCGCGTTCGGGGAGGGCGTGTTCCGCGTGGTGGGCACGCTCGACCCGGACTCGGGGGAGGAGGACCGCAGCGTCCAGGTGGCCGCGGCCTTCGAGAAGCGGGGCAGGCGCAAGAAGGTCACCGTGGACGGGTCGGAGCCCGAGCGTCTGGGCGACGCGCTGGGGCGGCTGGCGGCGGTGGTCTTCTCGCCGGCCGACGTGGAGTTGGTGAGCGGGGGCCCGTCGGAGCGGCGGCGGTTCCTGGACATCGTCCTGTCGCTGGCCCGAGCCGGGGTACCTGCAGGCGCTGCAGGACTTCCGCAGGGTCCTGGCGCGCCGGAACGCGTCGCTGAAGGACGGACAGCCGGGCGCCGCGGTCGGCGCATGGGACCAGGGGCTGGTGCGGTCGGGTGCGGAGGTCATGAGGGCGCGCGGCGACTGGATCGCGGAACGATGCGGCGCCTTCCGGGAGTACTACGCCGCCGTTTCGGGCGGAGCCGGGGCCCGCATGACGTACCGGCCCAGCGTCGGCGCGTCCGGGGCGACCTCGGTGGACGACCTCGCCGAGGCCTACCGGGAGGCGCTGGTGGACTCGGCGGAGCGGGAGCGGCGGGCGGCGACCACGGTGGTCGGCCCCCATCGCGACGAGATGGTGCTCCGCCTGGAGGACGAGGGAGACGACCTGGACCTGCGGGACTACGGCTCGGGGGGCCAGCGCCGCACGGCGGCCCTGGCGCTGCGGCTGGTGGAGGCCCGGACGATCCGGGAGATGCGCGGACAGGAGCCGCTCATCCTCCTCGACGACGTGTTCGCCGAGCTGGACGCCCGGCGGAGCGAGCGGGTGCTGGAGCTGATGGAGCGGGAGGAGACCGGACAGGTGGTGCTCACGGCGCCCAAGGAGAGCGACGTGCGCATCCGGCGGGACGCGCTGCCGCGGTGGCACATCGCGGACGGACGGGTGAGCGCGTGAGCCGGGTGGGGAGGAAGGGCCCGACCCGCCTGGGAGACGTGCTCGAGGAAGTGCTCCAGAAGCACGGCCTGAAGGACCAGGTACGCAGGATGGAGGTCCTGGACCTCTGGGCCGAGATCGTGGGCGAGCACGTCGCCTCGGTCACGCGGGCCCGAGGGGTGTCGGAAGCCACGCTCTTCGTGGAGGTGCGCACGAGCGCGTGGCTGATGGAGCTGAACATGATGAAGGGGGAGTTCCTCGAGCGGGTGAACGAGCGCCTGCCCGAGACTCCTCTCGAGCGCATCGTCTTCGTGCTTGGCGGAGACGACGTAGCGCGCAACTGCTCACGGAGCGGACATGGCGAAGAAGAAGCGCAAGCAGGAGGGTGGCGAGGACTATACCGCCGGCCAGATCCAGGTCCTCAAGGGCCTGGAGGCGGTGCGGAAGCGTCCCGGCATGTACATCGGGTCGACGTCCGCCCGGGGGCTGCACCACCTGGTCTACGAGGTCGTCGACAACTCGATCGACGAGGCCATGGGCGGGTTCTGCACCGAGGTGACGGTCACCGTCCACGAGGACAACTCCGTCACGGTGGTGGACGACGGCCGAGGGATCCCGGTGGACATCCACCCCACCGAGAAGGTGCCCGGGGTCGAGCTGGCGATGACGGTCCTGCACGCCGGCGGGAAGTTCGACAAGAACACCTACAAGGTGTCCGGCGGCCTGCACGGGGTCGGCGTCAGCGTCGTGAACGCGCTGTCGGAGTATCTCGAGGTCGAGATCCGCCGGCAGGGGAAGCGATACCACCAGCGCTTCGAGCGTGGGCTCAAGGCCACCGAGCTCAAGGAGCTCGGCACGGCGAAGGGAAGCGGCACCCGGATCAGGTTCAAGCCCGATCCGCAGATCTTCACCGAGCTCGTCTACAACTTCGACACGCTCTCGAACCGGCTCCGCGAGCTCGCCTTCCTCAACAAGGGCCTCCAGATCATCCTGATCGACGAGCGCAACGGCACCACGGTGCGGGAGGAGTACCTGTACGAGGGCGGGCTCGCCGAGTACGTCACCTACCTGCGCGGCCAGAAGGCGGCGCTGCACGACAAGATCTGCTACTTCGAGGCGACCAAGCCCGAGGCGGAGATCGAGCTGGCGCTCCAGTACGACCAGGGCTTCGCGGAGAACACGCACACCTTCGTCAACAACATCAACACCCACGAGGGCGGCTCGCACCTCACCGGATTCAAGGCCGCGCTGACGCGTACGATCAACGACTACGCCCGGCGCAACAGCCTCTTCAAGAAGGACGAGAGCCTCTCCGGCGACGACGTGCGCGAGGGTCTCATCTGCGTCCTGAGCGTCCGGGTCATGGAGCCCCAGTTCGAGGGGCAGACCAAGACCAAGCTGGGCAACTCGGAGGTGCGCGGCGCCGTCGAGGCCGCGGTCAACGAGAACCTGTCGATCTTCCTGGACGAAAACCCGCGGGCGGCCAAGGCCATCATCGAGAAGTCGCTGCAGGCGGCGCGCGCGCGCGAGGCCGCGCGTAAGGCGCGCGACCTGGCCCGGAAGAAGAGCGCGCTGGAGGGCGGCGTGCTGCCCGGCAAGCTCGCGGACTGCTCGATCTCAGATCCCAGTCTCTGCGAGCTGTATCTCGTGGAGGGGGATTCCGCAGGGGGAAGCGCGAAGCAGGGCCGCGACCGCTCCTACCAGGCGATCCTCCCCCTCAAGGGGAAGATCCTGAACGTCGAGCGCGCCCGCATCGACAAGGTGCTGTCGAACGACGAGATCCGCGCGATGATCACCGCGATCGGCGCGGGTATCAAGGACGACTTCGAGCTCGACAACACGCGCTACCACAAGATCATCATCATGACGGACGCCGACGTCGACGGCGCCCACATCCGCACGCTCCTGCTCACGTTCTTCTTCCGCCAGATGCCCGAGCTGATCGAGGCGGGGATGGTCTACATCGCGCAGCCGCCGCTCTACCGCGTGCAGAAGGGCAAGCAGGAGCTCTACGCGTACAACGAGGAGGAGCGCGACGAGTACGTGAAGCGCTTCGGCGGCAAGGACGGCGACGGGCGGGGCATCAACATCCAGCGCTACAAGGGTCTCGGCGAGATGAACCCCGACCAGCTCTGGAAGACGACGATGGACCCGGAGTCACGCACGATCCTGCGCGTGCAGATCGAGGACGCCGCGATCGCGTCGAACCTCTTCGACCGCCTCATGGGCGACGAGGTGGAGCCCCGCCGCCAGTTCATCGAGAAGAACGCGAAGTACGTGCGGAACCTGGACGTGTAGGCGTGCCTGGTCGTTTAGAAAAGTCTTGCCGCCTGTTTTGACATAGTCTCGTCCGCTCGATCGGCGACGCCTGGACTCACGCAGCTGACCGGGGCGGGAAGCGGCCGCGAACAGGTGGTCGTTCAGAAGAGTCGTGCCGCCTGTTTTGACGAGGCCTCGTCCCACCTGCCGCGATGCCACGGCGCTGTGATCTCGCATGGCTCCGGTAGAGGGGTGCTGGTCCCGGTCCGGCCACCCTCTGGTTTGGCGAGTCTGGGTCAGGCGCCGTACGGCACGTCTATCGGGAGCGAAGGAGATGCGCGCCCGAAGGCGGTCGAAACGTGACGGGAAAGTTCATCCACACCGGAACGCGCCGATTGCGGTCCATGGCAGGTCGAAACCTCAACGTGAGTGCGAAGGCGAGCGCGGCCTCGTCGAACGCCGGTTGGCCCGACGTCTCGACGAGACACACCTTCTCCACGACCCCATGGGCGCTCAGGCCCAACTGTACCATCACGGTCACCCTCTCGGGGGTGACCGCCTCCTTCGGGTACATCTCCGCCAGCCGGGTGGCAGTCGCCTCGCGGTCGATGAGCGTCGGAGCCATCGTGTACGGCACGAACGTGGGTTCCTCGACCTTGTCCGACACGGTCCCGTCCTGGTTGCGGCACTCGGTCTGGGCCGAGGCACCATGCGGGCCGGCGCCAAGAACCAGAGCCAGGAGCGCCGCAATGGTCGGGCCGAAGGAACGGCACCGAAGCTTCAACGGGACCGGGAGCCTGGGGCCAAGCGTCCTCATGAGCCGCCGCCTTCGCCAGATGCGATTCGGGTGGCTCGTGGCGTATCCGCGCGGTTTTGCTCCGCGCTGGCGCACGCCGCCTGCTCTCCAGCCTCGCAACGACCGTGGAGCACGTCCATGGCGGCCAGGAAGAGCCTGGCGTAGAGGTGCTGCGACCCGCTCAGTGCCGATCCCTCAGGCAGAAACCTCTGGCCTGCCCTGCCTAGCACTGAGTCCAAGTCCCTGGTCGGGGGCGATTCCCGCGTCCAGCGGAACAGATCGACGGCTCCGTTGAAGAACGCGAACCCTTCGTCGCTGATGAGGCAGAACAACTCCTTTTCCTCCCCTCGCCCGCGTGCGCATGCCCGCTCGTATCGTTCAAGCTCCCGGACCATTTCGATGGCCAGTATGGGGTTCTGCTCGATATCCTCGTCCAGCACTCGGGCGATGCCGGAAGCCCACGTCCCGCGCAGAAGGTCGCCCGCGCCCCTCCGATCTCCAGCCATAGAGAGCGCGAGATCCCAATCCTGGATGGTCTGTTGGAGCGCCTGGGCCTCCAACTCGGGACCGACGAGGCCCTGCGCTCTCAACCATGTTCGGTTGTCCTCGATCGTCCCGAAGGCGGCGCGGGCGTCTATATCCTCCAAGAGGCATCGCTCCCGTGAGCCCGCGGGCCATCTCCTCGAAGCAGGATCGCTCCACGCCGCACTGGACATCTCCCTGCCGCTCTCGCTCCATCAAGCCCTCGGATACGCCCGTCAGAGCACCTGAAGGCCACTGGGCGAACGCCGCCCTCATCTCCGCGGCGCTCATGCGCTTGGATCGCAGCCCGTCGAGCGCGATTCCCGCCCGCGCGTACACGGAAGGATCCGAGGTGGACTGCATCAGGTCCCGGAGCGGGCGAAGGAACACGTCCGAGGGCTTGGAGGGCACCCCCGGCATCGCTTGTGACGCGATGGCTCGGTCGGCCGCGGCCTCACCGAGCACCTCCACGATCGCCTGATACTCGGCGTCTACCCGGGTCTCGTCGAAGTCCCGAAGGCGAACACCGCCCTCAATCGGTCGACGGGCGTGGTCGCCGTGACGAGAGAGGCTGTGTGGACTCCGGTAGTACTCGACGCGGTCTCGGAGCGGAACATACTCCTTCGAAGGAAGGGGAGGTGGCGGCGGCAGCGAGGACGTCGGGCGGAATGACGATTCCACGACTCGTGTTGAATGCGTTTCCTCCCGATCGCAGCTGGACCTCCGACACCCAGCCGTCGAACGCCCGCTCCGCCCGCTCGGGTATTCCGCCGTCGATCGGCCCGCCCGCGACTGCGTCCAGGGACTGCGCGAGACCGCTGGGATCCACGGCCCGGATCGCGAGCATATAGAGGTCCTTCGCGAACAGGGCCTCACCGTATCGCTGAGCGGCGTCCTCGAGCCCGGGATCATCGGGGAATCGCCGCCAGTAGTCGTCTCGCGCGCGACCGAGCTCGGCTTCGATCGCTGCCTTGGAGCGCCGGATGTCTTGCAGCCCCTGGGCAGCGCGAGCCATCTGCTGGCCCGCATGCATGCCGATGGTCCAGCGGTAGGAGTCGACCTGGCAACGAGCGGCCACAGGAGACAGAGCAGCATACACGCGGCGGCGACGAGGGTCGCCGAAAGCCGCCCTTCCCTGGGCCACTGCGTGGCGTGCTTGCACCGGGATCGTGCGCGGCGGGCCATCAGCAACTCCCATCCGCATGTCGGTCGGTAGCGTCGCAGTCGCGGCAGATCGAATTCTGTGCCATGACCGTCCGCATCTATCACGCTACAATATGTGTCGCAACCATCATTCACCGCTCGTAAGGTGCGCTACGACATGCTCGGTTCTTGCCCGGCGAGGCGTTGGCGCATGGCGCATGGTCCAAGTGGCGGACGATCGAGGGGCGGGGGCAAGGGTCGGCGGACAGAAAAGTCTCTGGGCGCGGCAAGCTTTTCCAAAGGACTAGACCTCCGTTGACGTCGCGGCGGCCATTTGAGTAAGTTAGACTACTCAAGTGACCGGAGGTGGGAGTGGAGGCATCACGCGGAGTGATGGAGCAGTCGAGGGCGGACGCCGTGGCGCAGGACGTGTTCTGGGACGAACTCCTGAAGGAGCGCCGCCGCCTGGTCGAGTTGGACCGGATGTCCACGATGGAGCGAGTTCGTCTGGTACGGCAGGGGGTTCCCGGCGGTCTGCTCACCTTCTTGGCCGAAGCCATGGGCGTCGGTCGGGAGACGCTCTACCAGACGATTGGGCTCCCGCGCTCCACAGGCGATCGGAAGATCAGAGGTGGCCAGCGCTTGGATGCTGACCAGAGCGAGCGGGTCCTCGGGCTCGCGCGATTGATCGGCCGTGTCGAGCGGGTGGTGGAGGAGTCCGGAGACCCGACAGGGTTCGACGCCGCACGCTGGGTCGCCGGCTGGCTGTCGGAGCCCCTCAATGCGCTGGGCGGCAGGCCGCCGGCTGACCTGATGGACACGGCCGAGGGCCGGACGCTGGTCCTGAGCTTCGTCGGCCAGATGCAGGCCGGCACCTACGCCTGAGCGAACGTCTCGCATGGCCGAGAGCGTCCTGCTGTGGCGTATCGCTACGGACGCGCCCGACTACCAGGCGGACGACGTGACGGGCCGCGGAGCCGAACTCGAAGGAGGCCGCTGGAACCGAATCGGAACGCCGATGCTGTATGCGTCCAGTTCACGGGCCCTTGCGTGTCTCGAGACGCTCGCCCACTTCGGGAGCTCGTCCTCGCTGCCACTGAACCGCTACCTGGTCGAGTTTCGGGTTCCGATGAGTCTGTGGGACGCGCGTGCTCGCTTCGATGAGCCCGCCCATGTCGGATGGGACGCCCAACCGCCGGGCCAGGTGTCCCTGGATTGGGGTACCGAGTGGGCGCGTTCGACATGCGTCCGCCATCGCTGAGGTCCCCTCCGTGATCGTGCCGGAAGAACGGACTTCCTGTTCAACCCGTTCGCCCCGGAGTTCGGCCGGGTCGCCGTGCGCAAGGCGCGGCGGTGGCACTACGACCCACGGCTGCGCTCCCTGGGCCACCCGGACGCCCCCCTCGAAACCTGCCTTGAACGAAGCACTACCCCTGTCCAGCAGATGCGCGGCAAACTCCGGGAAGCGCTGAAGCCGGAGCGGACGAGAACTCGAGAAAGGGGCAAGACTGGCCAAACGACCACGTGCCGTGACGGGGCGGCGCGCCCGCCCGTCTCAGCGCCGCGAGCGCGGCCACCGACACTCATCCTTGGTTCATCGATTCTCTGTCGCGGGAAGGCTCGAGAACTCCCATGTGCGCAGGTCCTGGGGCGGAACCAGCAGGTACGGGTCGTGCATGGAAAGCGTCGTGCCAGAGCCGGAGCGCGCGAAGGTCCCGGCCATCTTCCCCACGAGCGTCACGAAGCCGTGGTCGACGAGCCCATGGTCGGCGGCGGCCTCGTCGTCGCCCAACGCCTCCCATCCCCAGGTGTAGCGCTGGGAGATTACGACGGGCTTGGTCTCCGACGTGCCGTCGGGGTGCTCGTATCGCGTGTCGAGCGTCAGCTCGTAGTCGCCGTCCCCGCAGGGGGGAATCGTGTAGGTCTCGCCGTTCGGAAGCGTCACGAGGCCGTCGCGGTCCACCTGCGCCCCGTCCGGGATCTCGTGGACGCACGAGACCGGCATCGGGAAGCCGGCCGGCACGAACATGTACGGTCCCGGATCGGCCTGGCCCAGCGTCAGGGTCCCGCCCACCACCGACACGCGCGTGCCGGCGGAGTCGGTCTCGGCGCAACAAGGGAGCGACTCGCCGTCGACGCGCGTCAGCACGTAGGGGCCCGCGATGCTCAGATCGAGGTGGTCGGGGTCCGTGCCCAGCAAGCAGCCGCCCGGGAGCAGGATGAGCGCTCCCGCGAACGGAAGCCCCCAGCGGGTGATCCACCGGTGTGACGTCATGTCCTGCACCTCCCACGACGACGCTCCCCCCTGTCCACCACCACCTCCTGCTAGGATAACGTGCGAGCGCCTCGCGGCGTGACGGGGCCGGTGGCGGAACTGCCGACCGCTTGCCTGCCCACGTGAAACGTACCGGCCCTCGACCTGCCGTTTCGACCGGAACGCCCAGGCCGGTGGAACCGCCGTCAGCGGCTACGCGGCAGAACGGCTCGTGACAGCGCAGATGAAGATCTCGGCGGTGGATGGGTTGCTGGGAAACGAGGCCTTCACCGGGATCAACGTCCATCCGAACACGGTCGGTCCGGTGTAGGGGCGGTGCCGCAAGCCCGCCACGCCGCCACGATGCCGGGCCCGTTGACACGTTCCGTTCCACGCCCGATCCCTGGCATGGATTTGGCATCATCAATATTTCGAGCTTCTAGTAACTCGAGATGCTCGAGGAGGGCATATGTCCAGGACCACATGGAAGCTGGATCCGGCTCACACGTCGGTGGAGCTGGCCGTGAAGCACATGATGTTCACGAGGGTGCACGGCCGCTTTTCGGACGTGGAGGGAGAGCTGCATATCGACGAGGAGAACCCGAACGACTCCGAGGTGAAGGTCGAGATCGGCGCCGCGTCCATCGACACCGGCGTGGAGGACCGCGACGATCACCTTCGTTCGGCCGACTTTCTCGACGTCGAGAACCACCCGAAGATCACGTTCGAGAGCAAGCGCATCGAAGGCACCCCTGCGGAGGAGGGTGACGGATTCAAGGTGGTGGGCGACCTCACCATCCGAGGCATCACCCGCCAGGTCACCCTCGATGCCACCTACGAGGGTCGAGGCAAGGACCCCTGGGGCAACCAGCGCGCAGGCTTCGAGGCATCGACCCGGATCGATCGTCGGGAGTGGGGTCTCGACTGGAACCAGGCGCTCGACACCGGTGGCATCCTCGTCGGCAACGAGGTGGCCATCGAGCTCGGCGTGCAGGCGGTGAAGGAGTCCGCGAAGGAGAAGGAGAAGGACAAGGCGGCAGCCTGACGCCTCCGGTGGACGGGCGGGCCTCGAGCCCACCCGTCCCGCTCATCTTCCGCGTGCCTTGTCGAAGGCGTTCCGCAGCTTGTCGGCTGCCTGTTCCGCGCAGAATTCGGCCAGGCCTGCAAGCGCTTCGGAGATCTGCTCGGAGGTGAGGCTCGCGAACACGCCGGCCGTCACCGCGTCGGCCGCGGAGGGCGGGAGCCCCACCACCCCCGGCGTCACCGGGTCGTGCCCCTCCACCTTCGTCTTCCACACCACGGATCCGTCGGCGGAGTCGAGCAGGAGGACCTCCGACTCCACGAAGAACGAGGCCTGGGCGTTCCAGTCGCTTGCCCGGATCCCGTACCGGCGGAGCCGCACTTCGAGCTCGAAGTCGGCGTCGTGCACGTCATCGACCGGTCGCATGCGCAGTACCTGAGTCGACTGGCGGAGCGTGCGCTCCGCCACGATCGAGGCGACGTCGGTCGTCTCCACCGCTTCGTCCAGGCGCGCGCGGGCCTGGGCGGCCTGGTGCTCCTTCACCAGCTCGGTGCCGACGGCCAGGACGGCTTCCGCCCAGGATCCCGCCGGCGACGGCGGGGTTGAAGGCGCCTCCGGTGAAGACCTCCGGCCGCGGGGGAGCGACGAGCACGACCGCCAGCGCGCGGTCACGGAAATCGAACTCCCCCAGGCGTCCGGTGTGGGCGCAGCCGGCGGCGAGGAGCAGGGTCGCGGCCAGGAACGCGAGCCGTCGGAGCGGAAGTGCGTGCATGGGGTTCACCGTGCCGGAACAGGCCGCGGGGGGTTATGCCTTTGCCTTCAATTCTCACCGGCGAGGGCGGCCGCGTCCACGATCCTGACGTCGTGGCGGCGGGCGGCTTCGCGGACGAGTGCGGGCGCGGGGGCCGCCTCCACGAAGAGGACGCGCAGGCGCGCCTCGCGACCGAAGCCGTAACGCGTCTCGCGGACGTGTCGATCGAGGGACTCGAGATCCTCCCGCGAGCCACCTCCGCCTGGCAGGGGCCGTCCGTAGAAGGCCGCGCCGGACGAGAGGATTCCGGCCACCGGGATCTCGTAGCCGCCTCCCCACAGGCTCCCGCACTCGCGCGCGTTCGCCCCCAGGGACTCGATGGCATCGTGCCGCATGTGCTGCCGGCACACCTCCGGGAGGATCGAGCGCATGTGCCCGTCGAGCTCGGTGCGCAGGCGCTCGAGAGCCGCGTCGGCCAGGTCTCCGGTCGCGAACCGCTCCCGGGCCGGGAAGACGAAGCGGAACCAGAACGCGAAGAACGGATCGGAGATCCGGTACCTCCGGCTGCGGGTCCGGGGCCCGGCGTCCAGGGAACGCCGCACCGCCACCAGCCCCAACTCCTGGAGGCGCTTCAGGTAGGGGGCGACCTGCCCGCTGGCGGTGAGGTCGGACACGCCCGCGTGGATGCCGCCCCAGTCGGCTTCGCCGGCCGAGAGGACCGACAGGATCGCCACGTACCGGCTCGGTGCCTGCGTCGCGCGCTCCACCAGGTGCACGCCCGCCTCGGCGAGCGGTGACTCCGGGCGCAGGACGAGCCTGCGCAGGTTCGTGGCCAGGGAGGCCGACGGGTCGAGAAGAGCCAGGTGGCCCGGCAGCCCTCCGAAGACGGAATACGCCCGCAGCCGGTCCAGCGGATCGGCGCCCGGGAGGAGGGAGGCGGCCGCCCGAAACGTCAGGGGGTCGAGACGCAGGCGCAGCGGCGCGAGCTCTTCCTCCACGTCCCGGGGCGTCGTCAGGTCCACCGGGGCGCACAGGATCACATGTAGTGTCCGCTGCCGGTCGCGTGCCCGACGGATGCCCGAGCGGAGGGCGGGGAGCATGCGGTTCTTCACCGACTCGAAGCGATGCGCGTCGTCGAGCACCAACACGGCGCCCCGCCCCTCCGGCACGGAGGCGGCCAGGGCCGAGAAGATCTCCTCCCATGACGGGGTGTCGCGGACGGCCGCATCCGGGCCGTGACGGTCGCCGTCGCCCCCACCGCGCTCGATGCGCCAGCCGGTGGCCCCGCGTCCCAGGGTGGCCACGAGCGCGGCGCGCTGTTGTGGGTCGGGAAGGGGGGAGGCCCGATGATAGACGTGGGGGAGCCCGCTCGCCGCGGCCAGGGCGAGCGACGACTTGCCGGTGCCGGGAAGGCCGTGGATCACCGACAGCGAGCCTTCCATCCGGTCCAGGGTGGTGCGGAGAGTACCCAGCTCCGGCCCCCGACCCTGCAGGGACGCCGCCATGGACGACCTTGGGATTCCATAAGAAGTGAAGAATTAGCGTAAGTGTATTTATGCTAAAATCCATTGATCCGCCAGTGGCGCGGGTGGAGATTGGAGCTTGTCGTTGGTTCCACGTCCCCCGAGGAGCTGCCTCCATGACCCGCGTCGCACCCCGGTTCGACATCCTCGCCGCCGCCACCTACGCCACACCGCCCAACAACGGTGGGCAGGAGCACAAGAAACGCATCGTCCTCGAGGCGGTGTTCGGCGACAACGTCTTCGGGCTCCACCAGATGAAGTCCCGCCTGCCCAAGCCGCAGTACGACGCGCTCCTGAACACCGTGCGGAACGGATCCGAGCTGGATCCGTCCGTGGCCGATGCGGTAGCGGTGGCGATGAAGGAATGGGCGCTCGAGAAGGGAGCCACGCACTACACGCACTGGTTCCAGCCCTTGACCGGGCTGACCGCGGAGAAGCACGACTCCTTCATCAACCCGACGCGCGACGGGCGCGCGATCACGGAGTTCGGCGGCAAGGAGCTCGTGCAGGGCGAGCCCGACGCCTCCTCGTTCCCCTCCGGGGGGCTGCGGGCGACGTTCGAGGCGCGCGGCTACACGGCGTGGGACCCGACGTCTCCCGCCTTCCTCATGGAAGGGGCGAGCGGGGCGTACCTGTGCATCCCGACGGCATTCGCGTCCTGGGCGGGTGACGCGCTCGACAAGAAGACACCGCTGCTGCGCTCGATCCACGCGCTCGACCAACAGGCGCGCCGCGCGCTTGCGCTCTTCGGCAAGCCCGCCAAGGCTGTGCGCGCCACGCTCGGGCCCGAGCAGGAGTTCTTCCTGGTCGACCAGGAGTTCTTCTATCGCCGGCCGGACCTGGTCACGTGTGGTCGTACGATCTTCGGCACCAGGCCGCCGAAGGGCCAGGAGATGGAGGACCACTACTTCGGGTCCATTCCCGAGCGCGTGCTCGAGTACATGAACGAGGTGGAGCTGGAGCTCTACAGGCTCGGCGTGCCCCTCAAGACCCGGCACAACGAGGTGGCGCCCGGCCAGTACGAGATGGCGCCCATCTACGAGGACGCCAACCAGGCCGCCGACCACCAGCAGCTCACGATGTCGACGCTGCGCCGCGTTGCCCGCAAGTACGGCTTGGCGTGCCTGCTGCACGAGAAGCCGTTCCAGGGCGTGAACGGGAGTGGCAAGCACCTGAACTGGTCGTTCGGCACCGAGGACCAGAACCTGCTCGAACCGGGAGAGACGCCGCACGACAACGTGCAGTTCCTCTTCTTCTGCTCCGCCGTGCTGCGGGGCGTGGCGCGCCACCAGGACCTCCTGCGTGCCGCGGTCGCGCACGCGGGCAACGACCACCGGCTCGGAGCCAACGAAGCGCCGCCGGCGATCATCTCGGCGTTCGTGGGCGATCAGCTCCAGGACATCTTCGAGCAGATCGCCGAGGCCGGTGAGGCCAAGAGCAGCAAGACCAACGGCCTGATGGGTCTCGGCGTGAGCGTGCTGCCGCGGCTGCCCAAGCACGCCGGAGACCGGAACCGCACCTCTCCGTTCGCCTTCACGGGCAACAAGTTCGAGTTCCGCGCACTGGGCTCGTCGCAGAGCATTTCGTTCCCCGCCACCGTGCTGAACACGATCGTGGCGGAGTCGCTGGACGAGATGTGCACCCGCCTGGAGGACGGCGCTGGAGAAGGGGGCGAGCTTCGACGAGGCCATGCGCGCGCTCCTGGTGGACGAGGTGCGCGAGTTCAAGCAGGTCATCTTCAACGGCGACAACTACTCGGCCGAGTGGGTGGAGGAGGCCGAGCGCCGCGGGCTGCTGAACCTGCGCAACACGATGGAGGCGCTGCCGCGCATCGTCGCCGAAGAGAACGCCGCGTTGTTCGAGAAGTACGGCGTGCTCACGCACCGGGAGCTCGAGTCACGCCTCGAGATCTACGTGGACACACTACTTCAAGACCGTGAACATCGAGGGCGAGACGGCGCAGTACATGGCCCAGACGATGGTGCTGCCCGCTGCGATGCGCTACCTGAGCGAGCTGCTCTCCACGGCCGAGCGCGCCGACGAGGTGGGGCTGAAGTCGGAAGGGGTGCTGACGACCGCGCAACGCGTGAACGACCTGATCGATCAGCTCACCGCGACGGTGGCGACGCTCCGCGAGCAGAACATGGAGCTCGGCGGAGACGACGTGTACTCCAAGGCGCACCACATGCGGGACAATATCATTCCGGCGATGACCGCCGTGCGGGATGTGGTCGACCGGCTCGAGCGGCTCGTCCCGGACGATCTGTGGCCTTTCCCGACGTACCGGGATATGCTGTTCGTGAAGTAGCGCGAAGGCGACGCCACGACGTCGCCCTCATTTGCCGCGGGTTGTCGACACGCCGCGTTCCTTCCCGCCTACTGCCGGGCGAGGAGGAGGCGTGATCGGCAACCCGCGGTTCGTCTACCAGGCCTCGTCCGCCGTCGGTCCGTACATCGACGGCACCGGCACGTCCAGGAGCCTCAGGTACACGCCGAGCTGGGCGCGGTGGTGCGCCAGGTGGCTCATGTGCATGCGCACGACCTTGTACCGCGGCGCGCTGAAGATCTCCCGGTCGCCGTGGCGCAGCGTCCAGGTCACCTGCCAGTCTTCGTCGGCGACCGCCTCGATGGCGGCCCGGGACGCGGCCACGTTCTCGTCGAATCCGCGCAGCAGCGTCTCGGTCTTCTCAGACGAGTAGCCGGCCCCCCCGCCGAGGTCGAGGGAGGTCTCGCGCAGCGTCTGGCCGATCCAGCCGGGCATCCACGACACGAGCTGAGCCAGGTGCTCCAGCGAGAACGACTTGGGGTGTGGCTTCCACGAGCCCTTTTCGTCGGGCACCCGCTCCAGGACCCGGCGGGTCGTGGCCATCTCCTGCTCGAACTCCTCGAGTAGCTCTTCCTTGCGGTTCATCTGCGCATCCCGTGTGGGAGGGGGCCGGGGTCGCGTGCGTACCTGCTCCACAAGCTCGGCCGTCCGTCAATAGGGGAGCCCGACGCTGGCGAACACCTTCGTGGATTCGACGCCGTTCGCGATGCCCACGCGGACCGTGTTCGGCTGACCCGCCGGGGTGATCCAGATACCACCCCCGACCGAGGTGTGCCACCCCCCGGGGGAGGAACCGTCGAGGAACACGCGGCCGGCATCGGCGAGGGCGAAGGCCCCGACGGCGGCCGGCACCAGGAGGCGAGCGCGCAGCAAGCGGAGGCGCACTTCCCCGGAGAGCCACGCCGAGGCATCACCGGCGAAACGCTGCTCGGCCCATGCCGAGAGCGTGCCGGGGCCTCCGAGGAAGGCCGCCTCCTGCCAGGGGAAGCGGCCCCAGTCCTTCCGCCCTCCGGCCCGGACGAGAACGCTGGCCGGGGAGCCCGACGGATGGACCAGGGCGGACATCTCGCCTTCGGCGGTGCCGTACGACGTCTCGACGTCGCCCACCGCGGGATGGAGGATCCCGGCGGCCGTGGCGCGCAGGTGCAGCGACCGACCCGGATGCTCGCCGCCCGGGTCGAAAGTCAGGCGGGCCCGCACACCGAGCTGACCGAAGCCCGTGGCGCCGTAGAGCGTGTCCCGGACGGCGGCGAAGAAGCGGCCGTCGCTGCCGGAAGCGCTCGAGGCGGAGACCACGAGGCCCACGTCCGCGGTGAGACCCGAACCCCACCCGGCCCCCACGCCGGCGGCCAGCGAGACCGTGCGCGCGTCCACCGCGTGGAAGCTCTCCCCACCGGCCGGGGAGGCGTTGCCGAGGCCGTACCAGTGGATGACGTCCAGGCCGGACGCGCGAGCCTCCATGGCTGCGAAGACGGAGGAGTTCTCCCGGCGCCACCGCACGGCGACCTCGGCGCGCCCCGCGGCGCGGGCGGGCGCGAATCCTGCGCGCAGGGCCACGGCGGTGCGGTAGGGCCGGGCCCGGAAGCCATACCCTTCCCAGCGGGCGCCGCCACCGAGGAACGGCCCCACGTCCGACTCGTAGCTGCTCCAGAGCAGCGGCACCCACCGCGCTCCCCAGTCCCGGGGCTGGTCCCGGTCCTCCTCGGTCCACACCCATTCCTCGAAGGGCCGCCTGTCGATGCCCGGTCCGTCCCCGAGGACGGTGTCCCTCCCGTCGTCGTCGTACAGCCGGACGCCGTGGCTTCCACCCGTCGCCTGGTAGCGGTCGTCGCCGGGGCCGCCCACAACCCTGACGGTGATGTCGCCGCCGTTCGCGCCCGCGACGACGATGCGGTCGTCTCCGCCCTTCAGGTACAGGCGGATCTCTCTCGTCTCGGTCGCCGGGAAGCGACGGTCGAAGTACGGGCGCTTGCCCTCCCGGGCATCGCGGATCGTGACCAGGACGGACCCGGCTTCCGTGCGGTCGACCACGGCGATCTCGTCTGCGTCGGTGCCGATGACGTCCACCTCGCGGGCCAGCAGCTCGTAGAAGGCGGTCCAGATGTCGCGCAGGTGGTCACGCCGCCAGCGAAGCGTCGCGTCCAGCTCGTGGCCGTTCAGGTCGTAGATCCTCGGCGGCAGACGTCGGGTGGCGCCGTCGATGACGTCGTCCGTGAGACGCCCCTGGATCCAGCTTCCGATGGAGTCCCAGGTCGTCCGCTCCAGCCCGGAGAGGAAGCGCCGGTCGAGCGCGCGCCCGTTCCAGTGGAGCCCGACGACGTCCGGAACGCGAGCTTCGAACGTCACGAGCTGCGGCTTGTACACGCGCACCACGCCGAAGGCGAGCCCGTCGAACCTCGAGAAGGCCTGGTCACGATCCCTGGGTATCGGCAGCCACGTACGCCGCTTTCCCGAATCGAACGTCGCCCACCGCCACTGGTCCCGATGCCGGTCCCAGTCGCCCATGAACATGTCCATGATCCGCGCCGTCAGGAACGCGCGGGCGTCCACCTGCTCGGCGGGGCTCTCGTCGATGCGCTCCATGAGCCGGTCGCTGCCCACCACGCGTTCCGCGCCGGCGAACGAAGGGCAGCCGTCGGCGTTCTCGTCGGGCTTCTCCTCGATGAGGCCCAGCACGCCCGCGAATTCCTCGCGGAACTCCCCGAGGGCAGGGTCGTCCGGCATGATGCGGAGCGAGGGCGCGGCATGGAGGATCCCGACCGCGTCGAGGAGGGGCGCCACCACCAGGGCGGCGAGGGGGTGCTCGGAGCTGACGCCGTCCTGGATCAGGTCGTCGACGAACGTGTTCCAGAGGAGGGAGTCCAGGATCGGCGACGGGTCCTTGTCCACCGAGCGGAAGGTGTACTCCACACCGTCGGCTCCCCGTAGCTTCAGGGACCTGGTCTGCAGGCCGCCACCCCTGCGCAGGGGCGTCAGCCCTCCGGCGAAGCCCTCGAGGTCGAGGACCGGAACCCGGAACGGCTCCGTCCACAGATCGCGGTAGTGGCGACCCAACACGAGCTCGTGCACGGGTCCGGCTTCGTAGCGCGGCCCGGCGGCCACGACGACGGTGTCCATCGCCTGGGCCACCACGGCTCCCGGCGCTCCGAGCGCTGCGGCCGCGAACAGCGTGGCCGACAGGATGGTGTTGCGTTGCGTGCGCGCGGTGTGCATGGCCCCTACCTCCTGATGCGTGATCCCTCCCGCTCGGAGCTCGGGCCTCGTTCCCCTTCGTCCGCCCCGTCCCCGGCTGTCCTGGAATACCGGTTTCAGGGGCCTCTCGGCTCGTTGCCGATCGCGCGGCTCGCCCCTGGTCGGCGACATCGTCGGAGCCCACTTTACGCCTGATCCGCCTGACCGACCTCGCACCTGGACGTTCGACCCATGCATCGCTTCCACCGCCCCTGTCCCCGGCACATTCGCCGGATGGGGGCCGCAGCCTCCGCCATCCTCCTCCTGGTGCTCGCCTCCGGCGCCGCGGATGCCCAGGACGCCGCCACCCGCTTCCGCGTCCGCTTCCCCGCCGGCGTGGTCGACCAGCCGATCACGGGCCGCATCTACGTGATGATCTCACGCACCGACGATCGGGAGCCACGCCTTCAGGTCGGACGAACCGGCGTTCCCTTCTTCGGGCACGACGTGGAGGCGCTGGCGCCCGGGGAGTGGGGAATCATCGACGGCAGCGAGCTGGGCTTCCCGGTGGACGCCATGGAGGACCTTCCCGCCGGCGACTACTACGTCCAGGGGTTCGTCAACCGCTATTCGGAGTTCCCGCGCGCCGACGGCCACACGGTCTGGATGCACGACGACCAGTGGGAGGGGCAGCACTGGCGGACGTCCCCCGGGAACCTGTACAGCGACGTCCAGCAGGTGCATCTGGATCCGGGGGACGGGTGGGACGTCGAGCTCACCGCATCCCACGTGATCCCTCCGGTGGAGGTTCCACCCGACACCCGCTGGGTGAAGCGCTTCCGCTTCCGGAGCCCCATGCTCTCGGAGTTCTGGGGACGGCCCATCTACCTGGGCGCCACCGTGCTGCTTCCGCGCGACTACGATGCGGACACCACCCGCTATCCCGTCCTCTACGACCAGGGGCACTTCTCCCTGAGGCCGCCCCTGGGCTTCCGCGAGGACACCGACCTCTACCAGGCGTGGACGGCCGACGACTTCCCGCGCGTGCTGGTCGTCACCTTCCAGCATCCGACGCCGTACTTCGACGACTCGTACGCGGTGAACTCGGTGAACGTGGGCCCCTACGGCGACGCGATCCTGCAGGAGCTGATCCCGGAGGTGGAGAAGCGCTTCCGGGCGATCGCGGAGCCCTGGGCCCGCTGGCTCTCCGGTGGCTCCACCGGAGGATGGGAGTCGCTGGCGCTCCAGATCTTCCACCCCGACTTCTTCGGCGGCACGTGGTCCTACTGCCCGGACCCGGTCACCTTCACCAACGTCGAGGGCTACGACATCTACGGGGACGACAACGCCTACGAGCGCACCCGCGGCTGGATCACGGTTCCCATCCCGAACTCAAGGGAGACTGACGGGTCCATACGCACCACGTCGCGCCAGCGCAACTACTTCGAGCTGGTTTCGGGCACGCGGGGACGGTCGGGCGAGCAGCAGGACATCTGGCAGGCGGTGTACGGTCCCCTCGGCGACGACGGCTACTTCCGGCCGCTCTTCGACAAGCGCACGGGCCGGATCGACCATGGCGTGGCCGAGTACTGGCGCGAGAATTACGACCTGCTCGAATACCTGAAGCGCAACTGGAGCACGGTCGGTCCCGAGCTGGTGGACAAGCTCCACATCTACACGGGGACCATGGACACCTACTATCTGGACGTCGCGGTGCGCGAGCTCGAGGCGTGGATGAAGACCACCGAGAACCCTCACTACGAGGGCTATTTCGAGTACGGGCTGTTCCGGCCCCACTGCTACTCGGGCGACGGCGTCCACGCCCGAGCAGCTCCGCGAGATGGCGGAGCACGGTATGGCGCACCTGCCACCCGGCGGGGCGACGGATTGGTGGAGGAGGTAGGGCCCGTTCCTCCGGCCCCACCTCCGTCGTCCTCCCGCGCTACGGCATCCCGGGCGGTGGTACCCGCCGCTTCGTCGCCTGCTCGAAGGCGTAGGCCAGCTCGAGCAGCCGCGGCTCGCTGCACGCCATTCCCGTGAAGCTCATGCCGAATGGACGAGGCTTCGCGTCGAATCCCTCCGGGAAGGGTGGCCCGCCGTCGTTCGGGACGAAGGCGAACGGCACGATGACGGTCGGGTAGCCGGGCTTGGCCGCGATCCCGGCGCTCCCGGGCCCGGGGAAGAGAAGGGCGTCGAGCTGGAGGTCGTTCATGACCTCGTCGATCCCATGTTCACCGTTCAGGCGCAGGTCCCGCGCGCGGTCGGCCTCGTACGCCGCACGGTCCTTCTCCAGGTCGAGGGCATCGGCGCCGTCGAGGCGCGCCTGCTCGTATTTCATGGAGCCGGCGGCGCGGTGCGCCAGATTCCACTCGCGGAGCTCGGTGAGCGACTTCACCGGCGCGGACTCGCCCAGCGTCTCCAGCCAGGCGTTGAAGTCACGCTTCATCCCGTAGTCGAGCACGCTGCTCCGGCCGTTCACGAGCGCGTTGTTCGCCGAGTCCGGGTCCACGACGCTGGGGATGTCCGCCGGATCGACGATTGTGGCGCCCTGCTGCCTCAGGACCTCGATCGCCTCGACCATCGCGGCGCGCTCCTCGTCGGAGAGGCCGCCCCGGTACCGGTCGGAGCCGGGCGCCTGGATCGAGTCGTAGTAGAGCGCGCGCGGAATGCCGATGCGCGCCCCCTGCAGGCCATCGGCGTGCAGGAAGGCGGTGTAGTCTCCGTTCGGCGGCGGCTCGCATCGCGACGTCGCCGGGTCGTTCGGGTCGGGCTCGGCGCCTTCGAGGGCGCCGAGGAGGATGGCGGCGTCCGTGACGGTGCGTGCCATCGGGCCGGGGGTGTCCTGGTCCGCCGTGATCGGGATCACGCCCCAGCGGCTCACGCGCCCCACGGTCGGCTTGACGGCGGCGAGCATGTTCTGGTTGGACGGCGACAGGATCGAGCCCGAGGTCTCCGTGCCGACGTTGCCTGCCCAGAAGCTCATCGCCGTCCCGATCCCGGAGCTCGATCCTCCCGTGGTCAACACCGGGCGGCCGTCGTCCCGGCCCTCCCGCGGATCGCGGCGCGGGTCGTAGGGGTTGAGCCCGTAGCCACCGACGGCGCTGTAGTTCCCCGGCATCCCCGAGGCCATGAAGTTGGCGAGCTCGGTCATGACCGTCTTGGCCAGGATGATCGCGCCTGCGTCCTCCAGGTTCTTCGCCAGCGTCGCTTCGTACGGGGGCGTGAAGCCCTCGAAGGCCAGCGCACCGCCCGTCGTCGGCATCTCGGTGGTGTGGATGTTGTCCTTGAGGGCGACGGGGATCCCGTGGAGCGGCCCGCGCACCCGGCCCGCCGCGCGCTCGCGGTCGAGGGAGTCGGCGATCTCGAGGGCACGGGGGTTCACCGCGATGGTGGCGTTCACACGCTCCTCGTAGAGCGCGATCGCGGAGCAGATGGTCCTCCACCAACCGACGCGATGTCACGCGGCCTTCCACCATCGCCTGCTGCATGTCGGGGATGGTGGCCTCCACCACGTCGAACGGCTCGCGGTGACGCGCGGATCCCGTGCAGGACGTGATGCACGGCAGCTGCAGCGCAGCGGCGAGCAGGAACAAGGAGCGTGAGCGGCTGGGAAGCGCGGTCATTGGGGCACCCTCGGTACCGGGAACGGGCCGACACCGCAGGCCGGCCGGTGCGGGCCGACAACATGAGGGTATGGGTGAGCGGGGGCCAGTCGCGGACGCTGTGGCGGCGTCGCCCCATCCGGATCGCGAGATCACCGGCCGCGCGGGTGGTAGGGCACGTCGAACTCGCGCTCCGTGAAGTCGTCGATCGTCTGGGCCACCGAAGCGCCGCGCCAGTGGACGTGCGCGGCCCCCTCCGCGGGGAGGTATGCGATGGTATACAACGTCCCGTGCCACCCCTCGTAATCGGTGACGAAGAGGGGCGGTGCGAGGAAGCGCTCCACCAGGCCGCTCGTGTCCGTCGTCTCGCGGAGCGCGGCCCGGGCGACGCTCTTGCGCTCCACGCTTCCCGTCCTCGAGACGTACTCGGGCCATTCGATGCGGCGCTGGTGATTCGTCGACACGGCTTCGTGCACGATCTCCGTCTCCGCATCCGGCCGCAGGTAGGCCACTGCGTGCGCCCCGCTCCGGTCCACGACCGAGACGTTGTAGGCCATGTGGGACGGCACGCGCCCGAGCACCACGCACGCGTCGGCCGTGGTGGCGCACGTCTCCAGCACGTAGCGCAGGATGACCGGGATGCCGAAGCCCTCGCCGATCGCCGGGCTCCCCCCGAAGGAGAGCGCCGCCGCCAGCCCGTCCTCGTTGATTCCGTCCAGCGCTCCCCAGAGGCAGTCGCTCGCGGCGACCACCGTCCTGGCCGTCCACCGCGTGCGGACGAACGTCGCCTCGCAGGCGTGCGGGTGGTAATCGTAGTTGCGCACGAGTGCCGGGGAGGCGCCGCCCCGCACCGCCTGCGTGCATCCCGACACGTACGCCGTCGGACACCAGAGGGAAAGCATGCGGGCCGCTTCCTCGTCGTCGCCCGCGAGGGCGCAGAGTCGCTCCCACACCGGGACCAGCTCCGGCATGTGCTCCCGGAGCTTCCGGCGACACGCCTCGATGGGCGGACGGGCCTCGTTCCCGTCGCGGAGGAACCAGGAGCGGTAGGCGGGCCACGCGCGCTCGAAGAGCGCCTGCCAACGTGGCCCGGGGGCGGACTCCGATGTCCACCGGAATCGAAGCTTGAGGACCGTCAGCGTCGACTTCCTGGATTGGGGTAATCGAGCGTCGGAGTCGCCGGCGAGGCGAACCCGCTCAGAGCAGCTTGAAGCCGGCGACCTCGGTCTTGCGGGCTTGCTCGGCCCTGGCCGTGGCGCTGGCGCGGCCCGAAAGGTAGTGGCTCTTGATTCCGAGGGCCCAGGCCTTTGCCCTGGGCGTGAGACGGAAGCCCTTGGTCATGAGCCGGCCCGGGGTCACCAGGATGCCGAGGTCCGCCCCCTCGTAGAACCAGTCTCCCTCCTTCGCGATCCGGAGATAGAACGCCTGGTTCTCCCGGCGCACCGTGCGTCGGTGGATCTGGTCTCGGACGAAGTGGACCGAGCCGTCGTCGCTCATCTCCCATACTCCGGAGCGCGGTGCCGCCTTGATCGGCTCGATGTCGGTGTTCGTGTGCTTCAGGACGAGCTGGCTCCAGGCGTCGATGTTGCGCGGGTGGGACCAGCGCGCGTTCAACGCCTCCACGTCCAGGTCGTACGGCACGCCCGAGAACTCCAGCAGGTGGAAGAGGAACAGCGGCGCGTCGGCGTGCGCGAACGCCGCGAGGTTCGTCATCGAGCTGGCGCCGGTGATGCGCGGGTTCATCTCCCCGAGGTAGACGTCGTCCGTGTCCAGGTCGATGAGGAAGTCGAGCTCGAAGTAGCCACGGTACCGTCGCCTGCGCAGCGCTTCGCCGATCTTGAACGCCGACCGCCGGGCGAAGTCACGGACCCTTTGCGGGAACGCGTCGGGAAAGACCTCGTTGCCGCACCATCCGCCCTTGTAGGGGGTCAGCTCCTTGAAGCCCACCAGCTCGGTCATGAGCGGCCCCACCAGGGTGCCATGGCGCGTGACGCACGCCTCCAGCGCGGAGCCCCGACAACGCACCCGCTTCATGACCTTGACCTCCTTCTCCCCCTCGATCTCGTGGGCGTGCCTCCGGTAGTCACGCTCGTCGTCGATGAAGAAGGTCGTGTGCCCGGAATCGCCGAAGGCGGTCTGCACCACGAGGCGGTCGCCGAGGCGGTGTCGCCTGGCGACGGCCATGAGACGGTCGAACGAGGTGACCCGGGCCAGGGCGTTGGGAACGCTCTTCACGCCCGCCTCGTTGCCGATGCGCGTGGTCATGATCTTGTTGTCCATCCGGGTGCGCAGCGTCGCGGAGGGGAACCACACGCGCAGGCCGAGCTTCTCGCACAGCTCCTCGGTGCGCTCGTCGAAGAAGAGGAAGACGACGTTGCCGCTGTACCCCTTCCCCCGGGGCGCCTTGCGCTTGACCAGGCGCGCCACCTCCTCGTGCTCGAGCAGATGGTTGACGATCTGCTCGATGCTCTCGAACACCGGATGCGGCTTCTCCGTGGGCACGAACACCGAAGGGTGCTTCCCGTCGAAGCAGTCGATGTAGTTGATGAAGGTGAAGTCGCCGACCCACTCCTCCATCCCCTGGAGGTTGAACGGCGTCGCGCTCACGAAGTAGGTGGGCACGTCGTACTGGTGGAAGTACGCCCGGATGTCGGAGATCGTCTTCAGCTTCCTCATCAGGCCACTTCCTCTCTCTTCCGTCCTGTCTTCTGTTCCGTGGGGCGGGCTTGCCTCGCGGTGCGTCGGTCGAGCACCTCCGGCCGGAAGACGCGGAGGCCGTACTCCGGGTCGTATCCGTGGATCTCCTTCACGTCGACGGCCCGCATGTAGGCCAGGATGTCGCCGGTGACCACCTGGCCCGGCACCAGGATGGGAAAGCCGGGCGGATAGGGGGTGACGAAGGCCGAGCTCACGACCTCGCGGCCGCTCTTCATGGCCGCTTCCACCGAACCGTCCATGAGCAGGTGTTCCACCGCGTCCTGGTCGTACGCGAGAAAGAACGCGGTGCGCATGTCACCTTCGGGGGTGGCCCCCGTGGGGTCGTCCACGAAGGCGGAGTGGAAGCGGCTGAAGCGCGGCAACGGCGGCAGCTGCTCCACCAGGGACCGCACCCGCCCGGCCGCGCGGGCGCGGTCCATCTCGTTCTGCTCCTCCTCTCGCTCCTCGAGGTCCTCGGCGATCTGGAGGAGCACGTCCAGGAGGTAGGTGGCCGACCCTCGCGTCGAGCCGATGTTGAGCATGAACAGGACCGTGTTGCGCGAGGTCTTGTTGATCTGGATGTCGTGCTTCTCCATGAGCAGCTTGCGGAACGTGTCGCCATCCATCCCGGTCGCGCCCACGTGGAGCGTCACGCGCGTCGGATCCAGGGCGAACTCGTCCCTACGCCAGTGCTCCTCGATCCGCGTGAAGCCGCTCTCGGGATCGTAGAAGCGCTCGAGCCCCGAGGGGCGGTACTCGGCCGGGATCATGTCTCCGGCCTTCAGCACCCGGAAGTATTTCCGCAGCAACGGGTGATCTGTGATCTGCTTCCGGATCATCATGGCCAGGCCCACGCTGTGCCGGACGAATTCGTACCCCTCGAGCTCGAGCTGCCGGCGCCCGACGTCCAGCGACGCCAGGATCTGGTAGTTGGGCGACGTGGACGTGTGCGTCATGTACGCTTCGTGGAACGGCTCCTTCGCCTTCTGCTCGAAGTCCTGGTCGAAGACGTGGATCATCGAGCCCTGGCGCAGCGACGTGAGCGTCTTGTGCGTGGACTGTGTGACGTAGACGCGGAGGCGCGTCCGCTCGGGGTCGGGCATGAGGGGCCGCTCGAGCCAGGTCGCGTCGTCGTCCGCGTCGAGCGCGTCGAACTCCGCCCTCCAGGCAGCGTAGCGCTCGCGGTATTCGCTCGACACGAAGTCCGCGCGCATGCGGGCCGCCGCCGCCATGGCCGTCCGGGCCCGGTACGTCGGGGTGGCGCGTGCGAAGGCGAACCAGGCCTCGTCCCACAGGAAGATCATGTCGGGCTTGATCGCCAGTACCTCGCGCATGATCCGTTCGGGGTCGTAGACGATGCCGTCGAAGGTGCTGTTGGTGAGCAGCAGCATGCGCACGCGCCCGAGCTTCCCGGCCCTCTTCAGCGCGAGGAGCTGTCGCTTGATCTCGCGCAGCGGCACCCCGCCGAACATGGTGAACTCGTCCAGCGGGTAGGCGTCCATGTACACCGGCTGCGCACCCGCGAGGACCAGCGCGTAGGGGTGCGACTTGTGGCAGTCGTGGGAGAGCATGACCAGGTCGCCGGGCGAGACGAGGGCCTGCGTCACGATCTTGTTCGCCGTGGAGGTGCCGTTGGTGACGAAGAAGCTCTGGCGGCTGCCGAAGGCCCGGGCGACCTTCTCCTGCGCCACCTTCAGCGGGCCGGTGGGGTGGAGCAGCGAGTCCAGCCCACCCGTGGTCGACGAGGTCTCCGCGAGGAAGATGTTGGCGCCGTAGAAGCGGCCCATGTCCCGGATCCAGTGCGACTTGTAGATGGACTTGCCCCGGGAGATGGGCAGGGCGTGGAAGACGCCCGTGGGCCGGAGGCTGTATTCGCGCAGCGCCGAGAAGAACGGCGTCTCGTAGCGCTCGCGGATCCCCTTCAGGATGCTGAGGTGCAGCTCGATGTAGTCCTCCTGCCGGTAGAACACGCGCCGGAAGCAGCGCGCACGGCTCGCGGCCACGCTCCCCAACGTCTCGTCCGTGACCTTGAAGAGGTCCAGCTCGGGCCGGAGGCTCGCGATGGTCTCGGCGAGCGCCTCGGCCGGCTCGTCCTGCGCGCGCTCCGCCTGGCGCGGGTCCACGAAGTCGAGGAAATGGCGGAGCTCGGGGATCTGCACACGCGACGCGATCGGAAAGCGGTAGCGGATCACGCAGCTCTGCACATTGTGGTTGAAGAGCACGCCGATCACCGCGTCCTCGAAGGTCGGCACGACCACGATGTCGTACACGAAGTCGTCGTCGGGTCGCTGCATGGCGTGCAGGGCGGCGCGCAGCGCTTCCTGCTCGCTGGTGTCGAGGTCGTCCACCACCATCACCTCGAAGTAGGGCCGATACTCGGTCCCCCCGGGGTCCGTGTGCGCTTCGACCTCGGGAGAGCCCTCGTCCAGGAGGGCGGCGGACACGTCCCGCGACCGGTAGGAGTGGCTCACCAGGAGTCGGACCACCCGCGAGGTCCTGACCGCGAGCGCGGCATATTCGCCTCCGGCGAGCAGGTGCGTGAGCTCGGCGCAGATGCGCACGCCGGGAAACGCCCAGTAGCTCTCGATCCTGGTCAGCATGGTGAGCGCGGCGCGCACGGAGCTCGACAACTCGGAGACATCACCACCGGCCTCGGCGAGGGACCGTAGCGACGCGGTCGATTGCTGGAGGAGGTGCCAGGCTTCGGTCCGGAACTGGGAGGCGGCGTAGTGGTCCTGCAGCGATCGGTTCCGGGGCGGCGTCATTCGGTGATCTCCTTGGGCTGGATACCGACCCGCGAGCCACGATCGGGCTTGACCAGGGGACCCAGGCTCTTGAGGTACGGCCAGGAGCGCGCCTCGGGCGCGTAGACCGTGAACTCGACCGTCCGGTCACGGAAGCTCTTCAGCTGCTGCCCGAGACCACGGAGGCCGACCTCGCGGCTGCGGCGCACGCGGTCGAAGTCGATCTCGAAGGGGATCATCTCCTGCGCGCTCTGGCCTTCGTACAGCACCTCACCCGCGGGCCCGACGATGATCGAGCGGCCGTTGCCGCAGTCGCCGAAGCCGTTGATCCCGAAGACGAAGCACTGGTTCTGCGCGGCGGTCGCCCGCACGATGGCCAGCTCGACGTCGCGGTCGATGGTGCCCGTGAGCGTGGGATGCAGGATGACCTCCGCCCCCATGGCCGCCAGGGTGCGCGCCGTCTCCGGAAACCACAGGTCGTAGCAGATCGAGACGGCGAAGCGCCCTGCGTCGGGCACGTCGAACACCAGGAAGTCCGAGCCGCCCTCGACACCGCTCTCGTAGGGCCGGAAGGGGAACAGCTTCCGGTAGCGGCCGACCACGTCGCCCTTCGGATCGATCACCGAAGCGGTGTTGTAGACCCTGTCGCCGTCCTTCTCGAACATGGAGCCCGGGATCAGCCAGATGCCGTGCCGGCGTGCCCACTCCCGGAACGTGTCCTCGGTCTCGTTCGGGATCGGCCGGGCGTTGGCGACGAGCGGGCCGTAGGCGGCCAGCTCGCTGAACACCACCATCTGCACCCACGGGTACACGCTCATCAGCACTTCCAGCCGCTCCCCCATGTAAGCGACGTTGGGATGAACGGCGGACAGGTCGAGCTGCATCCCCGCGATCGCGAAGGGCCTCATACGGTGGCGGGCTCCGACACGGCGAGGACGGCTTCCTCGATGGCGGCGAGGCCCCGGTCGAGGTCGTCGTCGTCGATGACCAGCGGGGCGAGCACGCGCAGCACGTTCCCGTGCGGCCCGGCCGGCAGGACCAGGACCCCTCGTTCGCGGCACGTCGCGGTGACCGCGGCAACCGCCTCGGCGGCGGGACGGGCGGGGTCGCCGTCCCAGCACAGCTCCATGCCGATCATCGCGCCCAGGCCGCGGACATCGGCCACCAGGTCGGAGCGCTGCTGAAGCGCCTCGAAGCGCGCGCGGACCCGCTCGCCGATCTCGGCACCGCGGGCGTTCAGGTCCAGCTCCTCCATCCTGGCGATCGTCGCCAGGGCCGCGGCGCACGCGACGGGGTTGCCCCCGTAGGTGCCGCCCACCGTGCCCGCCTCGGCCCGATCCAGGATCTCCGCCTTGCCCAGCACCGCCGAGATCGGCATCCCCCCGCCCATGGACTTCGCCCACGTGGAGATGTCGGGGATGACGCCGGCGTGCTCGTAGGCCGCCCACCGTCCGGTGCGGCCGAAGCCCGACTGGACCTCGTCGAAGACCAGCACGATGCCGTGCCGGTCGCAGATCTCGCGGAGGCCGCGCAGGTAGGCCGCCGGCGCGGGGATGAAGCCGCCCTCCCCCAGGACGGGCTCGATGATGATGGCCGCCACGTGGTTGGCGGGGACGATGTTGACGAACGCCTCCTCGAGGCGCGCGAGCTCGCGATCCACGAAGGCGCCGAGCTCCAGGCCGGCGCCGTCGCGGAAGTGATTGGGGAAGGGAAGCCGATAGACCTCCGGCGCGAACGGTCCACATCCGACCTTGTAACGCGTCTTCGAGGTCAGCGACATGGCCATCATCGTGCGCCCATGAAAGGCCTCGGTGTAGCAGATGATGGCCTGTCTTCCGGTGGCCTGGCGCGCGAACTTGACGGCGTTTTCGACGGCCTCGGCGCCCGAGTTGAGGAGCACCGCCTTCGTGGCCGGCCCGTGGGGAAGGAGCGTTACGAGCTTCTCGCACAGGGCGACGTACGGCTCGTAGGTCGCCACGTGGATGCAGGTATGGATGAGACGCGATGCCTGTTCCTGGATCGCGCGCACCACGTGCTCGTCGCAGTGCCCGACGTTCATGACGCCGATGCCCCCCGCGAAGTCGATGAAACGCTCGCCTTCGGCGTCGACGAGGTGGGCTCCGGAGGCGGTCGCGGCGGTGGTCTCTCCGGCGAACTGGCCCACGGCGCGCGGGACCACGGCGTGGCGTCGTTCGACGAGCGTCCTGGCATCGGACATG
This sequence comes from uncultured Gemmatimonadales bacterium, assembly GCA_963848895.1. Lineage (GTDB taxonomy): Bacteria > Gemmatimonadota > Gemmatimonadetes > Longimicrobiales > Gaopeijiaceae > SZUA-318. The sequence goes on from CAWKGE010000018.1 coordinate 233,674, forward strand.
TCAATCCCTCGGGTAGTTGGGAGGGTGTGAGGGCCTCTGATGTTACCCCAACCACCCGGGATGTTACAACTCATGGGCAGCGCATAAATTGCGATCCGTGTCCCCGCTCGACTGCGCCTGAGCCTCTCGCCTCTCCGGGGTCAACCACGTCAGTGTCTTGGTGGTGAGGCGTCCAAATCGGCCCGAGGCGTCCGCCGTGATCCCGGACCTCGGCTCGGTCACGATCCCGGGGACCGAGCCCGACCCGGCTAGCTGATCAGCTTCCGATCCTTCTTCAGCACCACCGGATCCAGCCCCAGCGACCGGATCAGCTCGTTGAAGCGCGCCAGGTCCTGGTCGAACACGGCCTGCAGCCGGCCCTGCACGTCGTTCACCTGCACGCGCAGCTCGCCCAGCCTCTCGACGGCCTGGTCGGTGGGGGGCGCGTCCACCGCGCCCACCGTCCCCGCCACCGTGTTGTACAGATACGCCAGCTCGGCCGTGAGCCTCCCCGGGTAGTCGAGGGGATCGTAGAAGCTCTTGCTCTTCGTCTGCTGGATCTCCTCCTCGAGGCCGGTGAGCTTGCCGCCCAGCGAGTCGGCCGCGGCCTTCACGCGCGCCACGTCCTCCTCCGCGATGCCCGCCTCGGCGGCCAGCGCCGCCAGGCCCTTCGACTGGTCGCGCACGGAGCGCAGGTCGTCCATCCGGTCGGCCATCCCCTCGATGACGCCGCCCAGGTCCTTCAGGAATCGGTGCTGCGCGATGAAGTCCGCCTGCGCCACGTTCGTGCGCGGGTCGGGGAGCACTTGCAGCGTCCGGGTCTGCACGTCGTCGCCGACCTTCAGCGTCACCGTGTAGGCTCCGGGAGGCGCCGGCGGCTGGGTGATCGTGCCGAAGAGCACCGTGCCCGCCGGCAGGCGCGGCTGCGGGTAGAGGAGGTTCCACGTCGCCCGGTGCAGCCCCTTCGTCTTCGGGAGGAGGTTGCCGCCACCGGTGAAACCGAACGCCGCGGCCAGGTCCGCGAACGCACCCAGGTCGGGGCCGGCCTGCGCCTCGCTGGAGAGGGTGGCGGCGGTGTCGCCCTGGGCGTCGGTGATCGTGATCGTGACGGGGACGTCGACGTCCGCGGCCAGCGAGTAGTGGATCATCGCTCCGTCCGGGGGATTCTGTGCGCGCGTCCCAGTGGGTCCCGCGCCGAGCTGTCCGCCACCGAAGAAGACGCGGTAGGCCGGGCGGATGGGGTAGAGGTGCGCGGACGCGGCCATGGCCGCGGCGGTCATCGTCCGCAGGGGCGTCACGTCGTCGAGGATCCAGAAGGAGCGGCCCTGCGTGGACAGGACCAGGTCGCCGTGGTGCACCGCGATATCGGTGACCGGCGTAACCGGGAAGGTTCCCCTGGAAGGGCTGCCAGTGCGCGCCGTCGTCGAAGGAGACGTACGCGCCGAACTCGGTGCCGGCGTAGAGGAGCCCCTCGCGCTCCGGGTCCTCGCGCACCACGCGCGTGAAGTGGTCCGCGGGGATGCCGTTCGTCCCGTCCGTGAGCAGGCGCCACGTGCGCCCGTAGTCCGTCGTCTGATACAGGTAGGGGTGCGTGTCCGCCTGCCGGTAGCGGTACGCGGCCACGCTCACGCGCCCCGGCGTGTGCGGGGAGATGTCGATGGAGTTCACCGTCGCACCCGCGGGGAAGCCCCGCGGCGTCACGTCCGTCCACGTGGCGCCGTCGTCGCGCGACACGTGGATGAGACCGTCGTCGCTGCCCGCCCACAGCACGCCCGCCTCGAGGGGAGACTCCTCGAACGCGAACACCGTGCCGTAGACCTCGACGCCCGTCCCGTCGTGCGTGATCGGGCCACCGGCGTAGCCCTGGTGGTCGGGGTTGTTCGTGGTGAGGTCGGGGCTGATCACCTCCCAGCTCTGGCCGCCGTCGCGGGAGCGGTGCACGCGGTTGGAGGTGTGGTAGAGGACGTCGGGGTCGTGGGGCGAGATGCGGATGGGCGCGTCCCACTGGAAGCGGTAGCGCAGGTCGGAGACCTTCTGCGCCATCTGGTTCTGCGGGTAGGCCATGATCTCGCGGGTCTGTCCGGTGCGCACGTCGTAGCGGTTGATGCTGCCGCCGTAGCACCCGGCGTAGACGATGTTCGGGTCCCGCGGGTCGACGGCCACGTGGCCGCTCTCGCAGCCACCCACCTGGTACTCCTGCTCGAAGTCGGAGATGACGGCGGGCGACAGCCTGCTGGGCACCGACACCGTGGAGTTGTCCTGCTGCGCGCCGTACAGCCGGTACGGGAACTGCTCGTCCACGGTCACGCGGTAGAGCTCCGCGGTCGGCTGGTTGCGCTGGCTGGACCAGCTGCGCCCACCGTTGAGCGTGACCGTCGCCCCGCCGTCGTCGCCCTCGATCATGATGTTCGGGTCGTCGGGGTTGATCCACAGCTTGTGGCTGTCACCGTGGGGGACGGTGGGGATGGGGACGAACGTGCTCCCGCCGTCCACGGACCGGTACAGCAGCACGTTGTCGATCCAGACGGTGTTCTCGTCCTTCGGGTCGGCGGTCATGCGCATGTAGTACCACGGACGGTGGAAGAGCTGCTTCTCGTTGGTGAGCCGCCGCCAGGTGTCGCCGCCGTTGTCGGAGCGGTACACGCCGCCCTTCTCGTCGCCCGCCTCGATGATCGCCCACACGCGGTCGGGGTTGGCCGGGGAGACCGCGATGCCGGCCTTCCCGAACAGGCCGTTCGGGAGCCCGGCGGTGAGCTTCTGCCAGGTGTCGCCGCCGTCCTTGCTGCGGTAGATGCCGCCCTCCGTCGCGCCGGAGATCATGCTCCACGGGAGGCGCTGCGCACGCCACGCCGAGGCGTAGAGGATGCGCGGATTCGCGGGGTTGATGGCGATGTCGACGACGCCCGTGGAGTCGCTCACGTACAGGACCTTCTCCCAGCTCCTGCCCCCGTCCTTCGAGCGGAAGACGCCTCGCTCCTCGTTTCGGCCGAACAGGCTGCCCAGCGCCGCCACGTAGACGAGATCCGGGTCCCGCGGGTGTACCTGGATCTTCCCGATCTGGCCGGCCGCGCGCAGCCCGATGTGGGACCACGTCTTCCCCTTGTCGGTGGAGCGGTACATCCCGATCCCGGGGGAGACGTTGCCCCGCGGCTCCGCCGACCCGGTGCCGACGTAGATCACGTTGGCGTCGGAGGGCGCCACGGCGATGGCGCCCACCGACCCCGCGTCGAGCTGCCCGTCGGTGATGTTGCGCCAGGAGACGCCGGCGTCGTCGCTCTGCCAGACGCCCCCGCCCGTGCTCCCCATGTAGAAGAGGAAGGGCTCGCCGGGCACGCCTGCCACCGCGGTGACGCGGCCGCCCCGGTACGGCCCCACGTTCCGGTAGGTGAACGCCGACAGGAAGGCGGGGTCGACCGTGCCGGCGGAGGCCTGGGCGGACAGCGCGTCCGTGCCGACCGCCACGGCGAGGAGGGCGACGAGGAGCGCGTGTCCCCAGCCGCGGGCGGCCGGGCGGAGGCGGGCGAGGCACGAGAGGACGATCCGGGTCGACGCGTTCATGGATCACGCTCCGAGAGGGTCCGACGGGGAAACGGGCGACACAATACGAATCCGGCCCACCTCCGGCCAAGAAGCGGGGCGGAGGACGCGATGACTGCACCGTAGTGGCGCCCTACCGGAGCGCGCCCAGCACCATCCCGATGAACTCGTCGAACGCCCCCCCCCATGGGTGGCGTGTCCGGGGGGCGAAACGGACTGGGTACGCTAGGGCGCCGGCGTGACCCCCGCCACCCGACCTCCCTTCACGTCGACGCTCTTCCTATCTTGGCGCGTCCCCGCCCACGACGCTCCGGAGACGCCCACCCGTGAAGTCGACACCACCCCTCCGCCTGGTCGAGGCGCTCGCGCGCGTCGTCCGTGACCGGCCGATGGAGCGGAAGGTGCTGGTGGCGCCGACGTTCGGGACCGGACGCGAGCTCCTTCGTCGGCTCGCCCGCACGGGGTGGGGGTGGGTGGGTCTGGAGGTCGCCACACCCGCCCCCCTCGCCCTGCGCCTGGCAAGGTCGGCGATGGCGGCGGAGGGGCTCCAACCCGTGGACGCCTTCGAGCGGCAGGCGCTCCTGGACGAGGCGCTCGACGGGGCGCTGGCCGCCGGACGGGACGGGGGGTTGGGCGAGCTCTCCGAAGGGGTCGGGTTCCGCGAGGCGGTGCATTCGTCCGTCGTTGCGCTCCGCCTGGCCGGCATCTCCCCGCGCCACGTCCGCGAGACGCGCATGCGGGACCCACGCAAGCGCCTGTTCGTGGCGCGTGTGCTGGAGCGGTACGAGGGGTTGCTCCGCGACCGGCGCCGCGCCGACGAGGCCTCGGTCCTCTCGCTGGCCATCGCTGCGCTGGCGCGCGCGACGGAAGAGGGCCGGCCCGGGGCGCTCGGTGCGGAGGTCGTCCTCCTCGTGCCGGGCCTGGGGCAGCGGGGACTCGGCGGCCACTTCGTGGACGGCCTCCTCCGACACGGCGCGCGGGTCCTGGAGACGGACCCCGTCGTCGGGCTGGCGGTGCCGCCCGCTGTCCTCTGGCAGGCGGGCGAGCCCGCCGCGGATCTCTCGTTCCTGCACGCGCCCGACTCCGCGCCCGGTCGGGGACCCGCCATCGAGCTGTTCCGCGCGGCGTCCATCACCGACGAGCTGCGGGAGGTGCTGCGCAGGGCGGCGGCCGCGGGCGTGGCATGGGACGACGTCGAGATCGTATCGCCCGACCCGGCGGCCTACGGATCGGCGTTGCACGCCTTGGCGACCCGCCTGGGGATCCCGGTGACGTACGCCGTCGGCCTTCCCGTCGAGCGCACCCGCCCGGGGCGCGTGGTGCGCACGTACCTCGACTGGATCGAGGGCGGCTTCCAGGCCGCGCCGATCCGGCGGCTCCTGGAGGCCGGCGACCTGAGGCCGCCCCGTTCCGCCGGCGACGTGTCCGCGGGGGACCTGGCGAGGCGCTTCCGGAGCCTCCGCATCGGCTGGGGGCGGCGCCGATACCGGACGCAGCTGCGCGACGCGGTGGCTGCGCTGGAGGCGGCGGAGCCTTCCAGGCGCGAGACCCGGGAGCGCTTCGAGCGGCGACTACGGCTGGCGCGACGGGAGCTGGGGGCGCTCCGCTCGATCCTCTTCCCCGCGCTCAAGGCCACGCCGTCCGTGCCGGACCGGGTGGGGGAGCGCGGCCCGCCGGTCTCTCCGGCCGAGGTAGCGCGTGGACTGCGAGCCTTCTTGCGCCGTGTACCGCGCGGGCGCGGCCCGGACGCGGCGGCCCACGAGGAGATCGCGCGGGTGCTCGATCGGGTCGAGGCGACGCTGACGCGACGCACCGATTTCCAGGCGGCGGTCACGATCCTGCGCCGTCATCTGGAGATCCGCGTGCGTGCACCCGAGCCCGAGCCGCGCGGAGCGGAAGACGCCGGCGCCCCATGGACCTCGGAGGGCGGCCACCTGCATCTCTCGGACTTCGAGCATGGGGGCTTCGCGGGACGGCGTGCGGTCTTCGTGGTCGGGCTGGACGCGGACCGCGTGCCCGGCTCCGGCGCGCAGGATCCGGTCCTGTCCGACGGCTACCGCAGGGCGCTGGGGGACGGCCTGCCAACCTCCTCCGAGCTCCTGCGCGAGCGCTCTTTCCGGCTGGCTGCGCTCCTCGCGCGGCTCCGGGGTCGGGTCACGCTCAGCTACGGCGCGTGGAGCGCGGCGGAGGCCCGCTCGGTGGCCCCCTCGCCGGTCCTGCTCCAGGCCCTGCGCCTGCAGCGCCGCGACCCGTCTCCGACGTTCGAAGACCTGCACACGGCTCTGGGCGACGTGGCGTGCGCGATCCCCCGGGGCGACGGGGCCCTGCTGGACCAGGACGACGTGTGGATGGACGCGCTCACGGTCGACGGGATCCTGCGCTCCGGCGTCGAGGTCGTCCGCGCCGCGTTCCCCTCCCTCGACCGCGGGCTGCGCGCTTGGCGGGAGCGCGCGGAGGGCGAGCCGGGCCCGTATCACGGGGTGGTGGCCCCCCGGCCGGAGGAGCTCGATCCGCGCCGGCGCGCCGGGCTCGTGCTGTCGGCCAGCCGCCTCGAGGACCTCGGGACGTGCCCGCTCCGCTATCTGTACCGCGGCGTGCTTCACCTCTACCCGCCGGACGATCCCGAGCTCGACCCCGATCGCTGGCTCGATCCGCTGCAGCGGGGCAGCCTTCTCCACGCCGTCTACGAGGAGACGCTGCGCAAGGCGGCAGCCACGGGGACGAAGCCGGGGGACGACGCGCTCGAGCCCCTGGCCCTCGATGTGCTCGCGGGTGCCGTCGCCCGGGCGAAGGAACAGGTGCCGTCGCCGGGCGACGGGGTCGTGCAGCGGGAGGTCGTCGCGCTCCAGGAGGACGTGCGCTCGTTCGCGCGCATGGTGCGCGAGCACGGGGCGCCGACCGTGAAGCTCGAGATGAAGTTCGGCCTGGGCGGTGGGGACCCGTTGGTCCTGCCCCTGGAGAACGGGGAGCTGCACCTCCGCGGAGCCGTCGACCGCGTGGACGCCGACCTGCACGGGATGCGGGTGATCGACTACAAGACCGGCGCGCCCTACGACTACGAGGGAGGGACGGGCACGTTCCACGGTGGCCGGCGTCTGCAGCACGCGGTATACGCGGAGGCCGCCGAGCGCCTCCTCGGGGGCCACGACGTCGCGGGCGAGTACCACTTTCCCACCCGCCGCGGCGAAAACCGGATCGTGCGCTTCGAGTCCGCGGAGCTGAAGGCGGTGAAGCAGCTCCTCGATCGTCTGCTCGACATCGTGGCCGAGGGGGGCTTCGTGCCCACCGACTCCGCCGACGACTGCAAGTTCTGCGACTACGCCGCGGTGTGCCGGGCCCGCGCCATGGAGTGGGGCAGGGTCGACTCGCCGCTCGCCGCGTGGTCGGTGGAGCGGCTCGGCGCTGGCCCTGCATCCGGCGTTCGCGAGCCTGCGCGCGGTGCGCGCCTTCGAGGGCTGAGCCCGGAGCCCGATCTCCCTACTGCGCCTCCCGGTCTCCCTCCGAGAAGGCCGTGGCTTCGATGAAGATGTGCCGCACGCGGCCGTCGCGCTCGCGGATCTTCCGCTCCAGGCGCCGGACGACCTTCGCCAGCTCCTCGGCCCCCAGACTCCTGCGGAACTCGACGTCCAGGTTCACCAGCACCTGGTCGCGGCCCAGGTGCATCGTCAGCGGGGGACGGGCCCGCAGCACGTCCGGGTCCTCCGCGACCACCGCCTGGATCCCCCGGATGAGCGACGGATCGGCGCTCTCCCCCAAGAGGAGATGTCGGCTCTCGATGGCGAGGAAGACCCCGACGACGCACAGGATCACGCCGATGAGCACCGAGGCGGCGCCGTCGAGCTCGGGAATACCCAGGTGGTGCCCGAGCCAGACGCCGAGGAAAGCGACGGCGAGGCCGGCCAGGGCGGCCGCGTCCTCGCCGACCACGACGAAGACCGAAGGGTCCTTGCTGCCGAGCAGCGCGTGCCAGAACGACTCGCCCCGCTCCCGCTCGCGCAGCACCTCGCGCACCGCGATCGCGAAGGACGTGCCCTCCGACACCGCCGCGATCGCGAGCACGACGTAGTTCCAGAAGGGGTCCTCCACCGCGACGGGGTGCAGGACGTGCAGGATTCCCTCGTAGATCGAAAGCCCTCCGCCGATCCCGAACAGGAGCGTGGCGACGATGAGGCTCCAGAAATACAGCTCCTGCCCGTATCCGAAGGGGTGCATCTCGTCCGGAGCTTTCCGGCTCCGCCGCAGGCCCAGGAGGAGGAGCCCCTGGTTGCCGGTGTCGACCACGGAATGGAAGCCCTCGGCGAGGAGCGCGGAGCTACCGGTCACGCCGGCCGCGAGGAACTTCGCCACGGCGATCACCAAGTTGGCCGCCATCGCACTGTAGACCGCCACGGGGCTGGCGTGAGACCTCATGGCGTGCCCCCGCGCAGGATCGTCGCAAGCGCCGAGGGATCGAGATTGCCGCCGGAGACGACGGCCACCACGGTGCCGTCCCCGGCCGCGCCTGTGAGCGCGGCCGCCACGGATGCACCCCCCGCCCCCTCTGCGATCACGTGGCCGTGCGTCACCAGGAGGCGGATCGCCTCCGCGATCTCGTCGAGGGACACGACGATCGAGCCGTCGAGGACCTGGGAGGCGAGGGGCCACATCTCGGGCAGGAGACCCGTGCTCCCGATCCCGTCCACGAAGCTCGGCTCGCGCGGGACGCGCACCGGCTCGCCGGCCTCGAGGGAGGCGGCGAAGGGTGCGGCGGTCTCGACCTCGGCGGCGTACACGCGCACCCCCGGACGGAGGGCCTTCACGGCACACGCGATCCCGCACGACAGCCCACCCCCGCCGTAGGGCACCACGATCGCGTCCACGTCCGGAACCTGCTCGAGGATCTCCAGCCCGGCGGTTCCGTTGCCCGCGATGACCGCGGGATCGCTCACCGGGTGGACGAAGAAGCCCGACTCGTCCGGGTGACCGTGGTTCTCCAGGACCGACCACCACTCGTCGTACGGCTTCGCCACCGCGGTCGCGCCCAGCCGCGCGATGGCGTCGAGCTTCGCCCGGGGTGCGCCTTCCGGCACGACGACCCGGCACGGCACCCCCATGCGCCGCGCGTTCCACGCCACGCCCTGCGCCATGTTGCCGGCGCTGCCCGTATAGACGCCGTTCTCGAGCGCCTCCGGGTCCGCCAGCGCCATCGCGTTGCCCGCGCCGCGCAGCTTGAACGAGCCGATGGGGTGCAGGCACTCGAGCTTGGCATGGAGGGCGCAGGGGGCGTCCTCGACCTCGAGGGGGATCGTCGGCGTCTCCCGCACCGTGTCGGCGAGGCGCGCGCGTGCCGCGAGGATCGCTTCGAGGGGGACGGGTGTGATGGGCTCCATGGGCGGTTCCGGACGAAAGGGGGTCGGGCGGGCAACGTGGCTGGAGGAGGAGCCGCGGGCTAGTTTGCCCCGATCCGTGTCCGTCCGCTGGAGGAGGTCCATGCGCCGCCGTCCGCCCCGCTCCCTGAGCGTCTCCGCCGTTCGCCTTTCGGTCGCCACCATCCTCGTCGGAGTCGCATGTGCGGCCGCCGCGCCGGCTCTCCACGCCCAGCGCACGGAGAAGCCCGTCCTGCACGGGAAGCACTGGGTGGCCATCACCGGGAAGCCGATCTCGGCCACCGCGGGGGCGATGATCTTCCAGAAGGGCGGCAACGCCGTGGATGCCGCCGCCGCGATGCTGGCGGCAGGCGCGACGATGTGGGACGTGCTCTCGTGGGGTGGCGAGACCCAGGCGCTCATCTACGACCCGCACCAGAAGAAGGTGATCGGGCTGAACGCCCTGGGTGTCGCGCCCACCGGCGCCACGCAGGAGTACTTCCGGTCGAAGGGGATGCGCTACCCGCCGGAATACGGCGTCGACGCCATGGTCACGCCGGGCACACCGGGCGGGCTGATGACGATGCTGGCGGAGTGGGGAACGATGTCGCTCGCCGACGTGCTCGCCCCCGCCATCCAGATGGCCGAGGGCGGCTACCCGATCGAGGGCGATGCCGTGCGCAGGGTGCGCGCCGAAGCCGACCGCATGAAGCAGTGGCCGTATACGGCGGCGGTGTTCTTCCCCGACGGTGGTGACGGACCGGAGGAGGGGCAGGTCCTGGTGCAGAAGGACCTGGCGGTGACCCTGCACAAGCTCGTCGACGCGGAGGCCGAGGCGCTGGCCGCCGGCAAGAGCCGCAAGGAGGCGATCCGGGCGGCCTACGACCGCTTCTACACGGGCGACATCGCCCGCGAGTTCGTGCGCGGTGCGCAGGAGCAGGGCTCGCGGGTCACGATGAAGGACCTGGCCGACTGGAGGGTGCGCGTCGAGGAGCCGGTGAAGACCACCTACAAGGGGATCGAGGTCTACAAGCTCACGCACTGGGTGCAGGGCCCGGTCCTTCTCCAGACGCTGAACATCCTGGAGAACTTCGACCTGAAGGCGATGGGCTACAACAGCGCGCGCTACATGCATGCGCTCTACCAGGCGATGAACCTGGCCTTCGCCGACCGGGACTTCTACTACGGCGACCCGTACTTCCCGCCCGAGGAGCCGATCCGGGGGCTCCTGTCCAAGGACTACGCCAAGGCGCGTGCGGCCACCATCGACTGGGACCACAACGATCCCGACGCCGGGCCGGGCGACCCGTATCCCTTCCAGGGCGGCACGAACCCCTTCCCGGAGCTGCTCGCCAAGTGGAACGGCGGCAGGAAGTCGGTCACGGAGGCGTCGGGTCCCGAGGCGATGGCGGACTTCGAGGAGGACTTCTACCAGGGCACGACGTCCGTGCAAGCGGCCGACGCGGAGGGATGGGTGGTGTCGATCACGCCTTCGGGTGGGTGGGTGCCCGCGGTGATCGCCGGCCACACGGGCGTCGGGATGAGCCAGCGCGCCCAGTCGTTCGTGGTGGAGCCGGAGGACGGGCCCTACAACGTGATCGAGCCGGGCAAGCGGCCCCGGGCCACCCTCACGCCGTCGCTGGCGCTGAAGGACGGCCGGCCGTTCCTGTCCTTCGCGGTGCAGGGCGGGGACTCGCAGGACCAGAACCTCCTGCAGTTCTTCCTCGACGTGGTCGAGTTCGGGATGAACGTGCAGGAGGCCGCCGAGGCGGCGAACATCAACTCCTTCCAGATGCGGGGCTCCTTCGGCCAGCACGAGACCAGCCCGGGCCGCATGCTCGTGCAGGACGCCACGCCGCCGTGGGTGCGCACGAAGCTCCGGGAGATGGGCTACACGCTCACGTCGGCGGAGCGGACCTCCGGGCCCGATCAACGCGATCTACTTCGACTGGGCGCACGGCGACGTTCTGGGGCGGCTCGAGCAACCACGGCGACGACTACGGGATCGTGTGGTAGGGGGCGCGACCGGACCGGTGCGCACGGCTCCGTGAGGGTGGCCCCCGGTTGATCACCGATCCCACGGCGGTCTTCGCCGTCCTCGCGGCCATCGTCGCGGTCGCCCTCGCCCTGGAGCGGCGTTGGCACTTCTTCCGCTCCTTCGGCGCGGCGTTCGTGGGCATCCTCCTGGGGATGGTGCTGTCCAATACCGGCGTCATCCCGGGGCGGTCGCCGGCCTACGACTTCCTGGTGGGGCCGGGCGGTGAGCGCGGGGATCGTCCTGATCCTCCTCTCCGTGGACGTGCGCACGATCGTCAAGGCGGGGCCGAAGATGCTGGCCGCCTTCGCCATCGGGGCGGTGGGCTCGGTGGTGGGTGCGGCCGCTGGCGGCGCTGCTGCTGGCGGGGCAGGTGGGTCCCGAGACGTGGAAGCTCGCCGGCCAGTACGCGGCCACGTACACGGGCGGAGGGCGCGAACTTCGCTGCCGTGGGCGCCGCCCTGGGCACGAGCGGCGAGCTGTTCGCGGCGGGCATCGCGGCGGACGTCATCGTCACCGCCGTGTGGATGGCGATCTGCCTCGCCGTCCCCGTGATCCTGTCCCGCGCCAACGGCACACGCGGCGCCACGAGGCCGCGGGCATCCCGCGTGGGCGAGGCGGAGGGAAAGCTGTACGCGAGCGTGGGCGCGGTGGCGATCCTGGACGTCGCGCTCCTGGCCGTGATCGTGCTGGGCACGCTGTGGGCCTCCGCCGTGCTGGGCGACGTGCTGGCGCCGGTGCCGGCGGTGCTCTGGCTCACGACGATCGCGCTGGTGCTGGCGCAGATCCCCCGGGTGGGGCGGATCCGGGGCGCCGGCGTGATCGGCAACTGGCTGGTGCTCCTCTTCCTCGCCAGCAACGGCGCCAAGTCCGTGGTCGCCAACATCCTGGCGGTGGGGCCGGCGGTGATGTGGTTCGCGCTGGTCACGGTGGGCGTGCACGGCCTCATCATCTTCGGTCTGGGTATGCTCGTGCGCCTCGACCCGCGCACCCTCGCCGTGGCCTCGCAGGCCAACGTGGGCGGGTCGGCTTCGGCCATGGCGCTGGCCTCGGCGCGCGGCTGTACGGAGCTGACCTCCTTCCCGGCGTCGCGGTCGGGCTCCTGGGCAACGCGGTCGGCAACTACATCGGCATCGCGCGTGGCGGTGGTGGTGCGGGGGTGGCTCGGAGCGTAGGCTCCAGTCGATGAGCCTGACCCTCACATCCCACGAGCGCGCCCTCCTGGACGGCGCCGGCGGCGAGGCCGCCGGCGCTGGCGATGCGCGTCGTCGTCGCGGCCGCCGAGCTGCTCGGCGCGCAGCGCCTGGTGGAGATCGCCTCGGCGCACGTCGACGGGTGCCTCTACCACGGCGACGGCGGCGTGGAGTTCGCCGAGAGGCTGGTGGCCGGCGGCGGCCGCGTGGCCGTGCCCACCACGCTCAACGTCGGCGCCCTCGACCTGCTGCACCCGGGCCGCGTGCGCGCCGACGCCCATCGCACCGGCGATGGCGCGCCGCCAGATGGACGCGTACCTGGCGCTGGGATGCACGCCGACGTGGACGTGCGCGCCCTACCAGGCGGGGCACCGCCCCGCCTTCGGGGAGCAGGTGGCGTGGGGCGAGAGCAACGCGATCGCCTTCGCCAACTCGGTGCTGGGCGCGCGCACCGAGCGCTACGGCGACTTCCTGGACGCGTGCTGCGCGCTCACCGGCCGGGCGCCGCTCCACGGCCTCCACCTGGAGGAGAACCGGCGGGCCACGGTCGTCGTGGACGCCTCCGCGGTGCCCGCGGCCCTCGCGGCCGACGACGTCTTCTACCCGGTCCTGGGCACCTGGCTGGGGCTGGAGGTCGGCCGGGACGTGGCGGCGATCGTCGGGCTGCCCGCGCTCGGTCACGGAGGACCAGCTCAAGGCGCTGGGTGCCGCCGCCGCGTCCACGGGGGCGGTGGCGCTCTTCCACGTGGTGGGCGTGACGCCGGAGGCGCCCACGCTGGAGGCGGCGACGGGCGGCGCGCGAGCCCCGCGCCGCACGCCGCCTGACGGCTGCGCGGGTGCGCGCGGGCCCTCGACCGGCTGAGCACGACGGCGTCGGACGGCGTCGACGCGGTGGCCGTGGGCAGCCCGCACTTGTCGCTGGACGAGGCTCGGCGGCTCGCGCGCGCTCGTGCGCGGGCGCCGGATGGCGGTGCCGTTCTACGCCTGCACGGGCCGCGACGTGCTGAAGGCGCTGGAGGCGTCGGGCGAGGCGGCCGTCGCTGGCCGAGGCCGGCGTCGAGGTCGGTGGTCGACACCTGCGTGGTGGTGACGCCGATCCTCCCGGCCGCCGGAGGCGTCCTGATGACCTGCTCGGGGAAGTTCGCCCACTACGGCCCGTCCAACACCGGCTACGAGGTGGTCTACGGGAGCCTGGAGGACTGCGTGGCCTCGGCCGAGACCGGACGGGTCGTGCGGAACGAGGCGGTATGGGCGTGGTGAGGGTCGCGCGCGGCCGGGTCCTGGTCGCCGGAGCGGGCGAGGGTCCGCTGCTGCGCCTGCGCGCGCCCATCAGCTTCTGGGGCGGGGTGGACCCGGTCGCGGGCACGATCGCCGATCCGCGCCACCCCGACCACGGCCGGAGCATCGCCGGCACCGTGCTCCTGGTGCCGGCCACGGTGGGGTCGTCGTCGTCCAGCGCGATCATGCTCGAGCTCCTGCGGGAGGGCACGGCCCCCGCGGCGATCCTCCTCGGCCGGGCGGACGCCATCCTCGCGCTGGGCGCGGTGGTCGGCCGGGAGCTCGGCTACGCGCCGATTCCCATCCTCGAGCTGCCCCCCGAGACGCTGGAGGACGTGGCCGACGGCGCCGCCGTGCGCGTCGACGAGGACGGGGCGAGATTCCCGGGATGACCGACCCGAAGATCCTCGCCCTCCCGCTTCCCGACGCGGGGGCGCGCCGGCGGATCCACGAGGACCTGGACGCGAACCTCCTGGTGGAGGCCGGCGCGGGCTCGGGCAAGACCACCGAGCTGGTGAACCGCATGGGCGCGCTGGTGGCGACGGGCACCGCCACGGTCGACCAGATCGCCGCGGTCACGTTCACGCGCAAGGCGGCGGCGGAGCTGCGGGAGCGCTTCCAGGCCCGGCTCGAGGAGCGCCTCCGTGCCGAGGGAGACGAGGCGCCGGAGCCCGACGAGCACGAGCGCCTGCGCACGGCGCTGGAGGACATCGACCGCGCCTTCGTGGGCACCATCCACGCGTTCTGCGCCCGGCTGCTCCGCGAGCGGCCGCTGGAGGTGGGGCTCGATCCGGGCTTCGAGGAGCTGCCCGCGGAGGAGCGTGCGGGCTTCTACCGCCGCTTCTGGGAGTCGTATCTGGAGCGGCTGGTGCGGGACGGCGATCCGGTGCTGGAGGAGCTGAGCGACGCGGGGCTGCGCACCGGACAGCTCTTCGGGCTCTTCGCGCACCTGGTCGAGAACCCGGACGTGCACTTCCCCGCGGAGGCGCTGACGCCCCCGGCGGCATCGGAGGTGGCCGCCGTGCGGCGTGAGCTCGCAGGCCCTCGTGGAGCGCGGCCGGGAGCTGATGCCCGCCCGGGAGCCCCGAACGGGGTGGGACTCCTTCCAGAGGAAGCTGCGCACCGCCTGGTTCACGCTGGACGTGACGGGCTGGAAGCGCGCCGGCGGACTTCTTCGAGGCGCTGGCGCCGCTGTGCAAGTCCGGGGCACGAGCCCGCACGACACCACGTACAACCGCTGGCGCGACAAGGCACTCGCCAAGGACCTGGAGGCCCGCGCCAACGCCTTCGGCTTCGGCGGACACGCCCGCCCGACGCCTCCTCGACCGGTGGTACGCCCACCGCTACGCGCTGGCGCTCCGCCTGGCCGCGGAAGGCCGCCGCCGAGTTCGCCGAGCACCGGCGCCGCTCGGGGCGGCTCGACTTCCAGGATCTGCTCCTGCTCACGGCGCGGCTGCTGCGGGAGCGACCCGGCGTGCCGGGCTGAGCTGGGACGGCGCTACCGACGCCTGCTGGTGGACGAGTTCCAGGACACCGATCCCCTCCAGGCCGAGATCATGCTCCTGCTGGCGTCGGAGCCGGATCGGCGACCGGAACCGGACGCGATGGATGAGCGCGGCACCCGACGAGCCGGCGCTGCCCGCGGATTGGCGGACCGCGGTGCCGCGACCGGGCGCGCTCTTCGTGGTGGGCGATCCCAAGCAGAGCATCTACCGCTTCCGGCGCGCCGACATCCAGCTCTACGAGTTCGTGAAGCGAGCGTTTCCGCGGTGTTCGGCGAGGTGCTGGAGCTCACGGCCAACTTCCGGTCGCGCCCGCGCCATCGGCGATCTGGTGAACGAGGTCTTCGACCATCCCGACTTCTTCCCGCCCGAGCCCACGGCGGAGCAGGCGGGCTTCGAGCCGCTCCGAACCCGGCCTCCGGAGCGGCCGGCGGCCACCCGAGGGCGTCTTCTGGTACGCCGTGCAGCCGGATGGGCGCGCGTACGCTGCGGTCGCGGAGGACGACGCGCGCGCG
Organism: uncultured Gemmatimonadales bacterium; assembly: GCA_963848895.1. Taxonomy (GTDB): domain Bacteria; phylum Gemmatimonadota; class Gemmatimonadetes; order Longimicrobiales; family Gaopeijiaceae; genus SZUA-318. The sequence continues at coordinate 249,058 of CAWKGE010000018.1, forward strand.
CCTGGCTGCGTGGATCCGGCAGCGGCTGGACGCGGGCGAGCGCCAGCGCCGGGCGACTTCCTCGTCCTGACCCGCAACAAGCGGGGCCTCGCCACCTACGCCCGGGCCTTGGAGGCGCACGGCGATTCCGGTCCAGGTGACCGGTGCGGGCGTGGGCGTGGAGTTGGAGCTCGAGGAGCTGCTCGCGCTCCTGGAGTGCATGATCGACCCGACGGATCCGGTGAAGGTGGTGGCCGTCCTGGTGGGGCTCTTCTTCGGCCTGGACCACCAGCGGCTGGTGGACCACCGTCTGGGCGGCGGCTCGTTCGACGTGATGCGGCCGGGTGTCGCGCGGCGATCCGCGAGGTGCGGGAGGCGCTCGGGACGCTGCACCGCTGGTGGCGCGCGGGCGAGCCGGGAGCCGGCCGACGTCTTCCTGGGGCGGGTCGTCCCCGAGCTGGGCCTGCTGCCTCTGGCCGCCGCCGGCGAGCTCGGCGCGATCCGCGCCGGCGCGCTCGTCTACGCCCTGGACGCCGTGCGCGCCTCGGCCCTGGCCGGCGACGCCTCGCTCCCCGGCGCGCTGCGAGGCGGTGCGCGCGGCACTGGAGGCCCCGGAGGCCGAGGCGCCCCTGGAGCCCGGACGGCTCGGACGTGGTGCGGCTGATGAACCTGCACCAGGCGAAGGGGCTGGAGGCGCGGGTCGTCGTGCTCGCGGATCCCTCTCCTGTGAGCGGCCGGCCCCCGGACCTGCACGTGGAGCGGCGTCCCGACGGCACGGCGGTAGGCTGGCTGCGACGTCTCGGAGCAGCGCGGCGGCTTCCGTGGCGCGACGCCGCTCGCTCGACCGCCGGAGTGGCCCGCCAAGGAGGAAGCGGAGCAGCCGCTTCGAGGCGCGCCGAGCAGGTGCGCCTCCTGTACGTGGCGGCCACGCGAGCGCGCGAGGAGCTGGTGGTGGCGCGCCGGCCGGACAGGCCGGACGCGAGCCCGTGGAGCGCCCTCGACCCGTGGCTCGCCGCGAACGGCACCGAGCTGGCCCTTGAGATGGCGACGCCCCGCCCCCGGGAGGCGCTGCACGAGACTCCAGACGAGATCGCACGACGCGTGGAGGGCGCGGCGGAGCGCCTGCGCCGCATGGGGGAGCCGTCGTTCCGCCACGTCACGGTCACCGAGGTGGCGAAGGCGGACCGCGTGGACGACCCGTCCGGGTCTGCCGCGGCGTCCGGCTCGGGTCGGGGCGCCTTCCGCGGCTACTCGTGGGGGAGCGCCGTCCACGGCGCGCTCGCGGCCGCAGCGTCGGACGACTCCGAGGTGACGCTGCGCGCGGCCTGCCGGGCGCTGCTGATCGAGCACGGACGGCCGCTCGACGATCACGGCGAGCCACGCGAGGTCGAGGAGCTCCTGGCGCTCGTGCGCTCCGTGCGCGCGTCGGAGCTCTGGCGGAGGGCTGCCGAGGCCGGGCGGGTGCTCGTCGAGGTACCGTTCGCGGCGCCGGGGGCCACGCGGCTTCCCGATCCGCCGCCGAGGCTCGTCGAGCCGGTCCGCGAGGAGCCGTCGCGCACGCGGAGGCAGCTCGATCTCTTCGGAGGCGAGGAGGCGTCGTCCGCGACGCGGGATGCACCGCCCACGGAGGCGGCGGAGCCCGAGACCGACGCAGGCGCGGACGCGGTCCCCGCCGTGCTGGAGGGCGTGATCGACCTCGCCTTCCGGGAGCGGGAGGGGTGGGTGATCGCCGACTACAAGACCGACGTGGGGACGGACCCGGAGTTCCCCGCGCGCGTCGAGGCCTACCGGCGTCAGGTGGACCTCTACGCCGAGGCATGGACGCGCCTCACCGGGGAGCCGGTGAAGGAACGCGTCCTCTTCTTCACGACCCAGGGGAGGGTGGAAGCGTGGTGAGGAGCATGACGACCAGAACCGTGGCCGTGGCCGCATTCTCCTTCGTCGCAGCGGCGCCGGCGGTCGCCCAGGACAAGCCGACGCTCACGCCTGCGGACTACGGGCAGTGGGAAACGCTGGGGAGCGCGCAGCTCTCTCCCGACGGCCGCTGGCTCGGGTACGCCATCCGCCGCGTGGACGAGAACGACGAGCTGCGCGTGCGCGCGCTCGACGAGGACACGGCACGCGTAGTCGCGTTCGGCGCGGATCCCGAGTTCAGCGCGGACGGCCGCTGGCTCGCCTACACCATCGGCCTCCCGCCGGAGGAGCGGGAGGACGACGACGCCCGGGAGAGCACGGGCCTGCTCGACCTGCACACGCGACGCGACACGTCCTTCGTGGGCGCGACCGACTTCGCGTTCAGCGCGGACGGCGCGTACCTCGCGCTCTGGCGGCCGCGCCCCGGCGGCGACGACGACCAGGCGGGCGACCTGGTGGTGCGGGGACTCGCCGTGGGGACCGAGGTCCCGATCGGAAACGTGGACACGTACGCCTGGAGCCCGTCGGGACACCTCCTCGCCGTCACGCTCCTGAGCGAATCCGGGGCGGGTGGCGGCGTGCAGCTCTTCGATCCGGGTACCGGGACGCTGCGTGTGCTGGACCGCTCCGACGCCACGTACGACCAGCTCACCTGGCGCGAGGACGACGACGACCTGGCTGTCCTGCGTGCCCGCTCCGACGAGGGGTTCGACGAGGACACGCACGTCGTCCTTCTCTGGCGCGACCTGAACCGCGGCGTGCGACCTGCGCTGGCGTTCGATCCGGACGCCCAGGCAGGCTTCCCCGGGGGAATGCGCATCTCCGAGGACCGGGAGCCCGAGTGGTCCGCGGACGGCCGCTCGCTCTTCTTCGGCATCCGGCCCCGGGAGCGGGGCGCGGAGCCCGCGGATACCTCGGGGGTCGACGACGAGACCGCCGACGAGGAGGACACGTCCGAGGAGAAGCCGTCGGAGGTCCAGGTGTGGACAAGCCGGGACGTGCGCATCATCCCGATGCAGCGCGCACAGGAGGAGCGGGATCTCGCGCGTACGCTCCTCTCCGTGTGGCACGTGGACGAGGGGCGGTTCCTGCAGCTGGGGACCGACCTGATGGCTTCGACCGAGCTCCTGGAGGGCGGTCGCTGGGCGCTCGAGCACGACGAGACGCCCTATGCGCAGGACGTGATGTTCGGTCGGTCGTGGGAAGACGTCTACCGCATCGACACGCGTTCCGGCGAGCGGGCGCGCATCCTGGAGAAGGTTCGCTACGTCTACGGGGGGAGCCCCGAGAGCCGCTACGTCCTCTACTTCCAGGGCGAGAACTGGTGGGCGTGGGACGTGGGGGCCGGACGTGCGGCGAACCTCACCGGCGCGCTCGACGGCGACTTCGCGGACCGGACGTACGACTATCCCGTCGTCCAGCTGCCACCCGTCGCCTACCGCCCACTGGGGTGGGTGGACGGCGACCGGGCCGTGCTGCTGCGCGACCGGCTGGACGTGTGGGTGGTGCGCCCGGACGGCTCGGGCGGGAACCGGCTCACGGACGGTGACGCCGAGGAGATCGAGTACGGGGTGGTGACGCTCGATCCCGACGCCGATTCCTTCGACGCGTCCAGCCCCATCTACCTCTCCCTCTTCGGGCAGAAGACGAAACGCTCGGGCTACGGACGCGTCGCGCTCCGCGAGCAGCGCGGCGGATACGCGGCGCGCGGACCCGTCCAGCGGCTCGTCTGGAAGGACGCCTCGGTCGGCCGGCTCGTGAAGGCGGCGGATGCCGACACCTACGCCTGGGTGGAGCAGCGTTTCGACGACTCCCCGGACGTCTTCGCAGGCGGCGCCGATCTGGCCGACGGTCGCCAGGTCACCGAGACCAACCCCTTCCAGGACGACTACGCCTGGGGCCACGCGGAGACGGTCGACTTCACCAGCCGGGCAGGCGTGCCGCTCCAGGCCACGCTCCTCTATCCGGCTGGGTGGGAGGCGGGGCGGAAGTACCCGATGATCGTCTACACGTACGAGCTGCTGTCCGACGGCGTGCACCGCTACGAGGTCCCGTCCGAGCGCGACTACTACGACTTCCAGGCGTGGACGCAGGAGGGCTACTTCGTGCTCCAACCCGACATCGTCTACCGCCCGCGCGATCCGGGGATATCGGCCGTCGACGCGGTGGTGCCCTCCGTCGCCAGGATCGTCGGGATGGGCCTGGTGGACGAGGACCGGGTGGGGCTGATCGGGCATTCGTGGGGCGGCTACCAGGCGGCGTTCATCCCCACGCAGACCGACATCTTCGCCACCGCGGTGACCGGCGCCCCCATCACCGACTTCCTCAGCTTCCCGGGTGTCATCCACTGGCGGCCCGGCTTCCCGGAGTTCGGGCACTGGGAGACGGGCCAGGCCCGCATGGACGTGCCGCCTTGGGAGGATTTCGAGGCCCACGTGCGCAACTCGCCGGTGGCCCAAATCCAGGACCTCCACACGCCCATCCTGATGATGCAGGGCGACGACGACGGCACCGTCGACTTCCGGCAGGGCGTCGAGTACTACAACTACGCCCGCAGGGCGGGGAAGGAGCTGGTCTTCCTGGTCTACCCGGGCGAGGACCACGGTCTGCGCCGCGAGGAGGACCAGGTGGACTACCACCGCCGCATCCTGCAGTGGTTCGGGCACTACCTGAAGGGTGAGCCGGCGGCGGACTGGATGACGGAGGGAGTGAGCTGGCTCCAGCGTAAGAGGGAGCTCGACCGCGCGAAGGGGCCGGGGCAGTGAGACGACCGAGAGACGCGTCGCCCTTGCGGACGTGGCTCGGGACGCGCGCGGTGAGGACGGCCGTCGGTGCGAGCAGGGCGATGTCCAGGGTGGCGCCGTGGCTGGCGGCCCTGGTCGCGCTCGCGACGCTGGCGCAGGCGCCGCTCCGCGCGCAGGCGCCGCGCACGCGGCTCGTGCTCCTCGGGGTCGGGACGCCCAACGCCGACCCCGAGCGCTCGGGACCGGCGACCGCGGTGGTGGTGGACGACCGGGCGTACGTCATCGACGCGGGGGCGGGGGTCGTGCGGCGGGCGGCCCGCGCCGCGCGGGACCTGGGGATCGGCGCCCTCGCGCCCGACCGCCTGGACCGCCTCTTCCTCACCCACCTGCACTCCGACCACACCGTCGGGCTCCCCGACATCCTCCTCATGCCGTGGGTGCTGGACCGGCCCGACCCGCTCCAGGTGTGGGGCCCACCCGGAACGGCGGCGATGCTGGAGCACATCGGCGAGGCGTGGGCCGAGGACATCGCCATCCGCCGGGACGGGCTGGAGCCGCGCGAAGACAACCGGGACGCCTACCGCCCGGTGGTGCACGAGGTGGAGCCCGGCCTCGTCTACCAGGACGACCTGGTCCGCGTGTTCGCCTTCCAGGTGGCGCACGGGTCGTGGGCGCACGCCTACGCGTACCGCTTCGAGGGACCGGACCGCACGATCGTCATCTCCGGGGACACGTCGCCCACCGACGCCATCGTCGAGGCGTGCGGCGGCTGCGACGTCCTCGTGCACGAGGTCTACAGCGCCGAGGGCTTCAGGACCCGGCCGCACGAGTGGCAGCGCTACCACGCCGCGTTCCACACCTCGACGACGGAGCTGGCCGACGTCGCCACGCGCGCCCGACCCGGACTGCTCGTCCTCTACCACCAGCTCTTCTGGGGGACCGACGACGAGGGGCTCGTGCGGGAGCTCCGGGCCGCCGGCTACACCGGGGAGGTGCGGTCGGGGCGGGACCTGGACGTGTACTGAATCACCGTCCTCCCCTTCGAGCCTACGGCCGGATCCCGAACCCGATGGAGAACAGCAGGTCGCTCTGGCGCTGATCCTGCGGCTCGATGCCTCGCGTCGGCAGCCGGCTCTGGTCGAAGGAGCTCGGCAGGTAGCGCACCTCCGCCGAGACCTCGATCGGTCCCGCGCCCAGGCCACGGAAGCCGAGGCCGAGGTCCGCCGTCGGCCGCAACTGGCTGTCGGCGCCGTCGAGGTCGAAGCGATACCACTTGAAGCCGCCGCCCAAGCGGAGCGTGGGCTGGATGTTCCCGTCCAGCCAGTCGGCGGCCGTCAGCACGATCCCCGCCGTGCCTCCCGCCACCACGACCTGGTCGGAGGGGCCGACCACGTCGGGCCGGATCGAGCTGCCCAGGCGGATCGTGCCGAGCGCCAGGATCCCGCTCGCATAGACGGATACGGGGTCGACGGCCAGGTACCGCACCTCCAGCGAGAAGGCCGGTCCGCTCGACAGCCTCGTATCGAAGGAGTCGGCTGCCTTGATCAGGGACGAGAAGGGTGCCCACGCGCCGGCCGCAGCGCCGACCGTCCATCGCTCCGGTCCGACCTGCTGCGCCTGCGCTCCCGTCGTCGCGGTGGCCAGGGTCGTCACCGCGCCCAGGACGAGACCGACTGCCCGGCGCGCCGTTGCCTTCCCGATGATCGATTCGCGTCTCATGGTCGTGATCAGTTGATGAAGGTGATGGCGCCGGTCGTCGCCGACAGCAGGCCGGTTCCGGTGATCGTGAACGTCCGATCACCGGCCGTCCCGGTCACGTTGAGCAGCGTGAAGCTCACTGCGCCGCTGGCGTCCGTGACCCGGTTGGTCGTGCCGCCCAGCGTGCCGCCCCCCGACGCGATGGCGATGGTCAGCGGTATGTCCTCGAGCGGGACGGCGGCGCCGGCCGCATCGCGCAGCTGCACCGAGATCGTGAAGTTGGCGCCGAGCGTGACGGATCCCGTGGGCACGCCCGTGGTCACGATCCTGGTGGCCGACCGGGCGGTGAACGTCACCGGGTTGCCCGCGATTCCGGATCCCGTCACCGTCGCGGTCAGTGTGTTGGGAGCACCGTTGCCGAGCGTCCAGCTGCCGACGGCGGCCTCGCCCGACGTGTTGGTGAGCTGGCTCAGCCCGGTGGCCGACCCGGCCCCCGAAGCGACCGCGAACGTCACGGTCGCGCCGATGACCGGGTTGCCGCTGCCGTCGGTCACTCGCACGCGCGGCGGCGTGGCCACCTGCGTGCCCTGGACCGCCGTCTGGTTGTTGCCGGCGATGGCGATGACGTTGGCCGGTGCCCCCGCGGCGGCTGTCGCGTTGAACGTCACACTGGGCAGCCCGGTCGCGGTGGCGGTCACGCTGTTCGGCCCCACCACCCCCCCGAGCTTCCATGAGGTGAGCGTCGCCACCCCGTTGGCGTTCGTGGTATCCGGCGAGCCGACCACGCTCCCGCCTCCCGTGGTGACGGTGAACTTCACCTCCACGCCGGGAACGGGGATGCCCTGGTCGTCGCGCACGACCACGCTGGGCGGGTCGCTCACGTTGGTGCCGATGGGAGCCGATTGGGTCGTCTGGGAGACGGCCACCATCGAGACGGGCGTCGCCGCGACCCCGGTCGCGGTGAACGTCACGTTCGAGATTCCCTGTGACGTGGCCGTCAGCGTGTTCGTACCGGGCAGCGGGCCGAGGAACCACCCGCCGACCGTGGCGGTTCCGGTGACGTCGGTCACCTGGCGGGAGCCCACTACGGTTCCCCCGCCGGAGGCCACCACGAACGTGACCACGACGCCCTCGATCGGCTCGTTGGCCGCGGTGCGCACCACCACGGTGGGCGCGACGGGCACCAGGCGACCGACGGGGGCCGTCTGACCGCTGCCGGCCGTCGCGTCCATCTTCGAGCCCACCGGCGTGGTCGCGGTCGCGGTGAAGACGACGGGGTTGTTGGCGACGCCTCCCTCCTCGACGCGGGCCGCCAGCGTCTGATCGCCCACGTCCGGCCCGAGGGTCCAGCTGCCGACGGTGGCGACGCCCTGGGCGTCGGTCGTGCGCACGCCGTTCGTCACGTGCCCGCCACCCGGAGAGGACCGAGAACGTGACGGCGACGCCCTCGGCCAGGTTGCCGAAGGCGTCGGAGACCCGGACGCTCGGAGCGATCGGCACGGCGGAGCCGGCCGGGGCGGACTGGGCGTTACCGGCCTCGCGCGCTCACCGTCGCCGCGCTCGCCGCGGTGACGGTGGCCGTCACCGTGGTCGAGACACCGCTTCCGGCGGTGGCGGTGAGCGTGCTCTGCCCGGCGGTGCTGCCCAGCGTCCATCGCGTGCTTGCGATCCCGTCCGCGTCGGTCGTCGCGCTGGACGGATCGACGGAGCCGCTCTGGGCCGTGAAGGTCACGGTGGCGCCCTGCAGGGGCTGGTTCTCTGTGTCGATGAACCCGGAACACGATGGGATCGTCGAGCGGTGCCCCCCGCCGGACCGCTCGGGCGAACCGCCGGTGACGACCTGCATCTGAGCCGCGGGGAGGCGACACGTTGACCGTGGTCTCCCCGCAGCCGGTGAGGCTCGTGAAGCGCGACGGCCGCGCCGAGGGCGAGGAGCCGGCCTCGGCCGCCGCTGGGAGAGCGATGGGATGGACATTGCGGACGCCCCGTCGTGAAGCGGGACCGCGCGATGGCGGCGAGGTGCTGTGGGCTCGAGGTCGGCGAAGGCGCGATTCGACGCCGATGGGTCGCATCAGGAACGAGCCGAGCCGTGCCGGACGTGACATACATAATACCGTACGCGCCGGGAGCGTGGCGCTTACGGCGCGGCGTCGGACCTCCCTCAGCCGACCTTCCGGCAGTCCCTGAACAGCCGCCGCCGGGCCTGGTCGGCCGTGGCGATGTTGTCGAAGAACTGCGCGAAATACTCCAGCGTCTCCTCGCGCGTGCGGTCCGAGAGGTACGGGAAATCCCGGTAGAGCGCCTCGACCTCGGGGCGCGCCTGGCGGAAGGTCTGCAGGACCCCCTCGGTGTCCAGCCCGCGCCAGCACCACCCCTGGTAGAAGCGCTGCCGCACGGAGTTGATGGGAGTGTCGGGGGCGGGGACCGCGTAGGGTGTCTCGACGGCACCGGCGAAGTCGAAGTCGTAGGGCACCGGGACGATCAGTCCGGCGATGGCGAGGATCGTCACGTTGTGGACCCGGGCGTCCGCCCAGTCGGTGTTGCCGATCATGTACTGGAAGACGGCGACGCGCGTCGAGCTCTCGGGGTGGAGGAGGTCGGAGCGCACGATCTTCCCCTCCGGGATGTCCAGCGCCTGCCCACCCACGCGGGCCGCCAGCGCCTCGTCGCTCTCGATGAAGAAGCCCCAGCGCGTGAACGGGTCGTCGTGGCCGGAGGCGTCCGCGAAGGTGATGCGCGCGAGCCGTGTCCGGAACGCGGCGTCGGTGACGAGGGCGTACACGCGGTAGAGGAGGTACTCGCGCAGCACGTACTCCTCGTACCCGTCCCGCTCGGGATGGCACGGCACGACCACCTTGAGCTTGTCCTGTCCGGCGAAGACGGTGCCGTCCGTCTCGTCCTTCTTGAGATTGAGGCGCAGCGGCGGGAAGGAGCAGTAGGCGGGGTCGCGCCGGAAGTCGCCCCTCGGCCTGAGCTGCGCCTCCAGGGTGTCACCCGCCGGGAGCACGACACGGGCCGGCCGCTCCTCCGGGTCGTCGGAATGGTCCCTGCGGATGGCGTCGAAGTCCGCCTCCAGCGTCACCTCCACCGGCTCGTCGGACGCGAACAGCGGGATCGAGTCCGGCGGTGCCTGGAGGGCGAGGACCGCGGTGAGCAGGAGCGTCGTGGGCAGCATCGGCGCGTGCTCCGTTACGAGACGACCTTTCCCTCCGGCCCCTTCTTCCCCTTGTCGAGGAAGGGCACGCCGTCGGTCATCCACTCCGGCGCCGGCGCACCCATGAGCCAGTGGTCGAAGAACTGCTTCATGCGGATCTGGAAGTCCTTCTGGTTGGCCTCCTTCGACAGGTGGTGCGGCTCGTCCGGGTAGGAGAGGAAGATCACGTCCTTGCCCAGCCGGCGCGCGGCAGTGTAGAGCTCCAGGCCCTGGTTCCAGTCCACGGCGCCGTCGGCCGTCCCCTGCAGGATCAGGAAGGGCGTCGAGATGTCCGGCACGTGCTCGATGGGCGACTGGCTGCGCCACCGCTCCGGGTCGTCCCAGGGCTGGTCGCCCATGCGCCCCTGGCTCCACTGCAGGATCGGGCCGTTCTGGCTGCCCGTCGACTTGTAGAGGATGTTGTTCATGCTCATGAGGTCGGTGAGCGGCGCGCCGGTCACGATGCAGGCGAACATGTCCGTCTGCGTGAGGATGAACGACGTCTCGTAGCCGCCCCACGAGTGTCCCTGCAGCCCGATGTGGTCGGGGTCGGCGTAGCCGAGCTCGACCACCTTCTTCGCCGCCGCCGTCACGTCGTCCAGCGCGGAGCTGCCCGGATAGCCGTCGTCGTAGACGATGTCCGGCATGAGCACCAGGTAGCCGTTGCTGGCGTACGTGGACATGTGCGGCCGGTCGTCGTAGACGGGCCGGCTGAACTCGTGGTGGCGCTGGCTCATCTTCTCGTAGAAGTAGACGATCATCGGGTAGCGCTTGCCCTGCTCGTAGCCGGCGGGGAGCGTCAGCGTCGCCTGCAGCTTGTTGCCCCGCTGGTCCACGTAGTCCACCAGCACGCGGCTCCCCCAGGCGAACTCCGAGATCTGCGGGTTCGCGTCCGTGACCTTCCGGGGATCCTTCAGCGACGCGCCGCTCACCCAGTAATCGGGGAACTCCTGGAACGTCTGGCGCGTGAAGACCATCCGGTCCGCCTTCTCGGCCTTGGTCAGGTCGTCGATCATCTCGTCGTCGAAGAGGAGCGCCTCGGGGTCTCGCCCCGGGCGGGCGCGGAAGTAGCCGGACTTCTTCGTCCAGTCCCCGTAGGCCGACAGGATCGCGGTGGACGGGTCGGTCCAGTCCGCCTCGCGATCGAGGCGCTCGACGCGGAAGCGGATCGAGTCCCGCGCGCCCGCGCCCCCCGTGACCGCCACGGCGGAGCCGCCCTTCAGCGGCACCGCGTACACGTCGTACTTCGTGTTCAGGAGGACCTTCCCGTCCTCGGTCCAGCCCCCCACGCCGTACGCCGGCCGCTCGGCCACCAGGTCGAAGTCGCGGCTCATGAAGTCGACGCCCGACGTCTCGGAGAGGTTCACCGAGGTGAGCGTCGCGATGTCCACGGCGTGCACGGCGTCGTTCTGCGCGTACACCCAGTACTTCCCGTCGGGCGAGGCGCCCATGGGACGGCGGATCCCCTCGGCGATCACCCTCTCGGCGCCGGTCGCCGGGTCGAGGCGCACGTAGTCGGCGCGGCCGTCCTCCACGTCGAGATCGTCTCGGTAGGGGGCGTCCCGGCGCCCGACGGCCCACACGCCCTTGCCGACGATGTCCACGCGCGGCATGTCCTCGGTGGCGAGGCGCACGAAGCTGCCGTCACCGACGTTGTAGACCGACGTGTACGTGAAGCGCCGGTCCGCCTGTGCCTGCTTCATCTGCACGGACTGCAGGCGGTCGTCCGCCCAGTGCCAGACGTCCACGTTGGCCTTCTCCTCGTCGTCGTCGGCCGGCTTCACCTCGTCTTCCTGCTCCTTGATGCCGACGACGATGCGGCTGCCGTCCTCCGTCCAGCTCGTGTTCGCCAGCTCCGACAGGACGAAGCCGTCGGGGAAGGTGGCATCGGAGGAGGGCTCCCACGTGGTGACCTTCGGGGAGGTGCCGATCCCCCGCGCCACGACCAGGGCGTTCTCGCGCTGCGTCTTGCCGTCGGGCTTCTCGCCGCGCAGCGCCGCCACGTCGCTCGCGGCCTCGCTCCACGTCAGGTCCTCGTAGCGCCGGGACGCGGTGTCCAGCGGGCGGATGCGGCCGTCCGCGGCGTCCACCACGTAGAGGCCGTTGCCCGCCTCGTCGGCCGCGTCCACCAGATACGCGAGGTGCGAGCCGGCTTCGTCGAAGGCGAACTCGGAGACGTTCCCGAAGGAGAGGATCGTCCCCTGCTCGAGGTCCCGCAGCAGGAGGTCGGAGCCCGTGTGCTTCGCGTCGGGGTCGGCGCGCTCCCTGTGGATCGCCAGGAAGCGCCCTCCCTTCGAGAAGGAGAAGGCGCGCACGCCCGGCTCCGTCAGCGTGTCGCCGCGCTCCAGGTCGACGAGGTGGAGCGTCTGCGGCACGGGCTTCTTCTGCTTGCGGAGCTGCTCGGCCTCCTTCTTCGGGGGCAGCGTGAGGAACGCGGCCCAGCGGCCGTCGTCGGAGAAGGCGGGGCCGAGCCCGTTGGTGGCCTGGTGGACCGCGTCGCCGTCGAGCTGCTTCACGTAGAGCGTGGCGTCCCCGTCGTTGGGCTGGAGCACGTACGCCAGCCACTTCCCGTCGGGTGACAGCGTGACCTGGGTGATGCGGTTCCACGGCCCGTAGTCGTCCAGCGTCAGCGGGCGCTTCTGCTGGGCGACGAGGCCGGCCGGCAGGGCCAGCGAAAGGAGGAGGGCGAAGGCGGAAAGACGAGCGTGACGGCGCATGAAGACACCCCGGAATGGACGGATGCGACCCGGGGATGCTGCCGGCGGATCCGCGTCCGGGCAAGGGGAGGAGTGGCTACCGCACCCGCACCTCCAGCGACCCTCCCCGGTGCTCCTCCGGGTCCACGCCCGCTTCGCGCACGGTCACGATCCGCCCGGCCGCCGGCCACACGACCTCGACGTCCACCGGCGCGGCGCCGGTCAGGCCGAAATACGCGGGCAGGCCGCTCTGGCTGTCGTAGCCGGAGCCCGAGTCCACCAGGCCGGAGGCGAGCACCTGCCGGGTGCCGGCGACGTAGATGCGCACCAGCGCGCCGGCGCGGGTCGCGTGCCCCTCGCCGTCCAGCACGCGCACCGCGAGGGAATGCCGCGCGTACTCGGGTCGCATCAGGTTCTGGAAGAGGAGGTGCATCCCGTTGGCCTGGGACCCGGTGAGCGCCAGGTCGAGGTCGCCGTCCCTGTCGAAGTCGACCCACGTGGCGCCGTGGTCGGCCTCGACACCCAGGGCGGGCGGCGTGACGTCGACGAACGTCCCGTCCTCCCGTCGGAACAGGTAATCGCGGTAGCTGGTGCCGCTCGTGACCGTGCCGTTCACGTACAGGTCGGGCCGGCCGTCGTGGTCGACGTCGCCCCAGATGCACGTGTCGAAGAACGAGTCGGTGTCGAGAGCCAGGTCGGCGGCCACGTTCTCCCACGTGCCCCCTCCGCCCGGATTCCGGAAGAGGCCGTTCTTGCCGTAGTTGGCCGTGAAGAGGTCGAGGTCGCCGTCACCGTCGTAGTCCACCGCGCACGGCCGCACGGTCCCCTGGTGCTCGTCGCCCAGCGCGCGGCCGCCGTCGGCCAGCCCCCAGGCGGAGGCGGAGTCGGCGTAGACGCCTCCGTTCGAGAGCCACATCCCGTTGGCGTCGCCGTCCATGTTGGCGACGTAGACGTCGAGGTCGCCGTCGCCGTCCGCGTCGAACCAGACGGCGCCGACGGAGCGGCGCGCGTCGCCGATCCCGGTGGCGTCGGTGACGTCCGTGAACGTGCCGCCGTCGTTGCGCCACAGCCGGTTGGGCCCGTCGCGCAGGGCGAGGAAGAGGTCGAGGTCACCGTCTCCGTCCACGTCCACCCACGACGCCTGGCGGGTGGCGGCGCTGTCGAGGGCGAGGCCCACCTGTGCGGCCACCTCCGCGAAGCCGGCCGTCCCGTCGTTGCGCCAGAGGGCGAGCGCCGGGGCCTCGCCGGCATAGCCGAGCAGGAGATCGGGGTCGCCGTCGCCGTCGTAGTCTCCCCACGAGGAGGTGCGCACCCGCTTCTCGACGTCCAGGTGGAGCGTGGACGCCACGTCGGTGAAGCCCGCGGTGCCGTCGTTGCGGTAGAGGCGGCTCGGCGCGCCGTTGAAGCCCACGAAGCGGTCGGGGTCGCCGTCGCCGTCGAAGTCCGCCCATGCGTCGGTGAGCGTGCCGCCCGTGTCGAAGGCGGGCACCGGGACCGGAACCAGCCGGATCGGCTCGGGACCGGCGGTGCGGACGTTCCAGCCCCGCCAGATCAGCACGATGCCGGCCACGACCAGGAGGAGCGCGACGATCTCCCCGCGTTGCTTCACGGTGTCCGCCTCCGGCGAGCGGCCACGGCCGGCGGTCGGCGCGCCCGTCGCCGTCGAGCTCACCGGCCGCGCACGGTGTTGCGGAGCACGCCCACGCCCTCCACCTCGACCTCGACGACGTCGCCGTTCTCCATGGCCTTCGTGCTGCCGGGCGTCCCGGTGAAGATCAGGTCGCCCGGCCTGAGCGTGACGTAGCGGCTCACGTAGCTCACGATCTCCGAGGTGTTGAAGATCAGGTCGGTGGTGCGCTGGTGCTGGCGGACCTCCCCGTTCAGGCGCGTCTCCACCAGCACGTCGTCCGGATTCAGCCCCACCGCGATGGCCGGCCCCACGGGACCGAACGTGTCCGAGGCCTTGGCGCGGAACCACTGGAGGTCGGCGGACTGCCAGTCGCGCTCGGAGACGTCGTTGCCCGCGGTGATGCCGAAGATGCAGCCCGGCGCCTCCGCCTCGCTGACCCGCGCGCACTCCTTCCCGATCACCAGGACCATCTCGCCCTCGTAGTGGAGGTTCGTGGCGTCCGGCGGCCGCAGGATGTCGGCGCCGCTGGCGATCAGCGACGTCGGGTACTTGGCGAACAGCCCCGGATAGGCCGCCGGATCGCGCTGGCCCAGGTGGCTCTGGTAGTTGAGCCCCACCGCGATGACCTTCTGCGGCTCGGTGGGCGGGAGCAGCGTCACGTCGGCCAGCGCGACCCACCGGTCGGTGGTGCGGTGCTGGCCGAAGAGGTTGCCGTCGATCTCCTGGATGCGCTCGCCCTGGAGCACGCCCCAGCCCGTTCGGCCGTCCCGCTGATAGCGGACGTAGTGGGTCACGCCGGGAGCGTTCTGGGCGGCGAGGGGGGCGGCGGCGAGCAGCGCGACCGCGAGGGCGACGATGGGGCGGCGCATGGGGTTCCTCCGGGTCGGATGTCTGCCCGCATGCTGGGGCCGCGGGGGCGGGTGGGCAAGCCGCTCCGGATCTCCGTTCTGGCCCCGGACCCCCGCCGAGGGTAATGTGGGCGCCGGCGTAGCCCCCCGCCGGGTGCGTGCGCTCGCCTCTCAACCTGCCCTGGGAGTCCCACATGCTCGACGCGTTCCCCTCCCGTCGCCATTTCCTCCATCTCTCCGGCGCCGGCGCCGTCGGTGCCTGGATGACCCTCGGCCTGGCCGGCTGCCGCGAGGCCGCGGAGTCGGCGGCCGAGGCCATGAAGGCGGGCGAGGGCCCCAGGGTCCTGGAGGACGGTGAGCGCCGCACCCTCGAGTCGTTCTCCGACCGCATCCTCCCCGCCGACGGCGACCAGCCCGGTGCCGTAGCGATGGGCGCCGTGGTGTTCATGGACCACTTCCTCGCGGAGCAGCCCGAACAGCTCCAGGCCGTCAGGGACGCCGTGAAGACGCTGGACGCGAAGGCGCGGGAGGCGCAGGCGGACGTGACAGGCTTCACGGACCTCGCGCCCGACGCCCAGGACGCGATCCTGGACGAGCTGAAGAGAGTCCGATCCCCAGGTCGTCTTCCCCTTGTGGACGCTCGTCATGTTCGGGGTGTTCTCCGACCCGTCCCACGGGGGGAACCGCGACAAGGCGGGGTGGGCCATGATCGGGTTCGACAATCGGCACGCCTGGCAGCCTCCCTTCGGGTACTACGACGCCCAGGTTGCCCAGGGAGGTGAGGCGTGAGCCGCCGGACGCGCGGGACCCCTGTGAGCCGGCGGGCGCTGCTGGCGTCGGCGGTGCCCTTCGGGCGCACCTACCAGACGCGCGACGAGGTGGACTTCGTCGTCGTCGGGTCCGGGGCGGCGGGCGGCGTCATCGCCCGCGAGCTGTCCACGGCGGGCTTCAGCGTGGTCGTGCTGGAGCAGGGGCCGTACCGGAAGGCCGCCGACGTCAGCCACGACGAGCTGGAGATCTCCATCCAGAACGCGCTGGCGGGCGACGAGCCCCAGACGTTCCGGTCGACGGCGGCGGACGAGGCGGCCCCCCTGCAGGGGCCGTTCCCGCCGGCCTTCTACGCCCACACGGTGGGCGGAAGCAGCGCGCACTTCACGGCCAACTACTGGCGCTTCCGCCCCGTGGACTTCGACGAGCGGAGCCGGCTGGGGGCCATTCCGGGCGCGTCGCTGGCGGATTGGCCCATCACCTACGAGGAGCTGGAGCCCTACTACACCAGGGTGGATTGGGAGGTGGGAGTCTCGGGGGCGCCGGGACCCAACGACCCGCCGCGCTCGCGGCGGCTATCCCCACCCGCCGCTCCCGGTGAAGTCGTCGGGCGTGCTCTTCGAGAAGGGCGCCCGGGCGATGGGCTACCAGCCGTATCCGGCGCCCATGGCCATCATCTCCGAGGCCCGGCCCGGTCGGAACGCCTGCGTGCACTGCGGCTTCTGCATGGGCTTCATGTGCGAGATGAACGCCAAGTCGTCGACGTTGGCCTCCATGATTCCCGAGGCCGAGGCCACCGGGAAGTGCGAGATCCGGCCCGAGTGCACGGCCCACCGGGTCGAGACCGACGACTCGGGGCGGGTGACCCAGGTGGTCTACTTCGACAAGGACGGGAACGAGCACGCCCAGAAGGCGAAGGCCGTGGTGCTCAGCGCCAACGGCGCCGAGACGCCGCGCCTGCTGCTCCTGTCCGAGTCGAGCCTCTTCCCCCACGGCCTGGCGAACGGCAGCGGGGTGGTGGGCAAGCACCTCATGTTCAACGGCAACGGCTCGGTCCAGGCGCTGTTCGACGAGCCCCTCAACGAGTTCAAGAGCGTGCAGGTGACCCGGGTCTGCACCGACTGGTACGAGTCCGATCCCAAGCGCGGCTTCTACGGCGGCGGCGGGATGGACGGGCGCCAGATCTTCAACTCCCCCATCCTCTTCGCCCTGGCCGGCATGCCGCCGGACGCCCCTTTCCGCGGCCCCGACCTGAGGCATTTCCTCGCCCACAACTTCACGCGCAGCATGATGGTGGCGACCCACTCCACGTCGCTGCCGTTGGAGACCAACACGATCACGCTGGACGACCACGTGAAGGACCGCTTCGGGCGGCCGGTGCTTCGCGTCACGTACAAGGACCACCCGGACGACCTGAAGATGGTCGACTTCCTGCAGGAGCGGGCCAAGGAGATCCTCGAGGCCGCGGGTGCCAGGCGGACGTGGTCGTTCCCGGCCCAGGAGCAGAACGTGGGCTTCCACCTGCTGGGCACCTGCCGCATGGGCGACGACCCGTCGTCGTCCGTGGTGGACCGGTACCACCGGACGCACGAGGTGCCGAACCTCTTCATCTGCGACGGGAGCAGCTTCGTCACCAGCGGGCGGGGCCAGCCCACCATGACCATCTCGGCGCTGGCGTTCCGCGCGGGGGAGCATATCGCGGAGGCGGCGAAGAAGGGCGAGATTTAGCGGATCGCCGAAGGCAGTCACAGGTCGTCGAACCGATGGGAGCCGCCGCGTGCGCGTCCTCCGCAAGTCGCCGACCCTCCCACTCCTGCTCGTGCTCGCCCTCGCGGGCCCGACCGGTGCCGCGCGTCTGTCCGCGCAGGATGCGGTCGCGCGGGCGGTGCTCTTCTATTCACCGACGTGCCCGCACTGCCACAAGGTCATGACGGAGGACCTGCCTCCGCTCGCGGAGCGCTACGGAGACCGGCTCGTGATCGTCGGCGTGGACGTGACGTCCCGCGTCGGCCAGGAGCTCTTCCAGGCGGCGCTCGCGCACTTCGGCATCCCCCTCGAAGAGGCCGGCGTCCCGATGCTGGTGGCGGGCGAGGAGGTGATGATCGGGTCCCTGGAGATCCCCGAGCGCTTGCCGGGCCTGATCGAGCGGGCGCTGGCCGCGGACGGGATCGACTGGCCGGAGGTGGCAGCGCTCCGGCAGGCGCTGGCCGCCCAGGGGCTGGTCCCGCGAGGAGGGGGCCGGCGCGCCCGGCTCCCACGGACACGGTGACGCCCGGGCGACACGTCGGCAGCGGACACCGCCGCGCCTCCCCACGCCGTCGCCGCTGACACCACCGCGACCGCCGCCGACGCGATCCGATCGCGATGCCGCCCCGGGCGCGGACTCCGTCGCTGAACCCGGCGGTCGAACGGCCGACGGACTCGATCGCGGCGGCGGCCCCTCCCGCGGGGCGCCTCCGGCGGCGCTCCTCCCGGCATCACGCGCTCGCTCACCCCGGGGAGCGAGGACGGCCGACCATCCCTCCTCGACCGGCTCCGGCGCGACCCCTTCGGTAACGGCATCGCCGTCGCGGTCCTGGTATTGCTGGTGGCGGCGCTCGCCGCGTCGAGCCGTCTCGCGCTCACTCGTTCTCCCGCGGGCGTACCGGCGTCGGTGCCGGGGTGGATCGTGCCGCTGCTCTGCGTGCTCGGGATGGGCGTGGCCGCCTATCTGTCCTTCGTCGAGGTCACCGGCCAGGAGGCCGTGTGCGGCCCGGTGGGCGACTGCAACGCGGTCCAACAGAGTCCCTTCGCCCGACTGTTCGGGGTGCTTCCCGTCGGTGTTCTCGGCGTGATCGGATACGCCGCGATCCTCGTGACCTGGGCCATCTCCAGGAGCGGGGCGGGCGCGGTGGGCCGACGCGCCCTCCAGCTCCAGTGGGTGATGGCGTTCGTCGCGACCGCGTTTTCCGTCTATCTGACGTTCCTCGAGCCCTTCGTCATCGGGGCCACCTGCATGTGGTGCATCAGCTCCGCGGTGATCGTGGGGCTCCTGCTGCTGACGACTTCCGGAGAGCTACGGCGGTCGGTCGGGTAGACGGCGGCGTGCCACCACGCGGTCGCGCGCGGGAACGCGCCCGCTATCTTCCCTGGATGAAGCCTCGCGCCCCGACCGGACCCCTCGTCGCGCTCCTCTCCGCCGCCCTGCTGGGCGTCGCTCCGCTCGCGGCGCAGCAGGTGGCGGACTCAGCCTTCCACCCGGACGTGGGTCCGCCCGCGTTCGCCGGGGATGCGGGCCCCCGGGTGGCGCTCGACCAGGCGCACCACAACTTCCACACCGTGGACGGCCGCTATCTGAGCTTCGCCCGGCTCCTGCGGGCGGATGGCTTCGTCGTCTCCGGGTCGGACGTGCCCCTGACCGCCGGGGCGCTGGCGGACGTCGACGTGCTCGTCATCGCCAACGCCCTGGACGAGCGGAACGACATCGCCGAGGACTGGACGCTGCCGACCCCCTCGGCGTTCACGCCGGAGGAGATCGCGGCGGTGCGCGCGTGGGTGGAGGGAGGCGGCGCGCTGCTCCTCATCGCGGACCACATGCCCTTCGCCGGCGCGGCCCACGACCTGGCGGCCGCGTTCGGGTTCGACTTCGTCAACGGCTTCGCGCTGGAGGGCGGCGACGTGGGCGGCCGGGGCCCGATGATCTTCCGTCGCGCGGACGGGTCGCTGGCGGCGCATCCGATCACGGACGGGGAGCGGGCCGGCGCGCGCGTCGACTCGGTGGCGACGTTCACCGGCTCGGCCTTTCGTCCGCCGGCCGGGCGCCACCTCCCTCCTGACCTTCCGCGACGACGTCGTCTCGCTGAATCCCGACACCGCCTGGACGTTCCACGACGACACGCCGCGCACCGACGTGGGCGGGTGGTCGCAGGGCGCCGTGGCCGAGGTGGGGAGGGGGAGGGTGGCCGTCTTCGGGGAGGCGGCCATGTTCTCCGCGCAGCTGGCGGGGCCGCAGGGCGTCCCCATGGGGATGAACGCCCCCCTCGCGGCGCAGAACCCACGATTCCTGCTCAACCTGATGGGGTGGCTGAGCCGGAAAGGACGATGCGTCCCGATGAGCGAGACGTTCGACGTCGTCCTGGTGGGCGGCGGGATCATGGGGTGCGCGACGGCCTTCGAGCTGTCCCGCCGCGGCGTGAAGGTGGCCGTGGTGGAGAAGGGTGCGCTCGCATCGGGCTCGACGGGCAAGTCCTCGGCGATCGTGCGCCAGCACTACTCCAACGAGGTGACGGCGCGCATGGCGCGCTGGGGGCTCGACGTCTTCCGCGACTTCGACGAGCGCGTCGGAGGCGAGTCCGGCTTCGTCAACGCGGGCTTCCTGGTGCTCGTGCCGGCGCGAGGACGCGGAGGGGCTGCGCCAGAACGTGGCGCTCCAGCAGGGGGTGGGGATCGACACGCGCATCCTCTCCCCCGAGGAGATCCGCGACGTCCTTCCCGGCGTGGCCGCGTCGGACCTGGTCGCCGCGGCGTACGAGCCGGGCGCCGGCTACGCGGATCCCCACATGACCACGTCGGGCTTCGCGGCGGCGGCCCGGCGCCACGGCGCGCGCTTCTTCCTGAATCGGGAGGTCACCGGGATCCGGTTCGCGGGGGGCCGGGTGAAGGGCGTGGACACCGACGCCGGCCCCATCGACGCGGGGGCGGTCGTGAACTGCGCCGGCCCCTGGGGTGCGCGGGTCGCGGCCATGGCCGGGCTCGACGTGCCGGTGTCGTCGTGCCGCGCGCAGGTCGCCGTCTTCGGCCGCCCGGAGGGGCAGCGGGGGCCCCACCCCGTGGTGCTCGACTTCGCCCACGCGTCGTACTTCCGCCCGGAGACCGGCGACCTGATGCTGGTGGGGCTGATCGACCCCTCCGAGGCGGAGGACGTCGTCGACCCGGACGACTATCCCGAGCACACCGACGAGGACTTCGACGTGGAGGTGGGCGGCCGGTGGATCCAGCGCTGCCCGGCGATGGAGACCGCGGTGCGCCGTCGTGGCTATGCCGGGCTGTACGCGATCACGCCGGACTGGCACCCGATCATCGACGAGGTGCCCGCGGGCTGCGGCCACTTCCTGTGCAACGGCTTCAGCGGGCACGGCTTCAAGCTGGGGCCGGCCGTGGGGCTCCTCACGGCCGAGCTCGTCACGGGTGAGACGCCCTCCTTCGACGCGCGCATGTTCCGGCTGGCGCGTTACGAGGAGGGCGAGCCCGTGCGCGGCAGGTACGAGTACAGCATCACGGGGTGAGGGAGGGCCGGCGGTCGAAAAACCTCGCAGCAACGCACGTGAGCGGGCAAGTTGCCAAGTGAGCGGCGAGAGCTGGCTCGCCGCGACTGGGCCCCCCCCAGCCGGCTAGCCTATGGGCTGCAGGCGTCAGGCTCCGTGCATTTGGTGAGCCGGTGCTCGTCTCCTCCGACGGAGGGCATCTCGACGAGGTCACCCGGAAGACGCGGCGGTTTGCCCTGCTCATCTACTTGACGTGTCAAGGGCGAGGGTAGTCCCACCAACGGGATGACGATCCTGACCACGAACGGCCTGGAGCGCCTGCACGGCGAGATCAAGCGGGAATCCGAGCGGTTGGAGCCTTCCCAGGCCGGGCCAGCGCCCTGCGCCTCATCACGGCCATCGCGATGCGCACGACCCAGTCCTGGGCCGCGCGACGCTATCTGGACCTGTCCCTCCTGGACTCGGAGGAGGTGATCGCCAAGGCGGCCTAAGCGCCCTGAGCCCACAGTGCTGACTCTCTCCCTTTTGCACGCAAATCGGGACTTGACCTAGGGACGGGGGGAGCGGGTGGATGGGCGGAGTCGGCAGCAGACGGTGGTAGACGGCTACGAGGGAGCGAGCGAGGCGATCCAGACGGAGCTGGGCGACGGCCGCCTGGAGGGCGAGAGCCGGCCGATGCAGGCCAAGGAGATCTACCGCCGGCTCGTGCGGGATCACGGCTAAGCCGGGACGTATCAGGTGCTCGACGCTCTTCACCGGCCAGACGACGCCTGCCGGCCAGGTGGGCTTCTCGGAGGACGGAGGGACCGTTCACGTCACCATCACGCTGTCCGGCTATGTATTCTACGTCGATAGCATGGTCGACGTGGACGCGCAGGATTACACGGACGAGCCGCTCGACGTTATCAACCCCGCGCCCGGACAGTTCGAGTATCACTTCCCGGCCACGGGCGGGGACGGGGGGGCGACCAACACCATCGAGTTTGACCTGCCCATGAACAACTGGGACGGGATCCACGCCATGGTGGCACCGGCCTTGTACTCGGGGCAGGAGCCGCCAGGGCCCTCCAAACGTGACTTCAACCTACGGGCAGGGGGCAAGCCCACCCGGGGAGGCGCGAGGTGGCACTCGTGACGCGACGAGTCCCGGGTCCCCTGAATCCTCAGTGGTCGATCGCTTTTGCCAGGCACGCCAGTGCGCCTGTATTCTCACGGGGTGCTCCCGTGAGAACCGACTGGCAGTGGGATCTCAGGCAGGGAGGGCCGGAGTCCCCGGGGATAGAGGAGGAACCATGATCGCGACCGCTTTCGCAGGGCGGTCCACGAGCGTGGGGCTCTTCCTCGGCCTGCTCGCTCTGGGAGGCGCCCTGACCGGCTGCGGACAGACTGCCTCGTCTGCCGCGCCCACCCGGTCCGCGGAAGCCGGCACGCCCGCGGCGGGCAGCGACCTCCCCGACGTCCTCGCGACCATCGACGGTCAGGATATCACCATGGAAGACGTCCGGGCGCGCGCCGGAGACGACCTTGACCGGATGGACATCGGCTACCGCCGTGCGCGCTCGGATCTCGTCGGGAACACGCTTGATCGGATCCTGCACGACCGGGTGCTGCTGGCGGAGGCACGGAAGGAGGGTAAGAGCGTCGAGGATCTGGTCGTGGCGGAGGCGGGCTCGTCCCTCGACCCGACGGAGGTGGAGGTGTCCGCCTGGTACGACGAGAACAAGGCCCGTTTGGGCGGCCGCACCCTGGATCAGCTGAGGCCGCAGATCGGGAGCTACCTTCGCAAGCAGCGGCACGACGCGGCGAGTGAGCGACTCCGGCAGCGGCTCGAGAAGGTGCGGAAGGTCGCCGTGTTCTTCGAGCCCTACCGTGTCCCGCTGGACAACGAGGGGGCGCCGGCGTTGGGGTCCGACGACGCGGCGGTGAGACGGAGTTCTCGGACTTCCAGTGCCCGTACTGCGGGCGGTTCTTCCCCACGGTCAAGCGGCTCGAGGGAATTCGGCGACGACCTGAAGATCGTTTTCCGTCAGTTCCCACTGAACATCCATCCCTACGCGCAGAAGGCCGCGGAGGCGTCCCTGTGCGCACCGGACCAGGGCAAGTTCTGGGAGATGCACGATCTGATGTTCCTGGAGCAGGACAGGCTGAGCGTCGCGGACCTGAAGGAGAAGGCGTCGCGCCTGGGCATGGACCAGCAGGAGTTCGACGACTGCCTGGATTCGGGGAAGCACGTCGAGCGGATCCAGGAGGACCAGAAAGAAGGCAATCGGGTGGGCGTGGACGGGACACCGGCCATCTTCCTCAACGGCATCCCGCTGCCCGGCGGCGCCGTCTCCTACGAGGTCGCGGCCAAGGCGATCCAGGAGGCCATCGACCGCGCCGGGCGCTGAGCGGCTGAAGGCTCCGGCTACATAGGAGCCGCCCCCGGACCGGACAGCTCGCCGGCCGGGGGCGGTGCACCGCGCCCTGGGGGGTCAGCTCAGCCGGCTCCCCCGCCCGGCCCACCCGGCCCGCCGGGACCACGGCCCCGCGCATTCAGCTCGTGGGCCGTCTCTGCCCGGAGATTCGCCAGGGCGTCGGGCCCGCGCTGGAGGGCCGCCTGTACCCGGGTCAGCGCTTCTTCCGGGACGTGACCGAGCTGGACCAGGGCGGAAAGCACTGCGGTCGCCACCATCCTGCGCTCGCCGGGTGCCGTGCTCTGGATCTGGAGCAGCGCGGCCTCGCTGACGCCCGCCTCCAGCGCGTCGGCCGTGACCGCGAGATCACCTTCCGACGCGTCCTCGACGCCGCCGGTCGACAGGACCTCCTGTGCCCGGGTCAGCCCCTTCAGTCGGGCCTCCAGAGCCGTTGCGATGCGGTCCATGGACACGCCTTTGGCGCGCCCCTCGTCGATCTTGCTCTGCAGGAGGGAGAGGGGAATGTCGGCCTTGGCTGCGGCGTCCATGACCGCCTGCACGCGCGCGTCGGCTCCCTGGCCTTCCGCCTGTGCGGCCAGACCGACCGGAGCCAGCGCCAGCGTCACCATCAGAAGTGTCGCCGTTCGCATGATCTTCATTCTCCTCTGGGAGGGGTCTCTCCTGCGTCCACCGAATCGACGAGTGAGGTGCCCCGGAGGTCACATCGGGACGAGCTCGTCCCTCTCCGCCAGCACCTCGCGGAGTATTTCGCGGGCGCGCAGCACGCGCATCTTGAGCGCGCTCGTCGAGGCGCCGGTGATCTGGCGCATCTCCTCGTAGGACATACCCTCCAGGTGTTTCATGAGGAAGGCGTCCCTCAGGTCGGTGGCAGCTGGCCCAGACCTTCAGACAGGATGTCACGAAGCTCGGCGTGGGCGGCATCCGTTTCAGGATCGGGCGCGCGATCGAGGAGGATCACGTCGTCCGTGCTCACCGCTTTCCGGCGAATGTCTTTCAGGTAGTCGAGCGCAGCGTTTCTGAGAATCCTGAACACCCACACCTCGAACCGTTCCGGGTCCTCGCAGTTCGCCAGGTATCGGTAGGCCCGCACGAGCGCGTCCTGGACCAGGTCCTTGGCGGCGTCGGGCGTGATACCCAACCCCCGGGCGTAGCGGAACAGCCCTTCCTGGTAGCGTCCGACCAGAGTCGCGTATGCGTCCTTTTCGCCGGCCAGGACCCGCCGGACGACCTCGCCGTCCGGCGGGCCGGCTGCGTCGAACGGCGCCGGCGCCCACTGCCGCGGCGTGCTCATTCCACCACCAGCACGGCGACCCAGCCGCCGAACCCGTCCGGCTTTCGGCCAGCCACAGACTCCGGCACGAACCAGGAGCCGTCCGAGCGGACGAACGCGTAGTAGTAGACTCCGGGCCGGAGGGGGATCTCGAGGGTCCACCGGCCGTCGCGCAGCGTCATCGGCTGGGGCTTCCAATCGTTGAAGTCGCCCGCCACGCGCACGGCCCCCGACGCGTCCGCGGCCGGGAGCGCGAGCGTGGCGACGCCGCCCTGATAGCGGGCAGGCACGGGGGCCCGGGCAGTAGGAGGACGGCTCAGGGCCACCGAGACGCCCAGGCTCCACGACGTCCGGTCCGGGGTCTGGAAGAGGGGGTCGAAGGCGTCACGGCGCACCGACCCGGTCAGGGACACGCGCTCTCCGACATCGACGTTCAAGCCCAGCGACCACGGCGTGGTCGTCACGCTGTCGGCCATCCAGGTGCCGAGGGAAGCCCAGGCGTCGACGGACCCACGGGTCAGGAACGCCGTCCCGCCCACGTAGGGGTAGGTCTCCTCGGCGGCCCATTGGCTTCGCCCCTCCACCGACAGGACGAGCGACCCGCTCACCGCGCGTGCGACCCGCAGGTACGCCGCGCGGAGGGTGCGATCGAAGGCCTGATCGGCGAAGTCGCTGTGGAAGGCGGAGACGCCGCCCCGCGCCTCCACGACCATCGAGGGCGTGCGGTACGCGAGGAGCGGCGTGATCTCGCCGGAGGCTCCCCAACCTCCCAGGCTGGGCTCCATCCCGCCCCCGGTCGGCCCGCGACGGCCCAGTGGGATGTCCCGCACGGGGTTGCCGGGGAGGGCGGCGGGGGACTCCGCGACGGTGTCCGCACGGTCTCCCTGTGCGAACGCCTGTCCGGAGAGACGCACACCCAGCTCGAACCGGCGTCGGGCGGTGCTCAGACGCAGGGAGGAGGCGAGGTTCCCCAAGGCGTGTCCGTCGACGTGAGCGGCACACCCCCCACCGCGCTGATCCAGCTCGCGCTCCGGAGGTAGCGGATCCCCAGGATGCCCGTGCCGTTGGTGGCTCCGACGGGCGAGTTCTCGTATCGGTACCGACCCGCCAGCGCGTCCACCCGCCACTCCTGCGCTCCCGCCCGGGCGCTCAAGCAGGGCAGGGCACCGATCAGGTACAGGACACATGCCCCCGCGACGGAGGGGGTGACCGCGGCACGGCGCGGCCTCACGTTTCGTTCCTTCCGCCGGGAGGGAGGACCGCCACGCGGCTGTTGCTCCCGCCGAAACCGTCATCGACGCGCTCCGCGACGGGATCCTGAACCCACCGGGTCCCGTCCACGATGAAGGCGTAATCGTGGAACCCCGGCTCCAGCGGGACCACCACCGACCACACGCCCGGCGTGACCTGGGCCAGGGACGGCCCCGCATCCCACCCGGTGAAGTCGCCGGCAAGCCTGACGGAGTGGGCCTCCGGGGCATCCAGGCGGAAGGTGACCAGCACCCTGCCGTCCGCTATCGACGTCGCCATCACCGTGCCACCGGCCTGAATAGGAGTGCCATCGATCGGTCCGCCCGGGAGCCTCGCGAGCAGGACGCCCAGGGCCGCCAGCAGAGGCAGAGCCCAGGCGCGTCGAACCTCCAGCGTCAGCGACGTCGGCTCCCAAAGCCATGCGACGAGCCAGCGCAGGCCGACGCCGCGGGCGGTCCTCCGGGTCGCCCGAGCCTCACCCGGTGGTGCATGCAGGGCGGCCATGACCGACGCAGTGAGGTCGGGCGTCTCCTCTCGGAAGAGAGGGGCAAGAGCATCCCGTGTGGCGAGGCGGAACGCGTCCGCTTCGCGACGCTCCTCGCCGGAAAGAGCCGACAGGGGCAGCTCGCCGTCGAGATGACGATGGATCCGGTCCGTCATGGTGGCCGTGGCTTGCGGGGGACGTTCTCCGGCGTCGTCACCGGGGAGCCGCGACCCTCGCCGCGGTGCAGGAAGCAAGCCACGAAGGGGATGCGACTCGTAGTCTTGACGAGTGAGGGTAGCGGTAGGTCACATCGCCCGGCGCCGACCCGGCCGCTGGGGGCGGTGGGTGACGATCGTTTCCGCTCCCGGCAGGATTTACCGGATGAGTGGCCCCTCGCTCACGGTGTCCCGGAGGGGCGACGTCGCGGCGGCCACGGCACGAACGCGCTCGTCGTGCGCATGTACTCGCGGTATTCCTCCCCTCGGGACCGCAACGCCTGCGCCTCGTTGTACGGGATGCCCGTCCCCTTCAGGAGCAGCGCGAGCATCACGACCGGGCCGATGAAGGTGAGCGGCGCCGCGTGGCCGATGAGCACGTACGCCCACCAGTGGACCCACTCGAAGAAGTAGTTCGGGTGCCGCGACCACCCCCAGAGACCTTCGCGGCAGACCCGGCCCCCAGTGCCAGGCCGCGCGCGGAACGCCGCGAGCTGGCGATCCGCGATCGTCTCGCCTGCCACCGCGACGATCCAGACGAGCGTGCCCGCCAAGGCCCATGCGTCCAGGGGCCCGGCGCGCATGGCGGCGAGCAGGGGGAGGGAGAAGAGCGTGGCCGCCACCGCCTGCGCGACGTAGACCCGCAGGAAGCGAGCGGGCGCGTCGGCGCCCCATTCGGCGCGCAGCGCGGCGTAGCGCCCGTCCTCGCCCTCGCTCGTGCGCACGCGCGTCGTGTAGAGGTACCAACCGAGCCGCCCGCTCCACACGGCGCCGAGCACGCCGACGAGCACCCGACGCGCCTGATCGCCGTCCGAGAAGATCGCGTACAGGACGGCCATGCCGGTGAGGGAGAACGACCACGCGACGTCCACGCTGGTCGCGTCCCGCGTGCGCAGCTGGCGCGCCCACAGGATCAGCAGCACCACCAGCGATGCGCCGAAGGCGACGAGGATCAGCGTGATCGTGCCCATCAGGGAGCCTCCCGTGCGGGATCCATCGTCGTGCTCATGCGGAGAAGCTAGCGTCGGAAGGGTCACGCGTGGGCCCCGACGATTGCCAGCGCGCCCTTTTCCGCCGACTCTTTCCGGCAGCGACCGACGACCCGGCCCGACTCCGCGAGACCACCATGCGCCTCCAAACGAAGATCCTCCTCCTCGGCACCGCCCTCCTGGCTTCCGCCTGCTCCATCGTCGGCCAGGGGGGTGGCGGGACCGAGGAGGCTCCGGCCCTGCCGGAGGAGCCGTTCCTCCCGGTCATCGGGCGTCTGCCCACGGGTAACGTCCTGGATCCGGCCGGCACCTCCGTCCCGGTGGGCTCCCTGCCGCTGGCGATGGAGGTCGCTCCCGACGGGCGGCACGTCGTCCTCCTCCTCGACGGTTGGCGGGAGCAGGGCGTGCAGGTGGTGGACCGCTTCAGCGGCCAGGTGACGCAGACGCTCCCCCAGGCGGCGGCGTTCCTGGGGCTGACCTTCAGCCCGGACGGCCGGACGCTCTACGCCTCGGGCGGCAACCAGGACGTGATCTACCGCTACGCCTGGGCCGACGGGCAGGCGACGCTGCGCGACTCCATCGTGCTGGCCCGCAAGCAGCCCAACCGCTCGGGAACGCGCTATCCGGCCCAGTTCGCCTTCTCCCCCGACGGACGCTTCCTCTACGTGGCCGAGAACCTCGGGGACGAGCTCGCCGTGGTGGACGTCGCCTCCCGACGCGTCGTGCAGCGCTACCCGACGGAGCGCTATCCCTACGGCGTGGCCGTGGCTCCGGACGGGACGGTGTACGTGTCTGCGTGGGGCGCCGACGTGGTGACGCAGTTCCGCTTCACGGCGTCGGGCGGACCGGGCTCGATGACGAAGATCGAGATCGCCCGCCACCCCTCCGCCCTCCTCCTCAACGCGGACGGGTCGCGGCTGTTCATCGCGTCGGGAAGCACGGACCAGGTGGCCGTGATGGACACGCGTACCACCGCGGTGGTGGCCCGCCTCGAGGACGCGCCGCCGGAGGGGCCCCACGAGGGGAGCACGCCCAACGCGATGGCGCTCTCCGCGGACGGCACCCGGCTGTTCGTGGCCGAGGCCGACAACAACGCGGTGGCCGTCTTCGCCCTTTCCCCGAACACCGGTGGGTACATCGCCCCTGGAGGCCCTGCCATCGAGGACCACCTCGTGGGCCGCATGCCGGTGGAGTGGTATCCCACGGCGGTGCAGGTGCGCGGCGACACGGTGCTGGTGGCCAACGGCAAGGGCCGGGGCACGGCGCCCAACCCGGAGTTTCCGCAGCCGCCGGTCCGGCGGGCACCCGGCGAGCCGAGCTACACGATGGGACAGCTCAGCGGCACGCTGGGCACGCTGCCGCTGGCCCGTGCCACGGAGGAGGAGCTCGCGGGCTTGAGCGCCCGCGTGGCCCGCGCCAACGGGTGGGAGGACCGGGGCAGGCGTCCCCGCGCATACCCCGCGATCCAGCACGTGATCTACATCATCAAGGAGAACCGCACCTACGACCAGGTGCTGGGTGACATCCCGTCGGGGGACGGCGACAGCACCCTCGTCTTCTTCCCCCGCTCGGTGAGCCCGAACCACCACGCGCTGGCGGAGCGCTTCGGGCTGTTCGACCGCTTCTTCGTGAACGCCGAGGCCAGCCCCGACGGCCACAACTGGTCGATGGCGGCCTACACGACGGACTACCTGCAGAAGACGGTGCCGTCCAACTACTCGGATCGGGGGCGCAGCTACGACTACGAAGGCACCAACCGGGGCTACGGCAACATCCCCTAGGAGGAGGGGGAGGACGACGTCAACGAGCCGGCCAGCGGCTACCTGTGGGACCTCGCCGAGGACGCGGGCATCTCGTTCCGGAACTACGGGGAGTTCGTCATTCCCGACAACGTGGATCGGGACGAGGACATGCCTCCCGGCTACAAGGGCAACAAGCCCTTCCTGGCGGACCACACCAGCCGCGAGTACCCCGGCTACAGCCTCGACATCCCGGACCAGCGCAGGGCCGACGTGTGGATCGGCGAGCTCCAGGGCTTCGTGGAGACGGGCGCCATGCCGGCGTTCCAGATCCTGCGGCTGCCGAACGACCATACGGCGGGCGGACGCGCCGGGGCGCCGACGCCGCAGGCCTACGTCGCGGACAACGACCTCGCGCTCGGACGCATCGTCGAGGCGCTGTCGAACACGCCCTTCTGGGAGAGCACCGTGGTGTTCGTCCTCGAGGACGACGCGCAGAACGGCCCCGACCACGTGGACTCCCACCGCTCGGTCCTCCTGGCGATCTCGCCGTGGACCCAGCGGGGCGTGCACCACCGGTGGACGAACACCACGGACGTGGTCGCGACGATGACGGAGATCCTGGGACTCGGCTCGCTGTCCCAGTTCGACTTCTACGGGCGGCCGCTGCGCGGGATCTGGGCCGCAGCGCCCGACCTGTCGCCCTACACGGCGCTGGTGCCGGAGACGTCCCTCGACGAGCGCAACCCGCAGGGCGGCCCGGACGCCGAGGCGTCCGCAGCGCTGGACCTCCGCTTCGAGGACTCGGGGCAGGACGATCTCTTCAACGAGATCCTGTGGCGGATGATCAAGGGCCCGGACGTGCCGTACCCGGGCCCCAGCCGGATGTCCGCGCTGGAGTGGAAGCGGGGGAGGTAGCGAGCAGCTCGACGAAGGAGGGAGCGCCCGTCAGGCGCCGCGGTCGAGCGCCGGCGCCGAGGGCCTCCAGCCCGGCCTCCAGCACGTCCCGCCTGCCGGCCATCGCGATGCGGAAGTGGGCCGGCGCGCCGAAGAAGCGTCCCGGCACCACGCCGACGCCGTGCTCCGTGCGCGCCATCTCGACGAAGGGCTCCGCGTCCTCCACGCCGACCAGGCGTGGGAAGGCCACGCAGCTGCCCACCGCCGGCGCCACCCAGTCCAGCTCCGGGCGCTCGTCCACGAACCGCTTCACGAGCTTCCAGTCGGGCTCGAGGATCGAGCGCGCGCGGGCGAGCAGGGTGTCGATGTGCTCGAAGGCGGCCACGCCCAGGCGCTCGGAGGGGACCGCGCCGCTCCCGTCCACCACGTCGCGCACCCGGCGGGCCCGCTCGATGGTCCCGGGGTCGGCCAGCAGCCATCCGACCCGGAGCCCGGCCAGGCCGAAGGACTTGGTCAGGCTGTTCACGGAGACCAGCGCGTCGTCCGCGCGTGGCGGCCGGGACCGCGTCCAGCCCGCACACCGCCTCCAGGTAGACCTCGTCCACGAGCACCTTCGCCCCGATCCCGGCCGCCATCTCGGCCACCGCCTCGAGCGTCCACGCGTCGGTGTAGACGCCCGTCGGGTTGTGCAGGTTCGTCAGGAGGATCACGCGCGTGTCCGGGCGTCAGCTCGTGGGCGATGCGGTCGGGGTTCACCCTGAATCCGTCGTCCCACGAGCGCTCGAACGTCGACACGTGCGCCCCGAGGAAGCGCGCGGCGCCGGCCATGGGGTCGTAGCCCGGCCACTCCGCGAGGACCGTGTCGCCCGGGCGGATCAGCGCGCCCAGCGTCAGGAAGTTCGCGCCGGCCGCCCCGGTGGCCGTGGCCACCCGCTCCGTGGCCACCCCGTAGCGCCGCGCGATGGCCTCGACCAGAGGCGGATAGCCCTCGTCGTTGTGCGCGTAGAGCTCCAGCGCCTCCCGTCCCCCGGGCAGCTCGTCCAGCGTGCAGTGCAGGAGGTTGCTGCCGCGCAGGTCGTAGCGGGCGGGCGGATGGTGCTTCGCCCAGGTCATGTAGGGGGCCCAGCTGTCGGGCCGGCGCGTCGGGCTCATGGATCGTCGTGGGTGGAAGGCGCTCCATCCTAGCGAACGGCCGACCTCGGCGCATCGGTCGGCCGGGTTTCGGCGCGGCGGCCCCGCAGCCTATCTTGGCCGGCCCCGACCCGTCCACCCGGAGGTGTCATGCCTCGCCGTCACCATCTGATGATGCTCGCGCTCGTCGTCGCCGTCGGCGCATGCCGGCCGCGGTGGACCCGCCCGCGACGAGATCCTGTGGGACACCTGGGGCGTGCCCCACGTCTACGGCACCACGGACGAGGCGGTCTTCCGCGGCCAGGGGTGGGCGCAGATGGCGAGCCACGGGGACCTGATCCTCCGTCTCTACGGCCAGGCCCGGGGCCGGGCCGCCGAGTACTGGGGCGAGGACTACCTCGACTCGGACCGCTGGGTGCGCACCATGGGCATCCCCGAGCGGGGCGAGGCCTGGGTCGCGGCGCAGACGCCCGCCTTCCAGCGCAACCTGGAGGCCTTCGCCCGGGGGATGAACGACTACGCGGCGGCGCACCCCGACGCGATCTCGGACGAGCGTGAAGGCGGTGCTCCCGGTGACCGCCGCCGACGTCATGGCCCACGGCAACCGCGTCATCCACTTCACCTTCGTGACCAACGAGGGCGTCGTGCGGCAGGCGCGCCGGGCGCTGGCGGGAGGGCGGGTGGCGCTGGGGCCGAGCGCCGCTGGAGCGCGCGGCGGAGGATGGGGTCGAACGCCTGGGCCGTGGCGCCCGGCCCACTCGGCCAGCGGGAACGCGATGCTGGTCGCAAACCCGCACCTCCCGTGGGGCGACCTCTTCCTCTTCTGGGAGAGCCAGCTGGTGGGCCCGTCCATGGACGTCTACGGGGCGACGCTCGTGGGCGTGCCCGGCGTCGCCATCGGCTTCAACGACCACCTGGGCTGGACGCACACGGTCAACACGTACGACGGCGCCGACCTCTTCGTCGTGACCGGGAGGGCGACGGCTACCGCTTCGGGGACGAGGTGCGGCCGTTCGAGACGCGGGAGGAGGTCCTGCGGGTGCGCGGCGCCGACGGGACGGTCCGCGAGGAGCGCGATGACCGTGCGCGTCGACCGTCCACGGGCCGGTCGTGGCGGAGGACGAGCGCCCGCGCCGTGGCGCTGCGGGTCGCCGGGTCTGGACCGCGCCGAGGGCCGTGGAGGAGTGGTGGGACATGGGGCGGGCGACGAGCCTGGCGGAGTTCGAGACGGCGCTGTCCGAGCTGCAGAACCCGATGTTCAACGTGCTGTACGCCGACCGCGACGGGCACATCCTCTATCTCTTCAACGGCCTGGTGCCGCGGCAGATCGTCGGGCGACGTGGCCACCTGGCGCGGCGTGGTGGACGGTAGCGACCCGACCACCCTGTGGACGCGACTACCTGGCCTACGGCGAGCTGCCCCGTCTCGAGGACCCCGCCGACGGCTGGCTGCAGAACGCCAACGACCCGCCGTGGACGTCGACGATTCCGCAGGCGCTGGATCCCGCGGCGTTTCCCGCCGTACCTGGCGCCCCGGGGGATGGCGTTCCGTCCCGCAGCGCTCGGCGCTCATGCTCCTCGCCGACTCCTCGATCACCTGCGAGGAGCTGGCGACCTACAAGCACTCGACGCGCATGGCGGCGGCCGACCGCCTTCTCGACGACCTGATCCCCGCGGCGCGCGCATCCGGCGACGCCGACGCCGCGCGGGCGGCGGACGTGCTGGACGCCTGGGACCGGACCGCCGATGCCGCCAGCCGCGGCGGCGTCCTGTTCCTCGCCTGGCTGGAGCGCTTCCGCGACGAGGGGGGCGGGTGGGCGACGCCCTGGAGCGCCGACGATCCGGTGGCCACGCCCGACGGCATGGCGGATCCGGACGCGGCCGTGCGGCTCCTGGCCGACGCGGCACGCACGGTCGAGCGAGCGGTACGGCGCGCTCGACGTGCCGTGGGGCGACGTGCACCACGCCCGGGTCGGCGAGCACGAGGTCGCCGCCAGCGGCGCCGCGGGCGACCCGGGGGGCGTGTTCCGGGTGGCCAGCTACCGGGAGGACGCCGACGGCCGGCAGTGGGTCGTCGCAGGGCGACAGCTACTACGCGCTCCTGGAGTTCGCGCCCGACGGGCGTGACGGCGCGGGTGCTCCTGGCCTACGGCAACGCGAGCCAGCCCGGCTCGCCCCACGTGGGCGATCAGCTCGAGCTCTACGGAGGCAAGCGGATGCGGACGCCGTGGCGCACCCGCGCCGACATCGAGGCGAACCTGGAATCACGAACGGACCTGAGCAGCACGGAGGAAGGACGATGAGCAAGCGCTCGTTCACCACGCTGGCGCTCGCCCTGGCCACGGCCGGCGCGCTCGTGCCGGGGACCCGGCTCGCCGGGCAGACGATGCCGCCCGAGGAGTACCGGGAGCTGTCGAAGTCGATCTTCTCCGAGCTCGTCCGAGATCAACACGACGAACTCGGTGGGCGACAACACGGCGGCCGCGCGGGCGATGGCGAAGCGCCTCCTCGACGCCGGCTTCCCCGAGGAGGACGTCCACGTGGTGGTGCCCGCCGACGCGCCGAAGAAGGGCAACCTGGTCGTGCGCTACCACGGGCGTGACACGGGGAAGAAGGCCGTCCTGCTCCTCGCCCACATCGACGTCGTCGAGGCGAACCCGGCCGACTGGAGCCCGGACATCGCCGCCGTTCTCCTTCCTCGAGCGGGACGGCTACTGGTACGGGCGCGGCACGACGGACGACAAGGACGAGGCGTCCATCAACGTCGCGAACCTGATCCGCATGAAGCGCGAGGGCTTCGTGCCCGACCGCGACATCATCGTCGCGCTCACCGCGGACGAGGAGGGCGGACCGCGCAACGGCGTGGCCTTCCTCCTCGAGGAGCACCGCGACCTGATCGGAGACGCGGCCTTCGCCCTCAACGAGGGCGGCGGCGGGATGGAGAAGGACGGCCGCAAGATCTCCAACAACGTGCAGGCCAGCGAGAAGAAGTTCCTGTCCTTCACCTTCGAGGCCACCAACCCGGGCGGCCACTCGTCGCTGCCGCGGAAGAAGAACGCGATCTACGACCTGTCGCAGGCGCTCCTCGCGGTGCAGGGCTACGACTTCCCGGTCATGCTCAACGAGGTCACCGAGGCGTTCTTCTCGCGCTCGGCCGACCTGGTCGACGGCGAGATGGGCGACGCGATGCGGCGCATCGTCGCGAACCCGGCCGACGCCGACGCCGCGGCCACCCTGGGCGTCGAGCCGAATTACTACGCCCGGCTGCGCACCACCTGCGTGGCCACCATGCTGCAGGGCGGTCACGCGCAGAACGCCCTGCCGCAGATGGCGCGGGCGACGGTGAACTGCCGCATCCTCCCGGATCACGACCCGGAGGTGGTGAGCCGCAAGCTCCAGGAGCTCGCCGCTCCCTTCGACGTGACCGTGACGCCGAACGGCTCCGCCACCCCCAGCCCGCCCTCGCCGCTCACCGAGGAGGTGCTGGGGCCCATCGAGCGCATCACCGCAGGAGATGTGGCCGGGCGTGAAGGTGCTGCCGGTCATGAGCACGGGCGCGACCGACGGCCTGTACCTGCGGCGCGAGGGCATCCCGGTCTACGGCGTCAGCGGCCTCTTCGGCGACATGGACGACGTGCGCGCCCACGGGCAGGACGAGCGCATCCTGATCCAGGACTACTACGAGGGGCAGGAGTTCCTGTACCGGTTGGTGAAGGCGCTCGCGGGCGGCGGGATCGCGTAGGGCGCCCCGGCCTACTCGCCGCGCATGGCCACCACGGGATCGACGCGCGTGGCCCGCCACGCCGGGACGACGCTGGCCAGGAACCCCACGGCGAGCAGGACGAGCACAACCGACCCGATCACGGCCGGGTCGCGGGGGCTGACGCCGTAGAGCTGGCTGGAAAGGAAGCCCGCGAGCGCGAGGGCGGCGACCAGACCCAGCGCCAGCCCGACGGCGACGAGCTTGATGCCGTCCCCGAGCACCATGGCCCGCACGTCTCCGCGGTCCGCGCCGAGCGCCATGCGGATGCCCAGCTCACCGGCGCGCTGGGCCACGGCGTACGCCAGGACGCCGTACACTCCGACGGACGCGAGCAGCAGCGCCAGCGTGCCGAACAGCACGAGCAGCAGCGTACTGAACCGGTCTCGGGACCGGGCCGCCGACACGACATCGTCGAGCGTGCGCACGTTGGTGAGCGCGAGCGTCGGATGGATCGCGGCGACCCGGTCCCGCAGCGCGGTCGTGAGCGTCGCCGCGGATCCACCGGTGTAGCGGACGACCAGCGTTCGCCGCTTGATGGAGGACTGGAGCCCGCTGAAGTAGATCGCGGAGGGCACCTCCTCGCGCAGGCCATCGTACTTCACGTCCTTCACGACCCCCACGATCTCCCATTCGCTCTTGTTCAGCGCTCCGAGGGGTCCGAAGCGGAAGCCCATCTCCACGAAGCGCTCGCCAAGCGGGTCGTCGTCGGGCATGAAACGGCGCACGAAGGCCTCGTTGACGATCGCGGCGCCGGGCGCGTCCAGGCGATCCCGGTGGTCGAAGGTCCGACCGGCCACGATGGGCGTGCGCATCGCCTCGAAGAAGCCGGGCGCCACCGGGCGCAGGAAAGCCCGGGGCTCCACCTCCGGCGGGAACTCCCGCTCCGCCATGGCGAAGGGCTCCGAGTAGTCGAGCTGCTCCCCGAGAGGGAGGGTCGACGCGTCGCCCACGGCGACCACGCCGGGGAGCGTCGCCAGGCGGCGCTCGAGCCGGTCGTAGAGGTCGATCACCGCGGTGTCGGTCTCGGCCACCGACGTGGCGACGTCGAGCTCGGCGGTGAGGACGCCGCCAGCCTGGAAGCCGGTGTCCACAGCGCGCAGCTTCTCGAAGGAGCGCACGAGCAGGCCCGCGCTCACCACGAGCATGAGGGCCAGCGCGAGCTGGGCGACCACGAATCCACTCTGGAGGCGGTGCCTCGACGCGGATCCGGTGGTGCGCGCGCCGTCCGTGATCGACGTGCGCAGGTTGGAGCCCAAGAGTCGTCCGATGGGCGCGAGGCCGAAGAGGACGCCGGTGAGCACGCTCACACCCGCAACCACGACAAGGACCGTGCCGTCCAGGCCGATGTCGCCTTCGCGCGGGAGCGTCACGGGCGCGATCGCGAGCAGGCCCCGCACGCCCAACCAGGCGAGCGCGACCCCTACCACCGCTCCCAATCCTGAGAGGATCAGGCTCTCGGTGAGGAGCTGGCGCACCAGGCGGGCCCGCCCGGCGCCGAAGGCCGCTCGCACGGCGATCTCCCTGGCGCGCGCCTCGGACCGCGACAGGAGCAGGTTGGCCACGTTGGCGCACGCGATCAGGAGCACCAGCGCGGTCGCGGTGAGGAGGACGAGGAGCGCCGCCCGGGTATCGCCGACCAGCGCGTCCTTCAAACCCTCCACGGTGACGGTCCATCCCCGGTTCGACTCCGGATTCTCCTGCTCGATCCGACCGGCGAGCGCGACCATGTCCGCGCGGGCTGCCTCGATGTCGGTGTTCGCCCTCAGCCGCCCGATCGCGCTCATCCAGCGGGCGTACCGGCTCTGGATCTGCATGGGCCACGTCATGTTGATCCACATGTCCGCGTCGGCCGGGAAGGTCTGGGCCTGCGCAACGACGCCGATCACCTCGATCGGGCCTCCGTCGAGGGTGACGGTCCGTCCCACCACCGCCGGGTCGGCCCCGAAGCGCCGCTCCCAAAGGCCGCTGGACAGGATCGCCACGGGCGTGGAGCCCGGGCCCTCCTCCGGAGTGAAGGTCCGGCCCACCCGGGCGGACACGGCCAGGACGTCGAAGAAGTCTTCCGTGGTGTAGACGATGCGCACTCGCATCGGGCCGCCATCCAGCTCGAGAAGCGTGCCGGTGGTGGGCCAGTACGCCGCCATGGACGCGAAGGTGGCGTTCATGTGCCGCCAGTCGTCGAAGTCCATCGGCGAGACCATGTACCGCTCCTGATGCTGCTCCTCGTTGCGCGTGAACAGGAGCGTGAGCCGGTCGGGCTCCCGGAAGGGAAGCGGATCGAGCAGCACGGCCTCGACCACCGTGTAGATCGCGGTGTTCGCGCCGATCCCCAGCGCCAAGGTGAGCACCGCAACGACCGTGAACACCGGGTTCTTGGCCAACATGCGCAGGCCGTACTTGATGTCTTGCATCCCATCCTCCACCACTCGGGTCCCCCGGGCCTCCCGGGCCTGTTCCTTGAATCGCTCGACGCCGCCGAACCGCACCCGCGCCAGGCGCTCGGCCTCCTCGGGCGGCACGCCCTCGCGCACCAGGCGGCGCGCCTCCATGGCGAGGTGGAAGCGCACCTCGTCGTCCAGCTCACGGTCCGCGACGCCCGGGCGCAGCACGCCCCGGATACGGAGCACGGCGGCGCGCAGCAGGTCCCTGACGATCTCCAGCACGGTGCGCCCGGCCGGTCAGGTCGCGTGCAGGATGCCGTGGACCGCCCCGGCGAAGAGTTCCCACTGTTCCCGCTCGCGCTCCAGCCGGGCTCCGCCCCAGGGCGCTCAGGCGGTAGAACTTCGCCCGTCGGTTGTTCTCCGACGTGCCCCACTCGGAGCGGATCCACCCCTTGTGCTCGAGGCGGTGGAGCGCCGGATAGAGCGACCCCTGGTTGACCTGCAGCACATCGGCCGAGAGGTGCTGGATACGGAGTGCCACGCCCCAGCCGTGCATAGGCTCCCCCAGGGCCAGCGTCTTGAGGATGAGCAGCTCCAGGGTTCCCTGGAGCAGATCGGCGCGCGTTCGGGTCATGTGCGGGAGCCTTCTCCTAGACTGTCGACAAGAACGGATACTCTTGTAGACGCTCTAGGAGGGGAAATGGTTGCAGCCGGGATTCCGGGGCCGTGCTGGTCGCCCCACCTCGGGAGGCCGTCCCGGTCTCGGCTCCGCTCCGCGCGGCTACTTCCGCCGCGCCGGGAACATCCACCCGCGCCGGACGGCGCGCGGCTCCTCGACGATCACGAAGGCGTCGGGGGCCGCGGCGTCCAGCGTATCCAGGTACGAGGACACCCGCCGGCGGGGGATCGCCGAATAGAGGTGAAAGACCGGCCCTTCCCGGCCGCGGGCGTCCATCTCGGTGACCGCGAACCCGGCGCCGCGCAGGAGCCCGGCGAGCGCGCCGCCGCCTTCCCGGACGATCGTCTGCACGGTTGCCACGCCCAGCGCCAGCCGCTCCTCGATCAGGAGCCCGACCAGGTTGCCCGTGGCGAAGCCGCCGGCGTAGCCCAGGAGGTGCAGGGGGGAGGTCAGGTGCTGCACCACCACGCCGACGGCGAAGATCCAGATCAGGACCTCGAAGAACCCGATGATCGGCACGAGCAGCTTGTTGTTCCGCACGATGAGGACCACGCGCACGGTGCCCATCGACACGTCGGTGATGCGCAGGAAGAAGACGAACAGGGGGCCGAAGGGGCTGACGATCAGATCGTGGACCATGGTCTCGTCGGGTTGCGTCTGCGTGGGGACCGGAGCCGTACGCAAGCGTACCGGCCCCTCCGCCGCCAGGGGGGGACGCCGTCGCGGTCGCGCGGGCGCGGGGCGGCACTCTATCTTGGCGCCAACACGGAGGCTGGCGCATGTGCCGTTTCACGCTGTACCTGGGACCCCCGGTCCGACTTTCGACGCTCCTCACCGAGCCGAAGCACTCGCTGATCCACCAGAGCTATCACGCCGAGGAGCGCTCGGAGCCGCTGAACGGCGACGGCTTCGGCATCGGGTGGTACGCACCGCGCCTGACCAGCGAGCCCGCCGTCTACCATCAGATCACGCCGGCATGGAACAACCGGAACCTCTTCAGCATGGCCAAGGTGCTCACGAGCTCGTGCGTGATGGCCCACATCCGGGCGGCCTCACCGGGCAGCGACGTCAACCTCGCCAACTGCCACCCCTTCGCCTACGGCGACTATCTGCTCATGCACAACGGACGGATCGGCGCGTTCCGCAAGATCCGCCGCCGGCTGCTGGAGGGGCTCACCGACGAGGCCTTCGACGTGGTGAAGGGGAGCACGGACACCGAGCACCTCTTCGCCGTCTTCGTGGACGAGCTCGTCCGCAACGGCTGTCCGGTGGACCCGGGTGGTTCCGAGGCCTCGATCGGGACCGGGGCACGGGGCCTCGCCGAGCGCCTGGTCTCGGCCATGCGCCGCGTGCTCGCCCTGGTGCACACCGACGGAGACGGCGCGTCGAGCTTCCTCAACGTGGCGGTCTCGGACGGACGGCACGCCGCGGTGTCCCGCTTCACCGACGACGCGAACGAGGGTGCCGAGACGCTCTACTACCTGCACGGCGAGCTGTACGAGCCGGCGGGCCGCGCCTTCCCGGAGCGCCGGCGCGGCGACGAGGGGGAGGCCGTCGTGGTCTCGTCCGAGCGGCTGACCGACGACCCACGCTGGCAGCCGGTGCTGCCCGGCACCGTGCTGGCGCTGGACCGGCACGCGCCGCCCCAGATGTTCGCCATCGGGGAGGAGCTGGCGCTCGCGGTCTAGACGCCGCGAGCGTCGGACGGCTCAGCCGCCGAACAGCACGCTCTCGCCCTGCTCGAAGACGATGTCGCGGGGGATGCCCAGCCCGTCGAGCTTCACCAGCTCCGCCTGCAGGTCGGGGGGCACGACGCCCTTGTCGGCCATGAGCTGGCTCACGCCCTCGTAGTCGCCCTCGCCCTGGAGCTGCAGGATCACGGCCGCCAGCGCGTCCACGGCCTTCCCCATGGCCGCGTAGTCGACGCGGTACTTGCCCGTCGCGTCGTCGCGCGCGAAGGCGCCCTGGTCCCGGAAGAAGTTGAACGTCACCATGTTCGCTTTCCCGTGCGCGTCCGCGGCGCCGAAGCGTACCGACCGGAACAGCCCCGCCAGGAAGGTCGTGTAGTTGTCCTCGATGGAGCCATCGGTCAGCTCTCCGCGGTCGTAGAGCTGCTTGACCATGTAGAGTCCGACCACGTCGGCCTTCTCCTCTTCGAGGGCGGAGGCGTGGTCCTTGAGGGCGCTGCGCACGGTTCCCTTGCCGTTGATCGTGTTCTTGATGCCCAGGCCGTGCGCCACTTCGTGGAACATCGTGTTCTGGAAGAAGGCGTCGAACCCCACGTGGCCGTGCTGTTCGTCGACGATGAGCGCGTCGGCGATCGGGACCATGATCCGGTCGAACTTCGCTTGCATCGCGTTCTTGAGCTGCAGCCTGCGGGTGCCCTTCTCGAGCTGCACCTGCTCGTCGTTGGGAAGGTTGATGGCGATCGTCTTTCCGCCGGTATTGGCCTCGCCCGAGTAGTAGACGACGTCGTAGGCGTTGAGGTCGGCGTCGGTGCCGGGCGTCTCAGCCTTGTACTTCGGGTCGACCGGGAGATCGCGCTGCAAGTCGGGGAGGAGCGCGGCGAAGCGGGCCAGGCGCGCGCTCCACTCCATGTCCTTGATCAGGACGTAGCCCTCGTGGCCGGCCTTGTAGCCGAACAGCGCGTCCTCGTACGTCTCGATCGGCCCGATGACCACGTCGATCGGGTTGTTCTTCATGTCCATCCAGGCGAAGTCGCTGGCCTGGTACTCGTCGGTCTCCAGCGCCTCGGCGCGCAGGCGCAGGTAGCGGGCGAACTCCTGGTCGCTGGACAGGTCGGCCGCCGCGCGCAGCTTGGCGCCGGCCGCGGCCTGCTGCTCGGCGAACGCCTGGTGGTAGGGCACCGCCGTAAGGCTGCCGTCCTCGGCGCGGCGCACGAGCGTGTACAGGCTCTTCAGCTCCGGATGGGCCGTCGCGGCCGCCTCGAGCTCCGCGACCGTCATGTCCGCCGGGTAGAGGTTCGCGCCCAGCGGCTTCGGCCCCACACCGTCGATGAACGGCTCGTTGTCCCTGAGCCGGTCCCACGGTCCGTAGTTGATCTCGATGTAACGTCGCGTCGCGTCGTCGCCCTTCGCGAGCGCGAGGGCGTCAGCCTCGTTCCCGTAGGTCTCCTGCCAGAAGATCGGGTCCATGTACTGGACTGCTTCGATGAGCCGGCGAACCATCTGCTGGTCGTTGTCGGACAGGTCGGACACGTCGGCGGTCAGGCGTACGGTCGCGTACTGATCCACGAGAGCCTGCATGGGAGAGACGGACGTTGCGGTTTCGTCGGCCGGGGCGCAGGCCGTCACCGTGAGGACGGCGGCCGCGAAGCCCAGGGCGCGGAAGCAGCGGGACATGGGAGAAGCCTCCGGGAGTCGGACGGATTCGGTCCCTGGGAAGGTGACGGACCGGGCCATCCGACGCCAGGCGTGCCCGTTCCAACTTTTCGCCTCTCGGTGTCGTCTGTGCATGTACTATGACGATCGACAATCCAGGGATGCCATGACCCCGAAGACCGACCTGCTCCAGGGGAGCCTCGATCTGCTGATCCTCAAGACCCTCGACCTGGAGCCGCTGCACGGATGGGCGGTGTCGAAGCGGATCCAGCTCCTGTCCCGGGGCGTGCTCGAGGTCAACCAGGGCTCGCTCTACCCGGCCCTCTACCGGCTGCGCGACCGGGGGCTGATCGAGTCCGAGTTCGCCGACACCGACGAGGGGCGGCGGATCAAGGTCTACTCGCTCACCCGGAAGGGCCGTGCGGCGCTGGCGCGGGAGCGCGAGAGCTGGCGCCTGTTCTCCGACGCGGTCGAGGCGATCCTGGCGGCGGGCTGATCACCCGGGAAAGGGAGGAGTGCGCAGATGGGCAGCTGGCAGTGGCTGCGGCGGCGGTGGGAGGTCCTGTTCCGGAAGGAGGACGCCGAGCGCGAGCTCGACGAGGAGCTGCGCTTCCACCTGGAGAAGGAGATCGACACCCACGTGGCGGCGGGGATGTCCCCGGCCGAGGCGCGCCGCCGTGCGCTGGTGGCGTTCGGGGGCGTGGAGCGACACAAGGAGGAGGTGAGGGACGTGCGCGGAGCGAGAGTGGTGGACGATCTGGCGCAGGACGTGCGCGTTGCGGCGCGCTCCTTCCTGAAGGCGCCGGCCTTCCTGGTGGCGGTCCTTCTGACCCTGGGCCTCGGCATCGGCGGCAACGTCGCGATGTTCGGCATCCTGGACGCGTCGCTCTTCCGGGCGTTGCCCTACCGCCAGCCCGACCGGTTGGTGATGGGCCGCGTCACCTGGAACGGCGAGGTGGGTAACACGGTCTCCGGACCGGACTTCTTCGACTACCGCGAGCAGTCCACGTCCTTCACGGACCTGGCGGCCTACACCCCGTTCACGCTCCCGGTGACCGTCACCGGCGGTGGCGAGCCGGAGCGCGCGCAGTCGATCCTCGTGTCCACGCGCTTCTTCGCCACGCTGGGCGTCGATCCGGCACGGGGGCGCGAGTTCACCGGCGCCGAGGGGGAGCTGGACGGACCGTCCGTCGTGGTCCTGAGCAACGGCTTCTGGGAGCGGCGCTTCGGTGGGGACCCGGCCGTGCTCGGGCAGGCGATCGACATCGGGGGCCGGCCGTACACGGTGGTGGGCATCATGCCCGCCGGCTTCCACTACGCCGTGGACGTCGACATGTGGCTCCCGCTGCAGCGCGGGGGCTCGTGGGCCCAGGCCCGGCAGTTCCACAACTTCGTCCTGGTGGGGAGGCTGGCACCGGGTATCACGCTCCAGCGGGCGCAGGAAGAGGTGGACCGCATCAGCACGGCGCTTGCCGAGGCCTACCCCGATTCCAACCGCAACAAGGGTCTGAACCTCACGCCCTTGAAGGAGGCCCTCACACACCGGTACGAGACCACGCTCGCGGTGCTGGTGGCCGCGGTGGCGGCGCTTCTGCTGATCGCGTGCGGCAACGTGGCCGGGCTGCTCCTCGCCCGCGGGGCCGGGCGGCGCGGTGAGCTGGCCGTGCGCTCGGTCATGGGCGCCGGACGCGGCCGCCTCGCGCGTCAGCTCCTGACGGAAAACGCGCTCCTGGCCGTGGGGTCGGGCGCGGTGGGCGTGCTCCTCGCGGTCTGGCTCGAACGCGGCATCCTCGCCTTCGTCTCGCTGGACAGCCTTGGAACCATCGAGCCGAAGCTGTCCCTCGCCACGCTGGGCTTCGCCGTCGCCCTGTCGTTGGTGACGGTGCTCGTCTTCGGGGTGATCCCCTCGCTCCGCGTCGCCCGCACGGACCCGGCGGAGGACCTGCGCAGCGGCCAGCGCACGGCCGGTGGCCTGGCGGCCACGCGGTTCCGCAGCGCCCTCGTGGTGGGCCAGGTCGCCCTGACGGCGGTGCTCCTGGTGGTCTCGGGGCTCTTGCTGCGCAGCCTCGGTGAGCTCCGGGGCGTGGCCCCGGGATTCGACACCCACGACCTCCTGACCGCCGAGGTGCAGATCCCGGGCGGGAAGTACCGGGAGGCCGAGGAGCGCGTCGAGTTCTTCCGGCAGCTGCGCGAGCGCGTGGCCGCGCTTCCCGGCGTGGAGGCCGTGGGGCTGATCTCGCGGCTTCCGATCCGCGACTCCGGGGGCAACGTGCGCGTGGATCTTCCCGAGCGGTTCGGCACCTCCGGGGTCTTCGGGAAGCTGGCGGACCAGCGCATCGTCATGCCCGGCTACTTCGACGCGATGGGGATCCCCCTCGTGGAGGGGCGGGACGTGGCGCTCACCGACGATGAGGATGCGCCCCGGGTGGCCGTCGTGAGCCAGTCCCTGGCAAACGACGTCTTCGGCGGTGAGGACCCCCTCGGACGCACGATCGGGGTGGACACCGGAGGGAGCGAGCCGAGCCTCTTCGAGGTGGTGGGCGTGGTCGGGGACGTGGTGATGAACCACCCGGTGGAGGGGCT
Source organism: uncultured Gemmatimonadales bacterium (assembly GCA_963848895.1). Taxonomy (GTDB): domain Bacteria; phylum Gemmatimonadota; class Gemmatimonadetes; order Longimicrobiales; family Gaopeijiaceae; genus SZUA-318. The sequence continues at coordinate 292,910 of CAWKGE010000018.1, forward strand.
CTATCCCGCCATGTACTTCCCCTACGCGTCCCAGCCGAGCAGCGCGATGCGCCTGGCCGTGCGCAGGCGCGGCGATCCGGCGGGCGTGACCACCGCGCTCCGTCAGGTGCTCCGGGAGATGGACCCCGATGTGCCTCTGGCGGGCGTGGCCACCATGGACGAGGTCGTCTCGCACGTGGTGTCCGACAACCGCGCGATCGCGGTCGTGCTCGTCCTCTTCGCGGTGGTGGCGCTTCTGCTGGCCGCAGTGGGGCTGTACGGCGTCCTGGCCTACCAGGTGTCGCGCCGGCTGCACGAGATCGGCATCCGCATGGCCCTCGGGGCGAGCGTGGCCACGGTGCTGTCGTCCGTCGTCCGTGGCGGCCTGGCGCTCGTCGTGGTCGGGCTGGTGATCGGGGTGTCGGCCTCGTACTTCGCCGCGCGCCTCGTCCGGGGTCTCCTCTTCGGCGTGGGCGCCGCGGATCCGACGACGTGGGTGGGCGTCTCGCTGTTCCTCGGAGCGGTGGCGGCCGTCGCGTGCTTCCTGCCGGCGCGGAGGGCGGCGCGGGTGGATCCGGCGCAGGCATTCCGGGCGGAGTGAGGCCGGGCGGGGTCCCCGCCGGGGCGGTGACGCGGTCGGATCCGACCGGGCCGCGCCACTCCCCGCGCTCCGCGATCCCTGCTTCGGCCCCCACTGGTGCGCGGCACCCTGCCACGGCATACTCCCTGTTTCGAGCCTCCCCTCGTCTCGCCTTCCAGCCCCTGGCGGGTGCCAACGCCACAACGGAGGTTCATCATGGACGGGCTCATTCGCAGGCTCGCGAGTGCGGCGGCCCTCCTCCTCGTCGTCGCGACTCCGCTCCTGGCCCAGCGCGGGCCGCTGACCGATGAGCAGAAGGCCGAACGCTGGCAGACCGAGCGGGAGCTCCAGTCGATCGCCATCGTCGAGCGCAAGGTCATGATCCCCATGCGGGACGGGGTGCTCATCCCGGCCGACGTCTACCGCCCGAAGGACACGTCCAAGCGGTACCCCACCATCTGGGTCCGTACGCCGTACAACTTCAACTACTGGGACATCTCCAACGGCGTGCCCCGGGACATGTCGCGGCAGCTCGACGCGGTGAAGCGCGGCTACGCCTGGGTCGACATGCAGGAGCGCGGGCATTTCTTCGCCGAGGGCAACTACGACATCCTCGGCCCTCCGCTTTCCGACGGGGAGGACGAGCTGGACTGGATGACCGGCCAACCCTGGTCCAACGGGAAGGTCGGCACGACCGGGTGCTCTTCGACCGCCGAATGGCAGGCCGGGGTGGCGTCCCTCGACAACCCGGGCTTCGCGGCGATGAACGTGCAGGGCTTCGGCGCCGGCGTGGGCCGGGTGGGCCCGTACTACGAGATGGGGAACTGGTACCGCGGGGGCGCCGTTCAGATGCTGTTCATCGACTGGCTCTACGGGGAGCAGAACCAGGTGCGTCCCGCTCTTCCCGCGGGACACGCCCCGGGAGGATCTGGTCCGGGCGGCGAAGGCCTACGACCTGGCCCAGCACCTTCCTCCCGTCGACTGGGCGAAGGCGTTCTGGACGCTGCCCGAGGAGGACATCATCGAGGCGGTGGGCGGGCCGCACGGCATCTTCGCCGACTCGATGCCGGTGGCCACGGGCGGCGCGATGATCAAGCGTGCGCCCAACGACCCCGCGTGGTACCGGGGTGGGCTGTGGCACGACAACATGCCGCTGAACGTGCCGGGGCTGTGGTTCATGTCGTGGTACGACGTCTCCATCGGACCGAACCTCGCCATGTACAACCACGTGCGGGAGCACGCGGAGGGAGACGCCAGGAGACCAGCAATGGGCGATCATCGCCCCCGTCGGCCACTGTGCCTACACGCGCGCCACGGAGAACACCGTCGTCGGTGAGCGCAGCATGGGAGATGCCCGCTTCGACTACGCCAGCCTCATCAACGCCTTCTTCGATCGCTTCGTGAAGGGGAGCGGTGGCGAGGTGCTCGACACCACGCCGAGGGTGCGCTACTACACGATGGGCATCAACCAGTGGCAGTCGTCGCGCACGTGGCCGCCGGAGGGCGCGACGGAGATGACGTTCTATCTGTCCAGCGGTGGGCACGCCAACACCCTGGCCGGTGACGGGGTTCTGTCGTCGGCCCCACCGGCGAGCGACGGCGCGGACTCGTTCACGTACGACCCGATGGATCCGGTCATGTCCTACGGTGGGAACGTTTGCTGCCAGGGGAACGCTGTGGTCCCCGGCTCGATGGATCAGCGGGTGAGCGAGAACCGGTCCGACATCCTGGTCTACACGTCCGCGCCATTCACCGAAGGCGTCGAGGTCAGCGGGCCCATCGTGCCCACGCTGTACGTGTCGTCGGACGCCAGGGACACCGACTTCACGGTCAAGATCATCGACGTCTACCCGGACGGCCGCGCCTACAACCTCGACGAGTCCATCCAGCGCATGCGCTACCGCAACGGCTACGACCAGCCGTTGGTGTGGATGGAGCCCGGGCAGGTGTACGAGGTCACGCTCCAGCCGCTGACGACGAGCAACTAGTTCGGCCCGGGTCACCGCCTGCGCATCGAGGTGTCGAGCAGCAACTTCCCGCGCTTCGACCGCAACCTGAACACCGGCGGCAACAACTACGACGAGGCCGAGGGCGTGGTGGCGCACAACGTCGTGCACCACTCCGAGGCAGCATCCGTCGAAGGTGACCGATCACGGTGGTGAAGCACTGACCCCACCGGCTCGGGCGCGAGAGACGATCACGGGGAGCCGGCGACCGCCGCCGGCTCCCCGTAGCACTTCCGCGAATCGGCGGCGTCGCCGTCCCCTTCTCAGAACGCGAAGAGCTTCGTCACCTTCAGCGTGAGCCCGCGCTCCAGGACGGCGTCGGCGGCCGAGCCGGCGAGGGAGCGCCGCTCCGTGTACACCACGAAGAGGTCGGACAGCGGCGCGTGGATCAGGTTGAAGCGGACGTTCGTGATGAGCTCTTTGGTCTGCTGGTTGTACTGGACGAAGCCCATGAGGAACGTGCGCACGTTCCGCGCCCACCGGATGCGGGCGTTGTAGACGTCGGCGTCGAAGCGCCGACCCGCCAGCTCCAGGGCGTTGTGCTGCACCCCGAGGTCGAAGGTGAGGTGGGGGTTGGGCCGGAGGCGCGTGCTGGCGTAGAGGGAGAGGCGCGAGCCGTCGTAGAAGTCGCCCCCGGTGACGGAGAACGTGCCGCTCAGCATGTGGCTCCCCGAGAGGAAATAGCTGGCCTTGGCCTCGCGCCACGCGTACGTGCCGACGGCTCACCTCGCGTCCCGGCGATCGGCGTGGGCTCGAAGAGGCGCTCGTGGCGATCCGACGGCCGACAGCGTGAGGATCCCGCCGTCCGTGAAGCTCACCGCGAACGACGGGGACAGCGTGCGGCTCTCCAGCGCTCCCGTCGAGGTTCTGGTAGAAGTCGGCCTCGACGAAGGGATTCACCTCGAAGACGCGCTCGCGGTGCACCTGCGGGTGGGCCCCCACCGTCGCGTACAGCCGCCGCACGCCCACCCGATCGACGAAGCCGAGGCCGGGGTTGAAGTCGTCGCCGATGTGCTTGAGCAGGACGGAGGCGTCCCACAGGGGGTCGCGCCACGCCGCCTGGAACATCGCGGCCTCGCGGCTGTTCCCGGTGGGGGCGCGCTCGTCGGTGTGGGCCGCGTAGGCCGACAGGACCAGGTCGTCGAAGAGCGTGAGGTTCCCGTCCACGCCGTACGAGCGGTTGTAGTCGCGCACACCGGCGCTCGCCGTCTGCTGACGGTTCACGAACATCACCCCGAGGTTGGACGCGTCCCCCAGCAGCGTCTTCACACGGGCGACGGCGAAGTTCTCCGCCGGATACAGCCCCGGCGCGTCGCTCGGGCCGTCCGTGCGGGTCTGCATCTCCAGGAAGCCCACCTCGGTGCGCTCGCTCACCTTCCCCGTCAGACGCGCGCCCCCCGCGATGGGCAGCGGCGTCCGTTCGGGCGACAGGCCGATGCGCCGCGAGTGGAAAAGCTTGAAGCTGCTGGGTGAGGAGCCGGTCTTGTAGTTGCGGATCGTCACGTCCTGGAACGCGAACGTCCCCTCGTTCTCCAGGAAGAAGTCACGCTTCTCCGGGAAGAAGAGGCTGAATCGGTCGAGGTTCACCTGCTCCTGGTCCACCTCGACCTGACTGAAATCGGTGTTGGCCGTCAGGTCGAGGGTCATGCGTGGGGTGAGGCCCCACTTCGCGTCCAGCCCCCCGTCGCCGTGGTTGACCGCGTCGGGGAGCGTCTGGCCCGTGGTGCGGCTTCCGAGAACGTACGGCTTGAGCCAGAGGTTGCGCCCCTTCTGCAGGTCCCGCAGCCCCGTGAGCGTTCCTTCCAGCGAGAACTTGTACAGCTTGTGCTGGCGCTCCGTCGGCGCCCAGTTCGATTCCTCGTTCAAGTGGCGGATACGCCGCGAGAACGCCAATCCCCACACCTGGTCGCCGGCCACCGGGTTGTAGCGCAGCGTCGCGAAGGGAATCTCCATCTCCACCGTCCAGCGGTCCGCGCCCACCGACGTGCGCACGTTCACGATGCCCTCCCACGCCACCGCCACGTCGCGCCCGTCGTTGAACGTCTGTGCGTCCCACACCGCGCCGGCCGGGTTGATCGCGAACAGGAAGCCGTTCTGCCGGTCGTGGTAGGTGTCGAGGGCGATGCCGAAGATGTCGGAGTCGTGGGTGGCGAAGTCCTGCTCGAGCCCGGGGACGATGAGCTTGTCGGGCTCCGACTCGTAGAGCGTCGCTCCGATGTAGAGCGCGTCCGCGTCGTAGAGGATGCGTATCGTCGTCGGCTCCGAGGCCGGATAGCCCGGATTCGGCTGCACCTGGATGAAGTCCGAAGTCGACGAGTCGGCCGCCGCCCACGCCGGCTCGTCGAGGTGCCCGTCGATGCGGATCCCCCCGTCGATGCGATGCGCCGCCAGCGACGGCCGCGGCATCGTGGTGGGATCCACCGGCCAGGTCCCGTGGCCGCTTCCGTTTCCGTCCACCTGGGCGGCCAGGGGCGGGGCGAGCAGGCCGAGGCCCAGGACGAGCGTCGAGAGAGAGTGGCTTCGGATCATCGATCGGTTCGGGCAGTGGACGAAGCCCGAACGATCGGGGACCCGTGGGCCCCGTGCAAGGCGCGGCGGCACGCGGGTCCGGTTGGCGGCGGCGGGCTCCGCTGCGCGCTATGTTGCCGTCCATGACACCACCTCTCCGACCTGCCGTGCGCACCGGCCTCGACCGCCTCGTCGCGGGCGATGCGGCCGTGGACGCTGCGCGGCGCCGCGACCGGCCTCGTCCTGCATCCCGCCTCCGTCACCGCCGACCTCGCGCTGGCCGTGGATGCCCTGCTCGGCGCCGGCTTTCGCCTGCGCGCGCTCTTCGGCCCGCAGCACGGTGCCCGCGGCGAGAAGCAGGACAACATGATCGAGTCGGGCCACTACGTGGACGCGCGCACGGGACTCCCCGTCCACTCGCTGTACAGCGAGGTGCGCAAGCCCACGCCGGAGATGCTCGCGGGGCTCGACGCGGTCCTCTTCGACCTGCAGGACGTCGGCGTGCGCGTCTACACGTTCGTGTGGACGATGGCGCTCGCGATGGAGGCGTGCGCGGAGGCCGGCGTTCGCTTCGTGGTGCTCGACCGCCCCAACCCCGTCGGCGGCGTGCGGGTGGAGGGGCCGGTGCTGCGGTCCGGGTTCGAGTCCTTCGTGGGGCTCCACCCCATCCCGCTGCGCCATGGCCTCACCGCAGGGGAGCTCGCCCGCTGGCTGAACGAGGAGCGCGGGATCGGCTGCGACCTCGAGGTCGTGCCCCTGGAGGGATGGCGGCGCGACATGGCGTGGCGCGACACGGGGCTGCCGTGGGTCCTCCCCAGCCCCAACCTCCCGACGCCCGACTCCTGCGCCGTGTACCCGGGGATGGTGCTCGTGGAAGGCACCAACCTCTCGGAAGGACGGGGCACGACACGGCCCTTCGAGCTGGTCGGGCGCCCCATGGCTGGACGGCTGGGCGCTGGCGGACATCCTGGAGGGCGTCGGCCTGGAGGGAGCCCGGTTCCGCCCCTGCTCCTTCGAGCCGACGTTCCAGAAGCATATGGGCGCGGTGTGCGGCGGCGTCCAGATCCACGTCACGGACCGGACCGCGTTCGAGCCCGTGCGCACGGCGGTCGAGCTGTTCCGGGCCGCGCGGGCGCTGGCCCCCGACGCGTTCGATTGGCGTCCGCCGCCCTACGAGTACGAGGAGCGGCTCATGCCCATCGACATCCTGTGGGGACACGACGGGCTGCGCCTGGGCGTGGACGCGGGTCGCACGACGGACGAGATCCTGGCGGGCGTCGAGGATGAGTGCGCGCAGTTCCGCCGGGGGGCGCGGAAGTTCCTCCTCTACGACTGACGGGCCCGGGGGGAACCGCCGGCGGTTCTTGCTCGCCACCGAGCTCGTCGGCTAGTGTTCCGCCCCCTCACCCATCGGCGCGCACGCCATCCCTTCTACTGGCGATACCCCATGCACCGGCTCCGCGCAACAGGATCGCTCCTGGCCCTCGCCCTCTTCACGGGCCCGCCCGCCCACCTCACCGCCCAGACCACGGGAAGCCGCTTCACCGCACAGGTGCGGGCGAACCGGACCGTCCAGGACGCCGTGCAGTGGATCGACGACAACTACGACGCCCAGGTGGATGAGTGGATCCGCATCACCGAGATCCCCGCCAAGTCCACCATGGAGCAGGCGCGGGGAGCGTACGTCCGCGCCCAGATGGAGGCGGAAGGCCTGGAGGTGACCACCGACTCCATCGGGAACGTCGCGGGGATCCGCAGGGGCACCGGGGGCGGCCCTACCATCGTGTTCGCGGCCCACATGGACACCGTCCACCCCCAGGACACCGACGTGTCGGTGACCCGGGACGGGGACATCCTCCGGGCCCCGGGCATCTTCGACAACAGCGCCTCCGTGGCCAACATGCTGGCCACCATCCGGGCCATGAACCGGGCGGGTGTCCGCACCCAGGGTGACGTCGTGTTCGTCGCCACCGTCCAGGAGGAGCTGGGGCTGGTGGGGATGAACTACTGGCTCGACCACAACCCGGGCGTCACCGACATGCTCGTGGCCATGGACGGGGGCCTCGGCTCCGTTTCGTACGGCGCCCTGGGGATCTACTGGACCCGGTACTGGTTCCGTGGCGAGGGGTCCCACACCAACACCAGCGCCGGCAAGCCCCATCCCGTGCGCGCCCTCGCCGACGCGGTGGACCGGATCTACGAGATCGGGATCCCCGAGGGTCGGGGCGGCGCGGTGTACAACATCGGGATGATCGGCGGGGGCAAGATCTTCAACGCCATCCCCCAGGACGTCTACTTCACCATGGATCTGCGCTCGGTGAACCCCGTCCTGCTCGACTCCCTGGACGCCGAGATCGGCGCCCGCGTGGCCGCCGCCGCCGAAGAGCACAAGGTGCGCTGGGACATGGAGCGGGTGCAGCAGAGCCCGGCGGGAGGCACGGAAGACCAGCTGGGAGATCGGGCGCACCATCCGGTCGTGGTGACGGCCCTGGACATCTACGAGAGCCTGGACATCCCCACCCGAGCGGTGCCCTCGGGCTCCACCGACGGCAACGCCGGCGTGGTGCGGGGCATCCCCTCCATCGCGGTGGGTCGGGGCAGGGGCGGCGACCAGCACACCCTCACCGAGTTCGCCGACGGAACCAGCGCCCGTGACGCCACCAAGGCCATCGTCTACCTGGCGGTCTCCCTGGCCGGCGTGGTGCCCTCGGCGCTGATCCCGTGAGGTGCGGCCGGAGCTGCGCCGTGATCTGATCGCGACCCTCAGCGACACCAGTCGCGACATCATGGCGATGTCCACGGCGATCTGCATCTCGAGCGTGTCTCCCGGATCCACCTGCAGGTTCTCCGTCGTGCACCGCGGGCCCGCCACGAGGTCGAACTCGATGCGCATCGGCTCCGTGAAGTTCCACGGGACCGTGAAGACCGCGTCGGTCTTCCCGGTCACCACGCCCAGCCGGTCGCGGTGCCCGCTACGCACCAGCGTCCAGACCGTCGCGTCGGAGAAGTTGCGGTTCTGCACGTGGATGCGGACTTCCTTCCGCTCCCTGAGGTCGTCGCTGAACGGGCTTCCCGCGCGTTGCGGCCCGCCGCCGCTGGCGCATGCGGCGGTCGCGAGGAGCGCTCCGGCGAGGGCGGTGCGTAGGGCAGGCAGGACCATGGTTCCTCCTTGCGGGCCTTCAGCTCTTGCCGGCGTAGCAGGGTGTCGGACCCACCTGTGTCGGGATGCGTACCCAGATCCTGTCCCCGGGATCGACGGTCATGGGCTGGATCCCGCAGGCCTCGCCACCCACGAGATCGACCTGGAACTCCAGCGGCACCGAGAAATTCCAGCGGATCGTGAAGCTCTTCTCGGACTTCCCGGTCACCTGACCGAGGCGGATGCGCTCGCCGCCGCGCAGGGCGTGGACCGTCGCGTCCCCGAAGTTGAGGTTCTCCACGCGCACCTGGATCTTGCCGTCGCCTCCCGCGCGAGCCGGCGGGGGCGAATGGGTTCGTCCGCGACGTGCTCTTGATGCACCCGACCGGGGCCAGGACGAGCATCACCATCGCCACGAAGCGGTATGAGGTGCGGGATGGCGGCTTCACGGAGACGCTCCTGGGTGTTGGACCTGGTGTGAATATGCTACCCCGCATCGTCCAGTGCGAGCCGATCCGACGACGCGGAGGGGCGTGGAATTGCCCGGAACCCCTCCGACCCCGATCATGCACGGTTCCGCCCTCGGTGGGCGAAGGCCGGAAGGCACCACGCAGCGACCGGAGAGTTCCATGTCCCGTATCATCCTACGCCCGAGTCTCGCGATTCTCTCAGCCCTGGCCGTGCTGGCATTCACGCCGCGCCAGTCGGCCGACGACGTGCTGCTGGGCTTCACGGCGGAGAGCAGCCGCGCACAGCGCGAGCTGGAGGCGCGCTTCGACGCGCAGCTCGAGCCGGAGAGCCTGCGGGAGTGGCTGAAGTACCTCAGCCGCCATCCCGACCACATCGGCTCGCCGGGCGGCAAGGAGAACGCCGAGTGGATCGCCGAGCAGTTCCGGTCGTGGGGCTTCGACACGCGGATCGACGAGTACCAGGTCCTCTTCCCGACGCCCAAGGAGCGTCTGGTCGAGCTGGTCGCGCCGCGCCGATACCGGCTGAAGCTGGCCGAGCCCACGGTCAAGGAGGACGCGACCTCGGGCGTCACCCGGGACCGGCTGCCCACCTACAACGCCTATTCCGCCGACGGCGACGTCGAGGCGGAGGTCGTCTACGTGAACTACGGCGTGCCCGACGACTACGAGGAGCTCGCGCGGCGGGGCATCGACGTGAAGGGCAAGATCGTGATCGCCCGCTACGGCGGCTCGTGGCGGGGGATCAAGCCGAAGGTGGCGGCCCAGAAGGGCGCCATCGGCTGCCTCATCTACTCCGACCCGCGGGACGACGGCTACTTCCAGGGCGACGTCTACCCGAAGGGAGCCTGGCGGATGGAGCAGGGCGTCCAGCGTGGCTCCGTCCAGGACATGCCGCAGTATCCGGGCGATCCGCTGACGCCGGGGGTGGGCGCCACCGCGGACGCGAAGCGCATGACGGTCGCGGAGGCCCCGACGATCATGAAGATCCCGGTGCTGCCGATCTCCTACGGCGACGCGCAGCCGATCCTGGAGGCGATGGAAGGCCCGGTCGCGCCCGAGTCGTGGCGAGGCGCTCTCCCGCTGACGTACCACCTGGGCCCCGGGCCGGCCCGCGTGCACATGAAGCTCGCCTTCAACTGGGACCTGGTGACCGCCCACGACGTGATCGCGGTCATGCAAGGCGCGGAGCGGCCGGACGAGTGGGTCGTGCGTGGCAACCACATCGACGGCTGGACGTTCGGTGCCGGTGACCCGCTGTCCGGCTTCGTCGACCTCATGGAGGAGGCGCGGGCGGTCGGCGCTCTGGTCAAGACCGGATGGCGGCCGAAGCGGACGATCGTCTACGCCGGCTGGGACGGGGAGGAGCCCGGCCTGCTCGGCTCCACCGAGTGGGCGGAGGACCACGGCGCCGAGCTGCAACAGAAGGCCGTGGCCTACATCAACTCGGACGGCAACGGCCGCGGCTTCCTCGGAGTCGGGGGCTCGCACCAGCTCGAGCGCTTCGTCACCCAGATCGCGGCGGACGTTCCCGGACCCCGAGACGGGCGTCACGGCGCTGGCGCGCCTCAAGGCCGCCATGGGCGTGCGCGGCATGCCGGTTCCCACGGGCGACCTGGACATCTCGCCGTTGGGCTCGGGCTCCGACTACACGCCCTTCCTCCAGCACCTGGGGATCCCGGCGCTAAACATCGGCTACGGCGGAGAGGATGGCGGAGGCTCGTACCACTCCATCTTCGACTCCTTCGACCACTACTCCCGCTTCGGCGACACGACCTTCGAGTACGGGGTAGCGCTGGCCAAGACGGCGGGACGCGCGACGCTGCGCCTGGCCAACGCGGACGTCCTTCCCTTCCGCTACACGAGCCTCGCCGCCGACGTGAAGAAATACCTGGGCGAGGTGAAGAAGCTGGCCGACGACATGCGCGCGGAGACCGACCACCTGAACCGGATGGTCGACGAGAAGGCGTACACGCTGGCGGCCGACCCGACGGAGACGTACGTGCCGCCGGAGAAGAAGGAGCCGGTGCCGTACCTCAACTTCGCTCCGCTGGAGAACGCCACCGCCCGGCTGGACAAGGCCGCGTCCGCCTACGATGCGGCGCTGGCCAAGGCGATGTCGTCCGGGGGGGTGAACGGCGCCGAGGCCGCCCGCCTCAACGACCTCCTGCAGGGACTCGAACAACGTCTGACCCGAGACGACGGCCTCCCGCGGCGTCCCTGGTTCCGACACCAGATATACGCGCCGGGCTTCTGGACCGGCTATGGCGTGAAGACCCTGCCTGGCGTTCGCGAGGGGATCGAGCAGCGCGAGTGGGGTGAGGTCCGCCAGTACGTGGATGAGATCTCCGCCGCGCTCGACCGGCTCAGCGACGGCCTGGAGCAGGCCACGTCGATGCTCGGCGCGTAGCCGAACCTTGAGAGAACGGGGTGGCGCCCCCCATAGTGGGGCGCCACCCCCAGCGGAGATCCGGCCCGTGAAGCTTCCTGCCCGAACGAGCGCTCCGTGGAGCGACGCATGATCCACCGAGTCCGGAAGCTCCTCCGCGAGATCCACCGCCGCTCCCTCTGGCAGGTGCTGGGCATCTATCTCGCCGGATCGTGGGGGGTGCTGCAGGCGGTGGACTTCATGACCGGCTTCGCGGGGTTGCCGGCCTGGACGCCCAGCTTCGCCTTCGTGCTCCTCCTGATCGGCCTTCCCATCGTGGGTGCGACGGCCGTCGTCCAGGAGGGCGCCCCCGGGCTGCGCGGCGAGTACCGCGACGAGGTCGATCCCAATGAGCTCGAGGGAAGGACCCCCGAGGAGGTGCACCGCGACCCCGAGGCTCATCCGCTGCACCGCGAACACGTGCTCACGTGGCGGAACGCGATCCTGGGGGGCGTAGGGGCGGCCGGTCTGCTGATGGCGGCGGTCGTGTCCTACCTGATCATGTGGGCCCTGGGCATCGGCCCCATGGGATCGCTGGTCGCCCAGGGCGTCATCGACGCGCGCGACCCCGTCATCCTGGCCGAGTTCGAGAACCGCACCGACGATCCGTCGCTGGCCGCCGCCGTTACGGACGCGTTCCGTGTGGACCTGTTGGAGTCCCAGGTGGTCACGCTGGTCGACGGCCGGCTCGTCCAGGACGTGCTCCGGCGGATGGGGCGCGCGCCGGACGAGCACTTGACGGCGGAGGTGGCCCGCGAGGTGGCCGTGCGTGACGGCATCAAGGCCGTGGTCGAGGGCGAGGTGTCACGCGTGGGCTCCGGCTACCTCCTGGCCGCCCGCATCGCGATGCCGGAGGACGGCCACGCGGTGGCGGCCTTCCGCGAGACGGCGGTGGACGACACGGATCTCCTGCCCGCCATCGACAGGCTCTCCCAGCGGGTGCGGGAGAAGGCGGGGGAGTCCCTGCGCGACGTGCGGGCGGGCCAGCCCCTGGAGGCCGTCACGACCGCTTCGCTCGAGGCGCTGCGCAAGTTCGCCGAGGCGAACCGCGCCGACGAGGAAGGCGACGTGGAGCGCACCATCGACCTCCTCGAGGAGGCGGTGGATCTCGATCCCGGCTTCGCCATGGCGTGGCGCCGCCTCGCCGTGGTCTACTCCAATCGCGGCGGAGACCGTGCGGCCACGGTGAACGCCGCGACGAAGGCCTGGGAGAACCGCGACCGCCTCACCGAGCGCGAGCGCCACCTGGCGGAGGCGTACTACCACTACACGGTCACCGGCGACCAGGACGAGGTGGTGCGGGCGTACCGGCGTGTCCTCGACGGCCACCCCGACGACCCGGTCTCGCTGAACAACCTGGCGATCATCTACATGGAGCGGGAGGAGTGGCCGGAGGCCGTCGAGCTCCTGGAGCAAGCCGTATCGGGGCCAGGTCGGTCCCGGAGCGCCTACAACAACCTGGTTATGAGCCTGTACAACGTGGGCCGCAAGGACGACGCCCTCCAGACGCTCACCCGGTGGGAGGAGCTGTATCCGCCCGACTACTCGCTCTTCCGCCAGCGGAGCACCGTCCTGCTGGGGACGGGCGACGTGGAGGCCGCCGGGGCCGCCCTCGACGAGGGCGCCGCGGCGCTCGACGAGGACCTCGTGGGCCGACTACGTCTGATGCAGACCGCGGGCCACCTGGCCCTGGGCCAGGGCAAGCTGGCCGAGGCCGAGCGGCGGTTCCGCGAGGCACTCGCGCTGGCGGAGGCCCAGGGGATCGCCGCCGCCGAGATCGTGCTCACGTCGGACCTGGTGGACGTCCACCTGACGGCGGGCTCCGATACGCTGGCCGAGCTCCGTCGCCTCGAGGGCGAGGCCAGGGCGCGCTTCGACGACCTCCCTCCGCTCAACCGCCGCTACAGCGACCTGGCATGGTATTGGGCGGCATACGGCCAGGACGCCGACCGTGCCGAGTACTGGTGGGGTCAGCAGCGGGACGCGACGCCCGAGGCGGTGCGGGAAGGGCAGGGCTTCGCCAACGGCGAGCTGTATGCGCGCCACTGGCTCGCCCGGCTGCGCGGTCAGCCCGCCGAGGCCCTGGAGAACCTGCGCGAGCTGGACCGGCGCCAGCCCTGCCGGCTGTGCAACCTCAGGGAGAAGGCCGGCGTGTTCGAGGACCTCCAGCAGCCGGATTCGGCGATCGCGGCTCTGGAGCGGTTCGTGACCAGCGACGAGTTCGACTACGTGGACGACCGGGAGAACGGGCTCGGCGACGCCCTCCCCGAGCTGGCCCGTCTCTACGAGGGAGGTCGGGCGCCACGAGGACGCGCGGGCCGCGTGGCTCCGCTTCGCGGACCACTGGGCCGATGCGGACGCCGCGCTGCAGCCACGGGTGCGGGCGGCGCGCGAGCGCGCGGAGGCGCCGGCGGAGCGGGGGAGCGGGGACGGCGGGGGAGGTTGATCTCCGCCGCTGGCGTCGGCCCCGCCGGGGCTCCAGCTTCTCCGCATGAGCGAACCCGTCCGACCTTCCGTCGACTGGCCCCTCGAAGTCCACGGCGCCCTGCGCCCGTGCCGGCGTCACCCAGGTGGGCTACGTGCCCGACGCCGGGCTCAAGCGCCTCATCGAGCTCTGCAGGAGCGACTCGACGATGCGGGCGGTTCCCCTCACCAGCGAGGAGGAGGGCGTCGGCCTGGCGGCCGGAGCGTGGCTCGGGGGCGCGAGGGCGGTCCTCCTCATGCAGTCGAGCGGTGTGGGCAACCTGGCCAACGCCCTCGCCATGGCGCGGACGTGTCGGTTCCCCCTCGCGCTCCTGGTGACGATGCGCGGCGAGGCCGGCGAGACCAACCCCTGGCAGACGCCGATGGGGGGCGCCGCCGGCACCCTTTTGACCACCATGGGCGTCGAGGTCGCGCGTGTGGACGAGGCCGCCGGCGTCGCGCCTGCCGTGGACGCGGCCCTCCGCCGGGCCTTCGGCGAGGAATCGGCCTCGGCGGTCCTGGTGGCCCAGCGGGTCATCGGCGTGAAGCGGTTCGACGAGGCGCGGCGATGACCGCCCCGCTGCGCCGGCGCGACGTGGTGGCGACGCTCCTGGAAAGGCCGGGGCGACCTCCTGGTGGTGGCCGGCCTGGGAGCCCCCGCCTGGGACTGCGCGGCGGCCGGCGACCACGACCTGACCTTCTCGCTGTGGGGCGGGATGGGGCTGGCCGCGATGACGGGGCTGGGGCTGGCGTGCGCCCGCCCGGACCGGCGGGTGCTGGTCGTGACCGGCGACGGCGAGATGCTCATGGGCCTCGGGTCGCTTGCCACCGTCGGCGTCCAGAAGCCGGAGAACCTGAGCGTCGTGGTCCTGGACAACGAGCGCTACGGCGAGACCGGGATGCAGCCCACGCACACCGCGCACGGGGTGGACCTGGCAGGCGTCGCGGGAGCGTGCGGGTTCGCCCGAGCCACCACAGTGCGGGACGGCGGCGACCTGCCGGAGCTCCGGCGGGCGATCCACCAGGAGCGCGGGCCCGTCTTCGCCTGGGTGAAGGTCGAGGCGGAGTCGCCGCCGCTGGTCCTCCCGCCCCGGGACGGCGTCCTGCTCAAGGAGCGGTTCAGGGCGACCCTGCTGGGCCGTCCGGTGGCGGCACCGTAGCTTGCGGTCCGGTGCACGTCACCTGAGCCACTCCAGTGGAGACGACGCCATGCCAGCCCGCGATCCACGCATCGACGCCTACATCGAGAACGCGGCGGACTTCGCCCGGCCCATCCTGCGCCACCTGCGCGAAGTGGTGCACCAGGGCTGTCCCGATGTCGAGGAGACGATGAAGTGGAGCTTCCCCCACTTCGACCACAAGGGGATGATGTGCAGCATGGCCGCGTTCAAGGAGCACTGCACCTTCGGCTTCTGGAAGCCCGAGCTCGTCCTCGGCGACGCGGCGAAGGACGGTGGCATGGGCCAGTTCGGCCGCATCACCTCCGTGAAGGACCTCCCGCCGAAGAAGGTGCTGATCGGCTACGTGAAGGAGGCGATGCGCGCTCAACGACGAGGGCGTGAAGCCGAAGCGGGCGCAGAAGCCGAGGAAGGCGAAGTCGGAAGTCGACGTCCCCGACGAGCTCGCGGCCGCGCTGAAGAAGAACGCGAAGGCGCGAGCGACGTTCGAGGGCTTCAGCCCGAGCCATCGCCGCGAGTACGTCGAGTGGATCACCGAGGCCAAGCGCGAGCAGACGCGGGCGCGGCGCATCGCGCAGGCCGTGGCGTGGATGGCGGAGGGGAAGGCCAGGAACTGGAAGTACACGTGAGGGGCGGGGTCCGCCCCCACCTACCGCGCTCCCTGCACCTCCGCCAGCGCCGCCAGGATCTGCTCGTTCGTGGGGCGGACCTTGTAGTTGATCTCGATGAACTTCCAGCGCACGACGCCGTCGCGGTCGATGACCAGCGTCGTGGGGTGGGGGATGGGCCGGGCGCGCGGGTCGTTCTGGTTCAGGAGGCCGTATCGGTCGATCACCGCGTGGTCCGGGTCGGACAGTAGCGTGAAGTCGAGCTCCCGGCCGTCGGACTCCGCCACCCGGTCGATCAGGATCTTCTGGTGCTCGCGGTCGTCGATGGACAGCGCCAGGAGCGCCGTGCGCTCCTTCTGCTCCGGCGTGAGGAGGTCTCTCAGCTCACCGAGCTGACGGACGCACCAGGGTCACCAGTAGCCGCGGTAGAAGACCAGGATCACGTCCTTCTTTCCGCGGAAGTCCGACAGCGTGACGACCCCTTCGTCGTACGAGGCCAGCGCGAAGTCCGGCGCGACGTCGCCGACGGCGACGCGCCCCGTGTCGGCGGGCGGCAGGTCCCGGCCATCCGCGGGGCCGAGGGTCACCGGAGGCTCCTCCGCGCAGGCGGCCGCGAGCAGCGTGGCGGTGGCGAAGCCGATAAGGCGGAGGCAGGGTCGGATCATGGTGTGGCCGGGTTGGGGACCGGAGAGGTCGATCGTGCGTCACGCACCCAAATCACGCAACCCTGCGGGGAGGTTCCCCGAGCGTGTGCGGCCGGAGCCCGACGTCGGTCATGGCCGTAGCGGTCGCGGAACCCGCGCGGATACGCCCGGGGCCCAGGACGGCCGCGGCGTAGAAGCGCCACCGGGAGCTGGGCTCCTCCTCGAGGTCGTCCCGCACGCCGGTTCGCGGATCAGCCCAGGATGTCCTCGACGAATACGGACAGCTCGGGCAGGAGCGCCGGGCGCAGGGCGGCGCCACGGCCGGACCGCTCCTCGACGCGGTAGCGGCCTGCCGAGGGGTCGCGGTGGACCTCCACGCGGTCCTCCTCGACGTTCACGATCCACACCTCCGGCACCCGGGCAGCGGCGTAGAGGGGGAGCTTGATCTCCCGGTCGTAGCCGAGCGTCGAGTGCGCCACCTCCACCAGGAGGAGCACGTCGCCCGGACCGGGGTGCCCCTCCGCGTAGAAGTCCGGCCGCGGTCGCAACAGCGTGACGTCCGGCTGCGGCTCCGTCAGGTCCGAGAGGCGCACCGGGTTCTGGACCCTGACTACCGCCCTGTCCTGCAGCTCGAGGTGGAACAGCCGGTTCAAGCGGTCCACGCACGCGGCATGTCGGCTGCCGATGGCGGCCATCTGGACGATCTCTCCCTCGATCAGCTCGACGCGGTCGTCCTCCGTGAGGATGCCCGCCTCGGCCATGGCGTAGTAATCCCGGACGGTGAAGCGCCGTCTCTGGAGCTCCACGGACATGGTCACCTCCGTGCTGCGCAGCGTGTGTCGCGAGTGGATCGTGCTCCGCTTCCGCTCGCAGCCAAATGATAGCCCGTGCACGCGGGACGGCACCATGCGTGGATCGCGCCGCGATCCCCCGTGCGGATCGGTGGTCCATGCTGCGGGATGCCATCGACGAGGTCCAACGCGTGCGGGGCCCGCTCCTCGCGATCGAGCAGGCCCGCCGCGGTGTGGGCCACGCTGCTCGACGAGGGCCGCTACCTGGCCTCGGAGCGCACGATGTATCGCGTCCTGGCCGAGCAGGGCGCGATCCGGGAGCGGCGCGACCAGCTCCTGCATCCGGCCTAAAGAGGGGAATCAGCGCATGACGTCAGACGTGGTCCTTGACACGATGGTCGAGCGAATCGTGCATGGGTTCCGGCCGCTGTGTGTGATCCTCTTCGGCTCCCACGCCGGCGGCACGGCCACGGCAGGCAGCGACGTGGATCTGCTTGTCGGTGGGAGGTTCCCCCGCAGGCCCCGCTCTGGTCATGGCGGGCGGCGGTGAGGTCGGCGCCAGGGAGGAGAGCGCCGTCTCTGGAGCTCGAACGGACATGGCTGCTGGGGCTTCCTACGCCCCGCCGCACCCCTCGCACGGGGACAGGTCCACGCATGGATCCCGGCATCCGCCCGCCCGGCCGCGCGGTTGGTGGGCGGGTCGAAGGGCTGCTGCCCCTTTGCATGCTCGTGCTCGCCAATGAGGTGCGGGTGGGACGGGGGGGAGGCTCTTACCGCCCGACGAGCCCGTTCTACCTCCTCGGCGTGTGGGTAGGCCGCGCTGCCCGCAGTGGCGGCGTCCGTTGTGACGCAGCAGCCCGCGCCGCGATGTGTTGCTTGCGGCGCCAATATGTTGATTGTTGGCGAGAGGCTCGTCGGCTCCTATCCCTGGTTCGGTGACTGCCTGTTCTTGGGGGCGGCGGATTCGGGAGGATCGCCCGTGGAAGATGGGCTCCGCGCGGGCGCGCCGCGAGGGGGCCCGCGCCGGGCTTTCCGCACTGTCGTCGAGGCCCGCTGGGGCGGATGCAGCGAGGCCGTCCCAGTCCTACGCCGAAGGGAAGCGGGCCACCGAGTAGCGGGATCGGATCCGCTCCGCTCCCCAGTGGAAGGTGTAGAGGTAGCGGGAGCGCCAGCGCTGGTGGCGCCGGTCGCCGAGGAGCCTCGGCGCGATGCGCCGCAGCCCGGGCCGGGTCCGGAGCCACCGCTCCATCGTGCCCATCTTCCCCTTCACGTAGTAGGGGACGTCTCCGAGCTGAGTCTCCACCAACCGGGATCGGATCCGGGGATCGACGTTCGCGTGATAGAAGGCCAGGAAATCCTCCTCCCAGCGGGGGGCCAGCGTCTGGTGCTCCGCGCTGTCGCCGCCGCCGCCCATCTTCCTCCGGCCGAAGAGCTCCCTGGGAACGCCCTCGGACTCCAACAGCCGTCGCGCGATGGGGCGGTCGTACCGTCCTCCGACGCTCCACGGAGCCATCTCCCCGGAGCGGGAGATCCGATTCAGGGCCGGGGCGAACACGCCCAATGTGTAGGGCACGGGGACGTGCAGGTACCCGATGCGGAGCCGCATGTCCGTGGAGTTGGCGCCCGCCATGGACATGGAGATCGGGTCCCTCAGCCACGGCTGTGAGGCGACGGGATCCATGTCCCAGAACTGCTCGCCGTGCCTCCCGGTCAGCCACAACCTGCCCTGGAGCTGGGACTCCATGACCTGTGTCGACACCTCGGTGGAGAAGTAGGGGTTCGTGAAGAGCTCGGCCGGACCGACCTCCTCTCTGCCCCGGGTGTCCCAGCGCTCGTAGGCCGTCACCTCCAGGCCGAGAAGCCCGGCGATCTCCGTGCCGTCGTCGGGTACGTACCGCACGGATGGGCCGGTTCGGTCGCCGCTCCGGAGGAACGTCACCGCCTGACGACATCCGGTCCGGGCGGCGAGGACCGAAACCGCTGCGGAGTCGTAGCCCCTGGACACGGAGGTCAGGGCTTCGAAGCGACGCGTCCTCGCCCCGTCCGACGCGTTCGCCGACACACGGCCGACCGCTCCCGCCAGGTAGTCCACATACTCCCCGTAGCGGCGGGGCGCGGTGCCGAAGCGTTTCCGTATCGGCTGGATCTCGAGGTCCTGTCCCACGAGGAGATTCACGCAATCGAAGAGCCGCACCGACGCACCCGTCGCCGTGCGGAGGGTCTTGTTCCCGGGGCCGATCCCGGTCCGGTAGTGCCCGAGCAGATCGAAGAAGTAGTTGGGGTGGCCGAGATCGAGGCCGGCGCGTGCCTGGACGAGGGCGAACACCAAGCTGTTGGATACGTAGAGATCGTCGCCGACGCGAATCGAGAACAGGCGCTCCAGATTGTGCGTGGGTGGGCAGAACATGACGCGCTCCGAGGTGAGCCTGCCGCCCGATCCGGCGAAGGTCACCGCGGTATCGAACCGCTTCTCGGACCATGGCCCGTCCCAGGCTCCCTCCACGAAGCTGTCGGGGGCGGTCTCGACCCAGGGGCCGTGGAGAACCCGGACGGCGTCGCTCCTCCGGTGCACCTTCGCGCACCAGGAGAGCCTGGGGAGTGCGTCGTGTCTCCGGAACTCGAAGCGCATGGGTCCCGTCCTGCCCGAGGCTCTCATCCGACCCGGCCCTCCGGAAAGGGTACGTCGAGAAGCACGCCGAAGGCCACGTAGAAGAATCCCGTCACCAACAGCGTGAGGACCAAGGTCCGCCTCCAGGTGTGATGGGTCTCGAAGCGAAGGTACGGTGCGAGGTACAGCGGCACGGCGGCGAGGAATCCCAGGGCGTACACCAGCGCCACCAGGAGCCCGCCCCAGAGAGCCAGACGGAGCGCTCGAGCCTGGTCGAGGCCCGGTCGACCCTCGGAGCGGGGGTCCTCCGGTGCCGTCGCTTCCAACCACAGCTCCAGCGTCAGCAGAGCCATCGTGGGCAGAAGAACCCAGAACGGCACGATACGGCTCGCCGGCGCCAGCCGCAGGGTCTGGACGAGCATGAGACCCGCCGCCCCGGTGAGGATGCCCGGGAACAGGACCTTTCCGATCCTCATGACCGCCGGTCCCTTCGGCGCATGGAGCGCCGCAGCGCCGGCCAGGCGAAGGTGAGCGCGATCAGGGAGACGAGGACGAGGAGCTGGGGGCGGTGAAGAAGGCCGAGGCGCCCCAGCTCGTGGAGCCGGAAGGTGAGATGGGCATTGGTCTCGAAGAGGGACGCCAGGACCAGCGCGATGACGAAGGACACCCGGGGCCAGCGATGGACCTTCATAGCGTAGCCCAGAACACCGAACCCTGCCGTGAGCAACAGATCCGTCATGCTACCCCTGTAGGCCAGGGCAGCGACCACGACGAGGAGCGTCATGAGGGGGACCAGGGTCTGGGCGGGGACCAGCGTGAGGCGGGCGAAGCGCCCGGCGACCGCCAGTCCGAGGACGGAGGTGAGCCAGTTCGAGAGGAAGAGGGACCATACGAGGACGAAGACCAGGGTGAGGTGGTCTCGCACCAGCTCGGGGCCGGGTGTGATGCCGTGCAGCACGAGGGCCGCGAGCAGCAACACCGTCCCCTCGCTTCCCGGGATGCCGAACGCCAGAACGGGTAGGAGCGATCCGCCGTCCTTGGCGTCGTTGGCGGCCTCGGGCGCCAGCACCCCGCGGATGTCGCCTTCGCCGAACCGGCCCTCGGGGTGGCTCTGGGCGGCGTGTCCATATGCGACGAAGCTGGCCACCGTGCCGCCGATCCCCGGGATCATCCCGATCACGGTCCCCAGGACTGAGCTTCGGAGCAGCAGGCCGGGGTTCCGGAACACCGAGAGGATGCCGTCGCGGGTGCTGCCGTCCAGCTCGATCCCACCCTCCGACGCGATCCGCTCCCGGCCCGAGAGGTACAGGTCCATCATCTCGGCGAGCCCGAACAGCCCGAGGAACACCGGAACCACCGGCACCCCGTCGGCCAGGATCTCGGATCCCAGGGTGAATCGGAGCTCCGCGGTTCGAGGATCCAGGCCGACGAAGCCCACCATGAGGCCGAGACCGGCGCCGATGAGACCCTTGAGCACGGAGCCCCGGCTCACCAGCGCCACGGTGGCCAGGCCCCAGATCGCCAGGAGGAGCAGCTCCGGGGGCCCGAACAGGACGATGACCTTCCGAACCACCGGGATGAGCGCCACGAGGACGAGGATCCCGACCGTGGAGCCGAGGGCGGACGCCGTGGCCGAGCACGCGATGGCCGTCCGGGCCTCGCCCCTGCGGGCCATGGCGAACCCGTCGATCATGGTGGCGGCGTTGGGCGCCGTCCCGGGAATGTTGAAGAGGATGGACGTGACCGAGCCCATGAACGTTGCACCCCCCACCAGGGCGCCGAACAGGAGGACGGTGGGAAAGGGGGCCCAGGCGAAGGTCCAGGGTATGGCCAGGGCCATGAGCGTCACCCCGCCCACGCCGGGCAGGAAGCTGAACACCATGGCGAGCAGGGTGCCGCAAACGGGATAGAGGACGATTGGGCCACGACAGGACGATCCCCAGACCCTCCAGAGCCGCCTCGAGGATCACGTGCCCCTCGCGCCGAGGGGCGGGAAGAGACGGCTTTCGGTCGCGGGTCCGGGATTCATGGAATCGCCGGTCCGTCGGAGCGTGCGGCAGCCACGTGGCGTCGGAAGACGGCGCCCAGCTCCCTCCGATCCTGTGCGGTAGCCTCGAGCTGCGCCACGATGGTGAGCGGGTCGGCGAATTCCACGGTCCGTCCCGCCTTGGAGGCCGCCGCGAGGAAGGAGCTGTCCGCGGCGACCTCCGCGAGACGCTCCGTGAGGCATCGGGCCAGGGTCGGATCCATCCCCGGGGGGGCCACGATGAGGCGCCCGGCCTGGAAGATCCGGTCCAGGGCGGCCGCTCGCCGTGCGGCCGCCACGGGCTCCTCCCCGAGCTCCAGGGCGCGCTGGGCGGCCAGGCCGTCGTCACCGGTGAGGACGGGGATGCCCTGGAGGATCGCGTATCCCGGGTGGGGGGAGATCTGGGCGACGAATCTCAGGTCCCCCGAGGCGACGCGGTCGAGCATCGACTCGAAGGTGTAGCCTGCAAGATCGAACTCGCCCCTGATCAGCCCGAGGGAGCTCTCCCGTGTCCCGGGATAGCCAGCCACGTACATGACGTCGAGGTGGAGCAGCTCGGATGCGATGATGAACCAAACCCACGACGAGTCGCTGACGCCGCCCACGCCGATCACCAGGGGACCCGCCGCCGAGGCGGCGCGAATCCCCTCCCATGTGCCGAGCGACGAGCCGCCCGCGGCGACCAGCACCGGGTCCGCGACGGCGATCCGTCCGATGGGCGTGAAGTCGGTCATCGGGTGGAACGACCTGGGCTCGCCCAGCATGCCCTGGATCAGCAGGCCTGCCGCGTTGACGATGCCCAGGGTCGCTCCGTCCGGCTTCGCGTCGTGGACCAGCCGGGCACCGACCCGTCCACCTGCGCCCGGGCGGTTGTCGATGACCACCTCCGATCCGATCGCCTGCTCCAGGAAAGGCTCGAGAAGGCGCGCGTACATGTCGTAGCCGCCGCCGGGTGAGTAGGGCACGACCAGCCGCACGCTGCCGGACGCCAGGCCCGCGCAGCGCGCATCGGTCGCGGCGGAGCCCTGGCGGCCGCCACCGTCTCCCGGCATGCACGCTCCCGAGGCGACCAGGCAGCACAGAAGCGTGAGCCGACGGCGACGAGCGGGGCGTGGGGGGATGGGGCGGAGGATTGTGGTGTTCATCGCGTGGTGGCGGTTCGGCGCAGAGCCCGGGACGTGAGCCGGCCACCGGGAGCCCCCCCCGAGCACGGTAGGGCGGAAGTCGACGGGCAGCAAGACCCATGGGCAACGCGACACCCATGGGCAACGCGTCCGTGGCCCGGGTGCCGCGAAGGCTCGCAAGACGTCTCGAACGACCGGGGCCACCGTCGTGCGCCCGTTGGCTCGCCACGGCCTGTCGAGCCGGCATCGGCGGCGGCCGGCGCTGTCGCCAGCGGGTCACGACCGGTAGTCTTACCGCCCCCCCGGCCCCGAGCGGCGGGGTCGCGTCCACCGCAGCGCAGGAGCGTCCGATGCACACTCCTTCCCCCTCGGCCGGTCGTGCGGGTCGCCGGCCCCACTCGATGTCCCAACGCCCAGGACGTCCGGTCGCCGGCCTCCTGCTCGCCCTCCCGCTGCTCGTTCTGGCGGCCTGCGAGGAAGCGCCGGACCAGGACGACATGGCCATGGCGCAAGCGCCTGCCCCCGAGGTCGAATACCTGACCACGCCGGAGGCCGAGGCGATGGGCTTCCCCTTCAGCGAGGCCGTCCGTGTCGGCCACATGCTCTACCTCTCCGGCCAGGTCGGGAACCTCCCGGGTCAGGCCGCGCTGGTGGAGGGCGGTGTCCAGCCCCAGACCCGCCAGGCCCTCGACAACATCCGGGGAGTCCTCGAGCGGTACGGCTCGTCCATGGACCGTGTGGTGAAGTGCACGGTCATGATCGACGATATGTCCCAGTGGCCCGCCATGAACGAGGTGTACGCCACCTATTTCCCGGGTCACAAGCCGGCGCGGAGCGCCATCGGCGCCGACGGCCTCGCCCTGGGCGCGGCCGTCGAGATCGAGTGCTGGGCAACCGTGGGGTGAGGGTAGCCGCTACCCTAGAAGGGAGGGCCGAAGAGCTTCTTCACGGTGGGCTTCGTCACCTTGCCCAGGGCGTTGCGCGGTAGCTCGGCCACCACCAGGAACTCCTTGGGCACCTTGTAGGGCGCGAGGCGCTCCTTCGCGAAGGCGCGCAGGGCGTCGGACGCCGGTGCGTCCGCGCCCGGGGACGCCACGACCGCGGCGCATACCCGCTCGCCCCACTCCGGGTCGATCACGCCGACCACGGCGCAGTCGGCCACCGCGGGGTGGGTGCGCAGCACGTCCTCGATCTCGAGGGCGGACACCTTCTCGCCACCGGTCTTCAGGATGTCCACCGACTCGCGGCCCAGGATGCGGTAGGCTCCGTCCTCCACGACGGCGCGGTCGCCGGTGCGGAACCATCCGTCGGGCGTGAACGCCTCGGCGGTCGCGTCGGGGCGGCGCCAATACTCGCCGAAGACCCCGGGGCCGCGCACCTGGATCTGCCCGGCCTCGCCGTCGGCGACCGGCCGTTCCTCCTCGTCCACCAGCCGGACCTCCATGCCCGGGAGCGGCCTCCCGACGTGGCCCGGCCGGCGCTCTCCATGCAGGGGGTTCGACAGACCCATGCCGATCTCGGTCATCCCGTAGCGCTCCAGCAGACGCTGGCCGGTGATCTCCTCCCACCGCTCCAGCGTGGGGACGGGGAGGGCGGCGGAGCCCGACACCATGAGGCGGAGGCCGCGCGCTCCCTCGCTCCACGTCGCGCGGGTCCCCTCGTCCGCCGCCTCCCACGCGTCGATCAGCCGGCGGTAGAGCGTAGGCACGGCCATGTAGAGGGTCAGGTCGCCCCGGCCCAGACGCTCCCAGACCTCCTGCGCGTCGAAGGCGGGGAGGATCTGGCAGGCCGCGCCGGACCACAGCGCGCATGTGAGCACGTTGACGATGCCGTGCACGTGGTGCAGCGGGAGCGTGAGGAGGATGTGGTCGTCGCGGGTCCATCCCCACGCCTCGACCAGGGCGCGCACCTGAGCCTCGATGTTGCCGTGCGTCGCGACGACGCCCTTCGGCCGACCGGTGGTGCCGGAGGTGTAGAGCATCATCGCGTGCCGCTCCGGCGCGAGCGCCGGCAACTCGGCGGTGGGGCCGTCGTCGAGGAGGGCAGGGGTCTGGAGGACCGCGAGCCCCCGTTCCGCCGCGATGTCCGAGACGCGCTCCGCCAGGGACGGGTGGGCCACCACCACCTCGGGCTCGGCGTCGTCCAGTACGTAGGAGAGCTCGGCGCGGAGGATGCGAGACGGCGAGGGGAACGGCCATCCCCCCCGCGCGCCACACCCCCCACTGCGTGGCGACGTAGTGCCAGCCGGGCGGGACGAGGAAACACACGCGCGCCCCGTCGAGGTCGTCTCTCCCGGCCAGGAGCCGGGTCGCGCGGCCGCCGAGGACGTCTTCAGCAGGTCCCGGTAGGTGAAGACGCCCTCGGGCGCGACGACGGCGATGCGGTCGCCATGCTCCGCGGCGCGCTGGAACAGGGGGATCGTCGCCACGAGCAAGCCTCCCGTCGGTCCACCGGGTCAGGGCTCGATGCGTTGCATCGACATCGACCCGGGGAATGTAACAGGGAGACGCCGCCCCACGGGAAGCTCAGTACACGATCCAGCCCTCCACGCCGGACCACCAGACCCCCGTTCCCGTGCTGTGGGTCGGGAACACGAGCTCGCCGGTCGCGCCCTCGAACCGACCCGTGCCCCAGGTGATGGACGTGTAGAGGTCGAATCCGTAGTCCGTGTACGCGAAGTCGGTGAGGAATCCACCGACCTGGTCCCCGTCGGCGGCCTGGATGCTGAACGGTGTGGGGCCGATGACGCTGAAGTCGCTCAGCTTGACGCAGGTCGTCGACACCATCACCGACTTCCCGAAGTGCGAGACCGTCCCGACGCCCGTGGAGACGATCGGCACGCCCTCCCCGCCGCCGCACACGTCGCCGTACTCGTCGCTGCCGTCCAGGCGGCCCGTCACGGGCCGTGGCCCGGTCAGGTGCAGCTCGGTCGACCCCGACGCCACGGTGAGCATCTGGGTGGAGCCGTCGACAGCCAGGGCCTCCGGGGCCGTGGGGCTCTGGCCCTCGCACGCGGCGATCGCTCCTGCGAGGCACAGCGAAAGCCCGACTTTCTCGATCCTGTTCATGGTACCTCCTCGTGCAACGGTCTACCTCGCTCCCAGCCTGGGAGCCGGCTTCCCGTCCCTCAAGCGACGAGATGCGACACCCGCGGCATGCCGCTTCTTGTCGCACCGGAAAGCGGGCAGTAGCGTTCTGTGCGAAGGGTGCCGCCGCCTCCCTTCCGTCCGGCCGGAGGTCCCGGTGCAAGAGCGTCTCAATTCGTGGAAGGCGATCGCCGCGTACCTCGGGCGAGAGGTACGGACGGCCCAGCGCTGGGCGAAGGATCGGGATCTTCCCGTGCATCACCTTCCGGGAGG
The DNA here is from genome assembly GCA_963848895.1 of uncultured Gemmatimonadales bacterium. Lineage (GTDB taxonomy): Bacteria > Gemmatimonadota > Gemmatimonadetes > Longimicrobiales > Gaopeijiaceae > SZUA-318. Next base: position 318,818 of record CAWKGE010000018.1, read on the forward strand.
CGCACGCCCCCGAGTTTTCGCGTTCCGGTCCGAGATCGACGCCTGGATGAGGACGTCCGCCGGACGACGGCCCGATCGTGTGGCCTCGGTCGCCGTGCTCCCCTTCCTGAACCTCACCGGCGAAGACGAGGATCGCTTCTTCGGCGACGGCCTGGCCGACGACCTGATCAACGAGCTCGTCCGCATTCCCGACCTCCGTGTCATCGCCCGCACGTCGGCGTTCGCTTTCGACGGCCGGGGCCGGGACGTGCGTGAGATCGGATCCAGGCTGGGAGCGGACTGGCTGGTGGAGGGCAGCGTTCGTCGTGACCGCGAGCGGATGCGTGTGTCGGCGCAGCTCGTGGACACGAAGGACGGCGGACACGCCTGGAGCGACCGCTACGATCGGGAGCGCACCGACGTCTTCGCCGTCCAGGACGACATCGCGCGGGCCATCGCCCGGGCCCTGGAGGTGACCCTTTCGAACGAGCCGGTGGTCACCAGGCCGATCGACCCCGTGCCTACGATCTCTGGGTGAAGGGGCGCACGCTGAGCCAGCGCTTCACGCAACAGGCCTTCCAGGAGGCCCGCGCGTGCTACGAGGAAGCCATCGTCCGTGACCCGACCTTCGCCCGCCCGCACTTCGGACTCGCCGACCTGCTGTTCTACGGGGCGCAGTTCGGGGTCGCCGAGCCCGAGTCCGTCGTGCCCCGCGCCCGCGAGGCCATCCAGAGGTCGCTGGAGCTCGACGATCGATTCGGCGAGGCGCACGCGCTGCTTGGCATCTTCCGCGGCCTCCTCGACTACGACTGGCCGGGTGCCGAGGCGGCCTTCCGGCGCGCGTTCGAGCTGAGCCCCGGATCGGCGGGCGTGCTGTCCCAGCATGCCTGGTATCATCTCGTTCCCAGGATGCGGATCGAGCGGGCGCTGGAGGAGGCCCAGCTCGCGGTCGGGCTGGACCCCCTGTCGCCCTTCGCCAATGGGGCCCTGGGCCTCGTGCTCACGGTGGCGCGCCAGTACGACAAGGCGTGCGACGCGTGTCGCACGGCGGTGCAGCTCGCCCCCGGTCTGTGGTGGCTGCACTGGTTCTACGCCACCGCCCTGATGTTCTCGGGGCCCGCCGAGGACGCGATGCGGGAAGCCTGGCAGGTCTACGAGCAGATCCGAAAGCCACTCGTGACCGGCGCCACGGCGGCGGTCTGTGGGCTGCTCTCGCAGCACGAAAAGGCCCGGGCGCTCCTGCGGGAGCTGGAGGCCATGGCCCGGAGCTCGAGCGTACCGCCCGCCGCGTTCGCGCTGGCGTATCTCGGCCTGGGAGACGATCGTGTCTTCGAGTGGCTGGAACGGTCCATCGAGGCACGGGATCCCGTCGTCACGCATCTGCCGTCGATGCCGATCTACGACGCGCTCCGGAAGGACCAGCGCTTCCCGCCGCTGCTGGCCAGGATGGGGCTCGGGTAGGGCTGCCGAATTCCCTGTCCATCCCGGACCGATCGCCGCATCTTACGCGTGATGGACATCGGTGACCGCCTGCAGGCCGCGCTCCACGAGCGCTACCGCATCGACCGGCTCCTGGGCGAGGGCGGGATGGCGTTGGTGTACCTGGCCGACGACCTGAAGCACGGGCGCCGCGTAGCACTCAAGGTGCTGCGGCCCGAGATCTCCACCGGTGTGGGGACCGAGCGCTTCCTGCGGGAGATCGAGGTCGTCGCCCGCCTCAACCACCCCAACGTGCTCGCGCTGCACGACTCGGGGGTGGCCGACGGGCTCATCTACTTCGTGATGCCGTTCGTGGAGGGCGAGTCCCTGCGGGTCCGTCTCGACCGCGAGCGTCGGCTGCCCTTCGACGAGGCGATACGCATCGCCTCGGAGATCGGGGACGCGCTGGAGTACGCCCATGCCCAGGGGCTCGTCCACCGGGACATGAAGCCGGAGAACGTCCTCTTCCAGGCCGGCCACGCCGTGGTGTGCGACTTCGGCATCGCCCGGGCGGCACGCGCCGACGAGAAGCATCTGACGCGGACGGGTGTGTCCGTCGGAACCCTCGCGTACATGAGTCCCGAGCAGCTCGACGGAACGGCCGCGATGGACCGCCGGGTCGACGTGTACGCGCTGGGGTGCATCGTGCACGAGATGCTCTCCGGGACGAACCCCTTCGCCGCCGAGAAGCCGGAGGCGGTGCTCGGGCGGAAGCTCACGGGGGAGATTCCGGACCTCACGGAGATCCGGGATGACGTGCCGATCACCGTCCAACCGGTGGTGGCCCGGGCCCTGAGCGTGGATCCCGCCGATCGCTTCTCCACCGCGGAGCTGTTCGTCGAGGAGCTCCGGAAGGCTACGACCCGTTCGGCCGTGGAGGAGGAGGAGCGGCGTCGGAGGCTCCGGCGCAGCGTCCGCCATGTGGCCGTCGGCGTCGGCGCGATCGCCCTGGCGCTGGCCGTGTGGCTCCTGACCAGGGCCCTGACCGGGCCGGTCATGGAGCGCATTGTCGTCCTCCCCCTGGAGAACGCGCAGCGCGACACCGCCCAGCAGTACTTCGTGGCTGGAGCGTACGCGGACCTGGTGGACGAGCTCGCGAGGGCCGTGCGGGTCATCAGCCGGCCCTCCGCCGAGCGGGTCGTGCAGCTCGGCTTGGCGACCCGGCAGATCGCCTCGGAGCTGGGCGTCGACGGAATCGTCACCGGGCGGGTGTCCCTCGACCCGGAACGGGTGACGCTCAGCCTCCAGCTCACCGACGGAGACACGGAGGTGATCGTCTGGACCGAGCGCTTCGAGACCCCGCCCGGGAGGATCCCGGAGCTGTACCGCCACGTGGCCCTCGCGCTCGCGGAGGAGATGGGGGTCGCCCTGGACGACGAGGAGAGGGCCCGCCTGAGCGCCGGGCAGGAGGTGGACCCACAGGTCCTGCTGGCGCTCATGCAGGCCCGCTTCCAGCGGCTGAAGCTCACGCCCGAGGGGATCGACACCGCCGAGGACTACTACCGGCTGGCGCTCCGCCTCGACTCCCTCAGCGCCGAGGGGTGGTGGGGGCTCGCCGCGGTGTGGGCGGCTCGTGCGCAGATGGGGTGGGCCAGCGGCGAAGAGGCCATGGAGCGCGGCGCGGCGTACCGAGCCCGGGCGACGGAGCTGGACCCCGACCTGGCCGCTCGCGACGGCGCCACCCGGGCCTGGCTCCTCTGGGACTTCGCGGCCGCCGAAGAGGCGTACCGCAAGGCCCTCGCCCTCGATCCCGCCGACGCCGTGTCCAGGGCCTATTTCGCCCAGGTCCTCCTCTACCGTGGGAAGGACGCGGAGGCCGAGCGGGAGATGACGGCGGCGGTGCAGGCCGATCCCTACAACACGAGGGTCCGGAGCGTCTACGGCCAGTACCTGAACCTCACCCGACGCTACGAGGAGGCGGAGGCGACCTTCCGCCGCGTCCTGGACAGGGAGCCGAACGAGCCCATGGCGCTCTCCAACGCCCGGACGACGCTCCACCTCCTGGGGCGCTACGACGAGGCGATGCCCCTCTGGCGGGAGTACTACGCGTCGCAGGGCGACACGGCGGCGGCCCGCGCGCTGGACGCGGGCTACGCGCAGGGAGGGTACGCGGCTGCGCTCCGGGCTGTGGCGGACGTGTTCGTGACCCGTGGGGACCCTGCCAAGCTCTGGCAGATCGCGACCCTGTACACACGGGCGGGCGACGACGAGGCCGCCCTCGAGTACCTGGAGAAGGCCGCCGGCGTGCGGGATCCCAACCTCCCCTACATCACCGTCGATCCCCTCTTCGACGGGCTCAGGGACGACCCTCGCTTCCAGGCCCTGGTCGACACGCTCTACGCCGCCGGCTGAACGGAGGTGACGGTCATCGCGCCGCAGTGGCCGGGCTCATCGCCGGCGACTCCACGCAGGCCGTCGAGCTGATGTGGCGACGCAACGGCCCGTGGCGCGTACCCTCCACGATCTCTCGAGTCTCTCGTGCGAGCGCCTTCAGAAGCCCCGCCCAGGAGCGGTCCCGTAGCTAGCATGTGTCTTGCGCACAAGTGCAGGGCGAGGCGCACGACTTTCATCTGCTCGACCTGGGAAGATCCAGGAGAGCTGAGGGGCTTGCACTGTGAATCGCGTTCGCGTCTGGACGGGCATCTGCCTCATGCGCAGGTCTCCCGTCGCGTTGTCAATCTGCCTCTTTCTGGCATCTCTCCCCCTTGCGCACCCGGCGGCCGCGCAAGGGTACGGTCTCTACGAACACAGCGCGTGCACCATGGCGCGTGGCGGCGCCGGCGTCGCCGATCCGTGCGCCGATGGCTCCGCCATGTTCTTCAATCCGGCCGGGTTGAGCGTGGCCCGGGGCCGATCTCTCCTGAGCGTCGGCGGCACCTTCGTGGCCCCGCGGGGCGACTTCACCGACAGCTCCACCGGTCAGGTCAGCCGCCTCCTGAATCGTGTCATTCCCTCCCCCTCCGGCTACTACGCCCTCGGCGTCACCGATCGGGCCACCGTCGGCGTGGGCGTGTTCGTTCCCTACGGCCTCGAGCTCGACTGGCCCGACTCGAGCGAGGGCCGGTTCCTCGCCTACAAGAGCAGGATACGGGGACTGTACGTCCAGCCCACGGTCGCCTATCGGCTCGGGGAGCGATGGTCGGTGGGTGCCGGCCTCGACGTCAACTTCGTGTCCGTGGAGCTGCGCCAGCGGCTCGACCTGGCGGCCCAGCCCGTTCCCGGCGTCGCCGGAGCGACCTTCGGCGACCTCGGCATTCCGCAGGGAACGGACTTCGCCGACGTGGCGCTCAAGGGGAGCGCGCACGGCTGGGGCTACCACGTGGGGATCCGCTTCCAGGCCACCGACCGTCTCGCCCTGGGCGCGCGGTTCCTCTCGCGGCAACGGGTGGACATCGGCAACGGGCAGGCGACGATCGCGCAGATCCCGACCGGCATCGTGCTGCCACCGAACAACCCCTTCGGGGCGCCGGCCGGCACACCTCTGGACGGCATCCTGGCGCAGCAGTTCGCGCAAGGCGCACCGCTGTCCGACCAGACGGTCACCACCGTCCTGAACTTCCCGGAGCAGGCGGTGGTGGGGTTCTCCTACGAGGTGAGCCCCGGGGTGAGGGTCCTCGGAGACGCGAACTACACCGACTGGCGGATCTTCCGATCGCTGCCCATCGACTTCCAGCGCCTGGGAACCGTCACCGTGGTCGAGGACTACCGCGCCACCTGGGGGGGGCGCTTCGGCGGTGAGCTTCGCCTCCGGCCGGGGACCACCCTGCGCGCCGGCTTCGACTTCCATGGGGCGGCGGCGCCGGACCAGAGCGTCACCCCCGTGCTGCCGGAGGGGCCGCGGCGCGAGTTCTCCGCGGGCGTGGGCACCCGACCGATCAGCCACCTCACCGTCGACCTGGCCTACCAGTACGTCGACCAGTCCAACCGCCAGGGCCGCACGACGAACGGGGGCATGGCCACGCCGACGGTTGCGGTGAACAACGGCATGTACACGTTCCATGCGAACCTGTTCGGCGTCTCGCTCACGTACGCCTTCTGATACGATGGCACCGTGTCGTTGCCGGATCGTCGCGGTCGCGGCCGCCGCCCTCGTAGGCACGTTGGCCTTCGCCGCGCAGCCCGCCACCGCACAGGAGCAGGCCGCCGACCTGGTGCGTAAGGGAGACGAGGCCCGCTGCGAGCGCAACGCGCAGGCCGCGCTCACCGACTTCCAGGACGCGCTGGCGCTGGACTCCCTCGACTACGAGGCCAACTGGAAGGCGGCACGGGAGCTCACCGACATCGGCAAGCTGATGCCCGACACCCAGCGCAGCGCCCGCGACTCGCTCTACTCGGAGGCGCTCGCGCTGTCATGGCGGGCGGTGCGGGCCGACTCCATGGGCTCGTACGGCCACTACATGGTCGCGGTGGCGGCCGGACGGGAGGCGCTCACCAAGAGCGCACGCGAACGCGTCAAGTCGGCCCGTGTGGTGCGCGACGAGGCGCTGCGGGCCATCGCCCTCGACAGCACGAACGACGCGGCGATGCACGTGATGGGCCGGTGGAACGCCGAGATCATGCGGCTGTCGGGGCTCAGCCGGTTCTTCGCCCGCACGTTCCTGGGAGCCTCGGTCTTCCGGGAGGCGTCGTGGGACAACGCCGTCAGGTTCTTCCGCGGGGCGATCCGGATCGACCCGCAGAACATCTATCACCACCTGGATCTCGCCGAGACGCTGATCGACGCAGGCCGCCCCGCGCAGGCGCGGCTGGAGCTGGAGGAAATCGAGCGGCTTCCGCCGGGCTGCGACCTGGGCGATCCGACGTACAAGCAGCGAGCCGCCGAGCTGCTCCAGAAGATCGGGTAGGGCCCCGGCCGTCCCCCCGGCGCTGGGCCCCCTACCCGAAGAGCGCCCTGATCGTCACGAACACCACCGACGGCCCGAGCAGGCAGCCCAGCCCCGTGTAGAACGTCGCGGTCATCGCTCCGTAGGGGACCAGCCGCTCGTCGGTGGCGGCCAGCCCGCCGGCCACGCCGCTCGTCGTGCCCATGAGCCCGCCGTAGACGAGCGCCGAACGCGGGTTGTCGAGGCCGATGAAGCGCGCGACGAACGGGGTGCCGGTCATCACCATCATCGACTTCACGAGCCCGGCCGCGATGCTGATCGCGATGATGTCCGACGGCGCGCCGACGGCCGTCCCGGTCACCGGGCCGACGATGTAGGTGGCGGCGCCCGCCCCGATGGTGGTCATGGCGACCGGGTCGCGGTAGCCGAAGAACCACGCCACCGCCGCGCCGACCACGAAGGAGCCGAGCACCCCCACGAAGAGGGACACGATGGCGCCGATTCCCGCCTTGCGGATCTCCTCGAGGCTGACGCCGAACGCCGTCGCGATGATCGCGAAGTCCCGGAGCATCGCGCCGCCCAGGATCCCCACTCCGGCCAGCACCGGGATGTCGGCCAGGCCCTGCTTGCCGCCCGTCACCACCCCGCCCACCCACGCCAGCACGAGCCCGGTGAGGATCGCGATGGCCGATCCGTGCAGCCGGCCCTTCGTGAGCCGGTCGGAGACGAGGTAGGACAGCCACACGGTGATGCCGACGAACGCGAACGCCGTCACCAGGCCGTTCTTGGCCAGCACTCCGGACAGGAGCTGCCACGCCCCGCTCATGGGGACTCCCCGGTGACACCCGGACGCCCGGAGCTGCTCGAAGCCCGCTCCGCCGGCGGGTCCGGAAGCGCTTCGCTCGTCTCGCCCGGCGGGCGGCCCAGCCGGCTCAGCGGCGGAACGAGCAGGAAGCTGACGATCACGGCGAGCGCGCCGGCCAGGATGGCGGCCGGCCCGCCGCGCACGGCGGCGATCACGTTCTGCTTCGCCGCCATCGCCACCACGATCGGGATGTAGACGGCGCTCCAGAAGAGCACGCCCTGCTGCGTGAGCGGCTTCATGCCGCCGCGCTTCCGGAAGATGTCCGAAAGCACGATGAGGAGGAGCATCGCGATGCCCACGCCGCCCACGTTGGCCTGCACCCCGATGAGCTTGCCCAGGGCTTCGCCGATGAAGATGCCCAGCACCATGCACCCGGCGAGGAGCGCCGTCCCGTAGATGACCATCGGCGCCCGCCTACGGCTTGTCGGTGGCGACGGCGCCGTCCACCAGCCAGTGCGTGAACCACTGGCGCAGCCGGCCCAGGCGATCCACCAGGAGCCAGGGCTCGCCCGTGCGCGACAGGTCGTGGGTGGACCGCGGGTAGCGCACGAACTCCGCGGGCACGCCCTGCTTCCTCAACCCGATGAACCACTCCTCCGCGCCGGTCATCGCCGTGCGGTGGTCCTCCTCCGACTGCACCAGGAGCGTGGGCGTGCGCACGTTCTGCAGATAGGTGGCGGGCGACAGCTCCCGGTACAGGTCGGGGTTGTCCCACGGCTTGCCGTAGAACTCGAACTCCGTGAGGCCCTGCGCGTCCGACGACCCGTACCAGCTGAACCAGTCGCTGATCATCCGGTCGGTCTCGGCCGCCTTGAAGCGGTTGGTGTGCGCGGTGACCCACGCCGTCATGAAGCCGCCGTAGCTCCCGCCCGTCACGCCGATGTTGTCGGCGTCCACGTCGGGGCGCTGGATGGCGATGTCCACGGCCTTCATGAGGTCCTGGTAGTCCTCCATCCCCCAGCGGCCGCGCGTCGAGTAGGTGAAGTCGGCGCCGTATCCGCTCGAGCCGCGCGGGTTCGTGTAGAGGACGAACATCCCGGCGCCGGTGAGGTTGTGGAACTCGTCGAACCACCCCTCTCCGTACGCCGAGTGCGGCCCGCCGTGGATGTAGAGGACGAGGGGGTACTTCTTCCCCTCCTCGTAGCCCCAGGGGTACTGCAGCCACGCCTCGATCTCGAGCCCGCCCACCGAGGTGTACGTGAAGCGGTCGGCCTTCGGCCAGGCGATCTCGTCGTTCAGCGCGTCGTTGAAGCCGGTGAGCTTCGCCTCGTTCTTCCCGTCGATACCGGCGATGAACAGCTCGGTCGGCTCGTCCACCGACGTGGCCACGAAGGCGACCTTCCTGTACGCCTGGTCGTAGGAGAAGCCGTTGATGCGCCGCCGCCCCGAGATCACCTCGGTCATGGCGCCGCTCTGCGGATCGATCTGGTAGAGCGCCGTGCGTCCCCCGATGGCCGCGCTCACGACCAGCTTGCCGTTCGGCATCCAGTCGACGTCCTGGGGCTCGTACTGCCAGTCCCCGAGCACGTTGCGGGGCTCGGCCGCACCGTCACGGTCCACGATCCAGATCCGGCGCGACGTGGTGCGCTCCAGGCTGGAGACGAAGGCGATCTGCCGGGAATCCGGCGACCAGATCAGTCGACTCTCGCTCCCGTTCTGGTGGGTGATGCGGCGCGGCGCACCGCCACCCCGGCGGGGAGAGACGAAGACATCCGCGTCGTTGCGCGGGGCCTCGTCGCGGGCGGCGTCGTAGGGGAGCCTGGCCAGGGAGTCGCGCTCGGCCTGCACCACCGAGTCCGGGCGCAGGTCCGGGTCCGCCGTGAAGGCGATCCAGCGGCCGTCGGGCGACACCTGGACGTCCCGGTGCGCGTAAGGCGCCTCCGCGACCTCGACCTTCGTCGTGTCTCCCGTGTTCTGCCGGTAGATCTTCGAGGCCTCCCACTTCCGGGCCTCCCGGCGATTGGGGATGAAGCCCCGCCCGTTGGCCATGATCGGGAAGTCCACGAACTGCATCCCGTCGAAGCGCCGCGCGTCCGTCGGCTCGGTGATGCCGCCGTACGGCGGCCGGGCCAGCGGCTTCATGCGGGCCCAGGGATCGTCCCGGCGCTCGGCGGACGGCTGCTCCGGCGCCTCCTCCTCCCCGCGCCCCCGCCCGAAGCCGAACCCCCCGGAGCCGCCCTCGGTGAAGACCGTGAAGGAGCCGTCGGCGGGCATGGAGCCCTGCGGCATCCCCTCGGGCTGGAAGGCCTCGCCCGCGGGCGCTCGGTCCATGCGCAGCGCCCAGGTGCTGCCCCGCCCACCCTCGCGCCGCGAGGTGAAGAGGAGGAGCTTGCCGTCGTGGGACCAGCGGGGGTTCGAGCTCTCCGTGCCCGGCGACGTCATGCGCGTGGGCTCGCCTCCCGTGGTGGAGACGAGCCAGACCTCGGAGTGGCGCTCGTTCGCCGCCTCGTTCACGGTGGTGACCGTGAACGCCACCCAGCGCCCGTCGGGCGACATGGCGGGCGAGGAGACGGTCGTGAGGCGGTACCAGTCCTCGGGAGTGAACGCGCGCCCGTCGGTGGAGGCGGCAGGGGTCTGCGCGGCGAGGGGGACGGCGAGTACGGCGAGGGCGGCCAGGGCGAAAAGGGGGCGACGCATGACCGGAGCTCCGGTGGGCGTGGACACGCGGGATGCGGGAGATCCTCTGGAAACGCGGCCGAGATTAGCCGCCCCCCGCGGGCAACGTCAACGCGCCGGCCGGGCGGCTCCCGGGCATGCGACGCCCCCTCCCGCCCGCTCAGTCGTCCATGCCGCGGCGCGCCGTCGGGGGCAGGATCCCGTTGAGCCTCAGGTACATGGCGAGCTGCCCGTAGTGGTCCGCCCAGTCGTTGGCGACGCCGACGGCCACGGTGGCCCGCGTCACCTGGCGGCCGCCGAAGTAGGGCACCATGTCGCCGAGCTGCGCGTCCGTGACGCTCGCCAGCGCCGTCGCGCAGTAGTCGTACGAGGCCTTCGCGGCGGCGACGAGGTCGGCCTTCGCCGCGTCGCCCTCGGGCACCTGCGCCTTGGGGGCTTCAGTCCCGGAGAGCGCGGAGCACAGGAAGTTGTTCGAGCCCGCCACGTGGCTCACGATCTGGCCGAAGCTGTTCTGCCCGTCGGTGGGCTTGAACCCGTACTTGTCGGCGGGCATGGCCTCCGCGGCCGCCACCATGTTGGTGGCCGATCGCGCGAGGTTGGCCCGGACGACGTCCATGACCGGGCTCTTCGACGACTGCGCGGCCAGCGGGGCCGCTGCGGCGAGGCACAGCGCGGCCGCCAGCAACGCGGCGTGGTGGGAACGGTTCATGAGGGCACTCCTTCATCTGGGAGGGTCGGGCGGCGATCGGCGCGCACCGCCCCGGCGGAGTTGCCGATCGACGTCCCGGGAGACCGGATGATAGCGCGTGCGCCGCCGGCGCGCTCTCCGGAGCCTGGAGGCGCGAGCGGGAGAAGGAGGGGGGGAGCGTTCGCCCGACCGGGCGATCAGCTCAGGAGGCTCAGGTGAAGCCGCTGCCGCCGCAGCACCCGCCGCCGGACCCGGAGCCCGAGCTCGAGTGGCTTCCGGCGATGACGTTCACGGCCGTGAAGGCCCGCTCCACCTCGTGCGAACCGCACTCGGGGCACGTACGCCCCTCCCCGGCGGAGTAGGCGGACATGGACAACCGCACCTCGAAGGTGGTGCCGCATTCCTGGCAGACGAAGTCGTAGCTGGGCATGGATGGAATTATATGGATAATCCGATGTTATGGAAGGGGCTTCGACGATTTCCGTCTTTGCATCTCGCCGGAGCCTTCCGCAGATTTGATATATACCCAATTCACATGCACGGGGACGCCCCCACGCCCCCTCCCGGCGCGCATGCTCTCTGACCAACTCTCTCAGGCGCGACTCCTCATCGTGGACGACGAGGAGGCCAACGTGCAGCTGCTGCGGAGGATCCTCGAGGCCAGCGGGTACGCGGACATCCGGAGCACCAACGACCCGCGGGCCGTCGAGGGTCTCGTCGCGGAGGTGGACCCCGACCTGGTCCTGCTGGACCTGCTCATGCCGGTGATGAACGGCCACGAGGTGCTCCGCGTGATCCGCGACCTCACGCCGGAGCACGCCTACCGCCCCGTGCTGGTGCTGACGTCGGACCACAGTCAGGACGCCAAGCGCAGGGCTCTTTCGGGAGGGGCGAAGGACTTCCTCACCAAGCCCCTCAGTCCGTCGGAAGTCCGGCTGCGGGTGCAGAACCTGCTCGAGGCCAGGTTCCTCCATCAGAGGCTCGCGCAGCAGAACGAGCGACTCGAGGAGCGGGTGCAGGCGAGGACGGCCGAGCTCGAGCAGGCACGGATCCAGACGCTGCAGCGCCTGGCCCGGGCCGCGGAGTACCGGGACGACGCCACCGGGCGAGCACACGAAGCGCGTGGGGCGCACGGCGGGTGTGATCGCCCGTGAGCTGGGGTGGGAAGAGCCGCGCGTGGAGACGATACGCCTGGCGGCGCCCCTGCACGACATCGGGAAGATCGGCATCCCCGACTCCATCCTCCTGTGCTCGGAACGCCTTTCCCGGGAGCAGTTCGAGGTGATGAAGACGCATTGCACGATCGGCGCGGACCTGTTGGCGGGCACCGGCGTGCCCCTGTTGGACCTGGCGGCCGAGATCGCGCTCTGCCATCACGAGCGTTGGGATGGCCTGGGCTATCCGCGGGGGCTCTCCGGTGAGGCGATCCCGTTGTCCGGGCGGATCGTGTCCGTGGCGGACACCTGGGACGCGCTGACGACAGAACGGCCGTACAAGAGCGCGTGGTCGGAAGCAGAAGCCCTGGTCGAGGTGGAGCGGAACGCGGGACTGCAGTTCGATCCCGAGGTGGTGGGAGCGTTCCTGCGAACGCTGCGGGCCCAAACGGGCACCGGCGGTTGAGCGCTCGCGTGGTCCGCCCGGGCCTCGTGCTCGTCGCGACCCTCTCGGTGCTCTCCTGCGCGACGCTCGGGGTCGGGGGCGGACGGGATTCCGAGACGCGAGAGCGGTTCTCGAGGGCGGTGACGGCGCTGGATCGCTCCGACTTCGAATCCGCGACGCCCGACCTCGAGTGGCTCGTCGCCCGCTGCCGATCCGGCAAGCGGGCTCGCACGGCCCTGCTGCTCCTCGCCGCTGCCGAGCTCGACGTACGTAATCCCGAGAGGAGTCCGGGTCGCGCCCGGCGGTACGCGGAGGCCTACTTGTCCCTGCCGGGGATTCCCGACGAGGAGCTGCCCGTCGCCCGGACCCTGTATCTGCTGGCGGTCGATCTGGGGGGGACGGCGATCGTCGGAGAGGCGGATTCTCCCCCCGTCGCCGATCGCTTCGCGGATTGTGGGGAGGGCGAACCCCGCGACCACCTCGGACTGCCGACCTATGACGGGCCGACCACCGCGCGGCGCCTCGCCACCCTCCAGGACTCCCTCGACGTGCTCCAGGCGGAGATCGATCGCGTCCGCAAGCTCCTGAAGGGCGGTGGAGGCGGTCCGGACCGGAGGGCGATGAGCGTCCGGATCCGACTGCTCGCGGGCTTCGCGGTCGTCACCGCCCTCATGCTCCTTCCGGTCCTGTTCGCCGCCGCGCGGCTCGCGGAGCTGCGCGACCTCGCGGTGGAGGGGAGGGGCAGACACGCCGCAGCCGTGCTCGCGGTCGGTCACCTGCAGACCGACATCGCGGAGCTCGACCGAGACGAGCGCAGCTACCTGATCACCGGCGAACCCGTTCTGCGCACGTCGGTGGAGGACGAGATCTCGCGAATGCGCTTGGAGCTGGACTCGCTCGGCACGTCCCCGTACGCGAAGCCCGCGGCGGACGTCGACCCCATCTTCGACAGCATTGCGGACCTGTCAGCCAAGATCCACGGGTTGATGCAGCAGGATCGGGTGGCCGAGGCCACCGGGACCTTCAACCGCCTCGAGCCGCTGTTGGTGGAGGGGCGCCAGCGCGTCCGGGCCCTCGCCGGCGCGATCGACCGGATCGCACAGGCGGATTTCCGGAGGGCCGAAGCCATCAGCGCGTCGGCACGCCAATCCACTCTGGCGGGGGTGGCGTTCTTCGTGCTCGTGGCGATCCTGGTGGGCGCATGGACCACCTACGCCCTCGTCCGACCGCTCGGACGCCTGGCGGAGGCGACCGCAGCGGTGGCAGGCGGGCGACTGGAGGACCCGCCCGAGCTTCCCTACCACCGAAAGGACGAGATCGGAACCCTGTCGACGTCCTTCCGCGCGATGACACGTCGCCTCGCCGAGCTCGACCGCATGAAGGCCGAGTTCGTGGGGGTGGCGAGCCACGAGCTGAAGACGCCCATCAACGTGATCAACGGCTATACCGAGCTCATCGAGGAGGAGACGCAGGGGGAGCTCACCGAGCATCAGATCCAGATCCTGGACGGCATCCTCGAGCAGACCCGGGCCATGTCGCGTCTGGTGAGCCGTCTCATGGACATCAGCCGGTTGGAGGCCGGGACCTACCGGATGGAGTTCGACGTGGTCCACGTCGAGGACGTGGTGACCGGCCTGCTGCGGTCCTTCGACGTGCTGGCCCGTGCCAAGGGCGTGGGGTTGCAGGCGCAGATCCACGACTCGACGCCCGAAACTGCGGTGCTCGACATCGACATCATCCGCGACGAGGTGTTGGGGAACCTGGTGTCGAACGCGCTCCGTCACACGCCCGGAGGGAGGGTGGATCGAGGTGGAGGTGTGGGGTGAGGAGGACGACGTGGTCTTCCAGGTCGCCGACTCCGGCGCCGGGATCCCCGAGGAGCATCGTTCCCACATCTTCGACAAGTACTACCAGGTGGAGCGATCCCGGGCGGTGGGGACGGGTCTGGGCCTGGCCATCGCCCGGGAGATGGTCGACGCCCACGGAGGGAGGATCTGGCTCGAGCCGCGGGTGGAGGGGCGTGGTGCCGACTTCCGCGTGGCGCTTCCCAGGGCGAACGTACCCGGAGGATCGGCAACGCCCGAAGCCGCCCTGCCGACCCACGGCGACGTGGAACCCGAATAGGATCCCCCATGCTCACGAACAGATCGTACCGGCGCCGCGTGGCTCCCGCCCTCGTCCTGTGCGCCCTGCTCCCAGCCGGCGTCCCCACCGCCGCTGCATCGCAGCAGGTCACGCCCTACCACCCGGATCGCGTGACCGCCGACACGTACGCCCGCGCCGAGCGGTTCCTCTCCGACGCGACCGACCCGTTGGTCTTCGGCGCGTCGGTCGAGCCGACCTGGGTGGACGGAGACCGCTTCTGGTACCGGAACGACATCCCGGAGGGCGACGGAGTTCGTGCTGGTCGATCCCGCCCGGAAGACGCGGGAGCGCGCGTTCGACCACCAGGCCGCTCGCGCGGGCGCTGTCGGCGGTCGATGGACACGACCATCGCGCCGTTCGCGCTGCCCTTCACGAGCTTCGACTACGTGGACGGTGGAATCCACTTCGACGTGGGCGAGCGGTCCTTCACCTGTGACCTCCCGGTCACGCGGTGCACACGCCGGTCCGAAGAGCGAGCCACTCGGCCGCGACTACGTGCTCTCGCCGGACGGGACGAAGGCGGCGTTCCGGCGGGACCACAACCTGTGGGTGCTCGACGTCGCCACCGGCGCGCGAGACGCAGCTCACCACGGACGGGATCGAGGGCTTCGGGTACGCCACGGACAACGCCGGGTGGCGGAAGAGCGACGCGCCCGTGGTGCTGTGGTCTCCCGACTCGAGGAAGATCGCGACGTTCCAGCAGGACGAGCGCGGCGTCGGGGACATGTACCTGGTGAGCACCGCGGTGGGGCATCCGACGCTGCAGGCGTGGAAGTACCCGCTGCCCGAGGACTCGGTGATCTTCCGGATCTCGCGGGTGATCGTGGACCTGGACGGCCCGCGGGTGGTGCGCCTGAAGATGCCGCCCGACCAGCACCGCTCCACCATCTGCGACGACATCTACTGCGACGGGACCTTCGCCGACGTCGAGTGGAGCCCGGACTCGAAGCGGCTGGCCTTCGTCTCCAGCTCCCGCGACCACAAGGACGCCACGCTGCGCGTGGCCGACGCCGAGACGGGCGACGTGCGCGACGTGCTGTCCGAGCACGTCGAGACGTTCTTCGAGTCCGGCTACAACAAGGTGAACTGGCACTTCCTGCCGCGCTCGAACGAGGTGATCTGGTACTCGGAGCGTGACGACTGGGGCCACCTCTACCTGTACGATCTCGCCACCGGGAAGCTGAAGCGGCAGATCACCAGGGGGAGCTGGAACGTGCTGCAGCTCCTGGAGATCGACCAGGATTCCCGCACGCTGTACTTCACCGGCGCGGGACGGGAGCCGGGCGATCCCTACTTCCAGTACTTCTACAGCGTGAGGATGGACGGCGGGGAGCCGAGGCTGCTCACGCCGGACAGCGCGAACCACACCGTCACGCTGTCGCCGTCGGGGAAGTACTTCGTGGACTCGTGGTCCACGCCGGTGGTGCCTCCCGTCACGGTCGTGCGCGACCCGCGTGGACGCCGAGGTGGTGGCGCTGGAGAAGGCGGACATCTCGAGGCTGGTGGCGGCGGGGTGGAAGCCGCCCATCCCCTTCACCGTGAAGGCACGCGACGGCAAGACCGATCTGTACGGGCTCATGTTCACGCCCACGGACATGGATCCCGCGAAGAAGTACCCGGTGGTGAACTACGTCTACCCCGGTCCGCAGACCGGCTCCGTCGGCAGCCGTAGCTTCGGCGCGGCGCGCCGTGACCACCAGGCCATGGCCGAGCTGGGGTTCGTGGTCGTGGCGCTGGACGCCATGGGCACGCCCATGCGCTCCAAGTCGTTCCACGCGGCCTACTACGGCGACATGGGCGACAACGGGCTCCCCGACCAGGTCGGCGGCATCCGCCAGCTCGCCGCCGAGCATCCGTGGATGGACCTGGACCGGGTCGGCATCTGGGGCCACTCCGGTGGCGGCTTCGCGTCCACGGACGGCATCCTCACGTATCCGGACTTCTACAAGGTGGCCGTCTCCGAGGCGGGCAACCACGACAACCGCATCTACGAGGACGACTGGGGGGAGAAGTGGCAGGGCCTCCTGGTCGAGCACCCGGACGGCACGACCAACTACGACAACCAGGCCAACGAGCTGAAGGTGGGCAACCTGAAGGGGAAGCTCCTCCTCGCCCACGGGACGCTGGACGACAACGTCCCGCCCAACAACACGCTGACGATGGTCGACGCGCTCATCGCTGCCAACAAGGACTTCGACCTCCTCATGCTCCCGAACCGCCGGCACGGCTTCGCCATGGAGCCGTACATGATCCGCCGGCGGTGGGACTATTTCGTGAAGAACCTGCTGGGGGCGGAGCCGCCGGCGGGCTACACGATCGGCGCGAAGAGGCCGATCTCCTGAGGGGAGGAGAAGGCCGGGCCGGGGCCATGGCTGCGGACCGGCCGCCCGGGCCCGTCACTCTTCGCGCAGCGTGACGGCCGGATCCACGCGCATGGCCCGCCGGGTGGGTGCCCAGCAGGCCGCCCCCGCCACCGTGGCGAAGAGGAGGGCGGCGGCGGCGTAGGACGCCGGATCCACCGGCGCGACGCCGAACAATCGGCTCTCGAGGACGCGGGACAGCGCCCAGGCGCCGCCGAGCCCCAGCACGACACCCGCGGACACGATCGAGGCGGCGTGGCCGAGGACCACCGAGGCGACGTCGCGGGCCTCGGCGCCCAGCGCCAGGCGCACCCCGAGCTCCCTGCGACGGGCGACCACGCCGAAGGCGACGACGCCGTAGAGGCCCACGGCCGCCAGCGTCACGGCGAGGATCGACAGCAGCCCCAAGAGCCGGCTGAAGATCCGCTCCTCCGCGTGGATGTCGTCGACGCGGGCGGAGAGGGGTGTGGGGTCCCCCACCGGCTGGTCGGGCAGTAGCGCCTCGACGGCACCGCGGATGCGCCGCGCCACCTCGGGATCGAACCGTCGCGTCCGGACCAGGAGGGTGAAGCCGTGGAAGGCCGGCGCGTCGGCATACGTGACGAAGAAAGCGTCCTGGGGCTCGTCCGGAGCGTACGCCGTGGTGAAGTCCCGCACGACGCCGACGACCGTCATCGACTTCCGATCCACGAACCCACCGGACACCGCCCTGCCGGCCACGTCCGTGCGACCGAAGAGCCGGCGGGCCAGCGACGCGGTGAGGACGACGCCGGCGGACCCGCCCGCCCGCCAGTCTTCCTGCCGGAAGGTGCGTCCGCTCAACGCCGGCACGCGCAGCAGCTCGAACCACCCGGGCGTCACGGGGATCATCTGGACCTGGAGGTAGTCGTCGTCGGCCGTTTCCGGGAGCCCGATGCGCCCCAGGGTCTGCGAGCCGTTGGGTCCGTACAGGTCGAGGGCCGCGCCCTCGACGTCGGGCAACGCCTCCACTCCCGCCAGCACGCTCCGGTACAGCGCGTCGAGCTCCGCCGGGGTGGCGTCACGGGGGCCGTCGCAGGAAGATCTCGGAGACTCCGTCGATGGTGAGACCGGAATCCGCCGCGTACAGGTTGTGGACCGTACGCACCAGGAGGAGCGCCGCCACCACCAGGGCGAGGCTCACGCCGAGCTGGCCCGCGGACAGCGCGGAGCGGACGCGGCCCGATCCTCCGGTGTCCCCGGAGCGGGACCGGCCGAGGGAGGCCGCCACGTCGAAGCGGCCCGCGAGGAGCGCCGGGACGGTGCCGAACAACAGGGCGGTGGCGACGGACGCGACGCCGGCGAACAGCACCACGTGTGCGTCGAGGACCAGGCCCTCGAAGGCGGGCATGCGCGTCAACCGCGCCCCCCTGAATGGCAGCGCGACGAGCCACCCCACGCCGAGGCCTCCGACGGTGCCCAGCGTCGCCAGGAGCAGGCTGAGGACCAGGCGCTGCCGGGCGATGCGGCCCGACGACGCCCCGAGCGCCCGGCGCGTCGCCGTCGCACCGCGGTGCGCGACGTTCCGGAAGAGGAGGAGGTTGGCCACGTTCGCGCACGCGATGAGCAGCACCAGCGCGACGACGATCCCCAGCGTCCTGAGCGATCGGTAGGTGATCGCCCGGATGATCGGCGGCGTGTCGAGGCCCGGATACAGGCGGGGGCGCAGCTCGGCGAGGCGCGGATCCCCCTCGTCCCGCGCCAGTCGGCCGAGGATCTCCGCTACCTGTCCTTCCGCCGCCTCCACGCGCGCGCCGGGAGCGAGTCGCACGACGATGTCGCCATGGAGGCCCGCGTCGCGGCTGCGCAGCCTCTCCGGCGTCGCGCCGACGAGGGGAACGAGCGCGCCCAGGGGGAGCCACACGTCGACGTCGATCCCCCGCTCCGGGCCCCTGAAGGCCCCGCCGGCTACGCCGACCACGGTCACGCTCCGCCCGTTCATCCGGATCGATCGGCCGACGGCGCCCGTGCTCGTCCCGAAGAGGCGCGTGCTCAGCCGTTCGCTGACGACCGCTCTCGACGGATCCGCGCCCAGCTCCGTCTCCGGCGCTTCCAGGAGATGGCCCACGGCGGGTCGCACACCGAGCACGTCGAAGAAGTCGCCGTAGATCCTCTCTCCGTAGACGGCGATGGGGCGGGCGTCGTCGCGGGAGACGGTCAGCCCTACGAGCCCGTACGACGCCATCCCGTCGAACAGCGTCGCGTCGCGGCGCAGCGCGTCGAAATCCGGCGTCGAGATCCCCTCGCCGTTCGTTCCCTCCGGCCGTACGGGCGAGCGGAACTGCACGTACGCTGCTGTCCGGCCGTTCCCGGCGCCCGGGAGCGGTCGAAGGAGGAGCTGGTTCACCATCCCGAAGACGGCGGCCGAGGATCCGACACCCAGGGCGAGGGTCGCGACGGTGAGCGCCGTGAAGGCGCGCTCCCTCCGGAGCGTGCGTAGGGCATCTCGCACATCGGAGAGGATGCCGTCCCCGATGCCCGGACCGGCCGCCCGGAAGGGTCCCGTGGGCCGCCGATCCCGTCGGCTGGTCCCCGGCGTCAACCCGCGGCCACCCCGTCGCGCGCAGCGCTCGCGCGGCGGCGGACGCCAGGAGGTCGCGCAGGTAGCGGCGCGCAGCCGGGCCGCGCCCCTGGCGGGCGGCCCTGCGCGCGAACAGCTCCTCGAGGTCGCCGATGATGAACTCGCGGTCGCGGGCGGGGAGCAGGATCCAGGCGAGAAGTCGAACGAGTCGGGGCCCAGGCTCCGGGCGGCTCACGATGCCCCCTCGGCCAGGGCGTCCAGACGCCCTGCCACGCCTTCGGCCAGATCGCGGATGCCCGCGTACCACGCGCGCAGCTCGCGAGCGCCCTCGGGGAGCAAGCGGTAGACCTTGCGGCGGCGACCACCTCGCTCCGGTGTGGAATCGCCGATCCACGCCTCGACGTAGCCCTTGTCCTGGAGACGCTCCAGCACCGTGTAGAGGGCTCCGGGGGCCACGCTGCGTCCCACGCGTTCCTCGATCTCCGTCGCGATGCCCGCGCCGTGGGCCTCGCCGTCGAGGCGCAGCAGCGCCAACAGCACCACCTGCTCCAGCTCGCCGAGCGCCACGGCCGCACCCTCCGGTAACCTGTGCGCGTGCCCACGATAACTACAAAGTAGTTGTCGACTCGGAGGATGCAAGGACCCCGGGACAGGCGGTCGCGGCGCCTCGCCGCGAACGGGGAGCGGAGAAGCCGGCCCGCGTCTGTTCCCCACGGCATCCTTCCCCCAGAATGGGAGTCGTGCCTTCACCCCGCATGGATGAGACGATGACCTACTTCTCGATCCCCCGCCGTGCCCTCGCCCCGGCGATCCCGACCCTGGCTCTCCTTCTCGTCTTCGCTCCCACGCGGGCTGCGGCGCAGGACGCTCCCCGGGCGATGACGGTCGTGGACCTCATCGACCTCCCGTCCATCGGCGACCCGCAGCTCTCGCCGGACGGGAGTCAGATCGTCTTCACGCGCTCGGAGGCCGACTGGGACGGCAACCGGACGATGTCCCACGTCTGGCGGGTCGACGCGGATGGGACGGACGAGCTCCAGCTCACCCGCGGCGAGAGCGGAGAGTCGAGCCCGCGGTGGTCTCCGGACGGCGCGCGCATCGCGTTCCTGGCGGATCGCTCCGACGACCAGCCCCGGCAGATCTGGCTGCTCCGCAACACCGGTGGCGAAGCGGAGCCGCTCACGAAGCACGCCACGTCGGTGGGCGACATCCAGTGGTCTCCCGACGGGACGTGGATCTACTTCACGGCTCCGAGCCGAAGTCCCGCGGAGCAGGCGGCGCGCGAGAAGGCGAAGGACGACGTCTTCGCCTACGACGAGAACTACCAGCAGGATCACCTGTGGCGCGTGCGCGTGGCGACGGGGGAGGAGGAGCGCCTGACCGAGGGCGACTACTCGGTCATCGGGTACACGCTGTCGCGCGACGGCACGATGATCGCCCATCATCGCGCGCCCGATCCCCTCTACGAGGACGCGGAGAAGGGTGAGGTGTGGGTGATGGCTGCCGACGGCTCCGGCGCCCGCCAGCTCACCGACAACGGGGTAACCGAGGGAGGCGCCGAGCTCTCTCCCGACAACCGCTGGGTGCTCTTCGAGGCCGACGCGCGCGCCGACCTGGGGGAGACCTACTACAACACGAACCTCTTCGTCGTCCCGGCGGCGGGCGGAGCCGCACGGAGCTCGCCGCCGGCTCCGGATACGGACTGGACCAGGCGACGTGGAACGCGGACGGAAGCCAGGTCTTCGTGCTGGCCAACACCGGCGTGCGGGACGAGGTACTGCGGGTTCCGGTGGCCGGGGGCGAGCCCCAGCGCGTCCTGGGTGGCGACGTCACCTACGGCGGGTGGAGCTACAGCCCGAAGCTCGGGCGGCACGTCTTCACGCGCCGCGGCTCCACCAGCCCCGGCGACGTGTGGCTGTGGACGGGGCAGGGGGAGCCGACGCAGGTGACGCACGTCTTCGACGACCTGGCCTCGCGCTTCCGTCTTCCCCGGGAGGAAGCCATCACCTGGAAGGGTGAGGACGGGGTCACCGTG
Organism: uncultured Gemmatimonadales bacterium; assembly: GCA_963848895.1. Lineage (GTDB taxonomy): Bacteria > Gemmatimonadota > Gemmatimonadetes > Longimicrobiales > Gaopeijiaceae > SZUA-318. Next base: position 339,946 of record CAWKGE010000018.1, read on the forward strand.
GAGGGGCTGCTCTACTACCCGCTCGACTACCGCCAGGGCCAGCGGTACCCGCTCATCGTGCAGACGCACGGCGGCCCGGCGTCCAGCGACCAGCTCGGGGGGCTGTGGAGCTCGTCCAACTACGTGCCCGTGCTCGCGTCGCTCGGCTACGCCGTGCTCAAGCCCAACTACCGTGGCAGCACGGGATACGGCGACGCGTTCCTGCGCAACATGGTGGGCAGCTACTTCGACCAGGCCCACAAGGACGTCATGGCCGGCGTGGACGCGCTCATCGCCCGGGGCATCGTGGACGGCGACCACATGGGCAAGATGGGGTGGAGCGCCGGCGGCCACATGACGAACAAGATCATCACGTACACGGACCGCTTCAAAGCCGCCTCCTCGGGCGCGGGCGCGGCCAACTGGATCTCCATGTACGCCCAGTCGGACGTGCGCACCTACCGCACGCCGTGGTTCGGCGGCACGCCCTGGCAGAAGGACGCGCCCATCGACGCCTACTGGGACAACTCGCCCCTGAAGTACGTGAGCAACGTGAAGACGCCGACGATCTTCCTGGTGGGCCAGCAGGACCCGCGCGTGCCCATGCCCCAGTCCATCGAGATGTGGCGCGGCGTGAAGGCGCAGGGGGTGCCCACGCACCTCTACGTGGCGCCCCGCGAGCCCCACGGGTGGCGTGAGCTTCGCCACCGCCTGTTCAAGGCCAACGTCGAGCTGGATTGGTTCGAGAAGTGGGTGATGGGGCGAACCTGGACGTGGGAGAAGGCGCCGGGCGCGGCCGAGCCGGAGAAGACCGTTTCGGAGGGGGAACAATCGATTCCGGCGCCCGCTAGATGAGGTAGGCGCCGTCCTGCCCTCCCGACGCGGCGCTCGACTTCGACGCGGAGGGGGTCATGCGGGGTTCGGAACGGGTGGGACGGCGGGTCGCGGGTCGGCTCCTGGCGCTGGCGGCCGTGGTCGCGGCCCTCGGCTGCGCGCCCGCCGTCGACACGACGATGCTGGGCGGTCCCTATCCGCCCAGGCCGCCGGACGAGGAGATCCTGACCTACAGCACCAGGCTGCCCGAGTGCCCCTACGCGGAGGTGGCGGTCCTGGCGGGCTTCGAGTCGGATCTGACGCGGTCGCTGGACGACACGCTGGACGCGTTGAAGGCCGAGGCCCGCCGGCTGGGCGCGGACGCGATCGTGAACCTCCAACGCATCGAGCGGGGCGGCGAGTCGCGCCGGTCCGGCTACACTGGCACGGCCGATTCGTTTCACCGACGAGGGGTGCCGGCGGTAACGCCGTCACTTGAAACCCGGGCGCGCCCTTTCGTCAGGCTGGAGCCCCGAGTACTGCCCACTCGATCGGAGGGACGACCATGGCTGGAGGGATCGCGGAGAGGATCGGCGCACAGGTGCGCGGAGAGGTGCTGACGGCCGGGCACGACGGATACGAGTCGGCGCGTGCCGTCTACAACGGCATGATCGACCGGCGGCCCGAAGTAATCGTGCGTGCGCGAGACGAGGCGGACGTCCTCGCCACGATCCGTGCGGCTGCCGAGGCCGGGAAGACGCTCGCCGTCCGGGGCGGCGGGCCACGGCGTGCCCGGCTACGCCACGTGCGACGACGGGGTGGTGCTGGACCTCTCCGGCCTCCGAAACGTGAACGTCGACCCCGAGCGCGGATCGCCCGGGTCGGCGGAGGTGCGCTCCTGGGTGATCTCGACCACGCGACCCACGCATTCGGGCTCGCGACGCCCGCTGGCTTCATCTCCACTACGGGCGTCGGGGGGCTGACGCTCGGCGGCGGGTTCGGATACCTCTCCCGGCGCTTCGGGCTGACCTGCGACAACCTGATCTCCGCCCGGGTGGCGACCGCGGACGGGCGGCTCGTCACCGCCAGCGAGAAGGAGAACCCCGACCTCTTCTGGGCGATTCGCGGAGGCGGCGGGAACTTCGGGGTTGCCACCTCGTTCGAGCTCCGACTGCACCCCGTGGATCAGATCGTCGGCGGGCCGATCTTCTTCGAGCTGGACGCCGCTCCGGAGGTGATGGCCTTCTTCCGTGACCATTTCTCGGCCGCCCCCCGGGAGCTGGGCGGGTTCTTCGCGTTCCAGATCGCCCCGCCGCTCCCCTTCATCCCCGAGGAGCGCCACGGCGAGACGCTGTGCGCATTGATCGTCTGCTGGAGCGGCGATCCCGCTCTGGGGGAGGAGGTGCTCAAGCCGATCCGTGCCTGTGGGCCGGTGGTCGCCGAGCACCTGGGGCCCATGCCCTACCCGGTGCTGCAGAGCGCGTTCGACGGGCTGATGCGCGCCGGTCTGCGCCACTACTGGAAGTCGGATTTCGTGCGCGAGGTCTCCGACGAAGCCATCGCCGCGCACATGGAGCACGGCCCGAAGGTGCCGAACGGTGACGTCCACGATGCACATCTACCTGACCGACGGCGCCGTCCAGGAGGTGCCTGCGGACGCGACGGCGTTCTCCCGCCGCGATGCGGACTTCGTCCTGAACATCCCGGGCTCGTGGGAGAACGCGGCCGACGACGAGGCGAACACCGCGTGGGTGAGGGACTACTACGCCGCGCTGCACCCATACTCCGGCTTCGACGGCGGCTACACGAACTTCATGGCGGCGGACGACCAGAAGCGCGTGCGCGCGAACTACGGCTCGAGCTACGACCGCCTGGCCGAGATCAAGCGTCGCTGGGATCCGGACAACGTCTTCCGTCTCAACCAGAACGTGGAGCCCGCCGGGGCCGCGTGACCGGAGCGGGTGGCGCTACCGCTTCAGCCTGAAGAAGAGGATCGCCCCGACCAGGCCGAAGCCGATGGCCGTCTTGATGATCGCGTCCCGGTCCCACTCCTGTGGGGCCGGGGCCGATCGGGCGGACGCCTCCTGTCCCGTGTGGATCGAGCAGAACGCCGAGCCCTCGGCCGCGTCGCGCTTGCAGCGCTCCCCCTTCCTGGTCGTTCCCTGGCACTGAGCCACGCGTCACCTCCTTGGCGACCTGCCGGAGTGGTTCGAACGGTCATTCCCTACTACGGAGGATGAGGGCCCGTGGTTCACTCCGACCCTCCCCATCCCCAAGCGACCGGAGCCGCAGCCGGGCTTCCAGGTCCGGCGCGGGCGCCTCCGGCCGCACGCGCACGCGGACCGTGTCGCCGGGCAAGAGGTCCACGAAGTTCGTCGAGTAGGTCGCGCCGACGCCGTCCACGGTGAGCCGCACCGCGTAGGCGAACCGCTCGGCGGTGAACGCCACGTTCCACGCGTCCCCGTCCGGCTCCACAGAGACCACGCGCAGCCCCGGGTCGGGGAGCGCCAGGTCCTTCGGGTCGACGAAGAAGGCACGGTCCGCTGCCACGACCGGTCCGTCCGCGCCGTTCCCCGTCTCCAGCTCAGCGAGGACGACGACGCGGCGCCGGTCGACGCCGACCGGGAGGAGCTCGTGCCGTGTGCCCCGCCAGGCGAGCCCGGCTCCGGAGACCGGGACGTCCCGTCGGGCGACCTCGCCCCCGTCGAAGTCGAGGACGCGGAGACGCAGCGTCCCGGCCTCGGCCGTGTCGCCCGCCACCCAGACGGCGAGCGTGTCCGCCCAGCGGTCGGCGAGCACCGCGATGGGGGCGAACACCCGTCGTGCCTCGTACTGCAGCGCCTTCCACCGCCCGGGCGCGTCCACGCTCGACCACGACACCACGGGCCACGTGTCGTTCAGCTGCCAGAAGAGCGTTCCCCCCGTGCGCGGCCACGAGCGCCGGTGCGCCTCGAGGGCGAGACCGACCCCCTCGGCCTGGGCCAGCTGCGTCACGTAGCTCCACGCGTCCAGCGAGTCGTCTGCCGGGACCGGCCACGCGCGCTGGAGATAGGTGCGGATGGTCTGGAGGCCGGTGGCGTGCTTTTCGTGGGCCCGCATCAGCGGGTCGTCCAGGCTCGTGGGAGGCGGATCGCCGAAGGACGCCAACGTCGCCGGGGCGGGGAGCGCCTGGAAGCCGAACTCGCTGGCGAAGCGCGGGATCTTCTCCGCGTAGGCACGGAAGGGCTCCATCCCCCACCACACCCCCCAGTAGTGGCTGTCGCCCTCGGTCAGGCTCTCCGGGTGGCCCCAGCCGAAGCGCGGCGAGGAGGGGACATAGAACGTCGCGGGATCCTCGGCGTGCACCACGCTCGGCAGGACGTCCTCGAAGATCCGACGGTAGGCCGCGTCGACCAGCTCCGCCGTCGCGGAGTCGTACTCCTCCCGCCAGCCCCAGTTGGCCCACCCCTCGGCGATCTCGTTGTTGCCGCACCACAGCGCCAGGCTCGGATGGCGCCGGATGCGGCGCACCTGGTCCGTGGCCTCGGCCGCCACCGACCGGGCGAAGGCCGAGTCTCCGGGCACGAGGGTGTTGGCGAACATGAAGTCCTGCCACACGAGCACGCCGCGGGCGTCGGCGAGGTCGTAGAACACGTCGGGGAGGTAGATCCCGCCGCCCCACACGCGCAACATGTTCATGTTCGCCCGCACGGCGTCGTCCAGGATGCGCGCGTACGTGGCGGAGTCGGCCCGGGGCGTGAAGTGGTCGGGAGGCACGAGGTTCGCTCCCCGCGCGAACACGGGCCTTCCGTTCACCTCGAAGCGGAAGGACTCGCCCACCGAGTCCGCCTCGGTGACCAGCGAGACCGTGCGCAGGCCGACGCGCCGCGTCGTGCGGTCCCATCGGCGGCCCTGGGCGAGGTCGATCTGGACGTCGTAGAGACGCCCTGAAGGCTCGCCCATCCCTCGCGGCCACCACGCCCCGGCGGCGGGGATGGTCAGGATCGTCTCGACCCGCTCGGGCTGTCCGGTCGGTGGAGCCGGCAGATTGCGGACCACGCTGGCGAAGGAGCCGTCTGGGCTGTGGAAGCCGAGGCGCAGGGACCTGCCGCCGTCCGCCTCCAGCGCCACGCTCACCGGCACCCGTGCGGTGTCGCCGACCCAGGTGGGTGGCCCCGCCCACGCATCGATGATGCGCGCGCCGCTCCACGCCTCGAGGTGCACCGATCGCCAGATTCCGCTGGTCACGTAGCGCGGCCCCCAGTCCCACCCGTACTGGTAGGCGGCCTTGCGCGTGAACGCGCGGGTCCGCGACTCGTCGGGCTCCTGGTGCGGGATGGGCCAGGGATGCGCGAGGGCACGCGCGGCGCCCTCCCGCACGGGGGGAGCGAAGTGCACCAGGAGCGTGTTGGAACCGACGCGCAACGCGTCGCGCACGTCCACGCGCCACGTACGGAACTGGTTGTCCGCCCTCAAGACGACCCGGCCGTTGAGCGTGACGTCCGCGTACGTGTCCAGCCCCTCGAACACCAGCTCCACCCGGTCCTCCGCCAGCAGGCCGTCGTCGACGTCGAACTCCCGGCGATAGATCCAGTCCTCGTTCTCGATCCAGCCGAGCTCGACCTCGTGGTCTCCGGTGAGAGGGTCGGGGATGCGCCCGGCCGCGAGGAGATCGGTGTGGACGGTTCCCGGCACCGCGGCCGGCGTCCAGGCCGAGTCCGAGGACGCGCGCATGCGCCAGGTGCCGTCGAGGTCGACCGCCGTCACCGCGGGGCGGGGGCGGGGAGCGCAGCCTGCGAGCACGATGGCCAAGACCGCGACGGGGCGGCCGCTCCTCTGCGGCGGACCGGCCCCGGTGGCGCATCGAGCGGAGGCCGAGGTCAATACCGGTCCGTGATGTCCCCGAGCACCCTCGCCGTGGTCACGATCGCTTTTCCGCCCCTCTCCTTGGCGGCGGACACGATCGCCTGCTCGAGCCAGGTGCTGGACTCGTCCGGTCCTTCGTAGAGGACTGCCACGTCCCACGGTCCCGACAGATCCTTTACGAATACGGTCAGCGCGCCGACGCTGCCATAACGCTCCATGTAGTCGTCGTGGATGGCTTGGGCCGGCGCGTCCATGAGGTCCACCTTGTCGACGTCCTGGAACTTGGCCAGCAACAGGAATTCAGCGTTCATGATGCTTCTCCGTCCTGCGGGTCGGGGGATACTGTCATGCGGGAGCGCACGCGCTCCAACTCGGGATGCAGTCGGCGGCCGGATTCGAGACGCACGCCTTCTCTGACGGCCTTGATGATCCATCTCCGCGCCGCGCCTTCCTGGTCGAAGGCCGAATAGAGGACGGCGTAGTTAAGGCTGAGCGGAGGGTAGAAGGGCTGCAGCGCGAGCGCGGTGCCCAAGCTTCCCTCCATCTTGTTGATTTCGCCCGCGGCGGCGTACACCAGGCCGAGGCTCGCGTGGGCCGTCAAGTCATGGGGGCTCGACCGTAGCACGCGCGCGCAGTAGGCTGCGGCCTCCTTAGTCTTCCCAAGGCGTGCCAGTACCGCCGGCAGGAGCATGGTCACGAAGGGATAGGTCGGGTTGCTGGACTCCGCGATGCGGGTCTGCGCGAGGCTCTCGTCCAGCCGATCCTTCAGGAGCAGCAGTCCGGCCTTGCCCGAGCGGGCCGCCTCATCTCCGGGGCTGATGGCGAGGACACGGTCCAACGTACGGTCGCAGCCCTCCCCGTCCCCGGTGAGCCATTGGACCCACGCCAGATCGTTGAGGCACCAGACGTAGTACGGGTCGATAGCAAGAGCTTTGCGGAAGCACTCTATGGCCTCGTCGAACTCGCCACGAAACGTGTGTACCCGGCCCAGCAGATCGTGGGCGATGTCGTTGTTCGGGTCGTGGGAGAGTGCGGAGCGAGCGTCCGTTTCGGCTTGATCCACCTCGCGTGAAGCGAGATTTATCGACGCGCGCGCGGAGTGTGCCCGCGAGATCTCGGGATCGTGGCGCAGGGCCTGGGCACAGCTGCTCAGCGCGAGCCCGAGCCATTTCGTGGAGTCCTGATCCCACCCGCGCTCCACACGTGCCACGTACGCGTTGGCCAGAAGCGCATGAGCCTCTGCATACGACGGATCCGAGGAGATGGCCTTCCGCAGCAACTCGATCGCGACCCGGTTGTCGGCGTCCGTGAACTTGTGATAGGCGTGTGTGGCGCGGAGGTACGCTTCGAAAGCCCGCATGTCCGACGTGGGCGCACGGATGCCGGCTTGCGGATGCTCGGAATCGAGTGCCCCGGCGATCTCCCTGGAGATGAGTTGTTGAGCCTCGAAGATCCCTCGCAAGGGCATCTCGTAGCGGTCGGCCCAGAGGTGAAAGCCACTCTCCACGTCCACCAGCTCTACATTCAGCGTGCAGGTATCGTCCTGCCGGCGCACAGACCCCTCGACCACGGCTCGGACCCCGAGCTCCGCACCGATCTGTCGGGCATCCATGGCGGAGCTGCGATATCGCCTGATGCAGGTGCGCGAAATGACCAGGAGGCCCTTGATCTTTGCCAATCGTCCGATGAGCTCCGTGGTGATTCCGTCCGAGAAATAGGGCTCTGCGCCCGGGCTCAGGTCTGCGAACGGGAGCACCGCGATCGACGGGCGCGGCGACTTTCCGTGGGACGGGCGGGGGCGCATGTCACGAAGGGCGTCGGCGACCTCGCGGGCGTTCGAAGGGCGTGCCGCCCGGTCGCGACTGAGGCACCGCAGAATCAGTGCCTCAAGCGCGGAGGGAAGATCGGGGTGCGTACGAGAGGGCGGATCGACCTGGGCCGTCAGGGCCCGGGCCATCCTCGCAGGGAGCGTGCGAGCGCTGAACGGGTGGCGGCCGGTGCAGAGCTCGTACAGGACGATTCCAAGCGAGAAGAGGTCTGAGCGCGGGTCCAGCGGCTGGTCTTCAAGCTGCTCGGGTGACATGTACGCCACGGTTCCCGGTGTCACCCCGCTCTCCGTCACGGACTCCAACGACAGATCGTCGGAGCTCTCTTCGAGCCGCTTCGCGAGGCCGAAGTCGACGACCTTGAGCACGCCGTCACGGGATACGAGGACGTTCGACGGCTTCACGTCCCTATGCAAGATTCCGTGGGCATGGGCGTACGCCAGGGCATCCGCGATCCCGATTCCATACTCGATCGCGATGGCGGGACGGAGCGGCCCGCCCTTCACCACGTCGGAGAGCGTCGGTCCGTCCACGTACTCCATCGCGATGAAGATCCTGCGATCCAACTCCTCGACGGAGTAGATCGTGCAGATGTTCGGATGCTGGAGGGCGGCCGCCGCCCGTGCTTCCCTGAGCAGCCTGCGCCATCCCTCTTTTCCCTTGGCTGAGTCGGCCGTCAACGTCTTGAGAGCGACGACCCGGTCGAGACGGGTGTCCACGGCGCGGAATGCAACGCCCATTCCGCCCGTCCCCAGCACGTCTACGATCCGGTAGTGACGGATCGTGGTGCCGATGAGGGAGGGGTGGCTTGACCTGGACACCGCGGATCCTCGTCCATGCGTGACGCCGGGAGGGACACGGGCAGCGGCCTTATCTCGGACGAGAATACCCTCCACTCATTGGGAGCGCCACAGCAGATCGCGGCTCGAGACGCCTCGCGCCTACCAGCCGTGCGGCCACCTCCGCCCGCGCCCTCGCGTCGATCACGGCCGGCGGGTCGGAGTCCGACGGCGGCCGCTGCCACCGCTCACGGCCCCACGAAGCGTCGGGCTTCGGGCCGAGCGTCACCTCGAGCGATCCGCCCGCGGCGACGTCGCCGTGGCGCACGTACGTGAACGGCCACGGACGGCCGTTCAGGCGCACGGCGCGGACGTAGCGGTCCTCCGGGCGGGACCGGATCGCCCGCACCAGGAAGGTGCCGCCCTGGACGCGCAGCCTCGCCTCGTCGAAGCGCGGCGTGCCCAGGACGTACACGCCCGAGGCGGGGTCGGCCGGATAGAAGCCCAGGGCGCTGAAGACGTACCACGCCGACATCTGCCCGCAGTCCTCGTTGCCCGCCAGCCCGTCGGGCGCCGCCCGGTACTGCGTGTCGAGGATCTGTCGCACCCGGTCGGCGGTGCGGTCGGGCCGGCCGGCCCAGGCGTACAGGTAGGCGATGTGGTGGCTGGGCTCGTTGCCGTGGGCGTACTGCCCGATCAGACCGGAGATGTCCGGGGACGCATTCTCGCCCACGACGGTCGTGTCCTGGTCGAAGAGGTCGTCCAGGTGGCGCACGAAGGCCTCGTCACCGCCCATGGCGTCCACCAGCGCCGCGGCATCGTGCGGCACGAACCACGAGTGCTGCCAGGCGTTGCCCTCCGTGTAGTCCGTGTTCACCCGGTGGTCCGAGCGGAGCGGATCGAAGGGATCCACCCAGCTTCCGTCGGCATGACGGCCGCGCATGAACCCGGTGGAAGCGTCGTAGACGTTGCGCCATCCGCGCGCGCGATCGTGGAAACGGACGACCGCGTCGTCGTCCCCCACGGCCGCCGCCAGGCGGGCGACCGTCGCGTCGTCGTAGGCGTATTCGAGCGTCTTCGTCACGGCCTCGACGCCGAGCTCGGAGGGGACGTACCCGTACCGCTGATAATCGTCGAGGTCGCGCAGGCTCGATGTCTGACTCTCCACCACCGCGGACAGCGCCTCGCGCGGATCCACGCCCGCGAGACCCTTGAGCACCGCGTCGACCACCACCGGCACCGCGTGGTTCCCGGTCATCGTGTTCGTCTCGTCGCCCACGAGGGACCACACCGGGAGGAGGCCGTACTCGCCGCGGAAGGCCAGCATCGACGCGACCAGGTCGTGGACGCGCGCCGGGTCGAGGATCGTGTTCAGCGGATGCGCGGCGCGGAAGGTGTCCCACAACGAGAAGATCGAGTGGTTCACGAACCCTTCGGCGCGATGCACCCGACCGTCTCCGCCGCGGTAGCGGCCGTCCACGTCCTCGAAAAGCACGGGCGCCAGCCGCGTGTGGTAGAGCGCGGTGTAGAAGATCGTGCGGTCCGCCGCCGATCCCCCGAAGACCCGCACCTTCGATAGCTCCGCCTCCCACGCGGTGGCTGCGCGGCGCTTCACCGCGTCGAAGTCCCACGCCGGCGCCTCGGCCCGCAGGTTGGCCAGGGCTCCGGCCTCATCCACGTACGAGAGCGCCACCTTGATCACCACCGGCTCCGCGGCCGCGGACGGCGCGAAGCGAAGAAGCGCACGCGTGCGCGGCGATGGCATCGCCCGCTCGACGGAGGCAACCGGGCGGGAGGTGGCGAGGGCGAAGTAGACCCGCTCGTGCGGGGCCCACCCCCGACTGTAGCGGCGCCCGACGAAGAGCGTGTCGGCCGTTTGAGTGAGCTCGGTGCGCGTGGGCGTGTCCCAGTTCTCGGCGAAGCCCAGGTCGATCACCAGGCCGGGCCGGGACCCCTCCGGGTAGTGGATCCGATGCAACCCGACGCGGGCCGTCGCCGTGAGCTCGACCTGGATGCCGCTGCGTTGGAGCTCCACGACGTAGTAGCCGGGCTCGGCCCATTCGTCCTCGTGATCGACGCGGTCCGCCCAGGGGCGGGTGCCGTCCGGGAGCGTATCCACGGACAGGTCCACCGGCCCGGCGACCGGCATGACCAGCACGTCGAGGAGGTCTCCGATGCCCGTCCCGCTCAGGTGGGTATGGCTGAATCCGGTGAGCACGGAGTCGGACCAGTGGTAGCCCGAGGACCAATCCCACCCCGAGCGGCCGTTGTCCGGGCTCACCTGCACCATCCCGAACGGCACCGTCGCACCGGGATAGGTGTGGCCATGGCCGCCGGTGCCGATGAACGGATCGACCCGGGCGGCCAGGTCCGGCTCCTCCAGGCGGGGGGGCCGGTCGGGCGGCGTGCACGAACCCGCGAGCGCGGCCGCGATCAGGACGGATGCGACGCCGGCGGGCCTTCCGCGGCACGATTTCATCGGCGCATCAGGTGCGGACGCTCCTCCAGCACCGTGAGGACCAGCTCGCCGAAGAGCGTGTTGGCCCATGCGAACCAGGGGCGCGTGAAGTCGGAGGGATCGTCCTTGTCGAAGGACTCGTGCATGAAGCCCGTCCCCGCGTCGGTGTGCGCCAACGCTCGCAGGACGCTCACGATCTCGTCGTCGGACGTGCTGGTCAGGGCCTGCATGGCGAGGCCCAGCGGCCAGATGCGGTCCATCCCGGCATGTGGACCTCCAACGCCCGCGGCCGCGCGGCCGCGGAAGAAATAGGGGTTGTCCTCCGACAGGACGAACGAGCGCGTGCGCACGTAGAGCGGGTCGTCCGGGGCGCACGCGCCCAGGTAGGGGAGCGATAGCAGGCTCGGGACGTTCGCGTCGTCCATGTGCAGGCGGTTGCCGAAGCCGTCCACCTCGTAGGCCCACACGAGGCCGAGATCGGGGTGGCGCACGACGGCGTACATGCGCAGCGCGGCCTCCACCTCGTCGGCGAGAGCGAGGCAGCGGGCGCGGAGCGCGGGGTCGAGACCCGTCGCCCCGGCGATCTCGGCGAGCTGGCGGAGGGAGACAACGGCGAAGTGGTTCGACGGCACGAGGAAGGGGAAGATCGTCGCGTCGTCCGAGGGCCTGAAGATCGACACGATGAGCCCCACGGGGCGAATCGGGTTCCCGTATCCGCCGCCCGCCACCGTGTCGGTTTGCCATCCCGTGACCCGCTGGAACCTGTACGGCCCGTGCCCGTCCTTGCGCTGCTGCGCGACGAACGTGTCCACCGCCAGGTGCATGGCCTCGCGCCAGGCGTCGTCGAAGGGCGAGGTGTCGCCGGTGATCCGCCAGTACCGGTGGGCGAGCCGGATCGGGTAGCAGAGGGAGTCGATCTCCCACTTCCGCTCGTGCAGCTCCGGCTTCATCTCCGTGAGATCGTCCTTCCACGGACTCTCGGCCGGCTCCTTGTAGAAGGCGTTGGCGTACGGGTCGATGAGGATGCAGCGGGTCTGCCGGTTGATGACGCCCGCGATCAGCCGCTGCAGCTCCGCGTCCCCGGACACCAGCGGGAGGTAGGGCCATACCTGGGCGCTGGAATCGCGCAGCCACATCGCTTCGATGTCTCCCGTGACGACGAACGTGTCGGGCCGTCCGTCCACCTCGCCGAAGTCCACCGTGGTGTCGAGCGTGTTCGGAAAGCAGTTCTCGAAGAGCGAGGCGAGCTTCGGGTCCGCCAGCTCGCCCCGCACGCGCTCGATCGTCCGCTCGACAGCCGCGCTCGTGAAGCGTCGCTCGGCGACGGGGGGCCGGCCGCCGCTCAGCTGTGGCTCTCGGGTGCGGCGTGGTCCGGATGCGGCCCTCGTGGCGTTCGCCGGCCGGTCCGCGGCCGCGAGGTCCGATGCGGTTCCTGCAGCGACGGCGGCAGCCCCGAGGGCGCCCGCCGCGCGGCGCAGGAAGGTGCGGCGGTCGGGTCCTGGGGAACGGGGATGCGGGTCCAGCTGTGCCTCCGGACGGGGTGCAGGTTGAAGGTAGGATGGGGTCCGGAGGGCGGCCAGAAAGCCCGGACCCACGGCCCCCTATCGGTACGGATCGTCCGTCGCGAGGTGCGCGGCCACGTAGTCGGCGACGCCGTCCTCCACGCTCCGGAACGGGCGGTCGTAGCCGGCGGCGCGCAGTCGGCCCATCTCGGCCTGCGTGAAGTACTGGTAGCGGTCGCGGATCTCCTCCGGCGTGTCCTTCCAGGCGACGTCCATCTTCCTGCCGACCGCCTCGTACAGCGCGCCCATGAACTCCAGCCAGGTCTGGGCGCGCCCCGTGCCCAGGTTGTAGAGACCGTTGACGTCGGGGATGCTCCAGGAGCCAGAGCATCACGTCCACGCAGTCCTTCACGTAGACGAAGTCGCGCTTCTGGCCGCCGTCGGGGTAGTCGGGATGGTGCGACCGGAAGAGCGTGACCGGCTCCCCGCGCGCCGCGGCGGGATAGGCGCGCGTCACGCCGCTCATCATCCCGCCTTTGTGGTACTCGTTGGGCCCGTAGACGTTGAAGAACTTCAGGCCCACCCACTGCGGGGGCGTCGGCGCGCCGTCGGCGACCTGACGGGCGACCCAGCGGTCGAAGGCGTGCTTGCTCCACCCGTACGCGTTCATCGGCACCAGGCGCGCCAGCGCCTCGAGGGAGCCGTCGTCGTCGAAGCCGGCCGAGCCGTCGCCGTACGTGGCCGCGGACGACGCGTAGATCAGCGGAACGGCGTGCTGGGCGCACCACCGCCAGATCCGCTGGGGGAGGCGGATGTTCGTCTCCGCGATCAGGTCCGCGTCCGTCTCGGTGGTCGCCGAGATCGCACCCATGTGCACCACGTGCGTGACGTCGTGCACGCGGCGCTGCAGCAAGTCGTCGAGGCTGTCGGGGTCGACCAGCTCGTCGAGCTCCCGACGGCGGAGGTTCTTCCATTTGTCGTCGTGGCCGAGCCGGTCCACGACGGTCACGGGGCCCTTGCCCGCTTCCTCCAGGCCGGCGACGAGGTTCGAGCCGATGAAGCCGGCTCCTCCGGTGACGATGATCATCGTGCTCCCTTCGCGTGGTTCCCTGTGCTCTCCGGAGCGGACCGTAGTCTACCGCCGGAAAGGGTGCGTCGCCCAGGCGGCACGGTCCCGGGCCCGTACGCTTCCCTCATGCGAGGGACAGCAGCGCCTCGACGAGACTCTCATGTCCAGATACGGCGCGCGCTCTTCCGCCTGCCGGACGAGCGACCGGACCGCCTTCAGCGACCTGCCAGCTAGAGGTGCAGGGCGGTCACCAGCTGCCGATCCGGATCCAGGTCGTCCACCCGGACGCCGCCGAAGCCCGCCTCCTCCAGCCACGCGGCGATGTCCTCCTCGCCGTAGGCGTCGCCGCCGTCGGTGTGCAGGAGCATCTGCACGCCGAAGCGTCCGGCGCGGCCGCTGCGGCCCCGCAGGAACTCCGCTACCGCCACCAGGCTGCCGGCCGTCGTCACGTCCGCCACCTTCTTCAGCAGCGCCACGTTCCGCTCCGGTGGGTAGATGTGGAGGATGTTCGACAGCAGCACGACGTCGAACGGCCCGCGGGGGAGGGGGTCGGTGTTGAAGTCGCCCGTGAGCACCGTCAGGCCGTCCACTACGTCCAGCCCGTAGGCGGCGGTCACGTGGTGCACGACATCGTCCGTGTCGAGCATCGTGGCCGCGACGCCGCGCTCGGCGAACGCGCGGCTCATGTGGCCGGGCCCGCCGCCGAGGTCGAGCAGGGTCGCCGCGCCGGGGCGGCGTTCGAGGCAGAGGTCCACGATGCGCTTCACGCGCTCCTCGGGGGCGGCGGCCATGGCCGACATGAAGCGGGCGACCCTCGGCTCTTCCCGGCTGGCCGGCCGGTCCTCGAGGGGCCCGCCGCGGTGGAGCACCTCGTCCAGGTGCGTCCACGCCCTCATGCTCCGCAGCCAGTGCGACAGCCCGCCCGCCACATAGCCGACCCGCTCGGGGTCGCAGAGCTCCTCGCGGCAACGCGGGGTGGGGCGGTAGGCGCCGTCGTCCACGTCCAGGAGGCCCAGCTCCACCAGCGCCTCGCACACGATGTTGGTGGCGCGCCCGTCCAGGTCGAGGCGCTCGGCGAGCGCGCCGGCGTCGGCGGGCTCCTTCCCGAGCGAGGCGAACAGGCCCACGTCGTGGGCGGCAGCCACCAGCAACGTGGCTTCGGTGAGGTCTCGAAGCTCGGCGAGCGTGCGGTCACGAAGGTCCATCGTGTCTTCCTTCCATGCGTCGCGGATCCGGTTCGTCCCGTCCCGGGAGGGATCACTATATTCGTCGCGACCGGCCCGCGCGCACAGCCCGGCACGGCCCTCGATCCTCCAGCGTCCGAGTCATGGAAACCAAGCGTCCCACCATCCCCGCCGCCGAGGAGATCCTGGGCGGGTACTTCCCCGTCCTCGACCACGGCTTCGTCAGCCTGGTCGACTACATGGGCTCCGACGAGGACGTGGAGCGCGCCGCTCGGGTGAGCTACGGCGCCGGCACGCGCAAGGTGTCGCAGACGCGCGGCCTCGTCCGCTACCTGCGCCGCCACCGGCACACCACGCCCAGCGAGATGGTGGAGCTGAAGTTCCACTGCTCGATGCCGATGTTCGTGGCGCGGCAGTGGGTGCGGCACAGGACGGCCTGCCTGGCCGAAGGGACCGAGGTCTATTTCGATCTTCCCGGAGGCGTGAAGCGCAGGGGCAATCAACTCTACAAGCTGCGCATCGAGGAGATCTGGCGTCGCTTCCAGCCGACCGAGAACCGGACCCGACCCGACAAGCAGCGCAACCCGTACTTCAAGCGCGAGCGGGTCCGGGAGATGCGCCTCAGGCAGGTCGACGAGGACTCGCTCAGGCTCCAGCCACACCCGCATCGTCGACGTCTACAAGAACGGCACGAAGCCCGTCTTCCGGATGATCCTGGAGGACGGGAAGAGCATCGAGGCCACCGCCGACCACCGCTTCCTCTTCGCCGAGGGTTGGAGCACGCTCCGGCAGGCCACGGGTGTTCGCGAGACGGGTGGTCAAGCGGTCTGGCGAGCCGGTGAGCATTTCGTCTTCGTCAACGGCGCCGCTGAGATGGTCCCAGCCAT
The DNA here is from genome assembly GCA_963848895.1 of uncultured Gemmatimonadales bacterium. GTDB lineage: Bacteria > Gemmatimonadota > Gemmatimonadetes > Longimicrobiales > Gaopeijiaceae > SZUA-318. The sequence goes on from CAWKGE010000018.1 coordinate 355,288, forward strand.
GTACCAGGATCCCGTCTGGCTCCAGCGGGAGTACCGGGGCCATCGCAGAACGGTTGGGGAGATCGCCGAAGCGTGCGGTGTGTCCTACCACACCATCCGGAAATGGCTCACCCGGTACCGGCTGACCGACCCGGGCCGTGGCGATTTCCGGAAGGGGAGTGAACCCTGGAACAAGGGACTGACCTACCGAACGGGGCCGAAGGATCTGTCGCCGGAGGCTCTGGAGGCCATCCGCGAGGCGCGAAGCGGACCCGCCTCGAACTTCTGGAAGGGGGGCATGGCGGAGGAGCGCGCCTCCATCGGCCGTTGGACCACGCAGATCGCGCCGAAGGTCCATGCCGCGAACGAGTGGACGTGCCAGCTCTGCCACGAACGGGCGAGCGAGCTCCACTGTCACCACGTCGTGCCGGTCTGGGCGGACCTGGACAGGGCCCGCGACCCGCGGAACCTCACGACGCTGTGCGGCGACTGCCACCGCTCGATCCAGGGCCGGGAGCTCGCCTTCGTCGAAGCCTTGGGCGGCCCGCCGGTGAAGCCCGAATGGCGTCCAAAGTCGCGGATCGCGTGGAATCGTCTGGACAGGGCGAAGCTGGTGCGGATCGAGCGCATCGAGTACGTGGGCGAGCGTGAGACGTACGATCTGGAGGTGGCAGGTCCCTACCACAACTTCATCGCCAACGGCATCGTGACCCACAACTCCATCAACGAGATGAGCGCACGGTATTCGCTCATGCCGCTCCTCTTCTATACGCCGCCGAAGGAGCAGTTCGCGCTGCAGAGCCGCTCCAACGCCCAGGGGAGGGAAGGGGGCGCTCCGCCGGAGGTCTACCGTGAGGCCGTCCAGCGCTGGGAGCGGCTGCGCGAGCAGGCCGGCGGCGCGTACGCGTGGATGCTGGAGGAGGACGTCGCCCGGGAGCTGGCCCGCATCGACCTGCCGCTGTCCACCTACACGCAGTGGTACTGGAAGATCGACCTGCACAACCTGCTCCACTTCCTCTCGCTGCGCGTGGACCCCCGCGCCCAGTGGGAGATCCGCGAGTTCGCCCGCGTGATCGCGGGCATGGTGAAGCGGGTTGCGCCGCTCTCCTACGAGGCGTGGGTGGACTACGACCTGGAGAGCCGCCCGCTGACGCGAGTGGAGCGGGACGTCTGTCGCGGCTCCTCGTCGCGGACGAGGCCGGCGTGCGGGCACAGGACGGCGCCGCCGTGTCGGGCGAAGCGCTGAAGGAGGCGGGCCTGTCGGCACGGGAGATCCGGGAGCTGGTGGAGAAGCTGGAGGCGCCGGAGCATCCCGACTTCGAGCTGGACCTGTCGACGATGCGCTCGGCCGAGGATCTCGCGAAGAAGATGTCGAAGGCGGTCCCGGGCAGCTTCGAGTAGGCCGAGCCGCACCGCCGCGGGAGAGACGCCGTGTACACCCTGGTCCGCCGCTTCATCAAGACGGGCGTCGCGTTCCTGTTCCTGGGGCTCCTGACGGGGCTGTGGATGCTCGTGCGCCGGGAGGTCTACGGCGTCTTCCCGAATCCGTATGTCGTCTCGGCCCACACCCACGCGGTCTTCGTGGGCTTCGTCATGTTCCTGATCCTGGGCGTGGCGCTCTGGCTGTTCCCGCGGGCACCGAAGGACGACACGCGCTACCGGCCCGAACGGGCCGAGGCCGCCTACTGGATCCTCCTGGTGGCCACGCTGGTGCGCTACGTGGGCGAGCTCGGGCAGGCCGCGGGGCGATCCCCGGGCGTCGGGTGGGTGGTGGTGGCGGCGGGAGTCGGGCAGATCCTCGGCCTGGCCGTCTACTTCTGGACCATGTGGCCGAGGATCCGCCCGGTCGGCAGTCACATCCGCGAGGCGAAGGGCGAGCGCTTCTGAGCCGGCGCCCGCCTCAATCCATCTGGCCGCCCTCCTTCTGGTAGGCGATGTCTCCGCCCACGACCGTGTAGAGCGCCTCGGTCCCGAGGATCTCCTCGGCCGGCACCGTCGTGATGTCCCGTGACAGCACCACGAAGTCCGCGAGCATCCCGGGCGCCAGCTTGCCCTTCTCGCCCTCCTCGAACGCGGCGTACGCGCCGTTCGTGGTGTAGGTCTGTAGCGCCTGCTCGCGAGTGAGGGCCTGGTCGGGGTAGAAGACGTCCTTGCTGCCGACCATCTCACGCGTGACCGTGCAGTGGTAGGAGGCGAAGGGATCGATGTTCTCCACGGGCACGTCCGTCCCGTTCGTCACGACCGTGCCGTCTTCCCAGAGCGTCTTCCAGACGTAGGCGCCCTCCTCGGCCCGCTTCTCGCCGAGGCGCGGCACGACGTACGGCGCGTCCGAGCAGGCATGGATGGCCTGCATGGAGGCGATGATCCCCATCTGCGAGAAACGGGGGATGTCGGTGGGGTTGAGGTGCTGCGAGTGCTCGATTCTCCAGCGGAGCGTGTCGCCGCGCGCGCCCTGCTCGCGAAAGACGGTCTCGTAGACGTCGAGGGTCTCGCGGTTGGCGCGATCCCCGATGGCGTGCACGGCGAGCTGGAAGCCGTTGCGCAGGCCGATCTCGGAGATCTCCTTGATCCGCTCCATCGAGGTGACGTTGAGCCCCGTGCTGTTCGGGTCGTCGCTGTACGGCTCGAGCATCCACGCGCTGCGGGAGCCGAGCGCGCCGTCGGCCGTGACCTCGCCGATGGCGCGCACCGTGAGGTGCCCGTTCGCGTAGTCGATCATCCGGTGTGCGGCCAGGGTCTGCTCGTTGTCCGGCGTCACCTCGCCCTGGTCCACCAGGATGTAGAGGCGCAGCGGCAGGTCCCCCTCGTCCGCCATCTTCTTGATCCCGTCGATGGTCGCCAGCGACTCCCCCATGTCCTGGAAGCTGGTCACGCCCTTCGACAGCGCCTCCTGCGCCGCCAGGTGCACCTGCTCCCGGAAGTCCGCCTCCACCTGCTCGGGCGTGCGGCCGGCCCGCGCACGGCTGAGCGCACGCCGCACCAGCCCGCTCGCCGCGTCGACCAGGATGCCGGTCGGCCGGCCGCGGCTGTCCTTGATGATCTGCCCTCCCGACGGGCTCTGCGTGCTCGCGGTGACGCCGGCGGCGCGCAGCGCGGCGGCGTTCGCGATGGAGGCGTGGCCGCTGGCGTGCGTGAGGAGCACCGGGTTGTTCGGTGCGGCCTGGTTCAGCAGGTCGTTGGTCTGGAATCCCGCGACGACGCGGGGCGGCGCCTCGTCCCACTTCTCCTGGTGCCAGCCGCGGCCCAGGATCCACGCACCGGGCTCGGCCTCGGCGGCCGCGGCGCGGACCATGTCCACGATCTCGTTCCAGGTGCGCGCGTGCATCAGGTCGAGCTGCTGCAGCGAGCTGCCCAGGCCCATGAAGTGCCCGTGCGACTCGACGAAGCCCGGCACCACGAGGCGGCCGGCGAGGTCGACGACCTGCGTCCCCTCCCCGACGTATCGCCGGACCTGCGCGTCGGTGCCCACCGCGACGATCGTGTCGCCCGAGACGGCGATGGCCTCTGCCTGTGGGTGGTTGGAGTCCATCGTGACGATCTTCCCGCCGGTGAAGACCAGGTCTGCAGGCGGCGCCTGCTGGCAGGCGACGAGCGGAAGGAGGACGAAGGACAGGAGGGCGACGACGCGTCGGTGATGACTCATGGCGTGGCCTCGTGGTGCTGCTTGGCGATGCGCTGGAGCGTTTCGAACGGCCTCAGAATGAGGGTTCGGGGCCGCCCGTGCCAGGGCGCGCCAGCAGGCACTGCACCACGCCGATCTCCCCGGCGCTGAAGAGGTGGGCGGACGCCGCCATGTAGAAGCGCCACGCCCGGGCGGTGGAGATCCCGGCGATGGCCACGGCGTCGTCCCAGCGGTCTTCGAGGCGTCGCACCCAGAATCGCAGCGTGCGGGCGTAGTGCTCCCGCAGGCTCTCCACGTGGCGGGTCTCGAAGCCGGCCGCCTCCGCGGCGGCGAGCGTGCGGCCCAGGGGAACCAGATCGGAATCGGGGAAGATGTGCCGGTGGATGAACGACCCCCAGCGGCGCCCGGCCTTCAACCGCAGGCGCTCGAGGTGCGTGTGGCCTCCGGTGAGGGCGACGATGCCCTGGTTCATCAGGAGGCCCCCGGGGCGCAGCAAGCGGAGGAGTCCGCCGAAGTAGCGTGGGTACCGTCCCAGACCCACGTGCTCGATCATGCCGACGCTGGCGATCTTGTCGAAGCGCGCGCCCGAGGGAAGCTCCCGGTAGTCCATCACCTCGATGCGGCACCGATCCGCGAGCCCCGCGCGCGCGACGACCTCCCGCGCGAACGCCGCCTGCTCCGGGCTGAGCGTGATGCCCATCGCGCGCACGCCGTACCGCTCCACCGCGTGCACCATAAGCCCACCCCAACCGCATCCCACGTCCAGGAAGCGCTCGTCGCGCCGCAGGCGCAGCTTGCGGCAGATCAGGTCGAGCTTCGCCTCCTGCGCCTCGTCCAACTCCATCGCCGGATCGGCGAAGTACGCCGACGAGTACTGTATGCGGCGGTCGAGGAAGAGGCGATAGAAGTCGTTGCCCAGGTCGTAATGGAAGCGGACTGCCAGGCTGTCTCGTCGGCGGGAGTGGGAGGGGAGGCTGCTGTGGAAGCGCGAGTGCGCATAGGCTTTGCCGTCCCCTGTGGAGCGCACGTCGGGCGACGGCCTCGCGGGCAGGCGCAGCAGGTCCGCGACGAGCCGGGCCAGGGCGCGTGGCGAGCGCTTCGCCGCCGCCAGGCCCGCGGCGCCCGCGCGGATGGCGGCCTCCAGGTCGCCCTCGACCTCGAGGTCGCCGCGAACCAGCGCCTCGCCCACGGAGAGGTCGGTGGGTGGGAGAAAGGCGCGGCGCAGGGCCCCCGGCCAGGTCAGCCGCAGCGTGAAATCGGACGAGGCGCCGTCGTGGGGCTCGTCGGTGGTCCCGTCCCAGTAGGCGATCCGGAAGGAGCGGCCGGACGCCGGGCCGAAGATGCGCTCCAGGGCGGCGCGGCTCCGGCGAAGCGCCCGACTCGGGCGGGCGGGAGCCGTACGTGCGTTCGCGCCGAAATGGCTGCGGATGTTCTGCCATGCCCCCTCCCCGAGGGGCGGTACGGATCGCTCTGCTCATACGCCTCAGGCCGTGGACGGGTCCAGTCGCCCTGGCGAGGCGCCCGAGGGGGCAGCAGCTTGGCGCATGGCCAACGAGCATTTCCATCCGGAGATCGAGCCCTACGCGTCCGGCACCATGCCGCGTCGACGCGCCCCACGAGCTGTACTGGGAGGAGTGCGGCGAACCCGGACGGCATCCCGATCCTGTTCGTGCACGGGGGGCCCGGAGCGGGCTGCTCCCCCTTCGACCGGCGCTTCTTCGATCCGCGGCGCTTCCGCGTCGTCCTGCTGGACCAGCGCGGCGCGCGGCCGCTCCACGCCGCGCGGGGAGCTGGAGGGCAACGACCCCGACGCACCTCGCCGCCGACTTCGAGCGCCTGCGCGAGGCCCGCGGCATCGACCGCTGGCACGTCTTCGGCGGGTCGTGGGGGAGCACGCTCTCGCTCCACTACGCGGAGGAGTATCCGGACCGCGTGCTCAGCCTGGTGCTGCGCGGTATCTGGCTGCTCCGCGACGAGGAGATCCGGTGGTGGCTCTACGAGCTCGGGATGATCCAGCCCGAGCTGTGGGGGATGTTCACGGACCTCATCCCCGAGGACGAGCGCGACGACATGCTGGAGGCCTACTGGCAGCGCCTCACCGGCGACGACCGCGAGACGGCGCTGGCCGCGGCGAAGGCGTGGAGCATCTACGAGGGCTCGAGCTGTACGCTTCTGCCCAACGAGGAGTTCGCGGACATGTTCGCGGACCCCGACCTGGCATGGAGCCTCGCGCGCCTCGAGGCGCACTACTTCCGCAACGTGCGCTTCGATCCCGACACGCAGCTCCTCGACCGGGTGGAGCGCATCCGCCACATCCCGGCGTTCGCGGTGCACGGGCGCTACGACATGGTCTGCCCGGTGAAGAGCTTCGTCGACCTGCGCCGCGCCTGGCCCGAGCTGGACGGGGTGATCGTGCCGGACGCGGGTCACTCGTCGCACGAGCCCGGGATCACGCGGGAGCTGGTGGCGGCGACCGCGAGGATCGCGGAGACGGGGAGCCCGGTGCGGAAGCGAGCCCACTCGTGATGGGCCCGCCGTTCTTCGTCGCTCCTTCAGCTCCTGAGCCTGGTGATGTTCGTCCTGCTGGGCGCTCGGGATCGTCACGTACATCCGCCGCAACTGGAGAGGGTCGCGCCTCGACCCCGCGGAGGAGCGTGCGGAGCAAATCCTCGACGGCATCGACCGCATCGAGATGCGGCTGACGGCCATGAGCGAGCGCATCGAGCGGCTGGAACGGCGGGTGGGCGAGGGGGAGGGCGACGCCCGGGGGGAGCTGACGGGCGGGGAAGGTGCGTCTCGACGCGACGCGTAGCCCCCCGCCCCGCGGCTCGCGGGACGGAGGGCGCGAGCACGGCCGGCCGAGCCGACCGTGGGGGGGGCGATGACGGTTGTCCCGCCCGTCCGGTGCGGCGGCGTTCAGCGCTTCACGTACCCGTTCGTGCCGCTCTCCCAGCAGAACGTCCCGGCGGGGTCGTCGAAGCACCGGGTGAGCGTGGCGGGCGCCGTGACCCACTGGGGCTGGAGAAAGCGGTCGTACTGGGCCTCGCCGGCCAGGTTGGCCTTGAAGAATGCGGTGGCCAGGCCGTCGATGATCCGTGTGGTCTCCTCGAGACCCAGGAGCGCGGGCACGCTGGTCGGGGTGACCTCGAAGCCCGTGAACATCTCTACGAGACCCCGGATGTCCACCGGCGTGGTGAAGTCCTCGTAGGAGCAATAGTCGGTCGAGTGACCCATGGCGTCCTGCGTCAGCATGGCGCCCATCAGCAACTGCTCGGTGACCGCGGCATCGCTGGCGAGTACGAGTGCGCCGGCGCTCTGGAGCAGCTTGCACCACGTCGTGTTGTAGCTGTGATGCACCGCGCCCTGGAGCTCCACCATCATGCGCGGGTTGCTGGAGATGGCGTCGAAGATCTCCCTCGCCCACGGGGTCGGGGTCATGTGGTCCTCGCTTCCCACCACCAGGAGGATCGGGACGGACAGCTCCGGCATGTACTGGTCGTAGGGGGCGCCCATCGGCATGATGGCCTTGATGCGCGGATCCGGCTCCAGGTCGGGGTACTCTGGCGATCCCCCCGCCATGGCGATGGCGTCGCTCGCACCGGAGCTGTGGCCCATCATCCCGTATCCGCCGGTGCGCACGCTGCCGGCGAGGAAGCTGCCGACGCTCCCGGAGGCGTTCCCGTCCAGGACGTCGAAGACGAACCCGACGTCCTCGAAGCGGCCGGGGTACGGGTCGATGATCGAGCCGTCGTCGGTGCAAGGCGCCGGCTGTCCGTCGAAGCAGTCGAGGACCTGGTGGCCCACGGCTCCGCTCAGGATGTCGATGGCCATGTCCTCGAGGGAGCTGCCGTTGTGATCCATGGACACCACCACGAAGCCGTGGCTGGCCAGGTGCTCGGCGTACGCCGCCTGGGGGTGGCCCATCGCTCCGTATCCGGACGAGATGACGATGGCCGGGAACGGTCCGCCGGATGCCACGGGCGCATCCGCCACCGCCGCGTCCGATTCGGCCTCGAAGAGCATGGGATCGATCACGCCCGGCTCGATGGGCACGCCGTAGAGCCGGGGCCGGTACACGGCGAGCGGTCCCGCGGTGGGTGCGGCGGGATACCAGAAGTGCAAGCGCAGGGGCCGTGCGTCGGGCAGGACGGCGTCCTCGAACCGATAACCGACCGCGTACGGGCCCGGCTGCTGCAGGCGTAGGGCAGGCATGCCGCCCCGGTCGAAGGACGGGTCCGGCACGTCCGGACCGGTGACGTCGGAGACGACCGACTGATCGACACAAGCGGAGAGCGTCGCCGCCAGAAGCAGCGACGGCAGTAGGAGTTTCGAGCGTTCCACGGGTTCCTCCAGGGACCGAGACATGGGACCGGAACAGGCCGCGGGAGGGCGCAACCGATCTTTCCGGGTCGTGCAGCGCTCGAACCTGGCCCACGGAGTCTTGGTCCAGGTCTCACCCAACTCCGACGCAACTCTGATCCCGCCCCGTTGACCGTCCCGAGCCCCGCTTCCTATTGTCGTATAGCGTTCGTTGGCGAGCTCCGGTTGGATTTCCGCCGTGAACTCGCCCGGTCCCGAGGCGGCGACTTCGGCCCTCCCTGCCGGCCCTTCCACCGGCGCGTCCGCCCGGGGGACCCCCAATCCCGGTCGGCAGCGACGATGGTGCACCGGCAATGCTGAGGCTCAGAGCCTTCGGCCCTCTGGACGCACGAAACGCGAGCGGGGAGCCCCTCGTGGCGGTCCTGGCGCAACCCAAGCGTGCCGGGCTGTTGGCCTTCCTCGCTCTGTCGCATCCCGGCGACTTCCACAGGCGGGACGCGCTCCTGGCGACGTTCTGGCCGGAGCTGGATCAACGGCACGGTCGCGCCGCATTGAGCCAGGCGCTGAGCTACCTCAGACGTGAGCTGGGTGACGGGGTGGTGGTCACGCGTGGGGTCGAGGAAGTGGGCATCGATACCGCCAGGCTGGAGAGCGACGTCGGCGCCTTCGACGAAGCACTCGCCGGAGAGGACTGGGCACGTGCGGTGGCGCTCTACCAGGGAGAGCTCCTCGAGGGCCTGCACGTCTCCGGTTGCGTCTCCTTCACGGACTGGGTCGATCGAGAGCGCGAGCGGCTTCGCGAAGCCGCCGCGGGAGCCGCATGGAAACGGGCACACCAGCTCCTTTCGACGGGCGAGCCCACGGAGGCGGAGCGTGTCGCGCAGCGCGCGCTGGACCTGGTGCCGACCGACGAGAGCCAGGCGCGGGTCTTCATCGAGGCCCTGGCAGGGGCGGGGGACCGGGCGGCCGCGCTCCGATTCTACGAGAAGTTCTCCGGGATCCTGGAGCGGGAGCTGGAGGTCGGGCCGGCGCCCGAGACGGTGGCGGTGATGGAGGCAGTGCGCCGGAAGGGCGAGTCCCTGGAGGCGCGGCGTGCCGAGCTCCCCGCGGGCGACCCAGCGGCTCGGGACTCGGATACATGTCCCCGTGCCGACTGCGGTCGCTCCGGAGCCCAGTGGGGAACAGGCCGGCCCGGCCCGCCCAGGCGCCCGTTGGCCCCGGCCCGTCGGGATCCTCATCGCGGCGGTGGTGGTCTTCGGCGCCTACTCACTGGTGCGGACGGGGTTGCCCGGTGGCGGCACCACGCTGATCGGCGAGGGGTTGGTGGCGAGGTACGACCGGGTGGTGGTGGCGGACTTCGAGGCGTCCGATCGCGGCCTGGGCATGGCGGCCGCCGAGTGGCTGCGCGCGGAGCTCGATCAGTCCGACATCCTTCGCCCGGTGAGTCCCTGCGTCCATCGGCGACGCGCTGCGCAGGATGACGCGGGACCCGTCGCTGCCCATCGACGCGACGACCGCTCGCGAGATCGCGATCCGGGACGGATATCCGATCGTGGTGGCGGGCGAGCTCGAGGGGGTCGGAGAGGGCTACCTCCTCACGGCCCGCATCGAAGCCGCGTCCGACGGCGAGGTGTTGGGCAGGTTCCGGACGTCGGTTGCCACTGCCGACGATCTCGTGACGGCCCTGGAGAGCGTGGGGCGCGAGATCCGGGCGCGCATCGGTGAGTCGCTGCGTGCCATCCGGCGGGATCCGCCCCTGCAGCAGGTGACCACGTCGTCGCTCGAGGCGCTCCGTCTCTACACGGAGGCCATGCGCGCCAGCCACCTGGAGGCGATTCCGCTCCTGGAGCGTGCCGTCGCCCTGGACACGGCCTTCGCGGCGGCGTACGGGCAGCTGGAATTCAGCTTGAGCCAGCTGCTCACGGAGCCCGATCGCCAGGCCGAGCTCACGCGCAAAGCTTACGCGCACCGCGATCGGCTCACCGAATACCAGCGCCTGGTGATCGAGGGCCACCATGTCTTCGGCCGTGTGATCGGCGGGCTCGACCCGGCCGCCCCCCAGCCGGACGAGTGTGACGTCTACGAGCCAGTCCTCCACCTCTACGAAGCCTACGTCCGACGGCATCCGGAAGACCCGCGTCCCCTGCAGAACTACGCCTTCTATCAGGAGTTCACGGGCCACCGGGAGCAGGCGATGCGGACGCTCCGCAGGCTCGTGGCGATGGAGCCCTCGAACGCCGGGAGCCCACACAACCTCTTCGTCGTCCAACTGAGGATGGGGCTGTTCGACGAGGCCCGGGAGACGCTGGCGCAGTGGGCGGAGCGCCTGAGAGGCTCCGACCCCTGGCGTCTTCGGCTGGCGGAGATCGAGCTGTACGCGCGGCAGGGTGAATACGCCGCCGCGGATTCGGCGGCAACGCTGTACGAGGCCAGCGTCGGCTCCGACCCCGACCTCCTCGGGACGAAGGGGGACCTGGACGCCGTGCGCGGGCGGATGGGCGAGGCGCTCCGGCACTACGAGGCCGCGATCCGCTGGACCGAACAGGCCGGTCACCCCGACGATCGCCGTGCGGCTGATCGCGAACCGTGCCCTGGTTCGGACGGTGGCCTTCGGTGACTCGGCGACGTCCACCGCGGAGGTCGCGGCGGCTGTGGACCGCCTGCCCCCCGGCACGGATTTGGCGGGCACGTGGATCAACGTGGGGCTCGTCCACGCCCTCGCCGGCGACACGGTCCGGGCGCGGGGGGCCCTCGAGGCGCTTCGGGTCAACGCCCACGGCAACTGGTCCGTGACCCGGGGCGTCCTTCAGGCCGCTCTGGCCCTGGCCGAAGGCGACCCACGGACGAGCCTGGATCTCCTGGCCGAGTCGGAGATAACCTGCTCGTTCAACGTCTCGGCGGACCTGAGGGTCGATCCTCGGCTCAGGAGGGTCATCGCCGGCCGCGCGTACGAGGCTCTGCAGGAGCCGGACTCGGCGATAGCGGCGTACGAAGCGTACCTCGACGATCCGCCGGTCACCTACCCCGTTCCCCTCGACGCCGCCTTCCGCTTCGACACCCTCGAGCGGCTGGGCCGGCTGCATGAGGCCCGGGGGGACGGACGACGAGCGCGGCCTTGTACTATGCCCGTGCCACCGACCTCTGGCGGGACGCCGATCCCGAGCTGCGGCCGAGGGTGCAGAGACTACGAGAGCGGGCGGCGGCTCTCTGCGTGGATCCGACCTCCTCGCCGGGGCGCGCCCCTTGATCCCCGCTCGGGCGGATTGGGTTCCCGCCTGGGGGACGTGATCGCCACCCCGGGCGGAGGCCGCTCTCCCCGGCTTCTTCCCCACGCGAGGAGGTACAGACCGTGGCCTCGAGATTCGAAGTCCACCATGCCTTCGCCCTGCAGTCCCGCGCCCTCTTCGTGCTCTCCGGCGTGATCACCGAGGGGATGGTCCAGACCGGGATGCGGGCGACGCTCGAGGGCGGACGAGGACGCTTTCACCGCGAAGGTGCACGGCGTCGAGTTCCTCGACCGGGTCGACGAGAGCGCGACCACGAGTGAGCCCTCGCTGACCTTCTCGTACAGCGACCCGGAGAAGCTGGAGCGCTGGCAGGCCATCGCCTGGGCGGGCCGGACGCTGCGCCTGGGATGGTGACCCGGGAGCGGCCGGACCGCTCCCGGGCCGGGGCCCCCGACGCCGGTCAGGCCAGCTCGTCCATGCTCTGGATGATCTTGCCCGCCAGCCCGTACTCGATCGCGGCCTCCGCGTCCAGCCAGAAGTTGCGGCGGGTGTCGTCGATGATGCGCTCCAGGGACTGGCCGGTCCGCTCCGCGAACAGCTTGTTGAGCCGCTCGCGCATCTTCACGATCTCCTTCGCCTCGATGGCCAGGTCGGCGGCCGATCCCCGCGTTCCGCCGGCCGGCTGGTGGAGGAGGAAACGGGTGTTGGGCAACGCGAAGCGCCGCTCCCTCGGCACGGCGACGTAGATCAGCGCACCCGCGCTGGCGACCCAGCCGGTTCCGACCATGCGCACGGGCGCCTGGATGAAGCGCACCATGTCGTGGATGGTGTCGCCCGACTCCACGTGCCCGCCCTGCGAGTTGATGAACACCGTAATGGGGTCGTCCGACTCAGCCGACATGGCGAGCAGCTGGCCCATCACCTCGGATGCGAGCTTCTGGTTCACCTCACCGCTGATTATCAGCGTGCGGGCCTTGAACAGCCGCTCGCGCATCCCCTCCGTCCAGCGCGTCGACGTGGGCCGGTCCCGGTCCTCGTCCTCGAGATCCGGCTCCGGCATCTCGCCGAACTCGGCGGGCAGGCGACCGCGCCTCGTCCGCGGAGAATCCCACTCGTTTCGGTGGTCGGTCATGCTCGTCCTCTCTCCTGGTTTCCGGTGGCTCAGGCCACCCAGACGGTCTTCACGTTGGTGAACTCGTGGATGCCGAGGGGCGACAGCTCCCTCCCGTACCCGCTCTCCTTCACGCCCCCGAACGGCAGGCGGGCGTCCGACTTCACGATCCCGTTGACGAAGCAGTTGCCGGCCTCCAGCAGGTCGGCGGCGATGCGCTCACCCTTCGCTGCGTCGGAGGTGTAGACCGCCGCGCCCAGGCCGAACACGGTGTCGTTCGCGATGCGCACGGCGTCGGCCTCGTCCTTCGCGCGCAGGATCGTCGCCACCGGGCCGAACAGCTCCTCCTCGTAGGCGGCCATCCCGGGCTCCACGTCGGTGAGCACGGTGGGCGGATACCACGCGCCGGGCCGGTCGGGCACCTGCCCGCCCAGCGCGAGGGTGGCGCCGGCCTCCACGGAGCGGACCACCTGGTCGTGGAGCTCGTCGCGCAGCTCCGGCGCTGGCCATCGGGCCGAGCTCGCAGTCGGGGTCCATCGGGTCGCGCATCTCGATGGCGCGCATGCGCGCGACGAAGCGCTCGGTGAACGCGTCTGCGACGTCCTCGACGACGACGAAGCGCTTGGCCGCGATGCAGCTCTGCCCGTTGTTGAGCATCCGGCCGCAGCACGCACGCCGGGACGGCCGCGTCCAGGTCGGCGTCGGCGAGCACGACGCTCGGGTCACTGCCGCCCAGCTCCAGCACGCACTTCTTCAGGCACGCGACCCGCGCGCTCCGCCACGCTCCGGCCGGCCGGCACGCTGCCGGTGAGGCTCACGCCGCGGACCAGCGGATGCTCGATGAGATCGCCGGCTCGCGTCCGCGCGATGAAGACGCTGCGGAAGAGGTCGGGAGGAAAGCCGGCGTCGGGGAAGAGCTTCTCCAGCGCCTCGGCGCACCCGGGGACGTTCGAGGCGTGCTTGAGGAGGCCCGGCGTTGCCGGCGGCCAGGGCGGGCGTAGCGAAGCGGATCACCTGCCAGAACGGGAAGTTCCACGGCATGATCGCGAGGATCACGCCCAGCGGCCGGTACGTCCAGTAGCTCGTGGACGCGTCGGTCTCCACGGGCACGGGCGCCAGGAAGGCCTCGCCGTGCTCGGCGTAGTAGTCCGCCGCGGTGGCGCACTTCTCCGCCTCGGCGACGGCCTGCGCGATCGGCTTGCCCATCTCCGCGGTCATGAGCCGTCCGTACTCGTCCTTCCGCTCCCGCAGCAGCCCGGCGAGCGCGCGCAGCCTGTCGGCACGCTCGGAGAAGGGGGTGTCGCGCCAGGCCAGATGGGCGGCGTGGGCGCGCCGCACGATGTCGTCGACCTCGTCGGGCGGGGTGGCGGGGTGGGTGGAGAGCGTCTCACCGGTGGCCGGGTTCATGGCGGTGTAGCTCACGGTGGGTCTTCCTCGCGGGGGTTCGGGGCGCTCGCTCCGTGGCCCACTACCCCACGTCCCACCGCGGGTGTCCTCCCGAGCGGCGGGTGCGAGCGCCCGTCACTCCACCCGAAGCGCCTCCACCGGATCCAGGCGGCTCGCCCGCCACGCCGGGACGAAGCTCGCCGCCGCCGCCACGCCGACCAGCAGCACGGCCACCAGGGCCATCGTGGTGGGGTCGAGCGCCCCGACCTCGAAGAGCATGCCCTTCAGGGCGCGGCCCAAGGGGGACGGCCAGCGCGAGCCCGACGGCGGCCCCGACCAGGACGGGGAGGAGGGCCTGGCGCACCACGAGGCCGGCGAACGCCGCGGGCGTCGGCGCCCAGCGCCACGCGCAGGCCGATCTCCTGGGTGCGCTCGCTCACCGTGAAGGAGACCACCGCGTAGATCCCCACGGCGGCGAGGATCAACGCGAACACCGCGAAGATCGACAGGAACGTGGTGGTGGCCCGGCGCGTGGCGGTCGCGGAGGCGAAGGCCTCGTCCACCGTCTGGATGGCGTAGATGGGCTGGTCGGAGTCCATGTCGCGCACGACGCTCCGGACGGCGGGCAGCACGGACATCGGCGGGACGTCCGTGCGCAGCAGGAGGAAGAGCTGGTTGTGTCGTGTCGCCGAGCTGGGCGTGCAGCGCCGAAGATCTCGGGCTCCGGCGGTCGCTCGAGCCCACGGTTCTGCGTGGCGCCCACCACGCCGACGATCTCGAACCACGGGTGCGTCGGCGTCCGGCCCGCCGATCTTCAGCCGACTGCCGACGGGATCCCGTCCGGGGAAGTAGCGCCGCGCCGCCGCCTCGTTGACGATCGCGACCAGGGGGCTTCCGGCGCGGTCGCGCGCCGTCGAACGTGCGCCCCGCCCGCAGGGGATACCCAGCGTCTCGAAGTAGCCGGGCGTGACCACGGTGGCGAGCGCGCGGGGCAGCGTCTGCGTCGTCCGAGGGCGCGCCACCCTCGAACCAGAGCTCGCGGAAGGAGAATCCGATGGGCGGGAACTGGGTGCCCGCTGCGGCGGATCGCACGCCGGGCACGGCCTGCGACCCGCTCGGCGAGCTCCTGGAAGAACGCCGGGACGGCCTCGCCCGAGTACTCCTCCCGGGGCAGCGTCAGGCGCATGGTGAGCAGGTGGTCCGAGGCGAAGCCGGGGTCCACGCGCTCGAGGCGCAGGAAGCTGTTGACCAGCAGGCCGCCGCCGGCCAGGAGGACGAAGGCCAGCGCGACCTCGACGGCGACGAAGCGTGCGCTGCAGGCGCTGGCGGCTGGCGCCGGAGGTGGCTCCCTTGCCCTCGGCCTGGAGCACGCCGGAGATCTCCGTGCGCGAGGCCTGGAAGGCGGGGACGAGCCCGAAGACGACGCCCGCCGCCACCGCCAGGGCCGCGGTGAAGCCGAGCACGGTGCCGTCGAGCTCCACGGTCCCGGCCACCGGGCACCGATCATCGCGAGCATCGCGCGCACGCCCGCGATGCCGAGCGCGGCGAGCCCTACGCCCAGCGCGCCTCCCAGGAGCGCGAGCACGAGGCTCTCCGTGAGGAGCTGACCCAGCAGGCGGCTCCGGCCCGCACCCATCGCGGTGCGCACCGCCATCTCGCGCCGACGGCCCTGCGCCCGCGCCAGCAGCAGGTTGGCGGTGTTGGCGCACACCAGCAGGAGCACGAAGCCCAGCGCTCCCAGGAGCGTGAAGGCGCCGGCGCGGAAGGAGCGCGAGCTCACCGCGTTCCAGGTGAGGGCGCGCATGGACCACCCCTCGTACTCGTCGAACTCGGCCCCGTACGCCTGCTCCGTTCGGCGGGCCAGCCCTTCGAGCTCGGTGTTCACGTCGCGCAGCGTGGCGCCGTCCCGGATGCGTGCCATGATCTGGAACTGGCGCCGGTTGCGCGGATAGCGGTCCGGCCCGACCGGCATGATCGTCCACAGGTCCATCCCGTAGATGTCCACGCCCTCGGGGAGGATGCCCACCAGCGTGTGGGGATTGCCGTTGATGAGGATCGACCTCCCCACCATCGTCGAATCGGCTCCGAAGCGGTCCCGCCAGATCCGGTAGGAGAGCAGGGCCACCGCATCGCCTCGAGCCGACTCCTCGTCCGTGAAGCCGCGCCCCAGGTAGGCCTTCATGCCCAGCGTGCGCAGCGCGTCGCCCCACCAGAAGCCGGTGAAGACGTTCTGCGGTGGGCCCTCGCCGGCGATCTGGCGGTTGCCCATGTCCCACGCCACCACGTCCTCCAGGGTACGGCTGTTGTCGCGCACGTCCACGTACTCGGCCGGAGACAGGTTCTCCCAGAACGCCATCTCTCCGCCCAGCTTGGGATAGGCGGTGCCGACGCCGACGATCCGGTCGGGCTCGGGGAAGGGGAAGGGGTCCAGGACGAGCCCGTACACGACGCTGAAGATCGTCGTGTTGGCGCCGATGCCGAGCGCCAGCGTCAGCACGATCACCGCGCTGAAGCCCCGGGTTCTTCCTCGCGCTCCGCAGCGCGAACCGGAGGTCCTGCAGCAGCGATCCCATCATCCCGTCTCCCATCGCGTAGGATTTCGTCCCTTCCCGCGCCGCCCGCAGGCGATGGCCCAGGTTGGCGGCCACCGATCCCAGGGCCTGTTTCCAGTACCAGCGTCGCGCGCGCCGCCGGATCGCGGGCCGCGCGTTCCTCGAACTCCTCGTCGAGGTCGCCGAGCTGGTCGTCCCTCTGGACCGGAGGCGCGCTCAGGCGGACGAGCAGCTCGGCCGGGCGAGGCGGGCGCGCCCGCCTCACGTGCGCTCGCCGCCGCCGAAGACGACCCCGTCCCACATCCGCTCCATCATCCCCCGCGTCGCCTCCAGCGCCTGCACGCCGGCCGGCCGGATGCGGAAGTGGCGGCGCGCGCGCCCGCCTCGGCGCGGCGTCGACGCGCCCTCCTCCGAGGCGAGGAGCCCCTTCTCCTCGAGGCGCGCCAGGGTGGCGTAGACCGACCCGACGGTGACCTCGCGGCCGGTGCGCCGCTCGATCTCCCGCCGTATCGACATGCCGTAGCCCTGGCCGCTCAGCCGCGCGACGGCCAGCAGCACCACCTGCTCGAACTCGCCGAGGAAGTCGCCCTTGCCCATGTCCGTCCGATCTCCGTGTCGTTTTCTACAAACACGATTAAACTATCGGACGAAGCGGAGGGCCAAAAGGTTTCAGGCCCTCCGTTCGGCGTCAGTCCATCACCACCCGGTAGACCTTGAGGCTCTGGACGTCGAGCTCGTCGCGGGCGATCCCGTAGAAGCGGTCGCCCATGGCGCGGATCGGCTGGTAGCGGCCGGGGAACTTCACGGAACCGAGGTAGCGCCCCTCCGCGTCGAAGACGCCCCACTCGGTCGATCCCAAGTCCTGGACGTCGAAGGTCTCTCCCTCGCCGGCGAGCTCGCTCCCCGAGCGGAAGTTCTGGACCCAGACCGATCCCCTCGGGCCCAGGGCGAGCGTCACGAAGGCGGGGTAGTGATCGGCGAACTCGAACTGCTGGAGGGCGGCCTCGATCTGCTGCGGTGTCGCTCCCTGTTGCCGCGCGAGGTTGGCGATCGCGTCCTTGAACACCTGGATGTCCCGCTCGGTGACGGGCTTGCGCTCGGACGGGCGCGTGATGATCCGGGACAGGGAGCCGTCCGGCGACCACACCTGGAGACGCCAGCTGTCGTTCATGGCCGTCAGGAGACGGCCGTCGGGATCGGCGTCCCAGATCGGCTCGGGATCGAACTGGCGGACACGGGCCCGGCCGCCGGCGAACTGCACGCTCTGCCCCGGGGGCAGCACGGCCACCGTGTCGGGATCCTCTCCCTCCGCCACCAGCGTCAGGATCGGGTCGCCCCGCGGTGCCGCCGTCGAGTCGGCGAGGTTGAGCCCGCGCTTCTGCACGACCAGACGCCCGCCCGCAGAGACGTCCCAGCGGAGGGGGACGCCCTTCGCGAAGTCGAGACGTTGGCTCCCGAGGGGCTCACCCTCCAGGGTGAAACGGGCGACGCGCTGATTGCCCAGGTCAGGCACCACGACGTCGCCGTCCACGACGAAGACGCCCTGGATGCCGCGACCGAGCTCACCTGGCCCCGAGCCGGGGCTGCCGATCGTGCGGAGATAGCTTCCGGTGGCGTCGAAGACGCGCACGTCCTGCGCCTGCTGATCGGCGATGTAGACGTTGCCCTCCGAGTCCACGTCCACACCGATGATCTGGCCGAACTGGTAGACCTCGTCGCCCTCGACGGAGCCGACGGAGAAGACCTCCTCGACGGTCCAGGCGTCGGCCGGGCCCCAGAGGCCCTCCTCCGGATTGGCGACGATGGTGATGCCGGCGCTGTCGGTGACCGTGCCGGCCCAGTCGGAGCGGTCCGCGCCGCCGGCGCAGGCGGAGATCAGAGGGGCGGCGCACAGGATGGCCGCGAGCGTTCTGGAGGACATGGGGAAGCCTCGTATCTGTGGACTCGGGAGGGCGCCGTGTCCCGGGTACGGACGACACGCGAGATTCCTTCTCTTGCCGGGACGTGGAAGCCCGGGAGCTCGAGCGCGTTCCAGCGGGGGGAGGATCAGATGAAGGCACCGGTCATACTGGTCCACGGCCTGATCCACGCATGCGGACACCTGCGGGGCCTCGCCACCGAGGTGGGCGGGCGTCCCTTCCTCGTCCCCGATCTCCCGGGGTACGGGACGAACGACCCGGGGTCCGAGACGTCGATTCCGAGGGCCGTCGCGTACCTCCAGCGGTGGATGCTGGAGGGCGGGCACCGGGACGCCCACCTGGTCGGCCATTCCCTCGGCGGCGCGGTGGTCGTGCACCTCGCGCACCGCCATCCCGAGCTGGTCGGCTCCATCGTCGACCTGGAAGGGAACTTCACGCTGGTCGACGCTTTCTGGTCGAAGGGGATCGCGGCCGGGAGCGAGGAGGAAGCCGGCGCCATGCTGGAACGGCACCTGGCGGATCCGGTCGGGTGGCTGACGGGGCAGGAGATCGATCCCACGCCCCGGACCGTCGCGTGGGCGCTCGAGGCGCTGCGCGCGCAGTCGGCCCGATCCATGCGATCGATGGCCCGCTCGGTTGTCGACATCACCGCGCGCCCTGAATATCTCGAGGAGGTGCGGGCGATCCTGGAACGGGGAACGCCCTTCCACCTGCTGGCCGGCGAGCGTAGCGTGGACGCCTGGGACGTGCCGGACTTCGTGCGCAGGTCCGCCGCTACCTCCACGGTGCTGCCGCGGGTCGGCCACATGATGATGCTGGAGGACCCGCGTGGGCTGTTGGACGCGATCGGGTCGATGCTGGCCGAGGCCTGAGCCCGGCCAGGATCGGAGCAGCCGCGGCTTGCCCCCGATGCCCGTGCGAGGGAGGTTTCATCTTCGCGCCACCGTCCACCGGAGCCGCCCCGTTGAGTGATCCCATCCGCCTCTTGGTCACCGGAGGCACGTTCGACAAGGAATACGACGAGATCCGCGGGACCCTGTACTTCGCCGACACACACCTGCCGGAGATGCTCGAGATGGGGCGGTGCCGCGTGGAGGTGCACGTGCGGACGCTGATGATGATCGACTCGCTGGAGATGACCGACGCCGACCGCGAGCTGATCGCCCACAACTGCGAAGAGGTGACCGAGCGGCACATCGTCATCACGCACGGCACGGACACGATGGTGGAGACCGCCCGCGCCCTCGCCGAGAAGGCGCCGGACAAGACGATCGTGCTCACCGGCGCCATGATCCCCATCGCCTTCGGCAGCTCCGACGGGCTCTTCAACCTGGGTGGAGCCATCACGGCGGTGCAGGTGTTGCCACCCGGCGTCTACATCACGATGAATGGGCGGGTCTTCCCCTGGGACCAGGTGCGCAAGAACCGCAGCACGGGGATCTTCGAGGCGCTGGAATAGCCCGACGGGACGGGGCGCCCGCCCCGTTCCTCGCGTCGGAGGATCGGCCGTAGGCTCCCGGGCGCGCGTTGCATCCCTCCTCGTCGGAGGCTAGCATGCCGTCGGGTTCCGGGCGAATCGTCGAGCTGTACGGATTCCACGAACCCGGTCGTCGCGCATGAAGCGGGCCTCCCAGGCCCGAGTCGAACCCCCGATATGGCTGCACCGCTGGTGTGCGGCCCTTCCGCATCGAGGTGATCATGCGCGCTCGAATCATCCTTCGCCTGACGGCCATCGCCCTGCTCGCTCTTCGAGGCAGGTCCGCCGTCGCACAGACCGACGGCCCACCGCCTACCCCGTTCCACCCCGTCACCGACAAGGTGTTCGGCACCGTGGTGGTCGATCCCTATCGCTGGCTGGAAGACACCCGGGACAGCGCAGTCGTGCGGTGGTTCCACGCCCAGCAGGACTACACGCGGAGCGTGCTGGACCGGATCCCTGGCCGGGCGGCACTGGCGAAGCGCATCCGGGAGCTGTCGAACGCCGTGGCGGCGGTGGACCAGGTCTGGACAGGTGGGGACGGGGTCTTCTACCTCCAGCGGCATCCGGGAGAGGACGTCTCCAAGCTCTACGTGCGCGACAGCCTCGCGGCTGCGGAGCGAGTTCTGGTGGACCCGGAGGATCTGCGGCAGCCCGGAGGCCCTCCGTGGGCCATCGACTACTTCGCACCGTCGTGGGACGGCCGGTACGTGGCGTACGGGGTGTCCGAGGGCGGGTCGGAGAACAGCGTTCTGCACGTCGTGGAGGTGGCGTCGGGCCGTATCCTCGACGACTCGATCACCCGCACGCCGTATGCCGGCGTGGCGTGGGCGCCGGACGGCCGTTCGTTCTTCTACAACCGGCTTCAGGATCTGCCTCCGGACGGCCCCGAGGCCGAGCGGGAACGGAACAGCCGGGCCTACCTGCATGTGGTGGGCCAGTCCGGATCCTCCGACGTCGCCCTCCTCGGGATCGGCGTCAGTCCGGAGCTCGGCATCGTCGAGGATGATCTCCCCTACGTCGTCACCTTCCCGGGCTCCGACCGGGCGTTCGCGGAGCTCGTCCACGGTGTGGCGTTCGAGTTGACGGTGTACGTCGCACCTCTCGCGGCGGTCCGTGAGGGTAGGGCGGCGTGGCGCCCCCTCGTGGATGTCGCTGACAGCGTGACACAGCTCGCGGTACACGGAGACGACGTCTACCTGATGGCGCACGCCGAGGTGCCCCGCTACCGAGTGCTGCGTACGAGCGTCCGCGCTCCCGACCTCGCGCACGCCGAGGTGGTCGTCCCGGAGAGCGAGGCGGTTGTCCGCGCCATCGGGGCGGCTGAGGACGCCCTCTACATCCAGATGCTGGACGGGGGCATTGCCAGACTGATGCGGCTGCCCTTCGGTGCCGGCGGCGTGCCCGCTGCGGTGGAGCTGCCCTACGACGGCGGGATCTCCACGTATCCGTTCACGCAGGGACTCGTCACGAGCGGCCTGCGGCCGGGAGCCCTGGTGCTCCTCGAGTCGTGGACCCACTCCCCCCTCTGGTACCGCTTCGACCCCGAGGCCGGCACGATGGGCGACACGGGGCTGCTGGCGCCCTCGCCCGTCGACTTCACGGGTATCGCGGCCGCGGAGGTACGCATACCGAGCTGGGACGGGACCATGATTCCCCTGTCCATCGTCTACCCGCGTAGCATCCCCCGCGACGGGAACAACCCGACGATGCTGGTGGGCTATGGTGCCTACGGTATCAGCGGCGACCCGACCTTCCTCCCGCAGTACCTGGCCTGGTTCGAGGAGGGGGGCGTACTCGCCGAGTGCCACGCTCGGGGCGGAGGCGAATTCGGCGAAACCTGGCACCAGGCCGGCCGTGGCCCCACGAAGAGCAACACCTGGCGGGACTTCATCGCCTGCGCCGAGTATCTGGTGCGGGAGGGGTGGACGTCGCCGCCCCACCTCGCGGGCGTCGGGGGGAGCGCCGGCGGGATCCTGGCCGGCATGGCCATGGACGAGCGGCCGGACCTGTTTGGCGTGATGGCGATCCAGGTCGGAGCCGTGAATCCGATCCGCGACATGCTCGTGGGTGAAGGTGGGCCGGGCAACCGCGTCGAGTTCGGAGACCCGACCACGCCGGACGGCTTCCGCGACCTGCTGGCCATGGATCCCTACATGCACGTCCGGGCCGGGACGCCGTACCCCGCCGTGCTGTTCACCACCGGCTTCAACGACCCGCGGGTGGACCCGTGGGACCCGGGGAAGATGGCGGCGCGCGTGCAGGCGGCCACGACGAGCGGCCGGCCGGTGTTGCTCCGGGTGGACTTCGGCGCGGGCCATGGGATCAGCTCCGCGGCGAGCCAGAGCGACGAGCTCCGTGCGGACGTCTTCTCGTTCATGCTCTGGCAGATGGGGGTGCCGGGGTTACGGCCGGGGGGACCGTAGGGGGTGATCGTCTCGCCTGACTCGCCGCCACCCGCGGAGCTCAGGGCCGGGGCGCCCAGCCGTTGCCTTGCGCAGCGTCAGCCGCCCGCCTCCCGTGCCCGCGCCAGCATCTCGTCCAGCGCCGGCCGCGCGAAGTAGCGTCCGTTCGCGAACACCGCGTCGATCCGTTTGGTGTTGGTGATGTCCTCCAGGATCGGCGTCGAGGAGCACGAGGTCCGCGAGCTTGCCGGGCTCGACCGTTCCCAGTGAATCGGTGGCTTCGAGGAAGACCGCCGGCTCGTAGGTGGCCGACCGCAGTGCCTGCGCGGGCGAGAAGCCCGGCCTGCACCAGGAGGCCGAGCTCGTCGTGCAGGCTGAAGCCCGGAAACACGAACGGGTTGGGCGTGTCCGTCCCTGCGAGGATCGGCACTGCGAGCTTCGACATGAGGCCCACGACCTCGAGCTGCTTCCCGAGTAGTCGAGCCGCACCTCGCGGTCCCGCCATGACTCGACGCGGGCGGCCTTCGCCACGCCCTGCCAGTATTCGGTGGCGCTCGCCGGCATGTACTCCACGCGGGGATCGGCCGTGAATGCGGAGTCGGCCAGGTACGCGTCGATTCGATTGGCCAACAGGGTGGGCACCTGCCACGTGCCTCGCTCCGCCAATTCCTCGAGGAGGGCCGTGCAGGTCGCGTCTTCGAACGTGTCGAGGACGTTCCGGTAAATCCCGACGTCGAAGAACGGATTGGGGACGTCGTGCTTCCCCGCGGCTCTCTCGGCCAACCACCCCTGCCTTTCCAGGCGAACGGTCTCGTCGGCGCCGGAGCATCCTTCCATCACCCCGAACAGATGCTCGAAGCTCGCCTGGCCGAGCTGCGAGGCCTCCCGCGCGGTCACGCTGAACGGCACGTGTCCGGCCACCGGCAGTCCGATCTCACGGGCACCCGCGAGGATCGCTCGGTAGGTCTCGCGATCCAGCAGCGAATACACCTTGATGAACGCCGCCCTTGCGGCGGCGAGGGAATCCACCACCTGACGGGCACGCTCCGGATCACCGGCCACGACCGACGGCGGCCACCAGAGGTGCGGTGCGTCAACGAGATTGCCGGCCACGACCCAGCGGGGACCCACCCGCGTGCCGGCGTCGACGGCTGTTCGGAGATTGGCCGCGATCTCGAGATCGCCCCACGTGTCGCGGATGCCCGTGACGCCGTTGGCGACGAAGAGAGGCAGGCCGAGCGTGTCGCACCACGGAATCACCGAGCGCCACGCCCGACGCCGGCTGGACGGCCACGATCCTCGTGCCGGCGACCACGACCGTCATGTCGGACAGCGTCCGGGCCTGAACGACGTCGACCACGGAGGCGTGCTCGATCGCCGTCCCCGATCGGATCTCGGTGCGCCGATCTCCGCAGCCCTCGGCGACGAGCGCCGCCACAAGGGCGACGACCCAACGGCGATCCAGGAACGAGGCCACCCGCCTTCGCCTCATGCTCGACCTCCTTTCGTGTCCGTGGCGGTGGCTACCCGTGGCGCACCGGCCGAGCTCCTACCTCTCGGAGGGCGGCGGCGCGTCGCTGCTGAATGCCAGCGCTACGACCTTCCACGCGCCGTCGCGCTTGATCCACACGCCCAGGTACTTGCCCATGTCCGTCACCGGCCCGTTCGGGCTGTCGAAGACGAGCCGGTTCACGCCGTACTCCCACGCCATGTCCCCCGATGTCGCGACGGTAATGGCGGTGGTGGTCCCCTCCATCTCCTGGACCTGCATCTCCTCGAAAACCTGGTCGTAGAGTGCGCGGATGGCGTCCGCGCCCTGGATCTGGGGGGCGTTCGCCGGCTGGACGATGGCGTCGGGGGCGTAGAACCCGACGGCGGTGTCGAAGTCCCCTGCCTCCTCGGCGTTCACCAGGCTCGTGCTGGCGGCACGCACCTCCGCCTCCATGGCGGCGAGGTCGGGGGGCGGGGGAGCGGCCGGCCGGCAGCCGGCCGACGCGATCAGCAGAGCTCCCGCGATGGGAAGGGTGAGACGGGGGCGGGCGAAGAAGCGGTCCATCGGTTGCCTCCTGCCTTCGGAAGGAACTTGCTCTGGCCGGGCAGGTCGGATGAAGGCAATAGCGAGCCTCGGCCGGCCCTGGTCAAGGCTCCCGGCTCGTCCCACGGTTCCGGGGTCGGCTGCTTGACTTGTCCCCGCGACCGCCCCCTTGTCCACCGGCCGAGCACACTCTCCCTCCGGAGGATCCCCGTGCGCCTCTCCACCCTCCTCGCCGCCGCCCTCACGCTCACGGCCTGCGCCTCGGAGCCCGACGTCGACGTCGTCCTCCGCGGTGGAACGATCTACGACGGTTCCGGGGGCCCCCCCATGGTGGGGGACGTGGCGATCCTGGGCGACTCCATCGTCGCGGTGGGTGACGTCGGCGGGCTGAAGGGCGCGACCGAGCTGGACGTGTCCGGCCTCGCCGTCGCGCCCGGCTTCGTGAACATGCTCTCCTGGGCGACGGAGACGCTGCTCGAGGACGGCACGGCTCAGAGCGACCTGCGCCAGGGCGTCACCCTCGAGGTGTTCGGAGAGGGGGACTCCATGGGCCCGCTCACCGACACGATGCGGGCGGACATGATCCGCTTCCAGGGGGACATCAAGTACGACGTGCCGTGGGCCACGCTCGCCGAGTACCTCGAGCACCTGGAGCGGAAGGGCGTCGCCGTGAACGTCGCGTCCTTCGTCGGGGCCACCACGGTACGCGTGCACGAGATGGGATACGCGGACCGCGAGCCGACGCCGGAAGAGCTCGCACGCATGCAGGACCTGGTCCGCGAAGCCATGCGCGACGGGGCGCTGGGCGTCGGCTCGTCGCTCATCTACGCGCCGGCGTTCTACGCGAAGACGCCCGAGCTGATCGCGTTGATGCAGGCGGCGGCTGAGTACGACGGCATGTACATCAGCCACATGCGCTCCGAGGGCAACCGCCTCCTCGAGTCCGTGAACGAGCTGATCGACATCGCGCGGGCGTCCGGCGCGCCGGCCGAGATCTACCACCTGAAGGCCGCCGGCGTGGACAACTGGCCGAAGATCGACACGCTCATCGAGAAGGTGGAGGCCGCCCGCGCCGAGGGCCTGCACATCACCGCGGACATGTACACGTACGAGGCCGGCGCGACCGGACTGGACGCGTCGATGCCTCCGTGGGTGCAGGAGGGGGGCTACGACCAATGGGCGGCGCGCCTGAAGGACCCCGCGATCCGCCGGCGCGTGGCGCGCGAGATGACCACGCCCACGGGCGAATGGGAGAACCTCGCCCTCTCGGCAGGCTCGCCGGACAAGGTGCTCCTGGTCGGCTTCCGGGCCGACTCGCTCAAGCACCTCACCGGGAAGACCCTCGCCGAGGTCTCCGAGATGTACGGCACCCCGTGGCCCGAGACCGCCATGGACCTGGTCGTGAAGGACGGCAGCCGCGTGGGCACGATCTACTTCCTCATGAGCGAGGACAACATCCGCAAGCAGATCGCGCTGCCGTGGGTCAGCTTCGGCTCCGACGAGGGCGCCCCGGCGACGCGGCCGCCCTTCACCCTGTCGAACGCGCACCCCCGCGCCTACGGCAACTTCGCGCGCGTGCTGGGCCGGTACGCCAGGGACGAGCAGGCGCTCTCGCTTCCGTTCGCGATCCGCAAGCTCTCCTCGCTCCCCGCCGAGAACCTGAAGCTGCGGCGGCGTGGGCGCCTCGCGCCGGGCTACTTCGCCGACGTCGTCGTCTTCGACGCGCTCACGATCGCGGACCACGCGACCTACGAGGAGCCGCACCAGTACGCCACCGGCATCGTGCACGTCTTCGTGAACGGGACGCAGGTGCTCGCGGGCGGTGAGCCCACCGGCGCCACGCCGGGGCGCGTGGTGCGGGGGCCGGGGTGGACGGGGTGGGGGAGCTGAGCGAACGGACCTACCGCATCAAGCGAGGCTCATTAGATTGACCCCGGATGGACCCACGCCCCGCTTCTCCTTCCATTTGTCCAGAGCGTCGAGGACGAGGTTGACGTCCCTGGTCTCGTCCTCCTGGCCCCAGGGATTGTTGAGATAGCACGTGTCGGTCGCAGTATTGAGCCCGGTGATCACGACTGCGTGACCACTATCCGTCGGGTCGTCCGTCCTGTCCCAGACGAACAACCGAGCGGCGTCGAGAAACGCCACCAGGGGCCCGAACTGGACCAGCGAGCGCAGGAGGTCGTCCTCACTGAACCACTCGGCCCTGTACAGGACTGGCTGAAATCCCAGCTCGCGCATGAACTGCACGATTTGCAGCAGGCCCTGGACGCGCCTGGCCGAGGAGCCGGCCGGAACCGAGCTCGCGGTGGGATCCCAACCCTCCGTGAAGTCCCTGATATCGAAGGGCTGCCGGTTCCTGTAGGCGTACATCATGGACACGCAGGCGACCCAGCAGATTGGATTCTGGCCCTGCAACACCATCGGGACGCGGTACTTCACGAACCTGGTCGTGCCCCTGCGCATCCAGGTGGGCAGGGGCGACATGGGCGCGTTGAAGCGGGTGAGGGGCTTCATCCGCCTCCACGTCTTGGGTCCCAGCATCCCGTCGGCGACGAGTCCGGGGGTCCGATCCTGCCACGCCCAGACGGCATGGGCGAACTCGATGGGGTCGGGCAGCGTGGATTCGAGGCCGAGGATCGCCTTCACCTGGTGGTATTTCGCCTTCCAACCGAGCTGACGCGCGTAGTGACGGTTGGTCCGGGCGATCCGGTCCGGCACGAAGGGCATCGACGCGATGGCCATCATCCGCCTCCTGTTCCTGCCACGCCCCGACGCCGAGGGAGGCGTCGCGTCGGAATCGAGCCTGTCGACTCCGACCCCGGCATGGTCTGCAGGGCAGGATGGGGAATGGTTGCGTCCCCGGCCGACCCGTCGCAAGGAAACACTTGGACCCGTTCTTCTTGACCCGTGGCCGTGCGAGGGGTAACCATTGCCCATGGTCCCGCTAGACCTCAGTCCCAGCGGGTAGCTACGGAGGCTTCCCGCCTTCCCCTCGAGTCCAGTGGACGACTCGACCACTACGCGGTTTTTCCGCTGCCTCCCTCCCGCAGCGGCCCTCGTCATCGGGATCCTCGTGATCCCGGGCTGCGCGACCGCCCCGGTGCCGGTCTCGCCCTCGGAGATCCCTGCCCTCCAGGCACGGCTGGGCGCCAATCCGCGGGATGTCGAGGCGCGGACGAGGTACTCGGCGGCGCTCTTCGCCTCGGGTGACTGCGAGCGGGCGCTCACTAGTGCCGAAGAAGTCCTGCGCGTCCGCCCCCGAAGCGAGGTGGCCACGCTGATCGCCGGACAGTGTCTCGAGGGAGCGGGCCGGTTCGACGAAGCCCTCGACACCTACCGGAGATTCCGCGAGACCTACCCCGACGCTCCGGGAGCCGAGGCCGTCCGAGCCCGAGAGGCGCTTGCGACCAGGGCTCAGGCCCGTGCGCTGGTGCGCGATGCGCTCGCCCGTGAGGAGGAGCTGGGATCCAGGACCGACGAGAATGCCCTGGGCGTGCTGCCGTTCACGGTGAGCGGCGACGATGAGCTCCGTCCCCTGTCGTTGGGCCTCGCGCACATCATCACCACGGATCTGTCTCTGATCGAGCGCTTCCCCCTCGTCGAGAGGGTGGCGCTGGCGGCGGTGATGGAGGAGCTGAAGCTGGCCGGAAGCGGTCGGGTGGATCCGGCCACGGCGGCCCGGGTGGGCCGCCTCGTCGGTGCCGGGCGGTTGGTGCAGGGTTCGCTGGTGGAGGGGGCGGAAGGTTCCGTCGACCTGAGTGCCGCCGTCGCGTTGAATACCGGCGAGATCGTCGAGCCGAACGGGCAGAGGGGCGACTTGCAGAGCCTGTTCCGACTCGAGAAGCAGCTGGTTCTCGGCATCGCCGGAGACCTCGGGTACGAGCTGACCGCGGCGGAGCGACAGCGCGTTCTGGAGAACGGAACGCAGAGCCTGGTGGCGTTCCTCGCATTCTCGCGAGGCCTCGAGGCCGAGGAGCGGGGCGACTTCGCGGAGGCGGCACGGTACTACGGCGAGGCTGCCGACGCCGATCCGGATTTCATCGAGGCCCGCGAGCGACACCGCACCGTGGCTGCGATCGAAGTGGTCGCCGACGCCGCGCCCGGCGACGTCACCACCGTCGGGGAGGAGGTTGCCTCCGCCACAGGGGCGCAGGCCGGACCTCCGTCGGAGGTCTCCTCCCTCGGCAGCGCCTTGACCAGCTCCGTGGTGGACATCGCCGGAACGCAGGCGGAGCGCACGACGGGAGGTGGCGGCCAGCAGAGGATCGACGACGTCAACCGCACCGATGCACCCACGCCGCCTCAGCTCATCGCGATCATTCGCATTGTCGTGATAATCCCGCCGGGGGGCGTACCATGACCCGGGCCACGCCCGCGTGCTTCGCGATCCTGATGGTCATATCGCCCCTGCAGGCTCGAGCGCAGGTGCGCGTCGAGGGGGCGGTCCTCTACGAGAGCTACTCCTTCGACGGTGGCTTCGCCATCGGCGGCACGCCCGAGGTCTCCGCGGTTTCACAGGTATCGCTTCCCTTCACGCTGGCCTTTCCCCTGGGGCCGCAGGCGCACCTGACGGCCTCCGGGGGGCTCGTGCGCACCGAGTTGACACCCGCCTCCGGGAGCTCCGCGATCGAGCCCGTGACCGGACCCACGGACACCGAATTCCGGGTGGAGGTGCAGCTGGTTCCCGATCACCTGCTCTTCATCGCGACCGGTGCCGCTCCCACCGGCCAGGGATCCCTGAATGCGCAGCAGACCGCCGTGCTCACGGTGCTCGTGCAGGACGTGCTCGGCTTCTCCACCCGGAGCCTCGGCAGCGGCGGCCGTTACGGGGGGGGAATCGCCGGGGCCGTTCAGGCCGGGAAGATGGCGTTCGGGGTCGCCGGGACATACACGCGGTACGGCTCGTACGAGCCCGTCGTCGGCACCGGCCGGCAACTCGCGCCCGCAGGGGAGCTCCGATTGCGCGCGGGCCTGGAGGGGCCGGTGGGGAGCGGGGGATACCTTCGGCTGGCAGGTATCTTCGGCCGCAGGGGCCGGGACAGGGTCAACGGGGAAGCCCTGGTGGAATCCAGCAACCGCCTCGCCGCGTACTTCTCGTACGACGGTCGGGTCAGGAACGGGAGCCTTCTCCTGTACGCCTACGACCTCTACCGTGCCGGAGCGCAGCTCGAGGGTGCGGCGCTGCTTCCGAAGGCCAACCTGATCGCCGCAGGGCTGCAGATCACCCTTCCCCTCGCTCGGGATACCCGGCTGCTTCCGAGGGTCGAGCTACGGCGGTCGGACCAGGCGGCCGGCGATGCCGACGTTCTCGAGAAACTCGGCACGTCCGTCAGGTTCGGGGCCGACCTGCGCCAGCGGCTCTCGGAAGGCGCGACCCTCGTCCTCGAGGCCAACGGCCTCGCAGGAAGCCTGGTAAGCGGAGTTGCGGCCAGCGACGGGAGCATCGGCGTTTCGGGCTACCGACTGGGCGCCCATGTGGAGATCGGGCGCTGACGGTCGGACTTCGCCGGCGCGAACTGGTCGGTCACCTTCTGGGTGGGTTCGGCTGTTCCGTCTGTAGCGGGTTCCGCCCGGGCGCCTTCATCCCCGCGTTCGCTGGGGAGGCTGACGGCCCCGGAGGGGGCGTCTTCGAGCCCGGTGGCTTGGTCTGGGTGGAGGTGAGGGCGTTGCTTACGTGACCTGCGCCGTCCTCCAGCGTGAAGGAGTCCGTGACGCTGGTATCGGTCTCGAAGACGGTGCAGAGGACGACGCTGATCGACCCGTGGAAGCCGTCCCCCCCGACCGTGTAGTAGCCAGCGCCCGGCCATACGAGGGTCCCCGAGGCGCCGCCGCTGAACACGTAATGATCCCGAATGGTCGCGACCGCCTTGGTGACGTCTCCGTCCGGGTCCGAGTATGTGAACGACCCGGTGTATCTGCTCCCCCCGTTGGCGCAGTAGACGGTGTCGTTCACCTGTTGGAGCGTGACGGAGAGGCCCGAAATCACCGGCGCCGGGGACTGGACCGTAAGGGTCACCTCGACCGTCGCGACGGTCATCACGAAGTCCCCCACGTACACGCTCGCGGTGTAGGTGCCCGGGTCCAAGGTGTTCGGCTCCACCGAGAGCGTCATCGTGCCGGGTGTCAGCGTGTCGATCACGGTGCGGTCGATGGTCGCGGACAGCCACGCGGGCACGTTGTGGATGGACACGTCGCTTACCGGGCGGTCGCCAACGTTGGAGACGGTGATGGTTCGGGACGACGGGGTGGGCGTGCCACCCTCTAGCATCGTGAATTCCGCCGTGCTCGGATCGACCGAGAGCATGCCGGGAGCGGGGTACCAGGCTGTGACGGTGCGGTCCTGGTTCATCGTCACTACGCAGGTGGGGTTGGTCGTGCACGTGAAGCCGCTGCCCGTGCCGAACCAGCGCTCGAAGGAGAAATCGGGGTGGTGTTGGTGGCAGTCAGCGGCACCTCCGTGCCTATCGGGTAGGTCGCGGTGCAAATCTCTGCGTAGCAGTCTATGGCGGGGGTCACACCCGATGAGGCGACCGACCCGATTCCGTCGACACGCACCGTGAGCGTGGCGGTGGCGGGACTCACGGTCACGCTCGTCGCCACCGCATTGTTGCCCTCGTTCGATTCCGGGACCTGGTCGGCCCGGTCGACGAGGATGCCGACGTAGTACGTACCTGGCGCGGTGCTGCCGGGGATCGTCAGCGTGGGCCCGCCCCACGTGAAGCCCTCGCCCGGATCAAGGCCGGGATTACTGTTGCCGTCGAGGTACACGTCTCCCGTCGTGATCGATGCATCGGCTGAGAGGTAGAAGCCGTTGCTGAAGGGCCTGACGCCGTGCCTCCCTTGTTGTAGACCTGCCAGGAGGACAGCGTGACGGACCCCCCCGCCGGGACGGAAGCGGGCGTGACGGTGGGTGCGCCCGTCGGGATGATCAGGTCTGCCGGCGCTGGTGCCGTGACGGTGATCTGAACCTGGTCGGTGTCGGTGGCGCCGTCGTCGTCGGTGACGGTGAGGGTGATGGTGTGCGTGCCGACGGCGAGGGTGACGGTGGGGTTCGCTCCGGAGGCGAGCGTCGTGCCGCCCTCCGTCCAGACCCAGGAGACGATGGAGCCGTCGGGATCGTAGGAGTCGGTGCCGTCGAGGGCGACGGGCTCGGCGCCGGAATCGTCGCCGTCGGTCACGGACTGGTCGGGCCCCGCGTCGGCCACGGGAAGCTCGTTCTCCGGCGCCAGGACCTGGACCTGGACCTGGTCGGTGTCGGTGGCGCCGTCGTCGTCGGTGACGGTGAGGGTGATGGTGTGCGTGCCGACGGCGAGGGAGACGGTGGGGTTCGCTCCGGAGGCGAGCGTCGTGCCGCCCTCCCTCCACACCCAGGAGACGATGGAGCCGTCGGGATCGTAGGAGTCGGTGCCGTCGAGGGCGACGGGCTCGGCGCCGGAATCGTCGCCGTCGGTCACGGACTGGTCGGGCCCCGCGTCGGCCACGGGAAGCTCGTTCTCCGGCGCCAGTGACGGGACCTGGACCTGGTCGGTGTCGGTGGCGCCGTCGTCGTCGGTGACGGTGAGGGTGATGGTGTGCGTGCCGACGGCGAGGGAGACGGTGGGGTGTCGCACCGGAGGCGAGCGTCGTGCCGCCCTCCCTCCACACCCAGGAGACGATGGAGCCGTCGGGGTCGTAGGAGTCGGTGCCGTCGAGGGCGACCGGCTCGGCGCCGGAATCGTCGCCGTCGGTCACGGACTGGTCGGGCCCCGCGTCGGCCACGGGAAGCTCGTTCTCCGGCGCCGGACGGTGATCTGGACCTGGTCGGTGTCGGTGGCGCCGTCGTCGTCGGTGACGGTGAGGGTGATGGTGTGCGTGCCGACGGCGAAGGTGACGGTGGGTGTCGCACCGGAGGCGAGGGTGGTGCCGCCCTCCGTCCACACCCAGGAGACGATGGAGCCGTCGGGATCGGAGGAGTCGGTGCCGTCGAGGGCTGACCGGCTCGGCGCCGGAATCGTCGCCGTCGGTCACGGACTGGTCGGGTCCCGCGTTCGCCACGGGAAGCCTCGTTCGCCCGGGCCGTGACGGTGATCTGGACCTGGTCGGTGGCGGTGGCGTCGTCGTCGTCGGTGACGGTGAGGGTGACGGTGTGCGTACCGACGGCGAAGGCGACGGTGGGTGTCGCACCGGAGGCGAGGGTGGTGCCGCCCTCCGTCCACACCCAGGAGACGATGGAGCCGTCGGGGTCGAAGGAGTCCGTGCCGTCGAGGGTGACCGGCTCGGCGCCGGAGTCGTCGTCGTCGGTCACCGTCTGGTCCGGTCCCGCGTTTGCCGTCGGAGGTTGGTTCGCCTCCACGACCAGATCGACGGTGACGCTCCTGGGGGACCCCAAGGCTCCGGGAGCTGTGAACGTGAGCGTGCCCACCTGGGAGCCTGGGCCGAGTCCGGCCGAGGAGACCTGGGCCAGGATGACGGCGTTGCCCCCCTCCTGGAGACTGCCGGAGGTCTGGGAAGCCGAAAGCCACGCCGCGTCGCTGGAGACCTGCCAAGTCATGATGCCGACGCCGACGTTGGCGATCGTGATGGACCGTGTTGCGGTTGCGCCACCACGCGGGAGCGCGAAGTCGAGAGACGTCGGCTGGACGGCCAGCGACGGGGAAGCCGATTCGAGCAGGATCGGAGGGGACTCGTTGACGCTCTTGGCCGCGTCCACGAGCATCAGCTCCTCACCTGCGTAAGCCACGAGATCCCCCGCCCCGAGCTCCACGCGGATCAGAAGCTGCTCCGGCGACTCTTCGAGCTCGACGGACAGCTCGATGGGAACGGACTGCTGGCCGGCGGTGACGGACTCCACCACCTGGTGGAGCGTCTCGCCCGAGGAGGGTCGGATGGCCAGGACCCTCACCCGATCGATGCGGGACGGTGCCACTGCGTAAGGCGAGGAAGCCGGGGCCAACACGGCGCGTACCGCGATCGACGCCATGTTGCGGGGACGTAGGATCCCGTCGCCGACCGCACAGGATCCCACCACCAGCCCGAGGAAGGCCGAAGTGAGGCTGGCGACTGCCGAGCCGGTGCCGATCCGACGCTGACGGAACCGCAAACCGGACTCCTCGAAAGCAGGAGTGGACCCGGTGACTCGGTGGAGCTCGGCGCTGCGGGAGGGGGGAGCGCCGTGGAGACTCTCCCGAGGTGTGCCCCGAACAATAGGACCGGGTCGGAGCCAGCGCCAGGTAGAATCGTGGCCAGGGCGGGCGTCGCACGGTTGCAGTCCATGGGCCTCCCATCGCACCATACGGGCGCACGCGCTCGCCTTGCATCGTGTCGGCTTCGCTCCCACCGATGACGTGATAGCCTCGGCCCCGTCCCACCGATGCCGCCGACCCCATGAGCGTTGGCTTCCTGGTCGGACGCGGCAGGGCCTCCTCGCTCATCGCTCCATCCGCGTCTACATCGCCTGCATGCGCTCGACACATGTCCGAAAGGCCCCATTCCTCGGCGATGAGGCCGCCCTCGTGCCGGGTGACCACCATCTCCTCCCAGACGATGGGCCGCCCGGAAACCGGAATCCCCATGAAGTCGAACCTGTTGCGTGCCGTGATGGGTCCGCAGCCAGGTCACCCGGTCGCCCTCCGTCAGGAGGACCTCGGCCTCGCGCGAAGATCCGGGAACGCGGTGCGTAACGCCGTCACGAAGCCCGCCATGGCGCCGGATCCGTCATGTCGCCTGCGGTGGCATGACCCACGCACGTCGGCGCGAAGTAGTCGAAGACGTTGTCCCCCTCGCCTCGGTTCAGCAGCACGTCGTTCGCCTCCTGGATCTGGGCCGACGCCCAGAACCTCGATGGCCATGTCGTGCCGCACGCGAACCCATCCGCTCTCACTTTCGAAACAGCCAATGCATCGCCCGGTCCGAGAGCCGCTGCCACGCGGCGACGGTGGCGGATCGACTCGTCGGCTTCATCCCAACCCTCCGCACTCGTGTGTCCACTGCTCCTGCAGGAACGCGTCCACGGCCGTGAAGAACTCCTCCGGCGACTCCAGCCACGGTGCGTGGC
Organism: uncultured Gemmatimonadales bacterium; assembly: GCA_963848895.1. Classification (GTDB taxonomy): domain Bacteria; phylum Gemmatimonadota; class Gemmatimonadetes; order Longimicrobiales; family Gaopeijiaceae; genus SZUA-318. Next base: position 389,357 of record CAWKGE010000018.1, read on the forward strand.
CGACCCCCGGGAGCTCCAGCAGGCGGTCGTCCGGAATCAGGGATGCCCACTCTCTGCCTCCCTCCACCGGCGCGTTGGGGTCCGCCGTGCCGTGAATCGTGAGGACGGGGGCCTGGATGCGTCGGGCCCGGTCGGTATAGTCCCAGTCCGCCGGGAGCGTTCGGCCGAGCGTGGCGAACAGCTGGGTTGGCCATTCGTTCCAGTACTGACAGGGGTCCATCTTCGTCCGTGCGGCGGCCTCGGGCCGCCCCATCATCGGCCGCAGCAGCCGGACCCGGGCGACCTCCCGGCAGTACCGGACGGGGTCCGTGGTCGGCAAGCCCGCCTCCTCCAGGTCGGCCAGCCGGCGAAGGTCCGCCGAATCCGGAGGAGAGCCCCGGCGATCGGGCACCGTGGATGTCTCCCGACGGGGAGCCATGGGCCCGATCTGCACCACAGAGCGGACGTGCTCGGGATGATCTGCGGCGTAGAGGGCAACGACCGCGCCCAGGTAGGACCAGCCGATGAGAGACGCTCGGTCGATGCCGAAGTGAGCCCGCACGGCCTCCATGTCCGCCACCTCGCGCTCCACGCTGCACCGAACCGGGTCCAAGACGGCGTCGGAGGCGCCCCGGCTGCGGGGATCGTAGAAGATCAATGTGCGGCCGGGGGCCAGGCGTTCGAGATCCCGAGCCAGGTAGACAGCTGCCGGCACGATGACCGTGTCCGGGCCGGTCCCCATGATGCGGACGTAGAGCCGCACGTCGTCCTCGGTCATCACGGACGTCTCCTCGAAGCGGGCGTCCGTCTTGTCGCGGTTCATTGCGATCTCCAGGAGAAGTGGTCCACCGCGCCGAACGCGTCCCAATCACGCCTCGCCGTCCCCATCAGCTCCTCGAACCGGGCCTCGCTCCGAACGCTCTACAGGAGGGGGTCACGGCCCCTCGGAGGAGCGTGCGGAGCATGGGTCACCTCGCTTCGCAGGGGCCGGAGTTGTGGATGTCGCGCGTGATCTTCCATCCCGAATGGGCACGCGTGACGCACCGGACGTGTTCCCGGCGCAGCTCGTCGATGGCAGCGAGGTCGTCGCGTGGATCGCGACCGCCGCCAACTTCGATCCCGTCGCCGGCTCTCACCGCACTCTCACCGACCGACCTCGACCGGTGATCTCTCCCGCCAGGGTCATGGTCACGAAGGTGACGGTGTCGCCCGACGTGGACTCCACGACCCACCGATAGCCCCCACCGACGTCTGCGGGATTCGTCGAGTACGTGAGGGTGTTCGTGACGGTATCGCCCGACACCACGTAGGTGCCCGCCTCTCCGGTCATGGGCCCGCTCCCGTCGGTGGGGCCGTACAGGAAGACGAATCGACCGCCGGCGATCATGCTCTGCCCCTGCTGCGGGGGGACGTACTCGTAGGTGCCCTCCTCCCAGGAGGCCGTGGCCTCCGGCGGCCGGGTGGAGTCCTGCGGGGGAGACGCGCAGGCCGCGAGCAGGACGATCGCGGCGAGCTTCGTTGCCTTGGTCATGCGCCACCTCCGGCGTCCGTGGTCGATGCGTTGGGCTGGGACTGGTGATAGAACCGGACCTTCCACGCGCCATCCGTGCGCACCAGCGTCATGGTCGCCGCGAACCTTGTCGGCCCGGTGTGGGTGCCGTCTACGTTCCACTGCGTAAAGGCGCCCTGAAGCGAGACATGAACGAGGTCCTGCCCCAACACCGCGATGGCCGCCTCGGGTATGTCGAAGGTCTGGTGGTCGATGGTCTGGAAGAACGGCCGGAACGCCGCGTCCGCCGACGCCAGCGAGCTCCACAGCTGCCCATCCGACGCCAGAGAGAAGTCGGGGTGGTCGTCGTACATGGCGATGCCCCGATCGAACCCGGCTCCGCCCTCGGCCCACGTGGTCCAGAAGGTCTGGAGCCATGTGGTCACTTCTGCTTCGACAGCCTGCCGGTCGACCTCCGGGGCTTGCCGCGACGAGGTGGTGCATCCGAGAGCCCCGACGGCGACCAGCGTGATGAGCGGCTTGAACACGTACATTGCGTGTCCTCCTCCTGATGACTCGTTGACATCGGCGACGGCCCGGCTCGAGCCGGGATGGCGCAGCTCACGGCCTAGCTCTTCGTGACCGTGATGTACATCCAGTCCCCTTCCACCCGCTGCTCGTACGTCATGCCCCGCTTCGCGCAGATCTTCTGGTAGAAGAGGTCCAGCACCCTCTCGTACTCGGCGACGGTGACGCCGAACGCCTCCCCGGTGTCCCCGAAGAAGCCTGCGTATGCTCGGCTGGCACGCATACGGACCAGGGCGGGCGACGCCTCCAGAACCTCGACCTGCGCCCCGCGCTGCCACATCATGTTGCGGTAGATCGCCAGCAACATCTCCCCGGGACCCATGTTCTGGGTCGTCCAGGAGGGGTCGTAGACCTCGAACACGGCCTGAGCGAACTGGTCCACGGACTGCCCCATCGTCTTCGCGTACCGGACGCCGAGCACGAACCAGCCGTTCGCCAGGTACTCCGCCCTGGCCCACCGCTGGTCGGGGGTGTACTCAGGGAGATCCTGGGCCGCGGCGGGTGCCGCGATCCCCAGGAGGGTTACCAGGCCCACGAGGGCCACCGTGCGCCGTACCATTCCAGCCTCCTCTCTCTGAGAGACTCGAGCGTGTATGACGAAGCCGCCCGCGGAGGGCAGGGCAGGCGATCGCTCAGGAATGGTCCAACGGCGTGGGGAAGGGAGCGCGCCCGGCGGGGCAGTGGGAGGGGAGGCCGGGGCGTACTACGGGCCGGCTTCCTGCTCACGGATACACGCACCCCTTATTGCTGCGAACGTCAAGAAGGAGGGAAGAGCCGGGCAGGGAGCTACATCCCGAATAAGCTGCCAGTCTGCGGCGGCCGCAGCCCAAGCGCAAGGGGCTTCTCGTGACAGGCTTCTCGTGGCCGTCGCGGATCGGCCTCAGCCGTAGGTGATGCCGTTCTCCTCCGTGGACACGGTCGTGCCGGCCTCGCCCGCGACGATCCGCCCCAGGTCCGCCAGGGCGCCGATGGCAGCCTTGTTTCCCGTAGCGGCCGCGAAGCGGCAGGCGGCTTCGACCTTCGGACCCATGGAGCCCGCGGGGAAGTCGAGGGCACCGATGGCTGCGGGAGACGCACGCCGGATCGGCTCGCTGCGTTGGCTCGCCCCAGTCCACGTAGACCGCGTCGGCGTCCGTGAGCATGACGAAGAGGTCCGCGCCCAGCTCCTTGGCCAGGAGCCCGGAAGCCAGGTCCTTGTCGATGACGCACTCCACGCCGATGAGCTTCCGGTCCGCGCCGGGCTCGTACATGGTCGGGATCCCGCCACCGCCGGCGGCGATCACGATCGTGTTCTGCTCGAGGAGCCACCGGATCGGGCGGAGCTCGAAGATCCTCTTCGGGTCCGGCGAGGGCACGACCCGCCGCCAGTGGTCACCGTCCCTTTCGAAGGCCCATCCCTTCGAAGCAGCCAGTCGATCGGCCTCGGCCTTCGGGTAGCCGGGCCCGATGAACTTGGACGGTGTCGCGAACGCCGGATCCGCGGGGTCCACCTCGATCATGGTGAGCAGGGTGGCGATGGGGCGCTCGAAGGGAATCAGGTTGCCCAACTCCTGTTCGATCATGTACCCGATCATCCCCTCGGTTTCCGCCCCCAACACGTCGAAAGGGAAGGGAGCGACCTGCGAGTCGGTCACCTGCCGTAGGTCCAGGAGCCCCACCTGAGGCCCGTTTCCGTGGGTCACGACGAGTCGGTGGTTCTTGGCGATACCCGCCAGGGCCACACATGCGATGCGCACGTTGGCACGCTGGTTCGCGGCCGTCATCTCCTCGTCCCGCCGGAGGAGCGCGTTGCCGCCCAGCGCGGTGACGATCAGCATGGACTCGGCTCCTCGGGGGATTCGGGTGGTCGACAGGGATCTTCCTCAAAGAAGCGGGCATTCCGGCGCTCCTGCCAGGCCCTTGTGCCGAGGCTACACGGCTCGCCATCCGGACGCTTGCCCCCCAAAACTCGTCCCACGCCACCATCTCTCGCCCGGCGGGTCACGCCGACGCTTCCACCCGGGAGGTGGCGACATGCGTAGTCGCAGGATGCTCGTTCAGCTGGTGATCCTTCTCCTGGCGCCCGCGGCCCTGAGGGCTCAAGGGAGGGGGGAGCTGAATCCCCGACGCCCCGTCTCCACCTACTCCATCGTCGCCCGGGATCCGGCGACCGGCGACATGGGCGTGGCGGTCCAGTCCCACTGGTTCAGCGTGGGTGCCATCGTTCCCTGGGCGGAGGCCGGTGTGGGCGCGGTGGCGACACAGTCCTTCGTGGAGGCGTCGTACGGGCCGCTGGGCCTGGACCTCATTCGTGTGGGGCGGTCGGCGCCGGAGGTGTTGAAGGCGCTGGTCTCCACCGACGCCAACGAGGCGGTGCGCCAGGTGGCGATGGTGGACGCACAGGGACGGGTGGCGGCCCACACCGGCTCCAAGGCCATCTTCGCAGCCGGCCATCACGTGGGGAACGGCTACTCCACCCACGCCAACCTCATGGAGAACCCCACCGTCTGGGACGCGATGGCAAGGGCCTTCGAGACCACCCGGGGAGACCTGGCCGAGCGGCTCCTCGCGGCGCTGGAGGCCGCGGAAGGGGAGGGGGGTGACATCCGTGGCCGGCAGTCGGCGGCCATCATCGTGGTGTCGGGCACGTCCACCGGGAAGCCATGGCAGGACCGGAAGTTCGACCTGAGGGTGGAGGACAACCCTGCGCCCGTGCCCGAGCTCGGGCGGCTGGTCCGGCTGCAGCGCGCCTACAACGCGCTCAACGAGGGCGATGGCATGGTCACGCTGGCATCCATCGGCCGCGAGGACGACGCGGTGCCCTACCTACTCCGGGCCCAGGCCCAGGATTCGAGGTGGGCCGAGCTGGTGGGGCGCCTCCCGGTGGCGTGGTTGTTGCCGTCGGAGGAGGTGGCGGACAGGCTGCGGCATGCCATGGAGGGGTCGCGTTAGGATCGGTGGCCCCTCGCCGAACTGAAGACTCAGTCGTCGGGACCTCCCGAAACGGTCACCCTGGCCACCACGGGCGCCGAGCGGTTGCCGCTGTCGTCCGTGACTACGAGCTGGAAGGTGTGCACGCCGGGTTGCACGGGTCGGCGGGCGCGGAGGGTACCGTGAAGCTCGTGGCGGAGGTGACGAACGCCGTGCCGAGGGGGAGCCCACCCGGTCCGCTCACGTGCGTCCACTCCCAGCGGACCATGCGTCCCGCGGCGTCGAACGATCGTCTTCCCTCCAGGACGATGTCCTGACCGAGTGCCGCTTCGGCGGCCACGTCGAGGACCGCGGTCGGCGCCCGGTCGTCCCGGACGGTCACATGCGCCTGGACGGGGGCCGACCGGTTGTCACTGTCGTCGATCGCGACCAGCTGGAAGGTGTGCTCACCGACGAGGAAAGGTCGGTCCGGGGTCGCCCCTGGAAGGTGACCGTCGGGACGTCGGTCGTGACGGTAGTGGAACCCCAGAGGCCTCCCTGCCCGCCGACCTGGTTCCACTCGTACCGTGCCACCCGGCCCTCGTGGTCCACCGACCCCGTGCCGTCGAGGGCGATCGGCAAGCCCCATCCCACCTCCGGGGGCACGCTCAGCGCAGCGGTGGGCGCCAGGTCGTCCTTCACGGTCACCGTAGCCGTGTCCGGGGCCGAGCGGTTGCCGCTGTCATCCGTGACGACGAGCTGGAAGGTGTGCACGCCCGGGCGCATGGGGTCGGCCGGTGTCGAGGGGACGGCGAACGTCGTGCCCGAGGTGCCGAAGGGCACGCCCGTGACGAGGCCTCCCGGGCCGCCGAGGTGGGTCCACTCGAAGGCCACGACGCGTCCAGCCGCGTCGAACGATCTTCGGCCTTCGAGAACCACGCCCGCGCCGAGTCCCGCCTCCGCGGGGAGGTCGAGCACTGCCGTCGGTGCCCGGTCGTCCCGAACGGTGACGGTAGCCGTCGCCGGCGTCGAGCGATTGCCGCTGTCGTCCGTCACGATCAGCTGGAAGGTGTGGTCACCGAGTGCGAAGGGCTGGTCCGGGGTCGCCTGGTAGGTGACCGTCGGGACGTCGGTCGTGACCGTGGTGGAGCCCCAGATGCCCCCCTGTCCGCCAACCTGGTTCCACTCGTACTTCGCGATGTGGCCTCCGACGTCGGACGACCGGTGCCGTCGAGGGAGATCGCCAGGGCCCACCCGATCTCCGCAGGCGCCTCCACCACGGCCGTGGGGGCCCGGTCGTCGAGGACCTGCCTGGGCGTCCGGTCCGTAGGCGGGGTCGTGGGAAGCACGGGCGTGGACGAGGTGTCGCCGGTGAGGGCGCCGTTGAGGGCCGCGCCGCGCGGCCCCGTGCGGGCGGCGGGCGGGTCGACCGTGAAGCGGCCGACGAACAGCGGTTCCTTCCGGCCCGGAACGGCGAGAAGGATGCGGATCACGCCTCCCTGCGGCCCCCGGCGCCCGCGGGGATCTCGAACTCGGCGCCGCTCTTGGGGTTCGCGCCCCTCAACGTCGCGGACGACGAGCCCAGCGGCGGCTCCGAAGCGTCGTCGTCCGGATACCACACGACGCGGGCGCCGGTCGCGGTCCCGGCCCGGTCGCCGGTGATCGTCACGAACGTGTGCCAGGGCCCGCTCGATGGGGTTACGACGGGGGCCGCCTGAGCCGAGGCCGGCTCGGTCGCCCCGGACGCGACGGAAAGCAGAGCCGCTCCCAGGATCATGACAGGCAGCTTCGTCGATGGGGATCTCGTCATCGGCCCACTTCGTCGTCGATCCAGGGTCGAGGGACCACCGGGAGGGAGGCCCAGTAGCTCCCGTAGCTCCGCAGCTCGTCGACTAGGGCCTGGAGGCTGGCGGCCGCTCTGTCGGCGACGTCGGTCGGCGACAGCCTTTCCAGCCGCGCTCGGCGCGTGCGCGCCCATTCGTCGCCGAGCCCTACTGTCTGGGCCACGGTCACGGCCTCGGCGGGGATTCCCTCCGCATCCAGCCGGGTCTGGGCTTGACGGATGCTCGCCTCGCCGACGGCCAGCCCGTGCGCGTCCCCGGCCACGTCCCGTAGCGCCTCGAGGTCCTCGGCGAGTCCGACCATCGCGAGCCCGGCCTCCCGCTTGGAGAAGACCAGCGCCTGCGCTTGCGTGTACTCCCACGCCTGGTCATGCGCCCCCGCCGCCCGAGCGTGTCGCTGGTGGGCGATGACGGCCGCCTCCAGAAGCGCACCGACGCGGAACGTCTGCTGGAGGACCGTATCGACGGCCGCCGCGTGCTCGGGGGAGATCTCGGCAGACGTCGGCGTCGGCGGAAGCTCGATGGTCCTCGGCCGGAAGACGGTGTGGTAGTCCTGCGGGGTCCGGAACGCAAGAAGGGGGCGCACGGCGGGCGGTGACGCCAGCACGAGGGAAGCGGTCCTCGTCGACGAGCTCCGCGATCGGCCACGTCGGCCCGACCTCGGGCTCGGGTGGCCAGGGGCCCAGCATCGCGTCGTCGTGCGCGCCCGTGGCTCCCTGCATGGCGTCGCTGATCTCGCGGGCCTTCTTGAAGTCCCAGTCCATTCCGGCTCCGAATATCTGGCCGGGCAGCAAGCCACCGAAGAAGCCGGCGGGATCGGTGGAGAGGCCGAGGCCATCGTTCGCGCTCGACAGGGCCCCGGTGAAGTTCCGGGCCATGTCGAGGGCGTCCGGCTTGTGGGGACGAGGCGATGGCAGCGAGCCGCTGGAGGATCGGGCTCGCGGGGAACGCGGCGCCCGAGCCGGGCTGGATGGGCATCATGCGCCCCGGGTGCTGGAAGCGCGACGGGGCGTCGCCCCCGACACCGGCGGCGATGGAGTACCGGTATCCGGCGGTCGGTCCGGACCTGTCGAGACACGCGCCGCGAGGCGCCGCTCGCCTCTGAGCGACGGCTCAGCGCCGACGTAGTACCGGGCGAGGGCGGTATGAACCGCGCTGCGCAACAGGCCCTCGGCGGCGCGTGCCGCGGCATCCGGGCGCCCGTCGAGCTCCTGGTCCACGACCCCCCCAGAACCGCCAGATCCTGGAGATCGGCCCGCGCCAGATCCAACGGCCCCGCGAGGCCCGGTCCCCCCGCACCGCGGGACACTGCCGCCCAGCGCGGCGCCGGCACCCGAAGCACCCGGCCGCACCGGCCACATCCTGGGAGCCGAGCCCGCACCGTCCGGTCCGGATGCGAACCGGATGGCACGAAGACGACCCTGCCTCGCGTCCGCGTCGCTCCGGGCGAACGACGTCGCTCCCTCCTCCTCGTAGTCCGCTCCGACCCACCTGCCGTCGGGCGTCGTCACCGAGGTGATTCGCCCTTCCGGATCCCGCTCGATCTCCACGGACATGGGATAGTAGACCTGCAGCCGGGTGGTGTAGTAGCTGCGGGTATGGGGGATGACGCGGACGAAGTAGCCGTTGGGGTGGAAGGACCAACGTCCTTCCGGCAGAGGCTCGCCCGCCTCGCCGGGCGGGAGCGCACCGGTCAGCACGGCGATGCGCTCGAGGTCCTCGAACCGGGTATCCGACGAGGCGAAGAGTCGGCGCATGTCGTTCTGGGCCTGGAGCACCGCCCGGACGGGTGCGCGGGACGTCCTGAAGTACGCGCTTTGCGAGGGCGTCGGGCACCGCGTTCAGGGAGTACCCCTCCATATCCGCGAGCTCCTCGGGCGTGAGGAGACGGGCCGCCGTGAGCTGCATGTCGTGCTGCATCTCCGAGGGCTTCGAGCGGGAGAGCACCGCCCAGAGCAGCTCCTGGACGGCCCGCCGATCGATGTCGGGCGCGTCGGCCGCACGCCCGACGATCGCGCTGAGGAGGGCCGCCTTGGGGCCCTTCAACTCGGCGTAGACGTACCCGTTCCCCTCTCGGGGCTCGTACGTCCCCGGCCAGATGCAGAAGCTCTCGGCCTCCATCGTGTAGGCCCCCGGCGCGAGGAGATAGTACCCCCCCGGCCCACGGGGCATCTCGACCATCGGAGAGAACGACTCGGGCTCGAATCCGTCCAGGGCGGGGACGCCGTCCTTCACGTCGTCGAGCGTCGTGGTGATGGGCGGCTCCTCTCCGAACAGCGAGCCGAGGCTCGGCAGGGAGGACGTGACCCGCTCCCGTGCTCGTCGCAGGCGGTTGATTTGACCGTCGACGCCCCTGGGGGCGGCGAGGAACGAGAGGGCTGCGAGGGCGGCCATCGCCGCGCAGCGGGCAGTGGGTCTCGTCATCGTCCAACCTCAGCAGGAGAGTGTGCTCACCTGCCCAGTATGACGGTGGGTCGGCCTCCTTGTTCTCACATGAGGGTGGCCGGGGGGAGAAGCCGGAAGGCCACGGGCGCCGGCAGCTCGGCGGCTCGTCGACGTGGGCCCGGAGGCGGGAGGCCGTCCATCGGCAGCTCGGGCGTCACCTGCCGTCTGGTGTCTGCCCCCGCACGCCGGGATCGTAGTGCATCGACCGGCTCCGCCGCGCGATGTCCGTGAAGCGCGGGTCGGTTCGCAGCGTGTCCCAGACCGGGTCCGACTGGAGCGACACCAGACCGCGGTCGTGGCGCTCGAGGGCCCGTTCCAGCGTGGCGAGCGCACCCTCCCGGTCGCCCGACCCTGCCTGGGCGGCGGCATACTCGGACAGCGAGACCGGTTTTCCGGCAGCGCGCCGCTCGTCAAGGCGGGCGCGCATCCAGGTCCAATAGCCTCTCGCACCGTTGGCCGTGACGGCGGACTGGAGGGCCCGGACGGACTCCGGGTCCGGCGCGTCGTCGCCTCCCCGGGCGCTCCACCCCTCGATGGCTCCCGTCGCCCGCTGCGCGTCGCCGGCGGCGATCTGTGCACGGGCCAGGAGCTCCCATGCGGCATCCATCTCGGGTGCCGCGTCCACCAGGTCCGAGAGGACCCTCGTCGCCTCCGGGAAGAGCCCGCCGGCCATGAGCTGGCGCGCCGCCAACAGCTGTTGGCATGCGCCCCGCCCGTTCGGAGTCGTAGGTCTTCCGCCTCACCTGCTCCTCGATGCGACGCCCCATCTGCGTCATGGCGGCCACCCAGGCCGTGTCCAGCGTCGGAACGTCCGGGACGGGGGGTGTCGCAACGGCACCCTCGGACCCGGGAGCGACCGCGACGGTCGGGGTCACGGCGGTCCGGATGGCCGGCATCGCCTGCCGGATGATCGTGAGGATCTCCCGCGCTTCCGCAGACGAGCTGTCCATGCCGACGGCCTGCTCGGCCTCCTGGCGCGCCAGCTCGATCGCCGTGTCCGTAGGCTCTTGCCCGGCCATTCCCAGGAGGAATCGCGTGCCGGCCAGGCCCGCGAGCGCGGGCGCGAACGCCGAGTCGAGCTCGACGGCTTGCTCGAAGTGCTGCATGGCCGCCTGGTATCCCTCCGGCGTGCCCTTGTCGTACTCGTACTTCCCGCGCAGGTAGGCGTCCTGCGCCTTCGGGTCGACGTCGCGGGACGCCGTGCGCTCGAGGATGTTCGTCTCCTCGGGGCTGAGCTCGGCCTGCACCTGCCGCGCGATGTCGAGGGCGACCTCGCTCTGCAGCGCCAGGACGTCGTCCTGGAGGGACCGGTCGTACTGCTTGGTCCAGATGTGGGTGTCGCTGGCGGCATGGATGAGCTGCACGGTGATGCGCACGGTGTCCGCCCCGCGGCGAACGGAGCCCTCGATGACGGCGTCCACCTGGAGATCCCGGCCGATGCGCGGGATGGGCTCGGTCGTGCCGAGGAAGCGCAGGACCGAGGTGCGGGACACGACGCGTAGTCCGGCGATCTGGCTGAGCTGCGCGATCAGCTCCTCGTGCATGCCCGCCGAGAAGTAGTCCTGCGCCCCGCTCTCCGTGAAGTTCTCCAGGGGGAGAACCGCGAGGGAGCGGATCGGCACGGACGGGTCGTAGGCCACCAATTCGGGGGTGGCGTTCGACGCCCCGCCACCACGCCGGGTGCGCTGCGGCGCGTCCAGCACACCCTGGCGAGTCATCCACGCGGCCAGGCCGCCCACGATGAGCAGCGTGAAGACGAGGAGCGCGAGTCGAGGCGTGAGGCGGCCCGGTCGGCGGTCCATGCCCCCCGGAAGCTCCTCCGTGCGCTTGATCCCCTCGGCGGTGATGTCGAACACCCAGGCCAGCACCACGGCGGGAGGAAAGAGGAGCCCGACCGCGACGACCAGGATGCGCAGGCCGGTCTCCCCGACCCCGAACGCCGGGAAGATGATCTCGGCGAGCTGGAGGACGACGAACGCCACCGCGGCGTAGCCGATGGAGAAGCGAACCACGTGGCGCCGCTTCATCTCGGCGAGGAACTGGCTGAAGCCCGAGGGACCTTCGTCGCGTGTGCTCATCTATCCAACAAGACACCCGGCGGGCGAGGAGGGTTCGAGATCTGGCGAGGTGGTACACGCATCCGGGGGCGCGGTGCCGTGGGCATCGCCGCCGATGGAGCGCTCGCCCCTCCTACAGGCCGAAGGGCCCGGACGCACGCCGGCGCAGAACCGCCTGCACGCGCAGCAGGAAGCGTGGCCCGTCCACCGGCTTCACCACGAAGTCGTCGGCGCCGGCCTCGATGAGCTCCATGGCGATCGCCGGATCGTCGTGCACGGTGGCCACGATCACCGGGACGCCGGCCATCGAGACGTCCGAGCGCATCCTGCCCAGCACGTCGATGCCTCGCATCTTCTCCATGCTCAGGTCGAGCGTGACGAGGTCGAACGGACCGTGGTTGGCAAGAATGTCGATGGCTTCGGGACCATCCGGCGCCTCCTCCACCCGATAGCCGCCGCCCTCGAGCGCCGTCCTGAGCAGGGTCCGGCTGTCGGCGTCGTCGTCGACCACCAGGATGCGCGCCGCCCTGTCCGGCCTCGGGTCGGCACGCGTAGTCTCCGTGGGTGGGCACGGATCTCCGGCGTATGCGGTTCCGACCGCGTCCGCCAGGCGCTCCGGCGGCGCGACCTGGAAGCGGACGGAGCGCCCCGTGATCTGCGCGATCTCCCGCTCCGCAGCTCTGCCCGCGGGATCCGCCGTGGCCACGGTTACGGAAAGATCGTCGCAGCGCAGGGCGAGCACGTTCAGCTGGCGGGCGAGTGCCGCCGGGACCATCCTGGGCGCGTGCTGGTCGACCCGCTCGAGGTCCGCGACCGCCAAGCCGTAGTAGTCGGCCACGTGTTTTGCCAGCTCCCCCGGCTCGGCACCGGTGTGCCGCGCGGTCCGGCGCCACGCCTCGTCCAGGGGAACGTCCGCCGCGATCTCGAGGCCGTCGGCGCCCTCGAGCCCTGCGGTGCGGGCGACCGATACGATCCAATGCTGGTTGAGGGGGGTGCCCACGGGTACTCCTTGTCGGGACGCACGGGGGGGCCGAGGAATCCCGACTCGTGAGAGTCGCGCCCCATATTGCCGCTGGCGCGGCGCGGCCGCCACCCCGAACTTTGAGGGCGCCATGCAGATCGCCTACCTGGACGGCCCCCGACTGCGCAGGTCCCTCGTCGCCGCGTGCGATTACGCGCAGCGGCAGCGCGGGGAGTTGAACCGCATCAACGTGTTCCCGGTTCCGGACGGGGACACCGGGACGAACCTGGCCCTCACCGTGCGGGCCATCGCCGATCACCTGCGCCGCAATCGGGACGAGGGCGTGGCGGCGGTGGCCCAGGAGGCGGCGCAGGCGGCGGTGCTCGGAGCCCGTGGCAACTGCGGGATGATGCTCTCGCATTTCCTCCTCGGTTTCGCGGAGGGCGTGCGGGACCAGGTGCGCATCGGCACCCGCGAGTTCGCAGCCGCTCTGCGCCATGGGGTCGCCAACCTGCTGTCGGCGCTCGAGCGGCCGGTGGAGGGCACGATCCTCACCGTGATGCGGGACACCGCCGAGGCTGCGGCCCAGGCCGTGCACCACGACTTCGCGTCGCTCCTGCAGCACATCGTGGACGAGGCGCGCGCCTCCCTGGCGCGCACGCCCGAGCTTCTGCCCGTCCTCAAGACGGCCGGGGTCGTGGACGCGGGCGCGAAGGGGTTCGTGAGCCTGCTGGAGGGCGTTCTGCTCTTCATGCACGGGGACCCGCTCGTGGCCGTCGAGGACGTCCAGGTCGTGGACGCGGAGGCTGTGGCCAGAACCGACTTCCCCGGCGCGACCGAGCGCTTCCGCTTCTGCACCGAGGCCCTCGTGCGTGGTGACCGTCTGCCGACGCAGGAGGCGGTGCGTGGCAGGCTGCGCGACGAGGGCGACTCGCTCATCGTCATCCGCGCGGACGACGTGCTCAAGGTCCACGTGCACACCGACGAGCCCGAGCGGGTGTTCGGCTACCTGAGGAGCGTGGGACGCCTGGTCACGCACAAGGCCGAGGACATGCGGGCGCAGCACGCGGCCGTGGAACGGGCGGCGGATCAGCACATCCGGCTGGCGCGCCGCCCCGTGACCATCGTCACGGACTCCGCCGCGGACCTTCCCGAGGAGATCCTGCGGGCGCACGGGATCCACGTCACGCCCCTCCTCCTGGTCGATGGAGATCGCACGTTGCGGGACGGGGTGGACGTCTCGGCGCGCGACTTCCACGCGCGCCTCATCGCCGAAGCTCCGCTGCCCACGACGAGCCAGCCCGCGCCCGCCGATTTCCTGGAGACCTACGCCCGCGCGGCCGAGGACGGCGAGAGCGTGGTGGCAGTGATCCTCGGCTCCTCGCTCTCGGGCACGCTGTCCAGCGCCGTGGCCGCCGCCGGTCGCTTCCACGGAGCACCGGTGCACGTGATGGACTCGCTGGCGGCGTCCCTCCTGCAGGGACTGCTCGTGATCAAGGCGTGCGAGCTCGCCGAGCTGGCGACGCCGCCCGAGGAGATCGTCCGCGAGCTGCGACGCATCCGCCGCCAGTCCGGCATCCTCTTCACCGTCGACGTCTTCGATCGGCTGCTGGCGTCGGGTCGGGTGGGGCGGGGGCAGGCCGTGCTGGGCACGATGCTGAACGTCAAGCCCGTCCTCGCGCTGAACGGCGAGGGCAAGGTGGTGCCCGTGGCGAAGGCGGTCGGGCGGAAGCGGGCCCAGACGGCCCTGCTGGACGCCCTGGCCGCACGGCTGCCGGCGGACGTGCGCCGCGTGCGCTTCGGCGTCGTGTACGTGGGGGCCGACGAGGTGGTCGCGCCCGTCTCCGGGACCCTGCGCAGCCGCTACGGCTACGACGTGGAGATCCTGGCGTCCCCCGCGACGCCGGTGCTCGCCACGCACCTGGGCGTGGGCGCCTGGGGGGTCGCCTACATGGTGGAGGATTGAGCGGGTGCCGCACCTCCTGTCGGCCGCGCTCGCGGTTCTGGCCGCCTCGCCGCAGCAGGCCCCCGATGCCTGGCAGCAGGAGGTGTCCTACAGAATCGAGGCGCGTCTGGACGAGGACGTCGAGACGCTGTCGGGGCGGGCACGGGTCGCGTATCGGAACGAGTCTCCGGATACCCTCCACGACTTCTACCTCCACCTGTACCTGAACGCCTTCCGCCCGAACTCCGCCTGGGCGCAGGCGGACCTCGAGCACGCTATCCGCACCTTCCAGGATCTCGGTCCCGCAGAGCAGGGGTTCGAGCGGCTGGAGCGGGTGACGGTGGACGGCCGGACCGTCCCGGTCTCCTGGCCCTACGCCCCGGACTCGACGGTTGCGCGGCTGGAGCTTCCGGCTCCCCTGCCGCCGGGGGGCGAGATCGTCCTCGACTACGACTGGAAGGCGCGTCCCTCCACGGTGGCCCGCCGGCAGGGTCGCCGGGGTCGCCACTACGACTTCGCACAGTGGTATCCGCGCGTCGCGGTGTACGATCTGGAGGGATGGCGCGACCACCCGCTCTATCGGCAGGGCGAGTTCTACAGCGAGTTCGCGACGTACGACGTCACGCTCGAAGTGGCGTCGGACCAGGTGATCGGGGCCACCGGGGTTGCGGTGGAGGGCGATCCGGGATGGGCGTCGGCCGCGGCTCCGGGTACCGGGCCCGTGGAGCTCCAGCGCGACTGGTACGGCGCGACGGAGGGGCCTCCGTGCGTGGTGCGCGAAGGCGTGCGCACGTGCGGCATCCCCCCGCAGCGCGAGCTGGCCCCCGCCCGTCCGCTCGGGCTCCTCGACGCCCGCGGCGCCGCGGGCCGCAAGCAGGTGCGCTGGCACGCGGAGAACGTCCACCACTTCGCCTGGTCGACGAGCCCGGACTACATCTACGAGCAGGGCTCGTGGCGCGGCACCGCGATCCACGTGCTCTACCGGCCGGGCGACCGCGCGGAATGGGGGGACGGGAAGGCGGTGCAGCGAACGGAGACCGCCCTGCAGTGGCTCGACTTCGTCTTCGGGCCCTACCCCTACCCACAGGTGACCAACCTCCACCGCATCGAGGGCGGCGGCACCGAGTTCCCGATGATGGTGATGAACGGGGGCGCGTCGCAGAGCCTGATCCTCCACGAGGTCGGCCACATCTACACCTTCGGCGTCCTGGCCAACAACGAATGGTACGAGGGATGGCTGGACGAGGGCTTCACGTCGTTCCAGACGGCCTGGTTCTTCGAGGAGCGGGGTGCCGGCCGGTCGCAGTGGCTGGGCAACGAGGCGCGCGTTCTCGACCTCGAGCTGCGCGGCAGGGCGGAGCCGGTGACGCTCCAGGCGGAGCGCTACGCGGAGATGGGCATCTACAGCGCGATGATCTACACCAAGGGTGCGCTGATCCTGTGGATGCTCCGCGAGATGGTGGGCCCGCAGAAGATGCTCGAGATCACGCCGCACCTTCTTCGAGCGCTACAAGTTCCGCCACGTGGACCAGCATGCCTTCCAGTCGGTGGCCGAGGAGGTGGCGCGGCGCGACCTCGACTGGTTCTTCGGTGAGTGGCTGCACACGAACGGCGTCGTGGACTACGCGCTCGACGGGGTGGACGTGCGTCGGGAGGGGAGCGTATGGGTCACGCGGGTCGGGGTGGCGCGCAGGGGGGAGATGCGCATGCCTCTGCCCATCCGCCTCACCGGAGAAGGGCTGGCGCACGACACGGTCGTCCCGGGTGACCGGATCCACGCGGAGCACGTGATCCGCACCCCGTTCCGTCCCACGCGCGTCCGCCTCGACCCGGGGCTGGTCACCATGGACTGGAATGCCCTCGACAACGCCTGGCCGGCGGGCCCGCTGAGCGGTTCGGTCTACCAACGGGGGCTCGACGATCCGCTGGGCACCCTGCCGGCGTACCGGGACCGCGCCGCGCTCCGCTTCTTCCCCCTGTTGTGGTTCAACGACGCGGGGGGCGTCGTGGGCGGCGTGCAGGCGCGTACGGCCTACATGGGCGACATCCGTAAGGCGCTGGTGCGCGTCGGCGCGCCGGGCGTCGAGACCGCGGGCGCGGGGGGCGCCTCGGACACGGTGGATCCGGGCTCGCTGTACTTCCTACTGGAGAACCCCATCCTCTTCGACCGGCCACGGTACGGGATGAGCGTCGAGGGGTTCGCCGGGGAGGGACGTGGCCTGTTCCGCCTCACGGGGGAGCGCGACGTGAGCGCGATGCCGCTCAGCGCTCCGCGACACTTCATGCGCGCCTCCGTCACCGTGGCCGGCGTCTACGCTGGTGACTACGTGGTCCCGGGGCGGTGGACGACGGCTTCGCACGCGTTGGTGGAGGGCGGGCTGGGCTTCCGTCGCACAGGCGGCGGGTGGACGGCCGACGTCGGTCTGGCCGGGGGGCTGTCCACCGACGATCGCGTCTACGGGCGTGGCACGCTGACCAGCGAGCTGACGGCCTCGTCGCGGGGCGGATGGAGCGCGAGCGCGCGCCTTTTCGCGGGCGCCGCCGTGGCGCGCCACGGTGATGCGCAGAGCGAGCCTGCGGCCCCGCGGGAGCGCCTGATGTTCGTGTCGGGCGGAGATCCCCTGGCGGCGCTGTCCAACCCGTGGATGCGGAGTGCCGGCGCCCTCTTCGATGAAGAGGGGTGGGTGGCGGGGGGAGGACGGCTGCTCGGCTACCACCCGGGCCTGGCGTTCGACCGGCTGGTGACGCTGACCGCAGAGGCGGAGGGCGCCCCGATGCGGCTGGGGCTCGGCCTGTCTGCGTGGCCGCACGTCTTCGCCGGCGTGGGGCTCGGCTCCGAGCCGGGATCGGCGGATGCTCCGTCGTTCCTCACGCCCGCGGTCTCCTCCGGGCTCGACGGGTGGGGGCACCTCTACGCGTCCGCCGGCGTGGGGGTGGAAGTCGGGGAGGCGCGTTCGCCGATCCGGGTCCGGTTGGATGTGCCGTTCTTCGTCGCTGATCCGGAGGTGGCCACGCGTGGACGGGAAGGGCGTGTCGACTTCCGTTGGACGCTGCGGATCGCCGGCTTCCGGTAGCGTCCCCGGTCGGCTCGCTACTCAGCCCTGGAGCTTCTGGCGCCCGCCACCAGGACGTCGTACGTCGCGCGCTGGGCCGGCGTGAGCTCGGCGGGCAGCCCGACCAGGAGCGCGCGTCCCCCCTTCCCCCCGGGGAGGTGCAGGATCAGGTGGTCACGGGGGGCGGAGGGCTCGTAGGCGTGGGCCCGACCGGTGCCGTCGATGGCGACAGTGCGGCCCGGTGCGAGGGCCTCGGCGAGCCGAAGTCCATACTCCGTCCACGCTTGGAGGGGGTCGCTCGTGCCCGACGCCACCTCCGGAATGAGCCGGTCCCGGTAGAATGCGACCGCCTCGGCGTAGCCGTCCGGATTCGCCTGCTTGAGCTCGCGCAAACGTTCGCGATAGAACTCCCGCGGGTCGCGGGCACCCGCGGCTGCGAGCGCCTCTTCGAGTCGGCGGTCGGCCTGGGCGGTGATCTCGTCGGACATGCCAGGAAGGATCGGCCGGGGACGGGAGAGCGTCAATGCGCGGCGCCCCCGATCATGCCTCGTTGATCCGCCCACTCCTCGACAGTAGGTTGGGTCCATGGTCACGCCCACATTCCAGGTTCCCGGGCTGTCTTCGCAGCCCAAGGATTACCTCGACGTGCCGTGGGACATGTTCGGCGAGCTGTGCAGGGCGCTCGCCCTGCGCGTTGCACGGGACTACCACCCGGACCTGGTAGTGGGCATCGCCCGTGCCGGCGTCATCCCGGCCGCGGTCGTGGCCTCCATCCTCCGCGTTGACTTCTATTCGATGAAGATCTCGCGCAAGGAGGGGGACGAGCAGGTGCGCGAGCGTCCCGCCATCCTGTCGGCGGCGCCGCCGCAAGCGGCTGCCAAGCGGGTGTTGCTGGTGGACGAGATCGCCACGTCCGGCGAAACGCTGCGCATGGCGCTCGCCGCCGTCCGGGACGTGCGGCCGGCCGAGGTGCGCACCGCGACCAGCTTCGCGCGTACCACCGGCTACAAGCCCGACTACTTCGCCCTCGAGACCGACGCGACGGTCATCTTCCCGTGGGACCGGAAGATCTTCGAGGAGGGCGAGCTCGTGGTGAACCCCCGGTACGCCTCCGTCCTGGACGAGTAGGGCTTTGCGGTAGCGCGGCGGCCGCGCCCGCGCACCCCTCGGCTCGGAGCGGCTCCCGCGAATCCACGCGCAGGTTGGGGACCATTTGTGGCCACGTGTCGCCGAATCCTCGCTCGGGGTGCGCGGGCGCGTCCGCCTCCTCGCGGTCGGCTACTCGTCCAGGACTCCGGCCGTCCGGTGGTCACCACCGATCTCTGGGGGCCGGCGGCCGGCTTCGCCGGCCTGGGCGCTGGCTTCGACGCCGGCGACTGCCCTCTTCGCGTGCCGCCAACCACTCCGGGTGCCAGTAGGCGCCCGCGACCCCGCTGGACCCCGAGGATGCGAGACCGCAATGGGGACGAGGGGCGCAGCCCCGATGTCCCCGAGCGCGAGGTGGGCTCGCAACCGCCACGCGGGTGGGGTACGCCCGGCGGGGCGGCCCGAGCGAGGATTCGGCGACACGCGGCCGAAGATGGCCCCGTATCACACGTCGGATACGTGGGAGCCGCTCCGAGTCGAGGGCCGCCCCGCCGGGCGTGCCCCCTCCCGAGCTACCCTCCCTGCGCCATGGAGTCGAGGAACTCCTGGTTGGTTTCGGCGCGCTTCATCCGGGAGAGGAGGAACTCGATGGCCTCGGAGGCGGGCATGTCGCCGAGGAAGTTCCGCAGCAGGTACACCCGGTTGAGCTCGATCTCGCTGAGCAGGAGCTCCTCCTTGCGCGTCCCCGACCGGTTGAGGTCGATCGCCGGGAAGATGCGCTTGTCGGAGATGTGCCGGTCGAGGATCAGCTCCATGTTCCCGGTGCCCTTGAACTCCTCGAAGATCACCTCGTCCATCCGGCTCCCGGTCTCGACGAGCGCGGTGGCGATGATCGTCAGGGAGCCGCCGTCCTCGATGTTCCGCGCGGCGCCGAAGAAGCGCTTCGGCTTGTGCAGGGCGTTTGCGTCCACGCCGCCGGACAGGATCTTGCCGGAGTGGGGCACGGTCACGTTGTAGGCGCGCGCCAGGCGGGTGATCGAGTCCAGGAGGATGACGACGTCCTGGCCCTGCTCCACCAGGCGCTTGGCCTTCTCCATGACCATCTCCGCCACCTGCGTGTGCCGCTCGGCCGGCTCGTCGAACGTGGACGAGATCACCTCCGCGTCGACGTGTTCCTCCATGTCCGTGACCTCTTCCGGCCGCTCGTCGATGAGCAGCACGATGAGGTGGACCTCCGGGTGGTTGGTGGAGATGGAGTTCGCGATCTGCTGCAGGATCGTCGTCTTTCCCGCCTTGGGCGGCGAGACGATGAGCCCACGCTGCCCCTTCCCGATCGGCGCGATGAGGTCGATGACGCGCGTGGCGAGGTTGCCGTTCTCCTCGAGCTCCAGGTGGAGACGCTCCTCCGGGTAGCGGGGCCGGAGGTTGTCGAACGCGACGCGGTGCTTCGTCGACTCGGGGTCGAGCGTGTTGATGGTCTCGACCTTCAGCAAAGCAAGGTAGCGCTCGCCGTCCTTGGGCGGGCGCACCTGGCCCAGGATCGTGTCGCCCGTGCGCAGGTCGAACCGTTTGATCTGGGATGGGCTCACGTAGATGTCGTCGGGTCCGTAGAGGTAGTTCCAGTCCTGGGATCGCAGGAATCCGTAGCCCTCGGGGAGGATCTCGAGCACGCCCTCTCCCCGGAGGACGACTTCGCCCTCGAGGAGGCTCTGCTCGATCCTGAAGATCAGGTCCTGCTTGCGCAGCCCGGCGTAGTTCTGGATCGCGAGCTCTTCGGCCATATCGTGTAGCTCGCCGACGTTCTTGCTCTTGAGCTCAGAGATGTCCACGGGAGGGGACTCCGAAAGGAGGGTGCGGGACGATGCCCGGAAGAGCGACCGAGGGAGGTGGGAAGAGGAGAAACGGCGTGTGCGCCGGTGGCTGCGGGTTCGGCCCGGCCTGCGATCCACCTGGGGGGGCGGAGGCCGCGACGTGATTGCAGGATATGGGCTTGGAGTGGAGGCAAAGTACGGCCGAGCGGCGAAGAAGGTCAAGGCGGACGTACCGTGCTCCGTGGACCCTCGACTTGCACGTTTCGGACCACGCGGCCGTCCTCGAGCCCCTTTTTTCGACCTTCCGGTTTCGGGACCCTGGACGGGGAGTGGGAAAAATCGTTCGGGGCGGGACCGCAAGGACCATTGCAGCGCGGGGAATTTCGGCTACCGGGCCGCAGGAAATTCTTGACAATCGTGTATGCACGTAGAAACATTCGTTTACCGATTTTTCGGAAAACCGTGCCCGGAGGAAACGGGTGGCAAGACACAATCGCGAGGGTCACGGCGCAGACCAGCGCGGGTTCGAATACGGCGTGAACTACCAGCCGGATTGGCTGAAGCAGGTGAAGGTGACCCGGCAGCTCGAATCAGGCCGGCAGTCCACCAAGACGCTGTTCCGCAATCCGGCGGACACCCCCGAGGCCGAGCCCGGCGAACGGGTGCGCACACGCATCGTGTCGCAGGATCAAAGCCTGGACTTCGAGGTCGCGCTCACGGACCCACGGTCCGCCGTGCGCAGCATCCGAGTCTGCTACGCGCTCCCGGGCGAGAACGGGCGGCAGGAGGAGGTGGAGTTCACGCTCGAGTCGGAAGTGTCTCCGGACCGCGGGTAGCCGGGGGGGCGCCGCGGGGGCGTCGTTCACGATCGTGGGCCCGCGCCTCGGCCGGCGGGCCTGTTCTTCTTTGAGGCGACCGACCCTCTCCTGCTATCTTGGAATCCATGCGCGATTCCGTTTCCGGGTCCATCCAGGCGGTCGGGCGCGTCTCCCTGTCCTCCGTAGCGTCGGTCGGGAAGGCGGGATATCTCGCGTTGGGGGCGCTCCGTGCGGTCCGGAAAGTGGACATCTGGGCTCCGAACCTCCTCACGCAGATGGCGCGCATCGGTGTAGACTCCGTACCGATCGCGCTGTTCATCGCGACGTTCACGGGCGTCGTGCTCGCGCTGCAGTCCTCCTACACGTTCACCGGCGCGATCCCCCTCTACTTCGTGGGGACGCTGGTGGGCAAGACGATGGTCCTCGAGCTGGGCCCCGTCCTGACCGGGCTGGCGCTGTCCGGACGCGTGGGCGCCAACATCGCGGCCGAGCTGGGGACCATGCGCATCACCGAGCAGGTCGATGCGCTCGAGACGCTGGCCTACGATCCCAATGCCTACCTGGTCGTGCCGCGCGTGATCGCGGGGGCCCTCATGTTCCCGGTGGTCGTGATCCTGGCGAACGGGATCGGCATCGCCTCCGGATGGATCACCTCCCTCTACCTCCTCGACATGTCCTCCGTGGAGTTCGTGAAGGGCCTGCGGCTCTTCTTCAGGAGCTGGGACGTGTGGTTCTCGGTCATCAAGTCGATCACGTTCGGAATCACGGTCACGTCCGTGGGCTGCTTCTTCGGACTGCACACCACGGGCGGCGCGGAGGGCGTGGGCCGCTCGACGACCCATTCGGTGGTCGTCGCGAGCATGATCATCCTGGTGCTCGACGCCTTCCTGGCGGCGGTGCTGCTGTGAGCATCGAGCTGCTGGACGTGCACAAGGCCTTCGGACCGAAGGAGGTCCTGAAGGGCTTCACCCTGGACGTGCACGAAGGGGAGACGCTCTCCGTCATCGGAGGCTCCGGCTCGGGGAAGTCCGTTGCCCTCAAGCACGTCGTGGGCCTCCTCCAACCGGACAAGGGCGACGTTCGCGTGGACGGCATCGACGTCGTAGGGCTTCCCCAGCAGGAGCTGTACGAGCTGCGGCGCCGGGTGGGGTACGTCTTCCAATTCGCGGCGCTCTTCGACTCCATGACGATCGCCGAGAACGTCGGCATGGGCCTGCGGCGCATCCCGGGCATGACGGCCGACGACATCGCTGAGCGCGTGACCGAGTGCCTCGGGCTCGTCGATCTGGACGGCTACGAGGAGCGCCTGCCGGCGGAGCTGTCCGGCGGCCAGCGGAAGCGCGCAGGCCTGGCGCGCGCCATCGCCACCAAGCCGAAGTACCTGCTCTACGACGAGCCGACCACCGGGCTGGATCCCGTGACGACCTCGGTGATCGACTCCCTCATCCTGCGGATGCGGCAGGAGCTCAAGGTGACGGGCGTCGTCATCACGCACGACATGCAGAGCGCGTTCAGGATTTCGGATCGGATCGCGATGCTCTACGATGGGCGCATCCGCTTCCACGGCACGCCCGACGAGGTGCGAGCCACCGAGGACCGGGTCGTACGGGGGTTCATCGAGGGGAGACCGGATCTTCTGGAGGTCGTTTCGTGAATCGGGGACGCGAATTCCTTGTCGGGCTGGTGATCATCGCGGCGGTCGTGGTGGGCCTTGTCGGCACGCTCTGGCTGAAGGGGACCAACTGGGGCCGCCTCGCGACGCCCGTGGAGGTCCTGGTGACCGATGTCGCGCAGCTGACGCCGGGCAATCCGGTCAAGCTGCGAGGCGTCAAGATCGGCAGCGTGGGGAGCATCGACGTCGAGCCGAACGGGCAGGCGGTGCGCATCCACCTGCAGCTCGAAGGGCCGGTGGCGATGCCTCAGGACCCGGTCGTCCTCCTCGCCCCGGAGTCGTTCTTCGGGGGATGGCAGGCGGAGATCGCGTCGCGCGGCCAGTATCCCGGCTTCGACTTCTTCGACGTGAGGGGCGCGAAGCCGACGCAACCCGACGTCCCGGTCCTCGGCGGCTACGCGCTCCCGGAGCTGTCTCGCCTCACGGCGTCCGCGGAACAGATCTCCGCGAACGTGGCCCAGCTCTCGGAGCGCCTCGAGATCGCGTTCAACGACGAGACCGCCGCGAACCTCTCGCAGGCGATCTCGGACATCGCGGCGATCAGCCAGGAGATACGGGAGTTCGTGAACCAGCAGTCCACCGTCGCCGGCGACCTGACCTCGAAGGCGGACAGCGCGCTCGGTCAGGTCGAGGAGGCCTCGCGCGCGGCGCGGCGCTCGTTCGTGCGCATGGAGGGGATCCTCGGGGACGCGCAGGTGGACAGCATCGTGACCAACGTGCGCCTGGCGACAGAGAGCATCCAGGAGCTTGCCGCGAACATGTCGGAGGGCTCTGGTGGGATCGGGGCCACCATGGAGCGGGCGGATTCGGCCTTCGCGCGGTTCGACCGCCTCACGGCACGCGTGGAGTCCGGTGAGGGGACCCTCGGGCGCCTTCTCAACGATTCCACATTGGCCGTGCGCGCCGAGGACGTGCTGCAACAGCTCGACCTCCTTCTGGAGGATCTGCGCGAGAACCCACGGCGCTACGTGCGCCTGTCCATCTTCTGACGCCGCCGATGGCGAAGCGGGGGCGGCCGCGGATCGAGAGGAGCGCCGGAGGGGTCGTGGTCCGAACCCTCGGTGACGTCGCGCACGTGCTCGTCATCCGCGACCCCTATCAGAACTGGGGCCTCCCGAAGGGTCACCTCGAGAACGGCGAAAGCGCAGGCGACGCGGCGCTCCGGGAGGTCGGGGAGGAGACGGGCCTGGAGGACCTGGTCCTTGGCGCCGAGCTCGCGACCATCGACTGGTACTTCCGCTCCGGGGGGAAGCTGGTCCACAAGTTCTGCGCTTTCTACCTCATGCGTTCCGAGGCGGGCGACCCCGTGCCCGAAGCGGCGGAGGGGATCAGCGAGTGCGTGTGGCTCACCCTCGAGCAGGCCGAGGAGCGCATCACGTACGACAACGCCCGTGAGGTGGTGAAGGCGGCGCGCGAGGCGCTGGAGGCGGACGGGCCCGCTTCCTGAGGGGGTCCGCGAAGAGCCCGTCCCGCGAGGGCGTGGCGGGCGCAGAAATCGCTCTCGGCGGTTGTTTGGACCCACCCCGGCGTCGGGTTAGACTTGAGCGACTTTCCGCTCTCTCCGAACGCCTCTCCAGGATCCCGATGCCGAACGACGTCCGGGACATCACGATCATCGGTGGCGGCCCCACGGGCCTGTTCGCCGCCTTCTACGCGGGCATGCGCGGGCGCTCCACCCGCATCATCGACTCCCTCCCCGAGCTCGGCGGTCAGCTCACTGCGCTGTATCCCGAGAAGGACGTCTTCGACGTGGGTGGGTTTCCCAAGATCCTCGCCAAGGACCTCGCCAGGAACCTGGTCCGAGCAGGCGCTGCAATTCGAGCCCGAGGTGATCCTGGACGAGCAGGTCCGGGAGGTCTCGTGGGAAGGGGGGCACTTCTCGCTCCGCACCGGAACGCACGCCTACCTCTCCAAGGCGGTCGTGTTGGCCGGGGGCAAGGGCGCGTTCGAGCCGATGCGCCTGGACGTGCCCGGGCTACGACACGTTCCTCCACCGCGGGGTGGAGTACGCGGTGAGGGACCCCGCGGGGTACAGAGACAAGCGGGTCGTGATCGTCGGTGGGGGGGATTCGGCGCTCGACTGGGTGCTGATCCTGAAGGGGATCGCGGCGGACGACGACGCTCGTGCACCGACGCGACGGGTGGCGGGCGCACCAGGCGACGGTGGCGCGCATGCAGGAGGCGACGGCGGCCGGAGAGATCGACCTGCGCACGTTCCACGAGGTGCGGGAGATCCACGGATCGGACCGCGTCGAGGCGATCACCGTCTTCGACAACCGGACCGACGAGGACGTGACGCTGCCCTGCGACGTGATCCTGACGTGCCTGGGGTTCAAGCCGGACATCGGCCCGATCGCGAGCTGGGGGATCCACGTCGAGAAGAACCGGGTCAAAGTGAACAGCCTGATGGAGACGAGCGTCCCCGGCATCTACGCGGCGGGCGACCTGGTGGAATACGAAGGGAAACTCGACCTCATCGCCACGGGTTTCGCAGAGGCGGCGATCGCCGTGAACAATGCGGTCCACTTCGTGGATCCCTCTGCCCGGGTGAGCCCGGGGCATTCCACCAGCATGAAAGTCTTCAAGGACAAGTAGGAAGGGGAGACGAGAAATGGCGGACAATACGGCTCGCGAGCGCGAGCACGTCGTGATCATCGGATCCGGGCCCGCGGGATGGACCGCCGCGATCTACGCGGCACGCGCGCAGCTCGAGCCCCTCGTGTTCGAGGGCGCCGGCTCGCGGACGATGATCCCGGGCGGGCAGCTCATGTTCACCACGGAGGTCGAGAACTATCCCGGCTTCCGGGAGGGCATCACGGGCCAGGATCTCATGATGGAGATGCGCGCCCAGGCACAGCGCTTCGGGACGCGCATCGTGACCGAGGACATCGTGGACGTGGACTTCGACCAGCGGCCCTTCGTGCTGAGGTCCAGTCGTGGCAAGGAGTTGCTCGCCGACGCGGTGATCATTGCCACGGGCGCCAACGCCAAGTGGATCGGCCTGGACAACGAGGAGCGCCTGGCCCAGTCGGGTGGCGGCGTGAGCGCCTGCGCGGTGTGTGACGGAGCCCTGCCGCACTTCCGCGACCAGGTCCTGGCGGTGGTAGGGGGCGGCGACTCCGCCATGGAGGACGCGCTCTACCTGACGAAATTCGCGCGCGAGGTGGTCGTCATCCACCGCCGCGACGAGTTCAGGGCGTCGAAGATCATGGCCGATCGGGCGCTCTCGAACGAGAAGATCCGCGTGGAATGGAACAAGGTCGTCACCGAGGTGCTGGGAGACGACGTCATCAGCGGGCTGCGCCTCCAGGACACGGTGACCGGGGAGGAGAGCACGCTCGAGGTGAGCGGCCTGTTCGTGGCCATCGGCCACGAGCCCAACACGGCCTTCCTGAAGGGGAAGGTGAGGCTGAAGCCGAACGGCTACATCGAGATGCCGGTGCCCTGGCGCACGAACACCTCCGTGCCCGGCGTCTTCGCCTGCGGCGACGTCATGGACGACTACTACCGTCAGGCCGTATCGGCGGCCGGCACGGGATGCATGGCCGCGCTCGACGCCGAGCGGTGGCTGGCCCACGGCGCCACCGAGGTTCCCGCGGAGGCGTTCGCGGCCGGCTGACGTCCCGATGGCCCGCCCGGCGCGTCACCCCGCGACGGGCGGCCCGGCCGAGCCCAGCAGGCGCCCGCCGTCCACGGCCAGGACCTGTCCGGTCACGAAGGGAGCGTCCGCCAGGTAGAGGATGGCCGCGACGACGTCCTGCGGCGTTCCCAACGCTCCCAGCGGCGTGCGCTCGCGTAGGGCATCGAGTCGCTCGGGGCCGTATTCGTCGGGCGGGAGCACCGCGCCCGGCGCCACCGCGTTGACGCGTACGTGTGGGGCCAGCGCGCGTGCCTGTACGCGCGTAAGGTGCGCGAGCGCCGCCTTTGAGACGGCGTGGACCGGGTACTCGGCCCACGGTTGGAAGGCGGACAGGTCGACGAGGTTGACCACCGAGCCACGCGCCGCCCGCAGGAGATCGTGCGGTGGCCCGCACGAGGAGGTGGGGCGCCCTGACATTCAGGTGCATCACGCGGTCCCACGCCTCCGCGTCGGCCTTCTCGAGGGCGAGCGTCTCGAAGCCGGCCGCGCTGTTCACCAGGACGTCGAGGCGTCCGAAGGCCGCATCGACCACCCCGGCCACCTCCTCGGGCGCCGTCGGCCTCGGCCAGGTCGGCCCGCACCAGGGTGCAGGCGCGCCCGAGCTCGCGGATGCGCTCCCCCACGGCCCTGGCCGCGGCTTCGGACGAGCGGAAGTGCACGGCGACGTCGAAGCCGGCCTCTGCGAGGCCCAGCGAAATCGCCCGTCCCAGGCGGACGGCACCCCCCGTGACGAGGGCCACACGTTGAAATCCGCGCGTGTTCATGGGACACTCATAAGCTCGACTCGCCCCGGCGTGCCAGGGCGGGATACCCAAAACGGACGTGAGAAAGGGAGGTCTCGATGCCGGATCTGACCGGCAAGGTCGCTATCGTGACGGGAAGCACCAAGGGCATCGGGCTCGCCATCGCCGAGCACCTGGTGCGGGCCGGCGCCTCGGTCGTGGTGACGTCCCGGACCGAAGACGACGTCCGGGAGGCGGCGGAGCGCCTGGGCATGTACGCCGAAGGGAAGGTGCTCGGCGTCCCCTGCGACGTGCGCGACCCCCAGGCGTGCGCCGCGCTGGTCGAGGAGAGCGTCTCACGGCTGGGGCGCCTCGACATCCTCGTGAACAACGCAGGCCTGGGGATCTTCAAGTCGATCACCGACCTGAGCGTCGACGAGTGGCGCACCCAGATCGACACCAACCTGGGCGGTGTCTTCTACTGCTCCAAGGCCGCGGTCCCGCACCTGAGCGCGACGGGCGACGGCTGGATCGTCAACATCGGATCGTTGGCCGGGCGAAACACGTTCGCCGGGGGCACGGGCTACAATGCGAGCAAGTTCGGCCTGGTGGGAATGACCGAAGCGATGATGCTCGATGTACGACACGACGACGTGCGTGTGAGCCTCGTCATGCCGGGCAGCGTCAACACCTGGTTCAACGGTCGCGAGCAGAAGGCGGAACGGGACTGGCGCCTCCAGGCCGACGACTGCGCGCTGGCCGTGATGCAGCTCCTCGACTATCCCAAGGAAGCCCACGTGAGCCGCATCGAGATGCGGCCCGCCCAGCCCAAGAAGGGGTGACCGGCATCCGTCGATGAAGCCCGCCCTGGCGAAGCACCTCCGCACCGCCTTCCAGCGCTCCACCACGTGGGGCCCCCTGGCCATGGCCGTGACGGTCGGCGTGATGGCCGGAGGCGGCGCCATCGCGCTCCGGTGGATGATCGCCGAGGTGCACTGGCTGTTCTTCGACCAGGGTGGCCATCTGGGCGAGGTGCTCAACGTCCCGATGTGGCTCGTCACGCTCCTGGCGCCGGCGATCGGGATGCTCATCGTGGCCTACTTGACGTTGTGGTGGGCCCCGGAGGCCAGGGGACACGGCGTCCCGGAGGTTCAGTACGCCGTGCGCATCCTCGGCGGGCGCATCCGGACCCGCGTGGCGTTCGCCAAGGCCATCTCCAGCGCGATCTCCATCGGTTCGGGTGGGTCGTTGGGCCGTGAGGGCGCGATCGTCCAGATCGGCTCGTCCCTCGGGAGCCTCCTGGGCAAGGTTCTCGGCCTCGGCGCCGAGGACGTGAAGCTCCTGGTGGCCGCCGGCGCCGCCGGCGCGATCGGCGCCACCTTCAACGCCCCGATCGGCGGGGTGCTGTTCGCGCTCGAGGTAGTGCTGGGGAGCTTCGCCGCACGCTCGTTCGGGCTGGTCGTCGTCGCCTCGGTGAGCGCCACCGCGGTAGCGCAGGCGGTGCTGGGCACGGAACCGGCCTTTCGCCTGGTCGAGCAGTTCGAGCTGGTGAGCTACAGCGAGCTGTGGCTCTACCTCGTCCTCGGCGTGATCACGGGGGGCATCGCCCTCCTCTACGTTCGCTCGGTGTATGGCATCGAGGACGGGTTCGACCGGTGGAAAGCCCCCATGTGGACGAAGGCGGTGACGGCGGGGCTGATCCTCGGCGCTCTGGGAACCTGGGGGAGCGGACACCTCTTCGGCGTCGGCCACGAGGGGGTGGAGCTGGCGATGGCGGGGGAGCTCGCGACCGGTCTGATGGCGGCGCTCATCTTCATGAAGATCTTCGCCACGTCGGTGACGCTCGCCGGCGGCGGATCCGGAGGGATCTTCGCACCCGCCCTGTTCATCGGAGCCATGACGGGCGGCGTCTTCGGGCGGGTGGCGGACGTGGCGTTCCCGACGATCACCGCATCCCCCGGCGCGTACGCCCTGGTGGGCGCGGCGGCGGTCTTCGGCGCGGCGGCCCACGCGCCGATGACGGCGATCATCATCCTGTTCGAGATGACCGACAACTACCGGATCATCCTTCCGCTGATGCTGTGCGTGGTTCTCGCGCAGCTCATCGCCTCGAGGATGGATCCGGACTCCATCTACACGATCAAGCTGCGCCGCCTGGGCGGGATGTCCGGCGTCCGCGAGGCGGGCACGCTGGACCTGCTGGTCGTGGCGGACGCCATGAGCGAGGAGGTGCCGTCCGTGACGGCGGACGTCCCGCTCACGGAGCTGGCAAAGCGGGCCCGGGACGAGCACTGCCGGAGCTGGCTGGTACTGGGCGAGGCGGGGGAGCTCAGGGGAATCGTGACCGTCACGGACCTGGAGCGGACGCTCATGGAGGGTGGCCTCGGGGACCGGACTGTCGGCGACGTCATGACCACGGGCGTCGTTACCTGTGAGCCCGGCGAGACCCTGCGTCACGCATTCCGCCGGTTCGCGGAGCACGACGTCTACCAGTTCCCGGTCGTCGACCCGCAGGAGCCCGACCTGGTACAGGGCGTGCTCCAGCGCAGAGAGATGATGTGGGCGTACAAGGAGCTCTCCGACGAGCACCAACGGTTGATGGAGCTCACGGACGCGCTTCCCGCGGGGCGTCACTTCGACACCGTGCACGTGGAGCTCGAGGTGACGCCGGCGCACCCCGACATCTCCTACCAGCGCATCCGGGACATCAAGGTGCCGGAGCACTCCCTCATCGCGCTGCTGAGGCGAGGGGAGCGCGTCGTCGTCCCGCGGGGCTTTACGCGAGTGGAGCCGGGCGACGTGCTCACGCTCATCACCACCCGCGAGCACGAGCGGGCCTTGCGTGGATGGATCGCCTCGGGCGTGCACGGCGGCTGAGCCAGCCCGAGTGACCTGCTGACCCTGGACGGAGAGGAGCCCTGGCCATGGATGACGGATATCGCGTCGAAAAGGACTCGCTGGGAGAGATGAAGGTCCCGGAGGACGCCCTCTACGGAGCCCAGACCCAGCGTGCGGTGGAGAACTTCCCCATCAGCGGCCAGCGCTTCGGCCGCCGCTTCATCGAGGCTCTGGGCACGATCAAGAAGGCTGCCGCCCTCGTGAACGCGGAGATGGGCGGCCTCGACGCGTCGGTCGCGAATGCGATCGTGGCAGCCGCCTCCGAGGTGGTGGCGGGGGACTGGGACCGAGAATTCGTCCTGGACGTGTACCAGACCGGCTCGGGCACGTCGACGAACATGAACGCCAACGAGGTCATCGCCCATCGAGCGACACGGATCCTCGGCGGGAAGGTCCACCCCAACGACCACGTCAACTTCGCGCAGTCCTCGAACGACGTGATCCCGACCGCCATTCACGTGTCCGCCCGGGTCGCCATCGAGAAGGAGCTGATTCCGGCCCTCGAGCACCTGCGCAGCGTTCTTGCGGACAAGGCCGCGGCGTTCGACGGGATCGTGAAGTCCGGCCGGACCCACCTCATGGACGCCACCCCGGTTCGGCTTGGCCAGGAGTTCGGCGGCTATGCGACCCAGGTGGCAAAGGGGATCGAGCGGGTGCGGCGGGCCTCGGAGGAGCTCGCCGAGCTGGCGCTGGGCGGGACCGCGACGGGAACCGGGATCAACACGGACCCCGATTTCCCCGGCAGGGCCATCGCCCGGATCTCCGACCTGACGGGCATCGACTTCCGCGAGGCGGACGACCACTTCGAGGCACAAGCCGCGAAGGACGCTGCGGTGAGCGCGTCGGGCGCTCTGAACACGCTGGCCACCGGGCTCATGAAGATCGCGGACGACCTCCGGTGGCTGAGCAGCGGCCCCACCTCCGGGATCCACGAGATCAAGCTCCCGGCCATTCAGCCGGGCTCGTCGATCATGCCTGGGAAGGTGAACCCGGTGATGTCGGAGGCGCTGATGATGGTGGCCGCCCGGGTCATGGGGAACCACACGACGATCACCATCGCCGGGAGCCGCGGGAACTTCGAGCTCAACGTGATGATGCCCGTGCTGGCGCAGGCGCTCCTGGAGTCGATCACGCTGCTGGCCAACGCCTCCCGCGCCTTCGCGGACAAGTGCGTGGCCGGAATCGAGGCGAACGAGGATCGCTGCCGGGAGCTGCTGGAGCTGAACCCGTCGATCGCCACCGCGCTGAACCCCTACATCGGCTACGACAAGGCCGCGGAGGTCGCGAAGGCGGCGGCCGAGGAGCGCAGGAGCGTCCGGGAGATCGTCTTGCGTGAGAAGCTGCTGTCGGAGGAGGAGACCGACTCCGCGCTCGACGTTCGGAGCATGACGGAGCCGGGCCTGCCCCGCTGATCAGTAGAGGATCGCCACCGGGGTCAGCCGGATCTTCGCCGCGCGCTCCATGAACCGGGTCGTGTAGGCCCGGATCTGCCTTCCGCCGGCGTAGACCTCCACCATGTACAGCTCGTACAGGGGGATCAGGTCGAGATAGTCGATCCCTCCGATCAGCGGGACCTCGTCCACCCAGACGGCGGGCTCCGTCAGCCTCCCTCGCACGATGAAGCAGCGATCGCTCCACCGACCGTGGCAGGGAACCCGGGGCACGCCGCCCCGTGCCGTCACGAAGTCCAGGGCGGTCTCCTGCGGAGCGGTGGCGAGGGCCGTGCGGTCGAACCACCGGACCGCGGTCGGCACCGCGCGCCGGCGCGATTCGAAGCGGTCGGTGACGACGTGGAGCCCTTCGAGCACGACGGGCCGAGGGGTCAGACGCAGCGCGAGTGGCGTCCCGGCGGCCACGGGGCCTTCCCAGCGGAGCGTGTCGTATCCGAGCTGCTGGACCGTGAGCGAGACACGGCCGGCGTCGAGGTCCCGGATGCGGAAGCGGCCGGCCTCGTCGGTCAAAGAGCCCCACGCGGAGCCCTCGACCGACACGAACGCCCCGGGCAGTGGTTCCCCGTGTTCGCCGGCGACCGTCCCCACCAGGTCGAAGCTCGCCGGCTCCGTCGCGTCCTGGGCGAAGGCACGTCCTGCGATCAACGCCACGACGATCGCCGCGATTCCGAAGCCGAGCACGAGAGGCAGCACCGCCCGCGCCGGCCCCCTCATCGAGGCTCTCCACGTCCTTTCCATCCGATCCCTCCAGGCAGCGGGTCCGCCTCGGATCCGACACGAGCGCCAGGGCGCAAGCGACGTGCCGGGAGCGGGTCGCCGGGGTGATCGCCCCGGAACGCGTTGGGATACCTGGACTTGGGCGCACCGGCCGTCGTGAGTCGACGTCCGCGTCCCCGTCCACGGCCGGGGACGGGCAACCCGGGGGCCGTCCTCGTGGCGGGACGATCCGGACCGGGGGGAAGAAGAAGCGACGGCAGGCTGACGCCTGCCGCCGCTAGGCACGCCCCCCCCAGGGCGTGAGGCCCGTCCCAGAGCGGGCGCGGGCACACCGTGTCGATCGCCGACCGACCTCTTCGAAGGTCGGCGATCGGAATCTACAACATTCTAAGCCGTCTTGCGGTCGAGTTGAAACACCTTTTTTCCAGCGCTGCCCGACTTCACCCACGGGGACGCCCCCGTGCGGTAGCACCCGCGTCACCGCTCCGTCCAACACCACGGGGTATGCCCATGATCCATACTGCACGATCTGTACCAGATGAGGCTGGTCGGGACGAATCGGCGCGGGGACCCGCTCGGTCATGGACCTCCAGACCCGGTCCACGAGCGACATCCGCTCGGCGACGGAGTCGGCCCACTGCGCCAGGCGCATCTGTCGACGCTCTCCCTCGGTCATCGGGCGCACGATTCGGCGGTGGCCCGGAAAGGAGTGCGACAGCAGGAAGGAGACGGCCTCCGCCTCGGGGAGGGGATCGACCGTGACTCCGGAGGGTCCAGGGGTGCGCACGCGGCGCCCGTCCCGGCAGTCGATGTATCCGTCGGCTGCGACCCGCATCCTCGGCTCCTTCCTCGTGATCGTGTGTGTTCGCGTTCGGCGATGCGGCAGGAGATGACTCAAGGAGCGTGCCGCCCGGACCACGGGCTCGGCGCGGCCGGTACATGTGGCCATAAATTACTGTCACACAATAACTTGCATGATATGTCGCGTCCCGCCTCGGGCGGCCGGTGCGGGGTCCCGGTTCCGGCACACGGTTCCGGGTTGGGAAAACTCTTTCCACCTTGGTCGGCATGAGCGAGCCATCCGCGGACGACGAGCTGGGCGCCCACGTCTCCACCCGGGGGGGCGTCCACAACGCGCCTGCACGGGCCCGGGAGATCGACGCCGCCTCCCTGCAGCTGTTCACCAAGCAGCCGAATCGGTGGGCCGAGCCCACCCTGGACGCCTCGACCGTCGAGGCGTTCCTGGCGGCGCGAGAGGAGCACGACATCCGCACGGCCGGCGCCCACGACTCCTATCTGATCAACCTCTCCTCCCCGGATCCCGGCCTGTGGCGCCGCTCGGTGGGGTGCTTCACGGGGGAGCTCCGCCGGTGCACGGTGCTCGGGCTCGACTTCCTGGTCACGCATCCGGGGAATGCCACGGACGGAGACGTGGAGCGGGGGATCGCGACGAACGCCCGGGGGATCATCGAGGCCCTGGACCAGGTGGGGGAGGGCGCGACCCGGGTCCTCCTGGAGCTCACCGCAGGTAGCGGCACCAGCGTGGGTGGCAGCTTCGAGCGGCTGGCGGCGATCCTCGACGCGCTCCCGGCCGACCACCGCGCACGCGTAGGGGTCTGCGTGGACACCTGTCACGCGTGGGCGGCCGGCTACGACCTGGCCGGAGACTACGAGGGTGTCTGGGAAGCCTTCGACAGGGTGCTGGGCCGCGACCGCCTCGGGCTCGATCCACCTGAACGACTCGAAGCACCCCAGGGGGTCGCGCAAGGACCGACACGAGACGCTCGGAGAAGGAACGCTGGGGCCCGAGCCGTTCCGGCGCATCATGCAGGACGCGCAACTGGCGGACGTTCCCAAGATCCTGGAGACGCCCAAAGGCCAGGATCCGGTCGCGGCGGACCGGGCGAACCTCGAGTTCCTGAGGGCGTTCCGGAAGAGGCGGCCGGGGGGCCGCGGGTCCCCCGGCCGTAGAATCAGTCGGCCGACACCCCGCTGAGCCCCGCCCGGCCCGCGAGGGCGACGTCGTCCTCGTCGGCGATGCCCTTCACGCGGATGCGGCTTCCCGGGTTCACGCCCAGGAAGGGCCGCAGGACCATCGCGATGACCAGCACGAGGCCGAACGCGCACACGAGCAGCGGTCCCGTGGCCAGGTCCCAGTAGAACGACGCGCCGATCCCTCCGATGATCGCGACCGCGCCGCTCGCCCACGCGAGCAGCAGCGCCGCACCGAACTTGTCGGTGAAGAAGAACGCCACCACGGCCGGGATCACCAGCGAGCTGAACACCATGAGCACGCCCGCGATCTCGACGGAGAAGGAGATCGCGATCCCGAACGACAGATAGAAGAGGAAGTCCCACCGGCGTACCTTCTGCGCCTTCTCCGGGTGGAACGAGATCGTCAGGAAGTACTTCCGCAGCACGAAGTGGAAGATGCCGATGACCAGGTAGGGCACGGCCATCTTCCCGATCTGCTCCCAGCTCACCCAGATCAGCGTGCCGGTGAGCGTCTCCTTGATGTGCTCCGCGCCCTCGGGCGTCAGGCCCGCCAAGCAGGATCACCGCCGCCGACGCGACCACGTACGCGATCCCGATGATCGCCTCCTGCGGCACCGCCGATCCTTCCATGCGGGTGAAGCTGAACAGGAGCGCACCGATGAGGGTGGCGCCGAGCGCGAAGACCAGGGACATCTCGGTGCCGAGCGGGATGCCCGCGAGCAGGGCCACCGTGGTGCCCAGCGCGGCGATCTGCGCGAAGGCCAGGTCCACGAAGATCACCTCGCGCGCGATGACGTGCAGCCCGAGGTAGGCGTGGATGGAGAGGATCACCAGCGCCGCCACGATGGGCGGGATCATCAGGTCGAGCATGAGTTACTCCCTTCGGTCCGGTGGCGTCAGCTACCCGAGAACGCGGCCGCGAGTCCGGAGACCCACGCGTCCACGAGCGAGAAGTAGTCGTTCATTCCCGGGCGGACGCCGGGCTCCATGGGGACCTGCACGAGCTTGGCGCCGGCCCGGTTGGCGACCGTCTCGACCTTGCTCCGGTCGAAGTAGGAGGCTGCGAACAGCACCTCGATGTGCTCGTTCTTCATCCTCTCGATGAGCTGCGCCACGTGACCCGGCGTCGGCGGGATGCCCGGCTTGGCTTCGACGTAGTCGGCGCACGTCACCTGGAAACGGTCCTCGAGGTAGGCCCAGTTCTTGTGGTAGCAGATCATCTGCTTGCCGCGGAACGGCTCCGCCTGCTTCAGCCATCCCCCCAGATCCTGCGTCAGGGCGTGCCCCTCGTACTGCTGGTTCTGCAGGAACTGGAAGAGCGTGCCGTTGAAGGAGAGCTGCTCCAGCGTCGGCCCGCCCAGAAGCTCCACCAGCCGGTCGCCGAAGAGCTTCCGGTAGATCTTGTCCTGGAACTTGGCGAGCCCCGCCTCGAAGACGCTGGCCCGGTCCGGGGCGACCTTCTTCAGGCCCGTCGTGATGTTGCGCGCCACCTGGAGCGTGCGCAGCGGGTCGGTGGTGAGGTGCGGGTTGCCGTAGATGTGCACGTCCCCGGCGCTGCGGTCCGCGGCCACGGGGATGTCCAGCAGCGTGATGCCGGTGTAGGCGGTGATGTACCCCTTGCCGCCCTCCAGCACCTGGGAGTTGCCCGCCCGGTCGAGGAGCGTCGGCACCCACAGCTCCAGGTCCAGGCCGGTGGTGATGAACGCGTCGGCGCGTCGCAGGTCCAGCGCGAAGCTGGGCCGCGGCCGGACGAAGTGGGGATCCTCGTTGGGGTTGGCGATGGCGCTGGTCTCGACCTCGCCGCCGCCGATCTCCTTGGCGATCTCCGCGTAGACGGGGAGGGTGGCGACCACCTTCAGCGGGGCACGGGGGGCCGCGGCGGGGCCGCCTCCGGACAGGGCCAGGACGGCGGCGCCGAGCAGGGCAGTTACGGTCATCTTCGGTTCTCCTCGCGAGGAGCGGACCCACGGGCCCGCGTCGTCGTCCGGATCAGTAGTTCTCGTGCTTGTGCGGCCCCATGGCGAACGTCACCTGGAGCAGGAAGCGGCCCGGCCGCATGTCTCCGCGTCCCAGCAGGTCGTATTCCCCCCGGATCCGCACGAACTCGCTCTGCCACCATGTCAGCGTGGGGCTGACCAGCCAGGCGGTCTCGTTCGGGTTGTGGGGATTCTCGGTCCAGTCGTATCGGCCGCCGGCGAGCCACTGCTGGCCCAGCCGGGTCTCGGCCATCGCGTAGAAGCCCTTGGCCCGCTGGGTCAGGTGCGTGCCGTCCTCCGCCACCAGCCCGTCCAGCACCATCACGCCCCCACGGACGTTCACGCCACGGTAGAGGGAGCGGGCGGGGGGCCTCCAGGTGAAGGAGACCTCGCCGCCGTAGAGGTTCCGGTCGAAGAGGTTCGCCTCGTCCTCGTAGCGTCCGTTCACCCAGCTCACGCTCACGTCGAGGTCCACCGCGGGGGACAGCACCCAGAACCCGTTCGCGTTGCCGAGCACGGAAGGGCGCGACGACGTTCCGAAGAGGTTCTCGTTCTCGCTGCGCGTGACCTCGCCGGTCAGGGTGTAGGTTCCGGCGCTCCCGCCCGCCGGCACCAGCCACCGAACCGAAGCGCCGGTCTGGCCGAGCGGCTCCTCGCCGATGAACGCGATGGCGGGCAGCGAACGGCTCTGGAAGGGATAGGCGTGGGAGTGCCAGCGGTTGAGCTGGCCGAACTGCTGGTAGAAATGGCCGAGCTTCAGGCCGAGCCCTCCGGGGAGGCTGACCCACTCGACGTAGCCTTCCTCCACCGACAACCCTCCGCCATCCTCACCCCCTCCGGCGCCGAAGGGCTCGATCTCTCCGCCGGGCTCGTGGTGGGAGAGGAACGCCTTCGCGCGGGAGAAGGGGTCGAGGTTCGAGACCACCGATAGCTCGAACTCACGCGGGAAGAAGTTGTCCCGGTTCGTGCTTCCCTTCACGACCTGCGCAAAGAGATCGCCGGTCAGGCTGATCTCGGGGTTGAGGGCCTGGAGCGAGCGCTGCCGCCCCACGAACTGCTGCGGCTGGGTGGCCTCCGGGGCGGGCGGCGGAGCTTGGGCGCCGGCGGCCGCCTGCGCGGCGGCCCGGAGCTGGGCGAGCGGGTCCTCGGGCCTCCGCGGCCGGCGCCTGGGAGCCCAGCCGCGCCACCTCCCGGCGCAGGCTGTCCACCATGGCGTCCAGGCGGCGTAGCTCGGCCCGGAGCGAGTCCGTGGCCTGTGGGGAGGCGGCTTGTGCCGTGAGCCCTGGAGCGCAGGCCAGGAGAGCGGCGAAGGATAAGGCGCCGGCGACGAGGCGCCGGGAACCACGGGCAGGGTCGTTCACGGATTGTTCTCTCCGTCTGAATGGCGACGTCCGAGACCGCCGGTCCGAAGTGGAGGCTTCGGCGTCCGGGGTCGGTGGTCGGGCCGCTCACGTGCGGCCGTCGGGAGTCGTCAGGCGGAGGGTGGGGCTCGGGTGGGGTTCCCCTCCCGCCGGATCCGCAGGTTCGACACGTGCAGTCCGACAGGCCGCGGATTACGGACGAAGCGGAGGACCGGGCTGGGGATCCCCGTCCGGGAGGGAAGGGAGAGGTTGGCGCCGACCTGCGTGCAGATCGTGTGGTCGTGGGCCGGGGCGCACACCCCGGCTGAGTGCTCGCTCTCCCACCGCTCGTGGTGGTCGAGGTCCGCACGGGCGACGAGGGGCACGGCGACGCTCAGCGCGACCATGAGCGCCGACAACCAGAGCCCGAAGGCCCGCCGTGTCCGTCGTCCTATCGAATGCATGCCCCGGTCAGGCTATGGAGTGGACCTCGTCCCTGTCAAACCGGGACTGGGAGCCTGCGACGCCCTCCATACCCGCTCCCGGTGGGGAGGTTGCGGGCATCCGCTGGGGGGATCTCCCGACACCGGACCCTGAGGAGGGCCGCTAGTCTATTCGGGATCTGCGCATCAATCCTCGGAGGCAGCATGACGGTGGACCGCAACGGCAGAGGGCTCGGGGCGGCGCTGTGGATCGTGGCGTTCGTCGCGATGTTCGCGGCAGCGAGCTATCAGCGACGCACGGGACCCACGTACGAGTATCACGGGACCCTGGAGGTAGCGGGCCGTACCTACACGTACCGGCTCATCCGGAGCGAGGAGACTGCGCGCGACGCGCGGGTAGCGCTGCCGATGCCGGGCCAGGGTGCCACCGGCCGGGTGATGGTGCGGCGCTTCCCGACGGATGATCCGTTCACGCCCGTCGAGATGCGCGAGGAGACCGTGGACGGCTCGACGGAGCTGGTCGGGTACCTCCCGGCGCAACCGGCCGCGGGCAAGCTCGAGTACTACGTCGAGCTGCACACGGCCGACGGAGACGTGCGGATCCCCGAGGTCGGGGGGGCGAAGGACGGCGGCAGCACGATCGTGATGCGCTTCAAGGACCACGTGCCGCTCCCGCTCCTGATCTCCCACGTCCTGTTCATGTTCGTCTCGATGCTGATCGGCGTGCGTGCGGCGCTGGGCGCCGCGGTGGGCGAGACCAAGGCACGACGCCTCGCCTGGGTGACCCTCTTCGGGCTGTCGATCGGCGGGATGATCCTGGGGCCGTTCGTGCAGAAGTACGCCTTCGGAGCGTACTGGACCGGGTTCCCGTGGGGCTACGATCTGACGGACAACAAGACGCTGATCATGTGGCTCGCGTGGGTCTTCGCGTGCGGAGTCCTGCTGCTGGGAGCGAAGCGCCCCGCACTCTCGCGGGGGGCGCGGCTCGCGGTGGGGGCCGCCGCGATCGTCATGGTCGGCGTCTACCTGATTCCGCACAGCCTGCGCGGAAGCCAGCTCGACTACGACCAGGTGAACCAGGGCGTCGCTCCGAAAGACGCGATCGAGGCGGGCCGCTGACACCGGCGGTCCATGCATCGTCGCCCGGAGGCGTGCGGTGCGGAGCAGCATCAGCGCTTTTGTGTCGCAAGGGACCCGTCGGTATATTTCCTATGCGTGCCGGAGGGCTCCTTTATTGAGCCAACACTCCTGAAGCCGGGACTGACTCCCGGGCTGGACGCCACGCCCCCGCGGGGGAAGGCGGAAGGTCTGGGGAGGTCACCAGAAGTACTACCCGGGCTTCAATAAATCCCCTTCGGTGCGCGCGGGAGGGCCGGCGTCCACGGATGCCGGCCCTCTCGCACTTGGGGCATGAACGCCGGGTCGGATCGACCGGCCGGGGTGGAAACCGGCGGCTGGGGAAGGGGTAACCGAACGCCCGCACCCCAGATCCCAGGAGCGTCGAGATGCCGATCGTGCGTGCGACCCGGCGGGTCCACTTCTCCGCCGCACACCGACTGTTCCGTCGGGACTGGTCGGAGGAGCGCAACGCAGAGGTCTTCGGGGATTGCTCGAACCCGAACTGGCACGGCCACAACTACGAGCTCGACGTGACGGTGGAGGGCGAGATCGATCCCGAGACCGGCTACGTGCTGGACCTCAAGCGGCTGCGTGATGCCCTGCACGAGCGGGTGGTCCACGACGTGGATCACCGGAACCTCAACGTCGAGGTGTCCTGGCTCGAGGGCGTGAATCCGACCACGGAGAATCTCGCGGTGGCCATCTGGGACCGGCTTTCCGGAGCGCTCCCCGGCGGGGTGCGTCTCGCCCGGGTGGTGCTGCACGAAACGCCACGGAATTCGGTGGAATACACCGGGCAGGAGCGAAACGCATGAAGGAAGGTGACATCACGGGCGAGGCCGGAGGGCTGGCGGCAGCCGACCTCGCGGACGTGCCCTTCGAGGCCCTGGTCGCCGAGATGATCCGGCGGTGCGGCGACGACCCCGAGCGCGACGGCATGGCCAAGACGCCCGAGCGCGTGCGCAAGTCGATGGAGTTCCTCACCCAGGGGTACGGCCTCACCGCCACGGACGCCATCGGCGATGCGCTCTTCGAGGAGCGCCATCACAACATGGTGCTGGTCAAGGACATCGAGATGTACTCGATGTGCGAGCACCACCTGCTGCCGTTCTTCGGGAAGGTGCACGTAGCCTACATCCCGGACGGCAAGATCATGGGGCTGTCCAAGTCCGCGCGCCTGGTGGAGGTGTTCAGCCGGCGCTTCCAGGTTCAGGAGCGCCTCACCGAGCAGATCGCGCAGGCGATCTGGGACACGATCCGGCCTCAGGGGGTGGCCGTGGTCGTGGAGGCCTACCACCTGTGCATGATGATGCGCGGCGTGCAGAAGCAGAACTCGAAGACGATCACGTCGGCCATGCGCGGCGCCTTCCTCGAGGACCAGCGCACGCGGGACGAGTTCCTGCGCCTGACGATGAGCCCGCATCAACCCCTGTCGTGACCGACGCCGACGCGCTGCGCGGAGCGACCGCGCTGGTCACCGGAGCGAGCCGGGGAATCGGCGCGCGCGTCGTGGAGCGCCTGGCGGAGGCGGGCGCGCACGTGTGGGCGATGGCCCGCTCCGCCGAGGTGCTCCACCACCTCGGGAAACGCACGGGCGCCGAGCCCCTTCCCGCCGACCTCACCGACGACGCCTCGGTGTGGGACGCCCTCGACCGTCTGCAGGAACAGCTCGGGGGGCCACCTTCGCTGGTCGTGAACGCGGCGGGTGTCTTCGGCCTCGCGCCCCTGGCCTCGGAGACCGTGAAGGCCTTCGACGCCCACCTGGCCGTGAACCTCCGCGGCGCGTTCCTCGTCGTGAGGGTCCTGCTGCCGGGGATGCTGGCGCGGGGCGACGGCCTGATCGTCAACGTGGGGTCGGTGGCCGGGCGTACCGCGATGGCCGGCAACGCCGCCTACTCGGCCTCCAAGTTCGGGCTGCGCGGCCTGCACGGGGTGCTGGTCGAGGAGCTCCGCGGCACCGGCGTGCGGGCTACGCTGATGGAGCCGGCGGCCACGGACACCCCGCTCTGGGACTCCCTCGATCCGGACCGGGACCCGACGCTTCCGGACCGGTCTGCCATGCTGTCGCCCGACGACGTGGCGGAAGCTGTGCTCTTCGTGGCCACGCGTCCGCCACAGGTGCGGATCCCCGTTCTCCAGATCGAGCATTCCTGATGTCCGAGCGCTGCGTCTACACGGTCTCCGTCCAGGCCCACTACGACTCGGCACACTTCCTGGTCCACTACAAGGGCAAGTGCGAGCGCCTGCACGGCCACCGCTACGTGGTGGAGGTCGCCATGCAGGCCGAAGAGCTGAACGAGGCCGGCATCGCCTTCGACTTCGTCGACCTGAAGCGGGAGCTGCGGGGCCTGGCCGACTACCTCGACCACGAGCTGCTCAACGAGCTCCCGGAGTTCGAGGGGGTGGAGACCAGCGCCGAGAACCAGGCTCGCTGGTTCTACGACGAGCTCAGGAAGCGGCTGCCCCGGGAGCTGGCGGACGGGTTGCTCTACGCGCGGGTCTGGGAGACGCCGGCGCAGTGGGCGCAATACGGGCCTGCGGGGGCGCCGCTTCCGCCCCCGAGGGCGTGACGGACGGTACGGACCGCCTGCACGCATGCACCTGCGTCTCACCGATCGCCTGACCTGCCCGCGCTGCGGCCCGCGCTTCGGGCTGATCCTCCTGGCGGACCGCGTGAGGGACCAGCACGTCCTGGAGGGCCGGCTCGGGTGCTCGAACTGCCGGGACACGTTCCCCGTCCACGAGGGCTTCGGCGACCTGCGTGCGCCTCCGCGCGGCGCGCTGGGCCCCGGCCGGGCGGGTGGTCCGGATGCCGTGGATCCCGAGGAGGGCGAGCGCGTTACCGCGCTCCTCGGCGTTCCGGAAGGACCGGGAACGCTCGCCCTGGTGGGGGCGGTCGCCCGACATGCGGAGCAGGTGGCGGTCGGCGTCGAGGGCGTGGAGGTGGTGGCGGTCGACCCCGACCTGGCGGGCTGGCCCGAGGCGCCCCACGTCAGCCGAATGGCCGCCCGGCCCGGGCTTCCCTTCTTCGACCGTACGCTTCGCGGCGTGGCGGTCGACGGCGAGCTCGGCACGCGCTGGATCCGGGAGGCCGCGCGATGTGTGGCGCCGCTTTCCCGGGTCGTCGTGGTCGCCGCTCCGGAGGGCGCGGAGGGGACGCTGGAGGAGTCGGGGCTGAGGATGCTGGCGGCCGAGGCTGGAACCGTCGTGGCGGCAAGGGGTTGAGCGCCCGGGTGAGGCGTTGCGCCGGTTGCCCGGCGTCGCCTACCTTCCCACGCTCGGAGGACCGTTCCGGGCGGCGAGCCCGGGCCCCCTCAATCCACCAGGTGCATGGCGTTCTGGAAGAAGCTCTTCGGAGACGACGACCCTCGCCGGGTGGACTATTATCGCGAGGGGGAAGACCTCCTTCGCGACGGGAAATTCCACGAGGCGCTCACGTCCTTCCGGCTCGCGCTCAAGGAGACGCCCGGCGACACGCTGACGTTGCAGCAGATCGCCATCTGTTATACGCGCATCGGGATGACGGAGGAGGCGGCGAAGACCTACCGGCACGTCCTGCAGAAGGACCCGGCCGCCTCCGGGGCTCACTACGGGCTGGCTTTCATCCTCCTGCGCGGAGGGCACCCGGAGGAGGCGATCCGCCATCTCGAAGCTTTCTTGGCTCATGTGCCTCCCCAGCCCGAGGCCCAGGACTTCGTCGCCCACGCCCGCGAGACGCTGGCGCAGCTCAGGGGCGAGGCCCACGAAACCGCCCCTGAGCCACCGTCGAATGAGCGCCGCTGAAGTCCATCTCCGCTGGAAGGAAGGGCTCACGTTCGTCGGGGGCGCCAACGGCGGCCCGGAGATCACCACCGCGAGCGGAGGGGGCGAGGGTCCGTCCCCGACGCAGCTCCTCCTCCTCTCCCTCGCCGGGTGCATGGGGGTCGACGTCTGCGACATCCTGGGCAAGTCGCGCGTGCCCCTGGAGGAGCTCGAGGTCGTCGTGGAAGGGGATCGAGCGGCCGAGCCGCCCCGCCGGTTCCTGGCGATCCGGCTGACCTACCGGATCCGTGGCCCGTCGGATGCGGACCACGGCAAGGTCGAGCGCGCGGTACAGCTGTCGCGAGACAAGTACTGCAGCGTGCTCCACACCCTGCGCCCTGATCTCGACCTCGACATCCGCATCGTGCGGCTCTGACCGCAGGCACGGGAGCTCCATGTCCGACCGCACCCACGTCGCCGATACCAGGCCGGTCCAGCGCAAGACGCTGACGGAGATCTTCCTCGACGCGGTGGACCGCTTCGGCGAGGCCGACGCCTTCCGTCTTTTCTCCGCGGGGGACGCCCTGGAGGGTATCACCTACGGGGAGGCGCTGGAGCGCGTGCGCCGGGTGGCTTCGGCGCTCGAGTCCCACGGCGTTACACGCGGCGACCGCGCGGCGATACTCGCCGAGAACCGGCCGGAATGGGCCCTGGGCGATTTCGGGTGCCTGTGCGCGGGCGTGATCGACGTTCCCGTCTACGCCACGCTGCCGGCCGCGCAGGTGGCCTACGTGCTGAGGGACTCGGGGGCGAAGCTCGTGTTCGCGTCCGACGCCGGAGCAGATGCTGAAGGCCGTGGAGGCGCGCGCGTCCTGCCCGCAGGACGTGCGCATCGTGGTGTTC
Source organism: uncultured Gemmatimonadales bacterium (assembly GCA_963848895.1). GTDB lineage: Bacteria > Gemmatimonadota > Gemmatimonadetes > Longimicrobiales > Gaopeijiaceae > SZUA-318. The sequence goes on from CAWKGE010000018.1 coordinate 432,936, forward strand.
GACCCTCCCGCGGAGCTCCCGGACGGCGTCGTCCCCTGGGAGGCGTTCCTCGAGTCGGGCGCCGCCGGGCGCCGAGCGGATGGGGGAGGAGGCGTTCCGGGATCGGGCGCTGCAGGCCGGACCGGACGACGTGGCGACGATCCTGTACACGTCCGGCACCACGGGCGACCCCAAGGGCGTGATGCTCACCCACGGCAACATCGGGTCGAACGTGATCGCCTGCTCGATGGTCCTGGCGGTCGGCGCGGGCGCGACGTCGCCGCGAGCTTCCTGCCGCTCTCGCACATCCTCCAGCGGATGGTGGACTACCTGTTCTTCCACGTGGGATGCGTGATCGCCTATCCGCGCTCGATCCTCACGGTGGTGGAGGACATGCAGGTGATCCACCCGACCGTGGCGGTCTCCGTGCCGCGATTGTACGAGAAGATCTACAACGGGGTCATGGAGGCGCACGGGCGTCAAGAAGACGATCATCGAGTGGGCCGTGGGCGTGGCGGACCGGGCTGCGGACGCCCGCCTGGCCGGCGGGAAGCCCTCCGGGCTGCTCGCCCTGCAGTACGCCCTGGCGGACCGCCTGGTCTTCACCAGGGTGCGGGCCGCGGTGGGGGGGAGGATGCGCTTCTTCGTGAGCGGCGGCGCGCCCCTGGCGCCCGCGCTGAACCGCTTCTTCTACTCGATCGGGCTCACGATCCTGGAAGGGTACGGCCTCACCGAGACCAGCCCCGTGACGAACGTGAACACCGAGAACGACTTCCGCATCGGCACGGTCGGCAAGGTGGTGCCCGGCACCGAGATCCGCATCGCGGAGGACGGAGAGGTGCTGGTGCGGGGCCCGCAGGTCATGAAGGGCTACTACAATCGCCCGAGGGAGACCACCGAGGTCATCGACGGTGAAGGGTGGTTCCACACCGGAGACATCGGGGAGCTCGACGAGGACGGCTTCCTGAAGATCACCGACCGGAAGAAGGACCTGATCGTCACGGCCGGTGGAAAGAACGTCGCGCCGCAGCCGATCGAGAATCGCCTCAAGGCCAATCCCTTCGTCGAGCAGGCCGTCCTGGTCGGGGACCGGCGGAAGTTCGTCGCGCTTCTGCTGGTCCCGAGCTTCGTCCACCTCGAGGCGTGGGCGCGCGGGCAGGGGCTCCGCTGGGGCGACCGGGCCGACCTCATCAAGCTCCCCGAGGTTGTCCGGTACGTGGACGAGGCCGATCGCGGGGGAGCTCAGGGACCTGGCCTCGTACGAGCGGCCCAAGAAGATCGCGCTCCTCGAGCACGAGTTCACGATCCAGAACGGATTCCTCACGCCGACGCTGAAGGTGAAGCGGCGGGTGATCCAGGACCGTCTCAAGGACGTCATCGACCGCCTCTACGGCGACGAGGCCGTCGACGCCGCCATCCGCTGAGCACGAAGACCGCATGGCCACCGACGTTCGTACAATCCTGCTGACGGCGCCCGACATGGACGTCGCCGAGCGCGTGGGACGGGCGCTGGTGGAGGAGCGGCTGGCCGCGTGCGCGAACGTGGTGCCGGGTGTGGTGTCATTCTTCCGGTGGGAAGGCGACGTGCAGCGGGAGGCGGAGGTGCTGGTGATCGTCAAGACCACCGAGGAGAACGTAGAGGCCGTGCGCGCACGCGTGGTCGCGCTCCACCCATATCAGGTGCCCGAGGTCCTTGTGCTTCCGGTGCTCGCCGGGCACGAGCCCTACCTCGACTGGGTGCGAAGGGAGGTGTCGGGCCGTGGGTAGGCGGAAGCGGCGCAGGAACGAAAAGACCGAGGCCGATGCCGGCCCGGAGCAGGGCGATCTCCTCTCGCAGAGAGGTCCGGCCGTCCGATCCCCGGAGGAGAAGGGGCCGAAGCCGGCGGCTCCGGCGAAGTCGAAGCCGGACCCGGATCCCGCCGTGGGCGGGGAGGAGCGCCGCAGACCGTGGGGGCCCGCGCGCACCTCGGTGACCTTCGAGATCCTGGCCTCGGAGCCGGACGGACGATCCCTTCCCATCGCCGAGCGCCTGGCCCGGGCGAAGGCCAAGGTGCAGGACGGGCAGGTGGAGGTGGCGGCCGAGCTGTACCGCTCCGTCCTCGCGGAGGATCCGGCGAACCTGAAGGCCCGCAACAACCTCGGCGCACTGTACGGAGCCCTGGGGCAGCACGATCTCGCCCTCGAGCAGTTCGATGCCGCGGCGCGGCTACAACCGGACAGCGTGGAGGTGCTCAACAACCTGAGCTCCACGCTCGCGCTCCTGGGCCGCTACGACGAGGCGGAGGCCAGCCTGCGCCGGGCGCTCCGTCTCGCGCCGGACGATATCGAGGTGCGCGCCGGCTTCGGCATCCTCTGGTTTCGGCGCGGCGTCTACGCGCAAGCCGAGGCGGAGCTGCGCTGGGTGTGCGAGCGCGACCCGGAGCACGGCAGCGCGTTCTTCTACCGCGGCGAGGCGCTCAACCGCCTGGGCCGCGTCGACGAGGCGATGGAGGCGCTGGAGCGCGCTACGGTGCTCCAGCCCAACAACGCGAAGGCGTTCTACACCCTGGGCATCCTCTACGACCGGAAGCATCTTCCAGAGGAGGCGGCCGTCATGTTCCGGAGGTCCAGGGAGCTGCAGCGCAGGTGATCCACGTCGTCGTCGGAGCTCTTCCCGCGCAGGAGCTGGAGGGGATCGTGCGCCCCATCCGCTCCGACCTCGCACCGCTCACGGCGGGCGCCCGCGACGTCGGCACGGCCGCCGGCCCCTCCGTGGAGGAGCGCCTCGGTCAGCTGGGCTCGCTCCCGGTCGGGGGGGCGTTCATCACGCCCGGAGGCGACCTGCCGCGCGTCCTTCATCATCCACATCGTCACCGCCTCCGAGGAGGAGCCGGAGACCGCGCTCTCCGTGCAGCGGGCCCTGCGCAACGGATTGCGCCGTGCCGCGGACTGGGGCCTCTCCTCGCTGGCCATGCCGCTGCTGGGCGCGGGCGTCGGACACATGGACGCGGAGGAAGCGGCGCGGGCGCAGGTGGAGATCCTGGTGACCCATCTCGACGAGGGACACCCGCCCCTCGAGCTCACCGTCGTCGTCGCGGGTGACTACGAGGCCGGGATCTTCGAGCGCCTGGTGGAGGAGACGACCCGCGACCGCTTCCCGTCCGGGAAGTGATGCGGATCCGCCTGACATGAGGCGGTACCTGGGAGGTCTGGTCGTCCTGACCTGGCTGGGGATGGTCGGGTGGCAGGTCCGTCGAGCGTACTTCCAGCCCGAGCTGGCCCGGCTGGCGGAGGCCGCGCTGTCGCTGGCACCGGGGGTGAGCTTCTACACCTTCACGATGGGGGGCGGACGGTGGGGCAGGCCACGTCGCGGCTCGACACCGTTCCCGACGGCTTCGTGCTGGAGGACGTGATGGACCTGGAGCTGCCGGCGCTCGGGCAGACCGGGTCGGCCGTGGCCCGCACACGGGTCAAGCTGAGCCCCGCCCTGGTCATGGAGGACTTCACCTTCTCGCTGGACAGCGACGTCGGCCGCTTCCAGGCGACCGGCTCTGTGGGCGCCGACACGACGCTCCACGTCGCGATCCGCTCCGCGGGGAGCGAGCAGGAGCTGAGCTTCCGCCTCGCCCAGCCTCCGGTGTTCTCCTCCGTGGTGCCGATCCGCCTGGCGGTGGGCGGGGGCCTGGAGGTCGGAGCCCACGTGCGCTTCCCGGTGTTCGATCCCACCAGCCTGGGCACGCGGATGGTGGAGGTCCGGGTCCTCGAGCACGACACGCTGGTGGTGGCCGACAGCGCGGCCCTCGACGCCGCGACGGGCCGCTGGGCGCCGGCCCGATACGATTCCATCCCGGCGTGGCGCATCGCCGAGGTGTTCGGCGGCGTGGAGGTGGAGAGCTGGATCGACGAGGACGGCCGCATCCTCCGGTCGTCGAGCCCGCTGGGATTCGAGATGGAGAAGACCGAGTACGAGCTGCGTGCGTCAGGCGCAGGAGGACGCGCGCCTCGCCTCGGCGGGCGGGACGGTCGATTCCGACGTGATCCTGTCCACCGCCGTGCGGAGCAACGTCGACCTCGACGACGTCGAGGAGTTCGAGGAGCTCCGCTTCCGCCTGACCGGGGTGGACCTGTCCGGCTTCCAGCTCGACGGGGGGCGCCAGACGCTTCACGGCGACACGCTCGTCGTCCGTCGGGAGGACTGGGCCGCGCTCGACCCTGGGTACCGGCTCCCGTACCCGCACATGGACATGCGGGAGGCGCTCGAGCCGGAGCCGCTCATCCAGAGCGACGATCCGCGCATCGTCGAGCGCGCCCGCCAGCTCACCGCCCGGCGGGCCTCCTGGCGGCAGGACCCGAAGGAGGTGGCGCGGCAGCTCACCCGCTCCGTGTACGGCATGCTGGAGAAGAGCGTCACCTTCTCCGTGCCCAACGCCGTCCAGGTGCTGGAGACGAAGCGGGGCGACTGCAACGAGCACACGGTGCTCTTCGTCGCCCTGGCGCGCGCGCTGGGGCTGCCCGCCCGCACCGCCGTGGGGCTGGTCTACGTGAACGGCGCCTTCTTCTACCACGCGTGGCCCGAGGTCTGGCTGGGCGAGTGGGTGGCGATGGACCCCACGTTCGGCCAGGTGCCCGCCGACGCGTCCCACATCCGGTTCGTGATCGGGGGGCTGGCCGAGCAGGTGGAGATCGTGCGCCTGATCGGCAACCTGCACATCGAGGTGCTGCGATGAGCGGGCCCATGGCGGGCGTGGGGGTGGAGATGCTGCGCCTCGAGGGGGTGGTGAAGCGCTACGGGAAGTTCACGGCGGTGGCGGGCCTGACCCTCGACGTGCACCGAGGGGAGATCTTCGGCTTCCTGGGGCCGAACGGCGCGGGCAAGACCACGACGATCCGCATGGTGGCGGGGGTGCTGCGACCCACCGCGGGCCGCATCGTCGTGGGCGGGGACGATCTGGCCCTGAGCCCCGCCGCGGCGAAGGCGCGCATGGGCTACGTCCCGGACCGGCCGTTCCTGTACGAGAAGCTCTCAGGCGGGGAGTTCCTGCGCTTCGTGGCCGGCCTGTGGGGACGCGACGGGCCCGAGGCCGAGGCCCGGGCGGACCGGCTCCTGGAGCTCTTCCAGCTCACCGAATGGAAGGACGAGCTGATCGAGAGCTACTCGCACGGCATGCGACAGAAGCTGCTGATCAGCTCGGCGCTCATCCACCAGCCCGAGCTCATCGTGGTGGACGAGCCCATGGTCGGGCTCGATCCCCGCTCGGCGCGCCTGCTCAAGGACCTGCTGCGGGCGTTCGTCGACCAGGGCGGGACCGTCTTCCTGTCCACGCACACGCTGGAGGTGGCCGAGGCGCTGTGCGACCGGATCGCCATCATCAGCGCCGGCGAGGTCATCGCGCTGGGCACGATGGACGAGCTGCGTGCCCGGGCGCACGCCGGTGGCGCCCACCTGGAGGAGATCTTCCTCAAGGTCACGGGCGGTGAGGACATGGCCGACGTCATCGCGAGCCTGCAGGAGGCGATCGAGCCGTGAGCGCACCCGTGCCCACCGCGGCGGCCGGCGTCCTGTGGCTGCTGCGCCCCAAGCTGCGCACCAAGCTCAACCGGGCCCGCACGGACGAGGGCCGATGGTTCAAGGCGGGGCTGCTCGCGCTTCGTCGGGCTCTTCTTCTGGGCGCTGATCTTCGCGGTGATCTTCCGCATGCTGCTCTACTTCCGGGGCACGCAGGGGATCGGCGATCTCCTGGCGGGCAAGCTGCTGGGCCTGGCGTTCCTCACGTTCCTCATGATCCTCGTCCTGTCGAACGTGATCACCGCGCTGTCCACCTTCTTCCTCTCCGACGACCTGGAGCTGGTGGTCGCCTCGCCGGTGGACCCGCGTACGCGTGTACGGCGCGCGCCTGGTCGAGACCATCGTCGATTCGTCGTGGATGGTGGCGCTCCTCGCGGTGCCGCTGATCGCGGCGTACGGCGTCGTGTACGCGGCCGGCTGGCGCTTCTACGTGCTGGCGCTCGCGACGATGGTCCCGTTCCTGGTGGTCCCCGCGGTGGTGGGTAGCGCGTGCACGCTGGTGCTGGTGAACGTCTTCCCGGCGCGCCGCACCCGGGACCTGCTGGCCCTGGTCGGCCTGTTCAGCGCCGCGGGGGTGGTGGCGCTCTTCCGCTTCCTCCGTCCCGAGCGGCTGATGCGGCCGGAGGAGTTCCGGGACCTGGTGGACTTCATGACGGTGCTGCGCACGCCCACCTCGCCGTGGCTGCCCAGCGAGTGGGCGGCGGGGGCGCTGATGTCCTAGCTGAACGGCGCCTTCGAGCCGTTCCCCTTCCTCTTCCTGTGGAGCACGGCCGCGGCCTTCGTGGTCCTGGGCGCCTGGCTCCACGCCCACTGGTTCGCCGCCGGGTTCACCCGGGCCCAGGAGGGGGCGGAGCGCAGGGAGGGCCGGGTGCGCTCGCGCGTGCTGGACCGGCTCCTCGCCGGCGCGCGGGCCGGCACGCGCAGCCTGGTGGCGAAGGAGATCCGCGTCTTCTTCCGCGACACCACCCAGTGGTCCCAGCTCATCCTGCTGGGCGTGCTGGTGGCGGTCTACGTCTACAACATCACCGTGCTGCCGCTCTACACCGGGGAGCGGGTCTCCTTCTTCCTCATCAACGTCGTGTCGTTCCTGAACCTGGGCCTGGCGGGCTTCGTGGTGGCGGCCATCGCCGCCCGCTTCGTCTTCCCCGCCATGTCGCTGGAGGGGCGCATGATGTGGCTGCTGCGCTCCTCGCCCCTGGACGTGAGGACGCTCTTCTGGGCGAAGTACTGGGTGGGGACGATCCCGCTGCTGGTGGTGGCGCTTCCCGCTCATCGTGGTGACGAACGTGGTGCTGGACGCCTCGCCCTTCGTGCTCGCGCTCACCACCGTCACCATGGTGGGCGTGACCTTCGCGCTCACCGCGCTGGCGCTGGGATTCGGCGCGCTCTATCCCAACTACGAGACCGAGAACGTCGCCGAGATCCCCACGTCCTTCGGCGGGCTCCTCTTCATGATGTCGGCGGTGACGTACCTGGCGGGCGTGGTGGTCCTGGAGGCGTGGCCCGTCTACCTCTATCCTGGCGTCGCGCCTGCGCGAGGCGCGACGGCCGTGAGCGTGTGCCCCTCGTGCTCGGCGGTGCCGGGGCCCTGGCCCTCACCGCGGCGGCCGTCGTGCTGCCCCTGAGGGCGGGCGTGCGCCGGGTCCGCGCCCTGGAGCTGTGACGCATCGCGTGCGCGACGGAGGCTCGCCGGCCTAGATTCCGGTGCGAAGCCCGGCGGGCCCGGTGCTCCCGCCCGCGTTCTCCCAACGGAGCAGGCCGATGCTCGAGGCCATCAAGAACTTCTTCCGCTCCTCCATGTCCCCGCCGCCCGAGTCGGGGGACCAACCGGCGAAGAAGGACCTCCGCCTCGCGGCGTGCGCCCTCCTCCTGGAGCTGGCCCACGCCGACGACGAGTTCACCGAGGACGAGCGGCAGCACGTGGAGTCGGCGGTGCGCCGGCAGTTCGGCCTCGCGCCGGCCGAGGCCGAGAAGCTCCTCGCGCTGGCCGAGGAGGCGCGGGACGAGCGCCGTGGACCTCTGGCAGTTCACCAACCTCATCGCCGAGAACTACTCCCTCGGCCAGAAGATGGTGCTGGCCGAGATCATGTGGGGGCTGGTGTACTCCGACGGGGAGCTGGCGGGCAAGGAGGACTACCTCATGCGCAAGATCTGCAACCTCCTCCGCCTGGAGCCCGGTTACCTGGCCGAGGCCCGCAAGCGCGTGGAGGACCAGGGCGGCGCGAACCCCTACGACGCCCTGGACTGATTCAGCCCGGCGGGAGCGGGGTCGACAACCCCGGTCGCCCGGCCCATATTTCCGCGTTCTCGACCGGACCCTCACCCCGAGCCTGCCATGCGCGACCTGGTTCCCGGAGGCTATCTCTTCACCCACCTGATCTTCTGGTCGGTGGTCGCCATGGTGGCGGTGGGCACGAACGCGGTGGCGATCATCCTCTCCGTGGGCATCGTGCTCCTGGCGCTGGAGTCGCTGGGCAAGGCCTGACGTCCTGCGGGATCGGATGTGCGGGGCGCCCATTCCGGTCGGGGGGGCGCCTCTTCGTGTTTCCGGGGGAACGGATTCGTCGCTGGCGAGGTAGTTCCGGTACGGAGGAAGTGGTCCCCCGAGCCCCGAGGAGTATGGCGATGCTGGCCCTGAAGATCCTGATCGGCCTGGCCGCCGTCGGGCTCGGCATCTGGCTGGGACTGCCCGGTCGGTACGACCAGACGCTCGAGGACCTCGAGCGCAACATGGAGATCGGCGCGCGCGAGAGCCGGAAGGTGAAGCGCCACTTCACGCCCCTGGCGTGGATCCAGCGCAAGGTGACGGCCAGGGGACAGCGCACCAGACCGCGCCACGCCTTCCGCCTGGAGCGACCCGAAGACCGCTGAAGACCGCTGGGGGCACGGGCCGCCAGGCGCCCACCCGAGCCTGCGGCCACGCGCCGAGTGGGCGCGAAGGCCTCAACGGAACAGCGCGTTCACGCCGACGAGCAGGACGCCGATGGCCGCGCCCAGCACGTAGCCCAGCCGCACGATCAGCCTGAGCTCCCGGTCCGTGACCTTGCGGACCAGCTCCTCCATCTTCGGCGTCGGGAACTCCAGGACCTTCTCCTCCACCCGCCGGGCGACGTCGATGCGCTGGACCACGTCGGGCACCTGGGTCTGCAGCCACTCCCAGAGCGGGTCGCCCAGGGCGCCCTCGATGCGGTCCGGCGCGCCCTCGGGCAGCCAGCGTGCCGGGCGTGCCGATGGGCCGGTCCAGGAGCGTCGTGGCCAGGCGCCGGACCGCCTCCCGGTAGACCTTCTCCGCCGCCTCGCTGCGCGCCGCCGCGACCAGCCACGACGCCACGCGCTCCGGAGGCACGCGCTCCAGCACCTCGCCCCACGTCCTGGCGCCCGCCTTCTCCAGGCCGGCGTGCAGCTTCTCGACCAGGAACTCGCGGGTGCCCTGGGTCCCGCGCCATGCCCATGACCCACCCGGCCAGCGTGCTCGCGCGCCTCCGCGACGCTGGGATCGTCCGGCTCGCCGAGGACCGAGGCCACCGGCCGGCGCAGGAAGTCCACGATCGCTTCGTTGACGCCGCGGGCCATGGCGTCCTGCACGGCCGGGTCGCGGAGGATCTCCGAGAGGCGCTCGGCGCCCTCGCGCTCGATGGTGTCGAGCACCTTGTCCACCGTCTCCTCGGTCATGACCAGACGGGCCACCACCCGCTGGTGGAAGCTTGAGGTCCCGCAGGAAGCGGTGGAGCAGGTCGTGGATGGTGGACTCGAGCTTGGCGCGGGCGCGCGGGTCCTCGAGGAGCTTGCCCAGGCGCTCGATGGCCAGGGGCAGGTAGCCGGCGATGGCCTTCTCCACGGCGCCCACCAGGCCGAGGGGCAGGATCTCCTCGAAGGTGCGTCCCGGCGCCAGGAGCCGGCGCGAGCCGCGCTCCAGGTAGTCCGCGACCGCGTGGTGGAAGTCCTCGCTCTCCACGGCGCTCTCGAGCCACTCGTCCACCGCCGCCTCCAGCGCCTCGCCGCGCGCCGGCGTGAGGACGCCGCCGATGGGCTCGTCGGCCACGGCCTCCACCAGCTCGGCGGCGCGCCGGGCCATGGACTCCTCGAAGCGCTCCGAGGCGAGGTACTCGTCCAGGCGACGCAGCCCCAGCTCCACCACCTCCTCGAGGACCGACTCCATCTCCGTCATCAGGGACGCGGGGATGAGGTCGCGAACCGAGCCGCGCTCGCGCTCCAGGATCTCCTCCACGAAGAGCGCCCAGCCGCTGGTCGAAGGCCTGGCGGAACTCGACGTTCGTGAACGTCCGTTGCAGGTCCTCCGGGGTGAGCAGGCGGTTGCCGACCGTGCGGCCGATGGCCGCGGCCAGCCGCGGCTGGTTCTTGGGCACGGCGCCCTGGAGGAAGCGCACCCGCCAGCGGCCGAGCTTCGGAGGCTCGTAGGGGTGGAAGAGCATCCAGATGGCGATCGTGTTCGTGACCCCGCCGGCCAGGGCGCCGAAGCCGATGGTCACCAGCGCGCGGACGAGCTGGTCGGTCACGGGCGCGTATGGCGGAAGAGGCCACGTACCGGGTACTCGCCGCCCTCGACCCGGAGCGTTCCGGACACCAGGAAGAGCGCGTCCACCGGGAGGAGCGGCCCCGTTCCCTCACCGGCCTGGATCTGGGCGGACTGCACCTGGAGGACGCCGGAGACCTCGTCCTCCTGCGAGGTGAGGGTCCAGGACACCGGGACGTCCTGGCGCGCGGGTTGGAAGGCCCGCACCTCCGCCCAGTCCAGCGTCAGGGAGGGCCACTGGAGGTCGCGGAAGTCCAGCCGCGCCCACCCCCGCTACGCTCCCTGCGTGCCCGGCGCGTCCGCCGCCGGGTTCTCCAGGACCACCTGCAGCGAGTCGCCGGACACCAGGAACGCCCAGTCGCCCTGGGCCTGCTCGTCGGCCCCGTGCACCCGGGACATGTCCAGGGCGATCCCCTCCACCTTCTGGTCGGCGATGTAGACCGCCGCGTCCACCAGGCGGTAGCTCTGGCCGCGCGTCCCGGTCCACTCGATGAGGGGGCCCCCGGAGAGCTCCAGCTCGAGCTGCCGCGGTCCCTCGGAGAAGAGGATGTCCTCGACGGCGTCGCCCTCCCCGACCACCAGGCGGAGGCTGCCGTGGGGGATGATCCGCCACGGGACACGCGACGGGGGCGTCGTCCACGTCTCGTCGTAGAAGGTCTCCCAGGTCGGCCCCCGGGCGAGGGCGCCGCGAACGTGCCGGTCCACGCCCCCGGGGCGCGTGCGTGCGCTCATCAGCCAGGGGACCAGGAAGGCGCTGTCGCCGGTCAGGGTCGCGAACACGAAGTTCCGTTCGTAGATCCGGCCCCGGAAGTTTCCGGGAGCGCTGTCTCCGCCCGTCGCCCGGGAGGAGCGGGCAGGCGCGGGTTCCGAGGAGCCGCAGGCGGCGAGCAGGGTCGCGGCCGCACAGGCCAGGACCGTCGTGGAGACGCGATTCATGACGGCCGGAAGGTAGCCAGCCCCATGCGCGTCAGGAACTCCGGGTCGCGACGGCCTTGGCGTCCAGGACCTGCATGGGAAGCGGCCCCGAGGCGCGCGTCGAGCCTGCGCACGAACCGACGCACGGCGCGTCGCCCGCCACGAAGGTGCCATGCCCGTTGCCCACGCCGGCGCTCAGGTCCACACGGGTCTGGCCGTTCTCGTCCAGTCCGATGTCGACGCGCACGCTCGTGATTCCCTTGAGGAGACCCGTCCGCTTCCGCCTTGATCACGCCCTCGCGGTCGTCCGCTCCGATCAGCCGCCAGCGCCCGAGGTCACCGCCGGCGAGCGCGACCGCCGCGGTCCAGACCCTGTCGAAGGGGATGGCGTAGGTCCGCCCCCGGAGGTCGGGGTCGGGGTCGCGGGGGTCGGTCCTCACTCCGGCGTGCGTGCCGTTTCCCGCGGCGCTCACCGTCCCGCCGTCCCTGGACCGAGGGCGAAGCGGATCGTCACCGAGGCCGTCACCGTCTGGTCGGCGGCCTCGATCGGGGTCGGGGCCTCGGCGGCGCGCAGCGCCATCGCCTCCATGAGCGGACGGGTCCTGGCTCCGCGGCGCCCCCGTGGACCTCGATCGGCGGTCCCAGCTCACGGCCGAGCGCGGCGGCGATGGCCTCGGCCTGGACGCGCGCGGCCCGCACGGCCGCCGCCAGTGCCTCGCGGCGGGCGGACTCGGTGTCGGACGCCTCGAAGCTCAGCGAGGCCACCCGGTTCGCGCCCGCGCCGACCGCGGTATCGATCACCCGGCCATGGCCGTGACGTCCCGGACGGTGGCGCGGACGTTGTTCAGCGCCGTGTAGCCGTCGATGACCCGCGTCCGGTTGCCGCCCGCCTGCGTCGGATACGAGTACTGGGGCTGGAGGGTGTAGCCGAACGTCTCCACCCGGAGCCCCTCGATACCGGCACCGCGGAGCGCGCGCAACACGGCATCCATCGTCGTCGCGTTGTCCGACGCGGCCTCCGCGGCGGAGGTGGCCCGGGTCTCGACCGCGAAGGTGGCCCGCGCGATGTCCGGCGATACGGTCGCCGTGCCGTTCCGCTCACCTCGATGAACGGCGGGGCCTCCTGCGCGGCGGCCTGGTCCCGGACCTCGTAGAGGTACGGGTGGGCCAGTCCGTCGTCGGTGGGAGCGGGCGTCTGGGCCCCTGCGGTGGCGCCGCCGCACGCGGGGAACGCCAGGAGGGCGGCGGGGAGGCAACGGACGAGGCTCATGGGGGGATCTCCGTCACTCGAGTGGGGGGTCGCCGCAGTTTACACCGCGCCGCGTCTTCCGGTAACTTCCGCGCCCCGTCGGCGCACCCGCCAATTCGGAACGCGATGAAAGCCATCATCCCTCTGGCCGGTAAGGGTACTCGTCTCCGGCCGCACACGCATCATACCCCCAAGCCGCTCCTCAAGGTCGCCGGGAAGCCGGTCCTCAGCCTACATCCTCGACGACCTGATCTCGGTCGGCGTGCGGGAGGTCGTGTTCATCGTCGGCCACCTGCGCGAGACCGTCGAAGTCTGGCTGGCCGACGAATACCCGGACCTGAAGGCGCACTTCGTGCTCCAGGCGGTGCAGGACGGGACCGCCGGGGCCATCGCCCTCGCGGAGCCGTTCGTCGACGACGAGATCCTGATCGTCTTCGCCGACGCGGTGCTCGAGGTGGACTACCAGCGCGTGCGCACGCTCGACCCCGCGTACTCCGGGCTGATCTGGGCGAAGGAGGTGGAGGATTATCAGCGCTTCGGCGTCATCGTCACGGCCGAGGACGGCTCGATGACGCGCATCGTGGAAAAGCCGAAGGACCCGATCTCGAAGCTCGCCAACATCGGCCTCTACTACATCCGGGACTGGAAGCTCTTCTACGAGGGCGTGCACCACACGCTGGAGCAGGCGCCCGGACCCGGTGGGGAGTTCTTCCTGACGGACGCTTTCCAGTACATGGTCGACCAGGGCGCGAAGATCCTGACGGCACCGGTGGAGGGGTGGTGGGACGCGGGCAAGCCCGAGACGCTGCTCGAGACCAACCACCATCTCGTGGCGACGGGGCGGGGCGGCGTGCACGAGTCCGTGGTCGTCGAGGACGCCGAGATCGTGGAGCCGGTGCGCCTCGAGGAGGGCGTGGTCGTCAAGGGCGGGCGCATCGGGCCGAACGTGACGTTGGAGAAGGGCACGCGAGCGCATGCATGCGAGCTGCGCGACACGGTCGTGGGTCCCCACTCCCTGCTCGAGAACGCCACGCTGACCGACTCGCTGGTGGGCGGCCACGCGGTCATCCGGGGTGTGACGGGCTCGCTGCTCGTCACCGACCACTCCGTGGTGGAGGGGCGATAGCGCTGTGTGCCGGAGGTGTCACGGCCATTCTCGCGAACTTCCGGCAAACCACACCAGGCGTCCGGGGGAACGGCGCCGTCAGTCCGCCATCGCCGCGGTGAGCACGACCGTATAGAGGGCCCGCACCACACCCTCGACGCCGCGCACGTTCCGGTACCACTCCGTCGTCGTGTGGGCGCCGCCCGCTTCCCCGCCGCCGCCCAGCGTGACCGCCGGGATGCCGACGGCCATTGCGGCGTTCGCGTCCGTGGAGGAGAGGGAGAGGACGGGCTCGACGCCCACGGCCTCGGTCGCCAGGCGAGCTGCCCGCACCAGGGCGGCGTCGGGATCCGTGGTTCCCGCCGGACGGAATCCGATCCGCTCGACCTCCACCTCGAGCCCGCCCCGCTCCGCCCGGGCGTTCTCGGCGGCGGTGGCGGCCCCGACGGCGTCGCGCAGGGCGGCCTCCGTGCGCTCGAGGTGCTCGTCCGAGGCGCTCCGGCAGTCCACCTCGGCCCACGCCTCCTGGGCGATCGCGTTGATGCTCGTGCCCCCACCCAAGCGCGCGACGGTGAGCGTCGTCGTCGGATCTCGGGGCAGGGGGAGCACGACGAGCGAGGCAACGGCACGCCCGAGGGCGTGGATCGGGTTCGCCAGGCCCCAGTCGAGCCACGAATGACCCCCCGGCCCGCGGACGTGCAGACGAAAACGGCGGGATCCGAGACCGTGGGCCACCACGCGGTCGAGGCCGGCCCCGTCGATGGACACGAACCCCGCGGCCCCGCGCCCGGCCCCCGAAGGCCCCACGAGTTGCCGTGCGCCCCGCAGATCGCCCACCCCCTCCTCACCGACCGTAGCGGCGAAGAGGATCGGGGCGCGGGTGACGACGGCGCCGGCGTCGAGGGCGCGCGCCACGGCGAGCATCACCGCCAGCCCACGGCCGTCGTCGGAGATACCGGGTCCTTCGAGGAGGTCGCCGTCGCGGCGCACGACGATCGGCGTCCCGGGGGGAAAGACGGTGTCCAGGTGCGCCGAGAGGATCACGGGCGCCACGTCCGCGGATCCGGGCCGGAGCGCGAGTACGTTGCCGACGGAGTCCGTGCGGACGTCGGCCAGGCCCGCTGCCAGAAGTAGCCCGCTCATCACCGCCGCCCGCGCCTCCTCGGCGAACGGTGGCGCGGGCACCTCCGTGAGGACGATCTGGTCGGCGAGGGTCTCCTCGTCCGTGGCGGTCGCGTGGGCGACCGCCGGCCGCGATGCGTGGGTCGTCCAGCATGCGCAGGAGCGGACGTCGGTCGGCGGCCTCGAGGGGCGTGCTCATGCCCTACCGTAACGGACGACCGGGCCGCCGGACAGGCGGGCGGCGCTTCGCCGTCGGCGTCCGTCGCCCGTGCGTCAGAAGTCGTTGGTGAAGCTCAGGACGGCGAAGCGTCCATTCCGCTCCAGGATGGCGCCGAACAGCCGGAGGGTCACCGGATCGCCTCCATCGCGTGCGATCGCGACGGCGCAGCCCGTCCAGAGCCGGTTCTCTCCTTCCTGGTTCGGCTCGGGGGCGCACGCGTACCCGCTGAAGTCCAGCCTGTGGCCTCCGAGCTCGCGGAGGGCCCGCAGCACGCCCCGGCGGCTCCGCTCCTGCAGTTGGAACCAGGCCAGAGCTGGCGGGAGCTCGTAGGGTGGCCGGGCGACGGTCGAGCTGGGGAAGTACAGCCAAGCCCACTCGGCGCGATCCACGGCGAGCGCTTCGAAGGCCGCGGTGTCGTTGGCCGCGAGGGCGTCGACCACGCCGCAGCACCAGCGCGTCCCGGGTGTCGGCGCCACTGCGCAGGCGGTCCGGTTCCTCCAGGTCTGCGCGGAACCGATCGAGGGCCACTTCCATGGGAGAGCACGCTGTCCACCACGCTCGTCGGCTGAGCTCCCTGGGCCAGATCCGAATCCGTCGGAGGCGTGCGGGTTTCGCAGGCGAAGAGCGCCAGGATCAGGGCGACGAGGAGAGCAGCGGAGGGGGTCCGTCGGTTCATGTTCGAGTGCGGTGGTGGTGGGCCCGAGCGGGCGTGGCGGCCGGGCAGGGTCCCGCCCGGCCGCCGGTGACGGTCCTGCGACCCGCTCAGTTCCGCTTGAACCGGGTCCAGCCCTCGTACCATTTCGTGCCCGTGGAGGGATCGATCGCGCCGACGTACGCCGTGGCCGGCATGGCGCCTCCGAAGAAGTTCATGACCCGACCCTCCAGGGGCGTGCCCGCGAAAGAGGACAGGCCGGCGCTCTCGGCCGCCGCACCGCCCTTCAGCGCGAGGTTGAGGTTTCCCTCGGTCACGCTCGTGGTGCCGGTGGGCAGCGCACCCGCGAACACGTCGGCCATCGTGGCCTCCACGACGTTCCACGCCGTGGCGCTGTCCCCGACGACGTAGCCGAAGCGACCGTTCGCCTGCGGCTCGAAGTTGCTGCCGTTCTCGACCAGGTAGACGTTGCGGATGTAGAGCGAGTCCGCATCCATGAGCGCCTTCGTCTCGGCGTCGCGGATGCTGAAGCCCACGCCCGGCCAGCGGGCCAGGATCCCGTTCACGAAACTGGCCGCGCCGCCGCGCCGAACCACGGCGGCGTTGCCGTCGCTGGTGGAGAAGACACCCGTGCCGGGGCCGACCACCGTGAAGTTGGCCCACACCGGCATCGAATAGGGCGTGTTCGCGTAGGTGCAGCCGGCCTTGTCGCTCTCGCAGCCGTCGCCCTCGAAGCCGCGCGGGTCGCTGGATACCGTGCCGGTACCCGGGCGGGGCGTAAGCACCGAGGTCTGCAGGGCGATGAGGTACTGCGCGCGGCCCTGGAAGCCCTCGGTCCAGTCGAAGTGGTCGTCGCCGGTCTCGAAGGAGAGGATGTGGCGGTAGTCGCCGGCGCCCCCGAAGGACTCGATGCCGTCGTCCAGGCCGGCCATCACCTCGACGTAGTCGAGCGTGGTGCCGCGGCCCACCGCGTAGTTGGAGATGCTGTTGAGCTCCTGGCCGCCCCCGTTGGAGACGTCGTAGCCGGCGAACTCGACCCGCACGTACTTCAGCGAGCCCGAGCTGTCGTTGAAGTCGGTGCCGCCGGCGTAGTTCTCGGCCGCGCCGGTCGGACCCTCGGTGAAGATCGGGTTCGCGGTGCGGTTGATGAGCCCGTTGCCGACGAGGACGAGGCCGCCCCAGTCGCCGGGCGCACGGTTCCCCTCCGAACGCTGCGAGGTGAAGACGATCGGCGCCGACGCCGTGCCTTCCGCCATGATCTTCGAACCGCGCAGGACCCACAGCGAGCTGCCCGGCACGAGCGTGTCGCCCACGATCTTCGTGCCGGGCTCGATCGTCAGCGTCGCGCCGTTGCTGACCTTCACGTAGCCCTGCAGCACGTACGTCGTGTCGGCGTGGAACGTCCGGCTCGAGCGGAACGCCCGTCACCGTGGCCACCTGCGGATCCCGGCGGGGGCACGTCCGGAGTCGTCTCCGAGACCTGGGAGCTGTTCGACGCTCTTGCCGTCGGCGTTCACCGCGCGCACGACGTAGCTGTACTGCGTTCCGGGCTCGAGCCCAGTGTCCTCGTAGAACGTCGTGTTGAGTCCCGTCGCCACGTTCGAAGGCTGCTGCTTCCCTGACCGCGGTCGACCTCGTAGCCGGTTGCCCCGGTGACCTGGCTCCAGGAGACGCGGATCGAGGTGGTCGAGGTGGAAGTGGCCTGGACGCCGGTCGGCGTTGCCGGCGGCTGGGTGGTGGGCCCGGTCGAGTCGCTGCTGCACGCGGCCGTGTACACGCCCAGGAGGGCGGCGGCGGCGAGGGGGAGGAGTCTGCGTGCGTCGAATCTCATCGAACGTGTTCTCCGTGTTACGGTGCGGTGCCTCGAGATGACGTAGACAACACGAGTATGCCCGTCCGTGTGTGGTCGCGGCGACCGGGCGGTAACGAAGGCGGTCACCACCGGGCATGGAGCGTGTGACGACGCGAGGCGCCCCCGGCGGAAGGCCTTCCGCCGGGGGCGCTCGACATGTCGGGAGAGCCGCCGGACGCTTCCTACTGCGGCTTCCAGCTCATGCCGAGGGAGAACGACCGCCCGACCGTGTAGCGGTAGCGGATCACGTCGCCCTGCAGCTCTTCGTAGGGGGCGTCGAGGAGGTTCTTCGCGTCGAACTTGCCGGTCATCCCGCCTCGCAGCGGGAAGCGCGACGGAGAAGTCCAGCAGGTGGCGGGGCTGCTCGTACGTGTCTACGCTGATCGGCGTGACCGCAGCCGACGTGATGCGCTTTCCGACCACGTTGTAGAGCAGCGTGGCGCTGAGCGCGTCGGACTCGCTGGTGTACGTGAGGCCCGCGTTCACGACGTACGGCGCCTGTCCCACCATCGGCCGGTTGTCGTTCGTCAGCGCGGACAGGGTGCTGTTGCCCGTATTGATGCGGCTCTTCATGAACGTGGCGTTGGCGGAGAAAGCCAGCGGCTGCAACGCCGGGGACAGGAAGCCGAGCCGCTTCCGCAGCTCGAGCTCCACCCCGTAGTTGGTGGCGGATGCGGCGTTGATGAAGCTGAGCTGGGACATGCCGGAGGTCGCTACGTCGATCTGCTCGATGGGGTCGGTGAACCGCTTGGCGAAGAGCCCGATGCTCACGACCTCGTCGTAGGACGGGTACCACTCCCAGCGGGCGTCGTAGTTCTGCACGAGCGTGCGCACCAGGCTCGAGTCGCCGAACACCTCGCGCTCGCCCAGCATGTCGCGGTAGGAGATCGGCGCCAGCTCGCGGTACTCGGGACGAGCCAGCGTCTGCGACGCGGACAGGCGCAGGGTCTGGCTCTCGGACAGCTTCAGGTTCAACGCCAGCGACGGGAGCACGTCGGTGTTCGTGCGCGCGATGTCGACCACGGCGCGACTGGTGGGCTCCACCGCCATGTCGAGGTCCCAGCGCTCCACCCGGGCGCCTCCGATCACGCGCAGGTGCGAGCCGACCGGCAGCTCGAGCATCGCGAAGCCCGCCGTCACCCGGTCCGCGGCGGAGTAGGTCCCGCCGCTGGAGTTCGGCTCCAGAGCGATCTTCGAGGCGTCGCTCGCCGTGTACGGCCCGTAGAAGAGGTCCTCCGGCGAAGCCGCCCGCTGCGCCGCGTCCAGGCCCAGGGCCCTGAGGTTGTAGGAGACCGTGCGCGCGTCACGCCGGGTGTCGCGGTAGGCTCCGCCGATCTTCACCGAGGCGTTGCCAAGCGTCAGCAGGTAGTCCAGCCGAGCGGAGAGGGCGTCCTCCGACAGCGCTCCGGACGTCCGCTTCGCGGCCTCCGGGATGAACCCGAGCCAGGCCAGGGGCAGTCGCTCTCCCGTGGGGGCGAACTCATAGCCGTACGCGAGGTCCGACCGGTCCGGCTCGGACCGCGAGACGGCCGAAGACGTCCCGGACCACGTCACACGCTGGCGATCCCCGATCTGGTGCTCGCCCCGGAGCTGCACGGACCGGACGGTCCGCTCCACGTACCGCATCGAGGTGCGCCGGACGCTGTCCACCTGCTGGAACTCCTCGAGGGTCCCCCAGTCCAGGTGCGCGGAGTTGTCGGCGGTCCGGTCGTAGGTTCCGTTGAGCTGGAGCTTCGTCCCCCGACCGATGTACGTGCTCAGGCTCACCAGCCCGCCCCAGAGCACGCTGGTCCGGCCGGTATTCCCGACGAAGGTGTTGTACGGAACCGGCGTCCCCTGCGCGTCCCCGGGAACGGCTCGGGCCCGGATCTCGCCCTGGCGCGCTTCCTGACTGCGTGAATACGAGAGCGCGCCCGTGTATCCGAAGCGCTGGCCGAAGAGCGGATCTTCTCCGCCGAAGGAGAGGCTTCCGGAGACGTCGGGCTGCCCCGCCTGCTGATCGAACAGCCAGTCCCGCGGGAACTCGCGGATCAGGGTGTTCACGTCGCTCTGGGTCAGGCGCGAGAAGTCCTCGACGTTCGTGAGCTGGCTGGGGAGCTTCCGGTCACCCGCCGCCATCCCCAGCCACTCTCCACCCGTCGTGACCGGGAAGGGGATGTCCTTCCCGGTGGCGCGGCTGTTGACGCCGCCCGAGAGGGACACCCTGAACATCCGGCGCGCCGGGAAGGACCGCGTCTTCAGGTTGACCGCGGCGCCGGAGAAGTCTCCGGGCTGGTCGGGCGTGAACGTCTTCGAGGTCGTGATCGCCTCCAGGAGGCCGGAGGGGAAGAGGTCCAGGGGCACCTCCTTCTTCTCCGGCTCCGGGCTCGGGACCCGGGCCCCGTTCAGCGAAGTGGTGGTGTATCGCTCCCCGAGGCCGCGCACGAAGACGTACCTGCCCTCCCGCACGGTCACGCCGCTGACCCGCTGCACGGCCTGGGCCGCGTCGCCGTCCGGGCTCCGCGCGATCTGCTCCGCCGTCGTGGAGCTCGTCACGCCGACCGCGGAGCGCTGCGCGTTCAGGGCCGCGCTGACCGAGCCGTTTTCGCGGGCTGCGGACACGGTCACGCCCTCGAGCTCGATGGCGGTCGACACGAGGGAGACGTTCTGGATCACCGCCTGATCCGCCGGCACCACCACCCCTTCGACGGTCTTCTCGCCGTGACCGAGGTAGACGACGCGCAGGCTGTGCGTGCCCGCGGGCACGCGCACGAGGATGTACCGTCCGTCGACGCCCGACAGGGCGCCCACGTTCGTTCCCTCGACCGTCACCTGGGCTCCGGTCAGCGCTTGACCGGTCTCCCCGTCCACGACCCGGCCCACGACGCGGCCGAACCCGCTCTGGGCGGCGGCGGGGACGGCGCAGAGGGCGCAGACGGCGACGGGGATCAGCAACGAGCGGGAAAGCAGGTTCATACCTGGAGATCCTTCGTTCGGGTGCCGACATGCGATGCGGCCCGGACTGCCGGGCCGTTGCGATGAAAGGTGTGCGTCGGACCCGCTCGATTCCGGGTACGTCCGGTCACTGTTGCGTAACGGTTGTCGGCGGGTGGAGGCGGAGCGTTTCGCGGTCCAGGACGTCGCGGGAACCGAGACGATGTTACGCTCTCGTTACAGGTGCGGGTCGGCCCCGTTACCGCCGACTCCTAACCTTCGGTCGCGGATGACCGGCCCCGCGTGTGCGGTGATCCGTGGCACGCACAGGAATGGGCGACCCGGTCGAACGACCCACTCGCGAGGAGTCCTTGATCCGCCACTCGGAGAGCGCCGCATCCGTGCCGCCGTCGCCCCTTGGGCGTATCTTGGGGTCCTCTTCGAGCCGACCCGATCTGCGGCGTGGGGACCATGGACGAGAAGGACCTGATCTACGACTGGAGCCGATCCGACGGCGCCTTCGACTGGTCGAAGGTGCGGCGCGTGGAGCTGGACGACGAGACGCTTCGCGACGGCCTGCAGAGCGCCTCCGTGGTCGATCCGCCCATCGAGGACAAGATCCGGCTCCTGCACCTCATGGACGACCTGGGCATCCACACGGCGGACATAGGGCTGCCGGGCGCCGGGCCCCGGGCGGTGGAGGCCGTCACGGCCCTGGCTCGCGAGATCGTCGACGCGAAGCTCTCCATCCGGCCCAACTGCGCCGCCCGCACCCTGATCGCGGACGTGGAGCCGGTGGCGAGGATCTCCCAGGCGGTGGGGATCCCCATCGAGGCGTGCACGTTCATCGGCAGCTCTCCCATCCGCCAGTACGCGGAAGGCTGGACGCTGACCAAGATGCTCTCGGTCGCCGAGGAGGCCGTGACCTTCGCGGTGCGGGAGGGTCTGCCGGTCATGATGGTCACCGAGGACACCACGCGCGCGCGCCCGGAGGTGCTCCAGGCCCTCTACGGGAAGGCCATCGAATGGGGGGCGAAGCGGCTGTGCATCGCCGACACGGTGGGGCACGCCACCCCGGACTCCGCACGGGCCGTGGTGCGCTTCGTCATCGAGCGGATCGTGAAGCCGTCCGGCGAGCCCGTGGAGGTGGACTGGCACGGGCACCGCGACCGGGGGCTGGGGCTGGCGAACGCGCTGGCCGCCATCGAGGCCGGTGCGACGCGGGTGCACGGCTCCGCCCTCGGGCATCGGGGAGCGCTGCGGCAACGTGGAGATGGACCTCCTCCTCGTGAACCTGGTGCTCCTGGGCGTGCACCGGGCGGACCTGTCGAAGCTTGTCGACTACTGCGAGCTGACCTCGCGCGCGTGCCAGGTGCCGCTGCCGGCCTCCTACCCGGTGGTGGGTCGCGACGCCTTCCGGACGGCCACCGGCGTCCACGCGGCCGCGATCGTCAAGGCCGAGCAGAAGGGCGACGCCTGGCTGGCGGACCGGATCTACTCCGGCGTGCCGGCCTCCCTGGTGGGCAGGAGCCAGGTCATCGAGATCAGCCCGATGTCGGGGCTGTCGAACGTGAAGCACTGGCTGAAGAGCCACGGGTACGATCCCGAGGACGACACGCTGTGCCGCCGGCTCTTCGAGGCGGCGAAGCACACCGACCACACCCTCACGGAGGAAGAGCTGCACGCGCTCTGTCGCGGCGACTGACGGTCGCCGGGGAGCGGGCTCTTCGAGACACGCTCCCATGAACCCGACAGCCACGAGTCCCAGCATGGTCAGCACGACGGAGTCCGTTGCGGTGCCACGCGTCCTGGTGGTGGAGGACGAGCCGGATATCGCCGCGCTCATCGCCTATCAGCTCACGCGCGAAGGCTTCCGCGTCGAGACGGCGGGGACGGGGATGGAGGCGCTCCAGGCCATCGCGCGTGACATCCCCGACCTGGTGGTTCTGGACCGCATGCTGCCGGGCCTCACCGGAGACGAGGTGCTGCTTCGGCTGAAGGAGGAGTCGGCCACCTCGAACATCCCGGTCCTGGTGCTGACGGCGAAGCGCGAGCAGGAGGACCGGATCAAGGGGTTCGAGCTCGGGGCCGACGACTACCTCACCAAGCCTTTCAGCCCCCGGGAGCTCGTGCTCCGCGTGCAGGCGATCCTGCGTCGGGTGAAGGAGGCGGGGGTCACGGCGGCGGGACGCGTTCTGCGCGCGGGACCCATCCGGGTCGACCTGGGATCGCACGAGGCCACGCTCGACGGGGTGGAGCTCAACCTGACGCCGACGGAGTTCCGTCTCCTGCAGGCGTTGATGGAGCGGCGGGGGCGCACGCAGAGCCGGAAGCAGCTCCTGGAGAAGGCCTGGGACGTGGAGCCCGGCGCGTCGGAGCGCATCCAGACACGAACGGTCGACATGCACGTGCGCCGTCTTCGCGGAAAGCTGGGTGAGACGGGCGACTGGATCGAGACGATCCGGGGGTTCGGCTATCGGCTCAAGGTACCGGACGGCCTGTGAGGGCCTGCGACACGGTCGTCGCGTCATGGGCCTCGAGCTTTGAGGAGGCGTGACGGAACGGTAACATTCCGCGCGTCGGAGGGGGCGCTCCCCTCCGTCCACCCGCGAAAGGGAACCCATGCCCCGTCTCCCGTACGCCGTGGTCGGCATGCTGGCGCTCGTCGCCGCGCACGGTCTCGCCGCCCAGTCCGCCGATCCGCCCTCCCGCCCGACCCTGAGCCTGAGCGGCGAGGTGAACGCCCAGTACGCGGCCTCGTCCGTGGACTCCGACCCGGGCGGGTTCTTCCTGCGGCGCACGCGCCTGAACGCCGGGTTCGAGGTGAGCCCGCTCGTCGACGGGTACTTCCAGGCCGAGCTCAACGCGAGCGACGGCGGGGCCGAGCTGCGCGACGCGTGGGTCCGATATTCCTTCTCGCCGGCGCTCCGGGTCTCGGCGGGGCAGTTCAAGCGGGCTTTCGACCTCTTCGAGCTGGACAGTTTCACGGACCTCTCGCTCATCGAGCGGGACGGACGCGTGGGAGGGGTGGACACGTGCGCCGGCGTGGGCGGAGTCTGCTCCTACAGCCGCTTCACGGAGAGGCTCGGCTTCTCGAACCGCGACCTGGGGGTGCGCGTGGAGGGCGCGCGCGGGCGCGTGGGCTGGCTGGCGACGCTGACGAACGGCACCGGGCAGGACGCTCCCGAGGACAACCGGGCGAAGTCCCTGTCGGGGCGCGTCACCGTGGCGGTCGCCGATGGACTGGCCCTGGGTGGACAGCTGGCGGCCCACGACTACCTGGACACGTCCGACGCGACACGCCACGCCTCGGCGTGGGCGGCCGACCTGCGCTGGGGCGAGTTCCGGCGGGGCCTTCTCGTGCAGGCGGCAGTGACCGGCGGCGACAACTGGCGCAACGCCGACGCCCGGGGTGACGCCACGCGGTTCCTCGCCTTCCAGGGGATGGCCGCCTGGTACGCGCCCCTCTCCGGCGGGCGCTTCGCCGCGGTGGAGCCCCTGCTGCGCTTGAGCTGGGGTGATCCGGACACGGCGGAGGGGCGCGATGGCGGCCTGCTGGTGACGCCGGGCTTCATGCTGTACGTCGCGGGCAAGAACAAGGTCGGCTTCAACCTCGACCTCTGGTCACCGCAGGCCGGTTCGACCGAGTACTCCCTGAAGATCCAGTGCTTCCTCCACGTCTGAGGGTTCGAGCCTCGTGCGCTTCCGCATCCACCATCCCCTGTTCGCCGGCTTTCTGGGTGTCATCGGGCTGCTGGTGATCCTGATCGTGGGGCTGGTGGGCGCGGGGCTGAGGCGGGATCTGCTGGACACGTACCGGACCGAGCTCCGGCGCGAGATGGAGCTGGCGTCCTGGGTCGTGGAGCGGACGGAGGCGCGGGACGCCGACTGCGGTCGCGCGCGAGGTCACGGACCGCATCGGCTACCGGGTGTCGCTCATCGACACCTCCGGCGTGGTGCTGGGGGATTCGTACGTCGCGGCGGAGCGCATGGGCCAGGTGGAGAACCACCGGACCCGGCCCGAGGTGGTGGGGGCGCTCGCGGGCCGGGACCTGACGTTCGCCGAGCGGACGAGCGCGACCGTGGGTGTGCCGCTCCTCTACGGGGCACGCCTGGTCCGATTCCGCGACGAGCCGGTGGTCCTGCGTGTGGCCGCGCCCCTGGACACCGTGGAGGGGACGGTGGATCGGGTCCAGCGGACGGTGGCCCTCACCGGGCTCGCCGCCACGCGTCGTGGCGCTGCTGGTGGCCTACTGGTTGAGCCACCTCCTGGCGCGGCCGCTCGTCGTCCTCGCGGACCGGGCCCGCCAGCTCGCGCAGGGAGACTTCTCGGCCCGTGTCCCGCGCGTCCGCGGGATCGCGGAGCTGGCCGACCTGGCGCAGGCCTTCAACCGTCTGACCGAGGAGCTGCAGACACGCCTGTCGGAGATGCGCCGGGACCGGGACGAGATGGGCGCGCTCATCGACACCATGGCCGAGGGCGTCGTGGCGCTCACCGACGACGCGCGCGTGCTGCGTGCGAACCGGGCCGCCCACACGCTCCTGGGGCTCCCGCGGGACATCGCTCCGTTCGCGCCGGTGGGCACGCTGGTGCGCCAGGAGGAGCTGCGGGAGCTGATGGAGGAGTCGGTGGTGCATCCGCTTCAGAGCCGGGAGATCCGCGTCGGAGGGCGGGTGCTCCTGGTGGCGTCGCGGCGGCTCGGCCTCGGCGGGGCGGTCACCACGTTCCTGGACATCACGGAGACGCGCAGGCTGGAGCAGGTGCGACGGGACTTCGTGGCCAACGCCTCCCACGAGCTCAAGACGCCGCTCACCTCGATCCGGGGGTTCGCCGAGACGCTCCTGGAGGGGGACCCGCCGCAGCCGCTGAAGGACCAGTTCCTGAGCGCCATCCGCGACAACACGCTTCGGCTCCAGCGGCTGGTGGAGGACCTGCTCGACCTGTCCCGCCTCGAGTCCGGCGGGTGGAGCGCCGCGCACGAGGAGGTCTCCGTGGCCGACGCGGCCCGGGAGGCGTGGGCGCAGTACGCGGAGAGCGCCGCGGCGCGTGGGATCGAGTTCGGGGTGGAGGGCGACGTCGTGGCGATCGCCGATCGCAGGGGCTCGTCCAGATCTTCCGCAACCTCATGGAGAACGCCCTCCGGCACACCGAGGACGGGGGGCACCTCCACCTGAGCGTCACCGCCCCGGCACCCGGGCTGGCCGAGGTGGCGTTCTCGGACGACGGGGAGGGGATCCCGTCGCGGGCGCTGCCGCGGATCTTCGAGCGCTTCTACCGCGCCGACTCGTCCCGGGCCCGCGACATCGGCGGCACCGGTCTGGGCCTGGCGATCGTCCGCCACCTGGTGGAGGCCATGGGCGGCGAGGTGTGGGCCGAGAGCGAGCTGGGGAAGGGCACCACCATCCGCTTCACCCTGCCTGTGAAGGCGACGTGACGCGAGCTCACGTTACCACGATGTGACGACATCGTCTCGGATCGATCTCGGCTCCGATGTATTCTTCCAGGCCGCACTCCGTTCCGCAGGACCGCAGTCGGACACGCCGCTGATGCCGACCATCCACGACATCGACACCGGCGGGCGCGAGCCCGCCCTGGAGGCCCGGGACGTCTCGGTCTTCTACGGCCAGAAGGAGGCGGTGAAGAAGGCCTCGCTGGTGGTCCCGGCCAACCGCGTGGTGGCGCTCATCGGCCCCTCGGGGTGCGGCAAGAGCACGCTGCTGCGCTGCTTCAACCGCATGAACGACCTCATCGTCGGCGCCCGGGTGGAGGGCGAGGTCATGTTCCAGGGCAAGAACCTCTACGACGACGACGTCGACCCGGTGGAGGTGCGGCGGCGCATCGGCATGGTGTTCCAGAAGCCGAACCCGTTCCCCAAGTCCATCTACGACAACGCGGCCTTCGGGCCGCGCATCAACGGATACGAGGGCGATCTGGACGCCCTCGTGGAGGAGTCGCTGACGCCAGGCGGCGCTCTGGGACGAGGTGCGCGACCGGCTCGGGAGTCTCGGCCTACGCCCTCTCCGGGGGGCAGCAGCAGCGGCTGTGCATCGCCCGGGCGCTGGCCGTGAAGCCGGAGATCGTCCTCATGGACGAGCCGGCCTCGGCGCTGGACCCCATCGCCACCCAGCGGATCGAGGAGCTCATCTACGAGCTGAAGAAGGACTACACCATCGTCATCGTCACCCACAACATGCAGCAGGCCGCGCGCGTCTCCGACTACACGGCGTTCCTGTACATGGGCGAGCTCATCGAGTACGGTCCCACCGAGACGATCTTCACCAATCCGCGCGAGGAGCGGACGGAGGCGTACGTGACGGGGAGATTCGGATGAACACGGAACAGACGCGTCGCCGTCACTTCCACGACGAGCTGGACACCCTGCAGAAGCGCCTCATGGAGATGGCCGGCATCGTGGAGAGCCTGGTCGCGCAGGCGGTGCAGGCCGTGCTCGACCGCGACCGACCGCGGCCGCCTCGATCGTCGACGAGGACGACCGGGTGGACGAGCTGGAGGTCGAGATGGACGAGCGGGTCATCGAGCTGCTCGCGCTCTTCCAGCCCATGGCCACGGACCTGCGCCAGATCATCGCGACCAACAAGGTGGCCAACGACCTCGAGCGCGTGGGCGACCACGCCGTGAACATCGCCAAGGCCGCCCGGCGCCTGGCGGACACCAGCCCGCTGCCCGAGCTGCGCGAGCTCACGGAGATGGCGGAGATCACGCGCGAGATGCTCTCCGACGCGCTGGCCGCCTACGTGTCCCGCAACGCCGGCACGGCGCGCATGGTGTGCATCACCGACGACAAGGTGGACGACCTGCGCCGCTCGCTGTTCCGCATCCTGGTCACGCACATGCTCGAGGACCCGAAGCGCATCGGCGGCGCGCTGGAGCTCCTCCTCGTGTCGCAGAACCTGGAGCGCGTCGCCGACCTGTCCACCAACATCGCGGAGGACGTGGTCTTCCTGGTGGAAGGCCGCACGATCAAGCACGGTGCCGAAGGCCATCAGGTCGACGGCACCGACGAGGACGACGCCGGTGGGTGAAGGAGGGGACCTCCCTCCGTCCGCGCTCCCCGGGAGTTCCGTTGCCAAACAGGTGTTCCCGCGGTAGTCTTTGCGGATGTCGGACGATGCCACGGAGCGAGTCGGGGGCGCGGATGCCCGCCTGGAGGAACCCTTCGGCGGTGACGAGCTTTTCGGCTCCCAGGGCCGGGGTTCGATGGACCAGGTGGTGGAGCAGCTCCTGGACGAGGTGGGGACCGAGACGCAGCCCCGCCCGCTCTTCGACCTGAGCAGGCTGCGGGGACAGGTGGCGATCGTCACCGGCGCGTCCAGCGGCATCGGACGCGCCATCGCGCTGGAGCTGGCGCGGTGCGGCATGCACATCGGCTTCTGCTTCCTCGACGACGGCCCCACGTCGCGCATCGAGGCGCAGGACGTGGCGCGGGAGCTCCGCCAGGTCGAGGTGCGCACCTACTTCCGGTCGTGCGACGTGCGGGAGCCCGCGGACGTGAGGCAGTTCGTGGCCGAGGTCGTCAGCGAGCTCGGAGGCGTCCACGTCCTCGTCAACAACGCCGGGATCGGGCGCGACGGGGCGCTGTGGCGCATGGAGGACCACGAGTGGGACGCCGTCGTGCGCACCAACCTGGACGGCGCCTTCTTCTTCACCCGCGCGGTGGCTCCCCACATGCGGGCCCAGGAGTACGGCAAGATCGTCAACATCACGTCGGTGCACGGCGTGCGCGCCGAGTTCGGGCTGGCCAACTACGCGTCCTCCAAGGCGGGCCTCATCGGGCTGACGCGCAGCTCCGCCATCGAGCTCGGACCCCGGAACATCAACGTGAACGCCGTGGCGCCGGGCTACATCCGCACGACCCGCCTCACGGCCGGCGTGCCCTCGGAGATCCTGGACCGGGCCCGTGAGCGGTCGGCGCTCGGCCGCCTGGGCGATCCGCAGGACGTGGCCGGCGCGGTGCTCTTCCTGGTGTCGGAGTCGGCGCGCCACATCACCGGAGCGGTGCTCCCCGTGGACGGCGGGTACCTGCTGTAGGGCACCCGGCCCGAACGGGGTCGGACGTTGCCAGCGACCCTCCCACCCCGCATTCTGGGCCGATGCATTCCCTGAGACGTCTCTCCGCCGCCGTCGACGCGCTCAACAACCGCATCGGCGCGAGCATCCGCTGGCTGGCCCTGATCATGGTCCTGGTCGGGGCCTTCAACGCCATCGCCCGCTACCTGACGCGCTACACGGGCCTGGCGCTGAGCTCGAACGCGTACTTCGATCTCCAGTGGTACTTCTTCAGCCTGATCTTCCTGCTGGGGGCGGCCTACGGCCTCGAGCACGACGTCCACGTGCGGGTGGACGTGCTCTACTCGCGGCTCGGTCGCAAGGCGAGGGCGTGGATCGATCTGGCCGGCACGGTCCTGTTCCTGATCCCCTTCTGCGTGCTGATGCTGTGGGTCTCCTGGCCGGCGGTGCGGAACTCCTGGGCGATCCGTGAGACCTCGCCGGACCCCGGCGGGCTGCCCCGCTACCCCATCAAGGCGGTGATCCTGCTCTCGTTCGTCCTGCTCCTCCTGCAGGCGCTCAGCCAGCTGGTGAAGCAGGTCGAGATGCTCCGGAGCCCGGCGGAGGTCCCCGACGAGCGAGCCCCGGACCGACGACCACATGCACGGGGGACACCTGTGAACTTCTGGGGCCCCAGCATGTTCTTCGGGGCGCTGGTGCTCATCTTCAGCGGGTACCCGGTGGCCTTCGCCCTGGGCGGCACGGCGCTCCTCTTCGCCCTCGTCGCGTCCCTCTTCCACCACTTCGACCCGATCCTCCTGTACGCCCTGCCCGAGCGCACGTTCGGCACGATGTCGAACTACACGCTCCTGGCCGTCCCCTTCTTCATCTTCATGGGCACGGTCCTCGAGAAGAGCCGCCTGGCCGAGCAGCTCCTGGAGACCATCGGGGCGCTCTTCGGCCGCTTCCGCGGCGGGCTGGCCCTCGGCGTGATCTTCGTGGGCGCGCTCCTGGCCGCCGCCACCGGCGTGGTGGGCGCCAGCGTCACCGCGATGGGGCTCATCTCCCTCCCGGTGATGCTGCGCAACAACTACAAGGACTCGGTGAGCCTGGGCGTGATCGCCGCGTCCGGGACGCTGGGCCAGATCATCCCGCCCTCCATCGTGCTCATCGTGCTGGGCGACCAGATGGGCGTGTCGGTGGGGGACCTGTTCGGCGCGGCGCTCCTGCCTGGGCTCGTCCTGACCGGCATGTACGCGGTGTACGTCGTGGTCCTCGCCTTCTTCCGCAAGGACGTGGCCCCGGCGCTGCCGCTCGAGCTGCGCTCGTCGGGGATGGAGCTGCTCCGGCGCGTGGTGGTAAGCCTCATGCCCCCGCTCGTCCTCATCGTGGTCGTGCTGGGCAGCATCTTCGCCGGGGTCGCCACCCCCACCGAGGCGGGCGCCCTGGGCGCCGTCGGGGCCATGGCCCTCGCCGCGCTGAACCGCCAGCTCTCCCTGGACACGCTCAAGGCGGCCATGGAGGAGACCAGCCGGCTGACGATCATGGTGGTCTTCCTCCTGATCGGCTCGACGGCCTTTTCCCTCGTCTTCCGGGGACTCGACGGCGACGTGTGGATCGCCGACGCCCTCACGGGCGTTCCCGGCGGGGCGCTCGGCTTCCTGCTCGTGGTGAACCTGGTGGTGTTCTTCCTCGGGTTCTTCATCGACTTCTTCGAGATCGCGTTCATCATCGTCCCGCTCATCCTCATTCCCGCGGACATCCTCCACATCGACCGCACCTGGCTGGGCATCGTCCTCGCGGTGAACCTGCAGACGTCGTTCCTGACGCCGCCTTTCGGCTTCAGCCTCTTCTACCTGCGGGGCGTGACGCCGGAGCGGATCCCCACGACGGCGATCTACCGCGGCGTGATCCCCTTCATCGTCATCCAGCTCGTGGTGCTGCGGGGCGATGATCTTCTTCGCGCACCCCGACACGCCGGGGCTGCCCAGCCTCTTCTGAACTGACGACCATGTCGATGCGCATCGTGACGAAGCCGTCCGCCGCACACCCCGCCCTCGGCATCCTCGTCGCCGTCGGCCTCGGTGCCTGCGGCGGTGGCGAGCCCGCGGGCGGCGCCGCCGCCTCCGCGGAGATGGCCATCCCCCCCGACTTCCGCCCGGCCCAGCCGGAGCTGTTCGCGGCCCCCGGCGCCCAACCCAACGCGTGGGCCGACTACGACCGGGACGGGGACCTGGACCTCTTCGTCGGCTTCCGGGGCGCGGCGAACCGGCTCTACCGGAACGACGCGGCGGTCTTCACGTGACGTGGCCGCGGATGTGGGGCTCGCGGACGAGCCGGAGACGCGTGCCGCCGCCTGGGGCGACTACGACGCGGACGGCGATCTCGACCTGTACGTCGGCTTCGCCGGCGCGGACGGAACCGCGAACCGGCTCTATCGGAACGACGACGGAGGGGCCCGTTTCGTGAACGTCGCTCCGGAGCTGGGGCTCGACCGCGTGGGCGTGACGCGCCAGCCGGTCTGGGTCGACTACGACGGGGACGGCGACCTCGACCTCTTCGTGGCCTTCCGCGACCAGCCCAACCGGCTGTGGCGAAACGAAGGGGGCGCCTTCACGGACGTCACCGACGCGTCGGGCATCGGCGACGCGCGGCGTACGGTGGGGGCCGTCTGGTTCGACATGGACGGGGACGGCGACCTCGACCTGTTCGTCGCCAACCAGGACGGCGACGAGGACGGCGTCTTCCGCAACCAGGGTGACGGCCGCTTCGAGGATGTGGCGGAGGCCCTGGGGATGAACGCGCCGGGTCGCGCCCCCGACCAGGGGGGCGTGGGCGTCGCCGTCGGGGACTACGACGACGACGGCGACCTGGACCTCTTCGAGGCGTGCTACGGACCCGACGTCCTCTGGCAGAACCAGGGGGACGGGACGTTCCTGAACGTGGCGCCGGGCACGCCGCTGGCCGGGGACCACCACTCCGTCGCGGCCGCCTGGGGCGACTACGACAACGACGGCTGGGAGGACCTATACGTGGGTACGTTCCTGGCGAGCGAGCCCCAGGCCGCCGACCACCTCTTCCGGAACGTGGGCGGAGCGTTCGAGGACGTGACGCCGCCGGTGATGCTCGAGAAGGGTGCGAGCCACGGCGTGCGCTGGGCGGACTTCGACATGGACGGGGACCTGGACCTGGCGCTGGCCAACAACGACCCCGACCAGGGGACCCACCCGCTCTACGTGAACATGCTGCCGCCCGAACGGGCGGCCCGGTCTCTCGCCGTCGCCGTGCAGGATCAGGACGGCCGTTGGCTGCGGGCCGGCGCCCTGGTGCGGCTGCGGGCGTCGGCGTCGGCCGCCCATCCCGAGGGCTTCACCGCGGCGCGCCTGGTGGACGCGGGCGGTGGCTACTCCTCCCAGGGGGCGACGCCCGTGCACTTCGGGCTCCCCGCGTGGGTGGAGCGCGTGAGTCTGCAGGTGACCTGGTTCGACGGTGGACAGAAGCGCACGGCCGCCGTGTCGGGGGTGGACCCGGCGAGCTTCGCGCATCGCTGGCTCGAGATGCGGCTGGGCGTCCGGTGACCCAGGCACGACGCCGTCGGAAGCCGCCGACGCTGAAGGCCCGCGCCGCGCACGCGGCGCTCGCGGCCGACGCGGCGTTCGGGCCCTGGGTCGAGCGCATCGGCCAGCCCCGGCTCCCCCGGGTCACCGAGCCCGGCTTTCCGTACCTGGCCCGTGCGATCGTCTACCAGCAGCTCGCCGGAGCGGCCGCGGCGACGATCCACGGCCGATTCGTGGTGGCGTGTGGCGGCACCGTGACGCCGCGCTCCGTCGCGAAGGCGTCCGACGCGGACCTGCGGGCGGCCGGGTTGTCCCGGGGAAAGCTGGCCGCCGTGCGCGACCTTGCGGCCAGGGCCGCCGCCCTCGAGCTCGACACGCTCCCGTGGCTCGACGACGACGAGGTGGTGGAGCGCCTCACGACGGTGCGCGGCATCGGACCGTGGACCGCGCACATGTTCCTGATCTTCGCCCTCCGGCGCCCCGACGTCTGGCCGACGGGCGACCTCGGCGTGCGCGCGGGGTACGCGCGCATCATGGGGCTGGACGAGGCACCGGGCGAGAAGGAGCTGCTCCCCCTGGGCGAGCCGTATCGCCCGTGGCGGAGCGCCGCGGCGTGGTACTGCTGGCGGGCCCTGGAAACCGACTGAGGAGGCGCGCGATGAGACCCGACGGGGTGGCGGCGGCGGTGACGACGTGTGCGATGGCTATATCGGCCTGCGGGGGATCGGACGCGGCGTGGAGACCTCCCGCGACGGACGCGCCGGAGGGCGTGCAGACCGTCGCCGATCGCAGCGCGGTCATCGAGGGCTTCTCGGGCCCCGAGTCCGTCCGCTACGACCCGGACCAGGACGTCTGGTTCGTGGGCAACATGAACGGAGACGGTGGGGCGAGGGATGCCAACGGCTTCGTCGCGCGTGTCTCCGCGGCGAGCGACAGGATCGACTCCCTGCACTTTGCCCGGGGATCGGCGGAAGCGCCGCTGCACGCCCCGAGGGGGATGTTCATCGTCGGCGACACGCTGTGGGTCGTCGACATCGACGGGGTGCACGGCTTCGACCGCCGGAGCGGCGCGCAGCTCGCGTTCATCGATTTGTCTTCGTTCTCGCCGGGCTTCCTCAACGACGTGGCGCAGGGGCCGGACTCGGCGCTGTACGTCACGGACACCGGCCGCAACACGGTCTACCGGATCGAGGGCCGTCAGGCGACCGAGATGCGGCATGGAAACGCGTTGGGTGCACCGAACGGGATCACGTTCGACGCCGCCCGCGGCTCGCTGGTCACTGTGCCGTGGGCGCCCGGGGGGCGTGTGCACGCCTGGCGGCCCGGGAACGCTCCGGAGGCGGTGGGGCCGCGTGCGACCCCCGGTCGCCTCGACGGCGTGGAGCCTTTCGGTGGCCGGCTCCTGGTGGCGAGCCAGAGCGACTCGTCGCTGTGCCTGATCGACGACAGGGGCGCGCTCCGGCTGGTGCGCGTGGCCGGTGGGCCGGCGGACATCGCCGTGGATACGAGGCGGGGGCGGGTGGCCGTGCCCTACATCGCCCTCGACCGGGTGGACATCTGGACGCTTCCGCCCTCCTGAGCGACCCATGACCCGACGCTCCATTCCGCTGACCGAAGCGCTGAACGACTACCTCGTACGCGTCTCCGTGCGCGAGCCTCCGGTCCTCCGCCGGCTCCGGGAGGAGACGGCGGAGCTCGAGAACGCGAGCATGCAGATCGCCCCGGAGCAGGGCCGGCTCATGGCGTTGCTCGTCGAGGTGATCGGGGCCCGACGCGCCCTGGAGATCGGCACGTTCACGGGGTACAGCTCCCTCGTGGTGGCGCTCGCGCTCCCCGACGACGGAACCCTCGTGGCGTGCGACGTGAGCGAGGAGTGGACGGCGGTAGCCCGGCGCTACTGGGCAGAGGCGGGGGTGGCGCACAAGATCGACCTCCGCCTCGCGCCCGCGCTGGAGACGCTGGACGCGCTCCTGGCCGCGGGGGAGGGGGGATCGTTCGACTTCGCCTTCATCGACGCGGACAAGGAACCCTACCCCGCGTACTACGAGCGCGTCCTGCGCCTCCTGCGTCCCGGCGGGCTCGTCCTGGTGGACAACACGCTGTGGAGCGGAAGGGTCGTCGATCCCGACGTTCGCGACGCCGCGACCGAAGCCATCCGCGCCTTCAACGCCAAGCTGGCGGCGGACGACCGGGTGAGCCTGAGCATGCTCCCGGTGGGGGACGGTGTCACGCTGGCGCTGAAGCGGTAGGGCCGGCCGGCCTCACGGAGCTTTCGAAAGCTCGCGGTTCCGCCCTATGGTGGCGGCCATGCCTACCCCCCGCTTTGGGAACGCATCAAGCGAGCCCGCATCGCCCAGGTGCTCCTGGTCTACCTCGGCGCCTCCTGGGCCGTCCTCCAAGATCGCCGATGTCCTGACTCAGGCATTGGACCTGCCGGCCTGGGTCTTGCCCGTGTCCGTCCTGCTCCTGCTCGTGGGCCGGAAGGCTCCCGCACCTCACGTGGGATCGGGCCGTCCTGGGTGGGGTGGTGGCGCTGCCGCTGCTGTTCGGCGGGGCCGGGATGCATGTGGGCTTCCGGGGCCGGTCGCTGGGCTTCGGCCCCACGGAGGAGAGCGCCGTCGGCGCCTCCGAAAGCGCTGGACCGATGGCGCCACTTCGTGACGCTCACCCGGAACGGTGACGACGACGTCGATCGGAATCCAGCGAGGGACGGGAGGCCCTGGTGCGGCTCGGAGGCTGAGCGTCGTCACGCCTGGCGCTGAGGCCGCAGGAGCCGTCGCGGATCGCGTTGCGCGCCATCGTCACGGACGCCTCGATGACGTGACGGAGCGATCCCGGCACGCTGTCGGGTCCACGCCGCCCGCACTCCTCCGCGACGGTGAGCGCCAGCCAGGGCTTGGAATGGCGGCGGATGGCGCGGGCGACGATGTGGTAGGGGTTGAGCTTCTTCCCGTCGTAGTGCGTCCGCCCGTCCTCGGGAAGCCCGGCCGCGCGCCGGTAGACGTCGTCGAAGCCGCCGTGCCATAGCTCCATCTCCACGTTGCGCCGCCGCAGCCGGGTCACGTGCTGCTTCGACGGTCTCCCGTGGAGGTGCTCGCGCGCTTCCGCGGCGTACGCGGCACCCGAATCGTCGCCGTCGGAGAGGAGGTGCCACTCGATGTGCAGATCATCGGCGAGTCGGACCAGCGGCTCCACGCCACACTGCGCGAACTCCACGCAGCGCACGCCCTCCGCCTCGAGGTCGTAGCCCAGGACCTGCGCCAGCTGCCGTACGAGCCAGAACTCGGTCTCTCCCTCGACCAGGAGCCAGCAGCGGGCGAAGAGCGCCGATCCACCCTTGGCCCGGATGTGATAGCCCACCCGCCGGAGCCCTTCGCGGGAGAGGGTGTGGTCTCCGAGCTGGTGGGCGTCGATGCGTCCATCCCGGCGAACCAGCCGGCGGAGGAAGCGCAACGGGACGTTGGACAGGAACTCCCCCGAGTTGGTGATCACCAGCGTCTGGGCACGGAGGTTCTCGATGACGTCCCACGTCGAGGCGATCAGCGTGGGGTGCAGGTGGACCTCCGGCTCCTCGATGGCGAGGAGGGGCTCGGCCTCGGGGGGCAGGACCGCGTCGCCCCGTACGTCGATGAGAGACCCGAGGACGATCAGGAGTCCCAGGGCGTGACTGCCACTGCCCGGCCGGGGGGCGCGATGCCCGTCGTCGTCGTCGACGACGAGCTGCTCCAGCACGCCCCGCAGCGATCCCCCGCGGGTCAGGTAGCGCTCGGCGATGGTGTCGCGCATCCGCCAGGCGGACCGGAACGCCCGGCGGAGATCCTCGGGGGGCACCGGTCCGCGCGTGTGCGCCAGGTCGCGATAGACGCGCGCGATGTCCTTCTCGAAGCGGCTCTCGCTCGGCTCGCTCTCGTCCCGATCCTCGGCCCGGGTCCACTCCAGCGGCGCGTGGACGTGCGGCTGCGCCAGGCGGACGACCAGGACCGGATGGAGTCGGCGGAGCCTCGACAGGACGACGCCCGGCGGCTGTGGATCCAGCGGACGGCCGTTCCCGTCGAGGAAGCGGACGCCCATGGCCCCGGTGTCCGGGTGGCCGCGTGAACTCCGCCCGCAGGCGTCGACCGCCGTGCCCGTCGTCGCCATGGCGAGGTCGAACACGCTCGCGGACGGTCTTGGCACGCGCGCCGTCCCGTGGCGTGCTCGAAGGAGAGCACGACGCGGATGGGCTCGGGCCGGGGTGCGGAGGTCCGGCGGAAGTCGCCCGGCTCGAAGTCGACGGGCGGCGGCGAATCGGGACTGCCCGAGGCAGCGCTCGAGCACGTCCATCAGGCTGGACTTGCCGTGGTTGTTCTCGCCGATGACCACCGTGAGGCGGTCGAGGGTGAGCTCGAGCCGCCCGATCCCCCGGAAGCGCTCGATCAGGACGTGGGTCAGGCGCATGCTCGGTGGCGCCTCAGCTCCTCATGTCCGCCCGTCCGATCTTCGGGAACGCGAAGTTCGCGTACGCCAGCTCGTTGCCCGCGAAGTACGGGAACGCGTGCGCCCGGAATTCCTTCCAGCTGTCGTAGACCTTCTTGAACGTCGCGTCCGCCGCGGCCTGCTCCTCCAGGTAGGCGTTCGACTCACGCCAGGCGGCCTCCATGATCTCCCGGGAGTACTCCCGCAGCGTCACGCCGTGGTCCTGGACGAGCCTGGCGAGCGCCAGGGGGTTGGCGGCGTCGTACGCCGCGAGGCGCTCGCAGATCGTGTCGCCGCAGGCGCTCTTCAGGATCTCCTGGTAGGCCGCGGGGAGCGCGTCGAACGCCTCCTTGTTCACCAGGAGCGAACCGGTGAGGCCGGGCTCCCACCACCCCGGGTAGTAGTAGTTCTTGGCGATCTCGTAGAAGCCGAGCTTCTCGTCGTCGTAGGGGCCCACCCACTCGGTCGCGTCGATGGCGCCGCGCTCGAGCGCCGGGTAGATGTCGCCGCCGGCGAGGACCTGCACGGTGACGCCCAGGCGCGCCATGATCTCGCCGCCGATCCCGGGGATGCGCATGCGCAGGCCGCCGAGATCGGCCAGCGTGTTCACGGGCCGCCGGAACCACCCGCCCATCTGGCCTCCCGTGGACACGGCGGGGAAGGAGATGATCCCGAAGTCGTCGTAGACGCCGTTGAGCAGGTCGAGCCCGCCGCCGTGGTAGAACCAGGCGATCTGCTGGCGCGTGCTCAGGCCGAAGGGCACCGAGGAGTCGAAGGCGAGCGCGGGGCTCTTGCCGATGTAGTAGTAGCCGGGCGAGACGCCGCACTGCACCGTGCCCTGCTGCACCGCGTCCATGACCTGGAGGGCCGGCACGATCTCGCCGGCGGCGTACACCCGCATGGTGAAGTTGCCGCCCGTCATCGCGGACACCCGCTCCGCGATGCGCTCGCCCGCCCCGTGGATGATGTCCAGGCTGCGCGGGAAGCTCGTGACGAGCCGCCAGCTCACCTCGAGGGCCGGTGATACCCGAATCCGCCGCCGAAGCCGGCGTCGCTCCGGGGAGCGCCGCACGCGGAGAGCGCCGCCGCGCCGGTCGCGCCGGCGGCGGCCTTCCTCAGGAACTCACGTCGCTTCAGGGTCATCCGATGCAGTCTCCCTCCAAGGGTCACCCGGAGCGCCCGGCGCACCGGTCCGGCAGGTCGCTAAGGTAGGGCGCCCAGGCCGTGGGGCAATCGGGGAGCCGCCCACCGCTGGCGCGACGGACCGATTCCGGAAATCTTGTCTTCGTCCACCCCAGACCCGGAGCCCCATCGATGCGCCGCCCGTTCCGCGTTCCGTCCTTCGCTCGCCTCCGCCGCGCTCGCGCGTGACGGTCGCCGTCACCGCGAGCCCCGCGCTCGCCCAGTCCGCCCAGCCGGTCCGCGCGCCCTCGGGGATGGTGGTGTCCGAGCACTGGCTGGCCAGCGAGGCCGGCCGAGACGTGCTGGCTGCGGGAGGCAACGCGGTGGACGCGGCCATCGCCACCGGGTTCGCGTTGGCCGTGACGCACCCGTCGGCGGGCAACATCGGCGGCGGCGGCTTCATGGTGATCCGCTTCCCCGACGGCGCCACCACGGCGATCGACTTCCGGGAGAAGGCGCCCCTCGCCGCGGACTTCGCTCATGTGGCTCGACGAGAACGGCGAGTATTCCGCGCAGATCCACCATCGCACGCTCAAGTCCGTCGGGCGTGCCGGGAACGGTCGCGGGGTGGGACAAGGCGCACAGGCTGTACGGATCCATGGAGTGGGGGCGCCTGGTGGCTCCGGCCGTGCGTCTGGCCGAGGAGGGCTTCCAGCTCAGCGACCGGCAGGCGCGGGAGCTTCGCCTCGTTGATCCAGCGCATGGACGACGTACCCGCGACGGTGGCGAAGTTCTCGAAGAACGGGACGCCCTACGAAGCCGGCGAGACGTGGAGGCAGCCCGACCTGGCGAAGACGCTGCGCCGCATCATGGAGAACGGCCGGGACGGGTTCTACCGCGGGCGAGACCGCCAGGCTCGTCGCCGAGGAGATGCGTCGCGGCGGAGGGCTGATCACGGAGGAGGACCTCGAGCGCTACCGGGCGAGGGAGCGCACGCCGATCCACGGCACCTACCGCGGCTACGACGTCATCGGCATGCCGCCGCCCAGCTCGGGGGGCGTGGCCGATCGTCGAGATGCTCAACATGCTGGAACCCTACGACCTGGGCTCGATGGACCACGACGGCGCGCCCTACGTGCACACGCTCGCGGAGGTCATGCGCCGGGCGTTCCGCGACCGCGCCGAGTACCTGGCCGACGTGGACTTCGTGGACGTTCCCGTGCACATGCTCACCAGCAAGGCCCACGCCGAAGAGACTCGCGGCCGACATCGATCCGACCCACGCGTCCCCCTCGGCGCCCGCCCAGATCGCGCAGGGGCACGAGAGCCCCGAGACCACGCACTTCTCCGTCGTGGACGAGGACGGGATGGCGGTGTCGGTGACGTACACGCTCGAGCAGGGCTACGGCGTGGGGGTCGTGGTGCCGGGCGCCGGGTTCCTCCTGAACAACGAGATGGGAGACTTCAACGCGGGGCCGGGCCTGACGAACGACCGAGGGCTGATCGGCACGACCCCGAACCTGGCACGCCCGGAGCAGCGCATGCTGTCGTCGATGAGCCCGAGCATCCTGGCGAAGGACGGCAAGCTGGTGGCCGTGATCGGGAGCCCCGGCGGGCGTACGATCATCAACACGGTGCTGCAGGTGATGCTCAACGTCATCGACTTCGGCATGAACATCCAGGAGGCCGTGGACGCGCCGCGCATCCATCACCAGTGGCTTCCCGACGTTATCCGCATCGAGGAGAACGGCGTCGATGGGGCCACGGTGAAGGAGCTCGAGGCCATGGGCCACCAGGTCGACGTGGGCGGGAGCCAGGGCCTGGCGCACTCGATCATGATCGATCCGGCCACCGGCGACCGCCTCGGCGCTGCGGACCCACGCAATCCCGATGCGGGTGCCCGGGGGCACTGAGCGGTCGTTTTCGTGTAGATTGGTGTCGTACGCACGAAAGGTCACGAGCACCGAAGGAACGCCAACGTGAGCATCCTGCCCATCCTGGCCCACATGGCCGTCGTCGCCACGCTTTCCATCCCCGTCGGCGCGACCCCGCGGACCACCGTTCCCAGGCCCCCAGGTCCAGCAGACACGAGGGGCACTACCACGAAGGACCGCTCGGCGCGGAATACCTCGCCATCGAGCAGTCCATCCGCTGCAACTGCGGCTGCGGGCTGGACGTGCACTCCTGCCAGTTCCAGATGCAGTGCGGCACCTCGCCCGTCTGGTCCCAGCGGATCCGCAAGGAGCTCGAGGACGGGATGACGCCGGACGCGATCAAGGCCGGCTTCGTCGCCGAGTTCGGCCCGACGGTGCTGATGGCGCCACCCGCCGAGGGCTTCAACCTCGTCGGCTACCTCCTCCCGGGCTTCGCGATCGTGATGGCGGGGATGCTCGTCGGCCTCGTCGCGAAGGGCGGCGCGCGGGACAAGGAGAGGCTCGCGCCCGTGCACGAGGTCTCGGACGAGGAGGAGGCCCGCCTGGCGGCGGAGTTGCGGCGGCTGGAGGAGGCCGAGAGCCCCGACTGGTAGCCGGCGCGGCGGCGCCGGGCCGCGGCGCGCCGGGGAGGCGCGCGACGCGGCGTTCCGAGGCCACAGGATGCCGGGAGGCGTGCATGAAGCGCATCGAGCTGCCGGTCCGGGGGATGGACTGCGCCTCCTGCGCCGCACACGTGCGCGGCGCGCTTCAGTCGGTGGAGGGCGTGACTTCGGCGGAGGTGCTCGTGGGTGCCGGCAAGGCCCTGGTGGAGTTCGACGAGGGCAAGGTGGATCTTTCCCGGTTGGTGGCGGCCGTCGCGTCCGTCGGCTATTCGGTGCCGGCGGCGGCGCGACCCTCCGGAGCGCGCTCTGCCAGACATCCGACGTGGAGGGCTTCGCCCGCCGCGCGGTTCGCGCCACGGGGCTGCTGTTCGGTGCCGTCCTCCTGATCGTCCTCGTCGGGCGAATGGATGGGGTTGTCGGAGACGCTGGCCCACTCCGTGCCCTTCCCGATCGGCGTGCTCGTGGTGCTCCTCGTCGGTTGGCCCGCCTTCGTCGGCGTCGCGCGGGCCGGGCTGCACGGCCACGTCACCTCCCATACGCTGATGACCGTGGGCGTGGTGGCCGCGCTCGTGATCGGCCAGTGGGTGACCGCCGCGGTCGTCGCCTTCTTCATGCGCGTCGGGGACTTCGTCGAAGGCTTCACGATGCGCAGCGGGCGGCGGGCGCTGCCGCGACCTGGCCGACTTGGCGCCCTCGACCGCTCGCGTGGTGCGGGGCGCCGGGACGAGGAGGTCGTGGCTCGGTGGATCTCGGTCCAGGTCGGCGACATCGTGGTCGTCCGCCCCGGGGAGCGGATCCCCGCGGACGGGGAGGTGATCGGACGGGAGCGCCTCTGTGGACCAGGCCTCGATCACCGGAGAGCCGCTGCCCGGGGAGGTCGCGCCGGGGGCGCACGTCTTCGCCTCGACGATCCCGCGCGGGGGCGCCCTGCGCCTGCGGGTGGACCGGGTCGGAGCGGACGCGACGTTCGGGCGCGTCCTCCGCATGGTCGAGGAGGCCGAGGCCGGCCGTGGGCCGGTGCAGAGCTTCGCGGACCGGTTCTCCGGGTGGTATCTGCCCGTCGTCGCCGGGATCGCGGCCCTGGTCCTGGTGCTGCGGCGCGATCCGCTGGCCACCGCCGCCGTCCTGGTGGTGGCCTGCTCCTGCGCGTTCGCGATCGCGACGCCCGTTGCCATGCTCGCCTCGATCGGTGCCGCCGCCCGGCGCGGCATCCTCGTCAAGGGTGGGAGATACCTCGAAGCGCTCGCGCGGGCGGACGTCGTGCTGGTGGACAAGACCGGGACGCTGACCACCGGTCGCCCCGTCGTTACCGAGGTGATTCCCCTCGGCGGCGTGGAGGCGGACGAGGTCGTGCGCCTGGCGGCGTCCGCGGAGCGTGACTCGGAGCACCCCGTGGGGGAGGCGATCCGGGCGGAAGCGACCCGACGAGGCGTCCCGGTGTCTGCGCCCACGAGCTTCCAGGCCCTGGAGGGATTGGGCGTCGCGGCGGACGTGGACGGGCGCCGGGTCGTCGTCGGGCGAGATCGCGTCGCCCTCGCGGACACGTCCATCGCCGTCGACCTTGCGGCGCCCGCCGGGCGGACGCTCGCGTGGGTGGTGCGCGACGGGGAGCCCATCGGCGCGCTCGCCCTCCGCGACGAGCTCCGTCCCGAGGTGCCCGCGGCGGTGGACGCGCTGCGGGCGCTGGGGATCGGCACGATCGAGATGCTCACGGGGGACCGCGTGGGAGCGGCGGCGGAGGTGGCGCTGCGCCTCGGCGTGGACTTCCGGGCGGAGCTCCTTCCCGACGACAAGATCCGCGTGGTGCGCGAGCACCAGGCCCGTGGCCGCACGGTGGTCATGATCGGCGACGGGGTGAACGACGCTCCGGCGCTGGCCCAGGCCGACGTCGGCATCGCGATGGGTGCGCTGGGGACCGACCTCGCACTGGAGGTGGCCCACGTCGCCCTCATGCGGGACGACTGGTCGCTCGTG
Organism: uncultured Gemmatimonadales bacterium; assembly: GCA_963848895.1. Classification (GTDB taxonomy): domain Bacteria; phylum Gemmatimonadota; class Gemmatimonadetes; order Longimicrobiales; family Gaopeijiaceae; genus SZUA-318. The sequence goes on from CAWKGE010000018.1 coordinate 474,674, forward strand.
CCCGAGACCTTCCGCATGGCGCGCCGCACGATGGGCGTGGTCAAGGGCAACTTCGCCCTCACCGGCGTCTACAACGTGGTGGGGCTCACCCTCGCAGCGATCGGGATCCTCCCGCCGGCGCTCGCGGCGGCGGCGCAGTCGATCCCGGACGTGGGCATCCTCGGCAACTCCGCGCGTCTGTTGCGCGGCGGGGGCACAGCTCGCTGATCCGAGCGCTCAACCCACCGGTGTCAGCCAGCTCCGCGTGTCCTCGACCTCACCCCGCACGGTCTCCATGAAGCGCTTCTGGATCGCCATCGTCACCGGGCCGGCCCTGCCCGACCCGATGGCGATGCGGTCCACGCTGCGGATGGGCGTCACCTCCGACGCCGTGCCGGTGAAGAACAGCTCGTCGGCGGTGTAGAGGCTCTCCCGCGGGACGTCCTGTTCGCGCACGGGGTAGCCCGAGGTCGGCCGCGATGGCCAGGACCGCGGTGCGGGTGATGCCCGCCAGGGAAGTGCCGTCGAGGAAGGGCGTGATCACGACGCCGTCCCGCACCAGGAAGAGGTTCTGACCGCTCCCCTCGCTCACCAGGCCGCCCGGGCCGAGGGCGATGCCCTCGACGTAGCCGTTGGCCACGGCTTCCATCTTGATGAGCTGCGCGTTCACGTAGTGGCCCGCCGCCTTCGCCTGCACCGGGAAGGTGTTGGGGTGCGCGCGCATCCACGACGAGACGCACACGTCCACGCCCTGCGTCAGCGCCTCCTCGCCCAGGTAGGCGCCCCACGGCCACGCCGCCACGTACGTCTCCAGCGGGCTGTCCACCGGGTTCATCCCCGCGGAGCCGTATCCCCACAGCACCATCGGGCGCACGTAGCAGTTCTCGAGGCCGTTCCTGCGCACGGTGTCCCGGCAGGCCTCGACGAGGGCGTCCTCCTCGTGGGCGAGGGGCATGCGGTAGATCCGGCAGGAGTCGTGCAGCCGGCGAATGTGCTCCCGCAGCCGGAAGATGGCCGGGCCCTTGGCAGTGTCGTAGCAGCGGATGCCCTCGAACACGGACGAGCCGAACTGCACGGCCACCGACAGGAGGTGCACCTGCGCGTCCTGCCAGGCCACGAACTCGCCGTCCTTCCAGATCCACTCCGCCGCGGTCAGCGCCGACGTTCCCATGATCTCGCCCCTTCGATGGCGTTTTAGAAGAGTGCCTTGATCCAACCCCCGTCCGCCGCCACCGACTGTCCGGTGACGTACGAGGCCTTCTCCGAGCACAGGAAGGCCGCAAGCGCCCCCAGCTCCTCCGGCTCGCCCAGTCGGCCCATGGGGATTTCTTCTGCCCACCCCGCGTACACGTCCTCGATGGACGCGCCCGAGCGCGCGGAGTTCGCGCTGGCCAGGTCCACGAGCCGCTCGGTGCGGGTGTAGCCCGGAACCACGCAGTTCACCGTCACGCCGAAGGGGGCGGCCTCGTTGGAGATCGTCTTCGCGAAGCCTGTCACCCCCGCGCGGACCGAGTTGGAGAGGATGAGCCCCTCTACGGGCTGCTTCACCGTGATCGAGGTGACGTTCAGGATCCTGCCCCAGCGCCGCTCCTTCATCTCGGGGAGCACGCCGCGCACCAGGTTGACCACGCTCTCGAGGTTGTTGGCGATGGCGTGCTTCCACACGTCCGGCGAGTGGTCCTCGAACGGTCCGGACGGGGGCCCGCCCGTGTTCGTGACGAGGATGTCGATCTTCCCCAGCGCCGTGCGCGCCTCGTCCACCAGCCGCTCGACCTCCGCGGGGTCCGTGAGGTCCGCCGCCACGGCGGCCACCTTCACGCCGGTGGCGGCGGCGATCTCGTCCCGCACGCCGGCGAGCTTGTCTGCGGAGCGGCCGTTGATCACCACGTCCGCCCCCTCGGCAGCCAGCGCGTCCGCGATGGCCCGGCCCAGCCCTTGGCTCGATCCGCACACCAGCGCTTTCTTGCCCTTCAGTCCGAGATCCATCGTGGGTCCTACTTCCTGTGGAAGTACGTGTCCGTTCCGTCGAGCCAGTCCTGCCGTGGAGGACTGAAGACGTCCACGTCGAAGGTGTCCTCCAGCGCCTCCGCCTTGTGCGGGACGTGGGACGGGATGTAGAGCACCTCTCCCGCCTTCACCACCAGCTCCTGTCGGTCCGGCGCGTCCTCCGGCCCGATCCAGAAGCGGAGCGCGCCCTCCAGGATGTAGGTGAGCTGCTCGTTCTCGTGCTCGTGCGTCGGCACGATCGCCCCTTTGTCCAGATAGACGTGGGCGAGCATCATCCGCTCTCCCGTGAAGAGGCGGCGATGGATCGTGTCGGTGACCTTCTCCCTGGGCATGTCCTCCCAGCGGGCGTGTCGAACGGAAGCGCTCATGTCGGCGATGCTCCGGTGCGTGTCGTTGCGGGGACCGCCAATGGGCGCATCCGGCGCGGAGATGTCAACACGCCGCGAGATGCCCGAGGACGGCGAAGCCGCCGAAGAGTCAACCGCCCTCCGCCCGCTTTGCCCTCCACGGTCGCCACGGCCTCGGCCGATCGCTCCCCCGGAACTCGAGCGTCATCTCTCCCTCGAGCCGGTCACCCTCCACTGCGCCGCGCCAGCGCATGCGCGACACCATGGCGAGCGCGGGATCGTCCGAGTCGTTCTCGAGAGCGGTCAGCTCGAGGCGGCCGTCCAGGAGCGTCCCTTCGACCTTCCAGTGCACGACTCCGGCGACGCGGGTCGTCCACATTCCCGTCACCGCGTCGCCCTCCTGGTGGAGCACGAGGGTCGCGGCGTCCCACTTCTGGATCTCCATGGAGCCGTCGCGGTTGGTGCGGACGGCCCGGGCCCACGTCGCGTGCCACGTTCCCGACACGTCCTGGGCGCCGGCACGCTTGAACGGCGAGGCGGTGAGAACGAGGACGAGTGCTCCGGCGAGCAGGGTCCGGATTCCCGTCGACGGCTTGCACATCATTCCTCCCGGAGGGAGACGGCCGCGTCGACTCTGGAGGCGCGCCGCGCCGGGATCCACGCCGCGACCACCGCGGTCGCCAGGAGCGTCACCGAGGCGCCCACGAGCGTGAGCCCGTCGGTGGCGCCGACGCCGAACAGGAGCCCCTCGAGCGCCCGGCCCAGTGCCGCGGAGAGCGCGAGGCCGGCCGCGACGCCGATCCCCGCGAGGAGGAGGCCATGCGCCAGCACCATGCGCACCAGGGATTCGGGCCTCGCACCGAGCGCGATCCGGATGCCCAGCTCCCGGACCCGCAGGGACACCCCGAACGAGACCAGGCCGTACAGGCCGATGGCCGCCAGCACGAGGGCCAGCAGCGCGAACGCCGCGACCAGCCAGCCGATGGTGCGCGTCTCACCCATGGACGCGGCCAGGGCCTGTCGGAGATCGACCACGCTTGCGACCGGGAGCTCGGGGTCCACCTCGGCGATCGCCTCGCGGAGACGGGGGATCATGTCTCCGCTCGACGCGTCGGTGCGCACGTGGATCCCCATCCGGCTCGAGTACACCTGGCTCATGGGGTAATAGACGGCGGGCCTGGCGGGGCTGCGCAGGGATCGCATCTTCACGTCCCCCGCCACCCCCACGACCCTCCACCCCGGATCGCCGTCGAGCCGCATGCCCACGGGGTCCTGGCCGGGCCAGAACATGCGGGCGAGCGCCTCGTTGACCACCACCACCCGCTCCGGCTCGTCCTGGAGCCCCCCAGCCCACGGCCCTGCAGGACCGGGATGCCGAGCGTCTCGAAGTAGTGCGGACCGACGATGTTGTACTCGGCCTCGAACTCGACCTCGTCGGGCCGGTCGGCAGGGCGTACCGTGGCCCTCGAGTGTCCGCCCCAGATCGGCGCCTGGTTCGCGATCGTCGCGCTGCGCACGCCGGGCAGCGCCGCCACCCGCGCCAGGATGCGCTCGAAGAGGGCCCGCCCCGACGCGGGGTCGTACCGACCCGTGGGCTGAAGGTCGGCGAAGGCCACCACCAGTCCGTCCGGATCGAAGCCCGGCTCCGCCGCCCGCGCGTTCAGGATGCTCCGGCCCAGCAGCGCGGCGCCCGCCACCAGTCCGAGGGAGAGCGCGAGCTGCGTGACGACGAGCCCGTCGCGCAGGCGCGTGCGCATCCGCCCGGCCCCGGACCTTCCCTCCCGGAGCGCCTGGGACACGTCGTGGGAGGCCGCCGCCCACGCCGGGGCCACGCCGAAGAGGACGCCGGCCAGGATCCCCACGGCCCCGAGGAACAGGTACACACGTCCGTCCGCGCCGACGGACACGGACAGCGTGTAGGGAAAGACCAGCGGCAGGAAGCGCCCGGCCGCCCGGACCAGGGGAACGGCGAGCGCCGTCGCGAGGAGGGCGAGGACGAGGCTCTCGGTGACGAGCTGGCGGGTCAGACGCGACCGGCCGGCGCCCAGGGCCATGCGGACGCCGACCTCGGTTGCGCGGGCCGCGCCGCGGGCCAGGAAGAGGTTGGCCACGTTCGTGCACGTGAGCAGCAGCACCAGCCCGACGATTCCCGCGAGCAGCAGCGAGATCCGCCCGCCTGCGCGCGGCCCTCCGGATCGAGGCCGACCCCCGAAGCGAGCAGCACGCGGATGTCCTCGTTCACCGGAGCCGCGTCGCGCAGGCGGGAGGTCACCACGTCCATCGACGCGCGCGCCTCCTCGAAGGACACGCCGTCGCGCAGCCGGCCCACCGCGTTGATCCAGCTCCATCCCCACTGGTCGAAGGGCAGCTCGCCACGGTAACCCGGATTCTGCATCGCCGGGACCCACACGGCCGGCGGCGTGCCGACGGCGTCCGGGCCCGAGAACCCGGGCGGGGCCACGCCCACCACCTCGTAGGGCCGGGCAGCCACCGGGACCGTCCGGCCCACGATGCCGGGGTCCGCTCCGAAGCGCCGGACCCACAGGCCGTGACCCAGCACGACCACCGGGTGTCCACCCGGCGTCACGTCGTCCGAGGGATGGAGGAGTCGGCCGAGGAACGGACGCACACCCAGGACGTCGAAATACGCCCCGCTCACGAGCTGCCCGGACACCTGCTCCGTGTCCGTGCCGCGGCCCAGGACGAAGACCTGCGTCTGGTATCCCGCTACGCCGGAGAGCGTGCGCACTTCCCGCTCGATGAGCTTCAGGGCGGGCCACGACCAGTTGTCCCATCGGGGTGCCTGGTCGTAGCTGCGCGCGATCTGCACGAGGCGATCGGGCTCTCGGATGCCCGCGGGTGGCCGGAGCATGAGGCCGTTGACCAACGAGAAGATCGAAGCGTTCGCTCCGATGCCGAGGGCGAGCGTGAGGGCTGCGACCGCGGTGAATCCCGGAGCCCGTCGAAACACCCGCACCGCGTACCTGAGATCCTGCACCACACCGTCCATCGTCCACTCCTCCCTCCTCGTCCACATCGCATGCGGCAGCGCGCCCACCACGAACGCCGCCCATCCCGGATAGCCCTCGCCGCCCCGGTCCTCCCGCAGGTCGGCGAGGGCGTCCAGCTCCCCCTCCCACTCCTCCAGCCACTCCGCGCGTCGGTGCCGTGGCACCAGGGGTGCCACCAGCCGCAGGAAGCGTCGTGCCCAGCGCGGGGCCCCGGACGGGCTCACCGGGCGTCTCCCCGGACCGCCGCGCCCAACGCCGCCGCCGCGTCGGCGATCCGCTCGGCGCCGGCCGACAGCGCCTTCGCGCCATCCGCGGTCAGCTCGTAGTAGCGCCGTCGCGGGCGCCCCTCCCGCTCGGCCAACCGCTGGTCCTCCCAGCGCGCGGCGACCAGGCCGGCCCGCTTGAGGCGCCCCAGCGTCGGATAGACGGTGCCGGAGGGCAGGCCCGTCCGGGCCACCAGATCGAGTCCGTAGGCATCGCCGACGCGAACGGCGGCGAGGATCCGCAGCGACGTGAGCCCGAGTGGCCGGGGCATGGCTCCACCTGGATAGAAGTGTAAGGTACGTAGCATACATACCCTTCGACCCGGCCGGGTCGCAAACGGTTGCACGGGCGGAACCGCTCCCTTGCGAAGCGGGTTAGAAGCCCGTGTGCCGACCGATCTGCCCCGGAGGTGAGCCTTGGCCGAGCGCGTGAAGAAGTCCGAGCAGGAGTGGCGCGAGGAGCTGAGCGACGAGGAGTACCACGTGCTCAGGGAGAAGGGGACCGAGCGCCCGTTCACAGGTCGCTACTGGGACGAGAAGGGCGAGGGCACGTATCGCTGCCGCGGGTGCGGGACGCCGCTGTTCTCGTCGGAGACGAAGTACGACTCCGGCTGCGGCTGGCCATCGTTCTTCCAGCCGCTGGAGAACGCGCACATCGAGAAGCGGCGGGACCTGAGCCACCTGATGGTCCGCACCGAGGTGCTGTGCGCCAAGTGCGGGGGACATCTGGGGCACGTGTTTCCCGACGGACCCCGACCCACCGGCCTCCGCTACTGCATCAACTCCGTCTCGCTGGACCTCGATCGCGGGGGCGAAGGCGGCACGGGGAAGGAGGCCGACGGCGAATAGCCCGAGGTTCAACCGGCACGGAGCTTGTTCTACCTTTCGGCGCCGATCCGGACCTCCCTCGGAGACCCGGCCGACCCGACCCGACCCTGGAGCGCGCTTGAGCCGCACGTCCCCCACCGCCCGACGGTGGCGGTATCTGACGACCGTGCTGATCGCGGGACTCACGGGGTGCGGGGGAAAGGCTCCGCCGCCCGCGCCCGGCACGTCCCAGGGCACCCCCCCCGACCTGCGCGGAAGCCGGGTGATGGTGCTGCCCGTGCAGGACAACCGGGGCGTGCCCGGCGACCTCGACGCCGAGATCGCGTTCGCGCTGGGTGATCGGGGAAAAGGGGTCGATTGGATCTTTCCCGCCGAGCTGGAGCGCGCCCTGGACCGTTCGCCGGGGCTGGACGCGAGCCTTCATGGGCTCCCGGTGGGGATGTTCGAGGCCGGTGAGGTCCGCCGAATCGGCGACCCGCTCTACGGGCAACTGCGCAGGTTGTCCGCGGTGGTGGACGGCGCGATCGCCCTCATTCCCGTGAGCGCGACCCTGCAGCCGACGCCGGAGGGCCCGGCCGCGCTTCGGCTTTCGGCCACCCTGGTCCACGTCCGGACTGGCCAGGTCCTGTGGTTCGGTGTAGTGGAAGGGGATCCGGGAGGCCCCGACGATCCCCGGGTGCTCGCGTCCGCAGGGGACCGCCTGGCCCGGACGTTGCTCTGGTACGCCGGCAGGTGAGGGCGCGCCCGCGCGTCCTGGAGTCATAGAGGAAGAACGAGATGAGATCGCAAACCACGCTTCGTGCGCTCGGCTGCGCGCTGGCCGCCGCTTCTCTCGGGGGCTGCCAGCCGCGCACGGAGTCCACGCTTCCAACCCCCGCGCAGATCGCCTCCTACTACTCCTACGAGGGAGGCGTCGATGCGTCCCTCAACGGCAACGTGGCGGAGATCACGGTCGCGCAGCCCGCGGCGCAGCTTCGGCGAGGCGGCTCGCTCTGGGCCAAGGTGGGTCCCTACATCCTCCTGTTCTCGGACGAGACCCGCCGGCTCCTGGACGACTATCCGGCGCTGGGCGGGGTGCGGGTCATCACGACGGTGGCGGGCGGGACCGAGGTGGCACGCGCGCTCCTCTCCCGCACCGAGCTCAGTGACATCCAGTGGCGACGCGCCCTGAACATCGCGGGCCGGGCCCGCAAGGAGGGCACCGACCGGCCGGCGCTGCTGGACGACCTGGTACGGTGGGGGAGGAGCACACGGAGTACGAGTACAGCAAGCGCTACGTGGGTTGACGTAGAACGCGGAGAGGATCGGCGCGCATGTCTGAGACCATCACGGTCATTCCCGGGGACGGCATCGGCCCCGAGGTCACCGAGGCCACGCTCCGCGTCCTGCGCGCGGCGGGTGCCGGGCTCGAGTACGACGAGCAGCTCGCCGGTGTCACGGCGCTCGAACGCGTGGGCAACCCCCTCCCCGACGAGACCCTCGACTCGATTCGGGCCAACCGCGTGGTCCTCAAGGGCCCCCTCACGACCCCGTCCGGCACCGGCTTCCGCTCGATCAACGTGGCCATCCGCAAGGAGTTCGACCTGTATGCCAACGTGCGCCCGGTGCGCACGATCGTGCCGGGGGGGCGTTACGAGGATATCGACCTCGTGCTGATCCGCGAGAACACCGAGGGGCTGTACGTCGGCGTGGAGCACTACATCGGGATGGAGGGGGACCCCAGGGCCGCCGCCGAGTCCGTCATGATCATCACCCGCTTCGGCGCCGAGCGCATAAGCCGCTACGCCTTCGAGTACGCCCAGAAGCTGGGACGGAAGAAGGTGACGCTGGCGCACAAGGCGAACATCCTGAAGTACACGCAGGGCCTCTTCCTCGAAGTGGCGCACGAGATCGCGAAGGACTATCCCGGCATCGTCTGGGAGGACCGGATCATCGACGCCACCGCCATGCAGCTCGTCCTCGACCCGTATCGCTTCGACGTGCTGGTCATGGAGAACATGTTCGGAGACATCCTCTCGGACCTCATGGCCGGCCTGGTTGGGGGGCTGGGCTTCGCACCGGCGGGGAACATCGGCGACGAGGGGGCGATGTTCGAGGCGGTGCACGGCTCGGCGCCCGACATCGCGGGGAAGGGGGTCGCCAACCCGACCGGGCTCCTCCTGTCCGCGTGCATGCTGCTCGACCACGTGGGCCAGCAGGATACGGGCGACCGCATCCGTGCCGCGGTCGACCGCGTGGTGCACGCCGGCGCGGCGCGAACGCCCGACATGGGAGGGAGTGCCTCGACCCTGGAGTACGCGGACGCGCTCGTGCGGGCGCTGGAGTGAGACGTGAAGGAGACGCGCAGGCCGTTCCACCCGGAGGACGCCGAGCTGGTGCCGTGCACCCGCTGCGGCGAGCCGCGCGACCCGATGGAGCTGGACCGGCTCCTGTGGTGCGAGCGCTGCCGCCTGGACGCGCGCAACCGGGCGGGGTGGTGGGGGTGGCTGATCGGCCTGGCGTTCGCGGGGGGCGTGGCGGCCTACATCTGGCTCTTCGTGCAACCGACCGACCTCGTGATCGGCGGCTGGGTCGCGACCGTCGTCGCAGCCGCGTGGATCGGGGCGAAGGTGGGGCGGGAGATCGTCTTCGGGCTGCTGCGCGCGCGTGCGGATCGCACGGCGATCTCCGCTCCGGACCGCTGAGCCCGTTCCCGGGACGTTTCGCGGCTCCGGGGCCGCGTTTCCTGAAACGCGCACCGCGGCGGGGCGGGTCACGCCCACCGCCCGTAAGTCGGCGGGGGACAATCCTCTAGCGCCTCCGGGGGGGACGGCTGCCGGCGCGGCACGGAGGTTGTTCCGGCACCGGGCGGCATGCCCTACCTTCGGGGCAAACGATCTCGACCCACGAAGAGCCGACAACGTGCGCGTACCTCTTCTCGGTGCCCTCCTCCTGCTGCTCGCGGCGGCCCTGGCCGCCTCCCTCGTCCCGGCGGGGGTGGCCCTCGATCGCCGGGTGGAGGCCGAGCTGCGCCGGGCGGCGGTGGAGGATCTGGGTCGGGCCCCCATGATCCTGGAGGACCGCAACGCGCAGCGGGCCGAGGCGCTGTCGATGCACGCGATGACGGTAGCGGGCGTCGACGGGCTGGTGGACGCGGTCCGAGGCGGACAGCTCGACCGGGCTGCGTCGCTGGCGCGAGGCGCGGCCGCGATGTACGGAGAGCAGCCCGTCGTGGTTTCCGGGGACGGCTCCGTGTTCGTCGGCCCGGGGATCAGCGACGACGCGCTCGCGGCGCTGCGCCGAGGCGAGAGCCGCGTCGAGTACGTCTACCAGGACGGGATGCCGCGGGCCGTGGGTCTGGTTGCGCTGGAGAGCGGAGGGCGGTGGGTGGGCGCGGTCGGGTCGGAGCGCTTCCTCGACGCGACGCTCGCGACGACACTGTCCGCGCTCGCGCGGGCGGACGTGACGCTCCTGGGTGCGGACGGCGCGCTGGTGGCCTCCACGCTGGACTCGCTCCAGGCCGGCGCCCTCGGCGCTGCCGTGCGCGGGGGACGGGGGAACCCGGAGACGGACAAGGTCCGTGAGGTGGAGGTGCGCGGCGAGCCCACGTGGGTGGCGGGGGGGAGCATCGGCAACGCGGCCACGGTCCTCTTCAGCCGCTCGGTCGCGCAGGAGCTCGCGGCGTTGCCGGGCGTGCGGCGGGGCGCCCTGCTGGCGGGCTTCCTCACGCTGGGCCTCGCGCTGGCGGTCGGCACGCTGGTCGCCGTGGCGTTGGCGCGGCCCGTGCGGGGGCTCGCCCAGGCCGCGGACCGCGTGTCGGAGGGGGACTTCGACGCCCCCGTGCCCCACTCGCGCCTGGAGGAGATCGACCGGCTGGGCAGCGCATTCCGGACCATGCGGGAGAACCTCCGGGGGCGCCTCGAGGAGCTCGCGGAAGCCAATCGGGCGCTCGAGGAGCGGCAGCAGCGCCTGCGGGATCTCCAGGCGGAGCTCATCCGCCAGGACCGGCTCGCCTCCAGCGCGCGCATGGCCGCGGAGCTGGCCCACGAGATCCGCAACCCGGTGGCCAACGTGCGGAACTGCCTGGAGGTGGTGCGCCGCGGCCTGCCGGACGGGAGCGAGGGCTCCCGCTTCGCCGACATGGCCATCGACGAGCTCCTGCGCATGCACGAGCTGGCCGAGAACCTCCTGGACCTGAACCGCCCGAGCGACCCGTCGCAGGGCACGTGCGATCCCGTCGAGGTGGCCGGGCAGGTGGCCACCCTCGCCGGGGTCGGGGACGAGCCGGTGCGCGTGACGGTGCACGCCGAGACGGCGCCGGACCTGCGCATGGCGGTGCCGCCGGACGCGCTCAAGCAGATCCTCTTCAACCTGGTGGAGAACGCCCGGGAGGCGGCCGGCGGGCGGGAGGGCGTCGAGATCCGCGTCGCCGAGGATCTCCGACGGCGTCCGACTGGACGTGCTCGATCGGGGGCCGGGGATCCCGGACGAAGCGATGGCGAAGCTGTTCGACCCCTTCTTCACGACCAAGCACGCCGTGCACGGCGTCGGGCTGGGGCTCTTCGTCGCCGAGGGGCTCATCCGACGCTACGGCGGCCGGATGGAGGCCGCGAACCGCGACGACGGGGCCGGAGCGCCGCTTCACCGTCGAGGCTCCCCTGGAAGCGGAGGCGCGATCATGACCGAGGACTCCGGGACGCCGCGTCCTGGTGGTGGACGACGACCGCACGTTCCGCCTGTCGACCGCGGAGCTCCTCCGCCAGGACGGCCACGACGTCGACGTCGCGGCGGACGCCGCAGAGGCGGTGGAGCGCCTGGCCACGGGGGCGTTCGACCTCGTGCTCCTGGACATGCGCATGCCGGGGATGGACGGGTCTGACCGCCGTCGAGGTCCTGCAGGAAGCGCGGGCTGCGGGCGCCCATCCTCATGATCAGCGGCTTCGGGACCATCGACACCGCCGTGGAGTCGCTTCATCGCGGCGCCGACCACTTCCTGGCGAAGCCCGTGGACCCGGACGTGCTCAGCGCGAAGGTCGCCGAGCTCCTCGAGCGCCGGCCCGCGGAGGAGCGGGTCCGGGAGGGCGCCCTCGGCGCGATGGTGGGCCACGCCCGCGTGATGCGCGAGGTGTTCGACGCCATCCGTCGGGTCGCGCCCACGGAGACGACCGTCCTCATCACGGGGGAGACGGGGACCGGCAAGGAGCTCCTCGCCCGCGCGGTCCACGACCTTTCCGAGCGGGCCGCCGGGCCGTTCGTCCCGGTGAACTGCGCAGCCCTCGCCGAAGGAGTGCTGGAGAGCGAGCTGTTCGGACACGTGCGCGGGGCGTTCACCGGCGCGGTGGCGGACCGCAAGGGGCTGTTCGCGGCGGCCGCGGGCGGAACGATCTTCCTGGACGAGGTAGGCGACGTGAGCCTCGCGCTCCAGCAGCGGCTGCTCAGGGTGATCCAGGAGCGCGAGGTGGTGCCGGTGGGCGCGGTGCGCCCCGAGCGCGTCGACGTCCGGGTGGTAGCCGCCACCCACAGGGACCTGGAGGAGGAGATCCGCGGCGGGCGCTTTCGCGAAGACCTCTACTACCGGCTGAACGTCTTCCGCGTGGACGTCCCGCCGTTGCGGGCGCGCGCCTCCGACATCCCGCTCCTGGTGGAGGCGGCGCTGGCTCGGCTGCGCGAGCGGAGCGCCAGTGCGCCACCCAGGGCCTTCTCCCCGCTGGCCATGCGCCTCCTGCGCGGTCACGCCTGGCCGGGGAACGTCCGGGAGCTGTTCAGCGTGGTGGAGAGCGCGGTGATCCGGGCGGGTGGGCCGCGCATCGAGGCGCAGCATCTTCCGGCGCCCATCCGCGACCCCGAGGGGCGGGGCGCGACCGCGGGAGCGGAGGAGCGGTACCGGGCCAGCGACCCCGAGCAGGAGCGGGAGGCGATCCTCGCCGCCCTCGAGGAGGCGGACGGCTCCCGGTCCAGGGCGGCGGACCTCCTGGGCATGAGCCGCACCACGCTGTGGCGACGGATGAAGGAGTTCGGGCTGGGAGAAGGGGAGTAGGCCCGTCGCCCGCGCCGGGACGGCCGCGCCCCGTTTCACGGGCGCTGCCTGAAACGGGCCCGAGCCGTTTCGTGCAACTCGCCACCGGTCGGCGCGTCTCGGTCGATGAAAGTCGTTCTCTCACAACGCCCGTGGGCGCAAGCATCCGCGCGGCCACGCCATGGCATGTCCGTTGCGCCTTCGAGGGGTCGTGCACGAGACACACGAACCCGCGGAGGTGAAGCATGCACATCGAACGTTCGAAAGCGCCTCGTCCCGCTGCTGGCCGTGGCCGCACTGGCTGCTTGCGGCGAATCCGACATGGGCCCCGAGATGCCCACGCCCCTCGATCCGGCGACCGCGCCGCGCGTGACCGTCGACCGCTTCAGCGACGGGTTCGCGACACTCTTCAAGCGCAGCGCGAACCCCTCGTTCCCCGCCGCCGGCGCCGCCATCGACTTCGACCAGGCGCCGTTCATCACCCAGGGACTCGGCCCGGACGGGGCCGTGGTCCGCTACTACAACTTCGACGTGATGTCGACGGCGCCGGCCCCGATCTTCGTGCTCTTCCGCGAGGGGAGCTCCACGCCGGTCGACGGTCAGCTCAACATCATCGACGTGGTTCCGGGTGATGCCGGCTACAGCGACTTCTGGCAGGTGAACAAGGTCACGGTGCCCGCGGACTACGTGGCGAACACGGTGACCAGCGCGCAGGACGTCGTCGACGGCGGATACGCCGTCCAGGCCACGGACATGATCGTGAACTGTCCCGTGGTGCCCGAGGGATCGACGGCCAGCGAGGGACCGGGCGCGAGCGGCCTGACCATGGGGTGGTACCAGGATCAGGTCGTCTTCTACTTCGACTTCAACGAGGCTCCTATCACGGCGACGTCGTCCGGCGCGGTGCCCACCTCGGACATCTTCGTCGCCTTCAACGTCAATCCGGACCAGCCGGATGGCGGCCCGGCCTCGGGCTTCATGACGCAGGGCAGCTCCGTGCAGACGCACAACGTGGTGGAGACAGATCCCGGGCGACGACGGCCTATTCGCCGCTGTGGGACGTGATGCCCTACGACAACGCGGCGTTCGACGACGTGCACGACCTCTCCAGCGCCATGCAGCCCATGAACTTCGGGCTGGCGGCGACGGTGAACTGTCCCATCGTCTTCGTGGGCGAGGCGCCCGGGCAACGCGGCCACCGCCGAGAAGGTGGTGGTCGACCGATTCAGCGACGAGGCGGGACACCTCTTCGTGCGCAGCGCCGACGCGTCGCTGCCGGGCGCCGGTGAGGCGATCGACTTCGACCAGGGGCCGTTCATCACGCAGGGCCTGGGCCCCGCCGGCCAGGTGGTGCGCTACTACAACTTCGACGTCCAGCCCACGGCACCGGCGCCGATCTTCGCGCTCTTCTACGAGAGCGGCGACCCGGTGCCCGGACAGCACAACATCGTGGACGACGTGCCGGGCGATTCGGACTACAACGACTTCTGGCAGGTGGTGAAGGTCACGGTTCCCGACGGTTACGTGGCGAACACGGCCACGAGCCTCCAGGACCTGGTCGATGCCGGCTATGAGATGGACTTCACGTCCATGCTCGTGAACTGCCCGATCGTGCCGGAGGGATCCACCGCCGCGCTTGCGCCTGAACGGTGGCGACACGGGGCTGACGACGGGCTGGTACCAGGGGAAGGTCGTCTTCTACTTCAACTTCTTCGAGGCGCCCCTGAGCACGACGACGGACGGCGCGGTGCCCACCAGCGACATCTACGTCGCGTTCAACATCAACCCGGACCAGCCGGACGGCGGGCCCGCTTCGGGCTTCAAGACCGAGCCGGGCACGAGCCAGACGCACAACGTCGTGGAGACGATCCCGGGTGACGCGGCCTACTCGCCGCTGTGGGACGTGATGCCCTACGACAACGCGTCGTTCGATGCGGTCATGGACCTGGCGTCGGCTCAGGCCGCGCCGAGCTTCGGCCTCGCGGCCACGGTCAACTGCCCGATCGTCTCGATCCAATGAAGATCCCGCGCCCCTTCGGCGCGGCCGTCGTCTGCCTGGTGGTCGGGGGCTTCTCCCCGGCCACCGCGCAGTCGGTGGCCGCCAGGTCGCCGAACATCGGGGGAGGTTGGACCGCCGCCGCCGGGCGTCGTCCAGCTCAACCTCGTGCACCGGTTCACCATGAGCGAGCCGCCGCTCCGCAAGGTCACCAACACGCCGACCTTCAACGTGGGAACCGGCGTCACGGATCGCCTCATGGTCGGCTTCGTGTACGGCTCCAACTCGACGCTCGTGCCGGCGTACCCCAACGAGTGGGAGCTGTATGCGCGCGCGCTCGCTCTGTCGCAGGCGGGCGGAGCCCCGGCGGACGTGTCGGTGCAGGGGGGGTACAACGTGGCCTCGGAGAGCGCGGACGCCGAGCTCCTGGTGGCGCGTAGCCTGGGGCCCGTGAGGCTGCTCGCGGCCGGGCGGGCCTTCTCGAGCGCCTTCGACAGCAGCGCGGCCCGCTTCGCCGTGACCGGCGGTGTCGTGCTGCGGCTCACGCCGTCCGTCTCCCTCGCCGGTGACTACGGCAGGCTGCTGGATCGGACGGCCGGCGAGTCCGCAGCATGGAGCGCCGGGCTCCAGCTCGGCGTGCCCTACACGCCCCACAGCCTCTCGATCCACGCGTCGAACGTCGGCACGGTCTCGCTGGAAGGGGCGTCTCGTGGAGGGCGTACCCGGTGGGGCTTCGAGTACACGATCCCCATCACGCTGCGTCGATACGTGCGCTCCGGCGGGGACGAAGGCGAGGGGGACGTGCACCAGGCGGCGAGCGCGCGCAGGCCCGCGCGGCAAGGCGATGCAGGTCGACGACACGGTGTTCGTCGACATCCACAACCTCGCCTACGGGATCGAGACCCTCGAAGTGGCGCCCGGCGTCACGGTGGTGTGGCGCAACATGGATCCCGTCCAGCACTCGGTCATCGCCGACGACGAGACCTTCGACTCGGGGCTCATCGATCCCGGGAAGAGCTTCACGGTGACCTTCACGGAACCCGGCGAGCACACCTACCACTGCATGCCCCACCCGTTCATGAAGGCTCGGGTGGTGGTGCGCGACACGATGCACGCCCGGCGAATCGTGCCGCGCGGAAGGGAGGAAGACGAATGAGAGCGAAGAAGACGGGATGCGGCGAGCGTGATCCGGGGGCTGCTCCTTCTCGGCGTGGCGGCGGTCTCCGTCGGATGCAGCGAGCACCAGGATCCGATGACGGTGGACGACGGAGGGGGCGAGGTGGTCGAGGTCGAGATTCGGAACTTCGAGTTCTCCCCGTCGGAGCTGCGCATCGCTGCCGGGACGACGGTGCGCTGGCGAAACACGGTCGTCAACTACCACACCGTCACCCCCGATGGGCACGCCACCTGGCAGCAGTGGCAGACGACGAAGCACGGGTGAGACGTTCGAGTTCACCTTCAGACGCCGGGCAGCGTACCCCTACTACTGCGCGGCGCACCGATCTCTGATGACGGGTACCGTCATCGTCGAGTGAGGCTGCGCAGGAAGGGACGCGGCCACGGCGACCGCTTCTCCCCCGACGGTCCGGCTCAGGCCGATCATCGGCGAAGCCTACATCGCGCACGCGCGTAGGCGCCTCGCACGCATCGGTGCGATCGCGCGCTGAAGCGCGCGCCGGTGCAGCTCCGGTCGCCCCCGGCTTGGCTCCCAGGGTTTCTCCCCGCCCGCCCCTCGGAGAAGCGAGCATATCCGCGCGCGGACTGCGGGAGATCCGTAGAAGTACGGAGCTTCGGCTTGCGCCCGACCCACGCTCGCACTAAAGTTCACATGCGATCAACCCGTTGCATGATCATGATGGCGACCGGGCCTCAGCCGCGGTCCCTTTTGACCCCGATGTTCAACCTCGACGGGTCGAGCTGACCGAATGGCAACCTGGCCGTGAGCACGCCCGACCGTATCAGGCGGCCGCCCCACCCTTGGGTCGGGCGGCCGCGCCCGTCTCCGGGCTCGCGCCGGATCGCGTTATCTTCGGATTCTGGTCCGGCGAACGGGAGGTTCAACTGCCGACTCCACCTCGCATGGCGTGACTGCGATACCGACTCGATGATAGACAAGCTCCGTTCCCTGTCCGGCCGCTTCGCCGCGTGGGCCGGCTCGCTCTCCGCCCTGCCCGGCCGCTTCGCCGCGTGGACGGGCTCCCTCTCCGCCGTCGTGCTGGCTGCCATCGGGATCGCGATTGCCGCCTCGGTCGGAGCGGGCGGCTACTACGCCTACCAGACCTACGACTACGTGCAGCACGACAACGACTTCTGCCTGTCGTGCCACCTGATGGTCGAGCCCTACGAGCGCTTCGCCCGGAGCGCCCATCGCGGCCTCGGCTGCAAGGCGTGTCACCAGCCCACGATCATCGTGCGGAGCGAGATGGCGCTGACGCAGATCGTGGAGAACCCCGACTCGCTCGCGGCCCACGCCGAGGTCCCCAACGACCGGTGCGCGAGCTGCCACATCAACGGTGACCCGGAGAAGTGGGAGCTCATCAAGAACTCGGCGGGCCACAAGGTCCACCTGGAGTCGAAGGACTCCGTCCTCCAGGGCCTGCAGTGTGTGCGCTGCCATGCCACGTCGCTGCACGAGTTCGCCGCGACGGACAAGACGTGTGGTCAGGCCGGCTGCCACGAGAACAACAAGGTCATGCTGGGCGGCATGAAGAACCTGACCATCCACTGCGCCGCCTGCCACGACTTCAGCAGACCGGTGCCACAGGGTGGTGGTACCGAGGCCGTCCTCGCCGCCCTGAGCCCGGACCGGAACGAGTGCCTGAGCTGCCACGAGATGCGGCTCCTCGTGAACCTCCCGAATCCCGATCCGCACAAGGGTGCCTGCGCGGCCTGCCACAATCCCCATACGCAGGCGACACCCCAGGCAGCGGTGGAGTCCTGCACCAAGGCCGGGTGCCACACCCAGGCGGACACGCTGTCGCCGTTCCATCGCGGGATGGGCCCGGGCGTGCTGGAGAACTGCATCAACTGCCACACCGCCCACGACTTCCACGTCGATGACACGAACTGCCTTTCGTGCCACAAGGGCGTCTTCAGGGACTCGCTCAGGGCCTCGGGGGGCGTGGCGGCCCTGCCGCCTTCCGCGCCGGCGCCGACGCCGGGTTCGTTCGCGGGGATCGGAGCGCCGCCGGCCGGGGGCGCCTGGTGGATCCACCCGGCACGGCAGGCGGCCCCACAGGAGGGCCCGCGCTTCCTGCACTCCCAGCACCGCAACGTGGCGTGCACGAACTGCCACGACGCCTCACAGAGCCACGGCGGCCTGAAGGTCACTTCGATCTCGGATTGCAGGGGCTGCCACCATACGGGGCCGCTGAGCGTCAACTGCTCGCGCTGCCACCAAGGCGGTGAGGCCCGTGGGGACCCGCACATCGAGAAGCGCACGATGAACCTCTCCGTGGCGTCCCCGGTGCAGCGCGACCTTCCCTTCAGCCACGAGAACCACGCGACCGAGTCCTGCTCCAATTGTCATACGCAGGGATTGGCGCTGAGCGCGGCATCCGTCGACTGCGACGAATGCCACGAGCAGCACCACGCGGTGGACAACGACTGCACGCTCTGCCACCGCCAGCCCCCGGCGAGCGCGCACCCCGTCGGGCGGGTCCACGAGACCTGCTCGGGCTCGGGATGCCACACGAACCCGCCCTACCGGACCCTCCCTACGACGACGCGAGAAGTCTGCCTGGTCTGCCACCAGCAGCAAAAGGACCACAACCCCGGCCGGATCTGCGCCGACTGCCACCAGTTGCCCGGGCACGTCCCATCGGGAAGCCTCGCTCACGGCGCCCGGCACATGAAGAATCCTCTCGAGGGAGGCGGATCATGAGCGCCAAAGGAACCATGCTGCTGATGCTGACGCTGGCGGCGGTGGGCTGCGGCAGGCCACAGGACCAGGAGACCGGGATCGCTGGACGCCGCCGCTGCGCGCCAGAAGGTCGCGGAGATGCCGGCCGATCTGAGGGCCCAACTCGACAGCGGGAGCGCGGCGTTCCGGGCCAAGGACCTGGATGCGGCGCTGGCGCACTACAGCGCGGCCACGGCCATCGACGACAAGGTCGCGGCGGCGTGGTTCGGCGTCTACATGGTGCAGAAGGCGAAGGGCAACTCCGCCGAAGCCCTCGAGGCGCTGGAGCGCGTACAGGCGCTGGCCCCCGGGGCGACGCTCGTCGAAGGAGACACGACCCGGTGAGGCGCGTTTCCGCTGGCCCTGATGGCCATGGTCTCGGTCGCGGCGGTCTCGGCCTGCAAGAACGAGCACCACTTCGAGCCGCCGGACCGTCACCAGCAGGTGCGTGAGGCGAATATGCTGTACTCGCCCTCGCTCTTCGACACGATCACCTGGGCCAGTGACAGCGCCCGCGCGCTGGACGGGAACGTCGTCTACGCCACGAAGTGCCGTCGATGCCACGGAACGCTCGGGGAGGGCGACACGGCCTACGCGAAGGAGCGCGATCTGAAGGTGCCGTCGCTGGTGGAGCGGGACTGGCCCTTCGCGTCGTCACTGGACTCCGTTCGCCACACGGTGTTCGTGGGACACGCCCAGGGAATGCCGACCTTCGGCGTCGCCGGGATCACGCTCCGCGAGATCGACGCCGCATCCTACTACCTGCTGCACCGCCTCCGGCCCGACGTGCTGGGGACCGGAGACGGCTCGTAGGTCGGCTTCGGCTTCCTAGTTCTCCCAGGAAGGCTTCGCCACCAGCCCCGGTTGGAAGGTGGCGAGATAGGCCACCAGGTCCCAGATGTCGGCGTCGCTCAGGACGAGGTCCCACGCGGGCATGACCGAGCCGTGGATGTGCTGGCCGCCCGCGCCGATCTTGTCGTGGACCGCGGCCCAATCCCGTGACGCTACCAGCGTGTCCGTCGTGAAGTTGGCCGGCTTCACCGCGCCCACCAGGTTCGCGGCGCCCGGACCGTTCCCTCGCCCCGACGCGCCGTGGCATCCGGCGCAACGGAACTGGAACAGGCGCTGACCGGCGATGGCGCTCCCGGGGATCTCCGGCGGGTAGGCCAGAGCCGGGATGTAGGCGAGCGCCGCCTCGAAAGCCTCGGGCTTGACCAGCTTGATCACGTACTGCATGTGGGGGTGGTTGGGATCCGCGCCCTCGAGGCTGGCCCGGAAGCGTGCCTGCAGCACTGCCGGCGAGGCCGTCGCGTACTCCTGCGTCTGGAAGGACGGCGGGACGATGTCCTCGGTTCGGGCCGGCCCGTTTCCATGTCCCGCGCTGCCGTGGCACGTCCAGCATACGGACTCGAAGACAACCTGGCCCTCCTTCTGCTCGGGCGTGAGCATCACGGCCTGGTGTACCGCGGTGTCGGCCACAGCCGACGTTGCGGTCGCTGCCTGCGTGGTGCCGGCCGGCGTCTCCTCCGGTGGACCGGAGCAGGCGACCACGGTCGCCGAGCCGGCGAGAACCACCGAGAACGTGACGAAGACGAGCTTCCGCATTGCAGCCTCCGGAGGGGGTACGGGATATCCGGGTCAGCGGTGCGCGTTCCTGCGCGCGCGGCCGCGCGACCTCGCTCAGTATCTTGAGAATCGACTCCGGGATTGTCTGTAGGACGAATCCCTTTCGGACACGAGGGTGAATCCCCACAAAGATGGCCGGCTCATTCCGGGCAGAACAGGGGCCTCGCGCCCGCGAGGTTCGGGAAGCTCCCGGCGTGCCGCCGGGAGCCTCGTATGGAGGAACCCGTGAGCGACACCCCGACCTTCTCCCTGGACCTCGAGCGCACCGAGCGTTTCCAGTTCGACGTAACGTTCGACGACCCCTCGTGGAGCACGATCCGCCTCGACGAGCCCGTCCCCATCGGCGACGGCACCGCGCCCAACGCGGCCCGGCTCGTGGGAGCCGCGATCGGCAACTGCCTGGCGGCCAGCCTCCTCTTCTGTTTGCAGAAGTCCCGTGTAGAGCTGGCGGGAATGTCGGCGCACGTCGAAGGGGCCCTCGCGCGCAACGAGCGTGGTCGGCTACGCATCGCGTCGGTGCACGTGACGTTGAAGCCCGTGCTCGACGGCGTGCCGCCCGAGCGCCTGGGACGCTGCCTGGAGCTGTTCGAGGACTTCTGCATCGTCACGGAGAGCGTCCGGAAGGGAATCGAGGTGGAGGTGTCCGTGGAGACCCAGGAGACCGCCACCGCGGGTGGCTGAGGTCCCATCGACGGCGGGCCTCCGAGCCCACCGATGTGACGCCCTCCCCACGGTCGCCGCGCGAGGTTGACCCCGAGAGCCGAAGCGGTACTTTTGACTGCTCCCGACTCCTTGTCGGGAGGCGGTGCACCGCCCCGTTAGCTCAACTGGTAGAGCAACTGACTCTTAATCAGTAGGTTCGGGGTTCGAGTCCCTGACGGGGCACTGAGCGAATACAGGCCCGGCAGCGAGTTTCGCTGCCGGGCCTGTGCATTCTCCTGTGGATCCACCGTGGCTGGTCGGCACACGGTTGGCACGAAATGCGCGAAGCGCGAGTCGACGGCGCTGACCGGCGCGAGCCTGCAGTCATCGACAAGGCGACCCTTCAACCAGTTCCGGAGGATCGAGCCCGATCGCAGCTCGATCGCTCCGGTGCCGCGTCTCGACGAAAGCGGACGCGAAGGGGTATGAAGCGCATACCGACGAGGTGGGTGACCGGAAGGACGAGCTCGACCGGATCGCCCTCTTCGTCGGGACCCCCGGCCTCCCGACCCCCTTGACCCTATACCATGCTATAGGCCTTACCCTCCTTGTACGGAACCGAATCGGAGGTGTCACCGTGAAGATCGGAGCTCTCGCCGCCGAAGCAGGGGTGAGTGTCCAGGCCGTCCGCTACTACGAGCGCAGAGGACTGCTCCCGGCGCCGGATCGCACGCAGTCGGGATACCGGGACTACGACCGGTCCGACGTGCTCCGAATGAGCTTCGTACGTCGCGCGAAGGACCTCGGCTTCACCTTGTCCGAGATCCGCGATCTGCTCGAGCTGCGGGTCCGACGTGGCACGACCGCGGCCGATGTACGCCGCCAGGCCACGGAGAAGCTCGAGGCGACGAGGTCGAAGATCCGCGACCTGCGGCGCATCGCGACCGCCCTGGAACACGTGGTCTCCACCTGTGACGCCCACGGTCCCCCCGAGGCGTGTGCCCTGATGCACGCCCTCGAGTCGGCAAACGCACCTGAAGCACAGGAGGGAAACCGATGAAGACGAAGAGGCTGGCAATCTCCGGGGCCATGCTCGCGGCCCTGCTCGGCTGGGGCCTGGCCCGACCGGCACCGGTCGCGGCCCACTGCGACAGCATGAACGGCCCTGTGGTGATGGCTGCTCGTGCGGCCCTGGAGCGAGGCACGGTGGAGTTGGTCCTGGCGTGGGTCCGTCCGCAGGACGAGGAGCGCATCCGCGACGCGTTCGCGCGCACCTTGGAGGTTCGAAAGGCTGGCGGCGAGGCCGAGGCTCTGGCGGATCTGTGGTTCTTCGAGACGCTGGTCCGAATCCATCGCGAAGGCGAGGGAGAGCCCTACACGGGGCTGAAGCCAGCAGGCCAGGAGCCCGCGCCGGGCATCGCAGCGGCAGATCGGGCTCTCGAGGCCGGGACCGCGGACGGGCTCGCGCCCGAGATCGCCGACCACGTGGCCGACGCCGTGCGCGAACGCTTCGAGCGGGTTCGCGCTCTCGCGAGGCACGACGTGTCAGACGTGGTTGCCGCCCGCGCCTACGTGCACGCCTACGTGGAGTACATCCATTTCGTGGAGCGGATCGTCGAGGCGGTGGAAGCCCAGGGACACGCCGAGGGAGGGCACTCATGAGCACGCTGACCCGGGCCCTGAGAGACGAGCACAAGGCGCTCCTTCCGCATCTGGAACACATCCTGGCTCTCGCCGACGCAACCGCGGAGGGCGTCGATCACCGGCTGGTGGAGCGCGTGCAAGGGACCTACGGCTTCCTGAGAGACGATCTGCTGCACCACGCTCGCGTCGAGGAGCAGGCGCTCTACCCCGTTGTGGCCCGCGTCATGGGCGCCACCGAGGCCACCGCCACAATGAGCCGTGATCACAGCAGGTGGCAGGCCCCGCCGAGGATCCACCCGCCCGCGCGCAGGCAGTCGCGACGCTGGACGGGATCACCCGGCCGTCCTGGCAGCACCCGGCGACGTCGATCGGTGCCATGACACGAGTCGCCAGGCGCCGAACCGCTTCCGTCTCAGGCGTCGCGCAACGCCTCCATCGGGTGGACGCGCGCGGCCCGGCGGGCCGGGATGATGGCGGCGATCAGCCCGATCACTCCGAACAACGTCGCCATGGCCACGAACGTGAGGGGATCGAACGGTTCCACGTGCACGAGCAGGGCGGCCATGAAACGGGTGAGCCAGAACGCGCCCACGAGGCCGATCAGGGTACCAGCCACGATCGGCGCCAGCCCCTGGCGAACGACCATCCGCAGGATCGTCGACTGTTGCGCGCCGAGCACCATTCGCATCCCGATCTCCGCCCGGCGCTCGCGCACGATGTAGGACAGGACGCCGTATACGCCGATGCTGGCCAGTCCGAGGGCCAAGGCAGCGAAGATCCCGATCAGCACGAGGGCGAAGCGCGTGGGCGCCATCACCTCCGACACGACCTGCCGCATGGTCTTCAGGTCGGTCACGAGAACGTGAGGGTCCAGTTCCGCTACCGCGGCCCGTACGGACGCGACCAGGCTGGTCGGCGCCACTCCGGCCGTTCGGACGACCCATCCGGCGGTGCCGGGATCCCCGGCCCAGCGGGCGTTGAAGTACACCGCCTCCTGGCTGTCGAAGGCCGGCGACTCGGATCGCTGGTGTTCGACGACACCCACCACCTGCACGAACTCCGGCTCAGGGCCCCTGCGGATCACCAGCGTCTGCCCGATCGGACTCTCATCCGGCCACAGTCGGGCCGCCACGAGCGCGTCTACGATGACGGTGTTGGCTCCGTCGCCCGCGAAATCCGATGCGTCGAAGTCCCTGCCCTCGAGCAGGCGGGTTCCCATGGTGCGGAAGTAGTCCGGGGAAACGAACCGGTACACCGCCTGACCATACAGCGCGTCGTCGCTCAGCGCCTCGCGGGTCCCGTACCGGCCCAGCCCCGACGTGCCGATCAGCGGCGGCATGGTGGCCGCGGTCACGCCTTCGACCCCGGGAAGGGCGGCCAGGCGCTCGCGGAGCGCGTCCACGAAGATGCGTCGCTGCTCGCCGTCGTAGCCCTGCACTTGGACCTGGAAGGTCAGGGCCGAGTCGGTGTCGAAGCCCGGATCGGATCGCTGCAGCGCGATGAAGCTCCGGATCATCAGGCCGGCACCGATGAGCAGCACCACCGAGAGGGCCACCTCGGCGATCACCACCCCGCTGCGCAGAGATCCAGTGCGGCCGACGGCGGCCGAGCGTCCTCCCTGCTTGAGCACCTCCGCCACGTCCGTACGGCCTGCCTGCGCCGCCGGAACCAGCCCGAAGAGCAAGGCCACGCCCACGGTGGCCGCCAACGCGAAGGCGAGCACGGTGCCGTCGATGGCCACGGTGTCCATGCGGGGGAACTCCGGGGGCCCGAGAGCGAGCAGGCCGTGGATCCCGAAATAGGCGAGGATGACACCGGCCAACGTCCCGATGAAGGCCAGGACGAGGCTCTCCGTGAGCATCTGCCGGACGACCCGGGTACGGCTCGCACCCAGCGCGGCCCGGACCGCGGTGTCCCGTGCCCGCGAGGAGCTCCGTACGAGCATGAGGCTGGACACGTTGGCGCACGCGATGAGCAGCACGAAGAACACGGTGCCCAGGAGCGCAAGAAGCACGGGACGAACCTGGGCGTCCACGTCCTGGTGCATGCCGACCACCCGCAGGTCGAATCCGGCGCCCTTGGCGGAAGGGCTGATGTCGTGTTCGAAGGCGACCACCCCGTCGATCTGTGCCTGCGCCTGGCCCAGGGTGACGCCGTCGCGTAGCCGCCCCACGACCTCGAACATCGCCTGCCGACGATCGTAGTTGACCATGTCGACCCGGGGCGTGAACCAGGCGTCCACATCGGACGCCATCCGCGAATCCGATGGCATGAGGAGCTTGAAGCCCGGCGCCATCACGCCCACTACCTCTACTCGGTTGCCGAAGAGCTGGATGAAGCGTCCGACGACGCTCTCGTCACCTCCGAAATGACGTTGCCAGGTGTCGTAGCTGAGGATGACCGCGGTGGGCGGCACGGCATTCGGGTCGACATCGCCCGCGAGGGGCGCGGCATCATCGGCCTGGAAGCCCCGGCCCAGGGCGGGCCGCACGCCCAGGAGCGAAAACAGCCCGGGCGTAACGCCGGCGGTCGTGATGCGCACCGCCTCGTCGTGATCGTCGATGAGCGTGCCGCTGAAGGTGAACTCCCCTTCCAGCTGCTCGAGCAGGTCCGCGCGTTCGCGCATGTCCAGGAGGATCCGGGGCGAGATCGGCCAGTCGGTGACACCACGGGCGGACAGTGCCCCACGGACGAACACCAGGCGGTCCGGCTCCGGATAGGGAAGCGGCCGAAGGAGAACCGCGTGCACGACACTGAAGATGGCGGTCGTGGCCCCGATCCCGACGGCGATGGTCGCGGCCGCTACCGTCAGGAACCCAGGTGCAGCGGCGAGGGAGCGCAGCGAGTAGCGGATATCCTCGAGCAGACGATCCATGTTCACCTCCCTGACCCCACATCCCGACCGTAGGCTCTGCCTGTGGACCTCGGGGTTCCGTCGGATGACCCGGTCGCGAGCGACTGCGAGATACGGATGGTGCGCCTCGGCAGGCCTCTTCGCAACATGCCGGCTCCACGTGAATCACGCTGGACTCGAGGCGATTCGTGCAGCGGCCCCACCCGACGCGTGTACGAACCCACCGCGTCGACGTCGGGCACGTGGAACGTGACGAGGGAGCCGCCCTGCACGTCGCCCACCACGACCACCCCTCCGCTTCCGAGGCGATCACGCGTTGCCCGGCGCCTGATTGGAGGATAAGCTACCCGTGCGCCGCCGGGCGGTGAACGCCCGGTGTCCGACGTGACGAGACTGGTACGATGGACCTGCAGCGAGTCCCACTCACCTGCCCGAGCCTCCGCCCGGAGGCCTTCTTCGGTCGCGGTCCGTCCAGGTGCTCGCCCGAAGCTGCATCCGCACGTCCCCGTCCGTGCGCAGGGCGTCCCGAGTCGAGGGACAAACGGGCTCTCCGCGGCTCGGGACGGCGGCTCGCATTTCCCATGCGCCACGTTTCCCCGAGACACGAGGAGATCGAAATGACCTCGGACGTCCACGCGGCCATCGCCGCCGCAAACCGGAAGTTCATGGATGCGTTCGCCCGGCAGGATGCCGCAGGCATGGCGGACCTGTACACCATGGACGGCCAACTGCTGCCCGCCAACAGCGACTTCGTCACGGGCGCCTCCGCCATCGAGGAGTTCTGGGGTGGAGCCATGGGGATGGGGATCCGGACCGCGAAGCTGGAGACCGTGGAGATGGAGGCCCACGGTGATATGGCCGTCGAGGTCGGGAAGTACGCCCTGGGCGGTGAGGGCGGCCTGGCTCTGGACCACGGGAAATACGTCGTGATCTGGAAGAACGACGACGGCACCTGGAAGCTGCATCGGGACATCTGGACCAGCAGCCTGCCCGTGAGCTGAGGGTCCGTCAGGCCGTTCCGTTCCGATCCGACTGGAAGTGGGTTGCGAGCACAACGACCGGTGGGATCGGAGATCCTCGGCCCCGCTACGTCACGCCTCCGACTCCGCCGTGCGATAGCGCCGCCAGAGCCCTCCCATCACCAGCCCGACGACGCCGCAGACCACGACCAGGAGCAGCAGAAAACGCTCGGGCGTCATCCCGGGGTGCCGCAGGGCAGCCCTGTCCACGCCATTGAGGCTCAAGACGTAGGCCTCGATGTTGGCGATCTCCTCCTGGGTCAGGGTGTGGCTGTCCCCGAAGGACTGCATGTCGAGCTTGGGTCCGGGTCCCTGGGGAACCGAGCCGTGCTGGATGAAGCGGTCGATGTTCTCGGCGAAGACCTGGGGATCGGGATTGCTCAGGGCCGTGTCGATGGGATTCAGGGGGGGGACCGTACCGTCCGCGGAGCCCGGGTTGGGCACGCCTCCTGTCGCGGCATCGCCGTGACAGGACCGGCAGTCCGAGGCGAAGAGCTCACGTCCGAGCTTGACGCTTCCGATCATGGCCGCCGCCGGCCCGGGTGGGCCGACGTTGGATTGCCGCGGGGAGGTGGCGCGCCCCGAGTCCGGCGCGGGGTCCCCGCTGGGCGGCGGCGAGACCGACGACGGAGCCGACGGCGACGCCGAGGACGGAGCCGACGCCGGGGACGTGTCCGACGCCGAAGACGTATCCGGCCGTGCGATGCCGGGAGCTGCGGAGGGCACGCTGTCGTCCGTCGACGTGTCGTCCGCCCCCAGGCTCATGAGATAGTCCACCAGCGCGTCGAGGTCGCTCGCGCTCAGCGAGGCGAATGAAGGCATGACCGACGTGGAGTCGTGCGACCTGGGGTCCTCGAGCTGTCGGAGCAGCCATCCCCGGGTGCGGTGCCTCTGCGCCTCGTTCGTCAGATCGGGCCCTACCGAACCCCCGCTGCCGCCGAGGGAGTGGCACCCCTTGCACCCCAGCGACTGGACCAGCTTCTGTCCTCGCCGCGCGCTCGTGGACAGACGGGAGACGGACGCCACGGGAGGTCCGGCGGAAGAGGCGGCTGCCCGCTTCGCTCCCGGATTGCTGTAGTAGCCGAAGATGGTGAAGAGGACCACCGCCGTGGCTCCGAGCGCTCCCAGCGTCATGGCCACCGGACGGTGGCGGGGGTTGCGCGCCTCTCGACGGTCCAGGAAGGGAATGAGGACCAGGATGAGGATCCCCACCGTGGGAATGCCCACCGTTCCCAACGGTTCCATGGGTCCTTTGAAGAGCTTGAGCGCCTCGTAGAGGAAAAGGAAGTTCCATTCGGGCTTGGGCGTGTAGGACGAGTCCACCGGATCGGCGGGGCCGGATATGGGAGGGGGCGCGAAGGTGATGAGCGTCACCAGCACCACGAAGACGACCATTCCCACGATCATGTCCCGCACGACCTGGTCGGGCCAGAACGGGCCCGACCCCGTGCGTCTCTCCTCCCGCCAGGGCCCCACGCTCCCGAACTGCCGAAAGGCGATGATGTGGAGGACGATGAGGAGGGCGAGGCCCCCGGGGATCAACGCCACGTGGAGGACGAAGAAGCGGGAGAGCGTGAGCTGGCCCATGGCGGGACCACCCCGGAGGATCTCCATCACCTGGTTCCCCACCAGCGGCACGGTACCGGCGATGCTGGTCCCCACCTCGGCCGCCCAGTAGCCCCGCTCGTCCCACGGAAGCGGGGCACCCGTGAAGCTCATTCCCAGCGTCAGGATCAAGAGCGCGACACCCAGGAGCCAGGTCATTTCCCTGGGCTTCTTGTAGGCACCCCAGATGAAGACCCGTCCCATGTGGAGCGCGACCAGGATCACCATGGCGTTGGCTCCCCAGTAGTGGAGCCCGTGCACCAGCCAACCGAAGGGGACCGCGGTACGAAGGTAGTCGAGGCTGTCGTACGCGTGGTCCACCGTGGGCACGTAATAGAAGAGCTGCCACACGCCCGTCAGGGCCTGCAGGGCGAACACGAAGAGGGTGGCGCTGCCCAGGGTGTAGGCGATGCTCGCCCCACCGGGGATGTCCTCGTCCATGCCGAGGCGCAGAACGGCCGAAAGTGGCCATCGGTCTTCCACCCACTTCCAGAGTCGGAAGAGCATGCCGGCCTCCTAGACGACCACCTTCTGGGGGATGCCGATCTTGAACCGCTCCCACTCCACGTAGACGGCGCCTCCTTCGATGCGGATCGGAAGCGTGTCCAGGGGGCGCGGCGCCGGCCCTCCGACCACTTCGCCGGTCAAGGTGAACACGCTACCGTGGCATGGGCATACGAACTCGTTCCGGCTCTGGTGCCACTCGTACTTGCACCCCAGGTGCGGACAGATGGGAGAGAAGACATCCACCTTGTCGGGCCCGTGCTTCACCACCCAGACGTCTCGGAGTAGCGTCTCCTGGATGAAGGCGTCCGAGGCCTGATCCGCGAATGTCCGGTCCACAGGAGTACCGTTGGGCAGGTCGGCGAGCCGGGCCAGGCGGGCGAAATGGCTCTTCTTGACCCTGAGGGACGGGGCCACGACGGCGTCCACGAAGGGGAGTGCGAGGACCACACCCACTGCGCCACCCAGGACGGCGGTGAGGAGCTTCAGGAAGCTGCGGCGAGTGCGACGGATCTTGTCGATCATCTTGACGTCCTGCCAGACGGAAGATCGGAAGACAGCCACGACTGCGAGGGATCCCGGAACGCGTGGCCCGTGGCAGCGGGCGCCGTCAACGGTCGAGGGGCGGGGGACTATTGACGAGGGTGGCGAGCATCAGGGGCGTCGCCCCCCGCCTCGCGGGCCGAAGCCCGCTATCGGGCGGACCGCCGTCAGGAGGACACACGTCAAGGATAAGGTACCCAACGGCGGGCGGCTCCGCGATGAAGGAGGCCCGCCCGGGGTACGTGCCCCCGGCGGGCCTCCCACTCCATCGAAGCGCCGATCCCCCTAGAACACGGTCGTGCCGGCCCGCGTCCCGCTCAGGCTGGACGCCCCGTCGAGATAGGGCAGCCCGGTGCCGTCCCCCCTGTCGTGGTCCAGCCGCTGGCCCCGAAGCTCCACGTCACCTCGACGCCCGGCACGAGCGCCCAGGAGTCGTCGAAACCGATCGACGAGAAGTCGGGCATGGTCAGGTCCAGCCCGCTCGCGCCGTCGAGGTAGCCCGAGCTCGCGCTCATCGTGAGCGTGTGGCCCGTCGCGCCCGCCGTCTGCGACGCCGCCCACGTGAAGAAGCGGTCGTACTCCGGCTGGAGCGTGTACTGCACCCGCGGCATCGTGTAGGGCGAGCTCCCGGCGGACGTCACCGTTACCGTGCCCACGTCCGGACCGAGCGTGAGGCTCTGGTCCGCCGCCGCGGCGAAGAAGGTGATGGCGGAGCGGACCGTCGTGGGCGTCGTCGTGCCGGGTGCGAAGGCCGTGACCGTGAGCAGGTTCAGGTCTCCGCTCTGGAGGACCCCGTCCGGAACGGCCTTGAACGTGCGCGTCGACTCCGTGCTCTGCGAGGCCTCGGCATAGAGCAGCCCGGTCGCGCCGCTGGGCGTGAAGAACGATTCGCTCACGAATGCGCCGTCCGATCCGAGGTTGTTGAGCGTGAGGGTCTTTTCCACCGGGTCGAACGCCTCCGCCGACTCGAAGTCGAGCACTGGCAGCGTGCTTCCGTCGGGCGGGTTCAGGCCGCGGCGGATGATCCCCTTGTTGAAGTCGATCGTGGGCTCGCTCCCGGAGATGGCATACGTCGATCGGCTCGCGATCAGGTCGACGTCACCGTCCGGGACGTTCATGATCTGGAAGCTCGAGCCAGCCGCGCCGAACACCGAAGCCGAGGCGCCGCCCAGGCTGATGTACGCCTGCTCCGAGACCCCCACGTTCGCGACCGTGCCGTTCACCGTCTTGCCGGTCCCCGAGGTCCCGCAGATGCCGGAGCCCTGGAGGTTCAGCTCCTCCTGCGTGCCGTATTGGATCTGTCACCTGGGTCTGGCCCGAAGACGTCATCGCGAAGGCGACCCCTCCGCGGCCCGACGCGAGGTCGAAGGCATAGCGGTTGTCGGTGTCCGGCATCACCTGGGTCCACGCGCCCGTGCCGTCCTGGTACGCGAACCATTCGGGGAGCCCGCTCAGCGGGCAGAACTGCCAGACGGTGTTGCCGCTCCCGCTGCTGGGGGCGGTCACGGTGACGGTGAGCGTCGCGGTCTGGTCGTCGAGGCCGCTCGCGGAACCCGTGACCGTGAGCGTGTAGTCCGCGGCCGCGACCGATCCGCCCACGGCGACCGTGAGCGCGGAGCTGTTCCCGCTGGTGCTCGTGGGGTCGAGCGTCGCGTTCATGCCGCTCGGTGCGCCGGACACGGCCAGCGCTACCGAGCCCGCGAAGCCGTCCCGCGTGATGTCGACCGTGGCGGTCCCCTCGTTGCCCTGCTGAATGGTGAGCGAGGCCGGGCTCAGGGAGAGCGAGTAGCTGCCCACCGAAACAGCCGTGACGGTGAGCGTGAGCGTCGCCGTGGCGTCCGACACCCCGCTGCCGCTCGCGCGCACGGTCAGCGTGTAGGTCCCGGCGGAGACGCCCGCCCCCACGGCGACCGTGATGGTGCTCGAGGTGGCGCCCGACGCGACACTCGCCGGGCTGGCGGTCGCGGTGACGCCGCTGGGCGCCCCGGTCACGGACAGGGAGACGGATCCCGCGAAGCTACCACCGCGCCCGATCGTCGCCGTCACGGTTCCGTCCGCTCCCTGCTCGAGGCTGAGGGAGCTGGCGGACAGCGAGAGCGTGATCGAGCCCGACCCGCCCCCGGTGCCGTCGGTGCCGGGTGACGTCGAGTCCTTCTTGCACGCCGTGAACAGGAGCGTGGTCGCGACCACGAGTGGCCAGATTCGCTTCGTATCCGTCACGTCGAATTCCCCCCTCGTTGCGGGATCGGCCGATCCCCGCAACGCCATGCGCGAGGGTCACGCCGTGTCGTGTAGTCCAATAGGCATAGCGAAAAAAGCGTCCCCCATCCGTCATCACCATCCGACGCGGGTCCAGAAGACGGTGAGGCCGCAGTGCGTCTGCTCGTCCCACTGGATCCCGACCCGGTCTTCCGACCAGCGGGCGCGCATGCGGTTCGTGTAGCGCTGGAGCTCGCGGGGCACGTCGAGGACGGAGCGGTAGACTTCGACCGCGACGATATCCTCGGCCGCGAGGCTGCTGAGCTGATAGCCGTTCCAGTCCTGGGCCGCCCAGGGCTCGGGGGTCACAGGGACCCAGTCGACCATGTACAGCATGCAGCCCCGTCCCACGAAGGTCCGGATCGAGGGCACGGGCCCGTAGCCTCCCGTGGACAACTGCCCCCATCCCCAGTGCACGACGACCTGGTCCATCCCGCGGTAGACGTCCGCCGGATACCGCGGAGCGATGGAGTCGATCCGGTCGGGCGTGAGGAAGATGCCCCGGCCCCCATCCGCACGCCGTCGCTCGAAGGCCTGCCTGCCCCGCCTCGAATAGCCCGTGACGGTGATGGGATCGAGGAGGATCGCGTCCGGGGACACGCGGAACTCGACGCTCACCGTGTCTCCGGACGGGACCCGGATGAGCTGGGACCGGGCGGTCCGGTATCCGAGGCGCGCCACCTCCAGCCGGTACTCGCCCTCGCCGGGGAGGGCGAGCAGGAAGCCCCCCTGGGCATCCGTCTCCGTTCCGGCGCCGAGCGCGTCCTCGACCACCAGCCGTACCGATGCGCCGGTCACGGGCGTGAGGTTCTCGTCGTCCACGACCACGCCGCGCACCACCTGCGCCGCCAGGGGGGTGCCGGCCGCGGACAGGCCCAGGGCGAGAAGGCAGGAGACGACTGCGTGTGGGGTGCGCATGGTGCGTGGAACGAAGATGTGGGGAGATCCTTGCGGACAAGGCAGCTTATTCACAAGAACCATGCCGCGGGCCTGCCCCCGCCGTTCGGCGATTCCGCACCAGTCGCCTGTCCCACCGACGGGACAGTCCGGGCGGGCGACGAGGACACCCGTCCCGTGCTCCGCATCTCTCCGCTACAGCTGCTCGCGGAGGAGCCGGACCGCCTTTTCGAGCGCCCCGTGTGGCGGCGCCGAGCACGGAGTGAAGCGGTCGGCGACCGGGTCGCTCCCGTACAGGTAGCGCTCGAACTCGACGGCCGCCCCCCCGGAGTCAGTCCACCTCGTACGTGTGGGAGCGGGACACCTTCCCGTCCATACGGTGGATCTCGAGTCGGCTGGGTCGCTCCTTTCTCGCGAGCTCCTTCGCCGCCTCGATCGCCTTGCGCTTCTTGTCGAAGTGCTCGAGCGGCTCACCGCGGTCGCGCGCCACCACCCACCCGGCGCCGTCGGCCGCCATCACGTGGAGCGTCCTTCCGTCGGCGTGTGTGCGCACCCGGCGCACGGCCGCGACGCCCGCCGCCGCGGCGGCAACGACCCCTGCGGCCGCCGCTGCAGCCGTGCGGGGATTGTCCGTGACCTGTTTCTTGATCTTGTCCGCCACACGCTTGGGCGCGCTCTTCGATGTACGGAACGGCATAGGTCCTCCCGGGTCTTCCCGATGGAAACGCGTTCGTTCGATGGACTACTCCGACGGGATAGAAGCAGGGATCGTGCCGGAGGGGGCCGTCCCGTATCTTTCGACGCCATGGCGAAGAGATCGGAGTTGCGCGGAATCCCGGGTGTCGGCGCGGCCGTGGAGGCCGACCTGAAGGGCCTGGGCATCCACCGGGTCCGGGACCTGGAGGGACGGGATCCGGAGGAGCTGTACGCACGCCTGTGCGCGCCCCAGGGTGGACCGGTGGACCGCTGCATGCTCTACACCCTGCGCTGCGCGGTGTACTTCGCCGAGACGCCGGACGGAGACCCCGAGCTCCTGCGCTGGTGGGCCTGGAAGGACGCCGCCGATCCGCCGCTCCACTTGCTCCGGCATTCGTCGGCTGCGACCGGAAGTGCCGGCTGAGACGGGCGTCCCGGGGCTGCTCGACTCCCCGGTGACCCAGTATCTTTCGCTGATGTCCCCCAACTCCAGCCTCATCCTCGACATCCTCCCGCAGCCGGACGACAGCACCTGCGGGCCCACCTGTCTCCACGCCGTCTACGGCTTCTACGGAGACGGGATGGACCTGCACCAGGTGATCCGGGAGGTGGTGCCGCTGGACACCGGCGGCACGCTGGGGGTGTTTCTCGGACTCCACGCGTTGCGGCGGGGCTACGACGCCGCGCTCTACACCTACAACCTGGACATCTTCGATCCCACCTGGTTCGAACGAGACCCTACCGACCTGCCCGTTCTTCTCGAGGAGCAGGCCATCCGGAAGCCGGGAGCCCGGCTAGCCGTCGCGACGCGTGCGTATCAGGAGTTCCTCGCCCGGGGCGGGCGCGTCCGCTTCGAGGAGCTCCGGCCCGATCTCATCCGCCGGCACCTCACCGAGGGGCAGCCGATCCTGACGGGCCTGTCGGCGACCTATCTGTACGGATGCTCCCGGGAGCGCGAGCGGGACGGCCGTCTGGAGTACGACTCCGTGGCAGGCGAGCCCGTGGGCCACTTCGTGGTGGTGCACGGCTACGACGCGGACACGGACTCCGTGCTCGTGGCGGACCCGCTCCACGAGAACGCCTTCGGGTCCCACGCCTACCGGGTCGGGGTGGTCCGGCTCCTCGGGGCGATCATGCTCGGGGTGCTCACCTACGACGGAAACCTCCTGGTGGTCACACCGAGGAAGGCCGACGGTTGATTCCCCTCGTCGTCGTGGAGAACCCGAAGCGGTGGCCCTTCGACATGGAGGGCGTCGAGGTCGTCCCGGCACGCGCGTACCTGGTGGAGCCCCGCTACGCCGAGATGAAGCGCGTGACCGTATTCAACGTGTGCCGCCGGTACGGATACCAGAGCGTCGGCTACTACGTGTCCCTCCTGGCCGCGGCGCGCGGACACCGGCCACTCCCTTCGGTGGCCACGCTGCAGTCCGTGGCGCATGTCGCCGATCCTGCGCATCGTCTCGGAGGACCTCGACACGCTGATCCAGCGCTCGCTCTCGCACATTCGTTCCGAGGAATACAGCCTCAGCGTCTACTTCGGGAAGAACGTGGCGCAGCGTTACGACCGCCTGAGCCGGGCCCTGTTCAACCAGTTTCCCGCTCCCTTCCTGCGCGCGCGCTTCCTGTGGGAGGAGGAGAAGTGGCGCCTGTCCGGTGTGCGGCCCATCGCTGCGGCGGAGATTCCCGAGGCACACCTCGACTTCGTCCTGACGCGGGCGCGCGAGTACTTCGACCGCCCCACGCGGGTCGTCTCGCGGAACCAGGACACGCGCTACGACATGGCCGTGCTCTGGTCCGAGAAGGACCCCATGCCCCCTACCAACGAGCAGGGCATCCGGCGCCTCACCCGCGCGGCCTCCAGGCAGGGAATCGGCGTCGAGCTCATCGGCCCGGACGACTACGGCCGCCTCGCCGAGTTCGACGCGCTCTTCATCCGGGAGACCACCGCGGTCAACCACCACACCTTCCGCTTCGCGCAGCGCGCCGTGGCCGAGGGGCTGGTGGTGATCGACGATCCCGAGTCCATCATCCGCTGTGGCAACAAGGTCTACCAGGCCGAGCTGTTCGACCGCCACAAGATCCCGGCGCCACGCACCATCGTCGTGCACGAGGGCAACGTGGGCGAGGTGGCGGCGCGTGTGGGCCTCCCGTGCGTGCTCAAGAAGCCCGACGGGTCCTTCTCCGCCGGCGTCGCCAAGGTCGAGTCGCAGTCCGATCTGTACGAGCGTCTGGACACGCTGTTCGACCAGTCGGAGTTGGTCGTCGCCCAGGAGTGGACCCCGTCGGCGTTCGACTGGCGGGTGGGCGTGCTGGACGGACAGCCCCTGTACGTGTGCCGCTACCACATGGCCAAGGGGCACTGGCAGATCATCCACCAGCAGGGCAAGGGCACGAGCTACGGCAACGTCGAGCCGGTGGCGCTCGAGCAGACCCCCAAGGCGGTGGTGGAGGTGGCGGTGAAGGCGGCGCGCCTGATCGGGGACGGCCTGTACGGCGTCGACCTCAAGGAGGTGAACGGGCGCGTGGTCGTCATGGAGGTGAACGACAACCCGAACCTGGACGCGGGCTACGAGGACGGGATCCTCAAGGACGCGCTGTGGGACGAGCTGATCCGCTGGTTCCGTGTCCGGCTGGACCGGCGCGGCCTGGACGAGCGCCGGGCGTGAGCGACGACGGGGGCAAGCCCACCACCGTCCTGCCCGAGCGGGGCCGGCCGGGGCTGTTCGAGGCCTACGGCGTCGAGATCGAGGCGATGATCGTCGACGCGGACACGCTGTCCGTGCGCTCGGAGTGCGACACGCTGATGGAGCGCGTGGCCGGTGCGGCCGAGTCCGAGGTGGAATTGGGGCCCGTCGCCTGGTCGAACGAGCTCACGCTGCACGTCCTGGAGCTGAAGACGAACGGCCCCGCTCCTTCGCTGTCGGGGCTGGTGCCCGAGTTCCACGCCAGCGTGCGGCGCGCCAACGCCGAGCTCGCCGACCTCGGCGCACGGCTGATGCCCGGGGCGATGCACCCGTGGATGGACCCCCACACCGAGACGGAGCTCTGGCCGCACGAGTACACGGAGGTCTACCACACCTTCGACCGCATCTTCGGCTGCTCCGGCCACGGGTGGGCCAACCTGCAGAGCACCCACCTGAACCTTCCCTTCCACGGAGACGACGAGTTCGGGCGGCTCCACGCCGCGATCCGACTGGTCCTGCCGCTGATCCCGGCGTTGTCGGCGGGCTCCCCGTTCCTCGACGGTCGTCGCGCCCCGGCGCTGGATTCCCGGCTGGTGGCGTACCGGGGCAACGCGCGCCGCATCCCGTCGGTCACGGGCCTGGTGGTGCCGGAGCCGGCCTTCACCCAGGCGGAGTACGAGGCGGAGATCCTGGGGCGGATCTACGCGGACCTGGCGCCCCACGACCCGGAGGGCGTGCTCCACCACGAGTGGGCGAACGCCCGCGGGGCCATCGCGCGCTTCGACAGGGGCACGGTGGAGGTGCGCGTCATCGACGCCCAGGAATGTCCGTCGGCCGACCTGGCGGTGGTGGCGGCCGTGACGTCGGTGGTGCGGGCGCTGGCCGATCGGGCCCCTCGCGGAGCGGGACGCCCGCTCGGATCCGGACACGGCGTCCCTGGCACGGATCCTCGACGACACGACGGCGCGGGCCGACGGGGCGGAGGTCGCGCATCCGGGCCTGCTGGCGGCTCTTGGGATGGGCGCGGAGTCCCGTGCCGCGGGGGACGTCTGGCGCGACATTCTCGACCGCTTCCCGCCCGACGACCCATCGGGGGAGTGGACGAGCGCCCTGGCGCACATCCTGCGGGAGGGCCCCCTGGCGCGCCGCCTGGTCGGCGCCGTGGGGGACTCGCCCGATCGCGCCAGGCTCCACGAGGTATACGGCGTGCTGTGCGCGTGCCTCGAGGACAACCGGCCATTCGAGGGCGCTTGACCCCTGCGCCGGCGGCGGTGGTGCGGAAGACCCGGGTCCTCGTGATCGTGCGAGCACGGGGGGAACCGCGTGCCGCCGGAGTACCGCGCGCTCTTCGTCGGCGCCGAGGACGCGCTGGCGTCGCATCGGGGATGGGATGCCGGCGCGCTTCCGCTGGCGAGCACCCTCGCGCGCCGCCTGGGCGCCCCGCTGCGCGTCGCCACGGTCTCGCGCCTGGTCGTCGATCTCAACCGGTCCACGCATCACCCGCGCGTGCTCTCGGAATGGACGCGCACCCTCGGCCGGGAAGAGCGCAGCGAGCTCCTGCGCCGCTACTACGAGCCGCACCGCGAGGATCTCGACCGGGACGGTGGCGGCGGCCGTCGCGGCCGGGCATCGGGTCGTGCACCTCGGCGTCCACACCTTCACGCCGGCGCTGAACGGACGGCCCCGCCGGGCGGACGTCGCGCTGCTGTACGATCCGGCGCGGCCGGCGGAGCGCGCGCCTGGTCGCCGCCTGGGTGGCCGCGCTCGCCGCCGCCCTCCCGGACCTGGCCGTGCGGCGCAACCAGCCCTATCGCGGCGCCTCCGACGGGCTCACCACCTGGCTGCGCACGCGGCACGGCGGAGCCGCTACCTGGGGATCGAGCTGGAGGTGAACCAGCGGCTGCTCGGGGACGACGGTCGCTTCCCGCGCGCGGATCGGGGAGGCGGTGGCGGGGGGGCTGCGGGCGGGCGCTGGGCAGGGCCCCGAGGACGGCGCGGCGTCGGCGGGCGCCGGTGCGTCGCCAGGCCCGCCGCGGCCCGGACCGATATTCGGCCGACGCTCGATCCGATCCACCGCGCGAAGGAGCCTGTCATGCGTGGGCATTCCCTGATTCTCTGTGTCCTCTCCGCGGCCGCGCTGGTCGCACCCTCTGGCCGGCCAGCAGGCCGGCCGTCCCGTTCACCACCCAGGACGCGCTCGACGTCCGCGGCGCACGCATCGCCGACGTGACCGACGACGGTCGGTGGGTGGCCGTCACCGTGCAGACGCGGCGGGACCGCTCCGGCGTGGACCACTTCCGCTTCGGCGACCCGACGTACGTGGCGCCGTCGCTCTCCGAGGTGCTGGTGATCGACGCGCGGTCGGGCGCGACACGCTCCCTCTTCCCGGAGCCACGAGCAGCTGCGCGGCGCGGCCTGGTCGCCCGACGGCGTCGGCTCGCCTTCTTCAAGCTGGACGGGGACGCGGTACCGGCTGTACGTCTACGACGCGGCGTCCGACCGGTCCCGCGCGGTGGGCCTGCGGACCTCGAAGGAGATCGCCTCGAATCGCCCCTGGCGTGGTCACCCGGACGGCGCGTCGGTGCTGGTCGCCCTCAGGCCCGAGGGATGGGCGGCCGAGGCGCGAAAGGCGTTCCTCGACATGACCGAGGGCCCCGTGGTGGTTCAGGACAGCCGCGACGACTTCCTGGACTGGGACCGGGTGCGCAACCTCGACGCCGTGGAGATCCCCGCGTTGGTGACGCTGCGCGACGGTGCCGTGCGGGAGCTGCCCGAGAACACCGCCGTCCGGCAGCCCGCTTCTCCGAGGACGGAGGCTGGCTCGGCTGGGAGGTCGCACGCGGCCCTGCGCACGTCGTACGAGCGGGCGAAAGGCACCGAGTACACCGTGGTGCGGCTCTGAACCTGGCGGCGATGCCGCGGACACGCTGCTCGGACCCGTGGAGCGTCGGTTCGACGGCCAGTGGAACCAGACGGCGACCGCCTTCGCGTGGGCCGAGCGGGGAACGTCTTTGTCCGCTGGGCGGACGCGCGACAGCGCGCGCAACCTCACGAAGGCGTACCGGAGGCCCGCCGCCGAGGGCGACACCACGCGGCTCAGCTTCGCCCTCGAGCGTGGCGCCCCGACGGGGAGCGCCTGCTCGTGCGCGACCGCGACGGCTACCACCTGCTGGATCCCCGCAGCGGTGAGCTGGAGACGGTGATGCCGCTCCGAGGGGGACGAGGACACGCGGCCCCGGCCTCGCTGGAGCGGTGGAGCGAGGACGGCCGCTTCCTCTACCTGAGCACGTCGGCCCGCGACCACTGGGAGCGTGGGCTCGTGCGCTACGATCTCCAGAGCCGGCGGACGGAGGACCTGGTGAAGGACGCCAACGTCTACGGGGACTGGAACGTCTCCGAGGACGGCAGCCGCGTCGTCTACCGGATGTCGGACGG
The DNA here is from genome assembly GCA_963848895.1 of uncultured Gemmatimonadales bacterium. GTDB lineage: Bacteria > Gemmatimonadota > Gemmatimonadetes > Longimicrobiales > Gaopeijiaceae > SZUA-318. The sequence continues at coordinate 513,409 of CAWKGE010000018.1, forward strand.
CGACCACCCCGACGAGGTGTACGCGTCGGACGCCGCCTTCTCCGACTCCGCAGCGTCTCACCGACCTCAATCCCCAGCTCGAGGGCGTGGCGCTCACGCACTCCGAGCTGGTCGAGTACCTCGACGTGGACGGCAAGCACCTCTACGGCGTGCTCTACTACCCCTACGGGTACGAGCCCGGGAAGAAGTACCCGCTGGTCGCGGAGATCTACGAGACGTTCTTCGACAACGGGTACAACGAGAACATGAACCTCATCACCGGCCCGGGGCTGGTTCGCGCTTCCGCCCGTCGGTGAACCTGGTGGAGGGGTATCCCGGCGAGGCGTGGCTCAAGGGCGTCACCACGGCGATCAACACGCTCATCGAGCGCGGCCTGGTGGACGAGAAGCGCCTGGGCGTCGAGGGCCAGAGCTACGGCGGCTACGCCGTGAACCTGCTCGTCACGCAGACCGATCGCTTCGCCGCCGCGGTCAACGTCTCGGGCAAGGTGGACATCATCTCCTTCCTGGGCGACAGCGAGAAGATCACCACGCGCAACTACAACGCCGCCGAGGAGGGGCAGGACCGCATCGGCGCCACGCTGTGGGAGCAGCCCCAGAAGTACATCGCCCACTCGGCGGTCATGTTCGCCGACCGCATCGAGACGCCGCTGCTCCTGCTGCTCCGGCAGGGGGACTGGAACGTGCCCGCCACCAACGAGCGCGAGATGTACTACGCCCTCCGCCGGCTGGGGAAGGAGGTGGTGTGGGTGAACTACATGCACGGCGGTCACGGCGCAGGGCGGGCCAGCACGGTGGAGGACTTCCACGACCACTGGAAGCGGCTGCTGGACTGGATCGGGGAGCACTTCGAGAAGGTGGGGGAGAAGGCGGTGGCGGAGGGGGGGAGGTAGGCTGTGATGTTCGGTTGTCGGATGGTGGAATGGGTGGTTCACCCAAGAAGATCCCATCGGGATCGCGGGTGGACTCAACCTCTACGTATGCGAACGGGGATCCAGAAATAGACAGCCTCATCAACGGATCGTGGGAATGGGTAGCGTCCACTGGAGGGCCGACAAACGACTCCTTGGTCGCTCCTCACCATCGACCTGGCCCGCACCCGAAGAATTGGCCTGCGACAACATGGTGCTGCCCAGACATCCAGCCCCAATGGCACCAGAGCCGCTCGCGTCAGCGAGAGAGCTCTGGATCTTTGCGATCCTGAACCCGTAGGCCATCTTAGTTCAGCTTACGATCTAAGCTGAACTAAGAACACCGGGAGAGTCAGGATGCGAGGCACCCTCGTAGCCAAGACGTGGGAGTACGATCCAAACCTGTACGCTGCCCCGCGGTACCGGAGGGCGTGCCACTACAACGCCTTCATTCCGGCCCCCTTGGCCGAAGACCACTTCAGCCTGTCCTCCAAGGTCGTGGGCGTTGTGTCGGATGCAGAACAGGCGATCACGAGCCTGAACGCCACCGCGCATCCTGCGCTCGAGCCCCTCGCCCGACTTCTCCTGCGTACCGAGTCCATCGCATCCTCGAAGGTGGAGGGAATGCAGGTGGGGATCCGCCAGCTCGCGCGGGCGGAGTCTCGGATGGAAACGGGAGGGAAGGCGTCGCCGACAGTTCTGGAGGTCATCGGCAACATCGAGGCCATGCAGCTCGCCGTGGACGAAGCCGCTACGACAGACTCTCTCGAGCTGACACATCTGAAGGGGATCCACGCCAGGCTAATGGCGAATGCGCCCAACTCGCATGTAGCTGGACTGCTGCGGACGGGTCAGAACTGGATTGGCGGGAACGACTACAACCCGTGCGGAGCCGACTTTGTGCCTCCTCCGCCGGAGCACGTGGAGCCCCTCCTCCAAGACCTGTGCCAGGCTATTTGCGAGGATTTCTTGCCTCCCATGGTGCAGGCAGCACTGGTGCACGCCCAATTCGAAACCATCCATCCGTTTGACGATGGAAACGGGAGGACCGGCCGGACACTCATCCATGTCGTGTTGCGACATCGCGGCATCGCCCAAACGTACGTTCCCCCGATCAGCGTCGTCCTTGCCGCAGATCGCGAGCGGTACATCGAAGGGCTGACCCGCTTCAGAGACGGTGATATCGAGAGTTGGATCGAACGGTTCTCCATCGCGGCAGCGCAGGCTGCCCGGTTGGCCGAGGTGTATCTGAGGGCAGTCGCTGTCCAGATGGACAGGTGGAGGCAATCGTTGACGGCCGGGGATGCCCCCAGGGCCGACGCGGCAGCGTGGGCCGTAATCGAGGTGTTGCCGGCGCACCCAGTGATCACGGCGCCGGTTGCGGCTGCCGCCACCGGAAGAGCCAAGGCGGCCATCCATCAGGCCGTCAAGCAGCTCGAAGGCTGTGGCGTGTTGATTCCTCTCTGCGTCAAGACGGAACCGTTCATGGGAGGCTGTTGGCCTCCTGGAACTGCTGGAGGGCTTGGAGGCTGGTCGGTTACCTCCTGATTTGTAGTTGACTGAACATGATCGGATTGCCAGGGTCCCGCTCTGAGCGAACAGCCCTTTCACGCAGGAAGATCCCGCCGCCTCCTCTCCGCTCCCTACCCCCCGAACGTCCTCCTCAACGCCTCACGCGCCGCGTGGTACCCGCACATCCCGTGCACCCCACCGCCGGGTGGCGTCGACGCGGAGCATAGATAGAGGTTCTCCACCGGCGTGGCCCACGGGTGCGGCGACAGGACGGGACGCGCGAGCGTCTGCCCCAGCGTCGCGGTACCGCCGTTGACGTCGCCGCCGACGAGGTTGGCGTTCCACGCTTCCAGCTCGGGGGGGCCGAGCGTGTGGCGCGCGGCCACGACGTCCCGGAAGCCCGGCGCGAAGCGCTCGATCTGGGCCTCGATCGCTTCGGTGGCGTCCCCCGTCCAGCCGTTGGGAACGTGGCAGTACGCCCATGCGGTATGCCCCCCTTCCGGCGCGCGGGTATCGTCCCACAGGCTGGGCTGGGCCACGAGGACGAAGGGGCGGGGGTGGGGCCCACCGGTGCGCCACGAGCGTGCCTCGGCCTCCGCGATCTCGTCGAACGTGCCGCCGAGGTGCACCGTGCCGGCCCGTCGACACGCGGGCGCGCTCCAGGGGATCGGCTCGTGCAGCGCCCAGTCGACCTTGAAGGCGCCCGGGCCGTACGCCCACCGCTCGAGAGTCCGCCGGTAGCGCTCCGGAAGTCGCGTCCCCGCGATGCGGACGACCTGCCGGGGCGTCAGGTCAAGGAGGACGGCGCGTGCCGGCGGGAGCTCGTCGAGGGAGCGAACCTCGGATCCTGCCTCGATCGTTCCCCCGAGCGACTCGAGGTACGACGCGAGGGCGGCGCTAAGCGCGCCCGACCCACCCCGTGGGAACGGCCATCCCACGGCATGCCCGGCGACCATGAGCACGAGGGCGATGGCGGAGCCGGGCACCTGATCGAGGGGGAGGGCGGCGTGTGCCGCGTTGCCCGCCAGGAGGGCCCGAGCGTCCCCGCCGCGGAAGTGCGCACGCGCGAGCGCGGCGGCCGAACGGAAAGCCCGCAGCCCGAAGCGCCCCATCAGGAGGGGATGGCGCGGAGGCCGCAGCGGGCTGTCCAGCACGGCCTCCGCGAACGCCGGCCACGACTCGACGAACGGCCCGACCAACCGCCGGTATGCGTCGCCGTCAGTGAGCAGGCCCGCAGCCGTCTCCTCCACGGAACGATGCAGCGCGACGGCGCGTCCGTCGTCCATGGGGTGCGCCAGCGGGGTCTCCGGGTGCACCCACTCGAGGCCGTGGCGCGCCAAGGGAAGGGACCGGAAGAACGGGGAGCCGATCCCGAGGGGCAGGACCGCGGATCCAACATCGTGGCGGAAGCCCGGAAGGGTGAGCTCCTCCGTGCGGGCGGCGCCTCCCACCTCGTCGTTCGCCTCCCGGACGAATACGCTCAGGCCGGACCGCGCGAGCTCCACGGCCGCGGCCAGGCCGTTGGGGCCCGCGCCGACGACCACGGCGTCGAAGCTCACGGCGCCAGCTCGCGGAACAGCACCTCCCGGAAGGCGATGTCCTCGGCGGCGAGGACGAACACCGTCGCGGGCAGCCCAGCCGTGCGCTCCTGGAGACCTTCGTAGTACGCGGCGAAGTCGTGCCCCTCCGGCCTGGCCATCCCCAGGAGGATGAGGTCGGCGTCGGCGGACGATTCGTGCAGGATCTCCGGGAAGGACCGGTCGTGCGCCACGAGGATCTCGGGGACGAGGCCGGTGCGCGTGCGGTGCAGGACGCGCACGAGGTTCTGGCGGGCCTGCTCCGCGGCGGCGGGCGTGGGCATGATCATCTTGATGCGGACGTCGGCGCCCTGCCACGTGAGGGAGGTGCGCAGGAGGTAGCCCAGGATCATGAGGAGCGAGCCGTTTCTCTGCAGGCCGCCCCACCAGATGTCCACCCGCTTGCGGGCGCCGAAGCCCACCTGGTCCGCGTCGCGCACGATGACGACGTTGCGGCGCGACTTCCAGAAGTGCTCCACCATCGCACAGTAGCGCTCCCGGAGCTGGGCACGCTGGGAGTCACCGAGAAGGATGGTGTTCGGCACGAGGGGGCCGAGCCCGTACGCCTCCACGAGGGTCTCGGTGCCGAGGAAGGGATCGGGCGCGGAGATCACGCGCACGAGCCCGTCGATGCCGCGTCGTCCCAGGTACTCCTGGACGTGGCGCTCCATGGCACGCTTGCGGTCGTGCGTGACGGACTCGTCGGTGAGGACCGTGGCGACCGTCAGGAGCCCCTTGTTGTGGTGCGAGAAGTCGGCGGCCAGCTCGATCAGGTGCCACCGCCGCGTGGGTGAGCCGGCCAGGACCAGGAAGTGGGGACGCCAGTTCCGGGGATCCACCGTCGCCGCCCGGAGCTGCAGCAGGCCCGCCCGGGTGAGGGCCATCCACACGCCCCGGCGCACGTCGCCCCACGCCGCCTCGAGGCCGCGCCGCTCGAGCCAGACGAAGATGCCCACCACCAGCACGGCGCGACGATGGTGGCCGTCTCGTTGATGAGGAACATCACGGCCGCGCACCCTGCGGCGCCCAGGAGCGAGACGATCCACGGGACGTGGAAGACCGGCCGGAAGGAGGGGCTGCCCAGGAAACGCTCGACGCCTGCGGCCACGTTCAGCACGCCGTAGGTCGTGAGGAAGAACATCGTGAGGATCGGCGCGATGATGTTCAGGTTGCCGAACCACACGGCGACGAGGGCGATGGCGAGGGTGGCGAGGGTGCCGGCACGGGGCGTGTCCTCGGGTCCGCTGCCCCGGCCGAGCCAGCGCAGGCGGCGGGGGAGGATGCCGTCGCGGGCCAGCGCCTGCAGGACCCGGGGCGCCCCCAGGATGCTCCCCACGGCGCTGGACAGCGTGGCGCCCCACACGCCCAGGAGGATCGCGTCGCCCCAGATGGAGATGCGGCGCATGACCAGGGGCTGGGTGAGGAGCGACGCCGTGTCGACCCGCAGCGCGAGCACCAGGGGGAGCGACATGTAGATGAGGTAGCCGACGCCGATGGCCGCGAACGTCCCCCGGGGGATCGAGCGTCCGGGGTTCGCCAGGTCTCCGGACATGTTCACGCCGGCCATGATGCCCGTCACCGCGGGGAAGAACACCGCGAAGACGGCCCAGAACGGCTCGGAGGGCGGCAGGCTCGGCGCCCCCATCCCCTGTACCTTCACGCCCGGGATGGACGAGCCGAGGAAGAGCGAGAGGAGTGACAGGAGGATCGCGGCCATGATGAAGTACTGGGCCCGAATGGCGGCGCGGGCGGACGTGAGCGCCAGGGCCGCCACGCCCACAGTGACCACCACGCCGATCACGCGCGTGTCGAGGGCCGGGAAGGCGTCGGTCACCGACTCCGGCGAAGCCCACCGTGTACAGCGCCACGGAGAGCCCCTGCGCGAGGAACAGCGGGATGCCCACGGCACCGCCGGTCTCGATGCCGAGCGACCGGCTGATCATGTAGTAGGCGCCGCCCGTGCGCACACGCTGGTCGGTGGCGATCGCCGCGACGGAGAGGGCGGTGATGAACGTGATCGAGGTTGACAGCGTGACGATCACCAGCGACCCGAAGAGCCCCACCTGCCCGACCACCCAGCCGAAGCGCAGGTACATGATCACGCCGAGGATCGTCAGGATCGACGGCGTGAACACGCCTCCGAACGTTCCCAGGCCTCCGGCGCGGCCCGCGGCCACCTCGGCGGGAGGCACCCGGGTCGGTGTGCGGTGGCTGCGATCGGGTCCGTTCGCCATGGTCGCTACACCGCCCGGGCCGCGCCGAGGACGTCGGTCAGCAGCCACCACACCGAGGCCGCGAGCACCGCGGTCGGGATCACCCAGCGAAGCCACCCGGCCAGGAAGCGGTCCACCGACGAGGGTGCGCTCCCGCCCAGCTGGCGGAGGAGGTCCCCGCGGCGCATCACCCAACCCACCGTCGCCACGGCGACGACCGCCCCGAACGTCTGGCCGCCGGAGCCGAACGTCAGGTCCCAGGGGATGAAGACCCGCAGGTTCAGCATCGGGGGCAGCGCCAACGCCATCGCGGCCGCCGCGATCGTCCACACCGCGCGGCGGCGGCTCCACCCGAGGGCGTCCGTCACCCCGACCACCAGGACCTCGTACGCGGCGATCCCGGAGAGCAGCGCCGCTCCGGCCAGCGATCCGAAGAAGAGCGTGCCGAAGATCCATCCCGCCGGCAGGCGCGCGAACAGCTGGGGCATCGTGGCGAAGAGGAGGCCCGGCCCCGAGCCCGGCTCCAGCCCGAAGGCGAAGACCGCCGGGAAGATCGCCAGCCCCGCGAGGAGGCCGGCGGCCGTGTCGCCGGCGACGGTAAGCGCGGCGTCGGCGCGGAGCGTCGCGCCCTCGGCCAGGTAGGAGCCATACGTCACCATGAAGGTGCCGCCCAACGCCAGGGAGAAGACGACCTGGCCGAGGGCGGCCATCGTCACCGACCCGGTGACGTTCTCCGGGTGGAACGACAGGAACCAGGCGACGCCCGCCCCGGCACCCGGCAGCGTGAGGGAGCGGACGATGAGGACGAGGAGGCTCGCGAAGAGGACGGGCATGAGGACGCGGCTCGCCCGCTCGATCCCCGCGCGCAGGCCGCGGAGCACCACGGCAGCCTCGGCGGCGAGCACCAGGAGCGTGAACGTGATCTGCAGGCCGAAGGACGCCGCCGAGAAGCCCCGCCCAGGCGGCAGGATCCGCGAGGCGTCCAAGGGGCGGCCGAGGGGAGCGAGCAGCTCGGCCAGCGCATGGGCCAACACCCACCCGATGGCGTTGTTGTAGTAGGCCACCGCGGCCAGCACCACCAGCGTGAGGATCCGTCCGATCCAGCGGCCGCCCGGGACGCCGACGGCGGCGAACGCGCCGAGGGTGCCGCGTCGCGTGTGGCGGCCCAGCGACCACTCCGCCATGAGGGCGGGCACGCCCACCAGCAGCGCGATCGCCACGTACACGATCACGAACGCCGCGCCACCGTAGCGTCCCACCATGTAGGGGAAGCGCCAGACGTTCCCGAGGCCCACGGCCACGCCGATCATCGTGGCCAGCGTGCCCAGCCTGGACGCGAAGGTCTCCCTCGCGCTCACGCGGGCTGCCCCGCCACGACCTCCGCCAGGGCGTCCAGCGCCCGGTCCACGTCCTCCGGGGTGCTGTAGAAATGCGGGCGCCAGGCGGATCGCGGGCCCCCGCGCCGACGCGATCACGCCCCGCGTCCGGAGCGCCGCCTCCACCGCGTGGCTGTCCGCGCAGGCGAACGCCGTCGACGGGCGAGCGATGCGGCGGCGTCCCGCGGACCGAGGACGGTGAGGCCGCGCGTCCTCGCCTCCCTCGATCAGGCGGGCGGCCAGCGTGCGCGTCCACGCGCCGATGGCCTCCAACCCGAGCTCCCGGAGCCAGGCCATCCCCGCGCGCGCGACGTACGCCTCCATCACGGGAGGCGTGCCCAGGTCGAGCCGGCGAGCGCCCGCGGCCCAGTCCAGGCGGGTGGCGTCGAAGGCGAAGGGGTCCACCCGGCCGAACCAACCGGTGAGCGCGGGGTGGAGCCGCTCCGCCACGCCCGGTCGCACCCATACGAAGGCGATGCCCGGGATCCCCATCAGGTACTTGAGGTTGCCCGAGGCGACGAAGTCCGCGCCCGATGCGGGGGCGTCGAAGGCGTCCGTCCCCAGGGACTGGTAGCGTCCACGTAGAGGAGCGCGCCGCGGGCGTGGGCGAGCTCCGCGATGGCAGCGACGTCCTGCTTCCACCCGTTCTGGTAGTAGACGTGGGCCGCGGACACGACCGCCGTGTGATCGTCGCAAGCGGTGGCATAGTCCTCCAGGGGGATCGTTCCGTCCTCGCGCACCGGCACGCGCGTCACCTCGGCGCCGAAGCGCTCCTGGGCGAGCCACACGTGCCCCACCGTGGGGAACTCCGCGCCGCTCACGACCACGCGGTAGCGCCGGCCCGAGTAGTCCAGGCCGCTGGCGACGCTCGCGGTGGCCTGGGAGACCGAGGTGGCCACGGCCACGTCCGCCGGGTCTCCGCCGACGAGGGCGGCGAACTCCGCGCGGGCGGCCTCCACCTCCGCCATCCAGCGGTCCCAGTCCATCACGTCCGCGGCCCACGAATCCAGATAGGCCTCGGCTGCGGCGCGGGTGGGGTCGCTCTGCGGCGCCTGCGAGCAGGCGTTCATCGGCACGCGCGTGGTCAGGATGGGGATCCGGGCGCGGACGGCATCCAGGTCGTAGTCGGGTCGGGCGTCCATGGCGGGGACCATACGGCCGCGGGCGGGTGGGGGCGAGGGTTGACGTGCCGCTTCGAATGCGGGTCCGCCGCCGGAGGTCGGGTCCTCGAAACTCCCGCCGGCTCCGGTGTATTCAGGTGGTGAGCGTGCGAGTGAGGGTCGCCGGCGTCGGCTTCGGCCGTGCGTCGGAGGAAAGTCCGAGCTCCGCAGGGCAGGGTGCCGGGTAACGCCCGGGCGCCGCAAGGCGACGGAAAGTGCCACAGAGAGCAGACCGCCGATGGCCGCCGCGAGGCGGCACAGGCAAGGGTGAAAGGGTGCGGTAAGAGCGCACCGGGCTCCCGGTGACGGGAGTCGCACGGCAAACCCCACCCGGAGCAAGGCCATGTAGGGGACGAGGAGCTGCCCGCTCCGTCCGAGTCCCGGGTAGGCCGCTCGAGGCCGTCGGCAACGGCGGTCCCAGATGAATGATCCTCCCCCGGCGCGCGAGCGACCGGGGACAGAACTCGGCTTATTACGCGCGCTCACTCCATCCGCGCCCGCGGCCCGAAAGGGCGGCGGGCGCGGGCCTTTTCGGGCGTGGGGGACGGCGTGGCCCGTGGCCACCGGAACCGCGAGGAAATTGACTAAGTCATCTAGTCTAGTCACATTGTTTCCATGCCGAAGATCGTCAACATCCATGAAGCCAAGACACACCTCTCCCGCCTCATCCGCAGGGTGGAGGCGGGCGAGGAGGTCGTGATCGCGCGCGGCGGCGAGCCGGTTGCGCGGCTCGTCCGCGTGGATCCCGTCGGCAAGCGTTTGTTGGGAATGGACCGCGGCGAGGTCTACGTCGCCGACGACTTCGACGAGCCCCTCGACCCGACGGTCCTGGACGAGTTCGAGGGATGAGGATCCTCCTGGACACCCATGCCTGGCTCTGGATGAACGCAGAGCCGGAAAGGCTGTCGCCGGAAGCGCTCGGGTTGATCCAGGACCTCTCGAACGAGCTGCTCCTCTCGGCCGCTTCGGCGTGGGAGATCGCGATCAAGGCCGCGCTCGGGAAGCTGGTGCTCCCGGAGCCACCCTCGAGGTACATCCCGTCCAGGATGCAGGCCGGGGGGGTGACGTCGCTCCCCGTCACCGTGGCCCACGCGGCCGCCGTGGCCGACCTGCCGCGCCACCATCGCGATCCTTTCGACCGGATGCTGGTGGCGCAGGCCAAGCTGGAGCGCGTGCCGATCCTCACGTCCGACCCACAGCTCGACGCCTACGACGTGGAGCGCATCGCCGCGTCCTGAGAGCGACATTTCCTTGCGGGAGCTCGGGGACCCACCCGTTCAGCCGCGGTTTCGGCCGCCGTCCATGGCGTCTCCCAGGCTTGACCGGCGCAGCCGATCGGCGATTTTGAACGTCTCCGCAGGGCCTCGCGCCCGCGGTCGTCGCGCCCGTAGCTCAGCTGGATAGAGCGCATGCCTCCGGAGCATGAGGTCACAGGTTCGAATCCTGTCGGGCGCACTGCTGAGAAACCGTTGCCCCGCTCAGCCCCGCCTCCTCGGCACGGCGCAGATACCTTCGCACCGTGTTCTGGCCGACCCCCAGGCTCTGGGCGATGGCCTGGGGGCTCTGCCCCAGGGCCTTCAGCCGAAGGACTTCTTTGATCTTGCGCATGGACAACCGTTCCGCCGCCATCGGCTTCCCCTGGTTCGTGTGCTCGAAGCTCCAAGGGAGGCCAGTAGACGGCCTTGGGGATCAGTTATCCAGCGTCAGTTCTCCCGTTCAGCTCAGGGTCGTGCCACATGTGCCGGAATGGCAGTGCCACATCCCCGAAATGCCCGTTCCACTTCCTCCGAAAGGGCCGTTCCACTTCGACCGAAACGCCCCCTCCACTTGGGCCGAAATACGCACCCAAAACGCTACCCAGACGCGGCGGGGGTAAATCCGGCGGGGATCGTGGGAAAGAGACAGGGCTTACCCTGGGAGGCCTCCGAGGCTGTCCAGACGAACTGGACTACCCGGCCAGTGATGGACGGGGACGGAGTCGGAGGAGTCAGCAGAGGCCATAGTAGGCCGACGGAGCGCAGGATGCGCTTGGACCGAACTTCGTCGGGCGAAGGGCCGAACTTCTTGGATGCAGGGAGACAGACCGGACGACTCGATGGACGTGGAGCGGCAGCAAGACATGACGGACCAACGCACGCAGTTCGGAGCGGAGGCCGAGGTGAGCCCCTTGGGAAACGGAGAGGCCGGAAGCCGATCTGTGCCGGTAGGGGAGCGGCAAACGTCGTCGGTGTCGAAGGGGAATCGAGCCCTGGCAACAGAGACCTTGATGGAGAGGATCTGTGAGCGGGACAACCTGAACCGGGCCTACAAGCGGGTGAAGGCGAACCGGGGCAGTCCGGGGATCGACGGGATGACCGTCAGCGAACTGGGCACCTGGCTCAAGGCCCACCGGGAGGAGTTGGTGACCAACTTGCTGGACGGGAGCTACCGGCCGCAGGAGGTCCGAGGGGTGGAGATCCCGAAGACCGGCGGGGGGATGAGGCAGTTGGGCATCCCGACGGTGGTAGACCGGCTGGTCCAGCAGGCGATCCTCCAAGTACTGGACCCCTTATGGGACCCGACCTTCTCGGAGTCGAGCTACGGGTTCCGGCCCGGCCGGAGCGCCCACCAAGCGCTACGGAAGGCGTCGGAGTACGTGGCCGAAGGCCACGCGGTGGTGGTGGACCTGGACCTGGAGAAGTTCTTCGACCGGGTCAACCACGACGTGTTGATGAGCCGTGTAGCCCGGCGTATCGTCGACAAGCGACTGTTGAGGATCGTCCGCCGGTTCTTGGAGGCGGGGATCATGAAGCAGGGCGTAGTGGTGGAGCGATACGAGGGGACTCCGCAGGGCGGGCCGTTGTCGCCCTTGCTTGCGAACCTGTTGCTGGATGAGGTGGACAAGGAGCTGGAGCGACGGGGCCATCGGTTCTGCCGGTACGCCGACGACCTGAACGTGTATGTACGGTCGAAGGCGGCGGGCGAACGGGTGATGGCGTCGGTGACCCGCTTCGTCGAGAAGCGACTCCGGCTGCGCGTGAACCGGACCAAGAGCGCGGTAGCGCACGTGAGCGAACGCAAGTTCCTCGGCTACCGGCTGCTCGCGGGCGGCAGGCTGACGCTAGCACCGCAAAGCCTGGAACGCGCCAAGGACCGGATCCGGGAGATCACACGCCGCAATCGGGGCGTGAGTCTGGAACGGATGATCTCGGAACTGAACTCGTTCCTCACCGGGTGGGTGACGTACTTCCGCTATGCCAGCGCGAAGACACACCTGCAACGGCTGGACGAGTGGATCCGCAGGAAACTGCGTTGCGTGCGGCTCAAGCAACGCAAAGGGGGCCGCTCCGTCATTACGTTCCTGATCAGCCTCGACGTGCCCATCCAACGGGCGGTCGGGTTGGGACGGAGCCGGAAAGGGTGGTGGCGCATGGCCGGAAGCCCTCAAGCTGCCGAAGCCATGAACCTCCAGTGGTTCAAGAGCCAGAAGCTCGTCAGCCTCACCGAACGGTATCTGACGCTACAACACTGAGAAGAACCGCCGGATACGGACCCGTATGTCCGGTGGTGTGGGGGGACGGGGGGCGTCGAGCCCCCCTCCCACCCGATTCCCGTCCGCGTTCGAACCTGTGACCGAACCCACCCGGTCTTCACAGGTTCGACCCGATGCGTCGTTGAGGCGCTCGAAGAGCACTCCGGTCGTTCGCGAGGGCAGCGAGGATGCGCGAAGCGCACCGCAGCTGAATCCTGTCGGGCGCACTTGAGAACCGTTGCCCCGCCTGGCCATCTGGCCGAGCGGGGCTTGGCGTTTCTGACGTGCTCGCAGTTGTTGCTCGCAATTGTCGCGGGTTCCCGTGACTGGCGATCGGGATGGTGGGCGAGATGCCGGAAATCCCCCGCAGTGAACTCGGCGGCAATGGTCGACCTGACGGGGCCGGCGCCTGCCGATCCAACTCCCTGACGCCTGCCGGAGGGCGTGAGTAGAGACTGGTCGCTCCCCGGTTGCTGGTCTGGTAGCATTACAAAGTGATGGAGTACATGCACTCCGGGCGCGATGTCATGGGACGTAGATAGGCTTGGTATGACAGGCGATCATTGCCCAAGGCAACGAGCGATTCACTCCTTCCCGGGGACTTCATGGCCGAGCTCGCCGGCATGGCGCGCCTTCTCGAGCGGCCGCCCGTGGCTCGGGGTTCTCGCTGCAGGTGAGGACTTCCGGTAGCTCGGGCATCCCGGCAACTTCCGGGGACGCCGAACCGATCGCCAGTTTCGTCATCTTCGACCATGCTCCTGGCCTACACGTTCATCACGCTGCTCGTCGGCATCGCGTGCCTCGGCGCGGTGGTGGTCCTGGCGCGACGGCGCGATTCGGCGCTCGCACGGGCCTTTCTCCTGCTCCACGCCGCTCTCAGCATCCTCGTCCTCGGGCGCCTGCTGCTGTCGTACCTGGGCGCGGTGGCGAACGCGCCGGCGTCGTCGGGGGCCTGGCCGGTCGTCACGTACCTGGAGGCGTTCGTGGGACGGTACGGCGTCATGTTCGCGCTGCCGTTCTTCGCCCATCGCGTCTTCGGGGTGGCCGGCCGGCGACGGGACCGCGTCCTCCTCGCGGTCGTACTGGCCGCGGCGGCGCTCCAGCACGTGACGGAGTTCGCGCTGGGCGGGAGCGCGTGGGATGACGCCGGGGACGTGTTCGAGGACGTGGCGTTCGCGAGCATCGTCGCCTACACGCTCTGGATCGGTCTCACGCGCGTCCGCGACCGGTCCGTCTATCGGCCGCTGGCGACCCGGTTTCTGGCGCTCCTGCTGATCGCGATCCCCGGCCTGATCCACGACCTCTTTCTCAGCGACGGCACCGAGTGGCGCTTCTATCCGCTGTGGTACTGCGGGATGGCCGTGGTCCTCACCTGGACGCTGGCGAGACGCCGGTCGCCGGCCGCCGGTGCGACCCCGGCGGCGTGGGGGCTGAGCGCGCGGGAAGAGGAGGTGGTGCGTCTCGTCCGACAGGGGCTGAGCAACCCCGAGATCGGCCGGGCACTGTTCATCTCGCCGAACACCGTGAAGACCCACCTGAGCGCCGTCTTCGACAAGAGCGGGTTCCGGACGCGCGTCGCCCTGATCGCCGCCCTTGCCGGGGTGGCCGACACGGCTCCGAAGCCCGGTGCCCACCTGGATGGTACCGTCGGATGACCCGAAATCACCCGATCGGGCGATAGCCGCCGCAGCACCGGATCCGACACCGTCGAGACGCGTGGGGATCGGCCCCCGCGGAGTCTGACTCGAACGGTGGAGGAACCGCATGCTCCAGACGACGCGTCGTGCCGTCATCGCCCTCGCCAACGCCGCCATCCTGGTGGGCGCCTGCTTCGCGGCGGGCGCCGCTCCCGCCACCGGACAGCAGGCCGGGGACGGCCGAGCTTTCCCTGCCCGCGTCCTGATCACCAACGACAACGGCATCGACGACCCCAAGATCGCGGCCCTGGCCCGCGGTTTCGCCCGCCACGCCGAGGTGTGGGTGGTGGCCCCGGACCGGGACCGCAGCGGCAGCGGCAGCTACATCACCATCACGAGGACGGGCGCGATCGCCGCCGCGCCGCGAGACCTCGGGCCCGGCATCCGCGCGTTCGCCGTCGACGGCTTTCCGGCCGACTGCGTGATCCTCGCACTCCTCGGCCTGATGAGGGAGTCGCCGCCCGATCTCGTGGTCTCGGGCATCAATGGTGGCGCCAACCTCGGCTCCGACTGGTTCGGCTCCGGGACCGTCGGCGCCGCCCGCATGGCGGCCCTCGCCGGCGTCCCGGCCATCGCCGTCTCCGGCCTCGATGACGACATGCCCGGCGCCGTCGACGCGGCCGTCGACTGGGTGGTCCGCCTCGCCGGCTCGTCGATGGTCCGGAAGCTCGAGCCGCCGGAGTTCCTCACGGTGAGCATGCCCAGCGTCGCGCCCGACCAAGTGGCCGGCATCCGCATCGTGGACCGCGCGCCGCTCCGCGTGGTCCCGCGGCTGACACCCGCCGGCGATGGGACCTGGCGCGTCGCCGGTACCGATGATCTGGCCGCCGCGCCCCCTCCCGGCAGCGACGAGGCCGCCTGGCACGACCGCTACATCGCCATCGTGCCCATGCGGGCCGAGGAGGTGGACTTCGAACGGCTGGTCACGTGGCGCCGCTCCCCGCCCGGATTGACCCGCCTGGCGCGTTCACGTTGACCGCTGAGCCCTTCTGCCTTACCATGTAGTAAGGATTCCGCATGAGGTAAGGAATATGGCACACTCGACGATCACCACCAAGGGCCAGACCACGATTCCCAAGGAGATTCGGGAGCACCTGAAGCTTCAGCCCGGCCATCGGATCGAGTACGTGGTGGACGAAGCCGGGCGAGTGGTGCTTCGCCCGGCCACCTACGACATCCGGGATCTCCACGGGATTCTGGAGCGGTCGGGGCAGCCTACGGTGACCGTGGAGGAGATGAACCGGATCATCCGGCAGCGTCACGGGCTGAAGCCGTGACAGGATTCGACACGAACGTGCTCGTCCGGTACCTCGTCAGAGACGATGCCGACCAGGAGGCGGTCGTCTTCCGACTCATCACGGATGCGGCGGAAAGCGGGGTCTCTGTATATCTGAACAAGGTCGTGGTGTGCGAGACCGTCTGGGTTCTGGAGTCGGCATATGAGTACCCGAAGGACACGATCGGCGATGTCCTGGAGAAGCTCCTTCTCACGCAGCAGTTCGAGTTCGAGGAACGCGACCACGTTTGGCGATCTCTGCGTCGGTACCGCGACGGTAGGGCGGACTTGGCCGACTATCTGATCGGTGAGACCAATCACGCCGCCGGGTGTGATGAAACCGTCACGTTTGACCGCGCGCTGAAGGGCGAAGATGGGTTCACGGTGCTGTCGTGAGACGGCATCCCGC
Source organism: uncultured Gemmatimonadales bacterium (assembly GCA_963848895.1). Lineage (GTDB taxonomy): Bacteria > Gemmatimonadota > Gemmatimonadetes > Longimicrobiales > Gaopeijiaceae > SZUA-318. The sequence goes on from CAWKGE010000018.1 coordinate 529,050, forward strand.
AACGGACCCGGTAACACACCGGACCGGCGCAGATTCCCACCGGCCCGGCGCGCCTTGGTGTGAACCGCTGCAGATCGGCGCATTTCGTCGCAGGTCGGCGCAAGAGCACAGCCCTCCGGAGCATGAGGTCACAGGTTCGACCCGATGCGTCGTTGCTTCGCGTGGGGAGCAGCCGGGGGCCGTCGTAGCTCCCGGGAGGGGCGTCCGGCGCCTATACTTCGCGCCATGCGATCCCAACCGACGACCCGACGACTTCTCCGCGCGGCACTTCTGGCGGCCCTGGTGGCCACGCCTCGTGCCGCCGCGGACCAGACATTCCGCCTGACCTACACGCCGGAGGCTTCGGCCGGCCCCATCACGGGGCGGGCCTTCCTGTTCGTGTCCCGGAGCGATCGTGGCGAGCTGGCTTCGGTCCTGAGCGAGCCGATAGACGTATACGTGTATCTGGTGTAGTATACGTATCCTATGAAGACCAAGCTGACCGTCACGGTGGACCGGGATCTCCTGCCCAGGGCGAAGCGGCACGCACGCGCCCTTGGGGTCTCGCTTTCGTCGCTCATCGAGGACGCGTTGCGCAGCATGGCCGACGAGGAGGGTCCGTCCTTCTCCCGGAAGTGGCGCGGCGCCTTTCGGCCCGCGAACCGGGACGACGCGCGGTATCGGGCCCTCATGGAGAAGCATCGGTGATCCTCCTGGACACCGATGTCTTGCTGGACGTAGCCCTCGATCGGGAGCCCCACGCGGAGGCATCGAGCGCCCTCCTCGACCTCCTCGAGCGTCGCCCGCGCATGGCCTTCGTGGCATGGCACACGCTCTCGAACCTCTACTACCTGATCCGCCCGGAAGGCGGCGATGCCGGCGCCCGCGCGTTCCTGGCGGATCTCACGCGCTTCGCCACGGTGGCCCAGGCCGGTACCGACGCACTTCGCTACGCCTTGGCCCTTCCGGTCGCGGACCTGGAGGATGCGATGCAGGTGGCCGCGGCCCGCGAGTGCGGCGCCCAGTACATCGCAACACGGAACGTGCGGGATTTCGTCAACTCGCCCATTCCCGCACGGACGCCCGCCGCGCTCCTGGAGAAGCTGGCCTCGTAGGCGCAAGCCACCTTCCCGCGGACACTTACGCCGCCCGAGACGAAGCGGAAGGACATCTGACAGGGAGCCGTTCACGAAGAATGGGATGTCAGGCGCACTGAGTGAGGCCGGGGTCCGCAAGGACTCCGGCCTTTGCCTTTCATGCCCCCGCGAAGCCCACCGCAGCTCCATCCTGTTCGAGCCGAGCGGCCCGAGTTGGTATCCGGAGGGCCCGTTCGGTCTTCCGCGAGACGGCGAAGTGGACCGACGTGGAGCCGAAGAACGTGGCGAGCGTCCGCACCGCGGATCAGGCCACCAGGGTCGGCGTTGAGGTCGGTGAGCGGCTTTGCGTTCTGCTGCGACCACTTCGGCACGGTCGACGTGAGGTCCTTGCAGGCGGCGGACCACGCCGCGAGCATCGCCTCGGTGGGAGCCTGGTCTGCGTTCTCCTGCGCGGTGAGCAGCCCGAGCATTCTGCTGTGCAGCAGCTGAAACGTCGCGCCGATCGAATCGATCACCTCGGCGCACGCGTGAATGGCCGTCGCCGATGGCGACGCGGCGTCGGCCGGTGTCTTCGCCTCGAGCGCCGTGCGCATTGCATCCACCTGGTGGTATCCGTCCCACGCGGTCACGACCGCTGCCCGGATCTTCGCGACCATGTCCGACTGGCCGCCAATCCCGCGACGGACACCGGCGACCTCGGATCGTTGCGAACCGTGAGTGGCTGCGTGTAGGTCCTTCCGTTCACCGCGAGCCGGACGGTGTAGCGGCCAGGGCCGGCAAACGCGCCCTGCGGGGCCGTCGGCGTCCGCCCGGGGTTCGCGTTGATCTCGAACGTGTGCGTGAAGGCCGGCGGCGAGTCGCAACGGAAATCCCACGCCATCCGGTTGAGGCCGACGTCCGTGGGCAGGGAGTACGGTGGGGCCAGCCACCAGTTGGGATGCGGTGGGTGGGACGCTTCAGGGACGGCGACGCCCGGCGCACTGGTGTAGTGCCGGATCACGGCGCCGCTCGCGTCGACGATCTCCATCGTGATGTCGCCCGAGGGCTTCGACGCGAGGGAGTAGTAGATGATCGCGCCGTCGGGCGGGTTGAGCGCGTGCGGCACCTCGGGCTGGAACGCGTGTCCCAGCCGACGTTGCGCCGCACGCGGGTGGCCGGCTCCGGTGCGAAGAGGTGCGCCGGCCCGCTCGCGACGGCGCTGGTGAACTGGCGGAGCACCGAGCCGCCGTCGAGCACCCAGATGCCGCGGCCGTACGTGCCGACGATGAGGTCGCCATCGGCAAACACGATCGACCGGTACGACGTGTTCGGCAGGTTGCCGCTCATGGACTGCCACGAGTCCCCGTCGTCGAACGAAACGTACATGCCGGTCTCGGTGCCCGCGTACAGGAGGCCGGCGCGCCCGGGGTCGGCACGCAACGCGCGCACCATGCTGCCCGACGGTTCATCGGTGCGGAGGCCGTTGACGATCTTCGTCCAGGTGCGTCCCCAGTCCTTCGTCCGGTAGATGAGCGGTTCCCGGTCGCCGGCGCGGATCAGGCTCACCGACGCGTGCGCTTCGCCTGGGACGGTCGGCGAGATGTCGAGACCTTCGACGAGCCCGCGCGCGGCGAACGGATTGTCGGGCGGGCTTCCTGTTCCAATATCTAGCCGAGGATCAGACCCGACGCCGGGTGGATTGCGCATCTGACCATGATGTGGCAGAATTTTCGCCACATGACCAACAGACGCGCAGAAAGCCAAAGCGCAGTGCCCTTGCTGCCCCGTGCCGCCGAGACATGGGTCCGCCGGGTGATGGAGGTCTTCCCGGTGGTTGTGCTGATGGGAGCGCGCCAAACCGGGAAGAGCACGCTGGCGCGGAAGATCGCGGGAGACGACGGGCGACCGTATGTGACCCTCGACGACCTGGACGTCCGTGCGATCGCCGAAGGTGACCCCGCGGGCCTGCTGGCCCGCTCCGAGCGGATGGTCATCGATGAGGTCCAGCGTGTACCCGACCTGCTACTCACCATCAAGCACGCCGTCGATGAGGACCGGCCGAGAAGGCCCGGACGGTTCCTCCTGACGGGCTCGGCCAACCTGCTGTTGATGGAGAACGTGGCCGAGTCTCTCGCCGGGCGCGCTGGCTACGTCAACCTGTGGCCGTTCAGCCGTGGGGAACTGCTGGGCAGGGGACGTACCGGGGTGTGGGACGTGTTCAAGGACGGATCACCCGATTCCTGGATCCAAGGCCTCGAGGATGCGGCGTTTCCGCCCGCGCAATGGCAGGAGGTGGTCCGCGTCGGAGGATACCCGACACCTTCATACGAGCTGGCGGACCCGGAGGCGGCAGGGATCTGGTTCGACGGTTATCTGAGGACGTACCTGGAGCGGGATCTCCAGCAACTGGCCTCCATCGGCGGCCTTGTGGACTTCCGGCGCCTCATGCGAATTGCCGCACTTCGGGTCGGTGGCCTGGCGGTTCAGTCAGAGATCGCTCGGGACGCTGATCTGCCCCACACCACTGCGCGCCGGTATCTGAACCTCCTCGAGACGTCGTTCCAGATCCTGCGCGTCCAGACCTTCGCGGGGAACCGGACGAAGCGGGTCGTGAAGTCGCCCAAGCTCTTCTGGAGTGACCCGGGCCTCGCCCTGCACGTCGCCGGCGAGACGGAGCCCAGAGGAGGGCATCTCGAGAACCTCGTCCTCATGGACCTGCAGGCTTGGAAGGACACCCGACCGGGCGCAACGCAGGTGCTCTACTGGAGGACCTATGAAGGGCGAGAAGTTGACTTCGTGATCGAGTCGGAGGGATCGGTGGTCGGGGTGGAGGTGAAGTCGACGGATCGCCCCCGTCCGCGCGACTGGGCCAACCTGATGGAGTTCCGTGATCGCCACGGCGACGCAGTGAAGGGCTGCGTCCTGCTCCACGCAGGGGAGCGGACGGAATGGCTGTCGGATCGGGTTTTGGGCACGCCGTGGTGGAGGGTGCTCTGACGGACTCCGGGCGTGGCCGAGCTGCCGAGCATGTAGGTCCTTCGAGTGCTCTGGGGTAACAGGCCCGGTAACAGACCGAACCGGCGCAGACCCGCACCGGCCCGGCGCGCCTCGGTGTGAACCGTTGAAGATCGGCGCATTTCGGCGTGGTTCGGGGCGGGGCACAGCCCTCCGGAGCATGAGGTCACAGGTTCGAATCCTGTCGGGCGCACTTGAAGAAAGCGTTGCCCCGGTGACCCGCTCACTCCTTCATGCGGCACCCCTTCACCAGGATGAGGCTGCCCGATTCGTTGAGCGCCTCGAGTCGGCACACCAAAGTGACAGCGTCGCCGACTGCGATGCTCTCGAATTCCGTGGTGGCAGCCGGGTCTTCCGAATCGAACATGACAAAACTGAGATCGGAGTCGAACGCAAGCTTCTGGTCGATGCCGGCGAACACCACGCCCTGCGTGGGGTTGAGCCCCTCCGGTTCGATCTTTCCTGCCACGGTCCCGGACAGCTCCAGGACCTTTCCGCTGTACGTCGCCAGGGCCGCCTGCCGGTCGTTGGCCAGGGCACGGGCGAGGTCCGCGGGGGCGATGACCACATCGGCCTCAGGGGGCGGCGCGCTGCAGGCGCCCAGGGCGGCCACGCCCACCGCGACGGTCACCATCTTCTCGAGTCGAGTCATGGATGCTCCTCACGCGATGGAGGCTCGTTCTGCCGGATGGGTCGGCGCACCTTAGGTAGCAATTCCGTGCCCCGTCAACTGGGATGTGCGGAGCTCTCGCCGCGTTGGTTGTGGAGGGCAGCGAGGGGGAGGTGCGGGGTAGCGCTGGAGCGGAAGCCCTGCCCGGATCGTGATGGGACCTGCGCTAGCGTGCCATGCGCAGTTTGAACCACTACCAGCCAACGTCGATCGGACGCCCTGCCCGTCCGTCTGATGGAGCAAGCCCGATGGCCCGTCTTCTCGGCGGTGCGGTCCTTCGCCTCTGGCAAGATCTTCGGTACGGCGCCCGAGCCGTCCCCGCCGGCCATCTCCTACCTCGACCTCCTCGATCTCCGCGAGGAGTCCCGCAGCTTCGTCGGCCTGGCGGGCTATCACGACGACGGGGTGACGCTCACGGGTGCCGGGGAAGCGGCCAGGGCGGATGCCACACTGGCCACCGCCGACTACTTCGACATCCTGGGCCTTGAGCCGCTGCTGGGACGGGGCTTCGCCCCCGAGGAGGACCGGACACCGGGAGGAGCCCCGGTGGTGGTGCTGGGCTACGGGCTTTGGAAGGACCGGTTCGGCGAAAGCGCGAAGGCCCTGGGGAGCACCCTCGAGATCAACCTCCATCCCTACACCATCGTCGGCGTGGCGCCAGCGGGGTTCCAGGGCGCGAAGACCGGCATCCGGAGCGATCTGTGGATCCCTCTTTCCATGGCGCAGCCGGTCTGGGGCAGGAGCAACTCGCCCGTCGCGACAATGTGTGGCTCAACGTCATCGGGCGGCTTCGTCCTGGGTGGGACGCGCCCACGCCCAGGCGGAGGTGGACGGCCTGGTTGCCGACCTGGTCCAACGCTGTCCCGAAGAGCATCGGGACCGGTCGACGCTCTCCCTCCACTCCCTCTGGGACTCGCCGGTGGGCGCTAATGCACTCCTTTACCTCTTCCTCCCCATGCTCCTGGCCGTCGCCGGGGTGGTGCTCGTTGAGCCATCAGTACGTCAACGGCGGCGCGGGGCTGGATCTCCGGCCCCGGGACCTGGCCAAGTTCGGCCAACTCATGCTCCAACGGGGGTGGTCGGCCGACCGAGTGGTGGTGCCGGCGGTCTGGGTGGACGAAGCCGTGACGCGCCGGTTCTCCTGGACCATCCCCGCCGGCCCCATCTCCCACGTGAGCTACGGCTTCCTGTGGTGGGTGGACGTGGACCACCACGCGTACTTCGCGTGGGGCCACGGCGGTCAGTTCATCTACGTTGTGCCGTCCAAGGAGCTGGTGGTGGTCGCCACCACGGCCTGGCGTGGCGCCAGCCAGGACGTCGGCGCCGACCGGCTGGCCGACCTGGCCCTGGGGGTCATCGTGGACGGGGTGCTGCCCACGGTCCACTAGCCTGGCGGCGGTGCCGCTGACACCGCGGGCGTGGATTGCTATCACGAGGGAGACGGAGCTGCTGGCCGGGTGGGCCCTATCCCGTCACGCCCCCCGTCGTCGCCAGCGCCTGCGTCAGGTCCGACAGCAGGTCGTCGGGATCCTCGATGCCCACCGAGTACCGGATGAGGCCCTCGGGGATGCCCAGGGCGGCCCGCTCTTCGGCAGTGCACTCCACGTGACTGGTGGTGGCGGGCGTCCCGGCCACGGTTTCCACCGCCCCCAGGTTGGCGGCCCGGTGCGCCCACCGCAGCGCCGGCAGGAACCGCTCCACGGCGTCCATCCCGCCGTCCAGGGCAAAACTGAGCACACCCCCGAAGCCGCGCATCTGGCGGGCGGCCACGGCGTGAGCCGGGTGGGAGGACAGTCCGGGATAGTGTACCGATGCCACGCCGTCGGCCTCTTCCAGCCACCGGGCGATGCGCAGAGCGCTCTCGTTCTGGCGTGCCACTCGCAGGGCCAACGTCTTCATGCCCCGGAGCAGCAGGTACCCGGCCTCGGGGTGGAGGGTGGCGCCGTTGATCTCACGGAACCGGAAGATCCGTCGCACCAACTCCGTCTCACCGCACACCACACCGCCCAACGCGTCGGCGTGTCCGCCCAGGAACTTGGTGGCCGAGTGGACCACCAGATGCGCGCCCAGCGCGAGAGGACTTTGATTGATGGGTGTGGCGAACGTGTTGTCCACCACCACGGTGGCGCCGGCGGCCCGCCCCGCCGCGGACAGCCGCTCGAGGTCCAGGACCTTCAGCGTGGGGTTGGTGGGGGTCTCGAGATAGAGGAGGTCGCATCCCCGGGCGCACTCGGCCTCGATGGCGCCGTGGTCTTCCGTCTCACACAACACGACCTCCGCGCCCCAACGGGGAAGATCGTCGGTGAAGACGACGCTGGTGCCTCCGTACGTGTCCTTGGTCGACACCACCCGCTTCCCCGGACCCAGCAGCGCGAACAGCGTTCCTGAAATGGCCGCCATGCCGGTGGCGAACGACGTGGCCGCCTCGGCGTCTTCCAGGCGGCGGACCTTCTCCTCGAAGGCGGCCACGGTGGGATTGGTGTTCCGCCCGTAGATGTGCCCGGCCCGCTCGCCCCGGGCCACCTCGAGCCACTCGTCCAGATCGTGGTATCCGAAGGACACCGACCCCACCATGGGGATCTGTGTTGGGGCGCCGGCCTCACGACCCTCCTCGCCTGCCCACACCGCCATCGTGCTGCGGCCCGGCCGCTCTTCCTGCGTTGCCATGCGCTGGCCCCCCTGGGGTTCGTTGGGTTCCTGGGACGTTGGGGGAAGCTACGGGAGCTCGGCAGGAGCAGGGTACCCCGGGCGGGCCGTGGCTCCCCCACCATCCCGCCTCAAGGCCGCCATCAGGTTCACGCCAACCAGGACGATGACCAGGCAGAACGGCAGGCCGATGCTCACCACCACGGCCTGGAGCGCTGTGAGGGCGCGTCTCCCGCCGGCGTAGAGCAGCACCGCGGCACACGCCCCTTCCGCCAACGCCCAGAAGACCCGCTGCCAGCGAGGTGGGTTGGGGTGGCCGCCCGAGGTGAGCATGTCCACCACGAAGGATGCCGAGTCGGAGGACGTGACGAAGAAGACCGCCACGACCGCGACGGCCAGCGCCGAGGTGATGGTGGCCAGGGGCAGCTTGTCCAGGACGACGTAGATGGCCGTGGCCAGGTCCTGGGACACGGCCTGGGAGATGCCACCTGTGGTCGCCTGGAGGTGGAGGGCGGTGTTGCCGAACACGGTGAACCAGACGACGGCCACGGCAGAGGGGACGAGCATGACCGCCAGGATGAACTCGCGGATGGTCCGGCCCCGGGAGATGCGAGCCACGAACATGCCCACGAAGGGCGCCCAGGCGATCCACCAACCCCAGTAGAAGATGGTCCAGGAGCGGGACCACTCGGCTGCGTCTCCGGGTGAGAAGGCCGAAGGCGAAGGTGCGGGTCACCAGTTGGCGTGCGTAGCCCGCCACGTTGATGAAGAACGAGGTCGGCCAGGTAGCCCGTGGGCCCCACGAGCGAAGACGAACAGAAGGAGCAGGGCGGCCAGGAGCAGGTTGAGCTCGCTGAGTCTGCGGATGCCGCGGTCCACGCCGCTGACCAGGGACAGGGTGGCCACCCCCGTGATGACCGCGATGAGGGTGAGCTGGGTCTCGAGACCCCGGCTCACGCCGAAGACGTACTCCAGGCCGGCGCTGATCTGCATGGCGCCCAATCCCAGCGACGTGGCCAGCCCGAAGAGCGTCCCGAAGACCGCCAGGATGTCCACCGTGTGGCCCAGAGCCCCGTGGATCCGATCGCCCAGCATCGGATGGAAGCACGACCGGATGGCCAGGGGCAGCCCCTTCCGGAAGGAGAAGTAGGCGATGGCCAGGCCCAGAAGCAGATAGGTGGACCACGCGTGGATGCCCCAGTGGAACAGGGTCACCGGCACCGCCCGGGCCGCAGCCTCGGGGCTGCCGGGGCGCGACTCCGGGGAGCGAGGCGTAGTGCATCATGGGCTCGGCCACCCCGTAGAAGACCAGGCCGATGCCCATGCCCGCGCTGAAGAGCATGGCGAACCAACTCAGTCGCGAGAACGCGGGCACCTCGTCGTCGCCGTCCGAGGCGGAGATGGGCGTGACGGCTGAACAGAAGCCACACGGCCAGCCCGATGAACCCGGCGATGCTCACCACATAGAACCAACCGAACCACGTGGACACCGTCTCCAGGAGACGGGGAAAGAGCGACGCGGCCTCTTCGGTGAAGACCACCCCGATGCCCAGGAAGACGAGCAGCAGGAACGCCGAGATGAAGAAAACGGGACGATTGACCTTCAGGGACGAGCGGCCAAGAAGCATCCGATCAGCGGCGGCGGAGCACGCGATCCACCAGGCTGTCTGCGGCCGCGGCCGCGTAGCTGCCGTGGCGGCGAGGATACTCCGGCACCCGCTGTTCCATGAGGCATCGGTGGTAGGTCCCTCCGGAGCGCATGCGTCATCTCCTGGCTTTCTGGACGCCATGACGCCCCCTCCGGCACGTCCACGTCGGGCATGGGAATCCCGAAGCGCTCCCGGGTCCGGGCCTCGACCCGATCCACCAGGGCCTCACCCAGGGTGAGCGCGGAGCCCAGGCGGTCGGTGCTGTAGCCGGTGAGGAGTGCCCGTGCGGCGTCCGCGTCGCCTGCATCGTAGAGCGCCGCGGCGCGCGCCTCGAGTGGGTCCTGCTCGTCCAGGAGCCTGGCCTCGAACGCTTCCAGATCGGCGGTCACGGGCTCCAGGAACGTCTCGGGATGCGCACACATCTCGTAGAGCAGGCGCTTGTGTACGCGGAACGCCGAGCGCGTGCCTTCCATGGGCGCATACCGGGTATCCAGAAAGGCCCAGTCCGCCGCCTTGGTCATGTAGCGGTGCTGCTTGTACTCCGGCGGAACGTCCTGGACATCGACGCGGAGCGGGACGAAGGGGCTGGCCACCGCACCGGTGATGGACATCCACAGGACCCCCATCCGGCCGGGCACGTCGGCGCGGAGGTGCGCGACCTGTCCGTACCCCGAGCCGTCGTTGGACCACCGTGGGTCCCGCACCAGCGCCATCATGTCCTGGACGCGGAGGGGCGCCATGGCGGCGATCTCCCGCTGCAGGAGCGGGGGATACCGAAAGAGATTGTGGGGGTCCTCCCGGGAAGGATCACTGGGAAAGGTCTGTCCGTAGACCTCGTGCAGGTTGAAGGGCTCACCGCTGTCCGGATCCCACCAGCCGTGCTCCACGGCGAAGCTGACCAGGTTGTCCGAGGCCATGTGGTCGGGATCGTTGGCGAAGTCCACGGGAAAGTCGCCGATGTGGCCGGGGTAGAGGACGCGCACCTCGTCGGGCCCCAGGCGCTCCGCCGCCCACAGTCCCTGCCCGCCGGCGTAGTCGATGAGCACCCAGCCCTCGTGGGGATCGGCGAAGAGATGGGAGTTGCCTCCGTACGTGGCGTACCCATGCTTCTCGATGAGGTCCGCCACGATCTCCACGGCTTCCCGGGCGCTGTGGGCCCGCTCCATGACCATGCGTGACAGGTCGCTGTAGCTGAGTCCGGTCTGGGGCACCGGCGTCATGTCCCTGAGTTCCTGCCGGGACGGGGACCAGACGTCCCGGGCCGCCACCCGGTACTCGTTGAGGCCTCCATTGGTCAGGGGTGGGGGAAAGCCCGCGAACTCGGAGTAGTTGGTGGTGAGAAAGCGCGCCGTTTCCGTGACCTGGGGGATCATCATGCGCCGGCCGGGAATGCGCGCCTCCTCCGTGATCCCCACCTCGATCCGGGTGCCCGGCGGGAAGCGCCTCGCGGGCGTGACTTCGTACCAGTGACTCGACGGCTCGTGGCCGAAACCGCCCAGCAGGACCGACCCGTCGGCGGTGAGGTTCCGCCCCACGTAGATGGCGATGCTCTTGGCCGGGAGGGGTGTCGTGTCGGTGGCGGCCGCCCTCATTTCGCCCCACGTCGTCACCTGCGCCGCGCCGACCCGGGCTCCCCCGAGGCCCAGCCACACAGGAATCGCTACCGCGGCAACGAGGGTTCGGAACGGGAAAGCGCGGGCTCGAGTGTGGGGCATGGTGGCTCCAGGATCAGCGGTCCGAGGCGCCCCCCGAGGGTAGGCCGACCGGCCGGGGCGAGCAACCGGACGGGCGTGCCGCCCTCATCTCGAGCGCGAAGGAATCCCGCCGGTTGTCCCTCTGCCCCGATTCGGAGGACGATGGGGTCAGCCCCCGGCGAGGGCCAGGCCCAGGTCCTCGTGATCGAACGCGCTGGCCATGAGGTCGCATTCGTGCGCCGGGCGCCCGGCCGCACGAGCACGATCTCGCCAGGCTCTCGTCACGGCCGCGACCTCTTGAACGGTGCGCCACGCATCGACCTCTTCGAGATCGAAGTAGGGCGCCACGGCGAGCGCGGTCTCCAACGATGCGCTCGTGGCGTGGTAGTCCTCGCCGAGCGCCGTGGCCAGGACGCGTGGCTTGATCTCGCCGGGGGTGGGGTTGATGTCGTACGCAGGGGAGAGGACCCACCCGGGCCCGTCGCGCAGGAAGGCGTGGTTGCGCAGGTGATCGTCTGTGTTCGAGACGAGTACGGTGAAGACCATCCGGCGCCAGAGCTCCTTCAGGTCGTCGCGGGGGCGGGCCCCGAACCGCTGGATGATCTCGGCGATCTCCAGGTAGCCGTGCGCCTCGTCAGGTCGACCACCGGTGAGGGCCATGGCCGAGATCAGCGGAACTCGGTTTCCGTGGGCCCGGTCGAATCGAGGCAGCAGGATGACCGGGCGCCCCTCGATCACGAGCAGTTCCGACCTCGCGGCGTGGATTCCCGCATCTCGCGCCATCTCGAGGGTGAGGTGTTCCCATGCGGGGAGGGAGTATGCGTCGTCGCTCTTGGGGAATTTCGCGATGGCCAACGCGTCTGTAGCGTCGCGGATGGACGCTTTGGGCCGAGCGCCACCGAGCGACGACCCGGGCGCGAGCAGGATCTTGAGATCTTCGTCGTTCTCGGGGTCGTCCAGGAAGCCCTCTGCGGCCGCGAGAAGCCGTGGAAGCTCAATGAGTGGAGGAACGTCGTGGGCGCTGTGCTCGGCCAGGAAGGGGCCCTCTCCATCAGCACGGAACCTGAGCGCGCCCGGGCGAGCGAGGTCCGAGACGCCCAGTACGTAGTCGATCTCTCTCAGCGAGCGCGGCGTCCGGTCCTCCTGCTTGGCCCGGAGACGCTCCGCCCGCGCCAGCAAGGTACGGCCCCAGCGGTCGGGGGCGGAGTCGGCGAGGCCTCCGAACAAGCGAGGTCCTGCCGCCTTCCGTCCCGACACGAGGAGTAGCTCCGGGTCGAGCTCGAAGGCCCGCGCGTCTCCCGGCCATGCGTCGTCGTACTGGAACGTGAACGACGCCCGACCCGGACGCTCGGCGGACCAGAGCGTGCCCGCCCGCACGGCCTCGCCCTCGATATCCACGTGCACCAGCACGGTCCGGGGGCTCACGACCCGTCGTCCTCGCCGGAGGCCCGGCGGCGGGCGGTGGAGGGGTATCGCACACGCTGCGGCAATTGCTCCTCCGCCAGCGCCAATCCCATCTCGTCGTGGGCGGCATCGGCCAGCGTGCCCAGACGGTGAACCAGGCCGAGCACCATGAGCACGGATGCGTAGAACCCGATCGCCGTGCCGGGATCGCCTCGCTCGATCTTGCCGAGGGTCGTAGGAGAGACCAGGGCCCGGTCCGCCAAGAGTTGAACGGTCAGGCGGCGGCGCTTTCTGGCCGCCCGGATATCAGCGCCGAGCTTGCGGAGCGCACGCTGCGCGCTCAAGGTCACTGTGGGCCTTCTCTTCGCCATGATACAACCTCTGATACGCATACTATTCAAGATAATAGCTGTAATAATGGTGATTACGAGCTATCCGGTCAAGGGATGCGTGGAGGCAGATCGGCGCTTGCGGCACCCCGGTCTCGGTGCCAGGGCTTCGGTGTCCCGGGAGGCCTCGGTAACAAACCGGGCAACAAGCCGACCGGGCGCGCCGGCCCGGCGCTGTGACCGCGCTCGCCTCCTCGGCGCTCATCGCGTAGTCTCGATCTGTCGTGTTCGTATGGATCGGGAGGTGCTGCCCATGGATCGCCTGCTTCAGGATGTTCGGTACGCGCTGCGTTCCCTCGCGGCGGCTCGCGGCTTCTTCTTCGTGGCGGTGGCGACCATCGCCGTAGGCATCGGCGCCACCACCGCCATCTTCAGCGTCGTACACGCGGTGCTCCTCCGGCCTCTGCCCTATTCCGCGCCGGACCGCCTCGTCTTCGTCCGGGGTGCGCTGACCAGCCGTGACGTCGACAACTGGCCCATCTCTCCCCGCGTTCTCCTCGACCTGCGGGAGCGCGTCGACCTCATCCAGCAGATGGAGGGCCAGTTCACGTTCAGCGGGACCCTCATCGACGACGAGGACCAGGCGGTGCAGATCACCGCGGGCGGGGTGACGCCGGGGCTCTTCTCCTTGTTGGGCGTGAGACCCGCCCGGGGACGCGCCTTCACGGATGAAGATGCGGCACCCGTGGCGGACGACGTCGATCCCGCGAACATCCCACCCACGGCAGTCATCCTCAGCTACGACACCTGGCAACGGCACTTCGGAGGTGCCGACGACATCGTCGGTCACTTCATCCAGGTCATGGGCAACCGCGTCGAGGTCGTGGGCGTCATGGAGCCGGGCTTCAAGCTCCTCATGCCGGCGGACTCACGGATGGCGTCCCAGGTGGACGTGTGGCTCACCCCCCGCATCGACATGGTCAACGCCGATCGCCGGGGGGCGATGTTCGAGGTCGTGGGCAGGCTCCGGGCCGGAGCGACCCTCGCCCAGGCTCAGGCTCAGGTGGACGGCGTCTCGTCCTTCGTGCGCGAGGTCAACCCGTCGGGCAAAGCCGCGGGATACGACATGCGGGTCGTGGGCATGCATCAGGACGTCGCCGCCTCGGTGCGTCCCGTGCTCCTGGCCCTCCTGGGCACGGTGTGTTTCGTGCTGCTCATCGCGTGCGCGAACGTCTCGAGCCTCCTGCTCGTCCGGGGATCTCTCAGGGCCCGTGACAACGCCATCCGGGCGGCGCTGGGGGCCACCCGCGGCCGGGTCGTTCGCCACATGCTCACCGAGAGCCTGGTGTTGGCGTCCGTGGGCACGGTGGCCGGCCTGGTCCTGGCCTACTTCGGTATCCATGGGCTGCTCGCCCTCGGGCCGCCGGAGTTCCCGCGCATGGAGACCGTATCCATCGACGCAACGGTCCTCGTGTTCGCGCTGGCGACGACGGTGGGCGCCGCGCTCCTGTTCGGACTGCTGCCGGCCATGCGCGCTGGGCGCACCGACGTCGCCGCAGTGCTCAAGGAAGGAGGGCGCACGTCGTCCCTGGGACGCACGGGCTCGCTTCGGGCGGGGGTCGTCACCGCGGAGGTGGCGCTCTCGGTGGTGCTCCTCATCGGCGCGGGCCTGATGATCCGGAGCTTCGTGGCGCTCCAGCGCTCCGACCCCGGGTTCGACACGAGCTCGGCCCTCACCTTCAACATCCAGCTGCAGGGATACGACCGGGAGGGACGCCGCATCTTCATGGATGAGCTGCGTGGCCGCCTGGCGGCGCTCCCGGGCGTCGAGGACGTGTCTGCTGCCACCATGGCCCCCCTCGTCGGCGCGTCTCCGTCGGGAAGGTACGGGACCCGGGAGGCGCTTTCCGACGAGTCGCTCTACGGCCAGGCGACCTATCGCTTCGTCTATCCGGACTACTTCAAGACCATGGGGACCGAGGTGCTGGACGGAAGGGCCTTCGATGCGTCGGACTTCGACGGAGGCGGTGCCGCCACCGCCATCGTCGACGCCATCGTGGCCAAGCGCCTCTGGCCCAACGAGAGCCCAGTGGGGCAGACGCTGGTCATCCGACGGGGTCCGGAGCCGGAGATGGTGCAGGTCGTGGGTGTGGTGGAGCACGAGCGATCCGAATCCCCCGCCTTCGACAGCCAGGAGGCGGTGTACTTCAACGCCCGATGGGCCGGAGACCCCGGCAACACCGACTGGATTCTGCGTACCGCCTCGGTCGAGCCGACGAGCCTGGCTCCGGCCGTCAGGGCGGCCGTCAGGGACATGGACTCCCACATCTTCGTCGCCGACGTTGAAGAGCATGCAGCAGGTGGTGTGGGACGTCATGGCGCCGACGCGCTTTGCCCTCGTGCTCATCGGCGTCTTCGCCCTCATCGCCCTGGGCCTGGCGAGCCTTGGCGTGTACGGCGTGCTCTCCTACGTCGTGCGCGAGCGCCGTGCGGAGATCGGGATGCGGATGGTGCTGGGCGCGCCTCGGCCCACCATCCTTCGGATGGTCATCCGGCAAGGCCTGGCACCCACGGTGACGGGCATCGTCCTCGGCCTCCTGGGGGCCTTCTGGCTCACACGATTCATGGCCAGCCTCCTCGTGCACGTGCAGCCTGTCGATCCCCTCACGTTCATCGGCATGGCCGTGTTGTTCGCTCTCATCGGGCTCATTGCGGCGGTGGTTCCAGCGAGCCGAGCGGCACGGGTGCATCCCATGGAGGCGCTCCGGGAGGGGTGAGAGGGCGTCGTGGGAGCTGTCGCGCACGGTGAACCGCGCGCCCGTTCCAAGACCCGGCCGAGGTGGGCCGTGGCTGACGAAGATCTCATCAACTTCCGGGAGGGCCGAGGCCATGATTGGATCCGGTCGTGACCTCGACAGGCCCTCGTCCCTCCGAAGACACCCTCGACGTTTCACCTGAAAGGCTGGTGCCCCGTGCGCAGCGTCGGACACCCCGTTCTTCTCGGACTCCTGGCCATGGTGGCCGGCGTGTCCCTCTCCTGCCGGGGACCGGATTCGGGCGGGGAGACGGACGCTGCCTTCGAGTCCCTGACTTCCAGGTACATCGAGGCCTGGAAGGACTTCTACCCGGAGAGAGCCGCCGCTCTGGGCCTCGGAGAATACCGGGACAGGACCGGGGATCGCTCTCCCGCGGGAATCGAGGCCTGGGCCGCCTTCAACGATTCCGTCGTGGACCGCATCTCCACCGCACCGGCCACCCTCCCGCTGGACCTCCGGATCGATCTCCGCCTCATCCGCAACCAGGGTCGGGCCGAGCTTTCCCGCTGGAGGGAACCCGAGGGCCGGCAGGAGGGGAGCGAGGGTGAGGCGGCGCCGCAGGACTTCCCGCTGGGCCGGGACACCTACGCGGCAGAGCTCCTCCGGTACTACGACATGGAGATCACCCCGGAGGAAGTGGCGGAACGGGCCCTTCGGGAGATCCGCGACGTTCGGCGGCTGATGGCCGAGACGGCGGCCGCGTACTGGGCGGAGGCCCACGCGCAGTCGGCCGCGGGCCCGACCCCGCCTCCCGGGGACGAGGGCGCCCTCGTCGCCTGGGCGCTGGCCGAGATGGAGAAGGACCGGGCATCCAGCCAACAGGAGTCTCTGGAGCTCTTCACCCGCTTCGCCGACGAGGCCGAAGCCTTCGTCCGGGAGGCGGGCATCGCCACCCTGCCTCCGGAGCGGACGCTGGATATCGTCCTCACGCCGGCCAGCGCGGGGCCCGCGCAGCGGATCGGATTCGTGGATCCTGCGCCCCCCTTCGATGCGACGGCCGTGACGGTGCTGAGCATTCCGACCATCGAAGACGCGGCCCCGGCCGCGGAGAAGGAGGACTTCTACCGTTCCTTCAACAACCACTTCAACAAGGCCATCATCGTCCACGAGCTCTTCCCGGGGCACTACATGCAGGCGAAGATCGCCTCCACGAACCCCCGGCAGGCCAGGAGCTTGTTTCCCTACGAGCCCTACATCGAGGGGTGGGCCACCCTGGTGGAGAAGATCGCTCTGGACGCCGGATGGGACGACCACAACCGCCTCACCTATCTGGCCCACCTGAGAAAGCGCCTGGAAAACGCCAACCGGGCCTACACCAGCGTGCAGGTCCACTGTTTCGGCTGGACCGAGGAGCAGGTGCTGCGGTTCTCGGAGGAGGAATCTCTCCTGGCGCCGCAGTTCGCCAAGAGCCTCTGGGGACGCCTGGAACGGAGCCCCATGCAGGTGACGAGCTACTTCCTGGGGGCCGATCTCCTCAGGCGGATCCTCGAGGCGGAGAAGGAGCGGCTGGGGGAGGGATTCGACGTCCGGGCATTCAACGACGCGATCCTCCGGGCCGGGCCCGTGCCCTTCGATCTGATCCCGGAGGTGCTGGTCTCGCGGTAGGGTGACCCGCACCCTGCGGGGCGCGCGCCCCGAGCAAGTCCACGGCCGCCAGGGTCACAACCCCGGCGGCCGCCACCGTGACGAGCTTCTGCCTCATGCCATCCCGAAGACGGGCGCGCGAACGCAGGGCGCTCAGCGGCCCGTCTCCCCCTGCTCGCTGGCGATCTTTCCGGTCTCCAGCTCGAGGCCCAGGGTCTTCCCCTTCAGGATGGCCGGCACCCCCTCGTCCATCCAGACCGGCTCGGGTGCCCCTTTGAGGTAGTGGTCGAAGAACTGCTGCAGGCGGATGGCCCAGTCCTTCCGGTCCGGCTCCCGCGACAGCCCGTGCTGCTCGTCGTTGTACACCACCAGCCACGCCGGCTTGTGCAGCCTCCGGAGCGCGGTGAAGAACTCGATCCCCTGATACCACGGCACCGCGGTGTCGGCGTCGTTGTGCATCATGAGGAGCGGCGTCTGGATCTTCGGCGCGAAGAAGAGCGGCGAGTTCTCGATGTACGTCTGCGTCTTCTCCCAGAGCGTGCCGCCGATCCGGCTCTGCGTGTGCTCGTACTGGAACTCGCGCACCATGCCCGTCCCCCAGCGGATGCCGCCGTACGCCGACGTCATGTTGGCCACCGGGGCACCGGCCTCCGCGGCGGCGAAGAGGTTGGTCCGGGTCACCATGTACGCGATCTGGTAGCCGCCCCACGAATGGCCCTGCACGCCGATGTGCGCGCGGTCCACGAAGCCGCGGTTCGCGATCTCCAGGACGCCGGGGATGACCGCGTCCAGGGCGCTCTCGCCGGGATACCCGATCTCGTACGGGATGTCCGGCACGAAGAGCAGGTAGCCGCGGGACACGTAGAACGAGTAGTTGATGGACGAGCTTCCCGCCGCGGGGATCACGTAGCGGTGGAGGTTGTCGGAGTTGCGCTCGTAGAAGTAGACCATCATCGGGTACTTCTTCGACGGATCGAAGCCGTCGGGCTTGTAGAGGATGCCCTGGAGCGGGATGCCGTCGTTGGACGTCCAGGACACCAGCTCCTCCGTCCCCCACGCGTAGCTCGCCTGCTGGGGATTGGCGTCGGTCACCTTGCGGGGAGCGCCGAAGTCGGCGTCGGTCACCCACACGTCCGGGAACTCCCGGAACGTCTGGCGGTCGAAGAGCAGCGACGTCGGCGTCCTCGGCCTTCCGCGCGCCCGAGAACATGCGCGTCGCCCCAGATGAGGCGCTGGGGCTCCCGGGTCGCCGTCGAAGCGGTCACGGTAGTAGCCGCTGGCCTTGGTCTTCACGTCGAAGGCGGACAGGGTCACGTCCTCGTCGGCGGGGATGGCCTCGGCGGGTCCCCGGCGGAAGCGGCCGAAGCCCCCTTCGCCGTCCAGGGACACGTACCGGAAGCGGATGTCGCTCTTCCGGCCGACACCTTCGGTGACGTCCCGGGGGGCCTTCTTCCCCGTGGGATCCAGCATCCAGATGTCGTAGGCGTCGTAGGCGAGGAACGACCGGTCGCCGTCGGTCCATCCGGCCGACCCGTACGGCGGCGGCAGATCGGGATGGTCGTCGAGCTCGTCCTGGAACGCCGCGCCCGCGGCGGCGGTGAGGTTGCGGATCTGCCTTCGTGTGCGTGTCCATGGCCATCCACGCCTTGGCCTCGCCGTCCCACCACCACGCGTAGTTCCCCGCCGGGGAGAGTCGCGGAGTCTCGCTCACCCGCTCGGCCACCTTCTCCCTGGCGCCCGTGGCGGGGTTCACCACGTAGACGTCGTAGTAGTTCCGGCCGTCCCAGGAGACCGCCTGCCGGTACGGCAGGTCCGACAGGCCCAGGGCGACGTCGGCGTCTCCCTTGTCCCCCACCGTCACGTCGGGCATGTCGACGGTGGCGAGCTGCACCACCTTCCTGGCGCGCGACGTCGTAGAGGGCCTGGTACGTGCGCTTCTTCTCCTGGTCCGCCTGCAGGAGCTGCATGGGCTGCAGGTACGGGTCCTTCCAGTTCCAGATGTCCACCGAGACCTTCTCGTCGTCGGGCGTCGAGTCGGGCTTCTCGTAGACGGGCTCGGCCGCCGAGCCGAAGAAGACGCGCCGGCCGTTGTCCGAGAAGCACACCGTCACCGTTCTGGCTGGGCGCCCAGCCGTCGGGCAGACCGGCGGCGCCCGGCGCGACCACCGACGTCGCCGGCCCGGACGCCCCGCCCAGGTACAGGGCGAAGGCCGGCGCATCGGCGACGCGGTCGTCGCGGTCGGTGACGAAGGCCACGCGCTCGCCGTCGTCGGCGACCACCAGCTGCAGGTAGCGGCCCTCGCCGGTGGTCACGGCCTCGGCGTCGCCGGTGCGGGCCGACACGGAACACGCCGTCGGCCTCTCCCTTCTCCCCGGAGGCCGTGTAGTAGAGGGCGGACCCGTCCTTCGCGAAGACGTAGTCCACGACGTGCTCGAAGCGGCGCTCCTGCCCGGAGGACAGGTCGCGCACCACCAGGGTGGTGCCGTCGTCGGTGCGTGGCTTCTTGGCCTCGTCGGGCTTCTTCTCCCCCGCGGCCTGCTCGCCCCCCTGGCCGCCGGACGGTCGGTCCTCCTTCTTGGCGGTGTCGGGGGCCTGTTCCAGGAGATACGCCATCCACCGCGCGTCGTCCTCGGGGATCTCGAACGACTTCACGCGCTCGGCCCGGAACGCCGAGGCCGGGTCGAGGGACCCGGCGAGGTCGAGGATCACGAGGGAGTCCTTGGGTTGGTCGGCGGCCTTCTTCTTCTCCTTCTTGGCCTGCTTCACCGCGCTGTCCATGGGCGCGATGCGCGCCACGAGCCATCGGCCGTCGGCCGTCAGCCCGGGGGAGATCCCCCGCTCCACCACCGCAGTCCGATCCTGGTTCAGGCCCCGGACGTTCAGGGTGCCGTCACCGTCACCGGGGGTGAGCTGGTACGCGAGCCAGTGTCCGTCCCGGGACACGATCTCGTTCTGGATTCGCTTCCAGATGTCGTAGTCTGCGTGGTCCAGCGCACGCTTCTGCTGCGCTGCGAGTGGGGTCGCGAAGGCTACCAGAGCCAGTGCGGTCAGCGTGGTCCGTGAGGCGTTCATGGATGTCCCGCCAGCGGGGGTGAGATGGGAGTTTCGAAGGGTAGGGAAGGCACCGGGGACGGGCAACGGAGCACCTCAAGCACCTCAAGCTTCAGCCAGGCCATCGGATCGAGTACGTGGTGGACGAGATCGGACGAGTCGTGCTTCGGCCGGCCACCTACGACATCCGGAATCTGCACGGGATTCTGCAGCGGCCCGGGCAGCCTACGGTGACTGTGGAGGAGATGAACCGGATCATCCGGCAGCGCCACGGGCTGAAGCCGTGACAGGATTCGACTCGAACGTACTCGTCCGGTACCTCGTCAGAGACGATGCCGACCAGGCGGCCGTCGTCTCCCGACTCATCACGGATGCGGCGGAAGGCGGTGTCTCCGTCTATCTCAACAAGGTTGTGGTGTGCGAGACCGTCTGGGTTCTGGAATCGGCATACGGGTATCCGAAGGACACGATCGCCGATGTCCTGGAGAAGCTCCTCCTCACGCAGCGGTTCGAGTTCGAGGAACGCGACCACGTCTGGCGATCCTTGCGTCGGTATCGCGAGGGTAGGGCGGACTTGGCCGACTATATGATCGGTGAGGCCAATCACGCGTCCGGATGTGAGGAAACCGCCACGTTCGATCGCGCGCTGAAGGGCGAAGGTGGATTCACGGTGCTGTCGTGACGGATACCCACCTGCATCGCACGCACGCGGCCTCCGGTGACAAACCCGGTAACAAGCCGACCCGGCGCAGACCCGCACGGGTCCGGCGCAGATCGGCGTGAACCGGCGCACGTCGACGCAGATCGGTCCGGGTCGGCGCCGGGAACAGCCCTCCGGAGCATGAGGTCACAGGTTCGAATCCCGTCGGGCGCACTTCGATCCGGGGTACCAGGACCCCGGCTCTTCCGCGCCGGCGTCTCCCTCACCCGAGCCCCAGTTCAGCTCCCAGCTCTTCCAGCCCCCCGTCGAAGGTGGCCAGGCGAACAGCCCGTCCGGTCCACTCCCTCATGAGGAGCGCCGTGCACGCATGGACGGCGTCCAGGGCACGGCACTTGGCGAAGCGTGGATCCGAGCGCACCCTGAGTCCGACGTCGGTCAGGGAGTCGACGAGCCCGATGTCCTCGAGATCGGCGTCGAAGCGCGCGAGGCAGGCCGCGAGAACGTCACGGTCTGCCGGGGCGGGCAGCGCTCGGCGCAGGACGACGGGCACCTCGACCATGAGCAGCCACGAGGCGACCTTCGATTCGGGCTCGTCCAGGATCGATCTCGCCTCGTCCGAGCGCGCTCCTCCGAGATACAACTCCAGCAGCACGCTCGAGTCGAGATAGGTCACCGGTCACCCCCCTCCGATCGGACATCGGCGAGGATTGCCCCCACGTCGATACCCGCGGGCACGCCCGCCACCGGTCCGGCGCCCGGGCTTGGGACCTTGCCTCGCGGAAGCCTCAACTTCCCAGCCGCGGCGAGACGACGGAGCGCCTCGTCCTCGGAAAGGGCGGGCGGAGCGTAGGTGGGCGGCGGCGCGAGTTGCGCCACCACGCGACCGCGGTCCGTGACCAGCACGGTCTCGCCCTCCGCGACGATGCGCAGGTACTCGCTGAGCTTGTTCTTGACCTCTCGCACGCCGGCGGCTCTCATGAGCGCAATGTAGCTACCGTAGCTACATCGTGGAAGGCATGGGCGGCCCCACGCCGGGCCAACGCCGCTAGGAAGGGTCGCGATGATTCACGCGATCCGGCTTCTCGTCGACGTACACCACCGCCGATGCAGTGACGCTGCGACCATCACGCGCGAACGTCACACTGAGCTCATGCTTCCCCTCTGACAAACGAACCGTACCCTCCGCTCCACGCGCGAGATCACCATCGATGCTCGACCGCCACGCGGTCGCTTTCTCGATCGGCAGATCCAGCTCGGTCGACAACAACGCGACCCGCAACTGCGTCTCGTCGCCCAGATGGATCATCTCCCCGTCCCGCGGCGACAGGATCGCCAACTGCGGAAGGCCACCGGCGATCTTCACGGGCGCGCTCTCGACCCACGTCGTGCGCCCGCCAACCGAGGCACCGATCTGGAAGATTCCCTGATCCGCCGACGGCAGTGAATCGGCCCGAATTCGCAACTCGGGGCGCACCAGATCTCCCTCCAGGAACTGCCATTGGCGGTTCTCGTCGCGCGCGAACCGAACCAGGTACCGCGCCGACGCGATATCGGGATGCTCGACCTTCCACCGCATCGTGACTACCTCATCCTTCACCACGACTTCAGGCTCACTCAGCACCGGCGCCTTTTCGGCGACGTCGATCGAGGCGAGCACTTCCCCCTCGAACTGCACTTCGATCCGGCTCGCGTCCTCGCTCCACGGCAACGCCGTCGCAAACAGGAAATCAGGCCGCGGCGTTCCCGTGTGCTGCTCCGCGACAGGCATGATCGCGTTGCCAGCCAGCTCCTTGCCGTCCCGATTGAGCACGACGAGCCGATAGGGCGAATCGTGCTGCTCAGCGAACCGAATCGGCTTGGTCTGTACAAAAGCCGGAAACAGCATGACGCCCTGCTTGAGCACGGCGCCGCGCACGAAAACGACTTCGCCGGGCTCGACGGCGTCCAGCCCCTCGAGACTGGTGATCTCGCCGTGGTGATGGTGATCGTGCTCCTCGACTTCGCCCAGGGTATCGAGCGCCTCGCCATGCACGTGGCTCACGATCGCGGACGCCGCCGTCAGCGGCTGGCCCGGACTCGGGCCGGCCGGCGACGCGACGAAGCCCCCCGACATGACGCGCTGGTACATGAAGGGCGATACCCAGTCGTTGGACCCGAAGTAACCCATGAAATCGGTGGAACTGCCGGGGAAGGTCGGGAGGAACGAACGCGGCTGATAGGTCTTGAGGACGGGGGGCAGCCTGAGGTCGTCGATCTCGAGCCCAAACTCACCGATGCTGCCGGGCGGACTCCCCAACTCGTAGTCGGGCCAGTTGTTCTCGGTCGGTGGTGGCGCGACGCCATCGGGGACGTGGAAGAGTCCGAGCCCGTGGCCCACCTCCTGCGCCAGCGTGCCGAGCACGGTACCGGAGCCGCCACCAACCGGAGGCACGCGCGGGGCGCCGATCAGTGCTCCCGCTACGCCCAACGCGCAGGTACCTAGGCGCGCCGCGACGATGGGCGCGAACGGCCCAAGAAGCAGTCCGGCCAGCGCGCCACCACCGAGCCACGCCAAACCCATGGAACCCATCGGCGTGCCACAACCGCCGGCTGGTACGGACGCGGTCAGCCCGGCGCGATCGAGCATGCCGACCCAAACCCGGTCCTCGAGCCCGATGGTGAAGAACGCCCGCGTTGCCAGCTCGATCAGGATCTCGTTGAAGCCCTTGCCGCAGCTGATGCCGGACGCCGAGAGATTCCCGCCGTACGTCCACGGATTGGCGCCGCCGGGCGCGAGCACCACGCTCAGCAATCCGCGGTGCGACGGGAGCGCACGCTGCAGCTGGTCCGACTCGGCGATGATCTGCGTCGCGTTAGGCGCCGGAATCATGATCCCGGTGCCCGGATCGGCATACGCGATCGGTAACACCGCCAGACGGATCGGCAGCCCACCCGGGTTGAAGATGACCCGCTGCTGCCGCGCGTTGTTGGTCGTGCTCGTTTCCGGCGTGCCGGCCGGCATCGAGACCGTCGCCCGGATCTTGATCTCGCCGGCCGCGGTCCACGCGGCAGGCAGCAGGTACAGGAATGCGCTGACGGGGGGCAACAAGCGACGGGCCGCGACCTGCCCGGCCGAAGCCGGGCGCGGCTCGGCGGTGACCCGCACGCTCGCGTTGGGCGTGAAGGTCGGACCTAGTGGATCGAGCGGCGAGCCGGGGAGCCTGTTCCCGGCCTGGTCGAAGCCGAACAGCTTGCCGCTGACACCCGTGACGAGACCGCCGTCGAAGCCACCTTTCTGCCCCGAGTCGACGAAGACGCGGGCGACGGTCGGCTTGAGCGCGATCAGCGGTACGGAGTTGTCGGGGAGCCACTGCTGCGCGTTCAGCATATGGCGGCTGGCGTCGAAGAACTGAATCGACTGCGTCACCTCGATCCCATAGATCTTGAGATCGGCCTTGCTGCGCATGCGCACCATCACTCGTGCGGTGACCGGCGCGTCCGGTGGCGTGCAGCCATTCCAGGCCCGCAGCTCGTACTCGCGATCCCAGGTGAAGGAACCGTTGAACGCGAGAAAGGTGAAGGTCCCTGATTGCGGATTGTACGGTCCGTAGGGAGGCGTGTTCTCGTTGGGCTGGGTCGGATGGAGGATCGGGACGATGTCGACGCTGGTCGCGTTGGCGACGTCCCAGTCCAGGATCAGATCCTGCGACGGCTGGATCTCGACGTCACCGACGCCATTGGCGGCGAAGCGAAGGATGCGGGGTCTCCCGCCGGTGAACCTGTTGACGCCGCCCGGGAGGCAGGGAGGGCACTCGAGCAACGGATGGCGGCCGAGCTTCTCGATCCGGCCGGCGGCGTTGTAGGCGGGAAGCCCGACGCAGCGCACCATCTCGCCTGCGAGTGTGCTCGCGGCTTCGGCCAGGCTCCCGCCCCCACTCGCCACCCTGACAAACCCGACGCAGCCGACGCCGACCGTCGCCGGCGCCTGCGTGACGATCGCGGTATCCGACCACGACATGACCGTCGCCACGACACAACCGCCGTCGATGCGTGGGAACCAGACCCCGACGTCGGGGGGCTGGGTCGCGCCGAAGCCGCTTCCGTTGATAATGACGATCTCGCCCCCGCAACCGACGTTCGGCACGAGCGAGGTGATCCCGGTCGACCATGCGGTGCTGCGACTGTTGGCGAGCTCGCGACCCCAGTCGCTCAGCGCGTGGCTCAACCCCAGCCCGCAGCTGCGCTGATCGAGCCGATCGGCCAGATCGAGCAGATCTTTCGGGATGTCGAACGGATTTCCGTCCCCGTTGAACGGCTTGCCGAGCATGACGTCGCGTAGCAGACCGCTGAGCGGGTCGGCGCTCAGCACGATCTGCATCAGGGCGTCGAGGTGTTGCTCGTTCGCCCCCTCCTGACTCAGCGCGAGCCCGCCCAACAACAGCAGTTCGGCGGCTTCTGCCCCCTGTCTGTCGTCGCCGGGGAGGTCCTGCCCGATGACCGGGATGCCGACGTCGAGCTTCGCCCCACTGCTGTAGGCGGGATGCATCTCGAGCGTCGCGAGGAATGCCTTGGCGTCCGCGCTGCGAACGTGAAATCCGCCGGTGACGTCGTCGGCGACATCGAGCGGAGCAGCGCTGCTTCTGAAGGACGCGATTCGTTCGCCGACCGCTTCGAATGGCGTCGCCTGGAGGCGCGCGCGGAGATCAAGGGTCGCGCGGGCCGACCTGACGGTCGTTTCGAGTGCCCGCTCGTAGAGTTTGTCCGTGTCCGCGTCCATGCGTCACCTCGGAGAAGATCCACCCCATCCCCCACTTCAGGAATGCGGGTCCCAGTTGGTGTGCGATCGGATGATCCTGAAGCCGGCCCATGATCGCTTCAGCCCTGTCCACTTCACCCCGGCGCGCCGTAATCCCGCCGAGGAATCCCCGAAGGAGCCATGACTCCGGCTCTTCCGCCTACCACTCCTCGAAGACGGACTCCGCCTCGGCGGCACCGCCCCGGGCGGCCAGGTCGTGTCGGTCGCCTCCCTCGTGCGCATGCTGTCGACCTACGAGTCGCCGTCGCCGCAGACACGGCAAGTCGTGGCGATGCCCGATCGGTGCACGGTTCTGACGTGACGAGGGGAGCCACGCCCCGGTGCGCTGAGTGACGTGGGCGAAGAGGCGTCGGCCTTCTTCTGCGCCGACAGGGACCGGGCGGCTATGCCGAGCAGCACGCCAGGGTGGGGCCGTACGCATTTCAAGAGCCTCTTCGCGGCGCGGCCGCGGACCATGGACTCCCGACGTACGACACCGCCACCACCCGGATCTTCAGAGCGAGGCCGTGGAGGACGAGGGCGACACCTGTCGGAACCGAACGGCCCGAGGTGTCAAGAGGCGATACTACGGCGAGACGATGTGAATGGGCAAGGAAATTCGACCCGACAAGATTCGACGCGACCAAGGGGACGCCGTTGCCCAGGGGATCGGGGTCTGCAATCCGCTCCGGCGATGGTCATGAGCGGGATGAACTGGAAGGCGACGATGGCCCACAGGGGTTGGGTGGGCGTTGCCAGCATCGGAAGCGCAGCACGCGCGCATGGCTAGAAACCCCGCCTTGCCGATTTCCTTGACGGGAGGCCTGACGGCAGGAATACTGAGCAGAACACGGAGACCGTAGTCCTGCCCGAAGCGGCTCATTGGAGTGCACCTCATCGGTCACTCGGCGGACGATGCTCACCCTCCGTACGCTCGGCTCCCTGAACCTCCTGGATTCGGACGGGAACGAGCTCACCGCGATCCTGTCCCAACCGAAGCGGTACGCCCTTCTGGTGTACTTGGCCGTGTCCCGTCCGGGGGAGCTGCATCGCCGGGACTCGCTCCTGCTGCTCTTCTGGCCGGAGCTGGATGAACGTCGAGCGCGAGGATCCCTCTCCCAGGCCCTCTCCTACCTGAGGCGCCACGTCTCGAACGACATCCTGATCACCCGAGGCGCGGAAGAGGTGGGCCTGAACGCGTCCATGCTCGAGGTCGACGCGGTCGGGTTCCGGGTGGCGGTCCGGTCCGGGTCCTGGGACAAAGCGGTGGAGCTCTACTCGGGTGACTTCCTTCGGGGCTTCCACGTTCGAGGAGCCGCGGGGTTCGACGAGTGGATGAGCGGGGAGCGGGATCGCCTGAAGACTGCGGCGACCAACGCCGCATGGAGCCTGGCGCACGACCAGGTTCGTCGGGGCGCCTTCGCCGAGGGGGAACGGACCGCGTCGTGGGCCATCGACCTGGCCTGCCCGGACGAGACGACCGCCCGGCGGTTCGTGCAGACTCTGGCAGCGGCCGGAGATCGGGTCGCTGCCCTGCGCTTCCTCCGTCGGTACGAGACCGTGCTCGAGGAGGCGCTCGATCTGCCACCGAGCCAGGCCCTGGCGAGTCTCGCCGAGGCGCTCCGCTCCGCGGAACCGAGCCGCGCGGAGGCGTTCCACGTCGGCGAGCTGTTGGCTCGAGGGGCTCCCGGCGCCGGCGCATCCGGCCCTTTGCCGTTCACGTCCGGGGCGCGGGCGGGGCAGGCCTCCGATGGCCGGGGGATCCGCTTCGCGGGTCGCGAGGAGGAGCTGTCCCGCCTCCATCAGCTGCTTGACCGTGCCCTGAAGGGCGACGGAACGGCGGCCTTCGTCACCGGGGAGGCCGGGACGGGGAAGAGCGTCCTCTCGCGGGAGTTCTGCACCCGTTCCCTGGATGCCCATCCGGACCTCGTCGCCGTGACCGGCTGCTGCGACGCGCACACGGGCGTCGGAGACGCCTACCGGCCCTTCCGCGAGATCCTCCGGCTGCTGACGGGAGACGTGGAAGAGGCATGGCGCGCGGGCTCCATCTCCACGGAGCACGCCGGGCGCCTGTGGAGCGTCCTTCCGAGCGCGACGGACGCGATTGTCGATGTGGGCCGCGACCTTCTGGATACGCTCGTGATGTCCCGCGGCTTGGCCGACCGCGTCGCCGCGCACGGACCCGAGGGCGTCGAGCTGGCCGCCCGCGTCTACGCGCTCGCCGACGCACGGCCCCCTCCGTCCAACGGGCCGCTGCAATCGAAGCTGTTCGATCAGTTCGGTCGCGTGCTGCGTCGCATCGCCCGGAAGCGGCCGATCCTCCTGATCCTGGAGGACCTGCAATGGGCTGACAGCGGATCGCTGGATCTGCTCTTCCAACTCGGACGCCACCTGGACGGAAGCAGGATCGTCGTCCTGGGCCTCTACCGGCCCTCGGAGGTTCTGCTCGGTAGGAACGGTGAGCGCCATCCGCTCCTGAAGGCCGTCACCGAGTTCCGGATGGCGCACGGCAGGAGGGAAGTGGCCCTGGTCGAGGACGGAGACCGTCCGTTCCTCGAGGCCGTGATCGATTCCGAGCCCAATGCCCTGGGCACCGAGTTCCGGGAGGCGCTCTTCCGCCTCACGCGTGGTCATGCCCTCTTCACCGTCGAGCTCCTGCGGCAACTGAAGGACGAGCGGAGGATCCGGCAGGACGGGGCCGGCCGCTGGGAGGAGGCTGCCGAGATCAGGTGGGATGTGCTGCCCGACAAGATCGAGGCGGTCATGGAGGAGCGGACCAGCCGATTGTCCGAGACCCTGCAACGCCTCCTGTCCATCGCGAGCGTGGAGGGGGAGCGTTTCGCGCTCGAGGTCGTGTCCGGCGTGATGGGCGCGGAGCCCGCTGCACTGCTGGCCCTCGTGGGTGAGGAGCTGGAGAAGCGCCATCGCCTGGTCGAGCTGGAGGAGATCGGCCGCATCGACGGGCGCCGCCTCACGCTGTTCCGATTCCGCCACATCCTCTTCCAGCAGTTCCTCTACGCCGGCCTCAACCAGGCGGAACGGGTTCTCCTCCATGAAGAGGTCGGTCGCGCATTGGAGAGGTTGTATGGGGAGCGGTCGGAGCGGAATGCGCTGGAGCTGGCCCGGCACTTCCGGGAAGCGGGGTTGGCGCGGAAGGCCGTGGACTACCTGATCCTGGCGTCCGCGTGGGCGAGGAGGGCGTCGGCCCACCGTGAGGGCATGGACCATTTGAAGGAGGCCCTGGGCCTCCTCTCGACCCTGACCGAATCGACGGAGCGGGATCGGCTGGAGCTGGAGGTACTGTCCAGGCTCTCGAAGATGAGCTGGGTGACCGGCCTCTACGACTCGGAATCGAAGTCGCGCCTGGTGCGGTTCAGGGACCTCGCGGAGAGGCTCCACGACGACGACTCCCGGTTCTGGATCGCATGTTGTGAGATGCTGAGGCACCATTATCAGGACGAGCACGAACGGGCCAGGAAGGACCTCGACGAGGCCGAAGCCGTCGCCAGCGCTTCGGGCAATCCGAGCCAGCTCGTGGTCGCGAATAGCCTACGGGGCATCAACGCCCTGAACCTCGGCTGCGCGCCGGAGGTGGCGGCTCATCTGGATGCTGCCGAGGCACTCTACGATCCGCTCCGGGACCGGCGACTCATGTCGGAGTGGTTTCCTGACCTCGTCCCGTATGCTCGGGGCCTGAAGGCCCTGGCGGTGGGCACCATGGGTTATCGGGAGAGAGCCGACGCACTCGTTCGGGAGGCTCACGCCGCCCTCCTGGCTCCGGAGGTCGATTGGTCCGCGAAGCTGACGGTGTGTTCCTTCGACCTCTGCCTGCGATTCGTCCAGAGGGATCTAGAGGCTGCACGGCGAGCCAGGGACCTCCTCGAACCCGTGGCGCGGGAGTTCGGGCAGAGCGGCTACCTCGCCCTCTGCGAGCTGTGGCACGGATGGTGGGTCGCGGAACGCGAGGACCCCGAACGGGGCTGTCGGATGATGAGGGCGGCCCTGGAAACCATGGACCTTCTGGGGTGGGCGATCTGGCGCCCGTTCTACGTCGCGCTCCTGGCCGAGTCGCTCGCGAGGAATGGGCAAGCCGAGGAGGCGCTGCGTCTCGTGGACGAGGCCGTGGCGTGGATCGAGCGCAAGGGCGGCCGGGAGCCGGAGGCGGAGGTGCATCGTATCCGCGGCGAGGCGCTCCTGTCCCTTCCGGAGCCCGACCCGGTCTCCGCCGAGAGCGCCTTCCGCAAAGCCGTCGCCGTCGCGGAAGAGCAGGAGGCGAAGCTGTTCCAGCTCCGGGCGACGTCGAGCCTCGCCCGCCTCCTCCGGCAGCAGGATCGGGTGGAGGAGGCGCGTGAAGCTCTCGGGGCGTGCTACGCGTGGTTCACGGAGGGCTTCGACTCCCCCTCGTTGGTCGAGGCACGGACGCTCCTGGAAGAGCTCGGGTGACCCACCGCTGCCCGCCTACCGGCCGCCACCCGCGGGGTGTCGCGGCTACATGATCCGCGCGCGTGAGCTGGCCAGCACCTTCTGGAGCTGCCACTCGATGCGGTGTCCCTTGCGCACGTCGATCGGTTCGGAAAGCGCCTGGTCGATGGAGCCGGTGGGGTCGGCGAAGAGCCGAAGCTTCTCGGCCCTCGCCACGAGATAGCCGGGGACCGTGAACGTGCCCCTCGCTCCCGGCTCCACGTCACCGAGGAAGTAGGTGCGATCGGGCCACTCGACCCACACCCGCATCGGGAGCCAGTGGTTGTTGTACACGACGACCGACATCTCCACGACGTCCTGCCGCGATGGGGCAGGCGCGGCGTCGAAGGGAGAGGGCCCGGCGCGTCCGACGGGCATGCACGCCGCCGTCGAGGCGAGGACTGCAAGGGTGAGACCGGTTGTGGCGCGTGCCATCGGGTGCCTCCGGATCGTGTGTCCCGTCGACCCGAACGCCGGAGGGTGAGGGGTCGACCGGACGCGAACGGAGGCAAGGGTAGACGGGCCGTCTTACCGGCCATGGACGGGGATCCGACCTGGCCCTTATCTGGATCCTGATCTCCAGCGGTGGGAACTCGGCTGCGAACGTGGGCGCCGGGTAAGAGGTGGGTCCGAACGGGGTCAGCGGGTCTCCCTACCTTGCCAGGCGTGGGAACCGGGGACCGGTCATCCTCGGGAGGGGCGCGGGAGGGGTGCTCCTCGCCTCTCGGCGCCGGTTGTCCACCGAACCTGGGCAACCGGCGTTCCACCACACCCGTCCATGAGCCGAGCCCTCGGGGTTGCCCCCCGGGTCGCGGGGCAGGCACGTTCAGGGCACGGCCCGGCGGCCGAAGCGGTCGGGAGGCACGACAACTTCTCAGGGGGGTGGGGATGGGAGGGACAGGGAGAGCGGTGTGCCTTGCGTGCGTCCTGGTCGTCGGCGCTGCCGGAGGCGCCCACGCTCAGTCGTCCGCGCCTGATTCCATCGCGATCGCCGCCGCGAGTCGCGCGTTCTCCGAGGCCTACGTGCGCGGAGACACCGCACGCATCCGTTCGCTCTACGCCGTGGATGCGGTGCTCCTGCCGCCGGGGCGGGAGCTACGCGGCCGGGACCGCATCGCCCGGTACTTCGCGCCCTCGGCGCGCCGGGTGAACGTCAGCCATGCGATGGAGTCCTCGGAGCTCCGTCTCGCCGGCGATGTGGCGATCGACGTCGGCATCTGGCGCAACACCTGGCGGATCGGCGACGAACCGGAGCAAAGCGCGCAGGGGCGGTACCTCGTGGTGTGGCGGCGAGGACCCGACAGCCGCTGGCGGATCGAATACGACATGTGGCACCGCCCGGAAGCGTAGACCGGTGGAACGACCGCGAGCCGAGCTAGGACTCGGCGCCGAGGCGTCCAACGACCCGATCGAGAAGATCCTGAGCTACATCGACATCGGTGGCGGAGAGCTGAAGCAGCGGCGCTCCGTACGGCCGCTCAGCCGTCCAGACGCACGACCGTGCGGACGAGATCCGGCGTCGACGTCGCGCCCATCTTGGTCATGACCCGGCTGCGGTGGCTCTCCACGGTACGCTGGCTGATCCCGAGCTCCTGCGCGATGGCCTTGTTGTGTCGGCCGTCGACGACGAGCGCCATGACTTCCCGCTCGCGAGGGGTCAGCGAATCGAGGCGGCGCAGGGTCTCGCGGCGGGTGGCGCGCGCCCTGCGCCTGCGCGCGTCGAGGGCGAGGGCCGCGTGGACCGCGTCGAGCAGACGTTGCTCGTCGAAGGGCTTCTCGATGAAGTCCACCGCACCGGCCTTCACGGCCTCCACCGCGGTCGAAACGTCCCCATGGGCCGACAGGAAGACAATCGGCAGCTCCCACCCGCTCGTCAGAAGGCGGCTTTGGAGTTGCGGCCCGCTCATCCCGGGCATCCTGAGGTCGAGGACGAGGCAGCCCGCCGCGTCGGGCTCGACCGACCGCAGGAACTCGAGGGGTGAAGAGAACGTCCGGGCCGTGAGCCCCACCGACCCGAGGAGCATCGCGACGGCGTCGAGCAGTCCGGGGTCGTCGTCGACCACGAAGACCGCCGCCTCCCCGTCCCGTTCCATCCGCGCCTCCCCGATCACGAGTCGTGGTGAAGGGGCAGGGTGAACCAGAACGTGCTCCCACCGCCCCGATGGCGACGGAAGCCGATTCGCCCGCCGTGGGCCCGCACGATCGAGCGACAGATGGTCAGCCCCATCCCCATGCCCCCGTCCTTCGTGGTGTAGAAAGGTCGGAACAGGTGCCGCTCCGACTCCGCTGAAACGCCGGGTCCGTGGTCCCGCACGCACAGTCGGAGGAAGCTGGGAGGATCCGCGACGGCTCTGACGCACACGTCCTTTCGACCGCCGCCGGCCGCGGTCGCCTGGATCGCGTTGCGGATCAGGTTGAGAAGGACCTCGCCGATCGCCACCGGATCGGCCTGCACCTGCGGAACGTCGGCGGGAAGATCGACCACCAGGCGAATTCCGTGCGCCCGCGCCTCCGCGCTCACGAGCGGCTCGACGCTGCGCACGACCGCCTCGACGTCGTTGGCCGACCCGGCGCGGCGTCTCCTGGCGCAGGCCGACGCTCCGAGACGATCGAGGATCGCCGACGCCCGCATCGCCTCGCGGTCGATGCGCGAGAGAACGTCCAGCAGCTCGGCTTGCCCGGAAGCGCCTCCCGCGACCATCCGCCGGCACGCCGCGGCGTAGGCGAGGAGGGCGGCCAGCGGCTGACGGACCTCGTGGACGATCTCCGCCACCCGGGCTCGCGTGGCCGCGTCGCCGGGCTCGAGCACGGCGACGAAGGCGCGCGCCGCGCCGTCCACGCCGGACACCGGGGACACCCGACACATGATGGCGTGATCCGGCCCTGCGGCGCGGCCCACTCGGAGGGACAGGGCGAACGGCTCCGAGCGCGCAGCCGCTTCCATCCACGTGGCCAGGGCCTCCTCCCGCTCAGGCGCTGCCACGTGGCGGGTCCACCCGAGGCCGCCCGCTTCCTCGGCGGCGACGCCGAGCAGCGCGCACGCCCGAGCGTTCGCGTAGAGGCAGCGGGCACGCGCAGTCGCCCGCAGGACCCCCACGGGCAGGACCGCTGCCAGGCGGTCGAACCCCCGCAAGCTCTGCATCGGCCAGGCCGTCGCTTCGGGCAGGGAGTCGAAGGTCACCCCCCCCCGTAAGATCGACCTTCGACTCGTCCCTGGCCAGGGGTTTCCCTCACGTCGATCAGGGAAAGACGCAGCCCCTCTCCGTGGAATCCACAATACCGCACGGTGGCGTACCCTGGAGAGGTTTCGTACGCCGGTGCGGTCGATCGGGCGCGCCCCGGACGCGTGCCGGTACCGGTCTTCGACCGGGTGTTCCCGCGTGGGTGGAGGCGTTCGAGACGTGTCTACCTGGCAGCGACCGAGCCCCGAGGAAGTGCGCGCCGGCCGTCGGCTCCGTCGCCTCATGGTCGCGGGCCTCCTCACGGTCTCGGCGGTCCCGTTCCTCCTGATGGGGGGCGGAGCGTGGCTCGTGTTCCGGCACCTCGCGATCGAGGAGACGCTCCAGGTCTACCGGAACGTGGCGCGCGCGCACGCCGCCGCCATCGACGCGTACCTGGCCGAACAGGTACGGACGGTCGAGCTGATCTCTCGCACCCACACGCTCGAGGAGCTGCGCGACTCGAGCCAGCTCCGAGCCGTGTTCGCGGCCATGACCGCCGTGCAGGGCAACAGCTTCGTGGACCTCGGCGTCATCGACGATCAGGGCCGCCACCTGGCGTACGTCGGACCCTACGACCTCCTGGATCGCAACTACAAGGACGCGGAGTGGTTCCACGACGTGATGGACCAGGGTACCACCGTCAGCGACGTCTTCCTGGGCTTTCGCCAAAGCCCACACTGCGTCGTGGCGGTGCTGCGCTCGTCGCGCCAGGGACGCTGGATCCTGCGCGCGACTCTCGACAACCACAGCCTCGACACCCTGGTGCGCTCGCTCGCCGTCGGGATGAGCGGAGACGTCTTCCTCGCCAACCGCGACGGAGTCTATCAGACGCCACCGCGCTCCGGCGACCTGCTGGGGAACTCGGGTGTCACGGGCCTCGCCCCCTATGGTGAGGTGCTCGACGCGCGCCTGGACACGCCGGCCGGGAAGGCTCGTCAGGTCGCGACCCGACTCGACGGGAAGAGCTGGGTGCTGGTGGTCCGACAGCCCGAACGGGAGATCCTGGCGCCCGTCACGCGCGCGGTCGGCGAAGGTGGGCTCATCGCCCTGTACGCGGTCTTCGGCGTCCTGGTCATCACGTTCGTCGTCACCGCCCGCCTGATCGGCCAGGTCGAGCGCGCCAACCGCGAGCGCGACGCCCTCTATACCGACCTCCTCCGGTCGGCGCGCATGGCTTCCCTCGGGGAGCTGGCGACGGGACTCGCCCACGAGATCGACGACCCCCTCGCGATCCTGAGCGCGGAGCACGCCAACCTGCGTGACCGCCTTAGCCACCAGGGCGTGGGCCGGGACGCACGGGCGGCGATGGAGCTGTCGCTCCGGCGTTGCGCCCACCAGGTGGAGCGGTGTGGGGGTATCACGCGCAAGATGCTCCGGTTCGGTGGGCCCGTGGAGAGCTCCCCGGCGGCGACGTCGGTGGAAACTGTGCTCCGCGAGACCGTCGCGCTCCTGGATCGGCGGGCGACGGAGGCCGGCGCCTCGTTGACCGTGTCGGTCGACGCGGATCTTCCGCCCGCCTGGCTCGACGCCGGCGAGCTCGAGCAGGTCGTGCTCAACCTGGTCGGCAACGCCCTCGATGCCGTCCGCCCCGGGGGCTCGGTGCGGATCCTCGCGAAGCTCGAGCGGGGCGAGATCGTCCTGCGCGTCGAGGACGACGGCTGTGGCATCGAGGAGCAGGATCTGGAGCGCATCTTCGAGCCCTTCTTCACCACGAAGCCGCCTGGAGCAGGCACGGGGCTGGGGTTGGCCGTCGTGCACGGCATGGTGCGCGGTTGGGGCGGCACCATCGACGTCGACAGCCAGCCCGGCACGGGCAGCACCTTCACGCTCCGTCTTCCCGTCGCCACGGAGCTTCTCGTGACGTGAGCACGTCGGAGCGTCCCCTGCGGCGGCCCCTGGTCGACGATCCCCAGGGGCGCGACGACATCTCCCCCGTCAGAACGCCCGGGTGACGGACGCCGTCCCCTGGGTCACCTCGGTGCGCGTGCCCGAGCCGCACGGCAGGGCTCGCCGGCCGCGGATCATCGGGCCCGCCATGGCGTCTCCACCGTCCTGGAGCTGGAACCGCGAGCTCGAGAAGGCGGTGCAGTTCGCCTGATTGAGCTCCGTACCCCAGGAGAACGCCCCGGCCTCGTCGACGTCGCCGGTGAGCGGGTAGGCGGTGTTGCCCACGGTGAGCTCGCCGGAGACCGAAGAGCCGCTCTGGTGCAGGGTCAGGCGGACGTCGGTGCTCGACCAGGTGCCGACCCAGGTGCCGTCGACCGAGGGTCCGGACGGGGCGGAAGGCGATTCGGTGGGCGGGTCCGTGTCGGGACCTTTCATCCAGGAGGGCGCAGAACCGGCCCGGATTCCCTCACCGCCCCACGGGCGTCGCCGAGGCGTGCGCTCGCCGGCGGCCTACGGCTCCGCCGTCGTCCGCAGGAACTCCGGGTCGTAGGCATCGAGCAGCCGGCGCAGCCCGGCCTCGAAGTCGGGCCGCGTCCCGTCCACCGTGCGGCGCACCCAGAAGGCGAGGGCCGTGGCGTAGTGCCAGCCCATCTCGTCGCCGACGAGTCCGGCTGGCTTCGGGAGCTCGGACATCCGCCCACCGATCGTGGACGGTAGCACGGGTTCGCGTCCGCGCCTGACCCGATCCACGAAGGGGTCGAAGATCTCGGGGTGGGCCTCGACCGTCTCCAGCGCCAGCCAGTAGCCCCGGCCCGCGTCGCGGAGGAGGCGGTCGTACGTCGAGCGGGTGGCGGCGATCGTGAGGGAGTCGCCGGGGGCGGGGATGAGCGCTCGGGACGCCCAGCGCACGAAGTCGCCGTTGTAGTGCCCGAAGGTGGCGGCGTGCAGGTCGAGGTCGGATCCGTCGTGGGGCCCGGACACGAAGACGGGCACCTCGGCCAGGGCCTCGAGACCGCGGAGCACACCGGTACGCCGCATGAGGCAGTACACGTCGCGCGTGCCGAAGACGTAGCCAGGCCGGGAGCTGGAGCAGAGGGGCGCGCTGCCCATCGTCTCCCAGAAGAGACGGGCGTGCAGGCCGTCGAGGGACGTGTCGGGGTCGCCGGCGAGGGTTACGCGGAAGTCGGGATCGTAGGCGGAGAGCAGCTTGCCCAGGGCCCGTTGGAAGTCGGGCGTGGTCCCGTCCAGATCCCTCCGGATCCAGAAGCCGGCCGCGAAGACGACGTCCCTGGGCTCCCCTTCCTCCCGGTACCCGACGAGGGCCGACACGGTGTCCAGGGCCTCTTCCAGGTATGCCCCGCGCTCGACGCTCACCGTGTCGTAGGTGGCGGCGACCCGGGCTCGGAGCTCCGGCACCCGCGCCAGCGCGGCCAACGCCAGTGCGTGGATCCGGGCCTGCCTCCAGATCCCCTTGTCGTAGAGGGTCTGGGTGAGAAGGCGCAGCGCGTCGTCCCGGTTGGGGATGAGTTTCTCCTCTCCCCACCGCACGAACGCGGGGTCGTAGCGGCCGAAGTCTTCGCTCCAGAGGACCCAGTCCGCCCACGAGTGCGGCCCCGACACGAACGGCTCGGGGGCGCCCATGAGCCGCGCGGCCTCGAAGGCGCCGGCGTGCTTCAAGTCGCTCAAGAAGCTGCGGACCTGGCCCTGATAGGCCGGGTCGGAGGTGCTCGAGTACGCCCAGGGCCACCCGTCCGCCCGGGTGGTGGTGTCCCTCGGGTCGGGCTGCAAGGCGGCCCAGGCCCGCGGCAGGTCGACGGACGGGACGGGGATGTCCGGCGTCTGGGTGGTGTCGGCCGGTACGGGAGCGGGCCGGGTCCCGAAGCCCGCGAGGCGCCCCACGGACTGGAAGAGCAGCGCGAAGAGCGACCCCGGCGCTTCGAGCTCGCCCCCCAGCGCGTCCAGGCTGGCCAGGGCCACCGCCGCCCCGGAGGTCTCCCGCTGGCGGGGCGTCAGCGTCAGCTGATCGCGGGCCCGGGCCTCCTCGAGGAGCCGCCGTGCGGTGATCGGGACCGTGGCCACGCCGCTCCAGCGGGTTTGCAGGCGTCCCTCCTCGTCGGGGAACGGCTCCTCCTCGACGTCGCTCAGTCGAAGGGCGGTGCCGTCCCGGGTGAATCCCCGCAGGGTGGCATAGCTGGGGAAGGAGACCTCCTCCCTCCAGCCGGGATCCACCACGACGATCTCGAGCGCGCCCGAAAGCGCCACGAGACCATCGGGCCCCAGGCCCATCCCCGAATCACCGGACGGGACCACGCGCTCCCGGGACTCGCCGGTCTGCGCGTCGGCGAGGGTGTACGTGTGGACGAAGCCCCCGTCGAAGGCATGGGTGAGGGTGTACCGACCGTCGGGTGTGCGGAGCGTGTCGCCCGCGGTCGGCTCGTCGGCGGGGCTCGGCATCAGCGCGACGGGATTCGCCGTGAGCTCCCAGACGCGCACGAGACCCGAGTCGTCTTCCACCAGGAGCCGGGATCCGTCGGCGGAGAACTGGAGTCCCGAGATGACCTCCGAGCCCCGCCACAGGGTGTCGAGAGGTGTGGCCTGCTCCGCGCCCGGCACCACCTCCCAGAGGTAGACCGAGCCGCCCGGGCTCGCGGTGGCGACGTAGTGGCCGTCCCAGCTCAGCGCGACCTGGGGCCAGGTTCCGGGCACCTCGTTGACCAGCGAATCATCCTTGGAGATGCGGAACGGCGCGAGCGCGCTGGTCTCGCCGGTCCCGAGGCCGTGCCCCGCACGGATGCGCCCGTCCGCGGACATGGCGATGTCGAAGGGCCCGCGGATGACGTCGTGCATCATGCGCGTCATGGGTCCCGCGGGCTGGGTGAGCGTCTCGGCGAGGGACCTGGAGACGACGTGCCCTGCCAGGTCCACGGCGACGCCTTCGCCCAGGATCAGGTAGGCGCCGTCGGCGGTGAATCCCGCCCCATCCTCGACGCCGCGTACGTCCACCGCGACCCGCGAGGTGCCGTCCACGGCGGTGATCTCGACGCGCTGGACCGGATACCGGTCGGCGTCGAAGTGGAAGGTGGCGACGTAACGCCCATCGGGGGACAGGACGCTGCCGATGTCGCCCGTCGCCACCTCCCTGTAGAAGGGCTGGGCGAACAGCCGCCCCTGGTATCGGAAGAGGCCCGGACCGTACAGGGCCTTCCGCATGAGCATGGCCGCCGCCGTGTTCGTGGTGTCGGCGAGCCAGGCCGCGGCCGCCAGCTTGAAGCCCACCGTCATGTCGCCGGCGCCGTCGATGGCGGACACCGCCCTGGACCTCAGCTCGTTGGACCAGGCGGCCCGCGTCTGGCGCTGCGCCTCGTCGCGCTGAGCCAACGCCTCCATCCGCTGCTGCTCCGCCACGAAGCCGAGGCCCATCGCGACGAGGCCGGCCACGGCGATCGTGCTGACGAGGGCGGCGACGCCGTTCCGGATGAAGCGGCGCCGGGCGATGCTGGCCCTGCAGAATCGGTCCTCGGCGGCGTTGAGCTGGATCCGGTCCTTCCTGCGGAGCGACCAGAGGCGATGGCTCCGGACCTTGTCCCGCCACAGCAGCCCGCCGCGCAACCCCGGCTCACTGCGGTCCCAGTCCTCGGCGGTACGCTCGAGCGCATGGAGGAAATGGAGGTCGGGTTCCTGGTTCTCGGCTTCGTGGGTCCAGTCCAGCAGGCGCCCCCACGCGTTCACCAGGGCGTCGTGGGCGGGCTCCACGTAGGCGATCCCGTCGGGCGTGACGTCCTCCACGACCAGACGGGCGTCGCTGAGGCGCTCGACCACCGTGGCGAGACGGGCGCCTTCCTCGGGATCCCAATGCTCGAGGGCACGGCGTGTAACCCGCTGACGGGCGAGCTTCCCCTGCTCCATGACCACCATGCGCAACATGAGCCGGCGCAGGGAGGCCTGGTGTGCGTCGTCCAGGTCGGAGAACTCCGCGTCGGCCCGGGAGCGCAGCGCGCCCACCACCCCGCCCAGGGCGTCGTAATCCTCCTGGGTCATGGAGCGGTCGCCGCCGCCTCGCTCCACGTACCGCCGGTACATCTCGCTGAGGGTGAACGACAGGAGGGGGAGGCCACCCGGCATGGCGACCACCTCGTCCAGCAGCGTCTCCACGAGGCCGTACGGCTCGAAGTAGAGCACCTTGAGCGAAGCCGGCCCCTCGATGACGGCCCGGAAGTCCTGTCGGGACATGGGCGGGACGACGTAGCGGCCCGTCCGCCACGCGTCCTCCAGGGCCGACCGATCGAAGTTCGCCTCGAAGTCCGAGCGGAGGGTCACCACGATCCTCAGGCGGGGCCCGCCCACCTCCATCATCTTCGCCACGAGCTCCAGGAACGCGACGCGGGTCTCGGGAGCGCGGACGAGGGTGACGAGCTCCTCGAGCTGATCGAGGACCAGGACCACGCCGGGTCCCTCGCCGGCCACGAGGCGACGCACCGCTTCGAGGATCCCCTCGGGCGAGGGGTCGACGGGGGCGCCTGCGCCGGAGAGGGAGCGGGCCAGGGCCTGGAAGGGCGTGGTGCCCGGGCGCGCGACGGGGAGGGAACGCCACGCGCCGTCCTTCTCCAGCGCGGGAAGCACACCGGCCTTCACCACGCTGGACTTCCCCGTCCCGGACGCTCCGAGCACCACCGTGAGCGGAGCGGCGGCCACTCTGCGGCTCAGCTCCTCGACCACCGTCTCCCGTCCGAAGAAGACGGGCGCATCCGCCTTCTCGTACGCCGCCAGGCCCCGGTACGGGTTGTTCTCGAAGGTGAGGGGGGGCGCCGGGGGGAGGTCCAACGCACGGCCGGGTACGCGGAAGATGAACTCGCCCTTGCCGTGCTTGCGCAAAGGCCACAGGCCCGGCGTCTGGCGGATGCCGCGGGCCATCGTCTCGGGCTGGAGCGTCTCCTCCAGGTAGAGGTAGAGCTCCGTCGCCGTGACGATCCCGTCGCCCCCCGCGGGCGCCAGGTCCGCCCCGCCGGCGAGGGCGTCGAAGAGCGCCAGCGCGAAGGGAGAGTGGACCCCCTGGTCGCCCCGCGACCCCAGGTTCCCGGAGAGGAGCTGATCCGAGGCGGTCTGGTCCGCCGCCGCCGACGTGATCACCTGCCACGCCGGGTCGTGGACGAACCGTTCGTACCGCTCCTGGTGGACGACCTCGGGTGGGCTGATCAGGTCCCGCATGGACGACCACCGGAAGGCGCCCGAGAAGCAGCTGTCCAGCACCACGAGCATGTGCCGGCACGTGAGCGCCGAGATGGCGTCGGCCAGCCAGGTCATCTCGACGTAGGTCGTCGGGTCGCCCGGGCGGGCGTCCTGGGGGAGGATGAAGCCGTTCGGTCCTTCGTCCCCGTCCAGCGCCACCCCGTGTCCCGCGAAGTAGACGAGCGCCCGGTCCTCGTCGTCCAGCAGGTCGGGAAGCCGGCGGAGGAGCACCTCCTCGATGGCCGCCTTGGTGGCGTCCGCGTCCAGAAGGGTCGTCACCTCGTAGCCGTGCTCGTCGGCCAGGATCGCTCCCAGCCGGCGGGCGTCGTTCATCGCCGAGCGGAGCCGGGGAATGCCGTCGCCGTACTCGTCGATGCCGATGACGACGGCGAGGCTCTTCCGGAAGGGGGGTGCTTCGCTATCCATCCATGTCCCAGGGGCGAGGAGGCAGCGTAGGGTGCGGGCTCCGGGACAGCAAGGGCTCCGAGCCGGAGATGAACCGACGCTCCGCGCGGGGCCTCGCCCGCCCTGCGGAGCCTCAGGAGCCCCGCCATGGACACCCGAGCCGAGACATCCCGCCCTGCACGGACGGCGCGTCCCGGCTATTCTCCCTGGACGCCGGGACCGTCTCCCGCTGCGATTCTCCCCGGAGGTTTCCACGTGCGCCCCACCGCCGCGCTGCATGAAGCCGGTCAGAGCCTCTGGCTCGACAACATCACCCGCGACCTCCTCGATGAAGGCACGCTGAAGAGATACATCGACGAGCTGTCGGTGACGGGCCTCACCTCCAACCCGACGATCTTCGAGCACGCGTTGAAGAAGAGCACCGCGTACGACGAGGCCATCGCCCGGGACCTCGAGGCGGGCCGCTCGGGCGAGGACCTGTTCTTCGGCCTGGCGCTGGACGATCTGACCCGCGCGGCGGATCTGTTCCGGCCGATCCACGAGCGGACCGCGGGCGTCGACGGCTTCGTGTCCCTGGAGGTATCCCCCCTGCTGGCGCATGACACGGCCTCCACCCTGACAGCGGCCAAGACGCTGTTCGACCGGGCGGCGCGACCGAATCTGTTCATCAAGATCCCGGGCACGCCGGAGGGGTTGCCGGCCATCGAGGAGGCCATCTTCGCCGGGGTGCCGGTGAACGTCACCCTGTTGTTCTCCCGCGAACAGTACCTGGCCGCTGCGGACGCCTACCTGCGCGGCATCGAGCGACGCATCGCCGTGGGATTGGACCCCCACGTCGGCTCCGTGGCCTCCGTGTTCATCAGCCGCTGGGACGTGGCCGTGGCGGCCACGGCGCCGCCCGAGCTGGTCAACCGTCTCGGTATCGCCATCGCCGGGCGCACCTACAAGGCGTACCAGGACCTCCTCGCGTCCGCTCGCTCCCAGCGCGCCTTCAACGCCGGCGCCCGGGCGCAGCGCCTGCTCTGGGCCAGCACGGGCACCAAGGACCCCGAAGCGTCGGATACCCTCTACGTCGAGGCGCTGGCTTCCCCGTTCACGGTGAACACGATGCCCGAGGGCACCCTGAAGGCCTTCGCGGACCACGGACGGGTGGGTGCCGTCCTGCCGGCCGACGGCGGCGCCTGCGAGGCGGTGCTCTCCGCCTTCGCGGACGCGGGTGTCGACGTCCAGGCCCTCGCCGCTCGGCTGCAGGACGAGGGCGCGGCGTCCTTCGTCAAGTCCTGGCGGGCCCTCATGGCCGGGATCGAGTCGAAGACCGCGACCCTCGGGGCGAGTCGCCCATGACGCCCACCCCCGTGCGCAGGCGATCCGCCTGGGAAGCCCTGGAGGCGCATCACGCGGAAGTGAAGGACCTCCACCTGCGTCGGCTCTTCGCGGAAGATCCCGGCCGAGGTGAGCGGCTCACGGCCGAGGCCGTGGGAGTGTTCCTCGACTATTCCAAGAACCGCGTCACCGACGGAACGCTCGAGCTTCTCCTTCAGCTCGCCGAGGAGTCGGGGCTGCGCGAACGGATCGACGCCATGTTCCGGGGCGACAAGATCAACGTCTCGGAGGATCGGGCCGTTCTGCATGTCGCCCTGCGTGCGCCCACGGGTGCCTCCATCCTCGTGGACGGACACGACGTGGTGCCCGACGTCCATGCCGTTCTGGACAAGATGAGCGCCTTCTCGGACCGGGTACGCGGCGGGGACTGGACGGGGCACACGGGCAAGCGGATCCGCAACGTGGTCAACATCGGCATCGGCGGGTCGGACCTCGGTCCCGTCATGGCCTACGAGGCGTTGAAGCACTATGCCGACCGCTCCATGCGGTTCCGGTTCGTGTCCAACGTGGACGGTACCGACTTCGCCGAAGCGGTCCGGGATCTCGCTGCCGAGGAGACGCTCTTCGTCATCTCATCCAAGACGTTCACCACCCTGGAGACCATGACCAACGCCCACACGGCGCGGGACTGGCTCCTGGAGCGGATGAAGGGCGACCGCGCGGCCATCGCGAGGCACTTCGTGGCCGTATCGACTAACGCGGACAAGGTGGCGGCGTTCGGCATCGACACCGCCAACATGTTCGGGTTCTGGGACTGGGTCGGCGGCCGCTATTCCATGGACTCGGCCATCGGCCTCTCCACCATGCTGGCCATCGGGCCGCGGCATTTCCGGGCCATGTTGGACGGGTTCCACCAGATGGACGAGCACTTCCGCACCGCGCCCTTCGAGCGAAACGTCCCCGTTCTCATGGGGCTCCTCACTGTCTGGTACACGGACTTCTTCGGCGCGCAGACCGTGGCGGTGCTGCCGTACGAGCAATACCTGAAGCGCTTCCCCGCCTATCTCCAACAACTCACCATGGAGAGCAACGGCAAACACGTCACGCTGGAGGGGACCGGGACGGACCATGCCACCGGTCCGGTCTACTGGGGGGAGCCGGGCACCAACGGACAGCACTCCTTCTATCAGCTCATCCATCAGGGGACGCACCTCATCCCGTGCGACTTCCTCGCCTTCGCCGAGACGCTGAACCCCCTGGGCCGACACCATGACATCCTCATGGCCAACGTCTTCGCCCAGGCCGAGGCGCTGGCCTTCGGAAAGACGCTGGAGGAGGTGAAGGCCGAAGGCACCCCCGACCGCCTTGCCCCCCATCGCGTCTTCGAGGGCAACCGCCCGTCCAACACCCTACTCGTGGATCGGCTCACCCCGGAGGCCCTGGGCAAGCTCGTCGCGCTCTACGAGCACAGCGTCTTCACGCAGGGGACGATCTGGAACATCGACTCCTTCGATCAGTGGGGCGTGGAGTTGGGCAAGGTGCTCGCGCAGCGCATCATCCCCGAGCTCGAAGGCGAGGTGGAGCCGGCCCTGGCACACGACAGCTCGACCAACAACCTGATCCGGCGCTACCGGAAGGCGAAGTAGCGCGCAGCCTCAGCGACGCGCAGCCGCTCTACCGTTCCGGCCCTTGAACCACGTGAAGAGGCGCTCCCGCGACTGGTCCATGATCTCGTAGACGGTCGGGATCACCAGCAGCGTCAGGAACGTCGAGGTGATGACGCCGCCGATGATGGCGCGTCCCAGCGGCGCCCGGAAGTCCGCACCTTCGCCGTAGCCCAGGGCGACGGGGATCATGCCCGCGATGAGGGCCAGCGTAGTCATCATGATCGGGCGCAGCCGCACGCGCCCCGCCTTGATCATGGCCTCGCGGAGGGGAAGGCCCTGCTCCCGCCCCCACTTGCAGAAGTCGATGAGCAGGATGGCGTTCTTGGCCACGATCCCCATGAGCAGGATCACCCCGATGAGGCTCATGATGTTCAGCGTGTCCCCCGTGATGATGAGGGCGAGCACCACGCCGATCAGCGAGAGCGGGAGAGAGACCAGGATGGCCAGGGGGTCGAGGAACGACCCGAACTGAACCACCAGGATCAGATACATGAGCATCACCGCCAGCCCGAGGGCTGCGAAGATGCTGGTGAACACCTCACCCTGCTGCTGGACCTCCCCGCCCTGGGACACGGTCACGGAAGGGGGAAGCTCGAGTGCGGCGACCTTGGCGTTCACGGCCCGGGACACCGCGGACAGCGCCGGGCCCTCCACGT
Organism: uncultured Gemmatimonadales bacterium; assembly: GCA_963848895.1. GTDB lineage: Bacteria > Gemmatimonadota > Gemmatimonadetes > Longimicrobiales > Gaopeijiaceae > SZUA-318. Next base: position 573,245 of record CAWKGE010000018.1, read on the forward strand.
TGGCGCCCACGATGATGACGCGGTCGCGGTCGAGGTGCTGGATCTGGGCCGGCCCCTCGCCCAGGGTGACGGTCGCCACCTGACCGAGCGGCACCGTGCCGGCACCCGGGAGCAGCAACGGAAGGCGGTTCAGATCGGACGCGTTCGTGCGCGCCGTGCTCTCCAGGCGCACGCGCACGTCCCGGGTTTGATTCGTGGGATCCACCCAGGTACCGGCCTTGATGCCGGCGAACGCGGGGCGGAGGGACTGGGAGATCTGGCCGGGCGAGAGCCCCAGCGTGGCGGCCAGGCTGCGTTTGACCTCGACGTTCAACTCCGGCTTCTGGCCGCGGGTGGACAGGCCGGCGTCCACGGCTCCGGGAACGGTCCGCACCGCCGCCAGGACCGCGGCCGCGGCCCGCTGCAGGGCGTCGTCGTCGTCACCGCGGAGCTCGACCTGGATCTGCTTGACGTTGCCGCCGAAGCCGCCGGCGTACACGTAGGCTGTGGCTCCGGCGATGTTGCGGATCTCGCTCCGGAGCGTCTCGCCCAGTTCCGCCTGCGACACGCCGCGCTGGGCTTTGGGGACGAGGCGGACGTAGACGTTGCCCACGTCCACCGCATCGGACCCCGAGGCGCTGCCGACGGTGGTGTAGGTGTAGGCCACCTCCGGGTGGGTCCGCGCGATGCGCGCCACCTCCATGGCCTTGATGCGCGTGTACTCCAGGCTCGAGCCTCCGGGCATCTCGATGGCCACGTTGAGCTCCGAGCGGTCGCTGTCGGGCACGAACCCGGCGCCGCCGACGAACACCTGGAGCAGCACGGCCCCGAAGAAAGCCGCGGTCGCGAGGCCGATGACGCTCCACCGATGGTCCAGTGCCCAGGCGATGACCCGCTCGTACCGCTCCGCCTGGCGGTCGAACCAGGCGTTGAAGCGGTCCAGCGCCCGGGCCAGCGGGTTCTTCCGCTCGTGGGCCTCGAGCTGGGGATCGGGCCAGTAGGCCGACAGCATCGGGTCCAGGGAGAAGGAGACGAACAGCGACACCAGCACCGCGCACGCGATGGTGAGGGCGAGCGGCTTGAACCACTGCCCCGCCACGCCGGTCATGAAGGCCACGGGCACGAAGACCGCCACGATGGAGAAGGTGGTGGCCGCCACGGCCAGCCCGATCTGGTTCGTGCCCTCGTGGGCGGCCTTGAAGTGGTCCATCCCCATCTCGACGTGCCGGACGATGTTCTCCCGCACGACGATGGCGTCGTCGATGAGGATGCCGATGGCCAGCGACAGACCCAGCAGGGACATGGTGTTCAACGTGAACCCGAACGCCCACACCGCGATGAAGGAGGCCAGCACCGAGACGGGCAGGGCGAGGCCGGTGATGACGGTGCTCCGCCACGAGTTCAGGAAGAGGAACACCACGAAGACCGTGAGCAGCGCGCCCAGGAGCAGCGTCTCCTCCACGTTCTTGACCGAGTTCTCGACGCGCTCGCCGGCGTCGCGCACGATGTCGAGGCGCACGCCCTCGGGAAGCCCGGCCCGAATTCCGTCCAGCCGCGCCTTGATATCGTTGCTGACCTTCGCCGTGCTGGATTCCCGCGACTTGGTGATGTCGAGGCCCACGCCCTCCCGTGCGTCGTACAGGGCCACGGAGCGCGCCTCCTGGGCGCCGTCCACCACGTTCGCGACCTCGGAGAGGCGCACGAGCTGCTCGCCGCGCTGGCCCACCACGATGCGCCCGAACTCCTCGGGCGTTTCCAGACGTCCGTGCAGTCGGATGGTCTGCTCCTGGAGGGGGGAGTTCACGCGACCCACGGGGGCGGTGAGGTTCTGGGCCTGGAGGGCCTGAACGACCTGGCTCACGCTGATGTTCGCGGCCTGGAGGTCCTTGGGCCGGAGGTTGACGGACAGCTCACGCTCCACGGCGCCTACGACCACCACCTGGGCGACGCCGGCGATGGAGCGCAGCTCGCGGGTGATCCCCGGATCCGCCAGCGTCGTGAGGTCGGCCGCACTCATCCCCGGCGACGACAGCGTGAGCGATACGATGGGCAGGTCGTTGGGGTCGAAGCGCTGGATGAGCGGCTCCTCCATCTCGGGCGGCAGATCGTTGCGGATCCCGGAGATGGCGTCGCGGACGTCCTGGCTGGCCTGATCCACGTTCTTGGAGAAGACGAACTGCACCACGATCTGGGCGAAGCCGTCCTGGGACGTCGAGGTGATGTTGTCGATGCCGCCCAGCGCGTTGAAGGCCTCCTCCATGGGGTCGACCACGTCCCGCTCGACCTGGTCGGGCGAAGCGCCGGGATAGGGCACGCCTACGAACACCATGGGGTTCGTGATCTCGGGGAACTCGTCGACGTCGAGAAGCAGCAGCGCGTAGAGCCCGAAGACCACGAGGGAGATCATCACCGTGATGGTGAGGATCGGGTTCTTGATGGCGTTGTCGGAGATGAACACGGGTCAGCTCCCCGCGCCGCCCGCGGAGGTGGTGTCCGTGCGCACAGGTGTGCCGGCGGTAATGCTGCGGGCCGCGCCTACCAACACCGTGTCACCCACCGACAGACCCGACAGCACCTCGACCCGTCCCCCGCGGGGATCGCTCACGCCGAGTTGCACGTTCACGTCCTCCACACGGCCCTGGCGTATCCGCAGGACGGTGGCGGGCCCATCCGAGGCTCCAGATTCCACCGCGTCGGAGGGAAGCAGGAGCGCGCGGCGGGTGACCGCCGCGACGTAGCCCTCCGCGAACAGGCCGGCGACGAGATTGCCGCTGGCGTTGGGGATGGATACGTACAGGGTGACCTGCCGCGTCTGGGGATCGGCTGCCGGGTTGATGCGCTCCACCATCCCCTGGAACTGCCGATCCTTGTAGCCGCTCACGGCGAACTGCACGGGGACCCCGACGGACACCGAAGCCAGCGCTTCGGCGGGAACCGACGCCACCAGACGCATGCTCGAGGGGTCGATGATCGTGGCCAGCACGGCCCCGGGGGTGACCACGTCACCGGCGTTGACGGGCCGCTGGCTGACCACGCCCGCCAACGGCGAAGTCGGGCTGGTGTACGCGACCTGCTTCTGGGCTGCGGTCAGACGTGCCTGTGCGTCCGCGAGTTGGGCTTCCGACAGCGTGAGCTGGCTGGACGCATTCTCCACGTCGCGTTCGGAGATGGCGCCGGCCGTCAGGAGCTCCTGGTTGCGGGCCAGGTTCCGGCGGGCCACGTCGAGCTGGATCTCGGCGGACCGGACCTGGGCCTGCGCGGACACGAGGGCGTCCGCGGAGATCGCCGCGTCGATGCGCACGAGGGTCTGCCCCCGGCGCACCGGCTGTCCGGGCTCCACCGCCACCTCCACGATCGTGCCACCCACTTCTGCCCTGACCGTGGCCTGCTGGCGGGCTTCGAGGGTCCCGGAGATGACCGGCCCGAGTGCCAGCGTTCCGGAATCGGCAACGGCGAGGTCCGCGTCGCTCACGGAGAACGCCGCCTGGGCGTCCGCCCCGGGCTCGGGGGTCGATCGGCCGCACGCGCCGCCGACCAGACAGGCGACCACCGCAGCCGCGGGAGCGGAGCGACGCGCGCCGGCCCACCGGATGATCACCATCACAACGAACCTCCCTGCGGGGTGGTTGGGGCGCCCTGCGCCGACGTGCCCGCGGGCAGATCGGGAAGCAGGCGCAGTCGGGTCTGGGCCACCAGGAGATCCCGAGCGGCTTGAGCGCGGTTGGCGCGGGCCTGCTGCAGCAGGATACGAGCATCGTTGACCTCGAGCTGCGTCGACAGGCCCTCCCCGCGGCGGAGCTCGGCGATGTCGTAGGCCTGCTCTGCCTGTTCGACGGTTCCGGAGCTGGCCTCCCACGCCGCGAGCGCCGCTTCCAGCTCGGCGGTCGCCTGGTACGTGTCCAACGCTGTCTGCTTCTGGACTTGCCGGTAGCGAGCCCTGGCCTCGCGGAGACCGGCCTCGGCCGCCATCACGTCCGCGCCGATGCGGCCCCCGGTGAAGAGAGGCACGCTGAGGGCGAGGCCCACGGTCCAGTTGGTGCGGAATTGCGACCAGGCGGGTGAAAGGTCCGCGGGATAGGCGACGCGCCCATACTGGGACGTGAGGGCGACGGTGGGGAGACGCTCGGCCGACGCGGCGGTGAGCTGGCTCTCCTGGGCGTCCACGGACGCCAGGGCCTGCTGGAGCGCCCCGCGCTCCGCGGCGGGCTTCTCCACGGGCACGGCCCTCTGGCCGGCTGCCTGCTCCAGGTCACCCGAGAGGGCGAGGGGCTCTTCCAGGGGGATGCCGAGGATCTGCTTCACCCTGAACATGGCCACGTCCCGCGCGGTGCGCTGACGGATCACGACGGGCCGCTGGTTGTCACGAGCCACCCGGGCGCGAAGGACCTCGAAGCGGGCCTGCGCCCCCACCTGCTGCTCGCGGGTCGTCTGCGCCAGCACGTCCTCCGCCTGCTGCAGGGACGCCTCGGCGATCCCCAGCAGGCGCTCGCCCAACTGAGCGTCGTAGTAGGCCTGGGTGACGTCGAGGGTGAGCTTCGCGCGCGCGGCCCGAAGGCCGAGGTCGGCCTGCGCCCGCACCTGGTTCGCCGCCCTCGCCCGGGCCGCCAACTGGCCACCGCCGAACACCTCCCACGACACGGCCAGGCCCAGGCTGAAGGTGTTCAAGCTCCCGAAGCCGACCTTGCTGAAGTCGATGCCGCCCCCCTCGGAGGGCTGGGGTCCGCAGGCGAACGACGCCTCCAGGGAGTCCAGGCGTTGCTCCAGGGGCAGGCTCGGGTCGGGCACGAACTTGGGGCACGTGCTCGTGGTGCTGCCGAAAGCGCCGCTGAACTGGCTCGCCAGGGTGCGCGTGTACCCGGCGGTTCCGCTCACCTGGGGCAGCCGCGCCGCCAGTGCGCGTCGCTGGCCGCTCCGCGCCTGATCCACGCCCGCCTCGGCGAGGTCGATCTGTTCGGCGTTGCCCTCCGCGAGGGCCAGCGCCTGCTCCAGCGTGAGGGTCCGGTCCGGCGAGGCCGTCTGCTGGGCTGCCGAGGGCACGGAAACGAAGCACAGGGCGGCGACTGCCGCCGAGAGGACGCGCCCCGCTCGGGCGGGACGAAGGAAGGCGGTGAGAAAGGTCATGGTCTACCTCGGCGCCGACTCTTGCCCGCTCGTCCCGTCGGCGGCCGGAGCGCGCAGCCGGGAGAGGTGGGACTCCATGCGGGAGACGACTCCCGCGTACATGTCCGCGAGCGTGCGCAGGCGGGCGCGGACCACGGGAGGCTCGTCGGAGAGCGTGGTCAGGGCGTCCTTGAAGAGGCCGTGGCCATAGCGCATGCGCCGAAGCGTGCGCTCCAGCATGCGCACCTCCTGGTCGTCGGCGATATGGTAGTAGACCCGGCGGTCGCCCACGTGCACCCTTCGCTCCACCACTCCCCTGGACTCGAGCCAGCGTGCGTTGGTGCTCACGCTCGCCTTGCTGACGTTGAGTCGCCCGGAGAGGTCCTCCAGCGACAGCTCTCCGGGGGTCAGGACCAGGAGGGCATGGATGTGTCCGCTGATCCGCGGCGCACCCTCCAGGTCCGCCAGCGCCCCCATGGTCTCGATGAACTGCTCTCGGGATGGTTCCACGGATCCCATGGCCTCGAATGTACGGAATGACAAGAACGTTCAATATGAACACAACGTAGCAAATGTGAAGGCCCCACGTGGATGTCGAGGTTCAGAGGTTCGAGACCTACGCCGCCGTCCGCAGCTTCTTCAGGTCCTTGAAGCGGATGAGCCTCCGCCGCTCCTCGTCCCAGAGCGTGAGGTTCACGAGCTTCCAGGTGTCCTTCAGGCTGACCTTGGTGACCACGTGGAACTCGGGGTTCTCGTCGTGGACCTTCTGGAGCTTGTAGTTGGGGATGCGCGCGCTCATGTGGTGCACGTGGTGCACCCCGATATTGGCGGTGATCCACTGGATGGGAGCGGGGAGCTTCAGGTACGAGCTCCCGTGCAGGGACGCGTCGTAGTAGTCCCATTGCTCGTGCCAGTGCCAGTACGTGTGCTCGAACTGATGCTGCACGTAGAAGAGCCAAACGCCCAGTGAGCACGCCAGCAGCGTGATCGGCACCTGGATCATGACGAACCGCTGGACGCCGACGGCCCACATCATGACGATCACGACGGTGGCGATGGCCACGTTGGTGAGCCACACGCTTCGCCACGCCCGGGTCCAGGTCCGGGGGATATCCCAGGGATAGCGGTGCTTCACCAGGAAGTGGAAGGCCGGCCCCACGGTGAAGAGGATCACCGGATGGCGGTAGACCCGGTACGCCAGGCGCTTGAGCGGCCGCCACGACAGGTATTCGCCCACCGTGAACGTGTCGATGTCACCGAAGCCCCGAAAGTCCAGGTCGCCGGAGTGGCTGTGGTGGTAGGCGTGGGTCTTGCGCCAATAGTCGTAGGGGGTAAGCAGGAGCACGCCGATCCAGAAACCCACGAGATCACGGGCGCGCCGGGAGTGGAAGAAGGAGCCGTGCCCGCAGTCGTGCTGGATCATGAAGAGACGCATCATGAAGCCCGCCGTGGGCACTGCCAGCAGAAGCGTGAGCCAGTACCCGACCTCGAGGCCGCGCAACATCGCGTACCAGAGGAGGAAGAACGGCATCGCGGACGTGAGGAGCTGGGTGACGCTCCTGCGCGTGTCGGCTCCCCAGTACGGCTCGAGGATGCGGTTCCAGTACTGGACTCGCTCGCGGTCGGGCTTGGCGTGCTCGGTCATGAACAGGTCGCGGTCGGGATCCGGGAGGGCACCGCCGGACGGCGCTGCCGTGGATGTCGTCGGTGACGGCCACGAGCTCCATGCGCGCCCACAATAACATAGCGACCTGCACGGCGAGACGCCGGGGCCGACAGGAGATCCTTGCCGAGCGGCGCCCCGCGTGCGTAGCGTCGGGTCCGACCGACAGGACCTGCCGCCGGTACCGCCTCTGCCCGAGTCGCATCCATGAGCCGTGCCCCCACGCGTCGAACCTTCCTCGGTGGACTGGTATTCGGCTTCGCATCCATCGTCCGCGGAATGCGTCCGCTCTACGCAGGCGGTGGCGCTCCGTCGACCCACCCGGAGCCCCGCCCCGGCATCGACGCCGCGGGCGTCCTGACCGGTGAGCGCCTGCGGGCCGACGGCTACGGCGACGACGTGGTGGAGGTCTTCGACATGATCCGCGAGATCCCCGGGCTCGCCGACGGCCTCAACTGCTACTGCGGGTGCATGCTCCTGGGGAATCGTTCCCTGCTCACGTGTTACCACGAAGGAGGCATGGCGCGGGGCTGCGCGATCTGTCAGGGGGAGGGCCGACTGGCCTACCGGCGTTGGAAGGAAGGCCAGACCCTCGAACAGATCCGTCGCGCGATCGACGCGAGGTTCGCGGCGTGACGCGGCGTGACGCGTTCCGGGCAACCGGCTCCGTCCTGCTCGTGGGCGTGCTCTGGCTCACCGAAGCGGGCGCGGCCGAATCCCAGGTTCAGGCGAGCGAGGCGGCGACGATGTCCCAGACCATCGACGGCACCGTGCTCACCATGACCTACTCGCGGCCCTCACGGCGCGGCCGGGATCCGATCTTCGGAGCGGCCGTGCCGTGGCATCGCTGGACCCCGGGCGCCAACTGGGCGACGACCCTCGAGGTGACCAAGGACGTCAAGCTGGACGGCCACGCCCTTCCCATGGGGAAGTACTCGGTCTGGATCGACATCTCGGAGGCCCGCCCCTGGCAGCTCGTCCTGGACCCGGACGCCCGGCGCTTCCACATGGACCCCCCGAAGGACAACGATGCCCAGATCCGTTTCCCCGTGACGCCGGTCGACGGTCCGGAGTTGGAGACGCTCCTCTGGCATGTCGACAAGATCCGCGGCGATCGGGCGGAGCTCGTCCTCCACTGGGGCACCACGGTCGTCGCGATGGCCCTGGAGGTCCCTTCGAGCCAGCGACTCACCGCCACGCCCGAGGAAGCGGCGGCCGTCGTCGGAAGCTGGGAGGGCTCCTACTCGGGTCCGGCCGGGTCGGATGGGGAGGCGTTCAAGCTGGAGGTCCGCTACGACCCCGCGACGAGCCGGATCGTCGCCGACATGGGGATGGCCGTGCTCGAAGGCGGGGACGGCGAGACGTATCTCTTCCCCGTGTCCGACGGCGTCTTCGCCATGGGTTGGGGTGTGGGCGGGGAGGTATGGGAGATCTTCCCGGGCTTCATCGAGTTCAGTGGCGGCGACGACGGTAGCGTCGGATCGTTCGAGGCGCGCGACGCGGAGACCGACGAGGTCTGGATGCGCGGTCGGCGGACCGGGGGCGGGCTCGACCGGCCGCGATGACGCGGCGGGGAGCTCGAGGTCCGGGGGACCCTTCACCCGGTGTCCTTCTCGACGGCGCATGTCGGGAGGCGCCGGCTCAACGCGGGCGCCGACGACGCATGAGTCCCTCCTGGGCGGTGGACGCCACCAGCCGCCCGTCGCGCGTGAAGAAGGTCCCGCGCGCGAAGCCGCGGGCCCCGGCCGACACCGGCGAATCCGACACGTACAGCAGCCAGTCGTCGATCCGGAACGGCCGGTGGAACCAGATCGAGTGGTCGAGGCTGGCCACCTGGAGGCTCGGGTCGCGGAAGCCGACGCCATGGGGGTTCAAGGCCGCACCCAGCAGCCCGTAGTCGGACGCGTAGGCCAGCACCGCCTGATGGGCGAGCAGATCGTCGCCCAGGTCGCCGACCGTCCGGACCCAGAAGCCGCGATGCGGGGGGCGCGGGGATGGATCGAACGGGTCGTGCTGATCGATCATCCGGAAGTCGAGAGGGCGCTCCTGCGTCAGGATCGGGCGAAGCGCCTCGGGGATCTCGCCCGCGTGCTCGCGGATGACGTCGAGTTCGGGGGGCAGGTCCTCCGGCGGGGGTGCGTCGGGCATCTCCGCCTGGTGCTCCATCCCCTCCTCGGGGCGATGGAAGGACGCCGACAGGTTGAAGATGGCGTTGCCGCGCTGGATCGCGGTAACGCGCCGGGTCGTGAACGAGCCGCCGTCGCGGAGCCGGTCCACGAAGTAGACGACCGGTACCGCGAGGTCCCCGGCCAGGATGAAGTACCCATGCATCGAGTGGGCCGGGCGCTCCTCGCCGACCGTGCGTTGCGCGGCCACGAGTGCCTGAGCCAGCACCTGCCCGCCGTACAGCCGGCCCGTGCCGATGTTTCGATTCTGGCCGCGGTAGATGTTGTGCTCGATCGGCTCGAGGTCGAGCAACGCGACGAGATCTTGAATCGGGAACGTCATGATGGTGCTGGGAGCGACGGGGACCGTGGCCGGAACGTGGCGTACCCGCATCGACATCGCAGGTTGCTGCGACGGACCCTCGACCACCGGATCGTGGTGGCGTCCAGGACGGTCGAGCTCCGCACGTTCGGGACGCAGGCGGCCCGGGTGTGGTCCGTGCTACCTGCCGTCTTCGAGCAGCTCGACATCCCGGTGACGCTGCGGGAGAACGGCACCCAGATGGGGAACGCGCTGCAGCCCCAAGGTCAGCGCGACACGCGGGTCACGGCGTACGTGGACGCGCTCGGGCGGCCCCGATCGACCAGCGGGGTTCCGGCGCACTGCAACTCCAAGGGGACGCTCGAGCCCCGCATCGTCGAGCTGGTGGCCGAGCGCCTCGTCGCGTGAGG
>CAWKGE010000019.1:0-14792 GCA_963848895.1 uncultured Gemmatimonadales bacterium
GGACGCTGCCGACCCCCTCGGCGTTCACGCCGGAGGAGATCGCGGCGGTGCGCACGTGGGTCCAGGGAGGCGGTGCGCTGCTCCTCGTCGCGGACCACATGCCCTTCGCCGGCGCGGCCCACGACCTGGCGGCCGCGTTCGGATTCGACTTCGTGAACGGCTTCGCGCTGGAGGGCGGCGACGTGAGCGGCCGGGGCCCGATGATCTTCCGGCGCGCGGACGGGTCGCTGGCGGCGCACCCGATCACGGACGGGGAGTGGGCCGGAGCGCGCGTCGATTCGGTGGCCACGTTTACCGGCTCGGCCTTTCGGCCGCCGGCCGGGGCCACCTCCCTCCTGACCTTCCACGACGACGTCGTCTCCCTGAATCCCGACACCGCCTGGACGTTCCACGACGACACGCCGCGCACCGACGTGGGCGGATGGTCGCAGGGCGCCGTGGCCGAAGTGGGGAGGGGGAGGGTCGCCGCCTTCGGGGAGGCGGCCATGTTCTCCGCGCAGCTGGCGGGGCCGCAAGGCGTCCCCATGGGGATGAACGCCCCCCTCGCCGCGCAGAATCCACGATTCCTGCTCAACCTGATGGGTTGGCTGAGCCGGAAAGGACGATGGGCCCCATGAGCCAGACCTTCGACGTCGCCCTGGTGGGCGGCGGGATCATGGGGTGCGCGACGGCCTTCGAGCTGTCCCGCCGCGGCGTGAAGGTGGCTGTGGTGGAGAAGGGCGCCCTTGCCTCGGGCTCGACGGGCAAGTCCTCGGCGATCGTGCGCCAGCACTACTCCAACCAGGTGACGGCGCGCATGGCGAGGTGGGGGCTCGACGTCTTCCGCCACTTCGACGAGCGCGTCGGAGGCGAGTCCGGCTTCGTCAACGCGGGCTTCCTCGTGCTGGTGCCGGCGGAGGACGCGGAGGGGCTGCGCCACAACGTGGCGCTCCAACAGGGGGTGGGGATCGACACGCGCATCCTCTCCCCCGAGGAGATCCGTGACGTGCTTCCCGGCGTGGCGGCGTCGGACCTGGTCGCCGCGGCGTACGAGCCGGCCGCCGGCTACGCGGATCCCCACATGACCACGTCGGGCTTCGCGGCGGCGGCCCGGCGCCACGGCACGCGATTCTTCCCGAATCGGGAGGTCACCGGGATCCGGTTCGCGGGAGGCCGCGTGAAGGGCGTGGACACCGACGCCGGCCCCATCGACGCGGGGGCGGTCGTGAACTGCGCCGGCCCCTGGGGTGCGCGGGTGGCGGCCATGGCGGGGCTCGACGTGCCGGTGTCGTCGTGCCGCGCGCAGGTCGCCGTCTTCGGCCGCCCGGAGGGGCAGCGGGGGCCCCACCCCGTGGTGCTCGACTTCGCCCACGCCTCGTACTTCCGCCCGGAGACCGGCGACCTGATGCTGGTGGGGCTGATCGACCCCTCCGAGGCGGAGGACGTCGTCGACCCCGACGACTATCCCGAGCACACCGACGAGGACTTCGACGTGGAGGTGGGCGGCCGGTGGATCCAGCGCTGCCCGTCGATGGAGACCGCGGTGCGCCGTCGCGGCTACGCCGGGCTGTACGCGATCACGCCGGACTGGCACCCGATCATCGACGAGGTGCCCGCGGGCTCCGGCCACTTCCTGTGCAACGGCTTCAGCGGGCACGGCTTCAAGCTGGGGCCGGCCGTGGGGCTCCTCACCGCCGAGCTCGTCACGGGCGAGAAGCCCTCCTTCGACGCGCGCATGTTCAGGCTGGCGCGCTACGAAGAAGGTGATCCAGTGCGGGGAAGGTACGAGTACAGCATCACGGGGTGAGGGAGGGCCGGCGGCGAAAAACCTTGCAGCAACGCACGTGAGCGGGCAAGTTGCCAAGTGAGCGGCGAGAGCGGGCTCGCCGCGACTGGGCCCCCCCCAGCCGGCCACCCATGGGCTCCAGCGTCAGGCTCCGTGCATTCGGTGATCCGGTCCTCGTCTCCTCCGGCGGAGGGCATCTCGACGAGGTCACCCGGAAGACGCGGCGGTTCGCCCTCCTCATCTACTTGACGTGTCAAGGGCGAGGTGAAGCCCACCAACGGGACGAGATCGTCGCCACGTTCTGGCCGGAATCGGACGAGGCACGGGGGCGCAACGCTCTCCGACAGGCACTCTTCGAGCCCTACCGCGTCCCGCTGGACAACGAGGGGGCGCCGGCGTTGGGGCCCGACGACGCGTCGGTGACGATGACCGAGTTCTCGGACTTCCAGTGCCCGTACTGTGGACAGTTCTTCCCCACGGTCAAGCGGCTCGAGGAAGAATTCGGCGACGACCTGAAGATCGTTTTCCGTCAGTTCCCACTGAACGTCCATCCCCACGCGCAGAAGGCCGCGGAGGCCTCCCTGTGCGCACCGGACCAGGGAAAGTTCTGGGAGATGCACGATCTGATGTTCCTGGAGCAGGACCGGCTGAGCGTCGCGGACCTGAAGGAGAAGGCGTCGCGCCTGGGCATGGACCAGCAGGAGTTCGACGACTGCCTGGATTCGGGGAGGCACGTCGAGCGGATCCAGGAGGACCAGAAGGAAGGCACTCGGGTGGGGGTAGACGGCACGCCGGCCATCTTCCTCAACGGCGTTCCGCTGCCCGGCGGCGCCGTCTCCTACGAGGTGGCGGCCAAGGCCATCCGGGAGGCCATCGACCGCGCCAGGCGCTGAGCGGCTGAAGGCTCCGGCCCCATAGGAGCCGCCCCCGGACCGGACAGATCGCCGGCCGGGGGCGGTGAACTGCGCCCTGGGGGGGCGAGCTCAGCCGCCTCCCCCGCCCGGCCGGCCGGGCCCGCCGGGCCCGCGGCCTCGCGTGTTCAGCTCGTGGGCCGTCTCCGCCCGCAGGTTCGCCAGTGCGTCGGGCCCGTGCTGGAGGGCCGCCTGCACCCGGGTCAGGGCTTCTTCCGGCACGTGGCCGAGCTGGACCAGGGCGGACAGGACCGCCGTGGCCACCATCCTGCGCTCTCCGGGAGCGCTCCCCTGGATCTGGAGCAGCGCGGCCTCACTGACGCCGGCCTCCAGCGCGTCGGCCGTGACCGCGAGGTCGCCCTCGGATGCGTCCTCGACGCCGCCGCTCGACAGGACCTCCTGGGCCTGCGTCAGCCCGTTCAGCCGGGCCTCCAGAGCCGTGGCGATGCGGTCCATGTCGACGCCCTTGGCGCGCCCCTCGTCGATCTTGCTCTGGAGGAGCGAGAGGGGGATGTCGGCCTTGGCGGCCGCGTCCATGACAGCCTGCACGCGTGCCTCGGCTCCCTGGCCGTCCTCCTGGGCGACCAACCCGACCGGAGCCAGCACCAGGGCGGCCATCAGAAGTGTCGCGGTACGCATGATCGTCACAGCTCCTCGGGAGAGGGGATGCCTCCTTCGTCCACCGAATCGACGAACGAGGGCTCCCGGAGGTCACATGGGGACGAGCTCGTCCCGCTCCGCCAGCGCCTGTCGCAGCATCTCGCGTGCGCGCAGGACGCGCATCTTGAGCGCGCTCGTCGAGGCCCCGGTGATCTGCCGCATCTCCTCGTAGGACATGCCCTCGAGGTGCTTCATGAGGAAGGCGTCCCGCAGGTCGGTGGGCAGCCGGCCGAAACCCTCCGACAGGGCGTCGCGAAGCTCGGAACGGGCGGCCTCCGCCTCGGGATCCGGTCCCCGGTGGAGGAGGACCACGTCGTCCGCGCTCACCGCATTCCGCCGGATGTCCTTGAGGTAATCGAGGGCGCCGTTCCTCAGGATCCTGAACGCCCACACCTCGAACCGCTCCGGATCCTCGCAGTTCGCCAGGTACCGGTAGGCGCGCACGAGGGCATCCTGCACCAGATCCTCGGCGGCGTCGGGCGAGATCCCCATCCCCCGGGCGTACCGGAAGAGCCCTTCCTGATAGCGCCCGACCAGGGTCGCGTAGGCGTCCGTGTCGCCGGCCAGGACCCGACGGACGACCTCGCCATCTCGCGGACCGGGAGGGTCGAAGGGTGCCGCCGCCCACCGCTGCGGCGTGCTCATTCCACCACCAGAACGGCGACCCAGCCGCCGAACCCGTCGGGCTTCCGCCCCGCGACGGACTCCGGCACGAACCACGATCCGTCGGGTGCGACGAAGGCGTAGTAGTAGACCCCGGGGTGCAGCGGGATCTGGAGCGTCCACCGGCCGTCGCGCAGCGTCATCGCCTGGGGCTTCCAGTCGTTGAAGTCGCCCGCGACGCGCACCGCCCCCGAAGCCTCCGCGGCCCCCAGGGCGAGCGTGGCGACGCCGTCTCGATACCGAGCGGGCACCGGCGCGCGCACTGCAGCCGGACGGCTCAGCGCCACCGAGACCCCGAGGCTCCACGAGGTTCGTGCCGGGGTCTGGAAGAGCGGGTCGAAGGCGTCTCGACGGAGCGAGCCGGTCAGGGACACGCGGTCTCCGACGTCCACGTCCAGCCCCAGCGACCACGGGGTGGTCGACACGCTGTCCGCCATCCAGGCCCCCGCCGAGGCCCAGGCGTCGACGGGCCCACGGGTCAGGAACGCCGTCGCGCCCACGTAAGGGTAGCTGCCCTCGGCAGCCCAGTGGCCGCGCCCCTCGGCCGAGAGCACGAGTGACGACGTCACCGCGCGTGCGACGCGCAGATACGCCACGCGCAGGGTGCGATCGAAGGCCTGATCCGCGAAGTCGCTGTGGAAGCCGGCGATGCCGCCCCGCGCCTCCACGACCGTCGACGGCGTACGGTAGGCGAGGAGGGGCGTGATCTCGCCGGAGGCACCCCAGCCGCCCATGATCGGCTCCACCCCTCCCCCCAGCGGCCCGCGCCGGCCGGGGGGAACGTCCCGTACGGGATTGCCCGGAAGCCCGACGGGGGACGCGGCGGCGGTGTCCGCCCGGTCGCCCTGTGCGAAGGCCTGCCCGGACAGGCGCACGCCCACCTCGAAGGGGCGTCGTGCCGTGCTCAGGCGCAGGGCGGCGGCGAGGCTGCCCCAGGACGCGTCCGCCGACGTCAGCGGCGCGCCTCCCACGGCGCTGATCCAGCTCTCCCCCTGGACGTAGCGGATGCCGAGCAGGCCCGTGCCGTTCGCTCCTCCGACGGGCGAGCTCTCGTATCGGTATCGACCCGCCAGCGCGCTGAGCCGCCACTCCTGGGCTTCCGCCCGGCCGCTCGGACCGATGAGGCAGGCGACCACGGAGAGGAGGCAGGCCCCCTTCGCCGCGAGGGTGTTGCGTGGGGAACGGCCCCGACTCACGTGGCGTTGCCTCCGCCGGGGGGGAGGACAGCCACGCGGCTGTTGCTGCCACCGAAGCCGTCGTCGACGCGCTCCGCGAGCGGGTCCGGGACCCAGCGGGAGCCGTCGACGAGGAAGGCGTAGTCGTGGAGGCCCGGCTCGAGCGGGACCACGACGGACCACACCCCCGGCGTGACCTGATCGAGGGACGGTCCCTCCTCCCACCCGGTGAAGTCTCCGGCGAGGCGCACGCTGTGGGCCCCGGGAGCGTCCAGGCGGAAGGTGACGAGCACGTGGCCCTCCACCATCGACGTCGCCATCACCGTCCCGCCGACCTGGATCGGAGCGCCGCCGAAGGGTGCCCGGGCGGGGCGGGCCACCAGGATGCCCAGGACCGCCACGAACGGCAGCGCCCACGCGGGGCGCACCTCCAGCGTCAGCGAACGCGGCTCCCACAGCCACGCGACGAGCCGGTGCATTCCGAAGGGGCGAGGCACGGCCACCGTCGCGGGTGCGCGATCCGGGGGCGCGCGCAGCGCGGTCATGACCGACCCCGTGAGGTCCGGGGAATCCTCCCGGAGGAGGGTAGCGATCACGTCCCGCGTGACGAGGCGGAGCTCGTCCGCCGCACGGCGCTCCTCACCGGACAAGGCCGACAGCGGAAGCTCTCCGTCGAGATGACGGTGGATCCGGTCTCTCATGGTGGCCCTTGTTTCTCCTGCCGTGGACATTCTCCGGCGTGGTCACCGGAGAGCCGCGACTCTCGCCGCGGTGCAGGAAGCAAGCCACGGAGGGATGCGGCCCGTTGACTTGACGAGCGAGGGCCGCAGAAGGTCACATGGGCCGGTTCGGCTCCCGTCGGAGCGAGAAGGGAGGACGATCGTTTCCGCTACCGGCAGGATTTTCCGGATCGATGGGTGGGCACGGGGGGAACCGGCCCACGCCCCGGGAGTCACACGGCCATCGGGGGCTCACGTTCGAGTCGCCGGACGACGAGGTCGCGCGCCGACTTCAACTCGAGGGCCGAAGCCTCGTCTAATCCCTCGTCGGGATGGGCTGGTGAACCCGGCCTACTCCGCACCCGGAGCTCTCCGCTGCGGCGGCCACGGCACGAACGCGCTCGTCGTGCGCATGTACTCCCGGTAGGCCTCGCCCCGTGACCGTAGGGCCTGCGCCTCGTTGTAGGGGATGCCCGTCCCCTTGAGGAGAAGCGCCAGCATCACCACCGGGCCCACGAAGGTGAGGGGCGCCGCGTGGCCGATGAGCACGTACGCCCACCAGTGGACCCACTCGAAGAAGTAGTTGGGGTGCCGCGACCAGGCCCACAGGCCCTCTCTGCACACCTTCCCGCGGGTGTCGGGGCGGGCGCGGAACGCGGCGAGCTGGCGGTCCGCGATCGTCTCGCCGGCCACAGCCACGAGCCACACGAGCGCGCCGGCCACCGCCCACGCGTCGAGGGGGCCGCTCCGCATCGCCGCCAGCAGGGGCAGCGAGAAGAGCGTGGCCGCCACCGCCTGCGCCGCGTACACACGAAGGAAGCGGGCCGGCGCGTCGGCTCCCCATTCCGCGCGCAGGGCGGCGTAGCGCCCGTCTTCGCCCTCGTGCCTCCGGACGCGCGTCGCGTACAGGTACCACCCCAGCCGGCCGCTCCACAGGGCGCCGAGGGCGCCGACGAGGGCGCGCCGCCCGGGATCGCCCTCCGAGAAGACCGCGTAGAGGACGGCCATGCCGGTGAGGGAGGACGACCACGCGACGTCCACGCTGGTCGCGTTCCGCGTGCGCAGCTGGCGTGCCCACAGGACCAGGAGCGCCACCAGGGATGCGCCGAAGGCGACGAGGACCAGCGCCACCGTGCTCATGGTGGAGCCATCTCGCGCAGCGACAGGCGGTCCCACGGACCCACCCATTCGCACGGCCGACCCTTGGTCCGGAAGGAGGTCAGGTCCTGCGCCACGGAGATGCTCACGTAGATGTTGATCCCCTCCAGCGAGTCCACTCCCGGAGGCCCGAAGGTGTGCCGGCAGATCGTGGCGGCGCCGGGCGCCAGGTGGATGGGGACCTCCCGGCCGTCCACCTCCAGGTGATCGTGGCGCTCCCCGTCGCGGTCCAGGACGAAATGCGTCGTGCGCCACTGCTCCACCAGGTCCACGTCGATCCGGCCATAGCTGCCTTCGATGAGACCCATGAGCGTCCAGAAGCGCATCCCGGTGGAGCTCAGCCCGAAGTGCGTGGGTTGCTGCTCACCGTTGCCGTGCTGGCGCATGGGATGGTTCGGGTCGTGGACGTTGTCCTCGTCGTAGCTGTCCCGGGCCTCCACGTTGTTCGTCGAGACGACGTAGTGGCCGTTCCTCTCGCCCATTTCCCCGGGGCGCCGCACCGCGTAGCGGGCCCGGGCCCGCTGGTCGGCGGGAATGCTCTCCACCACGAACGCGTCGCTGCCGTCGCTGACGACCCAGTTCGCACCCAGGGTGCACTTGCCCACGACGATCCTGTTGCCCGACCGGGCCCGGTACTCCGGCCTCCCCACCGTGAGCAACTCCACGGCGTGCCGGGCGTCGTCCGCGAAGGCCGCGGCGTAGAAGTCCCCCACCTGCCAGTCGAGGCCGGGGCGGCGGTAGCCCGAGAAGGGGGCGTCCAACGTCGGCCCCAGGATGTCCACCGAGCCTCCCGCGTATCCGCTGACCGTCACGCCGCGGTCGTTCTGGGCATGCTCGCTGCCGATCTCGCCGGCCGAGTCCGTCACCGTGAAGCGATGCGCGCGCGGATCGCTGGGACTCGCGATGAACGTCACCAGGTACTCCTGCGGGAAGAAGTGCTGATCCTCGGAGCTCACGTGGATCGTCTTCCCGTCCTTCGTGGCGGGGCCGAGGATGACCGCGCCGCTGCACGCGTGCACCGCGTCCTCGGCCCCCGAGAGCTCCGCCCTGGTGGAGGCCGGCGGCTTGCCCTTGAGCCCGAAGTAGCTGTTGATCATCAGGATCTTCTGGAAGTGCCCGAGCTCGCTCGCGAAGGCGGAGGCCGCCAGCTCTGAGGCCGCACCGTCGGCGATGCCGTGCATCATCTCCAGGGCCTCGGGCACCAGGGCCTCGTAGTACGCCTCCTGCTCGCGCAGATAGGCGGCCATGACCTCCGGGCTGCCCTGGACGGGCAGCAGCTCGCGATACCACCCCTCGTAGACCATCCGGATCAGATCACCGGCCCGCTCGCCGTACTGACGTCCCATCTCCCACCAGGAGCCGCGCAGCTCGCCCAGATACCGCGGATGCGGCTCGTACGAAGGGTAGCCTTCGGCCACGTGGTAGTCACCGAGCCGCCGGTTGTAGCCGGTCCACTCGGGCGGATACTGGCCGGGCCCGGCGAACCGCCGGGGCGCGAGGCCCGGGGGCGGCGTCGAGACCGCCTGCCAGGCCTCCAGCGCCTCCGGCGGCACGAAGGCCGTGGCCGCGGCGGATGCGGCGAGCTTCATCCACGCTCGGCGACTGAGCCCGGACGCGTCCGGGGATGCAGGGGTCTCGTTCTCCGACGGTCCATTGGTCTTCATGGTGCTGCGCTCCGGACTGGATTCGACCTCCGCATCATCTTGCCACGGGTGCGGCGCTGCAAGGGCGCTGCGCTGCGGGCCGGTGGGGCCCCGGCGCTGCCGCTGGCACCGGCCATATCCCCATCTGCCAGCGGTGACGATAGCTTTCTCCCATGCTCCGGAGCGCGGTCCGCTTCCTGGCTCTCCTGCTCTTCGTTCCCGCCCTGCTCTTCGCGGTGGCGGGGACCGTCTCGTGGCCTCTCGCCTGGGCATACGTGGGGCTCGCCACCGTGGCGAGCATCGGGAGCCGGATGATCATCGCGCGCACCCACCCGGAAACCCTTGAGGAGCGGGCCAAAGGCCTCAACGCCGAAGGAACGCAGCCGTGGGATCGCGGGCTCGTGCCGCCCGCGATCTGGGGAGCGGTCGTCACGCTGGTGGTGGCGGGGCTGGACCATCGGTTCGGGTGGTCGCGGATCGCGTCCGCGCCCCTCCGGGTGGGGGCGCTCGTGGTGGCCGCGCTGGGCTACGCGCTGGCTACATGGGCGATGGCCGAGAACCGGTTCTTCTACGCCACCGTGCGTCTCCGGCCGGACGGCGGGCACACCGTCGTGTCGGGCGGACCCTACCGCCTGGTGCGCCACCCCGCCTACGCCGGCTCTCTCGTCGTGACGCTCCTGGTGCCGCTCATCCTGGGCTCGGTGTGGGCCTTCGTCCCGGCGGTGCTCACGGCTGCCGCGATCCTGGTTCGGACCGGCATGGAGGACCGCCTCCTGCGGCGGGAGCTGGAGGGGTACGCGGCCTACGCGGGGCGCACGCGGTGGCGGTTGGTGTGGGGGGTGTGGTAGGGGCCTGCATCCTCTCGTCGCCCCCGGCGATTGCCAGCGCGGCGCTTTCCCCCGACTCTTTCCCAACCCACCGACGACTCCGTGCGAACCCGGCGAGACGACCATGCGGCTCCCCACCAAGATCCTCCTCCTCGGCTCGGCCCTCGTGGCTTCCGCGTGCTCCATCGTCAGCAAGCCGGGCGGTGGGACCGAAGGCGCCCCGGCGCTGGCCGAGGAGCCGTTTCTTCCGGTCATCGGCCGCCTGCCCACCGGCAACGTTCTGGATCCGGCCGGAACCTCGGTTCAGGTGGGCTCCCTCCCCCTGGCCATGGAGGTCGCCCCCGACGGGCGGCACGCGGTGCTGCTGCTCAACGGATGGCGGGAGCAGGGCGTGCAGGTCGTGGACCGCTTCAGCGGGCGAGGTGACGCAGACGCTCCCCAGGATGCGGCGTTCCTGGGGCTGGCCTTCAGCCCGGACGGCCGCACGCTGTACGCGTCGGGCGGCAACCAGGACGTGGTGTACCGCTACGACTGGGCCGACGGGGGCGACGCTGCGCGACTCCATCGTGCTGGCGACGAAGCAGCCCAACCGATCGGGGACGCGCTACCCGGCCCAGATCGCCTTCTCTCCCGACGGCCGCTTCCTCTACGTGGCCGAGAACCTGGCGGACTCGCTGGCCGTGGTGGACGTCGCCTCCAGGCGCGTCGTCGCCCGCTACGCCACGGAGCGCTACCCGTACGGCGTGGCGGTGGCGCCGGACGGGACGGTCTACGTGTCGGCGTGGGGCGGCGACGTCGTGTCGGCCTTCCGCTTCGCGGACGACGGGCCGGACCGCGCTCGATGACGAAGATCGAGATCGCCCGCCACCCCTCCGCCCTCCTCCTCAACGCCGACGGCGTCGCGGCTCTTCGTGGCCTCGGGGAGCACGGACCGGGTGGCCGTGCTGGACACGCGGACCACGCGGTGGTGGCCCAGCTCGACGACACGCCGCCGGAGGGCCCCCACGAGGGGAGCACGCCCAACGCCCTGGCGCTCTCGCCGGACGGCACGCCGGCTGTTCGTGGCGGAGGCGGACAACAACGCCGTGGCCGTGTTCGACCTGTCGCCCGAACACCGGCGGGTACATCGCCGCCTGCGAGGCGCCGGCCATCGCGGACCAGCTCGTGGGCCGCATTCCCCGTGGAGTGGTATCCCACGGCGGTGCAGGTGCGCGGCGACACGGTGCTGGTGGCCAACGGCAAGGGCCGGGGCACGGCGCCCGAACCCGGACTTTCCCCAGCCGCCGGTCCGGCGGGCCCCGGGCGAGCCGAGCTACACCATGGGCCAGCTCACCGGCACGCTGAGCACCCTGCCGCTGGCCCGGGCCACGGAGGCGGAGCTCGCGCCCCTGTCCGCCCGCGTGGCCCGGGCCAACGGGTGGGACGGCACCGGGGCAGGCGTCCCCGCGCATACCCGCGCCATCGAGCACGTGATCTACATCATCAAGGAGAACCGCACCTACGACCAGGTCTTCGGCGACATCCCCTCGGGGGACGGCGACACTTCGCTGGTCTTCTTCCCCCGCGCGGTGAGCCCGAACCACCACGCGCTGGCCGAGCGCTTCGGCCTCTTCGACCGCTTCTTCGTGAACGCCGAGGCCAGCCCCGACGGCCACAACTGGTCCATGGCGGCCTACACCACGGACTACCTCCAGAAGACGGTGCCGTCCAACTACTCGGACCGGGGGCGCACCTACGACTACGAGGGCACGAACCGGGGCTTCGGCCACGTCCCCTGGGAGGAGGGCGACGACGACGTCAACGAGCCCGCCAACGGCTACCTGTGGGACCTGGCCGAGGACGCGGGCATCACGTTCCGCAACTTCGGCGAGTTCGTGGTGCCCGAAAACGTGGATCGCCGACGAGCGACATGCCCTCGGGATACAGGGGCAACAAGCCCTTCCTGGCGGACCACACCAGCCGGGAGTATCCCGGCTTCAACCTGGACATCCCGGACCAGCGCGGGCCGACGTGTGGATCGGCGAGCTCCAGGGCTTCGTCGAGGCGGGCGCCATGCCGGCGCTCCAGATCCTGCGGCTGCCCAACGACCACACCGCCGGAGGCAGGGCCGGGCGCTCCCACGCCCCGGGCCTACTTCGCCGACAACGACCTGGCCCTGGGCCGCATCGTCGAGGCGCTGTCGAAGACGCCGTTCTGGGAGAGCACCGTGGTCTTCGTCCTCGAGGACGACGCCCAGAACGGCCCGACCACGTGGACTCCCACCGCTCGCGTCTTCCTGGTGATCTCCCCGTGGAGCTCAGCCGGGCGTGCACCACCGGTGGACGAACACCACCGACGTCATCGCCACCATGACGGAGATCCTCGGGCTGGGCTCGCTGTCCCAGTTCGACTTCTACGGCAGGCCCGCTGCGGGGGATCTGGGCCGAACACGCCCGACCTGACGCCCTACACGGCGCTGACCCCGGCGACGCCCCTGGACGAGCGGAACCCGGAGGGCGGGCCCGACGCCGAGGCGTCCGAGGCGCTGGACCTGCGCTTCGAGGACTCGGGCCAGGACGATCTCTTCAACCGGATCCTGTGGCGCATCATCAAGGGACCCGACGTGCCGTATCCCGGGACGAATCGGATGTCGGCCCTGGAGTGGAAGCGGGGGGGCTGGAAGCGTCGGGGAGGCGAGCGGCGCCTTATACGCCGCGGTCCAGCGCCCGCCCAAGGGCCTCGAGGCCGTCCTCCAGCGTCTTCCGCCCGGCCATGGCGATGCGGAAGTGGGCCGGGGCGCCGAAGAAGCGGCCGGGCACCACGCCGACGCCGAACTCCTGGCGCGCCATGTCGACGAAGGGCTCGGCGTCGGCCACGCCGACCAGACGGGGAAACGCCACGCAGCTGCCCACGGCCGGCGCCACCCACTCCAGCTCGGGGCGGCTCTCCACGAAGCGCTTCAGCAGCGCCAGTGGGGCTCGAGGATGAGCGTGCGCGCTCCAGGAGGCGGTCGATGTGCTCGAAGGGCCACGCGCCAGGCGCTCCGAGGGGACGGCCCCGGTTCCGTCCACCACGTCCCGCACCCGCCGGATGCCCGTCGATGGTATCGGGGTCGGCGAGCAGCCCATCCGAGGCGGAGCCCCGCGAGGCCGAAGGACTTGGTGAGGCTGTTCACCGTGACGAACGCGTCGTCGCGCGTGGCCGCGGGGTCGCGTCCACGCCCGACACCGCCTCCAGGTAGACCTCGTCCACCAGCACCTTGGCCCCGACGCCGTCGCGCCATGTCGGCGACGGCCATCGAGCGTCCACGCGTCGGTGTACACGCCCGACGGGTTGTGCAGGTTCGTGAGCATGATGACCCGGGTGGCGGGCGTCAGCTCGCGGGCGATCCGGTCGGGGTCCACCTTGAAGCCGTCGTCCCAGGAGCGGTCGAAGGTCTTCATGTGGGCGCCGAGGAAGCGGGCGGCGCCCGGCCTTGGGATCGTAGCCCGGCCACTCCGCGAGGATGGTGTCGCCCGGGCGGATCAGCGCGCCCAGCGCCATGAAGGTCGCGCCCGCCGCCCCGGTAGCCGTGGCGACCCGCTCCGTGGAGACGCCGTAGCGCCGGGCGATGGCCTCCACCAGGGGTGGGTAGCCCTCGTCGTTGTGCGCGATAGAGCTCCAGCGCCTCCCGCCCGCCGGGGAGGTCGTCCAGGGTGCAGTGCAGGAGGTTGCTGCCGCGCAGGTCGTGGCGGGCGGGGGGATGGTGCTTCGCCCACGTCATGTACGGGGCCCAGGAGTCGGGCCAGCGTGTGGGGCTCATGGATCGTCGCGGGTGGAAGGCGCTCCATCCTAGCGTAACGGGGACCCGGACGCACCGGAACCTCCGGGTTTCCGCACCCCGGTCGGGAGGCCTATCTTGGCCGCCGACCCGCCCACCGGGAGGTACGATGATCCGCCGTCGCAGCACGATGCTTCGCCATCGCAACCCGAGGATGTCCCGCCATCGCCTCCTGACGATCCTCGCGCTCGTCACCCTGGGCGCATGCCGTCCGGCGGGCCCGCGCGCAACGAGATCCTGTGGGACACCTGGGGCGTGCCTCACGTGTACGGCACGACGGACGAGGCGGTCTTCCACGGCCAGGGGTGGGCGCAGATGGCCAGCCACGGGGACCTGATCCTCCGTCTCTACGGCCAGGCCCGGGGCCGCGGCGCCGAGTACTGGGGCGAGGACTGGATCGACTCGGACCGCTGGGTACGGACCATGGGCATCCCGGAGCGGGGTGAGGCGTGGGTCGCGGCGCAGACGCCCGCCTTCCAGCGCAACCTGGAGGCCTTCGCCCGGGGGATGAACGACTACGCCGCGCGCCCCCCGACGCGATCTCGAGGACGTGAGGGCGGTGCTCCCGGTTACCGCCGCCGACGTCATGGCGCACGGCAACCGCGCCATCCACTTCACCTTCGTGACCAACGAGGGCGTCGTACAGCAGGCGCGCCAGGCGCTGGCCGGGGGCGGACGGCGCTCGGCCCGGCGCCGGCGGAGCGCGAGGCCGGCATCGGGTCGAACGGCTGGGCCGTGGGGCCGTCCCGCTCCGCCAGCGGAAACGCGATGCTCGTCGCCAATCCCCATCTCCCCTGGGGCGACATCTTCCTCTTCTGGGAGAGCCACCTCGTGGGGCCGTACATCGACGTCTACGGGGCGACGCTCGTGGGGGTGCCGGGCGTCGCGATCGGCTTCAACGACCACCTCGGCTGGACGCATACGGTCAACACCTACGATGGCGCCGACCTCTTCATGGTGACCCGGGAGGGCGACGGCTACCGCTTCGGGGACGAGGTGCGGCCCTTCGAGACGCGGGACGAGGTCCTGCGGGTGCGCCAGGCGGACGGGACGCCCCGGGAGGAGCGGATGACGGTGCGCTCGACCGTCCACGGCCCGGTCGTCGCGGAGGACGGGGTCCACGCGGTGGCGCTCCGGGTGGCCGGGCTGGACCGGCCGAAGGCCGTGGAGGAGTGGTGGGACATGGGGAGGGCGACGAGCGTGTCCGAGTTCGAGGCGGCGCTGGCCGAGCTTCAGATCCCCATGTTCAACGTGATGTATGCCGACCGGGACGGGCACGTCTTCTATCTCTTCAACGGCGTGGTGCCGCGGAGCTCGTCGGGCGACGTGGCGACCTGGGCGGGGCGGTGGACGGGAGCGAGCCGTCCACGCTGTGGACGGACTACCTGGCCTACGAAGAGCTGCCGCGCCTGGAGGACCCCGCCGACGGGTGGCTGCAGAACGCCAACGATCCCCCGTGGACGTCGACGATT
>CAWKGE010000020.1:0-40336 GCA_963848895.1 uncultured Gemmatimonadales bacterium
GGTTGGAGCGGGCACCGGAGCCCGCACCTCGCGCGCTGTCGGTCAGCGCCCGCCCTGACTGCCCGCGTGACGTCCGGAGCGCGGGAGCCACGCCGAACACAAGGGCGGTCAGGACCGAGGCGCCCAACGCGAACGCGAGGACCGGGCCGCTCACATGGATGTTGTCGGCGCGGGGAACGGCGCCGGGGTCCACCGCCAGGAGTGCGCGGACGCCGACCACGGCCAGGCCGAGGCCCAGCACGCCCCCGAGCAGGGACAGAACCATGGATTCCGTGAGCAGCTGGCGCACCAGACGGACCCGCCCGGCGCCCAGCGCCGCCCTCACGGCGATCTCCCTCCCGCGCGCCTCGGCCCGGGACAGCAGGAGGTTGGCCACGTTGCCACACGCGATCAGCAGCACGAAGGCCACCGCGCCGAGCAGCACGAGGATCGTTCCGCGCGCTCCGCCGACGATGTCGTCCTTGGCCGCGAATACGCGCGGCACGAACTGCATCTCGGCTCGCCGGCTGCCCGTGGCGACCCAGCGGGCGGCCTGCGCGATCAGGTCCGCGCGCGCCTCCCCGACGGTGACCCCCGGCTTCAGCCGGCCAACGACATACGAGCCGTGGTTCCCGCCGTTCGTGCGCACGGGGTCCGGGGCGTCGCGGTCGACGAACACGGGCTCGAAGACCTCGCTCACGGAAGGCGATCCGAAGTCCACCGGGAGCACGAAGCCTCGCGGCAGGACGCCCAGGACGGTCTCGTCCGTACCGTCGATCTCCACTGTGCGGCCGACCACGTCCGGGTCGCCGTGAAAGCGCCGTTGCCAGACGTCGTGACCAAGCAGAACCAACGGAGCGTCCGCCCGGGCCTCCTCCCACGTGAACACCCTGCCGAGAACAGGCTGAACGCCGAGCACCGAGAAGGTGTTCGGGGTGACGGAGGCGGCACCCACGCGCTCGGGGTCGTCGGGGTCGGTGAAGTTGGCGCTGCCCGTGTAGTAGAGCGCCAGATCCTCGAAGGAGCGGCTGTCCTGCACCCACGCCTGGTACTCGCCCACGGAGACCCACGTCTTGTCGGGGAAGTTCACCCAGCTGCTCCACACTGTGACCACGCGGTCCGGATCGCCGTAGGGGAGCGGCGTGAGAAGCACGCCGTCCGCGACGCTGAAGATCGCCGTCGCTGCGCCGATGCCGAGGGCGAGCGTGAGCACGGCCACCGCCGAGAAGCCCGGTGCCTTGCCGAGCGCGCGCAGCGCGAATCCGAGATCCTGCCCGAGCGCCCCCATTCCTCCTCCTGTCCGTCCGAAGTTCGCCCATCGCCCGAGGAGTCTGCCGAGCAGGCTCACCACCGCGCGCCCCGCCGGGGCTTCCGCGGCCCGCAGCGTGACCACCACCACCCGCCGACCTTCCACGTCCGGCACGCACACCAGGCTCTGGTTCCCGGCCACGATCTCCAGCGGCGCGTCCGGCTCGAATCCCGGCGGCGGACCGGCCTCCTCGAGCTGTCGGATGCGCTCTGCGACGCGTCGCTGCTGCTCCCGCGGGAGCGACCGGAGGGCGCGAACCGCGTGGCGGGAGAGCTCGATTCGCCAGGTCACCGTCGGTCCCTCTTAGAGATCCAGTTCCCGTCGGACCTCGTCCCACGGGACCGTGCCCAGCTTCGTCACCGCCTCCAGCGCCGCCTCGTAGTCGCGCTTCTCAAGGAGGGTGCGAAGCCGCTCCAGGAGGGTGGCGTCTTCAACGGGCACGATCGCTACGAGCTCCTTGCCGTGGCGGGTCACGACGAAGCGCTCCCCCCCGTAGGCCGCCCGGTTGAGCAGCTCGGCCATGTTCTTCCTGGCTTCTGCGGTCGTGATCGGCTTCATGGTCGCGCTCCCGGGTCCGTTGCGTCTCCTGGTTGGACGGGCCAAACCGCCCGCAGGTTGGGACGGATTGTATCTTTTGTATAAAACGTACATACCGCAAGGGTGTCGGCCCGATGCGACGAGGGCGGGTGCGATCCTCGCACCCGCCCTCGCGGTTCCGGACGGCGTCAGCCTGCGGCTACCACCACCACGGATCCCAATCGCAGCTCAAGTCGACCTGCGGGGTGCCCGCTGGTGGGCCGAAGGGCGCCGAGGCGCCAAGGCCTCGCAGCCACGCCATGCCCGGGTCGCCGATCGGGTCGCCAGGAGGCATGTCCGGTACCCCTGGTTCCGCCACGGGGGTGTGCGGTCGCTCGAGGAAGCGGCCGATCTCGGAGGTCAGCAGGCGGTAGTGTGCCCGGTCTTCGGGTCCGGCGCCGTCGGACGCCTGTGCGAGCCGTACGCCGAGCTGCTCGAGCTCGTACTGTGCCTCCGCCCGCACCTGCGGCATGGGCGCGCTGCCCGCGAGGGCCATGAGGCGATCGACGAACACCTGCTCGACGGCCCGGTTCACGGCGGCCTCGTAGCCATCGCTCGGCGTGGCGCCGAACGTGGTCTGGCGCACCCGCTCGATCACGTCCATGAGTCCCGGCAACGACGGGTCGAGGGCCTTCTGTTCTACCATGCGCGCGCTGCGGGCGGGGTCGAAGAGGTATTCGAGCGTGAAGCTCGCCGCGGCCGTGGCCGGCGCCACGGCGTCGAAGACGAGGCCGGTCTGGCGGCGGAACAGCTCCTGGTGCGGGCTGAACAGGAACGGCCGCGGGGGAAGCTCGGCTAGCACATCCCGGGGGATCGTCAGCTCCGAGGGACGCAGCGTGCGCAGCAGCGCGTCCAGCGCCTGGGTCTGCTCGGCCGCGGGGACGGGGCGGAGCGGCTGCTGCCCGTCGCCACGCAGCGCGTACGTGTAGTACTGCCCGCCCACCACCTTGGATGCTGCCTGCGTCTGATAGCGATGGTAGAGGAAGAGCGGGACCAGCGCCTCCTCGATGGTCGCAAGCGGCTGACCCGTCTTGATGGCGGTCTCCCCGAAACGGTCCAGCGCCACCCGGCGTACGTCCATCATTCGCTGCAGCTCGGCGGCGGCGTTGGCGCCGTTGTCCCACAGGTGCACGTTCGGATGCGCGCTCGACTCGGGCCGCGCGTCCTGGTCGGTGATGAACGTGATCCCGTTGCGGATGCCCTCCTGGAGGATCTGCTCGAGCGCCGCGCCCTCGTCCGTCCCCGGAGGAAAGTCCGTGTAGCCGTAGCGGATCGTGATCTTGTCCCACGCTCCGATCTCGTTCGCGTACGAGTCCCGGCCCAGGTGGACCCGTCCGTCCTGGAGGGTGACGACGGGCTGCGGATAGTCCATCACGGACTGCACCCCGTGGGCGTTCTGCGCGCTGGAGATGTAGTTGTGCGCCAGGCCGAGCGTGTGGCCGATCTCGTGTGCGGCGAGCTGTCGGATGCGCTGCAGCGCCATCTCACGGATCGCCGTGGGGTCTTCGTCGCCGTTCACGTAGGGTGACAGGAGGCTCTCCCCGATGAGGTAGTCCTGCCGGACGCGCAGCGACCCCAGCGTCACGTGACCCTTGAGGATCTCGCCGGTGCGCGGGTCCACGATGGAGTTGCCGTAGCTCCACCCGCGCGTCGAGCGGTGCACCCACTGCACCACGTTGTAGCGCGCGTCCATGGGATCGGCGGTGTCGGGCAGCACCTCCATTCGGAAGCCGTTGATGAAGCCGGCGGCCGTGAAGGCCTGGTTCCACATGCGGCCGCCCTCGAGGAGCGCGCTGCGAACGGGCTCGGGCGTGCCGGGGTCGAGGTAGTACACGATGGGCTCGACGGGCTCGCTGGGCGCCGGGCCGGGGGTCCGCTTCTTGATCCGGTGACGAGCGATGTAGCGCTGCGTCAGGGCCCGATCGATCGGCTGCGCGTAGTCCATGTATGCGATTCCGCCGTATCCCGCGCGTGGGTCCGCCCTCCGCGGCGTGTAGCTCCCGTCCAGCGGTGGCAGCTTCACGAACGAGTGGTGCTCGCGCACGGTGAGGGCCTCGGCGTCCGGCGTCACGCTCCGCACCAGGCCGCCCGGCTGGTCGGAGGTGAACGTGAGCGTCACTTCCACCTCGGTGTTCTCGGGGAAGACCTTCGTGCGCGGGAGGTAGAAGGCACTGCGCGACGTATCCAGCCGGAACGTGCCCTGGTTGCTGCGCCTGAGCGTCTGGATCACGCCGTGGGCGTCGCGCAGGAAGAAGTCCGTGGCGTCCACCAGGACGCGCGCTCCCGTCTGCGCGCTCACGGTGAAGCCCCAGAGCACCGAAGTGGGGAAGCCGTCGTCCACGGACTTCCGCTCCATCGGGCGGTCCGACACGGCACGGTAGCGGTAGTTGGGCTCCTGCATGAGGACACGCGGTCCGACGCGCTCGAACTTCACGACGTGCTCGCCGCCCAGGTCGCCCCGGTTCAGGCCGATGTCGTTCTGGCCGAGCCCGGCGGGAAGCGACGGGTAGTAGAGGAGCTCCTCGTCCCAGCGGCCGATCTCCAGCCATATCTTGCCGGCCTTCTCGTCCCAGTAGACCGGGAGGAAGCCGTCCAGCTTCTGCATCCCCTCGGTCTTGCTCTCGAGGGTCGGTGTGGCGGCGGGTGCCTGCTCCTGCGACGCCAGCGGGCGCGCCGAGAGGGGGGATCCCGCGACCAGCGTCGCGAGGACCAGGAGCTGCGTGAGCTTGGTGCGATCCATCTTGGAACTCCTGAACGGTTGGAGCTGTCGTGCGGGTCGAGCCCCCCGGCGGGGGAGGCTCGGCAAAGTGGGCGCTCCGGGTCGGGGCGCGCTAGCCGCCGGCGCCCGAATGCCACAGGACTTCAGCGCCGCTACACTAGAGTCCGGCCAGCCTGCAGCGCACCTTCCGCATCGAGCCGGGGCCGCCCAGGGGGCCTCCCTCCGAGGTGAGAACGACCTCCCCGTCCGGACCGATCCCTACGCCCTCACCCTGGGCCTCGCTCAACGGGCGCAGGTTCACGAGACCGCCGCGCACCGGAACGAGCGTATCGGCCTGGACGTCGTAGAATCGGAGCGACTCGTAGGTGCGCAGAGCGACGAGATCTCCCTGCGGCGATGCCGAGCCGCCCGTGAGCTGGCGGGACAGGAGAGGCGGCCCATCGCCCAGCCGCTGAACCTCTTCGAGCACGACCGTGTCGGGCCGAAGGGGGCCGGGATACCGGTAGACGGTCACGGGATCGTTGCGTCCCTTGGTGACGAGAAGCACCTGCTCACCCGGCAGGACGAGGAGCGCCTCGACGTCACGGGCGCCGTCCGGAAAGCGAACCGGAAACACGTCCGCCCGGAGGGGGACACCACCCGAGGTGGGGTCCGGCTCGGCGACGCGGAGGATCCGCCCGAAGGGCCGTTCCTCGTAGTTGTCGCCGAGGTCGCCCAGGTACAGGCACGAACCGCCGCCGCCACAGGTCGAAAGGGCCACGTCCTCCCAGTCACGGGTGGGCGGAGCGACCGGGAAACGGGCCACGAGCGCGCCCGCTCCGTCGACGGCGAACAGGTCCGATCGACCGTCGCCGTGTGTCCAGTACACGCCGGGGTGGCGCAGGCTGACCACGACGCCGCTGGACTCGGAGAGCCCCTCCGGGAGTCGGATCGCGCTTCCGACCGGCCGGCAGCCGGGGCCCCCCGTCGCGATGGGGCCGCACCCTGCGAGCAGGACGCTCGCGAGCGCCGCGACCGTGGGTGATCGGCTCCTCAGCGGCCGCCCGCCCCGGTGGCGTCCGCGTAGACCATGCTGAGCACCTGCTGGAAGGTCTCCGTGGGAAGCGCTCCCTGGAGGGGCGGATACCCGACCACGAAGAACGTGGGCGTGCCACGCACCCCCACCTGGTGGGCGAGCGACGTGGCGGCGGTCACCCGCTCGTCACGGCGACCCTCGGCCAGGCAGGAGTCGTAGCGGCTCATGTCAGCCCCGGCGTCGGCCGCGAACGAGCGCAGGACGGAATCGGGGTCCCCGCTTCCCTTCCAGGCGCGCTGGTCGTTCCACACCCGCGAGTTCATGGTCTCGAACAGATCGGGGCCCTGCTCCATCACGCACTCGGCCGCCCGCGTGGCGTGTGTCGAGTTCTTGAACATCCCCGACACGAACGGGAGGAACTTCCATTCGATCTTTCCGGCGTCCACGAACTCCTCTCGGAGGACCGGCCAGGTCTCCTGGTGGAACTTGCGGCAGTAGCCGCAGCCGTAGTCAGACATCTCGATCACGCGGACGGGAGCCTCGTGCGAGCCGCGATCGAAGCCGAGCACGGCGATGTCGAGGGTCGGCGGCTTCGGTGCCGCGATCCCCGGCGGCACCTCCGACTCCGCGGGGACCG
Source organism: uncultured Gemmatimonadales bacterium (assembly GCA_963848895.1). Lineage (GTDB taxonomy): Bacteria > Gemmatimonadota > Gemmatimonadetes > Longimicrobiales > Gaopeijiaceae > SZUA-318. The sequence goes on from CAWKGE010000020.1 coordinate 6,236, forward strand.
ACGACAGCAGATCCTGGGACGTGGTGTTGGTTCGGGGCGCGTCCGAGCCGGAGCCCTCCGTGCAGGCGGCGAGCGCGAGCCAGCAGACGGCGGACCGTGCCAGCGACGACCTCATGGCTTCTCCAGGTTCACGAGCTGCCCCAGTCCTGCGAGAAAGGACGAGAGACTGGCGAAGCTCCCCGTGATCATCATCACTCCCACCAGCGCGAGGACGGCCCCGGCCGCCCGCTCGAGCGGCACCATCCATCTGCGGGCCCGCTCGACCCCGGCCAGGAACGCGTTGAAGGCGGCGGAGGCCGCCACGAACGGCAGGCCGAGCCCGGCGGCGTAAACGGCCAGAAGCAGGACGCCGTGGACCCGGGTGGTCTCGAGGCTCGCATAGAGGAGGATCGACGCGAGCACGGGTCCAATGCAAGGAGTCCATCCGGCGCCGAAGGCGACGCCCACCAGGAACGACCCCACGGCACCGGCGGGCTTGGACGTGATCTGTACACGCATTTCCCGGGCCAGTGCTGCCGTTCGCAGCACCCCCATCAGGTGCAATCCGAACAGGATCAGGATCAGGCCGCCCAGGCGGTTGAGCCAGGGGAGCGCCCTCGCCAGCGCCTGTCCCGCCGCCGTCGCCGCCCACCCCAGCGTCATGAAGACGACTGCGAAGCCCGCGACGAACAGCGTCGAGTGCAGCAGCGCCACGCGCCGCGCCGACGCGGCGGAGCCGTCCCGGAGCTCCTCGAGGGTCAGCCCCGAGACGAAGGCCAGGGAGCTCGGCACCACCGGAAGGACACAAGGGGAGAGGAACGACACCAGCCCGGCCAGGAAGGCGAGGGGGAGCGAGACCGATACTTCCATCAGGGCTCCCTCGGCGGCGGCCCGGCTGCGGACGTCCGCCCGACCCCCGAACTCACAGCGTGAAGTCCGTCAGCAGCCGCTTCTCCTCCTCGCCGAGGCGCGCGCGGATCTCGAGGTGCGGCTCCAGGCCGCTGCCGCGCAGCTTCTCCCGCAGCAGCTGGTCGAGCTGGAACAGGCCCGCCGAGTTGGACATGTCGACGATGACGCTGATGGCCCGGTCGCTCCCGCGCTCGAGCCGGACTCCTTCGATCGCGGCAGCGGAGACGGAGTGGATCGAGAGTGATCCCGACGAGAATGGGATGCGCGAGCGCCCCTTGGCCATGTCCAGCGCGTCCGCGATGCGGACGACGCCCGCCTCGATGGTGAGCGGCCGCCCGCCGGAGCGATGCGAGATGATCGCGTGCAGGATCTCGGCGCGCGCGATCGTCGCGTGGCGCTGCTCGTAGATCTCGGGGAGGATCCCGCGGAGCTTGTCCTGGGCCACGAACAGCGAGAACGCTTCGTGATCCGCGCGGTGGATCGACATCCCCAGGTCGTGGAAGAGCGCGGCCAGCGCGACGATCACCTCGGCGTCCTCGACCTCCATGTCGTAGTGCTTCACCACGGACGGCTCGACCCCCGCGTCGACGAGGAGGCGCAGCATGCGTACCGCCAGGTTCATGACGATCTTCACGTGCACGGGGCCGTGGTCCGTCATGCCCAGCCGTTCCATCGCGTTCACGTTCGCCGCGACCCAGAGGCCGTAGAGATCCTCGTCCGCGTTCACGATCTCCATGAGACGGCGGAGCTTCGGGTTGTGGCGATCGGGCACGGTCATGAGAATGCGGCGCTCGAACCGCTCGTCGACGCCACGCTCGGGGCCGCCGGGGTCGGCATAGGCCTCGGTGTCGAACCGATCGTCGCTCACAGCGCCTCCTCCCAGTCCAGGACCTTCTCCGCTCCGTCGAGCACGACCACCGTCCCGACGATGCGGTCGTGGATGGCCTGTCGGTTCGCGTCCCAGAAGACCTGGGCGAATCCGAGCAGGCCGGTCGCGAAGCCCGCCGCGTACCCACCGGCGCGCTCGAACGCGGCCCACCAGGTAATGGGGTCGCCGTCCAGGCGGAGGACGCGAATCCCCATGATGCGCTTGCCCACGGTCTGACCCTTCCACCAGGAGAGCATGACGGTCATGTAGATGGACGCCCATCCGAAGCCGAAGCCGAGCTCGTTGACGATGTCGCCCAGCCACGAGAAGAGCGAACCACCCCGGCGCTCCTCGCGCAGGGCATCCTGGAGGCCGTCGATCGTCTCCTGGCGCCTGTCGCTCAGCGCCTCGACATCGGCGATGTGCTCCTCGAGATTGCGCAGCGTGTCCGCCGCGATCTCGTCCAGAAGTCGCATTCGCAGGTCGGCGCGGAGGTCGGCGGTGGCCGAGCTCGTGTCTTCTCCCCCCGCAGAAGCTGGGCGTAGGCTTCCAGGGCCTCGCCCGGGGTGTAGGCGGCGACCTCGGCTGCGCGGCGGGCTTCTCCGGGCGTCTGGGTCTCCTCCTCGTCTGCCAGCGCCTCGTCCACGATCAGGGCGGCATCGTCCGCCCACGGCGCTTCACGGGGCACCGCCCCGAGAAGGAGCTCGCGCACCTCACGGTCGGGCACGTCGAGGGCCCTGGCCCGGCGCGCCAGCTCCGCGGCCTCCGTGCGTGCTGCGTCGGCATCGGGCGCGTCGCGGAACTCTCTCACGTCACCCACTGCCCGGAGCACGGCCAGGACCTCGGAGGCGTTCGTGGCCGTCACGACCCCTTCGGTGGTGTCGTCGTCACTCCGGTCCCCGCGTCCGCCGACGCCCAGGGAAACCCAGACGATCGCGGTGACGATGCCGATCACCAGGCCGAGGCACCCGACGGAGAGCCGCATCGCCCTGCCGAACGCGCTCCCACGGACCGGTGTGCGCTTGAATCCTCCGCGGATGAAGAAGGCCGCCGCCACGACGCCCAGGACGAGCGCGAAGCTCTGGGTGAGCAGCGTGATCAGGCCGATGATCGCGAGGTCGATCAGAATCGCCCAGAAACGTTGCATGGGCTTGGCCAGCGGCATGCCGAGCAGCGCGGGCGACACCTCGAAGGCGTCGGGAGTGATGATGCTTCTGGGATCGCGCGTGGGCGCGCCGTGCACGGGCATGAGGCGGGGTCCGGGCGGGGAGCGCGGTCAGCGGCGCCTCGACCAGAGGACCAGGGCGAGGCCGGCTGCGGCTCCGAGCAACGCGCCGCCCACCATGACGCGCCTGCGCCCGGAGTCCTCCGACGTCGGGGCCGCGGAGGCGGCCGCCGCATCGGCGTCCGTGGACGCGGGCAGCACGACGGAGCCGTCGCCCACGCCGAGATCGGCGTCGTCCTCGTCGCCCTCCCACCCGCATCGTGGGCACGCCAGCATCGCCCGGTCCCTGGCGGTCCGGTTGGCGTAGACGAGCTCCTCGGAGCACACAGGACAGGCGAACCCCGCGGGCGCGGGATGGATGAGCTCGTAGAGCATGCCCTTCGAGAGATCCAGCTCCTCGGCGATCTGGTTCACGCTGAGATCCGAGGTCCAGTACAGCTCGTTGGCCCGCCCTTCCGTTTCCTGATCGGCGCCGGACATTGCAGCGCTACCCCCGTTTACTTGACCCTCTATTCACCGTTGGACAACATAGCTGTACGATACCCCTCCCGCACAGCGAACCAGGGCGGCGCCCTCCTGCGAGCCAACCCGTGAAGATCCCCGTTTCCCACGGCTGGCTCGAGGCCGCGCTCAAGGAGCCGGACGAGGCACCCCGCGGCGCGGCGGTCGTGTGCCATCCGCATCCCATCCACGGCGGCACGATGCACACCAAGGCCGTGTACCGGGCGGCTCAGGCCTTGAACGAGGCCGGCCTGGTCGCGCTCCGTTTCAACTTCCGCGGGGTCGGGACCAGCACGGGGAGCCACGAGGGCGGCCTGGGGGAGCAGGACGACGTGCGTGCCGCGCTCGACTGGCTCGAGCCGCGCTACCCCTCGCTTCCGCTGGTGGTGGGCGGCTTCTCCTTCGGGTCGATGGTGGGCCTGGGCGTCGGCGCCGAGGAGGATCGGGTGGTCGGGCTCCTCGGGATGGGCCTGCCCGTCGGGAAGCTGGAGTACGACTACTCCTACCTGGCAGAGGTGGACAAACCCGTGCTCGTCGTCCAGGGAGAGAACGACGAGTTCGGCTCGGGGCGGAAGGCGGCTGAGGTGCTGCGCCCCATGGGGCCGCACATTACCCTCGTCCGCATCCCGGGCGCGGACCACTATTTTACCGATCGGCTGGATGAACTGCGCGAGGCGGTCCGGGGATACTACGCATCCGGACCCGGGTCGCGACTGCTCGCAACCGTCTGATCGCGCGCTTCGGCCGAGGCGGACCCGGCACACCGGGTCGCCCCACAAGGAGATGCAATGCCGATGCGCCAGCGCGAGCGGGTTCTCCAGAGTCTCGAGGGCGTGTACCGCGACGCCTTCGAGGGGGCAAGGGAACGCGGCGATCGGACCGAGATGGCTCGCCTCGATCTCGAGTATCAGCGCGACCAGCTGCACTTCGAGCTCCTGCTCGACATCCGGGAGCTGCTTTCGGTGCCGGCTCGTCCGGAGAGCGAGGCGGGGAGCACGGCCTCGATCCTGGACAAGGCACAGGCGCTCAGGAAGCTCACCAAGCTGCCGAAGGGGATCCGATGAAGATCTACACCCGCACGGGCGACGCGGGAGAAACGGCCCTGCTCGGGGGCGGCCGAGTCCCGAAAGACCATCCGAGGGTCGCCGGCTACGGCACTGTGGACGAGCTCAACGCATGCATCGGGGTGGCCGTGGCCAGCGTCGTGCGGGGAGACGTCCGGGAGCGGCTGGGGCGGATCCAGCACGACCTGTTCGCGCTGGGCGCTCTCCTGTCGACCCCGCCGCCCGCGGAGGGGCGCGCGGGTCCCAAGGGGCTGCCGGAGCCGCCGCTCCCACGCATCGAAGAGATGGAACGCTGGATCGACGAGGCCGACGAGGAGCTTCCGGAGCTGCGTGCCTTCATTCTGCCTGGGGGCTCACCCGCCGCGGCGGAGCTGCACGTGGCGCGCACCGTCTGCCGCAGGGCGGAGCGCGCCGTCGTACAGCTGGCGGCCCACGAGCCCGTCGAGGACTGGGTGCTGGTCTACCTCAACCGCCTCTCGGACCTGTTGTTCACCTTCGCCCGCCTGGAGAACCTGGCATCCGGCGGCGACACGGAGTGGCACAAGGAGCGCGCCGCGCGCCCAGGGGCATGATGGCAGGCGTGGACAGGGGCTCGGCGATGGCGGGAAGCGTCGTGCGGGCCGCCCGGTCGTTCGGCGTCGGGCCCGCCGGGGTCTCGCTGTTGAGCCGGGCCCACGTCCTGGCCATGGGTCCGCGCGTCCGGGCGATCGACGACGACCACCATCCCCTCTTCCTCCATCCGGGGCGCTCGGTGCTGATCCTGCTCCGGGACGCGGGCGTGACGGAGCCGGGCGTGCTGGCCGCGGCCGCGGTTACGGAGTCGGAGGACCCGGACTTCCGCATCGGTCCCGGGGACGTTCGCGCGCTCCTGGGAGACCACGTCGCCGACCTGGCCGGTGCCGTGCCGCTCGCCGGCTCCGAGTCGCTCGCCGAGGCCCTCGTCAGCGCTCCCGAGCGCGTGCGGCTGGTCGCCCTCGCGGAGCGGCTGGACCACCTGCGTCACGCGCATCTACGGGAGGCGGACGAGGCGTGGCGACGCTCGATCCACGCGGAGGCGGACCGGGTCTATCTACCGGTCGCCGAGCGCACGCACGCGCGCCTCGCGCAGCGCTACGGGCACTGGTGCCGCACATTCGCGCGGAGGCTCGGCGAGGGCTGACGCGTCGAACGAGCGGTTCGGATCAGCGGTTGTGCGTGTAGATGACCAGGACCCCGTTCGCGGATCCCGCACCGAAGAGGTTGCCGGCCTCGAGGGGCTTGAACACCACGATGCGATCGATGGATTCCGGTGGCATCTGCAAGGCGAGATCGGTGTTCGTGGCGCGCACGTCGTTGATGAAGATCGTCATGGGGACGCAGCCACCGCTCACGTTCTGGTACATGCGGACCTGCCCCGACGTGTAGCCGACGCACAGGGACGAGTCGGAGCGCCGCCGGACGATGATACCCGGGACATGCTGAGCCTGCAGGATATCCGCCGCATCGCGCACACGGCCCCGCACCTTGTCGATGTCTTCCCTCGTGATGGTGAAGCCACCCATCGCGCGACGCGTGGTAGGGACGGACTCCACGGTGACCGTGATCGGAGCGATCTCGATCGCGCGCGTGTCCACGCGCATGTCCACCGTCATGGTCCGCCCCGACTGCACGATCAGCGTGTCCTGCTTCGTGCCGTATTGCAGGTGCCGCGCGAACATCATGTAGGTGCCGGGAGGCACGTCGCCGAAGCGGAAATCACCGCGTGACCCCGTTACGGCACGGAAGCTCGTGCCCCGGAGCCACACCTCCGCGTCGGTCACGGGCGCGCCGGACGCGGCGTCCAGGATGTGGCCCGAGACTTTGGCCGGCTCGAGCTCCCAAAGCAGGAAGCCCACCTCGATCGCTCCGCCCTCCGATACGGTCACCTCGCGCCGGAGCCCCTGCCGGTCCAGGAAGCTCGCCGTCGCGGTAACCGGGACGCCACTCGGAGCCGCGCACGTGTGGTACCACCCCCCCGCGTCGGTGTCGATGCGCAGGTGGCTTGGCTGCGTGGCCCCATCGGGCAGCCAGGACAGGGTCACCTGGGCGCGGGGCAAGCCCATACCGCTCTCGCCGTCTCCGACCCACCCTGCGATGGCGCCGGTCCCGGGCCCGGGCTCTTCGAGCAGGCAGGGCGTGACCATCAGGGTGAACCTGGATGGGGTGGCGAGCTCCACGTCCACCGTGTCGCGCCCGACGATTCGAACCTGGCGGGGGCCGGGGGAGATTCCCAGCTCCCCGAGGCGGGTGTGGAAGAAGAGGAGCGTGTAGTCACCCGGCGGCACGTCCTGGATCAGGAACCCGCCATCTGCGTCGGTGACGGCCCGGTACGACGTGTTCCACAGGAACACCGCCGCGTCCGCAAGGGGAATGCTCGCCGTGGAGTCGTAGACCGTTCCGCGTAACACCCCCAGGCCGGCGGACGACACCTGCCCCCGCGCGCTCGGCGCGCTCGACGCCATGGCCGCCGCGATGGCGGACGTGGTCACGAGCGTTCGCGCGAGCGAGTGGTACGACATGAGCTCCTCGAGGGGCAGCTTCCGTTCGTGGGCCCGAGGCACACCAAACCATACGAGGAAACGGCGCGAAACGTACACCTCGTCGCCTGGGGCCGTCCAACGGGCGCTCCCTGGCTTGCGGGGGGTGCCGGCTTTGGTTACACCTTTGCGGCCGAACGCAGGCTGAACGAAGAGAAGGACCGTCCGGAGGCTTCATGGCCTACATCATCACCGAGCCCTGCCTGGAGACCAAAGACGCGAGCTGCGTCGAGGTATGTCCCGTGGACTGCATCTATGAAGGGTCGGATCAGTACTACATCCATCCCGACGAGTGCATCGACTGCGGTGCCTGCGAGCCGGAGTGCCCGGTTCAGGCGATCTTCCCGGATACGGACGTGCCCTCCGAGTGGACGAGCTATATCGAGAAGAACCGGGTGCACTTCGACTGAGGTGCGACGGAGCGGCGGGAAAGGGAAGCGGCGGGGGGAGCCACGCTCCTCCCGCCGCTTCCCGTTACTGGCCGGTGCGGGCTCTCGCCGTGGCGGTCAGTGGCCGAGGGCGCGTATCCGCTCCAGGGAGATCGTAGCTGGCTGGGTCTCTCCGGCCGGCACGGTCTTCGGTCGGAGGTCCACGTTCTCCTTGACCTGTCGGACCAGCAACAGGCCGACGGCCAGTGCGGCTGCGCCGAACAGTCCTGCGGTGAGGGAGCGCATTGGGGGGGTCTCCATACGGGGATCCAGGCTACCTTGGCCGATTGCAGAAAGCGTGCCGTATTCTCCTCGGAGCGACGTAGCGGCATAAAGCGTTTCACAGCAAATGTTTATAGCACTGTGACAGGATCGTGGAATCATCAGTTTTTCGGACGCGCGTGCGGAATGCGAACAGTCGCGTTGGAAATCTGAGACTCGGAGTCGAAGGAGGGTCGTGGCGGGCACCGATCAAGCGTTGATGAAGGCCGCGGCGGCGGGCGATCCGGTCGCGTTGGCACGGGCGCTCGTCGCCATCCCGTCCGTGAACCCGAAGCTGTCTCCCGGCGGGGACGGCGAGGGCGAGATCGCTGCGGCGTGCGCGGCGTGGCTCGGAGACTGGGGACTGGTCGCGCGCGTCGAAGAGGTCGAGCCGGGCCGGCGCAACGTCGTGGCCACCCTCGAGGGGGAGGGTCCCACCCTGTTGCTCAACGGTCACCTCGACACCGTCGGCGTCGAGGGGATGACGATCGCGCCGTTCGGAGCGGAGCTGCGTGATGGCAGGATCTTCGGTCGGGGCTCCTGTGACATGAAAGGAGGCGTCGCAGCGCTCATGGCCGCGGCCTCCGGGTTGGCGGCGGAGGGGCCGCGTCCGAACCTGGTCGTCGCCCTGACCGCCGACGAAGAGCACGCGAGCCTCGGCATGGACATGCTGGTACGGTCCGGCGTGCGGGCAGACATGGCGGTCGTCTGCGAGCCGACCTCGCTGACGGTGATGCCGGCGCACAAGGGGTTCGTGTGGGTGAAGGCCACCTTCCTGGGCCGCGCGGCCCACGGCTCGCGACCGGACCTAGGGATCGATGCGATCCGGCACGCCGCGCTCTTCGTCGCGGCCCTCGACGGCCACGTGGAGCGACTACGTGCCCGTTCGCCGCATGCGCTCCTGGGGCACGGCTCCCTCCACTCCGGTACGGTCCGGGGAGGCACCGCGGAGTCGGTCTACCCCGAGCGGTGCGATCTCGTTCTGGAGCGGCGCACGCTCCCGGGCGAGGCTCCCCAGGACGTGATCGGGGAAATGGAGCTCGTGCTGGAGGCCCTTCGGGCCCGCGAGCCCGAAGTGCGGGGGAGCCTCGAGATGACGCTCGCACGACCCGGCACCGAGGTGCCCACCGACGCGCGAATCGTCCACGGACTGCTGGAGGCGTGCCGGAGCTCCGGGGTTCCGCCGCGCGTGGAGGGGATGACGGCCTGGGTCGACGCTGCGTTCCTCAACGAGGCGGGGATCCCGGCTGTGTGCTTCGGGCCCGGCGACATCGGTCAGGCCCATAGCGCGGATGAGTGGATCGAGGCGAGTCAGATCGCGCTCTGCGCCGACGTTCTCGAGCGCTTCGCCCGCGCGCTCGTCACCGACCGGGCCTGAGACTCTCCGGCCCACCTGGATCGTGGACTCCGAAGGCGGTCGGGGTCCCTCCTCGTTCTGCGTCTGCCCGAGGGGAGGCCCCCGGGTCCGTCAGCGCTTCGTCGAAACGAGGATGGCTCCGGCGGTGAAGCCCGTCCCGTATCGGGTCGTCGCGTCCGCAGCGCTCATGAACTCGAGCTCGCCGACCTCGTTGGCCCGCATGCTCCTCAGGACGTCCGCACCGCCCTGCCGACGGGTCCCGTCGACGATGACTTCGGGAAGCTGTCCGCGGGTGCCGGGGCGGAGCCACTGGGGGCGGAGACGGCTCACCGCCGTATACAGGTCGAGCTGGGGCACCGTCGCGAGCTCTTCGGGGATGATGTGCGTAGAGCTGCCGCGGGGTCCGCCGCCACCCCCGATCCGGTGCTGGCGCAGCCGGCGAGCCCGAGGGCGAGCGCGAACATGATGACGAGGGCGCGGGACGAACGATTGAAGCGCATGGTAGGCCTCCAAGGGCAGAGGTGACCGTTCGTTGGCCCGGTGCTCGCCACCGGGGGGGACACAAGATGATCCCGATACCGTGGCGGCGCCACCGTCTTTCGAGCTTGCCCGTGCGACGGGCCCCGGGTAACCTCACGATCCTCCCGCAGAGTGGCCCGGACGTGACCCGGAATCACAAGGCAGGGTTCGACATGAGATCAGGGTGGCTGGTGGTGGCCGCGGCCACTGCGCTCGGCGCAGTGGCCTGCGGCGGATCCGATGGAGAGACGGCCGACCTGGTCTTCCGGGGCGGCGTGGTGTGGACGGGCTCCCCGACGGCGGGACGTGCGCAGGCGGTGGCCCTGAAAGGAGACCGGATCCTGGCCGTCGGAAAGGACGCCGAGGTGGCTCCGTTGGTGGGGTCGTCCACGCGGGTGGTGGAGCTGCACGGGCGCACGGTCACGCCGGGCTTCATCGACGCGCACACGCATTTCATCGACGGCGGATTCAAGCTGTCGAGCGTCGATCTGCGCGACGCAGCCACGCCCGAGGAGTTCGCGCGTCGCATCGGCGACTTCGCGGCGACCGTACCCGCCGGAACGTGGATCACCGGGGGAGACTGGGACCACGAGCTTTGGGGAGGGGAGCTTCCACGCAAGGAGTGGATCGACTCGCTGACCCCGGACCACCCGGTCTTCGTGAACCGGCTCGACGGTCACATGTCCCTGGCGAACTCGGCCGCGCTGCGTGCCGCGGGGATCGACGAGAACGGACGTACGCCGGACCCCGCCGGGGGCACGATCGTGCGGAATGCACGCACGGGGGAGCCCGCGGGGGTATTCAAGGACGAAGCGATGGCATTGGTGGCGCGTGTCATCCCGGATCCCTCCGACGCGGACATGGACCGGGCGCTGCAGGCCGCGGCGCACCACGCCCTCGAGCGCGGGGTGACGCAGGTTCACGACATGGCGGGGTGGTCGAGCCTGGCCACGTACCAGCGGGCGCACGCCCGCGGCGAGCTGCCTCTGCGCGTCTACTCGGTGGTTCCGCTGGCGACGTGGGTGCGGCTGCGAGACTACGTGGCCGAGAACGGGCGTGGCGACGATCGCCTCTGGTGGGGCGGGCTCAAGGGCTTCGTTGACGGGTCCCTGGGCTCGACCACGGCGTGGTTCTACGAGCCCTACTCCGACGAGCCCGGCAGCTCCGGCTTCATGGTCACCGACTCCGCCGAGCTGCGCACCCAGATCGACAGTGCGGACGCGGCCGGCCTCCAGGTGATCGTGCACGCCATCGGCGACCGGGCCAACGACTGGCTGCTCGACGTCTACCGGGAGGCCGCCGAGACGAACGGACCGCGGGACCGGCGCTTCCGCATCGAGCACGCCCAGCACCTGACGCGGGAAGCCATCGGCCGTTTCGCGGAGCAGGGCGTGATCGCGTCCATGCAGCCCTATCACGCGGCTGACGACGGGCGCTGGGCTGAGAAGCGCATCGGTCCGGAGCGCATCAAGACCACCTACGCCTTCCGATCGCTGCTCGACGCAGGCGCGACCCTCGCCTTCGGGTCGGACTGGACCGTGGCGCCCATCGATCCGGTGCTGGGCATCGACGCGGCCGTGACCCGACGGACGATCGACGGGGCCAATCCGGAGGGTTGGATGCCACAGGAGCGGATCACGCTGGAGGAGACGCTGAAGGCCTACACGGAGGGCGGCGCGGTCGCCGCCTTCAAGGAAGACCGCCTCGGCCGGATCGAGTCGGGGATGCTCGCCGATCTGACGATCCTCTCCGACGACCTCTTCTCGATGGATCCGAAGAGCCTGGTGGATGTACGCGTAGACATGACGGTGGTGGGCGGCCGCGTCGCGTACGAGCGATCCGGCGCGTCGAATCCTGGATAGTCGGACCGGAGAGGTCATGGAGCAGGGCCCCGAGGGGTCGCACCAGCCGCTGAGCCAAACGCGCCAGGCGACGGTCGACGCGTTGTGCGAGCACTTCGCCAACGATGTGATGGAAGTGGAAGAATTCGAGCGGCGTGTTGAGGCGGCACACCGGGCCTCGACCGTGCAGGAACTCGAGGATCTCCTGCGCGACCTTCCCGGCCAGGATCTCCCGGCTCCGGTCGACCACGGGAAGACGCACGCGCCCAGCCGCCCCCGCTATAGCGTCACCTCCGCCGCCCACGTGAAGGAACGGGAGATCGTCGTCGCCATCCTGGGCGGAGCGTCCCGACGGGGGCGGTGGTCTCCGGCCCGTAAGAACTTCGCCTTCTCCGTCATGGGCGGCACCGAGCTCGACTTTCGCGAGGCGGTACTGGGGCCGGGGATCACGGAGGTGCAGGTCTTCGCCATGTGGGGTGGCGTCGAGATCATCGTTCCGCCCGGCATGAACGTGGAGAGCCACGGGATCGGCATCCTGGGCGGCTTCGACCACTTCGCGGAGGTGGCCGCGGACCCGGATGCCCCCACGCTACGCGTCACCGGCGTTGCGTGCATGGGCGGTGTGGAGATCACACAGCGATATCCGGGCGAGAGCAATCGTGACGCCCGACGGCGGCGACGGCACGCGCGGAAGGAGCGGCGCCGGCTGCACCGTGGGGATTGGGAATAGCGCGTGGGCCTGAACCCTCGGCGCGAGGTCGCCATGGTCTCGGTGTCGATCGACCTCGGGGCCGGGCGTCGGGGCGTGGACATGGGTCCATCGGCGCTGCGCATCGCGGGTTTGACGGAGAAGGTGGAGGCGCTCGGCTATCGGGTGCATGAGGCGGGAACGGTCACGGCTGGGGGCTTCGAGACGACCGACCCGGGCGACGTGCGGCAGGCGCGCTTCCTCGCCGAGATCGTGGACGTGGCAGGTCGGGCGGCCGACCTCGTCGGCCGGGGCCTCGAAGCGGGGTGTCTGCCCCTCGTGCTCGGAGGCGATCACTCGCTCTCGATCGGATCGGTGGCGGCCGTCGCGCGCCATTATCGGGCCCAGGGAGAGTCGATCGGCGTGATCTGGGTCGACGCGCACGCCGACCTGAACACGCCTGAGACGACACCCAGCGGAAACATCCACGGGATGAGCCTGGCGGTCCTGATGGGCCGCGGCGACCGCGCGCTGACATCCCTGAGCGGGGACGCGCCGGCGGTAGCGCCCGCCAATGTCACGGTGCTCGGTGCGAGGGAGCTCGACCCGGGGGAGCGAGCGCTCATCGCAGAGCTCGGGGTGCGCGTGTTCACGATGTCCGAAATCGACGAGCGAGGCATCGGCCCGTGCATGGACGAGGCGCTCGCCCGCGCGACCGCGGGCACCGCCGGATTCCACCTCTCGTTCGATCTCGACGCCCTCGATCCGCGCGAGGCCCCCGGCGTGGGGACGCCGGTGCAGGGCGGGCTGACCTACCGCGAAGGTCACCTCGTCTGCGAAAAGGTGGCAGGGGGCGGGCGCATGGTCAGCTTGGAGGTCGTGGAGCTCAACCCGGTCCTGGACGACCGGAACCACACCGCTCGACTCGCGGTAGGTCTGGTGGCGTCGGCGCTCGGGCAGTCGATCCTCTGAGCCGGTCTCCCGTCTCGGGGCGGCCTCGGCGCCACGATCCCAGGCACGGCCGCAGCCGTTGCCGCGCAGTTCTTCGTCGCCCGTTCCCGAGGAGCCGTCCGTGTCCGAAACGATACAGTCCCGCCTCTCCGAGATCGCGCTGAACCTCATGCGCATCGTGTTCGGCCTCATGTTCATGCAGCACGGCGCGCAGAAGCTCTTCGCCGTGCTGGGGCGTGAGCAGCCGGTCGAGCTGTTCTCCCAGTTCGGCGCGGCCGGCGTCTTCGAGTTCTGGGGGGGCCTGCTCATCGTGCTCGGGCTCTTCACCCGGCCGGTGGCCTTCGTCCTCGCCGGCGAGATGGCCGTGGCCTACTTCCAGTTCCACTTCCCCAGGGGCTGGTTCCCGATCATGAACCGTGGGGAGGTCGTGGTCCTGTTCTGCTTCGCCTGGCTCTTCCTGGCGGCACACGGGGGTGGGTCGTTCAGCCTCGACGGCCTCGTCGCCGCCCGGAAGAGGCGGCAGGCCACGCGGATCTAGGCGGACCGCCTCATCCCCCCAGCGTTCTCCCCAGGTACGCCTTCAGCCGCTGCCATGCGTCCAGCGCCGGGGCCGTGCGGGTGGCAGGGTCCTGGTCCACGTGCAGCCAGAAGCCGTGCTGCACGTCGTCGTACACGTGGAGGTCGTTCGGGATGCCGGCCTCCGTGAGCGCCGCTGCGAACGCCTCGACGGCCGAGGGCGGAATGCTCTGGTCGAGGGCGGCGAAGGTGCCATAGACCTCGTGGGAGAGGTTGGCGAGCCGGGCGGGGTCGTCGACGAGCTGGCCGTAGAAGATGGCCGTGGCGTCGTGGTTCTTCCCGTCGAGCCCGAACGAGAGCGCGACACCGCCGCCGAAGCACCACCCCATGGCGCCGACCCTCCCCGTCACGTCCGGGCGCGCCTTCAGGTAGTCCACGGCGGCGTCGAGGTTGGCGATCATCCTCGGCTGATTGCTCCGCACCTCCTGGACGAGGGCCATGTTCTCCTCGGGGTTCGACCCCGTCCTGCCCTCGTACAGATCGGCCGCGAGCGTAACGTAGCCCTCTGCCGCCAAGGCATCGGCTACCTGGCGGACACGATCGATCAGACCGTTCCACTCGTGGACGACGACGAGGGCGGGAAACGGCCCGTCCCCCGCGGGGACCGCCAGGTAGCCCGTCGTGAGCGTGTCCCCCTCCACGTACTGGAGGTCCATGCCCTGGAGGGGCCCCGCTTTGCCGAGGAGGGCGGGCGGCAGCTCCCCCTCCGCGGTGGGGGCCGGTGCGACCCTGGGACCGGTCATCGCGGGAGCGCCTCCTGCGCTTCGCTGGGGTTGCGATGCCTCGTCGCCACCCGTGCATGCGGCCAGGAGAAGGACCGCCACGGCGGCGGGAACGCGCATCGTCTTCATGGGAGGGTCTCCATCCGGGGTACGGCCACGTGATATGGGCCCACAGGATAACGGGAGGGCGCGGTGGCGCGCATGCCCGCCGTACGCGAGGCCACCCCTGGGGTCGTTTGGCGAGGACGCCATCCTGGTGGCGGGGGCGACGGGGCAGCAGCCAGGGGCGACGGCGCGGGCGCGCGGCAGACCCACTACTGGTAGCAGGCGTCGGCGGCTGATTGCTGTGCCCGGCGCGGGTGACCATGTTGCGGTTCTCACCTCGACCAGGAGATCCGATGACCCGACGGTTCCGGTTCACGTTGCTCTTCGTGGCCACCACCTCCGTCGCGCCCGCGCCGGCCCTCGCCCAGCAAGTCGACCTCCAGGCGCTGCAGGACGAGGCGGTCGCCTGGCTCCAGGACTACATCCGGCTGGACACGCAGAATCCCCCGGGCAACGAGATCCTGGGTGCCCGCTTCTTCGCGCGGATCCTCGACGCGGAGGGCATCCCCTACGAGATCGCGGAGTCGGCGCCCGGTCGGGGGAACATCTGGGCGCGCCTGGAGGGAGGAGACGAGCCCGCGCTCGTGCTGCTGCACCACATGGACGTGGTGCCCGCCGACCCCCGGTACTGGTCCGTGGATCCGCTCTCGGGCGAGAAGCGCGACGGCTACATCTACGGGCGGGGCGCGCTGGACACGAAGACGCTGGGCATCCTGGACCTGGCGGCCTTCGTGGCCCTGCACCGCGCGGGCGTGCCGCTGAAGCGGGACGTGATCTTCATGGCAACGGCCGACGAGGAGGCGGGAGGCTCGCACGGCGCGGGATGGCTGGTCGAGCACCGCCGCGAGCTGTTCGACGACGTCGGGTTCCTGCTCAACGAGGGTGGCGGCGGTGAGAAGGTGGGTGACAAGGTGCAGTTCGGCGTGGAGGTCACGCAGAAAGTCCCCTACTGGTTCCACCTCAAGACCGTGGGCGAGCCGGGGCACGGGTCGAGGCCGCACACGTCGTCGTCCGTGACCGAGCTCGTCGACGCCCTCGCGCGGTTGCGCGTCCACCAGTTCGAGCCGCGGATCATCCCGGCGGTCGACGCGCACTTCAAGGGGATCGCCGCGGGCCAGCCCGAGCCATGGCGCACCCGCTTCCAGGACATGGCGGCATACATCCACCAGCCCGGAGTCCTGAAGGATCTGCAGGAATACGATCCCGGCCTGCACGCGTTGACCCGGAACACCTGCTCGATCACCCGTCTCATGGGCAGCGACAAGATCAACGTGGTGCCGCCCGAGGCCGGTGCCGAGCTGGACTGCAGGCTCCTGCCGGACCAGGATCCCGACGCCTTCATCGCGGAGTTGCGGTCGGTGCTGGGTCCGGAGGTGGAGATCGAGACGCTGATGGGCTTCACGCCGGCCGTGTCGACGACCGACACCGACCTGTATCGGATCGTGAAGGACGTCACGCTGGAGAACTTCCCCGGCGCGCAGTTCGTGCCGGAAGTGCAGGGAGGCTTCACCGACTCCCACTTCTTCCGCGACCTGGGCATCGTCAGCTACGGCTACTCCCCCACGGCGACGCCCCAGGCCGACGAGGGCGGCGTGCACGGCAACGACGAGCGGGTCACGGAGGAGAACGTACGTCGCGGCGTCGCGATGACGCTCGAGATCGTGCGCCGCTTCGCAGCCGCCCGGGGCGTCTCGGAGCGGTGATGGGTGGGCGCCCAGGAGGCGGGGGACCCCTGGCCTCCGGTCGCCACCTTCTCGGTCGTGGGCTACGACCCCGCGACCGGCGAGGTCGGCGTAGGGCGGACGTCGGCGTGGTCGCCACGCAGGCCATCGTGGACGTGAGCTACGGCAGTCGGCGGCCATGCTCATCGTGAAGAAGGACGGCGGCGTATGGCTGCACAACGACGTCGTGCTCCGGCTGCAGGTGGACGACGCCGAGCGCCCGATCGCGGAACTCCGGCGGCTGGTCGAGTTGGCGGCTGCACGGCGGGAGCGCGCCCGTCGCGACTGAGCTCCGGCTTGGGCGACCGCGGTCTTCAGGGTCGCCGGGCGTCACCCCCGAACGCGAGAAGGCCGCGGGAGCTCGAGAGCCCCCGCGGCCTTCCGCGTCGCAGGTCCCGCCTCGTTTCAGGACTTGATGATCTCCAGGTGCGAGTCCGTCAGAGCGGTCTCGACCCAGAAGTTGACCGCATCCCCGAGCTTCAACTCGAGCGGCCGCGTGCGCACCCCATCGGGCTCGCCCAGCAGTGACCAGACGGGCTCGTCCGGAACGATCTTGATCTCGAACGCGCCCATGTCGGCGATCTGCCTCGGCACCTCCATGATCTTGAAGTCCGAGCGGCCGACGCGCCCGAGCGAGCGCATGCGTCCGTTGGCGTCCTGGACGTACACGCGCACGACCGACGCGTTGTTGTTGATCACCCGGATCTCGAGCGTGTTGTTCGCCGGCCCGGTCTCCGCCTTCGCGGCGGTGGCACCCAGTGCCAGGATCGCCGTGGCCACGGCAATCCGAAGAGCTCCCGTCTTCATCGTCGTCATCCTCCCAGGTGGATTCCCATCGTCCCTTCGCGGCCTCCCGTCCACCGGGACCGCCGCGGGTCCCATCCTCCCACTCTCAACCCTTCTGACGTGTAAACCGGGAAAAAGGTTTCCTCGGCTCATTCGCCTGCACAGCATTCGTACGCCGGTACGCATCCGCGATTACCGGGATGCGGGTGGGCCACCCCACTACCGAGAGGGGTCCCGACTCGAGAGTCGGGACCCCTCTTCCGTGTGCGGCATGGAACGGCCGACGATGCAGCCGGAGAACGTCTCAACAGTGCTCGGCGTAGGCTGCCCGCAGATCCGAGGCGATGTCCTCGGGGTGGCGTCCCTCGATCTGATGGCGTTCCATGAAGTAGACAAGCTCGCCGTCCTTGAACAGCGCCACGGAAGGCGAGGAGGGAGGGTAGCCCACGATGTACTCGCGCGCCCGCTCCGTGGCCTCCATATCCTGACCGGCGAACACCGTCGTCAGAACCTCCGGCTTCCTGTCACCCTGCAGCGAGAGATACACGGCCGGACGCATCATGCCGGCCGCGCATCCGCACACGGAGTTGACCGCGACCAGGACCGTGCGCTTCTCCCGGCCGAGGACGTCGTCCACGTCCAGGAGCGTGCGCAGCTCCCTGAAGCCGACCTTGATCAGGTCCTCGCGCATGGGCGCGACCATGAATTCCGGGTAGGGCATCCTTGCTCTTCTCCTGTACGTCCCGACGGGCGCGTAGCCCGCCACCATGTCCATCGGGGAGACCAGAATACCCCATGTCTGCGTGCGGGTTCAAGCGCCGGATCCCTCCTCGCGCCTGCGGCCCCCTTCCCGGTCCGACCGTGCTCCGGGCACCTGGTTCCGTTGCTGCGCGAGGCGAGGGATGCAAACTTTCGGGCTCATGCCTTCCGCCAACGAGATCGTTCGCCTGCGCGTCAACGGCGACCTGCACCAGGTCGGCGTGCCAGCCCACTACACGCTCCTGGAGACGCTTCGATACGTCCTGGGCCTGACGGGCTCCAAGCAGGGATGCGACAAAGGGGACTGTGGGGCCTGCACGGTCATCCTGGACGGGAATCCCATCCTCGCCTGCATCACACCGGTGCTCGAGGCCCAGGGACACGAGGTGGTCACGGTGGAGGGGCTGGCCACGGCCGGGCGCCCCCACGCGCTCCAGGACGAATTCGACCTGAACGGCGCTGCCCAGTGCGGCTTCTGCACGCCGGGGATCCTCTGCTCCGCCGCGGCGCTCCTGGATCGGAAGCCCGCCCCGACCCGGCTGGAGATCCGCGAGGCGCTGTCCGGGAACCTCTGCCGGTGCACCGGCTACACGAAGATCTACGACGCCGTCGAGGCGGCGGCGGCACGCCTGCGGGCCTCGCGGGAGATGCCGGAATGATCTCGGAATCTCGTAAGATCAAGTCGGACTTGCGTTTGATTGGAAGACCCCAGCGGAAGATCGAGGGCCTGGACAAGTCCACGGGACGAGCCGTCTACGCCGACGACATCCGGCTTCCGGGAATGCTGCACGGCAAGATCCTGCGCAGCCCGCACCCCCACGCCCGCGTCCTGTCCATCGACACCTCCGCGGCCGAGGCGCTGGAGGGCGTCCACGGTGTCGTGACCGGCCGGGACATGCCGACGACCTACGGCATCATCCCATGGACGCCCGACGAGTATCCGCTGGCACTGGATCGCGTCCGCTACGTCGGCGACGGCGTCGCGGCAGTGGCCGCCGTGGACGAGGACACGGCGCTCGCCGCGCTGGACCTCATCCTGGTCGAGTACGAGGAGTTGCCGGCGTTCCTGGACCCCTTCGAAGCCCTGCGCGCGGACGGGTCCGTCCCGTACATCCACGACCCACGCAAGGCGGGCCGGAACGGGAACGTCACCAAGACCGTCCACCTGGAGTTCGGCGAGGTCGATGCCCTACTGGAGGCATCCGACGTCGTGGTGGAGGGCGACTACCTCTTCGAGGGCACGACGCACACGCCGATCGAGCCGCACTGTGCGATCGGCCTGTGGCAGCCGGACGGCGCAGGCGCGGCGACCCACGCCGGGAAGACCGGCGAGACGGCGCCGGCGGATCGGGAACGGGCGGCCGGGCTCGGCGGCAGGCTCACGGTCTGGTCCGCGACGCAGGTGCCGCACTACCTCCATCGCGAGCTGTCGCGCGTGCTGGGCGTCGATCCGGCGCGGGTGCGCGTGATCCAGCCCCTGGTCGGGGGGGCCTTCGGCGGGAAGAGCGAGCCGTTCGACCTGGAGTTCTGCGTGGCGAAGCTGGCGATGAGGACGGGCCGGCCGGTGAAGATCCTGTACACGCGCGAGGAGGTGTTCTACGCGCACCGGGGTCGGCATCCCTTCCACATGACGTACCGGACCGGATGTGGCGCGGACGGGAAGCTCCGGAGCGTGGACGCGAAGATCGTCCTGGACGGCGGAGCGTACGCGTCGTTCGGGCTGGTCACCACGTACTATTCGGGCCAGCTCCTGTGCGCGCCGTACGCCATGCCCGCCTACCGCTTCGACTCGACGCGCGTGTACACGAACAAGCCCGCGTGCGGACCCAAGCGCGGCCACGGGTCCGTTCAGCCGCGCTTCGCCTTCGAGGTCCAGATGGACAAGATGGCCGAGAAGGTGGGCTTGGACCCCATCGACTTCCGTCGCGTCAACTTCATCGGCGAGAACACGCGCACCGTGAACGAGCTGCGCGTGACGTCGAACGGCTTCCTGGAGTGCCTGGACGCCGTCGAGCGGTCCAGCGGCTGGAAGGAGAAGTTCCGGCGGTTGCCGTTCGGTCGCGGCGTGGGTGTGGCCGGCTCCACGTACATCTCGGGCACCAACTACCCGATCTACCCGAACGAGATGCCGCAGTCGGCCGTGCAGATGCAGATAGACCGGTCGGGGCGCGTGGCGGTGTTCAGCGGCGCCAGCGAGATCGGCCAGGGGTGCGATACGCTCGTGGCGCAGATCGCCGCCGAGGAGCTCGGCGTGCCGCTCGAGCACGTGCGTGTCTACCGGGGGGACACCGACTTCACGCCGGTGGACCTCGGCGCGTATTCGAGCCGGGTGACGTTCATGCTGGGCAACGCCGCGATCGACGCAGCGCGCAAGCTGCGTCGCCAGGTGCAGGAGGCAGTCGCCGAGAAGTGGGAGGTGCGTCCCGGCGAGGTGCTGCTGGCGGGCGGCCACGCGCTGTGGGCACCGGACACCGAGCGACAGATGCCGATGCGCGAGGCTTTCAACCTCGCGGAGGCGAAGTTCGGGACGCTGGGTGCCACCGGGTGGTACGACACGCCCAAGAACGTGCACGGAGACTATCGCGGCGGGACGATCGGGGCGTCCCCGGCGTACTCCTTCACGGCGCACGTAGCCGAGGTCGAAGTGGATGTCGAGACCGGCTTCGTGGCGGTGAAGAAGATATGGGTCGCCCACGACTGCGGGCGCGCGTTGAACCCCGTGCTCGTGGAGGGCCAGATGGAAGGGTCCGCCTACATGGGCTTCGCCGAGGCCCTGATGGAGGAGCACGTCTTCAAGGACGCCGAGCATGGGCGCGCGGGGCTCCACAACGCGCCGTCCCTGCTCGACTACAAGATCCCCACGAGCCTGGACACCCCCGAGCTGGAGTCGTTCATCATCGAGTCGATCGATCCGGAGGGACCGTACGGGGCGAAGGAGGCGGGCGAAGGTCCCCTGCATCCCTCCATCCCCGCCATCGCCAACGCGATCCACGACGCGGTCGGAGTAAGACTCGACAGGCTGCCCTTCTCGCCACCGACCGTATGGCGCGCGCTGCGCGCGGCCGAGGCGGCTGATAGGCTGCGCAAGCCGGTCGCCCCGGCGCGGAGCGCGCATCCCGTGAGCGCGGACTGACCCTATGCCGAAGAAGCCGCTTCTCATCGGTCTGCTGGGGCTGCTGGTCGCATCCGTGGCCTACCTGGCCCGCTCCGACGAATTCGTGACGGACGCGCCCGGAGGACCCGCGGCCGTTCGGGCCGCGGGGGCCGCCGATGCGGCGGCGCCGGAAGACGGCGCGCCGTCATGGGACGACGTCGACTGGGCGATCTTCCACGACCGGGCTCGCTGGGCCCTGGATCATGGAGTGGACACGCTGCCCCTGGGGGATGCCGTGGCGGCAATCGGCCGCACGCTCGTGGGCACCCCCTACGTGCCGCATACCCTCGAGGCGGAGGGGCCCGAGCACCTGGTGGTCGACTTCCGGGGCCTGGACTGCGTCACCTTCGTCGAGACCGCCCTGGCCACGGCCAGGTTCGTGCGCGAGCCCGGAGCCGCAGGACTCCTCGAACGGCCTGCCCGCGCCGAGGCACGCTACGACACGCTGCTCACACAGCTGCGCTACCGCGGGGGTGAGCTCCGCGGCTACCCCAGCCGCCTGCACTACTTCACGGACTGGATCGCCGACGGGGAGAAGAAGGGCCTGCTCCGCGATGTCACGCGCGAGCTCGGTGGGGTGCGCGACGCCGAGCCGGTGGACTTCATGACGACGCACGCCGACGCGTACCGACAGCTGGCCGGGAGCTCCGACGACGTCGCCGCGATCCGGAGCGCCGAAGAGCGCCTGAGCGCCGCGGGCCGCTGGTACGTGCCGGAGGACCGGATCGACGAGGCGGCATCGGGGATCCACGACGGCGACGTCATCGCGGCCACGAGCACGGTTCCGGGCCTGGACGTCGCCCATACGGGCCTCGCGATCTGGATCGACGGGACCCTACACCTGATGCACGCTCCGCTGGTCGGGGATTCGGTGCAGATCAGCGAGGAGTCGCTCGCGCAGCGCATCCGCCGCATCTCGGGTCAGGACGGCATCATCGTGGCGCGACCCGTGGAGCCCTCGCGGTGAGCGCTCCGGGCGAGGGACGACGGCGATGCTGAGGCTGCCCCCCTACCGCTACCACGGACCCGCCACAGTCGACGAGGCCGTGGCGCTCCTGACGGAGCACGCCGGCGACGTGATGCCGTTGGCGGGGGGCACGGACCTGATCCCCAACATGAAGCACCGCCTGTTCGAGCCGGGCCATCTGGTGGCGCTGAAGGGTATCGGGGAGCTGAGGGGGATCCACGAGGAGGACGGCTGGCTGCGGATCGGCGCTGCCGAGACGCTGTCGACCGTGGCGGCGGATCCAAGCGTGCGTCGGCGCGCCCCGGCGCTCGCCGAAGCCGCGGGGAACGTGGCGGGCCCCCAACTCCGGAACATGGGAACGATCGGCGGCAACCTGTGCCTCGACACCCGCTGCACCTACTACAACCAGACGGCGTTCTGGCGCGGTGCGCTGGGATATTGCCTGAAGAAGGACGGGACGGTGTGCCACGTGACGCGCGTGGGGAAGAAATGTGTCGCGGCGCACTCCGCGGACACGCCTCCGGTCCTCATGGTGCTCGACGCGGTAGCCGTCCTGGTCGGCCCAGACGGCCGCAGGGAGATCCCGGTGCGCGACTTCTTCGTCGCGGACGGGATCGCGAACACCCGGCGCGCGCCCGGCGAAATCGTCACCGAGGTGCGCATCCCCCCGACCGCCGGTGCGCGCCGGAGCGCGTACGCCAAGCTGAGGCAACGGCAGTCGATCGACTTCCCGCTCCTCACCATCGCCGTCGCGGCGGACCTGGACGACGACGGGACGGTGCGTGGGCTGCAGGGCGTGGTCACCGCGCTCGGCTCGCGGCCGAAGGAGCTGACGGAGTGGGGTGAGCTTGCCGAGGGGGAGCGGTTCGACGAGAACGTGCTGGCCGCGCTCGCAGAGAGGGCGCACGCGCAGTGCCATCCCCTGGAGAACATCGTCGTCGACCCCGAGTGGAGGAGGGCGATGGTCCCCGTGTACGTGCGCCGTGCGCTGGAACGGCTGTCCGAAAGGCGCCCGCCGGAGGCATGACCCCGTGACCGGAGTGGCCCTGGCGGTCGGGGCGGCCACGGTGGGTGGGCTGTACGCCCTCGACCGTATCGCGAACCAGGTGGTGCGTCCGATGCCCCGGGAGCCGGAGGTCACGGCCCCCGAGCTCGGCCTCCCCCACGAGGACCTGCGCATCCCCTCCGGCCGCGAGACGCTGCACGGGTGGCTGCTGTCCCCTCCCGGTCCCGCCGCGGAAACGCTCGTCCTGCTCGCCCACGGATGGGGGGCCAACTACGGCAACCTCCTCAAGCTCGGCGAGCCGCTCGTGCGCGCGGGCCATCCGGTCCTCCTGTTCGACGTGCGCGGGCACGGACGCAACCGGGAGGTCCCCTACGCCACCGTACGCGATTTTCGCGACGACGTCCTCGCGGTGACCCGGTGGGCAGCGGCGCGCTTTCCCGACCGGCGGCGCGTGCTCGTGGGCCACTCCCTGGGTGGTGCGGCCGGCGTCCTCGCCGTGGCAGCGGGCGCTCCGGTGGAGGGCCTCGTGCTCGTGGCGAGCCCGGCCGACGTCCTGGCGGCCACTGCCGCCTACCTGAACGACAAGGGGTTCCCGGGCGACTTCATGGTGGTGGCGCTGCGGCCGTTCTGGTGGTGGCGCCTGCGCGGCACCTTCCGGCACCTGGTCCCGGAGCGGAAGATCGGCGCCCTGCGCGTGCCGATCCTCATCCTCCAGCCTGAGGAGGACCACCGCGTCGATCGGGACCAGGCGACGCGGCTGGCGCGGCGGGCCGGTCGGCCCCTGCACGTGATCCCGGGATCGGGGCACAACAGCATCCTCGGCGCGTCCGCGGCCCACCGACTCGTGCTGGAGTTCCTGGAAGCGCCCTGAGCGGGGCGGGCGTCACGCCTGTTCGACGCTTCAAACTCCGGCCCTGTCCATGGCGACCTGGATCGCCATCGCCATCACCCCGGCCCTGCCACGCCCCACGCGGTCCATCACGGCATCGACGCTCTCGTCCACCGTGCGACCCACGTCCTCGAAGATCCGCTCGGCGCTCTGGGGCTCCGTGCCCGCCATCAGGTTGTAGAAGGCGCGCGCCATTCCCAGGCTCGCCACGATCTCGGGCAGGACCTCGAACTCCGCGTCCGCTGCCCGGGCGTTCTCGGTGTCCCCCAGACGCACTTCGTGGATCGGCTGGTTGGCGCCACAGACGATGCAGCGCACCCCGTGCCGTGCCAGCTGCGCCAGTCGCCGGGAGTCCACCGAACCGGAGATCGCGGCCGGTACGAACAGGTCCGCTTCGCCGCGGAAGACGAGCTCGCGCTCGGCACCGGAGACGCGCTGTGGATGCTCGGGGAGCGTGCGTCCGGTGCGGCGGCGCAGGAGATCCTCGACCTCCTCCCCTCCCAGCCCACCCGGGCTCGCGAGCCCGTGCTCCGCATCGACGATCCCGGCGACGAGCGCGCCCTCCCGCGCGAAGTACAGCGCCGCGGCACCACCGACGTTCCCGAAGCCCTCGATCAGCACGCGGACGCCGTCCAGGGTCTCGCCTCGGCGCTGGCACAGCCGCCGGGCGGCGCGGACCACGCCGTAGCCGGTGATGAGGTCGGAAACGCACAGATCGACCCCCGGAATTCCGAACGCGGGGCCGGCCGGCTGGTGGAGTCCCGCGCGCAGGTAGTGGAAGGCGTGCTCCACGGCCTCGCCACGAAGCCCGAGGTGCCCGCGTACGATCCCTTCCTGGGGATGGACGATGCCCAGCTCCGCGCACAGCGGGACCACGTCACGCTGCTCGTCGACGTTGACGTCTCCGCCCGTGCCGTAGCAGGAGCGCAGGAAGGGCCGGACCGCCGCGTACCAGCGTCGCAGCACGTCCGTGCGGCGCGGATCGGCCGGGTCGAAGTCGATCCCCGACTTGCCGCCGCCGATCGCGGGGCCGGAGAAGGCGAACTTGAGCTGCATCGCCTTCGCCAGATACGTGACCTCCTCGCGGGTGACGCCGCGCCTCATGCGGGTGCCGCCGCCCGCCGCGCCGCCCCGCAGGGAATTGACGACCAGCCAGCCCCGGGCCTCGCTCTCGGCGTCGTGCCACTCGAGGACCTGCGCGGGAGCCGCCTCGAGGTAGGCCCCGTAGCGTTCCCAGATATCGCGACTCATGCGTGGATTCGCCGGATGGCGTGCGGATTCAAGAGAGAAGGAAGTACGTGATGAGCACCTCGGAGACGAGCGTGATCGTCACGATCGCCGTGAGGTTGAGCAGGAAGCCGGCTCGACTCATCTGCGGGATCGTCAGATACCCCGAGCTGAAGACGATGGCGTTGGGAGGCGTTGCGACCGGGAGCATGAAGGCCATGGAGGCCGCCAGCGCCGCCGTGACCATGAGGTGCAGCGGCTCCATGCCCAGGCCCACCGCCGCTCCCGCCATGACGGGCATCGCCATGCTGGTGGTGGCCACGTTCGAGGTCAGCTCGGTGAGAAAGACGATGAGGGTGGCGACGGCGGCGACCACGACCCACATGGGTACCGAGCGGAGCGTGGAGACCACTCCACCGATCCAGCCGGCGAGGCCGGACTGCTCCATGGCCACGGCGAGCGACAGTCCGCCACCGAACAGCACGAGCACCCCCCAGGGGATGCGCCGGGCGGTCTTCCAGTCGAGGCAGAACTCTCCGCGACTCAGCTTTCCGGCGGGGAGGACGAAGAGGACGGCCGCCGCGGCCATCGCGATCGTGGAATCCCGGATCTCCGGCATGATCGTCGCCAGGCCGGGGATCGTCACGCCTCCGATCGTCTTCTCGGCACGCAGCACCCAGGCCAGCGCCGTGAGGGCGAACACGGTTCCGGTCAGCTTCTCGCCGCGGGAGGCGGGACCGAGGGCGGCGCGCTCCGCCTCGATGATGGACGCCGCGTCGCCGTGCAGGTCGCCCGGGGGATGGAGAACCCGGGTCAGCAGGAGCCAGGCGGCCGGGATCATGATCGCACTCACGGGCACGCCCACGCCCATCCACTGCACGAATCCGATCTGCCGGTGCAGCAGCTCGCTCACCGCGGCGGCGAGGACGGCGTTCGGCGGGGTCCCGATGAGCGTGGCAACACCCCCGAGGGAAGCCGCGTAGGCGACGCCGAGCATGAGCGCGACACCGAAGTGGTAGACGCCGTCCTTCTGATCGGGCGGGCGCAGCATCTCCCCGACGGCGATCGCGATCGGGAGCATCATGGCGGCGGTGGCCGTGTTGCTGATCCACATCGAGATGAACGCGGTGGCCAGCATGAACCCGAGCACCAGACGCGTCGGCCCCGTACCCACCCAGGACATGATGCGCAGCGCGATCCGCTTGTGCAGGCCCCACTTCTCCATGGTCACGGCGAGGAGGAAACCGCCCATGAACAGGAAGATCAGCTCGTTCGCGTAGGGGGCGGACGCCTGGGAGGCACCGAGGATGCCGAGTGCCGGAAAGAGCGCCAGGGGCAGCAGGGCCGTGGCCGGGATCGGGAGCGCCTCCGTCATCCACCACACGGCCATCAGGACCGCCACCGCCGCGGTGCGCCACCCCTCGGGTGCGAGCCCGGCCGGGGAGGGGAGGACGAGCATGAGGATGAAAGCGGCACCACCGGCGAAGAGACCGACCCGCTGGGCGGGCCGGTATCGGTGCTCCTGGCTTCCGTCGTCCAAGCGCTTCTCCTCGGGCTTGGGGCGTGCCGCGTCCACGCGGCACTCGCGGCAGTCTGCGAGAAGAAAGCCGGTCCGGCAACCGTATGAACGCTGAAGGCGTTCGCTCACCCTCCAACCACCACCGGGGGCGGAACCGATGGATCCGCGCGGACAGCCCGTGTACAAGGAGTGGACCCCCTGGCCCGGATGGATCCTCATCGTCTTCTGGGGGACGATGATCCTCTCGATGGTCATGGTGGCGGTGACCGGGGACGAGCCGCACGATCGGCGGGTCCTGGGCGCGGTGGCGCTCGGCATGGTGGCCGTCGCGGTCCAGTGGCTCGTGGCGGGGCTCTCGGTGCGCCTGTATCGCGATGCGATGGTGATGGGGATCGGCTCCTTCGGCTGGATCTCGAAGCGCGTCCGCTACGACGACATCGTCCGGCTCGAGTCCGTGCGCTACCATCCGATCCGGGAATTCGGCGGCTGGGGGATCAAGTTCGGCCGCGGCGGGAAACGCGCCTGGACGGCCCGCGGCGACGAAGCCGTGGTTCTGGAGCTACGGGACGGAACGCGACTCTACGTCGGCAGCGACCGGCCCCATCGCCTCGAGGAGCGCATTCGCGCCCTGGCGGGCACCCGGCTCGGCGCGTCCGGGTCCGCGGAATCCGCCGGCTGAGGCGGGCGCCGGGCGGGAGCGAACCTGCGAAGCGATGAAGGGTATGCGGGCGCAAATGAGCGGTCCCGAACCCTCTCCGAAATCCCCGTCGGCCTCGGACGCGACCGTGTCCGAGCTCATGATGCCCCACCAGGTCAACAACCTCGGGCACGTCTTCGGTGGCGAGCTCCTGTCCATGGTGGACCGCGCGGCGGCGGTGGCGGCGATGCGTCACGCGGGGACCGCGACGGTGACCGTCTCCATCGATCGGGTCGACTTCAAGGAGCCCATCTTCGCAGGAGAGCTGGTCACCTGCCGCGCCCGAGTGAACTACGTGGGAAGGACGTCGATGGAGGTCGGCGTGCAGGTCGTCACCGAGAATCTGCGCACGGGACGGCGGCGCCATACCAACTCCTGCTTCCTGACCTTCGTGGCGATCGACGACCAGCATCGTCCGTGCCCGGTGCCTCCCCTGGATCTGGAGACCCCGGAGGACGAGCGTCGCTTCCGGGAAGGGAAGAGGCGACGGGAGGCCCGTCAGCAGCTGGACCGAGAATTGCACCAGGAAGAGGGTTGATGTCACACGTACCCGTCGGCGCCCTCGCCCCGGACTTCTCGCTCGCTCCCGGCCCGGGCCCGAAGCGCGTGACGCTCAGCGGGCTTCGCGGCCGCCCGGTGGTGCTCCTGTTCTTCCCCCTGGCATTCTCCGGTGTGTGCACCGACGAGATGTGCCAGGTGGCGGAGGACTGGTCGAAGTGGGAGGCCCTGGATGCCGATGTGCTGGGCATCAGCGTGGATTCGCCGTTCGTGAACCGGCGGTTCGCCGAGGAGACGGGCGTTCCCTTCCCCATCCTGTCGGACTTCAACAAGGACGCCAGCAGCGCCTACGGCGTGCTCTACCCGGACTACTTCGGCCTGCACGGTGTCGCGAAGCGGTCGGCCTTCGTGGTGGACTCGGCCGGCCAGATCGCCTACGCGTGGGTGAGCGAGGACGCGGACAAGCTGCCACCATTCGACGAGGTCCGGGCCGCCGTGGTGAACGCGGGCCGGCCGCGCGAGGGAGACTGGTAGGGCCGGCTAACGCACCCCGTTCTGCGTGTGGCAGGACGCGCACGTAGTCCAGATGTCGGCCAGCAGGCGGACGCGCTCCATGGGATCGTTTACGGTGAGCGCCCGGGCACCCAGCTCACGCAGCGTCGCGCCATCGCGCTCGAGGTCCTCCGGCGCCACCTCTGCGCGCGGCGCCGGTACGCCCTCGACGCCGGACAACGCGCTCGCGCCTGCGTTCCACATCCGTTCCGAGGGTCCTACCAGCCCGTCCCAGAAGAGTCGGGAGACCCAGGACAGGTAGTTCGTGTGGCGGACGGCGGGATCGTCCACCAGCGGGGCCGCCACCTGGAACCGCCCACCGAGCGAGGCGTCGTTGGTCAGGTGGCAGTCGCCGCAGCTCCACGCCACCTCCGCGACGGCCCTGGCGGCCTCGCCGCGAGACTCGGCCGCTGCCGCTCGGCGCGCCGCGGCGCGCACGCGCTCCAGATAGGCGTCCGCCCCGGGGGGCATTCCCCACGTCTCCTCCGGGCCGGCGAGCTCGGCGGCCGTCACGTGGAGCCGCTCGAGATCCCCGTTGGTGGCGAAGACGCGCAGGTCCCGGGCCAGGCCGAAATGCTCGAACATCCGTTCCTGCACGGGGCTCGCCATGGACGCGGCGCGGCGCGGGACGACAGGCCGCAGGCAGCGCAAGCAGGAGCATGACCAGAGCGCGCGGGGAGCCGTTCACGAGCGGCCGAAGAGATCCCAGAGGAAGAGCACGATCTCGATCGCGATCAGGATGATGATGTACCACTCTAGCCGCACGGACTTGCGCGTGTCCAGCAGCTCCAGGTAGGTGCCGGCCACATCCGAGACGAGCGCGAGCTCGCGCGTCAGCGCCCGGTCCCGGTCGGCGAGCTCGTACTCCAGCGCCAGGCGGCCGTAGAGTCGATCGAGCTCGGGGTCGTCCCATGTGATCTCGGGCTTCTCGCTCACCTCCACGCGACCGACCATGCGCGTCCGGATGAGGAGCGTCTCGCCGATCTGCCTGAGAAGCTCGCGGCTCGACGCCGGAACGGTCGCCTCGCGCAGCTGCACCGCCAGCGCTTCGACCCGGTCGAAGACTGCGGCCACGCGCTCCTCGTAGTGCGACAGCACGGCGCGCTTGGCCAGGATGTTGGCCGCTACCTGCGCACGCTCAGGGTCGAGCCGCCGGAGCTGGATGTCGCCGGGCGCGGGCGTGCACTCGAAGCGGCTCGCGGTACACGTCCTCAGCGCCGCTCCAGCACCATCGCGAAGCCCAGGCCGCCCGCGGCACACACGGTCACGAGCCCGAACTGGACATCACGGCGCGCCATCTCCTCGAGGAGCGTCAGCGTGACCCGCCCGCCCGTGGCGCCGAAGGGATGGCCGATCGCGATCGAGCCCCCCATCACGTTGATGCGCTCGGGATCGGGATGCCCGATCGCCTCGCTGCGCCCCAGCTCGGTGCGGGCGAACTCGCGGGAGTCCAGCGCCTGCAGGTTGGACAGGACCTGGGCGGCGAACGCCTCATGCATCTCCATGACGCCGATGTCCTTCATGGAGAGCCCAGCCCGGTCCAGCGCCCACGGTGCGGCCCACGCCGGGCCCTGCAGGAGCTGGCCGCCCGGGTCGACGGCACTCCACGCCCAGGACCGTACGTACCCGAGCACCTCCAGGCCCTCGGCCTTCGCGCGGTCCCCGTTCACCAGAACCAGGGCCGACGCTCCGTCCGTGAGGGAAGACGAATTCCCGGCGGTGACCGATCCGTGCCTACGATCGAACACCGGAGGAAGGCGCGAGAGGGCATCGAGGCTGGTGTCCGAGCGGATGCCGTTGTCCGCCGTCACGACGTCCTCGAAGCGAGGCGGCAGGTACACCGGTGCGATCTCGCTGGCGAGTCGCCCGTCCGCCGCGCCGGCCGCGGCGAGCCGGTGCGAGCGGAGCGCCCACGCATCCTGGTCTTCCCGGGAGATGCCGTTCTCCTTCGCCATGCGTTCCGCCGCCTCCCCCATGGTCTCCCCGGTGGTCGGCTCGGCGATGGCCGGCGGGACCGGTACCAGATCGCGGGGGTGCAGCCGGCCGAACGGCGCCAGGCGTGCTCGCAGCGTCTTTGCCTTCGAAGCCTCGACGAGCGCCCTGGACAGCTTGTCGGAGACCGTGATGGGGACGCGCGACAGGGAATCGGCACCGCCGGCAATGACGACGTCCGCCTGGCCCAGCTCGATGAGCGCGGCCGCATCGGAGATGGCCTGGTTGGCCGACGAGCACGCGCGCGACACGGTGACGGCGGGCACGTTCTTGGGAAGCACGGCCAGCCCCACCTCGCGGGCGATGTTCGGTGCCCGGAGATCGTGCACGACCGTGCCGTACACGAGGTGATCGACCTCGTCGCCGCGCAGGCCGCTCCGGGCGAGCGCCTCCCGGACGGCCACTTTGCCCAGCTCGGCGGCGGACAGCTCGGCGAATGCGGTTCCAGAGCGCAGGAACGGAGTCCTGCATCCGGCGACGACGGCGGCTTTCATGCCGAACAGTACCCCGGGAAGCCTGTACGTTTCGGTGTGGCGTCCCCGGTCCATGGCAGGCACTTTTCGCGGGTCCGGCCCCGGCCTTCCGGAGGGTTGCCATGCCGCAGGTGCTCGAAACGTCCCGGCTCCGGGTGAGGGAGATGGGGGACGACGATCTGCCCTTCCTCGCGGCGATGCTCGGCGACGCGGAGGTGATGCGCTACTACCCGAAGACGCTCGACCGCGAGGAGGCACGCGCGTGGCTCGAACGGCAGAAGCTCCGCTACTCGCGCGACGGCCACGGCCTGTGGCTGGTGGAGACGCGGGGTGCGGCTGAGCCGGTGGGACAGGTCGGCCTGATTCTCCAAGAGCTCGACGACGGCGTCCATCCCGAGGTGGCGTACCTCGTCCACCGGCCGTTCCAGCGCAGGGGCTACGCCACCGAAGCCGCCTCCGCCGTACGGGACCACGCGTTCCAGGTCCTCCGCTACCCGTACGTCGTGTCGTTCATCCGTCCCGAGAACCTTCCCTCCCAGAAGGTTGCGTGGAAGCTGGGGATGGAGCCGACGCGGGTGATCCGGCGCGCGAACCTCGACCACGTCGTCTTCCGGGTGGACAGGGCGGCCCACACGCTGGACTCCGAAGCCCGGAACCCGTAGGCCGGCGCATCGCCGGTAGGCCCCCGCCGCGGGGACGGCTATCTTGAAGCTCCGTTCGCCCCCCGGCGTCCCAGTCCCTATCCAACCTGTCGAGGCCGATGCTCACCGACCTCCAACGGAAGAAGCTGACCCGGTACTTTCGCATGTACGACGTGGACGACGACGGCCGAATCGCCCGTCCGGATCTGGAACGCGTGGTGGAGAACGTCCGGGCGCTCCACGACGCCGAAACCGGCTCGTCGGCCTATCGGAACCTGCGCGAGGCGTACCTGCTCTGGTGGGAGGCGCTGCGGACGGCTGCCGACGCCGACGAGGACGGGGGCGTCGACCTTTCGGAATGGCTTTCGTACTGGGGTGACGTGCTCGCGGACGAAGGGCGCTACGAGAATGAAGTCGCCTCCGTCGCCCGAGGGCTCTTCGACGTCTTCGACACGGACCGGGACGGAGTCCTCGGACCCGACGAGTTCTGCAACTTCTACGGAGTGTACGGGCTGAAGTCCGCGATGGCCCGGCAGGTCTTTCTCGATCTGGACCTCGACGGCGACGGAGCGGTGAGCCACGACGAGCTCATGCAGATGGCCCACGAGTTCTATCGGAGCGACGATCCCGCCGCCCCGGGCAACAACCTCTTCGGCCCCACCGACTGACACCTCCACCTGGCTCCATGCGCGCCGTCCGCTTCGATGTCACCGTTCCCGGCTTCTTGCTGGGGAAGGGCCTCGGCAGGATCACCGATTCGGTGGTCTTCGGTCGTGCGAGCGGCCTGCGCCTGGCCGATGTCGTCGAGCCCGCCCTGCCCGACGACCACTGGGTGCGTCTCGAGGTTCTGAAGGCCGGCATCTGCGGTACCGACATTGGCAACCTCACCTTCTCGGCCAGCCCGGCCATGGAGCCCTTCGGCTCCTTCCCTGCCGTGCTCGGCCACGAGATCCTGGCCCGCGTCACGGAGACCGGGGGGGCCGTGCGCTCCGTGGAGCCTGGACAACGGGTGGCGGTCGACCCGGTGATCTCGTGCGGGGTGCGCGGACATCCCGGGCCGGAGTGGTGCCCCTCCTGCACCGAAGGCCTGCACGCCACCTGCGAGCGTGCCGGTGAGGAGGGTTCGCTGGAGGTGGCGGGCCGTCGCCTGAAGAGGGGCACGACCATCGGCTACCACGCGGACCTGCCGGGGGGCTGGGGCGAGCGGATGATCGCGCACGAGAGCCAGCTCTTCCCGGTGGACGACGCCCTGGACGACCGGACGGCCGCGCTTCTGGAGCCTCTCTCGGTCGGGATGCACGCGGTGCTGCGGACGCGGCCGTGGGGGGCGGGCCCGGTTCTGGTGGTAGGGAGTGGGCCGATCGCCCTCGGGACCATCTGGGCGCTGCGGGCCGCGGGCTACGAAGGCGAGCTCCTGGCGCAGATCAAGCGCAGTCACGAAGCCAAGTTGGCGCGGTCACTCGGCGCCAGCGACGTGGTGGCACCGGGAGACGAGGCCCGCCAGGCGCTGATCGAGACGGGTGCCAGCGCCTACATGCCGATCGTGGGAGACGAGGTATACGCGGGAGGAGGCTTCTCGCTGATCTTCGACTGTGTCGGGAGTCGGCAGAGCCTCGCGCAGACGCTCCGCTTCGCAGCTCCCCGCGGCCGCATCGTCATGCTGGGCTGCGCCGCCGAGATCCGGAAGCTCGACCTGACCTTCGTGTGGGCGCGCGAGCTCACGGTGCGCGGCTTCGTCTGCTACGGGCGTGAGGAGTGGCAGGGCGCGCACGCGCACACCTTCCAGATCACGCACGACCTGCTCGTGCAGGGGGGCGCCCCGGTCTCCGACATGGTCACCCATGTCTTCCCATTGGGCCAATACCGCAACGCCCTGTCGACCGCCGCGAACCGTCGGAAGACCGGCTCCATCAAGGTGTTGCTGGACCCGTCCGCGGGGTGACGCAGTGAGCGCGCGCGTGGCGGTGGTCGGCGGCGGCGTCATCGGCGTCAGCTGCGCGTATTACCTCGCCCGCGGCGGTGCGGACGTGGTTCTCCTGGAGCGCGACCGGCTGGCCGCAGGCGCGTCCTGGGGCAACGCGGGCACGGTGAGCGCCGGCCATCTCCCCCTGAACAGGCCCGGCCGCGTTCGCCGCGCGCTGGTGCAGATGGCCGATCCCACGAGCCCGCTCTACATCCGGCCGCGCTGGGACCCGGGGCTCTTCCGTTGGCTCGTCGACTTCGCCCGCCACTGCACGGAGGAGGACGTCAGCCGATCGATGGCGGTGATGGCCCCCCTCGGGATGGAGGCGCTGCGGCTCTTCGACGAGCTCGTCGAAGAGGAATCGCTGGCGTGCGGTTACCGCCGCGAGGGTTACTACGAGGTGTGCCGCAGCGAGCGGGGCCTGGAAGAGGTGCGGCACGACGCCGGGATGGTGCGTGGTCACGGCGTACGATCCCCGGGTGCTGGACGGCGCCTCGCTGCGCGGGGTCGAGCCCGCGCTGGCGGAGGACGTCGTGGGCGGCGCATTCCATCCCGAGGCCGCCACCCTGGATCCCCGTGCACTGGTGATCGGACTCGGGGAGGCCGCACGGCGCCGCGGAGCGGTCGTGCGCGAGGGAGCGGACGTCACCTCGGTCGAGGCGCGCGAAGGCGGTACGCACAGGATACGTCTGCGGGACGGAGAGACCG
>CAWKGE010000021.1:0-113832 GCA_963848895.1 uncultured Gemmatimonadales bacterium
CCGCAAAGACAGCGCCAGGCCGACGATGGTCACGGCGAGAAGGGCGAGATTGACGGCCAGACCCGGAGGCCGGCCGGTCCTGGCGATGGGCAGGAAATCGAGGATCAGTCTTCGGGCCAGTGCCTCGAGAAGGAGGAGCACGAACATGAACGGAATCAGGCCGCGGTACCTCGTCACCACCACCACGCCCAGCAGACACGTCATGAGCTGGGCCAGCCCCCAGATCGCGAAGAGGGCGACCACGGTCTGTCCAGCCCCGGCCCCGAACGTGTCCAGGGGAATCCCGTCCGCCGAACTCGCCACGAATCGCCCGTTGAACATGACGTTGAGGCTCATAGTGATCTTGGCGAGGATGAGGCACGCGAAGATCCAGATCGCGAGCGTGTACCCGCGGTAGGTATTGTCGACGGGCTGAGGCAACAGCCATTGCAGCATGGTCGTCACGAGTGTGCCCCGGCCTCAGAAGGTGACTTCTCCAGGGGGGCGACGCGGGCGCCCACGGTAATGAGCCAGAGGATGATGAGGATCTCACCGATGCCCAAGGGGGCGAACCGATTGGCCACCTCTGCGTATGCCGGGAAGAGCAAGGAAGTCGCGCTGATGCCCAGCCAGGCGAAGCCTCCGATGACGAGAAAGACGCCAAGGACACGGGGGATGAACCCGGATCGGAATACGAGTATCCCCAGGGGAAGGAGCCACAGGCCCCAGAAGGCGGTCACCACACTCGTCCCGTAGTTCTGCACTCGCAGGAATCCCATGGTCATGGCATCGAGTTGAGCCTTGTCGAACGCCGACCAATGTCCGGCCCCGTCCAGGAGTGCGAGTGGAGCGGCTCCGCACAGCGTGTTGGCGAATGCGATGGGCACCTGGACGAGTACCAGCGCCACCATGAGGGTGGCTTGCGTCTTGTTCACCCCGGCAAGCAGTCGATACAGAGCCAACACCAGGAAGACGAAGATGATTTGTGAAACCACGCCGCTGGCGAGGTAGAGCCGATAGGTCAGTTGAGACGACGCGATCCTGGCGGCGGTGGCCGCTGCGTCACCCCGTACGATGAACACGGAGGGGATGCTCAACTCGACTGTGGAGGTCACCCCCATCAGCAGATACAGCAAGCCGGCGATCCGTGCGCTACGTTTGCGGGAGTCCATGTCGTCTCTCAACCCCGGATGTCACGTCCGCCAAATGTGAAGGCCGCCCGCTGGTGGCGCGTATTTCAGGCAGTCCATGATACTATCCGGAACGAGCATCGACGCCCATGACTCCAGGTCTCAAGAACATGACCACAGGTTGCAGAGAGAAGGCGACAACGCACGAGCCGACGATCGCGTCCTGTTCCAAAACCCAGCCGAGGCTCAAGCTGCCTGGCGAACGTAGTGGCTCAGTAGCCCGCCGAGCCTCTCTTGTCGGATAACCGCTCCTGCTGCAGGCTGTGGGCGACAGTCGATCAGCCGATTGGCCAGGCCCTGGTGACTCCGCTCCAGGTGGTAGTGCTCGACGTATTCGGTGACCGCCCTGCGAAGGTGCCCTTCTCCGACAAGGACCACTCGGTCCAGGCACTCCGACTTGATCGATAGAACGAAGCGCTCAGCGTATGCGTTCAGATTCGGGCTCCGCGGTGGCAGGCGTACCGGCTCCACGTGCGCGCTCCGGAGCAGGGCTCGAAACTCCTTGGTGTAGAGCGCGTCCCGATCATGGATGAGATAGCCTTCCCTCTCAGGAAGCCACTGAACTCGTCGATGAGGTCTCTCCCCACCTGGTTCATCCACAAGCCGTTCGGGGCTGGCGCCAAGCCGGCGATCTCGACGCGCCTCGTCGACAGGTCGAGAACGAAGAACACCAGGTACCGCATGAGCCCAACCCTGGTCCATACCTCCACGGTGAAGAAGTCAGCCGCGACGATCGCTTCCCAATGTGCCCTCAGGAACTTCGACCACGGCATGTGCAGCAGCCGCTCCGGCGCTGGTCCGATCCCTTGCTCTTTCAGGATCCGCCGCACCGTCGAGCGCGAGATTTCATGCCCCACCTACGACATCTCCCCAACGATCCGCGTGTAACCCCACCCTCGTTGTCCGAGGCCATGCGGACCACAAGCTCACGGATCTCTCTGGCAGCCGACGGACGACCGGGACGCCGGGCGGCGTTCCCGTCGTACTTCCTCGCGATCAACTCCCGATGCCAGCGCAGGATCGTGTCAGGTGTGACGAGCGTGCCAATCTCCCCCATGAGACGCCGACCCAGAGCCTCTCCCTCGCAGCCAGCCGCCTCCGTTGGTCATCGTTGAACCGCAGGCGCTTCTTGCCATGGAGTTCCCTCAGGACCCGGTTCTCTTCTTGTAGGTACGCGATCACGCAGCGCTGGTGTTCGTTCACCCAGCCTGCGACCATCACGAGGAGCATCTGAAGGGGTGTGGTCATGCCTCACGTCGTCACCCGAGGATCGCCCCGGCAGGAAGATCGCGCCGCGACAACGGCTCTGACCTACGACGCCACCGCTCCACGATTACTTCGTCTGAGTTTTGGAACAGGACGGGGACGGGCAGCGCCCCGAAAGAGTTCCAAGACGCCGCCTGTGTCGATCAGGGTGTGAAGTCGGAACGGGCGACCCGAGCCCTGAGAACGGCGTCGCGTCCGGGTCGGGCGTTGTGCTGCCTCCCCTTCGGTCAGGGACCAGCAAGGCGCTCCTGCAGCAGCTCCATGGCGCGCGCAATGATGGTGTCGACACCTCGATCGATGTCATCTTGCGTCATTTGCACGGGATAGTCCGGCGGGAGGCCCACACCTTCCGGCAACGGGCTACCGTCGGGGAAAAACGCTCTCCAACGCGAGATCCGGAACACCCAGCCATTGGGGAGCTCCCGGGAGATCGGGTTCCCCTGCGCCCCACCCGTAGTATCGCCGACAGTGAACACGCTCGGGAGAACCCTGGTCGCCAAGATGAAGTCCTCTGTCGTACTGTAACAGTTGCGGTTGGTGAGTACGGCCACCGGTCTCTTGAAGCGCTCTCCGCGCGGCTCTACGACCGACTCGAACATGTGGGAGAACTGGTCATGGGCCGGGCCATCACGAAACTGGTGGCGCTGGTACACCCGACGCTCGTCGACGAAACGGCCGATAATGGCAGGGAGCGCGTTCGTGGATCCCCCCCCGTTGTTCCGAACGTCTACAACCAAGGCCTTCACGTCGGATAGGTCGTCTAATACGGCGTCCATGTCTCCCGCCCAGTAGGGTTCGAACGCGGGAACGTAGATGTAGCCAATGTCTGCTGTCAGGTGTCCGTAGATGATCTGGCCACTTTGGGAGACTCGTATCGGCGGAACGAGCTGGGCTTTCGCCACGGTCCACACGAAGTTCTCCGGATGGTCGTTGTGCAACTCCCAGTATGAGTAATGACCGACGGGTGTCCACAAAGCACCGTGCCCGTCTTCCAGCCGGTCTAGGACATCGGACAGCACGCGGAAGAGGTCACGGTCCGTCATATTATCCGTAACCTGCGGCCGGAATTCCTGGTACACACCGTCCCAGTCTATCCCCTTCTCTTCGAAGAAGGCATAATGACGATCGGCTTCGGTCCAAAGCTGATCGAAATCCACCACTGGGTCGTCCCGGGGACCAGCGGGAACGAGAACCTCGTCGACACAACCGGCGGACAACCCGACCACAGCGACGACGACCGTTGTCCATGCGCCAGCACGGCGCGCCCTTGCCGCCGCAGTCATCGCTTCCACTCCAGCGTGAACCGCAGGTCCTGCGTCGCCATCACCATGTAGCGCGGCTCAGGGTACCGGAAGTACGTCAGCTCGTGAGAAAGGACTCCGTCAAACGAAGACCCCATGGAGAACCGATAAGACAGGATGTGACGGACCGCGGGGACGTGCACAGGATCCTTCATCTCGATCCGGGGCACGTACTTCGTACCGGTGTAGGGATCGCGGCCCACCGCAGACAATGCCGCAACGGCCAGCCTTCCGGACCAGACGCCCCTGTTTCCGGTGTCATAGATCCACATGCTCTGGGCCTCAAGTGGCGCGAATCCGTCCGCATAGGTCTCACTCCCCAACACGCCGTATTGATGGATGCGAACGACCAGCCGAACCTCGCTTCCGACGCCGGCATAGACGGCGAAACGGGCTCCCTCCGTACCGTGGACCCGGCGCAAATACGAAAGATGCAGCGTGAAATCGTGGACATCTTCCGAACTACCCCCCTCACGGCTCGTGCCGGACTCGAGCGATCGGTTGCCATACCTGCCACCCAGGCCCCAGTCGCTATGCCGTCCGCGAGTGCGGTAAAGCAA
Organism: uncultured Gemmatimonadales bacterium; assembly: GCA_963848895.1. Classification (GTDB taxonomy): domain Bacteria; phylum Gemmatimonadota; class Gemmatimonadetes; order Longimicrobiales; family Gaopeijiaceae; genus SZUA-318. The sequence continues at coordinate 4,297 of CAWKGE010000021.1, forward strand.
CCCGACGGCTGGACCGAGCCCTGTCTGGCGTAAGGGTGAAGCGATCTCGTCGTTGACACTCTGATGCGACCCGGCTATGGACAGACCCCACCGGCCCGCGTGCTCCTCTGTCGCCTGGGCCCGGGCCTCAGGAGGGAGAAGCACGGTCAACGCCAGCGTACTTGCCGATAAGGCCCCACTGAGCTTCCACATCGTCCACCACCTCCAACATGTCGTGGATCCGTCCGGGGGGCAGTCGTGGCATAGGCGCCGGCCCGGTACGTCGGTTCGCAACTAGGGCAAGCCGTGTGCCAGCATCGGACAGCGGAAACATGGAGCTCCGTCGCTCACCGCCGAAAAGTGCGTCCGCACCGAGGGACGGTAGCGTGTCCTCCCGACGCAGTGTCATCCTCGTGGCCGACAGGACCTGGAGGAACCCCTCGCGAAGCGGGGCGTCATCGTCACCTACGAGACCGTGCGGCAGTGGTGTCGGAAGTTCGGACCCGGATACGCGCGGAAGCTGAGGCGCCGCCAGGGTCGACTTGGCGACATGTGGCACCTCGACGATGTCTTCGTGAAGATCCGGGGTGAGCGACACTACCTGTGGCGGGCCATCGACAAGGAGGGCGACGAGACGAGCACGAGGGTCTTCGCCATGCCCCCGACAGGATTCAGCTGCGGTGGGCTTCGCGCATCCTCGCTCCCCTCGCGAACGACCGGAGTGCTCTCCGACCCACTCAACGACGCATCGGGTCGAACCAACAGAACGTCCACGCCGTCGGGCGCATGACAGAAGGCCCCACTCGGTGATCCGAATGGAGCCTTCTGCTTCCTGCCTTCTGTCATGCGCCCGACAGGATTCGAACCTGTGACCTCATGCTCCGGAGGGCTGTGCCCTGCACCGACCTGCGCCGATACGCGCCGATCTGCAACGGTTCACGCCGACGTGCACCGGGCCGGTGGGGATCTGCGCCGGTCCGGTGTGTTACCGGGTTTGTTACCGCACCCCCCGGGAACCGGAGACTGCCGCGGCATTCCATGGCACGCCTTACTACCCGAGACTGGCCAGGAACGAGCGGATGCTACTCACGCAGTCCCGTACCGCCACGCGCTCACCCCAAAACAGGCCGGACGTCTCCTCCCAGGCCCGCTCGATCCGAGCCCACGCCTCCAGGGCACCGTCGTACGCCCAGGCCACATCCTCCGGGCCGGTGGGGCGCCGTAGGTCGCCCGCGGCAAACATGTCGATGCGGAGCGCGCGGATCCGGTCCATGTCCTGGCGGGACAGGGAGCCGAGGATGTGGTACACGTCCTCGAAATGACGCACGAACGTCGGTGGATCGAGCGGCTCCCGGGCGAACCGGCGCGTAATGGCCTCGATCTTCTCGAGGAGCGTGACGTGGGGCGAGACGCAGTGGACATCTCCCGGCAGGTTCGCGATGAAGTCGGTGCCGAGCCGCCCCTGCTCCTCGACGAGCTCGTGGAGCCAGGACGTGAGGGGACGTGGCTCGCCGGGCGTGATGCGCGCGGAGCCGACCTCGAGTTGGACGTAGGGCCGCATGACAGCCGGGAGCGCACCGGCTGAGCGCTTCGGATACGCCACCTTGAAGGTCGCCGAGCGCCAGGCTTCGTCGCGGAGCGCTGGATCCTCTTCCACCCGGGCGCCGGGCACCTGGAGCCGCTCGCCAAGCGCCACGAAGTACGCGCGTCGCGCGAGGCCCGCCGTCTTCGACGTACTCTCCCAGTCCGGAACCGCCGGCAGACCTGGACTCTCGATCTTGACGTCCAAATCCTCCGAGAACCGCCGGATCAGCGCGAACCCCTTCGACAGGCTTGTACCCCCCTTGAACGAGACAGTGAGCCCGGCCTCAACGAGCGCCCAGAGGGTGTGGGTAATCCAGTAGTCCTTCTCGACGAGCGCCTCGCCCACGCCACGCTGGGTGGCGACGATCGCCAACGCATCGCCGAACTCCCCATCGTCGTGGAGGAAGCCCCCGTCGGCCACGCTCACGCGGCCTCGGCGAGGGCGGACCGCAGGAATGCCTGCGTCAACTTGGTGCCGAAGCGTTCGGCCATGTCCTCCAGGACCGCCCCGGAGAACCGGCCGGCCTTCAGAGCTTCGGCCAGGGCGTGGTGGGCTACTTCCGCGTCCAGCCCGGCACGGTTGCGGTTCTCGAGCAGATCGACCACGAAGAACTCCGGTGTGGCCGGGCGCGGGAAGCGTGCGCGGCGGAGTTCGAAGAGCCTGCCGGCGAGTTCAACCGGGCCGCTACGGGTCGTGTTGTAGACCAACGGCCGTGCCTCGACCATGGTCGTGCCCAGCCCCAGCGCATTCCAGAAGGACGGACCCGTCATCAGGTAGGGCCTCCCCCTGAAGAAGGCGCGCAGGAGCGCGTCTTCCCGGGGAGGAACCGGCCCGAATGAGCTTGCGCGCGGCGCGTAGTAGAGCCCATGGCGAAGGGGCGTGAGCCGACCCTGCGCAACCAGGCGCTTCACCAGCCGCGTCGGATTGCTGTCCACGTCGCAGAACTCTTCCGTCCGGTAGACGCGTCCGTCCTGGAGTTTCGGATCGCTCATGGGCCACTCAGGTATGATCTTTCCTCGGAAAAAACATACCTGACTTTGGCCTTTGGCGCAACCCCGTCCTGTTCCAAAATGGCGTTGGTGCATGGCTCCTGGTGTAGGTTCATGGTCATGCGAAGCCCCCTGAGCCGGAGTCGTCACCGTTGAAGTATCCGAAGCGGAGCCAGTACAAGTACGCGAAGTCTCGGTATCGGGTACGGAATTGGGCTGAGTACGAGGCCGGCCTGCGGCGGCGGGGCGATCTAACCGTCTGGCTTTCCGATGCCGCGCTTGATGCTTGGAGGGCGCCGCCCAGTGGCAAACCCGGTGGCCAGCGCACCTACGCGGATATCGCGATCGAAGCCGCGCTGACGATCCGCATGGTGTTCAACCTCCCGCTTCGGCAGACCGAGGGCTTCCTGCGTTCGCTGGTCGACTTGCTCGACCTAGAGCTTCCGATCCCCGATCACACGACGCTGTCGCGGCGTCTGCAGAAGCTCGGAGAGATCCAGTTCCAGAGGCTCGCTACCGATCGACCGATCCACCTGCTGATCGATAGCACGGGGCTCAGGATCCACGTTGGCCATCTGCGGAGGCCGCCAAGGAACAGGGCTTGGAAGAAGCTGCACCTTGCGGTTGACGCCCGCACCGGAGAGATCGTCGCCTCGGACCTGACCGGTCGTCGGACGCATGACTGCACGCGAGTACCCGCTCTACTTGAACAGGTCGAGCATCCAGTGATGGCCGTCTCGGCCGATGGTGCCTACGATGCGGCGAGCGTCTACGAGGCGGTCCAATCAAGGGGCTCGCGACCATCGGCGAGGGTCCTCATTCCACCAGGCCGGAACGCCTTGCCCAGGCCGTCCCCGGCTTTGAAGGAGAGAAATCGTAACGTCCGCTCGATTCGAGCGCTCGGTCACAGGGAGTGGTACGCCCGTTCAGGATACAGCAGACGCAGCATGGTGGAGAACGCCGTCTACAGGTACAAGACGATCATCGGCCGACAGATGAGAAGTCGCGGCGTGGCGGGCCAACGAGTCGAGGTGAAGCTGGCGTGCGGGATCCTCAACACCATGACCGAGCTCGGAATGCCGGAGAGCTACCGGGTTGAGTGACTCCCAACTTCGGAGGCGGGGCAATCCAGTCTTAGCTCCGAGCCATGCACCAACGCCTCGCTCGTCCACGCCTTGATAATGTACGGCCATTAGCCGTACATTGTGGGCCAGAGCGTACACCATCGTCAATGAGGGTAGAATGACCACGCGCAACGCGACCCGGCAGCGATCTGAGCGAGTCGAAGCCCGTGTCACGCCCGAGCAGAAGAGGCTCCTGGAGCGAGCGGCGGCCCTGGACGGCCGCTCACTGACGGACTTCGTGGTGAGCAGTGCCCAGGCCGCCGCTGCGGAAACGATCTCTCGCCATGAGTTGCTGGAGCTGACGCCTGACGATCGGGATGTCTTCGTCGCGGCACTCCTGAAGCCGCCGGCGCCGAACAAGGCGTTGCGCGCGGCTGCCGCGCGTTATCTGGCCGCCCAGGGGCGATGACGACCGTGGGCGACGCGCTGCCGTCGCAGCCCATCGTCCCGCTCGACGACTCGCATGACCGACGCTCGTTTCACTGTGGCGTCGAGCCGCTCGATCGCTACCTGCACGCGCAGGCCGGGCAGGACCAGCGGAGGCGGATCGCTGCCTGTTTCGTGCTGCACGATCCGGGCACGATCCAGGATCGCCGGCTACTACACGTTGTCTGCGTTCTCCGTGATCGGTGAGGCGATCCCGGAGGCGCTCCAGAAGAAGCTCCCGAAATACGGACAAATACCATGCACGCTCCTCGGCCGGCTGGCGGTGGATACGGACTACCGTGGGTTGGGCCTGGGAAGGCACCTGCTTCTCGACGCCTTGCAGCGGGCGCTGCTGCATTCCGGCGAAGTCGCATCTTGGGCGGTAATCGTGGACGCGAAGGACGAGGCGGCGGAGCGATTCTATTCGCGGTACGGCTTCATGGTGCTGCCGCAGACGCGACAACGGCTCTTTCTGCCGATGGCCACGATCGCTGCGCTGTTTCGTTGATCTCGGCCGTTACCTGAGCCTGTTACCGGAGCCTGGCCGACCCTGTCGTCCTGTTCCAAAACCCAGCCGAGGCTCAGGCCGCCTCCCTTTCGTAGTGATTCAGGAGTCCACCCAGTCTCGAGTGGCAGGTACTAGGTCCCGCTCCCCTCCTGTTCCAAAACTCGGTCGACCGATACCGGGAGTCGCTCTCCGACCTTCCGAACTGCCAGATCGGCAGACCGCCCGATGGTCGGCTTGGTTTTGGAACAGGACGGCACTGTGCCGGGCACCGCCGCCGACCAAGCATACAGACCGGTCGGTTTGACAACTCCAGGTCCTACTGCTAGACTATGGCCATGGCGAGTGACGCGCAGGAAAGACTGGTCTCGGCGGCCCTCCAGCTGATGCTGCGCCAGGGCTATTCGGCGACCGGTATCGACAGCATCTGCCGGAAGGCCGGGCTCAGCAAGGGAGCGTTCTACCACTCCTTCCAGAGCAAGGAGGAGGTGGCGCTCGCGGCGCTTGAGAGCTTCTACCGGCAGGGGCTCGGGGCGCTGCAGGCGATCGAAGTCGGCGACGTCCCGCCGGCCGAGCGGCTGCCTGTCTTCGTCGAGCGTCTGGCGGATCGGGCCGAGGTCCTATGGGAGCACGGCTGTCTCATCGGCGGCCTGGCCACCGAGATGTCGCTCGCGAGCGACGAGTTACAGCGGCAGGTGGCGCAGCGGTTCGATGAGTTGGCTGCGTTCGTGGAGCCGCTGGCCCAGCCGTATGCGGCGGCGATCCCGACGGGGGCGAGCGCGCTCCCCATCGCAGAGGATCTCCTCGCGTTCCTCGAGGGCACGGTAGTCCTGGCGCGGGGCCACCGTAATCCTCGTCTGCTGCGTCCGGCGCTTCAGCGCTACGCCGCCCAACTCCGCGCTGCGGCCGGGTTGCCGGCCGCTTCCCCCCAACCTTCCCTCCAGGGCTAGAAAGCGAGCGTCACCGTGGGTACTCATAGTCTTTCTGCGAAACATACCGACCGGTCTGTATCATTCTCCTCACGCCACCTCCGGCGCGTCGGCATTCTGGCGTTCGGCATCGGCGCGTACCTGACCGGGGCCGCGTCGCTGGTCCTGGTGATCCTCGCCAGTCTCGGCATCCTGCCCTCCACCGGGGGCCCGGTCCACCTCGCCAACCCGGCCGCCGCTGCCCTGTTCGACGTCGGGCTGCTGGTGCTGTTCGGGGTCCAGCACAGCGGGATGGCGCGGGTGCGGTTCAAGGAACGGTGGACTCGCCTCATCCACCCCGCCATGGAGCGCTCCGCCTTCCTGCTGGCGACCGGCCTCGTGCTGGTCCCGCTGGTGCTGCTGTGGCAGCCGATCCCCGGGGTGGTGTGGTCAGTGGGCTCGCCGGTTGCGCGGACCGCGCTGACCGGCGTGGCCCTGCTGGGGTGGACCTACCTCTTCGCGGCGACGTTCGCCATCGACCACCTCGAGCTCTTCGGGGTGCAGCAGAGCTGGCGCGGCTTCCGCGAGCAGCCGCCGGCGCGGGGCGCGTTTCGCGAGCGGTGGATGTACCGGTTCGACCGACATCCGATCATGACCGGCGTGCTGGTCGGCCTGTGGGCCACGCCGGAGATGACGGCTGGGCGCCTGCTCTTCGCTGCGGGGCTGTCGGCCTATGTCGTGGTGGGCGTGCACTTCGAGGAGCGGGCGCTCCGGCGCGACCTGGGCCCTGTGTATGAGAGCTACCGCCGGCGAGTCACGGCGCTGGTGCCGATGCTCCCCGGCCCCACCCTGCCGCTCACAGCCGGCACGATTGTCACTGCGCCGCCCGAGCGGGCCTGGAGACTGCTGGCCGATGTCACACGTTGGCCGGAGTGGCTGCCGACGATGACCTCGGTGGAGCCGCTCGACTCGCGCGCGCTGCGGATCGGGGCGCGCTACCGGATCGCTCAGCCCCGGCTCCGGCCGGCGGTTTGGACGGTGATCCAGCTGATCCCGATGCGGTCGTTTGCGTGGGAGACGCGATCGCCCGGCGTGCGGGTGGTGGCGGATCACCGGCTGCAGGTGCTGCCGGACGGATCGACGAGCGTGACGCTGCAGATCCGGTTCGGCGGCGCGCTGGCGCCGCTTGCGCGCGCGCTCGGCGGATCGGTAGCGCGGGAATATCTCGCCCGGGAGGCGGCCGAGCTCGAGCGGCGGGCCGAGTCGCACCCGTGATGGACGAACTCACCACTGATGGAGGGAGAGCGATGTCGACGACCACGGAGGTACTGGACCGCCATCTGGCGGCATTCCTCGCCAACGATCTCGGCGGGGTGCTGGCGGACTATGGAGAGGAGATCGTGTTCTTCACGCGCGAGGGGCCGCGGAGGGGCGTCGCCGAGGTGCGGCCGCTGTTCGAACGGCTGATCGCCGAGTTCAGCCAGCCCGGCTCGCGGTTCACGATGGAGCACTACGCGGCTGAGGGGGAGCACGGCTACATCGTCTGGAACGCGCAGACCGCAGACAACATGTACGAGATGGCGACCGACACGTTCGTGGTACAGGACGGGCGGATCGTCGCGCAGTCGTTCACCGCCAGCGTCCGGCCCATCAACAACAACAGGAGAGCAGAGCCATGATCGACAATGCCTTCGCCACCCGCTTCGTCAGCGACTGGATCGGCGCGTGGAACGCGCACGACCTCGACCGGATCCTCGCACACTACGTGGACGATTTCGAGATGTCGTCGCCACTCATCGCGGAGATGGGGGCGGAGCCTACCGGGACACTCATGGGAAAGGCGGCGGTGGGGACGTACTGGGGCACGGCGCTGGAGGCGTATCCGGACCTGCGCTTCGAGCACATGGCGACCTTCATCGGGGTGGACAGCGTGCTGCTACAGTTCCGCTGGAGCGGCGGGGTGCGGGCGGAGATGTTCCTGTTCGGGGCGGACGGGAAGGTGGAGCGGGCGTATGCGCATCATGCGGAGGAACGATGAAGGTCGGGATCAACGGCATCGGGATCGCTGGGCCGACGCTTGCGTATTGGCTGGGACGCTACGGTCACGAGCCGGTGCTGTTCGACCACGCCGATCGACTCCGGACCGAGGGCTACGTCGTCGACTTCTGGGGACTCGGCTACGAGGTGGCCGAGCGCATGGGGATCATCGGGGAGCTCCGAGACAGGGCGACGGAGATGGACCGCCTGAGCTTCGTTGACGATGAGGGCGAGGAGCTCGCTCGCCTCGATGTGGGCAAGGTCCGCGAGCAATGGAACGGCCGTTTCATCACCGTCCCGCGCGGGGAGATCTGCCGGAGGGCGTTTGCCGCATGCCGCGATGTGCGGGCGGAGTTCGGGGTACACATCGTCGGGATCGAGGACCACCGGGACGGCGTCGAAGCGACGCTCTCGGATGGGCGGATCGAGCGATTCGATGTCGTTGTGGGGGCGGACGGGCTGCACTCGGCCGTGCGTGAGCTCGCTTTCGGTCCGGCGCGAGACTTCGAGCACTTCCTCGACACCTACGTCGCGGTGTTTTCCGCGGAAGACTATCCGCATACCGATCCTGGGAGGTACGTGGTACGATCGATCGCGAATCGATGGGCGGCGAGGATCCAGCGTCGCGACGGCGCAACGGTTGTACTGCTCATCTTCCGCGCCGGGCTCATCGACCGGCAGCCCGCGCCCGACGAGACGGTCACAACGCTGCGCCGCGTCTACGGGGGCATGGGGTGGGAGGTCCCGGAGATGCTGTCGTACCTGGATGATGGACCCGTGTACTTCGATCGGGTGAGCCAGATCCGCATGCCGGACTGGACCCGGGGCCACGTCGCACTGGTGGGTGACGCGGCCGCGTGCGCGTCACTCCTCGCCGGCGAGGGAACCGGTCTGGCCATGACCGAAGCGTATGTGCTCGCCGGCGAACTGCACCGCTCCGGTGGCGACGTGCCGCGTGCATTTGAGCGGTACCACCAGAAGCTCGGCCGCTTCGTGGCGGGCGAGCAGCGGAAAGCGATCAGGTACCGCTCCTTCTTCGTCCCCGAGAGCAGGCTCGGTGTGACTTTGCGCAACCTGACCACGCAGATCGCTGCCCTGCCAGGGCTGACGAAGCTGGCGGCAGGACGTGCGGGGACGCCGTTCCAACTCGATTCCTATGGGCTCTGAGGTGACCCCGGAAGCAGGATGGGGCTGCGGTCCGCTTCGCGGATCCTCGCCCGTCTCGCGTAACGACCAGATGGCTCTTCGACAGCAACGCGGTCGCTCGGCTCGAACCTCTACCCCCACGTGGGTTCGGTCAGAGGTTCGACCCGCGAGGGCCCCGGTCGGCCGCACCGGTGGGAGACCAGAGGATTGAGCTGCGGTGGGCTTCGCCCATCCTCGCTCGTCTCGCGTAACGGTCAGCTAGCTCTTCGAAGACCGATCCTGTCGCTCGGCTCGAACCAAGAGAACGTCCACGCGCTCGGGCGCATGAAGAAGGCCCCACCCGACGGATCGGATGGGGCCTTCTTGGTCCTGGCCTTCTTCATGCGCCCGAGAGGATTCGAACCTCTGACCTCATGCTCCGGGGGAGCCTACTTCGAGATGCAGGAAGAGGAAGGACGGCGGTCGGACCGGCACCCGGAGCCGCTTGATCGACGCGACTGGGATGGGTTTGTCGAGTGTCGTAGCCTGGGCACGATTTCGGGTTGGGATGAGGCGGGTGATCGAACAGTGGAGTACGACCTCAAGTTCTTGATCGCAGTGCTCACATGGGGGCTCGGAGCCTCGCTCCTCAAATCACACCCATGGAGTCAGGAGATCCGGAAGGCGCAGAAGTGGCAGATGCCAAGAGAGAAGAACCCCAAGCGCCCCGGAATGCCCGACTGGATCAGGGAGGGTCTCGTCGCCCACTCCACCGGCTGGCAGTTCAAGTCGATGCTGGGCCTAGAACGGGAGACGCGACGGAGGAACTCGGCAATCCGGCAACTCGACTGGTCGGACGTCGACCAGGACGAGTGGACGGTCCGGTGGCGCGGAGAGTTGGACAAGAGCGGCAAGGAGAACGTCACTCCGCTCACCTACCGCGCCATCGCGATTTTGAAGGGGCTCCCTTCGCGTGGGATCAGCGGGCCGGTGTTTCCTGCGGCGCGGTGCACTCAGGAAACCACCTCGCGCAACACCTGTCAGAACTGGCTACGCAAGGCCAAGGCGGCGTGGCTGAAGGACACCCCGAAGGCAAAACGGGAGAAGCTAGAGACGGCCCTGCACCGGGTTGGCTTCCACGCCGAAAAGCGTCAAGGCATCCGCGACCCCGAGTTCCGGAAGCTCCCGCCGAAAATCCAAGAGGAGTTCTCGGGTACGAGTTGGGACATGATCCGCCGCGTCTACGACGAGGTCAACGTCGATGACATGCGGGAGGCCATGGGGTTGGAGACGGGGCCCAATTGCGAGCAACAATTGCGGGCAACTGGCTGAGAGGGGAAGACGCACGAAGCCTCGTCCGGCGGAAAGCCAAGTGGGGCCACGACTTACAGCAGCGCGCCCGACAGGATTCGAACCTGTGACCTCATGCTCCGGAGGGCTGTGACCGGCACCGATCTGCGCCGGTCCGGTGTGTTACCGGGTTTGTTACCGCGGCCGATTGAAGCGAGACAGAGCCCTCTCCCCTACCCCCAAGACACATCCTGGATCTGGGTCCAGGGCACCACCGCCGCATCGCTTCGGGCTTGGGCCTTCTCTCCGCCATAGACGAGGCGTGCGACGGGGCTGCGCCCCTCTCCTGCCAGAGCAACGAGTTCGGGGAACTTCCGCAGTCCCGCGAAGAAGTCCTGCGCTACCGTTGCTCCGGACTTCACCTCGACCCCTATGACACTCCCCTCACCCTCGACCACAACGTCGATTTCTATCCCGCGGGTCTCCCTCAGGTAGAAGAGGCCGGCAGGAAGCCGGGCATGCACTCGAGCCTTGAATATCTCGGACGCGACCCAAGATTCGAAGATGGCTCCCCGCATTGGATGGGTCGCGAGTTGGTCCGGCGAGCGGATGCCAAGCAGGTTGCAGACGAGGCCCGTGTCCACGAAATGGAGCTTCGGCGCCTTCACGACCCGCTTCCTCGGGTTCCTGACCCAAGGCTGCAACCTGAACAAGAGGAAGCTTGTCTCCAAGACGGAGATCCAAGAGCGTGCGGTATTCTGTGAGACCCCTGCATCGGCCCCGAGTGTAGAGAGGTTCAGTTCCTGCCCGGTCCGGCCGGCCGCAAGACGCACAAAGGTCGTGAAGGCATCCAGGTCCGTCACGTTGAGGACCTGTCGCACGTCGCGCTGGACGTATGTGGCGAGGTAGTCTCCCAGCCAGAGGTCAGCGGCGAGATTCCGGTCGTGGATGCGCGGATAGCCACCCTCCCAGACCACGCGCCACACATCCTCCCGAGTTCCGAATTTCAGGAGCTCCTCGAAGCTAAGTGGGAGGAGATTCAGTAGGGCGACTCGGCCGGCAAGGGACTGACTGACGGCCTCGGACAGGCCGAAGTGCTGGGAGCCGGTCAGGATGTACCGTCCCGGACTCGGGTCGTTGTCGATCTCATCCTGGAGATAGGGAAACAGGCCCGGCGCCCTCTGCACTTCGTCCAGGATGGCCGGCCCGGGGAAGCTCCGGAGGAAGCCCCGCGGATCCACCCGGGCAAACTCGCGCGTATCCAGGGGCTCCAGGCTCACATACGCCCAGTCAGGGAAGGTCGTTCGACAGAGCGTGGTCTTCCCTGACTGCCGGGGCCCGGTGACGGCAACCGCCGGGCCTTCCTGGACGGCCCGACGAAGTGCTGGCTCAAGGGTCCTGGAGATCATGCACATATTGTAAATGCCATTGCCAATCTGTGCAATCACTCCGTCGTGTTCCGAGAATCAACGTCCGAACCAAGAGAACATCCAGGGTCGGTCAGAGGTTCGAATACTGCCAAAATGCAAAAGGCCGGGGCCCCAAGGGGACCCCGGCCTCAGTGCGCCCGACAGGATTCGAACCTGTGACCTCATGCTCCGGAGGGCTGTGACCGGCGCCGACCTGCACCGATACACGCCGATCTGCAACGGTTCACGCCGAGGTGCGCCGGGCCGGCGGGGTTCTGCGACGGTTCGGTGTGTTACCCATTCCGTTACCCGACGCCCACGGCAAGCGGAGCCTGTCGCTGAATGCCGCGCTGGCGCCCATACGCTACTGATCACCGAACCACAGGCCTTGCGAGCACGTCGGCCGAATATTGGAACAGGACGGGTACGCCGTGACATGGAATGGCGGAGACAACCACAGCAGGGATTCAAGGCCCATTGCTGCGCCGAAGGCTAACTCGCCAAGGCGTCGACCAGCCGTAGCACGCACGATGAAGTGGGTTCCGCCAGGTGGCATCTGACTCATCGCCGAAGTGTCGACACTGTCTCCCTGGGGTTCCACGCGGTGGTCACGCCTCACGGTAGTCGTGCTGATCTCCTCTTACCTTCCCTCACCGCTACTTACGCTCTGCGGGCTTTCCGATAACGTTTGGATTCCCGAAGTCGAAAGAACTGCCGAATTCGGGCTCAAGTGAGAGCTCGCCGCGAGGGTTCCGGCTCCAACATCAGGAACGAGTGCTCTCCATAAACTCCTTCAGGCAGCGGTAGTACGCGTCCGGATTCGACCAAGCCGGAAAGTGATCGCTGCCGGGAATCGCCGAGACCGATACGCCATGATTCCCGAGATCGGCGATCAGAGTTGGCGATCCGCTTTCTCGCCCGTGAACGTAGAGCGTGGGTATCTCCAAGCCACAAAACAGCTCAAGAACGGGATAGTGATCCGAGTATTCAACCAAGGAGCGACAATAGTCGAAGAACGCCGCGTCCTCTACGCTCTCTCGAAGCCTCGCGGCGGCCTTCAGCCAGCCCGGGCGCGCCCCGGCCCGAAGATCCTCCGCGACGCCTCGCATGAACGCCTCTTCACGCCCCAAGAACCGTTCGCGAAATACCCGTCGGCTGTAGAGAGCGCAGTCCGCCGGCACGAGGTTGCCCTCAACACTCACAAGTCGCTCTACCCGCCTGCCATTCCGGAGAGTAAACAACAGGCCTGCCAAGCCTCCCATGCTATGACCGACAACCGTCAGCCTTCCCACGTTCAGGCGCTCGACCACGGCCTCCGCCACGTCTACGATGTCGTCCACTCCCAAGGGTACACCCCGGCGGTATCCTCTCGTCGCGCCGCAACCGGGAGCATCTACTGCAACCAGGGCATACTCCTTCCATTCGGCCTCGCTCCACGCCCCGGAGAAGTCCTCCTTGGTCCCTCCGAGGCCATGCAGATAGAGGAGCCCTTTGCCGTTTCCGGGACGGTGACGGCATGAGACAGACAGCCAAGCACCGCGATGCCGCACGGGAATCGTCTCCCCCACGCGTCCCTCGGTTTCCATCATCCCTCCGTGGTTCCGCGCTGCAGGCGATGATAGCCCTCCGCAGCGCGGGCATCTCTCAGCGTCGCGCCGGCTGCTACGCTGCGGCGGATACGTTCCTCAGCGTCGACGATCTCCTGAGCCGCGAGAAGCACCTCGTCTTCGTGTTGTCGAGGCACAACCACGACCCCGTCCGCGTCTCCCACTATGAGGTCGCCGGGCTCCACAGACGCATCACCGAGGGATACGATTTGGCCGACGGACTCGGCTCTAACACGGTCCTTGCCTGTTCGCATGTGACTACCACGGCTGAAGACCGGGAAGTTCAATTCAATGATCCGTGCCGTGTCACGACAGACGCCGTTGATCACCGTGCCGGCCACTCCCCGCCCCTGAGCGGTCGCCGTGAGCAAGTCTCCCCATACCGTGACATCCTTGCGGCCCCCGTTATCCAGGATTACGACGGATCCCGGCGGCACATCGTCGATGAAGTCCCCGACGCTCCCGCCTCTTCCGCCCGTGGGGACAAGACGAACCGTGAACGCCCGTCCACGCACTCTGAGGAGCGGCGAGAGGGGATGAATGCCTTCGGCCTGTCCCTGGATGTTGAGCCGATCCAGGGCGTCGCTGAGAGTCCCGGTGTCAATCGCCCCGTCATCACGGTTCATGGTCGGGGCTCCCTCTCCGTCAGGCCCTCGTAGCTGAGATCCATGACTTCGGTTCCAGACACGCCCCGCAATAGTGCCTTGGCCATCCGTGCCTCTGCTCGGCTGATCTCCTCGGCGACAGTGATCACCTTCTCTGCTTGATGCTGGGCAAGGAAGACAACCCCGCTTCCGTCGGCTATTACGAGAGCATCCGGCTCAACGGAGAAACCCTCCACCGATATCGGAACGTCGGTGGCGACCTCGCGAAAGCGCCCGCGGGCCGTTCTGGACGTCGTCGCTCTGGCGAAGACCACGACATCCAGCTTCTCTATATCGTCCGCGTCACGAAGGGCCCCATCGACGATAACCCCGGCCACTCCTTTGACATGAGCTTGGAGCGTGAGCAAGCCACCCCAAGACCCTGCGGATACATCCCCACCATTGGCGATCACGATGACGTCGTCGGGGCCAGAGGTCGACAGAACCCGTGTGCCAAGGTGTCGATGGCTTTTCCTTTCCAGGCATGCTTCCAACTGTACCGTGCGCACCCGCCCCGCCGTCACTCGTCGCAGACCCCACCTTCCAAATCCGCTCAACACAATGCCTATGCCTAGACGATCCACCGCGTCCGAAACCGAGCAAGAGTCCAGGTGACGCAATCGCTCAACCCAGTCCATCGATCTCCTCCTCGTAACGCTTCGTCTCCGACGCTCGACTTCCTTCCCTCTCCGAGAGACGTTCAAGAAGGTCGACCAGCCGCCCACCCGTTTCGATCTGCCGACGGATCCGTTCCTCACGAGCCTCCCTGGCTGCAGCTCGAACAAGTACGCCACGCGCCTCCTCGGCCGGAATGGCGACGACTCCATCCCGATCTCCGACGATCAGGTCACCGGAGCGAACCTCCACGTCCCCGAACGCGACCGACCCCGAGAAGGACCCGTCGCTCCGTGGTGACTTCTTGGTCCCTCGAGGGCTGATCGCCGAGGCAAACACGGGAAACGCCAGAGCCTCCGACGCGGCCACATCTCGCACCCCGCCCGAGATCACGAGACCACCGAGGGATCGCTTTTTGGCCGCACGGGACATCAACTCACCCCAATACCCACATGAATCGTCCCCCGGGGTTGCCACGAGAATCGAGTGAGGGGGAGCCGAGTAGATCGCCGCGTGAAGCCAGTCGTTGTAGCCAGAAGGCTGCGATACCGTAAAGGCCGGTCCGACTACCCGCGCGCCCTGCCAAATCGGGCGAATGTGATGCGGGAGCACTGAGCTGTTCGGGCACACCTCATGGATCGTCGACGCCGAGAACATCGAGAGCCCTTCAAGAATAGACGTCCCAATCGGTGATGCCATTGTTCCTCAGGGGCAAGCGGGCGACGCGGAATCGTCCGGACACTCTGACGTTCCGGTTTGTATCAGGCAAATAGATTGATCGGATCGTGTTATCACACTTACTGATTAAGCCCATCACAGGTCTGTGGTCGCTTTCGCTGCCCCAAGTCGACAATGCCCTCGGGATTCATCGTGGGTGCAACGGCCGTTCCCTGAACGCCGGACCGATGCGTGCCGCCTCACCCCCGGGCGCCCAGATGACGAGCGCCCGCGCATCGGCATCGGCCGGAACGCGGTGGACGACCTCGTCACCCGGCCGCACGATGCCGACCATGCCAGGGGTCAAGGTGTAGGACACGCCATTCACGACGTGCTCCAAGACCCCCGACAGGACATAGAGAATCTCCACGGAGCCGTGGGCGTGGCCTCGCTCGGGGGCGGACCCCGCCGCGAAGACGATCTCGCCAACCTCAACCTCCGTTCCTCCCAGGTTGGCGGCCTCGACCAACATCCGGATTGCCGTGGTGCCTGACTGACTTACCAGCTCGCGGGTACCCGAGGTGGCCTGTTCGTAAGTCTGGCCGGCGGCGGGGGCGGAGATCAGACTCGCTGCCGCCACGGTGGCCAGGATGACGTCGCTGATGCGCATTGGGTTCGGGGTTGAGGTGAGTATCCTGCAGGAGTAATGCCCAGAGTGCCGTCCGAGCGGAAGGACACGTCAACCGCCCGGCCACCCCCAAGGCAGTCGCCCAAGGCCCAACTCCATTCGTTCCCCCTCGAGCGCCTCCTTGAGTCCGAGGTGCGGGCGGAGTTCCAGGCTCCGGCTGTGGGCCATCCAGTAGAGTTGCATGTATGCCACGTCGTAGGCTGTCGCCCGCGAATTGCTGGATTCTTCAAGCACCGTCACCCCAATGGGACTGCAGATGCTGGTCATGATCGAGGGGTAGTAGCATGCGTGTCCAAACCCCAGCACGTGTCCCATCTCATGCTGTACGAGAAAAGGCCAGGTTCCCGGATCGTCAAACTCATCCGGCGGTTTGAAGCTCATCCTGCCCTCGACGAGGTCTCCGGACAAGAACCGGCCGCAGACGCCATCCGGCACCTCCGGGGGGCCTTCGCAGGCGCGTGCGCTACCTCCGAGGCCGCCTACCGGCAGGTCAGGAACGAGTTCGATCGCGATCGAAAACAGCCGATGCTCAAGACCCTCCAGACCGAAGACGATGAGCGAGTCGACCGGGAGTTCTTCCCTGCGCGCAGGCCGAAAGAGCTTGAAGCCCAGGCGGTCTTGAAGATCGTCCAGCGCGTCCCACACAGAGACAGAGTCCGAGGCACTGACGTCGGAGCGGTCCAGGCCGTAGCCGTTGAAGTCCTTCCCGGCGTGTTCGAAATAGACCGGGATAGGCAGGCGATCCTGCGGCCAACTCCAGAGTTCGGCGGAGAGATCGAGACCGTCCACCCCAACCTCCCTCCCGACGCCGAGCAGTCCTCCTCCCCCCGATCCGCCGCCAACCCCGTTCTCCGGCACAAAGGCGACCTGAAGACTGACGGGGATGGTCCGAGGGGCCAGGGAGCCCTCCCGTATTGTCCAAACCCGGGGGATGAGAAGGACTCTCAGCGCGGCGTCCTTCTCGAGTGGCGGGAGGATCTTCCAACTCGAATGGTACGGAGCCAAGCTGCCAGAGGGTGCACGGATGACGACAACTGTAGAATCCGTGCCCGCTCGAAGCGCTGTCACCGAGAAGGTGCCATCGGGGCCCACGGCACCGGTGTCAGCATAGACGCCGGTTTGTGAGACTGCCACGAGCGATGTATGCGGCACCCCGTTGAGCGTCTCCACGAGGCCGGATATCGTGACGAGCTCCGGAGGCTCGTCGACAGGGGGTTCGAGAGGACTGTCGCTGGCGGCCCCGCATGACCCCGCAGAGACGACAAGGAACGCCAGCACCACCGATCGTGCCAGAAGCGGTGGGACGAGTCTTGGAATCAACCGCCCGTTCATCCGGCTGCCTCGAGATCCATAACGTGCTCAAACGGATGCGTCATGCGGTCGACCGTCGAAGAGTGACGAACTCTTCAGGAAGGAACCTCGGACGGGTAGTGACATGATGCGTCCCACGGGCATCGAAAGGGCATCGGTTCGCAAGGTACCTTGACACCGTTCGGGACATCAGACAAATAGATTTGTGCTATCACATCATCAAGATTGTGGATTCATGGCTACTCTCCACCCCAAATCCCTCTCCGTCGCGGTTGCACTCGCCGATATCGGATCCGCAACGGAGGCTGCCCGTCTCTTACGCATCTCCCAGCCCGGGGTTACGTATCACATCGGTCGTCTTGAAAGAGCGCTGGGCACAAAGCTCTTCAGACGCACCTCCGCCGGTCTGGTGCCCACCGCCGAGGGAGAGATCCTCGTCGACCGGGCGCGAGCTGTACTCGCCGCTCTGGAAGGAATAGCGAGAGATGTGCGGTCCTCGGCTCTTGGGCACGACCACACCGTGCGTGTCAGTAGCGCCTGCTTCACCAACTACCACTGGCTACCTGATGTCTTGAAGCAGTTTCGGCGGGACCACGGAAACGTGAAGGTCGAGTTGGACGTAGATCCGAGTCGGCGGCCCTTTGAAGCGCTCGACGACGGGCGGCTGGACGTGGCTTTGACCACCGTGCCTCCCGAGGGAAGCCGATTCACGCTGTTGGAGCTCTTTGACGATGAGGTCGTTGCCATTCTGAGTCCCGAGCACCCGCTGGCGGGACGGAAAAGGCTGGATCCCGTTGACTTCGCAAATCAATCGGTGGCGGTATTCGACCGGAGCCAGAGCGATCTCTTCAACCTGGCCCTCGCTCCCGAAGGTATCGCGCCGCGCGAGGTCACGGATGTACCGGTCACCGAAGCTCTGCTCGGACTCGTGCGGGCTGGCCTGGCAATCAGTGCCATGGCTTCTTGGGTGGCGCAACCGGATCTGAGGGAGGGGCGTTTGGTGGCAATTCGCATCGGCCGGAAGGGCATCCGGCGCACCTGGTGGGCGGTGCTTTCGAAAGGTCGTCCCGCCAGGCCGGTCGTCACGCACTTCGTGGAAGCGCTGCGTGGAGCAGGCACCGGGGTCCTCCCCTCAGCCTTCGAGGGTGACTGAGCCCGAAACGGGCGCCTGCGCAACCCCACCGCAGGCCGGCGAGGTTCATGGAAAGACTACATCCCGCCACACGAGCCCGAGGTCCGTGCCCTTCTGCCCGACCTCACGGGTTTCGCGCCCCAACAGGCACGCGGCGACCGCCCCCCGCCCTGCCCTGAAATGGCTCTCAGCCCCCGGATCCAAACGGTCGCATGGGTTCGCCGGGGGGTCACCATGGGGATGTCGGACCTCCTGACCTCAAGCCATGGTCGTCCCGGGGCGCCTGGCTCTACGCCCTTCTCCTCTTGGGTGGGACGGGGCCCCGGTGCAAGTGGATTGAGGATCTCCTACGGAGCATCTCACATCACTGCGGCTAAGTAGTGGCGTTCGACCACCTCGCGCATCCGGTCATGGAGTCAGCGCTTGGGGGGGTTCCTACCCAGGGGGCCACACAGCCGGGTAGCCCAAGTCCATCAGCCCACCGATGCTCAGCGGGCCGATGACGCATCCGCATCCTTGGGCGGCCATGATGTCCGAAGAGCCGTAGACATCCCAGTGGCCTCCGCTTTCGCGCAGGACATCGAGGAACTCCCCGGTCTCGCGAAGCCATCCTTCAATGGCCATGGGGCCCGTGTAGGCGTGGAGCCGAAAGTCATACCACTCGGGCTGCTCGCCCTGGACGACCCCCACAAGGCCGAGGGCGTGCCCCATCTCGTGGGCTGCCACGTACCTGAGGCGATCAGCGGGTATCCCCTCCGGAGGGTGGTCGCGGTTGATGGTGATACTGCCCAGGATCGTGGTGGGCCGGGGCAGAGGACGTTGCAGGCACGGCCCACCCACCGCCTCGACGTAGGTCCCCGGGGGGAACTGCCCGGCAGTCCCCACGTAGATCAACACGCCTCGTTCATTCCACGTGAGCGGCGGGCTGGGGGGTTCCGCCGAGGGCGTCAAGCAGTCCCCGCCTGGCGTGTCGAGCCCGACCTCGGGAAGTTGGCCCCGGATGACGTCCTCCCAGCCATGGGCCGCGTCCTCGAGCGCGACCCGCCACAGTTGGGGCACGCTCTCGGCGAAGAGAAGCGTGATGGTCACCGGTCCATCACCCGGCGTGAACGTCTCGAGAGGGACGCTGTCGCTCCCGACCCCTTGGACCTCGACAGAAATCCAGGCGCGCCCACCCCGCGCGCTCGTCGTCGCCAGCGCGGCAACGATCCCGTTCCGGGAGATCCTCGGGGTCAGGGCCACCACCGAAGCGTCCGAAGTCGTCCAGCGGTATCGATCCAGCGGAAGAAGGACCAAGCGCCCCTCGGCGTCGACGACTGTGGCCACGAGCAGGATCGAATCGGCCACAGGGGTCCGGATCGTGTGCGCTAGGCCGAGCCGGACCGCGACGGGTTCGGACGTTGGGGCGTCCGTCGGGCCGTCTGTGGCGCACGCCGCGCTTGAGAGGAGGGCGGCGGCGACCGCAACGCAGAACGGGGGAGAGGAACGAGCCACGACGCGACTCCGGAAACCGTGGACCACAAATCGAAAACGTCGAAACATACGTCGGCCCGACCGGACGGTTTCGCGGGAGCATGTCAACTTGGCACGCCGAAAGCGACGCGGAAACTGAGAGTCGGCCAACCCGAACAGGAATACTCGCCTGGCCGTCCCTGGACTCCACGCCAGCGAAGGCGTCGCCTCCCTTCGGCCCCGAGACGCTCTATCCAGGTCGGTGGATTGTGCTTCGTGACGAGCAGGTCACCTACCCCAGGGGGCACCTTCATCCACCGTAGGCGCGTTGATTGGCACATGTTCGGGGTAGGCGCGGTTACGCGTTTTGACCCGGGGGGCCGTCCGACCGGACTCTACCTGATGGCGAGTTGCGGACGTTGGGCTGGGCGGGGGATGCATGGGCGACGGGAAGCGCCACGGCGGCGGAGCTGCGCATGCGGCTGTACGGCATCTTAGGCGCCGGGGATGCCGCGGCCCTCCCGGTCCTCGAGATGTCTGCCGGGATCGGGTTCGAGTGATTCCAATTGACCCTCAGGCCACCCCCGCGTGAATGGAGGACCATGCCCTGGCGAGGCGGTTGGATCCGGCGGCGGTTACCGCCGCAATGCGAGGCAGCGCGACGCTCAACGCCATCGGCGACGGATCTGAATGGGATGGCAATCTTTCGATAGCGGCAGGGGGGCCGGCGTGTCAGCTTTCGCGCCATGAACGCCGAACTGATACCCAGGCCCCCTCCCGCACCACACTCAGGTACGCGAGCTGAAACGTCATCCGGCGCCGAGCCGTCGGCCCGGATCGCGTCCATCGACCTGATCCGGGGGGCGGTCATGATCCTCATGGCCGTGGATCACGTCCGCGTATACTCGGGCCTCCCGGCCGGGGGCCCGACCCCCGGGATCTTCTTCACTCGGTGGATCACGCACTTCTGTGCCCCCGCCTTCGTCTTCCTCGCCGGTACCAGCGCCTTCCTGTACGGCCGCCGAAACGAGGGACTCCCACGCCTCCTCGCGCTGCGCGGGGTCTGGCTCATCTTCCTCGAGCTCACAGTCCTGCGCCTCGCTTGGACGTTCAACTTCGACTTCGCCGGCTACGAGATGGCCGGAGTTATCTGGGTGATCGGGTGGTGCATGGTCCTGATGGCGGGCCTCGTGCGGCTGCGCCCGGGGATTGTCGCGGCGGTCGGCCTCGCCATCGTCCTTGGCCACAACCTACTGGACCCCTGGCTCGGGGGCGCGGCACCGAGTGGTGTTTCCGCGTCGGTCTGGAAGGTCCTGTACGCGGCCTGGCGCGGTGGCCCGATCCGGTTCGGGGCCGACGGTCCCAACCTCGTGGTCCTGTACTCCATTGTCCCGTGGATCGGCGTGATGGCGGTGGGCTACGCCTTCGGAGCCGTCCTCACCCTGGACGGCCGCCGGAGGAACCGGATCTGCCTAGCCTTAGGGTTCGGTGCCACGGCCCTGTTCGTCGCCCTCCGGGGCCTTGGGCTCTACGGCGACCCCCGGTCCTGGCGCGCGGCGGTGGATCAGGGCATGCCCGCGTCCCTTGCGTTCCTCGACGCCACCAAGTATCCCGCGTCGTTGCAGTTCCTCCTCATGACCCTCGGGCCGGCCATCGCGCTCATTCCGGCGCTGGAGCGGGCTCGAGGCTGGATCGCTGACACCGTCGCGGTTTTCGGTCGTGTACCTTTCTTCTACTACATCCTCCACATCCCACTCATCCACGCCCTCGCCCTCGTCGTGTCGCGTGTCCGGCTCGGCCACGTCAGTCCGTGGCTGTTTGCGAACCATCCGATGGGCAATCCCCCCGCGCCCGAGGGCTACACGTGGAGCCTCACACTACTCTACCTAGTCTTCGCAACGGCGATCTTGGTGCTCTATCCCCCGTGTCGATGGTTCGCGGCGCTGAAGGCGAGGAGGAAGGACGTGTGGCTCCGCTTCCTGTGACGACACGCCGTCCGTCCCGTCCCGTACCGGACCCGAGTGTAGCGGTATTCCAGGACCTTCACGCCCTCGCCCTCGGGCCTGCTGCCCAGCTCCCATTGCTCGACGGTGTGGTGGTTTCCGTCCGAAACGAACCCAGGCTGGGGCCTGATGACGCGCGCCGGACTCCGTAGCGCGGCGCAAATGTCATGTGGGCGCCTCCCTTGTCAACAGAAGCCCCGCCGGCACAGGAATCCCGGACCCCCGTCAAGAGCCCGGCGTCGCGCTCTGCTCAGGCGCGCAGCACCGCCGCAGGATCCGCCCGGGACGCGCGCAGCGCCGGGATCCACGTCGCCATCATTCCGACCGCGAGGGCGGTAGCGACGGCAGCGCCGTAGGCGACGGGGTCGCGCGGGCCGACACCGTACAGGAGCGTCGAGAGCAGCCCCGTCCCGGCGAAGGCGCCGGCGAGGCCAAGAATGATGCCGAGCACCACCAGTCGGCCGCCGTTCCGCACGACCAGGGCGCGGATAGAGGGCTCCTCGGCGCCCAGCGCCATGCGCACGGCCAGCTCGTGGCGGCGAGCCTCGACCGAGTACGAGATGACACCGTACAGGCCCACCATCGCGAGAAGGAGCCCCGCCGCCGCGAAGCCTCCCGTCGTCCATCCGATCAGGCGGTTCGGGGCCAGCCGGTCATCGAGGTAGCCCCGCATGGTGCGGACCTTTCCGATGGGGAGCTGGGGATCGAGAGACGCCAGCGTCTCGCGTACGGACGAGACGAGCCGGAGCGGGTCCCCTGACGTGCGCACCGCCAGAAAGACCTCCCAGTCCGTCCACGAGGAGTGCGCCATCGGCAGGTAGATGGTCTGCGACGCGTACGTCCGTAGCCGGGGATGATGCACATCGGCAACGACGCCCACGACGGTGAGCGTGCGCGACTCGCCGACGATCCCAACCGTCTGTCCCACGGCCGACCGGCCGGGCCACTCGTCCTCGGCGAGCTGCTGGTTGACGAGGACCGCCACGGTGTCGCCCACGTTCAGGTTGCGCCCCTCGACCAGGCGCAGGCCCATGGCGTCGAGGAGCCCAGGTGAGGCGAGGCGTAGGTCGGCGAACGGAGCCTCCTCGTCGGACCCGGTGGTGGCGGTACGGTAGTTGTCGGCCCAGAGTTGGCCCTCGAGGGGGAGCGGCCAAGTGGCGCCCACCGCCTCGACGCCTGGACGGGCCGCCAGGGCGCCCTCCAGGCGCTCCAGGAATTGGGCGGTTCCCACCGGAGCTTCGTAGCGCGTGCCCGGGAGATTCACCGCGAAAGTGAGGAGATTGGCGACCTGGAAGCCGGGATCGGCCTGCCGGAGTTTCCACGCGCTGCGCGCGAGGACGACCGAGCCCGCCAGCAACATGGTGGCCAGGGCGACCTCAAGGATGACGAGCCCCTCGCGGATGGCGGTGCCGCCACCGCCCCGGAGCCCCATCCCGTCGACCAACCGCACGCGGCTCGCGCGGATAGCGGACCAACCCCCGGAGAGAAGCCCCGCCGCCACCGAGGCCAGGAGCGCGACGCGCACGCTCGCCGCCCCCAGAACCACGTCCTCCAGGCGGGGAATGGCGGTGATGTGAAGCGAACGGACCCCGGCAAGGACGACGGCGGCCAGCCCGATGCCGAGGAGCCCGCCGAGCAGGCCCACACCCAGGCTCTCCAGGAGGAACAGGCGGAGGATCCGGGCCCGTCCCGCGCCCAGCGTGAGGCGCGTGCGTACCTCGCCCATCCGGAGATGGGACCGGACCAGGAAGAGGCCGCCCACGTTGACGCACGCCAGCAAGAGGACGAGGAACGCCGCCGCCTGGAGAAGGACGAGGAACGGACGGACCTGGCCCGTCACCTCCTCGATGAGCGGCGCAACGGAGACGTCGAAACCCACCGCCGCGTGGTCCGCGTAGCGCGCGCGCAACTCCGAGGCGATGCGCCCCATCTCCTGTCGCGCCTGTTGGAGCGTTACGCCCGGCTTGAGCCTGCCGATGAGACGGAGCTGGGACCGCTGAATATCGGGCGTCACCCAGCGGCCGGGGTTACCCACCTCGTCCGGCGGCCGCCACACGTCGATGGCGGTGGCGACGCCCGCGTCGGGGGCGAGGTGTAGGCGGAAGCCGGGGGGCGTCACGCCCACGACGGTGAACGGGCGTCCGCCGAGCTGGACGCTGCGGCCCAGGACCGCCGGGTCGCCGGCGAAGTCGCGCTGCCAGACGCCGTAGCTCAACAGGAGGGACGTCGGTGGCTCGTCGGGCCCGAAGTCGCGGCCCAACACCGGCTGTACGCCCATTACCGATAGGAAGTTGCGTGACACCCACCCAACGGTGACCTGCTCCGGCCGCTCGCCGCCAGTGAGGTTTTGGATGAGCGAGCCCACGGCGGCGATGCCTTCGAACGTGCCGGCCTCGCGCTGGTACGTGCGGAAGTCTCCCCCGGCGTTAGCCATGCGCGTCACGCCCTTCTGCGGCCAGTCGGACCAGATCACGGCCAGCCGCTCCGAGTCCGGGTAGGGAAGCGGCTCGAGGGCGATCGCGCGCAGCGCCGTCCAAGCGGCCGCCGTCGCGCCGATCCCCAGCGCGAAGACAGCGGCCCCAAAAAAGGTGAAGTGGGCCGCGCGGCGAAGACTGCGCGTCGTCTGTCGGACGTCTTGGACGAGAGCGTCGGTCGGTCGCAGCATAGAGAGTCTCGTGGGTCGGGAGCATCTTGCTTCGGCGCCGCCACCGGCGGTCGTCGGAAGATGTCCAGGCACGCCGTTTGCCCGCTATCGCATTCTTGCGGTCCACGCTAGAGTGTCAGGATGTTTACGCCTTTGTTGCGCGCACAGGACTTCACCGTCGGCATCTGGAAGTGCCGAGGCCACGGGTCGGGGTGGAGCGCCCTCGAGCGGGTCCACCGACCGGAGGTGGTCGTCCCCCTCACGGGCGCGTACGTGCGAGAACTCCAGCACCGCGAGATTGTAGCCTCCCCGAACGTCGCGCTCTTCGCAGGCCCGGGAGACGCCTACCGTATCCGACATCCTCAGGGTGCGCCGCTGGACCGCTGTGCCGTCTTGCTCCTGCGGGACGACGGCGCCGTGGACGAACTCGTGGCGGCCGCTGGCGGACGGGGCCGGGGGCAGGCGCACCGAGGGCTCCCGTCGGGCGCAGTGCCCCTTTCCCCGGAAGCGTTCCTTTGGGTACGGCGGCTGGTCGGGGCGGCCGGGTCGCCGGGCGAGAGACCTCGAGCTGAGGAGGCGGTCAGCCTCCTCCTCCTGGACCTGGTCGGGGTGGCTCCGGGCACGCATCGGGATCGGGGACGGCGGCGGTCGGTGCTGCGGGCGCTTGAGTACGTCTCCGTGCACTACCGTCGAGAGGTGTCCCTGGGGGAAGTGGCGAAAGTGGCTGGCTATTCCCGCTTCCACTTCGCGCGGATCTTCAGGGAGGAGGTTGGCATGCCGGTGTACCGCTACGTCCACCGGCTTCGCCTACGCGAGGCTCTCCACGCTGTTGACGAGGGCGCCGAGGACCTCTCGCGGCTCGCACTTTCCCTGGGCTTCTCGTCCCACAGCCACTTCACTGCCGCCTTCCATCGGGCATTCGGGCGCACGCCGTCGACGGTGCGGGCGGAAGGTCAGCGCTGGACTTCGGCCCGGTGGCGCCGGACGACCGCCCGGGCCCCGGAGGGCCGGCCCACCACGTCGAACCCGGCGGCTACGTAGGCCGCGAGGATGCCCTGCGACGCGAACACCGGTGGGGTCTCGGCGCTCTTCGGAACGATGGGGTACGCCTCCACCGCCGGCGCACCGTGGGCGAACGCGTGACGACAGGCGGCGTCGATCAGCGCTGCGGAGAGACCGCGGCGGCGCTCCGCCGCGTCGACGAAGAGGCAGAGGATGGCCCAGACGTCCAGATCATCCGGACCGCGCATCGTGCGGGTGGTCGCAAGGCGGCGGTACTCTTCCCTGGGCGCCACGGCGCACCAGCCGACGGCGCGTCCCCCACGGAGAGCCAGCACGCCGGGGGGAGACGCGTTCCCGTCGGCGATCCGTGCCCGGAGGCGGTCGCGGTTCACGTCGCCCTTGCCTGTCTCGTACTCGACCCTAGGGAGCCGGAACCACATACACCAGCATCCTCCGCACGCACCTCGGGCGCCAAAGAGACCCTCCAGTTCGACCCAAAGGTCGAGGGTGGCGGGCAGGAAGCGGATTTCGTCATCAGGCGTGGTCATGGATCACCTCTATAGCGTTCCGTTCAACTACTCCACCGAGTGAACCGGGACTTCACGGCGCTCTGGGTGGTACGGTCCAATGTTGCGGCAGATGAGGCTCTCGCCACCGGAGGCCGCCGTGGTCCTCGTGTCGTCTCCGATCGCTTCATCCACCTATTCGGCCGTCGGCCTGGGTATCCTTGCGGTTGGCCGCGTTTGGAAGCGTACCCCAAGGCCGAATCAGACGGTATCGTTCCTTGGACTGAGTAGAGCCAAGGGGAGTGCAATGAGCCCGGGGGGAGGAATGGGTCGCAGCTCGATGCGAACATCCGCTGCGGTCGTGATGGCCCTTGTCACGTTGGTTGCGCATGCGGCTGACGGTCGGGCCCAATCCAACAGCCAGTCGCTCGCGTGCCTGGTTGGCACCTGGGGTTGGAGCGGGTCTCCTCAGCGGTGCGGATCCGGCCGCATTGCTCCTCCAGGTTGGCGTGCTTCGTCGGAACCGCTTCTTCGCCCTTCGCGGATCCCTATTGAGCGAAGCGGGCACGGGGTACGATGCGTACGCCTGGGATTTCGGATTCGTGATTGGCCGTGGGCTACGGGGCCGGCTCGGCCCGTCGCACTCGGTGCCGGTGTTGCACTAACTGGGTGCGACAATCCTCGGAAGATCCCCAAGTGCCGAAAGGCCACCACCGTGGGCGTTCCTTGGTCGCTGAGCCTGCGGTCCGCATAATGCCCTACTTGGGCTTGGGCCTCCAGGCCTTCGGGAATGTGAATCCCCGTCCGGTTTTCGGCGGGGTGGTGACCTTCCTGCAGTTCGGTGCGTTACGGCGGTGACATTGCAACGCCTCGTGCTCGTCCGCCACGGGAGCGTCGAGGTGTGGCGGACGCGCCCACCAGCGGGGCGCGTGGCGCTTCGGAGGCTCTGGCCTTTCCCGTGTCTGCGTGCGCGATCTACCGTTGAGGAACAGAGATGTCACCACGACGCGACGGGCCCCACTCGGGGTATGTCGCGTTCAGGGGGTGGAGGTTCACTCCGGTCACCTGATCGTGAGAGGTGGGGATGGAGTCGTCGTCATTCCGCTGAGGACGCTGGTGCCTTACTTGTTCAAGCCGCCCTCCGGGAGGCGCGCGTGGGGGCCTAGTCGCAAATCTGGGAAACCGGGGGACCTCCCCGGATCAACTCGAGTGGTCCGATCGTCACTTCGGGATCGGATATGGTGACACTTAGCCTCAGATGGTCTCCGAAAAGCGTTCTGCGGTAGATCGCCTGATGAGGCAGGTGTCCGGAGATTGGAATGGGCCCGCCGCCAAAATAGTGCACCCCGATGGCGGAGAAGGCTCCCGAGGACGTGAGCGTCCAACCGGGATCGATTGTTCCTTCTCCACAGAGGTAGGAGACAGTCCCCCCGCTCCGGCTGAGTACCATGCTCACCTCCGATCCGCCCCAGGCCCCTTCCAGATTGGGCTCAGTCGGGGTGGAGAACGACAGCAGGAAGAGTCCTGACAAGAACAACGACCGCGCGCTGGTCAACGGTAGCCTCTGAGTTCCTTCGTCGATCAACGCCTCCCAAAGGAACGAGCGGGCAGAGTTACGTGTGACGGCGAGCCGACGTCAAGAGTCACCGGAGTCTGACTTGGGTGCGAGCCCCACCCAGCCAAAGCGTAGCCGGCAGGCTGGTAGCCAGGCCTGCAGTCGTCTTCGTGAGGAGGCGGTTGAAGCGTAGCCAGGCGAGTGAGTGGGCCACCTGTGTCAGCTCTATCGACGTCGGGCAGGGGCAGGCAGTGCGTGTCTCTGTTGACGCCACCGAGGCCTCGCGGGACGGCGCTTCCCACGGCGGGATCGAGGAGAAGCCCCCAGCGCTGCACGTCGTTCAGGCGGTGGGCATCGAGGTACAGCACGCGACCCTCGTTCCTCTCGAACGTGCGACTGGACCTCCGCCGCGGTGCCCCCGGCGAACGCGGGCAGGTCGGCCATGTCATGCAGCGTGTTGATGATGTCCGCCGCCTCCTGCCCGCCCGTCGCCTGCACGGTGTCCTCCGCGGTCTCGGCATCCAGGAACGTTCCCGCGTACCGCAGGAGCGGCTCCCAGTAACGCTCGACCAGGCGGCGGAAGGCCGGCTCGTCTCCCGCAGCCACCGCCTGCAAGTCGGCAGTGTCCTGGGTGGCCGCATCGGTGCCCGAAGGAAGCGCGCGCCTGCAGAAGGGAATGGAGGACATGGGCAGGGCGGGTCCTAGAATCGGGACCATGGTACACGGGCGATGCTGCGGATGCAACGATGTCGTGGGCGGCCGCCGTCGTCGCCGGAGCCGCGCCGCCTCACGGCCCCTATGCACGCTTCGCGGCGCGTATTCGCGGCCCGCGGATAGTGTCGCAATCGGGTCGGCCGCACTCCGTAGGCGACGGGTGAAGGACCGGCGGCGGAAGCCCTCGGTCAGTGTCTGCCCATCACCCCGGAGATCCCATGTCTCGTGTATCGTCGATCCTCGCCGCCATCCTGCTAGTGGGCGTGGCCGCCTGCGACGCCCCCACTCCCACCGAGCCGCTGACCCAGCCGTCCGCCCAGTTCGCGGCGGCCACACCCGGCTTCGCGCCGTCCACGTCCGGCGGCGCCGTGCTTGTCTCGGACGAGGTGTTCTTCGCCTTCGCGAACTTCGATGTCCAGCGCGGCCTGATGAGCGTCCACGGCTACTTCGTGCAGCTCTGCGAGGGCGACGCTCTCAGCCGGACCCCCCGGACCAGCGTCATCACGCCTTCCGCCATCTCGCAACGCCTGGTGAAGCTCGGCGAGGACGACCAGCCGGTGG
Source organism: uncultured Gemmatimonadales bacterium (assembly GCA_963848895.1). Classification (GTDB taxonomy): domain Bacteria; phylum Gemmatimonadota; class Gemmatimonadetes; order Longimicrobiales; family Gaopeijiaceae; genus SZUA-318. The sequence continues at coordinate 32,765 of CAWKGE010000021.1, forward strand.
TAATCTACCGCACCACGACCGGCGCTCTGACCTGTGCCCTCATCAACTCTCCGGAAGCGCGTGTCGCCTCCGGCTTCGTCCACCACAGTCAGGTCTTTACGTTGGCGAGCTTCACCGCGACGTGGCGCGGCACTGTAAGCGCACCCGACGGTTCAACGCATCATCTCACAGAGAACTATCAACTCACGGCGGATATCCATGACCCGAACAACCCGGACCTGTGGTCACTGAACACGGCGCGGGTCCTGATCCACTGACCGGGACCGACCGGACGTCCGGCGGGGTCGTGCGCACAGCCGACCCCGCCGGGGCGTCGCCCCGGCGCCCAGGGTCACTCATGCGCTACGCATTCGCGGTGGCGCTGGCCCTGGGCACCCTGGAGACGGCCAAGGCCCTCGTGGTCGCACAGATCCGGGGCATCGACTTCGGGCTCTCGCGGGCCCTCGTCACCAACATGTCATGGTGGTTGCTCTGGGTGCCGCTGGCGGGAGTCGTTTTCTGGTTCGCGCGGCGGGTCCCATTCGAACGGGGGGAGCTCCGCTGGGCGGCGGTGCATGGCGTCGGCTGCGTTGTACTGGCGCTCGTCCATATCGCCGCCTCGGCGGTGTTCGTCCGCGCGGGGGCGATTCCGCCGCCCGGCGCCACCAACACGGTCGCCATCCAGTTCCGCGCGCTGCTTGCCGGTTACCTGCTCACCGACTTCGTGACGTATGGGGTCATCCTGGCGAGCTACACGGCGCTCGTCTCCGGCGACCGCCTGCGGGCTGAGCAGGCGAAACGGGCGCGTCTACAGATCGCCGCCGTCCATGCGGAGGCGGACAGGGCCCGCCTCGAGACGCTCATGACCCAGGCTCACCTGCGCGCGCTGCGGAGCGAGCTGGATCCGCACTTCCTGTTCAACAGCCTGAACAGCGTGGCTGCGCTGGTTCAGCGCGGGGATCGGGAGGGCGCCATCCGCATGACGTCGCGCATCGGTGACCTCCTGCGTTGCACCTTGGAGGGCAGGGACGACCCGGAGGTTACGCTCGGACAGGAAATCGACCTCCTTCGGCTCTACTTGGACATCGAGAGCGTGCGCTTCGCCGACCGGCTACGCACGTGCTTCGACGTCCCGACGGAGCTGCGAGGGGCGTTGGTGCCATCGTTCATCCTGCAACCGCTGGTGGAGAACGCCCTTCGCCACGCGGTGGCTCGGTCTCGGAAACCGGTCTTCGTGGAGGTCCGCGCTTCCGCCCGCGGCGACGCGCTGCGCCTCGCCGTGCGCGACACCGGTCCGGGGGGCGACCTCACCGTCGCCCACGGATACGGGGGAACCGGGATCGGCCTCCGCAACATCCGCGAGCGGATGTCGGCCCTGTACGGTGACGCGGCCAGCCTCGACCTGCGGCAGCGCCCGGAGGGAGGCGCGGAGGCCGTGGTGACCTTCCCGCTACGCCTTCCGCGGCCCGTGGAGCTCGACGGATGAGCGGCGAGCGTCTGATGCGCGTCCTGATCGTCGACGACGAACCCCTCGCCCGGGGCTTCGTGCGCAGCGCGGTCGAGGGAGCGGGCGCCGTGCGTGTCGTGGCCGAATGCGGCGATGGCGAGGCCGCCGTCCGCGCGATCGAGGAGCACGCCCCGGACCTCGTGTTCCTGGACATCCAGATGCCGGATGGCGACGGATTCGAGGTGATCGAACGCGTGGGACCCGATCGGATGCCGGAGGTCGTGTTCGTCACGGCCCACCAGCAGCACACGCTGCGCGCTTTCGAGGTGCACGCGCTGGACTACGTGGTGAAACCCTGCGAGCCGCAGCGGATCGTCGCCGCGTTGGAACACGCCCGTGCGCGCATCCTGGCCGGGGGAGCCGGCCACCTCCGCGAGTCGCTTCAGGCGCTCGTGCGATCGATTCGGGAGCCGGAGGCCAGCGTTCCGGCGCGGTCTCCGACCCGGCTCACGGTGCGGGAGGGCGACCGCGTCACGTACGTGGACATAGGGAACGTGGACTGGCTGGAGGCGAGCGAAGGCGGCGTTCTTGTGCACTGCGCGTCGGCTACGCACCTCGTCCGGGTGTCGTTGCGCCGCCTCCTCGATCACCTGGGCGGGGTTCCCTTCGTGCGCATCCACCGGTCGGCGGCGGTGAACCTGGACCGAGTCGCGGAGGTCCGACCCTGGGGCCACGGCGATTGGATTGCGGTCCTGGCCGGGGGCAGGAAGCTGCGCGTGAGCCGCACGCACAAGGACGAGCTGCTCAAGCTCGTCCACTGAAGCGACCCCCCGGAGGTGCCCGGACGGGAGGCAGGCGGGTCCCGGGACGTTCCAGCGTGCTGGAGCGAGAGTCCCGTGCGCACCGAGGGGGAATACCGATGACCGAGCTGCTTGCCGCCGCGGTGCTGTCGCTCTTCGTCGCCGGGCCGTGGTGCGTGACCCCACGTCCGCTGGGAGCCCAGACCGGCAGATTCCCGTCCATCGAGCCGGGGGACGGCGCCATCGACGGGAGCAGGATCAGGCCGTAGAGAGCATCTGGAACGTGTACCGTGTCCGCGACGACGCGCGCGAGGATACCGTGAGCACCTGGTGGGACACGGTGGGCCCGTCGCGGATGCCGGAGGTCGTGTTCGTCACCGCTCACGAGCAGTATACCCTGCGGGCCATTGAGGTCCACGCCCTCGACTACGTGGTGAAGCCTCACGGGCGGGGCCGCATCACGGATGCCCTCGACCATGCCCGCGAACGAATTCGCGGATCGGGTCCCCACGACCTCGAGGCGCGACTCGTGGGGCTGATGAAGAAGGTCGGGCGCCGCGTTTCCGGCGCCGAGGGGCCTGCTCCTCCCTGTCGCCTGGCGATCCGTGAGGAAGGCCGCGTCTTCTTCGTTAACGTGAAGGAGATCGACTGGATCGAGGCCGACGACAAGAGAGTCCTCGTCCACGTCGGGTCACCAACACACCATGTCCGGGTTCCTCTGCGCGAGATCCTTGACCACCTCGACTCGGCCGGCTTCGTGCCCATCCACCGTTCGGCGGCCGTGAACCTCCATCGGATCGCAGAGGTCCGGCCTTGGGGACACGGGGATCACGTGGCTGTGCTCCACGACGGAAGGAAGCTCCGCGTGAGTCGCCGCTACAGGGATGGTCTTTTCAAGCTGGTCCACTATGCGGGAAGGCGTTCGTGGTGCTGCGCTGATCGTGCGCCGGGCGAGGTTGGGCCGGGTCCTGTCACGCCACAGTCCGTCTGCACCACACGTCAAAACGCCGAGCGGCGGTCCTTGAACGCCGATTTGGGCCTGAGGAAGGGGTCGCCCCGGTCCTGTCGCCCCGGTCCCCTTGCGCGTCTATGGAAGAGGGTACATCTTTCCCATAGACGCTCTATGGTAACGTTCGTCCCGAACCTGGGCCGAGCGCCAAACCTCAACCGAGGCGGACGCATGGGCGGCCGGAACATCGATCTCCTTCAAGGAACGTTGACCTTCCTGATTCTGAAGGCGTTGTCGACGGGCCGGAAACACGGCTATGGGGTCGCGCGATGGATCGAAACGACAACCAACGATGTGCTCGCGGTCGAAGAAGGCTCCCTCTATCCAGCGCTGCATCGGCTGCAGAAGCGCGGGCTGCTGGAGTACGAGTGGGGCGTCTCGGATAACAACCGACGGGCGAAGTTCTATTGTCTGACGCCTGCGGGGGAAAGGGAACTGGCGCTGGGGCAAGCAAAGTGGGCACAGTTTTCCCAAGCGGTGACGCGCGTTGCGGAGGCATGAGCGATGAGCCCTCGACGTAACGCAAGAGACGGAGGTCGGGCCCGGTCGAAAGGCCCGACTGGCGAGAGTCGCCCGGCGCTGAACGTGGACATCCAAGAGGAGATCGAATTCCACTTGGCCATGCGTGCCCGCGAAAACGAGGCGCGCGGGATGTCGCCCGAGGCCGCCCGCTTGGCGGCCGAGCGGCGGTTCGGTGATCGGGCGCGCACGGAAAAGGCTCTGATCCGTCTGAGTGCCGGCAAAACGGAGGGACGTGGATCCTCGTGGAGGGGTGGTGGATGGGGCGACGCGCGCCTCGCGTTCCGCGGCCTCCGCCGCCGGCCTGGGTTTTCGCTCGCCGTCGTGCTCACCCTTGCTCTGGGCATCGGTGCGACCACCGCGATCTACAGCTTCGCCAACTGGACCCTTCTGCGACCGGTGCCGGGCGTCACGGGCACCGAGCGGATCGGCACGGTACGCTTCGAGTCGAACCGTGGTTCGGGAGCCTTCTGGCTGGCTTCCCATCCGGACTTCCTCGATATCCAACAACGCGTAGACGCCTTCTCCTCGGTGGGGGCGTCCTACTTGACGAACGTTCACGTCGTGCTCGCTGAGGGGATGGCCCCGAAACGGATGGCGGCCGAACTGGTAACGGCGGACTACTTCCGCACGCTGGGGGTGACAATGGAGTTGGGGCGGCCGCCGGTTGCCTCGGACGGGCAGGATGAACACATCGTCGTCATCAGTTACGACATGTGGCGTGGGGCGTTCCACGGCCGTAGCGGAGACGTCCTGGGTCGCACGATCTCCGTAAATGGAAGGGATGTCACGGTGGTGGGTGTCGCAGGGGAGGGCTTCCGGGGCCCCGAGTTTCCGGCTTCGGCGGTTGACCTGTGGGCTCCCGTAGAGGCCCATGACCTCCTGGCCCCGACGTACCCTCAGGACCTGCTGGAGCGGCGCTCTTCGGGATTCTACTTCAGTGTCTACGGGCATTTGAGGGACGGCGCGACGCTCGAGCAGGCCGGCGCACAATTGGATGCGACCGGCGCTGCGTTGGTGGCTGAATACGGCAAAGGGACCGCGCTCGAGCGCTCCCATCCTACGGTAAGTCCTGGGGTGGGATTGTCTCCGTGGATGCGGGACCGCCTCGCCTCGATGCTGCGCATACTCGCAGCGGTGGTGGCCGCGCTGCTCACACTCGCATGTGTCAATGCCGCGAACCTCCTCCTCGCTCGGGCGCTCACGCGGGGCGACGAGTTCCGGGTGCGGCTGGCGATCGGGGCCTCACGCACGCACCTGGTGCGTCAACTGACCGTGGAGGGCGGCGTCCTGGGACTCTTGGCAGGGGGGGCGGGCCTGCTCGTCGCGCTCGCGATCCTCCGCCTGTTCAGGGGCGAGCGGCTCGTGACGTTCGTAAGGGACATGGAGCCGGTGCATATGGACGCGCGAGTGCTGTGGTTCACGGTTGTGGTGTCGATTGGCGTGTCCATCGCATTCGCCGTCGCGCCGGCGATGTATGCGGCGCGCGACGCTCAGCGGCGCCTTCGTCCGAGCCACGACGAGGATCCGCCCCGGTCGCGTGTGCGGTCAGGTCTTTTGGTCGTGCAGGTGGCGCTTTCTCTGGCTCTGGTGGTTGGGGCCGGGCTCTTGATGGATACGGTGCGCGCGCTGAACACCATCGACCTTGGCTTCGCACCAGACCCCGTTGTGGAGGCCACGGTGGACCCGGGCACGCAGGGCTACGATCCGGATCGGATCGTCGCGTATTGGCACGCGCTCCTCGATCACGCGCAGGACCTCCCAGGTGTGGAGGAGGCCGGGCTGATCTATGCGCCCTTCCACGGTGGCATCGGCTCGGACACAGCGATTCTGCCAGAGGGTGCGGACGTCGAGTCAGCCATCGACGCGCGCTCGAACTTCGTCACCGACGGCGTTCTCGGCACCCTCGGCATGCGCCTTAGCGCGGGCCGGGACTTCCGCCGGGGGGAGGGTACTCGACGCCCACGCCATGGTCGCGATCGTCAGCGAGGGTCTGGCTCGTGATCTGTTCGGTGGCGCCTCGGTGCTTGGCAGGCGGATCGCGAACGTATGGGCTCCAGAGCAGACGTACGAGATTGTTGGGGTCATAGCTGAGGTACACGCCCGCAGTGCCAGGGACACCGACACGCACCTGTTCCTCGTCCCATTCGGCGACTCCTGGATGCCCACCCGGGCCACGCTGTATGTACGAGCAACCCCGGGCTCCGGGATGACCACGGAGTCCCTCCGGGCAATGCAGCGGGAAATCGATCCGGCGCTGCCCTTGTACGACGTGCAACCGATGCGTCAGCGGGTGAGGGCGGGTATCGCACAGGAACGTGTGGTTGCGCGGGTTGGCGTGCTATTCTCGGCAGTAGCGCTCCTGCTCGCTGGGCTGGGATTGTACGGAGCCATGAATAGCATGGTCGCTTCACGCTCCCGAGAATTCGGCGTGCGGCTCGCACTCGGTGCCCGTCCCGGATCGCTGCGCGGCATGGTATTGCGCCGCGGCGTGTATACCACGTTGGTGGGCGTCGCGGCCGGATGGGGCCTCTCGATCCTGCTGGTGCGTGTGCTAGAGTCGAGGTTGTGGGGCGTGTCTCCGTTCGACCCTGGTGTGTTCGCCGGGGCTGCCGCCACGCTCTTGGCCGTAGCGTTTGCGGCCTGCTGGCTCCCGGCTTGGCGCGCAACGCAACTCGATCCGTTGCGCTCCCTGCGGAGCGAGTAATCGGCTGGACCCAACCGTTCCCAGATGGTCTGGGGGGCGATCGGTTCGGTGAGTGGGCCGCCCGCGCGTGCCGGGTGCCTGCCAGGGATGGGAGGTGCGTGGATCCGGTGGCGGCGGAGCAGGTCCGGTAGGCGGGCACCCCACTCGCTACAGTGCCGCAAATCCGTTTGTCGCGAGGGTGCAACTGCGCTCGACTGCCTCGTGGACCCGGGGGTAGCACATATCAATGGCCCTCCGGCTACGACTGTGGGTGGAAAGAAGCCCGTCTGCCGTGAAGTCGCTGGGTTTCTCAGCAGGACCCTCGGTCTCGTCCAACCAGCCGCCGTGGTGAAGTGGCACCGCCAGGGGTCTGGGACCTATGCGTGCGGGAGGAGCCGAACCAAGGAACGAGGCTTCATCGGAAAAGCACCAAGGTTACGCCCGCCTCCACCCAGACCATGTCTACAGTTTCTTCGAATGGTGTATAGCCGTCTGCCACGATGACCTCGCCAAACCACGGATGCGTGGCTCCGAAGATCCCGGCGTAAAGGCGCAGCGGGGAATCGTCAACGAATGCGAAGTGCGCCTCGAGCCCCACCTCTGCTCCATATACCGTCTTCTCGGCCGCCCGCACGCGCCCGCTCTCGGTTCCCTTCTGAGTGCTCTCCATGCTCATCCGGCGGAGTGCGGGAAGTAGCCGCATCTCCAGTGTCCCGAATTCCTGGGAGAGCACCATGCCCAGGCTCCAGGAGCGGAGCGTCGCGGTTTCCCTGCGGCGTTCTTCGCCGCACTCGAGGGGGGAGAAGATGAGTCCGGAGCAGGTGGTGCCCGTGGTGGTGAACCCATCGTGGCCACGCCGGTACCCCAGGCGGAAGCCGAGGGACGGTGCGACGCCCACGGTCACCGCCGCTGAAGCGAAGGCCGGTGAGCCCAACAGGTCGTGGTCCACCGATCCGATCCCTCCGCCCAACTCGAGCTCTTGAGCTTGGGCCCCCCCTGCATCCAGCAGGAGGCCCAACATGACAGGAACCAAGATTGAAAAGCGCATTGCCGTGCTCCTCGCGTCGTGACCCCGGGGATCCTCGTATTGAGCTACGAGTGAGGGTAGACTTACGAGACAGGCCGGCCCGCATCAGGACAGTGAGAGGTACTGTCAACTTGGGCGTCGCCTCACCCGGTGCATTGCAATCCCCGTGATCTCGTTTTACTCTCGCACGGGACTATTACCAAACGAGAGACTGGCGGAGCAGCCCACGCCTCCCCCCATCGTGCTGGGCCGGTCCCGGCTGCAGGTGGAGAGCGCCGCGGGTCGAGGCTTCACGCAAGACACGGGAGGACAACGTACGCCCTAAGGGCGAAGCTCCCGCGAGCACTGGAGGAATCTCCTCGTGTCAACCAACCCCCTTGGTCCTCCGCACTTCATGGGAGGTATCGCGCTCGTTGCGATCGCGGTCCTCGTGGGTCCCGGACGCGTTTACGGCTCAAGGCTCGGCCCCCCTCCTGCCGAGATGCCCTCCGCGCCCTTCGACCATTGGACGGACGACTGAGCGGGACCGCCGCGAGATGGTGTTGCGCACGAGACCACTGCCCCCGGAGCGTTGCGTACCACCAACGGGTGCGCGCTATTGGAAGAGTGGCGAGCCGCCAACCGCCCCACCGGGACCAGCCTGAATTATCCTGCGGACGGTAAATGGCGGCAGGAGTGGGTGGCCGGGGGTGGCCAGTTGCTCCATCTCGTCGGTGGACCGGTCAGCGGGGTGATGACCCTTGGAAGGCCGACGAGAGACGGCCGCGCGTTCTCCGCCGGTCGAGGCCGGGGATCCTCTGGTCGGTTGGGCTGATGCGCGCCTTCACAGCAGACAGAAGAGCTGGCCCCCGTGCTCGACGGCGGTCACGCCAGAGAGAGCGCGCAGGGTGGAAATCGACCGGTCGGGAAGCGCGCCCCCCAGCCCGGGAAACGCCTCGTAGATCACGTCGACGCGGCCCCCGAGGCTCTCGAAGACGGCCACATCCTCGGTGGACACGGGTCGATCGAAGCTCACGGAGACCCTGAGGTCATAGCGCCGGGCGTCGGGGACGTCCCACACGGTGGTCCAGGCCCCCTCAGCGACGAGGGCCGGGACGCGGGACAGGAGAATCCAGGCCCGCACCGCCGGCACGTTGAAGGAGTAGAGGACTTGCCCGTCCTGACGCATCACGTCCAGGCGCTCCGCCAGGGTCGGCCCCCCCGACGCACGCCCGAAGAACACGTCGACCAGGGCCCACTCGTCCCGACCGAGGAGGTCGTCGACTACGCCGGGGGTGTCTCGGCCACACGGGGTGGCGATCGGGGTCCCGAGAGTGAGGCGCGCCGGGTCGAGGCTCGGGTCCGGCTCCGGGAGCTCGTAGCGGTCCTCAGGTAGGACATCCGGGGCCGTCCCGTCATCGCAGCCTCCGAGCCCCGCTACCGTCGCCAACGCCAGCATTCCCATCCGTATAGATGTGCCCATCAACGCCCCTCCGCGAGCCCAGGTGGACCTCCGACCATAGAAAGAACGATCCGACCACCCTAATGTGACAGGGACCACCCTGCTCGACCCCTCCCACCGTCGGCAGCCGCGCCAGGATCGCCCCGCCCGTCTCGTCGGTGAGTCGGCACGGGACCTTCGGTGCCGTCCTCGGCGCGACCCCGCGCGTACGACTCGAGGTCGACCCGAATCGACCCCGGGCGCGCGTACCGTCGCGACCACCTCGAGCTCAAAGGGCTGGGCCTCCAGCTTTCCGTTGGAGCCGGGAACCCCGCGCGCGCCCCCGGGCGTGGACCCATCCTCCCCACACTCGGAGGGGGTCGAAACGGCCGTTGGGGATTCGGCCGTCGAGGCACCGCTTGAGCGTGGGGATGGCGTCGAGCCCGAACGCGGCCACCACCGAGCGTTCGGCGTCCTCGGGCCCCAGGGGTAGGTCCTTCCCGTGCATCCGGGAGAACCCGCGGTCGGTATCTTCCCCCCGGGCGATCAGCGATCCCGGTCTGCGTGACGACCCGTGGAAGCCGGTCCCGTCTACATGGGCGCCAGGTCCCAGGTGTGGATGCCGTGCTCGTCGAACGGTCATCCGACAGGAGATGCTCGGCGGGCGTCGACCGCGACAAGTGATCTTGATGGCTTGGCGAATCGTCTATATTATAGACGAAATGTCTATACGGACGCACCTCCACCCGGAAGCCCATGAAGGCAGATCGCTTCCTTCCCCTGAAATCCCGGGATTACCACATCCTGATGGCCCTCTCCCGGACGAACCTTCACGGCTACGGGCTCATGAAGGCCCTGGAGGCGGAGAGTGATGGGCTCCTCCGCCTCGATCCCACCAGCCTGTACCGGCGCCTGCGGGCACTCCTGCGGGACGGCCTGGTGGAGGAGGCTGAAGACGAGCCCGACGACATCACCGACGACCCCCGTCGTCGGTACTACCGCATCACACGGCTCGGGCGCGAGGTATTGCGCGGCGACGTGCGGCGCATGCAGGTGCTCGTGCGGCGGGCCGAGGACGCGAAACTGGTTCCCGAGCTATGACGGAGCGGCGGAGTTCGGCTCTGTATCGCCTCCTATTGCGGATCTTTCCGGCACCGTTTCGGCAGAGGTTCGGAGACCAGCTGGAGGGGACGTTCATCCAGCTTCGCAACGATGCGGAGAGGGAGCGGGGATGGGTGGGCGTGGTGACCGTGTGGTTGCGTACGGCGCCCGCGGTCGTGGTGAACGGCATCGCGGAGCGGTGGAGCCAGGCCCGGGGGAAGGACCCGACACCCACCTCCGCGAAAGCCGGGGGACGGATCAGGACCCTGACAACGGGAGGAGCGGAGATGGGCGGACGTGAGATACTCAGGGCGGCGCGCGGCCTGGCCAGAGCGCCCCGCTACACGGTGGCCACGGTGGTGACCTTCGCCCTGGTCATCGGAGCCAGCACCCTTTTCTTCGCCGTGGTGGACGGGGTGGTCCTGCGACCGCTTCCCTATCCCGACGCCGGAGATCTCGCGTTCGTCGGGTATGCTACGGAAGGCGGTCCCGCCACCACCGCGGCCTACTCGCTGCACCGTCTGGCGGAGGGGGCCCCCTCGGCGGAAGGCGTGGCGTACTTCTCGACGTACGTCACCACCCTCACGGGCGCGGGCGACCCGGTGCGCCTGGCCCTGGCGACGACATCATCCGACTACTTCGAGGTGGTGGGCCTGAAGCCCGCCCTCGGACGCGGCTTCCAGCCGGATGAGGCGGGCCCGGGCGCGCCGGCGGTGGCGGTGATCAGCGACCGCCTCTGGCGCACCCGTTTCCAAGCCGACCCGGCGGTGGTTGGCAGGAGTGCGAAGTTCGACGCCCGCTCCTACGAGATCGTGGGGGTCATGCCGGCGGGCTTCCGGGGTCCCGACGACCTATTCCGCGAGGGAGAGAACCGCACCGACGTCTGGGTGCCCTCCAACCAAGATCCTGTGGCCCAAGGACCCGGGTACTGGACGGTGCGGGGCATCGCCCGGCTGGTCCACGGAACGCCCATGGCCCGCCTCGCCCAGGAGGCTCGGGGCGTTGCTGCCGCCGTCCGCAAGGAGTACCCGGAGACCTTCCCCGAGGCCGGCTTCGCGGTGCTTCCGCTGCGCAATGCCTTCCTGAACCCCGAGGGCCGGCGTATCCTCCTGCTCCTCTCCCTCGGGGTCGGGCTTGTCCCCCTGGCGGGGTGCGCCAACGTGGCCAATCTGGCGGTGGCGCGGGGCATTGCCCGGGAGGAGGCGCGAGCGGTGCGCGTGGCTCTCGGCGCCGGCCGGCGCCACCTGGCCACGGAGGTGGTGGCCGAAGTCTTCCTTGTCGGACTCCTCGGAGGGACGGTGGGGTTCGGCGTGGCCGGCGTCACGCTGCGGAGCTTCCTGGCCGCGGCCCCTCCGGTGGCGCTCCTCGACCGGGTGGGCATCGACGCAACCGTGGCTCTCGGCGCCGCAGGCCTCACCCTCCTGGCCACACTTTTTGGCGCGCTCATCCCCTCGCTGCAAGTCGCCGTGCGGGCGCCCGGCGCGCTCATGAATCAGGTCCGGGGGAGCTCTGCCGGCCGCCGGACTCGGGCGCAGCAAGCCTTCGCGGCGTTCCAGGTGGCGGCGGCGGTGGCCTTGCTGACGGGATCCCTCGTGGTCCATGACTCCATCCGCTCCCTCATGTCCGTGGATCGTGGCTTCCGGGCGGAAGGGGTGCGCGTCGCTCAGATCGACTTGCCAACGGAGCGGTACGCCGAGGCCAGCGACCGGCTGCGCTTTACGCGCGTGGCCACCGCGGCCCTGGAAGGGCGGGCGGGAATCCGACAAGTGGCCTTCGTCACGTCCGCCCCCCAGGTAGGCATCAACAACTTCAGCACCCGCGTCTCCATCGACGGGAAGGCCCCCGAGTCCGGTGCTACCCCACCCATGGGGTTCTTCCGCGCCGTGACGCCCGGCTACCTGGACGTCATGGGCGTCGAGGTCACGCGCGGACGAGGGCTCGGTGCGCAGGACGTGGTGAACGAAGCTGCGGCGGGAGCCCTGGTGAACGGAGAGTTCGCCCGCCGGTGGTTCGGGTCCGAAGATCCGCTGGGCCACACCCTCTCGGTCTTCGGTCAGGACGGCATCCCCGTCGTCGGGGTGGTGGGAAACGTCCGCTACGGATCCTTCGGAGACGCGCCGGTGCCGGAAGTCTATCTGCCGTTCGTGGGGCGCTTCAACGCGGTCTTCCTGGTGGCCCAGGCGACCGGGGACGCGGCGGCCGTCACCACCGCGCTCCGGGACGGCATTCATGTCCTCGACCCGTCGATACCCATGGACGACATCTCCGCCATGTCGGAGCTGGTGGAGGAAACGATGCGGCCCGAGCTGTTCCTCCGGCTGCTGGTGGTGTGCCTCGCGGGGCTCGCCCTCGCGTTGGCCACCGTGGGGACCTATGCGGTCCTGGCGGAGGCCGTGGCCCGGCAGAGCCGGGAGATGGGTATCCGTGTGGCGCTGGGGGCACAACGCGCCACCCTGCGACGCATGGTCCTCGCGCGTGGGGGAAGGGTGGTGGCGGCAGGTGGGGCGGTGGGGCTCGCAGGAGCGTATCTCGCCGGACGGGGCCTTCAGGGTGCCCTCTACGGCGTCCGTGCGTCCAGTCCAGGGCCGTATCTGATGAGTGCTGCGCTCATGGCACTCTTGGGTCTGCTCGCAGCCTGGCTGCCCGCTCGGAAGGCAATGCTCGCCGATCCCCTCACCGTGTTGCGGGAGGAGTAACCCGGTGCCTTCAGGTCCAAGAGGCGCCGCCGTCGCAGAGCCCCACCTCCCGATAACGTGGCGTGCGTACCGTCCCTTGTGGGGGCGGTGGCGCGACCCCCCGGGAGTCTGCGCCGCGGCCGAAGAGGGGAGCACAAACGCGACCCGTCCTGCTCCAATACTCCGTCGATAATCAACCCGCCTGACGCATGTTGTGATTCAGGACTCCGCCCAGCCTTTCTTGGCGCACGATCGGTCCTGCACGACCTGGACGCTGGGGACGCCGAGGGCGTGCTCACGCGCTCGGTGGCTTCGTTCCGGCCGCCTCCTCCTCCTGGAAAAGGGCGGATGAACGGGGAGGTCCGCGGCCTGCTTCCAGAGGCCCTCGGGGAACTGCGAAACGTCAGGGCCGCCGCGGCGGCGACGCACCGCCCGAGGGATAGACCGGGGCCTGCGGAAACGTCGGGAGCGCCGGGAGCCCCAGGAGCACCCTCCGCTCGCCGATGGTTGCGGGTATGATCCCCAGGAACGTGCCGTGCTCCTCCTCGGTCTGCATAGTCTCCCGCAGGAGTTCCGTATAGGCCACGTCATACTTCGATGGCTCGATGGTCCGCATGCAAGGACCCTGGGTGGAAGGAATCCGGCAGGTATGGCCGACACCCAGTACGTGCATCATCTCATGCATGAACACCGTCTGCCACGGCAACGGTCCGTCCGCCAACGTGAGCGAGTCCAAGGCGTCAATTGTCAGGTCGCCGCCGTCCAGAAGCGTATGGCGGACCCGGAGCGCCGTGAACCGTCCTCCGGAAGCCCAACCGTCCAGGTCCTGGTCCCACATGAGCACCGCTCCATCACTCAGGGGTTTCGAGCCCCACCCCAGCAATCCGAAGTTCAGCCGGATGACCCCCGGTACCAGGTCGGCGACGGAATAGGTCACCTGATTGGGCCACCACGCGGGATCCGCCGTCGCCGGTTGAAAGAGATCGATACCGAAGATCTCCTCCATTCTGTTCAGCGCTGACCAGATATCGACTGAGTCCTGCGCGGTCATGTCCGGCGAGCCGTTCCGGTGATCGAAGACGGCCTTCGCGGGAAAGCGGTCCAGCGGCCATGTCATGAGATCCAACTCGTACCGGACGGGGTCGGGCAGTGGATCCCCTTGCCCGAAGTAGTAGGAATACAGCAGCCGGTTGGTGTCGTCGTCCACGACCAGGTTGAGGCTCGTCTCAACCATCTGTCCCTCATAGAGGCCCCTGCGGATCGTCCACGCGCGGGGCACCATGACCACAGCCACGGGCCCCCGGACGAAGGAATCGACACCGAATGGGTAGAGGAAGGGGTGGAACGTCCGAGGCTCCGGACCGTCGATAAGGATCTCGCCCGCAGTGTCCGCGACGGACGTCTGGATCTCGAAGGTCCCGTCGGCGCGCACATGCGTTGAATCCACCACGTTCTTTCCAGTCGGATGCCAGGTGGCCCACAGACCGGCGAGGTCTCCCCCGCCAACGGCGTACGCCTGGCCCCGGATCACCGGCAGATCCTCGCCCCCCTGGCCGGTGGGCTCCTCTGGGAGCCCGCCGGGGGAACACGAGGCCGCGAGGATAATGAGGGTGAGGGCAGTCGGCACCGAACACCTGGACATCCACCACCTCCTCGGCTCAAGTCTCTGACACCCTCACACGTACGCTGGTTTGCGGCCGCGCTTTTGCCTCGGCCCGGGCACGGGATCCTGCCCCGTCCTACCGTTTCAGATCCAAATCCCCATCGGCGACGCTCGTCAGGGCAATATGCGCTTCCAAGATCGAAACAGATCTCCTATTGCCGCTCCCGCCAGGGCACCAAAACCCACTACGGCCAATCCGTTCGGAACAAGCCCGCACTCATCAAGCGTGTCGCCGCATATCACGGCCACCGGTATCATACCGATGACAAGCCCGATAAAGGCCCCCCTCCGCGTCCTGGTCCGTTGGACCCAAAGGGAGTCGATGGCCGAAAGCTGAAACTGCGAAACCACACCCGCGCGAGTGGTCACACGGATGAGCGTTGGGAGATCCGCGCCGACCAATTCGCCCTCCACTCGCACTCCATTCTGACTTACCCGCACCTTCGTGCCGGGGCGGAGGCTCTCCTGTGCTTCCGAACCCCTCTGATTCTCTGCCGTTTGTTGGGCAGTGATTGGCGTCCCAATACCCACCGCCACGAAAAGCAGCAGCATTCTCCGCAATAGTCTCATTCCGCCCTCCGTTGCTCCGGATTCTCGATGCCCGGTGGGGTAGCCATCGAAGCTGTTTCCACGCTCAAGACATCCTATGCATCTTGGTTCTTTCCAGAACCTTCGACAAATAGATTTGTGCTATCACATCATCAAGATTGTGGACTCGTGGCTACCCTCCAACCCAAATCCCTTTTCCGTCGCGAGCCCGAAACGTGCGCATGCGCAACGCCATCACAGTCCGGCGAGGGTTCAGGCAAGGACCACGTCCCGCCACCCGAGCCCGAGTTCGTGGCCTTCTGACCGACATCGCGCGCTTCGCTTCCCACAGGCACCCGCCCCGGCCGCCGCCTTGCGCCTCAGCCCCCGGAAGCCCGCTCGTAATAGCCCTGAAAGGCGACTTGCCAGGTGTTCCCCGCGTCGGTGGAGATCTCCCAGCGCTGCTCCACGCGACCGTCGTCCATGGGGATCCACTGGATGCGGTCCCGGACCGCGCCGCGCGGCGTCTCTCGTCGGCCTTCCAGGGTCATCACCCCCTGGACCGGTCCACCGACGAGATGGAGCAGCTGGCCACCCCCGCCCACCCACTCCTGCCGCCATTTGCCGTCCGCAGGATCGTAGAAGTTCAGGCTGGTACCGGTCGGGCCGTTGGCGGCCCGCCACTCTTCCAGTAGCGCGCACCCGTTGGACCGCCGCGAGATCGTATTGCGCCCGACCTCCGCTCCCGCAGCGTTGCGCACCACCCAGTCGCCCGTCCAATAGTCGAAGGCGCGGAAGGCATCGTCGGCACAAGGGGGGTCGAGCTCTGAGCTGTAACGCGTCCGGGACCCAGGAGAACCGCGACCGCAACGAGCGCGATACCGGCCATGAAGTGCGTAGGAGCAAGGGGGTTCGGGGTCACGATGAGATTCCTCCAGTGTACGAGGGAAGCTGCGCCCTGAGGACGTACGTTATCCTTCAGTGTCTAGCGTGAAGCATCGAGGCGCTCCGCTTGCCGCCGGGACCGGCACAGCACGATGGGGGGCGGCGTGGGCAATTGCCGACCGGCCCACGCGCGGATCCCGGCAGGCCCCGGCCTTCTTCTTGCGCCTCAATCTGCCCGGAGGGCGTCGGCCGGAGAGATGCGGGATGCCCTCAGCGCCGCGAGGCCGACTGCCGAAAGGGTGATGAGGAACAAGAGGCCGACGGCCGTCGCGTACACA
Source organism: uncultured Gemmatimonadales bacterium (assembly GCA_963848895.1). GTDB lineage: Bacteria > Gemmatimonadota > Gemmatimonadetes > Longimicrobiales > Gaopeijiaceae > SZUA-318. Next base: position 48,842 of record CAWKGE010000021.1, read on the forward strand.
CCAATCCCGCCAGAATCAAAGCGCGGTATCGTTCGCTCGAACACCTTCTGGATCACGAACGCCAACGGTAGGCCGAACAGCAGCCCCGCAGTGGCCGTGCGGCCACCCTGTAGAAGGAACAGCCCCACGATGCGCTCCCGGCCGGCCCCAACCGCAACGCGGATCCCCACCTCCCGCGTCCGCTGGACGACCCGAAGAGCCATGAGGGCGTAGAGCCCGAGGGTCGCCAGCGCCATGACCAGGCCACCGAGAACGGTCAAGACCGACACACCCAGTCGTACCGGCAACAGAGCGACGCTGGTGTACTCGTCGAGGGATATGGACTCCAGCACAAGGGCGCTGGGAAAGAAGCCAGAGAAGACCCGCCGGATGTCGGCGCCGAGCGCCGCGTTGGGATCCTCGACGCGTACGAGGATGACGGGAGGCGACGTGGCAGCCCACTGGTCCCACGCCAGGAAGATGAACGGCGGCGACGGCTCTTCGAGCTGGTCAAAGCGGTATTTTCCGTCGCTTGCAACCCCGACCACCACGGCGTCCCTACCTCCCACGACCAGCCCTCGGCCGATCGGATCCCCCGCCGGCATATGTGTGCGAACGAAGGACTGGTTGACGACGACCGCGAGCGGCGCGCCCTGCCGGTCAGAGGCGTCCAGGGTGCGCCCGGCCCGGATCGGGACTCGCATGAGATCGAAGTAACCGTCGCCGATCCGGCTCACCAGCGTTCGCGTGGTGGCCTCGCCGCCGTTGGCATCGTCCGGCACGCCCACGTCGAGGTACGCGTACCCTTCGAAGCCCAAGGGCACGAACGACGTGAGCGAGACGGACGCGACGTGGGGAAGCTCGCGGAGGTCGTCAACGAGGCGGTGGAGGCTCCCACTCTGTTGGGCGTCCCGGAGATCGGCATCTGAGATCTCCGTTGGAAACAGCAGAACGCTCTCGGGATCCCCAAACCCGCGGTCCACGTCGGCGAGCTGGTCCATCCGCTGGAAGAAGAAGCCAGCCGCGACGAGGGTGGTCAGGGAGAGAGCCAGTTGCACCGCGACAAGGGCGGAGCCTCTGACCCCGGAGACGGAGCCTACAGCCCGTGTGGCGCGCAGGGCGCCGAGGGGTGCGGATCGGGCTGCCCGGAGCGCTGGCGCCACCCCGAACACGAAGGCGGTCGCCACGCCGAGTGTCGTCGAGAAGGCCAGCACACGCACGTCCAACGGTGCGGCAAGCTCGAGGGGGAGCGTAGACGGAGGGAGCAGGGCCGGAAGGAGGTGGACCCCGAGCGCCGCGATGCCCACGCCGCCAACCGCTCCGAGCCCTGCCAGGACCATGGATTCCGAGAGCACCCGGGTCACCACGCGGCGGCGCTCCGCCCCAAGCGCGAGCAGGACCGCGACCTCATGGTCGCGCTTGGCTCCTCTTGAAAGCGTCAGGTTGGCGACGTTCGTGCAGACAGCCAACAGCATCAACCCGGTGATACCCAACAGAATCATCAGGAGAGGCTCGAGGCGTCCGGCCACGCCGATGTCGAGGGTTACCGCCCTGGCCTGGAGTTCCCGACGCACGGGATATTCGCCGCGGATTTGCTTCCAGAGTGCCTCGACCTCTCGGTCGGCAGTGGCCAGGGTCACACCAGAACCGAAGCGTCCGAAGGCACGGAGCCAACGGTGGTCCCTGTCGTTCAGGAGGCTATCATCCCCCCAGACGGCCGCTGACGCCTCCACAGGAAGCCATACGTCGAGTCTCAACCCGACCGTGGTTCCGGCGAAGTTCTGGGGCGCCACGCCGATGATCTGGAAATCGGTTCCAGCGATCTCGATCCAACGACCCACAACGCGAGGGTCACGGCCGAAGCGACGCGTCCACAGCGCTTCGGAGATGACCGCGAAATACTCTGATCCAGGAGTCGGCAGGTCAGCGGACAGGAACTGCCCCATCAGGGGCGGCACGCCGAGGACGGGAAAATAGTCCGGGGTGACGAACGCGCCCCAGACCCCCGGCGCCGGTTGGTCTTCCCTATCCGCCCTGCTCGCGACGTGGAACCGACCGTAGCCGAAGCCCACCGCCTTCCCATGCGGGGCCAGGCCCTGGCTCAAGTCGAGGAGGTCGCGGTACGACATGACCGGAGCGTCGTCCTGTCCGTCGTCGGCCCACACCTCGATCGTGAACAAGTCTCCGGGACGAGCCACCGCGGGAAGGGGACGCAGCACCAATCCCTCCGTCCAGGAGAACACCGCGGTGCTGGCGCCGATACCCAGGCTGAGGGTCGCCACCACCACGAACGAGAACCCCGGCGAGCGGGCGAGCGAGCGCACGCTGAGGCGGATCTCTCTCATCACTCCGCCGAGTTGATCCATGACGCTCGGGCGGGGAGCGGCGAGGGGAGGCGCGGTCGGTCCCGCCCTTTCGAGCCACTCGCGCGGCGCGGTACGCAGGATGTCGAGGAAAGCGCCTATCCCCTGCGCCCCTCCTCGCCGCATGTCCCGGAAGTCCTCGACCATCTGCCGGCCGTAGCGGCGGCGGAACTCCGGAGGGTAGAGGAGGAGCAGAGCCCGGTAGATGCGCTCGGACATGCCTAGGTCCCCCGTTCCGCGACCAGGTTACGTTCCGTGGCTATCCGCGCCAAGCCGACGAACCTCCGGGCCTCGGCACGTAGGGCGGCGACGCCCCTTGCCGTGATCTCGTATTCCTGCCTGGGACGCGAGCCACGTTCGGGTTCCCGTTGGGCACCCTCACGAGTGAGCCCGGCCGCTTCGAGCCGTTGCAGCGCGCCGTAGACCGCGCCGGGCCCGACCGAGATGCCCGAGGTCACCTGGACCTCCTTCATGATGGCATACCCGTGAGCCGGACCCCGTTCCAGAGCAAGCAGCACGTGGAAGGCGTGGGGGGATAGGGGAATCGCCTCCGCCTCAGGTGTGCTCATTTCCTGCTCCGCCAGTCTCTCGTTTGGTAATAGTCCTGTGTGAGAGTAAAACGCGATTGCGGGGATCGCAATGTCTCAGGTGAGGCGACATTCCGGGGTGAGGCGAGTCTGATGGCCGCCGCCGTGCCGGGGGGATGGTGCGAGCCCGGTGCTGACGGCAGCAAGTCCTCGCCAATGCCCTCACCATGGCTTCTTCCGCTCCAAGGGACGCCTATGAAGTCGGGTTCCCGGTGTGCGATCGTCGGCTACTCCCTCCGAAGCGACCGGACCGGATCGAGACGCGTCGCGCGCCAAGCTGGGAGCCAGCAGGCCACGACCGCCACGGCGACGAGCGTGGCGGCCGCTGTGGCGCACACGACCGGGTCGAAGGGATACACGCCCCACAGCCTCGCCTCGAGCACGCGCGCGAGCAGGAGCGCGAGGCCCAATCCCACCGCGACGCCCGTCAGGGCAGTGCGCAGGCCGCGGTGCAGTACCAGGGCGCGGAGCGACCTGGGCGGGCCCCCAGGGCGAGCCGCACTCCCATTTCTCGGGATCGCGAGGACACCATGCCACTCATCGCCCCGTACAACCCCAGGCCGGCGAGGAGGAGTGCGACCGTGGTGAAGAGCATGCTGACGCGCGCGACGACGCGCTCCTGAGCGATGCCCGCCTCCACTCGCCGGCGCATCGGCTGTACGTCGTACAGCGGCAACTCCGGGTCGATGCCGCGCTGCATCACCTCGAGGGCGCGCATGTTCGGCGGGAGTCCGACGTCGAGCGTACGTACAGCGTGGCCCAGGTGGGCATCCAGGCGTCGCCGAATGGGAGGAACAAGTGCCGTCTCCGTGTCCGTGGGGCTGCGTCCGTGCACCGTTGGCCATTCGGGACCGCGAGAAGGGAGGGATCGCAGCGAGGGATGCCGCACCGACACCGGGCAGCCGTCGGAACCGCCATACCAGGCCTTCTTCAGCAGATGGCGGTACGCATCGTGCGCCTCACCGGGCTCGACGGAGAAGCGCTCATTCCAGTAAGGAATGCAGGTCAATTGTGCCCCGACACGGGGCTCAGCGGCGCGTGGACCGGCAGTTGCGCCGCCTCCCTCCTCAACGTCCGGAGACGCTCGGCGCTGGGCGCAGCCTGTGCGGGCACCGCTATGGCTCCGCCGGCGGACACGTAGGGGCTCACCTGGATGCTCTCCACCCCCGCAGGCAGCGACGGCCCGACGTAGTCGTCGCGGCCTACATCGATGGCGGTGGTGGCGTCCAACACCCAGTTGGCCGTGCCCGTATACATCAAGTCGTTGGGCTCGGGAACATGACCGGGGTACAGCGGGGTGTGATGGGGAGCGCGGCTGGACACCACTCCGAACGTGTGCAGCAGGTCGTGGAGGGCGGCGAATTCCCAATATCCCGGAAACTGGGAGGGCGAAGTCGCGAATTCGACCGGACAGGGATTCCCACCGGGCGCGCCACGCAGGTACATCGCCGCGATGCGTCCGGGAATCCTCGGCGGCCATGCGGCGCCGCCACACGCATACCGGCTCGCCCCGTCGTAGTATACGAGGTAGTTCTTGTCGGGGCCGAGACGTCCAGCAGCCCGGAGATCGGCCTCGATACGGGTCACCACAAAGGCGCCTTCCTCCTCGATCTCGGCGTCGGAACTCGCCAGGCGCACGAAGCCGACATCGAGTTCTCCGCCGTCGGTATCGAACCGGATGGAGAGGCCGCCGCTGTGCGCGCGGAACCACGCATGGAGCGACGACACGGAGTGCGCGAGTACCCCGTTGGTGTCCAGCGCCCGGTCGACCCCACCATGGGGCACGACGTAGAGGACATGGACCTGGGGGCCCGTGAAGTCGTCATGCCGGTCGTCGAACGCGCGACCCGGCGGCGCCGCGCCCATGGCTGTAAAGCCGACGGACGGTAGACCGTCGACGCCGGCCTCCAGCCGGTTGACGCCCTCGCTGACGCCAAGCGTCCAGGTCGTGCGGGCGCGGCCCGCACCGTTGGTAGCGGATGTCACGGGCGACGCGCTGCCGCCCCCGTCCGCCACCCGCCAGGCGACGGAGATTCCAGATAACGGTAGTCCCTGATCATCGCGGACCCACACCTCGAGGGAGTCCTGCAAGGGATTGCCGGGGAGCGCGGTCTGGGCGTCGCCACGTGTAGCGTCGAGAGACGCAGGGACCCCCGGCCTCACAGAGGGGTCGGTCGCGTCCGAGCACGCGACAAGAGCCAAGAGGGGCATGAGTGCCAGCGGCGTTACCCTACGCACGGCCATCCTCCTCGACTCGGCGCATCAGCCGCCTCCCGGACCGACATGGCCGTCTTTCGCGCGATGGACCCGCAGCGGTCAACGGCCCCAAGCGGCCAACTCACCACAAGAGAATCCAACCGGTGCGCCCTACCGAGGCCGACGTGCGGAACCGGCCGGTTCCGGCCGACGTACCCGGAGCCGACATCGAGCCGCCGACCCCCCACCATGGTATCGGGGGGCGGGGTGGCGCTCGATAGGGTGCTCCACGCGGCTGCGGCCGTGCGGGACCCGAGGGCGATACCGATGTAGAGGCGGCAGGTCATGTTGTTCCGACGAGCCAGGGTATCGAGTAACGAGTAACGCTACGTCCGGCGGAGCCTCTGATTACTGGTCCGTCGCACCTCGCCGACCCGGGCACCAGGACCCTGCGCAGCGGCCGCGGGGCCGTGTGGCTGATCGAATCGCGCACCATATTGTTTGCCAACCGGAAAGCCATTTACATACCCCCGCATAACGCAGACGCCTCGCTCCTCCCTCGAACCTGGTGCAACATGGAGACGATCCGGATTGGCCCGTGTCCGGTGGCCTACCTGGATATCGGACGGGGCACCCCGGTGATCCTGGTGCATTGCTCAAGCGCGTCGCACAGAATGTGGACGGGGCTGGTGGCGGTGCTCAAGGAGCGGCACCGCGTGCTTGCACCAGACCTCATCGGCTACGGAGCGTCGAATGCCTGGCCAGCCGATCGGCCATTCGAGCCCTGGGCGGACGTCGAGACCATCCTCAGACTTGCCGCGCTGGTGGACGGACCGGTTCACCTCGCCGGGCACTCCTATGGGGGCGCGCTCGCGCTCGAGGCGGCCTGCCAGCTCGAAGGCAAGGTCCAGAGTCTCACCCTGGTCGAACCCGTTTCTTTCCACCTCCTCAGGTCGGCCGGGCGAATGGCCGAATGGGACGAGATCTCCGCCGTTGCGGATCGGGTACGCACCGAGACCTCGAACGGCGCGTATGTCGCCGCCGCCGCGACCTACATGGGCTACTGGATCGGTCGCGTCCGCTGGTGGCTCATGCCTCGAAGACATCGACGCGTCATCATCGCCGGCGTCATGAAGGTCGCCGCGGAGTTCGGCAGCATCCATCAGTTCTCCACAACCATCGATGACTGCGCGTGCCTTACCGTCCCCACGCGACTCATCGTGGGGGGACGCACGCGGCGCCCCGCGCGTGCAGTGGTGGATGTTCTCCTGGCGACGCTGCCTGACGCGCATGAGCGCGTGCTCTCCGCTGCCGGCCACATGAGTCCGTTCACGCACGTTGACGCTGTCCGAGATCTCATCGTCGAGCACATCGACCGTTCTGAGGCTGCTTGCCGCCAGGTCTGAGGAATACGTGGCGCGACCGTGCCGTGACGGCCTCGCAGCCGAACTTCCTCCATCCTGCCGTCCTGGTTCGCTCGGCTGCCGATCTCCTCGACTTCGAACCCGGCCGGTGTAAGCCGATGGGCTGGCCACCCATCACCGCCTGTCCAGAGCTGACATATCGCATTCGGAGGATCTCCCGAGCCCGGACCTACCCTGCACTGGGCCGTGCTCCTCGCTCACGCTCACCCCGGATCTTCACGAAGACCTCGTCCATATGCCAAGCGTCACCAAGCCGACCCTGGCGACGCCGCAGCTTCCGCGCGTATTCGGGTCCGAACTTCCGACACCACTGCCGCACGGTCTCGTAGGGGCGTTGTTGCATGGCTCTGAATTGAGGACAGATGCCCCGTCCCCCGAGCGGAGATCAGGCCACTCGGTGGCTGTCGGGCATCCCTAAAGTGATCATCGTATTGAGGATCTTGCTCGCCAGCTGTACTTCAACGCGCTGCCCAGCGAAGGTTCGACTTCTCATACTTCGACCGATGATGGTCTTGTACCGGTAGACAGTATTCTCGACCATGCTGCGCTTGCTGTACCCGGACCGTTTGTGCCACTCGCGCCGACCGAGCTCGCGGATGGAGTGGATGTTCCGGTTTCTCTCCTCCAATGCGGGCGACGGCCTTGGAGCCAGCTGGGCATCTCGTCCAGGTGGGATGAGCATCCTCACGGCTCGTCCCTCGCCCTTTGATTGAGCCGCCTCGTAGACCCCCGCCGCGTCGTAAGCACCGTCTGCTGAGAGGGAGGCCAGTGGCGTGGGGATCTGCTCCAGCAACGGGCCGACTCGCGTGCAGTCATGGGTTCGGCGATCGGTCAAATCTGACGCAACGATCTCACCTGTATCGGCATCAACCGCGAGGTGCAGCTTCCGCCAAGCCCTTCTCTTCGGTGGCCTTCTCAGGGGTCCGACGTGAATCCTGAGCCCCGTGCTATCGATGAGCAGGTGGATCGGTCCGTCCGTCCGAGCCTGCGAAAGCGAATGTCACTGAGCTTCGTCAGCCGCCGAGACAGCGTGGTGTGATCGGGGATCGGGAGATCCAACTCGAGTAGCTGGGCCAGGGAACGCAGGAAGCCCTCGGTCTGGCGAAGCGGAAGATGGAAGACCATGCGGATCGTCAGCGCGGCCTCGATCGCAATGTTCGCGTAGGTGCGCTGGCCGCCGGGCTTGCCGCTGGCCGGAGCACGCCAGGCATCAAGCGCCTCATCTGAAAGCCAGACGGTCACGTCGCCACGACGCCGAAGGCCGGCCTCGTACTCCGGCCAATTCCGTACCCGATACTGAGACTTCGCGTGCTTGTACTGGCTTCGCTTCGGATACTTCATCGCTGGCGGCTCCGGGTCAGGGGCTTCCATCACAACGAAACCTAGACCAGGAGCCCACGTTCGATCTTCTTGATGATCGCTTTGGCGGACTTGGTCCAGGCAAAAGGTGTGGGGTCTTCGTTGCGGTTGCGGATATATGCGTCGATGACGTCTACGAGCTCGTCGACACTGGTCACGGCGAGGCGACGGAGTTGACGTTCGTCGAGTTCACCGAAGAAGCGTTCCACGAGATTCAGCCAAGATCCGCCGGTAGGAACGAAGTGGAAGTGGACACGGGGATGTCGCTTCAACCAGCGACGTACCCTCTCGTGTTTGTGCGTGGCGTAGTTGTCGAGGATGACATGAACATCGAGTCCAGGCTCCACCGTGTGTTCGACAGCCTTGATGAACTTCAGGAACTCTTGATGACGGTGCCGAGGCATGCAGTCATGGATCACCTGGCCGGTGGCGACCTCAAGCGCGGCGAACAAGGTGGTGGTGCCGTGCCGTTTGTAGTCGTGGGTCATGGTGCCGGCCCGGCCCTTCTTGAGGGGCAAGCCAGGCTGGGTACGGTCCAGGGCCTGGATCTGGCTCTTCTCGTCGAAGGAGAAGACCACGGCATTGTCGGGGGGATTGAGGTAAACACCCACCACGTCGTGGATCTTCTCGATCAGGCGAGGATCCCGTGAGAGCTTGAAGCGCCTGATCTGGTGGGGCTTCAGACCGTACTTCTTCCACGTCCTCGTCCTGTTCCAAAACCCAGCCGAGGATCAGGCCGCCTCCTTTTCGTAGTGATTCAGGAGTCCACCCAGTCTCGAGTGGCAGGTGAGAGGTCCCGAACCCGACCGCGGCTCTCGCTGGATCAGTTGGTTGCCGAGTCCCTGGTGGCTTCGTTCCCGATGGTAGTGCTCCACGTACTCGGCCACGGCGGTTCGAAGGTGCCTCTCTCCCAGTAGGACCATCCGGTCCAGGCATTCGGACTTGATCGAGAGAACGAAGCGCTCGGCGTATGCGTTCAGATTGGGACTTCGTGCAGGCAAGCGCACTGATTCCACGCCCGCACCGCTCAGGCGCGCTCGGAAGTCCCGTGTGTAAAGCGGATCCCGGTCGTGGAGCAGGTAGCGCTTCCCTTTCAGAAAGCCGTCGAACTCATCGACGAGATTCCTCGCCACCTGGCTCATCCATAATCCGGTCGGCGCCGGGGCAATGCCGGCGATCTCCACACGCCTTGTGGCCAGATCCAAGACGAAGAACACCAAGTACCGGACGAGCCCAACTGAGGTCCACACCTCTACGGTGAAGAAGTCCGCCGCGGCAGTCGCGTCCCAGTGTGCCTTCAGGAACTTTGACCACGGCATGTGCGGTAGTCGCTCTGGCGCCGGTCCGACCCCGTGTTCCATCAGGATCCGTCGCACGGTCGAACGCGAGACCCGATGCCCGACCTTCCCCAGCTCTCCGACGATCCGCGTATAGCCCCACCGTTCGTTCTCCGTCGCCATCCGTACTACGAGCTCGCGGATCTCTCGAGCGACGGCTGGGCGACCCGGCCGCCTCCCCTCGCTGCCGTCGTACTTCCTGCCGATCAACTCCCGGTGCCACCGCAGAATCGTATCAGGCGTCACCAGCGTCCCAATCTCACGAAGCGCTCGCCGGCCCAGTGCCTTGCCTTTTACCGCCAGCCGCCTCCGTTGGTCGTTGTTGAACCGTAGCCGTTTCCTCCCATGGAGCTCCCGCAGAACTCGATTCTCTTCCTGCAGGTAGGCGATGACGGTGCGTTGGTGCTCGTTGACCCAGCCCGCGAACATCATGATGAGCATCTGAAGGGGCGTGTTCATCGCCTCGCATCGTCGGTTGATACTGCCACCCTCCACCACCGGGGGAAACAGGGCACCAACCTACGACGCTCCTCGCTCCCGGTTACTTCGGTTGGGTTTTGGAACAGGACGGCGTCCGCTGATCCGCGACATTTCGACACCGACATGGGGCAAGCCCCCCATCCAGGCCGGGTTGCGCAAGATCGGGACTGAGGTCAGCGATTCGAGTCGATGCGCATACACGCCGCCAAGTCGACTGGGATGACCGGCTAACCTACAGGCATCCGGGGGGAACTCAACGTCGATCCACGCTCATCGATCCGGTGACCACGGCGCCTCCGTCGCAGAGCGTCTCATTCACCTGAGCAGGGCCCGCGAGCGTACCGGGCTCCGCGAAAATCGAGAGCTGCCCGGTCCAGAAATCGCAGTCGTCGTCGTGGGATCCCCACCTCAGGATCCCCCTGGCGTCGACTGTTCCCTGCAAGTCCGCGGCCGTGAGCGCCCCCTCGAGGCTCATGGAACCTCTCACGGTCGAGCCTGTCTGCACCAGGCTCATCGCCACGCTTCGCGGGACCCTCCCTTCCAGGGTTATTGAGCCGGCCCACTCGCCGGCCACATCCGGGAGGGGGGGCTCCGTCGAGACCTGGAGATCGCCGCAGGCGACGAAGAGGACTCCCGCGACCAGCCCTACGATCAGGCGTAGGGGCCCCGGCCCCGCCCGGGATACCGCGCAGCGATGACGCATAGGCGCTCCGTGTGCCTTCGGTCCGACGTCGAGGGCGAAAAGTACAATACTGGGGAAATGGGAGCAACGCGGTTGGCACCGTGGAGGCGTAGGTCGATTCCACGGGCGCCAAATCGTCGAAGGAATGGATGCGCAACTCTGGACCCTGTCGGGCATTCCTTCGTGGACTACTTCATCAAACTATGTTACCGTTGGTAACATGAAGACTTATCACCATGGGGATTTGCGTGCATCGCTCGTGCGCGAGGCCCGCAGCGCTCTGCAAACGACCGGCATGCGGGAGTTGAGTCTCCGTTCTGTGGCGCACGCGGTCGGCGTGACCCACCCGGCGGCGTACCACCACTTCCGGAGCCGCGAGGCGCTCCTCGCCACCGTCGCTGCGGAAGCGTTGGACGAGCTCTGCGCAGTGCTCGAGGAAGCCGAGCGGTCGAGCGAGGTCGGCCCGCGCGAAGCGATTATCGCCATCGCGAGTGCGTACGTGGGGTGGGCAATGGACAACCCGTCGCTCTTCCGGGTCGCCTTCTCCGAAGAATTGTGGGACAAGACGCCGTATCCAGAGCTCCGAGCTGCGTCCGATCGTGCCTCCGGGCCGGTGCTGAGGCAGGTGTGCGCGTTGACGCCCCAGGACTCCGACCTGACGAGGGAACTGAGCGTCCTCATCTGGTGCCAGGCGCATGGGACCGCAGCATTGGCAGTGAACCGCCAACTCGCTCAAGGCGGCCTCCACGTTCACGGCGGCAACGACGGGGCCGTCGCAGCGGCCGCCCAAGGTGTTACGACCATCCTCGCGGGCTGGCCCCCGCGATGAGGCGGATCGCCTGGTGGATCGCAGGGACGACCCTATCCGTGGCGATGATCGCCTTCGTCGCGCTTACCGTCGGACAGGGCCGCACTCCCCCTATCGACGGGGCCCGCGCTGTGGCCGAGTTGGATCAACTCGACCTGAACGGCGATCCGCAATGGGTCCTGATCCGGGGCGCCGACAACCGGAGTCCCGTCGTCCTGTTCCTGCACGGTGGTCCAGGCATGCCCGCCATGTACCTCGCACACGCGTTTCAGAGGTCCTGGGAGAGGGACTTCCTGATGGTGCACTGGGACCGCCTGGGTGCCGGCAAATCCTATGCGCAAGGACTGTCCCACGAGTCGCTCACGGTCCAGCGGACGCTCCGGGACACCCACACGCTTGCCGAGCAATTGCGGCGGCGCTTCGCCGTACCGTGCGTGTATCTGCTCGGGCATTCGTGGGGAAGCTATCTCGGCCTCCTCGCTGTCGCGGACCGCCCGGACCTCTACTGTGCCTATATCGGCACGGGCCAGATGGCCGGAGGAGTCGAGGCCGTCCGTCAGGCCCGCGAAAAGGCCCTCGGCCCAATGGCTCTCGATACCAGGGACAAGGACCTCGCCGAGCGCCTGCGAAGCGGTGGGCTAATGACGGAGAATGACCTGTTCCAGCACGGCGGTGAACTGTTCGGACACCGAAGCTACTGGCCGATCCTGCTCACCGGTCTCGGGGCGCCCGAATATACGCTACGCGACGTCCTCAACGTCGCGCGCGGCGCCACCCGGGTCGGCTCGATCATGCGCGGCGATGAGTTACCCCTCGACAGCATTGTGCGTCGTATCGAGGTGCCCGTCTATTTCTTTCTAGGAAGGCACGATCTCAACACGCCGCCGACTCTTGCTGTTGCGTATCTGGAGACGCTCGCGGCGCCGAAAAAGGGGGTCGTCTGGTTCGAGGAATCCGCACACTTCCCGTTCTGGGAAGAACCGGAGCGCTTCAGGGAGCAACTCGCTCTGGTCATCGAGACAACTGGGGACAGGCATTGTTGCGTGGCTCCGCCCCTGAGGGCAGATCCCGAGCTCCCCAATCCAGGATCGCGCCATAATCGATGACGAGCACGCCGCTGTCGGACTCCCGGCGGCGATCACGGCGCATCATGTTGTCCTGCATCCCGTATGGCCCGATAACCCGGGAGTCGACCCGGCTATTCGCCGCCAGCCGGATCGACCCTCCGCCCCGCCCGAAAGACGCTGACGATCCGCGCCGTACTGCGGATATCCGCTCCGGGGTCGGCTGCGAGCAGCACGAAATCGGCGTCGGCTCCCGGCGCAATGACGCCCGTCTCGCCTTCCCTGCCCACCGCGCGCGCGGCATTGCCCGTGGCGACGACGATCAACTCGCGGGCCGGAATGCCCGCCAGCTGGAGCAAGACCAGCTCGTCATGGAGCGATGTTCCCGGCACGAGCTGCGGGGCGTCTTCCAGGTCGCTGACATCGGTTCCGGCAAGAAGCAGCACGCCTTCCGTATGCAGACGGCGCGCGATCGCCGCGATATTGGCCAGGAAGTCACGAATTTCGGGTGGCCATTCGGCATCGCCTAGCCGCCGGCGCGCGACCGCCGGATAAAGGACGAGTGTCGGCGTCACGAAAACGCGACGGTCGGCGAGGCAGCGATAGAGCGGGCCGGCCTCCTCCGAGAGCATCCACAGGGCCGCATCGGCGCCCGTCGCGTCGGCCGTCACCGAGGCATAAGCTTCGAGAAAGGAGCCGATATGCTCCATCCCGGCCATTCCGGCTTCGCACGCCGCGAGCGGATGCATGCCGAGCGGGATATGGCCGATCACCGGCAGGCCGTGCGCGCGCGCCGCTTCGACGAGGCGGGGCAGCAAGCCCAGCGGAAAGGCCCGATGGATCTTGATCTGCGTCGCGCCCTCTGCAGCGCGCTCTGCGACAACGGCGTCGACGTCGGCCTCGCTTGTCACAACCTGTTGGAAGGGTGCAAAGCTCTCGCCGTTCAGCATCTCGAAGCTCGGATAGATGGCGAGCGAGGTTTCGGACGTCAGGGCGCGTTCACGGTCGCCGTAACCGCCAGGATCGCGGACCGAGGTTATCCCGCGCGAAAGGAAGGCCTGGGGGTCGAGCCCCGCGTTTTCCGAGCTGCGCAGATGGGCGTGCATGTCCCACAGGCCTGGCATCGCGAAGAGCCCGACGCCGTCGATCGTGTCGGTCGCCTCGTAGCCCTCGGCGGCATCGAGCCCGACCGCGACGACCGCGCCGTCGCGCACGACGATGTCGCCCGTGAGCGGCCCCTCGCCCGTCCCCGTATAGTAGCGGACATCGGTAACGATCAAATCGGCGGGTTCGGCCGTCACGGCGCATCCGCCTACGCCGAGCGCCATCGCCGCTGTAGCCAGCCACTTCGTCGCCATCTCCGCTCCTGTTCGCGGTCTGCAGGGAACGATTTCGAGCATGGTACCCGGCACCCCGCGCCGGCCCCGCCCGTCGGTGGTGCAATCTGCGCCAGCTTACCGAACGTGGGCCGCAGCGAAGTCGCCCAACAGTGTTGCGTATCCCTCGACGAATCGATAGCCGCGCAACCCAACCCCGCCCAGCTCGTGGCCTTCGTGTTCGAAGACATGCCACGACACCGGACGACCGGCTTCCTGCAGTTCGGACAGTCGCTCCACACAACGCTTCGTCGGGACGTTCACATCGTCGGATCCGTACACGTACATCGTCGGTGTGTTGAGCCGCTCCAAGAATGGTGTGGGGTCATAGCTGACCCGCTGGATGTAACCGGGACCAACCACACTCAGGGAGTCCGGCAGGTGCGAGTCCGGCTTCCCCTTCCACAGTCGGAGAGTAGTAGCCAAAATCTCGCGCGCAGAATCGCTGGGGGCGACGTAGTAGTCCCATATCTGGCGCCGAATCGCGGCCTGGTGGCGGGCAGTCCTGTCGCCTACATGTTCCGCGAGAAGGTCGTTGTACACTTCCCACTCTACGGTCTCGCGCCACGACCCGCACGGACCGACCTTGTTGATCACGAAGTCGACGTTACCGGCACGCTCGGCGATTTCTGGAGTGAGCCAGCCCGACTCGCTTGCACCCACGATTCCGATTCGGTCTGGATCGATGCCGGGGTGTGACCGGAGGAGGCGTATCCCGGCCAACGCATCCTCGATGAGCTCTTCGTACGTGACGGAGTCGCTTGACCCGCCCGACGCACCGGCCCCACGCTTGTCATACAGTAGGACCGCCATGCCACGGCTGAGAAACACGTTGGCATGCATTCGATAGGCAAAGCTGCGCGTGGCCGCCTCGGCACCATGCAGCAGGATCACTCCTGGTACCTTCGACGCGGGTTGACCCGGAAGTACCAATGTGCCGCTGAGTGTCACCCCGTCCCCGCCGGTGAATGTGACCTCCACAGGAATGCCTTGGTAGCGGGCGCATGCACCGGCAAACGCAATCAGCGCGAGCGCCGCGCCTGTACGGAATAGTCGGATCATCTCGGCTTCACGCCTCGTCGAGTGAAGGTGGACACGCGGGGCTGCGGATTGGCTCAAAGCAAACGCATTTGTGATGGCCGCGTCTGGACTTTGGGCCGAAAGGAGCCTGAACAGAACGAACGGCAGTTCTGATCGATGAACGAACGGGATGGGCAAGCCACAAGTGCCCGTTCAGGCCGTCAACTTCCGGCCAGCCAGGTCGCCCAACCCCTGCTCCATTCCCCATTTTCCTTCAATAGGAGGCGGGGCGGCACCCTCTCGAGGTACGCCCTCGGATCAAGAGGGCCGGACAGCATGGTCTCGATCCAGGAGGTTCGCTCCTCCCCGATCACCTCGAGATCCCAAGCGCACATCGACTCGCCTCGGACGGCCTTGCGCCAGGGGTCCTGCCTGGTGCGTCGCACCCACACCTCCACCGGCAGTTCGTTCTCGCGGTTCCACCAGCCCAAGACGATATAGTCCCCCGTCTTGCCTCGGTGGGCAATGACGAAACCCAGGCCCGGGCGGCCCTCCTCAACCTGCACCGGTGGCAGGGTCGACAGAGCATCCGCGATGCCCGTTCCAAACCCCTCCCAATCCACCTGTTCTGCGCCGTACCGGATGCAGTAGCACTTCATCCGCCAGTCACGGTGGCGATGTACTCCCAGGAATCTGATCTCGCGATCGCTGAACCGTGAATAGCTCGGCCCTGGCTCTCCGACACGAAGCCCGGAACCTACGATTTCAGAACTCATGCCAACTCCTCACACGAGAGCGTAAACATCGTTCCATCGACAAATGAGTAACCGCCTTGTGGAATTATATCAGTTACCTTAAGGTTGGCGCCATGCGAACCGATTGGCACGCCCTCGAATTCACCAAAACGCGGGGCTGGGAAGCCCGCGACCGCCAGGCAGACGACCTTGCGGACTACGCCGGCCTCGCTTCCTGGTGTGAGCGCCGCGGAATCCTCTCCAGCGCGGAGGCGCGGGCCTACCGTGCCCTCGCCCTGTCCCGCCCTCGCATGGCGGCCGCGGCCGTGCGCCGGGCCCATGACCTCCGACGTTCGATCTACACTGTGCTGAGGCACGTCGGCACCGGGAACACCCCGACGCGAGAACAACTCGACGACGTCACCGCGCGGGCCAAGCGGTACGCGCAGCTGCGACGGTTGGAGGCCATGGCCGACGGGGTCACCTGGACATGGAGGCTCGATCCCGGCTGTCTCGAGCACCCGCTCGCGCCCATCGCCTGGTCCATGACCGAGCTGCTGGTGTCGCCGGAGTTGGCCCGGGTGCACCTGTGCGAGGCAGACGATTGCGGTTGGCTCTTCGTGGACGGCAGCCGGCCTGGGTCGCGGCGTTGGTGCGACATGTCGGACTGCGGGAACCTCGCCAAGGTGCGACGCTTTCGAGCCCGCAAGCGGCAGAACGGATGAGGGCCGGTGGACCCCAGCTACACAGTCGGCGCACTCCGCAGATCGTAGCGGCGTTTACAGCCATCTACCTCATCTGGGGATCCACCTACCTCGCGATCAAGGTCCTGGTCGAAGTCCTTCCTCCCCTGCTGAGCGCCGGGCTGCGCAGCGGCGCAGCGGGTGTACTCCTCTACGCCTGGGCGAGGGTGCGGGCGTGCCGGCGCCGGGGCCAGCCCAATGGTGCAACGGGCTCGTGGCCGGCGCTCTGATGTTCTTCGTGGGACACGGCGCCCTGTTCTGGGCATCGCAGCGGGTCGCCTCGGGCTTCGCGGCACTCATCGTCGCAACGATTCCACTCTGGGTGGCGTTGTTCACCCTTCGTGAGGGTCGGGGGCTGTCGGGTATGAGCCTGGCTGGGCTTCTCCTTGGCCTACTGGGTATCGCCTGGCTCCACCTGCCCACCATCGGCGCCGACAGGTCCCTCTTGGTGTCGGGCCTCCTCCTCACGGGCTCTGCGGCCTGGGGCGCCGGGATGATCTGGTACCGGGGCCACCGCCGCCCCGCCTCCACCACCCTGGCGGCGTCTCTGCCGCTCCTCGGTGGTGGCGTGCTTCTGCTTGGCGCTTCCCTGCTCCTCGAGCCTCCAATGCGCGACCTCGGCGCCGCCGTCACGCCGGTGGCCATCGCCTGTTTCGTGTACCTGGTCGTGTTCGGTTCGGTGTTGGCCTTCTCGGCCTTCGCGTGGTTGGTGGACACCGTGTCGCCCACGGCGGTGGCCAGCTACGCCTTCGTCAATCCCGTCGTGGCCCTCGCCCTCGGATGGTCAGTGGGTCACGAGCCCTTCGAGCCGGCCACGGTGCTACCTACGACCCTTGTCATCGCAGCGGTCGCCCTCATCGTGAGGGGCGAGCGAGCGCCGCGCCCCTGTCCTCCAACCGAAAGTCTCCACGTATGAACGCTATGGACACCTTCGTAGACCGCGAACGAGATCGGATTCTCGGGCAGTTGATGGAGCTGCTCCGGATTCCAAGTGTTTCAGCAGATCCGGCGTGCGCCGATTCCTGTCGCCGAGCCGCGGCCTGGGTGCGGGACCATCTCGAGAGGATCGGCTGCGCCCCGGTCGAACTGCTTGGTAGCCATTCGCATCCTGTGGTGTGTGCGACGGGTCCGGTCATACCGGGCGCACCGACGGTGTTGGTGTACGGACATTACGACGTGCGGCCGCCCGACCCGCTCACACAATGGCACACCCCGCCTTTCGAACCGACGGTGCGGGACGGCAGCCTGTACGCCCGTGGGGCCACGGATGACAAGGGCCAATTCTTCGCCCTGATCACCGCGTGTGAAGCGGCCCTCGCACACGGACAAGCCGCCGTGAACCTCCGATTCCTCATTGAGGGCGGCGAGGAGGTCGGCGGAGAGGTGCTCCTTGACCTGGTTCGTGAACGACCGGATCTCCTGGACGCCGATATCGTGGTCATCGCTGACAGTCCCTACTACGCTCCGGGTTGGCCGTGCGCCGAAGTGGCTGTGCGCGGTATTTGCTACGCAGAGGTGGTGGCGCGGACCCTCCGTGAGGACGTGCATTCCGGTCTGTACGGGGGAGTGGCTCCCAACGCGCACGAGGCGTTGGTCGGCATCTTGCACGGCCTGAAGGACCGCCGTGGCCGCATCCGGATCCCGGGCCTGTACGCCGCAGTGCGGCGTCCTGGCCGCCTGGAGCGCGAGGGATGGTCGGAACTCCCTTTCGACTTGCAGGCGTTCACAACCGTTGAGGTCGGAGCCGGAGAGCTCGTCGGCGACCCGCGGCGAACCGTCCATGAGCGCCTATGGGCCCTGCCTACACTTGACATCCACGGCATCACGGGCGGGTTCACCGGTGATGGTATCAAGACCGTGATCCCGGCCGAGGCCCGCGCCAAGATCAGCCTGCGCCTCGTCGCAGATCAGCGGGCTGAAGAGGTATTCGCCGGTCTCGAGGCGCGGGTCCGCGCACTGACACCTCCCTGGGCCCGTGTGTCGGTGGAGCCTCTAATCCTCTCCGACCCGGTGGCCGTGGATACCTCACACCCGGCCTTCTCCCGATTGGACTCGGCATTCCGGGAGGTGGTTGGCCGCGGCATTGTCTTCACGCGCTCAGGCGGCTCGCTCGCCATCCTCGAAGTCCTGGGTAGCGGTGGTGCCGCCGTGCTGGTGGCAGGCATCGGCCTTCCGGACGACCACTTGCACGCACCGAACGAGCGGATCTCCATCAACCAATTCTTCGACGGCATACGCGTGTACGCGCGTTTCTTTGCAGGCCTTGGCGACCTACAGGAAGGGGAAGCATCATGATTGCACGCCACTGGCGGGGACATGTTCGAGCAGCCGATGTGGACGCGTACCGCGACTACGTCGAACGCACAGGCATTGAAGGACATCGTTCGACGCCTGGAAACCAGGGTTCCATGATGCTCGTGCAGGTCCACGGCGACGAGGCCGAGATCGCGGTGCTTTCCCTGTGGGATTCACTGGACTCCATCGTGGGCTTTGCCGGGAGCGATCCGGAGGTGGCTGTCTTCTATCCGGAGGACGAGCGCTACCTCACCCAAAAGGACGCCTTCGTAACACACTTCGAGGTGGCCGTCCTTTCCCTGGCCGCCGCGGAGCAAGGCGTCGGATCCACGCCGTCCCCAATCCCCCACGCGATCCACGCCGACGGTTGTGTCCAGAGTCTCCGCTTTCGGGGAGAGGACGGCGACGCCACGGTGGGCGTGATCACACCCGGTACGTACACCTTCTCCACGAGCGCCGAGGAGCACGTGACGCTGCTGTCCGGCACCCTCAATGTGCGTGTGCGGGGCCGCACCACGCGTTACCAAGCAGGGGAAACCTACGTGATCCCATCCGGGGACGACTTCCAGATTCGCGCTGATGCCCCTGCGGCCTACCTGTGCCGGTATGTGGAGCCCGAGAGGGCTTGATGAGGCGCGATCACCCGGGGGAAGTTGCGCCGGTGCGAGTGCCAGCGGCTTGTCACGCGGGTGTGGCGGTCGCGGCAGTGCTGCTTGCCAGCTGTGTGAATCCTGGCCAGTCCGCCGGAATGGAGTGGGCTGGCTCCGTCGATACGCTCGTTTCCGGGCGTGTTCTTGTTCGTAGCCCCGATGCCCCGACCGATGGTTCCTGGACTCTCCTGGAGCGGTTCCGCGTTGGGTCGGAGGATGGGGAGGGGCCCGATCTCTTCGGCTCAATTGAGGGGTTGGCTCTTGGTCCGGAGGGAGAAGTGTACGTCTTGGACGGACAGGCCTCCGAAGTACGAGTTCTTGATAGTGAGGGAGGATTCGAACGTGCGTTCGGCGGAGAAGGCGAAGGACCCGGCGAGCTCAGTAGCCCAAGTGGGCTTGCTCTCGACTCTCGGGAAACACTCTGGGTCATGAACTGGGGGAACGGTCGCTACACTGGGTTTGACCCGGTGACGGGTGGGGTGCGAAGGGAGGTGCCTCGCCGCGTGTCCTTCGCATCGTTTCCGTGGGCTGGTGCGTTCGAGGACGGCGCTCGGCTTCTTGATGTCGGGCTGAGATTGGACGGCCAACCCGCCATTCTCCAACTCGATACGGGGTTTGTGCCTCGAGACACGCTGCCCCTCCCGGCACCTGAGTCCGACGATGGTATCGTGTTTCGCCGAGGGTCGAGGATGGTGGCATCCATGATGGAGCCGTTTGCTCCGCAACCGGCCTGGGCCCCTCGACCCCAGGGCGGGATCGTGCTCGGAGAAGGTGGGGAGTACCGACTGCACCGAATCGGCTTCGACGGCGACACGTCGATGACGATCGAACTCCAGCGAGAACGAGTCCGAATCGCAGACGCCGAACGGGGGCCGCTACTTGGCACGAGTGCGGATGCCTGATCCACCGGGATTCATTCGCCCGGTCGTGCGAAACGGTCGAATGGTGGTGGCGACGCAGGTCGATGGGTTCCCCGCCGTTGTCGTGTACGATCTGGTTCAGACGCGTGAACCGTGAGGGACGGAGGGGGTCACTTCGGCCGCCCCATGAGGTCCAGAAGCCCGTCGGCCAGGGGCCCCCCGCCAATTCAGATGCTCGTGCCCGCCATTGTTCGGATCCGATGAGTGCGTCGCGAGATGAGGCTCGAGCAGGATCTGTCCGGCCGGTTGACGGGTGAGCAACATGTCCTCGCCGACGTCGTACCCGACCGTCTGAGCGCCGCCGTGAGAAACCGACAATGCCGTGAGTGTCCTGCAACCGGCGATCCGACAGAACGACACGCCTACCTGTCACGGGCACTCAGCCAAGATCCACCGCCTCACACCGCACGGCTGTCTTGACCGAATTGGCGATGAAGCAGCGCTCGTGCGCCTCGTGGTGCAAGGCGTGATGCTGTTCCGATGAAGGGCGGGAAGCGCCCGCGAACGTCAGCTTCGGACGCAGCGTGACCATTGTCATAGCCGACCGCCCGTCTGCGTCGTTCGCCATGACACCCACGGCCTCATCGCTGTACGACTCGACCACAAAACCCTTCGCCGCGGCGAGCGACAGAAACCACAGCATGTGACAACTCGCCAGTGAAGCAACGAAGGCCTCCTCGGGATCGACGGCCGCCTCCACTGTCACCGCCAGTGCGACGACGTGAGGCGAAGCGGCGGCCGGAACTTCGGTCCCGCCGTCGAAGAGCCAGCGATGTGCCCGCGAGTAGCGGTTGTCCGTGAATACTGCGCCGCCTCGTGACCAGATGACCGCCGCTGTGTGCTCGCTCATATCGCCGCGCTCGTCACGGTCATATCGCCGTATGGTCGTAGGAGCAGGTTCGGTCCAATCGATCGCATGCTATTTGGCCTCCGCGGACAGGTAATCGCCGGGAAACGCGGGTGACGCGCTCCCACGCGCTGGTTGCCGCACAAAATGCCGTCATGCCCATGGGATGTCAAAGGCATTACAGCCCCGGAACTCACGTGCTAGTCGGGGTTAACCGCCCGGCCTTTCGAGACCGAAAGCGGCGAACCCTGGCCAGGTTTCCGCAGTCGGCGGGGTCGCACCAGCGTCGCGACCTACCTCGGCTGCCGTCGACGAAGAGCCAGCCGCAGTCGTCGGCATCGCACACCCGAACGCGCGTGCGTTCAGGCGCGGCGAGCAGGTCGCCGAGAGACCACGCGATCGGGGCGAGGGGATGGTCGAGGCGATAGCGGTCGAAGTGCCATTCCCAGTGGATCCCCTCCGCCGACCGCACCAGCCGACGGGCGGTCGCGGAGCGCCGTACCCATTCACTGACTTGTCGGAGTTGCTCTTCTGATGGGAGTTTCTGATGGCCGAGCGCGCTCAGCACCTCGTAGATGAGCGTCCGCAGGCGTTGGGCCTCGGTGACCGCCGCGCGCGCTTCAGCGAGGCGCTCACTCGCCCGCTTTCGGTATTCGCGCGCCTGCCGCGCGGAAATGAGCTTGCGCCGCTCACACCACGCCATGAGACCGTCGTAACTGGCGAATTCGTCGTCGGTCCGATCGCGTGCCTCCCAGCCGCGAGTCTTCGTGAACTCCACGGAATCCCAGTCGGTTCGCACCATTGGCTTCAGCCTCCTCCGCCACTCGAAAGCGGCATACACGGGCACACCAGCAGCGGACATCTTGGATTGCCCATGGAAGCGTAATATAGTTGCTGCTGTGGGGCCATTACCTTTGCTGGCCACGGGGTCGTCGCGTTGAACACTACCGCCACGACACCGACCTCACGTGACCGCGAGTGTGACGATGGCCATAAGGTTCTACGTGACCGCCATGGCATTGCGGACACTCCGTTATCTTGTGGTCCACCCGAGCGCACCGTGGGGTCGCGGTGAAACGACACCGATGCTAGTGTAGTGCGTCGTAAATAGATTGACTTATTGGTCCACCCATGGTATCGTATGGGCCATGAGTCGTCGTGCGGCGTCCATCGTCCTCAGCGAAGAGGAGCAGGCCATCCTCGATGGTTGGGCGCGGAGCCGCAGCCTGCCGGTCCGCCAAGTCCAACGCGCTCAGATCATTCAGCTCGCCGCCGAGGGCGTTGAGAGCCAGGAGATTGCTCAGAGGCTGGGGATCTCGCGACCGACGGTGCAGCTGTGGCGACAGCGCTTCTTGGCGCTGCGATTGGCCGGGCTGGAGAAGGATGCGCCTCGCCCGGGTCGGATTCCACGGATTTCTCAGCGCCGGGTTCGCGCGATCGTGCATGCAACGCTCCACACCAAGCCGGAGAACGCCACGCACTGGAGCACCCGCACGATGGCTGAGGCGCAAGGCGTGAGCGAGGCCACGGTTCGGCGCATCTGGAAGCGCCACAATCTGAAGCCGCATCTGACGAAGACCTTCAAGCTCAGCCGCGACAAGCGATTCGCGGAGAAGCTGCACGACGTCGTGGGCTTGTATCTCAACCCTCCGGACCGAGCACTCGTCCTGTGCGTGGATGAGAAGTCGCAGATCCAGGCTCTCGACCGCACGCAGCCGGGCCTGCCGCTGAAGAAGGGGCGGTGCGGAACCATGACGCACGATTACAAGCGCAACGGCACCACCACGCTGTTCGCGGCCCTCAGCATGCTGGACGGCCACGTGATCGGCGACTGTATACCCCGCCATCGGCATCAAGAGTTCATCCGGTTCCTGAAGAAGATCGATGCCGAAACACCTGCGGAGCTTGACCTCCACCTGATCGTGGACAACTACTCCACGCACAAACACGACCGCGTCAAGGCCTGGCTGCAACGCCATCCGCGCTTCCACCTGCACTTCACGCCCACGTCGAGCTCTTGGCTGAATCTCGTCGAGCGCTGGTTTCGCGACCTGACGGACAAACGCATTCGCCGTGACTCGTTCGAGAGTGTGCCCGAGCTCATCGCGACCATCGACGACTACATCGCTCAATCCAACCAGAACCCGCACATCTTCGTGTGGACCGCCTCAGCGGACCGAATCCTGGCGAAGATCGCCAAATGTAAAGAAGCGTTGGACGCACTACACTAGCTCGCCGGCCGGATTCGCACGATCGCTCCTCCCATGTTAGCCCGACACGAGGGACCCACGCCGTGCCTGCCCATTTCCGTCGTGCGAAGCCGGGGGACGCGCCCGCACTCAGTGCCTTAGCGCGATGCGCAAAGGCGCATTGGGGATATCCTGACGAATGGCTCGCCTCGTGGAGCGCAGAACTGACCCTGACGCCCGAGTACCTGACAGCGCAACAGGTACTCGTGGCGGAGCTTGACGGGCAAATCGTCGGCGTGTGCGCGCTCGAGGATCACCGCACCCACTGGGCGCTTGAGCATGTGTGGGTATTGCCGACCGCGCACGGCCAAGGTGTCGGAAGGGAACTCGTGCACCGCTCGCTCAACGCCGCAGCGACTCGACGTGGCGGCACAGTGCGGGTGACGTCGGATCCCCACGCATCGGCGTTCTATGAGCGTCTCGGTGCCCGTCGCGCGGGCGCGGTGGTGGCACCGATGCCGGGTGCCGGTGACCGGACGCTGCCCGTGTACGAATTCTGCGTTTGACGCTGCGGAATATCTGACCGAACGTCTACACGTGACTGCTGGAGCTATGGCGCCGCAGGCACTAGCGTGGCCGTGAGGTTGATCGGGTCGAATCCGCCGCAAACGCCACTGCTCGTCCGAACCCCCGTTGTCAGCCAGTCCCCGAAGCCAGCGGCGGTGACGGAGACGTTATAGGTCTCGTTGGGTGCATCGGACACGAGCTGGTTCCCCACTCGTAGCATCATGGAGCTTGAGAAGCCCTCTGCCGTCACCATCCCCGTGGGCTGTGGCAGGGGTTCGACGAACTGTGCTGGGAAGGTGACCTCGATCACAATGCTGTACGGGAACGCGTCTACGAGCGTGCATTCGACCTCGAAGCTGTTGGTGCAAGACGCCGCTAAGATCATCGATAGCCCGACCGCTCTACTGACCCGTCGCATTTCCTCCCCTGATTCTCGGATCATATATGCCCCCGCCCGAAGCAACGAACGAAGTGCGATGATCGTGACGGGGCTCGATACCGCAGATGGGTACTGTCAACTTGGTGAAATCGGAGCAACACTCACTCAGGGGGCGACCGGAATCCCTCAGGCGGCCGTGGCCGCACTCCAGTCTTTGAAGGAGCGCTTCCGCAACAGTCGGTAGTTCGTTGAACTCAGCTGGTGACGTCCGAGGTTGAACAGATTCCGGATGACGCTGTGAACCGACAGAAATTGCTGTGCCTGCCCCGCTGACTTGAATCGCCGCATCTGGCGCTCCCGCTGGCGAGTCGGCTGATGCGACACCTCGGCTCGGTTGTTCGCGTACCGCGCCGTGTTGTGCTCCACCGAAGGCATCTCCATCCGACGCGCCGCGCCGTAGCTCTTCAACTTGTCCGTCACCAACTCTCGCGGCGTGCACCTCTGCCCCTTGAGTAGTTTGCGAAAGAACCGTTTGGCGGCACGGGCATTACGATATCGCTGGACCAGGATGTCGATCACATCGCCCTCCTGGTCGACGGCCCGCCACAAGTAGTGTCGCTCACCCCGGATCTTCACGAAGACCTCGTCCAGGTGCCATGTGTCGCCGAGCCGACCCTGACGACGCCTGAGCTTCTTGGCGTATTCGGGTCCGAACTTTCTACACCACTGCCGGACGGTCTCGTAGGTGACGTTAACGCCCCGCTTCGCGAGGAGTTCCTCGACATCGCGAAAGCTCAAAGCGAATCGATGGTACAGCCACACGCCGTGGCTGATGATTTCACGAGGGAACCGGTAGCCGCGGTAGCTGCTCTTGTTCGTCTGCATCCACCGGATTCTGCCCGCCTCGGCCTCAAGTTGACAGTAGCTCCTGAGGTCCTCGTCACGGCCACCGTGCCCCGCCTTCCGCAGGCGCCTCAGCTCAGCCAGGCGTGCCTTGGCCAAGCGGGTGGCGACCTTGCGGCTGGTCGTCCCGTAGCGCTCGCCCTTGCGGATCAGGGCCTCCTGGCGCCCTCCGACGTCCTTGAAGTCCCTGAAGTCCGCGTACCATCTGCGGCGCTTCTTGTAGAGGCGGCCCTCTCTCTTCCGGGGCATGGTCGACTCCTTCGGCGGTGACATAATTCAGCTTCGTCACCGTACCCGACCGTCGACGCCCAACGGAAATCCGTGCGGATTAGTGGTAACAGTCTGTTACCCGGTTTGTTACCCGAGGCCATTTCGGCCCCCATGGACGAAAACGAGCCCGCACCGTAAGTAACGGTGCGGGCTCGACTTGTGATCTATGCGCCCGACAGGATTCGAACCTGTGACCTCATGCTCCGGAGGCGTAGTCAAAGGACCCCAATTCGGACATCCTGCACAGGAAAGCGCCTGAACTGCGGGAATCGTGCGCAAGTTGCACAGGGGACTCTACGCCATACCTGGGCTCTCCTGTCAGCTTGCGCAGGTCCAGTTGCGAGCACAATTGCGAGCAGCTGTCGCCTGCTCAGACCCATGCCGAACGCCGATGACGGCCGCTCCTACTTGGGCTCCGGTCCCACCCAAGCCGCGGCCTGTGCCGGGGCCGAGTAGAGTAGCCTAACTCAACTGTCTGCTAAAACGGGGTAGAACCCAGCTCGGCCGTACCGGAGTTTGCGACCACCACGGTACCGTCGGATAGAAGAGTCGCGTCAAACACCCCATAGAGCACGCCTTCGGGGGTGCCGTCCTGGGTACCGATGGAGGTCACCACTCCGCCGACCGTCCACTCGTCTCCCTCGCCCCTGAACGACACTTGATTCGTTCCGCCCGGGTCATATGGAGGGCCACGCCTCCCCGGAACGTGAACCCGTCGAGGTCCTGCTCCGGATCGTCCGTATAGGGCAGCCCCTGTGCCCGGAGTGATGTCAGTTCACTGCCAGGTTGCACGCTGCATCAAGCGACGGCATCACGTGGCCCACCAAGGGATCATAGGCTACGCGCTGCCCGCTCGACGTCCCTGCGGAGAAACTCAGCGAGCGCCACCAGATCGTCCTCGATGTGCGCACGCTCGAGCGCTGCGAAGTAGGCCGCTCGCTGCTCGGCGCGGATTGTGGTCCACGGCAGGCCCGCGCCGGCCAACTGGTAGTTCATGAGCAGCCGGGCAAGGCGGCCGTTGCCATCCATGAACGGGTGGATGTGGACGAAGGCCCAGTGCGTCAGGATGGCCCGGGTCAGTGGCCCGACTTCGAGATCGTTCACCTGATCGACGAGTTGGGACATGTACCGACCGACCTTCGTCGGACCGGGCGGCACGTGACGGCTGCCGCGGATGAAGGCAGGCCGCTCGCGCCATCCGCGCAGATCGGCCGCGCTCACGATGCCGGCGTCGATGGACGGACCCCAGAGCTCGATGTGCAGGTCGAGAATCAGTGACTCGCCAAGCGTCGGGGCGTCGCCCGGAAGCGCGTCGCGGACCAGGGCGAGCGTCCTGTCGAACGCCCGTGAGTAGCCCTGCAGCGCCATCAGCCGCTCGATCTCGTCCGGCGTGCGTCCCTGATACGGCCGTCCTTCGACGACCGCCTGCACCTCTTCGCGCGTGATGTGGTACCCTTCGATGGTTGTCGAGTGGTAGGTGTCCTCCAGCTTTGCAGCCCGGGCGCGGCCGAGCACAGCGCCTTCGCCCAACCGCTCGATGCCCCTCTCCGTTTCAGCGACGTGGGCGTGAACGACTTCGGCTGCATGGGCGAGTCGCGCCTGCAGCCGGTCAAGGCCTGGATCACGAGTCGAGACGCGCGATGTCACATAGGCGGGCACTAGGATCTCCGAGCCAACCCCGGTGTCGGTTCGGCTGACGTGGTGGGCATGGTGCGCCGCGAGTACTTGCTCGATCTGTTCCGCCAGTCGCCGGTTGCCGAGGTCCTGGGCCAGATGTCCGAGCCGAGCCACCAGCACATGCCGAGGATTCGACGCATAGGCGGCTTCGAGAGCGGGCCGGGCGACCACCAGGCTGCGCAGCCAGGCCAGGACCGGATCGCGGTGTTTTCGCACGTCGCTGAGTGGCAAGGAGACCAACGTCCGCTCAGGCGTGCTCACGGGCAGCATGATTCCGGCGATCTCCATCTGTGTCGACTCGGATGCCGGATTCTCGTCGGGGGTCAACATGACATTCACGTCATCCGCCAGCGTGACCGCATAGCGGCTGCGATTCGCGCTATGCCGCACATACAGTTCGGCCGGCACAGTCGTATCACCCGAGTGGAGCCGAACCGCCGAGATGCGATAGATCTCCGCCGGCTCGTACTCGGCAAGAAGAACGCCCACGAGCGGCCAGTAGTTGTGCCGCAAGGCCTCGGCCCCGTTGGGCTGCTCGCGGCCGAGCAGCACCCAGCCCCAGCCACCCGGCGTCTCCTCGATGAGGGCTTCGGCGCGGAGCACGCGCAAGGCCGAAGGCGAAGGCAGTTCCGACTTGGGGCCTACGTACTGCCCGGCATCTGCCCGCCCCTTCCACCACGCGAGGGCTTCGCTGCGCGGGGTCGTCTGCTCCGGGTTGTCGTCAGCCACAATTCCTCCTGTCGGATGTCCTTCCGGCCGCCAATAGTCCCGGATTCAAGCTACCGGTCGCGGGCCGCTTCCTGCGAATCCGGGCGGCTGTCCTGTGCTAATACAGTTGGCTGATTTCTGCTAATATCGGTTGCCCGAGGTGACGGGGCAATGCCGGGAAGGCTGCAACTCCCGTCCTGTTCCAAAACCCAGCCGAGGATCAGGCCGCCTCCCTTTCGTAGTGATTTAGAAGTCCACCCAGTCTCGAGTGGCAGGTAATAGGTCCCGAACCCGACCGCGGCTCTCGCTGGATCAGTTGGTTGCCGAGTCCCTGGTGGCTTCGCTCCCGATGGTAGTGCTCCACGTACTCGGCCACGGCGGTTCGAAGGTGCCTCTCTCCCAGTAGGACCATCCGGTCCAGGCATTCGGACTTGATCGAGAGAACGAAGCGCTCGGCGTATGCGTTCAGATTGGGACTTCGTGCAGGCAAGCGCACTGATTCCACGCCCGCACTGCTCAGGCGCGCTCGGAAGTCCCGTGTGTAGAGCGGATCCCGGTCGTGGATCAGGTAGCGCTTCCCTTTCAGAAAGCCGTCGAACTCATCGACGAGATTCCTCGCCACCTGGCTCATCCATAATCCGGTCGGCGCCGGGCCAATGCCGGCGATCTCCACACGCCTTGTGGCCAGATCCAAGACGAAGAACACCAGGTACCGGACGAGCCCAACTGAGGTCCACACCTCTACGGTGAAGAAGTCCGCCGCGGCAATCGCGTCCCAGTGTGCCTTCAGGAACTTCGACCACGGCATGTGCGGTAGCCGCTCTGGCGCCGGTCCGACCCCGTGTTCCATCAGGATCCGTCGCACGGTCGAACGCGAGACCCGATGCCCCACCTTCGCCAGCTCTCCGACGATCCGCGTGTAACCCCAACGTTCGTTCTCCGTCGCCATCCGTACCACGAGCTCGCGGATCTCTCGAGCGACGGCTGGGCGACCCGGCCGCCTCCCCTCGCTGCCGTCGTACTTCCTGGCGATCAACTCCCGATGCCACCGCAGAATCGTATCAGGCGTCACCAGCGTCCCAATCTCACGAAGCACTCGCCGGCCCAGTGCCTTGCCTTTTGCCGCCAGCCGCCTCCGTTGGTCGTTGTTGAACCGTAGCCGTTTCCTCCCATGGAGCTCCCGCAGAACTCGATTCTCTTCCTGCAGGTAGGCGATGATGGTGCGTTGATGCTCGTTGACCCAGCCCGCGAACATCATGATGAGCATCTGAAAGGGCGTGTTCATCGCCTCGCGTCGTCGGTTGATACTGCCACCATCCACCACCGGCGGAAACAGGGCACCAACCTACGACCCTCCTCGCTCCCGGTTACTTCGGCCGGGTTTTGGAACACCACCGGTTGAGATGCCTGGACGCACGAAGCCCCGCCCGGCCATACGGCCAAGCGGGGCAACGGTTTCTTCCATGCGCCCGACAGGATTCGAACCTGTGACCTCATGCTCCGGAGGCATGCGCTCTGCACCGACCTGCGCCGATATACGCCGATCTGCAACGGTTCACGCCGATCTGCGCCGGCCCGGTGGGGATCTGCGACGAGTCGGTGTGTTACCACTATTGTTACCGGACGCCCCATGCGGCGAGTCAAGCCTACCGCTGAATGCCACGCTGACGACGACACTACACCGGCCACCGAGGCCGCTACCTCGGCCGAGCATTGGAACAGGAGGCGCTCCGCGACTACCTCGGTCGGACTACTGGACGGGACGGGCAAGCGAACCCGTGAGAGCGTCGCTCCGTCGGGCCGGTCTGGCCCGGCGGAGCCTACCGAGATCCCACCAGGGCCCGGCCTTCCCGAATGCTGCGGTAGAACGCCAGGTCGAGACCAATCAGGTCCTCGATGCGCTCCACCGGCACCTCCGCATACTCCGGCGCGTGGGTGCGCTTGGGGCTGGTGTTGTGGTCGTGCATGATCGCGACCAAGTAGTCCCGGTTCGGATTCGCCACGACTTCTGAAGGTGGGAGCGACCAGGCCAACTGTGTATCCGCACCCTCGTTCATTGACGGATGCGGATGCGTACGCCACCACTCCCGCCGGTAGCAGAAGGAGTTGCCGCACACCCAGGGCCGACTGGGCACGTCGTAGACATAGGACCACGCGCGGTGAAGCATCGGCGCGTAGAACCACAGGGTAGACAGCCCGGTGAGGGCGGCGTGGGTGTGGGCCTCGAGCTGCTCGACCTGGTAGCTCAGACGCCACGGAGCGACCCAGTCGTCGTCGTCCCAATGCGCGATGATCTCTCCGCGGGCCACGTCGCATCCGAGGTTGTGCTTGGCTCCCATTGTCTCCCGGACGGGAAGCCGCACGTACCGGATACGGTCGTCCGCTGGCATCAGGTCTTCGATCGGGTCGGGGCCGTCGTCGATGACGACGAGCTCTCGTGGCTCGTAGTCCTGGCGCCCGAAGTATTCCAGCGCTCGCGCTACCCAGAACCGGCGATCGTAGGTGGCCATGACGCACGAGACGAGAGGTTGTGAGAGCCCGACCAGCGCGGGTGTGGGGACCGGCTCGGGCTGCGCACATACGGCGTCGTCCATGCGCTTCGCCGTAGCAGCGGGGGCCCGCCGCAGGGTGCGGCCCGCCTCCGTGCCACGGCTGGTTCGCGTGGTGATCCGACCCGTCTCTTTCCGGAGGACGACCATGCTGCCCGCGCGAGCCACCGGAGTGTAGGTGCGCGTCCCGACGAGCTCGTCGACGAAGGCCCGGACACCCGGAAAGTAGTCGGCGTAGTCGTGGAACGCGGCCAACCCACCACTGCGGAGGTGGTCCTCGAAACTGAAGAAGTCGCGCGAGACGTTCAGGTAGTCGTGCAGCCCGTCGATGACGAGCAGGTCGATCTCGTCGTGCCAGTCGACCTCCCAGGAACGGCTCCGGATCGACTCCACGAGCTCGGCGACCCCTGCGGACCGCAGGTTGGCCGTGAAACGCTCGTGCGTGGGGCCGACGTCCAGAATGCCCCGATCCGAGGCGCCCACCCGTCCATCGTGGGTGTCGACGGCGACGATGCGCCCGCTGGACCCCAGCGACCGTAGCAGGTGCGCCATGACGACGGTCGCGCGACCGCAGTGGCTCCCGACCTCCACGATCGTGGGGCTCGCTCCATCCTCTCCGACCTCTGCCACCACCCCGATCAGCACCTCCGCTTCGTCCGGCTCCAGCCACCCCTCGATCGGGGCCATGATGCGCAGGAGCGGAGCCGCCAGGTGACGGGGAGGCGACCAGAGGCGCTCGACGGGCTCCAGGGTGCGGCGCGGCGAGTAGTCATCAAAGCGGCTCCGAATCGCGACCCGAGTACGGTGGTTGAGTTCGCGCGGCACCGGGTGGAGCCAGAACGCTTCGGACGCGGAGGCTGCGCCGGGCAGCTCCGCCGATTCGATGGAAGGTCTCCAGCGCACGAGGGACAGGTCCGTGGGATTCCGACCGATCCCGAAGCCGAGCAGGGCGACGAGCGTGGGTAGGAGGACTTCCTCGGAGGCCCACATCGTGGTCTGGTCGAGGATGTCACGGATCTCGCCGTCCCGCCGAACCAGCTCCAGAAGCGCGCGACGCGCTTCCCGGGCGAAGATCGTGCCCGGCCAAAACGTCCAGTGGATGGAGTCAAGACGGGGCTGACCGAACCGCGCGTGGAGGCGGCGCCACAGGTGGTGCTCGCGTAGGGCCGCGTCGACCGTGCTGGAGTCTGTTGCGCCCGGGCGCTGGCGGCGCGGCGAAGAGCTCCACAGGCCGACGCCTGCGTCGGCCTCGAGTCGGCTATCGAGAAAGCCCGAATACCCTTCCCGCTGCAAGAGCTGGTCGGAGTCCACGATCGTGACGGTGTCGAACGCGTCGACGGTCTCGGCGAACTCGAAGCAGTCGAGGGCGAATCCGTGGAGCTGACCCACGCGCATGGGTCTGGGTGCGGGGTGGACGAGGACGCCGTATCGGTCCGACTGCAAGGCGTCGAGGGGTCCCCGCCGCAATCCTCCGTCGTACAGGAGGACGGCCGAATCGGGATCCAGATGGCGCAGGTTGCGCACGAGGTCGGCGACACACTCGGGCCGCTCGTGGACCAGGCACGCGAAGAGGTTGTTCATGGGTCAGGCCCTTCCGGGCTGAGGTCGACGCACCGCGATCATCGCGTTCTGTCGATACCACCAGGACACGTCAGTCGGCAGCCGTTCGCCGAAGGCCTTCTCAACCCGGAAGCCGTGCGCCTCGAGTTTCTCGATCCAGTAATCGGGCTGCTGCTCGTTCAAGTGCCCCGTGCCTCCCTGCCCTGGAGTGGCGGCCCCGAAGGCGAGGTACCTCGAAGCGTGCGAGGCGATGCTGTCGATGAGCGTGTCGGCCGATTCGGGAGGCAGGTGCTCCGCGACTTCCAAGCAGAGGACCAGGTCGAAGGTCCGGCCGAGGTCCAAGGGGCTACGGAGGTCGTGCGGGTGGAAGCACTCGGCGGGGATGTGCAAATGGCGCGACATGTTGAGCCAGTCGACTCCCAGGACGTCGGCGATGCCGCGCTCGCGAAAGCGCCGCAGGAAGTGACCCGTGTTGCAGCCCAGGTCGAGCACGCTGGTCGGGGCGAGGCGGTCCGCCAGCAGGTCAGCGATCCGTTCGGCGTCCCTGTGGACCTCCCCCGCCGGCGGATGAAAGCTCCCGATCTGAATGCCGGGGAGCACCGCGAAGAACGTGTCGGCGGTGGTTGTGTCGATCACCGTGCAGCCCTCCCGGCGGTACATCTCCTTCCACCATTCCAGGGGCTGGACAGTGAGGTGATACCGGTCGGCTAGGCTCGCGATGCCTGCGCGTCGGAGATGGGTCCGGTCGCGGTCGACTCTCGTGCAGATCTTGCAGCCGACGATGAAACGCGTGACCCTGATGCTCTCTCGGACCGCACGACGAACGTCCTCGGGGCGCAGGTGTTCGAAGACGTCGGTGTGCAGGGCCAGGTCGAAGGCATCGTCGCAGAAAGGGAGATTGGTCGCCGAGCCGGAGGTCACCGGGGTGCCGAGCCGCCGCGCCTCTTTGCAGGCCACCGTCGAAACATCGACACCCTGGGCCCGGAAGCCGGCCCGCGTCAGTAGGCGGACCGCCGCGCCCTTGGACGCTCCGATGTCGAGCACCCGGAGCCCGCGAAACCGGTTCGAGAACCAGCGCACGATCGGCAGGGCGTGCGTAAACTCCGGATCGGAGTGGTACCCGGCTTCGTATACGGCGTCGTAGACGCGGCGATACCACCCTGCCTCGGGCCCGGCCAGACGAGTGATCCGACCCTGCGCCAGGAACTCGCTCATGACGCGCAGTTCCTCGTCCGGCGAGTGCACCGAGCTCGTTGCGGAGCTGGAGAAGTAGTGATGCGTGGAGCCCTGCATGCAGTCGAAGCCGTGGACCACGACCTCGTCGCCCTCCTGCAGGCGCCAGTAGATGTAGGCCAGCCCCGACGAGACCCATCGGCCCTTCCCGCTCGCGCCGCCGTAGACGTCCTTGCCCGCGGCCGACCACGCACGCCTGGGAATCGACTCGGAGCACCGCGGGTCGGTCGCCCCCGGCCTGGGGCAGGCCAGACACACCGTGGCTGCGCGGAGCCGGGGGCGAGCGTTTTTTGTGATCACCAGCACGTCCGTCCGCGAGCCGAGGTGCTCTTCGAAGCCTTGAGTCGTCGCTTCGTTGAACCGAACGACCGAGTCGAACTCGTCGGAGTCTATGCGCTGCCCCTGGCCGCCGGTGGCGGCGGACGGTCCGTTGCCGACCACCAGGACCCTCACGGCTCGCCCCCCGCATCGTCCCCAACCATCGCCTGGCGCCACCGGATACGCTGCGCAGAGAGCACGACGAGCGTCAGCAGGGTGAGCGGGGCGAAGCCCCACGGGGACGGGTGGAGCGCCACGGCGCCCGCGACGCAGCCGCTCGCGAGCAGGACGGCGTTGCCGAAGCCCAGGCCTCGCCCGCCGACGTACGCCGATGCGTGCACGAAGAGGAGGTAGACTCCCAGTAGTGCCATCGTGAGTCGGGACGGTGCCCACAGGTCAGAGAACATGCCGAGCACGGCGGGCCAGCTGAGCAAGCCGAAGGCGTACGGCTCGGCCAGAGCGCGGTGGACCGCGCGTTCGTCGAGTACGGTCATGTGCGTGAGTAGAGTCGGACAGTGAAACGGGACGAGCTACGGAACCCGTCGAAGATCCCTGCCGGAGCGCCGGTGGCCTCGAGGAACTGTGACTGCGTGCGGAAGACGAAGCCTTCCGTGTGCTTCGCGATGATCCGCGCCGCGATCTGCTCGTCGATACCGGGCAAAGAGCGTATGGCGGCGATCTGAGATGGGTCGCTCAGCGACACTCGCACGCGGGCGCTGTCCGTGACGCTGTAGTCGGCGAGGCTGCGTTCGATCGTGTTCGCCTGATTGAGCGTCGCGACCATGGGGCCCGTGGCGGTCCCGCCCTCGACGTCGTCGTTAGGGCCGAACTCCTGGGCGCTCCCGGTGACGCGCTCCGGCACCGCTCGCTCCGCTTCGAGGACGTCGGCGAGGATGCGATCCTCGTCGTTGGGCTGCTCGGGATTGCGGAGCGCCTGGATCTCCGCCGAGCGATCCGGTGAGCTTCCGGACACGGCCGTGACCTCGAAGCGCACGGTCTTACTGTTCGTGACCACCGCCGTCTTGACCGATTCCTCGAAGCTGCTGGACATGGAGGTGTTGGCGCTACGCGTTAGCGGGGTGAGGTTCGCCCACGTGTGCCCGGGGCCTCCGAGGTGATGGTTCAGGAGGTGCCCGCGGATGTAGTAGCTGCCACGCCCGCGCCGCCGCTGCGCGAGGACGTCCCACAACCCACCCTCGACGCCCGGTTGGTCTCCGGGCGGGATGCGCCTCGTCAGCCGTCGGACGACGACGGAAGTGCCGAAGCCGTCCCGTAGCGAGCCATACTCCGGTGAGGTCGCCTCGGGCACGTCCGTGTCCTCCGTCACCAGCCGCGCCGCGACGTTCGAGAGCTCGTGGGTCAGCCGGACGATCCTCTGCTCCTGCGTCTCCCCACCGCTGCTCGCAGCGGCGTCCCCGGTCCCCGGTGGGGAGGCCCGCTGGGTGCGCCGGAGCTCCTCGTACATCGCGAGCGCGTTCGTCTTGTCGTCTCCGTCGGGAGCGCTCCGGAGCCATGTGAGGAATGGCTGCGGCCTGGACTCGATGGTGAGCTCGGCGCCGGTGCCGGATCCGCGGAAGTAGAGCTGGTGGTCCCTGCCGTCAGCGCCTCGGAAGCGGACGCGGCGCCGCCACCACTCCCGCACCGCCGCCGCCCCGGCGCGGACCGTGGCGACGCCGCGGCGAACCATGTCGAGGATGGCGCGGCCGACGCGCAGCGCACGGTCGATCAACCAGTCGATCGCGGCGTCGACGCGCCCGCGCACGCTGTCCAGGATCTCCCGCAGCCGGGTCGACAGGTTGCCGAGCCCGGCCTGGTTGGCGAGGAAGCCGATCGCGACCGGAAGCGAGCTGGCGAGCGCGCCCTCGAGGTAGCCGGCCGCCTCATCAATCGCCCCGCGAGCGATCCCGAGGATGCCGTCGAGGACCCGCGACACGATCTCCAGCATCTGACGGAGGTAGCGCATGAACGACTCGATCGCGTGGTAGATGGCGATGAGCGCGTTGACCACCGGCATGATCCCCGAGACGTCGAGCAGCGCAATGATCCAGCGGGTCGCCCAACCGATGAGCTGCTCCGTGACGTAGCCGATGACGCCCTCGACGACTTGGTCCCAGAGGTTCGACAGGCGCTCGGTCAGCTCGCGCCAGAGACCAGCCGGCCCTTCGGTGACGAGGGCCGAGATGAACGACCAGACCCCGGTGGCGAACTCCAACGCCCGGCGGAGTCGATCGACCACGCCGCGGCCGACGCGCAGAGCCAGGCGAGCGAAGATGTTCTCCTCCGTGATGCCGAAGACCTCCAGGACGAAATCGAGGATCGACCGGAGCGAGAAGTCGGACGGCGGCTGGACTCCGGCCTCCCGGACGACGCCGAAGAGCCACCCCGCGATGCCGTTGAGGAGGTGAGTCCCGAAGTATTCGAAGAAGCGGAGGAACCCGGCCTTCATCGCTCGTAGCGTGTTGACCAGGAAGCCGATCGGGTCGGTCAGGATGTCGCCGAGCGCCTGGGCGGCTTTGGCGAGGATCTCGACGACGAGCTGCGCCGGCACCCCGAAGATCGAGAGGACCGCCTGGAAGAACATCCATGCGGCGCGTGCCAGGTCCCCCTCGACGAAGAGGGTCCGCAGGATCGACAGCGCGGTGTCTCGCACCCGCGGCCACAAGTCCGGATTGCTGAAGAACTGCCCGAAGACCGGGATGCGGGAGAGGATCTGCTCCTTGATGAAGGTCTCGATGGGCTCGCGGATGCACGCCGGGACGAGCTGCCAGATCGAGCTGAGCACCAGCAGCGGGAGTTGCGCGAGATCAGCGTAGATCGTGATGACCTTGCGCACGGCCTGGAGCAGGAGGCGGATGAAGGGCGTCAGCGCATCGAAGCCCTGGACCAGCCAGTTGAAGAGCCCCTCGACCTGGACCTGGGACCAGGTCAAGACCGAGTTCACGAGATCCGCGAGCCATCCGAGCGCCCCTCCGAGCCAGGAGAGCCAACTGTTGCCGTTCAGGCGTTCGATGAGCCCCGTCACCGCGCCGGCGATGAAGCCGATCGCGTTCGAGAGCAGGGCGCCCGCGCCGACGATCACGCTCCGGATCGTGGAGATGATCTGCTCGATGGACGGAAGGACGCTCGCCAGCGTGTCTCGGCCCTCGGGCACCCCGTCCCCGCCGTCCATCCCCTCGGATACCGTGTTCAGCTCGGCGGATAGATCCTGAGCCGCCTCGCCGATCTCGCGGATGAAGGCGGGCGGGATGTACTCGGCGACCAGCTCGGCGAGCTGAACGACCGGCGACCAGACGGGGCGGGTCTGCTCCTTGACCCAGTCCCATGCCTCCCCTGCCTTGCGGGTGATCCAGCCGATCACGCCGCCCTCGCTTCCGGAGTCGCCGCCCTCGTCGGGGCCGAAGAGGAGTTCCTTGAACCAGTTCCAGATCCGCTCCGCGGCCTCGCGCACCGGCCGGATCCACGCCCAGAACCGGCGGCCCAGCTCCTGGATGCCGTCCCACACCGCACCGCCGAACTCCTGGAGCCACTCCACCGCAGGTGCGCCGAAGTCGTTCCACAGGTCGCGGAAGAAGGTCCCGACCGGCTCGAGGAGCTCGGTGAGCTTGTCCCACGCGACGCCGAGGACCTCAGTCACGAAGTCCTTGAGGTCGCTGATCGCGTCCATCAGCGGCTCGCAGTCACCGGAGAGGAGGGCGACGACGATGGAGGCGGCGCGCTCGACCAGCCCCGCGAAGACGCCGATGAGCTCCTGCGCGCCCTCGAAGGGGATCAGGATGCGGAGCCCGGCGATCACCCCGTCCCAGGCCCGCGCCACTTGTCGCCCGAGCCAGTTCAGGATTCCCTCGTCCACGATCTCGTGCACGGTCCGCGCGAACTCTGGAGAGATCTGCTCCAGGAGGCGCCAGCCGAACTCGACGACCTTGTCCACGGCCCACTCGGCGATGTCACCAAGCGTGTCCGCGACCGAGTCGTAGATGTTGCCCCAGAAGCCGCCCTGGACGGGCTCTTCCTCCTCGTCCTTGTGCTCGCTCTCGGCCGGCTTGCGGCGCACCCCGGCGCCCTGCTGGACGACGTGCGTCGCCTCGTGCGCCAGGAGCCCCAGGTCGGTGGGGCTCTCGCCCCGGCCGAGCCAGATGTCGCTTCCCCTCGTGAACGCCCGCGCCCGCAGGCCGGCCGAGGCCGCCTCGGCGCGGGGGCCCGTGTGGACGCGCACACCGGAGAGGTCGACGCCCATACGGGCCTCGAGCGTGCCTCGCGTGGCCGGGTCGAGGGGCCGGCCCCGGCCGCCTTCCCGGATCGCTGTCTCCGCGTCGCGAGGTCCGGACGAGGACGGAGTCGGGTCCCGCCCCGTCCGATCCGCACGCTGGACCTCCCCACGCTCTTCGTCACGGTCCTCCGCGGCTTCGGCCTGGAGGGGGGCGAGCGAGCCCGGGGTGACACGGCTGATGATCGGCTGTGCGCCTGCCGGGCCCGACGTGACCCGGGAGGCGACCGCGTCTGCCTCGCGCTCGTAGCGGTCGCCGGCGCGGCCGACGACGAGCTTGAGCTGCGCGATCCGCGCGGCCGGCGTGAGCATCGACCCGCCCGCCCCACCGCCCACGCTCCCTACGCTCGTCGCGGAGGTGCCGGACGAGCGGCTCTCTCCGGCGTCCTTGGCCGGCTTCTGCGCTCGAGCCGCTGAGGCGCCCACGGCCTATTCCGTTCCGGCCAGGAAGTGGGCCACCGACTCCTCTACCGAATTGACGGGCGCGGGGCGGTCCGAGGGGAAGACGGCGCCTGCCTTGCGATACTCGATCTCGATCGCCGCCAGGACGTCCGAGGCGTCGACCGAGGCGGCGCCCCGGTCCAGAGCGGACAGGGTCGCGTGGACGCTCGCGTTGCGGATCTGTCCACCGGTGAGCTCGTAGATCGTGGCGAGACGCTGTAGGAGCTCCTGCGGCAGAGCGTGCCCCGCCGAGAGGTGGATATCCCAGAGGCGCAGGCGCTCCCCAGGGTCGGGGGCGTAGAATCGCACGGAAGCGTCCATGCGCCGCCGGAACGCGGGATCGATCCGATCCCCGGCGTTCGTGGTCACGATCAGGACCCCGAGGTAGCTCTCGAGCCGCTGGAGCAGGTAGTTGGTCTCGAGGTTCGCGTACCGGTCGTTGGCCGACCGCACCTCGGTACGGCGTGTGAGAAGCGCGTCGCCTTCGTCCAGTAGGAGGACGACGTCCAGCTCCTCTGCCCGCCCGAAGATCTTGCTGAGGTTCTTCTCGGTCTCGCCGATGTATTTGTTGACGACCGATGCGAGGTCGACCCGGTAGACGTCTCGGCCCAGTTCGGCCCCCAGGATCCGCGCCGCGAGGGTCTTGCCGGTACCGCTCGGTCCCTCGAAAAGAGCGCGTACCCCACGATTGAGTCCTCCCGGAAACGCGTCGCCGAGGGCGGGAGGCAGCTGCTCGCGGAAGCGACAGCGACGTTGAAGTCCTCCCAGCGCAGATGCTGTGCTGGGGTGGACGACGAGCTGATTCCATCCGCCGCCGTCCGGGAGCCGCGTCGCGAGGGTGTCGAGCTGACGGTGATTCAGGGCCCGCACCGCCAGGCGCACGTCCTCGATCACCACGCCGGAGCGTCCGTTCATCCGCGCGCCAGAGATCGCGATCGCGGCGCTCTGACGGATATGGTGTGCCGAGATCGTGAACCGATCCGCCGCTTCGTCGGCTGGGCCGTCGATCTCGCCAAATGCGGCTGCCCAGAGAGCCGCGCGCAGCGCGGGAAGCTCAGGTGGGAGTTCGAGCGTCAGGGACAGTGCGAGCCGCCTACCGGTCAAACCGCCGTCCCGTCCGAGGGTGACGCCCACCGGCCCTGTGTAAGGGGCCAACGACGGTAGCGCGGCGGCTTCGCCGGGGCCGGGCTGCAGCTCGAAGATCGGGAGCGCTCCCGTGAGGACGGCGAGCACTCCGATCCGAGAGGCCTCCTTCGCGTCCTGCCCACGCTCGACGGGCACCAGGAGCGCGCTCTTGCCCAACGAGCGAGCGACGGCGAGCAGCACGTCGGTCCGCTGGCTTCCCTCCGTGCCCCGGACGACGGGCACGGCCACCTGGCCCGTCCGCACGAGCGCGATGAGCTCCAGGACGCGCCGGCGCTCAGTCTCGCCGAGCGTGAGCTCGTCGGCCTTCGGAAGCGTGTCGCGCTGGATCCAGCGAAGGTCCTCGGGGGGGGACGCCCCGAGACGCCCGCGGATCGCGTCCCAGTAGGGGCGTGCGACGCGCATCTGCCAGCGGGGGCGGGGTGCGTCCCGATTGGGTACCTCGCAGAGACCCGATTCCACGAGCGCGGTGAGTACCGGCGCCAGGCCCTCGTCGGAGTCGCCCTGCACGGCGTCATGGAGCAGGGTCGCGGACAGCCCCTCGGCCTCGCCGCCTTGGAGCTGTGCGAAGAGTGTCCCGAAGCCGGGATCTTCCTCGACGGCGCCCGCCAACACCAGAGCCAGGACCGCGTTCCGGTCCCACCCGAGCTCGGTCTGGAGCGCCCGTAGCGGAAGGTGTCCGTGGGCGGTCTCCTCCCAGGTCGTCAACTCGGTGTCGAACCACTCCGAGGAGGCGTTCCAGGACAGCGTCTCCGGAAAGCGGTCGACGAGCTCGAGCCAATAGGGGGTCAGGAACGGGAACGCCTCGAAGAGGTCGTCCATCGCACGTTCCCGCTCCCCGGCCTGCGCCCGCAGGAGATGGATGAGCCGGAACGTCGCCCAGTGGAAGTAGAGCCCGAGGTGGCCGCGCGGGTCGCGCGGCACGTCGTCGAAGGCGGAAGCTCGCGGTGCAGTCCGACGCATCTTCACACGAAGTGGAAGTGAAGGACACGCCCGAGCTCCGGCACCCAGCCCGGGTCTCGGTCGAGGCCGGCGAGGCGAGCGGGAACCGAGACGCAAGCCATCTGCATCACGACGTCCACGTGCGAGGGGGTCGCGTGCACGCCGGCCGGCACCCGTAGGAGGGTCTGCACCGCCTCCTCGTCCGGCGCCGCCAATGCACGTAGGAGTCGGGCCCGCAAATGGGGCGTGAGGAACAGCAGGAAGCGACCCAGCGGGTCCGAGGCGCGCAGGCCGAAGGGGAGCCGCCGCGCCGTGGTCTCGCGAATCGACTGAAACGCGTCCGACAGCGCCGGGAGCGCGCCGTCGTCGCCGGGAGCGACCGGCGCCGCTCCGTTCGTCGGGCGGGGCGCGGAAGCGAGCGCGAAGCCTCCGGCGCACCAGATCTCTTCGGCCTCCGCATCGACCCACCTCGCGACCGGGTGGTCGGCGAAGCCCTCGAGCCAGGGAACCGGAAGTCGGTGGACGCCGGGGCCGTCGAGTCCGATGTCGGGCTCCTCACCGGGCTCCCGCCCGTCCAGCGTCGCCAGGATGCGCCAGATCGGGTCCTGGGCGGAGCCCTCCGTGAGGAGGCGGCCCAGCGCCTCCACGAGCGCCCAACCGCGGAGCCACGATCGGACGGCGAACTGGGTGGCGAAGCCGTCGAGGAGTCGGAGCGTGCGGAGGAAGTCGACCAGATACAAGACGCCACCGAGCTCGGTAGCCACGCCGTCGGCCAGGGCCGCGGGCATGCGGCTCCGTCGGGGCTCGGTGGTGGAACGGGCGACCTCCGGCTCCCGTGCGTGCCCCCGGGGCGGCGGGCGATCCAGTCGCAAGCCGGCGGCCGAAGCGGCGGATGACGGCTCTTCAAGGTACGTCGCGGTCGGCGCGTGGCGAGACGGAGGAGCGTCGTACGCGAGGGGTGTCGCCAGGCCGGCCTCGGCCGCAGGGGACGGGCGCTCCCGTCCGGGGCCCGTCGCGATGCGCGTGAGCCACGAAGAGCCGAACTCGCCAGCCCGCGGCGGCGCCACGATGCCGTCTGCGACATCCGTGCATGCGGCCGCGAAGGCGTGGCTCCTCGCGACGGCTGGCTCATGAAAGAGCGTCAGCGCCACCGTCACGAGCAGGCGCCGTGCGGTCCGGTTCTCGCCGGCGGTGCCGCCCGCGGGCCGGGAGGGGAGGCCGTCCGCTTCTTGCGGATGGAATTGTGCGCGCTCCCACCGCGTCGGCGGGCGGGCGCGGGCGCGGAAGGAGCGCCCGGACGGCAGCCGGTCGGAGCCGGCGACCACGGTCGCGAGCCGTGGGACACCGTGTGCCGCCGCGACCGCCTCAACGATCGACGCGCATTCGTCCCGTCCCACCGTGTCGGCGACGGTTTCCAGCTCGGCCCACTCCTCCAGTCGAGCGAAGACCGCAGGAACGAGCGGGGCCTCCTCGCGCCAGCCGGCGGCGACCGGGGAGCGGCGCGACGCCGGCGATCGAGGCCGCAGCAGCGCGCACCACCAGCTCCGCTCCGCGGCGCCCGACGCGAGGGCGAGCGAGAGGCACGCGAGCAGCTCCGAACGGTCTTCGAAGATCACTGCGTCTGCGCCCTGGGGCACGCGACCCCTCACCGGGCGGGCGGCGGTGCGTGCCGCCGCTCGAACCCTGCCCGAGATTTCCGCCTGCCACGCAGAGAATCCGGGCCCGGGCGGGTGCGCCGACGCCGGTGGAGGCCGATGCCGGACGGACCGCACCAGCAGCACCTGTGCGGGCGCGAGCCCACCGTCCAGGGTGAGCGACCCCGCCAGGCGCCCGACCCGGAGGCGATGCCCGACCTCCGGGTCGCGCGATGTCGCGCGCAGCGTGCGGATGGTGTCCGTCCGCGGAATCATCGGCAGGCTCCCTCGCGGATCACGGGTGCCATCGGATGCCGAGGTGCAGCGAGATCATCTCCGTAGCCGAGCCGGGCGTGTTGATCCGGTGGTAGTTGCCCAGCGCCTCGAAGATGATCGCGGCGGCCGGGTTGAACTGGATCCCGCCGCCTGCGTTGAAGCCCGACTCCGTCGTGCCCGGATCTAGGCGATACGCACCCGCGCCCGCGTTGACGAACGCCTGGGCCGAGCCCAACGGCAGGTAGCGCTTCACGTTCACACTGCCCTGGTAGACGTCGACGTCCTTGAGGAAGTGGAGTCCTCCGATGAGCTCGAGCGTGAACGCGCTGTTCGGCAGGGGGACCTCCAGAT
Organism: uncultured Gemmatimonadales bacterium; assembly: GCA_963848895.1. GTDB lineage: Bacteria > Gemmatimonadota > Gemmatimonadetes > Longimicrobiales > Gaopeijiaceae > SZUA-318. The sequence goes on from CAWKGE010000021.1 coordinate 91,110, forward strand.
CGAGGCGCGCGCTTGGGCCGGGATCGATCGCGTTGCCGAACGTGCCTACCGGGAGGGTGAGGCCCGCGTGGATGGAGAAGGCCCGGCGCCGCGGAGGCTCGACGATCTGGACCCGGGTCTCACCCGTTTCGCCGGCGTCGAGTGAGAGCGCTTCGCCGCGGTCGACCACAACGTCGAGGCCGGGGACGCTCGCGAGGTAGCCCGGAACGTACGACTCCACGTGCGCGATGATCACTCGCTCCCCGTCGATCGGATTGGTCACGCTGAACGGGATCGTGTGGACCGAGCCGTCGAGGATCTGCGCCCCGGGCACGATCTCGATCGCCCCTCCGATCGGCTGGATGAGCGCATACGGGCCGCTGTCCGTGGCCGTCGTCTTCACCCCGAAGGTCGTGACCTGGATGACCACGGCCTCGACGCCGAAGCGCCATTCCGCCGCCGTAAGGCCGAACGGCGGGGGGGCCTGCTGGGGAACGGCGCGACTTGACGGGACCCTGGCGATGTCGGCGTCGCTCGGTCCAGTAGCGGTGGCCAGGAAGGTTCGCGCCGCCTCGGAGGCCGGCTGGCCCGGCTCCGCCACGGGCGGGGACTGCGCGGGTGCGAGGACCACTCCGAGAGCCGAGGGCTGAGGGTCTCCGTCCTGTGCCTGCGAACAGGGACAGGGGTCCGTGCTGTTGAGGGAGAGGTTCTTCTGGGCCCAATTGTTGGCTGCGGGCTGGCCCCAGGCATTCATCATGTTGACGAACTCCCCGTGCGGCTGCTCCAGCCATCCGCTGACGTTCGCCTGGGAGTACGTCCCCGTCGGGGTCGGGGGGAGCGCGGTGAAGCTCTCGCTGATGATGGCGACGCGCATGCACGGGTGTACGCCATTCAGGTCGAGACCGAACGTCGTCGACGTGGGATCGAAGCTGGCGGACTGAACGAGGACGCAGGCGTCCTCGAGCGCGGTCGAGGCCGTCGCCGGATCGTCGCACGGGAAGCTGCTGCCGGCCGCGACGTCGAACTCCTGGAGGGACCAGGTGGTCCACTTGGGGCTTCCGGCGTCGCGGTTGCCGAAGACGAAGAGCAGCCTCACTCGGAAGCGGCGATTGCCTCCGCCCGGCTGCAGGGCGCCGTCCGTCAGCCGCAGCGTGATCCGACCGCTGATGTCGCAGGGGTCGTCTTCGTAGTAGGTACCGCCCGACGGGGTGTCGTCGCATGCGCGCACGAGCGTGATGTCCTGACTGTGCCAGGGCTGGGCCGGATGGTGCATGTAGACGTCCGGCACCTGGAAGGCTCCGAAGGCACCCGCGAATCCCCACTCGAACGGCTGGCGCCAATCCCCGCACGCAGTGAACGCCGGTTCTCCGGCGGCCGAGTCGAGGTCCTCGAGCAGCATGTCGTCCTGATTGATCTCCATGCCGAGAGGGAACGCGGCGGCGTTGCCGAAGCGATGACCGTCCGGCGCCTCGACGCCGAAGTCGTTCACCACCGCGAACGACATCCGCATCACGGCTGTCGAGGAGAGCCCACCACCGCCGAAGAGCGTCACGATCGGGATCCGCATCTCGACGACGTAGTCGACGTTCGTGGTGCCGACGGCCGAAAGGAAGCTGGTACCAGTCGTCGGAGTAGTCTGGAAGCTCACGCCGCAAGCCATGGGGAAAGCCCCAGGCGGCATCGCGTCGAAGGCCTGGAAGAGCCCGCCCGCCTCGCTGGCCGATCGGATCCCCTTGATCTCGACGCGCCAGTCGGCAGTGGGTGCGGCCCCGAAGGTCAGGGAGTCGCTGCCGCTTCCATCGGGGTCGAGGTGCACGATCACCCGCTCTCCGCTCAAGAGCGGGGTCCCGTCGGGCCGCTGGAACGTGCGGTCCTGCACCTCGAAGCTGAGATAGATGAAGCTCGCGTCCCGCTGCGCGCGAACTTCAAACGAGGACGGGCCCACGTCGGGTATGCTATCGAAGGTGCCGCCGGGTGTGTTCAGCCAGGGGTTGCCTACCGGCCAGTCGAAGAACTCCGCGACGCACGAGGCTCCGCTCGTGTACGTCGCGGCCCCCGCCCACTCGCCGGGATCGAGGGTGCCGTCCACATTGACCGTCCCCGACATGGGGAGCTCTATGTTGCATTGCGCGTGGAGCGCCGGCGCCACCACTGCGCCGCACGCCGTCAGTAGAGCCGCATGGATCAGGTGCTTCCTGCGCATCGTAAGAGCCTCCTATCGAGGTATCGCGTTCCTTCGTCGGCCCGCCGTCAGCGTAGCGCCACGGCGAGGTTCAGCGCGGTCGTGACGCTTGGGTCCGAGGCGCTCGTGAGCGTGATCGTCGCCGTCGCCGCGGCGTCCGTCCCCGCCACGATGAACACGTCCACGTCGTCGGGGATGCCGGGGGTGAGCGTGAGCGTTCGGGCGGGCGCTCCTGCCTCGTCCACGAGCTGCCAATTCCCCGTGATCGAGAGCGTGAGGTCGAACTGCGTCGCACCCGTGCCCGCCGGAGCCACATACCGCGGCTGCAGTGGGAGCGTGCGGAAGCCCCCCGCTGCAACCGTCATCGGATTGGTGGGCGACCCGGGCGCCGTCGGGTCCAGGGCCGGATCCGGGGGTTGGAGGAACTCGACGCGGTCCGGGGGCGGTCCGGCGGTCATGGAGATCGCCGCGATGGTGCCGTCGGCGTGTTGCCACGGATCGGGGCTCCGCCCGCGCGCACGGAGCGTGAGCTCCGCTCGCTTCCCGAGATCCGCCGGATTCGCGCTCGAGGGCGCCGCGACGACGACTCTCACGTTCTGTGTCGAGTTGGGCGTCATGCGGAGCGACGTGACTAGAGCGCCTCCGGCCACGATGGTGACCGCCGTGCCCCAGTCCGATACGAGCATGGGAATGGACCCGCCGCCCACCGGGGGCGCGCCGGCGATGGTGGCGAACAGGTCGACCGTTCGCGGCTGACTGGCCTGGTTCTCGATCGTGAAGTCGTGGTTCGAGGTCTGCCCGGGCCGGAGGTTGGAGCTGTCGCTCGTCTGATACGCCACGATGACGGGACGAGTGGGAACGCCCGATCCCGTCTGGCCGCCGACGAGCACATTGATCGCGTCCTGCGCTGCGACAGCCCCCCCGAGGTCTCCGGCATTGGCCGTGGCGAGTAGGGAGGCCAGCAGAGGGTCGAACTGGGAGAGGAAGGTCTCGACACCCGAGACCGCCGTGAAGGCTCCGGACGCCTCCAGCGCAGCGAGCACGTTGCGGAGGTCGAGCTGGACGCGATGAAACTCCGCAAAACGCGCGATCGTGGGGCGGTGCGAAAGCGAGCCGGAGCAAAGCAGCGCCGCCGTGTACGCTGCGCGAGTAACTACCCGCGAGATCCCTGAGGCGAGCAGCTCGCGCACTTTGGGCGCGTCCGCGGTGCCCGACGGCTCGAACGGATGAAACGCGCGCAGGCCCTCGTATGCGAGCCATGCCGATTGGAACCGATCCGCCACGGCGTCACACTCCGCGGGAGCGTCGAGCCCCCGTCTGCGGAAGACGAGGACGGGGGCGGCGCGGACCCCGTCCGAGCGGGGCTCGAAGAGCTGGACGGTCACGGCGGGCGGGTTCGGATCCACCGAAATCGGCGGGCTCGTGCCGGCCGGATCGTGCGGCGGATGCGGGTGGACCGGGATCGGGGGCTCCCACGCGCCGCGGCGAGTGACGTCCGGGAGCCGAGACGCCTCGACCGCGATCTCGTGTGAGGGCGCCATCGACCCGAAGAAGGTCCGCGGCTCGAAGCCGCGGTCCGCTCCGAGGCGTGCCACTGGCAGAAAGCCGACCGCGGGAAGGTGGCGGAAGTACTGACGAGCCTCGAGCTGGACGAGCTCCACCCCCGACAGCGTCGACCCCTGGAGCCAGCGGACGTGATCCTGAAACTGCCGAAGTGAGGCAGTGGCCAGCTGCTCGGCGGGTCCTGACGTTCCCAGGTAGTCGATGGCGGACACGGGATCCCTCGAGACCAGGCGGCGCACGGACCAGACGTCGAGGAGGTCCACGCCGATGTGGTTCTGCCAGACGAAGAGGGCGAGAGGCACCTGGTCCTCACCGAGCCGCGCACGCAATCCGGCGCTCAGGGCTGGGGTGGCGCCACCGCTGGGATCCCCTCCGCCCTCAAAGCGGATCGCCACCGACGTGGCGCCGAAGCATTCATATGCGAGTACGTTGCGCGCTAGAGAGCGGCCGGCGACGGTTCCGCTCGCCATCCATGTGGCGACCTCCTCTCGGAGCGTGGGATCCAAGGCGGCATCGGCGGGGATCGCGTCGAACCGGACTCCGCTCGTGACCCGCGCGACCCCGCAGTCGCTCGCGACCCCTTCGAACTGGAGCTCGACCCGGGGCACCAAGCCCTCCTCGACCCCGACACGCGTCGCCACGAGGATGTAGGCTCCGGCCCCCACAGGCTCCGGCTCCGGCAGTCGGCATCGATAGAACAGGCCTGCCTCCTGATCGTCGACCGTCGCCTCCGGCACGAGCCGGACCGTGACGCCGTCGGCGAGCACGACCGAACGTCCGAGCGGGTCGATCGCCAAGCCCGCGGTAACATTCAGGGACCGTACGAACCCCGCCTCGTCCACCGGGCCGGTCGTCACCCAAAGCCCGTCGACGACCCCGACGCCCATGCTCCGCCCCAGCAGCGCGTTGCGGCGCACCTGCGCCGCTTGCTCGTCGCGGAGCGCCTCAGCCGTGAGCAACCGCCCGTTGAAGTAGTTCGTCTCCCGCACGTTGGCCGGGCTCACCACGGGCTTGCCCAAGTCGATCGAACGCGTCATTGTGGAGCCTCCTCGGCCGGATCGAACCGGCGTGTGCAGCGCCTCATCATGCGGGGTACCTCGTGATCTCGATCCAGAACGGGAGGTCCTGAGACACCACGTCATTGCGCATGCCCGGGGGTGGCCGCACCTGCAGGACTTGCACGACCACCGAGTCGCCCGAGATCTGCGTCCGAACCCATCCCAACGGCGCTCCAGACGGCGGTGGATCGGCCAGGTCCTCCGGATCGATGCCGGTCTTCACGACGTACGCGAAGCCGGGGTCCCCGAGGCCCGTGATCCCGCCGAGGCGGTACCGCCCCACGCCGGAGCGTTGGAGCAGGGGAATGTTGTAGGGGGCGCGGCCCGCGCCGGTCTTGTCCACGGACACCAAGCTGCCGCCCCGCACCGTGAAGCGCCCGGCGGCGAGGATCTGCACATCGGTCGAGACGGCCCCCCCCTCCCCTCCGCTCACCGCAGACAGGAGGTCCGTCGAGAGGAGGAGTGGCCGGCGACGCTCGTCGACGATGAAGCTCCCGGCCGTCGTCGACGACGGTGGGCTCGTCGCCGACGGTCCAAGGATCACGAGGTTCGTCGCCGCGTCCTCTCCGACCTGGAGACCAAGCTCGGCGAGCAGGACGCACCGGCCCGTCGGCACGTCGCACACGCTCTGACCCTCCTCGACGAGTGTCGGCCTGACCTCGGTGATCCAGACCCGCGTGGCAGCGTGCGTGTAGGCACCGGCCTCCGCGATCGGCACGTAGATCGGACCGGTGAGGGGGACGAACGGCGGTGAGCTCGGTGGCGACGTCGGGATAGTGGCGGTCAGGCTCCGGACGTAGGCCTCGAGCTGTGGCATCGTGAGCGTCGGGGGCTGCGCGTCGGACGGGGTCAGGCTCGACAGGATCTCGGCGAAGCGCGCGTGTGCGGCCGGTCGCACAGGCAGTGACCGCTGGCACAGGTCGAGGGTGTCGTTCGGCACAGCGATGCGGTCGCGATCGATGCAGAGGAGCAGCTCGAACGAGTCCTGGATGCGGGATGCGGCGAGCGCCGCCTCCTGCGTCCGGCACGGCTCCCCGGGTACCGGCACCGTGTCGGTCTTGCACTCCCGATGACAGAGCAGGACGGCCAGCGGCACGTCGAAGGGTGGTGCGCCGAACAGCGTGCGGAGGTCGTCCTGCCGTCCCGCGATCCAACGGTCCACCTCGGCACACATCTCCTGACACACGGAGATCTGCTGTCCCCGAGGATCGAAGGCGACACCGCGGGACACGCCGACGTCGAGGGTACGCGCCGACGGTGCGGGATTCCACTCCGTCGTGACGCGGAGCCCCGAGACCGTACCGAAACCGTGCAAGAGCCGCATGGCGGAGCGGTCTCGCTCGACCAGGTACTGCTGTTCCTGGAGGAACTCGTCGACGCCCAGCACAAGGCCGAAGCTGTAGTTCACCCTCTTGCGGAGCTCGGTGAAGAGCGGTTCTGCCGGAGCGAAGGTCGTCATATCAATGTCTCCTCAGTGTCTCCGCGACATGGTGGCGTGGGTGCGCTGCCTCCGAGGAGCCATCGGGCCGAGGAACCGTGCGGAGGCTGAACGGCAAGGTGGGCGGCCGCGAGGTACGACTCGCCGAGGACGATGGCGGTGGAGCGGCTTCCGCGCCCGACCACGGTCTCCAGGCCCGCGCGAGCTTCGCCGACGCGGAAGGCTGCCCAGTACAGGCGTGCATCGAACGCCGCATGGGCCGGTTTCTCCAGCTCCGCCACGCGCCGCGCCACGGCCAGCTTGCGGAGTTGGACGTGGGCGGGCTCCTCCGGCGCGACGGGCACGAGAACCACGAAGCGGTGGGCCTTGCGCTGCGCCACGAGTGCGGACGACACGAACTCGATCCAGTCGCGTAGCGGAGGCCCCGTTTCGGGAAGCGTGCACAGGAGGTGCGGCCTCCAGATCTTGGCCTCCACCTCCCGTCGCGACAGCTCCGTCAACGGCTCGATCCCCGCCTGTTCATAGGCTGCCGTGAGCTTCGCGGCGCTCCGGTACCGGCGGGCGAGGTACTCGGTGTAGAAGCCCAGGTCCTCGGGGCGTACTCGCTCGTACGCGAAGCCGATCGGGCCCTCGCGGAAGTCGCTCCAGTCACGTGCCATTGTGGGGTGCTGCGGCTCGACACCGGTGAAGCGGACGTGCGGATTCTCGAAGTTGCGGTCACTCCCGGCCCGGGCACCCTCGGGCAGGTCGACTCCACCCCAAGCCGCCATGAGCGCCTCGAAGTCTCCGTCGTACCGTTCGGCCAAGAAGGCACGGAAGCTCCGGTGCAGCGCCTCGGCGCCGTGCTCCGGTGTCCAGTCGCTGCCGCGCAGGGCCTGGCGAGGTGCTTCCGAGGCCGTCGGATCCCCGTACACGATCCCCGACGCGGTCCGCGTCAGGAACTGCTCGACCACGCGCACCTGGAAGCCCGGTCGCGGCGGTCCCGTCACGTCCTCCGAGAACAGCGAGTCGTCCGCGCACGCCTCGATGGCCAAGCGGATCGCCCGCAGCATGCCAGCGCGGGTCCCCCGCTCGCGGAAGAACTGCGGCGCGTTACGCAGCACCAGCCGCCTGCGGGCCTCGTTCCAGGCCGGGTCGAGCTCCAACCCGAACCAGCCCGCGAGCCAGTCCAGGTACTCCGCCGGGATCGTCCGCAGATCGAACAGGGCCTGCGCGTCCGTGATGCGGTCCTCGAGCGCGGTCAGAAGACCCTCCGGGTTCGCCAGGTAGCGGTCCAGGAAGGCGGCCGAGACGGGCTCGTCGGAGAACACCGCCGGGAGGTACTCGCGGAGATACGAGAAGCGCGGGTAGTGGATCCGGAGCGCGCGGAGCTGGGGGCTCGAGCGGCCGTCTCCCAGGAGTGTCATCCGGAGCTGGACGTATCGTCCCCGGGCGCGCTGGAAGAGCGTCTCCCACGACCGGAAGGTACCCTCCGAGCCGTCCGCGGGCCGCTGGAACGGTATCTCCGAGCCGATGGACCGGGCGTACGGCAACGGCTCCGCTTGCCACGGCGTCGACGGGAGCTCGGCCGGGTCGTCCGCCGCCCGGCTCTCCAACCGCACCGCGGTACGCGGCGGGATGCAGGCGTCGAGCACGATCCGGTGCCAGACGCAGCCCGGCTCCTTGCCGTCGTAGGCCCAACCGCCCCCCGGCAGGGGCGTGCCGACGCCGACGGGAGGCAGGTGGACCCGCCCGCTCTCCGAGTAGTGCGCGCGCGGATCCTTCGCCAGCGGAACCCAGCGGGCGTCGGGGGACGAGTCGTACGACGCGGCGCCGTCGGGCCCGACCACCAGGGCCCTTCCTTCGAACTTGTGGAGGGGGTAGTTGTCGGCCACGAACACGTGGTCGAGAGCGCCGGTGTTGCGGTTCAGCTCGAGTCGATGCGCGTACGCCTCCGCGCCTCGGTCCGACACCACGGCCAGCAGGCCGGCGATCCCCGCCGAGCTGGACTTGTCCGGAAGGAACGCCATGTCGTAGGCGCGAGCCGGCGTGGCGATCGTCGGCGGTGGGCTACCCGGCTCCCGGCGGACCAGCTCGATCGTTTGAGCACGCGCCCGTTCCCGGTACCAGTGCACCGAGCTGGGCCCGGCCGCGGGCGCGTCCAGGACGAACACCGAGCCGTCGGGTAGCACCTCGACCGCGATCGGCTCGTCCATCCAGGACACGTCGATCGCCATGTCGGCCTCGATGCGGTCCCGGATCGGGCCCGGGGGCGGCGCGGGAGGCCGTGGTCCGCAGCTCGGCGCGAAGTCGAGCTCCCGACCTGGCGGCGCGCCCGCCGAGCCGCCGTCGATGCGCATCCAGCGGTCGACGATCCAGAGACGCCCCGGGTCCCGGGCCAGGACGACGACTCCCCCGTCCGGAGACGGCGCGATGTCGAACGGGGTGAAGGCCACGTCGGAAGGCCAGGTCAGACGGAGAGGCGGTCCCCCACCGTGGAGGTCGTAGACCAGGAGGCCGGGCCGGTCGAGGGCGCCCACCACCAGGTAGTGCTCCGTGGTGACGGCCAGGCCGGCGAGCCGAGTGGGCGCTACCGGAGCCGGGTCCCAGGGCCTGAACGCCCCTCGTGGGACGTCCGCCCGCGGAGGCCCGGGCGGCGAGAACGCTTCAGGGTCGCGACGCCCGTGCCCGCGGAAGCGGATTGCGCCGCCCGTGTCGTCGATCCAATACCAGTTGCCGTACCGGTCCCGGCCGGCACCGCGCCGGTCCGCTACGGGATCCCTGGGCGGGAGGACCGACTCCGCGATCGCCGCGCGACGAAGCAGAGTGACGTGCGCGTTGTCCGCGCTCCACTCGATCTCCGCGGGCGCGACGGGCGGAGAGGTCGCCGCGGGTGCGCCCATCCAGTCGCTGCGCGTACGCGCGAGGTGGTAGCGGGTGCCGTTGGCGTCCATGTCAGCACTCGAGCGGGATGATCGGAACGGGCACGCGCCGCGGCGCGGTCTCGGACGGTGGTGGGCCGGCGGGGTCGGCGAGGATGGGGCCGAGGTCGGGAGGATCTCCGATGCCGACGCGGACCTGCTCCAGCTTCGGGAGCTCGACACCGGCGAGCGGCAGCTCGGTCACCTCCAGGCCTTCACCATCCCACATGCGCACGTTCGTGATGGTCGCGACGCCGGGCGCCCGGGACGCCTGCACCCAGATCTCCCGATCGACGACGCTCTTCCGGAGCGGCCAGCCCTCGCCGGAGCCGTTCGTCACGAAGCCGCCCTCGATCGGGGACAGGAACGTGCGCACCTGACGCTTCACGGCCTCGCGTACGATGGCGATGTCTTCGCCCGGGACCGCTTCGATCCCGATCGAGACCCAGAGGGATCGGTAGACGGGGCCGAGCACGTGGATTTCCGTGGTGAGCACGCGCCTCGGCTCGAGGTGGTCGCAGACCGCCTGCAGGAAGCGCCTGTCCGGCACCGGTGCTTCGGGACGGAGCGGATCGACGGGAATGACCATCACCGTCACGGCGCCGGGAGTCCCCTCCCCGAGATCCGGGTGGTAGAGCGGCAGCACGTCCACGCGCCCGAGGTCGATCCCCGGCGCGCGCCGCACGATCGCGCTGATGTCCTCGACCGAGGCGGCCTTGTCCCGATGCTTGAGGAACTGCGCGATGGAACGCTCGGCGTCCGCGAACGACTCGCGGTCGACGCCTCCCCACGTCGGGAGCGGGTTCGCCACCACGTACCCGTCCGGCAGCGCCCGACCCTGATTGACCGCGCCGATCCCAACGTTGCCGACGGATCCTCCCCCGTAGGCGTATGACACCACGACGCTGCCTCGGGGACGGGCGCCGCGTGCGCCCGTACCGAAGCGCAGCAGCCCGTCGGTGCCGATCTGGAAGCGCTTGGGGTCCGTGAGGTCGTCCGCTGAGGGCAGCAGCCTCGCGCCCGGCGGCGCGTTCGCGAGGCGCACCTCGATCTCGGGGGGCGCGGCGAGGATGTCGTCGATGCGTCGCCACGGCTCGCCGTCCACGGTCACGGTCACGCTATCCGGGATCACCGGGGTATTCACGAGCTGGAAGGAGTGATCGGGCTCGCCCGTCCCAAGACCGACCCGCTCCCCGTTGACCTCCACGCGTTGTGAGAGCCGAGCAGCGTTGATCCCCAGCCAGACGAACCGGGCCCGGAGGAGGGCGGACTCGACGGGCTCGCCGTCTCCCTGCTCGGCGGCCTCCGGTCGGATCCGCAGCCACGTCAGGAGGCGCGCTTCGAGCCGCGGGTCGTCCAGGGTAGGCGGGAAGTCCCGTGTGCCGGCCGCCAGCGGGTCGGCGATCGCCGGGACGCTCAAGAGGGAGGGGTCGGACGGCAGCGTGACCTGGATCAACGTGAGCGCGTCCGTCGGATCCGCATCGGGGACGGCCTGGAGCGTGTGGAACGTGGGACGCTCGTCGGCGGTCACGGTCGCGGTCGTGGACTCGAACGAGAGGGTGGGCGTGGCGCGGCTCGCGGACGGACCCCCGGGCTCGAGGACCTCGGCGTCGACGTCGATCGCGGGCACGACCCCCACCGTGATCGTGCGTCCGAGCAGCGCGTCGCGAATGGCTCCGATCCGCCCCTCCTCACCCCGTCGGACCAAGAGCGGCATCCAGATCGAGCGGTCCACGGTGTGGTCGCCCAGGTCGAGCGTCCGGATGGCGGCCGCGGTCCCGGGGGGATCGTGGTACGCCGTCTCGTAGAACTCGAGGACCTCGTCCTCGTCGCGCTCGATCCCCTGGAAGAGGAGGTCGTACCGGTCCCGGGCGGCGATCGTCTCGGCCTCGCTGAGCCGGCGCTTGTAGACGACCCGACTCTCCAGCGGCACGACGTCCAGTCCGTTCCTGGTCGCGAAACCGACCTCACCCGCCCGCAGGGCCAGGCCTCCGGGCAGGGTCGCCACCTCGGCCGTCCCACCCTCGTTCGTCACCGTCACGACCCCGACCGCCGCCGACGCCGGGCGCACGGGGATCCCCAGGAGGTTCAGGAACTTCTTCCGATTGCGCTCGGGGATGAGCGAGGCACGGTACGCCAGCGCCTCGCCCATGAAGGCGAAGACCTCCAGGATCGCGACGCCCGGGTCGCCCTCGTTGACGTGCGTGTACTCGGGCGTGTGAACCGCCAGCCGGGCCAGCGCCTCGTCCTTGATCTGCGCGGCGGTCCACGGTACGAGCGGGTGCACGGGCACGGGACTCACGTCACTGCTCCAGCTCGAAGCGCATCGCGAGCTGTTGCTCGCTCTGCGTAGCGATCAACCGGTACCGGATCAGCGCGACGGCCGCGGACGCATCCGCTGGGTCCACGTCCACCTGGATCGTCTCGAGGCGCACCCGGGGCTCCCAGCGGCCGATCGCCTCTCCGATCCGATTGCGGATGAGCCGCCGTATTTCGACGGTGTTCGGCAGGTGCAGGAATTCCCGAATCCCGCCCCCGTACTGCGGGAGCTGCAGCCGCTCGCTGCGCTCGGTGAGGAGAAGAACGCGGATCGACTCGCGGATGTTCTCCGGGCCCGATGACCAGGCCATGCGCCCGTCGGGTCCCACCCTCGGAGGAAAGCTCATCCCCTGGCCATAGAGCAGAGCGTCGTCCATCACGCCTCCTTCGAGCGCATGCCGGGCAACTCGAAGCACGTAATCAGAAACGGGAACCACCGGAAGATCTGGTCCAGCAGCTTCGCGATCATGATCAGGATGATGAGCGCGCAGATCGTGACGATCGGGATCGAGAGGGAGCAGACGGTCCCCGACTCGCCGCCGCCGCACATGCCGACATCGGACACGTCGAGGCTCTTGTGGAACGGCCACGGGAGGACCGAGCGGACGAGGTCGCCGAAGCTGAACTTCCTGAGCGCCTTCATCTGACCGCACAGCGCGGGCGGCAGCACGAAGGCGGTGTTCTTGGCGTGCTTGCGCAGGCCGGCCGTCGTCGTGTCGAGGGGCAGGTGGATGCGCACCGGGCGCCCGGGGGCGTCCGGATCGAAGAAAGGCGCCATGCGGAACGGGATGCTCGGGTCGCTCACCTTCGGCGGTCCGAGATCCCCGCAGTTCGGGCAGGCGTAGACGCAGCGCAGGACGAACCACCCCTCGCCGGGCGCCGCGCTCTGGATCATGGCCTCCAGCGGCGGAGGCACGGTGACGCCTGCGGGGGGCTGGGGGGCCAGGGCTTCCATCGCCGTGACGATCCCGTTGATGGTTGTCTCGTACTCGGTGCGCTTCGACTCGTCGAATTCGGGAAGGCCGGTCACGAGGTTCGTGCCGACGAAGTCCGCCGGGTCCACCAGTAGGTAGGCCTTGGCTGGCCATCCACGGAGCGCTGCGTAGTGGACCACGTACGGCTGGCTCGCAGCCTCGAGCTTCTGGGCCTCGTCGCCGATCTCGCTCAGGGCAACGCGTAGCGAGGTGCTGCCGCTCGCCTCGGGATTGGGGAGTTCAATCGCCGCCAGCGCGTCGTACATCGCGAGCTCGGGACCGCCCGACGGCGCGACGCCGGCGTCGATCGCCCCCAGGAGCGCCGGCGCGTAATCCGCTAGGTAGGCCCGAAAGTCGAGGATGATGTACCAGGAGGCGGTGGCGACGGACGCGGTTACGCCCTTCGCGGCGTCGCTGGGCGAAGTGCTCGCGTCGTTTTCTGGGTCGTTCAATGGTGGATCCAGCCTGCTCCCGACGGTTGCGGTGCCCGCAGCCTCGACAAGCTCGATCAGCGCCCGCCACGGCTCGATCACCTTCTGCTGGAAGAGCCCTCGAAGCGCTTGCTGCGTCCGCGCCGAAGCGACGGCAGGGTCCTCCTCGCCCGTGAGCGCGCCCGGGTCGAGCTTCGCGGCGCCCATGTACGTCTCGCGGTTCGCCACCGGAATGACGCCGCCGAGGACGCGGCGGCTCTTGCCGTCGTCGTCGTCGTAGCGCGACCCGAAGAGGGGGATCTCCTCCTCGCCGCGAACGAGCCCGGACGACGCGTCGAGTCGCACCCAGCCTGCCTGCCCGCCGGTGCGGACGAACGCGTACTCGTCGTATACGTCGTCCCAGTCGTACGGATCGGGCGCGGGAGCGAACGACCTCAGGTCCTTGGGGAGCAGCCGGCGAACGACGAACGAGGTCCGCTCGCTCTTGCCCGGATTCACCGTCCTGTCCGGTAGGCCTGGCTTGCGGCACACGAGGCTCGCGGTGACGAGGTAGTACCGCTGGTGCGCGGGCTGGAAGAGCTTCGGCGGGTCGGGCGGGGTGGTGGCCGGCGGCGCCGGGGCGACGGCCGCGCGGGCTTCCCGCCGGGCCGCGATGCGCCGGCTGCGCAGCACCTTGCGCGCGGCGATCGAGCGACGCTCGGGCGGGGGTTCCAGGAGCGCCGCCGTCGACGGCGCAGCCGGCGGGACGAGCCAAGACTCGTCGCCGTCTACGAGGAGCTCCCCGAGGCGGGGAGGGTCGGCCTCCAGGATTCCGAGGTAGTCCTCCATGAAGGAGTCCCGCTCGAAGCGGAGGATCGCGGGGCGCCGGAGCGCACGCCGGCCGGCCGCGTCCAGCCCGCGAGGCTGGGCGAACCACACGGGGCTCGGGCTCCGCCAGACGACGTCGGGCGCACTCATCGGCCGCTCACCAGATGTTGCCTGCGCCGGGCGTGTACGACGCGCTGACGATGCTGTTGGCGATGACGGTGTCGGCCTGCACCACGCCACTGAACTTCGACATGCCGGCGCTCACGTTCACCATGCTCGCCGACACGTCGACCATGTTCGCGGTGATCGTGACCTTTGCCGATGCGGTCACCGTGATCCCGGCCGATTCCATGACGACCGAGTTCCCGTTGCTATCCCGCACCTCGACCTGACCGGGGCCGTCCTTCAGCGTGAGTGTCTGGCCGCCGGGCGTCTCCAGGTGAAGCCGCTCCTGCCCGTCCGAGTCGTCGAGGGTGACGGTGACGCCGTTGCGGGAGCGCAGCTTCTTGATGTTGTTCTCGCCCCCGCCGTCCATCGACTCCGGGGGGGCGTCGGAACCGTTCCAGAGCGAGCCCAGCACGACGGGGTGGCGCGGATCGCCGGCCATGAAGACGACCAGCACCTCGTCGCCGACGTCGGGGATGAACCAGGAGCCCCGGTTGTTGCCGGCCATGAAGGTCGCGAGCCGCGCCCACACCTCGTACGTGGCGTCGCCGGTGTCGGGCGCCCAGGGAAGTGAGACCTTCACCCGTCCCTGCCCGTCGGGGTCCGCGACGTCCTCGACGACGGCCGGATAGGCGCCGTGGAAGCGTCCCCCGTATCCGACGGGGGCCCGCGAAAGAGCGGTCTGCGTGGTCGGATCGAAGATCATCTCAGGACAGCCCCGGCCGCTCGACCGTGAAGAAGGTGCGCAGGCCGAACTCACCGTCGAACACGTGGCGCACAGAGTCGACGAAGTACGAGCCGTTGAACAGGCCGAGACCCTCGAGCCGGAGCGTCGCGCCGACCCGGAGGCGCGCGTCGGGCTCGGCGACTCCCTGACCCGTGACGAAGCGTCGCGCCGAGCGTGCGAACGCGGCTTCCGCGATCGCCTGAGCCTCCACAGCGTCGAGCGGCATCTCGTGCACCACGGACTCCTCGCGCTCACCCAGGCTCGCGCGCAGGGTCGCCGCTCCGCTCTCGTCCGAGCCGAGCTCGGCGGAGAGGCTCGTTTCCGACGCCCGGTGCGCGACCGCGCGCTTCTGCCGCACGTCCCACCCGGAAACCGTCAGCCCCGTCGCCTGGCCGGCCAGGTCGGCGGTCACGGACAGCTCGAGCAGACCGGCGTTGTACGCGAGCGTGAGGTCGGCGCCCTCCCGGTCGGAGCGTTTTCGGACGGTGAGCGCGCCGTCGGCGACCCACACCTGGGCTCCGATCGCCCTGGCACGAGCGTGCGCGAAGGCAAGGTCGCTCTGGTTGAGTTGGCAGAGGACGCGATAGGTCGGCCCGGTCACGTCGACGTCGGCCGTGAGGCCGTGGTCGGAGGCGATCCGGCGGAAGACGGTAGCGTCGTCGCTGTCCTCGAACGTCCGCGTGCGGCGCGTCATGCGCAGGTCCTGAAGCGCGTCCTCGGCCAGCACCAGGACCTCCGGGGCCCGCTCCCGGGGGAAGCGGCCCTCGAGCGCCGTGATGCGTCCGGCGAAGACCTCGCCCTCCACCTCCCCCGCGCCGATGTGGACCGCGATCGACTTCCCGAAGTCCAGAATCCGACGATCGAAGTACGGGTAGCCCAGAGTCCCCGACGTCGGACCGACGTTGGCGAACGTGGCTTCGCACCGGCTCATCCCGTCGGCCGTCTCCTCGATCACCAGCTCGGACACGTCCGACGACAGGCTAGACTCCTCGTTCCCGTCGACCGTGAACACCGGCCGGGCGCTGAACGTCGCCGGCGCGCGCGCGGATTCAGGCATGGCTCAGTGCGCCCAGGTCCGGAGTCGACGTCGCCGCTCGAGCCGAACGACGGCCATGACGTCGGCCGGGCGGGTCGGGCGGGGCGGCGGCGCGTTCGGCCGCGGCGCAACCGCGCGTGGCTCCGGCTCGGGAATGAGCTCGACCTCGT
This sequence comes from uncultured Gemmatimonadales bacterium, assembly GCA_963848895.1. Lineage (GTDB taxonomy): Bacteria > Gemmatimonadota > Gemmatimonadetes > Longimicrobiales > Gaopeijiaceae > SZUA-318. The sequence goes on from CAWKGE010000021.1 coordinate 106,859, forward strand.
TGACGATGACCGTCATGCGACCCCCATTCGGCGGAGGCTCTCACGGGAGGGCGCTCCCCTCCTCAGGAGGGTTCCCCGAGGGACGAGCCTCGTGTTCTCGATTCCGCTCGCCAGCGCCGTCGACTGCCAATCGCTGTCGCCGGCCAGGGCCATCGCCTGCTGGAGCGGCTGACCCTCGGGCAACGCCCGTACCCTCTCGGTGCCTGCTCCCCCCGCCCCGGTTCCGCCCTCGAACGCGATGATCTCCTGCTTGGACATTGTCAGGGAGACGACCGCCCGCAGCGCCCGGCCATCGGCCGAGAAGAGCTCCAGCGTCTCGTCGAGCGAGTCCATCACGCCGTCGAACTGGAAGTCGCCCCACGAGAAGCAGACGGGGGGCAGCATCGGCGTCTCCTGGCCGGCCTCCTGGCGCGGGCGCATGAAGTACGCGATGCGCGTCGTGAGGGCGCGCACGTCCCGGACGCCGGGCTCGGGGGCGTGCGACACGTCGAACACCAACTCCACGGACAGCTTGGTCGTGCTCGTGCCCACGAACTGGCGGGGGCCGCCCGAGGCCTGCTCGCCTCCAGCGTTCTGGTTGGCGTAGTTGACCTTGAGGGTCTCCGGATTGAATTGCACGACGACCTGGTGCCCGTTGCCGTCTCCACCGGTCGCGCGCTCGCCCTCCGGAGCGGAGGTGGTGGTGGGAGCGGGACAGCGCATCGTCTCGCCCTCGACCACCATCTCGATCAGCTTCGCCTTGGCCAGCGTGGCTCCGGGTCCGGGCATGTCAGGCTCCTCCCGTCGCCGGCGTGGCGGCCGCGTCGGGGCGCCGCTTCATGGTCTCGAACGCCACCGCGAGCTCCTCGATCGCCGCGAGTCCGTCGAGCGCGCTGAGCATGGGCGCGCGCACCTTGACCGGGAGGCAGCCGGTCAGGTGGAAGACGGCCGCCTCCGCCCGCTCGTCCGCGCCCGTGGCGGGCCCGGCGGAGTCCTGCATGATCACGTCGATCTCGGCTCGCTTGCCCCGTCCCTCGTCGGCCACGACGTCCTCGAACCACTTCCAGAGGCGGGCGTCGGACGTCATGCCGCGCTTGAGCGTGAGCTGACCATAGGTGACGGGCCCCGTGAGGTGGACAGGCCCCTCGTTCCGACCTCCCTCCCGGATCGTCTTCGGCTCCATCGTCATCTCGAGCCCGTCGCACTCGGAGAAGCCCACCGGACCGATCTGCTCGTCCTCGACCGAGATCTCCACGAGGAAGTTGAAGGTCGTGAACGGCCGCCCCGGCGGCTGCGTCGGGAGCGTCATGACGCGGCCTCCGTGAGCGACACCGTCCCGCCCCGCTCGAGGAGCCGGACGGTAATGAAGTGGAGGGGGTGGCTGGGCGCGACCCGGATCTCGGCGATGAGGCGGCCGCGCTCGATGTCGAGCACGGTGCCCGCAGGCGGCCCGACGATGACGCTGTAGGCTTCCGCGGGCTCGGCTCCGGCGAGGGCGCCGCGGCGGTGCAGGTCGTCGAGGAGCCTTTCGAACAGGCGCCGGGTACGGCGCCGCGTCGCGGAGGAATTCGGCTCGAACACGAGCCCCTGTCCCCGCTCTTCCGCGAGTCGGCGCAGGAGGATCAGCAGGCGCCGCACACCGAGGCGTGCGAGGTGGTCGGAGGCGCTGAGCGAGGCATCGTCTTCGAGCGCCCAGTGGAGAGGCGATCGAACGAGGGAGTTGACCCTCGGAATCATGAGATCCTCCGTCCCGATCCGGCCTGCGGCGTCGAAGGCCGTAATTGCGCGCAGCGCATGCCGCCCCGGGGACGACCAGGCCCCCCGAGCGCGGGCGGTCGCCGCGAGCGCGCCCGCGACGTGCCCGTCGGGGGGCGTGCTAAGGAAGTCCCGCGCGCCGCGCTCTCCGCCTCTGGGCGATACGACCCACGGCACGTACAGCCCTCCGAAGCTCAGGAACGAGCCCGTGTCGTCGATGGGCGCGCGCCGTGTGAGCTCGGCGCGGTGCGCGTCCGCGGCGACCGCGTCCGTGTCCTTGGGGAGGCTCAGGATGCACGTCAGGTCGCCGCGGGCGTGGCAAAGCTCGATCAGGCGGAGTTGGAGTTCGACCAACGATGGACCGGCGGCTGGGCCGCCGGTTCCCGTGACGGGCAGCTCCGCCGGCCGCTCCAGTCCTGGCCGGACGACCGTGTTGGACCAGGGGCTCCAACGTCCGGACCGGTCACGGGCGATCCGGAAGTACTGCGTCACCGCTGGGAGCCCGTGCACGACGAACTCGCTGCGCCGGTCGCCCTCCCAGACGAACTGCTGCGAGCCGAAGTCCGGGTCGGCCGCGAGAACGAGTCGATACCGATCACCGGGGTCCCCGGTCCACCGCAGCACGATGCTGCTGGGTCCGATCGTGCCGGTGAGGGTGGGAGCCTCGGTGGACTCCGAGCGGCACTCCGCGAAGTCGTCGACGTCCACCACCCAGACGAACGTCTCGGACCACGGCGACGCTCCGAGCGGGCCCAGGGCGCGTACGCGGATGTACCAGACTTCGCGGCAGCCCTCCCCCGGCGCGCTTGCCCTGTGCACGGTCTCGTCCTGCCGTTCCGAGCTCTTCACCGGATCGAACCAGGGGTCCGTCGACCTCTGCACGACGTACTCGCCGGCGCCGAGGACGGGTGCCCACGTGACGATCGCCTCGAACCCGGTCGTCATCGGAGGGGAACCGACGGTGAGTCGCGGCGCCTCGAGCCGCGGAGGGGGCGGTGCCGGCTCACCCCAGGGAACGTGCGTGGCGTCCGGAATGGAGGCCATCGCGACGCCCGGGACGGGCAGGAGGGCGTGGATCCCATCGAGTCGCTCGCCGTCGACGTCGAAGGTCTGGAAGGCCCGCTCGCGCAGCGCGGCTCCCCTGAGCGAAGCGAGTCGGGCGTCCTGGAAGAGGTTCCGATCGAACCGATGCACCCCGTCCAGACGCGGGCCCACCATCGCCGGAGGCGACGTCGGTGCGGTCACGGGCTCCAACGCGGCAGTGAACAACTCGGACCGCGGAACGCTTCCGACGCCGAGCGGCACGACGAACGCGGTGGGACCCGCTCCGGTCCCCAGGTCCCCACGGTCCCCGTCCGGGTGGCGACGGCTGCTCGCGCCCGACGACCTCCGCGAGGCGAGGGGGAAGCGCGGCTGCGACAACTCCGTCCGGAACGCGCGCTCGTCGGGCGTGCCCGGGATGTCCGCCGCGCTGAACAGCTCCCGGTCGGTCGGGAGGCGGAAGATGGAGCGGGGGTGCGGGTCTCCCCGGACACCGCTGGGAACGGGTGCGGGCTGCGACCCCTCCGACCCCACGAAGCCGCAGGCCACGTCGCGGACGCGGCGCACCTCGCCCGTGGCCAGACGGGCCCACAGCTCGAGTCTCGGCAGCGACGCCGCGACGGACGCCGTGGGTGGAGACCCCGTGAACAAAGGCGCCACGGCGGCCGCAGGGTCGAGCTCGGTCCACGCGCGGCCCGTGACCCGGAGCGACGCGGGAGGAGAAGAGGCTCCGGTCCCACCGTCGAGCTCGACCTCCTCGATCATGACCAGCACGGCCAGCTCTCCCGGCGGCGACGTAGGAATCTCGATGAGAACGAACCCGCCGGCCCGAAGCGAACCCGCGACGCCCGCAGGCAGCGAGAGGCGCAGTCGTCCGGTCGTCGGGTCCAGCGGGTCGTCCGCGGCTCCGCCGCTGGGCGGTGAGGTGGGCGCGCCCGAGGGGACACACGTCGCGGACGTCGGGGTAGAGCGAGCCCCGAGAAGCACGACCGCGGGTAGGCTGCCGTGCGCGGCGAGGGAAGTCGCCTCGGCGGCGGATCGGAGCGGGCGAAACACTCTCGGCTCCCGTACGTCGATCAGCGCGGGTCCGGATCGCGAGCCGTTCAGCGCGCCGACGCCACCGGTTGTCGCGGTGGTGACCCGTCGCCGCATGCGCTCCACCGGGGCGTAGAGATGCAGGGGCCCGTCGGGTCCCGCGATGTCGAGCCGGAGCACGTCCCCGACGCCGACACTGTCCAGCACGTCCGGGGGAGCCTCCAGCGACAGCGCCGTGGACGAGGGGACCGGACCGCTTCCCCCCCACGTGGCCAGGACGTTGCCGAGCGGGTCCTCACGAAGCGTGACGTTGAGCGCCACCCCGTCTCCCCACCTTCCCGCGGAGCGTGCGAAGAGGCTCGCACCGCCGACGGGACTGCCGTCCGCAGAGAGCAGAGTGCCAGGGAGCGGGAGCTCGCTCTCGGTTCCCTCGATGCTTCCGTCTGCCACCCGGACGACCCAGCAGCGCTGGCCTCCGTTGGCGAAGAACGCACGAACGACTGGCCCGAGATGCGCGCGCACCAACTCGCCCCGTGCGTCGTCCCAGGCGAGCGCGAGGTCCGCTCCGAAGACGTCCTCGAAACGCTCGACGCTGTCGACCGGCACCGGCGTGTGCAGCGGGCCCGAGGAGGCGAAACCCACGAAGCCCGCCACGTCCATGCGCGGCAGCCCCGGGGCTCCCTCCTCGACCACCTGCTCGAAGCGGATGCGGCGCGGACGCGGCTTGAGAATCGTCGACATCGGTCGGATGATGCCTACGCGCCGGTCTCGACGATGTCGATTCCTTCGGCGGCGAGGACGAGCTCCTCCATCGCCACCTCCGCACCGGTCCCGGAGAACGTCGGAGCGGTGTATTTCATCGGCCGGGCGCCCCGCAGCGTCCACGTCTGCACGGGACCCGAGCGATCCTCGGCGAGCAGCTCGATCGTGACGGTGCGCAACATGTCCTGACGCCCCTTGCGCACGTCCTCCATCCACTGGTGGATCGTCTGGAGTTCACCGATTACGCCGCGCTTGAGGGTGACGTCCGGCACCTTGTGCGTTCCGGTGATCTTGATGGGAGCGTTTTCGACCTCGTTGCCGGCTCGGTACTCGGCGATGGTCACCTCCAGGCCGAGCCCGGAGACCTCCTGGAAGCCGGCGGGCACACTCTCCTTGTCGGGACCGTTGTCGATCTCGACGTAGAAGTTGAACTGGCTGTACGGTCGATCGCGGGGCTCCGCCATGGTGCACTCCTTACTGGCTGTCGAGGGTCTTCTGACCGATGCGGAAGATCACGAACTCGGCGGGTTTCAGGGGTGAGACGCCGATCAGGCAGATAAGCCGCCCGTTGTCGAGGTCGTTCTGCGTCATGGTCGAGCGATCGCAGCGTACGAAGAAGGCCTCTTCACGTGCGCCGAGAAGGTGCCCCGACTTCCATTCATTGAAGAGGAAGTCCTCCACGGTCCTCCGGACACGAGCCCAGAGCTTCTCGCCGTTCGGCTCGAACACGGCCCATTGGGTGCCCTGCTCGATGGATCGCTCCAGATACGCAAAATACCGGCGCACGGAGACGTACTTCCATTCCGGGTCCGAGCTCGCCGTACGCGCACCCCATACGCGATACCCGCGCCCACGGAAGAAGCGGAGCGCGTTTACGCCCTCGGGGTTGAGGACGTCCTGCTGGCCCTTGTTGATCAGCCGCTCGAAGCGACGGCGCCGCGGACGACCTCGTTGGCCGGGGACTTGTGGACCCCGCGCTCGATGTCGTTGCGGGCGTAGATGCCCGGCCAGGAATCCGGACGGGGGGAGGTTGAGCTCACTCTCCGACACCGGATCGACGACGGTCACCCACGGATAGTAGAGCGCCGCGTGGGTGGAATCGATCCGACCGCGCGAGCTCCGGATCTCGGGCAGGCCGACTCCGTCCTCCGCGTCGAGGATCGCGACCCGGTAGCGCATCCGCTCGCAGTGCGAGATCAGGTTCTGGCGGGTCTGGTCACGGTCCGCGCTTCGGGAGCGCGCCGAGGAGCCAGGCGCGGCCACGATCGAGATGTCCGCGATCGCTTCCATCGCGTTGAGGCCGCTGGCCGCGGGTTCCTCGGCGCCTTCGTAGTCGCCTGCCGCTGGAATCGCGCCGTCGAGACCCTGCGAGAGGATCGCCTGGGCAGTCGGCGCGGGCGCGACCGACGGGCCGTGCGTCGAGGGGATCGTGTCGAAGATCCGGGGCACGACCGTCGTGCCCGCCGTGTAGTCGGGTCCCGTCGACGGGGGACTCGGCGGACTCGTTGGCGGACTCGTTGCCGGTCGCGAGATCACGATCGGCACGATGTGCTCCCGGCTACGCGAGTCGAGCTTTTCGCCGAAGATCGAGAAGATCGACTCCGGGTGGTCGGGGTGGAAGCCCAGGTCGCTCCACTCGTCGGTGCGTGGGAAACGGCCGGGCACGGTGACTTCCACTGCGCACCTGAGGACGTAGACGGTCGACCCCTGTTGCGGCAGGGTGTTCGCCGGAACACTCGTTGCCCCCGATCGGTGAAGCACCCATTGGTCGAGTCCGGTGCGGCCTGGAAGGCGCTGCACGCCGTAGAGCCCAGCCTGGACGGAACCCGAGCCGCTCACCAGAACGACATCATGCTCGCGCACGGAGCGCAGCGCCCTTCCGTCGAAGACGTTCTGCGACGTCTGCAACGTAAAGCGGACGTGGTTGTTGCCCCCCGCGCCCGGATAGCGGGCGCGGATCGCGAGGGCATTCGTGGGCGGGCTCGGCGGGCTGGTCATGGTGGTCACGACCGCGGTCGCGATCCCGCCCGACCCGTTCTGGTTCTGGTTGTAGACCCGCGCGATGTAGACCCGGGCGCCGCCGTTGTCGAAGAACGCGCGCACCGCGTGCGCCATGTAGTTCGGCTCCTGGCCGCTTGAGAAGTCGAGCGGCTCGAGCCCGCCGAAGACGCGCTCGAACTCGCCGAGGCTCGTGACGAGGACCGGATCGCCGCTCGTCGGCCCGAAGCGGGTGGGGCCGACGAATCCGGCGGTGCTGGTGCTCACGCCTTCGATCGTCTTCGGTCGGAAGCTGGTCTCCTCTAGGTAGACCCCCGGAGCGAGGTATTCAGGCATCCTTAGTCCTCCCTACTGGGCTAGTTCGACTGCACGAAAAGGCGCCCGGTGTCGTTCGTCGGGTCTGC
>CAWKGE010000022.1:0-10694 GCA_963848895.1 uncultured Gemmatimonadales bacterium
GGCTGGACCGGAAGGTACCGCGAGAGGCAACGTGACGGACCTGGGGGGGCAAGCGTTGCACCATGTCGAACGATACCCTGGTAGGGCGGGGCACGTCCACTACCTTCTCCATGGGCATCGCGGTGGCTGGACGGCGGCGGGGCGTCCACGCCAGGCTCGACTACCTGGCCGGGATGGGGGAGATTAGTCTTTCGGGCTCTTTCCGAGAATTCAACGACGCGTCCGGCCAGGGCGCACCGAGATGCTGAATACCTACCTGAAGCTCTGGACCATTCTGGACACGCGCGAACGCCGGCGTGCGCTGATCGTGTTCGGACTGGTCCTCCTGGTCGCCCTGGTGGAGGCCGGCGGCGTCGCCTCCATCATGCCGTTCATCGCGGTTCTCTCGAGGCCGGAGGTCGTCGAGACGAACGCGACGCTCGCCGCCGTCTATCGGATGTTCGGCTTCTCGTCGCGCGAGAACTTCCTCCTGGCCATGGGCGTCGCGGTCTTTCTCGTCTTCGTGCTCTCTCTCGTCATGAAGGTGCTGGGCGCGTGGGCGCAGGCCCGCTTCTCGCAGAACCGCAACCACTCGTGGGGCTGTCGCTTGATGGGGGGATATCTCGGACAGCCGTACGAGTGGTTCCTCAACCAGCACAGCGCCGAGCTCTCCGCCAGCGTGTTGACGGAAGTGAATCAGGTGGTGAACAACGCCCTCCTCCCTGCCATGCAGGCGATCTCCGGGGCCTTGATCACGATCTGCCTGTTCGCGCTCCTCGTCGCGGTGGAGCCGACCCTCGCGATCGGCGCGGCGGTGATCCTGGGCGGGATGTACGGCATCGTGGAGCTCGCCAGCCGGGCCAAGCTGAGCAGGATCGGCATCGCCCGCAGGGAGGCGGCCAGGGCGCGCTTCAAGGTGCTGCAGGAGGCACTGGGCGGGGTCAAGGACGTCAAGGTCGGAGGGCTGGAGCGACAGTTCGTGAGCCGCTTCAGCGTGCCGTCGCAGACCTTCGCCGAGACGCAGATCTCCGCGGCCCTGATCTCGCAGCTTCCGTCGTTCGCCATGCAGGGGATCCTGTTCGGCGCTCTCCTTCTGGCGATCCTCTACCTCCTCGCCACGCGCGGCGATTTCCAGAGCGTACTTCCGGTGATCTCCGTGTTCGCCCTGGCGGGCTACAGGCTCATGCCGGCCATCCAGTCCGTCTTCCAGTCGATCGCGAAGATCCGCTTCATGGAAGCGGCGGTGGATTCACTGGCCGAGGACCTCGGCTTCGTGCAGAAGGCCGGACCGAAGGAGGAGGCCAGGGACGCGGCGTCGGGGCCGGCGCCCCGTCTCGCCCTCGACACGGCGTTGGAGCTCCGCCACGTCACGTATACCTATCCCGACGCGTCCGAACCCGCGCTGCGGGGGCTCGGACTCGAGATCCCCGCGCGCACCACGCACGGGCTGGTGGGATCGACCGGATCCGGGAAGACGACGATCATCGACGTGCTGCTCGGCTTGTTGGAGCCGGACTCGGGGGCGCTGGTGGTCGACGGCGTGGAGGTCTCGAGAGACCGGATGCCCCGCTGGCAGCGCACCGTGGGCTACGTGCCCCAGCAGATCTTCCTGGCGGACGACACCATCGCGGGGAACATCGCGTTCGGCGTGCCTGCGCGCCTCATCGACCACGAGGCGGTCGAGCGGGCGGCGAAGGTGGCCAACCTGCACGACTTCATCCGGAAGGACCTCACGGACGGCTACGAGACGTTCGTGGGCGAGCGGGGGGTGCGCCTCTCGGGCGGCCAGCGTCAGCGCATCGGCATCGCGCGGGCCCTCTACCGGGATCCGCAGCTCCTGATCCTCGACGAGGCCACCAGCGCGCTGGACAACGTCACCGAGCGCGCGGTCATGGACGCCGTGCACAACCTCGGCGGGGAGAAGACCCTCGTCCTCGTCGCCCACCGGCTGAGCACGGTGCGCGAGTGCGACTGCATCCACCTGATCGAGGGCGGGCGGGTGGTCGCGTCGGGGGCCTACGAGACGCTCATCGACGAGAGCGCCGAGTTCCGGGCGCTGGCCGAGCTGGGCTAGCGTCCGCGCACGCCTCCGCTCAGGGGCGCTCGGCGCCGGTCCTGAGCAGCAGCTCCTGCCAGCTCTGTTCCCAGCTTTCCCGAAGGCGCGCCAGCCCTTCCTCCTTCGGGCGACCCCGCGCCCCGACCACGTCTACGACGGCGGTGGCCAGAGGGTCGGGGGCGGGTGCGCTGAACGCGGCGAGGTCGCCGAAGACGCCACGAGCGACCTCGTCGTCCAGGAGGACGGGACGGCGGCCCACGGCGAGGGCTTCGTAGGCGCCGCATGGTAGGCAGGCGGGTTGTGTGGTAGGCACGACGATCGCGGCGGCCTTCGCGAGGAGCGCCCAGTAGTCCGGGGTCGCCAGGAAGCCCGACATGTCCGCCGCGCTCGCCAGGCGCTCGCGCTCCGCGGCGGGGAGCCGTGACGGATCGCCGGTGACGACGCATCGAAAGCGGGGTGCCAGCAGCTCCGCCACGGCCCGGATCAGGCCCAACGGCTCGTCCTCGGCGTACGAGCAGACGAAGACGACGATCGGCGTTTCGTTCTCGTCCGTGTCCGCTGCCGGAGGCAGCCTCGGAGCGACGGGCATCGGATCCGTCAGCACGACGGGATCGACCGCGAACTCGGCCTGCGCATACCTGCGGTTCTCCTCGTTCGTGACGATGGCGACGTCGCAGCTCCTCATCGTCCATTTCTTGATGGGCGAGACGATCCACCTGAGCGCCGTGCCACCGTCCCTTCTCAGCGCCTTGGTGTGCACGTCGGCGACCAGGCTGGCGACACGCCAGGGGCTCAAGGTGCGGTACGCGGCCAGCACCGCGGCCAACGCAAAGGAGTATTGAAACCAGACGGTTCGCGGCCGGTTCGCGACCAGCCAGAGCGCCGTGCGGATCGCTCCGCCGAGATGGCGCAGAGGCCCGTTCCGATCGGCCACGAAGACGACCATCGGCATGCCGCTCCGCTCGGCGAGGGAGCGGGATCGCCTGGAGTCGTGCCAACTGATGAATACGGCCGGCTCCTTCAGAGGCACGTGAACTCCACCTTCACGGAGAGGCGCCACACGCCGGCCGTGGCGGGAAAGCGCCACTCCAGGGCCTCGCTCGCGGTGACCTCGCCGTAGGCGGGCGCGATGCGGCCCACGAGCAGGGACGCGCTCGGGCCCGGCGAGCCCCGTGCGCTGATGCGGGCGACCGCGATGCCGTCGGCGGAGCGCACGGAATACCCCCCGCACGCTTCGGGCGTGGCGTGGCATCCGGCTCCGAGGTTGAGCCTCGCGACGCCACGGCCGGCCCGTCCCATCACCACGCGGTCCTGCACCAGCAGCCCGGTCGGCCGGACCGTCCACCTGCGGACCTGATCGGTGACTCCCGATCCCGCAGGCCGCTGGAGCCGCGCCTCCAGCCAGTTCCGACCTCTGCGGGAAGCTCGCACGGTCGTTCCCTGCCGCACGGCGCGGGGCCAGCGGTAGAATCGGCGCGGGTGGCGGCGGACGTCCTCTTCGTGGCGCACGACGTTGTGGGCGCGCGCGAGCTTGAACCACGTGCTCTCCGGATCGCTGGCGTACCGATAGCAGCCGGGGTCGGACACCAACTCCACGGGGCCGACCGCGAGGCAATAGGTCAGGAAGTCGTCGTGGGCGTGACCGGGGTTCTCGTCCAGCCCCAGGGGTCCGACGTCCATGAGGAGCTCCGCCATGTGGCCGCCGACGGTGTTCCAGCGAAGCGCGGCGATGCCCGACTCGGGCAGGAAGGACCGTCCGTGGCGGCTCACGGGGTCCCCCAGGGCCCGTTGCATCTCGGCGTCCACGGTCCGGCCGGACCACAGGCGACTGATATCGCCGAAGGGCGCCGGCCTGGACCCGAAGCTCATGCCCCGCAAGGCGGCGGCGCCGTTCGCGTAGGCCTCCGCGACCGGTCCCGGCCGAGCGTGCCGGCGCTCGCGATCGTCGAGCAGGGGCCGCATGGCCTGGAGCACCTGCAGGTGGTAGTAGGGGCAGCGTTCGACGTGTCCACCGTCGGCGAGGAACTGCGTGGCGATCTCGGCGCGCAGAACATCCCACGACGCCGCGTCGGGACTCCCGCGGCGGTCGAGCAGCCTGTCGAGGGCCACCCGCGCCAGCGCGTTGACCACCCGGTGGTTTCCTGCCGGCTCGATCCAGCCGCCGACCGCCAGGACCGAGCGGTGGCGCTCCAGGTACCGCTCCGGCAGGAGGCGAGCGACCAGGTCCTGGAGGCCCGCTCTATGCAGGTACTCGGCGCCCTCGAACAGTCCCAGGACGCGCAACGCCGTGTTGGTGGTGTCCCACACCGCGCACCGGGGCACGCTCGAGGAATCGTCCAGACCGCGAAGCAGTCGGGTCAGACGGGACTCGATGACGTCCGGAGCCAGGAAGGGGTGCAGCTCGCAGAGATAGGGAAGCACACCCCGGAGCCGCGCGGCGTCCGCCGCGGACTCGGCGGGGTCTCCGGGGGGAAAGGGATGCGCGGGATCCCCGCCCTCCAGAAGGCGCCGCGCCCACTGCCTCGTTTCCGGGTCGTAGCCCAGGTCGGGGGGCGAGCGCATGCAGACGCGGGAACGGTCCTGGCTACCCGCGGGGGGGCAAAGGTCGGAAGCGGACGATCGCACCGCGTGCCCGCCGGCGAGCGCCGTGACGGCTCCGTAGGCGCGCCGCAACAGGCTCCTTCCCGCCTCACGCACGACCGCGTGCCAGGGCGCGGAGCTCGCGCTCCACCGGCGCGCTCGCGCCGTCGCCGGCCGACCTCCCGGCGGACTCCTAACGACCCTTGACGGGCGGCCCATCCAGATCCCAGAAGTCAGGCGGCTTGCCGCAGTGCTCCAGGAGCGCTGCGGCGTCCTCACGAAACGCGTCGGCAACCGTGCGAAGGACGGCCGGCTCCCATACCGCTTCGAACCTCCGCGGACGGGTGGTGACGCTCTTGACCCCGGTCACCAGGCCGCGGGGCACGGCCTTCTTCGCCAGCTCGAAACCGGGGATCTTCATCAACCACGAAGCGACGGGGCCGTACTTCCTGAAATCCTTCGCCGCCATTCGCGGCTTCTCGGTATCGGGCGGCACGTAATCCGGGTCGACGCCGATGTGCCGAAAGACCCGTGCCAGCTCCCGATTCGGATAGGCGGCGAAGTCCTCGAGGAAGACCACCAGGATCTGTTCGTCGTCGAAGAGCCGTCTGTAGTGAGCGAGGTTCTGCCAATACAAGCCGTAGCGTATGAACGACGTGTTCTCCTTCACGGCCGTGGAGAGGGGGAGGGACTCCGAGCCGTAGTGGGATCGCATCTTCCAGTCGGACTCGATCCTGCGCACCGGGTGCCGCACCATGTAGATCAGGCGACAGTCGGGGAGCGTGTCGAAGAGCCTCTTCGAGGCGTAGGAGACACGATTGGGGTTCGTCTGGCTCGTACTTCCCTCGCCCCGGGCCTTGTAGCGATCGGCGCCCTCGTAGAGGCCTTCGTACCAAGGCGCGACGCCGAACGTAGTCCTCCTCCTTCTTGATCGAAAAGTAGTGCGGCTCCTTCGGGTCCGTCACGAACGCTTCGGGGTGCCCGGCGATGATGTCGCACAGGCTCGTCGTGCCGCACTTCGCGGCCCCGATGACCAGGAACGTCGGGAGCATGGGTCGGCGGCGGTGGAAGGAGGAGGCTGCGGGTGGGACGTTCGCCGGAGTGCCGGCCCGGCGCGCTCGGCGCAATGTACGACGGGGGAAGGACGGGAGGAAAGCGTGCGCCCGCCGAAGGGTGGGCTATCCGGTCGCGTCGCCGCCGAGCGTGGTCACCCACTCCGGGAAGTCGCGGCCCAGCAGCTTCTCGAGCTCCTCGACCACGGCCTGCATCTCGGGACGGAGCCACGCCACGGCCGCGTCGGTCCGTTCCTCCGGCGGGTCCGCCTCGCCGATAGGTGAATCGCTTCGCGAGGTCCTTCAGGGCCTGCGGCGCCCGGGGGAGAGGCGACCCCACAGCCCGGAGCGGGCGAACCGGTCCAGCCGGCCCCTACCTCGCACGCGCCGCATCTCCTCCGGCCGCGCGTTCAGTCGCTCGAAGGAGCCCTCGGGCAACTCCGGCTCCAGCCCCAGCCACTCGAGAATGCCGCCGCACCTTCGACTCCGGGAGACCGCACCATCTCCTCGAACGTGAGGGTATAGACGGCCTCACGGCCGAACGTCTCGAAATACGGGCTCCAGCTGCATCGGGTAGTTGCTGAACGCCCGATAGTCGACGCGCTCCCGGAATGCCTCTTCGATCGGCCGGTGCTCGTGGAACTTGCGGATGTCGTGCCAGTAGTGGCTGACCGCGCGATCGATCGGATCGCGCATCAGGTAGATGAAGCGCGGGGCTTCGTCCACGAAGTCGGCGATCCGCTCCACCACGCCCGGATACACGGGGAGCTTGGTGTAGTGGGTGCTCGACTCTCCGACGTAGCGATGGCCCGAGGCCCCCTCGAAGAGGCCGAGGTACCACTCCCGATCCCTCGGGTAGTAGTCGATCTCCGGCACGAAGTAGCCGGGCTCCTTGGGCTCGGAAAGGAAGATCTCCGGATGAGCCGCCAGGTAGTGGTGCAGCGAGGTGGTGCCGCACTTCTGGGCGCCGATGATGAAGAGGTTGGGTTTGCGGCTCATGTCCTGGCAGACGGCGGCCGCGATCGGGGCGGAGGTGAGGGCGAGCGGGATGTTCGTGTGCCGCGATTCCGGCCGGCTTCGCCACTCCTCCCAGGACCGCCGGGTCAGGGCGTCGAGCCGCGCGTGCCCGGATTCGTAGTCCTCGAATCGGAAGTCCGTCCTGTCCATCACCGCGGGGCAATCCCACCGGCCGACGATCCGCTTCCCCCGGAGCCGGGCGGCGACGCCGGCCCTCACCTGGATCCAGAACTCGTCGAAGCGCGACTCCGGGTCGTAGGCTCGCCGACCCCTCTCCGCCAGGCGATCGGCCAGCGCCCTGTCGTAGTCACGCTGGCCGGCAAGGGCTTCGGCGGACGCTTGCAGGCAGGATGCGAACAGCCGTCGCTGGAAGAAGGGGTAGGTGGTGGGGATGAACCAGTCGCACAGATCGAACATCATGGAGATCCACCGGGCCTGTCGCCACTCGAGGTCCAGGATCATGAGCGCCTGTCGCGTGGACCCGGCTTCGCGCGAGAGGTCGTGGAACTTGCTCAGCACGTGTTCGAAGATCGCGTCCCGCTCCGGCTCGAACAGCTCGTTCAACACGGGGTCCTTGTGGTTCGGCAACAGGATGCGCAACGCGTACGCGTCGTCCGGGTCGGCTCGGGGCCCGGAATGAGCGCCGGTGAGCGCGTCTCCGAGGAATCCGACGGCCGCCAGCGTGGCGAGCTTCCGTGCGCCGTCGAATCCGCTCAGGTTGTTGGCGGTCTGCAGCCCCGAGCACCCCGCGTGGAGGCCGACGATGATCGGGCTGTAGGTGTCGAGCGTCCAATCCTCGTAGGGAAGGGCGTGGGACTCGAGCCCGAGCTTCTTCGCCCGTAGCGTCCCCCGCTGGAAGTCGAGCGAGTAGCGATCGCCGTAGGTGGCGGACCGCCGGGGGTGGTCGGAACGCGCGAGCGCGACGGCCGAGGAGTCGCGCCCACCGGAATACATCAGCACGGAATCCGGACCGTACGAATCCCTCTGCACGCCGGCGTCCATCATCTCCCAGAACGCCGCGGGGCCGAACGTCGGCGCGTCCACGCCGAGGAGGCGGGAGGACCAGCCGTCGTATTCCTGCTCGAGCCTGGCTCCACTCGAGTCCGCGACCAGCCGTTGGCCGGCCGGTAGCCGGAAGACACCGGAGAAGTGGGTCTCGTCGAAGATCTGCGATCGGGCGAAGAGCTGGCCGGCCAGGCCCAGATCGTTGAGCGCGGGCTGCCACGGCAGGAGCCCGAGCAGCAGTCCGAGATGGGAGCTGAAGAACGTGTCGGGGCCCCGGGTGGCGTAGTAGACGGAGCCTGCGCCGAGGGCATCGGTGAAGAGCTCCACTCCGGTCGAGCGGATCAGGGCTCCGGCGAACTTCCCGTCGAGCTCGCCCTTGGCGGGGACCGCAGCCAGAAGCCCGTCCTCGAGGAGCCTGTCGTGGAGAAAGGGGCGGCCGGTGAGGACGAGAACGCCCCCTGGCGCGCTCGTCCGGGACTCGGCGACCTCCGCCCGCCGGAAGAGGAGCACCGCGGCGGAACCCGTCTCGAGGACGTTTCCGTGCACGGGTGGTCGGGGGGGACAGGTCACGCCCTCCAGACGGGGCCGGAGAGGTGGCGTACCCGGTCCCACCATCCCGACAAACGCCTGCACAGAGGCGGACTCCAGCGTGCTGGCCGCATCCATGGTCTCGAGCCTCGTTTCGGGTTCAGTTGGCGTGCTATCGGTCACGATGGGAAACCTCAAGGATAGGAGGGCCCAGCCTCGTTTCAAATAGGTGCGCGCCTGGCGTGTCGGCTGCCTCCTTGGTAACGTCCTTGCCCTTCCGAGACGGCCTCAGGCGCCGGAACCGAAACAGGATCGCGACGCGAATGGGATCGAGAGGAATCCGAGAGATCGCCTCGAGGCGCATGGTGCGCGCCAGGTGGGTGCTACAGAAGTGGTTGGGCCGCACCCCCGTGCACATGCTCCACATCGGCAAGACCGCGGGGTCCGCCATCAAGCGGGCACTGCGTGGAGCGGTCAGCACCCGGTACGCGATCTACATGCACGGCCACGACTTCCTGCTGGAAGACGTGCCGAGAGGCAACAAGTGCTTCTTCTTTCTTCGCGACCCCGTGAGCCGGTTCGTCAGCGCGTTCTACAGCCGGCAGCGTCAGGGGAAGCCACGGATATTCTCCCCCTGGACGGAGGCCGAGGCGCGCGCCTTCGAGCGATTCGCGACCCCGAACGAGCTCGCCGAGGCACTGTCGTCGGACGTCGCGGCCGATGTGGCGGCAGCCGAGGAGGCCATGCGGAACATAGGGCACGCTCGGACCTCGTATTGGGATTGGTTCGGCAGCGGTACCGGGCTCTCCTGGAGCGTCCCTCGCCGGCCACGTGGCACTGGCTGCGGCTCTTCTACTACGGGGCTCGCTCGACCGCCTGGTACTACTCCCTGTTCCCCAAGGAGATGGTGGGGTCGCGACTGGCCGGCGACATCACGCCCGCCTACTCGACCCTCGATGCCCGCGGGGTGTCCTACGCCCGCAGCGTTCTCAAGCCCAACTGCAGGGTGCTGCTCCTGGTGCGGAATCCGGTGGAGCGCTTCTGGTCGGGCATCAAGATGCTCTACCGGTGGAAGGCGGGGAGCGTCCCCGTCGACGCTCCCGAGACCCTTCTGAGGGAGCTCGAGTCGCCCTCGCACCGCCTGCGCGGGGACTATCCCAGGATGGTGCGCCTGTGGCGGGAGGCCTTCGGTGAGCAGTTCAGGGTCTTCCGCTACGACAGTCTCGTGAAGGAACCGGGGGCCCTCCTGACCGAGGTCGGCGACTACCTCGGCATCGAGGTCGATACCCACCATCCGCGGCTGACGAAGCGATCCAACGTCGATCCCGCGCAGACGAGAATGCCCGAGGAAGTGCGGGCGATCTTGAACCGCCGCTATCGGAAGGAGATCGAGGAGTTGGAGGCGCTGATTCCGGGCATCTCCGAGGGGTGGCCGCTGTGACCGGGGGCACCCTCCGTTGAACCCGACGCACCCGCCCGCGATCGTGCTCGGATCCGGTGTGACGCTTCTGGGGGTGACGCGAATCCTGGGGCGGCAGGGACTCCCCATGCGGGTGAGCGTCTCCGAATCGGACTTCGTCGCGTCATCGCGGTGGCTGCCGCGCGATGCCCGACTCCCCGCGATCGGCCCCTGGCGTCGACCTCGCGGATTACCTGGCGAAGCTGCCTCTGGACGGAGGCGTGCTGATCCCGTGCTCGGACGAGCTCGCGCTCGCGGTCGCCGAGCTGCCCGGCGACTTGGCGGCCCGCTTCCCCAGCTACCAGCCCGATGCAGCGGTGCTTCGACTCCTCGTCGACAAGGGGGAGTTCCTCCGTACGCTGGTCGACGCCGAGATCCCCCACCCTCGCACGCACCTCGTGGACCACGCGGACGACCTGGACGGCATCGGAGACGACGAGCTGAGGTTCGCTTTCGTCAAGCCCCGTGACTCGCAGCGCTTCCACCGGGAATACGGCGTGAAGGGCCTCCACCCAACGGGGCGCGAGGATTTCCGCGCCGTGTTGTCGGAGCTTCTCGCGAAGGGGCACCGCCTGATGGTGCAGGAGTACGTGCCCGGCCCGCGTCCAACCACTACTTCGTCGACGGGTTCATGCTGGACGGAGGGGATACGCTCACCCTCCTCGCCCGGCAGCGGATCCGGATGTATCCCGTCGACTTCGGGAACAGCACGTTCATGGTGTCCGTTCCTCCCGGCGGGGTCGCCGGCGCGACGAGTCGCTCCGGCTCCTGCAGCGCCCTCGACTACCGCGGCATCTTCAGCGCGGAGTTCAAGCGGGATGCGCGCGACGGCGTGTTCCGCCTCATCGAGATCAACGCCCGCCCATGGTGGTACGTGGAGTTCGCGGCCCGCGCGGGGATGGACGCGGTGAACCTCGCCTACAAGGCCGCGCTGGGACAACATCTCGATCCACCCGTCGAATACGAGATCGGCAGGACCATGATGTACCCCTACTACGACTACCCTGCCTGCCGGGCC
>CAWKGE010000023.1:0-13476 GCA_963848895.1 uncultured Gemmatimonadales bacterium
CCGAGGGGGACGCCTTGCTGGCGCACCTCCGCGACGAGGACGAGAACGTGCGCATGGTGGTGGCGAACGCCATCGCGGCGCACCCGGACGTCGCGCGCCGTGGGATGGCCCAGCTCATCGCGGCGGCGGGGGTCCCGGGTGAGCACCGCCACGTGCTGCGCAGCGTCGCCACCGCCCTGGGGGCCATCGGACCGGACGCGCGCGAGGCGATTCCCGCGCTGGAGACGCTGGCCGCCGAGCCGCTGATCCGCTGGCAGGCCGAGGCGGCCCTGCGGGCGATCCGAGACCCGGACGGCGTGCGCTGACGGCTTCGGGTGACTCGGGGCCCGGGCCTGCCGGCGGGATACGGCGGCTCAGGCCCCGCCGTGCCCCGCAGTCCCTTCGTCGGCCAGCAGCGACTCGGCTCGACGTCGTGCGGGCGCGCGTTTCGATCGAAGACGGTATGGGCCCGCGCATGCCTTGACGGTGTTCATACGTGGTGGCCCGCCTCTCGCGCCACGTCGCGGTCGCCCTGGCGAAGAACGTGACCTGACGGCAGGGTAGCCGCCCTGCTGGGCAGCGCAGCCCGCTCGTCGCACCGACGCCGGCCCGGTACGGTCGCCTTCCCACGCACGTTCTCTCCACGCTCCGGGGCGTGTCCAAATCACATGGCGACCGTCGCGGGATGAGGACGCTCGCGCCCTGCCGGAGGATGCGCATACGCAACGTAAGTAGATGTTCCACAACGTCTTGATGCGTCGCATCCGGAGCGGCACGGCCAGTGCCTCTATCCTGGGCGAGGGGAGAGGACGGGCGTTTCGCCCCGGTGACGTGGGAGGTGGGTCATGAAGCGGTGGATGAGGGGACCGGGTGTGGCGGCGGCGACGCTGGCGCTCGGGGGGTGCGTGCTCCCGCTGAGCATCACCATCGGGGACGACGCCGACGTGCGGATCAGGGGCTCGGGCCACGTGGTCACGGTCGCTCGCTCCGTCTCGGCGTTCGACGCCGTGTCGGCCGTCGGGTGCCGATACGGTCATCGTCGAGCGGACCGGCTACGAGGGCGTGACCGTCACGGCGGAGGACAACCTCCTGCCCTACCTGCGCACCGAGGTACGGGACGGCGTGCTGCTCCTCGGGCCGCGGCCCGGCTACCGCCTCGATCCGCGCCGCGAGATCGTCGTCCACGTCGAGTCGTACGAAGTCGTGGAGGTGTCGGGGTCGGGCGCCGTGGCGATGGAGGTCGAGCTGGGATGGGTGCCGGAGCTGTGGGTCACGCTAAGCGGCGCGTCCGAGCTCGTGGCGTGGGGCTCGGCCGGACGGGAGAACGTGACCGCTGTCCGGAGCGAGTCGTTACGACGCCCTGGACCTGGAGGCCGACCTCTGCTTCCTGAACGTGTCGGGGGCATCCGAAGCCCTGGTCCGGGTGAACGACCGACTCGAGGCGGACGTGAGTGGGGCGTCGCACGTGCGCTTCCGCGGCACCCCGGTGGTCGTGGCGCATACGTCGGGCGCCTCGACGGTGACGAGATACTGACAACCCGAGCGACGGGGAGGGGACGATGAACGGGATGACGAGGAAGACGGGACTGCTGCCGATCAGCATCGCCCTGATGCTCGCGATGGGGGGGTGCTACGAGCACACCTTCACCGTGGGAGGCGGAGCCCCACACGGGCCGGTGGTCTACGACCACTGGCAGAACTACTGGCTTGGCGGGCTCATCGGCCACACCCGCATGGACATCGAGGATCTGTGTCCTTCGGGCAGGGCGACGATCGAAGCCGAGCAGACGTTCCTCAACGGCCTCGTATCGGCGCTCACCAGCGGCATCTACACACCGACGACGCTGAAGGTGCGGTGCGCCGAGGGCCGTCGCGCCGACGTGAACCTCGATGCGGCGGACGTCGAAGCGATCGTCAGCGACGCGGGCTTTCGCGACTGGGTCGGTCGGGAGATGCCCGAGCGGCTGGACGAGGTGGCCGCCGCACAGGCGGCGCTCCAGGAACGCTGACATCGATCCAGGGAGGCGGCCCCACGGCCCCCGGCGGAGGTCTATCCGCCGGGGGCCGTGTCGTCGTCCAGGTTCTCGGCCTTCCACCGCATGGCCGAGAAGATGCGCGTCCGGCCGCTGGGATGGTCGAAGAACAGGATCTCTTCCAGGTGGCCGGGATCGAGCTTACGGTACTCGCCCAGCTTCAGCGACACGAGCGCCATGCCGTCGGGCTGGCGCGCCGCGTTCAGGCCGAAGATGTCCGCCTCGTATTCCTGCACCCGGATGTAGCTGTTGAGCACCGGCGTCAGCGCGAAGAAGAGCACCGTGACCACGAGGGCCAGGAGCGGCAGCCCGGCCGGATCGTCCACGCCGCGCACGCCCCACGCCGTTCCCCAGCGAGCCAGCGCCCACGCGGACACGCGGTAGAGCAACGAGAACACGATCACGAGCAACACGCCGAAGAAGAAGATCATCTTGTAGACGTGATTGAGGACGTAATGTCCCATCTCGTGGCCCATGACCGCTTCGATCTCGGGCAGCGACGTGCGGTTCAGCAGGTTGTCGTTGAGCGTGATCCGTTCCGTGCCCAGGAAGCCGCTGACGTTGGCGCTCACCCGGGTGGTCTGACGCGACGCGTCCACCACCCACACGTCCGACGCCGGGATCCCGTTGGCGCGGGCCATGCTCAGGATCGGGTCCACGACGCGCGGGTCGTCCAGCTTCGTGTAGGTGTTGAAGAGCGGCGCGAGGTAGACCGGCGTGATGAGCGCGCCGATCATCAGGAACACGAGCGTCACCGCGCTCCCCCAGATCCACCACGTGCGCGGTGCGCTCCGGAGGACGCGGTAGATGGCCATCGCGAAGAGCGCGCCGAGCACGACACCCAGCACCAGGCCCTTGAGCTCGTCCCCCATCCAGGAGCCGAAGGTCTGCGTGGCCAGCCCGTACCGGTGCTCGCGGAGGAAGCCCTGGTACACGGTGAGCGGGAACGAGAGCACGGACGTCACGACCACGAACTGGGTCCAATAGGCCGCGACGTGGAGTCCCCGGAAGCGCGTGAAGCGCTCGGCCAGATTCCGCATGCGGGCCGACAGGCCTGTCGCCAGCAGCAGCAGGTAGATCGCGGCCGACAGGAGGAAGTTCCAGAGCAGCAGCCAGTATCCGCCCTCGAAGTAGGCGTCGGATCGGGCCTTCTCGGCGGGGGGCACGGACGCGAGGTAGGCCTGCGTGGCCGCCTCGGCATCGAAGTGGTCGGAGGCCCGCGCCGCCGCCGGGATGTGCATGGCGGTATCGGGAACCTGCGCTCGCGCCGCCCCCGGGAAGCCCCACAGGAACAGCGAGAGCAGACACACACGCCAGTCGGGTTCGGCTCATGGGGCGAAGCTGGCGTCCACCGGGGACCCGCGCCAGGGCGCGCACGCTCGCGCGCGTCTGGACGGCTCCGCAGGTGCTCCGCCGGGCCGCCGACGCCATCTTTCTCGGACGTGCTCGACGTGAAGTCCCCTCAGACGCCTCCGGACCGAACCCCGCATGAACGCTACGGGATCCGACCGATCCGTACGCCGAATCACACCCTTCCGCGTCGTGGTGGCCGCAGCGGCGCTCCTGATCGCCGGCCTGGCAGTCCGGGCCGCCCTTCCGGACGCCGTGCACACCGTGTCCCTCGTGAACCGCGACATCGTGCGCACGCTGGTCCTGGTGGGCCGAGTCCGGCCTCCCTCCCGCGCCGGGCTGGGCGCCTCCGTGGCCGGCACGGTACGGGCGGTCTCCGTGCGGGAGGGCGATCGCGTCCGGCGCGGCCAGCTGCTGGCCGCGCTGGACGACCGCGAGGCACGGGCTGCCGTGGCCCAGGCGGAGGCCGGGGTAGCCGAAGCGGCTGCGTCGACGCGCTCGGCGGTGGAGGTGGCGGAGAACGAGGTCGTCCAGGCCGAGCGTGATCTCGAGCGAGCCCGGGCGATGCTCCAGGAAGGGGCGCGGACGCAACAGCAGGTGGAGCAGGCGGAGCAGCGCGCCTCGGACGCCCGCAGCCGGCTCGAGGCTGCCCGCGCGGCCGAGGGGGACGGTCCTCCCGCCGCCGTGGCCCGCGCCCGTGCCGAGCTCGCGGCGGCCCGCGCGCGCCTGGCGCTGACCCGTGTCGAGGCTCCCGCAGACGGCGTGATCCTCACCCGCTCGGTCGAGCCCGGGGACGCGGTGCAGCCGGGACGCATCCTCCTGGAGATGGCCTTCGACGGTCCGTGGGAGCTGGTGGTCTTCCCCGCGGAGGAGAACCTGGGACAGATCCACGTGGGCGCCGACGCCACGGCCTCGGCCGACGCGTATCCCGACCGCACGTTCGCGGCCGTCGTGTCGCTCGTCGCCCCGGCGGTGGACCCGGCGCAGGGGACCGTGGAGGTCCGTCTGGCCGTGCCCGACGCGCCCGACTACCTGCGACCCTCCATGACCGTTTCGGTGAACATCGAGGCAGGACGCCGCGACGGCGCGCCGGTCCTTCCGGAGGAGGCCGTCCGCGGCCTGGGCACGCCGAACCCGTGGGTCGCCGTCGTCGAGGACGGCCGGCTCGTCCGGCGCCCGGTGGAGCTGGGTCTCCGCGCCGAGCGCTGGGTCGAGATCCGGTCTGGCCTCGCTCCGGGGGACGCGGTGGTGCCCCCCGACGGCTCGCCCGACCTGGGCGCGCGCGTACGGACCTCGCCGGAGGGCTGAGCTTTGCCGTTCGAGCTCTTCGTCGCCCTCCGCTATCTCCGGGACGGGCGCAGACAGACGTGGCTCATCCTCACCGGCATCGGCGTGGGCGTGGGGGTCATCATCTTCCTGTCCGCCCTGATCACCGGCCTGCAGCAGAGCATCATCGACCGCACGCTCGGGAGCCAGGCGCACGTCGTCGTGCGCCCTCCCGAGGAGATGCCCCGCGTTCTTCCCCTCCCCGACAGCGCCGGCGACGACGGCACCGCTCGATCGGTGGAAACGCAGCGCCCGCCCCAGCGCGTCCGCTCGATCGTCGGCTGGAAGCAGGTCGAGGCGCTCCTGAGGCGCACGCCCGGGCGTGGCCGCGGTGGCGCCCACGGTGACCGGGCCCGCCCTCGCGGTTCGGGGGCCCGGCACCAACTCGGTGACCATCCGGGGTATCGAGCTCGACACGTACTCGACGATCGTGGACGTGGAGAGCCGCCTGGTGGCCGGTACGTTCAACCTCGACGGCTTCCACGCGGTGATCGGCACCGAGCTGGCGCGCCGGTTGGGAATCGGCGTCGGGGGGCGGTTGCGCATACAGGTCGCCGACGACCGCGGCGGCGTGTACACCGTCTCCGGGATCTTCGACTACCGGAGCCGGAGCCTGAACGAAGGGCTGGTGTTCATCTCCCTGCGGGGCGCGCAGACGCTCTTCGACCTCGAAGGGGGCGTGTCGACCCTGGAGATCCTGGGGGCCGAGATCTTCCAGGCCGACGCCCTCGCCGCCCGCATCCAGGACCGCACCGGCCTGGTGGCCGACTCGTGGATGGCCCAGAACCGGGACCTCATGACCGGCCTCCGCTCGCAGAGCGCCTCCAGCATCATGATCCAGGTGTTCGTGATCCTGGCGGTGGCCCTCGGCATCGCGTCGGTGCTGGCCGTGTCCGTGGTGCAGAAGGCCAAGGAGATCGGGATCCTGCGCGCCACCGGCACCAAGGCGCCGGCCGTGACGCGGATCTTCCTCCTCCAGGGCGCGATCCTGGGCAGCGCGGGCTCGCTGGTGGGGATCGTCGTCGGCACGGTCCTGGCCCTCTTCTTTCAATCCCTGGCCAGGAACCCCGACGGTTCGGCGACCTTCCCCGTCGCGCTCACGTCCTTCCTGTACGCACGCTCGGTCGCCGTGGCGCTGGTGGTGGGCGTGATCGCGGCGATCGTGCCCGCCCGCGACGCGGCGCGCATGGATCCGGCCACGGTGATCCGCAATGGCTGAGCCCGTCCTCCGCACCGAAGGCCTGACCAAGACCTATGGCGAGCGCGTGGTCACGCCCGTGCTGAAGGGAATCGACGTAGCGCTCCAGGCCGGCGAGTTCTGTGCGCTCACCGGACCGTCGGGGTCCGGGAAGACGACGCTCCTGAACCTGGTCGGGCTGCTCGACCGGGTGACGGAGGGACGGATCCTCATCCAGGGTCGGGACACCGTTCCCCTCGACGACGGCGAGCGTACCGAGCTCAGGGGCCGCACGCTGGGCTTCATCTTCCAGTTCCATCATCTGCTTCCCGCGTTCTCTGCGCTGGAGAACGTCATGCTGCCGCTGCTGTCCCAGCACGGGCGGCCCCGGCCCTGGATGAGGGAACGGGCCGCCGGGCTCCTGGAGCAGGTCGGCCTGTCGGATCGGGCCGACTACAGGGTCACGGACCTCTCCGGCGGCCAGCAGCAGCGCGTCGCCGTGGCACGGGCCCTGGTCATGGATCCGATCCTCGTGCTGGCCGACGAGCCAACGGGGAACCTGGACACCCAGGCGGGCGCCCAGGTGCTGGACCTCATGCGCCGCTTCAACCGCGAGCGCGGCACGGCCTTCTTCATCGTCACGCACGACCGCGCGGTCGCCGACCATTGCGACCGGGTCGTCCACATGGTGGACGGGGTGGTGGACTCGGACACGCGGCGATAGCTGCTCCGACATCCGTGCCGGGGGGGTCACTCCGCCCGAAACGCCTCCACGGGATCCACCCTGAGGGCCTTCCACGCCGGCAGGAGACAGGCGCCCACAGCCACGACGAGGAAGAAGGCGGTCACGCCCGCGAAGGTGGCCAGATCGGTGCCGCTGGTCTGGAAGAGCATTCCCCTCACGAGGCGCGTCGCCCCGACGGCTCCCCCGATCCCCAGGACCAGGCCGCTCACCACGAGGGTCAGCCCCCGGGCGACGACCAGACGCATCACGTTCCCGGCCGTGGCCCCCAGGGCGACCCGGATGCCGATCTCGTGCATCCTGAGGGAGACGAAGTACGCCAGCACCCCGTACAGTCCCAACGCCGCCAGCGCGACGGCCACCGCGGCGAATGCGCTCAGAACCGTCGTCACCGAGCGGGCACCGGAGATCGAGCCGGACACGGCGTCCTCCATGGTCCGCGCGTCGCCGAGGAGGATGTTCCGGTCCAGCTCCCAGAGCCGCGCCTGAATGGGCCGAACCAGGCTCAGAGGATCGGGCGCGGCCACGGCGAGACGCATGGTGCCCACCGGCAGCTGGGCGTACGGGAAGAACATGGCGGGTCTCACTCCTCCCGAAAGGGACGAGCCCCGGTGATCCGCGACCACGCCCACCACCTCGAAGAGGCCCGGCTCGTCCCGGCCCATGTCCGCCGCCACCTGACGGCCCAGGGGACTCTGCTCCTCGAACAGCGCGTCCGCGGTCCTCTTCGAGAGGACGATGACAGGGGGGGACCCCGCGACGTCGCTCTCCTCGGGTCCCCGCCCCTCGATCAGGGCAATCCCCATCGTCTCGAGGTACCCGGGCAGGATCACCCGGCGGTCCGCCCAGGGGGGACGGGCATCCCCTTCCAGGGGTCGCTCCGGGTTCCAGACCGCGTAGTTCCCAGCCGGCTGGAGGATCGGGAGCCGGCTCACCAGACCCGCGGACTCCACCCCGGGGAGGGCCTCGATGCCCGCCTTCAGCTCTTCGAAGAACTGGATCCTCCGCTCCGGCTCCGAATATCGGTCGGACGGGAGCGAGACGGTGGCGGTGAGGAGGTCCTCGACCCGGAAGCCCGGATCCACGCCCCTGAGCCGCGCGAAGCTCGTGAGCAGCAGCCCCGATCCCACCAGGAGGACCAGGGACACGGCCACCTGGAGGGCGACCATGGCGCTCCGCACCCGGACGCCGCCTCTCGAGCCCGCGTGTCGGCTGCCCTCCTTGAGATCCTCGGCCGGATTCGCGCGCGACGCGGCCAGGGATGGGAAGATACCGAACAGGAGGACCGTCCCCACCGACAGGGCGAGCGCGATTCCGAGCATGGTGAGGGAGAGCCCCCCTTCGCGGATCCCCAGCAGATCCATCGACACGAACCGCAGGATGAGGCCCTGCAGCGCGACGGCGATCGCCACACCTACCGCCCCGGCCGCGAGGGCCAGGACCGAGCACTCGACGAGGAGCTGACGGGTCAGTCGGGAACGGCCGGCTCCCATGGCGGCCCGGACCGCCAGCTCCGAGGCGCGGGCGGACCCTCGTGCCATGAGAAGGCTCGCCACGTTCCCGCAGGCGATGAGCAGCACCAGGACGATGGCCCCCGTCAGGAGGAGGAGGCTCTGTCGGTGCCCCTCCACCATCGCGCCGTGGAGATCATCGAGATGCAGTGCCTTGTTGCGGTTGGACTCGGGATAGGCTTCCTGGAGACGAGCCGAGATGACATCGGCGTCCGAGCGGGCCGCCTCCAGGGACACGCCCGGCCGCATCCGACCCACCAGGAGCCAGTTGTGGAATCGTCGGTTGGTGGGGTCGGAGTTGCCGGGCCACGGGGGCACCCAGAGGTCCGTGTCGTACAGGAAGCGGAAGCCGGCGGGCATCACACCCGTCACCGTGAGGGAGCTGCCGTCGACGACCAGGCTCCGGCCCACCACCTCGGGCGAGCCGCCGAACCACCGCTGCCAGAAATCGTGGCTGATGACGACCTCGCCGCCGCCGCCTGCGGGGAGCTCCTCGATGGAGAACGACCGCCCCAACCGCGGGCGCACGCCCAGCGTCTCGAAGAGGTTGGCGGATGACGAAAGTGAGCGCTGCCTGCCGTGGCTCGTCCGCACCGGTCACCGTGACCGTCGAGGCCCCCCCTCCGATGGTCGCCAGGCTCTCCAGGGACCCGGCCTCATCGCGGTAGTCCATGTAATCCGGAAAGGACACCCAGGGGTTCACGTTGCCGTTGAACGTGGCCCGGCCGAGCACGAGCTGATCCGGGTCACGGAACGGAAGAGCCCGCCCCAACGCCGCGTCCAACACGGAGAACATGGCGGTGGTGGCCCCGATCCCCAGGGCGAGGGTGAGCACCACCGCCAGCGTGAACCCCGGCGTCCGTCGGAGCGACCGCAACGCCAGGCGCACGTCCAGCCCGATGTCGAAGCTCCGCCCACCCGCCGCTAATCCCTCCAGGCACTCCCTCTCATGGCTCGTTCCTCCCTCCGCTCGGCCGCGGCCGCCCGCACCACATCCCCGACGCCCGCGGAGCCAGAACACCGACCACTCCGACGAGCTCCCCGACGCGCACGCGATCTCACGCGAGCGGGTCGTGAAGTACTCGGCGACGTCCTCCCCGAAACCGATCCCTGAACCCAGCCGGAGAAGACGTGGAGCAAGGACCCGCCCCGCCCGGGCGAGCAGATGCTTCACGGCCGGCCCCCCTCGAGAACCATGGCGTCCTCGGCCCACCGCACCAACGACCGGAGCCGTCGGGCCTCCTCGGCAGTCTTCGCTCTCCCCTCGGAGGTGAGGGCGTAGGGCCGGCGTGGCTGGCTGGCTTCGGGATCCGCGTCGACCTCCTCGATCAGCCCGCGATCCAGGAGCTGCTTGAGGGATCGGTAGAGCGTTCCCGGGCCCAGCTCCACGGCCCCGCCGGTGCGCCGCTCGACCTCCTGCATGATGCCGTACCCGTGACGCTGGCCCTCAGCCAGCGTCAGCAGGATGTGGAACTGCGCGGACGTGAGCGTGAAGTCGGAGCCGGTCGAGTCCGAGGGCATGGCGGAGCCCTATCCAGAATGAGTATACCCACTTTGGATATAATAGAGAATGGCGGATGGAACGTCAACGCCCTCCCTGCGGGTCCCACGGAGCCCCTCGTGAGGGTATCTTCCAACACGTGTCATCCGAGTGCCGGCGTGGCGACTCATCCAACTACAGGAGCATCCATATGCGGCGGGTACTTCGGTTCTTCATGGTCGGGGCGGCGGTTGCGTTCGCCGGCTCGTTCAGCAGTCTGGCCGCGCAGGAGAACGGGCCGGAGACGATCGTTCTGTCCGGAGCGCCCCTCGGCGACGTGACGTTCCCGCACGCAGCCCACCAGAAGCTGACCGAGTGCACCACGTGCCACCACGCGTCGCGCCCGGAGAAGCCCCTGACGTCGGAGCACGAGGCGTGCACGGATTGCCACACGAATCCTCCCACGCCACCGATGACGACGAGCACCCGTGACGCCTTCCACAACCAGACCGCGAAGGCGGGCACCTGCGTGGATTGTCACGTGAAGGAGGC
This sequence comes from uncultured Gemmatimonadales bacterium, assembly GCA_963848895.1. Lineage (GTDB taxonomy): Bacteria > Gemmatimonadota > Gemmatimonadetes > Longimicrobiales > Gaopeijiaceae > SZUA-318. The sequence continues at coordinate 10,151 of CAWKGE010000023.1, forward strand.
GGCGGCAGGCAAGACGGTGCCGTCGAAGTGCGGCGACTGCCACAAGAAGGGGGGTCTGTAGCGGTCGACCCCATCGCGCGGACGGACGGTGACGGCGGGGGGTGGCTCCCTCGCCGTCACCCGCCGCCCGAGTGGCACTCCGTACAGGCCATCGCCGTCCAGGCGCCTCCGATGTCCACCGGGTGCCGGAACTCGAGGCCCTGGGGAGAGATCGTGTCGGACTCGGGCCCGCTGCCCTCGCCGATGATGATGTGACAGACGTCGCAGGCGTGGGAGACCACCCGCCCGTCGGCGCTCCGGTGATCCCCGTCGTGACAGCGGAAGCATCCCGGGAAGATCATGTGCCCGATGTTGTCGGGGTACGCCCGCCAGCTCACGCCCATCTCGGGGAAGACGTTCTCCTGGTAGACCTGTTGCACCTCCGTGATCGCCTGGCCCACGGCAGCGGTGTCGGCAACGTCGTGGTACGCTGCCGACAGGCTGTCCGCGATGGCGCGCAGCGCCGCCCCCGTGCTCGGGTACTGCGCGCTGAGCACCGCCACGGCGCGCTGCTTGACCGAGGGGAGCGACGCGCTGAGCCTGCCAGTGCTCAAGCTCAGGTTCACCGCGGTCACCGGTGCCAGGTAATCGTGTGACGGGCGGTTGTGACAGTCGATGCAGTCCATCACCCGCGGCTTCGCCGAATCCACCTGCGCCGGCGTGAGGGGCGCGTCCCCGGACTGGTAGACCGTCGAGTGACCGGCCTGGTCGGTGATGCGCACCCAGGGGATCACCTGCCGCGCCGAGTCGGTGGCGATGTATTCCACCTTGTCGGCGATGTTCATGTGCCAGTGGATCCCGCCGACCCGGCCGCGCACCGGGTCTCCGCCCCCGATCTTCAGCAGCAAGCGGATGGTCCAGGCGGTGTTCGCTTCGTCCTCGAGGTAGTGCCGCTCGATGCGCTCGGCGTTGCCGTAGAAGGCTCTGGGCCAATGACACTGCTCGCACGTCTGCTGCGCCGGCCGCAAGTTCTTCACCGGCGCCGGAATCGGTTTCGGGTACTTGTGGAAGAGCGTCGCGTACACCTGGTACGTGCCCGAGAGCTTCGACTTCACGAACCAGTCGGCCCCGGGGCCGATGTGGCACTCGACGCAGGCGACCCGGGCGTGCGGGGACAGCCCGTACGCGGTGTACTCGGGCTTCATGACGGTGTGGCACGTCCGGCCGCAGAACGTCACCGACTCGGTGAAGTTGTAGGTCCGGTAGCTCCCGACGGCGGTGACCAGCAGGAAGGAGAACGCCACCACGCTCCAGACCGCGAATGCCAGCCGATGCCGCGGGTTGCCGAAATCGATCCGCAGATGCTTCGGCACGTCGCCGGGAGCGAGTCGGCGCCGGCGGCGCCGTTCCACCAGCAGGCCCACCACGACCAACGCGAGGCCCCCGACCAGGAACACGGGCGCCACGAGGTAGGTCAGGATGCCGAGGTACGGATTGGCGAACCCACGCGCGGCATCGATCGCGATGAGCGTCAACGCCGCGAAGAAGCTGCTCGCCGCGAGGATGATGCCGACCGTGCTGACCGTGTTGTGGATCAGGCTTCGTGGCCCGGGCGAATCGTGACTGCGAGCCGGTTCGTTCATGATCGGGTACCCGTGATGCTCCTGGCGAGGCCATTCGCAACGACGGACGCGACGCTCCGTCGGAGCGCGTGTTCAGGAAATAGAGCGCCAGCGTCACCCCTGGCGAAAGGGCAGGGGAGGGTGTAGGTCCGATGACGCACGAGGGAGCGGAGTGGCGAGGCTCCAACCTTGCACGGAACGGACGCCCGCGCTCCGCGCGTCTTCCCTCTCGCCTCCGACCAGGGAGATCGACATGGACATCGACCCTCGACGGCGACTCGGAGCGCTGGTTCTCCTTCTCCTCGCCACGGCCAGGGGCGCGGAGGCCACCGCCCAGGAGCCCTTCCGATCCCGCTGCGGCGCCGGCGTCCACCAGGACGACCGCAGCGGCTGGATCTGGCTCCCTCAGGGGAGGATCTTCTGCCCGCTCGCCGCGGATCCGAAGGAGGAGCGCTCCTTCGTCACGTACCTGCGAGGGGACTTCGCCACCATCGCGAACCCCGAGCCGGGGACGGAAACGAACATCGGCGCCGTCGGCCTGGGCGACAGCTTCGCGATCTTCCGCATCGGCGAAGCCGACTCCGGAGGCGCCGTCCAGCTGGACCTTGCCGGCGCGGTCTTCAGCCAGTTCAACCTGGACGCGCCCTCCTTCGACCTCATCAACGCGGACTATCTGGTGGGGCTGCCTCTGACGTTCCGCACCGCGGAGTTCAGCGCCCGGCTGCGCGTCTACCATCAGAGCTCCCACCTCGGCGACGAGTTCATCCTCAATCGGAACCCCGAGCGCATCAACCTGTCCTTCGAGTCCCTGGAGCTGATCCTCTCGCAGGAGCTCGGGCCGCTGCGCCTGTACGGCGGTGGGGAGACCTTCTTCCGCCGCGAGCCGGACGACCTCGCCCTCCGCCTGGCCCACGCCGGCGCGGAGATCCGGCCCGTGGTGCTCTCGTCGGTCCGTCTTCTGGCGGCTGTCGACGTGAAGGCGGTCGACGACGGGGAGTGGACCCCGGCCTGGAGCGTGCGAGCGGGGATCGAGATCGCGCGCATCCCGCATCCGGGCCACCCGCCCCGCGTGATCAGCCTCATCGGGGAGTTCCACGACGGCGCGGCGCCCTACGGTCAGTTCTATCGCGAGAACATCCGGTACATCGGGGCCGGCTTCAGTTTGAGCCGATGAGCGTACGCCCTGCCTGGTCTGCCTGCGGCCTCATCTCCGGATGAGGCGGTGGACGGGATCCATCCCCTGGAAGGGCTGTCCCGCCGCTCCGGTGTCCCGACAGAAGCAGGTGCTCGTGCTGGACGGTATCAGGTCGAGCGCGTCGGTCCCTCTCGGACCGGCACGGGCGCGCGGTGACCACGAATTGGCCGGATCATCGAAATGCAAAACGGGGCCCCGGCCGAAGCCGGGACCCCGTCGAGTCTTGGCGGGTTGGGGACGCCTAGAGCGTGACGTCCTCTCCGTTCTCGTCGACCAACTCGAGGCCCTTGCGACGGCGCCGCACGAGCGCGAGGCCGAGGAGGGCCGTGCCCATCAGGATCATCGAGGCCGGCTCGGGCACGGTGGTCGTCGAGACGCAGCTGGCGTCGTAGCCGCTGGGACCCACGTCGTTCGTGGTGGCTCCGCCGTTCCAGACGCCGAACTTCTCGTCGAGCAGCCGTTCGGCCGCTGATGCCGTGCACGCCCACGCCCAGCGCCATCACCTGGTAGAGGGTCACCCCGGCGACGCG
>CAWKGE010000024.1:0-387880 GCA_963848895.1 uncultured Gemmatimonadales bacterium
CCAGCGCCAGAACGGCGTCCTTCGAAGGCATGGCGGCGCCATCCGCCAGTTCTGCCCAGATCGCCAGTGGATCGCCAATCTTCGCGAGCGTTGGGGACGGATACAGCAGAGCAAAGACGGGCATGCCGGTCAGCCGCTCCCCGTCACGGGAGTCGCGGGCGAAGCGCAGCAACCCCCTGATCTGTTTGCGGGCCTTCGCCGTGTTCCGCCGGTGCGGCCACGTCTCGTGCATCATCCGCCGCTCCGCCTCGTAGCTGAGGACGCTCGCGATTGCCTGCGGTGCCACCGTCCAGCTCGAGAAGACGAGCCGTTTCGTAAAGCCCTCAAGGGCTGGCTGGTCAAACGGCGGGCCTGCGTCGTAGTACGGGAGCGCCGGCGGCATCCAGAGCAATCGCCACGTCCCTCGCCCGACGGTGTCAGCCATCAGCGCGCGGAGCTTGGCGTTGCCCGGGTCGATCTGGCGGTACTTCCGCACAGCGTCCATGGAGAGCAAACCTGCTGCATGCGCTTCGGTCAGCAGCGATGCGATGTCGCTCCCGTTTCCACCCTCCAGCTCCAACTTGATCTGGCGCTTCATCTTGTAGCCCTCCATGAAGTTCAGGAGGTACGGCGCCGACTTCCAATACTCGAGTGGGTCTCCGGCACCCAGATGGCGCGAAACACTGTCAGCCGCGACATACGCGTGGAGATCCGACGGCGCAAGCGTCAGCTGCTCCATCTTGGCCTGCATGAGCATGCCGCTGCGATCTGGCGTTACGGACAGGCGCTCGGTACGCGCCATCACCGTCCGGAGCTGGTTCTCGATGCGGCGCTTCAGCCGCACCAGCGAGTCAGGGATCTCCCGTTCGGCCGAGAACAGCCCACTGCGGAATGCCCGCAGGTCGTTGGCAAACCGAGTCGTGGCCGCCTCGTCACGCATGAGGAAGTGCGCGGTCCGGACGAAGTCGCGGTAGTGGTCGTCGTCCGATTCGTCGGACAGCGAGTACATCTTGTAGGGAGTTGCGGACAGCATCAGCACGCGCACATCCGGTTGGTCGAAGAGGTGATGTGCCAGGGCCCGGACGTCGTCGGGGTTTTCGGGGTCTGGATCATCCAGCAGGTGTCGGAATCGCTGGAATTCATCAAGGATCACCAGATCCGGCTCGAGGGCGGCGATGCAGCTGCGTGCCAGATGTCGTCGCAGTTCGGCGACGAGTTCTAGCCGTTCATGCCGCAGGGCGTCGGGCATCCGCCGCGTGTGGGCATCGGCCAGCTCGAAGAAGCGTGCTTTGATCGACGACTCCGCGTCTGCACCAGCCAGGTGGGACGCGAAGCTGTCCGCCAGGGTCGGATCAATCATGTGGTCACCAATGCCAACCTTCGATGGCGTCCACCCAACGATTGACCGGAAGCGGGCAACATCGCGGACGCCTCCCTGGAGGAGCCGATACACCCCCTGCCGGTTCATCGACTTGCGGTCCCAGCAGTACTCCAGCAGCCTGAACAGAAGAGCGCGCTCACGAGCTTGTCCCGACCGATTGCCGAAATCAAAGCTTGTGCCTGGCGTGAACGACACGAAATTGAGGCCGCGCTGATTCAACTGGCGGAGCTGGAGCGGCAGCAGCGTGATACGGGAGGCCAGCGAGAAGTCGTCGCGCTCAGTCACGTTGAGCCGGCGGATGTTCTGCGCGGCGATATCGGCGTTAGAGCAGACGTAGATGATGTCGATGCGTTTGACGCCCTCCGCTTCGAGATGGCGGATGGCTTTGGCGATGACTCCGCGAGCGACAAGCGTCTTGCCGAGCCCTACCTCGTCGGCGACAAGGAATCGGGTAGCTGGGTCCGCGTCGGTGTACATGCGCTTGAAGACGTAGTCCAGCGGTGCGACGCTGGAAGTCCTTCAGGCCGGCCATCACGCGCTTTTCGATGGCGGCGGTGTCGATCCGATCTGGGCTCATGGGCGAGCCTCGCCTCGGGCCGCCCAGATGGGATCCCAGATCTCGGCCCACCGTTCGGGCAGGACGTCTTGCCCCTCGGGCGTTCGCATGAGCTCGTTGACGAGTCCCGCGATGTCGTCGATGCGGCTCGGATCTCGCGAAAGGGCGCGCACCATGGGTTCAAGGAGTGACTGCCACCCTCCGGCTCCCACATTCCACGCTGCTGACCCGGCCGCGCCGGCCTGCAGCGCCGCTTGAAGTCCGGCGTCGCTCAGCAGCATCAGCAGGAACCGGAGCAGATCCTGGCGATTGCGGAGGAGGACGGCCAGCAGTCGTTGGCGCCGGTCTTCGGGCGCACCAACGAGTTGGGCGTTGATGACGAAGTCCAGCTCGCGCTTCACGCCGTCTCGCTCGCCGCTGATGCCGATCACGAAGAATGAGGTCAGTCCCTCAAACGACAGTGCGGGGAACCGGACCGTGACGGTCCCTTCAGACACGTCAAGCGGATTCGACGCACCGCGAGACGTCATCGGGCGGCAGGTCGCCTCCTCGAGATCTGGCAAGCGGAGCTTCGGTCGCGCCGGCTTGCCAACCAAGCGCACGTCGTATGTGTCGGCGGCGAGCTCGGTGACGGATGCGGTGAAGTTCAACCCGCCAATCGCGCGCCGCAGGAGGTCGAGCTCGTGGTCCAGCTCCTCTTCCACAGACGTGGGCTGAGGTTCGAGATTCGGTGGTTCGTAGGGCTCCAGGATGCTGCGGAGCGTGGGTGTGCCGGGGCGCTCGGCCAGCGTTGCGTCAATGCCGATGGCGCCCTTCTTGCCGCCGAGCTCGACCAGGAACTCGACATTGCCACCAAAGGCCGCATCGGTCGCATTCGCCGAGCCGGTCCACAGGCGAGCCTTCCAGCCGGCGTCCGCGAGGTAGAACTTGGCGTGCAGCCCTTCGAGGACCGATCCAGCCTTCTCACCGAGTGACTCGGTGGCGGCCCCTGCTTCGTCGGTCTCGCCGGTCCGGGCTACGGCGTCCGAGTTCAGCGTCAAGAGCTCCGCGTAGCCGGCGACCGCGGACCCACCGAGACGGTCGATCGTCTCCGGGCGCGACACGAGCAGGCTCTGGTGCCTTCGCCCGGGAAGTCGCTGCAACAGAGGCGCAGTGAGGAACGGCGAGATCACCAGCATGCGGTCAATCCGCCCCTCGAACGGCCAGCGCGATGCACCGTCGTGTCCCATCGGCCAGAAGCGCAGATCTTGGAAGCCCGGTGGCAGGTCGAATCGGACGGTTGCAAGCTCGCCCGCGAGCTCGGCGATCGCTGCCGAGCGGTCCTCCTCGAGGCCGTTGACCGCAAGGCCCGGGAGCGCCGCGACAAAGCCGGCCAGCTCGTCATTCGTGGACGAAGGCGGCCCCAACAACACCGTCGAGCGCGAGGACCGTGTCCCACGAGCGGTCAAACGTGAGGTTCCGGCTCAGACAGAGAAGCCGATAGCGCCGCTCGTCGCCGTCCGCCTCGCGATACCGAATGAGCCAGACCTTCGGGTGGAAGATCGCGGTTGGCTGGTGCGGCAAGACCGGATGGATGCTGCGCTCCAGATAGGCAACGATCGGCCGGTAGTCACCCATCGGCGCAATCTGGCCAGCCTGGCAGAAGATATCGATGCGGTCGGCATGGCGCCGTACGGCTTCGAGAAGCGCAATTGGATCGAGATCCATCCCCTCACCGTCGGGCAGGGTGCGGTCGTAGAGCGCGAAGGCGAGCGGCGCGGTCAGCAAGGCCATGAGGTCGAGAGAGAACGTCGTTCCGACTGCCCGGTCCAACGTGAAGCCCGGCGGCGGTCGCAAGGCATCCAGCAGGGCGTGCCGGCCCTCTGGCTCAAGCATCTGACACCAGCCCACCCCGGATATCAGTCGCGACCGTCTGGGCTTCGCGCCAGCGGTAGTTCAGGCGATTCAAGCCGGATGAACCGCTCCATCGTTCGAGCGCCCGCCGGTTTGAAAGGCGAGCAAGGCTGCCTTTGAGCGCTCTCTCGCGGCTGACGATCATGCGGCGGAGGTCCACGTCGTCGAAGACCGCTGTGGGGTTCTTCAATGACTGCCTCCATCCAGCGATCTGCGAAGCGACGAGCCCCGAGCGGGACGTTCGGATTCACGCGATAGGCCGCCGCCCAGAAGGCCGGTCGCGACCACTGTCCAAGCTCGTGGTCCTGCGCAGCCTCAGTCGCCCACTCCGCCGCAGTCTGACCGGTAGCGCTCTATGGGTCCGCGTTCTCGGTGATGCCAGTCTCGACCGACTTCTCGGCCATCATCAGGTTGTAGAGGAGCACGGCGCCGTACATCGCGAGCGAGAAGAGGCGCGCGTGTTCCACGTCCTCTTGCAGCGCGCGCGGGAAATCGGAGAGGAACGGCAGTTCCCACGGATGGTCGACGCCACGGACGGTCCGGCCTGATTCGACTAAACGTGCCAGGAACGTGTCCGGTGCGGAGGTTCGGATGCGCTCCTGGAGATAGACGGCGTCCTCGCGGCGGAGTCGGAACGTCGTGCTTTCGTACAGGTTCTCGGGTGGATCCGGGATCCCCCCGTGCCAGGACCGAGCCGAGGCATCGACGAGCTCAGATTCCCCATCGTCCGACCGCAGCGCCGTGCGGCCGGTTCGGTAGATAGCCGTCCAGAGCCGAGTGATATTGGTCCAGCGAGCCGGGAAAGGTGCGAATGCCCCAATGCCGTAGGCCAGCCCAATAGATCACGCTGGGTGGACGCTGGAGGTTCTCGCCAGCCTGGATGCCGATGATGCCCGCAGCATCCTTCTCCCCGCCAGCCTGCAACGCGTGCGCAAGCTCAGCCTGATACCGGCGGGCACGTGCGTCAGCCTGCGCCGATGGCACCCGTTCTCGCTCGATGCGCTGATAGATCCAGGGAAGGAACAGGAAGTAGCGAGTTCGGGTTTGAATCGTGGAGGTGCCCGGGAAGAAGTGGTTGGCGAACCCGTCGCGGATCGTCCCGATCCCGAGCTCGTCGAGCGTTCCCTTCTCGCGGAAGAGGTTCACGACTTCGAGCATCTTGCGACGCTCGGTCTCGTCGTGGTCGAGCCAGGCGAAGATCGATGTCACGAGCCAAGCATCTCGCGCGATGCTGCGACAGGTAGAACGTCACGATCCTGGGGCCCGCGCGGGTGGTAGTCGCCGCGCAGCCACCGTATGAACCGCTCCGAACGATCGACATACGTGTGCACGGAGTTCGGTCGTCAAGTCCCGCAGCCCGTAGCTCTTGCTCGAAACGCTTCAACTCACGATCGAGTTCATCCGCCGTCCAAGACCTACCGCGGGCGTTCCATCGCCAGTGCCTCCCCACGTCGTAGACCTTCAGGATCTCGTCGCCGTAGTGGTTGATGACCTTCACCGCGATCTTCCCTGACTCCGGCCGCGGGAACGGCCGCGAGGTAGCCGAGTACAGCGACTCCCACGCCTCGGGATCGATGTCCGCCTTCAGCGTCTTCGACAGCCGCTCGTACGGCCGATCCCCGCCGCAGAAGTAGGCGTGGCGGACGAAGAACGACTCGCCGTTGTAGTCGGTGTCGATGAACCACGACGCGATCTTGTCGGGCGCATCGGATCGGATCTCGCCGGCGGTCGGGTCGTAGACGTCGATGCCGCGGATGTCGACCTGGAGCTGGCCGTCGTCGAGCGTGCGGATCTCGACATCGGGCTGGCCGAAGACGGTGAACAGGTTGCCGGTGCCGGTCTTCTTGAGCTGGTCGCCGAGCAGGAGATCGGCGTTCATGCGCGCGTACACGACCGGCAGGCGCCCGATCGCGCTCATCTCCTCCGCCCGCGCGTCGAACGCGTAGCCGCACACGATCAGCAGGTCGGCCCAATCGGCCGCCTCCTTGGCCGCCTCGCGCACCAGCTCCTTGCCGACGGTGCCGTACTCGGGACCGATGGCGACCGCCGCCCGCTTGCTCGCGCCGCCCTCGTCGTACTTGCCGTCCGCCTGGATGGCGCGACCGGGGAACCGATCGAGCGTCTCGAACTTCAGCCGCTGCTGCTTGACCTGGTTCTGGACGCCCGCCTTGCGCAGGTTGTCGAGCACCATGTCGACGAATCGCGCCGAGTCGACCACCGGAGCCGATGCGTTGCCATCGCGATCCTCCGGCCCATCCGCCAGCACCCGATGCGGCGAGAGACTCTCGACGGTGAACGGCCCCGCCACGCGGACGACCTTCGGATCGGCGTACGGGCGGTCGTAGAGGATCTCCGTCTCGGCGTGGCGCGCGATCGCGGCATCGATCTCCTCGCGCGTCATCCCCTCGTGGATCTCTGGGTTCTGCGCGATCGACTTCAGGGTCACGTGTGGTACTCGCTCGTACACAAAGCCCTTCCGGATGTCGCCCGGCCGTCTGGACCGGCTGCCGCGGTCTGCCGGTCAGTTCCGCTTCCTTGCGCAACCCCTCTGGCGAATCAGCCAGCAGGTAGAACGGGATATCGGACGCTCATGATCCGCGTGCGGGCGAGAGCCAGCGCGACGCGGCTCGTGTCGATCGCCGATCCAGCGCCGGCCCCACTGTTCTGCGACGTACGCCGTCGTACCGCTGCCGAGTGTTGGATCGAGTACAAGATCGCCGGGATCCGTCGTCAACAGCAGGCACCGCTCGACGACCTTGGTGCTCGTTTGGACAACATAGACCTTTGATCGCGAATCCGACGACGGTGTCTCGCCAAAGGTTCGTCAATCTGGGATACCGGAAAGTCGTCGAGGTAGACGACGAAACTGCAGGCTGCCTGCCGATCGGCAAGAGGCGCCCAGCTGCGGCCAGGCGGTCCATGCCGCGCGCGTCGTCTTCCAGCTGCCGACCCCGGCCGGAGATCAGCGTCCATCGACGTCGAACTCGAACGTGCACGATGCTCGTGTACCCGCGATCGGATGTCAGGTTGCTCGGCATGAAGCGACGACCCGCAGGCGTTCCAGGCTCGGCCGCTTCCTCGCGTCAGTCAGTCGGCGGACGATCCCTCTGCCAGCTCAACGCAGGTTACGCAGTCGCGTCGTCGCTGCTGGCCGCTTCGCTCGGAATAGAGCGCCGATACTTTCAGTTGTCCCGGTCACGCGCATACCAGAGGAGGTAGTCGACGGTCCGATGCAGTACTCACTCGCATGCCCGAGGTCTTCACGGAAGCGATCAGGGCGACGAAGTTCTCGCTTCCGAACACTTCATCGAGCAGCGAGCGGACGAGATGGACGTTCTCGTCGCCGATCTGGACAAAGATCGAGCCGGAATCGGTCAGAAGGTCGCGGGCGACGACGAATCGGTCCCGCAGGTAGCTCAGGTACGAGTGGATGCCGAGCTCCCACGTGTCGCGGAACGCCTTGACCTGCTCCGGCTGGCGGGTGGCATCGTCAAGCTTGCCGTCCTTGACGTCGCGGCGATCGGTCCTGACCTGCCAGTTCGAGCCGAACTTGATGCCGTAGGGCGGGTCGACGTAGATCATCTGGACCTGGCCCTTCAGGCCCTCCTTCTCGGCCAGCGAGGTCATCACCAGCAGCGAGTCGCCCAGGATCATCCGGTTCGACCACTTCATCGGGTGCTGGTAGAACTCGACCCGCTCGTCGAACTCCATCCCATTGAAGTCGCCGAACAGATCGAGTTGCTGTTCCCGCCGGCCGGACGAGGTGGCCCGCAGGTCCTCGATCAGCGCCTTCGGACTGATGTGCTCCTGGATGTAGATCGGGACCGATGGCACCTCGAGCGGCTGCCGGTCCTGCTCATCCTTGCCCTTCCAGACAAGCTGCGGGTCCAGGCTCGGGTCCCGCGGGTAGAGCACCTTTTTCGGCTGGGCATCGTCCTGCTCGGCGAACTTCTCCAGTTCGGCCGTCGGAATGTTCACGCGCTGGTCTCCAGCATGGCGGGTCTGCTCAACGCGAGTCGGACCCGAGGCCTTTCCAGTCTTGCGTGGCACTCCTTACCCCTCCGTTACTCGCTGTATTCTGCGCGCGACGTCCAGGATTGGCCGCGATCAGGTCGGCCGCCTCCCAGGGATCGGTGACCTCGGTGAACGCCCAGCGACCGTACTCGCCCAGGTTGTTGACGGCCGGCACCCAGTACGTGCGGCCGTCTCCACCTTCGCGACCTTGTCCTTCTTCCGCTCGCCGGTGACCTACGATCGAGAAGGTTCGAGCGATCTGCCCGTCCGTCTCGGATGCCGCACCACGAAGTCCGGGACGTAGTGGCCCTGGCGTCCCTCAAACTGTACGGGATGCGCAGCACGCCCTGGGTTCTTGAAGTAGGCGACAACCTCATCCATGTGATCGAGTGTCTCGCCGACCTTCGACTCCCATCCGGAGTCCTGAACCACGTAGTTGAGGTGGCTCTTCGCCGTCGTGTAGACGGTCTTCGTGGTGTTGAAGTCGACCTCCGACGTTGAGCCGATGGCGTCATACGGCCGGAGGATGGGCAGCAGCCGCTTGTTGCCTGCAGTGCCGCGAACAATGCGCCCTGGATCTTCTCTGCCGCCGCGTGGCTGTACTGCTGATGAGCAGCATCTGCTCGAAGGCATCTCCCTGCGTGACCACGCACTCGCGCATCCACCGCTGAACGATCGGCAGGACCTGCGGGAAGAGCCACGGTTTCGGCCGCTGCTCCGCATCGAGCAGGTAGTTCTCGACAACGCGCTTCGTCAGCGTGAACGCCACCTGCTGGTGCGGTACTCCTTCAGCTCGTCCAGCGTCGTCTCGTTCGACTCGCCCACGATCGGGTCCAGCTGGACGCGCGTAGGAACCTCATCGGTCCGCAGCGTCAGCGTCGAGTCCGGCGTGAAATCTGCGGCCAGGTGCTCCGTGGGCATGTCCCAGCGGTAGCCGATCACGCGCGGGAAGCTGATCTCCAGGTCGCTCGCTCCGGAAGCGCATAGACGCGGTGACTGGCTTCTGGATCGATGGGCTTCGGGCGTGCCGGCGGTCGGGATGAAGCTGAACGGGACGCCGAACACTTCGGCGTACTCAGGCTCGAACATCCCGTCCGTCGTTCGGCTCATAGCTGATCCGGCGAAGGCCGCGGCCGACGACCTGCTCGCAGAGCAGCTGGGTGCCGAAGGCGCGGACGCCCAGGATGTGCGTAACGGTGTTGGCGTCCCAGCCTTCGGTGAGCATTGACACACTGACCACGCAGCGGACCTGCTCGCCGAGCCTGCCCTGCTTGCCGATGGTGTTCATCACCTCGCGCAGGAGGTCTTCGTCGGTGATCTCGTCGCGGTCGCTCGCCGCGCAGGGCGCGCTCGTCCTTGAATTCCTCAATCTCCTTGGCGGCCATCTTCTTGAAGTTCGGCATCCATCGCCTCGCCGGACTCGAGCTGGGCTGAGTCGATCAGCAGCGTGTTCGGTCGATCGAGCCAGGCCCGCCTCGGCGTTCGAGAAGAGCTTGAGGTTGCCGGAGCGGACCGTCTCGTTGCCGTCGGCATCGGTCTGGGCGTAGCCGGCGATCCAGTCGAAGATCATCTTGCTGATGGTGGTGTTCTGGCAGACGACGATGAAGACCGGCGGCGTCCCGCGGCTGGCCTCAGGCTGCTGCCCAGAGCTGAACGACTTCTCGTAGTTGCCGATAGAGGTGGATGCAGCGCGCCCTCGAGCTCCTTCGGCAGGATGGGCGGGCCGGCCAGCGCGGAGTCCTTCAGACCCTTCTTCGGCATCTCGTCCCGAATGCGCACCCAGAGGTCGCGGAACGTGGGCAGGTCGCCCTCCATCACGTCGTCCGAGGTCGGGACGCGCGGGATCTTTACGATTCCCGACTCGATGGCGTCGATCAGGCTGAAGTCGGACACGACCCAGGGGAAGAGGGTGCCCTCCTGGTAGCCAGAGCCACGAAGGAAGAACGGGGTGGCTGACAGGTCGAAGACCGACGCGCACGCCGATCTTGCGCTGGACTGCACGCAGTCCGTTCAGCCAGACGTGGGCAGCCTTGTTCGCTTCTTCGGCCTCGCGCTTCTCCTCGCCTCTCAGCTTCGGCGGTCGGTCTGGCCCGCATCCGCGGCCTGATAGCAGTGATGCGCCTCGTCGTTGAGGACGACGATGTTCTTCTTGGTGCCGATGCTCCGCAGCACACGGCGCACCATCTCGCCCTCGGTCTCACGGAACTGATCCAGGTCGCCCTCCGGCCCGGCCAGCACCTTCTTGGTGGTGGTGGACGCCGCGAACTTGTCCCGCTTGGAGGAACGCGTGGAAGTTGGTGATGACGACAGTCGCGGCCTGCAGGCGCTGGAGAGATCGGCTGGCAGGAGGTCGCGCTCTTCGGTAGTAGTTGTCCGGGCGCGTTGGGCTTCAGGACCCGGAGGCGGTCACGGATGGTGATGCCGGGGGTCACGATCAGGAATGTGTCGCTGAATCGCTTGTCCTGCGGGTCGTTGAGCTTGTTCAGCGCCTGCCAGGCGATGAGCATGCCCATGACCACCGTCTTGCCGGCTCCCGTCGCCATCTTGAATGCGATGCGGTACAGGCCGCCGCTCTTCTTGTTGCCGCCTCCTCCCGGAGCAGGTTGTCGATCCACTGCTGCTCGCTGGCCGGCGACCTCGGTGAGTAGATGGCTGTCTCGATAGCCTCGATCTGGCAGAAGAAGAGCGGCCTGTCCCGATCCTCGTTGGTCCAGTAGTCAAGGAGCTCCCGCGTGGTCGCCGTCATCCCGGGGTAGTTGGATCTCCGCCAGGCCGCGACGTGCGCGCGGATGCGGTTAATGTTTCGTTCTCCTGCATCTGCTCGGAAGTCCAGTTGCCGGGGAGTGGCAGCTGCTCCTGGGGAACGCCCTTGGCGACCTTGCTCTTGGGCTGCGGGATGGGGATGAAGTAGGTGGAGCGGCGCCGCTCATCGACGATCTCGCTGGTGATCCCGTCCTCGTCGAAGCGGAAATGGCGCGTCGGCTCGCGGAATGGCGAGTTGAGGATCGGGTTGTCAATGACGGTCGGCAAGGATTCCCTCCGTGGTGGCCTAGCTTACCTGTGCGGCCCTCTTAGTGACTGACGAAGATCTGCGCGTGATGGAAATCGAGCGCCTCGGGTGATGGGCGCGAGACGGGTCGGGTGGCAGCGCCACGCGTGACCATTCGCATCCTGAGCTCGAATCCTTCGCGACCAAGGATCATCCCGTCCGCGAGCTGTGGGCGAGGTCCTCACCACCAGATCTGGCCCCGATACGTAAGAGTGAAGAGGCCCTTGTCGAACATGCGGTGCAGGGTCGGGGTCAGGGCGAGCCCATTGGCGACGGTGTCCGCGCCTTGGCTGCCGACTGGCCGAATGTGCGCGGCGTCCAGGAGTCCGTAAGCGCGCGACGGCGACGGCCCAACGGCAAGGCCGCTTACCGCACACCGGTGGGCGTAGGCGTGAGGACGTCGTCGCGGAATCGGGCCTCGCGTTGGACCGACGTGACAAGCCGACGCGCACGCTCTTCGAGAGAGACGACTTCAGCGATCTGGTGAGTCGCTACCGGATCGACTAGGGCTCGGTTCACACCGTTCGGGAAGCCGAGCGTGAGAATCAGCTCGAGATCGGTCTCGAGGAGAGGGCGGACGGCATTGCCAAAGGTGGCTACGTTGCGCTGCCGTCCGCGCGGCAAGGCACGCAGCCATGTCTCCACCGGCTCGCCGGTTGCTTCGCGAGGGACGACGCGGTCGAATTCCCGGTAGCGGTCGTGATATCGAACGCGATAGAGCTCCTGCCCTCGCGGGTTTCGATTGCCGCTGAGCTCAGGCGGTCCGGCAAGCTGCGCCCAACCGACGTACGCCACGCGCCCGCGGTTGGAGTCGCCTCTCGGCTCGTAGATGACGGCAACCATCGGCTCGCCCCGGCCGAGCGGCTCGAAGTGGCGGAGGTATTGCGGCGGGAACTCGTAGGAGTCCGGGCTGTCGGCATAGTTGCTGCCAACGAAGGACTCCAGGACGAGAGCTCTCATCTGTGTGCCAGCCAACCCTTAAGCAATCTCAGCAGTTGACATATCGGAAAGGGTTCTGGTTCCCCTGAGCGAAGTAGCCCTTCACGGAACGTCCCACGTACCGCGAGCGGATGGCTTCACCGGCCAGTGTGCCCACAAACTCCCATCGGTCCGCGGGCGCGTGGGAGTGGATCCTTGTGAGGGATGGCGTTGTACCTGCGGGGTGCCAAGACTCGATCACGAACACCTCGCGGACGACACCACCAGCGACGGCAAGGGCCAGTTCTGCACGTTCACGGCGAGGCCCCATCTCCAATGGCCACGAGTCGCATCGTAGAGCTCGTCCTCGGACATCTCCGGATCCCAGAGTTCCGGGATTCGGATCAGGATCCTGGGCTCGTCGATCTCAACTTGCGGGGCATCTGACATGCGTCTCCTTCCGGCTGAAGAGCGATGACCTCCGGCGTCTCGCCGTCTAAGCCTTTCACTCCTCACTCACGAGTCGAATGTGGGCGAGCTCTGGATCGAACTCCTTAACGACATCGGCAAAGGCAACCGTCACATACTTCGGTCCGACATCCTGGACCGTTCCCACCCCATAGCGCGGGTGCTTCACGAGCTGACCCTGAGAGAAGCCATCGACCTTCTCCGTAGGTTCGTCCGCCTCGAAGCTCGTAGCGAGCGCCGGCGTCGGCAACCTGGGCAATTCGACGCGAAGGACGATCCAGGCGTCATCGGCTTGAAGTGACCCATTCTGTAGATTCGCCGCGATCCGACTGTCGATCAGGTCACCCACGTTGCCGCCTGTACGATCGAAGCCGAGGATCCTG
Organism: uncultured Gemmatimonadales bacterium; assembly: GCA_963848895.1. Taxonomy (GTDB): domain Bacteria; phylum Gemmatimonadota; class Gemmatimonadetes; order Longimicrobiales; family Gaopeijiaceae; genus SZUA-318. The sequence continues at coordinate 12,642 of CAWKGE010000024.1, forward strand.
GCGACCTGGGTCCTGAGGTGGGCGTGGTCAATGCCGAGGGCCGCCTCGGCAACGCGGAGCAGCGCCAAGTCGACTTCCTCCGGCGGGATTTCGCCGATGTCACGATACGTCTGGCCTTCGCCGGGCACCGGGACGTGGACACGTTCGAAGACGAACGCCGTCGGCCAGACGAAGGCACCCTTGCCGACAACCCTACCGGCAGCCTCTGCGTTCCGGATTGCTGAACAGGCTGGCATCCCGGATTCTCGACCCCGTGCGCGCCAATCCGAATGCTCGTGCCAGCCGTAGGGCAATGTAGTCCTGGTGGAGGGGTCCCTCACGATCAACGAGACCCGCCAAACGGTCAGCGTGTTGGTCTTGCATGCCCCAGTCAGGAACTCTTCCCGCACGCGTCGTACTCGGGGACCATGGCTATCTCGTACGGAGTGGTCCACGGGAGAGCGAGCGCATCGGACGCGGCGACGACTTCAATTTGCTGTCGCGCTACTCGTGTCCGCGGGGTGCGGGCCTCCGATTCCTGGGTTGTGGAGACAGCGGTGGAATGTGGCGACGCAATGCTCGCCGTGTCTCGTGATTGCATTTCCGTTTCGGCGGCTTCAATCGCCTCCTGGAGCCGGCGCCTCTTCGGTACCGCGGTTGCGGAACCAATCCTGCGACCAAATCCGATGGATTCGCCAACCGAGGTTCTCGAGGACGCGTTGTCTGAGCCGATCACGGTCGCGCGCCGTCTTCGCTGAGTGATACATCGCGCCGTCGCACTCAACGCCAAGGCTGAAACGGCCCGGTCTTACCGCGGATCGAACGCCGATGTCGATTCGATAGCGGCTCGCTCCCACCTGCGGCACAGCGTCGAATCCAAATGAGCGGATCAGGCCCGCAACCTCGCGTTCGAACGGGGATTCGAAGTCGCCCTGAGACGCCTCAAGCTGGTCAGTCAACCATTCGGTTCCCCGCTCGGCGTAGTCAAGGTACGCCTGCAGGAGGCGCGGCCCCTCAGACTTTGGGCCGCCATCTGATTCCGGATTGCCAAAGTCGGCAGCCCGAACAGAACTAACAACAATGACCTGCTCTCGCGCTCGGTTTGTTGCCACGTTGAGCCGGCGCTTGCCGCCTTGGCGATTGAGAGGCCCGAAGTTCATCGAGGAATCGGCCGGCTGCATCGCGGCCGTAGCCGATGCTGAATACGATGTAGTCGCGCTCGTCGCCCTGCACGGTCTCGAGGTTTTTGACGAACACTCCGGACAGGCGGTCGCCGTGGAGGAGTTCATCCAAGTGCGCATCGTCGCGACGTCGCCGCTCCCGTTCGTCATTGATGGCTTCCTGCTGAGCCATGGAAAAGGCGACGACACCAATTGACCGCTGTCCCACGTCCAACAGGTCGGTCAACACATCGGCGACGCGCCCCGCCTCGACACGGTTCTTCGACGTGCGCCCGCGGTCAAAGACACCGTTCGCGACGAACTCGAGTTTCACCGCCTTGTCTTCGACGGCGGAAGGAAACGTGACGAGCGAGTCCTCATAGATGTAGTGGTTCGAAAACGCAATCAGTTCGTCATGCCTACTTCGGTAGTGCCAGCGGAGCGGGACCACTCGAAAACCGCTGGCGCGGCAGACATCAAGGACGGATTCGAAATCATCGACCTGGATCTCCGCCTCATCATCCGTCTCAATTTCGGCAGCGACCTGGAAGAAGTCGGTTGGCGGCGAGCCATTGCTGGTCCCCCGCCACGATGAGTTGGGCTCCGCGGTAGATGCAGTTGATGGCGTCCTCAGGCGGGACCTGCGAGGCCTCGTCGAAGACAACGAGGTCGAACCGCGCCTCTGCGGGAAGGAAGTGACTGACTGACAGTGGGCTCATCATCAGGCACGGCTTGATCTTTGGGAGCAGGTTTGGAATCTGCCCGAACAAACGTCGAACAGGAAGATGCCGCTTGCGCTTCGCTGCCTCGCGCCGGACGACCGCCTGTTCTCCTCCTTGTACGGCAAATCCATGGGGCTTGCCCTGCGCGTACGCGCCAAGGACGCGCTCCCGGGCCGCAGTGATGAGGGAGAGGTCCAATGTGCCAAAGGACGAGGTGAGACGATCGTGCTCCTGTCTTGTGAACGGCTTGAGGTTTAGATCAGTCTCAATGGCGGATTCGACCCACGACTCGAGCCACGCGCGACGAGCAGCCGAAAGAAGGACGCTGCCGTCCACGACATCCTCGGCCTGCTCGACGAAGTCTCCCAACCGAGCCTCTCGCGCTGCTGCACGCGCATCGCGGTAGCCCACCCATGTAGGATCCCGTCGACGTGAGACGCGAGAGTCTCCAGGAATCCCAGACTGTTCTCAGCTGAAGCGCCCATGGAAGCGCGTATCGCAATCCAGCGGGACTCATCGAACAGCTCCCAATACCTCGGTTGTGCGGGGAGCCGTTTGTTCAATCGCGGCCAAGTAGTCCTGCCAGGGAAGGGCAGCGACCGTGCCATCCAGCACAGCAGCGGCACCCTCTGGCGCCATTCCACCTGTACCGCACGCCGAGCGCACCGCGAGCGCCCATTGCATATGCAGGGCGATCTGAGTCCAATCCGTGTTCCACCCGTGTTCCTCGGGGCCGAATGCGATAGCGAGCTTGCCGGACTCAGCTGACAGCGACGCGTCTAGGTCAGCAACTTCGGAGCGAGCCGCCAAGTCCTGGACCGCGGCATCCAACGACGGTAGGGCATCCTGGCGCAAGGTCCGCAGGGGCAGAATGGATTCGAAAAGCTGCCCAACGGCGACGGCTAGTTGCGCAGCGGATTGGCGAACGCGGTGCAGATCGGCGCGCCGCCATTCTGAACGGCGCTCCTCCGATCCGAGTGCAAGCACTTCTAGCGCTGCCCGTACCTCTGGGGCGAGCTGCTCCAATCGCTCGCTTTCGCGGTCTATGCCTGGGTCGTACGGCGCCTCGGCCGTAGCCGTGGAGGTCACCCGATCCCAGTCAGCAACAACGTCAGAGAGCGCAAATGCGTCGGCAACGTCGAGCGCCTCAACGCTGCCGCAGGGATATTGGTCTCGAGCCCGGCTGAGAATGGTCCGAGAGGACGCGAGTCTCGACTCCGCCTTCTGCAGCAGATGATCCCGCTGCTTTTGCAGCGACACGGCATTCCGAACATCCGCGACCAGGGTTGTTGGGATCTTCCCGGTCACGGCGCGACGCGCGGAGGGTGCGTTTGTGCGCGCGGATGGAGACGGCTAAGGAAGCTCCACCAGCGACCAATCGGCCCTCAAGCCTGGGTAGCAACGCTTCGAGGTCAATCTCGATCAGATCGTCGATCACGTCTTCGCTGGGGCGAGCTCGCCGTAGGTCGTCTGATATTCGACGTACCCGGGCCCCTCGTCCCGTAGGAATGCACGCACCTCATCGCGTCGCGACTTTCCCAGCCATTCGCGAGGAGGCCGATGGCTGCCCTGGCTCTTTCGAGACAGGGCAGCCACCTTGTCAAGGTGTTCGACGCTCGCTAGAGGAGTCTGCAGCCCGAGGCGCGGTGACGGCCCCGCCGGCCAGCGATATCGCGCTGTCGAGCAGCACAGGTATCTGCTCGGCTGCCCTCCCGACTGCCGGGAAGCGGTGCGAGCGGATCGAGGGAATGAAGTACGGGCGACCCCGAGGCTCCCCGCTAGGTCATCGATGACTTTGGCAACACTCGCCTCCTGCCGCGGCTGAATCTCGGTCCACGCAGCCCCGTAGGCTTGTGAAAGAGAACTCGTGATCTCCGCGCGCCTCCGACTTCGGATCGACCACTCATCGATCAGCGCACTCACCCCCGAAAGATCGGGCTGCGTCAACCATGAAGCCGGGATCGCGCAGGATGACTGGCCAAATGCGCGAGGGTTGCGAGTTGTGCTCGTTCGGGGAGCGCCACGGGGACGGGTGTGCGCAAAGGAGCGAACAGATCGCCTGCTCGATCTCGCGGCGCCGGCCCCAATGCTCGGAGGCACGTGACAGGGTCCGCTGAGTCTGATCACGCTCAGCTCCCACCAAAGCGCTTGTGTGTCGTAGACGCGGTCGTAGCTCGGGTTGCCGGCGATGGTGGGGTACTCGGTGCCGGTCCAGCTGCCGAAGGACACCGACTCCAGCCGCGCCGCCAGGCCGGTGCTCTGGGACCGCAGGAAGACGCTGACGTCGGTGGGGGACGGGATCGCCCGGGAAGGTGGTGCCGCCGTTGTAGAGGAGTTGGCCGGTGAGCCGGGCCGGCGCGATCTCCACGTCGAGGGTGTTGCTGCCGGGGCCGATGACCACGCCGGACTGCAAGAGGATCTCGCCGGAGGCGTAGTTGCCCGCCTTCGTCGTGGTCGTAGATCAGGCGGCCGTCGGAGGTGACGCTGTAGGCGCGGCGGTAGAGGATGTCGTACTCGCCGGGGAAGATCGGGATGTCGTACACGCGGTCGTAGCTCGGGTTGCCGGCGATGGTGGGGTACTCGGTGCCGGTCCAACTGCCGAACGACACCGACTCCAGGCGCGCCGCGATGCCGGTGACCTGGGAGCGCAGGAAGACGCTGACGTCGGTGGGGGAGGGATCGCCCGGGAAGGTGGTGCCGCCGTTGTAGAGGAGCTGGCCGCTCACGCGCGCCGGCGCGATCTCCACGTTCAGGGCGTTGATGCCCGGGCCGATGACCACGCCGGACTGCAACAGGATCTCGCCGGAGGCGTAGTTGCCACCCTCGTCGTGATCGTAGACCAGGCGACCGTCGGAGGTGACGCTGTAGGCGCGGCGATAGATGATGTCGTACACCCCGGGGAAGACCGGGATGTCGTACACCCGGTCATAGCTCGGGTTGCCGCCGATGACCGGGTACTCGGCGCCGGTCCAGCTCCCGAACGACACCGATTCGAGGCGGGCGGCGAAGCCGGTCTGTTGCGAGCGCAGAAAGACGCTGACGTCGGTGGGGGAGGGATCGCCCGGAAAGGCGACGCCACCATTATAAAGGAGCTGGCCGGTGACCCGGGCCGGCGCCACGTCGATGCCGGAGTCGAACGGGCCGGGGGTGCAGGTGGCGCAGTCGCCGGTGACGCCGCCGACGCAGGCGCCGGTGCCGTCGCAGGCGTCGCCGGTGGTGCAAGCGATGCCGTCGCTGCAGCCGGTGCCCGCGGCGGCGGTGACCAAGGTGAAGTCGCCGGCGGACTCGTCGCACTGCCAGGCGGCGCAGGTGCTCGACGGGCCGGGGGGCAGCGGGACGTGCGCACCACGCAGCCGCGCTGATCAGCGCCGGCGGTGCCGGGCTCGCAGGTCTCGACGCCCGTGCACCACAGGGCGTCGTCGCACACACTGTCGTCCGGGGTGTGCCACGCGACGCCGCCGCTGCACGCGTCGGCGGTGCAGGCGAGGCCGTCGTCGGGGACGACGCTGTCGTTGGCGATGTTGCTGCAGCCGCTGAGAATGCGTCGCAGGCGTCGTCGGTGCACGGGTTGGCGTCGTCGCAGGTGACGGTGCTGCCGCCGCACGCAGGCCCGCCGGGCAGGTCTGGCCGATGACGCATTGCGTCACGACGCACGGCGTGCCGTCGTCGCGGTCGGTGTACACGCAGGTGGCGCCGTCGAAGGTGTCGTCGGTGCAGGGGTTGCCGTCGTCGCAGACCGGCGTGTAGCACTCGGGGGCGCCGCCGTTGTCGCGGCAGGCCTGACCGAGGGCGGTGCACGGGTTCGGCACGCACGGATCGTTGCTGCAGCCCGCCGACGCCGTCGGGGTGGTAGCCGCCGTCGCAGTCACAGGTGAACGAGCCGGCGCCGGCGACGCAGACCGTCTGGTGGGCGGCGGTGCAGGGGTTCGGCGTGCAGGGATCGGTGGTGCAGCCGCCGTCGCCGTCGGCGTGGTAGCCGCCGGCGGTGTCGCAGGCGCCGCAGTCGGGCAGGGCGAAGCCGGGATCGCAGGCGCACGCCGTTACACCGCCGCTGACCGAGCAGGCGCCGTGGCCGTTGCAGGTGGCCGCCGTACACACCTCGTCGACGACGCAGGCGCCGCCGTTCGGGTGGAACCCGGGATCGCAATCGCAGGCAACGGCGCCGCTCGAATCGCTGCTGCACTGGCCGCGGTTCACCTCGGTGCAGGGGTTGGGCAGGCAGGGATCGGTGGTGCAGCCGCCGGCGCCGTCGGCGTGGTAGCCGAGGCCGGCGTCGCAGTCGGCACAGGCGGCGCCGGTCCAACCGGTGTCGCAGGCGCACGCCACCGCGCCGCTGCTGTCGTCGCAGGTGCCGTGGCCGTTGCAGCTGTTCGCCGTGCAGGTGGTGTCAACCACGCAGGCGCCGCCGTCGTCGTGGGTGCCGGGGAGGCACTCGCAGCTCGGCGTGCCGCCGTTGTCGACACAGCGGCGCTCGGCGGTGCACGGGTTGGGGAGGCAGACGTCGGTGGTGCAGCCGCCGTCGCCATCGGCGTGGTAGCCGCCGCCGCTGTCACAGGTGCCACAGAAGTCGCCGGCGTAGCCGGGGTCGCAGGCGCAGGTGACGCTGCCGCCGCCGTCGTCGCACGTGCCGTGGCCGGCGCAAGAGGCGGCGCCGCAGCTCTCGTCGAGGACGCAGGCGCCGCCGAGGTCTTCGTGGTAGCCGGCGGCGCAATCGCAGCGCGCGCTGCCGCTCGGGCTGGAGCAGACCTGGTTTGCCCCGCACGGGTTGGGGACGCAGGGATCCGGCAGGACGCAGCCGCCGGCGCCGTCGTCTTCATACCCGGTGTCGCAGGCGCCACAGTCGGCGCCGGCGTAGCCGACGGCGCAGGCGCAGCCGACGTCGCCGCCGTTCTCTACGCAGTCGCCGCGACCGTTGCAGCGCTCGCCGCCGCAGGCCGCCCCAAAGACGCAGGCGGCCCCCTGCACCTCGGCGCCTTCGATGCACTCGCAACGCCAGCCGCCCTCGGGGAGGTCGACGCAGCGCAACAACGGGCCGCGGCAAGCGTCGGCGGGGCAGTGATCGTTGGCGCCGGTGACCGGCGTGCTGCAGGCGGTCGCGACGAGCGCCAGGCTACAGAAAGCGAGCTTCTTCATGGAGAGATTCCCCCCCGGTATTGGGGCGACGCGGCGGCTTCCGTCATCCTGGTGGTCACGGCGCCGTAACTGGCTACACCCCGAGGTCGGTCTTGGTGAACAAGCTCTCGAAGCGATACCCCGCCGCCTCGATGTTCTCGCGGGCGCCCTCCTCCCGATCGATGGTGCCAACGATGCACAGGACCTCCGCCTGTTGCGCTTCGATCACCTTGGCCGCCTCCAGCACCTGACCGCCGGTGGTGCAAACGTCTTCTACCAACATCACGCGGTCGCCGGCGGCGAGCTTGCCTTCGAGCTGCTTGGCGGTGCCGTAGTCCTTCTTCTGGTTGCGGATGAAGATGCACGGCAACCCGGAGGCGAGGCTGGCGGCGGTGACCAAGGGGATGCCGCCGAGCTCGGCGCCGGCGAGCACCGTGCAGCCCGGCGGCACGCGCGCCGCGAACATCCGGCCGAGGGCGGCGTCGCGTTGACCAGGCAGTTGTGCTCGTAGGGCGCCTCGAAGTAGATCTCGCCGCCGACGTTGGGCACGCCGATCGAGTTGCCGTAGTGGCCGATCCCGCGCACCGCGCCGTCGAGCAGGTGGCGCGAGCGCACGCGAGTCGAGCTCGCCGAAGCGCAGCGAGTCGAGGATCGCGATCGGCCGCGCGCCGAGCGCGAAGACGTCGCGCAGGATGCCGCCGACCCCCGTCGCCGCGCCCTCGAACGGTTCGACCGCGCTCGGGTGGTTGTGCGACTCGACCTTGAAGGCGACCGCGTGGCCGCCGCCGACGTCGACCGCGCCGGCGTTCTCGCCCGGCCCCATCACCACCCGCTCGCCCTCGGTCGGCAGCCGCCGCAGCAGCTTGCGCGAGTGCTTGTAGGCGCAGTGCTCGGACCAGAGCAGGCTGAACATCGCCAGCTCGACCCCGTTCGGCTCGCGCCCGAGCTTGGCGACAGATCAGCAGGTACTCGGACTCTTTGAGTCCGAGTACCTCATACGCCGCCGGCTGCTCTGCTCCCGTGGACGGCGGAGGAGTCAGAGATGGACCGCCGTCCACTCCCGCGTCCGCGCCGGCGGGGGTCATGCGAGGGCTCCTGCGACGCGCCTCGAACACGCGCAGTCCGTCGGTCGAGCCGGTCAGCTCGTCGACCGCGTGCTCGGGGTGGGGCATCAGGCCGAGCACGTTGCCGGCCTCGTTGCGCACGCCGGCGATCTCGCGCGCCGAGCCGTTCGGGTTCTGCCCCGGCGCGTAGCGGAACGCCACCTGCCCGTTCGCCTCCAGCGCGTCGAGCATCTCCTCCGGCGCCCAGTACCGCCCTTCCCCGTGCTTGGCCGGGATCGACAGCCGCTCGCCCGGGCCGATGTCGCGCGATCGGCGCCGCTCGTCGGCGCTCGTCGACCTGCAGATCGACCTGGCGGCAGACGAAGCGCATGCCCTCGTTGACCAGCAGGGCGCCGGGCAGCAGGCCGGCCTCGCAGAGCACCTGGAAGCCGTTGCAGATCCCCAGCACCGGGCCGCCGGCCGCGGCGAACTCGGCGACCGCCTCCATCGCCGGCGAGAAGCGGGCGATCGCGCCCGCCCGCAGGTAGTCGCCGTAGGAGAAGCCGCCGGGGACGACGACCGCGTCGACGTCGCCCAGCTCGGCGCTCCTCGTGCCAGACCAGCCGCGCCTCGCCGCCCGCCAGCTCGCAGGCGCGCAGAGCGTCCCGCTCGTCGCAGGAGCCGGGGAACTGCAGGACTCCGCACGCTCACTATCCTGAGAATCCGGCGTCCGGGGCAGCTTTCGCAGCACGCAGCTGTCACGATGCATCGAGCTCGATCTCGAAGTCCTCGATCAGCGGGTTGGCGAGCAGCTTCTCGCAGAGCTCCGGCAGCCGCGCCGGGTCGTCCGCCTCCAGCTCGACCATCCGCCCGACCCGCACGTGCCCGACCCCCTCGAAGCCGAGCGCCGGCAGCGCCCGCTCGACCGCCTTGCCCTGCGGGTCGAGGATCCCCTCCTTCGGGCGGATCAGGACGCGAGCCTTCACAGGCGCAATCTAGCGGGCCGTCGCAGACGGACGCCGCGCCGGCGACTCAGGCGACAGCGGGCGCTGCGGGAACGCGGCCGAGGTGCTCTCGTGCGGCCGCGACGCCGTCTTCGTCGGCCATCCGTCGACCGACCTCCCTGGCCCGGTCGGCCACGGTCGGGTCGAGTATGCGCCGAAGGCCGTGGTGAAGGCGCCGCGCGTCGAGCTGCTTGAAGGGGATCGTCTCACCGATCCCGAGCGCGCGGCAGCGCGCGCCCCAGAACGGTTGCTCGGCAAGCACCGAGCAGACCAGGGCGGGGACTCCGGCGCGGGCCACGGCGGCGGTCGTGCCGGCGCCGCCGTGGTGGACGGCCGCGGAGCAGCGCGGTAGCAGGCTCTGATGGTCGACGGCGTCGACCACGATGAGGCCCTCGTCCCCGGCGTCGGTCAGCTCGCTCCAGCCGGCGCCGACGACCGCACGCACTCCGAGCTCGGCAGATACCTCGCGGATCGTTGCCAGCATCGCCCGCTCGTCGAGCACCGGCATGCTGCCGAAGCCGAAGAAGACCGGCGGCGGCCCGACATCCAGCCAATCCTCCAGCTCGGGCGAGAGGCCGCACTCGCCGAGCCGGGCGCGCAGCTCCGGCCACGGCTCGAGGAAGCCCACCGGCTGCAGCTCGGTCGACCAGTCCGGCGGCGGCGGGAAGAGGGCCTGGCTGTAGCCGAGCAGCGACGGCGCGTCCGGGGCCAGGCCGCGGCGCCACCGCGACCACGAGGGCGGCCCCAGACCAAGTTCCTCATGCAGTGCCACCAGGTCGTCTCGCTGGGAGCGATAGAAGACGCTGAACGCCAGGTCGTGCGTGAGCCGCTTCAGCGGGCCGAGACGCCGCTGGGTCAGCAGCGGCGACATGTAGAAGCGCGACGGCGCGATCGGGCACAGGTGCAGCGGCACCAACGGGATCCCGTTTGCCTCGGCGACCGCTTCGCAGCGGGCCACGGTGAGGATGCCGCAGACGAGCAGGTCGGCCTCGCGCCCAGCTTCGATCAATGCTCGCCGGTTGGCCCGCCAGTAGGGTCGTTCGACGCTCTCGACCCAGCGGAAGAACGGGCGCAGGCGGCCGTCGGCGAGCATCCGCTGGGCGCTCTCGTCGCGCGAGCAGTTCCTGCGCATCGAGTGGGAACGGCCGGTAGGCGAGGCCCGCCGCCCGTACCATCGCCTCGCCGTTGAGCGGAGCCACCACCTCGACCTCCTCGCCGGCCTCCGCCAGCGCCCGGCCGAGACAGACGAAGGGCTGCACATCGCCCCGGGAGCCGGTGACCACAAGCGCGATCTTCATGCCCGCCAGGGTCGCCCGTCGGGGTGCTCACCCGCCAGGCCATTCGCTGCTCACTTTCGCGGCGTCTCGGTCAGCCCTCGGGCCCGTAGAGCTCGCGCTGCCAGAGCCATTCCACCACCCGCTCCACCCCTCGCTTCAGGTGGCGGCGGTAGGTGCTGAACGGGAGTCCGAGGGCCTCGGCGGCCAGTTCCTGCGTTCTGGCCGGTCGAACGTAAGTGCGCGCCAGTGCCCGATGCAGCTTCTCGTCGCGGGGGTTGGCTCGCAGGGTGTCGATCGCCTGCTCGAGCAGGTCGCGGAGGTCCTCGGGCTTCGCTCGCTCGCCGGCCCGATCGCGCAGCGAGCGGGAGCGCATCAGCGGGTTCGCGGCGAGCGCCTCGGCACGGTGCAGCTCGCGCAGCCCGTCGCGGGCGGCCTCGACGAAGTCCGCCTTTGAGAGCGCGAGCACCGGGGGCGCGACGGCGTCGGGGTCGAATCCGAGGCCGACCTCCCGGTCGATCATCAGGTCGAGCCACCGCTCGATGCTCACACGGCGCCAGTCGTGTGCGAAGACCGCCCGTGGTATGCCTTCGACCTCGAAATCCGCATCGTCTGCCCGCTGGTAGTCGATGTAAGACAACAGTGGCTCGAAGGCGTCGGCGTCGGCGAAATGGCAGATGAAATCCCAACTCAGCCTCGGCCAGCTGAGCATGTCAAAGAGCTGCGTGATCGCTGCCAGGTTCCAGGTTGGCGACGGGCCCTGGTAAGCGTCGTCGTCGACCAGGAAGCGCGCGGCCCTCACCTGTTCGCCCGGTCGTGGCGGGCTGTGCCGCTGGGCGTGCTCCCACATCGAGAGGGCGCCTGGATCCATCTCCAGGTCGGCGTCGGTCGCTTCATGCAGGGCGATGACGCCGGCGACACCGATCGGTTCCGAGTCGCCCATGCGCGCGACGGCGAAGCCGTTCGGCTGGCGCTCCATCCACGACTCGGCGATAGCCGCCGACCCGGAGCCCTCGTGGCGCTCGATCATCTCGAGCAGCCGCGGGCGGTCACCAGGGACCATCTTGTCGGGGTAGACGCGGCTGAAGGTGTCCCAGTCCCAGTAGGAGCTGACCAGCGGGTTTGCGCGGTGCAGGAACATCGACTCCTTCACGACCTGGCGGAGCGCCGCGCCCTCGCTGGCTGCGATCCGCTTGACCAGGTGCGAGCGCACCCGCCGGTGCAGGTCGGCGAAGGCGGTCTGGTCCCGCCACCTGAGGTCGGCGACGATCACGTCGCGGGCGAGGTCGTGAGGGAATAGGCCATGCGGACCCTGCTCGACGAACGACAGCCCGCGCAGCCAGGCGAACAGCTCCGCGGCGTCGCCGCCGCTCTCGCCGGGCAGGGCGGAACGCAGCAGCGCCTCCGTCGTGAACTGGGCCCGCGCCGCGATCTGGAGCGCTTCCCGGTGGCGCTCCGTCGGCGCGTCGGCGGCGAACCTCTGCACGAGCGGAGGCAGCACATCCGGCGTCGCGGCCAGGTCGAGCGGCTCGCCGAGCGGGTCGGCGTCAGGCCCCGCCTGCGCGAGCACATCGACGACAAGGGCGAGCGCCAGCGGATGGCCGTGGGTGAGCCGGAAGGCGCGTTCGTGCAGCTCCTCCGGCACACCGGCCCGGGCCAGCAGGGTCCGGGCGTCGTCTGGCTCCAGGTTGCGCAGGGGGAGGTTGTGCAGGACCGAGCTCCAGCCGGGATCGGCCAGCCAGTCCGGGTCGGGAGCGGCTCGGCCGGCGATCACGACGGCGAGGTCGCGGGGCAACTCCGGCAGGAAGGCATGCCGCAGCCAGCCGTCGAGCCCCGCCGCAGCCTCGTAGGTGTCGAACATGAGGACGCGGCGAGGGCCGTCGGTCAGGACGCGGAGCGGGTCGTCACGTCCGTCGAGGCCGAGCGCCTGCGCGAGCCCGGAGGAGAACCCGGTCGGAGAAGGCTCCACGGCACGCAGGTCGAGTCTGACCGGCTCGACGCCGGTGGTCGCCGCCTCCGCTGCGAGCGCATCCAGCAGGACGGTCTTGCCGATGCCGCCGGGGCCGTGAATAAAGAAGAGCGAGAAGTCCGCTCCGGGGCGGTGATCGCCGCCCGGAAGAGCTCGATCTCGGCCTCGCGCGCGACCAGCCCGCGCCGCCGTGCGAGCCCCAGCCTCTCGCCGATCTTCGCCGATTCGCCGCCGCGTGACTCCCGGCCGGACATCGGCGGCGCCCGTCTAGAAGGAGCGCTCCGTGATGCGCTCGTAGGCCTCGACGTACTTGGCCCGCGTCTGCTCGATCACGTCGGCCGGCAGCTCCGGCGCCGGCGGCTTCTTGTCCCAGCCGGACTGCGTCGCCCAGTCGCGCACGTACTGCTTGTCGAAGGACGGCTGCGTCCTGCCGGGCTCGTAGCGGTCGGCCGGCCAGAAGCGCGAGGAGTCGGGGGTCAGCACCTCGTCGCCGAGCACGATCTCGGCGCCGGCGTGGCGGCCGAACTCGAACTTGGTGTCGGCGAGGATGATCCCGCGCTCCGCCGCGTGCTCGGCGCCGCGCCTGTAGACGTCGATCGAGACCCGCCGCAGCTCTTCCATCAGCGCCCGGTCGCCGACGATCTCCGCCGCGCGGTCGAAGTCGACGTTCTCGTCGTGGTCGCCGATCTCGGCCTTGGTCGCCGGGGTGAAGATCGGCTCCGGCAGCTTGTCGGACTCGAGCAGCCCGCTCGGCAGCTCGATCCCGCAGACCGCGCCGCCCTGCTTGTATTCCTTCCAGCCCGAGCCGGAGAGGTAGCCGCGCACGACGCACTCGACCGGGTACATCTCCAGCCGCCGCACCCGCATCGCCCGTTCGGCGACCTCCTCGGGGACGTCGGCGGAGAGGAAGTGGTTGGGGACGATGTCGCCGGTCAGCTCGAACCAGAATTCGGAGATCCGGTTGAGCACCTTGCCCTTGTCGGTGACCGGCGTCGGCATCACCACGTCGTAGATCGAGATCCGGTCCGAGGCGACCATCAGCAGGTCGTCCTCCCACTCGTAGATCTCGCGCACCTTGCCCGAGGAATGGAGCTTCAGGTCTGCGACGGCCGTCATTAAGCCGATGCTAACCATCAGCGCAGCGGAGGGCGTTGGCGCCCCGGTCTGCGATCCTTGGTCCGACCGATGCTGCCGCCCGAACCGAAGTACTCGCCGCTTTCGCAGACGCTGCGCTGGAGCTTCCGGCCGCTGCCCTTCATGCAGCAGTGCCGCGAACGCTACGGCGACGCCTTCAGCGTCAGGTTCATGGGCTTCGAGCGGCCGATGGTGATGATCTCCGACCCGGCCGCGATCAAGGCCCTCTACACCGAGCGCGCCCACGGCCTGCCGCCCGGCCGCGAGGTCGTGCTGACGCCGATCGTCGGCCCCCACTCGGTGCTGGTGATCGAGGGCGCCGACCACCTCGCCCACCGCAAGCTGATGCTGCCCGCCTTCCACGGCGAGCGGATGCGCTCCTACGCGCCGCTGGTCGAGGAGATCGTCGCCGCCGAGATCGACTCCTGGCCGCTCGGCGAGCGCTTCGCGATCCACCCGCGCATGCAGGCGGTGACCCTGGAGGTGATCCTGCGCGTCGTCTTCGGCGTCGCCGAGGGCCCGCGGCTGGAGCGCCTGCGGAGGATGCTGACCGAGGTGCTGGAAGAGACCGCGTCGCCGTTCACGCAGCTGATCGGCCTGGCGAGCCGCCGCTTCGGCGGCCAGGGGCCGTGGGCCAAATTCGAGGGCAAACTGCGGGCGGTCGACGAGCTGCTCTACGCGGAGATCGCCGAGCGCCGCGCCGCCGAAGACTTCGAGGGCCGCGACGACATGCTCTCGGTGCTGATGCAGGCGCGCTTCGAGGACGGCGAGGGAATGGGCGACGAGGACCTGCGCGACCAGCTGATGACCCTGCTGCTCGCCGGCCACGAGACGACCGCGACCGCGCTCGCCTGGACCTTCGAGTTGGGCGACTCCACGAGGCGCACGGGCAGACGGTCATCGTCGAGGAGTGGCGCCGATGCCGGGAGTACACGGTGGGCGTGCTCGGGAACGGCGTTGCCCGTCATGTCCTTCCCCTCGAGATCCACCTACCCGAAGGCCTCCACTTCCTCAGCACCGAGGCGAAGAAGCGGCGGATGGAGGAGACCGTCCGCCCGGTGGCGAACGGAGCCCGGGGGGACGTCGAAGACCTGACGCACCGGGTGTGTGACGCCCTCGGCGTGAGGGACTGGGTGCGGATGGAGTTGCTCGAGGACCCGCACGGCGAGCTGTGGGCCATCGACGTGAACTTCATGCCCGGTCTGAGGCGGCAGGAGAACCCGAGCTACCTTCCGTTGTGCGCGTGGCACGGGCTGGGTCTGACCCGCGAAGGGACGATCCTGGCTCTGGTCTACGAGGCTTTCCGCCGGACGGGGTTTCGGGTGCCGGAGGCCATGCTCGCGGCGCTCGCCGGGTATCGCGCGTCCCGCCCCGAGCATGCGGCGTCGCGAGAGTAGCCGATGTACGATCTCTACGACCAGGCCGCCACGCTGAAGGCGCTCAACCGCCGGCTGGAGATCGCGAAGGCTCGATACCCGGACGTCTTTCCCCCGGACGTGGCGCCCTTGGAGAAGCTGTCGGATCTCGCCGGCCTGCCGGTGCTCGGGAAAGAGCATTGCGTGTTGGAGCGCATCGATCTCGGCGCCTCCGCCGGATGCGAGGTCGTGCTCGCCAGCGGCGGATCGGGGGGAGGCCGGCGATCACGCTCCAGAGCCGGGACGAATTCCTGGCCGAGGGTCGCATCCTCGCGGAGGCGTTGCAGGACTTCCTCCCGGAGGGGGGCAGGAGGTGGCTGTTCGTCAACACCATCGCCTCCGTGGAGCTGTGGGGGGCGGGGTACTTCTTCTTCCTCGCGTCCCTGTCGCACCCCCGATTCGTCGGCGTCAACGTGAGCGGGAGCCCACCGGCGGAGATGCTTGCGCTCCTGCGCCGGGTCGTCGACCCTGGCACCGCGCGCAACGTCGAGGGGTTGGTCCTGGTGGGAATGCCACCCGTGGTGACGGAGATGGCCGCTGGGGTGCATGAGTTGGCCGAGTCGTGTGGGCTCATGACGCGCATCGTGTTCGCGGGCGGCGGTCTCCAAAGCCGCCAGGCCCGGCTCATCCGGGACCGGTGCCCGGGCACGGAGATCATCGGATACTACGGCACGAGCGAAGCCAACGGCGTCGGCATCGGTGCCATCCCCTTCCACGGCGGGCGACCCGGGCCCGATCCGGTATCGCGTGCTTCCCGACTCGAGCATCCTGTGGATCCGGGACGAGTCCACGGGGCGTCCGATCCTGGAGGCGGGCCGGCCCGGTCGGCTGGTCGTGACGAGCCTCTACTGCGACCGGAAGCCCTTCAACTTCGCCGGCACCTTCGACCTGATCTCGTGGGACGACCCGGGCCGCTCGTTCATCCTGCAGGGGCGCGCCCAGGACCAGCTCTACGTGCCTGGGGTCTTCAAGATCGACGTCCGCGATCTCCTCGACGCCGTCCTGGACGCGTGCGGGGGATCGGCCGCCCAGGTCGTGGTGACGGGTCCCCGGGCGCTCCTGCTCCGCGTGGACGGGCCGGAGCGCATGCTCACCCGGGAGGAGCTCCTGGGGTGCGCCGTGCGTGTCGCGCCGTTCCGGGAGCCGTACATCCGGGGCGGCCTCGTCATGGAGATGACCGAGGGCACGATTCGCACCGCCGTCGGAAAGGTCAGCCGCCTCGTCGACCAGAGGACGGAAGAGGAGTGGGTGACGTGAGCGGGGGGTGCCTCCGGTTCCTGTCGCCGCTGGAAGATCCCTGCACCGTGCTGGACTACGTGGACGTCGCCGCCCTGCCGGGCAGGACGGAGGTCGTCTTCTACGAGGAGCTGCTGGACGCCGAGCTCCAGCCGGGCCTCTACGTCTTCACCGGGCTGAACCGGCTGGGCCCCGCCACCGCGCGGGCCTTCGCGACGTTGCACGGCGAGCTCGCGCAGGCCTCCGGAATCGAGCCGCTGAACCATCCGCTGCGCACCCTGCGTCGATATCAGCTTCTTCGGGCGCTCCATTCCGCCGGCCTCAATGACTTCAACGCGTACGGGGCTTCGGAGGACTACTCGCGGATCCGCTTTCCCGCCTTCGTCCGACCCCGCGAGGTGGACGGTGGCGTCCCGGAGCTGGCCCACTCCACGGCGGAGCTGGAGAAGGCGATAGGCGGGTACCTGATGGACGGCTGGAGGCTCGAGGAGCTTCTGGTGGTCGAGTTCGAGGACGTGGCCGACGAAGGCGGCGGGTTCGTGAAGTACTCCGCGTTCATCGTCGGAGACCGCATCCTGCCCGTTTCGGTGGATCGGGGTCGGCGATGGGTCGTCAGGCGACACTCGACGGAGTGCGGCCCCGAGCTGGCGGAGACGGCATACCGATACGTCGCGGACAATCCACACGAAACCCAGCTGCGAGACATCTTCCGCATCGCGCATACGCAGTTCGGCAGGATCGACTACTCCCTGAAGGACGGTCGCGTGCAGACCTGGGAGATCAACACGCTTCCCATGCTCCGACAGCCGGGCGGACACCCGACCGCACCCGAACCCGGGTCGGACCAGACCCTCGACGATATGCGCAGGACGCTTATCCGGAGCGCGTGGGCGGACGCCTGGCGGGACCTGGCCGACCGTCTGCCCGCCGGCGGCCGGCCGACACGGCCCACGTTCGACCGCGCGTCGCTCGC
Organism: uncultured Gemmatimonadales bacterium; assembly: GCA_963848895.1. Lineage (GTDB taxonomy): Bacteria > Gemmatimonadota > Gemmatimonadetes > Longimicrobiales > Gaopeijiaceae > SZUA-318. The sequence goes on from CAWKGE010000024.1 coordinate 29,663, forward strand.
GGTGGTGCGGAGCGAGCTGGATGCTCGCCGGGGCCTGTATGGGGCCGTTCGTCGCGAGGTACGCTTCCGCAAGCTGCGGAGGCTGCTCCGCCCCTTCAAGCCGGTCCTGAAGCCCCTGGCGGACCGGGTCCTTCTCGGGCGCCTCGCCCGCAGGGAAGAACGGGCGCAGCGCGGCTGAGGCGGTCCTTGTCCACACGATGTTCGGAGCGCTGCCCCTTGACATTATGTGTTACAACACCTATCATACTCTCCATGAGCAGGGGACTCCGGGCCGAGATCAAGCAGGCGAAGCCGTTCGTCAGCACCACACAGGAGGCGTTCTTGAACCTCCTGAAGACGGCGGCGACGCTCGAGCACTCCCTGGCGGAGGGGCTGAAGCCGTACGGGGTCACGGCGACCCAGTACAACGTGCTGAGGATCCTCCGGGGCGCCGGGTCGGAAGGGCTCTGCCGGAAACGAGGTGCGGGACCGGATGATCACGCCCGTACCCGACGCGACCCGGCTTCTCGACAGGCTCGAGGGGGCCGGATACGTGGAGCGGTGCAGGGAGGGCAAGGATCGGCGGTTCGTGACGGCCCGCATCACGCGGCCGGGGCTCGACCTCCTGGAGCGGATGGACGCGCCCATGGGGGAGCTTCACGCGGCAGCTCGGACACCTCTCGGCGGCCGAGCTTCGCGAGCTGACCGGGCTGCTGTCCAGGGCGAGAGCCGCCCCGTAGTTTTTTTCGGAAATAGATGTTATCACACACAATGTTAAAACAGACACAGGAGTGGAACCATGACCACCATGACGACGCACGCCCCCGCACCTCGACCATCTGGCAGCTCGACGCGGCCCACACCCAGGTCGAGTTCGAGGTGAAGCACATGATGTTCGCGAAGGTGCGCGGCCGCTTCACCGAGGTGGACGGCACCCTCGTCGTCGGGCCCGAGGGTGACGACTCCGATTCCCTGGCTTCCGTGGTGATCCGGGCGGCGAGCATCGACTCGGGTCAGGCCCAGCGTGACGAGCACCTCCGGTCCGCGGACTTCTTCGACGCGGAGCGCTTTCCGGAGCTGACGTTCGAGAGCCGCTCGGTCACCCGCGACGGAGACGCGCTCCGCATCGTCGGCGAGCTCACGATCCGGGACGTGACGCGGGCGGTGGAGCTGGCGGTGGTGGAGACCGGTCGGGGCACGGACCCCTGGGGGAACGAGCGCATTGGCTTCACCGCCACGGCCACCATCGACCGGCGCGACTTCGGCCTGACGTGGAACCAGGCGCTCGAGGCCGGCGGCATCCTGGTGGGCAACGACGTCCGGATCTCCATCGAGGCCCAGGCCGTGCAGGCCGCCGACTGACCCGGAGGGATCCGCGGCGAATGCGTGCCGGAGATCCCGAACCCGCCGGGCCCCTCGTCTTCGGTCTCCCGGCGTGACCCTCAGCCGATGACCTCCCACCCACGCTCCGCGGCCAGGCCGCGGAGTCTCCGACCCGGCGACACCGCGACCGGGTGCCCGACCCCTTCCAGGAACGCCACGTCCGACAGGTGATCCGCGAACGCCCAGGAGGCCTCCAGGTCCAGGTCCTGGTCCAGGGCGAGGGAGGCCAGGGCGGCCCGCTTCGCCGATGCGAAGCGGTGGGGCCCCAGGAGCCTGCCCGTGAACCGGCCGTCCCGGATCTCCATGGCGGTCGATACGGTGCCCTCCACCCCCAGCCGCTCCCCCACGGCCTCCACGATGAAGTCCGGCGCCCCGGACAGGAGGAACGGCGCGATTCCCTGCGCGCGCAGGGCTTCCAGGCGGGACAGCACCGGCTCGTGCCACCGGGGCGCCACCACCTCGTCGAGGAACGTGTCCATGCGGGACAGGACGTCCCGCACCGCCACCCCGGAAACCCAGCGTTTGTTGGCCCGGAGCGCCCGCGTGCGCCCGACGAGCGGATAGGCGGCGGCCAATGCCGCCGCGGCGGCGAGCTGGCGCGCTCCGATCACCCGTTGGCGCACGAGCCAGGGCACCAGGAGCCGCTCGGCCGACGTGCCCCGGATGAGCGTCCCGTCCACGTCGAAGATCGCGGCGGGCCTCACGGGGTGCCGGCCTCCAGGTACGCCCTGCCGTCCAGCAGCACCGGGATTCCCCGCACCACGCACAGCCCCACGGCGACGACCACCGACACCTGGGCCACGCCCGTGAGAAGGGTGAGCGCGTCCGCCGACAGCACGCGCACGCCCGAGGCTCCAGCTCGTGAAACCGCCACGAGCACGCCCAGCAGGACGAACGCCGCGACCTTGGCGACGCCGTAGAGATTCCGCATGAAGCGCGAGCCGGTGACGAAGCGGCTCAGCGGGGAGCGCATCATGGTGCCTTCGCCGAACGCTGTTCTGCCGTGGGCCAGCGCCATCCCCCGGGCCGAGTCCACCAGGAAGCTCCGGGTCATGACCACCAGGGGGACCCAGAGGCCCACCATCCCCATCACGGCGAACGTGATCCAGAAGATGTGCTCCACGATCCGGTCCGCCGTGATGTCCAGCACGCCTCCCAGCTCGGATGTCAGGTCCAACCTGCGGGCCAGGTAGCCGTCCAGGCCGTCCATGGCGATCACCACGACCGTCAGCACCACTGCGCTCGCGGTGGCCCACGGCGACGCCGACCCGAGGAGCGCCACGGCCACGAAGGCGAGGGCCACCCTCCCGACGATCACGAGGTTGGGGACGAGGTAGGATCTCTGCGAGGTCATGGGCGTCTCCCTGTGTGGGCCGTCCCGGTCCGGCGGGAACATAGGGGAGGGCGCACGATCGTCGAAGTGTCTGGCCTCGCGGCATCGGCCCGACGTCCCTCGTGGCGGCAATCGACGACGACCTCCGTTCGATGAAGTGGAGACCCTGCCGAAGGCGCCGTGCACGCCACCCGGGTGATCGCCCCGGGCTGCCGGCGCCGTGGACCGAAGTCGGAGGCTGCCATGCGCGCACGCACACTCCTCGTTCCGTCACTCGTGTTCGGACTGCTTTTCGGCCCGTACGCTGCGCGACCCGCCCAGGGCCAGATCCTCAGCGGACTGAAGAAGGCCGCGAAGTCGGCCGCCCAGCGTGAGGCGGAGTCCCAGACGGCTCGCCTGATCCGTGACGCCATGCGGTGCGCCGTGGACGATCCGAAGTGCGCCGAGCAGGCGGCCGCCGACGGGAAGGAGGTGATCTACACCGACGCCAACGGCGACGTCATCACCGACGAGGACGGCGCGCCCATCACCGATCGGGAAGCGGCGGCCGAGGCGGCGGGCGTGGATCCATCCGCTCCGCAGCGGCCCGGCGAGGGTGTCTGGGCCAACTACGACTTCGTGCCGGGCGAGACCGTCCTGTACGCCGAGGACTACGCGGAGGACAACGTCGGTGACTTCCCGCGCCGACTGGAGTTCGTCCGGGGCAACTGGGAGATCGTCGAATGGCAGGATCGACGGCTGCTCCGCAACACGGGCCCCCGCTCCTCGGCGTTCAAGATCGAGTTGCCCCGCGAGCTGCCGGAGCGCTTCACGATCGAGGTCGACGCCTACTTCACCCACGCCAACCAACAACTGATCGTCGCGACGACGCCCCCTCCGGAAGGCAAGGACTGGGGCTCCCTCGAAGGCAACTTCTTCCGGATCGGCCGCGCCCAGGGCACCGGCGTCGACACCCGCGCGCGTGGCGGTGTCAGCGCGACGAACCGGACGGAGGAGGTGGGCGAGCGGATCGTGCCGGTGCGTATCATGGTCGACGGCACCTACGCGAAGGTGTACGTGGGCGAGCGGCGTGTCGCGAACGTGCCGAACGCCTCCTTTCCGCGTTCCTCGGAGCTGTGGGTGGAGAACGTCTACGCGGCGAGCGACAAGAACCCCTTGTACGTGGGGCCGATCCGCGTCGCCGAGGGCGGAGTCGACCTGTACGACAAGCTGGCCGAGAGCGGACGGGTGGCGACGCACGGCATTCTCTTCTCCGTGAACAGCGCGACCATCCGTCCGGAGTCCACGCCGACGCTGGAGGAGATGGGCACCATGCTGGAGGAGCATCCCGATCTGCGGCTGCGCATCGAGGGTCACACCGACGCCACCGGCGACGACGCCTCGAACCTCGAGCTGTCCCAGCGGCGTGCCGAGGCCGTGCGCGACTTCCTGGTCGAGTCCTACGGTGTGGAGGCGGGTCGCCTGGAGGTCGAGGGTCTCGGCGAGACGAAGCCCATCGACGACAACGACACGCCGGAAGGACGCCAGAACAACCGGCGGGTCGAGCTGGTGAAGCTGGGAGGATAGCGCTGGCGGAAACCCGCGGCCCCGCCCCATCGTAGGGGCCGACCATGATCAACATCCTCAAGCGCATCGTGCGCCTGGTCCTGAGCTGGATTCTCGGGAAGATCTGACGGAAGGGCTGCGGGAAGACCCGGCCGGGGCACCGGATCTCCCCGCGGAAGAGGGTGGGGTCTAGCTGCCCGTCGCCACCGCCCGGCACGCCTCCTCCGTCGCCGCGGCCACCAGACGCTCCGTGTCCGCCAGCGCCTCCTCGAGCGTCATCGGCCCGTCGACCGCGCTGAACACGGCGTCGATCCCGTGCCGGTGCACGTCCTCGTAGCCGCGGCCCAGCGACCCACATACGGCCACCACCGGAATTCCCCTCCGCCGAGCCCGCTTCGCCACGGCGACCGGCGCCTTGTCGAACACGGTGGAGCCGTCCATCCGGCCCTCGCCCACGATGACGAGGTCGGCACCCTCGAGCTTCCCCTCCATGTCGAGGGCCTCCAGGACGATGTCCGCCCCGGAGCGGAGCTCGGCGCCCGCGAAGGCGAGCAGCCCGGCCCCGAGCCCGCCGGCAGCCCCGGCACCCGGCACGCCGGCCACGTCGCGCCCGATGTCACGGCGCACGATGTCGACGAAATGCGTCAGCGCGGCGTCCAGGCGGCGGACCATCTCCTGCGTGGCGCCCTTCTGGGGCCCGTAGACCGCCGCGGCGCCGTGCTCGCCCGTGAGGGGGTTGGTGACGTCGCAGGCGACCTCGACCGTGGCTTCGAGCAGGTCGTGGTCCAGGGCCGACAGGTCGATGCGGGCCAGATCGGCGAGCGCGGCGCCGCCGCGGCCGATCTCCCGTCCCCCGGAATCCAGAAGCCTCGCCCCGAGCGCCTGCGCCATTCCGGCACCCCCGTCGTTGGTGGCGCTCCCGCCGATGCCCACGATCAGCCGGCGATGGCCGGCACGCAGGGCCGCGCGCATGAGCTCCCCGACGCCGTAGGTCGTGGTCGCGAGCGGGTTCCGCTCTTCGGCGCGAAGGAGAGCCAGGCCGGCCGCGCGCGCCATCTCGACGACCGCCGTCTCGCCGTCACCGAGCGCGCCCCACGGTGCGTCGACGGGTCGGCCCAGCGGATCCGTCACCCGTTCCGTGCGCACTTCTCCCCCCGAGGCGTCGACCAGGGCCTGGAGCGTTCCGTCACCCCCGTCCGCGACGGGGACGAGGACCGTGTCCGCGTCGGGCCACACGCGTCGAACGCCGGCCTCCATCGCCCGGGCGATCTCCATCCCGGTGAGGCTTCCCTTGAAGCCCTGCGGGGCAACGAGAACCCTCCTCACGGTCGCACCTCCTCCTGCAGGAGTCGCTCCACCGCCCGCCGCCATCCCGACGGTCCGACACCCTCCACACGCTCGAGGCCATCCACGTCCACGGGCGCCCATCCTCCCCCGGGGCCCTCCACCAGGAACGCACGGTCCACGGCCCGGAGCATGGGCGCGTCGTTGGCGGCGTCACCGATGGCGGCCGTCCGCGGCCGCGGCCCGTCGTCCCCGGCGACCAGCCTGTAGAGCTCCGCGACCAGCTTCACGGCCTCGCCCTTGTCCGCGTCGAGCCCGACGATCGAGCCCTTCGGACCGCTCCCGAAACAGTGCAGGCCACGCTCCTCGAGCGCCGCCATGAGCCGGCGCCACGCGGTCGGACCGCCCTGCACGGTGACGGTCTCGCTGAACTCCCGCTCCCGCGCCCGTCGGGCCGCGGCCTCGGGCAGCCCCGTCGATTCCACGACCTCGTCCAGGGTCATGTCGGCATAGCCGCGGAAGACGATGCCCTCCGTTGTCCGGATCTCGCGCAGGGCGGCCCGCACCACGTCGACCGGCACCCCGAACGTCGCGACGTCGTACCCGTCGCGTCTTCGTATCCGTTCCGCGTCCACGAGCCGGTCAAGCGCTGCCGTCAGCGGTCCGTGGGGGACGACGACCGCCGAGCCGTTCTCGACGATCATCGGGTCCAGGAGGCCCAACTCCTTCTGGAACATCCGCTGCTCGGCACGGGTCTTGGACGAGCAGAAGACCATGGGGACCGCTCGCTGGAGCAGCGCGCGCACCGCGCGCTCCGCCGGTGCCCACGTGTATCCGCGGTAGTCCAACAGCGTACCGTCGAGATCCGTGAACAGGACGATTCGTGGTGGAAGACGCGGGTCCTGGCGCGGCACGCTCATCTCCGCGGGCCACGCCACGCGGCCACCGGCCGTGGAGGACTGGACGGGGCGGTCCCCACCCCCGATGTTCGGCAGGGGGGACGTTTCCAGACGCCTGCCGGCCGGCGAGGGGTTTCGGAGGTAGTCGCAGCGCGCGAGGAGGCTCCATGCGCATCGAGCTTCCCCGGAAGAGCGAGCGATTCGGGGCCAATGTCTTCTATGGCCCGGTGCCGGTCTACGAGCTCGACGGCGGGCTTCGCAACCAGCGCGACGAAGAGCCGGGCGCGATCGTCGCTTTGCCCTACGAACGGCTCCACGAGGTGCAGCGCCAGATGGCGATCGTGGTGCCCGTGAAGGGGGAGCGGATCCGCCTCGTCGAAGGGATCCTCTTCGCGATTCCCAACCAGTGCCTCACCATCGTCGTCTCCAACAGCCCGCGCGAGCCGGTGGACCGGTTCCGCGTCGAGCAGCAGGCGCTGTGCACCTTCGCCCGACTGGCCCGCAAGCGGCTGATCCTCGTCCATCAGAAGGACCCCCTGCTGGCTCGGGCCTTCCTGGAGGCGGGCTACCCCGAGCTGGTCGACACCGCTGGTCGGATCCGCGACGGCAAGGCCGAGGGCATGGTGATCGCGACGGTGATCGCGCACCTGGCGGGGAAGCGGTACGTCGGGTTCGTCGACGCCGACAATTTCTCCCCGGGCGCGGCCCACGAGTATATCTGCGAGTATGCTGCTGGATTCGCCCTCGCCGAATGCCAGTACGCGATGGTCCGCATCCTCTGGCAGAGCAAGCCCAAGTACGTCGACGGGGAGGTGTATTTCGCGAAGTGGGGCCGGACGTCGCGGGTCACGAACCACTACCTGAACCAGCTCATCAGCCGCTACACCGGGTTCGAGACGGACGTGATGGGCACGGGCAACGCCGGGGAGCACGCGCTCACCCTGGAGCTGGCCCTGCGCCTCGACTACGCGACTGGCTACGCGGTCGAGCCCCAGCACATCGTCTCGCTCCTGGAACGCTTCGGCGGTGAGCGCGAGAGTCCCTTCCCGGACGTGATGCGCTCCGGAGTCGAGGTGTTCCAGATCGAGTCGAGGAACCCCCATTTCCACAAGGCAAGCGAGGAGAGCCACATCCGGGACATGACCCGCGTCGCGCTCAGCACCATCCACGGGTCCTTCCTCTGTCCGGCCATCCTTCGGCGCTCGATCGAGGAGGAGCTGGAGCGGGGCGGGTGCCTGCAGCCCGGCGGGTCTCTGGAGCCGGTGCGGAGGTATCCCGCGCTTCTCGACATGGATTTCGACTCCTTCCGCGACGTCGTCGAGCATCGGATTCAGGCTACCTCCTTCGAGACCGTCCTCCCGGCGCGCGCAGCGCTCCGGCGCAGGCACGCCCCGGGACGTCCACGGTGGTCCGAGCGGTTTCGGCCCACGAGTCCGCAGCCGCCCGCCGACACGGACGAAGGGGCCGGTACGCAGCCCTGAGTCAGACACGGCCAGGGCCTCGCACCCGGGGCCGCGCGACCCCGCGGGTGCGCTCAGGTCGCCGCGAGGGGGGTCCGCTCGCGAAGGTGTGCCTGCTTCAGGTAGCGGACGATGGTCGCGTGGCGGTACCGGCGCGCGAAGCCGTAGCCGCGCAGGGCCACGTTCACCGAGTAGTTGAGCACCCGCGCCGTCCACAGCTTGAACAGCAGGTCCTCCCAATCCGCGTCCTCCCGTTCGTAGCTCTGCACCAGGGTCAGGTACGTCTCGGCCCACTCGTCCTCTCCCATGAACTGGAAGTTCGGGTGCTTCCGGTTCTCCAGCAGTCCGTCGCGGATGGGTCGCGGGAAGTGGTTGAGCAGCTCCTCCTGGCGATGCGTCCACCCCTCCAGGAGCAATCCCACCGTTCCCTGGATGTCGAAGCCCACGTTCTCGATGATGGGAAGGGGCACCTGGAACTGCGGCTCCACGCGGTGGACGATGCCACCGGGCACGTGCGGGTCGGAGCCTTTCCATCCGTGGTTCTCCGGGGAGTTGGAGAGCTCCTGGACCACGGAGAAGCACTCCACGAGCATCGTGCGCAGGTCCGCCAGCTTCCCGTAGAGCGTGTGCGACTTCCCCTCGGGCCGGTACGTCTCGTACATGGAGAATCCGTCCCGCACGTTGAAGAACGTATAGACGGTGTCGATTCCCCAGTCGCTCTGTGCCTGCACCAAGGGATTGGCGGTGAGCTTCTCCGCCACGCCGCGGGAGAAGAGCAGCTCGCCGCCCAGCGGCTGCTGGATCCAGGGAAGCTCGGAGGTCGGCCACCGGAGCGCGAACCCGGTGCGCGTGATGAGGAACGTGATCATCCCGTCGGTGCTCGTCCGGGGGAAGTAATGCCGCACGACGTCGAACCCCAGGTCGGCCGCTTCCTCCGCGTGGGTGATCCAGTCTCTCGTGAAGCTGGTGATGTCGGCGTCGTAGAAGTGGATGCGGCTCAGCTGCGTCTCGTCCAGGAACCAGCGCAGCGCCGTGTTCATCGCGTCTCCCTTGCCGGGGCGCTTGGTGCCGATGCGGTCCTGGAGGATGATCTCGAGCGCCGCGCCGTTCTCGCGCTGGAGCGTTTCGCGACGTGCGTGGAGGGCCCGGAAGGTCTCGTCCTCCTCCGCGCCTACGGCCAGGACCGTCTTCACGCGGGGGTGGGCCGCCGAGGCCTCGACGATGCGCAGGACCGTCTCGGGGGTTTCGTGCTTGAAGGGGATCGCGACGAGGCTCACGACACGCCTCCTTGAGTCCCCGCCCTCGCTCGATCGGGATCGGTCTGCCGATGCCCTACGGTACACGCTCCGTCGCGGGCGCGCTACGGCCTTCCACCCGCCAGGAGGCCTGGATCCGGGGGCACGAGCCCGGCCGGGAAGGCGACGACGGACTTCTCCCTGTCGTTAGCTTTCTGGCACGCCGGATCCGCGGAGTCCGGTGCCCACGATCCTGGAGCGTGCCCGAAGGCGATGAGCCCCTTCCACACCGCCACTCTGCCGTCGGCGCTCCTCCTGCTCACGCTCGCGGCCGGCGCGCCGCCGGGGACGCCGCAGAGCCTCCCGCTCGTCGAGGTCCCCTCGGTCGTGGACGGTCCCCTGCTCGCCTTCTTGATCTCGGGTGACGGGAACTGGGCGGGTGCGGACAAGGACATGGCCGCGGAGCTGGCGGCGCACGGCATCCCCGTCGTCGGCCTGAAGGCCCGCGACTACCTCACGTCACGCCGCGCCACGCCCGCGGGGACGACCGCGGACGCGGAGCAGGTGCTGCGGACCTACCTCGAGCGCTGGGACCGGAGGGAGATCGTCCTGGTGGGCTACTCGCGGGGCGCGGAGCTGATGCCGTTCGTCGCGAACGGCCTTCCGGGGGATCTCCGGGACAGGGTACGGCTGATCGCGCTGCTCGGTCCCACCGACCATGCCAGCTTCCGGTTCCATACGATCGACCTCGTCCGGGACGTCCACCGCGCCACCGACCTCCCCGTCCTCCCCGACGTGGAGCGCCTGGGGTGGACGCAGGTCCTGTGCGTGTACGGCGACGACGAGAAGAACTCGCTCTGTCGGCTCGAGCTCCCGGACTTCGTGCGCGTGGTGGAGCGGGACGGCGGCCACCGGATCAAGGACGGGAAGGAGGTCGCGGCCACGATCCTCGACGCATTGGGGGTCGCGGGAGGCTGACGGGAGGGGGGCGCATCCGGCCCCGGTCGAACCGAGCGCGGCAGCTCCGCGTGGAGCTCCCTGGTCTCCCGCGACGGGTGCGCCCCAGCTCGACGTCCGACCCGGAACGCGCGGACTACAGGTCCCGGCGTCGGTACACCAGCCAGGAGGCCAGGAGAAACGTCGCGATCCAGCCGAAGGCGAGGGCGAGGAGGAGCCCGGTGTCGTGGAACGCCGGAGCCTCCTTGCCCGTCTCGATCGCGCGGTCGATGGACGCCTGCCGGGCCACCAGGTCGAACTGCCGCGGGTCGAACAGGCGGTCGAACACGCCGCGGGGCAGGAAGGCCGCAGCGGCGGAGAGGACGCCTCCGGCCCGGGTCATCAGCGCGCCGACGATCTGCTCGAGGAAGGCGACGTACAGGAAGAACAGCCCCATGGCCCCGCCCGACGAGCGCGCGAGGAAGGCGGCGAAGAACGCGATGCTCGTGTAGCCGAGCGCGGTGACTCCCACGCCCCCCATGAGGGCGAGGTCCGTGCTCCGCACCGGTGGCCCGCCTCCGGCGCCCAACTCCGTGCCCGGGCCGGCAAAGGCGGCGACGATCGCCAGGAGCAGCGCGAGGAACGCCAGGGCCACGACCGGATAGAGCAGCACCTTTCCCACGAAGAACTCGTTCTTCGACAGCCCGTCGATCACGTTCTGGCGGGCGGTCTTCCACGAGAACTCGCCGGTGACGAGCAGGATGAGCGCAACGGCGCCGAAGATGGCCGGAAGCGGGCCGATGTCGGACAGGATCGTGCTCCATGCATCGGGAAGCGCGAAGACCTTGTCCGCCTGGTTCCGCGCGCTCGCCCAGTTCTCGCCGTTGATGATGGCGGCGATGCCGCCGAACGAGAGGAGCGTCACCCAGAAGGCGAACCGACGGGTGGTCTTGAGGGTCTCGTTCCTCACCAGCACGCCCGGCCTCATGCCGCCCCCTCCGCCGCCGGGGCGGCCAGGTCGTGCATCGTGTCGGTGGTGCCGGTCAGCTCCATGAAGGCGTCCTCCAGGCTGCGTCGGCGGCGGGCCAGGTGGGACACCCAGATCCCGCGGGCCGCGAGGAACCGATTGAGGGAAGCGAGGTCGTCGTCGCGAAGCTCGGCCACGACGTCGCGTCCGTCGGCGCGCACCATCTCGGTCGCGGGATACTCGCGGACGGCACGGGCCAGCGCATCGGGATCGGGGGCGGTCAGTCCCACCACCACGCCCGCGCCGACCAGATCGTGCACGCTCGCCTGCCGGACGATGCGGCCCTTCTGGATGACCGCCACGTGCGTGCACGTGCGCTCGACCTCCCACAGGAGGTGGCTGGAGAGGAAGATCGTCTTTCCCTGGTCGCGCGAGGCGGCCGATGATCTCGCGGATCTCCCGCATCCCCTCCGGGTCGAGGCCGTTGGCCGGCTCGTCCAGGATCACGAGCTCGGGGTCGCCGATCATCGTGGCCGCGATGGCGAGGCGCTGCTTCATCCCCAGCGAGTAGGCGCCAAAGCGGTCCTTGCGGCGCGAGGAGAGGCCCACCAGCTCCAGCGCCTCGTCGATCCGGCGGTGGGGCACGGCCTTCACGTTCGCCACGATGCGGAGGTTGTCCCGCCCGCTCATGTACGGATAGAAGTTGGGGGTCTCCAGCGTGGCGCCGATCCGCCGACGCGCCACGTGCAGCTCGGCGCGGCCGTAGCGCTCGAACAGGCGCACGTCGCCGCCGGTGGGCGAGATGATGCCCAGCAGCATGCCGATCGTGGTGGTCTTCCCGCTCCCGTTGGGCCCGAGGAATCCGAACACCTGCCCTCCCTCGACGTGGAAGGAGATCGCGTCCACCGCGGGCTGCTTGCGGTAGCGCTTGGTCAGCAGGTGCGTCTCGATCACGTTCATCCGGGATCTCCGTGAAGTGGTCCGCCGTGGGCAAAGACGGACATGCGCGCGCGGAAGTTTCCCCACGTGAAGAAACTCGACGGCGTTTTCCGACGTCCCATAAGTTCGAGGGACGGGTAGAGGTCGACCGATCCGGAGGTGGATGATGGGTGGACTGTCGCGTGCGATCGGGCTCTCACTGCGCGGGCTCCTGCGCAGCCCCGGCTTCACGATTCCGGCGTTGCTGATCCTGGCGATCGGGATGACCGCGGCCACGGCGATCTTCACGGTCGTGGACTCGATCGCCTTCAGGCCGCTGGATCTGCCGGACTCGGGACGCCTGGTGATCATCTGCGAGGACCATCCACGGCTCCGCGGGCTACTGCATCGGGTCGCCGGGGAACGTGGAGGACTTCCGGCTCGGCTCCCACGAGCTGTCCGACGTGGGCATCGGCCGCACGTGGCCCTACGCGCTGTCGGACGACGCCGGCGCCGAAGGCATCACCGGCGGGCTCGCCAGCGCGGGTTTCCTGCGTGCCCTCGGCGCCCGGCCCATCCTGGGACGCCTCTACGGCGAAGACGAGCACGGGCCGGATCGCGACAAGGTCGTCGTGCTGAGCCACGCCTTCTGGACCACCCGCTACGGCGCGGATCCCTCCGTGGTCGGCTCGACCATCCGCCTCGACGAGGAACCCTACGAGATCATCGGCGTGCTGCCCGCGGGCTTCCGTGCGCCTTTCGACATGGCGGACGTCCCGCTGTGGAAGCCGCCCCACTTCGATCCCCTGGACCCCGAAGTGCGGAGCTGGAGGGGATTCCGGGTCATCGGCCACCTGGCCCCCGACGCCACCCGCGCGTCCGCGGCGGAGGAGCTGCGGGGGCTGTACGCCCGTATCGCGACCCAGCACGAGGAGGTGAACGACGAGTGGCGGCTGCGCGTCACCTCGCTCCTGGACGTGGTGGTCGGCGACACGCGGCCGATCCTCATGGCCTTCCTCGGTGCGTCCGCGCTCCTCCTGCTCATCGTATGCGCGAACGTGGCGAACCTCCTCCTCGCCCGCGGCCTGGGCCGCCGGCAGGAGCTCGCGGTACGCGCGGCGCTGGGCGCCGAGCGGCGGCGGCTGGTGGGGGGCATTCTCGTCGAGAGCCTCGTTCTGACGGGCCTCGCGACCATCCTCGCGGTCGTGCTGGCGAACGGCGCGACGACGCTCCTCCTGCGGCTGGCGCCGCCCATGCCGCGCATGGACGAGGTCGCCATGGACGGGCGCGTCTTCGCGTTCGCCGCAGTGCTGTCCGTGCTCGCCACCGCCGCGTTCGCCGTATTGCCGGCGCTGCGCGTGACGGCGTGGGATCTGGCGCAGACCGTGAAGGCCGGTGCGCGCGAGGCCGAGACGCGCGGCTCGAGCCGCTTGCGCAGCGCGCTCGTGGTGGCGGAGCTCGCGCTTTCCCTGGTGCTGCTCGCCGGCGCGGGCCTCCTGTCCCGGAGCTTCGCGCGCTACCTGTCCTGGGACCCCGGCTTCGAGCGCTCCGGGTTGATGGCCATGAGCGCCTTCGCCAATTCCGGGAAATACGAGTCGCGCGCGCAGCTCTTCGCCATGTGGCGGCAGGCGGAGGAGCGCGTGGCCGCCGTGCCGGGGGTGACGTCCGTGGCCACCGCCTCGGCCGGACCGCTCTTCGGGGGCGGCGACGGTGCCTCGCCGTACGTGGTGGACGGCGCCGACCCGAACGGGCAGCTCCCGTCGGTGTGGTGGTACGACGTCGGGCCCCGCTACTTCGCGACGCTGGGGCTCCCGATCCTCGAAGGCCGGGAGATCACCGAGGCCGACGGCCTGGGCGTGGAGCCGGTGGCCGTGGTGAACCAGACGATGGCGCGCAACGCCTGGCCCGGCGAGAGCGCCGTGGGAAAGAGCGTCACGCTCCCGGAACTGACGACGAGGCCGACGTTCCGCGTCGTCGGGGTGGTCGCCGACGTGCAGCCCCTCACGCCGGGCGATGCGCCGCTCCCCGAGATCTACTGGTCGAACCGGCAGCTCGGCCGAGGGGCCACCTTCTTCCTGGTGCGCACCACCGGCGAGCCGACGGCGCTGGCGCAGTCCGTCGAGGACGCGATGCTGGAGGTGGATCCGGACCTGTCGCTGGGGACGGCTCGGCCCCTGGTGGCCACGGAGGAGCGCATGCTCGTGCGGCCCCGCTTCGAGGCGCTCGTCATCCTCGTCTTCGCCCTGGCCGCGCTGGCGCTGTCCGCGGTGGGCGTGTACGCCGTGGTGTCCTACTCGGTGGCGCGCAGGGTGCGGGAGATGGGGATCCGCATGGCGCTCGGCGCTGCGGCCGGCGACGTGGTGTCGATGGTCGTCCGCTCCAGCATGGGCGTGGCCCTGATCGGCATCGCGTTGGGATTGTTGGGGGCGGTGGCCGCCGGGCGGGTGGCGCGCGGCATGATCCACGGCGTGAGCCCCACGGATCCGCTCAGCCTCGGCGGGGCGGCGCTGGTCCTCGCGGCGGCCGCCGCGTTCGCCGCGTGGCTCCCGGCCAGGCGCGTCACACGCGCCGACCCGCTGCGCGCGATCCGGTCGGACTAGCTCGAGCGCTTCTTCTCGTCCTTCAGGACGCCGCCGAGCAGCATCGTGACCAGGGAGATCACGATGCTGCCCAGCACCGCGGACCAGAGCCCCGAGACGGCGAGCCGCTCGGTGAGGCCGGCCGTGACCCACAGCATCACGCCGTTCACCACGAACGCGAACAGCCCGAGCGTCAGGATCACGAAGGGGAGGGAGAGGAGGAAGACGATCGGCTTGAGGAGCGCGTTCACGAGCCCGAAGACGAGGGCGACCACCATCACGTCCCAGAAGCCCCCCGATAGTCGGATGCCCGGAACCAGCCAGGCGGCGGCGGAGAGCGCGAGGGCGTTCACGACGAGGCGGATCAGGAAGTTGCGCATGGTGGGGTCGGGAGCCTCTCCGGGGCGTGGGTGGGCACGGGCCGCGTGAAACAATCTACGCGGCCGGGCGTGCGAAGGGGTTCGGAGCCGCCACTGGCGCCCCTGGCGCGGCCATTCGGCCACGCTGTCTGGACAACGTGTCCGGATCGGCCATTCTGTCGGCTTACCCGGAAGTGCCGCATTCGGGTTGAAGATTGCCGTAATCACGTTATGCGGCAATGAGATGTGTCCCGCACACCGTTCTGGCACCCACCTTGCCTCTATCAAGGGCGACAAGAGACGATGGGGCTGCGGGGCCCGCGCTCTCCTCACCGGTGACGGTGGGTAGACGCTGAGCCAGAGACGAACGAGCGAATCCCCCCCAGGGCCGGGTCCCCGCAGTCCCGCCAAATGTTGGAAGAGGGTGCCACGCCCCCCCAGGCAGGGTGGCCCCTCGGCCCTGCGGGCTCGCCCGCAGGGCCAAACTTTTTCCCCCATGGCTTGCGGGGCGCGGCCCGGGACTGTAGCCTAGCTACATGTCCGAGCCTTCCGAGCCGATCATCTCCGTCCTCGTGGCCGACGACGACGAGGACCAGCGGGTCCTGATCGAGGCCATCCTCCGGCGTGCCGACGGAGCGCGCCACCATGGTCACGACCGTGCCCGACGGGAGCTCCGCCCTGGCGGCGCTCCGCGAGAGGGTGTTCGACGTGGCGCTCCTCGACCTGAGCATGCCGGGTCTGGACGGGCTCGAGGTCCTGGAGGGCATCGCGGGCGACCCGGCGCGGCCCCAGGTGGTCTTCGTCTCCGGTCACGGTACGGTGGCCACGGCCACCCGGGCGATGAAGCTCGGCGCGTACGACTTCGTGGAGAAGCCCGTCGAGCGCGATCGGCTCCTCGCTCTGGTGTGGAAGGCCGCGGAAGCGCGTCGGCTGCAGTCGAGGACCGAGCGGCTGTCGGCGATGGCCAGCCGTGACGCCGGCGGGGTGCGCATCGTCACCGCCGACGAGCGGATGCGCCGGGCGCTCGCGCTGGTCGAGCGGGTGGCGCCCTCGGACGTCTCCGTGCTCGTCACCGGTGAGTCGGGGACCGGGAAGGAGTTGATCGCCCGCGAGGTGCACCGGCGCTCGGGGCGGCATCAGGAGCC
Organism: uncultured Gemmatimonadales bacterium; assembly: GCA_963848895.1. Taxonomy (GTDB): domain Bacteria; phylum Gemmatimonadota; class Gemmatimonadetes; order Longimicrobiales; family Gaopeijiaceae; genus SZUA-318. The sequence continues at coordinate 45,685 of CAWKGE010000024.1, forward strand.
ACTGGTGGCGCTGAACTGCGCGGCGGTGTCCGAGGCGCTGGCCGAGTCTGAGCTGTTCGGGCACGAGAAGGGGTCGTTCACCGGCGCGGCGGCTCGGAAGATCGGTCTGATCGAGCTGGCGGACGGCGGAACGCTGTTCCTCGACGAGATCGGAGACCTGGGCAAGCCGCTCCAGGCCAAGCTCCTGCGGGCCCTGGAGACCCGTACGCTCCGCCGCGTCGGCGGCGTCAAGGAGATCCCCACGAACTTCCGCCTGGTGTCGGCGACCAACCAGCCGCTCGCCCGAGCTGGTGGAGGAGGGGAGCTTCCGCGGCGACCTGTACTACCGCATCAACGCGATCGTCCTCGAGCTGCCGCCGCTCCGGGAGCGGCCGGGCGACATCCTCCTGCTCGCCCGCCACTTCCTCGACGAGATCGAGCCCCGCGGACGCAGGCCGGTGGACGATCGCTCCCGGCGCCGTCGCGGCCATGGCGACCTACGCGTGGCCCGGCAACGTGCGGGAGCTGCGCAACGTGATCGAGCGTGCCGCGCTCCTGAGCCAGAACCGGGAGATCCGCTCGGTCGATCTCGGGGCCGCGGTGGCGACGGGTCCGGCGACGGGCGACGGCCACGGCGGCTCCGCCCCCGCGCTGCCCTCGCTGCGGCTGGAGGAGCTGGAGCGCCTCGCCGTGGAGGAGGCGCTCGACCGGACGGGATGGCATCAGGGGCAGGCCGCCGAGCTCCTCGGGATCTCCGACCGCACGCTGCACCGCAAGATCCGGGGGTACGGCCTCGCGCGTCCGAGCTGAGCCGGCTCCGCGCTTCCGGATCAGCGCAGGCGCGCCGAGAAGGCAGTGTGATAGGCGGTGACGCCCCGCACCATGCACGGGTCGAGCTCCTCCCCGTGCGGACACGACAGGGTCGAGGCGGGCGCCGTCTCCACGAACAGCTGCACGCCGCCGTCGCGCAGCACGACCAGACGCATGAAGCCGGGCTGTGCGGCCGCCCATTCCAGGTCGGGGCCGTCGGACACGTCGGTGACCTTGCTTCCCGCGCCGCTGACGAGCGTCCAGGCTGGCCGACCCGGGCCCACGGTGTGCAGCACCTGCAGGGAATGGTCGTGGCCGGCCGCGTAGACCAGCGGGCGGTCCGCTTCCCGGAACGCCCGCGCCAGCTCCGTGTTCAGCTCCCGGTAGGGGCCCGAGTTGACGTCCTGGACCAGGGCGCCGGCACGCCCCAGCAGGCTGCCCAGCCCGGTGCCGCCGCGGGCGCCGTGGGGACCCAGGGACTCGATGGGATGGTGGGCGGCGACGACGGTGGGGTGGCCCCCGGCGGCCAGCAGCGCTCCCTCGAGCTCGTCGATCACGCGGGCCTTCGCCATGGAGTCGTCCGCCTGGAGCCACCACTCGGTGTCCAGGAGGATCACGGTGGCGGGGCCGGCTTCCACCACGACCGGTCCGGGCGACCCTGCGGAGGGACGGAGGGAGACGCGCCGCCCCGCCGACGCCCAGGAGGCTAGCACCGCCTCCTGGTTGTGCAGGCGCTCCTCCCCCGGGAGCCCGGCCAGGTTACCCCAGTCGTGGTTGCCCGGGAGGAAGATCGCGCGCGTGCCGTGACGCGCGGCCTCGGGGCCCTCCACGGTCCACGCCTGCGCGCCCAGGTGAGCCGTGTCCCGCGCGAAGTCGTCGCTCCCGGGATCGTGCACGCCCGCGGGGTACACGTTGTCTCCCAGGAAGAGGACCGTCACGGCCGAGTCCCTGGCGAGGGCGGCGCTCCACCGCTCGACGTCGCGGCGCAGGCGGTGGAGGAGGGGAGAGCCGTCGATGTGCGCGTCGCCGGCGTCCCCGACCAGGAAGATGACCGCCGCCACGTCGTCCGTATCGGGCTCGGCGATGGTCTGGGGCTCTCCGGCGGCGTAGGGCGCGCGGGCGCAACCGGCCGCGAGGAGCCCGAGAACGACGAGGCGCCGCCTCATGGGGCGAAGGGGATCGTGAGGGTGATGCCGGGAACGACGATGCTGTCGCCGTCGTCACCGAGATTGCGCAGGGCACCCCACAGGCTCCCGACCAGGAGCCCGGCGCCGCTCCCCACGATCGCACCGGACCAGACGCTCTCGGAGTCGTCCCCGACCAGGCCGCCCAGGATGGAGCCGGCCGCGACGCCGGCGGCGAAGCCCACCAGGCCGGCGCGCACGGAGTCGCGCAGTCGGTCGGCGTCGTGGTAGCCCAACATGCCCCCCGCGACGGCCACGACCGGGATCGGCGTGAGCTGCCACAGGGCCTGGCTCGGGGTGAACACGTAATGGCCGGCGCGCGCCGCGGCGGTGGCGAGCGCCAACGTCAGAACGGCGCCCTCGGCGGCGCCCGCCAGCGTGCCGGCGGCCGCGTAGCCGGCCTGCCCCGACGCGCGCGCGGGGGTGAGCGCGGCGCTCAGGGCGAGCGCCAGGACCAGGTGGCGTGAGGCTCGGCGGACCATGCCGAACCATCGCCCTCCGCCGCCTCGTCCGCCAGCGGCGAAGGGGCGGGGGAATGGCGGGCACCTTGCGGGCGCGGGCGCCTCGGGCCCCTAATGACGGATCGCTTCTCCTTCGATCCGGGGGCAACATGGCTTCTCGTCGGCTCGCGTGGGTGGTCGCCGTCGCCCTGGCGGTGCCGTCCTCGCTGCCAGCTCAGACGTACGACGTCGTGCTGCGTGGGGGACGCGTCATGGACCCCGAGTCCGGGCTGGACGCGGTGCGCAACGTCGGGATCCGCGACGGGCGGGTAGCCGCGATCACAGCCGATCCGCTCGACGGCAGGGAGGTGATCGACGCCGCGGGGCTGGTCGTGGCGCCCGGATTCATCGATCTGCACGCGCACGGGCAGGACCCCTTCAGCGCCGACCTGCAGGTGCGCGACGGGGTCACGACGGCCCTGGAGCTGGAGGGCGGCGTCTTCCCGGTGGGCGACTGGTACGCGGAGCGATCGGACGGCTGGCGGATCAACTACGGCGCGACCGTCTCGCAGGGGACGGTGCGGCTCGAGGCGATGGGACACGACCGGCAGGCGGCCGTCTACCAGGAAGCCACGCCCGCGCAGGTGCAGCGCATGCAGCAGCTCGTCGAGGAGGGGCTGGCGGAGGGCGCGCTCGGCATCGGCATGGGGATCCAGTACACTCCCGGTGCATCACGCTCGGAGATCTTCCGCCTCTTCGAGACCGCCGCGAAATGGGGCGTCACGAACTTCGTCCACATCCGCTACGCCGGGCTCGTCGAGCCGGAGAGCAGCGTCTCGGCCGTGCAGGAGATGATCGCGGACGCCGCCGGCTCCGGCGGCTCGGTGCACATCGTGCACATCGGCTCCAGCGGCCTGGAGCATGTCCCGCTCCTCCTGGACATGATCGCCCGGGCCCAGGACGCCGGCATCGACGTGACGACGGAGATCTACCCGTACACGGCTGCCTCCACGGACATCCGGGCGGCGATCTTCGACCCGGGGTGGCAGGCGCGGCTCGGCGGCGACTACGGCGACATCGAATGGGTGGCCACCGGCGAGCGGCTCGACTCGGCCTCCTTCGCGGCGCGGCGCGCCGAAGGCGGTCCGATCATCGCGCACATCATCCCCCGCGAGGAGATGGAGTACGCCGTGGGCCACCCGATCGTCATGATCGCGTCGGACGGGACGCCGTTCGTCGGCGGGCGGGCGCACCCCCGTGGCGCGGGGACGTTCGCGCGCGTGCTCGGCCGCTACGTGCGCGAGCAGGGGACGCTCGGCCTGATGGACGCGCTGCGGAAGATGACGCTCATGCCGGCGCGTCGCCTGGAGCCCGCGCTTCCCGAGATGCGGCGGAAGGGGCGGGTGGCGGTGGGCGCGGACGCGGACCTCACGCTATTCGACCCTGCGATCGTGCTCGACCGGGCCACCTTCGCCGAGCCGGCCCAGGCGTCGGCCGGTATCCCGTACGTGATGGTCGGAGGGGTGTTCGTGGTCCGCGACGGCGAGATCGTGCCGTCCGCACGTCCCGGAAAGGCCGTTCGCAGAAGGCCGGTGAGCTGACGTGGACATCGTCGAGCTGGGCGCGATGGTCGTCGTGGGCCTCGAGGTGCGCGCCTCCTTCCGGGGGCTGTGGCGCGAGGTGCCCAGGGCGTGGGAGGCGCTGTTCGCGCGCGACGCGGAGATCGCGCACCGTTGCGGGCCGACGTTCGTGGGCGTCTCCGTCGACGTCGAAGACGGCATCCATCGTCAGGTGGTGGGCGCGCAGGTCGAAAGGGCGGGTGACGTACCCGACGGTATGACCGCGCTCGACATCCCGGCACGCCGCTACCTGCACCACCGCCACCAGGGCCCCCTGACCGGCATCGCCACCTCGTTCGCGAAGATGCAGGCGTGGGCGCAGGCGAAGGGTCTGAACGCCGGAGACTTCAAGCTCGACATCGGCTACACGAGGGGCTTCACCGAGAAGGCCCACGACCTCTACCTCGGCATCGAGGGATGAGGATGGGCGGAGGCCAAGGGGCGTGATGTCGCTCGAGCGCGCGGCGCGGGGCGTCGCGCAGAGCGCCCTGGCCGTCGCCCTTCTCCTCGCCTCCGCGAGCTCCGCGTCCTCCGCGGTGATCCAATCGAACGTGGCTTTCCCCAGGGAGGTGTACGCCGCACGGAGGGCCCGCCTGGTGGAGACGCTGCGGGCGCCCGTGATCGTCCCGGGCGAGTACATGATCCGCCACGAGGGCGTGAAGAAGCAGGACCCGAACTTCTTCTACCTGACGGGCGTGGAATCGCCGTACGCGATCCTGGTCGCGGCCCCGGACGGGCGGGGTGGCGTGCGGGAGGTGCTGTTCCTCCCCGGGCCGCGGGAGTTCGCCGGCGCGCAGTACCCGTACGAGGACCCGCGTCTCGCGGCCGCGGCGTGGAACCGGATGATCCGCCGGTTGTCGCCGGGTCCCGAGGCGGAGGCGGCCACGGGCATCGCGGAGACGAACGCCCTGGACGACTTCGCCGGTCTCCTGCCGGAACTCGTCGCCGGAGCGGACACCGTCTACTTCCTCGAGGACCACGACGCGTTGTACGCGCCGCCCGGTCTCAGGGCCCCGCGGAGCCTGCGTCAGCAGCTCGAGGCGTCCGTCGCCGACCTCCTCCCGGGACGGACGCTCGCCGACGCGGGACCGGCCGTGGAGCGGATGCGCGTGATCAAGGACCGCTGGGAGATCGACGCCCTGCGCAGGGCTGCGAACATCAGCGCCGACGGGCTCATCGAGGCGATGCGCCGCATCCGGCCGGGGATCAACGACCTGGAGGTCGCCGGGATCATGGAGTGGACGTGGAAGCGCGAGGGATCGCCGCGCGCGTCGTTCACGCCCATCGTCGCGTCGGGACCGGACGCGGTGTCGCTGTTCACGATCCGCTCGGAGAGCTACGACGCCGTGAATCGCGTCATGCAGGACGGCGACCTGGTGTTCATCGACTACGGCGCCGCCGAGTGGGCCATGTACACCTCCGACCTGTGCCGGACCTTCCCGGTTTCGGGCAGCTTCACGCCGGAGCAGCGCCGGATCTACCAGATCGTGCTCGAGGCGCAGGAGGCGGCGATCGCGGCGGTGCGCCCGGGCGTGACGATTCTGGACGTGATCCGCGCCGCGGCGGAGGTCTACCGCCGCCACGGCCTCGAAGCGAAGGAGGACATCGACGCCATGGGCGGCCCTGAGCGGGTATGGGGCGTGATGCCGTCGCCGACGCACTACCTGGCACGCAGGGGCGGACTGACGCGCTACACCGCCCTCGGCGGCTCGGGCGTGCGGGACATCGGCCACCACATCGGGTTGGAGGCCACGGACGGGCGGGACTACTCGACGCCCCTCGAGCCCGGCATGGTGTTCACGGTGGAGCCCAAGCTGTACGCGCCGGAGCTGGACCTGGCGATCATGATCGAGGACATGATCCTGGTGACACCCGACGGCCACGAGAACCTGTCGGCGCGCGCACCCAAGTCGGTGGAGGACATCGAGCGCATCATGGGCGGACGCTGACCGGGCCTGCCTGAATCCCGTCGCGGGCTCACGACGTACGGGGAATCGAGCGACGCGCCACCGGTACGAGGAGGTCCCGTGAACGGCTTCGAAGTCCTGATCCCCATCTTCGGCATCCTCCTCGTGCTCGTCCCGGTCACGGGGCTCACGCTGATCCTCACCGCGCGCTTCGCGCTCAAGCCGATGACCGAGACCATCGCCAAGGCTCTGCGCGAATCGGGGATCGGCGCGGGCGCCGGGGGCGTGGACCGGCTGCAGGACCTCACCGAGCAGGTGCAGCTCCTGACCGACGAGGTCGCGCGTCTCCGGGAGGCGCAGGAGTTTGATCGCACCCTCATCGGCGGGCGGGCGGAGGGGCCGAGCTAGCCGACGGGATCCGGCCAGCCGAGGGCGCGGGAGTCGGCCCGAATCCGACGGTCCTTGCCGCGCGGATCTACAGCCAGGGGGCCGTTGCACACGGTCGGCGCTGCTGCGAGCGTACCACCATGCACAGCGAGCCTGCTCCCCCGGGGGTCACGCCCTTCGATCACACCGCCGACGTCGGGCTGGACGTGCGGGCGCCCAGCCTGCAGGAGCTCTTCGCGCGCGCCGCCCTCGGGACCGCGTGGCTGATCCGCGGGGAGGGGCGCGAGCCGGGTGGGTCGCCGGGGCACGCGGGGACCGTTCGTGGCCTCCGCCTCTCGGCGGATGACGTTGCCGCGCTCCTGCGCGCGTGGCTGCGCGAGCTGCTCTACTGGCACGAGACGGAGCGCCTGGCCTTCCGCGCCGCCCGCTTCGACACGTTGGGCGAGCGGGCGCTCGAGGCGTCGGTCACGGTGGCTCCCGAGGCGGGCGAGCCGGTGCGCGAGATCAAGGGCGTCACCCTCCACGGCCTCGCGGCCGAACGGCGCGGCGGGGAGTGGACCGCCCGGGTCATCTTCGACGTGTGACGACGGGGGCGCCACCGACGTCCACGGGGGAGGGCATCGCGCCATGAGCAAGACACAGCCCAGCCTGGAGATCCGGCGCCTCGACCAGCACCGCTGGCTGATCCCCCGCCAGGGGAGGATGCGCGTCGAGGGGCTGATCTTCGCCGACGAGCACCTGATGCGCGACATCCGCGGCGACCAGGCGGTCCAGCAGGTGGCGAACGTGGCCATGCTCCCGGGAATCGTCGGGCGCTCCATCGGCATGCCGGACATCCACTGGGGCTACGGCTTCGCCATCGGCGGCGTAGCGGCGTTCGATCCCGAGGCAGGGGGTGTGGTGTCGCCGGGGGGCGTGGGCTACGACATCAACTGCGGCGTGCGCATGCTCCGCTCCGACCTCACGACGAGGGACCTGCGGGCCCGTCTTCCCCGCCTGATGGACGAGCTGTTCCGCTCGATCCCCGCGGGCGTGGGGAAGGGGTACGACAAGTTCGTGCTGCGTCCCGCGGACGTGCGCGCGGTGCTGACGCGGGGCGCGCGCTGGGCCGTCGACGCGGGGCTGGGCCGGCGCGAGGACCTGGAGCGCATCGAGAGCGGGGGAGTGCTCGAAGGCGCGGACCCGGACCAGGTGAGCGAACGGGCGATCCAGCGCGGCCGCGACCAGGTGGGCACGGTGGGGAGCGGCAACCACTTCATCGAGGTGGGGTGGGTGGACGAGGTCTACGACGAGTCCGCCGCCCACGTGCTGGGCCTCGATCCCGGCACCGTGACCGTCTTCATCCACTCGGGCTCGCGGGGGCTCGGGTACCAGGTCTGCGACGACTACCTCGACCTGATGCTGTCCGCCGCCCGCCGCCACGGCATCGACCTCCCGGACCGCCAGCTGGCCTGCGCGCCCACTGGACTACGCCCGAGGCGAAGCGCTACCTCGGGCGCCATGCGCGCCGCGGCCAACTTCGCCTTCGCCAACCGGCAGGTGATGGCGCATCGCGTGCGCGCCGCCTTCGAGAAGACGTTCGGCCGCTCGGAGGAGGCGTTGGGGATGGAGCTGGTCTACGACGTGTCGCACAACAACGCCAAGTTCGAGCGACACGTCGTCGACGGCCGCGAGCGGGAGCTGTGCGTGCACCGCAAGGGCGCGACGCGGGCCTTCCCGCCGGGACACCCCGAGCTGGGCGAGCGCTTCCGGGATCTCGGCCAGCCGGTGCTCATCCCCGGGGACATGGGTCGCTACTCCTTCGTGCTCCTCGGCACGCGCGGCGCCTACGAGGAGACGTTCGGGTCCACCTGCCACGGCGCCGGGCCGCCGCATGAGCCGCACGCCAGGCGAAGCGGCAGACGCGCGGCCGCGACCTGCGGCGGGAGTTCCAGGAGCAGGGGATCGAGGTGAGGGCGTCGTCGGGGGCGACCGTGGCCGAGGAGGTGCCGGAGGCCTACAAGGACGTGGCCGACGTGGTCGGACGTAGTGCACCGCGCCGGCATCGGCCGCAAGGTGGCGCGCCTGCGGCCGCTGGGCGTCCTGAAGGGTTGAGCGGATCGCGGGTTCAAACCCTCGCGCGCCGGGTCGCGTCCAACCTTGCGACGCGCCGGTTTCCGCCCTGCCACGGATCGCCCATGGACCTCCTGCCCCTCTTGCGCGCCAGCGCGAAGAGCCTCCGCCGCCGCCCGGGGTACTCTCTGCTCGTCACGGCCACGCTGGCCGTCGGGATCGGGGGCGCGACCTCGATCTTCTCCCTGGTGGACGGCGTGCTCCTGCGCGCGCTGCCCTACGGCCGACGCCGACCGCATCGTGGCGATCGACGCCACCGACGCGGAGACGGGCTACGGCATCTCGCTGTCCATTCCCAACTACCGGGACTGGGCGGAGCGCAGCCGCGCCTTCGACCGCTTCGGCGCCTCGGCGGGGTGGGGGTTCGTGCGCGCGACGCCGGAGGGTGCCGAGCGTGTGGACGCGCGCACCGTGCTCGGCGACTTCTTCGGAACGCTGGGTGTGGAGGCGGCAGCTGGGTCGGCTGATCCCGGCGGGCGACACCGGTCCCGGGGCCACGCCCGTCGCCGTGCTGGGGCACGGGTTCTGGCTGCGGGCGTACGGGGCCGATCCCGGCGTGCTCGGCCGATCGCTCGTGCTGGACGACCGGCCCTACACGATCGTGGGCGTGCTCCCCGCCGGTGTCGGCTATCCCCGGCCCGACGTGGAGGTCTACGTCCCCATGGGCGTGCTGGCGGCCGACCTCCCCTGGGACGTGCGGGACAGCTCGTTCGGCACGACCGCGCTGGCGCGCCTGGCGCCGGGCGCCTCGATCGAGGCGGCCCAGCGGGACATGAACCGCGTCACGGACGAGGTGGACGCCCTCGAGGGCGAGCCGGTGGTGACGGCCGAGGTGCGTCCCGTTGAGGGTCCGCCTCCTCGCCGGTGCGGAGCGCGGGCTCTGGCTCCTGATGGGTGCGGTCGCCTTCCTCCTTCTGGTGGCCGGTGCGAACGTCGCGAACCTGGCCTTGGCCCGGGGAGAGGCGCGGGGTACCGAGCTGGCGGTGCGCCGGGCGCTGGGTGCGGGCTCGGGCGACCTGGTCGCGCCTCCTGTTGGCGGAGAGCGCCTGGCTGTCCCTGGTGGGAGGAGGAGCCGGGGTGGCGCTCGCCGGTGGGCGCGTCCGACGTGCTCCCGCGCATGTTGCCGCTGCGGATTCCGTCGATCATGGCCGCGGGGATCGGTGTCCACGGTCCGGTGCTGGCCTTCGCGCTGGCGCTGACCGTGCTCTCGGGGGCGCTGTTCGCGCTCCTTCCCGGCGCTGCGGGCTTCACGGTCCGTGGGAGATCTGCGCCACGGGCGTCGCACCACCGGCGGGCGGGAGGGGCGGCGCATGCGGGACGCGCTGGTGGTCGCCCAGGTCGCGCTCTCCCTGGTGCTCCTGGTAGGCTCGGGACTCCTCCTGCGCAGCCTGCACAACATGGCGTCGGTGGACAAGGGGTTCGTCGACGAGGGCGTGGTGGCCGCGCGGCTCGCCCAGCCGCGGGGAACGTTCGCGTCCACGGCGGAGTGGCTGGGCTTCTACGACGAGCTCGTCGCGCAGGCTCGACGCGTCGCCGGAGGTCGCGCGCACGGCGCTCTCCCTCCTGGTGCCGCTGTCCGACCGCTCGTGGGAGCGAAGGGTCATCCCCGAGGACGCGCCCTTCGACCCGGACGCCGCGCCGTCGGTCCTCTTCAACGTCGTATCGCCCGACTACTTCGACGTGATGGGCATCCCGATCCGCCGGGGCCGCGCCTTCGGCGCACAGGATGCCGAAGACGCCCCGGCGGCGGTGGTGATCGACGAGACGATGGCGGAGCGCTTCTGGCCGGGCCAGAACCCGATCGGCGAGCGCATCACGCTCATGGAGCCCATCGGGGACCAGGACGCCCCCGACGCCCCCGGCGAGGTGGTGTGGCGGACGGTCGTGGGCGTCGTGCCGAACGTCCGGCACTACGAGCTGACCAGCGCGTCCCGCGTGCAGGCGTACGTGCCGATGCGCCAGGCGTTCAGGGCGTCCGGCGTCTCCCTCACCGTCCTGGCGAAGGCGGATGGCGGGACGGGCGCGCTTCCCGGCCTGGTGCGTCGCGCCGTGGCCGATCTGCGTCCGGACATCCCCATCGCGGAGCTGCGGCCCCTCTCCGGGTATGTGGACGACCAGCTCGGGCCGAGCCGGGCGCTGGGCGCCACCACCTCGCTGTTCGCCGGTCGTCGCGCTCCTGCTCGCGGCGCTGGGCATCTTCGGCGTGCTCTCGCTGGCGGTGGCCCGCAGGGCCCCCGAGATCGGCGTGCGCATGGCCGTCGGTGCCTCGCCCGGCGACGTCCTGCGCATGGTCGTGGCCCGGGCCGTCGCCCTCACCGGGGCCGGCGTCGCGATCGGAATCCTCGGCTCCGCCGCGGCGGGTCGCACCCTGGGGGCGTTCCTCTTCGACGTCCGCCCGTGGGATGCGAGCGTGTACGGTGCGGGTGCGCTGATCCTGTCGCTGGTGGCGGTGCTCGCAGCCGTGGCGCCCGCGCTGCGCGCGTCCCGCACGTCGCCCGTGCAGGTGCTCCGGGAGGATTGAGGCTTCGTCGCCGCCTGCGGCTTCCGGGGGGAGAGGCGGGCCGCTGACCGACCCTGCGCGGCTCCGCTATATTCCGACACCCCGCACGGATCGAGCGTCCGCTCCCGCCACGCGACCCTGCCCGCACGCCGTTCGGTGGCCCACGTTCCACGCCCGGAGGGTGGTGTCATGAGCGCGCTGGACACAGGTATGCGTTGGATCTGGCGGAACGGCACGTTCGTCCGTTGGGAGGACGCGAACGTCCACGTGATGAGCCACGTGGTGCACTACGGATCCTCCGTCTTCGAGGGGATCCGCTCCTACGAGACGCCGCGGGGCCCGGCGATCTTCCGCCTGCGGGACCACCTGAAGCGCCTGGTCGATTCGGCCCGCATCTATCGCATGAGCGTGCCCTGGACCCTCGACCAGCTGGCCGAGGGCTGCCGCGAGTTGCTGCGGCGCAACGACCTCAGAGAGGGCTACCTGCGCCCGCTGGTGATGCGCGGCGTCGGCGCCCTGGGGCTGAACCCGACGGCGAGCGCCATCGAGACCTTCCTGATCTGCTGGCCGTGGGGTCGCTACCTGGGGGCGGACGCACTGGAGCGGGGCGTGGACGCCTGCGTGTCCTCCTGGTTCCGGCCGGCTCCCAACACCTTCCCGGCCCTGGCCAAGGCGGGGGGGAACTACCTCAACAGCCAGCTCATGAAGCTGGAGGCCGTGGCGGACGGGTACGACGAGGGCATCGCCGTGGGGCCGGACGGCCTGGTGAGCGAGGGGAGCGGCCAGAACGTCTTCCTCGTGCGGAACGGCGTGGTGCACACCCCCGCGCTGGACGGGACGCTCCTGGGCGGGATCACGCGCGACACGGTGCTCCAGATCTGCCGCGACCTGGGGATCGAGGCGCTGCAGGGGCCCGTGCCCCGGGAGATGCTCTACACGGCCGACGAGGTGTTCTTCTCGGGGACGGCCGCCGAGATCACACCCGTGCGCAGCGTGGACCGCATCCCGGTGGGCGACGGGCACCCCGGCCCCGTGACCAAGCGCCTGCAGAAGGTCTACCTCGACCTCGTCCACGGGCATGGCGACGACCCGTGGGGATGGCTCGACCCCGTGCCGTGGCCCGCCGCCACCGAGGCGCGCTGAGCCCGGACCGGTCGGACCGCGGCTCTCAGGACGGCCAGAGCCAGCCGAAGGTCCCGGCGGTGAGCAGGGCGTAGATCAGCCCGTCGAAGACGTTCTTCAGCGTCGTGCTCCACGGCTGCTTGTACCAGATCGAGCGCTGCACGAGCGCGAGCGCGTAGCCTGCGAACGCGGTCGTGCCGGCGAAGCGGAAGACCTGGAGGTAGTCGGTCCCGGGTCCGACCGCGCGGCTGGTCAGGTATCCGGCGAAGACGCTCAGCAGGACGCAGTACAGGAACCATTGCGTCAGCTGCGGGCCCATCGCGAAGGGATCGCCCGAGGGGAACACGGTCAGGACCCCGACCGGGCCCTTCCTCGCCTTCTCCCGGAACTCCTCGGACTTCAGGACGTTGGGGTCGCCGCCGGCGTTGGGGAACATGTAGTCGCCCGGAGGAATCGAGAACCCGCGCAGCGCGTCCAGCACGCGGTTCTCGTCCGGGATCTTCCCGAAATCGTTGCGGTGGTAGGGGAGGAACATGTGGATGATCGAGCTCGCGACGAACACGAGCACACTGGCGAGCAGGATCGGGAGCCAGAGGGACGCGAGGCCGACCATGGGGCAGCTCCTGTGGAGGTTCGACGGGCGGAACCGCGGAGTGTCGCCCCCAAGGAATGTCGGCGCCCCCGTCGGGGCGCCAGCGTCTTCTTCCTAGCGCCACACCTCTCCGAACAGGCGCATCCAGTTGCGCTCCGAGCACCTTCTCGATCGTCCGCGACGCCGTGTCCGCGGCCGGCCAACAGGTCCGCGATCATCTCCATGCGGCGCTGCGAGTTGAGCTCGGGCACGAACGGCGCCGTGTCCTCGCGCGGCGCGCTGATCCCCATCGCCTTGCGGCGGTTCACCTCCGCCTCCATGCGCCGGTAGTACTCGGGCGAGTCGTCCACCGGCGTGATGGACTGGTCGCTGCCGATGCCGACGTGGTCCTCGCCGCACACCTGCAGCGCGTGGTCGAGGTGCAGCATGACGTCCTCGGCGGTGGGCGGCCCCGACGCGTTCAGGTACGGCATCAGGTAGATGCCCACCACGCCGCCCCGGTCGGCGCAGGCGCGCAGCTCCTCGTCGCGCTTGTTGCGCGGGTGCATGAACACCGCCTGGCACCCCGTGTGCGTGATGGCCACCGGCACCGAGGAAGTCTGGATCCCCTCGGCCGTGGTGCGCTGTCCGCAGTGCGACAGATCGACCAGCACGCCCAGGCGGTTCATCCGCTCGACGAGCTCCTTGCCGAACGTCGACAGCCCGGCGTTGCCGGGCTCCAGGCTGCCGTCGCCCACGCGGTTGCGCACGTTGTAGGTGAGCTGGACGATGCGCAGGCCCAGCGCGTGGAAGGTGTCCATGCGCTCCAGGTCGGCCCCCAGGGCGACCGTGTCCTGGAAGCCGTAGATGAGCCCCACCTGGCCGCCCTCCTTGGCGCGGCGCACGTCGTCCACGGTACGCACGCGGGCGAAGACGTCCGGGTGGCGGTCGATCTCCCGCTCCCACCGGGCCAGGTCCGCGACGGTCTGCTCGAAGGGCTCGGGGACGTCACCCACCACTCCGACCGTGACGTTCACGCCCGTGATGCCGGAGCGCCGGGCTGCGTCGAGGGCGCTGGGACCGAGGCCGCCGCCCTCGTCCTCGGGGATGTTGAACGCGCCGGGGCTCGCCAGGCAGTCGACGACCATGGCGTCGGCGTACCCGGGCCACAGGCGCGCGACGCGTCGCGCCGGCCGCGGGCGGCCCGCCAGGAGGGCGCCGGGCGCCACGGCGGCCGCGCCGGCGAGCTTGACGAAGGTCCTGCGGTCCACGCTCATCGCGTCGCCTTCCGGAAGAGGGGGAAGATGCCGTGCACCACGCCGGCGCGCGCCCGGTCGAGGATCGCGCGGGCGTTCGGGTCGCGCGGCGTCGTGCCCACGGTGTTGGACACCGCGACCACGCCGACGCCCGCCGCCGGGATCCAGCACGAAGAAGGAGAGGAAGTCCGCGCTGGGTCCCCGTGTGACCCACCAGGTGGTGGCGTGCCGTCGTCGTAGAGGAAGAAGCACAGCCCCATGCTCTCCCGGCCGATGTCGGAGTCGCCGATGGGCACCACCGTCTTCCACATCTCCTCGAGGCTGGAGCGCTTCAGGATCGCGTCGCCGTCCACGCCGTCGGGCGGAGCACCCAGGAGGAAGCCGAGCCAGCGGGCCATGTCGGGGACGGGGGCGTTCAGGCCGCCGTTGGACACGGTGATCCCGGTGTTGAAGTCCAGGCCCCCCTCCTCGCGCTTCCCGTCGCGCAGGAAGTAGTGGTTCGAGCGGTAGGGGAGGAGGCCCCACGGCGTCACGTCGAAGTAGGCGCGGCGCATGCCGAGGGGGCGGAAGATGTTCTTGTCGACGTACGCCTCGTAGACGTCGCCGGTCACCTTCTCGATGACGCGCCCCAGGAAGATGATCCCGGGGTTGGAGTAGCTGAACTTCGAGCCCGGCGGGAAGAGGATGCTGCGTGTAGGGCATCATCGCGACGAGCTGGCTCCACTCCGTGGGCTCGTACGGCTCCCACGCCTCGCCGCGGCTCCAGGGCCACGTGGCGTCGCGGAACCCGGCCGAGTGGGACAACAGCTGGCGGATGGTGACGTCCTCCATGGAGCCGAAGGGGTCGTGCACCTCCCTCAGCTCGGGGACGTACTTCACGATCGGGTCGTCCAGCGAGATCAGCCCCCGGTCGCGGAGCTGCATGATCGATACCGCGGTGAACGTCTTCGTGATCGACGCCCAGTGGTAGATCGTCGCCTCGTCCACGGCGCGGTTCGTGGCCACGTCGGCCAGGCCGCGCGTGTCCAGGCGCACGACGTCGCTCTCCGCGCAGGAACGCCATGCTCCCGCCGACGATCCCGGCCTTCGCCGACGCGGCGTCCCACGATGCGACGCACGGAATCCCAGGCGGGTCCGAACCCGGCCGGCGTCTGCGCCGCGGACGGTCACGGGGAGGAGCGCGAGAAGGCCGACGAGGGCGGCGGAGGATGTCCTGTGCATGCGGTGCCTCTCCGGAATCGGGGACGGCGGCCAATGTGGCCGCATCGCCGGCGGGAGCGAAAGTCCCGGTGCCGGACGCGCCTCCCTGGGCGCGGCTTGCCGTCGGTGGGGCGGCTTCGCGATTGTTCGCCCTTCGTTTCGCCGACCCTCGGAAGGATCGATCGCAGCCATGAGACGCGCCGCCCTCCTCCTCCTCGCCGCCGTCCTCCTCCCCGCGCCGATGCGGGCGCAGGAGGACCCCGACATGGCGAAGGCCCTCCGGGTCCTGAGCCGCACGCCGCTCATCGACGGCCACAACGACCTGCCCTGGGCGATCCGGGAGAGCGAGACCGCGCCCCACGACGTGGCCTCGCCCCGGAACGATCTGCGCGGGGACCCGCCGTTCATGACCGACATCGCCCGCCTGCGGAAGGGCAGGGTGGGCGGCCAGTTCTGGTCGGTGTACATCCCGTACGAGTCGGTGGACTCGGGCGCGGCGCGGGTACAGCTCGAGCAGATCGACATCGCGAAGCAGATCATCGCCCGCTACCCGGACGTCTTCGAGGAGGCGGACGACGCGTCGGACGTGGAGCGGATCTTCGGCGAGGGGAAGATCGCCTCGATGATCGGCATGGAGGGCGGCCACGCCATCGAGAACTCGCTGGGCGCGCTGCGCGCCTTCTACGACATGGGCGTGCGCTACATGACCCTCACCCACAACGGCACGCTGGACTGGGCGGACGCGGCCAACGACGAGCACCGCCACGGCGGGCTCACGCCCTTCGGCATGGAGGTCGTGCGCGAGATGAACCGGCTGGGGATGCTCGTGGACCTGTCGCACACGTCGCCGGAGACCATGAACGACGCCCTGGACGTGTCCGAGGCGCCGGTCATCTGGTCCCACGCCGACGCGCGGGCGCTGCACGACGTGCCCCGCAACGTGCCGGACGAGGTGCTGCGCCGCCTCCCGGACAACGGCGGCGTGGTCATGGTCACCTTCGTGCCGTCGCTTCCTCACCGATCGCGACCAGGCGACGGTGGCCGACGTCGCCGACCACATCGAGCACGTCGTGGAGGTCGCCGGCATCGACCACGTGGGGATCGGGTCGGACTTCGACGGCATCACGGAGACGCCCGTCGGGCTGGAGGACGTGTCGACGTTCCCGAAGGTCTTCGCGGAGCTGAGCCGCCGGGGGTGGAGCGAGGAGGACCTGGCCAAGCTCGCGGGGGAGAACGTGCTGCGGGTGATGCGCGAGGCCGAGGCGGTGGCGCGCAGGCTGCAGCGCGAGCGCGGGCCGTCGATGGCGACCATCGAGCAGCTGGACCGGCGGAGCGTCGGCACTGATGCGCCGGCCCGGAGCCGACGGAGTACGACGCGTACTACGGCCGGTACGTCGGACCTCGTCCCCGAGGGCGACATCTCGACACCCTCGGACGGGCAGATGGTGACGACGCAGGCGCTGCTGTCGTCCGTGCACGCCCGACATGGAGGAGTACCGCTACGCCCCGGGGAAGTGGAGCGTGCGCGAGGTGGTGGGCCACCTCATCGACACCGAGCGGGTGTTCGCCTTCCGGTGCCTGTGGATGGCGCAGGGCGGCCGAAGGCGCGCAGCCGGCCATCGAGCAGGACGCCTGGGCGCGCGCGTCGAACGCCGGCCTGCGTCCGCTGGCGGACCTCGCCGACGAGTGGGACGCGCTCCGCCGCGACGACATCCTCCTCTTCCGCAGCCTGGACGAGGACGCGGCGGCCCGCGTCGGGCGTCGCCAGCGGCAAGGCCTTCACCGCGCGCTCGTTCCCGTGGATCATCGCCGGGCACGAGCTCTACCACCGCGAGCGTCTCGTGAGCGACTACGGCCTGGGGGAGGGCGGTGAGCGCGCCGCAGGCCGATCCGCGGGCGGAGCTCAGGAGACGGGACCGCGGCAAGGACGAGCCGTGGATCCGCGCGCTCCTGCACGCGTCCGGGATGGGCTTCCTGGCCACCGTGGACGACGAGGGCCAGCCGTACCTGAACTCGAACCTCTTCGTCTTCGACGAGGAGCGGCACTGCCTGTACCTGCACACCCACCGCACCGGCCGGACGCGGGACAACGTGGCCGCGCACGAGCGGGTCGCGTTCTCGGTGGCCGCCATGGGACGCCTGCTTCCCGCGCCGGAGGCGCTGGAGTTCAGCGTGGAGTACGCGGGCGTCGTAGCCTTCGGCAAGGGCACGATCGTGGAGGACCCCGAGGAGTGCAGGCACGGCCTCAGGATCCTCCTGGAGAAGTACGCGCCCCATCTGCGCTACGGGGTGGACTACCGGGCCACCACGGACGAGGAGCTCAAGCGGACGGCGGTGTACCGGATCGACATCGAGGCGTGGAGCGGCAAGCAGAAGGAGGTCGCCGAGGACTTCCCCGGCGCCTTCGAATTCCCCTCCGTGCCGGTCCCCTTCCCGGAGCGTGACCCGGAGGCGTGATCGCGGGCCCGGGGAGCCGGATCAGTATCCGGCCAGCCAGTCCCGGGCCTCGGCCTTCATCTGGAAGGCGCGCGACTCCAACCCGGAGTCCGCCGCGGCGTCCACGATGGCCTCCGCGATCTCCGGCGAGGCGAGCACCGCGAGCCGGGCGGTCGGCGCCCGGGGGCCCGCGAAGAACGACGCGATCGGCTCCAGCGCCGCGTAGCCCGCGCCGGCCGGCACGGCGGCGCCGGAGAGGTCGAGGAGGACGAAGGCCGGCAGCACGAGGTCGGGGGCCTCCAACGCCTTTCCCCCGACCCGCACGACCTCGGCGGCCGTGAAGTCCCCGTCCACGGTCACGAGGAGGAGGCCGCCCTCGACGCTATGGAACACCGGCATGTCTTCCGTCTCCCCTCAGCCGGACACCCTGCCCTGCACGGCGCGCCATTCGCTTCCGAGCGTCTCCAGCATGTCCGCCAGGAACGCCTTCTGCGACGCCTGGTCGGCGGAGAGCGGGCCCACCCAGTCCTCCGCCCCGCTGCGCAGGCGGGCCAGCCGGGACACGAGCTCCTCGAGCTCACGGTCCAGGTCCTTCACCTTGGCCGTCACGTCCGCGGCGGGGGTGGCCCCGCCCTCCTCGATGCTCCGCGCGGCGTCGCGCACCTCGCGCGCCTGAAGCTGCGCCGCCATCAGCGTCGCCGTGATCTCGCGGAGATCCGCGGTCCACCGGGCGCGCACCGAGGGGTCGACGTGGAAGCGGGGGTCGTCCTCCACACGCACCACCCGCTCCTGGGTGGTGCCCCCCGCGGTGAGGCGCACGGTGTAGAGTCCCGGAACGACCAGCGGCCCCTGGAGCGGGACCGCCGAAGCCGCCGCCTCCGCGACCCTGCGCGGGCCGGGCGGCGCCGTCGAGGGCGTAGCGCAGGTTCCACTCCGCGCGGTTCACGCCGCGCTCGTGGGGCGCCCGCACCTCGGCCACGCGCTCGCCGGCCGCGTCGAAGACCGCGAGCGATACCTCGGTCCCCTGGTCCCGCAGCCAGTAGTCGACGAGCGCGGCGGCGGGCGGGTTCTCTCCCTCGAAGATCATGTTGCCCGTGTGGGCGCGCTCGCCGCGGTAGCGGGTCTCCTCGGCCGGGTCGATGGCGAAGAGGTACGCGGCGCGGGCGGCGATCTCCGGCGTCAGCTCCTGCAGGGCGGTCACCTGGTCGAGGATCCAGACGCCCCGCCCGTGGGTGGCGAGGACGAGGTCGTTGTCCCGGGGATGGACGAGGAGGTCGTTGACGGGCACGGTCGGCAGCCCCGACCGGAGCTGCGACCCAGTTCGTCCCGCCGTTCCACGACCAGAAGACGCCGAACTCCGTGCCCATGTAGAGGACGTCCGGGTTGCGCTGAGGTCCTCGAAGATCGCCCGGGTGACCCGCTGGGCCGGGAGGTCGCCCAGGATCGACGTCCAGGTGCGCCCGTGGTCGTCGGAGCGCCACAGCGTAGTTGGCGTAGTCGTCGTTGCGGTAGTTGTTCGCCGCCAGGTACACGCGTCCGTCCACGGCCTTGGAGGCGTGGAGGTCGTTGATCCACGCCATGCGCCGGCAGGCCCGGGCACGCTGGCGGTGACGTTCGTCCAGGTGTCCGCCGCCGTCCATGGACACCTGGACCTGGCCGTCGTCGGTGCCCACGTACAGCTCGCCGGGCGTCGTGCTCGGACTCGGCGATCGGCGCTGATGGTGGGCCAGTAGGGGATGCCGTCGTCCAGCGAGAGCGTGAAGGAGTCCGGGCGCTCGCCCATGATCTCCAGGGTGCGCCGGTCGGTCCCGGTGGTGAGGCGACCCGATGGGACTCCCAGGTGTCGCCCCGGTCGGTGCTGCTGGAAGAGCCGGTCGAGGCCCGCGTAGAGCGTGTTGGGATCGTGGGGGCTGATGATGAACGGACCGTCCCAGTTGCCCGGCGCCATCGCGTTGCCCAGGCGCTGCACGGGGTCGCTCAGGTCCGGCCACGTGGTCCAGTTCCGCCGGTCGCCGATGAAGCCCTCGGGCTGGTCGGGGCGGATGTCGCGACCCTCGCCGGTGACGAGGTCGTTGCGGGTCAGCCCCAGGTACTGGCTCTCCGAGTAGAGGATCCGGTTGTTGGTCGTGTCCACCAGCGACAGGAAGCCGTCGCCGCCGCCCCAGCGCACCCAGTCCTCGTTGAGGATGCCCTCGGCGCGGTACACCTGGTTGGGGCCCGCCCAGCTCCCGTTGTCCTGCAGCCCGCCGTACACGTTGTACGGGCTGCGCCATGTCCACGGCCACGTGGTACCACTGGCGACAGCGGCAGGCTGGTCACGAAGAGGAAGTGGTCGCCGCGGTCGTAGCTGATGCCCAGCCCGCCGTCGTCGGCCTTCATGACGTGGTGCGAGTCGTTCGGGTCCACCCACACGAAGCGGTCGTCGCCGTGGGTCCGGTGCCCGCGGGGCACCGTGAACGTCTTGCCGCCGTCGTCGGAGTAGCTGTACGCGTTCAGCATGTAGAGCCGCTGGTCGTCGTTGGGGTCGACCATCGGCTGGCTCGCGTACATGGGCCGGGGGTTCCAGTCGCTCATGGAACGTCCACGTCTCGCCCCGCGTCCTCGGAGCGGTAGATGCCCGCCTCGGGCTGCTGGTACTGCGTGGACGCGTTGTAGCGCTCGCCCTGCTCGACGCTCACGTACAGGATGCGCGGATCCCTGCGGTAGATGGCGATGCCGATGCGGCCGATCACCCCGGTGGGCAGCCCGTTGTCCAGCCCGGCGTTCGTGAGCTTCGTCCAGGTGCTCGCCGCCGTCGGTGGACTTGTAGAGCCCGCTCCCCGGTCCTCCGCCGTGGAAGCCCCACGGCCGCCGCCGCCGCTGGTACATGGCGGCGTAGACGATCGCGCGGGTTGGACGGGTCGAGGGCCACGTCCACCGCGCCGGTCTCCTCGTCGACGTAGAGGATCTTCCGCCACGATGTCGCCGCCGTCGGTGGACTTGTAGAGGCCCCGCTCCTCGTTGGGGCCCCACAGGTGGCCCATGGCCGCCACGTAGACCGTGTTCGGGTCGTCGGGGCCGAGCACGATGCGCCCGATGGCCTTGCTGTCGCGCAGCCCCATGTTGCGCCAGGTGGCTGCCGCCGTCGGTGGACTTGTAGACGCCGTCGCCCCACGAGTTGCTCTGCCGGCTGGCCCGCTCCCCGGTGCCCGACCCAGACGATGCTCGTGTCCACCTGGCTGACGGCGATGTCGCCCACCGAGTGCGTGGCCTCCCGGTAGAACACCGGCGCGAAGCGGACGCCGTTGTCCGTCGTCTTCCACACGCCGCCGGTGGCGGACGCCACGTAGAAGACGCGGGTGTCCTTCTCCACCACCGCCATGTCGACGATGCGGCCGCTCACGACGGCCGGCCCGATCTCCCGGGGTCGCAGCCCCGACAGGTCGTTCGGGTCGAGGGCCTGGGCGCCGCCCAGGGCGGGCGTCAGGGTGCAGAGGAGGACCGCTGCCGCGACGGTGCGGGGCGAGGCGTATGCGTGCATCGGGGTCGTTTCTCCGGGGAGGGTCTCGTGGAGCCGAGCGTCCGGACCGGCAAGATGTCCGGACCCGGCGGAGGGGAGCAAGCGGCGACCCCGCGTGGTATCTTCGGGCGGCTGGAGTCATCTCCTCATCCCAGGAACTGCCCGATGCTCCTGAAACGCTTCTACGACGAGAAGCTCGCGCAGGCGAGCTACATCGTCGGGTGCCAGGCCACCGGCGAGGCGCTGGTGGTGGATCCCCATCGCGACACCGAGACGTACCTCGCCGCGGCCGCGGACGAGGGGATGGACATCCGCTTCGTCTCCGAGACGCACATCCACGCGGACTTCCTGTCCGGCTCCCGCGAGCTGGCGGCCCGCTCGGGCGCGACGCTGCTCCTGTCCGGGAGACGCCCCTGCCGAGTGGCGCTACCGCTTCGCGGATTCCGACAAGGCGCGCCTGGTGCACGACGGAGACGAGCTGATCCTGGGCAACGTGCGCATCGGCATCCTCCACACCCCCGGCCACACCCCCGAGCACATCTCGTTCATGATCACCGACGGGGCGGCCTCGGACGCGCCCATGGGCCTGCTCACCGGCGACTTCGTGTTCGTGGGCGACGTGGGCCGCCCCGACCTGCTCGAGAAGGCCGCGGGCGTGAAGGACACGATGGAGGAGGGCGCGCGCACGCTCTATCGCTCGCTCGAGCGGCTTCCGGGACCTGCCCGCCTGGCTCCAGGTGCTCCCGGGTCACGGGGCCGGGTCCGCGTGCGGGAAGGCGCTCGGCTCCGTCCCCAGCTCCACGCTCGGGATACGAGAAGATGGTGAACTGGGCCTTCCAGTGCCGCACCGAGGACGAGTTCGTCGCCAAGGTGCTCCAGGACCAGCCGGAGCCGCCTCGGTACTTCGCCGAGATGAAGCGCATGAACCGCGACGGCCCCGCGATCCTCGGCGGTCTTCCGCGGCCGCCGCGCCTGGACGCGGACGGACTCGCGCCCATCCTCCGGGAGGGCGGCATCGTGGTGGACGCCCGCCCCCGCGAAGCGTTCGCGGAGGGGCACGTGCCGGGCACGCTGAACATCCCGCTCGGCAAGTCGTTCCCGAACTGGTGCGGGTGGTATCTGCCGTACGACCGCCCGATCCACCTGATCGTGAACGGGCCGGAGCAGGCGCGTGAGGCGGTGCGGGACCTCGTGCTCATCGGGCTGGACTCGGTGGCCGGGTGGTTCGAAGGCGAGGCCCTCCAGGCTTGGCGCACACGGCACGGGACGCTGGAGTCCTACCGGGTCGTGGACTGGCGGGAGGCAGAGCGGGCGGCGCGCGACGACGGGGCCCTCCTCGTCGACGTGCGCAACCAGACCGAGTGGAACGAGGGCCACGTCCCGGGCGCCCGCCACATCCACCTCGGATACCTGCGCGGGCGCATCGACGAGCTCCCCCGGGATCGGCCGCTCCTGCTCTACTGCCGCTCGGGAAACCGGTCGGGAATCGGCGTGAGCGTGCTGCAGGCCGAGGGGTTCCGGAACGTCGCGAACATCGAAGGAGGAATCGAGGAGCGCCGCGCCGCGGGACTGGCCGTCGCGTGAGCGTGGGATCCCTCGCGCCCGTGGGGGGCTGACGTCTACATTGGGAGACCTCCCTTCCCGGCCAACGTCACCCTCCGCGGAGAACCATGGAATCGTCGGACCCCAGGAAGCTGAGCGGCATGGCCCGCCAGGTCGACGCGCTCTTCTCGGAGCCCCCCTCGATCGCGGCCGTGAGCGAGGAGATGGTGTGGGAGGAGGTCGAGGACGAGTCGCCCACGGGTCCCCAGGCCTCGGCGGCCGACCCCGAGGCGCTGCGCTCCGCGGTGGCGGCCTTCATGGAGTCCGATCCGCTGCAGCGGAAGGGGAAGGGGCGCGCCGTGCGCATGGAGGCGGCGGCCCTGCGCGAGGCCAACGAGCTGGACGTGCTCGCCGAGGCCGTGGAGCGGCTCGCCGTCGAAGCGGGGGACCCCCCCGACGAGGCCGCCGTGGCGATGGCCCGGGCGCTCCTCACGCCGGGTGTCGGTGAGCGCCTTGCGATCGCTCTCGGGGAGAGCCGGGACGATGCGCGCCGCGCCGAGCTCGTCACGATCTGCCGGCGTCTCGGCGGGGACATGGTCCAGGCCGTCGCCGAAGCGCTGTCCACGACCAGCGACCGGTTCGCACGCCGTACCTCCTGGACACCATGGTGGCGCTGGGCGACGAGGCGATGCCCGTGGTGCAGCGGATGCTGGAGGACGAGCGGTGGTTCGTGGTGCGCAACGCGGTGGCGATCCTCGGCGAGATCGGCAGCGAGCGCGCCGTGGAGCTCGTCGTCTCCACGCTGGCCCACGAAGATGCCCGGGTCCGACGCGAAGGCACCCTCGCCCTGGCCAAGGTGGGCGGAGAGGACGCCGGCATGCTCGTCTACGGGATGATCGAGGACCCCGACCCCGAGGTCCGCCTGGCCGCGGCGATGGCCGCCGGGGAGCTGAAGGTGGAGCGGGCGCTCAAGCCGCTGCTGGCGCTCCTGGAGGAGGAGACGGATCCCGACGTGGTGGTCGGCGTGCTGCACGCCCTCGGCCAGCTCGGGGACCCGAGCGCCGTGAACGCCATCGAGAAGCGTGCGGTGGCATCGTTCTTCTCCCGCCGTCCCACCGCGGTCCGCATCGCGGCGTACCGCGCGCTCTACAGACATCGGGACTCCCCACGCGAAGAGCCTCCTGGTGCAGGCCGGCGATCGACAAGGATCCCGAGGTCAAGGCGATCGCGCGCGAGCTCCTGGGGATGCGGTAGCCCTCCTTCTTCCCGCCGCTACACCACGCCGAGAAGGCGGGAGAGCGCCCGCACGAAGCGCACCCCTTCCCGTGCCCCGTCCCGGAGGCCGGGCAACGGGTCCCGGGAGGAGTGCCCGAACAGCGGCGTGACCGTGGCGCGGCACTCCACCCCGGCCGGCAGCACGCTCGCCAGACGGTACATCTCCGTGAAGGGGATCAGGTGGTCCTGCAGGCCGTGCAGGAGGTGCACCGGACCGGGCGTCTGACGCAGCAGCGGCCCCGGCTCGACGGCTGGATCCACGCGACGCGCCGCCGGCGGCCAGTGCATGCCCCATCTCCCCACTCTTCGCCGGCGACGCCGCTCCCGTCCTGCTCGGAGACGGGAGCGAACAGGTCGAAGACCTCGCGATGCCGCCCGGGACCGAGCCGCGCGCGGATCTCCTTCTTGACCGGATCGAACTGCTCGTCCCACGACATGACGCCGCGATCCCCCGCCAGCGCCGCAAGCCGCCGCAGCCCTCGCGCCACTTCGTCCGCGTCCTCCATCCCGGGAACCGCGGTCAGGTAGTTGGCCGCGACGATCCAGCGGCCGTAGGGATCCGGGCGCAGGTGGTGGACGCGTCCCTCCCACTCGTGTCGCCCGGTGAGCTGGAAGAGGATCGTCCGCTCCAGGTCGCAGTAGCCCCCGAACCCCACCACGCCGGCCAGCCGGTCGCGCACGTCGGGGTGCGCCGATGCGGCCAGCGCCTGGGGAGAGCCGAAGGAGAAGCCCACCAGCCCGATGCGCGCCCGCGTCGATGCGCTCGTGCCGCTCGAGGGCACGCACCGACGCCAGGACCGTGGGCAGCGTCAGCCCGGGGGCCAGGTCCAGCTCGCGCCATTCGGGCACCTCCGGCACGAGGACCGCCGAGCCGGCCGGCCGCGAGCGCTCGGGTGAAGCGGACGAGCTGCGCGTGCTCCCGGCCCGGCCGGGTGATCCCGTGCAGGACCACCCAGGCCGGGAGCGGGCCGGCGCGCCCCCGTGGCATCAGCAGCGTGGCGGGCACCTCGGTCCCGTCACGGTCGAGCACCAGCTCCCCGGTGACGAGGTCGTCCCGTCCGGTGAGCCAGGAACGGATGTAGTGGAAGGTGCGGAGCGGAGCGGCGGGCATGGGGTGGGAAATCTACCGGCGCGCGGAAGGAGGGCGCCAGGCGCGGCCCCCATCGCCCGCGGTCCCGGCATCGCAGCGTTCACGGGCCGAGCCGGTTTCGAAGCCGGAGCGCGCCGCGTCCGACGCCGACTACTCGGCTTGCGCCCACCGCCCGCGTCCCGGCATGATCGGGCGGGCCCGGGTGTGACCGGCCCGCCGCCGAACCCCCTCCCAGGATCACCGCATGCGCGCCGCCTTCCTCCTGGCCTTCGCCGCCGCCGTGGCGGCCCAGCCCCTGGCCGCACAGGCGGCGCCGCGGATCGCCCACCAGCCCAGCAGCAGCCGCCCGTACAGCGCGGCCGTCCAGGTGGGCGACACGTACTGGTTCTCGGGGAAGATCGGGGCCACCGCGGAGACGCGCGCGATGACGGAGGGGCGGGTGGCCGCCGAGACGCGCAACATCATGGAGCAGTTCAAGGCGCTCTTCACGGAGCTCGGGCTCGACTTCGGGGACGTGGTGAAGGGGACGATCTACCTGGCCGACATCGACGGCTACGCCGAGATGAACGAGGTCTACGGCGCGTACTTCCCCAGCGACCCGCCGGCGCGGGAGGCCCTGGCGGTGAAGGACCTGGTGGGCGGCGCCGCCATCGAGATCTCCTTCATCGCCGTCAAGCGCTGACGTGCGCCGGACCACGGCCGTGACGCGCATGGACCGACGCGGGTTCCTCACCCTCCTGGGGGGCGGCGCGCTCGCGTGGCCGCGCGCCGTCCAGGCGCTCTGCCCGTCGAGCTCGAGGGGGGAGGCGACGCGGACGACGAGGCCTTCTGGTCCGTCGTGCGCGCCGCAGTTCCTCATCCCTCCCGACCGCATCTACCTGAACAACGGCACCCTCGGGCCCTCGCCCCTGGTGGCGGTCGAGGCGGTGGCCGAGCACACGCGCCGTGTGGCCGCCACCTATCCGCCGGGCGTGGCGTGGGACGACGTGAAGGCGTCCATGGCCGCGCTGGTGGGGGGCGACGCCGACGGGCTTCGTCTTCCCGCGCAACACGACCGAGGCGCATGAGCTTCGTGGCCAACGGCCTGGACGTGGGCCCGGGCGACGAGGTCGTCACCACCGACCACGAGCACATCGGCGGGCTGGAGCCGTGGCGCCTGGTCACCACGCGCCGCGGTGCGACGCTGGTGGTGGCGCGCTGCCCGTCCCGGCGCCCTCGCCCGAGAGCCTCCTCGAGGCCGTCTGGTCGCGGGTGGGCCCCGCCACGAGGGTGGTGAGCGTGAGCCACGTGACCTTCACCAACGGCACGGTGCTGCCCGTGGCGGCGCTGGCGGCCCGCTGTGCCGGGGCGCGGGATCACGCTGGTGGTGGACGGCGCCCACCCGCCGGGCATGATGCGCCTCGACGTCGCGGCCTTCGGCGCGGACTTCTACGCGAGCTCGCCCCACAAGTGGATGCTGGCGCCCCAGGGCACCGGCCTCCTCTGGCTGGCGCCGAAGTGGCGGCGCAGCGCTCTGGCCCACGCTGGCCTCGGGCGGGTGGGACGACCTGTCGCTGGGGGCGCAGCGCTTCAACCACCTGGGCACCTTCGACGAGTCGCGGCTGGCCGGGCTGCTGGCCTCGGCGGAGTTCCTGCAGGCCATCGGGATGGACCGCGTCGAGGCGCGGGTGCGCCACCTGCGCCGCGGCTCCAGGAGGGCCTGGGCCCGATCCCCGGGCGTCCGCGTCACGACGCCGTCGGAGGAGACGCTGAGCGCCGGCATGGTCTCGTTCACGATGGACGGCGTCGACGTCCCTGGACCTGCAGGCGCACCTGGCGCGCACGGCCAAGGTGCGCACGCGCGTGGTCTCCGAGTACGGCTTCGGGTGGATGCGCCTGTCCACGCACGTCTACAACCGACCCGCCGAGATGGAGCGGGTCCTGGAGCTGCTGGACGACGGCCGCCCGGCAGCGGCGTCCCGGCGCGCGGCGACGCCGACTGACGGAACCCCGCCGCGCGGCCATCGGATAGAACCCCCGACCCTCGCCGTCCCCCACGGCGCGCCCTCGCACAGATGGGCGAACCCGGAATCGAGCACATGGACGAACGACGTCCGCCCTACCGCGCCGCGGCGCTGGCCGGCCTGGCGGTCTTCGCCCTGTACGTCGTCACGCTGGCGCCGACCACGGCCTTCTGGGACACCAGCGAGTACATCGCGACCGCGCACATCCTGGGGATCCCCCATCCGCCGGGGAATCCCGCTGTTCGTCGTGCTTGCGCACAGCCTGGAGCTGCTGCTCTCGCCCCTGGGCCTCTCGGTGGCGGTGCGCATCAACCTCTTCGCCGCCGCCACCAGCGCCGGCGCCAGCGCGTTCCTCTTCCTGGTGGCCCACCGCATCCTGCGCCCCGTCCTGGGGACGGCTGGCGGGCCGTGGCCGGGGCGTGCGGCGGCGGCGCTGGTCGGGCGCCACGGCCTTCACCGTCTGGAACCAGTCCAACGTCAACGAGAAGGTCTACACGCTCAGCGTGCTGGTCATCGCCGCGGTGACCTGGCTCGCGGTGCGCTGGCGGGACCGGCACGGACGGAGCCGGGCAGCGAGCGGCTCCTGCTGTGGGCGCTCTTCCTCATGGTGATCGGCAGCACGAACCACCTGATGTCGGTGCTGCCCGCGCCGGCGCTGGCCGTGCTGGTCCTGCTGACCGCCCCGATGACCGTGCTGCGGCTGGCGCTTCCTGGGGCGTGCGCTCCTGCTCGTGGTCGTGGGGCTGTCGTTCAACTTCTTCCTGCCCGATGCGCGCGGCGCAGCGACCCGGTGATCAACGAAGGTGACGCCGACGTGCGACAGCTTCACCGGTCGCGGCCGTCGGCGATCTACACGAACGGACGGGGCGGGCTGTCCGGCGCTGGCGTACAACCTCACGCGCAAGCAGTACCAGAAGCCGCCGGTGACCGAGCGCAGGCTCCCTTCGCCGCCCAGCTGAAGAACTACTGGCAGTACTTCGACTGGCAGTGGTCCCGGGGCCTGGCCGCCACCGAGCAGCCCCGTCCCCGCGCACCCCGGTCGTCGCTCCTCTTCCTGGCGCTGGGGCTGGTGGGGCTGTGGGCGGCCTGGCGGGCCGACCGGGCGACGTTCGCGTACCTGGTCACGCTCGCCTGTCACGCTCACGCTCGGGCTCGTCTACTACCTGAACTTCAAGTACGGGTACTCCCTCGCCCCCGGAGATCACCGGGCGGCTCGAGCACGCACGAGGTGCGCGAGCGCGACTACTTCTTCGTGGCGAGCTTCCTCCTGTGGGGCATCCTGGCCGGCGTCGGGCTCGCGTGGGCGTGGGCGGCCGTCGCCTCGGCCTTCGACAACGCGCGCCGGTGGGCGTTCACGGCTCCCGTGCTCGCGGTCGCGGCCTTCCCCCTCGGCCTCAACTGGAGCTGGGCGAGCCGGGCCGGCGACTACGCCGCCCACGACTGGGCGTACGACCTGCTCATGAGCGTGGAGCCCTACGCCGTCCTCTTCACCAACGGCGACAACGACACCTTCCCGCTCTGGTACCTGCAGGAGGTGGAGGGCGTGCGGCAGGGACGTGACCGTCATCGTGGGCCAGTACCTGTTCAACCAACTGGTATCCCAAGCAGCTCAGGGACCTCACCTCGCCGGACCGGCAGCGGCCGTACCGACGCGCCGGAGCTGGCCGGCATCTACGCGGATCCGACCGCGCCGCCGGCGGACGCGGTGACCATGCTCACCGACGAGCAGATGGACGGCATCGGGGCCGCGCGTCTCAGCCAGGACGTGACCGTCCCGTTCCCGGGCATCGCGGTGACGTACCCGTCCGGAATGGTCCTCAACCGGGACGCCCAGCTCGCCCTGGCGTTCATCCACGACTCCATCGACGAGCGCCCGATCTACTTCGCGGCCTCGGGCGGGCTGATGAGCGATCTGGGCATGGATCCGTGGGGCGTGCGCCACGGGCTGGCGGTCAAGCTGCAGCTCCGCGACCTGAAGGCGGAACAGCCCGAAGGCCTGGTGCAGGGCTCGCCCGAGTACGGAGGGGAATACTTCGACATGCCCTCGTCGCTGAAGCTCTACCAGGACGTCTACCGATTCCGCAGCCTCCGCGACCGGGCGATCTGGGCGGACCGCTCCACGCTCAACATCCCCTGGTACTACTACGTCCTCGCCATGCAGATGTCCGACGTGGCCCTCAAGGCGGACGCGGGCACGGAGGTCGTGAGCCGGCTCCAGCAGGACGCGCTGGCCTTCCAGGTGGTCGCCAACGGCGGGACGAGGGGCACTCCGGGCGCGGAGGTGTCGGCCGACACGCCCGGCACCTGACGGTTCCGTCCGCGAGGCTCACCGCCCCGCGACGTCGAAGCGGGGGGCGCCCGAAGGCACCCCCCGCGAAGGACGACCGGGCGGATCCTCTCGGTTACGATTCCCCTCCGCCGCGTGCCGCCTTCTTCGTCGTGATGCGGACGATGGCTCCCGTCGCGGTTCCCTTGACCACGTCCACGTGATCGATGGTGGCGGGGTCGATGGCCGAGACGTCGCCCTGGAAGAGGGCTCCGTCCACGTAGACGTGAACGTCGGCGGGGATCTCCCGAACGGGCTCCAGCTTCCGGATCCCCCGGAGGACGCCCGCGTGCGCGGTGTCCGCCTCCACGGTGCCTGCGTGCACCGTGTCCGGTCTCAGGGTGCCTGCCCGGATCGTGTCCGCCGTCCGATTGCCGGCGCTCGCGGCCTTGGTGAAGACCTGGATCACGCCGTCCTTCGCCTCCGGCCCGTAGAGCTGGAGGGCCGCGGCGCCCTTGATCACCTCGATGCGGTCGATGTCCGCGGGATCGAGGCCGGCGGGCCCGCCGCCGGGGACCCGCGTCCCGTCCACGAACACCATCGGCTGGGGACCCGCCGCGTCCTCGACGAGCGCGCGGACCTGGCCGGAGGACGGCGGCAGCTCGGCCGCCGGGGCGTCGGGATCTCCGCCGAGCGGGCGCACGACGGTGGGCGAGGGGGCCTCGCAGGCTCCGAACATCAGCAGCGCCGCCGCCGCCGTGGCCAAGGTGGTTCCGACGGGGCCCTTGAGCTTCGTACCTCGTACGATCATGCCGAGTCTCCTTTCCAAGAGGGATCGGGATGCCGAGAGGGCGGCCACCGAGAAGGGCAGGCCGGGGACGTGCGTGCCCAGCTCGAGGAGGAGGGCGCCGTACGTGGCCGGGGGAGCGCCCCGGCGCAGGACGCGGGCGTCGCAATCGAGCTCCACCGCCGCCCGCAGGCGTCGGAGCTGCCACCAGAGCGCCGCGTTCCACGGGGCCAGCACCACGGCCAGCGCGCCCGCCAGGAGGAGGCGCCCGTCGCCGGCCCGCCGATGCTCCTCCTCGTGGAGCAGGACCAGGCGGAGGCGGTGCGGCTCCAGGCCGAGAGCCCATCGGGGCAGCACGATCCGGGGCGCGCGGATCCCCAGGAGCGCCGGGCCGAACCCGTCGGAGAGCAGCACCTCACCCTCGTCCAGGAGGGCTGCCGGCCACACGCGGGCTCGCCTCGACAGGCGCAGGAGGCCGACGGCCAGCGCGACGGCGAGCCCGGTGCTGGCCAGGAGCCAGGCCCCGAGGAGCCACGGTCCGGCAGCCTCGAGGCGGCCCGACAGGGACGGGAGCGCGTCCACACCGCGGGCCACCACGGACAGCGTCAGCGCCGAGGGCCGCTCGGCGGGAACCGGCGCGCTGCCCGCCTCCAGCCAGGCCAGGAGGAAGGCGGACACGGGGACCACCACGGAGAGGGCCATCGATGCGCTCCACGCGGTGCGCACGGGGCGGCCGCGGCCGCGCAGGACCGGCTCCGTGAGCCAGGCTGCGGCCCCGAGGAGCGCGCCCACGGCCAGTGCGTGGGCCATCCAGCCGGCGATCAACCCTTCCTCCTCCTCGGCGGCGGCCTCGTCCAGGAGCGCCTTGAGCCGCTTCACCTCGTCCGGCCGCAGGGGGCGCTCGGAGACGAGGCGTGCCAGCGCCATCTCCGCGGATCCCTGGAAGATCTTGTCCACGATGCGCCGGAGCGCGTCGCCGCCGGCTTCCTCCGGCTCCACGACCGGGAAGTAGCGATACGCGCGGCCCTCGGCCTCGTGGCGGACCAGCCCCTTCTCCTCGAGGATCTGGAGCATCTTCAGGACGCTCGTATAGCCCAGGTCGTCGGACAGGGCCTCCCGGACCTCGGCCACCGTGCCCGAGCCGGCGCGCCACAGCACGCTCATGATGTCGAGCTCGCGCTCGGTGAAGGCCGTCTCGCCTCCCATGCGCCCTCTCCGCGATGCGGGCTCCGGGCGTCGTACCGTGCCGGTGCGACGTGGGAGCAATGGTTACGAAGAACTTCGTAGATAATAAGGCGGCGGGCTCCCCGTGTCCACGGTCATGGTGGAACCAGCGTGGTGGGGCGGGGGTGCAACGGACCATGAACCTGCCCGAGCTCTCCCGCGCGGAGCTGCACCGCTACGCCCGTCACCTCGTCCTGCCGGACGTCGGGATGGAGGGCCAGCGCCGCCTCAAGGCAGGCCGCGTCGCTGTGCGTGGGCGCCGGCGGGCTGGGCTCCCCCCTGGCGCTCTACCTGGCCGCCGCGGGCGTGGGCACCCTCGGGCTGGTGGACTTCGACGTCGTGGACGCCACCAACCTCCAGCGCCAGATCCTGCACGGCACGCGCGGACGTGGGCCGCACCAAGCTGGACAGCGCGGTCGACCGCCTGGCCGACGTGAACCCCCACGTCGAGGTGGTGCGCCACGAGACCCGCCTCACCAGCGCCAACGCCCTGGACATCCTGGCCGACTACGACGTCGTCGTGGACGGCACCGACAACTTCCCCACCCGCTACCTGGTGAACGACGCCTGCGTCCTGCTGGGCAAGCCCAACGTGTACGGCTCGATCTTCCGGTGGGAGGGGCAGGTCTCGGTCTTCGCCACGAAGGGAGGGCCCTGCTACCGGTGCCTCTTCCGCGAGCCACCGCCGCCCGGGCTGGTGCCCAACTGCGCCGAAGGCGGCGTGCTCGGGCGTGCTGCCCGGGCATCATCGGGTCCCTGCAGGCCATGGAGACCATCAAGCTCCTCCTGGGCGTGGGCGAGAGCCTGGCCGGGCGGCTGCTGATCTTCGACGCCCTGGAGATGTCGTGGCGGGAGGTGCGCGCTGCGCCGCAACCCCGACTGCCCGGTGTGCGGGGACGCGCCCACGCAGACGGGAGCTCATCGACTACGAGCTCTTCTGCGGCGTCAGCCGCCCGACGGGCTCGCCGCTTCCGGACGCAGCGGACCGGCGGTGCCCGAGCTCGACGCCGACCGAGGTGGCCGCGCGGCTGGTCCTCGGACGTGCCTCCCTTCCTGCTGGACGTGCGTGAGCCGTGGGAGTGGGCGGTGAGCAACCTGGAGAGCCGGGGCGCGCGTGCTCATCCCCCTGGGGGACCTGGACGCAGCGCCTGGCGGAGGTCCCCCGGGACCGTCCCGTGGTCGTGTACTGCCGCAGTCGGCCAGCGGAGCCGGACGCCGCGCGAGCGGCTCATGCCGCGCCGGGGCGGCGGAGGTCTACAACCTGCGCGGCGGGATCCTGGCCTGGGCCCGGGACGTCGAGCCCGGGCTGGCGGTGGTCGTGACGGCCGTGAGAGGACCCGCGCGTGGTCATCGCCGGCGCCGGCTTCGGGGGCCTGTGGGCCGCGCGTACGCTGGCGGGCGAGGCCGCGGACGTCGTGCTGGTGGACCGCAACAACTACCACACCTTCTTCCCGCTCCTCTACCAGGTGGCGGCGGCCGAGCTGGTGCCCACCGACATCGCGCTATCCGGTGCGCGCCATCTTCCGCAAGGCGGCCAACGTCGAGGTCCGCATGGCGGAGGTGACCGGGCTGGACGTCGCGGCGCGGACGCTGGAGACGATCTCCGGGCCCGCTCCCGTACGACATCCTCGTGCTCGCGCTGGGCAGCGTGCCCCACTACTTCGGCGTGGAGGGCGCCGCGGAGCACGCGTTTCCCCTGCGCTGGATGGACGACGCCATCCCCCTGCGCCATCACGTGCTCACCTGCTTCGAGGCCGCCACCGCCACGCGACGATCCGGAGCGGCGTCGGCAGCCTCCTCACCTTCGCGGTGGTGGGCGGCGGGCCGACGGGCGTGGAGTTCGCCGGTGCCCTGGCCGAGCTCATCCACGGCCCGCTGCTGCCGCGACTACCCGGGCCTCGACGCCGAGGAGATCTCCGTGGTGCTGCTGGAGGCGACGGACCGGCTCCTGGGCGACGATGCCGCGACGCGCTGGGCACGCTACGCCGTCGACCGGCTCGCGCGGCGACGCGTGCGGGTGCGCACCGGCGTGCGCGTCGAGGCGGTGCGTCCCGACGCGGTGGTGCTGGCCGGCGGGGAGCGCATCCCCACGGAGACGGTCGTGTGGACCGCGGGCATCCAGGGAGATCCGGCGGTGCGCGGCGTGGGGACTGCCCGGTGGCCCGGGGAGGGCGGGTTCCGGTGGACGAGTACCTCCAGGTGGAGGGCCACCCGGAGATCCACGTGATCGGGGACCTGGCCTACCGCGAGGACGAGCCAGGGCCAACCCCTTCCCCAGGTGGCCCAGGTGGCCATCCAGCAGGGACGGGCGGTGGGCGCGAACATCGCTGCGCAGGCTGCGCGACGAGCCGCCCAAGCCGTTCCGCTACGTGGACCCCGGCATGCTCGCGGTCATCGGGCGCAACGCCGCCGTGGCGCACGTCTTCGGCCGGGCCTTCAAGGGCCTGGTGGCGTGGCTGCTCTGGCTCGGCATCCACATCACGTGGCTCATCGGCTTCCGCAACCGCGCGCTGGTGCTGGTGAACTGGGCGTGGAACTACATCTCCTTCCGGCGCGCCGTCCGCCTCATCCTGCTGGAGGGGCGAGGGCTTCCGCAGCCTCCCACGCTCGGTCCAGCAGCGTCCGCGTCCGCAGGTACACGCCCGGAGCCTCGGACTCGCGTGGGCCGGCCACGTTGAGGTCGAAGGCGTCGTCGCCGCGATCCGCGACCGCCGCCGCCAGCCATGCCGCGAGCCTGTCCACCGCGGCGGGGTCCGAGAGGTCCACCACGTGCACGGGACGGTCGTGTGCCTCCCTCGCGCACACGAGCGTGAGCCGCGAGCCGGCGGAGGACGCCGTCGTCCCATCGGGGGTCACGAGCACGGTCGCGTCACTGTCGCGCACGTTCCAGGCAGTGCGCTCCGCGGGGTCGGCCGACGGCGTGGCGACGAGCGCGGGGTAGCGCTCCAGCAGTCCGGGTGGGGTAGGGAGATCCTCCGCCCAGCCGCCCGCCGGGCACCAGCCGGTATAGGGGATCCCCCGCGCGAGGGCGAAATCGAGCGCGGCGCGATCGGCGCCGGACTGGCCTCCGCAGCGGATGCGGACCCGCCTCAGAAGGCGGCCAGCTCCACGATCGCCTCCAGCACGTCGGGCGTCTGCGGCAGGATCGCCTCCTCGAGCTGCGGCGCGTACGCCACCCAGGTGTCCATCGACGCCACGCGGCGCACCGGGCCGTCCAGCCACGCGAACAGCTCGTCGGCGATGCGCGCCGCGATCTCCGAGCCGATGCCCCACGACAGGCAGTCCTCGTGGGCGACGACGACCTTGCCGGTCTTCCTCACCGACTCGGCGATGCGCTCCATGTCGAAGGGCTGCACCGTGCGCAGGTCGATGACCTCCGCCTCGATGCCGTGCTCGCTCGGCGGCGATGCTTGGCGGCGTCCAGGCTCCGCTTCACCAGCGCGCCCGCACGTCACCACGGTGAGGTCGGCGCCCTCGCGCACGACCTTGGCCTTGCCGAAGGGGATCATGAAGTCGGGCCCGGGGTCCCGGCCCTTGTTGTAGACCTGGCGGTAGAGGTGCTTGTGCTCGAGGAAGAGCACCGGGTCCTCGCACCGGATCGCGGTGCGCAGCAGGCCGTTGGCGTCCTCGGCCGTGGAGGGAAGCACCACGCGCAGGCCCGGGGCAGTGGGCGAAGATCGACTCGCCGGTCTGCGAGTGGTAGATCGCCGCCGCCCTTCAGGTACCCGCCGTACGTGGTCCGCACCACCACGGGTGCCGCGAAGGTGCCGTTCGAGCGGTAGCGCATGGTGGCCAGCTCGTCGCGGAGCTGCATCATGGCGGGCCAGATGTAGTCGAAGAACTGGATCTCGACGACCGGCCTCAGCCCCCGCGTGGCCATGCCGATCGCGCGCCCGACGATGTTGGCCTCGGCGAGGGGCGAGTTGTAGACGCGGTGCGAGCCGAAGCGGCCCTGCAGCCCGTGGGTCACCTTGAAGACGCCGCCCTTGCCCTTCACCTCGCCGAGGACCTCCTCGCGGGAGGCGTCGGCCACGTCCTCGCCGAAGACCACGATGCGTGGGTCGCGCTCCATCTCGTCGCGCAGGCAGGCGTTGAGCAGGTCCACCATCGTGAGCGGGCGGTCGTCGCGGTAGCCGGGCGCGTCCTCGGTGTCGAAGTCGGCGGAGGTGGGGTCCACGTCCTCGGAGTAGAGGTGCTTCATGCGCGGTGCCCACGGCGGGCTGCGGGTGCTCGAGCGCCTCGTCGGCCGCGGCGGCGACACCTCCGCCTGCACCTCGGCCTCGAGGGCGTCGAGCTCCTCCTCGGAGGCGATGCCGTGCTGCAGGATGAGCGCGCGGGCCCGCTTCAGGGGATCACGCGGCGTCCTGCTCGTCGCCGCTCCGCCTCGGTGCGGTACATGCGCTCGTCGTCGGACATGGAGTGCGAGTACGGGCGCGTGCAGTGGGCGTGGATGAGCGCCGGTCCCTTGCGCTCCCGGGCGTGCCGAACGGCCTCCCCGGCGGCCCGGTACGTGTCGACCACGTCGGTGCCGTCGCACTCCGACCACGTGCAGGTCCGGGAAGCCCGACACCAGGCTGCGAGATGCTGCCGCCGGCGGTCTGCACCTCGACGGGCACGGAGATGGCGTAGCCGTTGTCCTCCACCACGTAGACGACCGGGAGCTTGAGGTTGCACGCCGTGTTCAGGGACTCCCAGAACTCGCCCTCGGACGTGGTGCCGTCCCCGCTGGTGACGACGACGATCTCGTCCTCCTCGAAGCGCTCGATGAGCGGCGCGCAGATCCGGGTTCTGCGTCGATACGCAGCCCCGCCTCGGCGGCGCCCACCGCCTGGAGGAACTGCGTGCCCGTCGGCGAGGACACGCTGGCGATGTTGTAGCGCACGTCGCCGAAGTGGGCCGGCATCTGCCGCCCGCCCGAGGCCGGGTCGTCCTCGGCCGCCACGGCCTGGAGCAGGTGGTCCAGCGGGGTCTGGCCCAGCGCCAGCGCGAAGGCGCGGTCCCGGTAGTAGAAGTAGAACCAGTCGTGGGCGGCGACTTGCAGTGCTCCGCGACGGCGACGCCGATGGCCTCGTGGCCGGCGCTGGAGATCTGGAAGAAGATCTTGTTCTGCCGCTTCAGGCTGATCTCCCGGTCGTCGATGCGCCGGGAGGTGACCATCGTGCGGTAGAGGCCGCAGGATCTGCTCGGAGGTGAGCCCGGCGAGGTCCTTCGTTTCCGGTCGAGGTCCCTTTCTGTCGTCGCCATCGATCTCCTTGGGCAGCTGGCGCAGGGCAGTGCGCACAGATAGCCCGTACCACGGGAACGGTCTACCGCGCGGGCGTGGGTCTACGAGCGAATTCGAGCTCGGGTCCGCTCATCTGCGCGTCGAGCGCGTCGGGGTCCGTGACCGGCGCTCGGCAGGCGTACCCCCGGCAGACGTACGCCGTCGCCCTTCCGTCGACCGCGTCGCGGCCTTCCAGCAACGGGACTGCCCGCCACGGGGGCTCCGGCGCCTTCCGGCCACCGTGCGGTTGCGGTGGAAGGGCGCCAGCGCCGCGCCAGGAGGGCCCGGGTCGTCCGCGTCTCCTCGGGCGCGCCGACCACCGCGACCTCCACCGGCTCCGCCGGGGCGGTCCAGCGCGCTGAGCAGGCGCCCGAAGGCCGTGGGGAACCGCCGCATGGCGCCCGCCTCCCGCGCCAGCACGCGCTCGCGCGACATCCTCGGTAGTCGCGCCTCGCCGAAGAGGTGTCCGGCACGCAGCAGGAGCTCGGCGGCGAGGGAGTTGCCCGAAGGCGTGGCGTTGTCCATCGGGTCCCGCGGGCGCAGGAAGAGCGCTCCCCGTCGTGTGGGCGCAGTCGTGGAAGACGCCGTCCGCCTCGCGTCCCAGAACCGTGCGAGGATCTCCTCGCAGCACCAGTGCGCCTCGTGCCAGCCAGCGGGGTCCAGCGTGGCCTCGTGCAGGGACAGGAGGGCGTTGCCCAGGGCGCCGTGAGTCCTCGAGGAAGCCCGGGATCCTCGCGATGCCGTCCTTCCGACGTGTGCAGCAGCCTCCCGTCGCGCCGGATCTCGTCGAGGAGGAAGGTCCGCCCCGTCTGCGGCCGCGCGCGACGTAGTCGTCTCTGCCCAGCGCACCGCCGGCTTCCGCCAGGGCCCGGAGCGGCCATCCCGTTCCACCCGGCGAGGACCTTCTCGTCGCGGCAGGGCGGCTCCACGCGCTCGGCGCGGAGCTCGCAGCAGCGTCGCCCGGGCGCCGCCAGGCGCCGGCCGAGGTCCTGCGCGTCCGATCCCCTCGGCGCGCGCGACG
The DNA here is from genome assembly GCA_963848895.1 of uncultured Gemmatimonadales bacterium. Lineage (GTDB taxonomy): Bacteria > Gemmatimonadota > Gemmatimonadetes > Longimicrobiales > Gaopeijiaceae > SZUA-318. Next base: position 83,178 of record CAWKGE010000024.1, read on the forward strand.
GATTCGCAGGTCATGGGGAAGCCACGAGGATGCTGGCCCCGTCGAAGTTGCCCCCCTCGCGTCACGTCGTAGCAGCGCATGAACAGGCGGGCTTCCTCTGCGGGCAGCGCGGCCAGCACCTGGTCCGGCGTCCAGACGTAGAACCGACCCTCCTCGCCCTCGGAATCGGCGTCCCGGGCGCTGATAGAAGCCGCCCTCCGGGGCGCGCAGGTCCGTCCAGGAGATAGTCGAGCGTGCTGCTCGGCCACCTCCCGCAGGTCCTCTTCTCCGGTGAGGCGGTACGCGTCCAGGTACACCCGGGCCAGGAGGGCGTTGTCGTAGAGCATCTTCTCGAAGTGCGGCACGAGCCAGCGCGCGTCCACCGAGTAGCGGTGGAAGCCGCCCCCCAGATGGTCGCGGATGCCTCCGGCCGCCATCCGGCGCAGCGTGTGGAGCGCCATGTGCGAGGGGCTCCGGCTCGCCGGTGCGCGCGTGCTGGCGCAGGAGCACCTCCAGCGTCACCGGCTGGGGGAACTTCGGGCGCCTGGCCGAAGCCGCCGTGGGCGGCATCGTACTGGCGCGCCATGACGCGGACGGCGTGGTCCAGGAGGTCGGTGTCCGGGCACGCTCCCGGCGTCGGATTCGGCACCTGCTCCTGCCGGCCCGACGCAGCGCGGAGATCAGCTCGGCGGCCCCGTGCGCGGACGTCGTCCGGGGCGATCCCGCCAGGCCTGCGCCGCCGCTCCGAGCACCTGGCGGAACGACGGCATGCCGTGACGCGGCGTCGGGGGAAAGTACGTGCCCCCGTAGTAGGGCTCTCCCTCGGGCGTCAGGAACACGGTCAGGGGCCATCCGCCCTGCCCGTCATCGCCTGGACGGCGCGCATGTAGACCTGGTCGACGTCCGGCCGCTCCTCCCGGTCCACCTTCACGCTCACGAAGGCGCCGTTCATGAGCGCCGCCACCGCGGGGTCCTCGAAGGACTCCCGCTCCATGACGTGACACCAGTGGCACGACGAGTAGCCGATGGAGAGGAGGATGGGCCGGTCTTCAGCGCGCGCGCCCGCTCGAGCGCCTCGGCGCCCCAGGGATACCAGTCCACCGGATTGTCCGCGTGCTGCAGCAGGTAGGGGCTGGTCTCGCCGGCGAGTCGGTTCGGCATGCCTGGATCACACCCTGCGCCGATGAAGGTGGTTCCGCCCGCGGCACGGCCTCGTACTCGCGGTTCCGTCGCGCTCGGGAAACACGTGTTTCAACGCAGCCCTATGCATCGTTGTACCCCGGCCGTGCGCGGTCTAGATTCGAACAACCGTACCCTCGGGGAGAAGGACGATGTCGCTGTACCTGAGCATGCGGGCTGGCTCTCAGGCATCCCCGCGCCATCCCGCACCTCCTGCGGGCGGCCTGGGCTTTCGGGCGCGGGACTGGTACCGCCGTCCGCCTTCCTTCCGCTGCCGCCGGCCGTCGCTACCTGCGGTGGCGGCTCGACACGGCCTATGGGGATCCCGGAGGCCACGCCGCCGCCGGACGACGAGCTCGAGCGCTATCTGGCCTGGGGGACGGAGATGCGGCGCGCGATGCGGAGGGACCCGTGCGTAAGCTGGTCCTCCTGATCGTGCTCTGGCTCGTCGGTCGCGCTACTACTTCCCCGACTCGAGGCAGCCTGGCTCGACGGAGTCGATCCGCCCGATCTGGGCGCCGGTGGTCGAAGTGGAACGCCAAGGAGGAGATGAAGCAGGTGGGGCAGGACGTCGTGAACAGGAGGCCCTCACCGGGAAGCTGCCGGACGGCCGGGGCTGGCTCGAAGTGGCTGGACTACCGGTACGCCACGGACGAGATGAAGCAGGACCCCTGGGGCTCGACGTACAGCTCAAGGTCTGGGCGGACTCCGTGGCCGTGGTGTCCTACGGACCGGACCGTACCCGCGGAACGGACGACGACTTCCAGGTTTCAGAGCCCCGCCGGCGCCCGGGGCGCTGATCCGCCGTCCGGACCGACGCGAGCGCGCCCGCCACCGAGCCCACCCCCCCGTGCCCCTCTTCACCGATAGGCTCCCCGAGCTCCTTCCCGTCTACGGCCCGTGGCTCCTGTTCGCCCTGGCGTTGCTGGAGACGTGCTTTCGTCACGGGGCTCATCGTGCCGGCGGGCCTGGCCACCTCGCTGGGCACGGTCCTCGCGCTGGAGGGCGAGCTCACCTCGTCCCGGTGGTGGCGGCCGTCCTCGCCGGGGGGCCCTGGGGGACTCCGTGGGCTTCTGGGTGGGGCGGGCGGCGGGTGAGCGCATCCTCACCGGCGCGCGGGCGCATGGGCGCGCTACCTCCGCAGGAGGGATCCGCCTGCTCCAGCGGTGGTTCGGGCGCCACCCGGCCTTCTCGGTGAGCGTGGCCCGCGTGGTCTCGTTCGTGCGCACGGTCATGCCCATGGCGGCGGGCATGAGCCGGATCCGCTACGCCCGCTTCCTCGCCTACGAGCTCGCCGGGCTGGCCGTGTGCGTGGGGCTGTACGTGGGGATCGGCGTCCTGGCTCGCGAAGAGCTGGGAGGCCGCCACGCGGGCGCTCGGCATCGGCGGTGCGGTCGCCTTCTTCGCGGTGGCGATCGCGGGCTGGTGGACGCTGCGCCGCCGCATCCGCTCGGCTGCCGGCCGCCGGAGCAGGCCGGCTCCGGAAGGACGGGAGGACCGCGGATGCTGAGCGTCGCGCTCACCGGCAACGTGGCGGCGGGCAAGTCGGCGGTGGCCGACGGCCTGGGCGGAGGGGGCGTGCCGGTGGTGAGCGCCGACGAGCTGGCACGCCAGGCGGTGGAGCCCGGCACGCCCGGCCTGGAGGAGGTGCGCGCCGCGTTCGGCGACGGGGTGCTCCGCGCCGACGGCACCCTGGACCGGGCCGCGCTGCGCGCCCGGGTGTTCGGAGACGAGGAGGCCCGCCGGCGCCTCGAGGCGATCCTGCACCCGCGCATCCAGGACGCTGCGGGCGCAGTGGATGCGGGAGCGGCGCGAGGCGGGCGAACCGCTGGTGGTGGCGGAGATCCCGCTCCTGTTCGAGGTCGGGCTGGAAGGCGACTTCGACGTGGTGGTGCTCGTGGACGCGCCCGAGGACGTGCGCCTGCGCCGCCTGGTCGAGCTGCGCGGCCTCGCCGAGGAGGAGGCGCGCCGGATCATGGCCGCCCAGATGGATCCGGCGGAGAAGCGCCGCCGCGCCGACCTCGTGGTGGACAACGCGGGCACGCTGGAGGCGCTGCGCGCCCGGGCCGCGGAGGTGCTCGCCGAGCTGCGGTCCAGGGCGGAGCGTCCGAGCGGCTGCGCCTGGATCTGCACCTCCACACCGCGGGGTCCTGGGACTGCCTCTCGGATCCCCACGCCGTCCTCGAGCGCGCCGCGGGCGCGGGGCTTGGGGCGCATCGCCATCACGGACCACAACCGGCTGCAGCGTCGCGCTGCGGATGGCCGAGGAGTTCCCGGACCGGATCATCCCGGGCGAGGAGGTGAAGACCGCCGGAGGGGATCGACGTCATCGGCCTCTACCTCTCCGAGGAGATCCCCAAGGGGACGCCGGCGCGGGAGACGGTGGAGCGCATCCGGGAGCAGGGCGGCGATCCCCTACCTCCCCCACCCCTACGCCGCGGGGAAGGGGGGCGGGGGTCGGCTCGCCGAGGAGCTCGCGCCGCTGGTGGACGTCGTGGAGGTCTTCAACGCCCGCCTGCACCCCGGGCGCCTGAACGCGCCCGCCGAGGAGCTGGCGCGCCGGCACGGCAGAGCTCCGCGGCGCCGGCTCCGACGCCCACACGCTCGCGGAGGTGGGTGGGGTCTCGGTGGAGGTCGCCGGCCCACCCCAACCGCCCGGAGGCCTTCCTGCGGGCGCTGGGCGCGGCCCGTGCGGCGGCCGCACGGCGTCGAAGCTCGTCCACCTGGCGTCCACGTGGGCGAAGGTCCGCAAGAAGCTGCCCGGGGCACCGCCGGAGCCGCGCGCGGCCCGCCGGTAGCGGCGTCCGCCCGGCTGTCCCTACTTTTCGGCAGTGCGGCGTTCCTCCCGCGGCCGCACTCTCCCGCAATTCTCGCTTCAGGGTCAGGAGCCGGTCTTGAGTTACCGCACGCCGGACGCGCGGAAATCGTCGGTACGGGAGGTGCGCAACGCTCTTCTGGCTTCCCGCAGGACCGTGCTCACCACCCACCTGAACGCCGACGGCGACGGGGCGGGCTGCGAGGCGGCGCTGGCGTCCTGGCTGCGCGCCAACGGCACCGAGGCCTGGATCGTGAATCCGACTCCCTTTCCCGACCAGTTCCGCTTCCTGGTGGAGGAGCACTGGATCGTGGACGCGTCTCGGCGCACGCGCCGAGGGTCGTGCGATCAGGCCGACCTGGCGGTGGTCGTGGACACCGGGGAGGTGCCGCGCATCGGGCGCGTGCGCTCCCTGATCCGGGAGCTGCAGACCGTGGTGATGGACCACCATCAGCCGGGCGATCAGCCCATCGGCGGCATCTCCCTGCGGGATCCGCAGGCGTGCGCCACCGGCGAGCTGGTGTTCGACGTCATGCTCGGCGGCCGGCGGACCGTGGACCGCGACCGGCGCTGCGAGGGTATGTACGTCGCCATCCTCACCGACACCGGGTCGTTCCGCTTCACGAACTCGACGCCGGGCAGCCACCGGGTGGTCGGCGGAGCTGGTCGCGCGGGGCGTGGATCCCGAGGAGATGTACGACCGGGTGTACGGCGCGGCCCCGGTGCGGAAGTACCGGCTGCTGCGCCAGCGCCCTGGACCACGCTGGAGGTGGACGAGGAGGCGGGGGTCGCCTGGATGGATGGTGCCCCAGGAGCGCTATCGACGAGCTGGGTGCCACACCCGACGACCTCGAGGGTATGGTGGACGTTCCCCGCGGGGTGGAGGGAGCCGAGGTCGGCCTGCTCTTCCGGCAGACGACCACCGGGCGAGGTGAAGATCTCCTTCCGGTCGAACGGGCCGGTGGACGTGAACGAGCTGGCGAAGCGCTTCGGCGGCGGCGGCCACATCCGGGCCTCCGGCGCCATGGTGCCGGGGCCGATGGCCCGCGCCGTGCGAGACGGTCGTCCAGGCGACCCGGGACGCGGTGGCCCGAACCGATCGATGAGGGAACCCGCTTGATCGAGTCCAAGGGAGCCGAGGAGCGGTCGGAGGATCCGGGCGTGCCCGAGGCGCTGCCGCGACCCTCGTGCGGCGTCCGGGACCGCCTCGGGCGCGGCGGCCGTGGATCGCCTGTGGATCTTCCCGCCCATCCGGCGGGGACGGCGGGAGCGGGGCCTGGTGGCCGTGAGCCTCTTCCTGGAGGGCGAGGAGCGGCGCCGCCTGCTCACGCGTGGCGTACACCGCCGAGCGGACCGGGAAGGGCCTGACCCTGGAGCACGTCTTCCACGAGGAGGGCGAAGCGCCGCCGGAGCTGCTGCCCCGGGTCATGGAGGGCGTGGTGCGCCGCGCCGGGGAGGCCTACGGCGAGCCGCGCGAGGTGGACATCGACGGCGACCCCGGAGCGCTTCGCCGCCCTCATGGACGAGTTCGACCCGCCGCTCCTGGTCGTGGAGACCGGGCATGACCGAGAGGCCGCCCGTGCGGCCGTTCATCAGCCTCTTCGGGCGCTACCTGCGCGAGCAGGGACTGCCGGTGACCCATCAGCGCGAGGCGGTGGCCGAGGTGGTGTTCGCGTCGGAGGAGCACCTCTCGGTGGACGAGATCGAGCGACGTCTGCGGGACCGGGGCGACCGCATCGGCAAGGCCACCATCTACCGGACCCTGGACCTGCTGGTGCGCAGCCGGCTGGTGGAGGAGCACGACTTCGGCGAGGGCTTCAAGCGCTACGAGCACCGCCTGTCGCAGCAGCCCGTGCACGAGCACCTGATCTGCCTGGAGTGCGGCAAGGTGATCGAGTTCCAGAGCACAGGAGATCCGGCCGTGGAGGCGCGCGTGCAGGTCGAGCACGGCTTCGTGCCGGCGCGCCATCGCCTGGAGATCTACGGGCTGTGCCGCGAGTGTCACGAGAGCGGGGCGCGGTCGCTGCCCTACCAGGGGCTGACGTGCCCCATCGAAACCGTGTAGCAGGCGATCGGCTCGCCCCGCGACCCGGTTGCCCAACCAACGAAACCCTCGAGCGCCGGGTCGCGGCGGAGCTCGGGCTCCGTGGACGGCCCGGCGGGAGCGCATGACGCCGTGACTCCTCCAGGACTCCCGAGCGGACTCGAGTCCCTTCCCTGGGAGCTTCCCCACACCTTCCTCGGGCTGGACGAGGCCGCGCTCGGACTTCGCGGCGGCGCAGCCGCGGTGATCCTCCCCGTTCCCTACGAGTCCACCACGTCGTACGGCGGCGGCACCCGCGAGGGCCCCGGCGCGATCGTGGAGGCGTCGCGCTACATCGAGCTCTACGACCAGGAGCTGGACTGCGAGGCCGGCGCCGATGCTCGGCATCCACACGCTGCCGGCGCTGGAGCTCACCCGCGCCGGCGCCACGCCCGGCCATGGACGAGCTGCGCGACGGCGTACGCGCAGGTGGCCGAGGCGTGCGGCGACCGCTTCCTGCTCATGCTCGGGGGGGAGCACAGCGTGTCGTCGCCGGCGATCCTGGCGCAGGCGGACCGTCACGCCGAGCGTCTCACCGTGCTCCAGCTCGACGCCCACGCCGACCTGCGCCCGAGTACGAGGGCACGCCCAACTCCCACGCCAGCGCCATGGCGCGCGTGCTCGATCGCGCCGACGTGGTGGCCGTGGGCATCCGGGCCGTGAGCGCCGAGGAGATGGAGGTGTCCCGCGGCTCGGGCGGCGTCCACCATCGTGTGGGCCGACGAGATGTGGCAGGACGACCGCTGGATGGACCGGGCGCTGGAGGCGCTGGGCCCGAAGGTCTACCTGACCTTCGACGTGGACTACTTCGACCCCTAGCTCGTGCCGTCCACCGGCACGCCGGAGCCCGGCGGCGGCGACTGGTACCGCACCCTGGAGTTCCTCAGGCGCGTCTTCCGGGAGCGCGAGGTGGTGGCCGCGGACGTGGTGGAGCTGGCGCCGACGCCCGGGCCTGCACGCGCCGGATTTCCTCGTGGCGAAGCTGGTCTACAAGCTGCTCATCTATCGCTTCCAGGAGCGGCTGGCTGAAGCAGGAGCCGGGAGTGCCGACGCGCGGCTTGATCGCGGGCCGGTCACCCTCGACCTTTGATGGCGTCCGATTCTCCCCGCGTCGGACGACCGTGCCCGAGCCTGCTCCCGAGACCCAGCCACGCGCGCCGTCCGGTTCCGAGCGGCGGAGCGCCGGACCCGGCCTGGGCGGGACATTCCTCTCGTGGGATGAGATCGAGCGGGCGACAGGCTCGCCCACGCTGACCGGGAACCAGATCCGCCTCCAGTTCGAGGGATCGGCTCCTTCGACGCCTGGCTCGAGGCCATCGACGGCGCCGAGCCGCTTCGTCTACTTCGAGAACTACGTGGTCCGCGACGACCGCGTGGGCCGCGCGTTCCGCGAGGCGCTGATCGCCAAGGCGCGCCAGGGCGTGCCCGTGCTGGTCATCCACGACTGGCTGGGTTGCTGGGCCACGCCCCGGCGCTACTGGAAGCCCATGCAGGAAGCGGGCGTGCAGGTGCGGGCGTTCAACCCGCCGTCCCTGGCCCTCGGCGACCCCTTCGGGCGTGCTCGCAGCGCGACCACCGCAAGCTGGTGGTGGTGGACGGACGAGGTGGCCTTCGTCGGCGGCTTCTGCATCGGCGAGGAGTGGGCCGGGAGCCGGCACCGGCGCGCCGTGGCGCGACACGGGCGTCGAGATCCGGGGCCCCGCCGCCCGGGCCGCGGCGCTGGCCTTCGAGCGGCTCTGGGGCGAGATCGGGCGAGCCGTCGTTCCTGGCGGCCACGCTCGCCGATCCCCCGGCGGCGGGCACACGCCGGTGTGGCTCATCGAGGGGGAGCCGGGCAAGGCGCGGGTCTACCGGACGCTGCATCTCGCCGCCGTCCGGGCGCGCCGGCGCATCTGGATCACCGACGCGTACTTCGTGGCGCCGCGCGCCGCTCAGCGAGGCGCTGGCCGCGGCGGCGCGGCAGGGCGTGGACGTGCGCATCGTCCTGCCCGGCCCACAACAACTGGCCCCTGGTGGGCAGCATCTCGCGGGGCGGGTACCGCTTCCTGCTGGAGAACGGCGTACGGCTCTTCGAGTGGCAGGGGCCGATGATCCACGCGAAGACGTCCGTGGTCGACGGCATCTGGTGCCGGGTGGGCTCGAGCAACCTCAACTCCGCCAGCCTGATGGGGAACTGGGAGATGGACGTGGGTGTTCTGGACCTGGGGCTGGCCGGGCAGCTCGAGGGCCTCTTCCTGGCGCGACCTGGCGTCGTCGCGGGAGATCGTGCTGCCGGCGGGGAGGCGCGTGCCGGTGCGGTCCCTGCCCGGGAGAGCTGGAGACGCCGAAGGCGCCCCTGGACCCCGAGGGCTCGCTCCCCGAGCGGCTGGAGCAGCAGCTCGGACGCGGGGCGGGCGGACGGCGGGTGGGCATGGCGCCCCTGGTGCGTGCCGGGTCGCTGCTCGGCGGCGCGCTGGCCGGCAACCGTCCGCTGGGCCGGGAGGACCGCACCGTGCTGGGCACGCTGTCCGTGGCGATCCTGTCGTCGCCGCGCTGGCGGCGCTCTTCCCGACGCTGGTGGGGTGGGCCGTCGCGCGTGGTGGCGTTCTGGTTCGGCGTCGGTGACGGGGATCCGGGCCTGGGCGCAGGCGCGCCGGGCGCGACGCCGAAGAACGACGAAGGGGCGCTCCTGAACAGAGCGCTCGAACAGAACGACGAGGAGGACCATCACGTGAACGAGTAGGCATATTGATCGCCCTGAGCGCGGGCGTCCTCTCCTTCCTGTCGCCGTGCGTGCTCCCGCTGGTGCCCAGCTATCTCACGTTCGTCACGGGGATGAGCCTGGAGGACCTGCAGGGAGGGCGTGGACCGCGAGCGACGCTGATCCACGCCGTCCTCTTCGTGGTCGGGCTTCAGCCTGATCTTCATCCTGCTGGGGGCGTCGGCCTCGTTCCTGGGGCAGTTCTTCCGCGCCTACGAGATCTGGATCGCGCGCGTCGGCGGGCTGATCATCATCCTGCTGGGGCTGCACATGGCCGGCGTCTTCCGGCTGATGCCGCTCATGCGGGAGAAGCGGCTCCACCTGGCGGACAAGCCCGCGGGCTACCTGGGCACGCTCGGCGTGGGGATGGCGTTCGGCGCCGGCTGGACGCCCTGCATCGGCCCGGTGCTGGGGGCGATCCTCACGTACGGCTTCTCCCAGGACACCATGTGGGCGGGCGTCGGGCTGCTGACCGTCTACTCGCTCGGTCTGGCGATCCCGTTCCTGGTGGCGGCGCTGGCGCTCGACTGGTTCCTCCAGGCGTTCAAGCGCTTCCGGCGCTTCATCCCGATCGTGGAGAAGGCGTCCGGCGTGCTCCTCGTGTTCCTCGGGGTGCTGCTGCTGACCGGGATCGTTCACGATCCTGAGCGGGTGGCTGGCGAGGTTCACGCCGGGGTTCATTCTGGACCGGATCTGAGGCGGGGGCCGCAGCGCGGCTTCTGCGCCCTGGGTAGGGCGCGCCCGGGCGCTCCGACCCTGGGGGTGGGAGCCGCGTCGGCTTCGCCTCGCCCCTCTCGGGCCTTCGGCGGTGTGGCGACCCTGGTGGGCGCATCGCGCGGGGGCGAGCCGGTTGTCGCGCCTGCCAGTCCCGCGCTTCTCTACGCTTCCCGCAGCGTCTCCGCGGGGTCCACCGTCGCGGCCCGCCTGGCGGGGAGGTCCGACGCCAGGGCTGCCGCGGCCAGGAGCAACACCAGTAGCCCCACGTACGTCACGGGGTCGCCGGCGGTGACGCCGTAGAGCTGGGCGTCGAGGAGGCGGGTGGCGGGGAGGGAGAGGAGGAGTCCGATGGCGGCGCCGGCGCCGGTGAGGAGGAGGCCGCGGCGGAGCACCATCCCCCGCACGCCGGGCCGGGTGGCGCCGAGTGCCATGCGCAGGCCGATCTCCCGCCTGCGGGCGGCCACGCGGTGCGCGAGGCCGGCCTGGCAGCCCGCGAGGGCGAGAACGACGGCGAGGACGCCGAAGACCGACAGCACCACCGTGTAGAACCGGGGGCCGGCGACGGAGCGGGAGATGCGGGCGCTCATCGTGCCCACGCGGTCCGCGGGGATCTCCGGGTCCATGGACGTGAGGAGGGCCCGGGCCGACCGGGCGACGACCGCCGCGGGCGCGTCGGAGCGCACCAGCAGCGAGAACCCCGCCGCGCCCCCCTTCTGGAAGAACGGCTCGTAGGCCGTGGGCGGTGGCGCGGCCCTGAGGCCGTCGTGGCGCACGGCGCCCACCACGCCCACCACGGTGCGCATCCCGTCGGGGCCGTCGGGGCCGCCGTAGTAGGAGTGGGCCCGGCTCCCCACGCCGATCGTCTCGCCGTCCGGGGTGCGGATGTCCGGATCGACGACCAGCACCGGCGGGCCGCCCTCGCGGTCGTCGTCCTCGAAGCCTCGGCCGTCCTTCAACGGGATGCGCATCACGTCGAAGTAGTCCGCCGACACCAACGCGACCTGGACGGATCCGCTCTCCGCGCCGTCTCCCGTCAGGAGCGGGGACGTCATGGTGGACCCGGAGATCGGGAGGTTTCGCGCCAGGGCCACGGCGGTCGCGCCGGGCAGGTCGGCCGCACGCCGCAGGAGCGCATGCGCGAAGGCGAGGCGGGTCTCGGCGTCGGGATACCGGTAGTCGGGCAGCCCGACGTCCACCACGGTGACGTTCGCGGGGTCGAAGCCCGGATCTTCGGTCACCGTGGCGACGAAGCTGCGCAGGAGGAGCCCGGCTCCCACGGTGAGCAGGACGGCCAGCGCGACCTGCGTCACGACGAAACCCTCGAGGAGGCGACGGAGCCAGGCGGCCTCGCCCGCACCCGGCGAGGCCTCGCGCAGGAGCGCCGCGGGGCGGGTGCGAGCGCCGGCCAGGGCGGGCACGAGGGCCGTCACGACGCCGGTGGCGAGGGCGAGGCCCACGGCGAAGGCCGCCACCACCGGGTCCAGGGCGATGGCGGCGGCGTGGGGAAGGTCGTCGGGGACGAGCGCGAGCGCCGGCCCGAGCAGCGCCGCGGCCACGGCCAGGCCCACGACGCCCGCGCCCAACCCCAGGAGGGCGCCCTCCAGGAGGAGGCCGACCGCCACGCGTAGCGATCCCGCCCCCACGGAGACCCGCACCGCCAGCTCCGCCCGGCGGACGCACGACGGGCGAGGAGCATGCCGCCGGCGTTGGCGCACGCCGCGAGCAGCACGAGCAGGACCGCTCCCTCGAGGAGGAGCAGCGGTGTGCGCACGTCGCCGAGGAGGCGCTGCGGGAGCATCACGGCCGAGGCGTGGGGCGCGCCGCCCACCACGCGTGCGGAGATCTCGCCCAGCTCGCGAGCCGCGCCCTCCGGCGTCGCCCCGGGGCCGAGCCGGGCGAGGCCGACCATGATCTTCGCGCCGACGACCTCCATGAGACCCGGGTTGGTGGGCTCCAGGGCGACCCACAGGTCCGCGTCGTCGGGGAAGCCGCCCCCGTTCCGCACCACGCCGCGCACCGGGCATCTCCCGTCCACCGATGCGCAGCGTGCGGTCCAGGATCGTCGGATCGGCTCCGAAGGCTCGCCGCCACAGGCGCTCGGACACCAGCACCGACGGGGCCGCGTCCAGCCGGTGCGCATCGGGGCCCAGGGGGCGTCCCATGAGCATGGGCCGGTCCAGGAGGTCGAAGAAGCCCTCGGTGACCGCCACGCCCTGGACCCGCGTGGTCCCGCCCTCACGCACCAGCGGAAACTCGCTCTCCAGGTAGGCCGCGACGTCGTCGACCGAGCGGGCCTCTCGCCGCCAGGCGGCCAGCACCGGGTAGGATACGCGCGAGAGCCCGTACTGCTCGGTGACCTCGTCCACGGCCACGATCCGGTCGGGCTGCGCGAAGGGAAGGGGGGAGAAGAGCACGCCGCGGACCACCGTGAAGACCAGCGCGTTGAGCGCCACCGCGGCCGCCAGGATCGCCACCGGCGCCATGACGCCGGTGGGCCGCCGCACGATCACCCGGAAGGCAAGGCGCAACTCGTCGGCCAGGGTGCGCGGCACCCCGAGGACACGCCGACGCCGCGCGCGCCGCCGGTCCTCCGCCTCGCAATAGCGCCGCGTCGCGGCGAGGTCCCCGAATTCCTCTTCCGCGCGTCTCCGAGCCTCTGTCGCGGGCACGCCCTGGGCGCGCAGCTCGTCGGCGCGCTGCCGCAGGTGGAAGCTCAGCTCCTCGTCCACCTCGCGCGCCGGATCTCGCGTGGCCGACCAGGCGCGATCCCGGTCTCCGTCTCCCGTCGTCCCATCCCCTCCCCCTCCTCCTACTTCTCGGCTTCCAGCAGGCTCGTGATCGCGGCGGCGTAGCTGTGGAACGCGTCGGTCTCGGCTTCGAGGCGCCCCCGACCCTTCCGGGTGAGCGTGTAGAAGCGTGCCCGGCGGTTGTTCTCCGAGCGGCCCCACGACGACTCCACCAGGCCCTGGCGCTCCAGGCGATGAAGGGACTGGTAGAGCGCCGCGTCCTCGAACGGACACGGCGTCGCCGCTGCGGTCGCGGATCCAGCGGGCGATGGAGAAGCCGTGCATGGGACCCTGGATGAGGGTGCGCAGCACCACCAGGTCCACCGTGCCGCGCATCAGGTTCGCCGAAGCGGTTTCGGTCAAGGAAGTGCTCCTCTTTCCGGAGGGTTCGGCGGACCGGAGCGGTCCGCGGCGTGACCGCCAAGAATCTTCACTGAAGAATCTTAGTGGAGAAGCGGACGTGGTCAAGGGTCGGCAGCCGTAGGCCCGCCCGGGATTTGCACTCCGCGCCGCCGGCACCGTAGGTTGCGGATGCGGCGCCGGGACGGGGCCGCCGGCGGCGGGTACTCCGTCGGCCGAGAGACAGGAGTCGCAGCAGCGGTGCGGAAGACCCTCCCACGTCGACGCTTCGGGCGGCCGGCGCTCATCATGGGCGCCGGTTTGTCCATGGTGTGTGCGTCGATGGGCCGGCTCCGCGCGCAGTCTCCGCCCACCCCAGTCCCCGCGGGCCGTGCGCACGGCCCTGGCCGGCACCGTGCGGGACCGTACCAGCGACCGAGCCGGTCATGGGCGCGCGGGTCCTCCTGACGCGCGTCGGCAGCGGCCAGTCCGCTCGCCCTGGTCGAAGCGGACAGCATCGGCGATTTCACCTTTCCCACCGTTCCCATCGGCCCCTACACCGTCACGATCCAGCGCATCGGCTACCGGGAGCTCACGAAGGACCTGCTCCTGCAGGCGCGGGTGCGCACCGAGATCACCGCCTCCCTCGTGCCGGAGGCCATCGACGTCGAGCCCGTGTTCGTGACCGTGGAGCGGCGCACGTCGGCGGCGATGCTGGACTTCGAGCGTCGCCGCGCGCTGGGGATCGGGGCGTTCGTGACGCGCGCCGACATCGAGAAGCGGCGCCCGTATCAGGTGTCCGATCTCTTCCGCATGGTGCCGGGCGTGCGGGTCGCGCCCGACCGGCGGGGAGACGCGCGCCTGCTCCTGCACGGGCGGTGCGTGCCCAAGCTCTTCATCGACGGCGTCGCGTCCTACGAGGGGACGAGCCTCGACCTGATGCTCCGCCCCGACGACGTGGAGGGGATCGAGGTCTACACCACCGCGACCGCACCGCCCCAGTACGCCCGCGCGGCCTGCGGCGTGGTGGTCGTGTGGACGCGCGTCCCGCAGCGTGTGGAGGGGAGAGGGGGGCTGGTGGAAGCCGCTCAGCGTCCTGGGCGGGCTCGTCGGCCTGCTCGTCGCTGGTCCGCTGAGGGGTCCCTCCCGGTCCCGCCCTCAGTCGCCGGCGGCCTGGACGACCAGGTCGGATTCCAGGTCCTCCTCCAGCATCTGACGGCGGAGCAGGCGAGCGTAGGTCCCCTCGGCCGCGACGAGCTCCGCGTGGGTGCCCCGCTCGACGATGCGCCCGTCCTCGAGCACGAGGATCAGGTCCGCGTTCATGACGGCCGAAACCCGGTGGCTGATGATGAAGGACGTGCGCCCGCGCATCACCGTGCGCAGGTCCTCGAGGATCTTCGCCTCGGTGTGCGTGTCCACGGCGGACAGCGCGTCGTCCAGGACGAGGATCAGCGGGTCGCGCGCCACCGCCCGGGCCAGGGCCGCGCGCTGCTTCTGTCCGCCGGAGAGGTTGATGCCCCGCTCGCCCGAGCATCGTGCCGTACCGCTGGGGGAACGCCTCGATCTGGTCGTGGAGCTGGGCGATGCGGGCGGCCGCCGCTACGGCGGCCGACGGGTCGCCTTCCTCGGCCGGCGGCTCGGCGTCGTCGAGACCCAGGCCGATGTTCGCCTCGATGGTCTCCGAGAAGAGGAAGGAGTCCTGGGGCACCATGCCGATGCGTCGGCGGAGCTCCGCCGGGTCCACGCGGGTGAGGGGCACCCCGTCGATGAGGACCTCGCCGGACGTCGGGTCGTAGATGCGGGCCAGCAGCGCGATCAGCGTGCTCTTCCCCGCGCCCGTGGGCCCGACCAGCGCCACCATCTGGCCCGGCTCCGCCTGCGAAGGCCACGTCGTGCAGCACCACCCGCTCGGTGCCCGGATAGGTGAACGAGACGTGCCGGAACTCGACGCGGCCGGCGGCCCCGTCGAGGGGGGCCGGATCGTCGGGGACGACCACGGCCGGCTCGGCCTGCAGGATGCGGTTGAGCCGCGCCATCGAGGCCGCGCCACGCTGGTAGAGGTTGACGACCCAACCCACCGCGATCATGGGCCAGATCAGCAGCATGAGGTAGAAGCCGAACGCGACGAAGTCGCCCACCGTGATGCGCCCGGCGATCACCTCCTGGCCGCCGAGCCACAGCACCAGCACCATCGCCAAGCCGGCGATGAGCCCGAGCACCGGATGGAACGCCCCCGCCGAGATCGCCAGCCCCATGTTCCGCTGGCGGTACTCGTCGTTGAGCGCGTCGAACTGGCGGGCCTGCTCCGGCTCCTGCGCGTACGCCCGCACGATGCGCACGCCGGTGAGGTTCTCCTGCACCATGGTCGACAGCGTGGAGAACTGCTCCTGGATCTCCTCGAAGCGCTTGTGGATCACCCTGCCGAAGCCGATCACGATGGGCGGCAGGACCACCATGGGGATCATCGCGTACGCGCGTCAGCCGCGGGCTGATGAGGAGCATGACCGTGATCGCGAAGGCGAACGTGACCAGCGTGTTCACCGTGTACATGACCGCCGGCCCCACCGCCATGCGCACGGCCAGCGTGTCGTTGGTGGCGCGGCTCATGAGGTCGCCGGTGCGCACCGTCCCGTAGAACGACGGCGTCGAGGCGGAGCAGGTGGCGGAAGAAGTCGTTGCGCAGGTCCGCCTCCATGCGCCGGCTGACCCCGTTGAGCAGCTCCCGCATCCCGAAGCGCGCCGCGCCACCCAGCAGCGCCGCCAGCACGATCAGCCCCGCCAGGCCCGCGATCCGCGCGGCCGTGACGCCCGGGGCCCCCAGCCCGTCGATGGCGAGCTTCATCAGGTACGGCCCCGCGATCTGGAACGCGTTCGCGAAGACCACCAGCACGAGGCCCCACCCGAAGGGCTTCAGGTAGGGGCGGAAGTACGGGAGGATCGAGCGGAGGGATCGCATAGGCGAAAGTCTACCCCAGGTGGGTGACGGGTTCCCGCGGTGGTGTCCGGCGCCGTGCGGCGCGCCGCGCCCCCCTTGGCGAGGCCGCTCGGCCGCGTGGTCGCTCGCGTCTTCTTGCTCGCTCCTGTTGCCTCGCTCTGCCGCTACGCGCGGCAGAGCCTCGCTGCGGGGGGTACGCCGCCGCCGGCGCCCCACCGGCGCGGTTGGTGGGCCCTGGTGGTCGGGCCTACCACGCAGGGCCCCGCAAAGCGGGAGATGACCCCGCGGCTCCTCTACCGGTCCCGGAGCGGGCGTGACCCCGTGGCTCCGCAGGGAGACTCCGCCGCGCGTAGCGGCGGAGCGAGGCAAGCGGAAGACGCGTGCCGAAGCGAAGAACCGGCGGCCGAGCGGTCGAGTCGCGGCGCCGCGGGGTCGCTCCCGCGCCCCACCCCAATCTCGGGGGCACGGGGTCGCTCCCGCGCGCAACTTCGAGTCGCGGCGCCGCGGGGTCACTCCCGCGCGCTACCGCTGGGATCACACGCCGAGGAGTCGCTCCCGCGCGCCCCCCCACCTACGGGGTCGGCGGGCCTGCGTTGACGCGCACCTCCGTCACCACGATGTCGGAGCCCGTCGTGTCATCGCCGGAAGCCATCTGCTGGAGCTGGGCCATGCGGGTCTTCATCATCTGCTCGGCCACGGCCCGCTGGGCCGGAGGCATCTGGGCGATCTTCTTCCGCGTGTCGGCGATCTGCTGCTGCATCTCCGGGTCGGAGCTCATGGCGCCCATGGCGCCCGACACCCGGACCGTCAGGTGGAAGGGCTCGAGCAGGCCCTTCACCTCCCGGTAGTCGGCCAGGGTCACCGTCATGGACACGTCCGATGGCGGGCCGCCCTCGGACTGCCACGTCCCCTCCCATTGGAAGCGCAACGGGACCCAGCGCTCGGCGTCCACCCACATCTTCGCCGTCTTCGGCGTGAACCTCCCCCGCTCGTCGACGTCGCGGGGATCGAGGCCCATGGCATCGGGATCGGTCGTGGTGAGGACCTGGGCGTCGTGGCCCTCGGCGGTGTCGGTGCCGGCGTACTGCGCCGCCGTCCTGAGCTTGCCGATCATCGTGTAGACGTCGTCCACGCTCGATTCGGCCTTTTCCCCCGGGCGCGGCTGGCCGTCGACCGTCACCGATTCGGTCCGGAAGACGGGATGTCCGTCCACCACCTCCTTCACCCGGTAGACGACGGTGGTGTCACCCCGGTTCGTCTCCACGATCGTGTAGTCGCGCACGGCGGAGACGCGCTGCTCCCACGCGGAGGCCATGTGGTCGAGGACGCTCGCCACGGACTGGCCATGGAGGGGCGGGGCCGTGGTGGTGGCGAGGAGAAGGGAGAGGGCGGAAACGCGGATCGTCGGCGTCATGGCAACCTCGCTTGCGGAAGGGATGCCGGGTCCTACCCCGCTGGGAGCGCGGAAGAACCGCTCGCCCGCAACCCCTCCGGGCGCGCCGTCACGCCGGAGCCGTCAGTACCCGATGGCCTTCCCTCCCCTGCGCGGGTCGGACCAACCGTGCAGCGTCCCGTCCTCGGCCACCTCGATGGCCTGCACGTCGCCGCTCATCTCGGTGCGCTCGACGAGCCTGTAGCCCATCGCCTGCAGGCGCTTCACCACCGCCGGGTCGAGCCCGCCGGGCTCGTAGTAGATCTGGTCGGGCAGGTGCTGGTGGTGCACGCGGGGCGCGTCCACGGCGGCGACCACGCCCATGTCGTAGTCCAGCACGTTGGAGATCACCTGGAACACGGTGGTGATGATCGTCGAGCCCCCGGGCGTGCCCACCACCATCTCGAGGCGCTCCCCCGGGCCGATGACGATCGTCGGCGTCATCGCCGACAGCATCCGCTTGCCGGGCTCGATGGCGTTGGCCTCCCCCTGCACCAGGCCGTACTGGTTGGGCGTCCCTGGCTTGGCGGCGAAGTCGTCCATCTCGTTGTTGAGCACGAAGCCGGCCCCCGTCACGGTAACCCCGCTGCCGTACCACGAGTTGATCGTGGTGGTCACCGCCACCGCGTTGCCCTGCCCGTCGACGATGGAGTAGTGCGTGGTGTGCGTCCCCTCGGCGGGGGCGCCCAGGCCCGGCATGACCTCGCTGGAGGGCGTCGCCCGATCCTCCTCGATGGTGGCGCGGCGCTCGTCGGCGTACTCCATCGACGTCATCCGCTCGAGGGGCATACGCACGAAGTCGGGGTCGGCGAGGTAGGCGTTGCGGTCGGCGTAGGCCCGCTTCCACGCCTCGGCGTACAGGTGGATCATCTCCGCGCCGTGCCACGGCAGCCCGCCCAGGTCGAAGCCCTCCAGGATGTTGGCGATCTCGGCCATGGTGGCCCCGCCCGACGACGACGGCGGCATCGAGACGATGTCGTGGCCGCGGTAGCTGAACCGGATCGGCTCGCGCCATTCGGCCGTGTACGTCTCCAGGTCGCGGTGGGTGATGATGCCTCCGCTACGCTCCATCTCGGCGACGATGAGGTCGGCTGTCCGCCCCCTGTAGAACCCGTCCGGGCCCTTCTCCTGGATGCGGCGGAGCGTGGCGGCCAGGTCCGGCAGGCGGAGGGTGTCGCCCACCTGGGGCGGCTGCCCGTCCCGCGGGAGGAACTGCGCCGCGGACGCCGGGAACGCGCGACAGCTCGCGCGACCATCTCCGAGTCCAGCGAGACCAGGAAGCGCTCCCGCACGGGGAAGCCCCGGGCGAGGCGGATCGCGGGCGCGACCAGGTCCGCCCACGGCAGGGTGCCGAAGCGCTCGTGCGCCACCCACATCCCCATGACCGAGCCGGGCACGCCGGCCGACAGGGGGCCGACGACGGACCGGTCCGTGAGGTTGCCGGCGGCGTCGAGGTACATGTCGCGGGTGGCCGCCAGCGGCGCCTTCTCGCGGAAGTCGAGGGCCGCGGTGGTGTGGTCCGCCAGCCGCACGACCATGAAGCCGCCGCCCCCGATGTTGCCGGCCTCGGGGTTGACCACCGCGAGGGCGAACTGCACGGCGACCGCCGCGTCCACCGCGTTGCCCCCGGCCTTCAGGATGTCCACCCCGACCTGGCTGGCCAGCTCGTCGGTGGTGACCACCATCCCGTTGCTGCCCGTGACCGGAGCGGCGTCGTACGGGTAGGGCCAGCCCGCCGGGAACGTCGTCGCCGGCTCGCGCCCCGGGACTTCCGACAGGTCCCGGCATCCGGCGAGCGCGAGCAGGGCGGCGGCGAGGAGCGTGGTGCGACGGAAGCGAGCGGCGGACTCCGGGATCATGCGGTGCTCCGATGCGGGAGGGGCCGGTCGGCGTCGTTGCCGCCCTTCGGCCCCTCGGATACCATTCGTCGCCCGACGTTATCGGCTCCCGGAGACCCCGACAAGCGGACCCATCGCCGTGCGCGACCCCCGTCTCACCGAGCAGAGGAACCCCCGCTCCACACGGATCGACGAGCTCGACGCACAGGAGATCGTGGACCTGATCAACGCCGAGGACCGCATGGTCGCCGAGGCGGTCGGCGAGGAGCGCCAGGCGATCGCCCGCGCCCTGGAGCTGGTCGAGGCGGCGTTCCGCGCCGGCGGCCGGCTGATCTACGTCGGTGCGGGCACGTCGGGCCGCCTGGGCGTCCTCGACGCGGCGGAGATGCCGCCCACCTACGGAACGGATCCCGAGATGGTGCAGGGGATCATCGCCGGCGGATACGCCGCGCTGGTGCGGGCGCAGGAGGGCGCGGAGGACCACCCCGAGGACGGCGCCGAAGGCCATCGACGAGAAGGGGGTGGACGCGCGCGACTTCGTGCTGGGCATCGCCACCTCCGGCACGCACGCCCTACGTGCACGGGGCGCTGGCGCGCGCGCGGGAGCGGGGCGCGAAGACCGGCTTCCTCCTGTGCACGTATCCGTCCCGCGAGCTGGTGGAGGCGCACGACGTCGTCATCGCGCCGCTGGTGGGCCCGGAGGTCATCACGGGCTCCACGCGCATGAAGGCCGGCACGGCGACCAAGCTCGTCCTGAACACGCTCACCACAGGGGCCATGGTCCGCCTGGGGAAGGTGTACGGGAACCTGATGGTCGACCTGCAGGTGACCTGCCAGAAGCTGCAGGACCGCGGCGAGCGCATCCTCATGGAGATGCTGGGCGTGGAGCGCCCCGCCGCCCGCGCGCTCCTGGAGTCCGCCGGCGGACACGTCAAGACGGCGCTGGTCATGGGCCGCCTGGGCGTCGACGCGACGGAGGCCCGCCGGCGCCTGGACGAGGCGGGCGGCGTGATCGCGCGCCTGGTCGGGGACCAGGGGGCGGGCCGGTGAAGGGAGGCGTGCGCTGGGCGTTCCTGGCGGTCGTCGTCGTCGTCTCGGCCGCCGTCCTCGCCACGACGTTCAATCCGGCCCCCCACACCGGAGGGGACAACGCCGGCTACGTGACGCTGGCCTATTCCCTCGTGAAGCACGGGACCTACACCGAGCTGTTCGATCCTGCGGGGCTTCCCCACACGAAGTATCCGCCGGTCTTCCCGGCGCTGCTGGCGATCCTCATGGCCCTGGGCGCGCGCACCTGGGTCGCCCTCAAGCTGGTGGCGGTGGTGTCGACGGTGGCGGCGGTGGCGGCGACCTGGCTGTGGGCCGAGCGGCGCGTCGGTCCGGCGTGGGCCTTCGGGGTGGCGCTCGTCGTCGCCATGGCCTCGTCGGTCGTCTACTACGGCCACTGGATCCTGTCCGACCCCACCTTCCTCGCCTTCACGCTCCTCGCGCTCCTGGCGCTGGAGCGGGCGGACGAGGAGGGCGCGCACACCGGGTGGCTGGTCGCGGGCGTGGTGGCCACCGGCCTCGCCTACTTCACGCGCTCGGCGGGGCTCCCGCTGGTGGTCGCGCGTCGTCGCCTGGCTCGCGCTGCGCCGGCGGTGGCGCGCCCTGGCCGCCTCGGCCGTCGGGCTGGGGATCCCCATGGTCCTGTGGCTGCTGCGGGCGCGGGGGGCGGGGCAGGGGGCGTACGTGTCGGAGTTCTGGCTGGTGGACCCGTACCAGCCCTCCCTCGGTCGCGTCGGCGTCGGCGGGCTCCTGGGCCGGGTGGCGGCGAACCTGGTCGGCTACGTCGGGACGCACCTGCCCGGAGGCGTGGTGGGGGGGCGGGGCGCGGCGGTGGCGGCCCTCGGCATCGCCCTGGTGGCGCTGGGCCTGGCCGGCTGGGTCGGGGCGCTGCGCCGCCGGATCGGGCCGGCGGAGCTCTTCCTCCCGCTCTACGCCGGGCTGATCCTGCTGTGGCCCACGGTGTGGTCCGGCGACCGCTTCGCCCTCCCGCTCTACCCGGCCCTCTTCCTCTACGCGGCGCGCGTCCTGCGGGAGGACGCCGGCAGGCTGGGCGACACGGTCCCCGTCATCGCCGGCCTGGCGGCCCTCGCCGTCGTGCTCCTGCCGGAGGCGCGGGCGTGGGGCACGGCCGCCCAGGAGGCCGCGGACGTGTCGCGCCGTCGTGCGGCGGCAGGGGCCGTTCGCCTGCTGGGGTCCCCGGGTGGGCGCGTTCGTGGACGCGGCCACGTGGTCGGGCGACAACCTCCCCGCCGGGCTCGGCGGTGCTGACCCGCAAGCCCCGGATCTTCTACGTGCTCAGCGGCCTGCCCTCCCGGACGTTCCCCTTCGACGAGCACGCCCGGGCGCACCTCTCCACTGGCGGACGACGTCGGCGCGCGCTACGAGCTCCTCGACGTGTGGGACGGGCTGGCCGGACGCTACGTGGTGGGCGCCGTGCGCGAGGAGCCCGGCGCGTTCTGCGCCGTGCGCGGCTTCGGGCGAGGGCACGCCAGCTCCTCGGCATCCTGCCGCCCGACGCCCGCAGCGCCGGGAAGCGCCGCCGGCCCGGAGGGCGGCGTGCGGATCGGGGCGTGCCCGCCGGACTACGTGGCGGTCAGCGCCCTCCTCGCGCTATTCGTCCTCGTCGTCGACGATCCCGTTGCTGCTCGGGCTGGAATCCGCCGTAGAGGAGGGCGAGGGCGATGCCGAAGGTGACGTGCTCGAGGTAGACGCGGTCGTGCGGGTCCAGCTCGTCGAGCAGGCTCCCCAGGCCCGGGACGCGACGCAGCGGCGCGTGGGCGCCCAGGACGCGGTAGAGGCCCGCCCATGGGGTGGACCGCGTACTCGGCCGATCCGTACAGCGTGCCCTTGAGGAGCGCGGGCCCGGGAAGGCGCGGCTCGACCACGGCGCCGTAGACCAGCCCCTGGCCCGCGCCCGCGAGCAGGCGGTCCACGGTCTCCCCGTCGAGGGTGGAGCAGGCCCGGCTCGCCGCGCAGCAGCGGCCGGAGCAGCTCGACGACGAGGGCCGCCACGGCCCCCGACGCGCCCGCCCTGACCAGGCTCCACAGGCCGGACCTGCTTCTCGGGCGCCAGGCCTCGAGTGCCTTGTCCAGCGCGACCACCGCGGCCGACGCCAGCAGGTCGTCCGCTGCCGCCGCGCCGGTCCGGCGCGGTCGTCGGCCGCCGACTTCGTCGGGCTTGCCGTCGTCCGCTCCCGGAGGGAGGCGAGCTTGCGCTGCGGTGGACGGGCGGGGCCGAGCGGGCCCGCTCGAGGGCGTAACCCAGGCGGTACCAGATGCTCTGCTTGGAGGACATGGTCCGTGAGATCCGTGCGAGGCCGGTGTGTTCGAAGGGTGGCGAGGTGCGTGGGCTTTTTCAAGCAGGCGGCGCCCGGTCGGCGCGGCGCTCCTGGCGCTCGGCGTGGCGGGCTGGCGCTGCCCCGGGCCGGTGGCGGCGCAGGTCCCGCCGAACGCGGAGTGGGCGACGCTGCAGACGGAGCACTTCCGCGTCACGTTCCCGCGGGACCTGGAGGCGCTGGGGCGCCGCGCCGGGGCGCGGGCCGAGCGGGCGTACGCCGAGCTGGCCGAGGCCTTCGTCGAGCCGCCCTCCGGGAAGATCGACATCCTCCTCACCGACCACACCGACGTCACGAACGGCTACGCCCAGATCCGACCCTCCAACCGGATCACGATCGTCGCGCGGCCCCCGGTGGACGACCCGGGCCTCGGCTACTTCGACGACTGGATGGAGCTGGTCATCACGCACGAGCTCTCCCACGTCTTCCACCTGGACCGCGCCGGCCCCCTGGGCCGCTTCCTGCGCGCGGTCTTCGGGCGGGTGCCGGCGCCGTGGCCGTTCTTCCCGGACACCGGCGTGCCGCGCTGGACCATGGAGGGGCTGGCGACGTGGTACGAGTCGCTACTTCTCGGAGGCGGGCCGCGTCCACGGCACGTACCACGACATGATCGTGCGCACGGCGGCCATCGAGGGACGCTTCCCCGGCCTCGGGCGCAGGCCTCCGGAGACTCCCCGATCTGGCCCGGGGGCAACCGCGCCTACGCCTTCGGGTCGCTCTTCTTCGAGCACCTGCTGGACAAGTACGGCGACGACACGATGGGGCGTTCGCCGAGGCGGTGGCGGGCCAGTGGGTCCCCTACCGCCTGGACGCCGCGGGGAAGAAGGCCTTCGGCCACACGCTGTCCGACGAGTGGGACCAGTGGAAGCTGCAGGTGGACGCGGAGGCCGACTCGCATGCGCGCGGCGCGAGCCGACGCGGCCGACGCCGCCCGAGCCGGAGCGCCTGACCCACGGCGCGCGCGTCGCCCTGTATCCCCGCGTGTCGCCGGACGGGTCCCGGCTGGCGTACGCCCGGGCCGACGGCCGCTCCGACGCCCAGATCCACGTGACGGGGCTCGAAGCGGACGACGGCGAGGAGCTGACGCGCACCAACGGCGTGTCGTCCTTCGGATGGTCGGAGGACGGGTCGCTGGTGTTCGCGCAGCTCGAGCTCCAGGACCCCTACCGCGTCTACGACGACCTCTACCGCGCCGCGCCCGACGGCTCGGTGCGCCGGCTCACCAACGGCGCGCGCCTGTCGCAGCCCTCGGTGTCGGCCGACGGCACGCTGGGCCGTGGCCGTGCAGGACACCCTCGGCACGAACGCCCTGGTGCGCGTCGATCTGGCGAGCGGGGCGGTGCGGACGATCGTCGCGGAGACGCCCGACGTGCACTGGGCCTTCCCCAGCGCTGTCGCCGGACGGCCGGTGGATCGCGGTCTCGCGCTGGACGCCGGGGGCGCACATGGACGTCGTGGTGCTGGACGCCGCCACCGGGCGGCTCGCGGTCGCGGCTCACCGACGACCGCGCCGTGGACCTCGCCCCGACGTGGAGCCCCGACGGAGGCTGGGTGCTGTGGGGGTCGGACCGCTCCGGCGTGCCGAACATCCTGGCCGCCCAGGTGGACCCGGCGCAGGGGAGGGCCGGGCAGCCCTTCCGCGTCACCGACGTGCTGACCGGCGCCTCGTACCCGTCGGTCGATCCGGCGGGGCGCTGGGTCTACTTCAGCGGATACCATGCGGACGGCTGGGACGTGGAGCGAACGGTGTTCGAGCCCTCGGCCTGGCCGCCGGCCTCACGCGCCATCGCGCGCTTCGACGCGCCGCCGCGCCCCGTGGCGCTGCAGGAGGCGCAGGCGTCGGGGCCGGTGAAGGGCTACTCCCCCTTCCCGACGCTCCTCCCCACGTACTGGGAGCCGCAGTTCGGCTCGTCGATCCGCACGGGGACGGTGCGCACCACCGACCTGGTCGTGCCGGGGAGGGAGGTCATCGGGCCCACGGTGGGCGTGCACACCTCGGGCTACGACCTGGTGGGCCGGCACGACTGCGACGTCTTCGCCCGCGCCTCCACGCGGACGAACGGGGGCCTGTGGGACTGGGGCGCGGCCTACGACTTCCTGGGGCTCGGCAACCCGATCTTCGGCGTCGCGGCGAGCCAGTTCTGGGACGACGACGGCGTGCGCCTCGCCCAGGCCGCCGCGGACGCGCCGCTGGACACGCTCTTCGTCCTGCAACGCGCGCGCGCGCGTGAGCGCGGGCGTCAGCCTCCTGCGCACGCCGCTGGCGCCGGGCCACGTCGCTGACGCTGAGCGGTGGGCTGTCGTGGGAGCACAGCGAGCTCCTGGACAACTTCCTGGAGCCCTCCACGGCGTACCGGCTCACGCGGCCGGAGCGGCGGTTCGGCGACGTGCGCGTCACGCTGTCGTACTCCAGCGCCCACACGTTCGGCTACCAGGTGGGCGCCGCCGGCGGGGACCAACCTGATCCTGCGGGCCCGCTCCAAGACGGAGCTCCAGCTTCCCGACTCGCTGGTCGGGAGGGCCGGGGACGACGGCTCCCTCGACGAGGTGATCGGCCAGCTCCGCGCCTTCCACGCCATCGGGCGGGCCGGGCTACGCCTCGCACGTCCTGGCGCTCCGCGTGAGCGGGGGTGCCGCCCGGGGGCCGGGCGCCGACGCCGGCCACTTCGAGGTCGGCGGCGCGTCCGGGAGCCGGGAGGACGTGACGGGCCTGGCGCTCTTCGGCGGCAAGACGCTCCTCTTCCCCGTGCGGGGCTATCCCGAGGTCGACCCGCTTCGGGCGCTTCGCCTGGTCGGCCTCCGGGGAGTACCGCTTCCCGCTCGCCGTCCTCAACGGCGGGCTCGGCCCGTGGCCGCTGAACTTCGACCGGATCGTGGGCGCGCTCTTCGTCGACGCCGGCAACGCGTGGGGTCCGGAGCTGGGGATCCACGGCTTCCAGAACCCGCGCCGGTCCACGCTCGCCTCCGTGGGCGCGGAGGTGACCACCGGCTTCCTGGCCTTCTGGGCCACCGCGCTGGAGGTCCGCGCTGGGCGCCGCCTTGCCCCTGGTGGAGGGGGACGGACCGGTCTTCTACGTGCGCCTGGGCCTCCCCTTCTGAGCCCGAAGCGTACCCGAACATAGACCGAAACTTCCGGCCTCCGGCGGTGTAACACGAACGAGGCGAAAATCCGGAGATCCCCGCGTCACAGGGACTTGCGGGCGAGGGCCGATTCCGAGCGCGTGCATCGCGCTTGACCCCAAGATGTCGGGGGGCCTAATATGGTCCCGCCCCAACATTCGTGGTCCCTCGCAGGGCTTTCCACAGGCAGATCGTGCGGCGGGAGCCTTCTCCCGCCGCTTTTCAACCTGATTTGCACGCGTTTTCAACATCTTTGTCCACAGGAGTCCCCGCCGATGCCGCGTGTTCACGAGCCCCGCCCGCCCCGCGAGCCCACGATCTTCGACGACGTCGTTCCCGACGACGTCCCGGCGGCCGAGCTCACCGAGAACGCGCGCATCGTGCTGGCGAAGCGCTACCTGAAGAAGGACGCCGAGGGCAAGCCCGACGGAGGAGCCCGAGACCATGTTCTGGCGGGTGGCCAAGACCATCGCGGACGTGGACGCCGACTACGGCGCCTCGGAGGCCGCGGTGGGCGAGGTGGCGCGGCAGTTCTACGACCTCATGATCGAGGGGAAGTTCGAGCCGAACTCCCCCACGCTCATGAACGCCGGCCGGCCCCTGGGCCAGCTCTCCGCCTGCTTCGTGCTGCCGGTGGACGACGCGCTCTCCAACGGCCGGAGCGGCATCTACGACACGCTCAAGGCGATGGCGCTGGTCCACCAGTCCGGCGGCGGCACCGGCTTCTCCTTCTCCCGGCTGCGCCCCGAGGGGGACACGGTGCGCTCGACGCATGGGCGTGGCGTCCGGGCCCGGTCTCGTTCATGAAGCTCTACGACGCCAGCACCGAGGTGGTGAAGCAGGGCGGCACGCGCCGGGGCGCCAACATGGGCATCCTGCGCGTCGACCATCCCGACATCCGCCGCTTCATCACCTGCAAGAACGACACGACGCAGGTCACCAACTTCAACATCTCCGTGGCCATCACCGACGCGTTCATGGAGGCGGTGAAGAAGGGCGAGACCTACGACCTGATGAACCCCAAGACCGGCGAGGTGGTCGGGCCAGGAGAACGCCCGCGAGATCTTCGACATGATCGTGCACGGCGCGTGGCTCACCGGCGAGCCCGGCACGTTCTTCATCGACCGGGCCAACGAGTACAACCCGGTGCCCCACGCTCGGGAGCTACGAGGCGACCAACCCCTGCGGCGAGCAGCCGCTGCTGCGCCTACGACGTGTGCAACCTGGGCAGCATCAACCTCGGGCAGGTTCGTGAAGGCGGACGCCGCGCCCGGGCGACGACCCCGACGAGGCCGTGGACTGGGAGGCGCTGCGCCAGGTCATCCACCTGTCGACGCACTTCCTCGACAACGTCATCGACGCGAACCGCTATCCCCTCGAGGAGATCCACGAGCTGGCCCAGACCATCCGCCGCATCGGCCTCGGCGTGATGGGGTGGGCGGACATGCTCGTGCGCCTCGGCATCCCCTACGACTCCGACGAGGGCGTGGAGATGGGCCGCCGCGTCATGGAGTTCGTCAACGAGGAGGCGCGCGTCGCGTCGGAGAAGCTCGCCGAGACGCCGCGGCGTCTTCCCCGCGTGGGAGCGCTCGATCTGGGGACCCGACGGGAAGGCGGCGACGCGGGAGGACGGCTCGCGGGTGCGCCCCGAGCGCGCGCTCCGCAACTGCAACCTGACCACGGTGGCGCCCACCGGCACGATCTCGATCTTCGCCGGCTGCTCCGGCGGCATCGAGCCCCTGTTCGCCGTGGCGTTCATGCGCAACCAGGCGGGCTCGCTCATGCCGGACGTGAACCCCGACTTCGTGCGCATGGCGCAGGAGCAGGGGTGGTACTCCGAGGACGCTCATGGAGCGCATCGCCACGGAGGGCCACATCCACTTCCCCGAGGTGCCCGAGGAGGTGCAGCGCGTCTTCCGCACCGCCCACGACATCACGCCCGAGTGGCACGTGCGCATGCAGGCCGCCTTCCAGGAGCACTGCGACTCGGCGATCAGCAAGACGACGAACTTCCCGCACGAGGCCACCGAGGAGCAGGTGCGGGAGATCTACGAGCTGGCCTTCGAGCTCGGCTGCAAGGGCGTCACCGTCTACCGCGACGGCTCGCGCCAGGGCCAGGTGCTGTCGACCGGGAAGACCGCGCAGGCCGGGGCCGGCGCCGAGGACCCGTCCCGGGTGTCCGAGCTCGAGCAGAAGCTGGCCGACGCCCGCGAGGAGGCGCATAACCTGCGCATCGAGGTCGAGCGGCTGAAGGGCGAGCTCCAGCAGCACGACCAGACGGCCGGCGCGGCCCGCCACAAGCGGCAGCGCCCGCAGGCGCTGCGCGGCTACACCATGAAGATGATGTCGCCCCTCGGCGACATGTACGTGACGATCAACGAGGACGACCGCGGCCGTCCCTTCGAGGTGTTCTGCACCCTCGGCAAGGCCGGCGGCGCCGCCATGGCCGACGCCGAGGCCATCGGCCGGCTGTTGTCGCTGGCGCTGCGCTCCGGCATCCCGATCTCGCGGGTCAAGGACCAGCTCCGGGGGATCTCCTGCGACCGCGCCGTGGGCCTCGGCCCCAACAAGGTCCTGTCGGTGCCGGACGCCGTGGGCCAGGCCATCGAGCGCTACCTCGAGGAGAAGGAGGGCGTGCAGGAGGCGCTCCCCCTCCCGCTGCGCGAGCCGCAGCGGCGCGCGGCGCGCAGCCGCAGGCCTCCTCCACCTACCACCGCCTCCAGCAGGAGAGCTTCATCGGCGCCTGCCCCGAGTGCGGCGGCGGCCAGATGGCCTACGAGGAGGGGTGCATGAAGTGCCACATCTGCGGCTACTCGGAGTGCGGTTGAGGGGCCCCCGTCATTCGTCCAATCCCAGCACGTCCCTGACCCGGTCCTTCAGCCGCTCCCTCGCCTTTTCGACGTCGTCGATGGCGGCCCGCAGCTCGGACAGCTCCTTCGCTCGCACCTGAAGGCCTTCGCGGATGAAGAGCGCGGCGGCCTCGGAGCGGGACTTGACGGCTCCGGTCTCCACCCAGGCGTCGAGCTTGGCCGCGGCGTCGGCGTCCACCCGCACCGTCACCACCTGATCGCGGGTGGACTGCCCCATCTGGTCCAGCGTGTGCCCGACGTTGGCCGCCACGCAGACGACGCGGACGGGGGTCGCCGCCTGGTCACCGCACGCCAGCTGGGCGAGGTCGATCCCCTGGCTGCGCAGTTGATCCAGGATCCGCTGCTCCAGGCTCCCGGTCCCGCCCGAGTCTCGTTTTTCAGCCATGCTCGTCACCCTGGAGGGATACTGGAAGGACTACCGGGACTTCCCCGTCGATCCGTCCCAGCCCGGGTTCTTCGTGATGGACGAGATGGTGTACCGGTACGGCTTCTTCTTCAACCACGACCAGCTGACCTCGGAGGGCAGGGCCAGGGCCAGGGGGGTGGAGCTGCTCGTCCAGAAGAAGCTCGCCCGCGGGGTCTACGGCCTGGCCACCGCCTCGTACTCGAAGACCGAGTACGAAGCGGGGGACGGGGTGTGGAGGGACCGCGTCTACGACAACCGCTGGACGGCCAGCCTGGAGGGGGGATACAAGCCCAGCAACCGCTGGGAGTTCAGCATGCGCTGGATCTTCGCCGGCGGGCCTCCCTACACGCCGCTGGACCTGGAGGCCTCGGCCGCGGCCGGCCGGGACGTGCTGGACGGGTCCCGGATCAACGAGGCGCGCTATCCCGCCTACCATTCCCTGAACCTGCGCTTCGATCGCCGCTTCCAGTTCCAGGCCAGCAACCTGGTGTGGTACGTCAGCGTCTGGAACGACTACAACCGGAAGAACATTCGCCGCCTACACCTGGAACGGGGTCAAGGGCCAGATGGACACGTCGTACCAGTGGGGGCTGCTGCCCATCTTCGGGTTGGAGTGGGAGTTCTGAGCGGAGGGGTGGTCACCTCTCCACCCGGCGGCCCGACGACTGCCCCGTCGGGCCGCTGAATCGTCTTGTCACCGCCCTGGTCCCCCCCTCGTACCTTGTGGTGAGCGACGCTTGCCCCTGGCGCGCTAGGGGGACCACGGGACGAGGCTCGAGGCCGGGAATGCGACGCAGCAGGCTGGAGTGGGTCCGCGGCGGACGACGCCTCACCGTGCCGGTGGTGGTGGCGGGCGTGGCGATTTGCCTGTCCGGTCCGTTCGCGGCCTCGGCACAGGTCGCCCCTGGCTCGACCCAGCCCACGTCCCGGGTCATGGGCACCGTGCTGGATCTGCAGACCGGGGAGCCGGTCTCCGCGGCCCGCGTCGTCCTCCTCGACCCGGCCACGTCGGCGCCGCTCGCCGCTACGGTGTCCGATTCGAAAGGCGAGTTCGTTCTGTCTCCCACCGCTCCGGGCACCTACGGCCTGCGCGTCGAGGTCCTGGGCTACCGGACCGTACGGGACAGCGTGACGCTCGGCGAGGGAGAGGACGAGGTGCTCGCCATCCACCTGGCATCCGAGGCCATCGACCTCGAGCCGCTGGTGGTCAGGGTCCCCCGGACCGTCGCCTACTACATGCGCGACTTCGAGAAGCGACGCGCCACGGGGAGCGGGACCTTCATCACGCGGGAGCAGATCGAGCGGCGTCGGATGAGCCGGACGTCCGAGCTGCTCCGCTCCCTGGGTGGGGTGCGCGTCCAGTACGGTCGCCAGGGCGAGGCGTCGCTCTCCGTCCGGGGCACGTGCCGGCCCCAGGTGTTCGTGGACGGCGTGGCCCTGCACTCGAGCGTCTCCATCGACATGGCCGTCACGCCCGAGGACATCGAGGGCATCGAGGTCTATTCCAACGCCGCGATCCCGGCCCAGTATGCTTCCGGGAGCGCATGCGCGGCCATTCTGGTCTGGACGCGGCCCCCCGTGCGGGGCGAGGGGCGAAAGGTCGCCTGGTGGAAGCTGGTCCTCAGCGGAGGCGTGCTGCTGACGTTGCTGATCGTGGGGCACTGAGCCGGCCCGCCTCCGCCGCCCTCCTCCGACCACCGGTCGACGCGATGGCGGCTCTCCGAGGTGAATTCCGTTGAGGCATGCGGAGGGACACGCATGGGACCGACGGCTACATCCTCGAGACAACCGGGACGCATCCACCGGCTGGGCCTCGCCGCAGCGCTGCTGGCGGTGGTGATCGTCCCGGCCACTCCCCTTCACGGTCAGGAGGACGACGCGGCCGACGTCCCCCTCCCGACGCCGGAGCAGATCTGCCCCACGGTGCCCCGGGAGGACCCGGGCCCCCGACTGGAGGCCCACATCTTCCAGCCGTCGTGTGATCAGCCGCTGCTCTCGGGGAAGAAGGCCGTGGTCCGTGTCTGGGCGATCTGGCCCAAGGACCCGGATGCCGGGGAAGACGTATCGGACATCGACGTTCTGGTGACGATCCGGGACGGAAGCGGCAACGTCATCGTCGACGGGCGGAGGCATACGTTCCACCGTCCGGTCATCCACCCTCCCACGTACGAGGCCAGCACCGGCGACCCGTGGGATCCGGAGCTCATGCGGGCCGGTGGGCACACCTTCAACGTGGCGTTCACGCCCGTTCGGGAAGCCCTGGAGGCGCCGTTGACGGTGGAGATCAAGCCCGCGGATCCCGACGGGCACCTGCCGTTCCCCGACAACGCGTCCGTGCCCTTCGAGTTCGTGTCCGGCGAAAAGCGCGTGCTGCGCATCGCCTACGGCTTCCCCTTCGTGGGAACGAACGAGACGCCGGCGCGGGCAGGAACCGGGTGGCTGAAGCGGGCCGACGAGGCCGAGGAGTTCGTTCTGCAGAACTTCCCCATCCACGCGATCCGCCGCGCCGGCGCCTACATGATCAAGCCCGAGGACCTGGGGGAATACAGCCGGGAGCGGTGCGGGACCTCGGAGTGCGGGTACTACGGGCGGTACATGAAGGAACGGGCCGACGATCGACTCATCCAGGAGTTCACGCACCTCGCCGATGACGCCGTGGTCGTCGTGATCGTCCCGAAGGAGGTGCTCGGCACGGGGTACGAGGGCAAGACCTGGGTCCCCGACGGGAAGAGCCTCGCGGGCCACGGCGGCGGGCATCTTGATGTGCACACCGATCCCAGCGTCGCCCTCACGAACATCATGGACTTCTGGACCGAGCCCGTGATCGTCCTCCCGGACGACGCCGCTCCATGGGCGCTCGCCCATGAGCTGGGCCACTACTTCAACGGCCTCGGCCACTACTCGGCGGCCACGGCAGGCGTCATCCGGACCGACCCGGACAGCAAGGACGAGCGCATCTCTTCCGGGCGCGCCCTGGGGATCCAGGGGTGGAGGACGCCCATGCTGGGGCCCGCCGTCGGCTACAACAAGCACTCGATGGAAGGGAACGGCGAGGCCGCGACCCTCGAGGCCCTCATGGAGCCCGGAACGTCCCATCGATCCAACCTGACGGACTACACCCCCGTCCGCTTCGTCGCGGACGGGGTGTACGCGACCCTGGAGTCCAACATCCCGGACGTGTACGAGGGCGTGTGGGTTCGGGAGGCGCCGGCGGTGGCTCCGGCGAAGGAGCTCCTCCCGCAGAGGCTCGGCGACGGCGGCCCCCATGCCGGGCCGGCCTTCTTCGAGGAGCCACGCCCCGGTCGCGCGGTCCAGGCGGCGGTCCCCCAGCTCCTGGTGTCGGGAGCGCTGGCCCTCGACGGGTCCGCTGCGCGCATCGATCCCCTGCGGCGGCTCACGTCGGGGCCGTCCGCCGGGACGGCGGCGGAGGGCCCCTTCACGCTGGAGGTGCTGGACGGGACGGGCCGGTCCCTGGCGTCCCGGGCCTTCGACCCGGGGATGGCCCGGTGGTCCGACGGGGACGGGGCCCGTGAGCGGGAGGCGGTGGTGGGGTTCCGGGAAGCGGTCCCGTTCGTCGACGGGGCCGCATCGGTCGTGCTTCGCGGGCCGGCCGGCGACGTGATCGGAGCCGTGGAGGCGAGCGGGAATCCCCCGAACATAGACCACGTCGACGCCGACTACGACGAAGGCAGCCGGTCGGCGCGGGTCTCGTGGAAGGCGACCGACCCCGACGGCGACACGCTCCGCTTCGACGTGCTCTACCGACCCGATCGTGACGCCTCCTGGGTCCGGGTGGCTTCGGGGGTGCGGAGCTCGCCCGTCGAGCTTCCCGCCGACGGCTGGCCCCGGGGTGAACGGCCGGCCGTGCGCGTGGAGGCGCTGGACGGCTTCCACAGCGCCGGCGCCGAGGACGAGATCGACCTCGAGGACCTCTCGATGTGGTCCACATTCCCCGCCGACGGCGCCGTCGCGGACGTCGCCGCCGTGAGCGTCACCCTGTCGTCGGAGGTCGACCCGAGCTCCGTATCCACCGAGGCCTTCACGCTGGTCGACGGGTCGGGCAGGGACGTCGCGGCCACCGTAGGGGTCGACGCCGGGACGGGCCGCACCTGGCTGGTTCCGGACCAGCCGCTCCGGGCCGGCGCCGCGTACCGGGCCACCGTCCGACGCTCCGTCCGGGACACCCATGGGCGTTCCCTTCGACGGGACCTGGTGTGGCAGTTCACCACGGCAGCCGACGAAGCGGCTCCCCGGGTCGTCCGCGTCTCCCCCCGGGACGGGGACATCACGGTGGCGCACGACGCCTCCGTGACCGTGGAGGTCTCCGAGCCTCTGGACCCGGGCTCGGTCGGCCCGACCGCGGTGGCGCTGGTCGGGCCCGGCGGCGTGGCCGTCGCGGGCTCGGTCTCCTACGAGCCCGGCGCCGTCGTGATCACCTTCCAGCCGTCGGCTCCCCTGGAGCGCATGACCTCGTACGAGATCCACCTCGACCCGGAGATCACCGACGAAGCCGGGAACCCGCTTCGCCCCGGCCCACCCGCCACCTTCACCACGGCGGCGAACATCGTTCCGGGGGGCTCATGAGAGCCTCGACCTGGCTCTTCCCGCTCGGGACGCTCCTCGCGACCGCCTCGGGGCTCACGGCCCAGGTTCCCTCCGCAGGCTCGGCGGCGGCACCGGC
Source organism: uncultured Gemmatimonadales bacterium (assembly GCA_963848895.1). Taxonomy (GTDB): domain Bacteria; phylum Gemmatimonadota; class Gemmatimonadetes; order Longimicrobiales; family Gaopeijiaceae; genus SZUA-318. The sequence continues at coordinate 116,481 of CAWKGE010000024.1, forward strand.
CCGCTGGGTCGGCGATCTGGTGGGGCGTGATCAGGGCGAAGAGGGGGACATACTCTCGTTCGGCGTCTTCGTACATGGCTTCGACGGCCCCTCGGACTTCACGTGGGACTTCGGCGACGGCTCCGATCCGCTGGGCGGCCCGGGGCGGTCGGGGGTGGCCCACGAGTTCCTGCGGGGCGACAGCACCTATACGGTGAGCGTCCGGATCGACACGCCCGACGGAGGCAGCCGTTCCCTGTCTCGGGAAGTGCACATCCGGAACGCGGCTCCCGTCATACGCGTTCTCGAGACCGAGGGGGATCCCCGGTCCGGTGAGCCCGTCCAGTTCGCGGCCGAGGCCATCGATCCGGGCGGCGAGTCCCTGGAGTACGAATGGGACTTCGGGGACGGCTCGGAGCCCGTCGCCGGGACGGACCTGAGCCGACCGACCCACACCTACGCGGACCAAGGGCGGTACGCGGTCACGCTGACGGTGCGGGACGAGGCCGCCGAGACGAGCCGGACGCTGTCGCTCTACCTGGGCGCGGACATGGTCGCCGGGCTGAGCGGCGCCATGACCGACACGCTGGCGGCGGAGCAGGGACCGGCCGCGTCCTTCGCCGGATTGCTTCCGGCCCTCTCCCCCATCCCGGCCACGTCGGTCGCCGCCGTGAGCGCGGACATGGGATACTGCATGATCTACATGGGCTTCTGGGACGATGTCCTCAAGGTGCACGTCAACGTCCTATGGACCCCCACGCCCGAGCAGATCTTCGAGCCCGGCACCTACGTCGTTCCGGACTCCCGGAGCCAGGCGCCCTCGGCGGGCCAGGCCCAGTTCCAGTTCCATCTGCTGGGGATGGACGACCACTACGAGGTCGGACGGAAGCAGGCGGCTTCGGGCGCCCAGAACAACTTCAGCTTCCTCGGTACCCTGGGCCGGATCACCAAGAACCTCTTCCGCATGTCGCGGAGCTCAGGAAGCGGCGACGACTGGCAGATGTACGGGTCCGGGGGGACCATGACGGTCGAGCACGCCTCGGAGGAGTACATCCGAGCCAGGTTCGCGGTGAACCTCGAAGGCCCCAGCCTCAAGCAGCAGAAGATGCTGACCCAGGCGATGCGCGGCGTGTTCACCTGGAGGCCCGAGCGCGACGACACCCGGACCGCGCTCCGCATGTGCCACGAGGACCAACCGTTCACCATCGCGTCCCACCATCCGGAGAGGAACGACCGGGACGTGAACTTCCTGAGGCCTGACGTTCGCGTCCGGTTCTCCCGCGCCTACCGGCCCTCCACCGTCACGGATCAGTCGATCCAGGTGGGCTTCCTGGACGAGGCGGGCGAGTTCCAGCCCGTCGACGGGAGCCTGGTCACGGACGACGAGCGGCGGACGGTGTGGTTCACGCCGTCCGACGACCTGCGCTCCCTGATCTACTATCGGGTGCGGGTGCGGGGTGGACCGGAGGGGGTCCTCTCCGAGAACGGGGACGAGCTTCCCGACGGCCGGTACGAGTGGCGCTTCGGAACGTCGCCCCGCCTTGCGCCAGGTGCACGCGGGACGCGCTGAGACGGACGAAGAGGAGGCCCGAAAGGCCCTGTCTGGGGATCTCTGGCGCCGGGCTGGCCGGAGGCTGGATGCCCTGGATTCTGCCGGCCTTCTCGAAGATCTCCACCGGGGAATCGACTGGAGGCTTCGAAGGGAGACCGGAAGGGTCAACCACAGCATACGGATCAACGATCAGTAACGGATCTGCTTTCGCTGGACGGAAAGTGGTCCGGAGGACGTCGAAGTCGGCGACCACCACTGAGGCGAGGCATGGTCCTGGTACCCACACAACGGACTCCGACCCAGAGTACCGCGCTTCGACTGGCTCGATACCTGGGAACCTCTTCCGACTTCTGGATGAACCTGCAGCTCCGTTGGGATCTCTACCATGCCCAGCGGGCGGAAGCGGACGTGCTGAAGAAGATCCCCCGTCTGCGGTCCTCACGGGGGAAACGCACTCCGACATGAGGACCTGCCTGGAGGCCGCACACTAGTGCGACTTCGGGCCCCGCCCGGAGCGGCTTCTTTCGCCATGGCCCAGCCCCGCCAAGAGGTCCACGGTTGGCTCATGACCACCCCCGACCGTCGCATCCCACCGCTCACGCCTGTCGAGGACGTCCGTGCGACGCTGGTCGACGGGGAGATCCACGTCCGCTTCCCGTACGATCCCGATCTCGTCGCGCGCATGCGCGGCGTGCCTGGGCGACGGTGGGACCCTGGCCTCCGCGTATGGCGTGTGCCGGACACGCCGCTCGCCCGCGAGGCGCTCCTGCACGTGCTCGGGGTGGAGGTCGCGGGGGACCGCACCGCCCCCGACGCGTCCGCCGGCTGGCCGGCCCCCGCCGCGGACCTGCTGCGCCGCTTCGAGGAGGAGATGCGTCTGCGCGGATACAGCCCGCGCACGCGGAAGGTCTACCTCGGGCACGCGCGCCGCTTCCTCCCGGATCTTCGTGAGGACGAAGGCCTCTCGGCGAGCCTCCGGCGGCACATCCTGGGCAAGCTCGACGGTGGGCGCATGTCCCGGTCGTACCACATCCAGCTCGTCGCGGCGCTCCGGTTGTTCTGCTCCACCGTGCTGGGAAGCAACGTGGACGACCTGCCTCTGGAGCGGCCCCGGCGGGAGCGGCGCCTGCCGACCGTGCTCAGTCGCGAGGAGCTGCGGCGCTTCCTCGGGGCTGTCTGCTACCCCAAGCACCGGGCCATCTTGGCTACCGCCTACTCCGCGGGTCTGCGTGTCGGCGAGGTGGTCCGCCTTCGTCCCGAGGATCTCGATCGGGAGCGAGGACTCATCCGGGTCCGGATGGGGAAGGGGCGGAAGGACCGATACACCCTCCTGTCCGACGGGGCGCTGCGCCTGATCGACGCCTACCTGGAGGGCGCCGACCCTGGTAAATGGCTCTTCCCCGGCAGCCGGCCCGGCCGGCACCTGAACGCCCGCAGCGTCCAGGTGGCCGCGGCCCGCGCCCGCCGTCGCGCCGGCATCGCCAAGCACGTGACGCCCCACGTCCTTCGCCACAGCTTCGCGACGCACCTGATGGAGGCGGGCACCGACATCCGCTTCATCCAGGAGCTGTTGGGCCACGCGAACGTGACCACCACGGAGATCTACACGCACGTGTCGCGCAGGCACATCGAGCGCATCCGCAGTCCCTTCGACGAGCCCCCGGGGAAGGAGCCGGGGGAGGGGAAGTAGCGCGGCCTGTCGGCATTCGGGTAATCGGGACTTCGCCCCTTGGCCTGCACGGCCGCACCGATCTGGCCCTCAACCGCCCATCCCCCTACCTTGCGACCAAGGCGCGGTAAGGATCGCGCCCCACGGTCGGCCCCCACCGACCCCACCGCGTTCCTACGCCCCGCCCCCCCGGGCATCGCGCGGATGGTCTCGCTGGGCCGTCCGGCCACGCAAACCGACAATCAAACGCCGTCCATCCCGAACCTATTCGCAGATCCCCGGCCAGGAGCCGAATTAGTGAACCGGGATAACGGCGAATTTGAACGTTATCGGAAAGCGCCGTGGAGACGGTGGGACATCGTCGCCCACGAACCGACGCGCTATCGCTATTTGCATAGATCGACTTCCGTGACAAGCAAGAGCAGGAGGTAGGTAGGATGGCACGCGAACCGGAATCAGGTCGGACGGTCGTAAGGGACAGGGGCGACGATCGGTACGAGATAGTGGCTACTGAACGATTCGACTGCGCACCGAGTGAACTCTGGGAGCTGCTTTGCGACTGGGAGCGTATGGTGGCGGTGGGCCTGCCTGGCATGACAAGTGACTTCCGTTGGCTCAGCGGTGGACCGCGGGAATCTCCGTCCACGTTCGAGTTCACCGTGGCAGGCACCGTGCTCAAGGAGGAGATCTACGAGCTCACGGCGGACGAGGAGTCTGATCGATACCGCGCCCGATACCGAGCCCTGGAACCTGCGCTGGGAGTGCTCGAATACGATGCAGTGCTTGACGTTGATTCGACGGATGGAGTGACCACTCTGCTGGAAGCGACGCGTGCTGTCAGGCTTGAACCGGGTGGGACTCCCGACATGCTGGCGGGAATGGTCGACGGGGAGATGCAGAGCCTCAAGGACCACTTTGCGGGGAACGCATAGCACTTGGTGGTCCTGGGTCTTTCTTTCGGTTGCTGGGCCTGTGTGGAGGCGCCATCCGATAACAACCGAGTTGCGCCTACGCCGCTGGCGCGGCTCCGGAGAACACCGGCGCGTGGCAGGGATGGGCCGCGGGAAGCGCGTGGATTGATCGCCGGGGGTGCCACTGTTGTACGCTATGACACGCCGGCGTCGCAACTCTAGAACGTTATCTGCAATCGTACACGGGGTGGGGCCCACTTGAACGAATGGCAAGGCCACGATTCGGCGTCGCAGCGAGGTGGAAAGTCTGAGGTTGAGATTCGCCGCTTGAAACACACGATAGTGGGCGGTGAGTTGTCACGCCGGCGGTTCATCGGACTGTCGTCCGGAATGTTGGCGGGCGTATGGATGGGATGCAGGTCGGATCAGCGTGGCGATTCCGATAAGGCCCCCATCTTCCTCGGTTACGACAAGGCTGCTCTCGATGCTGCCTACAACCAGCGTGTGTGGGCCGACAATGCCGATGAGGTCATCGCTCAGATTGTGGCACGCAACGCCGAAGCACGTGCGGTCCTGGGCGACCCCGCCCGACGTTCGTATGGACCCTCGGACAGGGAAGGGCTCGACTGGTATAGTCCCGCGGGTGAGGGTGGCCCGGTCCACGTCCACTTCTACGGCGGGGGATGGCGAGTCGGAGATGCTCGTGGCAACGCATTCATCGCCGAACAAAGCACCCTTGCCGGTGCTCATTGTGTCATCCCCGACTACGTGAAAGTTGGGGACACAGGCGGGGATCTCTTGCCGCTCGCGGAGCAGTGTCGACGAGCCGTGGCGTGGGTCTACGCGAACGCAGAGACGTTCGGTGGGGACAGGGAGAGGATCATCGTGTCCGGACATTCTGCGGGAGGGCATCTTGCTGGTGTTGTGCTCGCCACGGATTGGACGGCGTACGGCCTGCCAGATGACGTGGTCAAGAAGGGCCTATGTGTGAGCGGTATGTACGACCTTTACCCCGTCAGCCTGTCCTCGAGGAACGAATACGTTTCGTTCACGCCCGAGAGTATCGAATCGCTCAGCCCGATCAGGCACGTCGACCTCATCAACGCCGAGGTTGTCGTGGCGGCGGGGACGAAAGAGAGTCCGGAGTTCCAGCGCCAGGCGAGGGAATTCGCGGCGTCTCTAGTTTCAGCGCAGAAGCACTCCCGGCTTCTGGCAGCGGAGGGACTCAACCACTTCGAGATCCTCCTTGCATTCGGTACTCCGGACGGGATCGTCAGGGAGGCGCTGGCAGACCTTATTGAGCGGGTTTGAGCACGCGCCCCTGGTCGGACATACGACTGCAGATAACACACAGTTGCCGGCTCCGTTCGCTGCGCTCACTCCGTCGAGCATGACTCGCGAACGCGAGTCACGCCGGCAACTTAGAACGTTATCTGCAATCGCTCGAGATCGCCGGGAGCATAGGAGTGTGTAATCTGTGCTCGCGGCCTGTCGGAGTTGTCCAGGGCTCTATTCGGCGGCGTGGCGTCGGCTGACAATCTAGGAGGGAAGAATGACTCGAAGGCTCGGCAGCGGTTTCTCGAACGCCAGACTCCTCCGTGCCGCGAAGCCATGGTTGACGGTGCTGGCTCTCTTTGCTGCGGGGGGCTTGGCCCCGGAAGCGACAAGTGCACAAGCAAGGGCGGACTCGGTCGCGCTTCGTGCGCGTATCGATGCCTACAGGACTGTCTGGAATACCCACGACGCGGCCGCCGTGTCGGCGTTCTTTAGCGACAGTGCCGATCTTGTAATGGGTAACCAGCCTGAAGCAGTCGGACGCCAGGCCATTCAGGACTCGTGGCGCGACTACTTCTCGAATCAGGAACCTGGACGGCACCTCACGCTTGACGTGCAATCAGTGAGGTTCGTCGCCGCTGATGTTGCGGTTGTCAATGTTGCGACGACCACGGGGGGAACCGACCGGGAGGGTCGGCCCTTGCTCTCCCGGAGGTTTCGAGGCGCGTGGGTCGTCCATCGTCAGAGTGGCGAATGGCTCATCTCTGCCATGCGTGGGGAGCCGACCAACAGGATCAGGTCGTTCTGAACGAGTCTCCCGCTGCGACGGAGGAGCTCCGGCCTGGAATCCGGGCGTTCGTGGACGCGTACGAAGACGCGTTCAACAGCCACGTCGCAAGCGCGGTCAGCGCCTTCTACCGGGACGATGCAGATATCATCGTCCGCGAGAGTCCCGTCACCCATGGGCGGCAGGCCATTGAGGCCTGGTGGCAAGGCTACTTTGCCGAAGCCAGGCCCTACCGGGCGATCTACATCGTGAAGGACATCCGAATGGTCACGTCGGACGTCGCTCTGATCAACTTCATCGTGACGGGCGCAGCCGTCGAGACGACGGCTCAACCGTTACCTGTCCGGTACACACGTGCGACATGGCTTCTCGCCCGCGAAGATGAGAGTGTTGGGTGGCTCATCTCGGCGGTTTGGGTTCTGCCAAGCGAGGAAGACGACATCATCAGGGAAGGCGGCCGTTGAGACCTCCCGGGCGCTGTCGGTGCAACGGCAGAAGCGCTCGGGGATGCGACTGCAGATAACAAACAGTTACCGGCTTCGTTCGCTACGCTCACTTCGTCGAGCACGGCTTCGCCTGTCGGCTCAGCCGCGCAACCCAAGGCGCGGCTGTGAGTGCAAACGGCACATAACAACCGGGTACCGCCTGCGCTCACTGCGTTCGCTCCGGGGAACGCGGCGCGCGAGGCGCGCCGCGTCGGTACACTTAGAACGTTATGTGCAATGCCCGTGGACGATTCGGTGTCGCTAGAAGCGAAGAGTGAATTGTAGCGATCTCTGAGGAGGCCTCCGGGGAGGGTCAAATGGGTTCCGGTCTAGTCGATCCTCGACTCCGCCACATGATCGAGGAGTATCTGGCTCGCGTCGCGAGGGCGGTCATGCTCTTGGAGGCCTCGGGTATTCCACGCCCCATATCGAATGGGGCGTGGCCGAGGCAGGCCATGCCTGAGAGTGAAAGGCTGGCAGATGGATCCACTTTCTTTAAACATGGGTTCGGGATTCGGATCGACTCCGCTCGGGGGATGATCGATTTCAACTTTGGCTGGCATGGCGAGACTGACGGGTTCGTTGAGGGCTTCCTTTGGGACTGCCTGGAGGGCACCGAGCACCAGATGTTCACAAGTCGCAGAGACTTCCAGGCGGAGCTGGAGAGGGCCATCGCATCGGGCGCGATCTCGTATGACGGCTGTCTGTACTTCCTATCCGCCTCGGATTGACTCACCCGGGAGGGTGATGGCCGCTCCACCTGAGAGTGGACTGCTAGCCATGGCGATGGCTTCTGGGTAACCGCAAGGGATGCTGAGGCTGCGGTCCAACGGGCAGGTCATGGAGTTGGCACATAACAACCGGGCTCCGGCTTCGGCTGCCTGACGGCGGCCTTCGACCTAGAACCGGAGCGGCCCTTGCCCAAGCTGAGGGAGTTCTTTGGAATCGCAATCTATATGTACTGGGGTGACCACGGACCTCCGCACTTCCATGCGCGGTATGGAGGGGAGAAGGCCAGCATAGCTATCCAGGACCTATCCGTCCCTGGCAGGGAGTCTGTCCCCGCGGGCGTTGGGGCTGGTTGTCGAGTGGGCGGCTCTTCATCGAGGCGATTTGGAGGTCGCTTGGGAGAAGGCAAGCAGGAACGAGACGCGCGACCCCATCGATCCGCTGAAGTAAGGAGCGCGAGATGCTGTACGACGTAGTAGCTGTCGAGGCCCGACCGGGATTCAGGGTGTGGGTTCGCTTCGAGAATGGGGTTGAGGGCGAGGCGGATCTGTCTGACCTCGCGGGCAGAGGTGTGTTCGAGCGGTGGACCGTGAATCCGAGCGAGTTCACGGAGGTCTCGGTTGATCGGGAGAGCGGGACCTTGACGTGGCCAGGCGGCTTGGATGTAGCCCCGGATCGACTCTATTCAGCGGTGCTCCGAGCGACAGGTGGGGTTGAGGCGGACGCGAGGCTCTGAGACGGCAGCCCATCGTATAACAAACGAGTTGCGCCTACGCCGCACGTAGCGCGGCTCCGGAGAACACCGGCGCCGAGCACTTCGGAGCCGGAACGCGAAGCTGATCGGATCGAAGAGCGCAGCCTCGGCGGGCGCGTGGTGCGCGCCGGCGTCGCAACTCTTGAACGTTGTCAGAAGGCCCTTGAGTAGTTGGCGATCGAGCTCATCGAGGGAGCGAGCAGATGGGCAGTCAGGAGCCGGAGTCGGCCCTGAGCAGCTCCCAAAGGCCTCGTGGATTGAGGATTCGAATGGGCGCCTGTGGAGCGACGGAGAGAAGATCCTGGTCGCCGGTAACCAGGACCTCAGCCAGTCCATGGACGGCCTCGGAAAGGACGAGGAGGTCGTCATGGTCTCGAATGCTCAGTTCGAGGGGTGGGGCCGAGCTGACGACGACGGCCTGCGTGCGGAGGAACGATGTGGTTTCCTCGGCGAGGTCGGCAGGCACCCTGAGCTTGGTTCGGAGGATCCGGGTGAACTCACCCAAGACGGCCTCACCGAGGACGAGCTGATGGTCCGCCAGGATGAGGTTGAGAACGTCGGCGCTCAGTCCACGAGTGGCGAAGGCACTGATAAGGACGTTCGTGTCGAGGGCGATTCTCACGACACGTCGCGGAAGATGTCCTCATCGGTCAGGTACCCCTGTGCCTCGGCGAAGGGCATGATGCGGCGCCGGAGGTCCTCGGATCGGGAGAGGGCAAGCTGTCGGCGCAGAGCGTCTCGAACGACATCGCTGCGGCTCCGACCGCTGCGTTCAGCTGCGCGATCGAGTTCCTTCTCGAGCTCGGGGTCGAGGCGGATGGTAACGGTTGAGGTCTTCATGTAAGACAATGTAACACACTCCTGGATACACCAGCAAGTGATCCCTGCTCGAATGGTGGCGATGCAGGCCCGGGAGCACGGACGTGTGTTGAAGAATCACAAGGGTTCGCGGGTCATGGGCATGGTTGGTTGGGCGACCTGTCCGGAGGAAGTCGACCGGCGGGCCATCTGATAGCATCGGGCTTCTGCCTGCGCGGCCTGCGGCCGTTCCGGTGCCAACCGGCGGAAGCGTGCAGGTGGTGACTAACGAAGGTGTTGTTCAGTTAGAGCTGAACCCGCGATAGGTGAGGGACGCCGGTTCGGAAGCCCTGAACGTTAACTGACATCGCTTTGACGTTGTGAGCAGTAGAAGGCAGATAGCAGATATTGGACGGCCACCGAATGCCCAACGACCTCCCCTTGGAGTGCACCACGTGACGACGTCAATGTGCAGATCGCATGCCGCACTCTGGGTCACCGTCCTCGCTGGTAACGCTTCGGCCGCGTTGGGTCAGCTACCGTCCCGTCTGTGGGTCGATGCCACGGACGAGACCATTGGCAGAACCGGATTCTGGACGAACAAGGTCGAAGTCGCTGACCTCGACGGGGATGGCCGATACGACCTGATCTTCGCCAACGGCGGCAACTACTCTGAGCCCGGCGAACCTGAGCCGAACCAAGTCTTCATCAATGCGGGACCAGGACGGAGGTTCCAGGAGAGTACGTCAGCAATCCTCGGCTCGCGACCCGACCTGGCCCGCGTAGTCAAGGCGCGAGACATCAATGGGGATGGGCTCACCGATATCGTGGTCGGCACGACGTACCAGACCCAGAGTCGCCTGTTCTTGGGCACAGGCGACGGCGCCTTCCGCGAAGTCACGACAACGCACCTGCCGCAGCGTCAGGCCAGCGTTGGCGATGTTGAAATCGGTGACGTCGATGATGACGGCGACCTTGATTTAGTGCTCGCCGATTGGGACGCCGGAAACAACATGACGAATCAATGAGGTCGGACTCGCCTGTGGCTGAATGACGGGACCGGTCGCTTCGTAGATGAAACCGCCGTGAGGATGCCAGAGACCCTTATTCGGTTTTCGTGGGAACTCGAGTTGGTGGACGTGGACAACGACTACGACCTAGACATCCTGGTCTCGTGCAAGCGCTGCTCCGGCAGCGCGCTGTTTAGAAACGACGGCAGCGGCGTGTTCGCCGAAACTGCCGGTCTGCCGCAGTACACGAACAACTACGACTTCGAGGCGATGGATCTTGATAGCGACGGTTTCCTAGACCTCCTGACGATAAACGACGGTGACATTGTCGGTGAACTGAGCGCTAGCCGACGCGAACATGTTTTCCGGAATGATGCCGGCCGCAGGTTCCGGGACGCGACAACGTCGTGGTGGACGCCGGACCACAACATCGGGGAAGACGACAACATGGTGGCCTTCCTCGACTACGACTCGGACGGCGATGCGGACTTCGTAATCGGCTCCCTTACCGGTCCGGACAGGCTTCTGATCAATGATGGCAGCGGCCGCCTGACACTTGCTGCGGATGTCTTCTCTGGCCCCGACACGCCGGGAACCCTGGGTCTCGCTTTGGCTGACCTGAACGGCGACCATCGGCTGGATGTCATCCAGGCGCAGGGGGAGCACCCGACGGCATTCGGTGAGATGGTCTTACTTGGAAGTGGCATCGCCCGGGACACTGCAGCACCCTCTATCACGTCGGTGCGTGCTACAGGGTTCGGGGGACGTACGAGGCGTGTGGTTCGTGCGCGTGTGCATGACCGAAAGAGCCCGCTACTTCCCGGCGAGTTGAGTGAGGTAGTGGTGGAATGGCTATTGGCTGATGGTGTGAGACGCGAGCCGATGCATTGGTACGGTGAGTATTTATGGAGGAGCTTCGTGCCGGCCGTGATTCCTGAAGGAACACCCTTTCAGGTGTGTGCCGCTGATGCGGCAGGAAACAGGACCTGCGCCTCGAGTGGCCCGGAGGTCGAAGAGTGAGAAGTGCTCACGGCGACTCGCAAGCCGCGACGTCAGTTAACAAACGAGTTGCGCCTACGCCGCGCGGCGCGCGGCTCCGGAGAACACCGGCGCCAGCGTTGCGGAACCTGGAAGCGGTGCTAGATAGGATCGAAGAATGCAGTTTCGTCGGGGCGTGAGGACGCGCCGGCGTCGCAACTCTAGAACGTTATGTGCAAGCGCCGAGACCAGAGGTGCTCCGAGAGCCTGTGCTGTCGTAGAAGTGGCAGGTGCGTATGTGTCTGGTAACCGGAGAAGACCGTTGGGGAGTGCAATGAGTCCCGGGCAGCCGAGCAAGGCGTTCGCGCGCCTGTATGACCTGATCTCCGGTCCCGCCAACGTGGAGCGTGATTGGGGAGAAGTGCGGAAGTTGTTCTACCAGGATGCTCTGTTGCATAGCGAACTGACCCTGCCAGACGGGAGCCATCAGTCCGGGACCTGGACGGTGGAACAGTTCTGCGAGGCGGCTGCCGAAGAGTATCGGAAGAATGGGTTCTGGGAACGCGAGGTTGCGTGCCGCAGCCACAGCTTCGGGGCAATCGCACAAGTGTGGAGCACATACGAGAGCCGAGTCGGTGATTCGCGATCTCAAGTCGTCGGCTGCGGGATCAACGCAGTCCAGCTCCTCCGCCGGAATGGGGAGTGGCGCATCGTGTCCCTGATCTTCCAGATCGAACGAGGTACGGCTGGAATCCCAGACGTCTACCTGGAAGATGGTGAGGTGATGGAGTGAGGAGGGCGCTTGCAGGCTTGGTCGGCGCTCTGCTTGGCGGCACCGCCTCGCTGAGCCTTGTCATGCGGGGGTGGGCGTTTGGACACTCTGACTTGTGATCGGCATTGCGGCGTGTGGCGGGATGCTGTTTCGGGGATCGGGGGATCGGTGCCGTTGCTCGTGTCATTGGATGGGCATGACAGGCCGGCGGGGTCGCGCCAACACATAACGAACGGGCTTCCGCCTCCGCGGCCTGCGGCCGCTCCGGAGAAACCGGCGGGAGCGTCTAGGTGGCGCCGAACGGACGTGCAATCGTCGAAGAGAGTTGAACCTGCGGGACGAAGTGACTGGGGCCGGTTCGGAAGCCCTGAACGTTATGGGCAATGGCACGACAGGGGCGTGTTGATCGAAGGGACGGAAGAACGGAGGTCTGGAGGGCTTGCAGCTAGCTGGATTCGTGGTCAGCCAGATCGGCGAGGAAGTCTCGGGGCTTCATGACCGCGGTTTCTTCCCAACCGGACTGTTCGAGCAGGTGACGGTCACCGGAGACAACGACCGCGCCACTCGCCCGGGCACAGAGCATGAACTTGTCGTCGTCCGGGTCGGCTGTTATCGGACTTGGAAAGGTGGTGTCCGGCACGAGCGTGCCGTGCCCGACCAGCGTAGCCAGGATGGACTGATATTCGAGGCCTGGATGTGAGGCTCCAAGACGAGCACAGGTCTGCACGTATTCGTCGATGATCGACGGAGAGAGGACGAGCTCGAAGCGACCCTCGGCCCACGCATGGAGCACCGCACGTGGAACGCCTCCAAAGAAGATTCCAGAAACCAGGACGTTGGTGTCGAGGACGGCCCTCACTTATTGGTTCGAGCCTCACGGATGGCTCGCGTCACATCATGCTCCGTGAGCCCTGCAGCCTCAGCCGATGCTTGAGCTTGGTCGAGGAGTCGCTTGAAGTCGGCCATCTTGGGAGCCTTGAGGGCCTTGAGGACGACGACGTCGCCCTCGCCGACCACGACGAACTGGGCACCGGTCTCGAGACCGAGGCGCTTTCTGATCTCCTCGGGAATGACAACCTGACCTTTGGAGGACAGCTTGGTAGTCGCCGGTTGAACCATGAGGGTCTCCGTGTGGTTGTATCTTACTGGTAAGATCATACAAAGGTGGCGAGGAGTCAAACGGCGCGGAAGAAGATCTTGCGTGACTACAGTGGTTGCCCAATCTCATGGGAGGTGCCACTGCTGATAACATACGAGTTGCGCCTACGCCGCTATCGTGGCTACGGAGAACACCGGCGCGTGACGAGGGTGGGCCGTGGTCTGCTGGAGGGATTGACCGCTAGATGTGCCACGAGCGAACGGTTGTGAAGCGCCGGCGTCGCAACTCTGAGAACGTTAAGCGCCAGGCTGCCGGCTTGGAGACGGGTGACAGGCTCCGGCAGATGCTGGAGGTGAGAGTGAAGACACTAGGAACAAGATCTTCCTTGGAGTGCTTCTGCCTCGGTGCATGGGTATTGGTGCTGGCCGGATGCGGGACGGAAGCCCAGCCGACCCTCCCAGAAGGGCCCGACAATACAGTGCCCGTTGTGTCCGCCATACTCGGCTCCGACTCGGCGCGTGTGTTCGTGTCCCAGGCATACATCTGCAGTGCCTTCGACGCCGACGGAGATCCGATGACTTTCTCCTGGAGTGAGCCAACCGACTCCATAGATGGACCAAAGGGTTGGTTCACGTGGACCTCATCCGGATCTAAGCTTCTCCACTGCACGGCGTCCGATGGAAAGAGCACGGGTACAAGCCCGACGAAGACCATTCTGGTCTCACCTCCCCTGCCCAGCCTGGGGCTGGACCCGCATCCTATCAGCGCCGGCCAAGAACATTCGTGTGCACTTGATGAGGACGGGAAGGCGTACTGCTGGGGGGTTGGTGAGTTCGGGCAGTTGGGCAACGGGACTCTGGTGAACCGACAAAACCCCACGGAACTCTCGGGCGTCTTGCGTTTCGTGCGGGTCAACGCGGGGCGTTGGACGAGTTGTGGGGTTCAACCTTCGGGCGTGACGTACTGCTGGGGTAGGAATCGATTCGGTCAAGTCGGGGATGGGGGAACGCAGGATCGCGCCGTCCCAACGCGAGTGAGCGGCGGCTTGTTGTTTACGGACGTGGTCGGCGGGGACGAGAGTACATGTGCTCTGACGCCGCGCGGAGAGCCGTATTGTTGGGGACACAACGATTTTGGACAGCTCGGGAGTGGCGACACCACAAGTCGATCTGTGCCCTCGCCTGTCGCCGGCGGTTTGCTTTTCACAGCGCTCGCGGCCGACAACTACCATGCCTGCGGTCTGGATGAAGACGGAGTCGCGTTCTGTTGGGGGGATAACTCCCACGGAGCGCTGGGAACGGGAGACGAGGTTGATTCCGCGATCCCGCGCCAGGTTGCCGGAGAACTGCGGTTCAGGGCGATCGTCACTGGATGGTTCTGGACATGTGCTCTGACACTGGACGGAATCCCCTATTGCTGGGGCTACAACTTCAATGGATCGCTGGGTAACGGCACGCGGGTGACCGGGACGAAGACGCCGGCTCCGGTCTTGGGAGGGTACCGGTTCACCCAACTGACAGGAGCCTACTATCACTCTTGTGCCCTGGATTCTGACGGGCGGGCGTATTGCTGGGGGCTGAACACCGCCGGTGAACTTGGGGACGGTACGTTGGCGCACAACCTCGTCCCCGAGGAGGTGGTGGGGGAGCATCGATTTGCCTGGATCGAAACCGGAGCATTCCATACGTGTGGAGTGACGATTGAGGGCGCTTTCATGTGTTGGGGAATGAATCGAGTTGGTGCGCTGGGGGACGGTACGACTACGGCCAGTTCTGTTCCGGTGCTTGTCGCGGGGGTGGGCTAGCTAGTGTACTGCCTCGAAAGTTCTTAGCCCACGTTCGATCTTCTTGATGATTTCTTTGGCGGACTTGGTCCAGACGAAGGGCGTAGGGTCGTGATTGCGATGGTGGATATAGGCGTCGATGACCCGAACGAGATCCCCAACGCTGGTCACGGCGAGGCGACGGAGTTGTCGCTCATCGAGCTCACCGAAGAAGCGTTCGACGAGGTTGAGCCAAGAGGCACCTGTAGGCACGAAATGGAAGTGGACGTGCGGGTGGCGCTTCAGCCACCGACGCACCTTCTCGTGTTTATGGGTGGCGTAGTTGTCGAGGATGACGTGGATGTCGAGACCGGGCTCCACGTTGCGTTCTACGGTCTTGATGAACTTGAGGAACTCCTGGTGCCGATGCCGGGGCATGCACTCATGAATGAGCTGGCCCGTCTCGACCTCCAGGGCGGCGAACAGGGTCGTGGTTCCGTGCCGCTTGTAGTCGTGGGTCATCGTACCGGCACGGCCCCGCTTGAGCGGCAAGCCGGGTTGCGTGCGATCCAGAGCCTGGATCTGACTCTTCTCGTCGAAGGAGAACACGACGGCGTTGTCGGGTGGGTTCAGGTAGACGCCCACGACGTCGTGGATCTTCTCCACCAGGCGAGGGTCTCGCGACAGCTTGAAGCGTCGGACTTGATGGGGCTTCAGGCCGTACTTCTTCCACGTCCTCCACACGTCGACGTGGTTCAAGCCCATGGCGTCGGCCAGCAGGCGGCTCGTCCAGTGCGTGGACACCTCGGGAGGAGGCGTCTCGTGGATCGTCTTCTCGACGATCTCCTCCTCCAGGGCCGGCGTGAGCTTCCGTGGTCGCCCCGAGCGAGGCCGATCCCGCTCGACACCCGCAAGCCCGCTCGCTTCGTAGCGGCGGATCCAGAGCCGCGCGGTGTCTCTGGCCACGCCTACCGACTCGGCCAGGCTACGGCTGGACTCCCCCCGAGCGGCACCCAGCAGGATCATCGCACGCTCCACTTGGCGGCGAGGCAGCGTCCGAGACCGGAGCCAGGTCTCCAGGACTCTGCGATCACCGCGACGCAGGACCAGCTTCTTTGTTGGATTGCCCATGCAGAACAAAGTACTCACTGGCCAACGCCTGGACTAGGTACTTTTGTAACGATACACTAGCTCCAGAGAATGCCCGGCGCTTAATGTGGACGTTATGCGGAAGCGCCAGGAGCGTTCCAGGTAGTATACTCCGTTAGGCAGCTTCCAATGGTCGGCCGGCCGCCGCGAAACGCGCGTGGCGCGGCATCGAGGCCGGCATAAGAGGAGCGGTGTGAATGGGAGCGTTCGAATACCTGTCGGTCTTGATCTCGATCGTGCTAGGGCTGGGGATCACCCACCTCCTCATGGGATTCGGACGGTGGGTTGAGGGGCGGAGTGAGTTCAATGCGTTCGGTCCATCGCTAGCCTGGGCTGGGTTCCTTCTGGTGGTCCACATCGAGACTTGGTGGACCATGTTCGGTTACACACCTGCGAATGGACCTTTCTAGAGTTCGTGGTTGTCCTTCTGCAGCCCATGGTCCTCTTCCTAATGACCTTGATGGTGTTTCCGAGCAGCGACGCGCGTCGGCAGGACCTGAGGGAGAACTTCCTTCACCAGCGACCGTGGTTCTTTGGTCTCCTCGTCGTCCTTCTGACCGTCAGCATCGTGAAGGACCTCGTGCTGGGTCGGACGCTTCCCGGAGCGATGAACCTTGCTTTCCACGGCATCTTCTTCGTTGCTGCGATCCTTGGCATGGCCCTGAAGCAAGAAAGGGGACATCGCCCGCTGGCGTACTCCGTCCTGGTCGTGTTCGTGGCCTACACCGTTCTCCTCTTCTTCGACCTCTGAGGGGAAGGGGTGTTTTGGGCGCGGGTCAGCGGACCCAACTCGGCTTGATGCCTCGCGGTCGCGGATCGGCGAGGTGGCGTGGCTTTCGAGCTTGTGTCCGGAGGCCCTCAGGTCCGTTGATGGTCCGAGTTCCTGGACTGACCGGCAGGGGAGTTGTCTAACACCATTGAGAAGGAGCGGCGCAAGAGGGTAGCAGGGCCAGAAGAGCATCTTGCTGTGGCGGGAAGTCGCCGTGGTCACGGTCCGGTCAACGGGAGACGGTCCGTTCGGTGAGGACCTCTATCTCGACTTCGAGGGGACCGGAGAGTTCGGCAGGCTAAGCGTTCCAAGCGGTGCCGAGGGCTTTGACAGACTTCTCGAAGCGGTTACCGGATACCTTCCGGGCTTCGACATGGACAGCGTGGTCACCGCCACGATGCAAATGGAAGAGTCGCAGCACGTCGTGTGGCAGCGCCGATGAGGTATCGACGGACGGCAGAGGACCGGGCACGCGTGGAGCAGCAGCTGGCGAACACGGTCTACGCGGGCCAAAGGGCAGCGTATGACGAGGTGGTGGGAAGCGACACCGGTCATCTCTGGGTACGGGATTTCGACCCATGGGCGACCGAATACCGAAAGTGGCTGATGCTCGACGGAGATGGACGACCCGACGGAGTCGTTGTCACGCCCGTGGGTTTCGAGGTAATGGAGATTGGAAGCGACTGGGCAGCGGGGGTGACGAGAGATTCACTGGGTGTGCCGCACGTGGTGAAGTACCGGGTTGTTCCTTCTGATGAGGTCCGGAACGACTCATGAGAAACGTTGTCCGACACTCCGCTGCCCGGGCGTTGTGGAACGGCATCCCGGATTTCCGTTTTACAGGTCCTCAATGAATCCTGTACAGTTGAATTCGTCGCCATCGATGCGGCCACGGCTTGCCGTGCTCCTACTCGCGTGCAGTTGCGCTGCAGGGTGCGGCAGAGACCCGGGGGAGTCCTTGGGGCCAGTGGCTCGGGATTCATCCGATGTTCTGATCCAGGAGTTCCCGGCTGGCGTACTCGAGCGTCCTGCATCCATGGGACTGGCCGGGGTCCCGGACGTTCGGATTGGCGTCGTGGCGGGAGCGCCAGAATACCAATGGACGCGTCCGGTCGCCGCAGCCAGGCTATCTGACGGAGGCTTCGTCGTCCTGGAGCAGGTTCCCGCAGAGCTCCGTGTGTTCGATGGGTCTGGACAGTTCCTGCGTCGAATCGGGTCGGAAGGAGACGGCCCGGGGGAGTTTCGGTCCCCCGTTGGGCTCGCCGTTCTTGCGGGTGACGCCATCGTCGTATGGGACAGAGGGCTCCGACGAGTGAGTTGGTTCTCCAGAGAGGGAACGCTGGAGCGGGAGCTCACCCTTCGACAGCCCGGAGGGATCCGGACGGTCCGCCAGGTTGTGCTTTCCCCGAGCGGCACGGTCGTCGCACTCGGTGCGACGACGACCGAGATGGAGCTGGGGAACCAGGGGAGAGTCCGGGAGCGCTGGCAACTGGTCCGTTTGGATCCGACCCCCGATAGGACCCTCATCCTGGGAACGATGCCGGGACCCGAGCGAGTCGTTCACGTGCAAGGCTCCGCTGACGGTGAGGTGGTGTCGGTCAGGGTCGAGGGTCGATGGTGGTGGGGGGAAGGATTTGCGTGGGCCTCAGAGCGAGGTGTGTGGACGGCGGACCGTCTGTCCCTGGAGGCCCGGCACTTCGACCTGGAGCGGGGCCTGGACCAAGTGGTGCGAGTAGCCGCCCCGGACCGGCCCTTCACCGCTGCCCTTATCGACTCCCTGGAACGGGTCGAACTGGAGCGAGTGACCGATCCGGAGCTCCGATCGCTCTGGCGATCCGACTTCGAAGGACGGGAATACCCGGAGGGCGTGCCCCCCGTGGCGGGAATCTTCGCCGACGCCGCGGCCCGGGTCTGGATTGGCCTGACCGATCCACCGCCGGAGCGCCTCCCATCGGGTGAATTGATGGCGATTCGCCGGTGGGTGGTGTTCGAGAGGAATGCGCCAGCAGCGGGAGGAGAGACTCCGACGGTTTGGGCGCGCGGGCTCTTGACGTTGCCGCCGCGGAGCCATCCGCTGTGGGCGGATGCGGACGGAGTGCTGTTGGTTAGAAACGACACCCAGACGGATGTGGCGTACGTCGAATGGTACCCCTATGCGGACGGATAGGTGGCTCCCGGTGAGGCAGCACACACGCGAGGTGCTATGCGGAGCGTCGTAGGCCGCACCTCGAGAGTCGCCGAGCCGGCGCTGGCGTTCTCGGAGGACTTCACGCCCGCTTGTTGCTCTCTGTCTCTATCACCTTGACCAACGGCGATTGCGGATATGCGATCAACAATCAGCTCGCTCCTACTTGCAGCTACGGCTCTTGCCATGTGCTCATGTAGCGGCTCACGAGATTCAACAGGCGAAACGACAGCCGACTTGCCAGGAACAGCAGAGGCAGAAGTCCGTGTCAACAACAAAGGAGTATTCATCGATCACAAGAGCTGTGGAGGAGGAGATACCACTTTGCTGTTCGTCCACGGGTGGGCCATTGACCAAACCTACTGGTCCAGCCAGATGGAGGAGTTCTGCCCGGAGTACCACGTAGTGACGATCGACCTTGCGGGTCATGGCAAGTCCGGAAAGAACAGGGAACGCTGGGCCGTGGAAGATTACGCCAGCGATGTGAAGGCCGTCATAGATCAACTCCATCTCAAGAATGTTGTCCTGATTGGCCATTCCATGGGAGGGAACATTATCCTCGAAGCTGCCCTGAACAACGACAAGGTGCTGGCGCTTGTAGGTGTTGACGACTTCAAGACCGTGGGCGTCGCGCATACCGATGACACGAAGATGCGCATAGCCAACTTCATCCATCAGCTGCGAAGCAACTTCGATGCCACGGCTGTGGCCTATGCCAGGAGAAACCTGTTCCAGCCTACGACGGATAGCGCCGTAACCCGAAGAGTGATTCAAAACGTACAGGACGTTGATTCCGTAATAGCTGCCTCCACTCTGCAAGAAGTATTTGAATACGCGCCCAGAGTCGCCGAGCGCCTGTCACAACTGAAGAAACCGCTGTACCTCATCAACAGCAGTGCCACCCCCACCGATTCGGCAGGATTGAAATCCACGGGCGTTACGTTCAAAGTGTTGGACGTGGGACCTACCGGCCATTATCCCATGGTCGAAGATCCGCAAGCGTTCGCCAGCTTGCTCAGGCAGGTGCTGCAAGACATTGGCACTGGCACGCGAGAGTGATCAGTCACCGATGCGGTCGGGCTCGGCGCCATTCGGCGCCTCGAGCCAACCGACCGTAGGCCAGAGGAGCGTGGATCGTCGGATGTCGGAGTGGAAGAGCCGGAGACTTGGAGGAGCATGATGGAACGCGTCCGAGGAGTGGGTGGAGTGTTCTTCAGGGCACGGGATCCCAAGGCCCTGGCAGAATGGTATCGCGATCACCTCGGCATTGCCGTGGCGGCCGGCCAGACATACGCCTCATTCGAGTCAGCGGGGCCCGGAGATCAAACGGTATGGTCCGCGTTCCCCATGCAGACGGAGTATTTCGGTCCAGGGAGCTCTGGGCTGATGCTGAACTACCGCGTGGATGATCTTGATGCGATGATCGCACAGCTGCGAAACGCAGGTGTCGAGGTCGTCGAGCGGATCGAAGAGTATGACTATGGACGCTTCGGGTGGGCTGTAGATCTGGAGGGGAACCGCTTCGAACTGTGGGAACCCAGACCATCCAGTTGACGCAGACATGAGGGCGCGGGTGTGGTGACGAGGGGCGTGCCATCATCGAAGAAGCCGAACCCGCGATCGACGAGGATGTGGCGCCGGTTCAGAAGCCCTGAACGTTACGGGACACTACGGGAGCAGCGTGCCAACGTCTCGAATTGCGCTGGATCGGGCATGTGCCCGACCTGCTGTTGAGCTCCCGTTCGGATGACATGGAGGCGCGACAATGGCGAGCGCTGATTCGTGCGTGACGATCCACATGGCAGCGAGCCTCGACGGCTTCATCGCGCGAAAGGACGGGAGTGTCGACTGGCTGGAGACCTCGGACGTGTTCGAAGGGGGGAAGACCCTCGATCCGGAGTACGTGACAGAATTCCTCGGAACGATCGACTGCTATGTCATGGGCTCTCGAACGTATGAGACCGCACTGGATTTCGAGACGAAGGGGTTCGGCTGGTCCTACGGGGACCTGCCTACCTTCGTACTCACGAGCCGGGAGCTCCGGAAGATCCGAGATACCGTCGAGTTCTATTCTGGCGATGTCGAGGAACTGGTGAATGAACACCTAAAGCCGATGTTCCGGAGCATATGGTTCGTGGGAGGCGGTGCGGTGTCGGGTGAATGCCTACGGCTCGGTTTGGCGGACGAAGTTCGGTACTCGATAGTGCCTGTCCTGATCGGTAGTGGTATCTCCTTTTTCGAGGGGCTCGACAAGGATGTGCCGCTACACCTGTTGGAAGTGAACGCATACCGGAGCGGCACGGTTGAGCTTCGCTACGAGGTTCACGGAGTCGACGACATACAGGGCGCAAGAGAGTGACGGGTGCGGAGGAATGACCAAGTACTATCTACCAATCGCGGTCGCATTGGCGGTGTCGGGATGTGCGTCGAATGTGGAGGTTCGATATCCGGCGCCAACTGGCGTCGTCCAGTCGGGATCTGTGCTGATCCGGTTCTCTGAACCGATGCGAGCGGTGAGCGTAACCATCGACGGCCTGCTCGTGGCTGAGGATAAGCACACGGAACGGGTAAACATCGCCGAGGTCCCGGTTGGCAAGCGGGAAGTCTCGGTCGTGGCCGAAGGAAGTGGCAGGATCTCGGCAGTGGAACGGAGGGAGACGCTCGACGTCGCTGCCGGCCAAGAGGCCGCGATGCTCGTAGCTGTTCCCCCGAGGAGCCTTGGTGACTGGATCTGGTCTGCGGCCTATCTCATCAGCTACGCCGCGATCGTCGTCACAAGCGATTGGTGGCGGCGTTAATGGGCTGCTGCGGCCGAGAAACCTCAGGCCCACAGGAACCAAGCGAATAGACTACGAATTGGTTGGTCGAAGCCGAGATGTGGAACCGAGTGCGGCAGCGTAGCCACGGGTCCGCGCTTCGACGTACCCAGGCACGGTTGGGGCCGGCTCGGAACCCGGAAGACGTCAAGTGAAATCGTTGGAGCCGGGTGTGTTCGCGGACGGGCGCAGGAATTGGAGGTGAAGAAGATGATGCGTCGATGTCTTTCGTCTCAGTTCTTGCTTACGGTCATGCTACTCCGGGCCGTTCCGGCGTCAGGAGCTACGCAGGTCGATACACTCCAAGTGCCCATGGACCTTGCCCTTGCCCTGCTCAGCGGCCAGGAGGGTGACAGCAGGATCCTCGTGGGTGCGATACCGGCCGAGGTCGAGGGGGCAATCCCCCTCGGTGCGGTGGAGAGAGTCGTAGGCGGCCTTGTTCGGGGGTCTGGCGGAACCGTGGTGGTCCAGGTAGCCGGGAGTGCACCGCAGGCGCTCACCAACTACTTCGAGCATCTTCGAGGGCAGGGCTGGAACAGGCCAAGCATGCTGCTGGACCAACGTGGCGGATTCCAGAGAACAGACCCGGTCGGCCAAGGCACGTGGTGCGGCGAGGGATACTTGATCCGGGGGTCGAGCATGACCCTCGATTCAAGGACGTACCTGAGGATTCGGTACACGAGACGTGAAGAGGGCAGGAACGTGTGTGACCCCCCGGAGGCAAGGCGACTGCCTCTGCGTGACCCCTTCGGCAGTCTTCGGTTCCCGACTCTTGAGCCACCTCCCGGGGCCGTAGTCCAGACGGGAGGCGGAGGAGCCTCCTCTGGCGGGATCGATATGGTGGCAAGCATTGAGTCTGACTTGGGAGTCGAGCTCATCTTTGAGAACTACGCTCAGCAGCTTGCCGCAGCCGGCTGGGTCTTGCGCGGTCGGGCCACAGGTAACGGTGTCTCAGTCGGACGGTGGGGAACACAGGACGACGAAGGGGAGGCTGTCGTAGGAACCATGAGTGTGTGGGCTCTCAGGGGCGATGGCTCCTACATGGCTTGGCTTCGAATGGATCGCCCCGATCAGGGACGGTAGGGCGGTCCGCAGGGAGCGGTCCGGCTTCACTTGACAGATGGGCCCGGCCATCCGTGGATGTCAATGGCGTTCCCGCGAGCCTCTACGGGTTACAGGCGAGATCAGGGATTGGCAGGGGCACTCGCCTGAAGCCCTCAAAGCCATGAAGGACGGCCTCGAGCGACTCGGTGTTGAGCCATTCGACGACTGAAGCTGCGCTGGACGAATGGGTTTCCGCCGGTTCGGAGGCCCGAAACGTCATGGGTGTCAGAGAGAGACTGCGCCGCCTTGTGCACGACCTTGGAGGGACGAACTACCTGGCCCACGCGCACCTCGCCGGCGAGCGTCAGGACCTCAGCCGGTCAGTGTCGGACCTCCAGGACATCCTCGACGCCAGGGTGGCTGAGGTGCTTGGTCAATTGGCACAGTTGCATCGTACAGTGGTGCTACGGGACACTGCTTCCCTCGAAGGTGTCCTCGCTGAGGTGGAGCACCTTGTGCGGAAGCTGGAAGCTGAACAGGAGGTGGAGCGACTCCTGTCGCGCGCCGAGCAGGAGTAAGGTGGTGACGGGTGTGACCCCGGAGAGCAAGGTCCTGACGTTTCGAGCGGGCGTTGGGCGAGGCGGTGACGATCCGGGGACTGGTATCTCTCACGTTGAGCAGTGAGGAAGATGCGGGCGGCATTCGACGTGTCCCCGAAGGAGTGCGTCGATCTCGCGCTGCGCGCGCGAAGTCGAGCGCAGAAGAGGTTTCATTGGCTCTTGATATCGAGCGCCGGTGTGCTCGTGTTTGTCGTGACGAGCGGGGGGAGTGGTGGGTCGTGGCCGGGATACGTTGTCGCAGCGGCAATAGGGCTCTTCGCGGCAGGTGTGGCTCACCTGGCAACCGGATTCCTCAACCGCGCGCAGGTTCGGTCGGCCGTGAAGCCGCTCTACCAGCGTCACGGGCGGCTCTTGGTTGAAGTGGAGGTCCGAGACGATGGGGTGTTCTTTCGCCAAGCCGGTACGGACATCCTGATTCGCTGGACCGAGATAAGGGCCGCCAAGCTCGCCAAGGACGGTGTGGAGATCTGGAGCCCAGAGCGGATGATGGGTCTTGTTCGTGACCGTGGCTTCGCTTCCAGAGCCGAGATGATGACCTTCTTCGAAGAGGTGAACCGTCATGCAGGAGCGCTATGACGTCCTGCGGATGGGACACAACGGGGCTCGCGCGACTGTTGCGGAGGGCAACAGCTGAACCGAAGACAGATGGAGGATCAAGGATGAACCGACTGGCCTTTGTATCTGCAATCCTCACGGCCGTAGCCACCCCGCTCGCCGCACAGGTCAGGGAGCGGATCGACAGCCACGGATCGCAGATCGTCGTCACCTCCTGGATTCCTGAGAGCGACGTCGTCGCTTCGATCCTGCTCGTTCCGGGATGGGGCGGAGGCCCCACAGACGTGCTCGGAATGGCCCAATTCCTCTCTGATCACGGTGTCGAGGCATTCGTTCTGGCTCCTCGAGGCTGGCATGACAGTGAGGGGGAGGCGTCCTTCTCGAACGCACTCGAGGATATTGGCTCGGCCCTCACGTGGGTGCGGAAGCGAGCAACGCGTGAGGTCGTCCTCGGTGGTCACAGCTTTGGTGGTGGGATGGTTCTGGCCTACGCCGCTCAGGATCCGTCTGTACGGGAGATCATCTCGGTTGCAGGCACCGACCACGGGCAGTTGATACGACAGTACCTGAGCGATCCGGACTTCGCCGCAATGCTGGAGCCAATCCTCGCGAGCACGGCGGCGCCAGAGGGTGAGATTCGGTTCGATGTGGAATCGACCCTTCAGGAACTAGTCGAAGGACAGGCTGTCTTCGGACTCCGCGAAAACGCTGGTGCGTTGGCGGATCGATCGATCCTCATGTTCGGTGGTTGGGAGGATAGGAACACCACGGTCGATGATTACCTCCTTCCCCTCTATCGTGCGCTACGTTCGTCGGGAGCTACGGACGTGACGTTCCGCGTCTTCCACACGGATCACGGCTTCGGAAACGTCCGTAAAGAGCTTTACGCCGAGATCCTGGACTGGCTTGTGCGTTGACGGAAGGAGGCAGCCTGCGCGGCCCGCGGCCGCTCCGGTCCGGCAGCCGCAAACGTCGAGGGAAGTCGCTCGCACAGAGAGGGAGCGAGTGACCCACGCCACGGCTTCAAGTACGGACCAATGAGGACGGTTCTGCTAGGGTACTTCCCGAAGCGGCTCTTTCCTCCGCCGCGGTGGATGCTGGATCGGGGCATCCAGGAAATCGGGAGCGTGTCGCTTTGTATCGCCGACGGTCCAGATGGTTGGCTCGAAGCGTGGAGGCACAATGAGTGGGGGTTCTTTGCGAATCCCGAGACCGCCTGGGCGCGGGTGCCGAGGGATCAGTACGCTGACTTCCGGCTCTACGCCTACGCACTCTATCCGTTCGAGTTCCGGGATGGCGGAGGCGAGCCGATGCAGCTTGACCTGCCTCACGTGACCCCTCTCGGGCCGGAGTATGTCCAGGTCGGATGGGATGCGGTCTCGCGGAGCGGAGGTCAGCATTTCGAGTGTTCGCCGTTGAGCTGCAACCTCGTTGCACGGAAGGTGACTGCGAACCGCTATTGCCTCTTCTCGGATATCGGCGCTGCGCGCGACTTCGCCCGGACGGCCGAAGAGGACGGTTGTGAGCCGGGACCGTATCATGTCCTCGAGGTATGGCGGCGGCAGGTGTCGGGAGGTGAGTCGGTCACGGAGGGCAGCGACTCCGATCCGGATCATCTCCGCGCGGAAGGCGACCATCCGCCAGGCAGCTGAAATATCGGCTGCCGTCGAAACGAATCGTAGGCGCTCGGTGCATCGGTCCGGCGCCCGATGACACGACCGCCGCGCCGGCCGAAAACGGACGAGCTGCGCCTACGCCGGTGCGCGGCTCCGGAGAGTGGGAGTTGTACGCCGAGCTACGGGAGACCTTTGCCCTCCCCGAGGACTACCCCTTTCCGAAGCCAGGAGCCGGATAGAGCCGTGCAGGGTCGATGCCCTGGGGGCACCAGATGCGATATGGCGGGAGAAGGGGATGAATGCCCCACGTGGGTGGCTCGGGCTCGTATTCGGTACACCGGGCGGTTGACGGGAGTCGTTGCGCGGCATTCGCATCGCCTGAATGCCGCGGACGAGACAAGATGGTGGCGAGGGCGAGGAGCGCGTGGCATACTCGCGGGGAGCCGTCTTCCCGACGCGTCACGCCCCTCTCGTCTTCCAGAAGGTATTCCCGTGTCGACCCTCCCTGCCCGCTTGAGTAGCCGCGCACGTTGCGGTTCCGCGCTCCTTCTCTGCTGGTCACTCGTCGCTTGCCGGTCGGCGCAACCTTCGTTCTACACGGAGGAGCAGGCCGAGCGCGGCGCCCTGGTCTACCAGAACCAATGCGTCGGTTGCCACCAGGCGGACCTGAGGGGCGGTGGGTTCGTTACCGCCCTGGCGGGGGAGGGGGTGTTGGCGGGATGGGAGGCCAGGGGTTTGACGGTGGATGACCTGTTCTACATCGTCCGGGCCAATATGCCGCCAGGGGCCGCAGGATCGTTGAGCAACGAGCAGCGCCTGGACGTCGTCGCCTACTTGCTTCGCCAGAACGGTCTGCAAGGGGGCGACACCCCGCTGAGGGATGAGGCAGCCTACCTGTCCGGCCTCGCGCTCACGTCCGGCGGGCCACGCTCGTCTGATGAGCGGGGTGAAGCGCCCAGCTACCTCGAGGGACCGGGAGGCACGCGACCGCAGGGGTCCGCGCCGACTCCGGTCGAATTGGGCGCAACGCGCGCCAGTGGCGATGATTGGCTCTATCACACCGGAGACTACAGCGGTAGTCGCTATTCGGACTTGCGTCAGATCACGACCGGAAACGTGGCCGACCTCGGGGTCGCTTGCCGGTATGCGATGGGGGAGGAATCCAACATGGAGACCGGCCCCATCGTGCACGCGGGCATCATGTACGTCACCACCCTTCACCAGACTGCCGCCATCGATGCCGCGACGTGCGCGGAGCGTTGGACGCACGTCTGGGACGCGCCCGCGGGGGACGTGTGGCCTATCAACCGAGGTGTGGCCCTGTCATCCGGACGCGTGATACGAGGCACCTCGGATGGCTACCTCATCGCGCTGGACGCCGAGACGGGGGCCGTTCTGTGGGCGCGACAGGTGGCGGACGCCGCGGCAGGCGAGACGATCACCATGGCGCCACTCATCTGGGAGGATCTGGTGCTGGTGGGGCCGGCGGGCAACGAGAACGCGATCCGCGGATGGGTGGGCGCCTTCTCTCTGGAGGATGGAAAGCCCGTGTGGAGATTCGACCTCGTGCCCCGGCCGGGGGAGCCCGGGTACGAGAGCTGGGATCACTCAACCGGGTTTCCCATGGGGGGCGGGGCCACGTGGACGCCGATGTCGATGGACGTCGATGCGGGAATCGCGTTCGTGGCGGCGGCAAACCCTTCTCCCGACTTTCCCGCGGCGTCGAGGGGTGGCGACAACCTCTACACGAACTCCGTGGTAGCCCTCGATGCCCGCACGGGCGAACTCGCCTGGTATGAGCAGCTCGTGCCGTCCGACGATCATGATTGGGATCTGACGCAGGTGAGCCCCGTGTTCTCGGGCTCGGTGCTGGGGCACAGCAGGAAGCTGCTCGCGACCGTGGGAAAGGACGGGATGCTTCGTCTTCTCGACAGGGACACACACGATGTCCTATGGGAGAGGGCGGTAACGACGCGCGAGAATGCGGAGGCCCCCGTGACCGCAGTGGGGACTCACGCATGCCCAGGGGGCCTCGGAGGGGTGGAATGGAACGGGCCGGCCTACAGCCCGGCGGTCCATATGCTCTACACGCCGGCGGTGGACTGGTGCGGGACGTTCTACGCGGCAGACACGGTGCGATACGTCCCCGGAGCCAACTACCTGGGCGGAACCTACATGGCCGATGCCGAACCCCGGGGCTGGCTCACCGCCGTCGACGTCGAGTCGGGTGAAGTCGCCTGGCAGTACGCTTCCCCGGGACCGATGGTCGGGGGCGTGATCTCGACGGCGGGAGGCTTGGTGATGGCGGGCGAGCTCACCGGGGACCTGATCGCGTTTCAGGCCAGCTCGGGAAAGGAGCTGGCCAGGATCCAGGCCGGTGCGCCGATCGGGGGCGGTGTCGTCACCTATATGGTGGACCGGCAACAGTATGTGGCGGTGGCGACGGGCAGGCCGTCTCCGTTCTGGGCCTCGGGGGATGTCGGGCCACCGACGATCGTGGTGCTGACCCTGGGCGGGCAGGGTTCCTAGGGCAGACATCACCCGGCGACCTCAAGACGTCCGTCTTGTGCCGCCGAGATGTTGGGAGCGGACCGGGAGGAACGCCGCCCGCCGTGTGCCCCAGCGAGGAGAGGAGGACCAGCATGAGCGGTAAGGCCAGCATGTCATCGATGGTTGGACTCGCCGGGGTCATACCGCTGTCCGCAGCGACGGTTGTCGTGAGCGTGTTCAGCGCTTGGACGCCCATGGCGGCGGCGGGGCAGGCAGTCGAGGACTCTGCTGCGATCCGTGGGCGCATGGAGGCATATCTCGGCGTATGGGACGCGCACGACGCGGCGGCGCTCGGGGCATTCTTCGCGGAGGATGCGGACGTCGTGATGGGCAACCAGCCCGGCGCTCGGGGGCGGCAAGAGATCCAGGACTGGTGGCAGACCTACTTCGAGAGACAGGAACCCGAGCGTCGCCTCGAGCTCGACCTGGGCCCACTGCGGTTCCTGGCGCCCGATGTCGCGATCATCACGGTCACGACGACCACCGGAGGGCGAGACGGCCAGGGTCGGGATCTGCCGGCGAGGAGATTCCGTGGGACCTGGCTATGGCAGCGTCAGAGCGACGGATGGCTCATCTCGGCGATGCGGGGGCTCCCGCTCCAGGAGGACCGTGTGGTCCTGAGCGCGTCCTTCGAGGCGACGGAGGCCCTTCGCCCTGACATACGTGGGTTCGTCGCTGCGTACGAGGACGCTCTGAACACGCGGGATCCCGACACGGTCAGTGCTTTCTACAGAGACGACGCCGAGATCATCGTCCGGAATTCTCCCGTGGTGTCTGGGCGAGGGGCCATCCACGCCTGGTGGCGCACCTACTTTGGTGAGCCGAGGCCGTATCGGGCATTACTCATCGTCGATGAAATCCGGATCGTCGCCCCCAACGTTGCCCTGCTCAACATCACCGCCACGGACGATCAACCGATACCGGTCAGGTATGCCCGTGCGACATGGGTGCTCACCCAGGAGGCGGGCGAGTGGCGGATAGCCCAGTTGTTGGTGTTGCCCGGCAAAGACGACCGCATCATCCGCAGCGGCGGCCGTTTGAACTGAGATGACCTCTGCACAGACTCGGTCGACAGCCGAAGTCCATCAAATGTGGAACGCGCGGCTCTATGCGAAACGTCTGCTCGACAATGTCGACGGGTTGGCGGTGTCCTGGCTCGAGCCCTCTGAAGTCCGGCAGCTCAGGGTTTTCGGTTGGTTCCTGCTGATGATCAACGCTTGCATCATTGGAGCCGGCATGATGCTCGGCGAGAAGCTGGACGATCGTGTGGCGGCGTGGTTGGTGTGTTGGTCTTGATCGTGCACGTGGATGGGGCCTTTGGGTTGACTGTGGGCGCCAACGTCATCGTGGCAGCTGTCCGGCGGCGCAGGCGACGTCGCTGACGCCGGGAGAGTCGCTCCGGCACCGCCAGGCGAAGAAAGCGGAGCCGGTGGACGTGAGGGCGCGAGGGATCGCATTCTGCACTTGTTGGCTATTCGAGGGGCGCCTTCCTGGCCGTGTCGGTCGGCGGCGGGGGGCTACCAGAATGGAGACGCTGATGTCGAAGAAGAAGGCTCCGGGCAGCCTCGCCCGCGGGAAGGGCGCGCAGAAGTCCACCAAGAGCACCGCCGGGATCGGCAAGACGTCCGAGGGATTCACGGACGAGGAACGAGCCGCGATGAAGGAGCGCGCCCGTGAGCTGAAGGCGGCCGCGCGCCGCGGCCCGCGCGCGGACAAGGTGGACGGGGAAAGCGCCGTGCTCGCGAAGATCGCCGAGATGCCGGAGCCGGATCGCGCCATGGGCGAGCGGCTCCATGCTGTCGTCAAAGCCAGCGCGCCGGCACTCTCGCCGAGACTCTGGTACGGGATGCCCGCCTACGCCAAGGACGGCAAGGTCGTCTGCTTCTTCCAGAGCGCGCAGAAGTTCAAGACGAGGTACGCGACATTCGGCTTCAGTGACAAGGCGAACCTCGACGAGGGCGCCATGTGGCCGACCGCCTTCGCGCTGAAGAAGTTGACTGCCGCCGAGGAGGCGAGGATCGGCGCGCTCGTGAAGAAAGCGGTGAGCTGAGGCGGGTGGGCGGCGGCGGCCCATGACACGGCGCGCGGGGTCGGTTCGCAAGCCCCGAACGTCATCGGCCGTGGTCCCGGGATGAACGAGAGGGGAGGACGGCGGTCCGACCTTGGGATCTTCGTGGAGGACGCCGTGCCGGCGATCTCACTGTCACAGGGAATGACGCATTACGAATTGGTCGGCCCGCCAGCCGGGTCGCCGGTCGTGCTGGTACATGGCGGAACGATCCCGATGTGGACGTGGGATGCGTACGTGCCCGCGCTCATCGGTGTGGGTTTTCGGGTGCTTCGCTACGACATGTTCGGACGGGGGGAGTCAGCGCTCCCGAGCGCTCCGCACGACCGGCACCTGTTTCGGGTCCAGTTGCTGGAGCTCCTCGATCGCACCGGTCTGAGCGCTCCGGTGAATCTGGTGGGGTACTCCTTCGGCGGAGCAACGACACTGAGCTTCGCCGCGCGGCATCCCGACAGGGTGAGGAGCCTGGCGCTGATCGCACCCGCCGTCTTCTACGAGCGCGGCAATGCAGCTGTTCGCCTATTGCGCATGCCCGTCCTGGGGCCTGCGTTCCTGCGTCTGATGGGCCTGCGAAGGATGGCTGCACGGGCGCAGGAGGTGTGGGAAGGGAGTCCGAAGGGGGGCGTGTACGCGGACCTCTTCAAGCGGCAACTGGCCCGACGTGGCTTCCCGCGTGCCTTTCTGTCGTTTGCGCGAACCGATGCGCTGGGGGACTATCGCCCTTTCCTGGGTGCCGTCGGGGAACACAAGCTACCTGTGCTGCTGGTCTGGGGGGACGAGGACGCGGAGGTCCCATCGGAGGACATGAGGAGCGTGCGTGACGCCATCCCGGGCATACGGTATTCGGAGTTGGAGGGGTGTACACACGGGGTGGTATTCTCCGCCGAAGATCGAGTTCTCGAAGCCTTGTTGCAGTTCCTCGGAGCCGCGTGAGGTTACCTACGGGTATGGGCAGGAGGCACGGTGGATGCAACAAGCCAAGCTCGCGGTGCACGAGTGCGTCGTGCCAGGACGATCGGGCCCTCCGCGACGCTCGAGCAGCTCTTCGCGGTTGATGACTCTTCGGCCTCTCGCCAGGAGACCTTCGTCGGCCAGGATCGGGGCGAGCCCCAAGCGCGGACCGGTGTGTGAATCGAAAGGAGGATGGTGGTTGTGAGAGAGCCGGTGGCCCTGCACAACACCGAGGTGCACGTACTGCGGTCGGAGCACGTGGGCAGGGATCTCCAGTTGTGGGTCGGCAAGCCCGTCGCCGGCTTCGCTCCGTCACAGGGGCCGCCGCAGGTCCTGTGGGTGCTGGACGGAGACCTCTTCTTCGGGACGGCCGTCGAGCTGACGCGCTTGATGCACCGTCTGTATGGCGAGCTACCGCCGATTCTGGTGGTTGGAGTCGCGTACGGCGCGGACGACCCACAAGTCCAGGGAGAGCTACGAGCTCGAGACTTCACGCCCACCTCGGACGAGTCCTACGAGGAAATGGGGCGGCGCATCAACCCCGCATGGAAGCCCGTGCTGCCGAAAGGCCAGCGCATGGCGGGCGCGGCTCCGTTCCTCCGGTTCTTGATGGAAGAAGCCCGCCCGTACGTCGAGCACCACTTCACGGTCGCGGGTCGGGGAACGCTCTTTGGTTCGTCCCTCGGCGGGCTGTTCGCGATATGGTCGATGTTGGTGGAGCCGAAGGCGTTCGATCATCTCATTGCGGTGAGCCCCGCGCTGTGGTGGGACCAAGGTGTGGTCCTGGCGCTGGAGAAGGAGGTTGCCGAGGCTCACGATGACCTTCCAGCCAAGCTGTACATGTCCGTAGGCGCTCTCGAAGAACCTGACAACGCTCCGTTCCTGTCGCGTTTTCGTCTTGTGTCGAACGTGATGGCGCTGAAGGAGCTATTGGATAAGCGAGGCTATGGATCTCTCGAGGTCAGAGGGGAGGTCTTCGAGGGCGAGACGCATACCTCGATGATCGCAGTCGGCCTCACTCGGGGACTTCGGGCATTCCTTCGAGGTACGCCGCCCTCGATCTCGCAAGCGGCCGTGGACGTGCGGGCGAAGGACGACTAGAGATCGCACCTGAGGAGCCGATCGACTTCGGTGCGGTGACGGCGTCCGACGTGTCGGGGTACGCGGGGATGATTCTCGAGGAAGCGGACGCCGGGGCGGCGCGGTGGCCACCGGGCTGGGGATGGCGGATCGAGGGTTCACGATGGGCGACGCGCGCCGCGAGCCTTGCAGCGGGCGCACGGGATCAGCATGATCGGCGCGGCTCGGCATCCCGGAACCGGGCGCAATGGCCGGTCCTATATGAAGTGAGCGGCCAGCTCTGCGCGCAGCGGGTCGCTCGAAGGTCCCGTAGCGTCGAACGAGTGGGAGGGGAGGTGGCGATGCGAATCGTGGTGATGGCGGTGCTGCTGGTATCGGTGGCCTGCGCCTCGGGTGTGGCGGGAGGGGGAACGAGCGTCAGCGGGCTCCTGAGGAGGGCGGGAAGCTCCGAACCGGATCCCCCGCGCGACGGCAGCGAGTACTTCATCGTGGATACGGTCCAGGGTACCGCGGAGCGTGCCTTCAACGCGGTGCGCTATACGTACGAGGCGCTGGGTATCGGCTTCTCCCACTACGATCCCGACCGACGTGAGTTGGGCGGCTTCGTCGATGATCTGCGGGAGCTCGATCACGAGCCGGCATCGACATGGATCGACTGCGGCGAGGGCGCGGTCTCGGGAAACAACGCCGACCTCTACTACATCACCGTGACCCTGGGCAGCCGCGTTCTGCCGGTGGACTCCGTCACAAGCACGGTGGAAACCGCCATCCGGGCCCGATCGCGCCAGCGCGACCACTCGTCCTCGGTGACCCGCTGCGTGACGCGAGGGGCGCTGGAGAAGCGGATCGCCGACGGCACTCGGGCGCTCCTGCAGCGCTACGGTCCTGGGTCGAACGGCCCGGATAGGACCGGAATGCCGTGAGTCAAACCGCCCGCTTCGCCCTCATCCAGCTGGATCGTGAGTCGCACGACCCGATGGCGCTCGCCAAGGCGTTGGCCGCAATTCGCGAAACGCCCGTTCAAGATCAGGTGATCGTCGCGAAGAGGGCGTGGGGGATCGTGGCCGAAGATCTGTCGGAGAGCGAGGCGAGGGCTCTCGGACGGGCCCTGCGGTCATCGGGTGTGGACTGCGCCGTGGGCCCGACGGCCGCGCTGGCCCAACTTCCTGCGGTGGAAGCCGCCCGCACGGTCGATGCGTTGCCGGCTGCCCACCCGATCCTCATCGCGGCGGCCGGGATCACGGTCACCGCCACGAAGACCACGACCGAGAAGAAAGGGCCCAGCGGAGCCCAGAAGATCGCGAGCGCGGCCATCATGATGAGCACGGGGCTGCCCATCAAGATCGGAGGCCGGAAGCGGTCGGTGGAGAAGACGCAAGAAGAGCAGAGCCTCGTCTTCTATGCAGACCTGTATTACGAAGGCCCTTCCAGACGGCTGCGGATCGACGCTTCCCACTTCGACTTCTCGTGCCTGGAGGACCGCATGCTCTACCAGGCCCAGGGGAACCTGAAGCTCCTGATCGGTGACCTCGTTCAGGCGTCGCCGGAGTCCTGGATGAACCACGGGACGCGGGTTCTCATGGAAGGGAGGCCCATCCGCACGATGGGCTACGGATCCATGGAGGACCTGGAACGTGAAGCCCGCTGGCTCCTCACATTGCGTGCGTCCGGGGTATGAGTGCCCGGCTCGATGGCCTCGTCGAAGGCTCACCGTTTCGCGATTCGACCAGTAGGTTGGTGATTCGACCCACGCGGGCCGGGCCAGCCCCGACGCCTGTGAGCCACCCCGACGGCGCGAGAGGATGCCCGAAATGCTCATGAGCAATACGCAGGAGATTCCCGGCAAGACCATCGTCGAGTTCTACGGCGTGGTGAGTGGAAGCACGGTCCGCGCGAAGCATATCGGCAAGGACATCATGGCGGGCCTGAAGAACATGGTCGGCGGTGAGCTGACCGGATATACGGAGCTGCTGTCGGAAGCCCGCGGCGAAGCGATGCGCCGCATGAGCTACCAGGCGGAGAGCATGGGCGCGAACGCGATCGTGAATGTGCGCTTCGCCACCAGCAGCGTGGCGCAGGGCGCGGCCGAGCTGTTCGCGTACGGTACCGCGGTCCTGGTGGAGTAGGGTCGTGGATCTCCTGGTCCTGGCCATCACGCCGGCCATGCTCCTCGGTGCCTGGATCGCGGGGACCCTGATCGAGCGGCGGCACCTCCGGAAGCTCCTGCTCCTGGAGAGCGGATCGCGCGGGGTCCTGGCTCTGACGATCGAGGACTACCCGCCCGAGTGGCAGGTGGAATCCTGTGATCTCGTGATGGGCAACGTCGTCATCTCGCAGGACTACTACAAACGCTTCGCCGCCGGGATCAAGGGCATCTTCGGAGGCAACATCCGCGTGCTCGAGCCCCTGCTGGAGCGCGCGCGTCGCGAGGCGCTGATTCGGATGAAAGCGCTGGCCCACGCCCGCGGCTATGACACGATCATCAATGTCCGCATCGAGACGTCGCGGCTGGCGAATGCGCGACGCGACGGGAAGGGCACGGCGGGCGTCGAGATCCTGGCCTACGGGACGGCGATTTCATGCACCGACGAGGGAACGTCACCCAACGCGGGTCGAGCGCCGTCCCGATCGCCGCGGTGAGGTGCCGGGAGGCTGGTAGGCCCATCCGTGGCGCGAGATGAGGAGCATGACGTTCGCGATCAAGGCCGAGGTTGGCGATCCGGGGGCGGAGACGTTCACGTTCAGCGCGCAGAAGACGATGTATGGTGGCAAGCACATCGCCGAAGGCGACACGATCTTCGTCTTCGCGAGCGAGAACGAAGGCGGGCCGGGCCTCATCGCGAGCGGCGTCGTCACCTCGGCAGAAGCCACCGCCAGGAAGCGCGGGGTCGCCCGGCAGACGCCGCGGGTGAGCATCACCATCAGACGCACCGCGCCGGCGAAGCGGCGCCTGGGGCGGACCGAGCTCAAGCCCTTCTCCGACTGGGACGACGGTCGACCCGAGACCGAGCTCAATTTCAAGTTCTATCGTCAGGCAACGAACAAGATCGTCGGCATCTCGGATGAAGCAGCGGCGTTCCTCCGCGGGTTCTTCTGACATGGCCGATGCACGCGACCGGGCGACCGCGCGGAAGCACGTTCTGACGATGCGTCATGGGAGCTCGGAACCACGTGATGGATCGGCCCGAGGCCTGATGAGGTGTCACAGGCTCCGCATCCCCTTGTTGATCGCGATGGCCGCCCTGTCGGCAGGCTGCCCGACCGGAGGCGAACAGGGGAGTGGATCGCGCGAAACAGCTCGCGAGTCCCGGATCCCCGACGCCGTGCGCCAGGAGCTGATACGGCTGGGCGCAGAGGATCAGGAGGCACGTCGGGAGCTGTCTCCGGACCGGATGCAGGACACCGCGTTCGCCAAGAGCATGTTGCGCGGCGATTCCGCGCGAACCGCCCGTCTGCGGGCCATACGTCGACGAATACGATTGGCCGGACTCCCTCCGAGCCGGTGGAGAAGCTGCGGAGGCCGCGTTCCTCATCCTGCAACACAGTCCTTCGCATGAGCTCCAGAAGGAATGGCTTCCCACGATCGAGGGTCTCGCGCGACAGGGGACCGTTGCCGCCGACCAGGCGGCGCTGCTCATCGACCGCGTCCTCGTGCATGACGGCCTGCCGCAGCGGTACGGCACACAGTTCGAGATCGTCGATGGGCGTCTGGTGCTCGATTCAGTCGAGAACGAGGCCGGCCTGGAAGCGCGGCGCAGCTCCATGGGCCTTCCCAGCATGGAGGAGTACATCCGTCTGATGGAGGAGGTGTACAAGATGCCGGTCGTGCGGCACCGGTAGCCCGCGGCTCGAGCCACCGGCTACGCCATGAGCACCGACCTCCGATCGAGCGTCATGCCCACGAACCCACTTCCCATCCCCTACCGGCCGTCTTCCCATGCGTGGACCCTCGCAGCGCAAGCCCCCACCTGCTCCGTCTTCGAGCTGGTCGTCATCATGGTCGGCGTCCTCATCGCCGGGGCCGTGGAGGCCTTGCATTCCCCGGCGTTCGAGGCCGTGATGGACCAGGAATTCAACTTCCAGGAATTCAACTTCATGATGTATCTGGCGCATGTGGCGTCCCGCGGCATCGGCGCCGCCACGCCCGGAGCCGCCGCCGGTGATCCGGCGACCGTCTCGGTCGCGCGCATCGGTAGGTTGGACACCGCAGCGCAGCGGAGAAGGATCACATCAGCGTGAAGGAGACGATGGACATCTTGCCTCCCCCTCCCCGTGGCGCCCGCGCCGTATGGGGACCCGTGGCCTGGAGGGGAGCCGCGTTCCTCGCGGCCTTTCTCTGCGGGTGGCTGGCCCTCCTGGCCGGCGTGGGGGTCACCGAGCGGGACGTGGCCGGCGTCGGCCTGGCCGGGCGCGCCTACTACGTGCTGGGGCTCTTCGTGATGGGGGGCATGGATCTCGGAACGCCGACGGGAGGCCCGCTGTACGGCCGGGTCCTCCTGTGGACTTCGTACTTCGCGGCGCCGCTCATCACCGCGTCCGCCCTGATCGAGGCTGCGGTCAGGCTCGTCGGACCGTTGGCGCTGAAGGTCCGTCCCTACCGGGATCATGTCGTCCTCGGAGGGGCGGGGCGGCTCACGATGCTCTACGTGAGCAGGCTGCGCGCCGAGCGATCCCGGACGACCGTCGTCGTGGTCGAGCGCAACCCGGGTCACCCCGCCATCGGCGAGCTCCGCGACGTGCACCGGGCGATCGTGATCGTCGGCGACGTCACGAACGACGAGGTTCTCGCGCGGCTGCGCATGGGTCGCGCTCGCCGCGCCCTCTTCCTCACGGGCGACGACTTCGTCAACCTGGACGCCGCGGCCAAGGCCCTGCGGCTGGCCCCGGCCCTGGCGGGCCGGATCGTCGTCCACGTGTCCGACCTGGGCTTCATGAGGGAAACGGCCGAGTCGAGCGTGGCGCAGGGCTGGGAGATCTTCAACGGGCACGAGTCGGCGGCCATCAGCCTGGTGCGCGAGCACCTGCTGTCCCGCTTCCAGAGCACGCCCGAGCTGGACTTCGTCGTGATCGCTGGATTCGGTCGCTTCGGGCAGACCGTGCTGCATCAGCTCCAGGAGCGGGCCCGGGGGAGCTTCGGAGACGTCCTCATCATCGACGAGGGCGCGGCGCGGAAAGCCCGGGCCTTCGAGGAGCGCCCCGGCTTCGGCGAGTATCGGTACAGGATCGTCGACGGCGACATCCTCGATCCCGAGGTGTGGCGCGGCGTGGGGGAGACGGCGCGCGCCATGGGCCGGGATCCAGTCGTGATCCTGGGGAGTGGCAACGACGGCACCAACCTCCACGCGGCGTTCCTGGCCCGGAAGGAGCTTCCGACGGCGTATCTGATCGTCCGCAGCTTCCGGGCGTCGCCCTTCACGGAGCAGGTCGCGCAGGAGACGAACCTGGAGGCGTTCGACCTGGCCGGGCTCCTTCAGCAGGGCATGCCGGCTGCCTGGTTCTGAAGCGAAGGAGGTCCCGGTGCTCGATCGAACCGGAGACGTCGCGTCCGCAGGATCGACCTGGAGCCGATCGGGAGCATGGCCGTGGTGTGAGCACCGGGGAAGGGAAGACGCGCAGGGCGGGTCCCACCAATGACGGGCAGCTCGTGGATGTCCAACCGTGCGGGTGGCCGACGGGCGGAATTGGCCAACAGCCTGAGCCACGGCGTCGGCTTCCTGGGCGCGGTGGCCGCGACCCCGATACTCGTCGTCGGGGCCGCGAGCCGCGGAGGTGCGGCCGACGTGGTCGGCAGCAGCATCTTCGGAGCGACGATGGTGCTGCTCTACCTGACGTCCACGTGGTATCACGCGGCCCCGGCGGGCCGACTCAAGGATCGTCTACGGAAGCTCGACCACGCCGCGATCTACCTTCTGATCGCCGGCACCTACACCCCGTTCACGTTGGGCGTCCTCGGGGGTGCATGGGGCTGGACTCTGTTCGGCCTCGTGTGGGGCGCCGCGGCGATCGGGGTCGGCACGAAGCTGATCGCCGGAGTCGGCTACCCCCGGCTGTCCACGGCGATGTACCTGATCATGGGATGGCTGGTCCTGATCGCGATTGGACCGCTGTTGCGCAGCATGCCTTCGCCCGGACTCGCATGGCTCGTAGCGGGAGGCGTATTCTACTCCGCGGGTGTCGTGTTCTATCTCGCCTCTCGTTGGCCATACGGCCACTTCATCTGGCATCTCTTTGTGCTGGCGGGCTCGACCTGTCACTTCTTCGCGGTTCTGTGGTACGCGGCATGAGAGACGCTCGGCGGAGTCGGCGGCAACGCGGCGAGGTCCCCGCGCCGGTGGATCACGGGGATCGTGGCCGCAACTCCTCGATGAAGGCGGCGTCCATCCAGTAGATCCCCGCGTTCCCGATCTCGGGCATCATCCGGTAGTCGCGGATGTAGCTCCACGTGAGGGTGTCGGGAATACGCTCGCGCGCGCTCAGGCGGGTGGACATGAAGAAGAGGTAGCGGCCATCGGGGGACACGTAGGGGGAGAACTCGCCGTCACCGGGAGTGTTCACCCGGTCCCCCAGGTTGACGGGCTCGCTCCACCGGTCGTCGGGGCTCCGGAACGCCACGTAGTAGTCGGTGCCGCCCAGGGAGTCGTCCCGCCCTCCGGTACAGAAGATCAGGTAGCTCTCGTCCGGCGCGATGAAGGCGTTGAACTGCCTCGCGGTGGAGTTGACTTCGGGCCCCAGCCGCTCGGGTTCCAGGTACCGGCCTTCCTCCAGGCGCGCCCGGTAGATGTCGCTCCGCTCGCCGTCGGCGCTTTCGCGCGTGAAGTACAGCGTCCCGTCCCGGGTGAGGGAGGGGAAGAACTCCGCTTCCTCCGAGTTCACGGGCGAGCCCAGGTCGTAGGGAGATCCCCAGTGATCTCCTTCCCGATCCATGACCCAGATGTCCTGGTTCGACCAGGTGCGGATCTCGTCGGCCTCGGGCTCGCGGCCCTCCACGCGCGTGCTCAGGAACATGAAGCGGCTCCCGTCGGGCGCGATGGCGGGCTCCAGGTTGAAGAAGCGCGAGTCCCTGGAGAAGGAGGCCACCTCCGGCTCGGTCCAGACCCCGTCGACCCCGCGATGGGTCTCGACGATGGCCGTCACCGGGCCGAGAAGGACGCCGAAATAGAGCTCCGACCCGTCCGGCGTCATGGCCACGTCGCGGGTGTAGATCCCCGTGGTGACGAGCCCGGGGGCGAACAGCCGGGCGGAGCCCCCGGGAGGCGGCTGGCCCACGTAGTCCCCCACGGGTCCCGAGGGCTCCCTGGGCGCACAACCGCCGAGGGCGGAGACCAGCACCGGAAATGAGACGCATGCGGCCCGGTGGAGGGTGACCCCTCGCCTGGCGAGTGCGACGATCCGACGACTGTGCATGATTCTCGAGCTCCATGGGTTCTTCGGAGGGTCGTGGTTTCCTACGGCGGGACGCCGGAGATGTGTCAGGGCGCCCGGAAGGACACCTGCCTTGCTACTGGTGGATTCCGCGCACAGCTTTGGGTCGTGGCGAATGCCTGCCCTTTCGCTTTCGGTTCTTCAACAAGGGGGAGGCATCCATGATCCCCACGCCTCGTTCGACCTGGACGCGTCTCCCCGGGTCCGCATGGCTCCGCATCCTTCCCGCGGCGCTCCCTCTGCTCGTTCTCTCCGCGTGCGCGGACTCCACCGGGCCCGTCGACGTCCAGGGACCCCAGGACCAGATCTTCTTCTTCAGTACGTCGGCCGGCAATCAGAACGAGCACGGCTCACCGGTCGGCGATATCTACCGCATGAGCGCCGACGGGTCGAATGTCGAGCGCCTCACCGCACAATCGAGCGCGTACCGCTTTCTTCGTCCGTCGCCGGATGGAACCCGGCTCGCCTTCTACGCCAGCATCGGCCAGTGCTACGACATCTGGGTGATGGACCTGGACGGTTCCGCGCTCACCCAGCTCACGGGCGTGGCCGCGTACGAGCGCTGCAACGAGATGCCCCACTGGTCCCCGGACGGGTCGAAGATCGCGTTCGACAGCTCCCGGCATCCGGAGTTGGGCTGGGACGCTTACGTGATCAACGCGGATGGGACCGGCGTCGTGAACGTCAGCAACAACCCCAGCACGGACCAGGCGACCTACAACGAGTCGGTGGATGGGTGGTCCCCCGACGGGCGGGTGGTGCTCGACAGCTTCCGGGACGGGACGGAGCGGACCTATCTGGTGAACGCGGACGGCACGGGCCTCGAGCCCCTGTTCGCCTCGGGCGACTATCTGCGACCCGAGTGGTCTCCCGACGGCACGAAGGTGCTCGCGTCCAGCGACCGGGACGGAAACCGCGACCTCTACGTCATGAACGCCGACGGGACCGGAGCAGTGAATCTGACGCACGATCCGGCCTGGGACGGCCCGTCCAGGTGGGCGCCCGGCTCGTGGTCTCCCGACGGCACGAAGATCGCGTTCTACAGCATGCGCACCGGGGACCAGGAGGTCTTCGTCGTCGACGCCGACGGCACCGGACTCGTGAACGTGTCCGATGATCCGGCGCAGGACGTGTTTCTCGACTGGAGCCCGGACGGCGCTCGGGTCCTCTTCGCCAGTGACCGTAGCGGGGACCAGGAGCTCTACGTGGTCAACGTCGACGGCACAGGGCTCACGCCTCTCGCATACCTGTCCAACGTGGACGGTCCGCCCCAGGCGATCTGGCTTCCGCCGAGGTAGGAGGGGCGTCGGTTCGGACCGTCGGGCAGGCGTTCGACGAGGAGGGACTCTACGCCGCGCGGGTGCAGATGCGCGCGGGTCTGCGAGGCGCCCCCCGTCGCCCCCCACCGGCCCTGGTCGTATTTTTCGGCTTCCCACAACGTCGAGCTCAGGGCTGCGTCTCCCATGGCCATCTTCCGCTACCACGATCGCCGGGCGCACACGCGCCTCCCCTTCCTCTCCACCTTCCTCGCGGGATCCGTCCTCGCGCTGGCTGCCGCGTCGCCGGCCCCTCGGGCCCAGACCGCGGGCCCGCCGGTCCACGCCGCCGCGCAGGCCGCCGACTCGGCGAAGAAGGTGCTGACGCCGGACGACTACGCCCGCTGGCGGACCATCGGAGACCAGAGCATCTCCAGCGACGGGCGGTGGGTGACGTACGTCTATCGCTTCACCAACGTCGCCCAGAGGGACGTCAAGCCGGAGCTGCACATCCTGAACCTGGAGACGAACGAGGACGTCGCGATCCCGAACGCGTCGAACGGCGCGTTCTCTCCCGACGCCCGCTGGATCGTCTACCAGGTGGACTCGATACCGCCGCGGAACGGACGCGGGGGCCGGGGCGCTCAGGGTGGGGAGGAGGCCCAGGGGCCGCAGGCGGGAGGACGAGGGGGCGGCTCGGGGTCGGAGACGATCCACCGCGTGGAGGTGCGTGAGCTCGACAGCGGTAACACGAAGGTGTGGCACGACATGCAGTCGGCCACCTTCAACAGGACTTCAACGTTCGTGTTGGTGCGCAACCGCCCGGCTGCCGGCGCGCGGGGGTTCGGGCGGGGTGGGTTCGGAGGCGGCGGTGGAGGTGGCAGCGCCGAGCCCGCCGCCGGCGGCTCCGACGCCATCCTCTACGACCTGGGCACGGGGCGCGGCCAGCTTCTCGGCAGCGCGGGCGACGCGGCGTTCAACCGTGCGGGCGACCTGCTTGCCTACACCGTCGACGCCACCGTGCGCGACGGCAACGGCGTGTTCGTCATCGACCTCGCCAGCGGCGCCACGCGCGCCCTCGACAACGACGCGCGCACCTACGCCCGCCTGGCGTGGAACGACGCCGGCACGGGTGTGGCGGTCCTCAAGGGAAGTGAAGTGCCGGAGATGCGGGAGCGTG
Source organism: uncultured Gemmatimonadales bacterium (assembly GCA_963848895.1). GTDB lineage: Bacteria > Gemmatimonadota > Gemmatimonadetes > Longimicrobiales > Gaopeijiaceae > SZUA-318. Next base: position 158,302 of record CAWKGE010000024.1, read on the forward strand.
ACAACGTGCTCCTGGTGGTTGCCGACGTGCGCGCCGCCCTCGCCGACCCGAAGCGCGCGCCGGCGACCCTGGACACGACGGCCACCGGCTTCCCCGACGGTTGGGTCATCAGCGAGCGGTCGCCCCTGAGCTGGAGCGAGGATGGCGCCCGCGTGTTCCTGGGGGCCATGCCGCAGACGCCCGCCAAGGATACGGTGCGGGTCGAAGCCTCCGATTCCACCACCGACGTGGACGTGTGGCGGACCGGCGACCGGTGGATCCAGTCCGAGCAGATGATCCGCGCCCGGCGCGACCGCGACTTCACCTACACGGAAGCCTTCGATGTCGCCCGGGGCGCGTACGTGGCCCTGAGCGACTCGACGATGCGCGACCTCGAGATCTCGCCGGACGGGCGGTGGGCCGTGGGATGGGACGCCCGCCCCTACATCTCCGACTGGAAGCCCGACCGGGCCGACTTCTATCGCGTGGACCCGGCCACCGGCGCGCGCACGCTCATGCTCGAGGGGCAGCTCACCCAGGGTGCCCGCTTCGGCATATCCCCGGACGGCCGGAAGTACCTCTACTGGAAAGACGACGCGTTCTACGCGTACGACCTCGACAAGGGCACGTCCGTCACCCTGGGGGCGGGGGCGCCTGCGTTCGTGGACACCACGTACGACCATCCCGGACCCAGGCCGCCGTGGGGCGTCGCCGGCTACACCCGCGACGGCAGGAGCGTCATCGTCGAGGACCGCTACGACCTGTGGACGCTGCCCCTCGACGGCAGCACGGCCGCGCGGAACATCACCGACGGCTTCGGCGCGAAGAACCGCACCACGCTGCGGCTGGTGCGCCCGGAGCCCATCGACTCCATGGCGAGCCGGCGCGTGCGCACGGGGCAGGAATGGGATCTCTCCCGGCCGGTGACGCTGTCGGCGTTCGGCGAGCCGACGAAGAAGGCAGGGTACTACCGGCTTGCGAAGGGCCGGCTCGACGAGGTCGTGTACGACGACGCCATGTACGGCACCCCCGACAAGGCGGCCCACGCCGACCGCTTCCTGTTCACGCGGCAGACGTTCTCGGAGTCGCCGGATCTGCACGTGTCGGGACCCGCCTTCGGGAGCGCGAAGCGGATTACCGACGCCAACCCGCAGCAGGCCGAGTACCGGTGGGGCCACTCCGTACTGTTCGACTTCACCGACCGCCACGGGCATGCGCTGCAGGGCCTGCTCTGGCTGCCCGACGACTACCGGGCCGGCGAGAAGCGGCCCACGCTCGTGACGTTCTACGAGAAGAACTCCCAGATCCTGAACCGGTACCCGATGCCGGAGCTCTTCGTGAGCATGGGCCGACCGGCCATCGAGGCGGTGAGCCGCGGCTACATCGTGATGATCCCGGACATCTGGTACAACACGGGCTCGTCGCACGACGACCAGCTGGACTGTGTGGAGGCCGCGACGCGCAAGGTCGTCGAGATGGGCTACGCCGACCCGGAGCACATCGGCCTGCACGGCCACAGCTACGGCGGCGAGGGCGCGGCCTACATCGGCACCCGCTCACGGCTCTTCGCGGCGGTGGGCGAGGGCGCAGGTGTCACGGACCTCTACACGGACTTCAGCCAGGAGTGGGGCTGGTCGTACCAGAACAACGGAGGCTCCGGCCAGAACGGCAACCAGTACTACATCTACGGGCAGGGTCGTTGGGGCGCATCTCCGTGGGAGAAGCCGGCGGTCTACCGCGACGAATCGGCGCTGACGCACGTCCCCGAGGTGATGCAGCCCTTCCTGATCATGCACGGCACCGCGGATCCGACGGTGTCGTTCAACGAGAGCCTCAAGTTCTACAACGCGCTCCGCTTCAACGAGAAGACCGCCTTCCTCCTCGCCTATCCCGGCGAGGGGCACCACCTGGCCAAGCTGGGCAACCGGAAGGACTTCACGGTCCGGTTCTTCCAGTTCTTCGACCACTACCTCAGGGGCGCGCCGGCGCCGAAGTGGATGACGGACGGGGTGCCCTTCCTGAAGAAGGGGGTGGGGGGGTGAGGACCGAGGAGGATCGACGAGGAGACACGCTGGCCGAGGCGGGGCGGGTGTCGATCGAACGGGCGGACGACCGGGGCTCGGGAGTGGTTCGCTTCACCGTCACGGGACCACTCCGACCGGACGAGCTCCGCGACACGCTTGCCGAGCTCTATGCCACGCACCCTCCCGAGCTTCCCAGACGCTTCTTCTGGGATCTGCGCGGAGCCGATATCGACTGGTCGTCCGACGAGATCCGGAGCTTCGCGGGGTGGGTGCGCGCGAACCGTCTGCCGGGTGACGGCAGGACGGCGGTCGTCGTGGACCGGGATTTCCACTTCGGGCTGGCCAGGATGTACGAGGTGTTCTCGGCGGACCTCCCGGTGGAGTTCGTCGTGTTCCGGGACGTAGAGGCGGCCACGGCGTGGATGGCGCACTGAGGGCGGAGGTAGGCGGAGGAGATCGCGGCGGGCTCCCCACGACGAAGCTGTGATTCCCGCGGACCCCCGCTTATCTTGGAAGCGCCGTGGCGCCCGGAGCGCGTCGGGCGTCCGGGGCAGCGGGTTCGACTCCCGCCTCGAAAGGGGTCTCGGAACCGGCGTCGAGGTTCGAATCCTCGCGCGGCACTCTCAGTCGGACGCGTCCCCGCCCACCGGCGCCCGCACCCCCTCGAACAGATCGCGCTCCGACTTCCGCCCCCCGTTCACGGTGCTGAAGGCCCGGTAGAACGTCTGGTTGCCCCACAGCGTCTGGTGGTCGTCCTCACCGAGCTCCTCCAACGCCCCGTAGATCGACATCTGGGTCTGGTGGCAGCGGACGGCCTGCCATACGCGCGGCCACCACGGGCGACAATCGACGCGCGTCGTGATGGCCCACTCCGGCCAGGGGGCAGCGCGCCGCTCGACGCCGTCCACCTTGCTGGTCAGCGTCTTGAAGGCCCGCTGGTACGCCGCCCACGCCTCCTCGCCCCACGCCACGTAGTAGAGCTTGGACACGGCGTGCGGGCTGCCGGGCCCAAGGTGGCTCGGGTCGGCCGCCCGGATCACGGCGGCGGTGGCGAGCTGGGAGACGGCGATGTGGTCGGGGTGACCGTATGCCCCGTCGGGCGCGAAGGTGATCACCACCTGCGGACGCACGCGCCGGAGATGCCCGGCGATGGCCGCGGCGGCCTCGACGGGATCGGCGCGGTCGAGCTCCCCGTCCACGTAGTCGAGGAAGCTCACCTCCGTGACGCCCAGCTCCGCGGCCGCCTTCCGCTCCTCCGCCTCGCGGATCCGACCCAGCGCCTCCTTCCCGGGGTGCTCGCCGGAGCCGTGCCGGCCGCTTTGCCCCCGGGTGGCCGTCAGCACGTGGGTCTCGACTCCTTCGGTCGAATAGCGGGCTAGGGTCCCGCCGCACCCCAGCGTCTCGTCGTCGGGGTGCGCGAGCACCGCCATGAGCTTGAGCGTCGCGGTCACTGCGAAGGTCTCCTCCTCGGGTCCGGTCGCCATCCGTCTTCATGGTGCCGAGTCGGCCCCGAGTTCCGTCGGCTCGTCGTGGCGGTCTTCGGCGCAACCGCGACTTCCCCAACCGTCGATCGTTCGGCCGACGCTCAGAACACCCCGGCGAGGAAGCCGACTCCTAGGTACCACACCAGATCGTTGCCGGTCCGGGGGTACGTCCCGACGCCTGTCACCAGCGCGGCGCGTCCCCACCGCATCGTGCCGCCGACCCGGCCCGCCATGTGGTGGGTCGGGACGATATGGTGGATGGTCTGCACGCCGATCGTGTCCGGCCGGACGACGAGCTTGCGGCCCGTCATATCCCAGTGCCGGTAGACGTACTCCACCTCGGCGGTGACGCCGAAGTGAGGACCGGGCCCGTCGGGCAGGGGGGTCGCAACGCCCACCCCCGTGCGGAGCGCCTGCTCGTCGACATCCCCCCGGTCGACGTCGAACTGGTCGAGGAACGAGTAGCTCAGCGCGCTGAAGGCCACGTACGGGCAGAGGTCCAGGGCGCCCCTGTGGAGGGGGACGCCGACCCGCGTCCCGAGCTCCGAGGCCGTCCCCTCCGCGACGTAGCCGCCCCAACGGCCGTCTCCCTGGACCACGACCCGGTCGCGCACGTTCACGGCGCCGGTCAGACGTAGCCGCTGCCCCACGTCCACGCCCTCGTCGGCGAGCGCGGCCCATCCTTCGTCGGCGCGCACGGGCAGCGGCGAGCAGGCCTGGGCGGCCAGCTCCCGGGACGCCACCGGGAACGCCGTGACGGCGAGGACGACCGCGAGCAGGAGGGTCGGATGCCTCACGGGTGGTTCCTCCCGACGTCTCGGAGTTGGTTCATCACGAGGTCCGGGAGCCACCTCCAGACCTCCACCCCGGCGCACGCCACCTGCCTCCTCATCCCCCCGGCTGTGCCGCGTTCCGGTAGTCGAGGGGCGGATCACGGTCGCCGACCAGGGAGACGTAGTGGTAGTCGGGCCCGCGACGCTCGTGGAGCTCCGCCGTGGCCTTCGCGATCACCTCGGGCCTCTGGAACAGCTCGACCGCCGACGTGGCCAGCGTCTTGGCGGCCACGATCATCCCCTTGTTGCCGATGCTCGTTCCCCCGGCCGCGATCGCCTGCCAGGAGTGCGCGGCGGTGCCGGGCACCCACGTCGCGGTGCGCAATCCGGCGGTGGGCACGGTCCAGCTCACGTCGCCGACGTCCGTGGACCCGCCGCCGCCCGCTCCCAGCCGCACCTCGAACGGCTTCACCTCGGCGGCGGACTCGATGGGGGGTGCGTCGTCGGGGAGCGTGCGCCGGACGATCTCGGCGAAGCGCCGCTCCTCGGGCGTGTACTGCACGCCCCCCACCGCCTCCAGGTTCGCATGCACCAGCTCGGCCAGGGTGACGTTGGGGAGGAGGTTGTAGATGCCGTGGATGACCTCGTACGTCATCTCCGTCTCCGTCCCCATCGCCGCACCCTCGGCCGCCTTCACCACCCGGTCGAAAATCGAGCGCACCACCTCCGGATCGGGGTGGCGCACGTAGTAGTAGACTTCCGCGAAGTCCGGGACGACGTTGGGGGCGCTGCCGCCCGAGGTGATCACGTAGTGGATGCGCGTCTCCTGCGGGACGTGCTCCCTCATCATGTTCACCATGTGGTCCATGGCTTCCACCGCGTCGAGGGCGGAGCGGCCGCGGTCGGGCGCCGCTGCGGCGTGGGCGCTCACCCCGGTGAAGCGGAACTTCGCCGACTTGTTCGCCAGCGACGACGTCGGGTCGGCGGCGTTCCCGTCGCCCGGATGCCAATGGAGCACGACGTCCGCGTCGTCGAGGAGTCCGGCGCGCACCACGTAGACCTTGCCCGCGCCGCCCTCCTCCGCGGGCGTGCCGTACAGGCGGATCGTGCCGGCGTGGCCGCTCGTGGCCAGCCAGTCCTTCACGGCGAGCGCTGCGGCCGTGGACGCGGTGCCGAACAGGTGGTGGCCGCAGGCATGCCCCGCGGGCTTGTCGACGATGGGGCTACGCTCCGGCACGCGGTCCTGCGTGATGCCGGGCAGGGCGTCGAACTCGGCGAGGAGCGCGATGACGGGCTCGCCGGAGCCGTAGCTCGCCACGAACGCCGTCGGCATCCCGGCGACACCGGCCTCGACCTGGAAGCCCGCGTCCTTCAGCCGGGCCTGCAGGAGCCTCGAGCTCTCGGTCTCCTGGTACCCGACCTCGGCCAGGTCCCAGATCTTCTGCGCGAGCTCGCCGTACTCGGCCGCATGGGCTTCCACGTGGCGGATCACGGCCCGCTTCGCGTCCTGGGCCGCGAGGGGGCGGGCGGTGCAGGCGCCGGCGACGGCCAGCGCGACCACGAGCGGGGTGCTTCTCATCGGGCAGCTCCCGGTCGAAAGGACGGGTGTGAACGGTTTCGCGCCGGTACACGCATGGACCTTCCGGCGGCCGCCAATGTACGTTCCGTCCGCCATGACGACACCTTCCCACGCTCCGCCGAGGCTCGCCGCCCTCCTCGCGCTCGCCGCCCTCCTCGCCGCCGGGGGATGCGACAGCTCCTCGGAGGTGCAGGGCCCGATGCCCGGGCGACCGCGCTTCGACGGCACCCGCGCCTTCACGCTGGTCCAGCGCCAGGTGGCCTTCGGTCCGCGCGTCCCGGCCACGCCCGGCCACGCCGCCCAGCTCGCGTGGATGCGCACCACGCTGGACTCGCTGGCCGACGACCTGGTGGTGGACAGCTTCACGGTGGTGATTTCGTCCGGTGACACGCTTCCCCTCACCAACCTGGTCGCGCGCTTCCGCCCGGAGGACACGCGCCGGATCCTCCTCCTCACGCACTGGGACACGCGCCCCGTCTCGGACCAGGCGAAGGAGCCGGAGCGCCGCTCGATCCCGGTTCCCGGCGCCAACGACGGCGGTTCGGGCACGGCGGTCCTGATGGAGCTGGCCCGCCTCTTCCACGGACAGCCGCCACCCATGGGGATCGACCTCCTCTTCGTGGACGGCGAGGACTGCGGGTCCGACGGTCGACGACATGTTCTTCGGATCGCAGCGCTACGCCGACCAGCTGCCCCCGCCGGGGACGCCGGGCCGGCCCGTCTACGGCGTGCTCCTGGACATGGTGGGCGACGTGGACGCGCGCTTCCCGGTGGAGGCTACTCCGCGCAGTACGCCCGGCCGGTCGTGACCAAGGTGTGGGGCACCGCGCGCCGTCTGGGCTACGCCGACGCCTTTCCCGAGCGCGTGGGCGGCGACGTCAGCGACGACCACGTTCCGCTCATCGAGGCGGGCCTGCCCACGGCCGACGTCATCGACTTCTCGTACGGTCCCGGGAACGCCTGGTGGCACACCCCCGAGGACACCCCCGACCACGTCAGCGCGGCGACGCCTCGAGATGGTGGGAGAGGTCATGGCCGAGCTGATCTATTCCGGAGGATGAGGAGCCCGTCATGAACGGACCCGAGACCGTCCGCGTCGCCGTCGTCCAGGCGTCGCCCGCCTTCTTCGACACCGCCGCCGCCGTCGACAAGGTGTGCGCCATGACCGCCGAGGCCGCCAGCGCAGGGCGCGCGCCTGGTCCTCTTCCCGGAGGCGTACGTCGGGGGCTATCCGTGGGGACTCGCCTTCGGCACGGCCGTCGGCGGCCGCTCGGACGCCGGGCCGGCGCACCTGGGAGCGCTACTGGAGCGGCGCCGTGGACGTCCCCGGCCCCGAGACCACCCGCCTGGGAGACGCGGCCCGGGAGGCCGGCGTGCACCTGTGCGTCGGCGTCATCGAGCGCGACGCCACGTACAGCCGGGGCACGCTCTTCTGCACGCTCCTCTACTTCGGACCGGACGGCGCGCTGCTGGGCAAGCACCGCAAGCTGAAGCCCACCGCCGCCGAGCGCCTGATCTGGGGCGAGGGGGACGGCAGCACGCTCACCGTGGTGGACACGCCGCACGGGCGGGTGGGCGGGCTCATCTGCTGGGAGAACTACATGCCGCTGGCCCGCATGGCCATGTACGGCAAGGGCGTGGAGATCTACCTGGCGCCCACGGCCGACGCCCGCGGACGTTGGCAGTCCACGCTCCAGCACATCGCCCTCGAGGGGCGCTGCTTCGTGCTGGGCTGCAACCAGTACGTGACGCCGGGACATGTACCCCGCGGACCTGGAGATCGCCGACGAGCTGGAGGCCTGGCCGGAGGTGCTGTGCCGCGGGGGGAGCGCGATCTACGGCCCCCTGGGAGAGTGCCTGGCGGGACCCCTCTGGGAGGAGGAGGGGATCGTCGTGGCCGACCTCGACCGCTCCGCCATCGCGCGCGCGAAGTTCGACTTCGACGTGACGGGCCACTACGCCCGCCCGGACGTCTTCCGCCTGGAGGTGGACGAGCGGCCGAAGCGGCCGGTGGGGTGAGGCGGGGGAGGGGCCTGGCCGGGACCTGCTTGATCCCCTGCACCACCCCCGGTTAGAGTCCGTCCGAGGCGGGCTCCCGCCGGGCCCTGCCCCCATCCCCGACCCGAGAGTCCCCATGACCCAGGCCAGGGCCTCCACCGACCTCTTTCTCGAGGAGGTCGACCGGTACAGCGCCCACAACTACCACCCCCTCCCCGTGGTCCTCGAGCGGGGCGAGGGCGTCTGGGTGTGGGACGTCGAGGGCAACCGCTACCTCGACATGCTCAGCGCCTATTCGGCGCTCAACCAGGGCCACCGTCACCCGGCGATCCTCGAGGCCGCGCGCGAGCAGATGGAGCGCCTGACGCTCACGTCGCGGGCCTTCCACAACGACCAGATGGGGCCCTTCCTGCGCGAGCTGTGCGAGGCCACCGGCTTCGAGCGCGCGCTGCCCATGAACACGGGCGCCGAGGCCGTGGAGACGGCGGTGAAGATGGTCCGGAAGTGGGGGTACCAGGTGAAGGGCGTCGCTCCGGACGCAGGCGGAGATCATCGTCTGCGAGAACAACTTCCACGGGCGCACGACGACGATCGTCGGGTTCTCCTCCGAGGATCAGTACCGGGAGGGGTTCGGGCCGTTCACGCCCGGCTTCCGCATGGTCCCCTACGGCGACGCCGATGCCCTGGAGGCCGCCATCGGCCCGAACACGGTGGGCTTCCTGGTGGAGCCGCTGCAAGGCGAGGGCGGCGTGGTCGTGCCGCCGGAGGGCTACCTGCGCCGGGCCCGGGAGCTGTGCGATGCGGCCGGGGTCGCGCTCATGGCCGACGAGATCCAGACGGGTCTCGGCCGGACCGGCCGACTGTTCTGCTGCGAATGGGAGGACGTGCGGCCCGACGTGCTCATCGTGGGCAAGGCGCTGGGCGGAGGCGTCTACCCGGTCTCCGCGGCCATCGCGGATTCGGAGTACATGGACGTCTTCCGTCCGGGCGACCACGGCTCGACGTTCGGTGGCAACCCCCTCGGGGCGGCCATCGCTCGAGCGTCGCTGCGGGTGATCCTCGACGAGCGGCTGGCGGAGCGATCGGACCGCCTGGGCAGCTGGTTCATGGAGCGGCTGCGCGCGATCGGGTCCCCCCACGTGGAGGAGGTGCGGGGGAGGGGGCTGATGATCGGCGTCGTCATCCGCACGTCGTCGGGCACCGCTCGTCCGTTCTGCGAGGCGCTGCAGGAGCGGGGGATCCTCGCCAAGGAGACGCACGGCCAGGTGATCCGCTTCGCGCCTCCGCTGGTCATCGACCAGGAGACTCTCGAGGAGGCGCTGGTGGACATCGGGGAGGTCCTGACCGCGTGAGCGTGGCCATCCCGTGACCGAAGCGCCCGGCGTGCAGGCGGAGCCCGGGCCCGACGACCGCGTCGCGGGCTCCGCCCCGTCGCCGTCTTGGCCGTTCGTGCTGCTCGGCCTCGCGCTCCTGGGCGTGGGCCTCTCCTTCTGGCGCCCGATTCCCGCCGGCGTGTGGCACGACGACGGCGTGTACGTGCTCATCGGCAAGGCCCTGGCCGGCGGCGCAGGCCTGCACTACCAGGGGGTGGTGGGCAGCCCTCCGGCGGTGAAGTTCCCGCCGGCGTATCCGGCGCTCCTGGCCGTCCTCTGGCTCGTGCTGCGCACGCTGGGCCGGGTGACGCTGGCCGCCGGTGTGCTCAACCTCGTGTTCGTGGCCACGGGGGGGGGCCTGTTCGCCTGGGCGCTGCACCGTGGTGCGCACATGCGCCGCTCCGTCGCGGTCGGGGTGGCCGCCATCGCCTTCGTCTCCGCGGACATCTGGCGGTACGCCCTCGTGCCGCTCTCCGAACCGCTCTTCATCCTCCTCTCGGCTGCCGCCCTCGCCGCGTGGACCTTTGCCGAGCGTCCCGCCGACCGCCGGGGCTCGGTGGTGCTCGCGGCGATGCTCGTGGCGGCCGTGCTCACGCGCTCGGCGGGGTGGGCGCTCATCGGCGGCTTCGCCGTCGCGTTGGCGTGGCGGCGGGGTCCGATGGTGGCGGTCGCCGTCTGTGCGCCTGCCGCCGCCGTCGCGCTGGGCTGGGGGGCGTGGGCCGCCGAACGCGCCCTGGCGGTGCCGGAGGGGGTGCGCGACGTGCTGGGTCCCTACGGCGGCTGGCTCGGCGGGCAGCTCGTGTCCGCGCCGACGGCCTTTGCGGCGGCGCTTCCCGCCCACGTCCGGGCGGTCGTGGAGCGCGTCTTCACGCTCCTGGTGCCCGGCGCGACCGGGTGGGTGCTCTGGCTCGCCGCGATCCCGCTGACGGCACTCGCCGCGGTGGGGGTCGTGCGGCTCACGCGCACGCTGGTGCCGGTGCCCTGGGTGGCCTCCGCCTACCTGGCGATGCTGCTCCTGTGGCCCTTCGTGGATCGCCGGCTGAACGCGCCGCTGCACCCCTGGATGGTGGCGCTGGTGTGCGCCGGCGCCCTCGAGCTGGGCGCGCGGTGGTCGGTGGCCCGGGCGCGATGGATCCTGGGGGCGGCGGTGTTCGCGTGGGTCGGCGCCTACGCGGTGGTGTCCGCGGAACGTGACGCGGGCGGGTGGGCCGTGGCGGGCTATCGGCTCCGCGCGGGCCGCCTCGCCGCCGCCGTGGAGACGCTCCAGCGGACCGCGCCGCCCGATGCGGTGGTCGGCGCGCCCGAGTTCTGGGCGGGGCTGTACCTGCACGGCGGCTGGGAGGTGGTGCCCAGCGCGCGCTTCACACCCACGTCGGAAGACAGCCGCCCCGGTGTGGGGGAGCCCGGAGGAGCAACTCTCCCTGTGGTGGAACGCCGGAGTCGACTACCTGCTCCTCGAGCAGGGTGGACGGGTGCACGGCGACGCGCTGAACGTCCTGGAGTCCGGTGTCCGGGGGCGGTTCACATCCTGGCGAGGATGCCACCCCAGATGCTCGTTCGCCTCTCCTGGGACCGCGCCTGCGCCCGTTCACTGGGCCTGGTTCGCTGAGCCGCCGCCGGGGGCCGGCGGGGCCCGGTCACCACTCGATGTTGCCCTGCTGGGACGTGTCCACCTGCTCGGCCGACCCGTCGCCCAGCAGCACCTGCTCGATCTGCTCGTAGAGGAAGGCCCGCGCCTTGGCGTCGCGGGGATCGAGGCCGTAGTGGTTGATGAGCAGCGTCTGGTGCTGGAGCCAATCTCTCCAGCAGTCGGCGCAGATCTCGGCGAGGATCCGCTCCCCCAGCTCGTTCCGGAACGGGGGTCGGGCCATGCGCGGGGCGTCCTTCCCGCATCGGCGGCAATGGATGGTCTCTGCTGGCATGGCTTGTAGATTGGGTGCGGATCTCTCGACGCCGGAGTCCCGGTCGGGGCGACTACCCTCCTGCGGCGCCGGCGGGTCCGACCGCCGACCGCGCTCACCCCCATCGGAGGCACCCGTGCCCCGAACCGTCTTCGCCGGAACCGGTTTCTACGTTCCCGAACGCGTGGTGACGAACGAGGAGCTCACCCGCTACATGGATACCTCCGACGAGTGGATCGTCGAGCGTACCGGCATCCGGGAGCGGCGCTGGGTGTCGGAGGGGATGAGCGGCGCGGACATGGCGCGCGCCGCTGCCGAGATGGCGCTGGGAGAGGCGGGCATGGAGGCCTCGGAGGTGGACGCCATCGTGCTGGCCACGCTCAGCCCCGACCACTTCTTCCCGGGCACCGGGGTCTTCCTGCAGCGGGAGCTCGGGCTGGAGGGCGTGCCCGCCCTCGACATCCGCGCCCAGTGCTCCGGCTTCCTCTACGGGCTCTCGGTGGCGGACGCGTGGATCAAGAGCGGGCAGTACCGCACGATCCTCCTGGTGGGGGTCGAGATCCACTCCACCGGCCTGGACCTCTCCACGCGAGGCCGCGACCTGGCCGTGCTCTTCGGGGACGGGGCGGGCGCGGCGGTGCTGGTGGCGGGCGAGGACGAAGGATCGCGGGGTTCTGTCGACGCACATCCACGCCGACGGCCGCTACGCGGACATCCTCTGGGCCGAGTTCGCCTCCAGCAAGCACCATCCGCGCATCTCCGAAGAGGTCCTGCGCGAGGGCCGGCACTACCCGACCATGCAGGGCAAGGAGGTGTTCAAGCACGCGGTCGGCCGCATGCCCGAGGCGGTGGAGGAGGCGCTCGCGGCCAACGGGCTCACGGCCGCGGACCTCGACCTGGTCATCCCGCACCAGGCGAACCTGCGCATCACGCAGATGGTGCAGCGCCGCCTGGGGCTGCCCGAGGAGAAGGTCGTGAGCAACATCGACCGCTACGGCAACACGACGGCGGCGACGATCCCCATCGCGCTGGCCGAGGCCGTCCGCGACGGCCGCCTGACGCGCGGCGACCTGCTCTGCATGGTGGCCTTCGGCTCGGGCTTCACCTGGGGCTCGGCGCTGGTGCGGTGGTAGCGCTCGACGGGCTTCGGGACACTTCGGCGGCACGCACGGTGAGGTGAGCAGTGGACGGCCCGCAGGTGCGTAATTATGTTTCAAGGCTAATTCGACCCCGGTGACCCCGAGATCGACAATGGCCCTGACCAAGAAGCAGCTTGCCCACATCGAAAAGCGGCTCCTGGACGAGCGCTCCCGGGCCCTCAAGGCCCTCGGGCTGTTCGACGAGATGGCGAAGGCCGACCGCGAGTCCGGCGACTCGGACCTGGCGGCCTACACGGATCACATGGCCGATCAGGGCACCGAGGCCATGGAGCGTGAGAAGGCCGCGGTCTTCGCCACCAAGGAGGGACGCTACCTCTATCGCCTCGAGGAAGCGCTGCGCCGCCTGTACAACGATCCGAAGGGCTTCGGCACCTGCCACACGTGCGGCAACGACGTCGGCTTCGAGCGCCTCGACGCGCTCCCCCACGCCCGCTACTGCATCGACTGCAAGCTGAAGGAGGAGGAGGCGGCCTGACCGACGGTCCGACCTCGGACCCTCGACGTCACGCGGGGGCCCGGCGCCGATCCAGGGCGCCGGGCCCCTCGTCGCGTCCGGGCCTCAGCGTCGCCTTGCCGAGGACCTCCAGGATAGCCGGTCCCACCGCCTCCACCTGCCAACGCCGGATGCCGTCCACCCTCGCCAGGGAAGCCTCGTCGCGGGGTGCCGCCTGTGCGATCGCGATGAGGAGCGCGTTGGGGAGGAGCGTGCCCCGGTCGAGGCCGAGCTGCTCCGCACGGCGGTTGCGCGCGTCCTTGAGCCGCGTCGGCGAGCGCCTCCACCTCGGGCGGCGGGCGCCCCGGGCCCCGACGCGTGTTGCGCGGATAGGGGCGCAGGTCCGTCTCGGGAAGCTGCGCCACCTCGTCGAAGCGTCGCAGCAGGTCGTCGCCGCTCGTGCGGGCCAGGCCCTTGGGGAAGCCCTTGATCGCGGCCAGCTCCTGACCGTCCAGCGGGCGGCGAACCACGGCCTCCAGGAGCGCCTGGTCGCCCACGACGCGGAAGGTCGCCCGATCGCGCTACCGCGCGATCGCGTCCCGCCACTCCAGGGCCTCCCGCAGCGCCGTCACCTCGCGCGGCGACAGGTCGCGCGCGCCCTTCACCCTGGTGACGGGATCCTCCGGCTCGTCGTCGCCGGGGGCCGTGGCGCTCTCCTCCAGCGCGCGGCACTCCTCTCTCGCCCATGACTCGCGGCCGGCCGCGCGCAGGTCCTCCAGGAGGAGGTCGGCCAGCCGCATGAGATAGCGGGTGTCGTCCGCGGCGTAATCCAGCATGCCGTCCTTCAGGGGGCGGTCGGCCCAGTCGGCGCGCTGGTACTTCTTGGACAGGGAGACCCCGAGACGGCTCTCCAGCAGGGCCTGGAGGCCCAGCGCCGACTCCCCGAGGAGCGCGGCGGCGACCTGCGTGTCGAAGAGGCCGCCCAGGCGGATGCCGAGATCGCGGTCCAGGAGGCGGAGGTCGAAGTCGGCCCCGTGCATCACGATCTCCACGTCGGGGTCCTCGAGGGGGCCGCGCAGCAGATCGGAGCGGATCGAAAGCGAGGGGATCGACGATGAAGGTGTCGTCCGCGGTGGTGATCTGGACCAGGCAGAGGCGGTCCGAGTAGCGGTGGAAGCCTGCGGCCTCGCAGTCGAGGGCGAAGCGACGTGACTCCCGGAGGGACCGTGGCCAGTCCCTCGGCCTCGGTGATGTCCTTGACGTGGACGTGGGACATGTGGGGTGTGCGGGCTCCTGATGGTGTGGCATTCCGGCGTGTCCGGGCCGGGCGAAAATGAAGCGGTGGCGCCCCTCCGCCACAAGTCCGGCGCGCTTGCCCCCCTCCCCGGGGTCCGCGACAATTCGATTGCTCCCGCCACGGGAACGGGCCTTGCCGCCGCGCCCGGCCGTGGCTCGCCTCAGCTTCGGCCTTCCCAGATGCTGCGCACGAAGATCGTCTGCACGCTCGGGCCCGCGAGCTCGAAGCCGGAGACCGTCCTCGCCCTGGTCGAGGGCGGGATGGACATGGCCCGCATCAACATGTCGCACGGCTCCCGGGACGATCATCGACGCTCGATCGAAGCGGTGCGGGCGGCGGCGGACAGGGTGCATCGCCCGGTGGCGGTGCTGGCGGACCTCGCCGGACCCAAGATCCGTGTCGGGGACCTCGACCGGCCCGTCGTCCTGACGCCGGGGGAGACCGTCGTCCTGGCGCCGGCGGGGAGCGCGCGGAAGGGTGAGATCCCGACCACGTACGCGCCCCTCGCCGAGGAGATCGAGCCCGGGCAGGCCGTGCTGCTCGACGACGGCCTTCTCGAGCTCCGCTGCACGGGCACGGACGGCGACCGCGACGCTCTTCGAGGTGGTCCGGGGCGGCACGCTGAACAGCCGCAAGGGCATCAACCTCCCGGCCGTGAACCTGAAGGCGCCGTCGCTCACCGAGAAGGACCTCGCCGACCTGGAGTTCGTCCTCGACCAGGGGGTCGAGTACGTGGGGCTGTCGTTCGTCCGCCGCCCGGACGACGTCATCGAGCTGAAGAAGCGCGTCGCGGGGCGAGCGTTGGTGGTGGCCAAGATCGAGAAGGTGCAGGCGCTCCAGGCCATCGAGGAGATCCTCCCCGAGACCGACGCCGTGATGGTGGCCCGGGGCGACCTGGGCGTCGAGCTCCCCTTCGAGCGCGTGCCGCTCGCGCAGAAGCGCATCGTCCAGCTCGCGAACTACTACGGCCGGCCCGTCATCACGGCCACGCAGATGCTGGAGTCGATGATCGAGTACCCGCGTCCGACCCGGGCCGAGGCCTCCGACGTGGCGAACGCCGTCCTGGACGGCACGGACGCGGTGATGCTGTCGGGGGAGACCGCGGTCGGCGACTATCCCCTGCAGGCGCTCGGTGCCCTGGTCGCCATCGCGCGGGAGATCGAGCGCAGCGGGGTGCTGGAGCGGGGCCCCCGCTACATCACGCGCCCGGGCTCCCGGGCACGCGGCGGAGCGACCGCGCGGGAGCACGCGGTGGCTGCGGCCACCGTCGAGGCCGCGCGCCAGATCATGGCGCCGGCGATCATGGTGATCACGCGATCGGGCTTCACCGCGCGCCTGGTGTCGAGCTACAGGCCGCCCGTGCCGGTCTTCGCGGTCACCACGGACCCCGCGACGTACCGCCAGCTGGCGGCCGTCTGGGGCGTGAGACCCGTTCTGGCCGACGTGGACTACGTGACGTACGAGGCGCCTCACGGCCACCGGGCGCGAGGCGGTCCTGCGCAGCGGCGTGGGGGATCCGGGCGCATCGCTCGTCGTGACGTCGGGCTTCCCGTTCCACACCGCGGGGACGACGAACACCATGCGCCTCGAGCGACTGTAGGGGGCAGCGGTGAAGCTCACCTTCCTCGGCACCGGTACCTCGTTCGGAATCCCGGTGGTGGGGTGCGGCTGCGCCGCGTGCACGTCGTCGGACCCGCGGGATCGGCGCACGAGGCACGGGGCGGTCGTCGAGCTCGAAGAGGGCCGCCTCCTCGTCGACACGCCCACCGAGCTCCGGCTCCAGCTCCTCGCGGCGCGCGTGGACCACATCGACGCCATCTGGTTCACGCACATCCACGCCGATCACATCCACGGGATCGACGACCTGCGGGTGTTCACCGTGCGCGGCGGGGACGACATCCCGGCATGGGTCGGCGCGGAGTACCGGAACGCGCTTTCCGCGCACTTCGCGCTACATCTTCGACGACTCGGTGGAGCCGCTGAAGGGGAGCCACAAGCCGCGGGTACGCCTGCACGAATTGCATCCGGGCGAGCCGGTGGAGATCCTGGGCCGCTCCTTCCTCCCCGTCCCGGTCCCCCACGGCTCGGTCCGGGTGTACGGGTTCCGTGTCGGGCGCCTGGGCTACGTGACCGACGGCAAGTGCCTGCCGCCAGAGGCGGTGGAGGCATTCCGCGGGGTCGACGTCCTGGTCCTGAACGCGCTCTGGTTCGGCCGGTCCCACCCGTCCCACTTCACCGTTGAGGAGGCGGTGGAGGCTGCGCGCACGGTCGGGGCGCGAGACGCACGTTCCTGACACACCTGACCCACCGGGTCACCCACGCCGAGCTCCTCGAGCGTCTCCCCGAGGGCGTGGAGCCGGCCTACGACGGACTCACGATCGAGGTGGACGACGATGTCTGAGGACGCGCTGCGACTCGCCTACGCCAACCTCCTCTCCCCGCACGTGTCGGGGGGCACCGACCCCGCCCGACTCGAGAGCGAGCTGGCCGGCCGCTTCCGCGAGGCCCACGCGGCCGTGCAGCGGCGGCGCTCGTCCGGCGAGATGGGCTTCTACGACCTCCCCTACGCCACCGAGACGCTGGCCACGGTGAAGCAGCTCGCCGAGGGCTTCGGGCAGTGGTTCGAGGACATCGTCGTGCTCGGCATAGGCGGTTCGGGCCTGGGGACCGTCGCGCGTGCGGGACGCGCATCCTCGGTCCCTGGTGGAACGAGCGTTCCGACGACGAGCGGGACCACTTTCCGCGCCTGCACGTCCTCGACAACCCCGACCCGTTCACCCTCGAGCGCCTCCTGGGACGGCTCGACGTCGCCAAGGTCCTGTTCAATGTCGTGAGCAAGTCGGGTTCGACGGCGGAAACGATGGCCCAGTACCTGGTCGCGCGCGCCCGCGTCGAGACGGCCGTGGGCGAGTCGCACGCACGCGGTCACTTCCTGTTCACGACGGACCCCGCGAAGGGGGCGCTTCGTCAGATCGCCGAGGCCGAGGGGATCCCCACGGCCCCCGTGCCGGAGAACGTGGGCGGGCGCTTCTCCGTGCTCTCGCCCGTCGGGCTGCTTCCCGCGGCGATGTGCGGTGTGGACGTGGACGCCCTGATCGCGGGAGCCGCCGCCATGGAGGAGCGGTGCGTAACGGACGAGCTCTCCTCCAACCCGGCCGGGATCCTCGCCACCCTCCTGCACCTCGCCGACGTGGAGCAGGGCAGGCCGATCCATGTCCTCATGCCCTACGCCGACCGCCTCCGCTCCACGGCGCTCTGGTTCCAGCAGCTGTGGGCAGAGTCGCTGGGCAAGGCACGACGCCTCGACGGCACGCCGAGGCCGACGGGCCCCACGCCCCTCGCCTCGGTCGGCGCCACCGACCAGCACTCCCTCCTCCAACTCCTCATGGAGGGCCCCCACGACAAGGTCGTCCTGTTCGTGGCGGTGGAGGATCCCGGGATCGACGTGACGATTCCGCGCAAGCATCCGGAGATCCCCGCGCTGTCCTACCTCGGGGGGCATACGCTGGGTGGCCTGCTGGACACCGAGCGCCGCGCGACCGCGGAGGCGTTGCGCCGCGAGGGCCGGCCCAACGCCACGTTCGTGCTCCCACGCGTGGATGCCCGCTCGCTCGGGGAGCTCTTCATGCTCTTCGAGATCGCCACCGTATACGCCGGCGCGCTCTACGGCGTCGACCCGTTGGACCAACCCGGGGTGGAGCTGGGTAAAGTGCTGACGTACGGCCTCATGGGCCGGGACGGCTTCGAGGCTCCGGAGATCGACCCGGGGGATCCCCGATGGGTGGTGTGAACGGGCCCTGCGAGCCTCGCGGCGCTCTTCGTGGCTGATTAGCTTCCAGGGACCAAGGGAGGCAGACCAATGCGTGACCAGGACGAAGGACCCTACGTCGTCATCGAGCGCGGCGGGGGCGGCGGAGCCGGCGCGTTCATCCTGGGTGCCCTCGTCGGCGCCGGGGTGGCGCTGCTCCTCGCCCCCAGAACCGGTGAGGAGACGCAGCAGGACATCAAGGAGCGGGCGTTGAAGCTCAAGTCGGCTGCCGAAGACTCGCATGCGCGAGGCCCAGAAGCAGCTCGAAGAGCGCCTCGAGTCGGCACGTGACGGTGTGCAGACCCGCGTGGAAGGCGTGAAGGATGCCGTGGAGGCCGGCCGCAAGGCCGCCGTGGAGGCCCGCGACGAGCTCGAGCGCAAGCTCGAGCGCTCGAAGGCCGCCTACCGCGCCGGCGTGGACGCCGCCCGCCAGGTCGTGGCCGCGGGCGACGAGGACGACGGGCGAGGAGGACGGAGGCCTGAGGGCTGCCCGGCGCCGGGCCGCAGCGCGGGCCGGCTCGGACGCCGCGGAGGGGGATGCTTTCCCTCCGCGGCGTTTCCGCGTTCACGGGGGGACGGTCCGCGAGCGGGCCGCTGACGCGGCGCCGATGAGCGCGACCGGAGGGCGCGGGGTACCGCACGCGCGAGTTCATCCGGCGCCTGTGGAGCAAGGTGCAGGAGGACGACGTCTTCGTGATGGCGAGCGCGGTGGCGTTCAACATCCTCATCGCCGCGCTCCCGCTCGCGCTGCTCGGCATCGGGCCTGACGGGCTACGTGCTGTCGACCCGGGTCGACGATCCGGTGGAGGCCATCGTCACGCTTGCTCGCGGGCAACCTGCCGCTGGCCACCGGCGGGCTCGATCCGACCTCGGCCGCGGTGCGGGGGATCGTGTCCGGCGTGGTCGCGCGGCGCTCGGGATTCACGTTCCTGGGCGCCTTCTTCTTCGCGTGGCTCGCCACGCGCCTGGTCGGCACGCTGCGCGCCGTGCTGCGGGAGATCTTCGACATCGCGCAGGCGCGCGGGATCGTCCGCGGGCAAGATCTTCGACATCCAGGTCGTGGTGGTGGGGGTGGTCCTGCTCACGCTCAACCTCGGCGTGACCATCGCCTTCGAGGCGGCGGTCGAGCTACGGGGGTGCGATGTTCGGCGCTGGGCGGCACGGCGGTCGGCGCCGCCGAGTTCTTCCTCGGCACCATCATCGCCTTCGCGTCCATCTGGATGCTCTTCTTCGTGGTGTACCGGTACCTTCCGGCGCGCCGGATCCCGTGGCGGGCGGCCGTGGTCGCCGCGACGTTCTCGTCGACGCTCCACGAGGTGCTGAAGCAGGGCTTCACCTGGTACGCGACCGGCGTCGCGGACTACTCCTCGACCTGGGGCAATCTGGCCACCGTCGCGATCCTCTTCTTCTGGATCTATTACGAGTCCCTAGTGTTTATCCTGGGCGGTGAAATCGCCCAGGTGTACACCATGAGAAAGGCCGTCCGCATGCAGTCGCTCGGCGTGGCGAAGGGTCGGGCTTGAGCGAGGACGACGGCCGCAAGGTCGTGGCCCGCAACCGCAAGGCGCGCCACGAGTACGAGATCCTGGAGACCTTCGAGGCGGGCATCGCGCTCAAGGGTCCGGAGGTGAAGTCGGTGCGCGACGGCAAGGTCGCGTTCCAGGACGCTTTCGCGCACGTGGACCGAGGGGAGGTGTGGCTGCGCAGCCTACACATCAGCCCGTACGAGCAGGCCAACCGATTCAACGAGGACCCGGTGCGGCCGCGCAAGCTCCTCCTCAACCGCGTCGAGATCCGTCGTCTCGTGGGCAAGGTCGAGGAGAAGGGGCTGACGCTGATCCCCCTGGAGATCTACTTCAAGCGTGGCTACGCGAAAGTGCTGCTCGCGCTCGCGCGCGGGAAGAAGCTCCACGACAAGCGCGAGACGCTGAAGGCGAAGCAGCAGGACCGCGAAGCGAGGCGCGCCGATGGCGGCGCACAGGGAGCGGCCGGTGAGGCACGCGATCGGCCGCTCGCGGCCCTGGCCTGGCCCTCCTGCTCGCCGTCACGTCTCCGCGCAGGCTCGCGCGGACCTGCGGATCCGCGACGGGCGCAGCGAGTGGACCGTGGCGACTGACGCGGAGCGCGGCTACGCCACGGTGCCGATGTCGGAGCTCGTGCGCCTCGGGTTGGCGGGTCGCGGCCGGGATCGCCGCGAGGTGGACCTCGTCGGGCCGGAGGGCGTGCGGGTCGCTGGTCCGGGCCGGGACGCCGTTCTTCCGCTGGAACGGGGAGGTCCTGCAGTTCGCGGAGGCCGCCTTACGTGGACGGGGACGAGCTGCAGCTGCCCCTGCAGCTCCTGACCGAGCTCCTGCCCCGGCGTCTCCCGGACCTGTACGCCTTCGACGAGCCGGCCATGCGCCTGACGTACACGGGCGGGCCCGGCCCCCGCGCGGCGAATCCGGCCGGCGGGGAGAGCGCGACCCCGACGCTGCGGCGCAGCGACCCCGTGCGCGTGGTCGTCATCGACGCCGGGCACGGCGGGGAGGACCCCGGGCTCCGTGAGCCGTTCCGGGAATCAAGGAGAAGGACGGTGGCGCTCGGCGTCGCGCTGGCCGCTGGCCGCACGCGCTGGACTCGGTTCCGAACCTCGAGGTCCACCTGCTCCGCGACGACGACACCTTCATCCCGCTGTGGGATCGTGGGGCCGATGGCCACCAAGCTCAAGGGCGAACGACCGGGCGTCTTCATCAGCGTGCACGCCAATTCGTTCAACTCGCCCGGCGCGGGGCTTCGAGACCTATTTCCTGTCGGATGCGCGCACCGAGCACGAGCGACGGGTCGCCGCGATCGAGAACGCGCCGCATGGCGGAGGACGAGGCAGGCGTCCAGAAGGGTGGCGACCTCGACCTCATCCTGCGCGAGCTGAAGAATCTCGACACGCAGCACTGGTCGGCGCTCCTGGCGCGAGATGATCCAGACCGACGTGGCGAAGGTGCATCCAGGACCGAATCGCGGTGTGAAGCAGGCGCCGCTCGCCGTCATCACGAACGCGCTCATGCCCGCGGTGCTGGTCGAGGTGGGATACCTGTCGCAGCCGCGAGGAGGCTCGACTGATCGCCCGTCCGGACTTCCAGAGGAGTGCGGGCGAAGCCATCGCCGCAAGCCGTGATCCGCTTCTTCGAGCGGTATCCGCCGGGAACGGGAGGCGTGACCGGAGCCGGGCGATGAGGACGCGGCTCGGGAGGGTCGGCCGCGGCGGTCGCCGCGCTGCTCCTCGGAGGCTGCGTCTACTACAACTCCCTCTACAACGCCGAGCACCTCTTCGAGCAGGGCGAGAGCAATCGCGCTGGCGGGGCACGACTCCCTCGCGAGAGCGGACTATCAGGAGGTCGTGGCGAAGGCGGCGAAGGCGTTCCGCATGGAGCCCGACGGCGAATGGGCGGACGACGCCCTCCTCTTGATGGGGCGTGCGTACCTCCGGGTCGGGCGATCTGAGTGCGGCACGCGCTGCCCTGGAGCAGGCCGAGCGCATCACCGACGACGATCAGGTCCGCCTGGGCGCGAAGCTCTACCTGGGTGCGTCGTACGTGGAGGCGACGGTGACTTCCCGGCGGCCATCCCGCTCCTGGACGAAGCGCTGGCGGGCCTGCGCCCGGGGCACGTCATGGCCGAGGGCCACCTCTGGCGCGCCCGCGCACTCCTCGAGCATGGAGAGCAGGACGCGGGATGGTGGGATCTCGATCGGGCGGCCGCGGGCTCGGGCCCGGTTCGGGTGGCGGCCGCGATCGAGCGGATCATCTGGGGCGTGCACTACGACGATCGCCGTCGGGCGGAGGAGGGGATGAACCGGCTCCTCGCGCTCTCCGGCGCCGGGCCAGCGGCCGGACACCGTGGTCGCGCTCGCATGGCTTACCGCGTCGCGCTGGGGCCCGGACGGCGGCGAGTCCAGCTCATGGCGGGGCCGACACGGCCGCTGGAGCCAGGGTGCCCGGGGAGGAGTTCGCCTGGCGCGCGCGCGGCTGCTGCGGGAGACGGGCGACACGGCGGGCGCCCGGAGGGAGTGGAGCGCGTCGCCGACGGCATCGGCGAGGCGGCCGTCGGCGCGCGCCTGGACCTGGCGCGCTGGACAGCTCGCGCACGCGCATGAGCTGGTCGACGTACGCGATGCCGAGGCGGTGCTCCTTCCCGGCCGAGGGCGCTCCCGAGGCGGCGGAGCTGCTCGACGCGCTGCAGGAGTTCGACCGGCTGGCGGACGCGGGGCTCACGAACCCCTCGGGTGGTTCGCGGCCGGGGAGGTGGCTCGGGAGCGGCTTGGGTGCACCCATGCTCGCCCGGGGCCTCTATCTGGCGTACGCCGACGCAGGTCCCCGACGAGCCCTGGACGGCGAAGGCCCTCCTGGCGGCGCTTGACGTCACGACCGACGAGGGCGGACGTGCCTGGCTGCGGGGGCGGTTGGAGGGAAGGTCCACGAGCCCTTACGTTCTGGCTGCCCGGGGCGAGCCCGCGCCGGGGCTCGAGCCGCTCGAAGAGGAGCTGGCCCGGCGTCTCCAGGAGATGAGGACGCGTTGAGATTGCTGACCGAGGCCTTCGGAGCCTCCTTCCAGAACCCCGTGCTGCTGGCCGCAGGGACGTGCGGGTTCGGCCAGGAGCTGGCCGAGGTCCTCGACCTGGACGTGCTGGGTGGATTCGTCACCAAGTCGGTGACGCTCGGAGGCTCGCCGTGGGAACCCCGCGCCCCGCGTGAGCCGAGTTCCCCGGCGGGATGCTGAACTCCATCGGGCTCGCCAACCCGGGCGTCGAGGCGGTCCTTCGTGACAAGCTCCCCTGGATCCGGGACCACGTGCGCTCGGGCCCGCGTCTTCGTGAGCATCGCGGGCCACGCTCCGGACGAGTATCCCGCCCTGATCGAGAGGCTCGACGGTGAGGACGGGTTCCTCGGCTACGAGGTGAACCTCTCCTGTCCCAACGACACCAAGCGGGGAGGGGCGCCCTTCGCCCTCGATCCCGACGCCCTCGCCCGCGTGATCGAGGGATGTCGCGCCCGCACCGAGCGACCAATACTGGCGAAGCTCGCTCCCAACGATCCGGCGCTGGACCACAGCGTGCGCGTCGCGACCGACGCGGGTGCCGACGGGCTCACGCTGGTGAACACCCTCCCCGGCATCCTCCTGGGCGTGGAGGGCCACCCGCTCCTCGGCGCCGGCGCCGGTGGGGTGAGCGGTCCCGCTCTTCGACCCACCGGACTCCTCGCGGTGCGCCAGGCACGCGCCGTGACGCATCTGCCCATCGTGGGGGTGGGCGGCGTCGGCAACGCGGCGGACGCGGTGGCCTACGCGCGGGCCGGTGCGTCGCTGGTCGAGGTGGGCACCGCTTCCTTCGCAGAGCCGCGGGCGGGCGAGCGCATCGTGCGCGAGCTGGAGCGATGGGGAAGTCGGGCCGGCGTGCCGTCGTGGGACGCCCTCGTGGCGCCGCACCCCGTTCCCTCGGAGACGTGATGGCCGAGATCATCGTGGCCCTCGATCACGCCTCCGACGGGGAGGCGTTGGCCCTCGTGGACGACCTGGGGAGCCGGGGGACCTTCTACAAGGTCGGGCTCGAGCTGTTCACGCGGGCCGGCCCTTCGGTGGTGCGCGCGCTCCACGAGCGTGGCAAGCGGACGTTCCTGGACCTGAAGCTCCACGACATTCCCAACACCGTCGCCGGCGCCGTGCGGGCGGCGGCGTCCCTGGACGTCGAGTTGCTGACCCTGCACGCGGGCGGCGGCGTCCCGATGCTGCGCGCCGCCGTGGAGGCGGCCGAGGGGCGGGTGAAGCTGCTCGGCGTGACGATCCTCACGTCTCTGACGCCATCCGACGTGGAGCTCGTGTGGGGGCGCGAGATCCGCTCGATCCGAGACGAGGTGGGCCGGCTCGCTGAGCTTGCGTCCAGCGCGGAGCTCGACGGCGTGGTGGCGTCGGCCGTCGAGGCGGGTTGGCTCCGCCCGGCGCTGGGTGACGACAAGCTGATCGTCACGCCGGGAATACGGCCGAGGGGCACGGACCCGGGAGACCAGAAGCGGGTAGCCTCCCCCGCCGACGCGGTCGCGGCGGGCGCCGACTACCTCGTGGTCGGACGCCCGGTCACCCAGGCCGAAGATCCGGCGGCGGCGTTCGACGCGTTGCTCGCCGAGGTCGCCGCGGCCGAAGGACCCTGATCGCCCACCCCGCAAACCCCCACGACGACCCTCATGCCACTCAAGGTCCACAACACGCTGACGCGCAGGCTGGAGCCCTTCGAGCCCCTGGAGGAGGGGCGGGTGCGGGTCTATGGATGCGGGCCCACGATCTACGACTTCGCGCACATCGGGAACTACCGGTCCTTCCTCTTCTACGACCTGGTCCACCGCTACCTGGAGTGGAGCGGATACGACGTGCGCTTCGTCATGAACCTCACCGACGTGGACGACCGGACCATCAAGGGGGCGGCAGCCCGCGGCGTGAGCCTGCGCGAGCACACGGAACCGTTCGGGGAGACCTTCCTGGCCGATGCGCGCGCCCTGGGCATCTTGCCTGCGGACGCCTATCCCAAGGCTACCGAGTACGTGGCGCCCATGATCGGGTTCGTGGAGCGCCTGGTGGCCTCCGGCCATGCATACCAGGCCGAGGACGGGGCGGTGTACTTCTCGATCTCGAAGTTCCCGGGGTACGGCAAGCTCAAGGGGATCGACCCCGCCTCGCTCAAGGTGGGCGCGCGGGTGGCGCAGGACGACTACGAGAAGGAGGACGCGCGGGACTTTGCGCTCTGGAAGGCAGCGTCGGACGTGGACGAGGAGGCCGGCGCGGCGTGGGACTCGCCGTGGGGACGGGGTCGTCCCGGGTGGCACCTGGAGTGCTCGGTCATGAGCGTCACGGAGCTGGGCGAGACGATCGACATCCACCTGGGTGGCGAGGATCTGGTCTTCCCGCATCACGAGAACGAGATCGCCCAATCCGAAGCGGCCACGGGCAAGCCGTTCGTCCGGTACTGGCTCCACGTGAAGCACCTGCTCGTGGAAGGAAAGAAGATGTCCAAGTCGCTGGGCAACTTCATCACCCTCCGCGAGCTCCTCGATCGCGGCTACGGACCCGCTTCGATCCGCCACCAGCTCATCGGCGCCCAGTACCGACGGGAGCTCAACTTCACCCTGGACGGGCTCGACGCCTCCCGCAACGCGGTCCAGCGCCTGCTCGACTTCGAGGCCCGGCTCGACGCGGTGACCCTCGATCCGGACGCGGAGCCCAGCCGGCTCGAGGAGCTGGCGGAGGAGGCCACGGCAGGGTTCCGCGCGGCCATGGACGACGACTTCAACTCCGCGGACGCACTGGCCGCGCTCTTCACGTTCGTGAACCGGGTGAACGGCGACCTCAACGGGCGGGCGGGCGTCCGCCCGGAGGAGCTCCAGGCCGCACGGGAAGCGCTCCACTCCATCGACCGCGTGCTTGGGCTCCTGGAGGTGTCGCACGCATCGAGCTCCGTGGACGACGAGCTCGCCGCGTGGGTCGAGGAGCGCATCGAGGCGCGGGCGGCCGCACGCAAGAACCGCGACTTCCAGGAAGCGGACCGGATCCGGGACGAGCTGGCGGCCAAGGGCATCGTGCTCGAGGACGGTGCCGAAGGGACGCGCTGGAAGGTGGTGGGGTGACGCGACCGGCGGTTACCTTGGGCGTGCGCTGGCGTAGCTCAACTGGTAGAGCAGCTGCCTTGTAAGCAGCAGGTTATGGGTTCGAGTCCCGTCGCCAGCTCTCGGTAGGGTCGATCTCCATGGCGGCTCCCCGCCGCCGGCTCCGAACGCGGAACAGTGTCTTCTCCCCCGGGGCCACTACACTAGCTCACGCGCGTGAATTCGCCGGTGCGGGTCCGGACGGATACGAGCAGATTCGGACCCGGCGGGTCCAACGACGGGAACGGGGGAGGCTCGATCGCGGACGAGCAGAAGATCTCCAGCCGTTCGAGCTCCGATTTCCCGGGCGACGTCGGATCGGCCAGGAACACGAGGTTCAGCCGGCTGAACTCGGGAGGCGGTCGATCGGGAAGCGGCTCGAGCGTGACGTTGTACTTGGTCAGGTAGCTCGCGCCGCGCGTCCCGAGCTCGGATACCCCGCGCTTCGTCCTGAAGGAGCGGGCTTCGCCCACGAAGAAGGCGGGCAGGCGCCTGGGTGTCGGCTCGAAGCCCGACCCGAGGTGGTAGACCGCGCGCACATCCGGCCGACCGGGGTCCGAGATCTGGAAGAACCAGTGGTCGGGGTTCCGCGGATCGAGGAAGAGGCCCGGCAACAGCACCCCGCGGATCACGAGCGTCTTCGGCAAGGACCGGTCGAACTCGTTCAGCTTCCGAAGCGTCTGCCCGTTCGGATCGACCCGCCCGTCCATGCCACGAGAGCCGAAATGGCGTAGCTGGAACGCCTGGATGGCCCGGATGGTCAGCGGCCCGCAGAGGCCATCGACGGCCAGCGGCGGAGCCGGGCCTCCCTCTTCGGGCGGCACCCGGTTGAGGAGTTCCTGGACGGTCACCACGTCCGGAAGACGATTGACGGCTCCGAGCCGTCCCACCGGCGCCGAGATCGATCTGGGCATTCACGATCCTCCTCTTCACCGCCTCCGAGCTACGTCTCCGACTTCGAGCGCCCCTCAGAAGTGGCCCGGCGGCTCGGGCTGCGGGTTGAACATCACATCGCCGCCCACCGAGATGGCGCCCCCTTCCGAGACGCTGCCATCGCCCTGCACGTGGAGGATTCCGCCGTCCGCGGTGGCTCCATTCAACACCAGGGCGCCGGTCCTCAGGTCGATGATCCCGAATAGCGTTGCCGTCGATTCGCCGCCCGTCGGCTCCATGAACGTTCAGCTCTGGACGAGGCCCATCGTGGCGCCCAGGCGCCGGG
Source organism: uncultured Gemmatimonadales bacterium (assembly GCA_963848895.1). GTDB lineage: Bacteria > Gemmatimonadota > Gemmatimonadetes > Longimicrobiales > Gaopeijiaceae > SZUA-318. The sequence goes on from CAWKGE010000024.1 coordinate 184,991, forward strand.
CGAGGCGTGTCTCCACCAGGAGGTCACCCTCGCCCAACTGGCCGGTCCAACGCCCGTCGACGGTGCCGACCGCCGCGAACGGGAGGACCCGGAACGGTTGGGGTTCGATGCCGAACGCGGGTTGGGAAACGACGGGGCCGGCCGGATCCGACGGGCTGCTGTCGCAGCCACCGAGGGCGAGGCACAGTCCGCAAAGGGCCAGGGAGTGGATGGTGCGCATCGTGCGACCTCCAGATTCATGTGGGGTGTCCGTTGGGGGGGCGTGTCATCCCTCCATGCGTCGAGGCGCGCCGTGCGGGGCCACGCCATGCCCACCGAGCCCGTCCACGCCGTAAGGGATGCGCCGAATCCGAGCCGGGAAGGCCGAGACGCGGCGAAATCCCGGACCCGATGCGGCGGACCGTTGACAGCGAGTGGCGTGAGGAGGGGGGGGCGCCGGACGTGAGCCTTTCGTGACCGCCCCGTAGGCGGCAGGTTGTCGATTCGAGTCCTTCGCCAGCTCTCGAGCCGCATCTCGCCACCGGAGGCGCCATGCCTGGGATCCGCCGACCGGACCACCGCGACCCGCCTCGGGCCGTTCTCGACAGCCTGGGTGAAGGCGTCACGATCGCCAATGCCGAGGGTCGGATCGTCTTCTCGAACGAGGCTGCCGACCGGATCCTCGGCATGGGTGCCACGGATCGCCCTCCGGAAGAGTGGGCGGCTCACTACGGCGTATTCCTGCCGGACCGGACGACCCCCTTCCCGGTCGACGACTACCCGCTGGTGCGGGCGCTGCGAGGTGAGGCCACGGACGACGTGGAGATGTTCGTGCGCAACCCGTCCGTGCCGGACGGCGTCCGCATCGCCGTCACGGGGCGGCCGCGACGCGACGAGGGCGGCGCGATCACGGGGGCGACGGTGGTGTTCCGGGACGTCACGGCCTTGCGCCGCGCCCAGGAGCAGCTGATCGAGTCGAACGAGGAGCTTCGTAGGGCCCACCAGCTCAAGGACGAGCTGATGGCGTTCGTGATCCACGACCTGAACGGTCCGCTGACGGGAATCCTGGCCCTGACCGAGCTGCTCCTCCTGGACGACTCGGTGGGCGAAGAGGTGTACGAGCACCTGGTCGACATCCGCGGACTCGGGCAGTCTCTCCAGGTCATCGTGCGCAATCTCCTCGACCTGCGCATGGCGGAGGACGGGGTGCTCCGTCCCTCGGCCGAGGTCCTGGATGTGGGTCCGATCCTCGGGCAGCTCCACGAGGCGGTCCGCCCCCGAGCGCTGCTGGCGGGCAAGAAGGTCGAGATCGAAGGGCTGGGCGGGGATCTGCGCGTGCTCGCCGACTCCGACCTCCTGTGGCGCACGCTGCACAACCTGCTCGACAACTCGATCAAGTACGCGCCGGAGGGTACGGCGATCCGGCTGAACGTGCGGGACCAGGGAGACGGTACCGTGCGATTCCGGATCTGCGACGACGGACCCGGAGTCCCGGAAGAGCAGCGTGAGCGCATCTTCGACAAGTACGTGCGGCTGGAGCGCGACCCGTTCGCTCGGGCCCGTGAGGGGCGGGGCCTCGGGCTGAGGTTCTGCCGTGTCGCCACGGAAGCCCAGGGAGGCCGGATCTGGGTCGAGGGCGGGGCGACGCAGGGGGCGTGCTTCTGCGTGGAGATGCCTACTGGCGGCTGAGGCCCGGTGCACCGGACGCGGGGGCCGCCGGCGGGCGAAAAGACCCTGGATTCAAGGGGTTGATGGCGTCAGAAGGGCCAGTTACCTTTCAAAGCTCGTTCCGAGAAGGCCGCCTCCCGAGACGCCGGGGGCGGCTCTTTTCCACGTCGTCGATGGATTCGAGACAGGAAAGTTCGGGCGGGGTGGCCCCGACAGCCATTCGGGTGCCTGCATCCGGTGGGGTACCGAAGCGGTCAAACGGGACAGACTGTAAATCTGTTGGCGCACGCCTTCGGAGGTTCGAATCCTCCCCCCACCACTCCGCCGTGAGCGGCGATCGTGTGGTCGCGGCGGCAAGCGTCGCGGGAGTAGCTCAGTTGGCTAGAGCATCAGCCTTCCAAGCTGAGGGTCGCGGGTTCGAGTCCCGTCTCCCGCTTGCCGGCTGGTGGGAACCGGCCGGTGGAGGCCGCTCTGGTAGCTCAGTGGTAGAGCGCCTCCTTGGTAAGGAGGAGGTCGCGGGTTCAATCCCCGCCCAGAGCTCTGTCAGGTGCACGAGGATACGAGGACGCAGTGATGGGCAAGGCCAAATTCGAGCGCACCAAGCCGCACGTGAACGTGGGGACGATCGGCCATGTCGATCACGGCAAGACGACGCTCACGGCGGCGATCACGATCGCCCAGGCCAAGAAGTTCGGTGGGGACGCGGTCGCCTTCGACCAGATCGACAAGGCGCCCGAGGAGCGTGAGCGCGGCATCACGATCGCAACGGCCCACGTCGAGTACGAGACCGAGAAGCGTCATTACGCGCACGTCGACTGCCCGGGGCACGCCGACTACGTCAAGAACATGATCACCGGCGCGGCCCAGATGGATGGCGCCATCCTGGTGGTGAGCGCGGCCGACGGTCCAATGCCGCAGACGCGCGAGCACATCCTGCTCGCCTACCAGGTGAACGTGCCGTACATCGTGGTGTTCATGAACAAGGTGGACATGGTGGACGATCCCGAGCTTCTCGAGCTGGTGGAGCTGGAGGTCCGGGAGCTGCTCACCGAATACAACTTCCCCGGGGAGGAGATTCCGGTCATCAAGGGCTCCGCGCTCAAGGCGTTGGAGGCCGGTGGGGAGGGGCCGGACGCGGAGTGCATCCAGGAGTTGATGGATGCGATCGACTCCTACATTCCGGAGCCGGAGCGGGATATCGACCGTCCGTTCCTCATGCCGGTCGAGGACGTCTTCTCCATCACGGGACGGGGCACGGTGGCTACGGGCCGCATCGAGCGGGGCGTCGTGAAGCAGGGCGAGGAGGTCGAGATCGTCGGCATGGGGGAGAGCAGGAAGACCGTGGTGACCGGGGTGGAGATGTTCCGCAAGCTCCTCGACGAAGGACGCGCCGGCGACAACGTGGGGCTGCTGCTTCGTGGAATCGGCAAGGACGAGATCGAGCGGGGTCAGGTCCTGTCCAAGCCGGGAGCGATCACCCCGCACACGAAGTTCAAGGCAGAGGTCTACGTGCTCACGAAGGAGGAGGGGGGGCGACACACGCCGTTCTTCGACGGCTACCGTCCCCAGTTCTACTTCCGCACGACCGACGTCACCGGAGCGGCGCGCCTCCCGGACGGCGTCGAGATGGTCATGCCCGGGGACAACGTCCAGATGGAGGTCGAGCTCATCACCCCCATCGCGATGGACAAGGAGCTGCGCTTCGCCATCCGCGAGGGTGGCAGGACGGTCGGGGCCGGCGTGGTGACCGAGATCCTGGAGTAGTCGAACGGATAGAAGGGAAAGCCGGAGGCCACGAGCAGCGGCCGCCGGCGAAGCGAAAAGCGCGAAGACGGAACAACCGGAAGAGGCGAGAACAAAAGAAAGGTCCGCGGCCCCACAGACGCACCGCCGGCGCCGCGGAGGGACATGTGGTAGAGGGACCCGGGGGCCCGCTGGCTGCAGCGAGACTCCGCCGCGCGTAGCGGCGGAGCGAGGCACCCGGAGAGAGAAAGAGGAAGCGAGCGACCTGCGGCCGAGCGGTCGAGTCGCAGCCGGCGGCCCCCCGGGTCCCGCCACGAGAACGAAAGAGAACGCGGCGCCAGAGGAGCGACGAACCCATGCGCGATAAGATCATCCTCGCCTGCACGGTCTGCGAGGAGCGCAACTACTCGCAGACGAAGAACAAGCGTCTGCATCCGGAGCGGGTCGAGTACAAGAAGTACTGCCCCCGCTGCCGCGACCACACGCAGCACAAAGAGACGAAGTAGGCCATGGCCGTCGTCGACAAGGTCAAGAGCACGCGGACGTTCATCGAAGAGAGCTGGACGGAGCTGCAGAAGGTCACCTGGCCGGACAGGGATCAACTCCAGAACGCGACCCTCGTGGTCATCGCGTTCACCATCGTGATCTCGCTCGTGATCTGGGGGATGGATTCGGTGATCCGGTTCCTCCTCGCGCAGATCATGGGGATCTTCGGGGCGTGATGGCCGAGACGCGCTGGTACGCGGTGCAGACGTACTCTGGGCACGAGAACAAGGTCCAGAAGTTGATCCAGCGCCGCATCGAGGAGGAGTCCGGAGAGCCCGAGGAGAAGGAGATCCGGGACGTCCTGGTGCCCACGCAGGAGGTGGTCGAGATCCGCAACGGCAAGCGGGTGACGGTCACCAAGCGCCTGTATCCCGGATACGTGCTGGTGAGCATGGCCATGAACGAGCGGACCCTGCACGCCATCAACAACATCCAGGGGGTCATCAAGTTCGTCGGCTCGGGGAAGTCGCCCCAGCCGTTGAGGGACGAGGAGATCAACAAGATCCTCGGCGTGGAGGCCCCGGAAGAGGAGACGACGCGCGAGGAGATCCCCTTCCATGTCGGACAGGTGGTCGAGATCACCCAGGGGCCGTTCACGGACTTCTCGGGAACGGTGCAGGAGGTCTACGCCGACAAGGGGAAGGTCAAGGTGGAGGTCTCGCTGTTCGGACGGCCCACCTCCGTGGAGCTCGACTACACACAGCTGAAGGGCTACTGAGATGGCGAAGAAGGTCATTGGGTTCATCAAGCTCCACGTGCCGGGTGGCCAGGCCAACCCGGCTCCGCCCGTGGGGCCCGCGCTGGGCCAGCACGGCGTGAACATCATGGAGTTCTGCAAGCAGTTCAACGTGCGCACCCAGGACAAGCAGGGGATCACGATTCCCGTCGAGATCACGGTCTACGGGGACCGTTCCTTCAGCTTCATCACGAAGACCCCGCCCGCTGCGGTGCTCATCCAGCGCGCGCTGGGGATCCCCAAGGGTTCGGGCGTCCCGAACCGCGAGAAGGTCGGCAAGCTGACGCAGGCGCAGCTGCGTCAGATCGCCGAAACCAAGATGCCGGATCTCAACGCCAACGACGTCGAGGGTGCCATGAAGCAGATCGCCGGCACCGCGAGGTCGATGGGCGTGGAGGTAGAGGCCTGAAGCCTCGGCCCGTACACCACCGCCTGAGAGCCGCCAGCGGTGGGAGGGTAAACGAGACGGCTCGGACATTATGCCAAAGCTAGGCAAGCGATTCGCCGCCGCCCGTACGGCGGTGCCGGCGGGCGCCAAGTTCCCTCCCGACGAGGCGGTCAAGCTCGTCAAGGAGCTCGCGTTCGCGAAGTTCGACGAGACGGTGGAGATAGCGACCCGCCTCGGCGTGGACCCCCGCAGAGCCGACCAGATCGTGCGCGGAACCGTCGTGCTTCCCCATGGTACAGGTAAGGCTGTACGTGTGTTGGTCATCGCCCAGGGCGAGAAGGCCACCGAGGCGGAGGAAGCCGGCGCCGACTACGTGGGCACGGAGTTCATCGACAAGATCAAGGAAGGCTGGCTCGATTTCGACGTCTGCGTGGCGACACCGGACCTCATGGGCAAGGTCGGACCGCTGGGCCGCGTGCTGGGCCCCCGCGGGCTGATGCCGACTCCGAAGGCCGGGACCGTGACCCTCGACGTCGAGCGCGCGGTGCGGGAGATCAAGGCCGGTAAGATCGAGTTCCGCGTGGACAAGACGGGAAACGTCCACGCGCCGATCGGGAAGGTCTCGTTCTCCGAATCCCAGCTCTCCGAGAACCTCGCCTCCTTCATGGATCAGATCGTGCGCGCGAAGCCGTCGGGCGCGAAGGGTACCTACGTGAAGAGCGTGACGGTCTCGAGCACGATGGGTCCAGGCGTCTCCATCGACCCGAACCTGTATCGGAGGGCCTGATGAACCGCACGCAGAAGGAGTCCTTCGTCTCGGACCTGCGCGAGCGCATCACCAAGGCTCCCGTGGTCTACCTGACGGACTTCACCGGATTGGACGTCAAGTCCATCACCAAGCTCCGTCGCACGCTGAGGGAGGCGGGCGCCGAGTACGTGGTGGTGAAGAACCGCCTGGCCCGGCTCGCGTTCGGCGAGACCGAGCTGCCCAACATCTTCGAGGACATGGTCGGTCCGACCGGGGTGGTCCTGGGCTACGACGACGTGGTCACCCCCGCCAGGACGCTGACCGATTTCGCGAAGGAGCACGACAACAAGCCGACGTTCAAGCTCGGCATCCTGGAGAACCAGGTTCTCCAGCCCGAGCAGATCGATCGGCTCGCCAAGCTTCCGCCGAAGGATCAGCTGCTCGCCCAGCTCGCCGGTGTCATGCAGGCGCCCATGGCGATGTTGGCGATGGCGCTCGAGGCGAAGCTGCAGGAGATGGCCGGCCTCCTGGACGCGCTCAAGGCCGAGCGCGAACAGGCCGGTGATTAGCCCGCATCCCGGGCAGTGTTTGGGGACGCGGGCGCGTCCCTGGTGAACGAAACAGGGTCAACCCAATCGCCGGCGATGGCCGGAACCAGTCAGGAGGAAGCGGGAGATGGCGACGAAGCACGAGGAGCTGCTCGACACGATCGGCAACATGACGGTGCTCGAGCTCTCGGAGTTCGTTGAGGCGTTCAAGGACAAGTTCAACGTCCAGGCGATGGCAGCGCCGGTGGCCATGGCCGGTGCCGCGGGCGCCGACGCCGGCGCCGCGGTGGCCGAGGAGAAGGACGAGTTCGACGTTGTCCTCGAGAGCGCCGGAGACAAGAAGATCCAGGTCATCAAGGTCGTGCGCGAGATCACCGGTCTCGGGCTGAAGGAGGCGAAGGACCTGGTGGACAGCGCCCCCGGCAACGTCAAGGAAGCCGTGGGCAAGGCCGACGCCGAGCAGATGAAGGCCAAGCTGGAAGAGGTCGGAGCGGCGGTCGCTCTGAAGTAAAAGGATCGGAGATACGCCAGTTCGTGAGAGAACTGCGATCGCTCCGGATCCCAGCCTTCCGCGACGGTCGCGGAGGCCGAGGGTCGAGCACGAGGGTCCCCGCCATGGGCGCCCCCTGGAAGGGGTGCGTCCCTGGGCGGGGATTCACGCGCTTGACGCTCCAGTAGAACCCGAGATGCCCGGGCCCCGCCGAGTGCGGATCCTGTAAGGGGGACACACGTTGGAACTGCTGCGCAAAGACAGACGGCCGATCGTGAGCTTCGCGAAGCTCGACTCGGTCATGCCGATGCCGAACCTGCTGGACGTCCAGCTCCGCTCCTTCGAGAAGCTCGTCGAGAGCGAGCCCGATCCCGAAGAGCAGTGGGACTTCGGGCTCGACCGGGTGTTCGGGGAGATCTTCCCGATCTCCGACGTGAACGAGAACTTCACGCTCGAATACGTGAGCGCCGCGCTGGGCGAGCCGAAGTACTCCGTCGAGGAGTGCATCGAGCGCGACATGACCTACGCGGCTCCCCTGAAGGCCACGCTCCGGCTCATCGTGTGGGAGGTGCTGGAGGAGGGCGCGAAGAAGGGGACCGAGCGCCGGCCCAAGGACATCATCGAGAAGGAGGTGTATCTCGGTGATCTCCCACTCCTGACCGAGCTGGGCACGTTCATCATCAACGGTGCCGAGCGCGTGGTCGTGAGCCAGCTCCACCGGTCGCCGGGCGTCGTGTTCGAGGAGAACATCCACCCCAACGGGTCGAAGCTCTACAGCGCCCGGATCATCCCCTTCCGGGGGTCGTGGGTCGAGTTCACCATCGACATCAACGACATCTGCTACGTCCACATCGACAAGAAGAAGAAGTTCCCGGCGACGGCGCTCCTGCGCGCCCTGGGCTACTCCGCGGACGCCGAGATCTTCCAGCTCTTCTACGACGTCGGGGAGGTCAAGCTCGGCAAGACCGACGAGAAGGAGAAGGCGGACCTCCTCCTCGGGAAGGTGATCGCGGAGGAGATCGTCGACGCGGAGACCGGGGAGGTGCTGGTCGAGGAAGCCGACGAGATCGACGAGGACGTGATCGGCATCCTCGAGCGGCTGGGCGTCAAGAAGGTCAAGATCTACCAGAGCAACCGGCAGGCTCTCCGTGGCGAGAGCCCGCTGATCAAGAACACGATCAAGAAGGACCCGACCGAGAGCGAGGAGGATGCGCTGCACGCCATCTACTCGCTCCTGCGGCCCGGCGAGGCGCCCAACGTGGAGACCGCCCGCACGGCCCTGGACCGGGTCTTCTTCAACCCGAAGCGCTACGACCTCGGTCGGGTGGGTCGCTACAAGATCAACCAGCGCCTGGGCGTGCAGGTGCCGAAGAGCATGACGGTCCTCACCAAGGAGGACTTCGTCGCGATCGTGCGCTTCCTCATCGACCTGAACGAGGGGCGCGGGTTCACCGACGACATCGACCACCTGGGCAACCGGCGCATCCGCACGGTTGGCGAGCTCATCGCCAACCAGTTCTCGGTGGGCCTGTCCCGCATGGCGCGCCTGGTCAAGGAGCGCATGTCGATCAACACGGACCCCGAGAAGATCAACATCGACGACCTGGTCAACGCGCGGACCGTGTCCGCCGTAATCCAGGCGTTCTTCGGGTCCAGCCAGCTCAGCCAGTTCATGGACCAGACGAACCCGCTGGCCGAGATGACGCACAAGCGGCGTCTGTCGGCCCTCGGGCCGGGCGGCCTGACGCGGGAGCGCGCGGGCTTCGAGGTCCGCGACGTGCACTATTCGCACTACGGGCGGATGTGCCCCATCGAGACGCCCGAGGGTCCGAACATCGGCCTGATCACCTCGCTGACCTGTTACTCCCGGATCAACGAGCTGGGCTTCATCGAGACGCCCTACCGGGTGGTGAAGAACGGCAAGGTCACCAGCAAGATCGAATGGCTGTCCGCCAACGAGGAGGAGGAGGCCCGCATCGCGCAGGCCAACGCACCTCTCGCGGACGATGGCTCGTTCCGGAACGAGTTCGTGCTGTGCCGGGAACGCGGCGACTTCCCGCTGCTCCGGCCCGAGAACATCGAGTACATGGACGTGGCGCCCGACCAGCTCGTTTCGGTGGCCGCGGCGCTGATCCCGTTCCTGGAGCACGACGACGCCAACCGCGCCCTCATGGGCTCGAACATGCAGCGGCAGGCGGTTCCGCTCCTCTACCCGGACGCGCCCCTGGTGGGTACGGGTCTGGAGGGGAAGGTCGCGACGGACTCCGGGGCCGTGATCACGGCGCGCCGGGGCGGATCCGTGGTGCTCGTGACCGCCGACGAGATCGTCGTCGATACGGGCACGGTGAAGCCGGGCGTCGGTGACCAGCCGCTGGCGAAGCTGGCCCAGTTCGATCGCTACCGTCTCAAGAAGTTCTGGCGCACGAACCAGGACACGGCCATCAACCAGCGGCCCCTGGTGCGTGCGGGCGAAGAGGTGCAGCCCGGCGACATCATCGCCGACGGCCCCAGCACCGACAACGGAGAGCTCGCGCTCGGCCGCAACGTGCTCGTCGCCTTCATGCCCTGGTACGGCTACAACTACGAGGACGCGATCGTCATCAGCGAGAAGCTGGTGAAGGACGACGTCTTCACATCCATCCACATCCAGGAGCTGGAGCTCCACGTCCGCGACACCAAGCGGGGGATGGAGGAGATCACGCGCGAGATCCCGAACGTCGCCGAGGAGAGCCTCGTCGACCTGGACGAGCGCGGCATCGTGCGCATCGGCGCGCGCGTGAAGAGCGGCGACATCCTGGTGGGCAAGATCACGCCGAAGGGCGAGACGGAGCTCTCACCGGAGGAGAAGCTGCTCACCGCGATCTTCGGCGAGAAGGCGAAGGACGTGAAGGACTCGTCGCTGCGCGTGCCCCCGGGCATGAGCGGCACGGTCATCGACGTGAAGATCTTCTCCCGCCGTATCGACGACCCCCTCCTGGAGAAGGAGCACGGGGCCAAGATCGGTGAGTTCCGCAACCTGGAGCGCGAGGAGATCCAGCGGATCGCGGAGGCGCGCGACGAGGAGCTGCGCGACGTCCTGCAGCGCCAGACGGTGTCGCTCTTCCTCAAGAAGGGCACCGTCCAGGCGCTCCTCGACGAGGGCACGAAGCTCACCAAGGAGCAGATCGACGATATCGACTTCAACAAGGTCGATCTGGCGACGCTCAAGGTGGCCAACAAGGACGCGAACGAGCGCATCCGTCGGGTCGTCGACGAGGCGCAGCGTCGCATCCAGCGCGTGCGCGAGAAGACGGAGGAGCAGATCGACAAGGTGTTCCAGCCGGACGAGCTGCCGCCCGGGGTGGTGCAGCTCGTGAAGGTCTACGTCGCCGAGAAGCGGAAGATCTCCGTGGGCGACAAGATGGCGGGCCGGCACGGGAACAAGGGTATCATCGCCCGCATCGCGCCCGAGGAGGACATGCCGTTCCTCCCGGACGGGACGCCGGTCGAGATCGTCCTCAACCCGCTGGGCGTGCCGTCGCGGATGAACGTGGGCCAGATCCTCGAGACGCATCTCGGGTGGGCGGCCCGCATCCTGGGCTTCGAAGCGAAGACGCCGGTGTTCCAGGGCGCGACGGAGAACGAGGTCGGTGCGCTGCTCAAGCTCGCCGGCCTCAAGTGGGCGGCCGGTGGCATGAATCTCAAGACCGACGATCCCGGCCGGCATCGGCGACATCGAGGCGATGATCTCGGCGACGTCGCTCGTTCCGGTCGTGATGACCGGAGCGGAGAACGGCAACGGGACGAACGGCAACGGCACGCACCCGGCTACGCACACTCGGGGCATCGGGCAGTCTCTCGACGCCTACCTCGAACGTCGATCTGACCAAGGCCCAGCAGAAGGTGTTCGATGACCTGATCGAGTACCTGCTGGCCGCGGCGGACGAGATCGCGGAGCGCAGGGGCGAGAAGACGGGCGACGTCTTCCCGGCCGTGCAGAAGCTCAAGGGCCGCAAGAGCGTCAAGTCGGGATTGGACGAGGCGGTGGTGGAGCTCCTCGCGCACAGCCGAGATCCTTCCGAACGGGAAGGTCTGGTTGCGGGACGGCCGCAGCGGGCGCCGCTTCGACTTCCCGATCACGGTGGGCGCGATCTACATGCTGAAGCTGAGCCACCTCGTGGACGACAAGATCCACGCGCGCTCCATCGGGCCCTACTCCCTGGTCACGCAGCAGCCGCTGGCCGGTAAGGCACAGTTCGGCGGGCAGCGCTTCGGGGAGATGGAGGTGTGGGCGCTGGAGGCCTACGGCGCGGCGCACACGCTTCAGGAGATCCTGACCGTCAAGTCGGACGACGTGCAGGGACGCTCGAAGGTCTACGAGGCCATCGTGAAGGGTGACAACCTGCCGCAGCCCGGGATCCCCGAGTCGTTCAACGTACTGGTGAAGGAGCTGCAGGCTCTCGGACTTTCCGTGACTCTGGGCGAGGAAGAGTAAGCGACATGATCGATTTTCCCAGGACCCGCGAACAGCGCAGCGCCGACTTCGATTTCATCCGGGTGAAGCTCGCTTCCCGGAGGAGATCCGGGGCTGGTCGTTCGGTGAGGTGACGAAGCCCGAGACCATCAACTACCGCTCGTTCAAGCCGGAGCGGGACGGACTCTTCTGCGAGCGCATCTTCGGTCCGGTGAAGGACTGGGAGTGCCACTGCGGCAAGTTCAAGCGGATCCGCTTCCGCGGGCACGTGTGCGACCGCTGCGGCGTGGAGGTCACGCTGTCGAAGGTCCGGCGCGAGCGCATGGGCCACATCGAGCTGGCCGTGCCCGTGGCGCACATCTGGTTCTTCAAGACGCTGCCGAGCCAGCTCGGCTACCTGCTGGGCATGACGCTGCGCGACCTCGAGAAGGTCGTCTACTACGCCGCGTACGTGGTCACCAACCCGGGCAAGCAGGAGGTCAAGTTCCAGGAGCTGCTGGACGAGGACGAGTACTACGACCTGCGGGTGAAGGCGCGGGACGAGGGCGACGAGGGCTTCAAGGCCGAGATCGGCGCCGAAGCCGTGCGCACGCTCCTGCGGATGCTCGACTCGCCGGAGCGGAAGATCCACGACCGCAACACCGACGGCCGCGGTCTGGATCGACTGGCCGAGTGGCTGCGCCGGGAGATCGCCACCGAGACGTCGCAGCACCGCAAGAAGAAGAAGCTGAAGCGGCTCAAGGTCGTGGACGCGCTGCGCAACTCCGGGGACACCCCGGACGACCGCAACAAGCCGGAGTGGATGATCCTGGACGTGGTTCCGGTCATTCCGCCGGACCTGCGCCCGCTCGTGCCCCTCGACGGCGGCCGCTTCGCGACCTCCGACCTGAACGACCTGTACCGGCGGGTCATCAACCGGAACAACCGCCTCAAGAAGCTCATCGAGATGCGCGCGCCGGAGGTCATCCTGCGCAACGAGAAGCGCATGCTCCAGGAGGCGGTGGACGCGCTGTTCGACAACGGCCGCCGCTCGAAGGCGATCCGGGGCCGTGGCAAGCGACCCCTCAAGTCCCTGAGCGACATGCTCAAGGGCAAGCAGGGTCGCTTCCGGCAGAACCTGCTGGGCAAGCGCGTGGACTACTCGGGCCGCTCCGTGATCGTGGTGGGCCCGGAGCTCAAGCTGCACCAGTGCGGCCTGCCCAAGGCGATGGCGGTGGAGCTGTTCAAGCCCTTCATCATCCACGAGCTGGAGAAGCGGGGCGAGGCCGAGACGGTGAAGCGGGCCAAGAAGATCGTCGAGCGCGACGATCCGAAGGTCTACGAGGTCCTCGAGGACATCATCAAGGACCACCCGGTGCTGCTGAACCGGGCGCCGACGCTGCACCGCCTGGGCATCCAGGCGTTCGAGCCGGTGCTGGTGGAGGGGAAGGCGATCCGCATCCACCCGCTGGTGTGTGCGGCCTTCAACGCGGACTTCGACGGCGACCAGATGGCGGTGCACGTGCCGCTGTCGTTCGAGGCGCAGCTCGAGGCCCGCGTGCTCATGCTGTCGTCGAACAACATCCTCCTGCCGTCCAATGGCCGGCCGGTGGCGGCGCCGTCGCAGGACATGGTCATCGGGTCGTACTACCTGACGAACCCGGGCCTGCGCATCGGCGACCTCGAGCTCCAGGCCAACGACACCAAGGTGGCCAAGAGCCGCCGGCAGAAGGCCGAGGAGGAGCTCGACGAGATCTACGAGCGACGCGCTGCGCTTCTCGTCGTACGGCCAGGTCGAAGCGGCGCTGGCCCTCGAGCAGGTGCGGTTCACCACGCCGGTCTGGTACTGGTTCGCCGCCGCGGTGAACGAAGAGGGTGAGACGACCGGGAAGTGGCTGCGGACCACCGCGGGCCGGGTGCTGTTCAACTCGATCGTGCCCGACGAGCTCGGCTTCCTGAACCGGACGTTCGGGAAGAAGGAGCTGGGCGACCTGGCCTTCGAGTGCTTCACCCGGGTCGGGCTGCGGGAGACCACGGAGTTCCTGGACGCGCTGAAGGACTTCGGGTTCCGCTACGCCACCATCGGCGGCATCAGCGTGGGCATCGAGGATCTCGAGGTGCCGAACGAGAAGGCCGAGATCCTCAAGGACGCCGACGAGCAGGTGAGCCGCTTCCAGCGCGCCTACGCCAGCGGCGTCATCTCCAACGGCGAGCGCTACAACAAGGTCATCGACACCTGGACGCACGCGAACAACGACGTGGCGGACGCCATGGTGCGCCACCTGGAGCGGTCGAAGGACGGCTTCAACCCGGTGTACATGATGATGACGTCCGGCGCCCGCGGTAACCGCGACCAGATGCGCCAGCTCGCGGGGATGCGCGGCCTCATGGCCAAGCCCCAGAAGAAGCTGACCGGAGGCATCGGCGAGATCATCGAGAGCCCGATCAAGTCGAACTTCCGCGAGGGCCTCACGCGTGGTGGAGTACTTCATCTCCACCCACGGCGCCCGGAAGGGTCTCGCCGACACGGCGCTCAAGACGGCCGACGCGGGCTACCTGACGCGCCGGCTGGTGGACGTGGCACAGGACGTGGTCATCACGTCCGAGGACTGCGGCACGATCCTGGGCCTCGAGATGACCGCCCTGAAGGAGGGCGAGGACATCATCGAGCCGTTGTCGGACCGCATCGTCGGCAACGTGGCCCTGGACGACGTCTACGATCCCATCGACGGGGAGCTTCTGGTCGAGGCCGGCTACGCTCATCGACGAGGACGCGGCGGAGGCCGTGGAGGACTCGGGGATCCAGATGGTGAAGATCCGGTCGGTCCTCACCTGCGAGTCCAAGCGGGGCGTGTGCCGCGCGTGCTACGGCCGCAACCTGGCCACCATGAAGGAAGTGGACATCGGCGAGGCGGTGGGGATCCTGGCCGCCCAGTCGATCGGCGAGCCGGGCACGCAGCTCACGCTGCGCACCTTCCACATCGGTGGTACGGCGGCACGCATCGCGGCGACGACGCAGCGTAAGTCCAAGATGGACGGCGTGGTGGCGCTCGAGCGCGTGACGGTCGTGGAGACGCCGAACGAGGACCGGATCGTCACTTCGCGTGAGGGCCAGATCGTCCTCAAGACGAAGGAGGGCCAGGTCCGCAGCCGCCTGTCGGTGCCCTACGGCGCCACGCTGGCGGTCGACGAGGGCCAGGAGATCGAGTCGGGCGACCTGCTGTTCAGCTGGGACCCCTACTCCGAGCCGATCGTGGCGGACTCCGCGGGCCTGATCCAGTTCCAGGACATCGTCGAGGAGGTGACGATGCGCGAGGAGCTGGACGAGTCCACCGGCCGTCGCCAGATGACGATCATCGAGGACCGGGACAAGAAGCTCCACCCGACGATCCAGATCCGTAAGGACACGAAGAAGTCGGAGAAGCTCAAGGAGTTCATCATCCCCGTGGGCGCGCAGCTCACCGTGCGCGACAGTGACAAGGTGAACCCCGGCGACACGATCGCGAAGATCAGCCGGGAGGTCTACAAGACGCGGGACATCACCGGCGGTCTGCCGCGGGTGGCGGAGCTCTTCGAGGCGCGCCGGCCGAAGGACCCGGCGGTGATCACGGAGATCGACGGCGTCATCAGCTTCGGCGACATCAAGCGCGGAAAGCGCGAGGTGCACGTGACGCCGGAACAGGGTCCCTCGCGGACGTACGAGGTGCCGGTGGGCAAGCACATGCGCGTTCACGAGGGCGACCAGGTGCGCGCCGGAGACCGCCTGTCGGAGGGCCCGATCAACCCGCACGACATCCTGCGGATCAAGGGTCCCCGGGCCGTGCAGGAGTACCTCCTGAACGAGATCCAGGAGGTCTACCGGCTGCAGGGCGTGAAGATCAACGACAAGCACATCGGCGTGATCGTGCGCCAGATGCTGCAGAAGGTGCGCATCACCGACGCCGGCGAGACCGACCTCCTCGAGGGCGAGAACGTCGACCGCGTCGAGTTCCGGGAGGTGAACCAGAAGTCCATCATGGAGGGCAAGAAGCCGGCACGCTCCGAGCCCCTCCTCCTGGGCATCACCAAGGCGAGCCTCACGACCGAGTCGTTCATCTCGGCGGCCTCCTTCCAGGAGACGACCCGCGTACTGACGGACGCCGCCGTGCGCGGCGCCAGAGACGACCTCAAGGGGCTGAAGGAGAACATCATCATCGGCCACCTGATTCCCGCGGGTACCGGCATCCACCGGTATCAGGACGTGGAGTTCATGGTCGAGCAGGCCTTCTACGACGAGGAGATCCTCCCGCTGTCCGCGGAGACCGAGGTGCTGGCGGGCCTCGGGCTCGGCGGCGGCGACGGCGACCTCGGCCTGGACGACGAGGAGTAGCGGGCCGCTTCGCGGCCTCCATTCCGTGGAGGGGCGCCCCGGGTTCCGGGGCGCCCCTCTTCTCGTGTGTGCCAGGCATGCCCTGGATCTGGAGTGAGAGTCTCAAACGGGCGGAGGTAGCAGCGAACCGTAGAGCCGAGGGCAAGGGTGTCCGTCGCGAGGCGGGATCTGAAGGAAGCCGGAGGCGAACCATGGCCCTGACGAACAGGAATCGGATAGAAGGCCTCCGGATGCGGGGTGAGCCGGCACGACACGGCGAAGCCCAAAACGCTACCCAGACGCGGCGGGGGTAAATCCGGCGGGGATCGTGGGAAAGAGACAGGGCTTACCCTGGGAGGCCTCCGAGGCTGTCCAGACGAACTGGACTACCCGGCCAGTGATGGACGGGGACGGAGTCGGAGGAGTCAGCAGAGGCCATAGTAGGCCGACGGAGCGCAGGATGCGCTTGGACCGAACTTCGTCGGGCGAAGGGCCGAACTTCTTGGATGCAGGGAGACAGACCGGACGACTCGATGGACGTGGAGCGGCAGCAAGACATGACGGACCAACGCACGCAGTTCGGAGCGGAGGCCGAGGTGAGCCCCTTGGGAAACGGAGAGGCCGGAAGCCGATCTGTGCCGGTAGGGGAGCGGCAAACGTCGTCGGTGTCGAAGGGGAATCGAGCCCTGGCAACAGAGACCTTGATGGAGAGGATCTGTGAGCGGGACAACCTGAACCGGGCCTACAAGCGGGTGAAGGCGAACCGGGGCAGTCCGGGGATCGACGGGATGACCGTCAGCGAACTGGGCACCTGGCTCAAGGCCCACCGGGAGGAGTTGGTGACCAACTTGCTGGACGGGAGCTACCGGCCGCAGGAGGTCCGAGGGGTGGAGATCCCGAAGACCGGCGGGGGGATGAGGCAGTTGGGCATCCCGACGGTGGTAGACCGGCTGGTCCAGCAGGCGATCCTCCAAGTACTGGACCCCTTATGGGACCCGACCTTCTCGGAGTCGAGCTACGGGTTCCGGCCCGGCCGGAGCGCCCACCAAGCGCTACGGAAGGCGTCGGAGTACGTGGCCGAAGGCCACGCGGTGGTGGTGGACCTGGACCTGGAGAAGTTCTTCGACCGGGTCAACCACGACGTGTTGATGAGCCGTGTAGCCCGGCGTATCGTCGACAAGCGACTGTTGAGGATCGTCCGCCGGTTCTTGGAGGCGGGGATCATGAAGCAGGGCGTAGTGGTGGAGCGATACGAGGGGACTCCGCAGGGCGGGCCGTTGTCGCCCTTGCTTGCGAACCTGTTGCTGGATGAGGTGGACAAGGAGCTGGAGCGACGGGGCCATCGGTTCTGCCGGTACGCCGACGACCTGAACGTGTATGTACGGTCGAAGGCGGCGGGCGAACGGGTGATGGCGTCGGTGACCCGCTTCGTCGAGAAGCGACTCCGGCTGCGCGTGAACCGGACCAAGAGCGCGGTAGCGCACGTGAGCGAACGCAAGTTCCTCGGCTACCGGCTGCTCGCGGGCGGCAGGCTGACGCTAGCACCGCAAAGCCTGGAACGCGCCAAGGACCGGATCCGGGAGATCACACGCCGCAATCGGGGCGTGAGTCTGGAACGGATGATCTCGGAACTGAACTCGTTCCTCACCGGGTGGGTGACGTACTTCCGCTATGCCAGCGCGAAGACACACCTGCAACGGCTGGACGAGTGGATCCGCAGGAAACTGCGTTGCGTGCGGCTCAAGCAACGCAAAGGGGGCCGCTCCGTCATTACGTTCCTGATCAGCCTCGACGTGCCCATCCAACGGGCGGTCGGGTTGGGACGGAGCCGGAAAGGGTGGTGGCGCATGGCCGGAAGCCCTCAAGCTGCCGAAGCCATGAACCTCCAGTGGTTCAAGAGCCAGAAGCTCGTCAGCCTCACCGAACGGTATCTGACGCTACAACACTGAGAAGAACCGCCGGATACGGACCCGTATGTCCGGTGGTGTGGGGGGACGGGGGGCGTGAGCCCCCCTCCCACCCGATTCCGGTAGATTCGCTTCCATGGACGGGGAAATCGTACGCGTGGGCGACGGGCGCGGCTCCGTGTCGGTCGCCGTGTCGGACGCCGCCACCGCGGCGTCGGTGGCGGGGCTCTTCGCGCCCCTGCGCGCCGAAGCACCGGCGAAGGCGGAGAGGGTGGACCACGAGCCGTCGCTGGAGGTAGAGCGCGTGGGCGGGTCGTATCGGCTCCTGGAGCGCGCCCGGGACGGCCGCGTTCGCACGCGGACCTTCCGACGCCTTCCGAGCCTCCTCGCCGCCGTGGAGTTCGCGCTGGTCCGACGCCTGCTGGCGGATCGCCGCGCCGAGACCCATCTGCACGCTTCCGGCACGGTGGTGGACGGGCGGGCCCTCCTCGCGGTGGGGCGTTCCGGCGCCGGGAAGTCGAGCCTCGCGCTGGCCTGGTCGCGGGCGGGGCACCCGCTCCTCGCGGACGACGTCATCCTGGTGGACGAGGGTGGGGGTGTGCGGGGGATTCCCCGGCTCGTGAAGGTGCCCCGCCGGGCCCTCAGGGCCCACGGGCTCGCCGCCGACACGACCGTGGCGCCGGACCCGCGAAGCTCAGAGCTTTGGTGGGATCCAGCCCGGGGCGGAGGCTGGGCTCGCGACCGCTACCGGCCCGTCGTCGTCGCTCGGGTCTCGTTCGAGCGACGGGGGGCCACGCGCGTGGACCCCCTGCCGGCGGCAGCGGGACTCCGCGCCTTGCTCGACCACGTCATGGAGGCGGGATTGAAGCCCGAGGAGAGTGTGGACCGCCTGGCCCTCATCGCCGAGTCGACGACGTTCGTGAGCGTGCGCTTCGGCTGCGCTCGCGAGGCCGCCGCCGCTCTGGTGGCCCGAGCAGAGGCCATCCAGTGAGGCCGCCGGGCGCACGCGGAGGGAGGCCTTGACGACGCCGTCCGCCTGTCCGCGCCGCCGGGACGAGGTGGTCTTCCGCTCGCTCTCCGATGAGTGGGTGCTCTACGACCCCGAATCCCGCCGCCTCCACGTCCTCAACCTGACCGCCGCGCTGGTGTGGTCGTATTGCGACGGAACGTACGACCTGCGGGAGCTCGTGCGCTCGGTGCGTGCCGCGTTCCGCGAGGCGCCGCCCGAGGACAGGGTGGTCGAGGACGTGCGCGAGGCCCTCGATACCTTCGCCCGCGAACGGCTCCTGCTATGAGCGGGCTCGACTACTACGCGGACCTCCTGCGCGGCTCGAGCCGCCTCGACGCCTTCCGTGCGGCGATCCGTGCGGTGGTCCGGCCGGGGGACCGCATCCTCGACCTGGGGACCGGGCTCGGGACGTACGCCTTCCTCGCGGCGCAGGTGGGCGCGGGAAGGGTGTGGGCGGTGGACCGCGCCCCGATCGTGCACGTGGCGGCGGAGCTGGCGGCCGCGAACGGCCTCTCCGATCGCGTGCAGGTGCTGCGTGGGGACGCGGCGGACCTGGAGCTTCCCGCGGAGATCGACGTCCTCGTCTTCGAGGACTTCCCCGCCACCCTCCTCGACGTCCGGACGCACGCCCTCCTGGCCCGCGCCCAGGCGACGCTGGCACCGGAGGGAACGATGATCCCCCGCGCGGCGCGCCTCAACGTCGCCCCGGTGCAATCCGACGACGTCCGCCGCCTGATCTTCCCGGATCCGGTGGACGGCGTCGGGGAGGTCGGGCTCGGCCTGGAGTGGGGTCCTCTGCGACCGCTCCTCGCCAACCACCCCCGACGGGGGAGCCTCGCGCCGGCGCAGCTCCTCGCGCCTCCGCTCCGCTCCCCCGGCCTGCCGCTGCACCCGTTGCCCGATGCGACGGAGCTGCGCGTGGCAGGTGCGTGGAACACGACCGCCGCAGCGACCGTGCACGCGCTCGCGCTCTGGTTCGACCTCGACCTTGCTCCCGGCGTCTCGCTGTCCAACGAGCCGCGCGCGCGTCCCGAGCCCTGGGGGCAGACCATCCTCCCGCTGGACCCGCCGCTGTCCGCCGCCGGGGGCGCCCGCGTCGAGGCGGCCGTGTGGCGCGAGCGCCTTTCCTCCGGAGGGCCGGGATGGCTGGCCTGGGAGGTCTCGTGCGCAGGGGAGGTGAGGCGCGGCCACGAGTTCGGTGGCCTCACCCTGGGAGCCGAGGACGTGGCCGGGCACGGGCACCTCGGCGGAGGGCTCGGGTATGTGTCCGACGCGTAACGGGGCGGCGGACGATACGCGTCCGTTGGCCGACGAGCACGGCGAACGATCCCGAGGATCGAGCACGGTGGATTCCTCCCGTCGGGAGTTCCTGCTGAAGCTGGCGAGAGGTGCCGCGTATACGGCGCCCGTGGTCGTGTCGATGGCCACGCCCGAGTCCCTGATGGCGCAGGCGTCCGTGTCGCACAAGAAGGGGGGCGGCGCGAAGGGGAAGGGCAAGAACCCGAACGCCGTCACGGACTTCTCGGGTGGGGCCGTCCCGGGACCGGCCGCTCCCTGGGAGATCGCGCCTCCGGGCTCGGCGGGTCCACCCGGAGGCGAGTGAGCGCGCCCGACGCCCGGGCGCGGGGTTCTCCCACCCCTGAAACACCACGCCGCACAAGGTACGTCAGCAGTTGACACCCCCTGGGGTGCCTTCTACCTTTCCATGCTCTGTCGGAACGCCCCCGCGGGCGAACCGCCGGCAGCGCGCCCGGGACTCTGTGGTCCAGCGCGTTTTTTCACGAATCGGGGATCCATGCCGACCATCAGCCAACTCGTGCGGAAGGGCCGCCAGGCCGTCACGAAGAAGAACAAGGCGCCGGCGCTCCAGAAGAACCCGCAGAAGCGGGGGGTGTGCACGCGCGTGTACACCACCACGCCGAAGAAGCCGAACTCCGCGCTTCGGAAGGTCGCGCGTGTGCGGCTGACGAACGGCTACGAGGTCACGGCCTACATCCCCGGCGAGGGGCACAATCTCCAGGAGCACTCGATCGTGCTCATCCGTGGAGGACGTGTGAAGGACCTCCCGGGCGTCCGCTACCACATCATCCGTGGAACGCTGGACGCTTCGGGGGTGGATGGACGTCGGCAGAGTCGTTCCAAGTACGGGGCCAAGCGGCCCAGGTAGGCGAAGAACCGATGAGCCGTCGTTCCCAAGCCGAGCACAGGGAGACTCCTCCCGATCCGCGCTTCGAGTCGCAGACCGTCACGAAGTTCATCAACAACCTGATGGTCGACGGCAAGAAGTCGACGGCGGAGTCGATTTTCTACGATGCGATGGACCTGTTGGAGCAGCGCTCGGGGCAGCCCGGGCTCAACGTCTTCCAGCAGGCGCTGAACAACGCCAAACCCGCGCTCGAGGTGAAGAGCCGGCGCGTCGGTGGTGCCACCTACCAGGTGCCCATCGAGGTGCGGCCGGAGCGCCGGACGGCGCTGGCCATCCGCTGGCTGATCACGTTCGCCCGCGGACGGTCGGAGAAGAGCATGTCCGAGCGACTGGCGGCCGAGCTGCTGGCGGCCAGCCGCGGTGAGGGCTCGACGATCAAGCGGAAGGACGACACCCACCGGATGGCGGAAGCGAACAAGGCGTTTGCCCACTATCGCTGGTAGGTGAGACGCCCCGACCACGCGCGAACGGCGCGTGGTACCCGGGGCAAAGACAATTCGGGACGCGCGATGGCCTGCGGGCCCTCTCCGGTCACGGTGAGCGCGGACAGTCTGTGAGCTGCCAGGTGTGGAGCCGCAGCGGCATGAGCCGCGCTCTTTTTTTCGCCCGGGTGCAGGTCCGGGCCCGACGAACGAAGGACAACAGAAGGACCCGAGGATAGATGCCCAGGATCACGCCACTGCCGCAGCTCCGGAACATCGGCATCATGGCGCACATCGATGCCGGGAAGACCACGACCACCGAGCGCATCCTCTTCTACACGGGGCGGGTGCACAAGATGGGCGAGGTCCATGAAGGCGCGGCCACGATGGACTGGATGGAGCAGGAGCAGGAGCGGGGGATCACGATCACCTCCGCGGCCACGACCTGCCATTGGAAGAGGCTGGGCACCGAGTACCGCATCAACATCATCGACACCCCCGGGCACGTGGACTTCACCGCGGAGGTCGAGCGCTCGCTGCGGGTGCTGGACGGAGCCGTGGCGGTGTTCTGCGCGGTCGGCGGCGTCGAGCCGCAGTCCGAGACTGTATGGCGGCAGGCGGACCGCTACGGCGTACCGCGCATCGCCTTCGTCAACAAGATGGACCGCGTGGGCGCGAACTTCATGAACGTCGTGGGCATGATGAAGGAGCGCCTCGGGGCGAACGCCCATCCCGTGCAGTATCCGCTGGGTGAGGGCGAGCTGTTCACGGGCATCGTCGACATCGTGGAGCGCAGGGCCATCGTCTTCGAGGACGAGCTCGGCTCGAAGTTCTCGACGGTCGAGATCCCCGACGCCCAGAAGGAGGTCGTCGAGGAGCTCAGGCACACGCTTCTCGAGGCCGCGATCGAGCACGACGACGAGCTCATCGAGAAGTACCTGGCGGGTGAGGAGCTGAGCGACGACGAGTTCCGGCACGCGATCCGGGCGGCCACGATCAAGGGCGTGATCTTCCCGGTCTTCTGCGGCTCCGCGTTCAAGAACAAGGGCGTGCAGGCCCTGCTGGACGGGGTGATCGACTACTTGCCGTCGCCGGTGGACGTCCCTCCGATCCAGGGTCACCTGCCGCACCACGACGAGACGCACGACACCCGCGAGCCGTCGGACGACGCGCCCTTCTCGGCGCTGGCGTTCAAGATCGCCACCGATCCCTACGTGGGTAAGCTGACATTCTTCCGCGTCTACTCTGGCTCGCTGCCCTCGGGCAGCTACGTCTACAACGCGACGAAGGACAAGCGTGAGCGCGTCGGGCGGATCCTCCAGATGCACGCGAACAAGCGGGAGGAGCGGGACGAGGTGTTCGCGGGCGACATCGCGGCGGCCATCGGCCTCAAGGACGTGAAGACGGGCGACACGCTGTGCGTGGAGAAGGCCCCGATCATCCTGGAGGCGATGAAGTTCCCGGAGCCGGTGATCCACGTCGCGATCGAGCCGAAGACCAAGGCCGACCAGGACAAGTTGTCGACAGGCCTCTCCAAGCTGGCCGACGAGGATCCGACGTTCCGCGTGTACACGGACCCGGAGACCAGCCAGACGATCATCGCGGGGATGGGCGAGCTCCACCTCGAGATCATCGTGGACCGTCTGCGCCGCGAGTTCGGCGTGGAGGCCAACGTGGGCCGTCCCCAGGTCGCCTATCGCGAGACGATCCGCAGCCGCGCCGAGAAGGTGGAGGGCAGGTTCGTCCGCCAGACCGGCGGCCGCGGCCAGTACGGGCACGTCGTGATCAACGTCGAGCCCGGCGAGCCCGGGAGCGGGTTCGTGTTCGAGGACAAGATCGTCGGCGGCGTGATTCCCCGGGAGTACATCGGCCCGGTGGAGCAGGGCATCCGCGAGGCGCTGGAGAACGGCATCCTCGCCGGCTACCCGGTCATCGACGTGAAGGTGGAGCTGGTGTTCGGCTCCTACCACGACGTCGACTCGAGCGAGATGGCCTTCAAGATCGCCGGCTCGATGGCGATCAAGGACGCGATCCGCAAGGCGAAGCCGGTTCTGCTGGAGCCGGTGATGGACGTCGAGGTCGTCACCCCTGCCGAGTACATGGGTGACCTCATCGGCGATCTCTCCTCCCGGCGCGGCCGGGTGGGAGGCATGACCGAGCGGGCGGGCGCCCGCGTCATCGGCGCCTCGGTTCCCCTCGGTGAGATGTTCGGGTATTCGACGACCCTCCGCTCCCTGAGTCAGGGCCGGGCCGTCTATACCATGCAGTTCGCCCACTACGAAGAGGTCCCGAAGTCGAAGGCGGAGGAGATCATGTCCGCCAACGGGTCCTGAGTAGCTCATTCACCCTCAGTACGACGATCGAACCAAGGACGAGCCATGGCCAAGGCGAAGTTCGAGCGGACCAAGCCGCACGTGAACGTGGGCACCATCGGCCACGTGGACCACGGGAAGACCACCCTGACCGCGGCCCTGACCAAGGTGTCCAGTGACAAGGGGTACAGCACCAAGTACGTCTCCTACGACGAGGTGGCGAAGGCCTCCGAGGCGCAGGGTCGGCGCGACGCGTCGAAGATCCTGACGATCGCGACCAGCCACGTCGAGTACGAGACCGAGAACCGGCACTACGCCCATGTGGACTGTCCCGGACACGCCGACTACGTGAAGAACATGATCACGGGTGCGGCGCAGATGGACGGCGCGATCCTCGTGGTGGACGCCACCGATGGCCCGATGCCTCAGACGCGGGAGCACATCCTCCTTGCGTACCAGGTCAACGTGCCGCACATCGTGGTGTTCCTGAACAAGTGCGATCTCGCCGACGACGAGGAGCTCCTCGACCTGGTCGAGCTCGAGGTGCGCGACCTCCTCAGCCAGTACAATTTCCCCGGCGACGACACCCCGATCATCCGCGGCTCCGCGCTCAAGGCGATCGAGGGTGATCCGCAGTGGGTCGAGAAGATCGAGGAGCTGATGGCGGCCCTCGACTCGTACGTGCCCGAGCCGGTGCGCGAGACGGACAAGCCGTTCCTGATGCCGGTCGAGGACGTCTTCTCGATCACCGGCCGTGGCACGGTGGCGACCGGCCGCATCGAGCGCGGCATCGTCAAGGTCCAGGACGAGGTGGAGCTCGTGGGCTTCGGCGCCAGCCGCAAGACGGTGGTCACCGGCGTCGAGATGTTCCGCAAGCTGCTGGACGAAGGCCGGGCGGGTGACAACGTCGGCCTGTTGCTGCGTGGTGTCGGCAAGGACGAGATCGAGCGCGGCCAGGTGCTGGGCAAGCCCGGCACGGTGACGCCGCACACGAAGTTCAAGGCCGAGGTCTACGTGCTCACGAAGGAGGAGGGCGGCCGCCACACGCCGTTCTTCAACAACTACCGTCCGCAGTTCTACTTCCGCACGACGGACGTGACGGGATCGGCCCAGCTGCCCTCCGGGGTGGAGATGGTCATGCCCGGCGACAACGTCCAGATGGAGGTCGAGCTCATCACGCCGATCGCCCTGGAGAAGGAACTCCGCTTCGCGATCCGCGAGGGCGGCCGCACCGTCGGCGCCGGCGTGGTGACCGAGGTGATCGAGTAGAGGAAGGCGCGAGGGCCCCCGGAGCCATCCGGGGGCCCTCGGTTCGCAAGCAGGGCCATCCAGCGGCCGAACGCCGGCCACCCGGGTGGGATCGATAGCGGGTGGACACGAGGCCGGTCGGGGGCCGGAGGCAGCCCCCGGTTGCAGGGAGGCTCTGCCGCGCGTAGCGGCAGAGCGAGGCAGGCAAAGAGGGGTGGTCGATGGGAAAGTGGCGGCGGCCGAGCGGCCGAGTCGCAAACGGGGGCTGTCTTCGGACCCCCCACCGAGATGAGAGAAATGGCTGAGAGAATCCGAATCCGACTGAAGGCGTTCGACCACTGGGTGGTCGATCAGACCGCCGCGGACATCGTACGCACCGCCCAGAAGACCGGTGCGACGGTGCGGGGGCCCATCCCGCTCCCTACACGGCGCCAGCGCTGGACCGTGCTGCGCTCTCCGCACGTGGACAAGAAGAGCCGGGAGCAGTTCGAGCTTCGGACGCATAAGCGGCTGATCGACATCGTGGACAGCCGCCCGCAGACGATCGACGCGTTGACCAAGCTGGATCTTCCGGCAGGTGTCGACGTCGAGATCAAGGTCGACTGACGGAGGGACTCCGGAGATGCCCGGATTGATCGGAAGAAAGATCGGCATGACGCGGATCTTCGATGACGAGGGGGTCCAGATCCCCGTCACCGTCATCGAGGCCGGTCCTTGCCCGGTCGTGCAGGTGAAAGTCGGAGAACGAGAACGGTGGCATCCGCGCCGTCCAGCTGGGCTTCGGTGCCCGGAAGGCGAAGCATGCCACCCGGGCCGAGATCGGTCACGCCGCCAAGGCGGGGCTGGAGGCGGCGCCCAGGATTCTCCGGGAGTTCCGTCTGGAGGACGGAGAGGAGTACGAGGTGGGCCAGCAGCTCACCGTGGAGGTCTTCGAGGCCGGCGACCGCGTGAAGGTCACCGGTCAGTCGAAGGGACGCGGGTTCCAGGGCGTGGTGAAGCGCCATGGGTTCACCGGCCGACCCGGGGGGCACGGACATCCGATGTCCCGCAACCCCGGCTCGATCGGTCCCGGCACCAACCCGTCGCGCGTCATCAAGGGGAAGAAGCTCCCCGGACGCATGGGTGGGACCCGCACGAGCATTCGCAACATCCAGGTGGTCCGGGTGGATCCCGAGCGGAACCTGCTGTTCGTGAAGGGCGGCGTTCCCGGCGCCCGTGACGGCTACGTCCTGATCTCGAAGTGAGCCATGTATAAGGCGCGCTACTACAAGGCCGACGGCAAGAAGGGGAGGGCGCGGGCGCTGCCCGACACCCTCTTCGACGGCGTCGTGAACGAGAACGTCATGCACCAGGTGGTGAAGGCGTACCTCGCGAACCAGCGGCAGGGAACGGCTTCGGCCAAGACCCGCAGCGAGGTGTCCGGCGGCAACAGCAAGCCCTGGCGCCAGAAGGGCACCGGACGGGCCCGGCAGGGCACCATCCGCGCGGTGCAGTGGGAGGGCGGCGGTCGTGCGTTCCCCCCGATCCCGCATTCCTGGCGTCAGCGGGTGCCCAGGAAGGTCAAGGCGCTGGCGCGCCGCTCGGCGCTCAACGACCGGGCGGAGAACGACCGCGTCGTCCTGGTGGACGTGCCCTCCCTGGAGCGGCCCAGGACGAGGGAGCTCACGAGGCTTCCTGGGTGCCATCGAGGCGACGGCGGCAAGGTGCTGATCCTCACGGACGGCAAGAACGAGAACGTCTACCTGTCCGCCCGCAACCTGCAGAACGTGTCTGTGCTGCCGTTCGGCGAGGAGTCGGTCTACGACGTGCTCTGGGCGCACACGGTCCTCATCGAGCGCAGCGCCGTCGAGAAGGTGGGCGCGGCGGCCGAGGCGGAGAGCGAGGAGGGCGACGATGCGTGAGCCCCACGACGTCATCATCTCGCCGGTGGTGACCGAGAAGACCGTCCGAGCAGATGGAGGCGCAGAGCCTCTACACGTTCATCGTGGCCAAGGACGCGAACAAGATCGAGATCGGCCAGGCCGTCGAGCGCCTGTGGGACGTGACCGTTCGGGACGTCCGCACCATGCGCTACGCCGGCAAGACCCGACGCTCCTTCCTGGGCCGCATGGCCAAGAACTGGAGCAAGGGACGGCGTCCGTCCTTCAAGAAGGCCGTGGTGCAGCTCGCCGAGGGCGACCACATCGAGCTCTACGAGGTGGGTTGACCATGGGCATCAAGAAGTTCAAGCCGATGACGCCGGGCACCCGCTTCCGCTCGACCCTCGAGAACGAGGTCGTCACGCGGAAGGGCCCCGAGCGCTCGCTCACCGAGTCGCTGAGCGAGAAGGGTGGACGCAACCACCACGGGCACATCACCGTGCGCCGTCGGGGCGGCGGCCACAAGCGCCGCTACCGGCGCGATCGACTTCAAGCGGGAGAAGTTCGGCGTGCCCGCCGTGGTCTCGGAGATCGAGTACGATCCGAACCGGTCGGCGAACATCGCCCTCATCACGTACGCGGACGGGGAGAAGCGCTACATCCTCCACCCCAAGGGGCTGAACGTGGGCGATCAGATCATGTCCGGGCCCAGCGCGGACGTGCGCATCGGGTGTGCGCTGCCGCTGGAGCTCATTCCCCTCGGCACGTCCGTCCACAACGTGGAGCTCAAGCCGGGCAAGGGTGGCCAGATGGCCCGCTCGGCGGGCTCCAGCGTCTCCGGTCATGGCCAAGGAGGGCGACTACGTGACGCTCCGCCTCCCCTCGACCGAGGTGCGGCGGGTGCGCAAGGAATGCCTGGCCACCGTCGGCGAGGTCGGCAACGGCGACCACGAGCTGACGGTCCTGGGCAAGGCCGGCGCGAACCGGTGGCGGGGCCGTCGCCCCAAGGTCCGCGGCGTGGCCATGAACCCGGTGGACCACCCGCTGGGTGGTGGTGAGGGCCGTTCGTCCGGCGGTCGTCCCCCGGTGTCGCCGTGGGGCAAGCCCGAGGGCAAGAAGACGCGGAACAAGAAGAAGGAATCGCAGAAGTACATCGTGCGCGGCCGCAGGCGCGGCAAGGCGACGAAGTAGGCGACTGGACAAGGAAACGGCTCGAGCCGAGGTCTGAGAGATGCCACGGAGCGTAAAGAAGGGGCCCTTCATCAACGACCGGCTTCTCCTGCGGGTGGAGATGATGAACTCCCGCGGGGAGAAGAAGGTCGTGAAGACGTGGGCCCGTGCCTCGACGATCTCCCCGGAGTTCGTCGGCCACACCGTGGCCGTGCACAACGGGAACAAGTTCATCCCCGTGTACATCACGGAGAACATGGTGGGCCACAAGCTCGGTGAGTTCGCCCCGACCCGCCTGTTCCGGGGGCACGGCGGCAAGCTGGCCGACAAGCGGGCCAAGGCGAAGTAGGAGCAGCGAGCATGGAAGCGAAAGCGATCGCCCGCCACATCCGCATGAGCCCGCGCAAGGTGCGGCTCGTGGTGGACCAGATCCGGGGCAAGTCGGTGAACGAGGCCTACGCAATCCTGCAGTTCTCGAAGAAGAGCGCGGCGGAGCCGGTGGGGAAGACCCTCCGCTCCGCGGTCGCGAACGCACAGGTGAAGGCCCAGGACGACGGCGGCGTGCTCGACGTCGACGATCTCTTCGTCCGCGAGGTCTTCGTCGACGAAGGCCCGACGCTGCGGCGGTGGCGGGCGGCGGCCCAGGGCCGCGCCGCCCCGCGCCGGCATCGCACGAGCCACATCACCGTCGTGGTGGACACCAAGGACGCCTAGGCTGCATGGGACAGAAGACACATCCCCACGGGTTCCGACTCGGGATCGTCAAGGACTGGAAGTCCCGCTGGTACGCCGAGCGCGACTTCCCGCGCCTCCTCAAGGAGGACGAGACGATCCGCAAGTACCTGCGCCGCCGCCTGTCGCACGCGGCCCTGGCCGAGATCGACATCGAGCGGAAGCCCAGCAAGATCGTCGTGACGCTCCACACCGCCCGCCCCGGCGTGGTCATCGGGAAGCGCGGCTCGGAGGTGGACAAGCTCCGCGACGAGCTGGCCGTCCTGACGAACTCGGAGATCTCCGTGAACGTCGAGGAGATCAAGCGGCCCGAGGTCGAGGCGTACCTGGTGGCCGAGAACGTCGCCCACCAGCTCCGCCAGCGGATCTCGTTCCGCCGCGCCATGAAGCGGGCCGTGCAGTCGGCCATCCGCGCGGGGGCCGAGGGCATCAAGATCCAGTGCGCCGGACGGCTGGGCGGCGCCGAGATCGCCCGCACCGAGGGGTACAACGAGGGCCGCGTGCCGCTGCACACCCTCCGGGCGGACATCGACTACGCGCAGATCCACGCGTTCACCACGTACGGTGCCATCGGCGTGAAGTGCTGGATCTTCAAGGGTGAAGTCGTCGAGGAGCGGCGGGGCCGCACGTACTCCACGGGCGCCTGACGAGGCTGACGAGGTTTAGACGATGCTAGCGCCGAAGCGGGTCAAGTACCGCAAGCAGTTCAAGGGCCGGATGAGCGGCAAGGCCACCCGGGGCAACAAGGTGTCCTTCGGGGAGTACGGCCTGCAGGCTATCGAGCCGGCGTGGATCAGGAACCGGCAGATCGAGGCCGCCCGTGTCGCCATGACGCGCCACATCAAGCGTGGCGGCAAGGTCTGGATCCGGATCTTCCCGGACAAGCCCATCACCTCGAAGCCCGCCGAGACCCGCATGGGCAAGGGAAAGGGCAACCCGGAGGGCTGGGTCGCGGTGGTGAAGCCGGGCCGCATGATGTTCGAGCTCGAGGGGGTGCCCGAGAAGATGGCCCAGCGGGCCATGGAGCTGGCCGCGGCCAAGCTCCCGATCAAGACCCGCTTCGTCGTCCGCGACGAGCAGCTGTAGGGAGACGAACGGATGAAGGCCGACGAGATCCGGGAGTGGGACGAGGTCGAGCTTCGAGGCCCGCCTGGGCGAGCTGAAGGAGGAGCAGTTCAGGCTCCGCTTCCAGGCGTCCATGATGGAGCTCGAGAACCCGAGCCTGCTCCGCAACATCCGGCGCGACATCGCGCGCCTCAAGACGATTCTCCGCGAGCGCGAGCTCGCCGGGAACGGGTGAAGGCACAGGAGACCATGACCGAGACCGAGGTCCAGCAGGACGAGGCAGCCACGACGGACGAGCGACCGCGCAACCGCCGCAAGACCCGCGTGGGTACCGTGGTCAGCGACAAGTCCGACAAGACCGTGACCGTGGTGGTCGAGCGGCGCTTCGCGCATCCGCTCTACGGCAAGGGCGTGAAGCGCACGAAGAAGTACCACGCGCACGACGAGAACAACGAGTACAAGACCGGGGACGTGGTCCGGATCATGGAGACGCGACCCCTGTCGAAGACCAAGCGGTGGCGCGTCGTCGAGCTGATCGAGCGTCCCGTGTGAAGCCGCCGCTGACGAACAGACGAGATAGAGAGACACTGAGATGATCCAGCAGGAGTCGATCCTCCGGATCGCGGACAACACCGGAGCCAAGACGGCGCTGTGCATTCGCGTCCTGGGCGGCTCGCGGCGCCGGTACGCCGGCGTGGGCGACGTCATCGTCGCGACGGTGAAGGACGCCATCCCCAACGCCGGGATCAAGAAGGGCGACGTGGTCAAGGCGGTGGTGGTCCGCACGGCCAAGGAGACGCGCCGGAAGGACGGCACCTACATCCGCTTCGACGACAACGCGGCGGTGATCATCAACCCGCAGGGCGAGCCGCGCGGCACCCGCATCTTCGGGCCCGTGGGCCGGGAGCTGCGGGAGAAGAGGTACATGAAGATCGTTTCCCTTGCGCCCGAGGTGCTCTGATGGGTGCGGCGCAAGTACAAGATCATGAAGGGCGACCGGGTCCGCGTGATCCGCGGGCAACTACCGCGACATGGAGGGCACGGTCCTCGAGGTGCTCAAGGACGCGGGACGGGTGCGTGTGGAGGGCGTGAACATGCGCAAGCGGCACCAGCGCCCGAGCCAGGCGAATCCCGAAGGTGGGATCATCTCCTTCGAGGCACCCATCGACATCTCCAACGTGATGCTCATCGACCCGGCCACGGGTGAGCCCAGCCGGGTGCGCACGAGGATCGAGGACGACGGCACCAAGGAGCGGATCTCCGTGAAGAGCGGGAATCCGATCCCCAGGCCGCAGTAAGCCGTGGGCGAACGGAACATGGAACCGAGACTCAAGAAGCACTACGAGACCCACGCGCGGGCCAAGCTCCAGGAGGAGTTCGGCTTCGACAATCCGCACCGCGTCCCGCGGATCATGAAGATCGTGGTCAACGTGGGCGTCGGCGACGCGGCCAAGGACCAGAAGCTGCTGCAGAGCGTCGTCGACGAGCTCGGCATCATCACGGGGCAGAAGCCCGTGGTGAACCGGGCGCGGAAGTCGATCTCCAACTTCTCGCTGCGCGAGGGGATGCCCGTGGGCGTGTCGGTGACGCTGCGCCAGGAGCGGATGTGGTACTTCCTGGATCGGCTCATCGCCACGGCGATTCCGCGCATCCGCGACTTCCGGGGGCTGAGCACCCGCTCCTTCGACGGCCGTGGCAACTACACCATGGGCGTGAAGGAGCAGATCATCTTCCCGGAGATCAACTACGACCGGGTCAACAAGATCCACGGGATGGACATCACGGTCGTGACGTCCACGGACAAGGACGACGAGGCCTTCGCGCTGCTCCGCGAGATGGGCTTCCCATTCCGCGGTAACGGTGCCGGTGCAGGTCGGCGCCGCCTGACGAACGACAGGAGAGATCAGAGAATGGCCAGGAAGGCGCTCATCGAGAAGTCGAAGCGCAAGCCGAAGTTCGGCGCGCGCGAACGGAACCGGTGCCAGCGGTGCGGGCGTCCGCGCGGGTTTCTGCGGAAGTTCGGGCTCTGCCGGATCTGCTTCCGCGAGATGTCGCTGCGGGGCGAGATCCCCGGCGTCCGCAAGTCGAGCTGGTAGGGGGCCGAGAAACCGATATGATGACCGATCCCATCGCGGACATGCTGACGCGCCTGCGCAACGCGGCCACGGCGGGGCACAAGTGGGCGGACATGCCCGTATCCAAGCTGAAGGTCGAGATCGCCCGGGTTCTCACCGAGAACCACTACGTCCACGCCCACAAGGTGCTGGACGACGGGCAGCACGGCGTGCTGCGGGTGTACCTGAAGTATCACGACGGCCAGCCGGTGATCCGGCACCTCGAGCGGGTATCGCGGCCGGGGCGCCGGCACTACGTGCGCGCCGGGGGACATTCCGCGGGTCCGCAACGGGCTCGGGATGGCGATCCTCTCCACGTCGGCCGGCGTGCTCTCCGATCGCGGCGCTCGCGAGCAGGGGCGTGGGCGGCGAGGTCATGGCGAAGGTCTGGTAAGGCGAGAGCGGAACGATGTCGAGAATCGGAAAGCTGCCGGTCGCGGTTCCCAAGGGCGTGGAAGCCCGGGAGGCCGCGGGCACGCTGACGGTGAAGGGGCCCAAGGGCGAGCTCTCCCTGGCCGTATCACTCCGAGATGAAGCTCACGGTCGACGACGGCGAGATCCGCGTCGAGCGCCCTTCCGAGCAGCAGCAGCACCGGGCGCTGCACGGGCTGACCCGGTCCCTGGTGGCCAACATGGTCGAGGGCGTGACGAACGGGTTCTCCCAGCACGCTGGAGATCGCAGGGCGTGGGCTATCGCGCCGAGGTGAAGGGCCGGGGCATCACGCTGAGCCTGGGCTTCTCCCACACGATCGACTACACGCCGGTCGAGGGCGTGAAGCTCGAGTGCCCGAACCCGACCACGATCGTGGTGTCAGGTCCCGACAAGCAGAGCGTGGGCCAGACGGCCGCGGAGATCCGCGCGTTCCGGCCGCCCGAGCCATACAAGGGCAAGGGCGTCCGGTACCAGGGTGAGCAGGTCCGGCGCAAGGCCGGCAAGACGGCTGG
Organism: uncultured Gemmatimonadales bacterium; assembly: GCA_963848895.1. Taxonomy (GTDB): domain Bacteria; phylum Gemmatimonadota; class Gemmatimonadetes; order Longimicrobiales; family Gaopeijiaceae; genus SZUA-318. The sequence goes on from CAWKGE010000024.1 coordinate 217,606, forward strand.
AGCGTAACAGACCATGAGCACGATGAAGCAGAGCAAGCTCAGGAAGAACCGCGGGCTGCAGCGCCGGCGGCGGCACCTCCGGGTCCGGAACAAGGTACAGGGTACGGCCGAGCGGCCCCGCCTGTGTGTGTACCGGTCCCTGAAGAACATCGAGGGCCAGATCGTCGACGACGACGCGGGCCGGACGCTGGTGGGCCTGTCGACCCTGGCGCCGGAGATGAAGGACTTCGCCGCCGAGGGCAAGAACCGGCGTGTCGAGGAGGCCAAGGCCGCGGGGAAGCTCCTCGCGGAGAAGGCCAAGGCGCAGGGGATCACCGCCGTGGTGTTCGACCGGGGCGGCTACAAGTACCACGGGCGCGTCAAGGCGTTCGCCGAAGGCGCCCGTGAGGGAGGTCTGGAGTTCTGATGGCCAGGGACAAGAAGCAGGAGCGTCGGGGCCGGGAGCCCAGCGACCTCGTCGAGAACGTGATCCACATCAACCGCGTCGCCAAGGTGGTGAAGGGCGGCCGGCGGTTCTCGTTCTCCGCCCTCGTCTCCGTGGGGGACCAGAAGGGCAACGTCGGCATCGCGCTGGCCAAGGCCAACGAGGTTTCCGAGGCGATCCGCAAGGCCTTCGAGCGCGCGAAGCGCGACATGAAGAAGGTGCCGGTCGAGAACGGCACGCTCCCGCACGAGATCCTCGGTCAGTGGGGCGCGGGGCAGGTGCTGCTCCGGCCTGCCGCTCCGGGAACCGGCGTGATCGCCGGAGGCCCGGTCCGGGCCGTCCTGGAGGCGGCGGGCGTGAGGGACGTGCTCACGAAGAGCCTGGGAACCAACAACCCGATCAACGTCGTGCGCGCCACCATGAACGGCCTCACCCGACTGGTGACGGCCGAGCAGGCGGCGCAGGAGCGCGGTGTTCCGGTGGAAGCGCTGGGGGTGCGGCGTGGCTAAGAAGAAGCAGCAGGCCGGCAAGCTCGAGATCACGCAGGTGCGCAGCGTGAGCGGGCGGCCCGAGAAGCAGCGCCGCACGCTGCGTGCGCTGGGCCTGACGAAGAACCAGACCAGCGTCGTCCACGAGGACACGCCGGCGATTCGAGGGATGATCAATCAGATTCCGCACATGGTCGACGTGCGGGAGATCACCGAGTAGGGATCATGGCTGAACTTCACGATCTGAGCCCCGCCTCCGGCTCGCACCGCAATCGCAAGCGCCTTGGTCGCGGTCCGGGCTCCGGCACGGGGAAGACCTCGGGGCGGGGTCAGAAGGGCCAGGGGGCCCGTGCCGGCGGCAACGTCTCGCCCCACTTCGAGGGTGGGCAGATGCCGCTGCACCGGCGCATTCCGAAGCGCGGCTTCACCAACATCAACCGTGTCGAGTATCAGGTGGTCAACCTGCGTGACCTCGACGCGTTCGAAGGTCCGGTGACGGTCGCGTCGCTGAAGGGTGCGGGGCTGATCCGGCACGCCGCTCGCCCGGTCAAGATCCTGGGGCAGGGCGAGTTGGCGAAGGCGCTTTCGGTGGAGGCCCATGCCTTCAGCAAGAGCGCAAGGGAGAAGATCGAGGCGGCGGGCGGAACGGTGAGCGTGCTGGCCCCGGTCGGCGAGGCCGTAACCGAAGAGTAAAGCAAGCCAATGGCCAACAATCCCATCGCGAACCTGTTCCGGGTCCCGGAGCTCAAGGAGAAGATCCTCTTCACCTTGTTCATCCTCCTCGTGTACCGGATCGGCGCGCACATCACGGTACCGGGGCTGGACGTGGGGGTGCTGCGCGAGCAATTCGGCCAGCTCTCCCAGAATTCGCTCTTCGGGCTGTACGACATGTTCGTCGGCGGTGGCCTCTCAAGGGCCACCGTCTTCGCTCTGGGAATCATGCCCTATATCTCGGCCAGCATCATGTTCCAGCTGCTGGCCGCCGTCTTCCCCACGGTCGAGAAGATGCAGAAGGAGGGGGAGGAGGGGCGCAAGAAGCTGACGCAGTGGACCCGCTACGTCACGGTCGCCCTCGCGGCCGTCCAGGCGTACGGGTACTCGGCCTTCCTGCAGGCCATTCCGGGCGCCGTGCACACGCCGGGCTTCGTGTTCGTGTTCTCCACCGTGCTCGCGCTCACGGTGGGTGCGGTGTTCGTCATGTGGCTGGGTGAGGCCATCACGGAGCAGGGGATCGGAAACGGCATGAGCCTCCTGATCTTCTTCTCCATCATCGAGTCCTTCCCGGCGGCCGTGGGCCGCACGTGGGAGGCGTTCTCGCTGGGCGAGATCAACGCGTTCGCGCTGGTCGCGCTCGTGGCCGTGATCGTGGGCGTGAGCGCGGGCGTCGTGGCGATGACCATGGCGGCACGCAAGATCCCGGTCCAGATCCCGCGCAAGGTCGTGGGACGGGGACGGATCCGCGAAGGTCAGAAGAGCTTCATCCCGCTGCGCATCAACTCGGCGGGCGTGATGCCGATCATCTTCGCCCAGTCGTTCATCGTCATTCCCGGTACCCTAGGGGCCTTCCTGGACATCGGGCCGCTTCGGACCATCGCCGACATCTTCCAGCCACAGACCGCTGCGTACTACATCACGTACGGGCTGCTGATTCTCTTCTTCACGTATTTCTACACGGCGATCATCTTCAACCCGATCGACCTCGCGGAGAACCTGAAGAAGCAGGGTGCGTTCGTCCCGGGCGTGAAGCCGGGCGCGCGCACGGCGGAGTACATCGACCGGGTGCTGACCCGGGTCACGCTCCCGGGGGCCATCTATCTCGCTTTGATCGCGATGCTCCCGTTCTGGATCTTCTCCTGGTTCAACATCCAGACGTTCTTCTTCGGGGGCACGAGCCTCCTGATCGTCGTCGGTGTCGGCCTGGACACCGTCCAGCAGGCGCAGCAGCTCCTGCTGCTGCGGCACTACGACGGCTTCATGAAGAAGGGCCGGGTGAAGATGCGTGGCCGCACGAGGTACATGTAGCGGTTCTGTGGCCGGCCTCCACAAAGGCTGGAATCCATGGTCGTGATATTGTTGGGCCCCCCAGGGGTCGGAAAAGGAACCCAGGCGGTTCGCCTGGCGGACACGGTCGGGTGGGAACACGTCTCAACCGGGGATCTGCTGCGCGCAGCCCGCCGCGAGGGGACCGAGCTCGGTGCGAAAGCGCAGCGCTACATGGATACCGGTGAGCTGGTGCCCGACGCGCTCATTCTCGACCTGGTGCGGGACCACCTGAAGGGGATCGCTCCCGAAGCCGGCATCCTGTTCGACGGCTTCCCCCGCACGACGGCTCAGGCCGAGGGGCTCGAGCGCGTGCTGCAGGCCGTGCACCGGCAGGTGGATCGCGTGGTGGTCTTCGAGGCTTCCGAGGAGGAGCTGGTGAAACGCCTCTCCGGGAGGCGCAGCTGTCCGGACTGCGGCGCGGTCTTCAACGTGCATTTCACGCCGCCCGCCGCGGAGGGTAGATGCGACCGGTGCGGCGGCACGCTGGTGCAGCGCGCGGACGACAAGCCGGAGACCGTGCGGCATCGCCTCGAAGTGTACAGAGAGCAGACGGCCCCGCTCATCGAGTGGTACGAGGCCTCGGACGCGCGTGTGGTGCCCGTCAGCGCCGAGGCGGCCGTGGACGAGGTGCACAAGGGCTTCCGCAAGGCCGTGGGGTACTGAGGTCGTGATCCACCTGCGCACGCCAGATGAGATCGACGCGATCGCCCGCGGGGGCGCCATCATCGGCGGCCTGCTGGATGCGGTGCGCGCCGAAGTGGCTCCCGGCGTGAACACCGCCGCGCTCGATCGCTTCTGCGAGGACTACATCCGGAGCACCGAGGGAGCCGTACCGGCCTTCAAGGGCCTCTACGGGTTTCCCGGCGCCGTGTGCATCTCCGTGAACGAGGAGGTGGTCCACGGCATCCCCGCGCCGGATCGTGTTCTGGCCGAAGGGGACATCGTCTCGATCGACGTCGGGGTAAGGCTGGACGGGTGGTGCTCGGACTCCGCGTGGACCTTCCCGGTGGGTGAGGTCGAGGGGACCGCCGCACAGCTCATGGAGGTGACCGAGCGGTCCCTGTGGGCCGCCATCGAGGCGGCGGTGCGAGGCAACCACGTAGGCGACATCGGCGCGGCGGTCATGGCCACGGTCGAGGACACGAGCTACGGAATCATCCGGGACCTCGTCGGGCACGGCGTGGGCCGGGACGTCCATGAGGAGCCCCAGGTCCCCAACGTGGGGCGACCGGGCCACGGCCCGCTCCTTCGCGAGGGCATGGTGGTCGCCATCGAGCCGATGCTGTCGGCCGGCAGTCCGAACATCCGGACCCTGGACGACGGGTGGACGGTGGTCACGGCGGACCGGACGCTCTCCGCGCACTTCGAACACACCGTGGCGATCACCGCGGACGGCCCTCGGGTTCTGACGACCACGGCGCGTCCGGTGGACGCGGTGCCGGGAGGCGCTTGAAGGGTTCCAATGCCCTGGTTATACTACAAAGCTCTGCCACAAACGAATGTGGAGAAGTGAACCGTGAAGGTCCGAAGCAGCGTCAAGCCGATCTGCGAGCATTGCAAGGTGATCCGCCGCCGCGGGGTGGTGCGGATCATCTGCAGCCGTAATCCGAAGCACAAGCAACGTCAGGGCTGAGAGCGCACATGGCACGTATCGCCGGCGTCGACCTCCCCCGCGGAAAGCGGATCGAGGTCGCACTCACGTACATCTACGGCATCGGCCGTTCACGCGCTTCCGAGATCCTCCAGGAGTGCGGCGTCGATCCCGACCGGAGAACGCAGGACATCTCCGACGACGAGGTCAACCGGCTGCGCAGGACGATCGAGAACAGCTACAAGGTGGAGGGTGCGCTGAGGACCGAGGTGTCGATGAACATCAAGCGGCTCATGGACATCGGGTGCTACCGCGGGCTACGGCATCGCCGTGGGCTTCCGGTGCGGGGCCAGCGCACCCACACGAACGCACGGACGAAGAAGGGGCCGCGCCGCGCCATCGCGGGCAAGAAGAAGGCGACCAAGAAGTAGCCCGCGGGGCGGAGCACCCCACAAGAACACGATGCGGCGGTCCCCGGATGCCCTGGGCTCCGGCACGCCGCATCCGCGTTGTAGGTGACGAGCACAGGAAGAGGCAGGCAAGGAAATCGTGGCCAATCCCAAGACCCGTACCAAGCGCTCCAAGCGAGTGGTGGAGGCGGAGGGCGTCGCGCACATCGCGGCCACCTTCAACAACACCATCATCACGATCACGGACCGAGCCGGGAACACTGTCGTCTGGTCCAGTGCCGGCAAGGCCGGGTTCAAGGGCTCGAAGAAGTCGACGCCGTTCGCCGCCACGGTGGCGGCCGAGCAGGCCGGCCGCGAGGCGGTGGGCCTGGGAGTCAAGCGCGTGGACGTCCAGGTCCAGGGCCCGGGCTCTGGCCGCGAGTCGGCCATCCAGGCGCTCGCTGCTGCGGGGCTCTTCATCAAGTCCATCCAGGACGTGACCCCGCTTCCGCACAACGGTTGCCGGCCGCCGAAGAAGCGCCGCGTCTGAGGAACAGGAACCGATAGTCGAATGAGCCGTTACACCGGACCGGTCTGCAAGCTCTGCCGCCGAGAGGGCCAGAAGCTCTTCTTGAAGGGGCAGAAGTGCTACACCGAGAAGTGCCCCGTCGACCGCCGCACGTATCCGCCGGGCCAGCACGGCCCCGCGCAGGCGCGGCGCCGTAAGCAGTCCGAGTACGCCAACCAGCTCCGCGAGAAGCAGAAGGTGAAGCGTATCTACGGGCTGCACGAGAAGCAGTTCCGGAATCTCTTCGAAGCCGCTTCGCAGGTCCCGGGCGTCACAGGTGACAACCTGGTGATCGCCCTCGAGTCACGACTGGACAACATCGTGTTCCGCATGGGTTTCGCGTCGAGCAGGAGTCAGGCGCGCCAACTCGTGCGGCACCGGCACGTCGAGGTGAACGGCCGTGTCGTGGATGTGCCCAGCTTCCAGGTGACGACGGGGGACGAGGTGGCCGTGCGTGCCAAGTCCAAGGATCTCACGTCCGTCCAGGCCTCCCTTGAGGCCCGGACGCGGCCGACCCTGCTGGAATGGTTGGCCCTCGACGAGAAGAGCCGGGTGGGGCGCATGGTCCGTACGCCCACGCGGAACGACATCCCGTTGGCGGCCCAGGTCCAGCTCATCGTCGAGCTCTACTCGAAGTGATTCGCGAGCCCGGATCGGGCGCGATCCGGACCTCGCTCCCCGATTGGCGTAGCCGAGCAATTCCCAGGAGGACACAGTGGAGATAGATCTCACCGGGTTGGTTCTGCCGGAGCGCGTGGAAGCCGCCGAGAAGTCCGAAGACGGCCGCTCGGCGCGGTTCGTCGTGGAGCCGCTCGAGCGTGGCTTCGGCCACACGCTCGGCAACTCGGTCCGCCGCGTCCTCCTCTCCTCGCTCAGGGGCTCGGCGGTGTGGGCGTTCCGCATCGATGGCGTCGTGCACGAGCATCAGACCATCAGTGGCGTGGTGGAGGACGTCCACCAGGTCATCCAGAACCTGAAGTCCCTGGTCGTTTCGCTGGATCCCGACATCGACGAGACGGTTCTCGAGATCCACGTGGACAAGGCCGGGGCCGTGACGGCGGCGGACGTCCAGACCCAGCAGGGGGCCTCGATCCTGGATCCGGACCACCACCTCTTCACGCTGCAGGAGGATCGGGACCTCAACGTCGAGCTCCACGTGAACAAGGGCCGTGGGTTCGTGCTGGCGGACCAGCACCCCATTCCCCGCGGCGCTCCCGTCGACCTGGTCCGCATCGACTCGATCTACAACCCCGTGCGGCGCGCCAACTTCACGGTCGAGGAGACCCGGGTCGGACAGCGCACCGACTTCGATCGATTGACGCTCCAGGTCGAGACGGACGGCTCCATCGACCCGGAGGCAGCCGTGGCCTACGCGGCCGAGCTGGTGCGTAAGCACCTCGAGTACATGCTCTACTTCGGCGAGGGTGGGATTCCCGAGGTCGCGCCTCCCGGGGCGGTGGTGGTGCCCGAGCGTCTCCAGGACCTGTTCGCTCGTCCTATCGAGGACCTGGCGGAGCTTTCCGTCCGCTCCCGGAACTCGCTGCAGAAGGAGAACATCCGCACTTTGGGTGACCTGGTGCAGCGCTCCGAGGACGACATGCTCCAGATCGAGAACTTCGGGAAGAAGTCGCTCAAGGAGATCTCGGACTTCCTGGAGGAGCACGGCCTCCGGTTCGGGATGATGCTGGAGGAGGGCGACGACGGTCGCCTGTTCTTCGTCGAGGAAGAGCCGGAGACGGCCGGGAGCGGTGAGGAGTAACCATGCGGCACCGTAAGAAGGGAAGGAAGCTCTCCCGTACCGCGAGCCACAAGAAGGCGACGATGCGGAACATGGCGTCGTCGCTCTTCCGCCACGGACGGATCGAGACGACCACCGCCAAGGCGAAGGAGCTCAGGCCCTTCGCCGAGCGGTTGATCACGCTCGCGAAGAGGGGGGACCTGCACGCTCGGCGCCTGGCCGCCACGAAGATCCAGGATCGACAGGTTCTCGGCTCTCTGTTCGACGACATCGGACCGCGTTTCGCGGAGCGTCCGGGCGGGTACACCCGCATTCTGAAGCTCGGCAATCGGAAGGGTGACGCGGCAGAGATGTCGCTGATCGAGTTGGTCGATTAAGTTGCCGGCCTCTCGACTACGGACCAACCCACCGGACAGGACGACGGACATGGGCGACAAAGCTTCCCGGAGCGGTGCGGCGAACCTCGGGATGCCTCTGATGATCGTGGCTTTCCTAGCCATCTTTGGGTTTCTTTACTGGCTCAACCTTCAGGGACAGGCGCTCGAGGCGGAGAAGGAGGCGGCGATCCGCGAAGCTGCCGCGGCGGACAGCGCCGAGAGCGACCTGGGCGCCATCACCATCGAGGCTTCGCAGATCCAGATGGATGCGGCGCCCTACGAGGGCCAGATGGTCAGGCTGGACAGCCTCCCTGTGGCTTCTGGCCTCGGCTCCCAGGGGTTCTGGCTGGAGATGCCGAACAAGAACCCGTTCCTGGTTTCCATTTCGGACGCGGTGAGGGCGGACAGCGTGACGGTCTCCCCCGGGGAGAACGTCACGGTGATCGGCACCATCCGGGCGATGTCGGATTCCGTGCTGAACGCGTGGAGCAACGCCGGCACGATCGGCGAGGGTGACCGGCTCGCGGCCGAATTCGCCACCCATTTCCTGGACGCCGAGCGGGTCCGGGTCAACGCCCGTGCCGCGGGCGGTGGCGGTCCGGGCCAAAACGGAGGCGGCGAAGGCTAGAGCCTCCGCCGCGAGCGAGAACCGAAGTCCAACGCAGGATCGACAGACGATGGCTCGAGTGTGCTACGTGTGCGGCAAGGGTCCCGGCAGCGGGAACTCGGTCAGCCACGCCAACAACAAGACCCGGCGCCGCTGGCTCCCGAACCTCCAGACGGTCAAGATCGTGGACGAGAAGGGTGAACGTCGTCGCGTGCGTGTGTGCACCTCGTGCATCTCGGCCGGGAAGGTGACGAAGGCGCCCGCCACGCCCGTCTAGGGAACGCCGGTACCATCGCGCCCCCGGGCGGGCTCCGGTCCGACCGGATGCACAGGGCCCCCGCGGATCATCCGCGGGGGCCCTGTCGCTCGCCGCCTTCGGGACTGTTTCGCGGGGGCGCCGCTCCCCACATCATTACGGCCATGACCCGGACGCCGACCGTGCTCGCGGCAGAGCTCCTCCTGATGCTGCTCCCGATCGGGCACCTCGTCGTGCTTCCCCTGGCGGGCGCCACCGCCACCGGCGCGGATGTCGCGCTGCTCGGCCTCCTCCTGGTCTGGGGGATCGAACGGGTCGTCTACCCGGAGCGCGCGGTCGCGGTGGGGCGTGCGTTTGCCGGGGATGTCGTGGAGGGGCTTCCCCCGCGACGGTACCTGGTGGGGGTGGGCGCGCTCGCCGCCTTCGGCCTGTGGTCGGCCGTCTCCGGGGTGTGGGGGTACCACCTCCCCTATGCGCTGGCCAAGGGTAGCGCCACCTTCGCGCTGGCGCTGGGCGCGGCGGCGCTGGCCACCAGCGGGGTCGGATGGAGGCGGGCCGTCGACGCGTGGCTGGCCGGTGCGGCGTTGGCCCTGGGAGCCACCGCGATCCTGGGCCTCGTTGGCTCCGGCACGGGCGGGGACGTTGCCGTCGTAGGGGGGTGGGGCGTGGCGGGCCTCTCCTTCCCGAGGCTACCCGGCCCCTTCCTGCATCCCGAGATGTTCGGGGACTACCTCGTGATCACGGCCATCCTCCTCTGGGCTCTGTGGCCGACCCTGGAGGGGAGAGGACACGCCGCGGGACTGGCACTGGCCGGTGCCCTCGCCGCCGGGCTCTTGCTCACGGCCTCCACCGCCTGGGTCGGAGGCGGAATCGCGGCCGCCGTCATCGGCGTCCGCATGAGCCGTCGCGGACATCCCCTGCCGGGCCTCGTGATCGCCTTGGGAGGTGTCCTGGTGACGGGCGCGACGCTGGTGGCCGCGCTGGTTCCCCTCGACGTCCACATCGGCCCCGTCCACGTGGTGACGACGGCTTTGCGGCCGGCGATCTGGAGGGAGAGCATCGTACCGTTCACCCTGGCCCCGCTCCGGGGGGTGGGCGCCGCACCCTTCCTCGCCAGGGTTCCCGACCCGTTGGCGGGGATGGCTCCGGCTCTCTGGGATGCCCATGACGCCTACCTGTCGGTGCTCGGGCAGTTCGGCCTCGTGGGATTCGTTCTGGTGGCAGCTGGTCTGTGGCTCGCGATCTCCGGGGTACGCGCCGCCGCGCCGCCGTCCCGCGCGCGCGCGGCCGTGCTGGTGGCTCTCCTGGCGGTGGCGGTGCACGCGCTGTTCATGGCGAGCGAGGACCTGCGGCACGCGTGGATGCTCCTCGGGCTGGCGGGGGTGGTCGCCGCAGAGGGGGGGCGTGCCGCGGCGGACGTCCCGGAGCCGTCGCGCCCATGAGGGTCGGCCGAAGCGCCCTCGGCGTCTTCGCCAGCAACCTGTTGAACCTCGTCTTCTCGTTCGGGAACTCGATCTTCCTGACGCGGACGCTCGGGGTGGTCGGCAGGGGTGAGTTCGCGGTGTTTGCCGCTTCCTTCGGGATACTGAGCCTCCTCTTCGGCTTCGGCTTCGATTTCTCGCTGCGGTACTTCGTGGCACAGGAGCGCGTCGCCAGGGATCGCATCCTCACCTCCCTCCTGCTGTTCGCGCTCGGCATCGGGATGCTCCTCTTCGTGACGGTGCACGCGAACGACGTGCTCCTCGGCAACGAGTTGTTCCTGCCGCGGTCGAAGCAGAGCGTCGGCATGGAGCTGACGCTGGCCGGGGTCGTGTTCGCGAACCTCGTGTACGGCAACGTAGCCTCGGTCTTCGCCGGCAGTCGCTCGTTCGCCACGCTCAATGTGGCCTCCGTGGCCTTCGCGGCCGTCTCGATGGCGGTATACGCGGCGCTCTACACGGCCCAGAGGTCGGGCGTGTGGCCGGTCGGCTCCGACGACGTGTTCCGGGCCTACCTCGCGCTGATGCTCTTCAACGCGGCGGTGCTGGTGCTCCTGGCGTATCGGAAGCTGGGTGTCCGCCCGTCGGCGCGGCTGCTGGACAGGGACCTTCTGCGTGCGATGCTCCGCTACGCCGGCCTCGTCCTGGGTGGCCAACCTCGCCCAGTTCCTGAATTACCGCGTCGACATCTGGATCGTGCAGTACTTCACGGGCTCGGCGGCGCTCGGGCATCTACTCGCTGGCGGCGAGCTTGGCGATGACGCTATGGATGCTGCCCCGCTCGACGTCGACCGTGCTCATGCCCGCGATGGCGTCTGGCGAGGCCGGCGTCGGCTTCCCCCAGGCTGCGCGGCTCGGGCGTCTGGTGTTCGGCGATCACGGCTGCTCGGGGCCGTGCCCCTCGCGGTGCTCGCCCCGAGCTGGCTGGGTCTGCTGTACGGCGAGGCCTTCACGGCGTCCGCGGTGCCGTTCGTCGTGCTGCTGCTGGGGTGCGTCCCCTTCACCGTGTCCGTGATCCTGGCGTCTGCGCTGGCCGGCGTGGATCGCCAGGAGGTGAACCTGAAGTGCTTCACTCGTCGGACTGGTCGCGACGGTCGTGCTGGACGTGGCTGTTGATCCCGCGCTGGGGCATCATGGGGGCCGCGGCCGCGTCCGCGGTTTCGTACCTTGTCACCACCGCTGTCGTCGTCCTGGCCTTCTCCCGCATCGCGGCGATTCCCGCTCGCGGGTGCGTGGTGCCGGGGTGGCACGACCTGAGATACGCCTGGCGATGGACTCAAGAGCCTTCTACGATGACTACGTGGACCGCCAGACGGCGGTCGGCGTCAACGAGCGCCACCGGGCGATCCTCGGATGGCTCCGTGCGGTTCGGTCTGCGCCGGGAGCCACCGCGTGCTGGAGATCGGATGCGGCGTCGGCACGGTGACGGGCCTGATCGCGGAGGAGGTGCGCGTGGCGGGCTCCGTGCTGGGCTATCGATCTGAGCCTCCGCAGCATCGACGCGGCCCGCGAGCGGCTCTCGGGTGCACCAACGTGCGTCTCGAAGCAGCGGACGTGCTGGACATGGCCCTCGAGGAGACGTTCGACGTGGTGGTGCTCCCGGACGTGATCGAGCATATCCCCGCCGAGCGTCCACGACGCGCTCTTCGAGCGGATCGCGGCGTGGACGCGCCCCGACGGGTTCGTCCTCCTCCACTACCCGAATCCCTGGTATACCCAGTGGTGCCAGGGAGCACCGGCCCGAGCTTGCTGCAGCTCGTGGACCAACCCGTCCACGCCCACGAGCGTGGCGGCGAAAGCGCACGGCGCACGGCCTCTATCTCGACTTCCTGGAGACCTACTCCATCTGGATCGAGGAAGGGGACTACGTGGTAGCGGTGCTGCGCCCCGTTCGGGCGGACGGGTCGTTCACGCCCGATGCCGGATCCCGTCCCGACGCTCGTCGAGCGGATCCGAGGCCGCATAAGGAGGCTCCTGGGGTGAGCCCGCTCCCGGGTCTGGTGCTCCTGACCGCGGCGTACCCCTTCGGCAACAAGAGCGAGACGTTTCTCGAGTCGGAGATCGAGGTGTTGGCCCGGCGGTTCCGTCGGGTCCTGGTGCTGCCTTCGCATCGGGACGACGGCTTGCGTCCGCTGCCTGCCAACGTGGAGCTGGTCGAGATGGGTTGGCTGGAGGAGCCCACGCGCGCGATCAAGGTCCGGGCGTTGGGCGTCGAGCGAGGCGGCGAGGGTCGATGGCGGAGACGCTGGCTCACCGCCGGAACGCCGGCCGGTACGTCCGCCACGCATGGGTGTACCTGGATATCCTTGCCCGCAACGTGCTCAAGTATCGGGCGTTGCGTGCACTCGTGGACGGGCGCCCCGATCTGCGCGACGCGATGTTCTACGATTACTGGTTCGAGAACAGCACGCTGGCCCTGGCGCTGGCCAGGCGGAGCGGGGTAGTCAGCGTCGCCGTCATGCCGGGCCCACAGGTTCGACCTGTACGACGAGTCGCTGGGAGCCCGGTGCGGTTCCCTTCCGCGAATCAAGTTGGCCGGGCTCGATCTGGTGGCACCGGTATCGCGATTCGGCGCGACATACCTCGAGGAGCGGGCCCCTCGAGCGAGCCGGGGATCGTATCCGGACATTCCGGCTCGGCGTGCGCGCCCAACCCGACCGCGACCTACCTCTCTCCGACCCGCCGCTCGTGGTCTCTGTGAGCAGCATGCTCCCGGCCAAGCGCGTCTGGCTCGTACCGGAAGTGCTGGCCCGCACGGGCCGCCCGCTCCGTTGGGTCCACCTCGGCGACGGGCCGGAGCGCCCTCGTGTCGAGGAGGCTGCGCGCCGCCTCCCGGATCGCGTGCGTTGGGAGCTGCGCGGACACGTGGACAACGCCGACGTCCTGCGCTTCTACCGCGAGAACGGTGTCGCTGCCATGATGTCGCTGTCCACGTCGGAGGGGCTGCCGGTCTCGATGATGGAGGCGTTGAGCTTCGGCGTGCCGGTGGTCGCCATCGGCGTCCACGGAGTCCCGGAGGCGGTCAACGAGGTCACCGGCGCTCTGCTGCGGCCGGATGCCGGCGTGGAAGAGATGGCGGCCGCGTTGGGCCGTGCGCCTCGAGCCCGAGCGCTTCGACCGACGTCGGATCCGCGCGTTCTTCTCGCGAGAACTTCGACGCGGGTGAAAACTACGATAGGTTCGCCGATGCCCTCATCGCTCTTCGAGAAGATCAAGCTCAGGCTGGTTGACCTCGCCCTCGTCGCACTCCGGCGTCCGAACCGGATCGATTGGGCGGCCGAGGTGTCTCCGTCCGCCCGCATCACTGCGTCTTCCCTCCACGGTCCCGTCCGCGTCGACGCCTACACACGGCTCCACGAGGTGGAGATCTCGGGGCCCGTGCACATCGGCCGAAATACCTCGCTCTGGGGCCCCGGCATCTTCGTGTCGGCGCGCGGCGCACCCATCGCCATCGGGAGCTTCTGCTCGATCGCGCGAGGCGTGAGCATCCACGGATACCAGCACGACGCCCGCCGGATCACCACGCACTACATCGGGCGAAACGTGCTGGGCCGACCCATCGAGGAGGAGATGGTCCGCCGGGCCGATCTCCATCGGTCACGACGTGTGGATCGGCGCCGGCGCGCACGTGATGTCCGGTGTCTCGATCGGCACCGGCGCGGTGATCGGCGCCGCCTCGGTGGTGACGAAGGACGTCCCGCCCTACGCCGTCGCGGTGGGTGCACCGGCCCGGACGACGCGCTACCGCTTCGAGGAGTCCATCGTGGAGCGGCTGCTGGCCTCGCGGTGGTGGGAGTGGAGCCACGAGGAGATCCGAAGGAAGGCAGGTCTCTTCCTCGACCCTCTCACGGCCGAGCTCATGGACGAATACCTGTGAGGTCGGCCCGGTGAAGCTCGCCGTCATCGTTCTCGCCCACCGGGGCCCCCGCCAGGTCGCCGCCCTCCTGCGGACGCTCGCCCATCCATCGGTCGGGCTCTACCTGCACGTGGACCGGCGCGCGGATCTGGGGCCCTTTCGCACGGCGCTCCACGACACAGGCGTACGGGACGTGGTTGCGCTCCCGCGATACGCGTCCCGCTGGGGTGGTATCGAGGTGGTGGACGCGACGCTGGCCGGTCTGCGGAGGGGCTTCGCGGACGGCTGCGACTACTTCGTCCTCGTCTCGGGGCAGGACTTTCCCCTCCGACCGGTGGCGGACATCCGGGCGCGCTTCGCGGAAGTCCCCGAGCGGAGCTATATGGCGTCGTTCGCGTTGCCCGATTCCCGCTGGCGCTTCGACGGTCGCCTGCGCACCGACTTCTACACGTTCACGGTGCGCGGCAGGCGGGAGACGTGCATACCGTCCGGAGTCCCGACGGGGTTGAACTGGAAGGGGACCGCGCTCAACTGGCTCCTGCGGGCCCGCACCTCGTTCATGCCATCGAGGCGATTCCCCGCATGCGCCGAGCCCTTCGGCGGCTCGCAGTGGTGGAACCTGAGTCGCGACGCCGTCGCGTTCACCCTGCGCTTCCTCGAGGAGCATCCCGAGTACCGCGCCTATCATGCGCACACCCTGCTGCCCGACGAGATCTTCTTCCAGAGCATCCTCCTGGGCACCGCCTTCGCATCCGCGAACGACATCGAGAACGAGGCGCTGCGTTACATGGTCTTTCCTCCGGACGCGTCCCATCCCAGGGCGTTGGGTCCCGGGGACCTGCCCGCCATGGTCGCGAGCGATCTTCCGTTCGCCCGGAAGATCGACGGGGAGGCGGACCCCGCGTTCCTGCGCGACCTCGTGGCCCGCCTGGCGGGATCCGGTGGCGGGCCTGCGCGCGCCGGGATCGACGCAGGAAGGTGGAGGGCCATGAGGGACGACTATCGCGCCCTCATCTGCGTGACCACGTGCGAGCGGCTCGGGCACCTGCGGCGCTACCTCCCCCATCTCGCGCGGTACTGCGTCGAGGACGCTCGCTTCCGGCTCGTCGTGGCCCTCGACGGCACGGACCCGGACTACCTCGCCTTCTGTGAGCGGTGGGACATCCCCCTGGTCTACGCAGACGCGAGGGAAGGGGTCGGCCTGTCGAAGAACCGCGTGCTCGAGCGCTTCGACGACTTCGCGTACTACTTCTTCGTCGAGGACGACGTGGAGCTCGTGGACGGGTCGGTCTTCCCGGCTCACGTCGCCCTCCACCGGGCCAGTGGGATCCACCACTTCTCGCTCTTCGAGCGCGGTGGGGTACGGGAGCGGACCGGGGAGAGCCGGATCGACGGCACGAGGGTGGTGCACGGGATGTACGGGCCCGCTCACTTCTGCTCGTACACCGGAGAAGGGCTGCGAGCCGTCGGTGGCTGGCACCCTCTGTTCGCCGAATACCGCCGGTGGGGTCACACCGAGCACAGCTGGCGCTTCTATCGGGCCGGACTTGCGCCCGCCCCGTTCAACGTGGCGGAGACTCTCTCCGATACCTGCATCTGGCATTATCCGCCGGCTGTCACGCGGGTCACGGGGGTACCGGTCGATCCGCATCAGATCGCGGCTCCGGAGCGCGAGCTCATCGACCAGGCGCTTCGTCATGTGCCCCTCCGCACGCTCGCGTCACATCATCACAACGGCGTGCCGCCGGGGGCGCCGGCCCGGCTGGCGGATCTGCTGAGCGGCAGAGACCGATACCCCCTCGTCGAGGGGGCGGAGCGCCGCCGCTGCGGCGCCGACTTCCTGCTCTGGCGGAGCCGCACGGCCGAAGGTGCCATGGAGCGGGTCGCCGCGCTCCTCGGCGGTGCCCTCTTGTTTCCCACGAATCCCGCGTTACGTCGGCGTCTGAGGGCATTGGCCGGAGCGTCGCAGGAGTGAGCGCTCCCGGCGGTTGCCTGGTGTCGGTCGTCCTGCCTTGCCACGACGTCGCGTCGTTCCTGCCGGCGGCGATGTCCGCGGTCCTGGGGCAGTCCTGGGAAGATCTCGAGATCCTCGCGATCGACGACGGCTCGACGGATGGGACGCGCGACATTCTCGAGGACCATGCGCGCCGGGACGGACGGGTGCGAGTCCTGGCGAACGGGCGCAACCTCGGCCTCGTGGCGACGCTCAACCGAGGGGTCGCCGAAGCCACCGGCGCGTACGTGGGTCGGATGGACGCGGACGATGTGTGCCATCCGGACAGGATCCGCCGGCAGGTGGAGCTGCTGGAGCGAGCATCCCGATGTGGACGTCGTGGGCACGGGCGCCTGGCTGCTCGACGATGCCGGCCGGTGGATCGGTACACGCCCTGTGCGGTGCACGACGCCCGCGGGGGCGCGGTTCCTGGGCCTCTTTGGGACGCCACTCCTGCACGCTTCCATCCTGGCGCGTGTCCGGGTGATGAGAGAGCATCCGTACGATGCGGGAGCGCACGCGGTGCACACCGAGGACTACGAGCTCTTCGCCCGGATGCTGGCTGCCGGCGTTGCCTTCCGGGCCATCGACGCCCCGCTGTACGGCATCCGAGTACGGGCCGGAAGCGTGTCGCGACGCCCACGAGGCGCTCCAGGTCGAGAACTTCGTGCAGTGCGCCCGCCGCAACCTCGACCGCACGGCCGACCTCCGCCTGACGAACGGAGCCCATCGCGTGCTGGTCAACCGCCTCACGCCCGCAACGACGTCGGCCGATCTGCGTGCGGGCCTGCGCGGGATCGACCTGCTGGAGCGGACGTTCCTGAGCCGCGAACCGGGCGCGGCCGACGAGATCCGCGCGATCGCGGCGCAGCAGCGCGTCGACGTGCTGGGGCAGGCGCTGCTGAAGGGGTCGGGCGCCCTCCGGGTGGCGGCCGTTCCCATGTTGGTCCGGTACGGCAGCAGTGTCCTGTCCCGCGGCGGGAGACGATACCTCTCCGCGAAGCTGAGCCGGGCCACCGGCCCCGAATCTCGTTGACCCGGGCGGGTTTCCACGGGTAGCTTGCAGCCGCCGAATTCCGCACGTCCGCCTGGGCTTTCCAGGAGTCATGAAGCGAAAAAGGCTCACCTTCCTCGCTCCCGCCCCGGCACTCGCCGTGATCGGCGTCGGGGTCGCCACCGTCGGTGCGTCCGACCCGGCGTCGAGGCTCGCCGTCCCGTTCCTGGCAATCCTGGGGCTCCTGGTCTCCGACGCCCTCACTCGGCTGCAGCCCGATCAGCACTCGGCGAGCTACCTGCGCAACCTGATGTTGCTCGGAGTGGCGGTGCGGCTGCTCGTTTTCGCGGTCGTCCATCAGACCGTCGGTCCCTACGTGTTCGCCCCGGACCAGTGGACGTACGAGTCCCGGGGCATGGGGCTCCTGAACTACTGGTCGGGGCTGGGGCCGATGCCGTCCAGGCTCGGCGAGAACCTGCAGGTGGCATACCCGGCGATCAACGCGGCGCTGTACGGCCTCTTCGGGTTCGCGCGGGACGCGCCGGCGGTGCTCAACATCTTCTTCTCCGTCTGGGCCGCGATTCCGGTCTATCACCTCTCGCTCCTGGTCGTGCGGCGCAACGAGGGCGTCGCCCGGCTGGCCGCCGGCCTGACCGTCTTCTTCCCGTCCCTGATCCTCTGGTCGGTGCTGAACATCCGCGAAGCCCCGACGATCCTGGCGTTGGTGAGCGCGGTGTACTTCTGTGCGCGCCTGCAGCACCGTCCGGGGATCGGTGCGCTGGCGGGCGCGGTCGTCACGCTCGCCGTCCTCACGCTGTTCCGGGAGTACCTCACGCTCCTCGTGGGTGGGGCCGCGGTGGCGGGCATCCTCATGGGACGCAGCCGCTCACCGGGGCGCGCGTTCGTCGCCGGCACCGTGCTGCTGGTCACGCTGGCCTACGCGGCGCAAGTGCTCGGGCTGGGCAGGACCCTGGCCGGAGAGCCCACCCTGGAGCACGTGCAGCAGGTGCGGGAGGGCTTCCTGTTCGGCGCGCGATCTGCATACGGACAGGCCGCCGACGTGTCCACGGCCGCGGGGGCCATCGCGTTCCTCCCCATCGGCCTCGCGTTCTTCCTGCTCGCCCCGTTCCCCTGGAACATCGGCTCGACGCTCCAGGCCATCACGCTTCCCGAGACCCTGGTGTGGTACGCGATCCTCCCCCTCGGACTCTGGGGGGCCTACCTCGGGATCCGCCACGACCCGCGCGCCTACACGGTGCCGCTCACCGCGGTGGTCCTCGTGACCTTCGCGTACGCCCTCGTGGAGGCCAACGTGGGTACGGCGTACCGCCATCGCGCGCAGGTGCTGCCGGTGATCTTCGTGTTCTGCGCCCTGGGCCTCCGCGACGTCCGCGCGATCTATCTCGCACGTCGTCGAGCCCGAGCCGAACGACGAAAGCGTGCCAAGGCGATCGCGCAGGGCCCGCTGGTGAGCCCGCCGGCGCGTGGCTCCTCGACCCGGTGAGCCGTTCCCGAGCGCCGAGAAGCGTGCGCCCCCCGCCCCGGGCCCCCGGTCGATGACCCCTCGCCGACGCGCATCCGTGCTGTACGTGACCTACGACGGATTGCTGGAGCCACTGGGCGCCTCGCAGGTGGTTCCATACGTGCGCGCGCTACGAAGCAGGGGCTTCTCGCTGGAGGTCCTCTCGTTCGAGAAGCCCGCCGACGTGGCGGACGGCGACCGCCTCGCCGCAGCCGGGCGGCAGCTCGAGTCCGTCGGCATCCCCTGGACGCGCTTCGTCTACCACACCCGACCGCCCCTCCCCGCCAAGGCATGGGACGTATCGCGGGGGCGACGATTCGTGCGCGCCTGGGCCCGGACCCTTCGGCGCGAGGGGCGGGCGGGCGTCGTGCACGCGCGGGGGTATCTGCCGGGCCTGATGGGCCTCGGCGGAAAGCGAACAGACGAGAGGATCCGGCTCCTCTTCGACATGCGCGGCTTCTGGGTCGACGAGCGCATCGAAGGCGGGTACTGGGCGCCCGGGAGCCTTCCCGTCCGCCTCGGGCGGCGCGCGGAGCGGCAGTTGCTCCACGAGGCCGACCACCTCGTCCTCCTGACCCGGCGCGCGGCGGATCGGCTGCGAGACTTGACGGGGGGCACCGAGCCCCCTCCATGGACCGTCGTGCCGACGTGCGTGGACATCGAGCGGTTCCGGCCTCCGGAGCGGCGGGAGGCGGCCCGCAGCGCGCTCGGCCTGGGGGGCGGGCCCGTGCTCGTGCATCTGGGGACGCTCACGGGGTGGTACGACGGAACGGCCACGCTGGCTGTGGCGGACGCCTTCGTCCGACGCACGGGGGGGACGTTTGTCATCCTCACCCGGGACCTGGCCGAAGCCAGGCGGTTGGCCGACGCGGCGGGAATCGCGGCGCACGTGGAGCGCGTCGATCCCGTCGACGTGCCACGTTGGCTGCAGGCGGCGGACGCCGGGCTCGCCCTCGTGCGCCCGTTACCGTCGAAGGACGCGAGCTTTCCCACCAAGATCGGCGAATACCTCGCCAGCGGCATGGCGGTGCTGGCCACCCCCGTGGGAGACCTCGACTCCCTCGACGATGGGAAGGTGCTGGGTCTGTATCGCCCCGGCGACTCCGTCGCGGCGGCCGCCGCGTGGCTCTCGGAAGCAGCTCGGTCGCCCGGACGGGTGGCCCGCGCGAGAAGGATGGCGGAGGCCACCGTGGGGCTGGAGGCCGGCGTGGAGAGGCTGGCAGGCGTGTATGTTGCGCTCGGAGTAGCGCCGGGGGGCGCGTGACGGGTGGTGGATCCCCGGGCGTGGAACGCGCCGCGCTGCGCGTGCTGGCGCTGACCCCCTACCCGGAGAACATGCCCAGCACGCGCTACCGGCTGGCGCAGCTCGCGCCGGCGTTGGCCGAGCGCGGGATCTCGCTCACCCTCAGCCCGTTCGTGTCGCCCGAGGAGCATCGGCGGGCGCGCGGCGGGCACGGCGCCGTGGCCGCGGCACGCGCGGTCCTGGGTGCTTTCCGGCGCGCACGCGCGGTCCTGGCCGGTGCGGATCGATACGATGTCGTGCTGATCCAGCGCGGCATCGGCCTCCTTCGGGAAGGGCGACTCCTCGCACGGCTCGTGGACACCCACGTCCCCCTGGTCTACGACTTCGACGACGCGGTGTACCTGCGGCAGCAGGGGGGACGCCGGTGGGTCGAGACGCTCCGCGACCCCGAAGGCACCACCCGGGCCTTCTGTCGGGCGGCGGGCGTGGTGATCGCGGGCAACGAACACCTCGCCACGTTCGCCAGGGCAGCGGTCGGTCCGGGTGGAGCGGGGCGGGTGCGCGTCCTTCCGTCGGTGGTCGACACCGACCGGTTCGTCCCCGGCGATCGGCGTGGTGGCGAAGGGGGGGTCCCCACCCTCGGGTGGGTCGGGTCGGACAGCACGGTTTCGTACCTGGAGGCGCTGGCCCCGGCGCTCCTCGAGCTGGCTCGCCGGGTGGCACACCGGCTGGTGGTGGTCGCAGGCGGCCGTCGGCCCCAACTTCCCGGCGTGAGCTACGACTACGTGACCTGGCGCCCGCAGACCGAGGTATCCCACTTCCAGGAGCTGGACGTGGGCCTGTATCCCCTCGACGATACGCCATGGAGTCGGGGAAAGTGCGGCTTCAAGGCTCTGCAGTACCTGGCCTGCGGTGCTCCGTGCGTGGCGTCGCCGGTGGGTGTGCTGAGGGAGATCGTGCGCCCGGGCGAGACCGGGCTTCACGCCACGGGATCCGAAGCGTGGGTCGATGCCTGCGCCCGGCTCCTCTCCGACGCCGCGGAGCGCACGCGCATGGGCGAGCGGGGACGCGCGCTGGTTGAGGAGCGCTATTCGGTGCGCTGGGCGGCCCCGAGGCTCGCCGCGGCTCTCGAGGAGGCGGCTTCCGCGTGATCCCCCTTCGTGCCCTGCGCCCCCACCAGTGGGCCAAGAACTCTCTTCTCTTTCTTCCCGCGCTGGCTGCGCACCGACCCGTCGAAGGTTCGCTCCTGGCGTCGCTCGGCGCGGCCTTCACCTCGTTCTCCCTCGTAGCTTCGGGGATGTACCTGGCCAACGACGTGGCGGACCGGGAGCACGATCGGCGCCATCCCCGCAAGCGTTCCCGGGCGGTCGCGTCCGGAGCCGTGACTCCGGGCACGGCACTCGGCGCTTCGGTCGTGCTCCAGCTCGGCGGCCTGGTCGCAGCCTGGTGGCTGCCGCGGCCGTTCCTCGCGGCGGTGGTCGTGTACCTGGTCCTGACCGCGCTCTATTCCCTGGGCCTGAAGACACGCGTGGCACTCGACGTCGTGATCCTGGCGGCCCTCTACACGGTCCGGGTGGTCGCGGGTGCGGCCGCGGTCGACGTCCCGCTCTCGCGGTGGTTCCTGGCCTTCTCCGTGTTCCTGTTCATGTCCCTGGCGCTCCTCAAGCGGGCGGCCGAGGCCCTGCGGGGCCGACGGAGCGGTCGACGCCGAGCTCGGGGGTCGGGGGTGGCGTCCGGCCGACCTTCCCATCCTGGTGGCGTTCGGGGCGGGGGCGGCGATGGCGGCGGGTGTGGTCTACTGCCTCTACATCACCGGCGACGACGTGCTGCGGCTGTATGCGGAGCCGGACCTCCTGTGGCTCGGCTTCCCCGTGCTGCTGTACTGGGCCACCCGGGCGTGGTTGCTCGCCTTGCGTGGCGACCTGCACGACGATCCGGTCCTCTTCGCCCTCCGGGACGGCACGAGCTGGGCGTGTCTCGCAGTCTTCGCGGCTGCGGTGTGGATGGCCTCGTGAGACACGTGATTCTGGTGGGCGCCACGGACGGGATCGGCCTCGCGCTCGCCCGTGCGTATCTGGAGCGGTCGTGGCGCGTCGGCCTCCTCGGGCGGGATCCCGGGAAGGTCGAAGACCTCGTCACCACGCTCGCCGGGGGCTTTCCCGGATCCACGGTGGTCGGAGGGGTGTGGGAGGTGACCGACCGGCACGCCGCGGTCCCGGCGCTGGAGGGCGCGCTCGCCGACCTCGGCCAGATGGACCTGCTGGTGTACTGCGCCGGCGTGACGGGCGGTCGAGGGGCCGGAGGCGGTGCGCCGCACGCTTCGACGTCAACGTGATGGGGGCCATCGAGGCCCTCGACTGGGGCGCCGACTATTTCGTCCAGGCCGGGACGGGGCCGCTTGGCGGCCATCGGCTCGGTCGCGGGAGATCGAGGCCGGAAGGGCGATCCGTGCTACGGGGCGAGCAAGGCGGCGCTGCACGCGTGGCTCCAGGGGATGCGACACCGGCTGCAAGGCAGCGGCGTGGGGGTGACCACCATCAAGCCCGGCTGGGTACGGACCCGCATGCTGGGAGACGTGCCCGGCTTTCCCGCCGTCGATATCCCCGGCTCGGGCGGCGGCCTGATCGTCCGGGCGATCGACGCCGGGCGGGACGACGTTCTACGTGCCATGGTGGTGGGGGGCGATCTCTCTGGGGCTGCGCCTCACGCCCGGAGCCGATCTTCAAGCGCCTGGCGCCGCCATGAGGGCTCCCGAGATCCGCGTGCTGCACGGTTGGGGGATGGCGACCCACGCCCGCTCGCGCGTCTACCGGCCCGATGGACGCCGGGGAGGTCGGCCGAGGCGATCATGGATGCGCGCTCGACCGGGGTCTGTCCGTCACCGCCCGGGCGCCGGCCTCAGCTACGGCGATGCCGCGCTCAACCAGGGCGGCGCGGTGCTCGACCTCTCCGGCATGCGGCGGGTCCTCTACTTCGATCCGGAGGCGGGGCTGGTGCGCGTCGAGGCCGGCGCGACCGTCGAGGACGTGTGGCGTCAGTGCTTGCCGCACGGATGGTGGCCGCCGGTGGTGCCCGGCACCATGAAGGCCACGCTGGGCGGGTGCGTCGCCATGAACGTGCACGGAAAGAACCACGCGAGGCGCCGGGGCCATCGGCACGCCACGTCGAGGGCGGTGACACTGGTGACCGGACGAGGCGAGGTGCCGCGCTCTGTACCGCGGCGGTGGTGCCGGACGAGGACGGAGCCTGTGGGGCATCACCCTGGCGGACGTGCTCGGGGCGCAGGGGCTGACCGGGACGATGGTCGACGTGACGCTCCGGCTGCGGAGGGTGCACTCCGGCTACCTGGACGTGGAGGCGGAGGCCACGCGCTCGCTGCCCGAGACCTTCGAGGCGATCGACCGGGGTGCGCGGGAGGCCGACTACACGGTGGCGTGGATCGACTGCTCCGGCGATCGGGCGGGGCGGGCGGTGGTCCATCACGCATGGTACCTTCCGCCGGGCCACGAGCTGGACGGTGCGGGCCTGGATCTCACGAGCAGGCCCTGCCCGGCGCGTCGGGGGCCTGCTCCCGGCGAGCCAGGCGTGGCGGGGGCTGCGCCCGTTCATGAGTCGTGCCGGAATCCGCGCTGCTGAACACCGGGAAGTACGGGCGGCCGCGCTGCGGGGCACCCGGCGATATGCCCAGACGCACGCGGCCTTCCACTTCCTCCTCGATTACATGCCCGAACTGGAGACGCGCCTACGGGCGAGGCGGCCTGATCCAGTACCAGATGTTCGTGCCGGCAGCCGGCGCGCGGGAGGCGTTCGCCGACGCGCTCCACGAGCAGCGGCGCCTGGGCGTGACCAGCTACCTCGCCGTGATGAAGCGGCACACGACCGAGGACGCGGCGGCCTCGTACGCCGTGGACGGCTATTCGCTCGCCATGGACTTCCCGGTCGGGCGGGGGGAGCGCTTCAGCCGGCTCATGCGCCTGTGCCGTTCGCTCGACGCGATCCTCGACACGTACGGCGGGCGTCTCTACGCGGCGAAGGACGCTGTAGGGGTGGGTGCTCTGCCCGAGCGGAGGGATCCGGCTTTCTCGCTCGAACCTGGTGCGGCGCTGGGAGCGAGGGACCACCTGACATGTGCGGCATCGCCGGGCATCGTGCGGCTGCGCGCGGACGCGGCTCCGCCCACGCGTGGGGAGGCGCTGGCCATGGCCGAGCGAATCCGGCATCGTGGCCCCGACGGACGTGCGGCGTGGGCGTCGCCCGAGCGGCGCGTGCGCCCTGGGCCACGCCCGCCTCAAGGTCATCGACCTGGAGACCGGCGATCAGCCCATGGCCAACGAGGACGGCACCGTCCAGGTCGTCTTCAACGGGGAGATCTACAACTTCCAGGCCCTGCGCGCCGAGCTGGAGCGGGCGGGCCACCGCTTCCGCACCCGCAGCGACACCGAGGTGCTGGTCCACGGCTACGAGGCGTGGGGCGACGCGCTGCCCGAGCACCTGGACGGCATGTTCGCCTTCGCGGTCTGGGACGAGGCGGAGCGGGCGGCTGCTGCTCGCCCGGGACCGCGCCGGCAAGAAGCCGCTCTTCTGGACGCGCACGGCCGCGCGCCTGGCGTTCGCCTCGGAGATCAAGGCGCTCGCTGACCCTGCCCTGGGTCTCGAGCGAGATGGACCCGAAGGCCCTTCCGTGCTACCTGGCCTACGGCTACGTGCCCGCGCCTCGCACGTTCTACCGGGACATCGAGAAGCTCCCTCCGGCCACTGCTGCTGCGTGTGGAGGACGGCGTGGCCACGCGACAGGCGGTACTGGTCCCTGGACTGGCGGCGTCGCGTGGCCGGGCCCGACCGACGACGATGCGGCGCGTCGGGTCGCGCAGCCTCCTGGGCGACGCGGTGGAGCGCCGCCTGGTGGCGGACGTGCCCCTGGGCGCCTTCCTGTGCGGCGGCATCGACTCCACCGCTGGTGGTTGGGCTCATGCGCGAGCGCATCGAGGGGACGCTGCGCACGTTCTCCCTGGGCTTCGCGGACGACCCCAACTACGACGAGACGTCCTTCGCCCGACTCGCGGCGCGCCGCTTCGGCACCGAGCACACCGAGTTCACCGTCGAGGCCCACGCCGTGGAGCTGGTGGACGAGCTGGTCGAAGCCTACGACGAGCCCTTCGGGGACTCCTCGGCGATCCCGACGCACATCGTGAGCGCGCCTCACCCGGGAGCACGTCACCGTGGCGCTCACGGGCGACGGCGGCGACGAGATGTTCTGCGGATATCCCCGCTTCGTCGGGATGGAGGTGGCCGAGCGCACGGGCCGGGCCGTCGGCGCGACTGGGCGACGCCGTGGGGCGGCGGCTCCCCCACCGCTCCGACTTCCGCCACCCCATGCGCCGCTTCCAGCGCTTCTTCGCGGCGGCGGCGCTGGGCCGCACGAGCGCATGCTCCGCTGGATCGGCTACCTGCCGGAGTGTGAGGAGTTCCTCCGTCCCGACGACGGCTGTACCGTCGACCGGGCGGCGCTCACGGAGAGCTTCCGGAAGCCCTGGGAGCGCTTCCTCGGGGAGAGCGCCGCTCACCCGTGCCATGGCCCTGACCTTCGAGACCTACCTGCCCGAGCGACCTGCTGGTGAAGGCCGACCGGTGCTCCATGGCGCACGGCCTCGAGCTGCGCTCCCCCTTCCTGGACACGGCGGTCATGGAGTTCGCGGCCGGGCTGCCGGACCGCCTGCGCCGGCGGGGCCGGACGCTCAAGTGGCTGCTCAAGGAGGCATTCGCCGACCTGCTGCCGCGGGAGATCCGCTCACGCCCCAAGTGGGGCTTCGGCGTGCCGCTTCCGATCTGGTTCCGCACGCACTGGAAGCCGCTCTTCGAGGGCCGCGTGCTCGGCGCCGGACGCGAGGCTCTGGCGGTGGATCGAGCCGGAGCCCGGTCGCCCGCTTGTGGCGGGAGCACCAGGCCGGCGCGGCCGACCACGGCCACGCCCTGTGGGCGCTGCTCACGTTGGAGACCTGGCTGAGGGCGCGGCGCTGAGGCCCGGTCCCGTCCTTCCGTCAGCGTGGCGCCCTTCTTTCGGACTCGAACCAGCGCACGAAGCTACGCACGCCGGCCCGGAACTCCACCGCGGGGGCGTAGCCCAGCAAAGCGCGGGCGTGCGTGAGATCCGCCCACGTGCGGGCGACGTCGCCGGGTTGGTCGGGGTGTTCCTCGACCACGGGCTCCACACCCATCTCCTCCCCCAGGACGCGGATCACCTCGTCCAGCTCGATGGGACGGTCGGAGCCGATGTTCACGGTCTCGAACACGCTGCTTTCCTCCCGCGCCAGCGCCAGGGCCGCCTTCAGGCCCCCGACCACGTCGTCCACGTGCGTGTAGTCGCGGGCGGAGGAGCCGTCCCCGAAACGGGGGAGGGGACGGCCCTCGGCGAGCAGGCGCGCGAACTTGTGGATCGCGAGGTCGGGGCGCTGGCGTGGACCGTAGACCGTGAAGAGGCGCGCCACGACAACCGGGAGCCCCGTGGCGCGGTGGGCGGCGCGACAAAGGAGCTCGCCCGCCCGCTTCGTGGCCGCGTACGGCGAGATCGGATCGTCGGCCGGCGCGCGTTCCGAGAACGGTACGGCCGAGGAGTCTCCGTATACCGAAGAGGACGAAGCGAACACGACGCCCGACACCTTCCGGCGGCCGGCGAAGTCGAGCATGCGGGCCGTGCCGGTGACGTTCACGTCCGCGTATACGGCCGGCTGTTCGAGAGACGGGCGGACGCCGGCTCGCGCCGCGAGGTGGATCACGGCGTCGATGTCGGCGGGGAGCGCATCCCACATGGCAGCGTCCCTGATGTCGGCCCGCACGTCCCGGTAGCCGGGGAGGGTGCGGAGGGCATCGAGGTTGCGCTCCTTCGCCGCGACCGCGTAGAAAGGGTCGAGGTTGTCGAGCCCCACGACGCGCTCGCCCGCCCGCAGCAGGGCCTCGGCGACGTGCGACCCGACGAATCCGGCGGCTCCGGTGACGAGTATGCTCAAGCAGGCCCTGCCTGGACGAAGGTGAGCCGCATGGGGCCCATAAGGTTAACAGGGCCCTCGATCGTGTGGAGGAGGCGTGTGGAGCAGTTGCGGAGGGGACGCGTGCGACGCACCCTTTTCGAGCGGCATGAGCCCAACCGACTCCAGCGAAGACCCACCGCGCACCCATGACCCGGTCCCGGCTGTTCTACGTCCTCGACTCGCTCGAGGAGAACGACGTCGGAGACCAGGTGCTGACCCTCCTCGAGCGGCTGCCGCGCGAACGGTTCGAGCCGCGCGTGGTCAGCCTC
Organism: uncultured Gemmatimonadales bacterium; assembly: GCA_963848895.1. Taxonomy (GTDB): domain Bacteria; phylum Gemmatimonadota; class Gemmatimonadetes; order Longimicrobiales; family Gaopeijiaceae; genus SZUA-318. The sequence continues at coordinate 244,467 of CAWKGE010000024.1, forward strand.
GGCACGCAGGGCGCCCTCGGCGGACGGTTCCGCCGGATGGAGGTGAACGTCCACCGCATGGACCTCGGTGGTGCGATGGGATCGCTGCTCGCCGTGCCCAGGCTCAGGCGGGTGCTGCGCGGCCTGCGGGCGGACGTCGTGCACGCCTTCCAGCCGTGGTCAGGCGCGGTCGCGCAGCTCTCCGCGCCACGCGAGACGAAGGTCGTGCGGTCGGTCGCCGGCTTCGCCCGCGGTCCGCGGACGCTGGAGCGCCGCGTGCAGGATTGGATCGAACGGCGTGCCGTCCGCCTGCGGGAAGGCTCGTTCCTGACGGTGTCCGACGCCCTCGCCTGGTCCACGGTGACGCACGTCTTCGGAGTGGAGGCCGTGGAGGTCGTACCGGATTGCCTCGATGTGGATCGGGTGCGCGCGTCCGTCCACGGCACCGACGAACACGACGCGCGCGTGCGCCTCGGCCTCCAGGACGGGCAGGAAGCGGCTGTCGTGGTGTCCGACTTCGGCGACCGTGTTGCGCCCGCGGTGATCCTGGAAGGGTTCGCTGCGGCACGCGTCGAGAACCCGGCCCTGCGGTTGCTCGTCGTCGGCTCCGGGCCCGAGGAGGGCGCGGCGCGCTGGCACGCCGAGGAGCTGCGGCTCGAGGACTCGGTGGTCTTCCTCGGCTCCGCTCCGGACCGTCCGGCGCTCCTGCGCACGGCGCGTCTGGCGGTGGACGCCACGTCCTGGCCGGGGAGGTCGCGAATCTGTCTGGAGGCGATGGCGGTCGGCATACCGGTGCTCCGTTGGCTGCCGGACGAGCATGCGGCGACCTGGACCCCCCGGGAGACCTCCACCGGCGGCCCGCCCGATCATTTCGCGCGGGACGTGCTGCGGGTCCTCGACGATCCGACGCTGCGCACCCGGGTCAGCGCGGTGGGCCGGGACGAGGCCGCGAACCACGAAGCATCCATCATCGCAGAGCGGTGGATCCGGATCTACACCTCATGAGCGGGGCGCCATGCGCATCCTGGTGACCGGAGGGGCGGGCTTCATCGGCTCGCACCTGGTGGAGCGATTCCTCGAGCGGGGGGACGACGTCTTCATCGTGGACGATCTGTCCACGGGCCGCCTCGAGAACCTGGAGGCCGTGCGCCACCACGCGCGGCTCCACCTGAACGTCGATTCGATCATGAACTGGCCGATGATGAACGAGACCGTGGCCCGGGTCGACCACGTGGTTCATCTCGCCGCCGCGGTAGGCGTGCGGAAGATCATCGACGAACCGGTGCAGACCATCACGACGAACGTGCGCGGCACGGAGATCGTCCTCGACTGCTGCGACCGTCACGGCAAGCCGCTGTTCCTGGCGTCGACGTCGGAAATCTACGGCAAGGCCGGACAGCAGCTCCACGAGGAGGCCGACCGCCTCATGGGAAGCACAACGCACCGGCGCTGGGCGTACGCATGCACCAAGGCGCTCGACGAGTTCCTCGCGCTGGCCTACCACCGCGAGCGCGGCCTGCCCGTGATCCTCGGGCGCTTCTTCAACACGGTGGGCCCGCGCCAGACCGGGCAGTGGGGGATGGTTCTGCCCAACTTCGTGGGACAGGCGCTGCGCGGGGAGCCGATCCGCGTGTTCGGGAGCGGCGAGCAGCGGCGCTGCTTCTGCCTGGTCGACGACACGGTGCGGGCTGTCCTGGGCCTGATGGGGCACGAGGACGCCTGGGGCCGACCCTTCAACATCGGGTCGGAAGAGGAGGTCACGATCCTGGAGCTGGCCCGGCGGGTGAAGGAACGGCTGTCCTCGTCCTCGTCCATCGAGCTCGTCCCCTACGACGTGGCGTATGGCGAGGGGTTCGAGGACATGCAGCGGAGGAAGCCCGACACTCGGCCGGATCCGATCCCTCCTCGGATGGCATCCCGAGCACTCCCTGGATCGCATCATCGATCGGACCGCCGAGCACGTGCGGGCCGTCGCGACGGCGTGACCGACGCTGCGCCGGGGAGCGGGACCGGGAGGCCGCTGCTGATCCATCGGGTGATCGCTCGCCTGAACGTGGGTGGTCCCGCGATGCACGTGGTGAACCTCGCGCGGGCCATGAACGCCGGGCCCTGGCGGACCCGACTCGTGGCGGGCGCTCTGTCGACGGACGAGGGCGACATGGAATACTACGCCGCCGAACGGGGCGTGCCGGTCACCCACCTGGGAAGCTTGTCCCGGGAGATCCGGGCCGCGGACGACCTGCGCGCGCTCGTCACGCTCTATCGGCTCTTCCGCCGCGAGCGCCCGGACATCGTGCACACGCACACGGCCAAGGCCGGCACGCTGGGACGCCTGGCGGCCATCCTCGCCGGCGTCCCCGTCCGCGTGCACACGTTCCACGGCCATGTGCTGGGGGGCGGCTACTTCGGTCCGCGGCGCACGCGCCTCTTCCTCGAGATCGAGCGCCAGCTCGGCCGGGGTACCCAGCGGCTGGTGGTCCTGACCCACCGGCAGGCACGCGAGATGACCGAGGCGCTTGGGGGTGGCGGAGCCCGACCGGTTCGCGGTGGTACCCCTCGGCCTGGAGCTGGAGCGCTTCTCCGAGATGGAACGCCTCGCCTCCGGCGGTCGGGTTCGGCAAGAGCTCGGACTGGCCGACGGGGCGGCCGCGGTCGGCATCGTGGGACGGCTCGTCCCGATCAAGAATCACGAGCTGTTCCTCGAGTCGGTGGCGGAGCTGCGCCGGCGGCGACCGGACGTGACGGCCGTGGTGGTCGGGTCCGGCGAGAGGGAAGCCCATCTGAAGGCCCTGGCGGGCTCGCTGGGCCTCGCGGACTGCACGAGGTGGCTGGGGTGGCGGCGGGACCTCCCGGCGCTGTACGGCGCCCTGGACGTCGTCGCCCTGACGTCCCACGACGAAGGGACGCCGGTTGCGCTGCTGGAGGCCCTGGCCGCCGGCACGCCGGTCGTCGCCCGCGACGTCGGCGGCGTTGCCGAGGTGCTGACCGCTGCGGGCGCGGGGACGGTGCTCCCCGCGCCTGCGGGGCCGCGCGCGTGGGCGGCGGCCCTCGATCGGGAGCTCGATGCCCCTCCCGTCTCCCAGGACGTCCGCCGGGCGGTCGCCGCGCGCTACTCCGTGACCCGGCTGGCCGACGACCTCGACGCCCTCTATCGACGGGCGCTTGCGCTGCGGGGAGGGGGCCACGCGTGAGGATCCTGGTCACTGGAGCGGGAGGGCTCCTCGGCAGCGAGTTCCGCGCGCGGATTCCGGCATCGGGTCATCACCTGGCGCTCGCGCCGACGCATGCGGAGCTCGACGTGACGGAGCCGACGGCGGTAGCCCGTGCCGTGGCCGCCTCCCGCCCCGACGCCGTGCTCCACTGCGCGGCGCTGGCGCGAGTGGACCGGGCGGAGGCCGAGCCCGAGGCGGCCTACCGCGTCAACCGGGACGGCGCGCGCATCGTGGCCGAGGCCGCGGCCGGCGCGGGGGCGCGGATGGTGTACATGTCGACGGACTACGTCTTCGACGGGGCCGAGCGCGCTCCGTACCCTCCGGCTCACCGGCGTCGCCCCCTGAGCGTGTACGCCCGCAGCAAGGCCGAAGGGGAGGATGCCGTCCTCGCCGTCGCTCCCGCGGCCCTCGTGGTCCGCCTGAGCTGGCTGTTCGGCGGAGGGGGTGTGGGGTTCGTCCAGCACGTGCTGGATCAGGCGCGCCAGGGCCGGCCCGTTCACGTGGTGCGCGACCAATGGAGCCGCCCGAGCTGGACGGCCAACGTGGTCGGGGCCGTCCTCGAGCTCCTGGACCGGGAGGCTCCCGGGGGGGTGTGGCACGTGGCGGACGGAGGTGAGGCGACCCGGCTGGATCAGGCGCGCGAGGTCCTCCGCCTCGCGGGCACGAGCGCCGAGTTGATCGAGGTCGACCGGGACGGGATGTGGCCGGACGTCCCGCGCCCGGCGTACACGGTGCTGGACCTGAGCGCCACTGAGGCATTCCTGGGCCGGACGATGGAGCCGTGGAGCAGCTCGCTGCGGCGATTTCTGGAGGGGGGTCAACGGGGTGCACGGGTCTTGCGGCGTCGCTAAGTTCTCCCGACCAGATCCCCACCGCCGAGGCCCTCCGAATGAACCGCATCGACGACCTGGAACGCATCCAGCTGGCGTTGCAGGCAGCCGCCAGAGCCGTGCGCCCCTTCACGTCGGGCGACGTGGCGTTCGACACCAAAGCGGAGCGGGGCGACCCGGTGACGGAGGCGGACCACGCCGCGGACGCCGCACTCCGGAAGATCCTCCCCCGGCCCGGGGAAGGTTGGCTGAGCGAGGAATCGGCGGACGACCCGGCGCGGCTCTCGTGTCGTCGCGTCTGGGTCGTGGACCCCATCGACGGGACCCGCGAGTTCGTCGAGGGCATCCCGGAGTGGTGCATCTCGATCGGCCTGGTCGAGGACGGCCTCCCGGTGGCGGGTGGCGTCTTCAACCCCGCGACGCGCGAGCTCGTCCTGGGCTCGCTGGACACGGGGGTGACCTACAATGGGAAGCGGGCCGAGGTCCGGGACCGGGGGACGCTGGAGGGCGCCGAGGTGCTCGCCAGCCGCTCCGAGGTCAAACGCGGCGAGTGGGATGCCTTCGAGGGAGGGTCGTTCAACGTGAAGCCCTGCGGCTCGGTGGCGTACAAGATGGCGAGGGTGGCCGCCGGCAAGTCCGACGCCACGTGGACGCTGGTTCCGAAGAGCGAATGGGACGTGGCGGGCGGTACCGCCCTGGTGCGGGCGGCTGGCGGGCGCGTGACGCTCGCGAACGGCTCGGAGCCGCCGTTCAACCAGCCCTATCCCGATCTCCCGAACCTCGTGGCCGCGGGACCGCGCACCGCAGAGGTCATCCTGGGGCTGTGGGGAGCGGCGAGCGGACGGTGAAGGGCGTCATCCTGGCCGGCGGGCTCGGCTCACGACTCCTCCCCATGACCCGGGTGACGAACAAGCATCTCCTGCCGGTCTACGACCGGCCGATGATCTACTACCCCCTGCAGCAGCTCGTGCACGCGGGCATCCGCGACATCTTGGTCGTCACCGGGGGCAACCACGCCGGCGACTTCCTCCGCCTGCTCCGCAACGGCCAGGAGTTCGGGCTGAAGCACCTGCACTACGCCTACCAGGAGGGGGAGGGGGGGATCGCCGAGGCGCTGGGCCTGTCTCGGGATTTCGTCGACGAGGAGCCGGTCGTGGTCATCCTCGGAGACAACGTCTTCCAGCGACCCATCGCCGGTGCGGTCGAGGCCTTCGCGGCCGATCCCCGGGGCGCGATGATCCTGCTCGCGGAGGTCCCGGACCCGGAGCGCTTCGGCGTCGCCCGCGTCGAAGGGGAACGGGTGGTCGAGATCGTCGAGAAGCCGGCGCGGCCGGCGAGCGGACTGGCCGTGACCGGGTGCTACTTCTACGACACCCGTGTCTTCGCCATGATCGACGATCTCCAGCCGTCCGCCCGGGGCGAGCTGGAGATCACCGACGTGAACAACCGGTACGTTTCGCTCGGTGTGATGCGTCACCGGGTGCTCGACGGGTGGTGGACGGACGCGGGTACCGTGCTTTCGCTCCATCGGGCGGCCGGGTCTGGTGGCCGCGGAGCGGGACAACCCGGTGTTGTCCGGCTTCGCGTCGGCCGCCGTCCATCCGCATCTCGACGATCCCCACCGGGGCCACCCGTCTTGAGATACCTGGTCACCGGCGGAGCGGGCTTCATCGGGTCGAACCTCGTGCGCCACATCCTCGCGTCGGACGCCGGCCGCCGACGTGCTGAACCTCGACGCGCTGACCTACGCCGGGAACCTGGATGGCCTGGACGACCTGGAGGGCGGATCCCCGCTACCGGTTCGTCCGCGCGCGACGTATGCGATCCCGTGGCGGTGCTCGCCGCGATGGACGGTGTGGACGTGATCCTGCACCTCGCCGCGGAGAGCCACGTGGACCGCTCGATCGTCGCGGACGCGCCCTTCGTGCGCACGAACGTCGTGGGCACGCAGACCCTGCTGGCGACCGCCGCTGGCCCGCGGCGTGCGGCGCTTCGTGCAGGTCTCCACCGACGAGGTCTACGGCGAGCTGCCGTGGCGGGACCCGGCGGCCGGTGATCCGGCCGCCCCGAAGTTCACGGAGGAGACGCCCCTCGCGCCCAGGTCACCGTACTCGGCCACGAAGGCCGCCGCCGACCACCTCGCCCTGGCGTACCACGTCACCCACGGGCTGGACGTGGTCGTCACGCGGTGCTCCAACAACTACGGGCCCCGCCAGTTCCCGGAGAAGCTGATCCCGGTCGCCATCACGCACGTGCTGGAGGATCGGCCGGTGCCGGTGTACGGCGACGGCCTCTACGTGCGCGATTGGGTTCACGTGGAAGACCATTGCCGGGGGATCCTCGCGGCGGCGGAGCAGGGCGCAGCCGGGCGGGTCTACAACTTCGGGGGCGGCGCCGAGCACACGAACCTGAGCGTGGTGCACGCGATCCTGGCGGCCATGGACAAGCGGGACCATCGCGTCGAGCACGTGGCGGACCGGCCAGGCCACGACCGGCGTTACGCGGTGGACTTCTCCCGAGCCTCGCGGGAGCTGGGGTGGCGTCCCCGACACCGTTTCGACGAGGGGCTCCGGGCTACGGTGGCCTGGTATCTGGAGAACGAGCCGTGGTGGCGCCGGATCCTCACCGGAGCGTACACGGAGGGCCGCGAAAGTTGAGCCCTGTCCTTCTCGGGGGGGTGGTCGCCGCCCTCGCGCTTGTGCTGACGGCCCTCTTCACGCCCCTCGTGCGCGGCGCGGCGATCGCCGGGGGAATGGTGCGGCAGGTCCAGGCGGATCGTTGGCACAAGCGCCCCACGCCGGCGATCGGAGGGGTGGCGATCTTCCTCGGGTTCGGCCTGGCCGTCGGCGTCGCCTACCTCCTGGACCCCAATGCGACGCAGGGCCTCGCGGCGCGACCTCCGCAGGCGGTGCTGCCCATCGGGACGTGGGAGGGCCTGGTGCTCGGCTCGTCCCTGGCGTTCCTCGTCGGGCTCGTGGACGATTTCGTTCACCTGCGCCCGATCGCGAAGGTCTTCGGCCAGATGGTCGCGGCGTCGGTCCTGCTCCTGAGCGGGCTCGGCGTCTGGCTCACCGGGGTCTGGGCGGTGGACGCCGCGGTGTCGATGCTCTGGTTCGTCGGGCTCGACGAACGCCGTCAACCTCCTCGACAACATGGACGGTCTGGCCGCCGGGGTCGCCGCGATCGCCGGGGCGTACCTGACCCTCCTCTTCGTGCTCGAGGACGCGTCGGGCCTGGCGATTCTCTCCCTGGGCTTCGTCGCCGCGCTCCTCGGATTCCTGGCGCACAACTACCCGCCTGCCCGCATCTTCATGGGCGACTCCGGGTCGCACTTCCTCGGCCTCTTCCTGGCCGGCCTCGCTTTGGCACCCGGGTCCGGCCTCTCCCGCAGCCTGGCCGCGGTCATCGCCGCGCCGGTCCTGATCCTCGGGGTGCCGATCCTCGACACCACGCTCGTGACCGTGGGCCGGGTGCTCGAGGGTCGGCCGCTCAGCCAGGGCGGCCGCGACCACACGTCGCATCGCTTCGTGGCGCTCGGGCTTCCCGAGAAGCACACGCTGTGGCTGCTCTGGACGATGGCGGCCGCCGGTGGCGCGATCGGCGTGCTGCTGCGCTCGGCGGAGCGCGGGACCGCGCTCCTGCTCGGCGGCATGCTGGTGGGCGTGCTGGTGCTGATGGGCGGGTACCTGCTGGCCGTGCGCTTCCGCTCGCTCGACGAAGAGGGGGTGGAAGGGCTCAGCCTGTACCGCTTCCTGGTGACGAGCCAGGAGCGCTACCCGGTGCTCGCGCTGCTCATGGACGGCGTCTGGGTCGTCCTGGCCTACTATGCCGCCTACCTGATCCGCTGGGAGTCGGGCGAGCTCGCGGCCGAGCTGCCCTATTTCCAGCGCACTGTGCTCATCTGGCTGGGGGCGAAGCTGCTGGCGTTCGTGCTGAGCGGCGCGTACAGCACGCCCTGGCGCTCCTTCGGGCTCTACGACGCCCTCAGGATCCTGCGAGCCAACCTGATGGGCACTTCCTGGCCGCCGGAACCTTGTTCCTGAGCCAGGGGGTCGGCCTGTCACGCGGGGTCGTGGCCATCGACATGCTCGTGTGCGTCATCCTCACGGTTGGGGCGCGCGTCTCTTTCCGTCTCATCGAGGGGACCGCCCACCGGTGGCGGGAGGACGGCACCCCGGTCGTGATCGTGACCGAGGTCGATGACGCCGAGCTGGCGATGCGACAGCTCGAGCGTCTCGGCGAGCCTCGCCTGAGGGTGGTCGCCGTGGCCGCCCCTCTCAGCCATGCGGGCCGGGCCACGCTGGCGGGTCGGCCGCTCTTCGGGGGGCAGGCGGCCCTTCGCCACGCCCTGGCGGAGAGCGGTGCCGGCACCGTGGTCGTGGTCGAGCGGCCCGGAAGCGGTGGGGCCTGTCGGGCTGCGCTCCGGCACCACCTGGAGGTGGATGGAGCGGTGGACGCCTGGGAGCTCGCCGTCGATCTGAGGCCGGTCCAGGGAGTCGCCGAGGGCTCCTGACCCCGGGTCCGCGGTGGAGGAGGGGGCGCTGGAACGGCCCTGTCGGCCGTGATAGCTTCCTTCGCAGCTTTCGAACTCCTGGGCTCCCCCCTCCGGATCGTTGGACATGAGCAAAGCCTCCGTGGAGCATTTCCGCAGCGACGACGTCACCCTGGGCATCATGGGCCTCGGCTACGTGGGTGTTCCCCTCGTCGTGGAGGCCGCGCCAAAGGGCGGCGATCTCGGTCCTGGGCTTCGACGTGAAGCCGCACGTGGTGGAAGGGCTCAACGCGGGCCGCTCGCACATCCAGGACGTCCCTCGGAGGTGCTGGAGCCGTTCGGTGGAGGCGGGCTTGCTCGAGGCCACCACGGACATGGCGCGCATGGCGGAGTGCGACGCCATCTCGATCTGCGTGCCGACGCCGCTGTCCAAGACGCGCGACCCCGACGTCAGCTTCATCCTCGCGTCCACGGAGGCGGTGGCGGCGTCTCTGAGACCGGGGCAGCTGATCGCCCTGGAGTCCACGACCTATCCCGGGACCACGCGGGAGATCCTGCTGCCCGCGCTGGAGCGCAGCGGGACTCGAGGTGGGCAAGGACTTCTTCCTCTGCTTCAGCCCGGAGCGCGTGGACCCGGGCAACCCCGTCTGGCAGACCAAGAACACGCCGAAGGTGATCGGGGGCGATCACGCCGGAGTGCACCGAGGCCGGCGTGGCGCTCTACGAGCGCTTCATCGACACGATGGTGCCGGTGTCCTCGGCGGAGGCGGCCGAGATGACGAAGATCCTGGAGAACACGTTCCGTGCCGTGAACATCGGCCTGGTCAACGAGACCGCGATCATCGCCGACCGCCTGGGCGTGGACGTGTGGGAGGTCATCGACGCGGCCGCGACCAAGCCCTTCGGCTTCATGAAGTTCACGCCGGGGCCGGGGCTGGGCGGGCACTGCATTCCCGTGGATCCGCACTACCTGTCGTGGAAGATGCGGACGCTCAACTACAAGACGCGCTTCATCGAGCTGGCCTCGGAGATCAACGCGGAGATGCCCCTCTTCGTGGTGGGGAAGGTGCGCGAGGCCCTCAACAGCATCCGCAAGGCCGTGAACGGCTCGCGGGTCCTGCTGCTGGGCGTGGCCTACAAGAAGGACATCGACGACCTGCGCGAGTCGCCGGCGCTGGACATCATCGGCCTGCTGCAGGCGGACGGGGCCGACGTGGCGTATCACGATCCCTACGTCCCCTTCATCCACGCCGACGAGGACGGACACCCCGAAATGGCGTCGGTCGAGCTCACCGACGAGGCGCTGAGCGGCGCCCGACGCCGTGGTGATCCTCACCGACCACTCCAGCTTCGACTACGCGCGAATCGTCGCGAAGTCGCGGGTCCTCGTGGACGCGCGCAACGCCACACGGAACGTGAAGGGCGTCGAGGTGACGCCCGGAACGCCCCGGTGGGTCGTCAAGAAGGGCTGACCGCGCCCCTCGAGCGCCGGCCGCATCCAGCGGCCCCCGGGGACGGAGGGACGCCCGGCCGCCACGGCTCGGGGTGATCTTCCGGGCGGGTTCCGAGTATAATACGCCTGCCCGAAATCCGGGGCTTTCGATACTCCAATCGCTGGTCCATGCTGAAATCCGCCATCAAGACGCTTCTCGGCTCGCGGCACAAGCGCGAGGCCAAGAAGCTCCAGCCCCTCATCGACGAGATCAACGAGCTCGCCGAGGGCTCGCCTCCCTCTCCGACGAAGAGCTCCAGGCCAAGACCGACGAGTTCAAGCAGCGCATCGCCGACGCCACCGCGGAGCTGCGGGAGCGATCGCCGAGCTCCGGGAGGAGAAGCGCCACTCCGAGGACGCCCCTGGAGCGCGAGAGCCTCTCCATGGAGATCTCCGGGCTCGAGAAGGAGCTCCTCGAGACCATCGAGGACACGCTCGAGGAGATCCTCCCCGAGGCGTTCGCGGTGGTCAAGGACGCCTGCCGCCGCCTGATGGGCGAGGGAGATCATCGTCACCGGGCAGAAGATGACCTGGGACATGATCCCCTACGACGTCCAGCTCATCGGCGGGATCGCGCTGCACCGGGGCAAGGTGGCGGAGATGGCCACCGGCGAGGGGAAGACCCTGGTGGCCACCATGCCGCTCTACCTGAACGCCCTGGCGGGGCGGGGGGCGCACCTGGTCACGGTGAACTCCTACCTGGCCCAGCGCGACGCCGAGTGGATGGGCACCATCTACGGCTTCCTGGGCCTGAAGGTGGACGTCATCGACCTGTACGAGCCCGGGACCCCCGAGCGGCAGGCCGCCTACGGCGCGGACATCACGTACGGCACCAACAACGAGTTCGGCTTCGACTACCTGCGCGACAACATGGTGCACTCGCTGGCGCAGCGGGTGCAGCGCGGGCACCACTACGCCATCATCGACGAGGTGGACTCCATCCTCATCGACGAGGCGCGCACGCCGCTCATCATCTCCGGGCCCGTGGGCAAGGACACGTCCACGCCGTTCAAGCAGTACAACCCGCTGGTGCGCAGCCTCTACAAGAAGCAGATGCGCATCACCAACGAGCTGGTGGGCGAGGCGCAGAAGCACCTGGAGGCCGAGGAGATGTACGCGGCCGGCGAGAAGCTGCTGGCGGTCGAAGCGGGGCATGCCGAAGCACAAGCAGCTCATGAAGATGTTCGCCGAGGACCCGTCGCTGCAGACGCTGGTCAACAAGGCCGAGGCCGACTTCATGCGGGACAAGCGGCTCCACGAGGTCGACGAGATGCTCTACTTCGCCATGGACGAGAAGGGGCACAACGTGCACCTCTCGGACCGCGGCCTGGACGAGCTTGAGCCCCGACGACCCCGAGGCGTTCGTCGTGCCCGACCTCTCCGCGGAGATGGGCGAGATCGAGAAGTCCGAGACGCTCTCGGTGGACGAGAAGCGGGAGCGCATCCAGGCGCTGGAGGCCGAGTATGCGGCCAAGAGCCAGAAGATCCACGTCATCCACCAGCTCCTGAAGGCCTACACGCTCTTCCAGAAGGACGAGAAGTACATCATCGGCGAGGACGGCGAGGTCGTCATCGTGGACGAGTTCACGGGCCGTCAGATGGCGGGCCGGCGGTGGAGCGACGGGCTGCACCAGGCGGTGGAGGCCAAGGAGGGGGTGGAGGTCCGGGGCGAGACCCAGACGCTGGCCACCATCACCATCCAGAACTACTTCCGGATGTACGACAAGCTGGCCGGCATGACCGGGACCGCCGAGACCGAGGAGAACGAGTTCCACCAGATCTACGACCTGGACGTGCTCGTCATCCCCACGAACCGGCCCGTCGTCCGCGACGACCGGAACGACCTGATCTTCCGCACCAAGCGGGAGAAGTTCAACGCCATCATGGACGAGATCGAGCGGCTCCACAAGATGGAGCTGCCCGTGCTGGTGGGTACCACGAACGTGGACGTGTCGGAGACGCTGTCGCCGCATGCTCAAGCGGCGGGGCATCGCGCACCAGGTCCTGAACGCCAAGCACCACAAGAGCGAGTCGCGAGATCGTGCGGGACGCCGGCCAGCCCGGCGCGGTGACCATCGCCACGAACATGGCCGGGCGCGGCACCGACATCAAACTCGGGCCGAGCGTCACCGACGCGCGCACCGTGGCGTGGGCGAAGGCCAAGGGGCTGGACCCCGAGGAGATGCTTCCCGGTGGACCCCGTGCGGGCCGAGAAGATGGACCGTCCGACGACGACGAGCTGCTGGAGGACGGCGGGCTGCACATCCTCGGCTCCGAGCGCCACGAGTCGCGGCGCATCGACCGCCAGCTGCGCGGTCGGTGCGGGCCGCCAGGGAGACCCCGGCGCGACCCAGTTCTTCCTGAGCCTGGAAGACGACCTGATGCGGCTCTTCGGGTCCGAGCGCATCGCGAACGTCATGGACCGCATGGGCGCCCAGGAGGGCGAGGTCATCACCCACGGGCTGGTGACCAAGTCCATCGAGCGCGCCCAGAAGCGGGTGGAGCTGAACAACTTCGAGGCCCGCAAGCGGCTGCTGGACTACGACGACGTCATGAACCAGCAGCGCGAGGTCATCTACGACCTGCGCCTGTTCGCCCTGGAGGGCGGCGAGGATCTCAAGGGCGAGATCTGGGAGATGATCGAGCACTCCGGCCGCGAGGATGCGATCGACGAGTACGTGCCGCCCGGACCAGCCCCCGGAGCGCTGGGACCTGGCGGGGCTGCGGCGCCGGATCCTGCTGGACCAGTTCGTGGTGGTCGAGCGAGCTGCCCGAGGAGAACGACCCCGACGCGAGCACGACCGCGACGAGGTGGAGGAGTGGGTGCTCGAGGCGCTCCAGGAGCGCCTTCCACAGGAAGCTCGAGAGCCTGGGCGAGCACGCCGAGCCCGTGATGAGCTTCATCATGCTCAGCGTCATCGACGACAAGTGGAAGGACCACCTGTACGACCTGGACCACCTGAAGGCGTCGATCAGCTTCCGCGGGTGGGGGCAGAAGGATCCGCTCGTCGAGTACAAGCAGGAGGCCTACGAGATGTTCGTGGACCTCATGACCGACCTGCGGAAGAGCGTGGCGCAGTTCTTCTTCAGGGCCCAGTTCGGCCAGCCGCAGCCGCAGCGGCGCCCGCCCGCAGCGGCTCATGTACTCCGGGCCCGACGGACCAGCCGCGGCAGCGGAGCTGGCCGCAGCGAGCCGCGCGGCTGCAGCCCCTGCGGCGCAGCAGCCGATGCACGCCGCACGCCGCAGCCGCAGGGGCCTGGGGTGGACGAGTTCGGGATGGCGCAGGAGCGCGCGGTCCGACCTTCCGGATCGGCCGGCCGCCATGGCGGGCTGCCGGCCGCGGGTCCGGATCCGCGGGCCCTGCAGACCAACCGCGCGGAGGACGGGGAGCGCAAGCAGCAGCCCGTCACGGCGAAGAAGGAGCCCGGGCGGAACGATCCCTGTCCGTGCGGGAGCGGCAAGAAGTACAAGAAGTGCCACGGACGGTGAGCAGGCGGACCTACCGCGGGAAGGCCGGATCCCACGGTCCGCAAGCCTCCCGGGCCTACCCCTGCAGCCCCCAGGCCAACGGCACGACCACGAGCGCGATCAGGATCACCAGGATCGTGAGCGGCAGGCCGAGGCGGGCGTAGTCGCCGAAGCGGTACCCGGCCGGTCCGTACACCATGAGGTTGGTCTGGTACGCTACCGGGGTCAGGAAGGAGGTCGACGCCGCGATGGTGATGGCCACGGTCATCGCGCGCAGGTTCAGGCCGAGCTCCGTGGCCGACGACAGGGCGAGCGGGAACATGAGCGCTGCCGCCGCGTTGTTCGTGATCGTCGACTTGAGGGCGATCGTCGCGATCATCAGCACCGCCAGGACGGCCCGAGGCCCGAGCCCGCCGGCCACGTGTCCGATGAGAGCGGCGATTCCGTCGGCGAGCCCGGAGACCTCCAGTCCCGCCGCAAGCCCGAAGGCGGTGGCGATCACCAGGATCACTTCGAGATCGACGGCGTTCTTGGCCTCTCCGGGCGTGAGGACGCCCGAAGAGCACGAGTGCGAGCGCGCCGAGCAGCGACAGGTGCAGGATGGGGAGGACCCCGATCCCCGCGCCGACCACGATGACCGCGCCGATCACCCCCACGAGCGCCGCCTTCCGTGGGACGGCGGGCGCCGTACCGCCGAGTCGGCTCACCAGCAGGAAGTCCGAGCGGTCGCGCCAGCGGTCGCGGAAGCCCTTGTCGGAGATGAGGAGCAGCGTGTCTCCGGCCCGAAGGGGCACCTGGCCGAGCTTGGCGCGCACGAGCTGGCCGGCGCGGTGGATGGCCACCACTGCCGCCTGGTAGCGCTCGCGGAAGTCGACGTCCTTGAGCGTGCGACCGGCGAGGGCGGACGTGCCACCCACGACCGCTTCGAAGAACGTGTGTCGCGGGCTGTCGAAGGCCAGCAGGTGTGCTTCCTCCGCGGAGGTGAGGCCTGCGATGGACTGCAGGTCGACGACCGTGTCGACCTGGCCGACGAAGGTGAGTCGGTCCCCTCCCTGCAGGATGGTGGTGGGCGCGACGGGCGCGATCGGTCTCGCCGTCGCGCTCCAGCTCGACCAGGAAGACGCCCTGCAGGTGGCGCAGCCCTCCGTCCTCCACCTGGGCGCCGTCCAGGGGACCGTCCCTGAGGACGTTCATCTGCACGGTGAAGGTGCGCTCGGCATCCTCGGCCTGCTCGCGCGGAGGGCGGCGCTCGGGGAGGACGAGCGGTGCGAGGAGCGTGATGAGGAGGATCCCGCTCAGCGCGACCGGGAGCCCGACGCGCGACAGCTCGAACATTCCCAGGGGCTCGTGCCCGCTCGCCTCCAGGAGCCCCGAGACCACCAGGTTCGTCGACGTGCCGATCAGCGTCGCCATCCCGCCCAGGCTGGCCGCGAACGAAAGTGGCATCAGGAACCGCGAGGGGGACCGGCGATTCCGGTCGGCCCACTCGGTGACCTGGGGCACGAGCATGGCCACGATGGGGGTGTTGTTGAGGAACGCCGACGCCGCCGCGACCGGAACGGACAGCCGGGCGAGCGCAGTCCGTGCTCCGGTGCCCCGTCCGAGCATACCCTTCACCACCGGCTGCATGGCGCCGCTCTTCTCCACGGCCCGGGCCAGGACGTAGAGCGCCGCCACCGTGATCGGCGCGGGGTTGGAGAAGCCCTGGAACGCCTGGGCGGGTGTCAGCACGCCGCTCACCATCAACACGGTGATCCCCGTGAACAACGCCACGGCGGGGGACGCGACATCCCGCGCCATCACCACGAAGACCCCCGCGATCACCAGCAGGGTGAGCCAGGCGTCGACGCTCATGGGGTCAGGCGCTGCCTCCGATGTAGCCTTCCTTCTCCAGGTGCAGGACGATCCGGTGTGCCGCCTCCTCGGGGCTCACGCCGGTCGTGTCGATGATCAGGTCCGCGTCCGAGGGCTCCTCATAGGGATCGCTGATCCCCGTGAACTCCTTGATGATGCCGGCCCGCGCCTTGGCATAAAGCCCCTTGCGGTCGCGCCCTTCGCACACGTCCAGGGGGGTGGCGACGTGCACGAGGATGAACCCGCCCCCGGCCTCGACCATCTCGCGCACCTCCCTGCGCACCGAGTCGTACGGCGCGATCGGGGCGCACACGGCGATGCCTCCGTTCTTGGTGATCTCGCTCGCCACGAAGCCGATACGCCGTATGTTGATGTCGCGGTGCTCCTTGGAGAAGCCGAGCTCGCTGGACAGGTGCTTGCGCACCAGATCGCCGTCCAGGAGCGTGACGGGCCGGCCGCCCATCTCCAGGAACTTGACCATGAGGGCGTTGGCGATCGTGCTCTTGCCGGCGCCCGAGAGGCCGGTGAGGAAGACCGTCAAGCCCTGC
Organism: uncultured Gemmatimonadales bacterium; assembly: GCA_963848895.1. Classification (GTDB taxonomy): domain Bacteria; phylum Gemmatimonadota; class Gemmatimonadetes; order Longimicrobiales; family Gaopeijiaceae; genus SZUA-318. The sequence continues at coordinate 260,343 of CAWKGE010000024.1, forward strand.
CGATGGCGCGGGGGCGAGGACTTGCGCAGCTCGGTCTCCACGTCCGGGAAGGTGAACCAGGAGGGGAGCTCGATACCGAGCTGGAGGCGGCGCCGTTGCTCGGTTCCGGAGATGTTGGCCGTCTCGACGCCCTCGGGCACCTCGTCGACCGGATAGTACGTGTCGTGCTCCGGCGCGTAGACCATCAGCTTGAACGGCACCATGTCGATGCCCAGCTCCTCCTGGTGCTTCTCCAGAAGCTCCTGGGCGTCATAGGGTCCGTAGAACGGGATGCCGTTCGAGTCCTGGCCGGGCCCGGCGTGATCGCGCCCGACGATGAGGTGCGTACACCCGTGGTTCTTGCGGATGATCGCGTGCCACACGGCCTCCCGGGGCCCACCCATGCGCATGGCCAGCGGAAGGAGCGAGAGCATCGCGGTGTTCTTGGGATACGTGGGCAGGAGCGCCTGATAGCAGCGGACGCGCGTGTAGTGGTCGACGTCGCCAGGCTTCGTCATGCCCACCACCGGATGGATGAGCAGGCTCGCCTCCACCTCTTTGGCGGCCCGCATCGTGAGCTCCTGGTGCGCCCTGTGCATCGGGTTGCGCGTCTGGAAGGCCACGACCTTCTGCCACCCCAGCTTGGCGAAGTGCGCGCCGCAGCTCCGCCGGGGTGAGGCGCAGGGTGCGGAAGTCGTAGTGGGGCGGAAGCTGGAGGCCCTCGACGCGGCCGCCGACGTAGACCGGATTGGACTGTGCGACGAGATAACGTGCCCCGGGATGCTCCTCGAGCGCGGCACCTGTCCCGCTGCCGAAGACGAGCTCGGCCTCGCGTCGCAGGTCGGGCGTCCAGATGTCCTCCACGTGGAGCGCCGCGATCATGACCCCCTCGGGATCACGCAGCGCCACGGTGTCGCCTTTCGACAGCCTCTCCGCGAACGCTTCCTTCACGTCGAGCGTGATCGGCACAGGCCACAGCGTACCGTCCGCGAGCCGCATGTCCTCGAGCACGCGCCCGTAGGACTCCCGCCCCATGAACCCGCGCAGGGGAGAGAACCCGCCGTTGAGCAGGAGCTCGAGATCGCAGATCTGGCGCTCGGTGAGGTCCCAGGACGGCCAGTCTCGGGAGACTTCCTTGAGCTCCTGTGCGCGCGCTTCGGAGACGACCAGATCGAGCAGCACGCCGCCGTGCGGCGCGATGAGATGGTTCGGCATGGGTATCCCGAGGGGGGTTCGGTGATCCGAGGGGGAAAAAAGACAAGACCACCAAGATAGTGCGGATCCAGAGGAAGGGTCCAGGGTACGAACCTCTCGCCCCGACCGGCTCTGCCTCCTTACGTTACCGGTGCCATGGCGACGGCCACCAAGACTCCCGGCCCGACGCCCACCATCCGCGGTCTTCCTCGCCCCCTGGCGCGCGCGCTGGAGGCGTACGCGGATCGGCTGGACGTCGACAAGATCCGCGAGGCCTACGACCTCGCGGCGGACGCGCACGCCGGACAGCAGCGTGCGTCGGGGGAGGACTACGTCACGCACACGGTCGAGGTGGCCACGATCCTGGCTCTGCTCCGCCTCGACACGGCGTCGATCGTCGCCGGGCTCATCCACGACACCGTGGAGGATACGGCCATCTCGCTCGCCGACCTGGAGACCCGGTTCGGCGAGGAGGTGGCCACGATCGTGGACGGGGTCACCAAGCTGGGCCGGGTCCAGTTCCGCTCGGCCACCGAGCAGCAGGTCGAGAACTACCGCAAGATGCTGCTCTCCATGGCCGACGACGCGCGGGTGATCCTGGTCAAGCTGGCCGACCGCCTCCACAACATGCGTACCCTCGAGCACCTTCCTGCCTCGAAGCAGCGGCGCATCGCCCTGGAGACCCGGGAGATCTACGCGCCCCTGGCCCACCGCCTGGGGATGGCGGCCATCCGGTGGGAGCTGGAGGACCTGGCGTTCAAGTTCCTGGAGCCCGAGGCCTACGAGGATCTGCGCAAGAAGGTCAAGCAGCGGCGCAAGGAGCGGGAGCGTCAGATCCTGGAGATGCAGCGCCCGCTGGAGGAGGCGCTCGCGGAGGCCGGGATCCCGGCCGAGGTGAGCGGCCGGCCGAAGCACCTCTGGTCCATCCACCGGAAGATGGTGCACCGCAACCGGCCCTACGAGGAGATCTACGACCTCATGGCCATGCGGGTCACGACGGACTCGGTGCAGAACTGCTACGCGGCGCTGGGCGTGATCCACAGCCGGTGGACGCCGATCCCCGAGCGCTTCCACGACTACATCGCCACGCCGAAGTCCAACATGTACCGCTCGCTCCACACCACGGTGTTCGGGCCGGGCGGGCGGCGCTACGAGATCCAGATCCGCACCGAGGAGATGCACCGCACGGCGGAGTACGGGATCGCGGCGCACTGGCGCTACAAGGAGGGCGGAGGGGCAGGGTGGTGGTGGCGACCGCGAGGAGAGCGAGGTCGACGAGGCGCTGACCTGGTTCCGCCAGGTGCTGGAGTGGCAGCAGGACACGCGGGAGCCGGAGGAGTTCATGGAGTTCCTCCGCATGGACCTCTTCCAGGGCGAGATCTTCGTGTTCACGCCGAAGGGGGAGGTGAAGGCCATCCCGCAGGGCTCCACGCCCATCGACTTCGCCTTCAGCGTGCACACCGAGGTCGGGCTGCACTGCGCCGGCGCGAAGGTGAACGGGCGCATCGCGCCGCTGTCGCGCGAGCTCCGGAACGGGGACACCGTCGAGATCATCACCAACGCGCGCCAGCGCCCCAACCGGGACTGGCTCGCGTTCGTGAAGACGTCGCGGGCGCGGCAGCGCATCCGCCAGTGGATCCGCAAGGAGGAGTTCGACTCGGCGCTCAAGCTGGGCCGGGAGTTCCTCGACCGGGAGCTGAAGAAGGCCAAGACGGTCCTTCCCGCGGACCCGCACGACCTGCTGGAGGCCGCCCGGGCGCTCGGCTACCCCGACTTCGAGCACGTGCACGCGGCGCTGGGCCGCGGCGACGTGGGCCCGACGGCGGTCATCAAGCAGCTCTTCCCGGACCACGATCCGGCCGAGGTGGCCCAGCGCCCGCCCACCGCGCTGGAGAAGCTCGCCGAGCGGCTGCGCATCTCGGGGCGGGGCGTGCGCATCCAGGGGATGGACAACCTCATGGTGCGCTACTCCCGCTGCTGCCAGCCCGTGCCCGGCGACGCGGTGGTCGGCTACATCACGCGGGGCAGGGGGGTGTCCATCCACCGCCAGGACTGCCCCAACGTGCTGGCGCTGTCGCGCGACCCGGAGCGGCGGGTGGAGATCGAGTGGGCCGCCGAGAAGGGCGACCGCTTCTTCGTGCAGCTCTACATGCGGGGCACGGACCGGCGGGGGCTCCTCTCCGACGTGGCCAAGGCGATCAGCGACACCGGCACCGACATCCAGCACGCCGACATGCGAAGCGGCGGAGGGCGGCATGAACGGCGAGTTCGTGGTGGAGGTGCGGGACCTCGCCCACCTGGAGAAGGTCCGCCGCGCGATCGGCCGCGTGAAGGGCGTGCTCGAGGTCGAGCGCCGCGAGCACTTCGACGACGAGGATCTGGGCTGGGCGTAGGCTTGGCGATCTTCGACCTCGTCTCCCCGCACCGACCCGCCGGCGACCAGCCCCGCGCCATCGAGGAGCTGACCGAGGGCCTGGCGCGCGGCGACCGCAGCCAGGTGCTCCTGGGGGCCACGGGCACGGGCAAGACCTTCACCATCGCCCACGTCATCGCCGACCACGGTCGGCCGACGCTGGTGATGAGCCACAACAAGACGCTGGCGGCCCAGCTCTACGGCGAGCTCAAGGCGCTCTTCCCGCACAACGCCGTCGAGTACTTCATCTCGTACTACGACTACTACCAGCCCGAGGCGTACGTCCCCTCCACCGACACCTACATCGAGAAGGACGCCTCCATCAACGAGGACATCGAGCGCCTGCGGCTCCGGGCCACCTCGTCGCTGGTGGAGCGCGAGGACGTGATCGTGGTGGCGTCGGTGTCGAGCATCTACGGCCTGGGCAACCCCGCCGACTACCGGGCGCTCATGCTCCACCTGAAGGTGGGCGAGGAGAAGCCCCGCAAGGAGATCCTGCGCGGCCTGGTGGACATCCAGTACAAGCGCAACGACTACCTCTTCGAGCGGGGCACCTTCCGGGTGCGCGGGCGACACCGTGGAGATCTTCCCGGCCTACGACGAGCAGGCCATCCGCGTGGAGCTGTGGGGCGACGAGGTGGAGCGCATCAGCCGCTTCGACCCGCTCACCGGCGAGATCATCACCACCCTGGACCGCACGGCGATCTACCCGGCGAGCCACTACGTGACCCGGCGGCGCACCATCGAGCAGATGGTGCCGCTCATCCGCCGGGAGCTGGCGGAGCAGCTCGCGCGCTTCCGCAACGACGGCAAGCTGCTGGAGGCGCAGCGCCTGGAGCAGCGCACGAACTTCGACCTGGAGATGATGCAGGAGATCGGCACCTGCCCGGGCATCGAGAACTACTCCCTCTACACGAGCCACCGGCGGCCGGGCGAGCGGCCCGCCTGCCTCATCGACTACTTCCCCGAGGGCTTCCTGACGATCGTCGACGAGAGCCACGCCTCCATCCCCCAGATCAACGGAATGTACAACGGGGACCGGTCCCGGAAGCTCACCCTCATCGAGCACGGATTCCGGCTCCCCAGCGCCCTGGACAACCGCCCGCTGAAGTTCGACGAGTGGGAGGGCATGCTCGACCAGGTGGTCTACGTGTCCGCCACGCCCGGCGACTGGGAGCTCGAGCGGGCGGGTGGCGTGGTCGTCGAGCAGATCATCCGACCCACGGGCCTCGTCGATCCAGCCGTCGAGGTCAGGCCCGTCAAGGGTCAGGTCGACGACCTCCTCGCCGAGATCCGCGAGCGCGAGAGGCGGAACGAGCGCGTGCTGGTGACCACCCTGACGAAGCGTATGGCCGAGGACCTCTCGGAGTACCTGCAGAGCGTCGGCGTGCGCGTGCGCTACATGCACTCCGAGGTGGACACCATCGAGCGCATGTCGATCATCCGGTCCCTCCGGCTGGGAAAGATCGACGTGCTGGTCGGCATCAACCTCCTGCGCGAGGGCCTCGACCTTCCCGAGGTGTCGCTCGTGGCGATCCTGGACGCGGACAAGGAGGGGTTCCTGCAGGGACGCCCGCTCCCTCATCCAGACGATCGGCCGGGCCGCCCGCAACGTCGGCAGCATGGCCATCATGTACGCCGACCGGGTCACGGCCTCGATGCGGCGGTGTCTCGACGAGACCAACCGTCGGCGTGAGATCCAGATCGCGTACAACCGGGAGCACGGCATCACCCCCGAGACGATCCGGAAGAGCGTCGAGGAGATCGAGTTCAGCACGCGGGTGGCCGACGCGCGAGGTGCACCGGCCCGCGTCTCCGAGGCGCCAGCCACGTACGCGGACGAAGTGAACCGCGAGGAGTACGTGAAGATCCTCGAGCAGGAGATGGCCGAGGCGGCCGAAGCGCTGGACTTCGAGCGGGCGGCGCTCCTGCGCGACCAGCTCTTCGAGCTGAAGGCGGCGAAGTAGGCGGAATTGTCGTCCAGGCAACCATGAGTGGCCCGGCCGCGCCGAGCCGCGTAGCGTATCCGAACCTGGCGAAACCCTCCGGCTTCGAGGCGCGGGATGCAGGATTCGCGACCGATGCGCTACGGCGACTTCCCGCGACTTTTCGAGGGATTCCCCCCCGAGGAAGAAGTGGATCTCTGGGACACGCGCACGATCCTCCGCCTGATGGCGCTGGCCGAGGGGGCGGAAGCGGGCGCCGCGGCCGAGCACGCGCAGGACGTCGAGGCCGACTCCGGACAACTCTCGCTTCAGAGGTAGTCGGCGGCTCGAGCCTCCCGTTGCGGGCCATCCCTGGCGATCTTCGTGGCTCGATGAACCGACGCCACCGTGAAACGCGAGCCCCCATCGTGAGCCAGCCCGTCCCCCTCCTCGACCTCGTCGCACAATACCGCTCCCTCCAGGCCGAGCTGGACGCCGCCGTGGGCTCGGTGGTGGAGAGTCAACGCTTCGTCCTGGGCCCGGAGGTGGAGGCCCTCGAGGCCGAGCTGGCCGAGTACCTGGGTGTCGAGCACGCCGTGGGCTGCGCCAGCGGCACCGACGCGCTCCTCCTGACCCTGGAGGCGCTGGACGCGGAGGAAGGCTCGGACGTGATCGTTCCGAGCTTCACCTTCTTCGCCACCGCAGGCGCGGTCTGGAACGCGGGATTCCGTCCGGTCTTCTGCGACGTCGATCCGGACACGTTCAACGTGACCGCGGAGTGCCTCGAGGCGGTCTGGACCGAGCGGACGGTGGCGGTGGTGCCGGTCCACCTGTTCGGTCAGATGGCGCCGATGGCCGAGATCCGTACCGTCGCCGCCCTACGTGGAGCGTTCGTGCTGGAGGACGCGGCCCAGGCGATCGGCGCGAAGTCGGCGGCCGGCGTGGCCGGGGCGGCAGGGGACGCCGGTGCGTTCAGCTTCTTCCCGACCAAGAACCTGGGCGGCTTCGGCGACGGCGGGCTCATCACCACGGACGACGGCGCGCTGGCGGAACGGGTGGCCAAGCTGCGCGTGCACGGGGGACGGCAGATGTACCACCACGAGATGGTGGGCACGAACTCCCGCCTCGACGCGCTGCAGGCGGCCGTGCTGCGGGTCAAGCTCCGGCACCTGGACGCCTGGACTGCGGCGCGACGGGAAAACGCGTGCCGATACGAGGGAATGCTGGCGGGCCTCGAGGAGGTCCGGCCGCCGGCCGTCGCCGAGGGCAACTTCCACGTGTACAACCAGTACACCATCCGTGCCCGGCGTCGCGACGACCTCAGGAAGCACCTCGATGGGCAGGGCATCGGCTCCGGCGTCTACTACCCGGTGCCCCTGCACCTGCAGCAGTGCTTCGCCTCCCTGGGCTACGGGCCCGGCGAGCTTCCGGTCACCGAGTCCCTTTGCGGCGAGGTGCTGAGCCTGCCGATCTTCCCGGAGCTGGGCGAAGATCGGCTCGCGCGCGTCGCGGACGCGATCCGCGGCTTCTACCGCTAGCGTCCACCCGAGAGGAACCTCACCATGAAGGTCGCCGTCATCGGATCCGGATACGTCGGGCTCGTGCTGGGCGCCTGCCTGGCCGAGTCCGGCAACGACGTGGTCTCCGCCGACATCGACGAGGACAAGGTCGCGCGCCTGAGCCGCGGCGAGGTGCCGATCTACGAACCCGGCCTCGAGGACCTGGTCCAGAACAACCTGGAGGCGGGGCGCATCCGCTACACCACCGACGTCGTCGACGCCGTGCGCGCCTCGGACGTGGTGTTCATCGCCGTGGGGACGCCCCCGGGCGAGGACGGCTCCGCGGACCTGCAGCACGTCCTGTCCGTTGCGCGCACCATCGGCCGGAGCATGGACCGCGAGAAGGTCGTCATCACCAAGAGCACGGTCCCGGTGGGGACGGCCCGGCTGGTGCGCGCGGAGATCGAGGCGCACACGGACCTGCCCGTGCACGTCTGCTCCAACCCCGAGTTCCTGAAGGAGGGGGCGGCCGTCGACGACTTCATGAAGCCGGATCGTGTGGTGCTGGGCGTCGACTCGGCGTACGCGGGGGAAGTCCTGCGGAACCTGTACGCACCGTTCGTGCGCAGCGGCAACGAGATCCTCATCATGGACGTTCCCTCCGCGGAGATCACCAAGTACGCCGCCAACGCGATGCTCGCCACGCGCATCTCGTTCATGAACGCGATCGCCCAGCTGTGCGAGGAGTCCGGGGCGGACATCACCGCCGTGCGCAAGGGTGTGGGCTCGGATGCGCGCATCGGCCCGGCGTTCCTCTACCCCGGCGCGGGGTACGGCGGCAGCTGCTTCCCGAAGGACGTGAAGGCGCTGATCCGCACCATGCACGAGCTGGGCGCCGACGCGTCGATCCTCGAGTCGGTGGAGGCGGTGAACGAGCGCCAGAAGCGCCTCCTGCTCGACCGGCTCACGGCTCGGCTGGGCGCGGACCTGACCGGTCGCACCGTGGCCGTGTGGGGTCTGGCCTTCAAGCCCAACACGGACGACATGCGGGAGGCGCCGAGCCTGGTGACGATCGAGGGGCTGCTCGAGCGCGGCGCGCGCGTCGTGGTACACGATCCGGTCGCGATGACGGAGGCGCACCGTCATCTCGGGGAGAGGGTCGCCTACGCGCGCACGAACTACGACACGCTGGACGGGGCGGACGCGCTGGTCGTCCACACGGAGTGGCACCCGTACCGGCGCCCCGACTTCCCCCGCATGAAGGCCGCGATGAAGACGCCGCTGATCTTCGACGGGCGCAACCTGTGGGAGCCGGAGGACATGGTCGCGCAGGGCTTCGAGTACTACTGCATCGGGCGCACGGCGGACCGGACCCCCGCGGAGCGCGGCGCGCCCGCGGCGGTCCCCGGGCGTCCCGTAGGCGGAGCGAGCTGACATGCGCGTCTTGATCACCGGAGCCGCCGGCTTCCTCGGCTCGCACCTGGCCGACCGCTTCCTGGACGAGGGGCACGAGGTCGTCGGGCTCGACAACTTCGTCACCGGGTCCCGGGCCAACGCGGAGATCCTGGCGGCGCGGGGCGCCTTCGAGCTAGTCGAGCACGACATCTCGAAGCCGATCGTCCTCCAGGGGCCGGTGGACGGCGTGCTGCACTTCGCGTCGCCGGCGAGCCCGGTGGACTACCTGGAGCTCCCCATCCAGACGCTGAAGGTGGGGAGCCTGGGCACGCACAACGCGCTCGGCATCGCCTTGGCGAAGGGTGCGCGCTTCCTGCTGGCGTCGACGTCGGAGGTGTACGGGGATCCCCTGGTCCATCCCCAGGTGGAGACCTACTGGGGCAACGTGAACCCCATCGGCGTGCGGGGCGTCTACGACGAGGCCAAGCGCTTCGCCGAGGCGATGACGATGGCGTACCACCGCTACCACGGCGTGGACACGCGCATCGTGAGGATCTTCAACACGTACGGGCCCCGGATGAGGCCGGCGGACGGGCGCGTCGTCTCCAACTTCATCGTGCAGGCGCTGCGCGGCGAGCCGCTGTCGATCTACGGAGACGGGAGTCAGACCCGTTCCTTCTGCTACGTGTCCGACGAAGTCGACGGGATCTTCCGGCTCTTCCACTCGGACCGGACGGACCCGGTGAACGTCGGGAACCCGGACGAGTTCACGATCCGCGAGCTGGCGGAGATCGTCATCGAGGAAACGGGGAGCGGGTCGGAGCTACGCCGGCTCCCGCTCCCGGCGGACGATCCGAAGGTCCGTCGGCCGGACATCTCCGTGGCGCGCGCCACGCTGGGCTGGGAGCCACGCGTGGCGCTCCGCGAAGGGCTCCGGCAGACGATCGAGTACTTCCGTGAGCTCGTCGAGCGGGACCAGGCGACGGCGAGGACGCTGTAGACAAACCTTTCCCTACGCGCCGGCAGGCCCAATTTTTTCGCATGGTCCACAATCCGCATCAGGCCCGGGAGGTGGTGGCGCGGGGGCTGAGCGCGTGGGAGCGGGAAGACTACGAGTCGGCCCTCTCCACGTTTCGCGAGGTCCTGAGCGACCACCCGTATTTCGCCGATGTGCACAACAAGGCCGGTCTGTGCCTGGCGATGCTGGGCCGACCCGACGAAGCCCTGTCGCACTTCGACAAGGCGCTCGAGCTCAACAGCTCGTATGCCGAAGCCCATCTGAACCGGGGCATCGTGCTGAACGATCTCGGCCGGCACGATGAGGCGCACGCCGCCTTCAGCCGGGCGGGGGAGCTGGATCTGCGCGATTCCAGGGACTTCCCGTCGGAGGTGGGCAACCGTATCGCGGTGACCCACGCCCAGCTCGGCGACCTCTACCTGGTGGCCAACCATCCCGAGGAAGCGGCGGAGCACTACCGGTCGGCGCTGAAGATCCGGCCGCGCTTCATGGACATCCGCAGCAAGTTCGCCGAGGCGCTCATCGAGCTGGGCGATCTCGAGCAGGCGCGCTCCGAGCTCGAGGAGATCCTGGACGCCCGTCCCTCGTTCGTGGGCGCACGCGTGCGCCTCGGTGTCGTGCTCCACCGACTCGGGGACGACGAGGCCGCCATCCGGGAATGGATGCGGTGCGCGCAGGACGCCCCCGACGACATGCGTCCCCGGGCGTACCTGGCTTCCGTCGGTGTGAGCCATCCCCCGGGTTCGGGCGGGAGGAAGGGAAGCGACTGAGGAACCGGAAGGCCCCCGAGCGACTATATTGCATGCCGCTCGCGCCGCCCGCGCCCGCGCACCGGACCTCGAACATCGATGCGATCGACTCCCCCCATAGCCCGATCCCTCCTCGTCCTGCTCTGTCTCGGCGTGGCCGCGTGCTCCGCCGGATCGACGGAGGAGAGCTCCCTCGCGCGGGGTGACCAGGCCTTCGCGCAGGGGAAGTACGAGGAGGCGCTGGCGGAATACCGCCTGGCGCTGCGCCAGGGGGCGGACGACGCGGAGACGTTGGCCCGGGTCGGGCACACCTACGCCATGATGGACCGGGTGGACGACGCGGGCACGTTCTACGCGGAGGCGGCCCTGAAGGACTCCACCCTGGAAGACCAGGCAGTGACGGACCTGATGCGCATGGCTCTCGACGCGCGTGCGCGCAAGGACCGCTTCGCGATGGCGTCTGCCGTCGAGGAGGCGCTGAAGATGCGCCCCGGCATCGGCGTCTCGGACATGTCCCTGGATCTCGCCCGCCACTACTTCCAGGCCGGCGAGTACGGCCGCGCCCTCCCGTTCTACACCCAGGCGCTGGCCGAGGCGGCCGACTCCGCCACGTCGGACATCGTATTCGAGGTGGGTCAGGCGTACGAGGAGATCGGAGACTGCGAGCACGCGCTGGTCTTCTTCGAGCGGTACCGGGGGATGGTGCGCGCCTGGCAGCGTGACGAGGTGAATTGGTACATCGGGACGTGCTCTTTCAACCTCGCGCGGGAGATCCTCGCCGAACGGGAAAGGACGGACGACGAGCTGGAGGCGGCCCTGGCGCGCGTGAACCGGACCATCGAAGTGGGCGCGCCGAGGAACATCCAGGGCCAGGCGTGGTTCGACAAGGCGGAGATTCTCTCCGATCTCGGCCAGTGCCAGCCCGCGATGGACGCCTATGCCCGGGTCCGCACGGTGGACAACAGTGCGGCGCTGGTCGACCGGGCGCAGGCCCGGTTCGACGAGATCCGCTTCGGGCGGGGGCTCGAATCCCTCCGCGGCGGCCGATGCCGCTGACGAGGCGCCGGCTCCGCCGGGTTGCGCTCGCCAGAAACCCCCACGTACGGATCGGGTATTGCCAACGGATGTCGCCCATGGCACGACGGATCACGGTTCTGGCCCTTGTGGCCGCGGCCCTAGCCGGCTGCGGCTCGACCAACCCCTACCAGGGGATGTCGGACCAGCAGCTCTTCAACCTCGCGCGCCAGAAGTACGAGTCCCACGACTGGGACGATGCGACCCGTGCCCTCGACCGGTTCTTCGTCTCCTTCGGGGGCTCGGAGCTGGCCGCGGATGCCCGGCTCCTCCAGGCCGACACCTACTTCGGCAAAGGCGACTACCTCACGGCACGCTCGGAGTATCAGCGCTTTCTCGACCGCTATCCCGGCAACGAGAAGGCGTCGGTGGCCGCCATGGGGATGTGCAAGTCGCTGGCCGAGCTGTCGCCGGTTCCGGAGCGTGACCAGCAGTACACGAACGAGGCGATCACGGTGTGTCGGAACGTGGTGAACGACTATGCCGGTACGCCCGAGGCGCGCCAGGCGGCCGAGATCGCCAACGGAATGCGGGTGAAGCTCGCCGAGAAGGAGTACCTCAACGCGGACTTCTACTACCGGCGCAAGCTCTACGACTCGGCGATCAAGTACTACGAGTTCGTCGTCCAGCTCTACCCCGAGACGGAATACGCCCCTCGCGCGCTCCTCGGGATCTTCCAGGCCAACAAGGCGATCGGTTACGACGACCTGGCCGACGACGCCCGCACCCAACTCCTGGAAAAGTACCCGGACTCGCCGGAGGCGGCCGAGGTGCGTGCCGATGGAGACGGGCACGCCGGGTAGGAGCACGCCGCGCGACTCCGGGTCGGGAGGCACGGGACCGCGCCGCATCGGCGTCTTCGGGGGCACGTTCGACCCCCCTCACCGGGGCCACGTCACCGTGGCGAAGGACGTCGCGGAGGCGCTGGAGCTGGACCGCGTGCTCTGGGTGCCCGCGCGGGTGCCGCCCCACAAATCCGACACGGAGCTCACGGATCCGACCCTCCGGCGGGAAATGGTCGCCGCCGCCGTGGCCGCCGACCCACGCTTCGCGGTCTGCGACGTGGAGTTGGAACGTCCCGGACCATCCTGGACGGTGGATACGTTACGCGTGCTGCGCGCCCGGTATCCCGGTGCCGAGCTCTTCCTGATCCTGGGCGCGGACCAGCTCCGGACGTTCGAATCAGGATGGCGGGAGCCCGAGGCCATCCTGGCGCTGGCGACCCTGGCGGTCATGGATCGCTCCGGTGAGTCGGCCGCGGAGCTCGCACCGCGCCTTCCCGGGATGGAACGGGCGGTCCACGTGCCGGTCACCCGCATGGACGTGTCCTCTTCCCAGGTGCGCGCGCGGGTGCGGGACGGCGAGGACGTCTCGTCTCTGGTGCCTCCGCGGGTCCACGACGTCATCCTGCGCGAGGCGTTGTACGGGGGTTAGATTCACCCCCCATGAGCTTCGAGAACACCACCGTACTGGTCACCGGGGGCGCGGGGTTCATCGGCTCCCATCTCGTCGCGCACCTCCTGGACGCAGGTGCGTCGGTGCGCGTGCTGGACGACTTCTCCACGGGACGGCGCGAGAATCTCCGGCCGCACACGGCCCGCATCGAGCTGCACGAGGCGTCGGTCACCGACCCCGACGCCTGCCGCGCGGCATGCGAGGGGGTGGACTACGTCCTGCATCAGGCGTCGCTCCCTTCGGTGCAGCGGTCGGTCACCGATCCCCGGCCCACACACGCGGTGAGCGCGACGGGCACGCTGAACATGCTCGACGCCTCGTGTCGGGCGGGAGTGCGGCGCTTCGTGTATGCGGGCTCGTCGTCCGCGTACGGGGATACTCCGACGCTCCCCAAGCACGAAGGCATGGCGACGTTTCCGCGCTCCCCCTACGCCGCCGCGAAGCTGGCGGGGGAGCACTATGCCCAGCTCTACCCGTCGCTCTTCGGCCTTGAGACGGTCGTCCTGCGTTACTTCAACGTCTTCGGGCCCCGCCAGGATCCTCGCTCCCCATACTCGGCGGCCATCCCCGTCTTCATCGACGCGGCGCTCGACGGGCGGGTACCCACGATCCACGGCGACGGAGCCCAGACCCGTGACTTCACGTACGTGGAGAACGTCGTAGACGCCAACGTGCGGGCGTGTCTCACCAGGGACGAAGAAGTGGTGGGCGAGGTATTCAACGTCGGATGCGGCGAACGCGTGAGCATCCGCCGGGTGTGGGAGGAGATCCGGGACATCACCGGGGTCGGGCTCGAAGCCCGGCACGGCCCATCACGGTCGGGGGAGGTGAGGGACTCTCTCGCCGACCTCACGAAGATCCGGGAGCGGCTGGGATATTCCGTTCGCGTCCCACTCGCGGAAGGGTTGCGCAGGACGGTCGGCTGGCTCCAGCCGCGAGCGCCGCGGCGCGGCGCGGGATCGATCCGTGTCGTGAGACTCGACGAGCGGAGCCTGGAGCGATGGGGTGAGCGGGTCGGCCAGACCGTCGACACGCCGATCCTGCTCGGGCTCAAAGGCCCGCTCGGTGCCGGTAAGTCCGTGCTGGCAAGAGCGATCGGGTTGGGTGCCGGCGTGAACCGCCCCATGCCTTCGCCGTCCTTCAACCTCCTGTTCCGCTACGAAGGGCGGACGGGCCTGGCGGTCGTCCACCTCGACCTGTACCGCATCGATGATCCGGAGGAGCTCCGGGAGTTGGGCTGGGACGACATCGGCCAGCCCAACGAGATCGTCCTGGTAGAGTGGCCGGAGAAAGCCGGTCGACTGCTGCCGGACAACCGCTGGGAGATCGAGCTCGCGCCGGTGCCCGGCCAGCCGCTGCTGCGGGACGTGAGCGTGCGGCGCGTGGGCGCACCGCCGGAGCTGGTGGGCTTTCCCATGCATGTGAGCGGTCGGCCGTGAGCGGCCCGGGATTCTCGGACGCCGTTTTCTACCTGGCCCTGGACACGTCCGGGCCAGTCGGCCACGTGGCGGTGTCCCGGGGCGGGGAGGTCCTGGCACGCCGGAGGCTCGAGCGACGCCTGGAGCACGCCGCCACCCTGGTGCCAGCGCTGCATCGGGTGCTCGCGGAGGCCAGCGTCGATGTCGAGGAGATCGGCGGCGTCGTGGTGGGCGAGGGACCCGGGTCCTTCACCGGCGTCCGGGTGGCCGCGGCCACCGCGAAAGGCATCGCCAGGGCGCGGGGCACGCCGCTGTGGGCCGTATCGAGCCTCGCCGCCGGCGCCGTGGCGGACCTGGGCAGGGACGGCCCATCGGTGCGCTACGTCCTCTTCGACGCCCGGGCGGACCGTGTCTACGCCGCGTGCTACGGTGTCGGGCGCGTAGGCGTGGAGACCATCGTTCCCCCGCACGCCACGGACCTGCGGTCCCTCCTCGCGTCGGACGTGCCGCCGAGCGCGGCCTTTGCGGGGGACGGGGCGGAGCGTCATCGACAGGCGATCGAAGGCGCGGGATACCCGGTGGTGGGAAAGCCGGCGGGCGAGCCGACCGCGGACGCCCTGGTGTACTACATGACCCTGCATCCCGGGACACCCCCGGTGGCGGCCCTGGCGACGTGGGAGCCACGTTACGTGAAAGCCTCGAGCGCGGAGCGGGAATGGATCGCGTGAGCGCCCCGCCGCGGACGATCGCGCGCCGGATGGCCGCATCAGACGTGGCGCGCGTCGCCGAGATCGAGGCCGAGGCCTTCTCCAGCCCCTGGAAGGCCGACACCTTCCACACCCTTCTCGAACGTCCGGGCGCGGAGCTGTGGGTGCTGGCCGAGCCGGACGCGGGCGTGGTGGCGTACGCCGTGGTATGGTGCATCCTGGACCAGGGGGAGCTCGCAAACATCGCGGTGGCCGAGCCGTATCGAAGGCAGGGATACGGCGCCTATCTGCTTTCGTACGTCGTCGGAGTGGCCCGCGACCGCGGGGTCGACTCCCTCTACCTCGAGGTGCGGGTCTCCAACACCCGCGCGGCCGATCTCTATCGCGCCTTCGGCTTCAGGGAGATCGGGGTTCGCAGGGACTACTACGACCACCCGCGCGAGGACGCGCTCCTGATGGTGATGCGTCTCTAGCAGGTCGCTGAAAAAGGGGAGCACCCCGCGACCCGTGCTGCGCACGGGTACCCCGGAGCGCCACGGCCTCGAATCCCAGGCGGAGCGACGAAGGCATAGCCATAGCTACGTCGAGGAGCTCCAACGACGGAGGCGAGGCCGCGCCGCCCCAACCCGCAACCTCCTAAGTTCATATACTGCATGTTGATGGGCGCATGGGGATTTCGCGACAAGCGCTGCGCACTTGTTCACCGATCCATCGTCTCTTCTCCTCGCCGTAGCGCTTCCATGAGAAGGCATCTCCGTCAAGGGCAACGTGGTGCCCCGTTCGCTCACTGAGCGACCCCTCCCACTCACCACGCTTCCATTCGCACTCACTTGAGGCTCCTTCCGCGAGCCAGGTGCACGTTGGGGTCCGGCCAGTTGAGGCGCTGCTATCTGCTACCCGACTTCGGCAGGCGCCGAGTCATGCGCTATGTCGCAGTCGCCTCCGACTGGGCGGTTGGGCAATGGGTCCTCAGATCAGCTCGAACAGCCTCCTACGTTTGCTTTCGTGCGTCGTCGGCTCAGGCCACCTGCGCCTCGTCGTGTGCTCTCCTTGAGTGCTGCTGTCGCGCAAAGGCACGTAGGCTTCGCTCGTAGACCACAAGCTGTAGAGCAGGGTGCTCAGCTTGCGGGCGACGGCGACGACCGCGCGTTTCTTCGCGTTCTTGCCCCCCCGTGCGGCCAGCTTGAGTGCCCCAACGACGGAGGTCGGTGTCGGGGCCAAAGGGCCCGAGGATGTAGTGTGCAGACCCGACTAGGTAACTGCGGAGCATGGAGCTCCCGGTCTTGGTGATACGCAGCTGCGCGGCTCCGATTCCCCCGAGTCGCTTTGACGCGGGCAGAGGCCCAGGTACGCACCGACGGCGCGTCCGTTCTTGAAGCGGTCCGGGCTCTCCAGCGTCAGCACGAAGCACAAGGCCGTGAGCGCCCCGACCCCGCTGACCTGCTGCAGCGCAGTCGTCTCGGGATAGGACTCGGTCGCCACCTCTTCGATGCGCTTGTCGTAGGCTCGAGTGCGTCGGTTCATCTCACCGAGCGTCTCGAGGATGGGCTCGAGCGCTGGGCGAAGCCCGTCCGGGATGAACTCCCCGACCTTGTTGGCGAAACTGTGGGTAGAGCACGCCGGCAGCCGCGTCCCCAAAGACTTGACCACACCTCGGACGTGGTTGACGAGCGCAGTCCGTGCCCGCACCAGCGCATCACGGGACCGCAGCAGGCGAGCTCGACCTGAGCATCCTCGCCCCGATGCTCGATCGGGGCGAGCAACTCGGGGTCGAGCCGCCCAAGTCGTGCCAGGTACTGTGCGTCCACGCGGTCGCTCTTGCGGTCCGTCTCGAAAATCAACCGAAGTCTCCGAGGGTTGGCGACGATCACCTCATGGCCGAGTTCCCCGAGCAATCGGCTTACCCAGGCCGAATGCGTGCCCGCCTCCAGGACGATCCGCGCCCGCTCGACCCCGCCGAAACGAGATCTCAGCGCCGCGGACGTCGTCGCGACACGTCCCTCGTCCAGCACCGCACCATCGGCGTCGAGACTGCACGTGTGGCTGTAGCGATCGCCCAGATCCAAACCCACGGTTACCTTTGGAATACGGTTACCACTCATACTGGCCAACCTCCGTTTCTTGGGCTTCGAGCCCGCTAATCGATTGGGACAGAAGTTTCGACTTCAGATCCCGCAACGGAGGTTGGCCTTCTCATCTCAATCTGCTACGACTCGTCGTCGTTCCTTGGCTGAACGCGCGAAAGCCCCATGCGCGCGGGGTGCTCCCCTTTTTCAGCGACCCGCTAGTCCCCACCCGTCGAGCTCGCCACAGCCCGGCGAGCCATTCCCGCGACCCGGCGCGCGACTCATCGTGAAGGGTGTCCGCATATCCATCCCGTTCCCGGCCTCTGCCCGCCGATCGCCCCCGCGAGCGGCTGCGGACCGTCGGTGCACGCCACCTGTCGCTTCGTGAGCTGCTGGCTCTCGTGGTCGGGAGCGGCAGCACCGGCGGGACGGCCGTCGAGGTGGCGGAGCGCCTCCTGACGCATGGAGACGGCTCGCTGCGACGCCTGGGCGCGGCGGACCCGCGCGCCCTGGAGGGAATCGCTGGCGTGGGGGCGGCCACCGCGGCCCGGGTGCTCGCGGCGCTCGAGCTCGGGAGGCGGGCGGCCGCGGAGTCGTTCGACGCGGACGAGCCGGTGCGCGGCCCGGCGGACGTCTTCCGTCGCATGGGACCGCGCCTCCGGGACCTGGAGCAGGAGGAGTTCCACGCACTGCTCCTCAACGCCCGCCACCGGGTGATCCGCGAGGTGGCGGTCACGCGGGGGATCCTGGACGCGTCGCTAATCCATCCTCGCGAGGTGTTCCGCCTCGCCGTGGTGGAAGCGGCGGCTGGCGTCATCCTCGTGCACAACCATCCCTCGGGGGACCCCACGCCGTCCGCCGAGGACCGGGCGGTCACGCGGCAGCTGGCTGAAGCGGGGCGAGCGTTGGGGATTCCGGTCCTGGACCACGTCGTGGTGGGTGACGGCGCATGGCGTTCGGCCGCCGATTGACCGGCGACCGCCTCGGCGCCGGTAAACATTTGAATTCAATTCGAAAAAAACGCGTTGACCCGGGAAGTCTGCCCTCCCTATCTTCGAGCAGTGTCCATGGGGCCAAAAGTCCCGTACTACTTGCCGAAGGAGCCCAAATGGTGCGCTCGGCCTCGGCTCTGCTCGCCGTTCTGATTCTGTCCGGTTTCGTCGCCATCCAGCAGGTGGCCACGCATACGGTCGTGCCTGGCGACACCCTGTGGGATCTGGCGCAGCACTACTACAAAGACCCGTTCCAGTGGCGCCGGATCTGGGAAGCGAACCGGGACAAGATCGCCGATCCCAACCTGATCTACCCGCACCAGGTCTTCGCCATCCCCGGCCGCGAGGCCGAGGTCTCCGAGGTGGCGGTGGAGGCGGCCCCGATCCAGGCCAGGCCGCGCCGCAGGCGCCGGGGATGCAGCCCCCGGCTCCGCCCCCGACCGGTTCGGCCGCGAATCGCCCCACCATCTTCCGGGCGGACACGTCCGTCATGCGCGCAGGCGTCATGCGCTCCGGTGAGCTGAGCCGGGTGGCGGTCCCGGTCGGACTGGTGCTCTCGGCTCCCTGGGTCGTGCGTCTCGGTCAGGAGCCGGAGTACCTCGGCGAGATCCGGGACTTCGCGACGGGAGCCATCCGGTCGGAGACGGTGCGGCAGTACAACCGGGTGGAGATCGACTTCCTGGGCACTCCGCCCCCGGCGGGCACGCGCCTCCAGACGTTCCGCCCCGACAAGATCATCGAGACCGTGGGCCAGGTCATGGTTCCCACGGGGGTGGTGACGGTGTCCGAGGTGGACGGCAGCAAGGCCGTGGCGGTGGTGAGCCGGGAGCTCGACCGCCTGACCCTCGGTGACTACGTGCGCCCCCTGCCCGAGTACACGCCGCGTCCGGGGCAGCAGGCGGAGCCCGTGTCCGGTGGCGGAGAGGCCATGGTGATGGGCTTCGCGGGCAGGGCGGTGCTGCACGACATCGGGGGATCGCGTTCCTCGACCAGGGCTCGGACGACGGGGTGAACATCGGTGACGAGTACGAGTACCTGAATCGCGACGCGGGTGCCGACGTCGTGGAGGGGCGCCTCCAGGTGGTCGGGCTCACCCCGGGGATGGCCACCGCGCGCATCCTGTCGATGGACGACGCGGTGTTCCACCAGGGGATCGTAGTCCGCCTGGCGCGGAAAATGCGGTAGCGATCCGGCACGGGCGTGTCGGAATCCCCTCGCTCGCCCGACGAAGCGTCTTCGCGTCCCCCGCCGGTCCCCACCCGGGGCCGGCGGGGGACGCGCATGCATGGACCTGGAACTTCACACGCATGAGAAACGAAAAGCGCAGAGTGCTGGTGACCGGCGGTGCCGGCTTCATCGCCAGCCACGTGGCCGAGGCCTATCTGGACGCCGGCGACGAGGTATGGGTAGTGGACGACCTGTCTTCCGGGAAGCGCGAGAACGTGCCCGCAGGCGCGACGTTCGTCCACATGGACGTCGGCGATCCGGACCTGAGGAACCTCTTCCGCGAGGTGCGCTTCGATCTGGTCAACCACCACGCCGCACAGATCGACGTACGGGTATCCGTGGCCGACCCGGCGCGAGACGCGCGCATCAACGTCCTCGGACTGCTCAACGTGGCCGAGGGGGCGCTGGAGGTCGGCACGCACCGCATCGTCTTCGTGAGCAGCGGCGGGGTGGTCTACGGCGAGCCCGAGGAGATCCCGACGCCCGAGACGGCACCCAAGCTCCCGCTTTCGCCCTACGGCGTGACCAAGCTCGCCGGCGAGCTCTACCTGCACTACTATCGCCAGGTGCGCGGACTGGAGTACGTCGCCCTGCGCTATTCCAACGTCTACGGGCCCCGCCAGGATCCCCATGGTGAGGCGGGTGTAGTAGCGATCTTCTGCAGCCGGCTCCTGAGTGACGAACCCCTCACGATCTTCGGCGACGGCGAGCAGACGCGGGACTACGTATTCGTGAAGGACGTGGTCTCCGCGAACATGAGGGTCTCGGACCTGGAGCTCACGGCCGGCCGCGGCCTCGACGCGTTCGCGTTCAACGTCGGGACCGGCGTGGGCACGAGCGTGAACGGGCTGGCCGATGCACTCGAGGGGGCGGTGGGCCGCCACCCGGGTCGGGAGCATCGTCCGGCGCGCCCGGGCGAGCTCCTGAAGAGCACCCTCGACACGTCGAGGATCCGATCGTACGGATGGAGCCCGGGCCACACGCTGGAGGAAGGGCTTCGTCTGACCTACGAGCACATCGCAGCCCAGAGGGGAGACCATCCCGAATGACGCTGGCGTCCTTCGCGTTCCTCGCTGCAGGCGCGGTCGCCCGAGACCGCGGTGGACATGATCGTCGGCGGTTCGTTGTCCACCAAGATCATCCTCGGCTTCCTGGCCGTGTTCTCCCTCATGTCCTGGTGGCTGATCTTCCACAAGTGGCGCCAGTTCCGCCACGTCCGCCGCCAGGGCGACCGCTTCCTGGAGCAGATGGAGCGGGCGCAGCGCCTCGAGGACGCCTACAAGGCGATCCTGGCGCTGCCCGAGTCGCCCTACGGCCGGGTCTTCCGTCAGGGGGTGAACTTCTTCAGCGAGCTCCGGCCGGGCGCGCTTCGCCAGGGTGCGCCGCCCACGCAGGGCCTCTCGCTCACCCAGCTCGAGGCGCTACGCCTGGTGCTGGAGAAGGAAGAGGCCGAGGAGCGCGACGAGCTCGCCCAGGGCCTGACCTGGCTCGCGGTGATCGGCTCCGTCTCGCCCCTCATGGGCCTGCTCGGCACGGTGATCGGGATCATGAACGCCTTCCTCGGCATCACCGCGGCCGGCTCCACCAACATCGGCGCTGTGGCGCCCGGCGTCGCGCAGGCGCTCATCACCACGGTCGCCGGGCTGTTCGTCGCCATCCCCGCCGTGATGGCCTACAACCACTTCGTGGCCCAGCTCAACCTGGTGACCGGCGAGCTGGAGGGATTCAGCAGCGAGTTCATCGGGACCCTTGCCCGCGAAGGGCGCGTATGAGCCGACTATGAGCGGCCTGGGCAACAGCCGGAAGCGGGACCTACCCCTCAACGCCGAGATCAACGTCACCAGCCTGGTGGACGTCGCGTTCACCCTGCTGGTGATCTTCATCATCACGGCGCCGATCCTCCAGGGAGGGATCGAGGTGGCGGTGCCGAAGGCGGAGGTGCAGCCACTCACGGCCAGGGACAAGCCGTTCTACGTCACCGTGGACCGGGCGGGGCAGGTGTACATCGAGGAGCAGCCGACCACGGTGAGGGAGTTCGAGCAGAGCTTCTCGCAGCTGGCGCATGCCGGGAACCTGGAGCACGTCTACCTGCGTGCGGATTCCCTGGCCATGTACGGCCCCGTGCTCAAGGTCATCGCCACGCTCGCGCAGAGCGGGGTGAAGTGGTCGCTGGTGGGCGAGCCCTACGCGGAGCGCTGAGTCCACCATGAGGCGCCACGGGCCCTTCGACCGGCGTTCGCTGCTCGGCTCCATCGCCGTGCACGTGGTGGTCCTGTCTCTGGTGCTGTGGAGCACGGTGCAGGCGCGGCCGCCCCTCGAGTTCGTGACCTACCAGATCGACCTGGTCTCGCCGCCGCCGGCGGTCCAGGCGCCCGAGCCGCAGGCAGCGGAGGAGAAGCTGGTGATCGAGCGGCCGGAGCCGCAGCCGACTCCGCCCGAGCCCGAGAAGCCCGAGCCGGTCGTCGAGGAGAAGCCCAAGCCCAAGCCGCCGGAGCCGCCCGAAGCCCAAGGAGCCGCCCAGGCGAGCCGCGCCAAGGAGGCGGAGGAGACGGAAGGCCGCCGCGGTGGAGACGCCGCGCGGAGAAGGCCAAGGAGAGCGGCGAAGGGCATCAACGTCCGTCTCGAGGGCGTACGCCGCGACTACCCGGCCTACTACGACAACATCATCCGCCAGATCCAGCGATGCTTCCGATGGACGGGGCAGGGCAGCTGGGAGACCACGGTGTACTTCGTCATCCGCCGCGACGGGACGGTGGACGACCTCGATTTCGTCAAGAAATCCGGCAACGCCGCAGTTCGACTTCGAGGCCCTCGGGGCGGTGGACTGCGCGGGGAAGGGTCGCTTCGGCCCGCTGCCCGAGGAGCTCCCGTGGGACCAGCTTCCCATCCAGTTCAAGTTCAAGCCCAGCGGAGGGAGCAGCGGCGTCCCCGCACCGCAGGGCGCCCCCCCGAACAGCGAGACGGCGACGATTCGATGAAAGCGAGCACCCTGTGGAACGGGCGGTGTGTGGCGGGGTGCGCTCCTCGCGCTGGTATGCTGACGCGGGGCGGCCATGCCCCTCCGTGGACAGGGCAGCGCGACTCGATCCCCGGCGTCACGCTGGGCCTGGTCTACGAGACCGCGTATTCGCCGGCGCTGGCGCTCAAGCCCTTCACCGGACGGTTCGGCGGAGCGGGGGTCGCGCCGCAGGTGGAGGCGATCATCGGCCGGGACCTGCACAACTCCGACCGCTTCGAGGTCATGGACTCGCTTCCCGCGTCGCTCCTGGGCGAGGGCGTGGACTACGCCCTCTGGGACCGGCTGGGCGCGGTCTGGCTCGTCACGGGCCAGGTGGAGGGCGCCGGAGACGGATACATGCTCCTGCTCGAGCTGCACGACGTGGTCTACGGCGAGGTCAAGGAGCGCGGCCGCTTCCGCGTGCCGGACCCGGCGGACGACGACTTCCGCATGGCGGTCCACCGGGCGGCGGACCAGATCGTGCAGTGGGCGACCGGTGAGCCGGGGATGGCCGCCAGCCGCATCGCGTTCTCCATGCGCACCTCGGACGGCAACAAGGAGCTCTACCTCATCGACTCCGACGGCGAGAACCTGCACCGGGTCACGAACAACGGGGCGCTGAGCATGTCGCCGGCGTGGAACCCCGACCGGCACGGAGATCGCCTATACCTCCGACAAGAGCGGGGACAACTGGCGCATGTACCAGCTCGACCTGGCGACCGGCTCCGAGAAGATGCTGCCGGCGGTCCGGGACGGGATGTACCTCACGCCCGCCTGGGCGCCCGACGGCCAGACGCTGGCGTTCTCGGTGAGCGGGGGGACCCGCTCCGGGCTGTTCACGTACGACGTCGAGCGGAACTGCTGCCTGACCCACCTGTCCGGGGGGCCGGGGTGGGACGACCTGTCACCGACCTACTCGCCCGACGGAAAGCAGGTCGCGTTCAACACCAACCGTTTCGGGACTGCGGTCCCGCAGATCATGGTCATGCCGGCAGACGGCGGGGATCCGGAGACGATCTCGCCCTACCAGTACGGCAGCGGAGGCTACTATTCGGCACCGGACTGGTCGCCCACCAACGACCTGGTGGCGTTCCACGGGGCCGTCCGGCGCGGCACCTACCACATCCTGGTGGCCGACCTGAAGGATCGCGGGCGGCGGGTCCGTCAGCTCACCTGGGAAGGCAACAACGAGGATCCGAGCTGGGCTCCGGACGGTCGCCACCTGGTCTTCGTGGGGGAGCGGCGGTGGGGCACCGGCCTCATGGTCGTGGACGTAGCGACCGGGAAGCTGCGGACCCTCCTGGGTAGCCGTGAGGTCGGCGTGCCGGCGTGGTCCCCATCGCTGTCGCCGGGCCGCTGACCCGGGCGCCTCGAGGGGCGGTCGCGGCGCGCGCCTCCGCCGTTGCGCGACAGGCATTTTTTGCGTATATGCCTAGGGTCTTTCCCCGAAGCGAAAGCACGTTAGCTTCGTTGCGTCGCAACGGGCGACGTCGTCCGGCGTCGCTCCGCCACGCGAGATGCCCAACCTGGAGTTGCACGGATGATCCTCCGCCGTTTCGTCGCCCCCGTCCTGGCCGCCACGCTGGTCGTCGCGGCCTGCAAGAAGGAGCCGCCCCCGCCGCCGGCGCCGACCGGCCCCACCGCGGAGGAGCTCGCGCGTCGTCGTGCCGACTCGATCGCCGAAGCGCAGCGCATCGCCGACTCGATCGCCGCCGCCAGGGCGGAGCGGGAAGCTGCCGCGGCCCGGGCGGCTGCCGTCGCCGAGGCGCGCACCACGCTCGTGGAGATGGTGCACTTCGACTACGACAAGTCGGACATCCGTCCGGATGCCGCCGAGATCCTCCGCCGCAAGGTGGACGTGCTGCGCGCCAGCCCGCAGGTGCAGCTCCGTATCTCGGGCCACGCGGACGAGCGCGGCTCCACGGAGTACAACCTCGCCCTCGGAAACCGGCGCGCCGAATCGGTCCGGCAGTTCCTGACCGGCTTCGGGCTCGCGGAGAACCGCTTCACGATCATCTCCTACGGCGAGGAGCGCCCCTTGGTGAACCAGTCCAACGAGGAGGCCTGGGCCCAGAACCGGCGCGCGGAGTTCGAGATCACGGCGGGTGCGAACGCCATCAACCCGCCCATGTGACGACGAATCGGGGCGGACGCCCCTCCCGGACCCCCCGAGGTCCGGGAGGGGTACCGTCGATGCGATGACACGAAGAGATCGATACGCGGCGGCCCGCGTCTTCGGGACGATGGCCGCCGTGCTCGTGGTCGCGGGCTGCGCCACGAAGGGCGACATGCGCAACGTGCGGCTGGAGCTACAGGCTCTGGCCGCGCGCCAGGACTCGTTCATCGCGGAGCTGCGCCGGGAGACGCGCTCGACGCAGGACACGGTGCGCCAACAGGCGGACCAGCTCTTCGACTTCCGCGGCGAGCTCTTCCGCCAGCTGCGGGCGATGAACGAGAGCCTGATGCGCCTCGAGGCGCTGACTGGAGAGAACCAGCGTGGCATCGCGAGCATGCGGGACCAGCTCGTGAACATGCGTCGCGGCTCCCTGGGAGGCGCACCGGCCGACGTGGGCGTGCAGCCGGGCGCCACGGGTGGGGCGGGCGACGACGCCGCGCAGATGTACCAGGCCGGCGTGGACCAGTTCAACCGGGGCTCGCTCACCGCGGCCAGCGCGGCCTTCCAGAGCTTTCTCCAGGCCTATCCGTCGAACGAGAACGCGCCGGACGCCCACTTCTACCTGGCGGACATCCTCTACCAGCAGAACCGGCTCCAGGACGCCCTGGACGCGTTCGCGGAGATCCCCGAGCTCTTTCCCACCGCGGCGAGGGTGCCCGAAGCCCTCTACCGCATGGGCCTCATCCAGAATGAGCTGGGAAACACCGAAGAGGCTCGTGCCACGCTCCAGCGGGTCGTGAACACGTACCCGGACTCCGAAGCGGCGACGCTGGCGGCGGCAAAGCTCCGGGAAATCGGTCGGTAGAGGTCCGGGGCACGTGCGCTGTCCCGAGTGCGACGCCACGGACAACCGCGTCGTCGACACGCGCGCGAGCCGAGGCGGGCGTGCGGTGCGCAGGCGGCGTGAGTGCACGGTTTGCGGCGCACGCTTCACCACGTACGAGTACATCGAGGAGCGACCGATCCAGGTCCTCAAGCGATCCGGCTCGGTCGAGGATTTCGACCGCGGGAAGCTCCTCGCCAGCGTGAAGGTCGCCTGTGCCAAGCGTCCGGTCTCGGCGTCGGCCATGGAGCGGCTGGCCGACGAGATCGAGGACGCCGTCTCCCGCTACGCCGGCGTCGAGGTGCCGAGCGTGAAGCTCGGCGAGATGGTCATGGACCGTCTGCGCGCCCTCGATCGCGTCGCCTTCGTCCGCTACGCTTCCGTATACCGGAACTTCCAGGACGCCGGTGAGTTCCAAGAGTTCGTGGACGAGATGAGGCAAAGGCAGGAGCGGGAGGCGTTGCACCGCATCCAGGAGGAGTTGCCCTTCTGACCTTCCGGTGAGCCGCCGCACGCCGCCGTCCGTTTCTTCCGCACGCACCTCCACGGAACCGTCCCGCCATCGATGACCCGCCACCGCAACGCCAGGGGTGAGATGCCGTTCCTCGACCATCTCGAGGAGCTGAGGTGGCGCATCTTCTGGTCCATGCTGGCGATCGCCGTCGGCACCGTGGTCGCCTTCGGGATCGTGTACTACTTCAACGTGCTGGAGCTGCTGATCACTCCGGTGCGCCACGCCCGCAACGATCCGAACTTCCGCCTGATCTACCTCTCTCCGGCGGACCCCTTCATGATCAAGCTCAAGCTCTCGGTCGTGATGGGGGTCATCCTGGCGTTTCCGGTGGTCGTCTACCAGGTCTGGTCGTTCCTCTCCCCGGCGCTCGAGACCCATGAGAAGCGCGCGATCGTGCCGGCGCTCTATCTCGGGCTGGTCCTCTTCCTGGGCGGCGTGGCCATGGGCTACTTCCTGGCCCTGCCCGGCATGCTCGAGTTCTTCGCGAAGTTCGAGGGCCAGGCGATGCAGAGCCAGCTCGAGATCAGCGCGACGCTCGGGATGATCACCAAGATGCTCCTGGCCTTCGGGGTCATCTTCGAGCTCCCCGTGGTCATCATGGTGCTCACCGCGCTCGGACTGGTCACGCCCGAGTTCCTGCGTTCCAAGCGTCGGCACAACGCCGTGGCCATGACGGCGCTGGCGAGCTTCATCACACCGGGGGACGTCGTCACGCTCACGCTGATGATGATGGTTCCCCTGATCCTCCTCTACGAGCTGTCGATCTTCCTCTCGGCGGGCATCGTCCGCCGTCGTCGAGCCCACGACGCGGCCAATCGGGAGGTGGAGCCGACGATCGGGCCGCCGGAGAACACGGTCGAGGCGGGATGAGCCGGGGGCGGGTGGTGACGCGGGGGAAGGTTCTGGCGGCGTGGCTCGCCGCCCTGTCCGTCGTCGCGCCCCTCTCCCGCCTGGCGGCCCAGGAGCGGCCGCCGGCCCAGCCCACCGATTCGGCGCTGCAGCAGGTCGATTCGACGCGCCTGCGCGCGCTGCAACGCCTGCAGCGTCTCGGGAGGCCGCTGGGCTCGGACTCGATCCTCTACCTGCAGGATTCGATCCGACGGGCCGAAGCCCAGGAGAGCCGGGGACGGGCGGCGGGAGGGGCGGGCGACTCGACCGTGACGTCGCTCCTGAGCATGAGAGGCTACACCGTGACCGAGTACCAGGGCGGCGCGGCGGAGTTCGACGCGGCCGACCGGGTCCTCGTCCTCCAGTCCGAGGGGGAACAGAAGGCCCACGTCACCCGCGAAGGGATGGACGTCCAGGCGGATACGAGCATCACGTACGACGAGACCGTCGGGCCGCATCAGGACGGTCGGGGCGTCCACGTTCACCCCGCCCACCGGGGAGACCGTGGAGTCGCAGGGTCTGGTCTACGACCTGCACGGTGGCATCGGCTCCGCGCTCGGCGCGAAGACGTCGTACCAGCAGCAGGGCGCCAACTGGTACGTGACCGGCGACATGCCCCTCGCCGCCCAGGACTCCAGCTACATGTCGCACGCCCATTTCACCTCGTGCGACCTCACCGTCCCGCACTACCACTTCGAGACGGACGAGATCAAGATCGTCGGTGGCAAGGTGCTGATCGCGCGTCCGGTGCGGCTCTATTTCGCCGACGTGCCCGTCGCGTGGCTGCCGTTCATCGCGCAGAGCCTGTCCACGGGAGCGGGCGAGCGGGATCCTCACCCCCGTGTTCAGCGTCAACGACATCGTCCGCAACTCGACCGGGTATCGCCGGCGGATCAGCAACCTCGGGTTCTACTGGGCGATGAGCGACTATTCCGACGCCGTCCTCGCCCTCGACTGGTTCAGCGGGAACTACACGGCGCTCACGAGCCAGGTCACCTACCGGTGGAACCGTCAGTTCCTCAACGGCAACCTCGGCTACCGGCAGTACTGGCGCGCGGACGGCTCGCAGGAGCGCGCCCTGGACACGCGCCACAGCTGGGACATGGACGAGCGCACGCAGCTGCGGATGTCGGCCCGGTACGTCTCCAGCACGGACTTCCTCCAGCAGAACTCGTTCAACCCTGCGGAGGTCACGCAGTCGATCAACTCCGAGGGCGGCATCCACCGCCGCTTCGACTGGGGCACCATGTCGGCGTCCGCAAACCGGCAGGAGTACCTCTCCGACAACCGGGTGTCGTGGACGCTGCCGTCGGTGAGCCTGAACCTGTCGACGGTCACCCTCTTCCGGGCACCTCTGAACCGGAGCCGCTTCTGGAACAACATGACATGGTCGGGGCGGGCGTCGTTCGATCGAAAGACGCTCGCGCGGCAGCAGCCCGACACGTTCGACATCGGGCTCGCCGACTCGGAGACCCGCTCGAGCGGCGTGTCGTCCACCCTCAGCGTGGGCAATCTCTCCTTCGCGCAGTCCGTCAGCTTGAAGGAGGCCCTGACGAAGGGAGTGCCGCTCGCCTACTTCGCGGTCGGGGACTCGGGAACCGCCGGGGATGTCCTGACGGGGGACGCGGCCCGCTCCATCGACAACCAGGACCTGACCTGGAACGTGTCGATCGGCTATCTCCAGCGTCTCATCGGGTCCACCACGATCACCCCCAGCGTGAGCTTCTCGGGGCACGCCCTGCGCTCGGACACGCTGGAGGCGGCGAACGGGTTCGTCTCCGAGCCGTCCCGCGTCTCCTTCGGTGCGAACCTCAAGACCGACATCTACGGCTTCTGGCCCGGCTTCGCGGGCTTCTCGACCATCCGGCACAAGCTGTCGCCGTCGTTCGCCTACGAGTGGGCGCCCGAGAAGACGCCCACGCCGCTCCAGAGCCAGGTGTTCGGGGCCCGCGTGCTGCAGCCCCGGAACGCCTTGTCGATCACGCTGAACAACACGATCGAGGCGAAGCGGGCCGAGTCGGACAGCGCGCAGGCCGCCGACAGCACGGCCGCCGACAGCATCGCGGGTGCCGCCGGCAGCGGCGACGGTGGGTACGTCGGACGAGCCGCGCCGGCAGGAACGCGCGCAGATCGTCCAGCTGCTCGGGCTGCGCACCAGCGTCATCCGCTACGACTTCGTCGAGGCGGACTCGACAGGGACCTTCCTCGGCGGGTTCCAGACGACGACGCTCTCCAACCAGATCACCTCGGACTTCCTGCAGGGCCTCACGGTCTCGATGGACCACGACCTCTTCGTGGACAGCATGGTGGCCGGGCGTCTGGTTGACCGGCGGTTCTCGCTCCACCTGTCGCAGCTGAACCTCGGCTTCTCCCTGAGCCCCCGCTCGCAGATCCTGCGGCTCCTGGGCCTGGGTGGGGGCGGGGCGGGAGAGCAGGACCAGGCAGAGGAGGAAGCCGACACCGTCGGCACGCAGGGGTTCACCTCGCCCACCGTGGACGAGTCGTCGATCATCCCCACCACGGGCCGGCCCGCGCGACCGCGCGCTCCGACCGGGGCGGCTTCGGCGGGGGCAGCTCCTGGAGCGCGAACTTCTCCTACTCCCTGCGGCGTCCGCGCCGGGACGCACGTCGATCCCCAGCCAGATGCTCACGGCGTCGGTCAGGCTGCACCCCACGGAGAAGTGGGACATGAGCTGGCGCACCTCCTACGACCTCGAGCTCCACCAGTTCAACGACCACACCGTGCGCCTGACCCGCGACCTGCACCGTTGGGAGGCCAACTTCGACTTCCTGAAGACCGCGACCGGCAACTGGCAGTTCCGCTTCGAGGTGTCCCTCACGGACAACCGCGACCTGAAGTTCGACTACCAGCAGCGGAACCTCGACGCGGGAGGGCTGGGGAGCCGGGCCGTGGCGCGCTGACAGCCACGGGTCCTCGGCCCCCTCGGTCGCCCGGCCGTGTCCATCCCACCTCGGGAAGTGTCCTCGTCAGGGGACGATCGCCCTGGGCCACGAGTTGCCTAAATGCTTGTTATCAAAGGGAATATGGGTACGGTACGACCCATGCACTCCACGGACCCAGGACAGGATGTGCTCCGGAACTTCGAGAGGGGTCGACGACGACCAGGTCCGGGAGGGAACGATGAGACGCGCACTGATGGCGAGCATGCTGGCGGCGGCGGCCTTTGCGGGCTGCGACAACACGGTGCTGGTGCCCGTGGGCGATCCGGCGGCGCCCCGCGAACCTGGACGCCTACTACTACGCCGGCGCGGTGCACGTGAGCTGGGAGCTCGGGAGTGGCTGGAATCAGGAGCCGTTCCGCGTCTACTCACGCCGCGTCACGGACGCCGACTACTTCCTCATCGCCGAGGTCTCGAGCTGCGCCGGCGGCGTGTGCACGCTACGAGGATCGCAACATCCTCGCCGGCCAGACCTACGAGTACTACGTGGCTGCGGTGGACCCGGACTCCGGCGTGGAGACCCCGAGCGACTACACCGTCACGGTCGACGTGCCTCAGCCCGTGCCACCGCCGGTTCCGAACGGGGTGGACGTGATCGCCCTGGACCACGCCAACTACGTGCGCTGGGCGCCCAACGCCCGGGACGCGTCGGACTTCTCGTTCTACCGCGTCTATCTGGACGAGGGGGGCGGAAACGAGTACCTCCTGGGGGAGACGGACTCCGAGGGCTTCCTGGACCTGCTCGCCCAGAATGGCCAGACGTACCGCTACTACGTGACGCTCGGTGGACGACCAGGGCCACGAGAGCGCGGGGAGCGCGCTCGGATCCGGCACGCCCACGGCCCGACTACCACGGCGAGTGGCTGTACGACTACTTCGATCAGCCCGCGCTGTCGGGCTTCCGGTTCCGCGCGGACGAGGAGACGAATCCGATCGTGGACGGGAGCGTCGTCCGAGCGACACTTCCGCCTGGAGGTGGATGCGAGCGGGTGGTGGCTGGTGCCCGGCCCCGGCACCGAGATCTACGCCAGCGGCTTCCCGACGACGGCGCTGAAGTGCGGCGTGGCGGCCGACGCCTCGTGCCAGGACGTCCGCTTCGCCCCGACGTCGGGATACACGGCGCAGGACGTCGGACTGTCGGCCCAGACGAGCTACGTGCTGCGCGTGCGGGGTGACGATGGCCAGACCGCACTACGGGGTCATCCGCATCGAGATGCTGGGCTTCGACCAGGACGACAACGCCCTGATGATCTTCGACTGGGCCTACCAGCTCGTGCCCAACGAGCCGAACCTGTCGCCTGCGATCTCGGGGATCGCGGTGCGGTAGGCCTCCACCGTGGGCCCGCCCGGGTTCCGGGCGGGCCCACCCCCGGGGAACGTGCCGCGCTCCCGGCGGGCCCGCCAAGGGCGTCGCGGCCCGACCCCCGCGCGCCCTATCTTCGCTATGAGAGGAACCGTCGCGGCGACTTCCGTGGGCGAGCCCGTCGGATGGGACGGGACCGCCGCCCTTGTGCTTCCGGCGGCGTGGGACAGATTAGACCTTCTCGACCTCGGTCCTGCCCGCATCCCGCCGCATCGCGTCGCCGAATACGTGCTCGGTCGCCGTTCCGCGGACGCGGCGAGCATTCGGTGCGTCCCGGAACGGGGCGGCGCGTCGGAACCGAGAAACATGGGACGGCGGCGCTCCGGTCGGTCGGAGTGACGAGAGGCAAGGAGACTCCGGACGAGACCTCATGAGCATTGAAGCCCTCAAGGAACAGGCTCGACGCCACGAGCAGAAGGAGGAGTGGCAGAAGGCACTGGACCAGTATCAGAAGGCCATCAGCAAGCTCGAGGCGGAGGACCAGCCGGACATCGGGTTGTACAACCGGGTCGGGGACCTCTTCGTCCGCGTGGGGCGGCTCCAGGACGCGGTGGACCACTACGTGAAGGCGGTGGACCTCTACATGGAGTCGGAGCTCCCGAACAACGCGATCGCCGTCTGCAAGAAGATCATCCGCAACCTGCCGAATCGGCACGACGCCTACCTGCGCATGGGACAGATCCGGGCGCAGCAGGGCTTCCTGCCCGACGCCCGGGTGAACTTCCTCACCTACGCCGAGCGAATGCAGCAGGCGGGCGACCTGGACGAGTCGTTCCGCGCTCTGGTGGAGTTCTGCGATCTGGCGCCGGACGATGTCGGCGTGCGGATCACGGTGGCCGAGCAGATGGCGACGCACGGGCGATCCGCCGAGGCCGTCGGACAGCTCGTCGTGGCCTACCACGCGATGATGGGGAGGGGAGAGGCCGTCGAGGCTTCCGCCCTCGAGGACAAGATCCGTGAGATGGACCCGGATGTGGATCTGTCCGTGGTCCCGGAGACGATGCCGGGCGCCTTCATGCCCGGATCCGGGGCGGACGACGGCGGAATCGTGACGACGTTCGGCGAGATCGGAGGCCCGGCCGGCGTCCACGAGCACGAGGTGGACGAGGTGCCGGGCTTCGAGACGACCGCCTTCCAGGTGCCCGCGGACGAACACGACGACGAAGACGAGGAGGCCCCGGACGAGGAGGACGAAGCCACCCACGCCCTCGAGTTCGGGCTCGCCGACGAAGACCAGGAGGAGGAGGGGGAGGCCGAAGATCTGCCCCTGATCGATTTCGCGACCGAGGAGGAGGACGAGGAAGCGGAGGAGGCCGCCGAGCTGCCGCTCATGGACTTCGCCACGGAGGAGTACGGGGAGGACGAGAGCGAGGCCGTCGACCTCCCCCTGATGGACTTCGCCACGGACGACGACGAGGAAGGGGAGATCGGCGTGGGTGCCGATGTCGAGTCCACCTCCGCGGAAGCGCGTCGAGGAGGCGATGGAGGAAGCGGCGGCCGAGGAGGAGCCCGCCCGGGAAGCCGCTCCGACGCTCGACGCACTCCGCGCCCGGATCACCGAGAGCCCGGACGACCTCGACCTTCGTCAGCGCATGGTCGAGACCGCGTATCGGTCGGGAGACGAGGACGCGCTGGCCGAAGCCTATCTCGGGCTGGGCGAGGCGCTGCGGCGGGCCGACCAGACGGCCCGCGCGAAGGCCGCCTTCCAGCAGGCGCTGCAGCACGATCCGGCGAGCGAGGCCGCGAGGGCGGCCCTGGCCGAGGTGTCCGGCCCGACGGGGCCGGCCGACGGAGGTCGCCGCCCACGAGGAGTACGTGGATCTGGGCGCGTTGGTCCTGGACGACGGGAAGGAGAAGACGACCCGCTTCGTCGTGGCTTACGAGGAGCCCTCGGGCGACGAGCAGGCGGACTTCGCCAAGATGCTGTCCCAATTCAAGGAGAAGGTCTCCGAGAACCTGGACGCGGACGACGTGAGGGCGCACCACGACCTCGGCACGGCATACAAGGAGATGGGCCTGCTCGACGAGGCGGTGTCCGAGTTCCAGCAGGCCCTGCGCGCGTCGGCCAACCACCTCCCGACGTACGAGCTGCTCGGTCAGACGTTCATGGAGATGGGGCGCACGGACGCGGCGATCCGCTCGCTCGAGCGCGCGCTGGAGGTCGACCACGACATCGAGGACGAGCTCATCGGCATCTACTACTACCTGGCGCGGGCGTACGAGAAGGTCGGCAAGACGGAGAAGGCGCTGGAGTTCTACGACCGCGTCTTCTCCCTGGACATCAACTTCGCGGACGTCACCGAGCGCCTCAGGGCGCTGCGGTGACGCCTGAACCCATGATTCTCCTTCGACGAGCCGTTCCTGCGTGTCGCTGCCCCTGGATCCGAGCGTGAGCCAGGTCGCGCGGGGCGCGCCGCCCAGACTCTCCGCCATCCAGGCCCCGGTGCGGGACGAGCTGGAGCGGGTGGGCGAGGAGATCCGGCGGATCGTGCTGTCGGACTTCGAGATGATCGGGGAGGTCAACGATCACCTCCTCTTCATGCAGGGCAAGCTCTTCCGGCCCACCCTGCTGCTGCTGTCGAGCCGCGTCGCGGGTGAGTCCCCCGGGCAGGCGCTGACGCTGGCGGCGGTGGTCGAGCTCGTGCACCTGGCCACGCTGGTCCACGACGACGCCGTGGACCATTCGGTGCTCCGCCGGGGGCTGCCGACGGTGAACGCGCTGTGGACGCACCAGGTGGCTATCATCATGGGTGACTACCTGTACTGCCGGGGCGTCACGGAGTTGGCGCGGCTGGGCAATCTGGAGGCCCTGGCGGTGCTGGCGCAGGCGGCCAACGAGATGAGCGTGGGTGAGATGCGGCAGCTCACCTCCTACGACGCGCTCGACTTCACGGAGGACGACTACTACCGGCTGATCGCCGCCAAGACCGCCTCGCTGATGTCGGCGGCGTGCGAGATGGGTGCGCTGGCCGGCGCCCCCGCGCACCGGGAGGCCCTGGCGCGTTTCGGGCACAATCTGGGGATGGCCTTCCAGATCGCGGACGACCTCCTGGACTACACGGGATCGGAGGCGGTGACCGGAAAGCCCACCGGCCACGACCTGCGGGAGCGCAAGGTCACGCTTCCCCTGGTCGGCGCGATGGCGGCTGCCAGCGAGTCGGAGGAGGCGGAGATCCGCAGCTTCTTCACGCGGGTGGATCCCACCGACGAAGAGATCGCCCGCATCGTGCAGATCGTCGCCGAGCGGGGGGGCCTGGACTACGCCCGGGCCTGTGCCCGACAGTACGCCGACCTGGCCGAGGAAGCGCTCGCGGGGCTGCGGGCGGGCCCCGCCATCGACGCGCTGCGCGATGCCGTGTCCTACGCCGTCGACCGGAGCCGTTGAACCACCGCATGCGATCAGAGTCGCTCGATCCTGGAACCCTCGACGGCCTGGGCCGGTATGCTCGTTGACACCCGGCGACGGAGCATCGTCAGGCTCGCTTGGACGCTGGTCCTGGGACTGTTCCTGGGGGGGCTCCTCACGAAGCTGTGCGAGTTGTTCTTGCCGGACAGCGCAGCGCGGGACTTTCTCACGACCTCCGTGCACGCCTCGTTGGGTCCGCTGAGCGTGGACCTCGTGGCGGTGGCCCTCAGCATCGGGCCGCTCACGGTGGCGCTGAACGTGCTGACGCTGGTCGGCATCGGCGTCGTTGCCTTCATCGCACGGTCGTGGATCTGATGCGGTGACCTCGAACCCGCGAGGCCGGCGGGCCTCGCATGGAGGGATTACAAGATGGGTATCGGCGGCTTCGGAATGGGGGAGATGATCCTCGTCTTCCTCGTCGTGCTCCTTCTGTTCGGAGCGAAGCGCCTCCCGGAGATCGGCTCGGCGCTGGGGAAGGGGATACGAGAGTTCAAGAGCTCGGTCCGCGAGATCGAGCACGAGCTCAAGACTCCGGAGGAGCCCGTGCACCGGTCCGCTCCGCCGCCCAGCGGGGAGGATCGCGAGCCGAAGCGGCTCAGCGACGGAAACGAAGACTGACACGGAGGCCCCCACCGGGGCTCCTGCGAGAAGGGCCGGGACGCCGCTTGCGGCGTCCCGGCCCTTCTCGCGTGGGACGGTGTCGCGGTGAGGGAGCCTCAGCGCGCCCCGGCCGAGGGGCGGGAGCGACTGGTCGGTCGCGTCGGCGGGCTGAAGGACCTGGTCACGCCGGTCCACGATGGTGGCAGCCTTGCGTAGCGCCGCGAGCCACTCCTGAAGGCGCTGCTGCTGGAGCGTCTGCACCGCGGTCCCTTCCTGTTGCGCCTTCTGATCGAGCCACGCGGTCGAGTCGGCAGGCGTGTGGCTGATGTCCTCGATGACGAACGCGTTGGCCGGCGTGGTCACGACATCGCTCACCTGGCCAGGCTGCAGGGCGAACGCTGCGCCGATGGCGGCGTTCTGGCGTCCGATCCCGGGCACGAAGTCGTTGCGGCTGAAGGGCCCGGCATCGCGGACCTCCAGCCCCATGTCGGCGGCCACGTTGGCGAGCGCTTCGCCCCCGCGAACGCGTTGGACGACCGTATCCCCCTCGAGCTTGGCCCGTGCGAGCTTCTTGTCGAAGCGGAGGGTGGACTCGATGGAGGCCTTGGCCTGGTCGAGCGGCAGCACGCCGGCGGGCTCGCTGCTCACGAGCTCGAGCGCGTAGAAGGCCTGGGCGTTTTCGAAGACGGGGCTGACGTCACCGGGACTCGCCTCCTCGAAGGCCCAGTCGGCGCCCTCGCCGATCTGACCCGCGCCTACGAGGAAGGGGAAGTTGGCGGTGATGTCAACCGTGGTGGTCGACAGGCCGAGCTCCTGCGCCGCCTCCTCGAGCGGAACCCCGGCCGTGAGAGACTCCAGGGAATCGGCGCGGGTGAGGAGGGCGATCTCGCTCGAGTCCGTCCGCTCGATGGGGATGAGGATGTGGCTGGCCTGGGCACTGTCCCCGTCCCACCTGCGATTGACCTCGATGAGGTGGTATCCGAAGCTCGTCTTCACCGGCTCCGTCACCCTGCCTACGGGCGCGGCGAAGACCGCCGAGTCGAAGGGCGGCGTCATGCGGCCCTTCGGGAAGGTACCGAGGGAGCCCCCCTGGCGGGCGGACGCGCTGTCCGCGGACTCGCGTCTGGCCACCTCGGCGAAATCCGTACCGTCCAGGATCTCCTGACGAAGGTCGCGTGCCCGGGCCAGGGCGGCCGCCGTGTCGGCCGCGGTCGGCGTCTTGGGCATGACCACCGCCTTCACCGTGGCCCGGGCCGGCACTTCGAACTCGTCCTGGTGTGCGTCGTAGTAGGCCTGGATCTCGGTCTGGTCGATCGGGAAGTCCGCATCCGCGTAACGGGTCGACGGATTCAGCGGGACGTACTGGATCTGGACCGTCTCGTGCGCGTCACGATAGACGCCGCCAGAGCTCGGCGTCGGAGAGGTAGATGCCCGAGGAGACCTGCCGGAGGAGCTTCCCTCGCGGAATCACGTCCCGGTAGTAGGACTCGAGAAGGAGGAGCTGGTCCTGGGGCAGGGATGCCAGGAACGTCTGGTAGGCCTGCAGGTCGAATCGCCCGGTCGAGTCGGTGAACTGCGGGCGGAGGTCCTGTGGTGGCGCGTACTGGGCGGCCTGGCGGATCTCGTCGTCCGTGACGGAGATCCCACGACGGTCCAGCTCCTGCCGGATGAGGATCTGGTTCACGACCTGGTCGAAGGCGGCGTCCTCCAGCTCCTTGTTCTGCTGCGACGTGATGGGGTCCTGCTGGGACTGCTGCGCCTGGTCGTAGAGGTTCCGGTACGCTGCCTGATACGCGTCGTACGTGACGGGATCGCCGTTCACGCTTCCGATCTCGCCATAGCCACCCGAGCTGCGGCCGGTGATATCCATGCCCCACTGGAACACCATGAGTGCCACGAAGGCCGCCGCCGTGAAGATCATGATCGGCTTGGTGGCCTCTCGCATCTGACGCATCATAGGACAGCGTCTCCCGCGACCTCTTGACCAGGTTTCGACAAAACGTTCCGGAATAGACCTGAAAGAATAACGGCTCTCGCACACACCCTCAACGCGCGTCCACTTCCAATGGGACCGCGACCGGTCACTCCGGGAATGAGATACAGGCGGGAGAACCGTATGTTTCCGCGTCCGGCGAGCGCGGCACCTCGTTGACACTTTTTCTCGCGGCTCCGTATCTTGGCCTGGCGTCGAGCGTTTCGCCCCGCCCCATCCCTCTGTGACCGTCCGAGCGTCCATGTCGATTCCCCTCGATCAGGAGATCCGGATTCTCCGGTCCCTCTTCTGGTCCGACCGCGATCCGGACGGCCGGGCCTTCGTGCCGCTCGTCGACGCCTACCGACGTGCGGGGGACTTCCGCCAAGCCATCGAGCTCCTGAGCCAGGGTCTGGAGCGACACCCGGACTTCGCGTCGGCGCACGCGGTCGCCGCCCGCCTGTACCTGGAGAAGGGGCTGGTGGAGGAAGCCGAGATCGCGGCCCGCAAGGTCCTGAAGCTGGACAAGGACAACGTCATGGGCCTGGAGTTCCTCGCCGGTGCGCTCGAGCAGCGGGGCGTATCGGACGAGGCAGCGGAGTGCCGGAGGCGGCTCGCAGAGCTCATGGCCATGGACCCGACGGCGGCGGAAGAGGCCGAAGAGGTCCTGGACATCGCCGCCCTCGCCCCGGACGCGGGGGAGGCCGAGGACACCGAAGGAGTTCTCGACATCGCCGCCCTCGCCCCGGACGTGGGGGAGGCGGAGGACACCGAAGAAGTTCTCGACATCGCCGCCCTAGCCCCGGACGCGGGGGAGGCCGAGGACACCGAAGAAGTTCTCGACATCGCCGCCCTAGCCCCGGACGCGGGGGAGGCGGAGGAGAACGAAGAGGTCCTGGACATCGCCGCCCTCGCCCCGGACGCGGGGGAGGCCGAGGAGACCGAAGAGGATCTCGACATCGCCGCCCTCGCCCCGGACGCGGAGGAGGCGGAGGAGACCGAAGAGGCTCTCGATATCGCCGCCCTCGCCCCGGACGCGGAGGAGGCGGAGGAGACCGAAGAGGCTCTCGATATCGCCGCCCTCGCCCCGGACGCGGAGGAGGCGGAGGAGGAAGAGGTGGCCCTCGACATCGCCACCCTCGCCCCGGACGCGGAGGATACGGAGGAGGAAGAGGTGGCCCTCGCCATCGCCGCCCTCGCCCCGGCCGTGGAGGAGGAAGAGGAGGTCCCCGTCGTCGCCGCCCTCGCCCCGGACGCGGTGGAGGCCGACGCCGAGCTCCCCTCCGACGAGGTCTCCGACGAGCCGCCCCTCGTCACGCGTACGATGGCCGAGCTCTACGCCGGTCAGGGCCTGACGGAGCGCGCTCTGGAGATCTTCCGGCAGCTCCTGGAATCCACGCCCGGGGACCCCGGGCTGCGCCGGAGGATCGCCGAGCTGGAGACGGCGGGGATGGACGAAGCCGGACCGTCGGACCCTGCCGATGCGCTCGAGCCGGTCGGATACGACGACGACGTGAGCGGTCACGCGTGGGACGCCGAAGCTCAGCGCGAGCTGCACGAGGTGGACACCCCCTTCGCCTGGACAGAGGAGGATGCGGACGATCTCCCCCTGGCCGGTCCAGCCATCGGTCGTTACTTCGAGCGCCTTCTCGCCTGGAGGCCGGAGGACGGGCGATCGGAACCCGGGCCGCCGGCATGAGGATCGCCGTCGTCCACGGGCCGAACCTCCGGCTCCTCGGACGCCGGGAGCCGGCCGTCTACGGGACGGACACGCTGGAGGACGTCGACCGTGCCGTGGAAGCCCTCGCGGCCCAGCTGGGGGTCGAGGTGGAGTTCTTCCAGTCGAACCACGAAGGGCAGATCCTCGACTTCCTGGAGGAGGCCGCGGACAGGGTGGACGGGTTCGTGGTGAACCCGGGCGCGCTCACGCACACCTCGGTTGCCCTCCGCGACGCGTTGCTCGGCGTCGACCGCCCGTTCGTCGAGGTCCACCTGTCCAATACCGCCGCCCGCGAGCCGTTCCGCCGGCACTCGTACCTGGCCGACGTGGCGGCCGGTGTGGTTTATGGATTCGGGGTGCAGAGCTATCTTCTTGGGCTCCGGGGGCTGGTATCCCGTATCGAGAAGAAGAAGTAGGAGCCGGACTCGGGCCGGTTCCTCGTACCCCAGTCGCGAGGCTGCATGGCGAGCACCGCGGATTTCCGCAACGGCATGGTACTGGAGATCGACGGCGATCTCTGGACCATCACGTACTTCCAGCACGTGAAGCCCGGGAAGGGTGGCGCGTTCGTGCGGACGAAGCTCAAGAACGTCCTCACGGGCGCGGTCGTGGACCGGACATACCGGGCCGGCGAGAAGGTCACCGACGTGCGCCTGGAGCGGCGCCCGGTGACGTACTCCTACACCGACGGCGCAGCTCTACTACTTCATGGATGCCCAGACCTTCGAGATGATCCCCATCCAGCACGACGTCATCGGCGAGGATCAGCTCCAGTACCTGAAGGAGAACATGGAGTGCGAGGGGCTGGTCCACGACGAGAAGGTCATCAGCGTGGAGCTGCCGAACTTCGTCGAGCTCGCCGTGGCGGAGACCGAGCCGGGCGTGAAGGGAGACACCGCCCAGGGCGGCACCAAGCCCGCGAAGCTGGAGACGGGCGCCGTGGTCCAGGTGCCGCTCTTCGTGGAGGAGGGGGACGTGATCCGCGTGGATCGCCGCGAGGACAAATACCTCACACGGGTGTGACGGATGATCGACCTCGAGTTCCTCGAACGACTCATCCAGGCCATCGACAAGAGCAGCCTCGACTCCATCGAGATCGAGCGGGGCGGCACGCGTGTCCGCCTGGCGAAGACGCCGCCCGCCTTGCCGGTGTCCCCCGCGATGACGGGCCCGGCGGCGGCCATGCCGCTCGCGGCATCCCCGAGCGCGCCCCCGTCCGCGGCTCAGGGTGCGGGCACGGAGGGGCCGTCTCCCGGGGCCGGCCCGGCGGAGTCGAACCTGATCGAGATCACGTCGCCGATGGTGGGGACGTTCTACCGCGCCCCGGCTCCCGACGCGCCGCCCTACGTGGAGAAGGGCACGCGCGTCTCCAAGGGCGACACCCTCTGCATCATCGAGGCGATGAAGCTCATGAACGAGCTCGAGAGCGAGGTGGAGGGCACCATCGTCGAGATCCTGGTGGAGAACGCCCAGCCCGTGGAGTACGGGCAGGTGCTCTTCCGCGTGGATCCGGCGTAGGCGAAGATCGGGGGAGCGCCGGGACGCGAGGGAAGGCCGGTCGAGCCGACGCCGGCGCGCCGGGCTCCCGGAGGAAGTCGGGCGCGCTTCGACGATGGAGAGAGATCCTTGTTCCAGAAGGTCCTGATCGCCAACCGGGGCGAGATCGCCCTGCGCATCATCCGCGCGTGCCACGAGCTCGGCATCGAGACGGTCGCCGTGTACTCGGAGGCGGACCGCGAGTCGCTGCACGTCCGCTTCGCCGACGAGGACGTGTGCATCGGCAAGGCGCCCGCCAGCGAGAGCTACCTCAACATCCCGCGCATCATCGCCGCCGCCGAAGTCACGGGCGCCGAGGCGATCCACCCGGGCTACGGCTTCCTGGCCGAGAACGCGGAGTTCAGCGAGATCTGCGCCCGCTCGGGGATCACGTTCATCGGGCCCACCCCCGAGCAGATCCGGGCCATGGGGGACAAGGCGACGGCCCGACGCACGATGATGGAGGTGGGCGTGCCCACGGTGCCCGGCTCGGAGGGGATCGTGGAGGACATGGACGAGGCCCGGCGGGTGGCGGAGGAGATCGGCTTCCCGATCATGATCAAGGCGTCGGCGGGCGGGGGCGGGAAGGGGATGCGCATCGCGCCCGACCCGGACGGCTTCGCCGAAGCTCCTGACCGCCGCCCAGAACGAGGCCAAGGCCGCGTTCGGGGATCCGGGGGTCTACCTCGAGCGGTGCATCCTCAAGCCGCGCCACGTCGAGTTCCAGGTCTTCGGCGACCGGCAGGGCCGGGTGATGCACCTGGGGGAGCGCGACTGCTCCATCCAGCGCCGTCACCAGAAGCTGGTGGAGGAGGCCCCGTCGCCGGCGCTCACCCCGGAGCTGCGTGCCGAGATGGGCGAGGCGGCGGTGCGCGGCGGCGCAGGCCATCGACTACGTGGGCGCCGGCACCATCGAGTTCCTGCTGGACCAGGACGGGTCGTTCTACTTCATGGAGATGAACACCCGGATCCAGGTGGAGCACCCGGTCACCGAGGTGACGACGGGCTTCGACCTGGTCAAGGAGCAGATCCGCGTGGCCGCCGGGGAGCCGCTGGGCTTCCCGACCAACGGGGAGCCGGTGCGCCACCGGGGGCACGCCATCGAGTTCCGCATCAACGCCGAGGATCCGGACCGCAACTTCGCGCCGGGGCCCGGCACGATCACGACCTTCCACCCGCCCGGCGGGCCCGGCGTGCGCCTGGACACGCACGTCTACACCGGCTACACGGTGCCGCCGAACTACGACTCGCTCCTGGCCAAGCTCATCGTGCAGGGGAGCACCCGCGACGAGGCCATCGTCCGGGCACGACACGTGCTGGACCAGTTCATCATCGAGGGCGTGCCCACCACGATCCCCTTCCTCAGGCGGATCGTGGACGACGAGCGATTCGTGGCGGGGGACGTGGACACGGGCTTCGTGGCGCGCATGCTGTCCGAGGCCAAGGAGGAGCGGTGAGGGCTCGCGTCTTCTTCAACCGCACCGAGGTGGATCCGGCGCTATCCTGGGTGGCGCGGCGGTGGTGGTCATCGACGTGGTGCGGGCCACCACGTCCATGGTGGAGGCGCTGGCCAACGGCGCGCGGGCGATCTACCCGACCAGCTCGACCGAGGAGGCGGTGAAGCTCGCCTCGTCGCTGGGGCGGGACGACACGCTGCTGTGCGGCGAGCGCAAGGGCGTGAAGGTCGAGGGCTTCGACCTGGGCAACTCGCCGGCCGAGTTCGGCCCCGAGGTGGTCCGGGACAAGCGTCTGGTCATGAGCACGACGAACGGCACGGTCGCGTTGGTGGGCGCCCAGGAGGCCGACGGGTGCTCGCGTGCGCCTTCACCAACCTGGGCGCCGTGGCCGACGCGGTGCCGGGAGGAGGATGACCTGATCGTGCTGTGCGCGGGCCGCATGGGACGCTTCTCCCTCGACGACGCGCTCTGTGCGGGGCACCTTCTGCAGCGCCTGGGCGTCCGCGCGGAGGAGGCGGACAACGACGCGGCGCGCGCGGCCTGGCGCTCGCCGGGGCCATCGACGCCGGACCCCGCGCTTCCTGGCGCGGACCGAAGCGGGCCGGGCCCTGGCGGCCATCGGCCTGGAGGGTGACCTGGAGGCGTGCGGGGCGGTGGACCGCCACGCCGTGGTCGCCGAGATGCGGGACAGGGCGCTGATCGCGGCGGGAGGATGACGGGAAGGCGATGCTGAGGCGGGAGCAGCAGCGTGAGATCCTCGCCATCGGCCTGCTCGCCCTGGCGCTCTTCGTGCTCCTCGCCCTCCTGCCGGTCTCGGTCCTCGGGTGAGCGGGGCCCGCAGTGGTTCCCCTCGGGGAACGCCATGGGCTTCGTGGGTGGAACGCTCAGAGCGCTCCTGCACGCCTTCCTCGGCGCGTCCGCCTTCCTGGTGCCGCCCCTGCTGGTGCTGGGCGGCCTGCGCTCCGGAGAGTGGATGAGCACCGAGCGGTCGCTGCGTCTGGGGCTGCTGAACGTGGGGCTGCTCCTGCCTGTCCCGCTGAGCACGTGGGTGGTCGCCGGCGACCCTGCGCGTCGCCGGCTGGCTCGGCACGCACCTGGGCACGCCGCTGGTGGACCTGGTGGGTGTGCTGGGCGCGGTCCTGGTCGGCTGCGGCCGGCCTGGTGGCCCTCTCCGTGGGCACGCTGGGCTGGAATCCGCTGCGCACCGTGGGGCGGGGCGTGCGTCGCCGGCGGCGAGGCTTGCCGGGCGGACGGCGCGGGCCCTGAAGGAGAAGCGGCATCTGGCGGCGCTCGAGCGCGGCCCGCCGCCAGGCCGAGGCCGCGGCGGCCGGAGCCGATGGAGGAGACGCCGCTGATCGAAGAGGTCGCCGACGCCCCGGCGAGCCCGAGTTTCCCGAGCCGGTCCCGGACGTGCTTCCCCCCCCTCCCGCGGGCGCAAGGGGCGACGGAAGAAGAAGGACGCCGACGGCCGCCGCGGCGGATCGGGACGAGGACGACGGCTCCGGGCTGCCCGACCCGCGCCACCCCGACGAGGCGTCCGACCTGAGCATCCCACCGGTGGACCTGCTCGAAGCCCCGGAGGAGGTGGATCGCGCCAGCATGGAGCGGCAGCTCGACGAGCTGGGGCGGATCCTGGTGGAGAAGCTCAGGCACGTTCAACGTCCAGTGCGAGCTGGGCGGCCGGACCACCGGGCCCATGGTCACGCAGTTCGAGGTCATCCCGGCCGCCGGCGTGAAGGTGAACCGCATCGCCAACCTCGACGCGGATCTGGCGCTGGCCATGAAGGCGTCGAGCGTGCGCATCGTCGCGCCCATTCCCGGCAAGGGCGCCGTGGGCGTGGAGATCCCGAATCCCCAGCCCGAGATCGTCAACCTGCGCGAGATCCTCGAGACGCCGGCCTTCCAGAACGCCAAGGGCGAGCTGCCCCTGGCCCTGGGCAAGGACCTGAACGGGCGCCCGTACGTGGCGAACCTGGCCAAGATGCCCCACGTGCTCATCGCCGGCGCCACCGGGTCCGGCAAGTCGGTGTGCCTGAACACCATCGTCACGAGCCTGGTCTACAAGCACACGCCGGAGACCCTGCGCCTCCTGATGATCGACCCGAAGATGGTGGAGCTGTCCGTCTATGCCCGGCTCCCCCACCTGCGCCACAACGTCGTCACCGATCCTCGGGACGCCGCCGGTGTACTCAAGTGGGCGGTGCTGGAGATGGAGCGGCGCTACGAGCTCCTGAAGGCCAACCACGTCCGCTCCATCCAGGAGTTCAACCGGAAGGTGAAGGACGAGGTCGTGCTCCGGCGCGTCGAGCCCGTGGGCCCCGAAGGCGACGAGGACCGCTGGATCTACACCGACGGCGTCATGCCCTACATCGTGGTGGTGGTGGACGAGTTGGCGGACCTGATGATGACCGTGCAGAGCGAGGTGGAGAAGCCGTTGACGCAGCTCGCCCAGAAGGCCCGCGCCATCGGCATCCACCTCATCGTGGCCACGCAGCGGCCCTCGGTGAACGTCATCACCGGGCTGATCAAGGCGAACTTCCCGACACGCATCGCCTTCCGCGTGGCGTCCAAGACCGACTCCCGCACGATCCTGGACCAGAACGGCGCGGACGCGCTCCTGGGCAACGGGGACATGCTGTTCCTGCCGCCCGGGCAGAGCGAGCCCGTGCGCGTCCAGGGCGCGTTCCTCCCCACGGAGGACACGGAGCGGCTCATGCCGTGGTACCGTGAGCTCCAGGAGCGCCACGAGGAAGCCGGAGAGCCGACCAGCACGCCCTCGGTGCTGGAGCCCGACATCCTGGAGGAGGTGCGCACCGCCGAGCTCATGGCCGTGGAGGAGGCCGTCGAGGAGATCTCCGGCGACTGGGACGAGCTCTTCCGGGCCGCCGCCGAGGTGTGCATCCAGAACCAGGGGGGCTCCACGTCGCTCCTGCAGCGGCGGCTTGAGCATCGGCTACGGGCGCGCGGCGCGCATCGTGGACCAGCTCCAGGACGCGGGCGTGCTCGGGCCCTCGGAGGGCG
Source organism: uncultured Gemmatimonadales bacterium (assembly GCA_963848895.1). Lineage (GTDB taxonomy): Bacteria > Gemmatimonadota > Gemmatimonadetes > Longimicrobiales > Gaopeijiaceae > SZUA-318. The sequence continues at coordinate 304,889 of CAWKGE010000024.1, forward strand.
CGAAGGGCCGCGAGGTGCTCATGGGTCTGGACGAGCTGGACGCCCTGCTGAGCGGGGGAGGACAATGACGCGACACATTCGGACTCGGGGGCCGGTCGCCGTCGCGACTCGTGCTGGCCCTGGCGCCGGTGGACCATCCGGGCGCAGGAGGCCCCCGGCCTCTCCGCACTGGAAGCCGCTTCGGCCCGCTACCGGGCGCGCGTCGGCCGTGTGCGCCGACTTCATGCAGACGCTGTCCGTGCCCCTTCTGGGCCAGGAGAGCCACGGGAGCGGGCGGCTGTGCCAGGCGCAGCCGGACCTCTTCGCCATGCGCTTCGCCGATCCGGCGGGCGACGCCGTGGTGATGGACGGAACGTACGTCTGGATCTACTACACGAGCGCGGATCCGAAGACCGTGATCCGGCTCCCCGTGGCCGACGCCCCGGGCGGCTTCGACCTCCACCGGGAATTCCTCGACGATCCCGCGCGGAAGTACGAGATCACCTACGAGGGGACCGAGAAGGTGGGGGGGCACGAGACGGCCCGCATCCGCCTGGTGCCGCGCGCCTCGGCCTCCTACCAGTCCGCGGTGGTGTGGATCGACGAGAGTGACCACCTCCTCCGGCGCGTGAAGCTCGAGGAGGAGAACGAGTCGGTGCGTACGCTGACGCTGTCCGACGTCACGCTCGATCCGCGTATCCCGGATGGTTGGTTCACCTTCACGCCGCCCTCCGGGGTGCAGATCATCTCGCGATGAGCTGATGGCGCGCCTCCGCGACCTTCCGGTCTTCCCGCTCAGCCCGGAGCCGGTGCGCCCGGACGTGGCTCCGGACGTCGCCGCCGTGCGTCTGCACATCGAGCCCACGGGTGCCGCCGGAGGGCCACGCATCGCCCTCGTCACGCTGGGCTGCGACAAGAACACCGTGGACTCCGAGCGGATGATGGCGGCCCTGGTGGGGCACGGCGCGCACGTGTCCTCCGACGTGGAGGGAGCCGACGTGGTCATCGTCAACACGTGCGGCTTCATCCAGGCGGCGAAGGAGCAGTCCATCGAGACGATCCTGGAGGCGTGCCAGCTCAAGGACGACGGGGCGCTGAAGGCGGTGGTCGCCGTCGGGTGCATGGTCGAGCGCTACGGTGAGGAGATGCGCGCGGAGATCCCCGAGGTCGACCTCTTCATGGGCCTGAGCGAGCTGCAGGGGCTCGTGCCCGCGCTCCGCGAGCGGGGCCTGCTTCCCCACGCGGACGAGGTGGTGCCGACGATGGAGCGGCCGCTGCGCATCCTCTCCAGCGAGACGCCGCACACCTCGTACCTGAAGATCAGCGAGGGGTGCGACCATACCTGCGCGTTCTGCGCGATCCCGCTCATGCGCGGGCTGCACCGCTCCCAGCCGGTGGAGGAGCTCGTGCGCGAGGCCGCCGGCCTGGGGGCGCAGGGCGTGCGGGAGATCAACATCGTCTCCCAGGACACGACCTGGTACGGCCGCGACCTGCGCCGCGGGGGGTCACGGGGCGTGGGCGCCCCGTCGGGCACGGCGGCTCCGCTCCTCCCGGACCTGCTGCGCGCGTTGTTGGCCGGCACCGACGTGCCGTGGTACCGCCTCTTCTACATGTATCCGTCGGGGATCACCCGGGAGATGGTGGAGCTCCTGGCCACCGAGCCGCGCATCCTTCCCTATCTGGACATGCCCATCCAGCACGGGAGCGACCGCATGCTGGCGCTCATGCGCCGTCCGGAGCGGCGCAGGACCATCCTGGAGCGCGTCGCCTGGCTGCGGGACGCCGTGCCCGACCTGACTCTGCGCACCACGGTGATCGTGGGCTTTCCGGGGGAGACCGAGGAGGACTTCCGCGAGATGCTCGACCTGCTCGAGGAGGTGGAGTTCGACCGGGTGGGGGCGTTCACCTACTCGGTGGAGGAGGGCACGCGGGCGGCGGCGATGGACGGCCACGTCCCGACGGAGGAGAAGGAGGAGCGGCTCGAGCGACTGATGGAGGTGCAGCGGGGCATCTCCTTCGACCGGAACCTGGCCCTGGTGGGGCGACGATGGTGGCGCTGGTGGACCGCACGGTGGACGACGATCCGGAGTTCGGCGCCGTGGCGCGCACCGCGGCGCAGGCGCTGGACGTGGACGGTGTGACGAACGTGCGTGGCGGTGAGGGGCTCGCGCCCGGCGACATGGTGCAGGTGGAGATCGTGGACGCGCTGGACTACGACCTGGTGGCGGAGGTGAGACGGTGAGGAAGCGCATGAAGCTCTCGAGCGGCACCCTGGCGACGGTGGCGGGCTCCTGCTGGCGGCGCCGACGGCGGGCCGCGCCCAGGACGTCGCGGACTACGACTACGAGAACCTGTCGCTTCCGCGGGTTCGGCCCGGAGTGGGGCTACATCTGGCCCAGCCGGGTGGAGCCCACCCAGAGCTTCGGCCTGCGGATGGACCTGGGGTATCTGGGACCGGGGCTGCGCATCGTGCCCGGCATCACGTACTGGAAGTCCGACTTCAAGGCCGGCGAGATCCGCGAGCTCGAGGACCGGGTGGCGTCGCTCATCGTGGCCCAGACCGGCGAGCCCGCCGCCCACGGTGGACCTGGGACAGATCGACTGGAGCGACGTCGCGCTCGTCCGTGGATGGCCAGGTCGTCTGGCGCGTACCCTACGACCTGCTGACGTTCGTCGGCGTGGGCGCCGCGGTGCACCTGCTCAACGGCAACGGTGCGGCCATCAACGGCACGTTCGTCGAGGATCTGCTGGATTCCGTGACCGCCGGGATTCAACCTGCACACCGGAGTCGAGTACTCCTGGCGCACCAACCTGCGTGCGCTACGGCCAGGGCCGCTACGAGGTCCTGGGTGACCTGCAGTACTTCGGCATCCGACTTCGGCGCGCAGATCATGCTCGCGCCCGCCGCTCCGGGCGAGGAGCGGAGCCGATGACCGGACGGGACGATGACGCCGCGCTTCGCCGTCGTGGGCACCGGCGCCATCAGCCAGGTGGTGCACATCCCGATCCTGGCGGAGCGCGAGGACGTGGATCTGGCGGTCGTTGGCCGACGTCGACGTGGCGAAGGCGCGGACGATCGCGGAGCGGTTGGGCGATCCCGGAGGCACTCGACCCCGACGAGGTCCTTCGCGCGGGAGGACCTCGACGCGATCGTGATGTGCACGCCCAACGGCGTCCACGAGGAGATGGCGGTGCGGCGCTCGAGGCGGGGAAGGACGTCTTCGTCGAGCGCCCGGTGGCGATCACCCCGGAGGGCGTCGAGCGCGTGCTGGCCGCGGCCCGTTCGCGGGGCCGGTGCCTGGTCGTGGGGCAGCCGCACCGGTTCCGGGCCGACGTCCACGGCGCTGCGGAGCTTCGTCGCCGGCGGCGAGATGGGGGACATCTACGCCGTGCGCGGAAGCTGGCTGACCCGCAGGATTCCGGTCCTGCGCCCCACCTGGCGCCAGCGGCGAGCCGAGGCCGGAGGCGGCGCTCTGGTGGAGCTGGGCGTGCCCGCGCTGGACCTGTGTCTCTGGCTGGTGGGCTATCCGGAGGTGCGGCGCGTGAGCTGCGTCACTGACGCCGGGCGACTTCGACGTGGAGGACGCCGCCACGCTCATGTTCGAGGCCGACGGGATCGCGTTCACGCTGGAGGTGAGCACGCGGCTGTTCGCCGGTGAGGACCGCTACTACGCCCGCGTGATGGGCACGGAGGGCTCGGCGTCGCTGCCGCCCGCTGGAGATCTACAAGCAGCTGGGCGGCCGGCCCCTCGAAGTGACGCCCCGCCAGCCCCGGCCCCGCGGCGGCGAGGACCCCTACACGAACGCCTACCGGCGCCAGCTGGACCACTTCGTGCGGGCGGTGTCCGGGCGGGGCGAGGCCGAGCTGCCCGACGAGCAGGCGGCCCTCATGCGCCTGATCCAGATGGCCTACCGCGCGGCGGAAGACGGACGGGAGGTGAGCCCATAGCGGGGCGGTTCCGGAGCGCGCGTGCGCCTCCTCGCGCCCCGGCCGGGAGAGCGGCTCCTTCCCGTGGTGTCCGCGCTGTTGCTGGCGGCGTCCTTCCCCCGCTGCACCCGCTGGTGCTGCCGTTCGTGGGGCTGGTCCCGTTCGCGCTCTGGGTCGTCACGCTCGAGCCCCGACCGCGAGGGGCGGCGGGCGGCGGTGCGCGGCGAGCCTCCTCTTCGGCCTGCTGTACTTCGGCATCGTCTTCTACTGGATCCTGGTCGCGCTGATCTGGTTCACGAAGCTGGCGATCCTGGCCTACGTCGTCGACGATCCTCGCGCTGATGGGCTTCGCCGCGCTGTTCGGCTGGATGCTGCACCGGTCCGTGAACGAAGTGCGGGCGCCGCTGTGGCTGGCGCTGCCGGTCACGTGGACGGCCATCGAGTGGGTCCGGGCCCACTTGCCCGGCCCGCTCGCCTTCCCGTGGCTGGGGCTGGGCACCTCCCTGACCGGCTTCCCCGAGCTGGTGGGGATCGCCGAGATCGTGGGCGCGCGCGGCGTGACCTTCTGGCTGGCGCTGGTCAACGGCCTCGTGGCCACGGTCCTGCTGCGCTGGCGGTCGGGGAGGCGGTGGGTCCCGACGCTCCTCGCGGTCGTGCTGGTGACCGTCCTCCCCGCCGGGTGGGGCGTGTGGCGCGCCCGGACGCTCGAGGTGCGCGAAGCCGGGCGGGTGGCGGTGGTGCAGCCCAACATCCGCGAGGACCTGAAGCTGAGCGGCGAGCAGGCGCTGGACAGCACGTTCGCGTCGCTGGACCGGCTCGTCCCCCGCATCGACCCGGGCTCGGTGGACCTCGTCGTGATGCCGGAGGTGACGTTTCCCGTCTACCTGAAGGTGCCATACGAGCAGGCGGACTGGGTTCGGGCCCGGGTGCAGGCCTATTCCCGCGAGGTGGGGGCGCCGATCCTCTTCGGTGCCCTGGGCACCGAGGCGGTGAACGGCGGCTACGTCCCCTTCAACTCCGCCTTCCTGATGAGGCCGCAGGGGCTCACGGACTACGAGTACGACAAGCGCTACCTGGTGCCGTTCGTGGAGCGAGTCCCCTGGATTCCGTCGTCGTGGCTCCGGGGCCTGCAGTACTTCGGCTCGTTCGGGGTGGGGCAGGGATGGCCGCTGGCCTGGGTCGACGAGACCGCGTACGCTCCGCTGATCTGCTACGAGTCGACGCTATCCGCAAGGCGCCCGGTCCTTCCGTCGCGAAGGCGCCGACGTGCTGGTGAACATCACGAACGACGCCTGGTACGGGCGCGAGCCCTGGTACGCCCGCACGACGGCGCTCTGGCAGCACCCCGCGCACATGGTCATGCGCGCCATCGAGAACCGCATGGGGGTGGCCCGGGCGGCCAACACCGGGATCTCGATGTTCGTGGACCCGGTGGGGCGGGTGTACGACGCGACGCCGCTCTTCCAGCGCGACGTGCGGGTGGACACCGTGTACACCACCGACGTGCGCACCTTCTACACCCGCTTCGGCGACCTGGTCGGCAACGGCTCGGCCGCGGGCGCGCTGCTCCTCGTGCTCCTGGCCTGGTACGGCTCGAACGGCGCGGTCCATCCCTGGACCCGGCCCGCGCTCGCCATTAGCTTTTCCAGGCTATGGAGGCGCGCGACCCAGGCCGACTCGCCTCCCACCCGTTGAAACCCCGGGCCGGGTGCCGCTTTCCGAGGGCGCCAGGCCCGTTCCACTTCGGCACGTGGAGCTGGACATGAAGCAGGGCATCCATCCCGACTACAAGCCGGCGACGGTCGTCTGTGCCTGCGGCAACCGCTTCGAGACGATGTCGACGGTGGAGGAGGTCCACGTCGAGATCTGCTCGGTGTGTCATCCCTTCTACACCGGCAAGCAGCGTCTCGTGGACACCGCCGGGCGCGTCGACCGCTTCAAGAAGAAGTACGAGAAGGTCGGCAAGTGACGCGCGCGGCCGGGCTTCGGCCCGGCCGGCCGCACCCGTCGACGATCCGGCCGCGGCCTTCCGATCCGCGGCTCTCCCATGAAGACCCCCGAACTCGACCCCCGGCTGGATCAGCGCCTCCGCGAGGCGGAGGAGCGCTTCGCGGAGCTCGATCGCGAGTTGGCGAGCCCGGAGGTGTTCGCGCGCCCGGATCAGCTCCGGGAGCTGGGGCAGGAGCGTGCGCACCTCGAGCCCGTCGTCGGCGCCGCCCGGGAGCTCCGCAGCGCGCTGGCGGAGCACCACGGCGCCGTGGAGCTGCTGAACGAGGCCGACGACGGAGATGCGCGCCATGGCGGAGGACGAGGCCGCCAGGCTCGAAGGAGCGCATCGAGGCCCTCAGCACGCGGGCGCGCGAGCTCCTCATCCCCCGCGACCCCCTCGAGGACCGCGCGGCCGTGGTGGAGATGCGGGCCGGGACCGGGGGCGACGAGGCGGGGCTGTTCGCCGCGGACCTGATGCGCATGTACGAGCGCCTGGCCGAGCGGCAGGGGTGGTCCGTCGAGCTGCTGAGCCTGTCCGAGGGCATCCCGGGCTCGATCAAGGAGGCGATCTTCGTGGTGCGCGGACGCGGCGCCTACGGCCGGCTCCGCTACGAGTCGGGGGTCCACCGCGTGCAGCGCGTGCCCGAGACCGAGAGCCAGGGGCGCATCCACACGTCGGCGGCCACGGTGGCGGTGCTGCCCGAGGCCGAGGAGGTGGACCTGCAGATCGACCCCGCCGACCTGCGCATCGACGTGTTCCGCTCCTCCGGCCCCGGCGGCCAGTCGGTGAACACCACCGACTCGGCGGTGCGCATCACCCACGTGCCCTCCGGGCCTGGTCGTCTCCTGCCAGGACGAGAAGTCGCAGCACAAGAACAAGGCCAAGGCGATGAAGGTCCTGCGCAGCCGCCTCCTCGACCGGATGATCGCCGAGCAGGAGGCCGAGCGCGCCCGGGAGCGCAAGACGCAGGTCGGCACCGGCGACCGCTCGGCGAAGATCCGCACGTACAACTTCCCCCAGAACCGGGTCACCGACCACCGCATCGGCCTCACGCTGTACAGCCTGGGCGACGTGCTGGAGGGGGACCTGGACGAGCTGGTCTCGGCGCTGCGCCTGGCGAAGGAGGAGGAGCGGCTGGAGACCTCCGCGGCGTGACGGAGAGCGTGCGGAGCCCGGAGGTCGGACGGGGGCGGGACGGCGAGGTGTGGACGGTGCTCCGGCTCATGCGCTGGAGCGGCGAGTACCTGGAGGGGAAGGGGGTGGACGCGCGGGCGCCTGGACGCGGAGCATCTTCTGGCCCACGCCCTCGGCGTCCCGCGGCTGCAGCTCTACCTCCAGTTCGATCGGCCGCTGGAGCCCGAGGAGCTGGACCGATTCCGGCCGCTCCTGCGGAGACGGGCGGAGCGCGAGCCACTCCAGTACATTCTCGGTCGGGCCGCCTTCCGGGAGCTCGAGCTCACGGTGGACCCGCGTGTGCTGGTGCCGAGGCCCGAGACCGAGATCCTCGTGGAGGAGGTCCTCGCCTGGGCGGCGGGGCGGCAGCGGGGCGATCTCACCGCGGTCGACCTGGGGACGGGCTCCGGGGCGATCGCGCTCTCGCTCCTGCGCGAGGGTCCGTTCGCCCGCGTCGTCGCGACCGACGCGTCGGAGGACGCCCTGGCCGTGGCGGCGCTCAACGCCCGGTCTACCGGGCTGGAGGAGCGTCTGGAGCTGCGACACGGCTCGCTGTTCGAGCCTCTGGGACACGGGGAGCGCTTCGACGCGGTGGTGTCGAACCCGCCCTACGTCGCGGAGGTGGAGGCCGCCGGCCTCGAGCCGGAGGTCGGCGTCTGGGAGCCGGGCGGGGCGCTCTTCGGTGGCCCGGACGGGCTGGCGGTGCTGCGGGCGATCGTCGAGGGTGCCGGGCCGTTCATCCACCCCGACGGGCTGCTGGCGCTCGAGGTCGGGGCGGGACAGGCCGGGATCGTGGTGACCGCGGTGGAGGCGCGGGGTGGGTACGACGACGTGTCCGTGCGCCGGGACCTGGCGGGGCGCCAGCGGGTGGTGCTGGCACGGCGAGCCGGTGCTCGAAGCGAACGCGAAGGTTGACAAGCGGAGTCAAGGAAAGGGAGCTGGGAATGGCAGGCATCTACGACATGGCGAAGGAGCTGGGCGGCGCGCTGGCGCGGACCGACGAGTACCAGGCGCTGAAGCGGGCGAGCACGGCGGTCGACGAGGACCGGGAGCTCGTCGAGCTGAGGAACGAGCTCCAGGCACTCGAACAGCGACTCGAGGCGTCGCTGCGCGCGGGCAAGCAGCCCGAGGAGGAGGTGGCGAAGAGCTACGAGGAGAAGGCCAGCGAGCTGCAGTCGAAGCCCGTGTTCCAGCGCTTGATCGCCGCCCAGTCGAACTTCGACAAGGTGATGTACAAGGTGAACGAGACGATGGCCCGTGGGCTCCAGGAAGGCGCCCAGAGCCGGATCATCCTCTCCTCCTGATCCCCGAACACCAACGCGAACGAGGCAGACTTCGTGAAGCAGCCATCCGATATCCGTCCGGCCAGCGGCAAGCTGGGTGTCCTCCTCCCCGGCTTCGGCGCCGTGGCCACCACCTTCGTCGCCGGCGTGGAGGCCGCGCGCCGCGGACTGGCCAAGCCCATCGGCAGCCTGACCCAGATGGCGACCATCCGCCTGGGCAAGCGCACCGAGAACCGGACGCCCCTCATCAAGGACTTCGTGCCGCTCGCCGGGCTCGACGACCTGGTGTTCGGGGCGTGGGACCCGATCCCCGACGACGGCTACCAGAGCGCCCTCAACGCCGGCGTGCTGCACAAGGAGCAGCACCTCGACCCGATCAAGGACTTCCTGTCGTCGCTCAAGCCCATGCCGGCGGCGTTCGACACGAACTACGTGAAGAAGCTCGACGGACCCAACAAGAAGAAGGCCGCCAACAAGAAGGAGCTCGCCGAGGCGATCCGGGCCGACATCCGCCGATTCAAGGAGGAGAACGGCTGCGACCGGCTCGTCATGGTCTGGTGCGGCTCGACCGAGATCTACGTGCGCGCGGGCGCCGTCCACGAGACCCTCGGACGCCTTCGAGAAGGGGATGGCGGCCAACGACCCCGGCATCGCGCCCAGCCAGCTCTACGCGTACGCGGCCATCATGGAGGGCATCCCCTACGCCAACGGTGCGCCGAACCTGTCGGCGGACTTCGCGGCCCTGGAGGACCTGGCGGTGGAGCGGGGCGTGCCGATCTGCGGGAAGGACTTCAAGACGGGCCAGACCCTCATGAAGACCATCCTGGCCCCCGGCTTCAAGACCGGATGCTGGGGCTGAACGGGTGGTTCAGCACGAACATCCTCGGCAACCGCGACGGCGAGGTGCTCGACGACCCCGAGTCCTTCAAGACGAAGGAGGTGTCGAAGCTCGGCGTGCTGGAGCACATCCTGCAGCCGAAGATGTACCCCGACCTCTACGACGAAGCTGTACCACAAGGTGCGGATCAACTACTACCCGCCGCGTGGCGACAACAAGGAGGGGTGGGACAACATCGACATCTTCGGGTGGATGGGATACCCGATGCAGATCAAGGTCGACTTCCTCTGCCGCGACTCCATCCTGGCCGCCCCCATCGTGCTGGACCTGGCGCTGTTCATGGACCTGGCCGGCCGGGCGGGCATGAAGGGGATCCAGGAGTGGCTGTCGTTCTACTTCAAGAGCCCCCAGACGGCGCCGGGGCTGTATCCGGAGCACGACCTGTTCATCCAGCACTGGAAGCTGAAGAACACGCTGCGCTGGATGATGGGCGAGGAGCAGATCACGCACCTGGGCGTGGAATACTACGAGTAGTCGCCTCGTGAAGCGTCCTGCGCGCGCAAGGGCACACGCGCCGTAGGCGTGGGACGGGCGCGACGACGAAGGCGTAGCGGGAACTACGTCGAGGAGGAGCAACGCAGGCATGCGGGATGCAGGGCGCTTCATCGTGCTGGAGGGCGGCGAGGGTGTGGGTAAGAGCACCCAGGCCGCCCTCCTCGGCGCCTGGCTGGAGGCGCTGGGCGTTCCGCACGTGGTGACCCGGGAGCCGGGGGGCACCCCCGTGGGCGAGGCCGTGCGCTCGGTGGTGCTCGCGCGCACCGATCTGGAGATGCCCGCCGAGACCGAGCTATTCCTGTATCTGGCCTCGCGCGCGGCGTTCGTGCGGGACGTGGTGCGGCCCGCGCTCGAGGCCGGGAAGACCGTGGTGGCGGACCGCTTCGACCTGTCGACGCTCGCCTACCAGGGATTCGGAAGGGGGCTCGACCTGGACGAGGTCCGCCGGGCCATCGCGCTGGCCACGGGCGGGCTGCACGCCCGACCTGTACGTGTTCCTGGACATGCCGGTGGACGAGGGCGCGGCGCGGCAGCGGGACGAGGGCAAGGACCCGGACCGCATCGAGCGGGAGGGTGGCGCGTTCCTGCGCAGGGTGCGCGAGGGGTACCTCGCGCTGGCGGCGCGCGAGCCGAGGGTGCGGGTCGTGGAGGCGCGGGCGCGCCCGGGAGAGGTGCACGCCCGGGTCCGTCAGTCTCCTGGAGCGGCGAGTTTCCGGAAACCTTCGCCCCTCGGCGGTTTAGACCCAGGTCCGCGGGCCGCAACTGGCCCGAGGACCCGAGAAACGTCTGGAAAGGTCGAGAATGCGCAGAGGCGTGGTGGCGCCGGTGGTGGTCGTGGCCGCCGCCGTACTGACGGGCGGGTGGCTCCTCCAGCGAGGCGTGGACCGCGCCGAGAACGTCTACATGAAGGTCCACCTCCTCCAGGAGGTCGTGGACCGCGTCGAGTCCAGCTACGTGGACAAGGTCGACCGGGACAGCCTGTACCACTCGGCCATCGACGGCCTGATCGAGGACCTGCACGACCCGTACTCGTCGTTCATGGAGGCCTCCGACTTCGAGAACCTGCGCATCCAGGGGATCGAGGGGGAGTACGGCGGCGTCGGCCTCGAGGTCGTCGAGCGCAACGGCTACGTCACCGTGGTGAGCCCCATGCCGGGCACCCCCGGCGCCCGGGCCGGCATCCGGGCGGGGGACCAGTTCTGCGAGATCGAGGGCCAGGCCGCCGACACGATGAACGTGGACCAGGCGGTGGCGCTCCTCCGCGGCAAGCCGGGCAGCACCGTGCAGGTGAAGATGCTCCGGCCGGGGGTCGACGACCCCATTCCGTTCACGCTCACGCGCGAGGTCATCCAGCTCAAGGCGGTGCCGTTCGCGCTGATGCTGGAGCCGGGCGATCGGCTACGTGCCGCTGCAGAGCGTGCTGGAGAGCTCCTCGGAGGAGATGCGCGCGGCCCTGGATTCCCTGAAGACGGCCGGGATGAAGAGCGTCGATGCTCGATCTCCGCGGCAACCCGGGAGGCCTCCTCGACCAGGGGATCGAGGTCTCGGACCTCTTCCTCGACAAGGGCGCGCTCGATCGTCGAGACGCGGGGCCGCGCGCGCGAGACCAGAACGCCACGTACAAGGCCAGCCAGGCCGACCGGTACCCGAACGTGTCGATGGTCGTGCTGGTGGACGGGGGCAGCGCATCGGCCTCGGAGATCATCGCCGGCGCGCTGCAGGACAACGACCGCGCGGTGCTGGTCGGGGAGAGCACGTTCGGCAAGGGCCTGGTGCAGAGCCTCTACCGCCTGTCCGGGGGCAACGTGCTCCGGCTGACCACGGCCCGCTGGTACACGCCCGTGGGTCGCTCGATCAACAAGGATCCGGAGGCTCGCTTCCACCGGAGGGTGGAGGATCCCTGTCGCTCACGGGCCAGTTCGTGACGGGCCCCGACCTGGCGGGACGGCCCACCTACAAGTCCGTGGGTGGCCGCCGCTCTACGGGGGCGGGGGCATCGCGCCCGACGTCTTCGTGGCGCCCGAGGTGCTGACCGCCGACGAGGAGCGGGCGGTGCGGGCGCTCTATCGCCAGAACGGGCCGATGACGTGGCGGTCTTCAACTACGCCGTGCGCTACGTGCAGGACCACCCCGACCTGAAGCCCGGCTTCGACCTGACCGACGCCGACCTGGACGCCTTCTACCGGCCGCTTCCGGAGTGGGACGTCACGGTGGACCGCGCCGACTTCCGCGGCGGCCCGTCGCTTCGTCGCGCTACCAGCTGGAGCGGGAGATCGCGCACCAGGCCTGGGGGGCCGAGGGGCAGTTCCTGCAGGAGCGCCGCTTCGACAAGCCGCTCGCCAAGGCCGTAGAGCTCCTGAAGGGCACGCCTTCGCAGGCGGGGCTGCTCGAACGCGCCTCGCCTGCGGAGGGGGCCGCGGCGGGCTCCTGAGGCCAGCGGACGCCCCGACGTCGGAGCGTCTCTTCGGGACATGGCCACGGCTCGGAGCGGGATGTCTCTTCCGACAGGTATGATCGAGGTTCTACGCGGCGAGGTCGTCGAGGCCCGCCATGCGGTCCACGCGGTCGTGGCGGACGCGGACGGGCGCGTCGTCGCTTCGGTGGGCGACCCGGAGACGGGTGCCTTCTATCGATCCGCGGCGAAGCCGCTGCAGGCCCTTCCGCTGGTCGAGGACGGCGTGGTCGAGCGGTTCGGCCTCACCGAGGCCGAGCTCGCGCTTTGTTGCGCGTCGCACGAGGGGGAGCCGGCGCACGTGGCAGGCGCCCGCTCGATCCTGGCGAAGGCCGGGCTCGACGAGTCGGCCCTTCGCTGTGGTCCCCACCTTCCGTTCTCCGAGGAGGAGGCGCGCACGGTGCTGCGCAACGGAGGAGAGGCGCTCCCCATTCACAACAACTGTTCGGGGAAGCACGCGGGGATGCTGGCCCTGGCGGTGGCGCACGGGTGGGATCCGGAGGGCTACCACGCGGCCGGGCACCCGGTGCAGCGGCGGATGCTGCGTGAGATCGCCCGATGGTCCGGACGTCGAGGAGACGGAGGTGGGCACGGCGGTGGACGGATGCGGGGTGGTGTGCTTCTCCGTACCCCTGCAGGCCATGGCGGCTTCGTTCGCCCGCTTCGCGGCAGCGGCGGAGCGCGGCGCGGCTCCGGCGCGCATCGTGTCGGCGATGACGGCGCCATCCCGTTCATGGTGGGGGGGACCGGGCGCGCCTGCACCGCGGTCATGGAGCGCACGGGTGCGAGCGCCTTCGTGAAGCTCGGCGCCGAGGGCGTGTACGGGGCCGGGGTTCCGGCTCGTGGGCTCGGGATCGCCATCAAGGTGGCCGACGGCGCCCGGCGTGCTGTCGAGGTGGCGCTGGTCCGCGTGCTCCACCGGACCGGCGTTCTCGACAGCGACGATCTGGATGCGCTGGCACGCTGGGCCGAGCCGAAGGTCCGCAACACCCGTCGCGAGGTCGTGGGCGCGATCCGGCCGGCCTTCGACCTGAGGTGGGCGTGAGCGCGCTGGACGCGGGCGCGGAGGCGCTGGTGTCGTTGAGCGCTTCCCTTGGCGGCGAGCAGCCGTGCCGGGTTGGAGGAGGCGCTGCGCGCGGCGGCCCGGGTGGCGGATCCCGTCGCGGTGGAGGAGGCGCTCCTGCAGAGCCACCTGTTCCTGGGATACCCTGCCGCCCTGAACGGGCTCGCGTGCTGGCGGGCGCTCTCGGGTCGAGAGGCGCCCGCCGCCGCCGCCGACCGGGAGCGGTGGGCGGAGCGGGGAGAGGAGGTGTGTCGGGTCGTGTACGGGGGACAGTACGAGGGACTGCGCGCGAACGTGCGACGCCTGCACCCCGACATGGAGCGCTGGATGGTGGAGGACGGCTACGGGAGGGTCCTCGGGCGGCCCGGGCTCGACCTGCCCCTGCGCGAGCTGTGCATCGTTGCGATCCTGGCCGTGCAGGACGCGCCCCGCCAGCTCTATTCGCACCTTCGCGGCGCCCTGAACGCGGGCGCCGGCGAGGCGGAGGTGACGCGGGCCCTGGAGCTCGCCGCCGCGGTGAGCGCGCCCGCGTCGCGGGCGCGCGCGTCGGAAACCTGGGCAGAGGTGCGGCGCCGCGCCGCGGGAGGGGACTGAGTGTTCGTCGACCGGGCTGTGATCGAGGTGCGCGGCGGAGTCGGCGGGTCCGGATCCGAGGCCATGCGGCAGGGAGGCGTTCGTGCCCCGCGGCGGACCCGCCGGCGGCGACGGAGGAAAGGGTGGCGACGTGGTCCTGGAGGTGGACGCGCAGCTGTCGACCCTGCTCGACTACAGCTACCAGAAGCACTACTTCGCGCCCCGCGGCCAGCACGGGGAGGGCAGCAACCGGACCGGGCGCTCGGGCGAGGACCTGGTCCTGAAGGTCCCGCCGGGGACCGTCGTGACCGACGCCGACTCGGGGGAGCTCCTCGGCGAGCTGCTTGCGGAGGGGGACCGCCTGATCGTGGCCCGCGGCGGGCGCGGCGGCCGGGGCAACGCGCACTTCCCGACGTCGACGAACCAGGCCCCGCGACGATGGGAGCCCGGCGAGGAAGGAGAGGAGCGTCGCATCCAGCTCGAGCTGAAGCTCATCGCCGACGTGGGCCTGGTCGGTGAGCCCAACGCCGGGAAGTCCACGTTGCTGGCCGCCGTGACGGCCGCCCGCCCCAAGGTCGCGGACTACCCCTTCACCACCCTCGCCCCGAACCTCGGCGTGGTGCGGCTGTCCGGATACCGCTCCTTCGTGCTGGCCGACGTTCCCGGGCCTCATCGAGGGCGCACACGAGGGGAGGGGGCTCGGCCATCAGTTCCTGCGCCACATCGAGCGCACGCGTACGCTGGCGCTCCTGATTCCCGTCGACGCCGCCGACCCGCAGGCCGAGTACGAGGCCCTGCGGGGAGAGCTCGCCGCCTACTCGCCGCGCGTTGTCCCGCACCCCCCACTGCGTGGTGCTCACCAAGACCGACCTGCTGGGCCCGGACGATGCGCCGCCCTCGCTGTCCGCCCCGGACGCGTTCGGCGTCTTCCCCGTGTCTTCGATCGCACGCCAGGGGCTCCCCGAGCTGCTCGACGCGCTGTGGGAGCGCAGCCGCGCCGTCGAGCGCGCCGAGAAGGGCGAGGGGGACGAAGAGGAGTGGTGGACACCCTGAAGGGGGACCGGGATCGCCGCCGCGAGGTGGAGGCGCTCCTCGTCCTCGACGCGCTTCCCCGCGTCGGTCCGGCGACCGTCCGGGCGATGGTGGAGGCGGCCGGATCCGCGAGGCGCGCCCTGGGGCTGCGCTCCGTCCTGGACGGGGTCGGCGGCCCCGGCACCGCCGCGGCCGCGGCCGACCCGGACATCTCTGCCGCGGTGCGGCTCGCGCTCCGTACCGCCGATCGCCTCGGGATGGAGACCCTCGTCATGGGCGAAGACGGCTATCCGGCGCGGCTCCTGCACCTGGTGGATCCCCCGCCGGTCCTCTTTCTGCGGGGAGACGTGGGGCTTCTGCGCACGCCGGGGGTCGCGATCGTCGGTTCGCGGCGATGCCACGGAGCGCGGCCGCCAGCGCGGCCCGTCGCATCGGCGCCGCGGTGGCCCGCGTCGACGTCCCGGTGGTGAGCGGACTGGCGCTCGGCGTGGACGGGTCCGCCCACGAGGGTGCGCTGGACGCGGGTGGCCCGACCATCGCCGTCCTCGGGCGCGGGGCTGACCAGGCC
The DNA here is from genome assembly GCA_963848895.1 of uncultured Gemmatimonadales bacterium. Taxonomy (GTDB): domain Bacteria; phylum Gemmatimonadota; class Gemmatimonadetes; order Longimicrobiales; family Gaopeijiaceae; genus SZUA-318. The sequence continues at coordinate 320,323 of CAWKGE010000024.1, forward strand.
TACCCCCGTCGTCACGGGAGCCTCTTCCGGAGGATCCTGGCCGACGGACTCCTGGTGAGCGAGTTCCCGCCGCGCACGCCTGCCCTTCCGCACCATTTTCCCCGCCGCAACCGCATTCTCGCCGCGCTCTGCCACACGGTCGTGGTGGTGGAGGCGGGGGCGCGCAGCGGCGCGCTCATCACCGTCGAGCACGCCCTGGATCTGGGGCTGGAGGTATGGGCCGTGCCGGGGCCGTTCGGCGAGTCGTTCTGCGAGGGAAGCAACGGGCTGTTGGCCGACGGGGCGCGCCCGCTCGTGACGGTGAACGGGTTCGTGCGCATGGCGCTCGGGGTCGAGCCCGGCGAGCCGCGGGTCCCGACGTCGTTCTCGGCCGAGGAGGTCCGCCTGCTGGAGCTCCTGGCCGGCGGTGCGCGTACCGCCGACGAGGTCGCCCGCGGGATGGGACTTGGCGCCGGCAGGGTGCTGGCACTCCTCGCGGAGATGGAGCTGCGTGGCCAGGTCGTCCGCCGCCGGGGATGCGTTTCCGCCGTGCGGGGTGAAGCTCCGGGCGACCGCGTGAGCGTCGCCTCGGTGTACGTGCACGCCCCGTTCTGCGTGCGGCGCTGCTTCTACTGCGATTTCGCCGTGCAGGTACGCCGGACCGGCGACGCGGCAGGGTGGCTGGCTGCGCTCCGCGGGGAGCTTGCGGCCGTGGCCGGAGAAGGGCTCTTCGCGCTCGCGCCCCGCCTGGACACGCTCTACGTTGGCGGGGGAACGCCGTCGCTCCTCGGCGCGGATGCGATGGCGGGCCTCGCCCGCCTGATGGGCGCCGGAACGGCTCGGGCACGAAAGCCTGGAGTGGACGGCCGAGGCCAACCCCGAGAGCCTGACGCCCGAGGTCGCGCGTGCGTGGCGAGCCGCCGGGGTGAATCGCCTGAGCCTGGGGGTCCAGACGTTCCACGCCCCGGCCCTTCGCTGGATGGGGCGCATGCACGGGCCCGAGGGCGCGGCGGCGGCGGTGCGGATCGCCCGGGGCGCGGGCTTCGACAACCTGTCCGTGGACCTGATCTTCGGGCTCCCGACGCACCTGGGGCGCTCCTGGAGGGACGACCTCGATCGCGTGCTCGCTTTGGACGTGCCCCACATCAGCCTGTACGGCCTGAGCGTGGAGCCGGCCACGCCCCTGGGGCGAGCCGTGCGCGAGGGCCGCGAGGCCCCGGTGGACGAGGAGCGCTACCGCGAGGAGTTCCTCGTGGCTGCCGGGACCCTGGGGGCCGCCGGCTACGAGCACTACGAGGTTTCCAACTTCGCACGACCGGGCTCAGCCTCGAGGCACAACCGTGCCTACTGGAGCGGGGCGCCCTATCTGGGCTTGGGGAACGGGGCGCACAGCTATGCGCTCCCGATTCGGCGATGGAACCTCCGCGGCTGGGAAGAATACGCCAGGATGACGGTGGAGGGGCGGAGCCCGGAGGAGGGGCGCGAGGTGCTCGACGAGGAGGCCGAACGGCTGGAGCGGATCTGGCTCGGGTTGAGGACGTCGGACGGCCTGGCGCTGAGCGGACTCGGTCGCGGAGCGGCGGCGACCGCGGCCGCCTGGGCCGGGAAGGGGCTGGCGGTAATCGGCGACGGCGCCGTGCGTCTCACTCCTCGAGGGTGGCTCGTCCTGGACCGACTGGCGGTGGAGCTCGACGCAGCCCGCGCTTGACGCTCTCCCGACGGAATTTCGATCTTCGAACGCATGGCCGGACTGGACAAACGCGTGCTCGCGGGTGGTGATCTCACCGACCGGGAGCGACAGGTTCTCGAGGCCGTGATCCGCACGTACGTGGACACGGCGGAGCCCGCGGGGAGCCGGGTGGTTTCCCGTCGGTTCGATCTCGGCGTGTCTCCCGCCACCGTGCGGAACACGATGAGCGACCTGGAGGACAAGGGATACCTGCACCCATCCGCACACCTCGGCGGGGCGCGTGCCCACGGACCTGGCCTACCGCTTCTTCGTCGACCGGCTCATGGAGCCGTTCACGCTCTCCACCGTGGAGCAGGAGAAGCTGGTACGCGAGCTGGACGTCGCCGGGGAGCTCGGCGGTGGAGCGACTGGTCCGCCACGCGGTCCGCGCGTTGAGCTTGATCTCCAACGAGCTGGGGGTCGCCGTCGCCCCTCGCGTCGAAAAGGCGATCCTGGAGCGGCTGGAGCTGATCCAGGTGTCCTCGGACAAGGTCCTTCTGGTGGCGACGATCCGGGGCGGCGTGGTGCGCACGGTCTACGTCGACCTTCCGGTCGAGGTCCCGCGCGAGACGCTGCTCACGCTCACGGTGGCGTTGAACGAGCGCCTGGCCGGGCTGTCCCTGCAGGAGATCCGGCGGACGCTTCCGGAGCGCCTGCGGGACGCGCGCGCCGGCGAGGGAGGCGCTTCCGAGCTCCTCAACATCTTCGTCCAGTCCGGGGCCGAGCTGTTCAGCCTCCAGGATCTGGACACGACGCGCATCCACCTCGGCAGCGCCAGCGTTCTGGCGCAGCAGCCGGAGTTCGAGAGCGGCGAGCGGCTCAAGAGCCTCATCGAGCTCACCGAGCGCAGGGACCTTCTCGCCCAGGCGGTGGGTAGTCGCGAGCACGGCGGCCAGCTCCAGATCACCATCGGCGGGGAGAACGACTCGCTCGCGCTCGCGGACTTCACGCTGGTCACCGCCGAGTACAGCGTGGGTGGCCTGAAGGGCGTCATCGGCGTCATCGGCCCCACGCGCATGCCCTACGAGAAGGTCGTGGCCATCGTGGACTACACGTCCTCGCATGGTCACCCGCGATCTTCGCGACCTGAGGACGGCCAGCCTGCCATGGCGGACTATTACGAGCTCCTCGGCGTGTCCCGTACCGCGGACACCGAAGAGATCAAGAAGGCGTATCGCCAGCTCGCCCTCAAGTACCATCCGGACCGCAACGACGGCTCGAAGGAGTCCGAGGAGCGGTTCAAGGAGGTGACCGAGGCGTACGAGGTACTGCGCGATTCGGAGAAGCGCGCGGTCTACGACCGCTATGGCGAGCAGGGGCTGAAGGGGCGTGGAGGTCCCGGCGGCTTCCGCGACTTCGACTTCGCCGACGCCATCGAGGTCTTCATGCGCGACTTCGGCGGCTTCGCCGGAATCGAGGACCTCTTCGGCATGCGTGGGCCGCGAACCCAGCGCACCGCCAGCCGCAAGGGCCAGACCGTGCGCGTTGCGACTTCCGCTCACGCTGCGCGATGTGGCGCACGGCGCGAAGAGGAAGCTGCGCGTCTCGATCCTCGATGCGTGCGACAGCTGCGGTGGGAGCGGTGCGGAAGCGGGGTCGAGCCCGGTCGTGTGCCAGGTATGCGGCGGCTCCGGCGAGGAGCGGCACGTCCAGCGGTCGGTGTTCGGTCAGTTCGTGAGCGTGCAACCATGCCGCGCGTGCCGGGGCGAGGGACGGGTCATCGACAAGCCCTGCGGCACCTGCCGGGGAGACGGGCGCGTCCGTCGGGAGCGGGAGGTCGAGGTAGAGGTGCCGCCGGGCGTCACCTCGGAGAACTTCCTGACCCTGCGGGGACAGGGCAGCGTCGGTCCGCGCGGAGGACCACGCGGGGACCTCGTGGTCCTGCTCGAGGTGCAGGAGGACCCGCGGTTCGTGCGCGACGGCTCGGACCTCGTCCACGAGCTTCCGGTCACATTCGCCCAGGCCGCGCTCGGCGCGGACGTCGAGGTGCCGACCGTCGACGGCAGCGCCAGGGTCACGGTTCCCGGCCGGGATCCAGAGCGGTGAGATGCTCCGGCTGCGCGGGCTGGGTCTGCCCGACCTGAACGGGCATGGACAGGGGAGACGAGCTGGTCCGGGTCGTGGTGTGGACCCCCGAGGAGCTCACCCCCGAGCAGGAGGAGCTCCTCCTGCGGCTCCGCGAGGTGGAGACGCCCGCGCCCGAGAAGATCGGTCGCAAGTCGCAGAAGGGCTTCTGGTCCCGCGTGAAGGAGGCGTTCTCCGGCGGATGAGCGCCGTCCCGCGTCGCTGGCTGGAGCTCGGCGTCCGCAGCCCCTCGGCGGGAGAGCGGGAGGCGCTCCTCGCCGAGGGGCTGGTCGCACTGGGTGCGCGAGCCGTCGCGGAAGAAGACGGCTGGTACGTCTCCCATTTCGAGGAACCCTCCGACGTGGAGGTGTTCCTGTCGCAGGTCCGCACGGTCCTCGCCGACTTCGAGGGTCTCGCGGACGTCGAGGTGCGTACGCGCTGGTGCCCACACGAGGACTGGGCGGAGACGTGGAAGCGTGGCCTGCGTCCCCGGCGGCTCACGCCGCGGCTGCTGGTGACGACGACCTGGCAGCCCGTGGAGCCGGGGGAGGGCGATCTGGTCGTGGTCATCGACCCTGGAATGGCCTTCGGTACCGCCGAGCACGGCACGACGCGGGGCTGCCTCCGTCTCCTGGACCGCACCGTGCGCGCCGGCGACCGCGTGGTCGACGTGGGTGCGGGGTCCGGGATCCTGTCGATCGCGGCCGCCCGGATGGGAGCGGAGGACGTCCTCGCCGTGGAAGGGGACCCCCTCGCCGTCGAGGCGCTGCAGGAGAACGTCGACCGCAACGGCGTCGCCGACAGGGTGACGTGGACGGCTCGCTGGGCCGACGTGCCCTACGTGACGTCCCTCGGTCCGCGGGACGGCGTGGTCGCCAACATCGAGTCGGGCGTGCTCGAACCGCTCCTGCCGGGCTTCGCGGGGGCGCTGCCGGCGGGGGCCTGGCTCGTTCTGTCGGGTATCGTCGCGGAGGAGTGGGACCGCTTCCGTGGCCGCGTGGAGGCGGCCGGGTTCCGCCTGGAGGAGGTGGATTCGGACGGCGAGTGGCGATCCGGGACGTTCCGGAGGCGCCACGGCGCAGGGCGCGGCCGGGACGACCGCGGCTTTCTCGAGCCACCTGCTAGGCCGCCCTCTTCGCGAGGGCCAGGCGGGCCCGGTCGGAGGCGACGGCCATGCGGTGCCAGCGTGAGACCGCGCGGCCCGACGCCGCGTCGAGGCTCAGCCCGAGCCATCGGACGGACGCGGTCAGGCGGCGGTCGGCGGGTGGCCGTCCTCCCTCCGCCCCGCCGGCATCGCCCGGATCGCCCACGACCACGACCCATGGATCCACCCCCCGGGTCGCGGTCGCACCCCGGCGCACGAAGCGCCAGGGACCGCGCCACGGGTCGAGCAGACGAAAACGGTCGGGCCGGGCTTCCAGGACGCCGCGCAGCCGCTCCGCGTCGAGGTTGCGCACGCCGGTGTCGGCTCGTACGTGGCCGAGGAGCTCGGACAGGCGCAGCGCCGGCGCGCTGTGGCGGCGCAGCACGTTTTCGGCGGAGTGGACCAGGGCGTCCATGGGGACCTCCGGGGGTGGGGGGCGGGACCTGCGGGACTCGGGCCCCCAACCTGCCGGTCGGCGCGGGACGGCTCCATGGCCCGCGGGGACGGGTGGCGGTGAGGAGGGGCTCGTAGGCGCATTGACCTCGCTCCCACCCTCCATCATGATCGGGTGGGAGGGAGTCACCCCCCGCGCGCGACCCGTCCTCCGCCCGGGCCCATGCCCCCCCGTTCGAGCCACGCCACCCTATTCGGAGGCCCCTGGTGAGCCCGTCCGACTGCCTCTTCTGCAAGATCGCGAACGGTGACATTCCGGCGACGCTCGTCCACGAGGACGACCGGATCGTCGCCTTCCGCGACATCCACCCGCAGGCGCCCGTCCACATTCTGCTCATCCCGCGTGAACACGTCGCCTCCCTCGACGCGGTAGACGCCGATCACGAGGCTCTCCTGGGCAGGCTCTTCCTGGTCGCGCGGGACCTGGCCCGGTCGGAGGGGATGGCCGAGGATGGATACCGCACGGTCCTGAACGTCGGGGCGGACGGAGGGCAGACCGTCCACCACCTGCACGTCCACCTGCTCGGCGGCCGCTCCCTGGGGTGGCCTCCCGGTTGAGCCCGGCGTTCCGGGCGTGGCGGGAGGGTGCGCCGCGTTGATCCTTTCGCCGGAGCCGGGGTAGCTTCGGGCGCCCCATGGCCGCGCACCCCTCTCGGGTGCTCCGAACCCGCGCGTCCGCCAGCCGCACCGGGGGCCCGTGCGGATGCGCCCATGCCAGCGAGCCAATCATGTCCAGCGAGCTGAAGAGCCGCATCCAGGCGCGACCTGAACCAGGCGCGCAAGCAGCGCGACAAGGAGCGCACCCTCGTGCTGTCCACGATCCTGGCCGATCTCCGGAACAAGGAGATCGAGACGGGGGGAGCGTTGGACGACGACGGGGCGGTGCAGGTGATCTCGAAGGCGATCAAGCAGCGCAACGACGCGGCGGAGCAGATGCGCGACGCGGGCCGTGACGAGCTCGCCGCCAACGAGGAGGCCCAGGCGCGCATCCTGCTCGGACTACCTGCCCGAGGCGCTCACGGAGGACGAAGTGCGGGACATCGTCCGGGAGATCCTCGCGGGAGGCGCCGACCAGATGGGGCAGGTGATGGGGCAGCTGATGCCGCGCATCCGTGGCCGCTTCGACGGCAAGGAGGCGAACCGCATCGTCCGGGAGGAGATGAAGACGTGAGGCGTCGGGAGGCGCGTTGAGCGCGCACGCCCTCGAGGTCCTGGAGTTCGGCAGGGTCCTGGACCGGATCGCCGACCGGGCGGCCAGCGACCTCGCCCGGAGGTGGATCCGGAGTCTCGCGCCCTCGCGTGACCTGGCGGCAATCCGCACGGAGCTGGCGCGCGTGGGTTCGGTCATGCGCTTCGTCGAGGAGAAGCCGGCGTGGGGAATGCCGACCGTGCCCGACGCGCGCCGGGCGCTGCGCGACCTCGCGCCGGAAGGGGCCGTGCTCGAGCCGCTGGAGCTCTACGGCATCTCGGTCCTCCTGGGCTCGTCGCGCTCCCTGGCGGTCGAGCTGGACCGGCGCGAGCACGGCTTCTCAGAGCTGACGACCGTGCGCGAGCGTCTCGTCGAGGACAAGCAGACGCAGGAGACGCTCGAGCGTGCGGTGGACGCCGAGGGCGCGGTGCTGGACACGGCCTCCAGGGAGCTGAAGCGCATCCGCGAGCGGCTCAAGGGCGCCCACGCAAGGATCGTACGCCAGCTCGAGGCGTACATGCGCACGCTGCCCGAGCGGTTCCTCGTGCCGGACGCGTCGGTCACGATCCGGGAGGGACGCTACGTGATCCCCGTCCGCAGAGAAGGGAGGGGGGAGGTGGGCGGCATCGTCCACGACGAGTCCGGCAGCGGCGTCACGATCTTCGTCGAGCCGCCGATCGCCATCGAGCTGATGAACCAGCTCCGGGACCTGGAGCGCGACGAGGCCCGCGAGATCCGCCGGATCCTCGGGGAGCTCACCGCGCGGCTGGCGCCGTTGCGGGACGCGCTGCAGGGGGCCCTGGACGCCCTGGTGGAGTTCGATACCCTGCACGCCCGCGCGCGAACGGCGCTGGCGTGGCGGGCGACCGTCCCCGAGCTGGTGGAGGCGGGCGCTCCCGAGTTCCGCCTGGTGCAGGCGCGGCACCCCCTCCTCGTCGAGACGCTCGAACGGCCGGTGGTGCCCTACGACCTGGAGGTGCTCGAGGGAGAGCGGGCGATCGTGGTGTCGGGGCCGAACACCGGCGGAAAGAGCGTCTTCCTGAAGGCGACCGGGCTCATCGCCGCGCTGGCCCAGAGCGGGGTCGTGCCCTCCGTGGGCCCCGGCACGACGCTGCCGGTGTTCGGGTCGTTCTTCGCCGACATCGGCGACGAGCAGTCGATCGCGCAGAGCCTGTCGACCTTCTCGGCGCACCTGGCCAACCTCAACGACCTGGTGCGAGGGGCGGATGCGGGCTCCCTCGTCCTGATCGACGAGATGGGAACGGGAACGGACCCGGCCGAAGGCGCCGCGCTGTCCCGGGCAGTGCTCGAGGTTCTGGTGGAACGCGGCGCCTTCACGGTGGTCTCTTCCCACCTCGGTCAGCTCAAGCGCCTGGACGGGGAGGACACGGGGATCGTCAACGCATCGCTGCAGTTCGATCCCGACCGGATGGAGCCGACCTACCAGCTCGTGAAGGGACGGCCGGGCCGGAGCTTCGGGCTGGCCATCGCTCGCCGGCTCGGTTTCCCCGGCGACGTGCTCGACCGTGCCGAGGGGTACCGCGAGGGCGACGAGGCACGGATGGAGGAGGTTCTCGAGCGCCTGGAGCGCCGGGAGCGGGACGCGGAGGTCCAGCTCGGCGAGCTCCAGCGGGCCCGCGCCAGGGCCGAGCGCCTACGCGACGACGTGGAGAAGCGCGAGCGGTCGCTGCGGGAGGCCGAGCGCACCGCGGAGCAGCGGGCCCGTGAGGAGGCCCGTCGCGTCCTCCTGGACGCGCGGGCGGAGGTCGAGGAGGCCATCGCCGACGTGCGGTCCGCAGCGCAGTCCGAGCAGGAGATGGAGGAGGCTGCGACGCGCGCCCGCCGCCGCGTCGAGGAAGCGGCTTCGCGCAGCGCCCGTGAGGCCCGGGCCGTGCGCGACGAGCGCGCGGGGCCCCTCCCCGATCTGGCGAAGGGGGAACGGGTCCGGGTGCACGCGACCGGGGCCAAGGGCACGATCGTCGAGGTGCGGGAGGATCGCGCGGTGGTGGCGGTGGGCTCGCTACGCCTCGAGATGCCGATGGCGGACCTGGAGCCGGTGGAGGGCGGCGGTCGAGAGGAGCCCGGAGCGCGCCGGAGCGGAGGCGGATGGTCGGGCCCGACCGGAGGGCAGGTCCGCACGGAGGTCGACCTGCGCGGGCTGCGCGTGGACGAGGTGGAAACGGAGCTCCTGCGCGCCCTCGACCAGGCCGTGCTCGAGGACCTGTCGGAGCTGCGCGTGATCCATGGCAAGGGGACCGGCGCGCTCCGCCAGAGGGTGGGCGAGCTCCTGGAGGGCGACGGACGCGTCACCGGCTTCCGCATGGGCGCCCCGGAGGAGGGTGGGGCCGGTGTCACGGTGGTGGCGCTACGATGATCCCCGACGACCAGGTCGAAGAGGTGCGGGCGCGCGCCGACATCGTCGACGTGATCGGGGAGTTCGTTCCCCTCAAGAAGGCCGGACGGGAGTACAAGGCCAACTGCCCCTTCCACGAGGAGCGCACCCCCTCCTTCTTCGTCGTTCCCGAGAAGGGGTTCTACACCTGCTTCGGATGCCACAAGTCAGGCGACGTCTTCTCCTTCGTCATGGAGAAGCTCGGGCTGGACTTCGTCGAGGCGGTGAAGCACGTGGCCGCCCGCTCCGGGATCGAGATCCACGAGGTGTCCCGCCAGCGTGAGGAGGAGGACCCGAACGGCCCCCTCTACGAGCTGAACGCCTTCGCGAGGGACTGGTTCCGGCGGCAGCTCCTGGACGCCGCGACGGGCTCTGCGGCCCGTGCCTACCTGAAGGGCCGCGGAATCGGGCTGGACGTCGCGGAGCGCTTCGGGCTCGGATACGCGCCCGACGAGTGGCGCGCCCTCCGCGACGCCGCGGCCAAGCACGGCTTCGACGAGACGGTCATGCTCGAGGTGGGGCTCCTCGCCACCAGCGAGCGGTCGACCGAGCCGTACGACCGCTTCCGGGGTAGGATCGTCTTCCCCATCGAGGCACTGTCCGGGAAGGTGGTCGCGTTCGGCGGTCGGGTGATCGAGGGCGACCGCAAGGGCCTGGCCAAGTACCTCAACTCCCCCGAATCGCCGATCTACCACAAGGGGCGGATGCTGTACGGTCTCTCCTGGGCCCGTCACGCGATCCGGCGCGAGGAGGCCACCCTGGTCGTGGAGGGCTATATGGATGTCGTGTCGCTCGCCGCGCACGGGTTCGAGAACGTGGTGGCGCCCCTGGGGACCGCCCTCACGCCGGAGCAAGCCAAGCTCCTGGCGCGCTATGCGACGCGGATCTTCCTCCTCTTCGACAGCGACGCCGCCGGGCTCCGGGCGACGTTCAGGGCGGCGGACACGCTTCTGGAGGAGGGGCTCCACCCGTCGGTGGTGACGCTGCCCCCCGGGGAAGACCCGGACACGCTGGTGCGGGGACGGGGCGCCGCGGCCCTGCGCGGCCACCTCGACGACGCGCTCGACGTGCTGGACCGGAAGCTGCAGATACTGGAGGAGCGCGACTTCTTCTCCAGCATCGAGCGCACGCGCGAAGCCGTCGACCGGCTCCTGCCGACCGTCCGGGCGGCCGCGGACCCCGCGCTCCGGGACATCTACGTGAAGAAGGTGTCGGATCGCACCGGCGTGCGTCGGGAGACGCTCGAGGCCGAGCTGAGGCGCGCGCCCTCGGGACCGGCGCGCAGCCGCCCGGAGACGCCGCCACCCTCCCGCCCGACGCCTCTTCTCCCCAAGATGGGAGCGGAACGCAACCTCCTCCTGCTCATGCTCAGGAACCCGGCGTACATGGACCAGGCGGCGGAGTGGCTGTCGCCCTCGGACTTTGACGATTCCAGTTACCGCGCCATCTTTGAGGCGCTCCTGGAAAACCCCGAGCTGCGCAGCGCTCCGTCCGGAATGGACGTGGTGGCCCGTCAGCGCTTGGAGGATCTCCTCGGCATGCCCTTCGAGACCGCAGGCGGCCGTGAGGAGTTCACGGCGGCGTTGAACCGGATCAGGGCCGTGGCCCTGGATCGGCGGATGGCGGAGATCCATCAACGGATCCTGGAGGCGGGGACCGACGAGGAGAAGGCGCCGCTCGTGGTGGAGAAACAACGATTGTCCCGAGAGCTCCGGGCCATCGACCCGGACTACTACTGGAAGGCCGCGGCGCAACGCCGTTGGGCCGATCCGAACTCGAACCAGCAGGACCGATGACGGAGCAGACGCGCACGGCACTCAAGGAGCTACAGGCACTCGACAACCGCATCGAGGAGGTGCGCCAGCGAATCCGGGATTTCGATCCGCAGTTCGCGGAGGTGGAGGAACCGGCGCTGGTGCTCGAGAGCGAGGTGGCGAACACGCGAAAGCGCCTCCAGGAGATGAAGCTGGAGGAGCGGAAGCTCGAGACCTCCTCGGAAGAGAAACGCGCTCGGGTCAAGCGACTCGAAGAGCGGTTGGGGTCGGTGCGCAACCTCCGGGAGGAGGCCGCGGTCAGCGCGGAGCTCGACATGGTGAGGCGCGCCCTTCAGAGCGATGAGCAGGAGGCGTACACGCTCATCGACCAGATCCGGAAGCTGGACGAGCGGCTCGCGGAGCTCGAGGGGGCCCTGGGAGAGGCGAGGGCGCTTGTCGAGCCCAGGCTGAAGGGCCTCGTCGAGCAGCGCGACCAGGCCAGGTCCGATCTGCAGGGGCTCGAGCGGGACCGCGCCCGCTTCGTCGAGGAGATGGACCCGGCGGAGGTGCGCCTGTACGACGGCATCCGCGCGGGCGGCCGTCGTCGGGCGGTGGCGGAGCTCACCCCGGACGGCGCCTGCGGCCACTGCTACGGCATGGTCCCGCTCCAGATCCAGAACGAGCTGCGCCACGGAACGGGACTCATCCGCTGCGAATCGTGCGGGGTCATCCTGGCCGCACCGTCGTCTCCGGAAGCCGAGGCATCCGAGTCCGGGTGAAGCCGGCGGGAAGCTCCTCCGAGGCGTCCCTCCTCGAGCCGCTGAGCCCGCGCTGGCAGGAGGTCCCGCCCGGCGACGACCGGGTGGTCGCGGCCCTCACGGAATCCCTGCGTCTTCCCTTCACCTTGTGCGCGGTCCTCGCGGGACGCGGCCATGCGGACCCCGAGTCGGCGAAGCGCTTCCTGCGCCCGCTCATGGAGCACCTGCACGATCCCGCCCTCCTGGCGGACGGTCCCGACGCCGCGAAGCGGATCGTGCGGGCCGTCGAGGAAGGCGAGACGATCCTGGTCCACGGGGACTACGACGTCGACGGCATCTGTGCCACTGCGCTGCTGACGCGCTTCCTCGGAGGGCAGGGGGCGCGCGTCGTCCCCTTCGTGCCCCACCGCCTCCGGGACGGGTACGACCTCTCGGACGCCGGGCTGCGGGCCGCGACCGAAGCCGGCGCGTCGCTGATCGTGACGGCCGACTGCGGCACCGTCGCGCTCGAGCCGATCGCACGAGCCCGGGCCATGGGGATCGACGTCGTCGTCACCGACCACCACACGGTCGGGGACACGCGGCCCCCCGCCACCGCCTTCGTGAATCCCCAACGGCCGGACTGTCCCTATCCGGAAAAGGGGCTGTGCGGCACCGGATTGGCGTTCAAGCTGGCGCAGCTGGTGGCCAGGGAGATGGCCCTCGGAGACGACGGCGTCCACGATCTGCTCGACCTGGTGGCCATGGCCACGGTGGCCGACCTGGTCCCCCTGCGCGGAGAGAACCGGGTGCTCGTGAAGTTCGGGTTGCGCCGGTTCGCCACCTCTCGCGTTCCGGGGATCACGGCCCTGCTGGCCGCCGCGGGCGTGGATGCCGGCACCGTGACGGCGGGCCAGCTCGGCTTCGTGGTGGCACCCCGCATCAACGCGGCGGGGCGCATCGGCGAGTCGGCCGACGCGCTCCGCCTCCTGCTGACGGACGACCCGCGAGAGGCGGCGACGCTGGCCGCGCAAGCTCGACGAGATCAACCGGACGCGGCAGGAGGAGGATCGGCGCACCCTGGACGAGGCGCTCGACCTCCTGGCGCGGAGCTACGACCCGGAGGCGGACTACGGGGTCGTCCTCGCCGCCGACGGCTGGCATCCCGGCGTGATCGGCATCGTGGCGTCGCGGGTGGTCGAGCGCATCCACCGTCCGACGGTCCTGGTGGCGCTGGACGGCGCCCAGGGGCGGGGCAGCGCACGCTCGATCCCGGGATTCCACCTCTACGAGGCCCTTTCCGCCTGCAGGGCGCACATGGGTCGCTTCGGCGGGCACAGCCAGGCGGCCGGGATGGACGTGGACACGGGACGCCGTGCCCGCCCTGCGGGAGGCGTTCAACGCGGAGGCGCGCCGGCGGCTGCTCCCGGACGACCTGCAGCCCCGTCCTCCGTCCGGACGTCGAGCTGGACCTGGAGGAGGTGGACCTGGGGCTGGTGCACTGGCTCGAGTACCTCGGGCCCCACGGCATCGGGAACCCGCGCCCGGTCTTCCTGGCGCGGGGTGTGCACCTCGAGGGTGCCCGCGTCCTCAAGGACGCGCATCTCAAGGTCAGCCTCCGGCGTGGCCGCGCCGTCGCTCGACGGGATCGGGTTCGGCCTGGCGGGCGCGCACCCGCCGGAGGCGCTCGGCGACGGCCCGCACGACGTCCTGCTCAAGCTGGAGCGCAACGAGTGGCGGGGCGTGGCGCGAGCCCCAGGCGCAGATCCTCGACCTGCGCCCTCGCTGCGGAGGGCGGCGCCGTGAGGATCATCGGCGGCGCGCTGGAGGGGCCGCCGCCTGAAGCCGCCGAAGGGCCGGGGCATCCGGCCGACCACCGACCGCGTGCGGGAGGCGTGGATGTCGGCCATGGGCGGACGGATGGACGGGCGGCGCGGTCGTGGACCTGTTCGCGGGGTCGGGTGCTCTGGGCCTCGAGACGCTGAGCCGCGGTGCGGAGCACGTGGTCTTCGTCGAACGGGCCCGCGGCTCGCTCAGTGTCCTGGAGGCGAACGTGGCGCTCCTCGGCGCGGAGGACCGGAGCACCGTCGTCGCCGAGGACGTCTTCCGCTGGCTGCGCCGCGAGGGGCGCCGAGGTCCTTCGACGTCGCCCTGGCCGACCCCCCCTACGGGACCGGAGACGCCGCGCGCCTGGTGGAGGCGTTCCGCGCCCGCCCGTTTGCGCGGGAGCTCTGGGTCGAGCATCCTTGGCGGGAGACGATTCCCGCTCGGACCCGCCGATCGGACCCGCCGATACGGCGACACCGCCCTCACCCTCATCGTCGCGCCGTCCATGAGCGCCCATCAGAGCGCTCGTCGCGATCTATCCCGGGTCGTTCGACCCGATCACCCGGGGCCACGAGGACATCGTGCGGAGGACGCTGCGCATCGCCGATCACCTCATCGTCGCGGTCGCCCACACCTCGTCCCAGGCCAAGAAGGGCCTCTTCCCGGTCGAGGAGCGCGTCGAGCTCATCCGCGAGGTGTTCCGCGGGCGAGGACCGCGTCGAGGCGGTGGCGTTCGAGGGCCTCCTCGTCGATTTCGCGCGGGCAGCGGGGCGCCCGCCTGGTCATCCGTGGGCTGCGGGCGGTCTCGGACTTCGAGTACGAGCTCCAGATGGCGCAGATGAACCGGGAGCTGTGGTCGGGGCTGGAGACCGTGTTCCTGGCGCCGGAGGTGGACTTCTCCTTCCTGTCGTCGTCCCTGGTGCGGGAGGTGGCGCGCCTGGGCGGCGACGTCGGGCGCTTCGTCTCTCCGGCGGTGCTGGCGAGCCTGAACCGGAAGCTCGGCGGCTAGCCGGCCTCGCGGTGCCCGGCGCTTGCCCCGACATTTGTTCCTTTCTTATCATTAGCCTGCTGTTCCGGCAGGGTTGTCGCACGCCTCGTCGCGCGGCACCCGGACCGCGAACCCGACCACGGGAGCAACAGAGCCATGAGCTTTCAGGTGTCGCGGAACGGTGGCGTGACCCTCGTCGAGGTCGAGGGTCAGCTCATCGTCGGCAACCGTCAGGAGCTCAAGCAGAAGGTGCTCGAGCATCTGGAGGGCGGGGACCGGAAGTTCGTCATCGACTTCTCCAACACCGGCTACATCGACTCGTCCGGCCTGGGGGTGCTCGTGAGCCTCTCCAAGAAGATCCGGGAGCAGGGCGGCGAGTTGCGGCTTTCCAGCCTGAACGAGGACCTCCGGACCCTCTTCGAGCTGACCAAGCTCGACACGCTGTTCAGGATCGCGGACACGAAGGAAGAGGCGCTGGAGGGGTTCTGAGCCCCGGCGCCCTCGTCCCGGCCATCGCCTGACCCAGCGGAGCCGTATGGAGAACGATCTCGTCCTCGAGTTGCCCACGGACATCCGATCCATCGAGCACGCCGTGGAGTACGTCGTCCGGCGGTGCCAGGCCTGCGAGTACCACGCCCACCGTCTGCGTCTGAACTTCCGCGTCGGCCTCACCGAGGCCCTCTCCAACGCGATGCTGTACGGCAACGGCCACGATCCCTCCAAGCGGGTGCGGGTCGAGGTGACGGTGGCGCAGGGCGAGATCAAGGCGCGCATCACCGACCAGGGCGCGGGATTCGATCCCCGAGGCCGTGCCCGACCCGACGACCCCCGAGAACCTGCTCAAGGCGGGAGGACGGGGGCTCTTCCTGATGCGCCAGCTCCTGGACGAGGTGTCGTTCAACGACCGGGCAACGAGGTCACCCTTGTGCTCCGGCTGGAATCGGGTCCTCCGGCCCTGGAAGGCGGCGCGCAGGCATGATGAGCCCGGATCGGCTCGTCCACGGGACGGTGCCGGATCCGGTCCAGAGGACGCTGCGGGACTTCGAGGAGGCCTTCGACCTCGAGCTCAGGCTCGTCGCTCCTCCCTCTGAGCCGGGTGCCGCCGCCGAGATCCTCTACGCGACCCCGGGGGCGCGACGGGAAGCGCGAGGCCGCGCCCGTGCCTGCGCGATCACGGTCGAGCCCGCGCTCGGCCGAAACCGTCGAGCTCCAGGTCGTATCGCCGCGGCGGCGAGACGGTCGAGGCCGTGGCGACCGTGCTCGGACGCACGCTCGAGCGTGCCTACGAGGCCGCCCGCGAGATGCGCTTCTTCACGGTCGAGCTGTCCGAGCGCTACGAGGAGATCCACCTCCTGTACTCGATCAGCGAGACGCTGGGCTCGATCCTGCACATGGACGACGCCGCCCGCGTGATCCTGCGCGAGGTGTGCGACGTGATGGGCGCCAAGCGGGGATCGCTCTGGCTGTACCGCGACGAGGACGAATCGCTCCACCTCACGGCGGCGGTGGGCGGCGAGGGCCTCGACGGCCCGATCCCCGTCGACGACCCGGACGCCGTGACGTCGATGGTGTTCCGCGAGCAGCGTGCCGTCATCGCCTCCCGGGCGCCCAGCCGCGAGGAGCGGGAGCGCGGGCGTTCGGGGCGACTCCTTCCTGTCGGTGCCGATCCGCTACACGCCACCCTCGGGAGAGTCGCGCACGCTCGGCGTCATGAACCTCATCGGCCGGCGCGCCGACGAGCGCTACAGCGCCGCCGACCAGAAGCTGCTCTCGGCGATCGCGTCGCAGGTGGGGTCGGCGCTGGAGAACAAGCGGCTGCACGAGGAGAGCGTCTCCAAGGAGCGGATGGGCCGCGAGATGGAGCTGGCCCACGACCTGCAGCAGAAGCTCCTCCCGGTGGCGGAGCGCTTCTCGGGCGCCGAGGCGGCCGCGCGCGTGTCTCCGGCGGAGCAGGTGGGCGGGGACTTCTACCAGCTCTTCAAGCTCTCCGAAGGACGCGTGGGGGTGATGCTGGGCGACGTCTCCCTGCACGGCTTTCCCTCGGCGCTCATCATGACGCTGACGATGAGCGCCGCCGGGATCTACGCTCGTGAGCACGACTCTCCCGCCAAGGTCCTGCGCAGCCTCGACGACGCGCTGCGCGGACGAGCTCGAGACCACGGAGATGTTCCTGACGGTGTTCTACGGCGTGCTCGACCCGAAGAGGCGCCGGCTGGTCTACTCCAACGCCGGGCATCCGCACGCCTTCGTCCTGCACGAGAACGGCGGGCTCGACCGGCTGACCGCCACCGATCCGCCCGTGGGCTTCGCGGGCGCCGACGCCTACGGGGAGTCCGAGATCGAGTGGATCCCGGGCGACGACCTCCTGCTCCTCTTCACCGACGGCCTGTCCGACGTCCTGGCCTCCGCCACGCGGGGGGACGGCGAGGAGCGGGTGCTCGACACGGTGATCGCGCTGCGCCACAGCCCGGTGAGGCTCATCGTCGACGAGCTGTTCGACCTCACCGTGGCGGCCGATCCACCCGATCCGGGGGGACGACCGCACGGCGCTGGTCGTGCGCACGCCCTGACGCCCCGCGGGCCCCCGGAGCCGGAGCCGCCCTCGGCGCGCGAAGCGGTCGCTCGGTCAGAACTTCCTGGTCGACCCGAACCTCCAGCGGAAGATCGTGGCAGGCCCTGGGGGCGGGCCCCGACGACGAGGTGCTGGAGATCGGGCCCGGGCGCGGCGCGCTGACGCGCCACCTGGTGGGCACGGTCGGCCGCCTCGTGCTCGTGGAGCTCGACGACGACCTGGCCGCCGCGCTCGCAGGCCGACTACGGCACGCGCGACGACGTCCAGGTCGTCCACGGCGACGTGCTCGACGTCGCGCTCGGGCGTCACGTGCGCGGCCCGGAGGCGCTCCGCGTCGTCGGCAACATCCCCTACAACATCACCACCCCCATCCTCTTCCGCCTGCTGGAGCGCCCCCGGCCCCGGGTGATCGTGCTCATGGTGCAGGAGGAGGTGGCCGACCGCATCGTCGCGCCGGAGGGGGGCTCCGCCTACGGCGCGCTCGCGGTGGGCGTTCGCAGCGTGGCCCGGGCCGAGAGCCTCTTCCGCGTGGGCCGCAGGGCGTTCCGGCCGGTGCCCGGCGTCGACTCCGCGATCGTCCGGATCGAGCCGTTCGCGCCGGAGCGGCTCGGCCGGGACGAGGAGGTCCGGCTGCGACGGCTGGTGCGCGCCGCCTTCCAGTGGCGACGCAAGCAGCTCGGCAAGATCCTGCGCGACCACCCGGATCTCGCGTTGTCTCCAGAGGCCGTCGAGGCGGTCGCCGCCCGGGCCGGGATCGATCTCGCGGGACCGGCCGGAGACGGCTCAGCCCGGAACGGTTCATCCGTCTGGCCGCCACGTTGCCGTAGCGCGTGCCGGCCCCGTAATATTGTGAAGCTTTTCACAAGCCAGCCTGACCGGGTTAACCTGGCCAGAAAGCAAGGTCAGCCGTGCCCCGACGCGTTTCCGAATCGACCATCCGCAGGCTCTCCCACTACCTCCGCGCCCTCGAGAAGCTCGAGCGTGACGGGGTGCCCACGGTCTCCAGCGAAGAGCTGGCCGAGCGCGGCGGAACGACCGCGGCGCACGTCCGCAAGGACCTCTCGCAATTCGGCTCGTTCGGCAAGCGGGGGCTGGGCTACCGGGTACCGGAGCTCGCCGCGAGCCTGCGCCACATCCTCGGCGTGGACGTTCGCTGGCGGGTCGCGCTGGTGGGGGCGGGGCGCATCGGCTCGGCGCTCTTCGAGTACCCGAACTTCGCGGAGCGCGGCTACGACTGCGTGGCGATCTTCGACACCGATCCCGAGAAGATCGGGAGGTGCTGGAGCGGCGTCCCGATCCGGTCGCCCGACGAGCTCGAGACGACGATGCGCACGATGGGCGATCACGCTGGTCATCCTCGCCGTGCCGCCCGAAGCGGCCCAATGCCTCGCCGACCGGGCCGTTTCCGCGGGGGCGCGCGGGCTCATGAACTTCGCGGCCGTGCAGCTCCGCGTGCCCGCCGACGTGGCGCTGACCGACGTGAACCTGGTCATGGAGCTCGAGGCCCTCTCCTTCGCCATCTCGCAGGCCGGGTCGCCGGCGTGAGGCGGGGCGGGTCCGGCTCCCTGGTGCGAGCCGCGGAACGCGCCTTCTCGAAGGGCCCGTGCACACCCTGGACCTCGCCCGCGAGGTCCTCGGGCTGACGGGGCACGCGGGCGCCGCTTCGGCGGCCGTCTTCCAGCTCCTCGGCGCCGACCGCCGCTTCCGCGTGGACGGCGAGGGGGTGTGGAGCCTGGACCCCGACCTGGCCCCACTGGGTCGGTCGCTCGACGAGGTCGGCTTCGCCGTGGTGGACGTGGAGACCACGGGGGGAGGGAAGGACTTCGGCCACCGCATCGTGGAGATCGCGGTGGTCGAGGTGCGAGGGGGCCGGATCGTCGACGAATACCAGACGCTGGTGAATCCGGGCCGCCGCATCCCACCAGGGCGTGGTCGCCCTCACGGGGATCACCAACGAGATGGTGGCCGAGGCACCCTACTTCGACCACGTGGCCGAAGAGGTCCTGGCCCGCCTGGAGGGGCGGGTGTTCGTCGCCCACAACGTCGCGTTCGACTGGGCCTTCGTCTCGTCCGAGCTGACCCGCGCCCTGGGCGACGCCCCCGAGCTGGTGCGGATGTGCACGGTGCGCATGGTGCGTCGCCTCGTGCCCGGCCTGCGGCACCGGAACCTGGACGTGGTGACCCGACACTTCGGGGTCGACATCCACGCGCGCCACCGGGCGCACGGAGACGCGCTGGCGACCGCGAGGGTCCTCCTCCGCCTGCTGGACGAGGCCCGGGGGCGCGGGCTCGACGACGTCGCATCGCTGGAGTGGTACCTGCGCCGCCGGAGCCGGCGCCGGAGCGGCGAGACCCCCGCCAGACGTCCCTGCGACTGCGCGGAAGACGGGCCCGCCCCCGCGAAGAGGGAGGCCGGATGACCTCGACGGCGGACCTTCCGCTCGTCCGCTCCACGGAGGTCGGCGGAACGCGCATCCACGCCCTGGAGGCGGGACTGCAGTGGCTGGACGGCGGCGCCATGTTCGGCGTCGTCCCGAAGCCCCTCTGGGAGCGACGCATCGCAGCCGGACGCCCGCAACCGCATTCCCGCTGGCGCTGCGCTGCCTCCTGGTGGAGGCGCCGCAGGCGCTGGTGCTGGTCGACACCGGGATCGGCAACAAGGAGGACGAGAAGTTCCGCGACATCTTCGGCGTCGACAACGCAGGGCGAGCCCACGCGCCTGGAGGACGCGATCCGCGCGGCCGGGTTCGAGCCCGGCGACGTCGACATCGTCCTGAACACCCACCTCCACTTCGACCACGCCGGCGGAAACGTGCTGCGCACGCCGGACGGAGACCTCGCCCCCGCGTTCCCGCGAGCGCGCGCACGTGGTGCAGAAGGGCGAGCTCGACTTCGCGCATTCGCAACGAGCGCATCCGGGCGAGCTACCTCCTCGCACAACGTCGATCCGGTGGCCGACGCCGGCCTCTGGGACCTCGTGCGAGGGCGACGCGCAGGTGACGGAGGGGGTGCGCGTGCTGCCCACGCCGGGCCACACGCCGTGGCACCAGTCGGTGCTGGTGGAGAGCGACGGAGAGGTGGCGTGCTTCCTCGCCGACGTCTGTCCCACCACCGCCCACCTCCCGCTCCCGTGGATCATGGGGTACGACCTCGAGCCCCTGGTCACGCTGGAATCGAAGCGCGGCCTGTGGGAGCGCGCCTGCGAGGAGGAGTGGCTCCTCGTGTTCGAGCACGACGCCGTCGTGCCCTGGGGCCGACTCGATCCGGCCTCCGAGCGGCCCGCATCGCTCGAGCTGAGCCCGGTTCCGGGTGACCGCGACCCCCGTTTTTCCCTATCTTGGAGGGGCTGGAATCCCTCGCGTGCGCAGCGTTCCAGCACCCGCCTGCGGTAACAATTCCGAGAGCAGATCCATGACCGATAGAGCCAGGACCGCCGTGATCCTCCAGGGAGGCGCCCGCACACCCATCGGACGCTTCCTGGGAGGCCTCAGCCCCCTCTCCGCCCCCCAGCTCGGCGCCATCGCCGTACGGGCCGCCGTCGAGCGTGCGGGCATCGATCCGGGCCAGGTGGACGAGGTCATCATCGGCAACGTCGTCGGCGCGGGCGCCGGACAGGCGCCCGCGCGTCAGGCGGCCGTGCACAGCGGCCTGCCCGCCACGATCCCCGCGCTGACGGTCAACAAGGTGTGCGGATCGGGGCTCAAGGCCGTGATGCTCGCGGCCCAGGCCATCCGGGCCGGCGACGCGAGCCTGATCGTGGCCGGTGGCATGGAGTCCATGTCGAACGTCCCCTACTACCTGCGGGGCATGCGCTCCGGCGTGAAGTTCGGCGACCAGACGCTCCAGGACGGGCTCGATCTACGACGGGCTGTGGTGCTCGTTCGGGAACTGCCACATGGGTGGCCACGCCGAGTACACGGCGGACAAGGCCGGCGTGAGCCGCGAGGATGCGGACGCGTTCTCGCTGCGCTCCCACCAGAAGGCGGTGGCGGCCATCCAGGAGGGGCGGTTCGCGGAACGAGATCGTCCCCGTCGAGATCGCCGGACGGAAGGGCACCACGGTGGTGGACACCGACGAGGGGCCGCGCGCGGACACGTCGATGGAGGCCCTGGCCAAGCTGAAGCCGGCGTTCGTGAAGGACGCGCCGCCAGGGCTCGCCGCAGTACGTGGTGACCGCGGGCAACGCGCCCGGGCTCGAACGACGGGGCGGCGGCGGTGGTCGTGGCGTCGCTGGAGTACGCGGAGGCGAACGGACTGCCGATCGCGGCCGTGATCAAGGCGTACGCTTCGGGCGCGACCGAGCCGAAGGACCTCTTCTTCGCGCCCATCGACGCGGTCCAGAAGCTGATGGCGCGGGAGGGGAAGTCCATCGGCGACTACGATCTCTTCGAGGTGAACGAGGCGTTCGCGGTGCAGGCCATCGCCGACATGCGCGCGCTCGGCATGGACGAGGGGCGCGTGAACGTGAACGGCGGCGCGGTCGCCCTCGGCCATCCCATCGGGGCGTCGGGCACGCGCATCCTGGTCACGCTGCTGAACGCGATGGAGCAGCGCGATGCGTCGACGGGCCTGGCGACGCTGTGCCTGGGTGGAGGAAACGCGGTGGCGCTCTCGGTGGAGCGCGTCTGAGCCGAGCTGCGGGACTCCTGGAACGAGGAACGCGGATGAGCACGCTGACGGAGACGTTGAGGACGGTTGCGGTGCGGGAGGTCGTGGCGGATCGCCGCGCACGAATGGGCATCGGCATCCTGGCCTTCGCGCTGGCGACGAGCTTCGGCGCGAGCATCGCCGTTCCGCTCCCGGGCACCTCCGTACCGATGTCGCTGCAGCCGCTGTTCGTCATCCTGTCCGGAGCGGTGCTGGGCGCGTGGGGCGGCGCCGCCGCCATGGCGCTCTACCTCGCGATCGGGAGCGGTGGGCGCGCCCGTGTTCGCCCTGGGAGGAGCGGGAATCCCCTGGCTGCTGGGCCCACGGGCGGCTACCTGGTCGCCATGCCGGCCGCGGCGTTCGTGACCGGCGCCGTGGCGGGACGGGGTCGCGGATGGGCCCGCCTTCTGGCCGGCCTCGCGCTCGGCCTCGCGATGATCTATGCCGGTGGCCTCTCGCAGGCTCTTCGTGCTGACGGGCCAGGAGGTGGGAGCTCTCTTGCGTGTGGGGGTATTGCCGTTCCTGGCCGGAGACGTCGCGAAGATTCTCGCGGCGGCGCTCCTGACCAGGACGGTCGAATCGAGAAGCCTCGGGCGTTGACGCCCGGGGCTTCTCGTAGGTGGAGGCCGGCGCGCGCGATGTTCCGCGCGGCGGACGGGAGGATGCGGGTCGGTTGGGGCCTGCTTCTCTTCTCCGGCGTTGCCTTGGCGGTGGCGGGGCTGGCCGGCACGGTGCTGGGGTCGCTGGGGCTGGTGGGCGGCGCATCCGCCACGCTGTTGGGTGCGTGGGTCGCCGGCGGCGTGTGCCTGCGGCTCGACGGGCTGGGCCCGGGCGCGCTGGGCTTCTACCTCGCTCGCTCGGTACCGGGGGAGCTGGGCCGGGGCCTGCTCCTGGGAGTTGCCTGGCCGCCGGGGTGGTGAGCCTGCTCGCGCTGACGGGGACGGTTCGGTTCGCGGGCGAGCCCGGCACGGTCGGGGGATGGGTGCGGGGTGCGGTGGATGCCGCCGCCCTGCTTGCCGTCCCGGCCGCCGCGGAGGAGGCGCTGCTGCGCGGGTATCCGCTGCAGGCGTTGACGCGGGCGTGGGGACCGGCGTGGGGGATCGGCATCACCTCGGTGGCTTTCGGGGCGCTGCACCTGCCCAACCCGGGGCTCACGGGGCTCGGTGCGGCCAACACGGCCGCGGCGGGGGTGTTCCTGGGGGTGTTGTACCTGCGGACCGGGAGCCTGTGGTGGGCCACGGCCGCCCACCTGGGATGGAACTGGGGGATCGGCTACCTCGCCGATCTTCCGGTGAGCGGGTTGGACCTGGTGAACGCGCCGCTGGTCGAGGGCGTGGCCCGCGGGCCCGCGTGGTGGAGCGGGGGCGCGTTCGGGCCCGAGGGAAGCGTGGCGACGACGCTCGGCTTCCTGGGGGCCGCGGCGGCCTGCTCGTGGGCCCGGTGGCCACGGACCGAGCCGGCGGCTCTGGAGAGGCGTCCCCTGGCCTTCGGGGCGGGGAAGGAACGGAACGGAACGGCGGCCGGGGTGGCGCCGACGCACGGATAGGAGCGAGCGAGCATGAGCATCGATCGGATCGCGGTGGTGGGGGGCGGCACGATGGGCAACGGCATCGCGCACGTGGCCGCCCAGCACGGCAAGGCTGTCCGGCTCCTGGACATCTCGGGGGAGGTCCTCGAGCGGGCGACGGCCACGATCGTCAAGAACCTGGACCGTCAGATCAAGAAGGGGACGCTCGAGGAGGCCGCCAAGGGCGAGATCCTCGGACGCATCGAGACGGGAACCGATCTGGCCGCCGGGGTGGCGGACGCCGACCTGGTGGTGGAGGCCGTGCCCGAGAAGATCGAGCTCAAGCACGCGATCTTCTCGACCCTCGACGCGTCGGCGCCCGCGGGCGCGATCCTGGCGACGAACACGTCGTCGATCTCGATCACCGAGATCGCCGCGGTCACGGGCCGCGCCGACCGGGTGATCGGCATGCACTTCATGAACCCGGTTCCTCTGATGCAGCTCGTGGAGGTGATCCGCGGGTTGGCCACCAGCGACGAGACGACGGCGGCGGTCTTCGCGCTGGCCGAGGAGCTCGGCAAGACGCCGGTCGAGGTGAACGACTTCCCGGGCTTCGTCTCCAACCGCGTCCTCATGCCTATGATCAACGAGGCGGTCACGGCGCTCATGGAGGGCGTGGCGGAGGCGGAGGCGATCGACACCGTCATGAAGCTCGGGATGAACCATCCGATGGGCCCCCTGGCGCTCGCGGACCTGATCGGCCTGGACACCTGTCTGAACATCCTCGAGGTCCTGCACCGGGAGCTCGGAGACGACCGCTACCGTCCCTCCCCCCTCCTGCGGAAGTACGTCGCGGCGGGGTGGTTGGGCCGCAAGAGCGGGCGCGGCTTCTACACCTACGCATAAGGGCCGAAGCGCATGCAGCCGTCTCCCGAGCAGCTCGAGATCCAGGCCCTGGCGAGGGACTTCGCCGAGGGCGAGCTGCGTCCGCACGGGGCGGCGTGGGACGCGGCACGGGCGTTGGACGAGTCGGTGTTCGGGAAGCTCGCGGAGCTGGGCTTCCTGGGGATGCGGGTGCCGGAGGAGCACGGGGGGTTGGCCTTCGACACGCCGACGTACCTCCTGGTGCTGGAGGAGCTCGCTCGCGGCGACGCGGCCGTGGCGCTCTCCGTGGCGATCCACAGCGGACCCGTGTGTGGCCTGATCCTGCGGCACGGATCTGAGGCGCAGCGCGCGACCTGGCTCCCGCGCCTCGCGTCCGGCGAGGCCCTGGGAGCGTTCGCCCTCTCGGAGCCCGAGGCGGGGAGCGATGTGTCGGCGCTGCACACGATCGCGGAGGCGGACAGCGACGGTTGGCGCATCAGCGGCACGAAGCGGTGGGTGACCAACGGCGCACGGGCCGGGCTGGCCGTCGTGTTCGCCCGTGCCGAACGGGGCATCAGCGCCTTCCTGGTCGCGCCGGAGGTCACCGGATACCACGCGGGCGAGGTGGAGCGGACGATGGGCGTGCGCGCGTCGCAGACGGTGAGCGTGGAGCTGGACGGGGTGCGGGTCGGCGCCGACGGGCTTCTGGGCGACGAAGGGCAGGGCGTCCGCTACGCCCTCGAGGCCCTCGACGTCGGGCGCGTCGGGATCGCCGCCCAGGCGGTGGGAATCGCGCGCGCTGCCTTCGAGCACGCCACGGCCTACGCGCTGGAGCGGCATCAGTTCGGGCAGGCCCTGGCCGATTTCGGAGCGACGCGGGCGAAGCTGGCGGAGATGCATCGGCGCATTGCAGGCGCGCGGGCGGTGGCCCACCATGCCGGGGTCGCCGTGGACGCGGTCCGGAACGGGTCCTTCGACCGGACCGGACCCGACGGGCTCACCGCCCGGGCGGCGGTGGCCAAGCTGACGGCCAGCGAGGCCGCCACCTGGGTGGCCGACGAGGCCGTCCAGATCTTCGGAGGCTACGGGTACATGCGGGACTATCCCGTGGAGAAGCTCCTCCGTGACGCGAAGGGCACGGAGATCTATGAAGGAACCAACGAGATCATGAGACACGTGATCGCCCGCGAGATCCTGCGGGCCGCCCGCGAGGCCTAGCCCACACCGGCTGGCACCGGGAGTCACGTCACGACACTGGAGAAAGGTGCGGAGCGTGAGCGACATGGAAATTTTCGAGCTGATGTCCGAGAGGAAGCACGAACAGCTCGTCTTCTGGAACGAGCCGATGTTCGGCTACAAGGGAATCATCGCGATCCATGACACCACCATGGGCCCCGCCCTGGGCGGCACTCGTTTCTGGAACTACGAGAGCGAGGCCGACGCTGTCGTCGACGCGCTGCGCCTGGCGCGCGGGATGACCTACAAGGCAGCGATCACCGGCCTGAACCTGGGTGGCGGCAAGTCCGTCATCATCGGGGACAACAAGGTGAAGGACCGGGAGATGATCTTCCGTGCCCACGGCCGGGCGGTCGACTCGCTGAAAGGTCGCTACATCACGGCCGAGGACGTGGGGACCTCGCCCGAGGACATGGAGTTCGTCCACATGGAGACCGAGCACGTCGTCGGCGTCCTGGGCGGCTCGGGCGACCCCTCCCCGGTCACGGCGTACGGCGTCTACCGGGGCATCAAGGCGTGCGCGGCCTTCCGCTACGGCGACGACTCACTCGCGGGAAAGCACGTCGCGGTCCAGGGGGTGGGTCACGTGGGGTACTTCCTGTGCGAGGACCTCGCCGCCGAGGGCGCGAAGCTGACGGTCACCGACCTCGACAAGGACCGGGTCCAGCGGGTCGTCGAGGATTTCGGAGCCACCGCGGTGGAGCACGACGCGATCTACGAGGTGGACGCGGACATCTTCGCCCCGTGCGCCCTGGGCGCCGTGGTGAACGACAAGACGCTGGCCGGCTTCAAGTTCGACATCGTGGCCGGCGCGGCGAACAACCAACTCGCGCGCTCGCACCACGGGGACGCGCTGGAGAAGAAGGACATCCTGTACGCGCCCGACTACGTGATCAACGCCGGCGGGCTGATCAACGTATACGGCGAGATCAACAAGTGGAGCGCGGAGCGCAGCAAGCGGAAGGCAGGGGACATCTACAACACGCTGCTGCGCATCTTCGAGCGTGCGAAGGCCGACGGGGTCCCGACCAGCGTCGCGGCCGACCGCGTCGCGGAGAGCCGGATCATGGAAGCTCGCCAGCTCCAGCGGACGTACCTGTAACGGGGAGCCGCCTACCATGATGGACCACCTGAAGGAGACGGACCCGAAGGTCTTCGGGGCGATCGTGGACGAGGCCCGGCGGCAGTCCGAGGGCCTCGAGCTCATCGCGTCGGAGAACTTCGTGTCCCGGGCCGTGCTCGAGGCGATGGGCACGGTCATGACGAACAAGTACGCCGAGGGGCTCCCCTCGAAGCGCTACTACGGGGGCTGCGAGTTCGTCGACGTGGCCGAGGACCTGGCCGCGGGACGTGCCAAGGAGCTGTTCTCCGCCGATCACGCCAACGTGCAGCCGCATTCGGGGGCGCAGGCCAACATGGCCGCGTACTTCGCGTTCCTGGAGCCGGGAGACAAGATCCTGGGGATGAGCCTGAGCCACGGCGGCCACCTCACCCACGGGTCTCCCGTCAACTTCAGCGGCCGTCTCTTTCAGGTGGTCAGCTACGGGGTCGGAGACGACGACGGGCTCATCGACTACGACGCCGTGCGCGACCAGGCCAGGGCCGAGCGCCCGAAGATGATCGTCGCGGGGGCGAGCGCGTACCCGCGCATCATCGACTTCGAGGCCTTCGGCGATATCGCGCGCGAGGTGGGCGCCAGGCTCCTGGTGGACATGGCGCACATCGCGGGGCTGGTGGCCACCGGCCACCATCCGTCGCCGGTGCCGCACTCGGACGTGGTGACCACGACCACGCACAAGACGCTGCGCGGGCCCCGCGGCGGGCTGGTGCTGTGCCCCGAGGAGCACGCCAAGGCCATCGACAAGGCGGTCTTCCCCTTCATGCAGGGAGGGCCGCTCATGCACGTCATCGCCGCCAAGGCGGTGGCGCTGCTCGAGGCGCTGCAGCCCGGGTTCAAGGACTACTCCGCGCAGGTCATCGCGAACGCCCGGGCGCTGGGCGACGGGCTGAGCGCGCGCGGCTTCCACCTCGTGAGCGGCGGCACGGACAACCATCTGATGCTCGTGGACCTGCGTCCGAGCCACGAGGAGCTGACCGGGCAAGGACGCCGAGGCCGCGCTGGAGGCCGCCGGGATCACGGTCAACAAGAACACCGTTCCGGGGGAGACGCGCTCGCCGTTCGTCACCTCGGGCCTGCGCATCGGGACCCCGGCGCTGACGACCCGGGGTATGAAGGAGGAGGAGATGGGGCGCATCGCGGGCTGGATCGCACACGTCCTCGAGGCTCCGGACGACCAGGCACGCATCACCGGGGTCCGGGGGGAGGTTCGCGAGCTGTGCGCGGCGTTCCCGCTGTACCGCGAGCTGATGGAGCCGGCGTAACGGATCGGTCACGTACCGGTGCGGGACGGGCCGGCTCCGGGGGGGCGCACCACCTCGTCTCCCCTGGCGCTCTCGTGGCCCTCCGTACACATTTGGCCCCATGACCGAACTCCAGTTCGCCGAAGAGATCCTGGACCAGCTCCAGGAGCGGAACCCGCGCTTCCACGCGAAGGCGTATTTCTTCGTGCTGGCGGCGCTGCACTCCGTCATCCGGAAGCTGGACGAGCCCCGGCACATCACGGGCCGGGAGCTCGCCGAGGGGATCCGCGAGCTCGCCCTGGAGCGCTTCGGGCCCATGGCCAGGACGGTGCTCGAGCACTGGGGAATCCACGCCACCGAGGATGTGGGATGCGTGGTGTTCGCGTTGGTGGAGCAGGGGATCCTCGTCAAGCAGGACGGGGACCGGCTCGAGGACTTCGCCGACGTGTTCGACTTCGAGGAAGTGTTCGAGCTCAACTACCCCTGGGAAGCTCGATCCTGACGACCCGCGTTCGGGCGGAGCCCGGATGCCAAGCAAGAACTCGCCCGGCGCGTCCGGGTACGCTCGCGACGCAGATCGTCGCCACGCCGATGGGAGGGGTTGCACATGGTGGAAGACCGCGGGTTTCCGCAATGCCTGAAGTGCGAGGTCGGAATCCTGCTTCCGCTCTCCGACTACGGGAGGGACGGTGCGCCGATCCGATACAAGGCATGGGTCTGCTCCAACCCGGAATGCGGGTTCAACATCCGGATCGACAACGGCGAAGTGACCTTCGGTCGCACCATCGGCCAGAGCTACAAGTAGTCCTCCCCGGGACCCTCCCCGCCCGGGGACCCGGCCCCCCCGTGACCCCCAAAGCGCGGTTCCCCATCGCCGGCAGCGGACGCGCCGCTTCCGGCCGCTCCCGCACGCCCGTCCGCGCGGCAGCGTTCCCGGCGGACGGCGCCTGGAGGCGTGCGTGAGCATGCTGCATCCCCCCCTTCGTCCCTTCGGTCGCGTCGACGTCCCGGCGCCGACCGGACGGGAGTCCGCGGCCTTCGACCGTCACGCCATCGACGAGCTCGGTGTTCCCCAACCCGTGCTGATGGAGAACGCCGGTCGGTCCGCCGCGACGATCCTCGACCGGCTCTACCCGAGCGGACCGGTGGTGGCCCTCGTGGGCGCGGGCAACAACGGTGGGGACGCCCTCGTGCTGCTGCGCACGCTGGCGGCGTGGGGGCGGGAGGTACGGGCGGTGCTGGTGGCGGATCGGCCCGGACCCGAGGCCGTGATCCACGCGTGGGAGGTCCCGACGATCGTGGACGACGAGCTGGGTGGGGACGGGGAGGCCTGGAGGCGAGTGCTGGAACACGCGGCGGTGGTCGTGGACGGCATCCTGGGCACCGGCGTCCAGGGAGCGCCTCGGGAGCGCCAGGCGCGGGCGATCCAGCGTCTCCGCGAGGTGGGACGTCCGGTCCTGGCCATCGACATCCCTTCGGGCGTGGACGCCGCGACGGGCGCCGCGCCCGGGGAGGCGGTGCGGGCCGACGTGACCGTGACCTTCGGGGCGCCCAAGCTCGGTTGCCTGCTGCACCCGGGGCGGGGGCTGGCTGGCCGCCTCGTCGCGGTGGAGATCGGCTTTCCCCCGATGCCCCGCGAAGCGGCCTCGGCGTGCGTGACGACGCCGGCGTGGGCCCAGGACCGGCTTCCCGTCCGGGGGCTGGACACGCACAAGAACGAGGTGGGCCGCCTGGTGGTCGTCGCGGGCCATCCGGGCATGGCCGGCGCGGCCGTCCTGTGTGTGCGTGCGGGCCTGCGGGCGGGCGCCGGCCTGGTGCAGGTGTGCTCGCCCCCGGAGAACCGGGAGGTCCTCCAGGCAGCCGTCCCCGAGGCGATCTTCGTGGACGCAGGCGACGGCGACGCCCTCGAGCAGGCGCTCGAACGTGCCTCCGCCGTGGCGGTGGGACCGGGACTGGGCACGGGCGCGCGGAGCGAGGCGCTGCTCGGGCGCGTCCTGCGCACGGGGACGGTCCCGGTGGCCGTGGACGCGGACGGGCTCAACCTCCTGGCACAGGGGCGCGGGGGAGCGCCGAAGGAGGTCGCCGAGCGGCGGCCGTTGCTGCTGACCCCGCACCCGGGAGAGATGGGGCGGCTCAGGGGCCTTTCGCCCGATGAAATCTCGGCCGACCGCTGCGGGGTGGCGCGAGGGGCCGCCGAGGACTTCGGGTGCACGGTGCTGCTGAAAGGCGCGCCGTCGGTCGTGGCCGCCCCGGGCGTGCCGATCCGCGTCGACGTGCAGGGGTCCTCGGACCTCGCGTCCGCGGGGCTCGGGGACGTGCTCACCGGGGTGTGCGGCGGGCTCCTCGCGCAAGGCGTGGAGCCGGCGGACGCCGCGGCTCTTGCGCTGTACCTGAGCGGCCGGGCGGCGAACCTGGCGGGGCGGGGCCGCAGCCTGACGCCGTCCGACGTCGTCCGGTGGTTGCCGGACGCGCTCGCGGAACGCGGCCCCGGGGAGGACCGACTCGGCCTTCCGTTCGTCATCTTCGACCTGGACCCGGCGAGGTAGCGATGCCGGAGCGCCCCTCCGTGCGCTCGGTGCTCCTCGGGCGTGGTGGCGAGTTCGACCTCATCCGCCGGTTCCTGGCGGGGGACGAGGCCGGTTTGCCCGCGGAGGTGCGGGTCGGCCCGGGGGACGACGCCGCGGTCCTGGCCGGCGGGTGGGTGCTGAGCACCGACCTGGCCATCGAGGACGTGCACTTCCGGCGGGCCTGGCTCACGGACCGCGAGATCGGGTACCGAGCGGCCGCTGCGGCGCTCTCGGATCTGGCGGCCATGGCGGCTGTGCCCGTCGGTGTCCTGGTCTCCATGGGTCTGCCCCGGGGCTCCGACCTGGACGCCGAAGAGGTCCACGCCGGCGTCCGGGAGGCGGCTTCGTCGGTGGGCGCGGTGCTCCTCGGCGGGGACGTGTCCGCCTCTCCCGGCCCCCTCGTCCTCGACGTGGTGGTCGTGGGGAAGGCCGACGAGCCGTGTCTGCGCACGGGCGCGCGCCCGGGCGACGAGCTCTGGGTCACGGGCGAGCTCGGCGCGAGCGCGGCGGCCGTGCGCCTCCTGGAGCGGGGCGAGGCTCCGTCGGCGGCGCTCAGACGGGCGTTCGCGCGCCCGACGCCCCGCGTGCGGGCCGCGTCCGCGCTGGCGGCGGCCGGTGTGCTGCACGCCCTCGTCGACCTGTCGGACGGCCTGGCGGGAGACTCCGGCCACCTCGCCGCGGCCGGGGGAGTGCGCATCGTCCTG
Source organism: uncultured Gemmatimonadales bacterium (assembly GCA_963848895.1). GTDB lineage: Bacteria > Gemmatimonadota > Gemmatimonadetes > Longimicrobiales > Gaopeijiaceae > SZUA-318. The sequence goes on from CAWKGE010000024.1 coordinate 351,038, forward strand.
GAGGTCGTGCGCATTCCGGTGGCCGCCAGTGCCCGAACGGCGCTGGGTGAGGCCGAGGCGTTGGCGTGTGCCCTCCACGGGGGCGAGGACTACGAGCTCTGTTTCGCGGCTGCGCCCGGCGCGCTGGACGGGCTCGCCCTGGCGGGCCGCCTTGGCGTCGGGCTGACCCGCGTGGGCCGGGTGGAAGAGGGATCGGACGTGTGGCTCGAGTCTCCGGATGGATGGGTCCGCCCGGTGGAGCGCGGCGGCTTCGACCACATGTCGGGGGGAGCGCGATGATCGGCTTCCTGTGGGTCGCGCTGGTGGCGGTGCCCGCCACGATCTGGTACGCCGGCAAGATCGTGTGGGCCGCCCGGAGGAAACGGGAGGGCATGCCGTGCCTGTGCGAGGGGGTCGCGCGGGCGTGGTCGCGCCTGATCCTGCGTGCGGCACGTGTGCGCGTCGCGTTGGAGAACGCGGAGTCCATCGACCCCGATCGTCCCCAGGTGCTGGTCGCCAACCACGTGTCGTGGTTCGACGTCCTCGCCCTGGCCGCGTACATTCCGGGCCCGTACAGCTTCGTCGCCAAGAAGGAGCTCGAAGGGATCCCTCTCTTCGGTCCGGCCTGGCTGGCCTGCGGCCACATCTCCATCGACCGACAGGATCGCGGCAGCGCCATCGCGTCCCTGGAGGCGGCCGGGAAGCGCCTCGAGGAGGACCGCCCCACGGTGATCCTCTTCCCCGAGGGCACACGGTCCCCGACGGGGGAGTTGCGCAGCTTCAAGAAAGGCGCGTTCGTCCTTGCGATCCAGGCGGGCGTCGAGGTCGTGCCGGCCGCGATCCTCGGGAGTCGCGAGGTCATGGCGAAGGGCTCGTGGCGGATCCGGACGGGCCGCACGATCACGGTGCGCTTCGGCACACCGATCCCCGTCGAGGGTCTTGGCATGGAGGACCGGGACGGCCTGATGCATCGGTCGCGGGACGCCGTGGCCGCCCTCCTGGCGGCGGGTTCCGTTCCCGGCGAACGGTGACATCGAAAAGCAGAGCGAACAAGGAGACCAAGTGTCGGCCATCGTCGATGTGCGCGCGCGGGAGATCCTGGACTCGAGGGGCAACCCGACGGTCGAGGCGGAAGTCATTCTGGAGACGGGCGTCCGCGGGCGGGCCGCGGTGCCGTCCGGGGCGTCCACCGGGGCCCACGAGGCGGTGGAGCTCCGGGACGGAGACCGGGAACGCTACCTGGGAAAGGGCGTGCGCAAGGCGGTGGAGAACGTGGGCACCGTGATCGCGCAGGCGCTGCGTGGCTTCGAGGCCCGCGAGCAGCTGGACATCGATCGCACGATGATCGACCTGGACGGGACCCCCAACAAGCGGAAGCTGGGCGCCAATGCGATCCTGTCGGTGTCCATGGCGTGTGCGCGTGCCGCGGCGGCGGAGAACCACATGCCGCTGTGGCGCTACCTGGCCGACGAGGGGAAGGCCGGGCTCCTGCCCGTGCCCATGATGAACATCCTGAACGGCGGCTCCCACGCACCCAACAACGTCGACATCCAGGAGTTCATGGTGATGCCCCTCGGCGCCGGATCCTTTTCCGAGGGGCTGCGCATGGGCGTGGAGGTGTTCCACCACCTCAAGAAGGTCCTCTCCAGTCAGGGGAAGAACACCGCCGTGGGAGACGAGGGTGGCTTCGCCCCCGACCTGAAGAGCAACGAGGAAGCGGTCGAGGTCGTCCTCAAGGCCATCGAGGCGGCCGGGTACCGGCCGGGAGAGGACGTGTCGCTCGCCATCGACGCGGCGGCCTCGGAGTTCTTCCAGGACGGCGAGTACGTCTTCCGCTGGTCCAGCGGCGAGCACCGGGACGCCGCGGGGATGATCGAGTTCTTCAAGGGATGGCTGGATCGCTACCCGATCGTCTCGCTCGAGGACCCACTCGACGAGAACGACTGGAACGGGTGGAAGGACCTCACGTCCGAGCTCGGCGACAGAGTGCAGGTGGTCGGCGACGACATCTTCGTGACCAACAGCGAGCGTCTCGATCAGGGCATCCGGGACGGAACGGCGAACGCGATCCTCATCAAGCTGAACCAGATCGGCACGCTCACGGAGACCCTCGCGACCATGCGCCTGGCTACGCAGGCGGGGTTCAAGAACGTGGTGTCGCACCGCTCCGGCGAGACCGAGGACACGTTCATCGCGGACCTGGCCGTCGCCACGTCGGCGGGCCAGATCAAGACGGGAAGCGCGAGCCGCACGGACCGGATCGCCAAGTACAACCAGCTCCTGCGGATCGAGGAGGAGCTTGGCGCGAGGGCGCGCTATCCGGGCAAGGGGCTCTGGGGCTGAGGAAGGGGAGGGGCCGGTGCCGAAGCTCAAGCGCCTCGTCCTCCCGGGAATCCTCCTCCTGGCCGCGTACTACGCGGTCTTCGGGGGCGAGTACTCCTACTTCGCGCTGCGGCGGGCGCGCAAGCAGGTCGTTCGGGAGCAGGCCGTGCTGGCCGAGCGCCGGCACCAGATCGACTCGCTGCGCGCGTGGGCCGACTCGCTGGAGATCGACCCGGCGACGCTGGAGCGGTTGGCGCGGGAGCGTTTCGGGATGATCCGGGAGGGCGAGACGCTGTACCAGTTCGCCGAGCCGCCCGATTCGGGGGACGCGGACAGCGTCGCCCCTCGCGGCCGCTAGCGGTCGCCCTCGTCCACGACGCGCAGCACATCCATCACGAGCCGCTCCAGGCGGCGGCGGGTGGCGGCGTCCGCACGCTTCCAGAAGGGGCGCACCAGAACGACGGGGGCGATCATGAAGCCGATCACCGCGGCCGACAGGCCGAGCGACCCCAGCGGCGTGAGCGCGGACAGCGCCGCCCACGCGAGGAAGGCGGAGAACCAGCGCCCGAGGTAGTGTCCACCCCGCTCCGCCGACACGCGCACCTCGACGCCCCCTTCGGTCTCCACGAGCTCTAGGCGGGTGCGCCCCCCCAGGTGCGTCTCCTGCCAGAGGAACCGCCGCGGATCGCTGTCGATGACCTCGCCCGCGTGTCCGATTGTCCCCTCGGCGGCCCGCACGAGCGCCTGACGCGCCTCGGGGAGACGCGTCCCTTCGAGGAATCCGCGCACGTCCCGCCGGTCCGGGGCGCCGAAGATCGCTGCCGCGAGGCCGCCACCGGCGGCCGGCAGAACCGCCGCAGCGCGCCGGACCTCGGCAGGGTCCAGCCCTGCCTCCTCGGCGGCCCTCATCAGGTCTTCGAGGGTGGCATCCCCCGGTACGGGAAGGTCCGAGCGCGCCTCCACGTCCGCGGCGCGACGGAGGATCAGGTCGACCTCGTGCTCGGGGAGGCGGCGAGCGGGCACGGCCGCCTCCTCGCCGTTTCCGCCTCGCGCCGGCAGGGAACCGGCGCCGTCGCCGGTCATGAGCGGCGCTTCAGCGTTCGTCGTCCGGCTCTTCGGGTCGCCTGGCCGGGACCGCTTCCTTCTGCTCCTCCGACTGCTCCTCCGACCCGGACCCTGACATCCCGATCATCCTGCGCGCCGCGGCTTCGATGGCCGCGCGGTCGCCTCCCTCGGGCAGCGCCTCGACCATGCTCTCCGCCGCGAACTTCAGCGCGCGGGCAGTGGCTTTCCTGTCCGTTGCGCCGGCGTCCCGCTCCAGGATGGGTCGGAACAGCTCGATGGGGATCGGGAAGATCGTCGTGGAGTTGTTCTCCGCCGCGATCTCGACAACCGTCTGCAGGAAGCGGAGCTGCAGGGCCACGGGAAACCGCTCCATGATCTCCGCCGCCGCCACCAGCTTCATGGAGGCCTGATACTCACCCTCGGCGGCGATGACCTTCCCGCGCCGCTCGCGCTCGGCCTCGGCCTGGCGGGCCATGGCCCGCTTCATCTCCTGCGGGAGGTCGATGTCCTTGATCTCGACGCCCGTGACCTCGATGCCCCACTGGTCCGTGCCCTCGTCGATGATCTCGCGCACCACTTCGTTGATGCGCTCCCGCTCGGCGAGCAGCTCGTCGAGCTCCGACTGGCCGATGACCGAGCGGAGCGTGGTCTGGGCGAGCTGGCTGGTGGCGAAGTAGTAGTCCTCGATCTCGATCACCGCCTTGGTGGGGTCGGCCACGCGGAAGTATACGACCGCGTTGACGCGGACGCTCACGTTGTCCTTGGTGATCGTGTCCTGGGGTGCGATGTCGAGCGCGACGATGCGCAGGTCCATCTTGCGCATGCGCTCCACCCCGAACGGCACCAGGAAGATGAGACCCGGCCCCTTCGCGCGGGTGAGCTTGCCGAGGCGGAAGATCACCCCGCGCTCGTACTCGAAGAGGATGCGCAGGCTGGTGAGGAGCCCGAGCCCGCCGACGACCGCGGCCGGGACGAGCAAGGCGCTGAGATCCATGGATTCCTCCGGTGTCGCTGTCGATTCGCTACACCCTGAGCGTCGCTCGACCGAGCGCCCCGCGCAAGCTCTTTCGGCGCGTCGATGCGCCCGTCGCCGCCGGCCTCCGGGCAGGTGGACCCGCGGCCCTCTCCAGCCGTCCCGGATGAGTTGACATCGCCGGCGCCGAGGATGAGCTTTCCGACCCGAGCCGGAGTAGCTCAGTCGGTTAGAGCAGCGGAATCATAATCCGCGTGTCGGGGGTTCGAGTCCCTCCTCCGGCATCAGAAATGGCGCCATTCTTAAGCGGAGTAGGTCACAGGTGACCTACTCCGCTGGCCTTTGCTGTGACGGTAGCTGTGACGTTCCCTGTGACGGTCGGGGGTCACGGTGACCGATCAGCCCGCCGCGCCGCCGAAGTGCTGGTGCGAGCTCGGCGTTCAATGCCCGATCGTGACCGTCGTCTCCACGCCCGGCAACGTCGCCGGCTCGTCATTGATCTCGGCCACCGCGAGCCTGAGCACCAACGTGTATTGCCCGGGCGACAACGGCGTGATGTCCAGATCCCATTCTGCATGCATCGAGTCGGCCGGAGCGATCGGCCAAGTTGCCGGTACGGTCCAGCAGCCTGTGGTTGGGCCCGCTACCCGTGCGCCATCCGCCGAGTAGAGGGCGGGATAGCCTTCGGCAAGACAGCTATGGGGCGTTCCGAGGCGGACCGTTCCCGGCCAGTGATTGACCACCCAGATGCTTGCGTGCAGCGTATGGTTGTCGACCTGCGCTGTGGGTCGGAGATCGAGGACAACGGCCCAGTCCGACGGTAGAGCTGGCGTAGCCCAGCCGTGGAAGACGACGACCTCGCCGCCGGCGGTCGCCCGCACAGCTTGATCGCCCAGCGCCATTCCGAAGGTCCAAGTGGCCTCGGCACGGCCGTCCACACCGGTGAGACTGGTTGCGGGTACGACGGAGCCTTCACCTTGCACGACGTCCCATTCCACCAAGACGCCTCGGCGAGGAAGGCTGTCTAGACCCAGGACGGACACAGCGAGCGGATCTGGGAGCTGGGATCCAGCCTCGGCTTCCTGGTCCCCGCCGGCCGCCACCTGGACTACGACGGGCTCTGGCGCCACAGTCTCGGCACATGCCGCGACGATCATCCAAGCGGTGATCGCAACGCCCAGCGGTAAGGTGCCGCTGCTCCTCGAGGAAGATCGCATTATGCCTGCTCCTGGCCTCCACTGAGGCGATCTGGCGTCGGTCCAACTGCAGCCGGGAGCAGGACCAGAAGGTCGCAGCCGCATTGAGAAACGTAACCCGTGGCGCCTCGCGAGGCACCGATTGACTCAACCATCGACTTGGCACTTTGCGGGAGCATGGTGCCGATGCGAGGTCGTGAGTTGCACGACGAACGGCACGTACAGCTCCCCGCCCGCTCTCCCGGAATTCCTCGGCCTTCTCGTGCATCCCCGCCTCGATGGCCTCGACGGCGCTCCGGACCCCTTCTCTCGGGCGAACCGGCGCACGTCCTCGGTGATCTTCATCGAGCAGAACTTGGGTCCGCACATGGAGCAGAAAGGACTCCTAGGCTGAGCCGTACAGGCCCTCGCTCACCCAGACTCCGACGTCGCGCACGACCACCTCGAAGTCCCCCAGGAACTCCGCGCCGAGGGAGGGAGCACCTGAACGAAGACGCACCTGCGCCTGGCGGAGCCGCCGGCGAGCGCCGTCGAGGATGTCGCGGGCGCGGCTGCTCGCCACGTAGTCGCTCCAGCCTTCCCGCTCGGCGGCGTCCGCCCATTCCACCACGTGGGCGAGGAGGGCGAACACGGCCGCCCAGAACCGCCACGGCGGAAGGGACTGCGCCGCCGCTTGGGCCTCGTGGTCCGTCCGGGGCGTGTGCAGCACCCGGGCCCATGCCTCCGGCTCCGCGTAGAACGACGACGGACGGCCCTCGATCTCGTGGATGAAGCCCGCCAGGGTCATCTCCTCCGTGGCGGTCCGCAGCGCGCGTTCGGTATAGGCCGTCGCGGCGGCGATCACCTTCAGGTCGGCCGGCCTGCCCGCAAGACCGATGAGGAGGGACAGCAGGTCGGCCTTCGCGTTGACGCCGAACCCCGCGCGGAGCCGCAGCGTCAACGCGGGTCCCTCGACGAGCCGGAGCTCGCCGATGGGCTTGATCCGCGGGGTGTATTCGCCGGCCATGGGGCCGTCCCCCAGGCGCTTCCACCGCTTGTCCCCGCTGGCGGTGGCGGGGCGGGAGAAAACGCCGATCCGATCCTGGACGGGTCACCGGGAATCGGGACGCCAACGTCCGCATCCGCTGCAGGCTCATCAGGTGCGAGGCGTCCGTGGCCCACGAGGCGACCACGTCGTCCAGGCGGCGCTCGCGGTGCCCCACGGCGAGCGAGGCGAGGACCAGCGCTTCGGGGTCCACGAGGGTCCGGGCGCGGCGACCCTCGGCAGGCACGGCCGTGGCCGTCAGCGCCGACCACTGCGCCCACGCTGCCTCGACGAGGGTGGCCTCGGCCACTTCCCGGAGGCTACGAACGGTCTCGCTCGACATGGCGGATCACGTCCTGGACGATGGAAGTCCACGCGGGTGCCGCATCCTGGGCGCGTACCCATACGGCCGCCGCCTCCAGCTCGGAGGAGGTGGGCGAGAGTGCCCCGAGATCCTGGAGATGCACGCTCAGGCGCCCTCCATCCGCCGCGGCGAAGAGCTTCAGCGCGATCAGCGTCCGTCGCCCTACGAGGCCGACGTCCAGCCCTCCGCCGTAGTTCCGCCACGTGGTGTCCTCGAGCAAGCCGGGGGGAAGCCCCGTCGCCCACTGGGCCTCGACGGCCGCGTTCATCCAGTCCTCGCTCAAGCCGAAGTCCCGTGCCACCGTCCTTATCCCGCGGGCCAGAACCGGCGGGAAGGGCTCCGCCCGCTCCAGCCGGAGCGCTCCATCCTCGTCGCGAGAGGCGCGGGCGATGACGTCCACGTCGTTCGTGGCTCGCCGCACCACACCCAGGAGATTCAGCGTCGCCCCGCCGACCACGACGACGGCCGCCGGCTCGTCGGCTGCTGCGAGGAGCTCGCCCAGGGCGCGGAGGGCGGCCTCCAGCTCTTCGGCGTGAAGCTCGGTCGTCATGGAGGTTTACCTTCTGTTTATGCGGAAGATATACTTCCATTCTTGCCCACGCACTCGGTCCCGTCAAGTGCCGTGCGTTCCTACGACCCGCCCGCTACCACGCCCACCGCACCGCCACATTCCACGCCCCCCGGCTCCCCGTCGGAGCCAGGGGAAGCTGACCTCGCTCTCGCGGACGGTGGCCCGGTCGTAGCGGGCCTCCAGCGACACCGCCTGGCCGCCGGGGCTCAGCCACCACCTGCTCTATTCCGGGAGCTCGTTCCTGACGAACGTCCCGTTCCAGGACTACCTGACCGGCATGGGCTACTCGGTCACCATCGACGCCGCGCCGGCCTCGTTCGCCGGGTACGACGCGGTCTTCTCCGAGGGCGTCACCACCCTGAACGGCGCCGGCCTCGCGTCCTACGCCTTCGGTGGGGGCAACGTCTTCTACTTCGGCGGCACGGGGATCGGAGGGGCGGCGGCGGAAGCGGCGTACAGCAACACGTTCCTCAACGGGGTGGGGCTCGCGTTCGCCGGCTCGTACAACGGCATCGGCACGGTGAACACGACGGGCTTCGACGCGATGGGCCCCTTCGGCGCCCCGCTCTTCACCGGCGTGTCGAGCATCTACGGCAACAACGGCCAGAACATCACGCGCGCACGGGCGCGGCAGGCTGGACGACGCAGGTGTTCAGCGACGCGGCCGGCAACGGATTGTACGCGGCGTCCGCGCTGAGGACGACGACCACCGTCCCGGAGCCGGGCACGAGCGTCCTCCTGCTGACCGGCCTGCTCGGCCTCGTGCCGGTGATGCGGAGACGTCGGCGCGCGTAGGTCGACCGGACGCACGGAAGCGGCCCCCCGGCACTCAGGCCGGCGGGCCGCTTCTCGCTTCGGACGGGAGGCTCGCGTGGCTCATTGGTCGGTCGTCGTCGCCATGATCCGCAGGATCCACGCTCCCACGAGGATCGAGCCGATGATCACGGCTCTGCCGGCGCCCACCAGGAAGGCGCCGATCTCCTGGTCCTTCGACAGCCTTCCGAACTTCATCAGCATCACGGTCCAGTCGTGGCTGTCGACGTCGACGGAGCCGAACGGCGACACCAGCTGCAGCGCCTGCGCGCGCGCGTCGGCGGCGTAGACCCCGGCCTCCACGAGCGCGGTGCCCAGCCAGAACGCACAGACGGCGGCACCGAACGGGTCACGCTGCTTCAGGGCGAGGTAGCATCCGGCCGCAACGGGCACGCCGAGCTGGAAGATCGTGCCGCCGGCGGCCGTCAGGATCCGGTTGCCGAGCCAGGAGAAAGCGGCGTGGCCCATCTCGTGGAAGCCGAGCGTGATGCCCGAGACGATCGACGTGGTCCCGGGGTCGGACAGGTAGCGCCACCCGATCCACGCCAGCACCAGCAGGACCGGCGCACGCAGCATCCAGCGGCGGCCGGCAACGCGTTCGGCCACCCAGCCACGCATGCGCTTCGTGAAGCGTGGCGCGGGCAGGTCCGCGGACGCGCGCCGCTGCCCCGTGCGGGCGGCCCGGAAGGGATTCGTCTCCACGACGGGCTACCGCCCCGTCTCGTCGCGTACGACCTCCCCTCCCTTCACGACCAGAACCACGCTCCGCAGCGCCGCGACGTCCCGCGACGGGTCGCCCCGCACGGCGACGAGGTCGGCCAGCAGTCCCGGGCTTCACGCGCCCGCGGTCGGGAAGGTCCAGGATGTCCGCGTTGCCTCCGGTGGCCGCGTGCAGCACCGCGATGGGATCCATGCCGTATTCGGCCATGAGCACCGCTCGCGCACGTTGTCCCCGTGCGTGTAGACGCCCACGTCGCCGCCCATGCAGATGGCGACGCCGGACTGCAGCGCCCGCTGGAACATCGCCCGCTTGGCGCCGACCTGCGGAGGCTCCGGGTCCACCCCCTTCCGCCATCCGGCGTACTGGGCCGTGGCGTCGGTGGCGGCCAGCGTGGGGCAGAAGCCGACGCCGTGCTCCGCCATGAGCCCGAAGGTCTCCGGGCGTGCCTCCGTCGCCGTGCTCGATCGTGCGCACACCGGCCAGCGTCGCCCGGCGCATCCCTTCGTCGGTGGAGGCATGGGCGGACACGTGGCGCCCCGAGCTCTCCGCCACCTCGACCACGCGTGCGATCTCCTCCTCGGTGAAGGTGGGGCGGGCCTGTCCGTGGGGGCCCCATCGGTAGTCGGCGTAGACCTTCACCCAGTCGATGCCGCGGCCGATCTGCTCGCGGGCCGCCGTCACCAGGCCGTCCACGCCGTCGGCCTCCTGCGCGCCCTTGGGCAGGTCCCACTCCGGCGCGCCCTTGGGGCCGTAGCTCCCGGTGGCGACGATGGCGCGCCCCGCGACCAGCAGGCGGGGACCGGGGATGATCCCCTTGCCGATCGCGGCTGCGCAGGCCCACGTCGGCGAAGCCCGCGCCTTCGGTGCCCAGGTCCCGCTCGGTGGTGATGCCGGCCATGAGCGTTGCCCGCGCGTGGACGGTGGCCCGCGCCACGCGCTCGGCGAGCGACTCGAAGAGCACCTGGTCGTTCCAGGGCGTCTCGTCGTAGGGGTGCAGCAGGACATGGCTGTGTCCCTCGATGAGCCCGGGCAGCAGCGTCGTGCCGGGGAGCGCGATCTCCCGTCCCCCGGACGGGACGGACACCGCAGGGCCCGCGGCGGCGATCCGGCCGTCCCGGACCAGGACGGACCACCCCTCGTGCATGGCGTCGCCGTCGAAGACGCGGTCGGGCCGCAGGACGAGCGCCTCCTGCGCGGCGGCGGAGACGGCGGAGGAGGACGAGGGCAGCGAGGGCGAGGAGCGAGCGGTTCATGGCGGAGCCGGGGTGGGAGGCTCGGGACCGGCGCCAACTTCGGGCGGCGGAGGGCGATCGCGCCAGGCGCGCGGCGGCGTCCGGTTCCCTGCGCGCGGGGACGCCCCCTATCTTGCGTCCGCACGGAGCGTCGTGCCCAGCACCGCTCAACGGATTCGAGGACACCATGACCGATCGCGTGAGCACGCTCCTGGGGGGCCGCCGCGAGCGCCTCGAGCGCCAGCTCGGGCCGGCACGTCGACCATCCCCGGACGGGGCCCCGGGCGCCGCTCTCCGACAGGATCCGGGGCTTCCTGCGCGAGGAGGCCGAGGACCTGTACTGGAACGAGCTCGAGTGGGAGAACATCACCGACGAGGAGGCGCTGGAGGAGGGCCCCCTCACCGAGCTGGCGTTCCCCGGATTCCTGGCGTTCGTGCGCGGGCTCCTGCTCACGGAGGTGATGCCCGACGCCAAGGCGCCGGCGAGCCCGCGGCCCGAGGTGGTGGAGGACATCCTCGGCTTCCTGGCCGCCCGCGTGGTCGAGCTGGAGGACGGGCTGGCCGGTCCCGACCCCGAGAGCGAGGAGCGGATGCGCACCGAGCTGGAGATGACCAGCCGGCTCGTCGACCTGGTCCTGTACCAGTACCACGGGCTCGCCCGAACGGACATCGAGCGGGTCGAGGGTCAGCGGCGGAACCGGGGCTGACAGCCCGGTCCGACGCGCGCGTGTCGATCCCCTCCCAGCGGCCGGGGCGCACCTACCTGGCCGGCGCTCCGCTCCTGGTGGCCCATCGGGGCGGGGCGCGCCTGGCGCCGGAGAACACGCTCGCGGCCTTCCGCGACGCCGTGGACCGGTGGGAGGCGGACATGCTGGAGATGGACGTGCGCCTCACCGGCGACGGCGAGGTGGTCGTCATCCACGACGCCACGGTGGACCGCACCACCGACGGGTCCGGCCCGGTCGCCGTCCTTCACGCTCGCGGAGCTCCAGGAGCTCGACGCGGGTCATCGCTTCCTCGACCTCGAGGGCGGCCGTCCTTCCGCGGGCGTGGGGTGCGGTGCCCCGCTTCGAGGAGGTGCTCACCGGCGCTTCCGACGGCCCGCCTGAACGTGGAGGCGAAGGAGCCGGCCGTGGCCGCCCCGCTGGTCGAGATCATCCGCCGCCACGGCGCCGAGGAGCGGGTCCTGGTGGCGGCGGAGTTGGAGCGCATCCCGGCGCGGCGCGCGGGGATACCCGGGGCCGTGGGGCGCGAGCCGCCACCACGTGCTCCTCTTCTGGCTGCTGCACCGCGTTCCCGGGGGCGGCCTCTACACGCCCGGGCGCGGACATCCTGCAGGTGCCCGAGTCCTGGAAGGGCCGGCGGATCGTGACCCCCGGCTTCGTGCGCGCAGCGCACCGCCGCAACCTCCCGGTCCAGGTGTGGACGGTGGACGATCCGGCACGACATGCGGCGGCTGCTGTCCTGGGGCGTGGACGGCGATCCAGACCGATCGACCGGACCTGCTGGCGCGCGTCCTCGTGGAGTCCACGGGCCGGCCGCCGCCGCCGGGCCTCCGCGGGCTGCCGGATCTGCTCCATGACCGGTGCGCGCGGCTCCGCTGGCCAGGCGGTTCTGCGGAACACGTCACGCGGTCCGGTGGCCTCGACGGATGGGGACGCCGTCGTGGTCGGTGTCTCCGGCGGCGTCGACTCCGTGGTGCTCCTCCACCTCCTGCGTTTCGCCCGGGACCCGGCCGCGGCTTGCGCCTGGTCGTGGCCCACGTGGACCACGCCATGCGACCCGGCAGCGCCGGCGACGCCGCCTGGGTCCGCGGGCTCGGGATGGCGTGGGGCCTGGAGGTCCGAGCCGCCCGCCTGGATCCTCCCCCGAAAGGCGAGGCCGAAGCGCGGCGGCGCCGCTACGCGTTCCTGGAGGAGGTGCGCAGGGCTACCGGTGCGCCGGGCGACGCTGACGGCGCACCACGCGGACGACCAGGCCGAGACCGTGCTCTTCCGGATCCTCAGGGGCACGGGCCTGCGGGGCCTTCAGGGGATTCGGGAGCGACGCGCTCCCGCGCTCTGGCGACCGCTGCTGCCGTTCACCAGGCTGGAGATCGAGGAACACGCGCACCGCTCGAAGCTCGCCTGGAGGGAGGATCCCACCAACCTGGACCCACTCGCTCGCAACGTGCTCCGCCATCGGTTGCTCCCGGAGGCGGAGGCGCGGGTCGCGCGCGGCGCCCGGCGGGCCCTGGCGGGACTGGCGCGGCGGGCGTGGGAGGACGAGGGGGCCTGGCGGAGCCTCGTCCCGACGCTGCTGGAGTCCGCGGGACTCCGGAGCGAAGGGGCGGAGCGGTCTCTCGACCGGGACGCCTTCGCGCGGTACGATCCGGCCGTCCGCGCGCGCCTCCTCAGGGAGCTGGCGCACAACCTGGGGAGTGCCGTCGGAGAGGCCGGAACCCGGTCCGCCGTCGAGTTTAGTAGCTCGGGCGAGAGCGGCCGCGAAGTCCACCTCCGTGGTGGCCTGAGACTGCGCAGGGAGCTGGGACGGCTGGTTCTCGCCCGTGGCCGTGTCGGCCAGTCGGAGGAAGCGCTCCACATCGAAGGTCCCGGGGAGGGGGAGGCCTCGCTGGTCCTGCGGGGGGCATCCTATCGGGTCCGCTGGTCGCGCGTGCGCCCGGAGCCGGAGCGGGAGGCGCGGCACGCGGCCTTCACGGTCGCGGGGCTCGAGTTCCCACTCCAGGTGCGTGCGTGGGCTCCGGGCGACCGGGCCCACCTGAGCTACGGCTCGAAGAAGTTGAAGAAGCTGTTTCTGGAGGCCCGGGTGCCGCCCGGGCAGCGGCACCGGATCCCGGTCCTCGCGGACGCGACTGGAGCGGTTCTCTGGGTGCCCGACGTCGTCCGCTCCGTGGACGCCCCTCCTTCGGAGGACGGGGAGGTGCTCTTCATCGCGATCACCGATGCCGATTCTGACTGAGAATACGAAGCTCGGGGGCCAGAAGCTCCACCGCATCGTCTACACCGAGGAACAGGTGCGGACGCGCGTGGACGAGATGGGTGCCGAGATCACGCGTGCCTTCTCGGCCTCGGACCAGCTCCTGGTCGTCGGGCTGCTGAAGGGCTCGTTCCTCTTCGTGGCCGACCTGGTGCGCGCCATCGAGCTTCCCCTCCACGTGGATTTCCTCGTGGCGGCGAGCTACGGCAACGAGCACTGTCTCGTCGGGCGACGTGCGGCTTCTCTACGACCCGGAGGCGTCCCTGAAGGGGCGCGCGGTGATCCTGGTGGAGGACATCGTCGACAGCGGGACCACGCTGAACCGTCTCATCCCCCGTCTCCGCGAACGGGAGCCCGCGAGCATCGACGTATGCGCGTTGCTGCACAAGCGCCTCACCGATCTGGACCCCGAGCCTCGTTGGGTCGGATTCGATGCACCCAATGAGTTCCTCGTGGGGTATGGACTGGATTACGCGGAAGACTTTCGTCATCTGCCTTATATTGCCAGTATCTGAGCGCGTCGTGAAGAGGATGATAGCGCGCCCGGTCCGCACGAGAGCGAATGCCGATGCCTGATCACGATCCCATCCGACCCGAAGGGGGCTCCCGCTGGGCGCGGCTCTCCAAGACCGCCGCCTTCTGGATCCTCATGGTCCTCATGTTCGTGGTGGCGCTCCAGCTCGTGCGCGGCGAGCGGAGGCCGCCGCGGACTTCAACTACACCGAGTTCCAGGCGCAGCTCGCGGCGGGCAACATCCACAAGGTCACGTTCAAGGGCCGGAAGCTCGAGGGCGAGCTGCGCGCGCCGGTGCAGCGCGACGGTCAGGACATGACGGAGTTCACGGTCACGCTCCCGCCCGGGGCCGAGGATTCCCTCGTACCGCAACTCCAGGACAGGCCGACGTCATCATCGAGGCCGAGGAGCCCCAGGCGGGCTGGGGGACGTTCCTCCTGGGCGCGCTGCCGTGGCTGCTGTTCATCGCCTTCTGGCTCTGGATCTTCCGTACCATGCAGGGGGGCGGCAACCGCGCCTTCCAGTTCGGCCGCTCCAAGGCCAAGCTCATCAGCCCGGACACGCCCAAGGTGACGTTCGCCGACGTCGCCGGCGCCGACGAGGCCAAGGAGGAGCTCCAGGAGATCATCGAGTTCCTCAAGGACCCGGCCCGCTTCTCGCCGCCTGGGGGGGCGTCTGCCCAAGGGCGTGCTTCTGGTCGGTCCTCCGGGGACGGGCAAGACGCTCCTGGCCCGGGCGGTGGCCGGCGAGGCCGGACGTCCCTTCTTCCAGATGTCGGGCTCGGACTTCGTCGAGATGTTCGTCGGCGTCGGGCGCCTCCCGGGTGCGCGACCTCTTCGAGCAGGGCAAGGCGCACGCGCCGTGCATCATCTTCGTGGACGAGATCGACGCCGTCGGGCGGCACCGGGGCGCGGGGCTCGGCGGAGGGCACGACGAGCGCGAGCAGACGCTGAACGCGCTTCTGGTCGAGATGGACGGCTTCGAGTCCAACGAGGGCGTGATCCTCCTGGCGGCGACCAACCGCCCGGACGTGCTCGATCCGGCGCTCCTGCGGCCGGGCCGCTTCGACCGTCAGGTGGTCGTGGACGCTCCCGACGTGAAGGGGCGCGAGGGCATCCTGCGCGTGCACGCCAAGAAGCTCCCGCTGGCCGACAACGTGGAGCTGGGGCTCATCGCCCGGGGCACGCCGGGGATGAGCGGTGCCGACCTGGCGAACGTGTGCAACGAGGCGGCGCTGCTGGCCGCGCGCCGGGGCGTGGACAAGGTGGCGATGGACGACTTCGAGCAGGCCAAGGACAAGGTCATGCTCGGAACCGAGCGCCGCAGCCTGGTCCTCACCGAGCGGGAGCGGAAGCTCACCGCCTACCACGAGGCCGGGCACGCCGTCCTGGGGCTCAAGATCCCCGGGCTCGACCCCGTCCACAAGGTGACGATCGTGCCGCGGGGCAGGGCGCTCGGGCATCACGGCCAGCCTCCCGGAGGAGGACCGCCACTCCTACACGAAGGAGTGGCTGGAGGGCCAGCTCGCGATGCTCTTCGGCGGGCGCGTGGCCGAGGAGATGATCTTCGGGGAGGAGGACGTCACCACCGGCGCCGGCAACGACATCGAGCGCGCCACGGCGATGGCCCGGCGCATGGTGACCGCAGTTCGGCATGAGCGAGGTGATCGGGCTCGTGGCCGTCGGCGACGCGGAGCACGAGGTGTTCCTGGGCCGGGAGCTCGTCGCAGCGCCGTCAGGTCTCGGAGCACACGGCCCGCCTGGTGGACCAGGAGGTGAAGCGCATCCTGGACGAGGCCCACGACAAGGCGCGCCAGGTGCTCGAGGAGAACCAGCGGACCTGCTGGAGCGGATCGCCGAGGCCCTGCTCGAGCGCGAGACGCTCGACCGCAACCAGATCGAGACGCTGGAGCGGGGCGACCCGCTGCCCGCCGCCTCCGGTCCCGCCGGCGCCGGCGCCGACGACGCCGGACGTGGCCCGCCGTCCGGTGCCCGCGCCTCCGCCCCCGATCCCGCTTCCCGGCGGGGAGGGGCCGCTGCCGGGCCCCGCGCCGGGGATCCGTGCCGCCCGACGACGGAGGAGGACGCGACGCCGTGACCCGCCAGCGCCGGTGGCACGCCGTCCGGGCGATGGGGGACCGGCGCCGAGCCTGGCGCCGGTCCCCCTTCGCGTACGGAGGCGGTTCGCCGTCTGGCGTGCGCGGGGCCACGAGCTCCTGCTCGATCGCCCGGTGGTGATGGGCATCGTGAACCTCACGCCCGACTCCTTCTCCGACGGCGGACGCCATCCGGGACGTCGAGCAGGCCCTCGCCGCGGCGGAGGCCATGGTGGCGGCGGGCGCGGCGCTCATCGACGTGGGTGGGGAGTCCACCCGTCCCGGCGCCGAGAGCGTGCCCGCGCGCGAGGAGCTCGCGCGGGTGCTGCCCTTCGTCAGCGGGCCGTGAGCGGTCTGGACGTGCCCGATCACGGTGGACACGCGCAAGGCCGGGGTCGCGCGGGCCGCGCTCGAGGCGGGCGCGTGCGGCGGTCAACGACGTGTCCGGGCTCGTCCTTCGATCCCGCGCATGGCGGAGGTGGTGGCCGAGGCGGGAGCCGGCGCGGTCCTGATGCACATGCGGGGTGTGCCGGCGGACATGAGCCGGCACGCGCACTACGACGACGTGTGCGCCGAGGTCGCGGCTGAGTCGGCGCGTGCTGTGGCGCGGGCGCGCGCCGCCGGCATCGCCGATGCCGCCGTGGTGGTGGATCCGGGGATCGGATTCGCCAAGACGGCGGCACACTCCCTCGCCCTCCTCGGCGACCTGGGGCCCCTGCGGGCGCTCGGGTTCCCGATCCTCGTCGGCCCGTCCCGGAAGAGCTTCCTCGGCGCGGTCCTCGGACGCGCCGCCGGAGGGGCGGCTCGCGGGGACGTTGGCCGCTTGCGTGGCCGCCTATCTTCAGGGGGCGCGGATCTTCCGCGTGCACGACGTGGGGCCGGTGGTCCAGGCATTGGCCGTGGCGGAGGCGATCGCAGCGACCCGTGGGCGGAGTGCCGGGAGGAGCATCGGCGGTGAGAGCATCTGGGAGCAGCTCCAGTTCCTGAGGCCCGGGTGGGCGGACCTCCTGGAGATCCTGGTCGTGGCCTTCCTGCTGTACCGGATCCTCCTGGTCCTCCAGCGCACGCGGGCCCGCCAGATCCTCCTCGGGCTCGTGCTCCTGGTGTTCGGCTACGGCCTCGCCCGCCTGCTCGACCTCATCCTCATCCGCACGCTCATGGAGAACGCTCTTCCAGTACGGCGCCATCGCCGCGCTGGTGGTGTTCCAGCCCGAGCTGCGCGCGGCGCTGGCCCGCCTGGGCCAGAGCCGGATGATGCGGGTCTTCCAGCGCCTGGAGGGGAGCCGGGTCGCCGACGAGATCGTCGAGGCCGTGGAGCGGCTCTCCCGCTCCCGGGTCGGCGCCATCATCGCGGTGGAGCAGGACGTGGGGCTGGAGGAGTACGCCGAGACCGGCAGCCCCGTGCAGGCGCGCGTGTCCGCGGAGATGATCGCGACGATCTTCACGCCCTACTCGCCGCTGCACGACGGGGCGATCCTCATCAGCGGGGACGTGATCCAGACGGCCGGCGCGATCCTGCCGCTCACCCAGTCCTCGGTTCCGGACCGGTCCCTGGGCACGCGGCACCGTGCGGCGCTCGGGCTGAGTGAGGAGACCGACGCCGTCGTGATCGTGGTCAGCGAGGAGACGGCCCGGGTCTCGGTCGCCGTCGGCGGGCGGCTCGAGCGGGACGTGGATCCCGAGCGGCTCCGCCAGATCCTCGTCGGGGGCTCTTCCGGACACCGATACCTCGCTGGCGCCGGCACCGGCCAAGGCCTGAAATCCGCCATTCCGCGCCGCGTCGTAACAGACCAAGGGAGAGCGCGTTGACATGCCGCTCGACCCCCCCGTAGATTCCGCGAGCATTTTCCCGACGTACGGCCCTGCGGGGTGACCCAACTACAGGAGCGGCCTTTTCGTGGGCACTCAGTATCGTTTGCTGACGCTCTTCGCGGACGGCGGATGGATGATGTATCCGCTCGTCCTCTGCTCCCTGATCGCCCTCGGCGTGATCATCGCCAAGGCGTGGACCCTCTGGCAGGCCCACCACGGGACGGCCCGGGTCCTCCAGGAGGTGGAAGAGAAAGCGATCGCCGGCCGAGATCGACGAGGCGATGGCGATCGCCGCCGAGACGCCCGGTCCGGCCGCGGCCATCCTCCTGGTCGGGCTCCGCCGGATCCAGTCACAAGCGTCTGGTCCAGGGCGAGACTCGAGAAGGCGGTGGCGACCACCGGCGCCATCGAGCTCGGCTTCCTCGAGCGGGGGCTCGTGATCCTGGCCACCATCGCCAACGTGGCGCCCGCTCATGGGCTTCCTGGGCACCGTGGCCGGGATGATCCTGGCGTTCGGCGCGATCGAGCAGGCCGGCGACGTGGATCCGAGCCTGGTCGCCGGGGGGATCAAGGTCGCGCTGCTCACCACGGCGGCCGGGCTCATCATCGCGATTCCGGTGAACATCGCCTACAACTTCTTCGTGACCCGCATCGACCAGCTCATCATGGACATGGAGCATGGCGCCCAGGAGATCGTGAACCTGGCGTGGGACCTGGAGAAGTCCGGATCCCTCCAGATCGTCAAGGCGGCCGAGTAGGACCAGGAACCTTCGGGCAACCTCTCAAGTACCTCTGATCAAGGCCGAGGTCCAGAGATATGGCGGTACTGAACAAGAAGAAGTCGAAGGTGAGCGACGAGGTTCCGACCTCGTCCATGGCGGACATCGCCTTCCTCCTGCTGATCTTCTTCCTCGTCACGACGGTGTTCCCGAAGGACAAGGGGCTGTCGCTCGTGCTTCCGGAGCCGGGCGAGGAGGCGCAGGTCAGCCAGAAGAACATCCTGCACCTGATCATCCAGCCCAACGGGGTCGTGGACGTGAAGCGGGGAGAGAGCCAGCAGATCCAGCACCTGCGGCCTGCCGAGATCGAAGGCCTCTGGCGACAGGAGGTGGCGTCGAACCCGAACCTCATCGCGGCCGTGAAGACCCATCCGGACGCGCCCTACAGGATGATGGTCGAGGTGCTCGACGCGCTGAAGCTGGCCAACGCCGAACGAATCTCCCTCCAGATCCTGGAGAACTGACGGATGGCCATGAAGGGTGGTTTCGAGAAGCGGTCCAAGGCGTCCGGGGAGGTGCCCTCCTCGTCGCTGGCCGACATCGCGTTCCTTCTGCTGATCTTCTTCATGGTCAGCACGGTCTTTCCGTCCGACCGCGAGCGTCCCATCAATTGGCCCGAGGCGGGCGCGGCGCAGAAGACCGACGAGAAGAAGAAGAACATCCTGAACGTCTGGATCCAGAAGGACGGCAGCGTCTACATCAACGACCAGCAATACCAGATGGACGAGGTATCGCAGGTCGTGGCGCCGCTGTATGCGCAGTCCGAGCGCGCCCTGGTGATCTCGATCCGTGGCGATCGCGATACGCCCTACCACTACATGGACGCGCTCCAGAAGGAACTCGTGGCCGCTGGTGTCGTACGAGTGGTGTTCGCTACGAAGCTCGAGCAGCGGATGCAGAGGGAGAGACGATGAGTGCAGCAGAAGCCGTGCCGGCGGAAACCCAGAAGACGGCGAACGAGCGCCTGAAGGACTCGTTCTCGACGTGGTTCTGGGGATCCATGATCGTTGCGACGCTGATCCACTTCGGTGTCTTCGCCTTCTGGCCGGAGCTCACCGCGGAGGACATCTCCTACACGCCCGAAGAGCTGGAGGCGATCGAGCTCCCGCCGGAGATCGAGATCCCGCCGCCGCCCAAGTCCATCGCGCGGCCGGCGACCCCGGTGATCGCCGAGGCGAACATCGACGAGGACATCACGATCGCGCCGACCACCTTCGAGGAAAACCCGGTGGAGGACCTTCCGCCGCCCCCCGAGGAGAAGGCGCAGGACATCTCCGCGGCGCCCACGTTCACGCCGTTCACGGTGGCTCCGTCCATCTTGAACCGCGACGAGGTGGTGCGCGCCATGGAGCGGGAGTATCCGCCGCTGCTGCGTGACGCGGGCATCGGCGGGACGGTGAAGGTGTACTTCTTCATCGATGAGAACGGCCAGGTGCAGGACACGCGGATCGACCAGAGCTCGGGTCACCAGGCGCTGGACGAAGCGGCCCTCAAGGTCGCGAACATCTACCGGTTCTCGCCGGCCCTCAACCGGGACAAGAAGGTTCCGGTGTGGGTATCGTTCCCGATTACCTTCCAGGTCCGGTAACCGGAGCCCGGGAGCCTGCGTCCATCCGAGGACCCCGCCGGACTCCGGCGGGGTCCTCTTCGTTTGTCCGAGAACCTCGTTCGTCTGTGATGAGAACCGCCGAGCCACTAGTATTCTCAGCCATGTACCGGGAACGGCTGGCCGAGACGCTTCCACGTGTCCGGGAACGGATTGCCGAGGCGGCCGAATCCTCCGGACGGGATCCGGCGGGGGTACGCCTGGTGGCGGTCACGAAGGGTCATCCACTGGAGGCGCTGGCAGCCGCGCTGGCCGCGGGCCTGCGCGATCTCGGCGAGAACCGGGTCGGCGAGCTGGAGGAGAAGGTCGGGCGCCTGGGGCGTGACGCGGCGACGTGGCACATGATCGGGCACCTCCAGCGCCGCAAGGCGCCCAGGGCGATCGAGATCGCCGACTTCATCCACTCGGTGGATACGCTCCGCCTGGCGGAGCGCATCTCGCGCTCCGCCGAGGAGGGCGGCGTGGAGGTACGGGTTCTCGCACAGGTGAACACGTCGGGGGAGGAATCGAAGAGCGGGTTCGACGCGGAGCACGCGGTGGAGGCGGTCTTGCGCATGGCCGCGCTTCCTGGCCTGCGCGTGGACGGGTTGATGACGATGGCGCCGTTGGTGGAGGACGAGGCGGCCCTTTCGTCGTCCTTCCGCCGGCTCAAGGAGATCCTCCAGCGGGTCCGCGACGCCGACCCGCGAGTCGGACCGGAGTTGTCGATGGGCATGACCAACGATCTCGAGATCGCCGTTCGGGAGGGGAGCACCATGGTCCGGATCGGAACAGCACTCTTCGGGGAGAGACCGGAATCATGATCGACTTGACACCGCTGGACGTCCGCAAGAAGCGCGGGGACTTCAAGAAGATGCTCCGGGGCTATGATCCCCAGGAGGTGGACGTCTTTCTCGAGCTCGTCGCGGACCGGTTGGAGGACCTGGTGCGCGAGGTGCTCCAGCTCCGAGAGCGCGCGGACACCCTCCAGCAGCAGGTGAGCTCGCAGACGGGCCGCGAGCACGCGGTCCAGGAGGCGCTGGTCACGGCCCAGGAGCTGCGCAAGGAGATCCGGGGCCAGGCCGAGCGGGAGGCCGAGCTGATTCTGCAGGAGGTGCAGGTCGAGGCCCGTCGGCAACGCGGGGAGGCCGAGGCCGAGGTGCGTGCGATCGTGCGCGATGCCGAACGAAGGCTCGAGCAGGCGCGGGACGCGCTGGAGGAGATGGAGCGCCGACGTATCCGCTTCCTCAAGGCGTATCGACAGTTGCTCGAGCGGGAGATGGACGTCGTGGAGGTCGAGGAGGACCGCGCTCCCCTGGAAGACCGGCCCATCGACCTCGACCTGGGGGGGGGCAGGGCGGCGGCGGAAGTCGAGGACGAGGACGACGCCGCCTACGAGCTCGAGGTCGAAGTGGAGGCGGACGCCGAGTCGTCCGAGGCCGGCCCGGAGCTGGTCTGGGAGCCGCTGGCGGAGCAGGAGGAGGACGAGCTCGCCCCGATGCCGCCGCTGGACGTGCCGGTGGACGAGCTGGCGGCCCTCTACGAGGGGCTGGAGGAGCCCATCGACGAGCTCGCGGCGCGCTACGAGGGGCGGCTGCACCGGCCTCCGGTCGACGCGGACACGGGGAGGCAGGACACGGCCGCCGCGCCCGACGCTACGCCCGGGCCGGCGCGGGGCGAGCCGAAGCGTCCGGAGGACGAAGGGAAGACCGGCTCCGACCCCGAGGGGGATCTGTTCACCCCCCCGCGACCGCGATAGCCGCGACGAGGACTCCCGCTGGGGCTGAGAGAGAGCTGAGCACTTCCATGCGCTATCCCGAGCTTCCCGACAGCCTCCTCGAGGTCGAGGACGAGACGCTGGCCCGGTGGCGGGAGGAGGACCTTTTCCGCCGCACGCTGGAGGCCACCGCCGACGGAGAGCCCTTCGTGTTCTACGAGGGGCCGCCCACCGCGAACGGACGCCCCGGGCTGCACCACATCATCAGCCGGACGATCAAGGACCTGGTGTGCCGGCACCGCTCCCTGGAGGGACGGAGCGTCACGCGGATCGCCGGATGGGACACCCATGGCCTTCCGGTGGAGATCGAGGCGGAGAAGAAGCTGGGCATCAGCGGGAAGCCCGAGATCGAAGCCCTGGGCATCGAGAAGTTCAACCAGGTTTGCCGCGACTCCGTCTTCACCTACAAGGAGGAGTGGGAGAGCCTCTCGGAGCGGATCGGGTACTGGCTGGAGTACTGGCGCCCGTACGTGACCTTCCACACCGAGTACATCGAGTCGGTGTGGTGGATCCTGAAGACGCTCGCCGACGACGGGCTCCTGTATCGGGGCCACAAGAGCGTGCCCGTACTGCCCGCGCTGCGGCACCGCGCTGTCCTCGCACGAGGTCGCGCAGGGCTACAAGGACGTCGAAGACCCGTCACTCACGTTCGTCGCCGATGTCCTGGCGGAGGACGGCTCCCCCGACCCCGGAGGTCGCGCCTTCCTGGTGTGGACGACCACGCCGTGGACGGTGCCGTCGAACGTCGGCCTGGCGGTAAACCCGGGTCTCGACTACGTGGAGGTCGCCCACGACGGCCGTCGCCTGATCGTGGCCGAGGCGCTGCGGGAGCGGATCTTCGGCGAGGACGCCGAGGTCGTGGCCCGCCACCGCGGGAAGGAGCTGGCCGGGCTGCGCTACCGGCGCCCGCTCGACGTCGTGCCCGAGCCGGCCGACCCGATGAACGCGTGGACCGTCGTGGCGGAGGATTTCGTCAGCGCGGAGGAGGGCACCGGCATCGTGCACATGGCGCCGGCCTTCGGCGCCGACGACTACGCCGCCGGCCAGCGGCACGGCCTGCCGATGCTCAACCCCCTGGACGAGGCCGGCCGCTTCCTGCCGGGCCTCCCCCTCGTCGGGGGGATGTTCGTGAAGGACGCCGATCCTCTGCTGGTCGACCGCCTGCGCGAGCAGGGTCGTCTGTTCCACGTCGGCACGGCCGTGCACAGCTATCCCCACTGCTGGCGCTGCGGGTCCCCGCTGCTCTACGTCGCCCGCGACTCGTGGTTCGCGGCCACCTCCTCCCTCAAGGAAGAGATGCTCGCGAACAACGACCGGGTGTCGTGGTTCCCACCCGAAGTGGGGGAGAAGCGCTTCGGGGAATGGCTGAGGGGGAACGTCGACTGGGCGCTGTCCCGGGATCGGTACTGGGGCACGCCGCTCCCGGCCTGGGTGTGTGCGGGCAATCCGGAGCACGTACGCTGGATCGGCTCCCTCCAGGAGCTCGCCGAGGCCGCCGGCGGCCTCCCGGACGGCTTCGACCCCCACCGCCCCTACATCGACGAGATCGAGTGGGACTGTGCCGAGTGTGGTGGGCGGATGACGCGCACGCCGGAAGTCGTGGACGTGTGGTTCGACTCGGGCTCGATGCCCTACGCGCAGTGGCACTACCCCTTCGAGAACCAGGACGAGTTCGAGAAGCACTTCCCGGCGGACTTCATCTGCGAGGGGCTGGACCAGACCCGTGGGTGGTTCTATTCGCTGCTCGCGATCTCCACGATGCTCCACAGGGGCCCGGCGTTCAGGAACGTGGTCGTCAACGACCTGATCCTCGACGCCGAGGGACAGAAGATGTCCAAGACCAAGGGGAACGCCGTGAACCCCTGGGACGCGCTTGCCGAGCACGGCGCCGATGCCATCCGCTGGTATCTGATCACCTCCTCGAATCCGTGGGTGCCGAAGCGCTACGACCCGGCCGGCGTGAAGGAGGCGGCGCGCAAGTACTTCGACACGCTCTTCAACACCTACCGCTTCTTCGCGCTGTATGCGCGCGTGGAGTCGTGGACACCGTCGGCGGAGGATCCGGCGCCCGCCGAGCGCCCGCTCATCGACCGGTGGTTGCTGTCCCGACTCGACACCCTGACACGCGAGGTGATGGGCGAGCTGGACGGCTACCAGATCACGCGGGCGTACCGAGCGCTGGGCGACTTCGTGGTCGAGGACCTGTCGAACTGGTACGTACGTCGGTGCCGACCACGATTCTGGGGCAACAGCGACCAGGGTGACGCGCTCGCGGCCTTCCGGACGTTGTACGACGCGCTGCGCACCGTCACCCTGCTGGCGGCGCCGTGCGCGCCCTTCTCCTCCGATTGGATCCACCGTGCGCTCACGGGCGAGAGCGTGCACCTCCAGCGGTATCCCGGGAGGCCGCCGGCTGGGGATGCCGCGCTCGAGGCCGACATGGAGGCGGCACGCACGCTCGTGTCGCTCGGGCGCGCCGCACGCGAGGAGGTCCAGATCCGCGTGCGCCAGCCCCTGCGGGCGCTCCAGGCGGTGGTTCCGGGCGGTCGGGTGCTCGACGGCGCCGTGCTGGCGCTCGTCCGCGACGAGCTCAACGTCAAGCACGTCGACTTCCTGGCGTCCGCGGAGGAGCTGGTGACGCTGGTGGCGCGCCCGAACTTCCGGGAGCTGGGTCCGCGCTTCGGCAGGAACACCCAGCGCGCCGCGGACGCGATCCGTGCCCTCTCCCAGGAAGCGCTCGCGCGGTGGCGCGGGGGGGCTCCGGTGGAGATCGAGGTGGAGGGAGAGACCCACACGCTGCGACCGGAGGATCTCGAGGTCGTCCAGGAGGCTTCGGGCGAGTGGGTGGTGAAGGGGGAAGGGGCCTACACGGTGGCGCTGGACCCGACGCTGGACGACGAGCTGCGCGCGGAGGGCATCGCGCGGGAGCTGGTGAACCGGATCCAGCGGCTCCGCAAGGATGCCGGACTCGAGATCACGGACCGCGTGGAGCTGGCGATCGCCGGGCCCGACGGGGTGCAGGCGGCGGCGCGCGCCTACGAGGACTTCATCGCCGGCGAGACGCTCGCTGTGGCGGTGGCGCACGGCGACGATCGGGTGGACCAGGGCTTCCCCCATGTTCGCGACGTGGACATCGACGGGATCCCGACCCGCATCGCGCTCCGTCCGGCGTCCGCCTGAGCACGGGCGCCGCGGTCGGACGAGTCCTGGCGTGAGCGCAGCGGACCCCGCCCCGGACGTGCGTACGGAGATCCTCGTGGTCCGCGCCGGGGAAGGGGACCGCCTGGACCGATTCATCTCGGAGCGGCTCACCCTGTCGCGTACCCGCGTCCAGGCGCTCATCGAGGACGGGCACGTCCAGGTGGACGGGCGGGCGGCACGCAAGTCGGAGCGACTCGAGGAGGGGGCCCGCGTCAGCGTGGCGGTCCCGCCCCCGGAACCCGTCGAGATCCCGGCCGAGGACCTTCCGCTGAGCGTGGTCTTCGAGGACGAGGACCTGCTGGTTGTCGACAAGCCGGCCGGGATGGTCGTGCACCCGGCCCCGGGCCACCGCACTGGAACGCTGGTCAACGCGCTCCTCTTCCACGTGCGGGACCTCTCCGGGGTGGGCGGGCGCCTGCGGCCGGGGATCGTCCACCGCCTGGATCGGGAGACGTCCGGACTTCTCGTGGTGGCCAAGAGCGACCCGGCCCACCACGGGCTGGCCGAGGCGCTTCGGGCCCGAAAGGTGAAGCGCCTGTACCGGGCCGCGTGCTGGGGGCACCTGGACGAGTCGCCGCTGACCGTCGACGCGCCGATCGGACGGGACCCGAACGACCGCAAGCGCATGGCGGTCGTAGAGGGCGGACGGCGCGCCGTCTCGCGGGCGCGGGTTCGAGAGCGGTGGCTGCGCGCGGACCTCCTGGACGTCGCCCTCGAGACCGGGCGGACCCACCAGATCCGTGTGCACATGGCCCACGTGGGCCACCCGGTCGTGGGCGATCCCGTGTACGGAGCCGGTTGGGAGCGGGGGATGGGGGGACCGGACCGCATCTGGGCGCGCGACCTGGCCCGCCGCACCCCTCGCCAGTTCCTGCACGCGGCCGAGCTCTCCTTCGATCACCCCCTCACCGGCCGGCGCATGCGCTTCCACGCGCCGCTGCCCCCGGATCTGGAGGCCGCCGCGACCTGGGCGAGGGAGACCTCCGGCGGTGGAGGACGCCCGTGAGCCGGAAGTGTGCGATTCCAGGCGTAAAGCGTTTGGCCACAGGGCTTTTCTTCCGGGGTCCCGTGGCCGATACTTAACCGCCCTGATGCCGAGCCTTCTCCTGCGTGCCCCCGAACCACGGCGTTCATGACGGATCTCGATCCGAAGCTGACGTTCGACTCGTTCGTGGTGGGTCCGGCCAACCGGCTGGCCAGCGCCGCAGCGCGCCGCGCCGCAGATTCGCCGGGAACCAGCTACAACCCCCTCTTTCTGTATTCGGCGTCGGGACTGGGCAAGTCCCACATCCTGGTCGCGATCGCGAACCACTCCCTCAAGACGGACCCCGACCGCCATGTCGAGTACATGGCGCTGGAGGGGTACCTCGAGGACCTCACGGCGGCCCTGAAGAGCGGATCCAGGGACGACTTCAAGGACCGCTACGAGGGGCTGGACATCCTGTTGTTGGACGACGTCCAGTTCCTCACCGGACAGAACGAGGCCCAGGAGATGCTGCTGCGGACGCTGGACCACCTGTCCGCCGGAGGGAGCCAGATCGTGCTCGCCTCGGACCGTCCGCCCGCGGAGATCGACGGCCTCGACGCGCGCCTGCTCTCCCGATTCTCGGGCGGGCTCATCGTCGACATCGGGGTGCCCGAGTACGAGACCCGGGTGGCCATCATCCGCAGGAAGGCCGAGGAAGGTGGCCAGACGCTGGCGCCGGGTGTCGCGGATGCTCTGGCCCGGTATCCGGTCAAGAACATCCGCGAGCTCGGCGGGGCCCTGAACAAGGTGTTCGCGACCCAGGATCTCGAGGAGCGCCAGATCTCGCCGAGGAGGTCTCGCGGCTTCTCGGCGGGGGTGACGCGACAGCCGAGGAGCGACGCGCACGACGAGTTCGGGCTCTTCCTCGAAGACCTCACGGGGGCGGTGGCCAAGAGCGTGGCGGCCCAGGAAGAGCCATGGCGCAAGGCCATCCGGGAGACGGTGAACGCGGCGGAGCGCGAGGGCTTCTCCACCCAGCGCCTCAGGGCCCACCTGGGGAAGGGCGAGCCCGCCGGGTGGGAGAAGATCGTCGAGAAGTTCCGAGCCGACGTGCAGCGACTGAGGGACATCGACGACGAGCTGGACCGGCTGGGCAACCCCTGGCCGGAGGCGGCCCAGGGCCTGCTCAAGGATCCCGGATCGCCTGGACGAGGCCGAGGCCCTGCTCGCCTCGGTGCGCGAGCGCCAGCGCCCGTTTCCCAAGCTCGGCGACGGGCCGGACCTGGAGGGGCTCGAGGGCTACTCGAAGATGGCGCTCAAGGCGGCGCAGCAGCTCGTGGCGGCCGAGAAACCCGCAGTACAACCCCCTGTACGTCTGGTCGTATCCCTCGGAGCGCGGCGCGTACGCTCCTCGGCGCGGCGGGGCGCACCTTCCAGGCCGCCGCCGACCCCGAGGCGCGGATGGCGGTCACGTCGGTCCGCGAGTTCGCGGAGGACTTCATCCGCGCGCTGGGAGAGGGCGTGGCGGGCGCGTGGAGGGAGCGCTGGTGGACCGTGGACCTCCTCCTGGTGCATGGGGTCGAGGCACTCTCGGAGACCGAGCGCGCCCAGGACGAGTTCTTCCACCTCTTCGAGGCCCTGAAGCGGCGCGGGGCCCGCGTGCTGCTCGCCGCCGACCGGTCGCCCACCGGGCATCACCAAGATCGACGAGCGGCTCCGCTCCCGCTTCGAGGGCGGCCTGGTGCTGGAGGTGGATGCGGGCGAGGGCTCGGGCGAGCTCGAGTTGGTGGAGGTGGCGGAGCCCGTCGCGGCCGAGGGGCTGTGGGGCGACGAGCCTCCGTCCCCCGCGCGGGAACGGGTCGTTCCCCCGTTGGACGAGATGCGAGGTCGGGGAGCGGGCCGGGCTCTTCTTGGACACCTCCGGGCGGTCGGAGAGGTCGGAGGAGGCGGAGGGGGCACCGCGGAGCCCGTGGCGGCAGCGGAAGCCTCCGCCGCCACGTAGGGTCGGGCTGGTTCCCCTCGGCCGAGAACGTGGTGCTCCACTGGCCGCAGGTGGAGGAGCTCCTGCAGGAGGAGTTCGAGTAATGGCGATCGAAGGCATCCCTCCAGGACGTCAACCTGCGCGGACATCTGCCAGCTGCTGGGCATGGGCCGCAAGACGGGATGCCTGAGCATCACCGATCGGTCCAACTTCGGCTACATCTACTTCGAGAACGGCCGGGTGATCTACGCGTCGGTGCTGAACCGGCCCGACCGCCTGGGCGAGCTTCTCGTCCGCAACCACGTGCTGACGCGCAAGGACCTCTCCCAGGCGATGGAGCGACAGGCCTCGTCCAGGGGGAGGCGGCTCGGCGAGATCCTCGTCGAGATGGAGGCCATCGAGGAGGAGAAGCTCCAGCGGCTACATCCAGATGCAGATCGAGGAGGCCGTCTACCACCTCTTCGGCTGGAATCAGGGTTCGTTCCACTTCGATCCGGACCAGCGGCCCGACGAGGACGGGCTCTTCCTGGTGGACATCAACATCGAGTCCCTCCTGATGGAGGGTGCCCGGCGCACCGACGAATGGAGCCTGGTCGAGAAGAAGATCCCGTCGTTCGACATCGTCCTGCAGCTGGACAAGAACCCGGACGAGAGCGACGAGGAGGTGGAGCTCTCGCGTGAGCAGCGCAAGGTCCTGCCGTTCATCGACGGCGTGCGCACGGTCACGGAGATCATGAACGAGGCGGGGCTGGTCGAGTTCGACACCGGCAAGGCGCTGTACGGGCTCATCCAGGGTGGCTTCGTCAGCCGCTCGGGCGAGAAGTCGACCGCGGCCGAGACGGGTGGAGACCAGAAGCTCCAGGAGCACCTCAACCTGGGTGTGGCCTTCTACCGTTCCGGGCATGATGGAGGACGCGGCGCGGGAGTTCGAGGCTGCCCTGGAGGTGGACCCCCACCAGGCCCGCGCGAACTTCATGCTGGGCCTGATGGCGTTCCGGAAGGGGCGGCTCGACGAGGCGCTGGAGCGCTTCGACGCGATGCCGGAAGGCGTGCGCCGAGACGTACTCGGTCCAGCGCAACCGGGCCCTCGCCTTCGAGCTCCTCGGCCGCTACGACGAGGCCCTGGAGGCGCTGGACCGTGCGCACGAGGCCCGTCCCGAGGATCACGAGGTCCACCTGCTGAAGGGGATCGTGCACCTCAAGGCGCACCGCGCCTCGCAGGCCCTGGAGGCGCTGCGGCGCCTATCGCACGTCGCCGAAGCTGAAGAAGCCGTCGACGGTCTACTACGCGTACACCGTGCTGGCGTCGGCGGTGGCCGGGGACCTGGACTACGCCGTGGCCGTGGGCCGCGAGGGGCTCGGCCAGTATCCCGAGTCCGGACCCATTCTGGTGAACACCGGCGCCGTCCTCGAGCGGCGCGGCGAGATGGAGGCGGCCGAGGCGCTCTACAAGAGGGCGGTAGCGGTGAGCCCGGCGCCTCCCCAGGCGCACAAGAACCTGGGGGACCAGGCGTGGGCGCGGGGAGACCACGAAGGTGCGCGCGTCCAGTACGAGAAGGCGGTGAAGCTGTCGCCGCGCCTCGGAGACGACGTCTACACTGCGCCTCGGGACGCTGGCCTACAAGGACAACGACCGTGACGTAGCCCTCCTGCTGTGGCGACGGGCGCTGGATCTGAACCCGCAGAACGAGGCGGTGCGCACGAACCTGGAGATGCATCCAGGGCGGGTGAGGGATTCCCTGTCGGGCGCGGCGCTTCGCGCCGCGGTGTCGATCGTCGCTGCTTCTGGGTGCCGCGGCGGCGAGACCGCTCGACGCCCAGGTGCCGGCACGCATTCCCAGGGTCCTCGACGGCGAGCGCTATCGAGAGACGTCGGGTGCCCGGGTGACGCGTCCTGCATGCGCCGGGGGACACGGCGGCCGCGCGGCGCGTGCTCGACTTCCTGGAGCTCCAGGGGCCCCTGCCCGGCCTTCCGGACACGCTCCCGGACCACGTGACCGCCGCTCTTCCCCACTCGGCCCGTGCGTTCGACGCGCTGACGGGCGGGCAGGTGCCCGAGTGGCGGGCGGGCGTCGCGATCCCGGCGCTCGACCTGCTGGTGGTGCCGATCGGCGAGGGCCGCGCCCTGCTGAGCCCCGAGGGGCGGCGCGTGCTCCGCCACGAGTGGGCGCACCTCGGCCTGCACCAGTATCTCGGCAACGCACGCGCGCCGCGCTGGTTCGACGAGGGCTATGCCCAGTACGCGTCCGGGGGATGGGACGCCACGGAGGCGTGGCGCCTCCGCATCCTCCTCGCGCTCGGGCGCACGCCACCGCTCGATTCCCTGACGCTCACCTGGCCCAGGGACAGAGCGTCGGCCGAGGCGGCCTACCTCCTGGCCGCGAGCGCGGTGGACTACCTGCTGCGGGGTGGCGGGGAGCGAGGCCTCGCGATCTTCCTGCGGCGGTGGCGGGACGACGGCTCGTTCGACACCGGCTTCCGCCGGACGTTCGGCGTCACCACGGGCCAGTTCGAGGAGGACTGGCGCGGGTGGGTGAAATCCCGCTACGGGTGGCTCTTCGTGTTGACCCGGTCCGCCGTGTTCTGGATGTTGCTGGCGCTCGTCCTGCTCCTGATGGCGCGGAGTCCGGCAGACCAGGAACCGGGAGCGGCTGGCGCGCCTGAGGGCGGGCGAGGCACCGGACCATCCCGCCTTCTGGGAGGAGGAGGAGTCCCGGAACGAAACCGAGACCCCTCCCCGGGGGGTAGAAGGCCCACCATGAACGAGCGAATCCTCGATCGTCGACGACGATACCGACGCCCTGGAGGTCTACCGGACCCGCCTCGTCCACGGCGGCTACGAGGTGGAGACGGCCGAGAGCGCGGAGCAGGCGCTGGCGCGCGTAGGCGTCCTTCGACCCCCAGCTCGATCGTGACCGACGTGCGCATGGACGGGATGAGCGGGCTCGAGCTGCTGGAGCGCCTGCACGAGGACATGACCGACGTCGACGTCGTGGTCATGACCGGCCACGAGGACATGGAGACCGCGGTCACGGCCATGAAGGCCGGCGCCTTCGACTTCCTCGTGAAGCCGGTGGATCCCAAGGCGCTGCAGGCGCTGGCGGAGCGGTGCTTCCGCGAGCGGGCCCTCGCGAGGAGCATGCGCTGGCGGAGGAGGACGAGGAAGAGGAGGAGGCCCAGGGAGAGGAGACGAAGGGTCCCGGCGGTCGAGGTCCGATCGTGGGGAAGAACGCCCGCATGATCGAGATCTACAAGACGATCGGCGTGCTCAGCCGCAACCGCGCCACCGTGCTCGTGCGTGGTGAGACGGGGACGGGGAAGGAGCTCATCGCCCGCGCCATCCACGATCACTCGGCCCACGCGGAGGAGCCCTTCATCGCGGTGAACTGCACGGCGCTCACCGACACGCTCCTGGAGTCCGAGCTCTTCGGCCACGTGAAGGGCGCGTTCACCGGGGCCACCGGCAGCCGGAAGGGATACTTCGAGCTGGCCGAGCGGGGGACGATCTTCCTGGACGAGATCGGCGACACCAGCCCGGAGTTCCAGACCAAGCTCCTGCGCGTGCTCCAGGAGCGCCGCTTCTACCCGGTGGGGGGCGAGGAGCCGCGCACCACGGAGGCGCGCGTCATCGCCGCGACGCACCAGCCCCTCGAGGACCTGGTCGCGGCAGGGTCGCTTCCGCGAGGACCTCTACTTCCGCCTCAAGGTGGTCGAGATCCGGGTGCCGCCGCTGCGGGAGCGCATCGACGACATCGAGCCCCTGGCCGAGGCGCTGCTCGGGCGCATCCGCAAGGAGACCGGCCGCGACGTGCGACGCATCTCCGACGAGGCGATGCGCAGCCTCCATGCGCATGCGTGGCCGGGGAACGTTCGCGAGCTCGAGAACGCGCTCATGCGCGCCGCCATCCTGGCGCGCGGCACGATCATCGGGCCGGACCACCTGGTTCTGGGTGACGACGCCGAGAACCTGGAGGACCTGACGCTCGCGTCGGCCGTGGAACGGCACGTGCGCCGGATTCTCGAGCGGACGGGCGGAAACGAGACGGCGGCGGCCGACCTGCTCGGGATCACCGACGAGGAGCTGTCCAGGCATCTCGGACAGACCGAAAAGGCGTGAAGGACTGCGCGCGCGTTGACCCGGCGCGTTCCCGCCGGTAGCATTCGGCCGCCATGGCGAAGAAGACGAACCCCACCGAGACCGGCCAGCGCGCCGCGCTGCACTACACGCGCGTCAACGCGTTCCTCGCGGCGGGCGGCCTGGTGACGCTCACGGTGGGCTACTGGCTGTTGGCCCAGGGGTCGATCACCGCCGCGCCGCTCCTGCTGGTGCTGGCGTACGTGGTGCTGCTGCCCCTCGCGATCATCCTGTAGCGGGCCGGATGGCGCTCTCAGACGGAGTGGGGCCCCGCCCTATGTGGCAGCGGGGGAGGCCTCAACCCGGCTGAGTGGGGCAGGAAGCGCGTTCAGGCCACGCCTTCCCTGATGCGCTCGTACAGCAGGCGGGTCTCCTCCATCGGCTCGATGCCCAGTTCCTCCCGGAGTGCGCGTCGGCATGCCTCGTAGTGCCGTAGAGCCGACGGCCGGTCGCCGTTCGCCAGGTGGCACAGCATGACCCGGCGGTGGACGTGTTCGCGGACCCGATCGTGGCGAAGAAGGCGGGCTCCCCAGGCGATCGCCTCCCGCCATTCAGCCCGGTCGACGTGGTGCTCCATCAGCCGTTCGAGCGTGGTCAGGTACGCCAGGCGAAGACGCTCGCGGTCGGACTGGCACCAGTCGGCATAGATGCCTTCCAGCAACTCCGCTCGGTACGCTGTCAGCCCGGTTCGGGGTCGTCCCCGTGTTCTGGGGCATCAGCGTCGCCTTCATGCTGAAGATGCTCGCCGCCGTCTCGTTCGGACATCTCCTGGGCCTTCTCCCGCAGTCCGTCGTCCGCGGCGTCGGGGCGACGACGCTTCTCGGCGCCGCGCTCGCGGTGCATCGGCGAGGGCCGGATGAGGTTCCGTCCGAGGACCGCTCGGGATCGGCGACGCCACCGGCCGTGATCGCCTTCGGGGCGATCTTCCTCACCGAGTGGGCGGATCCCGGCCAGCTCACCGCTGCGATGCTCTCCGCCCGGTACGCGGACCCGGTCACGGTGTGGGTCGCCTCGACGGCGGCGCTCCTTACCAAGGGGCTCGTGGCCATCGTCCTCGGGCTGACGCTGCGCAGGTGGGTCGCTCCCGTGTTCCTTCGTACCGTGACGACCGCGGTGCTGGTCGGTGATGGCCGTCATGATCGCCTCGGGGCTCTGAGGGAGGGAGGAAGCGGGTCGATACCGTCACGACGCGATCGAGCCGGAGGCGAATCGGGACAGACGGAAAGCCAGCTGGGAATTGTCGTAGATAACAATCAATACATGAAACGTATTAGCTCGAAACACCCTTTTCCTGGAGGGTTGCCCATGGCCTCGAGATTCGTTCGGTACCTGTGCGCAGGGGGTTGCATCGCGGTGTCGTCGCAGTGTGGCGGGTCCGACGGTGGCCCCACCGGAATGCGCAGCCGTCCATCCAGAAAGCCGCCAGCGTGAGCGGCGACGGTCAAACCGGAACGGTCGGCACCGCGCTTGGGGCGCCGTTGCGGGTCATCGTGACGCTGGGAGGGGCGCCGCAGCAGGGCACCTCCGTGACCTGGGCCGCCGCTGGGACGAGCGGGTCGGTCACACCGACCTCGTCGGTGACCGACGCGTCCGGCATCGCCACGACGATCTGGACGCTGGGTCAGGCAGCGGGGACGCAGACCGCCACCGCTTCGCTCGCCGGGGCCTCCGGCTCGCCCGTGTCCTTCGCGGCCTCGGCTACGCCGGGGGCGGCCACGCAGCTCACCCTCTCCGCCGGCGACAACCAGTCGGGCACGCCCAACTCGGCGCTCCCGGCCCCGCTGACGGTGAAGGCGGGCGATCAGTTCGGGAACGGCGTACAGGGAGTGGATGTCGCATGGGCAGGTCGCCAGCGGCGCGGCGACCGTGCAGCCTGCCAACTCCGTCACGGACGGGAGTGGCAACGCGCAGACGGCGGTGATGCTTGGCGGCGACGTCGGCCAGGTGACGATCACCGCCGGGAGCCCCGGGCTCACCGGCTCGCCCGTGACGTTCCATGCCGACGTCGCCTCGCTCCCGACGACCGCTGCGGTGGAGGTGGGCGACAACTTCTTCAAGAGCTCGCGCAACGCGAGCTCCAATCCCGCGGTCGACACCATCGCAGCGGGCGGTACCGTCACGTGGACGTGGTCGGGGTCGAACAGCCATAGCGTGAGGTCGAGGGCTCGCCCAGCTTCACGAGCAGCGCCATCATGACCAGCGGGACGTACTCGTTCACGTTCACCACGGCCGGAACGTACACCTACGACTGCGCGGTCCACGGGGCCAGCATGACCGGAACCGTCGTCGTGAGGTAATCCGCGACATCAACCTCGCAGCGGACAGGCGCAAGGACCCGGCGATGCGTTGCGCGGGAGGCGGGTGCTGTCGAGTGGGTGTGACGACGCTGGTGGCGCCCACGCGAGCCTGTCGTCAGAATCGTCGTGGTGTCTGCAGCCAGGAGGAGGCGTATGGGACTCTTCGGACGATTCTCTCGGAAGTCGGGCGAGCGGAGACTCGAAGGCAGCGGCCGTTGCATGGAGTGCGGAATGACGGGCGGGCAGCACACGGACTGGTGTCCGGCCGTGCCCCACGAGGAGCCGGGCAGCGTGCCCGCCACCACACAGGAGCGACATCCTGAGACCGAGCATCCGGGGGAATCGAGCCCCTAAGCAGCCCGTGGTAGAAATACAGTGGGCCGCGCTCAGGGGTCTTTCGCTGCTCAGGGAAGGAACGACGACGAGTCGTAGCCGTAGCTACGGCGAGGAGGAGAGACGATGCATCAGCGGCGAAACCCCCCTGAGCCCAACACGTTGGCTGATATGACCATCGAAGATGGTGGGTTGCGACGGCACGGCCCCGCCTCCGTCGTTGGAGCTCCTAGCCGTAGCGCAGGCTATGGCGTCGTCGCTCCGCCTGGGATTCGGGGCCGTGGCGTTCGCAACGCGGCCCGCTGTATTTCTACCACGGGCTGCTAGTCCAGGGGCTTCGGTGAGGAGCCGGCGAAGCACGCTCTCCGCCGAACACGCGGGCGGTGTATTCTGATGGCGGAAAGAAGCGGACCAGCGCCTACCGTTCGCGACAACCGGGATGCGAGCCGATACGAGGTCACCCTGGACGGCGAGACCGCGTTCATGGCGTACGAGCGCCGCAAGCGCTCGATCGCCCTCGTGCACACCGAAGTACCACGGTCCGTCAGCGGCCGCGGCTTGGGTGGCGTCCTGGCCCGGCACGCGCTCGATACCGCCCGCGCCGAGGGGAACCGGGTCGTGGCCCAGTGTCCCTTCGTGCAGGCGTGGCTGCGCCGCCACCCCGGGTACTCCGACATCGTGATCTGGCCCCGCCCCTGAATCCCGAGGGGCGGGGTGCGGCGGTTCGGCACCGCCGTCGCGTCATCGTGGATTCCGCCTACCAGCGGGCGGACGCCGAAACTATGTTACGCGGCGGTATCCCACGGGCGCTTAGCTCAGCTGGTCCAGAGCACCTGCCTTACAAGCAGGGGGTCGGCGGTTCGAATCCGTCAGCGCCCATTGCACTTAGGTCGATAGGGAAATGGCGCCGGTACACGAGTGGTACACAGGACCAACCTCCCCGGAGGCGCCACCATGAGCAACTTCACCACGACCTATCGCATTCACGAGGGCCACCCGCCACAAGGCGCGCGGGTGGCCGCGCCTAGCGTCACGGCGGTGCCTGCCGGCGCCACGGCTGGCGTCGGGCGCCACGGCCGCGCAACTGGGGTGGGCGAGGTGGTCCGCGACGTCCTGGGATTCTCACGCGTCGGGCGCCGGGGCGTGCCCCCTTTGCCGCCTGCTCGCTGGCCTTGCCAACCCATCCGCCCGTTTCCGGGCTATCGGGAGCCAGTACCCGGGAGGTAGATGCGGAACGGCGACCATACTGGGATTCCCATTGACGCATGATGGGAGGTGTCGAAGCGTAGGCGGAATGGTGGTGCGGGCTGAGCTGTCTGAGGCGACGCCGGCTCAGATACTTTTTCGCAGCCCATCCGGTCCGTCCATCCGCTAGCCTAACCTCACGCCAGTAGGGCACCGCCCTAAGGACGTCGACAGGCGTGCCCGGAGGGATGCAGTCGATTGGGTCAACGCCGGTGTCATGGTCGTCACGGACGTTGAGGCAGGGGGTGGCGGTGGCGCGGACAACGTAGGGCTCGCCGTCTGAGCCAGCGCAGGAACGGCATCGCCCGATAGGGCGAAGACAAGAAGGAATGGGATCCGGCGGCGCATGACAGACCTCCCCCCTGACGCGGGGGAGCCAGCCAAACATGCCACGCGGCGGTCTGGCTTGCCAGAGCCTTGAAGGATAGGTAGGACTCCTCATAAGAGGCGCAGGCGAGGCGCCCGTGGTGAAGGGGCGGGGACGCCGAACCAAGGAGGCGACGAGAATGAAGAAGCCGCTGCCCATCAATAGGGCAAGAGTCGCGGTGCTGCCGCTTGCCCGAGTACGGGAGTTGTTCGTCGCCGTCGGCATCCTGGCGGGTGCTCGACCCAAGTGAGGTGACGTATACATGACTCAGTGACGTCACAGGCACTTGGCTCAAGGAGCCCCCGGCCAGTGCGATGAACGATCACCTCTGCCTGTTGGCTGACCGGCTGGAACTACTGCAGGCCAACGGGGGAGAGCAGGTGTGGGTTTATATCTCAGCGGACGTGATACCACGCAAGGTGCGGGTATGCGAGCCGATCTCCGTGATCGGGTCGTTTCGTGATCCATCACTGAACCTGACGGACTGTGACGGGAATGCAGTCTTTGCCGGCCACGTGGA
>CAWKGE010000025.1:0-169774 GCA_963848895.1 uncultured Gemmatimonadales bacterium
CACCGTCCGCTTCTCCCGCCTCCGCGGCCAGGCCGGCGGTGTGCCCCTTGGTGTTCCAGTGGTCGGTGGGCGGGTCGTTCGTGGTGAGCTGCTCGAACTGGCGCTCGTCGAGCCTGGAGGCTTCCCCGAACGCCACCCAGCGCACGCCGCCCGCCTGTAGTTCCGCCGACAGCGCGGCGGCCCCACCCTCCCGCTCCACACGGCGGGCGTAGCCCTGCTTGGAGGCCAGGCGCGTGAGCACGGGCTCGCTGTAGCCCTCGAAGAGGAAGGCGGTGGTCTCGGCCTGGCGCGTCGTGAGGGAGAGCTGCTGGACCTCGGAGCGCCAGCGCCCGTGCGCCCCCACCGTCAGTCGCCCGGCGGCGAGGTCGCGTGTCACGCCCACCGTCGCGCCGGAGCGTGAGCCACGCTGGAAGCGCGGGACCTGCGTGACGCCTGTGCGCGTGTCCCAGCTCTGGTGACCGAGACCGAGCCCGATCCCCCAAGCGCCGATCGTCCACCCGCCCGCACCCTCCAGGCGCGCCAGCGTGCGTCCGAGGTCCGTGCCCGACGAGTCGGCGAAGATGTGGGGCGTCATCCCGTACGGCTCGCCGATGTCGGCGGGCGCGCCGTCGGCCAGGGACGCGCGCTCCACCGTCACGCCGCCCACCACGCCACCGTGGGTACCGAGTGGCCGCCACCCCGACGCGGAGGCGAGCAGGCTTCCCGCCCGGCCGGGGTCGAGGGGTCGCTTGAACACGCCGCTCTCTCCGCGGGCGGCGCCCCGGAACTCGGTGTGCGCGTCGGCGGCGTCGCGGGCGAGTGCCGCCGGGTTCCCGGCGGTCCACGCGAGCCCGATGCGGGGCGCGGGCGTGAGCGTCGCCAGCGGGAAGACGGGCACGGGCGCCGCCGGGCGCACCAGGTCGGCCACCGGGGCGAGGGGGCTCCACAGCCGCCACCACGCGTCGCCCGGCTGCGCGGGGGTCTGCGCTGCCACGGGCGCGGCCCACGTCGCGGACGCGAGCACGAGGAGCACCGTCCATCCTCCCCGCGCGCCGGTCACCTCGCCCCCCCGAACAGCGCCCGCGCCGGCAGCGTCAGCTCCATGCCGAAGCGCCGGCTGTCGTAGAAGCGCGGGTTCACGTCCACCTCGATGCTGTAGCCGCGGCGGTCCAGCGCGTTGAAGGCCCAGAACGAGAGTCTCCCCTCCAGCGGCAGGCTCTTGCTCACCTGGAAGCCCATCATCCAGTCCGCCGGCGTGCTCCGGATCTCCTTCACCAGCCCCGAGCGCGTCCGGCGCAGGTCCGAGTACTCCGCGTCCGTCCTCCGCTCCCGCGGCACCGGGACCAGCTCGGCATCCCGGGTCAGATAGCCACCCCACGAGAGCGTGTCCGTCTCGCCCTCGTCCCACACCCGGTCGCTGATGTTGTGCTGGACCCAGGCGGTGATCACCAGCCCCAGCTCCGGCTGCTGGTGGATGAGCCGGTAGTTGGCCAGCACGCTCCGCCCGTTGCGCACCCGCGCGTCCCAATAGGGGATGCGCTTCTGCGCCGGCGCGAGTTGGAAGTCCTGGTAGCGCGTCGCCCCGCCGAACTCCAGGTCGTGCTTGACCTGCTCGCTCTCCGTCCAGGCGGCCAGGACCTGCACGCGCGTCCGCAGCGCCCGGATCTCGGGGAAGAGCGCGGTGATCTCCACGCCCCGCGTGGCGATGTCTGTGTTGTTCGTCGGGCGCTCGACGAGGATCGGCACCGTGTCCGCGCCGATGGGTGGCTCCAGGACGTGCGGCGGCTGGCCCGGGGCGGTCGGTTCCAGCGCGAAGCGGTCACGGAGCAGGTACGACGGTTCGGGATGGAGCCCCACGGCCCCACGGATCTTCTCGCGGTACGCCACCACGCTCACCGCCGAGCCCCCGAGCCCGATCTCGGCGCCCACCTCCGCCTTGTTCGACACCGAGAAGGCCAGCTCCGGGTTCGTTGGGTCTTCGATGAACGTCGTCAGCACCGCCAGGCGCTCCGACGGGTCGTTGGTGTAGTGGTTGATGTTCACCAGGTCGTAGTAGTCCGGCGCGGGATAGAGCATCCCCAGGGGCGGCGTCTTCGCGACGCGCCCCCACCCGGCCCGGAGCCGGAGCCAGCGCGTCATCCCCAGCTCGGCGTTGACGCGCGGCTCGAGCACCACGTCCCGGGCGCCGCTCACCCACGTGCCGCCGTCGTGGAGCACGTCCAGCCGCGCCCCGGCCTGCACGCGCAGGAGCCGGTCGCCGGGCAGCGTCCGGCTCAGCCGGTCGTCCAGGTAGAGCCCCGTGGTAGCCAGCGCCGGGATCGCATTGAAGGGCCGGGGACGCTGGAAGCCGTCCACGCCATTGAAGCTCACCTGCGGCGGCCGGTCCAGCGCGAAGGTGTAGCCCGGCCCCGCGTTCCACTCGCGCCGGAGCTCCGCCCCCGCCCTCAGTTCGTGGTCGAAGCCCAGGCGGCGCGCCGTCGTCTCCCCCTCCAGCCGCCCGAAGATCAGCCACGGCCGCCCTTCCAGGTTGAGCTGCGAGAGGTAGGAGCCCGCGATGAAGCGCCCGGTGGCGCGACCCTCGGTGAGCCGGTCCGTGAACGGCATCGCGCCGCTGGACTTGAGCTCCTGGAAGTAGGAGCGCTGGTCCTGGCGCTGCGCCGAGAGCGTGAAGCTCAGCCGACCCGCGTCCCCGACGCGCAGCCGCGTCCGGTTGGAGAGCCGGACGCCCCGGTCCCGGTTCCACGACGTGTACTGGTTCGCCTCCTCCTCCCGGAGCGCCCGCTCCTCGCGGAGCTGGTAGAGATCGAGGCGCGTGTCCATGAGGAGCCGCGGCTCGCCCCCGTCCGCCGCCTCGCCGACCTCGGCCCGGTGGGCGAGCTGGAGGTTGAAGCGCATCGCCGCGTCGTCGGTGATGCCCGGCGAGACCAGGTACCGCGTCACGTCCAGGGCGGCCGTGCCCGTCTGGTTCCCGAAGACGTGCCGCCCGCCCACCGCGCTCACGTTCACCGTCCGCGAGTCGAACTGGGATCCGATGTCCGGGTCCACCACGCCGGCCCGCGTCTCCACGACGATGGCGCCCTGCGTCAGGTCACCGTATCGCGCGGAGGGCACGCCCCGGATCACCTCCACCCGCTCGATGGTGGACGCGGGCAGCCGGCTCAGGTCGATCCCGCCCGACGCC
This sequence comes from uncultured Gemmatimonadales bacterium, assembly GCA_963848895.1. Classification (GTDB taxonomy): domain Bacteria; phylum Gemmatimonadota; class Gemmatimonadetes; order Longimicrobiales; family Gaopeijiaceae; genus SZUA-318. Next base: position 3,161 of record CAWKGE010000025.1, read on the forward strand.
GTGCCCAGCAGTCCCACCACGCCCGACGGCGCCGATTGCAGGTTGGCGTTGTTCGACAGCGGCACCCCGTCCAGGATGATCGCCGTCCCGAACGCCGCCAGCGCACGGCTCTCCGTGCTCGTCGTCGCCGCCGAGCGGAGCGCCACCTGCTGCCCGCTCTGGAGTCCGGGCGCCGTGACGCTCACGCCGGGAATCAGGCTCAGCACGTTGGCCAGGGACGTCGTGGGCTGGTGCGCCACCGCCTCCCGGCCGATGACGCTCGCCGTCCCCAGCTCCCCCTCCGCGCGCCCGGCGGGGTCGGCCGTCACCAGGATCCCCTCGATCTGGAGCGCGGTGGAGGCCAGCGTCAGGTCCTGCCCCAGCGAGCCGTTCGTCGGCACCGTCACCGGCACCCGCGTCGGCGCGTACCCGATGAGCTCCGCGCGCAGGATCTGCGGACCTGCGGGCACGCGCAGGAGCCGGTACACGCCCGCGCTGTCCGTGAGCGCGCGCAGCGTCGTGCCCTCCACGGCGACCACCACGTCCGGGAGAAGACGTCCTGACACCGCATCCGTCACGCGGCCGATGACCAGGGAGGTGCCACCGGTGGGTTGCTGCGCGGCGGCGGAGAGTGGGAGCAGCGTCGAGGCCACCAGGACCACCATCAGCGCCACTCGCTGGAGGCCCCTGAACGCCGTAGGCGCCCTCACGGGATCCTCCCCGGAGACCGCTCCCGGATCTCCCAGTCCGCCGCGCTCACGCCCGTGCGCTGGAGCGTGCCGTCGGGGAGGACCTTCCGCTGGGCGGCGAGGAGGTGGGCGTCGGGGCGCCACCGATCGGGACCCGTGAAGCTCAGCAGCGCGTCGATCGGGTATCCGACCAGGTTGCCGCACGTGGGGGTCGACCAGTCGTAGAGATAGTACTTCTCCAACGCGATCTGGGCGACGTCGAGGATCCGGTCCCTGGGGAAGAGCGCGAACGTCAACTGGAGATTCTGCCCGCGCTCCAGCACGCTGAGGTCAGGAACATCCGCGATGAACGGCACCCAGAACGCGATGCCCATGACCCTTCCGGTGGGATTCGTCCTCAGTTGGACCGGGAGCATCGTCGGCACGTCCGGGTTCATCGCCCGGTCGTCCCAATAGAACTGGAAGTCAGCGTGGCTCAGGTCCGGGAGACCGGGATAGATGGCCGAGTGGTCGATCGCTTGTTCCGCCACCACGACCGTCTGGCGCGGCGCCAGCGGAGTACTCGGTGCCGCTTCCCGGGAAGCGCTGGAAGGACTGGGCCCAGATACCCCGGGGGTCGTCGCGCCAGGTCGCGGTCTCGCTGCATGGCCACGAGGAGATCTCGATGTCGACTTGAAACGCGCCGCCGAGGATCTTGCCGTCCAGGTAGACGGTCGTATCCGCGTTGTTGAACAGCTCCACGTACATCTGGCGCTTGTACGCGTCGGAGTAGCCGGTGACCTCGAGCGGGGCGTCGTGGTAGTAGAGCTCACTGATCACCAGGGAGCCGCGCTCCTGACCACGCATCGGGATCGTCTCTGACGAGCCGCGGCTCAAGCGTACACGCCGGCCCCCGGCGAGTACGGTGGGCGCACCCGACGGGGCCGTGGGCAGCCGTGCCTCAGCCCACACCCAGTAGAGCGCTGACGGCAGGTCGGGGATCTCGACCGCACCCTCGTCATCAGTGACAAACGACTGGATGTCCGGGGTATGGTCTCGCAGCACGTGTACCGTGGCGCCTGGCACACCCGTGCCGGGACTCCAGCCCAGCCTCCGCGCCAAGGCGGTGTCCGTGACCTGGATCTCCAGCGTGACGGCGTCGCCTATGGCGCGCCTGCTCGGGTTGCAGGAGGATGACGTTGGCGTCGCAGGCGGCGGCGAGGAGGATCGCCGCGAGGCCCGCGAGCGCCGCGGGCCGGCGGCGCCGCCGAAGTCCGACGGCCTTTCTCACGGGATCCTCCCCGGAGACCGCGCGCGGATCTCCCAGTCCGCCGCGCTCACGCCCGTGCGTTGGAGCGTGCCGTCGGGAAGGACCTTGCGCTGGGCGGCGAGGAGGTGGGCGTCGGGGCGGAGGGTGGAATACGGGCTCGCGAAGGCGGCGAGCGCATCCAGGGACGGATCCACGATGTTGCCGCAGAGGCGTCGAGCCCCGCGTGGGCTGCAGGAAGTACTCGGCGTAGATCTCGGCCACGTCCAGCAGGTGCTCCTTCGGGAAGAGCGCGAAGGTGCCCTGGAGGTTCTGGGTCTTCTCGAGCGAGGCGACGTCCAACGCATCGGCGACGAACGGTGCGTACGCGAGGACGCCCATGACGGTGTCGGTGGGGAAGAGCCGGAAATGGATGGGCAACATGAGCGGGACCGCCGGGTTCGTCGCCCGCCCCTCCCACGTGAACTGGAAGTCGGCGTGACTCATGTCGGGCAATCCAGGATAGATCGCCGAGTGGTCGATGGCCTGCTCCGCGATGACCACTGTCGCCGCCGGGAGCTACTGGGTAGTCGGTGCCATTCCCCGGAAACGCCTGGAAAGACGTGGCCCACAGACCCTCGCGGCTCGTTCCGCCACGTCGATGTCTCGCTGCAGGGCCACGCGGCCGCTTCGATGGGGTAGTTGAACCCGTTCCCGACGATCTTGCCGTCGAGGTAGATCGTCGTGTCCGCGTCGTTGCGCAGCTCGATGTAGTACTGGTAGTTGTAGCTCGTTGTAGTTGAGCACCTCCGCGGCCGGCGGAGTGATAGTAGAACTCGCTGATGACCAGCGAACCGCGCTGCTGGCCGCGGAGCTGGACCTCCTGTGTGGAGCCCCGACTGAGACGGAGGAGGCGCCCGCCCGCCAACACGGCCGGCGCGCCCGGCTGCGGCCATTGAGCCGCTTCTCGACCCAGACCCAATAGCGTGAGGACGGCAGGTCAGGGAGCTGGAGCACGCCCTCTTCGTCGGTCACGAAGGACTGCTCGTCCCGCGTCTGGTCGCGTCGGATGTGCACCGTGGCCTCGGGCACGCCGGTGCCGGGCGACCACCCGAGGCGCTGGGCGAGCGCCGGGTCGGTGACCTTGACCTCCAGCGTGATGGCGTCGCCCGTGACGGCCTGCTCGGGCTGCAGGAGGATGACGTTGGCGTCGCAGGCGGCGGCGAGAAGGATCGCCGCGAGGCCCGCGAGCGCCGCGCGTCCGCGGTAGTGCCGAAGTCCGATGGCCCTTCTCATGGGATCCTCCCCGGAGACCGCTCCCGGATCTCCCAGTCCGCCGCGCTCACGCCCGTGCGCTGGAGCGTGCCGTCGGGGAGGACCTTCCGCTGCGCGGCGAGGAGGTGGGCGTCGGGATGGTATCGCTCATACGGCCTCGCGAAGCTGGCCAGAGCGTCCAGGGAGGGATCGACGATGTTGCCGCAAAGGCTGGAGTAGAGCGGCTGGAGATAGACCTCCGACTCGATTTCGGCGAGATCGAGGATCCGCTCCTTCGGGAACAGCGCGAACGTGCCCTGCAGGTTCTGCGTCTTCTCGAGCGCCTCCACATCGACCCCATCCGCGATGAACGGAACGTGGCTGCAGGAGCTCCATGACCGCGCCGGTGGGCGAGGTACGCAGTCCAACCGGGAGCATCGTCGGCACGGCCGGGTTCATCGCGCGGTCTTCCCAGGAGAACTGGAAGTCCGCATGGCTCATGTCGGGCAAGCCGGGATAGATCGCCGAGTGGTCGATGGCCTGCTCGGCGATTACGACCACAGCGCCGGGCGCGAGGGGATGCTCGTTGCCGCTCCCCGGGAATTGCTGGAACGACTGCGCCCAGATTCCCCGCGGCTCGTTCCGCCACAGCTGACGTTTCCGAGCAGGGCCAGGCCGGCGAATCGACATCGTAGTGGAAGCCGGTGCCGATGATCTTGCCGTCGAGATAGACCGTCGTGTCCGCGTCGTTGCGCAGCTCGACGTACCACTGGAAATGGTAGGCCGTGTTCCAGTCGAGGAGCTCCGCCTTCGGGTGGTGATAGTAGAACTCGCTGATCACCAGCGAGCCGCGCTGCTGGCCGCGGACCTCGATCTGCTCCGTGGAGCCCCGCTTCAGGCGGAGGAGGCGCCCGCCCGCCAGCACGGCCGGCGCGCCCGCCGTCGGAGCGTCAAAGCGCTTCTCGACCCAGACCCAGTATCGAGCCGACGGCAGATCCGGGAGCTCCAGCACGCCGTCTTCGTCCGTGACGAAGGACTGGACCTCCACCCTCTCGTCTCGCCGGATGTGCACCGTCGCCGGGAACGCCGGTGCCGGGCGTCCATCCCAGGCGCTCGGCCAGCGCCGGATCGGTGACCTTGACCTCCAGCGTGATGGCGTCGCCCGTGACCGCCTGCTCGGGCTGCAGGAGGATGACGTTGGCGTCGCAGGCGGCGGCGAGGAGCGCGAGGCCGAACCCCAGGAATGTGCGACGCATCGCGGGCCGCCGGGCGCTCAGCGATTCAGCGGGGGCAGGCCGCGGGGGGGGGACACTCCATCATGGGCGGCTCTCTTCGGCAGGACGTACGGCGAAGAGGGAGGGTCCTCCAACATGGGGGAGGAAGGTGCGCCGTGGCAAGGCGCGCCGGCAGCCCCGGGGTGCCAATCGAAGTGGCACCCGGGGCGTCCCGTCGTGTCAGCCTTCCGCCGTCTCCGGCACGTACAGCTCCCCGCCCTTCTCCCGGAACTCCTCGGCCTACTCGTGCTGCACGCCGGCCCCGCGCACTCCTTGACCTCGGCGGAAATCGTCATGGAACAGAAGCGAGGCCCGCGGGCACCAGCAGAGGCGCCTCTTGGCGCCAGTCGTGAGCAGGTAGCGGATTACTCTGCTGCGGCAATTGCTCGCAGGTACTTCAGGACATGTTGCACGATCTCCTCGGCCGACTCCTGCGGCAATCCCATCTCTCTCGCCCGCTGCTCCATCGGTTGGACCCAATGCGGATGAGCGACGACCTCGGGCGGCCAGGTCTGTTGGCCGCGAATCTGGAACGTCTCCTCGCACACCTCTCGTAGCTCCCGACTCGGCGGGGTGAGACCACTCAAGATCACAATGTCCAGGAGGTCGCGGAAGCGATCGTTGGCCCGGCCGTCTTCCGGTCGTTCGGTTGCCGCGTGGAACTTCTGCGCGACCTGCTTCGTGAGGGGCAGGCAGGGTAGCTCCTCAGGTCCTTCAAGGCCGAACGGCTTCAGCGAGAAAGCCGGGACCATTTCCGGTTCTCGGTGGATACCCTCGTAGGTCGAGATCTCGAGTCGAACGTTGCTGAAGGCTCTCTCCTGCAGCCGACCGAATCGTTCCTCCCGATACGCAACGTGGATGGTCATTTGCCGCATCATGGGAGCGTTGGTCGCCTCCATCGCCACCCGGAAGGCGAAGCGGTGGCGCGGTTCCGCCAGTGCCGCCCGCACCGCGGCCTCGATCTCGTCCAGCGTGCCACGGAACGTCGCATCAAGATCCCTGGTTGCGCGGGGGCGGAGCTCGGTGCCCTGGACCTCCCCCGCTCGTGCCTCTTCCCGCACGAGTCGTCGCAGACGCATCTCAATGGCGGCACCGCCCTTGAGCTCGAACATCGGTTCGCCGTCCGGTGAATAGTGGGTGAGAGCATCGGCAACGACCGTGAAGGCGATCCAGCGGCGAACCCATTCCGGCCCGATTCCGAGCTCGCGTCCACAGCGGTTGATGGCCTGGACGAGCGCCGCCGCCGTCTTCGGCGGCAAGTTCTTCAGGAGCGGGCCGAGTTCCTCGAGCATGGGGCTGATTCCGTCACGGGACCGCAGCGTTACAGCACGTCAGACTCCTCGAACTCACTGCGAAGTGCATCGGCCTCGGTCGGAGTGAGCCATCCATCACGCGTCGCATCTTCAATCGCCTGGCGGATGAGCGCGGGACCGATGTTCATCGCCGCGCAGTCGCGGATGGTCCTCGCCGCCCTGGTCACAGGTATGCCCTCGATGGAGCCCACATCTGTGTCCGGGAGGTTGGCACGATGAAGCACGACGCCCGGAGGCGGCTTGCGTCGGCGAACTCGATGTTGGGCTGGTACCGTCACGTGGATGAGCGCCGGGTTTGCATCCGATAGGTTCATCAGACCGAGCGCGGTATCGTGCGACAGAACGCCAACGACGCCCCGAGGCCAGAGAACCGCTTTCATGTATTCGGTCCAACGTGTCTCCGGCGCTCCGAGGTCGCGGTACAATCCGAAGGCGATTCGCTCGAGCCGCCGACCCCGCGCAGCCATCGCAACGAGGCTCTTGGGGTTGACCCCCATCTTGGTGGCCTGCTCGGCCGTGAAGACGCCGTGCTGCCCCAGGGCGAGTTCGTGTACCGCTTCGTATGCGTGAGCCACGGGCACAAGCCGCCTCTCATAAGGACAAAATACTACGTGTCGTAGTATTTTGTCCGACTTTCTCTCCGGAACATGCGGAGCGGCTTGGACAAAATACTACGTATGGCAGTATTTTGTCCATAGGCGTTCAGTCAGGAAGTCTCAATCTCCTCCACGTACAGCTCCCCGCCCTTCTCCCGGAACTCCTCGGCCTTCTCGCGCATTCCCGCCTCGATGGCCTCGACGCTGTCCAACCCCTGCTCCCGGGCGAACCGGCGCACGTCCTCGGTGATCTTCATGGAGCAGAACTTCGGCCCGCACATGGAGCAGAAGTGGGCCACCTTGGCGCCCTCGGCCGGGAGCGTCTCGTCGTGGTACTCCAGGGCCGTGACGGGATCGAGCGCGAGGTTGAACTGGTCCCGCCAGCGGAACTCGAAGCGCGCCTTGGAGAGCGCGTCGTCCCACTCCTGCGCCCGGGGATGGCCCTTGGCCAGGTCGGCGGCGTGCGCCGCGATCCTGTAGGTGATCACGCCGCGCTTCACGTCGTCGCGGTCGGGCAGGCCGAGGTGCTCCTTGGGCGTGACGTAGCAGAGCATCGCGGTGCCGTACCAGCCGATCTGCGCGGCGCCGATCGCGCTGGTGATGTGGTCGTACGCGGGCGCGATGTCGGTGGTGAGCGGCCCGAGGGTGTAGAACGGCGCCTCGTCGCACCACTCGAGCTGCTTCTTCATGTTCTCCTCGATCATGTGCATGGGCACGTGGCCCGGCCCCTCGTTCATGACCTGCACGCCGTACTCCCAGGCGATGCGGGTGAGCTCGCCCTGCGTCTTCAGCTCGGCGAACTGCGCCTCGTCGTTGGCGTCGCGGATGGAGCCGGGCCGGAGCCCGTCGCCCAGCGAGAAGCGACACGTCGTAGGCCCGCATGATCTCGCAGATCTCGCGGAAGTGCGTGTAGAGGAACGACTCCTGGTGGTGCGCCATGCACCACTTGGCGATGATGGAGCCGCCGCGGGAGACGATGCCGGTCAGGCGGTTGGCCGTGAGGGGGATGTAGCGCAGCAGCACGCCCGCGTGGACGGTGAAGTAGTCCACGCCCTGCTCCGCCTGCTCGATGAGCGTGTCCCGGTAGAGCTCCCAGGTGAGCTCCTCGGGCACGCCCTCCACCTTCTCCAGCGCCTGGTAGATGGGCACGGTGCCGATGGGCACGGGCGCGTTCCTGAGGATCCACTCCCGCGTCTCGTGGATGTGCTTGCCGGTGGACAGGTCCATGACCGTGTCCGCGCCCCACAGCGTCGCCCACCGGAGCTTCTCCACCTCCTCCTCGATGGAGGAGCTCACGGCCGAGTTCCCGATGTTGGCGTTGATCTTCACCTTGAACGCGCGCCCGATGATCATCGGCTCGAGCTCGGGGTGGTTGATGTTCGCCGGGATGATGGCGCGGCCGCGGGCCACCTCCGACGCGCACGAACTCGGGCTCCATCCCCTCGCGGAGGGCGACGAACTCCATCTCCGGGCGTGATCTCGCCCTTGCGGGCCCACTCCATCTGGGTGATCGGACCGCTCCCGCCCCGCAGCGTCCGGCGGGCGAGCGTCTCCGGCATCTCGACCTCCGGCGCGGGCGCCCGGGTGCGGCCGGTCTCGTGCACGTCCCGCGCGCGGATCCACGCCTCGCGGAGCGGGGGCAGCCCCTCGCGCACGTCGGCTCCCAGCGGTCCGCTGGTGTCGTGGACCCGGAGCGGCGGCTCCCCACCGGTGAGGTGGATCTCGCGCATCGGGACGCGGACGCCGCGGGTGCCCTCCACGTAGACCTTCCGGGAGTTGGGGAAGGCGCCGGGGTAGTCGGTGCCGACGTCCTCGGTCTTCGGGGCGACCCGCGTCCTGGCCGTGCGACCCCCGTTTCCAGTGGCGGCGCGATTCCCGCCGTTTCCGTCGGCGACCGGGAGGTCTTGTCGGGCTCCGTTCGTCTCGCTCATGGCTGCAGTCCCCTCGAGGGCAGTTCGCGCGGGAGAAGGCGCGGCAGCGAAAAGGCCGTCGGCGACGCACGTCGCCCACGGCCACCAGGGGATGGGAAGCCCGCCTCGCTCCCCGTCGCCGCGCTCCCTCCGCCGGTCTGAACCGGATCAGGTTCCAAGGGTCGTTCTCAATCCCGGGTTTCGTCGGCGTTGTCGTGGTCGCCGATGCACCCCGGGATGCCCCTGGCGGCTCCGGGAACCTAGCGGTTGGGTGTCGACGTACAAGAGAGCCGTGGTCCCGTCGGGCCGGACCGATTGACAGCGGGATGGCTGCGGGACACTCTCAGCGTTCCAGCGCTCACCCCCCGGGAGTCCGTTCTCTTGAGCCTCTGGGCCGAAATCAGGCAGCGCCGCATCACCCAGATCGTCCTCACCTATCTGGCGGGCGGGTGGATGGCGCTCGCCGTGGTCGACCAGGTGGTCGACCGCGAGGTGCTGCCACCCGTCGCGTACCGTGTCGGCCTCACGCTGTACCTCTTCGGCATCGTCGTCGCCCTCATCCTGGGGTGGTACCACGGCGAGAAGGGGCACCAGCAGGCGACCAAGCTCGAGCTGGTGCTGGTGACCCTCGTGTCGCTGGCCGGCCTGGGAACGAGCGCCCGCATCGTGGTGACGGACGTGCGCACGAGCGGTGAAGCCCGGCGGACGCAGTCGCTGGCCGCGGGCTCGACGATGGACCTGCGCCGCATCGGCGTTCTCTACTTCCAGGACCAGTCGCCCGACAGCTCGTTGGCGCCGGTGGCGGACGCGCTCACCGAAGGGCTGATCACGGCGCTCTCCGAGGTGCGCGAGCTGGACGTCGTGTCGCGCAACGGCTCCGAGAGCGTGCGCGATCTCGACGTGTCCCCGGACAGCATCGCTTCCATCCTCCAGACCGGAACCCTCATCGAGGGCGGCGTCCGCGAGTCGCGTGGACAGCTGAGCGTGACCGTGCAGCTCGTGGACGGGGAGAGCGGCGCCGAGGTCCAGCGCAACACGTACACGTGGCCAACCGACTCCCTCGTGTCCGTTCAGGACCGCCTGGCGGCCGAGGTGTCCAACTCGTTGCGCGGGTTCCTCGGCGAGGAGATCCAGGTGCGGGAGGGAAAGAGGCAGGCACCCAGCACGGCGGCCTGGGTGCAGCTCGCCCGGGGACAGAAGTCCCTCCGCGACGCGTCCGCCGCCCTGCGCCGCGACGACGCACCGGGTGCGTCGCAGGCGTTCCAGCAGGCGGACGAGGACCTGGCGAAGGCGGAGGCCATGGACACGGCCCGCACGTGGACGGAGCCGGTCGTGCTCAGGGGTCAGGTCGCCTACGAGAGCCTGCCGCTGGCGGAAACCGCCGACGAGGCCGTCTCGATGCTGCGCCGGGCCGTCGCGCTGGCGGACTCGGCGCTGGCTATCGAGGCGAACAACCCGGCCGCCCTCGAATTGCGGGGTACCGCGCACTATCGTCGGTGGCTATCGCGGTTCGACTCGAACCCCGACACCCTCGACCGTCTCCTCACCGGCGCCCGCGCCGACCTGGAGCAGGCGGTGAAGCTCGACCCGAGCCGCGCGAGCGCGTACAGCACGCTCAGCCACCTCTACTACCAGGTCGGCGAGCCCGCCCTCGCGGTGATCGCCGCCCAGCGCGCCTACGAGGAGGATGCCTTCCTCACCGTGGCGGACGGCGTGCTCTGGCGCCTGTACTCCGCGTCCTACGACCTCGAGGCGTACGACCAGGCGAAGCGCTGGTGCGACGAGGGGCGACGCCGCTTCCCCGGCAACTTCCGCTTCGTCCAGTGCCAGCTCTTCCTCATGACGATGCCGGCCGCACAGCCCGACGTGGACAAGGCCTGGAGTCTGTACCAGGAGCTGGTACCCCTCCTGCCGGAGGGGCAGAAGGCGTTCCTGGACGCCCAGGCGCAGACGGTCGTCGGGGGGATCATCGGTCGGGCGGATCTGCCGGACAGCGCGAACGCGGTCATGACACGGGCACGCCTGACGCCGGAGCAGGACCCCGAGGCCGAGCTCACGTCCATCGAGGCCGCCATGCGCGCGTTGATGGGCGACACCGAGGGCGCGATCCGCCTCCTCCAGCGCTACGTGGTGCTCAATCCGGGCCATTTCGGGGGGCGCCAGGGGCTGAGCTGGTGGTGGCGCAGCCTGCAGGGGAATCCCGACTTCGAGCGGATCCGCTCGATGCGTTGAGGGGAAGGGAGTCGGCCTGGTCGGAGTGAGGTCGGGCTTGACTGAACACCCCACTCCTTATTGATTCTCGTTCCGCGATTCCGGCGTTCGTTCGGCGTCGCTCTGCCCCCCCAGGAGCCCCTCCCGCCATGCGCTAGTTCCCGCACACCCCTGTATCTCCTCTGTACCCTCCTGGCGGCATCCTGTACGGGGGACGACGTCCTCCGGCCGGATGCCACCATCCCGACCCTGCCGGCTCCCTCCTTCGAGCTGGTGGACGGCAGCACCGTGGGCAACTCCGGCTTCTACTTCCTCCCGCCGCTGGTGGGCAACCCCACCATCGTCGGGACGTTCAATCCCGATCTCCTCCCGTCGATGGACGTCTGCCTCCTGGACACGTCCAACTCGGCGTGCGACCCGTCGCAGCCCGCGAATCTTCCCTCCTGGCCCACCGGAACGATCGTGGCGTCCGACGGCAAGTACGCCGTCAGCTGGGACACCGACGATCCGCAGTGGAGCGCGCTCGACCAGAACCGGAACTACCGCATCCACGTCCGCGTGGCCGGCGTCGAGCTCGGGCACATGGACGTGAACCCGCAGAACCCCAGCGGCTCCACGCCCGGCGAGGACTACCCGGGGCTCTATGCCTTCCGCCTCGGCGAGACCCTTCCGGTCAAGTTCTGGATCAGCGTGGGCGCGCTGTGCGAAAGCGACGACCCCGCGGTGATCGAGTGCGCCGAGGAGTCGATCGTCAACGACACCGGCGGCACGCTGCGAGCTCACGAATCAGGGCGACATCCTCGCGGTGACGTTCGTACCCAACAGCCTCCCGGGCGGCGACCCCATCACCGTCGTCGTCGAGCGCATCGACGAGAACGCCCTCGGTGAGCCCTGCCTCCCCGGCCTGGACGCGCCGCAGTACGGTCCCTGCTTCCGGATCAGAGCGCTGGGGCTCGAAGGGCCCCTGGAGACCCCCGCCATCGTATCGATTTGTGCCGACCCCTCGACGTACGGCCTGCCCCCCGGGCAGGACGACGTGCAGATCCACCGCTTCTCCGACGACGGGAACGTCTACGGCCTGGCCAATACGTCGACCGTCGACTGCACCCAGCAGGTCGGACTCCTGAAGGTCCCGGAGCGGGGCCTGATGCGCTACGCCGCGCTGGGGGTGAACGCGCTGGCGCGCCTGGTCGGGCCGCAGCCGCTCGCCGCGGCGCACCTGGGCCTCGGCGGACTGACGTCGTCGTTCAGCCGCTTCAAGTGGGCGCTGCCCGGCGAGATGACGGCGACGGACGGCGACGGCGTCGTCCTGCAGGCCTCCGACGGCAAGACCATCCCCGCCACCGTCCAGGTCGAGGACGGCGAGGGGCTGCCCGTCGTCGGCGCGACCGTGCACTTCGCGACGTCTTCGGGAACGGTGAGCGCCGCGAGCGCCGTGACGGGTGCGGACGGGGTCGCGACGGTCACGTGGAACCTCGCCGGTCAGCCGGCTGGCGCACATACCCTCACCGCATCCGCCACCGGCCTGTGGGTGGACCTCCCGGAGCACACCACCGGCTTCCAGGTCGACCTCGAGCAGCTCACGCTCACCGCCACGATCGTGGGGTCGCCCTCGAATATCTCCGGATCGCCCAGCGAGACGCTGTCCGGCACGGCGGGAGAGACGCTGAGCACGCCACTGTCGGTCGTCGTCACGGACGTGGACGGGAACCCCGTGTCGGGCGCCACAATCACCTGGACGGCCTCCGGCGACGGGTGCATCGACACCGGCTCGGGCTGCGGCTCGGGCACCCCACCACGGGCTCGGACGGGACGGCCACGGGAACGTGGACGCTGGCCACTACGGCGGGTCTGACACCGCGACAGCCAGCGTCGGTGACCTCACGGCCACGTTCACGGCCAAGGGCTCTCCGGCCGCCGCGGCCAACCTCGTGGCGACGCCGGATCCGGTTCCGGACGGGTACATCGGCACGACGGTTCCGCTGTCCGCCACCGTCACGGACGCCTACGGAAACGTCCGTCCGGGTGACGCGGTCACCTGGACGGTCACCGGCGGTGGCGGATCGGTATCGGGCGACGCACTGACGGACGCGACCGGCTCGGCGGCGGCGACGTGGACGCTGGGCAATACGCCCGGGACGAACGCGGTGCTCGTCAACGCGGGTGGTCTCACCCATACGTTCCAGGCCAACGCCATCTGCCGGGACGGGTGGGGAACCGCGACGGTGGACGGGAGCTTCGACGCTGGTGAATGGGTGTGCGCCGACAGCGAGCCGTTTGCCGCCAACCTGTCCGGCGGCTCCACGCCCGCGGTGATGTACTGGATGAACGACGGCACCCGGCTGTACCTCGCCGTCCGCGTCACAGCAGACGTCGCTCGACAAGGTCGAACAGTGTCCGCTTCGACTTCGACAACGACGCAGACGGCGTCGCCGAGGCCGGGGACGACGCGATCGGCTACGACGCCGACACGCATAGCTTCTTCGACCAGTACCTGACGGCGAAGTGTGCGAACAGCAGTCAGTCGGGGTGCGGGGCAACGGATGCGATTCGGAACGGAGACGGCGCCGTGGGCAACGATGGCTCGTGGACGACCTACGAGCTGCGGCATCCGCTGGGCGGGGACGCGAACGGTCAGGATTTCATCCGGTCCGCCGGCCAGCCGCTCGGGTTCTTCCTGACGTTGCGCGTCGGCAAGGGAGCCCAGGGCAACACGCAGATTCCGGGCTTCCGCGACTTCCTGAACGTCACGATCGTCGGCAACTGAAAGACATCGGGTCCACTGGACCCCGAGCCCCCGGCGCCCTCGCGGCGCCGGGGGCTCGTTCTTGCCGGCTACCGGGACCTCGGGCCGCCCCTTCCGGCCGCGGGAACCTCGAGGCACCCCCTTGTGTTACATAGGAAAATCTATATATTACCATCTTCCGATCAACGATCCCGCGGGATCCGATACAGAGGCGAGAGCGAACATGGCCGTGATCGAGGTAACCGATGCCACCTTCGACGAGCAGGTGGCGAACACCGAGGGCGTGACCGTCGTCGATTTCTGGGCTCCGTGGTGCGGCCCGTGCCGCATGGTGGGCCCGGTGATCGAGGAGCTGGCCGAGGAGTACGAGGGCCGGGTGCGGTTCGCGAAGGTGAACGTGGACGACAACCAGCAGATCGCCGGCTCGTTCGGCATCCGCTCCATCCCCACCATCGGCTTCTTCAAGAACGGAGAGGCGGTGGGTGGCGTGGTGGGCGCCTACCCCAAGGAAGCGCTCCAGCAGGTGATCGAGGACGTCCTCTCGGACAAGGCGGAAACCGCCTGAGCCTCGATCTGCCAGCTTCTCGCCGCGGCCGCGCCGCCCCGTTCCAGGGGCGGCGCGGCCGCTCTCACGTCGGGGCGCCGAAGTGCGTCTCGATCTCCACGCCTGCGGCCCGCAGGAACGCCGTGGGCAGCTCGCCCCCGATGAAGACGAACACCTGGTTGGCGGGCACCTCCACGCCACCCCGCTGCTCGTGCGCGAGGCGCACCCGATCTCGTCCGATCTCCGTGGGGGTGGTGTTCCAGAGGATCTCCAGCGTCCGCCGCGCCAGCGCGTCCTGCACCCGCTCGTGGTTGGCCGGCTTGATGCGGGAGAAAGACTGGCCGCGGTACGACATGCGCACCTCGTTGCCCGGCTGCTCGGCGAGGGCGAGCGCCGCCTCCACCGCGGAGTCGCCGCCGCCCACCACCAGGATCCGGTCGCCCCGGTAGGCCTCCGGCTCCCTCAGGGAGTAGGACACGTGGGCGGCGCCGTCCTCGCCCGGCACGCCCAGCTTCCGCGGCACGCCCCGACGGCCGATGGCGAGGATCACCCGATGGGCCTCGTGCGCGCCCGCCCGCGGTGCGCACGCGGAAGTGATGGGGACCGACCCGGTCGACCGCCGTGACCGTCTCCCCGGTGTGCACCTGGAGCCCGGCCTCTACCTGCGATCTCCTCCCACAGGTCGATGAGCTCCTCCTTCTCGATGTCCCGGATCGGCAGCTTCCCGTAGCCGGGCACCTTCACCGGTCGGGTCAGGACCAGCTTCTTGCGGGGGTAGTTGCGCACCGTGCCGCCCAGGTCCTCCTTCTCGACCGTGACGAACCGCAGGCCCTTCTCCAGGGCGGTCAACGAGGCCGACAGGCCCGCGGGCCCGCACCCGACGATCACCAGGTCCAGCATCCCGTTCGAGCTCCGGCCGGGCTCGGCTGCGATCCCCTCCACGCACTGGCGGCCCTGCTCGAAGGCGTTCGCGACCAGGCCCATCCCACCCAGCTCGCCGACGATGTAGAGCCCCGGCACGTTCGTCTCGAAGTTGCCCTTCACCCGCGGTAGGTCGACGCCCCGCTTCTCCGTGCCGAAGACGAGCTGGATGGCCTCCATCGGACAGGCTCGCTCGCAGAGCCCGTGGCCGATGCATCGCGCGGGCGTGACGGCCACGGCCTGTCCGGCTCGGATCCCGAGCACACCCTCAGGGCACACGGTCACGCAGCTCGACGTGCCGATGCACAGGTCCGGATCGACGACCGGGTGCAGGGACACCGGCTCGTGCAGTCCGTAGCGCAGCGCCTCGAGATGTGCGACCTCCGTCACCCGTTCCTTGTGACGGAGGCGAAGCAGGACCGGCACGGTCGTCACCAGCGTGAGGACGAGGGCGGTGGCCAGGATGACTTCGGTGTCGCTCATACGAACTCAGAAGATCCGGTAGAGGCTCAGGTCGAAGGATTGGCCGGTGAGCGCGCCACCCCACTGGACACGCATCCGCCCGGAGGCGCGCAGGCCCGAACCGAAGGGGACGTCCAGCGAGGACTCGACGGCATGGCTCTCCGAGAGGCGGTCGAGGTAGTCGGACCGATAGTAGCGGTAGCCGAGGCGGAGCCACGCCGGGTTCAGTTGCAGGGAGACCGAGGGTGCAGCCATGAGCGTGTTGCCGAACGATCCCGACCAGCGCGCGACCATTCCCGACAGCCCCGCCCCCGAGTACCCCCCGATCTGGAAGGAGCCCGTCGCGCCCCAGGTGCGCTCCCCCGTGAAATCCGTACCGCGGGAGCCGTCGAGCGCCAGGTAGCCGCTTCTGCCGCGCATCGCCAGACCGGCGTCCACGCGGTCGCGCCGTGGAGCGAAGAACGCCAGCGTCGCACCCTGCACCCACGTCTCCCGGCGCGAGAACGCCCCGCGTACCTGGACCCCGGCGCCCAGGTCCAGGGAGCCGTTCACGCGCAGGCGCGACACCCGCCATCCGCCGCCGTCCAGGTCCCGATCGACCTGCACGTCGTGCCCCAGGTGGAGCGGGCCGGCGCTCAGGCGCTGCGAGGCGCCGAAGAACGTGTGGTCGGGCACGCTGTCGGTCGGCCGGACCGCGTGCGCCGAAAAGTCCCCCGCCCATCTCCATCCCTGCCCCGAGCCCCGTCCGTCGACGAAGACCGTGGCCTTCGGGAGGGATGCGGAGGGCCGCTCGTTCCAGCGGTCGGGCTCGAAGCCCACGATGGCGCCCACCCCCACCCGGCCGCCGTAGCGGAACAGGGCTCCGTCCCAGAAACCGCTGTACGACTCCACCGGGCTGTGGAACCGTCCCAGCGCGATGCGCACGGGAACCGACGTGAACTCGCGCTCCAGCGCTGCGGCGTAGACCCGCGCTGAGGTGGCGGGCTGGATCAGCTCCTCGCTGCTGTACCGGTACGCGAGGCGCATGCTGGTCCTGAGGCGGAACCCGCCCATCACCCCGGGCACCGTCGCGTCGAGGCGGAACGCCGGCGTGGCGAACGTCCTGTCGATGCTGGTGGCGTCCGCCGTGCCCACCAGCGTGCTCGATCGGTCCGCCGACAGGTCGAGACCAATCCGTCCGTGGGGCCTCGGGCCTTCCGCGACGCGTCGCGTCGACGTGCTTGCGGGACGGGAGGGCACCATCGCCCGCGCCGGCCGGGCCGGCGGCGGGGTGGCCGGACGCGCGACCGGTGCGGCGGCCTCGGGTACGGCCTCCGCCGGCTGGCGCAGCAGATGGAGCGTGAGGGACTCGCCGCGGGTCACCGGGAACGGCGAGCCCGCGAACGACAGCACCGAGCGGGTCTCCGTGCTGGCGGTCACCGTCAGCCGACCCGCGACGGCCCCCAGGCTGTCGCGCGAGACGTCCAGCGTGTCCCCCGTGGCGAGGCCGTGACGGGTCCCCACGTCCAGGTAGATCGAGTTGCCCGCCACCTGGCGGACACGCACGGAAACGTGCGGAGCCATGGGCCGCGGCTCGGAGGCCGGCTGCTGCGCCGCCGCCGGCAGCGCCAGCCACGCGAGCGAGATGGAAGCGAGAACCGACGAGGTGGAGGCGTCTCATCTCAGCCGGCCCTCCCTCTGGGGTGGCACGACAGGCAGGCGCCGTCCTCGTAGACGTAGTCCCGTACCTCGCCGTGGTGGCCGTCCGTCTCGCTCTTCGAATGGCAGGCGGCGGTGGTGCAGGTGAACGACGAGAGGTTCCCGCCGAGGTGGCAGTCGTTGCACGAGCTCCACCTCCCCGGTGCGCGCCCGAGTAGATCGGGAAGTACTGGCGCGTCGTGGTCGAAGGTGGACGGCTGCCAGGCGCTCACGGTGTGGCAGGCCGCGCAGTCGGTCGGGTAGCCGGAGCCCGCGTGTGCCCCGTCGTAGTCCGTCTGGTGGCACGCCACGCAGTCGTTCTGTCCCGCGGGCGTCGGGAACAGGAGCCCGTAGTCGGGGATGGAGTGACAGGCGGTGCACGTCGCCGTGGCGTGGGCGCCGAGGAGATCGAACCCTCCGGAGATCGACACGTGGTCCACGGTCGCCCCGGACCAGGTATTCGACGCATGGCAGTCGAGGCAGGTGGTCGGGAAGCCCGAGCCCGCGTGCTCTCGGTCGTATTCCGCCTGGTGACACGCCACGCAGTCGTTCTGCGTCCGACGGCGTCGGGAAGAGCAGCGCGTAGTCGGGCACCGAGTGGCAGGTCGTGCAGGCCGCCGTGGCGTGGGGCCCCACGAGGTCGAAGCCGCCCGACACCGCGACGTGGTCCACCGTGGCCCCCGACCAGGTGCTCGATGCGTGACAGTCGAGACACGTCGTCGGGAAGCCCGAGCCCGCGTGCTCGCTGGTCGTAGTCCGCCTGGTGGCAGGCCGCGCAGTCGTCCTGCCCGAGGGAGTCGGGAAGAGGAGCCCGTAGTCCGGCACCGTGTGGCACGATCCGTGCAGGCCGCCGTGGCGTGCGGCCCGTCCAGCGCGAAGCCGTTTCCGATGGCGCCGTGGTCGATCGTGGCCCCCGACCACGTGTCGGGCACGTGGCAGTCCAGGCAGGTGGTCGGGAAGCTGGACCCCCCGTGCGCTCCGTCGTAGTCGGCCTGGTGGCACACCGCGCAGTCGTCCTGGCTCGACGGTGTCGGGAAGAGGAGCCCGTAGTCCGGCACGGAGTGGCAGGAGGTGCACGCCGCCGTCGCGTGCGGCCCCTCCAGGGCGAAGCCGTTCGCGATGGCGACATGGTCGAACGTCGCACCCTCCCAGGAGGCCTGCGTGTGGCACTCGATGCACGTGACCGGGAAGTCCGACCCGCCGTGGGCTCCGTCGTAGTCCGGCTGGTGGCAGGCAACGCAGTCCTCGGGGCCGCTGGGAAGGGCCGACAGCTGCGCCGGCTCTCCGTGGCAGTCGGCACAGGGCGCCGGCTCGTGGGCTCCCACCAGGGCGAAGCCGGTGGTGGCGTGGTCGAAGGACGCGCCCTCCCACCGCTGCTGGTTGTGGCAGGACAGGCACGTCGTGGGGAAGCCGGAGCCCGCGTGCTCGTGGTCGTAGTCGGCCTGGTGGCAGACGACGCAGTCGTCCTGGCCGGACGGGGCCGGGAACCGGAGGTCGCGGCTTCCGGGGGCGTGGCACGCCGCGCACTCCAGGTTCGCGTGCCTTCCCTGCAGCTGGAAGCCCGTCAGCGCGTGGTCGAAGTCGGCGTCGTCCCAGGTGTCGACCGTATGGCACGAGAGGCACGTGGTCGGGAACGCCGATCCGCCGTGCTCCCGGTCGTAGTCGGCCCGGTGGCAGGCTACGCAGTCGTCCTGCGTGGCCGCGGGGAACAGCGGCGCCATCCCCGGCGTGGCGTGGCAGCTCGCGCACCGCAGCCCGGTATGCGCGCCCAGGAGCGTGAAGCCCCCCGATGCGGCCGCGTGGTCGAAGGCGGGCGCGTCTCCCCAGCCGAGCGTGCTGTGGCACCGCGTGCAGTCGGTGGGATACCCTGCGCTCACGTGGTCGATCGTCTGCGCCCCGGAGTAGTCGGGCTGGTGGCACGCCACGCAGTCGGTCGGGAGCGCGGTGAACGCCCCCCCTACGTCGTCGACGTGGCAGCTCTCGCACGTCACCTGCCGGTGCGCCCCGGTGAGCGGGAACGACGTCCGCGCGTGCACCGCCTCGCCGTCCACCTGGTCGAACGAGCGGGTGGTGTGACAGGTCGTGCACGCCTGCGTCATCCGCCCCTCGTGGACGTCCGCATGGCAAGCGGAGCAGTCGTCCGCCTTCACCTCGGGGCCATCGAAGTGGAGGTCCAGGTGGCAACCGGCGCAGGGGACCTGTGTATGCGCGCCGCTGAGCACGAACCCGCTGCGCGCACCGTGCTCGAACCGGAGGGTGGTCCGGAGGGGCACCCACCCCTCGTCGGTGTGGCAGGCCGAGCACTCCAGGCTGTCGGGAAGCGTGCCGTGCGGATTGACCTTCGCCTGGCGGGCGAGTGCCGGCCGGACACCCAGGCCGAGCAGGCACACCGCGGCCGCGACGACCCATGCGCTCCGCCTCACGACGCACCTCCATGGCAGTCCCGGCAGTCGGTGCCGAGAGGCCGATAGACGATCACGGATGCGCCCTTGGCGTCGGTCGCGGGTCGGTGGCACGCCGCGCACGGCGCGTTCCGGTGTGCGCCGCCCAGGGGGAAGCGGGTCGCGTCGTGGTCGAAGGACTCGATGTGGAACGACTTCACGGTATGGCACGTCTCGCAGGCCCGGCCCGCGAACTGGTCGCCATGCGGACTCGTCGTGGCGTGGCAGTCCGCGCACGCCGACGCCTCGATGCGGAAGGTCGGCACCTTCCCGGTTCCCGCGTGGCAGGATTCGCAGGCGACGGTCAGGTGCGCGCCCTCCAACGGGAACGAGGTGTCGCGGTTGTGGCGCGCGACGTCGAAGCGCGCCGGGAGCCACCCGTCCTGGCCGTGGCACCCCTTGCAGTCCCCGCCACCCTCCTGGTCGGCGAAGACGCCCCCGTGCGGGTCCTCGTGGCAGGCGAGGCACCGCCCCGACTTCACGTCCGGACGGGGAAACGAGCGCGACTGCGTGCCGGCCTGGAAGCGGATCTCGATTCCTTCCGGCGCGGATCCGCCGCCCGGGCCGGTGGCACGACGCGCACGGCGCCGAGGCGTGGCTTCCCTCGAGGAGGAAGCCGGTGCGTGCTGTGATCGAACGTGCTCTCCACCCGGCTCCGGTCGACGCGGCGCCATCCCGCGGTGGAGTGGCAGCTCTCGCAGCGCCCGGCCATGGCTCCGTGGTGCTGGTCCTCGTGGCAGTCGGTGCAACGCGCCGCGCGCACACCCTCGTACCGGACGCTCGGGGCGCCTCCACGCTGGCGTTGCGTCGTCTCGTGACAGTCGGCGCATGCCACGTCCCGGTGGCGTCCCGTGAGGCGGAACGCGGCGCGGTCGTGGTCGAACCCTTTCGCGCCCTTCCATCCGCCGGTGTCGTGGCAGTCCGTGCATGCCCGCCGCTCGAACTGCGTCCCGTGGGGCGAGTCGCTCTCGTGGCAGGACGAGCACTCCGAGGGGAGCCCCAGGAACGTCCGGTCCAGTGCCCCCTGCTCCGCCTTCACGGCGCGCACGCGTGGGTCCGCGACGTGGTCCGGTGTGTGGCAGCTCCGGCAGCCCGCCTCGGCGTGACGTCCCTCGAGGGCGTATCCGGTCAGGGCATGGTCGAAGCGCGCCGTGTCGAGCCGGACCAGGTCGAAGTCGGCGCCGAGATGTTCCTTGTGGCAGGTGGCGCAGGCCCGGTTCGGGAGGGACCCGTGGAAGCCCGTCCCCGCCTCGATGCGCCCGGCGAGCGGCGCGTGGCACTTCAGGCAGAGCGCTTCGGAGATGCCGGCCTTGCGGAGCTCGTGGCACCGGGTGCAGTTGCGGATACCCTCGATCTCGCCGTGCGCCGCGGACAGCTTCCCGGGCGAGATGAGCTGGGCCGAACCCGGCTCGGGCCGGGCCGCGCACGCGAGCACGACGCAGGCCAGGAGTGAGAGCCAAGGCATCCGGCGCGGCATCATCGGCTCAGTGTCCCTTCAGGCGCGCGAGCGCGTCGGAGATCCGCGCCAGGAGCGCGCCGTCGGTGGTGGCCGCCCGCGCCTCCTCGAAGAGGCGCGCGGCTTCCTCGGTGCGACCCTCGTTCGCCCGGACGGCGGCGAGGTCGTAGCGCGCCACCGCGTCGCCCGGGTCCTGGTCGAGCCGGTCCTGGAGCACGTCTGCCGCCTCGTCCCACTCCCCCAGCTCAGCGTGGGCCGAGGCCAGGTCGTAGTACGCCTGGGCCTCGGCCGGGTCCAGCTCGATGGCCTTCCGGTAGTACGGCACCGCGTCGGCCGTGCGGTGTCCGTCGTGCAGGAGCCGGGCGAGCTCGACCGCGCCGTCACGCCGACTCCGGCTGCGCGGCCACCCGGGCGCGGAGCGCGTGCACGCGCTCCTCGAACCCCGGCGCGACGCCCCCCGGAGGGGATCACGATGCCGGCCGCCGCGTGCGCGCGCCGCGGCCGCGTCTCCGGTCGACCGTGCGCGGCATCGCCGCGTCGGCGCGTCCGGCGGGCGCTGTTGGAGCGCGAAGCAGCAGGACCGCCGTCCCGACGCCCGCGACGAGGAGCGCAGGCGCCATCGAAGCGGGCGTCGGTCAGGCTGCGGAGCCGGCTCATCGGAAGATCCACGTGTAGCCGAAGAGGATCGACACGGCCACGTGGATCGCCCAGGACGAGGAACATCACCGTCGCCAGGGGGAGGTGGATCACGTGCCAGTAGCGGAACAGCCGCTGGAACGGCCGCAGCAGGAGCGTCTGCTGCACGAGCCGGCGCTGTTCCGCCGCCAGGTCCATGACCGGCGCCCGCAGGTCCGGCGGCACGCCGTCGACCGCGCAAGAAGCTGCGCACGCCGCGCAGATGCTTGCGCTGCCGGAAGTCCTCGCGGACGGCGAACGCCAGGGCGCCGACCAGGCCACGTCCGGAGCCGGCCGTCGCCACTGCGGGCACGAGCAGGTCGTCCAGGTCGGACGCCGGGAGACCGGTGCTGTCCGCGATCACGCGCGAGAGCTCGCGGACCTTCTCGCTCACCGCCTCGAGGGTCAGGAAGCGGCCGTTGATCGTCTTCGGGATGCGGACGTAGACGTAGCGGCCGAAGACGCCGCTGGCGACGACGATCGCCATGCTCCAGAAGGCGATGGAGACGATGCCGCCGAACTTGAACGTGGTGTGCAGCAGGACCAGGAACGGTCCGAGGGTGCACAGGAAGATGTGCACCTGCAGCCAGTGCTTGAGCGCACCCGAAGCGGGCCAGGAACGCGAACCGCTTGCGGGCGCTGTAGCCCGACCACGCCGATCAGGATGAACGACGGCGCCCACGATCCCGAACCCCTGGCCCACCAGCCCCGTGGGCGCGAAGAGGGGAGCCAGATCCGAGAACGCCCGCTGATCCAGGGGCAGCAGGTAGTAGTCCAGCCCGGCAACGAGCGCCGAGCCGGCCACGCCCAACCAGATCACGGTCAGGACGAACGACAGCAAACGCGCGCCTCCACGAGCGAGGTTCCCCGTTCGCCCACGCAAGACGCCGCGCCAGACGGCCGTGATCCATAAAAAAAGACGCCCGGCGCAGATCCATGCGTCGGGCGGTCGGCCGGGCGATCGCGGGGATCCCCGGTCCTGGCAGCTGGGCGATCCGGCGTCGGCCGGACCCCTGGCTTTGCGTCCCGCCGTTACCGACGGTTTGCCCTGGGCAGGATATTCATAAGCTATGCACGGCCGAGTCGGGACCGCAAGCAGTTTCCTCAGCGACGCGCTGATCAGCGCACCGGAGCTCACGCGCCTGCTGCCCGGGCCGTCGACAGCACCGCGGGGTGAAGCGTGGCGTGATCGAGGAGGCGCACCATCGCCGCGGCCCGCGGAATGGCCGTGGCGACGGAGCTCGGAGATCAGACGCGGCCGCTGCGTCGCGCCGGTGGGCGAGCGTAGACGAGCCCCCCGGATCGCGAGCGGCCCCGGGGGCGCGCTCCGATCTCGGGGGGCTTCTACGCGTCCCGCACAACCCTCAGTGCGCCGCCGCCTCCGCCTCCTCCTCCTCGCGCTCCTGGGCGATCTTCTGCGCGAGGTGGTCCGGCACCGGCTCGTAGCCCGCGATCCGGCGCGTGTGGTGCGCCCGTCCCTGCGTCATCGAGCGCAGGAACGGACGCGTACTTGTACAGCTCCGACTCGGGCACCAGCGGCCTTGATGACGGTCCGGCCGTCGGTGGGCTCCATCCCCAGGACCTTGCCCCGACGCGACGTCAGGTCGCCCATGATGTCGCCCACGTACTCGTCGGGCGTCGTCACGGCCACCTCGACGACGGGCTCCAGCAGGATGGGGCGGCACTTCTCGGCCACGTTCCGGAAGGCGTGGGACCCGGCGAGCTTGAAGGCGATGTCGGACGAGTCCACGGAGTGGTACGACCCGTCGTAGCACTCGGCCGAGAAGTCCACCACGGGATAGCCGGCGACGATGCCGCGCTGGGCCGCCTCCTGGATGCCGCGATCGACCGACGGGAGGTACTTGTTGGGGATCACGCCGCCCTTGATCGAGTCGACGAACTCGTAGCCCTCGCCCCGCGGCTTCGGGGCGAGGCGGATCCAGCAGTCGCCGAACTGGCCCCGGCCGCCGGACTGCTTCTTGTGGCGGCCCTGCCCCTCGGCCGTGCCGGTGATCGTCTCGCGGTAGGCGATCTTCGGCTGCTCGGTCTCGACCTTCACGCCGTACTTGCGCGCCATGCGCTCGAACTGGACGTCCAGGTGCAGCTCGCCCACGCCCCGGGCGATCGTCTGGTGCAGCTCGCCGTTGAACGCCGCCGAGAAGGTCGGGTCCTCCTCGTGGAGCTTGGGGATCACCTCGCCGAGCTTGTCCTCGTCGTTGCGCGTGGCGCCCCTGATGGCGATGGCGATGTCGGCCTTGGGGAACTCGATCTTCTTGAGCGCGACGGGCCGGTCCTTGGTGCACAGCGTGTCGTTGGTGTGCGTGTGCTTGAGCTTGGCCACCACGCCGATGTCCCCGGCGTGGAGCTTGGCCACCTCGACGCGCTCCTTCCCCTGCGGGATGCTCAGGTGGTTGAGCTTCTCCGCTCGCCCCGTCCGAGGCGTTCACCACCTCCATGCCGTTGGAGATCGTGCCGGAGAAGACCCGGAAGTAGGACAGCTCGCCCACGTGGGGCTCCGCGGCCGTCTTGAAGACCAGGGCGGCCAGCGTCTCGTCGTCGGTGGCGTGGATCTCGATGTCCTGGTCGAGGCCGGGCCGGTGCGCCGTCTCCGGGGTGCGCCTCGGCGGGGCCGGGCACAGCTCGACGATCTTCCGCAGCAGCGCCCGCATCCCGTAGGTGAGCGGCGCGCGCCGCAGAAGACCGGGAAGACGTCGCCGCGGGCCATGCCCCGGGCCATGGCCTCGATGGCCTCCTCACGGGAGATGTGCCCGCCCTCCAGATACGCCTCCAGGAGCTTCTCGTCCGTGGTGGCCAGCGATCTCCTGGAGCTCGGTCTCCCAGCGGGACTCCTTCTCCTTGTACTCGTCGGGGATGCCGGTCTCGTCGTACTCCCCGGTCGCCGTCCCCTTCTTGAAGAGGTGGGCCTTCTCGCTGAAGAGGTTGATGATGCCGTGGAAGTCGGGACCCTCGCCCACGGGGATCTCGACCGGGAAGCGCCTTCTCGGTCAGGCGCGCCTTGATCTGCTGGTAGACGCCCTCGAAGTCGGCGTGCTCCTTGTCCATCATGGAGACAAAAAAGATCCGGGGAATTCCCCGGGCCTCGCAGTACTCCCAGACCCGCTCCGTTCCCACCTCGACGCCCGAGGTGGCGCTGACGACAATGATGGCGGCGTCCGCCACGCGCACGGCCGACAGGGCCTCTCCGGTGAAGTCCAGGTAGCCCGGCGTGTCCAGGAGGTTGATCTTCGTGTCCAGGTGCTCGGCGTAGGCCGGGGTGAGCTGGATGCTGATCCCGTGCGCGTGCTCCTCGGGGGCGTGCATGGTGAGGGCGGTACCGTCGTCCACCTTGCCGTGGCGCTTGGACGTGCCCGACACGAAGCACAACGACGTCAACCAGGCTGGTCTTCCCCGAACCCCCGTGGCCCAGGACCGCGACGTTGCGGATGCGGTCCGTGGCATACTCCCTGGCCGATGACATGCCGTTCTCCTTCGATGCATCGAGGCCCGCCCCCGCCGGCTCACAGGCCGGCGGCGGAGGGCCCCGTTGGATTACCTGCTGGGCACCGGGATCGTAGGCCCGGTCCCGAGAGGACGCAAGCGGGAAAACCCCTACATGCGGCCTGACCTCTCTCGGGCCGGAATGCGTTCCCCACCATGTCCGGTGCGAACAGGCCCGCCTGGCCCGTGCTCGCGTAGCGGTACAGGGCCGCCGTGTAGATCCCCTTCAGCGCCGAGGAGAGCAGCCCCAGGAAGACGAAGCCGGCCACCGCCACCACCACGGCCGTGACCGCGGCGGCCGGCGCGATCTGGGCGCCCAGCCAGATCATCCCGGCGGAGACCAGCGCCCAGGAGAGGCCCATCAGCATCACGGCCCACCCCATCCCGAAGTTGCCCACCACCTGCTCGCCCCAGGTCCGCCGGAAGAGCTGCGCGCTCTCCTTCACGGCGTCGATGGGACCGACGTCCTCGGTGACCAGCACGGGCACGGCCAGGTAGGTGGCCAGGGTCCAGGCCATGCCCACGCAGCCCGACGACGATGCGGCCGAGGAACCCGGAGCGCTCGGAGATGGCCCGGAAGACCATGCCCACCGTCGCCGCCAGTGCCGCGTAGCCGAGGATGGGCCCGATGCGGCTCGGCGGCGATCGAGAGGCCGTCGGACACCGTGGGGTCGCCGCCGCCCAGCCGGATGAGGGCGGCGCCCACGAGCGCCGAGTTGAAGAAGAAGATCACCGTGTACTGGACCAGGTAGAACAGGAAGCCCAGCGCGTAGGCCAGGTAGGACGCGTCGCCCTCGGCGAAGACCCGCCACCCCCCGTGACCGCGAAGGGCACGATGAAGCTGGCGCACACCAGCACCGTGGCGATCCCCGACATCAGCGGGAACACCATGAGCTCCTTGTCCAGCTTGAGCACGTTGGCGCTGGCCTTCACCAGCGCCCAACTGTTCGAGAAGCTGCCTGCCATCGGAATCTCCTCCCCGTAGGCGTGACCCGCCGGGGCCGGTCTCGCCGGCCCCGTCCGCTCCCTTATCCTACGTAGGCTCGTCCCGGGTTCTTCGCCAGCCTGGTGACCGCTTCCCTCACGTCCGGCGCTACCGCCCGGCTCGGTCCGCCTCCGCCTCCGTGCGGGCCAGCCGTCCCGTCCTGAGCTCCAGGACGAGCCGGTCCATGTCGTAGACGACGTCCAGCGCCTCGAGGATCGCCCGGATGTCCACGGCCACCGCCCGATTGGTCTCGGGCAGGTAGATGTAGTCGCCCGGAAGGCTCTCGATGTTGCCGTCGAAGACGACGCCCACGACCTCGAGGTCCTTGTCGAGGACGGGAGAGCCCGGAGTTTCCGCCGATGATGTCGGCCGTGGAGACGAAGTCCAGCGGCGTGGACAGGTCGAGCCCCGACGGCAGCGGCACCCAGCGGGCGGGAAGCGCCCAATCGTCCCGGTCGCGGGAACGAGAAGTGCCGGTCGTAGATGCCGTAGAACGTGGTGTGCCACGGCGCGATCGTGCCGTTGTAGTCGTAGCCCTTCACGACGCCGTCCGCGATGCGGAGGGAGAACGTCGCGTCCGGAGGCACCGACGTGCCGTAGACCTCGAAGCGCGCGCGGCCGAGCTGCGCCGCGATCTCCTCCTCCTGGGGAAAGACCTCGGAGACCGCCTGCTGGAACTGGATGAACGGGGGCAGGTACCCCCGCACCACCTGCATGCGCGGGGTCGCGTCATCTGCACCCGATCGTTCTCGATGGCCTCCACGGCACCCGCGGAGTCGGCGAGGACGCTGCCCTGCCCGGATGCACGCGTCGCCGCACCCTCGGGAGATCCGTCCCTGAAGGATGTTCTGCACGAACTGGGCGTCCTGGCCGTAGTAGTGGATGAAGTCCTGGAAGCGCGCGGCCATCAGCCCCTCGTCCAGCTCGCGCCGGCTGATCCGGGACCGCCTTGAGCTCGTCCATGAGCGTGTCCAGCTGGTCCTGCGGCCCGCCGCCCGCCGGACGTTGAGGATCTGGAACGCCAGGAGCGCCCGGTACAGGGTGGCCGACGACATCTGGTCGTTCGTGAGCGCGAGGAAGGCGCCGAAGCCCTCCTTCTGCTGGCGCTTCGCCTCCTGCAGCTCGGCCATCTGGTCGATCAGGTCGCCGTACCTGCGGGCCAGCGACGAGTCGGCCTCGATGGCCTTCTGGAACCGCTCCTGGCTGTCCCGCCGGCGCGCGATGATCACCGGGTCCTCCAGCCCGCGGATCTGTCCGGCGTATGCCTTCTCCGAGTTGCTCAGCTCGAAGTACTGGTTCTCCAGGTCCCGGGCCTTCGCCACCTCGGGGTGGCTGTCCATGTAGTCCTTGAGCACCGCCATGCGCGAGCGCAGGAGCGCGAGCACGTCGCGGTCGCTGACGTCCCGCCGGAACTCGAGCTCCGCCACCGTCTGCAGCCGGCTGGTGGAGCCCGGGATTGCCCACGATGAAGATCGGCTCGCCCTCGCGGAGCCCGTCGTCGTCGACCTTGAAGTAGGGGTCGGTCTTCAACGGGTTTCCCTGGTCGTCGTAGATCCGGAAGAAGGAGAAGTCCAGGTTGTAGCGGGGGTAGGTGAAGTTGTCCGGGTCGCCCCCGAAGAAGCCGATCTGGACCTCCGGGGCCATGACCAGCTTCGCGTTGGTGTAGCGATGGAAGACGTACGCGGACGTGCGTCCTCCGTTGTACAGCGACACCATCTCCACCACGATCCCGGCCTCCTCGCCGCCGCGCTCTTCCGTCAGGCGCTTCTGGATCTCGTCGAGGACGTCCTTGCGGGTGTCCGCCCTCTGCTCCATCGGCACCTGGTCCACCCGCTGGTTCACCTCGTCGGTGACGTCGACGATGTCGATGAGCTGGTCGGCGTGGAAGTCCTTCACCGGCCGCTCGTCCGCCAGGTTCTTGGCGAAGAAGCCGTCGTCCAGGAGGTCCTCCCCATCCTTCTGGACCTGGGTGACGAACTCGCGGGCGCAGTGGTGGTTCGTCATCACCAGCCCGTTGGGGGAGACGAAGGAAGCCGAGCAGCTTGGAATCCGCAGAGCGCCCAGGCGTGCGTGGGCGAACCAGGCGGAGTCGGGGTGGAAGCCGTACGTCTGCGCGAAGTAGTCGATGGGCGGGAACTCGAAGGTCCACATCTTCCCCTGGTCGAACTCCCCGGCGTGGACCGTGTCCAGGTCCACCCCGAAAAGCTGCGGCTTCACGATCTGGCCGGTCGTCGTGTCCGTGCGGACCAGGGGGATCTCCGGAGAGGGCCTCGTCGGAGCCTGCGTGGGCGCGGGAGTCGGGCTCGGCGTGGCGGTGGTCGCGCCGCCACACGCCGCGAGCAGCGTCGTCAGCGCGAGCGCCGAGATTCCCATGAACGTCCGGACGTTGCTTCGCGACGGTTCGGGCATGGTTCCTCTCAGGAGCGGATATGGCGAAGGCCCTCGGTAGGGGCCTCGCGGATCAGGAAAGATCGAGGACGATTTGCCCTACTCCAACCCCCGAGAAGGGCCGTGGGTCCTCCCCGGGGAAGCCCAGCTCCCCCGGGGAAGAGCCACCCATCACGCAGCCGGCGGCAGCACGTGGCAGTCCGCGCAGTTGCGGCCCGCCTCGTGGTCGACCATGTCTCGATGGCAGACCAGGCAGAGCTCACGGGTCCGCGGCGCCGACCGGATCCCCGCGGGCACGGGATCGTGGCAGCCCGAGCCACCGCACCCGAAGTGGGCCGTGAGGTCGTGCGCGCCCGGCGCCGGGGCTTCGTGGCACGTCCGGCAGTCGGCCGTGGGCTCGTGGTGCTCCAGATGGCAGCCGGAGCAGTCCGCGCCCTTCGCGGTCTCGAGGTCGATGCCGCCCGTGTGGCACACGCTGCACTGCGTATGTTGCCAGTGGTCCGCGTGGTCGAAGACGATCGTCCGCACAGGGCGGTCGAGCGACCCGATCCGGATCTCGAGCCGTCGTGTCACGGTATAGGACGTGGTTCGCACCTCGTCCACGACGTGGCAGCCCGTGCAGTCGTCCACCAGCGGGGCGGCGTGGTGGCAGGACCGGCAGTCCTCCCGTCCCTGGAGGCCGACGGTTCCGTGGCGCCCGGCGTCACCGTGACAGGTGGCGCACGCGACCGACACGTGATCGGAGTGGGCGAAGGCCAGGTCGGCCGGGAGCGGGCGGAGGATCGCGGCTCCGGCCCACGTCACCGGGGCTCCCCCGGACAGGTGGCAGACCGTGCACTCCGCGCCGTCGCCCTTCACGCGGAAGTCGTGCGGGAGGTGGCACGCGGTGCACTGCGCCAGCACTCCGGGCGCGACGGTGCGGTGGAAGGGCGTCATCGCCTCCGGCCGCGCGTGGCATTCGCCGCCCGAGCAGGACCGCACGGTGTGGGCCGGCGTCGCGCTGTTCCACATGTCGTGGCAGACGGCGCAGACGGCCGGTGCGGCTCGTCCATCGGCACGGGCTCGGCGAGACAGTCGTCCGGGCGCCGGGTGAGACAGCGCCGATCGCCCACCCGCAGCGTGTCGGCGACCTGCGCGGCGGATGACGCGCGGCGTCCGATGGCCATCGTCCCCTCGTCCATGTCACGGTCGCGAAACCCCGCGTTGGCCACGGCGAGGGCGACGACGGTGGCCATCCCGAGGCCGAGGACCTGGTCAGGCGTGTGCGGGAACATGGATCGACTCCTCGATTTCCGCCGGCACGGGCGGGGAGCCCGTCACCGGCGCGCTTTCCGCGGAGACGCCGCGGAGGATGGGGAATCTCTTCACGAGCACGAGGTAACCGAGGACCTCCGCGGCCACGAGCCCGAAGGTCACGGCGAACTCGGGGATGGCCGGGAAGTACGACCACTCGTCACCGGGGTTGAAGGCGAAGAGATAGGTGGAGAAGCGGTAGAGAGCGCCGGTCCCGACGACGACGAGCGCCATCGCGGACAGGTAGCGCGCCCGGGCCGTACGGCGGCGCAGCAGCAAGCCCAGCGCCGCGAGGAGGAAGAGCCCCATCTCCGCCAGGAAGAGGAGGCTGTAGCCGTCCATCCTGGTCACCGCCGTGAGCTGGCCGCGGTAGATCACGTCCACCATGCGGATGCCGACGTACGTCAGGATCACGCCCGCGATGGGCAGCGCGAGGGCGCGCAGCATCGGCACCTCGGAGGGGCGCTTGAAACACCCTCGATGAGATGGTCGCCTCCAGCGTCACGACGGCATAGCCCATCGCCACGCAGGACACCAGGAAGAGGAGCGGCAGAAGCGGGGTGCGCCACAGCGGGTGCAGCTTCGGGCCGGCCATCAGCATCAGGCTGCCCAGAGACGACTGGTGCATCGTCGGCAGGAGAAGCCCGACGGCGATCAGGTACGGCATCACCCGCTCGATCTCTCGGCGAGAGGGTCAACGCCAGCCTCCTGAGACCCTCGACCTCGCTGTCCTTCCAACGCTCGAGGATCATCGGGGACACCTCGATCCACAGGACCAGCGTGTACAGCATGATGCACAGCGCGACCTCGAGGAGGATCGAGCTGAAGTTCCACTCCCAGAAGAAGAAGGGGATCTTGTAGAAGTTCCACGCCCTTCCGATGTCGATGAGGACGCTCACGCCGCCCAGCGTGTAGCCGAACGCGCTGGTCACCAGGGCGGCGCGCACCAGGGGGTGGTAACGGCCCCGGTTCGCCACGTAGACCAGGAGCGCCATCGCGTAGCCGCCGCAGGCCAGGGCCGTGCCCGTGACCACGTCGAAGGCGATCCACAGCCCCATCGGGTAGCCGTCGTTCAGGTTGGTCGTCGCCCCGAGGCCCGCGGCGAACCGCCACAAGCACCGCCACGACGCCCACCACCACCAGCGAGGCGAGGACGAAGAACGGGGACGTGAAGATCCTTCCCCCGACCGGCTCGGAGCGCTCCGTGGCGTGGTGTGCGGCCTCCTCGGCGCGCAGCTTCGTGGTGTTGCGGCGCACCACGGCGCCGAGCACGGCGAGCAGCGCCATCGGCGCCGCGAAGCCCCGATACAGCGTGTGCTGGATCGTCTCGGGCAGCTGGGCCACCGACTCCTCGCCCAGGTCGGGGAGGTGCAGGTCCGCGAACGACGCGTCCGCCGGGGCGAGATAGAGGACCGCGGTGCCGCCGCCGTCCGTCTCCCCGTAGACCTTCGGGTTGTAGAACGTGGGGCGGGCGTCGATGCGGCGGTGCGCCTCGGCCAGCATCTCTTCCCGCGAGCCGTACGTGAGCGCGCCGCGGCGGCACTGCTCCACGCACGCCGGCGCAAGTCCCTGCGCCCGGCGCTCCGGGCACATCTGGCATTTCTGCAGCGAAGGGAGCGGCGTGTCCCACTCGAAGCGCGGGGTGTTGAAGGGGCAGGCGATCTCGCAGTACCGGCATCCGACGCACAGGTCCCCGTTCCACACCACCGCCCCGTCCGCGTCCTTGTGCATGGCTCCGAGCATGCACGCGCTGACGCAGGCCGGCTCCACGCAGTGCATGCACTGGACCTTCCGGAAGAGGTCCCCACCGTCGTAGGCGTAACGACGCACCACGGTCAGGGAGGCGTAGGTGAGCTTCGGATCCTCGGACAGCGCGAGGGCGGGATCCCACCCGTTGGCCTCCGCGCACCCCACCGCGCACTGACGACATCCGATGCAGCGCGTCGAGTCGTAGAGGATCGCCTTGTCGTCGGGACTCGCCCTCATCGCCCGGCTGCCCCGGAGCCGCCGGGGGAGTGCGACGGTCGCGCCGGCCATCCCAAGGACCTGGAGCGCTGCTCGTCTCGTGATGGTCATGGTCGTCGCGCCCTGCGATCTATGTGAAACGTGCCTGTCACCGCCCGGTCCGTCCCGGGCGGTCCCTGCGTCGGCTCGTCGTCAGCGGCGGCTGGGGCGCCACCCCTCGCTCAGCCACGCGCGGTAGCGCGGTGGCACGAAGAGGGCCAGGAGCGCCATCACCACCACGCCGGCGACCAGCAGCGGAATCAGGAAGGTCCGCACGACGAGGACGGCGATGGCCATCAGCGGCAGGCTCACCAGCGAAAGGACGAGCGCGGTGCCCCAACCGACCTCTTCGTGCGGTCCTCCGAGCGCGGGCTTCATCGTTCCTCTCCCGGGTGGCATGGCGTGTTCCCACCGCTTCTTCGAGCAAGTCCCACACCAC
This sequence comes from uncultured Gemmatimonadales bacterium, assembly GCA_963848895.1. Classification (GTDB taxonomy): domain Bacteria; phylum Gemmatimonadota; class Gemmatimonadetes; order Longimicrobiales; family Gaopeijiaceae; genus SZUA-318. The sequence continues at coordinate 35,141 of CAWKGE010000025.1, forward strand.
CCCGCCCGTCCTACCCGGATGCACACATAAGCTATTGTGCTATAAATATTTACGTGAACGTATGATTTGGTGATTCGCGTGTGCTCGGCCCTGGTGATGTAGAGATTCTCAACAGGCGAGTTGAAAACGTCAGCAGCGCGGCGCTGGGGGTGGCGAGAGCGAGGAGCCTGGCTTCAGTGGACGAACCCGGCCACGAGCTCGAGGTACCCGAGTGGGCCGAGCATCTCACGGAGGTCCGTGAGGCGTTGACCGAGGCCGAGCCAACCCAGCTCGCCGGCGCCGAGATCGGCGAAGAGGCGCAGGGCCACGGCCCTGCGGAAGCGGGTGAGATCGATGCGCGCGCGCTCGCAGGCGGCTTCAGAGGCGGCGAGCCGATGCAGCTCCAGCTCCCGAACGTCCGCCAGCTCCGCGATCCAGCCGACGCCGTACGGCTCACGCACGACCTCGTCCGGGCGATCCCTCAGGAGTGGGTTGAGCCGCACGAGTCGCCCGTTGACGGGCGCACCGAGGCTCAGCAGCCCGAGTCCGATGTCCAGGTCGCACAGGAGGTCTCCGCACTCCAGCACGCGGTCGGTCGCCGCGGGACGCAGTCCGATCGCGGTCCCGATGATCGCCGCCGCGAAGGCGTCCAGCCCGAGCCGGCAGCATGCGCCGTCCCGGGCACCGAGCTCCTGCACCCACGTGTGTCCCTCGGCGTAGCGCCGGTCCGGCGGAACGGCCGCCGCGGTCTCCGTGGCGCTCACGTACGGCCGCGGGTGGCTGCGCATCGCAGGAGCGTGCAGCGCCGCGTCCAGGGGGCAGCTCTCGCAGTCGTAGTCGCGATCGCAGAGCCTGTAGCTGATCAGGCCCGCGCACATCCACACGCAGCGGTGTGGTTCGGTGCCGACGAGTACCTGCGAGGACATCGCTCGTGCTCCCCCGGTCGGGGTGCGCCCGGCGGTCGCCGTCCGGCTCGTGCCGACGCGCCCGCCGCCAGCCTCTTCATGCAAGGGCGGTACCACGTCTTCCGCGCCCGGAAGTGCCTCTCCGCCATCGGGTCCACCGGAATCGACCGGAGTCGGGCCGTTGAGATCCGCAACGCGCTGTGTGATTTTTCATCAGTCGAACCTGCCCGCGACCTCACCTCTGACGCGGGGGCACCAGCCCCGCGATCGATGGCGGACATGGTTGTGCGGCTCAAGGCGCTCTTCTCCTCCCTCGCCGCCAGACTCCTCGTTCCCCTCTTCCTCACCGTGGGCGTAGTCCTGCTCGTCCACGCCCTCGTCAGCTTCGACTCGATCAAGGACCACTTCCTGGCCCTGGTGGGGAGCGAGGCCCAGCGATCGAGCAGCCTGATCCGCAGGGCCACGCACGACGGGATGCTCCTCAACCGCCTCGACGAGGTGCAGACGACCATCGAGCGGCTCGCGGAAGGGCCCGAGGTGGCCGCCATCCGCGTCTACGACAAGAAGGGCGAGGTCGTGCTGTCCAGCGACACGAGCGAGATCGGCGTCCACATCCCCGTGGATTCGGAGCCGTGCACGCGTTGCCACCAGGAGGGCACGCCTTCCGACTCGGTGGGAACCGAGGCGGCGGAGGTCATCCAGGCCGCCGGGGGCGAGGTCCTGCGCAGGCTCACCGTGATCGAGAACGAGCCGGCGTGCTCGGCCGGCGGCTGCCACACGGAGGCGGCCGGCCACCCGGTGCTGGGCGTGCTGGACGTGGAGATGTCCACGCTCCCGGTGCAGGGCGCGGTGCGCAGCGCGCGGTTGCACATCGTATGGACGACGCTCGTGCTGATCCTGGTCATCGGGATCGTCGCCGCGGTCATGTTCCGGCGGCTCATCCTCCAACCGGTGGGGAGGCTCCAGGAGGGCACGCGCCGCATCGCCGGAGGCGACCTGGAAACCCGCATCGACGTGCGCGGAGGACACGAGCTGGCCCGCCTGGCCGGAGACTTCAACCGGATGGCCGAGGACCTGAGCCGGGCACAGAACGAGCTCACCCAGTGGTCGCAGAACCTCGAAGACAAGGTGGCCATGAAGACCGAGGAGCTGCGCAAGGCGCAGCGGCAGGTCCTCCACATGGAGAAGATGGCATCCCTGGGGAAGCTGTCGGCCACGGTCGCACACGAGCTCAACAACCCCATCAGCGGGATGCTGACCTACGCGCGCCTGGTGGAGCGGGAGCTCGCGGAGCAGCCCCTCGACCCCGCCGTGCGGGATGAGCTGGAGCGCTACCTCCGGCTCGTGCAGCAGGAGTGCACGCGCTGCGGTGCGATCGTGAAGAACCTCCTCGTCTTCGCGCGCCGCACGGGCGCCGCGATGGCCTCGGTGGACCTCAACGAGATCGTCGACCGGAGCCTGATGCTGGTCCGGCACCGTCTGGACATGAGCGGCACGGAGCTGCGCACGATCTTCCTGCAGGGGGACACGAACGTCGTGGCCGACCCGGGCCAGGTGCAGCAGGCTCTCGTCGCGCTGCTGGTGAACGCCGTGGAGGCGATGGGAGAGGGCGGGACGCTGAGCGTGGTGCTGGAGGGTGACGTGGAGGGCGTGCGCATCGACGTCGTGGACACGGGCCCGGGGATCCCCCCCGACGTCCTGCCCCTCATCTTCGAGCCCTTCTTCTCCACCAAGGACAGCGAGAGCGGCGTGGGCCTCGGCCTGGCGGTGGTCTACGGGATCGTCCACCGGCACGGCGGGACGATCGAGGTCGAGTCGGAGGTAGGGACGGGCACCACGTTCCACCTGCGGATCCCCCGCATCCCACCCGCGGCACGCCCGGACGGAAACGCGCTCGAGCCCGCGCCGGCCGAGGCGCCGCCCGCACCCGCCCACGCTTGAGGAGACGCCCGACATGACGCCGAGGGAGACGAGCATCCTGGTGGTCGACGACGAGTACTCCGTACGCGATTCCCTGCAGAGCTGGTTCCGCAAGGACGGCTACCAGGTACGCACGGCCGAGAACGCGGAGGAGGCGCTCCAGGCGATGGAGGGCGGGCGCTTCGACGTCGCCGTGATCGACGTGCGGATGCCGGGGATGGACGGAGTCCAGCTGCAGGACCACCTCCGTCAGCTCGACGCACGGATGGAGGTCATCATGATCACGGCCTTCGCCTCCGTGGAGACGGCGGTCCGCAGTCTGAAGCAGGGCGCCTTCGACTACGTCTCCAAGCCCATCGACCCCGACGAGCTGAGCCACCTGGTCCGGAGGGCGCTCGAGCGCCGGCGCCTGCGCGAGGAGAACCTCCAGCTGCGCGGGACCATCGACGAGTTCGTGGCCGGGGACACCATCGTGGGCGAGAGCCCGCCCATGAAGAAGGTCATGGAGCTGGCCGAGCACGTCGCCAAGACCGATGCGACGGTCCTCATCCGTGGAGAGAGCGGCACCGGGAAGGAGCTGATCGCACGGGCGATCCACGCCAACAGCCGCAGGCGCTACGCGCCCATCATCCCCGTCAACTGCGGCGCGCTTCCGGAGACCCTCCTGGAGAGCGAGCTGTTCGGCCACGAGAAGGGCGCGTTCACCGGCGCCCAGTATCGCCGCAAGGGACGGCTGGAGATGGCGGACGGCGGTACCCTCTTCCTGGACGAGGTGGGCTCGATCAGCGCGAAGACGCAGGTGGACCTCCTCCGGGTCCTCGAGACCAAGGAGTTCACGCGCATCGGGGGCACCCGGTCCGTCGAGGTCGACTTCCGGGTCATCTGCGCCACCAACGAGGACCTCGAGAAGGCCGTGGAGGACGGGCGCTTCCGTGAAGACTTCTACTACCGCATCAACGTCTTCACCATCGAGGCTCCGCCTCTGAGGGCCAGGCGCTCGGACATCCCGCTCCTGGCCAACCACCTGCTCCACCGGTTCGCTCGCCAGATGGACACCCGCGTACGGGAGATCAGCCCCGCGGCCATGGCCGTGCTCACCGCGTGGGAATGGCCGGGAAACGTGCGTGAGCTGTCCAACGCCATCGAGCGGGCCATGGTCGTCGGCACGGAGGTCGCGATCCAGCCCGAGGACCTTCCGGTGCGCATCGGCACGCGCCGGCCGAACGAACGGTCAGCCCGATTCCCTGGCCGAGGTCGAGCGGCGTCACATCAACGCCGTGCTCGACCGGACCGATTGGAACATCACCCGGTCGGCCGAGATCCTCGGGATCGACCGGGTGACGGTCTACAACAAGATCAAGAAGTACGGCCTGAGCCGCTGACGCCTCACGCGCGCTCCTCCGTCTCGCAGTGGATGCCGGTACAGCGCAGGATGTCCTCCATCAGGCACCACCTCGTCAGCGACGACTGGACCAGGTTCAGCCCGACGAAAGCGGTGAAGAGGAAGAACCACGGGCTCACCCACCAGCCCAGGGCGAGGGAGGCCAGGACGAACGTGCCGGCGATCAGGCGGATCTTGTGGTGCAGGCTCATGCGATGTCTCCGACGAGATCAGGCGTTGGCGTTGTTCATGGGCAGCCCGGAGGTGACGACCTTCTCGACGTCGACCTGCCACGCGTGGATCGGATGGGTGGGGTCCTTGCACCCCGTGCACGTCGCGACCGCGGCGATCAGCTCGTCCGCCTTCGCGGCGGCCAGGAACGCCAGGAGCATGCGCGAGCGATACGGCGCGACCTTCCCGTACCACCCGGCGGTGCCCAGGCCGTGGCCCTCGACGGACAGCTCGCTGTAGGCCGCGACCTCGTGCTCGGCCAGGAGGCCTTCCACGCATCGCCGAGTCGTCTTCCAGGTACATGAGGATCACGAGCTTCATGCTTCACCTCGCCGCTTCATGAGGAAGTAGATCCCCGGCACCACGACCAGGGAGAGGACGGTGGAGGCCACGGACCCGGCGATCAGCGCGACGGCCAGGCCCTGGAAGATCGGATCGAAGAGGATCACGAACGCGCCGATGACCACCGCCGCCCGCGGTGATCACGATCGGGCGCGTGCGCACCGCGCCGGCCTCGATGATGGCCTCCTTCAGGGGAAGACCGGCGTCCAGGCGCGCCTCGAGGTAGTCGATGAGCAGGATGCCGTTGCGCACCATGATCCCGGCCAGCGCGATCATGCCGATCATCGACGTGGCGGTGAAGAACGCCCCCGCCAGGAGGTGTCCCGGCGCGATGCCGATGAGCGTGAGCGGGATGGCCGCCATCATCACCAGCGGCGTGGTGAACGAGCCGAACCACGCGACGATGAGGACGTAGATCAGCACCAGCGCCCCGGCGAACGCCATACCCAGGTCGCGGAAGACCTCGTAGGTGATCTGCCACTCTCCGTCCCACTTCATGACGGGCCGCTCGGTGGCGGTCGGCTGGCGGGCGAACAGCCTGCCCAGCGGGGCGTCTCCCGCCACCCGGATCGAGTCCAGCTGCTTCTCCATGTCGAGGATCGCGTACACCGGGCTCTCCTCCTCCCCGGCCACCTCGGCCATGACGTAGACCACCGGCTTGCCGTTCTTCCGATCGATCACCTGCGGGCGCGTCGTCTCCGTCGTGCGCACCAGCTCGCCCACGGGTACCATGTCGCCGGTCATCGACCCGACCGGCAGGCGGCCCAGCCGGTCCCCGCCCGAGCGGTCGGCCTCGCCCAACTGCACGCGCACGGGCACCGGGGTCGCGGGACTCGGGGGCGGAAAGGTGCGTGACCACCTGCCCCGCGAGCGCCAGGCGGAGCGCGCCTACCGCCTGCTCCTTCGCGACCCCGGACAGCGCGGCCTTCTCGGCGTCCACCTCCATGCGCAGCTCGCGCTGTGGCGCTGCCAGGGACCAGTCGACGTCGACCACGCTCTCCTGAGCCTCGAAGCGGTCCATCACCTCCCGCGCCACGCGCTCCCGCTCCGCCCCGTCGTCGCCGTAGATCTCCGCCACCAGCGTGGACAGGACCGGCGGCCCCGGGGGCACCTCCACCACCTTCGCCCGCGCGCCCATTCCGGCCGACGCGACGATGTCGTCGACGATCGGGCGCAGGGCCCTGGCCACGTCGTGGCTCTGGGCGGCCCGCTCGCCCTTGTCCACCAGGTTCACCTGCAGGTCGGCCACGTTGGGGCCCTGCCGCAGGTAGTAGTGGCGGATCATCCCGTTGAAGTTGAACGGGGCCGCCACGCCCGCGTACATCTGGACGTCGGCCACCTCATGGACGCTTCCCACGGCACGGCCCACGTCTTCGGCGAGGGCCAACGTCGCCTCCAGAGGCGTGCCTTCCGGCAGGTCGAGGATGACCTGCACCTCGTTCTTGTCGTCGAAGGGCAGCATCTTCACCTGAACCCAACGGGTCAGGAACATGCCGCCGGCCCCGAGCAGCAGCACGGCCACCGTCGCGAGCGCCCCCCACATGGCGGCCGGGCGCGCGAGCAGCGGTCGCATCAGCGAGGCGTACACCCGGTAGATCTTCGTCTTCTCGAGCGCGTACGCCTCGCCCTCCGCGTGTGCGTGCGCGCCCCCCAGCAGCCTGTAGGCGAGCCAGGGCGTGATCGTGAGCGCGACAGCCAGGGAGAACAGCATGGCCACCGTGGCGCCCACGGGCATGGGGCTCATGTACGGCCCCATGAGGCCGCGCACGAAGAGCATCGGCAGCACCGCCGCGATCACGGTGAGCGTGGCCAGGATCGTGGGATTGCCCACCTCGTCCACCGCCGCGCGGGCCGCGGCCAGCAGCGGCCGGTCCCGCATGCTGAAGTGCCGCTCCATGTTCTCGGCGACGATGATGGAGTCGTCCACGACGATGCCGGTGACGAAGATCAGCGCGAACAGCGTCACCCGGTTCAGCGTGTAGCCGAGGACCTGGTAGACGAAGAGCGTGAGGGCGAAGGTGAGCGGCACGGACATCATCACCACGACCGCGCTGCGCCACCCCATGGTCAGCAGGATGACCAGGCCCACCGACAGCACCGCGAGGACCAGGTGCTCCTGCAGCGTCAGCACCTTGTGGTGGGCCGTCTCGCCGTAGTTGCGCGTCACCTCCATCGTGACGTCTTCGGGCACGAGGCGACCGTGGGCCTCCTCGAGTCGCGCCTCGAGCGCGCGTCCGAGCTCCGTGGCGTCGGCGCCCGGGCGCTTGGAGACCGCCACCGAGACCATCGGCGTCCAGCCACCCTGGCCGGTGGATTGGAAGGTGTAGTGGCTCACTTCCGCGGGGCCGTCCACGACGGTGGCGACGTCCCGCACCTGGACCAGCGCCCCGTCGCGCACGTCCAGCACCACCTGCCCGACCTCGTCGGCGTCGCGGAGGAACGAGCCCGCGACGACGCGCACCACGCGGTCGTCCTGCGTGAACGTCCCGGCTTCCGTCTCCACGTTCTCACTGCCCAGCCGCTGCGCGACCCGGAGGGGATCGATGCCGTATGCGGCCAGGCGCTCCGGATCCAGCTCCACGCGCACTTCGCGCGGATAGCCGCCGACGACCTGGACGTCGCGCACGTCGGGCACCGACTCCAGCTCGACGCGCAGCTCGTCGGCGAGGCGGCGGAGCGAAGCCCCGTCCAATCCGCCGCCGAAGAGGGTCGCGGTGAAGAACGGCACGTCGTCGATGGTCACGGTCTTCACGAGGGGGAACTGCAGCCCCGGCGGCATGCGGTCCGCGTGCTTCATGAGCGTGCTGTAGAGCTGGACCAGGCTCTCCTCCATGTCGCGGCCCACCTCGTAGCGCACGGTCACGAGCCCGAAGCCCGGCTCCGCGTGGCTGTAGACGTACTCCACGCCCTCGATGCCCGAGAGCACGTTCTCGAGGGGGACCAGCACCCGGTTCTCCACCTCCTCCGGCGTGGCGCCGGGGAGCGGGAGGTAGAGGTCCGCCAGAGGCACGATGATCTGGGGCTCCTCCTCGCTCGGCATGGTGGACACCGTCCACGCCCCGACGCCCAGCGCCGCCGCCATGAGGAGCGGCGTGAGCTTGGACTCGAGGAAGATGCCGGCCAGGCGGCCCGCGAGGTTCTCGCTCACCGGTCCACCTCCCCACCCTGCGCGGCGTCGTTGCCTTCGCCCGGGATGGTCCACGGCTCGTCCTCGGCCGACGAGACCGGCTGCCCGTCGAAGAGCTCCGCCGCTGGACGGCGCACGACGACGCTCAGCCTGGCGGGTCCGGCCGAGCAGCTCCACTGCGCCTTCACGACGCTGGCCGAGACGCACCCAGCGCAGGCGGACCGTGTCGGACTCCACGGCCCAGACGCCGGTGAGCTGCCCCCGGTCCACCACCGCGTCGGCGGGAACCCATCGTGGCCCCTCGCCGTCGCGCTCCACCTCCAGGCGCGCGTACGTCCCGGGGATGAGACCGGCGACCCCGTCCTCGAAGGCCGCCTCGACCCGGAAGGTCCGGCTTCCGGCGCCCAGCGCTGGAACCACACGGCGCACGCGCACGCGATGCGCGGCGCCGTCGACCCGCACCGTCAGGACGCGCCCGGGCTCGAGCGAGCCGGCGCGCACAGCGGGAAGATCGGCCACGACCTTGAGCGCGCCGGGGGCCACCACGGTGAGCAGCGGCCGGCCCGGGACCGCCAGGTCCCCGGGGTCGGCGAGGCGTCGCGTCACGACTCCGTCGAAGGGAGCGCGCACGACCGCGTATGCCTGCTGGGCCTCGGCCTCCGTCCGCTGCGCGCGCGCGGCCTCCAGCGCCGCCGTGACCTGGTCCAGCTCCTGCTGCGAGGCGGCGCCGTCGCGCTGGAGGTTCTGGATGCGCGTGAACGTGCGGCTCGCCAGCTCCTCCTGCGCGCTCGCCGCCGCGACGCGGGCCCCGACGTCGCTCGCGTCGATGGCGACCAGCGCGTCGCCGGCGCGCACGCGAGCGCCCACCTCGACGAGTATGCGCTCCACCGTGCCGCTCATGCGCGTGGCGATGTCCGCGGTGCGCTCGGACGCCACGACGGCGGGAAAGCTCTCCACCGCCGGCGCCCTGCGCACGGTGGACACCGTCACGGCCACCGGCTCGGTGGCCATCGGCAGCCGTCCGGGCTCGTCGGCCCCGCAGGCCGCCAGCGCCACCGTGGTGAGAATCGGGATGACTCGCTTCATCGGTCCGTACCCCCGTCGAGGTCGTGGTTCGTCGTGTCGGTGAGGAACGTCAGTCGTGCCCGGGCCATGTCGAGCGCGAGGCTCGCGTTCACCGCCTGTGTAGCCAGGTCGGCCGATCTCGCTTCCGCGGCGAGGAGCTCCGACGTGGTCATCAGGCCTTCCTCGAAGCGCCGGCGCATGAGTCGGGCGGCCTCGGCGGCGGCGGCGGCCGCACCCTGTGCGGCCGCGGAGCCCTGCCGGGCCGCTGCGACGCCACGGCGGACCTCTTCCAGTTCCGCCTGGGCCTCGCGCACCCGCTGGTCGTGGTCGCTGCGCGCCGCGTCACGGAGGGAAGCGGCCGCGCGCTCGCGCGCCGTCATGGCGAAGCCGGTGAAGAGGGGAACGCGTACCTGGAAGCCCACCGTCCAGTCGTTCTCCGCCCCCGAGAATGCGGACGGGGAATGCGACTCGAGGCGCGCGAAGCCCTCCACGCGCGGGAGCCGCGAGCGACGCACCTGGGCGAGCCGGGCTTCGGACGCCCGGACGCCCGCCTCGGAGGCCCGGAGATCGAGCCGCTCGGACAGGTCGCCCTCCGGAGCGGGGCCGGCCGCGAACATCGTGTCGGTGGGCACCGGTATCACGTCGGCGGGCCACCCCATCGCCACCGCCAGACGCCCGCGGGCGTCCGCTGCGACGCGCTCGGCGTCGATGCGCCGTGCCCTGGCTCCCTCGAGGGCGGCGCGGGCCTGGAGGACGTCGGCGTCGGTGAGGAGCCCCTGGTCGCGCCGGAGCGTCGTCGCTTCCTCGTTGGCCCGCGCCGCTTCCAGCGCCGCTTCGGCGGCGCCGAGCCGGTGCTGCGCACCCACCGCCTCGAGGTACCGCGCCTCCGCCCGGAAGGCGGCCGCCCTCCCGGCCCACTCCGCACCCAGGCCGGCCGCCTCGGCGTCGGCCTGCGCGGCTCGGTATCCCGCGTCCGCGGCGAAGTCCACCGGCGCCCAGCTGAGCACCCACGGCTCCGCTCCAGTCGGTGAGGGGAGCAGGGTGGTTGAGGATCGCGGGGTCGAAGTCCTGCTGGGTGAAACGACCCTGCCGCAGCCGCCCCCCGAACGCCGCGACCGGGTCGTCGGACCGGACCATCCCCGCCTCGGCGCCGACCGTGGGCCACAGGAAGGACGCGGCGGCCCGGCGACCCTGCCGGGCGGCCTCGGCCCTGGCCCGCGCCGCCTGCAGCGTCCGGGCTCCCGGCCGCCTCGGCCATCGCCTCCGCGAGCGTGATCGGCCGCTCCTGCGCCCACACCGGGACGGCGTCGGTCGCGAGCAGGCACAGCCAATCCCACTGACATAAATTTATACATATTTCCATATGTCTTGGGTCTCAGAAAAACCGCCGGGATCGGCGGTCTCGTCGGGCTCCCTCAGCAGTTCGCCTGGCGCACGCAGGCCAGGACCTTCAACGCCCGCTCGTCCCCGATGCTGTAGTAGACGTGCACCCCGTCCTTGCGCCGCTGCAGGATGCCCTTGTCCCACATCGTGGTGAGATGCTGCGAAGCGACGGCCTGCTCCACCCCCAGCGCCTCGTAGATCTCGGTCACCGTGGCCTCGCCGCCCTTCTCGAGCACGTCCAGGATGCGGAGGCGAAGCGGATGGCCCAGGCATCGAAGGACGTGCGCGGTGTCCTCCACGTCGCTCTCCGTCAGGATCCTCTCCATCTCGGTCGCCATGGGTCCTCCCCCGAGTCAATGAGATAGAGATATTACTATATCTTCATCAGGAGTCAAGGGGGAAAGGTCGGAACGGGAGAGGCGACAGAGCTTGGCAGGAGCGTTGCGGCCCCTCAGTTGGCGCGGTGGCGCTTGGACACCTCGTCCAGCAGCCGCAGCTCCTCGGCGGTGAGCGAGGCCATCCCCTGGGCGGAGATCTTGTCCAGCACCTTGTCCACCGCGTCGTAGAGCGCCTTCTCCTCCTTCCGGGCTCCGGTCCCCCGGGACCGCCCGGCCCCGACGCTCTCGTCACGCTCCTCGCGGGGCACGATGGCGAGGCGGCGGGTCTTCACCGCCTTGGCGACGCGTTTCACGCGCTTCCCGCTTCGCCAGTCGCTCTTCAGGTAGATGAACCCGGTCACGATGCCGCCCAGGTGCGCCAAGTGCGCGATGCCGCCCCCGGTCGATCCGTCGAAGGCACTGAAGAGGCTGAGCACGAAGAAGAACGCGACCAGCCACTTGGCCTTCACCGGGAAGATGCCCCAGATGTAGATGGGAGCGTCGGGCCAGTTCATGGCGAAGGCCAGCATGACGCCGTAGATGGCGGCGGACGCGCCGATGACCGCGGCGGGGAGGAACAGGTAGCTGAGCGCCACCCCGCCGAGCCCGCAGATCACGTAGTACTTGAAGAACTCCCGTCCGCCCCACCGGCTCTCCAGCGGGGGACCGAAGAAGAACAGCACGAGCATGTTCACGGCCACGTGCAGAAGCCGCCGTGGATGAACATGTAGGTGAAGACGCCCCAGGGCCGGATGAAGATCCGGGTGGGCTGGAAGGCGAACCAGTCGATGGCGAAGCGGCCCACGCCGGGCACCAACATGACGGCGAACACCGCCACGTTGGCGATCAGCAGCCGCTTCACCACGGGGGTGAGCATGCCGCCGAACCCGAAGCTCCTGGTCGAATACGCCATCGCCGAAACCGTGTCTTCCCTGACTCTGGAGGTGGTCTCTCAAAACCCCCACCCACCCGGCAGGTTCCGAGCCTCGCCGTAGCCGCCGGGCGTGGCCTCCACCCCTCTATCGATCCTTACGACCGTGGAGTCCGCTTCCTTGCCGCGGCCAGCCTGGCGAGGCGGTCGCACAGCTCCGGGAACTCGATCCCGGCGGCCCGCGCAGCCTTGGGCACCAGGCTGTTGGCCGTCATGCCCGGGAGCGCGTTCGCCTCCAGACACCACGGCCTCCCCGCCTCGTCGAGCATGAAGTCCACCCGCGAGAAGTCGCGCATCCTCAGGGCCCGATGCGCCCGCAGCGCCAGCTCCTGCAGGCGACGCGCGACATCGGCGGGAATGTCGGCCGGGAAGATCTCCTGGGCGAGGCCCGGCTGGTACTTGCACGCGTAGTCGAACAGCTCGTGGGCCGGTATGATCTCCCCTACCGGGAGCGCGTCGTCGCCGACGATCCCGACCGTCAGCTCCCGGCCCTTCACGTAGCGCTCGAAGAGCACCACGTCGTGCCACTCCCGACTGGCACGCATCGCATCGTCCAGCTCCGCGCGGTCGTGGGCCAGGACGAGGCGCAGGGAGGAGCCGCCGCCCGCCGCCTTCACGATGACGGGCAGCCCCAGCGCGGCCTCCACCTCGTGCCACATCGGGGTTTCCGGTCATCCAGTCCGGCGTGGGGACGCCCGCGTCGCGCAGGAGCCGCTTGGTGACCTCCTTGTCCATGGCCAGCGAGCACCCAAGCCGGTCGCTCCCCGTGTACGCGACCCCGGCCACGTCCAGCAGGGCCTGGATCGTGCCGTCCTCTCCCGACCCGCCGTGGAGCGCGAGGAAGAACACGTCCACCTCACCCAGCTCCGGGTCACGGGTCAGGGCCACGGTGTGTCCCTCGTCCAGCCGCTCGAGCTCGGCGGGGAGGGGCGGCGCCGCACGCACCCCCTCGGTCAGGAGCCGGCCCTCCTCCTGTGGCGGGACCACGCCGCGAACCGTGTCCACGGCGACCACCTCGTGGCCGGCCTGGCGGAGCGCGTGGGCCACCTGGGCGCCGGAGGAGAGGGAGACCTCGCGCTCGTCGGACGTGCCGCCCATGAGGACCGCGATCCTCACCGGCCGCTCCCTCTGCGGACGTCCACCGCGCCGGCCCTCAGACGCCCGCGGCGGTCAGCGCGCGCACGACGTCGTAGCGGGTGACGATGCCCTCGAGGGCTCCGTTCTCCCGAACCAGACAGGCCGCGTTGCCCCGCTGCAGCAGGCGCGTCACCTCGTCGGCGTCGACGTGCCCGTCCACCACCGGGTAGGGCGCGTCCATCACGGACTCGACGGGCCCGTCCAGGAGCTCGGGGCGTGCGATCACCCGCGCCATGAGGTCGCCCTCCGCCAGGGAGCCCACGCATTCGCCGTCGAGGACGACCGGAAGCTGGCCGATGTCGTGCGTCGTGATCGTGCCGAGCGCGACGCGCACCGGGGTCGAGGGATCCACGGTGATCACACCCACGTCGTCCTCCTTGGCCCGGAGCATCTCGCGGGCGTTCCGGTGCTTCACCCGCTGGAGGAAGCCGTTCTCCCGCATCCAGTCGTCGTCGAAGGCCTTGCTCAGGTAGTGCTCGCCCCAGTCGCACAGCACCGCGACCACGAAGGCGTCGGGGTCGTCCAGCTCCCGCGCCAGCTGGACTGCGGCGTGGACGATCAGCCCGGACGAGCCTCCGACGAACAGGCCTTCCTCGCGGGTCAGGCGCCGGGCCATCAGGAAGGAGTCCCGGTCGCTCACCGTCACGTAGTCGTCTACAAGGTCGAGATCCAGCGTGCCAGGAATCTTGTCGTTGCCCAGACCCTCGACCTTGTACGGGTGACCCTCGACCTTCTCGCCGGTCTTGAAGTAGGGCCCGATCATCGATCCCTCGGGGTCCACGCCGACGATGCGCACGGCGGGGTTCTTCTCCTTGAGATAGCGGGCCGTCCCGGTGATGGTGCCGCCCGTCCCCGCGCCGGCGAAGAAGTGGGTGATCCTCCCCTCGCTCTGCTCCCACAGCTCCGGCCCGGTGGTCCGGTAGTGGGCCTCCGGATTCGCCGGGTTGTAGAACTGGTTGGCCAGGATCGCGCCCGGGGTGTCCGCCGCGATCGCTTTGGCCTTCATCACGTAGTTCTCGGGGTGGTCCGGTGGGACGGCCGTGGGGGTGATGACCACCTCCGCGCCGAAGGCCCGCAGGAGCTTCACCTTCTCCTGGCTCATCTTGTCGGGCATCGTGAAGATGCACCGGTAGCCCTTGATGGCCGCCGGCCATCGCCAGCGCGAGACCGGTGTTGCCGCTGGTGCCCTCCACGATGGTCCCGCCGGGCCGCAGGCGCCCCTCCGCCTCGGCGGCCTCGATCATCGCGAGGCCGATGCGGTCCTTGACCGAGCCCCCCGGGTTCATGAACTCCGCCTTCCCGTAGACCGGGGTCCGGCATCCGTCGGTCACCCTGTTGAGACGGACCAGGGGCGTCCAACCGACCATCTGGAGGACGTCGTCGTAGGGACGGCGATGGCGCTCGGACATGCGGACGGCTCCCGGTCTGGGCACGAAGGAACGAGGAGAACCTGGCGAGAGGAGGTCCGGGAATCCAGGGGATTCGGGGCAGGCCCGGCGCCCGGGGGGAAGATTCCTACAAGGGCCTGGACCTTCTCCCGACGCAAGGAGTGTGGGTGTTGCCACATATTTGAATGGTCGACCGGTCATCCGACGCGGTCGCGACGTCGCTAGTCTGGAGGCGATCCATGCGCCACCTGCCTCCCTCCCACCTGATCTCGGTCCTGGCCGTCGTGGTTCTGGCCGGGTGCGCCACCGCCAACCCCTTCCGCCACCGCGCGTCGCGTTCCCCGGAATCCACGGTCGAGGTCCGCAACGACCGCTGGCAGGACGTAGTCGTCTACCTGGCGCGCGAGGAGAGCCTCTTCCGCCTGGGCGTCGTCCAGGGCAAAGGCACCACGACGCTCACGATCCCCGAGGAGTACGTGCGCCTGAACTGCTGGGTCCGCTTCGTCGCACGCACCACCGGGGGTCAGACACAGGCCGTCTCGGAGCTGTTCGGGATGGGCCCGGGCAGCCGCGTGACGTGGTTCGTCCCGCTCACCAACGGCGAGACGCCGGTCACGATCACGACCGCGGCCGGATAGGCGGCTCGGGAAAGTCGGGGAGATACCCCCCGATGGTGTCGGGTCGGGGTCGCTTCGAGAAGTGCACGGGCACCTTGGCCCACACCTCGATGCGCTTGCCGCCCTTGCGTGCGGGCCGGAAACGGAGTTCCTTGACCCCGCTCACGGCGGCCGAGTCGAAGGCGACCTGACCCGAGGACTCCGCCACCTCGACGCTGTCGACCTGGCCCGTGTCGGTGACGCGGACCCGTAGCAGGGTCTCCCCCTCCATCCCCTGGTCCCAGAGCCGGATCGGGTAGTCGATCGGGACCTCGCCGTAGAGCGGGGCAGGTTGTTCGATCTGCCCCTCCCCGCCACAGGCGGGAGCGAGCAACACGATCGCCGCCGCACGCTCCGCGTCGGGAGCGCAGGATGTGCCTCACGCGGTCGAAGCCTCTCACGAATTCGCCTCTTTCTCGAGCTCGTACAGGAGAGCCAGGGCCTCCCGCGGCGTGAGGGCGTCCGGGTCCAGCGTGCGCAGACGCGCCACCACGGGATGCTCCACCTGGAAGATGGAAAGCTGATCCGGGGGAGGCTCCGAGCCGGGCCGGTGCGCCCCACGCCTGCCGAGACCTTCCCCTCCGTGGCTATGTGTTCCTTCCAACTCCGCCAAAAGTTCCCGGGCACGAGCGATCACGCCCCCCGGCAGCCCGGCGAGGCGCGCCACCTGGATTCCGTACGACCGGTCCGCTCCCCCGTCCACGAGCCGGCGCAGGAAGACGATGTCCTCGCCGACCTCGCGCACCGAGACGTTCATGTTCTTGACGCCCGCCAGCAGGTCGCCGAGCTGGGTGAGCTCGTGGTAGTGCGTGGCGAAGATCGTCTTGGCGCCGAGGTGCTCGTGGATGTGCTCGGTCACGGCCCAGGCGATCGACACCCCGTCGTAGGTGGAGGTGCCGCGCCCGATCTCGTCCAGGAGCACGAGGGAGCGCCGGGTCGCCCCGTGCACGATGGCAGCGGTCTCGCTCATCTCCACCATGAACGTGGACTGGCCTCGCGCCAGGTTGTCCGACGCCCCGACCCGGGTGAAGATCCGGTCCGTGACCGGGAGGCGGGCCGCGTCGGCGGGCACGAAGGCCCCCACCTGGGCCAGGAGCTGGATCAGGCCCACCTGGCGCAGCACCGTGCTCTTTCCCGCCATGTTGGGACCCGGTCAGGATGACGATCCATCCGTCGTCCGACAGGACGAGGTCGTTCGGGATGAACTCCTCGCGCGGCATCATCGTCTCCACCACCGGATGACGACCCGCGCGGATCTCGAGCTCGAAGCCGGTGTGCACCTCCGGGCGGACGTAGCCGCGGCGCTCGGCGACATGGGCGAACGTGGTAAGCACGTCCAACGCGGCCAGTCGCCCCCCCGTCTCCTGGAGCCTCGCCACCTCCGCCGCCCAGGCGCGCACGCACCTGCGCGAACAGCTCGGCCTCGAGCTGCGCGATGCGGTCCTCCGCGCCGAACACCTTCTCCTCCCATTCCTTGAGCTCGGGCGTGAAGTAGCGCTCGGCGTTGGTCAGCGTCTGCTTGCGCACGAAATCGTCCGGCACCCGATCCAGGTTCGCCCGCGTCACCTCCAGGTAGTAGCCGAACACCTTGTTGAAGCCGACCTTGAGCGACGCGATGCCCGTGCGCTCCGCGCTCCCGCGCCTGGAGGCGGGCGATGAAGTCGACGGCACCGTCGCGCACGTCGCGCAGCTCGTCCAGCTCGGCCGACCAGCCAGGTCGGATGACGCCTCCCTCCTGCAGCGTGGCGGGCGGATCTTCCGCGATCGCGCGGTCGAGCAGATCGGCCACGTCCTCCAGGCAGTCGACATCGGCAGCGAGCTCGCGCAGCAGCTCGGCCTCGACGTCGCCGCCCGCTTTCCGCACGGCGGGAAGCCGCTCCAGGGATCGGCGGAGGCCGAGGAGGTCGCGTGGCGCCACGCGACCCGTCCCCAGCTTGCCCGCCAGCCGCTCCAGGTCGGTCACCCCCTTCAAGGCCTCGCCCAGCGCGCCGCGCAGCTCCGCACGCTCGTGCAGCTCTCGGACGGCGTCCTGCCGGCGCCAGATCTCCTCCGGCACCACCAGCGGCTCGAGGATCCAGCGGCGGAGCAGGCGCGCACCCATCGCCGTGACGGTCTCGTCGAGCACCGCGAGGAGCGTGCCGCCTTCCTCGCCGGGGCGGAGCGCTTCGACGAGCTCCAGGTTCCGCCGGGTCATCTCGTCGAGAAGCATGACGTGCCCGGGACGCAGGATGCGCACGGGCCGCAGGTGCCCGACCCCGGCCGGGCGGATCTCGGCGAGGTATTGGACGAGCGCGCCCGCCGCACGGACCAGCGCCGTGTCCGCGGGCTCGAACCCGAAGCCGTCCAGGGACTGGATCCCGTAGGTGCTCCGGAGCGCGTCCGCGCACACGTCCGCCTCGAACATCCAGTCGTCGCGGTGCGTGCGCACGGGACCCTCCACAGACCCGACCACCTGGGCGTCCTCGAGCGACCGCGGCAGGAGGAGCTCCGAGGCCTCGAGCCGACCGAGCTCCGCCACGAGCTCGGCGCCCGGCACCATCCGGGCGCTCATCTCACCCGTAGACACGTCGAGGGCGGCCATGCCCCATCCGCGGTCGCCCTCGGGAGCCAGTGCCACTACGTAGTTGTTCCGCCGCTCGGAGAGCAGCGCGTCCGCCACCACCGTGCCTGGCGTCACCGTCTCGGTGACCTCCCGCCGCACGATGCCCTTCGCCAGGGCCGGATCCTCGACCTGGTCGCAGATCGCGACCCGGCGGCCGAGCTTCACCAGCCGGGCCAGGTACTCGTCGAGCGCCTTCGCGGGCACGCCTGCGAGCGGCACGCGCGCGGCCGCGCCGTTGTTGCGCGATGTCAGGGTCAGGCCCAGCAGGCGCGCCCCCTCCTCCGCGTCCGAATGGAAGAGCTCATAGAAATCCCCCACACGGAAGAACAGCAGCGCGTCCCGGTGGCGGGACTTGGCATCCCGCCACTGCTGCATGAGAGGGGTGTCGTCGGAGTTCACGTGCTACGGTCCACCTAGTCGATGAAGATCGTCTCCTCCGCGGAGACGAAGAGGACGTCACGCAGCGTCGGGACCCGTTCGAAGAGCGCCCTCCCCTTCGCACGCAGGCGCCGGTCGGTGAAGCCCATCAGCACGAGGTCCGCCGACGCGGAGCGGGCTTCGACCAGGCGCTGATAGTCCGTCGCCTCGTCGGTCGGGATCACCATCACGTTCTTCTCGGTGATGAGAAGACGCCCGTCCTCGATCATGTCGCGCAGCTCCTCGGAGCGCTGCTTCACCTCCATGCGAGGATAGGCCGCGAAGATGCTGATCTCGGCACCGTGCCAGTCACGATGTCCCAGGAGGATGTACGCCAGGAGGACCATGAGGTTCGCGTTGCGGGCGTCGTGCCACGTGAGCCAGACGTGGATCGATTTGCGTGCGCCGAAGAAGTTGTCGCCGTGTCGGAGCACGAGCCGGTTCATTCGCGGCACCCCGGCGAGCAGCAGCCCGTCGATCACCTCGTCGAGCACCTCCGGGGGATCGTGTCCGCCCACCTCGAAGAGGATCGTGTTGTTCTCCATCCCGGATACGCCCGGCATCTGCAGGCTCTGCGCCAGGGCCGAGGCCATGGACGGGCTGATCATCGTATCGACGAAGATCGCGCCCTTGCGTTCCTCCATCGACCGGACCAGACGCTCCTGGACTTCGCGGCTCTCCCGGTAGGTCCCCGGCTCGAGCAGACCCGGGATGTAGTGCAGGTAGGTGCCGAAGCCGTAGCGGTGGCACAGCCACTCCAGGACCTGCACGGGCGAGGATCGATCGAACGTGCGCGGCGTCACCATGATGACGCTGGGCCGCCAGTCATCGGCCGGCGTCTTCTGCAGGCGGATCTGCAGGTAGCGGGTGGCCTGCGTCATCACGCCGTGGAAGATCGACGCGAGGTCGTCGATCCCGCCCCGGCTGCGCCGGATCACCATGTAGAGGACGGCCATGACGGCGATGGCCAGCAAGGCGTACATCAGGTCCATCTGCAGCATGAGCATCAGGCACATGAGCGCGCCGAACAGGCTCAGGTACCACTTGGACCGGAAGCTCGGGCGATACGAGGGTCTCGCTGCGAAGTGCTCGAGGAACGAGATCGCGCACAGCGCCCCGTACGTGACCATGAAGAACATGGACACGATGCGGGCCACCAGGTTGACGGAGCCGAGCATGACGAACACGACCGCGATGCCGGAGGTGACGAGCGTCGCGTTGCGCGGCTCGTTGGCGGCGCCGAGCCCGGCGGCCAGGAAGCCGTTCAGCCGCTCGACGGGCACGACCCGGTCGCTGCCCAGGGCCTGGAGCGTACGCGGCGCGACCAGGATCGAGCCGATGGCCGACGACAGCGTAGCGGCGCCGAGCCCGATGGGGATGATCGGTCCCCACAGCGCGATCCGGCTCATGATCAGCTGGTCGTTCACCAGAGACACCGCGTTCGCCGACGTCGCCAGCTTCAGGACCACGAACACGTAGACGACCATCCCGGTGAACGTCGCCGACATGATCCCGAGGGGGATCGAGCGGCGGGGATTCGACAGGTCGCCGGACAGGCCCACGCCCGCGGTCATCCCCGTGAAGGCGGGGAAGCAGATCGCGAACACGAGGATGAATGGATCGTGGGTCGCCAGGCTCGAGACCAGCGCCGGCTGCGACGGCCGGATGTCGGCGGGAGGCGTCCCGAGGAAGAACAGCGCGAGGGAGAGCGCGAGGATGCCCGCGACCGCCCAGAGCGCCTTCACGCCCAGCGCCGCCCCGCGGGTGAGCACGAGCCCCACCAACGCCAGCAAGGCGGGAAGGGAGACGAACCGGGGATCGAAGGTGACGCCGATGGCCGACTCGAACCGCCCCGCCAGCGGGCTGAACGCCTCGGCGAACGCGATCATATAGAACGCCACCGAGATGGCCTGCGACATGTAGAGGCTGAGCCCGATGGCACCCCCGATCGTGGTGCCGAAAGAGCGGGAGATGATGAAGTACTCTCCGCCTCCCTCGACGCGGCGGTTCGTGGCGATCTCGGCGATGGCCAACGCGGTGGGCACCGTGACGGCGTGCCCCACCAGGATGATGAGCAGGGCGCCGAGGAGCCCGACGCTCCCGACGGCGTAGCCGAACCGCAGGAACATGATGGCCCCGAGGATCGTGCTCACGCTCGCCAGGAAGACGGGACCGGTGCCGAATCCGTGGCCGTGGCCGGCGTCGTGCTCGGTGTCCGTGCTCATGGATACGCCACGGGCGGAGGAGAGGGGCTCGGGACCGACAGCAACATCGTGCGTCCGACCCACTCGCCACAAGCCACCTGCCGCACCGCCCAAGCTGTTAGCTTCGTGATCGGGTAGAGGTGCTGGAGCCGTAGCGGAAGAACAGCGGAGCAGACATGAACACGGATCTGGCCTACGGCCTGAAGAAGATCGTCAACGCCTCCGTGGACGAGGCCGACGCCCGCGTCCGCGAGGCGCTCAAGAAGGAGGGATTCGGCGTCCTCACCGAGATCGACGTCAAGAGCACCCTCAAGCAGAAGCTCGACGTCGAGTTCAGGCCGTATCGGATCCTGGGCGCCTGCAATCCGCCGCTCGCGCATCGCGCCCTGACCGAGGAGACCGACATCGGCCTTCTGTTGCCGTGCAACGTCGTGGTCTACGAGGGCGACGACGCGGGCACGACCGTGGTGTCCATCCTCGACCCGGTGCTGCAGCTCGGTGTGTCGGGACGCGACGACATGCGCGCGATGGCCGAGGACGTGCGCGCCCGGATGGAGCGGGTACTGGCGGAAGTCTAGGCTGGCGAGCGTCCTTCGCTCAGAGCACGCCCAGGGCGTAGGCGAAGGCCGCCAGCGCCAGAAGCACCACCACCACGCTGGCCCAGACCACCGCCGTCCTCAGCTCCAGGCTGCCCGGCCCCGTCGCGCTGATGGCGTTGGGATCGAGCTGACCGCTCCCCCGCCGAACCGACGGGAGCTCCTCCAGGTTCTTGAGGAGCGAGCGGAGCTTCGCCTCGAGCTCCACGGGGTTCTCGGGCTTGGTGATGAAGTGGTTGCCGCCGAGCCCGTAGCTGCGCGCGACGTCCTCGTCGCGGTCCGAGGACGTGAGGACCGCCACGGGGATCCTGCGGAGGACCTCGTCGGCCTTCACCGTCTCCAGCACCTCGTGCCCCGTGCGTCCGGGCATCTTGAGGTCCAGGAGGATCAGGTCGGGCGTCACGTCGTGGACGAGCTCCACCGCCTCGTTGCCGTTGCGGGCGCGATGCACTTCCACGGGGAACCGGCTGGCGCGCTCCAGCGCCATCTCGATGAGCAGCGCGTGGTCGTCGTTGTCCTCTGCGAGGAGGACGCTCCACCGCGCACGCTCGGTCTGCTCCCGCTTCATCCTCCAGGCCGCTCCTCGAGATTGGCGTCTTTCACGACGGTCGCCGTGAAGCCCAGGTCCTGCACCCGCTCCAATATGGCATGGGCTTCCTCGGAGGAGCCAAACCTTCCCACCCGCACCCTGATCAGGTCGCTTCCCGGGAGCGTCGCGAGACGGACTTCCAGGCCCGCCCCCGCGGCCCGGGCCCGCAGCGCGTCGGCCCGACTGCGACTCGCGAACGCGCCCAGCTGCACGGAGAACGCACCCGATCCGGCGGCCGTCCGCGCCTGGCTCGTTCCCGAAGTCGCCGTCTCCGACGGCCGCGGAGGAGGGGGAGGGAGGGGACCGGCCGCCGTGAGCCACGCTTCTGCCTCCCGTCGGGCCGCGCTCGAGGGGTATTCCCGCTGCAGGCGCTCGACGTCACGTGCGGCCTGCGCCGAGTCGCCCTGTGCGAAGGCGGCCTGGGCGAGCCGGAAGAGCGCCTGGTCCGAGTACGGGCCACCAGGATACTCCACCACGAGCCGGCGAAAGTCGATCGCTGCCTCGGCTGGGTCCGTCGCGAGCTTCCCGCGCAGCCACAGGCCTCGCTGCGCGTCTCTGCGCGAGGCCTCCGCGTAGGACCGGTCCCACCACCGCTGCAGCGCCTCCCTGGCGCTTTCGGTCCGGCCCACGCGCGCGAGCTCCTCGACGTTGTCCAGGGTCAGGGGCTGCTGCTGGGCCATCGTCGCCGCGGGTCGGAGGAGCGCGAGGGCGAGCACCCATCCACCGCGGCGCATCATGCCGCCGCCTTCCGGGCCAGGAGGCCCAGGAGCCACTCCTCGACGTGGTGCTCGTCGGAAACCGGGCTCGACTTGAGCAGGCGGTCGACGCGCAGGAGCCCTTCCAGGGCGTCGTCGATCTCCTCGGTCCGCCACCGCCGCGCCTGCGCGACCAGGCGCTTCGCCAGCCACCGCTGGTGCGGAGGGAGCACGGCTTCCAGGGCGCCCGCGCCTCCCTCGGCCACGATCCCGAGCCGCAGGAGATGCGTGGTCAGGCCGATGACCAGCCCCACCCCGCTCTCCCCCTGACCCATCAGGACGCCGAGCGTGCCGAGCGCCTCTTCGATGCGCCCGTCGCCCACCAGGTCGAACCAGCGCCAACGATCCTGCGACGGGAGGGAGGTCCCCGCCGCCTGGACGTCCGCGACCGTCACGCGTGCCCGCTCCCCGACGAAATCCTTCAGCTTCTCGAGCTCCTGCGTGAGCACCCCCAGGTTCGGGCCGATGGCCGAGCCGAGGGCCTGCGCCGCCAGCACGTCGATCTCGATGCCGTAGCGCTCCCGGCCTCTCCCCATGAGCCATCCGGGAACGTCGGCCGGGGTGATCGGCTGGAACTCCAGGGAGCGCGCGCTGCGCGCCAGCTCGCGATAGAACTTCGCCTTGGAGCCTTGCGGCACCGTGCACGACATGATGAGCGCCAGACCGGGGGGAGGAGCCGACGCGAATTGCAGGAGGATGTCACGCGAGCGAGCGCTCGAGGCGAGCCCCTCGACCTCGCGCACCACCACCACCCGCCACTCCGCCATCATCGGGGGCGTGCCCAGCATGGACGCGAGGGTCTCCGTGTCCACCTCGGTGCCACGCAGCGGGTCGAAGTTGAAGTCGCGCGTCGCCGGATCGAGATGCGCCTCCACAAGCGCACGCACGACCTCTTCCTTCCGGAATTCGTCGTCCCCGTGCAGATAGAAGGACCCGCCGAGGGCGCCGGCCAGCGGTGCCGGCAGGTCGGGTACGGCCCGGCTACCGGTCCTGCTCAAGCCCGGTGCGTCGGATCGCGGAGGTCGTTTCGTAGCGCTGGTAGAGTCGCGAGTGCTGGAAGAGCAACGCGGAGGCATCGTCCCAGAGCCCGGCCTGCCGGACCCGCGGGGTCGCCTGCCCGAATCGGCCGGGGAAGTAGTCCAGCGCGCGCAGGCGCACCGTGGAATGCGGGCGCGACACGACGATCGGGGCCAACTCGACGGTGGGCACACCCTGCCACAGCGCCGGGGACCATGCGGCCGCCGCGAGGAGCAGAGCCATGCCGATCACCGCCAGCGCGGTGGTCCCCGAGGTGGTGTGCCCGCGCAGCGACGGCTCCTGGTCGACGTGATACAGGCGGTGACGCAGGCGGGGTACGAAGTCCTCGTTGACCTCGGGCTCGGGGAGGGCACGCAGGAGCTCCGCCCCCCGTTCCATCACGCGCCGGTACCTGCGACACGAAGAACAGGTTTCGAGATGGTCTTCGGCTTCCCGGACGAGCGCCCTGGGGGCGGTGCCGTCGTAGTATTCCGAGAAACCTTCGACGAATTCCGCGCAAGTCATGAAGGCCGAGCCCTCCGCGCCGTGGTCACCAACGGATGGGGTGGTCCGACGGACCGATGTTCGACGGGTGATACTGCCACGCTGCCGGGTGGGTTCCATGACGAGCGGCCCTGAAACACCACAGCCCCGCCGGCTCGAGAGCCGGCGGGGCTGCCCCCATCCCCTCCACCCCCGATCACGTCAGTCGATCATCGGCGCGATGATCTGCGCGAAATTGTTCCGCGCCCTGTTCAAGCGGCTCTTGACGGTGCCCAGGTTGCACCCGGTGATGTCCGCGATCTCCTCGTACGTCTTTCCCTCCAGCTCACGGAGGACGAAGACGATGCGATGGTGCTCGGGGAGGAGCTTGACCGCCTCCTCGACCTTCTCCCGCAGATGACGCTTGCGGAACAGGTCGTCGGGCTTGTACTGGGTGTCCTCCCATTCCAGCGGCCGGTGGTCGGCGTCCCAGTTCTTCTTGATGGTCTGGAACAGCACCAGCGGGTTCCGGGAACGGTTGCGCAGCTCGTTCTTCGCCAGGTTGCTGGCGATCGTGTAGATCCACGTGGAGAACTTCTTCGTCTGGTCGAAGCGCTCGAGGTGCCGATAGACCCGTACGAACGTCTCCTGTACCAGATCCTGCGCGCGCTCGCGATCCCCGATCGTCCGGTAGACGAAGTTGAGGAGCCGCTGGTCGTATCGGCTCACCAGCTCGCCGAACGCCCGCGGATCACCTTCCAGCGACGCCTTCACCACGTCGTTGTCCGACAGCTCCCTCAGCCGGCGGCGGTGCTCCGACGCCTCGCCCGGCTGGCGCCGAACGGCGCCCTTGCGCTTGGTGCTTTGCCTGGCCACGTCGCCACCTCTCTGTTCGCGTTCCCGGGGGGTCGGCCCGCCGCTTTGGCAGGAACACCCTCCACTCCTGTAAGGGATGCACGGCCCGTGCCACCCGGGATGAGCGCCGGACCGCGCGCCCTTTCCGCCACCCCGTCCCATCTATATGACGTCCGAACGGGGCGAAATGGGACACGGCGCGGCCCTCTTCACGGTGCCGCCCTGCCCCTCCCCACCACGAACGCTGCGGCGTAGAGGATCGTCGCGACGCTCTTGCCGTCTACGATGTCCCCCCGACGCACCATCTCCACGACGTCCGAGAAGCGGAACCGCTCCACCTCCACGAACTCGTCGTCGTCCAGATTCGACTCGCCCTCCTCGAGGCCCTCGGCCACGAAGAGGCGGATCGTCTCGTCGGTGAAGCCCGGTGTGGTGAGGATTCGCGTCAGTGGGACGAAGCGCGATCCCCGCCGACCCGTTTCCTCCTCCAGCTCCCTGGCCGCACAGGCCTCCCACGGCTCGTCGGGCCCCAGGGGCAGGCCCGCCGGAACCTCCCAGATGTAGCCCCCGGCCGCGTACCGGTACTGCCGCAGGAGGAGCACCTCCGGATCCTCCTCCTCCACCGATCCGAGCACGGGCAGGATCGCCGCCGCCCCCGGATGACGGATCATCTCGAGCTCGCCCGACGAGCCGTCCGGAAACCGCACCGTATCGACGCTCAGCTTCACGATGCGTCCGTCGTGGACCATCCGGCTGGCGAGCCGGTCGGACTCCGCTCCTTCGCTCACGGATTCCTCCTGGAGTGACGGGTAGCGTGCATCCACGTCCCGGCTCGCCTCACCACTTGGATACGATGGCCGGGGGTTTCGGTTGCACGGCGGAGTCGGGGCCGTCGCGCCGTGGCTATTCGCCGGAGACGACCTCCACCGGACCCACGTCCAGGTCCGCGAGGGCCGGGGCGACGGCCTCCGCGTCGCCGACGACGACGATCTGGGCTTCGTGCGGCCGTACGTGGCGGCGGCCGACCTCCATCGCTTCGTCGGTCGTCACGGCACGGATGCGGTCCCGATACGTCCGGTGGTAGTCTTCCGGCAGCCCGAACACCACCTGCTCGACGATGCGGCTCGCGACCTGTCCGGTGCTTTCCAGGCGGAGCGGGAACACGCCCGCGATGTAGTCCCGCGCCGCCACCACTTCGTCGTCGATGGGGCCCTCCTCGACCAGCCGCTCCAGCTCCCCGAGGATCTCGCGCACGGCGGGAGCCGTAACGTCCCCGGCCACCGCCGTGCTCACCTGGAAGGAGCCCGGCCGGCTCCTCAGGGAGAAGCGCGACCGGACGCCGTACGTGAAGCCGTTCCGCTCCCGCAGGTTGAGGTTGAGCCGGCTGGTGAACGCACCGCCGAGGAGCGTGTTCAACACCGAGAGCGCGTAGACGTCCGGATTGGAGCGTTCGACGCCCACGTGGCCGACCCGGATCTCGGACTGCACCGAGCCCGGCCGGTCCACCACCCAGACCCGCCGCTCCCTGGTGGCCGGCCGGACCTCGAAGTCCTCACGGGCCGGCGGGCTGCCCGACCACCCTCCCAACCGCTCCCGGACGAGGGCCTCCACCTCCGCGCCGTCGACGTCGCCGACCACGACCAGCCCGCCGGTGGCCGGCCGATACCACGCGGCGGCGTACTCGGCCAGCTCGGCCCGACCCAGGGGCGCCACGGACTCGACGGAGCCGCCCAGCGGGCGCGCGTACGGCACCCCCCGGGCGAAGATGCGGCGCGCCGCTCGATCGGCGGCCAGGGAGGAGGGGTCCATGGCCCGCTGGCGGATCTGCGCCAGCTGCTGGTCACGCGTGCGGGCCACCTCGTCGTCCGGAAAGCCCGGCTCGAGAATGGTCTCGGCCAGTATCCCGAGGGCTTCGCCCAGGCGCTCGGCCAGACAGGAGAGCGCCAGCGTCGTGCCCTCCCATCCCGTCGACACGCCCAGGCGTGCGCCGAGGCGCTCCAGCGACTCGGCGAGCTCCGTCCCGCTTCGCCGCTTCGTACCCCCCTCCAACGCGTCGCCGGTCACGACGGCCAGACCCGCCCGGGACTCGTCGAGCGAGGATTCTCCGGCACGCACGAACAGGTTCGCGCTCACGACGGGGAGGCCCCCCGTGCGGGCGACCCGCAGGTCCAACCCGCCCTCCAACTCCCGATGGTCCACGTCGGGGAAGTCGAACGGCCGGATGGCGGACGGCGCCGGGGGCCTGCTGCGATCCACGGGCGTCATGGCTTCTCCTCCGGCTCGTAGACCAGCACGGCCCGATTGTCGGGGCCGAGGCGGTCCGCGGCGAAGCGGCGCACTGCCTCGACGTCGACGGCACGCAGCCGGTCCACCTCGCGGTTCAGCCGCTCCGGCTCGTCGAAGTACAGATCGAACATGGACAGCAGGTCGGCCCGCTCCCCCATCTGCTCGAGGCCGCGCACCAGGTCGGTCTCGGCGACCGCGACCGCGCGCTCGACCTCGGTGCCGTCCGCGGCGACGAGCCCCTCGAGCTCCTCGGCGAGGGCCGCCTCCAGGGTCGCGGGGGAAGCCCCGGGGTAGCCCGTGGCCCACACCAGCAGCATCGACGCCCCGGTCAGGAGCGGGAAGGCATAGGAGACGACGTCCTTTGCCACGCGCCGCTCCCGCACCAGGCTCCGGTACAGGCGCGAGGCGCGCCCCATCCCCAGGACCGCGCGGGCCACTTCGGCGACGGTGAAGTCGTCCGAGGAATACGGTGGAATGCGGAAGGCCATGATCACGCGCGGCAGCGGCACGTCGCCCACCACGTGGTCCCGCACGGTCCCGCCGATCAGGGGCGCCACGTCGGGCTCACCCGGGATCGGCGGAGGCGGCGCGCCGGCCGGGATGTCGCCGAAGTAGCGCCCGATCGTGTCGAGGATCCGCGTGGCGTCGAAGTCCCCGGCGACGGTGAGCACAGCGTTGTTGGGCACGTAGAACGTGCGGAAGAACGCGGCGACGTCGTCGAGGGTCGCCGCGTCCAGGTCCTCCATCGAGCCGATCACCGTGTGGTGATATGGATGGCGCTCCGGGTAGACGAGGCGCTGGAGACGCTCGTCCCAGTCTCCGTAGGGTTGGTTGTCGTAGCGCTGTCGCTTCTCGTTCTTCACCACGTCGCGCTGGTTGTCGAGCTTCTCCTGGTCCATGGCCGGGAGCATCCACCCCATGCGGTCCGACTCGAGCCAGAGCGCCAGCTCCAGGTGGTGGGAGGGCACGGTCTCGAAGTAGTTCGTGCGGTCGAACCAGGTGCTGGCGTTGAGCGTGCCGCCCGCCCGCTCCACCAGCTCGAAGTGCTTGTTCTTCGGCACGTGCTCCGAGCCCTGGAACATCATGTGCTCGAAGAGGTGGGCGAACCCGGTCCGGCCGGGCGCCTCGTTCCGGGAGCCGACGCCGTACCAGAGGTTCACGGCCACGACCGGCACCGACGGATCGCGCGACAGGACGATCTTGAGGCCGTTGGCAAGTGCGTGGCGCTCGACGGGAACGGACAGGATTCCCATGCGTCAGCCCTCCACCCGTGACGGCGCATCGTGGTTCCAGCACCACGACGGGCCCCAGGCCCAGGGCGCGCAGCGGCTCCTCGATCGCGGCGCGGTCGCCGGCGACCACGATGGCCATCCCGCTCCGTTCGCAGGTACTCGGACGCGACCGCGAGCACCTCCTGCGCGTCCACGGCCTCCACCCCCGCCACGTACCCGGCGTAGAAGTCGAGGGGGACGCCGTACGAGGACCAGCTCGGCCAGCCGCCCCACGACGTCGTCGAGCGACTCGAAGCGCTGGGGCAGCCGCAGCGCCAGGTAGTTCCGGGCGCGGTCGAGCTCCGGCGCGGGCACCGCCTCCTCGTGCATGCGGTCGATCTCCCGCACGAACTCGACGACCGCGCTGTCGGTCACCGGGGTGGCCACGGCGGCCGACGCCTCGAACGGGCCCGGGGCGCGCCGCATGTCGAAGTACGATCCCGCGCCGTAGGTGTAGCCCTTCTCCTCGCGGAGCTTCGAGTTGAGACGGCTCGTGAAGGAGCCGCCCAGCACCGTGTTGACGACCGCGAGCGGGATAGTAGTCGCATCCGTGCTCCGGTCGACCGCGACGCGGCCGACCCGCACCTCGCTCTGGGCCGCCCCGGGCTTGTCCACCAGGTAGATCGTCCGCTGAGCCGCGGCGGGACGGCCGGGGGCGGTGCCGACGGATCCTCGCCCCGGCCCGTCCACCCGGAGAACGCCCGTGACAGCATGGAGTCCAGCGCCTCCCGGGTGACGTCGCCCGCCACGACCAGCGCGGCCTGTCCGGGCGCGTAGCGGGCGCGGTGGAAGGCCACGACGTCGTCGCGGGTGAGCGACTCCAGGCTCTCGCGTCGTCCCGAGGAGCGAGACCCCGTACGGGATGGTCCGGCTCCGTAGAGCACCTCGGCGAACGCGTCGTCGGCCAGCGCGGCGGGCACGTCCGAGCGCTGGATCACGCGGGCCAGCCGCTCGCGGCGCAGCCGCTCCAGCTCGGCCTCGGGAAAGGTCGGGCTGCACGACCACGTCGGCCAGGATGTCGAGCGCCGCCTCGAAGTGCTGTGCGCGAGCACCGAGAGGCGCAGCTGGCTGGCGTCGTAGCCCGCCGTGCTGGACAGGCTCGCCCCCAGCAGGTCCACGGCGTCGCGCGATCTCGAGCGCGGAGCGCGTGGTGGTGCCTTCGTCGAGCATGTCCGCGGTGAGCGACGGCGAGGCCCGGCCAGCCGCGGCGCGTGCGCCGAGGCGCCGCCCCGGAACTGCAGCTCGAGGCTCACGAGCGGGAGCGCGTGGCGCTCGACCAGGACCACCCGCAGCCCGTTGTCCAGCTCGTAGTCCTGGATCTCGGGCATCTCCATCGACTCGGGGGCGCCCACGTCGGGCGCCCGCGATCCGGTCCAGGTCGCTCGTCCGGCGCGCCCGCGCGGCACCCCCGCGCCGACGGTGACCGCGCCTCCTGCCCGTCTCCGGGTCCGACGAGTAGGCCGCGCCGAAGCGCGCACCCCGCCAGCGACATCGCCGTCCAGCTCGCCATCATCCGCAGTGCGCTCCTCGTCATGGCCGCGTCCTCCCCCTCCGTCCCCGCGGCGCCCGCCGCCAACTCCGGGCGTCCCTCGCGGCACGACGCTCAGCCAGACGGCGGGGACACCCGCCAGCCACGCGCCTGCCGACGTCCACGAGGCCCGCGTCCGTCACGCGCCGGTACCGGTCGAGGTCCTTGCGGGCCCATCCCGGGGTGCCGGCGAGGAAGTGGTACTCGTTCAGCCGGTCGGCCTTGCCGCCGAAACCGCCCACGCGCTCGAGCGAGCGCACGAAGTCGGTCTCGACGCCGTTCACCGCCCGCTCGCGCTCCTGCGGCTGCGACTCCGCCGGACACGATCCGGTCGAGCTCCTCGCGGATGGCCGTGGCGATGCGCTCGAGCCCACGCTCCGGCTTGGCGGTCGCGATGATCCAGAACGTCCCGCCGAGCTCCTGGCCGTCCTGGAAGGCGCTCACGTCCTGGGCGATCTGCTCGTCGTAGACCAGCCGCTTGTAGAGACGGGAGCTCTTCCCCTCGGTCAGGACCGAGGCGAGCACGTCCAGCGCGGCGTCTTCGTCCGTGAAGACCTTCGGCGCGTGCCAGGCCACGTACAGCCGGGGCAGCTGCACGGCGTCCTCCAGCACGACCGGCCGGTCGGCGTCGAGGGTGGCGTCGGGCACCTCGACCGCCGGGATCGGCGGGCCCGACGGGATGTCCCCGAAGTACTTCCCCACGAGCTCCCGCACCCGCGAGACGCGCACGTCGCCCGCGATGGCCAGGGACGCGTTGTTCGGCGCGTAGTACGTGCGGAAGAAGGCCTTCACGTCGTCGAGCGTGGCCGCCGTCAGGTCGTCCATC
This sequence comes from uncultured Gemmatimonadales bacterium, assembly GCA_963848895.1. GTDB lineage: Bacteria > Gemmatimonadota > Gemmatimonadetes > Longimicrobiales > Gaopeijiaceae > SZUA-318. The sequence continues at coordinate 65,392 of CAWKGE010000025.1, forward strand.
GAGCCGATCACGGGCCAGTGGTAGGGGTGGTCGGCCGGGTACAGGTTCTCGTACACGGTCTCGAACGCCTTGCCGTACGGCTGGTTGTCGACGCCCTGGCGGCGCTCGTTCTTCACCACGTCGCGCTGCAGGTCGAGCTTCTCCTGCGTCATCGTCTCGAGCAGGAAGCCCATCCGGTCGGCCTCGAGCCAGAGCGCCAGCTCGAGGGCGTTGGCGGGGATGTTCTCCCAGTAGTTCGTCCGGTCGTTGGAGGTGGAGCCGTTGTTCACGCCGCCGGCCGCCTCGAGGAGGTTGTCGAAGTCCCCCTCGGGCACGTGCGCCGATCCCTCGAACATGATGTGCTCGAAGAGGTGTGCGAAGCCGGTGCGTCCCGGCTTCTCGTTCTTCGAGCCCACGTGGTACCAGAGGTTCACGCTGGCCACGGGGAGTGAATGGTCCTCGTGGACGATCACGTTCAGGCCGTTCGCGAGCGTGAACTGCGTGTAGGGGATGTAGACCTCCACCCGTCCTCCGTCCTCCTGGGCCGCACCGGGCCGCGCGAGCAGCCCCAGGGCCGTAGCCACCAGGACCGCGCCACGGTTCCTCCACCCCATCTTCATCGTCCTCCGGATTTCCGGCTCGGCTCGTACGCTCGTCGGCTCAGGGCCGTTCCTGAAGCCGCCTGCGCAGCATGTCCGGCGCCAGCTCGTCCATCAGCAGCGTGCGCGCGGCGTCCGCGCCCGTGTCGAGGCGCTCCTCCACCGCCAACACCAGCGCGGCATCCTCCTCCCCGCGAGCGGATACGCCCGCGCTCCAGCATCTCCCATGCGAGGTCGTCCGCGCCCGTCACGCACGCCGCGAGCGCCGCGGCGAGCTGCGCCTCCACGTCCTCGACGTCCAGGCGCGCGCCCTCCGACAGCTCCCCCGCCCCCTCCTCGAAGCGCTCGGCCTCCAGGAGCACCAGGCCCAGCACCACCCGAGCCCACGCGTCCTCCCGGTCCAGCCGTACGGCCTCGCCCATCGCGTCCACCGCGCCGTCGGCGTCCCCCGCCAGGTGGCGCGCCACCCCCAGCTCGTACGCCACCTGGGCGTCGTCGGGATCCAGCTGCCCTCGCCGCCTCGAGCTCCTTCAGCCCGTCCGCGACGAACCCTTCGCGCGCCAGGTACGCCCCGTACAGGAATCGGGTGAGCGCGACGTCCGGTGCGATGAGCGCCGCGGTGCGCAGCGCCTGCTCCGCCGTCAGGATCGTCGAAGGCCGCCACGCCGTTGCCTGCGGTCGCCAGCACGTACGGGTCCGCGGGGATCCAGCGCGAGCGCGCGCTTGAAGCGCTCGTAGGCGATGCCCTCCATCCCGAGCTCCCGCTCCGCGACTCCGAGCCAGCAGTGCACGGCCGGCTCCTCCTCGTACTCGGCCGCATGCTCACGCAGGAGCTCGGCCATTGCCTCCCAGTCGCCCTCATCGGCCAGCCCGAGGGCGCGCTCCAGCAAGGCGTCCAGCTCCATCCCGGACGCGGCCCTACGCTCCGAACTTCACGAGCCGGCCCGCGTGTGCCAGCGCGAGCGCCATGAGGTCGGTGCCGCGGAAGCGCCCGAGGTCGCCCCTCCGGCACGCGGACTCCCCGAAGCCGCCGCCCGTAGGACGCGCCCACTTCGAGGCGAGCAGGACGGGCACGGCGTGCCAGGAGTGTTCCTTGTAGACCGCGGGCGTCGAGTGGTCGCCGGTGACGATCAGCACGTCCGGCTCGGTGTCCAGGATGCGGGGCACGAGCGCGTCGACCTCTTCGATGGCGTCCACCTTCCCATCGAAGTCCCCGTCGTGCCCCTTCGTGTCCGTGTCCTTGAAGTGGATGAAGGAGAAGGCACGCGCGGGGCCGTTCTTCTGGTAAAGGGCCACCGTCTGCTCGACGTTCAGCGGAATGGCGGGCACCTCCATCCCCACCAGCTTGGCCACGCCCCGGTACATGGGGTACTTGGCGAGGGCCACCGCCGAAAGCCCGAACCGCTCCTGGAGCGTGGGGATGCGCTCGTAGGTCGCGAACCCCCGCGCCAGGAAGCCGTTCAGCGCAGGCTCGTCGGCCAGGATCTCGCGGGCCTGCGCCAGGAAGTCGCGCACGATCTCCGCGGACCGCTCCGAATCGGGGGCCGCGGCTTCGCACGCCAGGTCGGGTACCCCTTCCTCGAGTGGGTCCGTGTCGGTGAGGTGTGCGCCCAGGCCCTCGCCGCGGACGAGGAGGACCACTCGGTGCTCCTTCTCGTGGGTCAGCGACACCTGGAAGCCCTCCGGCTGCCGCAGCGAGGAATTGAGCTTGTCCACCACCCTGCGGCCCTGCGTGTCGCTGGGCCGGCCGGCGCGACGGTCGGCCACCCGCCCCTTCTCGTCGAAGGTCGCCAGATTGAGGCGCGCCGCGAGGTCGCCGGCACGGAGGTCGATGCCCACGCCCAGGGCCGAAAGCACACCTCGGCCGATGACGGTCTTCGTCGGATCGTAGCCGAAGAGCGAGAGATGGCCCGGGCCGCTTCCCGGAGTGATCCCGGCGCCCACGGGGTCGATCATCCCCAGGGAGGATCGATCGGCGAGGGTGTCGAGGTTCGGCGTTCGGGCGGCCTCGAGCTCGGTGCGGCCACCCGCCTCGGAGTAGGGCAGGCCTCCGAGGCCGTCGAGCACGACGAGAACGATGCGGGTGTCGTGACCGCGGTGGACCTGGTCGTCGGGTAGGATGAGATCGGTCATGGTCGGGCTTCGCTGAGGGAGGCGGCGCCCGGCGGGGGTCGGGCGGTCCGGCGACCCGGAATCTAACAGGTCGCGGCGGCCGGAGTCGCCGGCGGTCCGGGACGGCCGCAACGTCGGAACACCGTGCACCTGGCGGCCGCCCGTTGTCCCGGGCGCGCCTCCGTTCTAGGATCCGCCTAGGGGGCCGTGCGGACGCTCCAGCCGTTTCGCACGCCCGATCGACCACGCCCCGTCCAGGAGCACGTTCGTGCGCTATACGCCCTTCCGCATGGAGCGGTACCAGTCCACCTGGGAGCATCGGGTGGAGATCAACCTGTCGGAGTCGGGAGTCCACCCCATGACCGTGCGGGAGCTGCTCGGCCTGGCGGGCGCGGGCGACGGCATCGACGACGTGCGCCTCGGGTACGGCCAGTCCAACGGATCCGACGCGCTGCGCGCCCGGATCGCGGCGCTGTATCCCGGCGCCACCGACGCGAACGTCCTGGTGACGGTGGGCGGCGCGGAGGCCAACTTCGTCTCGTTCTGGCACCTCATGGAGTCGGAGGGGAAGGCCGCGGTCCTCCTTCCCAACTACGGGCAGGTGCCGGGGCTCCTGGAGTCGTTCGGGTCGCGCGTCCATCCGGTGAAGCTGGTCGAGGAGCACGGCTGGCAGCCGGACCTCGACGCGCTGTCGGCCGCGCTGGACGAGGGCGCCCGCTTCGTCCTCGTCACCAACCCCAACAACCCCACGGGCGCAGCGCTCAGCCCGGCGGCGATGGAGGCGATCGCCGGCCTCACGGAGCACCACGGCGCCTGGATCCTCGCCGACGAGGTATACGGCGGGGCCGAGGTGATCGGCGAGCAGACCCCGTCCTTCTGGGGGAGGCACGAGCGCGTGCTGGTGACGAACTCCCTGTCCAAGGCATACGGCCTCCCCGGGCTGCGCCTCGGATGGGTCGTGGGGCCGGCCGGCGTGGTCGCCCAGCTCTGGGGGCGCACGGACTACACGACCATCAGCCCGGCCAGCCTCTCCGACACCCTGGCCACGATCGCGCTGGAGCCCGGCACGCGCGCCCGCATCCTGGAGCGCACCCGTGGCATCATCCGCGCCAACCTCGGCCTGCTGCGCGACTGGATGGAGGCGCAGGAGGGGCGCTTCCACTACCGGCTGCCGGACGCGGGCGCGATCTGCTACATGCGCTACGACGCCGAGGTGAACTCGACCGAGTTCGCCGAGAAGCTCCGCACGGAGAAGAGCGTCCTGGTGGTCCCCGGCGACCACTTCGGCATGGACTCCTACCTGCGGATCGGCTTCGGCAACCCGGAGGACGAGCTGCGGGACGGGCTGGGCAGGATCCGCGATGCGTTCGACGAGGTGGTGACGGCGCGGGTCTGAGGTCTGCCGCTACTCGGCGGTCAACGCGACCTTCGGATCCACCCGCACGGCCCGGCGTGCCGGGAGCCAGGCGGCGAGCGTCCCGACGCCGCTCGAGCAGCACCGTCGCGACGCTCAGGCTGAACGGGTCCCAGCCGCGAACCCCGAAGAGGGTGCCGGACAGCGCGGCGCCGGCGACGAGCGCGCCGCCCAGGCCGAGGACCAGCCCGATCGCCAGCAGGCGCGTCGAGTGCACGAGGACCATCCGCACCAGCCGCCGGGCGTCGGCACCGAGCGCCGCCCGGATGCCGATCTCCCGGGTGCGGCTCTGGACCGCGTAGCTGAGCACGCCGTAGATGCCGGCTGCCGCCACCAGGAGCGCGAGCAGCGCGAAGGCCGCCCCGATCCGTGAAGCCGCCCGCGGCCGCGCGACGGTCTCGGCGAGCATCGCGTCCATCGTACGCAGGCCCGCCGCGGGCACGTCGGGATCGACCCGCGCTACCGCGCGACGGATCCCGTCGATGACGCCGGTGGCGTCGCCGCCGCACCCGGACCACGACCGACATCCCCCGCTGCGGGTTCGCGCCCCAGGGCATGTAGAAGATCGGCTCGGCGGCGGTGGCGTAGCCGTCGTCCAGGACGTCGCCCACGACACCGACGATGCGGAGCGGGATCGTCGTCTCGTCGCGCCGCAGGAGGATGGCCCGCCCGACCGCGGTCCCCTCCGGCTCCACCATGTGCGCCAGGCGCTCGTTGACGACGACGGGGACGTCCTCCACCGGCTCCCACGCCTGGTCGAAGATCCGCCCCTCCCGCAGGGGGATGCCCATCACCGTCGAAGTACTCGGGAAGCACGGTGTGGAAGTCCGCGCGGGGCGCGGCGGCCTCGTCGAACGGCCTGCCCTCCACGCCGAAGGTCGTCCAGTCGGTTCTCCGTCGTGAACGGGAGGTCCGAGGTCATGGCGACGGCCTGCACGCCCGGGATCGCCTCCACCTCCCGCCACACGTCCCGGAAGTAGCGCTCGAGCGCAGCCGCGTCCGGATAGCGGGCCCGCGGCGCGGACAGGTCGAAGGTGATCCGACCGCTGGGATCGAAGCCCGGCGGCACGCTCCACGAGCGCGTCGAAGGAGCGGGCGAGGAGCGGCGCGACCACCAGCGAGGGTGGTGGCCAGCGCGACCTGCCCGACGACGAGGACGTTCCGCGTCCCGCTCGATCCCCAGGCCCTTGCCGGAACGAGCGTCGCCTTCCACGAGGGCGGTCCGGAGGCCGGAGCGCGCGGCCGTTCGAGCGAGCGGGAGCGCGAACGCCGATGCCCGCCGCCAGCGCGATCAGCACCGTGAAGCCGACCACGCGCGCGTCCACCGTCACGTCCACCAGCCCCGAGAGGTACCGGGATTGCACCGCCTGCAGCGCTCCCCGTCGCGGCATACACGCCGACCGTGCCCACGGCGGCGCCCGGCGAGGGCAAGCACCACCCCTTCCACGACCACCTGTCGCAGGAGGCGTCCTCCGCCCGATCCGAGCGCCGCCCGCACCGCGAACTCGCGCCGGCGCTCCTGGCCCCGCGCGAGCGTGAGATTCGCCACGTTCGCGCAAACGATGAGGAGCACCGCGGCGCCCGCTCCGACCAGCATGAGCAGGATCGGGCGCGCATCACCCAACAGGTAGTCGTCGAGGGTGCGGACGGTGACCGTCCACGCCCCGTTCTGCTCCGGGTGGGCCCGCGCCAGCCGGTCGGCGAGCCCGGACATCTCCGTGCGCGCCTGCTCGACGGAGGCCCCGGGCGCGAGGCGTGCCACGGTGCGCAGGTAGCGGGAGTCGAAGTCGTCGTGCTGGTCGTCCAGCAGCAGGGGGCGCCAGAGCTGGGCGCCCTGCCAGCTCGAGCGACCGCTCCGGCTGGCGGAACCCCGCGGGCGCCACGCCCACGACCGTGTGCGGGCGTCCGTCGATGCGCACGTCCTTCCCCACGATCGACGGGTCCGCCGCGAACCGCCGCACCCACAGAGCGTGGCCGAGGACGACGAGGTCCCCGGAGGCCTCGTCCACCGCGTCGGCCGCGAAGAAGCCGCCGAGCTCCGGGCGAACTCCGAGAACCCGGAAGAAGTCCGGGGTGACGAGGCTCGCGGTGACCTGCTCCGCCGCGCCATCCCCGCCGGACACCGTGGCCACGTCGACGTTGAAGGCCGCCAGGTCCGCGAAGGAGCGGGCCTCCTCCTTCCATGCGAAGAAGTTCCCGGGCGACACGGTCATGACGTCGCCCGTGGCGCGCTCGGCTTCCCAGACCAGCACCAGGTCGCCGGGGTCGTCGTAGGGGAGCGGCGCAAGGAAGTGGGCGCTCACCAGAGTGAAGATCGCCGAGTTCGACCCGATCCCGAGCGCCAGGGTCGCCACCGCCACCACCGTGAACGTCGGTCGCTTACGAAGCCCCCGCAGCGCCCACCGCAGATCGCCGCCCAGATCTCCCGTCCAGCCCATGCCCCCCTCCTCCCGAGCGTTGCGCCGCGCCCTTGGGGGAGCGGAGCACGAAGCCCGCAACCTGTCGCCGGTACCACCCTCGGGCGGCGCGCGGCCCGTCCGTCGCGGCCCGCTCCCGGAAGGCCTCCCCCAGCTCCCCCTCCACCTCGTCCGCCTCCCGCCGGCCCACGGCCCACCGCAGCAGGCGGCGGGCCAGCGGGGGCGGCGCGATCCTTCCGTCTTCCTCCCTCATCGCTCCCTCACTCGTCCAGCGCCGGCTCCAGCCCGTCCCACAGGCTGAGGAACGCCTGGCGCGCCTCCTTGAGCGGTTCCAGGCCGGCCGCGGTCAGCGCGAAGTACCGGCGCGGGTAGGGCTCGCCGCTCTCCTCCGGCGTCTCCAGCCGCGAGGTCAGCATCTCCTTCTTCTCCAGGCGGCGCAGCGCGATGTAGACGGCCGACGTGGCCGCCTCGCGGCCGGTGCGCGCCTCCAGCTCCGCCACGATGGGCACGGAGTAGGACTCGCCGCCCAGACGCAGGATCGCCAGAAGGACCTGGTGCTCGAACTCCCCGAGGCCGCTACGGCCCATGTCGACCCTCCCCTGACGCATCGCCCGATGGACTCACGACGCTATAGTATAGCGTTGTTGTACTATAGGACGGGAGGGAGTACCTGGCGGTTGGAAGGCATCGACGCATCCATCGGCCTGGACCGGATCGCCGATCGGTCCACGTTCTTCGAGCCCCCGGTAGCCGGACGGCATCGAGCACGTGCTCGTCAACGGCACGTTCGTCGTCCAGAACGGCGAGATCCCAGACGCGACGCCCGGGAAGGTGATCGTGTCGAAGGAGGGCGGGCCCCCGACGGTCAGCGACCGACCGCCGACCCGCTGGACACGCCCCCGCCGGGGCCGGCACGTTGAGGGCGGAACCCACCTCCCTCACAGCCGGAGCGCCCATGAACGTCGCTGAAATCGCCCGCGTCTTCGACGAGGTGATCAAGCACCCGCTCTTCACCGTCCAGGGGCAGAGCATCACGCTGATCGACCTCGCCACGTTCGCGATCTTCGTGATCGCCACGCTGATCGTGTCCCGGCTCCTGCGCAGGAGCGCCGACGCTGCGCTGTCCCGACGCGGCGTGGACGACCCCGGCACGAAGGCGATGGCACGCAGGCTCATCCACTATGTGATCCTCTTCGTGGGGCTTGCCACCGCCATCGACAACCTGGGCTTCAACTTGTCCGCCATCTTCGCGGCCAGCGCGGTTCTCGGCGTGGGGATCGGGTTCGCCTTCCAGAGCGTCGCACAGAACTTCATCTCTGGGCTCCTCCTGCTGTTCGAGCGCTCCATCAAGCCCGGCGACATCCTCGAGGTCGAGGGGCGGGTGGTCCAGGTGGAGGACATGCGCATCCGCTGCACGGTGGCGCGCTCCCGCGACGACGAGCAGCTCATCATCCCGAACTCGACGCTCTCGCAAGGGACGGTGACGAACTTCACCATGCAGGACTCGGTCTATCGGGTCCGGATCTCGGTGGGCGTGACGTACGACTCCGACATGCGCCAGGTCCGCGAGGCGCTGGAAGAGGCCGCCGGGGCCATGACCTGGGGCGTTCGATCCCGGGAGCCTCTCGTGCTCATGACCGCCTTCGGAGACTCCTCGGTCGACTTCGAGGTCTCCGTGTGGACGAACGACCCCTGGCGCTCCCGCCGTGCGCAGTCCGACCTGTACGAGGCGGTGTGGTGGAAGCTCAAGCAGGCGGGTATCGTCATCGCGTTTCCACAGCTCGACGTCCACTTCGACTCCACCGTGAACGATTCGATCACCCGACTCCCGAAAGCCTCCTGACGGGCCGCCGCCATGCCGAAGGACGCACTCAAGGACCTCCAACTGCTCGTACGCTCGCGGTACGGGCTCATCTACGTGGACACACCGGAGGAGGACCGTGCCGAAGGGCTGCTCCGCCATCTGGCGGATGCGATGGGCATCCCGCTCTTCACCTGGACGCGCTCGCGGGGGCTCGTGCGGTCCGGGCTGAAGGACGCAATCTACGACTCGCGCGATCCGGTCAAGGCGGTGCGCAACATCGAGTCCGGCGGTCAGCCCGGCATCTACCACCTGCAGGCGCTGGCGGCGAGCCTGGACGGGCAGGAGCTCCTGCAGGCCTACCTCCGCGACGCGGCCCGCTCGCTGGAGCAGCGCGACGGCGCGCTCGTGCTCACCGGCGAAGGCGTCGAGCTCCCTGCCACGCTCAAGGAGATCGCGGCGGTGCTCACGCTCCCCGGGCCCTCGGACGAGGAGTTCCGCGAGCTCCTCGGCCGCCTCGTCCGGGACCTCTCCGTCCGCCAGGACATCGAGGTTTCGCTCAGCCGGGAGGAGATGAACACGCTGGTCAAGAACCTGTCCGGCCTGACCCTCATGGAGGCGGGCAAGGTGCTCACGAAGGCGATCATCGAGGATGGCTCCCTGACGGCCCGGGACATCCAGCGGGTGATCGAGGCGAAGCGCGAAGTGGTCGAGCGGGAGGGGCTTCTGGAGTATTTCCCGGCGGAAACGACCATGGCAGGCGTCGCGGACCTCAAGACGCTCAAGGAGTGGCTCGCCAAGCGGACCGCGGTGGTGAAGAGCCCGGGGAAGGCGGAGCAGTTCGGCCTGGGGTTTCCCCGGGGGGTCCTGCTGCTCGGCGTGCCCGGATGCGGGAAGAGCCTGTCCGCCAAGGCCGTGGCGTCCGAGTGGGGGCTCCCGCTACTCAAGCTCGATCCCTCGAACCTCTACAACAAGTACGTCGGCGAGAGCGAGGGGAACTTCAAGCGCGCCATGCGCGCGGCGGAGCGGATGGCACCGGTGGTGCTGTGGATCGACGAGCTGGAGAAGGCCTTCGCGGCGGGGGGCTCCGAGGACGGCGGCGTCTCCCAGCGCATCCTGGGCAGCTTCCTCGGATGGATGCAGGACCGCAAGGGCGACGTCTTCGTCGTGGCGACCGCCAACGACATCCAGCGCCTGCCGCCCGAGTTCCTGCGCAAGGGACGCTTCGACGAGATCTTCTTCGTGGACCTCCCGGACGAGGCCACCAGGCGCGAGGTCTTCCGCATCCACCTGGCCTCGCGCGGGCACGACCCGGCAGGCTTCGATCTCGATGCGCTCGGGCGGGCCGCCCAGGGCTTCAGCGGATCGGAGATCGAACAGGTCGTGGTGAGCGGCCTCTACACCGCGTTCGCCAACGGCACGAAGCTCGACACGGAGGCACTCCTCGCCGAGGCGGGAGGCACGCGGCCATTGTCGGTCACGATGGCGGAGCGCATGGACGCGATGCGGGCGTGGGCCCGGGGGCGCACCGTCCTGGCGAATTGACGGGCCCGACATGCACCTGCCAACTCGTCGCGGTCGCAGACCCTCTGCCGCGGCTACACCTCCCGCAGGAGATCCGCGTCGTCGTCCCGCGCCGAGTTCACGCGTGTCGACACGCGCCGGGATGCCAGGGTGCCGGAGGGCGCGGGCGAGACGATTCGCCGCAGCCTCTCGGGATCCGTGTCCTTCGCCAGCCAGGCCGCACGGTCCCGGTCGGCGACGATCATGGGCATGCGCTCGTGGATCGGCCGGACGTCGTCGTTCGCCGCGACGGTGAGGATCGCGAAGCCGTCCCGTGGCTCCTGGCCGGGCCGCTCCCAGTGCTCCCAGATCCCCGCGAACGACAGCACTCGTCCCTCCACGGGGTGGAACCAGTAGGGGACCTTCCGGCCACCCTCCTCGCACCACTCGTAGAAGCCGTCGGCGGGCACGAGACAGCGTCGATGCGCGTAGGCCTGCCGGAACGAGGGTGTTCTCGCCGCCGATTCCCCACGGGCGTTGACGAACGGCCGCGACGCCTCGTCCGCCCACGCCGGGACGAGTCCCCACCGCAGCAAGCCCATGCGCCGTCCGCGCCGGTCCTCTCCCACCACGGGTGCCTCCTGGCCCGGCGCCACGTTGAAGCGCGGCGCGAGCGCGAACGCGGGTTCCGGCACGTCGAATACCTCGACGAGATCCTCGGAGGGCACCGAAAGGGTGTATCGCCCGCACATGCCCGCTCGCCCTACCTCAGGGGCTCCGGGTGCGGTCCCCGCCGCACGTAGCGTGCATCGTCGAAGCGGCGCCGACGCAACACCAGACGGTCTCCGATGTCCTCCTGCCTCCGGAAGCCCAGCAGGTGGAAGAGCTGCAGGGCGTACCAGCGCGCGACCCCCTTGTCCACCACGAGCGCATCCGGAAAGTCCGGATCGCGCTCGACTCCCGGAAGGAGATGGGCGAAGCGATCCGCCCCGAGACACCGGAGCACGTACGAGATGTGCAGCCACATCGGCGCGAACTCGCGGACGAGGAAGAAGCCGTCCTCACCCTGGGCCTGGTAGAGCGGCATGAGCATGCGCCCCGTGAGCGCCGCACGCACCTCCCCGCGCGCGTCCCACGCCACCGTCTCGCCGGCGCGGACGGGCTGGAAGTTCCGCCAACCCGGGCCCATCCTGAATTGGTCGGAGGGCTCGACGGCATGGCGGTAGCGCATCTCCATCAGGTGCGGGAGCTCCTCCAGGCCGCGCCGCAGGAGCTTGCGCGCCGCGCTCGCTTCGGGAAGGCGGTCCTCCGGAAGGAGCCCCAGTGCGGCGATCTCCACCCAGATGCCGGCCTCGGCCCGATCCACGGCCATCGGCTCCCCGTGCTGCCCGGTCTCGAAGAGCACCGCGACCAGGCCATGGCGGCCGAGAAACGCGAGCAGCGTGCCCTCGAGCAACTCCTCCAGCCCGAGGATCATGGGTACCGGGATGTGCGACGCGAAGCTCCGGTTCGGGAGGGTGTCCCCGAACGTGGTGAAGGGCCCGCCCGAGCCCGAGGTCGTGTGGAGGTCCAGCACGTACACGGGGCCACGCGCCGCCCCGACCACGTCCTCGATGGCCTCGAGGAGCTCGATCTGCTCGTGGTCCTCGGTCGTCCCGTTCAGCCGGCCTACGGTGCGGAGCCGATCCAGCCGCTCGTCCGTCCAGGCCCGGTTCAGGTCGCGATGCATGAAGCGGCGTCCGGCCGCGAGCGCGCGGCGGTTGCCGGCGAGGGCCACGAAGTCCCCGCGCATCCCGCCGGCGAGGGTTGCGAGACGCTCCGCCACGGTACGTGCCGCCTGCACGCCGGCGGGCTCGTTCCCGTGCAGCCCGGCTATGCACAGGAGCGTGGGGCCGGGTCGGGCCCCCGCCACGCGCGCCAGAACGCGCCCCGACTCCAGCGGCTCGCTCGCGATGTCGAGCTGGAGCTTCCCTGCCGTGCTGCTCACGTCTCCTCGTCTCTCCCGGGGTCCGTCGCGACCGGTCTACTCGACGAAGGTCGCGATCTGGTCCAGGGACTTCTTCGTGATCTCTGGGACGGTGGCTCCTTCCGCGGGGTGCCCGACCACGAGGATGAGGAAGGGCCGCTCGTTGTGCGGGCGGTCCAGCAGGCGGTTCAGGAACTTCATGGGCGAGGGTGTGTGCGTGAGCGTGGCGAGGCCGGCGTGGTGCAGTGCCGTGACGAGCATTCCCGTCGCGATCCCGACGGACTCCGTAACGTAGTAGTTTTTCAGACGCTTGCCATCGGGCGTGACCTCGTAGCTCTCGGCGAAGATCACGACGAGCCAGGGAGCCTTCTCGAGGAACGGCTTGTGCTCGTCGGTGCCCAGATGCTCGAGGGCCTCCAGCCATTCCTTCGACGCACGCCCCCCGTAGAAGTCACGCTCCTCCTCCTCCGCGGCCTCGCGGATGCGGCGCTTGAGTTGCGGGTCCCCCACGACGACGAAGCGCCACGGCTGCCGGTTGGCGCCATTCGGGGCTGTGCCCGCCGCGAGGATGCAGCGCTCGATCAACTCGCGGGGGACGGGACGGCTGGAGAAGTCACGGACGGTCCGTCGGGTGCGCATCCGGGCGAGGAACGCCTCGGCCTCCTCGAGCATCTGGTCCGGTGGCAGCGACGGGTACCCCGTGAGCGGGATCATCCGCGCTCCGGTCAACGCCACCCTCTTCCGTCGGGCGCCGCGTCCGGCTCTCCGAGCAGCCGCGCGTATACCTCCACCCAACTCCCGTCGCGCGCGGCCGCGAGCACGGCCTCGGGAGCGACGTGCAGCGTCTGGGACAGCATACGTACATTGACCAGGGAGACGATGTCCCGGTCGGCGAGCACTACCTGGCCCCACCCCGAGGTCGGGACCGAGCGGTACTTGTCGTACGCCGACTGGAGGACACCGGCCGACGCCCCCTCGGGGATCGGCACGTAGAACTGCGCGGCATCCACCTGGTACCGACCCGCGAGCTCGCTCCACCCCCGCCCCGAGCGACGCAGTGCCACGATGGCCTCCGGGGAGACACCCGCGTGGTGCGCGATGAACAGGACCACGGGGATCTCGTCGGCGGGCATCCGCCATTCGCCGAGGATGGAGATCTCGGATGCCGGCAGGTCGAAGTACTGTGCCACGGCGCGGAAGTATGCATCGCGGACATCCTGCCCACGAATGGCCGGCGCCATTGTGACCACGGCCAACAGCGCCGCTCCCATGGCCCGTCGGATGTCGTTCACGAGGTCCCTCCTGTGAAGCCGGATGCGAAGCCGGGCACTCATCCAATCTCCGGTCCTGTCGCGATTCGGGCCAGAGTCTGCGCGTCGGGGCATGGATCGGTCCCGTCGCCACCGCGAGGCTAAGCGGTCGCCCATCGTACGTACGACTTAACACCTTCGGCGTGGCACGGGTCTTGTACAATGAGGGGGTGAGAATGATCGCGGCGGGGCAGCGAGGAGGAGGCGAGCCATGACACCGAACGGGAAGGGCGCGGAACGCGCAGACGTCCGCTTCGGGCTCCGGACCGAGGCGACCGCATCGACGCCGCGGGACGGCGTAGTCTTCGACTTCACCGGCTTGCACCAGCCCGGATTGTGTGACCTGGCGCTGATCCTCACGGCCCGTCTGCAATCCCCGCCGGGGCGCGTATGGGTCAGGGCGTTGCCCGATACCACGTGGTCGGTGCTCCGGGCTCTCGGCCTGGACCACCTCTTCCACGTGCTGCCCGGACCGGGCGAAGTGAGGCACTGACCGGCCCTGGTGCATCCGCCCACGCGGCTCGGCGCCCCGGTCCTCGCGAGGACCGGGGCGCTGTCTATTCGCGGTGTCCCCCCCGGAGGACGCCGGCCGTGTCGTTTCAAGCCGGGCGGGGGCCGCGGGCAAGGACCCGCTGCACCCGACGGCGTGCCGCGGCCAGCGGCCCGCCTCCCACCTCCGTTGCCTCGGCGAAGATCTGCTCCAGCGTCTCGCCGATGCCGGCGACGTGCTGCTCGAGCTCCGCCTGGCGGCGCTCTCCCTGGTAGAGCAGGCCGAAGGCCATCGCACCGCCCGCGTTCACGATGAAATCGGGCGCGTACAGGATCCCCCTGTCCCCGAGCCGGTCCGCGTCCTCCTCGACCTCGAGCTGGTTGTTGGCCGAGCCCGCCACGATGTCGCAGCGCAGCCGCGGGATCGTCTCCGCATTGAGCGTCGCGCCCACGGCGCAGGGTGCATAGATCTCGCACTCCTCGTCGTAGACGCTCTCTTCGGGTACGACGCTCCCGCCGAGCTCCACCGCCAGCGTGAACGCCTTGGCCTGATCCACGTCGCTGAGGAGCACCTTCGCGCCCGCGCGCGCGCACAGCCGAGCGAGCGGTTCGCCGACGTCGCCCACGCCCTGGATGAGCACGCGGCAGTCGGCCAGGTCCTCCCCGTACCCCCGGTGCCGCAGCGCCGCCCGGATCCCCGACAGGACGCCGAGCGCGGTGAACGGACCCGGATCGGTCGGCCCGGCCGGCCCCCGGGGCCTGCCCACCACGTGTTGTGTGACCGTGGCGAGCTCGCGCATGTCCTCGGGCGTCGTACCCAGGTCCTCGCCGGTGCCGAAGGCCCCTCCCAGCGAGTTGAGCAGGCGGCCGAATCGGTGGAGGAGTCCCACGCGTTCCTTCCCCTCGAGGGGGTGCGAGACGGCGAGGACCGCCTTTCCCCCTCCGTAGGGGAAGTCGATGGCCGCCCACTTGTGGGTCATCCCTTCGGCAAGCCGCAGCGCGTCCTTGAGCCCGTCCTCCGGGCGCGGGTACACCTTCATGCGGCAGCCGCCGACGGGGCGTCCGAGCGTGTCGTCGTGCAGCGCGACGAAGATCCAGCTCCCGGTCGGGGCATCGTAACGCGAGACGACCCCCAGGCCGTCCCAGCGCTGGACGAGCTCGACGATGCCCTCGCGTCTGTTCTCCATGGCCCACCTGGCGAGGATGGTCGACCGGCCGCCTCCCCTGCGGAGGCGACGGGCACGAAGTCTAGCGCAGTGACGCAGACTTCGCCCCGTATGCGAGCGATGTGGGACTTTTTGCGACATCGGGGTGATGCCGCCGACAGCGTATCGGTACCGATCCGCCCCCCGAGAGGATCCCCCGGGTCAGCGCCCTCCGTCCATACGACGAACGAGGTCGAGCAGCGCCTCGCGCGAAGCGTGCGCGCGAGCCACGAGCCACCCGCCGCCGTCTCTGGGCTGGACCAGCTCCGTGCGCCCGTCGTCCGGCACGGGAGGAATCACCGAAGGATCCGTGCCGGGCGGCAGGTGCACGAGCTCCAGCGTGTCGCCGTCGGTCAGCAGCTGACGGACGCGCACGGCCCCCATCAGCCCCGCCCCCTCCAGTCCGGTCACGGAGAGGACCTGGAGCCCGGGCACGACGAGGGACATCGACCGGGCCGCAGCCATCGATACCGTGACGGCCGCCTGTCTCCGAGCCCGCTGCACGGCGGGAGACTCACGCTCCTCGCGCGCGCGCGGAAGCTCCTGCTCGGCGGGAGCGGCCGGCGGCGTGACGAGGCGGTCGGCCGCGACCGCGGCCTTTGCGACGACCCCTTCCCCCGGTCGGGAAGCGGCCGCCACCGCCTCCTTCGCTTCGGCCGCCGTGCGGGGAAACGTCAGCGTGTCGAGGCGGGCCCCGAGCGTCGTGATCCCGCCGGTGACCTCGTCCGGTACCCACGACGGCTCCGGAAGGGCGCGCGGCGACGGCGAGAGGCCGGCCAGGGCACCGACGTCGGCCGCCGGCTCCTCCACGGATACCGACGCCGGCAGGACCGGTGCGGCATCCGCCGCCGGAGCCGCGGCAACCCGCCCGGCACGCTCCTCCGTCGTCACGGGCCGGTCCGGGGAGGACGGTTCCGCCGCCTCCGCCAGACGATCGGCGAAATTCCCGGGCGCCGCGGCCGACGTTCCCGCCGGCGCGGCCGGGGAGGAGGCTTCCCCAGCGGACCCGGCCACCTCGGCGGGAGGGGTGCCCCGGGCCGTTTCCCGTGCCGAATCGCGCAACAACGACTCCGGGCGGGCCGCGGCGTGGAGCATCCATCCCGCCCCGACCGCCAGGACCACGGACGCTGCCCACGCGAGTCGCACTCGCCGCGTGCGGGCGCCGGGCGCACGGACCCGGGCCCGTGCCCGCGCCCGCAGCTCCTCGAACGGCGGGAGCTCGACGGTGTCGGGCGCGGCATCCGCCAGGATCGCCGCCGCTTCGTCCCGGAGCGCACGCTCCTCCTCGAGCCGGGCGGCACAGACCTCGCACGCCGCCAGGTGCTCGCGCACCCGCGCGGCCTCGGCGACCGGCAGCGCGTCCAGCGCCCCGTCGAGGTACGCGTGCAGCGTGCCCTCATCCACGTGCGACATCGGTTCCCTCCCTCGTTCGATACGCTTCCACCAGGCGGCGACGTGCGCGCGCCAGCGTCGTCCCGACCGCCCCGACCGCCAGGCCCGTCTGCCGGGCGATCTCCGGGTAGCTCATCCCCGCGTCCCAGAGCAGCAGCGCCTCGCGGTCCCGATCGCTCAGGTCGTCCAGCGCGGCGCGCACACGCGCCCACCGCTCCCGCTCGGCGACCCCCTCCATCGGGTCCGGCGCCTCCTCCTCCCGATCCGCGACCTCGCTCTTGAGAAGGGCCAGGTGCCGCTTGCGGCGCAGCACCGTGCGCGCCTCGTCACGCGCGAGGTTCGCCGCGACCTGGAACAGCCACGGCCGCGGCCGGCGCGGCTCGTGCTGGAGCGCGCGCACGAACGCCTCCTGCGCCAGGTCCCGGGCCCGATCCGGGTCCCACACCTTGCGGTGGAGGAACCGGACCAGGTCCGGGAACACGCTCCGGTACAGCTCGTTCCAGTCGACGCTCACGGTGCTCCACGCGGTCCGCGAAAACGGGCCACCAGCCCCGCCAGGGCCGCATCGCTCAGGTCGCTCGCTCCGTCGTCCCCAACCTGCAGGCTCACGTCCGCCCCGGCCACGATCACGGAGTCCATCCGCGTCAGCACCGGCCGCAGCTCCGGGAGCGCGTCCAGGAGCCGGAAGTACGCCGAGCTGTAGACCTTCACCTGGAAGACGGCCGCGTCGGCGGCGTGGGCGACGTCGATCCATACCCCACCCTCGCGTCGGAAGATGCGACCGCCCTCCGACCGCGTGTCGCCACCGGCTCCGGCGACCAGACGGCCCGCGAGCTCGTCCTCGGCGGCAGTCAGGGCCCCCACGGACTTGGCTTCCCGCATCCGGCGCGCCTCTTCCGCGCGCCGCACCGCGTTCGCGCCCGATGCCGCGGCGGGCGCCGTGGGGAGGATCGACACCGACGCGTCGGCCTGCCGCCGTGCGCCCCCCACCCCGACCGGAAGCGGACGGTCCGCCACCACGTCCTGCTCCTGGACCAGGTAGGACGTGTACGCGCTGGGCAGGCCGTAGCGGAGCGCCAACGCGCGGATCTCCTCGACCAGGCTCGGCGTCTCGCCCTCGGTCCAGACCTGTCGGGTGAGGTACCCGAGCTTCCGGGAAGCCCACAGGCGCGGGATGTACGCGTTCGCCTCCGCGGCGCGCGGGAAGGCCGCGGTCGCCGCGAAGTCCTCGACACGGCCCGCGCGAGTCCCACGGATCCGGACACGTCCCTCGCCCTGACCCCGGTACCGCCCGAAGAGCACCAGCTCCTCCCCGGCGAACACGTCGGGGAGGTGGACGGGATAGATCTCGTCCAGGCGGACCGGAGCGCCGGCGATCTCGACGTCCGTCAGCACCGGATGGCGGATCTTGGCCGCCAGCAGCCCCAGCGCACGCTCGACGTTCTCCCCCGGCTCCACGTACTGCGTGCTACCCCGCCCGGCCTCGCCCAGCCGGTCCAGCAGGTGCGTGTTCACGTCGTGGCCCACCCCGAATGCGAACACGCGGGCACGCCCGGCCCGGGCCTCGGCGCGGTCCGCCAGCTTCTCCGGCGACTGCTCACCCACCGAGGGCAGTCCATCCGTCAGGAAGATGACCACCGGCAGACGGTCGTCCGGGCTACGCACCCGGAACGCCTCGTCCAGCGCCCCTCCGATGTTCGTGCCGCCGTCCGCCACGAGCGCGTCCACCCAGCGCTGCGCCTCCGCCAGGCGTGGCGCGGTCGCGGGCGACCAATCCGTGTCGAGCACCCGTATCGCGTTCGAGAAGGCGACCAGTCGGAAACGGTCCTCCCGCGACAACGTCCCCAGCAAGCCCCGAAGCGCAGCCTTGGCCTGCGCGATCTTCTCTCCGGACATCGAGCCCGAGACGTCCAGCACCACCGTCACGTCCCGCGGCTCGGCCCGCGTGGCGTTTCGGCCGGGCGTCAGCGTCAGCATGAAATAGCCGTCTTCACCCGCCGGCCGGTGGGTGGCCACCGACAGTCCCACAGCCTCGCCCGCCAGGGGGAGGAAGAGGGACATGCGGCCCCGGACCTCCCCCCGGACGCGCACGGTCAGTCGCCCGCCGTCTCGACGGACCTCGAGCTCGTGCGTCGGAGAGAACGGATCCAGATACGCGTCGCCGTGCTCCGCCACCACCTCGAAGGAGGTCTTCGCCGGCTCGGGGGGCCCGCGGCGGACGTCGACACCCTGCACGGACGGACGGTCCACCCCGCCCTTCACGGCCCCGGCGTAGACGAACTGCAGGGCCTCGCCGGCGCGGGCCAGCACCTGCGTGTAGCGCAGGGTCACCCTGCGCTCCTCGCCGGGCTCGATGGGGAAGACCTGCGCCCGCAGCAGACCCTGGCCGGCCAACTCGATGAGGGCGGGGTCGGCCCGGCGGCGCACGATGTCCTCGTAGATCGCGCGCGCCTGCTTGGCATCCATGATCTCGCCGCGCAGCTCCGCGTCACCCTGGAAGAGCGAGAAGCCCTGGAACACGGCCTCGCCCGGAAGCGGGTAGAGGTAGTGGCCCTCCGCCGCGCGCCGCCCCTCGTTCCGGAACCACTCCGACACCTCGACCAGAGCCACCCGCCCGTCCAGCCGCACGCGCACTTCGCTCCGGATCTTGTCGACGGTGAAGCCCGTACGGTCGACGCCGCGCAGCGGCTCGATCCATCCCTGGGCCGCGCCCGCCTCGGGAAGCGCCGCCACCAGCAACAGTGCACCCAGGAACCCTCGTCCTCGTCCCATGATTCCTCCCCGGCCAGGGCCGCCGCGTCCCGAAGCGACCGTTCTCGCTGTCGTACCGGATGACGCGCGAGACCCCTCCCCTTGCACACCGGGCCTTGCACAGCGGCGCCGCCTTCGCCTGATTTTCCGGGTCCGAACCGAACCCCACCTGGAGGATCCCCTGGAAATCGTCGTACTTGGAGGCGGCCGTGTCGGCGGCGCCATCGTGCGAGACCTGACCGCCGTCGAGGACTTCACCGTGACGGTCGCAGACGTGGATCCCGTCGCGGTCGACCGCCTCATGGATGACGGCGCCAACGGCATGTGCCTCGACCTTTCGGAGCCGGCCAACGTGGCGCGTGCCATCGCCGACGCGGACCTCGTCGTGGGCGCCGTTCCCGGCTTCATGGGCTACCGCACCGTCGAGTTGGTGCTCGAGGCCGGCAAGCCGGTGGTCGACATCTCCTTCTTCCCCGAGGACGCCTTCAGGCTCGACGCGGCAGCCAAGGAGGCCGGCGTGCCCTGCCTGGTGGACTGCGGCGTGGCGCCGGGGCTGAGCAACCTCGTGCTGGGACGGTTGGAGGAGGCGCTGGACGAGACCCGCTCCTTCCGCTGCCTGGTCGGCGGGCTCCCCGTCGAGCGCCGCTGGCCGTGGGACTACAAGGCGCCGTTCTCTCCGGCGGACGTGCTGGAGGAATACACGCGACCCGCGCGCTTCCGCATGGGCGGCCGCGAGGTGGTCGTACCCGCGCTGTCCGACGTGGAGCTCGTGCACTTCCCCGGCCTGGGAACCCTGGAGGCCTTCGCGACCGACGGCCTGCGCTCGCTGCTGAAGACCGCCAAGACGCCGGACATGGTGGAGAAGACCCTCCGCTATCCCGGTCACGCCGAGGTGATGCGCCTCCTGCGGGAGACGGGCTTCTTCTCGAAGGAGCCCGTGCAGGCCGCCTCGGGCCAGGTACGCCCCCTCGACGTCACGTCGGCGCTGCTCTTCGATCAGTGGCAGTTCGAGGAGGGCGAGCCCGATCTCACGATCATGCGCATCGAGGTCGAGGGCGTGAAGGACGGATCGACGGTCCGCCACGTGTACAACCTTCTCGACTACTACGACCCGGATACCGAGACGTCGTCGATGGCGCGCACGACCGGCTTCAGCTGCACGGCGATGGTCCAGGTCGTGGCGAGCGGGCAGTGGAAGGAGCCCGGCGTGGCTCCGCCCGAGATCGTGGGTCGACGGGAAGACTGCTTCGAGTCCGTCCTCAAGCACCTCGAGGCGCGGGGCGTGCACGTGTTCCACCACTTCGAGGAGCTCGACTGACGAAAGGCCGCGGGCGCTTCCCGGCAGGCGCCCCGCGGGACCTGCATGCGTCCCGCGCCCGATCTCATCTCCGGAGCGGACGGCACCCTCAGCACGGGGAGCGTGTCCGCCCCTGTCGACGTGTCGAGCACACCCCAGTCCACGAACCCGTCGTCGGAGCGTGGCTCCAGCAGTGTGAACGCGAGTCGCCCGAGTGGCTGGTCGAGGGACACGTAGGCCGTCCCTTCGGGAAGCTCGAGCGTGACGGGCTCCCACCTTCCCCACACCGTCCGCTCCCGCCGGCCCTGGAACTCCCGGTCCGCTACCGTCGTCGAGTCGACCACGAACCGCTCCGCGCTGACGCGCCTGGGCGTCGCGTAGCGCACGACGGTGATCCCGTGCGCCTCGGTGCGCGCGATGGCCTCGGCCGCGTCGGGCAGGATGTAATAGGCCTCCGGGGCCGTCGCCGTCTCGCTCGGCCGGAAGGTCCCGAAGTCGGTCATGCGCGTCGGATTCGACACGTCACGCCGGTGCAGCACGACGCCCCCGCTGAAGGGATTCCGTTCGCGGTCCACCTCTCCCATGCGGATCGTGACCTGATCGCCTTCCCTGAATTCCGCCCGCGTCGCCAGATCCCGGCCGACCACGCTCTCGCGATCCGCGGCCGCCGTGATGTCGCGGATCCGGCTCGCGTTCTGGGCCGCGAAGTCGACCACCTCCTCGACGAACCAGAGCGTGGCCCGCACGCGATCCTCGAAGGGCAGATAGGCGTAGGCCTCGCTCAGGAGCCCGATCCGGTTGCGGAGCCCCACGTAGTTGTTGTTGAACCGGGGACGGTGATCGAAGGTGTACCATCCCTGTCCCCCGTCCGGGGCGGGCTGCGCGTTGCCGTAGTACCAGTAGTCCCATCCGTGCTTCTCACGGATGCGGGCGGTCAGCTCCGGCAGCAAGCGCACGCGCAGGAACCGATCGATGGTGGTCGGCGTGTTGGGGTGGAGTGGCGGGGCGTAGGTCAGGTGATAAGCGTGTCGGGTGCCGTTGGTGGTGTGCAGGTCCACGACCACGTGCGGGTCGTACTCCGTGAGCATGCGCGTGAACGCGTGGGCCTCGGGGGAATCGAGCTTCGTGTGGTCGCGGTTGAGGTCGAGGCCCTGTGCGTTGGCGCGCTGGCCCATGCCACCCAGGGGCCCGTTCTGCCTCGGCCGGTTGTCGAGCCGGATTCGCTCGTTGCCGTCGGCGTTGTAGATGGGCGCGATCAGCAGCACCACCGAGTCCGCCCACGTGGGATAGACGCCGGTCGCGTACCGACGCAGCAGCATGAGGAGCGCCTCCTTGCCGCAGACCTCCCCGGCGTGGATGTCGCCCTGCACGTAGATCCGCGTCTTCCCGGTGGCCCGCACCGCCTCTGCCGACGCGTCCGGCGCGCCCCCCACGAGGAGCGGCAGCGCACGCCCTTCCATGGTGTACCCGAACGTGGTGAGATGGATGTCCGGGCTCAGCTCGGCGAGCCGGCGCGCGATCTCCATCACCTCTTCGTAGCGGGTGGTCTCCCGGAAGTCGGTGCGCTCGGCACGCGTCAGGAGGAGGTCGTTCTCGGCGAGGGTCTGAGCTCGGACGGGAGCCGCCACCCCCGACAGGGCGAGGGCGACTGCGGCCAGGACGACGAGGCGTGGCATCGGTCGTGCTCCAGGGCGATTCACTGCGGACGGAGGAAGCTACGCACGGTTGGAGGGCCCGGGAAAGCACCGGCGTCCCTGGCCACGACAGGCGGCCCCGTGTAGCTTCCGGCGCCTCTCGTCCCACCCTTCGCTCGCACCGCTGCCGCATGGCCAAGAGCCTACCGGTCTTCTACGACTGCCAGAACTGTCCTTCCTATTGTTGCTCCTACCCCCGCATCGAGGTCACGAAGAAGGACATCGAACGGCTGGCCCGCCACTTCGACCTGGACTTCGAGACCGCGAAGCGGCGCTTCACCAAGAAGGGCGACGAGCCAGGGGAGATCATCCTGCGCCACAAGAAGGACGAGGTGTACGGAACGGCCTGCCGATTCCTGGACCGCGAGACACGCCTGTGCACCGTGCACCGGGCTCGCCCGGCCATCTGCCGGGACCACCCCGGGACGCCGCAGTGTGCCTACTACAATTTCCTGATGGCCGAGCGGCGCTACCAGGACGACCCGGAGTTCGTGGCGCGGGCGTACAATCCCCCCGAGTAGGCCACACAATCGGACGTCCCGCACGACAACCGCCCCCGAAGCCCCTCCCGTTCCCACTTCCCTTGACTTCCGACAGGAGTCCGGCGTAGGCTTCCTGTCGGAACCCTGAAGGAGCGGACGTCCGAGCGTCCGACCGGCCGCTTCCCCTCCGCCCGCCACCCCGCGATCCATGGCTTCCAGCCCGGGCAACGACGTCCTCCGCGGCACGCTGGACCTCCTCATCCTCAAGACGCTCTCCCTCCAGCCGATGCATGGATGGGGCATCTCCCAGCGCATCCAGGAGCTCTCCCGGGGGATCCTCGACGTCAACCAGGGCTCCCTGTATCCGGCCCTCCAGCGCCTCGAGCACCGCGGCTTCATCACGAGCCGCTGGGACATCACCGAGAACAACCGGCGCGCGAGGTACTACAGCCTCACGGGCGAGGGGCGGCGGGGGCTGGCGGAGGAGGCGGAGAGCTGGCGGCGCTACACGGGCGCCGTGGCGTGGATCCTGGAGGCGTCCCCGTGAGGCGTCTCGTGAGGGGGCTCCGCGCCCGCCTGCGGGACCTGGTGTTCAGGGGCGCGGCGGAGCGGGAGGCGGACGAGGAGATCCGCTTCCACATCGAGATGGAGACGCAAAAGAACCTGCGCGCCGGCATGGCGCCGGCCGAAGCCCGGCGGCGGGCGCTCGCGGCCTTCGGCGGCGTCGAGCGGCACCGCGAGCGTCTGCGCGACGGTCGGCGCCTCCCGGTGGTCGAGTCGCTCTGGCAGGACCTCCGCTTCGGCGCCAGGGCGCTGGCGCGGAGCCCGGTGCTCTCCCTCGTCGCGGCGCTGACGGTTGCGCTCGGCGTCGGCGCCACCACCACGGTCTTCAGCGCGGCGAACGCAGTGCTGCTCCGCCCCCTCCCGCTCCCGGAGCCGGAACGGCTCGGGACGATCCAGGAGCGACGCTCCGGCGCGGTCTCGACGGGGCTGGAGGGCATGCTGATCCCCTACACCCGCTGCGAGGAGTACAGGGACGCCTCCACGGAGCTCTTCACGTCGGTCGCGGCATTCCGCCTGGTGGACGGCTTTTCGCTGCGGCTCCCCGAGGCCACCGTCTCGGTGAACGGCGCGCTCACCTCGGGCAACTACTTCGAGACCCTCGGCGTGCGCCCAGCGCTGGGTCGGGCCTACGCCTCGGACGACGCGCCCGAGATCGTGATCTCCCACGCCCTGTGGGTGTCCCGCTTCGGCGGCGACCCGTCCGCGGTAGGAAGGTCCGTGGGGCTCGACGGGCGAACGGTCACGATCGTGGGTGTGGCCCCGACCGGCTTCGGCGGCGCCACCTTCGTCGCCGACCGCCTCTGGGCGCCGGTGGGGCTCCGCGGCCTGGACCCGGGCAGCTGGGCGCTGCGGATGGTACCGATCGCGCGGCTGCGGCCCGGGGTGGAGCGCGCCACGGCCGCCGAGGCCGTCGACGCCCTGGCACGGCGGATCGAGTCGCGCCAGGAGAGCGCCGAGGTCCGGGGCGCCCTCTTCGCGCACATCGCCGTCGTCCCCGACGACGACCGCGGCACGGTGGCGGCTTTCCTGGCGATGCTCCTCGGCATGGCCGTGCTCGTGCTCCTCATCGCGGCGGCGAACATCGCCGCAGTCATGGTGGCGCGTGGCATCGGGCGCCGTCGCGAGATGGCGGTGCGCCTCGCCCTGGGCTGCGGGCGCGCGCGCATGGTGCGCCACCTGCTCGCGGAGAGCCTCCTGGTCTTCGGCGCCGGCGGCGCGGCGGGCGTGGCGCTCGCGTGGCTCGGCACGGGCTGGCTGCAGAGGATCGAGCTCCCGCCGCAGGTGCCCCCGCTGCTGTTCGGGTTGTCCCCCGACGGGCACGTGCTCGCGTTCGCCGTGGTCGTGACGGGTGTGGTCGGCCTGGCCTCCGGGCTCCTCCCCGCCCTCGCATCCTCGCGCCCGGACCTGGTTCCCGCCCTGAAGTCCGGCGGTGCCGGGCGGGTGGAGGGGCGGGGCGCGGGTCGGGACGTGTTCGTGGGCGCCCAGATCGCGCTGGCCACGACGCTCCTGGTCGTGGGCGCGCTCTTCGTGCGCTCCGTGCAGCGGGGCCTGAGCGCCGACGTGGGCTTCGACGCGGAGGGCGTGGTGGCGACCACGATCGACCTGGGCGCCCCGCACGACTACGACCGCGAGGGCGGCCGCGACTTCGACCGTGAGCTCGTGCAGCGCGTGCGCGCGCTCCCGGGCGTGGAAGCTGCGGGGCTCTCCCAGTTCGTGCTCCTCTCGGGCGCTCGCTCGGGCGGCGGCGTGCGCCCGGAGGAGGCACCGGACGCACTCGCGACGTACGCAGCCTACAGCGCGGTGACTCCGGAGTACTTCTCCACCATGGGCGTCGAGATCCTGGACGGCCGTGGCTTCACCGACGCCGACGACGAGTCCGCCCCGCGCGTCGCCATCATCAACCGCACCCTCGCCGACCGGCTGTGGAAGGGCGAGAACCCGATCGGCCGTCGCTTCATCGGCCTCACGCGGGAGCCTGTCGAGGTGATCGGCGTCACCGGACCCGGCCGCTACGTCTTCGTCACGGAGGAACCGGCCGGCTTCGTCTTCTTCCCCTACCTGCAGCACTATTCACCGCAGATGAGCCTGCACGTGCGAGCGCCCGGCCACGAGGCCGCGGCGGTCCGGGGCGTCGCGGAGGTGGTGCGCGCGCTCGACCCGGACGTCGCCATCGGTACCCCCGTTCTCGTGCGCAAGGTCGTGGGCACGGGCCTCTTCCCCCAGCGCTTCGCGGCCCAGCTCGTGAGCGCGTTCGGGATGGTCGGCCTTGTGCTGGCCGCCATGGGGATCTACGGCGTGCTCGCCTACCGGGTGGCGCGCCGCACCCGGGAGCTGGGTGTCCGGCGCGCGCTGGGAGCCACGTCGGGGAGGGTGGTCCGCACTGTGCTCGGGGGCGGAGCGACGCTGGCCGCCGTCGGCTGCCTGATCGGGATGATCGCCGGCGCGGGTCTGGCGATCACGGCGCGCAGCTTCCTCTTCGGCGTGAGCCCGCTCGATCCGGTCACCTTCTCGGCGGTCCCCGTGATGCTCTTCCTCGTCACGCTCTTCGCGAGCTGGCTTCCGGCACGGCGCGCCGCGGCGATCGAGCCGTCCGAGGCGCTGCGGACCGAGTAGCCCCGACGCACGGAGGCCCCGGAGCGACCGAGCCGCTCCGGGGCCCCCACCTTCACACCCCGCCGCCCCTCCCCGTCCTCAGGCGATGTCGAACCCGGCCTCTTCGAGCTGGTGCCGCTTGGCGTCGTCCTCGCTGACGATCTGGCCGTCGAACAGGTGGATCGACCGGTCCGCCACGTGCGCGTAGCGCGGATCGTGCGTCACCATGCAGATCGTCGCCCCGTCGTTGTGCAGCTCCTTCAGCAGGTCCATCACCGCGTTGCCGTTCTTCGAGTCCAGGTTCCCCGTCGGCTCGTCCGCCAGCAGGATCAGCGGCTTGCCCACGATCGCCCGCGCCACCGCCACCCGCTGCTGCTGACCCCCAGACAGCTGGCTCGGATAGTGCCCCATCCGGTGCGCCATCCCCACCCGCTCCAGCGCCGCCTGCACCCGCTCCTTCCGCTCGCTCCCCGGCATCCCCCGGTACGTCAACGGCAGCTCCACGTTCTCGTAGACCGTCAGGTCCCCGATCAGGTTGAACGCCTGGAAGATGAACCCGATCGCCTGGTTGCGGATCTTCGCCCGCTGGCTCGCGCTCAGGTTCTCCACCGGCTCGTTGTCCAGCAGGTACTTCCCCGCCGTCGGCGAGTCCAGCAGCCCCAGGATCGACAACAGCGTCGTCTTCCCGCACCCCGACGGCCCCGCGATCGACACGAACTCCCCCGTCTTGATCTCCATCGTGACGTTCGACAGGGCGTGCGTCTCCACCTCTTCCGTGTAGAAGACCTTGCTCAGGCCCTCCAGCTTGATCAACGCGTGATCCGCTGCCATCTGCTTCCCTCCCTGTGAGCGTCCGAGATGCGGTCGTGCGTGTCGAAGAAGGGCGCCCGTACGAGCCGTCCCCCCGCGGCCTGTTTCCTATAGACGAGATTCAGGGGCGAATAGTTGCAGGAAGGGTATCGGAGTCGGGGTCTCGGGCCCACCCGCGGCGCCAGCCGGCATCCCATCCTTGCCGCAGCTGAAGCCCGGATCCCGGCCTGGATCGACGCGCCCAGCTCGCCCCAGCCGTCCTCGCCTCGTGACGACGCCGCTCCGACGGTGTTCTCCGTTCCCTTGCGCATCACCGCGATCCGGCCGCCGAACGTCTCGATCTCCACCACGGCGCCGCCCCCGTTGACGTTCACCTGGTGCCGGTCACCCGAAGGGAAGCGCTGAAGCTCGCCGCCCAGGTTGGTCATCGCGGTAGAGTGGACGCTGGCCAGGCTCATCGATGCTGCCGTCCCCTCGGGCAACACCAGGATGACGGATCCGCCGTAGCTACCGAAGTAGTACGTCCCCTTGGGATCGAGCACCCCCTCGAAGCGGATGTGCCCGCCCGTGGTACCCACGTCAACGGACCGCGCGTGGGCGTTCTCGAAGAAGATGCTCCCGCCCGCCGACTCGCCCACGACCTCGCCCGAGACATCGACGAGACGGATGTCCCCGGCAGCCGTCTCGGCATCGACCCTGCCTCGTGCGCCCTGGACGAGCACCTTTCCGGTGGTGGCCGAAGCCTTCACGTCGCCCGCGCCACCCTTCACGGTCACGTCGCCCTGGAGCGTTTCGGCCGTCACGCCCCCCTCGACGCCGTCCACGGTGAGGTCCGTGTACATCCCGTCCAGGCTCACGGACATGCCGCGCGGCACGGAGATCGTGAAGTCTACGATGCTGGCCGGCCCTCGGCGGGCGTCCCCCTCGACCGTAGATGCGATCGCCCCGTCGCCGGACGTCGACGTAGGTCCGGTGCGAGTGCTCCGCCTGGATGCGCACTTCGCTCCGGTCCCATCCCGTGACCACGATGCTCCCACCGGGACTCTCCACTTCCAGGCTCGTCGCCCCCTCCACCGGAAAGACCGTGTCGGTCTGCTGAGCCATGCCCAGGACCATCAGGGTCCCGATCACCAATCCGTTCATCGTATCCTCGTATTCAGCTTCGGGCCTGCACCGCGGTGGCCGCCTGACGCAGCACGCGGAGCTTCGACCGCTGTTGGTTCACGAGCAGGCGAGCCAGCAGCTCGCTGTTGGGGTCCTTCCTGAGGGCGTCCTGGATCGCCGCCATCGCCTCGTCGATCGTGCGCAGGGACTCGTCCAGCGCCTGGACGGTCTCGGGGGCCATCAAGCCGCGGTTGGCCTCCACCAGCTCCTCGAGCTCGATGACGGCCGACTCGTACGCGGCGTCTCCGGCCGCGGCCATGCGCGCCGCGGGACCGAGCCCTTCCTCCGGCTGGGCCGCGACGGGGGGAGCATCCATACCCGACCGGCCGGAAAGCGCCGTCCAGACCGTCCCCGCCGACAGGAGCGCAACGACGGCCGCCGCGGCCGCGAGCTGCGGCAGCGTGAAGGACACCCGGCGCCGAGCGCCTCGCTCCTCCGCTGCTGCAGAGAGGCTCAGCACCTCGGCACCCCCCGCCTCGCGGGACGAGACGGTCCCCGGTGCGAGTCTTTCCTCGATGCCGGCCCAGAGGTCCTCCGGCGGCCGTGCTTCTCCGGGCAGCGACCGCAGCTCCGCGACGACGCGGGCGAGGCCGTCGCAGTCGTCCCGGCACAGGGTGCAGGCCGAAAGGTGCGCACGCGCGACGGCGGCTTCATCCGCGGGGAGGAGCCCGTCCAGGAGGTCGTGCATGCGCTCCGCCGAAAGGTGCTCGCTCATCGATCCAACGCCTCCTTGACCAGCCCGCGCGCCCGGTGGATCTGGGCCTTCACCGTGCCCAGGCTCACGCCGGTCATGCGAGCGATCTCGTCGTACTTGTATCCCTGCACGTCCCGAAGGACGAGGACCTCCCGAGCCTTGGTCGGAAGGGCCGCGATGGCCCGTTCCAGATCCACCCGTGTACCCGGCATCGCCACCACCGCAGCGCGCGCGTACTGCTCGAGGTCCGCTTCGGAGCGCTCGCGGGCCCGTCTGCGTCCCTTCGAGCGACGATCCTGGAGAACCAGGTTCACCGTCAGCCTGTGGAGCCACGTGGTGAACAGGCTGTCGCCCCGGAAGGACGTGAGACGCTGCCAGGCCCGCACGTACACGTCCTGGACGAGCTCGGCGGCCTCCTCGGCGTCCGCACACATGCGCAGACACACCGCGTAGACCCGGTCACCCGTACGCCGGTAGACCTGCTCGAACGCCCGGGCGTCTCCGCGTTGGGCGCGCTCCACCAGCGCCTCGACGGTCTCCCGGCCCTGTTGCGGGTCCGTGGACGGCTCCATGCGGATGGCGGCGGCTCCCATGTCCTCCCGATCGTGCTCTCTCGGTTCGGTCATGGGGTTGGATGCCTGCCGATGAGGGATTGTTGGAGCGGACCTCAGCCCTTTCGCCGACTCGCCCGATCTGCCGTGCGGACGACGAAGCGCAGCGCCGACCAGTCCTCGTCCACGGCGCAGATCTTGTTGTCCACGAGGCCGGCGGCGAGCCCGTGCCTTCGCACGTCCGCCTCTCCGAGCTCTCCGGCCAGATGGGACGACCGCTTGGGCCATGCGATCCACAGTCCGCCGTCGACTGTCATCAGCTCCTCTCCCCGGGCGAAGCGCCGCGTCAGCTCCGGACGCGTGCGCACGAAGGCCACCACCACGGGGTGCGTTCCAGGACTGCGGGGGGCGCGCACCAGGCTTGCGCCCGGCGGGAGTGGCTGGAGGAGCTGCGCCAGCGTCTCCGGGGCCCCCAGCGTGGCCACGCGGCACCCGCTCCGGATGCCGAGCTTCTTCGTCAGCGGCGTCCCGGAATATCCGACCTGGCTCCTGCTCATTCGTCCCCGCCCAGTTGGGCCTCCACCGCGGCGCGACCGCGGCGCACCAAGGCGTCGGCGGCCTCGGCAAGCCATGCCAGACCCCGGAGGGCCTCGCGGCGCCGGGGAGCCGGCAACAGCGACAACATGCGGTCGACCCGCTCCGGGTCCAGCTCGGTTCGCGCGTCGCGCACGCGAACCCCCGCGTCCGTGAGCCGCACGTTCACCACCCTCCGGTCCGCCGGATCGCGGTCTCGACGCACGTGGCCGGTCTCCTCCAGCCGCTTCAGCGTGAGCGACATGGTGGAGGGAGTCACCCCGAGATGTTCGGCCAGCTCCCCGACCATGGTAGGGTCGGCATCGTCCAGTTGCGAGAGGACGACAGCCTGGTGCGCGCTCACGCTCGCGTCCTGGGGCGCCCCGGGGGCGCGCCGGGCCCGGCAGGCATAGCGGATCCTGGGAAGGGCGCTCAGGACGAGATCGAGATCAGCCATGCCAAGCACGATAATATAGTTTGATTCGTCAAATCAATATTTATGTCCCTCCCCCTGCGGTCAAATCGACAAGATCCACGGACTCAATCGAAGCGGAGCGCGTCCTGAGGGCTGACGGAGCTCGCGCGCAGCGCCGGGATCCAGCAAGCCACGAGGCACACGAGGAGGAGCGAGCCCGTGACCACGCCATAGGTCACGGGGTCCCGGGGGGACACACCGAACAGGAGGCTCGAGATCACCTGCCCCGTGGCGAGGGCACCCAGGACGCCCACCACCAGCGCGACCCCGACGAGGGCCATCCCCTGTCCGACCACCAGGCGCAGGATCGATTCCCGCTTCGCCCCCAGCGCCATGCGGATGCCGATCTCCCGCGTGCGTTGGGCGACCGAGTAGGACAGGACGCCGTAGATCCCCACCACGGCCAGCATCAGGGCCACGCCCGCGAAGACCAGCTGGAGGAACATGCTGAAGCGCTGGCTCGCCGTGGAGGCCTCCTTGCTCCGCTCCACCGTGGTCACCTGATAGACCGGGAGGTTCGGGTCCAGCTCGTGCACCTCGGGCCGCACCGCGCTCACCAGGCCCAGCGGCTCGACGCCCGTCTTGAGCAGCACGGTCATCGCGCGAATCGGATACCAGGTGCGCGGGCTCTGCGCATGGAGGAGGTAGAGCTGCGCCCGGGGCTCCTGATCGAGGGCCTCCTGGCGCACCGCGCCGACGATGCCGACGATGCGCGCGTATTCCCGGTCGCCCGGCTGACGGATATGCTCGCCGATGGCGGCGCCCGGGTCGGCGAAGAACCGGCGGGCGAGGACCTCGTCCACGACCGCCACCGGCTCGGAGTCGGCGTCGTCCGTCCGGTCGAAGACGCGCCCCTGCAGGACGGGGATGCCCATCGCGTCGAAATACCCCGCCGAGACCACCTGGATGTCTGCGTTGAGCGGGGGGTCGTCGTCGCTCCGCGGCCGGTCCTCGAACTCGATGTCGTTGGGCGGCAGGCTCCCGGTGAGGGGAGCCGTGCGCACCAGTCCGGCCGCCGTCACGCCCGGAAGGGCCTCCAGACGGGGCATCAGGTCACGGTAGAACCCGGTCACGTCCCCAGCCTCCGGATAGGTCGTTTGCGGCAGGCTGAGGGACACGGCGAGGACGTTGTCCCCCCGGAAGCCCGGGTCCACGCTGCGCAGCCGCCAGAAGCTCTGCGCCAACAGCCCCGCGGCGATCAGGAGGACGACGGCGAGGGCGGTCTGGCTCACGACCAGGAGTTGGCGGTATCGGAAGCGGCCGCGACCGGCGGTCCCTCCCCTTCCCTCCTCGCGCAGCTTGTCCTGCACGTCCATGCGCAGCGTCTGCACCGCCGGAGCGAGCCCGAAGAGGAGACCGGACAGGATCGCGGCGCCGGCCGAGAACGCCAGGACCGTGCCGTTCATGCCGATGGCGTCGGCGCGCGGGAGGTCCGGAGGCGCCAGCGCCAGGAGCGCGCCCACCCCTATGCGGGCCAGGAGCAGGCCCGCTGCCCCACCCAGCGCCGCCACCACCAGGCTCTCGGTGAGAAGCTGCCGCGCTATGCGACTCCGTCCAGCGCCCATCGCCGCTCGGATCGAGACCTCACGGAGGCGTCCCTCTCCCCGCACCAGGAGGAGATTCGCGACGTTGGCGCAGGCGATGAGCAGCACGATCGCCACGGCGCCCAGCATCACGATCAGCGACGTACGCACGTCGCCCACCGTATCCTCGTGGAGAGAGCGGAGGAAGGCCGGGTGATTCTCGGGGCTCCAGTGGTGGCCGAGCCCCTCGTCGTCGTCCCAGCGGGCCATGAGCCCTTTCAGCTCCGACGAGGCCTGATCCAGCGTCACACCCTCGCGGAGCCTGCCTAGCAAGCGCGCGAAGTGGCTCGCCCGTCCGGGGGGGTCGGCCGGGTCGATGCCCACCGGAATCCACGCCTCGGTGTCACGGTCGGGGAAGGCGAATCCGGCGGGCATGACACCGAGCACACGCGTGGGCGTTCCGTCTAGCTCCACCGTCCGCCCTACGATCGACGGATCGGATCCGAACCGACGCTCCCAGAGACCGTGGCTGAGCACGACCACGTCGTCGCGTCCGGCCACGTCCTCCTCCTCGCCGAAGACGCGACCGAGCGCGGGCTCGACCCGCAACGCCCGCCACAGCGTCCAGGAGCAGTACGCGACGTCGAGCCGTTCCGGGTTGTCGTCCCCCGTGATCGTCCGCTGCGTTCTCCCCCAGAGAGCCAATTCTTGCCAGGAGCGGGACTGCGTCCGGTAGTCCTCGTACTCGGGCCAGGAGGCCGGGAACTCCATGAGGTTCATCGTGGGGAACTGCGTCCACACCACCGTGAGCCGCCCCGGCTCCGGATACGGGAGCGGGCGCAGCAGAACACCGTCCACGACGCTGAACACCGCGGTGTTCGCGCCGATGCCCAGCGCCAACGTGAGCACCAGCACGGCCGCGAAGCCGGGCCGGCGGGCCAGCTGACGAAACGTGTACCTGAGATCCTGGATGACGTGGTCCATGAAGAGCTCTCCCCCCTCGTCCATCTCGTGACCACCCGTCGCCGACGTGCGGCGGGCTCCCCAGCCTCCCCCACGCTCCCTCCAGGCCGAGCGCAGGACGTCCCACGCCAGCGTGAGCCAGAGGCTCGCGCGGGCTCCGGCACCCATCCGAGCAGCCCACATCTCCGTGAAGAGGCGCACCATCTCCTCGCCGTGCCGAGCCCGGAAGCCCTCCGGCAGAAGGCCGAGAAGTCGGACGTAGGCGCGAACGGCGGGGCCTTGGTCCTTCATGTGCCGCCGGCCGTCCCCAGCATGTTCCGGGCGTGCCCGAGCACCACCTCGAGTCGGGCGGTCTCGTCCTCCAGCGCGCGCCGACCCTCGGGGGTGAGCGCGTAGAACCTCCAGCGCGCCTGGTCCTTCTGTACGGCCTCCGGCTCCACCTCGCGGATCCACCCCTCGGCGTCCAGCTCGTCCAGCGTCCCGTAGAGCTGCGCGGGGTAGAGGGTCACCGCGCCGCCGCTCTCCTCCTCCGCGCGCCGACGGATCTCCGCACCGTGTAGCGCGCCCCCGGCCAGGGCGAGCAGGATGTGATATCGAAACGGCTTCATGATCCACCTGCCTGGTACGGTCCGTGTGTCCAGGGGCGTCTGATACGACGCCGCCCGGGATGGAAAAGTTTCATAGTATGTTTTGATAGCATTGTGTGCCACCAGTGGCCTGGAAGTTGCTCCCATCCCGTGCGCCCCCTCCACGAACGCGAGCCTCACTCCATGGTACGATCCCACCTCCGCCACGTCGTGGAGCACATCGAGCGCGTGCGCTCCGGACACACCATCACCCCCAACCCCGGCGCCGTCTATCTGGGCGGCGACGACGGAGACCACTTCTGGGAGTTGGTGGGTCTGCGCCTCGTCGGGGTCCCGACCGTCGTGCTGGCGGCAATGCGATTCCGTCGCCACGAGCTCCCCGGCATCGACCACGCCCGGGAGTCGTTGGCCAGCTATCTGTCCTCGCCGCCGTCCCCGCGGCATTCGGACGTGTCCGGCGCGATCCCGGTACTTCTTCCCAGCGCTCGGGAAAAAATTCCCACTTTCCTGGCGGGATTGCGTGCGGGGCGCGTCGTGCCCCCGGTACACGTCGACCCGACCCAGATCCAGGCCGCGTTCGACTTCCGCATGCACAACCCGTGGGCGGTCGAGGCCTTCAAGCGTCTGGTCGGGCCGCTCCGGAGCATGATCTTCCGGACCCGCGACGGTCATCTCATCAAGGGACAGTCACGGACGATCCATCCGGCCGACGGCTGCCCCGACCCCTTCGTCGCCGTGCAGTCGCCCGTCCAGCTCATGGGAGCGGGCGTGCTCCCGCTCCCCACGTTGATCTTCAATCGCTCCTACCTGGGAATGGCGGTCGACACGACCGACGAAGCGCCGCGCCTGGCCGCGCGGAACTGGCTCCCCTTCCTGCCGGCCTCGGCGTCGCAGGAGAGCCTCCTCCTCCTTCCCGGCTTCGGCGTCTCCCAGGCCCACGCGAAGGGCGCCCCATCGGCCGCCAACGGACACGGGCGGTCCACACGCCCGCGACCTCGGATGTCCCTCGGAGGATCCGGGAGCGTCGCGAGCCCGAACGCCTAGCAGCCCGTGGTAGAAATACAGCGAGCCGCGTTGCGAACGCCACGGCCCCGAATCCCAGGCGGAGCGACGACGCCATAGCCTGCGCTACGGCTAGGAGCTCCAACGACGGAGGCGGGGCCGTGCCGTCGCAACCCACCATCTTCTACGGTCATATCAGCCAACGTGTTGGGCTCAGGGGGGTTTCGCCGCTGATGCATCGTCTCTCCTCCTCGCCGTAGCTAGGCTACGGCTACGACTCGTCGTCGTTCCTTCCCTGAGCAGCGAAAGACCCCTGAGCGCGGCCCACTGTATTTCTACCACGGGCTGCTAGATACCGGACCGCGGCGGACGGGCCCGGCCGTGATGCCCAGGCTTCCGACCCGCGCCACCACGAGCTTAGCTTAGCGGCCCACGGCGCGGGTCTCTGGCCCGCTTTTCGGCTCACTCGCGGGAACCGGCAAGCATGGATTGGATCACCCGACCCGACGCCTGGATCGCCCTGGCGACGCTCACGGTGCTGGAGATCGTCCTCGGCATCGACAACATCGTCTTCATCACGATCCTCGCGGACCGCGTGAAGCCCGAGCTGCGCGCCCGCGCCCGGCAGCTCGGCCTCCTCCTGGCCATGCTCACACGCATCGGGCTGCTGGTGTCGATCGTAGCGATCATGGGTCTCACCGCCCCGCTCTTCTCCGTCCTGGGCCACTCGGTCTCGGGGCGGGACCTGATCCTCCTTGCCGGCGGCGTGTTCCTCCTCTTCAAGTCCACGCGGGAGATCCACCACAAGCTCGAGGGCGAGGACGCGGAGGGCGGCGGCCAGCGCGCCAGCTCGTTCGTCGGGTGTCATCGTCCAGATCGCGCTGCTCGACATCGTGTTCTCGCTGGACTCGGTCATCACCGCCGTGGGAGTCGCCGATCATCTGGCGGTGATGATCATCGCCATCGTAGTGGCCGTGGGCTTCATGATGCTGGCCGCCGGCAGCGTCAGCCGGGTGGTGAACCGGCATCCCACGTTGAAGATGCTGGCGCTCTCGTTCCTGCTCCTGATCGGGATGGCCCTCATCGCCGAGGGGATGCACCAGGAGATCCCCAAGGGCTACATCTATTTCGCGATGGGCTTCTCGATCTTCGTGGAGATGCTCAACCTGCGGGTGGCGACGGCGCTCGGAGCACCCCGTGCAGCTCCACGGGCCCCGGCTGGAGGACGCGGGAGGCGAGGCGGGCGGCTGAGGGCCCGGGAGATCAGCCGACCGATTCCACCCGACCTCCCGTCCGGACCGCCCCGGACGCGACGAGGTCGTGGAGGAAGCGCTCGAGCCGGTCGAGGTCGGCGTCGTTGGTGGCGATCCCCAACGAAGCACGGAGCGCCCCGACGGCGACGTCGTCGTCCAGGCAATCGGCGAGACCCTTGAGCGTGAACCGCCCGGGCGGCATGGACCGGAAGCAGCGCAACGCCTGGTCGGCGGACAGGCCGAAGGCCACCTCCGCCGCGCCGGGGTTGCAGAAGCAGCCGCCGCGCAGCGAGATCCCGACGGCGGCCGCCCCGCGCTCGACGACACCATAGGGGACGACCCGCCCGGTCTCGTCGAGGAGGTTGAACGCCACCGTGCCTCCCCGGGATTCCGGCGTCGTCGGCCCGTAGATCTCGACCGCCGGGCTGCCGTCCTCATGGTAGACCGATCCGAGGATTCCAAGCGAGGCGGCCGGTGAGATCCGCGACCCGCTCGTGGATCCGATCGATCCCGACTTGGCGCAGGAAGGAGAGGCCGGCCGGCACCGCGGCGATCCCGAGGAAGTTCGGGGTCCCGTCCTCGAAGCCCTCCGCGCCCACGCGCAGCTGATGGATGCGGTTCTGGACGGAGACGTACTCGACGGTGCCCCCGGCGAACCACGGACGACGGAGCCGGGCCAGGGCGTCCCTCCGGGCCACCAGCGCCCCCACACCGGTGGGATAGCCGAACATCTTGTAGAACGAGACGCACACGAAGTCGGCGTCGACGCCGGAGAGGTCCAGCCGGCTGGTGGGCACGAAGGCCGCGGCGTCGAGCACGACGTCGTAGCCCGCTTCGCGCGCCGCGTGCGCGAACTGGAGCGGGTGCTGCACGCCCGAGAAGTTCGACTGGGCGGGAAAGGCGAACAGGCCCGGTCGGGCACCCGCCGGGGCGATCCCCGCGACCGGCCGCGCGGAGCCCGGCGTCGAGGGGCAGATAGACGACCTCGGCGCCCCGGGCCTCGGCGTACAGGCGGATGCCGTGCACCGAGTTGTGGTTGTCCTGGAGCAGGACGAAGCGCGAGCCCGCTTCGAAGGGATAGGCCTCGCCGACGAGCTTGAGCGCCGCCGACGCGTTGGCGGTGAAGACCACCGTGTACACGTCCGGATCGGCGCCGAAGAACGCCAGGACGTCGCGGCGCGCCGCCTCGACGATCTCGGTGGCGTGGGCGGACGTCGGGCTCTCGGAGTGCGGGTTCCCGAGGACCTCGTGGCCCAGGAGCTCCTCGAGCGCACGCAGCTGCGACTCCGCGTACAGCCCGCTCCCCGTGTAGTCGAGGTAGACGTGGCCGCCCTCGTCCAGGCGCCGGAACTCGCGCGCCCGCAGGGACTCGAACCGCTCTTTCAGGAGGTCGCTCATGGACAGGAAGCCCGTGCGCAGGTCTGGTTGCCGAGGAAGATAAGAAAGACGGCGCCGCCCCGGCCAATCCGGGACGGCGCCGCGCGAAGCCCGAGGGCCTCGAACAGGCTTACATCGCCGCGCCCTGGACCCCCGCAGATCCGTCACTGGACACGTTGAAGTGCACCCACATCCCGGTAGCCGCGTGACCGGGAATGAAGCACACCATGGAGTAGTTCCCCGCCGTGGAGGCGGTGAACGTGACCGTCTCCTCCTGTCCGGGCATCGTCGCCTCGGTCATGGAGGTCGGGTTGTGCGTGATCGCGCCCTCGAATACCGGGTTCGGCTCCAGCGTCGCGCTGAAGTTGCTGGTGGCGGCGATGATCCCCAGGCTGTGGGCCATGGCGGGTCGGCGTTCTTGAAGTCGATCGTCACCGCGTACCCCTCGGGCACCGTGATCGTCATGTTGCCGTTGTGGGCGCCGTTGAAGTTCCAGTGGTTCAGTGCGTCCGTGGCGCCGGCCGTGATCGTCATGTGCACGGTCTTGTTGGCCTGGTCCACGTGGAACCAATCCGGCATCGTCATCTCTCCGGAGGGAGCGGCAGCCGCCGTCTCCGCCGCCGGAGCCGGCGCGGAGGCGGCGGGCTGGCTGGCGGCTTGGTCCTGCGCGGGCTCACCGCCCCCGCAGGCCGCCAGGGCCGCGACCAGGGAGAGCGTCATCAAGCGCTTCATCGAGGTCTGTCCTGTGTTGGTGGCTGGGTACCGGGGCCATGGGCGCGCGAAGCCACCTCCCGCGCGTCGGCCCGTCTCCTCGCCCCTGGAGACCGCCTCCAGGGCGGGTCATAGCCTAGTAAGGTAAAACCCCCGACCGTGCCGGGTGAAGCGGCCCTCAGCTCGAGGCCCTCAGCTCGAGTAGTAGGCCGCGTTCTCGTCGACATAGCCGTGGTGAGGTCGCAGCCCCAGGCGCGGGCGGACCCTCCGCCGACGCCGAGATCCACCTCCAGGTCCACCGGATCTCCGCGAAGCAGCCCGCGCACCGCCGCCTCGTCGAACGTCAGGCGCGTCCCCGATTCCAGCACCCGCACGCCGCAGATCGAGGCTCCGATGCGCCCCGGGTCCACCCTGCACGCGAAGCACTTCCCGACGGCCATCAGGATCCGTCCCACGTTGGGGTCGCCGCCGAACACCATCGTCTTCACCAACGGAGAGTTGACCAGGGACTTGGCTATCGCGCGCGCCTCCGTGCCGTCGGCCGCACCCGTCACCGTGACCCGCACCAGGGTCGTCGCTCCCTCTCCGTCGCGCGCGAGCAGCTCGGTCATGCGGGTGAACGCCTCGAGCAGAGCCGGCCGCGAACACCGCCTCCTCCACGGGACCGGCCAACCCGTTGGCCAGGAGCGCACAGGTGTCCGAAGTGCTCGTGTCCGTGTCGACCGAGAGCATGTTGAACGTCTCGTCCACCGCGGCGCGCAACGCCCGATCCAGCGTGGACGCGTCGATCCGCGCGTCGGTGAACGCGAAGACGAGCATCGTCGCCATGTTCGGCTCGATCATCCCGGAGCCCTTGCCCACCACCGTGAGCGTGGCGTTCCCGACGGGAAGGGAGACCGCCTTCGGATGCGTGTCCGTCGTCATGATGCCCGAGGGCGCCCACCATGGGATCGTCCTGCAACACGGAGGCCAGGCCCGGAAGCGCGGCCTCGATCTTCTCGATCGGGAGGTCCACGCCGATCACCCCCGTCGAGCTCATCAGAACGAGGGACGGATCGATGCCCAACGCCGCCGCCGCCGCCGCGCCCATGCGCCGGGCCCGTGCCAGGCCTTCGGGGCCCGTCCCCACGTTCGAGACGCGGCTGTTCACCACGACCGCCTGGAGCCGCCCACCGCGCACCAGCTCCCGCCCGACGACGACCGGCGCGCCGGGAACCTGGTTCCGCGTGAAGACGGCCGCCGCAGCCGCCGGCACTTCGGAGGCGAAGAGCGACAGGTCGTTGCCCTCGGCCTTGATCCCACAGTTCGTGGACGCGCAGCGGAAGCCACGCGGGAAGCGGGGCGTGTCGTGGAAGGGCATGGTGGATTCGCGGGGGAGCGAGAGGGGTCGTGGTCGCGGCGCGTTCAACTTCGGGGAGGGGAGACCGTCGTGCCAGACCGGCGAGACGATGTCGGGCCCACCCTGGACAGACGCGGTGAACGCCCGACGCCCAGTGGGCGTGCACCGTCGCTTCGCTACGTGGGCGACGCCTGTGCCAGGGTGGACCCGTTGTTCGTCCACACTCGATTGAGCATAGCCCCCCGGGTCCTCTCGTGCCCCGTCCGACGGGGTGGGGCGGATGTCACTCGCTGCGCAACGCCACGAGCGGGTCGACGCGGGTCGCCCGCATCGCCGGAACGGTGGACGCAGCGAGCCCCGTGAGGAGGAGCACACCCGCCACCATGGCAAACACGCCCGGGTCTCCCGGCGCGACCTGGAACAGCACGAGCGCCAGGGCGCGAGATACGACGAACGCGAGCCCCAGGCCCAGCACGACGCCGACCCCCACCTGCACCAACCCCTGCCTCAAGATCAGCGACAGCACCTGCCCGGATTCGGCGCCCAGCGCCATGCGGATACCCACCTCCGGCGTACGGCGGCTGACGCTGAACGCCATCACGCCGTAGAGGCCGATGGAGGCCAGGAAGAGCGCGACGCCGCCGAACACCATGAACAGCGCGCCGAACACGTTGTACACCCAGGTGTTCTCGGCGATGCGCCCGGCGAGCGTGTCCACGAAGTAGATCGGGGTGTCCGAGTGCACCGCTCCCACCGCGTCCCGGACGGCACGGGTCAGGGACATGGGGTCCGCCGGCCCGCGGGCCAGGATGCTCATGAAGCGCGCATCACTCTGCGCCACCGGCACGTAGAAGCCGTCCGGCTCCTCTTCGGGATTGCCGACCCCCTGCATCCACAGGTCCGGCACCACCCCCACGACCGTGCGCCACGGCTCGGTGCTGGCCGACGCTCCCGGACGGAAGCGCCGGCCGAGCGGCGACCCGCCTTCGAAGTGGCGGCGCGCGAAGCTCTCGTTGACGATCGCCACGGGCATCGCATCCGCATCGTCGGCGGGTTCGAAGTCGCGACCCGCGGTCACCCGGGACCCCACGGTCTCGAAGTAGTGCGGGCTCACCTGGGCCAGGCGCGCCCTCGGGTAGTCGCGGTCCTGGGTATAGGCCTCCCCCTCGATCGCGACCTGCGAGACCCCCGAGCCTGCGCCCGGAAGCGCCGTCCCCAGCGACACGGTGGTGGCCTCCGGGATTTCCTCGAGGCGGGTGGTCAGCTCCTCGTAGAACCGGCGCCGCGCGACCTCGTCCGGGAACTCGGACTCGAAGAGCCCACGCGGGCGGTGAACACCTGCTCGGTGTCGAACCCGAAGTCGAAGCTCCTCGAGCGTGGCGATGCTCTTGGTCATGAGCCCGGCCGCCACCAGGAGCCCCATGGACATCGCGATCTCGCCGACCACCAGCACCCGGCTCAGGCGACCGATGCGCAGGCTGGACGTGCCACGCGACTCGTCCTTCAGGATCGCGCTCACGTCCATGCGCGACGCCTTCAGCGCCGGGATGCCCCCGGCGACGAAGCGCGGCCGCGAGCGAGATCCCGAGGATGAAGAGCAGGATCGGCCCGTCGAGCCGGAAGACCAGCCAGAAGGGTGGGTTCGTCCCCTCGACGGCGCGCGCGAACAGCCCGATGCCGACCCACGCCAGGCCCGCCCCGATCAGCACCGCCCACCGTGGCCAGCGCCAGGGCCTCCGCCACCATCTGGGATACGACGCGCCACCGGCTGGCGCCCATGGCCGTGCGGATCCCCACCTCCTTGATGCGCACCGCGGCGCGCGCCAGGAGGAGGTTGGCCACGTTGGCGCACGCGATGAGCAGCACCAGCGGAGACCGCGGCCAGCATGGTCAGTGAGCAGGCCGCGCGCCTCGGATCCGATCGCCATGTCCTGGAAGGGCACGACGATGCGCCGTCACGCCCTCGTTCGTCTCCGGGTACTCCGCCGCGAGGCGCTGGGCGATGCCGGCGAGCTCGGTCGCGGCCTGGTCGACGGAGACTCCCGCCCTGAGGCGCCCGTACACCTGCACCCACTGCCCCTCCCGACGCGGCAGGGCCAGGTCGTCCATGCGCAGCGACACCCAGATGTCCTGGCGCTCCGGGAAGAGGAAGCCGTCGGGCATGACGCCGACGATCTCGGCGGTCTCGCCGTTCACCTTCATCACCTGCCCGACGGCGTCCGGGGACGCCGGCGAAGCGGTCCTGCCACAGGTGCCACGACAGGATGACACGCAGGGGCGCGCCCGGGGCGGCCTCCTCCTCCCGGAACTCGCGCCCCAGGGCGGGCCGCACGCCCAGCGCCGCGAACGCGCCGGGGGTGATGAAGGCCCCGTCGAAGCGCTCCGGGCGGTCCGACCAGCGGACGTTGACCGTGCCCTGGTAGTAGGCGGCGAGGCTCTCGAAGGAGCTCTGCTGCTCGCGCAAGTCGGCGTAGTCGTGGAGCGGGACGCTCGAGCGGTTCACGCCCACGGGACGGGTTGGCCTCCATCGACCATCATGATCCGGTCGCCACCCTCGAACGGGAGCCCGCGCAGGAGCGCCGCGTAGACGATGCTGAACATCGTCGCGGTGACGCCGATCCCCAGCGCCAACGCGCCCACCGCCATGGCCGACACGCCGGGGTGCTTGAACAGCATACGCCCGGCGTAACGCAGATCCTGCAGGAAGCCCGCCATCCGCCCCTCCGCCCCTCGGGAGCCCGAACGAGTGCTGCGCCGGCCACGCGTGGGGCCGATCGCCCGCCTCCCTACGGCGTCCGTCCGGGGCTGGTTTCGGCAAACGAAAGAGCCCGGCCGCCGAAGCGACCGGGCTCACAATCGAAGGGCCGTCTTTCCCCTGTCGAGGACTACTCGGCGCTCCACCCCAGGTGGAAGTGCAGCTCGGGCACGAGCTCGCTCACGTCCAGCGGACGGGCGTCCTCGGCCATCCGACGGAAGATACGGGCGATCCTCTGATCCCCCTCTCCCTCTGCCCGGGTCGCAGCCCGGAGCAGGAACCGGATCCTTTCGTCCATGCTCATCGTCCCCACCCCCTGCGGGTCTCCCTCGACCGTTCCTTCGTCTTCATGTACGACGGGCTCGACCCGCCTGTTTCACCACCCCCCTTGGACGCCGCATCTCGGATCCCGGTTGCCCGGAGCGTGCGCGGCGTCTCCCCCACCCTTCTCCCTGTACTACAGGAGACGAGCGTGCGGGGGCTCATGTGACGAGGGATGCGGCCCCGGGGTCACCCCATGCGGGCGCGCAGGACGTCCAGGAAATGGACCAGTTGCTCCAGCTCCGCGGCATCGAGGCCCCGGAAGATGTCGTCGTCCGCTTCGGCTACCGGGTCGTCGAGGCGCGCGAGCAGGTCATGCCCTCGGTCGGTGATCCGGCACCAGACCTTCCTCCGGTCCTCCGTGCATCGTTCCCGCCCGACCCATCCCTTGGCCACGAGCCGGTCCACGATACGGGTCACACCCGGGGTGCGCTCGATCATGCGCTCGCCGATCTCGAGGGTGGGAAGACCCTGGGGGCCGGAGTCGCGCAAGATGCGCAGGACGTTGTACTGCTGGAACGTGACCCCCTCGCGGTCGAACAGGTCCGTGAAGCGGTGCTTGGCTACATCCGCCGTGCGCAGGAGCGCGAGGAGGGCCTCGTGTCCCTTGGAGCGCAGAGGCTCGACGCGGCGCAGCTCTTCGGCGATGCGTCGCGGCGCGGGGGTGTGGTCACCTTCTCGAGGGGGCATGTCGACTACTCCGTGATCACCGTCGGGTCCTCCACCAACTGCCCTGGAGTCGCACTGCTGTCCCGTCCGAGGACCTTGCGGACGAAACCGCTCCACCACTCCGTCTGCGGCTCCAACTTCCGGTATTTCTCGAGCGCGGGCCAGGTCTTGCGATGGACGGCCTTTCCCGCCTCCATGGCCTCGGCGAAGGTGAGCCCCTCCCCCTCAGGTCCCAGCAGCCAGCGACGGCCGATCTGCGCGTGCAGAACCTCGTCCGCCCAGTCGAAGTCGTGAAAGTGCGCCGAGAGGACGTCCCCCGCTTCCACCGCCGTCTCGTACTCGGCGCGCTTGCCCGTCGCTCCGGGCATGAGGCTCTGTTCGATGGCCCAGAGCATCAGCTGCCGTTCCAGTGGCTCCGCGTGGAGGTTCAGGCGGAGCGAGAAGCCCACGTTGAGAGGGATGTCCCGCCAGTGGACGCCCCGTGCCACCAGCGCCACCTCGCCCATCATCGAGTGGCGTGCCTCGTCCCACAACTGGCGCGCGTAGTCGACGTAGAAGGCCCAGGGCCGGTCGCGCCGCTCCGAGATGAACGACGCCATCATCTCCGGCACGTCCATTTCCAGGAGGCGCTTGCACAGGAGCGCCAAGTTGCGCTCCTCGGCGTCGATGTTCGCGGCGTCGTACAGGACGTGGGGGGGGAAGTTGAAGTTGTGCACGCCCCGGAACCGGCTGTCCCGACGCGGGCGGAATTCCACAGGATCGGCGCTCGGCGCGCGAGCCGGAGGGAGCGGCCCGCCGCTCAGGGACGCGCGACCGTCGACACCCCCCGCCGCGGCGAGGAACGCCTCGACGTGCTCCGCGAAGGGAGAGGGACCGGCGGACGCCACCGCCTCCCTCCCCCACTCGACGCATTCGGCAAGCTCGGCGAGGAGGCCCCGTACGAGCCGGCGGGTGGGATGATCGACCAGGGGATTCGCCTCAGCCAGATATCGGCCGTAGGCGCTCGCCAGGCGCGGGAGCAGCACGCCGTGGATCCCATGCAGGAGATCCAGCGTGCCGTCGGCTGTGGCTGCCTCGGCCAACGCAGCTTCGAGGGCGTGGTCCGGGGCGACGTCCATGCGGGGAGGCGGCGAGCGCATCTCGGCAATCCGGCCGCGGAGCGCGTCCGCGCGGCCCACGGCAAGCCACTGATGCAGGGCGAGCGCCCCCTTCACCTCCCATTCGGGAGTGGACGGGATGCGCCCGACCAGGATCTCGAACGCGCGCCGCTCTACCCAGTGGAAGCGCACCAGGCGGCGAACGCTCTCCTCGACCGACAGCCCGGGACGGGCAGCCTCCGCGTGCGTACACACTCCCGCCAGGGGAGGAGCGATCACCTCGGGTCGGTCGGCGGACATCGGGGGGCGGGGGATCGGCCTGCGTCAGCCGGCTCGGATCACCCCTCGGACTCGTAGAGCGACTTGCCGGTGTAGCGCTCGAGCCCTGCGGCGTGGTGGAGCGTCAGGGCCGGTCGGCCGCGTGCGTACCCCATGGACGCGCACCCCACGTCCCCGTCCTTGTTGATCGCCACGAACTTCTCGCCGGGGACGTAGTCGTTGCCGATGGCGCGATAGCGGTCGACGATCATCTCGATGGCGTCCTCGCAGGCCTCCTGGGGGGAGCGGCCGTCCCGCATGCGCATGACGATGTAGTAGGACGCGCAGGACTTGATGACGTCCTCGCCCCGGCCGGTCGCGCCCGCGGCGCCCACGGAGTTGTCCACGTACAGGCCCGCGCCGATGATCGGCGAGTCGCCGACCCGACCGGGGATCTTCCACGACAGGCCGCTCGTCGTGGTGATCCCGGCGATGTCCCCGTTCCGGTCCACGGCCAGCACGTTCGTCGTCCCGTGCTCGTATTCCACCGGGCCGCGCATCATCGCGTCCGAGGCCCCACTGCTCCCCTTCCCGCGCAGGTGCACCGGCGGACCCCAGTAGTCGTCCGGCGAAAGGGCCTCGCGCCAGCGGAGCCAGATCTCACGCGACTTCGGCGTGAGGAGGTCCTCCTCCTCGAAGCCGAAGGACTTGGCGAACTCCAGCGCCCCCTTCCCCACCAGCATGATGTGGTCCGTGCGCTCCATCACGAG
Source organism: uncultured Gemmatimonadales bacterium (assembly GCA_963848895.1). Classification (GTDB taxonomy): domain Bacteria; phylum Gemmatimonadota; class Gemmatimonadetes; order Longimicrobiales; family Gaopeijiaceae; genus SZUA-318. The sequence goes on from CAWKGE010000025.1 coordinate 109,851, forward strand.
GCGAGCGACCGACGAGGGGGTCTTGATGTTCTCCAGCGCCCCGACGGAGCCCGCGTTGTAGGTGCGGCCGTCCATGCACGACGCGTCGAGCTGGACCACGCCGTCGGCGTTCGGGTAGGCCGCCGTAGCCCACGCTGGTGTCCTCGGGGTCCACCTCGATCGACGTTGGCGCCCTTCTCCACCGCGTCCATCGCCCGGCCACCCGCCGGCCAGGATCTGCCACGCCTGCCGCATGGCCTCCTGCCCCGTCTCGTTCGTGTGGCTGGTGACGATCATCGGGGTCCCCGCGCGCACCGTCCGCGTGGAGGCCGCGGCCAGGTCGGGGAAGCGCCCCAGGGCCGCTGCGCCCGCGCCGACGGCGACCGAGGTCCGGATGAAGTCGCGGCGGTCGAGACGGGGGTCGCGCTTGGGCATGCGGGGAGCCTCCTCGGAGGGGATCGTCTGCCGCATCCTAGGCGACCGCCCTCCGGGCGGCAATCCGTACTCGGATTGCCCGTCCGGGGCGAGCGGTCCATTGTTCGAGGTTCTGCGGGAATCGCTTCCGCGGCCTCCAACACACGCCGGATAGGATCCATGAACAGACGCACGACCCTCCTGCTCGCCTTCCTCATAATCGCCCCCGTCGGACTGGTCGCGCAGGCCCCGCCCCGGAGCCAGGCGGCGGGACAGGAGCGCACGAACGAGAACGACACCGTGCCCGAGTACTGGCGCAGCCACCACTCCGTCCGCGTGGGCGGCCAGGTGGTCGAGTACGACGCGACGGTCGGCAGCATCATCCTGCGGGACGACCAGCAGAAGCCCACCGGGAAGCTGTACTACACGGCCTACATGCGGAGCGGCGTCCAGGACCTGTCGCACCGCCCGATCACGTTCTCGTACAACGGCGGGCCGGGCTCGTCCTCCTTCTGGCTGCACATGGGCGTGATGGGCCCCCGGCGCGTCTCCGTGCCGGGAACGGAGCACGCGAACCCCGCCCCCTATACGATCGTCGACAACGCAGGCCACGCTCCTCGACAAGACCGACATCGTGATGGTCGACCCCATCGGCACGGGCTTCAGCCATCCCCTCGGAGACACGCCCGGCCGGAGCTTCTGGGGGCTCGACGAGGACGCGCGCTCGATCACGCAGTTCATCCAGCGGTTCCTGAGCCAGAACAACCGCTGGAACTCGCCGAAATACCTCCTGGGCGAGAGCTACGGGACCACGCGCTCCGCCATGCTGTCGGCGATGCTCCAGGGCGCGAACATCGACCTGAACGGCGTCGTCCTCGTGTCCACCGTGCTCGACTTCCGCACGATCAGCTTCGGCCCGGGCGACGACCTCGCCGTACGTGACGAACCTTCCCTCGTACGCCGCGGTCGCGTGGTACCACAAGGCGCTGCCGCAGCAGCCCGCCGGAGCTCGAGCCGTTCCTCAAGGAGGTCGAGTCGTTCGCCACCGGAGAGTACGCCACCGCGCTCCTCGCCGGCAGCACGCTGAGCCAGAGCGCGCGCAACGGCATCCTCGACAAGCTCCACCAATACACGGGGCTCGACAGCGACTACCTGGACCGGGCGGATCTGCGCGTGTCGGCGCCGGAGTTCGAGAAGGAGCTCATGCGCAGCCAAGGCCAGGTAGTCGGTCGACTGGACGCTCGTTATCGAGGGTCCGTCCGGCGACCTGCTGGCGCAGTATCCCTCGCAGGACCCGCAGTCGTCGGCCATCAGCTCGGCGTACGCCGCCGCGTGGAACACCTATCTGCGCACCGAGCTCGGCTACGACGGGACGCGCGAGTACGTCCCGAGCGGGAACGTGCAGCCGTGGAACTTGGACCGGCGCGGGGCGGAGGCTTCTTCGGCGGCAGCTCCCCCAACGTCGCCGTCGACCTGGCCCGCGCCCTGGAGACGAACCCGAAGCTCCAGGTGCTGCTGGTGACCGGCTACTACGACCTCGCCACGCCCTACTTCGCCGCGGTGTGGACGATGGACCACCTGGGGGTGCCCGCGGACCTGCGCGACAACATCCAGCGCGCCGACTTCGAGGCCGGCCACATGATGTACGTGAGCGAGGACGTGCTGCCGAAGTGGCGGGAGACGATCGGAGGCCTTCATCGACCGGACGTCGGGAGGGATGTAGCCCCACCTCCGGCGGCTCCGGCATCCCCCGAACCCACAGGTCGCGCTGCGGGAAGGGGATCTCGATGTCCGCCGCGGCCAGCGCCTTGTAGAGGGCCATGAAGAGCTGGTGGGACACCAGCCCGCGGTCGGCGGGCTGGTGCACCCAGCAGAGCAGCTCGAAGTCCAGGCTGGAGTCCCCGAAGCCGCGCATGCGCACCCTGGGCTCGGGATCCGTGCACACGGACTCGTTGTCTCGTGCGACCCGCTCCAGCACCTCGACCACGCGGTCGACGTCGGAGCCGTAGGCCACGCCCACCGCGAGTCGAATGCGGTACTTCACCCAACGGCCGCCCGACTCGTTGATGATCTTGGTGCCGGCCATCACCGAGTTCGGGATGATGATCTCCACGTCGTCGCGGGTCAGCAGGCGCGTGGAGCGGATCCCCACCCGGGTGACCTCGCCGCGCTCGCCGCTGTCGAGCACCACGTAGTCGCCCATCTTGTACGGCGCGTCCGCGATGATGAAGAAGCCGGCGAAGAGGTTGGCCAGCGTGTCGCGGGCCGCGAAGCCCACGGCGATGCCCACCACGCCCGCCGAGGCCAGCCACGCCGCCGGGTTGATGTTCCAGACCTGGAGGAGGGCGTAGCCCGCGATCCCCACGACGAGGATCGTGAGGCCCAGGTCGAAGAGGGGAACGGTTCTCTCCTCCACGATGGCGAAGCGGTCGCGGATGCGGCTCAGCCCTTCCAGGCCGATGTGGACGGCGCCCAGGCCGGCCCGCATGAGCTGGAGGACCAGGAAGCTGACCAGGATGCGCACCGTGATCCGGGTCACGGACGCACCCAGGGGCAGCGCTTCGACGGCCGCCACCAGGCTCAGGTAGCCGATCACCACGGCCGTCACGCGTGCGGCCAGGCGGAAGAGCTGGTCGTCGAGCTCCGTGCGGGTGTGGCGGGTGATGTTCCGGCCGGCGAAGAGGATGACGGAGCGCGCGACGAGCGCCACCACGAGGCCGGCCGCCACGATGACCAGCGCGAGGAGGAAGGGGTGGGTGGCCAGGTGCGTGTAGGTGCCGGCCATCCAGCCGGGCACCCACGGCGGGGGTCCGCTACCGGCCGGGGCCTGAACGGCGGGAATCACGGGGAGCACAGGCCCTCGCGAGGTCAGCCGCGCTCGCCGTCCGCTCCGGTGATGGTCAGGAGGAGCGCGGTGTCCTCGAGCGCCCGGATGTCCTGCGCATGGCCCGGACCGAAGAAGAGGACCTCGCCCCGGCCGATCTCGAAGTGCTCCTCGCCCACGCGGTAGCGGAGGCGGCCGTCCAGGGGCTGCAGGGTCATGGGCGATTCCGCCTGGTGCGTCCCCACCTCCACGCCCCTGGCCAGCACCACCAGCGTGAGGCGCAGGGCCCCGGCCTTCACGAGCGTGCGTCCGACCCGTCCCGTGCGCCCGTAGTTCTCGTCGCCCCGCAGCTCCCCGATCTGTCCGGCGAGATCGAAGGTCAGGTTGGGTCCGGTGAGCGCTCGGGACATGGGCGACATGGGTACCTCCGTAGCACGAGAAAGGCGTTACCCCTGAGGATAGGCTACCTGCGGCGCGACCGCCAAACCCGGTGGCCACGCGCGGGGACGACGGTCGCGTCGCGTGGTATCTACGGGGTGGACCCCTCCCTCGCAGGATCCGTGATCGCCGGCAACCTACCTGCCATGCGCCGGTTGAACGCAGCCACGTCCTCCTCCATGACGGAACGGAAGGCATCCTCCGCCTCGGCGAGGCGGCCTTCGATCATGTCGAGCACGGCGAGCGACGCGTCCGTGGGGCGGTGATCGGCGCCACCCGCGACGTCGCCCGCCCCCAGACCGACCTCCCCGGAAAGCCAGACGAGGTTCAGGTAGACGCCGTAGGCCTCCACGTACCACTTGTCGTCGCTGTGCATCTCGGTGCGCGACAACAGGCGGAGCTCCACGTCCATCAGCTTCCCGTCCACCTCGGCGAGCGGGTCGGTCAGGCCGCGATCCCCCTGGTGGGCCCGCGTCTGGTCCTCGATCTGCTTGCGCATGATCTCGATGCGGTTCACGAGGTCGACGGTCCGGTCCAGGTCGTCGCGGACGCGGATCTGCGTGCGGGTCGAGGTCTCCAGCTCCGGAACCGTCGTCACGAGCGCCGGGTCCTTCACCACCTCGAACGCCTGCTCCACCACCTGGTCCCCCAGCGTCACCCGTGCCCGGTACGTCCCCGGAGCGGCGATGGGCCCCCGGGTCTGCGGGCCCTGGATCCCCCAGTGCACGATCGGGCGGGTGTCGCGGTCCTGGAAGCGCGGCTCCTCCCAGATGTGCGGGTTGTTCGGCGGCGTCGTGCGCAACTCGGGCTGATCCGGCCCGTCGTACAGGAGATCCCACGATGCGCGGTTCAGCCCCTCCACGGCCGCGAGATCCTCCGTGCGGATCACCGCCCCGCCCGCGTCCAGGATCTCGAGGCGGGCGGGGCCCGCGTGCCCGACCGCCACGCCGTACGTGAACGACGCGCGCCCTGACCGTGCCTGCCGGAAGACCGCGGGCGGCTCGTAGAGCTGGAGGGTCGCGCCGGCACGCGACCTGGTCGCGCTGCTCGAGGCGGGTGACGTCCCTCAGGACGAAGAGGCCACGCCCGTACGTGGAGACCACCACGTCGTGGTAGCGCGGCTCCACCACGACCCAGGTGACCGGGGCGGCAGGCAGCCCTTCGCGGATGCGTGTCCAGTGCACTCCGTCGTCCGCGGACCAGTACAAGCCCTTCCCCGTCCCCGCGAAGAGCATTCCCCGCCGATTCGGGTTCTCGGTCACGGCCATGACGTAGTCGAGGGGGCCGCCTCTGGGCAGGTCCCCGTCGATCCTCTTCCACGTCTTCCCGTAGTCCGTGGTCTTGTAGACGTACGGGTCCCGGTCGTCCATCATGTGGTAGTCGACGGCGACGTAGGCGGTGGCCGGATCAAACGGCGACGGCTCGATCTTGCGCACGGTCCCCCACGCAGGCATCCCCGCGACGTTCGCCGTGACGTCCGTCCAGTCGCCGCCCCCGTCGGTCGTGTACCAGATCTTCCCGTCGTTCGTCCCCGCCCAGATCAGCCCACGCAGGATCGCGCTCGGCGCGATGGCGAACACCACCTCGCCGTAGAACTGGCCCAGGTTGTCGCCGATGATCCCGCCCGAGAACGCGATGCGCGACGAGTCCTGCGTGGACAGGTCGGGGCTGATCACCTCCCAGCTCTGCCCCTGGTCGGAGGTCCTGAACACGACCTGGCACCCGTAGTAGACGGTCTCGGGATCGAAGGGGTCGATGGCCAGGGGCGGCGTCCAGTGACAGCGATATCTCGTGTCGGTGGGCGGCGAGTCCAGCGTGTGAATCCACGGTGACACCGAGCGCGCCACGCCGACGCGGTCGTCGAAGCGGGTCACCGTGTTCCCGTAGCACGACGCCCACACGATGTCCGCGTCGCCGTGCAGGGGAAGCGTGAAGCCGGACTCGCAGCCCGCCCAGGCCGCCCTGCCACGGCGTGGACGGGACCGAACCGCCGCCGGCCGCCCTCCGGCGCGTAGGAGGGGACGTTGTCCACCTGCACCGGGACTGTCGCTCGGGCCCGCGCATGGTGCCGTCGTCCTGGCGGTTCGAGTACACCCAGTACGGCACGCGGTCGTCCACGGCCACGTGGTACATCTGCCCGATGGGTAGCGCGAAGCGGTCGAACGTCTCCCCGTGGTCGCGCGTGAACGCCGCGCCCCCGTCGCCCGTCACGCCCCAGCGATCCGGGTCGGTGGGATCCATCCAGATGTCGTGGCAGTCGCCGCATCCCCGGTCGGTGATCGGGAAGGTGCGGCCGCCGTCCGTGGAGCGGTGGAAGGAGCTGTTCGCCACCAGCACCTCGTCGGCGTCGGCGGGATTCACCTCGATGCGTATGTAGTAGCCCGCGCGTCCGATGAGCGTGCGGTCCCAGCTCACCACGCCCCACGTGCGCCCGCCGTCGTCGGAGCGCCACACCGAGCCCTGGTCGGCGGTCTGGATGAGCGCGTACACGCGGCGCGAGTCCGAGGGGGCGACGGCCACGTCGATCTTGCCGACGGGCGCGTGCGGGAGGCCGGGATCGGAGATCCGGCTCCAGGTGTCGCCTCCGTCACGCGAGACGTAGACGCCGCTCCCCGGACCGCCGCTGAACATGGCCCACGTGTGCATCACCACCTCCCACGTGCCCGCGAACAGCACCGAGGGATCGTTCGGGATCCATGTCCAGGCCGGAGCAGCCGGTGTTCTCGTCCACGAAGAGCACGCGCGTCCAGGTCGCGCCCCCGTCCGTGGTGCGGAACACGCCGCGCTCTTCCTGCGGGCCCGTCGTGCGCCCGAGGGCGCACACGAACACCACGTCGGGGTTCGTGGGATGGATGACGATGCGCCCGATCCGGCCCGTCTCGTCGAGCCCCATGTGCGTCCACGTCTCGCCGCCGTCGGTGGAGCGGTAGACGCCGTCGCCCATGACGTCCGCGTCGCGGATGGCCCAGGCCTCACCCGTGCCGGCCCACACGACGTTCGGGTCGGAGGGCGCCACCGCCAGCGCCCCGATGGCCTGCACGTCCTGCGCGTCGAACACCGGCGCGAAGGTCCGGCCGGCGTCGGTGGTCTTCCACACCCCGCCGGAGGCGGCCCCCAGGTAGAAGGTGGACGTGTCACCCGGGACGCCGGCGATCGCCGCGAACCGGCCCGCGCTCTCGGGGCCGAGGTACTCGAAGCGGAGCGGAGGAGCGGGCTGGGGCCGCGGGCCCGGACGGCCGCCGGCCGGGGCCCTGTGCCGCCAGCGTGGTGGGAAGGATCGCGGAGGCGAGAAGGGTGACGACGACGGTCGCGCGACGCGCGAGCGGCTCGAGGCGCATGGATCTCTCTCGACAGGCTATGGGACGACGAGCTTCGGAAGTCCGGGGTTCAGGTGCATGAGGATGTCGTAGACGGAGCGGCCCGTGGCCGCCGCCACCGCGTTGGGATGGATCTCGGGGCGGTCGGGCCCCACCAGCGTGGCCGACGTCGCCGACGCGGACGGTCTGCTCGGGGCCCACCTCGACGATGGTATGGCTGGCGCTGACCGCGCCGATGGCCGGATAGAGTCGCTGGCCGATCAGGATCTGCTGCCCCTTGACCGCCTCGCGCGGCACGCCGTCGGTATGGCCCGCCGGGATCGTTGCGATCCAGGTGGGCTCCCGCGCCACGTACTCCCGGCCGTAGCTGACGCTGTCCCCCGGGCGGAGGCGCTCGACGCGCACCACGCGGGCACGCAGGCGCACGGCGGGGCGGAGCTCGCCCAGGGCCCGCTCCCGCTCCGGGTAGCTCGGGTACGCCCCGAAGAGGGCGATTCCCGGTCTCACCATGTCGAGGTGCGCGTCGGGGAGGTGGTAGACACCGTTCGACGACGCCGCGTGCAGCGCGCCGAGCTCGATGCCCCGGCTCCGCGCGGCCGCCGCCAGTTCGAGGAAGCGCCGGAGCTGCTCGGGGTCGAAGTCCGACTCCTCGGTGAACGCCATGAACGTCCCGTCCAGCACCACGCCCCGCTTCGACAGGTCCTCCAGCCAGGAGAGCGCGCGGTGGTAGGGGATGCCCATGCGGCTCATGCCGGTGTCGAGATAGGCGTGCGTCCGGGCCGAGCGGCCCGCGGCCCGCTGCGCCCGCGCGACCCGGTCCGCCGCGTCGTCGGTTGTGAGCGCCAGGTGGACGCCGTTGCGCACCAGCTCCGCGCCGTCGTCGTCGCCGAAGAGGCCCATCAGGAGGACGGGCTTCCTCACGCCCGCCTCGCGCAGCCGCAGGGCCGCCTCGGCCTTCACCACGGCGAAGCCCGCGATCTCCGGGAAGCCCTCCAGGGCTGAGGCGACCTCTGGCCAGGCCGAGCCCGTAGGCGTTGTTCTTCACAACCGCGAGGATCGGTCGCCCGGAGGTGAGCCGGCTCACCACGCTCACGTTGTGGCGCAGCGCGGCGGGATCGACCTCGATCCACGGATCGAAGCGGTCGGTGGGCGGCGCCGTCGGACGCACCGGGGATGCCTCGAGGCGGAGCGGCCGGGCCAGGGCACCGGCGGCCATGCCGGCGACGAAGCCGCGACGGGAAAGGGTCATGATCACGCCTCCCGCTGGGGGTTCCTGCGCGTTCCGGCAATCTGGCGCGGGGGTGGGCGGGGCGCGAGTCAGACGGAGATGGGCAGGACGCGAGTCAGACGGGGGTGGCCGTGCTCCCCAGCGCCGCTACCGCAGCCGGAATCCCCTCTCGCGCGCTCCGCCAACGCGGAGCCCACCCGCTCGCGCTCCTGAGCTTCGCGTTGCTCATCCGCTGGGAGCGCGACAGGAGCTCCACGCTGCTACCGCCCAGGCGCGTCATCCAGGCGGGCATCATCCGCGGGGCCGGCGCCCCCACGGCCCGCGCGACGGCCGCGGCGAACTCCAGTCGCGTGAGCGGCTCGTCGTCGCACACGTTGTAGGTCCCAGTCGGCAGCTCCAGGGCGGCGACGGCCGCGGCCGCCGCATCGTCATGGGAGATCGACGACCAGTACGCACCCGCGGGTCCGGGGAGCGGGGCCCACCCGCGTCGCGCCAGGGACGTCATCGTGCGCAGCATCGGGTCGGGGCCGTAGAAGCCGGCGAAACGCAGCGTCACGCCCACCCCGCCGCCCCCGGCGAAGCGGCTCGCCGAGTGCTCGGCGTCGAGCACGGTCCGGTTGTACGGGGCCGGACGCACCGGACACTCCTCGTCGATCCACGCCTCCCCGGCGTCTTCGTAGATGGGCGCGAAGGACTCCTGCACGAAGCGTCCGACCCCCGTAGCCAGCGCCGCGTCCACCAGAGCGGCGGATCCCTCCCGGCGCACGCGGTCGTTCTCCTTCCAGGACCACGGGAGCATCATGCGGAACGCGGAGGACGGCATGTGCGTGGCCAGATTGAGCACGGTGTCCGCACCCGACTCCGCCAGGACCCGTCGCAAATCGCCCGCGTCGAAGAGGGCGGCGGACACCGCGCGGGCACCGAGGGATTCCAGCCATGCCCGCTTCTCCGGGGAGCGCCCAATCGCGGTGACGCGGTCGCCTCGAGCGCCGAGGAGTGGAACGATGCGGCGGCCCACCACACCCGTAGCTCCGGTGACGAAGACCGAACGGGCCGCGGCGGCGCTCATGCGCCGCCCTCCACAGGCCCCCGCGGCCGGTAGGTCCCCACCTCGCTCCGGAACGACACGGCGAGCCGGTTCCATCCGTTGATCGCGATCACGCACATGGTGAGGTCCACGAGCTCGGCCTCGTCGAAGTGGGCGCGTGCCTCGGCGTACACCTCGTCCCCCACGCCCGAGCCGCCGACGTCGGTTACCGCCTCGGTCCACGCCAGCGCCGCTCGCTCCCGGGGCGTGAAGAACGGGGTCTCCCTCCACACGGGCACGGCGTACACCCGCTGCTCGGTCTCGCCGGCGGCCCGGGCGTCCTTGGCGTGCATGTCGACGCAATAGGCGCACCCGTTCAGGTACGACGCGCGCAGCTTCACCAGCTCCGGAGCCCGTGCTCGAGGCCGGTGCCGTCCACGTAGTCCTGCATGGCCTTCATCGCGCGGTACGCGGCGGGGTTGGCGCGGGGATATCGGGTTCTCTCGTTCATCATTCCGTTCCGTGGTTCGGTATTCATGGTGACCTTCGACCAGGCAGACGTACGACCGGACGTCCCGTGACAGGGGCGGTGTCACACCCGGGCGCCGCGACCGTCCATACTTGCAGATGAGCCACGACACGCACGAACCGGACCCGAAGCGGTATCGCCCCCGTCTCTTCGCGGTGGCCTACCGCATGCTCGGCGACGTGCACGACGCCGGGGACGTGGTGCAGAAGTCGCGACGGCGAAAGGATCACGGGCATGTTCCGCGTGATGAATCCCGACAAGCCGGGTGACGTGCGGTAGGGCTCGCGGCGGGCAGGAGTGGCGCCAGCGAGGAGTGTCGCGGGAAACATCCGTGTACGACCCGGTGAGCGTGGGATGCACCAGTCGGATTTCCCATCCCACGAGAAGGCACGCCCGTCGGTGGACGAATCCAGGGTTCCCTACGAGCTGCCGCCACCCCCGGCGCCTCGGCGCCGGGGGTTTCTTTCCGTCTTCGGCGATGTCAGATCGTTTTCACCCGCGTGACCGCCGTCGCGCGCCCTCCGGTGAGGGGCGAGTCGGTATAGTCCGCCGCCGCACCGAAGAGGCCGAGGGCGAGGAATGGGCTGATTCCAAGGGGGATCAAGGCCGCGAGAGGCGAGAGGGTCTCGGCCGTAACGTCACGTGCCTCCGGATCGAGCCGCGCCGATCGCTCGCTCGAGACCCTTCAGCACGAGACCTCCACCGGGTTCGGGGGGAGCCGGTCCGATCGGCCACCGGATCGCGACGAGCCCCGTTGATCAGGCCTTCATTCCGCCTTGCGAAGAAGCGACCCGTATTGCGTCACCCTTCCCTGGACGCGGGGCCCGGGTCAGAGGATCAGCGTGTGCGTGTATTTCATGGTGAGCGTACGAGCCCCGGAGCGCGGGAGCCGCGGCATGCCCACGACGTCGCGTTGCAGGTTCAGCCCCTCGTTCCAGACGAACCAGAGGTCCTGTCCCTCGCGGAAGTTGTAGCGAAGGCGGGCGTTCGTGCTCACCTGGTCGGTCAGCGAGTTGTACTGGATGAACGCGTCGAGGGAGAGGTGCGTGTCCCACGCGCCCCGCGCCTGCAGGCGCAGCAGGTTGGCGTCGAACGCCTGCCCCCGCGCGTCGAAGCGGATGCGGTTCCATTCCCATCCGCCGATCAGCTCCAGGTGCCGATTCACCGGCCAGTTCACGGTCGACTGCGCCCCGACGCGACGCCCGTCGTAGAACTGCCCGACCGTGAGCGTCAGGTTGGGCCGGAAGCTCCAGCCACGGGGCGCTCGGAACTCGACGGCTCCCTCCGTCGCCCAGTAGCTGCCGGCTGGGATCTCGGCCTGGTCGGAGAGGCCGAACGCCTCCGGCACGTCCTCGTAGGTGGTGTTGCCCGACAACGTGAGGGACGTGCCCGGCTTGCTCTCCACCGTGAAGAACGGCTTGAGCTGGCCCGTGTCGACGCGCCCGTCGGCGTTGCGCACCCACGTGTTGCTCTGCACGCCCAGCCAGATCCTCCGGAAGGTCGAGGCCTCCCCCGGATACCACTGGAGGTTCCAGTCACTCTGGGCTCGCATGAAGTCCCGGCGCGGCTCGAAGCCGACCCCCGGCTCGTACCCGGCGCCCGACCACACGAAGGCGTTCTGGTAGCTGAAGCCCTGGAGGCGACGGCGTGTCCAGTCCAACACGATGCGCCCCGCGTCCAGGCCCGCGGGCGCGCCGTCACGGGCGGCGTCCCCGCCCTGGAGCGTCTGCAGCCACTTGAGCGTGAGATACTCGTCTCCGACCAACCGAAGCTGGGCGTCCAGCCCGTAGGTGACGTTGTAGGCGCCGCCCGAGCCGACTCGGGACGTCGCCATGCCGCCGACGAAGGAGTTGGCGTTGAGCACGCGCCGGCGCACGCGCACGACGCCGAAGTTCTCCGAAGGTGTAGCGGCCTCGCCCGCGGTCTGCATCCCGATCAGGCCCAGGTCCCAGCTCCCGGCGCGCCCCACCAGGCGGGCGCCGCCCAGGATCCGGATGGGGGCGCCGTCCTCGGAGAGGCCGATGCGGCGCGTATAGAAGAGGGTCCCGCGGTCGGCGCCGGTCTCGAACGCGAAGATCCCGGCACGTTCCTGGAAGAACGGGCGCTTCTCGTCGAAGAAGAGCGAGAAGCGCGTCAGGTTCACCTGCTGCTGGTCGGCCTCGACCGCCGCGAAGTCCGTGTTCACGGTGAGATCGAGCGTCAGGTTGGGCGTCGGGTTGATCTTGACGTCCCCGCCGATCTCCACGCCGTCGTCCGCGGGACTCACCCAGCGGTCGCCCGCCGGGGCGAGCTCGGCGACGCGATCGCGGCTCGTCAGCACGTAGGGGGAGACGTAGACCGGGTTCCGCGACGCGACCTCCCGCAGCCGCACGTCCTGGAACGCCGACACCTGCGTGTACGGGGAGCTCGGGGGGATGGCCGGGAACGTCCACCGGGTTCCCTCCCCCGGCTCGTAGGCGTAGGCCATCATCCCCATCACCACGGAGCCATCCGGGTTCGTCTCGAAGCGCAGGCTCGAGAAGGGGATGCGCATCTCTCCGAACCAACCCTCGTCGGTGATGCGGGTCTTCAGGTCCCAGAAGGTGTTCCACGACATCCCTCGGGGCCCGCCGCCCGACCCGCCCGCGTCCCCGCCCTGGCCGTCTCCGGCGATGCTCATGTCCATGCGCGTGCCCAGGGGAAGCCCCACGAAGCGCACCGCGTTCTCGTTGTCGTTGAACGTGTCCAGGAGCAGACCGAAGCCGTCGTCGCCGCTCCAACGGTCGCGGGTCAGCGAGTAGGCGCGAATCTCCGAGGGGTCGGCGTGGAAGAAGCGCGCCGCGACGTAGAGCGCCTCGTCGTCGTAGCCCACCAGCACCTCGATGTGCCGGTCGCTCGCCCCCCGAAAGGAGGGCTCGTACATCGTGAGGGGCAGCGGGCGGACGTCCCTCCAGGCCGCTTCGTCCGGGACACCGTCGAGCGTGACGGGGCCGCTCAGCCGCTGCAGATCGCGGACGCCCGTGGCCACCGGCGCGTCCATGGCCGCTCGCAGATCCCCGTCCGCGGCCTCTCCCTGCCCGAACGTCTGGGCACACAACTCCCGCGCGGGCAGGAGCGCGCACAGGAGCGCGCCGCCCGCCAGGAGGGTCGGGGAGGGCCTGGGCAGGACGAGCATCGTCCCAAGAAAAGCGGGCACGCCCCTTCGCGCCAGAGCGAGTCGCTCGAGCCCTCAGCCGGCGATCTGGAAGATCTCCCGCCTCCCGTCGTCGACCAACTCGTGGTAGCCGGCCATGGCCTGTCCGAACGCCTCGTCAGCCATGATCTCGGCCTCGCGCGTGAAGAACTCGGCCAGATCTTCGGCCTCGGTCTCGAGCACCACCGACCAGAACCGCTCGCCGCTGACGTCGGTCATGATCCGGAAGGGCTTCAGACCCTTGTTCTCCATCAAGGCGGCCACCGCTTTGAACTTCTCGATCATCCCCCGGACCTTGCCCGGCCGGCAATGCATGACCTCGCGGATGACGTACATGGGCAGGTGTCTCCTCGTCGGTGGGGCGCGCCGCGCACGATCGCGCCCGCGTGGGCAGTTGCGAGCCAGTGATAGTGGAACCCCGGTGCGGCGCGCTGCAAGGATGACGCACGGGCTCGCGCGGCCCTCTCGGCCCTCTCGGGAAGCTTGCGCGCGGTGGACGCCGGTGGAATCCTTGCACCCTACACGCCCCGCGGAAACGGGACCCTCCCACGCGACCCGCACCCGGAGGTGGCCTATGATCCCCACGATCCGATGGAACCCGTGGTCAGGGAGGTGGGTGGGCGGGGTGATCTTCGCAGGCTGCGCGCTCGCCCTCGCGGGGGGATGCGCCCCGGGGGATGAGGGGGCTCCGGCCCTCGTCGCGGGTCGGATGGCGCTGCTCCCCTTCGCGGATCCCGACGGGAACGCGGAGTTGGCGCAGGCCGTCGAAGGGGCCGTCAGCTCGGCGGCCGCCGGCGTCGACGGAGCGGAGGTCGTGCGGGTCGCCGACAGCGAGGGGGTCTCGCCCGGCGATCCCCTCGGCAAGATCGCATCGGAGACCGGCGCGGGGATGATCCTGCGGGGGACCGTCGCCCGCGTCGGGGACCAGGTGGAGCTGACTGCGGAGATCGTCGATCCCCTCGACGCGTCCCGCAAGCACGTGCTGCCTCCCGAGCACGGCCCGGCCTCGGATCCATCCGCTGCCGTCGATCGGCTCGCCAGCCGGGTGGCCGGAGCCCTGGCGATGCATCTCGACCCGGAATCGACCGCGCCCTGGTACTACACCGTGCCGACCCTGGAAGCCTACCGCGTCACGAAGCAGGGCGACTCGCTGTTCGCGCAGTACAAGCAGGAGGAGTCGTTGCCCTACTTCTACCGCGCATACGCCGCGGACACGATGAACCTGAATCCCCTCTTCGCGGCGACGGCGGTGCACCGCAACATGGGCCGCCCGGCGGTGGGCGATTCCCTTCTCGCGGTCATCGAGGTCCGCGCCGACCGCCTCACGGAGCTGGAGCGGTTCAACATCCCGTGGTACCGCGGTACCCCCGAGGAGGCCCTGGCGGCGGCCAAGGGGGCGGCAGCGCTCGACCCGCTCGGGTGGACGTACGCGGTGGGGCTGCGCGCGAACTGGGCCGGTCACTTCGCCGAGGCCGTGGAGTGGCTCGGCCACCGCCAGGAGCTGGTGGACCGGGGAAGCTACTGGGCCAGGACGTGGACGCCCTTCCGCAGCCAGTACATGATGGCGCTGCACGCGGTGGGGGACCACGAGACGGAGTTGGCAGAGGCGCAGCTGGCCAGAGCGGATTTTTCGGACGATCCGTGGTGGATCTGGAACGAGATGATGGCCCGGGCGGGCATGGGGCAGGCCGACATCGTGCGCGCACAGTTCGATACGACCGTGATGCTGCAGGAGACGCACGAGGACAGCGGCTACTGGGAGGCCCTCGAGGACATCGCTACCGAGCTGATGGTCCACGGCCAGCCCGACCTGGGCCACGAGCTCCAGGAACGGGTGGTGGCCCACTACCGTGAGGTCGGCAACACCACGCAGCTCGCGGACGCACTCGGGTTCGCCGGCCGTCCTCAGGAGGCGTACGACGTGCTGGTGACAATCGTGGACGGCGCGACCACGCCGGACCAGATCGGGTGGTTCGGCGCGGCGGCCGCCATCGTCGGGGACGCGCAGGCGGCCGAGGAGGCGCTGGCTCGCCTGGAGGACCACGTCTCGGCCTCCACCGGCAACAACCTGCGCTACCAGGCGGCCATCCACGGTGCGCTCGGCCGCTGCGAGCGCGCCATGGAGCTGTACCACGAAGCCACGCAGGCCGGCTTCGCCTACCATCAGGCCTGGGGCGGAGAGTGGTGGCACCGGGATTGGGAGACGGTGCCGGTTCGCACCAACTGCCCGGAGTTCCAGACGCTCCTGGATCTGGGCTGAAGCCGACGCGCACCGCTAACTCAAGGAGGCGAGATGGCCATCAACACACGGAAAGTGGTCGTCGGGGGGCTCGTGGGAGGTGTGGTCCTGGCAGTCCTCGATCTGGTGGCGAACGGCGTGCTTTTCGCGGACCAGAACACCGCGGCGCTGAACGCCCTCAACCCGGACCTCGCCGCGAATACCCAGGGCGCCGCCATGGCGGTGGTGTTCGTCATCCTGGACCTGCTGTTCGGAATCCTGCTGGTATGGACCTACGCCGCGATGCGGCCGCGGTTCGGACCCGGCGTGAAGACCGCCGCGCTCGCGGGGCTGCAGGTCTGGGCGGTGGCGTTCCTGATGTACCTCGGCATGACGTTCATGGGAATGTGGACGTGGGGCTACATGATCACCGGGGCCCTGGTCTTCCTCGTGTGCATGCTCATCGCCGCATTCATCGGCGGGATGCTGTACAAGGAGGAGTAGGGCCGGTCCGGAGCGTGTGTGGCGGCCGCCTTCGCGGCGGCCGCCGCACGTATGCCCCCCTCAGTTCACGCGCCAGTACCCCCGCTCGTGCAGCACCGATAGCGCCGTCATTGCGGACAGCGCCATCCGGATCGGCTCCACGAGCCGGTCGTGGGGGAGGCCCCGGCTCTGGGCGCTCTGGCCGCACATGTAGAGCTCGACCCCGGCTTCGGAGAGCTGCCGCAGGAGGTCCAGGTTCGCGTTGTCGACGCCGTAGCGGTCGTGGAACGGCGTCTCCATGAGCGCGTCCTTCGCGGCCTCTCCGTGCAGGACTACGGCGAGGTGCATGTTCTCGAGGGGCACGCCCGCCCGGGCATGCAAGTTCAGGAACCTGGCCACCGTGTTCAGCCACGGGTTCACCGTGCCGGGATCGCTCGACTGGCTCACCTCGAAGACGACCTTGTACTCCATGTCCCTGGGGGTCTCGAGGTCGGTCAGCGGGACGTCGTAGACGGCCCCGAACCCGTGGATCACCGGCCCGTCCCTGGGGGTGCTGAGGGGTTCGGCGCGCGCCTGAGCCGACAGCGGAGCGCCGAGGACCGCGGTGGCCGCCAGCAGCAGAAGCGGGCGAATCGCGGTCGAGGAACGTCGGATCGTCGTTCGGTGCATCATCGTCTTCTCCCCGGGGCGGTGGTCGACCACCGTCACCTCAGTCTTCTTGGGTCGGATCGCTTCGCAGGCGCGCCATCGCCTGCTCGGCACTCACGCGCAGCGGCTGCAGCTCGGGGTCCGCGGCGTGCAGCAGGCGCTGCAGGTGATCGTAGGCGTCGAGTGCTTTCTCCGCATCGCCTCGCTCCTCGTACAACTCGCCCGAGTCGGAGGTACGCATGCGCGAGGTGGGCGTCGTCGTACCATACGTCGGAGGACGGCAGGCCGACGAATCGCTCGTAGAGCACGCGCACCGAGTCCTGGTTCTGGGTCTGCTCGTACGCCCGGGCCAGCCAGGGCGCGGCGCACGTCGCGCACGCGTTGCCGTCATCGAACTTGCGGAACGCGACGATCGCGTCGTCGGGCCGGTCCTTCTTCGAGCGCGATGACGCCTCGGGCGCCCTGGGCCCAACGCTCGGCCTCCTGGCCGTGATCGGCCTCCCCGGTGCGCGAGATACTCGTCGATCAGGGCCTGGGCGCGCGACGTCTCTCCGGCCGCGGCGTAGGCCATCGCCAGGAACCCGTAGGGTCGGTCGAGCGGGGTGAGGCTCTCCAGCGGATAGCGAGCGAGCGCCTCGTCGAGGAGCCGGCGCCCCACGGCCGGATCGTCCAGCAACATGCGCTCCGCCAGGGCCCGCCGTGCGGTGCGTTCGAGGTAGGTTCCCTCCAGGCCCCGCGCCTCGGTGAGGCGGAACGCCTGCGCCCACCGGTTGCGCGCCGAGTGGAGCTGCCCGCGCAGCGCGTCGAGGTGTCCCCACCACTCGTACGCGATGGCCTCCCAGTAGACGGTGCCGCGCTGATCCGCGAGCAGCCCCTCGGTGAGCACCGCCGCGCTGTCGTAGTCCTTCCGCATCGCCTCGTTGATGAGGTACGAGAGCTTCACCTCCGGGTTGGTCGGGAAGCGCCGCTCGAAGTGGCGGGCCACCGCGTCGGCCGAGTCGAACATCGACATGCGCCCGAGCGTCTCGACCAGGTTCTCGTAGTTGTTCGGCTGCGTGGAGTCGACCGCGATCGCGCGTTGCGCGAACTCCGCCGCCCGCGGGAAGTCGCGAAGCTGGGAGTAGATCACGCCCATGTTCGTGAGCGAGTACGTGTCGTCCGGATAGCGGTCGAGCACGTTGCGGTAGTTCGCGATCTGCTCGTCGACGTTCCCGGTCACGATCATGTGGTAGGCGGCGATCACCAGATAGCGCTCGCGGTCCGTGAGGTGGTCGCGGTGCTCGTAGGCCTTGGTCGCCGCCACGACGGAGCGGGCGCGCTGCTCGGAGGCGTTGCGCAGGATGACGGCCAGCTTGCGGTACGCCATCGCGAACGAGGAATCCGCCGCGATGGCCTCGTCCATCAGCGTCATGGCGCGCGTGGCATCGCCCTGGTCGAGGGCCTTCAGGCCGAGCGAGAACACGCGCAGCGCCTTCATGGAGCCCGTCGTCACGCGGTCGAGAGGCTCGTCGGCGCGGATGCTGCGCAGCGACTCGCCGAAGTGCTCGCGCAGCTTGGCCGTGAGCCGGTCGACGCCGGCCACCAGGTCGTCCTCGCCGCGCACGCTCTCCGTCTCTTCCAGGAGGACGGCGCCCTGCGTCGAGACCAGGCGGGCGTTGATCGTCACGCCGCTGCCCACCGGGATCACCTCGCCGGTGATGACGCCCTTGATGCCGTCGCGGACCGCGGCCTCCATCGCGACCTCCGGCGGGAGCCCGTCGGCCAGGTCCCGCTGCATCATCTCGAGGATCCGCCCCACCTGGTCGGGGGCGACCACGGAGATGCTCGCCGAACGCGAGAGGCCGATGCGCAGGAGCTCGGTGACGGTCACGACCTGCGTCGAATCTCCCCCGCGGTTCTCGAAGTCGGCGAGGATGACCCGCTCCCGTGACGCCATCGCGCCGGTGGATACGAGGGATGCCGCCGGCCCGATCCCCAGCGCCCGGCTCGCGACCCAGCCGCCGCTCAGGAGCGCGAGGGCGCCAAAGGCGGCCCCGCCACCCCAGATCGCATTGCGCCAGCTGAGCAGACCTCGGCGAGCGTTCGCGGATCGCTTCCGCTCCGCCGCCGCTGCGCCGACGATGATCGGCAGCCCGACCACGAGCAGGCCCATCGCGGTCGCGAAGACCCACATCGGGAGCCCGACCTGGAGCACCAGCAGGTAGATGATCGCGAGCACCAGGCCCGAAACCAGCAGGAACACGCCCGCGGCACCGGCCGGGCTCGTGGACAGGGAAGCGCCGACGGTCGCCGGAGCGCTCGCGGACGAGGAGGACCGTCCCATAGGCCGGAGCGCATCCGCGAACTGCGCGGCCGGGTTGAAGCGATCCGCCGGGGTCTTCGACAGCGCGCGCATGATCGCCGCTGCGACCTGCGGGGGCACGGCGGCACGCCTCGAGGTGATGGGCGGCGGATCGGCCATGAGGTGCTGCCGCGTGACGCTCTCCATCGAGCCGACGAAGGGCGGCGTTCCGGCGAGCATCTCGAAGAGGACGCACCCCAGGCTGTAGAGGTCGCTGCGTCCGTCGATGTCCCCGGAGGCGGAGATCTGCTCGGGGCTCATGTAGGCCACGGTGCCAACCGCGAGCCCGGTCTGCGTGAGCCGCTCGCTTCCCGAGCGCGCCGATGGCGCGCGCGATCCCGAAGTCGGCGACCCGCGCGTGTCCGCCCGTCAGCAGGATGTTCTCGGGCTTGATGTCGCGATGGACGACGTCGTGCCCGTGCGCGTACGACAGCGCGTCCGCGACCTCGCGCGCGATCTGCAGCGCGTCGTCCAGAGGGAGCTGCTTCTCGCTGTCGAGCCGGTCGCGCAGCGTGCCCTCGTCCACGTACGGCATGACGTAGAAGAGCAGGCCGTCCGCCTCACCGGAGTCGTGCAGCGGGAGGATGTGCGGATGATCGAGGCTGGCGGCGATCTCGATCTCCCGGAGGAAGCGCTCCGCGCCGAGCGCGGAGGCGAACTCGGGCGCGAGGACCTTGACCGCCACCTGGCGATGGTGCTTGAGGTCCTCCGCGAGGTACACGGCAGCCATGCCCCCGTGACCCAGCTCGCGCAGGATCCGGTAGCGATCGGCCAATGCCGTGGTGAGGCGCTCGAGCTCCTCCGCCATCAGGGCACCCTCCCCGAAGTGTGAGGGCGGGAAGGTAGGGCCGGGCGTGGCGGGCAGCCAGCCGGAGCGCCCGGCCTCCCCCTCCACCCGGTTCCTGGGTAGCATTCGGCATGTTCGGCGATCCACTGCTTGCCCGCTTCGCACGACCGCGACCGAGGCGCCGGCCGCCCCGCTCGGTGGAGTCGCGGCCCTCCTCCAGGAGCCCATCATGCTGAAAGCCGTTCCCGTCGCCTTGATGACGATCGTCGCCGTCGCACCGCTGCGTGCGCAGACGTCGTTCGAGGCCCGGGTGGACTCCGTCGCCCACGCGGTGCTGACGCGCACGGGCGTGCCCAGCGCATCCGTGGCCGTGGTGAGGGACGGCCGCCTGGCCTACGCCCATGCCTACGGGGACGCGCAGCTGGAGCCGGAGGTGCCCGCGCAGACGGACATCCGCTACAGCATCGGCTCCATCAGCAAGCAGTTCGCCGCGTCGTGCATCCTCCTCCTCCAGGAGGACGGCAAGCTCTCCCTGGACGACGCGGTGTCGCGCTGGCTTCCCGATCTGACGCGCGCGGACGAGATCACGGTCCGGCAGCTGCTGTCGCACACCTCCGGCTACCAGGACTACTGGCCGCAGGACTACGTGCCGCCGATGATGCTGGAGCCCACCACCGCCCAGGAGATCATGGACCTGTGGGCGAAGAAGCCACTGGACTTCGATCCGGGCACGCGCTGGCAGTACAGCAACACGAACTACGTCATCACCGGCGTCATCGTGGAGAAGGTGAGCGGGATGCCCTTCTTCGACTTCCTGCGCAGCCGCGTCCTGGCGCCGTTGGGCTTGGGGAGCGCCATGAGCATCGACATCAGCGAGGTCACCGAGCCGGAGGCGACCGGCTACATGCGCTACGCCCTCGGCCCGCTGCACCGGGCGCCGAAGGAGGGCGCGGGATGGCTGTTCGCCATGGGCGAGCTGGCCATGACCGCCACCGATCTCGCCAAGTGGGACATCTCCCTGATGGACGAGACCCTGCTCCAGCCGGAGTCCTACCGCCAGCTCGAGACCGAAGTGCTCCTGAACGACGGGGTCGGGACGGGCTACGGCCTCGGCGTGTCCGTGGGGATGAGCGGCGGCCACCGCATCGATCTCCCACGGCGGCGAGGTGTCGGGCTTCACCGCCCAGAACCTGGTCTTCCCGGACGACCACGCCGCCGTCGTCGTGCTCACCAACCAGGACGCGGCCAGCGCCGCGAGCGGCATCGCGCGAGGGGGTGAGCGGCCTGCTGTTCGCCACCGCAGGACGCCGACACCCAGGCGCGCGAGCGCCAGGCGCTGGAGATCTTCGAGGGCCTGCAGCGCGGCACCGTCGACCGTTCGCTGTTCACCGACGACGCCAACGCCTACTTCAGCGACCAGGCGCTGCACGACTTCGCCTCGAGCCTGGCGCCGCTGGGCCCGCCGCGGGATCTTCCGCCAGACCTCGCAGGGCCTGCGCGGTGGGATGCTGGCGCGCTCCTTCCGTGCGGTGTTCCCGGACCGGGCGCTGCGCGTGTGGACGTTCCAGATGCCCGACGGGAAGCTGGAGCAGTACCAGGTGGCGCCGGAGGGAGACTGATCGAAGGAGACGAGCCATGCTGGGACCCGATCTGCTGCTCACTGCCGTGTTCCTCACCACCCAGGGCCCTGCGGCCCCAGGAGCCCAGGCGATGCCCCACGAGGACGTGATCCACACCTCCGCCGGTGACCTCACCCTGACCTTCCTCGGTCACGCGACCCTCATGCTCCGCCAGGGCGGGAAGGTCATCCACGTCGACCCGGTGAGCCGCGAGGCCGACTACTCCGAGCTCCCCAAGGCCGACCTGGTGCTCATCACCCACGAGCACGGAGATCATCTCGACCCGGACGCGCTGGCGGCCGTCCGGAAGGAGGGGACGCGGGTGGTGGTGAGCGCCTCGTGCGCCGGGAGGGTCGACGGCGCCGAGGTCATGCGGAACGGGGACGTGCGCGAGGAGCTCGGCTTCCGCATCGAGGCGGTGCCGGCCTACAACCTCGTCCACATGCGCGCCCCCGGGCGGCCGTACCACGCCAAGGGCGACGGCAACGGCTACATCGTCACGTTCGGCGACACGCGCGTGTACATCGCGGGAGACACGGAGAACACCCCGGAGATGAAGGCGTTGACGGACATCGACGTGGCGTTCCTGCCGATGAACCTCCCGTACACGATGACCCCGGAGATGGTGGCCGACGCCGCGCGCGCGGTCCGGCCCCGCATCCTCTATCCCTACCACTACGGGGACACGGACCCGCAGGAGCTGGTGAAGCTCCTGGCAGGGGAGAAGGACATCGAGGTGCGGGTGCGGGATCTCCGGTAGGCGAGCCGGGCGACCCGCGGCGGGGGACGGCCGACCCGCGCGGCCTGCCCTACCTGCGCACGCGCACGCCCAGCGCCGTGTCCCACACCAGCGGCCGGTCGCTCCTGGGCAGCGGCGCCTCCGGGACCTCCCCCACCGAGACCCCGTACGTCCAGTCCGCCGGGCAGATGGCGACGTAGCGCGCGTAGCCGTTGTGCATCTGGCGTATGGCGTGGAGGTCCCCGGGTGATGCGCTCGTACAAGGCGATCCGCCAGCGGCCACCGGGCCGAGGTCCGTCATGTGACGCCCACCCCGGAAACGGCGCGCGCTCCCCATCCGTAGGGGCAACAAGCCCCTCTGCCGCGCCGCGACGCGCGAGGGGCGGGAAAGAACAAGGGATGCAGACGCCCCCCCGACGACGAGACCGGCGGCGCCGACGTCCCTCGGAGAAGGGAGGCGGGGATGGACGCGCGGCCCGGTTCGGATCCGGAGGGTGGAAGTCGGAGGCTGCCGAAAGCGTTCTGGGCAGGGACGGTGCTGGTCGCCGCCGCCCTGCTGTACCTGGCCAGGATCCGCCCGAGCTGGCCGTGGTTCTCGCTCTGGGTCTTCGCCCTCCTCGCCCTGCTCGGTATCCTGTCCCACCCCGCGGTGCGACGCGCGCTGAACCTCTCCTGGTTCGGCGTCACGCTGCTCATGCTGAGCGGGACGGTCTGCTTCGACCTCTATCTCTTCCACGTCGAGACACACCGCCAGCGTAGCGAGCGACTCGAAGTCAGGGGTGTCTACTTCGCTCCGGAGACCGAGCCCATCCGCGTGGGCGTGGGACGCCGCGACCTCGACGTCCGACTCGAGGGCTCGCTGGCCGACTTCGACCGGTGGTCCGTGGACGTGCGCCGACTGGACGCCGCGCGGTTCGTCGTGACCCACCCCCACCAGGTGGACATGCTGCGCGTGCGTCCGGCCTCCCGTTGGTGGCCGGGCGGCTCCGGTACCGTGCCGGCGCTGGGGGCCCGATTGGACGGCAGCCACCGGGCCGTCACTACGGGCGAGGACGTCGAGATCCGGCTCCTCGCGCGGGGCCCGAGGGGAGCGCTGACCTGGGGACGCGGCACCGCCGACCTCTCGGTGGACGACCCTCTGCTCGACCGGCGGCTCTCTCTGCGCCTGTCCCGCGGGATCCCCCTGGCGGAGCTCCCGTGGGACACCCTCCCCGATCCGGAGCGTGCGGCGGACCTGGTGCTCACGAGGACCGTAGGCGGCCGATCCCTGGGCCGACTCCGCCTTTCGTTGCCTTCGTATCGATTGGTGTCACGTGAGGGGGGCGAGGCGTGGGCCGATACTCTCGGACCGATCCTGGGACCGGGCGATACCCTCTGGGTCACGTCCCGCGGCAAGACGTGGGCGTTCGGAGTGGACCTCGTCCCCGGCGTCTCCCGGGTGGCGGCTCCGGTGGCCATCACCTTCGCCCGGCGGCCGCGGCCCTCGGGGTGGGCGCTTCCCTCCACGGAGGCGTGCGGAAGCTCGGCGGACCGCTGCGCCGTGATCTCGACGCGTCCGCTGCCTCCTCCACAGCCACATTTCGACCTGAGCGGCTTCGGCCTCGACACGACCCGCTACTCCGTCCTCGCCCGAATCGAGTCGGACGGCGATGGCGTGCGCATCGTAGGCGCGCGTACCGCGGCCGCGGTACCCGTACGGCGCGGTCTACCCGCTCCCGGCCCTCGAAGCGGGACGGGAGGACCCCTCGGCGGGGGTGCTCCTCGCCGTGAGCCGCGAAGACCAGGGCCGGCAGAGCGCGGTCCTGGTCACGGTCCTGACCCTCTATCTCATGGTGATCGGGGCCCTCGTCGTCCTCTCCGGCGATGTCCGCCTCTGGGCGCGGCGGAAGGAGGAAACACCCCACGTCACCGCGGCCTGGGCGTTCCTGAACCTCTTCTTCGTCTTCCTCGGCATCCGCCTCGCGCTGGGCCTGCGGGTCGCCTACACACCCCCGTTCTACGAGCGAGCCGCCGCGACCGCCGTGGGCCTGTGGGTCACCTTCTGGGTGATGCTCGTCGCGCTGGGTCGGTGGTCCGCCTGGGTGCCCGGCGTCCGGAAGCTGACGAGAGCGGTGGAGCGCCCCATCGCGCGGTTCTTCCTTCCCGGCATGCACCGCTCGACCGGTGGAAGCGGGGCGCGCCGCGGCGGGCAACCCGAAGCCGAGCCGACGACCCCCGAGGATGTCGCCCTTCGGAGGAAGGCGCGACTTCGCACCGTTCTCGGGCTCCTCCTCTTCCTGTCGAGCCTCGCCATCGTGCTCTGGCAACGGCCGGAGGCGGCGTGGGGCCTGGTGGCCGCGCTGGTGGGCGTCGGCGCGTGGCTGGCCATGGGGACCAGCCGAACCGACTCGGCGACTGCCGGGGTGCGGGCGCCGATGGACGTCATCGCGGACGACGCCCGCAAGACGAAGGCCTCGATGTCCTATGCGGTGACCGCCGGCGCCGCGGCCGTGCTGGTCCTCGCCATCCATGCGCCGGAGCTGGCTCTGGCACCCGTGCTCGTCCTCCTGACCCTGTTCGGGGTGAACCACATGGCGGGCTGGACGCGATGGGCCGAGCGCCCCGCCCACCGGGGCTGGATCGTCCTCGCCGCGGCCTTCGCCCTGGCGGCCCTGGGCGCCTATGCCTTCTCGCCCTGGCCCCTGTGGACACTCGGCGGCCTCTGCGCGATCGGCGCGGGCCTGGCCGCATGGCTGCTGGGCCGGGCCCGAGGCGGCACCGAGCAGCGGATCGTGGCCCGGTACCGGGACTTCACCGACCTCGGCGGGACGCTCTTCTCGGGCGTGGGGTGGATCGGCATGCTCCTCATCCTGGGCGCCCTCATCTTCCTGGACACCAGGGGAATCCCTCCCTTCGTGCGCTTCGCGCTGGTGTTCATGCTCTTCCTGTTGGGCATCCGGGCCGGGCTCGCGTGCCGCCGCATTCTCGAGGCCGATCCCGACGCCGGCGGTCGGAGGAAGGTCCGGATCGAGGCGCTGGGTCTTCTGGTGATCCCCCTGGGTGTCCTCCTGGTCTTCATGCTCTTCGACTTCGGCCTGGGACTGGTCTTCTTCCTCCCCATGTTCGTGACGGTGCTGCTCGCCGCACGCGTCGATCGCCTCCCCGCTTCCCTGGCGCTGGCCTCCCTGGCCATGGTCGCGGGCGTCACCGTCGTCGCCTGGTCGGTCCTCGAGCCGTCCCTTGGCGACCTCCGGTCGGCCCCGGACGTACCGTCCTTTTCCAGGGAATACGCCGACGTGGGCAATGGGCTGGTCGACGCCCTTCGGGTCGCGGGGCTGTCGGGTCCCATCACGCGCGCGACGGTGCGCAGCATGGCCGCCTCGGACCCGGACCTTCTGGAGGAGGCGCTGGCGTTCGCCGGCCCCAGCGAGGCGCTCCTGGCCGCAGCTCCTTCCCGGGAGCAGGTGTGGGGCGGCCGCGCCTACGCCGCCTCGGGGTGGACCGGCACAGGCTTCGCGGGGACGACTCTCCTGGGCCGCGGTGTTCCCACCGCGGTCTCCTACGCCGAGAACACCTTCTCCGTGTATGTCCTGTCCGAGCACGGCGCGCTCGGGGGGCTGGCCGTGCTGGCCACCTACCTCGCGCTCCTGTTCGTGGTCGGTGTGTGGGTCTTCCGCGTGCGTGCCACCGTGCAGGAGTCCGCGGCGGGAAGGGCCGTCCTCGCCATGACGGTGGGCGGGGCGCTCTGGCTCACCGTGCCGGCGGCGTACGTGGCGGCCTCCAACCTCGGGCTGGTCCCGCTCACGGGTCAGAACATGCCCTTCCTGGGCCTGAACTCGTGGGCGGACGCGGTGCTGGTGAGCGGTGTGGCGACGGGCATCGTGCTGGCGCTGGCGACGCTGGATGTGCCGGCGTCGGGGAGGAGGGGAGACATGAATCGCGGTGGAGCGGGGCTGGTCTCGATCGTGGGGCTCCTCCTGGGACTCACCGGCGTCGGGCTCGGGACGGTGGCCTACCAGACCGTCCGGGCGTCGGGAGACGCCGCGATGCGTCCAGGGCTGGACTACCACGTGTTCCTCTCTTCCCTCGACGACCTCATCCGGGAGGCCGGCGAAGAGTCGCTCGTGCGCTTCGACGTGGTCACGGAGCGGCTGGGCGACGGTTCACGGGTCTCGTACGACACCATCGTCGTGGTGGCGGACACGATGGCGTTCCCGTCGTTCAGGCCCGCCGGATTCCTGTGGGACCAGGCGGAGGCGTACAACGCGTTCCAGCGCGCGCGCATCGACCTCGCGCGGGAGCGGCCGGAGTGGTTCGACCGGCTCCAGCCGCACAATCCGTCCATCTTCCGCTCTCGGTGGACGGGGGACGACTCGCCGGGTCTGACGCGCTCCAGCGTCGCCTGGAGCCTCCGCGTTCGATCCCCCGCAGAGGAGGAGTGGGACGGGGAGGTGCGGGCCCGCGACGTCCATCGGGGGAACGGCCTCATGGGGCCCCGTGCCACCATACCCCTTCGTCGCCCCGTGCGCCTCACGCGTCGGGTCGACGGACGGCGCCAGGTGTGCGAGTTCTCCCCGGCGGGATTGGACGTTCGCGCCTACTGCCGCTCCGAGGAGCGCATTCCCCAGGCGATCCTCCGCATGGCCGCGGACGACGACGGAGAAGGATCCATCGTCGCGGGGTGGAGTGACCTGTGGGTGGATGGCGCGCGCGTGTCGTCGGGTGACTCCGTGCCCCTCTCCTTCGGCTCGGTTCTGGGGATCGATCCCCTGGAGCCCGTGGTGTACGGGGAGTACTGGGAGGGCGTGCTGTCCAGCAAGCAGTGGATCAGCGGCCGCATGCGACGCCGTGGCGCCTTCACGCCACCTCTCGACCTCTTCTCTGAGCTGGGCAACCGGCCCCGCACGGAGGGCCCTGGGCCGTCACGCACCGCGTCGGTGCAGCTCACGGTGGACGGGGCCGCCAGCGAAGATCTCACGGCCCGGCTTCGCTCGTACCTGGACGGGCTCCCCCTGGCGGTGGACTTCGGCATCCTCGTGGTGGGGCGGATCCCGGACGGCGAGATCCTGGCGTTGGCGGAGGTCGGCAACCGCAGGAGCCGGGGGCGCAGCAACCTCCTCGAGCGGGTCACACCCGGCTCGGCCGTGAAGCCCCTTCTGGCCGCGGCGGTGCTCAGCCGGCGCCCGGAGCTGGCCACGCTCGAGATCCCGGCCCGCAGCGGGAGCGTCCGCAGCGTCCTCGGCCTTCCCCCGGTCCCGACCCGGAGGGCATTCCAGACCTCCCTGAACTGCGCGTACCCTGCAGACGGATGGGTGGACCTGGAGTACTTCCTGCGGTGCTCGGACAACGAGTACGCCGCGTCCCTCGTCATGGCGGGAATCTGGAACGGGAGCCGCCTGGAGGCTTCCCCGGAGTCGTCGGGCCGCTTCCGCCTCGGCGGCCGCACCGCCGACGGCGCTCGCCCCGTGGTGCCTCTGGACGCGAGCGAGGTCCCGCGGTCCGCGCTTCTCCGCAGCGACCTCTCGGAGGGTCTCAGCGACCTGTTCGACGTTCCCACGGACCCGACCATCGCCGACGTCGTCGGTCGGAGTCGGCGGGTGTGGACCGGGATCGCATACTCCGACGGCACTCCGGTGGACGTTCCCTACGAGCTCCTCCCCTCGGAATCCCGCCCCGCCCTGCTCTCCCCGACGCACCCGCGGGGGACGCCCTTGGGCCTCCTGTACCGCTACGCCTTCGGTGCGTGGGAGAACGGCTGGAACCTCCTGGACCTCACCAACGCGTTCGGCCGCGTGGTGACGGACCAGCGCATTCAGCTGGGCTTCGCGCCGCGAGCGGACGGAGTCGCAGGGACTCCGGCCATCGAGGAGCTGGGGCTGCGGCGCCACGATTGGTACCCGCGCTTCCTGCAGGGCCTGCGGGGAGTGGCCGTGGACGGAACCGCCGGGGGGTTGAGCGCCGCCTGGCGCAGGGCCGGGCTCCCCGGTGGGCTCTATGTGAAGACCGGCACCCTCGCCGAGCCCGGGGAGGCCGGCCCCTCGGACGACCTCTTCCTCAAGTCCCTCCTCTTCGCGGTGGGGGAAGAGGCCGATCAAGGGGACGGCCGGCTCCGGTGCGGCCTGGTGGGGGGTCTGTACGTGCGCTTCCGGGAAGGACCGGCCCACGGCAACCTGCCCTCCTATCAGGTGGACTTCGCCCGCCGGGAGTTGGGAAGCTGGCTGAAGGCGCACTGGGAGGAGTTCGGCGGGTGCTGACGACGGAGAGCGCTTCGAGCCCGGTGTGATTCCCAGGCGCTCCGGGGGGGCGACGCGCGGGCCCCCGGCGGCCGGGAACGTCCCGCGAGCGCTCTTGCGTGCGAGCCGCGACGAATCGAAGATTGCCCGAGCCTCCCCGGGGAAGACTCGATCGCGCGAGACCCGGTTCGCGGCCGAGCGGCCGCCGACCAGGCGCCCGCCCCGGAGTGTCCCATGAAGACCTGCGGCAGGCTCACCCGACCCCCCGTCGTCAGCTTCCTGGCCTTCCTGTTCCTTCTGTGCACGGCGGCGTTCGCCACGCGCAGCGGGGCCTTGCCGGGAGGGCCCGCCCTGGACGCCCGTGTCCGATGGACGACGCCGAACGGCGTAGGACACGTGCTGTACACACCCGCTCAGGCGCAGGCCTGGCTGGACGGGTTACGGCCGGCGGGGCGGGCCCTGTACGGGTGGACCGAGGTGAGCCTGGACGTTGTCTTCCCCCTCGTCTACACCGCGCTCTTCCTCGCGCTGTTGTGCGCCCTCCGATCACCGCCGGGAGAGGAGCGCCTCCGGGTGGACGACGGCCTGCTGCGAGCCGCGACGCTCCTGGCGTTGCTCGGAGGCGCGTGCGACCTCCTCGAGAACGTGACCCTCGCATACCTCGCCTTCACGTTCTCCGGACGGCCGACTCCGGTGGCCTGGGTCGCCGCGGTCTTCACGGGGGCGAAATACGTCCTCCTCTTCGCCGTGGCTGCGCTCTGCGTGTTCGCGGTGGTGCGGTCCGGACGCCGTCGCTGGGCGCTGGCGGGTCTCGCCTGGCTGTGGGCCACCGGCTGGGCCATGGCCGCGGGCCCCGTATGGGCTCTGGGGATGTTCCTCCTGCTGGCCGTCGTGTCCCACTGGAAGTGGCTGCACCTCGCCCAGTACCTCTACTTCCTGCGCTTCCCGATCATGGGCGGGGCGCTGCTGGCCTTCCTCCCGCAGCTCGTGGGAGCGAAGGGCGCCACCTCGCTCTTCGGCAACCTCCTGGTCCTCGAGTCGCACGTCTTCTGGATCTCGTTCCTGGGAACCCTCGTGGCGCTCACCGTCATGTCGATGGCGCGTCTCGCGTTCCTGACGGCCCCCTACCGGAACAAGCTCCCCATCCGGCGGGGCGAGACCCGCCGGTCCGGCTCCGGCACCCACACGCCCGGTGACGAGGCCGAGCGGGAGGCGTGCGTCCGGGACAATCGGGACTTCGTGGCCTGGTGCTGTCCGTGGATCGCGCGTGCCCGGGCTCCGATCTTCGCGCTGCTGGCCGTTCCGCTGCTCATCGCGATCCGGCGCGTTTCGTCCGCCCCGTCCGTCACCGGCCTGGTCCTGGGGTGGGTCCTCGCCGTGGCCGTCGCGATGCTGATGCAGTTCTGGGCCGAGCGCCGCGTGAGCGCCGGATGGCAGCTCGTGTGGTCCTGGCTGGTCGAGCAGAAACGAAGCTGGATGATGCGGATCCTGGACCCGCTCGTGGAGCCGGCGGGCCGCATCCTCGAAGGATTCGGCCGCAAAGGGCACGCACCCATCGTCATGATGGCCATCGTGGCCATCGTCGCCTACCTGCTGCTGAGCCCCCTCGTCCACCAGGGGTGGGAGGGGTCACGCGTCTTCGCGAACCGCTTCCCTCCGATCTTCTACGTGTTCCTGGTCGCGGGCGCCCTGATCTGGCTGACCACGATCGTGTCGTTGATCTTCGATCGCTCCCGCATCCCCGTCGGGCTCGCCGTGGTCGCATGGCTCGGCGTGGGCTTCGCGCTGTCCGGGTCCGACCACTACTACCGGATCGTTCCCGCCGAGGGAGCCATGACCGCCCTGCCGACCCCCACCGAGGTCGTGCGGGCGCGCCATGCCGAGGCGAGCGGCGACTGGGTCACCGTGGTCGCCGCGAGCGGCGGCGGGATCAAGGCGGCGCTGTGGACGGCGAGGGTCCTGCAGGGGCTCCAGCAGGACGTCGGACCCGAGCTCACCCGCTCGATCGTTCTGCTCAGCACCAACTCGGGCGGGAGCGTGGGCGGGATGTACTACACCGACGCCTTCGAGCCCTCCGGCATCTCGGAGCGCCGGATGGACCAGGTGGTGCAGGCGGCGGGAGAGTCCAGTCTCTCCGCGGTCGTGTGGGGGATGGCCTATCCCGATCTCTGGCGCGTCATCACGGGCGGCCTCGTTCCCGGACGATGGTGGCCGACGCTGGATCGGGGTTGGGCCATGGACCGGCGTTGGGAAGCGGTGCGCATGGCGAGGATGGGACACGCGCAGGCCATCGGCAGCGCCGGGTCCTCCCCGTCCCTCACGCGCCCACGCCGCCTGGGTGACTGGGTGGCCGGCGTGCGCGCCGGGTGGCGTCCCGCGCACGTCTTCAACGCCACGGCCGTGGAAACCGGCGCGGCCGTGCGTTTCGCCACCGTCGCCCTGTCCGACCCGCCGGCGGGGGCCACGGAGGAGCCGAGGTTCGCGCCCGGCTCGGAGCCGCGGGAGTTCGCGGACCTCTATCCCGACGCCGACGTGGACGTGGCCACCGCCGCTCGGCTCTCGGCGAGCTTCCCGTGGGTTTCGCCCATGACGCGTGCGTGGATGGACCCCGCGGACCTGGCGGGTGTCACGCCTGCGGCCCGGGGCGGCGCTACGGACTACGCCGCGCTCGTCGACTCGGCCAGCTTCCACCTCGGGGACGGCGGGTACTTCGACAACTTCGGCGTCTTCTCCGCCCTGGACTTCCTGCAGCGGGTCGACTCGACGGCCCTGCCCGGCGACACCGCCCACCCCATCCGCCGCGTCGTCCTCGTCGAGATCCGGGCTACGCCCGAGGGCGAGGGGCGGCCGGACCGCGGGGGGTTCAAGTTCTCCGCGTTCGGGCCGCTCCTCGCGATGAACGCCGTGCGGAACTCATCCCAGATCGGGCGCAATGACGAGGAGCTGACGCTCCTGCGCGAGGCCTGGGGCAGCCGGGGGCTCGTGCTCTGCCGCGTGGTCTTCCCTCTGCGGGTCGCAGGGCCCCTGTCCTGGCACCTGACGGGGGAAGAGCGCTCGGCACTCGAAAACGCCTGGCACGATCCGCGGCTGCGGGCGCGGGCCACGCGACTGAGAGACTACCTGGCGAATGCCGGAGCCGAGGGCTGTCCGACGGAGCTGGAGGGAGGGTAGAGGCCGCGGGGCCCTCAGGCGCCGTTCCGTGGTGGCCCGCCCGTCTCGTCCGCGAAGGCTCGTTGCAGGGCGACGCGAAACTCCGTCCTACCCGGACGGGATTGCACGGAGATATCGCCGCGATACCGCCGCAGGAGCCGCCGGGTGATCTCCAGGCCCAGTCCCGTCCCTTCCCCGGGCGGCTTGGTGGTGAAGAAGGGGTCGAAGATCCGGGGCATCACCTCCGGCGGGATGCCCGGCCCGTCGTCCACGACCCGAACCACGACCCAGTCCATCTCCCTGTGCGCGCTGACGTCCACGTGCCCCGACTCGGGAATCGCGTCGAGGGCATTGTCGATCAGGTTCAGCCAGATCTGATTGAGCTCACCACCCGTCGCGCGCACGTCCGGGAGGTCGGGTTCCACGTCGACCGTCACGGTCGCGCCCTTCGTCTTCGCCTTCGAGAACATGACCCTCACCGTGTCCCGCAGACCCGCCTCCACGCTCGCTACCTCCGGCCCGCCCAGGTTGTCCATGTAGGTGAACCTCTTCACGGCCGCCACCAGCTCGTGGATCCGGGTCGCGGCCCTCTCGATGTCGCCGGCGAGCGCGCGTGTCGCACAGCCGGAGGCGATCCAATGGAGGGCCGCGTCGAGCATGGGCCCCGACAGCACCGCCGCCAGCTCGTCGAGAGCCTCGATGTCGACCGGTGTCTCGGCGAGCGACGCCGCATACCCGGATTCCACTTCGTGGCGGGCGAGCCACCCAGCGATCTCGTCCTCGCGGTCCGCCTGTTCGAGGGGCGAGATCACCGACGCGGGCGATCCGGCCTGGCAGGCGGAGCGTAGGCGCTTGATCGCATCGAGCTGCGTTCGGCTCAGCCCGGCCGCGCCGAGAGCTTCCGCCGCCGCGTCCGCGTCGGCCAGACCGACCAGAAGCAGATCGGCGCCACGCACCGTGGCGGAGGACGGGTTGTTGAGCTCGTGCGCCATGCCGGCAGCCAGCCTGCCGAGGGAGATCATCTTCTCGTCCTGGAGCTCGGAGGCGCTGAAGCTCCGGGCACGGTCGAGCATCAGGTGCACGGCGTACGCGGTGAAGGCCGGACAGCGGCACGCCATCTCGGGGAAATGCTCCTCGTGGACCGACAGGATCTCGGTGTCTTCCTCGAAGTAGTTGTCACCCGGGGGTCCGCTCATTCTCGAGTAGGGGAGCATTCCACTGACGTCGCCGGCACGCCATCCCATCACCCGACGGGGGCCCACCCCCCGATCCACGCGGATCCCGATGCGGCCGGACAGGATGATCCACAGCCGGTCGATCCGCTCGCCTTTGGAAGCGATGACTCCACCCTCCTCGTGCACCTCGAGGCGGCCGTGCGAGACGAGCCACTCGAGCTCCTCGCGAGGGACCCCCTCCAGGGTGGACAGTGCCGCCAGACGATCGACGAGTGCGGGATCGGCGACCATGTTCCGCCTCCGTTTCGGTGTGGATTCCGCGGTTCAGACGGTCTGCAGGTATGCGTGGATCATCGCGATGCTCGCCGACCCTTCGCCCACGGCGGCGGCGACCCGCTTCCCCGAGCCGTGACGCGCGTCACCGACCGCGAACACACCGGGGACGCTGGTCTCGTACGGGAAGGGGTCGCGGTCCACGGTCCAGCCCTTCGGCCGTCTTCCCTGATCCATGACGTCTCGCCCGGTCAGGACGAACCCCTCGGCATCGCGCGCGACGAGCTTCGCGAGGATCTCCGTCCGTGGCGCCATGCCGATGAAGATGAAGGCCGCGGCGGCGGGGATCTCCCTGGTTTCACCGGTGGCCACGTCCGCGAGGGTGACCCCTTCGAGTCGACCCTCGCCCCGAACCCCGCGGACCACCGTCCCGGTCAGGACCTCCACGTTGACCGCGTCCCGGATGCGGTCGACGAGGTACTGGGACATCGCGGAGAGCCCGGCGCCCCGAACGACCATCGTGACTTTCCGGGCGTATCGGGAGAAGAACATGGCGCCCTGCCCGGCCGAGTTCGCACCGCCGACGACCAGGACGTCGGCGCCCCGGTACGTCGCCACCTCGGTCAAGGCGGCGCCGTAGTAGACGCCCGCGCCCACGAGCTCCGACACACCGGGGACATCGAGCGGGCGGACCTCCATCCCCGGCGCGAACAGGACGGCGTAGCACGAGAGATCGGGTCCGTCCGCGAGCTTCACCCTTTGGTACGGCTCATCCCGCTCGACGGCCACGACCTCCTGCGTCGTGAGGATCTCGGCACCGAACCTGCGCGCTTGCGCCGAGGCACGCCGTGCGAGATCCGCACCGCTCAGGCCGCCGGGAAAGCCGAGGTAGTTCTCGATCCGGGAGCTCGTCCCGGCCTGTCCGCCCGGCGCCGCCCGCTCGACCAGGACCGTGCGCAGCCCCTCGGACGCCGCGTATACCGCGGCCGCCAGTCCCGCCGGGCCTCCACCCACGATGACGAGATCGTAGAACGGCAGGCGGGCTCGAGTCTGCATCCCGATGCGCTCCGCCAGCTCCCGCGCCTCGGGCTGCACGAGCGTCGAGCCGTCGGGCAGGAACACGACGGGCAGCCGGAGCGCTCCCGCCGTGGCCGCCACGGCGAGCTCGCGCGCGGTGGCGTCCGTGTCGACGTCGAGCCATCGATAGGGCACCTGGTTCCCCGACAGGAAGTCGCGTATGGCGTGGCTGGACGGAGACAGGGTCGTTCCGGCGACGCGGATGCCGTCATACTCGGGACGGCTCCGGGCGAACCAGTCCGAGAGCAGGTCGTCCAGCACCGGATAGAGTCGCTCGCCGGGGGGCTCCCAAGGTTTCAGCAGGTAGTGATCGAGGCCGATGGTGTTGATGGCGGCGATGGCGGTGTCGGTATCGGCGTACGCCGTCAACAGGACCCGCCGGGCCTCGGGATAGAGCTTGAGCGCCTCGGTCAGGAACTGCGTGCCCGTCATGCCGGGCATGCGCTCGTCCACCACGAACAGGGCAACCGGCCTCCCACGCTGCTTCAGCTGGCGTACCGCCTCCAGCGCGGTGCCGCCGGAGCTCGCCTTCATGACACGGTAGTCGTCGCTGTAGCGCCTGCGCAGATCCCGCTCGATGAAGTTCAGGACCTCCGGCTCGTCGTCGACCGCCAGAATGACGGGTTTCGGCATCGGTTCGCGGTGCTCGGGGTGAGGTGGGCGACACGACCCCGGATGCTTCTCCGCGCGGCGGAGGGGGGACATGGTCGGATCGGTTGCGCCGCACCATACAAGGGCCGCATCCGATGCGCACGGGTTTTCGGCTCCGGCCCCACCCGCCTAAGTTGCCCCCTGGTCGACGCCGGTGGTCCAACCGCGAGGTCCCCATGAAGCACGTGACGCACGCGCTCGTCGTCTCCCTCGTCTCCACGCTCCTCCTCGCCCCGCACGCGTCGGTGGCGCAGGTCCCCTCTCCCCTGGACGCCTTCGGGTTCGCGCCCGGCGCCGATTACGAGCTGGCCGATTACGACCAGATGAAGGCGTACTTCCACGCACTGGCCGACGCCTCGCCGCGGGCCTCGATCCAGGAGATCGGCCGGAGCGCGAAGGGAGAGCCGCTCCTCCTGCTGATCATCTCCAGCGAGGAGAACATGCGTCGCCTGGACGAGTGGCGCGGGACTGCCGAGCGGCTGGCGCGCGCGCGCGTGGACGAAGCGGAGGCCCGGCGACTGTCCCGCTCGGGGAAGGCGGTCGTGTGGGTGGACGGCGGCATGGACGACCAGGAGTACGCCACCGCCCAGATGACCCCGGAGCTGGCCTACAAGCTCATCACCTCCGAGACGGACGAGATGCGGCTCATCCGCGACAACGTGGTGATCCTGCTCAACCCGGTCCTCAACCCCGACGCCATCGTCAACGACGTGAGCTGGTACCGGGAGGTGAGGGGCACACCGTTCGAGACCACCCGCCCGCCCCGCCTGGGCCAGCCGTGGGCGGGGACGGACAACAACCGCGACTGGTTCATGAACAACCAGCCCGAGACCCGCGCGGTCTCGAACATCCTCTACCGGACGTGGTACCCGCAGATCGTCTACAACCACCACCAGCCGGCCCCCGACTACGCGCGCATCTTCATCCCGCCCTTCGCCGACCCGGTAAACCCGGACATCCACCCGGGCGTCACCACGGGCGTGAACCTGGTGGGCGCGGCGATGGCGGCGCGCTTCGCCCAGAAGCGCATGCCGGGTTACGTGTCGCGCGCGGTGTACTCGATGTGGTGGAACGGCGGCATGAGGCTCACGCCGTATTTCCACAACATGGTGGGGATCCTCACGGAGACGGCCCACCGTCCCCCCACGCCCCGCGTCTACGACCCGGAGCGGCTCCCGAAGGTGCTGAGCGTTCGCCGCGGCATGACGGCGCGTACGGACAGCACCAGCATCTCGTATCCGGACCCCTGGGTCGGCGCCGAGTCCCACTTTCGCGACGCCTTCGACTACATGCACGAGGCCACCTTCGCGACGCTCGAGCTGGCCGCGCGCTACCGCGAGGACTTCCTCTTCAACATCTGGCGCATGGGACGCGACGCCATCGAGAAGGGGCAGGCCGGTGAGCCCTTCGCGTACGTGATCCCGCCCGACCAGTGGGACCCGGGCGAGGCCGTGGAGCTGGTCAACGTCCTGCGGCGCTCGGGGGTGGAGGTCTACCGGGCCACCCGCCCCTTCCGGGCGGACGGCCGCGACTTCGCCGCCGGCTCCTACATCGTCTACACCGCTCAGGCGTTCAGACCGCACGTGGTGAACCTGATGGAGACCAGGGACTACCCCGAGCGTGAGCAGTATCCCGGGGGCCCGCCCGAAACGCCCTACGACCTCGCCGGGTGGACGCTGCCCCTCCAGATGGGCGTCACCGTGGAGCGCGTGGAGGGTGAGGGGCTGTTCGCGGCGTCCACCGAGGAGGTCGTGGACCTGGCCGCGCTACCTGCCGGGACCGTGGCGGGAAACGAGGGCTTCGGCTGGGCGTTCGGCCCGAGGGAGAACGCCGCGCACCGGGCCTCCAACCGCTTGCTGGCCGCGGGCGCGCGGGTGTGGCTGGCCGACGAGGCCTTCGTGGCGGGTGGCGTCGAGCATCCCGCGGGCACCTTCCTGGTGGCCGGCGGAGGGGGTGCATCCGACGCGGTCGCGGAGGCCGCGCGGGAGCTCGGCGTGAGCTTCGCAGGCGTGCCCGCACGGCCCTCGGCGTCCCTCTCCGAGCTGCGCCGGCCACGGGTCGGCCTGTACAAGGCCTGGCACTCTCGCGTCGACGACCAGGGGTGGACGCTCTGGCTCATGGAGCGCTACGACTTCGCGGTGGACACGCTCCACGACGCGGACATCCGCAAAGGCGACCTGTCGGCGTACGACGCGATCATCCTCCCAAACCACCCCGGTCAGGAGATCCTGCAGGGGAACGCCCCGGGCACCATGCCCGACGCGTACGTGGGCGGGATGGGCACCGAGGGGGTGACGCAGCTGAAGCGCTACGTCGAAGGAGGCGGCACGCTCATCGCCTTCGACGCGTCGACGTCGCTCCCCATGGACCACTTCGGGATCCCGGTGCGGAACGCGGTGGCCGACCTGCCGCCGGAGGACTTCTTCATCCCGGGCTCCCTCATCCGCACCGACGTGGATCCCGCCCACCCCTTCGCGGCGGGGATGCAGGAGGAGGTGGCGGCCGCCTTCAGTCAGAGCCGGGCGTTCGAGATCGTCCGTCTGCCGCGGTCGGCCGAGGGTGGGCGCGAGGCGACGCCCGAGGCCCCGGAGCCGCAGGTGGAGGTCGTGGCCCGCTACGCCGACCACGACCTCCTCATGAGCGGCTGGGCCATGGGCGAGGAGCGCTACCTGGCCGGGAAGCCCGCGATGGTGAACGTGCACCTGGGCTCGGGCAACGTCGTGCTCTTCGGCTTCCGGCCGCAGTTCCGGGGGCAGCCCAGGGGGACGTACAAGCTCCTGTTCAACGCCATCCAGAGAGCCGCCACCGGGCCGAGGCCGATGATGTGACGGCCCGCCTCCACGGCAACCGCCTCAGATCTCTTCGGTCAGCTCGACGAAACGCTTGTACGGGATGGCGATCCAGCTCTCCGACTGGAAGGCACCGTTCGACAGGCTGATCATCGAGACCTTCGCTGCCGTCTCTTCGTCGGGCGCTTCGTAGATGTCCAGGAAGTCGTAGCGTCCGAGGAGCGCATAGTGCGCGACGAACTTCACCTCGGGGCACTTCTCCTTCACCTGGTGCATCCACTTCCTGCCCAGCTTCTCCCGGTCCCCGACGGCCTTCGACACGTCGGGCGACAGCTTGGTCATCAGGACGTAGGTCTGCACGGTTCGACTCCCTTTCGCGCCGCGCGCGAGCCTGGCTGGGATCGCGGCGGCGGCGGCAGGTCGGGCAGGATACCTGACACTAGAAAGGCGCCCGGAAGCGGGCAACCGCGGATGGGGCGCCGGCGGGCGGTGCCCCACCGGCGAATCGAGCGACGCGATCCCCACCCGCTCTGGAAGCCGGGCGCCGGGGCCGATATCTTCGGCACGCCGAGCCACCCTCCCCGTCCCTCGTGGCGCGACGACTCGGCCTTCCCGTGGACCGAACCGAGGCGCCGCCTTCAGATGCCGAAGCAACCGGATTCCCGAAGACCGAAGATGAGCTGGGCGCGGCGATCCGCCGCCGTGGTGGCCGGAGCCATCCTGATGTCGGCGGCACTCGGCGTGGGGGGTGCCCGGGCGCAGGAGTCCACCGGTGCAGCCGCGCCCGAGGGGTCCGCCCGACCGTCCACGTCGGCGACGAGGGCCGCCACCGCGCCCGTCATCGACGGCCGCCCGGACGAACCGGTGTGGCAAGACGCCCCTGCGCTCGACGGCTTCGTCCAGCGCACACCCCTGGACGGCCGGCTGGCCACGCAGTCGACCGAGGTGCGCGTGCTCTACGACGACGAGGCCCTCTACGTGGCCGTTTGGGCGTACGACGCCCGGGCTGCCGCCATCGTGCCCGGCGAATCGGTCCGCGACTACGACCTCGCCCAGTCCGACGCGGTCCTCCTCGTGCTGGACACCTTCCGGGACCAGAAGAACGGCTTCGTGTTCGGGACGAACCCGGCGGGCATCGAGTACGACGGCCAGATCGTGAACCAGGGAGAGGGGGCCGGACGTCAGGGTCAGGGCGGGTTGAGCGGGCAGCGGATGCAGATCGGCTCGGGGGGTGGCTTCAACCTGAACTGGGACGGAAGCTGGACGGTGCGGCGCCACCCGCGACGAGCGGGGGTGGTACGCCGAGTTCCGCATCCCCTTCTCGACGCTCCGCTACGCGGGGGGGCGGCGTGCAGGACTGGGGCTTCAACGTGGCGCGCCGCATCCGCAGGATCAACGAGGAGTCGTTCTGGTCGCCCGGTCTCGCGGGAGTTCGACCTGTACCGGGTGAGCGAGGCCGGAACGCTCGCCGGGCTCGAGCCCCCGGTCCGGCGCTCGGTGCGGGCCACGCCCTACGTGCTCGGCTCGACCTCGCGCGACTATCTGGCCGGGCAGACTTCGTTCGACGACAACGGCGAGCTCGGCGGCGACGCGAAGATCCAGATGACGCCGAGCCTGACGCTCGATCTGACGTACAACACGGACTTCGCGCAGGTCGAGGTGGACGACGTCCAGACCAACCTGACCCGCTTCAGACCTCTTCTTCCCGGAGAAGAGGCCCTTCTTCCTGGAGAACGCGGGCTTCTTCTCCGTGGGCACGTCGGAGACGGAGCTCTTCTTCAGCCGCCGCATCGGAATCTCCGAAGATGGCGCCCGCGTGCCGATCCGCGGAGGGGGGCGCGTGTCCGGCAAGGCGGCGGGCGTCAACGTGGGCCTCCTCCACATCCGGACGGAGGGCCTGGAGGGCGTCGAGTCCGGGAGCGCCTTCTCCGTGGCGCGACTCGCCCGCGAGCTGCCCAACCGCTCGAGCATCGGCGGGATCTACGTCCAGCGCGACGAGCTGGGGACGGGCGGCGACTCGAACCGGACCTACGCCGTGGACGGAAAGCTCGGCATCGGGGAGGCGTTGACGTTCTCCTCCTTTCTTGCCGGAACCGACGCCCCGGACCCCGTCGGCCGCGACCACGCCTTCCACCTGGACGGCGCGCTGCTCACCCGCGACTGGGAAGCCAACGCCGAGTACCACGTGGTCGGCGAGAACTTCGACCCCGGCGTCGGCTTCCTCCCCCGGGCCGGGTACCGGCGCTACTCGGCGCGGGCGCTGCGCCACATCTTCCCGGAGCACCTCCTGGGCCTCCGCGAGATCCGGCCCCACTTCCAGTACAACACCTACCGCAACCTGGAGACCGGCTTCGAGGAGACGGCCCGCCTCCATGTGGACAGCCACTTCGAGTGGCCCAACGGGACGTTGTTCAGCCCGGCGATGAACTGGAACCGAGAGGGCCTGGAGGAGCCGTTCGAGATCGCCGAGGGCATCGTCGTCCCCCCGGGAACCTACGACGGGTGGGAGGCCGCGTGGCACTTCTACACGAACCAGGCCGCCGACGTCGCGTTCGAGGCGCGGCTGGACTGGGGTAGCCTCCTGTCGGGAAACCGCCACGGCGGCTCGGTGCTGGTCACCGTGCGGAACGGATCGTCGCTGAGCACCGCGCTGCGGTTCGAGTACAACGACGTGAACCTCGCCGAAGGTGATTTCATCACCCGCCTGGCAGGCCTTCGCCTGGGCTACTTCTTCACGCCGCGGGTCTTCCTGCAGTCGCTGGTCCAGTACAGCGATCAGGCCGACGCGTGGTCGGCCAACGTCCGCTTCGGCTGGCTGAACACGGCCGGCACCGGCCTGTTCATCGTGTTCAACGACTCCCATGGGGTGGACGCGCTGGACGGTCCGCTGAACCGGGCGGTGGTCGTC
Source organism: uncultured Gemmatimonadales bacterium (assembly GCA_963848895.1). Lineage (GTDB taxonomy): Bacteria > Gemmatimonadota > Gemmatimonadetes > Longimicrobiales > Gaopeijiaceae > SZUA-318. Next base: position 149,849 of record CAWKGE010000025.1, read on the forward strand.
AAGTACAGCCGCCAGATCAACATCTGGGGCTAGGGTGACGAGGATGCATCCCCTCGAGCCCGGCGCCGACGAGATGCGCGCGATGCTCTCGAAAGCCGCCGCGCGCATCGTCGAGCACGTCTCGTCGCTGGCCGACCAGCCCGCGGCGTACCTCGGCGACGGGCGCGCCGGCGCGCGGGCGCTCGCCGAGCCGCTCCCCCGCTCGGGTACCGACTACGACGAGCTCCTCGAGCTCCTCTTCGAGCGCGCGGTCCCCCTGTCGTTCAATACGGCCGGACCCGGCTATCTCGCCTACATCCCGGGGGGCGGGCTCTTCCCCTCGGCCATCGCCGATCTCGTCGCCGACGCGGTGAACCGCTACGTCGGCGTGTGGATCGCCGCGCCGGCGCTCGTGCAGCTCGAGGTGAACGTCCTGCGCTGGTTCTGCGAGATCGTCGGCTACCCTGCCGGGAGCGGCGGTATCCTCACCACGGGCGGATCGCTGGCGAACTTCACCGCCATCGTGACCGCGCGGCGGGAGCGCCTCCCCGACGATTTCTCCCGGGGGACGCTGTACGCCTCGGACCAGACGCACCACTCCGTACGCAAGGCGGCCGTGCTGGCGGGATTCCCCGAGACCAACGTGCGCGAGGTCCGCTCCGACGATCGGTTCCGCATCGACGTCGCGGACCTGGAGCGGCGCATCGCCGAGGACCGCGGGGAGGGGCAGACCCCCTTCCTCGTGGTGGGGAGCGCGGGTACCACCAACACCGGCGCGGTCGACGACCTCGGCGCGCTCGCCGACATCGCCGCACGGGAGCGGACGTGGTTCCACGTCGACGGCGCCTACGGTGCGTTCTTCGCGATGACCGAACGGGGGCGTGCCGCGATGCGGGACCTCGAGCGCGCCGACTCGCTCACGCTCGATCCGCACAAGGGACTCTTCCTGCCCTACGGGACCGGGTGCCTGCTCGTCCGGGACGAGGCGGCGCTCCGGCGGGCGCACGCGACGTTCGCCGACTACATGCCGGTCATGCAGCACGACGCCGACTTCGTCGACTTCTGCGACGTCTCGCCTGAGCTGTCGCGCGACTTCCGCGGGTTGCGGGTGTGGCTCCCGCTCAAGCTCTTCGGCATCGACGCGTTCCGGGACGCCCTGGACGAGAAGCTCGATCTGGCGCGCTGGGCTGCGGAGCGCCTGCGGGAGATCCCGCACATGCGGATCGTGGCGGAGCCGGAGCTGTCGCTGGTCGCGTTCCGCCTGGAGCCGCCCGGGGTCGACGGGGACGCCCTGGACGCCCTCAATCGCGACCTGCTGCGACGCGTGAACGAGCGGCGCAACGTCTACATGACCGGAACCATGCTGAAGGGCCGATTCGCCCTCCGGATCTGCGTGCTCTCGTTCCGCACGCACGTTGACCGGATGGAGCTGTGCCTCGACGACATCCGGGGCGCGGTGGCCGGGGCGCGGCCGGAAGGCGCCGCGTGAGGATCCCGGCGCTCGCCATGATGGTGGCCGGAGTCCCGGAGGACCTGGAGCTCCCGGACCGGAGCGCCGAGCTGTACCCGGATTCACCCATCCCCCCGGACGACAACACCCACTATCTCCTGGCCCTCGGCTTCTACCGGGGTGCCCTCACCGAGGAGTCCGTCCTCGGCGATCCCCGGATCTCCGAGGGCCAATGGCCGACGGTGGCCTAGCCATCGCAGTGTGGCACCTCGTGGAGGGCGACACGACCCGTGCCACCGGGCTGCTGGACAGCATCGCCCGTCAGCCCTACTGGGCGCGGTTGGGTCACGTGGCGGCGGAATCCGACCTCGCCCGGCTCAAGGGGAACGGGCCGAAGCGCTGACGCGCTGGACGCCGGGCCCCCGGTCGGGGCGCGCCCGGGCTCAGTCCCTGTGTGGGTTCTGCGTCGCGTAGCTGTGGGCCGTCCAGGCGGCGGCCACATGGCACACCCAGCCCAGCATGCCACCGCTGCCGATCCACAGGCCGGGCGTGACGATGAGCCAGAAGAGCCCGCGGAAGATGCATCCGTTGTACATCTGCCCCAGGCCCGGCAGGATGAAGCTCAGCACGGCGGCGGTTCCCGGGTTCCTCATCCCTCCCTCCCATGCGGTTCATCGGGTGGCGTAGGCGGTTCGACGACCGCGATGGACCCTACGAGGGCCGGCACGCCGTCGTTTCGGCGAACCGCGCCCGCGGCCCGGGCACGGGGGATGGGAGGCACGCCGACGCGCGCCGCCCCTGGCTCAGAGCGGCCAGAACCGGGGGATCAGGAGGCTCGCAAGCAGCAGGAACACGAGGTTCAACGGCCCCCCGACCCGGACGAAGTCCGAGAAGCGGTATCCGCCCGGCCCGAAGATCATCGTGTTGGTCTGGTAGCCAACCGGCGTCAGGAAGCTGGCCGAGGCGGCGAAGGTGACCGCGACCAGGAAGGGGCGCGGGTCCACACCAGCCGCCTGCGCGGCCGCGATGGCCACCGGCGCGATCAGCACCGCCGCCGCGTTGTTGGACATCGTCTCGGTGAGCACGGTGGTGAGCAGATAGACGACGGCCACGAGGGCGGCGGGGCCGAGGAAGCCCACACCGTGGATCAGTCCGTCGGACAGGATCCTCGCGCCTCCCGTCTCCTCCAGGGCGCGGCCCAGCGACAGGACGCCGGCGAGGAGGAAGATCACCCTCCAGTCGACCGCCCGGTACGCCTCGTCCGCGGTCAGGCAACCGACGAGGATCATCGCCACCGCTCCCGCCGTCGCGGTGACGACGATCGGCGCCAGACCGAGGGCCGCCGCGCCCACCACCGCGGCGAGGATCGCCACGGCGGGAACGGCCTTGCCGGGGCGAAGCTCGGTCCGGTCCACCCGCGAGACGATGACGAAGTCGCCGCTCTCGCGAAGCTGCGGGAGGCGACGACGCGTGGTCTCGACCAGGAGCGCGTCGCCTGCCGTGAGGGGGATCCGACTGAGCCGCTCCGCGACCAGCGTCCCCCGGTGCCGAAGCCCGATGACGTTGCTACCGAAGCGGTTTCGGAAACCCGACGGCGTGCAGGGTCCGCCCCTCGAGGGACGAGCCCGGCGCCACCACGGCCTCCACGAGCAGGCCTTCGCCGGCCTCCAGGTCGCGGTCCATCCACTTCTCCCTGGCCTTCAACACGAGCCCGTCCCGCCGGCGCAGCCGCTCGAGGACGTCCACGCCGAACCGGACGAGGACCACGTCGCCCGCCTCGAGGACCGTGTCCGTGTTCGCCACCACCTGGTGACCGTCCGCCCGTCGTACCCGAACCACGACGACATCGAGATCCCTGGTGAGCGGGGCGTCGGCGACCGTCCTCCCCACCGACGCCGACCCCGATCCCAGGACCACCTCCGCCAGGTACTCCCCCATCCGATAGCTCTCCGCGAGATCCTCCGGAGGCCGGCGCTCCGGGATCAGCGGGATGCCGACGAAGAGCATGTAGGCGACTCCCACCGCGAAGAAGATCAGCCCCAGGCCGGAGAACTCGAACATGCCGAAGGGCTCCATCCCGTGCCCGACCGCGATGGTGCTCACCAGTAGGTTCGTGGAGGTGCCGACCAGCGTGCACACGCCGCCGAACATCGCGGCGAAGGACAGGGGCATGAGGAGCTTGGAGGGGCTCGCGTCCAGGCTGCGTGACGCCGCGAGGAGGATCGGCAACAGCACGGCGACCACCGCCGTGTTGTTCACGAAGGCGGAGAACACGCCGGCCACCACCATGAGCGCCAGAGAGGCAGCCACGAGGCTCCGGCGCGCGAGGGCTTCGAATCCGGGCCCCACCCACTCCAGGACCCCGCTTCGGCGCAGGCCGGCGCTGAGCACGAACATCGCCCCGATCGTCACCGTGGCCTCGTTGCTGAACCCGCTCAGGCCCTCGGCCGGAGTCAGGATCCCCAGGACCAGGAGCGTCCCGAGGACCAGGAGGGCGGTGACGTCCACCGACACCTTCTCCGTGACGAACAGGACGACCGCCACGACCAGGAGCGCGAGGACGACGAGGAGATCGATGCTCATGCACGGCGGCGCGGGCAGGAGTGGACAGCGGCTCGAAGCCTACCCTGTGGGCGGCTCCCGATCGACGACCCGGATCAGCCGGTAGGCCCAGGCCGATCCGTCCGCGGGAGGGTTGGGCACGGCCCGTCGGCCGACCTCGAGGGTGTAGCGCACCCCCTCCTGGTGCTGGAACCCTTCGATGGGATCGTAGAAGATGCGCCAATCCTCCTCGCCCGGGCCGCGCACCTGGATGCACCGGCTGACCATCTCCCCCACACAGGGGACGGTCTGCGGCGCCACCTCGAGGACGAGGGTGTCCTCCTGACCGAGAACCGCGGCAGGGGACGACGCGGTGCAGGCGGATACCGCGACCACCGCACAGGCAAGAGCCCAGGACGCGTGAGGTCTCATCGCAGGTACTCCCGTTCGAGGAGAGAGAGCACGGGCCGGGACACCTTGATGCCCCGGCCCGCCTCCGTTGGTTCCACGTCCTCCGCGTCAGGTCCCCCGCGGCAGCACCACGTCGACACCCCGGATGTTCGTGCAGCCATCCGTGAGGAAGCCGCGCAGCACGAGCTGCGTGGTGGACATGGTGAGATCTCCGTACATGCCCACGAGGTCCTTCACGTCGAACATGACCACCAGGTCCATCCGCCCGTCTTTGTTCACGTCTTCCATGTAGGCCGCGGACGAGCCCTTGTTCTTCACGCTGACGGGCGTGTCCGGGCTCGTCTCGTCGCCGAGCGTGAGGGACGAGGCGTCGATGTCGGCCACGTCGAGGTTCGCGCTCCCGAGGATGGCAACGGGAAGGTTGCCGCCCTGCTTGAGGTTCACCGGGTTCAGGCTCGTCCCCGGCATGATGTCGATCCCGACCGGGATGTAGGGCACGGTCAGGGTCAGCTCGTCCCAGCCGCTGCCGCCGTCTTTGTCGGTCACCGTGAGGCGCACGGTGTAGTCGCCGGCGGCGCAGACCTGGCGGCTGGCCGTGATGGCCGCCGACTGGTCGTTCGTGCTGCCCGTGGTGTTCGGGCCGAAGCCCCACTGGATGACCCACCCCCATGGAGCGTCGGCGATCCCGGGATCGCTGAACGTCCCGCTGAAGTCGTACGTTTCGCCGGAGTCCACGGTAGCGTCCGGTCCGGCATCGACGGTCGGCGGCACGTTGTTGACCGTGATCTGCACGTCGTCGCTGCCGACGCCGGCGTCGTCGTCGGTCACCGTGACCGTCAACGTGTTCACCCCGTTGTCCACGTACGTGTGGGACAGGCCGAAGGTCTTTCCGACGAGCGCCAGGGGCTGCGCGCCCCCGCCGTCGCCGTAGTTGACGGTGGCGGTCCAGGTGTCGGCGCCGGGATCCGTGAAGGACCCCGAGCGCGTGAAGTTGTCACCCTCGTCGATCGTGGCATCCGCGCCGACGCTCAAGGACGGCGCCACATTGGTGATGGTGGCCACCGCGGTGGCGGTGCCGGCATCGAAGCCGTCGCTCACCGTGACGCTGACGTTGAAGACCCCGTTGTCCGGGTACAAATGCCCCGGGTTGTCGTCGGTGCAGGCCGCAGGTCCGGGGCACGTCCCGTCGCCGAAGGTCCAGGCGAAGGTCAGGATGGACTCCGAGTCGTCCGCGTCCGTCGAGCCCCGCGCGTCGAAGGGGACCGTCGATCCCTCGGGGTAGCTGGGGGCGAGCGCCGCGATGACGGCGACGGGTGCGGCGTTGTTCGCGCCGTAGAGCTGGTCGATGGTCTGCTGATCGGTGGGACCGACGTGGTCGCGCTGTCCCATCTGCGAAGCGTCGACGCCCGGCTTGGCCTCGATGGTGGGGCTGGGGCCGATGGCGAAGGCGTCCGTGGGATAGTGCATCATGGAGCCGGGGTCGTACGTGCCGATGTCGAAGGCGCCGGAGCACGCGCCGTCCTCGGTCGACGCCCCGGCCTTGTAGAAGTTGCCCTCCTTGCCGGACTCGACCTGGTCGTAGTGGATGATGACGTAGTTGTCGCGGTCACAGCGCGTGTGCTCGTGGAACATGCCCAGGGCGTGCAGGATCTCGTGGGCGGCGTTCCCGCTGGTGCAGTCGCTGGCCAGGTTGATGAACTGCTGTCCGCCGATCTTCCCGATCTCGGAGGAGCATCCCGTGCTGTTGCGGAAGGTGATGTAGTCGTCCTGGCTGCCCCGTGCGACGAAGGTCACCCCCGGCGTCTGGTCCTCGATGAGCTGGATCGCCGCCGTCACCCGGTCCGGGTGTGGGCATCGTCGATGTTGTACGGAACGACGCCGCCGGGCCACCGCTTGGAGTTGTCGTCGATGACCACGCCCGGAAGGGGCCCACCGGCGGAGGCCAGCTGGGCCATGGAGGTGGGTACCTGGTCGGGCGTCCCGATGACGATGTCGCCCTGCCAGATTGCCAGGCCTTCGTGGATCTCGTAGGTGATCCTCGCCGGCCGGCCGGACTGGTCGTAGATGAACCCGCTGCGGAGCTCCCCGGGCTCGGAGTAGCCCTCCACCCTCGCCGACAAGGGATTCAGGGTAGGTGGTACGGGCCCGGGCTCCTCGATACCGGGTAGGCCATCGGCCGACAGAGGTGTGCTCTCCTCTCCGCACGCACCGAGCGCGACGAGGGGCGGAAGGCACAACAGCGGTAGGAGACGGTGTGCGCGACTCATGGGCAGCCTCCGGGAGGGTGGAAACTGATGGACCGCGCAGCATAATCCGGCGTGGCATCGACTTCCTAGGGAACTTTTGTTCCCATTGCGCCACATGTACTTGGCTCGCCCGAGCCTCCCGTCGGCCCGCCCATGGAGCCCTGCCGCAAGGGCGGAAATGTGGCGGCCGGCGCACAGATTGCGACCCGGCCGCCACAGGTCGACGGGGGGCGGCCGCCTCGGCGGCGCCCCTCAGCCCTCCTCGCCGGACCTCCGCCCGAACTCCCGGTCGAGCATGAGAAGGGCCGCGTCGTTGTCGCCGGCGCGGGTGAGCAGGTCCACGGCCCGCTGGGCGTTCTCCTCCTCCTCCACCTGCTCGGTGACGAACCAGTCGAGGGCACGCTGGGTGGCGAGGTCTCCGTGCTCGGCCGCCAGGCTGAAGAGCGCGTGGATGGACGCGGTCACGGCCTGCTCGTGCTCGAGGGCGGTCCGGAACGCCTGGAGCGGGCGTCCGAAGCTTTCGGGAGGTGCCTGGATCGCCTGGAGCAGGACACGCCCGCCACGACGGTTCACGTACTCGAAGAGCCGCATCGCGTGCTCCAGCTCTTCGTGGGCCTGTAACCGCATCCAGTGTGCGAAGCCGTCGAAGGCCTCGTGCTCGAACTGGGCCGCCATGCTCAGGTAGACGTAGCCCGAGGAAAGCTCCATGCGAATCTGGTCGTTGAGGGCATCGAGAACCGCTTTGTCCATGGTCGGGAATCCTGTCGTCGATATGGTGAAGGTCTGACGGGCACTACCCTCGGGGAGGAGCGTGGTGCCGACGCCGGGCCGCCGAGTGGCGCATGCGGTCAGGACGGAAGCTTCAGCTCGGCGAATATGACCTGCTGGAAAAGCGTGAGATGCACGAATGCGATCACGTCGTCACCCGAGATGACGTGGTCGAGCGCATTGTCGAAGCGCACGTCCGCCTGGCCGCCGCTCGCGAAATCCGGGGCGGGGACCCGAAACGCCACCTACAGGTTGGCGGCGTCCGCGAATCAGGAACCGGGTGATTCGGAAGATCGATGACATTCCGTGCACCGCCAGCTGTACCGGGAAGGTAGTGGGGGGCGCTTCAGCCCCTTCACCCGGTAGAGCGCAGGAACGGTCGGGAATCCCCATCGGTGGTCCGGTTCCGAACCCGGCACCTCGCGTCCCCGACAGCCGCGTGGACCCCGCCTGCCGGACGGGTCGATGGGCAGACGCCTGCGCTTGGATCGGGCCTCCCCCCGCCTCACTCCACCCGGATGGACTCGATGGGGTCCACCGCCGCGGCCCGGCGGGCCGGCAGCCAGGCCGACACCACTCCCACGGCCAGCAAGACCAGCGCGGTCCCGACGAAGGTGAGCGGATCCCGGGCCTCGACGCCGTAGAGGATCCCTTGGAGGAGCCGACTCAGACGCCGCGGCGCCGGCCAGCCCCACCACCAGCCCGAACAGCGGTGATGCGCGCCCCGTCTCCCACCACCATGCGCATGAACGGTGGAGCGCTCCGCGCCCAGCGCCATGCGCACGCCGATCTCCTGGGTGCGTTGGGCCACCGAGTACGACAGCACGCCGTACAGCCCCACGGCGCCCAGGACCAGAGCCAGGAGCGCGGCGATGCCCAGCGTGAACATGGTGAAGGAGAGCTGCACCACGGCGGGCGAAGTGCTGACGAGCTCCTTCCCCGGTGCGCATGTCGGCCACCGGGATGTCGGGGTCGAGATCCCACACGCTGGAGCGCACGGCCTGCGCCAGGGAAGCCGGGTTCCGGGCCCGGATCGCGTACGTCGCCGTGCGTACCTCCCACCCGTCGTCGCCGTCCGGGCTCCTCATGGGGAGGTAGAGCAGGGGGTCGGTGTCCCTCCGGATGCCCAGGTCCAGGACCTTGTCCACCACGCCCTCCACCGCGTACCAGCGGGTGGTGTCTCCCGCGAACCGCAGGAGCTTGCCGACCGGGTTCTCAGCGGGCCAGAAGCGCGCGGCCAGCGCCCGGTCCACCACCACGTGACCGCTCCCGTCGCTCTCGTCGGACGGGCCGGATCGTCCGCCCGTTCAGCAGGTGGACGCCCAGCGTCTCCAGGAAGCCGGGCGACACGTACTTGAAGCGCAGCATGGGCGGGAGCTGCCCGGGCTCCGTGGGATGGTCGGCGATGTCGAACGCCGTGCCCGGCGTCGGCTGCGCCAGAGGCATGGCCGACGTCACGCCGGCGTCCTCGACGCCCGGCAGGGCCCGGAGCCGGGCGAGGAGCTGCGTCGTGGAAGGTCGACACCTGCGTCGGCGTCGCGTACTCCGCCCGCGGCAGCGAGAGGCGGAAGGTGAGCAGGTCGTCGTACGTGAAGCCCAGATCCGTGCTCCGGGCCTGCCAGAAGCTCCGCACCAGGAGGCCCGAGCCCACCAGGAGCACGAGGGCCATGGCGGTCTGGCCGGCCACCAGCAGGTTCCTCGCGCGCTGCCGGCGAGGACCGTGCGTGCCGCCGCGTCCGCCCTGCTTCAGCGAGGCCAGCAGCACCCCGGGGCGTGTGGAGCACCATGGGCGCGATGCCGAAGAGGAGCGCCGACAGCGCGGTCACGCCCAGGGTGAAAAGCGAGCACGTTGCCGTCCAGGCCCACCTCGTCCAGGCGAGGAAGCTGCGGCGGCGCCAGTGCGGAGGAACGCGGGCACGCCGATGCCCGCCGCCACCAGACCCAGGAGCCCTCCCGCGACGGCGAGGAGCCCGCTCTCCATGGCGCTCTGCCGAACGAGCATCCCTCGCGTCGCGCCCAGGGCGGCGCGCACGGCCGACTCCCGTCGGCGACCTTCGGCCCGGATGAGGACCAGGTTCGCCACGTTGGCGCAGGCGATGAGGAGCACGATGCCCACGGTGCCCAGCAGGATCCACAGCGGACGCTCCATGGACCCCACCCGGTCCTCCTTCATGGAGTGGACCAGGGGCTGGTACCGGCCGTTCTCGAGGAAGGCCCTGTACTGGGATCCGTCGTCGTGGGATTCCAGGAAGCGCTGCACCAGGGGCCGGAGCTGAGCCGTGGCCTGCTCGACGCTCACGCCGGGACCGAGCCGCGCGATGGCGGGAAAGCTGAACGATCCCGTGATGGGGTTCTCGGGATCGAGCCGCGCGGGGAGCCAGAGGTCGATGTCGTCCGGGTAGTCGAACCCCGGAGGCATCACGCCGATGATCTCACGCGCCTCGCCTTCGATCTGGACGGTACGGCCGATGACCGCGGGATCGCCGCCGAAGCGACGCTGCCAGAGCGCGTGGCTCAACACGGCCACCCGCGGTGCGTCGGGCACGTCCTCCTCGGCGGTGTACGCCCGGCCCAGCATCGGCGCCACACCCAGGGTGGAGAACAGCGACGCCGTGGCCGACAGGGCGCGCACGCGCTCGGGCTGTCCGTCCCCGGTGACGCTCACGGCCTCCTGGGTGAACAGCGCCATGTCCGCGAAGGCGGAGCTCTGGGAGCGGTAGAAGAAGTAGAGGTCCGGCGACAGCGGGAACTGGTCGTAGTTCAGCCCGGGCGCGCTGCTCCACACGTTGACGAGCTCGTCGGAGCGCGGGTAGGCCAGGTCCTTGAGGAGCACCCCATCCACCACGCTGAAGATGGCCGTGTTGGCGCCGATCCCCACGGCGATCGTGAAGACGGCGATGACGGTGAAGCGCGGCGTCTTCGCCAGCGACCGCGCCGCGTATCTCAGACCCCGCACGAAACGCTCGAACATCGGATCACCTCCTCGTCCTCCACCCTGTCGCGGGGCGAGCCTCGGCTCCCCCGACCACCTGCCCAACACCCGATTCGCCGATGCCCGCAGCGCGACCCCCAGGGCCGCACGGCGATACCAGGAGCGCGCTTCCGCCGGATCGCGCGCATGGCGCCGGACGTGCTCCTCCCTCAGGTCGCCGAGGATGCTCCGCCCCACCGTGCCCGGTGGCAGCACCCGTCGCAGCAGCGACTCCCAGATCCGTGGCGGCTCCATGACCCCGTCTCCTCCCGCTCCGCCCGCGCGTCCGTCAGGACCGGCCCGGGTCCAGCACCGCGTCCAGGCCTTCGGCGAGGTTGCGCAGCGCCCGCTGGTGCTCCCGCAGCGCCTCCAGCCCGGCCTCGGTGACGGAGAAGATCCGCGAGGGGTGACCTCCCCGCTCCGGCGTGGACGCCTCCACCCGCCACGTGAGGAACCCCTTGGACTCCAGGCGGTCGAGCGCCGAATACAGCGCCCCGCGGGACACGCTCCGGTCCGCCTTCTCCTCGAGCTCCGCGCTGATGGCATTGCCCGTGGCGCCTGCCTCCAGGCGGAGCACCGCCAGGACGACGAGCTGCTCGAACTCCCCCAGGGAGGCCTGTCGGGTCATGCTCCACCTCACCGAAGTCTGGTTTGCAGACTAATTATGGAGAGCAGACACCCAGGGAGAAAGGGCCGACGGAACCCGTCGGCTCATCCGATCATCTCCCGGTACACGCGATACAGATTGCCGCCCATGATGCGCTCCACGTCCGCGGCGGGGTACCCGCGGCCCACGAGCCCGTCCCACACCACCTCCATGCGCCGGGGGCCGTTGAGCTCGTCGATGAAGTAGGGGAGCTCGTCGTCCACGACCTGGCTCCCCTCCTCGCGCCGGAGCTCCGCCACGTACTCCGGCGTCATCTCGATGACGCGGTGGTCGCGGTCGCTGCCGATGCACACGTGCTCGACCCCACAAACCCGCACGGCGTGGTCGATGTGGTCGAAGTATGCGTGGAGGTTGTCCCGCTTCTCCGGCGTCAGGAACGGGCGGAGCTGGCAGACGCCCACGACCCCGCCGGTCCCGGCCACCCCGCGCAGGTTCTCGTCGGTCGTGTTCCGCAGGTGCGGATAGACCGCGTCGCACCCGGTGTGGGAGATGACGAGCGGACGGGACGTGCGGGCGATGGCGTCGCGCATGGTCGCCATGTTCGCGTGCGAAAGGTCCACCAACATCCCGATCTCGTTCATGCGCTCCACGAGCGCGTGGCCGAAGTCGGTCAGCCCGCCGGCGTCGTCCTCCGCCCGGCACCCGACGCCCACCCGGTTCCGCTCGTTGTACGTGAGCTGCGAGCTGCGCACGCCCAGACGGTGGAACATCTCCACGCGGTCCAGGTCGTCGCCGAACTGCTCGGCGTTCTGGAAGAGATAGAAGACCGCCATCCGCCCCGCCGAGCGCGCGTGGTCGACGTCGGCCACCGAGGTCGCCTTGAGCAGCAGGTCCGGGTGCCCTGCCAGGAAGCGGTCGTAGCTCATGAGCCCGTCAACGGCCAGCTCGAGCGCCTCCGCCCCGACGGGCTTCGGGTCGCACAGCGTGACCGTGATCCCGTCCATGCCGCTGGCGAGCATCTCGCCTATGAGCGCAGCGTCGTACTCGGGCCGCAGCTCGCCCATCGCGTCCATGATCAGCGCGCGGGGGTCGGACGAGCCGGGGCGCGCGGATGCCGTGTTCGGGGAGTCCTTCAGCACGCGCGCCACGCCCGGGTTCCGCACTCCCAGAGAGGCTCCGTACGCCCCCAGCGCGGATGCCGAGCCGGTCTTCAGGAAGTCTCGTCGGTCCATCGTCTCCTCCTGGCGGGAGCGTACCGCGGCGGAGGATCGGCGGCAACTCGCGGATTGGAGCGCTGAGGCCCCCACGCCCGCGCGTGCGTCGGTCTCCCCACGACCGGTCGGGGCTACTCGGCGCTCTGCAGATACCGATGGTTGCAGTGATCGTCACCCTGCATCAGGGTCTTCGTCCGCTCCATCCGGAACCGGGGGTTGAAGGCCGTGGGCCAGGTGTAGTCCATGTTGCACACGGCGGCGTGGCCGATCGCGCCGTCCAGTCCTCGTCCCCGAGGGTGGCCCTCAGGTTCCGAACCAGCTCGAAGAACTGGGAGTACTGCATCCGGTAGGCGGCCCTGACCGAGAGCTTCGCGTCCCGCTCGCGGTCGAACTTGTGCACCTCCTGGGCAGGGGGCGCCAACTGGGCCGCCAGCAGCTCCTGGATGCCACCCAATCCCAGGCAGCCCATCGCACATGCGGGCGCCGCGCGGACCAGCAACTCGCGGCGACCCAGGGTCCTCCGTCCATCGGCTTCCATGGTATTCCCCTCCCCCATTCATCGAGGGAGCGGCGCCTCGGGCCGGACGGCACGAGGTGACCGCATCCCACCCCCCCCTTTCAGACGCGCGAGCAGAGGGGGAACTACCGCGCGCTCGACCCGGCGAGGACCCTCCGCGACGAGGCCGGAAAGCCGCGAGAGCGACGATGCGGGCCGGAGAGCCAGCGCCTGGTCGCCATCGACTGTGACGCCGCCCTCGAGGCCATCCGAGCCGAAGGCATCACCGTGGGCGGCACCGGCGAGCGGCTCGTCGACATCGCCGAGGCCAACGGGACCACGCCCAAGGCGATCGCGGCCCTCGTCAGGAGCGTCGCGCGGGAGGTGACCCCCCAGGAGGCGGCGGCGCGCCTCCAGCCGGACCCGTCGCCGGCACGCTTCCCCCGCCCCTACTCGACGCTTTGCGACGAAGCCACCCGGCTGGGACTGGATCCGGAGGGGCTCATCGACATCCTCAGCGGGACGAGCGGGGAGGCCTGAGGGCCGGCTCCCCTACCGGTATTTCCAGCTCCGCGTGTCCGCTCCCGGCGGCGCGTGCCGGGTGATGAAGTCGGCCATCTCCCGCAGCATGTTCGCGGTCGTCGTGTGCTGCCAGCCATGTCCCTTCTCGGGGCGCCCGTAACGGAAGGTGGCGTTGGCCTTCGGAGCGGTGGTTGAGTCCAGGAAAGCCTGCAGGTCGTAGACGGCCAGGTCGAGGTAGAAGTTGTCCATGTCGCCCACGTCCACGTGGATCCTGTCCACGAGGTCGGGCCCGATGGAGTCCCAGTGAGCGGCGAGGTAGGCCCGCAGGTCGTAGCCGTTGTCGCGCATGTACGCCGCGACGTCGTGGTCGACCGCACCGGTGAGCTTATCCCACACCGGCTTCGGGTATCCGTCCTCGCCCACCGGCCCGTACACCGACTCCCACGCCTCGAGCTGCTCGCCGGAGCGGCCGTGGCTCCCCAGGACCGCCTCCATCCGACTGAAATCCCGGATGCTCAGGAGCGTCTGCCCGTCCGACGCGCGCATCACGAATCGGTCGGGCTGCTGCCACTCGGTCCCCGGAATCGTGAACGCGCTGCTGTCCTCATAGACGTTCACCATGCCGTAGTGGCGGAAGTCCACGGGGTCGGGATAGAGCGTCCACGTCCCTGCGAAGAAATCCGGGTGATGCACCATCAGGGCGATGGATTCCCACCCGCCCGTCGATCCACCCGTGAGCACGCGCGCGTACGGCTCGGGGATCATGCGGAAGTTCGATTCCAGATACGGCACCAGCTCCTGCAGCAGCGCGTCCCCGTACGGCCCGTTGTTCGCCGAGTTCATCGCGTAGGAGTCGTCGAAGTATGGCGTGGGGTGCTGGAAGGTGACGACGATCATCCGCGGGAAGTCCGGACGCCTCCAGCTTCGGTAGAGCTCGTAACCGGTCTCCCTGTTGAGGTTCGCCAGCGCAGCCCGCTGCTGGTCCGGAACGGGGGTGCTGTCCGGGCTGAAGCCGTAGGGCGGCTGCAGGCTGAAGTGACCCTGCAGGTAGACCACCGGATACTTCACGTCCGGATGCTCGTCGTAGCCCGCGGGCAGCAGCACGGTGGCCCCGATGTAGAAGGGATGGCCCCAGAACCCGGTGAGCTTCTCGCTCTGGATCTTGACCCGCTTCACCCACTTCGTGTCCGGCGGCACCTCGACGGGGGGAATGCGGTGGCTCGCCACCAGGTCCACGCGGGCGGTCCGCCCCGGTTCGACGTGCACCTGGGCCACGTCGCTGTAGAGGTTGCCCGGCGACCTGTTGAAGTGCTGCCCCTCCCACTGGTCCATGTGCGCCCACATCGTGTGGCCGTCCGACCGATGGAACTCCGTGTACACGTTCACCACTGCCTGAACTGCGTAGTCGCCGGGAGGGAGATCGGCCACGCGCTCCACCGGATAGCCGAGCGCGTCGTCACCGACCAGCACGGGTTGCCCCGCGGGGAGGGCGCTGACGTCCATGCCGAAGAAGGGGGTCGAGAATGGATAGCCCCCGGCCTGGAAGCGGGGCTCCGGCTGCGCGTTCCGCGACACCATCACGAAGACCCGACCCGTGATGGGGCCGTCGTGGACGGAGTCCGGGAAGGAAACACGGAGCTCGACCCCGGAGGACCCGCCGGAGCTGCAGGCGGCCGCGGCCAGCAGGAGGGCGGCGGCGAGCGGAAGGCTCGTACGCGAGGACGGCAGGCGGATCTTCATTGGCAGCTCCCCCGGGGCTCGATGAGGGGCGCCAAGGTAGCGAAAGTGAGAGAGGCCGGCGAGGCGCCTGAGCCGTGCGACAATCCCGCGAATCCTCCACGTTCAACCCACAATGGCATGGCGCGTGACAGCATGGCGCGGGGGAGCGACGTGCGTTCGCCGGGATCGCGGCGTTCACCGGGTCCCCCGACAGGCCCTCCCTCCGGCGCACGAGTCCGGCACGAAGGTCTCCGCCTCGATGCGCCACCCGTCGTCTTCCAGGCGCCAGCGCGCGAAGTACGTCCCCTCCACCCGCACCGGTCCGTCGGCGTCGCTCCACGTCCCCACCCAACGCCCCTCCTCGGCCGCCGTGCTCCACCGCTCGAACACCCTCACGTCCTCCGGCGTCCGGATGTACCGCACGTCGGCACGCGTCTGGAACTGCTCCGCCAGGACCTCGAGATAGGCCGCCCGTCCCGAGCGCCGATCCCCGGTGGACGACACCAACAGGATGTCGTCCGCCATGGTGGCGCCAATCCCCGCGGTGTCGTGGCGAGCGATGGCCGCGTTGGATGCCTCGCGCACGGTCCGGATGGCCCGGGCATGGGGCCCACCGGTAGTGTCGTCCGCCGCCGACCAGAGGGGTCCCGGCGTGGTGTGGAGCGGAACGTGCCGCTGGGGACCGGGAGGCGCTTGAAACGACGTGTGCCGGTGCACCACCACCCACTTGCCGCCCCGTCGCTCAAAGACGATGGACTGGCGACCTTCATCCACCGTGGTGTCCCCGGAGGGCGCCACGACCTCCAGGCGGAAATTGGCGGCGAGCCACCCCACGTCTCCCCGGGCTCGGAGGTCCAGCACGTCGTACAGGGAGTGGACCTGCCCCTGGGCGGCGCTGGCGAACATGTTGCGGTACAGCGTGTCCACCTGAGGCCAGCCTTTCAGCTGTCTCCGCTCGAAGAAGAAGACGCCCGCGGTGTCGTGGGCGTAGTAGCGCCGGATGAAGGCGGAGTCACGCCGCTCCCAGGCCGCGTTGAACCCGTCGAACAGGGCGCGGATCTCCCCTGCGGATCGAAGGTCCGCCGCGCTCTGAGCTGTGATGCCCTGGAACGGGACGAGGGAGGCGAGGAGGGTGGCGGAGGAGAGCAGGCTGACGCGCATGGTCGGTCCTCGGGGTGGATACGGGTTACGTGATGGTACCGCCCCGACCGCGCGCGAGCGATGGCGGCTCGCCGTCCCGCGCAGGGGCACCACCGGGGAGACCGACATCGTCGGATCCTACCGCCCGGGCACGCCGCTTGCTCAGGGGTATCTGACGGAAACGATCTTCACGACGTCCTTCGCGCACGAGGAACCGTCCGCCATGTCAACGCGGCCCCCACCGCCCCTGGTCGACCGGAAGGATGTCGCCAGCATGAGCCCGGATGACCTCTTCAGGGAATTCGACAGCTCCCCCGACACGGGACTCTCGGAACAGGAAGCTCAGCGGCGGCTCGAGCGGTACGGACCCAACGCGCTGGAGGAGAAGAGGGCCAGTCCCCTCCTGAAGTTCCTGGGCTATTTCTGGGGTCCCATCCCGTGGATGATCGAGGTCGCCGCGGTGTTGTCGGCGGCGGTCCGGCACTGGACCGACCTGGTCATCATCGTGGTGCTGCTCGTCTTCAACGCGGTCGTCGGCTTCTGGCAGGAATACAAGGCGGGCAACGCCGTGGACGCGCTCAAGAAGAGCCTGGCGCTCCGGAGCCGGGCGTTGCGGGACGGGCGGTGGCGCGAGGTCGACGCCCGGGAGCTTGCCCCCGGAGACGTGGTCCGTGTGCGGCTCGGCGACGTGATCCCGGCCGACGTCAAGTTGTTCGACGGCGACTACCTGAGCGTCGACCAGTCCGCCCTCACGGGCGAGTCGCTGCCGGTGAGCAAGGAGAAGGGCGACGTCGCGTACTCCGGCTCCGTCGCCAAGCAGGGTGAGATGGTCGCGTTGGTCACCGGCACGGGCGCCGACACCTATTTCGGCCAGACGGCGCGCCTGGTCCAGTCCGCGCACACCGTGTCCCATTTCCAGCGGGCGGTCCTGCGCATCGGGGACTACCTGATCTACCTCAGCCTGGGCCTGGTGGCCGTGCTGTTGATCGTACAGCTCTTCCGCCACGCGCCACTGCTGGAGCTGGTGCAGTTCGCGCTGATCCTGGTGGTGGCCTCCATCCCGGTGGCCATGCCGGCGGTGCTGTCCGTCACGATGGCCGTGGGAGCTATGGCGCTGTCCAGGATGAAGGCCATCGTGTCGCGCCTGGAGTCCATCGAAGAGATGGCGGGCGTGGACATCCTGTGCTCCGACAAGACCGGCACCCTGACCCAGAACAAGTTGAAGCTGGGCGTTCCGCTCCTACTGGGTGCGCGGGACGACGAGGAGCTCCTGCTCGCGGCGTCCCTAGCCTCCAAGGCCGAGGACCAGGACGCAATCGACCTGGCGGTGCTGGCGGGCCTGCGGCGGCAGGATGCCCTGGAGGCCTACGAGCAGCTGAGGTTCGTGCCCTTCGACCCGGTGGCCAAGCGCACCGAAGCGACCGTCCGGGACGACACCGGCAGGACCTTCAGAGTCACCAAGGGCGCGCCCCAGGTGATCCTGGACCTGTCACGGGTCGAGCCGGACACGCGCGCTGCAGCGGAACAGGCCATCGACGAGTTCGCCTCCCGCGGCTATCGGACCCTGGGCGTCGCGCGCGCGGACCGGGAAGACCGATGGTCGTTCCTCGGGATCCTCCCTCTGTTCGATCCGCCGCGCGAGGATTCCGTCGACACGGTCCGGGACGCCGAGCGCCACGGCGTCCACGTCAAGATGGTCACCGGCGACAACATGGCCATCGCCCGGGAGATCGCCACCAAGCTGGGCCTCGGCCAGAACATGCTCCCGGCCGAAGACCTGTTCGGGGAGGACGGCGCCCCGGTCGACGAGGCCATGGCCGAACAGGTGGAGCGCAGCGACGGCTTCGCCCAGGTCTTCCCCGAGCACAAGTTCGACATCGTCAAGCCGCTGCAGGCGCGCGGGCACATCGTGGGGATGACCGGCGACGGGGTGAACGATGCCCCGGCCCTGAAGCAGGCCGACGTGGGCATCGCCGTGTCCGGCGCCACCGACGCCGCCCGCGCCGCGGCCGACCTCGTTCTCACGGCACCCGGGCTGTCGGCCATCGTGCGCGCCATCGAGGAGGCGCGGCGCATCTTCGAGCGCATGAACTCCTACGCCATCTACCGCATCACCGAGACCATCCGGATCATGGTCTTCGTGGTCGCGGCCATGCTGGCGTTCGACTTCTATCCGATCACGGCGATCATGATCATCCTGCTGGCCTTCTTCAACGATGTGCCGATCATGGCCATCGCCTACGACCGCACGCCGCTCGATCCGCAGCCCGTGCGTTGGGACATGCACCGGGTCATCCTCGTGTCCACCGTCATGGGCCTGACCGGTGTCACGGGCAGCTTCCTGATGCTCTTCGTGGCCCTGGACTTGCTCCACCTCTCCATCCCCGAAGTCCAGACGTTCGTCTTTCTCAAGATGGCCGTCGCCGGGCACCTGACGCTGTTCGTCTCCCGCAGCAGGGGGTTCTTCCTCAAGAAGCCTTATCCCGCCCCGATCGTGATCTGGTCGGCCGTGGGAACCAAGCTGGCGGCCACCATCCTGGTGGCGTTCGGCTTCGGGCTGATCGCCCCCATCGGCTGGCGCTCCATCGGCCTCGTCTGGGCATACTCCATCACCTGGTCCCTGCTGACCGACTGGGCGAAGCTGGGCGTCTACCGCCATCTCGAGCACACGAGCCCGCGGCACCTAGGGTTCCTGCGACGCCTGCAGCAGCCCATCGGGCCGCACGGCCGGGGTGTGGGGTGACCCGGAGACCCCGGTCGCCCCGGACCTCCTCCCTGCCGGATCGCTGGCTCGAGCTGACCACGTCGCCCGCCCCTCCCGGTGAGGCGCCGCTTCTCGTGGACGCGCTGCGGCGCGTCGGCGCCCGCACCGTCGAACGGAACGGCGAACGGGTCGTCGCCCTCTTCCCGCCCCCGCCGGACCCGGAAGCGCTGCTTGCGGAGGCTGCCAGCGTGATCCGGGCCAGCACGTCGGTGACCGAGCCCCGGCTCTCCTGGCACTGGCGCAGCCACGCGGACTGGGCCGCGGCGTGGCGCGCGGCGCACCCGCCCGAGCGCGTCGCCGGCCGACTGGTGGTGGCGCCCACCGGGAGCGTCTGGCGCGGCGGGAACGACCTGGTCATCCGGCTGGACCCGGCCGTGGCGTTCGGGACGGCCGAGCACCCGACCACCCGGGCATGCCTGCGCATGCTGGTCACACACCTGCCGCCGGACGCCCGGGTGCTGGACGTGGGCGCCGGATCGGGCATCCTGTCCATCGCGGCTGCGCTTCTCGGCGCAGCCCGGGTCCTGGCCCAGGAAGCCGATCCCCTGGCCTGTGTCGCGGCGCGGGCGAATGCCGCCGCCAGCGGTGTCCCGGGCTGCATCGACGTGCGCCGCCGGCGCGTCGGGCCCCGTGACTTCGGGCGGTTCTGGCCTCCCGGAGCTGCGCGCCGCGCCGGGCCGGACCCTTCGACGCCATCCTCGCCAACCTGGATGCCGCCACCGTGCTGCGGTTGCTGCCCGGCTTCCGTGCCGTCCTCGCACCCACCGGCTGGCTCGCGATCTCGGGGGTGGTGCGCGTCGAACGGGCGGCGGTGATGGAGGCCGCGGCCGGGGAAGGGCTGGTGCTGGCCGACGAGGAGATGGAAGGGGGGATGGTGGACCGCTCGCCTGATCGCAGGGGAACGCCCGAGGCGTTGACGGAACGGCGAACCGGACGCGGCGGCGATGTCGCCGCCCCACGGTCGATGTTTGCGGCGAGGGCACCGCATCCGTTCATTACGCCGACGGACCGATCGCACCCGACACGGGAGAGGACATGCGTGGAAAGACCGTGACGCTGACCGGATGGAAGGCTGTGCTCGCGCTCGTCGTCCTGGTC
>CAWKGE010000026.1:0-11037 GCA_963848895.1 uncultured Gemmatimonadales bacterium
GTGGTCGGAGACCTCGTCGGGTGGCGGGATGTAGACCGCACCGGGGCATCCGGTGGCGATGGCGTTGCCGTGACTGAAGACGATGGCGTAGTCCGAGCCCGTGACGTCCACGTTGCCCGTGACCTGGACGACCGCGGAGACGTCCACGCCCGAGGCGACGATGGTGATGGCACCGGCCTCATCCACCTGGCCCCACTTGGTGCTGCCGGCGTCCTCGATGTCGAGGTAGTCCAGAGACCCGTTCGTATTGAGGAACTCCAGCCCCTTCCACGCACCGGACTTGGCGCGCATCGAGATGTGGTCTTCCTGGGTGCCTTCCGCCACGAGCGAGCCCCCTTCCTGCATGGTCATGCCGACGCCCGGCGCGAAGAGCATCTCCACGCCCGGCTCGATGGTGAGCGAGGCCCATACCGCGGTTTCCAGGGAGCCCTGGTTGGTCAGGTAATACGGAACTCCGAGGTCGCGCCACGTCGCCGCCTCCATGAGCGTCATCCCCGTCCCGGTCTGCACCGCGATCTCGTCGACGGCGTTGCCAGTGAAGGTGTTCGACGCCAGCAGATCATCTACGACGGACGCACCGACGTAGGCCGGTCCTGCCGTGTTCTCCGTCATGGTATTGCCCTCGAAATCGTCCAGAGCCGTCCCGGCGCGGGCGTACAGACCGTATCCCTCGCTCCCGCGGAGCGTCGTGTTCGATATGGTGATGCGGCTCGGGTCGCCGGAGTGCGTGACGACCAGGCTCGCCCGCTCCGACGTTCCGCCGATGGACAGCCCGCCCCCGTACTCGACCACGACGTGGTCGAGCCGGTTCATGGCGTTGCCGCTCCCGATGATGCCGAGACCACCCCAGGATCCCGGCTCGGCCGACGTGCTCGTGATCGCGATGGGTGCCTCTGCGGTACCGATGGCGGAAAGCCCAGCCTCCGCGGTGATCACCATCGACTGGTCTCCTTCGAACCGCAGCTGAGTACCGGGGCTCAGTGTGAGGACCCCGCTGTTGACCGTGAAGGCCTGCTCGGTCTGGTACAGGACGTGATAGGTGGCGCTCGGCCACGCTGCGTCTGCATCGATGGCGTTGGGACGGACGACGACCTCGTCGACGTCGTTTCCGGTGAAGGAGGCCCCGTTCAGGTCCGGGACCTCCGTCCCCCACACCCACGCCGGGCCCAACGCGTTCTCCGTGAGCGCGTTGCCTTCCGGATCGCCGACCACGGCCTGGTAGTCGATGGCCAACCCGTATGCGGCGCTCTGACGGAATGTCGAGTTCTCGATGGGCATGACGGTCTGATCGACGAGCCTCAGGTTCGCCGGCTCTACGCCGTTGATGCCGATCCCCTCGCCTCCGCCATACTCCACGGTCGTGTATGTCATGAGGTTGTCGGGGTGGTCGGTGTTCTCGATGGCGATGCCCCACCAGAACCCTCGCTCCTCCGTCGTTCCGGTGAGCCGGATGGGCTCGTCCTCCGTTCCTTCCGCATGGAGGCCGGCATCGATCCGCACCCTGAGACCTCGTCCCTCTTCGAAGCCGACCACCGTGCCCGCCTCGACGGTCAGGAGCTGGCTGTTCAGGCTGAGGTCGGTTTCGACGACGTAGTCGAAGCACCCGGGATCGGGGACCCAGTTCTCCCAGGTCGTGTCGTCGCCGAGGTTGGCCGAAACCCGCCTGGGCTCGGGGCAGGTGATGGTGAGCGTGACCTGGCCGGAGCGTGCGGGGTTCGCGGTGCTGGTCGCAGTTATCACCACCGTGCCGTGCCGCAGGAGCGTGACCAGCCCGCTGGCGTCGACAGTCGCCAGGGTCTCGTCGCTGGAAGACCAGGTGACGGACTGTGGGGCACCGGCGGGCGTAACCTCGGCGGACGCCTGGACCGTCACGGTGACATCCGCCGGATTGGGGGTAGCCGTCACGTTGACCCCGGTCACCGACACGTCCGGTTCTCCGGGGTCGGGCTCGGTCCCGGATTCGGCGCAGGCCGTGCAGACGATGGCGACGAGGAACGCGCCGAATGGGCGCCGGATGGGAGGGGGCTTCGACATGGCTTCGGTACTCCCGGCGTGGGTCGGTGGACTCGGACGGCCCGGATCGGGCCGCCCACCGGGCCGAACGCATTCGAGCCCCGTAAACCGCCAGTCGACCTGATCCGACGGCCGGGAGAGGGGCGTCGAGCGTGGCCGACGCCAGGAGGCTGGCGCAGGCTCAGCCGGTGTGGTCCGGCCGCGCGAGCCGCTCGGAGATGTCGTCCAGGATGCGCCCACACTCCCCGACCCGTCTCGCCGAAGCCGCAGCCGACGCCTTCAGGGTCTCGAACGAAGCACGGGCCAGGGGCTCGGCGGCAACGAGGCGACCCGTCAGGGCCAGGCCTCCCGCCCGCCGACAGGTGGCGACCGCGTGGGCGTAGTGCCCCGGGGGGAGGGCGTCCCGCAGAAGCTCCTCGGCTTCCGATGCGAGCTCGACGGCCCGGCGCCCCTCTCCCCGGAGCAGCGCGATCTGGGCACGGGTGAGGAGGGTGAATCCGACCGTGTAGTGACCGGGTCCGTCAGCAGCCCCGAACATCCGGCCTGCCCGCTCGGCGAGGGAATCCGCCTCGGCGAGTGATCCCCGGCGGACGAGCGCCGCGGCGAGGTTCTGCATCGAGATCGCGACTTCATGGCTCGGCTTGGAGTCGGACCTGGCCAGACTCCGCTCGAGAAGCTGTCGATGGATCTCGACCGCACCGTCGAAGTCTTCCAAGGCGTCGAGCACCAGGCCGAAGTTGTTCAGCGTCGACAGGGTCGTGGAGTGTTCCTCGCCGAGCGACGCTTCCATCTTCCCGAGGGCCGTCCGGAAGAGGTCGGCCGACTCCTCCAGGCGACCGGCCCGGTGGTACACCTCGGCCAGATGGGCCTCGGCGACCGCGATGGTCGGATGGCGGTCGTCCACGAGCCGGCGACGGATGGAGAGAGCCTCGCGAACGGACGCCTCCGCGGCGGCCAGCTCTCCGAGCCCCATCTGCGCATCCGACCGGGACTCGAGCTGGCTCGCGAGGACGGCCGGGTCGCCGCGCGCCGACCGAAGCATGGCGAGGCTCTCCTGGAAGAGACTGTCGGCCCGATCGAATCGTCCGCTCCCGACCTCGAGGCGAGCCAGCTGTGCGATGGCGATTCCAACCCTCTCGCCGTCGGGGTGGGGCGCGGCGGATTCCAGCCGTAGCCTCCGCTCGGCGAGGGAACGCGCGGAGTCCGCGAGCGATTCGCCGGCAGCGATCGAGCTGAGGAGACCCATGTCGTCGAGCTGCTCCTCGGAGCGTCCGTGGCCCGCTGCCTCTCGCAGTCCCATCGCCTCCTCGAGGAGCTCCATGGCGCGCCGACGCCTGTCGAGGTTCTCGTCGATCGAGGCGACGTCCGAAAGGATGCCGGCCAGGACCAGCGGTTGGCCCCCGAGCTCCTGGCGAGCGAGCGCCACCGCCGTCTCGAGAGCCTCGGCCACGGTCACGTCACGGCCCGCGTCCGGGTAGCTTCCCCATGGGTTGGCGGCGCCGAATTGACCCACCAGGAGCGAGCGAAGCGCGCCCGCCCGCTCGGCCAGCCTGCGGGCTCGGTCGCGCTCCCTGGCGAGACGGTCGGCCTGGACGGTGAGCATCGCGGCGTACCCGAGCGTGAGGAACACGGCGAGAGCGGCCGTGCGTACCACCCAACGGTTTCGTCGCACGAACTT
The DNA here is from genome assembly GCA_963848895.1 of uncultured Gemmatimonadales bacterium. Classification (GTDB taxonomy): domain Bacteria; phylum Gemmatimonadota; class Gemmatimonadetes; order Longimicrobiales; family Gaopeijiaceae; genus SZUA-318. The sequence continues at coordinate 3,692 of CAWKGE010000026.1, forward strand.
GCGGAGCCTGTATCCCCAGGAGGGCGGCCGGGCGGCGATGGGGCGGCCCTCCCGGTAGCGTCGGATGTCGGCAATGAAGGCTTCCGCGGAGGCATAGCGTTCGTCCGGCTCCTCCCGCATCGCCTTGTCGATGATCGTCTCGAGGTCGGCGTCCAGGGCGGACCCGAGAGCCACCCGGCGGTTGGCATCGTCTTCATCCACGCGGCTTCCGGTCGCGAGCTCGAAGAGGAGGATGCCGAGTTGGAAGACGTCCGATGCGGTGGTCATCCGCTCGCCGCGCGTCTGCTCCGGGCTCGCATACGCGGGCGTCATCGGCGCATGTCGGGTCAGTGCGGTGGCGCCACCGTCCGGGGCGAGGATCTTGGCGATCCCGAAGTCCAGGAGCTTCGCGTGCCCCTCGGAATCCACCAGCACGTTCGCCGGCTTGATGTCTCGATGGATGACGAGACGCCCGTGGGCGAATCGGACCGCCTCCGCGACCTCGAGGAAGAGGTCCAGCCGGCGTCCGAGGTCCAGCTCCCCCGACTCGACGAAGTCGGCCAGCGGTTGGCCGTCGACGAGCTCCATCACGAGGTAGGGCCGGCCGTCCCCCGTACTGCCTCCGTCCAGGATGCGCGCGATGTTGGGGTGGACGAGCGACGAGAGGATCTCCCGCTCGGCATGGAAGCGGCGAATCAGATCGTCCGTGTCGAGGCCGCGACGGAGGATCTTGAGGGCGACGCGGCGCCGGAAGACACCGTCGGAGCGCGCAGCCTCGTAGACCGTGGCCATCCCGCCGCGATCGATCTCGCGCACGATGCAGTAGCGGCCGACGATCTGTCCCGGGCGGAGTCCGCCTGCCTCGCGGTCGGGCCCGACCAGGGTGGATCCGGCGAGGAGGCCGAAATCGGTGTCGAGGGTGGAGTCGTCGCGCTCGCTCTGCTCGACGAGCTCCTCGACGACGGCGAGCAAGTGTGGGCGTCCGCTGCACGCCTCGGCCAGGTAACGGCCACGTTCAAGTGGTTCGAGCCCGAGCGCCTGAGCCAGGATGCGGTCGATCAACTCCCAGTTGTCCCAGACGAACGCGCCTCTGCCGTCGGCGGTCATCCTGCTGACGTCCCCATCGCGTGACGCAGGTAGGCCCGCCCACGTGCCCACTCACGCTCGACCGTGCGGAGGGGGGTCTCCAGCGCCGTCGCCGTCTCTGCCATCGACATCCCGCCGAAGCAGCGGCACACGACGATGCGTGCCATCCGTTCATTGTGCTCCGCGAGTCGCTCGAGCGCCTCGTGCACCGCCAGCACCTCGAGGGCCCGTCCGTCCACGACCGCGGCGTGGTCTTCGAGTGTGACGCGGCGACGGTCCCCGCCTCTCCGTGCGGCACTTCTTCGACGCGCCGCGTCGACCAGTATGTGGCGCATGACCTCGGCGCAGAACGCGTAGAAGTGCACCCGGCTGCGCCACTGGGCGCCCTGGACGCCGGCGAGCTTGAGGTACGCTTCGTGCACGAGGACGGTGGTCGACACGGTGCCCCGGCGGCCCCGGAGCTGGCTGCGTGCCAGAATTCGCAGCTCCGGATAGACGTGCTCGATCAGCGCGTCGAATGCGGAACGATCCCCGGCGGACCAGCGTCGAGCGAGGCGGGTGATCTCTGCGCTGGGCTGGGACATCGCTGGCCAGGTGGAAGCTGAGGGGCTCGTTCCTCTGCCGAGGTGGATCTCCGGGTCACGGAGAAGCGTCCCGGCCATAATACGGGACGCGTCGGAGATGCGTCCACCCTCGCCCTCCCGTCGGTGCAAATAGCTTGCCTACCGTGCCGCACGCTCCCCTACCCGCCCCTCAGCCACCGGTCGAAGAACGCAGCCGAGCGGCGCGCGAGGTCGTAGCGACTGGCCTCGGTAGCGATGGTATGCCGCTCCACCGGATAGACCATCACCTCGAACTCCTTCTCCAGCTCGATGAGACGCTGGATGAGTCGGGCTGTGTCCTGGAAGTGGACGTTGTCGTCCACGAGCCCGTGGGTGATCAGGAGGTGGTCCCGGAGGCCCTCGGCGTAGTAGATGGGGCTCGAGATCCGGTATGCCTCGGGGTCCGCGTGGGGGACGCCCAGGATCCGACTGGTCCACTCGTCGCTGTAGTGCGCCCAGTCGGAGACCGCGGCGCGGGCGATGCCGGCCGCGAAGATCCCCGGGTAGCGGAACTCGGACATCAGCGTCATGAAGCCGCCGTACGAGACGCCGTAGATGCCGATGCGGTGCGGGTCCACGCCCTCGCGGTCCGCCAGCCAGCGTGCGGCGGCCACGGCGCCGTCGACGTCGCTGATGCCCATGGCGCCGGCGATGTCCGTGCGATAGTCGCGGCCGTAGCCGGCGCTGCCCCGGTAGTCGAAGTCCAGGACCGTGTAGCCCCGCTGCACCATGTAGTTGAGGAAGCCGAGGTGCAGCGCGTAGCCGTAGACCGTCCAACCACGGTGGGCGAACTGGCGGTAGCCGCCTCCGTGGACGTGGATCAGGGCAGGCTTCGACGGATCCGGACGGTCCGGCCGGTACACCGCAGCCCACAGGGGTCCGCCGTCCGGATGCTCGAAGGAGACGATCTCCGGGGTGACGAGGGAATGCTCGAAGTACGCGTCGGTGCCGCTCACGGTGACGCGCCGCCGCGTCTTCGCGTCGACGGGCCCGAGCCAGAGGTCGGGCATGTGCGTGGCGTCGTCGGAGACCAGCGCCAGACGACGGCCGTCGGGGGACGGCACGCCGGCCTGGCGTCCCGCTCCGTCGGTGAGGCGCGTCATCTGCCCGCCCGCCGCGGGCATCCGATAGAGGTGGTCGTCCGCAGGGTGCTCGCGGCCGGCCTGGAGCAGCCACCACGAGCGGTCCCGCGACAGCGTCGCGCCCCGCACCTCCCACGCACCGGTGGTGAGGGGTGTGACGCTTCCGTCCGACTCCATCAGATAGAGATGGCTCCATCCGCTCCGCTCGGACGCGAAGACGAAGCGGTCTCCGGCGAGCCACTCCATCAGGGCGGGCTGTAGGTAGTTGGCCTGGACCGGCGGGCCGCCGATCCACGCGTCGTCGTGGTCGTGGGTCAGGACCGTCGCCGCACCCGTGGCCAGGTCGACCTGCGCGAACCAGACGTCCTTGTCGTCCTCGCCGATGAACTGCGCCACGGCCCGGGTCCCCTCCAGGTTCCACCGGGGGCCGTGGGAAACCGTCGCCTCGTCGCCCGCCTCCGCCAGGTCGACCCAGCGCACCTGGACGCTGTCGGTGGGCACCGTCGGATCCACGTCCACGACCCCGAGCCGGTAGCGGTCCCGCGGCTCGCCCGCCTTCGAGCGCGCATCGTGCACGCGGCTGTAACCGGAAGGATCCAGATAATCGACGTACTGCGTCTCCGGTCGGTCGGCCGCCGGGGCATGGGCTCGGAACGTGACATACCGCCCGTCGGGCGACAGCGTGATCTCCTCCAGGCGCACGGACGCGGAGACGGGGATCGCCTGCGGGATCCCGCGCCTGGCGGCGGCAGCCGCCGCCACCTCCCGGCGTCGTTCCTGGTCGCGCACGTGCTCGAAGAGCTCACGCTGCTCCGTGGCCAACCAGCGCCCCTCCTCCGTGGCGGCGGGCATGGGGGAGGACACCTTGTGCGCGATCGTGGTGGTGGCTCCGGTGGCCACGTCGTAACGCAGGAGGGCGTCGCCCGCCTGGAAATGCACGGCGGCACCCCGCTCCGCGATGCGGACGTCGGAGACCCGCTGCGTCCCGGCGACCACTTGTCTCGTCTCCGGCTCGGCTCCGGACCGGAAGACGAACACTGCGCTCCCGCGGCCCCACGCCGCGGTGCGCCCGTCGGGACTCCAGGAGATCCCCTCCGCGGGAATCTCGGACTCGTTCCCAGGGGGCACTTCCTCCACCCACGCCCCTTCCGGGTCCGCGCGGAACCACGGGTCCGCGTCGGGCACGTCCTCGGAGCGGGGCCTGCGATTCCACCGGAAGTAGACGACCGAGCCGTTCGGTGCCCAGCGCACGTCGCGCACCCCGAGGCCCAGCCACCGGTCGTTGCGCGAGGCGTCGCGGAGCGTCAGGGGCGAGGAGGTGGCGGTCTCCGTCGTCAGGGCCGATTGGCGGATCGGGGTCGGCTCCCGCTGCCGCGCGGCGACGGGAAGCGGACCGAGGCCCAGCGCGACGAGACCGCACAGCAGGAAGGGCAGAACGGGGCGCGGGACGCCGTCATGGGGCCTCCTCCGGATGCAGGCGGGTGTGCCGACGACGGGGCAACGTGTCCCGCCGCGCGGAGGGTCGCCAGACCCCGCATGACACGTTCCGCGCTCGGATTCCGCGTCTGCCGCCAACCACAACGGTTCCGAACGGAGCGACCTCGCCCTATCCGCCGCCCAGGAGCGCGTCCGCCTGCTTCCTCGCCTCCGCCACGATCGCGTCTGCGCGCTCATCGGCTTCCCGCACCATCGCGTCCGCCTTGTCGTTCGCCTCCTTGCGGATGCGATCGGCCACGGGCCGGGCGGCGGCGCGCGCCACCGGGTTCGTCGCCTCGGCGAGCACCTGGTCCGCGCGCCGATTCCCTTCGGCCCGTACCTCGTCGGCGAGCCTGCGCGCCTCGGCCCGCACGGCGGCCGCGCGCGCCTCGGCGTCCGCGACGATGCTGTCCGCCCGGGCCTGCGCGCGGCGCCGCGCCTCCTCCCGCGCGGAGTCCACGTGCTCCTCGGCGGCTTCCACGCGACGCCCCACCGCCTCGCCCGCCGCCTGCTGGGCCCGCTCCTGCGCGGACGTGGCCACGCCTCCGAAGTTGGTCTGGACGGATGGGTCCGCGACGCTGCCGCCCACCCGCACGCCCACCTCGATGGTATCGGCGGCCTGCAGGTCGAAGCCGACGCGCCCGGCGCGGGACGCCAGATCCTGCACGACGCGATCGGCCTCGGCGCCGAGGGCCGCGCGCGGGATCGCGAGATCCAGCGTGTAGTCCATCGACTGATCGATGCCGTTGGAGCCGGACACCGTCATGGCGAGGTTGCCAGCCCGCACGCGGAACGGGCGCACGTGCATGCGCCCGTCGCGGATCTCGATGGACGAGCGCAGTGCGTCCAGGGTGGGGCTGCTCAGCTGCGGGAGCTTCAGCGCGTCGGCGAGGCGCTGCATCATCGGGAAGCCCTCCAGCGCGACCCGGGAGGTCAGGAGGGAGCCGTCCCCGTTCAGCACGTCGAACAGCGGCGTCATGTCCTGGCTCAGCGCGCCGCTCATGTCGAGGTTCGCCGAGAAGGCGCCCTTGGCATAGCGGGCCACCGGCGCGAGCGTGCGCACGGTGAGGAACGCGGCGGACGCGCCGGCGATGTCCAGGCTGTCCAGCGTCAGCCCCACGGCGAACGTCGGGCGCTCCACGTCCGTCGTCTCGTAGAAGCCGGTCACGCCGATCCGTCCGCCGAGCGTGTTCATCGTGAAATCGTCCAGCGTGGCCCGCCGGTCCTTCACGTGGACCGTGCCGCGCGCGTCGGACATCTCCAGACCGCCGTACGTCAGCCGGTCGACCGTTGCGTCCAGGGTCAGGTCCAACATGGGCGGGACGGGGATGATCTCGAGCTCGGGGTCCTCCGACCTCCATTCGTCGAGGTCGAAGTGACGGCTGCCCACCGTCGCGCTTCCGCGCAGCTCCTCGTCCCGCAGGACGAAGCCGAGGAGGTTGTCGATCCAACCGGTGGCCTGCACGTCGCTGCTCCCCAGCTGCGCCTCCAGCGATCGGAGCTCCGCCCGCCGTGGGGAGAGCGCCAGCGTCGCCTCCTGCACCGCCACCGGCTGTCGCAACGTGGCCGCGGTGACGGTGACGTTCCGGGCAGACGCGGTCCCGCTGGCGCTCACCCGGTCCCAGCGTGCGCTGTCCACGTCGGACATCCGTGCCCGCACGGCCGCGTCCGCCGTGACGACGCCGCTGAGCTCCTCGACGTCCGCCAGCTTGACCGTGCGTCCCACGTCGGCCAGGTCCACGGTGCCCCGCACCTGGAGGTCGATGTCGGGGTCCGAGACCGGCGTGCGCAGCGTCATCGAGGCGTCGATGGGCTGGTTGCCGATGGCCACGTGGAAACGCCCCAACCGTACGACCGTGCTGTCGACGTCTCCGCCGGGGTTGTCGAGGGAGAGGTCGAGGGCGACGTCGCGGGCCGGCAGGGGGAGGTCCGGATAGCGAAACATCCCGTCGGCGACGGAGGCGTTCATCGAGAACCCAGGGAACGCATTCTCGCCCAGGTCGCCGCGGACGTACCCCTGCACCGTGAAGGTCCCGGCGGTCTCCAGCGAGGCGAAGTCCCGGGCGTAGATGGCCGGCACCAGGGAGAGGATCTGCGCGAACTCCGTGCGGGGCGCCTCGAACCGCACGTCCAGCGCCACGTCGTCGCCGGCGCGCGCGGCGCTGCCGGAGAACCGCAGGACGAGGTCGTTCAGCCGGAGCTCGTTCTCGGCGAACGTGAACCGCTTCGCCACCATGTCGGCGTCGACGTCGGCCGTGAAGTCGAGCGCCACACCCTCGAGGTAGGGCACGCCGGCGAAGCGCACCGTCGCCGCGTCGGCGTGGGTGCGCGTGCGCACGACCAGCCGGTCCCGCGCGAGGTCACCGCTCAGGTCGTGCCGAAGGCCGTCGAGAGTCGCGAACAGCCGGGTCCGCTCGTCGTCCAGGAGCACCCGTCCGTCGGTGATCTCGAGCCCGCGCAGCTCGACGCTCAGGGCGCGGGAGGAGGGGGCCGCACCCTCGGCGGCCGCCGTCGCCGGCGGGGCTTTCGCGATGTCCCAGCTCGCGGCCCCGTCTTCGAGGACCCGGAGGCGAACGGCGGGCTGGTCGAGCCGGACCGACCGCACGAGGATCGGCGTGCCCTTCCGCCACGCCCCGATCACGCTGCCCACGTCCAGCACGATCCCGAACCGCTCCATCGACACGAGCGTGTCCGCCTCGAAGCGACCGATGCCCACGACCGAGAGGTCGGTCAACCGGAACGTCAGGTTCGGGAAGTCCGGGAAGAAGGTCAGACCGACGCCGCTCCAGTCGACCTGCGCATCGACCGCGTCGTCGATCGCCGCGCGCGCCCGCGCAGCCACCCGGTCCTTGAAGAGGAGCGGCACCGCGAGGAGGACGATGAGGATCCCGGCGAAGAGGGCGCCAAGGGCGATGAGGACCTTCCTGCGCACCGTCATGACTCACCTCGAGATCTGCAGACCCGTCGCCGCTGCCGTCCCCGCAATACCCGGACCGGGGGCGGGCGCTCCGTGGACCAATCTCATCACGGCGGGCTACTTGTACACCATGGAGCTGACCGAGGCCATCGACCTGATCCGTCCGGCCGTCGGCGCCGACGGCGGCACGTGGGCCGACCTCGG
>CAWKGE010000027.1:0-34170 GCA_963848895.1 uncultured Gemmatimonadales bacterium
TCAAGCGGCGGCGGCCAGACCGGCATGGTCCATGCATCCACGAGGGGTTCAAACCACTGCTCTCAGGGAGGGACCATGGCCAACACCGACCCCACACGAACCCGCGAGTACATCGAGTTCGGAACGTTCCCCAGCGGCACGCCGCGCTTCGTCTCGGCGTCCTTCAAGAAGCTCGATCACGCGCTCGACGCGACCAGCGATCTGCAGGAACACGGGTACGCCCGCGAGCGCGTGAACGTGTTCATGGCCACGGAGACGCGTGAGCGCCACATCGAGACGCACCCGCGCTACGGTGAGCTCGAGTCGAACGCCGTGACCGTGGAGTCCGTGGAGCTCGAGAAGCACACCAAGGCCGGGGAGGGCGCGGGCGTCGGTGGGGCGATCGGCGGAGCGCTCGGAGCAGCCGGCGCCGCGATCGCCGCGGTCGGCACGACGCTCGTGGTACCCCCGCTCGGCATCGCGCTCGCCGGTCCGCTCGCCGCGGCGCTGGCCGGACTCGGAGCCGGGGCGGCGACCGGTGGCCTGGTCGGCGCGCTCGTCGGCGCCGGGATGACCGAGTACCGCGCGGAGCACTTCGCGAAGCTCCTGAAGGAGGGACGGATCGTGGTCGGCGTGACCGCCGAGACCGAGCCCGAACGCGCCCATGTGCTGGAGATCCTCGAGAAGCATCACGGCGACACCGGGCCCATCGAAGCGAGCTGACCCCAGCTCGAGGGACCGCGTCGCGGACGGGGCCCGGAGGTCGGGGCCCCGTCGGTCGTGGTGGCCGGCTCCCGGTGTAGCCGAGCCGGGGAGGGAAACCCCTGACCCGGTCCCCTAGTAGTAGATAGCGAATCGACGCCGGTGTCCGGCGTCGTGCAGCGGCGCGGGGAAGGCATGCCGGAAGCCGGTCACCACAACCATCTCGAGGGCGCGCAGGAGCGCAGGCGGCGGGAGCGGAAGGTCTGGAGCATCGGGCTCCTCCTCTCCGTGCTCGTCCACCTCGTGCTGTTCATCGGGTGGAAGATGACCCCCATCCCCCTCTCCCCCTTCGCGGCCGCCGGCCCGCGCGCCGGCGACAACAAGGCCGCGGCGGGCTCGATGCGCGCGCTGAACATCTCGACGCCTCCGGCCCGCAAGATCATCCGCCCGCCCACGCCCCTCGCCGTCGCGATCGAGGTCGAGCCCGTCCAGTTCGAGATGGAGCCCGAGATCGACCCCGCCTCCGTCATCGGCGACGCGCCCGGCGTGGGCGAAGGCCCCGGCCTCGCGGACGGAACCGGCAAGGGCGACGGCGGCAACGCGGCCGAGGGCCGCTTCCGGCTCAACCCACCCCAACCGCGCGGCATGATCATCCCGCCCGCGAACAAGAGCCTGAAGGGGACGACCGTGGAGGTATGGGTGTTCGTGGACGCGCGCGGGAAGGTCGTTCCCGATTCGACGCGCCTCAACCCGCCCACGGGCGACAAGGGGTTCAACCAGCGGTTGATCCGGGAGGCCAGCGAGTGGGTGTTCAGGCCTGCCACGAGGGGTGGGGAGGCTGTGGCGAGTTGGTTTCCTTATCAGATCAGCATGTAGGGGAACCCAGCAGTCCGTCCGGTGGATCTCGCACCCGGCCAGGACTACGACGTCGCCGTGGGCTTCGACCTGGGGACCCCCGACACGCCGGGAACGGCGCCCTGGACCCTCATCGCCGGAGCGTATCCCCAGGAGCCCGAGGGAACCGCGGGAATCACATTCCGCGACGGGACCACCCCCGACTCCGTGGGTACGGGCGCCGTCACGTGGGTGGAGAAGAGCTACGAGCTCACCGTGCGCGCCAGCCCCGACGGCAAGGCCGTGGTGATCCTGGGGGTATGGGGCGGACCGCGGAGGAACGCACGTACTACCTGGACAACGTGCGCGTCTTCTTCACCCGCAGGTAGTCGCAGCCGGGGACGCACCGGCCAACGTCACCGTGTATTCCACGTCGACGCCGGGTAGGCGCCGCCCTACCTTGTCCACACGCCGGGGTGGCGAAATGGCAGACGCAGGGGACTTAGAATCCCCAGGGCTTTGGCCCGTGTGGATTCGACTCCCACCCCCAGCATTTCATGAAGTGTCTTGCATCCGGGCGTTCCGGATATTGACCCAAGATGGCCCTCGGCCGTTGTGTCGCGCTTGGTACCACGTGTCGGTACGAGCATGGTCCGACCCACAGGCGCGGACCCGGCAGAGCCGAGGACGCAGAGCGAGGTTCGCGCCGAGGAGCACATAGGCTGCTCGAAGACCTGTCTGTCCACCGCCGCCCCCGGGGACGGGTCCAGTGCGCCCCCCGGCCGGAGGCCTCAGCCCCAGTGGCCCAGTAGGGCCCGAAGCAGGTCGCGCCGGCTGATGATGCCCACCAGGCGGTTCCCCAGGAGGACGGGAAAGCGCTTGAACGGCCTCTCCTGGAACTTCTTCGCCACGTCGAAGATGCTGTCCTCGGAGAACACCGACTCCACCTGTGACGTCATCCAGTCCCGTACCTTCCCTCCCCCTTCGGCGAAGTAGCTGGCCTGGAACGCATCCCGGAGGCAGTCCCGCTCCGAGATCCCCTACCGCAATCCTGATCCAAGCCCCCCTTCGCCACCCGCGTTCGCCGAGTCGTCAAGAAACCTACGCCTCGGCCTCGTCGACGCTCATGGCCGTGGCGAGCCCCCTCCGAGCGCCCTCGGTGATCGCCACCACGACCGGGTGTCTCAGCCGGCGGTCCACGGAAATGGCGAAGAACTGTTGGCTGATCCCGTGGGCCCGACCGATCCGCTCGACGGCGAAACGCACGCGAAGGTCGTCCCCGATGATGGCGGGTGCGGCGAACATGCCTGCCCCTTCTTCCGACAGGACGTTGATCAGGTCGATATCCTCCACCTCCGCCGCGATCCGCGGCTGGATGGCGTTGCGCGCGAACCACTCTTCGATGGAGCGCCGCAGCGCGCTGCCCTCACCCGGAAGCAGGAACGGCAGTCCCTCCAGGCTGCGGGGGAAGTCACCGCGGGCACGGTCGGCCAGCAGCGGCGGACCGAAGACGTCGATGGGACTCGATCCCAACGGGTGGTTGAATGCCCGAACACTCACGTGCTGCGGAACCGGCGTGTCCGTCAGCACAAGGTCCACCCCCTGCGTGGACAGCTCGGCCATGAGCCGATCCGTGTCCTCTTCGCGCAGGATCAACCGGACCGGGCCCTCCGCCGTAAACGCCGGAGCCAGCAGTTGGACGGCGACGAGGTTCGGCAACGCTGTGGAAAGGCCCACGACGAGGCGCAACGGACGCCCCTCCAGCCCGCTGCGCACGGTCTCTTCCAGCTCCCGCATCACCCGGAAGACCTCGTCCGCGTAGTCCAGGACCACCCTTCCTTCCGCCGTCAGCCTCAGGGCTCGACCGCTTCGGTCGAAGAGCCGCTGCCCCAGCGTCTTCTCCAGCTTCTGGATCTGCACGCTGATGGACGGCTGGCTCACATGCAGCACTTCGGCTGCCGCGGTTACGCTCCCCTCTCGCGCGACGGTCCGGAAGTAGTAGAGCCGGCGATAGCTCAAGGCCACGGCGACATCCCCCTGAAGTGCCTGTGCGGCGGTCGATTCCGATGCCCACCAACATAGTCAGAACCTATGTGATGTATGCGTAATATATATTTGGCATAAGGTCCATGCCGTGCGAGCTTTTCAGCGAGAAGACGGGCATGCGGCGTCGCTGACGCGAGTGACGAGGCCGGCCCGGACACATCCCTGAGACTTCCGGCGGAGGCCGCAGCCGCATGGCGATCGTCACCGTCGATCACCCGCAGAGTCGGGCGAACCTGCTGCGCGAAACGCTGCGAAGTGATCCAGCAGTGCAGCGGAGAGGGATCCGAGTCGTGCATGTGGTTGGGACCGATGACGCCCTCCGGGTCCTGGTCAGAAGCGGGACCACGACCGTGAGCATCGATCGTGGTCCGGAGTGGCGCGCCCTGCCTCTGGAAGTGCTCGGGCGGAGTCTGGGCGCGCAGTTGGTGAGGGGGCTCCAGGCGGAACCGGCGTGAGGCGCTCGCTCCATTGAACGTCCGCCCGTCCTCCGCGAGAAACGTGGAGGTCGCCGAGTCGGCTCTGGTGCAGTGGACGAGAGGAAGCATGGAGAACAGACAGGCAACGCGGGGGCGAGAGCCTTCGGACTCGAGCAGTGTCGGCGGGGTGGCTGCCCCGGCAGTGCGGATGCGGCTCTGATGAAGAGGATCGCGGTCGCGAGCGGGAAGGGCGGAAGCGGGAGCACCATGCTGGCGACAGCCCTCGCGAGCGTTGCCGCGAGCCGCCGTGGCCTTGCCACCTGCTACGTCGACTGCGACGTAGAGAGCCCGAACGGGCACGTCCTTCTGCACCCGACCATCGAGGCTCGACGCCCCGTCACCCGCCCCATGCCCTGGGAGGACGAAGGGACAGCTGAGGGAGGCGTTCGAGTGAGGCCCGGCGTCATGGGGCATGTGGAGGTCGGGTGGGCCGGTCCCATCCGCTTCGTCCAGGGCACCCTGGAGCTGGGGCAAACCCGCTCGGTCCCCGTGATTGAGGACACACTGAGAGAAATCCCGCCCGACGTGGACCTGGTGGTCATGGACGCTCCAGCCGGGACATCGTGCCGTCAGCTCGCGGCCACAGGGCACGTTGATCTGCTGCTTCTCGTAGCGGACGGCACCCCCTTCGCCAGGGTACGTATGGGGATCATGCTGGACCTGATCAGGAGGAGACTGGGTGTGAACCACGCCGTCGTCATCAACCGGGACGACGTAGGTGACCACCGGCTCGTCGAGCTATGCGCGAGGGAGGGCCTGCCCGTGGTCGGTACCATACCCTGGTCGCGGACGATCGCGCGGGCGTACGCACGCGGGCACCTGGAAGCGATCGCGGAGACCCTGGGGGATGTGCTCACGTCCACTCTGGAGTACGCGCTGACACCTGGGGACAGGCCACCATGCTGACCAGAGAGATCGCGTTGGTCAGTGGCAAGGGTGGAACAGGAAAGACATCCATCGCGGCTTCCCTGGCCGCCTTGGGACGACCTGTCGTTCTGGCCGGGTGTGACATCGGCGCACCCGAACTGGAGATGCTGACCGAACCCCGGGATGGCATCCGGGTGCCGTTCGTCGAGGGCCAGGAGGCTCGCCCCGAGCGGCTCGAGCCAGCGGTCAGGGGCGCGTGGTTCCTTTCCGAAACCCGGTTCGGCCCCATGGTCCACGCATTCTTGCCCCCCGGCGAAGACGTCAGTGGCAAGTTGGTCGGCACCGTCCGGGCACAGGCCCAAAGGGTCGCCGCTGCTCGACGTCTCCCCCTTGTGGTCGTGGACGCTGCCGCCGGCGTGGCGTGCCCGGTCATCGCATCCCTCCGCAACGTGGATCTGGCGCTGGTCGTGGCGGAGGCGACGCTGAGCGGCCTCCATGATGCGACGCGAGTCCTGCGCCTGGCGATGGGAATGGGGATCGAGACAGCGTTGTGTGTGAACCGTTGGGACCTGGACCCCGAGATCGCCGACCGTGTGGAGGAGGAAGCCCGGACGCTCGGAGCGACCATCGCACCCCGGGTCCGCGACGACGCCGAGTTCGTCGCGAGCCAGCTCCGACGGGAGGCGGTCGTCGAGCGCGCTGTGGGCGGGGCGGCCTCGGACATCGCCCGTCTTTGGGATCAGTTGCGGCATCGGCTTTTCGATGCGCCAGGTGCCGATACGAGGGCACAGAGCCTCCGGGCGCTACGAGCAGGACGACCCACCTCCAGGCAACGCACCTCACGAACTCCACCTGCCCGCAGCTTTGCCTGATCCGCACGGGCGGGAGTAGCACGCCATGGCTGGGCTAGATGGTCGGAATCCTCACGAAGCGCTCGCCGCGATGCAGTTTCACGTCCTCTCGTTCGAGGGCCCCGACGCCTACGCCCGAGCGGGCGGCATCGCGGCCCGAGTCGTCGGGCTCGCCTCGGCCATCGCCCAGGCAGGCGCCGACACGCACCTCTGGTTCGTAGGGGATCCCGCGCTCCCGGGGCATCAGTGCGAGGCCGGCTTGGCCCTCCACCGGTGGTGCCAGTGGATCAGCGCCCACCACCCCCGCGGCGTGTACGACGGCGAGGAGGGAAAGGTCAGCGACTACGCCTCTTCGCTCCCGCCCTTCCTCGTGGACGAGGTGCTCCGGCCACACCTGGCCAACCCATGTGCCAGGGCCATGGTTCTCGCCGAGGAATGGCAGACGGTGGACGCCGTCCTTCACCTCGATGCCTTGCTGCGTCGAGCGGGCCTGCGTGAGCGCGTGCGGATCCTCTGGAACGCGAACAACACGTTCGGGTTCGACCGCATCGACTGGGCTCGCCTGGAGGCGGCCGCCGTGCTGACTACGGTCAGCCGATACATGCGCCTCCGCATGGTGCGGTTCGGGGTCGATCCCCTCGTCATCCCCAACGGACTGTCCTCGGAGTCCTTCCAAGGACCCTCGGAGCGCGCCGTCGCAGACTTCTCCAGGAGGGTCCATGGCCGACTCGTCCTGACAAAGGTGGCCCGTTGGGACCCAGACAAGCGGTGGCTGTTGGCCATCGACACGACGGCCGAACTGAAGCGCCTGGGGGCCCACCCCCTGCTCGTCGCCAGGGGAGGCGTCGAGGCCCACGGCACCGAAGTCAGGGGCAGGGCACGGGCATCCGGTCTGCGACTGATCGAGCGACCGCTTCACGGCCCCGGCCAACGGGGGCTACTCGATGCACTGACAGGGACTGGGGACGCCGATGTCCTCGTGGTGGACGACGCTCTCGACCACCGGGCCAAGGCCTTGCTCTTCCGTGCGTCGGCGGCAGTCCTGGCGCACAGCAGCCACGAGCCGTTCGGGCTCGTGGGCCTGGAGGCAATGGCCGTGGCCGGCCTCGCGTGCACGGGCGCCACCGGCGAGGACTACGCGATTCCGGGGTGGAATGCGCTGCAGCTTCAGAGCGCCGACCCCCGCGACTTCATATACAAGATCCTCCCGGTGCTGCGGGATCCAGACGAGGAGCAGGCTCTCCGCCACAACGGACTGGTCACGGCCCATGGATTCGCGTGGCCGCGGGTCCTCGCCACATCGCTCTTCCCCGCACTGGGGATCACCACGTCGCTCGGCTTGCCCATGCCTGGCAGCCAAGGCGAGGCTGCCTGGTCCACCGCCATGTGGCGCCGACCACGCTACATGGGTCGCACCCGGGCGCAGGCCGGCCCGAAGCGTCGCCAGTGGACACGACTCCCGGCGGACTCGTCTGTGCCCGCCCCAGGCCCGTCCAGGTGACCCGGACACGAACGACATCCACACGAATGTGAGTACGATGTGACCCGAACTTGTTCGGCGACGGCGTCCACCCCTTCGGCTGGGTCCTGGTGCTCTTCGTCAGGGTGGCCGGCGTTTCTCTGGTCGTCCGTCCGGTCGCGTACGGGAATGTCGCCAATCTGCTGCTGGCGATTACGGGCGGCGTGGCCGCACTGGCCTCGGCCAACTGGGATGGCGACTTGATCCAGGCCGTGCTCATCCCCGACATCCTCAGGACCACGCCTGCCTTGAGCGGACGCGTGGCGGCGCAGGCGGGGCTTTCCACCCTCTGTTCGTGGGGGCTGGCCCGTTCCTCCCCTCCGTCGGGGCACCCGCTGCACCACGTGAAGCTCGAGCGGAAGGGCCTCGGCCGAGATGCCATCACCGGCAGCCCTCAACGTGACGGGGTAGGTGCCCGGGCGGGTGGCGTCGGCCACCCCGATCTTCAGCCGCGCGTTGCTTCCCGCCACGGGATTCGCGGCCACGTCGACGGTCACACCGGGGGGAGCCCCGTCGAGCGCGAGGCTGACCGGGCCGGATACGCCGTCGTCCCGCATGACGGTCACGTCGATCGACGCACGATCGCCCTGAGCCAGAGCGATGGAGGACATCGAAGTCGATAGCGCCACCGAGGAGGCAGGCGGATGCGGCGCGTCGGCGTGTCGGAGCACGCCCAGGCCGTCCCGCAGGCGAGGAGAGCGCCTGCAAGAACGGATCGGCGCATGTGAATCAGGAGCCGTCGATTCCTGGGGGCTCCGAGCACCTCGCGCACCTCTTCGGACTCCTCCACGCCCCCTCCCCTCCCGCCGATGCCGGCGTCCGGTTCCACGCGCCCGCTCTCGGGCCCATGGGATACGGAACTCCGGGGTCTCGGTTACGGTTCCCTCGTGATGCGCGCACTTCTGGTGGGTTGAAACGACATTGACGGCTGGCGAACCCCGCCGCGATCATCCACGAGTGGTACGAGCACCTGCCCGCTCGCGATCAAGTCATTGCCTGACACGTTCTCGAGTCCGGGATTCCCATGTTCACGCTGCTCCTCCTTCCTGCAATCCCCCTGGTCGTCGTGCCCATCGGCCTCTTCATCATCTTCTCGTTCCGCCGGCGGCACGGTTGCGACACATGCACCGCCACCAGCTACTCATGCGCGCGACGTCTATCCCGCAAGAGCTGCCCGTTCTTCGACTGACCATCGGGGAGCCGAATCGATGGTGTCGGGCCGCACGCCCGGCGCGCCGTGATGGAGGAGTCCTGCCTGACGGGCTGGCTGTCGCCACGGCAGCATCGCTCGCGAGCGGGGAGTCGGTCGCTTCCTTGCCGTGCTGGTCATCGCCACACCAGGAGGTCATCGACGTCCTGGCGATCTTGAACGCCCTGCGTGCGGTCTGGCCACCCAGCGTCGCCCACGACCTGTGATCCACCAACACGGCGCCCCTTCGAGGTGTCTCCTGGAGTGAATGCCTGTCCGGGCCGAAGACCTCCTTCACACCGAGCGCAGCGCGTCCATGGTCCGTCGACCGGCGTCCCTCGTCCTCCTGCTCCTTGCATTTCCCACCGCCGGTTGGGGGCAGGGCGGACCCGCGGCCCAACAGCCACCGGTCGTCCGGGCCGCCACCCTGACGACTTCCGTCCGCATCGACGGCATCCCGGACGAGGAGGCGTGGCGGGCCGCTCTGCCGGCGACCTCCTTCACCCAGAACGACCCGGAGGAAGGGCGGCCGGCGAGTCAGCCTACGGAGGTTCGGATCCTCTTCGACGGAGAGAATCTCTACGTGGCGGCCCTGCTCCACGACTCGAGCGGCGTGTCCACCCGGCTCGCCCGCCGGGACACCTACCTGCCGGACACGGACTGGTTCTCGGTGGCGCTGGACAGCTACCACGACCACCTCACGGCGTACCGTTTCATGGTGAATCCGTCGGGCGTGCGGAGCGACGAGGTTCTCTCGGGTGGAGACTTCGACGGCGGGGACGAGTCGTGGGACCCGGTCTGGGAGGTGGAGACCGCGCTGACCGATTCCGGGTGGTCCGTGGAGATGCGGATCCCGTTCAGTCAGCTCCGCTTCGCCGCCGCGGGGGATACCTGGGGGATCCAGCTCGAGCGCAGCATCGGCCGGCGCCAGGAGGAGGCGGTGTTCGCCTTCACACCCAAGGCCGAGCGCGGTGGGATCGCCCGTTACGGACACCTGGAGGGACTCGAGGGACTCGAGAAGGGGAGGGGGCTCGAGCTTCTGCCCTATGTCGTGGCCCGCGCCGAGTACATCCCCGTGGAGCGGCCCGTGGAAGCGTCCTTCGCGGATCCCTACCGCGACGGATCCGCGTACCTCGCCTCAGGAGGGCTGGACTTCAAGTACCGTATGGCCTCGAATCTGACGCTGGACGCCACGGTGAACCCCGACTTCGGGCAGGTCGAGCTGGATCCGGCGGTGGTGAACCTCACGGCCTACGAGACGCGTTTCGAGGAGAAGCGTCCGTTCTTCGTCGAGGGAGCGGACATCTTCCAGTTCGGCGATGCCGGCGGCTGGGAGGGCAGCACGCAGCTTCTCTACTCACGGAGGATCGGAGGTGCGCCCCGGGGCGTAACGTCGTCGGACGCGCTCTACGTGGACGCGCCCACGACCGCCACGATTCTCGGCGCGGGAAAGGTGACGGGGCGGACGGACGGCGGATGGAGCGTGGGGTTCCTGGAGGCGGTGACCGCCCGAGAGACCGCGCGCTACACCGACGCCGAGCGCACCGTGGGAAGAGAGGTCGTGTCCCCCCTGACGAACTACTTCGTCGGCCGCATCCGCCGCACCGTGGCGGAAGGACGCACGGTCGCGGGCGGCATGGCCACCATGGTGCAGCGGCGCCTCGGCGGCCTGACCCTCGCCGAGTCGATGCGGGCGGATGCATACAGCGCCGGCGCCGATTTCCGGCACGAGTGGTCCGACCGCACGTGGGCCGTTTCAGGGTACGCCGCGGCGAGCCACATCGGCGGGAGCCCGGCCGCCGTGACCGCCGCCCAACGCTCCTCTGCCCGATACTTCCAGCGACCGGACGCCAGCCATCTATCCCTGGATCCGGACGCCACCTCCCTGGATGGCTACGTCGTCAGCGCAGCCCTGGAGAAGCAGGCCGGCCTTCACTGGAGGGGTTCCGCGGAGTTCAGCGCCATGAGCCCGGGGTTCGAGGTCAACGACCTCGGCTATCAGCGCGATGCGGATCGCCTGTCCGCCGGCGGGTCCGTCACCTACGTGGAGAACCGCCCGGGTGATGTCTTCCGCGAGTGGAACGTCGACACGCGGGCGGACGGAAGCTGGAACTACGGCGGCGACTTCCTCGGAGTCTGGATGGAGACGGAAGTCTCGGGACAGCTCTCGAGCTATTGGACCGGCGAGATCGGATTCAGCCACGATTTCCCCGGTTACGATGACCGCCTCACCCGCGGCGGGCCGCTGACCCGGTCGCTCTCGGCCAGCGAGGCGTCCTTCCGCGTCGAGTCCGACGATCGCAACCCCTGGACCTTCGAGGCGGACCTGTCCTACGGCTGGGACGAGGCGGGCGGCGAGACGTACGAGGTAGGCCTCGGCCTCGGCGTCCGGAGTTCCTCGTCCTGGAACCTCACGCTCGGCCCCGAGGTGAACGGGGAGCGCTCACCGGCCCAGTATGTCGGCGCGGTGTCGGATCCCATCGCCGCCAGCACCTACGGCCGGCGCTACCTGTTCTCCGCCCTGGACCAGACGACGGTGGCGCTGGAGGCGCGACTGAACTGGACGTTCCGTCCCGGGCTGACGCTGGAAGGCTACGTGCAGCCCTTCCTGGCCAGCGCAGCGTTCGACGGAGTGCGTGAGCTCCGGGCGCCCGGCACGTTCTCCTTCCTGCGGTATGGGCAGGACGCCGGGACGGTAACGCGGGACGGCCGGGAGCTGGTCATCGACCCGGACGGACCGGGACCGGCGCCGGCGTTCCGGTTGGAGGACGAGGATTTCAACGAACGGAGCCTCAGGGGGAGCGTGGTGCTACGCTGGGAATGGCGGCCGGGCTCCACGCTGTTCCTGGTCTGGCAGCAGCAGCGCTCGGACGTCGCGGAACTGGCCGGGCTCCGGTTGCGTCGCGACCTGAACGCGCTCTTCCGGGCCCGCCCGGCCAACGTCTTCGTGATCAAGGCGAGCTACTGGTTGAGCCCCTGAACTGCGCCCGGGACCGCCTGCCCAGGTGAGCGTCCGGAGTCCGAGGTTCATTCAGTCGGGATCGCGCGCCGCGCGCGGCGCGTCTCGGGCCTCTTGCGGAAGCAGCAGGCCTTCGAGGAAGTAGGCGGAGAGCTCGGCGCGCCCCGACAGACCGGCCTTCCGGTACAGGGCGGCCGAGTGCTGGCGCACCGTGTTGGGGCTCCGGCCCGTCTCCTTGGCGATGGCCTTGTGGCTGTAGCCCTTCATGAGGAGGAGCCCGATCTCCCGCTCGGACGGGGTGAGCTCCCACTCGGTGAACTGGGCATCGATGGCATGTGCCAGCCCATCCAGGGCGTCCTGGGCGCTGGCCCGCCACCGATCCCTCTCTTCCCTCCGCGCCTCGAGCGAGCGCCGGAGAGAATCCACGGACCGGTTGCTCCGCCACCACCCCAGCCAGAGCGTGGTCGCCATGAGCAGCGCCCCGACGATGAGGAGCATCTCGAAGAGAACGTGGACGCTCAGCCAGTCGGCTGGCCGGTCCAACATCAAGTCCGCCCCACCGCCAACGACGATGGAGACCAGCGCAACGACCAGGATCAGCTCGAGGCGGATCCCACTTTCACCGTCCATCGGTCATCCCACATCCGTGCGGGTTCGAGGTCCCGAGCCGTTCTGCCCCAACGAATCGTACTCCTGTGGGATTGGGAAGAAGCCCACCGCGCCCGAGCTTGGAGGCGAACTCGAACCCCTGGAGGTCGCCATGTTGCCTGAGCCGCTCCACCCCGCGGTCGTCCACTTCCCCCTGGTCCTCGCCTTCCTCCTTCCAATCTCCGCGTTGGTCGCTCTGTGGACAATCCGGCGCGGTGCGGCCACTCGGCGCGCCTGGGCAGTGCCTGTCGCGTTCGCGCTTGCATTGTCCGCCTCGGCCTGGCTCGCCCTCGAAACCGGTCAGTCCGAGGAGGACCGGGTGGAGTCCGTCGTGTCGGAGAACGCGATCCACGGCCACGAGGAGGCCGCAGAACGGTTCCTGCTCTTCAGCGGCGTGACCGGCCTGCTGGTGATCGTGGGCCTGGCCGGCGGGACCGTCGGCACGGCCGCTCGTCTCCTGGCCACGGTGGGCTCGTTCGCCCTGACCCTGGCCGCCGTACAGGTGGGCGCGGCGGGAGGTGAGCTCGTGTACCGACACGGCGCGGCCAGCGCGTACGTGCAGGCTCCGGGGTCGGCCCCCGTTCTCGGTGAGCACGGCGGCGGCGGGGAAGACGACGAGCACGAGCGCCGCTGACGGCCGGACGCCCAACGACATTAAGCAGATGGGGCGCAATCACTTACGAGATTCCATGGTCGCGGCAGGACCACCTTCCCGTTCCCGACTGCAAGAGTCGTCGGCAAGGAACAACCTACCAAGGAACAAGGGATAGGAAGTAGGGGCCGAAAGGCACGGTACGGAGCGAGCTGCCGGTGAGCGCGCTGGAGGGGCCCGATGAGGGAGGGACCGAGAAGTGGTGGAGGGGAAGCGGCTGGCGGGAGTGGATGGCCGGTGGGGCCAAGGGGATGGGGTTGTGGGCGGTGGGGTACGCGGGGTGTCAGTCGTCGAAGCCGGGGGGCAGGGACTGGTCGAACTCGACGTCGGGCTCGGGCTCGGCGTGCGCCGGATCGAAGGCGGGCGTCTGGTCGAGCAGGAAGTCGCCTTGTGGCGGGCCGCGAGCGGGAGAGACCAGGGGAGGGCGGTGGGGGAGGTTGAGATGGAGGAGGATGGCGGCGACGACAGGCGGGTCGGTGAGGAAGGCGAGGATGGACATCTGGCCACCGCACGCTGGGCAGAGCAGCGGCAAGACCTCGTAGATGCGGGCGAGAAGGAGGGCCCAGCGGATCCGCGCGGGGCTGGGGCGCCGAGCGGGTTCGGGATCGGGTGGGTCGCGCAGAGGTTGGGCGGGCGCGGGGACCTTGGGCGGGGGTGACTCTGTCTGGGGCCTGCCGATGGCGACGACGGCGGATCGGGCTCGTGCGTTGGGAGCGAGCACACCGTGGTAACGATGGCGGTGCAGGCCCGGAAGTCCTGCTCGACCCAGGCCGGGACGCCGTAGCCTCGGGGATCAGACTCGGCGGCCCGCGCTACGAACGTCTGGAGGTGATGCTGGACGACGGGGTAGAGCGGGGTGGTGGTGGGGTGGCGCGGGCGGTAGATGGGCCGCGAGGTCGACCAGCCCGGCCGGCTGGTGGGCTGGTGTGGGGGCCTGAAGAGGTCGCTTCGCCGGGATCGCCATGCCGGAGCGTGCCGGGGCGAGCTGGGCGCCGCCATGGACTCATGGGCAATCGGCTCATGGGGCATTTCTTGCGCAAGATGTCCAAGAAGGGGTGGCCGAAAGATGCCTCCGGAGCATGAGGTCACAGGTTCGGCGTTCACACGGCGTGTCGGTCCACGCGTTCTCGCCCACCACCCCGTCCCCCTCTGTCGATTTCTCGAAGTCGCGCGCGCCTCGGAGAACCAGCACGTCGTCGCGGGGTAGCTGCCATGGCCGCAGTGTGCGCCAACATCCTGTGCCAACAGGTGTCGGAAACACCGGAATATGCCGCCGACACCGAGTCGGCAGCGTCACCAACATGGACGGACTCAAAGTGCGTATGTCGCTGACAGCAAAGAACTTTGTCGGCGACGCCTGGTTGTCGCGTATATGCTGCCACACAAGATCAGCATGTGAACCGCTAAGTGACTGTTCTGTAGTCACTTAGCGAGTATGGGTTGGGCACGAATCCTGGCACGAATCCGTCACCCGGCTCCTCTTTCTGCAGCGCCGGCCGCCGCTTACCCGTTGATCGACCTCTCGAGTTCCGCCAGACGCTCCATCAGCGCGCCGAACGGAAGAGGCTCCTCCATGAAGAGCGGCGCCATGTCCTTGTAGTCCTGCTCGAGCTTGGCCCGGACGTCGGCGGGCGGAGCCAGCCGGAGTGAGCCCGCTCGAGCCGTTTCATAGCGGGCCCATGACGCGGGGGAAGAACCGTGCTTTGTGTACGGCCACGGCTTCGAGGAGGTCGGTCCCCGCTACGCTGTGGGACGACTCGGGTGCGTCGGACAGGAGGACCAGGTCGTAGTAGTGTCGGGCCATCCGAGGGGACACCTTTTCTGCCCCCCCGTGGGCCAACGCATGAAGAATCGTGGCCTTCTCCCAGAACGTCCTGGCAACCTCCAGCGTCCAGACCGAAAACGACGCGACCTTGAAGAGATCAGGGAACGCCTGCGCGGCATACGCCGATACGGGGCGGTCCTCCGCGGGCCAATGATCGGCTCTCGCCCCGAACTCGAGGCGTACATCCGGCGCGACGTACCCCTCCCTCTCCAGGGTGACGGCTGTTCGCGGGTAGACGAACAGCAGGCTCTCGCCGTCCTGCCCCGGCCGCAGGTCCCAGGTCTCCGGCACCCCCGCGCCACGGCTCGGCCCGAGCACGCCGGCGATGTCTGCCCGTAGCGCGTCGAGGAGAGGGCCGTTGACGTACTGGTTGCAGGTTGTGCGCAGCGTCAGCAGGAGCTTCTTCCGTGCCTTGCTGCTTGCCGCCGCATCCAAGATGTCGGCCCCGTATCCCAGCCTTTCGCGATCCAGGGAAAGGTCGATGTCCTCCGAGAAGCGTCGGATGATTGGATAGGCTTTGGAGATCGAGGTGCCCCCCTTGAAGATCAGGGGGACCTCCTGGTCCAGGAGGAACAGCCTCCTCAGTAGCCAACAGACCCAGAAGTCCTTCTCGATCAAGGCGGGGGAGAGATGGGGCAGGCGCTCCACGGAGTCCAGGAACAGCGTCTCACGTTCCTGTCTGGGCCAGGTCGCAACGTGATCCATGCGTTAGTCCTGGGCTACTCTGCGCAGGACATCCTGCGCCCAGCCAGGGAAGGAGGCGAGCTCGGTGAGGATCTTCCGCTTGTCCGGGTCCGTGAGCCGGCCGCGCAGATGGTCGATGACGCGATCGTCGATGGCGTCTCGGCCGATGAAGAGCAGCGCTTGGTAGATGTCCCCAGAGATGGTCCCAGCTCCCCTGAGGGTCCGGGGGCCTACGTTTCGGAGGACCACCTTGCGGTTGCCTGCCTTCAGCGTCCGGCTGGGTCCGCTGGTGTAGTAGACGGGCCTGGCGGGCACCTGGTCCGATAGGCCCAGGGCGTGTGCAGCAACCGCGCCGGTGGCCTGCAACTGGTGTCCCGAACTGCGTGCCGCCGCTTGGGCTACCTGGTCCGGATCGGGAGATCGTAGTCCGACCCGTGCGCTCTTCTTCGGGAAATCGTAGAAGCCACGGTCCAGACGTCGGATCAGGCCGGAACGGGCAAGGCGGGACAGCGCTTGGTCCACGGCTGCCCGCGAACCGATGTCCGCGAAATCGCTGGCCGAGAAGACGGTTCCGCGACCGCGCCGCCGGAGGCGGTTCCTGATGTGGTCCTGGATGCTCATCTGCGCCCCTCCTCCGTCAGAAAAAGTACCCTGTTTTTCTGACAAGGCAAGCCGGTTAAATCCGTTGTGCCATAATGGCAAACCATGAATTCTATTTTTCTTGGAACTGGCCGTGCCAGGCATCCTCGTTTTCCATCATCCAGGTAAGGAGGGCCTCGGCCTGCGACGGATCCCGACCACTCCCGGTCAGGAGGTCCACAGCGCACTGACTCGGGGCGACGACGGGGAGCCCCTCGATTTCCCGAGCCCCGCGAAGGAACTCGTCGATGGGCTCGAGGAGCATGGCGTTCGTCCCCGCGTCCGCCGGGCGTAGGTCCAGAGCTTCTGCGGCCGACTCGATGGGGCGTAGAGGCTCAGCGCACCGCTCGGTTCGTCTCCGTCACGGAGTAGTCCAGGCTCCACCGGCGAAGAAGGTCGGGCCAGCGAACCTCGATGACCTCGCCTCCAGTCGCGGCGACCACGTTGCCCACTGTCCATGGTAGCACGAGGTGGGTCGCTGCAGGCGGGCCGCCATACACCTACATTCCCGGTTCCCGATCGCACGTTGAGGCGGGCCGGTAGGGATGCATCGACCAACACCTTGGAACGCACGATGAGCCAGCCGAAGTCCCCGGGAACGTGCGGCTACTGCGGCCGTATCCTGGGCCGGAGCGGGATGACGCGTCACCTCAGCTCCTGTCCGCGCAGGGCCGAGCGCCTCGCGGATGCCGCCCGGTCGGCCGGGAAGGCCGAGGGGCGGTTCCTCCACCTCGAGGTCCGGGATGCATGGTCAGGCGACTACTGGCTCCACCTGGAGATGTCGGAGTCGGCGACACTGCAGGCCCTCGATACGTACTTGAGGGCGATCTGGCTCGAATGCTGTGGGCACATGAGCCGGTTCTCGATCGGCGGCGCGTGGGGCGGCCGCGAGGTCGGGATGAGCCAGCGTGTCGGCCGCGCGTTCGCTGCCGTGGACGAGCTCACCCACGTCTACGATTTCGGAACCGAGTCCGTGAGCCGCGTCCGCCTCGTGGGCGAGCGGCGAGGGGGCGGCACGACGAAACGCCCCGTGGCGCTCATGGCCCGCAATGATCCTCCGGACTTCCGCTGCATGGAATGTGACGCTGCGGCTGTGTCGCTGTGCATGGAATGCGTGTACGACGATCTGTCGGGCATGCTCTGCGCTGCGCACGCCAAGGAGCATCGGCACGACGACGACGAGGAGGAGATTGATGCCCGTGGTCAACTCTCCGCGCATGGGCCTGTGCGGCTACACGGGCCCCGCCACGCCGCCGTACTGACGCGTGCCGGGCTGATGTCTCTCGAGTATGGCACGTTTGCGCACCTCACCGCCGAGAAGGTGGAGCTCTACCGGACGGTGTTGGACGTTTTCCGCGACGCGAAGACCCGGTTCGTGCTGCACCTGCGACCCTCCGAGGTCACGGCGGCGGCGTCCGGATCGCCGCCGTCGGACGAGGTCGAGGCGGCGCTGCGGCAGCTCGTGAGCTGGGGCAATCTCTCGGCGGACCCTGATACCGCCGACGTGGGCACGGTGGAAGAGTTCTACCGTGCCCGCTTCCTGTACCGGCTGACACCGGCGGGGGAGGCCGCCGAGCGCGCCCTCGCCGTCTTCGAGGAGGGGATCCGCCGACCGGGTGAGCTCCAGACCGCCGCGCTCGCCGACATCCGCGACCTCCTGCACGAGCTGGCGGAGCACGCGGGGCGGAGCGAGGGCGTCCCAGCGGACGCGGGAAAGGTGCATCTCGCCCTTCGCGCGCTCTGGGCCCGCTTCGACGAGCTGACGGATCGAGCCCAGGTCTTCGTGGGCAGCCTGCAGCGGACGGTGGACCTCCACGGCATCGATCTGGAGGCGCTGCTGGCCTACAAGAATGCGTTGATCGACTACCTGGAGCGCTTCATCGGCGAGCTCGTCATCTCGCAGGCGCACGTCGCGTCGCTTCTGCGCAGGCTCGAGCGCGACCGGATCGAGCGCTTGCTGGACGGGGCGGCGGAGCGGGAGCTCTCGGACGCCCTCGATCCGACCGCGGAGCAGAAGACACGTACGCGCCAGACGTGGCGGGCGCGGTGGGCGGGTCTGGTCGGGTGGTTCCTTCCCGCCGAAGGCCAACCGGCCCAGGCGGAGATCCTCCGCGCGCGTGCCCGCTCGGCGATTCCGGCGTTGCTGCAGGCGATCGCCGAAGTCAACGAGCGCCGACTCTCCCGGTCCGATCGGGCAAGCGACCTGCGCACGCTCGCGCGCTGGTTCGCGGCGTGCGATTCGGACGCGGACGCACACCGCCTGTGGCGGGCCGCGTTCGCGCTCGCGCCCGCCCGCCACCTGCTGGTCGATGACGAGACCCTCGTCGCTCGCGAGCAACGACCCGTGACGCCCTCGACGAGCTGGCTCGACGCGCCTCCGGTCCGGGTGAGCCCGCGACTTCGTCGTACCGGGCGCTACACGCGTCGAGGTCGCCTCGACGATGTCATCGACCGCTCCGACGCGAAGGCCCTCCTCGCGCGCCTGGCCGCCGAGGAAGCTCGGCAGATCGCGGTGGCGCGCGCCCACCTCGCTGCAGTCGAGACGACCCGACTCTCCGACCTGGGAGCCCTCGATCCCCTGGAGTTCGAGCTGTTCCTCGACCTCCTCGGGTCCGTGCTCGCACGGTCGGTCGGCAACGGTGCTCCCGTGCGGGCCACGAGCTCGGACGGCTCCCTCGAGATCTCTCTGATACCGGCGGAGGACGGGGCGCTCGCCGAGATCGCCACACGCGACGGCATCCTGACGGGCCCGGACCACCACGTCGTCATCCGTGAGTCCTTCGGAGCGCACGCATGAACGGCTGTGCCGGCGCCCGTCTCGGAAGCTCGCGTGCAGCTCGATGCGGCCGAGCGGCAAGAGCGCCGGAGGGCGGTGCGGGCGCTCCTGATGCGCCCCTATCTCCCGGCGTCCGATGAGCGCTTCACCGTGGTCAGGCGGCACGCCGGCTGGCTACGCGAGTGGTTTGCCCGGGAGACCGGCTGGACGTTGCAGGTCGATCGGTCGCACGCCCGACTCCGTAAGACTCCGGCGCGGCTGGACGACGCGACGCGGGGAGCGCGTCCCCGTCAGGGCGACCCGCCGTTCTCCCGGCGGCGATACGTCCTGCTGTGCCTTGCCCTGGCCGTCCTGGAGTCGGAGGAGCGCCAGACCGCGCTCGGGCGTCTGGCCGAGAAGATCCTGGGCAGCGTCGCGGCGGATCCCGAACTCCATGCGGCCGGCGTCCGGTTCACGCTGGAGGGGCGGGACGAGCGTCGCGACCTGGTCGCCGTGGCGAGGCTGCTCATGGGGCTGGGCGTGCTGCGTCGCGTCGACGGCGATGAGACGGCGTACGTGACAGGGTCCGGGGATGCGCTCTATGCGGTGGACCGCGCCGCGCTCGCAGCGCTCCTCGCGACGCGCCGGCCGCCCACCACGATCGTGGCGACGCGGGTGGACGAGCGGATCTCTCGCGTGACCGAGGAGCCGACACCGGCCACCCTCGAGGCGCGGAATCGAGCCCTCCGACACCGGCTCATGCGCCGATTGCTGGATGACCCGGTGATCGTCTACGCCGAGCTCGATGAGGCAGAGCTGGCGTACCTGCACTCCCAGCGGAGCCGCCTGCTCGACGCGGTCGAGGAGGCCACCGGGATGGCGGCCGAGATCCGCGCGGAAGGGATCGCGATGCTCGACGCCGATGGGGATCTCACCGATCTGCGCATGCCCGAGGAGGGGACGGACGGGCACCTCACCTTGCTGGTGGCCGAGTTCCTGGCCGCAGCCCTCCGGCGGGGGGCAGGTGGCGCCGTGTCCCGACGGGAACTCGAGGAGCACGTCGCGGGGCTCGTAAACGAGCATGCAGCGCACTGGCGAAAGGACGTGACCGAGGCCGACGCGGCCCCGGCGCTCGCTGCGGCGGCCGTGGCACGCCTCGCGGCCCTCGACCTCGTCCACGTGAACGAGCATGACATCGTGGCCCGCCCGGTGTTGGCCCGCTACGCGGTTGCCGATCCGATCCTGCCGCCGTCGCTCGATCTCTTCGGAGCGAGTGAGGCGTGACGAACCCGGTCTCCCCGTCGTTGGACGCCGCCGGCGTCGCTGTGCTTCCGCGGCTGCCGGTGCCGCGACGTGCGCGTTGGCAGCCGCTCAGGCTGGGGCTCGTCAACCTGTACCGGTTCGACCAGGAGGTGCTCGCCTTCGAGGACGGACGGCTTCTCCTGCGCGGCAACAATGGGACGGGCAAGTCCCGCGTTCTCGCGCTCACCCTCCCCTTCCTCTTCGACGGCCGGATGGAGCCGCACCGGGTCGAGCCCGACGGCGATCCGGCCAAGCGGATGGAGTGGAACCTGCTCCTCGGTCGCCACGAGGATCGGTTGGGGTACGCATGGCTCGAATTCGGCCGGCGCGATCATCAGAGGCCGAGGACGGCGCGGGGGCTCCGGTGCGCTTCGTCACGATCGGGTGCGGCATGAGGGCAACGGCGGGTCGAGGGGCCCCGCAGATATGGTTCTTCGTGACGGATCAGCGGGTGGGCGACAACCTCAGGCTCGTTGCCGAGACCGGGCAGGCCCTGACGCGCGACCGGCTGGTGGAAGCGGTGGGCGCGTGCGGACAGGTCGTCGAGACCGCAACCGAATACCGGCGTCTGGTGGATCGGGCCCTGTTCCGGTTGGGCGAGCATCGCTACGAGGCGCTCGTCGACCTCCTGATCCAACTTCGGCGTCCCCAACTCTCTCGCCAGCTCGACGAGGAGTTGCTCTCGCACGCGCTTTCGGAGGCTCTGCCGCCCCTGCCTGCGGGCGTTGTGGCGGACGTGGCGGAGGCGTTCCGCGCCCTCGACGACGACCGGGATCAGCTCGACGGCTTTCAGAGCGCGCTCAGGGCGAGCGAGGAGTTCCTGGGGCAGTACGGCACGTACGCGTCGGTCGCGGCACGCCGGATTGCCACCGCTCTGACCCGCGCGCACTCCCGGTATGAGCGCACGCGGGCGGAGCTGCGCGACGCCGAGCGACGTCGGGAGACAGCGGCGGCGGAGGTCGTTCGACTCGAGACGCAGCGAGATGAGCTGACGGTCGCGGAGGCCGAGGCCGGCGTCGAGGTGCACACGCTGGAGACGTCCCCGGAGATGGAGGCGGCGCGTCATCTGGACGAGGCCAGGCTCCGTGCTCACGAGCTCGCCGTTGCGGCAGCCGATCGCGAGTCGGACCTCGCGCGCGCTGTCGAAGATGTCGAACGCGCTGGCGGAGGAGACTCGCGGCGCCGACGAGGAGGCCGCCACCACGCGGGAGGCGGTCGTGGTGAGCGCGGCGTCGGCGTGGAAGCGGGCCGGCGCGGCCGGGCTCGCGAAGGACCATGAGCGCGCCGTGGCATCGCTTCCGCTTCCCGACGTCCGTGACCAGGCGGGGGTCGCGGAGGCGCGGCGGGCGATCGACGGCGCGATCGAGCGGATGCGCAGAGCGGCTGAGCACCTGGTGGCTCGTGCCGAGTCGGTGCGCACGGCCGCCGCGGAGCTGGAGGGAGCGCGTGGGCGTCTGGACGAGCGGACGAAGGAGCGCGACCGCGCCCGAGATGTGGCGACGGACGCGGAGACGGGCCTGCAGTCCGCACGACGGGCGCTGGTCGCGGAGCTCCGCGCGTGGGTGGCGAGCCTTGAAGTTCTCGAAGAGGTGGACGTCGAGGACGTGGCGGAGCGCATTCGGGCCTGGAGCGGCGACCGGAACGGACCTGACGCACCGCCGGTCTCGGAAGCGGCGGCCCGCGCCGAGTCGGCAGCCCGCGAGCGGCTGACGCGCGCGCTCGCGGAGCTGGACGCCCGGATCCGCACCGTGGATGACGAACGCACGGAGGTCCTCGCCGAGCGAGAGTCCGCGGCGGCGGGAGTGCACCGACCTCCCCCGACGCCCCATACCCGCGACGCATGGCGCGGGAGGGTCGGCCCGGCGCACCCTTGTGGCAACTGATCGAGCCTCGCGAACACCTGGACGACCGATCCGCCGCAGGCTACGAAGCGGCCCTCGAGGCCTCG
The DNA here is from genome assembly GCA_963848895.1 of uncultured Gemmatimonadales bacterium. Lineage (GTDB taxonomy): Bacteria > Gemmatimonadota > Gemmatimonadetes > Longimicrobiales > Gaopeijiaceae > SZUA-318. The sequence goes on from CAWKGE010000027.1 coordinate 21,876, forward strand.
GGGCTCCTGGACGCGTGGGTCACACCGGACGGGACGCTCCTGGACGCCGACGACACCGTGCTCCTCGCCGTGGGTGCGCCGGAGCGGGCGGACGGCGGCCTCAGGGAGCTCTTCCTGCCCGCTTCGGCATCCGCCGACGGCCGTGCTGCACGACGTACCCGACGATCACGTGGCGGCGCTGCTCGGGCGCATCGGCGCAGGGCCGGACGGCGAGGTGTGGGTGGCGCCGGACGGGCGTTGGCGACTGGGTCCGCTGCACGGACGCTGGAGCAAGGAAGCGAGCGAGCACCTCGGCGCGGCCGCGCGCGAGCGGGCCCGCCGCCGCCGGCTCGCCGTGCTCGGTGCCCGACTCGTCGAGCTGGACGCCGATGCGGAAGATCTCGTGAGCGAACGCGCCGTGATCGAGGCGCGGCTCGCTCAGGCCGGACGCGAACGGGCTGCGGCTCCGACGGAGGACGAGGTCCGACGGGCGGTGTTTTCGGTGGAGCGAGCCGCGGCTGAGCTTCGCCGTCAGGAAGGCCATGTCGAGGCGGCCGAGCGAGAAGTGCGGAGCCACCGTAGCGCGCTCGACCAGGCGGAGGCGGAGCGTGACCAGGCCGCGGCCGATCTCGGCCTCGCCGGACGAGCTGCCGACCCGTCATCCCTCCTCGATGACGTTCACGCCTATGGCATCGCTTCGACCGAGCTGTGGGCGGCCGTCACCGTGCACGCGACCTCGCTCCGTCATCTGGACCGCATCATGGCCGAACGCCGCCGCGTGGAGGAAGAGCGTGAGCGCCGGAGGGAGCAGGCGGGTATCGCGCGCGAAGCTGCGCGCGCGGCCGAGGTGCGCCGGTCGACCCTCGAGGCCACGGTGGGGGCCACGGCCGCTGAAGTCCTTGCCCGCCTCGATGCTGCCCGCGTGACGCAACGCGGGTGTGGGGAGCGGCTGAGGGCGGTACAAGATCGCCGGGAAGCGGAACTTCAAGAGCGCGCGAAGGCCGAAGCGAACGTGGAGAGCGCCGGCGCCCTCCTCGAGGAGCACGCCTCCGACCGCGCGAGGGACGTGGAGCGGTTCCGCGCGCTCGCTCTCGCAGGCTTCCTTCGGGTCGCCGGGGTTGCGTTGGACCACGAGGTTCCTGCCGGCGAGCAGCCGTGGGCGCCCGATCCGGCGGTTCGCTCCGCCCGTCGTGTCAACGAGGCGCTCGGGGACACGGGCGCCGGAGACGCGGAATGGGAGCGTGTGCAGGGGGGGCTGCACGCACACTACACGACGCTCGAACACGCGTTGCTCCCACACGCGCTGCAGCCCGCGCTCACCATCGAACAGGACCTGTTCGTCGTCACGACGAGCTACCAGGGCAAGAGCGTGTCGGTGCCGGAGCTCAAGGACCTCCTGTCCGACGAGGTGATGAGCCGCCAGGGCGTCCTGGATGCGCGCGAACGGGAGGTGTTGGAGAATCACCTGGTGGGTGAAGTGGCAACCCAGCTCCACGAGCTCATCCGTAGAGGAGAGGCGCTCGTGGCCGACATGAATCGCGAGATCGAAGCGCGGCCGACGAGCACCGGCATGCGTCTGCGGTTCTCGTGGCGCCCACGCCCGGACGGACCCGAGGCGCTGCAGGACGCGCGGCGCCGCCTCCTGGCGGCGGACCACGTCTGGTCCGCGGAGGATCGCGAGGCGCTCGGCGCGTTCCTCCAGGCACGTATCCGCGAAGTGCGGGAGGCGGACGAGACCGGCACATGGCAGCAACACCTCACGCACGCGCTGGACTATCGGCGCTGGCATCTGTTCTCCGTCGAGCGCGAGCAGGATGGCCAGTGGGTCCGCCTCACCCGGCGGACGCATGGGACCGGATCCGGAGGCGAAAAGGCGCTGGCGCTCACGGTGCCGCAGTTCGCGGCCGCCGCCGCCCACTACCGGAGCGCCGATGCGCACGCACCCAGGCTCATCGCGCTGGACGAGGCCTTCGTGGGCATCGACGCGGACATGCGCGCGAAGTGTCTCGATCTTCTCGTCCAGTTCGACCTCGATGTCGCCATGACCAGCGAGCGCGAGTGGGCCTGCTATCCCACTGTTCCGGCGATTGCCATCCACCAGTTCTCCACTCGGCCGGGAATCGACGCGGTCGGCATTCACCGCTGGCTGTGGAACGGGCGCGACCGCCTCGAGGTGCGGCTCCAGGACGAGAGCGCGTCATGACGGACCGGGTCGACCTGGAGCGCGCGCGGGCGCTGTTCGAAGGGGAGGCGCTCGGTTGGATCGTCGAGCGTCTGCGTGCGCGCCTGGAGCGGCGCCAGCCGCTCGATGCACGGATCCGCCTGACGCATCCCACGGCGGAGCAGCGCGAAGCGCTCGACCGGCTCCTCGGCCGGCGGCCGACACCGACGTCGGCGGCCAGTATCAGCGTGGACCCGTCGGAGGTCGGACGGGTGATCGAACGAGCCGGCATCGCCCACGACTTGCGGGCGCTCGTCGAGGCGCTCGGCGGTCCCGTGACCGACCGCGTTGGCGAGGCCGAAGCCGAGCGGGCGCGTTGGCGTAACGCGCACCGGCTGCTTCGATCCGGCGTGGTCGAGACCAAGCCGGAGCTTGCCGCCTGGGTGGACTCCGTGGAAGCCAGCGGACTCCTCAAGCGGCTGACCCTGGACCCCGAAGCAGCGGAGGCCCTCACAGGACGCGCGGTGCGGATCCTCGGCCGGCTGCCCGCTGCAGGGGTGCCGCTTGGCACGGCTCGCGGCGACGGTGCTCGGAGACAGCCATGCCCTTGATGAGGGCACGCCGGCAGCGACCCTCGTGCTCAGTGCCGTGGAGGCGCTGACCGGCGAGCCCCGACGCGACCGGAGCGCGGCCGAGCGCCGCGCCCTCTGGGCGCGCGTGGGCGTCCTGGTCGATGAGTTGAGCGCCCCTGTGCTCGTGCTGGGGCTGCGTCCCGAAGGAGAAGGGTTGGTCGCGCGTGCGTTGCGGGATCATGCGGATGCCGGGGAGCCCTGTCGGCTGACACTCCGCCAGATGGTCCGGCATCCGGTGGACTGGAGGACCCTGGCCCGCCGAAGTGTCGCCGTGTGTGAGAACCCGACGGTGGTGGCCGCCGTGGCGGAGCGGCTCGGCGCTCGCTCTCCGGCGCTCGTCTGCACCGACGGACAGCCGTCCGGCGCGGTTCAGACGCTGTTGGGCGATCTAGCCACCGCAGGGATCGAGTTGCGCTTCCATGCGGATTTCGACCGCGGCGGCATCCGAATCGGAAACCTCCTCGTTGATCGCTTCGGCGCCGTTCCCTGGCGGATGACCGGCGCCGACTACGAGCGTGTGGCGGACAGAGGCCCGTCGCTCGGTGGCGAACCGGAGGAGGCGTGCTGGGACCGCGATCTGGCCACGGTCATGAGGGCGCGGGGCCGCGCGGTGCACGAGGAGGTGGTGCTGGACGAGCTGCTGCGGGACCTGGAGGGGTGGTAGGATGAACCCCGGTTCCGGCGTTGGAAGGTCAGTCTCTTGAGGGCTGCTGTGTGGCCCTTGCAGATCTCCGCAGCTGATGGAGCGAGGGAGGTGGTGCCGGGATCCTTGGCACGATCGGGCGCTGTATTGCCGGAAGCGGAGTGCTAAGTGTATATAGCACAGCTCCTTACGTGGAGTCGCCGACTCTGGTTCCCCTATCAGATCAGCATGTGATGGAACCAGAGCGCTAAATCCATGTTGCGACAACGGATTCTGGTTCCCAGGATCGGGTTGCTCGGCCGCATGTTGTGAGTGAGTCCCCTGTGTCGCCGACAGGAACGTTCGCGTCGGCGACATGACGTCGATCCCAGTTCGAGCCCGCCCCCGCCCATGTCCGAGTTCCTCTGAGGACCGCCTCCGAAGGGAGATAGCCGAGCACGAAGCTCGGCTGAACGAACTGGAGGCTGAGCGTGCCGCGGTCGAGGAGCGGCTGGCGGAGCTCAGGAGGGAACAGAGGGCAACGGAGCGTCTCGAGCCAACCGGCTTCCGGTCGTTCACGCGCGTGGCACACCGCGATCGAAGCACGAGAAGGTCGCGCTCTTCCGGTCGCTCTTCGCCGGACGCCGCGATGTCTTCCCAAAGCTGTGGCGCAACCGCCGAACGAAGAAGCAGGGCTACGCCCCGGCGTGCGCCAACGAGTGGATCGACGGCGTCTGCGAGAAGCCCCGGGTCAAGTGCGGCGAATGCCCCAACCAGGCCTTCCTCGAGGTCACGGACCAGGTGATCCTCGACCATCTCCAGGGTCGGCATGTCATCGGCGTCTACCCGCTCCTCGAGGACGAGCACTGCTGGTTCGTGGCGGTCGACTTCGACAAGGAGGACTGGCAGGAGGACGTGTCGGCCTACGTGACGACGGCTCGCCGCTTCGGGCTCGCCCCCGCGGTCGAACGCTCCCGCTCCGGCAATGGCGCTCACGTGTGGTTCTTCTTCGCGGCGCCGGTCCCCGCCGCCGATGCCCGGAAGATCGCCTCCTACATGCTCACGGAGACGATGGCGTCCCGCCCGGAGCTCCCGATGAGCTCCTACGACCGTCTCTTTCCGAATCAGGACACCATGCCGCGGGGCGGGTTCGGGAACCTCATCGCGCTCCCGCTCCAGTACGAGGCCAGGCAGTCGGGCAACACGGTATTCGTCGATGCCGAGTGGAAGCCGATCCCGGACCAGTGGGCTTATCTGGCCGAGTTGCCGCGGATCGAGCCGGGAATGGTGCGTGAGATCGCCGGCGAGGCATCCGTAGGGGACAAGGAACTCGGCGTGCGTCGGGCGGACTCCGAGGACGAAGGCCTCCGAGGCCCCGTGGCTAAGGTTGCCGTCGAGGCGGGAACCCGAGCCGAACATCGACGAGCCGCTGCCGTCCACGGTCAAGGCGGTCCTCGCTCAACAGGTCTTCGTCGAGAAGGCGAACCTACCGCCGGCCCTGATCGCCCGGATCAAGCGGCTTGCGGCCTTCCAGAACCCTCAGTTCTACGAGAAGCAGGCGATGCGGCTCTCCACGGCGCTGACTCCGCGGATCATCGACTGCACAGAGGACCTGCCCGAGCACATCGGACTGCCTCGCGGTTGCCTGGATGAGCTGCGCGACCTGCTCGACGGGTACGGCGTGCAGCTCGTCGTGGACGACCATCGACTCGATGGTGAGCCCATCGACGTGCAATTCCACGGCGAGCTTACGAAGCTCCAGGAGCGTGCTGCCGAGGCGCTGGCCGCTCACGACATGGGCGTGTTCTCCGCTCCTCCCGGCACGGGCAAGACGGTGGTCGGGCGCCTATCTGGTGGCGCGCAGGGCCAGGAACACCCTCGTCATCGTGCACCGCTCCCAACTCGTGGACCAGTGGCGTGCCCAACTCGGCCTGTTCCTGGACCTGAAGCCCGGCAGCATCGGACGGATCGGCGGCGGCAAGCGGAAGGTCACGGGCGCGCTCGACGTTGCCATGATTCAGAGTCTGGCGCGGCGCGGGGAGGTCGACGATGTCGTGGCAACGTACGGGCACGTCATCGTGGACGAGTGCCACCACGTGCCGGCCGTATCGTTCGAGCGGGTGATGCGTGAGGTGAAGGCTCGCTATGTGACCGGGCTCACCGCCACGCCACGCCGGCGTGACGGGCACCACCCGATCCTGACGTTTCAGCTCGGCCCCATTCGGCATGCCGTCGACCCCAGGCGCCAGGCGGCGCGCCGTCCGTTCGAGCATCTTCTCCTGGTCCGAGAGACGAGCTTCCATATCGACGACCCGGACGGCGTACCAGGGATCCAGGAGATCTACGGGCGGCTCGCGTCGGACGAGGCGCGCAACACGCTGATTCTGGATGATGTGATTCGCGCGCTCGAGGATGGGCGGTCCCCAATCGTCCTGACGGAGCGGCGAGACCATCTCGACTTCTTCGCGGAGCGGCTCGAGCGGGTGGCTCGGAATCTCGTCGTCCTCCGCGGGGGGCTGGGCGAGAAGCAGCGACGTGCGGCCATGGAGAAGCTCGGCGGCCATTCCTGAAGACGAGGAGCGTCTCGTGCTCGCCACGGGGCGCTTCATTGGCGAGGGCTTCGACGACGCTCGCCTGGATACGCTATTCCTGACCATGCCCGTCGCGTGGAAGGGGACCCTCGTGCAGTACTCGGGTCGGCTCCACCGGGCGCGGCATGGCAAGACCGACGTGCGGATCTATGACTACGTGGATCGGGCCGTGCCCATGCTGGCGCGCATGTTCAAGAAGCGGCTCAAGGGGTACCGGGCAATGGGCTATCGGATGGCCGAAGGCGCCGACCGAGGACATCCACGACCTGACGATCGAGTACGACGAAGAGGCTGAGTCGTCGATCGTCGGGAACGACCGTCGGAAGCCAACGAAAGCGGAGCTCCGTGACCTCGTGGAGCAGGCGACGGTGGACTGCTACAACGAGTCCGAGCAGGTCACCGGTCTCTACACGATGATCGACGAGTACCTGGCCGTGCCGTTCCAGACCAGCGTGCTGGGCGTGTTGGTCACTGTTGAAATGGTCGACCTCACGGACGCTGAGGAGATCGTTATCGTGTGCCGGGCGGGAGGGCGTGCGTCAGCGGATTGCCGTCCTCGACCTCCCCCTGCCGTATCCACCCCCGGATGGTTGGGAGTGGATCGAGGCCTATCGGTATTGGGCTAGAGGTCGCCCGTAGCGCGGCGCAGACGCTGGATCTGCGGGGCAGAGCCTCTCGTCGTTCCCATGATCGCGATGGTCATGCAGTCGGACCTTCCGCCGCTCCCCCGCTCCCGGAGTAATGAGTAGCACGCTTGACAGAATCCTCAGCGAACATGTATACCTCACTGGTCAACTGAGGTATTCGTTCTTGGTGAGGTATTGTGTCCTTCACCGCTGGTGTAACCGTGAAGCGTAGAGCGTACCAGGCACTCGCACAGGTGCTACCACCGACCGCGGATGTCCAGCTGAGCGGTGACCGGATTCTCGTGAACGGTCAGTCTCTCCGCGTCCGGTGGATCGGCGACGGATGGCTGGCCGATGTCCGGACGGTTCTGGAAGACGCGATGAGCCGCCGGACATCGTCGTTGCCGTCAGCATGTCCCCCGGCGCCCGGCGAGCTCTGGCCGACGCGAAAATCGGCTGGATCGACGAGACGGGGGCGGCGGAGATCGCGATCGGCTCGATCATCGTGTCGAAGAGCGGTCGTCCGGTCGAACGTGACCAGAGGATTACCGACTGGACGCCGGCGGTCCTCGCCGTCACGGAAGCCATCCTCTGCGGAACGAAGCCGACGGTGGCCGCCACCCAGCAGGCGACGGACCTGTCCAGCGGTAGCTGCACCAACGCGCTCCGCTTCCTGACGGAACAGGACCTGCTGACCGCCGCTGCTCAGCGAGGTCGGGACTCCGGCCGGAGGATTGCGGACTTCAACCTCCTTCTTCGCTCCTATGCGTCCGCCGTCTCGGCTGCGGACCCTCCGCTGGTCGTTCAGGTGGGCGTCGTATGGCGGGATCCTGTCCCAGGCCTTGTAAAGACTGGCGAGCACTGGGACAGCCGTGGCCGCGCGTGGGCCTGTACGGGGGTGGTCGCAGCCCAGGTGCTGGCGCCCCATCTGACCGCCGTCGGCAGCGCCGATGTCTACGTAGACGCCGACACTTTCGCAGGACTGGAGGCAGTGGCAGCAGAAGCAGGCCTCGAACCCATTGAAGGCGGTCGCCTGAGTCTGCGCCCCTTTCCGACGGTCGCCTCTCGCACGCTGAGTACGCGCAGGCGTGGACTCAACGTCGTGCCGTGGCCGCGGGTGTACGCTGACCTTCGCTTGATCGGTGTCCGGGGCGAGGAGGCGGCGGAACATCTGCTGGAGGTGATGCATGCCGGATGAGGTTCCGAGGAGCCGCACCGCCCGGGTCGCTGCCGAGACCGCGCTCGTACGCGTGGTCCATCACTACGGCTCGAGGCCCGAGTTCGTGCTGATGGGTGGGCTCATGCCAGAATATCTCTGTGCCGAAAGCGGTTTCCACCATGCGGGCACGACCGATGTCGACGTGCAGGTCGATCTCGAAATCGCCTGCGGCACAGTGAACGTGCAGAGGCTGGAGCAGGCCTTACGCAACGCCGAATTCGAGCCGGATACCGAGAGGGTGTGGCGTTGGACCACGGACGGGCTCGGCGCACCTGCGGTGGTGAAATTCGAGTTGCTGGCGGACAGCGACGAGGTCGGAAGCGGCGAGGTCCTCGTCTTCAGAGAGTGCGACGCCCTGGGAGCCGTGAACCTGCGCGGAACGGGCTTCGCGTCCAGGGATGTGTGTGACCCGGAGCCTCACGGCGCGCGTGGGAGACCTCAAACGTACGGTGGAGATCAACGTCACTGGGCTGGCAGGGTTTCTGATGGCGAAGACCGCGGCAGCACGGGACCGGCGGAAGACGAAGGACTGGTACGACATCGCCTTCGTTCTGCTGCACAATGACGCGGGTGGCCCAGCGGAGGCCGCCAAGGCCGTACTCGCGCGCTTTGCCGGCGAGCTCGTCGGTGGGACTCGCAGGACCCTCGACGACCTCGCCGCCAACTTCGCGGACACCAGCTCGCAGGGACCCCAGGCCTACGCCGAGCAGATGATGGTGGACCATCCGGACCTCGATCGCACGGTGATGATCGCCGACTCGGTGGTCGCGGTGAAGGCCTTCCACCGGTTGCTCATGGATTAGGTGAGTTGGCCGGCGATTTCCGTTGGCCACCCGAGACGGGTATCCTGCGGCCGTCGTTATTGACCTCGGAGGGCGCCGGGATTTGTGACAACTGTTGTGACAAGACCCTGTCGACGACAGCTTCCAACTGCCACCCACAGGTCTCAACGCTGTCCGCGACATGAAGCCCACAAGACATATCACACCAATCACTTGCGTGGAAGTGTGCCCGACATGACCACCCTGCGGAATCGCCTTCAACCACGATCAGCATGTAGGGGAGCCAGATCCTAACTCCATATTGGACAATGGATTCTGGCTCCCCGATTGGGTAACACGCCGCATGTTGTAGGGGTTCTCATGTCGCCGACAGGAACGTTCGAGTCGGCGACATGACCTGGATCCCAGCTCGAGCCTGCCCCCGCTCCCATGTCCGGGTTACCTGAGGACCGCCTTCGAAGAGAGATTGCGCAGCAAGAGGCTCGGCTGAACGAACTGGAGGCCGAGCGTGCCGCGGTCGAGAACCGGCTGGCGGAGCTGGAGAGCGCACTGAAGGAAACCGAGCGCTCGAGTAACCGGCTTCCGGTTGTGCGCGCACCTGGCACGGCGCGATCGAAGCACGAGAGGGTCGCACTTTTCCGGTCCCTCTTCGCCGGACGCCGCGATGTCTACCCGAAGCTGTGGCGCAATCGCCGAACGAAGAAGCAGGGCTACGCCCCGACGTGCGCCAACGAGTGGGTCGAGGGTCTCTGCGAGAAGTCCCGGGTCAAGTGTGGCGAATGCCCGAACCAGGCATTCCTCGACGTCACCGACCGGGTGATCCTCGACCATCTCCAGGGTCGACATGTCATCGGCGTCTACCCGCTCCTTGAGGACGAGCGGTGCCGGTTCGTGCTCGCCGTCCGTTCGAGCATCTCCTCCTGGTCAGAGAGACGGGCTTCCGCCTCGACGACTCCAAAGGCGCACCAGGCATTCAGGAGATCTACGGCCGACTCGCGTCGGACGAGGCGCGCAACACGCTGATTCTGGACGATGTGATTCGGGCGCTGGAGGACGGGCGATCGCCGATCATCCTGACGGAGCGGCGAGACCATCTCGACTTCCTCGCGGAGCGGCTCGGGCGGGTGGCTCGGAATCTCGTCATCCTCCGCGGCGGGCTGGGCGAGAAGCGGCGACGTGCGGCCATGGAGAGGCTCGCTGCCATTCCTGAACACGAGGAGCGTCTCGTGCTCGCCACGGGGCGCTTCATCGGCGAGGGCTTCGACGACGCTCGCCTCGATACGCTATTCCTGACCATGCCCGTGGCTTGGAAGGGGGCCCTGGTCCAGTACTCTGGTCGGCTCCACCGTGCGCGGCACGGCAAGACCGAAGTGAGGATCTACGACTACGTGGATCGGGCCGTGCCCATGCTGGCGCGTATGTTCAAGAAGCGGCTCAAGGGGTATCGGGCGATGGGCTATCGGATCGCCGAGGCGCCGACCGAAGACGTTCACGACCTGACGATCGAGTATGACGACGACGTGCGCCCGTGGGACACGGGACGGGTGAGCCCACCATCATGGGTACCGCATATGGTACCATTGTACGGTGCTCGCTCGGGTACTATTATTCGATGGACCCACGGAATGGGAGGATCGATGACATCGAGAGCTCGCCGGGCACTCGCACACGCCAGGGACGCATCGCCCACCGATCGACCCCGGAAGACGGGGTGGCAAGTACGGTCGTCCGTGGCGGAGGCGGTGAGGCAGGCGGTGGAAGCCGGCGCGGCGGAAAGCCAGAACGCGTTTGTCGAGAAGGCGGTGGTGCGTGAGTTGCGGGAGCTCCGCCGGCAGCGGGTCTATGACTCGTACGCCGAAGCCGCTTCGGATCCGGCGTTCCGCGAGGACATGGCCGACGTGACCCGAGCCTTCGAACCTGCGGTCGGGGAGGGGCTCGCGGAAGGCAGGAAGTCGCGGTGAGCTACAGCGGCCCCGTCGGGCGCTGGGAGATCTACTGGATCGACCTCGAGCCTCATGTTGGACGGGAGCAGGGGGGAGAGCGGCGTCCCGGGATTGTCATCTCGAACGACGGGTTCAACGCGCAATTCGACGTCGTGACCATCCTCCCTCTCACGAAGCGCGAGGGGAAACAGCGTCGTGTCTATCCGTTCGAGGTCCTCCTGCCAGCGGAAGTGGTCGGCACGGGGTTCGGCAGCATTGTGATGCCGCAGCAGGTTCGCACGATCTCCAAGCTTCGCCTCGTCGAGCGTATCGGGTTTCTCGCGGACGAGGGTCTCCGCACCCAGATCGAAAACCGCCTCCTCGAGCACCTCGGGATCGAGTTCGAGGCGGAGGAGCTTTGAGGCCTCGTGCCCCTGCGGTCCCTCTCACGCACGGGGGTGAGACCGGGTGCTGGGACCGCCTTCCGTTGTGACAAAACTCTTGTGACAAGTCCCTGTTGCCAACACCCAAGATGCCGCCCACAGGCCCCGAGCGGTGTGACCGACATGAAGCCGCCAACAGCGCTGGAATCAACGACTTACCACCAACTGCGCCCGACATGACCAACGAGCGGCGTCGGCCTGGACCACGATCAGCATGTAGGGGAGCCACGATCGCCGCCCGAATCTTGTGTCGGCCCAGAGCGCTGCCCTTGTGAGCAGGGGATACGTACCGTACGTTTGATGTATATGTACCGTACGGCATTCAGGTTGCCACGTGACCAAGAACAAGCCCTACTCCATTTCCCGGCTGCGAGCCGACCTTTACCGGGTCATCGACCAGGTCCTCGAGACGGGCGAGCCCGTCGAGATTGAACGCAACGGTCGACGGCTTCGCATCGTCCCGGCCGAGGCCGCCAGCCGTCTCTCCGCGCTGCGCCCCCATCCCGAGTACCTCTCCGAGGATCCCGAGTCCCTGGTGCACTTGGACTGGTCGGGCGAGTGGGAGCCGTGATCTACCTCGACACGCACGTCGCGGCCTGGCTGTACGCGGGCGTTGACGACCGGATGTCACCGGCCGCCCGCAGGTCCTTGCGGGAGTCGGACGACAGACGGGTCTCGCCGATGGTCCGTCTGGAGTTGCAATACCTCTTCGAGGTCGGTCGTGTCACCGCGCCCGCCTCGAAGGTGATGGATGAGCTGCGTACGGCTCTGGGGCTCACGGTCTGCGACGCATCGTTCGTTGCGGTGGCCCATCTGGCCGAGGATCTCACGTGGACGCGCGACCCCTTCGACCGGCTGATCGTGGCGCATGCGGCGCTACACGATGCACCGCTGGTAACCAAGGACGACGCCATGCATCATCACTACGAGGGTTGCGTCTGGTGAGCGGAGAGTGCAGGGCTATGAGCCCGGAGCCCCTACCGCGATGATCGGTGTCTTCGAGTTCGTCCTCCTGCTGGTCCTCATCACCACGATCGGCAAGGTGCTCTCGGCCCGCTCCGGGCGACCCGCGCTGCGGGGGGGCGTGGGCCCCGAGGAGCTCGAGCGGCTCAACGAGGCCATGGGCGAGCTCCACACGCGGTTGACCAAGCTGGAGGAGGAGCGGGACTTCTACCGGGCGCTCCTGGAGTCTCCGGACCGGGAGAAGCTGCCGCAGCCGCCGGGGGAGACTGCGGAGTAGCAGCGCGCCGAGCGCGGTCCGCCTCGAAGCCCGAGGCTGGTCGCGGGACACACGCATGTTGCCTCCACCCCGAGACCC
>CAWKGE010000028.1:0-221263 GCA_963848895.1 uncultured Gemmatimonadales bacterium
TGACCTCCAGGCGGTGGTCCCGGAAGTGCTCCAGCATCTCCTTGAGGTCGAACTCCCTGGGCTGGCCGTGGTCCAGGGCCAGCATGATGCCTCCGAACGTCTGCTGCAGGCTGGTGCGCTTGTAGAGGAGCTTGAGCACGCGTCCCGCCTTGGCGCCCCGCTTCAGCTCGATCACCAGGCGGATCCCGTCGCGGTCGGTCTCGTCGCGGATGTCGGAGATGTCGTCCATCTTGCCCCGCTTGGCCAGGTCGGCGATCTGCTCGATGATCTTGGACTTGGAGACCGTGTAGGGCAGCTCCGTGACCACGAGCTGCTCCTTTCCGCCCCGCAGCGCCTCCTTCACCACGCGGGCCCGCATCACCACGCGGCCGCGGCCGGTGCGTGTACATGTCGTGGATCCCCTCCGCGACCCACGATGAATCCGCCGGTGGGGAAGTCCGGCCCCGGGACGTGGCGCATGAGGTCCTCGACCGTGCAGTCGGGGTCGACGACCAGCTGCTTCACCCCGGCGGCGACCTCCCGGAGGTTGTGGGGAGGCACGTTCGTGCTCATGCCCACGGCGATTCCGGAGGAGCCGTTCACCAGGAGGTTGGGGAAGCGGGCCGGAAGGACCGACGGCTCCTCCAGCCGATCGTCGAAGTTGGGCTGGAAGTCGACGGTCTCCCTGTGGATGTCGTCGAGCAGCTCGACGGCCAGGGCCTGCAGCCGCGCCTCGGTATACCGGTATGCCGCCGCGTAGTCGCCATCGATCGAGCCGAAGTTCCCCTGACCGTCCACCAGCGGATAGCGCAGCGAGAAGTCCTGCACCATGCGCACCAGGGCGTCGTAGACCGCCGAGTCGCCGTGCGGGTGGTACTTGCCCAGCACGTCGCCCACCACCGTCGCGCATCTTCTTGTACGCGCGGTCGGGGAGGAGCCCGAGCTCGTACATGGCGTAGAGGATGCGCCGATGCACGGGCTTGAGCCCGTCGCGAACGTCGGGGAGCGCCCGCTGGACGATGACGCACATGGAGTAGTCGAGGAACGACTCCCGCATCTCCTCTTCGATGAGGCGAGGCAGGATCCGCTCCCGTTTCCGGGCCGTGGCCATTCCTTCTCCAGAATCGGTAGCCGAGATGCGCTGGGGCCGCCCGGAGCGCGCGGCGACGCAAGACCTGCTCCGATGCGGCCGCGACGAGGCCCCAAGGTTCTCACGATGGGGGAGCGGGGCAAGCGGGTGGATCGCGCCGCACCGAGTGGCTCGGCGCGGGACTCGCCTCCTCCGACTCGGAGAGCGATCAGACGCGGTCGCCGCAGCTCCGGCGGGCGCCGCCTCGCCCCGCGGCGGCCCGTCGGAGGCGCCCGGAAGGACTCCTCCACTGAGGAGGGGGATAGCAGCGCTGACACTCCTCGAAGTGGGCCCTCACTTCCTCCTGCGGCACGTCCTCCAGCTCACCGTCGAGGAAGTCGTGAGAGCGAGGCCTCGAGCGCGTCCTCCGGCGGGCGGGCTCTGATCGGGAGCCGAAGCCTCTGACCGTCGGAGTCATCCGTGCCGTCCTTCGGGCCGTCGGGACGTATCCCATCTCGACCGCGTAGTCGTAAAGGACCTTCTGTAGCTTCCTGCGGCCCCGGAAGAGCCGGCTCTTCACCGTGCCGACCGGGACGTCCATCAGCTCCGCGATCTCCTCGTAGGGAAGCCCTTCGAGGTCCGACAGGACCACGGCCGTCCGATACTCCTCCGGCAGGGCGTCGATGGCCCTCAGGACCTCTTCGTCCACGATCGACCCGAAGAACTCACCCTCCGGATCCACGGTCCTCCACCGACGGCCACACCGGGTTGACCGGCTCCGGCCCGGCCCTCGCGGCCGCGTTCTCGCTCGACGATCTCATCGTGCCGCTGCCCTCGCTCCCGCTCCCGCAGGAACAGGTTCCGGCAGATGGTGAAGAGCCAGCTCTTGCACTGGTTCCCGGCGTGTACTGGTCCCACGCCCGATACGCCCGCAGGAACGTCTCCTGGACCAGGTCCTCGGCCCGGTCCGGCGACCCCGTGAGGCGCAGCGCGAAGCGGTACACGGCGTCCAGGTGGGGGAGCGCCTCCGTCTCGAAGCTGCCGCCGGCGCCTCGTCGGGGGCGGCGCTCACGCGTCCCACTCCTCGAGCATCGCCTCGAACTCGGCGGCCATGGTCGGATGCCCGTGGCGGTAAGCCGCCTCGACGCCCCGCCGGTAGGCGTCCTTCGCCTCCTCGTCCTGGCCAGCTTCGGCGCAGCGCGGCGCCGAGCCGTCCCCAGGCGTTGCCCTCGTCGTCGGCGACGTCCAGGTAGGCGCGCAGCTCCCGCACCCCCTCCTCGGTCCGGCCGGCCGCGAGGTACTCCAGCGCCAGCCCGAAACGCAGGCGAGGGTCGTCCGGGCGCTTCTCCAGCATGCGCTCCAGCGCCGCGACGCGGTCGACAGCCATGTGGAGCGATCAGCGGGGCGTGGTAGGGGAAGGGGCACGTGGGCGGGCCGACTAGTCCGGAAAGCGGAACGTCAGGGCGGTCTCGGCGTCGACGGGCACGCCCGTGACCACCTCGATCAGGGCCTCCATCTCGGCCGCCAGGTCGCGCAGGCGGTGCAGGACGGTGAGCACGTGCGCGAAGTCGAAGTAGGCCGCCACCGCGAGCTCGTCCGCGGCGTGGGTGGCGAGCACCGCCTCCTCCATCTCGGCCCGCAGGAACTCGAGGATCGCGTCCACCGCCACGGCCACGCCGCGCAGCTCGGCCAGCGTCATCACCGATACGTCCCCGTCGAGGCGAGGCAGAAGCGCCTCCACGCGCGCCCGGTGCTCGGGCGGTGCCAGCACGTACGAGGACTCCTCCGCGCCCCCCTCCAGGAGGGAGCGGCCGCCGGACCTGCAGGGCCCGGAGCTCCTCGTAGTTGCAGTGGAGGATCACCTTCGTCTCCTCGTTCCCGTCGTGCGCCTCCGACATTCCCGGCGACCCCGACGTCGTCCTTCCTACTATTAATACCTATCGGATGCCCGTCGGGTTTCTGCAAGCGCCGCGTGCGCGCGTCGGACGTCTACGCCTCGGCGGAGGCCGGCCCCGCCACGTGCAGCGGCACGGTCACGTGGTGCTCCCCGTCGATGCGCACGTCGAAGGCGTAGCGGCCGGGGGCGGGGAACACCATGCCGTCCAGGTGCAGCACGTGGGGCACCTTCAGCCCTTCCGTGATGCCCGCCCGCCCGGCACCGAGCTGCATGTCGCCGTTCAGGTGCACGACCCGGTGCCCTTTCGGGTCGCTCAGGGAGATTTCCACCTTGTGCGTCCCGATCTCGTCGACCCCCGCGGTGAAGCGCAGGATCAGCACCATGTGGGGGTGCTGCGCCGGGAAGCTCGATGTGGAGATCCGGTCGAAGACCCCCAGGATGTTGAGCTTGCCCGCCCCGTCGATCGTCGCCGCGTCGGCGAGCAACGCCAGATCCACTTCCATGTCACTCGCCTCCCGTTCGCCGGTCGAGGTCGGGGCGCGAGGCCTCCGTCCTTCCTTCTCCACCTACCCCGCCGGCCGCCGCAGGTACCATGAGGCGATCCGCCAGCACGGCCCCCGCCAGCACGTCGAGCGCCGCGTGCGCCAGCATCGGCGGCCACAGGCTTCCCGAGGCGAGGAAGCCCCACGCCAGCAGGCCTCCCAGCAGAGTGGTGCGCACGATGCCGATGACACCCTGATAGGAGTGCAGGACCCCGAAGACGGCCGAGCTGAGGGCCACCGCCCCGACCGGGCCCATGACGACGGCCAGGAGGGAGATCGTGTAGCCGCGGTAGGCGAGCTCCTCTCCCGCGCCGGCCGCGATCGACAGCCCGGTGAACGCGGCCCGCTCGCGGCCCGTGCGCGGCAGCAGCATGCGCAGGAGCGGGGAATCCTCGGCGCCCACCAGCGGGGCCAGGACGCGGAACACCAGCAGGACGGCCAGGCCCCCCACGGTCAGTCCGATCGTCCATGCCGCGAGCGTGGCCGGTGGTAGCGGGACGATCCCGACGGCCTCGGGGCCCCCACGCCGCGCCCCGACCGCCAGGCAGCCGCCGCCGAGGATGACCAGGGTCGCCGCCGAGCTGGCGTACACCGGCAGCGGCCGGATCTCCACGCCTTCGAGGTAGCGGAGCTGGACGATCGAAAGTACGGGAAGCACCACGAGCAGGATCGCCAGCACCACGACGTCCAGAATACCGATCCCGCTCACGCCGGCAGTGCCTCGAGCCCGAACCGCTCGACCGCCGCCAGCGTCGCCTCGACGTCCGCCCAGGTCGTACGGTGCGCCAGGATGCACAGCCGGAGCGAGTAGACGCCCTTCAGCCGCGTGGACGACATCATGGCCATGCCGGTCTCGATCACGCGACCCTGGATTGCCTCGTTCAGTCGCTCCAACGCCTGCTCGTCCATGCCCCGGTCCGGCGGGCCGAAGCGGAAGCACACGACTCCGAGGGAGGCCGGGCACAGCAATTCGAGGGTGGCCGAGTCCGCCACGTACGACGCCGCTCGGTCGGCGAGCTCGATCCCGCCGGCGACCGCCCGGCGGAACGCCGCCAGCCCGAAGGTCTGCACGGACATCCAGACCTTCAGGGCCCGGAACGACCGGGTGAGCTGCAGGCCCCGGTCCGCGAAGTTGACGTGCTCCATCCCGAGCTCGGCGTCCTGCAGGTACTCCGGGTGCACGCTGAACGCGCGCTCCAGATGACGGACGTCGCGGACCAGGAGGCACCCCGCCTCGAAGGGCTGGAAGAGCCACTTGTGAGCGTCCAGGGTGATGGAGTCGGCCCGGTCGAGACCCCGGAACAGGGCCCTTCCCCGCTCGGTGAGGACCGCGAAGCCGCCGTAGGCGGCGTCCACGTGGAGCCAGATCCCCGCGTCGGCGCAATAGTCGGCCATCGCGTCCAGTGGATCGACCGCGCCCGTGTTGGTCGCGCCGGCATTCGCGCACACCGCAACCGGCGTGAAGCCGGCCGCCCGGGCTTCCGCCACGGACCGATGGAGCTCGTCCATGCGGATGCGGAAGTCGCGGTCCGATGCGACCCTTCGCACCCCGTCGGGTCGGACGCCGACGATCCGTGCCGCGCGCTGCAGGGCGGAGTGGCTCTGATCGCTCATGAAGACCGCCGGCCGTTCCGGCGCACCCGCCGCCTCCCGCGCGGCCACCAGGGCGTCCAGGCTGGCCGCGGATCCTCCCGAGGTGAACAACCCCCCGGCCTCCGGCGGGTAGCCGACCCACTCGCGAAACCAGTCGGTGACGACCAGCTCGATCTGGCTCGGGCCGCTGGACTCCAGCCACGTGCCCTGGAACGTGTTGAAGCCGGCGGCGAGGAAGTCGGCCACCACACCCGGCCAGGTCGGGGCCGACGGCACGAAGGCGAAGAAGCGGGGATGGTCCACACGGCCCGCCACGGAGAGCACGTCCCGCACGGCCCGTTCCAGGACCTCGTGTGCGGGCCGTCCCCGCTCCGGCGCGGGCTCGCGCAAGAGCGGCTCGAGCTCGGCCCGGTCGGCCCCACGCCACGGCAGCTCTTCGGGAAGCCGGTCGATCCGACGCACGACCAGCTCCGCGGCCTCCCGGACCAGCTCGCGCATGGCGTCGGGCGTCATCTCCAACTCCGACGCCAGGGTGTGGTCGCTTCCCCGCACGCCGTCTTCCTTTGGGGCGCTCATCCGAATACTCTTTGTGCCATGTCAAGCCGAACCGCTACCGGTCGGGGCGTCGTGTTCCGCGTTCTGGACGCCATGGACGCCCCACACACCGGCCGTATTCTACGCCTCCGACTGCAGAACGGAGAGGCGCCGACGATTCGCAGCCTGAAGGGCGCCCGGCTTCGTGCCACCGCGCCGGACGGTCGGTCCGCGTCGGCACGCGTGGCGGGCTTTGCCACCTTCGGCGGCAAGGCTTCGGACGCGCGCCTCGCCCGGACCGGTCGGATCGACGTCCACGTCACCGATCTGGAAGGTGATGGGCCGATCTCCCTGCAGTGGGAAGTGACGCCGGAGCGCTGAACCCCGCTGGGCCGGCGCCCGGGCGCCACTACCACTCTAGCGTGGCCGCAGGCCGGGCGGCTCGCGGTTGAACGTCTTCACGAACCAATCGTGATAGGCGTCCGCCTCGTTGGGGTGCTCGCCGGCCCACGCGGCCCGAGCCTCGCCGAACTCGTCCGGACGGGCCGTGAAGATGAACGCGTCCAGGTAGCCCGCGTCCTTCGCGTAGATCAGCTCGTCCAGCGGTCCGTACGGAGCCGTGTCGAACACCGTCCGCCCCAGAAGCCAGGCGTCGCCCACCCGGGTCAGGATCGCCCGCTCCAGATCGTAGCCGGTGGCGGTCGGCGCCTCGGGCAGCCACTCCTCCTGGCGGCCCGTCTGCGCCATGAGATGGAGGTGGCCGTAGATCTCGAAGGGGAGCCGTGTGTCCGGTGCGCGCGGGTCCACGCGCACGGTCACGGTATCGCCTGCGATCTCCAGGCCCTCCCAGGGATACACGGCGTCCGCGGCGAGCTCCGTCTTCACCAGGAAGCCCGGGTCCTCCTCGATATTCTTCTGCTCGCGCGTCACCCACTCGTTGATCGCCTGCATCGAATCCGGGTCGACGCGGATGCGAGCCCCCGAGAAGATGATGATCGGCCTGGGCTCGGGCAGCGAGGGCTGCCCGCCCCCACACGAAGCCATCGGGCCGGCCATGCAGCAGGCGATCGCAGCGAGCGCCCGGGTGTAGGACCCCTTGCGGGGTAGAGCTTGACGGGTCATGGATCCTGCCCTCTCCTCGCGAAAAACCTTGACACCCTCACCCCCGGAGCGGGAATTGAGGGGAAGTTGAAGCGTCTCGAAACGAGTTACACGACGTGTCACCCACCGTGATCGACGATACCCACGAGTTCAGAGCTCCCCAGAGCATGACCACCGACGAGCTCGGCGACAGCCTCGCCCGTCTGGTCTGGGAGAGCTTTTCCGACTTCCTCGCCCACGAGGACGTAGAGACCCCGCTGCCCGATCCCACGCTGCACGAAGAGGACGGGACCCCGGACCGGGCGGCGGCGGAGGAGGCCCTCATCTTCTTCATGTGGGCGCATACTCGCGGCGCCCAGCTCGCGTTCCTGGGCCGGATCCCCGACCAGATCATCCGCCGCGGGCTGGATGCCATGCACCGGGCCGTGTTCGAGGACATGGTCCAGCACGGCACGCCCCGGTCCCAGCTCCCGATCTTCGAGCAGCGCGTGAGTGCGCGGTACGCCGAGTACCATCAGGCGGCCTCCGAATCCGACGAGCGCCTGGGCGAGGCGGTCTCCCGACATCTCGGCGGCGCTGCCTCCGACCGACGCGAGACGGCATCCGCGATCACCGAGCGTGCCATCGCCGTGGCGAACCCCCTGAGGGACTTCCTCGAAGAAGTGGAACTCGTCGACTAGGACGGCGACCCCTCCGCGTTCAACTCGTCCAGGAACGCCACCGCTTGGCGCAGATGGGGGATCACGATCGATCCGCCCACAACGAGCGCCACGGAGAAGGCCTCGAAGAGCTGTTCGTCCGAGGCCCCCTCCTGCTTACACCGGATCAGGTGGTAGGCGATGCAGTCGTCGCATCGCATCACCATGGACGCCGTGAGCCCCATCAGCTCCTTGGTGAGCGTGGGGAGCGCACCGTCGTCGTAGACGCGGCCGTCCAGCGCGAAGAAGCGCTTCACCTCGAGATTGTCCGCTTCCAGGATGCGCTCGTTCATCCGCTCCCTGAAGCGACGGAACTCCTCGAGCCCGCTCACGCGCCTCCCCTCCATTTCATGAGCTCGAACGGGCTTCGGCACGCCCGGCACCAGTAGGTGCTCACCGAGGCGTGGGAGCCGAACACGTTCATCAGCTCGGTGTCGCACCCCTCGCAGAAGGGGCACGGGGGCGACTCGGGGAGGCTCCCCGGCGCTTCACGCCGGCGCTCGTCGGCGTCGAAGGAAGGGCGTGCCGGGCTCATTCGACGAACAGCATGCGGTTGCGGTCCCCCCGCGCCCGTTCCACGGCCTCCTCGTCCGGATGCCCCGGGCCACGCCCACGTGCCGTGTCCCAGGCCGGGGACGGAGCCACGGAATCGACGTCGATCCCGCCCACGCCGAGGATGTCGCGCACCGCATCGCGGTAGCTCGCCACGAGATCCGCTCCGGGTCGCGTGACCCCTGCGGCCACCAGCGCCCGCGCCGCTTCGTCGTCGGCACCCAGCCACGCCAGGGTGGGCGGGAGCATCTCCCCCGTCGCCGTGCGCAGCAGCCCTCGGGCCTCGTCGGAGCGCGAGGTCGCCAGCCGACGATACCAGGCGAACGCGAGGCTGCGGTGGAACTCCTCCTCGGCGCACATCTTGGGGACGCGCGTCGTCGCCGGCTCGAAGCACCCGTGCGCGCACGCGTCCAGCGCCACGGCCAGGGCGACGTCGACGACGACCATGCCGGCCACGACGGCGGCCCAATCCGGGAACGGGGCGTCGAGGGGGTCCACGGAGGCGTAGGCCTCGGCCGGTCGCTCGTGCTCCACCACGCGGGGGTCCTCGCCCAGGTCCTTGAGCATGGCGTAGAGGAGCCGTGCGTGTCCCCACTCGTCCTGCGCCATCGAGGACGCGGCGATCCCGGTCTCGATCGACGGGGACCCCAGCAGCCAGTCGGAGTAACGGATTCCCATGAGGCGCTTGCTGTCCGCCAGCGTCAGGATCAGCCGACGGAGGGCGGAGCGCGTCGCGCCGTCCAGCGTCCCGACGTCCAGCATGACGAAGTCGCTCATCGGCCCTCCTCCCGGTCCCTGGAGAATGGCCCGTCGTCCCGGTTCACCGGGATGATGTGCGCGCGTCGGACCACGCACATCTCGAACCAGTTCTCCTCGTCGTACGTCTTCCACGCGTACACGCGTGCGGTCTCGTCGTCGAGCGCGTCCACGTATCCGATGTGGGCGAGCTGGTCTCCCCGGCTCTTCCGGGCGAACACGTCGTACACGTATTCCCGCATGGTCAGTCCAAGTCCTGTCGAAAGGCGGTGCTCACGCCCCCACCCCCAACCCGCGCAGCTTGCGCCGTCCCTCGGGAGTGATCCGCTCCGCGGTCCACGGTGGATCCCAGACCTCGAGCAGCCGGACCTGGCGGATCCACCGCTCGCGCTCCAGGCGGTCCGTCACGTCCTCGCGGATGAACTCCATGCACGGGCAGGCGGTGGCCGTGTAGGTCAGGCGGACCTCCGCGACGCCGTCCCGGACCTGGACGCCGTAGACCAGCCCGAGGTCGACGAGGCTGATCGGGATCTCCGGATCGAGCACTTCCCGGAGCAGGTCGAGCGCGGCCGCGCTGGCGTCCGCCGGCGTCGCGTCGAGCGGCGCCGACCACTGGTCCCGGCCCCCGCTCTTGTGGGTGGAGACGTGCGACGGAAGCCCGGCGTCGATCCTCACGCGGCGGCGCCGTTCAGCCAGCGGCCCACGGTGTCGCGAGAGCGTTGCACCGACTCCACGTACGTCTCGTTCATCGGTCCGCGCGCCTTCCACCGCTCGAACACCTCATCCCACGAGATCTCGCCCTCGTCGAAGAGCCACCGCTTCTCCGCGTCGTCGTACCGACAGGGGAAGGGATAGTCGAGGACGTACGCCTCCTTGTCCGCGTCCCAGTGCGCCGGCGCATCGAGGCCGAGCTGCTCGCACAGGGGGACCGTGGACGACATCCACACCTGCCGGAGCCGGTCGTTCGTCAGCCCCTTCAGCCGGTAGTCGAGCTGGCCGGAATGGCGCTTCATGGCGTCCGGCAGCCCGAACCACTCCACCGTCATCGGGAACATCCAGTCGACCGCGCGCTGCACCATGTCCCGCGCTTCGCCTCCCGCCTTCGCCAGGCGGCGCATCCACACCTCGCCGTGGCGCAGGTGGAAGGTCTCCTCCATGTCCACCTTCACCAGCGCCCGCTTCAGCGGCCCGTAGGAGGTGTTCTGATAGACGTCGGAGAGCAGCGTGATGCCGGCACGGTCGAAGAACCCGTTCGCCACGACCAGCTCGGCCCAGTTCTCCAGGGGCTGGTCGAAGCCGTAGGGGTGCTTGAACTCGTGGGGCTGGCGCCCGTAGACCAGGTGCTCCTTCGACTCCCCCAGGTCCTCCAGCAGCCGGTACGCGATGTTGGCGTGCGCCAGCTCGTCCTGGATGATCGCGTGGGCACTCACCTGGGTGTTCGTCGAGGGAGCGTGCCGGGCCGCCATCCAGTACGCCGGAGCGCTCATGAGCTCGGTGTCCGCCTGCACGGTGAGCTGGACGACAAGCGCTTTGCGGTAGCCCTCGGTCATCTCCTCGACCGACTCGACGACGTAGCCGTCCTGCACCTTCGCCTTGAGCTCGTCCTCGCTGAACTGCGTCATCACGACTCCTGGGGAGGGGTCAGGGGGTGGTGATCAGAGCCCGAGCGAGGAGCGGATGAGCGGGCTGATCCGCTCCGGCGTCCAGGGCGGGTCGAAGGTGAGCTCCACCTCCGCGCGCTCGACGCCTTCCATGCTCTCGATCGCTTGTCTGGCGTCTTCGACGATCTGGCCGGCGACCGGACACATCGGGGAGGTCAGGGAGATGAGGGCCTTCACGTCGGCGTCCTGCACCTCGATGTCGTAGACCAGGCCGAGGACGACGAGGTCCAGCCCGAGCTCGGGGTCCTTCACCGCCTTCAGGGCGTTGCGCACGTCCTTCTCCGTCACGGCCATGGCCTACCTTCCTTCGAGCCTGTCGGGCTTGGTGGCCGGGAGCCCGTCTCCCGGCACCGGGACGATGGGTACCCGGATGCGTGCGTTCCGTTCGGGACCGAAGGCCGTCCGGCCGTCCCCATTCGCTAGCTCCGCCGCGCGTACAGGACGGACGTCTCCGTGCGCGCTGCGCCCTGGGCCCGGCGAATCGCCTTGTGCAGCGTCGACACGACCTCTCCGGCGGGCTTCCCGTGGAGTTGGGCAATCAGGTCTGCGGCACCCAGGAAGAGTCCCGGGCCCCCCGTGCGACAGCACGAACGCGGCGTCGCCCGTGCCCAGCTCGATCTCCTGGCTGTCGTACTTGAAGCCTCCCAGCATACCGAGCGGCGGGCCCTGCGCCCCGAGCTCCTCCATCGAGCCGTCGCGGCGCAGGATCCCCGCGGGAACGCGTCCGGCGCTCGCCCATTCGACCCCGTCCTCCCCCACCACGAGGATGCCGGCCTCGACGAACTGGTCGAGACCCTCGATCGCGGCGGAGGAGAGGGCGTCGTTCGCCCCGGCGAGGATCTCCGGCACGGTCGTGCGCTCGCCCGCCATCCCGCGCAGGACCGCGCGAGCCAAGCCGAGGTGGTGGGCCGGCGGGAGCCCGTCCCCGTGGACGTCCAGAGTCACCAGGGCCGTCCGGCCGTCCGCGAGCGTCGTCCAATCCCACACCGAGCCGCCCCGCCCCTGGCTCTCGCGGGTCGTGCCCGCCGCCACCTCGTATCCGGCCACGCGGGGAGCCGACCGCGGGATCATCGCCGATTGCATCGCGCGGCTCAGGGCGTGCTCGTCCGAGCGGGCCGACGCCCCCGGATCCATCATCTCGACGCTGGCGAAGCGCACGCCCAGCGCCCTGAGCGCCCGCGACAGGGCCCGCATCATGCGGACCGCGAGGGAGTCGCCCCCCAGCAGGCCGTCGAAGTCCTCCCGCCGCACGACGATGAGGTCCGTCGGCTCGGTGGCGCGGGCCGTGGCCGACCTGGGCGCTTCGTCCAGGAGCGCCATCTCCCCGAAGCCCTCCCCGGGACGCCGAACGGCGAGCCGGTCCACGGCACCGTCGGGCCTGGCCTTCGAGATCTCCACCGCGCCACGGAAGACGATGTAGAAGGCGTCGCCGGGCTCACCCTCCCGAAAGAGGACCTCCCCTTCCTCGAGCGAGCGCCGCTCGACGATCCCGGCCACCCGGTCGAGGTCGTCCGCGGGCAGACCCGCGAAGAGGTCCACCTCCTCCAACAGGCCCACCAGCTGCTCGGTGGACCAGCCGTGCGCGTCTTCCGACACCAACCGCTCGCCTCCTGGCATCTTCCTGAGATCGCCGTCCGCGCTTCGGCCGGCGGGGGGAGACGATCAATCTACCCCGCGTCGCACGGAGGGGGAAAGAGAACACGGGACCCGCGCGGCACGGGCCGGAGTCCTCGCCCCGGCGCGGATCCACCACGTACATTGGCTGCCGCGTACCCGGCCGCGCGCCCACCCGGGAGGAGCCCGTTGGACACCGCAGCCCAATCGACGTCGAAGGCCTCGCCCGGCGACGCCCGCACCTCCCCGGCCGTCCGGTGCTGGGGCACCCGTGGCTCGATCGCCAGCCCCGGGCCCGAGCACCGCGCGTTACGGGGGCAACACGACCTGCTTCGAGGTGCGCAACGGCGAGCAGCGGCCTCATCCTGGACGCCGGCACCGGCATCCGCCCGCTGGGGCTCGACCTCCTCGAGCGCGGTGGCAGCTTCCGCCACATCTTCCTGACCCACTTCCACTGGGACCACATCCAGGGCTTCCCGTTCTTCCCGCCGTTGTATGCCCCCGACGTCGACCTCCGCATCGTCGCGCCGAAGCAGAACAACGTCGACGTGCGCAGCCTCTTCGCGGGACAGATGGGTCCGATCTACTTCCCGGTGCCCTTCAGCGCCGTGGCGGCCAGGATGTCCTTCGACCACCTGGGCGAGGAGGAGCAGGAGGTCGGAGGAGTGACCCTGCGCGCGCTGCGGGTCCGGCACCCCTCCCATGCCGTCGGCTATCGGATCGAAGCCGGCGGCCGCGTCGTGTGCTTCGTCCCCGACAACGAGCTGGAGGGGGAGGGCTACGACGTCGGGGCCGGGTGGAGAGACCGGCTCCTGGACTTCGTCCGCGGAGCGGACCTGCTGGTCCACGACGCCATGTACACCGACGAGGAGTACGCCCGGCGCGCGGGGTGGGGCCACTCCACGCATCGCCAGGCGCTGCGCCTGGCAGAGGAGGCGGGGGTGAAGCGGCTGCTCTTCTTCCACCACGATCCCGCGCGCACGGACGCCGACCTGGAGGACGTCGTGGGACGCCTCCGCGACGAGGCGCTGGCCCGCGGCTGCGCGGTGTCCATGGACGCCGCCGCCGAGGGCTTCGACTTCCCGCTCGGAGGAGACTGACGTGGAGAAGGCACCGCCCGGCGGGCAAGACGACACCGCGAGCCTCTTGAAGGAGCCGCTCGAGACGCTGAAGACGCAGCTCGAGGAAGCCCGGTCCGAGCTGCGGGAGCTGAACAGGATCGGGATGGCGCTCATGAGCGAGCGCAACCCGGAGAGGCTCCTCGGTTCGATCCTCACGCAGGCGAGGCACCTGAGCGCCTCGGACGCCGGCAGCCTCTACCTGGTGGACCAGGACGACGACGGCCGCGAGCGGCTGCACTTCCTGCGGGCGCAGAACGACACGCTTCCGGACCTCCCCACCCCCGATCTGGCCCTGCCGCTGGACCGGACCAGCGTGGCGGGATACGTGGCGCTCACCGGCGTGCCTCTGGTGGTCGAGGACGTATACGACATCCCCGACGCCTTCCCCTTCACGTTCAACCGGGCGGCGTTCGACGAGAGATACGGCTACCGGGCCAAGTCGATGCTGGTGGTGCCGATGATCGACCACCGCGACCGGGTCGTGGGGGTGCTGCAACTCATCAACCGGAAGTCGGACGCGTCGGCGACGATCCGCACCGAAGAAGACGCCGACCGGTGGGTCCTGCCGTACGGTGACCGCGAGGTGGCTGTCGTGCAGTCCCTGGCCGGCCAGGCCGCGGTGTCCATCGAGAACGGTCGCCTCTACCAGGACATCGAGAACCTCTTCGCCGGGTTCATCAAGGCGGCGGTCACGGCGATCGACCAGCGGGACCCGACCACCTCGGGGCACTCCGTGCGCGTGACCGAGCTCGTGTGCGACATGGCGGCGCTCATCGACGCCCTCGACCGAGGGACCGTTCGCGCACGTGCACTTCTCCGAGGAGGAGATGAAGCAGCTGCGGTACGCGGGCCTGCTCCACGACTTCGGCAAGGTGGGCGTGCGCGAGGAGGTCCTGGTCAAGGCGAAGAAGCTTCCTCCGGTCATGGGCGCCCGGGTGGAGGCGCGCTTCGAGCTGATCGGCAAGACGCTGGAGGCCGAGGCGGCCCGCGACCGGGCGGAGGTGCTCCTCGAGGGTGGGCCGGATCGGGCCGATCGGCTCGCTGCCATCGACGGCCGCTTGCTGGAGGAGCTCGACCGGCTGGAGCGCTACCGCTGGGCCGTGGAGGAAGCGAACATCCCCTGGGTTTCCGCGGAGGCGGTCGGGGCGGTCCTGCGCGAGGTCGCGGGGCGGACGTTCGTCGGCCCGGACGGAACGGAGCAGCCCTACCTCACGCCGGAGGAGCTGCACTACCTCGAGATCGAGCACGGCAGCCTGGACGAGACCGAGCGCAAGCACATCGAGTCGCACGTGATCCACGGCTACGAGTTCCTGCGCACGATCCCCTGGACACGTGAGCTCGCACGCATCCACGAGATCGTGCGGGGGCACCACGAGAAGCTGAACGGCGAGGGCTACCCCGACGGCGCGAAGGGCGACGAGATCCCGCTGGAGACGCGGATCATGACCGTATGCGACATCTTCGACGCGCTCACGGCCAGCGACCGGCCGTACAAGAAGGCGATGCCCGTGGAGGAGGCGCTCGCGATCCTGCGGGTGGGGGCCGACCAGGGGGCACTGGATCCGGACGTCGTCGCGCTCTTCTGCTCGTCCGGCGTCTACAGGAAGATCGTCGAGCGCGACTGGCGGGAATTCTAGCGGGAGGAGGGCCGGAACCATGGGAAGGATCCTCATCGTCGACGACGAAGAGTCGGACCGGCTGCTGGAGCACTCCATTCTGGAGGGAGCCGGGCACACGGTCTTTTTCGCGTCGGACGGGGAGTCGGCGCTGGAAGCGTATCGGACCCACGTGATCGAGCTGGTGATCACGGATCTGCACATGCCGCGACTGAACGGGCTGCGCCTGATCCGGGAGCTGAAGGCCCGGGACCCCGATCTCGCGGTCATCGCGGTCTCGGGGATCGCGGCGGACCAGCTCGACCTCGCCGAGGATCTCGGCGCGGTGCGCACGGTGGTGAAGCCGGTGACGCCGAAGGTGCTCCTGAAAGCCGTCCAGGAGGCGCTGGCCGGGCGGCCTTGACCCCATGCTCTCCGCCCGTCTAGGGTTCGGCGTCCGGTTTCCCGACTGGGCGCCTTTCCTTTCGACATCAACGCCGGATGCTCCCCACCGGGGGCCCGGCTGAACGAGGAGACGACGATGGGCCCCGACATCCGGCGCATCGCCATCAACACGGGCGGAGGGGACGCGCCCGGCCTGAACGCGGTCATCCGCGCCGTGGTCCTGGCCGCCGAGGAGATCGGCTGGGAGGTCTACGGCATCGAGCGCAGCTACGACGGCCTCTTCGAGGAAGGCGGCGTCACGCGCCTGGACCGAGCCGCTGTGCGCGGCATCACCCACCTGGGCGGGACGATCCTCGGGCACCACCAACCGGGGAAACCCGCTGCGTTGGCCCGTGACCGGCCCCGACGGGGAGGTGACCTACGAGGACCGCTCGGACGCCGTGATCGAGGCGCTCGACAGGCACGACATCGACGCGCTGGTCGCCATCGGTGGTGACGGGTCCCTCACCATCGCCCACTACCTCTTCCAGAAGGGCCTGAAGGTCGTGGGCGTGCCGAAGACGATCGACAACGACCTGGCCGCGACGAACCTCACGTTCGGGTTCCAGACCGCCGTGGAGACCGCCACCGACGCCATCGACAGGCTGCACTCGACGGCGCAGGCGCACGAGCGGGTCATGGTGATCGAGCTCATGGGCCGCAACTCGGGGTGGATCGCGCTGTTCGCCGGCGTCGCCGGGACGGCCGACGTGATCCTCATCCCGGAGATCCCCTACGACATGGACCGCGTCGCCGAGAAGATCGAGGCGCGCTACCACGTGGGGCGCCGGGGCTTCGCGATCGTCGTCGTGTCGGAGGGAGCGTTTCCGAAGGGCGGCGAGCCACACTTCCACCGCAAGGACAGCGGCCAGGTGCGCCTGGGAGGGATCGCGGAGGAGGTCGCCGCCGAGATCCACAAGCGCACGGGACGGGAAACGCGCTCTCTCGTGCTCGGACACCTCCAGCGCGGCGGAAGCCCGAACGCGTACGACCGCCTCCTCTCCCTCCGCTTCGGCGCCGCGGCGGTGAACCTGATCCGCGACGGTTGCTTCGGCTGCATGGTGGCGCTGGATCCGCCGAACGTCCTGGCCGTGCCGTTGGGCCAGGCCATCGCCCGCATCAAGACCGTCCCGCTGGAGTCCGACGTGGTGCACACGGCCCGCAGCCTGGGGATCTGCCTGGGCGACTGAGGCCGCGATTCCGTTCAATCGAGGAAGAGAAGCTCACGATGTTCCGATATTCGACGCACCCGGGCCGCCACGTGGTCGCGGTGGCCGCGCTCGTCGCGCTCGCGGGCCCCGTCGCCGCCCAGAGCACCGCTGCCTTCGTTCCGGAGCCGGTGCGCGATCAGGAGTTCCAGCTGTCGATCCGCCATATCATGCGCGGCCCCGAGCTGGTCGGAGAGGCGCCCGCCCAGGTCCGGTGGACCGACGACTCCGCGTGGATCTACTTCCGCTGGAAGCCGGGTGGCGAGGCGTGGGACGCCGAGCCGTCCCTGTATCGCGTGCCCGCCAGGGGCGGCGAGCCCGAGCGGCTCGACGACGACGCGGCCCTGGAGGCCGGGCCGTTGATCGCTCCCGGGAGCCTGTCGCCGGACCGCCGTTGGCGGGTGTCCTCGGTCGCGGGCGACCTGTACCTGGTGGACCGTCGCTCCATGCAGGTGCGCCGTCTGACGCACACCGAGGACGCGGAGGGCTCGCCCGTCTTCGGGCCGGACGGTGGCAGCGTGCTCTTCCGGCGCGGCAACGACCTCTATCGGATCACGCTGTCGGACGGAGCGCTCGAGCAGCTCACACGCATCGTGGAGGGTCCGGCCCCCCAGGAGAAGGAGGCCGAGGGGCAGCGGAAGTTCCTCGAAGATCAGCAGCTCGACCTCTTCGAGCACGTCCGGCTCCAGAAGGAACGGGAGGAGGCGCAGAAGGCCCGGCGCGAGGCGGCCGAAGCCGGGGACCACCAGCCCGTGTACCTCGATCGCGGCGAGCGGGTGCGGGCCCTGGAGCCCACCCGCGACGGGCGCCGGGTCCTGGTGCGTACGGTCCGTCCGGCACAGAACGAGCGGAACACGATCGTCCCCGAGTGGATCACCGAGAGCGGCTACACCGAGGACATCCACGGGCGCACCAACGTCGGCGACGTGCAGAACGGGGGCCGCATCGGGCTGCTCGACACGGCGGACGGACTCCCTCCGCTGGCTCGCGGTCATGCCCGACGGCTACCAGGCGGAGGGAACGCCCAGGGTCCAGAACGCGGGATGGAACGACGCCGGGACGAAGGCGTTCCTCTTCGTCGTCTCGTACGACAACAAGGACCGCTGGCTCTGGTCCGTCGACGCTGCTACCGGCACACGCACGCTCCTGGACCACCTGCACGACGACGCGTGGGTGGACGGCCCCTGCTTCGGGGACTGCGTGGGCTTCGTGCCCGGGACCGACCGCGTGTGGTTCGTGAGCGAGGAGACCGGCTTCGCGCAGCTGTACGCGGTGAACGCGGACGGCACCGACAAGCGGGCGCTCACGTCCGGGGACTGGGAGGTGCTCGGCGTAACGATCCCCGAGGACCGGTCCCGCTTCCTCCTCACCACCAACGAGGGCTCACCCTTCGACGAGGGCGCCTGGTGGATGGATCTCGACGGCTCGAACCGCCGGCGGGTCACCGAGGGGGAGGGGCGCTTCGTGGTCACGCCGTCCCCCGACGGGCGACGGATGGCGATCGTGCACGACGTGTCCGACCGGCCCCCCGAGCTGTACGTGGCGGAGGCGGGCCACCCCATGCAGATGGCGCGGGTCACCACGTCGCCCACCGACGTGTGGTCGTCGTTCCCGTGGATCCGGCCCGAGATCGTCCGCTTCCGCGCCGAGGACGGCACGCTGGTGCCGGCACGCATCTACCGGCCGCGCGACCTGGGTGCGCAGGCCAACGGCGCCGGGGTGATCTTCGTGCATGGCGCGGGTTACCTGCACAACGTCCACCATTACTGGTCGTCGTATTACCGCGAGTACATGTTCAACCACCTGCTGGCCGCGAGCGGCTACACGGTGCTGGACATCGACTACCGCGGATCGGCGGGCTACGGGCGCGACTGGCGCACGGCCATCTACCGCTGGATGGGCGGCAAGGACCTGAGCGACCAGGTGGACGGCGCGCACTGGCTGGTGGCGAACGAGGGCGTCGACGCGAGGCGGATCGGTATGTACGGCGGATCGTACGGCGGCTTCATGACGCTCATGGCCCTGTTCACCGCCGGCGACACGTTCAGGTCGGGCGCGGCGCTCCGTTCGGTGACCGACTGGGCGCACTACAACCACGGCTACACGAGCGACATCCTCAACCTCCCGCAGAACGACCCGGAGGCCTACGAGAAGTCCTCGCCGATCTACTTCGCCCAGAACCTGCGCCCCGACCAGCACCTCCTGATCCTGCACGGCATGGTGGACACGAACGTGCACTTCTCGGACGACGTCCGCCTGGTGCAGAGGCTCATCGAATTGGGGAAGGAGAACTGGGAATTCCAGCCCTACCCGGTCGAGAACCACGGCTTCGTGGAGCCCACGTCGTGGACGGACGAGTACCGGCGGATCTTCGAGCTCTTCGAGCGTACGCTCCGGGAGCCCGGATGCGCGGCCGGCGGCGGGACCTGCGCGCCGAGGCACGCGGGCGGCTGAGGCGACGCCCGGGAGCCCCCGGGTACGAGAAGGGGCCGGCCGCGACTCGCGGCCGGCCCCTTCGTTCCGCGAACCTGGCGGAGCTCGATTCAGCTCGCCGGAGAGATCCGCAGCTTGATGGAGTAGTCCTCCGCCTTCCTCGGCGTGTCCGACCGGGGCGAGGGACGGACCTCGAGCAGCGCGAACCGGAGGTCCTGCCACTGCGCGTCCTGCGGCTCGATGGTGGTGTTGAGCCGCAGCGGGACGGTCGGGCCGGATCCCATCGCGACGCCGATGTCGATCCCCGCGTTCCCCTGCCACACGCAGATGACGTCGATGGGGCAGCGGGAGTCCTCGGCCACCCCGACGAACGCGACCCTCAGCACGGTCCCCCCGACGCGCATCTCTTCCCCGTAACGGAGAACGATCTCCGTGGGTGAGGAGACGAGGGTGGCGTTGGCGTCCACCTCCGGCTCCGTGCTCTTCCCCCCGCATCCCAGCGCCAGCACGGCCAGCACGGCCGCGGCGCTCCTCGTCATCGATCGCACGTTCGTATTCCTTTCGACTCTGGTCGGTGCCTTCCCGATTCGCACATGGAAACGACCGGGCGGTCCGAGTCGTGACATCCCATCCTCCCGCTCACTCTCCCCGGAGCACACGTGCCGGATCGACGGCGCCGGCGCGTAGCGCCGGGACCAACGCCGCGGCCATGCCCATGCCCAGGAAGCCCACGCCCACCGCCACGTAGGTCCCGACCGCGTGCGGGTCCTGCCCCAGGAGCATGGCCCGCAGGATCGGCGACGCCACCCACGCCACGGCGAGCCCGGCGGCCACCGCCGGAAGAAGCTGCCGGAAGGCAAGCCCGAGCACGTCCCGGACCAGGCGGGCCGCGTCGGCACCCAGGGCGAGCCGGACCCCCATCTCGCGCCGTCGCTGTCGCACCCGGAACGCCAGCAGCCCGTACAGCCCCACCACCGCCACGAGCAGACCCGCCGAGCCGCCGGCGAGCGCCATGGTGCCGAGCGCCCGCGGTACGCGGAGGATCCAGGCGTGTGCGTCCGCGAGCGATCGGATGCTCCACAGGGGAATGGTGGGATCGACGTCCGCGACCACGCGGCGGAGGGCGGGCGCCAGAGGGGCCGCTTCGCCCGCGGCACGCACGAGCGCCATATCCGGACCCGCTTCGACCT
This sequence comes from uncultured Gemmatimonadales bacterium, assembly GCA_963848895.1. Lineage (GTDB taxonomy): Bacteria > Gemmatimonadota > Gemmatimonadetes > Longimicrobiales > Gaopeijiaceae > SZUA-318. The sequence goes on from CAWKGE010000028.1 coordinate 19,988, forward strand.
GCGCGAGGGGCACGTAGACGCGATCCGCGCGGAACCACTCCCCCCGGCCCATCGGCACGTCGGCCATGACCCCCACGACCGTGAACCAGGCGGTTGAATCGGCTCCGGCGATGCGTACGGCGCGTCCGAGCACCGGCGCGTCCGGCGAGTACCGGCGCACGAAGCTCTCGCTCACCAGCGCGACGCGCTCGGCCGTCGCGTCGTCGCCGGAGGCGAAGGCCCGCCCGGCGCGCAGCGCGGTGCCCACCACGTCGAGGAAGCCCGGCGTCACCGCGTTCCACGTGGTGGCGGCGTGCGGCTCCAGCTCCGTGCCCTGGATCTCGATGGGCGAGTAGCGCTCGAAGTAGCCGGGAGCGCCGAGCGCCAGCGCCGCCGAGCGGACGCCGGGCTCCGAGGCCAGGGCAGCGGTCAGCTCGCGCACCGTCTCCCCCCGCGCCTCCCCTTCCCCGGGTACCTGTAGCGACGCCACGAGGATCTCGTCCGACGGCAGGCCCCGCCCGATGTCGCGCGAGGCCGCCAGCGACCGACCGGTGAGGGCCGCGGCCAGGACCGCCCCGCAGGAGAGCGCGAGCTGGACGGTCACGAACGCCCTGCTCCAGCCGCCGCCCCCGCCGATCGAGGCCGCCTTCCCCTCCTCCTTCAGCACGCGCTGGACATCCACGCGCAACACGCGCACGATCGGCAGCACACCGGCCACCAGCGCCGTGCCGAGCACCAGCACCGCCGTGAACGCCAGCACCGGCCCGTCGACGGCCATGCGCATCCAGAAGTAGCCGAAGTGCTCCGCAGCGAGGCCGCGCTGAACCGTCGCCACGGCCCAGACCGCGATGAGCAGCCCGATCGCCCCGCCGACGGCGGCGACCAGCAACGACTCGAGGAAGAGCTGGGCGCCGATCTGCATCCGGCCGGCACCCAGGGCCACCTGGATGCCCAGCGCGCGGACGCGCTCCGTCGCGCGGACCAGGAGAAGGTTCGCGACGTTCGCACATGCGATCAGGAGCAGGCACAGGGCGACCAGGACCAGGCCCGCGAACGCCACGCCCTCTCCGCGCTCGCCGCGGCTCCCCGTGAACGGCCGCACGAGCACCACCCCGCTCGCCGACGCGGCGTCCCGCTCCGGGTCGCGCCGCAGCCACCGCGGACCCAGCTCCGCCGTCGCGCCCTCCACGCCGACCCCGTCCGCGAGGCGCCCCACCAGCTCGATGGGCTCATCCGCCGATGTGGTCGGATCCAGCAGCACCCATGCGTCCTGTTTGTAGGGAAAGCCGAAGCCGGCGGGGAGGATGCCGACCACGGTCCGGGGCACCCCGTCGAGCTCGACCGTCCGTCCCAGGATCTCGGGATCGCCGTCGTAGAGCTCCTGCCAGAGGCCGTGACCGAGCAGGAGGGCTCCGCCTGCCTCCGCCCCGGTTGGGATGCGCCCGATCTCGGGGGCCACCCGCAGGAGCGGAAGCACGCCCGGCGTGAGGGCCGCCGCCGACACGCGGGCCGCTGCCCGCTCGCGGTCCACCAGCGTGGCGTCGAACACCCGGAAGCCACCCAGAGCCTGGAGCGTCGAGGCGCCCTGCAGCGCCTCCAGATCGGACGGCGCGACCGGCAGGCTCCGCCCGTCGCGAGACGGCTGCACCACGTCGACCCGCACGATGCGGTCCCCCCGCGGCACCGGGAGCGGGCGGACCGCGCCCACCAGGAAGCTGAAGAACGTAGCGGGGAGCGCGATCCCCAGCGCGAGGATCGCCACGGCCAGAAGCGAGGACCCGGGGTCGCGGACCAGCCCGCGGGCGGCGAGGGAGAGCGCGAGACCCGGGCGGAGCCGGCTGTGTCGGTCGGACGATCTGGGTGCCATGGCGGTCCGGTGCGGATGGGGTCGAACGACTCCCCTCAGGACGAGAGAGCCACCCGGAATGTTACGCGCGCGCTGACGATTGCTTGCGCCCGAGAGCCAATCTGTCAAAGCTAGGCGGTCGCTGTCGTGCCACCCTCCCGAGAACGCCGATGACCGCCGACCCGCCCGACAAGCCTCCCGTCCCCACGTTCCGCACCACGCTCGTGCGCGTGATGATCGTGCAGGTGGTCACGCTCGTGTTGCTGTGGCTCCTCCAGGCGCACTACACGAGATAGCGGCCCATGCATCCCATCAACTGGCTGATCGTCGTCGGCTACATCACGTACGTGGTCGTGGACGGCGTGCGCCGCTCGAAGGGCACGCACGAGATCGAGGGGTACTTCCTGGCCAACCGGAGCCTCCCCTGGTGGGCCGTCGGCCTATCCGTGATGGCCACGCAGCTCTCCGCCGTCACGATGATCGGCACCACGGGCCAGGGCGCCACGGACGGCATGCGCTTCGTGCAGTTCTACTTCGGGCTGCCGATCGCGATGGTCATCCTCGGCGTGACGCTCGTTCCCTTCCTGCACGGCTCGAAGGTGTTCACGGCCTACGAATACCTGGAGCGCCGCTTCGACGCGAAGACCCGCTCGCTCACCGCGTTCCTCTTCCTGCTGTCGCGGGGGATGTCCTGCGGCGTGATCATCTCGGCGCCGGCCGTGGTCTTCTCGGCGGTGTTCGGATGGAGCCTGCCGCTGTCGGTGGCGATCATCGGCGTCCCCACCGTCATCTATACGATGATCGGTGGCGTGCAGGCCGTGACGTGGGCCGACGTGAAGCAGATGGTCCTGATCGTCACGGCGCTGATCGCCATCGTGGTCGTGCTCCTGGTGAAGATGCCCGTCGCCCCGGACGACGCGCTCCGCATCGCGGGCGCCACCGGGCGGCTGCGGGTCTTCGACTTCTCCTTCACGCTGAAGGAGACCTACACGTTCTGGTCGGGCATCCTGGGCGGCACCTTCCTCATGCTGTCGTACTTCGGGACCGACCAGAGCCAGGTGCAGCGCTACCTCACGGCGCGCTCGGTGGACGAGGCCCGCAGCTCGCTCCTCATGAGCGCGTACTGGAAGATCCCGCTCCAGGCGCTGGTGCTGCTGGTGGGCGTGCTGGTGTTCGTCTACTACCAGTTCGTCACGCCGCCCCTGCTCTACAACCCCGCACAGGAGGCGCGGGTCGAGGCCGTGCGGCCGACCGAGTACGCGATCCTGGACGACCAGTATCGGTTCTACGACCGGCAGCGTCGCGAGGCCGCGTTGCGCCTCGCGGACTCCGAGGGGTCCGCCGCGCGGGCCGCCATGGACGAGTTCCGCGCCCGCAGCATCGACGTCGAGGGCGTGCGCCGGGACGCGCTGGCGATGGCGGAGCAGGTGACGGGGGAGCCCTCGGAGGACGTGAACTACATCATCCCGCGCTTCGTGCTCTCCGAGCTCCCGGTCGGGCTGTCGGGGCTGTTCATCGCCGGCGTGCTGGCCGCCGCCATGTCGAGCATCGCCGCCGAGCTGAACTCGCTGTCCACGGCGAGCGTGATCGACTTCTACCGCCGGTGGGTGAAGCCCGAGGCGAGCGAGCGGCACTTCCTCAGCGTGTCGAAGATCGCCACGGGCTTCTGGGGTCTGTTCGCGTGCTTCGTCGCCACGTACGCCGCCACCCTCGGGTCGCTCATCGAGGTCGTCAACCGGTTCGGGTCGTTCTTCTACGGGTCGATCCTCGGCGTCTTCCTCCTCGCCATGATCCGGCGCGCCCGTCCGGCGGGCGCGTTCTTCGGGCTCATCGCGGGGATGGGGGCGGTCGCCGCCGTGACGTTCGGAGCCCCGGAGGTGTCGTTCCTCTGGCACAACGTGGTCGGCGCCGTGACCGTCGTCGTGGTCGGGATGATCCTCAGCGTCGGATCGAAGCCCGCGGCCAGCGCCTAGCTTCGCGGCCCCCAAACCCCCGGGACGTAGACCTTCGCACCGCGTCCGCGCGCGTCGGAGCGCCAGCGCGCGACCCACGTGTCCAGTTGTGCGGCGATCGTGTCGGCGGGCACGACGTCCCCTCCGAGCGCGGCGCGAGCGTCCACGAGCCAGTCGAGCTCGGGGGCGTCCGGCGCGGCGGTCGCCGGGATCCGATGGAGCTCGCGGGCCAGCGCCGAAGTGGCCTCCGCCGAGCCGAGCCACGTGACGAACGCGCGCCCCTCGTCGGGCTCGGGCGCGCCCGCCGGCACGGCGACCCCCTGGACCAGGATCGGGCCGCCCGACTCGGGGACGACCCAGTCCACCGCCGTGCCGTCCCGGTGGGACATCTCGGCCAGGGAGAGCCGCACCGCCGCAACCGAGCCGTCCACGCCCCGGCCGAGCCGCCGGAGCAGGGTCCCCTCGTCCCCCTCGTAGCCCCGGCACTGCCCGTCCAGGCGCGTGAACCAGTCGAGGGCGCCGAAAATGTCGCCGTAGGACGTCTGCGGAGGCGTACGCGTGCGCCGCGAGCAGAACGGTGGCGCCGTCGTCCGCGCCCGGCTCCGGAAGGAGCAGCTCGCCCGCGAAGCGCGGGTGGAAGAGGTCGATCCAGTCTCGCGGGGCCCGGCTCCTGCTCAGCCGGTCGCGGTTGAAGGCGAGCACCATGGGATCGAGGAGGCTCGCAGCCCAGCGGCCTTCCGGGTCCCGGAGGTCGGCCGGCAGCGAGGACGCCCAGGGCGGCGGCCCGGCGGCGAGTAGGCCGTCACCCGCCGCGGCCGCGAGGATCCACGACGGCGCCCCCCACACCACGTCGGCGGCGGGGTCGGCGCGCTCCGTGGAGAGGCGGGCCAGCACGTCCTTCGACGACATCGGAACCATGCGCAGGTCGACGTCGGGGCGCGCCTGCCGGTACGCGTCCTCCGCCCACGCCACCACGCCCCCGTCGAGCGAGGTGTAGACGACGACCACGTGCGCCGGGCGGCCGCATGCGGACAACGCCGCCGCGACCCACACGATCCACGTCCGTCGGCCCGTCATGCGTTCGACCAGCTCCGGTCCGCGGGACTCAGGGCTCCGGCTGTGACACCGGGTGGAAGGCGCTCCACTGGCTCGCCTTGAGCGACACGATGTTGGCGAACAGCCGGTAGGCGCCCGGGACGCCGGACGACCACTGCCGGAAGAAAGACAGCGCCGCGTACACGTACAGCCCCTTCCCCAGCGGCGCCACCAGGAGGGAGCCGCGCGCGGGCGGCTCGTCCTTGTCGTGCATCTCGAGGAGGGGCGTGAAGGCCTTGTCCCACTCGCTCAGGAAGTAGAGCCCGCGCTCCTGCACCCAACCGTCGAAGTCCTTCTGCGTGATCTGGTTCGGCGTGGTGAACACCGGCGCGTCCGGCTGCAGGATCCTCACGGCGGCGTCCTCTTCCGCCACGCGCTGCGCCGGACGGCTCATCGCGACCTCGTACGGCGTGTAGCCCCCCCGCGCGAAGTCGTACTGATTGTACTGCACGACCACGGTGCCGCCTCCCCTCGCCCAGTCGAGGAGCTGGGCGTTCGCCGCCTTCAGGTCCTCGCGGGTCTCGTAGGCGCGCACGCCGACGACCACCACGTCGTACGGATCGTACGCGCCGCCCCGCACCTGGTCGGGGTCGAGAAGCGTCACGTCGGCGCCCATCTGGCGCAGCGCCTCCGGACCGTCGTCGCCGGTCCCCATGATGTAGCCGACCTTCAAGCCGTCGGCGATGCGCACGGGGATGACCGTGACCGTCGCGTCGGAGGGTGAGAAGAGCGCGGCCCGCTCGATGTGCTCGTAGTCGATGATCGAGAAGCCCTCGTCGTAGCGGTGGCCGTCCGTAGCGGTGACGACCGCGTGGAAGGTCGCTTCGCCCGCCTCGATCGCCCCCGTGGGCCGCACCTCGAACGCGAAGGAGCGCTCCGCGCCCTCCGCGTCCACGCTGAAGTCGTAGGACGCCGGCGTGACGGTCCACCCCGCGGGGGCGGACAGGGTCACGGTGCCGCTGCTCCCGCCCGCGGCCTCGGAGCGGACGGCGACGGTGAGCGTGCGCGCCTCGCGGCGGGCCAGGGGCCACACCAGCGCGGAGGGCGTCACCGCCGCCGAGATCGCCGGCACCGTCAGGACCGGTCGGTGGAACTCGCCCCGCGCGGGGTTCACGCCCACGAACTCCCACGGCACGTCGTGCTCGACGGCGACCGGCCCCGTCGCCGACGTCACGTCGAAATCGAACGTCGCGTGCACCGGCGGGGGATCGCGCGGCAGCCCCCACAGGTCGGGCTCGTCCTTCGGCCAGCGGTAGAAGTAGCCGTCGCGGGGCTGGCGCAGGTAGTAGAGGCGGGACAGGTCGGCGTCGGGCGGAAGCGTCACGTCGAACACCCAGCGCGCGAGGGACGCCGGCGCGAGGCTCCCGTCGGGCGCCAGGCCGTCGGTGGACACCAGCTCCGCGCGCCACCCCCGGGGAATGGCCAGCCGGGCCTTCGCGCCACGCAGCACGGTGGGGCCGCCGTTCCAGGCGATCGCGCTCACGCGCACCTTCTGGCCGGGCGTCACCAGGTCGTCCTCGGCGCGCACGTCGAGGGTCACGCCCGCCGCCGCGAGGAAGGCGTGCGTCGCCAGCTCGATCTTGTCGTCCAGCACGTGCGTCAGCTCGGTCCCGGCCGCTCCGCCGGCCGCCTTCCTGGCCACGAGGAGATGGCCCAGCGCCTCCTCGAGGGGCGGTACCACGGCGTACAGATCGGTCCCGCCGAAGCGCTCGTGGGCGTCCTGCAGCGCGGACCGGTACGCCTCGAGGTGTGCACGGGTCGGGCCGGCCGCCGCCCCGTCGAGACCGTCCGTCGCTCCGACGAGCGTGGTGTCCACGCCACCGAAGATGCCGGTGCCGGGGCCCGCGCCCGTGAGGTCCTTCTCCAGACGCACACCCGATGTGCGTGGGCCCAGGGGACGCGGCGCGCCCATGTCCTGGGAGCGATGGAAGCTCCGGCTCTCCATCGAGAGCATGAGCTCCGAGCGGCCGAGCAGCGGATCGAACGCGCCGGTCTCGACCGTGGTGGTCGCCTCGTCCGGCCGCCTGCGCGCCAGCTCGAAGAGCTTGAGCGGCTTCCACGCCTCCACGCCCTCGGAGAGCTGCTCGGGGAAGCGCGTGGGGTCGCCCGCCGCGGCGAACGCCTCGCGCGCGACGATCCCCGAGGCCTGGTGCTGGCCGTGGCCGTCCACGGGGGTGCCGTGGAAGACCGCGACGACCACCTGCGGGCGGAACCTGCGGATGATCCACACCACGTCGGACACCAGCTCCTCGCGGGGCCAGAACGTCAGGGCCTCGTCGGCACGCTTGGAGAAGCCGTAGTCGAAGGCCCGCGAGAAGAACTGCTGGCCGCCGTCGAGGGCGCGCGCCGCCTGCAGCTCGCCCGTACGGATGATCCCGAGGCCGTCCCACAGCTCCGGCCCGATGAGGTTCTGGCCGCCCTCGCCGCGCGTCAGGGACAGGTAGGCCGTCTGCACGCCGAAGCGTCGCGACAGCGTCGCCAGGAGACTGGTGTCCTCGTCGTCCGGGTGGGCACCGATCATCAGGACGCGCTTGACGCCGTCCATCCTCCGCAGCAGGAGGCCCGTGGCCACCACACCGGTCCCGTCGAGGGACTGCCCCGTCGCGCGCGACGGGAGCAGGACCGACAGGAGCAGGAGGATCGCGACGGCCGCGCGCTTGGGGTGGGTCATGGGGATTCCTTCGACCACTGGGGCAGTTCTCCGCGCGGCCGCCGGCCGCGCACACCGGGAGCGACGAACCTACGCGCCGTCCGAGGACCGGGGTACCCGGAAAGGCGCTCCGGGTTACGCGTCCGGGCCGGGCCGCGGCCACGGCAGCGCCAGCGCCGCAGGCGCCCGCGCGCGCCCCACCCATCCTGCCAGCGCCGCCAGGCTGAGCAGATACGGGAGCGCGAGGAACAACTGGTAGGGCAGGTCGAGGCCGAGGGCCTGGAGGAAGAACTGCAGCGCGGAGGCGGCGCCGAAGAAGAGGGCGGCGACCAGCACCCAGATCGGGTCCCACCGGCCCAACACCACCACAGCGATGGCGATGAAGCCCCGCCCGGCCGTCATGTTCTCGGCGAACGTTCCCGCGTGCGCGAGCGCCAGGTGCGCGCCCGCCACCCCCGCCATGGCTCCGCCGAAGAGCGTGGCCAGGAAGCGCGTCCAGCGTACCCGCACACCCGCCGCCTCCGAGGCGGCCGGCTCTTCGCCGGTGGCGCGCAGCGCCAGCCCCCAGCCGGTGCGGAACAGGAGCCACCAGAGGGCGGGAGCCAGGAGATAGGCCAGGTACGCCGTGGGGGCCTGGGCGAACAGCGCCCGTCCGATCCAGGGAATCTCCGAGAGCCCGGGGATGGGCAGGGGCGCCAGCGTCGGGAGCGACAGCGCCGTCCCGGTCGCCCCGAAGCGCGCCTGGTACACCGCTCCCGTGACGCCCAGGCCCCCCAGCGTGACGGCCGTGCCCGTGATGATCTGGTCGGTCCCGAGGCCCACCGCGAACGCGGCGAACACCGCGGCCACCAGCAGCCCCGCGGACGCTCCCACCACGACGCCCCCTCCGGCGGATCCGAGCGCGAGCGCACCCATGGCCCCGCCCAGGGCCCCCGCGATCATCGAGCCCTCCAGGCCGATGTTGATGACGCCGCCGCGCTCGGTGATCGTCTCGCCCAGCGCGGCCAGGGCGAGCGGCACCCCCAGGCGCACCGCGGCCTCCAGGAAGGCGGCCAGGGCGGACTCAGGCATCGCCGACCTCCGCGAGCGACCGGGCCGGGGCGCGTGCGGCCGGCCGGAAGCGGCGGCGCGCCTGGTCCACCGCCAGCACCGACAGGATCGCCAGCGCCTCCACCGCGCTCACCCACGCCGCCGGGATCCCGGCCGAGCGCTGCATCGCGCCCGCACCCCCCTCCAGCGCCCCGAACAGAACGCCCGCCAGGAGCACGCCTCCTGGATGGAGCCCGGCGAGGAGGGCAACGGCGATGGCCGTGTAGCCCCACCCCGGAGACAGCCCCTCGTAGAGCGCGTAGGTCACCCCCGCCACCTGGACGCCGCCGGCGAGGCCCGCCAGCGCACCGGAGGAGAGGAACGCCACCCCCGTCACGCGACGCGCGTCGATGCGCCCCGATACCCGGGCCGCGTCCGGCGAGGCCCCGACCGCCCGGATGGCGAAGCCCGCCCGGGTCCACTTCAGTACCCCCCACAGCGCCAACGCCAGCGCCACCGCAACGGCGAAGCCCAGATGGAGCCGCGTCCCGGGTAGCGTGGGGAGCCTCGCCGCCTCGACGATGGGATCGGTCTGGGGGAAGACCCGCCTGGCCTCCTGGAGCGGCCCACGCACGGCGTACGCGGTCAGGTCGATCGCGACGAAGTTCATCAGGATCGTCGTGATGACCTCGCCGACGCCCAGGCCGAGCTTCATGAGCGCGGGCACCAGCGCCCATGCCGCCCCGGCCAGCGCCGCCGCTCCGAGGACGGCCGGAACGAGGAGCCCGGCGGGAAGCGACCCGCCCCGCAATCCCACCCAGGTCGCCGCGATCGCGCCCGCGTAGAGCTGGCCCTCGGCGCCGATGTTCCAGACGCCGGCGCGGAACGCCACCGCCACCGCGAGGCCCGTCAGGATCAGCGGCACCGAGCGGACGAGCGTCACCGACAGGAAGGCGTCCCTGCCGCCGAAGGCGCCGGAGGCCAGCGCGCCCGCCGCCCGCCCGACGTCGTATCCTCCCAGCGCCAGCCCCCCGGCCGCGGTGAGCGCGGTCACGAGCAGCGCCGCCGCCGGCACGCCGAGGGGCGCGAGGCGGCGACCCACCGAGTCAGCCACGGGACCCCGCCACCATCCGGGCGCCCACGCCCTCGCGCGTCCGGTCGTCGGGAGGGATCGCCGACAGGCGCCCGCGCGACATCACGAAGACCCGGTGGGCGAGCGCGAGCACCTCGTCCAGGTCGGTCGAGACGAGGACCACGGCGGGGGGACGCCCGCCGCGCACCAGCTCCGCGAGCTGGCGGTGGACGAACGCCGATGCGGCAACGTCCAGGCCGCGGGTCGGGTTCTCGGCGACCAGTAGGTCCGAGGCCATCGCCATCTCACGAGCGACGACCACGCGCTGCTGGTTTCCGCCCGAGAGCGACGCAGCCGGCACGTCCGGCGAAGGCGCGCGCACGTCGAAGCGCCGCATGAGCTCGGAGGTGCGGCGGCGGATCGCCGACCATCGCAGGAAGGGACCCTTCCGGTACTCGCGGTCGCGGTGGAGGGCGAGGGCCACGTTGGCTGCGAGGTCGAAGTCGCCGATCAGGCCCTCGAGGCTCCGGTCCTGGGAGATGAACCCGATCCGGACGGGCAGCACGGCCCGCCCCGCGTCCGCCTCCCGGCGTCCGGCCAGGACCGACGCGAGCTCCCGCTGGCCGTTCCCCTCGACGCCGGCGACACCCACGATCTCACCCCGACGCACGGCGAGCGTGACGCCATCCACCGCCCACTCTCCCCGGGGGCCTCGCGCCCGCACGTCCTCCAGGCTGGCGACCACCACGCCGTCGGCCGACGCATCGCCGACCACGCCCCACCCCGGCAGCGCGCCCACGGCGGCCGCGTCGGCGACCCCACCACCGACCATCGCCTCGACCAGCCCCGGGACGTCCACCTCGTCCGCTCGGGCACGAAGGACCGTGCGTCCTCCGCGGAGCACGGTGACCCGATCGGCCACGCCCAGCGCCTCGTCGAGCTTGTGCGCCACCAGGGCCACCCCCTGCCCCGCCTCCGCCAGCGACCGCAGCAGGCCGAAGAGGGACTCGACCTCCGGTGGGGCCAGCACGGCCGTGGGCTCGTCCAACACCAACAGACGGGGTCGCCGCAGGAGCGCCTTGAGGATCTCCACGCGCTGGCGGCTCCCCACCCCGAGCTCGTCGACCCGGACGTCGAGCGGCACCTCGAGACCGGTCCGGGCCGACATCTCCGCCACCTCGTCGCGCAGCCTGGCGAGGGGAAGCGCCAGTCCGGCACGGCCGGAGCGGCGGCCCAGCGCGAGGTTCTCCAGGACGGACAGCGTGGGCACGAGCGTGAAGTGCTGGTGCACCATGCCGATGCCCAGCGCCCACGCGTCCCCGGGGCGCCGGAGGAGCCGCCGTACGCCGCCGAACTCGACCGTGCCCCGATCCGGGCGCAGCATTCCCGCCAGCACGTTCAGCAGCGTGGTCTTGCCGGCACCGTTCTCGCCCAGGACGGCGTGCACCTCACCCGCCGCCAGCTCGAGGTCGGCACCCCGCAGCGCCTCGACGGCGCCGAAGCGCTTGCGGATGCCCGTCAGGCGAGCGAGCGGTGGCGTCACGATCCGCCGGGTCGGCCCTCGGCGGGCGCGCCTTCCGCGCCCGGCTCGCCCTCGACGAACGGCACCCGTGGGACCTGGAGCGAGCCCGCGCGGATCCGCGTGCGCGCCTCGTCGACGCGCTGCAACAGCTCAGCGGGGATGCGATCCGCCACCACCGGGTTGACGACGAAATCGATCACCCCGTCCCTGGCTCCCTCGTACCGTGGCTTGCCCCCGAGCTCACCCTCCTGCCACGCCCTCGCGGTCGCCAGGAATGCGCGCGGAATGTCGATCACGGCACTGCCGAGCGTCACGTCGGGGGCCACGGAGTTCTGATCGTTGTTCATCCCGATCGCCCACACGCGGTCACCCGCCTCCACCGCCTCGCGCACGGCCTGGAAGACCCCGAACGACGCCGCGTCGGTGTTGTGGATGAGGACGTCCGCACCGCGACGCAGCTGCGCGATGGCGGCCTCCTTGGCCGCGCCCACGTCGTCCCAGTTGCCGATGTAGGACTCCAGCACCCGCACCTCGGGGTCCACGGCACGCGCGCCCGCCTCGAAGGCGCGGAACGTCCCCTGCACCGGCGGGATCGCGACGCCCCCGATCATCCCCAGCGTGCCGGTCTCGCTCATCCCCGCGGCGACCATCCCGGCCAGATAGCTCCCCTCTTCGAGCGTGAAGATCAGCGGGATCACGTTGGGCGCCACCTTCCCGCCGCCGCTCACCACGATCGTGACGTCGGGGAAGCGCGCGCCCGCCCGCATAGCGGCGTCCTGGTACTCGAAGCCGTGGGCGAAGATCAGGTCGTACCCGGACGACGCATAGGACAGGAAGGCTTCGTCGAACTCCGCGGGGGTCCGGGTCTGCTGGTGGCTCACCTCGGCTCCGAGGGAGTCGCGCAGCATCATCAGACCCTCGTATGCGCCCGCGTACCAGCCGGCGTCGCTCACCGGCCCGGCGGTGAGCAGCGCGGCGCGGAACGTCGGCGCCGCCCCGGCGGATCCGTCGCCGGGAGCGTCACGGTCGGCGCCACCGCACGACGCCACCGACAGGATGAGGCAGAGCAGGAGCGTCGGCCGTGCGAGGGATCGGGACACGTGCGTCGCTCCGCTGGATGCGGGGGGTCGTCCGGATGGAGACATCACTGTAGGCGTCCGCCTGTCCGCGTTTCAAAGGGGCCGGTATGTTGGGGCCGAAATTCGCCCGGGCCGGGACGCGTCTCCCCCGGCGTCTGCCCTCCGTCTACCCGGAGCACCCTCCTCATGAGCCAGCAGCGCGACCAATGGACCTCGAACGTCGGCTTCGTCCTGGCGGCGGCCGGCAGCGCGATCGGTCTGGGGAACCTGTGGAAGTTCCCGTTCATCACCTGGAACAACCACGGTGGAGCGTTCGTGCTCGTCTATCTCCTGTGCATCGCGGGGGTCGGCCTGCCCATCATGATGGCGGAGCTGCTCATCGGGCGCAGCACCCAGAAGAGTCCGGTGGGCGCCCTCAAGGAGGCCATCGGCCCGGCGTGGGGGCTCGTGGGCGCGTGGGGCGTGCTCGCCGGGTTCTCGATCCTGAGCTACTACAGCGTGGTCGCCGGCTGGTCGCTCTTCTACTTCGTGAAGACGCTGGGATGGAGCCTCACGGGCTTCCCCGCCGACGTGCAGACCGGCGCGATCTTCACGTCCGTCGTGAGCAACGGCTGGCGCCAGATCCTCCTCTCGGGACTCTTCTCGATGGGGACGGTGGCCACGGTGTACTTCGGCGTGCACGGGGGCATCGAGAAGGTCAGCCGCATCTTCCTCCCGGTGCTGTTCGCGATCCTCCTGCTCCTTCTCTTCAGCGCGTTGACGATGGACGGGGCCGGGCAGGCGCTCCACTTCATCTTCCGTCCCAACTTCCACGAGCTGGAGCCGCGCGGGATCCTGGAGGCGCTCGGCCACTCCTTCTTCACGCTGTCGCTGGGGATGGGGGCCATGATCACGTACGGCTCCTACATCAAGCGGGACAAGTCGCTCGTGACCTCCGCCACGGTCATCGTGGTGCTCGACACGGTCATCGCGCTGTTCGCGACGATCATCATGTTCTCGGTGATCTTCACCGTGCCGGGAATGCCCGAGCAGGTGAGCGGCTCGACAGTGGGGATGCTGTTCATCTCACTCCCGCAGCTCTTCTACCAGGTGGTGCCCTTCGGGCGCATTCTCGGGCCGCTCTTCTACGTCCTGGTGGCGATGGCGGCGCTGACCTCGACGATCTCGCTCCTCGAGGTGGTGGTGAGCTATTTCATCGACGAGCGCGCGATGCCCCGCCCGAAGGCGACGCTGTTGAGCGGCGCGGCCATCTTCGTCTTCACGATCCTGGCGGCGCTTTCCTTCGGCGAGGTCTCCTGGCTGTCCAGCTTCGAGCTCGTCCACGGCAAGCAGGGCTTCTTCGCGACGCTCGACCATTTCGCGTCGAACTACCAGCTTCCCATCGGAGGGCTGTTCATCACGATCGGCTGCGGCTGGTTCATGACCCGCAAGCAGACCGAGGACGAGCTGGTCGACGACCAGACGCCGGGCTGGTTCAGCTACGATATGTGGCGCTTCTTCATCCGCTTCGTCGCGCCGGCGGCGGTGGCGGCGATCCTGATCGCCGTGCTGTTCTTCGGGGCCGACTTCAGCTGACGGGCGAAGGGGAGCGGCGGTGCGGACGCCGTCGCCCCCCGGTCCACTCGCGAAGGACGCTCCCTACCGGAGGATCGCCGGCAGCCGCTTCACGACCACGACCGGCACCTCCATCTCGTCCTGCTCCACGAAGGCCACGAGGCCGTCCGGTCCGAAGGCCGAGGGCAGCGGGAGCGATCCGGCGGCGAGCGTCCCCACGTACCGACCCGCCGGGGTGAGAACGTCGATCGGTCCCGGTTCCGAAGGCACCGCTCCCCTGCGCACGACCCAGATCTTGCCGTTCCAGCCGGTCGCCAGGTCCATGACCACCGGCAGCTCCGGGTAGAACTGCATCTGCTCTACGCGGCCCTTCATCATCTCCTTGATCGCGTCCCCGGCGATCGGGCGTGACCGACCTTCGCTCGTCGTCATCATCATGCGCGGACCTCCGCCCTGCTCCAGCTCGTCGAGGCGTCGCTGCTTCTCCGCCCCCCGGATCGCGTCCGTGACGGGGCGGGGCCGGAAGGGACGACGGAGCACCCGCTGCACGGTTCCGTCCGCGGCTGCCACCTTGATCGCGTATGCGCTGCTGTCGCTGTAGGCCACCCCTCCGTCCGGCATGGGGCCGAAGGCCAGCTCCGGCTCGAAGGCGCGGTCGGTGGGCATTGCCACGCGCAGCCGCATGCCACCCGTCTCCACGCTGCGGGGCCGTTCCTCCTCGCGGGGGGGCTGCCAGGCGCTGAGGACGGTATCCACCTGGATGGTCTCGCCCGCCAGTCCGATTCGCTCGATGGGCCGTCCGGTGGGCATCTCCATCTCCCCCCCGGGGCCGACGCGGGTCATCGAGATCGCCGCCGCGCTCCCGCTGAAGACGCCGCCGCCACGGGCGTCCGGATCGATCTCCCCGATCCGGATCACGTCCCCGTCCCCTCCGAAGGAGACGAGCCGCTGGAATGACCCGTCTGGTCCGAAGAGCGAGTATGCTCGGTGCCCCATGTCCGCGATCACCACAGTTCCGTCCCGCAGGACCGTGAAGTCCATGGGCTGGCGGAGCTCGCCGGGCCCCTCCCCGGGCTGGCCGATCTCCCGGACGAGCTTCCCCGCTTGGTCGACCACCACCACGCGCGAGCTCTGCCGGTCGAAGACGTACAGCCTTCCTTCAGCGTCGAATGCCACGCCGCGCACGTCGCCGAAGGTCTCCCACGCGGCACCGTCGAGCGCCCCGACGCGGAATACCGCCTCGACCTCCGGCGTCAGCATGCGATCCTCCCCCGGCAGGTCCACAACCTGCTGGCCCGCCACCGGCACCGCCAGGAGCATCGGCACCCACACCATCCACACACGTCGAACGAGATCGGGTCCCACGTCGCCACCTCCGCTACCGAGCCAGCACGGCGCGGGGCCGCGCGCCCCACCGCCTCCGACACCTGTAGATGATGGATTCCCGCCCGGGGGTTGCCCAGGGCCCCGGGTGGCGCAGGTTTGAGGGGCGAGCGACCACGACAGGGGCATCGCCACGTCGAGGGGCTCGGTGATCTGCTCGACCCGGAACCTGCCCATGAAGACCTTGGGAGCGAAAGCCCTCGCGCCCCTCCCGCGGCGCCTGACCGTCACGCTGTGCGGCGTCGCGCTCGCTGCCCTGGTCCTGATGGACCGGCAAGCCGTGCTCCTGGGCTCCCTCACGAGCCATCCCGCCCTGGTGGACGCCGCCGCGACGTGGGACCTGACCGTGGGCGCTTCGCTGCTCTGCTGGTGGATGCTGGGCCGGGACTTCCACTGGTCGGGCTGGTCGCTCGTGCCCCTCTTCTTCGCGTCGCTGGCGCTGGCCGGCGTGGCGCTTCCGGGGGATCACCGCGGCGCCCTGCGCGCCGCCCATCTGGCCGCCGCCCCCCTCGAGCTGCTCACCCTCGCGTTCCTGGTGCGCAAGGTGCGGATCGGGCGGCGGTCGTTCCGCGGCGAGGCAGGGCGGGCCGGTGGGTGGGACGCCCAGGCGGCGCTGCAGCGCGCCTCCGCGGAGGCGCTCGGGACCGGACGCTTCGCGGAGGTGATGGCCTACGAGATGTCGGTCCTCTACTACGCCCTTGGCGCCCGCCATGCCACCGCGCCCCACGGGGGCCTGACCTACCACCGACGGACCGCCTACGGCGCGATCGTGTTCGCGCTGCTCCTGGCGACCGCCGCGGAGGTGGCCGCCGTCCACTTCCTGGCGAGCCTGTGGAGCCATCGGCTCGCGTGGATCCTGAGCGGCCTCGGCGCCTACGGGGCGTTGTGGATCTACGGCGACTGGCGCGCCTGCCGCCTGCGGACGGTGACCGTGGTGGACGGCGTCCTGCGCGTGCGCTTCGGGCTGCGGTGGAGGATGGACATCCCCTCGGCCGCCGTGGCGACCGTTCGTCCGCCGACAGCCCGGGAGAAGACCGACAAGCGGGCCGTGGACCTGCGCCTGGCGCTGCCGGGAGCGAGCTTCGTGGTCCTGGAGCTGGACCGCCCCGTGCGGGCGGAGGGTATCTACGGCCTCCGCCGGACCGTCCGCACGCTGGGCCTCGGGCTCGACGAGCCCGGACGCCTCGAGGCCGCGCTGGCCGAGGCGAACCCCGACACCGAAAGCCGATGATCAAGGACCTCCTGGACCGCCCCATCGAGAAGAGGCCATCGACGCTGAAGTTCGACGGCCGCATCCTCCTCCTCCTCGACGACGCCGAGCTGGTGCGCGCGCAGCTCTTCGAGGGGAGGGACCTCGAGCTGACGGAGGAGCTGAAGGCCCGGCTCCGGGACCAGATCTCCACCGACGAGATCACGCCGGCCTACATCTGCTACTTCTACGACGAGACGCTGGGGGACTTCCCCTACCTGGGGCTGCGTACCACGAACCGCGCCACGGGGGAGACCGAGTACCCGGTCGCGCGCAGCTCGGTGAAGGACGGCGGCTTCGTCTGCTCGGTGGCCGGCAAGCGGCGCGGGAAGGGGAGCAGCCGCGAGCAGAGCCCCTACGCGGAGCTGATGGCGGGCGTTCGCATCGTGGTGGCCGACAGCATCGAGCGCATCTACAACGAGAACTGCCAGAACCTGGGGGTGCTCACCACCACCGACTTCTCGGTGCTCGACCGCATCCGCGCGGGAGAGGAGATCCCGCTCTCGGAGTTCACCGAGGGGAAGGACGAGATCACCCGCCAGATCATCGAGTACGGCGGGCTGTTCGAGTTCAACGTGGCCCGGCTGCAGGGCAAGGTGACGCTGCCCGTCCCCGCGAGCCTCGCCGACGGGCGGCCACACGGCGCCCCATGACCGTGGCCGAGAAGATCTTCGCCCGCCACCTGGTGGTGAACGCCGCCGAGAACGAGGTGGGCGTGCCGTGGGTGGAGCCCGGCGAGGCGGGCTTCTTCCGCACGGACATCCGCTTCAGCCACGAATACGTGACCCCCATGTCCGCCATCTTCTTCGAGGAGAAGGTGGGCGCCGACGGCCGGGTCGTGGACGCCGACTCCGTGCTCTTCTTCCGGGACCACCTGACGTTCCTCGCCAAGGCGATGACGCAGGAGCGAATCGAGGAGGGGCTTCTCGACGTCGCGAACCAGCTCGAGGTCAAGCAGCGGGAGTTCGCGGAGCGTCAGGGCATCCGGCTCTTCGGCGAGCAGATGGGTCACCGCCAGGGCTCCGAGGCGATCTGCCACTCGAAGATCCTCGAGGAGTACGCCGAGCCGGGCATGCTCATCATCGGATCGGATTCGCACACGCCCCACGCCGGCGCCATCGGCGCAGTGGCGTTCGGCGTCGGGACGACGGCGATCTTCAACTCGTGGATCACGAAGGACGTGCGCGTCCGCGTGCCCGAATCGTTCAAGGTGGTCGTCCGCGGGAAGCCGGCACCGAACGTGACGGCCAAGGACTACATGCTGGAGATCCTGCGCCACCCCTACATCCGCGATGGGCAGGCCATCGGCCAGATCATCGAGTACGCGGGTCCAGCGGTGGAGGCCCTCAGCGTGGACGAGCGTGCCACGATGACGAACATGGCCGCCGAGGTGGGCGCGTTCACCGGCATCATCGCCGCCGACGCGAAGTCGGTGGAGTTCCTGGTGGACGAGCGCGGCATGGATCGCGCCCGGGCCGAGGAGCTCGTCCGGGACATGCAGTCCGATCCCGGCGCCGGCTACGTGAAGGTCATCGAGATCGACGCGTCGAAGATCCGGCCGATGGCCGCGCTCCCCAACGATCCGGGCAACGGCGTCTTCATCGACGAGCTCGAGGGGGACCGGGTCCGCATCGACATCGCGTACGCGGGCTCGTGCACGGCGGGCAAGAAGGAGGACATGGACATGTACGCCCGCGTGTTCGCCGAGGCGGACGCCCAGGGACTGCGGGTGCATCCCGACGTGCGCTGCTACATCCAGTGCGGCTCGATCGAGGTGCGCGAGTACTGCCGGGCGCAGGGGTACCTGGATCTGTTCGAGCGCATGGGCGCCGAGTTCATCGAGCCGGGGTGCGGGGCGTGCATCAACGCGGGGCCGGGCGTGACCGCTTCCCCCGACGAGGTGTCGATCTCCAGCCAGAACCGGAACTTCCCCGGCCGGTCGGGGCCCGGGAAGCTCTACCTGGCCTCCCCCTACTCGGTGGCGGCGAGCGCCGTTGCGGGCTACGTGACGCAGTGGGTCCCGGGGCAGAAGCTGGAGCCCGCGAAGCCCCGCAAGCTGGCGGTCGTGTAGGCCGTGGACGGTCGTCACCATGGCGGGAGGCCCCACCTACGAGCTCCACCCGATCGGCCGCGTGCGCTCCACGCTCACCCGGCGCGAGGACGCGCCGCGACAGGGGTGGGCGGGAGCCCCCGAGGCATGGATCGAGCTCGACGACGAATTCCGCGACGGGCTGCTCGGGATCGAGGCCGGCACGGAGGTCGTCCTCCTGACCTGGCTGCACCTGTCGGAGCGGGACGTGCTCCAGGTGCGTCCGCACCACGATCCCGAACATCGCGTACGTGGCGTCTTCGCCACGCGGTCTCCGGTGAGGCCCAACCCCATCGGGATCCATCCCGTCACGGTGCTGGAGGTGGACGGGAGCCGGCTGCGCGTCGCGCCGCTGGAGGCGGTGGACGGCACGCCGGTCGTGGACATCAAGGCGGCGATGAAGGAGCGGCCGGAGGGATGATCGTAGCGGCCGCAGGCCGCACCACGTTGTCGGCATGCGCCGGAGACCGCCACATTGTCCCGTTCCCCTCCGCCGACAGGACGCTCCATGCCGAACCCTCCCGGCACCCTCAGGCAGGATCTCGCCGACCAGCGGGCCTTCGTTCGCACGCGCGTCCCCGTGTATGCACACATCCTCGGCCTCCTGGAGGCCGAGCTGGACCGTGGGCTGGAGCAACGCCTGCGGGCGATCTGGCGGGAGCGGCGCTTCGGCGCGTTCTACGAGCGGCCGCTCCTCCTGCTCGCCGCCCTCCGGGACGAGGCCCTGCGCGAGGGTGAGGCCCACCCTCTGTGGCGCGCGATCGCGCACGCGGAGCCGGACGCCGGCGCAGCGGACGCGACCGCTGTGAGAGATGCGCTGGCGCCCGACCGCAAACGACTCTGGCGGAATCTCGCCGAGCGGCACGTGCAGACGAACGAGCCCTCGCGGGCAGTCGCGTGGCTCTGGCCCGCGCGCATCGCCGCGCGCGCGGCCGGGCCGCGTCCTCTCGCGCTGTTCGACGTGGGCGCCAGCGCTGGTCTCAACCTGGTCGCCGATCGGCTCACCCCGATGTGGGAGCACGACGACGGGTCGCCCCTGCAGGTAGCGCCGGCCGCGCCGGTGGACCGGCGCGTCGGGTTCGACCTCCGCCCCCTCGACGCCCTCGACGAGGAGGACGCCCGCTGGCTGCGCGCCTGCGTCTGGCCGGGGCAGGCCGATCGCGAGGCGAGGCTGGAGGCCGCGATCTCCGCGTTCCGCATCCTGCAGCCGGAGGCCGGCGCTCCGAGGGTCCGGTCGACACCGGCCAGCCACGTCCCCGGGCTCCTGCCCCGCGGCGACGACGGACGGTTGGCGCTGGTGTACCAGACCATCGTGCGGGACTACCTGCCGCCGGACGAGTGGGAGGCATATCGGTCCGGACTGGAACGCTGGCTCGACGACCGCCCCGCGGGTTCGGCCCTCTGGGTGGAGCTCGAGGTGACGGACGCGGCCAGGAACGGCGGTCCGCCCGCCGCGATCACGGCCCACGTCCGGGCGGCGGCCGGCCCCCGCTCGTTCGTCCTCGCCCATTGCGAGCCCCATCCGCGCCGCCTGCAGGTGCACGTCGATGCCGTCGAGGCCTTTAGGAGCGCCCTCGGGAGCTGATCCACCCCGCACCTACGCGAGCGCGGTATCGCTCTTGCACGTGCGGGACGGAAGAGACGAACCCGAGATGTACGGAGGCGATCGTGGCCACCACTGCTCCCCCGGCCGGCGCGGCCGGGACGTTCCGATTGGGCGACCTCGAGGTGCGCCGGCTGGGCTTCGGCGCCATGCGCCTGACGGGCGAGGGGATCTGGGGCCCGCCGGCCGATCGGCGGGAGGCGCTCCGCGTCCTCAGGACGGCGGTGCACGACCTGGGCGTGAACCTGATCGATACCGCGGACTCGTACGGGCCCAACGTGGCCGAGGAGCTCATCGCCGAAGCACTACATCCCTATCCCGACCACCTGGTCATCGCCACGAAGGGCGGGCTCGAGCGATCCGGCCCGGGCGACTGGACGCGGAACGGCCGTCCGGAACACCTGCGGGAAGCGTGCGAGGGCAGCCTCCGCAGGCTGCGACTGGAGCGCATCGACGTCTACCAGCTTCACGCGCCCGACTCGCGCGTTCCCATCGAGGACTCCCTCGGAGAGCTGGTCCGCCTCCGCGAGGAGGGGAAGATCCGTCACATCGGCGTGTCGAACTTCGACGTGGAGAAGCTCGAACGGGCCCTGGAAACCACGCCGTTGGTTTCGGTGCAGAACCGTTACAACGTGCTGGATCGTGCCTCCGATCCAGTGATCGACTGGTGCGAGGCCCGCGGGATCGGGTTCCTCCCCTGGCGCCCCGTGGCGGGAGGGAGGGTCGACGACGTCACCGTGCACTCGATCGGGGCGGGCCATCGTGCCTCGCCACCCCAGGTGGCCCTCGCCTGGCTGCTCCAGCGTTCCCCGGTGGTCCTGCCGATCCCGGGCACGTCCCGCGTGGAGCACCTGCTCGACAACGTCGAGGCGGCCGGGCTCGAACTGCCTGACGAGGAGATCGAAGAGCTCAGCGGGTTGGCCTGAGAGAGCTCCGATTCTCCGCTAGCGGAGGATCGGCCAGCCTCCCTCCGCGACGCGCGCCTCGAAGGCTGCCGTCTCGAGCTCCAGCGACCGCTCGAGCCGTGCCTTCGTGTTGCCGGCCACCCAGGCGGCACACCGGGCGCCCTCGAGTCCGCCCGCACGGGGCGCACACGCGTCGACGGGCGTGAGAGCGTCGTAGTCGGCCCACAGGCTCCCGCCCTCCACGAACGCGTACTCCAGGGAATCGTTCTCCAGCAGCACGTCGACCCCGTGGCCGACGCGGCGCGCACCGGCAACCTCCACCGCCTCGCGTACGTGGAAGCGCAGGCCCTCGGGAGGCACCAGCCCCTCGGCGAGCTCGCCGGCGTGGAGCGTCACGGGCACGTCGGGATAGAGGCCCCGCAGAAACCCGATGATCCGCATGTGCAGTGAGTAGTCCTGCCCGCGCGGTCCGTCGCCTTTCGGGCGCTCGCGAGCGTGTCGCGCAGCCCGGCTTCGAGGATCCGCTGCCGCATGCGGCTCCAGTCGGCGTCCCACCCCACCCCGGCACCGATCCGGGCGACGCCCAAGCCGCCCGCCGTGTGCATCAGCTCCAGGTAGCGAACCCCGCCGCCCGGCGGCGGCTCGAGCGTCAGCGTGGCGGTGGCGACGCAGGCACCGTCCCCGGCGGCCCAGGCCAGGAAGCTCTCCGCGTACACGGCGCCCGACAGATGGCTGTGGAGGTCCCCGCCCTTGGGCATGGACCGGAGGAAGACCTCGAGCCTGGCCGAATCGCCCCTGAGCGCCGCGAACGGGCGGCCGTCGCCGCGGCGGCGTGGGGCGGGCCTTCGGCACGCACGGCGGGTGCCGGCGGCCCCTGGATCGGTACGCGGGTAGCGGTCGGGGCGCACCCGGACGAAGCCACCAGGAACAGGACGGCGAGTCGGGATGTGGTGGGGCCGTTGCGGGGCCGGATCCGGGCCATGGGGAGCATGATCGGGAACGGGGAATCGCGACGCTGCACGAAGGTATCAGCCCGCGCGCCCGTCCTGCCCCTTTTCTGCTCCGGCCGGATATCCCATCCTACGGACGGACCGTCGCGGCGAGAACGGTCGCCCTGCGGCGGGCGAACCACAGGAGGGAGCGAGCGAAATGTGGAAGAAGGACGAGGCGACGCCCGGTGCGCCGCGACAGGCGGAGGCCGCTCCGCGCCCCGAGACCCCGAGGCGGACGAGCGCCGGTACCGAGCGCGCCACCATCGGTCCCTCGATCACGATCAAGGGCGAGGTGACGGGTGACGAGGACCTCCTGATCCAGGGGCGCGTGGAGGGATCGGTGGCGCTGGAGCTGCAGACGGTCACCGTGGGGAGCGACGGACGGGTGAAGGCGAACATCACGGGGAGGGTGGTCACGGTGGAGGGGGAGGTGGAGGGCGACCTGCACGCGCAGGAGCAGGTCGTTCTACGCAGCTCCGCGAGGGTGACCGGAGACATCACGGCCCCACGCGTGGTGCTGGAGGATGGCGCCCGCTTCCGCGGCCTGGTGGACATGGGCGACACGTCCAGGGGCGGGACGGCGAAGAGCGCCGACGCGGCACGGAGCACGATCGGAAAGGACGGCTCGGACGCCGCGAAGGCCTCCGCGACGCCTGCCACGTCCTCACAGGAATCCAACGGGACGCCGGCGTCGTCGAAGGTGACGCCCGTGAAAGGGAAGGACGCGTCCAGCACGATGGAGGGGGCGGCGAGCTAGTGTCCTGGCTGGAGCGCATCCGTCCGACGCGTCCGGAGGGTTTCGGGTCCGCGGAGCCGGCGACCGAGGCCCGGGCGCCGGTGGAGCGCGCCGCGCCCGGCATCGCCGCCCTCTTCGCGGGTCTCGGGCCGGGCGAGGGCCACTCGGTGCTGGACCTGGGGCCGGCCGCGGAGAGCCACCTGCGCCTGTACTGTGGCTTCGCCCGCCAGATCCGGTTCGCGGACCTCCTTCCCCAGCCGCCGCGTGGGGCCGCCCTCGGAGCGGTGCTCCGGGCGCTCCCCCCCCACGATCGGCTGCCGTACGACCTGGTGCTGGGCTGGAACATCCTGGACCGGCTCGATCCGGAGGAGCGCACGCTCGTGATCGGCAGGCTGGCTGAGATCACGGCGCCCGACGCACGCCTCTATATCGTTGTCGACACGTCTGGAGCGCCCACCACCCAGCCCCTGCGCTTCAACCTCCTCGACGTCGATCGCGTCAGGCAGCGGGCCGTGGGTCGGCCCGAGCCTGCGCATCAGCAGCTCCTGCCCGCACACGTGGAGCGTCTGCTCGCGCCCTTCGAGGTGTTGCACGCCTTCACTCTTCGCACCGGCCTGAGGGAATACGTGGCGGTGAGGGGGGGCGAGGCTGCGCTCCGGGCACAGCGCCGCGATTCGACGCACTCGCGCCGTCGCGAGGCCCTGCCGCGCTGAAGCCGGACCCCGCCTCGCGCGCATCCGGGAGCGTCCCGGGCATCTGAGCCCCTTGCAGGCGTCCCACATGGGGCGTCCCCGCCACACGCCCGCGCCCGGCTCGGGACGTGCCCCGGCCCGTGCCGAAGGCCCGCATCGCGCGATCTCCCGTCCGCCCCCGAGGAAGACCCGCGCTGGCACGGCTCTCGCGTGCGTGACACGCGATTGTCCAAGGCGTTCACCGGGTCTCCGACTGTTCGGGCCGGCGACGTCGAACTCCGGAGGGCCGTCCCCGGCCCCCTCGGGCGACGGACCCCGCGCCTGCCCAGCTCGTGAAGTCTCCCGGTCCGGAGGGGGCGGACCCTCTCGTCTCCGCCGGTGGTCGAACGCCGGTCCTACCCAGCAAGGAGAACGAGATGGAACGGGATGGTGTGAGGAGGAGGCCGCGAAGCGTCGAGCGACCGCAGGGAACGAGACGCATGCGATGGGCGGCGCTGGCCGCGTTGGGAGCCACGATCTCGATGGCGGCTCCCGCCGGAGCGGCGGCGCAACAGAGCTCCATCGGCGGCGTCGTCGTCGATGCACAGACGCAACGGCCGCTTTCGACGGCCCAGGTGTACATCCCGGGCCGGAACCAGGGCACGCTCACCGGCGACGACGGGCGGTTCGTGATCAGCGGCGTGACGGGCGGCCCCGTGCAGGTCCAGGTCACGCTGATCGGCTACGCCGACGAGGTGCTGGAGGCGAGCCCGGGGGACATGAACCTCCGCTTCGAGTTGAAGCAGTCCGCGATCTCCCTCAACGCCCTCGTGGTGACGGGCACCCCGGGCGCGATCCAGAAGAAGGCGCTGGGCAACGTCGTCTCGACGATCGACGCCACCGAGATCACCCAGAAGGCCCCCGTCGCCGACCTGCAGCAGATGCTGAACGGGCGGGTCGCCGGCGTCACCGTGCTCAGCTCGACCGGCGAGGTCGGGGGCGCTTCCCGGATCCACATCCGGGGAGCATCCACGTTCTCGCTGTCGGGCACGCCGCTCATCTACGTCGACGGCGTGCGCGTCAACAACAACGAGGCCAGCGGCCCGATCAACCAGGGATTCGGCTCGCGCAGCATCTCGCGGCTGAGCGACATCGACCCACAGGACATCCAGAGCATCGAGGTCATCAAGGGCCCGGCGGCGGCCACGCTGTACGGCACCGAGGCCGCGAACGGCGTGATCCAGATCATCACCAAGCGGGGCGCCCCGGGTACGACGCGCTTCACCTTCGACATCAAGCAGGGATCGAACTGGTTCGCGAACCCGGCCGGGCGGCTGTGGACCAACTGGGGGATGCCGAACGGGACGCTCCAGTCCCTCGATTTCAACCAGCTCCAGCAGAACTGGAACCAGATGCAGGACAGCCTGGGAGAGACGCCCACCAACATCTTCCAGAACGGGTACCTGCAGAGCTACAACGGCAGCATGAGCGGCGGCAACGAGTTCGTGCAGTACTTCCTGTCCGCCGGCTACGACCACAACACCGGCGTGGAGCCGACCAACAAGGTGCGGAAGGGCAACGGCCGCCTGAACGTCACGGTCACGCCCAACGCGAACTGGCGGATCGACGGCAACTTCGGGTACATCCTCGGTCGCACGGACCTGGCCTGCGAGGCGGGCTGCGGGGGCGTCACGTGGACGACGTACTTCATGAGCCCCGACAAGGTGTCGGACCCCTACCGCCGCGGCTTCTGGAGCGGCACGCCCGACGCCTACCACGCCCTCTACCTGACGTGGCAGGACCTGGGACGGTTCACGGGCAGCGTCCAGATCAACAACAACCCGACGAACTGGTTCTCGCACCGCCTGACGTTCGGCCTGGATCAGACGCACACGCAGGACCACGACCTGATGAACCACGACGACCGCTACACGTACTACGACTCCTTCGCGGATCGCGGGTACGCGGACGTCGTCGACAACCGGGTCAACTACACGACCGCCGACTACTCGGCGACGGCGAAGCTCGACCTGACGCCCGACATCCAGTCCAGCACTTCGGTGGGCGGACAGTACTACCGAAGGCACGACGACTACGTCGAGGCCTACGGCGAGGGCTTCCCGGTTCCGGGCCTCACCGCGGTGGACGCGACCACGCAGAACCGCACGGGGCTGCAGACGTTCGTGAACAACACGACGGTGGGCATCTACGGGCAGGAGCAGCTGAGCTGGAAGGATCGGCGCTTCTTCACCTTCGGCCTGCGGGCCGACGACAACAGCGCGTTCGGGAAGAACTTCAACCTGGTGTACTACCCGAAGGTGAGCGGCACGTGGGTGCTCAGCGACGAGCCGTTCTTCCACCTCCGGCCGTCAACACGCTGCGCCTGCGTGCGGCCTACGGCCAATCGGGCCAGCAGCCGGAGCAGTACGCGGCGTTGCGTACGTTCAACCCGGTGACGGGCCCGAACGACGTCGGCACGGTCACGCCGGGCACCGTCGGCAACCCGGACCTGGGGCCGGAGCGGAGCAGTGAGGTCGAAGCCGGCTTCGACGCCGGATTCCTCGACGACCGGCTGGGCCTGGAATTCACGTACTACAACGAGCACACGCGCGACGCGATCCTGCTGCGTCAGATCGCTCCGTCCACCGGCTTCACCGGGAGCCAATGGGTGAACGCGGGCCGCATCGACAACCGCGGCATCGAGGTCTCGCTGCGCGGCACGCCGTATCAGTCGGACAACGTCCGCTGGGACTTCGGCTTCAACGTGTCGACGGACCACAACGAGGTGGTCAGCCTGGGCAGCGTGACGAGCGAGAACTTCGTCCAGGCCGGCTCCTACGTGAAGCACCAGATCGGCTATCCGGTCGGCTCGTGGTTCTCGCAGCGCGTGGTGACCGCCACCATCGGCTCGGACGGCACCGTCGCCAAGAGCTCGATGATCTGCGACGACGGGGCGGGTGGGACCACACCGTGCTACGACGCTGCAGGAAGCCTGGTGGCGCCGGAGGTCTTCCTCGGCCGCAACATCCCGAAGGTGGACGGCGGCGTGAACACGACGGTCACGCTGTTCAACCGCCTCCAGCTCTACGGCCAGCTCGACTTCAAGACGGGCTACACCAAGCTCGACGGCAACGAGCGCGTGCGCTGCTTCTTCTTCGCGCTGTGCCGCGAGAACTACGTGCCGCAGGACTACGATCCGGTGCAGATCGCCGAGATCCAGAACGGGCTGGTGGACGTGCTCATCCACAACGCCAGCTTCGCCAAGATCCGCGAGATCTCGGCCACCTACACGTTCCCCGACGACATGGCGTCCCGCATCGGCGCGCGCGTGCTCAGCCTGACCCTCGCCGGACGAAATCTGGCCACCTTCACCAAGTACCCGGGCCTGGAGCCCGAGGCCACGTTCAACGGCGGTAGTCGAGGCGGAAGCTACTCGCTCTGGGAACAGGACGTGCTGCCGCAGCTCGCGCAGTTCGTCGCCACCCTCCACGTGGGCTTCTGAGGAGGGCACCATGACTCATTCGAACAGGAACGAACGGAACCCGATGACGGGCACAGGCAGGTAACGCACGGCAAAGGCCGGGACGGCTCTTGCGGCTCGGTCTGCCGCTCGCGGCGGTCTTCCTCGCCACCGCGTGCCATTCCCTCGACAACGCGCTCAACGTGGACACCCCCAAGCAGATCCCGGCCGACGGACTGGCCGTGCCGCAGAACGCGGAGCTGCTCACGAACGGAGCCATCGGCGACTTCGAGTGCGCGTATGGTGCGTACGTCGCGCTCAGCGCCGTGCTCGCGCACGAGATGGTGGATGCGACGCAGACCGCGGACCGCTGGCCCTACGACCGGCGGGACGTGAAATCCGACGACGGCCGCTACGGCACCGCCGGCTGCACGGGATTGGGCGTCTACGAGCCGCTCTCCACCGCGCGCTGGTCGTCCGAGAACATCCTGAGCCACCTGCAGGAGTGGACGGATCAGGAGGTGGCGGACCGGCAGCGTCTGATCGCGGAGGCGGCCGCCTACGCCGGCTACAGCTACGTGATCATGGCGGAAGGCTTCTGCCAGGGAGCCGTCAACCTCTCACCCGCCATGGACAGCGCCGAGCTGCTCGACTCCGCCGTGGTCCGCTTCGGGACGGCGCTGCAGGCGGCACAGGCGTCGGGACAGCGGGACCTGATGAACCTCGCCTGGGTCGGGCGGGCACGCGCCAATCTGGACCTCGGGCAGAACCAGGCGGCCCTCGCCGACGCACAACAGGTGGATGAGGGCTTCGAATACGACATGACCGCGTCCGGTGCTTCCTCGCGGCGCTACAACCGCGTCTTCGCGCAGAGCGGAAATCCGCCCACGGGTGGTGACGCGCTCAGCGTGGGACCGAACTACCGCGACCTGACCTGGATGGGCGTGGCAGACCCGCGCGTGCCGGTCGTGGACGCGGGCTACACGGCGACCGAGGGTACACCGATCTGGTTCCAGGAGAAGTACGGCTCGCAGGGCTCGCCCATCCCGATCGCCAGCTGGGACGAGGCGCAGCTCATCGTCGCCGAGATCGAGGGCGGCCAGACGGCGGTGGGAGTCATCAACGACTTCCACCAGGCGGCCGGCCTCCCGCCCTTCGTGAGCAACGACCCGACGGAGATCCAAACGCACGTGGTGCAGGAGCGCGTCGCGCGTCCTCTGGTTGACCGGACACCGCTTCTACGATATCCGGCGGCTGAACCTGCCGCTCGATCCGGCTCAGGGCACGGCCTACCACAAGGGCGGAGTGTACGGGAGTACGCGCTGCCTGCCGCTCCCGGACGTGGAGCGGAACAACAACCCGAACATCGGCTAGCCAGTCGCCGGTCGTTCGCGGACGATGCGGGATGCGTGAGCCGCTTCGCGGCGGCGGGAATCCCGCATGGCCGGGTCCTCCTCGTGGGGGCCCGGCCCGTCGTCCCCGGTCTCCCCTTTCCCCTTCCCGCTACATCCTGCATCGTTCCGGCATCAGAGCCCCACGATCCCGCCGAGTCAACGTGACCCACCTCCCTCCCTTCCAACCCGACCGCCGCCTCTTCCCCTTCGAGTCGAAGTGGTTCGAGAGCGCGGTGGGCCCGGTGCACTACCTGGACGAGGGGACCGGCGCGCCGATCCTCTTCCTGCACGGAAACCCGACGTGGAGCTTCCTCTACCGCGGCATCGTCATCCGTCTGCGCAAGAGCTTCCGGTGCATCGCGATGGACTATCCGGGCTTCGGCCTGTCCGCGCACCCGGAGGACTACGGCTACACGCCGGCCGAGCACGCCGGGGTCGTGCAGTCGCTCGTGCGGCACCTCGGCCTCGAGAACCTGACCATCATGGGCCACGACTGGGGCGGGCCGATCGGCATGCGCGTGGCGCTGGACGAGCTGCCCCGCCTGCGCGCCCTGGTGATGGGCAACACCTGGTACTGGCCCGTGGACTCCTGGCAGCTCAAGGTCGCGGGCTACGTGCTGAGCAGCGCGCCGATGCAGACGCAGATCCTGCAGGCGCAACATCTTCGTCGAGAAGATCATGCCCCTCGGCGTGAAGTACCCCCTCGCCGACGAGGTCCTGCACCACTATCGCGAGGCCCTGCCGACCCCGAAGAGCCGCATCGGCGTGGCGGAGTTCTCCCGCCAGCTCATGGAAGCGAGCCTCTGGCTGGGCGACCTCGCGGACGCCGTGCGTGAAGGCCTGTCCAACGTCCCGCTCCTCCTGACCTGGGGAATCGAGGACCTCGCGTTCCCGCACCATCTCATGGAGCGGTTCCGGGAGGACTTCCGGCTCACCACGGTCCGTCGACTGGACGCGAAGCACTTCATCCAGGAGGACGCGCCCGCCGAGATCTCGGAGGCCATCGCCGGCTTTCTGTCGGCATCGCGCGTGACGGCCGGATGAGCGTTCTGGCGGTCGCCCTGGGTGGAGCCCTCGGCGCGGTCGCGCGCTACCTCGCCTCCGGGTGGATCCAGGACGCGACCCGCAGCTTCTTCCCGTGGGGCACCCTGGGGGTCAACGTGGCCGGCTCTCTCCTGCTCGGGTTCGCGCTGGTATGGCTCCAGGGCACGGTGGCGTCCACCGAGGTGCGCGCGCTCGTGACCATCGGGTTCCTCGGCTCGTTCACGACCTTCAGCACGTTCAGCTACGAGACGGTGGCGATGCTTCGCGACGGCGAGTGGTGGCGTGCGGGAGGCTACGCGGCGGGAAGCCTGGCGCTCGGGCTGATCGCCGTCGCGGCCGGAGCCGCCGTCGCGTCCGGCATCCTTCGCACCCGAAGCGGATGAGGAGACGGACATGACCGAGCGGTTCGAGGGCGAGCGGACGCTCATGCGCATCTTCCTCGGGGAGAGCGACCGGTGCCCCTCCGGGCCGCACAAAGGGCTGCCCCTCTACGAGGCGATCCTCCTCATGCTGCGCGAGGAGGGATGCGCCGGCGCGACGGTCGTCCGGGCCATCGCGGGCTTCGGCCCGAGCGCGCGGCTGCACACGGGGAAGGTCCTGCGCCTGTCCAGCGACCTCCCGGTCATCGTGGAGGTCGTGGACGACGACGCCACCCTGCAGCGTATCCTTCCCGCTCCTCGACGGGATGATGGGGGGCGGGCTCATCACGCTCGAGCGTGCGCACGTGGTGATGTATCGCCCCGGGACGTAGGAATCAGAAAGGTTGTGCGGGGGTGTGAGGCGTGCCCAACGTTGATATACCTCCTCTCTCACCCCCCAGAGAGACCCTATGGTCTACCACAACCCGGACAGGCGCCACGCCGCCGTGCGCACGTCGGCGCTCAGGGTAGGTGTCAGCTACCTCTTCGCGGGGGTGGTGTGGATCCTGTTGTCCGACCACGTCCTCGCCGCCTTCGTGCACGACGCCGCGCTTCTCTCCCGCCTGCAGACCCTCAAGGGGTGGTTCTTCGTCGCCGCCAGCGCCGGCCTCATCTGGTGGCTCGTCCAGCGCGAGGTGCGACGCCTCCGGCGCTCCGAAGCCCATCTCGCCGCGTTCGCGGAGCAGGGCATCGCCGGCACGTATGTCATCGCGGCCGGGCGACTGGTCCACGCGAACGCGCGCTTCGCCGACATCTTCGGACACGCGCTGGAGGGCCTGGAAGGGATGCCCGCGCTCGACCTGGTGATCGAGGGGGACCGGGAACGGCTGCGTCGCACCCTGGAGGAGGAGGCGGCGGCGGAGCGCCTGCTGCTGGCCACCCAGCGCTTCACCGGGCTGTGCGCCGACGGATCCACGGTCGACCTGGAGGTGTTCGGGCGCGTCGTGGAGTGGGACGGCCGACGGGCCGTGGCCGGCCTGGTCCTGGACGTGAGCGAGCGCGTGCGGCTGGAGGAGAAGCTCCGCCAGGCGGCCCGCGTGGATGCGCTGGGCAACCTCACGGGGGCGGTCGCGCACGACTTCAACAACTTCCTGACCGGGATCCTGGGGAACCTGGACCTCATGCTGTCCGACCCCGCCGGTGGCTCGCCGAGAGCTGCGCGCCAACCTCGAGCTCGTCCGTGACTCGGCGGCGCGCGCGGCGTCGCTGACCGGTCAGCTCCTCACGTTCAGCCGCGGGCGGACCTTCCACCACCGGCCCATCGATCTCAACCGGCACCTGCAGGAGTTGGCCGGATTCCTCGAGAGCCTCTGCCAGGGAGGGCAGAAGCTGAGGCTCGAGCTCGAGGAGGGGCTGCCGCCCGTCCTGCTCGACCCGGTCGCCCTGGATCAGCTCGTGGTGAACCTCTTCGTCAACGCGAAGGACGCGGTGGGCAGTCAGGGCACGATCACGATCCGGACGAGACCGCGCCGTTCGCATGCCACGCATCCGGAGGTCCACGTCGAGGTCGTCGACGATGGCGTGGGGATCCCGCCCGCGGTCCTTTCGCGGATCTTCGAGCCGTTCTTCACCACCAAGGAGCGGGGCACGGGCCTCGGCCTCGCCACCGTCCGCAGCATCATCGACGAGGTCAGGGGCCACCTGTCCGTCGACAGCGAAGCCGGGCGAGGAACGACCGTGCGGGCCAGCTTCCCCGCAGCTGCCGGCGCCGTCTCGGCGGGCGCCGGATCCACACCTGCGGCGACGGTGACGGCGCTCGCCTCCCGGCCGGCCACGATTCTGGTCGTGGACGACGACGACGCGGTCCGCAAGGTCATGAGCGCGGCCCTGAAGCGCGTCGGGCACCGCACGCTCGTGGCTCCGACGGCCACGGAGGCGGAACGCACGCTCGCCGCGGTCCGCGGCGATATCGACCTCGTGATCTGCGACGTCAACCTGCCGGACGTCGCCGGTCCGGACTTCGTGACCGGCATCCGCGGCAGATACCCCGACGCTTCGGGTGCTCTTCACCTCGGGATGCAGGCCGACGGAGGCCAGCGAGCACTTCGAGCTCCTGCGCGGCGCACCGTTCCTGGACAAACCCTTCTCGCTCGAAGACCTTCGGAGCGCGGTCGCCGACGCACTCGGATCCGACGAGCCGAAACGGGAGAGCTCGGCGATCTGAAGGCCACCGGCCACGGCGTCCGTCCACCCCCTTCGAGGAGACGAGCGCCGTGTCCAGAACCATCCCCGCCACCCCCATCGCGCTCCTGCTGTGTCTGGCGGCGCAACCCCTGTCGGCGGCGGTCCGCGCGGCGGTCGCCGATACGCTTCCGATCCCGGACACCGTGCGCTTCGAGAGCCGTCACACCGGCGCGTTCAACGGCAGCCGCGTCGCGTACCGGGCGGTCGTGAGCGACATCCGGCTGAAGCGGGACGACGGCAGCCCCTACGCCGACCTGTTCACCACCGCCTACCTGAAGGAGGACGGGACGGATGCCGGCGCCCGGCCCGTCACGTTCGTGTTCAACGGTGGCCCCGGATCCGCGTCCATCTGGCTGCACATGGGTTTGTTCGGGCCCAAGCGGGTTGTGGTCCCCAGCGACGCGGCGTATCCCGGAAACCCGCCCTACCCCCTCGTCGACAACGAGCTGAGCCCCCTCGACCTCACCGATCTGGTCTTCATCGATCCGACCGGGACGGGCTTCAGCCGGCTGGTGGGGGACGGCAAGGCCGAGGACGTGTGGGGCCTGCGGGAGGATGCACGCAGCGTCGCCACGCTCATCCGGGAATGGATGCGACGCAACGACCGTTGGGCCTCGCCGGTGTTCATCGCGGGCGAGAGCTTCGGGACGACCCGGGCGGCCGCGTTGCTCCCGGAGCTCATGGACGGCCCGGAGCCCATCACGGTGAGCGGCGTCGTGATGATCTCGCAGGCCCTCGACTATCAGGGCAGCACACCGGAGGCGGACAACCTGACGTCCTTCGTCACCTACCTCCCCACCATGGCCGCGACCGCCTGGTTCCACGGAAAGGTGGATCGGGCCGGCCGGACCCTCGAGGGGTTCCTCGACGAGGTGCGCACGTTCACGGTGGACACGTACCTCCCCGCACTCTTCAGGGGAAGCCGCCTGGACGACGCCACGAGGCGCGCCGTTGCGGAGTCGTACGCCTCCTACACGGGCCTCGACGTCGACTACGTGCTACGCTCCCGCCTGAGGGTGCAGGCGGGGCGCTTCCTCAAGGAGCTGCTTCGGGACCAGGGACTGTCCCTCGGGCGCCTGGACGGACGCTACGTCGCGGACGACGTCGACGACGAAGCGGACCGACCCGCCTTCGACGCTGCGAGCGCAGCGATCTCCGCGCCGTACAACACCGCCTTCCACCACTACCTCGCGACCGAGCTGGGCGTGACGCTCGACCGTCCCTACTACGTGTCCGGGCCGGACATCCAGTGGGTGTGGAACCGCTCCGCCCGCGGCGGCTATGCGGAGCCGTCGTACGTCGACACGGCGGGAGACCTGGCGTGGGCGATGAGCTACGATCCGCACCTCCGCGTTCTCCTGGCTTCGGGCTACTACGACTACGCGACGCCGTTCTTCGACGGTGAGTACACCTTCGCCCGCCACGGCATCGACCTCGACCGCGTGACGACGAACTACTACGAGGCCGGGCACATGATGTATCTGCACGGGCCATCCTACGAACGGGTCGCCACGGACATCCACGCCTTCATCGCCTCGGTTCTGGACGGAAGCTAGCCGTCGCACCGGAGTGCCCCGGCGCGTGACCGGGACCTCGCCGCCACGCGTCGCTCGTGCGTAGCTTAAACGCTCATGGCGTCAGGCGACGGGACGGCCCTGGATCAGCCGGATCACGAGCACCACCACGGCGATGATCAGGAGGATATGGATGAAGCCACCGAAGGTGTAGGAGCTGACCACACCCAGCAGCCAGAGGATCAGGAGGATGAGGAAGATGGTCCACAGCATAGGATCGTTCTCCTGTTCGAGTGGGAGGGTTCACGAAGTCAGTTGCGTCGCCCGACTCCGACGGGGATCAGCCCCGAAACCAGTGCGACGCCACCTACGATCGGGCTGAGCGGGATCGTCTCCTTCTGCTTCGCCTCGACCTGCACGGGACCGGCGTCGATGACCGTATCGTGCGTCGTGTACTGCACGCCCTTCACGACCAGCGCGGCGAGTCCTCCGACGATGAGGACGATGCCCAGGATTGTGATGGCCTTCAGGATATGGGCCTCCTCTCGATGGTGAGACTTCGCCATTCTAGCGCGGCTTGTGGGTCCCTCCCGATGCAACCGCCGTGCCGAACACCGTATCACGCAGGCTCCCGGCGGCAGGGCGCCTGGAAGGGAGAAGGCGTCGGCCCGAAGCGCCGGAACCGCCCGTGGGCCGGCTGAACACCGGTGGCGGAGCCCACCCCGCTTCCGCGTTCCCTGCAGTGGAGGCCGGGGTGCCGGAACGAGGGCCCAGGGCTCCTTCGCGCCTCGTCGCGCGCTGCCCCTTCTCGAGCCCAGGATGTGATCCATGATCCCCGATCCCAGGCGCCCGGCGATCGCGGCCTGTCTGCTCGCCGTCCTCCTGTCGGCGACGGCCCCCACCGGCGTGTCGGCGTGGTTCCAGACCACCCCCTACCGAACGGTTGCCGTGACGACCCACGTGGAACGCGCCCGCGAGGTCGTGATGAGCCCGGACGGACTGTATCTCGCTGTCCTCGGCGAGCCCGACGCCGACGGAAACGACGGTCTCAGCATCGTCGACCTTGGATCCCTCGAAGAGGTCTTCTACTGGAGGGGTGGAGCGCGCCGCCTCGCCTTCTTCGACGGCGGCTGGGCCATGCTGCGCTCCCCCGACGATGTCTGGGTGGCCCCCATGGACGACAACCTCGGGAACCTCGACGGCGATGGGTTCCTGTTCTCGGCCATGGATGTCCCCGGCACCGCAGACGGCACCGATTGGTCGGACCTGGACGTGGGTGCGGAGGTCATGGCGCTGGTCGGGACGGCCGGCAACGGCGGCCGGCTGGTCGCCCTCACGCAGGCGGACGGGAGAACACCCGAAGCTCTCTCCCTCGAGGGTAGCCCCGTGTCCGTGGACCTGTCCCCCGACGGACGACGCGCGGTGATCGCCGCGACGGGCACGGCGGACGCTGCCCGCGTCGGGATCTGGGACTTGACGACCCGCAGCGTGGTCGCCGACCTCCGGGGACTCGAAGGCACGGCGCGGACCGTGGCGTTCTCGCCGGACGGCGGCCTGGTGGCGGCAGCCGGCGACCAGGTGCTGGTGTGGGACGCCGCGACGGGCGCGGAGACGTCGCGCTGGAATCCGGACCGCGGCCCCGCGTCCCTGGCGTGGGGCGACCGATTCCTGGCCGTGGCCGACCGGTCGGGGAAGCTCACGTTCTTCGAGCCCCATGAAGGCCGTGAGATCTTCGACCTGCACACCCGCGTGCCCGTCCGCTCCCTCGCCGTGGACCGGGAGGGAAGCGTGCTGGCGGCGGCCGGTACCGACGGCGAGCTGATCGTCCTGGTCCATGAATCCCGCATGCCGACGGCGGAGAAGGGGGTGGAAGAAGCTGCGCACGCCCCCGCCCGACCCACCCCCGCCAGCATCGATTCCACCCCCCTCCCCGAGCCCATGTCGCTCGATGACTTCACCGCCGGTGGCAGCGTCTCCTTCGCAGAGGCATTCGGTCCCGTCGCGATGGATCCCGCCGGACGGCTGGCGGTGGTGGGCATGGGAAAGAGCATCGCGCTGCTGGATCTCGAGGCCGGCACGGATTCCGGTCGCTGGACACCGCCCGGAGCCGAGCAGGTCACCGCGCTCGACGTCGCGCCCGACGGCGCCACGGTCGCAGCCGCCGTCGCCGCCGGCGTGGTGACCATCCTGAACGTCCCGGACGGCGGCGTCGTGCGCACGCTGGACGTCACGCAGGGGCGGAACCTGGTCACCGCGCGGGATCTCGCCATCTCGCCGTCGGGGGAGGTGCTGGCGGTCCCCGCGGACAACGAGCTGGTGTTCTTCGACCTGCGTACGGGAGAGCCGATCGCGCGGGTGGAGGCCGCTCCGCCCGGCAACCTGATCCTCCACGTCGCCTGGAGTCCCGACGGCACGATGTTGGCCTCCACCGGCGTGGACAGGAAGATCCGCCTTTGGCCGACCGGCGACCTGTCGGCGCTTTCCCCCGATCGCGCCCGCTGCGTCATCGACTTGGGACAAGCCGGAACGTCCCTGCACTTCGCGCCTGCAGGGAGTGCGCTCGTGATGGCCGATTACGACGGCGCCGTCCACTCGTGGAACGCCGAATCCTGCGAGCCCCGGGCCAGCTTCCCGGTGAACGCCGGGTTCCTGCGTCGGATCGCCGTGAGCCCCGACGGGACCTTGGTGTTGGCTGGAGGTGAGGACGGGGCGGTGCGCGCCCTCTCCACCGAGGACGGGAGCGTTGCCGGCACCCTTCAAGCGCCCACAGGCTCGAACGCGATCCTCCTGGACCATTCCGGCCGGACGCTACTGGCGGTGGCGAGCGGGGACGGGGGCACCGAGGTCACGCTCTGGAAGCGATGATGTGGCGATGCGACCGCGGAGCTCAACCCGCCTCGGGTTCTTCCGGCGGCGTCTCCAGGGCATGCACGAGGTAGGCGCGCGCGCGGGCCCACTCGCGCTCGACGGTGCGGGTGGAGGTGTCCAGCGCCTTCGCCGTGTCCGGTACGGACATCCCCCCGAAGAGACGGCATTCCACGATGCGAGCCATGCGTCGGTTCCGGCGCTCGAGCTTCTCGAGCGCCTCCTCGACGGCGAGGAGGTCGGTGACGTCGGACTCGACGGCGGCGGTGTCCTCCTCCAGGGGGACCCGCACGAGCGTGCCCTCCCGTTTCGCCGCCCGGCGGCGGCGCGCATAGTCGATCAGGATGTGGCGCATGGCCTTGGAGCAGAACGCGAAGAACTGCGCCCTCCCCTCGAACGCACCTTTCTGGACGCCGGCGAGCTTGATGTACGCCTCGTGCACGAGGACCGTGGTGTCGAGGGGGCCCCGGCCCGCCCCCCGTACGAGATGCCCGTGCGCGATCCGGCGGAGGTCGTCGTAGACCAGCTCGATGAGGCGGTCGAACGCCTGTTCGTCGCCCGACATCCAATCGGACGCCAGGCGGGTGATCTCGCCTCTTTCTCGGTCCATGGGCACGGGTCGAGGAGGATACGCAGTTCGCCGGAAAGCGGGGCGGCGACACTGCGGCCGTCCATTCCACGGGCGTCGATGCGGATCGGTCGAGCGGCAAGATAGACGTCGAGCGGCCGGTGCGCGAAGGCGTATCCGCGCAGCCGACCGCCATGACCCCCGGGGGTGGCTGGAACGGTGGGGCCGGACCCATGTTGCCCGAACTCGAAGGGAAGGGGATCGGATGAGCGGAACGCGGGACCCGACCTGGGAGCGCTGGGACGAGGTCGACCGCCTCCTGGCCGAGGCGCTGGACCTGCCCCCCGCCGATCGGGAGCGGCTGCTCACATCCCGGGCGAACCACGACCCGGAGCTGGTCGAGACGGTGCGCGCGCTCCTGGCGAAGAGCCGGGAGGCCGAGGCCCGCCTTGCCGGCATGGGGACCGCCGTGATGCGATCGGCCTTCGAAGATACCCCCGCGGGGGACCCGGCCGAGCCGCTGGAGCCGGGAAGCAGGGTCGCCCGGTACACCGTCCTGGAGCAACTCGGACGCGGCGGCATGGCGACCGTCTACCTGGCCGAGCGCGCCGACGGGGCATTCCGCCAACAGGTCGCGCTGAAGGTGCTGCGGCGGGGCGTGGACACCGAGGAGGTGGTGCGGCGCTTCCTGGCCGAGCGGCAGATCCTGTCGGGTTTGACCCACCCCAACATCGCGCGCCTCCTGGACGGCGGGGCAACCGACGACGGCCGGCCCTTCCTGGTGGTCGAGCGCGTGGAAGGCGAGGAGATCACGGCGTGGGCGGACCATCGCGGTGCGACGGTGCGTGAGCGACTCGCCCTGTTCCTGCAGGTCGCGGGAGCCGTCCAGCTCGCGCACGCGCACCTCGTGATCCATCGCGACATCAAGCCGTCCAACGTGCTCGTTGACGGGGATGGGCAGGTCAAGCTGCTCGACTTCGGGATCGCGAAGCTGCTGAGCGCGGAAGGGGACGCGATGCTGACGCGGACCGGCACGGCGCTGCCGCTCACCCCCGAGTACGCGAGCCCGGAGCAGCTCCTGGGAGAGCCGGTGACGACGGCGTCCGACGTCTTCCAGCTCGGGGCCCTCCTCTATCTCCTCCTAACGGGGCGGTCTCCTTTCACGCGCTCGGGCCCTACACCGACACCGGCCTGGATCGACGACGACATCGTCCCTCCCGGCAGCGTGGCCCGGCACGGGCGAATCGCCGCCGACCTCGACCTGGTCGTGCTCAAGGCGCTCCGTCGGGAGCCCGAGCGGCGGTATGCGTCGGTCGAAGCGTTCGCGGAGGACGTGCGACGCTATCTGGACGGTCGTCCGATCCTGGCCCGACCGGACTCCGTCCGATATCGGGCGGGCAAGTTCGTGCGCCGTCACCCCGCCGGCGTCGCGTCGGTCGCCGTGGCGCTCGGCCTCATCACGACCTTCGCCGGGGTGCTCGTCGTGCAGGCCGAGCGCCTGTCCGCCGAGCGTGACCGTGTCCGCCTGGAGGCGGCCAAGACGGCGGAGGTCCGCGACTTCGTCACCGGCCTCTTCGCCGTCTCCGATCCGGACCGGGCGAAGGGCGATACGATCACGGCACGCGAGCTCCTCGACTCCGGCGCGGCCCGCGTCCGGCGGGAGCTCACGAACCAGCCCGAGGTGCGTGCCGAGATGTTGGCGACCATCGGAAGGGTTTACGCACGCCTCGGGATGTTCCCGCAGGCACGCGATCTCCTCGAGGACGCGGTCTCGCTCTACGAGACCTCGGCACCTGAGGCCAGGCCCGAACACATCGAGGCGCTCCGCCAGCTCGCGTCCGTGGTGTGGCGTGACAACTCCGAGCGGGGGGCGGAGCTGATCGACCGGGCCATCGCCCTGGCGGAACGAGAGTACGGGGACCCGAAAGCCCCACCGTGGCGGTGCTCCTCACCGAGCTCGCCCAGCGATCGGATCTGGGCGCACGCAAGGACTCGATCATGGACAGGGCGGTCGCGATCCTCCGCGCCGCCCCGGGCGACCACAGGGCCGACCTCGCGAACGCCCTCGCGGTCAACGGCTACGGGCGCGGAGGCAGGAGGAGGCGGTCGCCATGGAGCGGGAGGCCCTCGCCATCCGCCGGGAGTTGTACGGTGACCTGAACACTGGCGTCGCGGCGAGCCTGAGCGACCTCGCCCTGTCACTGCAAGACACCGACCCGGTGGCGAGCGACTCGCTCCTGACCAAGGCGCTCGCCATCGACCGCGAGCTGCTGGGGGACCGGCATACGGTCACCATGACGGTGATGAACAACCTCGCCGGCATCCGACGCGATCTGGGTCGCTACGCAGAGCGCCGAGCCGCTGTATCGCGAAGATCCTGCGCCTGCGGCGCGAAGTGTATCCCGATGAGTGGCAGAAGGCCTATCCCCTGCACGGTCTGGGGTGGGTACTCACGGAGGAAGGGAGGCCGCAGGAGGGGGAGCCCGATTTGCGCGAGGCCCTGCGCGTCCTCGAAGAGCGCTTTCCGCCCGACCACACGCTCGTGTTGATCACGCGGAGCACGCTGGGGCGGTGCCTGGCGAAGCAGGGCCGCTACCGCGAGGCCGAGCCCCTCGTGGTGGGCGCCCTCGAGGCCCTGGGTGGCACCGTCTCGCCGCGGACCGAGCGACTGCTCCGTCGCAGGGTGGTCGACCTCTATCGGGACTGGGGCCGGCCGGAGGACGCACGCCGTTTCGCCTCGGAGGCTGGCGGCTCCCCCTGACGCCCTGCGTTGTCCAGGGTGAGAGACCCCGTTGCATTCTCGCCCGACCCTGGAGGTCCCGATGGCCCGGACTGCACGCCGGCTGTCCTTCCTCGTGGCGCTCCTCGCGGCCCTCCCGCTGCCGCCCGAGTCCGTGCTCGCCCGACAGGCTCCGCCCCCGCTCTCCGACACCATCCGCGCCGTCCTGGATCGGGACGGGGCAGAGGCCGCTCGCCGGCGCTTCGCCGAGATCTATCCGGACCAGGTGGAGGATTACGCCGTCGACATGAAGGCGATGGCCGACCTCGGCGCCGAGTACATGCAGGCCGGAGACATGGCCCGTGGTCAAGCCGTGATGGAGATGGTCTCCACCCTGGCGCGGGCGTCCATCGCGGAGAATCTGCCGGCGTCCATGTCAGCACCGTCGCCCGCCGGTCGACCGGACCGCCGCCAGGCGGCCGAAGAACGCGCGCCGCGAGAGACCCGGCGCGCACCTGCGCCGAATCCGCTCGCCGACGACGTCGCCCTCCGCTACGAAGGCGTCTTCGCCGATCCGGACGAGAGCGACCCCAATCGACGGTTCTTCATCGCGCGGGACCCCTGTGGGCCCCAGCTGATGTTCGGCGCGATGTGGGGTGACGCCGAGAACACCTACCTGAGCATCAGCTCCGACGGCGTGCTCGCCCAGCCGCCGGAGCAGGTCCGCTACGGCCGGCCGCTGCGCATCGACGTGAGCTTCGGGCCGGACGAGCGCGCGCAACGCCTCACCGTCGACGCCGACTGGGCCCCGGGTGCGCTCGTCCGCCAGGGCGATCTGCCCGAGGGGTGGAGGGGCTCACCGTGCACGCGGGGGTGAAGGAGTGCCGGATCACCAGTCCTCACGCCGTGCGCATACCGGCAGGCCGAGGACGCCTCACGGTCACATCTTCCGCGCCCTTCACCGCCCCACCATCCCCATGCCGCCTCCCATCCCCGACAGGGGCGCCGGGAGGCCGAAGGAGTACCCGAGCATCACCGAGAACACGCGGTTCTTCACCGCTCCACCCGACGACATCTCGTTGATCCGGCTGAGGCCCTGCGTGAGACGGGCGTCCACGTTCAGCGCCCCGACGCTCCCGACTGCAACGTCGATCCCGCCCCCCAGCACCAGGCCCTGCTCGTAGTCCCGCAGGGTCTCCGAGAGGTTGCCACCCGTCAGATCGGCGCAGTCCTGCTTCGTGGTGGACGACGTGGCGTCCAGCTTGATGCTGCAGGCGATGCGCCAGGCGAAGGCCGGACCTCCCTGCACGTACGGGAGCACGCGCGTTCCGAGCGTCGGCAGGTTCAGCCGCAGCAGGAGGGGAACCTCCACGTAGTCGAGCCCGATCTCCGCCGAGCCTCCTTCGATCAGCTGGTCCCCCAGCTCCTGGACGCCCTTGGCGCCCTTCTGCCTGTAGTAGCCCTCGGCCACCAGGGTGGCCGGGCCCATGGAGAGGAGGCTGAGCGAGCCGCCGAAGCCGAGCCCCTCCCGCTGCTGGGTGTCACCGACGCCGCCTCCGAAGAGTCGGGTGAGATCGACGCCACCGGCCAATTTGAAGCCGACCTGGGCCGACGCGGGTTGGGCGAGGACGATGGCCGCCGTCAGCGCGGTGAGCGCCCGGCGAAACGTGGGGGGGGGCATGTCCGTTCTCCGTCGGGAGGGGCAGGCGCGGATCGATGTCGCCTACCCAGGCCAACGAGAAACGGGGAGCCGCTCCGCCACCGTGGGGGGCGCGACGGTGGACCGGCCCGTCGCGCCCCCTCGAGTCCTCAGAACGCCTTGGTGAGGGAGGCCATCCCCTGCGTGATCTCCGTGCGGCCGCTCGAGCCGCAGGGGAGGGCCTGCCGGGCGCGGCGCATCACCCCTCCCAGAGCGGCACCTCCCTCTTGCAGCTGGAATCCGGAGCTGGAGTATCCCGTGCAGTTCTCCTGCTTCAGCCCAGTTCCCCACGCGAACTCGCCCGCATCGTCGACCTCGCCGGAGACCGGGTAGGTCATCCTGCCGACCTGGAGCTCGCCGGAGACCGACGACCCGGCCTGATCGAGGACCATGCGGACGGCGGCTCCGCCCCATTCTCCAGTCCAGGTTCCTTCCACCGAAGGGCCGGAAGGCCCCGTCGGGGATTCGGAGCAGGCGATCGTTCCCGCCACCAGCAGCGCAGCTCCGAGCGCACGACCGAGAATGAGCGTACTCATGGTCCCATCTCCTCGTTGGTGGGGCGCGTCTTCGGCCCCTTCAACAAGAAGAGCGGAGAGACCGGCAGGATCCCCTCATCGGCCGTGCTGGAGGGCAGGCGCCGGACCTGGCCGCCTGCCTCAGTCGCCCCGGCCGAGGAGCTCCGCCGCCGTCGATCGGTCGATCCCGAGGCCGGCCCGGACGATCTCCAGCACCGCCTCCTCCGGTCGTACGATGCCGTCGATCCGTGCCAGGTCCACGGCCATCCGGAACGCGTCCGTGCGCAGCTCGGGCGTGAGCGAGCCCGCGATCATGCCCACGGCCTCGGAGACCCCCGCGTCCGTCACGCGCCCCTCGTCGGTCGGGAAGGAGGTGCACACCTTCTCGGTCGTGTCCCTCACGAGCGTCCCGAACCCTTCGCCGTCCAGGTCGCCGAAGACGCTGTGGGCGGACAGCCGCTCGAACAGGAACCTGCGCTCTTCGAAGGTGCCGACCCTGTCCGCTCCCAACACGAGAACGGCCAGGGCTGCGAACGCGTCGGCGGGGGTCTCGATCTTCATGTGCCTTCTCTCCGGATGTCGAGGTGGGTCGCGCGGAGAGAATAAGGGCCGGCCACGCTTCGCACTACGCCGGCCCTCCCCACCGGGCGAGGTATTCCGCCAGGCGCACCTTCCGCCTGGTCGAGTCGGAGCTCATGGACCGCACCTTGCCGTACACCGCTCGCTCCGGCCAGCCGCGGTCGAAGCGGCCGAGCACCCAGAAGATCCCGCTGATGGAGTTGGGGTCCCGTCCGTCGATGGCGTATCGGTTGTTGAGATCCAGCATCACGCGGAGGGCCTCCCGGGGGTGCTCCGTCCACTCGAGGATCTTCTTCCCCCACAGCATCCGCAGGTAGTTGTGGATGACGCCCTCCGCCCGCAACTGGCGCTGGGCAGCGTTCCAGAGCTCGTCGTGCGTTTCCGCGTCGCGGAACTGCTCGTACGTATACAGGTGGGCCCGGTCGTCCGCAGCGTGCACGGCGAGCGTCTCCCGCGCCCACCCCGGAAGGGTCTCGTAGTCCTCGTGCGCCGGGACGTGGTGGCAGAACCCGAAGCCGAGCTCACGCCAGGTGACCAGCTCGTCCAGGAAGGCCTCGGCCTGCGGGGAGACGCCCCACCACCCCTCCCGCTTCCCGTCGGTGCGCTCGCTCAGCCTCGCCGGGCTCCACCCTTCCCGGCGCAGCACCGCGTGCGCCACTTCGTGCGCGGAGATGTGGCCCCAATGCAGGTATGGGCTCAGGCCGCTCGACGCGTCCGCGTCGGGATGGTTCCGCTCGTCGCCGTAGCGGTCCAGACCGGCCTCCAGGAACGCCCGCAGTCTGGCTCGGCCCGCCGAGGACCCCGCCGGCAGGGGCACGGGCGGGACGTCGTGGTCGATGGGAAGGAGCCCGAGCGCCCCGGCCTCCCCCGCGAGCATCGCCTCGGACGCGGCCGGCCAGCGGGCCTCGACGGCGGCGGGAAACCCGTCGGACGCGGGAACGTCGCCCTCGTCGAGCGGAGACGGCGACGGTAGATCCAGGAGGTGCCCGCCCAGGTTCTTCTGCAGGAACCGGCGGAAGTGGTAGGCGGCCGAGAACGGGCCGGGCGTGGCTGCGAGCGGCATCAGACCGTTGGAATCCACGCACTCGAGGCGCACGGCGAGGCGCCGCGCCAGAGCGTTCTGCATCCTCGGGATGAAGAACGTGGGATAGAGGTCGGTCACCACGACGCAGGCGTCGCGGGCGAGCGCCTCGACGAGCCCCTTCCCCGCTCCCTCCTCGGGCTCCACGTATGGATGGTACGCCACGGGGGTCCCGCGCATCCGTCGTGCGTGCTCGCGCATCCCCCCCAACGCGAAGGCGTGGTGGCGGTCCGATGCCCACGGGTATCCGACGCGCAGGGCCTCCAGGACGATCAGCGGGCGCCGCAGGGCGCGCGCGTGCTCCAGCGCGCGGTCCAGGGCGAAGCTCCATTCCAGCCTGCGGCTCGATACCATCCAGTACAGGACGTGGGCGCCGTCCCGGCGGACGGGCGCGGGGTTGAGGGCGTGGACTCGGAGGGGAAGAACGGCATCCATGGGCGCCCGGCTACCCCGTCGGGATGGGGGCGTTTCAGGCCGGTCCGGCGGGGCGGATGGCGCTGATGCGGATGGCGGATGCCGGGAGGGGCGAGGGACCGGGCGGAAAGGGGAGCCTGCGCCGGCCGGACGATCCCGGCCGACGCAGGATCGGGGCCTACGGCGTGGGGCGACCCGGCGGAAGGAGCGGGCAAAGCAGGAACGCGTCGCCCTCGTTCTGGATGCCGTCGCCGTTGGCATCCACCCACCACCGGCCACCAAGGTAGCCGGGCTCGCCGGGCCCGAACTCGGTGATGCTGGGTGAGCCGTCTTCCTGGGGCATCAGCTGCTGGAACCGGCCGTGCATGGGCAGGCTCGAGGCCGACACGAACGTGTCGTAGTACAGCCCCTGGCTGCTGACGTACACCACACCCAGGGTGGCGGCGCGCCCGCCCCGGGCCGTCTTCGAGAACTGCGCCGGTGCGTCCAGGAGCGGCGCCACCGGGGTCGCCGCGTCCTGGGTGCAGCCCATGAGCAGGACGAACGGCGCGAGCAGTAACGAGGTTCTCCGGGTCATACGTCATCCTCCGTCGGGGGTGGGCGCTTCGCGTGCTCGGCTCGGGCCGGACACGTAAGGGCCCGGAGTCGCAAGCGGCGTTCCGGGGATGCCGTCGGCGGGTCGCGCA
Organism: uncultured Gemmatimonadales bacterium; assembly: GCA_963848895.1. Lineage (GTDB taxonomy): Bacteria > Gemmatimonadota > Gemmatimonadetes > Longimicrobiales > Gaopeijiaceae > SZUA-318. The sequence continues at coordinate 64,535 of CAWKGE010000028.1, forward strand.
GACCGATGTCCTTGCGGTACAACGGAATCAGCGTGTCGCCCCTGCCTGCGGCGCAGAGGTGTCGTCGTTCCAGCCCCCGACTTGGAACGTTGCAACGGACACGCGATGGAACGTCTCCCGGGGGTCGCGGCCCGTCACCGTCCCGTTGGTGCCGTGCTCCCCCCCGGTCGGAGCTCCGACAGCTCGTTCTCCAGGGCGACGACGTCGGGGTGGTCGGCCGGCTGCCTCCGCCGTCGGATGTCGAGCGCGCGGCGCAGGAGCGAGTCCGCACGGGGGACTCGGTCCACCCGGGCCAGGACGGTGCCGAGGTCCTCCAGGCCCTCCGCCACCTCCAGCGCATCGGAATCGTAGATCGAATCGCGGAGCGCCAGTCCCCGCTCCAGCACCGCCTGCGCGCTGTCCAGGGCGCCCAGGTTCGCGTAGGCCGTCCCGACGGCGCTCAGGATCCGGGCCCGAACCTCCGGCTGGCCCATCAGCTCGTCCGACAGTCCGGCGAGGGTGGCCGTCGCTCGCGTCGCCTCCCGCCGAGCGACGTCCCGCTCGTCGGCCAGGCGGCGCAGGAAGACCCCGGTCAGCGCCAGCACGAGGAAGGCCGCGGCCGTGCCTCCGACCACCGCGGCTCGGTTGCGTCCCACGAATTTGCCCGCCCGATAGCGCCACGTGAGTGACCGTGACGTAACGGGCCTACCGGCAAGGTGGCGACGCAGGTCCTCGGCGAAAGCCTGAACCGAGTCATAGCGCCGGCGTACTTCGCGGCGGAGCGCCTTGAGGACGATCGCGTCCAGGTCCCCCCGCAGGCGCGGGTCCCCCTCGACCGCGCTGGGCGGCGTGGGATCCCCGGAGAGCACACGCCGCATGAGGTCCACGGGCCCGGCTTCGGGTCCCTCCGCGGAGTCCGGTCCGTCGTAGGGATACGCCCCCGCGAGGAGTCGGTACAGCACGACCCCCAGCGAGTAGACGTCCGACGGCGTCGCGATCCGGTCGCCCGTGAGCTGCTCCGGGGAGGCGAACCGCGGCGTCATGATCCGGCTGTGGGTCAGGAGCGTCTTCGACGGGCCGTCCAGCTCGTCGGGATCCACCAGCTTCGCGATCCCGAAGTCCAGCAGCTTGAGCACGCCTTCGTCCGTGACGAGCACGTTGGACGGCTTCAGGTCGCGGTGCACGACCAGGTTGCGGTGGGCGTACTGCACGGCGTCGCACAGCGTCAGGAAGAGACGGACGCGGGCCTCGAGGCCCAGCTCGTTCTCCTCGCAGTAGCGATCGATGGGACGGCCGTCCACGTACTCCATGATCACGTACGGGATGCCGTCGGACGTGGCGCCCCCGTCCAGGAGGCGCGCGATGTTCGCGTGCTCCAGTCCCGCCAGGATCCGGCGTTCGTTGCGAAAGCGGGCCATCGCCTTGCGACTGAAGAGCGCCCCGGGGAGCACCTTCACGGCGACGGTCTGCTGGAAGTCGTCGCGGTCACGGACCGCCCGGTAGACGAGGCCCATGCCGCCTCGCCCGATCTCCTCCACCAGGCGATAGGCGCCCAGCCGCTGACCGACGCCGACGGCACCGCCGCTCCACAGTCGGTCGGCGGCCCGGCCCACCGCTCCGATGCGCCGTTCCATGTCGGCGTCCGCCGCGGCCAGGAGGCTCTCCACCTCGCGGCGGAGGGCGTCGTCGCCACCGCAGGCCCTGGCCAGGAGGGCGGCCCGCTCGGAAGCGGGCCGCCTCGAGGCCTGGTCGAAGAGGGCGTCCACCCGGGCCCAGCGGTTGGGCTCCATGGGCTTGGACATGCGACCTCCTTCCGGGTGGAACGCTCTTCGTGGACGAGTCAGTCGATCTTCAGCGCGTCGATCATGATGTCCGGCAACCGTTCGAGAAGCGAGGCCACCGTCAGGGCCGGGATGCTCCCGGCCTCGTGACGCCGTCCGTCGATCGTGACGTACAGGTCGAACTCGGCGGGGTCGGCATCGTGCCGGCAGACCACGCCAAGCTCGTCGATGCCGCGGATCCGGATGACGCCGTCCTCGATGTCGTCGCGCACCTGCTCGAAGAGCGCCTTGTCGTCCACCTGGCCGTAGATCTGCTTCATGCTGACCCGCCGGCTCGACGTCTCTTCGATGTGCTTCACGTTGTCCGCGGCCTCGATGAGCTTGGCCGCCTGCGCGTCGGACATCACGCGCACCGTGATCGTCCGCGAGTACAGTGTGCCGACGATGGGCTTCGAGTACTTGTACGTGGTGCGGAAGATCTTCTTCGCCGCCATGCCCCGCAGCGCGGCCTCGATGGCGTCGCGCGTCTGCTGGTTGTCGCGGATGTCCTGCGCCGCGGCCTTCAGCGCGTCGAGCTGACGGTAGAACGGTGCGGCCGCCGCGTTCATGTGGTCGCGGAAGTCGCTGTACCAGATCTTGCCCTTCTGTCCCGCGATCGCGGAGGCGACCTGCTTCCGCAGCTCCGCCTTCGCGCGGTCGGCGATGTCCGGCAGCGCGGAGCGGAGCCCCCGCAGGCTCAGCTCGAACTCGTAGTCCTGTGTGGCCTTCTCCAGGTCTTCCCACGCCTTCTGTGCCTCGTCGATGCGCGGCAGCACTTCCTGGTTCACCTGGTCCGCGACGGCGTCCAGGAGCGACTGCGGCGGCTGCACGTAGAGAGTCGTTGCGGAGCGCGTCACCACGCCGCCCACGGTCAGCGTGTCGGCGGCAGCCCGGAAGCTGCCCTCGAGCGTGAGAGCGTCGGGCCGCAGCTCGAACGACCCCGACATGCTCTGGCGTCCGGCAGGGAAGTCCCAGCCGTACTCGCCCTGCAGTCCCACCTCGAAATCGCCGTCGCTCTTCACGAACCCGTGGACGTCGAGCGCCGTGACCGGCCGCGCCGGGATGAACGCGGGCCACCACGAGTAGTCCTGCGTCGTGCGGCCGCGGACATACGCGTGTCCCTGGAAGCCCTGGTCGGTGCTGAGCTCGCCCCACACGCCGCCGCTCGCCGCGGCCAGGGGCAGGTCGATCCCCACGATGTCCTTCATGAAGAGGTCGAGGCTGGCCGTGCCGTTGAAGCCGGCCTGGTAGCCCTTGCGCAGATCCGAGGAGAGGGGATCCTCTTGGACCATGTGGACTTCCGTGTAGTTGTTGTCCACGAGCTGGCCTTCCACCGACACGACCTTGAGGACCGTGAACGAGCCGACGCGCGTGCTGCCGCCCTCGAAGGGCCCCAGGTCCTGCACCGGGTTCGCCGGCCGGAATGGGATGCGCTGGTGCAGCGACCAGCCGACCCCGGACGAGCCGATCAGGTCCTGGCTGCCGAACGTGTAGTACATGGGATCGGCGTAGTCGACCACCATCAGGATCCGCCCGCCGAGGGGCGCCTTGACCACGATCGGCTTCACCGCGTCCTCACCCGTGTCGCCGCGTGGCCACGTTCATCTGCAGGTTCACGCCGACGTCGTACACGAAGTAGTCGGTGTCGTCCTCGAGCAGGATCCCGAGATCACCCTGCTCGTTGAGGTATCGGCCCGTGTAGAGGCCGACGCGCGCCCGCACGGGATTCTCGAACGAGACGCGACGGTGGGGCGACGGTATCTCGACCTCGCCCTCGAGGCCGGTGACCCGTCCGCTGGCGTCGAAGCGCACCTGCACGTCGGCGTCGTGGAAGACCACCTCGCTGCTGTCGCTGGTGGCCATGGCCAGCTCGCCGTCGACCTTGAAGCCATCGTCTGTCTCGATGACGTTGCCGCTCGGCTTCAGGTCGCTGCGACTGATGCTCGTGGGCGGGAGGTTCTTCGGTGGACCGTCCGGTCCCGGGTCCACACTGGGGCCGGTCGGGCTCTCTCCGCAGGCGGCCAGTGCGCTCAACCAGAGGACGAGCGCGCCGCGGAGGAGGTGGTTCCGTTGGGGCAGGTTCAACGTGTTCATGATCGCTCCTGGGATGGACCGACCGGAGTCGGTCGTTCGTGCTCTCATCCCGTAGAGCGCAGCGAGCCGCCGGATTCCCTCAACCGAGCTCGCGGGCCAACCAGGCCTTGGCCAGGCGCAGATCCCGGTCGACGGTCGCGGGTGAGATCCCGAGGGCCGCGGCGGTCTCATCGTACGTGAGGCCTCCGAAGATGTGCGCCTCGATCACGCGGGCCTTGCGCTCGTCCTGTCGCTCGAGGGCCTCGAGCGCCTCGTGCAGCGCCAGGATCTCCGCGTCCTCGCCGCCGTCGGCGAGCTCGACGGTGAGATCGTCCAGGGGCACCGCCTGCGCGCCGCCTCCCCGCTTGTCGGCCAGCCTCGCACGGGCGTAGTCCACGAGGATCCGACGCATGGTACGGGCGGCCAGCGCGAAGAAGTGCACGCGGTTCTGCAGGGGAAGGTCGGCCTCCGCCATGCGGGCGTAGGCCTCGTGCACCAGCGCCGTGGTCTGGAGCGTGTGGCCGGTCCGCTCCCCGGCGAGGCGCCGGTGCGCGACGCGGCGGAGCTCCTCGTAGACCAGCGGCATCAATCGGTCCAGCGCGCTCGGGTCTCCTTCGGTGGAGCGCCTGAGCAGCGCGGTGACGTCGGCGGGCGAGACCGCGTCACGGGGCGGCCGATCCGGGGCAGGGTCGGAGGTCATGTCCGAACCTTGCACGGCGGAAGGCGCTCCGTCCAGTCGGCCGACCCACGCGCGCTCCGGGAGCGGGGACGCGCCTTCGGAGTCCGGTTGGCCGCGGTGGGCGGCATCGCCCTATACTCCGCCGCGAATCGGCCCTCGTCGCCCGCCCGCTCCCCAGGTCTGCATACGATGAACGTGAAGCGCAGCCGCCTTTCCCTTCCGTCCACCGGCCTCGTGATGCGAGGGAGCGCCCTGCTACTCGGTGGGTTGGGCCTCGCCCTGCTCTTCGCCCCCGCCGAGACCACGGCGCTCTTCGGCTGGACGGGAGGCGGGGCCCTGTCCACCCTCGCCGCGGGTGGGCTCCTCGCCGTCGCCGCGCTGGATTGGATGGGGCGTGGAGCGATCTATGGCGGGATCTACGGCCGACCCATCGTGGTGGCGAACCTCATGATGGCCCTGACCGCGGGCCTGGGCCTGTTGCAGGTGCAGCTAATCGGCCCGGAAGCGCCGGTCCTGGGGTGGATTCCCGTCGCGGTGCTCATCGCCCACGGCCTGGCGTTCGGGCTCATCCTCTTCGGGTGGATCGGGGGGCCGCCTCGCTGACGACGAGGCCGTGGGCCGGTCGCCCCTCGCCCCATGGGGACCGGCCTCAGCGCACCACGTCCATGAGGATGTCGTGGATGATGCCGGTCGCCACCTCCACCAGCAGCACGTCCAGGCCGACCTCGACGACCTGGTATCCCGCGGGAACCGCGATCATCGACGCCAGGTCGCCGGGCGCCACCTTCTTCGCGATTCCGGGAGGGAGCGGCTTGCCGCGCGCCAGCTTCTTCCGGATCCCCGGAGGCAGGGCCTCCAGGTCCGCCCGTGGGTGCGCGGCGTAGTAGGTTCGGATGCTCTCGCGCTGGCCGACGGACAGCGTGACGCCCGCGCTGATCTCGATGGCCGAGACGTTGCGGCGCTGAGCCTCGGCACGGCCCGGCGCGAGGAGCAGGATCGGGACGACGAGGGCTGCGCCAAAGATGTGGCGACGCATCGCGGTGTGCATGAGACGACCTCCGGTTCGAATCACGAGGTCTCCCATGCTGCAACCCCCGTGCCCTGAGGAAGTGGACAGGGCGCGGCCGACGGACGTGCCGTGTAAGATCAAGTCGGACTTACTATTACGAGAACATGCCGCGGGTGGGCGGCGGCCCGGGGAGTGGCGGTGCCGGGCTGCGAGTCGGCCCGAAGCGGCTCCGGCCGTCAAAGACTGCAGGCCGGGGTCGCCCCCTCACCCCTCCGGGTCCGAGAGCGTCCGGTACCCCCTGCGGTGGTAGAGGAGGGGTCGAGCGCCCTCTCCTTGGCGGACGTCCTCGACCAGGCCCGTCAACAGTCGCGCGCCGCCGCCGACCGGGCGGACGTCGCGCACCGAGCACACGAGGGAGGCGAGGGCGCCTTCGACCACGGGGTCCCCCGTGGGCGGGAACGGAGAAGGCCCCACCGGGAACGAGTCCGTGAGCATCGACGCCACCCGCCTCTGTCCCTCCGCCAGGAAGCTCACCACGAAGCGGGCGTCCACCTCGATCCACGGGAGGACCTGGGCGCCGGCGCCCAGCGCCACCACCACCAGAGGCGGGTCGGCGGAGACGGGCATGAAGGAGGTGGCCGTAGTGGCGTGGACGTCTTCCCCGTCCCGGACCGCGACGATCGTGACCGTGCTCGCCCAATGGGAGAGGGCCTCACGGAAGTCCCGGGGGTCCACGCCCGAACGGGCCTGGTCCCCACTCCGGTGGGCGTCGATGCGGGGCTCGATGGGGTGGCGGTCCATGGCGAAGCGAACCCCGCGCATCGGCGGCGTGTTCCTGGCTGGCGGCATCCGGACGCGCTGGCGGGGCTCGGCGGTGGTCCACGTTCTACGAAGCAGACCCCACGGCCCCAACTCACCCCGAGGACTCGCATGAAGACCATCGTCCGCTGGCCCGCGTCGATCCTCCTCCTCTTGCTCTCCGCCTGCGCAGCCGAGGCGGGCGAGCCCCAAGGGGGAGGGGACGCCGCGTCGGGTGCCGCACCCGACGCCGTGCTCTCCGTGCGGATCGCCGACGACAGCGGAGGCGAGCTCGGGACGTTCGCCGTGTCTCCCGAGGACGTGGCCGGCCGCGCGCCCGGCGTCACGCGCATCGGAGACTTCACCTCCGTCACGATGGTGCTCATGGGCACCGGCGCCGCCATCGGCACGGCGACCCTGAAGACCCGGTCACCCCACCCCGGAGACGTGAAGCTCGACGATCAGGGGGAGACCGAGGACGCCCTGCGCCTGGTCTTCTTCATCCCGCAGGGACCGGAGGGCGTCTCCGGTCAATACGAGTCCACGGAGGGCTCGGCCACGCTCACCGTGGTGCAGGAGGATCGCATCGCGGGAACGTTCGAGGGGACGTTCGACCAGCAGCACGGCGGAGGGCCTCACCGGGTGCGTGGGAGCTTCGACTTCCGCAGGAGCTACTGAGCGCCGTTCGACAGCTCAGTCGCGCACACTTCCCGGCCCGTCCGCCGCGTCCCGCCCCGCACCTCGGGCGTCCAGCACGGCCTCGGCGGCTCGGCGCCCCGACAGGAGTGCCCCCTGGATGGCGCCGAACACGGTGTAGTCCCCCGCGACGACGAGCCCGTCGGCCCGACGCGCCGGAGCGCCCGTGAACAGGCTTCCCGGACCGTGCCGGGGAAGCGCGTGGGGGATCCGATAGGTCCTCAGGTGCTCCCAGCGGTCGACGGCCGCGCCGAACCAACGCCGAAGCTGCCCGGGAACCGCCGCCCGGAAGGCGTCGGCGTCTTCGGCGGCCGCATCCACTCCCGAGACCGAGACGAGGTGGACCCCCGCGGGTGCATAGGCGGGCGCCACGTTGCTCAACACCGCCATGTGGTTGACGGGCCCCGACCCCTCGCCGTCCAGGACGAGGAGCCGCTCGTCCACGGGCGCGACGGGCGCGGCGTAGTAGGACGTCACCGCGGCCTTGTACACCGGAGCGCGACCACCGAGCATGCGCGCCGCCTCGGCGCCGTCCACGGCCACGACCACGTGGCCCGCCGACATCTCGGTCCCGTCTTGGAGGCGGACGCCCGTCGGGGTGGCCTGGCCGACCCGGGCTCCGAGGGTGATCCGGTCCTCGAGCCCCCTCGCCAAAGACTCCGGAAGACGCTGCATCCCCCTGGCCGGAAGGGTCGCGTCGCCGACCGCGAAGCACCGGAAGAAGTACCGGAACAGGGACGACGAGGTCTCCAGGGCCCGCTCGAGGAACACGCCGCCGAGGAAGGGACGAAAGAGGGTGTCGACGAACTCGTCGGAGAAGCCCCTGGCCTCCAGCTCCTCCCGTGTCGTCCGCTCCGGACCCTGGAAGCACGCCTCGGCGGGCCGGGACACGAGGGCGCGGCGCAGCGTCGCTACCTTCATCTTGTCGAACAGGCTCCCCACGCGCCCGCCCAGGGACGCCACCGCCATTCCGGGCTCCCGGAAGGGATCGCCGATCCGCTCGAGGTTCCTGCCGTTCCAGACGAGGCTGCCCGGTCTGAAGGGTCGGAGGTCGAGGGCGCCCATATCCACCTGGGACCGGACCTCCTCGTACGCCGTCAACAGCACCTGGAAGCCCCGGTCCAGCCTGAAGCCGCCGACGACGTCGGTACGTACGCGGCCGCCCACGCCGTCCGACGCCTCGAGGACGCGGACATCCACGCCCGCCCGGTGCAGGATGCGCGCGCAGGATAGACCAGCCAGGCCGGCGCCCACGACCAGCACCTCGGTGCGGGCGGTCATCGCCCGGAGGCCCCGCCTTCCGTGGAGGCTGTCGCCGCGACGTACTCGTACCGGCGCAGGGTCCCGGTCACGAACCAGCCGATGATCCAGGCCCCCACGAGATTGCCCAGCGCGAGGGACCCGACGCCCACGGCCTTCACGATTCCCGGGCGGACGAAGCCGTCGACGAGGTAGACGCCGGCCATGAGCACCACGAAAACGAATCCCGGGAGCGACACCACCCCCCTGGCCAGCGCGGGGACCCGGGAGGCCACGAACGTGGTGGCGGCGCCGACGCAGAGGAACACGAAGAGATGCAGGAGCGTGTACAGCGCCATCACGCCGAGACGAGCCGGGGCGTCCGCGTCCGGAACACTCCCCAGGAACAGCGCGCTCCCCAGGATGGACGGGGTGAGGAAGGGCTCTCCCCGGAAGGTGTCGATGACCAGGAAGAGCAGCGCGACGCCTGCACTGGCCAGCGCGCCGGAAAGGAGCGCACCGAAGGCCAGGTCCGCGGCATCGTACGTCGTCTTGGTGGACTCCATGTGCTCTCCAACTGGAAGGACAGGGCGAAAAGTTATACATTAATTGTACGGTCGACAATACGGCGACCCACGATCTCGACAATCGATAGGCGGTAGCGCGGCATGAACGTTCTCGTCACGGGGGCCACCGGCTACATCGGGGGACGCGTGGTCGAGCGACTCCTGGCGGGAGGGGAGCATCGCGTCCGCGTCCTGGTGCGGGACCGTGCCCGCGCGTTGGCTCGGCCGTGGGGCAACCGCGTGGATGTGGTGGAGGGGGACCTCCAACACCCGGAGACCCTCACGAAAGCCCTGGAAGGAGTAGACGTCGCGTACTACCTCGTCCATTCCATGTACGCCGGCTCCGACTTCGAGGCCATGGACCGGTCGGCGGCGCACAACTTCGTCCGGGCGGCCGGCCTCGTACGCCAGGTGATCTACCTCGGGGGGATCCTCCCGGCGGGCACGGGCATCCGTCGGCGTTCGGCCCATCTCACGAGCCGCGCCGAGGTGGGGCGGATCCTCCGGGAGGGGCTGCCTACCACGGAGTTCCGGGCAGGCCCCATCATCGGGAGCGGGTCGGCCTCCTTCGAGATGGTCCGGTACCTCACCGAGCGACTGCCCGCCATGATCGCGCCCCGCTGGATCCTCAACGAGGTGCAGCCCATCGCGGTCGGCGACGTCCTGGACTATCTGGTGGGCGCGCTGGGGCGTCTGGACACGCTCGGCGTCATTGACGTCGGCGCGCCTCCGGTGACGTTCAAGGAGATGATGAAGACCTACGCCCACGTTCGAGGTCTTCCGCGAGCCATCCTGGCCGTTCCCGTCCTCGCGCCACGGCTGGCGGCCCTGTGGGTGGGTCTGGTGACGCCGATCCCCAACGCCCTGGCAGTGCCGCTGGTGGAAGGGGTGGTGGAACCGGTGCTCGGCGACATGTCGCGCGCCCGCGCGCTCTTCCCGGACCTGGAGCCCCGCCCCTACCGGGAAGCGGTGGAGCGGGCCCTGACACGAACCGAGGAGGGCAACGTGTCCACGCGCTGGACGCTGGCCGGGGGCAGCGCCGGGTTTCGGCTGGAGGACCGGGAGGGGATCGTCCGGGAGGAGCGCACCCGGTGGGTAGCGGCACCGCCCGAGGCCGTGTTCAGGAGCTTCTCGTCCCTCGGAGGGGACCGGGGATGGCGGGTGTGGGCGTGGGCATGGGAGGCACGGGGGGTCCTGGACAAGCTCGTGGGTGGTCCCGGGCTCCGTCGAGGACGGAGGCACCCTGAGAACGTGTATCCCGGGGAGGCCATCGACTTCTGGCGCGTGGAGGAGGTCCGCAGCCCCTCTCTGCTGCGCCTACGAGCCGAGATGAAGGTCCCGGGAAAGGCGTGGCTCCAGTTCGAAGCGGTTCCCGAAGCGGGAGGCACCCGTCTCGTCCAGACCGCGTTCTTCGCGCCTACCGGTTTCCTGGGATTGGCCTACTGGTGGGCCCTCTACCCCATCCACGCCCTCATCTTCAGCGACATGGTGGATGCGCTGGCGCGAGACGCCGTGGTGCTTGCCGAGGAGAAGGGCTCCCCAGCCCCCTCGCCCGTCCACGCCGGGACCGCGGATGAATAGGTCACGGGGGCCACACCCGAGTCGCCTCGGGGTAGCAAGTCCGATCGCAGAGGAGATCTGCCGGACGAGGGGAGGACCCCGATCATGACCGAGGAGCCAAAGGTGGGCCGGGAACGCAAGCGGGTCGCCCTGGTGTGCACGAACTTCACGATGCAGAGCGCCTTCGGGCTCCTGATCCTCGCCCTCAATTCGGCCCGACTGGGCTTCGAGACCCTGATCTACTTCACCTTCGAGGGCCTCCACATGATCCGGCCCGGGCATCTGGCGTCCCTTCGCTACTATCCCACCGGGAGCGACCTGAAGACGGCCGAGCAGGCCACCGAGGAGCTCCGCCAGGTGATGGATCGACGTGACATCCCCTACCCGGAGGACATGCTGGAGATGGCTCAGCTGGAGGGCGTGCGGTTCCTTGCCTGCAAGACCTCCGCGGACCTCTTCGAGCTGGGTCCCCAGGACTTCATCGAGGGCGTCGAGATCATGCTGGCAGAGGACTTCATGAAGAAGGCCGTGGGATCCGATCTGCACCTGGTCCTCTGACCACGCCTCCGTCCAGCTTGACGGCTCCGTCCTAGCCGGTCCTGGGCCCCGCTCCCCGCACGCTCTCCGAGACCCTCGCCTCGAAGGCCTCGAAGTTGTGCGCGAACATCCCCGCCAGCTTCCGGGCCTGCGCGTCGTAGGCGCTCCCGTCTTTCCAGGTGGCCCTGGGATCCAGCACCTCCGACGGGACCCCGGGACACGACTCGGGAACGCGAAGCCCGAAGACGGGATCCTCCCGCGTGGGCACCTGCTCGAGCGTGCCATCCAGAATGGCGTGCACCATGGCCCGGGTATAGGCGAGCTCCATCCGGTGCCCCTCACCGTAGGGGCCTCCGCTCCACCCCGTGTTCACCAGCCAGACCTTCACCTCCCGCTGCTCGGTCTTCTTCCCGAGGAGCGCGGCGTACACCGACGGCCTGAGGGCCATGAAGGGCGCGCCGAAACAGGCGCTGAACGTCGCCTTGGGCTCCGTCACCCCCCGCTCCGTCCCCGCCACCTTGGCGGTGTACCCGGACAGGAAGTGGTACATGGCCTGGTCGGGGCTCAGGCGGGCGACCGGAGGCAGCACGCCGAAGGCGTCCGCCGTCAGCATGAGGACGTGGTTGGGGTGCCCGCCCATCCCGCTCCGCGTTGCGTTCGGGATGTGCGAGATCGGGTAGGAGGCGCGGGTGTTCTCCGTGAAGGCGGCCGAGTCGAGATCCAGGTGCCGGGTGCGGGCATCGATGTTGACGTTCTCCAGGATCGTCCCGAAACGGCGGGTGGTCTGGTAGATCTCGGGCTCCCCCTGCGGGGAGAGCCGGATCACCTTCGCGTAGCATCCTCCCTCGAAGTTGAAGACGCCCTCGTCGCTCCAGCCGTGCTCGTCGTCCCCGATCAGGGTGCGGCCGGGATCCGCGGAGAGGGTGGTCTTTCCGGTGCCCGAGAGCCCGAAGAAGAGGGCGACGTCGTTCTCGTCCTTCCCGTAGTTCGCGGAGCAGTGCATGGTGAGCACGCCCCGGGGAGGGAGGAGGAAGTTCATGATCGTGAACATCGACTTCTTGATCTCTCCGGCGTACGCCGTGCCGCCGATGATCACCTCCTTCTTCCCGAAGTGGATCAGGATGAAGGCCTCCGAGTTCGTCCCGTCCTCCTCCGGGCTCGCGGTGAAGCCGGGGGCGTGCAGGAGCGTGAACTGCGGCTCGTGGGCGGCCAGCGTCTCCGGGTCCCGGATCTGGATGAACATGTTCCGGGCGAAGAGGTTGTGCCACGCCGTCTCGGTGACGACGCGGATGGGCAGGCGATAAGCGGGGTCGGCCCCCACCCAGCAGTCCTGTACGTACAGGTCACGGCCCTGGTAGTAGGCGGTCAGGCGCGCCCGAAGAGAGGCGTAGTGCGCGGGGTCGAAGGCCTGGTTCACCTCCCCCCACCACACATTGTCCTCGCTGGAGGGCTCCCGGACCACGTAGCGGTCCTTCGGCGATCGGCCCGTGTACTGCCCGGTCCGGACCACCAGGGGACCCAGGTGCGCCACCAGGCCTTCGTGGCGCTGGACGGCGTGCTCGTAGAGCTCCGGGGTGTGGAGATTCCACCAGACGTTCCCAACGTTGCGGATGCCGTGGGCTTCCAGCCCGGGGCGGCTCCGGGATCCTCGATTATGGGGCATGCTTCACTCCCACGTGGGGACGGGTAGGCCGGGTAGCGGCGACGGGCCGATCGAGGGGGCAGGAGTCGTCTCTCAGGGGTCCGAAGCAGGCGTGCGGCCGTCGGAGATTGCGCCTTCTTCCCAACCCCGACCTCCACAACCGGTTCCTCGGAGGCGGGTGGGCGTCCCTCTATTCGTAACGCAACGCCTCGATCGGGTCGAGGGCAGCCGCCTTCCTCGCCGGATAGAAGCCGAAGAAGATCCCGACGGCCGCGGAGAAGCCGATGGAGAGGGCCGCCATGGCGGGCGCGATTGCGGTGCTCCAGCCGGTGAGGCGCCCGACCACCTCGGCGCCGCCGAATCCGAGCGCCACGCCGAAGGCGCCGCCGATCAGGCTGAGCACGATGCTCTCGACCAGGAACTGCGTGAGCACATCCGAGCCGCGGGCGCCGACGGCCATGCGGATGCCGATCTCCCGCGTCCGCTCGGTCACGGACACCAGCATGATGTTCATGATGCCGATGCCGCCCACCAGGAGCGAGATGCTGGCGATGGCCGCGAGCAGCAGCGTCATGACATCCGTCGTGCTCGACGCCGCCTGCATGATGTCCGTCTGGTTGCGGATCGTGAAGTCGTCGTCGTCGTACGTCGCGAGCTTGTGCTGCTCGCGCATGATTCCGCGAATATCCTGCTCCGCCGCAGGGATCTCCGAAGGCAGCGACGTGCTCACCAGGATCTGCGCGATGAACTGATGCCCCGCGAGGCGAGTCTGCACCGTCGTGTACGGCGCCAGGATCACGTCGTCCTGATCGTTCCCGTTGGCGTTCTGACCCTTGGGTTGCAGCACACCGATGACCTGGAAGGGCACGTCGCGCAGCCGCAGCTCCTGCCCCACCGGGTCCTGATCGGGGAAGAGGCTCCGGGCCACGGTCGCTCCGATCACCGCGACGCGACGCATGGTGCGCTGGTCGTCGCTGTCGAACAGGCGCCCGGCCGAGACGTCCCAGTCGCGGATCACGAAGTAGTCCGTGGAGACCCCCATCACGATCGTGCGCCAGTTGCCGTCGCCGCCGATCGCCTGCGTGGGCTCGAAGATCACGGGCGAGACGGCCGAAACCGTCAGGGCCTCACGCTCGATGGCGCTCGCGTCCTGCACCGTGAGACGGTTGAAGCTCCCCGCGCCCCGGCTCACGCCTCCCTGCCCGCTGGATCCCGGCGTGATCACGATCAGGTTCGTGCCGAGGTTGTCGATGCTGGCGCGGATCTGCGATTTCGCGCCCTGCCCGATGGCCACCATCAACATCACCGCGCCCACGCCGATGATGATGCCGAGCGTGGTGAGGAGGGAGCGCATCTTGTTCTTCAGGATGCTCTCCACGGCGATATCGACGAAGCGACGCGTCCTCATGTCAGCTCACCGCCTCCAGCGGTTGGAGCTCGGCCAGGTCGCCCAGCGCGTCACGCGCCGTGGCCGTGGCCGTATCGTGGAGCACGAGACCGTCGCGCAGCTCGACGACGCGAGGCGCGTAAGCCGCGATGGACAGCTCGTGCGTGACCAGCAGGATCGTCACGCCCTGACGGTTCAGCTCCTGGAAGAGCGCGAGCACCTCGACGGAGGTACGCGTGTCCAGGTTACCCGTCGGCTCGTCGGCCAGGATGAGCGAAGGACTCGTGACGAGAGCGCGCGCGATGGCGACGCGTTGCTGCTGTCCGCCGGAAAGCTCGCTGGGCTGGTGGTCCGTCCGCTCACCCAGCCCGACCCGCTCGAGGGCGGCCCGGGCGAGCGCCTTGGAGTCGAGCCTCCTTCCGCTGCGGTCGTACAGCAGGGGTAGCTCGACGTTGTCGAGCGCCGTCGTACGCGCGAGGAGGTTGAATCCCTGGAAGACGAAGCCGATCTCCCGATTCCTGATGTCGGCGAGGGTGTTGCGGTCCAGGCCGTCGACGCGAACGCCCCCCAGCTCGTACAGGCCTTCGGTAGGCCGGTCGAGACAGCCGAGGATGTTCATGAGCGTGGACTTTCCTGACCCGGACGCCCCCATGATGGCGACCATCTCCCCGCGCCGTACGTCCAGATCGACACCGCGCAGCGCGTGCACCTCGCTGCCGCCCGCACCGTAGACCTTCTTCAGGCCCAGCGCGTGGATGACCACGTCCGCGTCGCCCATGTCAGAACCCCGGACGGAACCGTCCGCCCTGGCCGTTGCCCTGGAAGGGGTTGGTGCCCGTCGTTCCAGCCTGTTCCGACGATCCCGAGACGACGCCCGCCACGACCTGCATTCCCTCGTGCAGCCCGGGACCCGAGACCTCGGTCATCTGGCCGTCCGTGATCCCGGTCTGCGCCCGGGCCGCACGCAGCTCGCCCGCATCGTCGAAGTACCATAGCACGACGCGGTTCGTGGAAGAGGCCGTGCTCCGCGGCGACATGCTCGTGACGCCGGCCGAATCCCGTCGGGCGGGACCCTCGCGGCGTACCTGGGCAAGCATCGCCTGGGAGGGACGGAAGCGAACCGCCGCGTTCGGCACCTCCAGCACGTTCGTCACTTCATCCACGAGGAACGTCACGGTGGCCGTCATCCCCGGCAGCAGCCCGCCGGTGGCATTGTTCACCTCGATCACGACGGTGTAGTCGACCACGTTCTCCTCTGTCTTCGACTCGAGACGCACCTGCGACACTGTCCCGTCGAACGTGTTCTCCGGATAGGCCTGCACGGTGAAGGTCACGTGCTGCCCGGCGCGGATCTGCCCGATGTCGCTCTCGTCGACCTGGGCCAGGATCTGCATCTGCGTCAGGTCCTTCGCAATCAGGAACAGCTGCGGGGCCGAGAAGCTGGCCGCCACCGTCTGCCCGACGTCCACGTTCCGCTCGATGACGACGCCGTCGATCGGAGCGTAGATGTTCGCGTAGCGGAGGTTCTGGCGCGCGCGGTCGAGGGCCGCCCGTGCGGACTTGTTGGCCGCGTCCGCTACCTCCCAGTCGTGCTCCGCGGCCCGGTAGTCGCTCTCCGTGACGGTCTTGCTGGCGAAGAGCGCCTTCGACTGCTCCAGCAGGAAGGCCTTCTCGTCGAGGTCCGCCTTCGCCCGCTCCGCGTCCGCCTCCGCCTGAACCACGGCCTGCTGGAGCAGGGTCGGGTCGAGCTGCGCGATCAGCTGCCCCTTCTTCACGTGGGCGTTGTAGTCGGCGTAGAGGGCGGAGATCTGACCCGACACCTGTGTGCCCACCTGAACGGTGCGCACGGGTTCGAGCGTGCCCGTGGCGCTGACGGTGGCCGCCACGTCCCCCCGCTGAACGGTCACGAACCGGTACGATTCCGCCGGTGATCCTTCATGCCGCACGATGAAGCCGGCCGCCGCCAGGACGACCGCGCCCCCGACGACACCCCATACGACACGTCTCATGTCTTCCCACCCCGATGCGCCCGCCAGCCCCTCCACGGCCGCGCGCCGACGAGGCGCGCCTCGGGGGCCTGCCCGGGCCCATCCATATCGTTTGGACCATTCCGGACACCGCGTCGTTACAGGGGAAGGGGGGCGAGGGTTTGCCCACCGGCCCCACGCCCACCGCGCCACCCCCATATTCGGAGGTCGACCGAAGCCCACCACGGGATGCGAAAGCGATGACACCCTCCCAGCCGAACGACATGTGGCCTCCCCTCCCCCTCGATACCTGGGACGACACCCGAGCGACCTTGCAGCGATGGACGCAGATCCTCGGAAAGACGCGCCTGGCCTTGTCGCCTTCGCAGAACCACTGGTGGCACACGGCGCTGTACGTGACCGCGCGGGGGCTCGCCACCGCGGCCATGCCCGCGGAGCGGCGCACGCTCGATGTCGAGCTCGACCTGCTGCACCATCGACTGGTGGCGCGCACCAGCGACGGAGGTGACGCGTCGTTCGCCCTCGAGCCGATGACCGTCGCCGCGTTCTGGCACCGGTACCTGAGGATGCTCGGTGAGCTCCGGGTCGACGCCCGCATCTGGCCGCACCCGGTCGAGGTGGCCGACGTAACGCCGTTTCCGGACGACCACGCACACGCATCCTACGATGCGGACGCGGTCCGGAGGTTCTGGGGCGCGCTCCTCCAGGTGCACCATGTGCTCGGCTCGTTCCGTGGCCGCTTCCTCGGGAAGTCGAGCCCCGTCCACTTCTGGTGGGGAAGCTTCGATCTCGCCTGCACGCTCTTCTCCGGAAGGGAGGCGCCGCCCCACCCCGGCGGCACCCCCAACCTCTCCGACGCCGTCACCCGCGAGGCGTACTCCCACGAGTGCATGAGCGTGGGATGGTGGCCCGGGAGCCTCGACGGACCCGTTCGCGAGCCGGCGTTCTATGCCTACGCCTATCCGGAGCCGCCGGGCTGCATCGAGGCCGTGATCGGTCCCTCGGCGGCTGCGTATCACCTTGAGCTTCGGGAGTGGGTTCTTCCGTACGACGTGGTCCGCCGATCCCCGGACCCCGATGCGACCCTCGCTGAGTTCGCGCAGACCACCTACGAGACGGTGGCCGAGCTCGGCGGGTGGGATCGGAAGCGTCTGGACCGGCCATGATCGGTCTTCCGAGGGCCGGGTCCGGAGGAGCGAGCGAGCCGACGGCGGAAGCGCAGGCCGCCGCGAACCACGCGCTCAGCCCGCGGATGAGAGGATCCGGTCGATCTCGGAGAGGTTGAATCGGGCCAGCCCCGATATGCTCGACGCAGAGCGTATGTGGCGCACGGAGTCGACGCACCGGACGGCCTCCTGGACTTCTCCCCGTGCCACCATGAGGGCCGCGCGCGTCCGCAGGAGGCTGAGCGCGGATACGTCGCGGTCGATGCTCGGGAGGTTCGCGCTGAACAGGCCTCGGGCGTCGTCGTTCCGGTATACGGCGCGCAGATACGTGCGCTCGAGGTCCCGAACGGCGCGCCAGGTCGGATCACTCCCACCCTCCCGGCGGTCGGTGGCGAGATCCAGCACCTCCCAGGCGTCCGCATGGCGGCCGCGATCCACCAACGCGTAGTAGACCAGCATCAACGTGGGCAGGTCCGTGATCGCCGTGAGGCTCCACAGTTCGGGAACGGGCCAATCGCGGGGGCGCACGCCGTCCATATTCGCCAGCACGATCGCCTCGAGGAGCGTCTGGTCGGTGCCGGGGCGGGCGCGTAGCAACCTCAGGATGCGCAGGCCGTCGCTTCGCTGGCTGCCGATCCTGATGGGAACCGCCTGGCCGAGACCGACCACCACGGAGCACAGCGCCAGAAACTGGAGCCACGAGATGCCGTCCCCGAACGGCTGCGGGGCCGGGTGAGGGTCCGTGAAGGACATGCCGAGGGCCACGGCCCCGGCGACCACGCTCGCTACGGGCCCCCCGGCCAGGACCGTGACCATGCGCCTGCGAAATGTGCCGAGGCGATCGTCGGACGGATGCACCCGCGGCACGGACCCGACCGCGCCACCCCAGAGGCTGAGCCGCCGGTTCAGTCGGAGCGCGACCCGTCCCTCCCTGGACCACTCGACACGCACCGGCCCCATGAGGAGGCACACGACCGCGAAGTCGACCAACAGCCCGGCGGCGGCATGCCCGAATTCGTGCACGAGCACGGCCACGACGTATCCCGCCGGCACGACGAGGTACGAGACGGGTGTGCCGGCGAGCCAGCGAGCCAGCCATCCGGATCCGATGATACCGAGGGCGAAGACACCGAGAACCGACAGCGCATGGAAGAGGGGCGCCGCCGGCGCTCGACTTCGAGTGCTGTGCGTCATGCGATGGTCTCCGGGGGGGATACAGTCTTCCCGCGGGGATCTCGGGCGGAGCCCTCGATTCCGCCTTCGGAAGCTGTCGCGGATGCCAACTGCACGCCGGCGGACGCGGCACGCCGGTATCCTGCAAGCTCCGGCGGAGTGGGAGGAAAGGTCAAGAGTCTTCCGAGGCCGCCGCGCCCGGACATACCCTGGAAATCGGCGCACCGTGACGCCCGCGGTGTTCGCCGGGGCCCGGGTCGATCCGAGCCGGTGGCGCAAGCCTGGCCGATGTCCACCAGCAGGGCGATCTTCCGACGCGCGGGTCCCCCAGGTCCACGAGAGGATGACCATGCGCGCTTTCCACGCCTCGCGCCTCGCGGCCGCAGCCCTGCTCCTTCCCCTGACGCCCGCCGCCGTCGCCGGCCAGGCCGCGCACATCTCGGAGGAGGTGCGCACGCTGCGCACCTACCCCTTCGGCGAGCCGAATCCGATCCCCATCCTCGCCCGGGACGCGCGCCTCTACCCCTACCACTCCTTCGAGGGATACTCGGCCACTGCCGAGCCCCGGGCGTGGAAGGTGGTGAAGCTGGAGAACGACTGGATCGAGGTCTTCGTCCTCCCCGAGGTGGGCGGGAAGGTGTGGGGCGCCGTGGTCAAGGCGACCGGGCACGAGTTCATCTATCGGAACGAGGTGCTGAAGTTCCGCAACATCGCGCTCCGCGGCCCGTGGACCTCCGGGGGCATCGAGTTCAACTTCGGCGTCATCGGCCACACGCCCGTCCACCGCCACGCCGGTGGACTACCGGCTGGTGGAGAACCCCGACGGGAGCGTGAGCTGCTGGGTGGGCGGCATGGACCTGCCCTCGCGCACGCAGTGGCGCGTGGAGGTCCGGCTGCCGGCGGACCGGGCGGCCTTCGAGACGAACGTCTTCTGGTCCAACCCCACGCCGCTGGAGCAGCCCTACTACAACTGGATGACCGGCGCGGCCTTCGCCCGCAGCGACCTGGAGATGACGATTCCCGGGCGACGCCTACCTGGAGCACTCGGGACGCGCGCGCGACTGGCCCGTGGACGACCGCGGCCGCTACCTCCCGCTCTACCGCAACAACACCTTCGACGGCCACAAGTCGTACCACGTCGTGGGCGAGCTCCACGACTTCTTCGGGGGCTACTACCACGACGACGACTGGGGCTTCGGCCACTGGGCCCGCTACGAGGAGATGCCGGGGCAGAAGCTCTGGCTCTGGGCGCTGTCCCGGGAGGGCGGCATCTGGGAGGACCTGCTCACCGACACCGACGGCCAGTACGTGGAGTTCCAGGCCGGGCGCCTGTTCGTGCAGTACGCGCCCGGTGCGGACGTGAACCCCATCACGCAGGCCGGCTTCGACCCGGGGTCGTCGTCGCGCTGGACGCGAGACGTGGTTCCCCCTGGAGGGGACCGGCGGGCTCTCCGACGCCTCGGACCGGGGCGCCCTGTACGTGTCCGTGGAGGACGGCCGCGCCACCGTCGGCGTGAACGCCTTCGTCTCGGTGTCCGACACCCTGGAGGTGTGGTCGAGGGGGGACGACGCGTGGCCGTGCTCCCGCTGTCGCCTCGAGCCGCTGGAGCCGTTCCGCACCACCGTGGCCGTCGCCCCCGGCTCGCCGGTGCGCGTGCGCGTCGACGGCGCTCGGCGCTGGACTACGACACCGACCCGTCCGCCCGCCGCCTGTCGCGCCCGTTCGAGACCGACCCGGACGGCGTTCCCCTCCATGTCGGAGGCGGACCGCGCGGTCTTCCAGGCCCGCGAGCTGGCGAAGGGGCGCTGGTACGCGGCAGGCGCGGAAGCTCTTCGAGCAGGCGCTCGCCGCCGAGCCGTGGAACCGGGAGGCACTCCTGGGCCTGTCCGAGCTGGACTACCGGTCGGCGCGCTACGAGCGCGGGCTGGAGCGGGCCGATCGGGCGCGGCAGCTCGACGCCTACGACGCCCGGGCCAACTTCCTGGCCGGGATCCACGCCCGGGCCCTGGGACGCGCAGCCGACGCCCGCGACGCCTTCGGGTGGGCGGCGCGCAGCACGGCGTATCGGTCCGTGCCTATACGCAGCTCGCCGAGATCATGATCGCCGAGCAGGGCAGCTGGGCGAGGCCGCACGCTACGCGCGCCTGGCGATCGACTACGACCGCTGGAGCGCATCCGCGTGGCGGGCGCTGGCGATCGTCGGGCGGCTGTCGGGCGATGCGGCCGCTGGCAGCCGAGGCCCTGGCCGAGCTGCGGCGCCTCGATCCGCTGGAGCACCAGGCCCGTGCCGAGGAGCACCTCGCCGAGCCCGACCGCCGCCACCGCGGAGGCGCTCCTGCCGCTCGCGCTGGGCGGCGAGTATCCGGACCAGACGCTGCTGGAGCTCGCGGTGGGCTACGCCGAGCTGGGCCTGACCCGGGACGCGCTCGCGCTCCTGGACCTCCCCGCCGGCCGGCCCGTGCCCGCCGAGCACCGCGCGTGGAGGGCGTACCTGCCTGGCACGATCCGTCCCTCCTGGCGGATCCCGGGCTCCCCCGCCTTCCAGTTCCCCTACCGGCGCGAGTCGCTGCCGGTGCTGGCGTGGGCCGACGAGCACGCCGACGACTGGCGGTGGACGTACCTCCACGCCCTGAACCTCTGGGCGGTGGACCGGGGCGGCGAGGCGGCCGACCTCATGGACGGAGATGGGCGACGCCCCCGACTACGGGCCCGGCGTACGCCGCCCGGGGCCTCCTGCTGAAGGAGGCGCGGGGGGCGGATCCGATCCCCGACCTCCGGCGGGCCGTGGCGATCGACGCGCGACAGCCGGATCCTCCGCGTCGCGCTGGTCCGGGAGCTCCAGGAGCGGGGCGCTTGGGACGCCTCCCTCGACGCGGTCGCGGACGCCCGGGCGCGCTTCTCCCGACGACTTCAACCTGGCGCTCCTCCAGACCCGGGCGCTCCTCGAGGTCGGGCGCGCCGCCGAGGCCGCGCGCATCCTCGCGGACGTCCAGGTCCTCCCTTCGGAGAACGCCCGGGAGAGCCACCGCCTCTTCGAGTGGGCCCACACCCTCCTGGCGCTCGACGCCCTCGAAGCCGGCGACGCCGCCACGGCCCGGGAGCAGCTCGCCACCGCGCTGACCTGGCCCGAGTCGCTGGGCCAGGGACGCCCCTACGAGCCCGAGGAGCGGTCGTCCGCTTCCTCCTCGGCGTGGCCGCGCGGCGCACGGGCGACGACGCCGAGGCGCGGGACCAGTTCCAACGGGTGGTCGACGCCACCCGCGCCGCCACCGCCGACGGCGGCGCCCGGCACGCGCCTCGACCTCCTTGCCATCCCCGCCGCCCGCGCCCTGGGTGGGACGCCGGACACGGACGCCCCTCGACCGGGCCGCCGATTCGCTCTTCCAGGACCTGGACGGCCGCATCCTGCGCCGCGCCCTCGCGCTCGGAGAGAGCCCGATGAACGCCCACCGTCGTCGCGTGACGCCCGCCGGCCCGGGCGGCCACCGTCCTCCTCGGCCGCCGCGCTGGTCACCGGCTGCGGCGAGGCCGCGCCCGACACCGCTCCCCTGTACCGCGCCCCCGCCCTCTCCAACGTGGTGGACGGCGTGGTCTGGGAGGCGGGAGACTGGACGCCCTGGCTTCCGGCCGGCTCGGAGGGGACGTCGTGGGGCAACCACCGGGCGGTGGTGGAGCTGGACCCGGCCGTCGTCGCAGGGCGGGACGCCCGAGGCCGTGGCGGTGACGATCCCCTGGCGGCGACACGACGCCGATCCGGCGGACAAGTCCATCGTCGTGCTGGACGCGGCGACCGGCGAGCCCGTGGCGAACGTGGTCGCGCTCCGCGTGGAGAACGCTTCCGGCGACGTGGTCTTCCAGCCGCAACCCGGGGAGCACCGTCTATCACGTCTACTACATGCCCTGGACGCTCGACCGGCGGATACTACCCCACGGTGACCTACCCCGCCGCCCTGGCGCCCGACCCCCGACCGCGCGTGGGCGGCCCGGGTCCGCGAAGCGCCGACACTGGACACGCTGCCCCGCGCCCGGACGACCCGCATCCAGTCGGTGGACGCGTTCCACTCGTTCTTCCCCATGGAGGTCGTCGCCACGCCGGACGAGGAGGCGGCGTTCATGCAGGGCGCGCCCGACGGATGGCGCGTCGGTGGCGGAGCCCCGTGACCGCCCGGTGCGGATGCGACGCTTCATCCCGCATCACTGGGTCGAGGCCGCGGAGCCCAGCCGCCTTCGCGAGCGAGGTGCTCCGGGACGAGGCCTTCACCTTCCAGGTGGCGCTCGTGAGCGGCGAGGCGCCGCTCGGACGACGTGCGCGTGACGTTCGACGGGTTCCCCGAAGCGTGGGCGTGGACCTGCTTCGACTGCGGCGGCGTGGACGAGAACGGTCAGCGCCTTCGAGAAGACGGTGGACGTCCCCGCCGGCGAGGTGCAGCCGCTGTGGCTGGGCGTGCGCATCCCCGCCGACCAGGGGCCGGGACCGGTCGAGGGGACGGTCACCGTGTCCGCGGTCGGCCGTGGAAGCCGGTCGGTGGCGGTGTCTCTGCAGGTGCGCGACGCAGCGGCGGTGAACGGCGGCGAGGACGAGCCCGACCTCATGACCCGCTTGGCGTGGCTCGACTCCACCGTGGGCGACGACCCCGACTACATCGTCCCGCCCTTCGAGCCGATGACCGTGGACGGGCGGACCCTGAGCGTCCTCGGTCGCCGCGTGACCCTCGGCGCTTCGGGGCTGCCGGCCTCCATCGAGAGCTTCTTCACCCCCGAGCTCACCGGCCTCTCGGACGTGTCGCGGCCCATCCTCGCCGCCCCGCTGACGCTCGAGGTCGTGACGGGTGGGGAGGTGATGTCGCTGCAGGGCGACGGCCCCACGATGACCTCGGCGTCTCCGGGGCGGGTGACGTGGGCCGCGCACTCCGCCGCGGACGGGCTGGCCCTGGACGTCCGCGGGACGCTGGAATACGACGGGATGATGGACGTCCGCATGGCCCTGGCGGCGGAGTGGGACGTGACGGTGGACGATGTCGCCCTGCCTGTCCGCTACGATCCCGGGGCCGCCACGTACATGCTCGGCCTCGGGCGGATGGGCGGCCGACGCCCGGCCTCGGTCGACTGGAAGTGGGCCGTGGAGAACCACCAGGAGGGCGTGTGGCTGGGCGGGATGAACTGCGGGCTGCAGTACGTGCTCCGGGACGAGAACTACGTGCGCCCGCTGAACACGAACTTCTACCGGAACCAGCCGCTGCTCATGCCGCCGTCGTGGTTCAACGAGGGGCGGGGCGGCATCCGCATTCGCGAGGAGGACGGCGCGGTGGTGGCCCGCAACTACTCGGGGCCGCGGACGCTGAGCGCCGGCGACACGCTGCACTTCAACGTCCGCTTCCTCATCACGCCGTTCAAGCCCATCGACACCCGCACGCACTTCAACACCCGCTTCGTCCACCAGTACGTTCCGGTGGATTCGGTCGTGGCGTGGGGCGGCACGGTCGTGAACGTCCACCACGCGACCGAGATCAATCCGTACATCAACTACCCCTTCTTCAACCTCGACGCGCAGTCGGCGTACATCGACGAAGCGCACGCGAAAGGGGTCAAGGTCAAGCTGTACGACACCATCCGCGAGCTGACCTACAAGGCGTGGGAGCTGTTCGCCCTCCGCAGCCTGGGCGACGAGATCTTCAACGACGGTGAAGGCGGCGGCCACTCCTGGCTGCAGGAGCATCTGGAGGACCACTACCACTCCGCCTGGCACGCCTGGCGCGTGGACGACGCGGCCATCCTGGACAAGGGCACGTCTCGCTGGACGAACTACTACGTCGAGGGCGTGCGCTGGCTGGCCCGCAACCAGCACATCGACGGCCTCTATCTGGACGACATCGCCTTCAGCCGCGGAACGGTGCGCCGGCTGGTGAACGTGCTCCACCAGGAGCGCCCCGAGGTGGTCATCGACCTGCACTCGGCCAACCAGTTCAACGTGCGCGACGGCTTCATCAACAGCGCCATGCTGTACATGGAGCACTTCCCCTACATCTCGCGCCTCTGGTTCGGCGAGTACTTCGACTACGACCAGGGCCCCGACTACTGGATGACCGAGGTGTCGGGCCTTCCCTTCGGGCTCATGGGCGAGATGCTCCAGGACGGCGGCCGACCCTACCGCGGCATGCTGTACGGGATGACGGCCCGGAAGTACGGCGACACCGACCCCCGTCCGGTGTGGGCGATGATGCGCGACTTCGGCATCGCCGACAGCCGCATGCTGGGGTACTGGTTGGAAGACGCCCCGGTGAAGACCGGACGCGACGACGTATTGGCCACCACGTACGTGCGCGACGACCGGGTGTTGATCGCCCTGGCCTCGTGGTCGGACCGGGACCAGGTGGTGTCGCTGGAGATCGACCGGGACGCCTTGGGGCTCGCACCGGACGCAGTGGCCACTGCCCCGGCCGTCGCGGGTCTTCAGGCCGGCGAAACCGTGGACCTGTCCGCGGTGCGGGTGCCGGCGGAGGGAGGCTTGTGGGTGGTGATACCAGCGGGTTCCTGACGGGTATCGGAGGCACGTCATGCCACGGACGATCGAGGGACAGGACTCCGGCCGCGCGGACCTCGCCGACTGGCGACGGGCGCTCGGCGCCAACCGCTTCGACGAAGATCCCTTCTTCCAGCACCTGCTCCTACGGCACCTCGGAACGGAGTACGCCGACTTCGAGGACAGGGTACACGCCGTCGCGGAGGAAGCGGGCGAGCGGCTCGGCGCGTTGATCGAGGAGTCGAGCCGTGACGAGCATCTTCCGGGGCTGCGGAGCCACGATCCGGACGGCCGCTCCGTGGAAGACGTCGTCTTCCATCCCGCCTATCACGAGGCCGGCAAGATCTTCTGGGGGAGCGGCGTGCTCGCCGAGTTGGCGGAGCCGGGCCACGAGGTTCGCTCCGGCGCCCTGGTCTACCTCCTCGGTCAGCACGGGGAAGGTGGACATGCATGCCCGGTGGCGTGCACAGCGGGCGCGATCAAGCTGCTCCAGAGGGTCGGCACGGACGAGCAGCGCGAGCGCTATCTTCCCTCGCTCCTCGAGCGCGACTACACCCGGCGCGTGCACGCCGCCCAGTTCGTGACCGAGGTGCAGGGCGGGTCGGACGTCGGCCTGAACGCGTGCGTCGCGATCAGCGAGCCGGGCCGGCCCGGCTGGTACCGGATCCACGGGGAGAAGTGGTTCTGCTCCGTGGCCGACGCCGGCCTGTTTGTGGTCAGCGCGCGACCGGAAGGCGCCGGGCCGGGAACAGGCGGACTCGGCCTCTTCCTGGTTCCCCGGAAGATCGACGGCGCGCCGAACGGGTTCCGGCTCCGTCGCCTCAAATGGAAGCTCGGCACCCGCTCGATGGCGACCGGCGAGATCGAGCTCGACGGCGCCCTGGGGGAGCCGATCGGCCCCCTGGAAGACGGCTTTCGCAACCTGGTGGGGATCGTCCTCGACACCTCGCGCGTGCACAACGCCGTGATCGCCTGCGCCCTGCTGCGCGGCGCCTTCGTGGAGGCACGGACGTTCGCTGCCCGCCGGCGCGCGTTCGGGCGGCCCGTACTGGAGTACCCCGCGGTCCAGGAGCTCCTCGCCCGCATCCAGTTGCGCACGATGGCGGCGCTGGCCACGACCTTCCGGGTCCTGGAGATGAGCGACCGCATCGACACGGGACGGGGAGATGAAGACCTGGTGGCGGCACGCCGCATCGCGGTGATGCTGAACAAGAGCTGGACCGCGCTCGCGTGCACCGCCGGTGTGCGTGACGGCATCGAGGCGCTCGGCGGCAACGGCACCATCGAAGACTTCTCGCCCCTGCCGCGTCTATGGCGCGACGCGATCGTGGTGGAGAGCTGGGAGGGTACACACAACACGCTGGCGGCCCAGGTGCTCCGCGACTTCGCCACCCGAAGGCTGCACGTACCGTGGCTCGCGGGGCTCGAGCACGAGGTGGAGGGGCTCTCGCACCCCGACGTCGCCGACGCGCGGGAGCGGGGACGGGACCTCCTGGCCGATCTCGCGCGGCGGGTCGAGAGGCTGATCGCCGCAGAGCCCGGGACCGCAGCGGCGACGATGAGGAGCGTCCTCGAGCGCGGATGCCGGCTCACCGACTGGATCGCCCTCGCCGGGCAGCGGCAATGGGAGCTGGAACGTGGTGTCGACGGCGAGACGGGGGACGCGCTGGATCTCTACGCTCTCGTGTTCCTCGACCGGAAGGGGCCGCAGGACGCTCCGCGCCTCGTCGAGCTCAATCGACGACTGGCATCCAGGCTCTAGCAGGTCGCTGAATAAGGGGAGCACCCCGCGTTGGGAGCGCCACGGCCTCGAATCCCAGGCGGAGCGACGAAGGCATAGCCATAGCTACGTCGAGGAGCTCCAACGACGGAGGCGAGGCCGTGCCGCCCCAACCCGTAACCTCCTAAGTTCATATACTGCATGTTGATGGGCGCATGGGGATTTCGCGACAAGCGCTGCGCGCTTGTTGACCGATCCATCGTCTCTCCTCCTCGCCGTAGCGCTGCTACGACTCGTCGTCGTTCCTTGGCTGAACGCGCGAAAGCCCCATGCGTGCGGGGTACTCCCCTTTTTCAGCGACCTGCTAGCCGCCGTTGCGCCGGAGGTCGCGGGTCACCGTCCCGACGCTTTCTTCACCAGAACGATGCCCACCAGCAACGCGAGGATGGCGACGCTCACCGCCACCATCGGAATAGACTCCACGTCGATGCTCCCCCCCCGCGCGAGAAAGAAGCCGACGCCGCCCAGGAGCACGAGGAACCCGGCCAGGACCCCCGCCACGGCGCGAGCCTCCACGGGAGCCGGCCCTGGAGCCTCGGGCGGCAGATTGATGGCCGCCCGGATCTCGGTCCCCGTGACGGCGGGGTGATGGTTCTCGTATTCGTCGATCACGCGCGACAGGAGCCCGGCGAGCTCCCGGGTCCGCGGCGACGGGGGATCGTGGGGAACGTAGGGTACCACGGGTACGTACAGCACGTCGACCTCCCTTTCCTTTCCCGACGGTACGTCCGTCTCGCCGACGGTTCTTCTAGTCGGATCGACCGGACCGTGCGACGTCAGCGTACCTGCGCGACCAGCACCACCTGGTTCTTCCCGAAGCGCTTGGCGCACTTCGGGCACGTGGCGTAGAAGAAGTAGACCTTCTCCATCTGCCGGCCCCGGTCGCGCACGAACGTCTCCATCTCCCGAACCCACCGGCCTGCGTCTCGGTAGGGACCTTCGAACACCTTGGTGAGGAACGTCCCCGAGAGCCGCGTCATGCGCGCGCCCGGGACGTCGCGGTCCACGGCCAAGAAGACGTCCGAGCCCCACGCCGACTTCTCGTCGCTCAGCCAGAAGGGTGGGTCCGGGATACGCCTCGGCCGCCTCGATGGCGGCGTGGTCCCGGGCCATCACCGATCCGAAGTTCAGCGGCACGTGCAGGAAGGAGCGGATGTGGTCCGCCAGGAAGGGCTTCTCGTGCCACGTCAGCTGACGCTCGTCCCACTGGAGCGGGGTCGAGCCGGGCGCAGCACCCCGTCTCGGCGTTGTCGTAGGTGGTCTGGGCGAGCTTCACGGCAGCCTCCTTCGGACGTCGTCGGGTCCCGCGAC
This sequence comes from uncultured Gemmatimonadales bacterium, assembly GCA_963848895.1. GTDB lineage: Bacteria > Gemmatimonadota > Gemmatimonadetes > Longimicrobiales > Gaopeijiaceae > SZUA-318. The sequence continues at coordinate 92,459 of CAWKGE010000028.1, forward strand.
GTCACGTCCGCGCACTGACTACCCGCCCTCGCCTCGAGGGTACTCTAACACCGCGGGTCCCGTGAGCGGCATGGCCCTGGTCCTCCGACTACCCGGCCCCTCCCAGCGCCACCCGCACTCCGGCCGTGAAGAAGAAGTTGTGCACCAGGTCCTTGGCCCGACCGAAACCCGCGAACGCTGCTCCGATGCGGAAGTCGTCGTCCGCGAGGGGATCGCCGGTGACGTGGTCCGCGAGCTCCACCTCCGCGCTCAGGGGGCCGAACGAGCCCACCTCGAGCCCGACGCCCACGACCGCACCAGGCAGGAAGGTGTTCACGGGGTTCAGATTGACCGGGCTCTCCAGGAGGGGTGGCAGCACGCCGATGTCCTCGAGGCCGGAGATGTCCCAGTTGCTCGCTCCGGCGCCCAGGAAGACATAGGGCGCCACGGGTACGTCGAACCGCCTCGGCGTCCATGCCACGTCCGCGTCGGCGAGCCAGACGACGACGTCGCCGAGCCCGTCGAACGTGAAGAGCTGCGGACCGACCGGACCCGATCGGCCCGGTGCGCGCGATCAGGCGCATGTGCGTCGTGGTCCTGGCGACGCGCAGCCGGACGCGGAACGTGGTCGACAGCGGAACTCCGAGCTGCCCCCCGACCAGCGTCGACGACTCCGCCTCCACGTCCGCGTCCACTTCGAGCCCGCCCGGACCGCCGATGCCGGAGATCGTGCCGCTCACCTGGCCGAGCAGCGAATGCGAGAGCGCTCCGGCGAAGAGCCCGACCTGGACGCGGCCCGCGGACTGCGCCGCCACGGGCACCGGTGCCGACGTCGCGGCGAGGGCGACCAGCACGGCGGGGATGCACGACGGCAGGATTCGCGGGGCCATGTTCGACGGTGCGCGCTTGGCCACGACACGTGCAAGGATCATCTCGCCGGGCCGATCTCGCCGTCGCGCACCAGGAAGGCGATCCAGCGTCCGTCCGGCGACCACGCCGGCGTCTGCACCCCCCCCGCTGACCGTGAGATGCTGCACGAGGGCACCGTTCACGTACATCCAGAAGAGGTCGGCGGTGCCCAAGGGGGTCCGGCGCGTGAACACGATGCGGTCGCCGAGCCGGGCGGGCTCCGTGTCCGTCTGCGGGCCGTTGGTGAGCGCTGGCCACCTGCGCCGATGCCCCGTAGCCTTGATCTCGTCGTGGGGCTCATCACCAACCATTCGAGGCAGCACCATGCGATACAGACTCGCGCCGGCCGCCGCGCTCGCGGCGGCCCTGGCGATCTCGGGATGCAGCCGTGCGCCGGCGGTGGAGTATCCACCGACGCGCACCGTCGACCAGGTGGACGACTACCACGGGGTGAGCGTGGCGGACCCGTACAGGTGGCTCGAGGACGACACCGCGCCGGAGGTCATCGACTGGGTGAAGGCCGAGAACGCCACCACGTTCGCGTATCTCGATCGCATTCCGTTCCGGGCGTCGATGAAGCAGCGCCTCGAGCAGCTGATGAACTACCCCCGGTACGGGGCACCCTCCCGGCACGGCGAGTACTACTTCTTCTCCAAGAACGACGGCCTCCAGAACCAGAGCGTGCTCTACGTCCAGAAGGGCATCGACGGGACGCCCGAGGTGCTGATCGACCCGAACACCTTCTCGGATGACGGGACGACGACGCTGTCCGCCTTCTCGCCGTCACGGGACGGGAAGTACGTGGTCTACGGCGAGTCGGTCGGCGGATCCGACTGGAGCGAGTACCACGTCATGGAGGTCGCCACGCGCCGGACCCTCCCGGACGTCATCCGGTGGGTGAAGGTCTCGGACGCGGCGTGGGCAGGGGGCGGCTTCTTCTACAGCCGCTACCCGGAGCCCGCCCCGGGCGAGGAGCTGACCAGCAAGAACGAGAACCATCAGGTCTACTTCCATCGCCTCGGCACGGCGCAGGAGGACGACCAGCTGGTCTTCGAGGACCCGACGCACCCGCAGCGGTTCAACATTCTCGGCACCACCGACGACGAGCGGTACGCCCTGCTCGACGTGTCCGACCGCGGCTCCGGCAAGAAGGGCAACGCGGTGTTCTACCGGGATCTTACGAAGCCCGGCCGCACGTTCACGCCACTCGTTGCCGACGATCACAGACGACGAATACTCCGTGATCGACCATGAGGGCGACGCATTCCTCGTGCGGACGAACCACGGCGCACCCAACGGCCGCGTGGTGCGCATCGATCCACGTCATCCCGACGAGTCGAGCTGGGTGGACGTGCTGCCCGAGCGGCCGCAGGCGCTCCAGAGCGCGCGCACCGCGGGCGGCAAGCTCTTCGCGACCTGGCTGGAGGACGTGGCGACCAAGGCGTACGTGTTCGACCTCGACGGCTCGCACGAGCGCGAGATCGCCCTCCCGGGCGTAGGCAGCGCCGGCGGATTCGGCGGCCTACCGGACGACACGTTCGTCTTCTACACGTTCACGTCGTTCAACTACCCGCCCACGATCTTCAAGTACGACATCGCGACCGGCGCGTCGTCGGAGTTCCGGCGGGCCGAGGTCCCGGGCTTCTCGTCCGACGACTACGAGGTGAAGCAGGTCTTCGCCACGAGCAAGGACGGCACGCGCATCCCGATGTTCCTGACGTACCGGAAGGGCCTCCAGCTCGACGGTCGCAACCCGACGCTGCTGTACGGCTACGGCGGCTTCAACATCTCCCTCGGACCGAGCTTCTCGGCGCTGCGCGTCGCGTTGCTGGAGAACGGGTTCGTATTCGCCCAGGCCAACCTGCGCGGCGGCGGCGAGTACGGAGAGACGTGGCACGAGGCCGGGATGAAGCTCCACAAGCAGAACGTCTTCGACGACTTCATCGCGTGCGCCGAGTGGCTCGTCTCCAACGAGTACACGTCGACGGAGAAGCTGGCCCTCCAGGGCGGGTCGAACGGCGGGCTGTTGGTCGCGGCGGTCACGAACCAGCGCCCGGACCTGGCCAGCGTGGTGGTGGCGCAGGCCGGCGTGATGGACATGCTCCGGTTCCAGAAGTGGACGATCGGCTGGAACTGGATCGCCGACTACGGCTCGAGTGACGACCCGGCACAGTTCAAGGCGCTGTACGCGTACTCGCCGGTGCACAACGTCCGGAAGGGCACGCATTACCCCGCGGTGTTCATCACGACGGCCGACCACGACGACCGGGTGGTGCCGGCGCACTCGTTCAAGTACGCGGCCGCCATGCAGGCCGCGCAGGCGGGCGACGCGCCGATCCTGATCCGGGTGGAGACCAACTCGGCGCACGGCGCCAGCTCCACGGAGAAGTCGCTCGAGATCAACGCCGACGTGTACTCGTTCATCTTCTACAACCTGGGCGTGACACCGAGGGCGCCGACCGGACCATAGCCGGGGGTCGCGACTGGAGGGCGAGTGTCGCGCAGGTGGCCAGTCATCCGCTGACGTCGCTGGCCCGGGGGGGCCGCGGCGCCGGGGATGTGACCGATCAGGCACCTCGATCGTCTGGTACATGACGTTGTCGCGGAGCTGACGATCCGCGTCGAACTCCAACGACAGGTCGCCGACCGGACCGCGGGCCGGTGGTGGCCGGCACTTCGGAGCGGAGAAACCATGCTCAGAAAGCTCACTCTAGTCGCGGCGGCCCTTCCGCTGCTCGCCGCATGCCAGGATGCCACCGGGCCGAACGGCACGTCGCAGCTGACGGTCATGCTGACCGATGCCAAGGGCGACTTCCTCTCGACGATGGTCACCATCGACGACGTGTATCTGCAGGGGGGCGGTGGCGAAGACGGCGGCAGGGTCCACCTCTTGGCGACACCGATGACCACGGACCTGCTCACCCTCTCCAACGACGCGGCCACCCTGGTGGATGGCGCGGTCGTGACGAGCGGCACCTATCCCGAGCTCCGGTTCGTGATCAGCGGCGCGTACGTGGAGGTCGACAACGGGGACGGCTCGTCTTCGATCTACGCGACTCCCGGATACGACCAGTTGCCCGAGGGCAGATCCGCCGACGGTCCGCTCCAGATGCCGAGCTATGCCCAGTCGGGCCTGAAGGTGTTCTTCGACGGAGCGATCGACGTCAGCGGCGCCCAGGAGATCCTGATGGTCGACTTCGACGTGGCCGAGAGCTTCGGACGTCAGGCGGGTGGCTCCGGTGCCTGGGTGATGGACCCGGTCGTCCGCGGCGCCTCGATGGACCTCACTTCGAGCGCAACGGTTACCCTCGCCCTGGCCGATGGAGTGACGCTGCCCCTCATCGGCGACGCCGAGGTGGGCCTCGGCGACTTCACGGCCCAGCTCTCGGACGGCGAAGGCGACGTCAAGGAAGCGACGTTCGTCCCGGTGGACGGCGTGTACACGGCGGCGTTCCCCTACCTCATGCCCGGGACCACCTGGACGCTGGAGATCACCGGGCCGGCCGGCCTGTCCTTCACGACGGCTCCCGCGCTTCCCCTCGAAGTGAGCGCGTCCTCCGGACAGGACCAGCACTTCGACCTGGAGATCGCCTCGGCGGAAGCCGCGGGTCCGTAACCCCCACCCCCCCGAGGTGTGTCCCCCAAGGGGAGCGGATCCGCGGATCCGCTCCCCTTCTTGTACCCCGTCTACACGCCCGTCCCGAGGCATGCCCCGGACGACGAACCGTGTGCCGTGGCCCGGCGCCCGAGGCCGGCGCTCACTCGGAAGCGCGAGCGACCCGCTCCAGGTTCGCCAGCTCCTCCGCGTATACGCGCCGGAGGAACAGCGGCCCCAGGAATCGCTCGAGCAATGCCCCCGGCCCCCGCGGGGTCCACGCCGTATCGAACGTGACCGTGCACTCGTTCGCCCCCCGGGGATCCACGGTGAAGGTGGTGACCACTTCGCTCCGGTCCTGCACCCGCTCCACCAGAACGCGCCCGGGCCGGGGCTCCTCCACGATGGCGCGGGACCACGTCACCTTCCCGAAGGCCTTCATGCCGAACCGTATGACGGTGCCGGCACCCGTGCCGCCACGCTCCACCTCCAGGCCCACGAAGGCTCGGGGTGGAAGGATGCTGGGGTGGCCCACCTCGTAGTCGGCGAGAATGGAGTAGACGCGCTCGGCAGGTGCGGCGATGGCGCGGGAGGCTCGGATGGTTACGGGCTCGGGCATGGAGCGGCCCCTGGGGTCTCGATCGTGGATTTCCGGCACGGGGTCCGTCGCCGCCCCGTCGGAACGAGATACCGGAACGATGGGTGACAGGGGTCAACGGAACGGGATTCGCTTCCACGTGGCCCCTTGCCGCAGGACACGCAGATCGTAGCATCCCGCCTCCGTATCCAGCACGTGCACGTAGAACACGTCCGGCCGGCTCAACAACCGATCGAGCGCCCCCTCGACCGCGCCGCCCTCCACGTGCTCCTGCGCCAGGACGGCCCCCGCCGGACCGTAGGCCTCGAGCGTGAGCGCCCGCTCCTTCAGATCCTCGGGAAAGCCACCGTCCTCCGGGTAGGGATCGCATTCCTCCTCGTGGATGAAGACGGGACCTGGACGCGGGTATGGTGCCACGTCCGTGAAGGGATCGTAGGTGAAGAGGATTCGTCGGTCCCTGCCCACCTGGAAGGTGCGAAGGCAGAGCCTGCAGGGTCCGTGACCGGTCGCCACCTCGACGTACGCCGGGTGCCCGTATCCGGGTGATCGCAGGGTGGTACGGACGGCTCGTGCCGTCTCCTTCGGGATCGCGACTACGGCGAACGAGGTCATGCTCGCGCTCCGGGGCGGGAGGACCGGGATTTCCATCGGAGGCCCGCGCGACTTCCTGGACCGCGGGCCCTGCTGGCAGGCTGAAGGAACCACCTCGATTCATCCCGCGCGACCCGTTTCTTGCGCGGCGGACCCGGCGCGAGCCGGGGGTGCCGGCTCCGGAACCTCGGAGACGCCTCGTGCATTGGGGCTGAGCTTCTCTCGACCGAATGGTGATCCCATGGATATCCTCGACGCGATCGGCAACACCTCCATGGTCCGTCTCCGCCGCGTGGTCCCGGCGGGGTGCGGAGACGTCTTCGTGAAGCTCGAGTGGGAGAATCCCACGGGTAGCATGAAGGACCGTATGGCGAACGCGGTGATCACACGCGCCGAGCGCGACGGACGGCTCGAACCCGGCTACCGCGTCGTCGAGTACACGGGCGGCAGCACGGGCGCGTCGCTCGCGCTGGTGTGCGCAGCCAGGGGCTATCCGATCCGGATCGTCAGCTCGGACGCGTTCAGCCGGGAGAAGCTGGACCAGATGGTCGCGCTCGGCGCGGAGCTCACGCTGGTTCCGAGCGAGGGAGGACTGACGACGAAGAAGCTGATCCTGGACATGATCGAGGCAGCCCGGCGACTGGCCGGCGAGCCTCGCACCTACTGGACGGACCAGCTCAACAACGTGGACAGCATCGCGGGCTACCACCCCCTCGGAGAGGAGATCTGGAGCCAGACGGGCGGCGGGGTCGAAGCCTTCGTGCACTGCGTGGGGACGGCGGCGTCCCTGCGTGGTGTCGCCGGCGCCCTGAAAGGGCATCGGTCCGATGTGAGGATCGTCGCGGTCGAGCCGGGCGAGTCGCCTGTCCTGTCCGGCGGCCAGCCCGGCCCACACAAGATCGAAGGGGTCGGCATCGGCTATATCCCGCCGCTGTGGGACGGGACGATCGTGGACGACGTCCAACCGGTCGCGACGAGCCTCGGCAAGGAGATGGCCCGACGGCTCGCACAGGAAGAGGGTCTGTTCGCGGGAACGTCCTCGGGGGCCAACGTCGTGGCCGCGATCCGTGTGGCCCGGGAGCTGGGGCCGGGCTCCACCGTCGTCACGCTCATGGCCGACTCGGGCCTGAAGTACCTGAACACGGACGTGTATCGCGCGTGACGATCCGCGTCGGCGGGGACATCCCCCGGGACACCCTTCACAGCGTGCCCGCGCCCGTCGGAGTCGCGTCGGGGGCAGGGGCGGCTCTCGACCTCCTGCGCCGCCACGCGCCCGGAGGCATCCCGACGAGCTTCTGGAAGGCCCGGTTGAAGGCCGCCTCGGAATCGTAGCCTACTTCGACGGCGACGGCCGCGATCTTCGTTCTGCTGCTGGCCAGCAGCCCCGCGGCGACACGCTCAAGTCCCGGTACGACGCCGACAACGTGCTCCGTGCGAACCAGAATATCGTGCCCCGGGCGACGGCGACCGGGTGAGGAGGTTCCGGATGGCCCCTCGCGATCTTCGGAACCGTCTTCGAGGAGCAGGGTCGCGAGTCCACGGGAGGTCCACGGGAGCCTTGCGTCGCCTTCGGCGCGCCGGGCATCTTGGCCGCCGGGCCCTTTCCGCCGACCGGGATCCGACCGATCGCTTCACGGGTGAGCCTCGCCGGCCCGGTCCCCTCGAGGGCCCATGAACGGGAGCGCCCTCATGCACAGACGGACCTTCCTCCATCGGATGAGCGCGGCGGCCGTGGTGCCGTGGCTGGCCGGGGCGAGCCGCGATCTCATCGCCCTCGAGCGGGACCTGTCGTCCGCGCCCGACGACGCGGCGTTCTGGAGGCAGGTGCGCGGCCAGTTCCTCCTCCGCCCGGGACTGGTCCACATGAACGCCGCCACCATCGGCGCGACGCCGCGCCCTGTGGTGAGCGCCCTCACGTGATTTCCTCTGGCAGGTGGAGAGCGACCCCCAGGACGAGGTCTTCGGCGTCGCCGGCGAGCAGCGCATGGAGGACGTGCGGGCCCGGGCGGCGGCCTTCCTGGGCGCCGACATGGACGAGGTGGCCCTCACCCGCAACACCACGGAGGGGATGAACCACGTCGCCCAGGGGCTGGAGCTGGAGCCCGGCGACCAGATCCTCTCCACGAACCACGAGCACCCCGGCGGGAGCGTGTGCTGGGAGTGGCTGGCCGAGCGCACCGGCGCCGAGATCGTACGCATCGAGATGCCCGCCACGGTCGCGTCGGCGGACGAGGTGGTCGAGCTGGTGAGGCGACATCTCACGCCCCGGACCCGGGTGTGCTCGTTCAGTCACGTGTGCACGATCACGGGGCTGGTGATGCCCATGGCGGCCATCGCCGAGGGTGACCCGACCCCGGGACATCCTGCTGGCGTGCGACGGCGCCCAGGCCCCGGGCATGTTGAACGTGGACGTGCATGCCCTGGGCGTGGACACGTACGCGTCCAGCTCACACAAGTGGATGCTGGCGCCGAAGGGCTCGGGACTCCTCTACATCCGCAAGGAGGCGCAGGAACGGGTGAAGCCCCTCGCCCTCCGCTCCGGCTATCAGGTCTACTCGGCGTCGGGTGGGACGAGGAACGTCGCGGGCATCCTCGCCCACGGGGTGGCCATGGACTTCCACGACACGCTGGGCCGCGACAAGGTGGAGGCCCGGTGCAGGGAGTTGCGGCGCCACCTGCGGGAAGCCCTGGCGACGATGGACGGGGTGAAGGTCATCACCCCCCGGGACGAGGCGCTCTGCGGGGGGATCCTCACCATCTCCCTGGCGCGGGGGGACGCCGGAAAGGTCCGGGCCACCCTCGCCGACGAGTACGACGTCGTGCTGAAGCGCGGGAGCGCGGCGTACAACGCCATCCGCATCTCCACGCACATCTTCAACGACGAGTCGGACGTCGAGCGGGCGGTGGCCGCGCTGGGCGAGACGATGCGGCGGGTATGAACCCGGCCACGTGATCGGGTGCGCCGACCGCTCGCGCGCCACGTCGGCCCTCGACACCGGCCCTCCCAATGCGTTAGGCTTCTCTCCTGGCGGGAGTATGGCCTCCCGCGACTGACGCTGGCGGCGAGCACTCCCGCGGTGCCGTTGCCGGCGTCTTCCGTTTTCGGGTCGCAGACCCGTCCGAGGCGATGATGGCCAAGCAGGAGGCGGTGGAGGTGGAGGGGCTGGTCACCGAGGTTCTTCCGGACCAGAACTTCCGGGTGCGCCTGCAGAACGACCACGTCGTCCTCGCGTACGCGGCGGGGAAGATGTCGAAATTCCGGATCCGCGTCCTGGTGGGCGACAGGGTCACGCTCGAGCTGTCCCCCTACGACATGTCCCGTGGGCGCATCACCTATCGTCACAAGACGGGCGACGCTCCGCCGCCGCCCAGGAACCGGAGACGCTGAGACGGTGCCCCGGACACGGCATCAAAGGGGCACCGCCGGCCTCCCCGGCATGAGATGAGGTCTCGTTTTTCAGTTCGTGGCACGTCGCCACTACCCAGCGTGGGGGAGCTACCACGTGGGTCAGCAGTCGGTAGCTACGGATCTTCCGAAGATTCCGACCGAGGACCGCAGCGCAAACAGGAGCAGGAAGATGCGTAGCACGGGCACCGTGAAGTGGTTCAACGATCAGAAGGGCTTCGGGTTCATCACCCCGGACGACGGCAGCAAGGACTGCTTCGTTCACCACTCGGCGATCCAGGCCCAGGGCTTCAAGACCCTGAGCGAGGGCGACAAGGTGGAGTTCGACGTCACCCAGGGTCAGAAGGGCCCCGCGGCGGAGAACGTCGTCAAGGTCTGACGACCACTTCGCGAAGTTGGTCGAGGCCCCCCGGGCGCCAGCGAGCGCCCGGGGGGCCTCGTGCCCTCCCAAGGGGGCCTACCCCCCACAGCGCGGCCCGCCGGCTCGCCCCCCTGACGCCCGCGTCCACTTTCCACTAGCTTCCGCGCTGCGGGATTCCCACCTCGAGCCCCCGGTTCCGGGGGCCGTTCCTCGCGCAACATCGCACAGCCCATCGAGCCGGACACGCCGGCTGGCCGGCTGAGCGCCCTCCCGACCGGACCACACCTTTGGCGTTTTCTGCCCTCGCGCTACACCCGACGCTCCTTCGGGGCATCGCGGACCTCGGCTTCATCGACCCGACCCCGATCCAGTCCCATGCCATCACACCGGCCCTCCAGGGACGTGACCTCCTGGCGTGCGCCGCCACGGGGAGCGGAAAGACTGCGGCGTTCCTGTTGCCCATCCTGCACAACCTGGTGGACCGGCCCCGGGGAACCACCCGCGCGCTGATCCTCGCACCCACCCGCGAGCTTGCGCTGCAGATCGTGGGCGACCTGGAGGGACTCGCCCGTCACACAGGCGTGCGGGCCGCCGCCGTCTACGGGGGCGTGGGGATGCAGCCCCAGGAGACGGCCTTCCGGCGCGGCACCGACATCCTCGTCGCCACGCCAGGACGGCTGCTCGACCACTTCCAGCACGGCTATGCTGCCCTGTCGGGGCTCGAGTACCTCGTGTTGGACGAAGCCGACCGGATGCTGGACATGGGCTTCCTCCCGGACATCAAGCGGGTGCTCCGCCACGTCCCGAAGCCGCGTCAGACGCTGCTGTTCAGCGCGACGATGCCGCCTCCGATCGAGGCGCTGACCCGCGAGATCCTCCGGTCACCGGCCCGGATCGCGCTGCAGCCCAAGGCGGCTCCGGCCGATGGCGTCGAGCAGTCGGCCTACCCGGTGCCGTCCACCCTGAAGGGGCAGCTTCTGCTGGCGCTGGTCGGCGGAGGCGGCGTGGTGGACGACGCGCTCGTCTTCACCCGGACCAAGCACAGGGCCGACCGTCTGACCCGGCTGCTGACCCGAAACGGGATCACGGCAGAGCGCATCCACGGAAACCGGTCCCAGGCCCAGCGCACGAGAGCGCTCAAGGGCTTCAAGGCCGGCGATTTCCAGATCCTCGTCGCGACGGACATCGCCGCGAGGGGCATCGACGTCCAGGCGCTGGGCCACGTCGTGAACTTCGACCTCCCCAACGAGCCCGACGACTACATCCATCGGGTCGGACGTACCGCGCGGGCGGGAGCCACGGGGCAGGCGATCACCCTGGTGGCACCGGAGGAGGAGGCCGACCTCAGGCGCATCGAGCACGTCTTGTCGGCGAAGCTCCCCCGGTTGCGGCTCGAGGGCTTCGCGTACGAGGCGACGCCCGATTCGGCGCTCGAGGTCTCCCGCACGGGCGCCGCAGCCAGGCCCGGATGGACGGCCGCCAGGGACGATACTTCCGAACGTGGGCAGCCCCGGCGTCGACGCTATGGGAGGCGCCGCCGCTGAGCTCAGCCGCTCGTCGGCTCGCCCTCCGCCCTGGCGATCACGAAGGCGGCGAGTGCGACCCAACGCACCGGAGTGGGGTGCAGCTCCTCCAGGATCTGGTCCGCGGTCACCCCGCGAAACGCCCCTTTGGTGGCCTTGTTCGTCATCTCGCGGTAGGCCGTGACAGCTCGGCGGACGGCGATCTCCTCGGCCGGCGTCAGGATCATGGTCGGAATGTAGCGGCGTGGGCACCCCGCGCGCTGTGCGCGGACCACGGACGGGCGCGGCATCCGCTTTCCCGCTAGGTTTCCGATACGACGCATCGTCGGCTCGCTGCGGGTGCCCATTTTCGGAGACAAGTCGTGCCTACCTCGTTCTCGATCACCCGCTCACGCTGTTCCGTCCTGTCCGACCCGAGCCTCCGCCAGGAGATCCATGCGCACACGGGAAGCGACGCCGAGACGTCCAGCATCCTGCGCTCACTCGATCGCTTCGGACAGGATATCTCGATCCGCTACTACGAGCTGACGCCCACGCCCGCCCGCCGCACCTATCGACCGACGTCGGCGTTCGCCTGGACCGTACGGGCGGTCAGGTAGACGAACGCCGCCGGGGGGCCGGGCCTCCCGCGGACCGCGCCCGGACCCTATCGCTCCTCGCCGGTCGGAGCGCAGCAGGACGGCGACGGAGCCGAGGATGAGCACCATGCCGCCGACGAGGCCCATGGTCACCGGCTCGCGGTTCAAGAGCACGCCCAGCACGACCGCGACCACCGGATTCACGTAGGCGTGCGTCGAGAGCCTGGCCGCACCGACCCGGTCGAGCAGCCAGACGTAGGCACCGAAGGTCACGACCGAGCCGAAGGCCACGAGATAGCCGAGCGCCGCCAGCGAGCGGAGCGACGGGCCACCCGCCAGGATGGCCGGGATCTCGCCGGTGGCCGCGGAAAGGGCGAGCAGGACGCCACCCGCCACGAGGAGCTGCATGCCGGCAGTCTGACAGGCCGTCATGCCCGGCCGGGGAGTCGCGCGGAAGACACCCACCGACCAGGAGAGCGACGCCGCCACCACGGCCGCGGCCCCGAGCGGATCGAGGGCGCCGCTCCCCGTCCCGGGGAGCGCGAGGAAGGCCACCCCTGCGAAGCCCGCGCCGATGGCGAGCGCCTCCCGGAGGCCGGGTGCCGCTCGCGCCGCGCCCGTGACCGCTCCCCCGCGCCAGGCGAGGAGGGTGATGAAGAGCGGCTCCAGGGCAATCAGCAGGGAGGCGGCGCCGGACGGAATCCGGGTCTCCGCCCACGCGAGGACCGCCTGGCCAGTGACGAAGAGAAGCACGCCCGCGCGCGCGGCCGCGCGCCAGTCCCGAGCGCCGGGCCGAGGCCCGCCGCGCATCCGTGCCCACCCATAGAGCACGGCCCCGGCCAGCACGCAGCGGGCCCCGATCATCAGCAGGGGCGGGATGCTCTCGACCCCCCAGGCGATCGCGAGGTAGGTGGAGCCCCAGACGAGCCACACGGCGCCGAACGCCGCCGCGACCCTCCATCCCTCGTGGCGCTTCATCGGATCGACCTCCATGCACCACTCATCACCACCGCCCGCGCCCAGCGCTCCACCCACCGAAACACGATCCGCCGCACCCCGCCCATCCCCGCCTCCTTGACCCGATGACCATCAAAACCGAATTTGATAGTTAGCTTGAGGCCAATGATAGCCGATGGGCGATAACCTGTCAACAGTTCTATGGTGGTTATGCACGAGGACGACGACTACGAGCCGGTGGAGAGCATGGACCTCGCCGGCGGAGACATCAGCCTGGACTTCGTGAACACGGCGAGCAGCCGCGACTCCGGCGCGCTCCGGGAGAAGCTGCATGCCTACGAAGACCTCGTGACCTGGGCCGAGCGTGTGGGTGTGGTGACCGGGGCGCAGGGCCGGGGCCTGCGGACGGCGGCCGCGTCGGTCGCCGGAGGAGGCGGACGCGGTGCTCCGGCGGGCGCGGGACCTTCGGGAGGCCGTGTTCCGGATCTTCGCGAGGCCCGGTACGGACGAGAGCGACCTCGACCTCCTTGCGGACGAAGCCGCGCGCGGTGCGGCGGAGCGCCGCCTCACGGCCACCGAGGACGGCTACACGTACGCGTGGCCGGAGAGCGACCGTCTCGAGCGGCTGCTCTGGCCGGTCGCCCTGGCGGCCGCCGAGCTGCTCATTTCGGCCGAGGTCCGACCACGGGTGAAGGAGTGCGCCGCGGACAACTGCAACTGGCTGTTCCTCGACATGAGCCGGAACCGGAGCCGCCGCTGGTGCGACATGAAGGTCTGCGGCAACCGGGCGAAGGCGAGACGTTTCTCCGCCCGCCACCGCGACGCGTGAAGCCGCGAGGCCGTCTCCCCACCGGCGATCCCTCGTCGACCTCGAAGGTCCCGTGACCCGCGCCGCGTCTCCAACGCCCCCCTCCCGCGTCCCTGCGCTGTGGGGCTGCCTCGGCGCCCTCGCAGCGGCCGGCGTGTGGGCGACGCTGGCGCCGCCGGAGCGCACCATGGGCGACGCCATTCGCCTCGTCTATCTCCACGTGTCTGCGACCATGGCGGGGCTCACGTGTCTCTACGTCGCCGGGGCCCTCGGTCTGGCCACCTCGTTCCTGCCGGTCCCGCGGGTGGAGCGGGCGCTGCGTCCCCTGTGGATCTCGGGCATGGCGGCCTTCGCGGCGGGCTTCCTCCTGAGCCTGGTGTCCGCGCGCGTCAGCTGGGGCGGCGTCTTCTGGGCCGAGCCGCGGGTCCGTGCTTCTCTCGGTGTGGTGGCGGTGGGTCTGGTGGCCCTGGCCGTCGACGCCGGGCTGTCCCCCGCCAGGGCGCGCAACCTCGCGTGGACCGCCGCGGCGGCTTTGGCCTTTCTGGCCCTGCGGATCGCGCCGCTGTACATGCACCCCGATCACCCGGTGAAGGAGGACACCCCTTTGGGAATCCGCGCCGCCTTCCTGGGCATCTCCGCCTGCTGGTTCGTCGCGGCTCTCTTCCTTGCCCGGCTCCTGCCGAACGGTGAGACCCGAAGCGCCTGACGACAGCCCGTTCTTTTCTTCGCATTCGAACCAGGTCCAGCACGGCGGTGGAGCCCGGCCTGAGGGCGACGGCCAGCCATGAGATCGACGTCGCCTTCTGGGAGGGAAGGGTGGAGAGCGCCGTGCGCGACCTGGAACGGGACCTCGCCCAGAATGGCTCCACGTGGGAGACCGGCCTCGGGTACGGCTACGCCCGCCTCGGGCGGGAAGAGGAGGCCCGAAGGATCATCCGCGACCGTGAGGCCCGGGGGCTCACGTCGGCGGGCATCTGGATGGGGCTGGGCGAGGTGGACCGCGGCTTGCGCGAACTCGAGGAGGAATTGGATTCGCGGCCGGTGCACCCCCGCTGTGACCGGCCGTGGTATGCCCGAGTACGAGCACGATCCGCGCTTGATCGAGATCCTCGCGAAGGACTTCCCGGAATCCTGAGGCGCAGCCCGACCTCGGTGGATGTTCGCGACCGTCTCGAGGGGTCGGGAGCCGCTCACTTCGCCCGAGGACCGACAAAGAACCGAGAAGTGGGCCGGATGGCTGGCCGAACGGAGCCGCCCGCGCGAATGTCATGCCGTCCAGATTCGGCACCCTCGGCTCGCGAGGTACGACCACATGAGGCTTGCATCCATCATCCTCGGGATCTCCGCCGTGCTCGCCGCGGCCGCCTCGCCCTCTCCACGCGCGACGGGTCCCGGCCTCCCCGTGCAGACCCGCGTGACGGAGGGCGACTACGTCATCCGGGACTTCGAGTTCGAGAACGGTGAGACGCTGCCCGAGCTGAAGCTCCATTACCGGACGCTGGGCAGGCCGCGAACCGACGCCGCCGGCCGTACCGTCAACGCGGTCTACGTCATGCACGGCACCACCGGCAGCGGGACCAACTTCCTCGTCCCGCAGTTCGCAGGAGGAGCTGTACGGGGCGGGGCAGCTCCTCGATACCACGAGGTACTTCGTCATCCTGCCCGACGGCATCGGCCACGGAGACTCCAGCAAGCCCAGCGACGGCCTGCACGCCCGGTTCCCGAAGTACGGCTACCGGGACATGATCCGCGCCGACCACCAGATGCTCGTCGACGGGTTGCACGTGAACCATCTCCGCCTGGTCATGGGGACGTCCATGGGCGGCATGCACACGCTGGTTGTGGGGCGAGATGTACCCCGACTTCATGGACGCCCTGATGCCGCTGGCGAGCCTCCCCGGACCGATCAGCGGTCGTAACCGGATCTGGCGCAGGCTGCTCATGGACGCCATCCGGACCGACCCGGAGTGGGCCGGGGGCGACTACACGACTCAGCCCGAGGGGCTGCGCATCGCCGGCGGCATGATGCTCCTCATGGGCGAGCAACCCGCTCCTGCACTACCAGCAGGCGCCCACGTTGGCCGCGGCGGACAAGGAGCTGAAGCCAGTACGAGGACCGGTTCGTTCGGACCCACGACGCCAACGACGTCGTGTACGCCTTCGCGGCCTCGGAGGACTACGACCCGTCACCCGACCTGGAGAAGATCGAGGCACGTCTGATCGCCGTGAACACGGCCGACGACCTGATCAATCCGCCCGACCTGGGCATCCTCGAGAGGGCGATCAAACGGGTGAAGCATGGCAGGGCGATCGTGATCCCGGAAGGTCCAGAGACCGTGGGGCACGGATCGCACACGAAGGCGTGGCTGTGGAAGCAGTACCTGGCGGAGCTGCTGCGGGAGTCGGCACGCTGACGAACGGGTCGCGGCTGCGCATCGTTCGCGCGGCGCTCCGGCCTCGGAACGCTACCCGCCCACGACCTCCCGCAGGAGCTGCCCCACACGGAAGTTGTCCTCGAGCCCTCCGAATGCCTCCTCTTGACCCGACACGGCCGCGGCGATAACAACTCTTATTACGTCTTTTGCACCTCTGCAATCGACGACTGCCCGTCTTTTGTCGGAGTGTGCCATGCGATCCAGCCTGTCCTCTCTTCTCGTGGTGGGGGCCGTCGTGCTCGCCGCCGGCTGCAGCAGTGACGGAGCCACAGCGGTTGCGCCGCTCGCGCTCAGCGACCTCGTCGGTAGCTGGAGCGCCACGTCGGAGGTGTACACGAACAACGCCAACGCGAGCCAGAAGATCGACCTGATCGCGCTGGGGGGCGAGCATCGGGTCACCATGCTTTCGGGCGGCGGCACGCGAACGTGGATCGATCTGGGCACGTTCCACGACGAATGGGACTCCCAGGCCACCCTGGACGCCAGCGGCACCACGTTGACCCTCACTCCCGTCGAGGCGTCGCGGCCCGTGTTGACGTTCACCGTCACGCTGGAGGGGACCGTGGCCACGCTTCACAGCACCAACGTCAGCTTCGACTTCACGCTGACGGATCCATCCGCCGCGGTTCCGGCGACCGTGGACATCGTCCTCGTGAAGACGGGATGAGGGCAGCGGGAGAGGGCGGGATCTGGCCCCGCCCTCCCCTCCTCCACTCACCAGTGCAGCGTCCACGCCGGGTTCAGCCCACCCCCGGTCGGGCCGTCGCTGCGCAGGGACAGCGGCCGCACGTCGCTGCCGTCGGGTCGCACGACGTAGATGTCGCCGAGGCCGGTCTCGCCGTCACGCACCACGAACGCGATCCAGCGACCGTCCGGCGCCCACGTCGGCATCTGCGCGCCACCGATCATGGTGAGGTGCTGCACCGCCGCCCCGTTGACGTACATCCAGTAGAGGTCGGACGTCCCGAGGGGCGTCCGCCGCGTGAACACGATGCGGTCCCCGTGCCAGGTCGGCTCCGTGTCCCGGTTCGGGCCGCCCGTGAGCCTGTTCTTCGCGCTCCCGTCGGCGTTCATGACCCATAGCTCCGAGCCGCCCCGGGCGTTGGACGCCGCGAAGACGATCCGGTCCCCCGTGGGCGACCACGCCGGCCGCTCGCTGTCCACGCCCTCCGGCAGGTCGGCGGTCAGGTTGACCGCCTCCGTCGAGCCGTCGGCGGAGATGGACCAGATGTCGGCCCGCCCGGCGCGGGTGCTGCGGAACGCGATGCGGGCTCCGTCCGGAGACCATGCCGGCTGGTCCCCGCCGGTCAGGAACTGGTAGGTCGTCCCGCTCCAGCTCTGGATGGCGATCTGCGGCGCGCCGCCGCGCTCGTCGTCGCTCACGTACGCGAAGCCGGAGCGTGTCGGTGACGGACTCGGATCGGTGGAGCGGACCGTCCCGCCGCGTGCTCCATCGTCTTCTCCGCCGACCCGGTCCGCATGTCCATCCAATAGAAGGCGGAGCTCTCCCGATCGAAGGCGAGGTGGTAGCTCGACGTCGTCTTGAAGGAGACCGCCACGGTGGCGGTCTTGCCCTCGACGGAGGCGGTGACCACCGCCTCGCCCTCGCGGCGGCCCTTCACGACACCGGCGGCGCTCACCCCGGCCACGTCGTCGTCGCTGCTGGACCAGACGATCTCTCTGCCCGAGAGCACCGTGCCGTCCTCCGCCTTCAACGTCGCCGTGAGCGGCGCATCGACGCCGGCGTAGGCCACCACCACGCTCGGCCGCACCTCCACGCTGGCAACCGCGGGTCCCTGGACCGGCGCCTCCACCGTCACCGACGCCTGTGCGCTCTTCCCTTCGCTGGTGGCGCTGATGATCGCCACGCCCTCGGCGAGCGCCCGCACCAGGCCGTCCGTTCCCACCGTGGCGACGGCCTCGCGGTCGCTGGTCCACGTCACGGCGCGCCCGATCAGCTCGGCTCCGTCCGCCGCGTACGCCCGGGCGACGAGCTGCGTCGTCTCACCGATGGAGATCGTGACGGCCGACTCGGGCCCGATCTGCACGGAAGCGACCGGCACCGCCGCCACCCGCACGGTCGCACGCCCGGTCCTGCTCTCGACCTTCGCGGTCACGGTGGCCTATCCCGCCGCCCGTGCGGTGGCCGTCCCCACCGAGTCCACCACCACGACCGACGTGTCGCTGCTGCTCCAGGTCCCCACCCTGCCGGTCAGGAGGGTACCGTCCGCCGCGTAGGGTCTCGCCTGGAGCGCGTGTGTCTGTCCCACCGTCAGCGTGACGGTGTCCGGGTGCACCACGACGGATGCCACGGCCGGGGGCGTCTGCCCCGGCCCGGCCGGCTCACCGTTGTCGCACGCCGCGACCGCCAGGGCCGCAATCACCGGGATCATCCTCGACGTCCTCATATCCCCACCTCCGTCCCCTTCGGGATCTACTCTCGGTTTCGCGGTTCCCTCGGCCGGTCGGGCGACCGTCGACGAGCGCGCGGTTCGCGCGGAGGGCTCACGCCCCGGGCCACGGAGAGGAGGATAGAAGGGGGGGATTACGAAGCCGATTAAACGGCGAAGAAGCGAGGGTGGAGGCCGGCAGAGGGGGGACGTTCGGCGCTCAGACGGGCTCCGCCGCGAGGATGCGCCGGTGGAGCGCGACCGTCTCGGCCTCGGGCTCGGCGGACAGCTCGTCCCGGAGGAGACCTTCGAGTCGCTCGAACTGGCGGATGGCGAGCAGCCGCTCACCCGTCCGGACGTACCCGATCATGAGCTGCCGGTGCGCCTCTTCATGGAGATCGTCCAGGAGCACCACGCGCCGGAAGACTTCCACCGCCTCCTCGTTGGCGCCGGTTCGGAGCAGGACGTCCCCGAGCGCGACCAGGGCGTCCACGTACAGGCGGCGAAGGTGGTCGCGGTACTCCAGGTGCCAGTCCCCGGCCGACTCCTCGGCCAGGAAGTCCCCCCGGTACAGGGCGAGCGCGGAGCGAAGCGCGTCCGTCCCTCCCTCCGAGCCTTCCCGGATCGCCCGCCTGCCCGCCCTCACGCCGACCTCGAAGTCCGCAGCGTCGAACCGGACGCCGAGCTCCGAGGCGATCCGGTAGCGGTCGTCCTCGAAGCGGACCCACTCCGGACGCCCGAGGGTCTTCCGGAGATGGTGGAGCGCGACGTGAAAGCTGTTCTTCACCTGCGCCGCCGAGCTCCCGGGCCACAACGCGAGCCCGACCTCCTGGCGCGTGCGACCCGCTGGATGGCACAGGAGGAGGACAAGGAGCTCCCGGGGCCGGCTGTGGCTCCAGTCGCCCGGCCCCAGCCGCCGCCCATCCAGGTCGATCTCGAGGGACCCCAGCGCGCGTACCGCCAGCCCGTGCTCGCCCACCGGGGGCTCGTCGGCGACGAGCGCGGCAGGCTCCGTTCCTTGCGCGGCCCCCGCAGGCGTCCCCGTGTCGGCAGCGGCGTCCGAGTGGCTGTCGAGGGTGGCCACCGCATCGCGGCCCACCACGATCGCCTCACCCGCAGAGAGGTCTCGACCCGTCGACCAGGCCTCTTGGAAGCCGGCCTCGCCCAGCTGATCCCGTAGCCTCGCGACGCGTGGCTCGTAGACCGGTGCGTCGATCCTGGCCACGCTGACGCCGATCCCTTGCCGGATACGCTCTCCGGCGCCGAACAGCCGCGCCGCGTCGCTGGGCCGCCCCAGGTCGGCCAACGCTCCGGCCAGGGCCTCGAGGGCGAGCGTGACGAAGTAGTGCTGCGGGTCGCGCGCCAGGGCGCCGAGGGCCTCCGCTGCCAGGCGCGCGGCCTTCACGGCGTCTCCGCGCCGGATCTCCACCATGGCCAGCTGGCGGAGGGAGACGGCGAGCTCCCGGTCCTGACCGAACGAGCGCGCGGCCGCCACCCCGTCCTCCGTGAGCTGGGCGGCGCGATCCAGCGCTCCTTCCCCTGCGGCCGCCGCACCGAGGCAGAGCAGCGCGAGCCGGGCGCCGTACAGGTCGCCGACCTCACGGAAGTGCGCGAGCGCCTCCGTCAGATGCGGCACGGCCTCCGCGCGCCCCTCCGACGCCAGGCTGAGCCCCAGATAGTTGCGGGCGTACGCCGCCTGCCGTGCGTCGCCCCGCTCCGAGGCGATCGCGAGGCTTTCCTCCAGAACCCGCCGGGCGATCTCCGGTTGCGCCTGGAGCGAGGTCAGCACCCCCAACGCGAAGAGCACGGACGCTCGCTCGCGGGTTCTCGCCGCGGCTTCGGGCAAGGCCAGCGCCCCCTCCAGCCACCGGCGTCCCTCGGACCAATGCTCCGTGCCGAACCAGTACCAGCACAGCTTGCCCGCCAGAAGGATGTGCGCGTCGGGATCCTCCGCGCGCGTCCACGCGAGCGCCTGGCGAAGGTTGTCCGCGTCCTGGTCGAGCCGCTGGATCCAGGGCTTGAGGCCCGGCTCGGTGAGGTGCGGCTCGGCATCCGCGACCACGGCCGTGAAGTACTCAGCGTGCCGCCGATGCACAGGCGTATGCGCCCCCGTCGTCCTCGAGCCGCTCGGCGGCGTACTGCCGGACGGTCTCCAGGAGCCGGTAGCGCACCGTGCTCCCCTGCTCCAGCACCTCGACGAGCGACTTCTCGACCAGCCCGGAGACCAGGTCCAGCACGTCCTCCTCGGCGATGGCGTCGCCGGCGCAGATCGCCTTCCGCCGCATCGAGGTCGAAGCTGCCCGCGAAGACCGACAGCCTGACCATCAGCAGCCGTTCCCCGGGCGTCAGCAGCTCGTAGCTCCAGTCGATGGCCGCCCTCAGCGTCCGATGACGGGGAAGGGCGCTCCGCGTCCGGGCGGTGAGGACGCGGAACCGGTCGTCCAGACGGGCCAGGAGCTGAGCGGGTCCCAGCGCACGCATCCGGGCCGCGGCCAGCTCGAGGGCCAGCGGAATCCCGTCGAGGCGACGGCAGATCGCCGCGATGTCGCCGGCGTTGGCCTCCGTGACGCGGAACGACGGCACTACGTCGGCGGCTCGATCGACGAAGAGCTGCACCGCCTCGGATCCAGCGAGAGACTCGGGGGTGGGCGGCCCTTCCTGGGCAGGCAGTGACAGCGGAGGTACCAGCCAGGCGGTCTCGCCCGGGATCGACAACGCTTCCCGGCTGGTCGCGAGCACTTCGAGTCGCCCGCACCTGCCCAGCAGAGCCGCCACCAGGCCGGCCGCGCTCCTGACCACGTGCTCGCAGTTGTCCAGGACCAGGAGGACGCGCCGGTCCGCGATGCGGTTCGCGATGGCGTCGTGCCCGGCCGCACCCCGCCGGCTCCGTACGCCGAGCACCTCGGCGACCTGCTCCACCACGAGCTCTTCGTCGTGGATCGGCGCGAGCTCGACCCAGTGCAGGCCGTCCGGATATTCCTCCGCCAGATGGCTCGCCAGTTCCTGTGCGAGACGGGTCTTTCCCGACCCCCCCGAGCCCGTCAGGGTCACGAGGCGAGTCGTGCCCATCAGGCGTCCCAGGCTCGCCATCTCCCTCTCACGGCCGATGAAGCGCGTCAGGGGTGGCAGGGTCGGTGCGGGCGCGCCGCCCGTCCTGGGGGGATCAGCGTGCTTGGTCGGGCGATCGGGCATCCGAGCTCGTCAGGGTCGGCTGTTGCTCCCGGGTCGGGGCTTTGCCTGGTCGGTGAGAAACGCGACGAGATCCGTCGAGCACGCCGCGACGCTCGATCCGGGGTCTCCGTGACTCGCCCCCACGCGCAGGACCATCACGGGTGTGCCCGCCCCGACGAACGCGTCGCGGGTCGGGGCCGCGGACACGACCGGATCCGGCTCGCCCCGGAAGACCAGCGCCAGGCAGTGCACCCGCTCGGGATCCGCAAGGGAGAATCCCAGGGCCGGCACGCCGTGCGGCTCTTCCGCGACCAGGCCGACCGGGCCGAGTCCCAGACCGTCGATGAAATCCCGGAGCCATCGCGAAAACGCCACCGGGGTCCCACCGCCCTCACAGGCCTCCGCGCACCCCTCGTGCTCCATCGTGGGCGCGAAGACCCGAAGATGTCGCGCCAGCCTCCCCAGGAACAAGGGGCTCGTGGCGTCGGACTCCGGCGCTCGTCCCAGGACGACGACCGGGCGGCCCTCGCCGGACTGCACGTAGGAGATCGAGACGTCCCCTGCGCACACCGTGGCACGGACCAGTGAGGGGGGAGCGCCGCCCGGTCCCGGCTTCTCCGCGCCGTATGGGCCCTGCGCGGTCGACCCCGTCACGGGGCCCGACCCCCGGCCAGCAGGCTCGCGACGAGCGTGCGTAGCCCCTCCTCCCAGACTAGGGGAGCGCCCTCCAGGTCCTCCCGACGCACCGAGCGGAGTCGCTCCACGTCCTCGTCGGTGATCAGCTCCTGGGCGTCGAAGGTGCTGAAACGGAGGCCGGTGCGACGGGCGAGGAGCCCCTCGACTCCGATGCGGATCGCCCGCCCGTCGCGGCCCACGAGCGCGCCCGTCAGCTGCAGGACGGCGACCGGTGTCTCCAGCGAGGTGAGCCAGGGAAGCTCCGCCACGTGGGCCGTCCCCAACTCGACCTCCTTCCTGCCGCGCAGGCCACGTTGCCGGACGAGGTACTGCCCGACCTCGAGCGTGATCACCAGGGTCCGGTCGACGCCCGCAGCATCCATGGCGTCCCCCGCCCAGTCGATCCACTCCGGCGCCGGCCGGCCAACCGCCAGCCGCATCCGCAACCCGTCACGCCCGAGGACCGTGTCGCCGTTCAGCGCACAGTCGTCGTCCGGAGATCCCGAAGGCGTGACGCACCCGAACTGGACGTCCGGCGGGCGTCGAGTCGCCGCGTGCGTGACGGCCGAGACCCGCCCTCCTTCGACCAGGCGCCGCGTTACGCCCAGGGCGTCGAGGTACGCGTTCATGTCGGCCAGCAGCGCCGCCATGGCGTCGCCCACGGACGGGTCGAAGATCGGGGCTTGGGTGGCCCCGCGCTGGTACGCGATCGGGAGGTGCCCGGCGGCGGCCGTGTCGCCCGCGGCGTGGACGTGGTCGGTCCCGGCGTAGTACGGGGCGTGCTGCAGAAAGGCGTCGCCCACTCCGCTGCCCAGCGTGGCGCCGGCGGTCACGCAGGCGCCGAGGGCCATCGGAGCCAGAGCTACCGCAACCCGCCGCCGGCGCCTCCGCAGCCGGGCGGGTGGACGGTCGCTTCCTTCGGGACGCAGTCCCAAGATGCGGTCTCCTCCAGGTATCGGGTATCTGGCAGTCTGGCTCCCGTCGGGTGTCTTTGGCCGCGACGCCGCGACGGGGCGAATGCGGCGCGGGCTACCGAGCGATCGAACAGCCGGACGTGTCCCAGTGGGACGGTGACCCACCGCTCGGTGCGCAGCAGCACGGCGGTCAGCGCACCGAGCCCGGCCCCGACCGCCCCACCCACGAGCGTGAGGCCGGCGCACTCCCCCCGGCTCATCGCATCCTGGTTGCGTGATCGGTCGCACAGGCTCGTCGAGCCGCGCCCGTGAAGTAGGGCGTACGTGCCGGCGCCGCCGAGCAGGAGGCCGAGCGCGGCGGGAATGGTCCAACCCGGCCCCTCGACCCTGCGGACTTCCAGCCGCCCGATCGAGCTCAGGGGATGGGTCTCGAGGGAACTCCCGACGACCAACTCGATCGTGTCGGGCGTGAAGCGTGCGACCGTGCCCTCCGCACCGCACCCGGCGTCCCGGATCGGGAGCGCTTGCGTGGCTTCCGGACAGGGAAGGGTGACGCGTACGCGGTCACCGGCAGCGACGCCACTCGCCTGCGCCGAGGCTCGGAAGGGCAGCCCCGCTCCGAACGCCAGGGCGAGACAGAGGAGCCACCTGCCTGGTGAGCGTGTCTTCTTCGACATGGGTCGGGTCTCCTCGATCCGTGGAAGGTCCCGTGTGGTGAACCGGGCTTCAGTCGAGCCCGGCGTGTCGGCGCGCTCGAGCGTCACCGCTCCCGCGCATCCGTCCGAACGACGGACGGATGCTGGCGCGGTACGATTACCCGGCGATTAAACCGTTGAATGGCACCGCGGCGTCCGGAAACCAGCTTGCCTCGTCCCGCTCACCCCACGGGACGGCGGCTCTTCATGAGCCTCTCGATCTCCTCGATCTCCCGGGGCGCCGAAGCTGATCCGCTCGAACCCCGTCTGGCGTGATCACGATAGTCGTCCTCGATGCGCACGCCCGTGTTCTGGTATCGCTCCACCGCCGTCGCGGACGGCCGGCGATGAAGCGCCGGTTGCGGGGGGTGTCGGGCAATACGTCGAGCGCCGTCGTGGAGATGTAGATGCCCGGGCTCGATGGTGAAGGCGTCTCCCGACCTGGTAGGTCCGGTCGCCCGAAGTCGTACTGGCATCGGATCGTGCACCGCCAGGCCCGAGCCCGTGGCTGATGCCGTGGATGGTCCAGAGCGTTGGCCTGGCGGCACGCGTTGGGCTGCGGCTGCGCAGTCGACGGCCACGGCGGGTCGAAGGTGGCGTCAACGCTCTCGATCAGGCCGAGCGCCGCGAGCCCGCGGGCACGCACGGCGAAGGAAGAGTCCTGGGCCGCCGTCTGCGCTGAGGCCGGCCCGCGTTGCGCTCGGCGGCGCCCTGCGCGTCGCGCACGAGCTGGTAGATGCGTCGCTGCTCCGGCGTGAAGGTGCCGCTCACGGGGATCGTCCGGGTGATGTCCGCCGCGTAGCCCCGGTACTCGGCGGCCGCATCCATGACCACCAGCTCGCCCGGCCGCGCCTGGGCCGGTGTCCTTCATGTAGTGGAGCTGCGTGCCGTTCGCGCCCGCCCCGACGATGGAGCCGTAGGCGGGCCGCTCCGCGCCGAGTCGCAGTGAACGTGCACTCCAGCGCCGCCCGCAGCTCGTACTCGTGGCGCGGGTCGCGGCACCAGCATCGCCGCGCGGTGCCCCTCCGAGCTGATCTCGCGCCGCCTTCTTCAGCAGCGCGATCTCCGCGGGGCTCTTCCGCGCTCGCAGCGCGGTCGACGATGGGGATGCGCGTCGCGCACCGACGACGGTCGGATGCCGCTCCGACGAAGCGCCGCATGAACGCCCGTCCCGGGTGAGGGAGTCGGCGCGCGCGAAGTCGGCAGCCTCGAAGTCCGCCAGCGTGTAGAACGGCAGCCCGGCGCCCGCGAGGGAGTCGAGGACGCCAGGGGAGCGCCGCGACGGAGCGGCCCGCTGATGCCGAGATAGCTCCGGGAATTCGGCCGAGTCGGGGCGTCGTCCGTAGTAGAACGCCGGGCGCGGGTCGATGGGCGCCAGGAACAGCGTCGGGTCGCCGCGGCCGTCCGCGCACCACCATGACGAGGGCCGCGTCGGGCTCGTCGAAGCCGGTCAGGTAGTGGAAGGCGGGCAGCTGGAAGAAGGTCCCGCGATCGTCGACGGGGGTCCTGCCCCCGAAGGCCACCACGACGCCCTCTTCCACGTGCGCGGACAGCGAGTCCCGACGTGCCGCATGCTCCTGCCTGTGTGATCTGGGCCGCGGCCCCGAGGGGCGCCAGGAGCGCGCCCCACGCCACGAGCGCGGCGAGGGCCCGGAATCGGAAGCTCGAGAGCCGTTTCGATTGCAGCATCGATGCGATCCCCTCCTCGGCGACGACGGTGACCCGACAACCTACACGCCTCCGCCGCCGGGAGGGAGGAGTCCGGCACGTGTTCGACAGCTCGTCGATGGGCGCGGCTCGCGTAAACCCCTGGCGCGACCTTGTGTCTCTTGTGATCCGGGCGGCCAGGGGCGCATGTTGGCCGCCACGGCGGTGCGCGCGCGGACACCGCCACCTGCCCAGGAGGCCGCCCATGACCGGTGACGCGCTCGCCCGTCTCCAAGCCGCCCTCGAGGGGCGCTACCGCATTGAACGCCACCTGGGTGAGGGCGGGATGGCCCTGGTCTACCTCGCCGAGGACCTCAAGCACCATCGCCAGGTGGCCCTCAAGGTCCTGCGGCCCGAGTGGCCGCCGTGCCTGGGCGGCGAACGGTTCCTGAAGGAGATCGAGGTCACCGCCAACCTCCAGCACCCCAACATCCTGCCGCTGTACGACTCGGGGGAGGCCGACACCTTCCTCTACTACGTCATGCCGCTCATGGAGGGCGAGACGCTCCGGGAGAAGCTGGACCGGGAGCGGCAGCTCCCCGTGGACGAGACGGTGGAGATCGCCCGCTCGGGGGCGGCGGCGCTGGACTACGCCCACCGCCACGGCGTGGTCCACCGCGACATCAAGCCGGCCAACATCCTTCTCCACGACGGTCAGGCCCTGGTGTCGGACTTCGGGATCGCCCTGGCCATGCGCAGCGCCGGGGGCGAGACCCGCCTCACCGAGACCGGGCTCTCCATCGGGACGCCCCACTACATGAGCCCCGAGCAGGCTGCCGGTGACCGGGAGCTGGGACGCCCGCTCCGACCTCTACTCCCTGGGCGCGGTCATGTACGAGATGCTGGTGGGGGAGCCCCCCCACGTGGCCAAATCGGCTCAGGCCGTGGTGGCGAAGATCCTCTCCGAGACCCCCATCCCCATCCGCCGCACCCGGGAGCTCATCCCCGGCAACGTGGAGGCGGCGGTGGCCAAGGCCCTGGCCCGGAGCCCCGCCGACCGATTCACCTCCGCGGCGGACTTCGCTGCGGCCCTCACCAACCCGGGCTGTTACGGTGGTGGGGCTGGCGGGTACGGCCGGCGAAGCCGCTGCGCCCCCGGGACGCCTCCAGCGACTGGCGCCCGCCCTGGTGGCGTCCACGGTGGTGGCGCTGGCCCTGGCGGCGTGGGGGTGGATGCGACCCGAGGCGGTGCCCTCCGTTGCCCGGTATTCCCTGGCCTTCCAACCCGGCCAGGAGCTGGTGGACCTCGTCCCGACCACGTTCACGGTGGCCGACGGAGGGGCGGCGCTGGTATACGTGGGTCCCGGGGGACGGAGGCCCGAACCGCCTCTAGGTGAAGTGGCGGGACCGCACCGACGCCGTGCCCCTCGTCGGGACCGAGGGCGCCTACACCCCGTCGGTTTCCCCCGACGCCCGGGAGGTGGTCTACTACAACGCCGGCGCCTTCCGCCTGAGCAAGGTGCCGCTCCAGGGCGGGGCGCCCATCACCCTCACCGACAGCGCGTACAACGTCGGGGTCGCCTGGCTCGACGACGGGTCGCTCCTGTTCGGGCACCGGCGGCTCCAAGGGACCGAGGCGATTACATCGGACCCTCCGCGATTGGCACGGATGGCCGCCAGCGGTGGACCGCCCACGGTCGTGGGGCCCTCGAACCTCCCCGACTCGCTCCCCGCCGCCTACCCCTCGGGGCTCCCGGGCTCCAGGGGCGCCCTCTTCACGACGTGCGACGGCCCTTGCTCGAACGGCTCCTTCAGCGTGTGGGCGGCGGACCTGGAGAGCGGGGAAGGACACGAGGTGCTTCCCGGTGCCCTCCAGGCGTGGTACGTGGCGAGCGGAGACGTGGTGTACGTTCGTTCCGACGGCGCCGTCTTCGCCGTGCCCTTCGACGTGGGGAGGCTCGAGGTCACCGGACCCGCTGTGCCCCTGATTGAGAACGTCCGGATCCAGGGCAGCTGGCCGGATATGGCCCTCGCCCCGGACGGCACGCTCCTGGTCATGACGCGAGGCGCCGTCCAGACCGGGGGGTTCGACAACCACGAAGTGGTGTGGGTGAGCCGCAGCGGGCGTGGCCCAGCCCGTGGACCGGAGCTGGGCCATACAGAGCGCACGGAACATGGGGTGGGCCCTCTCTCCCGACGGGACGCGCCTGGCTATCGGCCTCAACGGCACCGAGGGGAACGACATCTGGATCAAGGAGCTGGACGACGGGCCCCTCCTGCGCCTCACGTACCACCCCACCGAGGACGCCCGACTCCGCTGGTCCAGGGACGGACGGAACGTGTACTTCCTCTCGCGGCGCCGGGAGCAGGTGAGCGAGATGTACGTCCAGCGCGCCGACGGGGCCGGGGATCCGCAGCCCGTCCTGGTTGAGAAGGGGCGCGCCCTGTGGGACACCGACGAGACGCCCGATGGAAGCTGGATCGTGGCTCGGGTAGGGGGGACGCAGAACACCACCGGGGCTCGGGACATCGTGGCGTGGCACATCGACGGTGCCGACACCACAGAGGTGCCCCTCCTCACCTCCGACTACGACGAGGTGGCGCCCAAGCTCTCCCCCGACGGCCGCTGGCTGGCGTACGCGTCCCAGGAGTCGGGGGAGTGGCAGGTCAACGTGCGTCCCTTCCCGGACGTGGGCTCCGGGCGCTGGGTGGTCTCGCGGGGACCGGCGACGAGTCCGCTCTGGTCCCGGGACGGCAAGGAGCTCTTCTACCTGGCCTACGACGCCGACGGCAACTACACCATGATGTCCGCCGCGGTGGAGACCGCGGGTGGATTCCGTGTGGCTGATCGCAAGACCCTCTTTCCCGTTCCCGACGGAGCCCTCGTGAGCCCCCTCACGAGCGCGTACGACGTCACCCCCGACGGCCAGCGTTTCATCATGGTGCGCGACCGGGGCTCCGGCGACGAGGCACGGCCGGCGCCCGTGATCCTGGTGGAGAACTGGCTCGAGGAGATCAAGGCCAAGATGGCGGGACGATGAGCGCGCCTACCTCCCAGTCCCCCGCGGCGGTGCCACGAAGCGGCGTGACTGCGCTCGTAGGCGTGCGCCAGCGCCAGCACCCGCGCGTCGTCGCCCGGCAGCCCCACGACGGACAGGTTGAGCGCCGGCATCCCGTCGGCACCGATCCCCGCCGGAACGGACACCTCCGGCAGGCCGAGCCAGTTGCCGTAGCCCAGGGCGGTGCGGATGGGGGGCCACGAATCGGTGGCGAGGGGCGCGTTGAAGGGCATGGTCGGGTAGACCATCGCCACGACGCCCGCGGCGCGCATGGACGTCGGCCAGCGCCGCCACCACCCGGGCCCGCGAGCGCGCGAAGGAGCGCCCCGCCGGGTCGTCCGCCATGGGCTGCTGGAGCAGCGGCTCGCAGTCCTCGAAGGACTCGGGGAGCACGTCGTAGAAGGCCCGGTAGGCCGCGTACCCGCGGCGCACCGCCTCGCGCGGACGGTCGGTGCGCCCGGCGAAGTAGAGGTAGAGGGCGTTGGCCGTGGGCGCCGGGGATCTCGGGTCCACCGGCACGTCCCCCCGCTCGCCGGCGGCGGCGGCGAAGGCGTCGCGCACGTCCCACAGCGTGACCGCCGGGGTGAAGGGCTCCACCGTCGCGCCAGCGGCGCGCAGGTCGCCCACGGCGCGGTCCCACACCGCGAGGGCCTCGGCCGACATCTGGTCGCGCGGCACGTGCGCCTCCACCAGGCCCGAGCCGAACGCCTGCCAGGGCGTCGTCGCGCAGGGCCGCGAGCGGCGCGCCGTTCCAGGGGTCCGTGAGCGCGAGCGGGTCCGAGGCGTCGGCGCCCGCCACCGCGGCGAGGAGCAGCGCCGCGTCGGCCACGCTGCGGGCCAGCGGGCCGTGGGTGTCGAGGTACGGCCAGGTGGGGATCACGCCGGTGCGCGGCACGAGCCCGAAGGTCGGCTTCATCCCCACCACGCCCGTGAACTGGGCCGGGATGCGGTTGGAGCCGCCGTCGTCGGTGCCCAGGGCGGCGAAGGCCATGCCCGCCGCCACCGCGACGGCCGATCCGGCGCTGGACCCGCCCGGCGTCCGCGTCCCGGTGGGGTCGTGGGGATTGAGCACCTGGCCCGTGTGGCTGCTCGTGCCGTTGCCGTGGTAGGCGAAGTCGTCCGCGGCGGTCTTGCCCAGCACGATGGCGCCCGCCGCGCGGAGCCGCGCCACCTCGATGGCGTCGCGGCGCACGGCCTCCGGGAACAGCCGCGCCCACTCGGCGCTCGAGCCCGTGGTGGGCAGGCCGTCCATGTCGTAGATCGCCTTGGCGAAGACGGGAACGCCGTCCAGGGGACCCCGCGTCCGCCCGGCCCGCCGGCGCGCGTCGGCCGCCCGCGCTTCGGCGGGCGCCGTGGTCGGACAGGGCGTCGATGGCCCGCCAGGCCATTCCCTCCGCTCGGCAGCGATCCAGGGCCCGAGCCGACCACCTCCGCGGCGCTCCAGGTGCCGCGTCGGAGCCCCTCCACGTAGCCGGCGATGGTGCCGTCCAGGGGATCCCCGTCGGCGAGCGCCCACGCGCCCCGGGGGAGCGCGGCGGCGGCGGCGAGGGCGGCCAGCTCGGCGAGGACTTCGCGTCGGGTGGGTGGCATAGGTGCGAATAGTGCCATCGGACGGCGCGGCGTCAAACCCCGGCCGCGCCCGGTAGCCGTACCTCCCCGGGCGTCGTAGGCTACGGGCCGATGCCCCAGGACCCGTCCTTCCCCGGAGATGCCCCATGAAGCGCGCCCATCATCGCCGAGCCCTCGCGGCCTGGATCGTCGCCACCGCCTTGGTGCCGGCCGGCCGGCTCCCCGCCCAGGAGCTCGCGCTGCTCCCCGACTCGGCCGTCGTGACCCACCACACCACGACCATCGAGGGCAGTCCCGTCCGCTACACGGCCGAGGCGGGCACGCTGCCGATCCGTGAGAACGGCAAGACGACGGCGCGCATGTTCTACGTCTACTACACGCGGGACGGCGTGCAGGACATGGCCACGCGGCCCCTCTTCATCAGCTTCAACGGGGGGCCGGGCACGGCGTCGGTGTGGATGCACATGGGCTACACGGGGCCGCGCCGCGTCCAGTACGACGACGACGGCAACGCCCTCCGCCCGCCGGTGGGGCTTGAGGACAACCCCCATTCGATCCTCGACGTGGCGGACATCGTCTACATCGACCCCGTAGCCACCGGCTTCAGCCGCATGGTCGAGGGGGAAGACGCGCACAAGTACCACGGCACCATGTCCGACATCGCCTCCGTGGGCGAGTTCGTCCGGCTCTTCCTGACCCGCGAGCAGCGCATGGACTCCCCGAAGTTCGTCATCGGGGAGAGCTACGGGACGACCCGCGCGTCGGGACTGGCGGGTTACCTGCTGAACGAGCACCAGATCTACGTCAACGGGGTGATCCTCGTCTCGATGACGAACCTGGGGCTGGATCGCGGGCCCGACGTGTCCTACGCCACCAGCCTGCCGCAGAAGACCGCCACCGCCTGGTACCACAAGCAGCTCCCGAACGATCTGCAGGCCCGCCCCCTGCGCGACGTGCTGGACGAGGCCGAGACCTTCGCCCTGGGGGACTACCTCCACGCCCTCGTGCTGGGCGACCGGCTGGACGACGCCACCCGTCGCGACGTGGCCGGGCGGGTGGCGCGCTACACCGGGCTCGACACCGGGTACGTGCTGGAGACCAACCTGCGCGTGGACGCTCGCCGGTTCTGGAAGGAGCTGCTGCGCGACCAGCGGCTCACGGTCGGGCGTCTGGACAGCCGCTACACGGGGGTGGACCCCGACGCCGCGGGGGAGAACCCCGACTTCGACCCGGCGATGGCGAACTGGAACGGCCCCTTCAGCGACGCGGTGAACCGCTACCTGCGCGAGGAGCTGGGCTACCACACGGACCTGAAGTACAACATCTGGGGCCCGGTGCGCCCGTGGACCACCGACGCCAACGTGCGCGTGGGCGAGATGCTCGGCGACGCCATGCGCCAGAACCCGTACATGAAGGTCATGGTCCAGGGCGGCTACTACGACGCCGCCACCGACTACTTCAGCGCCCAGTACACCATCTCCCACATCCAGCCCGGCGGCGAGCTGGCGGACCGGTTCCGTTTCCGCTTCTACGAGAGCGGGCACATGATGTACCTGCGCAAGGCGGACCTGGCCAACGCGAACAACGACCTGCGGGAGTTCGTGCGGTGGTGCCTCGAGGAGGGTTGATGACCGATCGGGTTCCGGGCTACTGCGCTCTCTGTGTATCGCGCTGCGGCTCCATCGCGGTGGTGGAGGACGGCCGATTCGTGGCGTTGCAGCCGGACCCGTCCCACCCCACCGGCAAGGCCCTGTGCGCGAAGGGTCGCGCGGCCCCCGAGCTCGTGTACCATCCGGACCGGCTGCTCCACCCGATGAAGCGGACCCGCCCGAAGGGGGACCCCGATCCGGGATGGGAGCGGATGAGCTGGGACGAGGCGCTGGAGCTGTGCGCCACCAGGCTTCGGGAACTGGCCGAGGAGTCGGGACCGGAAAGCGTCGTGTTCACGATCGCGTCGCCGTCGACGTCGGCATCCTCCGACTCGATCGTATGGATCGAGCGCCTGATGCGGGCCTTCGGGAGCCCGAACCAGTGCGTGTCGATGGAGTTGTGCGGCTGGGGCCGATACGGCGCCACCACGTACACGTACGGCGCGAGCGTTCCCGGTGCCTACATGCCCGACCTGGAGCATGCGGGATGCATCCTCTACTGGGGCTACAATCCGAATCTCGCCCGTATCTCCCACGCCGTCGCCACCACCGCGGCGCTGAAGAGGGGTGCCCGACTCATCGTGGTGGATCCCAGGCGGGTCGGCGCCGCGACCAAGGCGGACGTCTGGCTGCGCGTCCGGCCGGGGACGGACGGAGCCCTGGCCCTCGGGCTCGCCCACGTCATGATCGAACGCGGGTGGTACGACGATGCGTTCGTCCGCAGCTGGACCAACGGCCCCCTGCTGGTCCGTCCGGACGTCGGGCGCCTCCTGACCGCCGCGGACCTGAACGGAGTGGAAGAGGACCGACGCTACGTCGCATGGGACGAGGCCGGCCGGCGCCCGATCCTCTACGACCCGGCCACCGGCACCTGTGACGGGAGCCTGGAGACCGCGGCCCTCTTCGGCGCGTTCCCGGTGGAAACAGTCCGGGGCGAGATCGTCTGCAGGCCCGCCTTCGACCTGATGGCCGGAGTCTGTCGTCGGTTCACGCCGGAGCGGGTGGAGACGACCTGCGGCATCCCGCCCGATGAGACGGAGCGTGCGGCCCGGATGCTCTGGGAGTCACGGCCCGTCGCCTTCTATGCGTGGAGCGGGGTGGAGATGCAGTCGAACGCGACGCAGATCGCCCGCGCCATCGCCCAGCTGTACGCGCTCACCGGCAGCTTCGACGCACGGGGGGGGAACGTCCTGTTCGCATCCGTACCCTCGGCCAGGGTGACCGGCGAGGAGCTGCTCGCGGACGAGCAACGTTCGCGCGCCCTCGGCTTCCAGGACCGACCGCTGGGACCCGCCCGCTGGCAACACGTCACGTCGGAGGAGGTCTACCGGGGGATCCTCGAGCGGCACCCCTACGCCCTGCGTGGAATGGTCGGCTTCGGCGCCAACCTCCTTCTGGCCCACGCCGACGGACGACGCGGCCGCGAGGCCCTGTCGAAGCTCGACTTCTACGTCCACGCCGACCTGTTCATGAACCCGACGGCCGAGATGGCCGACGTCGTGCTCCCGGTGGCCAGCCCCTTCGAGCGGGAAGCCCTCAGGATCGGTTTCGAGGTCAGTCCCGCCGCGCAGGCGACGATGCAGCTGCGGCGCCGGGTCGTGGAGCCCCAGGGCGAGTCCCGCGCCGACATCGAGATCGTCTTCGACCTGGCCCGCCGCCTCGGTCTGGGCCCGCACTTCTGGGGCGGCGACATCGAAGCTGCCTATCGATACCAGCTCGGCCCCTCCGGGGTGTCGCTCGAGGCGCTCCGCGACAGCCCGGGCGGGGTGCGACTGCCTCTGGAGACCCGCTACCGGAAGTTCGCCGATCGAAGCGAGGAAGGATTCCGCGGCTTCGCCACGCCGACTCGGAAGATCGAGCTCTATTCCGGGACGCTGCTCGATCACGGCTACCCTCCCCTCCCCGAATACGAGGAACCGCTCGTCGGTCCGGTGACCCGCCCGGACCTCTCGGAGCGGTTCCCGCTGATCCTGACCTGCGCCAAGCACACGCTCTTCTGCGAAAGCCAGCATCGGGCCCTCCCGAGCCTGCGTCGGCACCAGCTGGACCCGGAGGTGGAGATGCATCCGGACGCCGCGGCGGCACGCGAGATCACCGAGGGCGACTGGGTCTCCATCGAGACCCCCATGGACAGCGTCCGGGCACGCGCCCGGATGAACGACTCCCTCGATCCCCGCGTCGTGTGCGGCCAGCACGGGTGGTGGCAGGCCTGCCCCGCCGTAGGCGCGCCGGGCTACGATCCGTTCGGGCCCGGAGGGGCGAACCTGAACCTCGTCATCGGCAGCCGGGCCGCGGACCCCGTGAGCGGCTCCGTGCCGCACCGCGCCTACCTCTGTCAGATCCGACCCGCGGGACAGGGCGACGCCTCCGCGTCCGACCCGGCGAGCGGGCGCGCGTAGGGGGCGAGCCGGAACACCGGGCGCCCCCGCGGTCGGCGACGCCGTGCGGCAGAACCGACCTGGCCAACGCGAACGCCGACCTCCGGGGGTTCGTGACCTGGTGGCTCGAAGCGACCCGGGGCCAGGCCGGTAGCGCTCAGCTCCCCGACAGGGAGGCCGTCACCAGGACGAGGGTGAGAAGGTCCGTCGCCACGAAGCTCCACCCCACGCGCTTGAGGTGGCGGGGGTGGACGTGGAGCGCCGCCACCGCCAGCACAGCAGCGCCTTGGGTGCGGGGGCGAGACCGACCCCGAGCCCCACTGCCCGCCACGCCGCCAGGCCGGCCACCAGGACGAGGACGGCCAGCGTCGGGGCGGCCCGGATCGTCCACCGGCCCGGCCCCTTCCTCTTGAGGCCGGCCTTGAGCGCGTGGACCCCGAGGGTCGCGAGGGTGAAGGAGACGATCCAGACCACCACGGGGAACCAGGTGGCCGCGCGGGTGGCGCCGGCGGCGGCCGCGATGACGGCGTGCACGGAAGAGAACGTCGCGGCGACGAGCAGCTCGCCCGCAAGCGGACTTGGTTCGGCCCGCAACGAGAAGGGCTCCCACGGAGAAGCGCGAGCACGAACGTCCCGAGGGCGGGTGTCCAGAGCCCGGGAGGAGCCGTGGCGACGACGACCGTGACGCACGCCAGCGCGACGAAGCCCAGGGCCAGGAGCCGACGCCGCGCGTGCGTCCCGTGGGCCCCCCGGAGTCGACCGCCCCGCGCGCCGAGGACGATCATCGCCGACGCGTGGGCCAGGAAGCCGACGATCGCCAGCGCGGCGAAGGCCGCGCCCGCCCAGGTGACGCCGGCCACGAGAAAGCCGGAGGCCACGGGAAAGGCGAGCATCGCATAGGCTCCGTGCTCGCGGGGTCGCAGGGGAGCCTGTGCGGGACCTCCCGTCAGTGCGATGCGGCCCCTCCCGCCGGCTGGAGGTACGATCCCAGCCAATCCAGCACCGTCGCCCACCACAGCCGGCGGTTACGCGGCTTGGTGACGAAGTGGAACTCGTCGGGGAAGTAGAGGAAGCGGGACGGCACCCCCATCTGCTGGAGCGCCGTGAACGCCTGGAGGCCCTGGGACAGGTCCAGTCGGTAGTCGTGCTGGGAATGCACCACCAGCATCGGGGTCTTCCAGTTCTCCACGTGGTTGAGGGGGGACCACTTTTCGTAGAGGTCCCGCTGGGTGCCGTAGGGAGGACCGCCGAACTCGTGCAGCGGGAACCAGAGCTCCTCCGTGGAGCCGTACATGCTGACCGTGTTGAACACGCCGTCGTGATCCACGAGCACCTTGAAGCGGTCCGTGTTGCCCTCGATCCAGTAGATCATGTAGCCGCCGTACGATGCGCCGGCGGCGCCCACCCGGTCGCCGTCGATGAACGGGTACCGCTGGAGCAGGACATCGAGGCCCTTCATCAGGTCTTCGTACGGACGGTCGCCCCAATGCTGTGAGATCGAGTTCGTGAACGCCTGCCCGTAGCCGGTGGAGCCGTGGAAGTTCACCGCGGCCACCACGTAGCCCGGAGCGGAGAACATCTGGTAGTTCCACCGGGCGTGCCATTGGTCCTCCCACGCCCCCTGAGGCCCTCCGTGGATCAGATAGACGAGGGGGTACTTCCGGGAAGGATCGAAGCCCGGCGGCTTGATCAGGAAGCCGTGGACCGAGTCTCCCTCGGCCCCGACGAAGGCGAAGTCCTCCGCCGGCTTCATGTCCAGTCCGGCCACGACCTGGTCTCCGAGATGCGTCAGCGCCCGCACGTTCGACCCGTCGCTGCCGGCGCTGAATACCTCGTGGGGGCGGTTCGCGGTGGAGCTCACGAACGCCAACATGCGGCCTCCGGGACCCAGGGAGACCGACCCCACCGTTCCGTCGTAGACGACCCGCGTCCGCGCACCGCCCGGTACGTCGATGCGGTAGATGCCCACGCGACCACGCTCTTCCACGGTGGCGTAGATCGCCCTGGAGTCCGGCGTCCACACGATCTCGCCCACCGACAGGGGCCACTCCGCCGTGAGGTCCTCCGTCCGGCCCGACTGGCGATCGAGGAGCATGAGGTGCGTTCGGTCCGCCTCGAATACCGCCGTGGGCTGTGACCGGTACGCCAGGTACCGGCCGTCCGGGGAATACGTGGGCGTGTTCTGGTTCCCCGGATTAGTGGTCAGCGCCCGCCGGCCGGTCCCGTCGGGGCCCATCACGAAGACGTCATTGTTCGTGCTCCTGGCCACGACCGAATCGGGGTTCATGACGAACGCGATCTCCGAGCCGTCGGGCGCCAGGGCCACGTCTCCGTAGCCCGGAAGGGTGTTGGTGGGCACGTCCTCGTCCCACGGCGTCAGATCCTTCGCCTCGCCGCCCTCCGCGGGTACCGCGAACAGATGTGTCCGGATGCCCGCGCGCCACTCGTTCCAGTGGCGGTAGAGCAGGTGGTCCCAAATGAGGGCGTCGGTCTCGTACGACCCTTCCAGCGCGTCCAGCGTCGAGGGCGTCGGCCAGTGGAGGTCGCTGACGAAGTAGATCGTCCGTCCGTCGGGAGACCAGACGGGGCTCGACGCTCCCGTGTCCAGGTGCGTCGCCTGGTGAGCCTCGCCGCCGGCCACAGGGAGGATCCAGATCTGGGGGGCGCCACCCCGTGTCGACACGAATGCGAGCCGGGAGCCGTCCGGCGACCAGCGTGGCTGGCTGTCCGAGCCCGGGCCGCCGGTGAGGGCGCGGGGTTCGCCGCCGTCCAGCCCGGCCAGCCAGATCCGCGTGGTCCCCCTGTTCTCCTCGAGGGAATACTCGGTCACCGTGTAGGCCACCGACCGACCGTTGGGCGCGATCTGCGGGTCGCCGGGGACGGGGAAGGCGATGAAGTCCTCGAAGCGGAGCGGCCTCCCCTGTTGGGCGACTCCGTCGAGGGGAAGAACGAGCAGGGCTGCCAGCGCCAGGCCCACGGGTAGCGTCCGGTTCATGACCAGGTCCTCCTGCGGAGGTCGGTGCCCGGACGGGCCCGCGCACCGATCTCGTCCACGTCGCGTCCGTCGGGGATGCTTGCGATCAACGCCACGTCAGGCGCTGGGAACGCCGGCGTCGTGCTCGATTCGCTCCAGGGCGGACTCCAGCCGCTCCACAGCGCGGTCGACATCCGCCCACTTGTCCAGCCCGAACAGACCCAGGCGGAAGCTCCTGAACTCCGCAGGCTCGTCGCACATCAACGGCACGCCCGCGGCGATCTGCAGCCCACGGCGGCGAACTTCTTGCCGTTCTGGATCAGCGGATCGTCCGTATAGGCGACCACGACCCCGGGGGCCTCGAACCCGGGAGCCGCGACGCTCGGGAAGCCGTGCTCGGCCAGCATCGCGCGCACGCGGGTGCCCAGCTCCCATTGCCGGCGTTCGATCTCCTCGAGGCCGCCGGCCACGGTCTCCTGCATGCGATCCCGGAACACGAGCAGCGCGTCGGTGGGCAGCGTGGCGTGGTAGGCGTGCCCGCCCTTCTCGTACGCCTGCATGATCGTCAGCCACTTGTTCAGGTCGCAGGCGAAGCTGCTGCTGCGGGTGTCCTGCATCCGCTCGAGCGCGGCCTCCCCGAGCATCACGAGGGCGGCACAGGGCGACGCGCTCCAGCCCTTCTGCGGCGCGCTGAGCAGCACGTCGACGGCGCAGTCCTCCATGTCGACCCACACGGTCCCGGAGGCCACGCAATCGAGGACGAAGATCCCACCGTGCTCGTGTACCGCCTCGCCAACCGACCGGATGTAGTCGGCCGGGAGGATCATCCCGGACGAGGTGTCCACGTGCGGCGCGAAGACCGCGTCGGGCCGGTGCTCGCGGATGGCCGCGACCACGAATTCGAGCGCCGGTGGCGCCCAGGGCTGCTTCGGTCCCGGCGCGATCGGGCTCGCCTTCAGGACGACGGTGTCGTCCGTGATCCTCCCCGTCTCGAAGATCTGGCTCCAGCGGAAGCTGAAGTAGCCGTTGCGAATCACCAGGCACTTCCGTCCCTCGGCGAATTGGCGCGCAATGGCCTCCATGCCGTAGGTCCCGCCGCCCGGCACCAGGGCGACCGCCGCTGCGTTGTAGGTCCCCTTGAGCGTCGCGGAGATGTCACGCATGACCTTCTGGAACTTCTGCGACATGTGATTGAGGGACCGGTCCGTGAAGACGACGGAGTACTCGAGCAGGCCGTCGGGGTCGACCGGGGACTGGGCGGACATCGGGCGAACCTCCCGTTCAGAGTGGATGGGGCGGCAGGTCTCGTGGGGGGCTGCGGGGCCCGGCAAGAAGGTAATCGATTCCGGGCCGTGGAGGCTTCGGCCGGGGCGCATGCCCGGGCACCGGTAGCTGCCGCGAGCCGGGCGGCCCAACTGAAACGAGCCGACCTGGTCGCCCAGCGGAGCGGACCGTCTTGCCCCCGGTCAGGGCCGTTTGGATATTTCTTTCAGCCCTCCTCAAGCGTATCCACCGCGCGCCACCCGGCCTGCTCAGGCCGACTGCCCCGACTTTCCGGTCAACGCGCCGACCACCGACAGGAGGTCCGCGCATGCTTACCTTTGTATGTTCTCTCACGACCCTGGCATTCTTGGCCGGGGCCTTCCCCGCCTCGGCGGCCCCTCCACTCCGCGAGCACGTTGCGGCCACAGCTGTCGCCCCCCAGGGCACAGTGACAGGTCGCGTCACGGACGCACGCACCACGGGGGGCGTGTCCGGGGCACAGATCTACATCCCGGGCACCGGCTACGGCGCGCTGACCAACGCCGACGGCCGCTTCGCCATCGCCGGCGTGCCCGACGGCGAGCACGTCCTCCGCGCCCAGATCATCGGCTACGCATCGCAAGAGCAGGTGATCACCGTGCGCACGGGGGAGACGGTCGTCGTCGACTTCCTGCTCGAGCAGGAGGCGGTGGCGCTCGATGCCATCGTCGTCACCGCCACCGGCGAGCAGCGTTCGCGCGAGGTCGGGACGAGCCTGTCCCGGGTGACCGCGCGTGAGATCACCAGCGCGCCGGTGCGCAACACGCAGGACATCATCCAGGGCCGCACCCCGGGCGCCACGGTGCTCCAGAACACGGGCCAGCCGGGCGCCGGCGGCTCGATCATCCTGCGGGGCAACAACTCCATCTCCCAGGGCAACGACCCGATCGTCTACGTGGACGGAGTGCGCATCTACGGCGGCGCCACGCCGCTCCAGCCCCAGGCCCGCCAGTCCAGCAACCCCCTGAACGACATCAACGCGGACGACATCGAGCGCGTCGAGATCATCAAGGGCGCCGCGGCGACCACGCTGTACGGCACCGAGGCGTCCGGCGGCGTGATCCAGATCTTCACGAAGCGCGGCCAGTCCGGCGGCGCCCAGTGGTCGCATGGAGATCGTGGAGGGCGTCAACCGGGCCGGTCGCCTGGGCAGCGACGCGGATCCCACGGGCATGTGGCTGCGCGAGTGCCGCGGGTCGAATCTCCACAGCTACTCGGGCACGGTCTTCGAGGACGTGACCTGCCCGGAGTCGGGCAGCTGGCTGCAGACGGGGGCCGTACAGAGCTACGCGCTGTCCGTGCGTGGCGGCCAGGGCAACCTGGACTACTACCTGTCCGGGAGCTTCTCCGACGAGCAGGGGATCATCCACGACGGCGGCGGCAGCGCCGGCGGCGGCCTCACCGCCAACTTCGGGTTCGCCCCCATCGACGGGCTCGAGCTCCGGCTGAGCACGCAGCTCACCCGCCGTGACACCGACTGGCTCCCCTCGGGGGACAACGGCGACGGCTTCCTGCTCAACGTGAGCCGGGGCTTCGGGAGCAACTTCACCGGCGCGGCGGGCTGCTCGGAAGGCGTCGTGTGCGTGCAGAACGGCGCCATCCTCACCCTCGACAACACCACCAAGGCGACGCACCTGATCACCGGCCTCACCGCGCTGTACCAGCCTGGCGATCGACTGACCAATCGCTTCACGGTGGGCTACGACTTCAACACGTCCGAGATCGAGACCGTCCGGCCGTTCGGGTATCCGCGCTACGCCAAGGGGGACATGACGTCGAGGAACTGGCGTCGCGCCCTCCTGTCGCTGGACTACGTGGGGACGTTCCAGAACACCTTCCGTGGCGGCTCGGTGGCTTCGTCGTTCTCGTGGGGCGGCCAGCTCTTCGCGGACGACGCCTACACGCTCACCATCGACGGCTTCGACTTCTCCGGCCCCGGCACACCGACGCTCACCTCCGCGGCGCGTCGCGACGTCACCGGCGACTCCCGCCTGCGCGTGACCAACGCCGGGTTCTTCCTCCAGGAGACCGCTGCCCTCAACGACCGCCTCTTCCT
The DNA here is from genome assembly GCA_963848895.1 of uncultured Gemmatimonadales bacterium. Taxonomy (GTDB): domain Bacteria; phylum Gemmatimonadota; class Gemmatimonadetes; order Longimicrobiales; family Gaopeijiaceae; genus SZUA-318. Next base: position 132,678 of record CAWKGE010000028.1, read on the forward strand.
CACCGCGGGCGGGCGCGTGGACGGGAACAGCGCGTTCGGCTCGGGCTTCGGCCTGCAGTTCTATCCGAAGGTCAGCGCGTCGTACGTGATCTCGGACGAGGACTTCTGGACGATGGGTTGGTGGGAGACCATGAGGCTGCGCGCGGCCATGGGCGAGTCCGGCAAGGCGCCGGGCGCGTTCGACGCCGTGCGCACGTGGGATCCCATCGCGGCCGAGGAGGGCCAACCCGGCTTCACGCCAGGCCAGATCGGCAATGCGGACCTCGGTCCCGAACGGAGCCGGGAGTACGAGGTCGGCTTCGAGGCGGGGCTCCTCGACGGACGCCTGGGGCTCGACTTCACGTACTACAACGCCCGGACCGTGGACGCGCTCATCCCGGTGCGCCGGCCGCCCTTCGGACGGCTTCCTGAGCACGCAGCTCGAGAACGTCGGTGAGATCCTGAACACCGGCATCGAGGCGCGTCTGAGCTTCGACATCCTGCGGCGCCCCGGTCTCGACTGGCGGGGCCGGGTCGACTACGCGACGGTCAACAGCGAGGCGATCGACCTGGCCGGGCAGGAGATCACGGTCCAGACGTTCGGCCGCACGTACATCAAGGAAGGCTATCCGGTTCCGGGCATCTTCGGCCTGAAGATCACGAACCCGGACGAGTACGCCGATCCCGTGTACGAGGAGAACGCGTACATCGGACCCATCTACCCGACGAAGAGCATCAGCCTCAACACGAACGTGCGGCTGATGGATCGGATCCTCCTGGACGCCGTCGGCGAATTCAAGATGGGGGGCCACATGATCAACGCGAACGGCTATCAGAACGGCCGGCGCGGGGCCTGGTTCCCCTGCTTCGAGATCCAGCAGAAGTACGCGAGCCTCAAGACCGATCCCACCGCCTACGACGACGTCAAGGCGATCGATCGGGCGCGTTGCGCCCTCAACGGCGGCCGCGTGGCTCCGACGTACGACGCGTGGATCGAGTCCACGGACTTCTTCAAGCTGCGGAGCGTCTCGATCACGTACGACCTGCCTGCGGAGTGGGTCCCCGGGACGCGGACGGCGTCGCTGCAGATCGCGGGCCGCAACCTCTGGACCGTGACGGACTACACGGGCTCGGACCCGGAGCTGGACGACTACCGGACCAGCCTGTCGCGGCGTGACTACTACGTGCTTCCCACGTACCGGAGCTTCCTGGCCACGGTACGGGTGAGCTTCTGAGGAGGCCGACCATGAGCAGACATACGATTCGAGGCGTCGCGCTCATCGCCGCGGTCCTCGCGGTGGGTTGTGACGGCCTTCTGGACGTGACGAACCCCGGTCCCATCAACGACGCGGACCTGAACACGCCCGTGGCCATGCCGGCCCTGGTCGTGGGGATGTCGGGGGATCTGTCTTCCGCGCTATCCATCACGACCATCTGGGGCAGCGTCTGGTCCGACGACCTGTTCCACAGCGGCACGCTGGGCGCGCCGACCATCTTCGCGCGCGGCGTGATCGCATCGATCGACGTGAACGACTGGTGGGGGCGGGCCCAACGCGCGCGCTGGGTCGCGGAGCAGGGGATCGATCGGATGAAGGAGGTCCTGGGTTCGGGATTCGAAGCCTACGCGCTCACCCCCGCGCATACCTGCATGCCGGGTACGCGAACCGCATCCTCGGCGAGAACGCCTGCAACGCCGTGATCGACGGCGGTCCCGCGCAGGAGAACGCCGAGCACTTCCGCAGGGCGGAGCAGTACTTCACCGAGGCGCTGCGCATCGCGACGGCGCAGAATGCGACGGCGTGGAAGAACGCGGCGCTGGCCGGCCGCGCGCAGGTGCGTGCGGCGCTCGGCAACTGGAGCGGGGCGGTGCAGGACGCGGCCCTCGTTCCCATCGACTTCCACTACGACGCGGTCTTCTCGCTGAACACGTCGCGGGAGGGGAACGACTGGCAGGCGGTGACGCTGGTCCGCGGCGAGTACACGGTGTGGAACACCCGTTGGTACGCAGGTGGAGGGCGATCCGCGGATCCCGTGGCAGAACGTGCCGAAGGCCGGCGGCGGCATCGCCAACGCGGCCAACGGGACGACGCCCTGGGTCCGTCAGCAGAAGTACCTCGACGACGGTGCGGACATCGCGCTCGCCAAGGGCACGGAGATGCTCCTGATCCGCGCCGAGGCGGCCCTGCGCGATGGTGACGTCGCGGGCGCCATGGATTTGGTCAACCAGGTGCGAGCCTACCACGAACTCGAGCCGGTCGCCGCCGCGACCGCGGCCGAGGCGTGGCCGATCCTCCAGGACGAGCGTGGCAAGACGATGTGGCTGGAGGGGCGGCGCTTCTGGGACCTCCGGCGGTGGAGCGCCGAGAGCGGCCCTGCGCACAACACGCTTCCTGGACGGGAGGGACAACTGCGTCCCGATCAGCGAGAACGAGCGCCTGACCAACCCCAACATCCCGTAGCTCCGGTCGCGAGAATCCACGGCCCGCCCCCGACGCGCGTCGGGGGCGGGCCTTCTCCCGTCCCGGGCCCCCTGCGGCGTCAGTAGCCGCGCGCCTCACCGTTGTGGCGAGGGTCCGCGACGGCGATCCATCGCCCGTCGCGTCGGACGATCATGTACAGGCGAGCGTAGCCGGGGGCGAGGGCAGTCGGCTCCCACCCGATCGCGCGCGCCTGCTCCAGCGCCGAGGCCGTGAAGCCCGTCTCGAGCTGCACCGTCGGTCCGGCCGGGGTCGAGAACAGCCTGGGCATGCGCACCGCCTCGAGGGGGTCCATGTCGTAGTCCAGCACGTAGACCATGGTCTGAACGATGGACGTCGGAATCAGCCCGCCGCCGGGAGCTCCCACCACCATCTCGACGCGCCCGTCCTTCAGGACGATGGTCGGGAGAGATCGTGGTCGCCCGCGTCCGCCAGCTCGAAAGCGAGGGAGCGGCCAGGTTGTCGGGCGTGAAGAAGAACCCCGAGTCGTTGAGAAAGAAGCCGGCGACGCTGGCGCCGGAGCCGAACACCGAGCTGTTCGTCTGGGTCAACGCGACGGCGTTGCCCTCCGCGTCCACGACCGAGATGTGCGTGGTCTCCCCGGCCGTGGTCGGCGTCCGGACCGTTCGACGACGCGACCGCCGGGGATCTCCGGCGACGACGCGTACGGATCGAGCGGAGCGCATTCGGAGGGCGGAGCGGCATGATCGTAGCGCGTGGCGTCACCCGGCTCGACGGGCTCGGGGGCCCGCCCGGTGCCGACCAGCGGCGCGCGCTCACGGGCGAACCCTTCCGAGACGACGCCCGCGGCGGGCACCGGGAGTCCAGTTCGGATCGCTGTTGACCCGGTTGTCGGCCATGCCGACGCGCAGGGCGGAGGCCATGACGTCGAGGGCGCGCCCCGACCGGGTCGGGAGCCCCAGGCTCGGCAGGTCGAAGGGCTCCAGCAGCTCCAGCGTGTGGAGCACCTGCGCGCCGCTCTGGGGCGGCGGCGCGGACAGCAGCACGCGTCCCCGGTATCCGGCGCACAGCGGCCGCTCCCACTGGACGTCGTATCCAGCGAGATCGGCGAGCGTGGCGGGGTTGCCGCCCGCGTTCAGCACCTCGATCAGCCGGCGAGCCGTCTCGCCCTCGTAGAAGCCCGCCACGCCGTTCTGCGGCCACGCGGCGAAGCGTCGCGGCGAGCTCCGGATTGCGGAGCCTGTCACCGGGCGCCAGGGGCTTCCCGTTCGGCCACAGGAGGCTGCGCGAAGCCTCGAAGCGCTGGACCTTGGCGGAGTCCTCCAGGATGAACTCGGCCAGCACCTGGTTGACCGGAAAACCCTCCTCGGCGAGCCGGATGGCGGGGGCCATGACCTCGGCCCGGGTGAGCTTCCCGAAGCGCTCGTGGGCGGCCAGCAGGCCGCGGCACGTTTCCCGGGATACCGACCACGCGCAGATCCCCGGGCCGGGGACGCTCGGGAGAGATCCGCCCGGAGGCGTAGGCCGCACGGTACGTCTCCGCGTTCTGGGCGGCATAGAAGTCGAGGAACTCGGCCCGGCCCTCGCTGCTGCAGCCAGATCGTCATGGCGCCGCTCCCCCCGACACCCGACATCTGCGGCTCCACCACGCCGATGGCGAAGGCCGTCGCCACCGCGGCATCCACGGCGTTGCCTCCCGCCCGCAGGATCGTCACGCCGGCCTCGCTGGCCAGGGGGTTCGCGGAAGAGACGGCCCCGTGCTCGGCCACCACCCGACGTCCCGAATCGGGCGGCGCGGTCGGCGGCAGGGTGGCCGGCGTGGCGCACGCCGCGAAAAGGACGATGAGCGCCAGGAAGAGGCCGTACAGCGCTGGACATGATGCCTCCCGAGTGAGGGGTGCGGACGGGCAGGCAGGGTGGCGCACGAAGAAGCGCCGGGGTCACCGATCAGGACGAACAATAGCTCGAGAAGAACGTCGGGGCCCACATCGTCGACACGGAGACGTTGACGAACCGTCGACGGACCTGGGTCGGCGTCGCCGCGCAGGCTCTGCACACCCTACCTTCCTCCGTGTCGGCACGGTTGCCTCCCACCGGTGAGGTCCGCATGCGGAGATCCCTGACGGCCGCAGTCCTGACGGGGCTGGTGCTCGGGCTGGCCGCGGGGCTGGGCCTGGCCTCCGTGGAGGCGTCTTGGAGCGACACGGTCGTGGCGTGGGTGGAGCCGGTCGGTGCCCTCTGGGTCAACGCGATCCGGATGACCGTGATTCCGCTCGTGGTCTCGTTGCTGCTCGGAGGCATCGTGTCCTCCGGCGCGCACACCCTGGCCCGCGTGGGCGGGCGCGCCCTCGCCTGGTTCCTCGGGCTGATCGCCTGCACGGCGACCATGGCCGCGCTGACGGTTCCGCCCTTCTATCGACTTCTGGGCGCCGACGGGTGGACGATGCCCGACGTGGCCGCGGCGAGCGCCGCGAGCGAGGTGAGCCTCCCCCCCTTCCGCGACTGGTTCGTAGGGCTGCTGCCCGCCAACCCGGTGGAGGCGGCGGCGCGGGGAGACATCCTGCCGCTCGTGATCTTCACGGTGATCTTCGGCTTGGCAGCCACGCGCGTCGAGCCGGAGCTGAGGGACACGCTGTCCCGCGGGGCGCGGGCCGTCTCGGAGACGATCCTCGTGGTAGTGGAGTGGATCCTCGCCACAGCGCCGGTGGGGGTCTTCGCGCTCACGCTGGGGCTGGCCGCCAAGACCGGCTTCTCGGTGATCGGGGCGGTAGGAGGGTTCTTCCTGGTCGTGGCGGTCCTGCTGATCGTCGCGATCCTCGCGCTGTATCCGCTGGCTCGGGTGGCCGGAGGAGTTCCCATCCGCGCTATTCGCGAGAGCGTGCGCACCCGCACAGGTGGTGGGCTTCAGCACGCGCTCGTCCATGGCCACCCTGCCGGTGCTGCTCGAGGAAGCGGAGCGCACACTGGAGCTCCCGCAGCGCGTGAGCGCGCTGGTGCTGCCGGCCGCCGTGTCGGTGTTCAAGTACGGCTCGCCGATCACGCGCATCGCGGGCACCTACCTGATCGCCACGCTCTTCGGCATCGGGCTGGGAACCCTCGAGTGGGCCGCGCTCGCGGCATTCCTCGCAGTCCTCAGCTTCTATTCGCCGGGCATTCCCAGCGGAGGGCTCTTCGTCATGGCGCCGATCTACCAGGCGTTCGGCCTGCCCCTGGAGGGGATCGGCATACTCATCGCGCTGGACCTGGTCCCGGACATGCTGCTCACGGCCACCAACGTCACGGCGGACATGGCGGTCGCGGTCGTGGCCGCGCCTACGCCCGGGGAAGCGTGACCATGGTGAGCACGCCCGGCGGCGATCCCCGTACCTCAGGGAAGCGAGCATGTCCGCGACACTCCTAGCCTTGCTCGGGAGCGTCCTCCTCGCACCGGAGGCTTCCGACACGCTCCCGCTGTTCGCGTCGGACGAGCCGCTCGAGCTCGAGCTGGTGGCGGACTTCGGGGCGATCCGACGCGACCACACGGAGGATCCGGAGGACCGGCCCGCACTCCTCGTCGTCCCGGGCGGCGACACGCTCGAGGTCGGCCTCCGACCGCGGGGACACTTCCGCCGGGACCCGCGGTACTGCTCGTTCCCGCCTCTGCGGCTGAACGTGAAACGGGAAGGTGCGCGGGGAACGGCGTTCGAGGGCCAGGACAAGCTCAAGCTGGTGGTGCCGTGCCGTCCGGAGCGGCCGGGCTACGAGGAGCTCGTGCTCCGCGAGTACCTGCTCTACCGCGTGTGGGCCCTGACCTCGGACGTTGCGCTCCGCGTGCGTCTCGCGCGGATCGCCTTCATCGAGGCGTCCGACCCTTCGGACGCCCCCGCGCGATGGGCGTTCCTCATCGAGAGCGACGAGGAGCTCGCCGCCCGCGTCGGGGGCGAAGCCGTGGACATCCCGGAAGGGAAGGGCGTCCCGCCCGCCTATCTTCACGCCTTCGCCTCCACCCGTCTCGCCGTCTTCGAGTACATGATCGGCAACACGGATTGGTCGGATTCCGGGGCGCACAACGTGCTCATCCTCGCGGTGGGGAACCGGATCGTGCCCGTCCCGTACGATTTCGACTTCGCCGGCGCGGTCGAGGCGCCCTACGCGGCGCCCGCCGAGGAGCTTTCGATCCGGAGCGTGCGCCAGCGCCTCTATCGCGGATGGTGTCGGCCGGGCCTCGACACGGAAGACATCCTTCAGGGATTCCGCGACGCCCGCCCCGCGATCGAGTCCCTCTACCGGGGCTTCTCGCCCCTGCCCGAACAGGTGCGCGAAGAGACGCTGGCGTACTTCGCGCAGTTCTTCGACTACATCGGTACCGCCGACCTCGCCGAGCGCAGGATGTTCCGGGACTGCATGCCCATGCGGTGAGTGGCGCGTGACGCGCCAGCGGACCGCGTGTTCCTGGCCCGCCGGATGGAAGTACGTCGCGCTACGATACGTCGTATGATGACGCGTCACCGTTCGAGCCATCCCGAGTCGACGTCATGCCACCGTCTCCTCCGAGCGACCTCACCGGTCCGTCGTCAACGGCGCGGATAGGCAATGGCCCCGCATCGGCCCGCGACACCACCATTGTGGCGGCGCCGATGCGCACCTACGTCTTGGGACGAGGGGGTGGCGGCCGGGGAACCGCGTTCCCGGTCGGGTGAGGCTCCACCCCCTGCGGTAAGTCCCCGCAGTCGAGGGCCGTGACGCGCCCGCAAGAAGGACCTGGTCATCGACGGCCACGTCGCGGCGTAGGTTTCGCGTATGCCACAGGAAGTCCTGCAGCACCGGGCCGCACGGCGGGGTGTTCGTCCGCACGCTCCGGCGGGCCACGCGCGCCGGTCGCTCGCGCCCGGAGCGATCCGCCGGACCGCGTCGTCACACACCCTCCGGGTCATCGCGTGCCTCCTGTGGGCGCCCGCCGGCGTTGCCGCACAGGGCATCAGCACGGCCGTGATCCGCGGATCCGTGAGCGCGGCGGACGGAACGGACGTGAGCGGAACGCGGGTCACCGTGACGAACACGGCCACGGGCTTCGTGGTGGAGGCCGAGGGGCTACACGGCCGGTTCCTGATCGTCGGCCTCGAGGTGGGCGGGCCGTATACGATCATCGTTCGCCGGGAGGGCTTCCTGACGCAGCGGCGTGAGGGTGTGCACCTGACGCTCGGAGAGCCGCTGGAGCTCGACGTCCTCCTGCAACGGGTGGCGATGGCGCTGGACTCGGTACGGGTCGTCGCCACACCGCTTCCGGGGGCGAGCGTGGGCGGAGGCACGGCGGCCACTATCTCGGGTCCGCTCGTTCACGGGTTGCCCTCGCTGGACCGGGATCTCTACGACTTCGTCCGTCTGGTGCCCCAGATCTCCACCCGAACGGGCTTCCGCTGGGGCTTCGCCGCCGGCGGTGTTGGCATCCGCTTCAACAATTACCTCATCAACGGGGTGTCCGAGCGCACCCCATCCGCCAACGCCACACCGGCGTTGTCGGGGGGCAGGTCGATCCCGCTCGTCGCGATCGAGGAATACCAGGTGCTCGTCGCACCGTACGACGTGCGCTACGGCGACTTCGGCGGGGCGCTCGTCGGCGCCGTCACGCGATCGGGCACGAACCACTTCGAGGGTTCCGCCTTCGTCTACGGCCGCAACCAGGACCTGGTCCGCGGCGATGCTTCGAGCTCGCCCTTCGAGCGATGGCAGTACGGCTTCCTTGTCGGCGGGCCCATCGTACGCGACCGCATGCACTTCCTCGTCGCGTCCGAGATACAGCGCGCCACCTCCCGGCGGGCGGACCCTGGACAGGGCAGCCGACGGCCCCCGACCCGCCTCCCGTCCGCGAGGGCGACCTGGCACGCCTTCAGGAGATTCTCCGCGCGTACGGTCTCGCGGCCGGCTCGGGTGGGAGGGTCGAGAACCGGAGCCCCTTCACGAACGTATTCACCCGGGTGGACCTGGCGATCCCCGAGTGGAACAGTCGTGCCGTCGCCTGGGCCGATTTCGGGCATGGGACGGACGACAGGTTCTCGCGGGAGGGCCCCGACGTCCTTTCCGCTTTCCACATTCCGTGCCGCCTGGCGATACGAGCGGGTCATGGCGTCGGGCCAACTCCACACGGCCCTCCGCCGGGCGGGGGGAGGACAGAACGAGCTGCTGGTATCGGGCACATCCGGCGTCGGCGATTGGGTCCCCGTCGTCCGCCAGCCGACCGTGTCCGTCGTAGTCCCCTCCCGCTCCGGCGGGCTCGTGTCGATCACGACCGGTACGCCCGAGTTCGCCCAGGAGACCGCCACGCGGTTCCGGAATCTCGACATCCGCGACAATCTCACGCTCCCGCTCGGCGCGGCTCACGTGCTGTCCATCGGCGCGTCGGCGGAGGCCTTCCGCGTGGAGGAGAACAGCGTCCCGGGCACCTACGGCACATGGATGTTCCCCGGTCTCGACGCCCTGGAGCGGGGAGAGCCCGAGCGCTTCGTGATTCGCCGCGATTTCGGCAGCGGGCGGGTGCCCATCGCCGGCGGGCAATACGGCCTATACGTGGGCGACCGCTGGCAGGTGGGTCGACGGCTGTCCATCACCGTTGGGGCTCGCGCCGACCTGCTGATGATCGCCGGAAACGCACCGTACAACCCGCTCGTCGATTCGCTCTTCGGGCGTCGCACCGATGCGCCTCTGCGCCTGGGCCTGCCTCTGTCGCCACGGCTGGGCTTCACATGGGACCGGTCCGGGACCGGGCGCGACCGGCTGCGCGGGGGGCTCGGCCTCTTCACCGTGCGGCCTCCCCTGGCCTGGCTGCAGGCGGCTCTCTCCAACTACGGCGTCGGCATCGGCGTGCTTCGATGCGGGAACACCGCTCTCGACCTGGGCCCGGCCCCGACTTTCGTGGCCGACTACAGGCGCGCGCCGGATGCGTGCGCATCGGGTCCGAACCTCACGACGGCCCCGCGCGGAAACGTGGATCTCCTGGCGCACCGGCTGGCCCCTCCGCGAATCCTGCGCGCGTCGCTCGCCTACGACAGGCGCCTGCCCTGGAACACGCTCTTCACGGTCGAAGCCCTGGCGACCCGCAACCTCTCGGATCTGGTCTTCTCGAACCTCAACCTGGTCGGACCCCAGGCCGTCGACCGGTACGGGCGTGTCCTCTACGGTCGCATCGGAGCCACCGGTGTCGCAGAGCCCGCCCTGCGCTCGGACTTCAGCGAGGTCATCGACCTCCGGAATACGTCGCGCAACCGGTCCTACCAGGTGTCGGCGCGCCTGGAGCGACGCTCGCCCGACGGGTCGTCGATCCTCGCGAGCTACACGCACTCTCACGTCCGCGACGTCCAGACGCCGCTGCGCACCGGCGTACCCGGCGTCGTCAATTGGTCGTCCAAGGCGGTAGCCGGCCGACACGACGACCCGACGGCGGGCATCTCGCTGAACGACGTGCCCCACCGCGTCGTCCTGGCGGGCACGCTCAGGGCGCCCTGGCATGGCTGGTCGACCGAGATCTCCTTCTACTACGTGGGTGAGTCGGGCAGCCCGTTCACCTATGTCGCCTGGGGAACGGGTCTGCGTGGGGGACCTCAACGCCGACGGCTCGGCCGCCAACGACCCCATCTACGTGCCGCGCAACGCCTTCGACCCCGCCGAGATCCGCCTCAGCGGGGAGGCTCCGGACGGCGACAACTCCGACGCCGCCCGCGCGGAGCGCGAATTCCGGCAGCGTGAGGCGTTGGAGCGCCTGGTCCAGCGCACACCGTGTCTGCGCCGGCAGCGTGGGCAGATCCTGGAGCGCAACAGCTGTCGCGGGCCATGGTCGCACACGACCGTCGCCGCCGTTCGGCAGACGATCCCCGTCGCGGGCCGGGGCTTCGCAGCGGAGCTCCAGGTGTTCAACGTGCTCAACCTCCTGCGAAGCGACTGGGGACTGACCCGGGTGGCGTCTCCGAAGCTCCTGGAGCACGTCGCGCACACGGCCGGGACGGTGGAGGACGCACAGCCCATCTTCCGCTTCGACCCGACGATGGCGCAGTGGGCGACGTCGCCGGAGGAATCGGCCTTCCGTCTCCAGGTGGCCGTGCGCTACCGCTTCTGAAGCCCCACGCGCTGCAGCAAGGACCGGAACCGGGGAACTCCTTGCACGTCCGCGAACATGGGCTCCATGATCGTCGGGTCGAAGGAGTGGTCGTCGACCGACCTGTCCAGCCACTCGAAGGCCTCGTCGAGCCGTCCCAGCCCCGTATACGCCAACGCCACCCAGAAGGCGCTTCCGTCGACCCGGCCGGAGGCCTCCGCGAGCTCCGCGACGATCGCCTCGGCCTCTGCCCGCCGTCCGGATCGGGCCAGATAGTACACGAGCTGTGCGCGGCCCGGCGTGCCGGATCCCCGGGCCCGGCTTGCGAGGTCATCGAGAGCTTCCGTCCACTGCCCCTTCAGCGCGTGGCACTGCGCGGCGATCTGTCCGGCACGCAACAGGGGTGGGACGAGGTCCGCAAGCATGGCGAGCTGTGCCAGAGCCTCGTCGCAGCGGCCGTTCACGAGCAGGGCGCGGGCGAATTCGGCGCGGGCCGTGGCGGAGAGGGGATCGTCCTCCAGCGCCCGCTCGGCCTGCCCGAGCGCATCCTCGAAGCGCCCCGTCCATATGTGGAGTCGAGCGAGCCACTGCCGGGCGAGGCTGTGGCTGGGATCGAGCTCGAGCGCACGCTCCAACTGTGCCTCGGCCGTCTCGAAGTGATACAGGAACATCTCCACCAGAGCCAACGTGGCATGCGCCTCGGCGAGGGAGTCGTCCAGCTCGGTGGCCCTGAGCGCGTGTCGCCGGGCCAGCGCCAGGTGGTCGGCGCGTGACATCCCCGGGTCTTCGAGCGGGGCGACCCGCATGTGCAGGCGGGCCAGCGCCGCATGGGCGCCGGCGAAGGTCGAATCGAGCCGGACGGCCTGCAGGAGGAGTGCCAGAGCCTCGCCCGCGGCGCTGTCGCTCCTGAGGACCTCCGTCCGGCTCGCACGGCGATAGAGCTCCCAGGCGGCGACGCTCGTCGTGGGCGGCCGGCCCGGCACGACGCGCTCGGAGCGGCCCAGCGGAGCGCCCAGCTCGCGCGCCACCGCCCGCGCGATGTCCTCCTGCACGGCGAAGACGTCGTCGAGCTCCCGCTCGTACGTCCTGGACCAGCGTATCGAGCCGTCCCGACCGTCCGCGAGGCCGAGCCGCACCCGCAGGCGGGAGCCGCTGGTCTGGAAGTCACCCTCCAGGACGTAGGTTACCCCCAGCGTGGCCGCGACGCCGCGCACGTCGGACTGGCGATCGCGCAGGGCGAACACCGACGTGCTGGCGATCACGCGCAGGCCGGCCCTGGCCAGGCTGGTGATGAGCTCCTCCGTCATCCCGTCCGCCAGGACCGCGTCACGCGGGTCGTCACCCCGGTGCACCAGGGGCAGCACCGCGATGGACGACTCCCCGGCGGCGGCTCCGAAGACGTGGCTTCGGACCCACGGCCACGACAGGAAGATCGTCGCGGCGGCGAGCAGTGGAACGGCGGCGAGCGCGGCCCGTCTCCGGCGTGCGCCTGACACGCCGCGGGGGATCGTCGCGGCGGCCGGGGCGACCGCTCGGAGGGCCGACCCGTCTTCCGCCTCCTGCGCCTCCGCGGGCTGCGCAACCGCCGCATTCGGCTCCTGCCCGGCACGAACACCGCCCACCTGGGCGAGCTCCTCCTCGTCCGACGCCGCCTCGCCGGCGGGCTCGAGGCGGAGCTGCTCTACCATGGCACTGACCTCGCCGGGAAGCTCGATGCCGAGCTCCTCCTCGAGGAGCCGCTCATGGCTCTCCGCGTGCCGGAGCGCCCGAGCGCGGCGGCCGCTGGTTGCGAACGCGCGCATGAGCCGAAGCGCCACGCGGGAATCGAACGGGTCGTGTGCGGCCAGGGTCTTCCACCACTCCGCGGCGCCGGTCATGTCGCGGCGCCGCTCGGCACCCTCTGCCAGGGACTCCAGGGCCTTGCCGTACGCGTCGGACAGACGAGCGCGCTCACGATCGACCCAGTGCGCGAACTCGGGCGCGTCCTTGAGGAAGAAACCCTCCAGGAACGGTCCGTCGTAGAGCGCCACCGCGCGCTCCCGGTCTCCTGCCTCGAGGGCGGACTCGAACGCGATCACGTCCACCCCGACCACGTCGGGCGCGAGGCGCAGCGCGTTGCCCGCCGAGAGGATCGCGTCTTCCCCGAGCGCCTGCCGAAGCACGTACACGGAGACGTTGAGGAGATTGCGCGCCCGCTCCAGGTCGCTCTCGGGCCACAGGTACGCCTGGAGCACGTCGCGCGGGACTCCGGACGACGGGGAGCGCGCGAGAAGCGCCAGGAGCGCCAGGCGATGGCGCTGGATGGGCCGGCCGGTGAGCGGACCCCCGTCCTCGGGCGCGAGGGAGGGACTCGCGAGGAGCCGCAGTCGGAAGGGCGGGGAGGAGCTCATGCACCGTCGGCGACGAGGGCAGTCGGCGATCACCCCGGCCGATCATACCACCCGCGCGCCCGGGTCGAAAGTCGGCACGACCCGGTGGGCGGGCGATCGCCGTGCCGAGGAAGGCTCGTCGCGCACGATCGTCACCGTGCCCGTCGCCCTGCGCCGCGGGAGTTCATGCGCGGTTCACCACGACGGCAGGTGGCGTTCACCGCGGCCGGTCATGGTACGGGTGCGACTCGGTCGAACAACGCGAACGCCGGTCCCTCGTCCGTCCCACTCCATCCACCGGGAGGTCGCCATGAATCGGACAGTCGCCCACCACCCTGGCCTCGAAGCGCGAATCCGGCGCTTCGGGCTCGCCGTCTCCGTCGCCGCCTCCCTGACCGGCTGTGGCGCGGACGATCCTCTCGTCGAGCCCCCCGTCGGGTTCCTGAACGTCTCGAACGCGACCACGGGCGGGGCGTTCGATCCCGATGGCTTCGGCGTCCGCATCGACGAAGGCGCCGCAGAGCCCATGGAGGTCAACGACTCCGTGGCCGCCCTGACGCTGTCCGAGGGCTCGCACACGGTCCATCTGAGCGGGCTGGCCGCCAACTGTTCGGCGAGCGAAGACCCGGTGCAGCACGTCGACATCACCGGCGGAGAGACGACTCGGCTCGAATTCGCGGTGACCTGCACGCCGCCACCCGAGCTCGCCTCGATCCGCATCGTGTTCGCGCGCTCCGTCGGGAATGGCACGACCCTCGTCGCGATGAATGCGGACGGGAGCGGCGAAGTCGACCTCATGTCCGAGGGTTCACCCGCGGGACCCGACGTCTCGCCGGACGGGAGCCGCATCCTGTTCACGGCCGACCAGGAGGCGGCGACGCCCGGCCGAGGCATCTACGTGATGAACGCCGACGGCTCCGGCGTGACCTTGCTGGTCGCGGGTCCGGCATCCGACCCTCGTTGGTCGCCGGACGGCCGGGAGATCGTGTACATCGCCGCGGACCGGTGTTGTGGTGCGGTCCACGTCGCACAGGCCGACGGAAGCGGTGGCAGGACGCTGACGGGATACGACACGCGCTGGTGGGATTCCTCGCCGGCATGGTCCCCGGACGGGACCCGGATCGCATTCACACGGATCGAGAGCCCTCCCTACTTCGATTACGAGATCAGCATCTGGGCGGTCGATCGAGAGGGTACGGAAGCTACCCGCCTGACCCCCGGGACTGGCGAGGCCTACCCCGTCTGGTCATCGACCGACGGCAGGATCGCCTTTGCCAGCTCCGCCTGGCGTGAGGACGGAATCAGGGTGATGAACGGCGACGGCTCCGGGCTCACCACGCTCCTGGCGACCGATCCGCACGCGGGGGCGACGCCCTGGGACTGGTCGCGAGACGGCCGTCTGCTGCTGTTCACGAGGCACACCGGGCCCGATCGGAGCGACGTCTTCCTGCTCCGCGTGGACGAAGGGGCGGTCGCGCGCCTCACGGCTGACGGCGGACGAAACTCCGCGCCGGCGTTCCGGTGAGCCCCGTGACGACGCGACGGACCGGCGCTCCTTCAGAATTTCCCTCACTCCTTCGCCACTCCGAACCGGAGGTCCCCATGCACCGACGAGCCTCTCCCCCATGGCTTCACGCAACCATCACGTGGCTCTGGGCCACCGCCGCGCTGGTGGGCTGTCATGGAGCCGATCCCCTCGCCGCCCCCCCGGGGGGATCTCTGAGCGTCTCGAACGCGACGACGGGTGGAGCCTTCGACCTCGACGGATTCGAGGTCCGCATCGACGGAGGCGACGCGGCGCTCATGGAGGTGAACGACAGTCTTCCGACGCTGAGCCTGGCGGAGGGGCTCCATGCCGTCCGCCTGAATGGGCTGGCCGACAACTGTGAGACGAGCACGGACCCCGAGCAGGAGGTCGCCGTCACGGACGGTGCGGCGATCCGACTGGAGTTCACGGTGACGTGCACCCCCCCGACGGAGCTCGCCTCGCTGCGCATCGTATTCGCGCGCGCGATCGGAAATACCTCGACGCTCGTCGCGATGAACGCGGACGGGAGCGATGCGGTCGCGTTGACCTCGGGCGCATACCGCTACGGCCCCGACGTCTCCCCGGACGGCAGCCGGATCCTCTTCCTCCGGGACCGGTTCGCTCGAAGTTCCGGTCCGAGCCTCAACCTGATGAACGCCAACGGCACGGGAGAGACCGAGCTCCCATGGGGTCCCGCGTACGAGGCGCGCTGGTCCCCCGACGGCCGCGAGATCGCCTTCACGGGCCTCACTTTCGACGGCGCGCCCGCCCTCTATGTGATGCCGGCCGACGGAAGTCAGCCGACGCCCCTCACGGGACAGGATCCGTTTCACGCGGATTCGTGGCCGGCCTGGTCCCCGGACGGGACGAAGATCGCGTTCACGCGAGAACGTCCTGGCGACCGTTGACGCTCCAGCCATCTGGGTGATGGGAAGAGACGGCGAGGGGGCCGTGCCATTGGGCGACGGGTACGGGGGCCTACCCCGTGTGGTCGATGGACGGCAGGATCGCCTTCGTGGGCTTCTTCGGGAATCGGGTGGCAGCAGGGATCGAGGTGATGAGTGACCGCGGAGACGGCCTCGCAATGGTCCTGGAGGTGGGCGCGGGGGGCTCTTCCTGCGTCCCTACGACTGGTCGCCGGACGGCAGCCTGCTCCTGATCACGAGGGACACCGGGCCCGAGCGGACCGACCTCTTCCTGCTCCGCGTGGAGGACGGCACGCTCGTGCGCCTCACCGCGGACGGAGCGAAGAACATCACGCCTGCCTTCTGGTGAGCCGGGTATCGGCGAGCCTCGCACGCACGCCGTCTCCCTCCGCCGTCCCATGCAGTCCACCTACAACACCTGCCCAGCTCATGAAGACCTCATCCCTGCATCCGAGAATTCGCCCGGCATCGCTGATCCTCCCTTTCCTCTGCGCGGCCTGCGACGGCGGCACGACGCCGACCGGCCCCGTCGTCTATCGGCTCGCGATCGCGGGAGGCGACCTCCAGGTCGGCGCGGCCTCGTCGACCCTGCCCGACCCGCTCTCCGTCCTCGTTACCGACGGGAGCGGTCGCCCTGCCCCTGACGTCCCGATCCGTTGGACGGCCGAGGTCGGAGGGCCGAGCTCCACGAGATCCATCACGAACGGGGCCGGTGTCGCGAGCATCCAGCGCACCCTCGGCTCCGGGGCCGGGGTTCAAACGACGGTGGCGGTCCTGGAAGACATCCCGGGCGAGGAGCTCCGTTTCACGTCCACCGCGCTCGTCCAGGGCGCCCTGCAGATGGGGCTGAACCCCGGCGGCGACGGGAACCATCAGGCCGACAGCGTCCTGGCCACCCTTCCCGCACCGCTCAGGGTGTCGATCCTCGACCACAACGGAGCCCCGGTCCCGGGCGTGGTCGTCGAGTGGGAGGCGGATGGGAACAGCACCCTGTCGCACGTGTCCAGCACGACCGACGCCGGCGGCGTCGCCCGAGCGACGCTCACGTTCGGTCCCCACACCGGTGTCGTCACCGTAACGGCCTCGGTGCCGGGGCTCATCGGTTCCCCCGTCGTTCTCCGTGCAACGTCGTCACCGGGCGTTCCGACAGAGCTCGCCCTTCATGGGAACGACGACCAGTTGGGCACGCTCTTGTCACCCCTCGCTCCGTACCACGTACGAGTCACCGACGCCCATGGGAATGGCGTCCCCGGCGTGGTGGTGGCCTGGGCGGTCGTGGCAGGAGACGGCTTCGTCTATCCGTCCGTCAGCATCACGGCCAGCGCGGGGGTCGCGACCGCCACGAACACGCTCGGCCGCTCTGAGGGATCGCACACGGTCGTGGCCACCGCTTCCGGAATGCCCGGCGCGCCACAGGTGACGTTCACGTCCACGGCCGTGAGCGCGGTGGTATCTGTGACGAGCGGCTCGGAGGGCGACTGCTACTCCGACTACTACTACTGCTCCGGTACGTCCGTCCCGGTCTTCTCACCCTCGATCACCCTGGTGAAGGCCGGAAGCACGGTCGCATGGAGCTGGGACGGCCTGGACGAGCACGACATCGTCTTCGAGGACGACCCCACGCAGCCTGCCAGCTCTCCCCTCCAACGCACGGGGCGGCACGCACGGACCTTCCACGCCCCGGGCACCTACCGTTATCGGTGCACCCTCCACTCCTCGGACTTCGAGGCGGGGATGCGGGGCAGGTCATCGTGCTGGAGTGATGGCCATGACCCCGCGCGCGCTCCCTCTCTCGCCGCTGCTCCTCCTCGTCGCCGGCTGTCTGGGCGACGACGGCACGACGCCGGTCGCGTTTCCGCCGGAGATCCGGGCGGGCACCGTCGCGTCCAACCCCGACAACGTGATCGCGGCCATCGTCACGGTGCGGGTCCTGTACGCGGACAGCGTGGCCGTCCGGTACGACCCTTCTTTCGACCGTCTGGACGCCGTCAGTGCGGCGGTCGCGCCGGTCGACGACACGGTTCTCGTCCCGGTTCTCGGCCTGCTCCCCGACGCGACGTACGTCCTCCAGCCCGTCGCATGGGGAACGGGCCACGTGGCAGTCGGTGCGCCCCTCTCCTTCTCCACCGGCACGCTCCCCGACGACCTCCCGGAGTACGTGGCCGGCGGCACGAACCCCTCCCCCGGGTTCGTCGCCTTCGCGGCGGGGCCCTACGGGCTGGTAATCGACAACACCGGTCGGGTGGTGTGGTACCACCGATTTCCTCTGGGTCCGGGTCTCAACTTCCAGGCGCAGCCCACGGGCCGTTACGTGGCACGTCCCCCACCGGTCGGCCCCTCGGACCCCGCCCCCTGGGTCGAGATCGATCTTCTCGGCCGGGTCACCAGGACCCTGCCCTGTGCCGACGGGCTGCAGCCGCGCTTCCACGACCTGCTCGTCGAGCCGGACGGCTCGTACTGGGTCCTGTGCGACGAGACCCGCACGATGGACCTCTCCGGCTTCGGGGGGAGGACGGAGGCGGCCGTGACCGGACAGGTGGTGCAGCACGTGGGCGCGACCGGCGCGCTGCTGTTCCGGTGGAGCGTGTTCGACCATTTCGACATCGGCGACGTCGATCCGCTGGATCTCGATGGCCCGAGCGTGAACTGGACGCACGCGAACGCGCTGGACCTTGACGCCGACGGCAACCTGATCGTGTCGTTTCGCAACCTCAGCGAGGTGGCCAAGGTCGACACGCGGACCGGAGCGGTCGTGTGGCGCCTTGGGGGCGCGCGGAACGAGTTCGTCTTCCAGGGCGTATCGGCACCGGCCTTCGCCCGGCAGCACGGGATTCGTGTCACCGGCCCAGCGAGCCTCCTCCTGCTCGACAACCTGGGCGACTCCCGGGGAAGCAGCGCCGAGCGGTACGTGCTGGACGAGTGGGCGCGCACGGCACGTCTCGTGGCGTCGTACGGCTCCATCCCCGCCGTGGTCGCCCAGCTCGGCGGCACGACCCAGGAGCTTCCCGGGGGGCGTGTCCTCGTCTCTTTCGGCAACGGCGGTCGCGTCGAGGAATACGACGCGGCCGGCAACGTCGTCTGGCGGATCGAGCGGCCCGGGTACGTCTTCCGCGCGCAGCGCATCCAATCCCTGTACCACCCAGGGGTCGGCGCGGCGCGATGAACCGGCCCGATGAACTCTCGGTGAAGCGCACGCACACCCGCGGTTCACCGCGCCGGACGATGTTGAGCGCGCACTGCTGGCCGACAGGCCGCAGAACCCCTGCTCCGGAGGTACATCATGTCTTCGAGACCGTTCTTTGGGCTGCTGTTGATCTGTACGGCCGCGGCCGCTTGTGACGAAGGGCCGAGCGCGCCACGGGATCCGAGCCCTCCCACGCCCAGCGCATCACTCGTCTACGCGGGCTGGTCCGACGCGGTTCGGGTGGAGGACATCCCCGGAACGGCCTCGATGTTCAACACGCCCGATGCGGACGGCTGCCCGTTCGTCTCGCCGGACGGCAAGCGTCTCTTCATGGCGTCCACGCGCCCTGGGGGGCTGGGCGGTATCGACATCTGGATCTCGAGGCGCTCCTCGGAGGATGATCCGTGGGGAGAGCCCGTGAATGCCGGGGCGCCGATCAACTCCGAGTTCAACGACTTCTGCCCGACCCTGTCGCGGGACGGACACACGTTCCTGTTCGTGAGCAATCGTCCCGGAGGCTGCGGGGGAACCGACATCTACACGAGCCGCTACCGCGACGATGGCGGCTTCGATGATCCGCAGAACCTCGGCTGCGCCGTCAACAGCGTGGCCGACGAACAGAACCCGTTCCCGTTGCCGAACGACGGTGGCGGCCCGGTCCTCTACTTCTCCAGCTTCCGCGCCGGCGGATTCGCGGACGACGGCGCGGGAGCCGCCGCCGGCGACGGCGACATCTACCGGAGCGACTGGCGGGGCAGCCACTACGCCCCAGCTCACCTGGTCGCGGGGGTGAACAGCGCGGCCGACGATGCCCAGCCGAACCTCAGCCGGGACGGCCTCGAGATGTTCTTCTACAGCACCCGGGTCGGCACGCTCGGTGGGCCCGACATCTATACCTCGACGCGCACGCACGATGCCGGCTCGTGGTCGGATCCGGTGAACCTGGGTCCGACGGTGAACAGCAGCGCCGGCGATTCACGGCCGTCGCTCTCGTGGGACGGCACCACCCTGTACTTCGGATCGTCGCGTCCCGGCGGCGAGGGCGGCAGCGACATCTACGTCACCCGGCGAGGCGTCCTCCGCTGAGTTCGTGAGGGGGAGCGGCGTGACGCCTTCAATCGGCGGCGGCCGCTCCCCTCTCAGCCCAGCTTCGCCAGCACGCGGTCGGCCACCGCCTTGCCCACCGCCGAACAGGAGGCGGCACGCGCCTCGCCCACCATGTCGTAGGTGAGAGGCTCGCCGGCCTTCAGCAGGTCGACGACAGCGGCCTCGACGGCGTCGGCGCCCCTCTGCAGCTCCGGCGTCTCCCTTCTGTCCGGACAGCCAGGAGAGGCCTTCGCGGGTGGCCAGGATCATGGCGAGGGGATTCGCCTTGTCCTTGCCGGCGTGCTTGGGCGCGGAGCCGTGGATCGGCTCGAACATCCCGTGGTGGTCGCCGACGTTGGCGCCCACGGCCAGGCCCATGCCACCCTGGAGCACGCTCGCCAGGTCGGTGACGATGTCACCGAACATGTTGGTGGTGACGCCCACGTCGTACCACTCGGGCTTCTGGATGAGCCACTGGGTGAAGGCGTCGACGATGGCGGTTTCCTTCTCGATGTCGGGATACTCCTGCCCGATCTCGTGGAAGATCCTGACGAACATGCGGCAGCCGTCGAGGACGTTGTCCTTCGCGATGCACGTGACGCGCTTGACGCCGTCGCCGGGAGCCCCGTTGCGGCGCCGGGCCAGCTCGAAGGCCTTGCGGATGACGCGCTCCGAGCCTTTCCGCGTGATGACCCGGTTGTCGACGGCGACCTCCTCCTCCCCGGCACGGCTGAGGATGCCCCCGATGCCGGAATAGAGGTCCTCGGTGTTCTCCCGGACCAGCACCATGTCGACCTTGTCCGGATCCCACACCCGCACCGGCTGGCCGTGGATCTTGTGGTTCACTCCCTCGTAGAGCTTCACCGGGCGGATGTTGGCGTAGAGGTCCAGGGCGGCCCGCGTGCCGATGACCGGGCTCCAGCCCGCCATCTTGCCGCCCTCCATCGTCACGGGACGTCCGTCCCTCTTCGGATCCGGCCAGCCCACCGCGCCGAGGAGCACGAGATCGGCGGCCGCCACCTCCTCTTCGGCGCCCTCCGGCCAGTCGCGGGAGCCGTGTTTCAGGTAGAACTCCCCACCGCATGGGATCTCCTCGATGTCGAATCCGATGCCCAACGCCGAACCCACGGCCTCGAGGACCCGGCGACCTTCGCGCGCGACCTCCACGCCGATCCCGTCGCCGGGCAGCACCACGACTCGATACGCCATCTCTGCTCCATTCCGATAGGGAGTCTCTCACGGCCGGAGGCAGGGTTCGCCTGCCAGGGAACGATAGGGCGCTCGAGGGCCTGGTGGTAGCCGACGGGTGCATCCGAACGATGTCCCCGGACGGGACGTCAACGTTCACCCGGAGGTTCCGCACCACGGTTTGATCTTATATAGTTGAATATTAAATGATATGCCCGCCGACTCATCGCAGGAGCTTCTTCCCATGTCCGACAAGATCATCGCAGTGCTCGGCGCCACGGGCGCCCAGGGCGGAGGACTGGCCCGAGCCGTGCTCGCCGACGCAGACGGTCCCTTCGTCCTCCGTGCCCTCACCCGCAATCCCGAGTCCGATGCCGCCCGGGCTCTGGCCGAGGCGGGGGGTGAGGTCGTGCAAGCGGATCTCGACGATGCCGACAGCCTCCGGCGGGCCTTCGACGGCGTCCATGGCGTCTTCGCCGTCACGAACTTCTGGGAGCACTTCTCTCCGGACAAGGAAATCCAGCAAGCGGGCCACATCGCGACGGCCGCCAAGGCCGCCGCCGTGGAGCACCTCATCTGGTCCACGTTGGAGGACACCCGGCTGCAGGTGCCGCTGGACGACGACCGCATGCCCACCCTCCAGGGGAAGTACAAGGTGCCCCACTTCGACGGAAAGGGTGAGGCCAACGCCCTCTTCGAGAAGGCGGGGCTGCCCACGACCTACTTCCACGCCTCCTTCTACTGGGACAACCTCATCCACTTCGGGATGGGCCCCCAGCGAGGCGAAGATGGCGCGCTCCGGTTCGTGCTCCCCATGGACGGCGCCAAGCTCGCCGGAATCGGCACCGAGGACATCGGCAAGTGCGCCTACGGAATCTTCAGGGACGGTGACGAATGGATCGGCCGATGGGTGGGTGTGGCCGGCGAGCACCTCTCCGGTGCGGAGATGGCCGCCGCCCTCACCGAGGCCCTGGGCGAAGCCGTGCAGCACGCCGACCTCTCACCGGACGCGTACCGGGCCCTCGGCTTCCCGGGAGCGGACGACCTGGGCAACATGTTCCAGCACCACACCTTGTTCGAGGACGAGGTGCGGGGCCTGAGGTCCGTCGAGATCTCCCGGAAGCTCAACCCGGAGCTCCAGAGCTTCTCGGCGTGGCTGGCGGACAACGCGGGCCGGATCCCCATCGAGTAGGACCCGGCCCGGCCGCGACTCCGCGGATGCGGGGTCCTCGGCGCGTTCGGGGCTCAAACGGGCGCGCCGAGGATCCCGTCGATCTGGCCGATGGCAGCCCTGATCCCGTCCTCCATCCCCATGGCCATCACCTGCTCCATCGCCTCCAGGGACGGGAAGGTGGTCACCGAGGTCATGAGGGTCCCACCGGACGCCTCCTCCAGGGTGAAGCGGATGGTCATGGAGGGCATGTCCGGGTCGGGGTTGCCCTCGGCGTCGCCGAAGCCGTCCTCCACCTCCAGGCGGTGAGGCGGGCTCACGGAGCGGACGCGCCACCAGCCGTGGTGCCGGTCCCCCTCGGGACCGGTCATGTAGTACCTCACGCGCCCACCGGAGGTCAGGTCGTGCTCCACCACCGTCGCGGGATAGGACGGGGGGCCCCACCACCGTTCCAGCTGGCGAGGGTCCGCCCAGAGCTGCCAGGCCCGCTCCACCGGGACGGTGAACTCGGCGGTGACTGTCAGGGTCAGTGCGGCAGGGTCCTTCAGGACCTGGATCACGGGCATCGATCGGCTCCTTCGTTGGGAGGGTTCGCGTCCGGCTCGGCGAGGATGCCGCCCATCCGCTCGATCCGGCTCCGCCACACGGCCTCGAGCTCGTCGAGAAAACGCGTGGCGGCCCGGATGCGCTCGATGTCGGTGCGGACCAACCGCTCCCGCCCCCGACGCTCCTTGGTGATCAGCCCGGCCCGCTCCAGGACGGCCACGTGCTTCTGCACCGCGGCGAAGCTCATCGGGTAGTGCCGGGCCAGCGACGAGACCGAATGGGCCCCCTTCGTCGCGCGGCGGACGATGTCCCGGCGTGTGGCATCCGCCAGGGCGTGGAAGAGGGCGTCGGTCCGGGTGTCACTGAGATGACGTACAACCATATGGTTGTATATAGTCGCGAGGGCATCCCTGCGCAACCTGGCGCGCTTGCGGACCCCTCCGGGTCCGTCTCCGGAACTTCCCCGACACGACCGTACCAGCCGGGATCGCGTCACCGGGGACCTTGGTCTCGAGGGCGTCGAGGAAGGCCTGGCGCCGCCCGTGACCGACCTCCCCGTTTCGATCCCCGATGCCCTTCGCCAGATTCCACGAGTTCTCACATCACGACCATCGAACCCATCCAGCCCGACCTCCCGGGCCTTCAACGGGAATGGACTCATGACCTTCGTATCCGACCTCGAGCCGAAGCCCCTGTGGCGCCATTTCGACGAAATCCTCACCATCCCCCGCGGCTCGAAGGAAGAGGGGGAGATGCGGACTTTCGTCGTCGGCGTCGCGAAGAGGAACGGCTTGGAGCACCGCATCGACGCCACGGGGAACGTGGTGGTGAAGAAGCCCGGGACGGCAGGGAAGGAGAACGCGCCCGCGACCATCCTCCAGGCGCACCTGGACATGGTGAACGAGAAGAACTCCGACGTGGACTTCGACTTCGCGACGGACGCCATCCGACCGGTGCTGGAAGGGGAGTACCTGACCGCCGACGGCACCACCCTGGGCTCGGACAACGGCATCGGCGTTGCCGCCATGCTGGCCGTCATGGAAGCCACCGACCTGGTGCACGGCCCCCTCGAGTTCCTGTTCACCATCGACGAGGAGACGGGACTCACCGGCGCCGCGGAGCTCGACGCCTCCCTGCTCTCCGCCAAGCAGCTCATCAACCTGGACTCCGAGGAGGAGGGAACCCTCACGGTGGGGTGCGCCGGCGGCGCCGACACCGACCTGACCCTCACCCTGGACACCATGCCCGCCCCCGGGAACGCCACCGCCCACACGGTGAAGCTCTCCGGCCTCAACGGGGGGCACTCGGGCGTGGACATCCACCTGCAGCGGGGAAACGCCGTCCAGCTCCTGGCCCGCATGCTCCGCGCCGCGGAGCAGCCCGGCTTCCTCGCGGACATCGAGGGCGGAAACAAGCACAACGCCATTCCCCGCGAAGCCTGGGCGACGGTGGTGATTCCGGACGGCGCGACGGGGGACTTCTTCGCGCGACTCGATGCCGAGTTCGAGCGCGTGAAGGCCGAGTTCTCCGTGCCCGAGCCGGGGATGAAGATGAGCGTGGACGACGTCGCCGTGCCGGACACCGTGTGGAGCGCCGATGCCGGCGCTCGGGTGCTGCAGCTCCTGGTGGCCCTGCCCCACGGCGTCGCGGTCATGAGCAACGACATCCCCGGGTTGGTGGAGACCAGCACGAACCTGGCCGCCGTGAAGCGCGTCGACGGGGCCCTGAAGGTCCTCATGAGCTCCCGGTCGTCGGTGGCCTCCGGCCTGGACTGGATCAGGGACAAGATCGAGGCGGTGGCGACGCTGGCCGGCGCCGCGGTGGATCACCACGACGGCTACCCGGGGTGGAAGCCGGACCTGGACTCGAGGCTCCTCGGCGTCGTCCGCTCCGTGCACGAGCGGGTCCTGGGCTCCGAGCCGCACGTGGAGGCCATCCACGCGGGCCTGGAATGCGGGCTCATCGGCGAGATGGTGCCGGGCATGGACATGATCTCCATCGGGCCGCAGATCGAGTTCCCCCATTCTCCCGGCGAGCGGGTGAAGGTGGACTCCGTCGGGCGGTTCTACGAGCTCCTCACCGAGACCTTGAAGGAGCTGGCCGGATAGCCGCGCGATGGTCCGAACCGTGACGCAGCCCCCCGCCCGGACCCGGCGCCTTTCGCGAGCCGTGGTCGTCGTCTCCTGGCGGGGTTCGCGCCACCGCTGGCGCGTGGTCTCCACCGCCGCCGGGCCCGAGCCGACCGGACGGACCTCGTCGGTCGCAGCGGCCGCGGTCGGGGACACCGTCCCGGCCCCCGCCGTCCTGACCTGGCAGCCCGAGCGACCCGTCCAGGGGACGCTCCTCGTCCTGCGCCTGACGCCCGCCCCGGGCGCCGCGCTGGAGGCCGCAGACGGGGAGGCGGGCGGGGAGGCGCTTCACTTCTATCCGGCGGGCGACGGCGCACTGGAGTCGTTGGCCCCCGTGCCGGTAGATGCATCGGACGGCGTGGAGGTGACCCTCACCCTCCGCTACGCCTCCGGGTCCACCGGGTCCCTCACCGCCTCCGTCCCCGTGACCGCCGGGTCCTACCACCACGAGGAGCTCACGTGGCGCCCGAGCTCGGCTCGCCGCTGAGCCAGGAGAACCGGGCCCGCCTCGCCGGCGACCAGGCCAAGGCCCGGGAGGTGTCCCTCGAGGCGGAGCGGACGGACCGGCTCTGGACCCGGCACGTGGTCCTTCCCAGGAGCGCCCGCGTCACGGGCGGATTCGGCGACGGCCGCATCTTCAACGGCCAGGTCTCCAGCCGACACATGGGGCTGGACCTCGACGGCGAGACCGGCGACACGGTGGTGGCGGCCGCGCGGGGCGTGGTGGCGCTGGTGGACCGCTTCCTCCTGGCGGGGAACATCGTCTACGTGAACCACGGCGCCGGGCTCATCAGCGGATACTTCCACCTGAGCGAGCAGCTCGTCGAGGAGGGGGATACGGTGGAAGCCGGCACGCCCATCGGCCTGGTCGGCGCGACGGGCCGGGTGACGGGCCCCCATCTCCACTGGGTGGTGCGCTACGGCACCACGAGCGTGGATCCCCGGAGCCTGCTCCAGGCGCTGGGCGCGGGTCGCTGAGGCCAGGGGCCGGCGGCGCCCGCCGGCTTCTGCCCGCACGCCACCCGGCGTGACGGCCCCGGTACTGGGTCGGGGCGAGAAGGTGCATATGCCCCTTCGCCCAATCGTTCCCCTCGTGGACGGTTGCCCGGGAAGCCGCCATCCGCGACAGCCGAGAAAGGACGGATCACGGTGCAGAAGATCACGCCTCATCTGTGGTTCGACACGCAGGCCAGGGAAGCCGCCGAGCTCTACCTATCCGCGTTCGGCGGAGACTCGCGTGTCACCAGCACCACGCCGATCGCCGACATCGTCACCCTCCGGCTCCTCGGCTACGGCTTCATGGCCATCAGCGCGGGGCCGCTGTTCGCATTCAATCCGTCCATCTCGTTCATGTTCCACCTCGACCCGTCGCGGCAAGACGCCCTGGACCGGCTGTGGACCCGCCTCGCCGAAGGCGGCACACCCCTGATGCCCCTCGGCCAATACCCCTTCAGCGAGCGCTACGGCTGGATCGCGGACAGGTACGGAGTCACGTGGCAGCTGATCCTGTCACCCGCCGCGGCGGAGAGATCCCTGACGATCATGCCTTCGCTCATGTTCACCTTCGCCGAGACGAAGGAGCTGATCGCCGGCTTCTGGCTCTGGCAGGTCAAGTCGATGGACGAGGCCGTGGAGTGGCTCAAACGTGCACCCTTCGACGGCGGCACGGAAGTCGAGATCCGGCGCGTGTTCGAGGCCGACGACTTCGGTGAGGAATTCACCCCCGAGCTGCGCGCGCAGGAGGAACGGGTGTCGGCCCAGGCGGCGGCCAACGCCAAGAAGGGCGGGTGAGCGAGGCCGCTGCGCGCGAGGCGATCGACGCGGTCTGGCGCATCGAGTCCGCCAGGCTGATCGCCGCGCTCACCCGAATGGTGGGCGACCTCGGCATGGCCGAGGACCTGGCGCAGGACGCGCTGGTCGTGGCGTTGGAGAAGTGGCCGGAGTCGGGCGTCCCGGAGAACCGGGCGCCTGGCTCATGGCCACCGCGAGGCATCGCGCGCTGGACCACTTCCGCAGGGGCAAGATGCTCGACCGGCGGCACGAAGACCTGGCGCGTCGGATCGAAGCAGAGCGCCGGGATCCCGAGTCGGAGCTGCACGCGGGCCTGGACGACTTCATCGGCGACGACCTCCTGCGCCTGATCTTCACCACGTGCCACCCGGTCCTGGCCCCGGAGGCCCGAGTGGCCCTGACGCTCCGCTTGCTCGGCGGACTGACCACGGAGGAGATCGCCCGCGCCTTCCTGGTCCCCGTCCCCACGGTGCAGCAGCGCATCGTGCGGGCCAAGCGCACCCTCCGCGAGACGCACGTCCCGTTCGAGGTCCCGCCGCCTGACGAGGCGGCCGAGAGGCTCGATGCGGTGCTCGAGGTCATCTACCTCGTCTTCAACGAGGGATACACGGCCACCGCCGGAGACGACTGGGTGCGCCCGGCCCTCTGCGAGGACGCGCTCCGACTGGGACGGATCCTGGCGGAGCTGGCCCCGGAGGAGCCCGAAGTCCACGGTCTCGTGGCCCTCATGGAGATCCAGGCCTCACGCCTCCAGGCCCGCCGGGGCGCCGGGGGCGAGCCGATCCTCCTGATGGATCAGGATCGTGCGCGGTGGGACCGCCTCCTGATCCGGAGGGGCCTGGAGGCGCTGGCGCGCGCTGAAGCCACCGGCCGGCCGCTGGGGCCGTACTGGCTTCAGGGAGCCATCGCCGCGTGCCACGCCCGCGCCACCACGCCGGAAGACACGGACTGGGAGCGCATCGTCGCCCTGTACGACGCCCTGGCGCAGATCTCCCCGTCGCCGGTGGTCGAGCTGAACAGGGCGGTGGCCGTGGGCATGGCCTTCGGCCCCGAGGCCGGCCTCGAGCTCGTGGACGGGCTCGCGGCGGAGCCGGCGCTCCAGGCCTACCACTGGCTCCCCAGCGCGCGCGCGGACCTCCTGGCCAGGCTCGGTCGGTACGCCGAGGCCAGGGCGGAGCTGGAGCAGGCCGCCTCCCTCGCCCGGAACGCCCGCGAGCGGAGGCTCCTCCTCGACCGGGCGGCGGGGCTGGGCGTGCACGAGCGGTGACCGCGCGACCGGCATCCGATGTCGATCCGTGCCCCGTTCGTTCGACGCATCGGCGGGGGCGGACTTCAGGGGCCCCGAAACGGAACACCACCAAGGAGAGAGACCATGCGATACCTGTCGATGATCCGGATCGACGAGACCCGCGGCCAGGTGCCCAGCGAGCAGCTCATGGCCGACATGGGAAAGCTCATCGACGAGATGATGCGGGAGGGCACCTCATCCGCACCGCCGGACTCCGGCCGACGTCCGAGGGCTTCCGCGTGCGGCTGCGCGGTGGCGAGCTCACCACCGTGGACGGCCCGTTCACGGAGACGAAGGAGGTGATCGGCGGCTACGCGATCCTCGAAGCCCAGTCCAGGGCCGAGGCCATCGAGCTCACCAAGCGCTTCCTGCGGGTCCACGGGGACGACTGGGAGATCGAGTGCGAGCTACGCCCCCTCGACGGAGAGGAGTTCGGCGCCTAGCGCGGGTCGTCCGCTTCCTCATCGACTTCACCCGAAGTCCGGATCCCCGGCCGGGCTACCGCCCCAGCCAGTAGGTCACCTTGATCTGGAACACGTTGGTCGGCGGCTCCCGGAGCATGACGGTCCGGGCGCTGGCGAAGTCGAGGCTGCCGTCGGGGTCGTAGCCGGAGCGTTCCTGCGTCCACACCAGGAAGAGCGTGGAGCCCGGCCGGTACTCCCAGCGAACCACCGCAGTGCCGCGTAGCGAAGTGGTCGTGAAGTCGGGATCCTCGAACGTGAAGGGCGCGGCGGGTCCGGCAGCGTCGGGATCCACCGTGTAGGATGCCGACGCCGGGTCGTAGCCGATGGTGCCGGCGTCGCGGCCGTAGACGACCTTGCGGATCGTCCGCGGCCCGGCGAACTCCCGGAACGACGAGTACCGCCCGCTGGCCACGAACGGCTGCGCATAGAGCTGCAGCGTCAGGTCCGGCGTGAACGTCCAGTTGAGACGCGTGTCCAGGGACACGGTCCTGGTGCGCAGGAACGCGAAGACGTAGCGCGTGCCGTAGAACGACGACGCCGTGGGATCGGTCACCGCGGTGACGTATTGCGCGTCGCTCTCGTCCCGGGCCCAGGTCGGAGAGAGCTGGATGAAGACGTTGGCCGCCGGCTTGAGCGCGACGCCGGGGCTCAGCGTGAGCGAGTGCGTAGGCGCGTCCACCCCCACGGCGCCGTCCACCCTGAGGTCGAAGACGGCGCGCGCGCGCGGATCGGTGGAGACCTCGACGCTGGCCAGGTCGTAGCCCGCGTGCCTCACCACCGGCCCCCCCCTCGTGAGCCGGTCGTCGTACGACGGCAGGTTGTGAATGCCCATGAGCCGCACGTTCCAGTAGTTGGCCAGCTCCACCCCGTAGAACGCCTGCAGCTGGGCCCACGTGCGGTCGCCTTCGAAGTTGTGCTGCGCGGCGCCGCCGATGCTCGCGAAGATGTTGCGGTACCAGCGTGTGGGCGTGGTCCAGCTCCCGCCGACATTGCCGTTGAACCAGGCGTAGTCGGCGCGGGACAGGAAGGCCATGTCGTTCACCTCGAAGCCCGGGCTGCGCACGTTCGCCATGGCCTCCCAAAGCAGCGTGCCGCTGTCCTTGCCCACGCGGGTGAACAGGCCGTAACCCCGCAGCGACGTGGCCGTGGTGTCGTAGCGCGTGGAGAACAGGCCGTCCCCCGGGACGTTCCGGTCGGGCCGCTGGAAGTAGTGCGCACTGGAGCGTTCCGTGGCGGCAATGGCCTCGGCCGAGCCGGCCACGTTGGAGAAGAGCACGCTGCCCATCCACGAGTACTCGCGCTGCTTCCAGGTGTGGCGCCAGTCGATGCCGGCAGCCTCGGCGTGGCTGTGCAGCCGGTCTCTCACCACCGAGTCCGGCCTCTGCCGCACCAGACTGGTGAGGATGCCACCGAAGGTCGTGGCGCCGTCCCGGAACTCCTTCTTCGCACGGCCGACGAAGTAGTTGGTGGCCGGCTCCACCACCTGCGTGGCCTGCGCCGCCCCGAGGGCAGGCCGGTAGCGCGCGGTCTCCTGGGCGGTCACAGCGTCCAGAACGCCGATGGAGTAGCCCCGCTGCGTCCGGCCCGTAACCTTCGCTGCGCCGAGAATCGACGTGTTCTCCGGCACGTCGGCGTACTCGGAATGGTCGCCCACCCACCCCTCGAGCTGCGGCGGCCTGCCGACGCGACGCGAATAGAAGGCGCTCAGGCTGGAGGAATTGCTGCAGAACATGCAGCGCATGCCGCCGAAGCTGAACGCGCTGGCGCCGGCGATGAAGAACGGTCGCTTCTCCTGGTAGTAGGTCTCGAATGCGGTGAGGTTGAGGGATGCCGGGTCCACCTCCACCTGTCCGAAGTCCGGATTCAGCGTGGCGTTCAGCGTCAGGCTGGACGTCAGCAGGTACTTGATGTCGCCGCCGGCGGACAGGCGCGTGGTGCGGCCGTCGTGGTAGGGGTCACCGGCCGACGCCCGCTCGAACCTGCCCCCCGTGAGCGCGTACGGCAGCAGCTCGAGCTGGCGCGGTTGGCGCGCGATGTGCAGCCCCGTGACATGGCCGTAGAAAGCCGGCCCGGAGGGTGCGTTCTGGCGCCAGAAGGACCACATGTCCTGCTCGTTCAACTGGTCGATGTACCGCCAGATCTGAAGCCCCCAGGTCTGCACGGAGTCCCGCGAGAAACGCAGCTGGCTGTACGGGATGCGGATCTCCGCGCTCCAACCCGCCGAGTCCACGTGCGTGGCCGCCTCCCACACGGGATCCCACGAAGGGTCGCCGTTGAACTGGTCGCCCTTCACACCTGCCGGATTCACCTCGAAGCGCGCGTCGTCCAGGTGGTTGTGGTACGGGTCCAGGTCGATGACCAGCTTATCCGTGGTCAGCGAGTTGAAGGAGCCATTGTCTCCGCTGGCGTCCAGCAGCTGGTCCCGGCGCGCCAGCGGTGCCACCACGTCGCCCGACCCGCTCATGCGCGCTCCGATGTAGAGCGCCCGCGCACCGTACAGGATGCGCACCGCGGTGGGGAGCGACGCCGGCGCACCCTCGTCCGGCTGGTACTGGCGGAACTCCGTGATGGGCTTCGCGCGTCCCCACACCGCCTCGTCGAGCCGGCCGTCGATCGTGATCTGGCCGTCCGTCGGCACCGCCTCCGCGACGGGCGAGGCCGTGCTACGGGCCGTCGACGTCGGCGCCTGCCCGTGCGCGGCCAGGGGAACTGCGGCCAGGAGGAGAGCGAAGGGAAACGCGGCGAATGGATGGGCGACCGGCAGGCGCGAAGCGCCCCCGCCGCGGGTCGGTCTATTCATCAGATACCACGTCCAGATCGGTTATCGGTCCTACCGGCTTGGACGGGACCACGAGGGCTCTGGTTGCAGACGCCGTCCAGAAAGGTCGGCGGCCTTGCGTATACATAGAGCTGCCATGTATACTAGCTCTATGTATGCCACGCTCCTTTGGGCATGAACATCGGCAAGGACCTCGTCGCCGCGTCGGCCACGCCCCTGGTGCTGGCGATCCTCAGCGAGGGCGAGAGCTACGGCTACGCCATCATCAAGCGCGTGGACGAGCTGTCCGGCGGCGAGCTCCAGTGGACGGACGGCATGCTCTACCCGGTGCTCCACCGACTCGAGCACAACGGATACGTGAAGTCCAGCTGGGGAAGATCGGAGACGGGGAGGCGGCGCAAGTACTACCGGCTCACCGACCAGGGCGTGACGGAGCTGGCGAGTCAGCAGCGGCAGTGGAGGGTCGTGAACGACGCCTTGCGCGCGACGCCGTTCCACTCCTTCGACGGCGGTGCCGTCGTGGTGGGGGCGTAGGTGGGCGACTCACTTCAGGGGGGCGTACAAGTGCTCGAGGAACGCATCGCCGAGTGGCGGTCGTATGTGCGTCGACGGCAGGCCATCCACGCAGTGGACGCGGAGGAGCTCGAGGACCACCTCCGGACCCAGGTGACGGAGCTGAGGGAGGCGGGTCTCGACGACGAGGAGGCCTTCCTCATCGCCGTGAAGCGCATCGGCGATCTGGACAGCGCTGTCCCGGGAGTTCGCCCGGGAATACTCCGAGCGGCTGTGGAAGCGCCTCGTGGTGGCGCCCGACCCCGGAGAAGAGGCCGGACCTGGAAGCAGGGAGGGGCTCGTGGCGGTGGGTCTGGCCATTCTGGCCGGCCGCGGCCATCAAGCTCCCCGCGCTCTTCGGCGTGAGCCTGGAGGGCCCGGATGGGCTCAACCTGTTCTACGCCCGGAACTTCGAGCCTCTTCGTGCTTCCGTTCCTCGCGGGTTTCTTCGCGTGGAAGAGGGCGCTGGCGCCCGCCGGGCGCTGGTGGCTGGCGGCTCCGTTCGTCGTGGCGGCTCTCGTGATGAACGCCTTCCCCTTCAGCACCGGCGGAGCACACCGAGCTCCTGGCCATCCTCCACCTCCCCATGGCGCTCTGGCTGGTGCTCGGGCTTCGCCTACGCCGGTGGCCGGTGGCGGGACCACAATCAGCGCATGAACTTCGTCCGCTTCTCCGGGGAGTGGTTCATCTACTACGCCCTCATCGCCTTCGGCGGTGGCGTCCTGATGGCGTTCACGATGTTCATCTTCCAAGCCATCGGCCTGGACGCGGAGTGGCTCGTGCAGTTCTGGGTGATGCCCTGTGGCATCGTGGGCGCGGTGATCGTCGCCGCCTGGCTCGTGGAGGCCAAGCAGAGCGTCATCGAGAACATGGCGCCGGTGCTCACGATGCTCTTCACGCCGCTGTTCACGCTCCTCCTCCTGGCGTTCCTGGGCACCATGGCGTGGACGGGGAGCGGGATCGACGTGGAGCGGGAGGTGCTCATCGGCTTCGACCTCATGCTGGTCCTGGTGGTGGGCCTCCTGCTGTACGCCATCTCGGCGCGAGATCCGCAGGCGGAGCCCGGGCTTCTTCGACGCGCTCCAGCTCGTGCTGGTGGTCTGCGCTCTCCTGGTGGACGCCCTCGCCCTCTGGGCCATCGCGGCGCGGATCACCGAGTTCGGGTTCAGCCCGAACAGGGTCGCCGCCCTGGGCGAGAACGTCATCCTGATGGTGAACCTGGCCTGGTCGGCGGTGCTCTACGCGCGGTTCGTCGAACCGGCGCGCTCGCCTTCGGCCTGCTGGAGCGGTGGCAGACGTCGTACCTGCCGGTGTACCTGGTGTGGATGTGGGTGGTGGTGGTGGTCTTCCCGGTGGTGTTCGGCTTCCGGTAGCCCTCAGGATCCGATCATCGCGAGCACCCCGGCCGGCGTGAGTCCCCGGGCATCGGCCTCGAGCCCCGCCAGCGTCGTGCGGGGGATGCTGGCCTTCAGCGCTTCGATCCGCTCGGCCACCCCCGGATCCATGGGATGGTCCACGACGACGCCCGCCCGTTGCGGACAGCTCCTGCGCGGCCGCCGGCGATGGCCACCGCACGCTCGGCACGTCCCTCCGCGGCCTCCACGGCCGCCAGGCCCATCAGCGCGTGCCCCGTGCCGCGTGGGCTCCCCACCTCCTCGTACGTCCGCACCGCCGCCTCGAACGCGCGCTGGGCTTCCGCGGCGTCGCCCGCTCCGAGCGCCGCCCACCCCATCTCGCAGTGCAGCCGGGCGATCTCCGGCCGGTCTCCGACCCTCTCGAAGGACGCGAGGGCCTCGCGGAAGGTCTCCACGGCACCCGCGTGGTCGCCCTGCGCGAAGGTCATCTGGGCCAGGAAGCTGAGGGCGAGACCCCTACCCTCGTGGTCCCCGATGCGGACCTGGATCCGCCGCGCCGCCTCCACCAGCTGCGAGGCCGGCGTCGAGGTCTCCACCCAGAAAGAGCAGCATCGCCTTCATCGACATGCCGAGGGCCCGGATGAACTCCGCGCCACTCTCCGTGGCCAATCCGATGCACTCCTCCAAGGCCTCGCCGGCCTGCTCCGGGCGTCCCTCGGAGAGGTGGACGTATCCCTGGTGCATCGCCGCCTCTGCCACGACGGCGGCGTCGCCGAGGGCAAGCCCGTCCGAGCGGGCCCGATCCGCGTCCTGCATCGCCCCCTCCCAGTCCCCGGTGCTTCCGCGCATCATGGCGCTGGTGATCCCCGCCATGGCCCGTGCGTGGCTCGGTGGCCGATCGGCAGCCAACGGAGGAAGGCTCCACGAGGCTGGTGCCCGTGAGGTGCTGGCCATGGATGTGCCACGGCCAGCACAGGTAGCCGCAGAGCGACAAGCCGTCCTCCAGCGCTCCGGCATCTCCCGGCGCGCGCCCGGGCGGTGAGCCACTGGGCCGCGGCCATGGTGTTGGCGTTCTCCGTGCGCGCCCGCTCCATGGCCTCGAGCTGGCCGACCCGCCCGGATGCCGGCGGCCACGTCCGCGGCGAAGCGAACGAAATGGGCCGCGTGCGCTGCCCGCATCGCCTCGACCTCGCCGCCGGCGTGGAGCTGTTCCGCAGCGAAGGCGCGGATGGTCTCCAGGAGGGCATAGCGCTCCCCCACCCCGACCACGCGCACGAGCCCCTTCTCCACCAGCGAGTCGAGCTCGTCCAGGGCCCGGTAGCGTTCGTCCTCCGCGTAGCAGACCTGCTCAGTCGCCTCCAGCGTCCAGCCCTCGTGGAACACCGAGAGCCGCCGCAGCAGGCGCTGTTCCCCGGGCTCAAGAAGCGAGTAGCTCCAGATATGGTGGTGCGCAGGGTACGCTGGCGAAGGGGCAGGTCGCGGTCGCCCGAGGTGAGAAGGTCCAGGGCGTGGTCGAGGCGCTGCAGCAGGGCCGCCGGCTCCAGGATGCGGACGCGCGCGGCGGCGAGCTCCAGCGCCAGCGGCAGCCCGTCCAGGCGGCGGCAGATCTCCGAGACCTCCGCCGCGTTGGCGTCCGAGAGCTGCGAAGGACGGCTGGACCTTCTGCGCGCGCTGTACGAAGAGCGCCACCGACGGGCACTCCCGCAGCGACTCGAGGGGGACCGCCTCCTTGCGACGGAAGGTCCAGTGGCGGCAGCGCGAACTCGCTCTCGGCGCCGATCTTCAGCGGAGCGCGGCTCGTGGCGATGACCTGGAGACCGGGACAGCGAGCCACCAGAGCGGCAACGTCGCCGGCAGCGTCGAGCACCTGCTCCAGGTTGTCGAGCACGAGGAGCACGCGGTCTTCGCCGATGACGGTGCAGATCGCATCCAGGGCGGATCGCCCATGCGCCTCGGTGATCTGCAGAGTCGCCGCGATGGTCGGCAACACGTCCCCGGGATCCGTGACGGACGCGAGGGAGACGAACGCGGCTCCCCCCGCGAAGTCCCCTTCCAGGCGCCGATAGAGCTCGACGGCGAAGCGCGTCTTTCCCGTACCGCCGTATCCGGTCACGGTCAGCACGCGACGTGCCGTCCCAGGCGCTTCGCCTCCGCGTCGAGGAGGTGCGCCTCCCGACCGAGAAGCTGGGTGGAGGGAGCCGGGGGAGGTTGACGAATGACTGCAATCCGGTGCCGATCGTCCGATCCCGAGGGCCGGGCGACGATCCTCGCGCCACTCCTCGAGCGTCGCGTATCGGTCCGCCGGCGACTTGGCGAGGGCCCGCTCCAGAGGCCCGCTGAACCGCATCGCCGCTTCCGGGCGCACCGTCTGGATGGAGGGCACCGGATCCATGGCGTGGCGCGCCATGACCGCGACGGCGGTGCGGCCCGTGAAGGGGGGGCTCCCCGCCAGCATCTCGTAGGTGACGCACGCCAGCGCGTACAGGTCGCTGCGGGCGTCCACCGCCTCGCCGTTGGCCTGCTCGGGACTCATGTAGTGGGGCGTTCCGATGGCCATGCCCACGGCGGTCAACCTGTCCGTCACCGGCGGTGGTCACCGCGTGGGCGATGCCGAAGTCCGCCACCACCGCGTGTCCGTTCTCCAGGAGGATGTTCTCGGGCTTGATGTCCCGGTGCACGACGCCGCAGCGGTGCGCGTACGCCAGGGCGTCGGCCACTTCGTCCGCGACGTGCAGCACGTCGTCGACCGGCAGCTGCCCCTCGCGGTCGATCCGCTCGCGCAGGGACTCGCCGTCCACGTAGGGCATCACGTAGAAGACGAACCCCGCCTCCTCGCCGGAGTCGAAGAGCGGGAGGATGTTGGGGTGCCGGAGGTTGGCCGTGGTGGTGATCTCGCGGAGGAATCGCTCGTGGCCCACGGCCGCTGCGAGCTCCGGCCTGAGGACCTTCACGGCCACCTTGCCGGCGGTGCTTCAGGTCCTCGGCCAGATAGACGGTCGCGGCGCCGCCGGCGCCGATCTCGTGCTCCAGGCGATACCGCGCGGCGAGGGACGGCCGAGAGCTCCGGGTCGACGGGGGACATGGTCGCTTCCCTCACCGATCCTCGAGCTCGCCCACGATCCCCCCCAGCCCGCGGCGGGCCAGCTCCTGATTGAACGGCTGGAGGCTCTGCGTGACCGCAGTCTCCAGCTCCCGGCTCACCTCGTCGATGCTCCGCTCCAGGATCGCCTGCACCTGTCGGGCCTGGTCCGTGGGCGGGAAGTCGTTGGATGCGACCTCCCCCGCGAGATACGCGACGCGGCCCGCCAGTCGCACCGGCCAGCGGACGTCGTCCTGGCCCGTTCCGGTGAGCTTGAGCTGAACGAGCTTCGCCTCCACGTCGCGCAGCCTCGTCTCCAGGGAGTCGCTCGAGGCGATGAGGTCGGCGGCATGTGCGCGCTCCAGGACCGGCCGGAGGTCGGCCAGCCGGCGCCGCATCCACTCGATGCGGTTGGCCATCGTCGCCACGCGGTTCATGTCCGCATAGAGGGTGCGGAGCATCCCGACCTGGGCGTCGATGTCCTGCAGGCTCCCCTCGGAGTTGGGGTCCTTGTTCACCGTAAGAGGCCGGCTGAAGCGCTCGCCGCCCACCTGCAGCGTCACGGTGTAGGTGCCCGGAGGCGACAGGATGCTGAACTGCCGGCCCCACGGCATGGCGAACCAGCCCTTCTTGCCCAGGTCCATCCACGTCGCGTTCTCGGGCGGCACGCGCCGCTCGATGAGGACGGTGGAGTCGGTCTCCAGGTCCCACCACACCCGGTTGATCCCCGCCTCGGCCGGTCCCTTCAGGCTGCGAACCGTATCGCCGCCCGCGTCGGTGATGACGATGCGAACGCTGTCGGCGTGTACGCTGTCGGCGCCGGCCGGGGCGCTCTTCAACCAGTAGTTGATGGACGCTCCGTAGGGCGGGTTCTGGCCCGCCGAGGGGTCGTCGAACATCGAGTTGGGCGCGGTGATCCCGTGGAAGCGCCACGCCTCGCGGGGCGCGAACAGGTGGACGGGCTCGGCCGCCACCTCGGGGGTGAGCTGCTCCAGCGGGGTGACGTCGTCCAGGATCCAGATGCCGCGTCCGTACGTGCCCACCACCAGGTCACGGAAGTGCGGCTGCACCGTGAGCCAGTACATGGGCGCCGGAGGCAGGTTCGTCATCAGGGACTGCCAGTGCCCCCCGTCGTCCGTGGAGAAGTACAGCCGGTTCTCCGTGCCCAGGTAGAGGAGGCCCTGCCGGATGGGGTCCTCGATGACGTTGCGGGCGAAGGACAGCGGGCTCGACGGGACCCCCTGGACGATCTTCGTCCAGTGCTGTCCGAAGTCCGCGGTCTTGTACACGTAGGGGGCGAAGTCGCCCATCTGGTGGCGGTCGATGGTGACGTACGCCTTGGCCGCGTCGTACTTCGAGGCGTGGAGGTTGCGGACCACGCCCAGCGGAGGCAGCTCCGGGATGTTCTGGGTGACGTTCGTCCACGTCGTGCCGCCGTCGCGGGTGACCTGCACCAGGCCGTCGTTGGTGCCGGCCCAGATCACCCCTCGCCGTCACCGGCGACTCGTCGATGGCGTATACGACGCAGCACGTCTCGACCTGGATGTTGTCCGGGGTGAGGCCGCCCGAGATCCCCATCTTCGTGGAGTCGTTGGTGGTGAGGTCGGGGCTGATCTCCTCCCAGCTCTGCCCGCCGTTCGTGGTGCGCATCACGTACTGGCTTCCCACGTAGATGGTGTTGTGGTCGTGGGGGCTGATCTTCAGGGGGAAGGTCCACTGCCACCGGTAGCGCACGTCATTGGCCGGGTGGCCGATGATGCTCATGGGCCACACCTCGACGTTCCGGAACTGGCGCGCCTTGTCGTCGTAGCGGACGACGATCCCGTCCACGGGGCCGTAGCCCGAGGTCGTGGACCACGCGATCCCGGGCGCCATCGTGTCGGGGGTGGCGAAGCCGCTCTCGCCGCCACCGAGCTCGTGCCACATGCCGCGGGGGATGCCGCCGGCACCCTGCGCGGCGTAGCTCTTCCCCAGGAGGCTGTTGGAGGGCCCCATCATGGAGGGGCCGTCCTGACGGTTGGTATAGACCCAGTAGGGGATCTGGTTGTCCACCGTCACGTGGTAGAGCTGGCCCACGGGGAGCTGTACCCGGAACCAGGTCTGGCCACGGTCGCGGGAGATGGACACGCCGCCGTCACCCGCCGCGATCATGCGGTCCCCGTCCGTGGGGTCCATCCACATGTTGTGGTGGTCCCAGTTGGGCACGCGCTGGTCGGTCAACGTCTTGACGTGCTCGCCCCCGTCCAGCGTCTGGACCCAGTCGGCCGAGATGAAGTAGGCCTCGTCGGGGTCGTCCGAGGTGACCGCGCACCGGGTGTAGTAGGCCTGCCGGCCGCCGATGCTCTGGTCGTGGTTGACCAGCTTCCACGCCTGTCCGCCGTCGTCGGACCGCCACAGCTCGCCCTCGCTGGCCTTCCCCCTCCACGGGACCCCGTCGGAGGTCTCGATGAGGGCGTAGATCCGATCCGAGCTGGCGGGCGTGTTGCACAGCCCGATCTTCCCCACCGGGCTCTCCGGCAGGCCGTGTCCCTCGAGGCGGGTCCAGTGATCGCCGCCGTCACGGGTCGTCCAGATGCCGCTGCCGGCTCCGCCGCTGATGCGGCCCCAGGTATGGACCTGGATCTGCCACATCCCCGCGAACAGCACGTCCGGGTTGTGGGGATCCATGACGAGGTCCGAGGCGCCGGTCGAGTCGTTGACGAACAGGACCTGCTGCCACGTCGCGCCGCCGTCGGTGGTCCGGTAGATCCCCCGCTCCTTCTGCGGCACGTACGTGTTCCCCAGCGCGGCCGCGTAGACCACGTCCGGGTCCTGCGGGTCGATGACGATGCGCGAGATGCGTCCGGTGGCCTCGAGCCCCATGTGGGTCCAGGTCTCCCCGCCATCCGTCGACTTCCACACCCCGTTGCCCATGGAGATGTTGGAGCGGATGAAGGGCTCGCCCGTCCCCGCCCACACCACGTTGGGGGCCGAGGGCGCCACCGCCAGCTCACCCACCGACGGCACGCCCGCGCTGTCGAAGACCGGTAGCCAGTTGGAGCCGCCGTCGGTGGTCTTCCAGATCCCGCCCGCCGCCGCGCCCGCGTAGTAGACCAACGGCTGGCCGGGTACGCCCACCGCCACGTCCACGCGGTTCCCCACCACCCCGATGTAGCGGAACCGGAGGCCGGAGAGCTGCTCACGGCCGAGGTCCTGCGCCGCGGCCGGCCGCGGGCGGGACAGGGGGAGGACGGTCAGGGCCGTGACGAGTCCGGCGGCGAGGCGGAGGGGAGAGGAGGGTCTCGGGCGCATCTCGGTCGCTCCGTGGGCAGGTGTGAGAGCCGGCTCAAGCTAGGCGGGCCGATCGGCCCGCGACAAGCGGCTGGAGCGCCGTGCCCGACCGCGTTGTTCAGCTTCCCAGTCGCGCCCTCAGCTCCTCCATCCAGTTCTGCACCAGAACGAACTCGTTGCGCTGTCCTTCCTGCTGCCCACCGCCGAACTGGACCATGAGGAAATGCTGGATCGTCCACGTCCACGTCCCAGCTCGCGTAGTTGCTGGTGGCGTCGAGGTTCCGGTCCCGGACGCTGAAGAGCGCCTTCCAGCCCGTCACCTCGAAGGCGCGGCCGGCGGTATTCACCTGGGCGGCGACCATCTCCCCGGCGCCGTTCACGTAGAAGAGCTCATGGCCGTTGTGGGCCCACTTGGGGTTGATGCCTCCGGAGGTGGACACCTGCCACTTCCCGGACTGTGCGTCGGGGTACGGCCGCACGTAGACCTCGTCCCGGCCCGTTTCGGTGGACTCGTATGCCACCCATCGGCCGTCGGCGGAGAGGGCCACCGCCTTCTCGTCGTAGGGCTCGGCGGCTATGGGCGTGAATTCGGTGCTTCCCTTCTCGAGGTTGATGAGGTCACGAACGCCGAAGACGTTGCTCAGCCCACCGACACGCAGGATATACGCCGACTCGTCCGGGGTCACCTGGACCTCCAGGATGGACCCTTCCAGGTCCAGGAGCATCTCCGGCGAGCCCGTGCCGTCGGCGGGCTGCGTCCAGAGGTCGTAGCGGCCGCTCCCGTCCTTCCGGTCCGAGTTGTAGATGATGCGCTTCCCGTCGTGGGACCAACGCGGGCGACGGTCCAGGCCCTTGTCGAAGGTGAGTCGCGAGAGGGGCCCCTGATCGAGCTGCTTGACCCAGATGTCGTCGCCGTCGGAGCCCGTGATCTTCACCGCCAGCCGCTTGCCATCGGGCGAGAGCGCGAGAGCCACCTCGGGTGTTCCCGGGTTGAAGAGCCAACCGGGGTCCACGGGCACGACGGTGCCCTCCCGGCTCACCCGGACCACCCGCCCGTCGGCCCCCGCGGTGGAGGGACCGATCCAGTAGAGGAGCGTCCCGTTGCGCGCCACCGAGTAGTACGGCCAGTCGTCCCCGTCCACACGCATGCCGTCCACCAGGGGCACCGCCGGGCCGTCCAGCGCCATGGCCTTGGGGTCGAAGCGCGCAGCCAGGATCTGGCCTTCGACGGTGCTGAACACCAGATACCGCCCCCCATCCAGGAGGAAGGGCTTCACGCCTGGAGTCACCACCTTCTGCTCTCCATTGGAGAGGCGGACGGCCTCCACGCGATAGGGGTCCCCCCACACGGTAAAGACTCCCACGTCGTGGTCCGAATCCACGTCCAGGTCCGCGTGCTGATCCCCCTCGTCCTCGGGCTTGGTCAAGACCTCAGATTCCCCACCCTGCGCGGGGACGCGTCGCGCGCTCCCGCCCTGGGCCGCATAGGTGACGTAGCCGGGCTCGCTCCACCGCACGCAACAATACGTGGAATCGGCGAGGGTGCGTACCACGCCACCCCGGATGGGCGCCACCTTCAGGTTTCCGTCGGCGAGAAAGGCCACCTCGGTTCCGTCGGGCGAGATCGCCGGGAAGATCGCCCTCTCCGTGCCCGCAATCGGCATGGGCTCCAGCGCGTCCAGTCCCCGTGCGAAGAGTTGTGACCCACCCTCGCTGCTCAGGCTGAGGACGATGAGGGAGCCGTCGTCGGAGATATCGAACACGTAGTCGTTGCCCTGTCCCTGAAGCGGAAGCAGGGAGAAGCGCTGCACCGGGGCGGGCTGCGTCGGCCGGAGCAGCAGGACGACCAGCCCCGCCACCAACAGGGTCGCCAGTGCCGATGCTCCTACGGCAATCCGCTTCCATTTCCCCGATAACGCCGTCGCCACCGCCGCGGGTCCGTCACCGTGTCGAAACGAGGAGTCGGCGAGGGCCTTGGCGAAGTCGTGCGCACCCGGTGAAGCGGTCCGCCGGGAGCTTCTCCAGCGCCTTGCGGATGGCGGCATCCACGTTGACGGGGATGGACTTCCGCACCGCCGTGGCCGACACCGGGACTCCCTGGATGATCTTGCCCAGCACCGCCTGGGCGGTGGTGCCGGGATAGGGCGGCTCGCCAACGAGCATCTCGTAGAGGACGCACGCCAGGGCGAAGGTGTCGCTGGCGGGGCCGATGACCTGGTCGCCGGTGGCCTGCTCCGGGCTCATGTAGTACGGCGTCCCCACGCTCAGCCCCGTCTCGGTGAGCCGGCTCCCCCCGCCGCTCCGACGGCCAGCGCGATGCCGAAGTCGGCCACCAGGGGCTCCCCCCGGCTCAGCAGGATGTTCCCCGGCTTGATGTCCCGGTGGACGACCCCGGCGTCGTGGGCCGTGTGCAGGGCGTTGGCCACGGCGGTTGCGATACGCAGCGCCTCGTCGATGGGGAGCTGTCGCTCCCGGTCCAGGCGGTCCCGGAGCGTCTCGCCCTCGATGTAGGGCATGACGTAGAACAGGAAGCCGTCGGCCTCCCCGGAGTCGAAGAGCGGGAGGATGTGGGGATGCTGGAGGTTGGCCGTGGTCTTGATCTCGGCAAGAAACCGCTCGGCGCCCACCACCGCGGCCAACTCGGGCTTGAGAACCTTCAGGGCGACCTTGCGCTCGTGGCGCAGGTCGTCGGCCAGGTACACGGTGGCCATGCCACCCTCACCCAGCTCGCGCTCGATGCGGTACCGGCCGGAGAGGGCCGCATTGATGCGGCCGATGGCGCTCTCGTTCATGTGCGACTCGGGCAGTGACCTGGACGGGCGCGTCCGGGCCTGGGGGGGTCTTTGCGCGCGCAACTTCCGTTGCCGGCGTCCGGAAACGCAAGATCGGCGCGATCCAGGTCCGCCACGCACGGCAGCGACCGTGGCCCAGCGCCTGTCAGCCGACGGGGGCCGAATCTCCTCCGTATCGACTTGGCGCTCGCGGGGCTCAGCCGTCCTCGCCGGGCTCCACGGAGTCCGGTCGGAACCGCAGACCCGGAGCGGACTCGATGATGGGCACCAGCAGGATCGGCGCCTCCGTGCGCTTCAGGAGTCGGGTCGCCACGCTGGCGACCCAGACGGCCTGGAGTCCGGCACGCCCATGGGTGGCGGCCACCACCAGTCCGTCCTCGTGCTCCGCGGCGTCGACGGCGAGCTCCGTCACCGGCGCCCCTCGGCGAACCTCGGCGACGCATGGCACGCCCGCCGCGCGGAGCGAGGCCGTCAGCTCGTCCAGGTAGGCGACGGCCTGCTCCTCCCGCGCATCCAGGAGCACCCTTGTGGTGCCCGGCAGAAGCGCTGCCTGCGGTCGGTGCTCGCCGCCGACGGTCCCCAGCGTCGGCACCACCATCACGAGACGAAGCTGCGCCCCCAGGTCCCTGGCGAGCGTGCTCGCCAGCGGAAGCGCCCCCTCGGAAGCCGCCGTGGCGTCCAGCGCCACCATGATCGTCGCCGGATCGAAGGGCGGATGCACCGCGGGAGCACGCTCCGTGCGGACGAGGAGCACCGGGCGGCGGCAGATCTGGAGCACCCGTTGGGCGATGGAGCCGAAGAGCCCCCGGCGAAGGTCGCCGGCCCCGTGGGTGCTGACCACGACGATTTCGCTCTCCTGCTCGTCGGCGTGAGCGGCGATGCTCCGGGCCACGTCGCCCACGGGCACCTCGTGGACGTGGTAATCCACGGCTCCCCCGCGCTCGGCGATCTCACGAGCCAGTCGCGTCAGGTACGCCTCGGCCTCCCCCTCCTCGGCCAGGTGCGGCTCGCCGTGGACGCTCGACGGGGCGTCCCGCTCGATGACGTGGAGGAGGGTGACGGCCGCTCCGCATGCTTCGGCGAGGCGCGCGGCGATGGGGACCGCGCCCTCAGCCAGGTGGGAGCCGTCGAGGGGCACCAGGACGTGCATCGGCGCTGTCATCGGAGGCCTCAGCCGAAGCTCGGGAGCCGCCCGCCGAACGTCTGGTAGAGCAGGACGACGTTGAGGAGCAGGATGACGGTGGAGCAGACGGTGGCCAATGCGGTCACGGCCGGATGGTTCACCAACTG
Organism: uncultured Gemmatimonadales bacterium; assembly: GCA_963848895.1. GTDB lineage: Bacteria > Gemmatimonadota > Gemmatimonadetes > Longimicrobiales > Gaopeijiaceae > SZUA-318. The sequence goes on from CAWKGE010000028.1 coordinate 175,947, forward strand.
GCCCATGATGGCTCGGTTCCGCGTGAACATGATGAGCGTGATCACCGGGATGGGCAGCGTGAAGCTGAGCACGACCTGGCTGATGACCAGTGTACGTGTCGGGTCCAAGCCCAGGTAGATGACCACCAGCGCGGGGATCAGCGTCGCGAGGCGCCGGAGCCACAGGGGGATGTGGAAGTCCACGAAGCCCTGCATGACCACCTGGCCGGCCATCGTGCCGACGTGGGAGCTGGACACGCCCGAGGCGATCAGAGAGACGGCGAACACGATAGCCGACGCACCCCCGAGGAGCGGGGTCAGCGTCCGGTACGCCGAGTTGATGTCGGCCACCTCGGCGTGTCCGGTGAAGTGGAACACCTTCGCCGACATGACCAGCATGGCCATGTTGACCAGCCCGGCCAGGCCCATGGCCACGACGACGTCGATCTTGTTGAAGCGGACGATCCGGCGGGCCTCTTCGTCGCTGGCGGGGACGATGCGCCCGCGGGTCAGGTCCGAGTGCAGGTAGATCACGTGCGGCATCACCGTGGCGCCGATGATCCCGACCGAAAGCAGCACGGCATCGTTACCGGGCAGGCTCGGCACCACGCTGTGGTAGAGGATCTGACCAAGGTCCGGCCTGGCCAGGATCGTCTCGATGACGTAGCACCCGGCGATCACAGCGGCGCAGGCGCCGATGAAGATCTCGAGCTGGCGGAAGCCCTTGCCCTGCATGGCCAGGATGACGAACACGGTCATCCCCGTCAGGACGGCCGACGCCAGCATCGGCATGCCCGTGAGGAGCGTGATGCCGATGGCCGCGCCCAGGACCTCGGCCAGGTCCGTCGCCATGGCGGTGACCTCCTGCGTGATCCACAGCGCGTAGTTCACCCAGGTCGGGAAACGGGCCCGGCACACCTCGGCGAGGTTCATCCCCGTGGCGATGCCCAGCTTGGCCGCGAGGGACTGGATGAGCATGGCCATGAGGTTGGCCAGCAGGATCACCCACAGCAGCGCATACCCGAACTGCGCGCCGCCCTGGATGTTGGTGGCGAAGTTCCCGGGGTCGATGTACGCGATGGAGGCGATGAACGCCGGGCCGATGAAGGGAAGGACCGCCCTCAGGCCCCGGGACCGTCCCTCGATGGCGTCGCGGGCCGCGCGCTGCACCCTGGGATGCCGCTCCGCGAGCTGGTCGTCCGTGGTGCCGTACGATCGCGCCACTGCCTTCCCTGCCTCCGGTGCCGGGCTGCGTGTTTCCGCCTCGAAACGCTGCATGCATGAATTAGGCCAGACTAAATCGACTCGCCGGTGACGTCCGCACGTTTTGCGGCCCGCCCCGCCCTCCCTCCATATTGCACGCCGTGAGCGACCGATTCGACGTCATCCTGTACGGTGCCACCGGGTTCACCGGGCGCCAGAGCGCCGAGTACTTCGCGGCCCATGCGCCCGCGGGCTTGCGGTGGGCCGTTGCCGGGAGAGACGGGGCCAGGGTCGACGAAGTGGCCCGGGAGACCGGCGCGGCGGGCACCGTGGTGGCGGACAGCCGGAAGCCAGCCACCGTCGACGCGATGGTCCGCCGGGCGCGGGTCCTCCTCACCACCGCGGGACCATTTTCGAAGTACGGAACACCCGTGGTGGAGGGGTGCGTGCGCCACGGCGTGGACTACGTGGACATCACCGGCGAGACCTGGTGGGTCAGGGAGCTCATCGAGCGTCACCACGAGGAGGCCGCGGAGCGGGGCACGCGCATCGTGCCGTTCTGCGGCTTCGACTCGGTGCCGTCCGACGTGGGTACGCTCTTCCTGGTGGACCACCTGCGCCGGGCCGGCAGCGGCAGTGTCCGCCTGGTCAGCGCGTCGTTCAAGATGCGCGGCGGCCTGAACGGCGGAACGCTTGACACCGCCCTCACCATGGAGGAGCAGGGGAAGGGACGTGAGGTGGCCGACCCCGTCCTCCTCAACCCCGCCGCCCGGCAGAGCCAGGAAGAGCGGGCCCGCAGCCGCGACCTCCGAAGCGTGGTCCGGGATCCCGTGCGCGACGTGTGGCTGGCGCCGTTCATGATGGCGCCCATCAACACCCGCGTGGTCCGGCGCAGCAACGCGCTGTTCGCCGACTACGATCGCCCGTACGGCGCTGCGTTCACCTACCGGGAGGCCATGGAGTTTCGCCGACGGCGGAGCGCGGTGGTCATGGCCGCGGGGATCGGCGCCTTCTACGGGCTCGTGCGCCGGCCCTGGGGACGGCGCCTGGTGCGGCGCTTCGGGCCCAGGCCCGGGGAGGGTCCGTCGGAGAAGACCATGGACCAGGGTTTCTTCCGGTGCCGGCTGCTGGGCGAGGGCAAGGATGGGCGGCGCGCCCTGGCGACCCTCTCCTTCCAGGGGGACCCCGGGAACCGCGCCACTGTGACCATGCTGTGCGAGTCGGCGTTGCTCCTGTGCGAGCCCCGCAACGCCCTGCCGGGTGGCGCCGAGCGGGGCGGCGTGCTCACGTCCGCCACCGCCCTGGGCCTGCCGCTCCTCGAGCGGCTCCGCGCGGCGGGGATGACGGCCGCCGTCGAGGACCTTCCGTCGTAGGTGGTCGGTCGGGGGTGGGAGGCAGCCGTTGGCCGGGGGGGTGTCCGGCGACGGTGAGGAAGCGCGTGAAGCGGTCCTGAGGAACCCCGCGTCAGCCCGGCAGGTTCATCTCCCGCACCAGATCCCGGAAGCGCGGGTCGTCGTGCAGCACTGCGAAGGACGGGTGCACCTCGAGGTACGGCATGGTGGGCTCCTGGTTCTGGAACGCCCTCCGGAGCCATTCGATCGCCCGGTCCCGATCACCGGCGGCGCCGAACAGGACTGCGATGTCCCAGGCGTGCGCGTACTTCGTCCGCGCCTCGGTCACCTGATGCTCGGCCAGGGACTCCAGGGCTCCCCGGTAGCCACCCCGCGCCTCTCCATCGGCGAGTGCACGGGCACCGGCCGTGTCGTTCGCGGCGACGGCCAACCTTCGCAAGTCGGCCAGAGCTTCCTGGTACCGCCCGGCGGCGTGCAGTGTGAGCCAGAGCATCCGCAACCCGGCGGCATTGTCTGGCGACCGGGTGAGCACCTCACGATAGAGGGCGATGGCGTCGTCGTAGCGCCCGACCAGGGCGAGGACGATGCCATCGATCCACTCGAGCGTAGGGTCGAAAGGATCGAGCTCACGCGCATGATCCATCTCCCGAACAGCGTCGCGGGGCCGATGCAGGATACACAGGAGGTGGGCGTGGAAGGCCCGCACCTCCGCATCGTCGGGATTCAGCTGGATGGCGCGTTCGAACTCGCGCTCCCCGCCCTGCCAATCGAAATGTCCGTAGACCCGACCCATCGCCAGAGCGTAATGCGGCTCTGCGAGCGTGCTGTCCAGTCGCACGGCCCGGAGGGCGGCGGAGTCGGCCGCAGGCGTCGCCTCCTGCGGCGTGAAGTAACCGCGTTGTCGGCCCACGGCCCACACATAGCTGATGCCGGCCCACGCAGGGGCGTAGGTCGAGTCCCTGGCGAGCGCTAGCTCGAAGTACATGCGCGACGTCTCCAGGTTTTCCTGGCCGGGCCTGTGCAGGTAGGAGCGCCCCTGCAGGTACGCGTCGTAGACCTGGGGGTCGACCTCCCGCACGGCGGGGCGCTCGCCGCCCACGGCCGGGCGCTCCGGCCGAACCACCCGTGCGATTGCCTCGGCGATGTCCCGCGTCAGCGCGGGGACGTGGCGGTCGTCGCCTTGGTAGGAGCGGTTCCACAGGTACTGCTCCGTGTGGCCGTCGACCAATCCGACCTGGATGGAGACGCTGTCGGCCGTGCGGAAGAGAGACGGCTCGACCACGGCGTCGACACCGAGCTCACGCGCGATCTCGCTCACGCGCTTGTCCGTGTGCCGGTACTGCATCACCGACGTGCGCGCGATCACCCCCAGACCTTCCCGCGCCAATTCGGAGATGAGCTCCTCGTGCAGGCCGTCCGCGAAGTACGCCCGACTCGAGTCGCCGGCCGCGTCTTCGAACGGCAGCACGGCGAAACGCCGTATCCGGTGACCGCCACTCCTCAGGATGCCCCACCACCCGACGACCGCTACGAGCAGCGCGATGCTTCCGACGACGACGGCCCTGCTCCTCCGTGCGGCACGGGCATGCCGTTCCTCGCGGGCGATAGCGGTTACGCTGCTTGCTTCGACGAGCGCCTTCGCGAACTCCCCGGCCGTCGCGAAGCGGTCGACCGGTATCTTGGCCAGGGCGCGCTGGATCGCACGTTCCACACCTCGTGGCAGGCCGGGGCGCAGCGTGCGCAGCGGCGGCACCGGATCGACCGCGTGTCGCGCCAATACCGCCAGCGGGCTCGGGCCGGTGAACGGAGGCTCCCCGCCCAGCATCTCGTACGCCACGCACGCCAGGCTGTAGACGTCGCTGCGCCCGTCCATGGCCTCACTGGCCCCGGACTGCTCGGGACTCATGTACGCGGGCGTTCCCACGGCGAGCCCCGTCTCGGTGAGACGGGCGCTTCCCGCCACGTCGATCGCCCGAGCGATCCCGAAGTCGGCCACCACAGCCTGACCGCCGGCCAGCAGGATGTTCTCGGGCTTGATGTCGCGGTGGATGACACCCTCCCGGTGCGCGTGATCCAGCGCCTTGCCCACCTGGCCGACGATCCGGACGGTCTCTTCCAGACTCAGGTGACCTTCGCGCGCGAGGCGGGCGCGTAGACTGTCGCCCTCCACGTACGGCATGACGTAGTACAGGAAGCCGTCGGACTCGCCCGAGTCGTGCAGCGGCAGGATGTTCGGATGCGCGAGCCGCGCGGCGATCCGGATCTCCTGGAGGAACCGCTCGGAGCCGACCGCCCTGGCCACCTCCGGGTCGACCACCTTGACAGCCACCTGGCGGCCGTGCTTGGCATCCGACGCCAGGTACACCGTCGCCATGCCACCGTGCGCGATCTCGTGCGCGATGGCATATCGCCCTTCGAGCGCGGACTGGATACGGGGCAGGACGTCGCTCATCAAAGCCGAATATGCGCCGTCCCGCCACCTGGGGCGAGCACGGGGCGACGGCCGAACCGTGCTGTGTCCTCGCCCGAGAGACCCGTGTTCACACTCACGCCTCGCGCCATCCTTGCGCCCCACCGCCCGGCGGGGAACCTTGCCGCGCGCGACCCACCCCACAGGGCCCTGGAGGCCTGCCCATGGCCATGCCGTCCATCCGCACGATCGTGCCCGCCCGCTCGTCCGCTCTCGTCTTCGGGGTCGGCCTGGCGAGCCTCCTCCTCGCCGTGCCGACCACCACCCGGGCGCAGGCACCGCCGAAGCGCATCCAGCAGGTGATGGATCGGCCCGGGTTCGCCCACGCGTCGTGGGCCATGGAGTTCTACGACCTGGGGTCGCAGCGTCCCCTGTTCGGCGTCAACGACCAGCGGCTCATGGTGCCGGGCTCCACCACGAAGCTGCTCACCGTCGGGACGGCGCTGGAGATCCTGGGATCCGACCAGCGATTCACGACCCGCGTGTACCGCACGGGCCCGGTCCGGGACGGCGTCCTGGACGGCGACCTGGTCGTCGTCGCCAGCGGTGACCCCAACCTGTCGGGTCGGGCGCGCCCCGACGGGACGTACGCCTTCGTCGATCACGACCACTCCTACGGTGGGCCGCCGCTCGACACCGACCCGCTCACCGTCGTTCGGGACATGGCGCGGCAGGTGGCCGCCCACGGCATCCGATCGGTCACGGGGCAGGTGATGGTGGACGCTTCGCTCTTTCCGGAGGGCGAGCGTGACGGCGGCACGGGGGTCACCATGGGCCCGCTGGTCATCAACGACAACGTCATCGACATCGTCGTGACCCCGGGCGCCACCGCCGGGGAGCCCGCCTCCGTCCAGGTCACGCCGAAGACGTCGTACCTGACGGTCCAGGCCCACTTCGAGACGTCGGATTCGGGGCAGGACCAGCGGATCGACGCCGTCGAGGACAGCACCGACCGTTCCCACCGCGTCCTGGTCGGTAGCGGCACCGTCCCCCGGGGGCCGGCCCGGAACCTCCGCTGGATCGTGCCCGAGCCCAGTCGCTTCGGCGAGGTGGTTCTCTCCGAGGCGCTCTCGGACGCGGGCGTCCACGCCATTCCCCGCCTACGTTCCCGCGAAGTCGATCCGGAGGCGCTGTCGGCCTTCTACGCCGACTCCATGGTCGTGGCGGAGCACGTGTCGTTGCCCCTCGCCGCCGAAGCGAAGGTCGTGCTCAAGACGAGCCAGAACCTGCACGCGAGCAACTTCCCGCTCCTCCTGGGCTCGCTGCCCGCCGCCAGGGACTCGGCCCGTTCCGGCTTCGACCTGGAGAACGCGTGGCTCACGAAGGCCGGTCTCGATCTGGGCGGGGCGGCCCAGGGCGACGGGGCGGGCGCCCGGGCCCACTTTTCGCCCGCGTTCATGACGCGCTACCTCGAGGTCGTGGCCTCGCGGCCATGGGCCGCGGCCTTCCGAGACGCCCTACCCGTGTTGGGGCGGGACGGAACGCTGGCGGACATCCAGGTGGACTCCCCCGCCGCCGGACACGTCCAGGCCAAGACCGGCACGTACGGGGTCTACGACCCGCTGCACCGCCGGCTGTTCGTCACGGGCAAGGGGCTGGCCGGGTACATGACCACCCGGAGCGGCCGGGAGGTCGCCTTCGCCATCTACCTCAACAACTTCGCCACCAATCAGCCCGACCCCACCACCATCGCGGGCCAGGCCCTGGGCGAGATCGCGGCCATCGCCTGGGAGGTGATCCGGTAGTAGAGGAGTCGCCGTCGCGGTCACGCTGGATCGGGCGGTGCGCCTCACGGCGCGTTTCCGCTCCCGCACATCTGCTCGAACCGCGGGTCCACAATCCCGAGACGCTCCACCAGGGCCCGGAAGCGCGGCTCGCATCGGAGGGGATCGACCCCCGGCATGACCAGGCTCCAGTCCGGGAAGCCGTATCCTACCTTCGCGGCGCGTTCCATGTACTCGTAGGCGAGCCCGGGCTCCCCCAGGAGCACCAGCAGAGGAGGGCGTCTCGGTTATCTGGAAGAGGACGCCGTCCACCGGGTCGCTACTGGAGCGCTGGGGTAGCTCGACGATCCGGCGAGCGACGGCGTGGGCGCCACCGCGCCCCTCGAGGGCGGCGAGCACGTCCTCGGCCTGACGCACCGGACCGGGGCCGGCGCGCGTCGCCCAGCGCATCAACGCGGGGCGTGCCCCTCAGGGCCGGATTCGTGGAGGCGGGCCATGAAGTCGGCGCTCCGGCAGAGCCACGTCTTCGTGTCGGTCTCCAGCGGCTCCCTGCAGACCTCGATGGCGTCGGTGTAACGTTCCGCCACGAGGAGCATGTTGGCGTAGTTGTCGGCGACGATGACGGACTTGGGATCCAAGTCATGCGCGCGCTCCAGCGCGGCCAGGCCCTCGCTCAACCGGCCCGCGGGCACCAGGGCTCGTACCCAGCCACTGTTGCGCGGAAGCGAACGAAGGGCTCAGGGAAACGGCACGCTCGAGCAACGCCAGCCCCGTGGCCTTCCTTCCACCGCCGACGGCGACGTTGCCCAGGGCGGCGAACGCCTCGGGAAGGGTGGGATCCAGCGCCAGCGCCCGCTCGCCGGCGTCCTGGCTCCGGGCATAGCTCTCCTCGTAGGAGATCTGCGTCGTGTAGTCTGCCAGGACCCCGTACGCCATGGCGAGCCCACCGTAGGCCTTGGCGAACTTCGGATCGATCTCGATGGCCCGGTTGAAGTCCTCCACTGCGTCGAGGAGCCCCTGCTCCGAGCGGGCTTGCCAGAGGGCGAGGCCGTGCAGGTACAGGTCGTAGGCTCCGGGGTCCACGGTGACGACCCCGTCGGAGCCCGAAGCCCGCTCCCCTCCGACCCGAATCTCCAGCTCGTCTCCGATGGCGCCGGCGATCTCGTCCTGGACGGCGAAGATGTCCTTGAGGTCCCGGTCGTAGGTCTCGGACCAGACGTGGAAGCCCGTCTCGGCGTCGACGAGCTGGGCGGTGATGCGCACGCGCTCGCCCTGCTGGCGGACGCTGCCCTCCAGGATCATCCCAACCTGGAGTGCCTTGGCGATGTCGGGCACCTCCATGTTCTGACCCTTGAAGGCGAACGACGACGTGCGTGCCGCCACCCGGAGCTGCGGAGCGCGAGCCAGCACGTTGAGGATCTCCTCGGAGATGCCGTCGGAGAAGTACTCCTGGGCCGGGTCGCCGGACATGTTCACGAAGGGCAGCACCGCGATGGAGCGGGTGTCCACGGCGACCTGGGGCCCCCGGGTCAACCGGGGGACGTACCAGCCCAGGATCGCCATGGCCACGACGGTGCCGACGGCCAACACCTGCTTGGTGCCGGGGGTCGCGTCGGCGCGGATGCCCTCCGGCGTGATGTCGAAGATCCACGCCAGCACCAGGGCCAGCGGAAAGCCCAGGAGCACGAGGAGGGTGATGAAGCGGGGCGCCCACTCCGGCAGGCCGAGCTGAGGCGCCACGGTGTCCGCCACCTGGATGACCAGCCAGGCCACCACCAGGTAGGCGCCGCCCACTTTGAAGACGTTACGGCGTTTGAGCTCCGAAAAGAGCGACATGGCCCCCGTGGGTCCTCCGGTGTGGGCCCAACGGGCAGTTGGGGCGGCACGGATCTTCGTTTCCCGGGCGGCGGAGGGCAAGGACGGTGCCGGGCAGTCGCCCACGAAACCAGGTCGACTCCGAACCGTTGGCGACGCCGTTGCGGGTACCGGGCCCCACGGAGGCGGAGCGATCTCGGAGGGGCGATGTTGACTAGACCAACTAGTCGGTTTAGACTCGATCCATGAAGAAGACGGCGAGGGAGAAGCTGATCGACGCCGCAACGGCGGAGATGCTGGCCAAGGGCTACCCCGCCACCACCGTGGACGAGATCTGTGATCGTGGGGGGGTGAGCAAGGGCAGCTTCTACCACTTCTTCTCCTCCAAGGAGGAGTTGGGCCTCGCCGTGCTGGACGCGTTCTTCGAGCGGAACCGACAGGTGGTCGGTCGGGCTCCCTCCGCCGGAGACGATCCCCGAGAGCAAGCCCTGGCGCTGGTGGACCATCTGGTCGCCTCGGCCGGGGCCATGTGGGGAGGGGGCTGCCTCATGGGCAGCTTCGCCCTGGAGCTGGCGGAGACCAACCCCGCCATCGCGTCCGCCGTGTCCCAGAGGTTCCGGGCGATCACCCAGACGCTGGCGGCGGGCTTCGCGCCCTTGAGCGCGGCCGGGACGGGCGAGACGATCTTGAGCGGGGCCGAGCTCGCCGAGGAATTCATCGTCACGGTTGAGGGCGCCCTCGTCCTGGCCCGGGCGCACGACGACTGGAGCTTCGTCGAGCGCGCCCTCGAGCGGTTCCGCAGCTCCGTCCTTTCCCGGAGTGCCGCAACATGATGTTCTTCTTTGCACCTGGAATGAACCGACTAGTCGGTCTAGCACGCGCCGGTAGTCTCCCCCGGCATTCGCGGACGGCAGCAGTGGAAACTCCAGCGTTCCTGGACGCCATGTCCCGCGCCGTGCAGGGCGTCGCCATCGTCAGCACGGACGGCCCCGGTGGCCGGTTCGGCATCACCGTCAGCAGCGTGGTGTCGGCGTCGGCCGACCCGCCCCTGGTCATGGCCTCCATCCACCGGCGCAGCCCCGCCTCGGCAGCCGTCGTCCGGAACGGGCGGTTCTGCGTGAACCTGCTGGCGGCCCGCCACCGGAACCTCGCCGACCTCTTCGCCGGACGGCCGGGCCCCGGTCCCGGTTCCCCGTACGACTTCGGCCTGGCGGCGTGGATCGACGGAGACCACGGGTCGCCCGTGCTCAAGGACGCCGTGGCCAGCCTCGAGTGCGTCGTGCACCGCACGCTGCGCGCCGGCACGCACCGGGTCATCCTGGGTCGATGCCTGGGCGTGGCCACGTCGGACGGTCCGCCCCTGCTGTATTCGGGCCGCAGGTACGGAGTCCCGATTACCTGGCCGCGCCCGGACCCGGCGGCCCGCGCTGGGGAGGAAGGTGCCCGGCCTTCCATCACCCCGCCCCGCGACCCCTCGGGGTCGACCCGGCGGCAACCAACTTCCACATCGAGGAACATGCCATGATCAGCACGGAAACCCGGCCCGAGGTCCACTCGGAGAAGTCCTGGGAGGCAACCGCACGCGAGCTCGGCGCCACGTTCGCGGAGCGCGCGGCCGAAGTGGACCGGAGTGGCAGCTTCATCGCGGACAACTACCACGACCTGCGGCAGCACGATCTCTTCTGGATGGGGATCCCGGTGGAGCAGGGCGGAGGCGGCGCCTCGTACCCGGAGCTCGCCGCCACCATCCGGGAGTTGGGCCGCCACTGTGGCTCCACGGCGCTTTCCTTCGCCATGCACACCCACCCCGTGGCGGTCAACGTCTTCAAGCACCTCCGTGGGGACAGCGGCGCCACACGGACGCTGGCGAAGCTCGCCGCGAACCACCTCGTGATCGCGGGTACCGGAGCCAACGACTGGCTTGACTCGTCGGGTCGCGCGGTGCGCGTGGACCAAGGCTTCCGGGTGACAGCGCACAAGCGGTTCGTGAGCGGTGCGCCGGGGGCCCAGGTGTTCGTCACCAGCGCCCGCCACGACGGCGACGTCGGGCCGGAGGTCCTCCACTTCTCCGTCCCCTTCAACGCGGATGGCATCCGGATCATCGAGACCTGGGACGGCCTGGGCATGCGCGGCACCGGCTCCCACGATGTGGTCATGGACGACGTCTTCGTGCGAGACGAGGCGATCGTCACCCGGCGTCCAGCCGGAGTGTGGCATCCCATGTGGGACGTAGTATTACCCGTCGCCATGCCGCTGATCACCGCGGCGTACGTCGGCATGGCGGACAGCGCCACAGCCCTCGGGCGCGATGCGGCGAGGCGGGGCGGCGCCCTCCTCGCCGGGGCCGTGGGGGAGATGACGAACGCCCTCACCGTGGCCGAGATGGCACTGGCGGACCTGGTGCGCCTGACCGCGGAATACGGCTTCGTGCCGGGACCCGCTACCACGGCGGCGGTGCTGGCCCGGAAGGCCATCGCAACGGATTCGGTGAAGGCGGCGGTGGAGCTGGCCAGCGAGCTCGTCGGCGGGCCGGGCTTCCTGAAGGGCCACTCCATCGAGCGGATCGTGCGGGATGTCCGGGCCATGCACTTCCACCCCCTGCCGGCGCGTCGGCAACAGGAGTTCGCCGGGCGCCTGGCTCTGGGCCTCGACCCCGTGGGATGACCCGGGCGGCTCTGCCGTGATCTGCCCTGGCCTTCCCGTCGGCATGCGGGAGGGGAAGGCCAGGGCCCATCCCCAGGCGTTCGCCGTCCCCCGGCCGGGGCGCCTCGACGCGGACCGCCTCGCGCACCCCGCGGGGGAGTCCGTACCTTCACCCGCCCCACACGGTGACTCATCTGCCGCTCTGAAGGGAACACCCATGAAACGCCTCGTCTCCGCCGTGCTCCTGGCCGTCCTGGTCGCCCCCACCCCGTCCCGCGCCCAGCAGCGCGAGACCTTCGACTACTGGGGGCCCCAACGCGAGATGATCCGGCGGGGACAGCAGGCCATCTTCATGTGCAACGGCCTCTTCACCTCCAACAGGACGTTGGAGCAGATCTACGCCCAGGAGCTGGCCTTCTTCCCGGCGCCCATCGGCACGCCGCGAGGCGGCGACTACCAGGTGGATCGAGAGCGGAAGGCGGTGGCGGTCGGCTCGCCGTGGGGCGGCGCCCCGGTCATGCGCGCCGCGTTCCGTGAGGGGATCGGGTGCGTGATCCTGGCACCGGACCAGGGCTTCGAGGACATCGACGACCTGCCCATCCTCACCACCCCGCCCCTCCATGGCGATCCGGCCACCATCCCGTGGCCCGACGGCGACCTGGTGAAGGACGAGCCCCTACCCTCCAACGTGGACGCCGCCGCCCTCCAGGCCGCCTCGGACTGGGCCTTCGACCGGCCCACGCCGGAGCAGGTCACCCTGAGCCTCATCGTCCTGCAGAACGGGAAGATCATCCACGAGCGCTACGCCCCGGGCGTCGACATGACGACGCGCACGCGCACGTGGTCCACCGCCAAGAGCATCGCGGGCACGCTCATCGGGATCCTGGCGGACCAGGGCAAGATGCACCTGGACGAGCCCCTGGGCTTCGACTGGCTGCCCCGGGCCCGGTCCCCGGAGACCGACCCCCGGAACGCCATCACGCTCCGCAACGTGCTCAACATGTCCAGCGGCCTGTATCCCATCGACAACGAGGGACTGGAGTACGCCACGGGGTCGGGGATGTCCTACTGGGCGGGGGCCAGCTCGGTGCAGGGCGCCCTCCACAAGGCGTTGGTGCGCGAGCCCGGCACGGTGTGGGACTACGAGAACTACGAGACGATCCTGGCCGTCTACAAGATGAAGCAGGCCATCGGCGACCCGCAGGCGTACCTCGAGTTCCCCCGCAAGGCGCTGCTGGACAGGATCGGGATGCGCAACACGCTCCTGAGCACGGACCGCTTCGGCGACTTCATCCTCAGCAGCCAGGTCTACACCAACGCCCGGGACCTGGCGCGCTTCGGTTTGCTGTACCAACAGGGCGGCGTGTGGAACGGCGAGCGCATCCTGTCCAGGGAATGGATCGACTTCGAGCGCACGCCGGCGCCGGCCACGGCCGAGATCGGCAACGCCTACGGCGGCCAGTGGTGGCTCGTCCCCGACGACCGGAAGGGCGAGGTGCCCCCCGATGCCTATTCCACGGCAGGCAACCGCGGTCAGTTCGTCATCGTCGTCCCGTCGAAGAACCTGGTCATCGTGCGCCGGGGTCTGGACTGGGGTCGCCAGGGATTCGACCGGTGGGGTCTGACCCGCGAGGTGCTGAAGGCGATCCGATAGGCGGGGAACCGTGAGGCGGGCTCGAGGGTGAAGACCATGTTCTCCTCGATCGCCTCGCGCCTAGCTTCGATGCTCGCGACGGACCCGACCCTCGATGGCTCCACGGAAGATGCCATGCGAACCCTCCCCACGTCCTGCGCCCTCGTGGCCACGCTCGCCCTGGCCGCCTGCGGCAGCAGCTCGACAGCCCCTCTTGTGACTCCCGTGACGATCGATGGTGTCAGCAGCCCGGGTGAGTGGGACGACGCCACGCAGGTCCCGGCCTTCGCCGGGGCCACGTTCTTCTACAAGAACGACGGCGAGACCCTCTACCTGGCGCTCTCGGTGCAGGATGCAAGCCTGGGCGCGGACGACGAGCTCACGATCCGTTTCGACAATGACCGCAACGGCGTGATGGACACCGGCGAGGACAATATCGGGGTCGGCGGTGACGGCACCTTCCGGGACGCCCATGCGGAAGGCGGTTCCTGGGGGTTCGTCGACCAGGAGGTGGACGGGAGCGGCGCGGCAGGCTCCTCCGGCGGGATCGACTTCTTCGAGCTCGCGCACCCCCTGGACAGCGGCGACACCGACGACTTCAGCGTCTCCCCCGGAGATCGCCTCGGCTACTGCCTCTACTTCTTTCTCGACGGCACCGCATCCGACCTCACGACGTTCCCCTCCGGGTGCCAGCTGGTGGGCACCGACCTGGGCGGCTATCAGGAGATCGTCATCCGATAGCGCGCCCGGGCGGCCGGGGGCGCGGCGACCCCTACGCTGCGCCCTCCCACGGCCCTTCGCTCACCGCCGACAGCTTCTTCATCGTCGGGATCACAGCGGCGGCGATCACGGTTCCGATCACGGCCACGATGCCCAGCTTCGTGAAGAGGTTCGTGTAGAGAGGCAGTGAGTCCACGGGGTTCGTCACGCTCTCGGGCACGCTCGCGAACGTCGCGACGTAGCTCCCCAGGTACTGCGAGATCCCGGTCGCGAGGAACCAGACGCCCATGATGAACCCGCGGAGGGACGGGCCGACGTAGCGGGCGACGACGGCGAGCCCGAGACCGCTGATGAGGAGCTCGCCCAGCGACTGGAATCCGTACCCGGTGATCATCCACCAGAAGGAGACCTTGCCCGCGGTGGCGAAGCGGCCGCTGAATCCGTAGATGAAGAACCCGAGGCTCAGGACGGCGAAGCCCATCGCGAACTTCGTGGAGATGTGGAAGTCTCCGCCCTCGCCCTTGCCGAGGTATGTGTAGAGCCAGGCGAGCCCGGGGCTCAGGATGAAGATCCAGATCGGATTCAGCGCCTGGACCTGCCCCGCGGGGACGTGGTACCCGAAGAAGTCGAGGTCGACGTTGCGGAGCGAGAAGAGCGTGAGCGACGTCGACATCTGCTGATAGAAGATGAAGAAGAGCATGCCCAGCCCCGTCAGGATCAGCACGGCGATGAGGCCTTTGCGCTCGCGCTCGCTTCCCCTCCGCATCATGACGCCGAAGATGGCGAGCATGGTGACGAACCCGAGGAAGACGGTCGCGCGTGCGACCTCGAGGTTCTGGATGATGAACGTCACGAGCACGACGCCGACGGCGAGTCCGATGAGGACCAGAACGAGGCGCTTCACGTCGAGGGGCTCGAAGTCGGGCTCGGAGCCCACGTGCCGGAGGTAGCGGCTCATGGCGAAGTAGTTGAGGATGCCCGCGATGAGCCCGGCCGCGCAGACCGCGAACGCGGCGTGCCATCCGAACCTGATGGCGATGAGCGGCGTCGCGAGCGTCGATGCGGTCGCACCGATGTTGACCGCCATGTAGTACATCGTGAACGCGCTGTCGATCTTCGCGGAATCGCCCTCGTAGAGCTTGGAGATCATGTTGGCGGGGTTCGCCTTGAAGACGCCGCCGCCCACCGCCACGAGGCCCAGGGCGGGGAAGAGAAGCCCGGGATGGTCCGGAATCGAGAGCCCGATGTATCCGATGGCGAGGATCACCGCACCGAGGACCATCGTGCGGCGGCTCCCCAGGAGCTTGTCGCCGATCCAACCGCCGACGGCGGGAACGGTGTACGCGAGGGCCGCGAACGCGCCGTACGTGAGGTTGGCGCGGTCGTCGGTGTAGCCGAGTTGCTGAACCATGAAGAGCACGACGACGGCGACCATGCCGTAGTAGCCGAACCGCTCCCACAGCTCCACGAGGAAAAGGGTGGTGAATCCCTTCGTCCGCGAAGGCGCCTGCGCCTCTGTCGTCATGTTCGATTCCTCGCAGTGACACGCGATCCGCTCGGTGTCGTCGGACTCGGATGGATGCCGCCCGTCAGTATCCGCTGCGGAACAACGCCGCGCCACCAGCCACACACCATCTCATCCCCGGGAGTCCGCCATGCACGCCTTCGATGACCCGTCCCTCGTCCTGAGCCGGACCCGCATCGTGGAGCGCTTCCTCGACTACGTGCGCTTCGACACCCAGTCGGACGAGACCAGCGACACGTGCCCGAGCACGCACAAGCAGCTCGAGCTGGCGCGCCGGCTCGTGGACGAGCTCAAGGAGCTGGGGCTCCGGGGCGTGGGGGAGGCCGAAGTCGGCATGGACGAGAACGGCTACGTCCTGGCGGAGCTCCCCGGCACGGCCCCGGGACGGGTAGGGCTCTGCGCCCACATCGACACGGCACCGGCATTCACCGGGGCCGGCGTGAGCCCGCAGCTGGTGGAGGGTTACGACGGGGGCTCCATCGACGTGGGCCACGGCGTCGTCCTGGACCCCGCCGATACGCCCGAGCTGGCGGACTGCGTCGGCGACACGATCGTCACCACCGATGGCCGCACGCTCCTGGGCGCCGACGACAAGGCCGGCATCGCGGCCATCATGGGCGCGCTGGAGATCCTGGCGCAGGAGGCGGAGATCCCACGGCCGACGATCCGCGTGTGCTTCAACCCCGACGAGGAGATCGGCCGGGGCGCCGACCGCTTCCCCCTGGAGCGCTTCGACTGTCCCGTCGCCTTCACCGTCGACGGGAGCTTCACGGGGGAGGTCAACGTGGAGACGTTCTCCGCCGACAAGGCCGTGATCACCTTCACCGGCGTCTCGGTCCACCCCGGCACGGCCCGGGGCAAGATGGTGAACGCCCTCACGTGGATGGGGAAGCTCCTGGACCGGCTGCCGATGGGCGAAGCGCCCGAGTGCACGGACGGGCGGGAGGGCTTCTACCACCCCGTCATGGCGTCGGGCGACGCCGCTTCCTGCACGCTGCAGCTCATCCTCCGGGACTTCGACACGGAGGTCATGGAGGAGCGGGGCCGCAGGCTGGAGCGGATGTGCGCAGGGCTCATGGCCGAGGAGCCACGCCTCGACGTGAAGGTCGAGATCACGAAGCAGTACCGGAACATGTACGACGTGCTGAGCGGCTACCCCGAGGTGGCCGCCCGGCTGGAGGAGGCGGTGCGTGCCGCCGGGATCACGCCCCGGCTGGAGCCCATCCGCGGGGGGACGGACGGCTCCCGGCTCACCGAGCTCGGGATGCCCACCCCCAACATCTTCGCGGGGGGCGTCAACTTCCACGGGCCCTCGGAGTGGATCTCCACCCGCGTGCTGGCCCAGTCGGCGTGCACGATCCTGAACCTGGTGCAGCTCTTCGCCGAGGAGGAATGAGGGGACCCCGCACTTCCGCCCACAGGCACCAGGGCTCGACCCTCGGCGCCTTCGGGCAGCGCTTCGGAAGGCGGTGATTCCGGAGGAGACCCTTGCGGCACGCAGGCCGGGAGCGCCAAACATGGCGTTTACGCCACCGCTCACCGTTCGATCGAGGGCGAACGATGATGAACTCCGGAATTGGCGCTCCGCGTCCGCGCTTCTCCATCCGGGCCGCCGTGCTCCTGGCGGCGTCTGTGCTCCTCGGCGCGTGCGGCGGCTCCGACTCCATCACGGGACCGCAGGCCGAGTCGTGCGGGCCGGGGCCCTACTTCACCGTCCTCCCCGCCGCAGCGAGCGATCTGTCCTCCGTCGCCATCTTCGGGGGCGTGGACGCCCCGGGCCATACGCTGCCGACCGACCACGGCGGCTTGTTCTTCACGCACGGCGGCGTCACGCTCAGCGCGCCTGGCGACATCGCGGTCACGTCGCTGCGCCGGGTCCGATACACCGGTCCCGACGTGCCACCCGGCCAGGAGGACTACGCGATCTTCTTCCAGGTGTGCAAACAGGTCACCGGCTGGTTCGGTCACGTCGCCAGCCTCTCGTCGCGCTTCTCGCCCGCCTCGGTGGAATACGGCGACTGTCGCACGTACTCGGTCATATGGGCCACGGTCGAGACGTGCGAGGCGAGGGATCTCGACATCAAGGTGGCCGCCGGCGAGGACCTGGGCACGAGCGCCGGGGTGACCGACGTCGGCATGAGAGACGTTCGGGTGACCAACTTCTACGTGTCGCCCTGGCGGTTCGGCGGGGAAAACCACGCCGTGTGCATGTGGGAGCAGTGGGATGCGACGAACCGCGAGATCCTGTTCTCGAAGCTGCGCGACGGCCTGCGGCCGAGCGTCGTGCCTTCCGGCGAGCCGCGCTGCGGCACGATGGAAGTCGATGTCGCGGGCACCGCGCGGGGCGTGTGGGCGCGAGCCCGAGCGAGACCCAGCCGGTTGGCGGCGACGATTCAACCATTACATCGCGCTCGTGAACTACCCGTACCGACCTCAGGCCGAGCTGGCGCTCAGCCTCGGGCCGGAATCGCTCGGCGGGCACATCAGCATCGTCTCCCGCCAGACGAGCGGCCGCGTCAATCTCGCCTTCGATCAGGTGAAGCCGGACGGCCTGATCTACTGCTACGGTCCCGACGTCGGCCCGTGGGCGGCCGGCAGCTGGCTCCTGTCCCTGACCTCCGGCACCGAGCTGCGGATCGAGCACATCCCGCACGGTCCCGGCGGACACGCCGTGCGACGACGACCCGGGCACGTGGAGCTTCAGCGGCAACGCGGTGTCGATGGTACGTTGAGGCGGCAGCAGGGAACCACGGCGGGATGTCGCGTCCGGCGGACTCGCTCAGGAAGCGCTCGAGCCCGGCGAGGTCGTCGGTGTTGATGAGGTCCACCTGTGCGTCCCGGAGCGCCCTCCATCCGGCCTCATTGTCCGGGGCGTTCCAGAAGCGAAGGCGGCGTCCGGCCGCATGGGCCGCGGCGACCATGCGTCGGAGGACATCCTGCTCTTCCTGCGGGAACGGCCCGCGTCCCCGCCAGCCGAACGCCTTCTCCCAGTCCGTGCTGATCCAGGGGATCAGGTCCGGCGGCTCGTCCGACCGGAGATCCGAAAGCCGTCCGTCGAGAGCCACGTATCGGACCCGGCCGTCAGCGACGGAGGGGCGGGCCTCGTTCCCCGAGACGACGACGAGGATGGCACGGTGCGTGACCGTGCGGCCGTGGGCCCCGGTGAGCATGTCGGCGTACGGCTCGAGCACTGTGCGAAGCGCCTCGTACGTCGTCCGCGCCTCCGATTTCACGTCCACGAGGAGGCTGCACTCGGGCCCGCCTGCGTAAGCCCGCCCACCGTTCGCGCGAACGCGCGCCCGCAGCGGGTCGAGGTAGAGACGCTCGAGCGTCCGATCCGGGTGGACATCCTCCCGGTCGTGTGCGACGAAGAGCCGCCCGTCCACGAGCCAGACGTCCGCCTCGAAGCTGCAGAAACCATGGGCGAGGGCGTCGAGCAGGGGTCGGCGGTGCTCGAAGTCGTTGTGGGCGTGCGCGTAGGGCAGCGCGACTGGGACGCGGGTCGGGCCTCGAGTCGGGCCCCGCGCGGGGTGCAGCCCGTCCCGGCGGCGACGACAACGCCGGCGAGGAGGATGCGTGCGCGCGGGGCGCTCGTTCGACGCGGGTTGGAGCTCATCGACCGCAAGGTAGGCGGCTCCGGGACCGCGGTCACCTCGTCATGGGCCGTCGGAGGATTGCAGAAGGCCCCAGGGGCGGCCGGAGGCCGGAGCCCTCCCCCGTCCTCGCTCTCCGGAACCCGGTTCGGAGCGGTGGGGTCGGCACGACCCGTGCATCAGGCTCTCGTTTGGTGTCCACCACCTCACGCGGTGACCCGGTAGAGGCGGACAGGGTACCATCCTGCCGTCGCTGGTCACCGGGGAGGCTCGCAGTGAGGGACGAGATCGCATACGCCGGACAGCAACCCTACGACGCTCTCATCATCGGCGCCGGGCTCTGCGGCGTCATCTTCCTCGCCTACGCCCGAGGCGCGGCTTGCGCGCCGTCGCCCTGGAGAAACAGGACGACGTCGGCGGTCTCTGGAACCGTCTCCCCTCCTGGCAGGACCTCCAGAATCGCCGGCAGGATATCGCCCTCGACGGCGTTCCACTCAGCGGGGTGGACCAGCCGGCCGTCCACCGCTATGCCCACGAGTGGGTCCGGCGCTTCGGTCTCCAGCGCCACATCCGACTGGGAAGGGAGGTCACCTCCGCGTCGTGGGCCGACGGGGCATGGACGGTCCAGACGAGCCAGGGGCCGCTGCGGGGTCGACACCTGATCGTCGCCTCCGGCGTCCAGAACGAGCCCCGGGTTCCGGAGGTCGATCGGTCCGGCTCCGAGGTACGGGAGACCCACTCCTTCGACCTCCGTCGCCCGGAAAGCCTGGCAGGTCAACGTGTGACCGTGGTGGGCGGCGGCGCCTCGAGCCAGGACCTGCTGGAGCTGGCTCTGGCCAACGGTGCGGAGGACGTCCACTGGGTCTACCGGGAGGTCAAGTGGTTCCTGCCGACGCGGAGAAGGAAGCAAGAGGCCTGGCCGAACCTTCGCGAGCTCGGCATCGGTCAGAGCATCCATGGCACACACGGCGCGAGCGTGCTCATGCGCTGGCTTCTGAGGTTTCGCTACGATCGCTTCGGGATCTCGGAGGCTCGCCCCGGACGAGCCCTTCGACTTCGACCGGCACCAGCTCATCCCCGGACGGTCCGCCCTCCTCCGGAATCTCGACGGGATCTCACGCCACCGGGGAGAGGTTCGCCGCATACGAGGCCATCGGATCACGCTCACGAGCGGCGAGCATTTCGAGACGGACCGGATGCTCTGGGCCACCGGATACAGCATGGACCTCCGCTACCTGGGCCTGCCCGAATACCGCGACGTCCGCAGGCTGGAGGAACTGTTGCCGAAGCTGGGCTCCCTCGTGCGTTCTCTCGACTATCCCAACCTCTTCTTCCTGGGAATGGCCCTCATCAACAGCACCTCCTCCACTCCGTTTCTCGCCGCCGTGCAGGCCAGGACGATCATATCCCACATCCAGGGGGACTGCGAGATACCCGGGCAGCGACTTCCCCACCATCTGACCTACTGGGACCTGATCCGGTATTTCGCCGGCTTCGATCGCGGCAGCTATCCCCGGTGGTGGAGGATCAAGTACTTCTGGCTGGCCCTGTGGTACGCCCTCTTCCAGGGCCGAAGCGTTCGGGTGGAACAGTGACTCGGGCGATCATCGGGAAGCGCCGTAGGTCGCTACCTCACAAACACTTGTGAGTCTAGACGGGCATCACTTCGCACGTCGCCCGACCCCTGGCCCGATCCGGCATCACCGCTCCCCCACCCATTCCCACCCGCTCTCGACACCTCCGTCCCTCTCTCGCCGCATCGGCCCACTGACACCCCTCGTTGCCCGTCGACCCGCGCCTTACGATGTTCCTAGGGCCCACGCGTTGCTCGGGCCTCCTGCCTAATGCCCCTACGACGGCACCCCTCGCGGCTCTCGAATCCGCATCGACAGGGCGATGATCGAAGATCTGGAAGGCGTCAAGAAGGACGTCGCAGAGGTCAAGTTCCTGATCCACGACCTGCGCGTGGAGAGCTTCATCAACGAAGTCATCCACTATCACGTGACGGTCAACACCGATCTGGAGGTCTACAACGTAGGCCAGGCCCAGGCCATCCACGCGGAGGATCTGCAGGAGCTCAAGTCCCGGGCGCTGAACCAGCGCAAGAAGCTTCAGGAATACTCCAACGCCGTGAAGAGCTTCTCGCCGGACAAGACGATTCTGGCGCTGGGCAGGGACTACATCGACACGATCTACGACATCTGCGACCTGATCCTGGATCACCGCTGGGGTCGCAGCCACAAGGTGCTGTCGTTCCTGCCGCCGGATTCGCGCAGCGTGCGATCCCATTCCCACTACATGAACTGCATCCGCTGGATCTGCGCCGTCCACGCCCGCATCCAGCACTTCCGGGACGAGAAGAGCGACGAGGATGCATCCCGGCAGTTCGACATCGCCGCCGAGATCCAGGACTTCGTCCGTTACGTCGTCCGCGGCTACGTGGCCGAGAAGAGCGGCGCCAGAGTGGAGATCCAGGTCGACCGCACGGACTCCGCCGTCCTGAAAGGCAACCTCTATCGGTTCCGCAGGATGTTCTTCAACCTGGTCATGAACGCCGTCGACGGGATGAAGGACCGGAAGGTCGGCATTCTGAACATCAGCGCGACGGTCGATGGGGACCGGGTCGCGCTGAGGGTGCGCGACACCGGATCGGGAATGCCCGAGGCGAAGGTCCAGCAACTGCTGACGGACCGGAAGAACCTCGATGGAGAGCTCCACTCGCTCGGCTTCGTGTTCGTGCGGCAGACCGTCGCCGATTTCTCCGGCGACCTGTCCATCGAGAGCGAAGTGGGCAAGGGAACGACGATCACGATCTCGCTTCCGTACATCCAGGGCGCGACCGATCTCCCGAAGCGGCCCCCGGAGTGCGAGAAGCTCGAGTTCCTCCGCGACTTCGAAGAGGTTTCGCGAGGCAGGGCGTCGTGGGCGAAGAAGGCCGAATCCTCCCCGGACGACCGGAACGCGACCTGCGGCGAAACCATCTTCGCCGACTACAAGATCTCGGAGGCGCCGTTCCCCGGCTGCATCTTCTCCGTGGGTGTGGCGGAGAACGACAGGATCGACTTCTTCACGCACCGCCCCTACGAGCGGGAGTGGAACATCACCCACGAGGATCTCTCGCCCATGCTCTTCGAGGCTGCCGTGCGGGGGCGGCTGGAGGAGGACGAGGACAAGACCCCGGTCCTGATCCTCAAGGCGCCACTGAGCATGCGGGAGTACTTCGACTTCAGAGAGGTTCCCGAAGCGGACCGAAGCGCGGACAGCTTCGTCCCCATGGTCCACGACGAGTACGTCCGCATAGCGCGCAGGCTGATCGACACGGGGATGCCCGCCGAGATCGGCGTTCACCTCACGGACGTGCAGAAATTCTTCCAGGAGAGCAGGGAGCTCCTGGAGACCGAGCCTTTTCCGCTCGAGCTGCTGGCGAAGCAGCGGTTGACCTCGGAAGGGGATTCGTGATGATGGAGTATCTGCCCATGCAGGAAGCAGTACGACATTCCACCGACGACGACGCCGCTGTGGCCGAGGCTCGGGGATGAGCGAACACAAGCCAAAGGAGACGCGTTAAGATGTCTACCCTGAAGGAAACCCTGCGGCAGAAGATAGAGGAGCATCGGCCCCGGACCACGCGGCTCCTCAAGGAGTTCTCGGACGTCAAGCTCGGCGAGGTCACGATCGGCCAGGCGATCGGTGGAGCCCGGGGAGTCAGGTGCCTGGTGACGGATACCTCCTATCTCGATCCCATGGAGGGCATCCGTTTCCGGGGCAAGACCATCCCGGAGACCTTCGCGGCTCTGCCCAAGGTGCCCGGCAGCGAATACCCCTACGTGGAGGGCTTCTGGTACTTCATCCTCACCGGTGAGATCCCGACGCTGGAGCAGGCGCAGGAGGTGGCGGAGGACTTCAAGAAGCGCGCCAAGGTCCCGCAGTACGTCTGGGACGTCCTGCGTGCGCTTCCGGCCGACTCCCACCCGATGGCGATGTTCTCCAGCGCCATCGTGGCGATGCAGCGCGAGTCCGTCTTCGCGAAGGCCTACAACGAGGGCATGAGCAAGATGGACTACTGGGATCCGATGTACGAGGACGCCTCGAACCTCCTGGCCAGGCTGCCGACCATCGGAGCCTTCATCTATCGCCTGAAGTTCAAGAACGGCGACATCATCGACCCGGATCCCGACCTGGACTTCGGCGGCAACTTCGCCCACATGATGGGCATCGAGCCGCCGTACGATGACGTGTCGCGGATGTACTTCATCCTGCACTCCGACCACGAGTCCGGAAACGTCTCGGCACACACCATCCACCTGGTGGCCTCGGCGCTGTCCGATGCGTACTACGCGCTGTCGGCGGGGATCAACGGTTTGGCCGGCCCGCTCCACGGCCTCGCCAACGAGCAGGTGCTGCGCTGGACACAGAGCTTCATCGAGAACTATCTGGGCGACAAGGAGCCGACCGAGGAGCTGATCCGGGAGGCGCTCTGGGACACGCTGAACAGCGGACAGGTGATCCCCGGCTACGGCCACGCCGTGCTGCGCAAGACGGACCCGCGCTACATGTCGCAGCGGGAGTTCTGCCTGAAGAACCTGCCCGACTACCCGTTGTTCAAGGTCATCAGCATGATCTTCCAGGTGGCGCCGGACGTGCTGAAGGAGCACGGCAAGGCGGCGAACCCCTGGCCCAACGTGGACGCGCAGTCCGGCGTGATCCAGTGGTACTACGGGGTCACCGAGTACTCGTTCTACACCGTGCTGTTCGGCATCGGCCGCGCCATCGGGACCCTGGCCAACATCACGTGGGACCGGGCGCTCGGCTATCCCATCGAGCGGCCCAAGTCGCTGACGACGGCCATGCTGGAGAAGACCGCGGGGATCGAGCTCGAGGAGACCGCGGGGGTCAAGTAGACCCGAGCATCGAGGCCCCCACGAAACGCTTGCGTTTCGTGGGGTGAGGGCGGAAGCCCCGGCCGGGCCGATACCCGCCGGGGCGTTTCCGCGCTGGCCGCTCTCGTCCGGCCCCGGAGGTCGGTCGGGGCGGCCAGTTCGGCTCCAGGCGCTTCCCCATTCCTCCGTCACCGCGGCGATCTCCCCGGTGATGTGGGCTCTGAAGGCGTCCCAGGCGTCGGCGCTTGCGATTGCCCCGTGGCTCGCCTTCCCATACCCTGGCGTGAGAACGGCATGACGCGTGTCCGCTCTTCGACGGACCGCTCACCAACACGCGAGGGACATGGGCGCTCACGAGGACTACCAGGACTATCGGCGGGGCCTGAGAGGCCAATCGCCGCTCACCGCCAACGACGCATTCGCCTGGGCTGCCGGCGACGCTGCCCGGAAGCAGAAGGAGGCGCTCGAGACCCCTCTGTCCGGCGAGGAGCACCCCAACGCCTGGCAGATCTTCATCCTCGCCGGAGCGGTCGCGGCCGTGATCGCAGCCCTGCTCGAGTGGCGGCTCGTTCCGCCGGTGCTCACCGTGTCCTGGTGGCGGGTCGGAGGGGCGTGGCTCGCAGTCACCACCGCCGCGTACTTCGGCCTCAAGGCGCTCCCCGAATGGCTCTCGGGCGGGATCATGGGCCTGGGGCTCGGAGGCACCGCGGCGTACCTCGGGTGGCTCTACCTGAGTCCGCTCTGGGCCGTGGGGCTCGGACTCGGCGTCGGGGGCCTGATGTACCTCGCCTTCAGCTCGCTGGAGTAGAAGGGGCGTTCCCGGTCGGCGCTGATCGTGGGCAACGGAGCGCCGACCGTAGCTGGGACGACCTCAGCCCCCCGGTTCGATCGCCAGCGTCGCGATCGTGGCGTCGCCTCAGCGCATGCAGCCCGGCTCGCCACCGTCGATCACCAACACCTGGCCGGTGATCGACTCGGAACGGCAGAAGGTCACCACCTGCTCTGCGATGTCCGCGATGCTCGCCGTCCGTCCCAGCACGACCTTCTCTCGCACGCGCATCCGCCACTTCGGCCGGCAGCCGCTTCGCCATGCGGGTCCCTTCGATCAACCCGGGTGCCACGCAGTTGACCGTCACCTCGGGCGCGAGGGCGACTGCGAGACAGCGCGTGAGGTGAATCAACCCCGCCTTGCTCGCCGAGTACGCGATGCTGCTGCTCGTGGGATACAGTCCGCCGACGGAGGCGATGTTCACGATGCGACCGCACCGGTGCGCGCGCAGGTGAGGCGCGAGTGCTCGAGCCAACAAGAACGGACCGCGCAGATTGGTCTCCAGCACCCGGTCCCATACGTCGGGGGTGAGCGCGTCGAGGTCCTTGAACGGAATGCCGATGTTCCAAGCCGCGTTGTTCACGAGGATGTCGAGCGCGCCCGAAGCGCTCGACGACCTGTCGGGTTGCCGCATCGATCGCCGCAGGATCGCGTTGGTCGACCTGCACGGCCATGGCCCGTCTCCCCAGCGCCTGGATGGCGTCGACGGTGCTCGTCGCCCCGTCCGTGTTCCCGACATAGGAGAGGGCGACGTCGGCGCCTGCGGAGGCCAACGCCTGGCTGACTGCGGCGCCGACGTCTCCGGAACCACCGGTGACGAACGCGACCCTGCCCGCGAGATCCATGACACTCCTCGATGCCTGATGTGGGTGGAATGCCTACCGTGCCCAGGACGTCGCAGCGGGCGCGCCGTGGCGCCACCGGTCTCCCTCCGACAGAGGCAGTCGTACACCCTCATCAATGTCCAGGGTGTCTTGTTGTCCACAACGGTGCCGAGGAGGAACGCCTCGCTACCCCTGCCCTCCGGCGAAGAGCCCGGCGAAGAAGTCTCCCCGGTTCCACGTGGGCCGCTGGTCCTGCTGGGCGACGATGTACCCGGTGAGGAAGTTGATCCTGGCGTGGTCGGCCCCCGACTCGAAGTCGAAGTCCTGGTCCATGTCGTCGAAGGGAGTGTGGTAGCGCTCCTGCCGGTAGGCGGTGTTGATGGCGCCCCCGTCGCGCTCGTCTCCCGTCTCGAAGCCGCTCTTGATGAAGAGGGCCGGGATCCCGTGCCGGATGAAGCTGAAGTGGTCGCTCCGGATGAAGAGGACCTGCTCGGGGATGGGGTCGGGGCCCAGCCCCAGGCCCAGGTGCGCGGCGGCCGTGGCGACCGCGTCGCCCATGCTGGTGTGTTCGGCTCCGTAGGGCACGATGTCCAGCAGGGGGTGGAAGAGGAACGGCATGTCGAGGGAGAAGTTCGCCACCAGGCTCTCCCGGGGGACGGTGGGATGCTCCACGAAGTAGTCCGAGCCCAGCAGGCCCCACTCCTCGGCGGTGACGATGAGGAACAGGACCGAGCGGCGGGGTGGGGTGGGCAGGCTCGCGAAGGCCCGCGCCGTCTCCAGCACGATGGCGACGCCTGATGCGTTGTCGTGAGCCCCGTTGTAGATGGAGTCGCCGTCCACCGCCACGCCCACGCCGAAGTGATCCACGTGCCCCACGTACGTCACGTATTCGTCCCGCAGCTTCGGGTCGCTCCCCTCCAGCTTGGCGACGACGTTGAAGCTGTTCACGTCGGCGTGCTCGGTGACGGTGCGCATGGAGACACGGGTCGCCAGGTCGAAGGCCTGAGGCGTGTTGGCGGCCGCCTCGCTCCAACGCCTGCTCCAGGGGCGTGGCCGACCCGGTGAAGAGGGCGTCCACCGCGGAGTGGTTGAGCGAGGCGGACCCCAGGAGCGCCGGGTCTCCGTGGCTGGGTGTGCCGTCGGCGTCGAGCCAGGCGAAGCTTCCCCTCTTGGCCCGGGCCGCGTTCACTTCCCACCGGAGGCGGGGGTCGTCGGGTGCCCAGAACGTCATGGTTCCCACGGCGCCCCGGCTCAGCGCCTCCGACGTCTTCGTGGCGCCCGACGAGTAATAGGCGCGCTGGTCGCTGGGGAACGACGAGGGGGCCCCGTTCAGGAAGAGGACCACCTTGCCCGTTACGTCGGCGCCGGCGTAGTCGTCGTACCCCAGCCCGGGAGCGCTGACGCCGTAACCCACGAAGACCACGGGCGCGTCCTCCAGCTCCACCGACGGCCGGAGGGGATCGGCCCCGAGGTAGAAGTCCACGTCGTAGGCCAGCGCGCGCTTCCCGTCGGGCGTCTGCACGGACATGCGGCTCTCCGGCTCCACGACGGTGCTGTGGCGCAGGGGCACGGCCTGCCGCCAGCCGCCGTTCTCACCGGCGGGCCGGAGGCCCAGGTCCCGCAACACGCCCTCCGCGTAGCTCGCCGACTTCTCGAAGCCCTCGGTCCCGGGAGCGCGGCCCATCATCGAGTCGTCGGCCAGGACGCGCATGTGCCGCTCGATGGCCGCCGGGGTCACGGCCGCCAGCGCGGCGGCGACCTCGGGCGCGTCCAGGTCCACGGAGGTGCCACCCGAGTCGGCGGGTCCCCCGCAGGAGGCCAGGATCGCGGCACACCCGACCGAGGCCGCGAGGATGCGCAGGCCCGGGAACGACGAGAACGTGGAGGCGGATGGAGGGCGCATGGCCTTGAGCTGGGCACGGGGGACGAGGAGGAACCGGGGCACGGTAGGAGGGGGTTGGAGGTGGGGCAAGCCCGTGAGCCAGGCCCGCCGTCGTCGGTCCTCGAGCGGCTCGCTCGGCACGACCTCGGGCCCTACTGTTCCTTGCGATCAGGAGATCCGCCCCTTCGGACCACCCGGAGATCCACCCGTGACGCGATCCCCCTCGGCGACCCTCGCCGCCTTCACCGCGGGCGGCACCTTGCTCGTGCTCGCCGTCTCCGCGTGTTCCCGCCCGGCGGCGACCGGAGAAGCGCCGCAGCAGGCGCTGCCGTTCACCGAAGAGCAGCACGACCTCTTCGCCATCCCGAATTCGTACGCGAATTCCTGGGGCGACTTCGACAATGACGGCGACCTCGATCTGGCCGTGTCCCTCGCCACCGGCGAGGTGCGGCTGTACCGAAACGACCAGGGCGTGCTCGCGAGCGTGGGTCCGGAGATGGGCATGCCGCAGGCCGGCGGCCAGCAGCTGCGCGGCGTCGGCTGGGGCGACTACGACGAGGACGGCTTCGTCGACCTCATCGGCGGCGCCTTCGTGGAGGATCAGGTGACCGTGGTGATGCACAACGAGGGCGGCACGCACTTCAGGGACGTCGCGCCCGCGCTCGGCCTCACGATCCCCGGCCGTTCGTCCCGCCCGACCAACTGGGTGGACTTCGACAACGACGGGCACCTCGACGTATACGCCACCAACCGCACCGGCCCCAATTCGCTCTACCGCAACGCCGGCGAGCGGTTCACGCGGGTGGCCGGCGGCCCCGACGACCCGCGCCCCACCGTCGGGGCCTGCTGGTTCGACATGGACAACGACGGCGACCTGGACGTGTTCCTCGCCAACCAGGCGGGCACGGCCGACGCCATGTGGCGCAACGACGGATCGACCTTCACCGACGTGGCCCCCTCGCTCGGCATGACCGGCCCTGAGCGCACCACCGCCGAGGGGGGCGTGGGCTGCGCCCTCGGCGACTACGACAACGACGGGAACCTCGACGTGTTCGTGGCGAACTACGGGCACAATCAGCTCTACCGGAACCACGGCGACGGCACCTTCACCGAGGTCGCGCGCACGGTCGGCATCGACGTCGAGAACCACGCCGTCTCCGGCGACTGGGGCGACTGGGACAACGACGGGGACCTGGACCTCTTCGTCGCCTCGTACGTCGGGAGCACGCCCGACCAGCAACCGGCCGACGCGCTCTTCGTCAACGACGGAGCCGGCCACTTCACGAACGTCCTCACAGACCAGAGCGCGCTCAACGCCGCCGATCACTCCGTGCAGTTCGTGGACTACGACCACGACGGCGGGCTGGACCTCTCCCTGACCGACGGGTACGGGCCCGTCGGGGGTCACTTCCTGTTTCGGAACACGCTCCCCGAAGAGACGAAGCGAGCGGAGCCTGAGCGTGCTGGTCCTCGACGCCAACGGCCATCACACGCGCTTCGGCGCGGAGATCCGACTGTTCGACTCCTCGGGGCGCATCCTGGCCACCAGGCCGGTGGTCACCGGCGGCGGCTACGACTCGCAGATGGCGGCGCCCGTGCACTTCGGGTTGAAGGCCATGACGCCCGTACGGGTGGAGGTGACGTTCATGAGCCCCGACGGCCGCAAGACGCAGACGATGGACGGCGTCAACCCGGCAGACTACCGCGGAACGGCCCTGGTGATTCGGGAATCGCACTGATCCGGGAGCGCCCCCTCTGCCCCCCACGCGCCGTGCGTCGCGCGGGGACGCCGGGCCCAGCGCCGAGCCGAAGCGGTGCAGGAAGGAGACGGCGACGAGCTGCGCCGAAGGGGTCCGCCGGGCAATTCCTGACGCACGTCGGTGCACGCCCGGTCGGATGGCCGCAGGCGTCCAGGCCGGGTTGCGCCCACACCTCTCATGGCGCAGGACAGAGGGAAATCACGACATCCCGCTGGCCACGACGCGCGGGGGCCACCCCGCAATGCCACGAAATTGTTGCTTGCCCGCCCGCTTTCTAGCGGCCTATATGTGCTTTCCGGCGTGGACGTCGAATGAGATGGCGCGCCGGGACGCCGAGACAACCCGAGCCCGCAGGCTGGCATGACCCTTCCGCTCGGCGAGGTAACGCAGCTCCTGCGCGATTTCCGGCCAGGCGACGGCGAGTCCGCGTCGCGCCTGATGGGACTCATCTATCCGGAGCTGAAGAGGATCGCCCAGGCCCGACTCCGGTACGAGGGCGAAGGTCACGACCTGCAGGCGACAGCGCTCGTGCACGAAGCGTACATGCGCCTGGTCGCGCATGAATACCACAGCTGGGAAAGCCGCGCGCACTTCTACGCCGCCAGCGCCAACATCATGCGCCGCATTCTCGTGGACCGCGCCCGCTCGCGGAACGCGCACAAGCGGCGGGGCGAGCGCGCTTCGATCCCGCTGGACGAAGCGATGGCGTTGACGGAAGAGCAGTCGGCCGACTTGCTGGATCTCGACCTGGCGCTGACCGAGCTCGAACAGCTCTCGCCCCGCCAGGCCCGCGTGGTCGAGCTACGCTACTTCACGGGACTCAGCGTGCCGGAGGTGGCGAGCGCGCTCGGCCTGAACCCCAGATCCGTGGACCGGGATTGGGCGACGGCCCGTGCCTGGCTGCGGGCGAGGCTGGCGGGATGAACGAGCGCTGGGAGCGCGTCACGTCGCTTTTCGCTGCGGCTCGTGTGCTGCACGCGGACCAACGTGCCTCGTTCCTCGCCATCGCCTGTGAGGGTGACGATGCCCTCCGTGCAGACGTCGAGGCGTTGCTGGCATCCGACACGGCGGACGACGACTTCCTGCAGGATCCGCCGTGGGCACACCTCACCCAGCTATACGCGAGGCAGCTCGAGGGCGGACAGCTCTTGAAGAACCGCTATCGCATCGACTCGCAGCTCGGCGAAGGGGGTCAGGCGCTCGTCTACCGCGCCACCGACGTCCTGCTCACCCGCCCGGTCGTCATCAAGGTGATGCGCGCCGAGGGGCGTGGGAATCGTTGGCTGAAATCCCGCTTCGAGCAGGAGATGAAGGCGCTCGCGCGCATTGAGCACTCGGGCGTGATCGGGATCCTCGACGTCGGAGAATTGGACGACACGGCGCCGTTTCTCGTCATTCAGCACGTCGAGGGTGTGAGCTTGCGCGAGGCGCTGTCGCACGGACCGCTGCCCCCTGCTCGGGCTGCGCGGATCCTCCGGCAGATGGGCAGCGCGTTGCACGCCGCACACGCGGCTGGAATCGCGCATCGCGACCTGAAGCCGGAGAACGTGCTGCTCCAGTCGCGCGACGGCGACGGCGAGGCCGTGAAGCTCATCGACTTCGGCATCGCGAAGATTGACCGGAGCGAGCTCGCGCCGAGCACGACGACGGTCACGGTCGTGGGCACCGTGCGCTACATGGCCCCGGAGCAATTCGAAGGGAAATACTCGCCGGCCTCGGACATCTACTCCATGGCCCTCATCGCGTGTGAGATGCTGAGCGGGCAACCACACGTCCGTGCTCTTCCCCGTTCGACACCGGCCAAAGCCCGGGCGGCGTTGGAGGCGGCGCTCGCCTATCAGCCGGAGGAACGACCAACCGACGCACGGAGATGGAGTGAAGAGCTGGCGGGCGACTTGGTGGCTCGACGAAGACACGCCCGCGAGTACCTCGCGGCCGCTCCGCAACGCCTCCTGGCGAGGCGTTCCACCGCGACGCTGTTCGCACTCGCCCTCGGGACGGCGAGCGTCCTCTTCGTGGGGCGGTCTCTGCGCGCCCCGTCGTCGCCGGTCTTGGGCGCCGTGACGGCTGTGACCTTCGAGCCGGGCCTCGAGATCGAGCCGAGCCTCTCGCCTGACGGCCGATTCATCGCGTACGCCGGTGGCGCCCCCTCCCGTCTCTACCTCCGTCAACGGGGCGGCCGATCTGTCCTGCTGGTTCCGCCCGATAGCGGCCCGGCGCAGCACCGACCTCGCTGGTCGCCCGACGGAGGTCGGATCGCGTTCGACGCCGGGCACAAGGTGTTCGTCATCCCCGCGCTCGGAGGTGTGCCCAGGGAGATCGTAGCCGATGGATGGAGCCCTACGTGGGCACCTGACGGCCAGCGGATCGCCTACGCGCGGGGTGACACAGTCTTCACGAGCAATGTCTCCGGCGAGGATCCAGCGCGACTCGCCGTCGCGATCGAGCCCGCCGAACTGGCGTGGTCACCTGATGGCCGGTGGGTCGCCCTCACCTCGGGCAACGACTCGTGGGACGGCTTCGTCCACATAGGCAACCTCGCGCAGAGCCGCATCATCCTCGTATCGACGGACGACGGGCACGTCGTGGACGTGACAGATCGCAGTGCCATGAACGTGGCACCCACGTGGTCGCCAGACGGCCGGCAACTTCTGTTCATCTCGAATCGTTCCGGAGCACGAGACATCTACGCGGTTCGCCTCGGCACGGATGGATCGGTAATCGGCGAGCCCACCCGGCTGTCGACGGGACTGGACGCGCACAGCATGGCAATCTCTCCATCCGGTGATCGCCTTGTGTACGCTTCCTATCAGGCGCGGGTCAACATCTGGTCCCTTCCGATTCCGGATGGTGCCCCGGTTGGTATCGAAAGGGCCGTTGCGCTCACGACGGGTACCCAGATGACCGAGAGCATCTCCGTTTCACCCGACCGCCGATGGCTCTACTTCACTTCGGATCGAGCGGGCAACTCAGATATATGGCGCATGCCCCTCGCCGGTGGGGATCCGGTTCAGGTGACCAGCGATCCCGCGGACGACTTCGCGCCCGAGCAGTCACCCGACGGGAAGTGGCTTGCCTTCTTCTCCATGCGGGGCGGGACACGGGACATTTGGGTCGTGCCGACGGAACCAGGAGAGCCCTTGCGGCTCACGGACAACGCGGATGACGAGCACGACCCCCATTGGTCTCCGGACGGACAGAGCCTGTGCTACAGCCATCACACCGGCGCGCGTGGGTCGTTGGAGATACTGCGTCGGGAGGGAAGCGCCTGGAGCAACCCGATCACCCTCCTTGACGCCGCGGGTGCGCCGAACCGCCTATTGGGCTGCGCGGGGTGGCTGCCCGACGGGCGACACATGGTGGTGCAAGACCCGGCACACACCATGATTGCGCTGATGCCTGCGGCTGGCGGTGCACTGCAAGTCCTCTACACGGCGGACGCCGCGAGCGGTCGCCCACGACCGCTTTGGGTAAGGGTCGACCCCGAGACGGGGAGGATCTACTTCCGGGACTGGACGAGCATTTGGTCCCTGGAAGCCGGGAACGACGAACCTCGGCAGATCGTGCGCCTTGATGACCCGACGAGAACATCGACACGCATTGAGATGGACGTCGACGGAGAGCACGTCTTCTTCAGTCTCGGAGATCCCCAAAGCGACCTGTTCGAGGCCGAACTCTCCCTCCCAGGGGTACCTCCGGAATGAGGTGGGTCTGTCGTTTCCTGGAGTACACACGTGGAGCATGCAGACGACGAGATCGTACATCCCGCCTTCCGTAGCCAGGCCCTTGGTGTTCTGGAGGATCGCCGGTTCGAATCGGCCGTCCCGATCACAAGCGAGGTCCTGCGGTCGAATCGGTCGCGGGGGCTCGTTGTTTGTGCGGATCGAAACGATCTAGAGACGGCCGGATGAGAACCGGCCCGGATTCGGCGAAGCTGAAGACGGACAGTCGGTTCGACCCGATGCGCCAGGAGCGTTCTCGCAGACCCGCCTGCAGCGCAAGAGGGGGGCCAGGATGGCCGGCGGCAACGGCAGCTCAATCCGGCCGCCCCGATTAGCTAAGCATCACGCACGCAGGACAGTATCACGATTACGAGCTGATCTACGATACACGTCTGAAGACCGCCGATCTTCTCGTGGCAGGTCAGGCTTACCCTGTGAACGCGATCTGCTGCGGGGCATCACCCACCGGTATCGTCCAGACCACGTTTCCGGTTGCCACATCGATGACGGAGACACTGTCCCCACCCGTGTTCGACACGTACGCCGTCGCACCATCCGGTGTGAAGCTCACCCAGGCCGGAACGTCGCCCACGGGGATTGTCGCGGTTACGGTGCCGGTGGTCAGGTCGACAACGGATACGTCCTCCGAGAGCACGTTCGTCACATAGGCTGTCGAACCGTCCGGTGTCACGGCCACAGACGCCGCTCCGTCTCCAACCTCAATTGTGGTCACCACCGTGCGCGTGGCCACGTCGATGGCCGCCACCCGGTCGGCGAGGAAGTTCGCCACGTAGGCCGTCATACCATCTGGCGCGACCGCGATCCCTCCGAGGCTTGCACCAACGGGAATCGTGGCCACCGCAGTCCGACTCGACACATCGATCACCGTCACATCGCCGCCGATGAAGCTGGACACGAGAGCGGTGGCACCGTCCGGCATGAACGCGACCTCCTGAGGCGTGTCACCCACCGGAATGGTGGCGACGATTGTACCGTCGGAGCGCTGTACCACCGACACGTCGTCGCCAGCGGTGTTCACGACGTACATCTCCGTGGCGTCGGGAGTGAACGCGATGTCCTGCGGTCCGTCGCCGACGGCAAGTGCTTTGGACACCGTGCCCGTGGCTACGTCGATGACCGAGAGGTTGTCGCTCCCTGCATTGGTCACGTAGGCCGTCATGCCGTCCGGCGTGAATGCGACCGAAGTCGGGACCGCCCCTACGGGAATGGTCTCGGTGATCTCACCTGAAGCGAGCTCAATCACCGAGACGTCGTTGCTCAGCGCATTCGGTACATAGGCAATGGTCGCTCCGTCCGAAGTGAACGATCGACTGGCGGACATCGTCAGGAGGGCGAGCTCGTGTCCCTGGGCGGGGGAAAGCACTCCGTGGAGGGTGAAGGCCTCGGCCTCACTGGGCAAGGGCGTCCATGATCGCGAGAGCTGCATCGGTCTGCCCTCGAACAGCCTGCCAACTGGCGCTTTCGACCTTCCGAAGCATGGACATGGCCTGGCCACCGTTGAGAACTCCCTCGGCCAGGAGGTCCTGGATCCGGTTGGCCATGCGCCGCCCCGACACAGAGGAGGGAGAGGCGATGTGATCGGCGACCGCCCGGAGGTGGAGACCGACGATGTTCCCAGGGTCCGCCGAGGCGTTATCGCTTGAACAGGCTGCGAGCGACAGGAGGACTGCCGACGAAGACAGACGGAGCACGTGCGCAAACACGGACCGCCGTGGCCGAAGGGCACGGGGGGGCATGAACTCTTCCTCATCTGGAGACGTCAGAGCTACGACGTTGTAGCTCTCATTGTCACTATAGAGTGCGGCTAGCCCGCTCGCCAACCGCTTACGTGGCGTATATCTTGCGCCAATGGTGCATTAGCGTCCGATCGCGTGCTCGACCCGGTCAGAGCGCCGGGTCGAGGAGTCTTCTCGTCGCGTCCCGACGCCCTGGGGCTTGGTCGCAATGACGAGGTCCGTCGGACCGGGAAGCCTCGAGGCACTCGGGTCCTTGAATCCGGCCCCCGCAACCACTCGGCGTACTCGTTCCGGCTGTAGGCGCTACCGGCCCGCACACCGAGGCCGGGTGCCCCCTAGTGGTCCGTCGTGGCCAGCAGCTCCGATCCGGCGGCGGCCTCGGGTTGGCCGAGCACCAGGACCCAGAAGATCATCAGGGGCATCTTGACCAGCGCGTAGTACCCCACGAACGGCAGCAGGTCGGGGCGGCCCAGCACCTCGAGGATGAGCAGCGCGATGATGACGTTCTGGATTCCCACCTCGATGCCGATGGTGAAGCTGTCCCGCCCGTCGAGGCCGAAGCCGCGTGCGACGCCCCACCCTCCCAGCGTCGCGATCACATCGAACAGCACGGCGGCGACGACCACGGCCGGCGAGAACTCCGCCACGATGAAGGGCCACCGGATTGCGATATAGGTGGCGATTACGGCGATCATCATGACGATCACCACGCGTCGGGTGAAGCGCTTCATCCGCGCGGCGAGGGCCGGCTTCCACGCGCCCACGGCCATGCCGATCCCCAGAGGGGCCACCAGAGACACGAAGCCGCGCACCAGCATCGGAACGACGGACAGGTCATGGACCGCTCCACCTCCGGCCAGCCGCAGCCCGACGTTGACCCAGAGTGGAATCGTCACGACGCCGGCCAGCGTGGAGCAGGCCGTCAGCACCACGGAGAGGGAGAGCCGCCCCCGACCCCAGTAGGTCACCATGTTGGAGGCCGCGCCGCCGGGCACCGCGGCGATGATGAACGCGCCCACCTGGATCTCCGGCGACGTCGGGAAGGCGGCGTACAGCGCCGCCGCGAGCAACGGGAGAAGCAGGAGTTGGCCGGCGAGCCCGACGACCAGCGCCCGGGGCCGCCTGAGCACCTCACGGACGTATTCGACCTTCACCTGCGCGCCCAGGAGTGCCAGCAGGAGTACCAGCACCAACGTGAGAAGGCCCACCAGGGCGCGGGGCGGGAGGGTCATGCGCGTCCCCCCGGTGTGCCCGCCGACGCTTCGAGCGGTAGCAGGCGTCGGACCTTCCCCGTGGTCGGGTCGCGCTCGAGGTGATCGACGATCCGGACTGAGACATTGGGATCACGGAGACCGGCTTCCGACAGGGCACGGCGCACGTCTGCCTCGAGGACCGACGGGTCCACATCGCCGTGCACCACCACCTCCGCATCCAGGCCGTCCGACGTCTGCCGGATACGGTAGTCGACGACACCCCTCGTCTTCACCACGGGCCCCAGCACCGTCACGATGTGTACGTGCGTGTCGCCGTATATGAAGCCGCCGCCCCGGCGGCCCTCCACCGTGGCCACGAGGTGACCGTGGTCCGGCGCGTCCGGGCGACGCACGAAACGGTCGTCGATGGCGTAGCGGATCAGGGGTTGCACCGTGTTGAAGAGATTGGTCACCAGGATCCGTGCCGACGGCGTGCCGGGCGGCACGGGCTCATTGCGCTCGTCCACCAGCTCGACGATCACGAAATCCGTCGCAAACGTGAACGCATCGGTACCCGGCGGGCACGTGCCGAAGAGCCCCTCGCTCGTCCCGTAGGTGTTGAAGACCGGTGCGTCGAAGGCGGCGGAGATCTCGTGCTTCGCCTCGGGCTCGAGCTGCTCCGAGCCGACGGTGATCCGCTCAGGCCGAATCGACAGCCGGCCCGCCTGCTGCTCCCGGGCGAGCCTGCGGAGCACGCTCGGATACCCGAACACGAAGTCCGGCGGCCTCTCGTTGAGCCGACGCACCATTTCGGCGAGCGGCAGCGTGACCGGCACGCGGATCTGACCCTGGCCGCCCCGGAGGGCCGCCCCCAGACCCGAGGCGTGCGCCGCCGAGGGTGAGGCTGACGGAGGCCACCACCTTCTCGGGTGGTACCGGACCTCCAGGGGGGATCAGCTCGGCGACGAGGTCGGCGACTCCGTCGAAGTCGTAGACGAACAGACCTTTCCGCCCAGAGCTCCCACCCGACGTCAGCGCGAAGAAGTCCCCTTCGAGCAGCTCTGGCACGTCACCCATCGCCGCGACATGCGCTTCCACCGAAGCACGGGTGAGGCGGCGGTCCGTCACCACGTCATCGAACGAGTCCATCATCTCCGCCTTCGTCATGACCGGCAGCGAAGGGAGTTCGTCGAGCTCGAAATGGTCCGGACGGACGCCATGGAGGCGTGCTGCATGGAAGGGCGAATTCGCGATGGCGTGCGCGAGCAGTCGCCGCAGACCGTCGCGTTGGTACGCGACGAGGTGCTCCCGGGACCAGCCCATCCGCTCGCGGTGCATCGGCAGACGCACTCCCAGCGACGCCCGGAGCCGGCGCCGGATTTCCTCGGGAGTCACAGTCATCGATCGTCCCCCTTCTCTCCCGACGGATCGGGGGCCGATTCCGTCAGAAGCAGTCGGACAGCCTCGCGACCCATATCGATCGTGCTTCCCGATGACCCGGACAGCACTTCCAACACGCCGCCGCTGTCGATGGCGGACAGGAACCGGGCCAGGTCCGCCGGCTCGTGCAGCGGGGTCAATCCTCCGCTCGAGATCAGCGCCTCGAACAGCTGCGTCAGCCGTGCGAGGGTCTTTCTGTGCAGCGCCTGGTAGCGGCGATTCACGTCGGGGGTCCGCGCCGCGTGGATCCGGAACTCCAGAACGAACAACGGCCAATTCCAGTCGGCCCGTTGGATGGTCCGGTTCCGGTCCCAGATGTCACGCAGCGTCTGATCCAGGGGCGCATTGCCGATACGCTGCCGAGTCTGGTCGGTACGCCACTCCATCCGCTGCTCCATGAGCGCCAGCGCAAGGTCGTCCTTGCTCCCGAACTGCGAGTAGACGACCCCCTTCGAGAAGCCGGCCTCGTCGGCGATCTCGTCCAGGCTCGCGGCATGAAATCCCTTTTCGCGGAAGATCTTCCCCGCCGCATCGAGCACGCGTTTGCGGTTCAGCGCCTTCTGTTCAGGTCGTTTCAATCTTTTCATACCGACAGTATGCAAATGCCGTGAGTATCTCGCAAGGGATACAGCTCAGGAGATACGGTGCGCGCGACGCGCCAGTCGAGAGCGCTCCTCGAGTCGGGCGTAGTACTGAGATAGCCAACTCTCCGGAGCGCGGCGGGTGTGAATCACCACCGTCTGCACGAACGCGTCTCCGGGAGCTGTTTGACAGCTACCTGGACTACCGCACGCCGCAGGTCGGCGAGAGGCAACAGACGCCAACAGGGCTTTGCGAGTACCTATGCGGTGGCCGCCTCAGGATCGGACCGTGAGTCTGGCGTCTCGGCCGAGCAAGGACCACATTGCCCCCATGGCGATTGTGACCTCGGGCCCGCCGCCCCGACCGGTACAATCGCTCGACCCGATCGCCGACCAGGTGTGGCGGCGTTTCGAGCCTGCCCCGAGCGATTCGGTGCATGCCGCCGTGGAGGCAGCGCGCCGGACCCAGCGGGAGTGGCGAGACGTTCCTGTGCACCGTCGCGCCGACCTGTTGCTGCGCGTTCGGGAGCGCATCCACGCATGCCGAGACGCCCTCGTCGAGCTCCTTCGTCACGAGACCGGCAAGACGTGCTTCGAGGCGCTCATGGAAGTCCTTCTCGTGGCGGACACCGCGGCGTGGGCTGCCCGCGCCACACCCCGCGTGCTCCGGACCCGACGCGCGCGCTCGTGGAGGTTGGCCACACTCAGGAAGTCCATCGAGGTGCGCTGGGAGCCCTGGGGCGTCGTCGGTGTCATCTCACCGTGGAACTACCCCCTGCTCCTCGGGTCCGGCTCACTCTTCCCGGCACTCGTGGCGGGAAACGCTGTGGTCATCAAGCCGTCGGAGTTCGCTCCGAGCTGTGGTGAGGCGCTGGCCGATCTGATCCGGGATGCCGGAGCGCCGCCGGACCTCGTCCGGTGCGTCCAGGGAGACGGAAGAGTGGGAGCAGATTTCATCGAGTCCAACCCCGACCGCGTCTTCTTTACGGGCAGCGAGGCGACGGGACGGAGGGTGGCGGGCCTCTGCGCCGAGCGACTGATCCCGTGCTCGCTCGAGCTCGGGGGCAGCGACGCCGCAATCGTGTTGGCCGACGCGGACCCGACGGTCGCCGCCGCGGGGATCGTCTGGGGCCGGTGCACCAACGCCGGGCAAACCTGCGTGGCGCCGAAGCGCGTCTTCGTGGAGCGGGGCATCTACGATCGCTTCGTCACCGAAGTAGAGCGCTCGGTGTCCGCCCTACGAGTCGGCACATCCGAGGATCGCGATGTCGGGCCCCTTATCCGAGAGCGTCAGGCGACGTTGCTGCACACCCAAAGTGCCGACGCCCTCCAGCACGGGGCCCGACCTATCGCCCACGTGGAGCCGCTGGCGCCGCGCCGTGCATCGGTTCCCGTCGAGGTGCTCGCGGACGTGAACGACGGGATGCGCGTCATGCGAGAGGAGACTTTCGGCCCGCTTCTGCCGGTCGTGCGGGTCGAGTCCGCAGATGAGGCGGTGGAGCGCGCGAACGCATCCCCGTACGGGCTGGGCGCCAGCGTCTGGACCGCCGATCTCCGACGCGGCCGGGAGATCGCGCGGCGGATCGACGCCGGTACGGTGATGATCAACGACGTCATTATGGAGGCCGGCATGCCGGAGGTGGCACATGGCGGCGTGAAAGCCAGCGGAGCGGGTCGCCTGCACGGCGATCTGGGCATCACGGAGGTTGCCTGGCCGAAGACCATCGTCGTCGATTCATTCGCGCGGCTGAAGCAACTCTGGTGGTATCCCTACACCGAGCGGCTCACGGAGGGAATGGACGCGTTCTTCCACATGCTCCATGGGCGCGGGTGGATCTCGCGGGTCCGCGCGGGCGCCCGCGCGGTGCGGCTCCTGTACTTCAAGGGGTGATGCTCGCGTTCGGGCGCACCCCCGTTCCCGCCGGAGGTGAATCATGATCGGGGCAATCCTGGCGAAGAAGGCGGCTAGAGACGCGTTCGCGGCGATGAACCGCCACGACCTCGACGCGTTCATGGAAGCGTGGGGCGACGATCCGGTCTTCGAATTCCCCGCGGGGTCGGTGCTCGGTGGCCGATACCGGGGAAAGAAGAACGTTCGAGGCTGGTTCGAGCGATGGTGGCAGCGCTTTCCTTCCACCACGTTCACTCTCCGATCCGTCTCCGTGGACAATATCGTCGCCATGACCGGCACGAACACGATCCACGTGGAGTGGGACCTGAGCGAAACAGATCGTGAAGGCCGGAACTTCCACGTCTCCGGCGTGACCGCACTGCAAGCCCGGGGCGGAAGAGTGGTGCACGTCCGTGACTACATCTTCAATCCCGAAGTGATCACCGAGGCATGGGCGGACGTCTCTGCGGGATGAGGCGGGCCGGGCTGGTCGCGCCCCGGGTCCGTTCGCTCTCCCTCGACGTCGGCCTCCGCAGCGCTCTCGTTCGCCGCTCCCTCCGGCGAGCCCGCTCAGGGGCACGCCGGACTCCCGGCCAGCAACGGCCACGCCGATGGGCTTGGGGAAGAACTGGACCGCACGAAACGAGGCGGCATCGATGGCGTGGTGCCGCCACGCCGCCCGCCGGTCGCCAGCACAAGGCCAGGTTCAGGTGGAGCCCGGCGGTGATCCGCTGCTCCAGGCCCACCGCCGGCTGGAGAAGGAACACGAAGTCGGTCTCGCCCTCCTGAGCGGACGTTCCGGACTTCACGTAGTGGAGCGCGCCGCCGCCCACCAACGACGACACCGTGAGATGCGTCCGAGCAGCCGGGCGGACCGCGTACTCAACCTCGATCCCGATGCGCTCCATCTTGATGTCCAGTGGGTAGGGAGCGGCGGGCATGGGCCTTCCGGGGCGTCGACCTGCTTCACCGTGCCGTAAGGGCCCACGCCGACCACGACGGACCGCGTGACATTGAAGCCTCCGCGACCCCGAGCATGACCGCGCCCTGGTCCCTTGGAGACGTGACCTCGAGCACCGGGGCGATAGAGGAGCTGTACCGGCAGGGCCGGGTGAAGGCCATCGGCGTCAGCAACTTCCACCCCGAGCGCGTGATGGACTTCATCGTCCACAACGAGGTCGTTCCGGCCGTCAACCAGGTCGAGACGCATCCCTTCCACCAGCAGGTCGCAACCCGGGCGTTCCTGCAGGAGAACGGGATCCAGATCGAGTTGTCGGGACCGTTCGCCGAAGGCAGGAACCACATCTTCCAGAACGAGCTCCTGCGGTCCATCGCCGAGAAGCACCAGGAGTCGGTGGCACAAGTCATCGTGTGCTGGCTGACCCAACGGGGCGTCGTGGCCATCCCGAAGTCCACCCACAGACAGCGCATCGCCGAAAACTTCAGCGTCTTCGACTTCGAACTGACGCCGGAGGAGATGGCCGCCATCGCGACGCTCGACACCGAAGAGAGTCTTCTTCGACCACCGCGACCCGGCCATGGTCAAAGCGCTCTCCACTGCCAAGCGTGACACCTGAGGAGCAACGGACATGAACAGCGAGAGCGAGAACCGCGGGAACGATCGAGTTTGGCCCAGCCGCCGCCAGGCGCTCCAGGCGGGCGTGGCGTTGGCTGCCGCGTCCCTGCTGCCCGAGAGCGTCGCCGGTGCGCGAGGCGCGCATGGCCGTCTTCGACTTCATCGAGGGCTTCTACAACCCGCGGCGCCGACACTCGGCGCTGGGTCAGCTCTCCCCCATCAATTTCGAGCGCTGCCACGCTCGTCGGACGGAAGCCGATTGCTGCGTGATCTCTCCATCTCACCGGCCATCTCGCCCCGCTACCGCGGGGAAGCGTGGCTCTCCATGGGGGTGGGGGACAGATTGAAACCTCAGTGTTCAACCGTCCACGAAAGCGGGGCAGCTCCCTGGTATGGTCGTTGGTTCGATCCCCAGGAGGGCCCGATTGGAGGCGCACCTGTCATGCCACAGCAGAGGCGCTATTGGGGAGCCAGATGAGGATGAGAATCCAGGAGGGAGGGATGACTCAAAAGGTCAGCAGCGCTCCAT
This sequence comes from uncultured Gemmatimonadales bacterium, assembly GCA_963848895.1. Classification (GTDB taxonomy): domain Bacteria; phylum Gemmatimonadota; class Gemmatimonadetes; order Longimicrobiales; family Gaopeijiaceae; genus SZUA-318. The sequence goes on from CAWKGE010000028.1 coordinate 217,468, forward strand.
CGAACCCCAGACTCCTCCGTGATGCGCAGAGATGGTGAGCGTGTTGCTTTTGTGCCGCAGGGGCTCTGGCACCGGGCGCAACCAGCGCACAAACGGCGACGGACTCCGTCGCGGTCCGTGCGCGCATCGACGCCTACAAAACGGCCTGGAACACCCACGATGCCTCCGCCGTTGCGGCATTCTTCACCGAAGATGCCGACTTCATCATGGGAATCAGCCTGAGGAGTCGGACGCCAGGCCATTGCGGACTGGTGGCGCAACTGTTTCGCGCAGGACCTGAACAAGACCTCACACTCGATGTGCAGTCACTGAGGTCCGTCGCCGCTGGTGTTGCGGTCGTCAATGTCCGGACGACCACGAAGGGCGTGACCGAGAGGGTCGGGCCCTGCCCTCTCGGAGGGTCCCGAGGCCGGAGCGGGTCGTCCATCGTCAGAGCGACGAATGGCTGAAGTCGGCGACGTGTGGGTAGCTGACCCAAAGAGATTCGGTCGGCTTGAACCCGTCACTCACTGCGTGGGGAAGAGTTCCGCCCGGGAATCCGGGCATTCGTGGACGAGTACCAGGACGTCCTCTACACACGCACGACGCCTCCGCGGTCAGCGCCTTCTAGGGGGACGACGTATACATCATCGTCCGCAACAGCCCCATAGCCCATGGACGGCAGGCCATCCCTGCCTGGTGGCGCGGCTACTTTGAGGAACCCAGCCCCTACCGGGGCCGTGTTCATCGTGAATCGGTCATTCCGGATGGTCACGCGCGGACATCGCCCTGATCAACATCACGGCGACGGGCGCGCCGCTCGATTCGACAGCTCAGCCTGCACAGGCTCAGGTACGCACGGGCCACGTGGCTCATCGCTCGCTAAGCGGAGGGGGCTCGAGGCCCCTCACTGCGTTTTGGATCCTGCCGAGCAGGGAGGACACCATCATCAGGGCAGGTGGCGGTTGAGTCGTCCGGGTTATTTCATCGCAATCACGTGCTCCACGAACTGCGCGACGGCAATCTCGGTGCCCTCGTAGAAGCCTGACGCCTTGTTTGTCTCGAGGTCTTCTTCGCTCCGGTGGAGCGCTGTGAACACATACCGTGTGCCGGACTCCACCGTTTCGAGCGTCATGATGGCGGTGATGGGAATGTCGTCGAAGGCGGCCGGCCGGTAGCCGGGGAACAACATGGAGGTCCAGACCAGGCGTTGCATTGGAATCACTTCGAGAAAGCAGCCGAGGTCGGGAACCTCCGGACCGTCTCCCACGGCGATGTCGATGCTGAAGATACCGCCCGGTGGCACGTCCATCTCCGCCCCCGCCACACGCCCCCAGGCCTTGGGCATATGCCACTCCTTGAGGTGCTCCGGCTTCGTCATAAGCCGACAGACGAGGCCATGGCCCACTCCATCTTCGCCCCGATCGCCACCCGAAACGAGCGCCTCGGGGAGGCCAAGAGAGGGCGTAGCCAAGCGGCAGAAGTCAGAACGGGTTCCTAGACCCAACCTTCCAGAGGTTGGCTGGAACCCCTTCTCTTTACTGGCTCGCCATGGTCGCTGCAGGACCGCGTGTCGATTTCCGGTGATTCCCGGCGATCCCGGGGAATGCCTGTCGTTGGCTGATCTTCGGCGGTGGTCCAGAGCCTGACGGCTCCTCGAGGGGCCTGAATCAGGGGTGGGTATCCACACCCCGTTTCCACACCCTCGGGAGCCCTTCCGCAGTCGCCGACCAGCCCGCTCGGGCCCCGTGGTTGACGGAGACGACGCCCACCGGCCTCTTGGGCGCTGCGTACTCGCGAGCCTCGACCACTCCGGACGTCGCCCTCGGCAGGTCCACTACGATGTCGACCACACCTCTCCGCCCCGGCCTCTACGACGCGGTCATCGACGCCGCCCTCCGACGCCGCATCGATGCCCTGGACTCCGACCAACTCGCGGACGAGGACCACCTGGACGACGCCGATGTCCCCGACCGCCTGAGCCGGCTCTTCAGCGAGATTCTCCGCGCGGCCCTGGAGGCCACTCCTGACCAGGCCGACCGAACCCATTTGATCGCCGGCCTGAGACAGATCCTCCGGGATGCTCAAGCCGACCTCATGGAGGATGGTCGGCTGGAACTGACGGGTACCAACGTCCCGTGGTCACGCCTGTTGGAGGTACGCGCACGACGCAGCGGGCTCGGAGCGACCCAGCCAACCCGTCGGCCCACGACGCCGCTCGCGGACAGTACGCTGCTGATCAACGCGCCCGGCGAACCTGCATTGGCGCAGGAACTCCAGGCAGAGCTCGCGTCGGCAGACCGCGCGGACCTCCTCATCGCGTTCGTGAAATGGAGCGGGATCCGTCTCGTCGAAGACCCGATCAGGGAGCTCATCGCCCGGGACGGGCGGATCCGCGTGCTCACGACCACCTACACCGGTGCCAGCGATCTCAATGCACTGTCGGCGCTCGCCCGTTGGGGTGCCAAGGTACGGATCTCCTTCGACAACCGACGCACACGACTTCACGCGAAGTCCTGGATCTTCCATCGGGATTCAGGGGCGAGCACCGCCTACATCGGCTCGTCGAACTTGAGTAGCGCGGCCATGCTCGACGGACTCGAGTGGAACGTGCGCCTGGCCGCCCTCGAGTCCCCCAGCCTGCTCGAGAAGATCGCTGCTTCTTTCGAGGCCTACTGGGCCAGCGAGGAGTTCGTCGGGTTCGACCCCGAGGATGCCAACCAGGTCATGATGGTGCGGGAGGCGCTGGAAGCGGCCAAGGGGAGCGGGTCGGCGGCGGTCCCGCTCTCTTTCTTCGATCTGAAACCGTTCGGCTACCAGCAAACGATGCTGGACGCCTTGGAGTCGGAGCGGGCACACGGCCACAACCGCAATCTCGTCGTGGCTCCCACGGGTGTGGGGAAGACGATGGTTGCCGCGTTCGACTACGACAGGATCAGCGGCACGCACGAACACGAGCGCCCGCGCCTACTCTTTGTCGCGCATCGCGAGCGACTCCTGGACCAGAGCCTGGCCACGTTCCGACAGGTACTCCGGGACGGCTCCTTCGGCGAGAAGCTCGTGGGCGGCCACACGCCTGCTGTCGGGGCTCACGTCTTCGCCTCGATCCAGTCCTTGAACAGCCAGGGACGAATCGACACGCTTGACCCGGAGCACTACGACGTGGTGGTGGTGGACGAGTTCCACCACGCGGAGGCCCCGACCTACGAGCGTCTGCTGGAGCGGGTCCGTCCCCGGATCCTCCTGGGCCTCACCGCCACCCCGGAACGCCACGACGGCAGGGACGTTCGCCGGTGGTTTGATGGACGAACGGCGTACGAGATGCGCCTCTGGCATGCCCTGGAACGTGGACTCCTCGCGCCCTTCCACTACTTCGGGGTCCACGACAGCGTGGATCTCAGCCACCTCCGGTTCATACGCGGGCACTACGACGACGCGGAGCTCGACGGGCTCTACACAGGAAACCACGCTCGGGCCGCGCTCATTCTGAAGGAGGTCCACCGCACCGTCGGGGATCCGGTACGCATGCGCGCGTTGGGATTCTGCGTCTCCGTGGAGCACGCGCGCTTCATGGCCGGCCGATTCAATGAGGCGGGGATCCCCAGTCTTGCGGTGACCGGAGATTCGAGGACCAGTGAACGGGAGGAGGCCATCCGGCAGCTCGAGAACGGCACCCTCGCCGCGCTATTCACGGTGGACCTCTTCAATGAAGGTGTCGACATCCCCAAGGTCGACACGGTCCTGTTCCTCCGCCCGACCGAGTCAGCGACGGTCTTCCTCCAACAGTTGGGCCGCGGCCTGCGGCTCCACGAGGGCA
>CAWKGE010000029.1:0-64525 GCA_963848895.1 uncultured Gemmatimonadales bacterium
TTCACAGAAGAAGTCTCTTCTCGGTGTCCACTCTCGTGGACGAGAACCGTCGCGCGCCCCACGTCCCACGCGTCGTCGCGCGCGGGTCGCGGAACGACCACTTGCCCCCACTCCGGCTCGTCGCCTGGGCACATGAGCCCGCCGGCCACTCTACCATAGCTGTCTCATGGATCTTCGGCAGCGGCTCCTGCACCGCGATGGGCTTTTCGCTACCCACAGTGGTGAGCACGATGAGCTCGAGCGTTCCCTTGAGCACTTCGAGCGAGCCCTCCCGCATGGCGACCCCCGCGTGAGCTATGACATAAGAGTCTTAGGTCACGATATTGACCTAAGACTCTTATGTCAATGGTGTCACCGCCCTGTACGGGCTCGCGCCTCGGATCCGACTCAGCCGCCTCCCACTCCGGCGAGGGATGCGGCCATGTAGAACGCGAGGCGGGCGACCCGCGCCACCTTGCCGTAGTCCAGCGTCTCCGGATCGTCGGTCGTCTGGTGATAGTCGGCGTGGGGGCCGGCGAAGAGGTAGGCGGCGGGCACGTTCTTGCGCAGGAACGCGGCCTGGTCCGAGCGGGAGAGGAAGTCGGCGGCGGGCCATGCATCGCCGGCGATGTCCAGGCCGAGCTCGGGGTGCGCGACGGCGATCCGTTTGGCGAGGGCGAGAAGGGTTCCGTCTGCGGGCTCGATCAGGTGGATCGTGTCCGCCGCGTTTCTCCCGACCATGTCGAGGTTGAGATCTGCGACCACGTCGTCGTCGGCCCCCTCCAGCCGCCGGAGGAAGGCATCGACCCCCCATCCCCCTTTCTCCTCGCCGCTGGTGAAGAGGAAAACCACCCGCGACCCCGTCGGGGCGTCGAGCAAGCCGAAGGCGCGCGCGACCTCGAGGAGGGCCGAGACCCCTGAGGCGTTGTCGTCCGCCCCGTTATAGACGTCGCCCCCAGATGTCGTCCCGAGGTGGTCCAGGTGTGCGCTGAGTACGACCTCACGCTCCGCGCCGCTCGCGCCCCATTCGGCGACGACGATCGGGGCCCCCGGGCTGTCGGTCGTGCGGTACGGCAGCCGGACCTCCACCTCCACTCCCGTGAGGGGGGTGATCGCGAGCGGACCGTTCGCCCGACCGAGAACCGAGGCCAGATCGCGCCCACTTCGGGAGAGAAGCGCCGAGACCGCCTCTCGTCCAAGCTCGAAGACGGGGACCGAGATCCCTGTCTCCTCTGGAGGATGGAAGGCCGCCGCCGTCACGGCCCGCCCCCGCGACTCCCACATCGAGTCTGTGGCCTCGGAGTAGAGGAGGAGGGCGGCCGGGGTGGGGATGCGCGCGACGATGGTCCAGAAGGCACTTCCTATCCCATTCCGCTCGGGGAGCACGAGGAGCACGACCCTCCCTTCGACGTCGGCCTCTTCGAGATCGACCGATCCTTTTGCCGGCTCCCCCACGACGAGGACGACCGGGCCCGTGATTCCCTGGGCGGTCGTCGCGCCACCGCGTGGAAGCACGCCGCGCCGGAACCCCCAGCCGTCCTCGCCGCGCAGACCCACCGACACCCTCGCGGTATCGAGCCGTCGCTCCTCGAGGGCGTACGAGACCGCGAAGCTGTCCGGGAAGAAGGGGTGGAGGCCCGAGGCCCGCAGCTCTTCCGCCACGTAGCGTGCGGCCTTCCAGAGCTCCGGGCTGGGCGTGGCGCGCCCGCGCATCGAATCGTCGGCGAGGGCCGCGACGTGGGTCCGCACCGAGGCCGTGTCGATCTCCGCGACCGCGGCCTCCGGCGTGTCGTATCGCTCCCTCCCGCGGGCACACGCCGCCACCGCGCAGGCGACGACCAGCGCGAGACCCCCGCGTAGATGGCGATTCCGGCCGCTCATCGACTTCCGCCCCGGGTCAGCGCTTCCGACCAGCGCTCCGATAGCCGGGCCCCTCCCTCACGGAGCGCCCTCGCCAGACGCTCGCGAGCCCCGACCGCGGGACGGAGCCCCGACCGGTCCAGCCGGGCGAGATACTCCGACGCGATTACGTCTCCGAGACTCCCATTCTCGGACGTGACGGCGACGCGGGTCCCGGTCACCGTGAGGCTGAGCCTCCCGTAGAGAAGCGCGGAGATCTCGTCGTGCCAGCGGAGTCGGGTCTTGCCGTCGATCCCGAGGTCGCCCGTCGCCTCGTCGAGCAGGGGCCCAAGGATCTCAAGGTACAGATCGTGGAACTGTTCCGCTTGCGTCCACGCGAACGCCGGGTCGAGCGGGCGGGGCCCCGCGGCGCGGGACCGCGTGGAAAACGCGTACATTCGTGCCACGGCGGGAAGGTGCGCCGCCGACCAGGATCGGGCGGCCTCCCCGGCGAGGGAAGGTGAGGGCTCCGACCACAGCCTGCCGCGGTCGCGACCGTACGTCATCGACTGGATGGGCCGGTGCGCTCCGCTCATCTGAACCACCGTGAGCTTCCCTCCCGGCGCGATCCCCACGACTTCGGTCGAATCGGGCGAGATTCGCACGACCCCTTCTAGCGAGACATCGATGATCTGGAGTTGGCCGGCAACATTCTCCTCAATCCAGCGGTACGCCATCGGACCGGCCAGGACGAGCGGAGGCTCAGACCTCTCGGGCCGCACGGCCCCGGCGAGGAAGGTGACCATCGTGAGCAACGAAGCCCCGAGAAGAGTCGCTGGAAGCGGCGACCGCCCCCTCAGGTTTCGGGAGTCGAGGATCGCTGCGATCCGAAGCTCCAGCTCCCGCGGTCGGATGAGCGCTACGACGGTCTCCGGAGCTCCACGGACAGACCCCCGCAGGCGTGCCATCCCGACGAGCTCGCGAGCGTATCGCTCGGGCCGACCCGTCAACGTGAGGACCTGGTCGTCGCACGCCCTCTCGACGTCCAGACGCAGCCGCCGATGGGCGAACCACATGATCGGGTTGAACCAGAGCAGGCCGCAGAGGAACCGCGTGGCCACCAGGATCGCCGAGTCGCGGTGGGCCACGTGGACGATCTCGTGGAAGAGGACGACCCGGCGCCGCTCCTCGGACCAGAGCCTGGAGTGCTCCGGGAGGAGGATGATCGGATCGGTCACCCCCCAGGTCTGCGCAGTTCCGACCTCCGGTGATTGGCCAAGTCGAGGAGTGACCCGAAGGCCGGCCGCCGCCCCAAGCTGGTCGAGAAGGACGAGCCACTCGCCGCCCGGCGGTTCCGAGTCGCACCGGGTCTTCCGGCGTCGGCGCAGCGCGTAGCCGAGGCGCAGCGAGAGGACGAGCGCCACGATCGCCCACAGCGCCACCCCGCCGGCCGCCACCGTGGCGAGCGGCGGGCGCGCTTCGACGGACCCTGGGTGGCTCGGCGGCTCTCCCCCTTCCATCGGCGCGGAGGAAAAAGGTGCGCGGAGCGACGGACCGGCCGCATCGGCGACGGAGGGCCGCAACGCGCGGAGCGCCTCCCGCAGGGTGCCCGTGTCGATTGCCGGAAATGAAACGACCGCGGGAATGAAGGGGAGGAGCGCGACCGCGCCAAACGCTGAGATCCAGAGAAGCCTGCGCAGGGCGGCGGAGCGCCGCGCGAAGGTCGCGCAGGCGAAAGCCGCGAAGGCGAGCGGGAGGGTCGCTCTGAGGCCAAGCGACGCCACGTTTCCGAAGACCGTGGCAGCGGTGGGCAACGCCCAGCTCATCGGTCCTCCTCCCGCTTCTTGGCCGCCTCGATCAGCTGCTCGTAGCGACGAAGCTCCTCGTCGGTGAACTCCCCTTCCTCCAGAGCCGCGGCGACGACGTCGGGCATCGACCCCTGGAAGAAGGTCTCGACGACGTGACGGAGGGCCGACCGCTTCGCCTCGCTTTCCCCGGCCGAGGGGGCGAAGACGTTCCTCTGGCCGTCCTGCTTCTTAGAGGTGTACCCCCGCTCTTCCAGTCGTAGCAGCGCCGCCCGCACCGCGGCGGCGCTCGGGGCTTCGGGTAGCTCGTTCCGAACTTCCTCGACCGTCGCGTGCCCTCGCCGAAAGAGGATGTCCATGATCTGCCGCTCGCGGCGACTGAGGAGGGCCAGGTTCCGCATCGTCCACCTAGGCGTTGAAATATGAGTTGAAATATGAACGGCGTTAATATTTCAACGAGAGGGCGCGATGTCAATAGGCCGCGTTGGTGGATGGCTCCTGATCTAGGTTTCGTTGTGATGCGAAGCGCCGCGGTGAAGGAAAGAGATCGCAACATTCGCTCCACCCGGAGCATGCACCAACGACTCAGCGTCACGTCACGAGTCACCGCTCCCCGCCGTTGACAGACCCGAGGCACTATCTGTATAGTGCCGATACCGGTATTTGCACACTACAGATAGAGAGCCAAGGTGATCGCCCGCACGACCCCAGAGGATTTCCTTCCGCTTTCCCCCGCCGACCTCCAGTTGCTGCTCGTTCTCATGGAGGGCGCATGCCATGCCTACGCCATCTCGAAGTCGGTGGAGGGGAAGGAACGCGGGCACGTACCGCTGGAGATCGGGTCGCTGTACCGCATGCTCGCGCGGCTCAACGAGTGGTCCCTGATCGACGACGAACCGGCCGGTGGCCCCAATCCAGACGGGCCGCCGCGAAAGGTCTTCCGGATCACCGAGCTCGGACGCGAAGTGGTGCGTGCGGAGGCACAGCGACTCAGGTCGGTGCTGGCGGTCGCCGACGCCCGCCTGCGGTCCGCGGAGGCGTAAGCCATGAAGCGGCTGATCGCGTGGGGCAGAAGCGCCATCGGGATCGCGTTCCTGGCCTTTCCGACGGCGTTTCGACGAGCGCACCGCAGCGACGCCCTGACGTACTTCGAGGAGCGTGCGCGCGACCGGGCGCGGCGGTCGGGGATGGCCGGCGTGCTGATACTCGTTGTTCGAGACATGACGAGTACGGTTCTGGCCGGCTTGGCCGAGCGGGCCTCGCGGGCTCGCGACGCCCTCCCCTCCCTGCGCACCGTCCCCGTCGACATGCGCTTCGGTCTCCGCTCCCTGACTCGGCACCCTTCGTTCGTCATCTCGGCGATCGTGCCCATCGCGCTCGGCGTGGCGGGGGTCGCCGCGGTCTTCGCGGTGATCGACGGCGTGCTGCTGCGGCCCCTACCCTACCCGTCGCCGGAGCAGCTCGTGAAGGTCGGGCGACCGCTGGCGAACGGCATCCTGGCTCCGGTCTCGACCGCGAACGTGATCGACTTGGAGGGCACGATCGACGCGTTCGAGTCCCTCGCCGGCGTCACGGGGGGTCAGACCACGGTCGTCGACGCCACCGAGGCCGAGCTGTTGTCGCTGACGCGACCGACCAAGCAGTTCATGGCGACCTTCCGGCTCGAGCCGGTGATCGGACGCGGATTCGTGGACGAGGACTTCTACTCCCCCGCCGTCACGATCCTCACGTGGGATCTGTGGCAACGTCGCTGGCACGGCGACCCCGACGCGATCGGCCGTACGGTGTCGACCGAGGTCGGCACGCTCGAGATCATCGGTGTCCTTCCCCGCGCGTGGACCTCTCCCGAGGCCGTCCGCGGCGCGGACGGCGATCTCTGGGTGCCCCTCGACTATGCCGACCCGAGGTTGGAAATTACGCGCGCTTTCGGATTCACGGCGGCCGTCGCGCGTCTACGGCCCGGTACGTCGCTGGAGACCGCCGACGAACAACTGCGGTCCCGGGCCTCGGCGCTCGCGGAAGCGTACCCCAAGGCCAACCACGAAAAGGACGGTACGCCCAAGCTGCTCGCTGCCCGTACGCTCCACGCCGAGACGGTCGGTGGGGCGGGGCGCGCGCTGACGCTCCTGTTCCTCGCCGTCGCGATCCTCATGATGATCGCGTGCGCGAACGTCGCCAACCTCTTTCTCGCGCACGGGTCCAGACGAGCGCGCGAGCTCGCTATCAGGACCGTGATGGGCGCGGGGCGGTCCCGCCTTGTGGTCCAACTGCTCGCAGAGAGCATTGCGGTTTCGCTGGCGGGGGGCGTTCTGGGCCTCATCCTCGCGAAGGCGTCGGTCAAGACGCTCGTCTCGCTCGCCCCGGAACTGCCGCGTGCGGCGTCGGTCACCGTGGACCTACCCGTGGTCGGCGCAGCGGTCGCGCTGTCCTTGGTCTGCGGCGTCGCGTTCGGCGCGCTCCCGGCACTGTTGTCCTCCAACCGCGAGCCCGGCGGGGCACTCCGTGGCGGAGCGGAGCGGGCGCGGGGGCCGGAGGCCACACGGACCGCGCTCGTCGTCGGGCAGACCGCGCTTGCCGTCGCGCTCGTCACCGGTGGAGCACTCCTGACGAACAGCGCGGTACGCCTCTCGCTCGTCGAGCCGGGCTTCGACCTCGACGAGGTGCTGGCGTTCCGCCCCCACCTGCGGTACCTCGGAGAAGAGCGCTCACCCGTCCCCTTCTACCGAGAGTTGATCGAGCGCCTGGAGGGCCTGCCGGGTGTTTCCTCGGTGTCGGCGAGCATGTTCACCCCCGGCGAGACGCTGCCGATCATTGTCTCGGTCCAGGGAACGGAAGGCGCGGAACCGGTACAGCGCTGGCAGCACTCGGTGATGCCCGGGTTCTTCCGCACCGTCGGAATCCCGATCCTCGAAGGGCACGACCTGAATTGGAGGGAGGGTCCCGAGGACCCCCGCGTGGCCATCGTCAGTCGGTCCTTCGCCGACGAGCAGTGGCCGGCCCAGGCCGCGGTGGGTCGGACCTTCACGATACGTTCCGGACGGAAAGAAACGACGTTCACGGTCGTCCGGCGTCGTCGGGGACATCCGCAACAGCGGCCCCCAATCATCCACGGAGCCTGTCTTCTACGAGTCGTTCCTCCAGAACCCGTGGCTTCCCTCCCTCGTAATGCTCGTGAGACACGAGGGCGACGCCGCCGAGACCGCACGCGCGGCGCGGTCCGTAGTGCGGTCCATCGACCCCACGATTCCATTGGTCGATGTCTCGTCTCTTTCGGAGACGTTCGCCGAGCACAGCGCGGAGGAGCGATACTTCGCGCTCCTGCTCGGGCTCTTTTCCAGCGTCGCCTTGGGGATCGCGGCAGTGGGCGTATACGCCACGATGGCCTATTCCGTGGCCCGCCGGCTGCGCGAGATGGGTGTGCGGAGGGCGGTCGGCGCGAGCGGCGCCGAGATCGTCGCGCTCATCTTACGTCGTGGCCTGGCACAGGCAGGAGCAGGCGCGCTCCTGGGGCTCTCGTTGGCGGCCTACGGCTCGCGGGTGCTCGCCGAGCTCCTCTTCGGGATTTCGCCCCTGGACCCACTTACGTACGCCGCAGTGGCCGGTGCGCTGCTCGTTGTTGCGGGCGCGGCCTGTGTAGCGCCGGCCGCGAGGGCCGCCCGCGTGGACCCGGTGGGCATCCTGCGATGGGAATGAGGCGGCGCTGACTCCGGGTCAGCTACCACGGCTACCGGTTCCCCGTGAGATCATCAGCCACGGCCTTTGGTTGTACCATCGATTCGCCCTGAGCTTTCGCGATGTCGAGGCTTGTTGCGAGCGGGGCAACATCGTCCGCCACGAGACGGTGCGGCAATGGTGTCGGGAGTTCGGACCCGGATATGCCCATAGGCTCAGGCATCGCCAGGGTCGACTTGGCGACGTGTGGCACTTGGATGAGGTCTTCGTCAAGATCCGGGGTACACGGCACTATCTATGGCGGGCCGTTGACCAGGAGGGCGATGTGATCGACATCCTCGTCCTGTTCCAAAATTCAGCCGAGGATCAGGCGGCCCGTCTGGCGTAGTGATTCAGGAGTCCACCCAGCCTCGGGTGGCAGGTAATAGGCCCCGAGCCCGACTGCGGCTCTCCCTCGATCAGTCGGTTGCCGAGTCCCTGGTGGCTCCGCTCCCGATGGTAATGCTCCACGTACTCGGCCACGGCCCTTCGAAGGTGCCTCTCTCCCAGCAGGACCATCCGGTCCAGGCACTCCGACTTGATCGAGAGAACGAAGCGCTCGGCGTATGCGTTCAGATTGGGACTTCGTGCAGGCAAGCGCACTGATTCCACGCCCGCACTGCTCAGGCGCGCTCGGAAGTCCCGTGTGTACAGCGGATCCCGGTCATGGATCAGGTAGCGCTTCCCTTTCAGAAAGCCGTCGAACTCATCGACGAGATTCCTCGCCACCTGGCTCATCCAGAATCCGGTGGGCGCCGGGGCAATGCCGGCAATCTCCACACGCCTTGTGGCGAGATCCAACACGAAGAACACCAGGTACCGGACGAGCCCAACTGCGGTCCACACCTCTACCGTGAAGAAGTCCGCTGCCGCGATTGCTTCCCAGTGTGCCTTCAGGAACTTCGACCACGGCATGTGCGGTAGCCGTTCTGGAGCCGGTCCGATCCCATGTTCTCTCAGGATCCGTCGCACGGTCGAACGCGAGACCTGATGCCCCACCTTCGCCAGCTCTCCGACGATCCGCGTGTAACCCCAGCCTTCATTCTCTGCCGCCATCCGTACCACGAGCTCGCGGATCTCTTGAGCGACGGCTGGGCGACCTGGACGTCTCCCCTCGCTGCCGTCGTACTTCCTGGCGATCAACTCCCGATGCCACCGCAGGATCGTATCGGGCGTCACCAGCGTTCCGACCTCACGAAGCACTCGCCGGCCCAGTGCCTTGCCTTTCGCCGCCAGCCGCCTCCGTTGGTCGTTGTTGAACCGTAGCCGCTTCTTCCCATGGAGCTCCCGCAGCACTCGATTCTCTTCCTGCAGGTAGGCGATGACGCTGCGTTGATGCTCCGTTGACCCACCCCGCGAACATCATGATGAGCATCTGAAACGGCGTGGTCATCTCTTCGCGTCGTCCGCTGATACCTGCCACCCTCCTCCACCGCCGAGAAACAGGGCACCAACCTACGACGCTCCTCGCTCCCCGTTACCTCGGCTGGGTTTTGGAACAGGACGGGGTGCCTCCGCCCACCCGACGGTCTTCGCTCCGCCGTCAGACCTCACCCAACAGCGTCATCAGACGCGCACGTCCCGCCCCGCTCACCGGAAGGCGCCGTCCGCCCCCGAGCAGGACCTCCCACCGTTCCACCCCGACGGCGCGCAGCTCCCGGATCCGCTCGACGCGGACCAGGAAGGACCGGTGGACCCGCACGAATTCCGGAAACCCGAGCCGAGCTTCCAGTGCGGTCAGGGTATCCCGGGCGGGGTACTGCTCGCCGCCGACGTGGATCTGCACGTAGTTGCCGTCCGCTTCGAGGTAGTCGATGTCGTCTACGTCCACGAAGACGGTGCGCAGGCCGAGGCGCACCGCCAGGCGCCGCGGCACGTCGTCACGCATGGTATACGCATCGAGAAGGTCGGCGAGACGCGTCCTCACGTCCCCCAGAGCGTGCCCGGCGAGCATGGCACGGGCCCTGCCCAGGGCTACACGGACGCGGTCCGGCCCGAACGGCTTGAGCAGGTAATCCACCGCGTGAGCCTGGAAGGCGTCCAGCGCGTACTCATCGTACGCGGTCACAAACACGACCCACGGACGCTCTTCCGGCGAAAGCTGTTCCAGAACCTGGAAGCCGTCGAGCCCAGGCATCTTCACGTCCAGGAAGGCAATGTCCGGTCGGAGGCTCCGGATCCGGCGGACCGCCTCCGTACCCGATCCGCACTCCGCCACAATCCTCACCCCGGCACCTTCCAGGAGCGGCTCCCGGAGGCCTTCCCGGATCAGTGGCTCGTCGTCCGCCAGGAGCACCGTGAGGACCCTGCCGCTCACCCGTTCCCCCGCTGGGCCTCGTTCGGCCTCGGAGGTGCAACGGAGCGTGGCACCTCGTCCGCCGAGTCGAAGGTCACGTGCGTCGGTGATCCCTCGCGATAGGGCACGCGCACCCGGGCAACCACCCCACCTCCATCGCGCGGCCCGACCTCGATCCCCGAGCGGTCTCCGTAGAGGTGCCGCAGCCGGGCCCCGGTCACCGCCAGCCCGATGCCGTCGGTCCCTCCATGTGCGGGGGACGGACCAGCGTCGTGCGCAGCATCCGCGCTGTGTGGCGACAATCCAACGCCGTCGTCCGTCACCTCCAGGAGGAGCACCTCCCCTTCCCTGCGCGCCGTGATGCGTACCGTGCCGGGACGCTCCAGGGGCGCCACGCCGTGCTGCACCGCATTCTCCACGAGAGGCTGGAGCACCAGATGCGGCACCACCGCACACCGCAGCGTGGACGGAACGTCGAGGACCACCCGGAGCCGATCCGGGAAGCGCAGCTCCTCCAATGCGAGATAACGCGCGACGAAGTCCAGCTCGTGACCCAACTCTACCTCCTGGAGTCCGCTGGTGCGGGTCAGATATCGGTAAAGGGATCCCAGGCGGAGCAGATTCTCGGTGACCGCACCGGGATCCCGCCGGTTCAGGACCGCCAGGGCCTGCAGGGCGTTGAACAGAAAATGTGGCTGCAACCGCATCTTGAGCGTCAGTAGTTCCGCCCTCGCCAGTTCGCCTTCCAGGTGCGCGGCGACGGCCTCTTCACGGGCGTGGCGGCGAAAGTAGTCCAGCGCGTACCATCCCCCCACGATCCCAGCGTAGGAGAGCGCGTCGAACTGGAGGCGGGCGCGGAGCTGCCGGAGCAGGAGCGCAGGGAAAGCGGCGATCCCCTGTGGGGGAGGCAGGACAACGAAGTCGGCTGCGGTGGCGTACGACGCGTGGAGGAGGATCAGGAATGCGGCCAGGAGCAGGTGAGGCGCCAGCGCCCTCAGGTTAGGGGCGGACACGCCCCGGGTGCGACGATCAAGACGAACCACCAGGGGGGTGAAGATCCCCCAGAGAACGTACTTGGGCGTCTCCCACGCCAACGCCACCCATAGCCGGAGCGGCTGTCCCGCGGAGTGGAAGAGCCACGTCTCCTGAAGGGCCGCCACCAGCCCGAGAACCACCCAGAACGCGAGGATCGGCGTCCACGGAGGCCACCGCCACTGCGTCGAACCGACTACTCCGTGCCCGACTCCCCCAGCTTGGCCAGCACGTCCTTCCACGGCGTCTCCTCGATGTTGAGCGCGGTCACCGATCCGACGTCCAGTCCCCGATCCCGCACCAGGGCCACCAACTCGGTCAGCGACTGACGCCACATGGTAGGCTCGAAGCGCTCCGGCAGGAAGAGATCCCCCGCGTGGAGGAGCCGTCTCTCCGGTAGGTACGCCACCATCATCCGGCGGCTGTGGCCCCCCCCCGACAGGGGGTCGTAGTGCAACTCGATGCGGTTCGGACCGGTGCCCAGGACGGCACGGTCACGCACAGCGCGCAGGATCGGCTCCCGGGGCGTGCGGCTCTGGGCGTCCGGGGAGCGCGTGTGGACCGCGGCGGCCATGGCGCGGACCGTCTCCTCGTTCTCGGCCGGCAGGTAGATGGGAATGCCGCGGGCGACGTACGGGCGGATGCCCCCCAGGTGGGGCCACGCGTAGGAGGTGGCCACCACGGCCTTGACGGGCAGGTCCGGATACCGACGGGCCGCCTCCGCCAGGACGGCCTCGGAGTACGTGGAGTTCTGCGGCGGCTCGATGACCACCACCCCGTCCTCCTGGGCCACCAGAAGGACGTTGAAGTAGCCGTCGAGGAGGTCCACGCCGGGCCGCAACTCGACGGTCTTCGCCGGCCCTGCCGGCGGCGGCAGAGGGGCGGCGGCCGCTTGAACCGTCACCTGGAAGGTGCTCGGTGGCGGCGTGGCGGAGAGCTCAAGGTCCATCACTTCGACCAGGCGCAGGAGCATCCCGTTGCGCTCCACCCGCCAGGACCGGGGGTACCGGATGCCCTCCGGCTCCAGCGACCATGAACCGAAGACCCTGCGGGTGGTCACGTCGCCCCAGGCCGACCAGGTCGCGTCGGCGTCCAGGTCGACATCCTGTTCCAGACCGACGGGGAGGTGGGTGCGGGGATGGAAGAGGACGCGCACGGATCCCCCCTCGAAGGACACCGCCGGATAGCTCCGGCCGTCCAGCGAGACGTCGGGGATCCTCTTCAGGTCGGACGCCGCCAGGGCCGTCGACAGAAGCAGCTCGGGCTCCAGGGCCAGACGGTGCGCCTCCGCCGCGGCTTGCGCCTCGGTGAACGCCTGCTGCGTGCCGTCGACCACCGCGGCGGACACCCCCGGGACGTGGACCTGCTCGCCGCGGATCGGCTCTTCACGGGTGTTCAACTCGAGGGTGCGCCATAGGTGGCTGGCCCCTGAGGACGGATCGCGGTACGCCTCCACTGAGGCCCACAGGCCCGTGGGACGTGACGGATCGAATGCCACCCCAGCGAGGCTCTCCCAGTAGCGCAGGGTGAGGTGGATCCCGTGCAGCGCGCGGAGAGCCTCCAGCCCCCCCATGGCGTCGGCGCCGGCGAGCACCAGGGACCGCGCGTCGGGCGTATTCCCATCCTCGGGGCCTCCGGCGGCCACGGCTTTCGCAGCGCCCACCACCCCTCGCGCACCACCACCATCGAGGACACGGACGGCGGGCACCGACGGGCGCCGCCGGGGCGCCAGTGCGTCCAGTTGCGTCCAAGGCACGATCCCCAGGTGCGGGCCCGATGTCGTTCGGGGCGTCAGTCCGGCGTCACGGACCGACCACACCAGGTCCTCCACATACGCGTTGGGGTGGCTCACGTCCTGGATGCGGTCGCTGGCCCAGAGAAAGCCGGGGCCGGGCAGGTACGCCATCAGGCCGGCCTCCCCCGTGACGCCGGTAAGGGCCCGGAGCACCAGCGCCCCCCCCGCCCGGGTGTCGGTTTCATCGACACCCACCACCCAGGGAGCGACCGAGTCGCGCACCTCCTCGAAGCGGTCCGGCGCCGTCGTCCATCGGCGGGCCAGGACGGTTCGGAGGAAGGGCGCTCCCCGACTGTGGGTCACGATCCCGGCGCCGTGCGCCGCCCAGTAGCGGAGGCCCAGGAAGTGCGGCCACGCGAGGCTCGACACCACCAGCATCATCGGGTGCTCACCGGGAAAGAGCCTGGCGATCCACGCCGAGTCCGCCCGGGCGCGGGCCTCCCCGGCGTCCGCGTCCATGAGGAACACGGTGTCCGCCGCCATGGCCACGACCTCGGTGAAGCGGCGGCTCCGCAGGAGAAACGCCGACGGTCCGACGCGCACGGTGTCCACCACTGGCTCGGGGGCTTCCGCGCCGGTCGGCGGTCGGACCAGGGACGGCAGGCTGTCCCTGGGCACTACGCGCATCGCCTGGGGGAATGCTGTCCTCGCCTCCATGGTCCATCCGTTCACCACGCGCACGGCTCCCACCGGATACCGCCCGCTCCCGGTGGTCCACCACCCCTCGTAACGGTACTGGACGGCCTCCGGTCCCAGGAGAGGATCTATCTCGGTGCGGGTCAGTGCCACCGGCACCGCCGACAGCTCATCAAGATAAAGGCGCCCAGCTCCCCGACCGCCCGCGCGCTCCAGCGCGATCCGCGAATAACCAAGGAAGTCGCAACGCCCCACCACTCGGACCTCGCCCGCCGATACGGTCCAGTCGCGGAGCACGGCCCACGGCGTCAGCCCTCGCAGGTTGTACCGCGCCGCGGGTCCGTCGGTCGGGACGACGCGCGCCGGCCGGGATCCCCCGTCCAGCGCGAGGTCTCCGGTGGCCGGGTCGTACCACCAGCGGGCGTTGGCCGGCGCGGCGATGTAGGGAGGCTCGGGACGGTCGGACTGATCGCGCAGCTCCAGGAGGTAGCCACCGTCCAGACGGAGCACCTCCCCCGGCTCCCGCGGGAGGATGGCGTCCGCGGCGGCCTTCATCCACGCGCCGGCATCCGTCTGCACCGGCACACACCGTTCGACTCCCGGAGGTCCGGCTGCGGGGGTCGCCTGCGCCGCCGTGAATGACGGCCACACACCGATACCCAGGGCCAGCGTCCACGCCGTCCCGACCCTTCCCAGTGCGCCCATCCCTCACCTCCACCTGATAACCGGTCACGCATTCTGCGGCGACGCGCCGCCGACCGCACGCGAATCCGATCATCATGGCGCGGCGCCCAGGGCGGGCGTACCGCGTCAGGGCCGAGCTACCCGTCCGGAGGTGACGACATCCCCGAATCCCGATTTGGACGCCTGGTACCAACGGCAACGCCGGGGCGGTCCTCGCGAGACTTCGAGCGGCCGGCGGGAGTCCCCCTTCGCGTCCGGCGCGCAACTCGGGTGGCTTCCATCCCCATCCCTGGACGGTATCCGTGGAAGGTCACGTGGATGGGCCTCGACCTGGGATTCCAGGCCTCCTGGATCACCGAGGACATCGGCAAGCGCCCGCCCAGCACCGTGGGGTTCACCGGCTTCCCGCTCCTGATCCCGCCTGGCCCTGACGTCCACCAAGGGCTTCATCCGGAGGCTGGGCAAGCGGTGGACGATGATCCGGCGCCTGGCCTGCGCGGCCCCGGCGCCGTGCGTCATCCACTGTCGCCACTGGCTGGTGAAGGCCGACGTGCGCATCCCCGTCCTCATGGCGGGTATCTATCTCGCGCTCATGCCGGTGCGCCGTCCCGGGTGGATGCGGAATCGGAGCCCGAAGCCCGCCGCCGCCCGTCCGGGGCGCGAGCGGGGCGCCGGGCCGACGCGCCGGACGCCATGGGGGTGGGTGCGGTGGACTGAGCCGTTCCGGGCCGAGCCGGCCCACAAGCGCGCGCAATCCGCCGGTGGCGCCCTCCGGTAGCACGACGAGGACGAAGCGGCGGGGTGAAGCGGCCCCGAACACACCGCGCACGCCCTCCACCCCCCGGACGCCGAATCGGCGGCGAACCGCCCTCCGGCCGCGGCCCAGGCGGTGAAGTTCGCCTCGTATCCCAGGATGTCGAAGGGAACCGCCATCGAATCCCACGCGGGGGCCACCGTCGCGCCCGCCGCCGCCGCGCATATCGGGCCCGCCGGGGGCGAGGACTACCCCTCGCCGCGTCCCCAAGGTCGTAGCCCTGCGGCGGCCCCGGGGGGCGCGCGGGGCACGAGCGGGCTGCGCCTCCGCTCCACACCGTCGCTACGACCACGGTGTCGCCCACGGCGAGGCGCACCCGGGCGGCGTGGATCCCCAGTGGCTCACGGCCGCGCCCGCCCGGTCGGCCGAAGCGCACCGTAGCTCCCGGCCCCGCCCCCTCGACGGAGACGGGCGGGGTGGTGGGCACCACCGTGCTCCCGACGATCTCCACACCCGAGGCGAGGTGCCCCTCCAAGCGGGTGGAGCCGCTGCCGGCAACGGCGACGATGTCTTTGCACGCCACGAAGGACAGTGCCAGCACCGGGACCAGGACCGGAGGGGCTCGGCGGCCTCGGTGCGTGCGACGCATCATAACCACCATTTCGTGGATGAGCGGCCACCCCAACACACCCCCGCGGGTCGCCCTTCCCGGCGTCGACGAGATCGGCTCGGACGGGCGTCCGAGCCACCTCCGTCCCGGGGGGGCGGGGCCATCGTGTTCGGCGCCCCGAACTCCGCTCGTCTGCCCTCCTACCTGCGCATCGACGTCGCGGCCCGTGGCTACTGGGGCATGCGGATCTTCGGGATGCCGGTGGACCTGGAGCCGTGGGTCAGCGTCCTCAACGGGCCTGAACACGCACCCGAGGATGCGCCGCTCCGACTGACAACGGTAGGTCGCATGGAGGTCCCCGCGGCCGAACGGGGCGTGCATCTCGATCTCGATGCCGGTGATGCGCGCGTCCCCCGTCTGGATGTTGTCCGGACCCAGCACGAAGGGCTCGCGCAGGGGATCGAGAGAGGGCCGGGCCGTCGGCACGTCCGCGAGCCGTTTTCCGCAAGAGGCTCGTCCGCACCGCCCGCGCTCCGGCCGGCACGGTGACGTCGAGGACCAGGTCCCAACCCCGGGGCAGAGGGACGCTGCCGGGCACCGGGATCGTGGCGTAGTAGCCGTCGAGACCGGCCGGGGCTCTCCTCGTTGCGCAGGCTGCACCACGGCTGCGCGTACCGTCCACCGCCGGGGGCGACCTGCACGTATTGGCCCAGTGTGTGCTCGACGCGCAGCGTGGGAGCCAGAGCCAGTGGGTCCATCGGTACGGCTCCAGCGGACGCCGCCGTCCAGGGTCCACCGGCGTGCGACCTCCCAGCGGTCCCGCGCGTAGAGCGCCGTGGTGGTGGAGCGGTCCGAACGCACCAACGGGGGTACCCAAGCCGCCCAGTCGCGCTTGCGCTGCAGGCCGTCGCGCACCCGTGAGTCCTCCGTGCGCCCGCGCCAACTCCGTAGCGCACATCTTCGGGAGGGTATATCCATGCCCGGCCTCAGATACTGGAGACCGGCCGAATGCGGGTCCGAACAAGTTCGCCCGGCCACTCCCGGACAGCGGCGGAATGGAGGACGCGGGCGGCCGACCCGGGAACCCCGACGGAATCGTCGTCGTTCACAACAGTGAACTTCCCCGTGGTATCACGGGTACGCATTCTCCTCTGCGGCGTATTCGACAGGCTTGGAAGGCGTGATCGGCCGACCCGGAATACCCATGTGCGGGAGGATTGTGATGCGGGGGAAGGCGCGGTTGCCGGTCGGCGGTGAGGCTTCCGTGTGTATTCGCGGGGTCTTGCCGGGACGGAAGATCGGGTGAGGCCCGGCATGCAGCTACTTCCCCGGTTGATTGCCCGATGGCCCAGGATCGCGCCTGCGATAGCGTTTGGACTGGTGGCGACGATCGCCGTGCACTTCGCGTGGCATGCAGACGCGCGGTGGCGCGGCTCCGTTCCCTCGCTCACTCTGGCGGGGGGAGTCGCGCACGCGCTGGCTGGCGCGATAGTCGGGCCGCGACTGATCGACGCGGCTCGCACGACGAGCGCGTGGCGAGCGTTGGCGCTGGGCGCGGTGACCTCGGTGCTGGCGCTGGCGATGTTCACGCCGCCGTTCGCTCTCTGGACATTGACTCCGAACAGTACGGTGAGCGGAGGTAGCCCCTCGGCCTTGGGCTACGTGGGGCTCGTCGGGTTCTTCGGGTTCCTGGCGGTCGGCTGGTTCCTGGTACTGCTTTCGGCGGGGGTCGGGTACGCGCTGAACCGCCTGGCGACGGCCCGGCCGCACGATTAGCCCTCACCAACGGCGAGACTCCGGGTTCGATCTGATGCGCACGATAGGCCTTCTCATCCTGACTGTCTCGATCGTATCCAGCGGCTTCGGTGATGCGGGCATGGAGCCGATCGAAATGGCGAGCTGCCATTCGTGGCGGTCGTCGTCGCGGTTGAAGACACGTCATGGGCGTTGATCGATACGCGCGATTGAATGATCTCACGCCGCGTGACAGCCGGCGGGCGCCTGGAGGGATCGACTCTCGGAACGCACCCATCGCGTCTCTACGAAGGGCTTGCAGGCGAGGCCTTCAGCAGAACGCTCGCGGCGCTCGACCTGCGTACCGGGGAACGCACATGGCGGCTCGGATTGTCCGAGAACGGCGTGCCCGTGGTGAGGAACGGGACCGGCCTGCTGACCGCCGAGGTGCTGTCGGTCTCGCCTGATGGAGCGCTTCTCTATGCCTGGCGGGCCACGAAAGACGGTGTGACGGGAATCGCCGCAATCGATATCGAAGCGCGTCAGGCGGTGGCGTTCAGCGGGCCGTGGAACGTTGCCGCGGGCGGCCTGATAACGTCGCCTTCGACGCCGACCCATCCCACGGGCCTGCTCGCCGTCCTCGCCGGGCGGAACGTGGGCGGACCGCGGGTCGGCGAGGCACTGTACTTCCTCGATGCGACGACTCTCGCGCCGGGAGTCACCAGTCCGGATGGCGCGACGTTGTATCTGCGGATCGGCTCACCCGCCATCGGACCGCTTTTTTCGATCCAGCCTTCCCGTGTCATCGCAATCGATGGCGCCACACGCTCGTGAAGCGGATCATCGACCTGGGTGGATACGGCATCGGTCCGATCCACGTCAGCTGTTGGGCGTCCCGGCGCAGCCATGACCACTTGGCAGGCGACTACTCGGCGACCAGCGCCTCGGTAGGCGAGACGCGGATCGAGCGGAGCGCCGGCCCGCAGACGGATGACCCTTCTTCTCGACGACGTGGTTGGACCGCTCCGTATCCTGCCGATCGCGGCGGTCGGCGCGAATGAACCTTGCCGCTTCACTGATTGGCCAGGCATTTCCGGCCGGGTTTCTCTCGGCATTGCTGTAACGACTTCGAGCCGCTCCCGACACCGCGGCTGGTCCAAGGGGACTGTGGACGACACCCGTGTGAGCGTACTGGTGCTGGAGCGCTGGCACGATACCCGCTACCGGCTCCTCTACGGGCCCCCCTCACCTCTGCCCGCCCGCGACTTGGCCCGCGACACGGCGGTCGAGAGCCACGTCGAGAATCGCTGGCAGCCACTCCACCGCTTCGGCGCTCAGACCGGGTCCTGGCTACACCGCACCGCGTCCTCAGCGCACCACCCGGAGTGCGGCCTCCAGAAGCTCGTCCCTCCCCTCCCGCACCCCCTTCAAGGTTCGCAAGACGGGAGCCGTGGGCTGTACACCCACCATGTGGTGCTGCGAACCATCGTGCTCCACGACACGCATGCCCGTCCAGTAGATCGTGAAGTCGCCCGGGAGGCTGAACGGATTCACATTCCCGTTGGCGCCGGCCGTGGGCTGCCCCACGATCTCGCCCAGCCCGTAGAACGCCACCAAGCTCATGACGGACTCGGCGTAGCTGATGGCCCTGCGTCAGTGATGAAGGCGATCCGGCCGCCGATGTGCGGCTGCGCCGGCTGTAGCTGCCAGCCTTCGGGCTGGTAGCCGACGGGTCTCTCGTGATCGGGATACAAGGCGTGCGGGATCCGCATCCAGGCGTCGGACGTGTCGGGGCCGGTGAGTAGATGCTGGAGCACCATGTGGTTCCCGGCGGGGTAACCCCGCAGGTCGAAGACGACGCCGGGGGCCGCCGCGAGGGAATCGAGGACGGGCTCAATGGCCGACCACGGCGCGCGGCTGAGGTCGACATACCAGATCCCGCCGTCAAGCTTCTGGATCATGGGCCGGTCGAACTCCTGGATGGTGCGCACCGGATCGCGCTTCACGTCGACGTCGAGGCGGCGGCCGTCGCGCTCCACCTGCACGCGGACACTCGTCCCCGGAGCGCCGGCACCAAACGCCTGCATGGCGCGGTAGCGCTTCCACTGCGGCGACCCGGAGATGAGCTCCTCCTCGGCAGCCATCAGGTTGGATGAGGGCTCACCGTCCAGCGTCAGGACCACGTCCCCATGCTCGAGCGCCGAGTCCCTCGACGCCGTCACCACGGCCTTCCCCTCGATCCACTCGAGCTGTGCGGGCAAGCCGCCGGTGGGGACGTAGGCCGGGTGCACCACCCGCCCGTGTCCGTCGCCCAACTGCGCGATCAGGCCCCGCAACGTGCGGAAGAACTGCTGTCCCGTCTCATCGGCAAGCGCACCGGCAAGGGCGCGATCGAGCTCGGCCATCCAATCGACGGGCACGACGTCCAAATACGGATAGAAGTGCTCGAACACGTTCCAGGCGATGACGACGTCGGCGAGGCGGACGTCCTCGTCGTCGGGGGATGCGTGCTGGAGGTCGATCTCCGCCAGTGCCTCGGTCAGAGCCCGCAGGGAGGTGGCATTCGCGTGGGGAAGGGTCCCGAGCGTGTTGGCGAAGAGGGAGAGGGGGAAGCGGACGCGCAGTCCCCCTCCCAGCTCCTTGTCCAGGACGGCTCCCGGTGCCGGTGTCTCGGGGAACAACCGCCGTGCCACGGTGCGCGTCTCTCGGCGGATGGCAAGGGCCCTTTGGCCTTTCGCCGCATCGCCCTCCGTCACCTGGTACACGAAACCGGGGCTGAGCGCCCCCCATCCGGGCGCGGCCGGACGGACGGGGGTACCCGCGTCGTCACGGTGGAGCGCGGCGTCGCCCCTCTCGAAGCCCGGATCGGCCACCTCGACGGGCGTCCAACGACCGTCTTCGCCAGCCACGGCCAGTCGGAAGTCGTCATATGCGAACGTCCCCACCCCATCAACCAGTGCGCCGAATGTAATGCGCTCTGCATCATCGGCGACGGTGCCGGTGTTCTCGTACTCGTGCCATGACGGGCTCGTGACCGGGCGGTCTTGCATGTTGTCGAAGAACCCACGCTGGCCGCCAGAGCGATCTCGGACTGAACCGCCAGGCCACCGACCCGAAGTGCGGCAATTCGCATGAGGCGCCGAAAGTCCACAACGCCGTCGATGGAGGCCAATTGCTGGAGATCCCGTTCCAGGTACGTCCTCAGATAACCGTCGAACCAGATCCCTGCCGCCTCCGGGTCCGCCAGCCCGTATGAAGGTGTCGGGTATCCTCCGACGCGGACCACCTCCTGCCATTGCGCCGGCGGAAGCGCTGCATCCTCCAGGCCCTGGATCCAGGAATCGGGTGATCCGTCCTTGAACACGTCCCACACCCCCGTACGTCCCCTGCCCAGCAGTTCCCCGCGGCTGAACGGCCACAGGTTGACGTAGCCAGCGCGACCGGCGAGAGACTCGGCCACGTTCTCCATCAACAGCAGGTTTGCCGAGCCCGTCAGGAGGAACCGTCCGGGCCTTCTCGGCCGGTCCTCATCGACGGCGTGCTTGATGGTGAGTAGCAGGTCGGGCACACGCTGGACCTCATCAATGACCATCCGCTCGGAGCGAGCCAGCAGGCCCGCGGGGTCACCTTCGGCCATGGCACGGACGTCCAGATCGTCCAGGGTCACATACGGTCGCCCGTCGTCCACCGACATCGGGGTAGCGAGTACCTCATCGGCCTCGCCTGGGTTTTGGAACACCACGCGGTCAGGAAGGTGCGCCAAGTGGCGGAGGCTGGAGCACCGCTTCCCTTCCAGCTGACCATGTACCGACGAATGGTGCTCGGAGCGTGGTCCACACCAAGTTTCGCCTTGAGCTCCAGGGCGATTCGGTCCTCGCCCCACTCGGGATGATCGGACGAGATGCGGCGAATCAGGCCGATGTGGTCCCGAGGGATTCGGGGTCGACCGCTGAACCCACCGGACCGTCGTCGCCAATGACGGCGGTACCCTTCTCTGTGCCACTTCAGGACCGTGGCTGGCTGGATCAGCACCAGCGCGTGGCGCCACCAACTCCAGTGTCGACAGAGCCAGATCCATAGCACTCGATCCGCTGGCCGGAGCAACGGCCTGGGCCGTCCTCGCCGGAGCACGGCGAGTTGATGACGGAGGATGGCGTTCTCAGCCGACAGGGAGAGGCGGGATCGAATCATGCCACGGAGGGTCCGAAGGACCAGCTGGAGCCATGAAGCCATCGTCCCATGGTCCGCAGCCGAGGATCAAGAAGTCAACGATTGCAGGTAGATGAGGTTTTCGCGGAGCACGCCGGCACGCCTCGGCCCTCGGATCAACCCGTCATCTCCCGCTCACGACGGCCCACCCCTCCACTCGCTGAGGCCGCCAACCCGCGGAATCCGCCCATGCCCTGAGGTCCCAGACCACGAAGTCGCCCGCCCGCTTTCCGGCTGCGTCGGTGAGCGGCATCAATGCAAGCTCCGACGGCAGCCTGTCGGTCACGGCCGGGTACGCCGAACGCTCGAGCTCGCGCATCAGCGGACCCAGCTCCGCGGTCAGCAGCCGACCATCGACGCCCAGCTCGAGCCTCGTGCGGTCCCGCAGGGCAACGGCCACCTTGTTGCGGTCCCCCGGCGCGACGGCGCCCTCCGGGCGGTCGGTTCCCCCTCTCGTCCAGGAGACCCGGTAGGCCGTCCCGCCCACGATCTCGACCGGCGTCCCTCGTTCGAGCGTTCCGCCGATCACCAGCCCCTCCCTCGCGGAGGGCGAGTCCGGCCGGAGCCCCAACCGCGCGGCGTAGTCCACCCGAATCGGCTCCTCGACAGGGAAAGCGGCCAGGCCCGCAGGCAGCGCACTGCGGCCGAAGTGTCCAGCCAGGTAGCGGGCGCTCTCCCGGATCTGCTTGTACACCGCGGCGGGCACGATGCGCGACGAATCTGCTTCCGCACCGGCCGTGGCCGCGGCGGCCAGCCCGGGGGCCGTGCCCGCGGCGGGCGCGATCCCCACCTCTGACAGCGCCCTCGCCAGCCTCGCCTGCTGACTCCTCCGCGAGAAGGCGAGAGCGCTCCACGGCCCCAGGGCGCTGAGCAGGAGGACGCCCGCGAGGACGACGGGCGCCACGTGGAGCGAGAACGCACGGCGTCGGGCGAGTTGGACCGTGGCGCCGACGGCCAGCGCCACCAGTCCGCTCAGCGCGACCACGCGCACCATCCGGAACTCCGTCCAGCCGTACTCGTGGATGCGGATCCAGAGCGCCCAGTATCCGAGGGGCGCCAGCGGAAGGAAGAGCGCAGGCGCGAGTCGGAGTCCCCGGGCGAGCCCACCGCGCCCCGGGCGTGGGTCGAACAGCAGAAGGGCCGCCGACCCCAGCCCCCCTGCGGCCAGCACCATCGGCGAGACCAGGTTCTTCGGGATCTCGCCCGTCACCACGATCCGCACCGCGTAGGCGTACAGGATCAGCGTGTACAGCACGAGCAGGGGCGGCACCAACCACAGGGCGATCCGGAAGGCGACGGAGCCGAGCCCGGACGACATCGTACCGGGCGACGTCACATCTGAGGACGTCCCGGCCACCGGGCCGGAGCCGGTCACGCGCGACGCGTCTCCCCCTGCCCCGGTCCCCGCCGGGCCCGCCCCCGCCGACGTGCGGATGTAGTCCTCCAACCCGCCTAGCACGATCCACGGGATCAGCACGAAGGAGATCCACCCCCAGACATGTCCGTAGATCTCCTCCTCCAGCTTCAACTCGAAGAGGTTGTCCACCGCCGCGAGGGCCAGGGCGAGGCCCGCGAACAGGGCGGCGCCGTAGAGGACCGCACCGACGACCCGAAGAGCGAAGCGCCCGTCCACGCGCCGCGTTCGTTCGGTCCGCTCTTCGCCGCTCCCGCCCCGCCGGCCGAACGCCGGCAACGCCACCAGCCACATCACCGCGGCGGCCAGCAGCTGCACCGCGCGCCAGGTCTCCGCGTCGTAGCTGAAGTCCGCCAGCGTCCAGCCGTATATGCCAACGACGAGCGCGCCGCCGACCGTGAACGCCCACCGCCGCACCGCGTCCCAGCGCCCCATGGCGTGCAGCAGCGTCCCCGTCCATGCCACGACGAAGAGCAACGCGCATGATACGGCGATCTCCTGCCAGGCCTGGAGCGCCGCTCGGGTCGCATGCGCTTCCAGGGCCCACGAGAACGTCGCGGCTACCGCGAGCGTGGCGATCACCTCCACCGGGGCCCGACGCACGCCCCGAAGCGCGTCGCCCAGGTACCGGCCGGCCCGGGCCGTGAATGATGTCGTGATGGTCAGCCCCTGATTGGATCGACCCGCGGTGGGATAGGACGGGGTCGAGAGCTATGGGCTCGCGCTCTTCCTTGGCACACCGTTCGCGCTCGGCCTCGCGACATCCTATGTGTTTTGCCGGCGGTATCGTGCGACGCAATGGGACGCACTGGAAGTCACCGGAATGGCGCTAGCTATGGTGGCGGGAGCAGGCATCGCGACAGGCTTCGAGGGCGTCGTATGTCTCGTAATGTCGTTGCCCCTCGCTCTCGTTCTCGCAGCGATGGGGACGCTGATCGGCCGGCACTTCGCCATGGCTGGAGAGTCACCCGGCCGAGGGGCAGTGTTGGTGTTCCTCCTGCTGCCCGGTTCGGTGTTGATCGAGGGAGCTGCGGAGCCGAGCTTCCCACTGCGCGAAGTCCGGACTGAAGTGGAAGTCGACGCTGCGCCGAACGATGTGTGGAACGAGGTCATCGCTTTCTCGCCGCTCCCTGAGCCAACCGAGCTGCTCTTTAGGCTCGGCATCGCATACCCGTTGCGGGCTGAGATCGAAGGTGAGGGCGTTGGGGCCATCCGATACTGCGTGTTCTCAACCGGCTCCTTCGTGGAACCCATTACGGCATGGGTTCCGGGAGCGCTTCTCTCCTTCGACGTTGCGTCCTCCCCGGCGCCGCTCCGCGAACTTTCACTGTGGGAAATCGCCCCTCCGCATCTCGACGGGTACCTTGTGCCGAAGCGCGGCGAGTTCCGCTTGGAGGGGATCGGCGAGGGCAGGACCCGTCTCGTCGGAACCATCTGGTACGAACAGCGTCTCGCGCCGCTCGGGTACTGGGGTCTCTTCTCCGACCGGATCATCAGCGACATCCACAAACGGGTACTCAGCCACATCAAGGGACAGGTCGAGGGTAGGACGGCGTCAATCGAGAGTGCTCCCTGACCCTGACCGTCGTCCGGGTCTTGGAACAGGAGGGGGTACCGTGCTCCCTCACCAGGCGCGCGGCTGCCGGCCGCCTCCATAGGACGGGAACCCCCCGAGGCGCCTTGGAGCTTTCAACGTCCACTGTATCGGATGCTCGCGACACCGATCGCCAAGCGTCGGCCCCGTACCTCCTGAACCATCAGGCCGACCGACGGACGAACGCCCAGCCGTCCCCCCCGAGGCCCATCCAATCGACTTCAACGAGGAGGCTCAAGCCGACTTCGGTCCCGACGCCTACGTCGAGGTCGCCCCTGGTTCCAGGGGGTGGGGCATCTGAGCGCACAAGCGTTGCCGCGCCGAGCCCAGCGCCAACTCGCACGGCGACGTTGGTCGCCGGGTCGTGCGCATAGCTCACGAACCCCATGTGGTGTCGTTCTTCGCCGCCGAAGTCGCCGCGGCCCCATACTCCGATCCACTCCGGCCCAAATGCCCACGACGATCCTCGACGGACCAAAGCGGCGCGAGCCGCGCCGAAGGGAAACACCCGGGCCCCCTGGTCGGTCCGGTACAGGTCGGTGGCTATTCCGACTCCAAGCGAAAACTGGATGTGCGCTGGGGGTGCGGCGGGCTCCTGCGCCATCGCTGGGAGTGGACGCGCGCAGAGCGTCAGGCCCACGACCACTGGTATGGCGGACAAGCTCCGCCCGGCTAGGTACACGCATGGGCCCATCCGTGACATCCATTGACTCCTGCGGGTTGCGTGTCGATGCAGCCGGCGGTTGGCTTATTTAATAGTATAGCACTATTTAATCAGTCCGCCACCTCGAAGCGACGGCCGTGGCTGGTCGAGTGGGGCGTCACGGCCGACGGACCCGATCGGCTCTGGTTCGCTCACATCACGTACCTCCCGACAGCCGCTCCCAGCAACACCTGAGTCTGAAGAAACCCCACGGATGGAGAATTCGCGGAGCACGCGGGCTGCACGCGCCCGACCACGCGGTACGCATGGGCGGTGCGCACGGTCCCTGGCCAGCGCTCGGCCGACAGGTAGAGATCTGCCTCGTACATGAGCTCGAAGCCCGGCGGCAGGACGCCCACCACCCGGTACGGCTGCCCGAACATCTCGAAATGGATGTGATCGAGTTCCGGATCGGCCCCCAGGCGAATGGACGACAGTCGGTGGCTCACGAGTACGACGTCCGGACCGCCGGGGAGGTGCTCCTCCGGTAAGAGGTCGCGACTCAGGAAGGGCCGCAATCCCGCAGTAGCGAGGAGATCGCGACTTACCAGCACCGTGGACGCCCGGAACGGGTCTCCGACCCTGAGGACCGGCAGGGCGCCCATGGGCTGGACCGCCACCATCGCCTCGAACGACGATGAGCGGGCCCGCCAGTCCGGAAAATTCGGGAAGGACGGGAAGAACCGTCGATCCTCGCCGAGCTCCCGTAGCTCCACGAGGCGGTCGGGCTCACCATAGGGCAACGGCCGCAGGAGCGCCCCGTCCACGAGACTGAAGACGGCGGTACCGGCGCCGATCCCCAGGGCGAGGGTGAGGACCGCGGTGAGAGTGAAGCCCGGACTCCTCCGCAGGCTACGCACCCCGTAGGCGAGGTCCTGGACCAGATCCTCCACGAAGCGCGTCCCGCGCTCGTCCCGGGTGCGCTGCTTCATGCGGTCCTCCCCCGTGCTCCGCGAATACTGTGAGTTCCGAAAAATCTGCACCCCCCTCTTCCGGAAAATCTGGCACCAGGGATCACCAAGGTTGACGTGAAAACGGTCCGGAACCTCCTGTGGGGATTGTTCCCCAACCGGAGGCGGATGGAGGTGATTCCAGTGATCAAGAGACACGAGGTGCAGGTCCTGCTGGATGCAGGGTTCACGCACCGGCAGGTGGCGCAGAAGGCAGGGGTGTCGAAGCGGACGGTGACCCGTATCGCCCAAGAGCCCCGGATCGAGGGTCTGGACGAGGTGGGCATCGTCGGAGCTCGGCAGGTGGGATGTCCGAGTCAGGTCGGCGAGTTCCGAGAGGCTGTGGAGGGGATCCTGAAGAAGGAGCCTGAGCTGCCCACGGTCGAGATCCTGCACCGGCTGAAGGTGCGGGGCTACGAAGGCGGGAAGAGCGCCGTCTACGAGCTGGTGAAGGCGCTCCGGGGACCGGCCCCCTCCCGGGTCATGGTTCGGTTCGAGGGACTGCCGGCCGAGTTCGCCCAGTTCGACTTCGGCCAGGTCCGGGTGGCGTACCTCTCTGGCGAGAGCGAGATCGTGCGCTTCGCGGCTTACCGGCTCAAGTACTCCCGATGGGTCCACGTG
This sequence comes from uncultured Gemmatimonadales bacterium, assembly GCA_963848895.1. Classification (GTDB taxonomy): domain Bacteria; phylum Gemmatimonadota; class Gemmatimonadetes; order Longimicrobiales; family Gaopeijiaceae; genus SZUA-318. The sequence continues at coordinate 26,367 of CAWKGE010000029.1, forward strand.
GAGCTGGTGCCCAACGAACAGATCGAGCCGCTGTGCCGGAGTCTGATCCGTGGCTTTGAGGCCAGCGCAGGGTTCCCTTGCAGGTGGTGTTCGACAACCCGAAGACCGTGGTTATCCACCCCAAGCGCACGCCGATCGTGTGGAACCCCACGATGGCCCAGCTCTCCATCGACTTCGGCTTCGGCATCGAGCTCTGCGAGCCGCGCCGGGCCAACCAGAAGGGTGCCGTCGAGAACCTGGTCGGCTGGGTCAAGGGGAGCTTCTTCAAGGTGCGCCGCTTCCAGGATCGGGACGACCTCGCGGCCCAGCTCCAGGAGTGGCTCACCGAGGTGAACGAGCAGCGCCCCTCGCGCGCCACCGGAGACATCCCCGCCGTGCGCCTCCTCGAGGAGCAAAAGCGGCTCCGCCCCCCGGCCGTCCTCCCCGATGAGTACGCCCTGCAGTTCGACATCCTGGTCGGCCCCACGGGCATGGTGAGCTACAAGGGCATCCGCTACGCCATGCCTGCCGAGACCATCGGCTTCAACGGCAAGCTTCACCTGTACCCCGACCGCGTGAGGATCACGGCGGGTCGCTACGAAGCCACGCACCCGCGCTTCCCCAACGCGAACCTGAGCTACCCGGCCGAGCTGCGCAGCCAACACCTGGCCTCCGTCTCCGGACAGCGCGGCCGTCTGTACTTCCAGCGTCAGCGCCTGCTCGAGCTCGGACCACCCGCCGAGCACTTCCTCACCGAGCTGATCCACCGACGGCCCCGCACCTGGAAGGGGGATGTCGAGCGCCTCTACCACCTCCTGAACGCCTCCGGCGAAGACCTCGTCGTGAGGGCTCTGCAGGCCGCCCTCTTCCGGGGCCTGATCGGCGCCGAGTACGTCGAGGACTTCTGCCAGAGGGAGGTGAGCGCATGAACGCCCAGGCCCCCTTCGACCTCGAAGGCATCAACAGTCTCCTTCAGGCCGCCAAGGCCCGGGCTCGTGGCTATCGGACGACCCGGAACCTCCTCAACATGGCCTACCTGCTCGCCAGTCATCTCGACTTTGCGCTACCCACATGAAACGTCGAGGAGCCCTTCGCCAGCTCTCCGACGATCCGCGTGTAGCCCCAAAGTTCGTTCTCTGTCGCCATCCGTACCACCAGCTCGCGGATCTCTCCGGAGACGGGAGGGCGACCCGGCCGTCTCCCCTCGCTGCCGTCGTATTTCCGGGCGATCAACTCCCGATGCCACCGCAGGATCGTATCGGGCGTGACTAGCGTCCCGACCTCACGAAGCACGCGCCGCCCCAACGCCTTGCCCTTCGCCGCCAGCCGTCTCCGTTGGTCGTTGTTGAACCGTAGCCGCTTCTTCCCATGGAGCTCCCGCAGAACTCGATTCTCTTCCTGCAGGTAGGCGATGACGGTGCATTGATGCTCGTTGACCCACCCAGCGAACATCATGATGACCATCTGAAGGCGCGTGTTCGTCTCCTCGCGTCGTCGGCTAAGACCCCACCCTCCACCATCGCTGGAGACACGGTACCAACCTACGATGCACCTCGCTTCCGGTTACCTCGGCTGGGTTTTGGAACAGGACCCCGTCGGCCAGCGTGTGGCCGCCCGTAGCATGGAGAGTTGGGGGTTCGGTGGTCACGCTCCATGGATCACCGTGGTGGGGCACCATCGGGCTCATGCTGGCCGACGCGCTCAGGATCGCCGCGGTGGGCGGCGTGGTTGGCCTGCTCGCGGCGTGGCTACTGACCCGGCTGCTCGCGGACATGCTCGTGGAGGTCAGAGCCGCGGATCCCGTGAGCTACGCGGCCGCACTGGCGCCCCTGACGGCCGTGGTGCTGGTCGCCGCCCTGCGCCCGAGCCTGCGCGTGGCGCGACAGGATCCCATGGCCTCGCTCCGTTCCGACGGGTAGCTCACCGGCTCCCTACGCGCTATGGCACCTCGAGGCTCGCCGTGGCGGAGGTCTCCGAAAGGTCGGTGAACACCCGCACGTACGTGACCGGGTCCACCCAGCCGGAAGCGACGTTCTCCGTGGCACCGTAGAGCCGGAGCGAGAGCCGAGTGCCTGCGGGGTATCGGGGAGCGAGGATCCCCCGGATCCCCGGCAGAAGCACTTCGATGGAGTCGTCCAACTCCGCGATACCCGGGTCGTCCGACGCCAGTATCAGGAGAAGCGTCTCATCGTAATCCTGCGAGGAGACGCCCGCGCGGCTGCTGACGAAGAGCCGGAAGAGCCGCCGGCCCGCGTCGTGGGGGAAGACGCCACGAGCTCGAAAGGCCAAGTCCACGCACGGATCGGTTCCGCATTCGTCGTTCACCCTCGCGTCGAGGAAAAGCACCTCAGCGGAGGACAAGGCGCCGAGCTGGAGGGCGACGGGGTCGGGGCTGGGCTCCAATCCAAAGTCTCTGACGGTCCCGAAGCCTGATCGTTCGGCCGTCAGGTCGTAGGGTCCATTCCCGAGACCGACGACCGCGAAGTTACCGTTGGCGTCCGCGGTGGTATCGAAGGACCCGTCCGGACCCTCCAGGTGGATCGCAACCCCTGACGCGTCGGGGAGCGGGACGCCCATCTCGTCCAGGAGCGTGACGTTCCCGGTGAGGACCGGACCATCTGTGGTGGCAACAGGGCCGTCTTCCGTGCAGGAAGATGCGACCCCGCCGGTGACCGCAAGCACCGTCAGAACACCGCTCCAGGCCCCTCGCAACCTCCGCATTCTCGTCCTCCGCTGCGATATCGGGTTTCCAGGTGTGAGCCGACGGGATCTGATAAAATGTCACGATCTACTAATAAGAGCAACCGTACAGAGCCCACGTCGAACGGCCGCAACTACCGCTTCGGCGAGCGCCCCAGCGTGACCAGCCAGGTGCCTCGTCGGAGTTCCTCCAGCGACCGATGGGCACGCTCCACTCCATCCACGAGAATCCCGACCTCGCTGACCGTCGGCGGCACCCACACGTCAAGCACGACGCCAGTGGGTGCCGTCACGTCGAAGCCGTCCGCCCGAACGACCACTTCCGCCCCCGGTCCACCGCCACGCAGAGAAGCGCGCGCCAGGGCCTCCGTCGTGATGTGCACCAGGACGGTGTCGGGCACTCCCTCGGCCGTCGCACGCACCCGGAGAACCGGGCCCGACACCCGCGTACGGACCTCCGTGGGAGCGTCGAGCCTGGGCTCCACCACTGCCGATGCCTCGCTCCGACCGGTCATCCACACCCAACCGTCTCTGGCCTGCCGCAACACCCAGGCGCGTACGGGCGATACCGAGAGGAGGAGGCCTGCAAAGGCGGCAGCGGCGGCCCACCGGCGCATCATCCGGCTCCTTCCGGCCGTTCTCGCTCGGTGTCCTCGACCGTCGGCTGCTACCGCAGCATCCCTTCCCCGAACGCCGCCGCCGTGCAGGATCTCGAGGAAGTCCGCGTCGTACGCAGGCGGCGGCAGCGCCGCCGCCGTATGCTCGAGAAGCCGCGCCAGGCGATCCGACTGCGCCTTCATCCGACGCAAGCGAAAGCGACAGGTGCCGCACAGGTCCAGATGGCTCGCAGCGTTCTCTCGGTCTGCGGCCTCCCCGTCGATGATGCGAACCAGAGCGGTATCGTCAAGGTGGAGCCCGACGCTCATGAGGTCACCTCTCCGTCGAGGTCCAGGAGGGGCGTCAGCCGCTCCACGGCCCGCGCGATCATCGTGCCCACCGACCCCGTCGTCGTCCCTATGGCGTCGGCGATTTCTCGATGCTTGAAGCCTTCCGCGCGAAGGAGCAGGATCGCACGATCCCGCTCCGGCAGTGCGGCGAGGCCCCGACGCACCCTCGTTTCCGCCGCCGACACCTTCAACTGGTGATCCGGCGGGGGGGCCGGCGTCGGCCCCGGAACCTGGTCAGGTCTCTGCTCGAGCAACGCGCGCCTCCTACGCTCCTCCCTGGCCCAATCCCGCACGGCGTTGGTCACCACCGTGTACAGCCACGCACGCAAGTTGGCTTCCTCTGGCCGTCGCTCGATCAGCCGCAGGAACGCATGCTGCACGGTGTCCTTCGCCACCTCCTCGTCCCCCGTCATGCGCATCGCGTATCGGAACAGAGCCATGTGCTCCTCCCTGAACAGCGTTTCCACATCGGCACCCATCCCCTGCGCTTCTCAGAACCGGACCCGAAGTCCGAGTAGTGGGAGCGTGGGGATGCCCGCCTGAAACCGATCCTCCCAGTGCGGGGCGCGACCATCCGGGCAAAGACCGCCCGAGACGTACAGTCCCCCGCCACAGGCGAGGTCCGAGCGCTCGTAGGTTACGGCGTTGTCGTGATCGAGCAGATTCCGGCCCTGCAGGAAGACGCCGAGAGACCACCCGTCGAAGCGATGATCCCACGTCGCCTGCAGATCCAGACTCGCGTAGGGCGGCGAGCGCCGCAGGAACGGCGCGTCCAGGACCACGCCCGGGGCGCAGTGACCGAAATCGCATGGATCGGCCGCCCTCGCGAAGGGAGCCCCACTCGCGTGCACATACGCGAGCCCCACCCCCCAGGCAGAACCCAGATGCACGCGCGTCGTCGCGTCGAAGACCCTCGCACGGTCGGTGGGCGCCGGAAAGGTCCGGCCGAGCGCGTGAGCGCGTGCTCTGCCAAGGCTGTACGACGCCCACCCGGTCACCCGGCCACCGAGCCTCCTGAGAGACAACTCCATGCCGCGCGCGCCAGCCCATCCCTCCACCAGCGGCGGCCGCTGGATCAGGGGCCCTGGCGTGGGGTCGGGAAGCAACAGACCGTCGGAGCGACGCAGGTAGGCGGTGGCCGAGGCCAACCACCCGCTACCCAGCCATGCTTCTCCCCCGACCGTACCGGTGCGCACGGTCAGGGGTGCCGTGGCCGGCCCGGCCAGAATCCACAGGCGACCGGACGCCAGCCCCCGCTGGACGCGTGGACCCACCTCGGCCGGCGACTGGGCGTATTGCACCGACCGACCAATCGCCGCAAAGAGGGTTACCCGCTCCCCGACCACCCACCGCGTCGACAGCGCGGGCAGGAGTTCCACGATCCCGCCGCGGGTCCGTTGTCCGCCGTTCACCCGCAGCCCCGCGTCGACGGACAGGGGGCCGAGGCTCCAGCGCCGATGCCCCCACACCCCCACCCTGGTCAGTCCCAGGTCCCAGCGCGCGGCGGCGAGGTCCGGGGGGCGGATCGAGTACGGCCAGGGCTCCGGACCCGCATACCGCGAGCCCTGGTGGGCCAGGTCGAGCCCGGCCGACCAGAGCGTGTCGCCTCCCTCCGCCCCGGGGGAGATCGCCACCCCTGCCGTCTGATAGGCCATACCGTGGTCGGCGGGGTCGGCGGATGGGGCGTTGAACCGCCCTTCGTATGCGCCGGGAATTGCCCTGACCCGGGCGTGGTAGCGCGTCGCGCCGACACTCCCATGCACGAGGTACGACCCCGCCGGGAGTGAAAGGCCCACTGCGGCGAGCACGTTCCCCCAGCCTGCCGCGGTACGCTGCAGCACGTCGGGGATCTCGCCCCTGAGGTCGTCATTCTCCCATAGCGCGGTCGCGTCCAGCGTCGCACCGGACCCGAGGTCGAGGTCCAGGCGACCTTGTACGTCCGCGAACGCAAAGGGAAACGCCGTGTCTCCCCCGCCGAGTCGCGGGACGAGGAAGTCGGCATAGCTCCGCCGGGCGGCGACGAACCAGCCGCTCTCCTCTTCGCCGATCGAGCCCGCTCCCCACGCCTGCGCGCTCGCGAGCGACAGATCCAGACCCCCCTCGATCCCGTGCGTCCCCGTCCCCGAGCGGGTGGTCAGGTCCACGACGGCCGACCCACCCTCCGGCAAGGCCACGGGGTGGACACCAGGGTGGAGCACCACCGAGCCCACGCCCCGGGAGGTGAGGCCGGAGAGGAGGCCGAACCCGTGCAGGGGGTTGAACAGAGGCAATCCGTCGAGGTACACCCGCGTCTCCCCCCAGGCGGCACCTCGGACCCACAGCTCGGCGCTGAAGTCGTCACGCGCGCTCACTCCCGGAAGCCGCTGCAGCGCCCGGAAGACGTCGATCTCCCCCAGAGTGACCGACTCCGCGAGATCCTGAGGCGTCACGAGGCGGGTGTCGGACGTGAGGAAGCGAGCTTGTCGGAGCCGGGCGCTGGAGCTGCGGCCGGTCGGTACCCGCCGGCCCACACCGTCACGGAGCTCGGTCGCGCCGCGCGCCGTCACCTCGATCGGCTCGAGCTGAATCGCCTCGATGCGGAGGGCGACCGAGACCTTCGTCGCGACGAGGCTGCCGACACGGACCTCCAGGTTCGCGGCCTCGTACCCGATGCGGCTCACGCGCATCCGATAGAGTCCAGGCGGAACATCCCTCAGCAGGTACCACCCCGTGGAGTCCGTCTCGACGCGCCAGGGCGCGCCTTCGTCCCCTTGGCGTCGACTCTCAAGCGCCGTCGCCGGGGTCATCACGATCTTCGCCGCCATCACCGGTGTCCCCAGGACGGCGTCGATCACCCGACCCTGGAGGCTCCGGGCCCGCCCGATCCGGGTCTGTGAGACGACGGGCTCGACCGTGCCGAGGAGGAGCGCGAGCGCAAACATCACGGGCAGCGACGCCGGGCGAACGGGCATCGTCACCGCCGCACCAGCTCGACGTGGACCGTCTGCGACCACGTCTCCTCCCCCACGATCCGATCCCCTTCGACCACGAGGTCCATGTCCCTCAGGAACGTGTCAGCCTCGTGCGAGAGGCGCACCACGCCGTCCTCGAAGGCCCACGTCCCCGCGAGGTCCGCGTCGATGTCCCCCCCGTCCTCGTCCGCCCCAGGCACGTACATGCGCCCCGTCGTCGTCATGTCCGCGTTCAGGTCGAGGCGGATCGAGGCACCGCGGGCCAACCAGTCCACGGGCTGCCCGCCTCCTGGTGCCTCCGTGGTGAAGACGATCGCCCCGAAGGCACCTTCTGCGGTATACGTTCCCACCAGGGCGAGCTGCGCTTCCGGAGCGACGGCATCCTCCCGGAAGCAGCCGGTTCCGATGAGGCCCAGGATTATCGCCGCAGCGACTCCACTTGTTCTCGTACGCATCCTCCACCTCCTCCACTTCGTCGTTCGAATGGCTCGTCAGCCGGCATGGCTTCCGGCTGCCTCATGCGTGGAACGGATGGGTACGGACGATTCTGACGAGGCTGCACGACCCGGCGCCCGGATCTCCCGAGAACGCTCCTAGTGTAGTGTTACAAAAGTATCTAGCCCAGCAAGGCGACGGCGCGTAGATTGTCGGTCATGGGCGATTCAACGAAGACATTACGCCTGCGCCGAGGGGATCGGAAGATGCTGGAGTCCTGGCTTCGGTCTCGGACGCTGCCACGGCGACAGGTCGAGCGAGCGCGCATCCTGTTGGGTGCCGCCAGAGGTGAGTCGAGCCGGAGCCTCGCTCAGACGGTGGGCGTGGCGCGTGACACCGCGAAGCTCTGGATTCGTCGCTACGAAGCGGACGGGTTGAAGGGCGTGAAGCAAGATCGGCCGCGATCCGGCCGCCCACGGAAGCTCACCCCGGCCGTCGAGGCAGAGATCGTTGAGCGGACGCTCAACGAGAAGCCTCCACCGGAGGTATCGACCCATTGGACGAGTCGGCTGCTGGCTGACGCCATGGGTCTCAATCACGTCGATATCTGGAGGACGTGGAAGAAGTACGGTCTGAAGCCCCACCAAATCAGGCGCTTCAAGCTCTCACGGGATCCTCGCCTGATCGAGAAGATCCACGACGTGGTGGGCGTTTACCTCAATCCCCCCGACAATGCCGTGGTCTTCTCCTTCGACGAGAAGAGCCAGATCCAGGCATTGGACCGTACCCAGCCTGGCTTGCCCCTCAAGAAGGGCCGGGCCGGCACCATGACCCACGATGAGGGGATCGGCCGAGTGGAAGCCGAAGGCCCTGTGGCTGAGAAGACGGATCTTGTTGTTCATGCCCTCGAGGCGGGCGTTGGTCAGCCCAGAGTCGATGAAGGCGAGGATCCCGTCGAGGTGTTTGCACACGGTACGGCCGAGGCGCACGAAGGGTCGGAGCCGTGAGCGGCAGGCCCACGCGAGCCACTCCCGCAGGCGCCGTTCGGCTGTCGGTCGGTCGGGGGTGGTGAAGACATCGAGGAAGCTCTCCTTGAGCAGGCTGGCGCGGTACACGGGCGCGTTGGTGTGCCTGATCGCAGCCAGGGTGGCGGCCTGGTCGGCATCGAGGCGCTCGCGGCGCTTGAGCAGGATCCAGCGCGTTCCCTTGAGCGCGGCACGTTCGAAGGGCGCGAGCTTGCCGGCCTCCTGGCGACGGACCGCAGTCAGGGCATCGTTGGCGAGGCGCGCGACGTGGAAGCGATCGAAGACGATCTCGGCCTGCGGGGCGTAGGCCCGGAGGGCCTTCTCGTAGCCTGCAGACATGTCGATGCTCGCCATCTCGAGGCACGCGGCCCGTTCGGGGCCCAGTTCCTTGAAGAACTCGGCCAAGGTGTCGCCGCTCTTGCCCACGCCGACCCAGATCACACGATTCCGGTCGTGGTCCACGACCACGGTGAGGTACTTGTGGTGCTTGCGGTAGCTGATCTCATCGACGCCGATGCGGCGCAGGTTCTCGAAGCGGTCCTCGTGAAGCTTCTCCGCGACCAGCCGCTCGGCGATGCTGCCGACGGTTGCCCACGAGATGCCGCCCAACTCGGCCACAGCGGTGTGGCTCAGTTGCTGGGCCAACAGGCCCACCGCGTCCTCGAAGAAGCGCGTGAACCAGCTCCTGGGCCGGGCCCAGGGAACCTCCTCGGTCCGGACCGCTTCGCACTCGGGGCAGCGCAGCCGCCGGATCGGCCCCTCCAGGTAGGTCCGGTGTCCCCATATGCCCGGATGCCTCCACCACCGTTTCCTCTCGTCGAAACGCCCCCGGACCTGCGTCCCGCACTCCGGGCAGGTCAGCTTGTGGAATCGTCGCCGGATCTCGATCACAACGATCGGCGTTTCCTCGCCCCGGGTCTCGATCCGCACGCCCTTGACCCACAGCCCTGGCAGCCCGATGGTGCGGTTCAGGAAGGTCGTGATGCGCATCGGGATCCTCCTCCGGTCGATGGTAGCGTTCTTGCGGAACACCTCCACCGTACCAGGGGCAGTCCCGGTGCGCATCTTCCTTATTCGCCCTCCGTGTTCAACCTCCGTCTACCACCCACCCGTCCTGTAACCGCAAGCCACTCCATCACTTACGCTTTCCAGCTTCTATCTCCGGCAGCTACACCTTTCTTAGGAGAACCGACTACAAACGGCACGGCACCACCACCTTGTTCGCCGCGCTTGAGGTCGCCACCGGCCAGGTGATCCATGACTGCATGCCTCGGCACCGTCACCAAGAGTTCCTGAAGTTCATCAAGGCTGTCGAACACACGGTGGAGCCCGGACTCAAGGTTCACGTCATCCTCGACAACTACGCCACACACAAACACGAGAGGGTGCGTCGCTGGTTGAAGCAACATCCCCGTGTCCACTTCCACTTCGTTCCTACCGGCGGATCTTGGCTGAATCTCGTGGAACGCTTCTTCGGTGAACTCGACGAACGTCAGCTCCGTCGCCTCGCCGTGACCAGTGTCGACGAACTCGTGGGCGTCATCGATGCATATATCCGCAACCGCAACGAAAACCCCACACCTTTTGTCTGGACCAAGTCCGCCAAAGCGATCATCAAGAAGATCGAACGTGGGCTAAGAACTTTAGAGGCAGTACACTAGCAGACGGGCCGCCAGCACCAGCGATTCGGCCACCTCTGAACAACACCAGCCGCTCGGAGCCCGGATTCGCCTGGACGTCGCCGCCCGGCGCCGACGTGCCTGCCGCCACAGAGCGATGTACGGCATGCGAACCAGTTCCCCGCCCAACCAGGACCACACGGGCTTCCCCAGCGCGCGCCTACGCTGGAGCCCGTGTTCGAGATCGGCGAGGGTGTCCGGGCCGAACTCGCGCGGTACCAGCCAGGTGACGACGAGGCGAACCCAGATGGGAGCCGTCACGCCCCTCCCCGCGCCGGCACGCCGTCCCACAACTCCTCCAGGAGGCGCCGGCTCCGTTCCAGGGACCGGCGTCCCTCCGGCGTTACCGAGTACGCCCGCCTCGCCTTTCCTCCTCTGACAGCTCGGGGGGAGGTCATCCTCGATCGGACAAGACCTCGATCCTCCAGCCGAGCCCATCGTCACGTGGATGCTGCCGATGGTCACGGATCGGCGCGCGTTCTCTTCCAGGTCGACCTGGATGTCGGACCCCATGGCTCTCCTCCCCAGTCGGAGGGCGGAGAGCAAGACGAGTTGTTCCAGGTCGGTGAGGTGCTGTGGCTCGGACACGGCTCGGTCGGCAGCGAGTGGGTTTTCTTCCGATCAAACAAATAACCACCCATCCGGGGCTCCAGGCAACCGAGCCACCTCAGCTCGGGCACCGGGCCCTCGCCGGAACGTTCCCGGGCGGTGGCCCCGCAGTCGGTCCAGAGGCGCGGCACACCCCGGAGCCAGCCGTGCGCTGTGTGATCTTGCGCGAGCCGATGTGGACCCATCCTTCCGCGCCGATCCGGGCCCTCACTCAGTTCGTCGCCATCGCAGCCGCCGCCTCAGTACTCTCTGGATGTGACGACTCCACTTCGCCCAGAGCGTCGGGCCTCGTCGGGACGTGGAAGGCGGAGAGCGTGACCGCCCTCGCGACCGACTTCATCGCTGCCGGGATGGCGTTGAGCGCTACCCTTACAGATGGCGGTGGCTACACGCTGAACGTGGCGAACGACGCGAGTGGGTTCTTCTGCGAGACAGGAACAGACTGCATTCCCTCGGGCACGTACACCCACACCGACACGCAGATCACCTTCGATCCGGGCGAGGCGACGGCTCTGACGTTCACCTATTCGATCCAGGGTTCCACCATGCTCTTCTCCGGCGTCATCGGAGGGGCGACGGCGAGCCTCACGTTTACCAGGCAGTGAACGCGCGGAGGGGGACGCTGGAGGTCGGCAGGCACGGGGGCCGTCGCCGATTCCGACGGTGATGGCCCCGAACGCGATGCCCTTGGGGTGGGTAGTGGTGCTCTCCGGCTCCCAACCACCACCATCCGGCATCCCCGCCTGGGGCGCTTCACTCCGGGGGTGGATGTGCCTCGAGCCCCGTCTCTCTTGCCAGAAAGGCCCAGGCGTCGGCGGCTACGCTCGCAGGGTCCCCGGCGGAACCGCTTGCGGAATCCCTGTAGAGGAGGATGGGACGCTCGCAGAACTGCGCGCTCTGGAGCCGCGCCACCAGATCGTAGGACTGCGCCGCGCGCCAATCACCATCGGCCGTCTCGGCCAGCAAGGACGGATAGCACACGCCCTCTCGAACCTGCTGCAGCGGGGCATACGCGTGGAGGTAGCGAAACGCGGCCTGATCCTCGGTGGACCCGAGCTCCTGTACCAGTAAGGGACCCTGCGGCGACTGCGCGACGCGCAGCGGGTCGATGAGGCCCTGTCTCAGGTACATAGCCGCAAAGAGCTCCGGCCGTTGCATCACGGCACCTGCGGCTACGAGCGCGCCGGCACTGTAGGCAACGACCGCCAGGTGCTCGGCCGACGAGTATCCGCGCTCCTCGAGATACTCCGCGGCCGCAACGAGGTCGTCGATGCCGTTCTGCTTGTTTTCCCGCATGCCGTCCCTGTGCCAGCCTTCGCCGTACTCACCACCGCCACGCACGGCCGCCTGTGCGTAGACCCCTCCGAGATCGAGCCAGGCCGGGATGGCCTCTGCGCCCGGCACGACCTCGGTGGACATGACGAAGCCGACGGCACCATACGCCGCGAGCACCGTCGGATGCGAGCCGTCGAGCTCGATCCCCTTCCGGGTCGTAACGAAGATGGGCACAGGCGTGCCGTCCCGGGACTGGTAGAACTCTTCGCGCGTCTCGTACCGCTCCGGATCCAGTGACCACCCGTGCGTGTCTTCCGGCGGCACCACGCGCTCGCTCGTTCGGCGAACGAGGTCGTATCGGTACCAGGCCCCGGGTCGCAACAGGGACGAGAACCGGTAGAACAGCTCCGAGGTTTCCTTCTCACCGGCGAGCGTGCTTGCCGTCCCCACTCCAGGGAGTTCCACCTTCCCGGCCGGTCGGCCGTCGAGGGTGAACAGGCGGATCTCGCTTGTCGCGTCGCGCTGGTAGAGGATGGCCAGATGGCCCCCTACGATGCTTGCCTCTCGTATGGCGTCGGGACCCTGGGGAACCACGACCCGCGCTTGTGGGTCGGGTCCTCTCCCCAGAGGTACTCCGATGACCTTCCCGTTGGGCGCGTCCCGGTTGGTGAGGACGTACAGCGTGTCGCGAACCTCGCGGAGCCAGATGTGCTGCGCATCGTCGGACGTGAGGAGCGGTCGAAGGGCGGCGTGCATGTCCGGATGAAGCGGCTCTCCCAGAGGAGCGCTGTAGAGGCGGTTCCCGGGCTCCTTCGTCTTCCACACGTTCATGATGAGGTAGCGTCCCGACGCGGTGATCCCACCTCCGACCCCCCGGTCGGGTTCATCGTGTTGGCTGTAGAGGAACACGTCCTCGCCCTGCGGACTCCCGAGAATGTGGTAGTAGGCATCGTCGTCGATGGTCGATGGTCCGGCCGTCGCGCCCGGCTTCGGCCGGTCGTAGACGAAGCCTCCGCCGTCCAGGGTCCAGGACACGGAGGAGAAGCGATCCACGTCGTTCACCGAGTCCGGCAAGTCCCGCCCCGAGGCCAGGTCGAGTACCCTAAACGAGTACGTACCGGGCACGGAATCCAGGGTCTGGTAGGCCAGGTAGCGACCATCCCGCGACGGCCGGTAGATCGTGATGCGCCTGCTGCGGTCCGGCCAACGGGCGGCGCCGTCCAGTAGGTCGACCGCATCCGCGTCTCCGTCCCTCTTCGCCAGAACGACCAGCGGTGACTGCGGTCCGGAGGAGCGGGAGTAGAAGAACCGGTCGCCGCCGCGCTTGGGCATGCCGATCACAGGGGCGGGCGAGACCGTCCTGATCCGCTGCGCGATTCGGTTTCTGAGGCCCAGCGAGGCGATGTAGCTCCTGGTCACGTCAGCCTGTCTGCCCAACCACGCGCGGACCTCCGGGCTGGCGGTATCCTCGAGCCATCGATAGGGGGCCAGCACCCGGGTCCCGAAATAGTCGTCCACCAAGCTGTCGGCCCGGGTAGCCGGGTAGTGTGGTGCCTGGGCATTCAGGCCCGGGGAACTGGCGAGGGAAAGTGGCAGGAGGGACGCGACCAACACGATGTACCGCAGCCACCTACGGCGACGACGGTCCATCGCCGTGGAGGGCGGCACCGCGAATCCGGTGTGGATCCCTGGCGTCGTCGCAGCCGATCTTGTTCCCATCCGCCTCCACCCTCCCCAGTGTGTCTACGCTCGCTCCGCCTCTCGAAGCCACCACCTCGAGTGTATTATATACCATAAAGTGCAAAAATAACGGAAGGCCGCCGAGGCGGCAAGGCCGGTAACAACACGGGCTGGACCGTCACGCGGATCCATGGACATTCATCCCCAGGCGTTCCCTTCGAGCGAGCTTCCGGGGGCAAAACCCTCGCCGTGCGGAACGTCGCCGCCCTTCGACCAACGCTTCGGTCTCTTGCCGACGAGTCCAGTCTCCGCCTCGGCGGCCTCCAGGTCGCCGAGCACCTCGGCTTGAGCGAACCGCTCCCCCGCCGTTCGTCGATTGGCACGATTCACGGGCCCTCTCTCTCCGGCGGACACCCTTCCTTGAGCCCTTGTCGTGCCTACCGTAGCTGTCACGTCGGTCCTTCTTGAAGCTGAGACGCTTCTTTTCCTGCGGGTGTTCGTCATCGGGCCATGTCAAGCCTTCCTCGTCCGATCCGCGATCCAGGGCCGTCGGACCGACCACCGATGGCAGGTCATGGGGTTCGGAACGGCGACACCCCCCCCAGCGTATCCGTCTCGAGTCGTACCCTGGGTTTGACGACGAGCCGCCTTCCGGTCCCCGGCACGCGAGTTCTGCCGTCGACCACCCACCACCACTCGTACGTTCCCTCACTGAGCGGGAGCACCTCCGTCCAGACGCCACTACCATCCCGCTCGATCGCAACCGGCTGATTCAGGAAGCTGGCGTCGAGCTTCACCTCCTTCGCGTCAGGCGCCACCAACCTGAACGTCACGACCTCCCCGCGGTGACGTCGGATCAGCAGCCGGTGGTCGGGGTCCAGGAAGACGTCCCTGACTTCGCCGAGTCCCGCTGTGGACAGCGTGCCGGTGCGGCCATCGAGCGTGAGCGTCCTGCGAGTCCTCCCGGCCGCAGTCACCAGATCGACATCGAGATCGAGCTGGAACACCGGATCCTGCTCCTGCCGAATGATGACACGGCCCGGCTCGATCACGGGCACGAGATCCGGGATCCGAGGTCCTTCCACCCACGGACGCAGGAAAGTGCCGATGTCATGGCCGGCGGCCTTCGACATGGCGGCCTCGAAGTCGGAGATACCCGCGGGCGCGCCAGGCGGAAGCGCCATGTAGGCGCTCATCCCGCGCCGGAATGCTCCCTGGCCGACTCGATCCCGCAGCATCTTCAGGATCCACGAGCCCTTGGAGTAGGCGACGCCGCTGTTGTCCTCGTCCTCGACGATCTTCGCCTTGCCGTCGAATCCCCGCGTCTCGTAGTACACACGCTGGCTTTCCCAGAAGTCCGCGGCAGTGGCGTCACCGTACCGATCCGCGAGTAGCAGCGATTCGACGTACGTCGCCCATCCCTCACTCAGGAAGTTGCGGCCCGGACCGGTCGGCGCTGTCCAGCCATGCGACACTTCGTGTCCCAACCATGCGCGCGGTGTGGCACCGTCGCGGTCGACCAGTCCCACCTCGCTGAAGGCGGCGATCATGTCGTTGGACCGGAAACCCCAACCATGGCCGGGCCGATATCGGGTCTGCGTGATCACCAGATACCGGGACTGCGGCGGCCCGAACGCATCCGACAGCACCCGGAACGATCGCCGCACCGCCGCCATGATCGTGTCTGGAGGCGGGTCCGATTCGGGCGTGAGGAAGAGCCGCGCCCTCGCACCTCCGGGCATGGCCTCCTCGCGCGCCTCGACACCGTCGTCGTAGATCAGGGTCAATGCGAACGTCGGCCGCTCGCTTCGCGCGTGTACCACGCGTGCGTCCCCCAACACCGAATCCGTCTGCGGCAGATCCGTGACGATCCTGTATCGCGCCGGCGCCCGCACAGTCACATCGAAGTCCGCCCGGTCCGCCGGACTGCCGAAATCGAAGAACGGGTGCCAGAAATACTGGTTGCGTACATGCCCGAAATGGGGGCCGAAACGGCCCGAATTCGCGCCATCCGCCGTGTCCGCCGCCAGGGGGAGCCGGTAGTCCAGCACCACCTTCGCGTGCGCCTCCGGCGATGTGTCCATCCAGAGGTAACCGCCTGCGGACGAATACCGGACCGATCGCCCGTCAAGATGCACATCCAGGATCTCCGCCTTGCGGTTCAGCGCGACTCCGAACCCCGCCTCGCCCATTTCCACGGCCAGCGTGCCCACCACGTGTATCCCGGCCGCCGGATCGATTTCCACCACCAGCGCCTGACGCTCGATGCGATTCCCCGCGTCCGCCGGTAGCTTCTGGTCCAGCCTCCAACCGTCTGCGTCGTGGCGGGCCAGGTAGAGCCCGGAGAATCCACGGCCGACCGCCGTCTCGTCACCCCAGTTGCCGAGCACCGGCCACGCGCCCAGCAGCAGCAGGGCCTCGTCCCCGTTGTCCCGCAGAACCACGGGCTCGTCCGCCGCAATCTCCACCTGCCAGCCCGCCGCCTGCTCCTTCATCGTCGGAGGGAAGGGATAGATCGACTTGAATGCGTCCATGTCGCCGTGGACGAGTCGATCGAGCACCAGCCGCGCCAGTGCCTCGGGCGTCTCCGCAGCCACCAGAGCCGTTGCGCCAGCCGAGCTACCCTTCCGCGCCCGGGTACCCACGGGCGCCATCAGCGCGGTCACGCCGAGAAGGGCCGCAATCACAATCCTGCGCACCATGGGCTCGATCTCCCTCCCACGTGTAGGCGACAGGGCTCCGTCCACCGGCCCGAACTGGAACACGACGGATGCGCGTCGCGTCTGCAGCACATCCGGTTCGATCCAATTGTGTTCGAGAACACGACGGAGGAACCTCTCCGCGGAACGATGCGCCTGGAGAGGTCGAGGTCGCCGGTCAGCCCCTTCGCAATGACAGTAATAGTCGATAGTGAATTAAAATCGGACTATGGACCAGGGCAAGGGGGAGGGATGGATGATGCCCTGGCGAGCGAGCCCGGCGCCGCCGCCCTGCGAGCGAGGGATCGCTTGCGGAGGTGGCCACGCGGCTCCCCCGAAAGCAGCCACTGAGCTACGGCATCCAGCCAAGCTGGATGAAGAGGCTCAGCCTTCCGAAGGGTCCTTTGGGGTTCAGGTTCATCCAGAGCTCGGTGCCCACGCCCACCACGCGCGCCTGGGCCGAGACGCGAGCGGCGAGCGGGATTCCCAGGGTCATGCAGGTGCCGCCGTTCTCGACGTCGTCACACTTGTTCACGCCGACGAGGGCGAACCCGCCGGCGAACGTGGCTTCGGCCATAGAGCACCCCGAACTCCCCGGCCCCACGCTCGCCCCCGCTGTCGGGGAAGCCCTCGAAGTCCAAGATCCCGACCAAGCGTAGCGCATAGACACGGCGCCGCTTCTGGAGGTTGAACTGGGTGATGTAGCCGAGACCCGACTCCACGCCGCCGCCCGTAGCAGCCGTGAATCCCGCGTCGAGCCACACCCGCGTGCGGGAGGGCGACTCCTGGGCAGCGGCGTGGAAGGGCCGAGCGCTCGCCACGACGACGAGGAGAGCCGCCGCGAGGGCGAGTCGGCCGCCGAACGAGATCTGTCGCAGCACGTGGATCTCCGTGGCACAGGGGTGGACGAAATACACTGACCCGCGCTACACGTGCAGGCCACGCGCGCGTCCGCCAGCTCGTTCGCGAACGACGGGTCGCACGCCATGGATCGGTCGATCCGGACAGCCGTCGACGGCGCTCCGAGGGAGCGTTCGGCTGCACGCCGGTGGCGCCGATGCCGCGGAGTCACGGGTTCCCACGGCGGTTGAGCCACACTCGCACGACCGTTGGTGTCCCGCCGTTCGTCCGTCACCTCGCTGAAGTGATCGGGGGCTCCGGCAAGGGCAGATCCTCTCTCGAGATCGTGCTCGGCGCTCCACGGCTCCTCGGGGCGCCATGCGCCCATCTCCGGATTCGGATGGGCCGCCACTTGTCGTCCTTTCGCAACGAGATTATAGTACATATTGAGTTAAAATGGAACGCGAACCAGGGCAAGCCCTCAGGATCGCACTCAGCACTGCCTTTCGCTCGAGGATGAGCCGATGCGCCTCCTTCTCCTCCCCTGTCTCGCCCTCCTGCTCTCCGCCTCGCCTGGAGCGCGTCCCTCGACCGGGGATCCGGACTCCTTGCAGGTGATTCCGAACAGTTATGACACGGCCGAGAGGGTCTACATGCTCTCGGAGTTCTGGAAGGAGGCGGCCTACAACTTCGCCTACTTCTTCTGGCAGCACGACCTGGACTGGGACGCCGCGTACCGATCCACGCTTCGCGATGCGATGGACGCACATGACGACCTGGAGTTCTTCCGCACATTGCAGAGGTTCTCCGCCATCCTGAGAGAGGCGCACACCGCCGTCTACCTTCCCAGGACCTTACGGGAGCGGTATGTCGGGGCGCCGCCGATCACCCTCGAGGCGATCGCGCACCGGGCCTTCGTCGCCAACGTCGGCACGTCGCTCCAGACCACCATCCCTGTGAGGAGCGAGATCCTCGCCCTCGACGGGACTCCTGTGCCCGACTGGCTGTCGGAGAACGTCTTTCCCTATCTCAACGCCTCGACGGAACAGGGACGCTGGGACTTCGCCATCCGCGGTCGAGCGGCCGAGGGCCTCGGGCTTCTCTACGGTCGATCTGGCTCGTCCGTGACCCTCTCGATCCGGACACCGAGCGGTTCCACGAAGAACGTCACCGTCACCCGGGAGCCCACGGCGACCGCCCCCGATTGGGCGATGCCGGCGGAGCGGCCCCTTGTGGAGTTCAGGTGGATCGAGAACGGCATCGCCTATGTGGCACTGAACAGCTTTCTCAGCGAGCGAATCGTCAGCGACTTCGATGCGATCGTCCCTGATCTCCAGCGTGCCAAGGGGATCATCCTCGACGTCAGGAACAATGGCGGAGGCAACTCGGACTACGCAGCCGCCATCGGCGGGCACTTCAGTGATGCACCCCTGGTCGGGGCGAAATGGCGCACACCCGAGCACATCGCGGTGTTCAAGGCGTGGGGTGCGGCGGGC
The DNA here is from genome assembly GCA_963848895.1 of uncultured Gemmatimonadales bacterium. Taxonomy (GTDB): domain Bacteria; phylum Gemmatimonadota; class Gemmatimonadetes; order Longimicrobiales; family Gaopeijiaceae; genus SZUA-318. The sequence goes on from CAWKGE010000029.1 coordinate 44,682, forward strand.
GATCAGTACGAGCCCTTCGCGAAGTACAGGCCCTATTTCGAGGGAACGGCGTGGCACGAAGGCCCACCGGACCGCTATCCGCCCCCGAAGGGTCCGAAGCTCCTGGTCCCGACCGCGGTGCTCCTCGGAGCGAAGACCTTCTCCGCGGCCGAGGACTTCCTCGTGATGATGCGGGGCATTCCCCACGTCACCTTCATAGGCGAGGCGAGCGCGGGCTCCACCGGCCAGCCGATGTTCTTCGAGTTGGCGCCCGGAGTGCGTGCGCAGATCACCACCAAGAACGACTACCTCCCGGACGGCACCCAATTCGTCGGTCATGGCCTGCAACCCGACGTGTTAGCTCCCGAGACGCCAGAGGCGTACGTCGCCGTACGTGACGTACCCCTCGAGGTGGCGGCACGACTCCTGGCCGACAAGGTGAGGTAAGGGCATGGAGGTACCGCGTCGCTCGTGCTATCCCCGCCTCCGTCTTGATGCTTCACATGCGGCCGAGGGACACCCCGTGCGCCATCGATCTCAGGTTCGATATCGAGAATGCCCAGCTCATGCTCGACCTGGTGGATGGCGCCAGCCGCGATCCAGCCCTCGTCGAGAAGGTCATGGCGACCCCCGGCACCGAGGCGACCCTCTACAAGTACCGGAGCCTCCGTGGCCCCGCCGAGGCCGGGGACCTCGAGGCCGCTCTGGCCAGCCACGCGTCCGGCCATCCCATCGAGAAGGACCGCTTCGAGGTATCCCGTCTCCGCGACTTACGAGCCGAGGCGCGAGGCGGCGCGTTTTCTTCTGCAGTCGGTGTACGACGAGGGCACGGCGACGTTCGTCATGGCGCCTCTCCGCGCCTCGAACCGAAAGCAGCCGATCCCCTTCGAAAAGCCGGCACCAGCGGGGCCGGAGCTCGCCGATCGCGTCGCCATGATCGAGGCCCTCCTCTGGTACTGTCAACTTGGCGAGGTTGGAGCCACAATCGAGCAGCGTGTGACCGGTATCGCTCAAGCAACCGTGGCCGCACTCCAGTCTTTGAAGGAGCGCTTCCTCAACAGTCGGTAGTTCGTTGAACTCAGCTGGTGACGTCCCAGGTTGAACAGATTCCGGATGACGCTGTGAACCGACAGGAATTGCTGTGCCTGCCCCGCTGACTTGAATCGCCGCATGTGGCGCTCCCGCTGGCGAGTCGGCTGATGCGACACCTCCGCTCGGTTGTTCGCGTACCGCGCCGTGTTGTGCTCCACCGAAGGCATCTCCATCCGCCGAGCGGCGCCGTAGCTCTTCAACTTGTCCGTCACCAACTCTCGCGGCGTGCACCTCTGCCCCTTGAGTAGTCTACGAAAGAACCGTTTGGCGGCACGGGCACTACGATATCGCTGGACCAGGATGTCGATCACATCGCCCTCCTGGTCGACGGCCTGCCACAAGTAGTGCCGCTCACCCTGGATCTTGACGAAGACCTCATCCAGGTGCCACACGTCGCCAAGTCGGCCCTGGCGACGCCTAAGCCTCTGGGCGTATTCGGGCCCGAACTTCCGACACCACTGCCGCACGGTCTCGTAGGTGACGATGACGCCCCGCTTCGCGAGGAGTTCCTCGACATCGCGAAAGCTCAAAGCGAATCGATGGTACAGCCACACGCCGTGGCTGATGATTTCACGAGGGAACCGGTAGCCGCGGTAGCTGATCTCTTTCGTTTGCATCATCGGATTCTGCCGACTTCGGGCCCAAGTTGACAGTGCCCTTGTGGGTCATCGATGGATCGAAGGCGCTCCGAAAGGCGAATCGAGCAGGTCTTCGGCCATCAGCCGGTCCGGCGGTGCCGCAACCACTATGTGGAGCACCGGATTATGTGGAGCGCCGCAAGTTCTTCGAGGATCTACGGTGCTCGGGGCCGGTGTGCCGCCTGAAGCGAGCAACATAATCCGGGGCGCGTGAACCGCTCAGATTTCCTCTCCATGTCCCCTATTGGAGAGGAGGTCAAGATGAGTGGTGATCCATCCAGGGTCGAGGTCATCGGCCCACTCGTGCCCTATGTGACCGGGTTCCGGGAGGAACTGGAGGCACAGGGCTATCGGCGGAACGCGGTCGCCGATCAGCTGCGGGTGTTAGCTCACGTCAGCCGCTGGCTGGCCGGTAAGGGTCTGAGCGAGCACAACCTCACACTCGAGCGGGTGGAGGAGTTCCTGGCCGCCAGACGAGCCGCCGGCTACATGCTGTGGCTTTCCCCGAAGGGCGTGGCGCCCCTGCTGGCTTACCTGCGGAGCCTGGGGGTCGCGCCGGTCCCTGAGGCCACCACGTCCCGGACGCCGGCCGAGAGGCTCCTGGAGTGCTACCGCAAGTACCTGGTTGAAGAGCGAGGCCTCGCTCCTGGGACGGTGAGGGACTACCTCCATGTGGCCCAGTTGTTTCTCGACACCCGGCGGCCGGTACCTGGACTGGACCTGGGAGAGCTCACCGCGTCGGAGGTCATCAAGTGGGTGAGCGCCGCGTGCCGACACCGCCGTACCGGCTCTGCCCGGTACGTGGTGACCGGCCTTCGGGCGATGCTGCGCTACTGCTACCTGGAGGGCATGATCGCACGGCCGCTGACGGAGGCCGTGCCCAGGGTTACCGGGTGGAGGCTAGCTCCGCTCCCGAGGGCGATGGAGCGTAGCGAGGTCGCGGCGCTGCTCAGGAGCTGCGACCGCCGGACTCGGGTCGGGCGTCGCGACTCCGCAGTGTTGACACTGCTCGTGCGTCTCGGGGTCCGAGTGGGGGAGGTCGCCGGACTCCTCCTCGACGACATCGACTGGCGAGGAGGAGAGTTCACCGTCCGAGGCAAGGGCTCGAAGGAGGAGCGCCTGCCGCTTCCCGCCGACGTCGGCGAGGCGATCGTCCAGTGGCTGCGGAGGGGCAGGCCACGGTGTGCCGCCCGCGAAGTCTTCACCAGGATCCGGGCGCCGCACCGAGGTCTCACCCCCGGCGGAGTCTCGGGGATCGTGACGTCCGCAGCTACGCGGGCGCGGCTCACCGGCGTGCATGCTCACCGCCTGCGTCACACCGCGGCGACCCAGATGCTGCGTTCCGGGGCTGGACTCCAAGAGATCGGCCAGGTGCTGCGGCACCAAAGCGTCCAGACCACTGCCATCTACGCGAAGCTCGACCGCTCCGCCCTCCGCGAGCTCGCCAAGCCCTGGCCCACGGAGGATGGAGGGGAGGTGAACCGATGAGCGCGCTTCGATCCGCACTGGAGGACTACCTGGCGCTGCGACGCTCGATGGGGTTCAAGCTCGACCGGGCGGGGCGCCTGCTCGCCCAGTTCGTGGCCTACTGCGAGGTGGCCGGTTCCGAGACGCTGACCACCCAGCTCGCTCTCTCGTGGGCGACGCTTCCGGAGGGTGGAAGCCGGAGCTGGCACGCCGGACGGCTCTCTGTCGTGCGCGGCTTTGCCCGGTACCTCGCGCTCCTCGACGAGCGCACCGAGGTCCCGGCGCCCGAGATCCTCCCCAACAGAAGCCACCGGGCGAGCCCCTACCTGTATTCGGCCAACGAGGTCATGGCACTGATGGACGTGGCCGGCAAGCTCCGCTCTCCGCTTCGCCAAGCCACGTTCTCCACTCTCATCGGCCTGCTTTATGTGACCGGCATGCGTATCGGGGAGGCCCTCCGGCTCGACCGCGATAACGTCGATCTCGGGCAGCGGGTCATCGTGGTGCGCGGCTCGAAGTTCGGGAAGTCTCGGGAGGTTCCGATCCATGAGACCACCGCCCGAGCCCTGGGCGCGTATGCCAGGCACCGGGACAAGCTGTGTCTCCGGGCAAGTTCGCCGGCGTTCTTCGTCTCGTTGGCCGGCACGCGTCTGCGCTACGACAACTTCCACTTGGCCTTCCATGCCCTGGTGCGGGGGGCAGGGCTCACTTCGCGCTCGACCACCTGTCGGCCCCGGCCCCATGACCTTCGGCACACGTTCGCGGTCTCGACCCTGATCGGCTGGTACCGCGACGGCATGGAGGTCGAGCCCCGCATGCCGAGGCTGTCGACCTACCTCGGCCACATCCACCCGGCGAACACCTATTGGTACCTTGAGGCGGCACCCGACCTGCTGGCCCTCGCCGCGGCCAGGCTGCAGGCCTACACGGAGCCGGCCCCATGAGCGCGCTGGCCCCGACCTTGGAGGCGTTCTTTACCGAACGCCTGATCACCCAACGCCGGGTGAGTCCCCACACCATCGCCGCCTATCGCGACGCGATGTGTCTGCTGCTCGGATTCGTGGAGCGCCACACCGGCAAGGCCCCCGCCACCCTCGATTTCAAGGATCTCGACGCCTCGCTGATCGGGAGGTTCCTCGACCACCTCGAGCGGGAGCGAAGCAACAGCGTGCGGACCCGCAACGCCCGCCTATCGGCGATCCACGCCCTGTTCCGCTTCGCGGTCCTCCGCCACCCGGAGCACGCCGAGCTGATGGGCCGAGTCCTGGCCATCCCGCCGAAGCGCTTCGAGCGGGTGATCGTCACCTTCCTCACCGACAAGGAGGCGGAAGCGATCCTGGCTGCTCCAGACCGCAGAAGCTTCCTCGGGAGGCGCGACCACGTACTCCTGCTCCTCGCCATCCAGACCGGGCTGCGGGTCTCCGAGATCACCAGTCTCACCTGCGGCGATATCGCCCTCGGTGCCGGGGCCCACGTACGCTGCCTGGGCAAGGGTCGCAAAGAGCGGATTACACCGCTCACCAGCACGACCGCAGCCGTACTCGGGGCCTGGCTCAAGGAGCGGGGACGAACGCCGACCGACCCACTCTTTCCTACGCGTCGAGGAGCGGCCCTCAGCCGCTGGGGCGTGAGCCTGCTCGTCTCAAAGCACGCCCAGACCGCAAGCGGGCAATGTCTGTCGCTTGGGACCAAGAAGGTCTCGCCCCACGCCCTCCGGCATACCGCCGCGATGCGGCTCCTGCACGCCGGGGTAGATACTTCCGTGATCGCGCTGTGGCTCGGTCACGAGAGCGTCGAGACCACCCAAATATACGTGCACGCCGATCTCACGCTGAAGGAGCGAGCCCTCGCTCGCACCGCCCCCGTCGGAACCATTCCCGGCCGCTACCGGCCCCGAGACGAGCTGCTCGCCTTCCTGGAAGCCCTGTGATTATGTTGACATCCGCCGCTCGCAGTCCCCCTCCAACCGGGACACTGCGCCCCAGTTCCACATAATCCGGTGCTCCACATAGTGATTCTTATGTTGCCATCTCCATAAGAATCACAAGCTGCGCAACATCACGGGTCACCTGCCGAGGGCGCAGCATCCTCAGGTCAAGTCGGCGTTTCGTGCGGCGATGAAGCTGGAGGCGGACGAGGGCAAGCAGAAGCTCGAGCAGTTGGCGCTCTGGCTCGAGCGTGAGCACCCGTCGGCCGCCGCCAGCCTGCGCGAGGGCGCGGAAGAACTCTTCACCATCAACCGCCTCGACCTGCCCCCACGCCTGAAGCGGTGCCTGGCCACGACGAACCTGATCGACAGCACCCACTCCGGCGTCCGTCAGAAGACCCACCGCGTCACGAACTGGAAGAACGGCGCCATGGTACTCCGGTGGTCGGCCGCGGCCTTTCTCGCGACCGAGAGGAACTCCGCAGGATCATCGGTCACGAGCAGCTCTGGATCCGGAAAGCCCACCTCGGACGCGATGGCCTGGCGGGTGAGGGTGGGGGCCGGAAGAGTCGCTTGGCCGGAGTTGCCACAGCCGAGCGTGCAGTGAGTCAGCGAGCGACGCCATGGGCCGATGGGCCTCCACGACGCCCGTCTCTGGATCACAGACGCTGACCTCGAGGATTTACCGGTAGCGGAGGCATGCCCTAAGGCATTGCAGCCGTTGACGTTCGGCTTCCAGTTTCCAGCCGCAGGGAGATTCGGGTGAGTGGACATATCTCCCAGGACGTGTGCCCATTCACCCGAAGTTCTCGGTGGTGGCGGAGGAGACGGACTATGCCGCGCGCCCCATGCCGGCCTGCGCCCCGCCGTCGTGGCTATCGGGCGATCCCCGGCCGAGATGCCGAGTCTCACCCCCGAGCCCCCCGAGCCAGCCTCTCTCGCCTCCGGCGCCCTGGAGGAGCCTCCTCGCGCAGACAGCCCGGCGCGCATCCGCTGGGCCGTGCTCCTCGCCCGGATCTATGAGGTCCTGCCGTTCCTCTGTCCGGCCTGTGGCGGCCCCATGAGCATCCTCGACCTTTCTCACCGACCCGCCTATGGTCTCCGCCATCCTCGTTCACCTCGACCTTCCCAACAAACCCCCGCCCCTCGCACCTGCTCGCGGCCCACCCCAGCGTGACTTCATGCTGGACCAGACGTCGGGCTTTGACCCCGCCGACCCCGAGCCCGTGCCCGACTTTCAGTTCGACCAGTCTCTGCCCGCCGACTTCGACGACTGAGAACGGCCCCACCCCGGGCACCCCACTCGGCTTTTGCCGCTCACCGCCCATCCCCTCATGCCCCCGGCCCTGACCAGCATCCTCTTCTTCTCGCCCCTTCTCGTCTCTTTCACGCTCCTCTCCGCCGCTGAGCGTCTCCGCCGCTAGCCACTCCCCGGACCACAGCCTGCCGTCCCCTTCGGCCCAGCAGGGCCTTTCGATCACCCATACGTTCGTGCGACGAGATCGTCGAGGGTCGGTTGCTGGCCGGCCACCTCGCTCCCCGCCACCAGGGGAAGGAGGCCCAGCGCCGCGACCCACCCGAGAAGGGACACGGCCCTGCCGATTCCTCTCGTGCTCACGAGGCGGCCAGCGAGCTTCATCGGAGGGCGTCGCGTGGCCATTCGACGAGCGCGTAGTCCTCCGTACCGCGTCTTCGCGCATAAGCCACGAGCCCGCTCTGGTCGGGGCTCCATCGAAGCGCCAGCGTAGGCCCGCCGAGCGCCCTCGGAGAGCCGCGTCCCGCGTCCGCCGAGACCACGTATGCAACCGGTGCACCCACCCAGGATCCGAGGGCCCTCGAGACGACGTACGCAAGTGCCCGCCCGTCCGGCGAGAGGGCGACGTCACCGAGGACGACGCTCTGCCAGGGCCAGCGCCCCCTGTGCTCGGCGAAGACCTTCGAGGGGTCGTCGGCCTGGCGGATCCGGATGCCGTCCCTCGACGTGTGTTCGACCACGAAAGCGCCCCAGCGCCGGAATCTCTCCTCGGGCTCCGGGCGAGGCGGGCAGGCCGATGAGAGCGAGAAGCGCTCCCGCTCGGAGACGCGCCACTCGCGCGGTGTCCGGTCCGCGTGGAGCTCGAGGTAGCTCCCGAACGCGCTCCGAAGCACCACCTCGGCCTCCGTCGGCCAACAGCCCGCGTCCTGGAGGAGCGATCCCCATTGCTCGAAGTACGCGGAGATTCGTTCTGCATCGGCTTCGAGCGGCACGGCGCGGCGCGCCTCGCGGTCGTAGAGCACATAGCTGCGAAGCCATCCGAGGGACATCGTCGCGACATCAGCGTCGGCGACTCTCTCCTCGTCACGAGCGAAGAGGATCCAGCCCGACGAGGGGGAGATCGAGAAGGGATCGCCGGTCATGTACGACGCTCCTTCCGTGCCCGGCAGCAACGTCGCGCCGGTCTCGAGCGGATCGGGAGCCCCGCGGCAGCCCAGCAGCCAGGGCGCCAGGAGCACGATGGAACGGAACGGGCGCATACTCCGATGATGTGACGGGCGCCCCTCCATCGCCAGGGTCCCGAGATGCGCGGTGCAACCTTCTTGCGCCGTCGTCGCACTGTACGGCGAACCACGGTCACGATCGAGGGAGGCCGAGATGAGGATGCGAGAGCTCGTGTGGAGCTCACTCTGCCTGGCCGCGGCAGTCCCGCTGGCGGCGCAGGGGATCGAGGGTCCGAGGGCCGGGAAGAGGGAGCTCCTCGACTCACGGGGCATCTCCGAGACGCAGGACCAGCCATCCAGCTGGGGATCTCGCGCACGAGAACGTGGCGTTTCGCCATCAACTGATGGTGCTCGGTCGGCAGCCCGGAAGGGTGCGGCTCAAGGTCCGTGACCGACTCTTCTGGATCTGGCTGCGCCGTCCTTGGCGGCGCCTGCACGAAGTCCAAATCTCAACGCATATGCCGAGCGTTTCGTTCTCTCGATCAAGTCCGAATGCCTGGACCGGATGGTCCTCCTGGGAGAGAGGCACCTTCGAACCGCCGTGGCCGAGTACCTGGAGCATTACCATCGTGAGCGCAGCCACCAGGGACTCGGCAACCAACTGATCCAGCGAGAGCCGCGGGCGGGTTCTGGATCTCTTACCTGCCACTCGAGCCTGGGTGGACACCTGAGTCACTACGAAAGGGAGGCGGCCTGATCCTCGGCTGGATTTGGAACAGGACGCCATAGCTCAGGCAAGGATGAGCTTCACGCGACTCGCTCCGGCGTGCACGTGGGGAAGGCCGGGGTCCGAACAACCCGTGACCTCGAACTGTCCGCCCACGGCCCATCCGTCCGGTGCGTTCGGCGGCCAGGACGTTCGGATCGCCCCGGGATTCCTCCAGATCATGACCGAGCCCCCCGTGATCGCCGCGGAACCCATCCCGCAGAGTGGCCGCGCGATCCGCACCGTGATCGCGGCCGGTCGGTCGCGCTCGATGGGCACGAACGTCGGGGAGAGCTCGATCGCATCGAGGGCGCACAGGCGGATGCGATCCTCGCTCCACCAGGCCACGGGATCAGTGAGACCGCTCTCCCGCTGCGCCTCGACCTCCCCGCGCATCGTGACGCGGCCGCTCCAGGAGCCCAGGGGCGTCCCACGTGGGCCTTTCGGTGCACCCGCTCGTGAGGAGGAAGCAGGTCACCAGCAGTCCCGTTCTCCCCCGGCGTAGTTCGTGGATCGCGGTCGTCCCGTCCGTTCTGGGTGTCGTGCCCTCGGCTCACCCGAGGTCTCCACTCCTACAACGTCAGTCGAGATGGAAGTCCGTCTTTCAATCGCATCCTTATGATCCCATTGCCTCGCCCTCACGCGAACCCCATATTCCCTAAATACACACCGGGAACATACTGAGGTCACCGAATGGGCGACGCGCTTCCACTCCTGAAGGGCACGCTGGACCTGTTGATCCTCAAGGCCCTCAGCGTCGAGCCTACGCATGGCTATGGGGTCGCGCGATGGATCGAGGCGCGGTCAGGGGGAAACATCGGAACGGAGGACAGCGCGCTCTACCAGGCGCTGCACCGACTGGAAAGCCGCGGCTACGTCCTAGCGGACTGGGGCGTCTCCGAGAACAACCGGCGCGCGCGCTTCTATCGGCTCTCGGCCAAAGGACGGAAGCACCTCGAAGCGGAGGCGGAGACTTGGCGGCGCTACGCCCGCTCGGTGGAGAGCGTGCTGGGCGTGGGGGCCGCCGACTAAGGGGGGAGGATGGGCGACCTGAGGAAGAGGGAGGACGATCGCATCCGACGCGAGCTCGACGAGGAACTCGAGCATCACATCCGCATGCGCACGGAGGAGTTGCTCGCGAAGGGAATCGCCCCGGGAGAGGCGCGGCGCGAGGCGGAGCGACGGTTCGGCGACCTGGAGGCGGCGCGGGACGACCTGGAGGCGACCGCACGTCGCCGGCGGCGGCGGGTACCCCTGCAGCGGACCTGGGAGGGAGCGCTCGCCGACCTGAAGCTCGCCGCGCGCCGCGCACGGCGCTCACCAGGCTTCACGACCGTCGCGCTGTTGATCTTCGCGGGAGGCGTCGGGCTCACCACCGCCACGTTCACGTTGGTCGACAACGTGCTCCTCCGTGCCCTCCCCCATCCCGATCCCGAGGCGCTCGTCGCGCTCTGGTCAGTATCCGAAGAGGGCGACGACTTCCCGTGGGTCTCCATGGGCAACTGGGTGGACTGGCGAGAAGGCGGTTCCACCCTGCAGCGCACGGCCCTGTACTCGCAGTTCACGTTGTCCGTGGCCACGGCGGACGACGCCTTCCACGTGGCCGGCGCGCGGGTGGCCGGACCTTTCTTCGCCACGCTGGGCAACTTACCGCTCGCTGGCCGCTTCTTCACCGAGGAAGAGGCGCAGGCGCAGGTCCCCGTGGCCGTGATCGGCGAGGGCTTCTGGCGACGCGTGCTGGACGCCGCGCCGCTGGACGAGAGCATCGACCTGGAGATCAACGGCGTGCGTCGTCAGGTCGTGGGTGTGATCCCGGACCGCGAGTCCTTCCCTGGTGGGACCGACGTGTGGGTGCCGTTCTCGTGGCGTGCGGAGGGCGGCGGACTCCGGAACAACATCAACTATCAGGTCATCGCCCGCCTTGCAGACGGCGTGACGATCGAGCAGGCGCGCGCCGAGCTGGCTTCGGTTGCGGCGAGTATCCGGGAGCGGGATCCCGAAGCCATCTACTCCTGGGGGGTGGGAGTCCATCCGCTGCGAGACGTCGTGGTGGGAAGCTCCCGTTCCTGGCTCGTCCTCCTTGCGATCGCCGTCTCGTTTCTGCTCCTGGTCGCGTGCGCGAACCTCGCCGGGCTGAGCCTTGCCCGCACGTCTCGCCACAGACAGGAAACCGCGGTGCAACTGGCCCTCGGAGCCGGTCGTGGCCGCATGGTCCGACGCGCCGTGATCGAGCACATGCTCCTCGCGCTGGTCGGCGGAGGGATCGGTGTGGCGCTCGCCTGGTCGGCCACGGCCTTCTCGCCGACCACGTCGCGAACGTGCTCCCACGTATCCAAGAGGTCGTATTCGACGGCCGCGTAGCCGCCTTCGGCCTGGGGGCCGCCGTCGCGGCCGGGCTCCTCGCCGGGGCGCTTCCCACCGCGCACGGGAACCGCGGTAACCTCGCAGCCGCTCTCTCCGGGGCCCGAGGCGAGGTGAGAGGAGGCCGGGGGCTCCCGGGCGCGGCGATGGTGGTGATCGAGGTGGGGGTTGCCGTCACGCTACTGGTCGCCGGGGGACTGCTGCTCCGCTCGTTCCAGGCCTTGGTCTCCCGCGACCTCGGCTTCGATCCCCAGGGGGTGATCACGGCCGACGTCTCGCTGATCGGACCCGAGTACCGCGATCCGGACCGCGTGCTCGGCTATTGGGACAAGGTGATCGAGCGCGTCGCGGCGCTCCCCGGTATCGAGGCGGCGGCCGCATCGCAGGCGATTCCAACGAGCATCGGTGCGCGGGGCTTCATCGACATCCCCGGGAACGAGGGGGGTAATCAACTCGCATCCGGCTACATCGTCGTTACGGAGGACTACTTCGACGCGCTCGACGTGCCCCTGCTCGCCGGTCGCGGATTCGAGCCGTCCGACGGCCAGGGAACCGAGCGCGTGACGGTCGTCAGCCGATCGTTGGCGTCTCGCCTCTGGCCGGGGGCCGGCCCACTCGGACAGCGGATCCGGGCCCGCAGCATGGAGCAGAACCTGTACGGGGGAGAAGCACCCTGGCTGACCGTCGTCGGTGTCGTGCCGGACCTGCGCCAGTATGGACACGAGGCCGCGCCGCAGGATGACATGTACGTGCTGCACCGGCAGGTGCCGACGTATGCGCGGGGCATGACGCTGGTCGCCGAGGTACGGCCTGGCATCCCGGGCATGGAGCAGGGCGTGCGCAGCGCAGTGCGTGGGGTGGACCCCGGAGTCCCGTTCGCGATGAGTTCGCTCCCGGCGCGCCTTTCCGCGCGCACCGAAGAGCGTCTGCTCGTGCTCCAGGGGCTGGGCCTCTTCGGAGGGGCGGCCCTCCTGTTGGTGTGCCTGGGCATCTATGGCCTCGTCTCGTTCGCGGTTGAGCAGCGCACGCGTGAGCTCGCGATTCGCGCCGCCCTCGGCGCGGGCAGGAGTGGCATCCTCGCCCTGGTCCTCCGGAGCGCCCTCGGCGTGACCGCCACCGGGGCGCTTATCGGGCTCGGGGGCGCCCTGGCTCTCGGTCGTGTGCTCAAGTCGATGCTAGTGGATGTCGGGACGGCCGACCCTCTCAGCTATGTGGGGTCCGCCCTGCTGATCGTTGGCGTGGCGATCGCGGCCGCTCTCGTCCCTTCGCTCCGCGCGACCCGCATGGATCCACTGAAGGCGCTGAGGCGCCCCTGACGCTCTCGGATCCCGGCTGCTCTGGGCTCGTCTCGCGCACGGCTCGCCCGTCTGGTGATCCGCGAGGGCATCGTGGTGGCCGCCGCAGGCACCGTGCTGGGACTGCCCCTCTCCGAGGAGTCGATGCGCTCCTGGATCTCTCACCCGAGGCCCTTCCCGGTATCCGGGTCGCGTGCGACCGACACGTGCTGGCCTTCTCCGCTACGCTCGCGATCGTGAATACCGCGCTGTTCGGCCTGATCCCCGCCGCGCGCACCGATCGGAGTCGCAGGCTCGGCAGCCCGCAGCAGCGGCTACCGGTCGCTCGCAGGGGCGACCGGTCGCGACGCCCCGCGGGGCGCGCTCGTGTCGGTCCAAGTGGGATTGGTGCTTCTTCTGCTCGTCGGCGCGGGCGTCATGCTGGACAGCCTGCGCCGGCTGCAACGCGTGGAGCCTGGCTTCGGTCTCGAGGATCGCCTTGTCGTGACGATCGGGCTTTCCGAGTCGCAGTACCCGGGTCCGCACGACGTGGCGGCGCTCTTCGAGGGCCTCGTGGAGCGAGTGGCGACTCTCCCGGCCGTGCGCGCCGCCGGCACCGTGACGCATGCGCCGCTCTCCGGGGACGACTGGACGGCGCTGCAGGTCGTGCAGAGCGCCCCCCTGTCCGGTTCCAGAATCCAGCCGAGATGGGCTACACCTTACCTCGGCGGAGTATTGGAACAGGACGGGATCCCCGCTCGGCGTGCGTCCCGCGTCGCGCCGACCGAAGCCCTACGGTCCGACTGACCCCGTCCTTATTTCAATACCCAGCCGAGGATCAGGCGGCCCGCCTGGCGTAGTGATTCAGGAGTCCGCACCAGTCTTGTGTGGCAGGTGATGGGCCCCGGACACGACTGCGGCTCTCCCTCGATCAGTCGGTTGCCGAGTCCCTGGTGGCTCCTCTCCAGTGGTGATCTGCACGAGGTTGGGGTTGTTCCATGGCACACCTCCTGACAGTTCTGCCCGTATACCGCTTTTCGCCCCGCTCGATTCGGCCGTCACACGGACCGGCTGCGTCAGGGCCCATCCGGCAATAAGGAGAATCCTCTCAGGGGTCGTCAATCCGGCCCGTGCCAGCCGAATACCGTCCTCCCATCACGACACCATCTTCGGAAGCTCGTCGGGCTCACAGCCCGTCTCGATCCGCACCTCCACACGCGTGAGCACGACGCGCATGGCATCGTCTTTCCCCGGGACCACCACCATGTGGAGCCAGCCTGACCCGCCCGTCTGTGGCTCGCAGTATCGTATATCCGTTGCACCCTTCTCCCCTCTGGCAGTGGCGAGTACGGTGATGCCCTTTCGGTGCAACGCATCGCGCATCAACCGGTCGAGCGCCGCGAGGTGGTCCAGCGGCGTTGTGGGCCGAAGGGCATCCGACCGTGACACGCCGTAGAGGATGACGATACCCGCGCCCTCCTGAGGGTTGACGACCACGCTGCTCGACACTCCCCACCCCGATCGATTCTCCGGAGCCAAGGCCTGTTCCAACACCTCCGAAAGGTCCACGCCCCCCGGCAAATAGGGCTCCGACACCTGAGATGTCGGAGTATTCATGCACGCACCTACGAGGAGCAGCCCGCCGGCTACGGAGCCCCACGCGCATCGGCGGCGGTATCGAGTCTTCATGCAACTTCCTTTCTTAGAGAGCCTTACCCACTGCTACTCCCCTCTCCCCGGCTGCGCTAGCGAGGTCACCGCGCCAATAGGAACGCATCGATGGCTTCGCGCACGGCATCCGGCCGGTCGGCCCACGAGACGACACGGGTGCCCGGGATCACCTGGCGCCGGAGCACCGTCGGCCCCGCATCCAAATCACCCCAACTCACGTTGAGGAAGCGATTCATGTAGTCGTTGCCTGGATCGTGGTACGCCCCGACGATATCGGGCTGTAGAAGGAGTGTCGGGGTGTGGAGCCGCGGGAGATCGAGCGTGACGTCGCCGGCGATGAACTCGCACAGGTACCGAACCCACACGTGCAGATCCGGCCGGGCGGCCTCCCGCCAGAGGCGCAACGCCAAGACCGGTTGGACGGCATAGTCACCTGGCAGGAAGTTGTTGTCGTCCCACGTCTCCCGCGTCACCGTTCGAAACCAGTTGGGCGCGAGAGCCTCATCGACGTTCTTCACGCGCTGGGCGCGTGTCGTCTTCGTGGAAGGGCCGCCGAAAGACCACCGTCCGGCGCCCGATAGGAGCACCACGGCGGATACCGCTGAAGGCTCATCGAGGGCAAGGCGCAAGGCGAGCTGTGAACCCGTCATCCAATGTCCGACCACAACGACATCGTCGAGCGCCCGGTCTTCGATCAAGCCCTTCAGGGCGGCGAGTGCGGAGGCTGTCCAGGTCTGCTCGCCGAAGCTCGTGCCCGGGGGTGGAGTGGGAGGAGCAGGCGTGCCGCCGAAGCCGGCAAGAGTCACAATGTACATCGTGTAGGTGTTCGTCCAGCCTTCGATCAAGGCGTCGAACACGTCGCCGCCGAACCCCAGGCCCGGGATCAGAATCATGGCGCGGTCACCTGTTCCTCTGACTCGAACGCGACCGAGTTCCCCGGCAGGCCCCGTCGCGTAGCCCGCCGGAGTCACCAGATTGTCCCGTGTCGCGTCCTGCTCGAGGATACGTGGGACGGCCGCCTGAGCCGAAAGCTCCCCGCCGAGGACGAACAGGAACAGGCCGGTCAGGACCACCGCGGCTGTGTTCGCTTCTGGACTTGTGCCCCTCCCTCGCATTCCGCCCCTCTCCTTCCCTCCCCGAAGCACCGCGCCGCCAGGCTCTCGCGTGCGACAGTCGACATTTATCGTAAAATACGCAATAATTGGCCCCGCAGCAAGTCCAGGAGCGCTACCGCTGGTCGAGTACGCGCACGGGATCCATCACCAGCACGCGGCTCGCGCCCATTGCCGCCGCCAACGCGGCCGGAATCACCGCGGAGGCCAGCGCCATCACATAGGACGGGGGGTCCAGAGGGGCCACTCCGAACAGCACGTCCACCGACAAGCGCGCCACCACCAGGCCGGCCACGAGGCCCAGGGCCGCCCCTTCGAGCACGGGTCCGACAGCCGCACGTGCCACGCGCCGCACCTCTGTGGCGACCGAGGCCCCCATGGCCCGGCGGAGCCCCACTTCAACGGCCTGACTGGAGACCACGTAGCTCACCACCGCGTAGACACCCACCGACGTGAGCGACGTAGCCAGGCAGGCCAGCGCGACGACGAAGATCATCCTGAGCCGAAATGGCTCTGACCACCTGGTCATGGCGGCGGACAGGACCCGCGGCTCCTCGATCAGTAGATCTGGCACAACCCCATGTACCGCCTCCGGTATGGCTTCGACGAGGTTGGCCATGGACCCACTCCCACGCACCGCCTGTGGGTAGCGAAAACCTCATACGCCCCGAGATTGCTGGGTTTTTGACGACTCGGTGAAAGCGGGTGGCGATGGGGGATTGGATCAGGATTGCGGTATGGGGCCTCGTTTCGGGGCTAAGGAGTCGGCGGAACCTGGCGCTCGAGAACTTGGCCCTCCGACAGCAGCTCATGGTCCTTCAGCGACAGAAGAGGACGGTGCGCCTGAAGGACCGCGACCGCCTCTTCTGGATAGGGCTCCGGCGTGTCTGGCCGGGTTGGCGCCGGGCCCTCGTTCTCGTCCAACCGGCCACCGTCGTCGGCTGGCACCGCAGGGGCTTTCGGGCCTACTGGCGCTGGAAGAGCAGGCCCAAAGGGGGACGGCCACGGATTGATCCGTCTGTGAGACGTCTGATTCGCCACATGTGGAGCTCGAACCCAACGTGGGGCGCGCCGCGCATCCAGGCCGAGCTCCATAAGCTCGGGATCGATGTGAGCGACTCCACCGTTCGCCGGTATCGGCCACCGCGGCCCAGGCAGCCATCGCAGAACTGGCGCTCGTTTCTGGAGAACCACCTGAGCGCCATCGTCGCCATGGACTTCTTCCTTGTCCCCACGGCCACGTTCCGCGTGCTCTACGTCCTGGTGATCATGGCGCATGATCGACGCCGGATCCTGCACTTCAACGTCACGACGTCGCCCAGCGCTCACTGGACAGCACGACAAGTCGTCGAGGCGTTCCCCTACGACACCAGGCCTCGATTCCTGCTCCATGACCGGGACAAGATCTTCTCCGGCGAAGCCGCCCGACGCGTCCGGTCGATGGGGATCGAGGACGTGCTGACGGCACCGGGATCGCCCTGGCAGAAGGCTTTGGTGTCATACTGCACCTCTTGGGGTGGATCGAGTGGCATTCTTGGCTGGAGGGGCGACGCTCAGCCCCTTCCAGGTGTGTTTCCGGGGGTGGTCGGCGCCGGGCGGCTGGTAGAGGCATTGGTCTTTGGCGTTGTAAGGATAGGCTGCGAGAAGCCCGGCGGCGCGCCAGATCTTGACCGTGCACGGTGCGACATCGAGGGCGTCGGCCATCTCCTGGAGGGTAAGCAGCCCACGCTCGCGGAGCCGATGGTAGCGTGACTTCAGACCGTAGGCGGAGCGGATGCGAGCGACGCGGGGGAGGTTGAAGGAGAGCCCAGTCCCGGTGCGGAGACCCTCGACGTTGAGGATGGTGGCGATCTCGCGCTCCGTATGGTGGTCGAGAAGCTCGTCGACGCGATGGACGACATCGGCGTCGGTGCGCCGAAGATCAGCGGCGGAGAGGGGGAGCGGAAGGGTGAGTGTACGCGTCGCACCGCCACGGAAGCGGATGTAGGCGGTGATCTCGGTGTCCTTGATGAGCGTCACGTCCTCGATGAGGAGCCGCGCCAGACGCTTCTTCTCGCGAACGGGTGTGGCCGGATCGTTCCAGAGGCGAGGGAAGTCGGTGGCGAGGGCCAGGATCTGGCGGCGGTGCTCGTCGTTCGGCGCGCCGGGATCATCCTTGGACTCCTCTTCGTAGCTTCTCTGCGCGTCGGTGAGGGCGCGGAGCTTGGCGTTCCAGTCGGCCTCGAGGGCATCGGCGACCAGACGGTGGTCGGGATCGACGCGACGGTAGCGGCGTTCCGCCAGCTCCGCTTCGTAGCGGGCGCGCTCTACGTGCTGGCGCCGGAGTCGGTCCACCTCGTCGGCCCGGCGGCGGAGCTCGTCGCCAACCTCAAGTGCGACATCGAGAGTGACGGGGGTAACGCTTTCGACAAGCAAGCGACCGACCGCCTCGTCGACGCCGGTTCCGGGCACCCTCTGGCAGATGGGATCGCCGCGCGCGATGTGGGCGCGCTGACACATGTACATGGGAGCCGGTCCGGTGCTTGGAAGGTTGTAACGCACCGTCATGCGCTTGCCGCAGCGCCCGCACAGGAGGATCCCCTGCAGTAGCGCCGGGCCCTCGCGAGGTGGGCTCCGTCGCCGGTCGCTTCCGTGGGCCTGCGAGTTCTCCTCCAAGAGCGCCAGGTTCTGCTCGTACTCCGCCCACGAGATGTAGCCTTCATGAGCGTCGAGGATGAGCACCTGCCATTCGCTTCGAGGAACGATCATGAGCCGCCGTCCACCCTCCAGGCGAGGACGGGTGCGGGTGCGACCGAAGGCGAACGCACCGGCGTAGCGAGGGTTGTGCAGGGTGCGGAGCGCGCGGCTGTGCTCCAGTGGCACGAAGACGACCTCTCCCTTGCGGGCGCCTACCCGGAGTCGGGTGGGAAGAGAAGCCCGTGGTCCCGGAAGTGCTTGACCGTGGCCAAGGCCGCGCCGGGCGCCGGAAGGTGCGGAAGAAGAGCCGCAACGTGGCCTGGACTCGTCGCTCTGGATCGCGGACTACACGGTCCGTGGCGTCGTAGACGAGTCCGGTGGGCAGAGGCATCTTGAGCTCCCCGCGCCGGGCCTTGCTCTGCACTCCACCCCGCAGGCGGGCCCGGAGCACGTGCAGCTCCGCCTCGCTCATCGTGCCCTTGAGTCCGAGGAGCAGTCGGTCGTTGAAGTGGGCGGGATCATAGACGCCATCCTCGTCCAGGATGAGCGTGTTCGTCAGGGCGCAGATCTCGAGCAGCCTGTGCCACTCGGTAGAACTGCGGGCAAGCCGCGATACCTCCAGACCCAGGACGATCCCTGCGCGGCCCACCCCAACGTCACCAACCAAGCGCTGGAAGCCGGCCCGATCCACCGTGCCCGAGGCCGACTGGCCTTGATCCTCGTCGATCACGATCACCCGATCCGCCGGCCAGCCCAGGGCCACGGCTCTTTGGCGAAGCCCATACTGACGTTGGGTGCTCTCGGTGTGCTCCATGACCTGCCGCAGCGTGGATTGCCGGACATAGAGATAGGCATCGCGCCGCAGGTGATCCGCCTGCACCTTCGTAGCATCGAGGCTCATCGCTGCCCTCCTGCCGCCACGAGCAACGCGGTGCTGGCCAGCAAGCTGACCAGCTCCGAGCGAGCGGATATCGGCACGGAGCCGGTGTCCTCACCCTCGACGGGAGCCACGGGCCCGGCGACCGCCCGCTCCACGACTCGGCCCTCGACTTCCATCCAAGCGACCACGCCCCGGTGCCGCAGCGCCGCGAGGCCCAGGGGCATGAAGCCGAGCGTTCCCTCGCCCACGGCGTAAGCGCGCAGCGCTTCGTAGCGCTCGACCCACTCTCCCGTCCCGGGCGGTGATGCCCTCAACGCGACGTCCCGCGTTTATTTTCCCGGCGCTCGATCGCCCGCTCGATGCTTCGCGGGTGCACGGAGCGATCGAAGTGCTCCTCGATGCGGCGCGCCAGTTCCTGGGCGCTCACGTCGGGCGACTCCTCTCGGAGCCTCCCGACGAAGTCCATCACCTCGTCCGTCAGCTTGTGCGCGCCCTTCGGGCCCGGCGGCTTCGGCACCAACCCAGCCAGACCTTCTTTTTCCAGCGACCGACGCGCCGCGTAGAAGCTCGGACGGGAGAAGCCGAACACCTCGGCCGTCTCCGTCACTGTCGCTGCTCTCCTCCTGGACCCGGCGCACCATCTCGTACTTCACCTGCACCAGGTCCCGAGGGTCGAAGAACTCGCCGGTCCGGAACCGCTCGTCCGTTACCGCATCGGGCCGGGGGTTCAGGACCCGGCGCTGGCGCAACACCTCGGTCTTGGGGTCCTTGGGGTCCACCCCAGATGGCTGTGCCACGGCTGGGCTCCTTGAGAGAGGGGAGATGTACGTAAATATGATTACGTACATCATGCCCTGTGTCAACTCTCCGGATACTTGGCCATAATACGCTACATGTCCGCATATACAAGGCACTCATCGCAGTCCACTCTGGATGAGCCGCAGACATCAACGGCAAAATCTCTTTGACGATATCGGCAAAATTCACTTTACACCCCCCTGCTCGTGCTCCTCTGTGGTGGGAGTCCCGGACCTTCGTAGAAGGCGCCGTACGCGAGCCGCCAGCGTCACCAGATCCTGAGGCCGGAAGAGCGAACGTCCGGCTGACAGCACCACGTACGGGTCCGGCGCAACCATGCTGGTCCAACTCGCTGGCAGGAAGCACACTCGGCCCCGCACGTCCCGGTACATCACCCGGTGTTCGCCCCAGCTGTGCCGGTAGGCCAGCAGCTCGAGGCGTTGCCCGACGAGAGGATGGAAGGGGTGGGTGATCTCGAAGACTTCTGTTAGATCGTCCGCACAGGGTGCATTCGACGGCCCCGGCCAACGCCTATTGCGAGCGTCTGATCGGCTCTATTCGTCGCGAATACCTCGACGACATCGTCGTGCTCAACGAACGACACCTCCTGCGGGTGCTTCGCCACTACGCGCCCTACACCACGCTTCGCGGACCCATCGTGCGTTGGATGGCGATTCCCCGGATGGCCGCGCGGTTGAGCCGCCCGAGCTGGGCGAGGTGATCGCCTACCCGCAGGTCGGTGGGCTGCATCGCCGCTACGCCCGGCGCGCAGCCTGATCTTCCGG
>CAWKGE010000030.1:0-5989 GCA_963848895.1 uncultured Gemmatimonadales bacterium
TCGCGCGGGTGAGCGTTGGCCTCAGGTCTTCGTTCCGATTCGGCAGGACTACCGGGCAAAGCTCATGATCGCCCTCCGTACCGACGCCGACCTGGCCGCGGTGGCCGACCCCGTGCGTTCCGCGCTGCGCTCCGTCGACCCGGCGCTTCCCATGCCTCGCCTGGTGTCCGCGGAGTCCATCGTCGAGCGCAGCACCGAGGAGCAGCGTGGTGCGGCGAGAATGGGAGGTGGGCTCGGTTTGATGGTCCTTCTCCTCTCGGCCATGGGCGTCTACGGTGTCGTGGCCATGACCGTCGCGAGCCGCACCCGGGAGATCGGCGTCCGCATGGCCATGGGGGCGACCCGCCGCCGCGTCCTGGGCACCGTCCTCGGCGGCGCGCTCCGCTTGGCGGCGCCCGGGCTGGTGGTGGGCGCCCTCGCAGCCGGCGCTTCCGCGGCTGCCATGCGCTCGATGCTCCTGGGCGTGAGCCCCGTGGATCCCGCCTCCTTCCTGGGCGCTGGAGGCGTGCTCCTCGTGGTCGTCCTCCTCGCCAGCTACGTCCCTGCTCGGCGTGCCTCGGGGATCGATCCCATGGAGGCCCTGAGGACGGAGTAGACCGGGACCTGAGCCGGGCTGATCCCGGTCCGGGGGATCGTCGGAGCCGACGAAAGAAGGCCGCCGGCCCGCGTCAGCTCATCCGATCACGTCACCGTAGACGCGGTACAGGTTGCCGCCCATGATGCGCTCCACGTCGGCGGCCGCGTATCCGCGGCGCACGAGCCCGTTCCACACCACCTCCATGCGCCCGGGGCCGTTCAGCTCGTCGATGAAATAGGGGAGCTCGTCGTCCACGACCTGACTCCCTTCCTCGCGCCGGAGCTCCGCCACGTACTCCGGCGTCATCTCGATGACGCGGTGGTCGCGGTCGCTGCCGATGCACACATGCTCGACCCCACAAACCCGCACGGCGTGGTCGATGTGGTCGAAGTATGCGTGCAGGTTGTCCCGCTTCTCCGGCGTCAGGAACGGGCGGAGCTGGCAGACGCCCACGACCCCGCCGGTCCCGGCCACCCCGCGCAGGTTCTCGTCCGTCGTGTTCCGCAGGTGCGGATAGACCGCGTCGCACCCGGTGTGAGAGATGACGAGCGGACGGGACGTGCGGGCGATGGCGTCGCGCATGGTCGCCATGTTCGCGTGCGAAAGGTCCACCAGCATCCCGATCTCGTTCATGCGCTCCACGAGCGCGTGGCCGAAGTCGGTCAGCCCGCCGGCGTCGTCCTCCGCCCGGCACCCGACGCCCACCCGGTTCCGCTCGTTGTAGGTGAGCTGCGAGCTGCGCACGCCCAGACGGTGGAACATCTCCACGCGGTCGAGGTCGGAGCCGAACTGCTCGGCGTTCTGGTACAGGAAGAAGACCGCCATCCGTCCCGCCGAGCGCGCCTGGTCGACGGCGGCCACCGAGGTGGCCTTGAGCAGCAGATCCGGGTGCCGTGCCAGGAAGCGGTCGTAGGTCAGGAGGCCGTCCACCGCGAGCTCGAGCGCCTCCGGCCCCACCGGCTTCGGATCGCACAGCGTGACGGTGATCGCGTCCATGCCGCTGGCGAGCATCTCGCCGATGAGCGCGGCGTCGTACTCGGGCCGGAGCTCGCCCATCGCGTCCATGATGAGGGCGCGAGGGTCGGACTTGGCCGCGCGCCCGGCAACCGCGCCCGGGGAATCCAGCGGCGCGCGCGCCACGCCCAGGTTCTGCACGCCCAGCGAGGCTCCGTACGCCCCCAGCGCGGATGCCGAGCCGGCCTTCAGGAAGTCTCGTCGGTCCATGGTCTTCTCCTGGCGGGAGCGTACCGCGCGGGAACGTCCGCGGCAACTCGACGGAGTGGCGGGCGGGGGATACGATCCGGGGGACCTCCAAACGATGGAGGATCTCGCGCCGTGCCGTGGCACACGACGCCTTGGTCGCAACCTACAACGAGCGCCTGGGCCGGCTCCACCGGCGCTTCTACCTCGGACCGACGCCGCCCCGACCTCCGCCCAGGATCCCGATCGGGCCCTGGCCTGCCCGGAGGTCCACACCAACGCGCTACTGCGAGCGCAACGTCCTGACCGGATCCACGCGGGTCGAGCGGAACGCCGGAAGGACGCTGGCACCCAGACCGGTCCCAAGCAGGAGGAGCGCCACGGCGCCCAGGGTGATCGGATCCCGCGTTCCCGCCGGAAAGAGCGACGGGTCGAGGAATCGGTCCGCGGCGAGTACGGTGGCAAGGCCGACGACGATGCCCGCCGTCGCCAACCGAAGGCCCTCCATGAGTACGCCTCGGAGGATGCCGGGCAGGCTTCCTCCGAGGGCGACCCTGACGCCGAACTCGTGTCGGCGCATGCGCACCGTGAAGGCGATCACTCCATAGACCCCCACCACTGCCAGCACCGCCGCCAACCCTGCCATGAAGGCCATTGCGATGGAGCCGAACCGGGCCAGTGCGAAGCCCCGGGACTGGCTTGCCAGCTCGTCCCACGTACGAACGGTGGCGGGAATGCCCGGATCCAATGCCCAAAGGGCTTCCCGCATGGCCTCGGAGACGGAGGCCGGGTCGCCACTGGCATGGACCAACACGGTCTGATACCACAGGGAGCGCTGCTCCACCGTCGAGTAGAACTCCGGGAAGGGCGCCCACCCGAAACCGTACCGGACGTCCGCCACCACCCCCACCACGGTCCGCCACACCGAGTCGCCCGGGAGGTCCAGGCGTAGCCGATGCCCGAGGGCGCTCTCGTCGTGCCAGTATGTGCGCGCCAGCGTTTCGTTGACCACCGCGACCGGGAGGGTGCCGGCGCGATCCTCCCGCGTCAGCAAGCGGCCCGACACGAGGCGAATGCCCGCGGCATCGAAGTAGCCGGCCGTCACCGCGCTGCTGTGGACGGCGGCGTTCACCACGCCGTCCGCTGTCTCGAAGGACGCCGGGGGGAAGGATGTGCCCCCCGAGTACGGCATCTGGCTGGCCGAGCCCGCGGCCGCCACGTCGCCACGGGAGGAGAGGCGCTCCGTCAAATCCTCGAAGAACCCGCTCACGGCGGCACTGTCGTCACGGTATTCCTCGGGCAACAGGACCCGCATGGCGAGGCGGTCCGCCGAGTCGAAACCCGGGTCCAGCGCCGCCACCCCCAGGAATCCCTTCATGGATAGCCCTGCACCGGAGAGGAGAACGAAGGCCAGGGTCATCTGCACTACCGCCAGGAGCGTGCGGGACCGGTTCCGACCGCCCCCGGCCGACCCCCGACTGTCCTGGCGGAGTGCCGAGCCGGCATGACTCGGCGTCGTGCGCAGAGCCACGCCCAGTCCGGTCAGCACTCCGACGGTGATCGTCATGAGGACCGCGAAGGTCAGGACGCTCCCATCGACCCGGACCGCACTAGCGTTGGGCAAGGCCACGGGGAGCAGCGAAAGGAGCGGCCTGACGCCGGTGGCCGCCACCAGCACGGCCGCGCCGCCCCCCAGGAGGGCGAGGACGATCCCCTCCGAAGCGAGTTGCGCGGCGAGGTGGATCCGCCCCCCACCCAGGGCCGTGCGTATGGCCAGCTCGTGGTCGCGCTCCACCGCACGCACCAAGAGCAGGTTGGTGACGTTCGCGCACGCGATGAGAAGGACCAGCGTGGTGGCACCCAGGAGCAGCAGGAGGCCGGGGCGGCTCTGAGCCACCTGTAGCTCACGCAGGGGATAGAGTTTCGCCCCACGGTCCCGCTCGCCCTCGTACGCGTCCGCCAGCTGCGCCTGCAGGGCCGTCATCTCCCGCTGTGCCTCGGCCGTGGTGACCCCCTCGGCCAGGCGACCCACCACCTGGAGGAAGCCTCCGCTGCGCGTGGGCCAGGCCCGGCGGGACTGGGGAAGGGGAGCCCACACGTCCACGCCCTCGTACGGGAAGGCGAAGCCCGGGGGCATGATGCCCACCACCATGTGTGCCACGCCGTCGAGAGAGAGTGTCCGCCCCAGGATTTCGGGGTCCGAGGCGAACGCGCGCTCCCAGAGGCCGTAGCTGAGAAGGGCGACCCGGGGCTCCCCGATTTCATCATCTCGCGGCAGGAGAAGGCGGCCCGTCAACGGCTGGACCCCAAGAGCCCGGAACGTACCGGATGTGGCGTTCACGCCCGAGATGCGGACGGGTCCACTGGGCGTCCCGAGGGCGTAGGAGACTCCCTCGAATGCACCCATGGCCTCGAACGCCCGCCCGCCCTGCTGCCAGTCACGGAACGTCACGGGCGACACCGAATAGCTCTGTCCGGCAGCGCTCGCTGGCGGGGCGCCACCGGCCATGTCGGTCCGGAACCGATAGACCCCCACGAGTCGGTCCGGCTCGTCGTAGGGGAGGGGCTCGAGAAGGACCGCGCTCACGATGCTGAATGCAGCCGTGATCCCCCCCATGCCCAAGGCCAGCGTCCCCACCACGGCCGCGGTGAGCCCCGGTCTCCGGGTCAACGTCCGCGCCGCGAGCCTCAGGTCACGGCCGGCTGCCGCCAGCGTACCGGGGATCGAACCGGGTGACGCACCCAACCCGAAGACGAGCCCGTGCGCGGCGATGGGCAGCACGTGCAGCCAGTACCACAAGGCCGGGGGCACGCGCGACGTCGAATCCAGGTGCGCCTGGAACTCCTCCCGTGCATCCCCGACGACACTCTGTCCGGCACGCCCACGGGGGACACTCCGCTCCAAGACCCACTCCGCCAAGCGTGGGGGTTCGCGGTCCCGCCTCTCCCTCTTCATCCCCTTTCCCCACCCAAGGCCGTTGCCAGACCGTGCCAAAGCGTGAGAAGCGCCTCACGCGACTCCGTGAGCGCCATGACACCGGGGGGCGTCACGGAGAACATGCGCCTGGGCCGGCCCCCTCTCTCCGGCGTGCCGTCCTCGGTGCGCCACGTCACCAACCCCTTCTCTCGCAGGCGCTCCAGAGTCTTGTACAACGATCCCCGGGAGACCTTCCTTCCCACCTCCCTGTCCAACTCGCGTAAGACCGCCAGGGCGAAGGCCTCATCGCCGAGGCGCATCACTGCCAGGAGGATCATCTGCTCCAGATCGCCGAGGTAGGATTTGGGCATGGCTCGTCCGATGTCGCCTTTGTCGACTTGCGGTGTCGTAATTGTAGACAACGGCAACGCGGAGGGCAAGAGAGGGGCCGACGTCCGAGCCCGGGGGGGGCGGGCCTCGGCGGGCTCCTGGCCTGGGTTGAGAATTCCCCCACGCGCGTGGGCGCGTGGGCCTCCCTACGACCGGTCGGGGCTACTCGGCGCTCTGCAGATACCGATGGTTGCAGTGATCGTCACCCTGCATCAGGGTTTTCGTCCGCTCCATCCGGAACCGGGGGTTGAAGGCCGTGGGCCAGGTGTAGTCCATGTTGCACACGGCGGCGTGGCCGATCGCGCCGTCCAGCCCGGCTTCCCGGAAGACCTCGGCCCAGATGCACTCGGTGACCCGGAGCTGGAAGGCGTTCTCGGTGTCCTCCACCACCTCCTGAGTCAGGGTGTTGGCGTACCTGGGAGGACGGAAGGTGGCCACAAAGGTCTGGAAGCTCGTGTCCGGCCCGCTGCGGGCCTGGGATTCCCCGGCGTTCCGACCCACGGCGGTGGAGTGGAGCTTCAGGAGCCGGATCAACTCCTCGTCCCCGAGCGTGTCCCTCAGGTTGCGGACAAACGTGAAGAACTGGGAGTACTGCATCCGATAGGCAGCCCGGACCGAGAGCTTCGCGTCCCGCTCGCGGTCGAACTTGTGCACCTCCTGGGCAGGGGGCGCCACCTGGGCCGCCAGCAGCTCCTGGATGCCACCCAATCCCAGGCAGCCCATCGCACATGCGGGCGCCGTGCGGACCAGCAACTCGCGGCGACCCAGGGTCCTCCGTCCATCGGCTTCCATGGTATCCCCCTCCCCCATTCATCGAGGGAGCGGCGCCTCGGGCCGGACGGCACGAGGTGACCGCATCCCACCCCCCTTTCAGACGCGCGAGCAGAGGGGGAACTACCGCGCGC
>CAWKGE010000031.1:0-24131 GCA_963848895.1 uncultured Gemmatimonadales bacterium
TCATACTCATGGTGAAGATCGACATGGATGCCATCCGGAAGCTCAGCGTCTCCGAGCGCCTTGCGCTCGTCGAGGCGATTTGGGACAGCATCTCGGCTGAACCTTCTTCCGTCCCCGTGCCCGAGGAGCAGCTTGCGGAGGCCCGCCGTCGACTTGCGGAACACGATGCAGATCCCGACACCAGCGTTCCGTGGGAGGAGGCACAGGCGAGGCTCCGAGAGCGGGGGTGACACGTCGCGTCGCCCTCCGCCCCGAGGCCGAGTGGGAGATCGCTGAGGCGGCCGCCTGGTACGAAGAACGGGTCCCTGAGCTTGGTGCGGCCTTCCTCGATGAAGTCGGGCATCTCGTCGAGTCGATTCGCTCGCAGCCGCATCGGTTCACCACCATCCAGGGTGAGATACGCAAGGCCGTTCTGCGGCGGTCTCCCTACATCGTCCTCTTCCGGGCGAGGAAGGATGAAGTGGTCGTGCTCTCCTGCTTCCACACTCGACGTGATCCCGGTCGGTTGCACTCCCGACTGCGTTGAGGGGGGAGAGAGAGCCTCCCGCGAGCTCTCCGACCTCCGATAGCTCGTCACTGGACACGACGAGCATTGAAGAATGGTTCCATATACGGTACCATGCCAGATAGGCGAGGATGAGCCGATGCGACAGTTGCTCCGGGCGATCGACGAGGAGTACGAATGATCGATTCGGGACCGGGCTCCATGAGGTACGGGGCGGACGTGCGATGGAGTGAGGAAGACGGGGCGTTCGTGGCCGTATCCCGGAGTGGGAAGGCATCTCCGGACTTGGCTCCACCCCGCGGCGCGCGCTCGCGGAGCTGGAGACCGCGGTCGGCCTGGCGATCGAGATGTACGAGCAGGACGGATGGCCCCTCCCCGACCCGCAGCCTCTGACGCCCTACAGTGGTCAGTTCCGCGCCCGGCTCCCCCGCTCGTTGCACGCGTGGCTGGTGCGTGCGGCGGAGCACGAGGGGGTGTCGCTCAACACGTTCGTGGTCGCACGCCTGTCGGAGGCGCGAGGCGCGGGGTCTGTTCCGGAGGAAACGCTTCGAGGGAGGAGACGGGCCTGACAGCCGCCCCTCTCACCCCTTCTTCCCCACCAGCTCCACCAGCACCCCCGGCCTCCCGATCCCCAGCAGCTCGTCCCTCACCCTGAGGACCTCGTCCCGCCCCACCGCGCGGCTGTGCGCCGCCGGGTTCCGGAGGTCCTGGACCCGCTCGATCTGTCGGGGGAGCTTGTAGCGGTCGGTGAAGTAGCTGACGTGCCCGGAGGCCGTGCCCTGGAGCGCCTTCTTCACGATGGGCTCGTCCAGGAGGAGGCGCCGGAGCGTGCCCGAGCGTCTGGTGGGGCAGGGGCCGGCCCAGGTCCAGCGCCCGGCCGTCCACGCGCACCAGGCGCTCCGCACGGGCGCCGGTCCTCCAGGGCCCGGCGCACGAGGGGCGGGACGATGGCGTTGACCTCCGTCTCCAGTGCCTTGGCGTACTCCACGGCCGCGCCGGAGAAGTCGAAGACCGGGTCCTCACGCCGGGCCCGCACCACGGCCTCCGCCGAGGCCAGGAACGTCCGCGTCGCGGGCTCCATCAGGTTCCAGATCCGCGGGCCGAAGAGGTTGTCGCGCAGGTCCGCGCTCAGCCGTGCCGCCTCGCTCCGGAACTCCGCGTCCTTCTCCGCCCAGAGCAGGCCCTCGGTCAGGGCCTCGCGGTCGCCGAACCAGTCCACCTCCGCCTCGCGCCACACCACCAGCGGCAGCTCCACCATCCCCCCGTAGAGGCTCACGGGCTGGTCGTGGTAGCGCGTATTCCTGAGACGGCTCGAGCTCCTGGACCACCGCGCGCGTATCCTGCGCGACCAGGCGCCGGATGTCCCAGAGCTGGAACCAGAGGTCGCACTCCTGGTCGCGGTAGTACGCGGGGATCGCCGTCTCGCCCTTGGCCCGGACGTCGTCCACGGTGATGCGCGCCAGGTCGGCCACGTAGAGGGAGTTGTAGTCGGTCAGGTAGAGGTAGGTGGGCACCTCCGCTCGATCTGGTCGTCGAGGGCCAGGACGTCGGCCAGGTGCGGCAGCTCCTCCTGGCGCCGGGCGCTCCGGATCCGGCCCCACCAGACGTGCACCTCCTCCTCGGCGATCTCGCCGCCGCCGGTGCGCCCGTGCGCGCTCCACAGCACGCTCACGTGGGCGTCCATCGCGTCCACGGCGTAGTCGGGGTTCCAGACGGAGACGAGGTGGCGCGGTCGATCGGTGTCCATGCTCCGGTCTCTCGGACGGGTGGTACGCGGGGGGACGTGCGGCGTACGCGGGGGGCAGGGCAGGATAGCCGGAGGCGTCGAGTGGCGACAGGCTTGGCGAGAAGACACGACCCGTCCGCGGGTGCGGCCGATCCCAGCATGGCACCGCCGCCGCACCTCGCTGTATCATCGGATGGTGTCCCATCCACGTCGGACGCGGCGATGACCATCGACGAGCTCGAAAGCGCCCTTCTGAAGCTTCCCACCGAGGAGCGTGCGCGATTGGCGGAGCGCCTCATCGCGAGCCTCGAAGAGGAGTCGGAGCTGGAGCAGGCCTGGTACGACGAGGCCGAGCGTCGTCTCGCGGAGCTGGAGGCTGGGTCTGTCCGGGAGATCCCGGCCGAGGACGCCTACGGGTCGCTGGACGTCGATAGAGAGCGGTAGCGGTTGAAGGTCACCTTTCACGACACCGCGCGCGACGAGCTCGCGAACGCCGTGGCCTTCTTCAATGACCGTTCCGAGGGATTGGGCACGGCCCTGGCCGCAGAGGTGAGCAGCGCGATCGAGCACATCGTGGCATTCGGAGAGATGGGCGTTGCCGTTCGGCCGGGTGTGCGACGCATTCTCCTGAGGCATTTCCCCTTCAGCCTTCTGTACAACGTTTCCGCTGATCGAGTCCGGATCCTGGCCTCGATGCACCATCGTCGGAGGCCGGGATACTGGGCTGATCGTCTCTGAACGAAGAGATGCAGCGGAGATGAAGCCCATCCAGAAGATCGAGCCACTCGGATAGCGGGGAAGAGCGCATGTCCTATCGACTGACCGTCGCCGAGCCGCGGCCCGATTACCGGCTCTGGGTGCGTTTCGAGGATGGCGTGGAAGGCGAGGCTGACCTCTCCGATGTCGCCGGGCGGGGCGTGTTCAAGCGGTGGACGGATCGACCTGACGAGTTCGCTCGCGTCGAGATCGATCCGGCGACCGGAGCGCCTACGTGGCCGGGTGGACTGGACGTGGCGCCGGACCGGCTGTACGGGGAGGTGGCCGACATTCAGGAATCGAAGGCCGGCGGGTCTCGCTGAAGGCGGACCCCGGATCCTCGCCGCAGCCGGAGCGGAGGTGCTCCACGATTGCCCTTCGATACGCAACGATCTATGTTGCGCAACGCATACCATTGCGTAGGAGGGCTTCGTGCTCGCTGTCCTCGAATCTGCCGTCGAACAACACCTGGCCACGTGCCGCGCCGTGCTCCGCACCGATCGGGCGGTGGCGGAGGTGCTGGATGTCTCTCCGTCTCAGATTACGCGATGGCGGCGCGGACAGATGCCGGATCTGGACAACGCCGATCGACTCGGGGGCCTGGCACTGGTCCTGGAGATGGCGGCTCGGTGGTTCGCGCTCGAGGCGGTCGAGGGCTGGCTCCACGGCCCCAATGCCCATTTGTACGGCCGCTCTCCTGCCTACCTGATCCGCTCGGGTCGGGTGGCCGACGTCATCGGGGCCATCGAGGCCGAGAAGGCCGGAGTGTACGCGTGATCGCCTCGGTGCGGGCTCGTGCCTGAGCTCTGGCGGGTCTTCCCGTGGGACTCCCGCGCGGCGGACGGCGCGCCGTTTTCACCTTCGTTCGTCCCCGGCACGACAGGGCGGGGGCGGTTCGACCTTCCTCGGGACGTCTCACCGGTGCTCTATGTTGCCGAATCGGAGGAGCATGCGGTTGCGGAGCTGCTGCAACCCTGGCGCGGCGGTCGCCTGACGGCCGCTCAACTGGAGCGGGCCGGGCATCCGCTGGCCCTTGCGCGCGTGGAGATTCCGAAGACGGCGCGACTCGTCGATCTCTGCGATCCCGCGGTCCTGGAAGACCTCGCCGTCCCGCCCGACGTCACCGCCTCCCGCCTCCGGGAGCGCACCCAGCCCATCGCCCGTTCGGCATGGGATCGCGGCGGCGATGGCCTGCGCTGGTGGTCGAGCTTCCAGGGCGACTGGCACACGGTCGTGCTCTTCACCGGCCGTGTGGGGGATGCGCTCGGGTTCTCGGAGCCGACGCCGCTGAGCCTCGAACGGGCATCGGTGCTTCGAGCGGCCGGCCTCCTGGGAATGGCCACCGGCTGAGCTACCCGCAGACGAGCTCGACCCAGGACTCCTGCAGCGGCTCGAGCAGCCTCCCCTGACCCACACCTGGCCACTCCGGGCCGCTAGCTGCCCGTACGCCCAACAGGCGATCCGGAGGGAGGCCTGGAGGTCGTGGCGAACCCGGCGGGCGTCGAACTCCCGGGCGAGCTGGTCGCCGAGCCGCTCGTTTCGATTCGCCCAGTTGGCGAGGTGCCGCTGCCCGGCCAGGTGGTCCGACTTCTGGCCGTTACAGCGGTTGTCGGCGAGGACGAAGTTGTGCCCCAGGTCGGTGGGGTACCGCCACCACGGAATGAAATGGTCGACGTGCTGGTCTTCCTTGCGGACCCGCTTCCCGCAGTAGAAGCACTTCTCCTCCTGGACGTCGGCCAGGATGGGCCGGACGGCCGCCAGCGACTGGCGGGGTGTACCGAAGAGGAAGCTGCGCAGGTCGACCTGCTCGCCCAGGGCGGACGCGTTGGTCCTGCGGATGTAGTTGGACCAGGCGCCCTCGACGAGCTCGCGGACGAGAGGGTGGAACGTCCGGAAGCACTCGGCCACACCGGGAAGCAGAGTGATCTCGTGGGCGCCCTCGTCCTGGTGGTAGAAGACCTCCTGGACCTGGTTGCCGACGACCTGGAGTCGCCAGAGGGGCATGACGCGCACGACGCGGTCCACCTCCCGGACCAGGCGACGCCACGCCACGGGATCGTCCTCGATGGTGCCGATGCTGTCGCCGTAGCGCACCCGCGCCTCGGCCACGTGGTTGACGATGGCGGCCTGCCGGCCGGTGTTCTGGGCGAGCAGTCCCGCCTCCACCGCTCCCGGAAACGGCACCACCTGCCGCCAGTACAGGTGGATGAAGCGCTCGGCGATGTCCCGCGTCGGCAGCGTGAGCGGCGCTCCCGAGTCGTCCCCGCGCTCCACCGCCAGGTCCGCCAGCGCGTGGATGAGCGCGAACTTGTACGTGGCGACGAAGCTGCCCTCGTCGAGGATCCGCTGGAGGTTCTGGAGGAAGGCGACCTGCGCCTCCGGGCTCGGAGGCGACGCGGCCTCCGGGCTCACGGCGCCTCTTCTCCTTCTCCTCCTTCTCCCGCGCGCGGGGACCAGTAGTCCGCGGTCACCGGGACGATCCACCGGATGCCGCCCCGCGGGTCGCGCACGTCGCCGGGGGTGCGGGGGATGACGTGCACGTGGGCGTGCGCCACGGTCTGGCCCGCGGACGCGCCGTCGTTGACGCCGATGTTCGCGTCCTTCCCCTGGAACTCGTCCACATACTCCCGCACCCGACGCACCAGGCTCCACAGCTCCCGCCACTCGTCCGCCGTCAGGTCGAAGACGCTCCCGACGTGCCGCTTGGGGACGACGAGCGTGTGCCCGTGCGTCACGGGGTAGCGGTCCCGGATGGCGCGGACGAGATCGGACTCGGCCAGGACCGCCTCCGGGGGCGGTGCGCAGAGGGGGCAATCGGGAGGCGTCATGTCATCAATCTAGGCCCGCGTCGCCGGCGCCGCAGGGTCTGACGGCCGCCATCGCCCAGCGCGCGGATGCGCTCTACGCCATCCCCGAGCGCGGCGACCGGCTGATCGCGGCCACCGCCGCCCACCTGGACCTGCCGCTGGTGACGCGTGATCCGGCGATCGCGCGGGCGGCTGCGGTGCCGGTGGTGTGGTAGGGGCTCACGCCGCCATCCCTTGACGGCAAGCATATGTTGGCCAACATTTGTCGGACAACATATGAGGATCGAACCGGGAGGTGTGCATGGCCACGAAGGACGAGCCCCTGGAAGTGTCGGCAAGCGATCTGAAGAACTCCTGGCACGAGTTCCTGGAGCGGGTCGCTCAGGCACGTCAAGAGGTCGTGATTACGCGCTACGGTCATCCCATCGCCAAGCTGAGCCCGTACGAGGGTCCGGGCGACGGCGGCGGGATCTTCGGTAGCTTGGCCGGGTCCGTGACGGTCCACGGCGACATCATCGCCCCCGTCGGAGAGGCCTGGGACGCCGATGCCTGATCTGACCGGCCCCCTCACGGTCCTCGACACCCATGTCTGGATCTGGGTGGTCGAGGGTGATCGGACGGCGCTTTCGGCATCCGCGATCGAAACGATCGAGCGGGTGGCCAAGGGAGGGGCCGTACGGGTCAGCGCCATTTCGGTGTGGGAGGTCGCCATGCTCGAAGCGAAGGGGCGGATCAGCCTCTCCCGCCCCTTGGACGACTGGGTCCACGCGGCGCTGCATGCTCCCGGAGTCCGTCTCTTGCCTCTGAGCCCGGAGATCGCGATAGGGAGCGCGCGCCTTCCCGGGGCGCCGCAGGGAGATCCTGCCGATCGGATTCTCATGGCAAGCGCGCGGCATCTCGGAGGCCAGCTCGCAACGTGCGACCGGGAGATCCTGAACTACGCGGAGGGTGGTCAGCTCAAGGTCTTGAACTGCCTGCCTTGAATCGGCCGGCGGGCGCCCGCCTGTCACACCCCTCCCGCATCTTCTCAGGGCATGGAACCCTTACGCCGATTCCGTGATAGTACATGTACGCCGAAGGTACGGCGTCCCGGCCATTTGTGGCGCTTGCAGCCGGGTGATCAACCTGCTAAACCGCCCGGAGGTCCCGTGCGGTGTTGATCGCGCGGGACCTCTTGTTGTTCGAGCAGCTTCGACGAGTCCGGCCCGGGCCCCGGCCCGGGTGGGAGCGGGCGCTTTGATCGCGACAGCTTGGCGGGCCCGCCCCCGATCCGCGGCATCCGCCTAAAGCGTCGGAAGGCCTCGCGCCCTCCCCGCGGCGCGGGGTCTTTCGGCTTCCCACCCACCCTGGAGGAGCCCATGTCCGAACCCATCGATTCAATGCTGAGCTTCCCGCGACCCGTGCGCCTCACGTTGCGCGAGGACTTCGTGGGACTGGCCGATCCGGTTCCGGCGAAGGGGAAGACCATCTACCGGGCCGTCAGCGTCGACATGTCCGTCATGATGGGCGAGCGCGTGCTCTCCACCTGCACCTACACCTGGGAGCACGGCCGCCGGCTCCTCGAGGGCCCGTTCTTCCTGGAGCCCGTCTTCCTCGGCCTCCTCGCCGTGAAGAGCGCCGGCAGGGAGCGGGGGCTCCTGCGCGTCGCCCTCGTCGCGGGACCGACCTGTCCGGAGCAGGAGGCATTCCTGATGGACCTCGACACGCTGGGAGAAGAGAGCCTGGGCCTCTGGACGCTGCCCGGTGACCACCCGGGGCTCCCGCTGGGGGAACGGTGGTTCCCGGCGGGCCCCGACGTGCTTCGGCCGATCGCCACGGACAGCCCGACGTTCGCCGGGGAGCTGGAAGAGTTCGGGAACGCGTGCAAGCTCTTCTTCGACCGGATCCTCTACGGCGATCCGTCGGAGGAGGCCGAGCGCCTGCTCGCTTCCATCTAGGGCATCGGCCCGGAGATCGTGAACGACACCGACGGACCGGTGAGGAGATGATGATGACCGACAATATCGAGACCTATGTCAACTGGTCGCAGTCTGCCCTGGTTCGGCCGCGGCTCGAGGGTGTATCCGGAGACCGGTGCACCCTCCTGGCGCTGACCGGCCCCCACGTCCTCGCGCGCCGCGAATGGACGCGCGCCCAGGCTCGCGGGCTCCTCGAGAGCACCTTCTTCGACGATCCGGTCCGTATCGTTATGATGGCGAATCAAGGCGCCGGCCGGCCGCAGGGGCTCCTGCACGTCACGGTCGACGCCGCCCCGGAGAGGATGCTGCAACAGGGGGAGGCGGTGCTGCTCGACGCGATCCTGCCGGAAGGACTCGGATTGAAGTCCCTTCCCGACCATCGGATACGCATTCCCCTCGGGGAACACTGGGTTCCGGTCGAACCGGAGGTTCTCGTGCCGATCGGGCAGGGGTCCAGCTCGTACGAGGATCTCGTGACCTTCGAGTGTCGCTGCATCGAGGTGTTCGACCGGATTCTCCGCGGGGACCTCTCCGTCGATGCGGAGCGGCTCCTCGACCAGGTTCCGGGGATCGGGATGGAGCTCGCGGCCGAGGGCGGGGACGATTCTTGAGCAAGGTGCCAACCACCCACGCCGGAAGCGACGGGGCGCTTCCCGTCCCTCCCGAGGTGTGGAAGACGATCCTCGACGGCTACACCCTTCCCCTCATGGGCGCCCACGGCGTGCCGCACTGGGCGCGCGTCCTGGAGAACGGCCGCCGCATCGCCGAGCCCTCGGGGGCGGACCTGGTCGTGGTGGAGCTCTTCGCGCTCTTCCACGACGCGCGCCGGCGCAACGAGCACCGCGACCCGGAGCACGGTCTCAGGGGTGCCGACCTCGCCCGCGCCCTGCAGCCGCTCCTCCCGCAGCTCGATGACGCCCGGCTCGATCGGCTGTGCATCGCATGCGAGCAGCATACGCACATGCTCACGCACCCCGACCCCACCGTCCGTGCCTGCTTCGACGCGGACCGCCTCGACCTGGCCCGCGTGGGCATCACGCCGGACCCGGGGCGCCTGTGCACCGAGGCGGCGCGGGATCCCGCGGTGCTGGAGTGGGCCACCGCGCGGGGAAGGGGATGGGTGGTGCCGGACTTCGTTCGCGAGGTGTGGTTGCGGCAGCGAGGCTCGATTTAGGCATATTCCAAACATGGCTACGCACGACCGGCAGGAACCGCGTGCCGACCTCCGCGCCCGCTTCCGCGACCTCGGCGTCTGGGAACGCGAGGGCGAGCGCGCCCCCTACAAGCCCCTCCTGCTCCTGTACGTTCTGGGCCGGTACGCCCGCGGCGCGCCGCGACTGATCGAGTACGAGCGCCTGGACGAGGACCTCCTCCCGCTGTTCCGCGAGTTCGGGCCGCCGCGCGCCAAGTACGACCCGGTCCACCCCTTCTGGGACCTGCGCACCGGCGGCGTGTGGGAGGTGCCGGGCGGGGAGGCGGCCCCCGTGCGCGAGGGGAAGTCGTCCGAGCCGACGAAGACCTGGCTCCGCGACAACCACATCGCCGGCGGGCTCACGCCCGGGCTCTTCGACGCCGTGGCCACCGATCCGTCGCTGCTCAGGGACATCGCCGGCGACCTGCTGGTCGCGCACTTCCCGGACACGCTCCACGGGGAGATCCTGGCCGCGGTGGGGCTGGACCCGGAGTTGGGCATGCCGCCGTCGCGCCGCGATCCCCGGTTTCGCCACGACGTCCTGCGCGCCTACGAGCGCCGCTGCGCGGTGTGCGCCTTCGACGCACGCCTGGGCGACGCGCTGGTCGGTCTGGAGGCCGCCCACATCCAGTGGCACCAGGCCGGCGGGCCGGCCACGGTGAGCAACGGCATGGCGCTGTGCAGCCTCCACCACAAGCTCTTCGACCGGGGCGCGTTCACCCTCACCGAGGACCGTCGCGTGCTCGTGTCCGAGGAGCTCCACGGCTCGAACGCCACGGAGCAGTGGATCACGCGCTTCCACGGGTCCGCGCTGCGGGTGCCCCGTCGGGCGGCCCAGCAGCCGGAGCCCGCCTTCGTCGCCTGGCACCGGAGCGAGGTGTTCCGGGGGCCGGGGCGATGGATGGAGTGACGCGAGCTACGCTTTCGCATGTTATTCGGTAGCCACCGCGGCATAGAGGCAGTACATCTCCCCCCACGAGCTTTCCGACGCACCTGCCCGCGTGCATCCCCAGCCCGGAGGTCGAGATGAAGCTCTCCGTGAAAGGCCTCGCCGTCACCGCCGCCATCCTGTGGGGCGGCGCCATCTTCCTCACCGGCATCCTCAACCTGATGTGGTCCGGCTACGGCGTGGCGTTCCTCGACATGGCCCGTTCCATCTACCCCGGCTACGCGAGCACCGGGGGGTTCGGAGGCGTGATCGTGGGCACGCTGTACGGCATGATCGACGGCGTGGTGTGCGGCGCGATCTTCGCCTGGCTGTACAACCGCCTCTCGGGCGGGGGGACCGCCGCGTAGCACGGCCCGCGCGCGGAAGGAGGACATGGAGGGACCCGCACGACGGACCGCCCCTCGTCGGAGGGGCGGGCTTGGAATCGTCCCTGGGAGCGCCTCTACGAGGCCCGGAGCGGCTCGCTCTACGGCGCCACGCCCGCGGACGTCTCGGACGGCAACCGGCGCGTCTCGGAGGCCATCGCCCAGCACCTGGGCTTCACGTGGGAGCAGCGCGACGACGGCCCCTGGACGGTGGTCACGATCCGCAGACGGTAGCGGTGGATTTGCGCCGCAGCGGGGGCGGACCGTGCGCCCGATGGCACGGTCCGGCCCCGGTCCCGGCGCCGAAAAGCCCTCTCCGGCATGGTTGTGCGACTCTGGACCGGTCCTTGCAAGTACACACCCCTGGAGGGCGTTCCCGCGGGGACGCCCGCGGGACGTGGAACCGGAGCAGACATGGCCGCGGCCATGGAGGAGGAGACATGAGACGGATCATCACGACGGCGGTCGCCGCGCTGGCGCTCACCGCCACCACGGCGTGCGCCAGCGGGAATCCGCAGCCGTATTCGAACCAGGTCGAGCCGGCGCGGGACAACATCGTCCTGCACGTGACCAACCACAACTTCAACGCGGTCACCGTGCGGGCCCTGACCGGTGGCCAGAACATCCGCCTGGGCACGGTGGAGACGGACCGTGACGACACGTTCGTGGTTCCGCCGACGATCAACCGCGCGGACCTTCGCTTCGAGGTCGACGTGATCGGCTCCGGCGAGACCTACGTGAGCCCGCTGCTCACCGTGTCGCTCGGCTCGGTCGTCGACATGGACGTGAAGCAGGCCCTCGACCTGACCAACGTGACGGTGGCGAACCCGTAACCACGGCGCCTCAGGCCACCTCTACCCCGACCCCCTCGTCGATGAGACCGGCGCGGCCGAGCGCTTGCAGCAGGCGCGCCTCGGTGGAGGGGGTCGGCGGCAGAAGGGGGGTCCGGTAGCGCGCCGTCGCGCCTCCCAGCAGCTCGACGCCCTTCTTCACCGGGATCGGGTTGGTCTCCACCGCGTTGGCGCGCATGAGGTCGAGGAGCCGGAAGTGCAGCCACCGGGCCCGCGCGAAGTCGCCGTCGAGGCCGAGGCGAACCATGTCGGAGGTGTCGCGGGGCGCCTGGTTGGCGACCACCGACACGAGTCCGTCGGTGCCGAGGGCCAGCATGGGGAGCGCGAGCTCGTCGTCGCCGGACAGGACGAGGAAGTCGTCGGGCCGGTGGGCCAGGATCGAGCCCACCTGCACCAGGTCGCCGGACGCCTCGACGATGCCGGCCACGTTCGAGATCTCCGCCAGGCGGAGCGTGGTCTCGGGGAGGAGGTTCACCGCCGTGCGCCCGGGCACGTTGTAGAGGAAAACGGTGATCTCCGCGGCACGGCCCACGGCGTCGAAGTGGCGGAAGAGACCCTCCTGCGGCGGCCTGCCGAATCCGGGGGTGACCACCAGGACGGCGTCGGCCCCGGCATCGCGCGCCGCCCGCGCCACCGACGCGGCCTCCCTGGTGTCGTTGGCCGCGACGCCTGCCACCACCGCGACGCGCTGCGCCGCGACCTGGATCGCGACCCGAATCAGGTCGGCGCGCTCCCGCAGGCTCATGGTGAGGCTCTCGCCGGTCGTCGCACAGGGCACGAGCGTCTCCACCCCTCCGGCGATCATCCGCTCGGCGTGCTCGGCGTAGGCGTCCAGATCGAGCGTGCCGTCCTTTGCGAAGGGTGTCACCAACTCCACCCCGGTGCCCCGGAACTGGCTCCTCTTCGTCATGGTTGTCTCCGGCCGTGTGCCCGGGAGCGCTCCCCCCCGGGCTCCCCGCCTCCGGGTGATGCAAGCTACGGACCACGACCCTGCCGCTTCGACAAACGACGGCCGGCGCGCACGTCAGAATGACAGGATGACAAGCTGCATAACCCGTTGCGGCCGTTCACTTTGACAGGTCAGGCCCGGGCTCCGGATTGGCATGGCTGTTGCAACCATGGAAGGGCATCGGACGAACCCTTCAAGAACAGGAGGCAACCATGGCCATCATGCGGTATCCGCTGCGTACTCCGACCTTCTCCCCCTGGCGTGA
This sequence comes from uncultured Gemmatimonadales bacterium, assembly GCA_963848895.1. Taxonomy (GTDB): domain Bacteria; phylum Gemmatimonadota; class Gemmatimonadetes; order Longimicrobiales; family Gaopeijiaceae; genus SZUA-318. The sequence continues at coordinate 12,324 of CAWKGE010000031.1, forward strand.
CCTCGAGGAGGTGTCCAACCGCCTCGCCCGCATGTTCGAGGACACCTCGCTCTCGACCGGCACGAACGGTGGAACGTGGATCCCCGCCGTGAACGTGGAGGAGACGAAGGACGAGCTGATCCTGTCGGCGGAGCTCCCGGGGATGACGCACGACAACATCGCCATCGACCTCGAGAACAACGTCCTCACCATCAGCGGCGAGAAGACCGAGGAGCGCACCGAGGGCGACGAGGAGCGGCGCTATCACCTGTGGGAGCGGCGCTATGGCAGCTTCCAGCGCTCGTTCACGCTGCCCCGCACCGTGAAGGCCGAGGACATCCGCGCGAGCTTCGACAACGGCATCCTGCGCGTGCGCATGCCCAAGGTCGCCGAGGCCAAGGGCCGGAAGATCGAGGTCCAGGCCAGCGGGAAGTGATCCGCGGGACACCGTACGGTCGCGCGATCCTCTGAGCGCGATCCCCGAGGTGGACGCGGCCGCACCGGCGGTCCGGGCTCCGGAGCCCGGACCGCCGGTGCTCGTTCGGGGGGGCGACAACCGTTCAGGCGGCGTCGAGGTCGGTCCTCGCGAAATCGTCACCGACGAAGAGGAGCGGCTCTCCCGAGAGGCGCGCCACGGCGTAGGTCATGCAGTCGCCGAAGTTCAGCGCGGCCGCGTGGCGGCCCTTCCCGTAGCGGCGGAACGCGTCGACGGCCTCGCGCCAGTGGAGCTCGCCGAATGGCACTTCCTGGATCGCGAGCTCGTCGAGGATCCGTTCGAGCATCCCCGCCGCCTGTGCGCCGAGGCGCGCGTGTAGCACGATGCCGGCCTCCGCCAGCGTGGGCGCGCCGGCGGCAGCGGGCTCCGCGATGAGCCGCTCGAGGATTCCCTCGAACCCGGGCTCGCGGAAGACGACGGCGAGGAGCGCCGAGGCATCGACGATCACACGCCCTCCGGACCATACCCGAGGATCGCCTCGCGCTCCGCCTTCGTGGGGGCGTGACCCTGCTGGTCGTCCGGTACGCGGGCCCATACCTCGCGCTCGAGGAAACGATGGAGCCGCGCTCCGCGCTCCACGTCTCCGACGCGCGCGCGTAGCCGCGCCTTCCGCTCGAGGAGCGCCTGGCGCACGGCTTCCGTCTTGGACTCGCCGGTGAGGCCGGCGACCTCGCGCACGAGCCGCTCGACCTCCGGGTTCTTGATGTTGAGGGGCATAGCGAGGAGGTAGAATTCAACCGTTTCATATCAATTCTACCATAGCACGTTGTGGTGCACCAGCAGCAACCGGACTCCGGGCGCCGGTTATGTCCCTGTAAGGTTCGCCCCGGTACCTTGAGCGATCTCTCACATGGGGGGTGCACCTGAGGCAGCGGGCGGCGGCCATCGCCATCGGACGACTTCCCGTCGGACGACTTCCTGGAGGACGCGCGTGTGCGCTCCTCCTGGCCCTCCTTTCCTCCGCCTGCGTCCGCTACCACGCGCAGCCCATCACGCCGGAGGGGAGCCTCGAGGACTTCGAGGCCCGGAGCCTGGTCGCGCCCGAGCTCGGCAGCTTCCTCGCAGCCCGCGGGGAGGCGGTCGCCTGGCCGCCGGACCGGTGGGATCTGCGCACCCTGACGCTGGCCGCGTTCTACTACTCGCCCGCCCTCGACGTGGCGCGGGCCCGGTGGGCCGTCGCACGCGGGGGGGTGCTCACCGCCGGCGGCCGCCCGAACCCGACGCTGACGGCGGGCTCGGGCTACAATGCCACCACGCCCACCAGCGAGGTGACGCCGTGGATCCCGGAGGCGGCGCTGGAGCTGCCCATCGAGGTGGCCGGCAAGCGGGGCATCCGCGTCGCCGAGGCGACGCAGCGCTCCGAGGCGGCGCGCCTGAACCTCCTCACCGCCGCCTGGCAGGTGCGCGGCCGGGTGCGTCAGGCCTTCCTCACCCTCTACGTGGCGCGCCGGACCGACTCCCTCCTGGCGCGGCAGCGGGAGATCCGCACCGAGACGGTCCGCATCCTGGAGGCGCAGCGGCAGGCCGGCGAGGTGTCGCCCATCGACGTGACGCAGGCGCGCGTCGCGCTGGCCGCCAGCAGGGTGGCCGCCCTCGATGCCGCCCAGGCGGCGGCCCGGGCCCGGAGCGACCTCGCCGACGCCATCGGCGTGCCGCCCGCGGCCCTCGACCCGGGGACGCTCGACTTCGCGGAGCTGGGCGCGGTGCAGGTGGCGGTGCCGGAGGCGGAGACCAGGCGGCGCGCGTTGCTGCACCGCTCCGACGTGCTCGCTTCCCTGGCCGAGTACGAGGCCAGCCAGAAGGCGCTCCAGCTCGAGGTGCGCAAGCAGTACCCGGACATCAGCCTGGGCCCGGGCTACCAGCTCGATCAGACCGACACCAAGTGGACGCTCATGCTGGGGCTGTCGCTGCCCATCCTGAACCGGAACCGCGGGCCCATCGCCGAGGCGGCGGCCCGGCGCCAGGAGGCGGCGGCCAGCTTCCTGGCGCTCCAGTCCCGTGTGCTGGGCGAGGTGGAGACCGCGGTGGCTTCGGCCAATGCCGCGGCGACGCAGGTGCAGGCGGCGGACACCCTGCTGGCCGCGCTGGGGCGGCAGGAGGCCACGGCGCAGGCCGCCTACGGCGTCGGGGAGATCTCGCGCCTCGATCTCCTGGGCCTGCAGGCCGAGGCCGTGGCCACCGCGCTGACCCGCCTGGACGCGCTGTCCCGCGCGCAGCAGGCGGTGGGCGCCCTGGAAGACGCCATGCAGACGCCGCTGGACATGGAGAAGTGGGCGCTCGAGCCCCCGCAACGCACCCCCGGATCGCATGAGGACGCGCGATGATCAGCCGCACACGGACCCTGGGCCTCCTCGCCGTCGTCGTGGTCGTGGTGGTCGTGATCGCGTGGCTGCGGCGCGGCGGGGGTGGGGAAGGGGAGGTCACGCCCGACGTGGCGGTACACGTGGAGCCGATCCGGCGCGCCACGCTCCGGCGCACGGTCACGGCCTACGGCACCGTGGAGCCGGCGCCCTCGCTGGACGGCAGGCCGGCGGCCGGGGCGATGATCACGCCGTTCGTGGACGGCGTCGTCTCGTCGGTGGAGGTGGTCGAGGGCCGCAGGGTGGCCGCGGGCAAGGTGCTCGTCCGCCTGGACAGCCGCATGGCGGAGGTGGCCGTGGACCGGGCCCGCGCCGAGGCCGCCGTGGCCGACAGCGCGTTCCGGCGGCAGGAGACGCTGCTGGGCTCCGACGGCACGTCGCAGAGGGCGTACCTGGAGGCCCGGGCGCGCCGGGACGCCGCGCGGGCGGACCTGGCCGCCGCCGAGACCGGGCTCGCCTACCTGAACATCGCGGCACCGCTCGCCGGGACCGTGCTCCACCTGGCGGCGGTGGTGGGGCAGCACGTGGACGCCACCACGGTGCTCGCGCAGGTCGTGGACCTGAACCGCCTGGTGGTCACGGCCGGCGTGCCCGCCCGGGAGATCGGCGGCGTCGCGCTGGGCCAGCCCGTGCTCCTGGGCGTGGGCGACTCGGTGCCCCAGGGCGCCGTGCTCGTGCTCGGCAGGGACGTGGATCCCACGACCGGCACGTACCGCGTCCAGGCCTCCGTGCCGCCGGAAGCGGGCTTCATGCCCGGACAGTTCACCGAGATCCACATCGTGGCGGAAGAGCACCCCGACGTGCTGGTCGTGCCCGAGTCGAGCGTGGTCACGCGCCCCGGGGAGGGGACGTGGATCGTGGTCGCGGAGGGCGATCGGGCCGTGCGCCGTCCCGTCACGGTAGGGCTCCGCGACCGTGGCCTGGTGGAGGTGTCCGGCGAGGGCGTGGACGAGGGTGTGCGCATCGTCACCGACGAGGCGTACGGGCTGCCCGAGGAGACCGCGATCCGCGTGGTGGGCGGCTGACATGCTCGGACGCTTCGCCAACCGGCAGTCGCTGTCCATCGTCTTCATCAGCGCCGCGCTGTGCCTGGGCGGCGTGTACGCCGCCACGAGCATCTCGTCGTCGGTCTTCCCCCAGACCGACTTCCCCCGCGTGGTGATCCTGGTCGACAACGGCGTCATGCCCGGCGACGAGATGATGGCGCGCATCACGCGCCCCATCGAGGAGGCGATGAAGGACATCCCGGGGACGGTGACCGTGAAGTCCGCCACCGGCCGCGGCTCGGCCGAGATCAACGTGTTCTTCACGTGGCAGGTGGACATGGTCCAGTCCGAGCTCTACGTGCTGAGCCGGCTGGGCCAGATCCGGAGCCACGCTCCCCGCCACCGCCGAGACCACGGTCTACCGCCTGACCTTCGCCGCCTTCCCCATCGTCGGCGTGAGCCTCACCAGCGACACGCGCGACATCACGGAGCTGTGGGAGGAGGCGCGCTACGACCTGAAGCTGCGCTTCCTGCAGATCCCGGGCGTGGCCCGCGTGGACCTGGTCGGGGGCAAGGCGCCCGAGTACCAGGTGGTGGTGGATCCGCTCCTGCTGGAGGGCGCCGGCCTGAGCCTGGCCGACGTCACCGCCGCGCTGGACGACAACAACCTCGTCGCGCTCGGCGGGGATGCACGAGGAGAACCACACCCTGTACCTCACCGTGGTGGACGGGCGGGTGCACGGCATCCGGGACATCGAGGACTTCGTGGTCACGGCCCCCGGCGGCCATCCGGTGCGCATCGGGGACTTCGCCAGGGTGCGGCGGGGGCCCGAGCCCGTCTTCAACATCGTCACCGCCGACGGCCATCCCGCCGTGCTGCTCAACGTCCGCAGCCAGCCCGACGGCAGCACGCTGAAGATCGCCGACGCGCTCCGCGCAGCAGATCGCCCAGCTCCGCGGCGAGCTGCCGCCGGACATGAAGCTGGCGTTCTTCTACGACCAGTCGGAGATCGTGCGCGCGTCGGTGCACAGCGTGTGGGAGGCCATCCTCTTCGGGCTCGTCCTCTCGGTGGTGATCCTCTTCTTCTTCCTGAAGAACTGGGGCACGACGCTGGTGGCGACCACGGTGATCCCGGTGACGGTGCTGATCACCCTGGTGTCCATGCGGCTCACCGGCCTCACCTTCAACCTCATGACGCTGGGGGGGATCGCGGCGGCCATCGGCCTCGTCATCGACGACGCCATCGTCGTGGTGGAGGCGATCCACACCCGCCTCATGGAGGGGATGAGCCGGCGCCAGGCGGTGGAGGCCGGCATCGCGGAGATCTTCCGCCCGCTGGTCGGCTCCACCCTCACGCCGGTGGTGGTCTTCATCCCGCTGGCGTTCCTGGACGGCATCACCGGCGTGTTCTTCCGCGCCCTGGCCATGACCATGGTGGTGTCGCTCCTCACCTCGCTGGTGCTGGCGGTGACGCTCACGCCCTCGCTGGCCGGCTGGCTCATCCGCCGCGGCCGACGGGGACGAGACGGGCGCCGGAGCACGAGCAGGCGGGCCCGCTCGCTGCGCCGGGTCATCGAGCTCTACGAGGCCGCGGTGCGGCCGGCGCTGCACCATCCGTGGCGGACGCTGGGGGCGTGCGCGGTGGTGCTGGTCCTGGGGTCGGCGTCTACGGGCGGCTCGACAGCGAGTTCCTGCCGCCCATGGACGAGGGCGGCTTCGTCATCGACTACTTCACGCCGCCGGGCACCAGCCTGGCGGAGACGAACCGCCAGCTCCTCCAGGCGCGAGGCGATCCTCGCCACCGTGCCGGAGGTCGAGAGCTACTCGCGGCGCACCGGCGCGCGGCTGGCGCTGGCCATCGCCGAGCCCAACACCGGGCGACTTCCTGGTGAAGCTGCGCACCGACCGGCGCGCGCTCCACCGACGAGGTCATCGCGGAGCTGCGCCGGCGCTTCAACACCGAGGTCCCCGGCGTCGAGTGGGAGTTCCCGGGCATCCTCGGCGACCTCATCGGCGACCTCATGTGGGCGCCCGAGCCCATCGAGGTGAAGCTCTACTCCACGGACCAGGCCTGGCTGGAGGAGCACGCGCCCGAGGTGGCCGCCCGGCTGGAGCAGATGCCCGGCGTGGTGGACGTCTTCGACGGGCTCGTCTACACCGGCCCCACGATCAGCCTGCGCACGCGGCCCGCCGACGCCCGCCGCTTCGGCCTCACCGCCGACGACGTGGCCGACGCGGCCAACACCGCGATGCTGGGCCAGACCGCGTCGTCGGTGCTGGAGGGCGACCGGGTGGTGGACGTCCGCGTGAAGGTGGACTCCACCCGCCTGCTGAAGATGAGCCAGGTGGAGGACCTGCCGATCCGCACGCCCACGGGCACGCTGGTGAAGCTCTCGCAGGTCGTGGACGTGGTGCAGGAGCCCGGCCAGCTCGAGCTGCGCCGCGAGGACGGCCGCCAGGACGTGGCGGTCACCGCCCGCCTGGAGGGGCGGGACATGGGCAGCGCCATGGCGGAGATCCGACAGGCCCTGGGCGCCGACGCCTCGCTTCCGCCGGGCACGGTGGAGTACGGCGGGCTCTACCAGCAGCAGCGGGAGTCGTTCCGGAACCTGGTGTTCGTGCTGCTCATGGCCATCACCCTGGTGTTCACGGTGCTCCTGCTGGAGTTCGGCTCGTTCTACGAGCCGGTGTCGATCGTCTTCGGGGCGGTGCTGGCGCTGTTCGGCACGGTGCTCGCGCTGTGGCTCACCGGCACGTCGTTCAACGTGGTGTCGTTCCTCGGCGCCATCATCGGCATCGGCATCGTGGCCAAGAACGGGATCCTCATGCTGGACTTCGTCCGGGTACCTGCGTGCCGAGGGACTGGACCTGGAGGAGGCGCTCGTCCGCTCGGGACGCCGGCGCCTGCGCCCGGTGCTCATGACCTCGCTGGCCGCGGCGCTGGGCATGCTGCCGCTCGCCTGGGGCATCGGCTCGGGCGCCGACATGCTCAAGCCCCTGGCCATCGCGGTCATCGGCGCGCTGGCCATCTCGGTGCTCCTCTCGCTGCTGGCCACACCCACCCTCTACTTCCTGCTCCAGCGCCGCCGGGGCAGGGGGCTCCCGAGTCCATCGGAGGTGACGTCATGAATCGCGCATGGTTCCTTTCGGCCCTGTCTCCCCTCCTCGTGGTGGCCGCGTGCGGATCGCCGGCGCAGCGCGCCGCGCAGGAAGCCGTCCCCACGTACCACCCGGTCACCGAGATCGCCATCGGCGGCGACGCCGGCTTCTGGGACTACCTGTCGGAGGACCCGGTCGCCCGCCGGCTGTACGTGACCAACGGCACGCGCGTCGTCGTCATCGACATGGACGCCGACTCGGTGGTGGGGGAGATCCCCGACCTGCCCGGGCGTGCACGGCTTCGCGGTGGCCCACGACCTGGGTAAGGGCTTCGCCAGCGACGGCCGCGAGAACAAGGTGGCCGTGGTGGACCTGGCCACGCTGCAGGTGCAGTCGCGGGTGGACACCGGCGAGAACCCCGACGGCATCCTGTACGTGCCCGACTTCAAGGAGGTGTACGCCTTCAACGGGCGCGGCCACTCGGCCACGGTGATCGACGCCGCGACCGGCGAGGTGGTGGCGACGATCCCGCTGCCGGGCAAGCCCGAGTTCGCCGTCTACGATCCGGGAGCGAAGCGGATCTACAACAACATCGAGGACCAGAACGAGATCGTCGCCATCGACCCGACCGCCCACGAGGTGGTGGCCACCTGGCCCATCGCGCCGGGCGAGGCGGCGTCGGGGCTGGCCATCGACCTGGAGCACCATCGGCTGTTCGCGGTGTGCGACAACGGCATCATGGTCATGGTGAACAGCCAGACGGGCGAGGTGGTGGACACGGTGGCCATCGGCGAGGGCCCGGACGCGGCGCGCTTCGATCCGGCCACGCAGCTCGCCTTCAGCTCCAACGGCGGCGACGGCACGGTGACGATCGTCCACGAGGACTCGCCGTCCGCAGCTCACCGTCGTCCAGACCCTGCAGACGGCGCGGTCGGCGCGGACGATGACGCTCGACCCGACCACGCACCGGATCTACCTGTCCGCGGCGGACTTCGGGGAAACGCCGCCGGCCGACTCCATGGGGCGGCCCCGGCGCCCTCCGATGATTCCGGGCTCCTTCAAGGTGCTCGTGTACGGGAGCGGCACATAGAGGAGACGGCGCCGTCGGGCGCCGTTCCGGGCGAAGCGGGTCGGCGATGGGCATGACGAGGATCGGCACGCTCGCCGTCTGGCTGGCGGGCCTGTGGGTCTTCCCCGCCGGAGCCGGCGCGCAGACGGCGCCGGCTCCGGAGGAACCGTCCGGCGGGACGAGCTGGACGGCCGTCGTCGTTTCGGCGGCGGCCGTGGCCGTCGCCCTCCCGCTGGACGGCCGGATCCGCACGTGGATCCAGGGCGCGCCGAGGCAGGAGAGCACGGTGCTGCGTCGGGGCACGGAGCTGGTGACGCCGTGGGGCGCGTGGGCGCCGCTCGTGGTCGGCGCCGGCCTTCTCGGAGCGGCCGAGGCCCTCCACCACCCCACGCTGGCCGACGCCGTATGGCACACGGCCGAGGGGACCGTGGCGGCTTCCGTGCTCGGGCTCGTGCTCAAGGTGGCCGTGCACCGCACCCGCCCCTACGCGTCCCCCGACGATCCGGAGACGTTCTTCCAGGGACCCGTGTTCCCCACGGGGTCGAGCCGGCAGTCCTTCCCGTCGGGGCACACCACCGTGGCCTTCGCCGTGGCGGCGGCGGCCACCGAGGAGGCCGGCATCCACTGGCCCGGGCACACCCGGGCGCTCGACGTCGTGCTCTACGGGATGGCGGCCGGCGTGGCGTTCGCGCGCGTGTACGACGACGTGCACTGGACCAGCGACGTGGTGGCGGGAGCGGCGCTGGGCACGCTGGTCAGCCGGGCGGTGGTGCGCCGCGCGCACCGTAGAGGCGGCCCCGACATCCGGCCCGCCCGCGCTGTCCGTGATGGTGCTGCCGGGAGGCGGGGTGGGGGTGGGCTGCCGGGTGGTGTTGCCGTGACCGCGCTGCGAGGGCGGGACCTGGGGTGGTGGCGCCACCGTCTCTTCCAGGTGGGCATCGTGCTGAAGGGCCTCGACGGCATCCTGGAGGTCGGCGGGGGCGTCCTGCTGGCGGTCTTCGGATCGGCGGGCATCAGCCGCGTGGTCGTCTTTCTCACGCAGCACGAGCTGTCGGAAGACCCCCGGGATGCGGTGGCGCGGTGGGTCCTCGAGCACTTCGGCCACATCGGGGCGGGTACGGCACACTTCGCCGCGGCCTACCTCCTGGTCCACGGCGTCGTGAAGGTGGTGCTGGTCGGCGGCCTCATCCGCGAGCGGCTCGGGATCTTCCCCTGGGCGCTCGGCTTCCTGGGGCTCTTCATCCTCTACCAGGGCTACCGGCTCTCCGTTCATCCCTCGGCGGGGCTGGCGTTCCTGACCGTGCTCGACCTGGTGATCATGGCGTTGGTCTGGCGGGAGTACGAGGCGCTGCGGAGGGTGGCGTGAAGGGCCCCGCGCGGTCGGCATCCGGGAGACGGGGCCGTCAGGTCGGCGCGCCCGCGCTCCGCCTCGGAAACGTCACTCGCACGGTGGTGCCCACCCCCACCGTGGAGTCCAGCGCGATGTCCGCCCCGTGCGCGTCGGCGATCGTGCGGGCGATCGCCAGCCCCAGGCCGCTCCCTCCCTCCCGCCTGCGCGCGGGGTCGGCGCGGTAGAAGCGCTCGAAGACGTGGGGGAGCGTCTCGGAGTCGATCCCCGGCCCGGTGTCGTGCACCACGACGCGGCACCGGGTGGCGTCGGCGGTGACGCCGGCGCGGACGGTGCCGGGGGACGGCGTGTACTTCACCGCGTTCTCGAGGAGGATCAGGAAGAGCTGGCGCACGAGGTCGGGGTCGGCGTCCACGGGGGCCTCCTCGAAGTCGTCGAGCTCCAGGGCGATCCCCTTGGCGTTGGCCAGCGGCCGCGCCACCTCGGACGCCTGCACCAGGAGGTCGTCGAGGAACACCGGTCGCCGGCGCACCGGCAGGCGGTCCTCGTCGGCGGCCGCCAGGAGGAGGAGCCCGTCCACCAGGCGGCCCAGGCGCTCCGCCTCGCCCTTCATCTTCTCGACGATGTCGGCGTACTCCTCGACGGTGCGGGCGCGCTGCAGCGCCACCTCCGCCCGCGTGCGCAGCACGGCCGACGGGGTGCGCAGCTCGTGGGATGCGTCGGCCACGAACCGGCGCATCCGCTCCATCGAGCGCTCCACCGGCACCAGCGACTTCCGCGCCAGCGCCGCGCCCCCCACCGCGACCAGGACCAGCGCCCCGAGGGCGGCCAGGAGGAAGGACGCCATCAGCGCCGGGTACTGCTCCTCCACCTCGACGGCGTCGGCGACGGCGAGGGCGGCGTACGTCCGGCCTCCGGCCACGATGCGCCGCGCGTACACGCGCAGGCTCGCGTCGCGGCCCGTCTCGGGCCGCCCCCACGCCTCGCCGTCCTTCAGCGCCGCGCGCGCCAGGGGGGCGAGGAAGGGCGGGGGGCGTGGCGGGCCCAGCGAGCGGCCGTCGTCGTCGAACACGAAGAGCTCCCTTCCGGGGATGCGCAGCTCCTCGAGGGCGTCCACGGCGTGGCCCGCTCAGCCCGCGCTCCTGCTCGCGGATCTCCATGGCGCGCTCGATCTCGTGCGTGGCGGCCACGAGCTGCCCGTCGAGCACGCGCCCGATCTGCTGCGTCACCGCCACGTACACCGCGGTGCCGAAGAGGAGGAGGATCGCCGCGAAGATGCCCACGTACCACGCGGTGAGGCGGCGGCGGATCCGCCGGAAGGCGTCGCTCACGCGCCGAAGCGGTAGCCCGCGCCGCGGACGGTGTGGATGAGCTTCGGCTCGAAGTCGCCGTCCACCTTCTTGCGCAGCCGCCACACCAGGACCTCGAGGAGGTTGGTGAAGGGGTCGTGGTTGTCGTCCCAGACGTAGGCGGTGATGTCGGCGCGCGAGACCACCGTGTCCTCGATGTCGGACGAAGAACTCCAGCAGCGCCCACTCCTGCGCCGTGAGCGACAGGCTCGGTCCCGGCGCGGGTGGCGGCGTGCGCGTCGAGGTCCACCTCCAGGTCGGCGACGCGGCGCACGGCGTGGAGCAGCTCGGGCGGCCGCCGGGCCAGGGCGCGGATGCGCGCCACCAGCTCCCGGAAGGAGAACGGCTTGGTCAGGTAGTCGTCCCCCCGGAGCGGAAGCCCTCGATGCGATCGTCCTCGGCGCCCAGCGCCGTGAGGAAGAGGATCGGCGTCTCGTTCCCCTCCTCCCGGAGCCGACGGCAAAGCTCCACGCCCGTGCCGCCGGGGAGCATGACGTCGAGGACGATCACGTCCTGCGCGCCGAGGCCGGCCCGGAGGATCCCTTCGCGGTACGAGGTCGCCGTCTCCACGCGCATCCCCTCCTCCTCCAGGCCCTCGCGTACGGCCTCGAGCAGCTGGTCATCGTCCTCGACGATCAGGACCTTCATGCCTTCTCCTGCAGGGGCGCTGCGCCGGGATGCGAGCTGCTGGGAAAGGAAAGGTAGAGGCCATCCCTTTCAAGTGGCTTACGTCGTGCGATCCGAACTGGCTCCGGAGGGGGCCTGTCATCCTGGTGAAAGGTGGGCGAACGCTTCTTGCGTCGTCGGCCGACGACGACCGTGCGACCCGACCACTGGGAGGAAGCATGAAGTACCGGACCATCATGGCCGTGGCCCTTTCCATCGCCGCGCTCACTGCCTGCGGAGGGGGCGGTGGGAACGGAGACATCCAGGCGCCGCCCGGGCTGATGGCCCGCGCCAAGGTCAGCGGCGAGGACGCCGCACGGCGGCGCTGGCAGGGTTCCCGGCGGCAGGATCACGGCTGCGGAGCTCGAGGAGGAGGACGGGCTCCTGATCTACTCCTTCGACATCGCGGTCACGGGGCGGGAGGGCGTGCAGGAAGTGCATGTGGACGCCACGAC
>CAWKGE010000032.1:0-145681 GCA_963848895.1 uncultured Gemmatimonadales bacterium
TCGGCCGCGGCGAGAAGCCGCCCCCTACTGGATGGCGGTTGCGGGGAGGAATGCTCCGTGGCATCTTCATTCTTGCGTCCTTCCACGGTCGGCGGAGGGCGTGGCCCCGTCAAAAGCGCCGCCCTCTCGTGGTGGAGAGCCCTCCGACCTTCGTGGCCGGGGGGTCTCTTGTTCGGGGTCTGCTTCAGTCCTCCGCGTCTTTCCCGTCCTCGTCAGGGTCGTCGTCCTCGTCCAGCTCGTCGTACGCCTCGAGCACCTCCTCGATGGCCTCGAGCTTGCCGGTCGCCTTGAGGCGGGGGTCTCTCAGGATCTCCATGAGGTCCTTCCCGAGCTCACTCGCCATCTCGTGTCCCTCCTTCTCTGGGTAACGGGTTCACAAACGACCTCCCTCCCTCGGGGGCTCCCGGAGGTCGAGCAACCGGATCACTGTGGTCTCTTCACCTTCGGCCGAGAAACCCTGCTCCGCCGCCAGCCATCCCTGGTTGATCCAGTGGTAGACGGTCATCCTGCTAACGTCCGCGATAGCAGCAGCTTCGATCACGGAGACCACATCCCCGAGGGACACCTTGCGTTCGTATTCCCTCCCCCGATGGGAGAGGTACAGGGTCACGCCGGTGTGCCCACGGCACCATTCGGCTCGGAGGTTGCTCTCTGGTCGGGAGTAGGCCATGCCACCTCTTTTAGCAGTATGTGTCAAATGATTTAGCACACTCTGCTAATCCGTCAAGAAAAATAAGGGCCGGGTCCACGCCGGCATCGCGTCCCTGGATGCTTCGGCGGGTCTCCGGTACGATCCCTGGTCGCGCTGCTCCGCAGGGCGGTGCACGCGTTCCTTGACCACCGGGGGCCGATAGGAGTTGCGCTTCCGCTTGGCGTCTAGGTAGAGCATACCGGCCGATCGCCGCATGCTTTACCAACAGCAGAGCCGGGAAATGGTCACGTCACTCGGCCCGCAATACGGTGAGGGGATCGACGCGAGCGGCGCGACGGGCCGGCACGTAGCTCGCCAATGTGGCAATGATAAGAAGTGCGGCCACCGCGCCACCGAGTGACAGAGGGTCGTACGCGGACACGCCATAGAGGAGGGCGGCCACGAAGCGACCCGCAACAAGGGCAGCGACAAGGCCGACCACGGCGCCGACGAGTGCCGTAGACAGACCACCGACCACGACCATGCGCACCAAGGACCGGGGGTGCGCCCCGAGCGCCGTGCGGATGCCAAGCTCCCTTGAACGCTGCACGACCGCGTAGACCAGAACGCCATACAGGCCTATCGCGGCGAGCGCCAATGCGAGCATCCCGAACACGGTGAACACCTCCGCTCCGAGCTCCCATGAACGGTACTGCGGATCGATGATGTCTGTGAGCGGCTCGACTGACGGGAATGGGATGTCCGGCCCGGCAGCCATCATCGCACGGCGCACTTGGCCGACCATTCTTCCGGGGTCGCCGGAGGTGCGGATCTCCATCGTCACCGCGGGCCCGAAGTTCGGGTACGCTGCCACTACCGACTCAAGGGGCAGATAGAGCTCCTGCGGAGGAGACGCCGTGACTTGCCACTGCGGAGTGTTGGCGACCACACCGACGATCACCAGGCAGGCGTCCTCCGTCAGGGGCGACTCGATGCACCGACCCACCGGGCTTTGGTCTCCCCAGTAGTAATGGGCGGCCTCCTCGTTGATGATCGCCACGCGGGCCGAGGCGGTATGCTCGTCCGTGCCGAAAGGCCGTCCCTCGAGGAAGCGGCGGGCCGTGGCTTGGAAGAACCCGGCACTGACGGCTCGACCCATGGGTGCAAACTCAGGGCGCGCGACCTCCGCCGCAGCCCCGGTCGTAGGTTCGATCCAAGCGCCCCACCCAGTCCGGAACGGCTCGCCCTTCGAGAGGCCTGCGGCCTTGACCCCCGGGAGCGCCTGCACCCGCTCGCGCATGGCCTCATACTTCTCAAGCTCTCCGTCCGAGGACAGGAAGAAGTCGGAGGACGGGAAGTGGACCGACGCGTACAGCACATGCCGGACATCCATCCCGAGGTCCCTGGCCCGCACTTCCCATAGACTGCGGACGAACAGACCCGCACCCGCCAGCAGCACGACCGTGAAAGCCACCTGGGCTGCGACTAGGACTCCCTGTGCGCGCAATCGCCCAGGTATTCCTACGCTCCGCTTCTTCAGCACCGTGCCCAGGTCGGACCGCGTCCCGAGTAGGGCGGGGGCCAGGCCACAGAGGATACCCGTGCCGAGAGCCATCATCCCAGCGAACGCAAACACCCGGAAGGACACTCCCGGGGCCGCGGCAGCCACGCCGGGCATGAGTACCTGCTGTACGAGCGACGAGCTCCACGTCATCACAACCAAGGCGGTTGCGGCACCACCCAGTGCGAGCGTGACGCTCTCGATGAGCAATTGCCGCGAAATGCGCCACCGGCCAGCACCGAGTGAGCGCCGGACCGCGACCTCGTGGGCCCGCGCTGCCGCGCGGGCCAGCAGCAGGTTCGCCACGTTGGCACAGGCCACGAGCAGGACGAGCAGGGAGACGCCAGCCAACCATAGCGAGACCCTAGTCTCCGCAGAGATCTGGGGGCCGCGGCCTACAGGCAACGGCGCGAGGACCGCATGGAAGGTCATCGGCGGGTAGGGGCCCTTGGCATACTCCGCGTTGTAGACCGCCGCGACCTCCGCCGCAACGACCGAACGGGCGATACCCGGACGCGTGCGCGCGATGCCGCTCAGCCAGGACATGGTGGCGTTTGACAGCGCGTTCGGGGACAGCATCGTGGTCGCCATTCCGAGCGGTAGCCACGCGTCGACGGGCTGCTTGTCGACGCCGGTGAAGCGCGGAGGCGCCACCCCGATCACGGTACACGGTTGCCCCGCAATGTCGACGGTGCGCCCCAGCACGTCGCGGTCCCCGGCGAACCGACGCTTCCACAAGCCATGGCCGAGGACGACGGCTCTGCTTCCCTCCGCGCGCTCTTCCTCCGGCCGGAAGAACCGCCCCAACACTGCGTGCACGCCCAGTGTCTGGAAGAAGCTCGCGGTCACGAGCACGGCGTCGAGAGGTTGCGCGTCCCCTCCTCGCCCAATCGAGGTCTCTCTGCGCGCGTAGCCCGCGATGCTCTGCAGTCCGCCGACGTCGTCGCTCAGGGCCCTGTAGGCACTGTATCCAATCTCGGAGAAGTAGGTGAACCCCGCGCCGGCTGTCTGAGCGTGGCTGAACTCGATCCGCACCACTTGATCCGGATCACTCACGCCCGCCGGCGCTTGAAACATGAGCGTGTCGACGACGCCGAACATCGTAGCGTTCGCGCCGATTCCGAGCGCCAATGTCGCAATCACGAAGGCCGAATAACCCGATGGCGCCAAAGACTTCGAACCCCGAACCGGAAGTCCTGAAGGAGACCATCGCACCACTCGCGGACTCGCAGACGCTCATCTCGGTGAAGGGCGTCGGCGCTGAGCCGCCTGCGCGCAGCCGCAACGTCTCCAAAGCGGCGCAGCGCCTCCGCTCGGGCCTCCTCTGGAGACAGCCCCTGCGCTTCCAACTGCTGTCCCCGCAGCTCCAGGTGGAGGGCAATCTCCTCGTCCACGCGCTGGTCGACGGCACTGCGACGTCGGAGCACAAGCCGGAAGAGCCTACGCACCCCTGGCCGGATCATGCCCCGCTCGCGGGTTCCGGGTTGGGCGAGAGGATCCCCGACACCAACTGGACATAGCGCATCCAACGCTCGGTCTCTGCCAATAGGTGCTCCCGACCTCTGTCCGTGACCCGGTAGTAGCGGGCCCGCCGGTTGTTGTCTGTCACTCCCCAGTCGGCCGCTACGAGCCCACGCCCCTCCATCCGATAGAGCGCTTGGTACAGGCCGGAGTCGGCGATGCCCAGCCCGCCTTCGGAACTCGCCTCGAGCCACGTGACGATCTCGAAACCGTGCATGGGCGTTGAGCTCAGCGCCTTCAGCACGAGCACATCCAGCGTGCCCTTGACAACCGGGAACATCCGGAGTTTCCATGGCGCCCTCCAT
The DNA here is from genome assembly GCA_963848895.1 of uncultured Gemmatimonadales bacterium. Classification (GTDB taxonomy): domain Bacteria; phylum Gemmatimonadota; class Gemmatimonadetes; order Longimicrobiales; family Gaopeijiaceae; genus SZUA-318. Next base: position 4,019 of record CAWKGE010000032.1, read on the forward strand.
CCAGAGTCTGTAAGAAGAGACACAGCGGCAAAGGATCGGTCAAGCCCCCGGGAGACTCAGGACACGCCATGACTCGACAGGCGCCATTCGGAGCGGGGCACGGCCAACCAGTGCGAGTCCGGAGCAAGCCAGTCCCTGTTGGACCAGATCGCCCTCGGGGCCAGCTTTACATCATGCAGAATCGGATCGCGTGCCACCGACCCACTCGCCTGGTCACGGCGGCAACGCTACTCCTCCTTCTCAGCCCGACGCAATCGATAAGTGCACAGAAAGAGGGGCTTACCCCGCGACTCGATGTGGCCCTTTCCGCCGTCGAAGAATTGTCGCGCTTGTCTTGGAGCATAGGCCCATCTCGCGCGCAACGGACCTCGGAGTTGACCTACAGTGACGTGCAACGCCGGATGTACGGCGCCTCCATCATGTATCGGATCGGTCGCCTGCGAGGAGGGAATCTCCTCCTGACGCTCGCCGCGGAACGGGGCTCCCTCCAGGCTGGGGTGATTCGCGACTCGGACTACCTGTTGTCCGATGGAACGGAGTCGCGACGGAGCTCGGCGGAGGTGACGGGCAACGCTGCCAACGCCGCGAACATCGCGATCGGCTGGGAGCTGCGGAAACCCGTGGGACCTCTGGACGGGCTCACCGTACTCATGGGCCTCACCCGCCAGGGGGAGACGATTCGAATGCAGAACGGTGTTCAGGTGCTGCCAGGGTCCGACACGGGCGGCGAGCGGCCATTGACCGGCCTGGACAGCCGTTACGAACCGAGATGGACAAGCCCGTGGATCGCATTCCAGCCGACACTCGCGGTCGGGTGGATACACCTGCACGCCTACACGGAACTGGATTTCGCCTCGCGCTACCGGGCGAAGGGCCGCTGGAACCTCCGGGAGGAACTGGCTCAGCCCGTGAGCTTCGAGCAGGAGGCTGGCGGCTGGGCCGCCAGGGCATCACTCAGTGCATCGTGGCAAGTCGTATCTCACGTGGCTGTGTTCGCCACTGCAGAGCTCGCCCGTCTCGTGGCGAGCGACGGAACGGACATCACGCACTTGGCAAGCGGAGGGCAAACGCGTCTGACGTTGCGCCGCGTCAGTTGGAGTGCCCGGCGGATCCGCGTCGGGTTTTCCGCCGCTCTTGGCCCGCTGATCTAACGCGCCACCGTTCGGCCGACCCATATGCCGTTCGGGACTACCCAACTCGTGGTTATCCTCCCGGCAACCGTGTGACTGCTGTGTGGTGACGCAGTGGGAACGCCGCGGGCAACCATGCCCCGGGACCGCCCTAACCAGGCGCTGAACCTGACGTCGGTCAGCGAAGAGCGTACCCGGCGAGAATCCTCCTCGGGTGCCCTGGGGGTGCCTACCGCCGTGCCTCAGCTCAGGGTGGTGTCCGCTCGTGGGTTGGGACGATGAGGCCCCATCCACCATTGGCCTCGACCACCCGAGGCGGGAGGATTCGCGCCCAGGCCCACGAACCGATGGTTCCGCATGCCTCGCAGGCGGCGTCGTAGTCGTCGTGTAGGTCCTCGGGCCGGACGTCCTCGCTGTCCGGTGCCGACGACCGCCCCTGGATCGCCCGGAGCGCGCCGGTGACCCCCACCCGGTGGACCTGATAGAAGGCGTACTCCACGGCGGCCGCGCGTGCCGCCTGCTCCTGCTTGGTCCCTTCGGCTTTGGTGGCGTACTTGAGCGCTTCGCGGATCCCATGGGTCGGGTCACTGGGGTCAACCAACCGGACGTCCACCAGCAGGTCCGTCCATGCCCAGTCCGCGACCCCAAGACCGGGCAAGCTCATCCTGGGGAATGTACTCCCCGTATACGAGACAGTGGACGTGGACCATGCCGCCAGGAGCGACTCCAGGGCGTACACCAGCGAGGTGTCCTTGCGGCCCCGCTTCCTCCGGGAGCCGCGGTCCCGTGTCTGACGCCCCCACCGTGTGGCGCGCCACCACGGCCTGACGGCCCCGCGCACACGCTTGACTGCGGCCCGGAGGGCGTCGGGTTTGAAGCGCGCCTCCTCATCGTCGCCCGCGGGGCTCGTGAGCGTCACCAGCTTCCACGCCCTTCCATGAGGATCACTACCGGCCCACGGGTGCGCTTCACCCGGCCCGTCCCACGGCTCGGCCTCCATGGCGAGGTCGTGGACACGGATCCGCTCCAGGAGTCTGTCCGCGAGGGCGGCGGCGCCCCTCCATGCACACACTGGACACGTCCTCGAAGCGCAGCGGACCGGAAAGAGGTGCGGGATCCACACTCGCGGCAGCGCATGAGGACGGCGCTCTCCCCACACTCGCGGATCCGCGCCGCCCGCTTCGGCAATAGCCCCTCCAACTCCTCGGCTACCATGTGCCGATATTCGTGGATCCATGGGGCATCGGCGGGGTGGGTGCCCGATGCCTGCGTAGTATCAAGTGAAGTAAGGACAGGGGCGGCGGCGCCTCGTGCGGTCGGGACGGACACTACCTGCCCCCTGCCGCCTCTGAGTCCTCACAGGCGGACTCCTGCTGACCATCCGGGCCGGGCCGCACCCCCGGGCACTCCAGCGACGGACGGGCGCCCGGCAAGAAGTCCGGGGAGGCAGTCGGAGGGGGATTCTCCGAAGCGCTCAGGTCGTGGTAGCGAGGTCCGTTGCCACACCTGTGGGAAAGCCTGTGGCGAACCTTGCGAAGACCCTGCAGCAACCCTGCGGAAAACCATGGCGCAACGGCGCGAAAACGCCGGCCTAACCGTGGCGGAACGCGGCGAGAACCTCCGGGTGCCTTTGGCGGGGGCGTCGGGTACGCAGGCGGTTGCCGCGGTTCGTCCCGCTCGGCGGGGGGATCGGGGCCGGGGGCACCGGCCAGCCCTTCAACGAGGAAGGGCCACTCGCGCGCCAGAATGGCGCAGATGTGTTCCGCGCCGGAGCGCGCCCGCCGTGGGACAGACTGTGGGACCCCACCGGATTCGGGGGGGGTGGGGGGACCCTCGGGAGCGTCAGAAGGGCGCGGCCGGTCTTGATTCGTTCCGGCGCGTGCCCCGCCGGAGGGAATTAAAAGTCCGTTGCTCTACCAACTGAGCTACCGGGTCTCGGGATGGACGCCAGCGTGGCCGCCCGACGTCGCCCCGCGCTCCAAGATAGGCGCGGCGGGCGAATCGTGAAGCCCGGAATGAGCGGCGACCGCCGGACGTGGTGGGCCCGGCGACGCCAGACGTTGCCACGCGGGGGACTGGAGGTCGATCCCGCTACGCCGATCCGTGGAGCTGCAGCTCCAGCCGCACCACCCCCGGCTCTCCCCCCACCGGCTTGCGCTCGAAGCCGAGGATCCGGCCGAGCTTGAGCATCGCGGCGTTGTCGGCCAGCGTGTCGGCCACCAGGCGTCGTGTCCCCCGGGCCCGCGCGTAGTCGACGATGCGGCGCGTCAGGTGCACGCCCAGGCCGAGCCCGCGCATCTCGCGGGCGACCAGGATGGCGAACTCCGCCACCTCGTTGTCAGGGTCGGCGCTGATCTGCACGATGCCGTGGATCGGCACCTCCCCGGGAATGCCGCGCTCGGTGAGAACCAGCACCATGTCCCGGTCGTAGTCGATCTGCGTGAACCGCGCGATGGCCATGTGCGAGAATTTCATTCGCGGCACGAAGAAGCGGTACCGGACCTCCTCCGGCGTCAGCGCCTCGAACGTGCGCTGCAGCGGCGGCTCGTCCTCGGGCAACACGGGCCGGACGAACAGCGTCCGCCCATCGTCGAGCTCGACGTCCTCCTCCAGCTCCCTCGGATAGGGGCGTATGGCCAGCCGAGGCGAGGGCGCGGCCTCCGCCGGGCGCACGCGCATCCGACCGTCGACCACGTCGACGCCGTGCGGGCCGACCACGAGCGGATCGAGCTCCAGCTCCGCGATGATCGGCAGGTCCACCACGAGCTGCGACACCTTCACCAGCGTGAGCGCTACCGCGTCGCAGGCCGGCGAAGCCCCTTCGTCGCACCGCCCGAGCACGCGGTCGATGCGCGTGCGCGCCATCAGTGCCCGGGCGAGGCGGAGGTTGAGGGGAGGAAATCCGAGGGCGACGTCGTCCACGGCCTCCCGCGACGTCCCCCCCTGCCCGAAGAGCAGCGTGGGCCCGAACTGCGGGTCCTCCCGCATTCCGATCACGAGCTCGCTCGCGCCGGGGCCTCCCCCACCCCGCTTCCGCATCCGCATCCCGTAGCGCCTCGAGCACACGCGCGAGCTCGGGCCGCGTGAGCCACTCCCGGCCGTCCGCCAGCACCCCCTCGAGCACGTCGGAGGCCTCCTCCCGTCGGGGGTCGAAGTCCTCCGGCAGCGACGGGGGCGTCTCCAGGAGCATGTCCTGTCGGACCCCGTGCTCCACGAGCTGCATGAAGGCCTTGATGGCCCGCTCCGGCGTGTCGTACGAGGGGACCCCCGCCTCGTGCAGGATGCGTGTGGCCTCGGCAGTCGTGGCCGCGCCTACCCAGCTCGCCAGCAGCGTCTTCCCCCGGCGCGCCACCATGACGTTCGCGAGGGCACGCGCCGCCTCCACCCGGTCCGCCATCGACGTGGGACAGTTGATGACGAGCACCGCATCCACGCCGGGGTCCTCCAGGATCACCCGCAGCGCAGCCTCGTACCGCCCTCCCGAAGCGTCGCCCTGGACGTCCACCGGGTTCCCGCCGGACCACGCCCCGGGCAGGATGCCGGCCAGCGCCTCCACCGTCTCCGGCGACAGCTCGGCCAGGCGTCCCTCGGCCTCGACGAGCGCGTCGGCGGCGAGCACGCCGAGCCCGCCCCCGTTGGTGACGATCGCCAGGCGGCTCCCCCGTTGGCGCTTGGCGAGCGCCAGCGTCTCCACCGCGCCGAACAGCTCCTCCAGCGTGAACACGCGCAGGATGCCGGAGCGCCGGAACGCCGCGTCGTACACCGCGTCGGAGCCGGCCACCGCACCCGAGTGGGACGCCGCCGCCGTCATGCCCGCCTCGAAGCGCCCACCCTTCACGGCGAGCACGGGCTTCACGCGGGCCGCGGCGCGTGCTGCCGACATGAACTTGCGCGTGTGCCGGATGCCCTCCACGTAGAGGAGGATCGCATCGGTCCGGGGATCGTTCGCCAGGTAGTCCAGCATGTCGCCGAAATCGACGTCCAGCATGTCGCCGAGCGAGACCAGGTGGGAGAAGCCGACGGCCCTCGGCTCCGCCCAGTCCTGCACCGCGGCCACGATCGCGCCGGACTGGGCCACGAACGCGAGGGAGCCCGCGGGCGAGCCCGATGTGCGAGAAGGAGGCGTTCAGCCGCGACGGAGGCGCCAGGACGCCGAGGCAGTTCGGCCCGATCAGGCGCACGCCGTGCAGGCCGGCCGCGTCGAGCAGAGCACGCGCAAGAGGCGTCCCGTCGGCGGCGGTGGCCGTGCCCACACCCGCCGTCACGATCACGACCGCTCGGGTTCCCCGCTCGCCGAGCCGCTCCACGATGCCGGGCACGTTCTCCGGGGGAGTGGCGACGACGGCGAGCTCGGGCACTTCCGAGAGGGCGTCCACGGAGGCCACGCTGCGCACGCCGAGGATCACGTCCGCCTTCGGGTTGACGAACGAAAGTGCCGATCCGAAGCCCCCGGATTGTAGATTGCGGGCGAGGACGTTCCCCACGGATCCGCGCCGGGCGCTGGCGCCCACCAACGCGACCGAGCGCGGCCGGAAGAACGACTTGAGATTGCGGATGCTCAACGGGCGCGTCGCGGAAAGAGAGGACGTGTGACGGACGCGTGGGCGGGGATCCGGGCGGACCTGGGAATGAAGCCCGAGACCCCCAGCAATATCACCGAATGGACCCTGACCCGCCACGTGCGGAACGGCGCCCACAACCGGATCGCGCTGCGCTGGCGCCCCCGCTCCGGGCCCGCCGGTTCATACACGTTCGGGGACCTGGACCGGGCGGTGAGCCGCTTCGCCAGCGGACTCGTCCGCGACGGCATCGGCCGGGGCGACACGGTCGCGATCCTCGCGGGGCGGATCCCCGAGCTGGTGGTCGCGCTCCTCGGCTCGCTGCGCGCCGGCGCCGTACCCACGGTCCTGTTCTCCTCCTACGGGCCCGACCCGGTCTTCCACCGGCTGGCCCAGGGAAGAGCGCGCGTGCTGGTGACCACGCCACGCCTCTATCGTGACAAGGTTGCAGCGCTGCGTGCCCGACTCCCGCTCCTCGAGTACGTCCTGGTGGTGGACGGGCCCGGCCGCCTGGCCGCCACGACCTCCCAGCACCAGCTGCCCGAGGGCGCGGAGGATTTCGGCGCCTGGCTGGCCCGCGGGCGACGAGACGTTCGCGGACGTGCCCGTGCGCCGCGACGATCCGGCGCTCCTCCACTTCACCAGCGGGACCACCGGCGAGTCGAAGGCCGTCGTCCACGTCCACGATGCCGTGGTGGCCCACGCCTACACGGCACGCCGGGTCCTGGGATTGGGCACCGGAATCCGGTTCTGGTGCACCGCCGATCCCGGCTGGGTGACGGGCGTGTCCTACGGGATCCTCGGGCCCGCTGAGCCTCGGGTGCGTCCTCTTCCTGGACGAGGAGGAGTTCGACGCTCGTCGTTGGTGGGAGAACCTGGCGTCCGAGGCCATCGAGGTTCTCTACACCACGCCCACCGGGCTACGGCTGCTGCGGCTCATGGAAGACTCGGTCGAGCGCCGGGCGCTGCCCCACCTGCGCGCCGTCTTCTCGGTCGGCGAGCCGCTCGCCCGCGCGGAGTCCGAGTGGGCCGCGCGATGCCCTGGGCGCCGCCGGTGCACGACACGTGGTGGCAGACGGAGACCGGCTCGATCGTGGTGGCCACACCCTACGACGAGACGCCCCGCCCGGGCCGAATCGGGCGCGCGGTCGAGGGCTTCGAGGTGGCGTGCGTCCGGCGCACCGACGCGGGCGTCGAGCCCGTGCCGTACGGAGAGGCCGGCGAGCTGGCGGTCCGCCGTGGCTGGCCGTCCATGTTCCAGGCCTACCTCGATCGACCCGAGCTGTACGCCGCCAGCTTCCAGGGAGACTGGTACCTGTCCGGAGACCTCGCGGAGATGGACGAGGGCGGATGGATCGGCTTCGTGGGGCGCCAGGGGGACGTCTTCCGCTCCGCCGGGCACCTCGTGTCGCCGACCGAGGTGGAGGAGGCGCTGCTCGCCCACCCGGCCGTCGCGGACGCCGGCGTGTGGGGGAGGCAGGACCCGGTGGTGGGCACGCTCATCGAAGCCCACGTCGTGCTGGTGCCCGGCCACGCGGACGGGGAGGAGCTCAGGCGGGACATCCTCGGCTTCGCGCGGGGACGGCTGGGCCCGGCGCTGGCGCCCCGGGCGCTCCACTTCCGGGACCGGTTGCCCCGCACGCCCTCCGGCAAGGTGGTGCGGAAGGAGCTGGGAAGCCCCGTCTAGGGAGCCCGGTCCGTCCCGCTCCCGCCTCCGGCTCGGCCCCCGTCGTCATCCGCCGACCCATCCAGCCGCCCAGCGCCGCGGCGACGAACTGCAGGAGGATGATGCCGAGCACGAAGGGGCCGGCGCCGGACCACTCCTGGACGCTGCCCGGCGCGGCGAGGCTCCCCAGGAACCACACCAGGATGCTCAGGAACGTGATGGCCACGGCATGGAGGATCGGCGCGTCGCTCCAGCGCAGCGCCCACGAAGAGGCCGCCCGCGTAGAAGCCCACCGCCATCGCGAACAGCACGCCCACGGCGGCCCCGGCCCCGGCCGGGAGCAGGCCGATGCCCACGATGGCGAGGTAGACCGCCGAAGTCACGGCGACCGCGACCAGCCAGCCTCCCACGACCCAGCCGGGATGGAGGTTGTTGAGATGCTCCGTGTGCATGATCCCTCCCGACGCGAGGTGCGGTGTGTCCGCTGGCCTAAGTTAGCAGGTCGCGGGGCCGGCCGCGTCGCGGCGGCGGCGGGCCCTACAGCTCGAGCTCGAGCTGGAGCCCGCCGAAGGTGAGCCGGTGGTGGGGCGTCAGGCCCAGCGCGTCGATCGCGCCCCGGTGGGCGGGCGTCCCGTAGCCCACGTTGGTCTCCCAGCCGTACCCCGGATAGCGCACCGCCAGGCGGCGCATCAGACGGTCGCGCACCACCTTCGCGACGATGGACGCGCACGAGATCGAGTGGATGAGCGCGTCGCCGTCCACCACCGCCTCGTGCTCCCACTCCAGGTGCTTCACGGGGTTGCCGTCGACGACGACGTGGTCGGGCGGCATGGAGAGGCGGGACAGCGCGCGGCTCATCGCCCGCGTCGTGGCCCGCAGGATGTTGACGCGGTCGATCTCGCGGACCGAAGCCGCCCCGACGCCGACGCACAGCGCGGTGCGCACGATCCGCTCGAAGAGCTCCTCGCGCACCTCCGCGGTGAGCTGCTTGGAGTCGTCGGCGCCGGCCACGCAGGCGTCCATGCGGCAACACGACGGCCGCCGCGACGACGGGCCCCGCCAGCGGGCCCCGACCCGCCTCGTCCACGCCCGCCACCAAAAGACCGCGGCTCCAGAACCCGCGCTCGTAGTCGAGGAGGCTCTGGGGCCGCTGGGCATCCGGGTCCGGCGTCGAGGGCCGGGGCGCCATCAGGGGGTCGTGCGCTTCTCCGCGATGCGGGCGGACTTCCCGCGGCGACCCCGCAGGTAGTACAGCTTCGCCCGACGGACACGGCCGCGGCGCACCACCTCGATGCTCTGCACGGTCGGAGCATGGAGGGGGAAGATGCGCTCGACGCCGATGCCGCTGGAGATCTTCCGTACGGTGAACGTCTCGCTCAGACCCGCCGTTCTTGCGGGCGATGCACACGCCCTCGAAGGCCTGGATGCGCTCCTTGTTGCCCTCGCGCACGAGGTAGTTGACCCGGACGGTGTCGCCGGGAGCGAAGTCGGGACTGTCGTCCCGAAGCTGCTCTTGCTCGATCTCTTGAATGAGGTCAGCCATCGTCGCCTCCCATGACACGGTCCGGCCACGCACCAGGGGCCGGGGGTTCTCCGGAGAGACCGCTAATGTAACCCTCGGGCCCGAGGCGGTGAAGTCCCCCCGGCGCCCCACGGGGCCGGCTCCGGAGGGTGTTGGCGAACGCGGGCGGGTTCGCCACTTTGGCCCCTACCCTTCTCCCCCGTGAGCCGATGACACGCCTCCTCCCCCTCGTCGCCCTCCTGGCTGCCTGCGGCGCCCGCGCACCCGAGGCGCCGCCGCGCGCGTCGGGCACCCTGGCCGACGACTCCCTCGGCCGGGCCGAGCGCCTCGAGCACCTCCTGGCAGCCCTGGCCGACGACTCGATGATGGGACGGCGCATCGGCAGCCCCGAGAACGCGAAGGCCGCGCGCTTCCTGGCGGCCGAGCTCGAGCGCTACGGCGTCGAGCCGGCCGGCGACGACGGGTTCCTCCAGCCCGTGCCCCTCGCCCGCATGACCCGCGACGGCCGTTCGCGGTTCGTGATCCCCTCGGCCGATGTCGACTTCGACACGGTGCCCCCGGACGCGATCCAGCAGGGCGAGTCGAACGTGGTCGGGCTCATCCGCGGATCGGACCCCGCGCGTGCCGGAGAGGCCGTGGTGATCGGCGCGCACTTCGACCACGTCGGGCGTGGGGCGCGCGGTGGACGGGGACTCGATCTACAACGGCGCCGACGACGACGGCTCCGGGACCGTGGCGGTCCTGGAGATCGCCCGCGCGCTCGCCCGTGGCCCCGCCCCGGCGCGCACGGTCGTCGTCCTCCTCAGCACCGGCGAGGAAGCCGGCCTGCTCGGGACGCGTTGGTACATGGAGCACCCCGTCGTGCCCCTCGACAGCACCGTCGCCGACTTCCAGATCGAGATGATCGGCCGCCCCGACTCGCTGGCGGGGGGCTCGGGCGTGCCTGGCTCACCGGATACGAGCGCACGACGATGGGCGATCAGCTCGCCCGCGCCGGCTCGCCGATCGTCCCCGATCCGCGTCCGGACCAGCGCTTCTTCTTCCGCAGCGACAACGTGCCCTTCGCCCTCGCCGGCATCCCGGCCCACACGCTGTCGTCGTACAACCTGCACGCGGACTACCACCAGCCGGACGACGAGGTGGACCGGATCGACTTCGCCCACATGGCGGCGGTGGTGGACGCGGCGGTGACCGGCCGTGCGCTTCCTGGCCGACGGCCCGAGGCCGGAGTGGAAGCCGGGCGGCCGGGACGACTTCCCGCAGCGCGGGCGCTGAGGAGCGGCCCGGATCCTGGAAGGGTGATCGGAAAGGGGAGCACCCTTCTAGTCGTCCAGGAGGTCGGGACGACGCGCGCGGGTGAGGCGGTGGGCCTGCTCCCTGCGCCACGCCTCGATCCGCGCGTGATCGCCGGAGCGGAGCACCTCCGGAACCTCGTGGCCGCGATAGACCGGGGGACGGGTATAGCTGGGCGCGCTGAGCGTCCCGGTGTCGTAGAAGGAGTCCGACGACGCGGCCTCGTGGTCGCCCATCGCGCCAGGGAGGAGGCGCACGACCGCGTCGGTCACGGCCAGCGCGGCGATCTCCCCACCCGAGAGGACGAAGTCGCCCAGCGAAATCTCGTCCGTGGCCAGGTGGTCGGCCACGCGCTGGTCCACGTCCTTGTAGTGCCCGCACAGGAGCGTGAGCTCGTCCTCGACGGCGAAGCGTACGGCGTCCGCGTGGCGGAACGGGCGGCCCCGCGCGGACAGGAGCACGATCGGGCCCCCGGGCGCCAGGTCGTCGACGGCTTCGAAGAACGGCTCGGGCTTCATCACCATGCCGGCGCCGCCGCCGTACGGGACGTCGTCCACGGTGCGATGCCGGTCGTGGGTGTAGTCGCGAAGGTCCACGAGGCGGTACGTCACCAGCCCCGCATCGGCCGCCCGCCTGGGGATGGACAGTCCGAGGGGGCCTGCGAAGAAGTCGGGGAAGATCGTGACGATGTTGATGCGCATCACAGGTCCAGGAGCCCTTCGGGCGGATCCACCACGATGCGTCCCCCCTCGGGGTCGATCTCGACGACGATCTCCGCGCGGAGAGGGATCATGTAGGTGTCGACCCTCGCCGCGCACCTCGAGCAGGTCCGCCGGTGCGAGCTCGTACACCTCGGCCACCCGGCCCAGGTGGGTCCCGTGGACGGTGTACACGTCGATCCCCAGGAGCTGGTGGTAGAAGACCTCGCCTTCCCCGAGGGGCTCCACCTCGTCCATCGGGCGCATGAGGTAGCGGCCGCGCAGGACTTCGGCCTCGCTCCGCGACTCGACGCCACCGAACGTCACCAGCCAGCCGTCGCGGAAGGGGCGGGACGACGCGACCCGCAGCGGAGGGAGGTCGGGGTCGGGGTCGCGGCCCTCGGAGTCCCCCAGACGCAGAACCACCCCGGGGGCGAAGGTGCCCTCGGGGTGGTCCGTGAGCGGCCAGACGAACAGCTCACCGTGGATGCCGTGGGCCTTGGCGAGATGCCCCACGACGAGGAAGCCCGGGTCGACCCGACCCACGGTCGCGTCTGGGTCCGAGGGTTACTCGGACTTCTCCTCGGCGGCGGGCTCCTCGGCGGCGGCAGCGGCCTCGGCCGGACCTCCGCGCCCTCGGCGGGTTCCTCGGCGCTCGCTTGGCCTCCGCGGCGGCCGCGGCTTCCGCAGCGGCGGCCTCCGCCGCAGCGGCCTCGGCGGCTGGCAACAGCCTCCGCGGCCTTCTTCTCGGCGGCGCGCTTGGCGGCGAGCTCCTCGGCCCGCTTGGCCTCGCGCTCCTCGTGCGCCGACCTCGCCTACGGCGACCGAGGCGTCGCCGCCCCGGCGGGCCTTGGTGATGAGCGACTTCACCGTGCCCGAAGGCTGCGCGCCCTGGCCGAGCCAGTGATCCACCCGGTCCATGTCGAGGACGAGGCGAGCCGGCCTGGAGAGGGGCTTGTAGTAGCCGAGGCTCTCCACGAACCGCCCGTCGCGAGGAGAGAGGCTGTCGGCCACCACGATCCGGTAGTGGGGCTGCTTCTTCCGGCCCATCCGCCGGAGTCGGATTCGTACGGGCATGGTCCTGGGCGTTCCTTGTGCGCTATCGGGCGCCGCACACGCGGCCGCCCGCCCCGGAGGTCGGGGGACCCCCGGAAAGACAGACGTATACGATAACCGGACAGCGGGAAGGGTCCAGACGGGAACGGTCAGAAGTAGAGCAGCAGGAACAGCACGGGGACCGCGACGCCGGCCGCGGTCAGCCACGCCCCCCGGCCGGTGATCCCGTTCCGCCCGCGCAGCACGAAGAGTCCCGTCACGGCCAGGAGCGCCAGGGCCACGGCGTAGAGGTCGGCCATCCACGTCCACAGCTTCTTGGCGTGGTTCAGGTGCAGGAAATTCGCCTGCCGCAGACCCGGCCGGTCGCGCACCACCTCCAGCGCCGCGGTGCCGGCCGCCAGGTCCACGGTGACCGTGGCGCCCGTCCTCCAGGAAGATCTGGAGCGTCGCCGGGTCGGGACGGAACGTCCCACGCGTCGGCCCCGCCACGTCCAGGCGTTCCAGCACCGTCGCGCGAAGTCCGCCGAGGACGGATCCCCGCTCACCACCCCGCCGTCCAGCGCCACCGTGCGCTGCGCCGTGCTGTAGTTGGGGTTCCAGTCGGCGGTGTGGTTGACCGCCACGCCGGAGACCGCGTACACGATCGTGAACCCGGCGCACAGGTAGCCGAGGTCCCGGTGGATGGCTGCGTTCCACCGGCGCCAGCGCGTACCCGCCACGCCGCGCCTCAGGCTTCGACGATCGCGCCGAGACCGCGGATCCGGTAGATCGTCTGCGGTCCGGTCACCGATGCGGGATCGAAGGCCTCCCCGTGCTCCTCGGCCTTCCGCGCGCGTCCTCGAGCGCTTCTTCGGCGGTGAGGTCCAGCCGCTCGACGACGCCCTCCACGAGCGCGCGCTTTCCCTTCGCGCTCAGCGGGAAGACGATGACGCCGTCGTCCACCTTGATCTGGATCTTCTCGAACTCACGGTCGCTGGCGATGTCCATCCAGCAGCCGCGCTTCTCGCAGACGGCCACGACCATCCCCTGCACCAGCACGCGCCGGCCGACCCAGCCGTCCGGCTCGTCGAGGATCGTGGAGACGGGTGTGATCTCCTCCAGCGTCAGGGCCTCGCCGTAGCGGTCACCCTGCATGGCACGGAGGTCCTGGTCGGCGGCGGTCTCCGCCTGCGCCGACGGGGCACGCTCGGGGGAAGCCTGGCAGCCGGAGACGACGAGGGCCGCGACGGCGGCGGCGAGGACTCTCATGGGCGCACGCTCCTCGGGGGTGGACGACATCCCGAGGACAAGCTAGCCGCCGCCGCGCCCCGGCTCCGTCGGGCGATCACCCCCCCGGCTGCCCGGAAATCCCCTACCCGCGTGTCGCGTCAGGCCGGCACGGGCAGCTGGGCCCGCGCCCGGCGCGCGATCTCCTCCCGATGGACAGCGAGGCCGTGGCCGCCGGGCTGGGCGCGTTGACCGCGTGCACCGCGCCCGGCTCCTCGATCCAGAGGAAGTCGTGCACCAGCTCCCCGGTGGACGTCATGGCCTGGGCGCGAACGCCGGCGTGCGGCGCCCCCGTGGGAGACGGTGTGTGATCCGGCAGGAGGTCCGCATCCGCGATCTCCGGGACCAGCCGACGCAACGCCCGCAGGAAGCGCGCGCGGTCGAAGGACTGCGCCAGCTCCCGCGCCACCATGCGCCGGTGGCGAAGGGCGAAGCGCCACAGACCCGGGAAGCGGAGGGCTTCGGCCAGGTCCCGCACGTTCACCGTGCGCAGCTCGTAGCCCTCGCGGGCGAAGGCCAGCACCGCGTTGGGCCCGGCATCGATCCCCCCTTCGATGCGCCGGGTGAAGTGGACGCCCAGGAAGGGGAAGCCCGGCTCGGGCAGCGGATAGATCAGGTGACGCACCAGATGCTCGCGCTCCGGACGCAGGTGCTGGTACTCGCCACGGAAGGGCACGATGCGGCAGGGCGGGCGGGTACCCGCCATCCTGGCCACGCGGTCGGAGTGGAGTCCCGCGCAGTTGACCAGGACGCGCGAGGTGAACTCGCCCGCCGTGGTGACGATCCGCCAGCCGCCCCCCTCGCGCACGAGCCGCTCCACCCCGGCTCCCGTGCGCACTTCGGCCCCCCGGTCGACGATCTCCTGCGCCAGCGTCCCGCACACCGCGGCATACGAGACGATCCCCTCCTCGGGCACGTGGATCGCCCCTGCGCAGCGCACGTGCGGCTCGATCTCGCGGGCCTCCTCGGGGCTCAGGCGACGCAGGCCCCGCAAGCCGTTGCTGCGGCCGCGCTCCAGCATGTCCTCCAGGCGGGGCAGCTCCGACGCGTCGGTGGCGACCACGAGCTTCCCGCAGATCTCGTGGGGGATGCCGTGGTGGCGGCAGAACTCGGTCATGCTCCGGATGCCCTCGCGGGCGAGGCGAGCCTTCTCCGAGCCGGGCTTGTACTGGAGGCCGGCGTGCAGCACGCCGCTGTTGTGCGTGCTCTGGTGGCTGGCGAGGGCCGCTTCCTTCTCCAGGAGGAGGACACGGCCCGCGCCCTCTTCGCGCACGAGCGCGTAGGCGGTCGCCAGGCCGACGATGCCACCGCCGATGATCGTGATGTCCGCGGTCATGGCGCGAAGCTTCGCGCCCGCGCCCGGCCGCGACAAGCCTACGGCCGGCCGGCCGGCGGCCGCTAACCGGCCTTCCTGATCCTCACGTCGCCGCTGACCGTGTGGAGGGAGAGGGAGCGCCCTCCCCCGTCTCCGATCTCGCCGCGGATGTGCTCGCCGACCCACCGCCGCTGGCGCCGGCCCTCCAGCTTCAGGTCGAAGTCTGTGTCCAGGTCGCCCGAGAGCGACTCGAACTCCACGTCGGCGGCCAGCGCCGCGGGGAGGCGGAGCGTGATGTCCCCGCTCACCGTGCGGAAGGACAGGTCCTTCCAGTCCAGGCTGCCCATCTGCACGTCGATGGAGCCGCTCACCGTGTTGGCCCGTGCCGTGCCCGTGGTCGACACGAAGATCTCTCCGCTCACCGTGCTCGCCGTGACGTCCGAGCGCAGGTCACGCGCCTCGACGTCGCCCGACACCATCGACCCGATCAGCTCGACGCCGGCGGGCACCTTCACCACATAGTCCACCGACACCCGTATGTCCTCGCGATGGCGCGATCGGTCGCTGCGGTCGCGATCCCGGTCGTCCAGGTCGCAGTCGTCCCCCGGATGGTCTTCCGGGCGGTACACCGCGCACACGGTCACGCCGTCCGACTCATGGACGAGGCGGACCTCGACCTCGTCGAAGTCCCCCGAGCGCCCGCGCTTCTCGGCCACGATCTCCGCGGTATTCCCCGATGCCGGCTCGGCGCGGATGTCCCCGCTGATGCCGCGGACGTCCAGCACCTGACCGGACGACATGCGCCCGCTCCAGCGGAACGGGTTCTCCTGCGCCCCGGCCGTCGCCGTCACCGACGCCACCGCGATGCCCGCGAGCGCCGCCGCGCGGCGCACCTCTCTCCACGTCGTCATCCCCTGCTCCCGATGCATTGCCGGACCGATCCCCCCCGGCGGGTCGCCGAAGGGGGTGCCTCGTCGGGTTGGACGGCCCGGGGGCGTGTTCTGTTGGAATCCGGGCGCAGACCTATCGCGTGTACAGCACGTCGTAGAGGACCAGCCCCCGGGCGACCGCCTGCGTCACGACACCCGCCATGTAGTAGGGCATCTTGCCGATCGCGGCGGCCGACACTCCGCTCAGCGCGCGGGTCGGGTCGTCTCCCGCCCGCATCCCCGCGAAGCCCTTCATGAGCCCGGCCTTCACCGCGGCCTGTACCCACGGCTTCGTCTCCACCGTGGCCTTGGTGACCACGGCCTCACGGACCGTGCCGTCGGGCGCCATGGAGAGCCCCACCTCGAGCGGACCGTGCTGGTTGTTCACCTGGGGGAAGAGGACGACGCCGGCGACGTTCCCCGAGTCGTCCTTGCCGTAGTAGAACTTCACCTGGTCCTCCTCGGGCTCGAAGTCGCCTTCGGCGCGGATCCGCTCGAAGTCCGCCTTCCCGACCTCCACGGTCTTCAGGAAGAACTGCTTCGCCCCGGGAAGGCTGGCCCGGATCATGTCCGCCTGCTTCTGCAGGACCACGGTCGGCGTGATGTGCCGCCACGCCGCGCCGGTCAGGGTCGGCATGGCCGCGAGCGCGAGAAGCGTGGCGGCGAGCGTGCGATGTCGCTTCATGGGACGTCTCCCTGTCGATGCGTTCGGTTCGGGGTCGGGCTCGCGCCCGGAGCGGCGCGCAGAACGCCCACGAGGACCACCACGTACGTGGCCGCCATGAGCCAGCCCGAGAGGATGGTGAGGTACGAGAAGCCGGAGATGCCGGCCTTCATGAGCCACTGCCCCGAGAAATCGAGGGCGCCGGATCCGAAGGCGGCGAGGATGACCGTGTTCCGCCACCCCGGGCGCCACTCCAGGCCCAGCACCAGGAGCGTCTGCAGCGCCGCAACGATGGCGTAGATCATGATGTGGATGTGGCTGTCCTGGATGAGGAGGCGCGTGTCCACGTGGTGGCTCTCCTCCGTCATGCCGCCCAGGTCCAGGGGCTGCGTGGTGCTCTCGGACGCCTCGGGGAGCGCGGCCTCGTCCACCTCCACCGCCGGCGCGTACGTCGCGCTCACCCGCGCCGGGGTGAGGCCCGCCCACTCCTTCACCATGAAGAAGGCGAAGACGTACGCGTAGCCGAGGACCGGCATGAAGAGCACGGCCGCCAGGCGCACGGAGAAGTCGGCCCGGCGCAGGCTGTAGAGTCCGTTCATTTCGTCCGGGCCCTCCTAGAAGGTGGTCACGAGCTGGAGGACGTAGCGCAGGGCCCAGTCGCGCGGACCGTCGGTGCCCTCGAAGATCGGCAGGGACGAGTGGTCCAGACGCGCCTCCGCCCGGAGCTGGAAGCGGGGAATGCGGAAGGTCGTGTGCTCGACGTTGGCGAAGATCCCCTCGCGCCCGGTTCCGACGAAGACGATCGGGCTGAACGTCAGCGACTGGAGCGTCTGCGCCTCGCCCGTGCGTGTGCCGTTGCCATCGCGGAACGTCTCGCCGCGGAGCGTGGCCCCCACGTGCCGGCTCAGCCTCCGGAAGACCGTGAGCGTGGCGCCGTACCAGCGGGCGTCCCCGCCGCCCTCCAGCACCCCGCGATCGCCGCCGAGGTTGGCCTCACCCGCGAGGATCCAGTCGCGGCCGGGCTCGAGGGCGTAGTCGGCGGACAGGAGGTAGCGATCGTGGACGTCCCCCGGCTCCCCCTCCGCACCCAGCAACCCGCTCACCCCGAAGCTGGTGTGCTCCGTCGGGATGAGGCCGAGGCGCAGGCCTCCGGTCTTGCCGTGGTTCGGGTCGAGCTGGGCGTCCCAACCGTTGCCCGCCATCGCGGTGAGGTCCACACGCGGGCTCACCGCCCACCGGCCCACCAGCCCGACCATCTTGGCCGGGCGGGCCAGCTCGAAGTTGTAGCTGGACGTGGCCTGGAAGTTGAGCGGCTCGTCGTCGCGCTCGAAGCCGACCGGGACGTCGAACTTCCCGAAGGAGAGGCTCACCCCCGACGCGCCCCCGGGGGTGAAGCTCACCAGGAGGTTGTCGATCTCGATCTCCGTCGGCACCTCGTCTCCGCCCGCGGCTTCCTCCCCGGAAGCGAGCGCGGTGGTGAGCTGACCGAAGAACCAGACCCGGTCGGACATCTCGCGGAAGAACGCGACGGCCAGCTTGCCGGCGCGGGCGGTGTTGTCTCCGGTGCGCTGATCGTAGCTGTAGTCCCCCACCCCGAATCCGGTGACCTGGAGCGGGCGCTGGTCTTCGCCCGTGAGGTCGTCCAGGGTCTGCCCCGATGCCCCACCCAGGTCGATGGGAACGTCCTGCGCACGCAGGGCGCACGGTGCGGTGACGATGAGGGCGGCGAGGAGGGGCAACCCCCTCCCCCATGGAACGTGCGGCATGGCGGGTGTCTCCCTTCCGGCGACCTTCGGACGCGGCGTCCGAAGGTCCCCCGACTTGGCGGATCGCGAATGGCCGGCCGACGCGGGCGATCATGGACACGAGCGAGCGGCGCTCGGGATCACGGACGCGGCGTTCCGGGCCTAGGTGGAGCGAGGACGATCAGCCTCGGGGTGGGGGGCTTTCCGGTTCCGGGAGCACGGAGGGGCGCGCGGGCGGCGGAACCGGGATGGCGAAGGCGTGCAGGGGAGGCGGGAGGGTGGGCGCGGCTGCGGCGGGCAGCCATGCCGTGGCGAGCCTGCCCGTGGGGATCGTTCTCCCTCCGGTGATCGAGCTCCCGTGACACAGGGTGGCGTGGTCGCCATGGGCGGGATGGCCGGCCGGGGCGCCCATGGGCGCGAAGCCGGCGAAGAACATGCAGTGCAGCCCGCACAGCGCCTGAGGCTGGACCGCCACCAGGACCAGGAGGAGCAGGAGGCTGGATACGCGCAGCGCAGGGGTGCGCCGCTTCACACCGCGCTCCGTCGTCCGCATGCTGCTGTGCGTCGAGTCATCTCCGGCCCGCCTCCGGAAGACGTGCGTCCCGCCAGCCCTGCAACCGGGGACGTGGATGCTCCAACCCGGCACCCATGGATGGGTTCCGCCGGGTCAGCGGGGGATCAGCCGCCGAAGGGCATCCCGGGGAATCCGCCCATCCCGCCCATCCCCCCCATCATCCCTTTCATCCCCTTCATGAACTTCTGCATCTCCTTGAACTGCTTCATGAGTCGGTTGACCTCGGCCACCGGGCGACCGCTTCCCTTGGCGATGCGGGCGCGGCGCGAGCCGTTCAGGATGTCGGGGTTGGCACGCTCCTGGGGCGTCATCGACAGGATGATCGCCTCGATGTGCTTCATGCGCTTCGGGTCGAGCTGCGACGCCGGGATCGACAGCTTCGCGGCGCCGGGGATGAGCTTCAGGAGCTGCTCCAGCGGACCCATCTTCTGGACCTGACGCATGGCCGTCAGGAAGTCCTCGAGGGTGAAGCGGCCCTTGCCGAGGGCCTTCTCGGCGAGCTTCGCCTGCTCCTCCTCGTCGATGGCCGCCTGGGCGCGCTCCACCAGGCCCACCACGTCGCCCATCTGGAGGATGCGCCCCGCCAGGCGCTGCGGATCCGCGGCGTCCAGGTCGTCCACTCCCTCGCCGACGCCGACGAACTTGATCGGCTTCCCGGTCACCCCGCGGATCGACAGCGCCGCCCCACCCCGCGCATCTCCGTCCATCTTGGTGAGCAGCACGCCGGTCAGGCCGAGGGCGTCGTCGAAGCCCTGGGCGATCTTCACCGCTTCCTGTCCCGTCATCGCGTCGGCGACGAGCAGCACCTCCTGAGGCTTCATCGCCTCCTTCACCCTCCGGAGCTCGTCCATGAGGGTCTCGTCGATCTGGAGGCGCCCGGCGGTGTCCACCAGCAGGACCTGGTGCCGCCCGGCCCGCGCAGCGTCGCGGGCCGCCACCGCAGTGTGCACGGGGTCCCCCCGAAGTCGCCGGCGTGGACGGGGACGTCGATCTGGCGTCCCAGGGTCTGGAGCTGCTCGATGGCGGCGGGGCGCTGCAGGTCGCACGCGGCCATCATGGGCTGGCGGCCCTCCCGCGCGAGACGCTTCGCGAGCTTCGCGGTGGAGGTGGTCTTCCCCGAGCCCTGCAGCCCCACCATGAGGATCACGGTGGGGGGCGACGGCGCCCACTTCAGCGTCGGCCGGCCCTCGCCCATGAGGTTCGCCAGCTCGTCGTGCACGATCTTCACGATCTGCTGGCCGGGGCTGACCGACTTGAGCACGGCCTCGCCCGTCGCGCGCTCCTGCACCCGCGACAGGAACTCGCGCGTCACCGCGAAGTTCACGTCGGCCTCCAGGAGGACGCGGCGCACCTCGCGCAGGCCCTCGCGGATCATGGGCTCCGTGAGCATGCCCCGCTGGCGTAGCTTGGCGAGGGCCTTGTCGAGCTTGGTGCTCAGCTCGTCGAACATGCGCGGCTTGCTCCGGTCTCTCCGTGGACGGGGCCCGAAAGCTAGGCGGGTGCGGAAGGGCCCTCAAGGAAGGGGTTGGCGTTGTACTCTGCTGTGCAAAGTACTTGACGACAATACGGCGGCGGACGATCTTCGAAAGAGCCCCACTCCGGACGAGCACGACCGACCATGAGCGCACTCACCGAATTCCTCTTCCCCGCCCCGGCCCGACGCACGGTGGGCTCGATCGTCGCCTGGTGGGAATCCCGCCGACTCCAGTACAACCTCGCGGTGGGTGCCGCCGGCGTGACCTCGCTGGCCGTCGTGACCACGGTCGCCCACCTGCCTCCCGGCGCGTACGTCCAGATGGGGCTTCTCCCGCCCTGGCAGCCCATCGTGTGGTTCGCCGCCCTCGCGAACGTGTGCTACCTCCTGGGCCCGGCGGCCGAGATCGTCGTGCACAAGCTCTTCGGCCGACAGGTCCTTCCGGTCGGGCCCTCGCTCTTTCGCATGGGCCTCACCTTCTCCGTGGGCCTGGCGCTGCTCCCGACGCTCATCGTGCTCCTCGAGTGGATCGCCCGCATCGTGCGCGCCGTCGTCTGACGGCGCTTGCGCGGAAGCCGCGAATCCCGCCGTATTCCAGGTCCACGGTGGTTCGACCCGGCATCGGGAGGTTGTGATGAAGCGGTTCGTGTGGATGGGGATCGTGCTCCAGCTCGTCATGGTCGTGTGCGGGCACTTCAGCGAAACGGTGCTGAACCTGTCGGGCATCCTCGGAACGGGGATCCCGTTCGTCCTGGGCCTCTGGTACGGCACGGCCGTGCCGCGAGGATTCGGCGAGTCCTCGAAGGGCGGGTTCCTGATCGGAATCGTCGGCGCGATCGTCGGTGTGCTCGCAGCGATCCTCATGGGCGACCAGACGTGGATGCTGCTGACGTTCGCGCCCCTCTCGTCGGGCGTCACGGGACTCCTCGGCGCGCTCATCGGCACGGCGATGAGTGGCCGCGCGAAGGCCGCCAGCGCCTGAGAAGCCGGACGCCGGGGCTGCTTCTCCGGCGGAACAGGTCTTGCATCAAGAGCGCCGTGCTGACCCTGGGTACGACATCGGAAGAGCGGACCGGAAGGACGCCATGACGGAGAGCATCGACCGGCGGGAGGGCGCCCACGCGGCCCAGCACGCCTGACCCCGATCCGGGAGCGGACGACCACCATCGGGCACCCGGCACGGGCGGCCCGTCCGGGCGCTGGCGACGCATCGTCGCCCGGGCCCTGGCCGTCCTGGTGGGCGTTCCGGTGGTTATCGTCGTCTCGGCCGTGCTGCTGCTCCAGCTCGAAGGCGTGTCGACCGCTGCCGTCGGTCGCATCGCCGCAGCCGCCAATCCGTGGCCCGGCACCACGGCGCGGGTCGGGCACGCGGATCTCGGGGGGCTCGGCCACCTCGTGCTGAGAGACGTCCACGTCGGCGCGCCGGACGGCACGCCCCTGGTCTCCCTCGACACCCTGGACGTGCGCTTCCGGCTCCTGCCGCTCATCGGGCGCGAGCTGGTGGTCCGGTCCCTGACCGTCGCCGGGTTGCGGGTCGCCGCGAGCCAGCGCGCCGACTCCACCTGGGACCTGCTGGCACCCTTCGCGTCCGGCGCGGACACGACGTCGTCCGGCGGATTCAGGGTCCGGCTCGCCGACACCGAGGTGCGCCGCGCGTCGCTGAGCGCGCGGTACGTGGCTTCCGCGGACTCCGTCCTGCGCGTCGAGGGCCTTACGCTGCGACTCGACACCCTGACGTGGCCACGCCCCACCACCGTCGTCCTGGACACCCTGGACGCGCGCATCCTCCCCCCCGCCCGTCCCCGGAGCGCGGCCCGCGTCGCCGGCGCATTCCGGCTGACGGCGGGCACGCTGAGCACCGAGGGCATCCGGCTGGTGTCGGACTCGAGCGACGTGTACGCCCGCGGCACCCTCCTGCTCCCGGACAGCGGCGTCGCCGCCCGGGACATCGACTTCACGCTCACGGCCTCCCCGCTGGACTTCCGTGACGTGGGCGCCCTGATCCCCGGTTTCGACATCGCGGGCAGCCTGCGCCTCGACGCCCGCGTGCGGGGCTCCACGTCGGACCTCGCCGTGCGCATGGACGGCACGACCTTCGACGGGGGAACGCTGCACCTCGAGGGGAACCTCACCCCGCGCACCCGCGACTCCCTCCGCTACGTCCTGCGGGGCCGGCTCCGCGGCCTCGACCCGACGCTGTGGTCGACGGGTGCGCCCCCCGTGCACGGGATCGACGCCGACCTCGACGTCTCGCTGACCGGCCCCCGCCTCGACTCCCTGACCGGGACGGCGCGGGTCGACGTGACCGGGGCCCGCGTGGCGGGCGGCACGCTCCGACCCACGCAGGTGGCGGCGACGTTCCGCGACGGTGCGGCGACGTTCGACGCGTCGGGCGGGGCGGCCCCCTGGGTGCGGCTCACCGCCCACGGCACGGGCCGACCGCTGGATTCCCTCCCCTCCTGGGACCTGCGCGCCAACGTCCAGCAGCTCGACCCGCTGGACGTCGGAGGGATGAGGGTGGCCTCCACGATCGCGACGGTGCGGGCGAGCGGGACCGGGGTGTCCCCCGCCTCGGCGCGAGGCCGGGCGCGCGTCGACCTGACGGGCTCGATGGGGAGGGTCGGCATCGACGGGGCCGTGCTCACCGCGGACTGGGATTCCGCGACCGCGAACGCGGTCCTGGACGTCCCGGTGGGCGCGGGGCACCTGTCCGCCCGCACGCGGGCGTCCTGGGGCGGTCCGGAGACCCGGGTCACGGTACGCTCCCTCGACGCGCAGCGGATCGACGTGGCCGAGCTCCTCGGCGACACGATCGCCGGAACGGTCTCGCTGACGGGGACCGGCGCCCTCGTGCTCGGTCAGCCTGACCGCACGGTGGCGGACGCGGACCTCCGCATCGAGCAGGCCACCTGGCAGGAGCTGGACGTGGACTCGGGAAGGGTGTCGTTCCGGATGCGGGACGGCACGCTCACGGGCCGGGCCCTGGCGCGTGCGCCCGCCGGGGTGCTGGAGCTCGTGGGCCGCGCGCGGCCCTTCGGCGACGCGCCCACCTGGCGGGTGGACACGCTGCGCGTGGGAGGGCTGAACCTGGCCGCCGTGCGTACCGGTCTGCCGCGCAGCGACATCCACGCCCTCGTCCGGCTCGACGGCCGCGGCTTCGCGCCCGCCGCCCTCCGGGCCACGGGCTCCCTCGAGGTGGATTCCACGGACGTCGCGGGCGTGCGCGTCGACACCGCCTGGGCCGACATCTCCCTCCAGGAGGGACGCGTCGACCTGACGGCCGATGCCCGCTCGCTGGGCGGTGCCTGGTCCGCGGTGGTGGAGGCACACCCCTTCGAGACGACCCCCACCTTCCGGCTCACCCGGGCGCGCTTCGACACCATCCGGATCGACTCGACCCTCGCGGGCCCGGTGCGCGCCACGCTGACCGGCACTCTGGAGGCCGACGCCACCCTCCCGCCGGACACGTTCCCGCGGGTGCACGCGCGCCTGGCCATCGGAGTCCGGGCGGCTCAACGCCGAGCCCATCGACTCGGCGAGCGTGATCGCCCGCATCGAGGAGGACACGGCCCGCGTGGAGGTGACGCTGCGGACCCCGGGCGGGCGCGCGGACGTGCACGGGGCGGCGGCGCTCGTGCGGGACTCCGGTGTCCTGTCGGTGCGCACGGTGCGCGCCGACGGTGTGGCCGACCTGCCGCGCCTCGCGCGCCTGCTGGGCCGCGACTCGGTGGACGCAAACGCTCGGGCCCGCTTCGCGGTCCGGGGCGGGGGCACGGGCGCGCGCACGATGGCGTGGAACGTGGACGCCTCGGCCTCGGGACGATACGGGCTGGCGAGGCTCGACTCCCTCGACCTCTCCGCGCGGCTGGAGCGCGGCGTCCTCCACCTGGACACGCTCTCGGTCGCCTCGAACTTCCTGCGCGGCGGAGGAAGCGGGTGGCTGCCCATCTTCGATACGCTCGAAGCGGCCGACACCGCGGGGGCGCCGGGCATCGACGTCCGGCTGGAGGCGGACAGCGTGGCCGCGGTCGCCGAGATGCTGGGGATGGCTCCGCTGTCGACGCGGGGCGCCGGGCTGCGCGCGAGCGCGACGCGACGGAACGGGATGGTCCACGTGGAGGGGACGCTCGGGGCCGGCGGGGTGATCGGCCCCGCCATGGCCGCGGACACCCTGCACGCCGACTTCTCCACCGGCTTGCGCAACGGGCGGCTGACGCGCGCGAACGTCAAGCTGCACGGGCGACAGGTCTCCGTCGCGGCGACGGTCCTGCAGGGGATCGACGGCACGGTCGACTACGATTCGGCGGGGGCGTCCTTCGCCGCCCGCGCCGTTCTCGACGAGAGCCACGACGTGCGCGTCGTCGGCACCACCCAGCCCTCGGACAGCACGCTCTACCTGGACAGCCTCAACGTGAACCTTCCATCGCGTCGCTGGCGCCTCGCTCGGCCGGTCACGATGCGGTGGGGCGATCGCATCGACCCCGGAGGCCTGGAGCTTACGGCGGACCGGAGCCGCATCGCCCTCGACGGGCACCTCGACCGCTCGGGCACGCAGGATCTCACCGTGCGACTGGACTCCGTCCCCGTGGGCGGATTCGCGGATCTCGCCGGGCGTCCAGCGACTGGCGGGCGTGCTCGACGGCAGCCTCCACGTGACGGGACCGGCGAGCGCCGTCGCCCTGGACGGGCGCCTGGCCGCACGCATCGGTGAAGCCACCGCAGCGGTGACGGTGGGGCCCGCAGAAGGTCCGCAGCTGTCCGTGGACGTGGAGATGGCCGACGCGCAGGGCGATCCGCTGCGGGTGCGCGGCACGATCCCCTTCAGGGTCGCGTTGGCCGGTGGGGCCGCCGCCTCGCCAGGCGCGGGTGACGTGGCGCTCGACATCTCGGCGCGGTCGTTCTCGATGGGCTGGGTCACGCCCTTCCTCGGCCCCCTCGGCGTCCAGGGTTTCGACATGGAGCTCACCGCGGACGGCCGCCTGCAGGGCACGCTGTCGGAGCCGCGGCTGACCGGAGACGCATCGCTGGCGAACGGCCACCTGGAGATCCCCGCGCAGGGCGTGGCCTACCGGGACGTCCGCGGCCGGCTCGAGTTCGCGGGCGACCACGTGCACGTGCCCTCGCTGACCGCCACGTCGGAGGGCTCGGCGGAGGTCACCGGAGACGTGGCGCTGGCTCCGCTGAAGCGCCCCGGGTTCGACCTGGAGATCCACATGCGCCGCTTCGAGGTGGTGGACAACGCGTGGACCCGGCTGCGGACCACCGGCGATCTCACCCTGTCCGGCGACCTGGGCGCGCCGGTGGTCGAGGGATCCGTCCAGCTCGAGACCACCGACGTCTATCTGGACGAGCTCGGCGAGGGCGTATCGGTCCGCCCGGTGGAGCTCACGCCCGAGGACTACCGGATGCTCGAGTCATACTTCGGGTATCGCCCCCCGAGCTCCACGGCGACGCCGGCCGATCCGCTGCTGCCGTGGAGCATCCACATGAACGTGGACATCGGCAACGACGTGTGGGTCCGCCGGCGCACACAGCCCGAGCTGCGCGTCCAGGTCGACGGCTCGGTGGAGGTCCGCAAGCAGCCCGGGGAGTCGATCCAGCTGTTCGGGACCATCGAGGCCCTCTCGGAGCGCAGCTACGTGGAGCAGTTCGGGCGGCGCTTCTCCATCGCGAGCGGCTCGGTGACGTTCAACGGATCCCCCCTGGACTGGCGCGTGAACGCGGAGGCCAGCTACGACGTCCCGTCCTCCCGCGATCCCCGCCAGGCGGAGGCCACCATCACCCTCGACGTGAGCGGCGAGGCGAACGACCTGAGCCTCACCCTGGGCTCCCAGCCCTCGATGGAGAACGCGGACATCCTCTCGTACCTGGCCACGGGCCGACCGGCGTCGAGCGCGGCCGAGTTCGGCAATGCCGGGTCGGGGAGCGGATCGGGAGGCATCCTGGGCGCCGGCGAGGAGCTGGCGCTGGGGCGGGTGGCGGGCGCGCTCGAGGAGACCGCGCAACAGGCCGTGGGACTGGACGTCGTCGAGATCCGACAGAACGGCCTGAGAGGTGCCACCCTCGTGGCCGGCCGGTACGTCAACCCGCGCCTCTTCGTCGGCTTCCAGCAGCCGCTCTCGTTCAGCAGCGGGTCCGACGCGACCAGCCAGGACCAGGGCCTGCGCGGGACCGAGGTGGAGATCGAGTACACGTGGTACCGCTGGCTGCTGGTGAACGTTCAGGGCGGCCAATCGGCGCTCCGCCTCTTCTTCCGCACCAAGTACGCGTACTGATGAGGACACTCCGCCCCGCCCTGCTCCGCGTCGGCCTCCTGGCCGCCCTCGCCACGCCCCGGGCGGGGCACGCGCAGATCCCCTACCACGTCTTCGACGATCGCACGCAGGTGGGCTCGCTCCACTTCACCTTCCCCGACGGACGGAGCTTCCCCGAGTCCAGGCTGCTCACCCACATGGTGCTGAGCGCACCCGGCCCGCTCTCCGGCGTGCAGGACGCCCTCTCCTTCCTTCCGTTCATCTCCGACCCGCGCGCCGCACCCGTTCACCGTGCTGGACCTGCAGCGCGACGTGGCCCGCATCCGGCGCTTCTACGCCGAGAACGGATTCATCGGCACGGACATCCGCTACGAGGTGGACTTCGACGCGAAGAACGACCGCGTGGCCATCGACATGATCGTCACGGAGGGCCGCGCCATCCGGGTGCGCACGTCCGGTTCACGACCGCGGAAGGCGGTGACCCGGTCTCGGCGCTTCCCGACTCCCTGCGGTCCGCGTGGAGCGATTTCGAGCGATCACCACGACGCACCGGTCGGCGAGCGCTTCACCGAGGCGATGCGCTGCGGCATCGTGGGCGACGCGCTCGACTGGTGGAGGAACCGGGGGTGGGCCTTCGCCCAGGCGCGCGCCGAGACGGCCATCGACTCCGCCCAGGCCGCCCTGGACCTGACCGTGCGCATGGATCCCGGCCCGCGCGCCCGCATCGGGACCATCGAGACCGACGGCAACCACGGCGTCTCCGACGACTTGATCCTGCGCGCCCTCCCGTTCCACCAGGGGGAGTGGTTCTCCGCCGAACGGCTGGCGGAGGGCCAGCGCCGCCTCTTCGGCCTGGACCTCTTCCGCCTGGTTCTGGTGGACGTGCCGCAGCAGCCCCGTGACTCGACGGTGCGCGTCCGTGTCCGCGTGGAGGAGAACCCGCCCCGCCTGCTCACGGGCGAGGTGGGCTACGTCTCGGCCGGGGGTGGCTTGACCGGGAGCGTCCAGTGGGCGAACCGCAACTTCGGGGGAAGCGCGCGCTCCCTGCGCACGACGACGACCTTCCAGACGGGAATCCTGTCCCTGGTCGACCCGCCGGAGAAGCAGTACGGACTGACGGTGGGATACCGCCGACCGTTCACCTTCCACCCGCGCATCACCCTCGACGTCGCGCCGTACGGCCGCTACCGCGACGACCGCATCGACCGCTCGTGGGAGGTGGGCGCCGAGACGTCGCTCATCTACGAGCTGGGCCCGTACCGCTTCCTCACCCTCCAGCACCGGTATTCCTCGCGGCGCATCCTGGACTATCGGCTGGGCTCGGCCAATGCCGTCGACCTGCAGACGCTGATCCGATTGGCGGGAGAGGGCGCGCTCGACTCGCTGCTGGCGCACCGGATCGACCGCAGCACGTTCAGCCTGTCCGCGACCATCGGACGCTTCGACCCCACGTCGCCCGCGCGCGCGCTCCAGGCGAGCCCCACGGCGGAGGTCACGGCGCCGGCGGCCCTCAACGCGATCGAGTTCACCCACGTGGAGCTCCCCGTCCTCGGCTATCTCCCCCTCGGACACGGCTTCGCCCTCGCCACCCGTGGCCGCTTCGGGCGGGTCTACCCCTACGGAAAGACGCTCCGGGGCGACTCCATCGCCGGAGTGCTGCAGGCCGTCCGGCTGAGGGACGTCCTGCTCACGGCCGGGGGGACGGGGAGCGTGCGCGGGTGGGGGAACGGGCTCCTGGGCCCCAAGTTCCCCAACCTGGCCTTTACCGATTCGGCGCAGACGGTCACGGACGGATACGTGCCGGCGGGCGGCCTGGCGCGCGCCACCGCCTCCGTCGAGCTGCGCACGCCGTTCCCCGGACTGTCCGACCGGTGGGGGCTGCACGCGTTCCTGGACGCGGGGAGGGTATGGACCCCCGACATGCGCTTCCGGGGCCAGGATCCCTACGGCGAGCAGCGGTGGTTCTACGGCGCGGGCGGCGGCGTGGACATCTCCACGATCGTGGGGCCGATCCGCATCGGCGTGGGCTACAAGCTCAACCCCTCGCCCCTGGATCTGCGCGACGCGAAGGCGGTGTTCCAGGCGATCTCCGAGGGGCGTCCGGTCTCCTCCGTGCCGGCCGACTGGAAGCGCCGCATCCACATCCACGTCGCCCTCGGTCAGGTCTTCTGAGCGGCGCCGTCACCTGCCGATCTCGGTCCCCTCGTCCTCTCCCTCGGCATAGACGATCTGGCGTTTCACCCGGACGGCGCCGTTCTGCGGCACCACCGGGTCGCCCTTGCGGCACGCCCACAGCTGGGTGAACTCGGCGCCCAGCAGGAAGATGATCGCGCTGTAGTAGATCCACAGCAGCGCCATCGCCAGCGAGCCCGCCGCGCCGTAGACGTTGTTCAGGTCCCGGCGTCCCAGGTAGTACCCGATGAGGAGCTTGCCGACCGTGAAGAGCACGCCGGTGAAGAGCCCTCCGACCAGCGCATCCCTCCAACGCACGACGGCGTCCGGGACCCAACGCAGGGTCATGGCGGCCAGGAGGCTCAGGGCGGCGAGCGAGACTCCGACGTCCACGATCTGCAGAGCGGGAGAGCGGAGCCACGCCGGAGCGAAGCTGGCGAAGAAGCCCTGGAAGGCCGACAGCACCGCGCTGGCGACCAGGGACGCCAGCAGGAGGACGCCGAGGGCCCCGATCATGACCAGCGATACCGCCCGCTTCACGAGGAACGTGCGAACGTCGCCCCGCCTCGGGTCCGGCTGCACGCCCCAGGCGATGTTCAGCGCGCCCTGCAGGTTCGCGAAGGCTGCGGTCGCGCCGAAGAAGAAGCGCGATCAGCCCGATGACCGCGGCAGGGCCGGCGAGGTCCGGGCGGATGGCGTTCTCCACGATCGTCACGATCCTGCCAGCGCTCTCCACGCCGACCAGGGCGGTGATCTGCTGCGAGATGACGTTGCGCAGCTCTCCGGGGGCCACGAAGTGGTTGGCGACGAGCGCCAGCACGCCCAGCATCGCGGGCATGGCGAATACGCTGTAGTAGGACAGCGCCGCGGCCATGCGCGGGCAGTCGTCGCCGACGAACTCCTGCAGCATCTCCCAGACGAAGCGGCCCACCGCGCGTATCCGTTTCGTCATGTGCTCGCGGTCTTCCTGCTGTGCATGGTTCGTCTCGAGAGCGGCTCTGCACGGGTCCCGCAGGGCTGGTGCGCCGCCATGGTACCGACGCAACACCCGTTCCGGCACGGGGCGCGTCCGGCGCCCCCATGCCACCGGCCCGGCCCGTGCCGATGGCATGGATATTGAACCTTCATCTCCGCGGAACCATACGAATCCTCGCTCACCGTCGCGCCGGATTCCTAAAGATGAACCGACCCATCGTCGTGATCACCGGGTGCAACGGCCTCATCGGCCAGGCCGTCGCGCGCCGTCTCGCCCCCGACTACCGGCTGATCGGCCTCGACGTCACCGAGCCTCCCGCCGACACGCGCCGTCCACGAGACCCGCTACACGGACGTAACCTCCGCCCTGAGCGTCCGCCAGACGCTGGACTACATCCGGGAGCATCACGGGAACCGCATCGACTCCGTGATCCACCTGGCGGCGTACTACGACTTCACCGGGGAGCCCAGCCCGCTCTACGACCGCATCACCGTCCACGGCACCGAGCGGCTCCTGGTCGGCCTGCGCGACGGCGGCTTCGACGTCGGGCAGTTCATCTTCTCCAGCACGATGCTCGTGCACGCCCCGGTGCCCCCCGGCGACCGCATCGACGAGGACTCGCCCCTCGACGCGCGGTGGGCGTATCCGAAGTCGAAGCTGCGTACGGAGCACGTGATCCAGGAAGAGCACGGCGACATCCCGTTCGTCCTGCTCCGCATCGCCGGCGTCTACACCGACTACGGCAAGCAACCCACCCTGGTCCAGCAGATCAAGCGCATCCACCAGCAGGACCTCACCAGCTTCTTCTTCCCCGGCGACAGCCGCGCCGGCCAATCCCTGGTACACCTGGAGGATGCGGCCGACGCCGTCGTGCGCACGGTGGAGCGAAGGGAGTCGCTCCCCCCCGACGTGGCCATCCTGATCGGTGAGCCCGATCCCCCGAGCTACCGCGGCCTGCAGGAAGCCATCGGGGAGCTCGTGTGGCACCAGGAATGGCCTACCGTTCGGCTGCCCGAGGCCATGGCGGAGGCCGGCGCCTGGCTGCAGGAGCGCACGCCGGGAATCGAGCCGTTCATCCGACCGTTCATGATCGAGCTCGCCGACGACCACTACGGCCTCGACGTGTCGCGTGCCGAGCGGCTGCTCGGCTGGAAGCCTCGCCACCGTCTCATGGAGGAGCTGCCCGGCATCATCGAGAAGCTGCGCCGGGACCCCGGCGGGTGGTACCGGGAGAACGGCCTGGAGGTACCCGACGATCTCGAGGCGGCCGCCGCGGCGAAGGGAGGTGGAGGATGAGGCTCGGTGCGCACGGAACCGGAACGGGACTGGTGGAAGAGAAGCTCCACCCGGGCGAGCGGGCACCGTCGTTCGACTACAACCCCTCGTCGATGCGCCAGCGGCACCGGATCGCGGCCATCGCCCTGGTCGCGGTCGCGATCTCCCTCTACATGGGCCTGTACCAGTGGGGCGTCATCGACTCCGTATGGGATCCCGTGTTCGGCGCGGGCACGCAGACCGTGCTGCAGTCGTCCGAGTCCGAGACCATGAAGCACATCCTGGGCATCCCGGACGCCGTCATGGGATCGTGGGCCTACCTCACGGAGGTGGTGCTCTGCTACGCCGGCTCGACGCGACGCTGGCAGTTCCGCCCGTGGATGGTGGTACTGTTCGGCCTCGACGTCATCCCGCTCGGGATGGTGAGCGTCGCCCTCGTGATCGTGCAGGGGATCTCGGTGGGCGCATGGTGCTTCCCGTGCCTCGTCACCGCCGCCATCTCGCTGCTGCTGATGTTCCTGGCCTACGACGAGGTGTGGGCGTCCCTGCGCTACCTGAAGGCGGTGTGGGACCGCTATCACGACGTCGGCCTGCTGTGGGACGTCTTCCGGGGCGTGGGCTCGGACCGCGCCTACGCGGTGGCGAGGGAGATGCAGCCATGAAGGGGCTATGGCCGCGGGCGCTCGAGCTGATCCTCGGATGCTGGCTCCTCCTGAGCCCGCTCGCATTCGGCCACACCGGGGGCTCCGCCCTGGGACTCGTGGACCGCGGCGCCGGAATGCTGGTCGTGGCCATCGTGGCGATCTCGCTCCTCCCGTCCCTCGACCGGCTCCATCTGGCGACCCTCCCGCTGGCGGTGGCGCTGATCGCGTGGAGCTGGAGCTGGTTCCCGCGGCCGGGCCCGGCGGGCGCGCAGAACCAGATCCTCGTGGGCCTGCTGCTGGGCCTGCTTTCGGTGGTGCCGTCCGACGCGATGAGCCCGCCGGAGAGTTGGCGGCGCTACGTCGCGGACGGGGGAGTCGACGACACCTGATGCGACCGGCTACGGCTGCACGGCCGCCACGTCCGTTCCACTCGGCTCCGACCCCGGCCGGCGCGTGTGCACGTCCAGCAGGACGAAGCCGACCAGGCACATGGCGAGCCCCACCGCCAGGGCGAAAGCGACCCGGCTGCTGTTGCGGTGCTCCAGCAGGTGCATGAACCAGAACACGACCAGCGCCGACTTGACGGCGCCGATGAGCATCGCGAGCACCGCGTTCCACGGACCCATGTGCACGAACGACAGGCCGAACGTGAGCGCAGTCAGTGCCAGGAGGGCGGCGAACGTCAGCACGTAGCGGGTCATGAGCGCATCAGGTAGAAGAAGGGCCACAGGAACAGCCAGATCACGTCGACCAGGTGCCAGTACATCCCGCCGAGCTCGAGGGGCGTGTGCCAGGTGGAGTCGAAGTCGCCCCGACGAGCCCGCCACCCAATCCAGCCCAGCAGGAGGATGCCTCCGATCACGTGCAGAGCGTGGGCGCCCGTCATGATGTAGTAGAGCGTCCAGAACGCCTGTTGGCCCGTCGCCGTGCCGGTCAGATGCGTCAGGTAGCGGCCGGGCTCCAAGCCCGCGTGGATGTGCTTCGCGTATTCCCAGAACTTCAGGAACAGGAAGGTCGCGCCAAGCGCGGCGGCTCCCCACACCAGCCACCCGGCTCGCCGACCCCGGTCGTGACGGATCTCGTGCATCGCGGTGGCCACCAGGAAGCTCGCCACCAGCAGCGTCACGGTGCCGGACGTGCCCATCCACAGGACGGTCTCGCCGGCGCCCAGGGCGAAGGCCTCCGGCCACCGCGCGCGCAGCCCCCCGTACAGGGCGAACATGGCCGAGAAAAGGAGCACCTCGCCCGACAGGAAGACCCACATGCCGAACTGGGCGGCGTGCTTCTGCGTCTGCAGGTCCTGGTACTGCTCCTTCGGGGAGATGCCGCATGCGCTCAGACGCGTATCGACCGCGACCTCAGGCATCGGCACCCTCCATCGCTGGGGCGAGCCCCTCGGGTCGCCAGTAGTCGTGCGGCTCGCGGTTCGTGTAGTCGGGAACCTCCGGGAAGTTGTGTTCGGGCGGAGGCGTCGCGCTCATCCACTCGAAGCCCCTGGAGTGCCAGGGATTGGCCTCCACGTCGGCGCGGCTTCCGGAACGAGGCCAGCAGGTAGTACAGCGTGAGGAGTCATCCCCGCCGCCAGCGCCCACGACCCGATGGTGGAGACGACGTGCAGGGTCTGCATCCTCTCCGGGTAGAAGAAGTAGCGGCGCGGGCATGCCCATGTTCCCCAGCAGGAACTGCGGGACGAACGTGGTCAGGAAGCCCGCGAAGATCAGCACCGAGGCGACCACCGCCTTCGTCTCGTCGTACATGCGGCCGAACATCTTCGGCCACCAGTAGTGGAGCGAGGCGAGGAACCCGGTGAGGGTCCCGCCCACCATGATGAAGTGGAAGTGGGCCACCACGAAGTAGGTGTCGTGCCAGTGCATGTCGAGGGACGTGCTGGCCAGCGCGACCCCGGTGGTGCCGCCGACGCCGAAGAGGAAGAGGAACTGCAGGAAGTAGATCAGCGGCGTCTTCAGGGAGATCGACCCGCCCCACAGCGTACCCACCCAGCTGAACACCTTGATGGCGCTGAAGATCGCGACCAGCATGGACAGGATGCCGAAGAAGGCGACGTCCGTGCTGCTCATCCCGGCCACGAACATGTGGTGGCCCCAGGTGAGGAAGCCCACGAACGCGATCCCCAGCGACGCCACCACCAGCCCGCCGTATGTAAAGTAGTTCTTCTGGCTGAACGCCGACACGACCTCGGCCATGACCCCCATGGCCGGGAGGATCATGATGTAGACGGCCGGGTGCGAGTAGAACCAGAAGAGGTGCTGGTAGAGCACGGGGTCCCCGCCCACCGACGGATCGAACAGGCCCAGGGAGAACCAGTGGTCCACGCCCACCAGCATGATCGTGATGCCCAGCACGGGCGTGGCCAGCACCTGGATGATCGCCGTGGAGTAGATCGTCCACACGAAGATCGGGAGCTTGCCCCAGGTGAGCCCCTTCCCGCGCAGCGTGTGGGTCGTGACGATGAAGTTGATCCCCGTCATGATCGTGCTGATGCCCAGCACGAAGACGCCGAGGACCATGGGCAATACCGATGTCGGGGACTCCGCCGAGTAGGGCGGATAGAAGGTCCAGCCCGTGTCCGCGGCGCCGGTCGGCCACCGCGTAGAGCACGATGATCGCGCCGGTCACGTAGACCCAGAAGCTCGCCAGGTTCAGGCGCGGGAAGGCGACGTCCTTGGCGCCGATCATCAGCGGCAGGAGGAAGTTGCCGAAGGCGCTGGGGATCGACGGGATCATGAACAGCCAGACCATGATCACGCCGTGAAGGGTGAACAGGCGGTCGTAGCTGTCCGCGTCGAAGAGGTGGGGCTGCGGCCAGAGGTGCGCGATGCGGATCAGGAGCGCGAACGTGCCGCCGAGCGCGAGGAAGACGCACACGGCCACCAGGTACATGATCCCGATCTTCTTGTGGTCGGTGCTGGTGAGCCACGAGCCCAGGGTGGCCCCGGACCAGTAGGGCTTCTGTGCAGGGGCATCGGGGCGCGCCGGCTCGGGCGGCGCGAGGGTCGTCTGGGTCATCCTCCCTCCTCGTTCTCCCCCCCGGAGAGGGACTGGATGTACTCGATGATCGCCGCCACGTCCGCCGGGGTCGCGATCCCCTGGAACGACGGCATGATCGGCTTGTAGCCGGCCACGATCTCGGCCTCCGGGTCCATCATCGACTCGGTGACGTAGCCGGCGTCCACCGTCACCGTGTCGCCGTTCTGCATGACCTCGCGCCTGCCCCACAGGTCCAGCCAGGAGGGGGCGGTCACGTGGCGGCCGTCCACCGAATGGCACCCGGAGCAGCCCAGGCGCGCCGCCACCGCGCGGCCCTGCTCCGCGAGGGAGCCCTGCGGCTCCGCCTGCCCGGGGGGCTGCGCCTCGGTGGACAACACCGGCGGCTCACCCACCGGCCCGGTGGCCCCTTCCGGGAGAGGCGCCCGACCGGTCCGCACCCACCGGTCGAACTGGTCCGGCGGGAGCACCACCACCTGCCCCCACATGCGGGAGTGGCCCGGACCGCAGAACTCGGCGCACATCACGTCGTGGGGCCCGGCGATGGTCGGCTTGAAGGTGAAGGTCAGGTAACGGCCGGGCACCGCGTCTTGCTTGATGCGGAAGTCGGGCACGTAGAAGGAGTGGATCACGTCTCGGGAGGTGATGAGCAGGCGGACGTCCCGGTCCTGGGGCACGAAGAGCACGCCGGCAGTGGTGCGTCCCTCCGGGTAGTCGAACTTCCACATCCACTGCTTGCCGGTGACGTAGACCTCGTACGCGTCGCTGGGCACCGCCTGCGTGCTGGCGTACTGCGAGAAGCCCCACACCCACCAGGCCAGGAAGATCGCCAGCAGCGTGCCGGCCACGCCGAGCTCCATCCAGAGCGGCGCGACCACGCGTTCGGTGTGGAAGCCCTCCCTCAGGGGCTCCCGCCGCCGGTACCGCACCAGGCACCACCCGGTGACGGCGAAGACCACCAGGCCCATGAGCCCGAAGAGCGTCAGCTCGGCGTACTGCAGGTCGTCCACCTGGCGGGCGAAGGGCGTCGCCTCCACGGGCAGGGCCAGGAGGAAATGGAGGATCCGGCGCGCGAGATCGAGGACTCCGGTGCCGTTCACGACGACTCCTCGCTGTCCGTCGTCGCCCGGCGGGCGGCCATCACGAAGACGCCGGCCAGGCCGAGCATGATGGCGACGGCGCCGCCGCGAAGGACGTTGGCCAGCAGCCCCGCATGGCGGCGCAGCGCCGGGCTGAAGCGGAAGCAGCGGACGAGGATCTGCTGGAGGGAAGCCGCGCTCTGGTGGTCGCGGGCCGCCGCGAGCACCACGGCCAGCGAGTCCGGGTCGGGGTTCACGCCGTACACATAGCGCGCGATGGACCCGTCGGGTGCCACGCCCACCACGATGGCCGCGTGCGCGAACTGGTCCGTCTGGGGGTCGTACTGGTAACGGAACCCGACGGCGTCGGCGACGGCGTCCACCGACTCCTGGGGACCCGTGAGGAGCGACCAGCCCACGCGCGTCGTCGTCGAGGGCCTGCTTCCGGCGCGCCGCCGCGTCGTCGGGGCCCTCCCGGGGATCGATGCTGAGGAGGATCACCCGGTAGTCCTTCCCCGGGGTCCACCCGTCCACGTGCTTCAACCCGTCGTAGAGCCGGGGTGCCAGCACCCCGCACAGCATCCGACAGCGGAAATAGCCGGGCACGAGGAGCACCGGCACCGCCGGCTTCGACGCAGAAGAAGCGGCCCAGAGGAACGGGTGCCACCGTCCTCGTCGACGAACTTGCGGTCCAGCGGGAGCTGCCGGCCGGGGTGCTCGTCCACCCCGATCCCCCGCACGGCGGCCGGCGCCTGCTGGGCGGCGACCGCCGGAGCCGAAGCGAGGACGGTCACGGCAGCCACCACGGCAAGCGCCCCGATACGGAGCGCGCGCGCCGCCCTCATCGCGCGACCTCCCCGAGGAGCGTGTCGGCGGCCAGCAGCCGCATCGCCTCCTCCACCGGAACCGAACGCCACCTTCCCCGGCACCAGCCACTGGTAGCGGTTCAGGCGCGGCGCGCGGTGGTCGAGTCCGGGCGCGATGCGTGCGTCGCCGTCGTGTAGACCGAGCGGACCTGGCCCGTCCCGACGGGGCCCGGGGTGCGCGGCACGGCTTCGCGGCTCTGGGGCGCCATCCACCGGATCACGAGGAGCGCGAGCACCGTGCATGCCAGGATCGTCCCGACGATGCCCGCCCACCACGCGGCGGCGGAGCGTCCGGCAGACGTCGTCGGACTCCTGGATCGGGTACGGGATGCCGCTCGGTATGCGTCGCTCATCGACGAGTCGTATCCGAGGGACACGCGCCAGGCGGGATCGCCGCGTGGCGTGGGCAGCGCGGCCGCGCAGCCTCCAGGCGCCGAAGGCCGCGCCGAGGCCCAGCACGGCCGCGAGCGCGGGAAGCTGCTCCCACGGCCGGCAACGCCGAGGAGCCGCCCAGGGGTGGTCCCACCACCCAGTACAGGTCGAGCCAGTGGACGGCGAGGAGCCAGGCGGCCACCCACGACAGAGGGCGCGGGTTACGCTTGATCGCGTAGCTCAGGAGGACCAGGAAGGGCAGGAAGAACTGGCCCGCCGGCCAGGATCCCGAGGCCCCACACCCAGCCGTGGTCCCAGCGGGTCAGGTACCAGCTCACCTGGGCCGGGATGTCGCCGATCCAGATGAGGAAGCCCTGCGAGTAGGCCATGTAGGCCCACAGGATCACGAACACCAGCATGAGCCGGCCCAGGGCGTAGTAGTGCGCCTCGGCCACGGTCTCCCGGAGCACGCCCGCTGCCTGCAGCGCCCGCGTCACGAGCACCATCGCGGAGAGCGCGCCCGAGCATCGCGCCGGCGAACTAGTAGACGCCGAAGATCGTCGAGTACCAATCCGGGGTGAGGGACATCAGCCAGTCGAAGGCGGCGAAGGTGAGCCGTGAAGCCCGAAGAGGATGAGTCCGAGGGCGCTCAGCCTCACCGGGCGCTCCCGGGCGCTGGCTGCCGCCCCGCCTCCTCGGGGTCGCGGTCGTCCGTCGCCACCGACCAGCGCCAGAGACGTGCCGGCGAGGGCGATCCACACCGCCAGGTAGAGGATCGAGCGGCCGATGAAGAACCCGGGGTCGAGCCACGCCGCGATCTTCACCACCACCTCCCGCATGTGGGGCGGGAGCGTCTCCGGCGGGCGGGCCCACGGATAGAGGCGCTTCATCCCCAGCAGGAGGGGGATGACGCCCAGGGCGAGCACGGACCACGCTGATGGCCATCGTCTCCGCGACGCGGCGCACCACGACGAACCAGCGGGCGCCCGTGACGTAGGCGATCATGACCATGCACAGCGCGCCGAGCGCCAGGCTCAGCCCGTAGCTCCAGGCGGTGAGCCACGCGCGCAGCGCGCCGTCCGGATCGAGGCGCAGCGCCACGCAGCCAGGCCGCCGAGGCCCAACAGGCCGACCGTGCCGCACACGAGCATCGTACGGCCTCCACGAACTGTGCCCGCCTGGGCTCCCACCGGGGGGCTCACGATCCACCTCCTCCGGGTTCCAGCCCCGCCTCGGCGCATCCATGCCGCCAGGAGGGAGTCGCGCTCCGCGGGCGGCAGGCTGTCCAGCACGCACGCGCTGGCGTGAGCTGCAGCGCCCGCACGTAGGCGACGACCGCCCAGCGGTCGCGCACCGGGAGCTGGTCGCCGTAGCTGGGCATGAGGCCGTAGCCCTCGGCGATGATCAACCGTAGATGCGGCCGTCCGGCAGCGCCTGGATGAGCGGCGCGACGAGGGCCGGAGGCTTCCGGAGCTCCATGGCCCGGCTCCCACCGGCGTGGCCGCGAACCCGTCGTAGCCGTGGCAGGGCGTGCAGTAGACGCCGAAGCGGTCCTGCCCCCGCTGGAGGAGGTCCATGGAATAGCCGAGGGGGCTGCGCGCCACCCAGGTGACCCCGCGGCGGCCGGTGCGCACCACCGGATCCAGCGGGTGGTCGCGCGTGAGGCACGGTGTGCGCCGGCGGGGCGCGCATGACCTTCCCGTCGGCGAAGAGGTCCGAGGCCTCGTAGGGATCGGCCTTCGCCTGGATCACCATCCGCTCGAAGTCGAGCCCCCCCTCGACGCCGTTGGACTGCACGCCGCCGATGGGCAGGCAGGCCAGCACCAGATGCGCATACGCCGCGCCTCATCCCCCGGTCCGCTCAGATCCACCTCCTCCAGCACCGAGACCCGGCTCGCTCCGAGCTCGCCGAGGCGCTCGCGCAGCGTGCCCGCGTTGAAGCGCGGGTCGCTCCGGTCCACGCCGACCCAGTAGCCGTCCACCGAGGCGCTCTCGAATCCCTCCGCCTCGAAGACGGGGTGCCAGAGCCGTGGCATCCCTCCGGACATGAAGAGGGCCACAGAAGGCCGTGGTGCCCCCGAACAGGATGCCGGTCTCGAAGGTGATGGGGATGAAGGCCGGCGCCGAGTGCAGGGGCCGGCCGCCCACGTTCCGCGGGAAGTCCACCACGTTGATCCACCACAGGAGGAGGTAGGCCAGCGCCGCCCCGCCGAAGGCCGCGATCCCGATGACCAGGCGATGCGCGCGCGCTCGAGCACCGAGCGCCTCCTCCAGCCCCTCCACCGGATAGGGGACGTACGCGTCCATCCTCGCCACCCCGTCCTCGCGGAGCGCCCGCACCGCGTCGAGCAGCGCGTCCGGGATCACGGAACTCGGCGACCACGCCGATCCGGTCGGCGCGGGGCACGCCGATGAGGATCGAGCGGAGCCAGGCCAGGAGGCGACGGATCGCTCCTCATGCCGAGCCTCCGCCTGGCGCCGGGCGTGGGCGATCTCCTTGACCTCGCTGATCGGGATCGCGGGCGCCCACTTGATGAAGAGGAGGAAGAGGAAGAAGAAGGTCACGATCGACAGGCTGATGAGCCCCAGGTCCACCCAGGTCGGCTTGTAGAGGTGCCAGCTCGAGGGCAGGAAGTCGCGCTCCAGCGAGGCCACGATGATGACGAAGCGCTCGAGCCACATGGCCACGAACACGCACACGCTCACCAGGAAGCACGCCAGCGCGCTCCGGCGGACGCGGCGGAACCAGAGGGCCTGGATGGGAACGAAGTTGAGGAACAGCAGCGCCCAGTAGGCGACCGCGTACGGCCCGAAGGGCCGCTGGACCAGGGCGAGGTAGCGCTCGTAGACGTTACCGCTGTACCAGCCGAGGAAGAACTCGATGACGTAGGCGTACAGGAGCAGCCACCCCGTGACCAGCAGCACTTTGGCGTTGGTCTCCAGGTGCCGCTCGGTGATGATGTGCTGCCAGCCGAAGATCTTCCGGATCGGGACGAGCAGCATCAGCACGAGGGCGAAGCCCGAGTAGATCGCGCCGACCACGAAGTACGGCGGGAAGAACGTCTGGTGCCAGCCGGGGACCTGGGCGATCGCGAAGTCCATGCTCACGATGCTGTGCACGGAGACCACCAGCGGCGTGGCCATCCCGGCGAGCAGGCCGTAGGCGATGCGGTAGCGCGCCCAGTCCCGGGCCGAGCCCGTCCACCCCAGCGACGCGATGGCGTAGAGGCGCGCCTTGGCGCGGGTGGGCGCGCGGTCCCGGGCGGCAGCCAGGTCCGGGCACCATCCCCATGTACCAGAACCAGAGCGAGATCATCCCATACGTGGTGATCGCGGCCACGTCCCACGGGAGCGTGCTGCGGAACTGCGGCCATACCCGCATCGTCGCCGGATACGGGATGAGCCAGTAGAAGAACCAGGGCCGCCCCAGGTGGAGCATCGGGAAGGTGCCGGCCATCATGATCGCGAACAGCGTCATCGCCTCGGCGATGCGGTTCACGCTGCCGCGCCAACGCTGCTCCAGCAGGAGGAGGAAGGCGGAGATGAACGTGCCGGCGTGCCCGAGCCCGATCCACCACACGAAGTTGATGATGGCGAAGGCCCACGCGACTGGGATGTTGTTTCCCCACACGCCGATCCCCTGGATCATCGTGTAGAGCGATCAGGCAGAGGAAGCCGATCGCCCCGAGTCCCGTGAAGCCGACCAGCCAGTACCAGGCGCGCGGCGTCGTCCACAGCGGCGCGAGGATGGCGTCGGTGAGCTCGCGGTCACCGGGATCGCCGAGCAGCACCTCGGCCGCCTCGGTCCGTCCAGGACCGGGGTTCGCCGCGTCCGCCACGGCCGGCCGCGCTCACCCGGGCCCTTCTCCTCCCCGGCTCCGGACGCCAGGGACTGGGGTTGCGTGATGCGCGCCAGGTACTGGGTGCGCGGGCGGGTGCCGAGCTCGTGAAGCACGTCGTAGCGGCGGGGGCTTCGCCGCATCCGGGACACCGCGCTGTCGGGATCGGCGATGTCGCCGAAGACGATGGCCCGCGTCGGGCACGCCTGCTGGCAGGCGGTGACGACCTCGTCGGGCGCCGAGCTCCCGGCCCTCGCGTGCGGGCCGCGATCTCGGTGCGGCGGATGCGCTGCACGCAGTACGAGCACTTCTCCATGACGCCCCGGCCGCGCACGGTCACGTCGGGGTTGAGCACCAGGTCCTCCACCGGCTCCCGGCGCTCGTCGTACGAGAACCAGTTGAAGCGCCGGACCTTGTAGGGGCAGTTGTTCGAGCAGAAGCGCGTGCCGACGCAGCGGTTGTAGACCATCTCGTTGAGGCCGTCGTCGGAGTGCACGGTGGCATAGACCGGGCACACGTACTCGCAGGGCGCGTCCTCGCAGTGCTGGCACAGCATGGGCTGGCGCAGGTGCGCGTCCGGGCTCCTCGTCGGGGCCGGTCACGTAGGCGTCGATCGCGGATCCAGTCCATGATGCGGCCCTTGCGCACGTCCTCCGGGCCCGACCACCGGGATGTTGTTCTCCGCCCGGCAGGCGACCATGCAGGCGCTGCATCCCGTGCAGATGGACAGGTCGATGGTCATGCCCCACTGGTGCTCGGCCGCGCGACGGGCGGAGGTCCGGGGCCGTACCAGGTCTCCTGCTGCCCCGCGCTGCTCGCCGTGAAGTCCGGGATCCTCCCGGAAGCCCTCCAGCGTGGCGCGAGCACGATGGGCCGGTCGTGCTGGCGCCGCTCCGTCTGCGCGATGGGCAGGTCCACACGCTCGCCCCCCGTGGCGCGGCCACTCGGGCACGGCGCAATCCACCGCCCCGCCGTGGTCCGGATCGGGATAGGCGTCCACGCCCAGCGGGCTGGTACGGGCCCACCGGCGTCCGTGTCGTGGCCGAGCGTGAGCGTGACGGCGGCGGTCGGCATGGCCCGGCCACGGGGAACGCCGGGCACCTCGACGCTGACGCCCCCCGACCTCCATGCGCACCGGATCGCCCGTCCGCCACCCCGAGCTCCTCGGCGAGCGCGGGCGACATGAGCGCCGCGTTCCCCCAGGAGATCTTGGTGAGCGGGTCGGGGAGCTCCTGGAGCCACGGGTTGGCCGCGAAGCGGCCGTCGTACAGGCAGGCGTCGGGCCGGAAGGCGATCTCGATCGCCGTCGCCGGTGCGCCGCCACCTCGGAGAGGAGCGGGGCGGGGTCGACGTCCGGCGCGCGACACGGCGGCGAGCCGCCGTGCCCTCCACGATGCCCCGGCGCAGGACGTCTCCCCCACCAGTCGTCCCAGGCACTCGTCGGCCCCACCGCCGGGCCCGAGCCCCATGCCCCGCATCCAGTGCGTCGCGGAGCGCCTGCGTAGACCGACGTGTCGGCGTCGCCGCAGGAGGGCGAGCAGCAGGCCGTCCGGGCTGCGCGCGCTCCCGTATAGCGGGCGGAGCAGCGGCTGCACCGGCGTGAGCGTCCCGTCGAAGGCGCGGGCGTCGCCCCACGTCTCGAAGGGGTGGAGCGCCGGCACCGTCCATTCGCGCGCGCGGCCGTGGCGTTGGCCCGCGGACCCAGGTAGAGGGTGTGCGCCACGCTGCCGCGAGGGCGTCGGCGAAGGGCACGTCGGCCGGGCCGTCCGCGCGGGGTCGCCGCCCAGCACGATCAGGCGGTCCACCGCGCCGGCCCCGATGGCGTCGGTCAGCCCGGCGAGCCCCCCCTCGATGTCCTCGGCGCGCTCGAGCGCCGGCTCCTGCAGCACCACCGTGCGCCCCCAGCCCCGATGAGCCGGTTGGCCTCCCAGGCCAGGGCGTGCGCCGCCGGCGGCTGCGTCTCGCCCACCATCACGACCCCTTCCCGGGATGGGCACGCAGGTCCGCGCGGCCGCGGCGTCGACCCAAGCGCGCACGCGCTCCGCGTCCAGGCGGTCGGGTGCGGGCGCCAGCCCGTCGGTGCGCCCGCCCAGCGCACGCACCAGCCGCCGAGGAGGAAGACCACGTCGCCCGCCCGCACGCGCAGCAGGTGGTCCGCCACCGTCGAGACCGTGGACGGCACCGGCTCGGCCACGTACAGCCGGTTCATCGCGTCGCCGGGCGGCCGGCGGCCGGCCTCGCGAAGTCGCGTGCGTAGCGGAGGTGGAAGGGCATCCCCGACACGAAGTCGGCGTCGAAGGCCACCACGGTGCGCGCCCGCGAGAGGTCGTAGCGCGGCACCAGGCGGCCGCCCGCGGTGCGCGCGTACGCCGCCAGCGCCGGGGACGGCCCGATCGCGGTGTGGAAGAAGACGCGTACGGCGGGCGAGCGCTCTTCGAGTCGATCGAGCAGCGCGCCACGCAGCGGCGACGAGGTGGGCTCCAGAAGGAACGCCAGCGCCCGCACCATCGTCCGCGGCTGCAGCGGGCGGAAGGCGTCGAGCGACATCGCGCCACGAGCGCGGGAGCCGCCCGTACCGCCGATCCCGCGCAGCCGTGCTCGCGTCGTAAAGGTCCCGCAGCAGCGCCTGCTCGAAGACGCCCGTCGCGCCCAGACTCGCCGGGTGGGACGGGTTCCCCTCCACCTTGATGGGCCGGCCCTCGCGCGTCTGCACCAGCAGGCCGGTGGCGTACCCGTCCGAGCACGGAGGCCGTGGCGTACGACAGCGGGCACGCCCGGCACCACCTCGGGAGGCTGCGCCGCGTACGGGAGGATCCGCTCGCGGGGGCTGCCAGCACCCGTCCAGCCCGGCGCGGCCGCGGCCGCGAGGCCCAGCGTCTTCACGAAGCCGCGGCGGCTCACCCGGTCGCCCAGGATGGGCAGCGCGGGCCCCCGGCGGGGCGTCCGCGGGCATCGTCGGAGCCGCTCATCGATGGCACGTGGTGCAGTTGGTGGGGGCCGGCACCCGCGTGGACGCGGGGATGGTCGTCCTGGGGTCCTGGCCCGTATCCCATGGTGGTGATCTCGTCCAGCGGGCGGAGGTCGGGAGCGGGATCGCGGTGGCAGCCCAGGCACCAACCCATCGTCAGCGGCTTCGCCTGGCGCACGCGGGCCATGAGGTCGACGCGGCCGTGGCAGGTCTCGCACCCCACGCCGTGGGAGACGTGCGCGCTATGGTCGAAGTAGACGAAGTCGGGCAGGCGATTGACCCGCACCCACGGGATCGGGCGGTTCTCCGCGCGCTGGTGCGCACCGGCTCGAGCAGCGGGCTGTCGTTGAGCATCTGCCCGTGGCAGTTCATGCACAGGCCCGAGGCGGGTAATCCCGCCGACGGCGAGCGCTCGACGGTCCAGTGGCAGTAGCGGCAGTCGATGCCGTCGTCGCGGACGTGGTGGCGGTGGTCGAAGGGGATCGGCTGCTCGACCTGGTCCGACATCCCCGTCTGGGAGGGCGTGCGCACCCACCCCATCAGAGCGATGGGCGTAACGACCGCCCCCACCAGGAGCGCGATCAGCGTTCCACGGAGGACGCGGTTGGACCCGCGCGGGAAGAGGGCAGGCATGGATCGGGCTCAGCGCCCGATTGTAATGCTGTCTCCCCGCTTCGCCTGTGGCGCGCGTGCATCGTGGTGCCGGGACGCCAGCGCGATGCCGAGCCTGGCGTGCACGCGTCTCATGAGCGCCGTGGTCCCGGCTGCGGATCGCCCGTCTCCGGTCGGGTGACCGGGGGCGGGCCGAGGCGGGTGGGACGGTTCGAAACCGGCTCTGCCTGGCGAAGTCGCGACTTCTCGAGTCTGCATCCGGCCGTCTCTCCTTGGCGTGGGCGTTCGTGAGATTCCATTCGTGTCCGAACCCGGGAGGCTCGTTGCCTCGGGAGTCGGGGTGATGCAACAAATATGCCGCTGTGTCGCAGCTTATACGGATACGTATAGGCTACGCATGCGCGCCTCTCTCCGGGTCGAGCACCATGCGCGTGACCTCGAGGAGGGTCTGCGCCATGACCCACACGATCGGCCCCATGAAGAGCCCGGTGAGCCCGAACAGGAGGATCCCGCCGAGCACGCTGAAGAAGCCGACCAGGGGATGGAGCTGGGCGCGGTCGCTGACCAGGTAGGGGCGGAGCATGTTGTCGACCGCGCCGATCACGAGGCCACCCGCGA
Organism: uncultured Gemmatimonadales bacterium; assembly: GCA_963848895.1. Lineage (GTDB taxonomy): Bacteria > Gemmatimonadota > Gemmatimonadetes > Longimicrobiales > Gaopeijiaceae > SZUA-318. The sequence continues at coordinate 48,591 of CAWKGE010000032.1, forward strand.
AGATGAGGGCGATGGCGCGCCACACCTCACCCTCGAGGAGCAGCACGATCGCCGTCGGCCCCCACACGACCGGGGGACCCACGGCGGGCAGCAGCGAGAATACCAGCATCACCGTGCCCCACAGCACCGGCGCGGGAAGGTCGAGGACCCACCACGCGAGGCCGGCCAGCGTCCCCTGCACGATCGCGACCACCACGTGGCCGTAGACGGTCGCGAAGATGATCTCGCGCGAGCGGGCGATGAGCGCGTCGGTCAGCGCTTCGTCGAGGGGCACGAGGCGGGTGATCCCCCGCAGCAGCTCGGGTCCGTCCTCCAGGAGGTAGTACAGCGTGAAGAGCGCGACCGCCGCCTGGAGGAGCACGCCCCCCAGCCCGGAGACGATCCCCACGGTGCTCCCCGCCAGGAAGCCGCCCAGCCGGCGCACCTGGTCCCGCGCGACCTGGGCGAAATCGATGTCGCCGAGTCCCAGCCAGCCGACGAGCTGATGCACCCCGTGGCGCAGCGGGCTGTTCGGCGATAGCAGCTCCCCCGCCTGCTGCGAGATCGAGTCGATGTTCCCCTGGAGCGACCGGAACACGAGCATCGACGTCCCCGCGATGGGGATCAGCACGAGGAAGAAGAGGACCGTCGTGCCCACCAGCGCGGCCAGGGTCTCGCTCGGCATCCGGCGGCGCAGCCACGCGTACGCCGGATGGGCGAGGACCGCCAGGACGACCGCGATGATGATCCCGGAGGCGAAGGGCCAGAGAAAGCGCCACAGCACCCATGCGGCTCCGGCCGAGAGGACGAGGAGCACGACGACGCTGAGATGGCGCCGCTCGCCGGGCGAGGCGTGCAGGGGCACCGGTGGGCCGTCGTGCTCGTCCTCCGCCGGGCTCATCGATCAACCGCCTCCGACTCGGGCCCTCAACGATCCCAGACCGGTGCGAACGACGGATCGATGATGCGGTTCGCCTCGTCGAGCCCGGCGATCCGTTCCATCTCCTCGTCGTCGAGGCGGAAGTCGAACACGTCGATGTTCTCGCGCCGGTGCCTCCCCCTGGAGGCGCGCGGGATCGCGGAGACGTTCGGCTGCTGGATCAGCCAGCGAAGCGCGACCTGAGCCGCGCTCTTGTCGTGTCTGCGTCCGATCTCCGTCAGCGTGCGGGATTCCTGCACCCGCCCGCGCGCCAACGGCGAGTACGCGGTGAACATGAGGTCGTGCTCGACGGCGACGTCGAGAAGCGCCCGCTGCGACAGGAAGGGGTGGTATTCCGCCTGGATGGCGATCAGCGGCGCCGCCCGGACGGCACGCTCGAGCAGCTCCGGCGTGAAGTTGCTCACGCCGAGATGCTTGACGCTCCCTTCCTCCTGCAGCTCCTGCATCGCCTCCAGGGTCTCCTCCACGGGCACGTGGCGTGACGGCCAGTGGATGAGCAGGAGGTCGACCCACGGGAAGCGCAGGTCGTGGAGGCTGTCGTGCACGCTCTTCCGCAGGGCGTCCCGCTCCAGGTGATCGCGCCAGACCTTCGTGACGAGGAAGACCTCTTCGCGAGGAACGCCGCTGCGACGTATCCCCTCGCCCACGGCGGACTCGTTCCCGTAGGACCGGGCGGTATCGAAGTGCCGGTACCCCGTGCGCAACGCATCCGCCACGGCCTCAGCGCCGGCCGCGCCTTTGAGTCCCCACGTTCCGAATCCGAGAGCCGGAACGCGGACTCCCTGTATCTCTACCCAGCGTTCATCGGTGTTCATGCCCTCCCGAGGTCGCAATCAGCGTGCCATCGGCGCGGCTCCCGGCGCCGGTCGGGATGGCCGGACGTCGGGAACGCTTCTTGCGACCTCCTCAATGGAAGCTCAACGAAGGCACACAGGAGGAGCACCCCATGAAGCTCCCACGAATTTCGAAATCGATCGTGCTCGGCGCCGCCCTGGTGGGAGCCGTCTCCCTGGGCGCGTGCGATTCGAACTCGTATCCGCTCGGCGTCGTCCCGGCGAACCTGGGCCTCAGCACCGACGTAGCGTCGCTGCAGGTTTTCCCCCAGGTGGTGAACATCGACAGCATCGGTCAGACCGTGCAGCTGGTCGCCAGCGCGCGCGACGCATCCGGCCAGCCCATCCCGGACGCCACGATCGACTGGTCCTCGTCGGACCTGGGGATCGTGATCGTCTCGGGCGACGGGCTCCTCACCGCGCAGGGCGAGGGCCGTGCGACGGTGGTGGCGTCCTCCGGAGCGGTGGAGACGGAGGTGCCGGTCACGGTCGGGATCGCCGAGCCGTTCAGCGGCACACCCTGAAGGGAGGACATCATGCTCGCGGTCGTAGCCGAGCATTTCGGAGGACCCGAGGTCCTGGAGTTGAAGGAAATCGAAAGGCCGCACCCCGGCGTTCGACATCTACGGTGAGAACCTGGTCAGCCGTTGCGTCCCGGCCATGCGCAACTTCGGGCGGATCGCGTGCATCCTGCCGCCCGAGCACGCGCTGGACTCGGCGTTCTACCGGAAGAACCTGACGCTGCACGGGATCCTGCTCACGCGGGAGCGCCACCGGTTGCTGGAGATGACCCCCCTGCTGGAGCGGAGACTGGTGAAACCGCTGGTGGACGAGGTCCTGCCGCTCGCGGAGGTCCGCGAGGCGCATCGCCGACTCGACTCCGGGCACGGGCGGGGCAAGGTCGTTCTGGAGGTATCGAAGGACTGACCGGCCCGTTTGACAGAGGTGCCCTCGGCGCAGAAAGATCCTGCGCCATGAGCCACAGCGTACGACGCCACCTGCGCGTCGAGATCGAGGCCTACGACGAGGTCATCCGCCGATGGATCCCCGGCTACGACGCCATGATCGGCGCCGCCGCCGCCGCGGTCGCCGGCGTGGCGCCGGCGCACGTCCTGGACCTGGGCGCGGGCACCGGTGCCCTTTCCGCCGAGATCCTGCGCCACCCGGAGGTCGGCCTCGTCGAGCTCGTCGACGTCGACCCGGAGATGCTCGCCCAGGCCCGCAACCGGCTCCACGCCTTCGGAGCGCGAGCCCGGTTCACCCTCGGGTCGTTCGCCGACCCGCTTCCCCCGTGCGACGCCGTGGCGGCATCGCTGGCACTGCATCACATCCATGACTTCCAGGACAAGGCGGCGATGTTCGCCCGGATCTTCGCGGCCCTCCGGCCCGGCGGGGTGTTCGTGAACGCCGACGCCACGATGCCGGCGGACGAGGCCGGGCGCGCCGGCGCGTTCGCGGCGTGGACGGCCCACATGGCGCGCTCGGGCATCGACGACGCGCAGGCCCGGGCGCATTTCGCGGAGTGGGCGGAGGAGGATACGTACTTCCCCCTCGACGACGAGCTCGCGGCGCTGGCCGCGGCCGGCTTTCACGCGACGTGCGTCTGGCGCGAGGATCCGTCGACCGTGGTGGTGGCGCGACGCCCCGGACGCACCGGAGCGTCGAGCTAGCTCGACGCCCCCGTCATCTCAGGCGGTCGGGGGCGGCGCCCGCCCGGGCGGAGCGGATTCGGGGTGCGGTGCGTCTCCCCGGTCCAGCGCGGAAGCCAGTCGGTCCCGCACGTCCCTCATCCAGCGCGTGACGGCGTTGCCCTCCGAGGCATCGAGGACCTCCCTCAGCGCGGGAAGCGCCTGGCGGGCCCGGTCACGGCCGGCCTCGATGAGCGCTTCCCGGTCGCGCGCCCGGACCTTGCTGAAGCGCGCGACGTCGGGGTCGATGAGCACGTCCGCGTCGGCGAGGATCTCGTACCGCATCTGGCTGTTGATGGCGATGTCGAAGGCATTGGCGACGAGCTGCCACCAGCTCTTCACCTCATCGAAGGGGAGCGCGAAGCCGAGGCTCACGGCCACGACCACCGGAGCGCCGATCTCGCGTGCGGCCCGCGCCGGGACGTTCTCCACCAGCGCTCCATCCACCAGGAGGCGGCCGTCCACCTCGACCGGGGCGTAGACGCCGGGAACGCAACAGCTCGCCCGCACCGCCAGGGCCGCGGGCCCACGGTCGAGCAGGACCCGGTTGCCCGTGTTGATGTCGGTAGCCACCACGGCGAGGGGGATCCGCGCGTCTTCCAGACGCACGTCTCCCAGCGCGTCGCGCAGGAGCTCCTCCAGACCCTCGTTGGTGGCCAGGCCCAGCGGACCGAACGGGCGGGCGCGCGTCATGCTCCCCCATCCCAGCTCCGCCAGCGCCTCCGTCGCGTTGTCCGCCGGGACGCCGAAGGCCGCGAAGACCGCGGCGATGGCCCCCGAGCTGGTCCCGGCGAGCCAGCCCGGCGTCAGCCCTTCCTCCTCGAGCACCGACAGCACGCCCAGGTGGGCCAGACCGTGCACGAAGCCACCGCCCAGCGCCAGCCCGAACCGGGGAGTGGCGCCGGCGTCGTCCCGTGCGGAGGCGTCGCGCAGGGGGGACGCCATCGATCAGGCCCCTTCGCGGTGGAAGACGACCAGATCCGTGGCCGGAGGGGTGGCCCCCACCTGGCGCAGGAGCGTCGTCAGCTGCCCGCGGTGGTAGGTGGCGTGGTTCACCACGTGCCGCAGGAGCTGCCAGAGGGGCTCCGCGAACGGGTCGCCGCGCGTGTTGCGATAGGCGACGAACCCTCTCCAGGTCCCCCTCCTCGAGCTCCGCCACGAAGCGCTCCTGCTCCGCCTCCACGGCCGCCCACGCGGCCGCGAGCTCGTCCTGGCTCATCTCCGCCCACCCCTCCGGCATCCCCGTGGGGGACGTTCCCGTCCAGCGGCGCAGCCACACCCACTCGACCGCGAGGGCGTGCACCAGCGTGTCACGGATGGACGGGAAGCTGCTCACGAGCTCCCGGCCGTACGCATCTGCGTCCAGGGCTGCGACGGCGTCGAGGACGCGGCGGTTGGCCCAGCGGTTGTAGGCGTACAGGGCCCGGATCTCATCGACGCTCGTCGTCATGGTGGGAAACATACGGTTCGAGGGATCAATGTGCCCGAGAACGATAATCGCTTCCTCGAAAGCGCGGTCCGGGTCCCCGATTCGGGCCGCGGGCGGCCGCTTTCCGGGCTGGCACGGGGATTGCCCGTCGCGTCGGCGCAACACCGGTGCGCCGGGGCCACGAACGCGCCCCCGCGTCCGGCGGTGTTCCCCCCGTGGTGCACGAGGAGGTTCCATGCGCGCGACGACGCGGCTTCTCCTGTCGACCTTCGCCCTCCTGGCGGCCGCACCCCTGGCAGCCCAGGATCCGACGATCTCCGCCGGAGGGTTCGTGGGCTACCAGAGCGGTACCGCCATCCAGGCATTCGCCACCGTGCGCAACCTGGCGCAGGGGCTGCCGTGGGCCGTACGGCTCCGCCTCGGCCGCACGTCCGTGGATCCCGGCAGCCCCACCCTGGCACGCCGCGTCTTCGTCAACCAGGCGACGAACGGCACCCCGGTCGCCAGCGGACGCACGTGGGACGGCGGGCTCGACGTCCTCCTTCCCCGCGGACCCCGCACACGGATCTACGCGGGGCTCCGCCACAGCAGCTTCATGGCCGATTTCGTGTTCATCGGCGGGAACGAGGACTTCGAGGTCAGAAGCAGCCACTGGGGCCTCGCCGGGGGACTCGAGGGCGGATTCCCCATGTCCCGCAAGCTCGATCTGCTGCTGTCGGGGGGCGCTGAGCTCTACCTGTCGTCCCGCCTGAAGGGGCACGACACCTCCTACAGCCCGAGCAACGAGAACGTGAACCCGCGCGAGGACTTCACCTACGCCGACGCGGACAAGGCCGTGGGTCAGCCCAAGCTGCGCCTGGCGCTACTGGTGGGGGTCAGCTACACGCTGGGCCGGTAGGATCCCGGGCTCGACTCACCCCATCGCGATGATCTGCGTTCGTTGGGTGCCCACGCTCACCCAGCGCACCGGCGCTTCGGTGAGCTCCTCCAGGCGGTCGAGATAGCGGCGCGCGTTGGCCGGGAGGTCGGAGGGCTCGCGTGCCTCGCCGGTGGTCCGCTCCCATCCCGGCAGCGTCTCGTAGACGGGCTCGACCTCGGCCAGCGACCAGGTGTCCGCCGGGAAATCCTCGACCACGCTGCCGTCCGGCATGCGGTAGGCGCGCGCGATCTTGCAGCTCCGGGAGGGTGTCGAGCACGTCGAGCTTGGTGACCGCCACGCCCGTGAGGCCGTTGACCTGCGACGCGAACCGCGAGAGCACGGAGTCGAACCACCCGCACCGGCGCGGCCGTCCCGTGGTCGCGCCGAACTCCCCGCCGAGCTGGCGGACCTTCTCGTCCATCTCGGGCGGGAACGCGGTAGGCAGCGGGCCCTCGCCCACGCGGGTGGTGTAGGCCTTCACCACCCCGACGACGTCGTCGATCAGGGTCGGCCCGATGCCGGTCCCCGTGGCCGCGCCCGACGCGGTGGTGTTCGACGAGGTCACGAAGGGATAGGTGCCGTGGTCCAGATCGAGCGCCGTGCCCTGCGCGCCCTCGAGCAGCACGCGCCGTCCGGCGCCCAGCGCGCGCGCGATCTCGGGCCCCGTGTCGGTGGCCAGCGTGAGCAGGCGCTCCCCGAGGCCGAGCGCGACGTCCATCTGGTGCTTCAGCTCTTCGCCGGCTCCGTGGCCCAGCTCCTCCAGACGGGCGCAGACACGCTCCATCCCGGCTGCCGTGCGCTTGCCCAGCCGCTCGGTGTTGCCGAAGTCCGCCACGCGCACGCCGCGGCGCCCGGCTTTGTCCTCGTACGCCGGGCCGATGCCGCGGCCGGTGGTGCCGATCTTCTCCTCGGCCGTGCTCTCCGAGGCCTTGTCGAGGAACCGGTGGTACGGCAGGAGCACGTGCGCGCGCCGGCTCACGCCGACCCGGCCCTCGAGATCGATGCCGCGCGCGGCCAGGGCGTCGTACTCGTGGAAGAACTGCTCCACGTCCAGCACGACGCCGTTGCCCAGGAGGCAGCGCTTGCCGGCGTGCAGGATCCCCGACGGGATCTGGTGGAGGATGAACTCCTCGTCGCCCACGTGGACGGTGTGGCCGGCGTTGGCGCCCCCCTGGTAGCGGGCGACGATGTCCGCGTCCTCGGCCAGGACGTCCACGATCTTCCCCTTGCCCTCGTCGCCCCACTGGCAGCCGACGACGACGGTGCACCTTCCGGTTCCGGACATGGCTCCCGCTCGACAAAAAAGGCCCATCCCTCGGGGGGGGACGGGCCATCGATCACGTTGATTCCTGTGTCCTTCGGTCAAAGCTAGACGGGCCCCGAAGGGGCGTCAACGGAATTCGCGACCGCGGGTCGCCACGAGCCCTAGAGCCGCACGCCCTCCCACATCACGGTGAGCGCGCTGCGCGTTTCGCGCGCAGCGCGTCCCGTCCGGCGGGCAGCACGCGGAAGTACTTCTTCGCCCGCCCTCCCCGCTCCGCCGTGGCCTCCCCGAGGGCGTGGGCCACGAAGCCCTTCCGCTCCAGCCGATCGAGCGTGGTGTACACCGCGCCGTACGACACCTCGCGGCCGGTGCGCCGCTCGATCTCCTCGCGCACCTCCATCCCGTAGGCGCCTCTTCCAGGCGCAGGAGCGCCAGCAGGACCAGCTGCTCGAATTCGCCCATGCGCTACTCCGATCTCAGGGCCAGAACCGGGGGGACGCGCACCGCCCGCAGCGCGGGCAGCGCCGAGGCCGCCACGGCCACGAGCGCCAGCGCCACGCAGCCGCCCGCCAGCGTGAGCGGCTCCACCGCGTCGATGCCGTACACCAACCCTTCGACCACGCGGGTGGACGCCCACACGCCGACCAGACCGATCGCCACGCCCCACAGCGCCAGGCGGATGCCCCGCCGCACCACGAGCCCCACGATGCCCGTGCCGCCGGCGCCCAGGGCGATGCGGATGCCGAGCTCCCGCACCCGGCGGGCCACGAAGTACGACACCGTGCCGTATACGCCCGCCGCGGCCAGGAAGAGCGCCGCCACCGCGAAGAGCGCGATCAGCGTGGTGTAGAAGCGGCGCTGCGCGAAGGTGCGGTCGACACGGGCCTCCATCGTCTGCACGTCGGAGGGCGGCTGCGCCGGGTCCACCGCCAGGATCGCCTCGCGGATCCGCGGCACCAGCGACGACGGGTCGCCCGAGGTGCGCACGGTGAGGTAGGCGGACGTGGTCCAGCCCCGCCCGAACGGCGCGTACATCTGCGCCTGTGGGGGCTGCTCCGGGCCCCACTGGCGCACGTCGCCCACCACGCCGACCACGGTGAGCCAGTTGCGGCGGGTTGTCGCTGAAGCTGAAGCGCTTGCCCAGGGGGTCCTGACCCGGCCAGGCCACGTCGGCGAGGCGCTGGTTGATCACCACGCCGGGCGCCGCCGACGCCGAGTCCTCGGGCTGCAGCAGACGCCCCTTCAGGAGCGGGATGCCCATCGTCTCGAAGTAGTCGCCGTTGACGCTCGTCACCTCCACCAGCGGCCCCTCCCCCGCGTTCTGGCGCGGCGGCGTGCCCTCGACCCACACGTTGCCGTTGCTTCCGCCGAAGAGGGGCAGGCGCGAGATGGTGCCCACGCTGGTCACGCCCGGGATCGCGCCCACGCGCCGGAGCACCTGGTCGTAGAACGCGACGTACGCCTCGTCGTCCTGGTAGCGCGGTCCCGCCGGGTTGAGCGACATCGTCACGACGCCGTCCGCGTCGAAGCCGAAGTCCTGCCCCCGCAGCGCGGCGTAGCTCTGCACCAGGAGCGCCGCGCCGTTGGCCAGCACGAGGCCGAGGGCGATCTGGCCCACGATGAACGCGTTGCGCAGCCGCTCCTTGGCCGGCGCGAGCGTCGCGTATCCGCCCTCCTTCACGCTGGCCGCCAGGTTGGTCCGCGACGCGAGGAGCGCGGGGACCATGCCGAAGAGCGAGGGCCGTGAAGGCCGGACGCGCCCAGCGCGAAGGCGAGGGCCCATCCATCCACGCGGATCCGGTCGATGCGCGGGATCGAGGGTGGGAGCACCGCCTTGAGGCCGTCGATCGGCCACGAAGGAGAAGAGCACGCCGAGGACGCCGCCCACCAGCGCCAGCAACAGCGCCTCGGAGAAGAGGAGCCGGACCATGGCCCGCCGGCTGGCACCGAGGGCGGCACGCACGGCCAGCTCCGTCTCGCGGCCCGGCCGCGCGGGCGAGGAGGAGGCCCGCGACGTTGCCGCAGGCGATCAGGAGCACCACGCCCGGCGGCGCCCAGGATCAGGCCGAGCTGCCTGCCCACCCTGCCGAAGAGGTACTCGTGCACGGTGAAGACCTTCGCGGAGCGGTCGGCGTTGGTCTGCGGGTACTCGGCGGCGAGCTCGCGCATGATGCGGTCCATGTCCGCCTGGGCGGTCTCCTTCGTCTGCCCGGGCGCCAGGCGGGCGATCACCGGGAAGCCGTGGCTGCCGCGGTTTCCGCTCAGCCTCTCGTTCTGGAAGGGGAGGTAGACCCGGAAGCTCCCCATCTGCGACCACGGCGACGGCACGTCGAAACCCTCGGGCATGACGCCGACCACCGTGTAGGCGGTCCCGTCCAGCTCGAGCGACGTCCCCAACACGTCCGGACTGCCGCCGAGCTGGTTCTGCCAGAGGGCGTAGCTCAGCACCACCACGCCTGGCGCGTCCTGGTCCTCGGGAAGGAGCGCGCGCCCCATGAGCGGCGCCACGCCGAGCATGTCGAAGGCGCTGGCGGTCACGTACGTCCCGAAGACGCGCTCCGGTTCCGGCAGACCGGTCATCGTGAAGGTCGTCGGGCTCAGCGCCGCGAGCCCGGAGAAGCTGCGGTTCCGCTCGCGCCCAGTCCAGGTAGTCGGGACCGGAGGCGGGCCCGCAGCACCCGAAGCCGCCCTGCTCCATGACGATCATGAGCTGGTCGGAATCGGGGAGCGGCACCGGCTCGAGGAAGACGGTGCGGAAGACGCCGAAGAGCGCCGTGTTCGCGCCGACGCCCAGCGCGAGCGTCACCAGCACCGTGAGCGAGAACCCGGGCCGCCTGCGCAGCGCGCGGAACGCCAACTGGAAGTCCTTCATCCAACCCCTCATCCGCTCCACCTCCGGTTCGTTGTTCCGCCACGCCCGGTGCGCGGCTCTCGCATGGTGCGCCAGCGCGGGAACGACGGAGCGCAGCACCTGACGCCTGTACCAGCGGCGCGCGCGTGCCGGCCCGTCCCGCCGCACGCGCTGCCGGAACTCCTCCTCGGCGTCGCCGAGGGCCGCCTCGCGGAGCATGCCCGGCATCAGCGAGCCGAGTAGCCGCTCCCACCCGCGCGGCACCCCCTCTTCGTCCATTCCCTCACCGTCCACAATTTATCATACAGTGTGTGATAAATGAGCGGAAGCCCCTGCCTAGAATTCATGGACGGCACGTACCGACGAAAGGTTGGAGCGCCTCAGGGACTGGCGGGGGCTTGTTGTCGAATGACAAAGCATTAATATCCTACAACAAACAGCCCGTGCACGACGTCCAACCCTCACGCGACGCCCCCACGACGGAGCGGAACGATGCCCCGGTCCAAAGCCGATGTCCTGCAGGGTACGCTGGACCTCCTGATCCTCAAGGCCCTGACCCTCGGGCCGCTGCACGGGTGGGGGATCTCCAAGCGCATCCGCGTCATGTCCGGCGAGGTCCTGGAGGTGAACCAGGGCTCGCTCTACCCGGCCCTCCACCGCCTGGAGGACCGCGGCCTGATCGCGGCGGAGTGGGGCGTATCCGACGAGGGGAGGCGGGCCAAGTTCTACACGCTCACGCAGGCGGGGCGTGCGCAGTTCGTCGAGGAGCGGGAGAGCTGGAGCCTCTTCTCCGCGGCCGTGCAGCAGGTGCTCCAGACGGGATGACGACGACGGGAGGAGACACGACATGAGGTGGATCGAGCGACTGGGACGCAGGCTGCGCGTCCTCTTCCGGAAGAGCCGGGTGGAGCGCGACCTCGACGACGAGCTGCGCGCCCACGTGGAGATGGAGACCGAGGAGCTGATACGCGGCGGAATGGAACCCGGGCGCGCGCGCCGCGAGGCCCTGCGGCGGTTCGGCGGCGTGGAGCGCACCAAGGAGCGCGTCCGCGACGAGCGCGGCGGACGCGTCCTCGAGGACCTGGTCCAGGACCTGCGCTACGGCGTCCGCAGCCTGCGCAAGAGCCCCGGCTTCAGCGTGAGCGCGTTGATGGTCCTCGCGCTGGGGATCGGGTCCGCCGTGGCGCTCTTCGGCGTGGTGGACGCCGTGCTCCTCGAGCCGCTCCCCTACCCCGACGCGGGCCGGCTCGTGCGCGTCTGGCCGGCGCGGGGGGCGGAGCGTACGGCGTTCTCGTACCCGGAGCTCGAGGACTGGCGAAACCGCTCCACGTCGGTGGTCGGGCTGGGGCTCTACTCCACGCTGCCCGCCGACTACGTGTACCTGGGCGGGGACGCACCCGCGGAGCTCGCGACGGAGTGGGTCGGGCAGGACTTCTTTCGCGTGCTGGGCGTGGCTCCCGCCGCGGGCCGGACCCTTCTGCCCGAGGACGAGGAGGATCACCGAACCGTCGCCGTGATCTCGTGGGGCCTGTGGCAGCGCCTGTTCGGCGGCGATCCCTCGGTGGTCGGCCGCGCCCTGGAGATCGACTACCGCACCTTCCAGGTCGTCGGCGTGATGCCGCAGGGCTTCACGTTCCCGGTGGATACGCAGGTGGACCTCTGGGTGCCGATCACGGTGGTGCCGCAGGACGACATCCCCACCGAGAACCGGGGGGTGCGCTTTGTCGGCGCCATCGGTCGCCTCGCGCCGGAAGCGACCGTCGAGACCGCCCGGCAGGAGCTGGGCGGCATCGCCCGCTCCCTGGAAGAGACGTATCCCGACACCAACGCCGGCATCTCGGGCGCGCTCGTCCAGCCGCTGGCCGAGAACACCGTGGGAGACGTGCGCTCCGCCCTTCTCGTGGCGCTGGGAGCGGTGGGCTTCATCCTGCTCCTCGCGTGCGCGAACGTGGCCAACCTGCTGCTGGCGCGCGGCTCCGCCCGCGCCCGCGAGGTCGCGCTGCGCATGAGCCTCGGCGCGCCCGCCGGGCGTGTCGTGCGCCAGCTCCTGACGGAGAGCGTTCTGCTCGCCGGGATGGGCGGCGTGCTCGGGCTCGGGCTCGCGTGGGCCGCCACGGCCGCCCTCGCCCGGGACAGCGCGGGGCTGCTGCCGCGCGCCGCGGAGATCGGCCTGGACGGCACCGTGGTCGGGCGCCGCCCTGGTCGTCACCCTCCTGGCCGCAGCGCTCGCGGGGACGCTGCCCGCCCTGCGCGCCACCGACGTCGCCCCGGCCGACGACCTGCGCGAGGGGAGTCGCGCCGGCTCGACCGGCCTGAGGGGCGTGCGCCTGCGGCGTGCGCTCGTGGCCGCCGAGGTCGCGCTCGCCGTGCTGCTCCTCACGGGCGCAGGGCTGCTCGTGCGCAGCCTGGGAGCGCTGGGGCGCGTCGATCCGGGCTTCGAGACCGAGGGTCGCATCGCCATGACGCTCACGCTCTCGGACCAGAAGCACCCCGACCGCACGGAGTGGATGGGGCTCTACCACCAGATCCTCGACCGCCTCGCAGCGCACCCGGACGTCATCGATGCGGGCGCGATCCGCTACCTCCCGTTCCGCGGAGACGGCGAGTCGATCCCGGTGCAGGTGCCCGGGCTCTACGAGCCCGCGCCGGAAGCCCAGCGCTACGGGCACCTCTTCCAGATCTCGGACGGTCTCTTCCCGGCGCTGGGAATGCGGCTGTTGCGCGGCCGCGCCCCCGGCCCGACGGACGGCCCGCAGGATCCGCCGGTCGTCGTGGTCAACGAGGCCTTCCAGCGTGAGTTCTTCCGCGGCCAGGACCCCGTGGGGCGCCGCTTCCAGCTCGGCAGCGACACCCGGAGCGAGATCGAGATCGTCGGCGTGGTCGCCGACGTACACTTCGCCGGCCTCAGCGAGCCGGCCGAGCCCGCGCTCTACGTTCGCAACGAGCAGAACCCGCGGATCCAGATGTCGTACGTGGTGCACACGTCCGGCGACCCGTTGGCACTGGTCGGCGGACATGAGGCGCATCGTGCGCGAGGTCGATCCCGACCAGCCGATCACGGAGATCCTTCCGCTGACGGAGCTCACGTCGCAGACGCTGGCGCGCCCCCGCTTCTTCACGGGGCTCCTCGGTGGCTTCGCGGCGCTCGCGCTCGTGCTCGCGGCCCTCGGGGTGTACGGCGTTCTCGCCTACGTCGTGCGGGGACGCGCCCGGGAGATGGGGCTCCGCATCGCCCTGGGCGCCTCCGGCGGGCGCGTCGCCCGCCGGGTGCTCCTCCAGGGGATGGTGCCCGTGTTCATCGGGCTCGGAGTCGGGCTCGTCGGCGCCGCCGCGCTGTCACGCTTCGTCGAGTCCCTGCTGTTCGGCGTGACGCCGCTCGACGTCCCGACCTACCTCGCCGTCGCGGGCGTGCTGGGCGCCGTCGCGGTCGTGGCGTGCCTGGTGCCGGCGTGGACGGCGGCCCGCGTCGATCCGATGGTGAGCCTGCGGGCGGAGTGAAGCCCCGCGGAGCGGGCGGCGCGACCGCCGCCCGCTCCCCCCTCAGGCGTTCGCGGTCGCGAGCAGCCCGGCGGCGTCGAGGATCGCGCGGATCTCGTCGCGGCGCGCATCGTTGGGCGGCGACAGCGGTGGCCGCGGCGCGCCGCCGTGGTAGCCGAGGATGTCGAGCGCGGCCTTGACGCCCGGCACGCCCATGCCGCCCACGATCTGCGTGTGCACGGGCGCGATGCGCTCCTGCACGCGTCCCGCGTCGGCCTCGCGGCCCTCGAAGAAGGCCACGCTCACCTCGGCCGCGTCGGCGGGCGCCATCAGGCCGACCGCCACGATCCCGCCCACCGCGCCGACACCCAGCCCCCCGTAGAGGATCGAGCCCGCGCCCACCAGCACCTGGAAGCCGTCGGCGCAGTGCTCGACGAGCTCGCCCACCAGGTCGAGGTTCCCGCGCGAGTCCTTGATCCCGACGATGTTCTCGTGGCGCGACAGCTCGGCCACCAACCCCGTGGGGAACTCGAGCGTCGACAGGCGCAGCGGCACCTGGTACACGATCACCGGCACCGGGGAGGCGTCGGCCACCGCCCGGTAGTGGCGCGCGAGCGCCTCGGGCGTCATCGCTCCCTTGAAGTACGCCGGCGGCTTCACGAGCACCGCGTCGGCCCCGGCGGCGGCGGCCTTCTTCGTCTTCGCGATCGTGTGGCGTGTCGACTCGGCCCCGGTGCCCACGAGCATCAGCCGATCGTCCGGAACCACGTCGCGGGCGGCCTCGACGAGCGCCGCGACCTCCCCTTCGTCCAGGAAGACCGACTCGCCGGTGGAGCCCGCGATCAGGAGCCCGCGCAGCGGGTGCTCGAACCAGCGGCGCAGGTTGGCCCGGAACGCGACGACGTCGACGTCCCCGGTGACGGGATCGAAGGGGGTGGTGACCGGCAGGAACGTGCCGCGCAGATCTATGCTCATAGGACTTCCGTCATCCCTCGTACAGGTGGCTCATGTCGTTGCGGACGCCCGATTGGGCACCCGGCTGCTTGGCTCTGGGATCGATGAACATGTTCATCTTGAGATCGAAGTCGGCCGGGTTGTTCGCCGCCGCCTTGGCCACCTCGAACGACACCTGGTCGCTCTGGACCAGGTGGGTCAGATGCTGGTCGAAGGTCTGCGAGCCGTAGTGGTCCTTGCCTTCCTCGATCAGGTCGAAGATCTCGTCCATCCGGTCCTTGTCCCGGATGCAGTCGCGGATGGTGCCGGTGACCGGCATGATCTCCATGGCCGCCACGCGCCCGCCCAGCTTCTTCTGCACCAGGCGCTGGCTGATGACCGCCTGGAGCTGCTCGGAGAGGCGGATGCGGATCATCTCCTGCTCGCCCGGATCGAAGACCGCGATCACGCGGGAGATCGTCTGGACGGCGTTCTTCGTGTGCAGCGTGGAGATGACGAGGTGCCCCGTCTCCGCCGCCTTGAGCGCGGTGTCGATGGTGATCTTGTCGCGCATCTCGCCGATGAGGATGACGTCCGGGTCCTGGCGCAGGACTGCGCGCAGCCCGCTCGAGAACGAGTCCGTGTCCGTGCCGATGTCGCGCTGGGTGATCGAGCACTGGTTGTCCCGGTGCAGGAACTCGATCGGGTTCTCCAGCGTGACGATGTGCAGCCGCTTGTGCTGGTTCATCCAGTTGATCATCGCCGCCTGCGTCGAGCTCTTCCCCGAGCCCGTCACGCCGGTGACCAGGATCAGCCCGCGCTCGTGGTTCGCGATGTCCTCGACGATGGGCGGCAGGCCCAGGTCGTCGATCGACGGGATCTCGATGGGGATGACGCGCATGACGATCATCGGCGAGCCGCGCTGGCGCATGATGTTCACGCGGAAGCGGCCGACCCCCGGCAGGCCCCACGAGCAGTCGTAGTCCAGGAGCCGATCGAAGTTCTCGCGGTCCTCCTCGTGCGGGATGAGGCGAAGCGCGATGGCCTTCACCTGGTCCGGCGACAGCTTCTGCTGCGTGAGGGGGACGAGGTCGCCATAGATGCGCGCGCGAACGACGTCACCCGCCTTGATGTGGATGTCGCTCGCGCCCGCGCTCGATGGCGGCCTTGAAGAGATCCTGCATGTCGAATCCTCCCGGCGATGAGGGGCCCGACGGCTAAGATACTACTCTTCCCGCTCGCTTCCCAAAGGAAGCTTCTTCTCCGGAGCTTCCGCTTTCCGCCGACGCTCGCCGGTCGTGGTTCTCCTCCACCTTGCCCTCCATCCAACCCAGCGGGATGAGGGCGATGAGGACCAGGACCGTCGTGCCGACGGCCTCCACGTGGGCGCCGAAGCCCACCGACATCCCGATGGCCGCGACCACCCACATCGTGGCCGCCGTCGTGAGCCCGGTCACGCTGCCGCGCTGCTGGATGATCGTGCCCGCGCCCAGGAACCCGATGCCCGACACGATCTGCGCGGCGATGCGCCCGGGATCTGCCGGGCGGTCCGGAAGCGGTCGCCACCCTGTGCGACAGGTCGGCGAGGAGCGCCGCGCCCATGCAGATCAGGAGGTTGGTGCGGAGTCCGGCGGGCTTGTGCGCGTGCTCGCGCTCCCACCCGATGGCGCCGCCGAGCACGCGCCGCGAGGAGGAGCGCGCCCAGGAGGTCGAGGCGGAGCTCCGGGTGCCGTGCCGGGAGCGACAGGAGCCAGCTGATGAATCTCACCCATGGCTCCAAGCTACTTCAGAGCATCCCTCCACCGCAGCCCCATCCGGCCGCGGACCTCGTCCAACGTGTCCGAGGCGATCGCCCGCGCCTTCTCGGCCCCCTCGTCCAGGACGCGTCGCACCTCGTCCGGGTGTGCGCGGTAGTGCGCAGCCCGCTCCCTGAAGGGCGCGAATGCCGCCGCGATGTTGTCCGACAGGATCCTCTTGCAGTCCACGCACCCGCGCGTGGCGGCGCGGCACTGCACGGCCACGTCCTCCACGGTCGCCGCGTCCCCGAAGTGCTTGTGCAGGTGGTAGACGTTGCACACCTCGGGTCGGCCGGGATCGGTGAGGCGGACGCGCTGCGGGTCGGTGACCGCGGTGCGCACCCGCGCCCACACCTGGTCGGGCTCGGCGAGGATGCCGACGGTGTTGCCCAGCGACTTGCTCATCTTGGCGTCACCGTCCAGCCCCAGGATGCGGCCCGCCGTCACCGATCATCGCCTCCGGCTCGGGGAAGGTGTCGCCGTACGCGGCGTTGAACTTGCGGGCGACCTCCCGGGCGAGCTCCAGGTGCTGGCGCTGGTCCTCCCCCACCGGAACGGCGTCGGCCTTGTACACCAGGATGTCCGCCGCCTGCAGGATCGGGTAGTTGAGGATCCCCGCGGGCACCGACTCGAAGCGCGCCGCCTTCTCCTTGTACTGCGTCATGCGCTCGAGGTCGCCCACCGGCGTGACCGCGTTGAGCAGCCAGGCCAGCTCGGTGTGCTCGTGCACGTCCGACTGCACGAAGATCGTGGCGCGCTCCGGGTCCAGCCCCACGGCCAGGAAGCTCACCGCCAGGTCGAAGACGTTGCCCGGCATCTCCTTCGGGTCGCCGCCCGCCGTGATCGCGTGGTCGTCCACGATGCACCAGATGCACTCGTGCTCCTCCTGCAGCTCCACCCAGCGCTTGAGGGCGCCCAGGTAGTTGCCGAGGTGGGCTTCGCCCGAGGGCTGCATCCCGCTGAAGATCCGCTTCTTCCTGGTGGGGCTCGCTTCCGTCATGGTCCCTGCTCGCTTGCGGTCGCCGGCCCCTGGTCCGGGACCGAAACGGCTAAATTAACAGCATTCCCACCCTCCGGAACGACAGCCTGCCCCGACTCCCGACTCCGACCCCGTCGAGGCACGCCCGTCATGCTCGCCCGCTCCGTCTGGCTCAACCTCCGGCTGCCGCGAGGACGGAGCGACGCCGCCCTGGAGCCCTACCTCGGGGCCGGCGTGAACGTCGCCACTATCTGGCAAGAGAGCGGCACCGGCATGCCACCCGCCGGTGCGCCGCGCTACCTTTCGGGTTCGCCCGAATCCAGCCGATCCAGCCCCCACGCATGCACGAGCTCGCCCTGACCGCCCTCGCCGCGGCCGACGCCGCCGCCGCCGTCCATCGCCGCGATCAGGGACGCATCGTCCTCGAAGGCGCGAGCGAGAAGGGACGGGCGGACTACGTGTCGAAGACGGACATGGACGCGCAGGCCGCCGCCCTCGAGGTGATCCGCGCCAGGCATCCGGGCCACCTCGTCCTCGCCGAGGAGGACGAGCGGCCGGTGGCGGAGCGCGTGGCAACGTGGGACGGCTCACCCATGTGGGTGGTGGACCCGCTGGACGGCACCGCGAACTTCCTCCACGGCCACCCGCAGTATGCGGCCTCGGTGGCGGTGGCCGTGGACGGACGGCCCGTGGCAGGAGCGGTGGTCGCCCCCGCCACCGGCGAGCGGTGGTGGGCCGCCCGCGGCGAGGGCGCCTTCCGCGGCGGCGTACCGATCCGGGTGTCGCCGCCCCGGCCTTTGCGGGCTGCCCTGGTGGGCACCGGATTCCCCTTCAAGCTGCTGGAGCGGCTCCCCGAGTACCTCGGCCAGCTCGACCGCGTGCTGCGCAGCTCGGCCGGGATCCGCCGCGCCGGCGCGGCGGCCCTCGACCTCTGCTACCTGGCGCAGGGCTCCCTCGACGCGTTCTGGGAGCTGTTCCTGCATCCGTGGGACTTCGCCGCCGGGTGGCTGATCGTCGAGGAGGCCGGCGGCGTGGTCGCGAAGGACGACGGCTCGCCCCTCGAGCTCGTGGACTGCGGCGTCCTGGGCGCGAACCGCCCGGAGCTCATGGAGGCGCTGGCGCGGAAGCTCGCCTCGGGCTGAGGGCCTCCCAGTTCAGTGCCACAGGACTTCTGCGCCACCGACTAGATCGCGAGGCGCCACACGAGCTTGCTCACCACCGTGGTGCGGGTGGGCACCCAGAACCGATCGCCCGAGTCCGCGCTCTGGTTGATCACCAGGAAGAGGTCGGAGCCGGGCTGGGGGATCCAGTTCAGGCGGAAGTTGAGGATGATCTCACGGTCCTCGCTGTTCCACTGTCCCGCCAACGCGCCGAACAGGTTGGGCGTGAGCGCCAGGTCCAGGCGCCCCGTGGCCTCGTCCACCCGGAAACGGCGCTCTTCGAAGGTGATGCGGTTGTGGACGTACTCCCCGCTCAATCCCAGGTGCTTGCCGGCCTTCCATCGCGCCCCCAGCGTGGCCTCCAGGCGGCGGCCCAGGTAGAAGCCGCCCTCGTTGATCTCGAAGCTCCCCGAGAGCGAGCGGCTCCGGTAGGACTCCAGCTGGAGCTCCAGGCGCGACGTCCAGTACTCGCCCACGGGAATCTCCGCGCCTTCGAAGAGCTCGAAGGGCGCGTCGGGGTGGTCGGCCCGGCGCTGGATGTTCACCTCGAGCCCGTCACCGCTCATGAGGGTGAAGGCGAAGGGTACGAACTCCACCTGAAGGGACTGGAGCGTCCCCGTGCGGTCGTCCCGGTAGTAGGACACCTCGAAGGGCTTGATCTCCATTTGCTGCACGAACGGGAGAAAGGCGGGCCGTGGGTTGAAGGAGAGCTCGGACGCGAAGCGCTGGTAGTTCGTGCGACGGGCGAAGCCCACGCGAGGATCGAACGCCGTGTCCGCCCGGGCCCATGACGCCGAGAAGTTCACCAGGTCGTTGGGATAGTCGACGTAGACGCGGTGCGCGAGTCCGAACCTCTGCCCGGCGTCGGATGCCCAGGTCTGCGCCACGGCCACACCGGCCGCGAACTCCCGCTCGCCGAACAGCGACGACGTGGCGTAGTCGAAATCCACTCCGTAGGTGGCGGCGCTGCGCCCCGGCTCCGTCCGCCCGACCGCGATGACGCCCACCGACGACTGGCCCAGCACGTCCTGCTTCCAGCGCACGACTCCGAAGCTCGCAGCCGGCTCCACGTCCGTTCCCTCCGTGCGCAGAGCCATCGCACCCAGCGTGGTCCCGCCGCTCTTCCCGAGCACGCGGGCCCCGCCGAGGATCGGGATCTCCGTGCGGTCCTCGGCGAGGCCGATGCGCCGGCTGTAGAACGGCTGCACGTCTCCGCCGAGGTTGAAGGCGAAGAACTCGCTGCCCTCCAGGAAGAACGTCCGCTTCTCCGGATAGAACAGGGAGAAGCGGCTGAGATTGACCTGCTCGCGGTCGGACTCGACCTGCGCGAAGTCCGGGCGCACCGTGACCTGCACCTTCCAGCTCGGCACGGGCAGGAAGCTCAGGTCGAGACCGGCGCCATGGACGGCGGAGCGACCTTCTTCGCCCAGCCATTCCAAGCCCCCGATGCCATACGGACGCGCTTCGGCGAGGCGCGTCCCGCCGATGCCACGGATTCCGGTCAGGGCCCCGGCTCGGCTGAGGTTCTCGATCCGATAGTCGCGCGACCACCCCTGCCACAGCACCTGCTGCCGAAGGCGGGGGATGTTGCGCTGGAAGTTGATCCCCCAGGCCCTGTCCGCGTCCGTCGGGAAGCGCAGGGTGGAGAACGGGATGCGCATCTCGGCGAACCACCCCTGCTCGGTCCGGCGGGTACGGACGTCCCACACGCCGTCCCAGTCCTCGTTTCGCTCCCCCCCGGCGAGGAGGGCGTCGGCTCGGGCACCGTTGGGGTTGGTGACGAACAGGTACCCGTTGCGATCGTCGTCGAAGGGGTCGAGGACCACCTCGAAGACGTCGTCGGTCCCCCACTCGAAGTCACGCGACATCTCGTTGGCGCGGATGGCTCCGGGGTCCGTGTCCCAGGCCCAGAAGCCGATGTACAGGGCGTCCGCGTCGAACAGGATCGCGACTTCCGTCCGCTCGCTCGCCGGGGCACCGAAGTCGAGCTCGCGTTGCGTGAAGTTCGAGATGCGCTCCGTCCGCTGCCACGCCGGCTCGTCCAGGGAGCCGTCCAGCCGGATCGACCCGGAGACCTGCAGGGCCCCGATGGACGAGGGCTCGCTCCGCTGGGCCCGCGCGCCGGCGGGCGATCCGAGGAGAAGCAGCGCGACGAGAAGGCCCCGGTGCGCGGGGTCAAATACCTCCCTCTTCGCCTCCCTCCTCGTGCTCCACGCTCACCACCTTGCCGGTCGTGGCGTCCACATGCACTTCCTGCACGCCCTCCTGCCCGTCGACCGCGATGTCGTAGGAGTAGATGAGGAGCCCGTCCTCCTCCTCGAGCTCCGCAGCCGTGATGCGCCCGCCGGGAACCCTGGCGAGCGCCGCGGTGCGGGCGTCCTGGTCCGAGACCTTGGCGCGAGCCATCAAGCCGGGGGTCTCCTCCACCAGCGCGCCCACGGGAGGTTTCGTCGGCGTACCCTCCCCCGCAGCCTCCGCGGCCTCCTGCGCCGCCGTCTCGTGCTCCTCCGCCACCAACTCCCCGTTGAGCGCGTCCACCTGGATCTCCTGGACGCCCGATTGCCCCTCGACCTTGATGTCGAAGGAGTAGATCAGCATCCCCCCTTCCTCCTCCAGCTCGCCGGAGACGATCTTGCCGCCGGGTACCCGTGCCAGCGCGGTTGCCTTCGCCGCCTCGCCGCTGACCTTGGCGCGAGCCGCCAGCTCGGGCGGCGCTTTGATCTCCCCGTTCCCGCCGCCGCAGGCGGTGAGCGCGGCGACGGAAAGGGCTACGGCCATGATGGTCCGGTATTTCATGCTTCCTCCGTGGGTCGGGTCGCACGTGCGGCGTCGGACTTGGGCGTTCGACGCAGGTAGTCTCCACCCGGGACCTGTCAGCACGATTACACCGTGCCCGGATCTTCCGGATATTCAGGGCTGGATCACCAGCAGCGCGAAGGACCCCGGCACCAGGGGGGGCCGCCGACGGTTCTGCTGGGCGCCGGCGGGGACCGGCTGGTACTTGGCGCTGGCGGTGTAGACCGTGTGCGTGGCGTAGTCCAGCGTCATGGTCCGGGCTCCGGGCATGGTGGTCACGGTCTGGACGACGCTGTAGCGATCCGGCGTGTCCTCGTGGATCACGGTGAGCGTGCCGTCGCCGTTGGGCGCGAACGCCAGCTGGGTAGCCGGGTCGAACCCCGCGCCATCCACGGCGGCGCCGATGGGGACCGTGGTCACGAGCCTGCCGGCGTCCGGATCCGAGATTGCCATGACCTGGCTGCGGCAGGCGCTGAACAGGCGATGATGGACCACGTCGAACGCCATCCCGGTCGGGGAGCCGCACGGCGCGAGGGACCACGTGCGCGTGACCTTCATGGCCGTCGCGTCGATCTCCGCCACCGCACCCTCTTCCTCGAGGTTGACGTACAGCTTGCCGTCTCCGGTGGTGACCCCCGATTCGGGCTTGGCGCCCAGGTCGATGGTGCCGATGCGCTTTCCCGTAACCGGATCGATGACGCTCGCCGAGTGGGCGTCCCCGTTGAACGTGTAGACGCGCCGGGTCGCCGGGTCGTAGAGCAGCGCGTCGTCGTCCACCGCCGCGATGGTCGTGCCCAGCACCTTCAGCGTCTTCAGGTCGAACATGGTCACCGTGCTGTCCGCGCCGGAGGTGGCGAACCCGTGCCCGGCGTCGTACGCGAACGCCACGCCGTGGGCGCGGTGCATGCCCGGGATCTCGCCGAGCGCCTCGCCCGTGGCCGGGTCCACCACCATGAAGCGGTCCTCCCGGCCGATGAACAGGCGGTGGTGGACCGTGTCCAGGGCGAGGTAGTCCCAACTGCCGTCGCCCCCGAGCTTGGACGTCCGGGCCACGTGGTAGCTCGTGGCTTGTCGCACACCGGCGGCGAGGAGGAGCATCGAGCAGAGCACGACGAGGGACCGGGTCGAGCGTGTGCGCAGGGTGAGCATGGTAATCCGCCTGCGGAGGGTGGACGGAACAGCCGACGACCAGCAAGAAGCGTCCGGCTACCTTTCACCAGGATGACAGCGGGTCCGCGAGCCACCTGGGTCGGGAGGACCGACGGGGCCGCGAAGCGGCGGCAGGCCGTGGCGGACACACCCGGGCATCCCTCGACTCATCGTACGCGATAGGTGAAACCCGGCCGCACCAATAAGGCCTGATTGTCATCGTGGCTCACCGAGACCGACACAGCTGCATCTCCTCGGCCAGCGCGAAGTTGAAGATGTTGTTGACCTGGATGCCCGCCGGCTTCCCGAGGAAGGCGTACCCGATGTTTCCGTGGGTGGAGAAGCGGCCCCTCGTGGTGCTCCCGATCAGGTAGACCGCGCCAACTCCCCCCCTTCAGTGGAAGTCTGGAATTCGCAACCCCTGCTGACGGCCGCCACCACCACCTCGGTTCATTCAGCGGGCGCCGCTTGGCCGGAGTGGCGCAGCAGCACCGACAGGAGGACGGGCAACGCCACGAGTACGAGCGGAAGCTGGACCAGCAGCCCCGAGATGATGCTGATGGCCAATGGCTGCAGCATGCCTGAGCCCTGGCCGATGCCGAGCGCGAGAGGAAGCAGGGCGAGGATCGCCGCGACGGTGGTCATGGCGATGGGCCGCGCCCGATTCCGCCCCGCCTCGAGCAGGGGCAAAGGGTGTTGCAGACCCGGAGCAAGGTCCTGAAGCTCGGAGAAATAGAAGATCGACACCTCCGTGACGATGCCGACAATCATCGTCAGGCCCATCATCGACGAGATGTTCAGCTCCGTCCCGGTCAGCCACAGCCCGATCATCACCGCGGGAAATGCCAGCAGGGTGGTCGTCAGCATCGCCCCGGCCACCAGGAACCGCTCGTAGAGGAAGAGCAACAGCAGGAAAACGAGCACCACGGCCGCGAGGAAGACCACGACCAGCCCCCTGAACGCGATGCGCTGCTGCTCGTACGTGCCACCGAGCTGATAGTAGACTCCCTCGGGGAATACGTCAGGGCGATCCAGGCGAGCCTTGACGTCCCGGATCGTGGAGCCCAGGTCGCGGCCGCTGATCCGCCCGGTGACGGCCACCATCCGTTTGAGATCGTCGCGCGCGATCTGCGGCTGGCCCGAAACGGTCTCGACGGTCACGATGCGGCGCGCCGGAAAGCGGTGACCGTCCGGAGCGCTCAGGATGAGATTCCCGACATCGCCGACCCGACGGCGGCCCGAGCTGGGAATCCACACCCGGACTCCCACCACGCGCTCGCCTCTCTGAATCGTGGTCGTGACGGTCCCCCCGATGAACCCCTCGAGTCGGCGGGCCACGGCGTCCGGATCCACGCCTTCGAGTGCGGCCCGCTCACGGTCGACCCGCACGATCACGGCGTCTCCCGCATAGACCACCCCGTCCTTGACGTCCACGACACCCGGGATGGGAGTCGATCGATGGAGGACACCACGGGTCCGAGCGAGTCGAGCTGCTCCCCGCTCTCCGAGAAGACCTTCACCTCGACGGGCTGAGGAACCGCGGTGAGGTCTCCGATCAGGTCCTCCATGAGCTGAGCCATCTCGACGCGAATCCCAGGCACCCGCGTCTCGATGCGCCCGCGAACGTTGTCGATGACTTCGTCGATGGGACGTCGCGGCGGCGGCACCAGACGGACGAAGAAGTCCCCCTCATTGGACTCGGTGATGCCTCCACCCAGCTGCAGGCCGGTGCGCCTCGAGTACGTCTCGACCTCCGGCGTCGAACGCAGGATCTGCTCGACCTGCCGCAACAGCCGGTCGGTCTCGGTCAACGATGTGCCGGGATCCGCGCGATAGTCGAGGATGAACCCGCCTTCGTCGGTCGCCGGCATGAAGCCCGAGCCACCCCGGCGATATCCCATGTACCCCAGGATCACGAGGGGCACGATGCCAATCAGGACCAGAAGGGGGCGTGCGAACAGGCGCTCCATCATCGCTGCATAGCGTGAGTGGAGCCGGGTACCGAGGCGGCTCTCGACCTCTCCACTCTCCTCACGCCGAAGGAGCCATCCCGCCATCAGCGGAACCGCCAGCCACGCCACGAAGAAGGAGATCACCAGTGCCGATGCCATCGTCAGGGAAAGCGCCTTGAAGAAGGCCCCGGTCACACCACTCAGGAACGCCAGGGGCGCGAAGATGACGATGGTGGACAACGAGGACCCGACCAGCGGCATCGTGAATTCACGTGCGGCGCCCAGCGCACGGGCCAGGCGCGCATCCTGGTCGTCCGCGGGCACGCGGCTCTCCGCCGTACGCCTCACGATATGCTCCACCACCACGATGGCATCGTCGATGATCAACCCGACTGCGGCAGCCATCCCCCCCAACGTCATGAGATTGAAGCCCATCCCCAGAACCGCGATGAGCAGCATGGTCGCCGCCAGAACCGAAGGGACGACGATGACCGCGATGAGCGTGATGCGGACATCCCTCAGGAACGCGAACAGGACCAAGGCGGCGAGGAGGATCCCGATGAGGACCGAGTCCCTCACGCTACTCACCGACGCGGTGATGAGATCGCTCTGGTCGTACCAGTTCGCGACCTGCACGTCCGTGGGAATCAGGCCCGCGGCGCCCTCGAGCGTCGCGCGCACGTCGGCGGCGATCCGGACCGTGTTCCCGCCTGGTTGCTGGTACACCTGGAAGAGCACCGCGGGGTGCCCGTCCGCAGTGACACGACTGCGGCTGGGTACCGCGGCGCGCACCACGGTGGCGATGTCGGAGACGCGGACGAAGCCCTCAGCTCCCGATCGGACCACGGTCTCGCGGACCTCGTCGATGTCCCGGAATCGAGTATCGGTGAGGACGAGATACAGCTTGTAGTTGTCTTCCAGCACGCCCGCAGCCGCCACTACGTTCGCGGCTGAGAGCGCCTCCGCCACCGCATCGATCGACAGGCCGAACCGCTCGAGTTGGAAGGGATCCACATAGACCTGGATCTCCTGCGGTGCGCCTCCCAGGACCTCGACCCGTGCGACGCCGTTGACCCTCGCCAGCAACGGCCTGATCCGATAGTACGCGAGATCGTACAGGTCGGTCTCGCTGCGCAGCGGCGACACCAGGCTGTACGCGATCACGGGAAACACCGTGGGATCCATACGCCTGGTGGTGACCCGTGTCCCGGAGGGAAGATCGGGCAGAGTCCGGGCGAGGGCCTCCCCGATCTGGAGCGTCGCCGTGGTCATGTCCGTGCCCCAATCGAAGGTCACGGAGATCTCGGCGCTTCCCCGGCTCGTGACGGAGCGCACGGAGCGCGCCGCGGGTACCGCGCGCAGCACTTGCTCCACCGGGGCGGTCACCAGTGCCATCATCTCTTCCGCGGGGCGATCCCCGGCATCGAGGGTGACCACGACACGGGGGAACTGGATGTGGGGAAAGAGCGCCACCGGCGTCCGGAACACCGACGCAGCGCCCCCCACGACCAGAACGCCTACAGCGAAGAGAAGAGAGCGGCGGTGCCGCCGCACCCATCCCTCGAAGCTCATGCTCACCCTCGCCCCGGCGTCGCGGACGATGCTCCGCCCGCGGATGCCGTGTCTCCCGGCACGCGCACGCGCATGCTGTCCGTGAGCTCGTAGTTACCCAACACGACGACGGTATCCCCCGCACGAACGCCCGGTGCGATCACCTGGACCAGCGAGTCGGTCTCGACCCCGACGGTCACGGACCGCCTGAACGCCCGCCCCCCAGACACCACAAAGACCACGGGTCCCCCCTCCTGGGGGAGAAGCGCGGATCTCGGTACGACCAGGCCCGTGTCACCCTGGACCGGGATCGACGCGCGCACGAACTCCCCCAGCATGAGGCGGTTCGCGCCGGAGTCCGGCACGGCCAGGGCCGAAGCGAGGCGCGTGGCGGGATCGACGGCCAGGGACACGCTGCGGAGCGTGGCCGTCATCACGCGCGCATCGGTCCCTCCGGCGAGCCGCTCGACCGAGATGCTCCGACCCGGCGCGACGCGCGATGCGTCTTCGGGCTCCAGTCCCACCTCCACCTCGAAACGCCCCTCGGTAACGACCGACACCAGCAAGTCGCCCGCTGGGATGCGCTCACCCTCCGACACCGGCAGCCTGTCGACCACCCCGCCACCCTGTGCCGTGACGGTGAGCCCGTCGGTCCACTTCGAGTAGACCGCCCACCTCGCCTCCGCATCCGACAGCGCCTGTTCCTGCACGAGGACCTCGTCGCGCGTGATCAGGCCCAACTTCAGTCGCTCTTGTGCATCCGCCATCCGGCCGCGGGTGGACTGTACCGCCGAGTGCGCGTTCTCGATGAGGAGCCTCGCGTCGGGGCTCGGCGTGACGTCGACGAGCATTTGTCCCCTCGCCACACGTTGCCCCCGGCTGACATGGAGCCGCTCGACGATTGCCTCGAAGGGCGCGGTGAAGGCGCGTACCGATCCAGGCGCGGGAACCACGGTGCCGTAGGCCACGACCGACTCGGTCAGTGGTGCGGAGCGGACGACTTCGACGTTCACCAGGGCCGAGACCTCGGCCGTGTCGCCCTGCCTACCGCCCGAGCCTCCGCTGCACGATGCGCTCGCGGCCACGATTAGCAGCTCCACCGCGGACCGCCACGGCCGCCGCGGGGCCCACCCACGACACCGGGACGGGCGCCCTGACCATGTCCAGGGGACGAGCGCATTCCTCGTGGTCATGGGGTCGGTCCGACGAAGTGGACGCCCGATTCCGTTTCCAGGGCGACGGCCAGTCCGACGAGATCGCGCAGGGCGGCGACGGCCTCGAGTCGACGGTTCATCAGGTCACTCCGCGCGTTGTAGTACGTGAGGACATCGGCGTTGCCACCCTGGAGCGCGCGGTAGTAGAGGTCCACGGTCTGCTCCTGTGCGGCCACGCTCGCTCGGAGGTTCGCGAGCCGCTGCCTGGTGACCGTCACTTGGGCCAGCAGCGCCTCGATCGTTGCCCGGGCGTCGACGATCCGCGCGTCGTACTGCGCCCTGAGCACGTCACGGGTGGCACGGGTGATGGCGATTTCCCCCTGGTTCCGGTCGAAGAGCGGGAACGACATCGTGACCGCGGGACCGAGCGTGAGCAGGTTTCCCGTGTCCCGGATCCGGTTCACGCCGATGCCGATCTGCGGGAACTGCCGAAGTACGGCCGCGCGGACACGGGCCTCTTGGCTGAGGTATCCCATCCGCAGACCCTGGAGGTCGAGCCGGCGCGTTCCGAGGTCGGCCACCAGGGCGTCGAGCGTCGGCAGCGCAGCGCCGCCCGTGCCCGCCGAGTCCGTGTCGAACGGGATCCCGACATCCTGGAGCTCGGGCAGGGCCGTCCGATCGACGCCCAGCATGCGCGCAAGGGACACGACCGTCGTATCGCGCTGAAGCTCGAGCGTGAGCCGCGCGTCCACCGTGGTCCGGTACGCCACCTCCGCGGCCCCGAGCTCGACCCTGGTGACCAACTGGTGGCTCACGGCCTCTCGCAGTGTGCTCACCGACTGGTTCATCTCCTGCT
The DNA here is from genome assembly GCA_963848895.1 of uncultured Gemmatimonadales bacterium. Taxonomy (GTDB): domain Bacteria; phylum Gemmatimonadota; class Gemmatimonadetes; order Longimicrobiales; family Gaopeijiaceae; genus SZUA-318. Next base: position 76,297 of record CAWKGE010000032.1, read on the forward strand.
CCTGCGACGCGGCGAGCCGGACGGCACGATCCAGAAGCATGGCGTAGTAGGTCTCGATGCGGACGCTCTGGGCGACCTGCCACTCCTGCCAGGCCAGGCCCAGATCCACGGATTCCAGGCCCCGCCGTGCCGCCCCTTTTTCCGCGCCACGCGTCAGGAAGCCGAGGATGTCCAGTGCCGCTCCGAGGGACACCCCGGTCACGGCCCCCGTCGTGTCGGAGGTCGGCACGTCCTCCGACGCCGACAGCACGGGATTGGGGAGGATGCCGGCAGCGACCAACTGGGCGGCGGCCACGCCCCTCGCCGCCCTGGCCGCGCGGAGCTCGGGGTTCGCAGCTACCGCCAGGAGCGCGGCTTCGTCCGGGGTGAGCCCGTCTTCGACCCTGACGACGAGGGGCCTGCAGCAGGGGATGCTCGATCTCGGAGGCTCGGGACCTCGATGGCACCAAGATCCTGCTCCGGCCGAGCGCCGATCGGGTGGACGGCGGGAGGGGCTGCGCGTGATACGTCGTGCATCCCGCGAACAAGATCACGATGGCAGGAACCACCCTTCGAAACAGCCGGACCCCACCGCACCCGCATGCACGACCGTCGTATGTCGGCCTGCTCTCATCCGCATCGTCCCTGCGAGTTGGGTCAACTGTTCTCCAGGCAGATCGCCCCGTCGTCGCCGAGGCGCGTGGCGACCGTCCAGTGAACGGTCAAGCTACTCGAAGCCATCTTACAAGCACCTTTACCGGACTGCCATTTCGCGCGACGGGCCCTTCAGCCACCGCCTGGGTAAGGTCACTGAAAGGGGAGTCACCCTACCTTTTCCTCCCCTTGTCGCGCTCAGCTTCATCCTCGGCGACACGCTGGCAGGAGAAGGCATGAAGGTCCTGATCGTCGAGGACGATGACCAGCTGCTCGAGGCCGTACGTGAGGGTCTGGAGGAGGAGGGGATGCGCGTGGAGACGGCAACCTCGTACCGCGAAGGGATCCTCCGGGCCGCCCACGGCGCGCAGGACGTGATCGTCCTCGACGTCATGCTCCCCGGCGGCACGGGTGTCGAGCTTTGCCGTCGGCTCCGGGCGGAGGGAAACGAGACGCCGATCCTGTTCCTGACGGCGCTGGGCGCCGAGGACGATCGCATCGAGGGCTTCCGCTCCGGGGGGGACGACTACCTCACCAAGCCCTTCTCCTTCCGCGAGCTCGTGGCGCGCATCCGCGCCCTGGCCCGGCGCCCGCCCGAGCTGCTCCACCGCGTGCGCCGCATCTCCGACCTCGAGGTGGACCTCGACGCGCACACCGTCACCCGCGCCGGCACCGAGCTGTCGCTCACGGCGCAGGAGTGGGCGCTGCTGGAGTTCTTCGTCCGACATCAGGACACCGTGGTCTCGCGCGCCGACATCACCGCCTACGTCTGGGACGACAACCACGACCCCTTCACCAACCTCCTCGAGGTCCTGGTGTGGCGGCTGCGCAAGAAGGTGGACGGGGACTTCGAGCCGAAGCTCATCCACACCGTCCGCGGCGCGGGCTACCGCTTCGGCGCGTGACCGACGCCTTCCGGGGGATCCGCCGCCGCCTCACCGCGTGGTACGTGGGCATCTTCGCCACGATCCTCCTCTTCTTCGGCACGGCGGTGTACGTGGCGGTGACGCAGCAGATCGGGCGCGTTCTCGACGCGCAGCTCGTGGCCGCCACGCACGAGATCGAGCGCGCCATGGAGATCCGCGAGCAGGAGCGCGGGCTGAGCGGCCACGCCGTGGACGCCCTGGAGGAGCTGCGCATCCCCGGAAGGGAGCTCTTCGTGTTCGACGAAGACGGACGCTCGCTGGGGCCCGCCACCCCCCCACCCTCCCTCGCCCCCCTGGCGCGCGCCGCGCTGAAGGACGGCGAGGCGTGGGGACGGCCCGAGACGGGCCGCGACGCCAGCCTTCGCGTGTACGCCCGGCGCATCGTGGCCGGCGGCCGGACGTACGCGGCTCTGGCCGTCGCCAACGCCGTCGAGGTGGAGGAGCAGTATCCGGCGCTGATGGCGTCCTTCCTCCTGGCCGCCCTCGGGGCGCTCGTCCTCGTCGCCGTGGGGGGCGCGGCGCTGGCCCGCAAGTCGCTCGTGCCGGTGGAGCGCTCGATGGAGCGGATGCGCCGGTTCGTGGCCGACGCGTCGCACGAGCTGCGCACCCCTTCGGCCGTCCTGCGCACGCGCGCGGAGGTGGCGCTGCAGCGCGCCCGCACCGTCGAGGAGTACGCCGACATCGTGCGAGAAGATGAAGTGCGAGGCGGAGCGGCTGGGCCGCCTGGTGGACGGGCTCCTCCTCCTGGCGGCCGCGGACGAGGACCGCCTGCCCGTGCGCAGGCGACCGGTGTTCCTCGACGACCTCCTGGTGCAGGCGTCGGAGGTGGCGCGGCCGCTGGCCGACGCCAAGGGGATCACCCTGGAGCTGGACGACTTCGAGGAGGCCCCCGTGGACGCCGACCCCGACCTCGTGCGCCAGCTCTTCCTGATCCTCCTCGAGAACGCGGTGAAGTACACGCCGTCTCCCGGCACCGTCCGCGCCGGCGTCACCGCCGACGCCACCCGGTGCCGCGTCGTGGTGCACGACACCGGGCCGGGGATCGACCCCGAGACGCTCCCCCACGTCTTCGAGCGCTTCTACCGCGCCGACCCGGCGCGCAGGCGGGAGGGAGGGAGCGGCCTGGGGCTCGCCATCGCCCGCACCATCGCCGACGCGCACGGGGCGGACATCGCGCTGGACTCCACGGTGGGGGTGGGCACCACCGTGCGAGTGACGTTTCCGAGGCGGAGCGCGGGGTGAGCCCTTCGGCGGGCCGCGGCGCGTGGGTAGTCCTCGCACTGGGCGCCGCCCTCTCCCAACCGGTCGCGGCACAGCAAAGGCCCGCGGCGCGCCCGCATCTCCTGGTCACGGTGACGGCGGAGGGGCATCCCCTGGCGGACGCGGAGATCCGTGCCGCCGGCGCGGTCGCGCTGACGGGTCCGGACGGGCACGCCACGCTGACGCTGACGCCTGGCCCCCATCGCGTGATCGTATGGCGTATAGGCTATGCGGCCGACACGGTCGACGTATCGCTGCCGGCACGTGGTGACACCACCGTATCGGTGGATCTCACCGCCGTCGCCGTCGAGCTCGCCCCCATCGTGGTGCGGTCCATGCGGGTGGTGAAGCGCGTGGAAGACGTGCCGGAGCGCATCGAGGTCATGGCACCGGAGGACGTGCAGGAGAAGACCCTGACGAGCCCGGGGGACCTCACCAACCTCCTGGTGGAGATGGGCGGCGTCCACGCCCAAAGCGTCGCGCCCGGGCTGGGCGGGGCGACGGTCCGCGTGCAAGGGCTCCCCGGCCGCTACACGCTCCTCCTGGTCGACGGCCTTCCGGCCTTCGGCGCGGAGGCGTCGAGCTTCTCCCTGACCCAGATCCCGCCCCTGGACCTGGCCCAGGTGGAGGTGATCAAGGGCGCTGCGACCGCGCTCTACGGTCCTTCCGCGCTGGGCGGCGTCGTCGACCTCGTCCCCCGCCCGCCGGGCGGCCCGAGCCGGTCGGTGCTGAGCCGCAGCAGCCTCGCGGGGACGGACGCGGTGACCTGGCTGTCCCGCCGCCGCGGCGAGGCGCGGGGCTACACGGCCCTCGCCGGCGTCCATCGCCGGGGCCTCCGCGACGTGAACGGGGATGGATGGGCGGACGCGCCCGGCTATACCCGAGCGGAAGCACGGCCGCGGGTGTTCTGGACGCGACCCGACGGGAGCACGCTGATGGCGACGGCGGGGGGTACCTGGGAGGAACGGCGCGGGGGTACGGTTCCCGGGGCCGTGACGCCCTCCGGGCGGGCCTTCCCCGAGGCCCTGGACACCCGCCACGCCGACGTCGGCGCCATCGGCCGCCGGGTGCTCTCCCCGGGCAGCTCGATGAGCTTCCGGACGTCCCTCATGCGCACCTGGCGGGACCGGACGTTCGGCGGATTGGTGGACCACGAGCGCCGGAGCACGATCTTCGCCGAGGCGAGCCTGGTGGCTACGCGCCTCCGGCACACGGTCGTCGTGGGCACCTCCGGCCAGCTCGACGCCTTCCACGCGACCCCCGACTCGCGGTTCGACTATCGCTTTGCCACCGCTTCGATGTTCGCGTCGGACACGTACACGCCCGGCGAGGCCGTCGCCGTGACCGCCAGCGCGCGGGTGGATCATCACGACCGCTACGGCACGTTCGTCTCCCCGCGTGCGTCGGCCCTGTGGCGCGTCGCCCCCGGGTGGAGCCTGCGCGCGTCGGTGGGCACGGGCTTCACGGCGCCAACCCCGGACGGCGGCGCGGAGGGGGACGCGGGTGTCCACGGGCTCGTCCCAACTCCAACGCTCCGGGCCGAGCGCGGACGGAGCGGTTCGTTGGACGTGCAGGGCACGCTGGGCGCCGTCCAGCTCGACGCCACGCTGTTCGCGGTCCGCATCGCCGACCCCGTCCTCCTGGAGCCGGTGACCGGGGATCCGTTCCACGCACGGGTCGTCAACATGGCCGGTCCGATCCGGAGCGCGGGAGCCGAAGTCTTCGCCGTGTACGGCCAGGAGCCTTTGCTGGTCACCGCCACGTATTCCCACACCCGGGCCACGCAGCCAGCCTTCGAGGGCGGTGGCCGCGTGGCGCTCCCCCTCACCCCGCGCAACAGCGGGGGTGTCGACGTGGCGTGGGAGGACGACGAGCCGGGCGAGTCCGGGCTGCGTCTCGCCCTGGAGGTATTCTACACCGGGCGCCAGCGGGTCGAGGACGACCCATACCGGGAGTACACGCCGGGCTTCTCCACCGTGGAGTTCCTGGCGTCCCGGCGGATGGGGCCGGTGCAGGTCTTCGCCAACGCAGAGAACCTCACGAACGTGCGGCAAACGCATTGGGATCCGTTGCTGCTGCCGTCCCCCGGTCGCGGGGGACGCTGGACGACGGAGGCGTGGGCTCCACTCGAGGGTCGGCGCCTCAGCGTCGGAGCTCAACTCCGCTTCTGAGCGACGCCGCGCCGCGACGCCGATCGTCCGCGCTCCGCTTCACGCCACCCTCCGCAGCGCCTCGTACTCCCGCCAGACCAACGCCATGATCACCAGGTCGAGCACGGTGAGGAACGCCAGCCCCGCGGAGGGATGGACGGAGGAGCCGGTAGCCCTGGTAGAGGATGAAGAGCCCCAGGAAGCCGAGCGCCCAGGGGAAGATCCCGAGGCGCTCGCGGATGAGGCCGCCGACCAGCACCACCTTCACGACGCCGTGGACCAGGAGGTAGGCGGCGGCGAAATGCGACCGTACCCACACCGATGTCACTGCCGTGCCGGAACAGCCATCCCGCCACCGCGTCCCGGGGATCTTCGGACAGCTCGTGCTGGGTGAGGAACGCGACCACACGGCTGACCCCGGCCGATCCGAAGATGGACAGCAGGGTGCCGCCGACGATTTCCAGGATGCCGTCGAGGCCCTTCAGCACGATGCCCACCTGGAAGAGACGGTGGCGCCACCACCCCAGGTCCCGCCCTCGCAGCGCGGTCACGGCAACACCACCCGGCAGCCCACCCCCACCCCGCCTCCCGGCAGCACCATCACGGACAGCGCGGGCGGGCGGGTGTCGGGGCCGCCTCTACGGTGCGCGCGGCGCACCACCGCCCGGCTGGCCAGCGTGCCCAGCGCGGCTCCCGCCACCACGTCGCTGGTCCAGTGCACGTCGTCGTACACGCGCGCGAACGCCACGCCGGCCGCCATCCCGTAGAGCGCGACGTCGAGCGCCCGCGTGTGCCCGGGCCAGTGGATGCCGGCCTCCTCGGTGGCCGCCGCCGCCACGGCGAAGGCCACGGTGGTGTGCCCCGACGGGAAGGACTGCCGGCTCGACCCCGTGGGGAACACGGGTCCCTGGAAGAACGTCTCCGGATGGTCGGGGGACGCGTAGGGGCGGGTGCGGTGCACGGCCACCTTGAGCACGAGCCCGAGCACGGAAGCCGCCACGGTCCCCTCGGCCGTGTGCCATACGGCGTCGGCCAGCGTGGGGTGGTGGAGGGCCTCGGCCGCTCCGAGAAGGCCGGCGCCGACCACGAGCGGCGCCCACGTGCCCCACGGCGTCACCAGCTCCGTGCCCCGACGCAGCACCGTGCTCTCCTGCCTCGGCGCGCCCTGGATCCACGTGCGGATCCGGCCGTCCAGCGGGAGGGCGACCGCCACGGCCGCCGCCGAGACGGCGACGGACGCCCAGCTCGTCCCGCCGGACGGTTCCTCCGGAGCCGGCGACGTCTGCGCGCCAGCTCCGGAGGGGAAGACCCACAGGCCCGCCAGCCAGACGGCGAGCGTGCCGATCCGCGCTACGCGCATCGCCGACCCGCTTCGCCCGGAACGGCGCCCGACGGCGCCGTCTCCTCTATGTGCCGCTCCCGTACACGAGCACCTTGAAGGAGCCCGGAATCATCGGAGGGCGCTGCGGCCGCCCCATGGAGTCGGCCGGTGGCGTCTCCCCGAAGTCCGCCGCGGACAGGTAGATCCGGTGCGTGGTCGGGTCGAGCGTCATCGTCCGCGCCGACCGCGCCGTCTGCAGGGTCTGGACGACGGTGAGCTCGGACGGCGAGTCCTCGTGGACGATCGTCACCGTGCCGTCGCCGCCGTTGGAGCTGAAGGCGAGCTGCGTGGACGGATCGAAGCGCGCCGCGTCCGGGCCCTCGCCGATGGCAACCGTGTCGACCACCTCGCCCGTCTGGCTGTTCACCATGACCATGATGCCGTTGTCGCATACCGCGAACAGCCGATGGTGCTCCAGGTCGATGGCCAGCCCCGACGCCGCCTCGCCCGGCGCGATGGGCCAGGTGGCCACCACCTCGTGGGCGGTCGGGTCGATGGCGACGATCTCGTTCTGGTCCTCGATGTTGTTGTAGATCCGCTTGGCTCCCGGATCGTAGACGGCGAACTCGGGCTTGCCCGGCAGCGGGATCGTCGCCACCACCTCGCCGGTCGCGGCGTCGATCACCGTCGCCGAGTGGCCGCGCCCGTTGAAGGCGTACACCTCCTTGAAGTCGGGCACGTACAGGATGCCGTCGGGGTTCTCGCCGGTGTCCACCCGCGACTGCACCTGCAGCGTAGCCAGGTCCACCACGGCCACCTTGTTCTCGCGGCCGTCGCTGGCGAAGCCCTGACCCAGGTCGTGGGCCACCGCGAAGCCGTGCACGCCCGGCAGGTCGGGGATCTCCCCCACCACCGAGTCGGCGTCCATGTCGACGACGACGACGCGCGTGCCGTTGGTCACGTACAGCCGACGGGCGACCGGGTCCTCCGACAGGTAGTCCCAGAAGCCGGCGTCGCCGCCGATGGCGATCTCGGTGACCGGGTGGTACGTGGGGACGGCTTCCTGCGCGGCGCGCTGCGCCGGCGATCCGCACGCGGCCACCACGAGGAGGGGAGACAGGGCCGAAAGGAACCATGCGCGATTCATGACGTCACCTCCGATGGACTCGGGAGCCCCCTGCCCCGGCGGCGCTGGAGCAGGAAGTAGAGGGTGGGTGTGGCCAGCAGCGACAGGAGCACCGAGATGGCCAGCGCTCCGATGACCGCAATGGCCAGGGGCTTGAGCATGTCGTCTCCGGAGCCGACGCCCCACGCGAGCGGCAGCATCCCCAGCGCCGCGGCCAGCGAGGTCATGAGCACGGGGCGCAAGCGTCTGCGTCCCGAGCGCACGAGCGCCTCCTCCAGGTCCAGTCCCTCGGCACGCAGAACCCGGACGAAGTCCAGCATCAGGATCCCGTTCTTCGCCACGATGCCGATGCCGATGATGGCGCCCAGGAAGGAGACCACGTTGAACGACGTTCCGGTGAGCCACAGCGCAAGCACCGTGCCGAACAGCGCCAACACCGCCCCGAAGACGATCGACACCGGCTCGTAGAACGACCCGAACTCCAGCAGGAGCACCGTGAACACCAGGGTGATGGCCATGAGGAGCACGAACACCAGGTTCCTGAACGACTCGCGCTGCTGCTGGTAGAGGCCGCCGTACTCCACCGTGCCCGGCGGAAGCGAGGCGTCGGCGCCCAGGGCCTGTCGGATCTCCGCCATGGCGCCGCCCATGTCCCTCCCCTCCAGGCGCGCGGTGACGGCCACGTCCTGGCGGCCGTCCTCGCGGCGCAGCTCGAGCTGGCCGGGCTCCTGCACCACGTCCACGACCTGCGACAGCTTCACCAGCGTGCCGGTGGGCGTGCGGATCGGCAGGTCCTCCACCTGGCTCATCTTGAGCAGGCGGGTGGAGTCCACCTTCACGCGCACGTCCACCACCCGGTCGCCCTCCAGCACCGACGAGGCCGTCTGGCCCAGCATGGCGGTGTTGGCGGCATTGGCCACGTCGCTCGCCGTGAGCCCGAAGCGGCGGGCGTCGGCGGGCCGCGTGCGCAGGCTGATCGTGGGGCCGGTGTAGACGAGGCCGTCGAACACGTCCACCACGCCGGGCATCTGCTCGAGGCGGGCGGCCACCTGGGGCGCGTGCTCCTCCAGCCAGGCCTGGTCCGTGGAGTAGAGCTTCACCTCGATGGGGCTCGGGGCCCACATGAGGTCTCCGATCAGGTCGGACAGGATGCCGGGGAACTCCCACTCCGCGCCGGGGACCTCGGTGTTGAAGCGCCTGCGCAGCTCCGCGATCACCTCGTCGGTGGAGCGCGCCCGGTCCTTGCGCAGCTTGACCAGGAAGTCCCCGGTGTTGGGCTCGGCGATGGCCAGCGCCAGGCGCGCGCCGGTGCGCCGCGAGTAGCTCTCGACCTCGGGCACGGTGGCGAGGATCGCCTCCGCGCCGAGGAGCTGGCGGTTCGTCTCCGCCAGGCTGGTGCCCGGGGGCGTGAAGTAGTCGATGACGAAGCCGCCCTCGTCCATGGGCGGCAGGAACTCGCTGTCGAGCTGCCGGTAGACGCCGATCCCCAGGACCAGCACCAACCCGCACGCCCCCAACGTCCACCACGGATGGTGCAGGGCCGGGCGCACCGCCTCTTCGTACAGGTCGATGACCCTGCGCAGCAAGGGGCCCGCCTGCTCGTGCACCGGCGCCGTCTCGTCCCCGTGGCCCCGGCGTATCAGCCATCCGGCCAGCGAGGGCGTGAGCGTGACGGCCAGGACCAGCGAGGTGAGCAGCGACACCACCATGGTCATGGCCAGGGCGCGGAAGAACACGCCGGTGATGCCGTCCAGGAAGGCCAGCGGGATGAAGACCACCACCGGCGTGAGGGTGGAGCCGACCAACGGCCTGAAGATCTCCGTGATGCCGGCCTCCACCGCCTGGCGCCGGCTCATCCCCTCCATGAGGTGGCTGTGGATCGCCTCCACCACGACGATGGCGTCGTCGATCACCAGGCCGACGGCCGCCGCGATGCCCCCCAGCGTCATGAGGTTGAAGGTGAGGCCCGTCAGGCGCATGGCGACCAGCGTGATCAGGATCGTCACCGGGATGACCGTGGTGGCCACCAGCGTCGTGCCCCAGCTCTTCAGGAAGAAGAAGAGGATCACGACGGAGAGGACCAGCCCGAAGAGGATGGCCTCCCACACGCTGTGCACCGACGAGCGCACGATCTCCGACTGGTCGTAGAAGAAGGCCAGCTTCATGTCGGGCGGAAGCTCGGCCCGGAGCTGGGCGATCTGGGCGCGGAGCGCGTCGGCGATCTTCAGCGTGCTCCCGTCCGGCTGGCTGCGCACGTTGAGGAGCACCGCGGGATGGCCGTCGGCGGTGACGATGTTGAAGACCGGCTCGGGGCCCCGCTGCACCCTGGCGAAGTCCCCGATGCGCACCGGATGGCCGTCGGGCGCCTTCACCACGAAGTCCTCGATGTCTCGGATGCCGTGCACCCGCCCGTCCACGACCGTGAGGTACAGGGTGTGGCTCTCCTCGTGCATCCCCGCCGGCGCGACCAGGTTGTTGTCGTCCAGCGCGGCGGTGACGTCGGCGAGGCTCAGGCCGGCCCCCTCCAGCAGGAGCGGATCCACCACCACCTGGTACTCGGGCGCCTTGCCCCCGACCAGGTCGACGCGGGCCACCCCCGGGATCTGGAGGAAGCGCAGCTTCAGGTCGTAGCGCGCCTCCTCCCACAGCTCGGTGATGTCGCGCGTGTCGCTGGTGAGGCTCACGCCGACGATGGGGAAGGCGGCGAAGGTCAGGCGGTAGACCGTGGTCTCGGCGGTGGCGGGGAGCTGGCTCCGGATCTGGCCCAGCCGGCTCAGCACGTAGAGCTCGGACTGGACCATGTCCACCTGCCACGTGAAGAACACGTTGATCTCGGCGGAGCCGCGGCCCGTGGCGGACTTGACGGTGACGGTCCCCGGGATGTCCTTCATCGACTCCTCGATGGGACGCGTGATGCGCGCCATCATCTCGTCGCCGGGCATGACGCCGTTGTCCACCAGGATGACGACCCGGGGGAAGTTCGTCTGGGGGAAGACGGACGACGAGATGCTGGTGGCGGCGTACACGCCGCCCAGGCACAGGGCCGCGCTGATGAAGACGATGGACAGCGACTGCCTGTTGGCGAAGCGTCCGAGCATGTCAGCCGCCCACCACGCGGATCGCCGTCTCCTCGGGCAGCCCGTACGCCTCGTCGGTGACGATGCGCACACCCTCGTCCACGCCCTCGCCGGACACCTCCACCAGGCCACGGTCGCGGAGCCCTACCGAGACGGGACGGCGCACGGCGCGATCGCCCTCCGCGACCACGATCCACGTCCCCTCCCCGGGGCGCGTGACCACGCTCGACTCGGGCACGACCAGCACGTCGGGGTGCTCCTCGGCCACGATGTGGATCTCGGTGAACTGTCCGGGCATGAAGCCCGCTTCCGGCGGCACGGAGGCCTGGACGCGGTACGTGCCGGTCGTGGGATCCACGTCCCTGCCGAGGACGAGCACGGCGCCCTCCGGCACCGAGTCGCCCACGCCCAGGAGCACCGGCTGGCCCAGCGCGACGCCGCCGATCTCCCGGGCGGGCACGCCGGCCGTGATCACCAGGCGGTTCAGGTCCACGACCTGCGCGAGCACCGTGGTGGCGTCCACGTGCTGCCCCACCGCCGCCGCCAGGTGGAGCACGGTCCCGGCGAGCGGTGCCGGGATGTTCAGGTAGGCGAGCGCGGTCTCGGCGGCGGCCAGGTCCGCCCGTGCGGCGTCCCGGCGCGCCCGGGCATCCAGGTACGCCCTCTGCGACGTGCCGTCGGAGCCGAGGAGCGTCTCCTGCCGCCGGAACGCGCTGTCGGCCACGGCGGCCTCGGCGCGGGCCCGGTCCACGGCCACCTGCGCCATGCGGCTGTCCAGGCGGACGAGCACCTTGCCGGCGGCCACCCGGCGGCCCTCGACCACCTCCACCGAGGAGACGACGCCGTCCACGAACGGCGTGATCATCGCGCCGGCCGCCGGCCTTGCCGTCGAGCGCAGGCGCCGGCTCCACGGTGCCGTAGGCCGTGACCGTGCGCCGGAGCGTGGCGCGCCGGATCTGGCTCCACGTGTACCGCCACGTTCGGCGTGACCTCCCCTTCCCCACCCCCGCCGCGCCGCAGCCACGCGATCACGACCACCACGACCACGACGACGGCGAGGAGGCCCAGGGTCCGTGTCGACGGCTGATCATCGCGCGTCCTCGTGCGATCCGGGGGTGCGTTGCGGGGGATCGAGCGCCCACTTCTCCATGTCCAGCGGCGTCTGCATGGCGTCTTCCAGGGCGCCCACCGCTTGACTGCGCCCGGGACAGGGCGTCCAGGCGGGTCAGCGCGGTGGCCACGGCCTCCGCCTGCAGCCCCAGGAGATCGAGGCGCGAGATCTCGCCGACGTCGTAGGCGGCCTGCGCCGTGGCCTCCTGCCGCCCCAACGCGGCGAGCAGGGTGTCCGCCGCCTGCACCTGCGTCGCCGCGGCGCGGGCCGACGCCACCGCGCTCTCCACCTCGCCCAGCACCCGGGACTGGAGCGCCAGGAAGCTCGCCGCCGCCTCCTGGCGCCGCGCCGCCGCCTCCGCGATCGGGCCGCGGTTGCGGTTCAGGATGGGGAGCGCCAGCGACAGCAGGAGCGTCCACTTGGTGTCGGTCTGGTCGAGCTGGTAGCCCGGACCCAGGCTGATGTCCGGGTACTGCTTGCGCACCTCGAGCTGGAGGGCCTTCTGGCTGGCCTCGTACTCGGCGAGCGAAGCGAGCACGTCGGAGCGGTGCAGCAGCGCGCGGCGGCGCGTCTCCGCCTCGGGCACCACGACCTCCACCGCGCCCAGCTCCGCGAAGTCGAGCGTCACCGGGTCGAGGGCGGCGGGCGGCACGCCGATGGCGTCGGCGAGGTCGCTCCGGGCCCGGGCCGCCGCCTGGGCGGCATCGAGGGCGGCCACCCTGCTGGCGGCCAGCGCGACGCGCGCCTGCGTGACGTCGATGGGCGACACCTCACCGGCCTGCCGCTGCGCCTCCAGGATGCGGACCGTCTCGGTGCGGATCTCCCGCTGCCGCGCCAGGAGCGAGTCGGTGCGGCGCGCCACGTAGAGGGTGAGGAAGGCCTGGCGCACCCGGCCGCGCACCTGCCAGGCGGAGGTGAGGAGGTTCAGGCGCGCCGCCTCGGAGCGCTGCGTCGCCTCGGCGACGCGGATGCCCCGCTTGCCGGCCACCTCGATGGGCAGCTCCAGCGCGGCCTCGGGGATCCACGGCGTCACCTCGCTGGTGGGGGTGGTGGCGTTGTAGCCCGTGCCCGCCGTCAGCGTCGGGTTCGGGCGGCCGCCGGCGGTGAGCACGCCCCCGCGGGCGACGGCCCACCGGGCGCGGGCCACGTCGAGGGCGGGCGAGTAGTAGAACGCGGCCAGCGTCAGGGTGCGCAGATCCCACCGCTCCGGCGGCCAGGCGGTCGCCTCCCCGCGGGCTGCGAGGAAGCTGCCGAGCTCCGGCGCGTCCAGGCTCCGGGCCTCGAAGTCCTCGAGGCTCCCCTCCGGGGTGATGGGCTGCGCGTGGTAGCGGACGCAGGCCGAGGAGAGGATGGCCAGTAGGAGCGCACACGCGCGTCCTCCGGGAAGTCGTCCGACGGGAAGTCGTCCGCTGGCGATGGCCGCCGCCCGCTGCCTCAGGTGCACCCCCGATGTGAGAGATCGCTCAAGGTACCGGGGCGAACCTTACAGGGACATAACGAGCCAACCGCCATCCCCCCGAACGAGAACCGGCGGTCCGGGCCGGAGCCCGGGCCGCCGGTGCGGCCGCGTCCACCTCGGGGATCGCGCTCACAGGATCGCGCGACCGTACGGTGTCCCGCGGATCACTTCCCGCTGGCCTGGACCTCGATCTTCCGGCCCTTGGCCTCGGCGACCTTGGGCATGCGCACGCGCAGGATGCCGTTGTCGAAGCTCGCGCGGATGTCCTCGGCCTTCACGGTGCGGGGCAGCGTGAACGAGCGCTGGAAGCTGCCATAGCGCCGCTCCCACAGGTGATAGCGCCGCTCCTCGTCGCCCTCGGTGCGCTCCTCGGTCTTCTCGCCGCTGATGGTGAGGACGTTGTTCTCGAGGTCGATGGAGATGTTGTCGTGCGTCATCCCCGGGAGCTCCGCCGACAGGATCAGCTCGTCCTTCGTCTCCTCCACGTTCACGGCGGGGATCCACGTTCCCCCGTTCGTGCCGGTCGAGAGCGAGGTGTCCTCGAACATGCGGGCGAGGCGGTTGGACACCTCCTCGAGGTCACGCCAGGGGGAGAAGGTCGGAGTACGCAGCGGATACCGCATGATGGCCATGGTTGCCTCCTGTTTTTGAAGGGTTCGTCCGTTGCCCTTCCATGGTTGCAACAGCCATGCCAATCCGGAGACCGGGCCTGACCTGTCAAAGTGAACGGCCGCAACGGGTTATGCAGCTTGTCAACCTGTCATTCTGACGTGCGGGCCGGCCGTCGTTTGTCGAAGCGGCAGGGTCGTGGTCCGTAGCTTGCATCACCCGGGGGCGGGGAGCCCGGGGGGAGCGCTCCCGGGCACACGGCCGGAGACAACCATGACGAAGAGGAGCCAGTTCCGGGGCACCGGGGTGGAGTTGGTGACGCCCTTCGCAAAGGACGGCACGCTCGATCTCGACGCCTACGCCGAGCACGCCGAGCGGATGATCGCAGGAGGGGTGGAGACGCTCGTGCCCTGTGCGACGACCGGCGAGAGCCTCACCATGAGCCTGCGGGAGCGCGCCGACCTGATCCGGGTCGCGGTCCAGGTCGCGGCGCAGCGCGTCGCGGTGGTGGCAGGCGTCGCGGCCAACGACACCAGGGAGGCCGCATCGGTGGCGCGGGCGGCGCGCGATGCCGGGGCCGACGCCGTCCTGGTGGTCACCCCCGGATTCGGCAGGCCGCCGCAGGAGGGTCTCTTCCGCCACTTCGACGCCGTGGGCCGTGCCGCGGAGATCACCGTCTTCCTCTACAACGTGCCCGGGCGCACGGCGGTGAACCTCCTCCCCGAGACCACGCTCCGCCTGGCGGAGATCTCGAACGTGGCCGGCATCGTCGAGGCGTCGGGCGACCTGGTGCAGGTGGGCTCGATCCTGGCCCACCGGCCCGACGACTTCCTCGTCCTGTCCGGCGACGACGAGCTCGCGCTCCCCATGCTGGCCCTCGGCGCCGACGGCCTCGTGTCGGTGGTCGCCAACCAGGCGCCCCGCGACACCTCCGACATGGTGCGCCTCGGCCTCGACGGTGACTTCGCCCGGGCCCGGTGGCTGCACTTCCGGCTCCTCGACCTCATGCGCGCCAACGCGGTGGAGACCAACCCGATCCCGGTGAAGAAGGGCGTCGAGCTGCTGGGAGGCGCGACGGCGCGCTACCGGACCCCCCTTCTGCCGCCGACCCCCTCCACCGAGGCGCGCCTGCTGCAAGCGCTCGGCCGCGCCGGTCTCATCGACGAGGGGGTCGGGGTAGAGGTGGCCTGAGGCGCCGTGGTTACGGGTTCGCCACCGTCACGTTGGTCAGGTCGAGGGCCTGCTTCACGTCCATGTCGACGACCGAGCCGAGCGTCACGGTGAGCAGCGGGCTCACGTAGGTCTCGCCGGAGCCGATCACGTCGACCTCGAAGCGAAGGTCCGCGCGGTTGATCGTCGGCGGAACCACGAACGTGTCGTCACGGTCCGTCTCCACCGTGCCCAGGCGGATGTTCTGGCCACCGGTCAGGGCCCGCACGGTGACCGCGTTGAAGTTGTGATTGGTCACGTGCAGGACGATGTTGTCCCGCGCCGGCTCGACCTGGTTCGAATACGGCTGCGGATTCCCGCTGGCGCACGCCGTGGTGGCGGTGAGCGCCAGCGCGGCGACCGCCGTCGTGATGATCCGTCTCATGTCTCCTCCTCCATGGCCGCGGCCATGTCTACTCCGGTTCCACGTCCCGCGGGCGTCCCCGCGGGAACGCCCTCCAGGGGTGTGTACCTGCAAGGACCGGTCCAGAGTCGCACAACCATGCCGGAGAGGGCTTTTCGGCGCCGGGACCGGGGCCGGACCGTGCCATCGGGCGCACGGTCCGCCCCCGCTGCGGCGCAAATCCACCGCTACCGTCTGCGGATCGTGACCACCGTCCAGGGGCCATCGTCGCGCTGCTCCCACGTGAAGCCCAGGTGCTGGGCGATGGCCTCCGAGACGCGCCGGTTGCCGTCCGAAACGTCCGCGGGCGTGGCGCCGTAGAGCGAGCCGCTCCGGGCCTCGTAGAGGCGCTCCCAGGGACGATTCGTGCGGAAGCGCGCCATGTCGTCCGTGACCTCCAGCACCTCGAACTCGAGGTTCGGATAGGACGCCATGTTGTTGTAGAAGCCGGCCATGAGCTGCGCGGGAGCTTCGCGCGCGCCCCACGTCGGCGGGAACACCTCGCCCATGTGCCGGACGTACTCGTCGTACAGGCCGTGCTCCTTGAGGAAGCCGATGGCGACGGCCGTGTTGATGTCCATGAACTGCGCCGCTCGGTTCCACCGCAGCGCGTCGGAGCGCTCCGGGAGGAGCGGCGCCTCCGCGGCCATCTCCGTGGCGGGCGCGCCGCGCGCGATCGTGGTCTCGCGCCAGTCGCCGCTGCCCACCGTCTCGCACGTCATGCCGCGCTGCGCGCAGATCGACGCCATGAAGGCGTCCAGCAGCTGCTCGTACTCGTCCACCGTGACGCCGTACGACACCATGTCGGAGCCGAAGTAGGCGGGGATGTACGCGCGGTTGGCCCGGAAGCGGACGCGGTCCGGCGTCGCCTCCAGCACCTCGAACTCCGCTCCCGGCTGCCACATCTGGTTGCTGTGCATGGCCCGGAGCATGTCGAGCGGCTCCATCTCGGCCGACCAGCCGGGGCCGAAGATCGTGACCATGTCGTCGGCGAACTCCTCCACCGTCTGGCCGTGCATCTTCGCGTGGCGGATCGCTGCCACGACCCAGGCGTCGGTGAGCGACTCCGCGCGGGCCCAGCGCTGCTCGGGCGTGTAGTCCGGGAGCTCCTGCGCGGCGAGCGGCGCCGCGAGCAGTGCCGCCAACGCGGCGGCGAGAGTGACAGATCGGGTTGCCATGATGCCCTCCTGGGGGAAGAGGATCCAAGCCCGCCCCTTCGACGAGGGGCGGTCCGTCGTGCGGGTCCCTCTATGTCCTCCTTCCGCGCGCAGGCCGTGCTACGCGGCGGTCTCCCCGCCCGAGAGGCGGTTGTACAGCCAGGCGAAGATCGCCCCGCACACCACGCCGTCGATCATGCCGTACAGCGTGCCCACGATCACGCCCCCGAACCCCCCGGTGCTCGCGTAGCCGGGGTAGATGGAACGGGCCATGTCGAGGAACGCCACGCCGTAGCCGGACCACATCAGGTTGAGGATGCCGGTGAGGAAGATGGCGCCGCCCCACAGGATGGCGGCGGTGACGGCGAGGCCTTTCACGGAGAGCTTCATTTCGACCTCCGGGCTGGGGATGCACGCGGGCAGGTGCGTCGGAAAGCTCGTGGGGGGAGATGTACTGCCTCTATGCCGCGGTGGCTACCGAATAAGATGCGAAGGGGTAGCTCGCGTCACTCCATCCATCGCCCCGGCCCCCGGAACACCTCGCTCCGGTGCCAGGCGACGAAGGCGGGCTCCGGCTGCTGGGCTGGCCGACGGGGCACCCGCAGCGCGGACCCGTGGAAGCGCGTGATCCACAGCTCCGTGGCGTTCGAGCCGTGGAGCTCCTCGGACACGAGCACGCGACGGTCCTCGGTGAGGGTGAACGCGCCCCGGTCGAAGAGCTTGTGGTGGAGGCTGCACAGCGCCATGCCGTTGCTCACCGTGGCCGGCCCGCCGGCCTGGTGCCACTGGATGTGGGCGGCCTCCAGACCGACCAGCGCGTCGCCCAGGCGTGCGTCGAAGGCGCACACCGCGCAGCGGCGCTCGTAGGCGCGCAGGACGTCGTGGCGAAACCGGGGATCGCGGCGCGACGGCGGCATGCCCAACTCCGGGTCCAGCCCCACCGCGGCCAGGATCTCCCCGTGGAGCGTGTCCGGGAAGTGCGCGACCAGCAGGTCGCCGGCGATGTCCCTGAGCAGCGACGGATCGGTGGCCACGGCGTCGAAGAGCTCGGGCGTGAGCCCGCCGGCGACGTGGTTGTCACGGAGCCAGGTCTTCGTCGGCTCGGACGACTTCCCCTCGCGCACGGGGGCCGCCTCCCCGCCCGGCACCTCCCACACGCCGCCGGTGCGCAGGTCCCAGAAGGGGTAGACCGGGTCGTACTTGGCGCGCTGCGGCCCGAACTCGCGGAACAGCGGGAGGAGGTCCTCGTCCAGGCGCTCGTACTCGATCAGTCGCGGCGCGCCGCGGGCGTACCGGCCCAGGACGTACAGGAGCAGGAGGGGCTTGTAGGGGGCGCGCTCGCCCTCGCGTTCCCAGACGCCGAGGTCGCGGAAGCGGGCGCGGAGGTCGGCACGCGGTTCCCGCCGGTCGTCGGTAGCCATGCACCAATATGCCTAGGGAGCCTCGCGCAGCCACACCTCGTGCACGAAGTCCGGCACCACCCATCCCCTTCCCCGCGCGGTGGCCCACTCCAGCACCGCGGGATCCCGCGCCGCCTCGGTGCACAGGCGCCCCGGGTCCGGCGTGATGCCCACGCGGGCCAGGTCGAGGCGGTCCGCGTCGAAGCAGGCGCGGACGGTGGGGTCGGGGTGCGTGAGCATGTGCGTATGCTGCTCGCATGCGATGCACAGCCGATCGAGCCGGGCGTCATCGAGCTGCGGGAGGAGCGGCTGCAGCGCACGGGCGAGCTCGGCACCCCTCGACCCGTGCTCCGGGTCGCGGTGCTCGTTCCGCCGGCGCGCGTCGTGGAAGAGCGCGAAGAGCTCCACCACGACCAGGTCCGCCCCCGAGGGCTCGGCGATGCGGCGGCCGTTCTCCAGGACGCGCGCCCAGTGCGGCACGCCGTGGGCGCCCATGAGGGGAAGAGTGTAGCCGTCGAGAATCGTCTTCCACACCTCGGGAGGGACGGGAAGCGCCCCGTCGCTTCCGGCGTGGGTGGGTCCGCGGCTCATCGGTTCCACGACTCCTTCGCTGTGCCGGATTGGGCTCGTTCGCCCGCACGAACGGCAAGAGGTCCCGCACGGTCAACACCGCACGGGACCTCCGGGCGATTTAGCAGGTTGATCACCCGGCTGCAATCGCCTGAAATGGCCGGGGCGCCGCACCACCGCGACGCATATGTACTATCACGAGATCGGCGCCCGGGTTCCATCGTGGGAAGCTGCGGAAGGGGAGTGACGGGCGGAGGTCCGTCGGCCGATTGACGGCGGCCCCGACGCGCTCGATCCTGAGGATGCCTGCCGCGACCCCGATCCCCCGGGACCCATGCGAAGGAAGCCCCACGGCATCTTCTGCCTCGAGACCGACTGGTGGTCCGACTTCAACCGATCGTCCACCGTCGAGCCGGTCCTCCATCTCCTGTCCCAGGGCGTCCGCACCGACGTCCCCCACGTCCACCGCGACGTGGGCACTCGGGAGGAGCTGGCGTTCTACCTGAGCCGCTGGGCCCAGCGCGGGACGGCGCGCTACAGCATCCTCTACCTGGCCTTCCACGGGGAGCCCGGCTGCATCCGGATCGGGGACCAGCGTCGTAAGCAGTCGGTGGTGACGCTGGACGACCTGGCGGAGATGCTGGGGACCGGCCTCTCGCGGCGCGTGGTCCACTTCGGCTCCTGCGACACGCTGAGGGTGGACCGGCGACTCATCCGCCGATTCCTGGACCGTACCGGGCTGGTGGCGGCATCCGGATTCCGGACGCCCGTGGACTGGCTCGACTCGGCGGTGTTCGAGGTGCTCCTCTTCGAGGTCATGCTCCGCTACACGCTGACCGTGCAGGGGGCCCGGGCCGTGCGGGCGACGATGCGCGCGGAGCACGGGGCGCTATGCCGCAGGCACGACTTCCGGATGGTGGTGCGGCCGCCGAAGAGGTAGGAGGGCGGCGGCGAGGTCGTCCGGGAGGACGGCGGCACTGCTGGGCGGATGTCGTCGCAGGGGTGTACGCATGGTGGCCGTCGGCGCGTTGCGGAGTCGTCGTCACCTGGCACCCCGTCGCCCCGTCCAGACGAAAGTCGTCCCATTCAGACATGGACGGATTTGGAGGCGCGCGGCCCGGCGGATCCGGGATGGCCTCCCGCGCTGCTCGTCTCGGCTCGTCGGGCACGCCGTAAGCCTCCTCGTGGCCCCCGCCCTCGCCCGGAGGCCTCCGGGTCGCGTCTCCGTGCTCTGGTGGCGAATCCGGGCCTCGAAATGCCCGCCAGTATCTTTGTAAGTCGTTGAGCGTGATCGTCTTGGGAGGAGGACGCGGGGATGCGGACGGAGGCGGAGGCGAGGGAGCTGGAACGGGCGGCCCGGGCGTCGGACGCGCGCGAGGTCCGTATGGATCGGGTGGCCGTGCTCTATGCCGAGATCACGGCGGCCACGCGGGAGTTCCTGGCGGCGCTGGCGGAGTCGGACCGGCACGGGGACTGGGCCGAGGAAGGGTTCGCCTCGTGCGCCGAGTGGCTCGCGTGGCGCATCGGCATCACCCGCAACACGGCCAACGAGAAGGTGCGGGCCGCCCGGGCGCTGGAAGCGCTACCGCGGACGTCGGAGGCCATGGCGCGGGGGGAGCTGTCCTTCAGCAAGGTGCGCGCGCTCACGCGCGTGGCCACGCCGGACAACGAGGCCGAGCTGCTGGAGCTGGCCCGCGCCGGATCGGCGGCGAACCTGGAGCAGGTCGTGCGCGGGTGGAAGCGGCTGAGCCGGGAGGACGAGGCCGCATGGGAGCGGGCGCGGCACCGGCGCCGCTGCTTCTCCGTGTTTCCCGACGAGGACGGGATGTACGTCGTGCAGGGGCGGCTGACGCCCGAGGCGGCGGCCGTGCTCATGCGGGCGGTGGAGGCGGCCAGCGACGCGCTGTTCGGGCGCGACCGGCGCGACGGGCGGCGCCGCGACCGCCCCCGCTCCGAGCATCCCGAGGAAGAGCGGGTCGAGCCCCGTCAGCGGCGGGCCGACGCCGTCGGACTCCTGGCGGAGCGCGCGCTGGCCGCCGGCTTCGGCGACGGCGCGCCAGTCAGCGGTTCCCGCGCCGCGCGCCACCAGGTCGTGCTCCACGTGGAGGCCGCGACGCTCCGAGAGGAGGGACAGCCCGGCCGGTCGGAGCTGGAGGACGGCACCCGAGTTACCGCGGTAACTGCCCGGAGGCTGGCGTGCGACGCGGGCGTCGTGGAGGTGCGCCACGCAGCGGACGGCTCGATCCTCGACGTGGGTCGCAGGAGGCGGACCGTCTCACCGGCGCTGAGGAGGGCGCTGGAGGCACGGGACCGCGGGTGTCGCTTTCCAGGCTGTCACCTGCGATTCACCGACGCGCACCACATCGTGCACTGGGCCGACGGCGGGGAGACCAGCCTGCGGAACGTCGCGCTGCTCTGCCATCGGCATCACCGCCTGGTGCACGAGGGCGGCTGGCGGATCTGCAGCGACAGCGACGGCAGCCGGGTGGTGTTCTTCACACCGAACGGCAAGGGGATCGGGGACGCGCCCGAGCCGCCGGCGCTCGGGGATGATCCTGTCGGTGGGCTGGTGCGTCGAAACGGGTCGCGCGGCATCGAACCCACCGGTCGGGACCTGGCCCCGCGGTACCGGCGCGACGGCGACATTCCCTACCGCATGGAAGCGGCGGCGTGGGAGGCGTTGGACCCCCGGCGGCCTGGTGAGGAGGCGGTCGCGGCGTCGGAAGGTGGCGACCGCCCGGGCGCCGACGAATCGGACGACTCGATGGCGGCGTGAGCCCGGCCGTCAGCTTCGAGTCCCGCGCAGCCGACTCGCCACACCACCGATACCGCAGCGGCCCGCGCGATCGCCGGATCACGCGTCACCAACGGCAGGTCCAGGTGGGCGACGGCGGTCGGCGGCGGCACCTCTGCGGCGGGGGTCGGCGGCGCCGGTCGTCAGCGGCGGAGATCGGCGACGGCGGCCGGTTGTCAGCAACCGTGGCGACGACGCCCGGGCGTGGGGATGGCGGATCGGGACCGGGTCGTCCATCCCCTGCCCTGCGGGGCCGGCCACTCGATCCTAGATTGATGGTATGACGGCTTCCGATTGTCCCCTCTGCGCTCCGCCGCCGGACGCGGTCCTCGCCGAGTCCGATCTCGTCCGCGCCATCCGCGACCGCTACCCCATCACGCACGGGCACACGCTCGTCGTCCCGAAGCGGCACGTCGGAAGTGTCTTCGATCTGACGGCCGACGAGTGGCGGGAGCTCTGGAGCCTGGTGCGCCAGGTGCGGGAGGAGCGGGACGAGTTCCAGGGCAAGGACGCGAACGTCGGCGTCAACGACGGCGCGTCCGCGGGACAGACGGTGGCGCATGCCCACGTGCACGTGATCCCCCGCAGCCCCGGGGACGTGCGCGACCCGCGGGGCGGCATCCGGTGGATCGTCCCGGTGAGCGCGGACTACTGGTCCCCGCGCACGGGAGAAGCGGGAGAGGGAGCAGAAGGGGAAGGGGCGCCGTGAGCCTGGAGGCCGTGACGCCTCCCACGCCGCAAGCGCAGGTCGCCTTCCTCCAGAACCTCCAACGGATCCTCGACGAGGGCAGCTTCGTCGCCACGTACAAGTTCGCGCTCATCCACGCGCTGGCGGACCTGGCGGTGGAGCGCGGGGACGACTCGGGGGCTCCTCTCACGCTGCCCACGCGGGACATCGCCGAGCGCTTCATCCACCTGTACTGGCGGCAGGTGGTGCCGTTTCCGGGGGCGGCGGAGGCGAGCCTGCTGAGCCAGAACACGGGACGGCAGGCGGCCATCGTGAACCACGTCGCCGAGGCGCGAGCGAGGTATGGAGACAACCTGGTCGACACGCGCCGCGAGGGCGCGGCGTGGGAGCGGCTGGTGCGCGCCGTGGACCGGACCGTGCGCGTCATGCCGCTGTGGCGTCTTCAGCTCGTGGGCAACGCCGTCGAGGAGGTTGCTTCCTCGAGTCCCGCCACTTCCCGGGTCGGGGCGCGGCTCCGCGGCATCTCGCCACACCTGCTCCAACCCCGGTCGTCGCAGGCTCGATTCCTCCCACGGAGGTCAAGAAACAAGAGGTCCCGCGCGGTCAACACCGCACGGGACCCCCGGGCGGTTTAGCACGTTGTCGACCCGGATGCAATCACCACAAATCGCCGGGAGCGCCGCGGTAGCGACACTGTAATCAATATCGCGGAATCGGGGGCTGAATTCCATGGGTCGGGGGTCGCGGAGGCGTGTGACAGGACGAGTTCGCGTCGAGCCTCGATCCGAGGCGTTCGGCCGTGCCGGCCTGTCGCGGCCGAATTCCCACCGCTATCGTGCCCCGCTTCGCGCGTACGCCGCCTTTCCCCCCCGCGTACCATCCGCCCGAGAGGCCGGACCATGGACACCGATCGACCCCGTCACCTCGTCTCCGTCTGGAACCCCGCCTACGCCGTCGACGCGATGGATGCCCACCTGAGCGTGCTCGTGGAGCGGGCCCGGGCGCACCGGCGGGGCGAGATCCGCGAGGAGGAGGTCCACGTCTGGTGGGGGCGGATCCGGAGCACGCGGCGCCAGGGAGAGCTGCCGCACCTGTCCGACGTCCTGGCCCTCGACGACCAGGTCGAGCGCGGAGGTGCCCACCTACCTCTACCTGACCGACTACAACTCCCTCTACGTGGCCGACCTGGCGCGCATCACCGTGGACGACGTGCGCGCCAAGGGGGAGACGGCGATCCCGGCGTACTACCGCGACCGGGAGTGCGACCTCTGGTTCCAGCTCTGGGACATGCGGCGGCTGATCGTGCAGGACACCCGTGCGGTGGTGCAGGAGCTCAAGCATCTCATGAACACGCGCTACCACGACCAGCCCGTGAGCCTCTACGGCGGGATGGTGGAGCTGCCGCTGGTGGTGTGGCGCGAGGCCGAGGTGGACTGGTTCGGCGACCGCGAAGCGCTGACCGACGGGCTGCTCTGGGCGGAGAAGGACGCGGAGTTCCGGAGCGAGGCGGCGCGGCTGAGCGCGGACCTGCGCGACAACCTCTTCGGCGCGCGGATCTGGAACCTGATGGAGCCCGCGACGAGGACGTTCCTGGCGTCGGCGGAGGCCGTGGTGCGGGCGCGGCGGGAGGATCCCGTCTTCGACTTCTCCGGCACGGCGGTGGAGTACGCGAAGGCGCTGGAGACGGAGGTCAACGCCATCGTCCTGCCCCTCGTGCGACGGGCCCTCGAGGACCGGCCCCCGTGGGAGCGGACGGTCCACGTGGACGGGCGGGACCTCGACCTCGGCCGGCCCCTGCCCCGCCAGACGCTCGGGACCCTCCGGCGCCTCCTCCTCGAGGAGCCCATCGTGAAGAAGGCGCTCCAGGGGGCGGCCTCCGGCCACGTCACCTACTTCACCGACCGCTACAAGCTCCCCCGCCAGATGGAGAGGGTGCAGGGGCTCGGAACCCGGCGGCGCACAGCCAGGCGGTCGGGCGCGAGGACGTCCTCAGGCTGAGGGACGAGCTGCTGGGGATCGGGAGGCCGGGGGTGTTGGTGGAGCTGGTGGGGAGGAAGGGGTGAGGGGGACAGATCGCGGCGCGGATGTCCGCGGGCGCGGCATCAATGATGTCGACCGGTCATCCGCTCAACCGTCCAGACCGAGCAGGATGTCCGCGGGAATCCCGAGCAGGCGCCTCAAGCCCGCGACCTGTGACTTGGAGAGATCGCGCTTGCCGCCGAGGAACTCCGAGACGCGCGCCTTCCCGCCCATCACGTCGTCGAGGTCCGAGCGGCGCAACCCCTTTTGCTCCAGCATGAACGTGACGGCCTGCCGGGGCGTCACCGGGCCCATGGGGTAGTGCTCGTCCTCGTAGTGCTCGACCAGGACCGAAAGGAACTCGAGCCGGTCATAGCCTTCGCTACCGGCCACCACGTCCTCGTCGAGGAGCCGTTCGACCTCCGCGATGGCGGCCTGGTACTCCGCTTCGGTCCGCAAGAGGTGCGGCTTCGAGAAATCCAGCACCGCGGTCATGATCGCTCCCCTCGGGCGCTCACAGGGCACCTTCGATCGACTTCCGGTCGTACTCTTCGTGCGTCAGGACCTCGCGCACGTACACACGTCCGAGATCGTACCGCATGTCCACGACCAGCCGATACCTGTTTCCACCGATGTTGAAGATCGTCCGGCGCCCACCGAGAAACGTCGCCGTGGGAAAGTCCGCTCGGACCTGATGTGGAGTCTCGAATTCTCGACCCTTCATGATCGTGTACCAGGCGTCCAGCGGGGCCTTTGCGTCAGCGTGCTTCTCCGAGAACTCACGCAAGGCCTTTCGCGAGATGATCCGCACCGCCACTCCCCGTTCCACGTGAGGTTCCCGCAGCGGGACGTCCAGTTCCCAATATGGGAACATCCTCCAGAGGGGTCAAGCATCAGGAGGCGGGACGCCCGTCGAGAGGGCCGATCCCCGCAGCACGAACTCCTTGTCATGACAACCTTCCGTTCCGTATTCTGGTACTGTCACACCCCCCAGGTACGCTGTTCCTGTCCCTCCCCTCGCGTACCCGTAGTCCGAAAGAACGCTCATCGAATGCGATTGGACGGTTCGTCCGTCGGCTTCTCACCGACCGACCTGGCCGCTTTTTCCGCGTGCCCGCAACGCACGCTGCTCGACCGCCTCCGGGCGCTCGGGGTGGCGAAGCCCGACCTCTATCCGGACCCCCGGCTGGACCTGCTTCGCGAGCGCGGTGCGGAGCACGAGAGGCGATACCTCGAGGAGCTGCGGGCCTCCGGGAAGCGCGTGGTGTGGTTCGAGGCCCTCGCGAAGGGCGAGCGATGTCCGGAGGCCTACGCGCGGCGGGCGGAAGAGACGGTCCGGGCCATGCGAGACGGGCCCGACGTCATCTACCAGGGCACGCTCTTCGACGGGGCGTGGCTGGGCTTCGCGGACTTCCTGATCCGCGTCGAGCGTCCGAGCGCGCTGGGCGCGTGGTCCTACGAGGTGGTGGACGCCAAGCTGGCCCGGGAGGCGAAGGCCACCGCCCTGCTGCAGACGTGCGTCTACTCGGACCTGCTGGAGCGGGTGCAGGGCGCGGCGCCCGAGCGGATCCATCTGTATCTGGGGGGCCCGGGCCCGCGGCTCGCGTCCTTCCGGCTGGCGCACTTCGGGGCGTACTACCGTGCCCTGAAGGCCCGTTTCCTCATCCATCTCGATGGGGCGGACGACACGCCACCGGTGGCGCCCGAGCCGACGGACATCTGCCGCATCTGCGACTGGCCGAGCCGGTGCAAGGAGGAGCGGCGGGAGGTGGATCACCTCGCGCTGGTGAGCGGCATCACGCGGGACCAGCGGCGAGCCCTCGACGCGGCGGGGGTCACCACGCTCGCCGGGCTCGCACGACTCGAGCTGGAGCCGCCGCCGGAGGGGCTCCGGCGCACCGGCTTCCGGCGGATCCGCGAGCAGGCGCGGGTGCAGCTGAGGGGGCGGGAGCTGGGCGACCAGCCCTATCACGAGCTCGTCCCCGTCGATGAATCCGACGACGGGCGGCCCCTGGGCCTCGCGGCGCTGCCCGCGCCCTCGCTCCACGACCTCTTCTTCGACATCGAGGGGGCGGACTACGCCTACGAGGTGGGGCTCGAGTACCTCTTCGGCGTCTCCGACACCCACGACGGCTACACGGCGGACTGGGCGCTGACGCCCGAGGAGGAGAAGGCCACGCTGGTCCGCTTCCTCCGCGCGGCGACCGAGCACGTCGAGGCGCACCCGGACGCGCACGTCTACCACTTCGGCCACTACGAGCCCTCCACGCTGAAGCGGCTGGTGGGGCGCTACGGCGTGGGGACCGAGGAGCTGGACGGGCTGCTGAAGCGCCAGGTCTTCGTGGACCTGCACCGCATCGTGAAGCAGGCGGTGATCGCGTCGGTGGAGCGGTACTCCATCAAGACGCTGGAGCCGTTCTACGCGTTCGAGCGCGCCGTCGACCTGAAGGACGCCAACGCGGCCCGGGGCCGGCTCGAGCTGGCGCTGGCCCTGGGTCTGCGGGACGACGACTCGCTCCGGGACGGCCCCGTGGTCCAGGGCTACAACCGGGACGACTGCGTCTCGACGCGGGCGCTGCGGGACTGGCTCGAAGGGCTGCGCGAGGAGGCGATCGCGGGCGGGCGCACCATCGATCGTCCGCCTCCTCCGGAGCTCCGGGACGAGGGGGAGGACGAGACGGAAGCGGCCCGGGATGTCCGGGAGCTCATGGAGGGTCTTCTCGCGGGCGTGCCGGAGGAGCGGGAGGCGCGGACGCCGGAGCAGCACGTCCGATGGCTGGCGGCCCACCTCATCGAGTGGCACCGGCGGGAGGACAAGAGCGCGTGGTGGGACTTCTTCCGCCTGCGGGAGCTGTCCGAGGACGAGCTGGTGGAGGAGACGAAGCCGCTGGCGGGGCTGGAGTACGAGGGGGTGGTCGGAACGGTCAAGCAGTCGAACATCCACCGCTTCACGTTTCCCCCGCAGGAGCACCGGCTGGAGGAGGGAAAGGACGCCGTCGATCCGCAGGCGGAGAAGAACCGCACCGTGTACGCCATCGATGAGCTGGAGGGCACCATCGACCTCAAGGTGGGCAAGCGGACGGAGTTCGATCCGCACGCGCTCCGGACGCTCCTGCCCGACGAGATCGTGGGGACCAAGCTCCAGCGCGCCCGCCTCCGGAAGACGGCCCGCCTCCTCCTCGAGGGCGAGGGCGCGCTGAAGGCGTGGAGCCCCGCGTGGATGGCGATCCTGCGAGCGCCAGCGTCCCACCTTCCAAGGCGGCACGAGCCTACCCGCACGTCGAGCCGGAAGCGACGCTCCTCGACCGCGCGCGGGCCGCGGCGCTCGGGCTGGACGACGGCGTGCTCCCCGTGCAGGGCCCTCCGGGCACCGGGAAGACCTACAGCGGGGCGCGCATGATCCGGGCGCTGCTCCGCGACGGGCGGCGCGTCGGGGTGACCGGGCCCAGCCACAAGGTCATCACCAACCTGCTGAACGCGGTGTGCAAGGCGGACAAGGACGACCCAGCGACGGAGATCCACGGCCTGCAGGTGGACCCGGAGGTGGGCTGCGGGGACGAGCGCTTCGTTCACCTGAGGACGTCGAGCAAGGTCGCGGCGACGGAGGCCGCCCGCGCGGAGGCCGGCGAGCCCCCCTTCAACCTGATCGCGGGCACGGCGTGGCTCTGGTCGACGGACGCGATGGAGCGCTCCGTGGACGTGCTGTTCATCGACGAGGCCGGGCAGTACTCGCTGGCGAACGCCCTCGCGGTGGCGCCGGCGGCGCCCCGCCTCATCCTGCTGGGCGACCCCCAGCAGCTGAACCAGCCGCAGAAGGGCATCCACCCGCCGGGGACGGAGGTGTCGGTCCTGGAGCACCTGGCCGAGGAGGACGGGATCGTCGGCCCGGACCGGGGGCTCTTCCTGGGCGAGACGTGGCGCATGCGGCCGGAGATCACGGCGTACACGTCGGAGCTCTTCTACGAGAGCAAGCTCCGGGCGCGCGACGACCTCTCGAACCAGCGCGTCGGTCTGTCATCGGGTGAGGAGATGTGCGGCCTCACGCTCGCGGAGGTCCCCCACGCGGGGAACAGCCGCAAGTCCGAGGAAGAGGCGGCGGCCGTCGTCGCCCTCTACAGGCGGGTGCTGTCGGACGGGGCGACGTTCACGGATCGGAAGGGAGCGACCCGCGCTCTGTCGCTGGACGACCTGCTCGTGGTCGCGCCCTACAACGCCCAGGTGTCGCTCATCCGGGAGCGGCTCGCCGAGGCCGGCTTCCCCGACGCCCGGGTCGGCACGGTGGACAAGTTCCAGGGGCAGGAGGCGCCGGTGGCGATCTACTCGCTGGCCAGCTCTTCCGCCGAGGACGCGCCGCGGGGGATGGCCTTTCTCTACGCGCTGGATCGGCTCAACGTGGCGACGTCACGGGCGCGGTGCGCGACGGTGGTGGTGGCGAGTCCGAGGTTGTTCACGGCCGAGTGCAGGGGGCCGGAGCAGATGCGGATGGTGAATGCGTTTGTGCGGTATGGGGAGATGGCGGGGAATGCCTCTCCTTGAAGCCCTCCAAGTTGCGCTGGAGGTCCTTTCGCCTCCGAACGCTCCACCCCACGCCACTACCCCCGATACACCACCTCGTTATGCCAGCGAAGAGCGATCTCGTCAGGCTGTGACCTCGGGTCCGTCGGCACCCAGACGTTGGCGCCGTGCAACTTCAGATAGTTCTCCCCGTCATTGAAGTCATCCTTCATGCGACGGCTCGCCTCAACGCGATGGTCCGGTGTCACCGTGATGTACCCGGCGTCGAAGAGGCGATGTACATCCGAGCGTAGCAGGATCCCATTCCGAACGGCGTGGGCCCGGACGTCGCTGAAAGGTAGGATGTGCGCAGCATCGAGCGCGGGCAGGGCACGTTCCTTCGTGATAGCGCAACTGCGCTCGTAGGCGTCAGTTACGAGCGCGCGGAATCCTCCCTGACCCAGTCGTCGGGGCTGAAGAAATGGATCAGAGTAGCCGCCGGCCACATCGTAAGCGGGAGGCCCTTCCCGTGCCGTGTCGGCACGGAGTCGCCCTGCAACAAGGTCCCAGAGAGCCCTTCCATCGCCCGCGCGCAGGTCATACGTCCGCCCGCGCACGATGTTCTTCTGGAATCCTGGTGGGTCGTGGATCCAATCGCGCTCGTGCCAGAAGAACGGCTCGACCAAGATCACGCATCCGATGATCGGATCCGTGGCAGGCAGATCGGGTTCTCGCCGCAGCCGAACGATACTGGCCTTGAATTCATCGCGCCGTGCAGCGCCGTTCTTGGTGCCGAAGGTCTCCCAGGCAATCGAGAGCGGCACCTCCCAGTACTTGCTAAAGAAGCCACCGCCTCCGATGGCGTTGTACGGCTTCTTCAGCTTGAAGAGGAGAGGTTGACCTGGAGCCAGGACCTGAAACTCTCCGCCCCATGGCTTGGGGAACCAGAAGTTGACCTCGTCGATGCCTGGCTGACGGCTGAGGAACCTGAACCAAGAGAGATCGGTTGGCGCAACGAATGCCCTCATCCGCATCCCTCCGTCGAGGCTGCACTTGATCCGCAAACCATCTCTGCGGCACAATCGCCGCCAGCCTACCACTCCGCAAGGCAGTCCGGTAAGCTGCGAGACATCTGATCGCAGACTAGAATCTGAAGCTTCTATCCGCCCTTCTCGTCCCTCGAGGACCCCTACCGTGCCCAACCCCATTGAGAGCCTCACGGAGGAGATCGTCGCATTCCGCGACGCGCGCGACTGGCGCCAGTTCCACAATCCGAAGGACCTGGCGCTCGCACTCTCGATCGAGGCCGCGGAACTCAACGAGCTCTTTCTCTGGAAGGCTCACGAGAGCGTCGACGCTTCCGGAGTTCGAGAGGAACTGGCGGATGTGATCATCTACGCGCTTCTGATTGCCCACCATTATGGCCTCTCGGTCGAGGAGATCGTTCGCGAGAAGCTGGAGATCAACGCGAAGCGTTACCCGCAAGAGCTGTCTCGTGGCAGTGCCCGCAAGTACGACGAGCTTTAAAGACGTGCTAGGAGAGCCGCGGCGAGCGCATCCGCTCGCTCCGACGGCAACGAAGCTCCGCGGAGCACCCTGCTGAGGCTCCCACGTAGCCGCGTCCTCGAATCCGCCCGCTCCTGCCATTCGCTGTAATCCTCACGCTCCAGAATCGACGCAAGGTCGGCGATCAGGTCCACGTCTTCAAGCAGCGGCTGAAATCCATCGATTGAGGCCATGGCCTGTTGTACCGCGACTCCTACCTTCCCTAGCCCAGAGTAGATCTCCTCGGCCTCCGCGGCCAACAGCATCTGAGGTTCCCCTACTTCGAGTGCGAAGTCAGGGCGCCGTCCAGCGGCTGCCTCTATCCGGCTCTCGACGAACCGACGGGTGTCTTGGTCAACGAAATACACATAGCAGCCCTTCAGGCCACGTGTGAGTAGAACCCGATACACGTGGCGGACGTGATCAAGGAAGCTGTTCTTGGCACGACTGACCATCCCGTCATGGCTGGCCGACGGATCTCCCACCCACTCCTGCCGTTCAAGGTCGTACCGGAGGTCGGGCCCCCAGATCACCCCCACGTAATCGAATTCGAAGCCCTGGGCCGTGTAGATGCATCCCACCTGGTCGATGCCACCGGGCTCCGTCGCCCAGTACATCGACTTCGGTACGCCGCGAGGCAGTCGCGTCAACTCGGGCCGCGCATTCCAAGGGCGACGCCAAGGCCCGATCACTACATCTTCCACGAGTCCGCCGCCGACTGCCTTCTCCCGCGACCACGGCCAGCAGTAGCCCGCCACCAGGCGCGCACTCATGGGACCGCCGTCCTTCTCGCGGATCTGCCGATCGAGCGCCTCGACCGAGTCCACGATCTGGAAATCGAAGCTCTCTGCGCCCTGGTTCCAGAGGATGTTTGCCGTCTTCCTTACACCGAGAGTGTTGTCGATCCAGTTGACAAACCCGTCGGAGCCCGCGCAACGGAACTGCGCTTCGAGCTCATGCTCCACGATTTGGGCGCCCTGGCGCGTCGCTTCTTGTCGAATGAGTCCGCTGCTACCGACCTCACCCGGTCGGACCTGCTGCGCATCGTCGATGAAGAAGACCGAAACGCGGGCGGCACGTACCAACTCGGCAACCTGGGGGATCTCCGAGCGTTTGTCGGCTCGCGTGAAGCGGTGGTTGCTCGAGGTACGGATGCGATGGGCCTCGTCACAAACGAGGACATCCAACTCGTTCACGCGAAGATGCGTGTAGTTGTTGAAGTAGTTGAAGACGGCAGACGCTCGGCTGCCAACTCGCTTGCGCAGGTTCTCCGTGAAAGCCTTGCTCCCCGTCGCGTGGTTCACGGAATAGTGTTGTTTGCTCAACCGGGCCACGAGATTGGTCGCCAGCACCGACTTTCCAGTCCCGGGACCTCCGTGGATGATGAATACCGACTTTTCGCGGGTATGATACGACTGACGGACCCGGGACAGGATCGACTGGAAAGCAACGAATTGCTCATCAAGCAGCGTGTAGACAGGCTCGTCTTCGATCACGGCTGCCACGTGGTCCATCAGCGCCTTGCTCGGACGGTAGCGCTCCTCTGTCACGCGCTCCAGCAAATCGCCGTTATCACCCCCCGCGGTACGATGGCGAAGGTGCTCGACCAAGTCTGAGGCCTGATCGCCGTAGAAGACTGGTGCAAGATCGAGAAAGACCCTGTATCGGTCGTCCTGAAGCTCGGTTGTCGTCCAAGAAGTCGCGTTGTGGAGGTAGCTGCACGCGTCCAACCGGATGGGCGAAGAGCCACTGAATGCGTAGTGACAGTCCTCCAGGTACTGACGGTACTGGGCAACTTGGGCGCTCGGGTGGAGAACCTCGCGTAGATTCCCGCCGACCCAGGTCTCCACGCATCCCACCACGTCACTGATGTCCGCCTGATCCCACTGCTTCAACTCGACGACGACGGCACGGCCCTCGGCATGCCGATCTCGGCCGATAACCATGCAGTCCAGGCGACGGCTGGTGAGGGGGAGCTGGTACTCCAAGACGACGCTGGTGTCCAGCAGATCTCCCTGGATGAGCACGTCCGACATCGCCCGGAGACTGTTTCGCCAACTGGTGACCTCGGCCGGAGAGGGTCGAAAGCGAAAGTGACTCTCGAAGGCGTTCTTCAGTTTGTCCGCAATTGCGTTGTGACGACTGTCCGCCACGAAGAAGTGCGCCGAGCCCCGGTAGAGTTGCATGGCAGATCTGGATTCGAGCGGATGCGCCGTGCGCGGAGAGAGCGCCACAGGGGTCGACCAGCGCCACGGGCATACTGTAGATCGGCGGGTGGGAGCGCTAGTCGGGCACAGCCTAAGACGCCGTCCGCCTATCCCACACCCCCAGCCGCATCGTCAACCTCCTCGCCAGCCCCTCCGGCAGCGGTACCCGCTCGGCCAGTCGGTCGGTCGTCCATTCGTCCAGCTCCATCTTCTCGCCCATCACCACGTTGAACCACCGCTCCCGGTCCTTCACGACGCGGAACTGTTTCTCGTCCTGCGTGCCCTCTACGTACGGTTCGTAGACGACGATGGGGTTGCCGGTCAGTTCGAGCGTCGGAAGCGCGGCGAGCGCTTCTGCAAGCGCGGCACACATGACATGGTCCGCTGCCTCCGAGAGCATCTGTTCCTCGGGGCCCGGATCATCCGCCGGAAGGCTGCCGAGGATGTCGAGGTCGTCCTCGCCGGGCGCGGCATCGAGCGCGAGCTGTCCATGCACGATCGTCACCGCCTGCGAGGTGCTTGCGGCGCGCAGGGGCACGTCGACGACCCCGCGCACGCGGGGCAGGGCATCGGTGACCTCGTTGCGGATCCACCAGACCGAATAGGTCGCGAAACGCACGTCGCGGGTCCGGTCGAAGCGCTCCGCGGCGCGGACGAGGCCGATCATGCCGGCGGCCACGAGGTCCTCGAGATGGGCCGGGTTGTCGGTCCAGCGCCGGGCCACCGACCAGGCGAGCCGGGCATGGGACCGGATGAGGATCTCGAGCGCGCGGCGATCGCCGTGATCCTGCCAGAGCCGGATCGCGGATTTCTCTTCGTCGATGTCGAGCATCGGTGCGCTCAGCGCGGCGTCTCGCGACAGGCACATGGGGTCACGCCTTGTTCTTGTCTATTCATGTATAGATAAGCACAAAGTCGCGCGCAGACAAAGCGGAGTCTGGTTTATAAACGGTTAAACCCCGTCCTGGATGCGCTGATGCGGCAGGGTCCGGAGCACCTTGGGTGCGAGCCGGGTGGCGAGATCGGAGGAGCGGCGGCGCTCGATCCGCGTCCCGTGCATCTTGAGCGCCTCAAGCCGCGTGGAGAGGGCAGGTTGGCTGTCCGTGACCGGCATGCCGGCGAGGGGTCTCGATCGGGGCCAGGACGGACCAGCCGAAGAGCGCGTGGAGCTCGTCCGTCGAATGCGGCCTGGAAGGCGGGGGGCTCCAGGCCGGCGAGGCGCGGAAGCTTGGTCTCGGCAAGGCTCTGGTAGAGGTTCGCCAGCGACCGGATCGCCGTGATCTCGTCGTCGATCTCGAGCCATCTGCGTTCGGCGATCAGCGCGGCGGCCTGGGCGAGGATGCGGCCGGCGATCTGCGAGATCTCGGAGGCGGGCGCGTCTTTGCGAAGGCAGGCTTCGGGAAGGAAGATGACGAGCGAGTGGTCCGGAACGTCGAGATCGAACTCTTCGGCAAGAACGTCGCCCAGGGGCAATTCGGATGCGAGAAGGCAATCGTCTCCGAGAACGAGGGTATCGTCTGCCACATCCCGCTTTGCGAAAGGCAAAGGGAGGGAACGGGCAAAAACCCTTGTATCAGGCTGCACAAGGCATGGGGTTTGGCCGCGGTCAAGGATTTGATCTGGCCACCCCACAAGCCTTCGAGAATTCTTCCGAAGTGCATTCTTATGGTTCCAACTGCTCTTAAGGTTGCGATTTTTTGTTTATCAGGGTGCCATTATCTGCGGCTAGGCCCTTTTCCGGTCCTATATTCAGGGCTTTGCCAATTGCGGCTGGAATTGGGCGATTGAAATGCGTCCCGATTGGCGGGAGGAAACGGGATCTGCCAACAAATGTTGGTCGGCGGAACTTTGCTCATCACCCGGACGGCATTTTCGTGGCAGGGCAGCCTGGCTGACATAGTTCAGCAAGTGTTGCGGGCGCGCTACAGGTCCAAGGGGGCAGAAGGCGTTCCGGAACCAATTAAAAATGCATAAAAAATGATATGTTTGGCGTGTGGGACCTGGTGTCAACAAGCGCCCAATCGGGGGTCTGACGCATATTTCTGCAGGTGATGCGAAGTGGCGCTACATTTCGGCATCCTTCATTGGGTATTGCCGATGGCACCTGGGGATGGATCGAAGGGCGTTCCTGCCCGGAGGACTGAAGGTGGACCGTAGCGAGTTGGTTGGGAGACACGGTCATCGTCTACGCTTGTGCAATGGGCGGGACCGCTGGCTGTCCACGCTGTGGTGGTCTTGAGTACGACCCCGCCAAAAGTGCCTCGCTTCTGTCGAACCATGACATCGATTTCGATCAGGCGCAGGCTCTTTGGGATGACCCGTGGATGCTCCAGCGCCCGCCAAGACCGAGGACGAACCGCGCTTTCTGCCGATTGGGAAGATTGATGGCAAGCACTGGGCGACCGTCTGGATGCCGCGAGGTGATGCGGTGCGGATCATCTTGGTGCGCTGCGCCCGGGAAGAGGCGATCGGATATTATGAAGGCAACTGAATTCGAAAAGAAATTCGACGATGGTGAGGAGGTGAGCGGCGCAATCGACTGGTCCCAGGCGCGCCGCCCGAACGACCAGCCCAAGCGCGTCAACGTGGATTTCCCGTCATGGGTCGTTGATAGCTTGGACAAGCAGGCTCGGCATTTGGGCGTGACGCGACAATCGCTGATCAAGCTATGGATTGCTGAGAGGCTCAAGTAGACTTCTGGTGATTATCTCGCTGACACCTCAGCTACCAGGTCTTGAGGCGGCCTGAGGGCCGCCTCTCCGGGGGCATCCGGAGGCGTCCGCTTTGCAGTGCGTGATGCGCCCTCGACGCTCTCCGAGATCAGGACGCGCCGGGGGCCTTTGTGAGGTAGGGTGAGAGCGCTTCCAGCTCGGCTGCCTGCTCCCGCGCGGCCGCCTCTGCGTCGAGCCGGTCGATCAGGTATCTGTAGGTCTCGGCCTCCCGGAAGTCGTCCGCCACGCGCCGGGCGGCCTCCTCGATATCCGTGCGCAGGCGCGCCGCGTCCTGGGCGAGGTGATCCGCATGGCCGCTGACCGACCGTATCCAGCCGGCGATGTAGGGCGCGGCGGCAGCATCGGGCAGGGCCGGGCGGTCGACGAGCGAGGCGAGGACAGTTTCACGTTCTGCGCAGAGCCGGGCATGGTCGGCATCGAGCGCGGCGCGGTCCCGGGCCGCCGCGTGGGCGCGGTCCCGGGCCAGCCTCTCGATCAGCGCGAGCGACCGTCTGCGGCGCGCATCGCTCACTCCTCGTCCTTCCGTGAGGCGCGGGGCACCTGGTCCGTCAGCCGCTCCCGCATTTGGTCCAGGATGTCCTCGGAGAGGCCGGTGCTGGGGATCGGCGCGAGCACGGGAACGGGCTCGGGTATGACCAGGAGGGGGCCGGGATCTTCCGGTTCGGCTTCGGTTGCGGCAAGGGCCGGCCCCGCCAGCAGAGAGAGCGCAAGGATGAGGGCGAGAGGTCTCATGCGGCCGGCAATTCGCGTTGGGCGGCCTCGACCGACTGGAAGTCGGGCTGCTTGGCCGAGGGCACGTTGCCGCGGCCGATCTCGATGCAGATGTTCGGCGGGTGGTTTGCGACCATCGCGATGAACACGTCCCGGATCACCAGGTAGAAGGCGTGGTCCTCTTCCTCGATCTGCTTGAGGCGCCCGGAGATCGGCTGCACGAGGCAATAGGCGAGGAAGACCCCGAGGAAGGTGCCGACGAGCGCGCCGCCGATCATCTTGCCCAGCACTTCGGGAGGCTGGTCGATCGAGCTCATCGTCTTGATCACCCCGAGGACCGCCGCGACGATGCCGATGGCGGGCAACCCGTCCGCCATGGTCTGGATCGCCGAGGCGGGAACGAGCGATTCCTTGTGGTGCTTGCGGATCTTGCGGTTGATGACCTCTTCGGTCTGGAACTTGTCGTCGAACTGCATCGCGAGCATCCGGAAACTGTCGGTGATCAGCTCGATGGCGAAGTGGTCACCGACGATCCGCGGATAGCGCTGGAAGATCTCGCTGGTCTCGGGGGATTCGATATGCGCGTCGAGCGCAAGTATGCCCTTGGTGCGGTAGAGCCGGGTCAGCTCGAACAGCAATTGCAGCAGCTGGGTGTAATCCTCGGCCTTCCATTTCGGGCCCTTGATCGTCCGCACGATACCGCCGGCGGCGCCTTTCACGACGGGCAGGGAATTGGCGATCACGAAGGCCCCGAGGGCGCCGCCCCCGATCATCATGCCCTCGTAGGGCAGCGCGTGGAGAACGATCTCCATCTTTCCGCCGGAGAGAATGAAGCCTCCGAAGATCAGTCCGAAGACCATGATCGTTCCGATGAGCAATGTCATCGATCTCTCTCCTGCTGCCTGGACGGCGTAGCCGACAACTCGACCTGCTAATTATGATTAGTTTGACAGATAGTCAAGAATAGCTATGAATAGTTTTGAACTTCTATCGGCCTGTTGGAGCGCCACGTGGATCGTTTTGCATATCTCGTCGACGAGACCGAGCTCGGAGACCTTCGCCCCGACTGGCCCGCCGGCGTCTCGGTTGCGCTCTGCCTCGATGCGGGGGGTGAGGCGGGCCTCGTTCTCTTCGAGAGCGGCGATCACGAGGGTCTCGCCGTGCGGATCGCAAGCTCGACGGGTTGGGAGCCTGGAAGCTTTGCCGTCACACCCGAGATCGAGGGATGTCCGACGCTGCGGCCGCTCTTCTCGCAGGCCCAGGATTTCCTGCATATCGTCGCGCGCTTCGACGGGCTCGAAGAGATGGCGCAGCAGTTTCTCGGGGTCGAGGAGGCCGCGCAGGATCCAGGTGAGCCCTTGATAGAGCGGGAGACCCGCTCGCGGCTCAATTTGTCATTGCCGCAGGGCGGATCGGACCTGCCGGACGGCTATCGCAGCGCCGAGGATCTGGCGGGTGTTGCCTTTGCCCGTGCCGAGATCCGTGCCGTGAAGGACCACGTGCGTGTCGTCATGACCCCCGAGAAGGCCGGGCGGCGGACCCCTGTCGTTCCGGTGCAGCATGTCGGCTTTCGCGACGATCTTCGGTGCTTCGTGCTGCAGCCCGAGACGCTCGGCGCGTGGCAGCCCGGCCATCCCGTGATCCTCGACATTCCCGAGGCCCGCTTTCCCGCGGCGCTTGCCGCGCGGCTGAAGGCCGGCAACGGTGGGGCCGAGGTGACGGTGACGCCCGAGGGTGTGTTCGTCACGCCGGTCCTCGCGGCCGAGCTCGACAAGCCGGCCCGGAAGGCGCCGCGCGGCGCGCTGCGCATGACGCTGGTGGTCGGGGTGGCCATGGGATTGCTCTCGGGAAGTGTCGTGACCGCGCTGCAGGGGCCTTCCTCTGGCCAGAACGATATCCTTGCCTATCGGGCCGCACCGGGGAACTCGGGGCTCAATGTCCTCGAGAGCTTCGCCCGCTCCTTGGACACCGAACGCAAGAGTGAGGATTGAGGGGCGCTTCCATCCTTTTGGGCAAGATCATGCTTACTTGTATCCTTGAGAATATATTCCAGCGCCCCAAGTTTAGTGATATGTTAAGGTCATGTTTACCGGTTTGACCAATGTTTGAGTAAGGAGAGCCGCAAGAGATGATGCGACAGCCAGGAAGATGTGCAGGATCCGCAGGGATCGTCGTGCCGTCACCCCGGCCGCATCAGGGCGCGCAGAATGCGTTGTCCTGTCTCGTGAGGCACGCGGCTCAGGGTGCGATGTGGTGAGAACCGCCTCAGATCGTGCAACCCTACGGGAGAAAATTCGATGAGCGCCAAGGACAGCAATGAAAGCCTGATCGCCGCAGCCGTGGCATCCTTCGCGGCCCGCCCCGACGTGACGCCCGACGAGATCGTCGACCTCGTGCGCAAGCTGCGTGCGGAAGTGGGTGAGGTGGCCCCCGAGGTCGAGGCGCAGCCCGCCCGTGACAGGCCCGAGCCGGCCCTGCCGCTGTCGCAGGCCGTGACCCGGGACAAGGTCTACTGTCTCTGCTGCGGCAAGGGGTTCAAGATGCTCAAGCGGCATCTCGGAAGCGAGCACGGCCTGACGGAGCTGCAGTACCGCCGGATGTTCGATCTGCCCGAGGACATGCCGCTTGTCGCGCCGAGCTATTCGGAGCGGAAGGCCGATTATGCCAAGCAGGCCGGCTTCGGCAAGCACGAGCGCCACGGGGCGGGCAGCCCTGCGGAGCAGAACGAAAAGATCCCCTCCTGATCTGACCGCGGACAAGCGACGGACTTATGCCCGACGAAACCATCATCGTCCGCCGCGAGGCGGAAGAGGAGCACAGCGACCATCACGGCGGCGGCTGGAAGGTCGCTTATGCCGATTTCATGACGGCGATGATGGCGTTCTTCCTGCTGCTCTGGATCCTGTCCTCCGCGGACGAGGACCAGCTTGCGGGCCTTGCGAAGTATTTCTCGCCGGTCCTGCTGAACTCCTCCGGCAGCGGACCGGGTGTCCTCGACGGGCAGCCCGCCGAGGAGGACGAGGGGGACCGGGACGTCGGGCAACCCGTCGGGGTCGAGGACACGACGATGCCCAGCTTCGGCCAGACCGAGCCGCTTGCCGTCTTCGACAGCCGTCTGCGCCACGAGGCCCAGCCCGAAGTGGTCGTGGAATATGTCGAAACGACCGGAGAGCCGGCGGGGGAGGCAGAGCAGCCGGCGCCGGAGCCTGCCGAGGCCGAGAAGGTGGACAACGCCCTCGAGCAGGCCCGGGAGAAACTCGAATCCGGCCTCGCCGCGGCCGCCAACGGCGAAGCCCTGTCGGAGCACGTCCGGATCGAGCGGACCGAAGAGGGGCTCGAGGTGCAGATCGTCGATCTCGAGACAGGCGCGATGTTCGAGCGCGGCAGCTCGCGCATCGAGGCCGAGACGCTGGACCTGATCGCGATCATCGGTGATGCGATCGCGGGCCTGCCCAACAGGGTGATCATTGCCGGTCATACCGACGCGGTTCCCTTCTCCCGAGACCGGTCCCTCGGACAATTGGGAGCTGTCGACGGCGCGGGCCCATGCCACGCGGCGGGCGCTGGTCGCCCACGGGATCTCGGCGGAGCGGATCGCCCGGGTCTCCGGCTTTGCCGACACAAGGCCGCTTCTGCCCGAGGCGCCCACCGCGCCGGAGAACCGCCGCATCAGCGTTCTGCTCGTGGAGAGCTAGGCCCTCCGGAGGGGCAGGCCGCGCCGTCATCGACGGGCCGGGTCATCTCATCTCCGGGTCGGCTTGGCCGTAGGCGTATCGCGCCGCCGCAAGGACGGCCCTACCGACCTGACGGCCAGCCGGAACGCAGACCGCGCCTCAGAACCGGATGGAAGACCCTGTCGGCATTGCGACCGCGGGTTTTGCCGATCTACCTCCACATGTGTAGCTGGGGCAATTTCGTCTAATGCGACAATCCGTGCGGCTTTCGGAAACAGTCATTTTCGGAGCCTCCTGCATGCGCGCACCGCCTTCGTTCGTTAAGAAAGCCTTGTACCAGTAAGGAGTTGTCATGCGTTCTTTCATCACTGCCGCGGCCCTTCTCGCGGCGAGCTCTCTTCCGTCCTTCGCGACCACCACAAGCGGGATCTATCTCGGCGGTAGTGGTGGTGATGCACGCAGCTATTCCTTCGAGACGGGCTTCGGGCCGACCGTCACAGTCCGTGCCTTGGGCGGGTGGAACGAGGTCAGCCAGAACTGGTGGGGCCTCGGGGTCGAATCTCGTGGTACGATGGCGGAAACGACGAGCTTAATGCGCACGAAGTTCTGAGCTTCTCGTTCAGCGAGAAGGTCCGTCTCAATTCGCTGACCTTCTCGGGTCTGGGTCACGGGGACGATTACGGCATCTATGTCTCGGTGCCGGGAAGCGGCCTCTCGAACGACATCATCACCCTTGGAGACGATAACCCGTTCAATTTCGGCGGCGTGGTCTCGGATTATTTCAAGGTCGCGGCCTTGGGCAAACACGACAGCTTCCGCGTGAAATATCTCGACGTCGCCGCGGTGCCGCTGCCCGCGGGTGGCCTTCTGCTGCTGGGGGTCTCGGCGGCCTCGCGGTCCTGCGCCGTCGCAAGCGCCGCGCCTGAGGCCAGGCGCGGATAGCCGCGCCACAGTGCCGGCGGCCGGAAGGCCGCCGAAGATCGCCGAGGCCGGCAAGCAGCCAGGACAGGCGGAGGCCTCAGGCGACCCTTTGGCCTGCGCTCCAGACGGAGACGGGCCGGGAGATGCCGCGGGCCTCGTGCAACCTGACGAGATCCGCGCGCATCCCGGGCGCAAGGCGGCGCCGGTCGGTCAGCGCCACCGTGCGGGCGGGCGTCTCCACCGCGGCGGCTTCGTGGTCCGCTCCGACCTTCGCCTTGGTTTGACTCTCACAGCGATGGACCGGCTGCTAAGCTGGTGCCGCAAGGTGTCCTGCGCGGCCGGACCCACTCAGATCGACCGGCGTGTCTTTCCGCGGACCTGTCGGCTGCCCGGGAACGCCTTGCGGTGAGGCTTGGCCTCGCCGATGCCTGTGACCCGAGAAGGGCCTGACCGATCCGGTCTCGAGACTGTCCTGCCTCGCATCCGGTTCGGGTCGATCGACGGGCATCGGTTTGCTCGGAGGCTCTAATGGCAGTAAGGTAGATGTAACCCGCTCCGTCGCCGGTGGGGTCGATACCCAGAAGGATCTGCACGTCGCCGCCGTCGTCGATGATCAGGACAGGGTTCTCGGCACGCGGTCGCTTACACCTTGCGATCCTCGTAGACTTCTATCCTGACCTTCTATATTCCGCCAGTAATTTCTCATATTCTTGGACGGCCCATTCTCCGGCGCTCTTGTTTCCGAAACTCCACGTTCCATTGCGTGCGCCTTCCATTATCAGCGCGTAAACAGAGGCCTCAATTGCCTGACGGACCGCAATTTGAGTCGGCTCGTTGATTGTTCGGCCAATCTCAGCTTCCAGCAATTCCTCGGCCTCGATAAACCGGAAGACATTTCCCTGAAGGCGTGTGGAGAGAAGAGTTTTTGTGACCTGAACGGATTCCACAATCTCTCCGGAGCCTACACTGCTCGCCCGAAGATAGACAGACACCGAATCGAGTTGATACTCTGTATTCGCGCCGATCCCGAGCAGGCGGGCTCCAGCTCCCCCTGTGACCACGTTAGTGTCATAGGATATAATTCCACCCTCGAGCAGAATCCCCCCGAACGTTAACGGATTGAGGGGCTCTTCAACCCCAAATTGTTCGCGGGTTGAGCGAATAATTTGGCGCTCCTGGAGGAGGTTCTCCAAACCTCCGCGTTCAAGAACCTTGAACCAAGAGCCATCGCCGGCATGAAACGCTGCATCTACGAGGATTGCACTCCCGCCTTGCGTCACGGCAGTCGAAACTTCCGCAACATTGGGGTTGGGCTTGCGCTGTCCAGTCAGGTCACGGAAATCGTAAATGGCGACCGTCAGCTGCTGTTCTGGCGCGGCAAGAGTTTTCAGTCGCTCGGTGCTTGCCAATTGCGGCATGATCTCGGCGGCCTGCATCCGAGAATGATCGAGATTGGCTTCGACACACCCCGCCAGTGAGAGCGCGGCAAGAACCGATAACCCCCGCGCGAGCCGCAAGCCGCGACGCGGGACCGCAAAATTCACAAACATACAGGTACTCCCGGATCAGAACCGCGGCGCGGGGATCGTCAGAACCGTTTCGGCTCCAGTGTTGAGGTCGGTGAGCGTCAGCAAGACCTCATCGCCAACCTGCTCGAAGGCGATCTGGTTTGACCCGACGGTGAAATTCCCTGTGTCCTCCGGGTTCTCACCAAAGATGCGGTCCGTGATCTCGCGCGCAGCCTCTCCAAGGATGCGCCGCTCGATGTCGTCCGCGAAGCGATCGATTGGATCGACCTCGGAAAAGCTGCGATCGTCGAACTGGTTCTGGGCCTGAGCGATGCCGAGAAGGTGGCTGCTGTTGAACGGATCGCCGCCGAACGACGGATTGATCGGTTGATAGATCAGATCCCCTGCCAGGGTCGTGTTCCCAAGAGAAGCAAGCGCTGCTGCAATCCCTAATTGATATAAACGCATAATAGTCCCCCCACGCGTCACGTTGCCATATTTTCGGCTATCACGACATCACTTTCTTGCAAATCCTAAGGAGCCGGCACTTACTATACGTTGCTCTTAAGTCACTGGACGAAATTCACTCAAGCGTTGTCGCATATGCGCTGACAGCGTAGGTGTTATCACGGAGCGATAACGCAACAATCACGAAGAACGCTTGGCTATAATCGTCGGCAGATGGTTCGTGTGACGCTCTTTCCCGTTTCATGATGAAGGCAGCACCCCGCCGTTACTTTTGACGTGGGTAGGAAGTCAAGAATTGAATATTTGGATTGTGGCAAAATTTTGCTTGCGCCGCCACAATTGCGCTTTAGAAACGAATCTAAGGCGCAATTTGGACACCTTTGAGGTTCTCACGGGGGTTGCGTCGGTAGAGCTAAAGTAAACTGGGAGTAGAAATGCGTATTGGAACTTCTTTCGCCACGGTTAGCGTCGTTGCAGTTGCACTCGCTGGCGCCGCCTCGGCAAATAGCCTTCTCATCAATCAGATTGAAAACAGCAACTTTGCAAGCGCGAACCAGACCGGAGCCAACAACCGGTCCGAAATTCAGCAGCTGCGGAACAACTTCGCCCGCGGTGACCAGACCGGCAACGGCAACACGACGTCCATCGATCAAAGCGAAGGTCAAAGAAACTCGGCGAGCGTTTCCGTGGAAAATGGTAGCGGCAACGAGATCGATGTCACGCAGAGCGGAAATCGCAACTACGCAAGGATTGCCAACCTCGATAATGGCAGCAGCAACAACACTTTCACGATAAATCAGGGGACCGATCAGAACTATGTCGGCCTGAACGTGAATGGCGCCTCCCTGTCCAACAGCACCTTCAGCGCCACGCAAGATGGCGGCAATGGGAACACGATTGGCGGCGGTGCCGGCGTCACTCAGGGTGTCGGGTTTCCTGGCCTCGATGTGAGCCGCGATGGCCTGAGTTCCAGCTCCGACTTTGCCCTCCTGACCCCCGGCTCTGATCTGGCGACCTATCAGGGAAGTGGCCACTCCACATTGCTGGAGCAGGACGGCACCAACAACGTCATCGGCCTAAAGGTCTCCGGATTCAATAACGCCATCAGTGACGGCCAAAGCGGTGCGTATCTCCAGGACGGCAACAACAACCAGGCCATGATGGTGCAGACCGGCAACGACAACTCGATCGTGGGAAGCCAGACCGGAAACGCCAACACGGCCGCGTTCATTCAGTCGGGCAATTCGAACGAGGCGTTCGGCACGCAAACGCGCTGACCGGCTGAACGCGCGGCGGCGCCTTTGGCGCGGCCGCCAATGACGCCAGTGAGGCGGATGGCCTGCAGAGGCCATCCGCCTCCCCGAAGATCCAAGTTCCGAACAAGCTGGCCTTGATGTATGTATCGCCTTCCATCCTGTTGAACCGTATTGCCGCTGCTGTTCTGCTGACCGGCCTGGCGGCGAGCACGGGGCACGCTCAGCACATGCTGACGATCCAGCAGATCGGCGAGAACCAGACGGCGAAGGTTGCCCAGTACGGCAGCGATCAGCGTGCCGAGGTCGTTCAGGAGAGCACGGGGCAGGGTGCCAATCGGGCGATGCTCGTGCAGGTACGCGTTCCCTCTGCCGAAGACGCCGCGGAGCTTCTGGGTTTCTCCACGCGGCCGCGCCTCTCTTCATGTTGCGGGAGGCCGGCGCTCTTGGCGGGATCACGGCTGCTTTTTCGAAAACGCCAGCCTCAGCGATTTGATCGGAGAATTCGAGGGGGGTCAGCTGGCACCGGCAATGTCGCCGAGCTCCAGCAGACGGGGACGAACAACCGTGCCCTGGCTGTCCAGATGGGGGGGCAGAACCGGATGCTGACGGAGCAACACGGCGACGGCAATATCGGCATCCACCTCCAGCGCGGCTCGGGGAACCAGATCCAGAGCTCGTGCAGCGCAACGGAGGCAACGTGAACGCCTTGCTCGCGGGGGGCGGCGCGCGGCGGGCAACGACGGCGGCCCGTTGCGGCTCGAGGCCATGGGGGACGTGAAGGGCTTTTCGATCCGCGCCTCCGGGCCGCAGAACTATTCCACCGCCACGGTGGCTCGGAACGCCACCGGCGGCCTCGACATCACGCTGAGGGCGCGGTGACATGAGGGCTCGGGGGATCGTTGCAGCCGTGCTGATCACCGTGGCCGCCCCGGTCGCTGCGGGGGTCACGATCGAGATCGGCGGTGATGCCGCGGCGCAGTTCAGCATGGTTTGCACTGGACCCGGCACGGAAGCGGAACCGT
Organism: uncultured Gemmatimonadales bacterium; assembly: GCA_963848895.1. Lineage (GTDB taxonomy): Bacteria > Gemmatimonadota > Gemmatimonadetes > Longimicrobiales > Gaopeijiaceae > SZUA-318. Next base: position 120,747 of record CAWKGE010000032.1, read on the forward strand.
TCCGCGCCGAAGGCCACCCGCCGGCGCGTCACGATCTGGATGGAACACCGCAGGATTGTACGTTGCGGCAGAGTACCGAGGGAGCGCTTCTCGAGCTGAAGGTCGAGAGCACATCGGGAAACGTCTCCTACCAGGCGATCTCGGGCGCAGATAGCGTCGTGCAATTCATCATCAATTGAGAGGCGCGGCCTTCGGGTGAGATCTACGGATCTCGCTCGCGATCATGCTTGGGGTTCGGGCCGCCGTGTAACAGCTGGCGCTCTCGACAATGCTCTGCCGTGAGACACCGGGCGCTTGCCTGCTTCTGGTCGTCCCTCAATCCGAGCGCCATCTGCTTGATTATTCTTAGGTCATGTTGACAAATGGCGGAGCCACAGGCGGATCGACGTGATGTCGATGAAGCCCAGGAAGCTCTCTGCGGTCTTGTCGTAGCGGGTGGCGACGCGGCGGGCATTCTTCAGCTTGTTGAAGCAGCGCTCGACCAGGTTACGCAGCCGGTAGAGTGACCGGTCCACGCCAACGCGCTTCTTGCGGGATTTGCGCATTGGGATCACTGGCAAGGCATCGCGCTGCTCCATGCGTTTTCCGGATACGGTCAGCATCATAGCCCCGGTCGGCGAGCAAGACGCTCGGGACGGGCAGGTTGTCGGCCATCACAGATCGAAGCCGACATAGTCGGACGTCTGGCCCGGCGTGATCTCCGTCCTCATGGGCAGGCCATGCGCATTGACGTGCAGGTGGATCTTGGTCGTGAAACCACCACGGAACGGCCAAGACCCTGCTCTCGGAGTCCCCCTTTTGAGCCCGCTGCCTGATGGTGGGCGCGGACCGCGGTGCTGTCGATCATCTGGAGCGCGTCCGGCACGGCCCCGCTGTCGGTTCAGCGTTTCCATGATGTCCTCCCAGAGCCCGGCCAGCGTCCAGCGCCGGAACTGCCGGTAGACGCTTGACCATTTGCCGAACTCTTCGGGCAGGTCGCGCCACGGAGCCCGGTCCGAGCGATCCAGAAAATCCCATCCAGAACAAGCCGGTGGTTGATCGGTTTGCGCCCGTTCGGCGCGCGGACGGCCAGGATGAACGGCTCAAAGAACGCCCACTCGTCGTCCGACATCAGGTCTCGTGCCAAGCTGGTCTCCATCGCAGATACCAGCTTGAATCACGCCTGCCGCGCGCTGTGAATCTGGAGGGTTCTGTGAGGTCGCGGGCGCGGCAGTCGATGCGCAGCGTTCGCGACCTCATTGAAGCCGGATTGAACGAAGCCGCGGGCGGTTTGGCGCTATGGGGATTGTGGCTGGCAGCGTTGGCCTGGCGTGTTGGCAGGCAGGGCCGCATGTGCGGATGGCGGCGCCGGAGAGCCCTGGCTGTGGCCTGCGCCGGCTCTGCGGGTACCGACGCCCGGGTCCGAGTTTGCAGGTCGAGCGGCCTCGCGGAACGGCCGAGAGCCGCCGCATCGGGTCTTTGCGCGCAGAAGCGTCTGTCCGGTTCTCATGGAAGCCGGCTGCCGATCGCGTGGCGGTGGTCTGTCGCGATCGACTCATGAGCTGTCGTTCCAGACTGGTCCGCTGGGCGGCGCCTGGCCATGATACCAGACGGCGAGCGTGACCATCGGGCGGCCGCAACAGGGGCATGGGCGCGTGGGCGGATGCCGCGTTTGTCGCGGGTGCGGCACGGATGGCTGCTCTGCGGTGCCGGGCGGCCAGCAACGCTCTGCAGGCCGCGAGGCGGGCGGCGCGCTGTCCGTTGGCGAGGAAGCCGTAATGGCGGATGCGATGAAAGCCGTCCGGCAGGGTATGCAGGAGGAAGCGCCGGATGAACTCGCCGGCATCGAGCGTCATCCGCCTTGGCCTGCGGCCATGGCGATAGTCGCGCCAGCGGAACGTCACCTTGCCGTCCTCCATGCTGATCAGGCGGGAATTGGCGATGGCGACGCGATGGGTGTAGCGGCTCAGATAGGCCAGCACCTGCTCCGGACCGCCGAAGGGCGGCTTGGCATAGACGACCCAGTCGCGGCGACCAGCGGCCTGTCAGCAGCCGGGCGAAGGACTGCGGGTCGGCCAGTTCGGCGATGCTCGCCGAAGAAGTGCAGCTGTCCGGCCTCGAAGGCTGCGCGCAGAGCCTCCAGAAACAGCCGCCGGAACAGGCGCGACAGCACCCGGACCGGCAGGAAGAAGCCGGGGCGGCAGGCAATCCAGCGGGTGCCGTCGGGCGACGGGCCGCCGCCCGGCACGATGCAATGGAGGTGGGGATGGTAGCTCAGGGTCTGCCCCCAGCTGTGCAGCACCGCGATGAGGCCGATCCCGGCACCGAGATGTCTGGGATCGGCGGCGATGATCCGCAGCGTCTCGGCGGCTGTCCGGAACAGGATGCCGTAGACGACCTCCTTGTTCTGGAAGGCGATCGTGCGCGATCTCGGCGGGCAGCGTGAAGACCACATGGAAATAGGGCACCGGCAGCAGGTCGCCTGCACGCGCGGCCAGCCAGTCCCGCGCAACCGCACTCTGGCACTTCGGGCAATGCCGGTTGCGGCAGGAGTTATAGGCGACACGCACCGTGCCACAGGTCCGGCAGCCCTCGACATGGCCGCCGAGCGCGGCGGTGCGGCACAGCTCGATCGCGGACATGACGCGGCGCTCCACGCGGCCGAGATGGCCGTCGTGGGCCTGGACGTAGGCTGGGCCATGGCGGCGGAAGATATCCGCCACCTCCAGTGTCGGGCGCATGGCGCGGCCTCAGCTCGGGCGGCACCACCTCGAGGCTCAGGCGATCGAATGGGCTCTGCGTCTTCGCGATCGTCGTCGTGGCAACCTGCGTGTAGCGCGCAGTGGTCGACAGGTTGCTGTGTCCGAGCAGCACCTGGATGACGCGGATATCGACGCCGCTCTCCAGCAGATGGGTGGCGAAGCTGTGCCGCAGCGTGTGCACGCTGACCTTCTTGGTCAGTCCCGCCGCCTTGGTCGCGGACCGGCAGGCGGAATGGAGCACCTGCACATCGATCGGCTTGTCGCCGCGCCCGGGAAACAGCCAGTCCGTCGGACGCGCCAGACGCCAGTAGGTCCGCAGGATGCCGAGAAGCTGCGGCGACAGCATGACCGTGCGGTCCTTGGCGCCCTTGCCATGGCGGACCTGGATCACCATGCGCTCGCTGTCGATATCCGCGACCTTCAGGCTGACCGCTTCCGACGCGCGCAACCCCGCAGCATAGGCCGTCGTCAGTGCCGCGCGCGCCTTCAGGGACGGCACCGCCTCGAGAAAGCGCACGACCTCGTCGGCGCTCAGGATCGTCGGCAGCTTGCGCGGCGTGCGCGCATAGGCGATCCGCTCGGGGATCTCCGCCCGGTTCAGCGTCACGCCGTAGAAGAAGCGCAGCGCGCAGACCGTCTGGTTCAGCGCCGGCCAGGAAATGCCCTGCGACACCAGATAGACCTGGAAGGCGCGGACATCCTCCAGCCCCAGCCGATCCGGCGAGCGGTCGAAATACCGGCTGAACTTGGTGACGGCATGAAGATAGGATCGTTGCGTGGCCGGCGACAGGTTGCGAAGCGTCATGTCGTCGATCATACGGCGGCGCAGCGGGCTTACCGCTGGTGTGGCATCAGCCATGGGATGGTCTCCTGATCAAAGGTTGGTCTCAGCAACCAAACCTTCCCATCAGGAGGCCATTCCCGCCAACAGCGACGCCCCTCCCGCGTCAGCGGGTTCGTTCAATCCCTTTTGTCAACACGGCCTAGCGGTTGGAGAACATCCCGGCCGATAGGGACCGGATGTCATCAAGCCGCGCGCGCAACGTTGCGTGATCCCAATCCCATCAGGCGAGCGCCATCATGCGTTCGGCGATGTCTTCGGGAAATCGCCGGAGAATTGGCTGCGCCGGAATGCCCGCGACCAAGGTGTAGGGCGCGACGTCCTTCGTCACGATCGCACCGGCCGCGACTACGGCACCCGTGCCGATGGTCACCTCGGGCTTGACGATGGCCATGGCGCCGATCCATGTGCCGTGCCCGAGATGCGCGAGCCGCGAATGCCATCGGGGCCTTTCAAGCGATTGCGACAGGTCACTGGTGGATCGGGACATCGATCGGAAATGAAATTCCGGATTTCGAATGCTCGTGCATATCGAAGACAAATACCTTGCATAAGACCTAAAGACGAGATCGGTGAATATGTGGATTTTCCAAGCATGGAGCAACGGATTGTGGCCGTATCGGAAGCACCGGGAAACTGGTTGCATTTTTGATTTCGGTATTATTGTCTGAACATCCACCGATAATCAACTAAAAGTTGAATTATTCCCGCAAAGATAGATCTAGATTGAAATCCGCCCCTTTTCGATATGAGTGGTTGACGAAGAATCGAAGGTGGCCACTTTGCCCAAAGATACTGAAACGACACGTCCGAGACGATCTCGTGCCCTGGTAGGTGCCACACCCGCGCGGGGCGGTACCGCTTCCATCAAAACGGCAGATCGTGCCCTGAATGTCCTGGTCGTTGACCTGAACAATTTTGCAAGCTTTCCCACGCTGGCAATCGGCCTTCTGATCGCCTCCTTGCGCCGGCGCGGACATCGCGCGGAGCTTCTGTCACCTCTGGCGTATGACGTTCCTGCCGCCCAACGGGAGCGCATCGAAACGCCGCTCGATCACTGGGCGCGGCGGATCCACCTGACCGATATCACGCCGCTCCTGGGGATCCGCGACACGCTCCGCTCGTTGCGCGCCGCCCGTATCGAGGCTGCCCATCCACGGGTTGTTGCCGAGGTGGAGCGTGGCCTCGCCAAGGCTCCGGACGTGGTTCTCGTGTCCGCTTATCTGCAGCATCGCCCGAGTGTGGAGAAGATCGCAACGCGTGCGCAGGAGAGGGGCATTCCGTTCCTTCTCGGCGGCCCGATGTTCAACCTCTCCGAGGTCGCGCAAGCATGGCAGGATATCCCGGGCCTTTCGGCAGTTGTCGGGGCCGAGGCCGACCGCTCCCTTCCCGATATCCTCGAGACGTTGTGCTCCGGCGGGGATCTTACGAGGCATCCCGGCGTCGTCCTGCCGGACGGACGTGCGGGGCCTGCATCAAAACCGCTCCGAAACCTCGACGACACGCCCGTGCCGGATTACACGGATTTCCCGTGGGATCGCTACAGCGCGCGCATCGTCCCGTTGATGACCGGACGGGGCTGCCAGTGGGACAAATGCGTGTTCTGTTCGGACGTGATCTCGACCTCGGGGCGTACGTTCCGGACACGGTCGATCGAGAACGTGCTTCTGGAGATGCAGGAGCAGGCCAGGCGTCATGAGACGTCCAATTTCCTGTTCCTCGACCTCAAGCTGAATTCCTGGCCCGGGATGATCCGCGGAATTGCCAAATCACTGCACCATTACGTGCACGGCGCTGAATGGGTCGGTACCGTGCATGTAGACCGTCGGGCGGATAACGGATTGTCTCGGGCTGACCTTCATGCCGCAACCGAAGGCGGAATGCGGCGGATCAGTTTTGGTCTCGAAAGCGGAAGCCAGCGCCTGCTCGATGCCATGAACAAGGGGTCGGACGTGGACCGCAATTCTCGTTTTATCCGCGATGCGCATTCGGCCGGCCTTTCCGTCCGCTGCACGATGTTCAAGGGTTTTCCGGGTGAGACGAGCGAGGACATGAAGCAGACCGCGGATTTTCTCGAAGCGCATGCCGAGTATCTCGACCGCGTCCGCTTCAACGATTTCACGCTGCATACCGGTACCCCGATCTGGAAAGCGATGACGGACAAGGCCACCGAGGGCGACGTCGCCCTTGATGTCATTCGCCGTCTCGACGCCCGCGCACGGGCGGAGTACCGCAATCGCGAGCCCAAGGATCGCGCCTATCGCCATGCCAAGGCCCGGGCCCTGCGCGTGGTGTATCAGATCAATTCGCGACCACTGCGGGATGCGGCGCGCCAGTTCGACGGGTTGATGTGAGACGGCTGGCTTTCCTTGACCGGACCGGGGCGGCTGCGGGCTCGCCGTTGCAGCGGCGGCTGCGCCGTATTTCGGCGCTGGAACGGCGCGAGGAGGCGCGGGCCTTTCTTGATGCCTTCCACGATGCACACGGAACGGGTCGCGTCGAACGGCAGCGCCGGAACGCAGAGGTCCGGCGCGCCCTGAAAGCGCGTGGGCACTACGACCATACGCCAGAGGAGTTGGCCTTCGGCGCACGTCTTGCCTGGCGCAACCATGGCCGGTGCATCGGGCGGCTGTTCTGGGAAAGCCTTGAGGTGATCGACGCGCGGCACATCACGGCTCCCGAAGCGATGGCGGCTCGGGTGCACGAGCATCTGGGTGAGGCGCAGTCCGACGGGCGGATCCGGTCGATCATCTCGATCTTCTCCCCTGTTGGGACCGAAGGTTCCCCCGCCTGGATCGAGAGCCCCCAGATCGTTCGTTACGCAGGTTATGCCAGACCGGACGGCACCATTCTCGGCGACCGCCAGAACGTCGAGGCGACGCGCATTGCCGAGGGGCTCGGATGGGCTCCTCCGGAGACGCCGTCCGGCTTTGACATTCTGCCCTGGTTCTTGCGTGACGCGCAGGACCGCCGTCACCTGATCCCCCTACCCGAGAGCCTCGTTCGCGAAGTGCCGATCTCACACCCGGATCACCCTGCACTGACCGCGCTCGGATTGCGCTGGTACACGGTTCCGGTGGTTTCGGACATGACGCTCAGCATCGGTGGCATCGACTATCCCTGTGCACCCTTCAACGGATTTTACATGGCGACCGAGATCGCTTCGCGGAATTTCGGCGACCCGTGGCGCTACAATCTGCTGCCCGATGTCGCGCGCGCAATGGGATTGAGGCCCGGAAGCGATCCGCTCTGGCAGGACACCACGCTGACCGAACTGAACCGGGCGGTCCTGCATTCCTTCCACCGTGAAGGCGTCACGATCGTCGATCACCACACCGCGTCCGATCAGTTTATGACGTTTCACCGCCGCGAGCAGGCTGCCGGTCGCCGTGTCGCGGCTGACTGGCGCTGGATCGTTCCGCCGCAGGCTGGATCCGCCTGCGAAGTGTTTCATCTGCGGATGCGGAATTTCCATCCGGTGCCGAACTTCTACCGCGACAGGGGCGGCGACGGGATGCGCCTCATGCCGTGGTATGGTAACCGGTATCGCCGTCGGCCGAGCATGTGGATCGATCGACTTCTGCGCCGCTGGAAGCTCTGGAAGCGCATGGCGTGGTGAAAGATCGCCCCGCGCACGTCAGCGCTCTGAATGGGGAGCGTACGATCTACTTTTGCTCAAGAAAATGACCTTCGGCGGCAACGAATGTCGCGCCGGGCGGAATGGATCTGAATACGACAGCACCTGCCCCAACAATTGCGCCGCGGCCGATCGTGACCCCGGGGAGCACGACTGCGCCCGCCCCGATCCATGCGCCGTCTTCTATGACGACATCACGTTCTTCCATGCCGCGGTCTCGGTAAGGGGGGCCATATTCGGTGCAATAATTCGCCGCCGTGACAAGGATACCGGGCCCCAACATCACATCGCTCCCGACAACAATGCGCCCATGTATGCTTCCAGCCATGAGACGCGCGCCCGACGCGACAAGGGTCCGGTCACCTATGCTGATCCTGGCGGGGTTGGAGAAGAAGACATCGGGGCTGATCTCGACGTCGTGCCCCGAGGACAAGGTGCGACGTGGCGCGGCATGGACGTTGTTCCAGAAGTTGATCATCCGGAACGCATGAAAATATGTGCGCGGATCGATCAGGCCTGCCATAGCGCGCGGAATGCGTCTCGGCCGCGAGAATGCCCCCCTCGTTCTGGACGGTTGGGGATAGCCTGCCGCCCAGTCGGAGCGTGTCCGCCACAGCGCCCTGTGCCGACGCTTGCCGGCCCCGCCCATCAGCGATTGCAGGCCGTATCGCAGAGCGTGAAGTCTAAGAAGACCCGGTGCCAGCATCCGCCATCTTTTGGGCCAGGCTGTCCGCATGAGCGTGGCTCTTCCGCGCAGGATGCGCGCGGCGCGCAATGCGTCGGCGTCGGTCTCTTCCGGCCACGAACCCTTGGCATGCGTAAACACGGCGTCCGATACGACCAGGGCCGGCGGATATCCCGAAGCGCGCAATCGGGCCTGCCATTCAGCTTCTTCACCGTAGAGCCAGTAGCGTTCGTCAAAGCCTCCCGACGACTGGAAAACCTCGGTGCGCACCAGCAACGCACAGCCGGTTGCGACGTCTACCTCGCGGTCTGTTTGGCGGTCCCACTGAGGAATTTCCTCCGGGTTGAAGAATGGCGACCTCGGCCAGACTGCGGATAGCCCCACTGCGCCGAAGAGAGAGCTGAGCGGCGTTATCGCCGCCCACGCATTGCTGGTGTTCTCATGGCCGTCTCGGGTCAGTGTGCGGCCACCAAAAACGGGTGTGCGCGGATGGGCGTCGGCTGCGTCCGCCAATCGGTCGATCGCACCGCAATGTGCCTCCACATCGGGGTTCAGAAGCAATGCCAGCGGTGTATCCACCTGCCGCATCGCCTTGTTCACGGCTGCGGCAAAGCCGATGTTTGACTGCTCGCGCAGCACCGTGGCGCCACTGGCTATCAGAATGTCAGCGCTGGCGTCCCGGGAGCCGTTGTCGACCGCAATGATGTCCAGGCGGCTTCGGGGCGCAGCCTGCGGCAAGGAGGCGAGGCAGGTGGCCAGATCGGGCGCCGAGTTGTGCGCAACGATCACGATTGAGATCCGCCACGGCGGCGGACTATTCTCTGTTCGTGTTCCGTTAGCGTATTCCATATCGTCTCAATACCATCATCAAGCGCTCCCCGGGCCGGGATGATTTTGATCCTCGCCCCGGTTACGAAGGCCTGAGCGTGTGAATTCCTACCCCGTTTCAAGGAGTTCACGCCCCAAGCGAGGCGTGGTTCCTCGCACGGGGGGGGGGCATATTTTCCGGCTGTCGCAGCTTGGCTTGTCTCGGCATGTTCCAGGCGCATTAACTTCAAGGAGTGGCGTAGTGGCATTGTTCGATTGCGGGGTCGTTGTTCCGGTTCGAAATGAAGCCCTTGTACTCGACGAGACGGTCCCTGCTCTCCTGTCGGCCGCAAGCGGCATCAAGGCGCGCGTCATATGGGTCTGCAACGGCTGCACTGACGACAGCGCTGAGCGCATCCGCCATCATGCGGGACCAGCGGCCGAGATCATCATACGGGACGCGCCCGGGAAAACAGGTGCTCTTCAGGCCGGGGACGATGCTTTGGGGGATCTGTTTCCGCGCCTCTATCTCGACGCAGATGCGTGTCTCAGGCCCGGTGATCTGGCCTCCCTGATGATACCTTTGATCACCGGGGCCGCCGAAATGACGGGAGCACGTTATGTTTTCGACACTGCAGCTACCACGCGCATTTCCGAAGGGATGGCTATGTGCTGGTTGGCTTTGCCGCACGCAAAGGAGGGTTGCTTTGTCGGAGCCATCGGTGTCTCGAGCTCCGGCCGTGCGCGCTGGAGGGAATGGCCGGATGTAACGGGCGATGACATCTTTGCGGTCTCGATGGTTCCGCCGGCGCTGCGCATGATCGTGCGGGACGCTCTTGTGACCACCCGCCCCCCGCCGGATTTCGTTGGTTGGATCAAGACGCGGCGGAGATGGATCGAGGGAGAACGCCAGCTTCGGAAACTTGGCCTGGAAGCACCCCGAGCGGACGGGCAGCGGGCCGCACTTTTCGCGCGGATGGTGACGCCCCGTACCATGTTCGGGGCATGGGCTTTCGCAATGGCTCGCATCTTTGCGTCTGCTGTTGCGCGGAACGATGCAACCGACTGGCTACCGTACAGAAAATGACAAGCGCGTCTTTGACGCCGACTGAACAGGGTCGGGGGTGCGAGACGGCAGTACTGTGTTGCGCGGCATCGAGATGATCTTGCCGACCCGTTAAAGTCTCGATTCTGCCAAGGGCCAGAGACGCGAACCCGAGCAGATCAGCAGAATGACGGAGGGTGATGCCTGTTGACTTGCGTCTAAGGTGCGGACTGGCGTTATTGCGCGGGCTCGGCCAGTTCCTCATCCTGTTTTTCCGGGCGCCGCAGCGCATCCCGTGCGAGCGCGGCAAGGGTGAAGAGCAGCGTCAGCGCGATCCCGGTACCCGACAGCACCGCCAAAGCAACAAGCCATCCTGCCCCCATCAGCAGGGCAACTCCTGCGGCGAGATAGGCCGGGATGGCAGCGGCGAAGACAATGCTGAAACCCATATGGCTCTCCTTACGTCTCGGACCCAAGACCAAACGGCACTTTTATGACACCCTGTGGTTGTGTCAGGAATGTGGCGTGGGTGAGTAAAAATTGGATGTCAGCAATCCTTCGAGGGGAGGATCAACTGCGGTCGAGCGCTCACATCCGACGCATCTGAAAGCGTCATGCCATTAATCTAATATGTACTACGGCAACTTCAAGTTGATTTGCCTTGGCGAGTTCGGGTTCCTCCACTGGATTGTAATGGCAGCTACATAAGATGCTCAGGGCGAGTAGCGTAGCCCTGTAAATGTGCAGGGCCCCAATCCCTTACTCACCTTGAAGTAATGGGAGTATTACGAGCCTCAGAATTTCGCATTCAACAACGTATAATACGACCTTGTGAGGCCGATTACATCTTTAGAGAGATTATCAGGTATATTATGCACTCTAAAAATGTAAAATGTTGGAAACAGAGTGTTTTTTTGTGTCTGCATGTAGACAGAAATATGGCGATCTTTTACTCACCCTGTAGCCGATGCGATTCCGCAGGGTACTAGACGTCTGTGGGTTTAGAGTTAAGGGAGACTACAATGCTCAAAAAGATTATCATGGCAGCTGCGGCGACGGTCGCGATGAGCGGTGCGGCCAGCGCACTGACGATTACCAATGCGGTCGGTGACTGCGAAAACGGCTCGTTCGGCACGATTACCTGCGGTTCGACCAATAACCCGAATGGCCATGACCGCACCGATATCGGCAATGTCGAGCTTGGCGCGAGTGACGGCAATTTCTACTCGCTGGGTCGCAACATCAATGGCGGCCTTGGCGGTTCCGCCACGTTCGACATCTCGCCGAATTTCACCGGTCCGCTGACCGCCATCGAGATCACCTTCGGCACCAACTACCCGCTGGAGCAGGCGATCGTGGAAGTTGGCAGAGGAAGTGATTTCCAGAACATCGGCACCGTGAGCAACCAGCCCAACGCCGAGGGGAACATCGGCAACATGGCAACGCTGAGATTCGACGGCTCGTTTGACCAGATCCGGTTTACCGACGTCTCGACCGGTCCGGCAAACGGCGACGGGTTCGATCTCGACTTCTTCACCGTGGCAGCCGTGCCGGTGCCCGCTGCGGGCCTGCTTCTGCTGGGTGGCCTCGGTGCACTTGGTGCCGCGTCGCGTCGTCGTCGCAAGGCCGCCTGATCCGCGCACGGATCGGACAATAGGACAGGAAAGGCGCTCCCTAAGGGAGCGCCTTTTTTCATGGGGATGCGGATGTCGGGCGCTTGCGTTTTGTAATGTGCGCGTCCACTGCCCATTCGGGCGGAACGAACCGAGCGCGATGGGCAGAAGCTCAGCCGCGGTCTCCGTTGGACCCCGCCGAGATCGCCCAGGTGAGCGCGGCACCGGCGAGGAAGCCGCCGAGATGGGCCTGCCAGGCGAGGATCGCATCGCGCAGGATGTAGTCGAGGATCGAAAGCGCGACGATCAGCGCGCAGATGACTGCGGTGCGGGCTCCGGCTCGGGCCAGGCCGGTCCGGCCCCGGGAGCTTCGGAAATCGAGCACCACGAAGGCGCCGAGCAGCCCGAAGACGCCGCCCGAGGCGCCGATCACCGGCGAGTAGGAGGTGCTGAGATAGCCGAAGGCGAGCCCCCCTCCGAGCACCGAGGCGATCCAGATCTCCCAGGTCTCCCTGCGGCGCAGGCGCGGCCCGATGCTGATGCCGAACCAGGCGAGCACGCCGAGATTGCCGAGGAGATGCCCGGGCCCGGAATGGATCAGCCAGTAGGTCGCGAACATGGTCACGGGCTGGAGGGGAAAGTTCGACTGCCAGTCGCCGAGGAGACCCGGCCAGAACCCCGCAAGCCCGACCACCCATATTCTGAACCGGTCCGGGCTGCCGAGCGACCAACCGACGATCCAGATCGCGAGCTCCACGGCAAGGAGGCTCGCGCCGATCCAGAGATATGGGCGCTGACGCGGCGACAGACGCCTCAATAGGGGATCCGGAAGGTTCGGTTCAGCGAGACCGAGACGGTGTTGCTGGTTGCGTCGGTGCCATCGGCGTTCTCCTCGAACCGGTGACTGACGCCCATGGAGAGGCTCCAGTTCTCGGTGAGCGGGCGCGAGAGGTCCGCGCCGATGCGGCCGAAGGTGTCGCTGTCGTCCGGCCCGTCGATCACCTCGGTCTGCGTCAGCTGCGCATCGAGGCCGAAGCGCCAGAGGCGGGTGACGGCATGGCTGTAATCGGCGGTGAGGCTGGAGACGGCGCGCTCGCGTTCGGGCTCGCCGGGATCGGACCCGTCGAGCCGGACCACGCGCCGCGACAGGTTGAGGCTCACCTCCTGGGTGGGCGAGAGCTCGCGGGCGAGGCCGAGCGAGCCGATCAGCGCGAGGTTTCCGCTGTCGGCGCGGCTCACGCCGATCGATCCGCTGACACGGCCGGCGGCGAATTCGCGCGCGGCATTGGCCGAGAGGCTGAGGCGGGTGGTATCGCCATCTTCGACCACTCCGAAGGAGGCGCCGACCTGGTCCGTGCCGATCGCGCGGGTGAGACCGAGATCGAGCGAGAGACGATCGTCTTCCTCGGGATCGTCGCTGGTCACGTAGCGGATGTCGGTCGTCGCCCGGGTGATCTCGTCGAGATCGAACCGAAGGCCGAGCCCGGCGGAGGTCTTGGTCTCGTCCTCGAAGGCGTCGGGGGCGTCGCTGTAGCGCTCGCCGGAGACGCCGACGGAATAGGTGATCCCGAACGGGCTGTCGCGCCGGGTCTCGAGCGTGGCGTCGAGGTTGAAGGTCAGCCGTCTGGCGTCGCGGGAGACCTGATTGGCGTCGATCAGATCCTCGAGATCCTGGAGATCCTCGAGATCGGCCAGGTCCTCGCTGGTGAGCTCCAGGGGAGTGAGCGAGCTGATTTCCCGGCTGTCGAACGCGCCTTGCAGCGTCAGCTCCGCGGCCCGCGACTGGCGGCTGTAGAGGATCCGGCCGTTCGGGTCGTCGAGCGCGAAGGTGTCCTCGTCATCTTCGCCGACGATAAGCGCCCGCAGACCGGCGCTTGTGCCGAGCTCGAAGCGCTGCGTGGGGGTCGCCGAGAGAAGCCCCAGCGAAAGCGAGGTCGTCGCCTCGACCTCCTCGACCGGGTCTTCGGTGTCGAGGTCGGCATTGTCCGTGGCGGTGATCCCGGTTGAGAGCCCGAAGGTCAGAAGCCGCCCGTCCGGAACCCGATCCTGTGCCGTGGCGGGCAGGCCGAGGATCAGCGACGCGACGGTTGCGGCGCCGAGCGGGAGAAGAAGGGTGCGGGGCATGGGGGACGGGATCCCTTTCGGGGATTATTCGAAGAGGGTCCTGGTCGGCACGAGGATCACGTCGCCTTCCTGCATGACGAGCGTGCCGTTGGGGCTGCGGCCCGACATGATCGCCTCGTAGTTCAGCGGGTAGATCCGCTCGCGTCCGACGCTCGGGTCGTAGCGGCGCAGCTGCAGGCGCTTCTTGGCGGCGAAATCGGTGAAGCCGCCGAGCTGCGCGAGCGCCTGCAGGAGCCGGGTGCCGGGGACGAGCTCGATGCGGCCTGCATTGGCGACCTCACCCATGGCGAAGATCGCGACGACCGGATCCTCCTGCGGAACCGTCGGCTGGGGCGGTTCGCGCTCGGCAAGCTGCTCGAGCGAGACGAACACCGTAGGGCGGCTCGAGAAGTTGGGCTCGAGCCGGGTGACGAGATCGGTCTGGATCGCGCCGATCGTCCGGCCGCCGGCGCGCAGCGAGCCCGCGAGGGGGAAGTTGATGCTGCCGTCCGGAGCGACGAGGACGTTGCGGTTGAGGCTGTCGTCCTGAAGCACCTCGACTCGCAGGACGTCGCCGGGCTGTACCTGATAGCCCTGCGCACTGGCCGCGGTGGCGCCGAGGAGTGCCGCGAGCACGACGAGAAGCTGTCTGATATGGCTTAGCATTTTTTCGGTATCCCGATGACGCGTTCAAGGAAAACTGGGGTGCAGCCTAACGTTCTGTCAGTCTGCGGGGCAGGGGGCATCGCCCGTGCTGCGGCCGGGCGATGCAGTTCTGCGGGGGAATGTGCCTCTCGGGTCACGCCGGAGCGGGTCAAAGCCCCTCCAGCGTTTCTCTGGCACGGTCGATTTGCGGCAGCGATTGTCCCTCGGCGGCGTCGACAGCCCGCTGAAGCGTCTCCCGGGCCTCTTCGGAACGGTCGAGCGCGGCGTAGGTCATGCCGAGGTGGTAGAGCACCACCGGGTTGTCGGGCAGGCCTTCCGCGGCGGGTTCGAGATAGGTCAGCGCCTCCTCGAAGTCCTCCCGGTGATAGGAGATCCAGCCATAGGTGTCCTGGAAGGCCGGCACTTCGGTGTCGGCAAGGCGCCGGGCCACGTCCGCGGCGCGCGAGAGGCTCTCCTCGTCGTCGCGCAGATCGCTCAGGAGGCTTGCGTAGTTGTTGGCGACGACCACGTCGTCGCTGTTCTGCTCGTAGAGCGTCTCGTAGATCCCGAGCGCGCTTTCGAGATCGCCCTCGGCCTCGAAATTGCCCGCGCGGATGAGCTGCAGATCGCGCGCCTCGGGAATGCGGTCCACGGCCGCGGCGAGAAGCTCGCGCGCCTCCGTCTCGCGATCCTCGTTCACCAGAAGCCCGTAGAGCTGGCGCACGGGAGCCTCGGCCTCGGGGAATTCCTCGATCAGCCCGCGCAGGCCGCTCTCGGCGTCCTCGGTCTCTCCCGAAGCCATCTGCAGCACCGCTTCGGCAAAGCGCAGGGTCGGATCCTCGGGGCGCTCCTCGAGGCGGGTGCGGAGATAGGACCGCGCCTCCTCGACCTGTCCCGCCTGCAGGCGGGTGCGGACCACGTCGAGCACCACTGCGCCGGGCGCATCGCCCTCGGCGCGTTCTTCGAGGAGCGCCACTCCCTCGTCGAAGCGCTGCTGACCCAGAAGGAGGGCCGCGTTGAGCGCGGCGGCGCGGTCGGCCGCCTCGGGGGTGTCGATGCGTTCAAGCGCGGCGATGGCATTGCGGGCGGTGGCGGTATCATCCTGGCTCAGGGCGAGACGCGCCTGTTCGGTCAGAAGGTCGAGATTGCCTGGATTGGAATCGATCGATTCGGCGAGCAGCGAGCGCGCGGCGGCCACACGCCCCTGATCGAGCAGGAAGCGGGCATAGCGCAGCGTCTCGGCGGGAGCGTTCTCGGAGAGGTCCACGGCAAGAGCGAGACGCTCGCCGGCGAGCTGCGTGCTGCCCGCGCGCAGGTGGGCCCGGGCCATCAGCGTCAGGATTTCCGAATCGTTCGGTGCCTGGTCGAGCGCGGTCCGCAGGGAGTTGATCGCCTCGTTCGGATCGTCGGCCTCGATCTGCCATTCGGCGCGCATCTTCAGCGCGGGGACATTGCTTTCGTCGGCCGCAAGCGTCTCTTCGATCATCGCACGTGCGGTGACCTCGTCCCCGGTGGCGACGAGCATCTGCGCCAGCGTGGTGCGGATGTCGTTGGTGACGGGGGTCTCCGCGTCGTCGTCGAGGCGCGACCGCAGCCGGTCTATGGCCTGCTCGCGCTCGCCCGCATCGAAGGCAAACCCGGCATCGAGGAGCGTATACCGGTCAACGGCTTCCGCATTGCCCTCGTTGGCGCTCGATCAGCTCGGTCAACTCGGCGCGCGCGGCTTCGGGCCCCTCTGCCTGAGAGAGGAACCGCACGAGCGTGATGTGATCCTCCACCGCGCCTTCGGCGTCGCGGGCCCCGGCGATCTCGCGCAGGAGCTCTTCGACCGCATCGAGATCGTCCCGCTGGACATACCAGGAGATCAGGTTCTGCCGGATCTCCTCGTTCTGGGGGAAGCGCGCATACATGTCCTGCAGGAGCGCCTCGACCTCGTCCGGCCGTTCGAGCGTGTTCAGCACCTGCAGCTTGAGGGTGTTGAGCGAAAGATCGTCGGGGTCGGTCTCTAGGGCGGTGTTGATCGCCTCGAGAGCGCTCTCGAACTCTCCAGCCTCGAGCGTGCCGTAGATCACCAGCCGGCGGGCGCTCGCGAGGTCGGGGTTCGAATCGAGAAGGGTTCTCGCGCGCTCCAGGGCGTCCTGACGCCCCCCGGCATTGTCGTTCCGCGATGCCTCGGCATAGTCGATCACGGCTGCGATCGCCTGGACCTCGGGCCGTTCCGGAGCTGCCTCGATAGCCACGGTGCCGTGGCGTTCGAGTTCGCTCCAGGCCTGCTGGGAAATGGCGAGCTCGGAGAGCGCGATCCGGGTCTCGACATCATCCGGATATTGCTCTGCAAGGCGCAGGTACTGCGAGAAGGCGGCGTTTGGATTGCCTTGCTCGATTAGCACTTCGGCGAGGTTGGTGCGCGCTTCCTTGTGCGCTCCGTCGAAGCGGAAGACGTTTCGGAAAGACACGGCGGCACGTTCGAGATCACCGGATTCCCGCAGCTCGACGCCGGTTTCGAAAAATTCCTCCGCTCGCTCCTCGGAGCTTTTACAGGCGGTGAGGGCGAGAGCCAGGGTGAGTGGCAGCAGGATGGAACGCACGAGGTGCATGGGACGGGAAACTCTCCGACAAACATGGCCCGCGGCTGGAGGCCGCGGGTGAGGGATCACTAGTTGATATCGGCCGAGATGTCAGCCGTACGGTGGGCCGGTTCGTCGCGGGTGACGAACGGTCAGCAGCCCGTACCACACATGACCACGCGTGTCGTGGCCATAAGAAGGCGAATATCGCCAGAAAAGGAGACGGATTTGTAATAGGCAATGTCGTATTCGGCGCGGGCCGCAAAACTCGACGCGTTGCGGTCCGAGACCTGCCAGGGGCCGGTAATGCCCGGGCGCAGTGCAAAATAGGCGCGGCCCGGGTAGAGCGGCTTCTGATCGAGCATCATTGGACGCGGGCCGACGAGACTCATGTCGCCCGTCAGCACATTGAAGACCTGCGGCAACTCGTCGAGCGAGGTCTTTCGCAGGATGCAACCGACCCTCGTGATGCGCGGATCGTTCGTCAGCTTCTGCTTCACCGCCCATTCGGCCCGCGCCTCGGGGTTTTCGGCGAGATATTTTGCGAGCTGGATGTCGGCGTTGGGCACCATCGTCCGGAGCTTCCAGAGTCGGAAGACACGGCCGGCCCGGCCGACGCGTTTCTGCGAGTAGACCGGGTTGCCGCCATCGCATGCCACCAGAAAAGCAAGAAGAAGGAGGAGCGGGAGGATGACCGGCAGGATCAGGACGACAAGAGAGATGTCGAGCAAGTGCTTGTAGCGGCGTGCATAGGGGCGGGCGCGCGAACCTGCACATGGGGCTTGATAAGAGCTGTAACTGCTGTCGGCGGTGGTAAACTGCTTAACCAAAGTCGGCGTATCGGAAAACGTCACTGGCACCAAACTCCTATGAACGCGAGTGCGAGAGGCGCAAATCCTGCGGCTCTCGCAGCGTATGTACGCGCGGCAATAAAGATGTCCAACTCATGTCAGGATTGCGGCATTTTATGGCGGGATTGCGATAATTTACGGTCTTAAAATGGAACTTTTTTCGAGAGCGGCGTCGCAGGATTCCCGCTTAAGGAGAGTATGCTCAACAAAGAGCTGCAAATGAAAAATTGTCAGGTTATTTATTTCGCCCGTTGACGCTGTTTGTGTCAAGACTGCGGCGATGGCCGGACAGCAGCATCGGAGCGCTGTTACGACTATCGCTCGTTGGGGCGTTTTGCTATCGCGGCGCACGCCTCATATGCTAAGGGGCCGTGCCATGGGCTCCGCGCCTGTTCCTCTGCTTGACGAGTGTCCGCCATCGCCTTCTACATCGACCACTTCAACCTGCGGGAAAGGCCCTTCTCGCTGGTTCCCGACCCCGACTTCCTCTACTGGGGGCCGGTGCATCGCGGAGCGTTCGCGATGATGGAATACGGCCTCATGACCCGCGCGCCTATCACTCTCATCACCGGGGAGGTGGGAGCGGGCAAGACCACGCTGCTGCACCATCTGTTGCGTTCGGTCGAAGACGATGTGGTGGTCGGCATGGTCGCCAACACGCAAGGTGACCGGGGCGAGATCCTGCGATGGGCGATGCTGGCGCTCGACCAGCGCTCCGAGCCCGGCGAGACCTACGTGGATCTCTTCTCGCGCTTTCAGTCCTACCTCATCGACCAATACGCCGCCGGAAAGCGGGTCATCCTGATCTTCGACGAGGCGCAGAACCTGAGCCGCGAGGCGCTCGAGGAGCTCAGGATGTTCACCAACATCAATTCGGGGCGGGACGAGCTCTTGCAGCTGGTGCTGGTCGGTCAGCCGGAACTGCGCGAGATCATCTCGGCGCCGGACCTCACCCAGTTTGCCCAGCGGGTGTCCGCGAACTTCCATCTGAGGCCGATGGACGCGGGCGCCGTAGCCGATTACATCGCGCACCGGCTGCAAGTGGCGGGCGCCACGTCGGAAATCTTCACGCCCGAAGCCTGCAGAGCGGTGCACACCGCAACCGACGGCGTGCCGCGACTGGTCAACAAGTTGTGTGATATTGCCATGGTTTACGCGTTCTCTTCAGACAGTCCTGTCGTCGATGCCGAGACTGTGGAACAGGTGATCGCGGACGGGCTGCTTGTGGGCGCGCCCAAGCGGTCCGACGCAGACGCAAGCAAAGAGCCACTGCTGCTCGACGCGCAAAGACGGGTATAACGAGATGGATCTGGAGTTCTACGGCCGGCTGCTGCTGCGGCGCCTGCATTACATCATTCTGCTGACCATCCTCGGGCTCGGTGCTCGGGGTGACGATCGCGCTGATCCTGCCCCCGCGCTATGTCGCCGAGGCGCTGCTGGTTGTCGAAAGCCAGCAGATCCCCGACGAGCTTGGCTGCCTCCACGGTGCGCACCGAGGCGATCGAGCAGCTGCAGATCATCCGCCAGCGCATCCTGTCGCGCGACCGGCTCCTCGACATGGCCAACAGGTTCGATCTCTACGACGCCGACGAAGGCGAGGCGCTCTCGCCCGACGATATCGTCACGGACATGCGCTCGCGCATCTCGATCGAAACCAGCGGCGGCGGAGGCGGGCCGCGCGCCGCGCCCGAGGCGACGCTGGTGAACGTAAGCTTTCACGGCTTCCGATGCGCAGCGTTCGGCGCAGGTCACCAACGAGATCGTCACGCAGATCCTGCAGGCCAACGTGGACATGCGCACCACGGTCTCCGGCCAGACCCTGGATTTCTTCCAGCAGGAGGTGGACCGGCTCGACCAGGAACTGGCGGAGCGCAGCGCCAGGGTGTCGCAGTTCCAGGAGGAGAACCGCGACGCCTTGCCCGAGAGCCTCGAGTTCCGCCGCAACCAGCTGATCTCGCAGCAGGAGCGCATGACGGAGATCGACCGCGAGCTCGAGCAGCTGCGGGACCGCAAGCGCAGTCTCGAGACGCTCTACGCCGAGACCGGCTCGATCGGCTTGCAGCAGAGCGAGGCGGAGATGAGCCCCGAGGCGCGCCAGCTGCAGAGCCTGCGCGAGGAATATGCCGCAAACGCCGCGGTCATGAGCGATCAGAACCCGCGGATGCAGATGCTGACCCAGCGGATCGACTCGCTGGAAAGGGTCGTGGCGGCGCAGACCGGGGTGGCAACCGACGGGGAGGCGTCTGCCGAAGGTGAAGCGACGAGCGCCTTCGAGATCCAGATTGCCGATATCGACAACCAGATCGAGTTCCTCGAAGAGCGCCGCACCGAGCTCGGCAGCGCGATGGAGGAGCTGCAGCGCACCATCCAGGCGACGCCCAACAACGCCATCACCTTGAACGGGCTTCGAGCGCGATCTGGAGAACGTCCGCCAGCAATACGACCGCGCCGTCGAAAGCCGCGCGCGGGCGGAGACCGGCGATACGATCGAGGCGCTGTCGAAGGGCCAGCGGATCTCGGTGATCGAGAACGCCATCGCCCCCGATGCCCCCAACAGCCCCGACCGGCGCAAGATCGCCATCGCAGGCTTCGGCGGCGGGCTCATGGCGGGACTTGGCCTCGTCCTTCTGCTGGAACTGCTGAACACCTCGGTCCGGCGGTCTTCGGAGATCCGGCAGGCGCTCGACATCACCCCGATCGCGACCTTGTCCTACATGCGGACCGAAGGGGAGATCCGCCGCCGCCGTGTCCTGATCGTGGGCGCGTTCGTCGTCGCCGCGGCGGGCATTCCGGCCGGGCTCTGGGCGATCGATACCTATTACCAGCCGCTCGACCTGATGGTCGGAAACATCCTCGACCGTCTGCCCGACATCCCGGCGCTGACCGGTCCACACTCCACCGGAGCCTCCTGATGGAACGTATCCAATCCGCCATCGCCAAGGCCCGGGCCGCACGGGAGGGGCAGGTCGCGCCGGATCGTCCGCGCCCCGCAGCTCCCCAGAGGGCCGAGCAGAATCGCGACGCCTGGTCGGATATCCCGAGTGCGGAGCTGAAGCCCAAGCACCTGCGCGCCAACCGCGTCACCGCCTTCGAAAGCGGCGTGGCCGCTGCCGAGTTCGACCGGCTGCGGACCCGAGTGCTGCAACGGATGCAGGCGGAGGGCTGGCGCCGCGTGGCGATCGTCTCGCCGGGGCCGCGGAACGGAAAATCGACCGTCGCCGCGAACTTCGCGTTGAGCCTCGCCAAGCAGAGCCACCTGAGCGGCCTTCTGGTCGAGCTCGATCTGCGGCGGCCGAGCCTCGGGGCGATCCTGGGCCTGCCCGAGCGAACTCGACGTGACGCGGGTCCTGAGGGGCGAGGGGGCGGCGGCCGACCACATGGTTCGGCTGCGCGACAACCTGATCGTGGCACCGGCCAAGCCCATGGGCAGCGGTACGGCCGAGTTCCTGCAGGATCCCGCGACCGTCGCGGCGCTCGACACGATGATCGACGGGTTCGCTCCCTCGGTCACCGTGTTCGACATGCCTCCCTTGGGTGTGGGCGACGACGTCATCGGGTTTCTGGCGAATGTCGACTGCGCCCTGATCGTGGCGGCTGCGGGGCAGACCTCGATCGCCGAGATCGACACTTGCGAGCGCGAGGTGGCTGAGCGCACATCGGTGCTGGGCGTGGTGCTCAACAAGTGCCGCTACGAGTCGAAACAGGGCGAGTACGGATACGGGTATTATTGAACATGTGATAATTAGGCTGCGGGGATAACCGGGCAGATCCTATGATGCATGAAACGCTCCATTCGATGGCGACAATCACGCTAACACTTAAAGCAATTTATGATTTTTTGCGACCGAAACAATTTCATCGTAGTTCTCTACAATTTCCTTAAGGTCCTTGGGTAGAACTTTTTTTAACTTTGAATATACCGGATGTTGACCCACACCAATCCATTCGAAGACACTCGCGGCGGTTTCTGTCTGAGACGCCTCGGAAGAAGATACTTGCTTGGTTCGATATCGAAATATGTGGCAACTTTCGAAGAACATGCTTTTCGTATTCTAAAAGCATAGCGCTCCATTCCAGCCGCTGATAAAAATCCTGGGGATCTAAGTAAGCCAAGTCCTTCTTGATATTATTTTCCCTGCTATGATACTTTCCGGACTTCTGCGCCATCATTAAGGAGAGCGTCTGATCAAAAGTATTACGCTTTAAATGAATTAGGCGAAAACCACGATCATGAAGGCCTGCAAGGAAATGTTCCGGGTATCGGAGGCGTTGAACTTGGGCCATCTGATAGGAAAGTAATTTTGCCCCATAGGCTGAAGTACAACTCTTTTGAGCAAGATTATCTAGATAGGTGGCCGGTGAAATAACGGACCGGTGAAGCATTTCTCGATCGCAAGTAACATCTGGATGAGCATTAAGAAGATCTGTAAGAAGCGTTGTCCCGGAACGAGCGCGACCGATGATTAAGAACTTTTTTACATTTCGATTGCGGTGCACAACCCAACTCTTTCCCAGAACTTTTGCCTCGAGCCAAATCCCCCGCCAAGTAAGGCGATCTCGGTGCCAAACGCCAAACCGGAGCTTAGTGTCCACTGGTGGCGCCGAAAGAACACGTTCGACTATATCGTCGAATTCATAAGGTGCGAACATTAAATGCTCCAATCGAGTAGTCCTGCTGGCCCTGCTGGAATCCCGGGTGAACTGGTCCCAGCATGGAGTCGGGTATTGCTAGTGCTTAATAGAACCCTTTTCTGTCAGTACACAACAGTTCGCTAAGAATCATAAAGTTTATTTTGTTAATCCTACGATCGGACAAAAACCTCATGCTCTGCAAGGGATGCTTCGCTTAAAGACTCCCTGCGCAAACCATGCTTCAGTAACGTCTGAGTAATACTTTCGTCCACGATGGCGTTCGACCACTCAGGTTTTGAAAGTGGATGTCACAACTTAAGTGAAACTGACTTCGTGCTTTTTGGAGTCGACCAGGGCTTGGTCGCGTCTCAGAGCGAACTCCGCTTAATGCCATCAGCGTTTGTGGTACCAGAAACAGGTGCCAAAAGCGAGTAGCGTGAAGAGTGGGCGCGGTTCATGGCCAGCCCTCGATAAGGGACATTCTTATCGCCAAACAGACGCTTAACTCGAGGCCAGGATGCCGGCGCCGGCCCGGACGACGGCGATGACGCGTGAGTTTCCGCGTGGATGGGATCGAGTTCTCGGGCAAAAGGCCTTTGGGCCCCTCCGGGTCGTACGGCACAATGAAATCAACCGTCTTCTCGATACCACGTCGGGAGGGGCGCATTTTAAAAAAAATTACAAGCCGAGTTTCCGACGTAGAGAAGTAGAAGCGTTTCTATGGATAGCGACAAAGTCATGTGCTTTGGCGCGTTTCTGGTACGGTAAGAGGGTTACAGAAAACCAAGTTTTTGGCATTGAAAATATATCGTACCCATAAGATTGGATGGTCCAGATAGAATCTGGAACACTATCGACCTTTCGGTTCTCCTCAAAAACAACAACATCGGGTTTAACTTCCAGAAAAAAATTTTTTCCTCCTAAAAATACCTCGTGTTCAAATCCTTCCACGTCAACTTTGACAAGTTTAACGTTCTCTAAATCGTGATTCTGGTTAAAAGTAAGCGTTGTGACTTGCGCTTCTTCGAAAGTTGTGACACCTCCCGACACGAAAGTTGCCGCCCCAGCGTTGTGTTCCGGAATTGAAAGGCGTAACGTTTTTTGCTTATCCGCTAGCCCGATGTTGTGCAGGTGCAAATTTTCAATTTGATTCAGGTTTATGCTTTTCTTTATGTAGCTCACCATACGTCGCTGAGGCTCAAAAGCTATAACATTTCCAGATCTTCCCACTCTCTCAAGCATTTTGAACGAGACAAGTCCAAGATTGGCACCGATGTCAAACGAGGTATCCCCAGGTTCCAGAGATTTTTCAACAAGCCATGAGATCTTTTTGTCTAGATCTCCGAAGTATTTTATTGACCGTCCTACATAATCGTTTTGAGGAATCAGTAAGTTGAAGCGGCCAGATTTAGCGATAATGTCACCTGGCGGATTCCCATCTATAGTTTTTTAATAGCTTCGAGTTGGAAATTGTACCTAAACCCGACATAAAGGGGTAAGAAAAGCGTAGAAGTCTTGGAATAACACTCAATGGAGGAGGCTCTTGTTGTTGCTTTGGCATTGGGGCGATTGGGTTGCCACTAATCAGCTAGTTTTTTTTGATCAAGTAGTATACGCGTATCCTCGTTTGGGACGTGTCTAAACGTATAAATCTACAAGTAAGATAGGCCGAGGCAACGTTAATCTCATATACACGTCATCACCGTATATGTCCATGGAGTTACAGAACTTGGGATCATAATAAATATAACGGTATAAGTGTTAGGTTTCAATGCGCATTAAATTGATCGACGTCTGCATTTGCAAGAAGCCAATTCAGTTCATCTATATTCTGGAATATAACTAGGGAGGAGTTCAATTGTGTTTAAAAACACAGTTGTAAGTCGTTCCTCCGCCTGTGCTTCGCTCTCTTCACCGCTGATAGGCGTCAGAAGCCGTACAAGCGCGCCGTCGGTGCGGCCGATGGTAAGGCCGTCCCAGAGAAGCCAGAACTTCGCAGCGTAGTCCCAAGCGATATGGCGGCCGTGCTGCTCGAACCAGTAGTAGGCCATCATTCTTTGTTCGCCCTTCTGAATGATCGCGCGGTTGATGGGATAGGCCTCGCCGAGACCAAGCTCGGCGCCAATATCAACGCGCTCGATCCAAGCGATTTCCCAGCCGGAACCAGGAAGGCAGACTTCAGGCGAATGGGTGCCGCCCTTGTTTGGTCTTCGTACCAGGCCATGAAGAGGCCCACGGGGGCGCTGCACCAGCCGTGGTCAGTTCCACCGAGTGATAGTCGTCGGCGCCTAAGGTTTCTTCTACAGCGGGCGTGAGTGGCAAGCCGGGCGAACTCTCCCACTCACCGATCTGGCGCGGGAAGAGCAGGAAAGGATCACGTTCAATAGCCTGCTGTTCGGGCGCGGGGCGAAGTTGCCATGCGAGTGCCGCGGCGCCGACAATCACTACCGCCGCGATCATGGCCCAGGAGGCGCGCACTAGGCGGATCCGAGCGGCTTGGGTGCCCCAGCCGGAAGTATCGAGGTCAAGCGCTTCGACGAGGCCCGGTCGCTCAGGGTGGAGGAAGAGCATGAGCCATGCCAGCAGGAACAGCAGCGCGACACAGATCATGAAGATGATCCAACCTTCGAAGAAATGGGTGAAGCCTTCGAGGTACTCGATGCCTGCGTAGTTCGCGATCCAGCCCGCAAAGGCGATGCGCACGGAGTTCATCACCACGGTGATGGGCGCAGCCGCAAGTAACAGGACGGCCTTGTGCCGCGTAGGGG
>CAWKGE010000033.1:0-16049 GCA_963848895.1 uncultured Gemmatimonadales bacterium
ACTACCTGGCGCGCCTGCGGGCGGAGCCCGGCGTGGAGCACGCCGCGGCCGCCAGCAGCCTGCCGCTCTCGGGGCACTGGGGGTGGTTCTACGTCGTGGAGGGCGAGGCTCCCCGGGGGCGCCGACGACGCCAACCCCGTGGTGCTGCAGCGGGTGATCACCCCCGGCTACCTGGAGACGATGGGCGTCCAGCTGCTGGCGGGGCGAGGCTTCGACGAGTTCGACGGGCGAGAGGAGGGCAGCGGGTGCGGTGATCGTCAACGAGACGTTCGCGCGCACCCGGATGGGGGGGGTCGAAGGCGCCGTGGGCCGACGCATCGGGCCCGGGACCGGCACCCCCGACGAAGAGGACTGGCTCACCGTAGTGGGCGTCACCCGGGACGTGATGCACTACGGCGTGGACACGCCCATGCGGCCCGGCGTCTACCAACCGTGGCGGCAGATCCCCCTCTCCGGCATGCAGATCGCCCTCGTGTACGACGGCCCCACCGCCGATGCCGTCGCGACGGCTCGTCGGGTCACGGCGGACCTCGACCCCGAGCTGCCCCTGGCGTCGGTGCGCACCATGTCCGAGTCCATGGACCGATCCTTGTGGACGCGCCGGGCCACGTCCTGGCTCATCGGCACGTTCTCGGCGGTGGCGCTCCTCCTGGCCGTGGCGGGCCTGTACGGCGTGATCTCCTACTCGGTGAGCGAGCGCACCCGCGAGATCAGCGTGCGCATGGCCGTGGGCGCCCAGCACGGGCAGGTGCTGGCCCAGGTGGTCCGCCAGGGGATGGTGCTGGTGGCCGCCGGCGTGGGCGTGGGGCTGCTGGCCAGCGTGGCTGCGGCGGGGCTCGTGTCCGGGATCCTGGTGGAGGTCGGCCCACGGGAGCCGGCGGTCTACGCCGCTGTCACCATCCTCCTGGTCGTCGTGGCGGCACTGGCGAACTTCGTGCCGGCCCGGCGGGCGTCGAGGCTGGATCCCATGGTGGCGCTGCGGGGAGAGTAGAGGGGAGGAGGGCCGGCCCGCCGGCCTGGTCCCGCGTCGGGGGAACTACCATCCCACGCGAGGGGGGATTCCCGACTTCGCATGCGGCGGATCCGGGGGAGCTTTGTTCAGGCGTACGTCCAACCGCTCCACCGGATCCAGCCGTGAACACGCGACTTCGCCGGCTCCGCCGGACCCCCGCGCTGCGGGCCCTGGTGCGCGAGCACCACGTCGGGCCCCGACAGTTGATCCTGCCCCTCTTCGTCACCGAGATCGAATCCGAGCCCACCCCCATCCCCTCGATGCCGGGCGTCCTCCGCTGGCCGGAGGACGAGCTGGCCCGACCGGCCGACGAGGCGCAGTCCGCAGGGGTCGGAGCCGTGCTCCTGTTCGGCATCCCCGCGCACAAGGACGCGCGCGGCACCGGCGCCGATGCGGAGGACGGCATCGTCCAACGGGCCGTGCGGGCCCTGCGCTCCCGGGGATACGGGGGCGTGGTGATCACCGACGTGTGCCTGTGCGAGTATACGGAGCACGGCCATTGCGGCCTCGTCGACGCCGCCGGCGCGGTGCTCAACGACCCCACGCTGGAGCGGTTGAGCAGCACGGCGGTGTCGCACGCCCGTGCCGGCGCGGACATCGTGGCGCCCTCGGCGATGATGGACGGCCAGGTGCGGGCGATCCGCGACGGGCTCGACGCCGACGGCCGCCACGACGTGCCGATCCTGTCCTACTCCGCCAAGTACGCCTCGTCGTTCTACGGCCCCTTCCGGGACGCGGCGGACGGCGCGCCCCGCTTCGGGGATCGGCGCAGCCACCAGATGGACCCGGGCAACGGCCGCGAGGCGATGCTCGAGCACGCGGCCGACGTCGCGGAGGGCGCCGACATCCTCATGGTCAAGCCGGGCCTCGCGTACCTGGACATCGTCCGCCGCACGCGGGAGGCATTCCCCCACCATCCGCTCGCCGCGTACAACGTCAGTGGGGAGTACAGCATGGTGAAGGCGGCGGCCGAGCGCGGCTGGATCGACGAGCGGTCGGTCGTCCTCGAGACGTTGCTGGCGTTCCGGCGGGCCGGCGCCGACATGATCCTCACCTACCACGCGCTGGACGCGGCGCGCTGGCTGGCCGAGCAGGGCTGAGGGGCGACTCGTGACGAAGCAGCTCGACCCCCGGGACCCGTGAGCACGCTCCGCCTCGGCACGCGTGGCTCACGCCTGGCGCTCGTGCAGGCGGAGGCGGTGGCGCGGCGGATGGAGGCGGCCCATCCGGGCCTGGCGGTGCAGCTCGTCGAGATCCGCACGTCGGGGGACCGCATCCAGGACGTGCCGTTGGGGCCCGCGCTGGGTCAGGCCTTCTTCACGAAGGAGATCGAGGACGCGCTCCTCGGCGGACGCATCGATCTCGCCGTGCACTCCTGCAAGGACCTGGCGACAACGCTTCCCGGAGGTCTGGTGCTCGGGGCCGTCCCCGCGCGCGAGGACCCGCGCGACGCCCTCGTGAGTCGGGGCCCCAGCCTGGCGGAGCTCCCGCCCGGAGCGCGCGTAGCCACGGCCAGCCCGCGCAGAAAGAACTTCCTGACCCACGCCCGGCCGGACCTGCGGGTGGAGGACCAGCGCGGCAACGTGCCGACGCGCCTCCGGGCCGTGGACGAGTGGCGCGTGGACGCGATCGTGCTCGCGGTCGCCGGGCTCCGCCGCCTCGGGCTCGCGGAGCGCATCGTCGAGATCCTCGACCCGGACGTCATGTTGCCGGC
Organism: uncultured Gemmatimonadales bacterium; assembly: GCA_963848895.1. Lineage (GTDB taxonomy): Bacteria > Gemmatimonadota > Gemmatimonadetes > Longimicrobiales > Gaopeijiaceae > SZUA-318. Next base: position 2,727 of record CAWKGE010000033.1, read on the forward strand.
GGCGGGACAGGGCGCGCTGGCCGTCCAGATCCGCATGGACGACGAGCGCACGGCCGCCCTGGTGGCCGTCCTCGACGACCCCCGCAGCCACGCGGCGGTGGGCGCGGAGCGCGCCTGCCTCTGTCGCCTCCAGGCCGGCTGCCAGGCGCCCGTCGGCGCCCTCGCGCGGGTCGAAGCCGGCAAGGTCGTCCTGCAGGCGGCCGTCGTCACGCCGCAGCGCATCGTGCGGGTCCACCGCTCGGCCGCCGCCGCGGACCCCTCGGCCGCCGGCGCAGCAGCAGCCGAAGGGCTCCTGGAGGCGCTCGGCGTCGGCTCCCTCCAGGACATCGCCTGGGAGCGAAAGCCTTCCCGACCCGGGGACGAAGGCTGATGGTCCGGTGGCCCGAAACCTGCTGCACGGGAATCCACCGCGCGGTGCAGCACATGTCGAGCCGATCGGGATGGAACGCATGCAGACGTCCGACCCCATGAGGAACGTTGCCGCGCGTCGGCGCGTCGTTGTCGCCGAGCGCCTCGCCGAGCGGGCGCGGGGCGTGATGCCCGGTGGCGTCAACAGCCCGGTGCGCGCCTTCACGGGCGTGGGAGGCACCCCCCGCTTCATTCACTCGGCACACGGCGCGTTCCTGGAGGACGTGGACGGCAATCGCCTTCTCGACTACATCGGCTCCTGGGGGGTGATGCTCCTCGGCCACGGCCACCCGGCGATTCTGCGCGCCCTTTCGGCGGCGCTGTCTCGCGGCACCTCCTTCGGTGCCCCCACCGAGGGCGAGGTGGAGCTCGCAGAGGCGATCGTCGCCCGGGTGCCCGGCATCGAGGTGGTGCGGATGGTGAACTCGGGGACCGAGGCGACGATGAGTGCCCTCCGCCTCGCTCGTGCCGCCACCGGCCGTGATCGCGTGGTGAAGTTCCGGGGCGGCTACCACGGACACGGGGACGCGTTCCTGGTGGAGGCGGGCTCGGGCGCGGCCACTCTGGGCGTTCCGTCGAGCCCGGGCGTCACCGCCGGAACCGCCGCGGACACGCTGGTCGCCGAATACAACGATCTGGCCTCCGTGCGCGACCTCTTCCGGGCACATCCTCGCGAGATCGCGGCGGTGTTCGTGGAGCCCGTCGCCGGGAACATGGGTTGCGTCCCCCCCGTCGGCGGGTTCCTCGAGGGGCTGCGGGAGATCTGCCGCGAGGACGGCGCCCTGCTCGTCTTCGACGAAGTCATGACGGGATTCCGCGTCGCCCCGGGAGGGGCGCAGGAGCGCTTCGGCATCGTCCCGGACCTCACGACGCTGGGGAAGATCATCGGCGGAGGGCTACCCGTGGGCGCGTACGGCGGCAGCGCCGAGCTCATGCGGCGAATCGCCCCGGACGGGCCCGTCTACCAGGCGGGCACGCTGTCGGGCAATCCCCTGGCCGTGGCGGCCGGGCTGGCCACCCTCCGTCTCCTCGAAGAGGAGCCGAACGTCTACGACCACCTGGAGTCCCTCGGCCGGATGCTCGACGAGGGATTCGGGGACGTCGCACGACGCCTCGGCATCGCCCTGCGCTGGAACCGCGTCGGAGCCATGGGATCGCTCTTCTTCTCCCAGCGGCCGGTGGTGGACTGGCCCACCGCCTCCGCCTCGTCCCGCGAGCGCTTCACCGCCCTCTTCCACGGCCTGCTCGATCGGGGGATCCATCTGCCGCCGAGCCCCTTCGAGGCGTGGTTCTGGTCCCGGGCCCACACCGCCGCGGACATGGAGCGGACCGTCGAGGCCGTCGAGGCCGTCTTGCGCGCCCCGGGCTTCCCTCGTGGTTGAGGCCCCGACGCTCCTCGAGCGGGCCTGCCGCGGCGAGCGCGACGGCCGCATGCCGGTCTGGCTCATGCGGCAGGCGGGCCCGCATCTCCCGGAATACCGCGCCGTGCGCGAGCGGGTGGACTTCCTTACCGCGACGAGGACGCCGGAGCTCGCCACGCGGATCACGCTCCAGCCGATGGAGCGCTATCCGCTGGACGCCGCGATCCTCTTCGCGGACGTCCTGACCCCCCTCGAGGGGATGGGCGTGGCCGTGGCCTTCGACCCCGAGCCGGTCCTGGAGGCGCCGATCCGCACACGAGCCCAGGCCGGGGCGCTGCGCGAGCTCCATCCCGAGGAAGGGGTGCCCTTCGTGCTCGAGACCTTGCGCCTGGTGCGCGCGGAGCTGCGCGAGGACGCGGCGCTCATCGGCTTCGCGGGTGGCCCCTTCACGCTGTTCTGCTACCTGGTCGAGGGCGGGGGCTCGAGGGATTTCGCCGAGGCGCGGGGGTTCCTGCGCGCGATGCCCGACCTGGGTCGGGAGCTCCTCGACCTCCTGGGCCGCTCGATGTCGCGGTACCTCGTCGCCCAGGCGCGGGCCGGCGCCGACGTCCTCATGCTCTTCGACTCGTGGGTGGGCCTGCTCGCACCGCCCACCTACCGGAGCTTCGTGCTTCCGGTGCTCATGGACCTGGTGGAGGCGGTGCGAGCGCGCGTGGACCGGCCGATCGTCTACTTCGCGAACGGGGCGACCTCGCTCCTGCCGGCCATCCGCGAGATCGATGCCGACGTGATCGGCGTGGACGGGACGATTCCGCTCTCTGCGGCCGTCCGCGCCCTCGGGGTGGACACCGTCGTGCAGGGCAACCTGGATCCCGCCGCGCTCTTCGCCTCCCGTGCCGAGCTGAGTGCCGCCGTGGACGACGTATTGCACGAGGGCGCGGCCGCAGCGGCGCACGTGTTCAATCTCGGCCACGGCCTCCACCCCCGCACCGATCCCGCCCAGGTGGCGTTCCTCCTCGACCACGTGCGCGAGCGGTCCACCAATATCTAGGAGCACCGGAAAGACTCCCCGCCCCTTGCCGGATGCCCGTCCACGCTCGTATGTGGGAGGGTGCTGCTGCCGCTCTTCCTGGCCGGTGTCGTCGGCCTCCAGGTCCGGGTGCCCGAGGCGCCCCGAGCCACCGTCCGCCACGCCGCGGCGGCGGTGGAAGGAGACAGCGTTCCGGCGCTTCGGCACCGGTGGCAGGAGGCCGCCCGTCGGGGTGACCGGTCGGCGCTGCTCGGGCTGGGAACGATCGCCCACCTCACCTACGATCTCGATGCTGCGGACAGCCTGTTGACGCTGCTCCTCCCCGCTCCCGGGGCGCCACCCGACGCCGTCTCCCTCCGGGCTCGGCTCGGCCTTGCGCAGGTCGCGCGCTCCAGGGGGGCGCTCCCGCAGGCCGAGCGGCTGCTGGAGACGGCCCTGCAGGAGGCACGTCGGATCGGGGACGAGAAGACCGGCACGGAGACGCTGCTCCTCCTGGGCCTGACCCGCGCTCGCACCGTGGGCCCGGGGGCCGCGGAGGCGCTTTTCGCCGAGGCCGCTCCCTTCCTCGGTGACGACCCCTTCCTCGGCGCCCTCTACTACTGCGGGCGGGCCGAGGTCGCGGTCTTGAGCAGCCGTCCGGCCGCCGATGACGCCGACAGGGGGGCACGCCTGGCGGAGGAGGCGGGCGAGCGCAGGCTGCAGAGCGCGTGCCTCGGGTCACGCGCCTCGGATCGCGCCCGAACCGGGGACATTTCGGGAGCGGTCGCGGACATGGGCGCCGCCGCCGACCTCCGGCGGCGGTTGCGGGACTACGCCGGGCTCGCCGTCGCCCTGCAATGGCGCGGCTTCATGCTGCGCTCCGTGGGATCCCTCGAGGAGGCCCGCAAGGATCTCGAGGAGGCGCTGGACGCCGCGAGTATCGCCCACGCCGATTCGCCTCGGGCCTGGGCCTACGCGAACCTCGCCTTCATCGACCTCGCCTTGGGCGACACGCGGGCCGGCGCGGCCCACGCCGACAGCGCCGCGGCGCTGTTCGCGGCCCAGGGAGACCGCTATGGCCAGGGATCGCTGGCCGGCGCCGTGGGCGACATCGCCCTCGCCGGGGGCGACCCCCAGGCGGCGCGCGCCGCCTACGCCCATGCGGTGGAGACCCTGGAGCCCCTGGGATTCGCCGTCGGCGTGGTGACGGCGCGGATCGGCCTGGCCCACGCCGCCATGGCGGAGGGAAGTTGGGACGAGGCGGAGCGACAGCTGGACTCGGCCCGGGTCGCCGCGGAGGACGCGGGGATGGAGGGTCGGCTGCAGGGCTTGGCCTACCACCGTGGGGTCCTGGCGCTGAAGCGGGGCCGTCTCGACGCGGCCGAGGCCCTCCTTTCGTCGGCCCTGCGGCGTGTGGAGACCGCCTGGCGGATGGATCCGGCGAGAGGCCAACCCGACTGGGCGTACTACTACCGTCTGCGGCTGGCCGAGATCGAGGCGAGGAAGGGGAACACCGACGCCGCCGCGACGCTCGCCGCGGAGGCGATGGACGGCATCGAGGCGTGGCGGGCCACCCTCTCCCGCCCCGAGCTCAGGCTCCTGGCGTTCCAGGTGTCCGAGGATCGGTCGGATCCGGACCTGGGGTTTGCGTCCATCGTGGCGGCGCTGGCCGGCAACGGGCGGGCCGAGGACGCGTTCGCGCTCGCGGAGCGACTTCGGGCGCGCAGCCTCCAGGATCAGCTCGCGCGCATCGAGGCGCTGGCTGACACGACGGCGGGCGCCCCCAAACGGGGGCCCACGACCGCGCTTCACGCCGCAACCGTGACCGAGGTGACCTCCGCCGTGCCCGACGACGAGACCGCGCTCCTCGCCTGGGTCACCGGCCGGGGCGGCGAGCCTACCACCCTCTTCGTGGTCGGACGCTTCGGCGTCCATGCCCGCCTCCTCGAGCCCGTAGACTCGGTTGCGCCCGCGATCCGGAGACTGAATGCCGTGATCGGCTCGGGAGGGTGGTCCGCGCCGCTGTCCCGCACCGTCGCAGAGGCCGTGCTCGGAGACGCGCTCTCCCTCCTGCCGCCGTCCGTCTCCCGGCTCGTCCTGGTGCCCGACGGGCCGCTCCACCTGGTGCCGTTCGACGCTCTCCTCGCGGCGGACGGAACCGCGCTGGTCGAGCGCTTCACCCTCGCCGTGCAGCCGTCGGCCTCCCTGGCGACGATGGCGTGGCGCTCCGGGCGCACCTCCCTCCCGGGGGCGGTCCTCGCCATCGGAGACCCTCGCCCGGCTGGAGGCACGCTGGCAGACCTGCAGCCCCTTCTCCGGGCGGCGCGCGAGGCCCGGGAAGCGGCACGCTACGGGATCGGAAGCGTCGCCCTGCTGGGGGAGGACGCCACCGAGGCTCGCTTCAAGCGTGTCGCCTCCGGCCCCTGGGGCATGATCCACTTCGCCACGCACGCCCGCCTGGACGAGGCCAGCCTCGCGGGAGCGGAGCTCCTTCTGGCCCCCGGCGACGGCGAGGACGGGGTCGTGCGCGCGGGGGAGCTGGCCCGGATGCGCCTGCAGGCCGGCATCGCGCTCCTGTCGGCGTGCTCCACGGCGTCGGGCACCGTCGTGAGGGGCGAGGGCGTGGTGGGCCTGGCGTCGGCGCTCCGGGTCGCAGGGGTGCGCTCCGTCATCCTGACGCGCTGGCCCCTCGACGACCGCGCCGCGGCCGGCCTCGTCGATGCCCTCTATCGGGGCTTGTCCGAGGGGATGTCCGTGGCGGATGCGGTCCACTCCGCCAAGCTCGCGGCGCGGGAGCGCGGAGCGCCGGCGGAGGTGTGGGCCACGCTCACCGTCGTCGGGAACGAGCGCCTCACGCTTCCTCTTCGACCCCCTTCCCTCCGGCGGCGGCTCGCGGCCGTGGGCGGTCTGGCGGCCGCCGTGCTGCTGCTGGGCGTGGGGATCATGGCGACGCGCAGGCGGCGCCGGTCCCGGGCCGACGCCGTCAGTCGGGGGTGAGCGTGAAGGGGAGCAGGGGGCTCTCGACGCGCGTGCCGTCCCTGCGCACCGCCGTCACCCGCCAGCGATACTCGACCCCCGGTTCGAGTCCACCACCCAGCGGGACGACCGTATCCCGGACCGTGGCCGACTGGACGAGCTCCGCCTCCGGCCCGAGGACCTCGACCTCGTAGCGGGCCGCGTCGGGGATGGCGCGCCACACCAGGGCGGCGGCCGTCCCTACCGAGCCGGACGGCGAGATCAGCGTGACCGCGGGGGCCTCGCCGCGCACCACCGGCTCCACGCCGCCCCCCGTCAGGAGCGCCCGGCCGCCCACGACGACCAGAACGGCGGACGCCGCCGCGGCGAGCCACCAGAGCGGCGCCGGCCGTCTGGTGCGTCCAACCGTGTCCGCCACCTGGCCCAGGAGCGCGAGCTCGCGCTGGCAGTCGGCGCAACCGGATACGTGCTCCATGATGGCGAGCCGCAGGTCGGCGCCGGCCTCCTGCTCCGCGACGCCGCGGAGCGCGTCCGGCGACGGACATTCGTCCCGCCCGTCCGGGCGCGGGCGAGCCAGCATCCGCCGGTACAGCTCCCCGAGAACCTCATCGCTCATCTCGTCGCCTCCGGTCCGACCCCCAGCTCCGTGAGCCGCGCCCTGAGATCCGCGAGCCCGCGATAGATCAGGTTGCGCGTCTTGGCCTCGCTCCACCCGAGGATGCTCCCGATCTCGTCCCGCGAATAGCCGGCCAGGTGCATCCGCACCGCCACCGCCCGCGGCCTGGCCAGCTTGCCCAGCGCCCGTCCCATCGCCTGCAGGATCTCCTCCGAAGCGTCGGGCCCCGGGGACGGGTCCGGCAGGACCTCACGAGCGACCCCTCCGTCGATGGTAGCCACCTCGTGGCGCTCGTGCCTGCGCCGCCGGATCAGATCCACCGCCGCGGACATCGCGGTCCTGTACATGTAGGACGACGAGACGGCGGAGATCTTCTCACCGGTGCCCTGGGCGCGCCAAAGGCGCACCCGCACCTCCTGGACGAGCTCGTCCAGATCTTCAGGCGCGAGCCCGTGCCGCCGACGGGCGTGGCGCAGCAGGCCCGCGAACCGGCGGATGTGCTCCTCGAGCGCCGAGGACGCGTCGTCCCGAATCGTCTCGTCTCCGTCCATGCGCGGAGGAAGATAGGCTCCGGCCGCCCCCGCGTAAGAGTCGGTGGCGTCAACGCGCTGCTCCCGCCTGCATCCGGGGCATCCCCACGAGCCCGGCGGCCACCTGCCTGAGCCCGCGCCATTCCACCCTGCGCCCGTCCTCGACGAGCATCATCTGGCCCGACAGACCACCGTCCAGAAGCACGGCGCGGGCACACCCCAACGCCCCCATGAGCGCGGCCATCTCGGGCGTGGTGGGGCCGAAGGGCACGATCTCCAGAAGCCCGCCGAGCCCTTCCATGCGGGTGAGCGCCAGGAGGACGCGGCCGTCCCGGAGCAGTCCGAACGCGAGCCGGCCGTCCCGATGGACGAGGTCCACGCCCCGTCCCCCTTCGAGGAGCGCGGGCGGGACGGAGCCGTCGCCGACCAGGAGCGCGGGATAGGACTGGAAGCCCTCCTCGACGTCCGCGGCCGTCTCCAGGCTGTCCCGCGGAAGGAGCGCCACCGCGCCCCAGCGGTCCACCGCGATACCGGGGGCGAGCGGCCCCTTGCCGGCGGGCTGACGCCGCTGTCCACCCTGCACGAGCCATCCCCAGGGGCCGCCGGTGAACTGTCCCGCGTTCACCGCGAAGACGGCTCCGGGCGGGGCCTGGTCGATGCTCCACCGGCCCGCGAATCCGTCGTCCCGCCGGGGTGGGACCACCAGCCTCAGGTCGACCAGCGAGGGATCGATCCGGACGAGGATCACCCGGACCCGCCACGGCTCGCCCATCCGGCGGATCGTGAGCTCACCCCGATCGACCCCCGCCGACGCGGCCGTCCATCCGGCCGCGTCGGCGACGCGATCGAGCTCCTGCGTCCAGCGCGGGGGGGGCGCCGATCCATCCCACCACTCCTCCCACTCGTCTCCGATCCTCACCACCAGGGCGCTGCCCGTCTGCGCCGCGACGTGGCCCCGGCTGACGGCGAGCAAGAGGAGGAGCGCGAGCCGGCGGATCATTCCGGTCAACGGTGGAGCTTCGCCTTCTCCAGACGCTCGACGACGGTGGCGATGTCGCCCCGGTGCTCCTTCAGGGTGGCCATCTCGTCCTCGGAGTAGCCCATCGCCTCGGGCATGCCGTCCTCGTCGGACCAGTAGAGCACCCGCTCCCGCATGATGGCGTACTGGTCGCGGGTCAGGCCGGCGGCCTCGGCGCCCTTGTCGGCCAGGACGCTCTCGGGCCCACCCAGCACGGACTCGGGCTCCTCGGGGCGCTGGGGCTCTTCGCCGCACGCCGCCACCAGACGGGGGCTCTCCGTCCGCTGCCGCTCGCGCTCGGCGTTCATCCCCGACATCACCTGCGCCATCCGGCGGTTCTGCTCGGCCTGCATCGCCGCCACCTCCGCCTGGTACTCCCGCTGCTCGCGCTGCGTCTCGGGATCGTTCTTCCCCGCCTGGACGTCACGCGAGATCTGCTCACCGCGCCGGGCCAGGTCCTCCACGTACGCCTCGAACTCGTCGTCGTCCATGTCCGAGAGCGCCTCGGTCTTCCTCTCGTTGGCGGCCCGCGCCGTGTCCTCGGCTTCCTGGAACTTGTCCCGGCAGGCCTCGTACGTGTCCGTGCGCTTGTCGTACTCCTTCATGGCCTTGTCGAAGTCCTTCCGGGCCCGCTCGTAGGCGTCCTGCCTGGCCTTGTAGTCGGCGGCGGCGGACTTCGCGTAGTCGGCTTCCGCGTTCAGCCCCGCGAGGAGCCCCGAGAGCCGGTCGGGGGTGATCTCCAGGACCCGGTCGTCGAACTCGGGCGCCGGCGGCGCCACGTAGAGGCTCTCGTCGACCTTGTCCGCGGCCTTTCCCTTCGCCGCCTCCTTGGCCTTGCGGGCGAGGCCGCCGAGCTGTGCGCTCGCCGGTGCGGGAAGGAAGACGACGGTGAGGAGGGGGAGGAGCAGGGCTGTCCGTCGAATCCATCGGTTCATGGGGATGGCCTCCCGAAAGAAGCGTCGGCTGCCGGCCGACCGTAGGAGGGGCACGGCGGTTCCGTCCCCTCGTCACGCGTATAACGCCGGAACCCGGCGAGGATTCTCACTGCCGCACCAGGCGAAGCGTGTTGAGCATCATCACGTTCCGCTCGTCCGCCGAGGCGTCGGGCGGGAGGTAGGCGTTCAGCTTCCACACGCGTCCGTCCATCGCATTCAGCGTCAGGGTGAAGTCCTCCAGGCGGTACGTCCCCGTGCTCGGGCCCAGGTAGCGATCCTCGTCGGCCCTGCTCCAGCGCGAGATGTTCTCCCATCCGTCGGGAACGACCAGACCGATGGCGCCGCCCGCCATCCGGAGGAACCCGCCCCGGTCCTCGTAGGACCCGTCGCTCCGCAGGATTAGCCGCGGCGCGGACGCGTCGCGGAAGTCCTCCCGTACCCACGTCCCGTCGATGTGCTGCCACGGCAGCGCGAGCACCTTCGTCCAGCTCCGCCCCCGGTCGTCGACCAGCTCCCCGTTGCGGACGACGTAGGAGTCGGTCGAGCCCTCGCGGACCATGACGATCCGATCACCCTCCTGCCGCCAGGTGCCCCACCGGGACGGGATGGTGCGTCGGTCCCACGACAGGTCGGAGTCGAGCCCCCGCTCGGGGAGGCCCCAACGGTAGGTCCCGTCCGAAAGGACGAGCACCCGCTCCTGGGAGTCGCTGATCGTGGTGCCCATGCTGGGCGCCGCGGAGGAGTATGCCGAGCCGAGGGAGCCGGTCTGCGGGTCGAAGGTCGTGGTGAGGCCGCCGGCGCCCGCGGTCGCGCTCAGGCCACGGACCAGGCCGGTGTAGATGCCGCTGATGCCCTCGAACGCCGGATGGTCGAAGCGGGGCGTGCCTCCCCCCGACGGCGCCACGTCGGTCCGCGGAGGAACCGGCGGCAAGGCCTGGGAGGGGGCCGTGTAGTCCTGGACGCTCGCGATGGCGTTCGTGAACGCCGGCTGGTAGCGGTTGTACGTGTCGTCGGTGTCGGCCAGCACCCAGAAGCGCGCACGGAGCGAGCCGCGGCGGGCCACCGCGGTGAGCGCCGTATAGGGCTTTCCGTTCAGGTGCGTGACCCCGGCGCCCAGCCGGAACATCCAACCCGCACCTCCCGGAGCCTGATCCGACGGGCTGCCCACCGGGGACCACGGCCCGAGGTCGGCGACGGCCTGGTCGTACTCGGACTCCAGGCCGACCGCCGGCACGGCGCGGACCGGCTCCACCATGAGGAGGAACGAGGCGCCCGCCGGGAGATCCCCCGGCACCGCCACCACCACCCCGTTCTCGACCATGCGCGACCATCCGGCCGGGAGCTCCAGCCACGGAGCCTCCCCCTCGGCGGACGTCTGGGCGGCCGCATGGCCGTCCGGTGCGAGGAGGAGGACGACGGCGCCGACGAGGAGGGCACGCAGCATCGACGGTCTCTTCATCGGTCGAACCTCGGTCAGGGGATGCCCGATGCGTACGACCGGTATGACGCCGTCACGCCCCCGAGATTCTCACTCGTCGGCGCCGGAGCTGCTGCGCCGACCCGCGCTCAGCGGTCCAGCGCGTCCTTGGCCATCACCGTCCAGTCGTCGTGGGCGTGGCCCATCTCGATCCAGCGGTCCATCTCGCGGGCGATCGCGGGGATGACGGCCAGGGGCACGTCCGCGCGCCCGGCCTCCTCCATCATGAGTCGGGCATCCTTGCGGGCCATGGCGAGCTCCCACGACGGGTGGGCGAAGTCCGCCTCCAGGATGCGGCCGATCCGGGCGGGCACCGTGGCGCCGAAGTTCAGCCAGTCGAAGAGCGAGGCGGCCTCGTTCGCGTCGACGCCCATGGCCTTCGCCAGAGAGAGCATCTCCACCAGCCCGGCGGTCATCGCCATCAGGAAGAGGTTCCCCAGGAGCTTGAAGGCCGCCGCGCGATCGGGCTCTGGTCCCAGGTAGACCACCTGCCCGGTCATCCTCTCCAGCTCCGGCTCGAGGGCCTCGAAGCGGGCCCGATCTCCGGAGGCGAGCATCCAACCCGTGCCCTGCCGGGCGTTGGACGGGCCCATGAACACGGGCGCGTGCTGGAAGGCGATGCCGCGCTCGTCCCAACGGCGCACGCGCTCGTCAGTCCCGGCGCGCGACGTCGTCGTGTGGTCGACGAGGACGACGTCGTCGTCGAAGCCGGCCGCGCCCGTTCCAGCACCGCGTCCACCGCGCCGTCGTCGGAGAGCGTCAGGTGGACGCGGGCGGCGCCGCGCGCCGCCTCCGCCGGGTCTTCGAAGCACACCGCCCCGTCGGCCTCCAGGGCCCGGGCTCGCTCCGTGGTGCGATTCCAGACGTGCACGGTCTCGCCGCGCTCCAGCAGGGCGCGAACGAAGTTCGAGCCCAGTAGGCCCATGCCGAAGAAGGCGATCATGTCGTGGTCCTGGAGGAGAGTCGAAGGAATGGCCGCACGGCGCTCGAGGTACCCAACCCCGGGAAGGGCCAATTGTGTCGGCTCATTGACCCTGAGCCGCTCCGGCCGGATGTTGCCGGAGTTCGCTGGTCCCCTCCTTCCGGCCGCGTGGTGACTTCACCGCTGGAACGACTCGAAGCCCACTGGAGGGCGCTGCGCGAGCAGCCGGCGTTTCAGGCCGGGTTGGTCTTTGCCGGAGCCGCGTGGTTCGTCCTGCAGGTCGCCGACGTCCTCGGCTTCCCGCTGGGCCTCGTGCGCGGACTCGCCGTCCTGTTGCTCCTCCTGTTCGCCGGGCTGGCGATCCTCGCGCTGGTGCGCACACGTGCCGGGGCCCGAGAGCCGTCGAGACGCCGCCGTTGGACCCGCCTCGCTCCCGTCGCGGCCCTCGTCCTCGTGCTGCTCGGCACCGCCGTCTGGTGGCTTCGGCCCCGCCTGGTGCAGGGCGCGGTGCGCCCCGGCGCCGACGTGATCGCCGTCCTGCCGTTCTCGACGTCCGGCGAGGGCGTGGAGCTCCTGGGCGAAGGGCTCGTCGACCTCCTGGCCCGCGACCTGGACGGCGTCGAGGGGATCCGGGTGATCGATCCCCGCACCGCGCTCTACCGCTGGCGGCGGAGCGGCGGGGACGCCCTCGACCTGCCCACCGCCCTCCAGGTGGGCCGGGCGCTGGGCGCCGGCTCGGTCCTCACGGGGACGGCCGTGGCGGCGGGCGGCGAGGTCCGGGTGTCCGCGGACCTCATCGGCATCGACGGCCACGAGCTGGCGAGCGCGGAGGCGACCGGCTCCGCCGACAGCGTCCTGTCCCTGGTGGATCGTCTGAGCACCGACGTGCTGCGCCGGATCTGGCGCGCCCGCGGGCCGTGGCCCGCCTTCCGCCTGAGCGCCGTCACCACGACCTCTCCGGACGCGCTCCGGGCCTATCTTCGGCGTGAGCGGTTCTTCCGCGCCTCACAGTGGGATTCGGCGGCCGCGGCGTTCGAGAGTGCGATCCGGGAGGACTCGACGTTCGCCCTCGCGTACATGCGGCTGGGCACGTCGTACGGCTGGACGGAGTTCCTCGGATCGCCCCACGTCACGGAGTACGCGGATGCGGCGTGGAGGCTGGCCGACCGCCTTCCCCGCGCGAACGGTCGCTGGTGGGCGCGAACCGGCTCCACGAGCGAGGGGACCTGGCTGCGCTCGACTCCCTCGAGCGGTTCGTCGCGCTGTACCCCGACGATGCCGACGGCTGGGAGCCCTGGGCGACGCGCAGCTCCACTCGATCGAGGTCACCGGCCGGCCGCTGGCGTCGCCGCTGGCAGCGTTCGACCACGCCATCGCGCTGGACTCGTCCGCGGCGCCGGCGTACATGCGCCCGTTGGATCTGGCCCTGATGCTCGGGGACAGCGGCATCAACCGGCGCGTGGAGGGGTTCGCGCGCATCGCAGCGCCCGAGCGGGTAAGCTCTTATCGGAACGCTCGTGCGCTGCGATGGGGCCCGAACACCCGATCGGCGGAGGTCATCGCGGAGGCGCTTCGCGCCACGTCCGCATCCGCGCAAGCCGCGTGGCTCGGCCTCTTGAACGCCGGGGAAGGCAACGCCTTCTTCTCCCCCACCCCCGACCCGAATGGGCCTTGGAGCTCGTCGACTCGGTCAACGCGATCTACGCGGCCGCAAGCCCACCCTCGCCCCTCGTCGCCGCAGGGGGGCCTCTTCGAGTTCCTCGCCCTGATCGGCCTCAGTCGGTTCGCCGAGGCCGCGGCCCGGGCGGACACGATCTCCCTTGCGAGCGCGGAGTCCTCGCTCATCCTCCTCCCCTACCTGGCCGCCGGGCTCGCGCCAGCGCGTACGGCCCACGGACAATGGCCCACCTGGACTCCGTTCCGCTCGATCGGGGCATCACGTACTGGCAGGCCGCCGTGGCCCTCTCGGGCGGCGAGGTCCCGCGGGCCCGCGCGCTCCTCGACTCGCCCCTCGCCTCGGACAGCTCAGCGGACCCGATCCCCCCTCCGGCGTACTTCCGGGCGCTCCGGG
>CAWKGE010000034.1:0-56232 GCA_963848895.1 uncultured Gemmatimonadales bacterium
AAATGACACGTGGAAGCACGGGACACGATCTACACGTTGGTGAGCCTCAAAGAGCTCCACGGTGTGGATGCACAGGGCCGAGAGGCCCGGTACGTTAGGATGAACTTGGGGACGTCTGCGGGGCCGTCACCGGCATGTGGCGCCCCCTGAATCGGTTGCGCACTGGACCGTCTTCCATCCCCGGCGATCTTCAGCTTCCGCTCTCCACCGTGATCCGCACCACCGTAGCGGGCGTGAGCGTTTCCTTCGGCTGTGGAAGTGACAGCGAGCCCGACGCTTCGGAGCGTGACCACCGTCGCGCCGCGATCCTCCGCGATCACCGCCCGCACCACCGCCTCGTACACCCGCCGCCGACACATCCCAGCCTCCGCAGATCCTGGTTGACCTTTCGGGGAATCTACGGGTCGCGTTCGGCTGTCCGCCAGATCGGTGAACCAGGACCAGGGCGGGGCGCCCCTGCCTCCAGCATGCAGCCGGCGAGGCTCAGGGGGAATGGCCGGATGAGCCAGCGCGGAGGCGCCAATCGGGGAGCGGCGCCACTCGCTGTCACAGGGGCCTGGTAGGGTTGGGCGTACACCGCTCTCGAACCGCGAGAGAGCCAGTCCCCCCACCGTCCAAGGAGGCGGGCATGCGCGCCTTCCCCGTAGTGGTCCTTTCTTTGCTCAGCCTCGGTGCCTGCCAGGGTGATGCCGGACCCACCGGTCCCCAGGGACCGACCGGCCCCCAGGGTCCGACCGGCCCCCAAGGTCCTGCCGGGCCGGGCGTTGCCTACTACGTGTTCAGCGGACCGATCACGGCCACCGTCATGAGCACCCCTTCACAGAGTACGAACGGGGTGACGCCCGGGATCATCTGCTACATCTCCAACACGAGCACGCCCAACGCTTGGCTCGTCTGGGGGGGCGGGGACGCCAGTCAGGGTGGGTGTGGCCTGACGCAGGGCGGCTCGGGCTGGACTGGTCACGCCTCGTTCAACGATGCTGGCCTCATCAACTCCGGATGGCTTGTGAAGGTCATCCTCTTCTGGGCTACGGGATGATCCCGGGCCGCGAGAAGTCACTGGCAAGCACTGGGGCTCGCTGCACATTCATCATTGGCCCGGAGAGTTCTGGGAGCACGCTGATCGCCCGCCTGCTTCACCGGGGCCTGAGCGGCGAGGAATGGGATGGGCGCGGCTTCAACTGCTGCGATTCGGGCCAGTGTGACGCCCCCGAGTACCTGGAACCGTGCCGCCACGTCGAGCCGCTGATCTGCCACCGTTCGTTGCCGTTCCTCAATCGCTGGCCGCCGCTTGATGCATGGCGCGAGAGGTACGACGCGCGATTCGTGATCTGCACACGAGACATGAACATCGCCCGGATCTCGCAGCGGCGGCGCTGGAAGAAGCACGACGAACGACTGGACCAGGAGTATGGAGAGGCCCGCGCGATGATCCTCAACCTGCTCGCGTCCGATTCGCCGACGTTCATCTGGTCCTACGAGACGTTCATGTACCTGGGAGGTTCCTACCTGAAGCGGCTCACGCGCTTCCTCGAAACGCCGTTTCCCGACGGGATGCCGATCGAACTGCGCGACGCGAACCTCGCCTATCTGAGAAGCGATCGCGGATTCTGGAACCACATCCTGCACCCACGTGGTGCTTAGGCGGCCTTGATCCGGTAGGCTACGACCTCCGGAGGATGCCCGTCGCCGAAGCCTCGGACATCCTATCGTCTGACGACGGAGCGGCCTGGGCTCGGGTCAGGGCACCTCGTATGCGCTTGCTCCAAGGCCACGTCGACCCATCCTTCGGACGGGCGGATGTCGAGCGCCTGGCGCTCGGTTGTCGGCTTGTCGCCCGTGGGCAACATCTGGACGGAGTCGGCTGCCTGCATGAGCCCGTATGCGCAGCTTTGTCGCAGACCATGGCGCATGGTGACGGGTCGGACTAGACTGCAGTCAACATGCGAACCGGCCCCCCAGGTTCCCTCCTCCCCGGGGAGCATGCGAACGATGCCGAAGCCGTGGCACGAGAGCCCGATGTCGGTGATGCCGTCTGTTGAGTACGAGCTCGCAACGGACATCGACTGGAGTTGGCCCGGCGCCGCGATCAAGCACAGCACACCGCTCGACGAAGGCCATCTGTTCTGGATCCGGGCCGACGGCAAGGACTACCGGCTCCAGTTAAGCCACCGTGCCAGGTGGCATGCGGAGATGCGAGACGATCCGAACGGCCTCGTGGACGCGCTCCGTGCCGCCCAGTGGATCGAGTTCCTACTCGAGCACGGCTGCGCGTACGTGGCGCTGGAGGACAACGCCTACGTCCTCCGGCCGTGTCTCTGATGGCAGTTCGGCGTCTCTCGTTCGTTCTCGCCACCATCGCTTCCGTGGCGCCCCCAGCGTCGGCGCAGGTTTGCGTTGGAGCCCCCGCGCAACCCGGCGAATACTCCGTGGGCTTCGCGTACAGCCGGTCGAATGGCACGTCAGCCTACGAGGCCAACGTCACCTCCTTTCGCCGTGCCGCCTCGTTTGGGGTCGCAGTGGAGACCTTCGACACCCCAATTGATCGCGGGAATTCGAGCTACGGCCACGACACCAACGGGAACTTCCTGGCGGTATCGAGGCTGGCCAACTTCGCGGGTGTTGGGGTTGCACTGTTTGCGCCGTCGGTACCGTTTCTTTGCTTCGGGGCGGGCGCAGGCATCGCCACCCCGGCCGTGGACAAGTATTACGTCAACCGCTTCGGTCAAATCGACGACGTCGTGACGGACGACGGCCGCATTCTGAGCGCTCCAGCCGGCGTCAGTCTCGGCAAGGGATTCGCCTTCCGTGGTACGCGCCTCGTCGTTGCTCCCACCGCTGGCGTAACCTACATCTTGCAACAGGTTCAATTCGCGGAGTACGGCTACACCGCCACCGATCACGATTGGAGGCTCGAGGGCGGTGGAGGCATTCGATTTGGCCGAGTCACGGCAATGACGAGCGTTTCGAAATCGCTACGCTTCGAGGATGATCCGGTGACTTGGAGTGTCGGGCTTACCCTGGCTTGGGGCGGACACGGCTAGCGGAGATACTGCACGCGCGTCACTGAGAATGACGACGGCGAGCCTTCCGCCACGATCCGATAGAAAGGTGGCCGGCCGACACGAGCAGAGCCACCACCGATAGCGCCTCCCACACGACGCGCCAACCCGGTCATTCCCGTCCCGCCTGCCGGCGGAGCGCTGCGGGGCTCAGCTTCTCGAGTTTGCGGCCCTTCGCGTCGGCGAGCTTCGCTTCGCACCCGGCCGGCGGTGGCCGATACCCCTTCTTCAACAGGCCATCGGGCGATGCAAGTGACCCCAGCGGTGGCGTATTGCGGCGGCGTCCTGACCCTTTGTGTGACGCCCGGTAGCCCCCACGTCGCCGTCGCTACCGGATGAGCCCGTCATTGATGAGGGAGTGGTTGATGAGCCCGCCGTTGATGAGCGAGCCGCGGTGGCCGCCCCCGGCCCCCGCCGCTCGGTCCTTCCGGTGGACGAGCACTACCTGGAGAGACTCGCTACCCCCCTCGAGCTTGGTCACGCTCGGTACCTTGCCGTAGCCGCGCTCGGCCACGTACTGCTGCGCGCTGAGCGCTGCCTTCGGGCCGTGCTTGCCCTTCACGCACTGCTCCAGGTAGTGCAGGGCTTCCTTGCTCGACGCCAGCTCGGCCATCTTCGCCTTGAACTCGTTCGGGGGTCTACCGCCGCCGGCGTTCCCCGGGTTGCCGACACGCAGTCGCCCACCTCCGTGCTTCGGCACCCGCATCGGGGTTTTCCGCGAGGGTTTTCGTCCGAGCTTGGTCCGCGCCGGTGTTTTGCCCGGTGTTTTCCCGTTCCTCGTCTCGGTGTCCATCATGCTGCGTCCCGCGTGGGAAGTGTCTCGGGGTCGATGGCGAGCGTCTCGCACAACTCGGCGATGCGGTCAGGGTCGGGCCTGGGTGCGGTGCGCTCCTCGGCGAGCAGGAGAGCCGTGCCCAGGTCGCGTAACGTCACCTCCCGATGCGCGGCCAAGGTCCTGCACAGGCGATCGTACTCGCGGTGTGCAGCGGTGCTGGCGATGCCCAGGCTCACGAGGCACCTCCCAGGAAGGTCGCGAGGCCACCCATGCGCCGGAGTAGGTCGGCGGCCTTACCGCGAAGCTCCAGGGCCGCGCCGCGCTCCGGCTCGTCCAACAGCGGTGCCACCCCGTCGAGCGTGGAGAACACGTCCGACAGCTTGTCGCGCGCCTCGAGGACGCGGGCACGGGCGAGCGATGCCGATGCGTCAACGCCGGCCACGGACGTGCTCCCCGATGATCCCGATCCACGCCTCTCGGACGGCTGTCCAGGCGTCCGGCGCGTGCTCCACCACCCCTGCCCCGAGCTTCTCTACAAGCGCGGCGTCGATCTCCGGCTTCTCGGCGAGCCCCCCGTACTTGCCGATCAGGTCCATCGCCCGGGCCCGATCGCCGGGCGACGCGATGAGCTTCGGCAGGAGGGCCTCGTCCACCTCCGGCTCGTGGCCGCACTCGGGACAACGCTCACGAAAGAGGGGCACCACACCGTCGGCCAGGTCGGCCAAGAGGTCCACCCGTGCCTCGAACCGCTCCTGCATGGCTGCACGGATCCGGCCGGGTGCTCTGCCGGATCGGCCGGCGACGCCGCCGGTGTTGCCCGGGTGAGCCCCTGTCGGGCAGACAGCGCCGTTCAGCGGTGAGATCGTCACCCCGGTTCTCGCCCCGGTTTTGCTCTCATCGTTCCGCGCCCTCCCGTCGTTCCGAGGCGACGTAGCGGACGCGGGGTTGCGTACACCGGGGAGAGACGTGAGCCGGGTGGGATCGAAATCCCTCCCACGGCGGTAGAGAACTGGATCGGCGACGTCAACGCAGGGAGGTGGGGCATGGGCAGATGGGAGCGCAGGGAAGACGCGAAGAACCTGACGCTGATCGGCGTGGCGGCGATGGTGGGCCTGCTCGCCACCGGTGGGATCCTGACGGCGGCAAGCATGCTGGCACACCGGTACGTGCCTCCGCCGCGGCCGGCACGGACCGCGGTGGCGACGTACCGCTTCGAGGCGACGGCTCCCCTGAGCGGGAGCGACCGGCTGTACGGTCGGGCCTGGACCGTGGACGGCCGGGAGCTCGAGGGCTTCATCCGCTGGGATCGGAACGAGGGGAGCTGGACGGACGTCCTGGACGCCGACAAGGTGGCCGGCGGGCGGGAGACGCAGTCGGGCATCCGCTTCGGGCAGATCCAACGGATCCAGGTAGAAGGGTCGAGCCATGCGCTCCTGACGCTACGCTCGGGGGAGCAGGTCGAGATGTCGGCGCGGGCCACCGACCTGGGTGAGGGGACTGCGCGCCTTCGTCATCGGCGACCCCGACCGAGGGCCAGTCGGAGTTGGGCTGGGACGACCTCGACGTCGTCGAGTTCTTCGCCGCCCCCGACGGAGACCGCCCCGCGGAGTCGCGGCTGTACGGCACGCTCACGACGCGCTCGGGGGATAGCTTCACGGGCCGCATCGCGTGGGACGTGGACGAGATCTACACCACCGACATCCTGGACGGCGACCGCGATGGTGCTCGGCTGAAGATCCCCTTCGGGGCCATCGAGCGCATCGAGCGGCGTGGATCCGGCTCGGCGCGCGTCGTCCTGAACTCCGGCGAGGAGCTGATCCTCTCCGGCACGAACGACGTGAACGACGAGAACAGCGGCATCTCGGTGTCGGACCCGTCGCTGGGGCAGGTGAAGGTGGGTTGGGACGACTTCGCCGACGTGACGTTCACCGACGGCGCCGCCGGACGCGGACCGGGTGCTCTTCGACGGGGGCGGGTCCATCGCCGGCACCGTGGTGACCGAGAGCGGCGAGAGCCTCACCGGCACGGTCCGCTGGGACAACGACGAGGCGTCCACGTTGGGAGATGCTCAACGGGCAGTCCCACGGCGTCGACTTCGAGATCGAGTTCGCCCAGATCGCCCGGATCGAGAAGAGCGGCCGCGGGGCGGTCGTGACCTTGAAGGACGGACGATCCTTCGAGCTCTCCGGCTCCAACGACGTGAACGACGAGAACCGGGGCATCGTGGTGGACACCGGCGACGGCGTCCGGAAGGTGCGCTGGGAGGACTTCCGGGAGCTGCGCCTCGAACGGCTGACGACCGACGCCGGGTCGGCCTCATCCACGGACCCGCCGGGATGCTCCCGGCGGGTCCGTGCCGCACCTACGGCATCTTGGCGACGACCTTCTTGAAGTCCTCCGCGGACCACGCCCGCATGGTCGTGCTCTGCACGTTCCCCTGGGCGCCGATCGCCAGCGCGAACGCGGCGGCCATGTCGTCGTCCTTGGCCTCGGAGATCACCACGAGGTCGTAGGGGCCCTGCAGGTAATGCGCGCTGAGCACCTTCACTCCGAACTTCTTTCCCTGCTTGATCGCCCCGGCCAGGCGATCGGGCGATGCCTTCACGTCCCGGATGCCCTGGTCCGTGAAGCGGTACAGGGTGGCGTACGTGGCCATGGTCGACTCCTGCGAGGAGGGGGACTGGTGCCGCTCGTTAGCGCGCCCGCCGGCCCCGCGTCAAGCAAACACTTGTTTTAGGATCGACTCAGGTCACGGTGGCTTCCACGCCCCCGTCGACAGGCTCCCGGCGGAACCGGTAGATCGCCGCCCCCACCACCAGCGCGATCGCGCCCGCGACCAGGTTCTCCCACCCGGCGCTGGCAAGCAACGAGAGGGTGAGCAGGAGCGCCGCGACGGGAATCACGGGCCCTCCGGGGATCCGGAAGGCTCCGGGACGGGGGCCGAACTTGCGGCGCAGCACCGGGATGGCGGCCGCCGTGCCGATATAGGTGGCCAGGCGCGCGATCACCGACAGCATCGCCAGCTGCACGAACGTACCGGACAGCGCGAGGACCAGGGCGATCACGGTCTGCGTGACGATGGCGTTGGCGGGGGTGCGGAACCGGGGGTGCACACGGGCGAGCCAGCGAGGGCCGTAGCCGTCCGCGGCGAGGGCGAACACGTAACGGGGCCCCATGAGGATCGTGTTGCCCACGTTGCCCACGATCGACACGATGGCACCCACGGTCAGGATGAGCGCGCCCCATCCGCCCATGAAGAGGCCGGCCGCTTCCGCCAGGGGCGATTCGGACTGCGCGAGGCCGGGGAGGGTGCCCAGGGCGACGACCTGTACGGCGGTGTAGCTCAGCGTCACGACCAGGATCATGTTCATCAGCGCGAAGGGGACGTCGCGCTGCGGGTTCTTGTACTCCCCGGCCGCCGCCGGCGTGTTCTCGAACCCGGCGTAGGCGAACAGCAGGAGCAGCGCAGCCTGCGCGAGCGTGCCGGTCGGGGGAGCCTCGAAAGCCGTAACCCGCGACCAGTCCACGTAGAAGAGCCCGACCACCACGAAGAGCGCCAGCGGGAGCATCTTGGCCACCACCAGCGTGACCGCCGTGTCGGCCCCCGCCTTCACCCCACGTACGTTGATCCAGGTCAACACAGCGAGGGATACCACGATCACGAGGGCTGTCCCCCCGGGGGTCTCCGCGGCCGGCCACAGGTAGCCGATCGCCAGGGCGAGCCCGTTGGAGAGCGACGCCACCGAGGCGATGCGCGCGAGCCACGTCATCCAACCGACCTCGAAGCCGATGAAGCTGCCGAAGGCCTCCCGCGTGTACAGGTAGCCCCCGCCGGGCTGGTCGAAGTGGGTCGCCGCTTCCGCGAAGCACAGCACCAGCAGGAAGACGGCCAGGCCCGCGAGGATCACGGCCCACACGCTGGTGGCCCCCAGCAGCGCCGCCGCGGCAGCCGGCAGGAGGTAGACGCCGCTGCCGACCACGTCGTTGATGGACAGGCCCACGATCTCCCAGCGGGAGATCGCGCGTACCAGGGTCGCCCTGGACGGGTCGGGGGCGTCGGGAGGCTGCTGCGCAGCGTTCACTGGGGATCCTCGCGTGAGAGTTCGAAGGCCACCCGCCCGTCCTGGACCACGACCTGGACCTTGCGGGCGTTCCTGATGTCTTCGAGCGGATCGCCGTCCACCAGGACGAAGTCGGCACGCCGGCCGACCTCCAGCGTGCCGAAGTCGTCTTCGTGGCCGAGCCACGCCGCCCCGTTGGCCGTTGCGGCGGCCAGGATGGCCTCGTTGGGGAGGCCGGCCGCGGCGTAGTCGTCCATCTCGTCGAACAGGTTGCCGTCGTCCGTGCCGGCGAGGATGGTCACGCCCGCCTGCCACGCGTCGTGGACGAAGCGGCCCATCCCGCGCACGCTCTCCCGCGCCCGGCGGAAGGCCTCGAGGCCCAGGCTCCGGCGCATCCGGTCGGGGATGCGCTGCACGCTGAGCGTGGGGTCCAGGGCGGTGCGCGTGTCCGCCATGCGCTTCAGGAGGGCCCGGGCTTCGGGGCCGTCCGAGGTCGATCCCCGTCCAGTCGGCCTGCATCCGCTCCACCGGGTGCACGGAGCCGTCCAGGCTCTCGTCGCGCCCGTCGGGCTGGACGTGGTCCGGGGGAAGGTCCCGCCAGACCCGCACGTGGTTGAGTCCGTCGATGCCTCCGTCCATCGCCTCGCCGAGGCTCGTGCGCACGCCGATGTGGCCGGTCACGCGCAGCCCGACCCGGTGGGCCTCGCGGACGACGGAGCGGAGGATGGGAGGGTCGAGCTGGAAGTAGACCTTGAGGAGGTCGACGCCCTGCGCGGCGAGGGCGTCCACGAGCGGCGCGGCCGCCGGCGGAATCGTGCAGCTCCACGTCCACCCAGGGATGGTAGCCCCCGACGCCGTCGATGAGGGGGCCGGCCGTGTAGATGTGCGGCCCGGCGACGATGCCGAGCTCGATGGCCTGCTTGTAGCTCAGGCTGGTGGACACGGGCGCGCCGGGATCCCGCACGGAGGTGACGCCACGCGCCAGCAGCGGCGGGCCCTGCCACGGCGACCAGAAGTGGTAGTGGTTGTCCACAAGGCCGGGCAGGAGCGTGCGGCCGCGCGCGTCCAGCACGTCGACGCCTTCCGGAACCGGCACGTCACCGGACGGTCCCACGGCCGCGATGCGACCGTCGCGCACGACGAGCGTAGCGTCGGGAACCACGTCGGCGCCGGTTCCGTCCCACAGACGGGCGTGCACGACGACCAGCTCCGCCGGCGCCCGCTCCGGGAGCTGGAAGCGGGCCGTGAAGGGGATCGAAGACATCTCCCCCGTCGCCAGATCCACGCGCCACAGCCTGCGCGCGGCAGTCAGCACGGCCGCCCTTCCGTCGGGCGTCAACGAGATCTGCTTCTGGTCGAAGGGGCTGGAGGTGACCACCCGCTCCGGGCCCTCGCCGACCGGACGGGCGACGACGTCGTCCACCCCGTTGTCGGTGCGCACGAAGACCAGTGTCTCGCCGTCCGGGGTCCAGGAGACGGACGACTCGTCGGCCGCGGGCGTCACGGTGAGGCGGGTCGCGTCCAGGCTGTCCGTGTCCAGGAGGTAGAGGTCCGACCCACCGTAGCGGCCGGACGTGAGGACCATGCGTCCGCCCCGGGGATCGAGGGCGAACGACCATTCGTGCCACCCCGAGGTGAACGTGAGCTGGCGGGCCCCCTCGCCGTCGACGCCGATCCGCCACACGTGGGCCTCGTACTGACCACGCTGGTCTACGTAGTAGAGGGCGCCTCCGTCGAACGCGTACCGGATGACGGGGATCGTGCCGTCGACGTGGGTGACAACGGCCGACGTCCCCGTCGCCAGGTCGCGCACCATCAGGTCGGTGCCCGCCGGCAGGCTCGCGGCGTAGGCGAGGAAGCGACCGTCCGGCGACCAGGCCGGAGCGCCGTCCCAGCTGGAGCCGTGCGTGAGCTGCTCCGCGCTCCCGCCCGTGACGGGCAGCGTCCAGATCTTCCCGAGGATGCTCAGCGCCACACGCCGGCCGTCGGGCGCGACCGCGGGATCCGCCGCGCCCTCGTGGACCTCGATCGCGCGGGTCGTGTTGGGTCGGGCTCCCGCCGGTCCATCCGGCGCGACCCCGGTGAGGCCCGTGGCCGACGGAACGGGGGCGGACAGACAGACCACGGCGGCGCCGAGAAGGGCGAGGTTCGCCGCGCGGGCCGCCCGCCCGGCGCGGGAGCCGGAGTGTCTCACGGTTCGGTCTCTTCCCCGGCGGGAGTCGGGTTCTTCGGCCCTCGCGTGATGCCGCATCCTCCACAGGAGGACCGCGAGGCCGATCACCGTAGCCAGCGAGACGACTCCGGCGGCCCGCTCCACGCCGGTGGGTGCGTGGAACGCCGTCCGGATGGCGCCGAAGCCCGCGTCCGTGAGCCCCGCCAGGAGCCATGCCCACGCGCAGTAGGGGGCCCATAGCCAGACCGACACGCCCGCCGCGACCACCAGCGCGCCCGTCACCTCGGCGGTGCGCGCGATCGGGCTCGCGCCGACCGGAGCCAGCGCCAGCGCCACGGCCAGCAGCGGCGTGAGGAGGGCGACGGCAGCGGCCGTGCGCGTCCAGGGCCTCCGGCCGATCCCGGCCACCACGAGCGCGGGGATCGCCACGAACGTCACGGTGAAGACGACGCCGGTGGGGATGGACAGCGCGTGCGTGAGGAGCGGCACGGCCTCGCCGAGGGTCGTGCCGGGCGCACCGGGGACGACCGAGCGTCGCGAGGCAGCGAGGGCGAGGCGCAGGATCGTGAACATCGCGCCGAGGCCCAGGCCGGCCAGAAGGACGTCGCGGCCGTGGCGCGGTCCGGAGGGGAGCAGCGGTACGCCCACCCGTCGTCGAAGCGCGCCGAGGGAGAGCCACAGGCCGAGGGCGATCAGGGCCGGGACCACGGCGCCCAGCGTCGCGACCACGTTGATGGCCATCCAGTTCGACCACGGGATCGCCGTGTCGTACGAGAAGAGCCGAGAAGGGAGGGCGTCCAGCGCGGCCGCGGCGGCCGTCACGGTCAGGAAACCGACGACCGCCAGGCTCGCTTTTCTCCCCAGGGCCTCGTCGTCGAGCACCGGAGGCCTGCGTCGGATCACCAGCACCGCGCCCCCGACCACGAGGGCGAGGAAGAGGATTCCGCCCACCAGCGCGACGATCATCCGGGTGCTCTGTCGCTCCCGTTGTGCCCGTGTGAAGGCCTCGGGGAGCTCGAGGGAGCGGCGCACGACCAGGGGCTCCGAGCCCGCCAGCGTCACGCGCACCCGCGCCGCCGCGTCTCCGGGCACCGCCATGGTGGTGTCCGTGTAGGTCACCGTGACGTCGCGTCGGGCAGGACGGTCTGTGGCCTCGAGGTCGGACTCGCGGAGCGCCAGCGTGTCGATGCCGGCCCCGGCGATCGCGGCCTGCGCCACCCGCCGTGCCTGGTCCGCGCCGAGCGAGTCCCCCGGCACGGAGTCCGGCACCACGTGGTGGACGTCGAGGAGCGACCCGTCCGGCCAGAGCCGGATCCGCCATTCCTCGGTGCGCTGGGCGGCGGTGCCCCCCGTGTGGACGAAGCGCACCGTCCACCAGGCCGAGGGGGCGTACGTGGCCGCCAGCGTGTCGGCGAGGTCCACCGCGTCCTCCGCGACGAGGAAGCGCGCCCATCCCGGCTGTGCGGCGCTGGTCGTGGCGGCCAACCGCTTCCATCGCGCGGGGTCCAGGCCACGGGCGCGGGCCGCGGAGTCGGCCGCGGCGAGGACACGGTCACGCCCCACGGTGAAAGGCTTCCCGAGCACGGACGGGGAGGGGATGAGGACCTCCAGGAGCAGCGCCACGGATGCGACCGCCACCGCGATCCAGCGTGCCCGCGGCGTGAGCGACGCGGCTCGGACCGGTCCTCCTGCGGGTGCGTGACGGACCACCGGCGTCGCCTTCCAGGAGCCGAAGCGCGCCCGGTCCGGGATCGTCCCCAGGCCGCGCTGGCGCATCCAACGCCACGCCACCGCCAGGGCGGGGACGAGGAGCGTCAACAGGATGACCGCGGCTGACAGGCGGTACGCCGGCGCGCTCCCCGACGCGGCGAACAGGCCGAAGAGGATCAGGTCGTAGGTGAAGTGCGCGACCACCGTGACCAGGAGGCCGAGCCACAGGAAGAGCACCGCCCAGAAGCAGGCGGAGAGGAAGATCTCCACGCCACGGGAGTAGGGAGGCCATGACGGGTAGTTCGCGTGCGCGAACCCGAAGACGAGCGCCGTCGCGACCACGCCGGCCGCGAGCCACCACCGCCGGTGCTCCCGGTCGCGCGCCCAGATCGCCAGCAGCGAGAGGGGAAGGGCCCGGAAGAGCGACTCCTCCCAGACCCCGGCCTGGAGCGACAGGGCGATCCCCGACAGCCAGGGCATGGGCGTGGAGATCAGGTTGGGGTCGTCGAGCAGCTCCGAGGGGACCCACCAGCCCAGCACGTTGCGCGTCACCAGGTAGAAGAGCGCCGACGTAGGCGAAGCCGATGAGGGCGGCCACGTAGCCGGCCGCGACCCGCCCGCCACCTCGCGGGTGCCGCGCTGCTCCCACAGCCTTCCACCAGTCGAGGTGGCGGGGGAACGCGTGCCGCGCCGCGGCCTCCGCGGCGGCGACCGTCAGGCCCACCAGCGAGCGCCAGCCCGGCCCCGCCCACCAGGGCGCTCGAGGGCCAGGGTGGCCCGGAACGTCGCCGGGCGAGGTGGCCGTGTCGTACCCGAACCAGCTTCCGGGCAGCTCGTTGAGCCCCGCCGCGAACGACGAGCGCGCCGATCACGCCGCCCAGGAGCAGGGCGGGCCGCCAGCGCACCGCGTGCCGCACCGCGTAGCGGCGCAGCGCCACGACGCCGAGGATGAAGAGCGCCGAGCATCAGCCGACCTGGGCGATGAGCGCCAGCAGGTCGTTGGCCGAGCGCATCTCGCCGTAGCGCCGCTGGAACGACTCGGGAATGACCACGTAGGGATGCGCGCCCGCCGGGAGTGTCTCCGGCGATGACCACGTCCAGTGCGGATCGGGCGCGTCGGCGATGCGCCGGTCGATGCGCTCGAACGTGTACGTGCGGTCCACGCGCCCGCTGGCCTTGCGCGTCTCGTAGGACGAGGTGGCCAGCCGCCAGCGGGTGGTGTCCGAGCCCGAGCCACGAGGACAGGACGTCCCCCGCGAGCCGTCGGCCCTCCTCCGCGGTCGACCTCCGGGCGCTCGTCGGCCTCGGCGAAGCACCCGCGGAAGCCCACGACCCGGCCGTCGGTGCGCGAAGTCCACACGGGCCTCGTGGGGATCGCGGGGAAGGAAGGCGCGCACGCTCCACGTGAACAGCGCCACGTCGCGTCCCCGGGCAGGGCCGCGTTGAGGCGTGTCGCGCCCGCCCCCCGCGAGGTCGAGATACGTGCTGCAGCGAGTCGTCGGCTCGGAAGCGCACCGCCGTGCGCGCGCCCTCCGGCGCCAGGTCGTGGGCCTGGAAGAACGAGTCGGCACGTTGCAGGGCGGCCTGACGCGTGAGCCGCTGGCCCAGTGCCAGGATCGGCATCGCGCGGGGGAAGATCCAGAGCGCGGTGCTGCCGGCGACCACGGCGGCTACGGCGAGCCATAGTGCCGGACGACGTACCTCGGGGTTCGAAGCCATGGACCCGATGATCGGCGGCCGATGGCGGGCGGCGCAAGCACCGCCCGATGGGCCGGTCCCGAACTACATCATCGGATGCCCGCCCTTGGGCTCCTCGGCGCCCGGCCACGACTCGTGCTCGAGCGCGATCAGCCACCGTCCGTCTCGGAGCACCAGGGTGCGGGTCCACATGAGGAAGGGCGCTTCGGTCGAGCCGCCGCGGGCGGTCACGGTCGCCACGTCCGGTGCCAGTACCTGGACGTGCAGGATCTGGTATTGGAAGGTGACGTCCGGATGGCCCTGGTACCACGGCCGCGTCAGGCTGGAGTACGTCCGCCACCCCTGGATGGACTCGCTCACGCCCACGTAGAGGAACTGGTCGGACTGGAGGTAGTGGCCGAGGACCTGGTCGGGATCGTGCTCGTTCATCGCCGCGTACAGGCTGTCGACGGTGGCGATCACGTCCGCGGTGATGGTGGTCCGCTGAGCGTCGGTGAGCTCCTGCGTGGGCTGGCACGCCGCCATGGCGACGACGGCCGCCGCGGCGGGCAGGGCGCGGATGCGCATGGATGACTCCCTCGTTGGCTTCTGATGCTCCAGACGAGGCCGGGGCACCGCGCCGACTGCCCGGCGACGGTGCCCCGGCACTTCGTGCGTCAGCTTGAAAGCTGACGGCTCCGACGTGGTGACGTCTAGGGCGTCACTGCATCGCGTCGATGCTGGCCTGCAGGATCCCCATCACGTAGGGCGGGTTGTGGATCCCGAGGCTCTTGTCCTCGTTGATCGTCTGCCAGTTGACGAACGCCGCGGCCACGTCGGCCGGCCACGTTCCGGCCACGCTCGACTCGCTCGGAGCCGCGGCCATGATGCCCTTGGCGCGCAGCAGCGTCGCGAGCTCGTCGAGCATCCCTGCGACCGTCTCCTGGTCGCCGAACTTGTTGAAGTCCGTCACGGAGCCGGCGGAGTGGCAACCGGACGACATGCAGCCCGCGACGTTGTCCTCTTCGGATGCCGTGGGACTCGTAGGTCATGGCCATCGTGTGGCCACCCGCCTGGGCGCCGAACGGCTGCGCCATGTGGCAGGTCGGGCACCCGACGTCGCTCTCGCCGTGTCTGAACGGCCCGCCCGCGACGTCGCCCCCCGAGAGATCGTACAGCCCCACGCCGCCCATGACCTCGGCGACCGGGCTGTGGTGCGTCCCGTAGCGGGTGCCCGTGATGGTGACGGGATCGCCTCCGACGCTCGGTGCGCCGTCATCGATCGGGCGCGCCTGGTGGCACTGCGCGCACAGGTTGCCCTCGCCGAAGTCCACCGTCTCGCCCGGCACGAACCACAGGCTCACCGGGTCGGTCGCCGTGAACGCGAAGTCGGCGTCCGTGTACGTCGTGTGGATCTGGTGGCAGGTCCTGCAGTTCGGCGGCGACGGATTGTCGATCGGTCCGGCCGTCTCGGCGCCGGTGGCTATGCGCTCTATGAAGCCCTCGTGCGTGTGGCAGGCCGCGCAGGGCGCTTCGCTGCGCTCGAAGTCACCCCCGGTGTAGTGGACCGAATTCTGGTACTGGAGCTCCCGCGCGAACAACCTCGTGTCGTTCACGTGGCATTGCGTGCAGGTCGCGTTCGCGTCCTGGCCAGCGGGGCCAGCGGGGCCCTGCGGTCCTGCGGGGCCTGCGGGCCCTGCCGATCCCGCGGCCCCAGCGGGACCCGCTGGTCCCGTGGGTCCTTCACAGCCTGCCAGCACGAATGCCAGCATCGCTGCGGCGGCCAAGACCGGTACTCGCCTCCTCATGGCGCGTCTCCGTGTCAGATTCCCCCTCGAAAGGCGTCGGGCAGGGCTTTTCGGCCCGTACCCGCTGACGGTACCCGGGGGCTTGTAGCGGGGGTTGAGATTGGAGCACCCCAGGTCCGTCTACGCCCTCCGTAGTTTCCCGGATGGGCACGTGCTGCACAATAGGTACGAAAGTACCATAGCCCTCCCGGCGGTGACCGCTTCCCCATACTCGGAGGCTTCTGACGAGGCCGGGGCACCGCGCCGACTGCCCGGCGACGGTGCCCCGGCACTTCGTGCGTCAGCTTGAAGGAAGCCGACGACTTCGACGTCGTGACGTCTAGGGCGTCACTGCATCGCGTCGATGGTGGCCTGCAGGATCCCCATCACGTAGGGCGGGTTGTGGATCCCGAGGCTCTTGTCCTCGTTGATCGTCTGCCAGTTGACGAACGCGGCGGCCACGTCGGCCGGCCACGTTCCGGCCACGCTCGACTCGCTCGGAGCGGCGGCCATGATGCCCTTGGCCCGCAGCAGCGTGGCGAGCTCGTCGAGCATCCCTGCGACCGTCTCCTGATCGCCGAACTTGTTGAAGTCCTTCACGGAGCCG
This sequence comes from uncultured Gemmatimonadales bacterium, assembly GCA_963848895.1. GTDB lineage: Bacteria > Gemmatimonadota > Gemmatimonadetes > Longimicrobiales > Gaopeijiaceae > SZUA-318. The sequence continues at coordinate 15,853 of CAWKGE010000034.1, forward strand.
GCGGAGTGGCAGCCGGACGCCATGCAGCCGGCGACGTTGTCCTCCTCGGACGCCATGGTAGTCGTAGGTCATGGCCATCGTGTGGCCACCCGCCTGGGCGCCGAACGGCTGCGCCATGTGGCACGTCGGGCACCCGACGTCGCTCTCGCCGTGTCTGAACGGCCCGCCCGCGACGTCGCCCCGCGAAGTCGAACAGCCCCACGCCGCCCATGACCTCGGCGACCGGGCTGTGGTGCGTCCCGTAACGGGTGCCCGTCACCGTGACGGGGTCGCCTCCGATCGTCGGTGCACCGTCATCGATCGGGCGCGCCTGGTGGCACTGCGCGCACAGGTTGCCCTCGCCGAAGTCCACGGTCTCACCCGGCACGAACCAGAGGTCCACCGGGTCCGTCGTCGTGAATGCGAAGTCGGCGTCCGTGTACGTCGTGTGGATCTGGTGGCAGGTCCTGCAGTTCGGCGGCGACGGGTTCTCGATGTCGGCTGCCGTGGTCTCCGCGCCGGTAGCGATGCGCTCGATGAAGCCCTCATGCGTGTGGCACGGGGCGCAATCGGTGGTGCTCCGCTCGAAATCGCCCCCGGTGTAGTGGACCGATGCCTGATACTGGAGCTCCCGCGCGAACAGTCGCGTGTCGTTCGTATGGCACTGCGTGCAGTTCTCGTTTGCGTCCTGGCCAGCCGGGCCAACGGGCCCAGTGGGTCCCGCGGGTCCCGCTGGGCCTGCTGGGCCCGCGGTTCCTGCTGGACCTGCGGGTCCTGCGGGCCCCTCGCAGCCTGCCAGCACGAATGCCAGCATCGCTGCCCCGGCCAAGACCGGTACTCGCCTCCTCATGGCGTGTCTCCGTGTCATGTTCCCCCCTCGAAAGGGCGGCGGGCAGGGCCTTTCGGCCCATACCCGCTGGCGGTACCCGGGGGCTTGTCGAGGGGGTTGAGATCGGAGCGCCCCAGGTCCGTCTACGCCCTCCGTAGTTTCCCGGATAGTGTGGTCCGTGTCAACACGGACCAATGGTACCTCGGGCGAGGGTACGAAAGTACCTGTACGTACTGTGGGCTGCGGCTGCCCCATCGGGGGGTGAATGCCCGGACGAAGCCGGGGCACCGACGCCGAATCTCCCCGGCGCCGGTGCCCCGGCATGCTATGCGCGTCGGCCAGGGCCGACGGCTTCGACGTCGTGACGTCCAGGGCGTCACTGCATCGCGTCGATCGTGTTCTGCAGGACGTCCAGAACGTAGGGCGGATTGTGGATCCCGAGGCTCTTGTCCTCGGTGATCATCTGCCAGTTGATGAACGCGGCGGCGACGTTGGCCGGCCACGTTCCGGCCACGCTCGACGTGCTCGGAGCCGCGGCCATGATGCCCTTGGCCCGCAGCAGCGTGGCGAGCTCATCCAGCCTCCCCTGGACCTGGGCCTGGACACCGTACTTGCCGAAGTCCTCCACGGTGGAGTGGCAGCCTGACGAATTGCACCCGTTGACGTTGTCGTCCCCGTCGGCCTCCATGTTCAGGCTGTGTCCACCGGCCTGCGCGCCGTTGATCGGCGTCGCCATGTGGCATTTCGGGCAGCCGACGGTGGGTTGGCCGTGCACGAACGGGCCGCCCTGGATGTTGGCGCTCCCCGTGAACTCGAACAGCCCCACGCCGCCCATGACTTCGGCCACCGGGCTGTGGTGCCCGCCGTAGCGGCTCGACGTCACCGTGACGTCGGGGCCGCCGATCGTGGGCAGCGGACTCACCGGGACGCGCCTGGTGGCACTGGGCGCACAGGTTGCCCTCGCCGAAGTCCACCGTCTCACCCGGCGCGTACCACAGGCTCACGGGGGTCGTCGACGTGAGCGCGAAGTCGGTGTCCGTGTACGTCGTGTGGATCTGATGGCAGGTCCGGCAGCCCGGAGGCGAGGGGTTGTCGATTGGTCCGGCGGTCTGGGCGCCGCTGGCGATCCGCTCGAGGAAGCCCTGGTGCGTGTGGCACGCCGCGCAAGGCGCTTCGTTTCGATCGTAGTGGCCGCCGAGGTAGTGCACCGAGAACTCGTACTGCAGCTGTCTCACCACGATTCTGATGTCGCTGCTGTGGCACTCCTGGCACGTCGAGTTTCCAGCGGGGCCCGCTGGGCCCTGTGGTCCCGCAGGCCCGGCGGGCCCTGTGGGTCCCGCGGTCCCGGTAGGTCCTGCGGGACCCTCGCAGCCTGCCAGCACGAATGCCAGCATCGCCGCTCCGGCCAGGACCGGTACTCGCCTCCTCATGGGTGTCTCCGTTCGGAATTCCCCCTCGACAGGGCGGCGGACAGGACCTCGCGGCCAGCACCGCTGACGGTTCCGGGGGGCTTGAAAGGGGGTTGAGATCGGAGCGCCCCAGGCCCGTCTACGCCCTCCGTATCTTTTCGGATCGGGGTATACGTGTCAACTCGGAGCGATCCCGCCTCCAACGGGGGTACGAAAGTACTGCGAAATCACGTATATTTCGCCGTTGGACCCTCCCCCCAAACGCGCCATCATGCTGGCGGAGCGAGCCCGCTCCCCGAAGGGAACGATGCCATGCTGGACGTGGTCATTGCGGTAGAGGAGCCACTCGTGCGGTTGGGTCTCCAGGCTGCCCTCGATCGCACCGACGGCGTGCAGGTCGTCGAGGTCATGGACGACATCGAGGGGCTCGATGACGCGCTACGTGACTTCCCCGACGCGGTGCTCGTCCTCGACGTGCGCCACCGGAGGGCGGATCCACGCCTGATCCCGCGAATCACGCAGGGGCACCCGGACGTGCGGGTGCTCGTCTACGTGGCGCACACGGCGGAGGCGTGCGTCATCCGTCATCTCCTCGCCGCGGGAGGGCGGGCCCAACTCTCCCCGGAAGCCGTCTATCTGGTCGACGAGTGCTGCCTCACGTCGCTGCGTGAGCAGGCGCACGGCTGTCTCCCCTCCGAGGCCGGCGCCGAGGAGGTGGTACGGGCCGTGCGGGCCGTGGCTGCCGGTGAGGTGGTGGCCGCATCCTGGCTCGCCGCGGTCCACGGCTACGGCCTCGACCCCGAGAACAAGCCGATCACGCCGCGGGAGCTCGAAGTGATGGCGCTGGTGGCCCAGGGGCTCGGCAACAAGGCCATCGCCCGTCAGCTCGGGATCAAGGAGCAGACGGTGAAGAACCACCTGGCGCGGCTCATGGAGAAGATGGGGTTGAGCAACCGGGTCCAGGTCGGCCTGATGGCGTCCCGGTACGACCTGAAGCTCGTCCAACCCTCCGCCGAGGACTGACCCCGGCCGACGGGCAGGCGGCCTTGTGATCGGGGGCCGCGCGGCGTAGATCGTGGTTTCGACGACCACCCGGACCACGCGCCGCACGGACGATTCCCATGAGCCTGTCCAAGAACTACGACGGATACACGTCGTATTCCTACCTCGACGCCGGAACCGACTACAAGGCCTTCGAGCTCGCCGACGAGATCGGGCGGGTCGAGCCCTACCTCGTCCCGCTCGACGACCAGGAGGAGGCCCGGGTGCGGGCGCTTGCGGAGCGCTGCGTCTTCATCTCGCTGCACGAACACCTGGGCGTCTTTCCCGCACGCATGGAGGAGACCCCGGAGTACGTCCGCCACGGGCGGATGGCCACCGCGTTCCGCGGGCTCGCCGCGTCCCATTGGGACTGCGTATTCGACAACCTGATGGACGGGATCTGCACGATCCACTCCCGATCGGGTTGGCAGTGGGACGACGTTCTGCACGATCTCGGGATGCGCCTGTGCGACCTCGCCCACCAGGACTTCGTGCGGCACTGCCTGCGCGTGTCCGACATCACGCGCGCGCACGACGAGGCGAAGGTGGCGCTCGTCGCGTCGATGGAGGGTGCGGCGATGATCGAGCACGAAGTGGACCGCATCGATTTGCTCTACGGGTTCGGCGTGCGCGCCCTGGGCATCACGTACTCGGAGTCCAACGCGCTGGGGAACGGGCTCAAGGAGAAGCGGGACGGGGGCCTGACGGCGTTCGGGCGCAGGGCGGTCGAGCGCATGAACAAAGTGGGGATGCTGATCGATTGCTCGCACTGCGGCGACCAGACGACGTTGGACACGGTCGAGTGCAGTGAGCGGCCGATCGTGCTCTCGCACATCGGCGCGCGCGCCCTGTGGGAGTCGAACCGGCTGGCGCCGGACGAGGTGCTGGAGGCGTGCGCGGCGAAGGGCGGGGTCATCGGCGTGGAGGCCGCTCCGCACACGACGCTCACGCGTGACCACCGGACCCACGACCTCGAAGCGTTCATGGAGCACTTCGAGTACATCCGCGACCTGGTCGGGATCGACCACGTGGCGTTCGGGCCCGACAGCCTGTATGGAGACCACGTGGGTCTGCACCGCGCGTACGCCGCGAACCTCTCGTTGAAGGAGGCGCACGGGGCGGGGCGGCCGGACCAGCAGTACGAGCCGGTGGAGTACGTGAAGGGCCTGGAGAACCCCACCGAAGGCTCGAAGAACATCGTGCGCTGGCTGGTGAAGCGCGGGTACTCCGACGCCGACATCGAGAAGGCGATGGGGGGCAACGTGCTCCGCGTCCTCGGACAGGTGTGGGCGTGAGGTGGGCCCGGGCGTGACGGGGGAGGGTCGGCCGACGTCGGAGCGCGGGTGAGGCCCCTCGTCCTCGCCCTCGCCTGGGCCGCGCTGGGAGCGCCGCACCCGGCGGGCGCCCAGACCGTGCGGTCGGTACGCGTCGTGGTGGACCTGACCCGGGCGGGCGGCACCGCGGACGTGCGCGCCTACTACGTCCTCACCGCCGCGACGGCGGACGGCGTGGTGAGCGCGACGGCACTGGACTTCGCCGGGGCGACGGTCGAGGCGCTGCGTGTCGGCGAGGACAGGGCGTCCCATACCGATCCTCCGTCCGCGTGGACTCGTCACCGTGGTGCGGCTGCCCGTGATGTCCGGCGCGGGCACGGAGGCACGCGTCGTCGCCGCGTACGAGGTCCCGGCGGCCGTCTCGGGGCGCGGAGCCGCCGTGCGCGGACACGTGCCGCTCCTGAGCCTCGACCTCCCGCCGGAGGCCGCGAGTCCGGGACTCTTCCGGGCGGAGATCCACCTCCCACCCGGCTGGACGGTCACGGAGGGCTTCCCGACGGGGATGACGCCCGCGGGAGCGCCGGGGACGTACGCGGTGGACCTGGCGGTCGTGCCGGCGCTGATCGGCTTCCGTGCCCGCTCGGACGGCGCGTGGCGCCCGGGCCTCCCCCTCGCTCTCGACGTGGTGGCGCTGGTCGCATTGCTCGCGTTCTCCGCCCTCGGGTGGCGCCATCTCCGGGAAGGCGGCACGTGACGGGGCTTTCCACCCACGCCCCGGGGTTCGCGTTCTGGGGGCTCTTCGTCGCCTGCGCGATCGTGCTGGCGGGCTACGCCGCGTGGATGTGGTGGGTGGAGCGCCGCTGATGGATGCGCGTATGACGGGGGTGTTCATCGCGTACTTCGCCGTGGTGTTCGCCATCGGCTGGTACAGCCTGCGGCATACCCGCGACGAGGCCGACTACTGGATCGCCGGCGGCAAGCTGGGGTGGTTCGTCGGGGGAGCAACGCTGGCCGCGACCCACACCAGCGCCGGGACGTTCATCGGGACGATCGGGGTCATGTACACCGGCGGATGGTCGTTCGGATGGGTGCTGCTCTCGATCCCGCTGGCGTACTGGTTCGTCGCCGCCGTGCTCGCGCCGCGGTTCACCCGGGTGCGGCGCCTCACGCTGCCGGCGTTCATGGAGGCGCGCTACTACAGCCGCGGGGTGCGCGGCCTCGCCGCCGTGATCGTGCTCATCGCCACGGTCGTCTACATCCAGGCGCAGATCGTGGCCGGCGGGCTGGTGGCCAACATCGTCTTCGGCATCCCGACCCGGTGGGGGATGATCGGCTTCACGCTCGTCCTGCTCGCATATACCGTCGTCGGCGGGATGTTCGCGGTGGTGTACACCGACGCCTTCCAGCTCGTGGTCATGTGCCTCGGCGCCGTGCTCGCCCTCCCGCTGGCGGTCCGCCAGGTCGACGGATGGCATTCGCTGCTCGGCGACGGTCCAGGCGGCGCAGCCGTCGGTCTTCCGGTGGGAGACGTTCCCGGCCTCCCTCCTCTTCACGATGGGGCTCGCCTTCTTCCTGGGCTCGATCGCCACGCCCGAGAAGCTGGTGCGCCTGTATGCGATGAAGGACATGCGCACGATCCGCCGCGGCATCTTCTTCGCCGTCGTGGTCGTGACCGCACTCAACCTGATCGTCTTCCTGATCGCCCTCGCGGCGATCGTGCTCTTCCCGCAGCTGCCCACCGGGGACCTGGCGATGCCGATGGTGGCCACGGCCGTGCTGCCGCCCGTGCTGGGTGCGATGATGCTCGCCGCGATCACCGCCGCGATGATGTCCACCGTCGACTCGCTCCTGATCGTCGCCGGCTCCGCGCTCTCCGTGGACCTGTACCAGAACCTCATCCATCCCGAGGTCACGCGGGAGCGCCGGATGTGGGTGGACCGGATCGGAATCCTGGTGGTGGGCTCGGTGCCGGTCGTGCTCCTCCTGAGCGGGGTGGGGGAGGGGGAGCTGGTCCAGTTCATCGTGCTCCTGTTCACCGCGCTCATGGCGGCGAGCTTCGCGGTGCCGGTCGTGGGCGGCGTGCTGTGGCGGCGCGCGACCCGGGAAGGCGCCGCGGCCGCGATGGTGGGCGGCGTGAGCACCGTGTTCCTCTGGAAGCTGTACGGGCCTCCGGCCATCGACCCCGTCCTCCCCGGCTTCATCATGTCGGCCGCGCTGTGGTGGATCGTGAGCCTCCTGACGCCGGCGCCGCCGGCTTCGGCGGTGCGTCCGTACTTCGAGCCTCCCGCCGCCACCTGACGCTTGCTCCCGCTCCGCCCCAGTTCGATCTTGCGCGGCGTCGCCTCCTCCCTTCTTCGGAGCTCCCTCGTGCCACGATCCCGTCTCCTCCTCCCCGTCTTCGGCTCCGTCGCCTTCCTGACGTGCTTCGGCGCGCGGGCGGGTGCCCAGGACGTCGTCGACGGCTACCGCGACGTCGCGAACCGCATCATCGACGCCGCCACCGCGAACCACGCAGCGTACACACGGCTGGGCGACCTGGTGGACGGCTTCGGAAACCGCCTGTCCGGATCGACCGCGCTGGAGAACGCAATCGACTGGATCCTCCGGGAGATGGAGGCGGACGGGCTGCAGAACGTCCACGGGGAGACGGCCATGGTGCCGCACTGGGTGCGCGGAGAGGAGTCCGCCGAGCTGATCCTGCCCCGTCACCGGAAGCTCCCGATGCTGGGGTTGGGTGGGAGCGTCGCGACGCCGCCGGGGGGGATCCGCGCTCAGGTCCTCGTGGTGGGCAGCTTCGACGAGCTGACCGCCCGGGCCGACGACGCCCGCGGGCGGATCGTGCTGTTCGACGTGCCCTTCACGAACTACGGGGAGACCGTCCAGTACCGCACCAACGGCGCCGTGGCCGCGGCCCGGGTAGGCGCGGTGGCCAGCCTGATCCGCTCGGTGGCCTCGGCGTCCATGCAGTCGCCGCACACGGGAGCGATGCGCTACGAGGAGGGCGTTCCGAAGATCCCGCATGCGGCGATCACCGTCGAGGACGCCCAGATGCTCCACCGCATGCAGGACCGGGGCGAGCGCATCGAGGTGCTCCTGAAGATGCAGGCGCAGACGCTCCCCGACTCCCCCTCGCGCAACGTCATGGGCGAGATCACCGGGAGCGAGCACCCCGAGGAGGTCGTCGTGCTGGGCGGCCACATCGACTCCTGGGACGTCGGGCAGGGCGCCATGGACGACGGCGGCGGCGTGGTCGCCGCGTGGGAGGCGGTGCGGATCATCAAGGAGCTGGGGTTGAAGCCGCGGCGGACGATCCGCGTGGTGGGGTGGGTGAACGAGGAGAACGGCGGCGCCGGCGGCAGACAGTACGCGGCCGACCACGCCGGGGAGAACCACGTCCTCGCCATCGAGTCCGACGGCGGCGTGTTCTCGCCCCAGGGGTTCGGCTTCACCGGATCGGACGCCGCGTTCGACGTCGTGTCGCGGGTGGGCCGGCTACTCGAGCGGATCGACGCCGGCACGATCACGCGCGGGGGCGGCGGCGCCGACATCGGGCCGCTCATGCAGACCGGCGTGCCGGGAATGGGGCTCGAGGTGGACGGCACCCGCTACTTCTGGTACCACCACTCCGACGCCGACACCCTGGACAAGCTGGACCCCGACGAGGTGGCCCGGTGCGTTGCCGCCATGGCGGTCGTGGCCTACGTCGTGGCGGACCTGCCGGAGGCGCTACCCCGGTAGCGGACGGCGGGCCGCCCGCGGCCCGAAGCACCAGAGGGATCGTGTCCGTGGCGTTCCGCCCCTGCGCGCCACATCGTACGTGCAACCCACGTTCCTGCGAGGAGGTGCACGAATGGCTGGATCTCTGGTGGAACGCATGACCGGTGCGGCGTTGCTGCGCGTGGACACCTACGAGGAGGTGGAGCACGACCAGGGCGCGACCCTCCAGGCGGCCGGCGTGGTGGCGATGGTCGCCGTGGCCGCGGCGATCGGCGCGGCCCCCTTCGGCGCCACGGGTGCCATCCGGGGAGCGTTGGCCGCGCTGGTCGGCTGGCTGGTGTGGGCGGGGCTCACCTACCTGATCGGTGCGAAGATCTTCCATGGCACTGCGACCTGGGGTGAGCTGCTGCGCACGCTGGGCTTCGCCCAGGCACCCGGGATCCTCCTCGTGCTGGGCTTCATCCCTCTGGTGGGGTGGATCCTGAGGATCGCCGTGCCGCTGTGGATGCTGGTGGCGGCGTTCATCGCCGTGCGCCAGGCGCTGGATTTCGGCAACGGGAAGACCCTGGCGACCGTCCTGATCGGCTGGGGGATCTACCTGGCCCTGGCCGTCGCCTTCTGAGCGCTCTCCCTTGACGGGCCCGCCCGCGGCCGCGGAGGTTCCGGAAACCGCCGGCCGCGAGCCGGCCCCGACTGCCCGCAGGCCCGGACGACGTGATGGAGCACGGCTGGAAGCCGTCGACAAGGGGGTCGCTCGGGCCACCCGGCCCGGGCGGGTGCGGGCCATTCCATCCGCCCCCGTCGTGATGCGCCCGCGCGGGGCTACCCACACCGTCCGGATGCGGCGCTACACGCGCGGGTCGTCCGAGCGGGAGAAGGACGCGGTCGCCGTCGAGGAGCCCCTGGAGGTCCGCGTCGCCTGGACGGGCGCGGACGGGCGGGTCGCCACCCAGGCCCTCGCCGTGACGATGCGCACCCCGGGCGACGACTTCGACCTCGTCGCCGGGTTCCTGCACGGAGAGGGTGTCGTCCGTCGCCCCGAGCACCTCGGCGAAATGTCCTATTGCCGCGGGGCGGAGGAGCAGCGGTACAACATCGTGGAGGCGCGCTTGCGGCGCGGCGTCGCGTTCGACGGCGAGCGCCTGCGCCGGAACTTCTACACGACGTCGAGCTGCGGCGTGTGCGGCAAGGCCTCTATCGAGGCCGTCGAGGCGCACGGGTGCGCCGTCTTGCCCGACCACGGGTTCCGGGTGGCACCCGAGGTGCTCCACCGCCTTCCCGGGCTCCTCGAGGACGGACAGGGGGTCTTCCGCCGGACCGGCGGCTTGCATGCGGCCGCGCTCTTCGACGCGTCCGCGCGCTGTCGCGTCGTGCGGGAGGACGTGGGTCGCCACAACGCGGTGGACAAGGCGCTCGGGCACGCCTTCCTGCGCCGGGCCCTCCCCGCCGCCGGGCGGATCCTGGTCGTGAGCGGCCGTGCCTCCTTCGAGATCGTGCAGAAGAGCGTCGTGGCGGGGGTCCCCGTCCTGCTGGCCGTCGGGGCTCCCTCGAGCCTCGCGGTCGACCTCGCGGCCCGGTTCAACCAGACGCTGGTCGGATTCGCCCGCGACGGGGGCTTCAACGTGTACGCGGCGCCGGAACGGATCGCATGAACGACGTGCGCCTGCTCGGCGCCGTGCTCGCCGGCGGCGAGGGCCGGCGCTTCGGCGGGCCGAAGGCGGACGCCCGCATAGGAGGCGTGTCCATGGTGCGGCGCGCGGTGACCACCGTGGCGGAGGTGGTCGATCAGGTGGTGGTCGTGTCGAGCCGTCCGGTCGAGGACGCTCCCGTGGAGGTGCTCCCGGACGCCACGCCCGGGGCCGGTCCGCTCGGGGGGTTGCAGACGGCGCTGGATACGGCGGACGAAAGGGGGCTGGACGGCGTCCTCGTGCTGGCGTGCGACCTGCCCATGGTGGACGGCGCGATGCTTCGACGCCTGTTGGCGGCGCTCGGAGACGACGACCTCGCGGTGGCGCCGGAGCGCCGGGGAGGGGGCGTCGAGCCGTTGTGCGCGATCTACCGCGTGGAGGCACGTGCCGCGGTCGCCGAGCGTCTTCGTGCCCCGGACCGCTCGCTCCACGCCCTCTTCCGCGACCTCGGAGGCGTGTCCCTCGAGCACGCCGCCCTGGGGGTGGAGGCCACCGGGGCCTTCCTGAACGTGAACACCCCGGAAGACCGGACCCGGGCGGAGGCGGCGCTCGACGCGCGCCGGCCCCGGCCATGAGCCCGATCCCGCCGGCCGTCTGCGTGATCGGCAAGAAGAAGTCGGGCAAGACCGTGACGGCGGTCGGGCTGGTGCGCGAGCTCGCCCGGCGCGGGCATCGCGTGATGAGCGCCAAGCACGGGCACCATTTCCGGTTGGATACGGAGGGGACGGACTCCTGGCGCCACCGCCACGAGGCGGGCGCCCAGCGCGTGGTCGTGGCCGGGCCCGACGACCTCGCGGTCCTGGGCGGTTGGGGGCCCGCGGGGGAGCGTCCCCTCGAAGAGCTCGTCGGGCGCTACCTGGACGACGCCGACATCGTGGTCGCGGAGGGGTTCAAGACCTCGTCGGTGCCGAAGATCGAGGTCTACCGCCGGGCCGCCCACGCAGAGCCGATCTACGGCTCGGATCCGGGGCGCGACGCCGGCTACCTGGCGATCCTGACGGACGTGCCCGACTTCGAGGCCGCCGTCCCCGTGCTGGACGTCGACGATCCGCGCAGATTCCCCTTGCTGGCCGATCTGGTGGAGAGACGCTTCCTCGGAGGAGGGTGACGATGGCCACGAGAGCTCCTGCCCTGGACACGCCCCTCGTCGACGCGCTCCCGGCCGTGCCGGCGGCGACGGACGCGCGCCTGGTCTCCCTCGACGCGTTCCGCGGGCTCACCATCGCCGGGATGATCCTGGTCAACAACCCGGGGAGCTGGAGCTACGTGTACGCGCCGCTCGAGCACGCGGCGTGGCACGGCTGGACACCCACAGATCTGATCTTCCCGTACTTCCTCTTCATCGTCGGCGTGGCCATACCGTTCTCGTTCCGGCGGCGCCTGGCGGAGGGGGCCGATCGTCGGGCGCTTTTCGGGCACGTGGTGCGCCGGGCGCTGGTGATCGTCGCGCTGGGGATGTTCATGCGGGTGTTCCCGGACTTCCACGTCTCGGGGATCCGGTGGCCGGGCGTGCTCCAGCGGATCGGGTTGGTCTACCTGATGGCGGCGGGGCTGTACCTGGGCGTGGGGCGTAAGGGGCGCTGGGCCTGGACGGTCGGAATCCTCCTGGGGTACTGGGCGGTGATGTCGTGGGTGCCGGTGCCGGGATACGGGGCCGGGGACCTGTCGCCCGACGGCAACCTGGCGGCGTTCGTCGATCGCGCGTTGATGGGCGGCCACCTCTACCAGGGCACCTGGGACCCGGAGGGGCTCCTGTCGAGCTTCCCCGCCGTGGCGACCTGTCTGCTGGGGATCTTCGCGGGCGAGTGGCTCCTGTCGGGGCGCCCGCGCGCGCAGCTCGCCCGAGGCCTGCTGGTGGCCGGCGTCGCGCTCGTGGCGATCGGTCTGGCGTGGGGTGCGGTCTTTCCCGTCAACAAGAACCTGTGGACGAGCTCGTACGTCGTCTTCACGGCGGGAACGGCGCTCCTCCTGTTCGGCATCCTCTTCTGGGCCGTGGACGTGCGGGGATGGAGGGGCGCGTGGCTGACCCCGCTGCGCGTCTACGGCATGAACGCGATCGCGGTGTTCGTCCTTTCGGGGCTGGTCACCAAGCTGCTCGTTCTGATCCACGTCGGTGGCCCGGACGGGCCTTCCCTGTACGGGTGGATCTACCAGACGCTCTTCCGGTCGTGGGCCGGAGACTACAACGGGTCGCTCGCCTTCGCGCTGGCGTACGTGGCGCTCTGGCTGGGCGCGATGGGAGCTGCTGTACCGCCGCCGCATCTTCATCAAGGTGTGAGGGCGGCGGGCTTTCATCCCGCTTGCCGGGTCCGGGGGCGGGTCTCAAGTTGGGGCCCTTACCGACCACGAACCTCCGAGCGATGAAACGACCGGCGACCCTCCTGCTGGCGGCCTTCGCGGCTGCCGCCACCGCGTGTGCATCCTCCGGCTCCGGCGAGCCCGCTTCCGCCTCACCTTCCCCGGCGTCCGTGGCGGAGGCCGCCACCCCGCCGACCACCGTTCCCTCGCCGGCCCCGGCGGCAGGGCTCTTCACCGAGGAGCAGGCGGGACGAGGGCGCTCGGCGTTCCGGGCGACGTGCGCGGACTGCCACTACTCCAGCGAGTTCCGGGACAGCCAATTCCAGTTCAAGTGGGGAAGGCGGACCGTTGCCGAGCTCTTCGAGAACATCGTCGAGAACATGCCGGACGATGCCCCGGGAAGCCTGCCGAAGCAGCAGTACATCGACGTAGTGTCCTACATCCTGCAGCTCAACGGCTTTCCGGCCGGGACGAGCGAGCTGACCGCCGGGGCCCCGGCGATGAGCGCCGTCACTCTGAAGGCTCCGTCCGGGTCGGGCGCTCCGAGCCGCCGTCACGACCCCCGTGTTCCCCGCACCCCCTGAGGAGGTCCCCGGTGGGTATCGATCGACGCAACTTCCTGAAGGTAGCCACGGCGGGCGCGGGCCTCGCGCTCGCCGGCGCCGCGCCCACCGGCGCGGAGGCGGAGCCGCGCCGCGCGCCGCTCGTCCGCTCCGGACGTGCGCCCGACGTCGTGGTCGTGGGCGCCGGGGCCTTCGGCATGTGGACCGCGCTCCACCTGCAGCGCATGGGTGCGACCGTGCAGGTGGTCGATCAGTACGGCCCGGCCAACTCCCGGGCCACCTCGGGCGGCGAGACGCGCGGCGTGCGATCGAGCTACGGGGACCGGCCCCACGGGCTGCAGTGGGGGAAGTGGGCGGTACGCGCGATGCAGCGCTGGACCGAGTGGGACGACGAGCACCAGGACGACCTCCTGCCCCGGCTGTTCAATCAGACCGGCGACGTGATCCTGCGCGAGGAGGTGGAGCCCTGGCTCGACCAGACGATGAAGAACTGGGACGAGATGGGCCACGAGTACGAGGTCCTCACGCCCGACGAGGTCCGGCACCGGTGGCCGGTCATCGGCCTGCCCGACGTGAACTTCGCGCTCTACGAGCCGTCGGCCGGCGTGGTGCGGGCCCGGCGCACGATCGAATCGGTGGCCAAGGTCTTCAAGCAGGAGGGCGGCGAGATCGTCATCGGCAACGTGGCCCTCGGCCAGCAGGACGGGCGCAGGGTCGCCGACGTCACGGTCGACGGATCCCAGCGGCTGAGCGCGGGCACCTTCGTGTTCGCCCTCGGGCCCTGGTTCCCCAAGTTCTTTCCGGAGCTGATGGGCAAGCGCCTGCGAATCCGAACGCTCGGTCACGTGTACTACGTGTCGACACCCCCGGGTGACGAATCGTATCGCATTCCGAACCTGCCCAGTTACAATGTCCCGGGGGTGACGGGATGGCCCGCACTGCCGCACGATGCACGCGGTTTCCGAATCCGCACGGGGGGACATCGTGACGACGATCCCGATACCAGCGTCCGCTGGATCGACCAGGAGTATCACGGCCGGCCGCGCGAGATCCTGGCCAAGTACTTTCCCGCGCTCGCGGATCGGCCGTTCAACGAGACGCGTTGCTGCCACTACGAGTCCAGCGTCGACCGGAACTTCATCATCGACCACCACCCTGCCTACGACAACGCGTGGCTGGCTGGCGGGGGCTCGGCCGAGGCCTTCAAGCAGGGGCCGGTCCTCGGTGAGTACATCGCCGGCCGCGTGCTGGACCGGGACGCCGAGCCCGAGCTCGCGGAGGGGTTCCGGCTCAAGGACGAGGAGTTCGAGGAGGAAGGGGAGGGCTGACCGTCACCCGGCCGGACTCCGCAGGCGGGGCGCCACTGGCGATGAGGCGTCGCCTCCGGCGCGTGCCCGTGCGGCGCCTCCCGTGGAGCGGGAGCGTCCTTGCCGTGACCTTCGTGGGCCTGTCGGTGCTGGTCGTTGGCGCTCGTGCCGATCTACTTCGGACGAAAGGCGAACCAAGGGCTCGCCGAGATCTCCGAGATCCTCGACCCGGCCCGGCTGCTCGGCACGAGGCTGTCCCTGGTGCAGGCGCGCCAGATGTCGGCGTTCCAGGCGTTCCTGCTCACGGGCAGCGCGAAGTTCCGCCAACGCTACCTGAGCACGATCGACTCGGAGCGCGAGATCTACGAACAGCTCACCGACCTCGTCATGGGGATGAACCTCGACGTGCGCAAGCGCCTCGTCGACCTGTCCGACATCTCCAACCGGTGGCACCTGGGACACCAGGAGGCGATGAACTCCGAGGACGGCCGCCTCGCGATGGCGCAGCCAGTTCGCGGACGAGCAGACGCCGCTACGCGGCGCTGCAGCAGGCCACGCTCGAGCTGGAGACGGCGATCCAGAACGAGGTGGAGGCCGGGCGCCAGCGGATCGCGCTGCAGCAGAAGCGTCAGACGCAGGCGACCTTCGGGCTGCTCGCCCTCGCGCTCGCGGCGACGCTGGTCGTGGGCCTGGTGGGGTGGAGGCTGCACGCTCCTCACCGCCGAGGCGGAATCCAGGCGCAGTGACGCCGTGCAGGCGCGACGCGAGTACGACGCGATCCTGGAGGCGACCGCGGACGGCGTCCTGGGCCTCGACCTGGACGGCCGCATCATCAGCCTCAACCGCGCCGGCACCGACCTGCTCGGCTACACGGAGCGCGAGCTCCAGGGCCGCGACTTCCACGACACGCTGCACCACGCGAAGGCGGACGGCTCTCCTCGGTCACGCGCCACGTCGCCGATCCTGAGGGCGCTCGAGGAGGGGCCGGAGGCGAGGGTCTCGGCCGAGGACGTGTTGCGGCGCAAGGACGGGTCGGTGCTGCCGGTGCAATGGTCCCTCCGCCCCCTGGTGGACGGCCTGGAGATCCGGGGCGCGGTCCTCACCTTCACCGACATGACCCAGATCCGCGAGAAGGAGAACGCGCTCCGGCGTGCGGTACGGGTGCGGGAGGAGGTCGTCTCGGTGGTGTCGCACGACCTCCGCAACCCCCTGGGCGTGGTCCAGGGCGCGGCGGACCTCCTCCTCGACCTCCCCCTGGGCGAGGCCGAACGAATGAAGCAGGCCGACATCATCCGGCGCTCCGCGCAGCGCATGGGCCGTCTCATCGAGGACCTGCTCGACGTCGCCCGCATCGAGGCGGGCGCGCTGGTGGTGCGTCCGGTGGTGGAGGGCCCGCGCGGCATCCTGGACGAGATCCACGCGGTGTTCGCGCCCCAGGCCGAGGAAAAGGGCGTGGAGCTCGAGGTGGACATCGAGCCCGGGATGCCTCCCGCATTCGTGGACGCGGACCGGATCCACCAGGCCATGTCCAACCTCGTCTCCAACGCGCTGAAGTTCACGCCCGCAGGCGGCAAGGTCACGCTGTCCGCCCGCGAGGGCGGGGAAGGCTGGATCGTCCTCTCGGTGGCCGACACCGGCCCGGGCATCCCCGAGCACATGAGGGGGCGCCTCTTCGACCGGTTCTGGCAGGCCAGTCGCCACGACCGCACCGGGTCGGGTCTCGGGCTGGCGATCGTGCGCGGGATCGCCGAGGCGCACGGCGGCTCGGTCGAGGTACTGTCGAAGGCGGGAGTGGGCGCGACGTTCAGCCTCCACCTGCGCGCGGCCACCGACCGACTTCCGGATCCGGTGTCGGGGAGGACGGCCGGGGTATGAAGGGCGGCATGATGCGGTCGCCCCTGACGGTTCCGGCGCTCCTGGAGCGAGCCGCCACGCTGTTCGGAGACAAGGAGGTCGTCACGGCCGACGCCGAGTGCGGCGTCGTGCGGCACCGCTGGCGGGACGTGGCAGTGCGCGCATGGGCGTTGGCCGACGCCCTTCCCTCGCTCGGCGTCACCCACGGGTCACGCGTGGCTTCCCTCGCCTGGAGCGGGCATCGGCATCTGGAGCTCTACTTCGGGGTGCCGGCCGCGGGGGCGGTCCTCCTCACGGTGAACGTCCGGCTCTCGCCGGACCAGATCGCCCGCATCCTCGAACACGCAGGGGCCGAGGTCGTCTTCGCAGATCCCGAGTTCGTCGGTCTCGTCGACACGGTGGCCGGTGTGCTGCCACGTCTCCGCCGACGGGTGGTGCTCGCAGAGGAGGCGCACCCCGGCTGGGACGCGTACGAATCGCTCCTCGCGGGGGGGAGCACGGTCGCACCCGGGGTCCCGCTGGACGAGGACGAAGCGGCGGGGCTGTGCTACACCTCCGGGACCACGGGCGAGCCGAAGGGCGTGCTCTACTCCCACCGGGCCCTGGCGCTTCACACGCTCGCGATCTGCCTGCCCGACGGGTTCGGCCTGGGGGAACGGGACACGATCCTCCCGGCGGTCCCGATGTTCCACGCGAACGCATGGGGGTTGGCGCACGCCGCCGCCATGACCGGCGCGAAGCTCGTGCTGCCGGGAGCGCGTCCGTCCGCGGAGCGCCTTGCGGGCCTGCTCTCGACGGAGCGGGTCACGTTCGCGGCTGGCGTGCCCACGGTGTGGATGGGTGTGCTGGACGTGCTCCGTCGTCGGCGTACCGACCTGGCCCCGGGCCTGCGCATCCACTCCGGCGGGGCCCCGACCGCCCCGGCGCTCCTCGAGGCGTACCGCAAGGAGCTGGGCATCGAGATCCTCACCGGCTGGGGGATGACCGAGCTGACTCCGGTGGGGATGGTCACCCACCCGCGGGGCGCCATGGAGGCGTGGTCGGCGGAGGACCTCCTGCCGGTGCGGACCAGCCAGGGCACGCCCCTTCCGTTCGTGGAAGCCCGCGTTGTGGATTCGGGCGGGGCTCCCACGCCGCACGACGGCACGACGCCGGGTGAGTTGGAGGTGCGCGGGCCGTGGGTGTGCGCAGGAGTATTTCCGGGCCGGAGAGACCGACAGCCACCGCGACGGGTGGCTGCGGACGGGGGACGTCGCCACCGTGGACCCGCACGGATACGTCCGCCTGGTGGACCGCACGAAGGACCTGATCCGCAGCGGCGGCGAGTGGATCTCCAGCGTCCAGCTCGAGCACGCGCTCATGGACCATCCGTCGGTGGCGGAGGCGGCCGTGGTCGCGGTTCCCGATCCGCGGTGGCAGGAGAGACCCTGGGCGTGCGTCGTCCTGCAGGGACGCGGTGCCGGGCCCGGAAGAGCTGCTCGAGCCGTTGGCGCGGCGCTTCCCGCGGTGGTGGGTCCCCGACCGGGTGGTCTTCCTGGACGCGATCCCCCGGACCTCCACGGGGAAGTTCGACAAGAGGACGCTGCGCGAGCGGCTCCGGGGGATGGCCGACCAGCCGTTGACCTAGCAGGCGCTGTCAGTCGCTCAGGTGCCCCGCTTCCAGGACACGAGGGCACCCACCTGGTTGGTGGTGAGGCGGTACACCCCCAGGTCGTAGAGTTGGGCGGCCTCCGCCGGATCGTCCACTGTCCACACGGCCGTTTCCAGGCCTTCCCGGGCCAGACGGCCCGCGAGCGCACGGTCCCCGAGCACGAGGTCGGTCCGGAGATCCAGCAGCGCGTTCGGGTCTCCCTGGGCCCGCTGGATCGCCTCGTCCACCTCGCCGGCGTCGTCGACGACGTATCCGACGGATAGCCCGGGCTCCCGCCCCCGCATGCGATCCAGGATGGGCCAGTTGAGCGAGATGAACACCAGATGGTCCAGCACGCCGGCCTCCCGCGCCAGCTGCACCATCCGATCCAGGTCCTCGAGCTCGCGGTAGCCCTTCACCTCCGCGTAGATCCGCCCGATCCTCCCCCGCAGACGCTCGAGGGCTTCCTCGAAGGAGGGGACGCGCTCGCCCGCGAAGTCCGGAGAGAACCAGCCACCGGCGTCCAGGGCATGGAGCTGCTCGAACGTGCGGCGGCTGAGGGGCCCCGCACCGTTGGTGGTGCGGCTGAGCATCGCGTCGTGGAAGAGCACCGGCGTGCCGCAAGCGGCCGTGTGCAGGTCGAACTCGACGGCGTCCGCGCCCGCCTTCGACGGCGGCGTCCAGCGCGGCCAGCGTGTTCTCGGGGGCCCGGGCGCTGTATCCGCGGTGGGCGATGATCTCCACCGGAGCGGTCATCGCTCAGCCCTCGTCGGTGCCGCTCTCGAGACGCCCCGCCTCGGGCCGCCCGGACTCGAGGGCGCGATGGAACTCGGTCACCTCGGCCAGGCGCTTCACGGTTCCCTCGAGGGACTCGATCTGCTGCTCCATGAGCGCCATGCGCCGCTCCATGATGTGAACGCTCTCGTCCAGCTCCTTGTGCTCGAAGAAGCGGCCCAGCGCTTCGACGGTGGGCTTCAGCGCGAAGCGCGCCGTGAGCCCGATGACGGGGACGAGCACGATGGAGACCCCCATGATGACCGCGACGAGCGCGGTGACGTCGATCGGCAGGATCTGCATGTGGATTCCCTCTCCTCTTGGGCCCTTGTGAGTGCTCGCCGGGGCGATCATCGTGCGTGCGAGCCGCGGATCGACGCAAGCCGGCTTCCAACCGCCGCACGTCACCCCCCGTCCAACCCAGCGAAAGAAAGATAGAACGGGAATCCCAGCCACCCAGAACCGGTCCCGCATCGGTGCCCGCACCCGCAGAAGCAACGGACGTGCGCATGGCGGCGGACGGCGACCACGCGGCCTTCGAGCGACTGTACCGGGGGCACGTGGGGCGCATCCACGCCCTGGCTCGCCGCATGGTCGGGGAGGACGTGGCCGAGGATCTCACGCAGGAGGTGTTCATCCGGGCCTGGAGCAAGCTCGGCTCCTTCCGCGGGGACGCGCGGTTCGGGACCTGGCTGCACCGCCTGGCGGTGAACCTCCTGCTGACGAGGAGGGAGACGTTGCGCAAGCGCGAGGCGAAGGCGGTGACGGCCGACGGCGTCCTCGACCGGCTCGTGGCGCCGCGGCAGCGGAGCCCAGGGGCCGCCGTGGACCTGGAGGCGGCACTCGCCCGGCTTCCGGACGGGGCGCGGCAGATCTTCGTCCTCTACGACGTGGAGGGGTACGGGCACGAGGAGATCGCGGAGCTCGTGGGGCATCTCGGTGGGGACGTCGAAGTCCCAGCTGCACCGGGCCCGCATGCTCCTGCGAGGCCATCTGGACGGATGATGAACGGATCACACGCACGCTGGACCGACCAGCTGTCGGACTACCTGGACGGCGACCTCGCCGGGGCGGAGCTGCGACGCGCTGGAGGCGCACCTCGCGGGACTGCGGGGCGTGCAGCGACGTCCTCGCCGACCTGCGCGGCGTGGTGGAGGGCGCGCGCCGGCTGGGCGACGTTCCACCCGCCCGGGACCTGTGGCCCGGAATCGCCGCCGCCATCGGCGCGCCGGCGCCGGCCGCGAGGCGCAGGAGCGTGATCGAGCTCCCGACCGCCGCGCGCGCGCGGCCGCGTCGCGGGCTCTTCCTCACCGTGCCGCAGCTCGCCGCCGCCTCGGTGGTCCTCGCCGTGATCTCGGCGGCGGCCGACCCTGTGGGTCGGGCCGGGCGTGGCGACCACGGCGGGCGTGAGCGAAGGGAAGGGAGTGGTGGCGACGACGACCGATCCCTCGGCCGTCTTCCCGGCGACGGACGTGGCGGGTCCCCCGCCCGAGCTGGCCGAGGAGCTGGCCGTCTGGAGCAGGCGATGGCCGCCGAGCGCGGGCGCCTCGAGCCGAACACGGTGCGGATCCTCGAGAAGAACCTGGGCGTGATCGAGCGCGCCATCGACGAATCGAGGCGGGCGCTCGCCGTCGATCCGGGCAACGCCTTCCTCCGCGAGCACCTCGATCGCACGTACCGGGAGAAGCTGGACTATCTCCGCGAAGCCGCGGGCATCGCGGACTGGACGGGTTGAGATGGACGCCCTGACGATCGCCGCGCTGGCTGCTCGCCGGAGCGGCGGGCACGCCCCACGCCGCGCCCGTGGCCGATACGACGGTGGAGCTGCGCCGCGGAGACCGCGTGGTGGTGGAGCGATTCACCGGCGAGCTCTCCGTGGAGACGTGGAACCGCTCGAGCATCTCGATCGGCGGGGACGCCGACGACGTGCGGGGCGTCGGGGTGACGCGCTCCGGCAGCGAGGTGACCGTGCGCCCGGACGACCGCAAGGCTCGCACGAACGACGTGGACCTGGTGGTGCGCGTGCCCCCGTGGATCCGGCTGGAGGTGTCGGGGCGCTCGCTGGACGTGCGGGTCAGCCGGCGTCGAAGGCGGCGTCGCGGTGCGCAACGTCTCGGGCGACATCCGCCTGGATCGTGTCGCGGGCGAGATCTCGCTCAGCACGGTGGAGGGCGAGATCGGCGTCTACGGTGCGCGCGGCCCGGTGACCGCCCATTCGCGTGGAGACGACGTGACGCTGTCCGACGTCACCGGCGACGTGGACGTGGGCACGGGGGACGGAGATCTGCGGCTGGATGACGTGAACGCTTCCCGGCTGCGGGCGGAGACGCTGGACGGCGACGTGAACTTCAGCGGCGCGCTCGCGCGGGAGGGCACCTACTGGATCTCGGTCCACGACGGGGACGCGACGCTGGTCCTTCCCGGGGACACCGACGCGCACGTGAGCGTGTCGACGTTCGACGGAGAGCTCGACCTCCGACTTTCCGGTCACGCTGCGGCGGTACCAGGGGGGAGGGGTGTTCGACTTCACCCTGGGGCAGGGGAGCGCGCAAGCTCGAGGTGAAGGTCTTCGACGGAGAGATCCGCTTCCAGCGGCGGTAGGGCCGTAGCGGCCCCCCGCCAAGACCGAAGTTACGACGACGAAGGCTCCGCGACGGAGCCGTGACGAGGAGGAGCGAATGAGGTACGACACGATCCGGCGCGGCGGGACGGTGGCGCTGGCGCTTGCTTTCGGCGGTCACGACGGGTGTGGCCGCGCAGGAGACGCATCGCGTGTCCGGGAGCGAGGTCACGATCTACAACCTCGCGGGTCACGCCCAGGTGGTGCGCGGCTCCGGCTCCGACGTGGTCGTGCGCGTCACGCGCGGGGGCGCGGACGCGGCCCGACTGGAGATCCAGACCGGCGAGGTGGGCGGGCGCGAGACGCTGCGCGTCGTCTACCCGGACGACCAGATCGTCTATCCCGAGATGGGCCGGGGCTCGCGAACGTCGGTACGGGTCCGCGCCGACGGCACCTTCGGGGGAGGCTCGCGCGGTGACGAGGTCGACATCCGCGGCTCGGGACGCGGCCTGGAGGCGTGGGCCGACCTCGTCGTGGAGGTGCCCGGCCGGAAAGGACTTCGCACTCCATCTCGCCGTCGGCGAGGCGGAGGTACGTGACGTCGAGGGCGACTTCGGCGATCCACACGGGCTCCGGCTCCGTCGACGCCACGGACGTGTCGGGCTCGCTCGACGCTGGACACCGGCTCCGGCTCCGCCAGCGCTTCGGGCGTGCGCGGCGGCCTGAGCGTGGACACCGGCTCCGGCTCCGTGACGGTGCGCGACGTGTCGGGCGGGCGAGGTGAAGCTGGACACCGGCTCGGGTGGCGTGCGGGGTGGCGGCATCGAGGCGCCCTCGCTGCGGGTGGACACGGGCTCCGGCTCCATCGAGCTGGACGAGGTCTCGTCCCCGGAGGTGGTCCTGGACACGGGAAGCGGCAGCGTGGACCTCGTCCTCCTCACGGACGTCGACCTGCTCGACGTCGACACCGGGTCCGGGCTCGGTGACGATCCACGCGCCCGCGGATCTCGGGGGCGAGGTGGACATCGAGAACGGGAAGCGGGGGGATCGACCTCGACTTCGCGGTCGAGGTCAGCGGCGTCCGCCGCGACCACGTGACCGGCACGCTCGGGGACGGCCGCGGGCGCATCCGCATCGACACCGGGTCCGGCAGCGTCCGCCTGCTGAAGAACTGAGGCCGGATCCGCAACTCCGAGGATGGCCGGGGACCCAGGTCAACTGTGCCGCGGTGGGGTCACCCCCCGCGGCTCCAGGGGCGGCGGGTCTTCCGCCGCTCCGCCACCGCCTCGATCCAGAACGCGCTTCCGCCGTCCGGCAGGCGCTCGACGCCGCAGGCCCCGTCGATGCGCTGCATGCCGCGCCGGACGATGGCGAGCCCGATCCCGGTCCCCGGGTGGTCGCCCCCCTCCTCCAGGCGCTCGAAGACCCGGAAGATCCGCTCCTCCTTCCCCTCCGGGACCCCGATACCGTTGTCCTCGACGCGGACAGCCGCACGTACCCGTCCCCGCGCTTCGGCGCTTCGTACGCGCACGCGGGGGCGTCGCCCGGCCGGGACGAACTTCACGGCGTTGGACAGGAGGTTCGCGACGACCTGGACCAGCGTCGTGTGGCTGCCGAGGACCGTCGGCAGCCTCGCCTCCACATCGACCTCGGCGTCGCGCTCGCGCAGGTCGGCTTCGACCTGCGCGAGCGCCTGCTCCACCACCGACGAGAGCTCCACGGGACGCATGTCCAGCTTCTCGAAGCTCAGGCGGCTGTAGGCGAGGAGATCGGTGATGAGCCGCTCCGACTGCCGTCCGGAGGCGATGATGCGCCGCGTGTAGTCCCGAGCCTCGGCCGGCAGGGAAGCGCCGTGGTTCTGGAGCATGGCGTGGGCGAACCCCTGCATCGTACGCAGAGGGGCGCGCAGGTCGTGGGACACCGAGTACGCGAACGACTCGAGCTCCTGGGTGGCCTGGCCGAAACGGGAGACGAGCTCGCGGTATCGTGATTCGCTCGTCCTGCAGGGCGCCCTGTGCCTCCGACCGGTCCAGGAGCTGGGCGACGGTCGTCGCGAGGCCGGCCCCGAGGCGCTCCCAGCGGCCGTCCGTGGGGCGGGCGCGCGTGTCGACCACGGTGAGCGCCCCCGTGACGGCTCCCGCCGTCGTCAGGGGAAGGACGCCCACATGCGGGCCTCGAGCGCCCGCAACGCGTCGTGCAGGGGCTCACGGCGGCCATCGAGGTCCTTCACCACCGCCGGCCTTCCCGTCTGGACCGCCGGCGCGGAGGGCGTCGGCTGGATCGGGCACCTCGACGGCGCCGTGCGCGCACAGGTCGGTGCCGTGCGCGGCCGCGATCACGAGTCGGTCCCTCGCGTGGTCGAGACGCTCGAGCAGGACGATGGGGACATCCATGGCCCGCGCCACCTCGGCCAGGATCGGGCCGGCGACGGCTCGAGGGACTCCGACGCCAGAGCCAGCTCCGCGACGCGATACAGCGCGGCGAGCTCCTCGTCCCGCTCCTCCAGTGCGCGGCGGGCTCGGAGCTCCCCGGTCGGGTGGCGCCGGGTCCGTCCGTGCGCACGCTGCCCGAGGCGATCGCCAGGCGGATGTCGAGGACGGCGGCGTCCACGGGCTTACGGATGTAATCGTCGGCGCCCGGCGACCAGCAGGGCCAGGAGCACGTCGGATCGTCGTGCTCCACGGCAGCCAGGATCACGGGCGCCCGGCCGTGCTCGCCAGCTCGGATGTTGCGGCACAGGTCCGCGGCGTCCGAGCCGGGGGAGGCCGAGGTCGAGGACAACGAGGGCAGGGGGAAGCCGTCCGAGAGCGTCCAGGGCCCCATCCGCGGTGGCGCTCGCGACGACCTCGTAGCCGCGGGACCGCAGGGCCCGGAGAGGGCGACGCGCCGCGGCACCGTCCTCGACGACCAGCACACGCGGCCCTCTGCCCGGGCCACGGGTGTAGACGCTTCGGTCGGGTCCGCTGCCTCTGTGCTCACAGCCGTTCCGTCGGGGGGATGCGGGGACGTCTGCCGGCGGGCGAAGGGGTCCGGCGCCTCAAGCTAAGGCGTTCCGCTCGGGCCGGACCAGCGTGACCGCGCCCAAGGTGCTTTTGCGCGGCGGTCGCCGACGCGAGAATGTCGGCTCGGCGGGCCCGTGTCGCGATCCGCGCACGATACCAGGAAGGAGGGTGGCCGTGTCATCCGAGTCGTTCCGCTTCCGTCATCCGGTGGAGGTACGCTTCCGCGACATCGACGTGGAGGGCCACGCGCACCATTCCGCCGCGCTCATCTACTTCGAGGAAGCGCGAGCGGCCTACTGGCGGCAGGTAGCCGGACGTCGCGGACTCGACGACATCGACTACATCCTCGCCGAGGCGGAGGTGAGATGGCATCGGAGGGTCCTGTGGCCGCAGACCCTGTCGGTAGGGGTGCGCGCCGTTCGCATGGGCAAGAAGCATCTCGAGATGGAGTACGAGGTGCTGGACGGGGACGGAGCCCGTCTGCAGAGCGGGAGGACCGTGCAGATCATGTACGACTACGAGGCCGGCAGCACGACCGTGATTCCGGAGGCCCTGCGCGAGGCCATCGAGCGCTTCGACGGGCCGTTCCCCACCCGCGACAGCGGCGCCCGCCACCTCCCGGATCCGATTGACCCCTCGACGGTGGCTCGGGTACATTGGCACGTTTTTCGCTCCGAGGGCCGGACGCTGCGGACCTCGGGGGCCGTACCGGTTTATTGAGTGTAGGCGACGTTCGGCGCACGCCGGACGGTACGACGCGGGAACAGGATGGGGGAGACCCCGGGAGATCAGGAGATGGTCCGACGGACGAGGCTCGTGTTGAGCTGCCTGGCGGTAGCGGCGGTGGCGCTGCCGACGGCACACGCTGCAGGCGCAGGACATGGGACGCTATCGCGTGCTCATTCCGAACTTCCAGCCCCTCGAGGGCGCGAAGAACGACTTCGGTGAGGACGCGGCGAAGGATCTGCGCGAGCTGATCAACGGGCTCGCCACGCACCAGCCGATCGAGAAGAAGGAGATCGAGCAGAACCTCAAGCGCTTCAAGATGAAGATGGACGAGCTCGACTGCGTCCGTACGCGCCAGCTCGCCTCCCAGATGAACGCGCAGGTGGCGCTGTGCGCCTCCTACTCCGAGCAGAACGGCCAGTACGTCGTCAACGCGGAGTTCTGGGACATCGCGTCGAGCGAGTCCTTCAAGGTGGATCCGACCACGGTCGGCGAGAAGCAGGACCAGGACAGCGGCGCAGCACATCTTCGATCAGTTCGACCGGTACGTGCAGCAGGTGCGCTTCGCCCAGTTCTGCGGCGAGTACGCGCAGAGCCAGCAGTGGGACAACGCGCTGCGCAACTGCGACCAGGCGCTCGAGCTCAACCCCGACGCCGTCGGGACGCGCTACCAGCGGGCCCGCATCCTCTACGAGATGAACCGCTACCCGGAGGCGCTGGCCGAGCTCGAGAAGGTGCTCGAGCTCAACCAGTTCCACGAGGACGCGCTCCAGCTCGCGGGCTACATCTCGGCCAAGGAAGGCGACGACGACAAGGCGCTGGACTACTACTCCCAGTACCTGGAGCTGAACCCGGGCAACGCCAGCGTCCGCATGAAGATCGCCTACGACCTGGCCCAGGCCGGCGATCCGGGCGGCGCGATGCAGCTCATCCAGGAGGGCCTGGACGTCGACCCCGACAACATCGACCTGTGGGAGCAGTACGGCGGGTACGCGTTCGCCGCGGCGCTCGACATCAACCAGAAGGCGTCGGTCGGCTCCGAGGACGCCGGCGCGGTGGCGCCCGAGGCGGTGGAGTACTTCCGCAAGGCCATCGAAGCCTACCAGAAGGTCTTCCAGGCGAAGGGCGCGGACACGCCGGTCGGCCATCTGCGCAACATCGTCGCCGCCTACGTGCAGCTCGACGAGCTGGACCAGGCCATCGCGATGGCGGAGCGCGCGCTGGAGACGCACCCGCAGGAGGACGCCCTCTGGTCGATCTACGCCGACGCGCTCCAGCGCGACGGCAAGCTCGACCAGGCCATCGCGGCGCTCGATCGGGTGAAGGAGATCAACCCCGCCTATCCGAACGTGAGCCTGCGGCAGGGCAACTGGCTCATCCAGGCCGGGCGCATCGACGATGCCGTGGCGGTGCTGAAGGACGCGGTGGCCGGAAGCCAGGAGCAGGCGGACGTCGCCGCCCGGCTCATCTTCGCGGACGCCTATCAGAACGGCATCCAGAAGGAGCGCTTCCAGTACGCGGTCGACGGCCTGTCGGCGGCCAAGCAGCTGCCGAACCTGAGCTCCGGGATGAAGAGCCAGCTCAACTTCTGGCACGGGTACGCCCTGTACACCGGCGCCGTGAAGGAGCAGGAGCCGCAGACCCTGGAGACGGCCCAGGCCACGCTGCCGAAGTTCCAGCGGGCGGTCGAGCTCTTCCAGCAGGGCGGGGAGTATGCGGCCTCGCAGCCCTCGATCACGCTGTCGCAGTTCCTGACGAACGCGCAACACCTACATCGAGATCCAGCAGGCGATCATCAAGCGCGGTCGCTGACGACGTAGCGCGCCGCCGACGGCGCGCGGACCGAAGCGCCCCGGGGCTCCGGCCCCGGGGCGCTTCTTCGTGTCCGTCGACCACCGCCCGGCCGGGCGCGCGCTCGTCCCACTTCTCCCCACCGACCTTCCGCGGGCCCCCCGCGATTCGACGGGAATTCCGCGCGAATCCGAAGGAAAACCGAAAGTCCGTCGAAGCGGGGTTCTGGTCGTGCTGACGCGCGCTTTCGCGCGTCCACGCACCTCGCGGCGAACGCAGGAGGAATTGCAAAAAAAGACTCTTGACGCCCTGGTCCACCTGAGCCTATTATGGCTCCACGGCATCCCACTTCGACCCACTTCATCCCACTGCCGGCGACCGGCGGAGCCTCTCTTGAGCGCGTTTCGGGGGCGGTACGAGCACCAGATGGACGACAAGGGGCGCGTCAGCCTCCCCTCGGCGTTCCGCCGCGGTGAGTCGGACGAGCGCTTCGTGCTCCTCCAGTGGGAGAAGCCCTACCTGACGCTCTTTCCCGAGGCGAAGTGGAACGAGGTGGAGGACCGGCTGGACGAGTACCGCAAGGGCGGCGCCGACGCGATGAACCACGTTCGCCTCCTGTACGCGAGCCTCGCCGAGGTCAGCCCGGACAAGCAGGGCAGGATCCTGGTGCCGGCGCCCCTGCAGCGGGCGGGCGGCCTCAGCGGCTCGGTCCTCCTCCTGGGGATGCGCGACCGCGTCGAGCTCTGGGATCCGCAGACCTACGAGAAGGTCGTCCAGGGACAGGCGGGGGATTTCGCGCAGTTCGCCCACAGGCTGTTCGGCTGACCGTGGCGAGCTACCACGAGCCCGTCCTGGCCGAGGAGGTCCTGGCCTTCCTGGCGCCATCCGGCGAAGCGCTCATTCTGGACGGCACCGTCGGGGGCGGGGGCCATACCCGCCGGATCCTCGAAGCGTGCGGCGACTGCCGGGTCGTGGCCGTCGACCGTGACCCGGAGGCCCTGGCCGAGGCGCGCTCCGCCCTGCGAGACCTCTCCGAGCCGGGTGCGGTTCCTGCATTGCGGGTTCCCCGACGCCGTGGCCGACGCCGAGATCCGCGACCGGGGACTGGACGGCGCGCTTCTGGACCTGGGGGTCAGCTCACATCAGCTCGACGACGAGGCGAGGGGCTTCGCCTTCCGCCGGGGCGTCGCGCTCGACATGCGCATGGACGCCACCGGAGGCGGGGACGCGGCCCACTTCCTCGCCGAGGCAAGCGAGGAGCGCCTGACCGAGGTGTTCCGGAAGTTCGGCGAGGAGCCGCGTGCCCGGCGCCTGGCCAGGGAGATCGTGAAGCGGCGCGCGACCGAGCCGCTCCGCACCAGCGACGACCTGGTCGCCGCCCTGACCGTGGCGATGGGCAGGTCGCCTTCCGCTCAGGACAAGGCGCGGATCTTCCAGGCGGTACGCATCGCCGTGAACGGAGAGCTGGACGCCCTGGAGCAGGGCCTCCCGGCCATCCGCGACCGCCTCGTGGACGGGGGCGTGCTGGTGGTGATCGCCTACCACTCGCTGGAGGACCGCGTGGTGAAGAACGCGTTCCGCGAGTGGAGTCGTGACTGCGTCTGCCCGCCCGAGGCGCCCGTGTGCACGTGCCGTGGCAAGCCCCTGGGTGAAACGCTGACGCGCAAGCCGGTGCGCCCGGACGAAGCCGAGGTCGAGACGAACCCCCGCTCCCGGAGCGCCCGTCTGCGTGCCTGGCGGAGGGCCGCATGAGCGACGTCGCACGGTTCCTGCGGGCCTCCTTCGCCGTGACCGTCCTGCTCGGATCGCTCGGCCTCGTCACCTGGCGCCAGAGCAGGGCGTTCGAGGAGCTCACGCGTCTGGACGAGCTACGGCGGCGGATCTCCCTGGCCGAGGCCGAGCGCGTCGAGCTGGAGCGCCACATCGAGGTGCTGGAGAGCAGGGCCTGGGTGGTCCCGGAAGCCCGCAAGCGCCTCGGCATGCACACCGCGAGCACGTCCGAGATGGTCATCCTTTCCGGAGAAGTGAACCCGTGAGCCGCACGGATCCCGCGCACCGCCGCGCCACCTGGCGTCGCCGACTCGTTCTGGCGGGGTGGATGGGCGGCGCTCTCGTCCTCTGCCTCCGCTCCGCGCAGATCCAGGTGCTCGAGGGAGCGGAATGGCAGGACATCGCGGAAGCCCAGCACACCACGGACAAGGAGGTCGCCGCCGCGCGCGGCGCCGTGCTGGATCGGGACGGAGCGCTCCTCGCCGTGTCGCGCGAGGTGTACCGCGTGAGCGTGGCGCCCCAGGAGGTCGAGGACGCCGACGCAGTGCGCACGTTGCTGCGGAGCACGCTGGACGTGTCGGCTCAGACGGCTCGCCGGCTGGTGTCGAAGAACCGGCGCTGGGCGGTCGCGCCCGGGCGCTATCCACCGGCCGTGCGCGAGCTGTTGTCGGGCGTGCGCGGGGTCTACCTCGAGCGCGAGCTCGAGCGCTACCACCCCCACGGTGCCCTGGCGCGGGGGGTTCTCGGTGCGCTTCTCGACGGAAAGGGACAGGGCGGGATCGAGCAGATCTTCGACGATCTGCTCCGTGGGCGCCCCGGGCGTGAAGTCGTGGCCCGCGACAATCTCGGCAACCCGATTCCCGGCGAGACCATCCTGGTGGAGTCCCCGCGTAGCGGGGGGCAGGTCGTGCTCACGCTGGACCTCGATCTCCAGGAGATCGCTCACCAGGCGCTGCAGGAGGCGATCGAGAGCAGCGAAGCCCGTGGCGGCGACGTGCTGATCACCGACCCCTCCACGGGTGAGGTCCTCGCGCTCGTCTCGATCCGTGACGGGAAAGCGGCGGGGCTGGGCGCGGTCAACACGCCGTACGAGCCCGGCTCGACGCTCAAGCCGTTCACGGTGGCGGGGATGCTCGATCTCGGGCTGGCGTCCCTGTCCGATTCGGTCGACGTGGAGGACGGTACGTGGAGGGTCGCGGGCAGGACGCTCCACGACGTGCACGACTCCGGTTGGATGACCGTGGCGGATGCGCTCCGCGTCTCGTCCAACGTCGGCATCGCCAAGTCGGCCCAGGTGCTGTCGCCTGGGCAGCAGTACGAGAACCTGCGGGACTTCGGCTTCGGGGCGGCCACGGGGATCGAGCTCCCCGGCGAAGCCGGCGGCACGCTGCGGCGTCCCGATCGCTGGTCACTCCAATCGCCCGCCTCTCTGGCGATCGGCTACGAGATCGGCGTCACGGCGATCCAGATGGCCATGGCCTACGGCGCCCTGGCCAACGGTGGGCTGCTCATGGAGCCCCGCCTGGTCCGCGAGGTGCGCGACCCGTACGGCAACGTGATCGAGCGGCGCGAGCCTCAGGTGGTCCGGCGCGTCGTGGACGCCGACGTCGCGCGCGCGGTGAGCCGCGTGCTGGTGGACGTCGTAGAGGACGGCACCGGGACCGCGGCCCGCCTGGGCGTGTTCAAGGTCGCCGGCAAGAGCGGCACCTCCCGCGCCTACGACCCCACGAACGGCTACACCGGCGGACACTACGCCTCCTTCGTCGGCTTCTTCCCGGCGGAGGAGCCGCAGCTCGTCATCTTCGTCAAGCTCGAGAACCCGAAGGGGAGCTACTACGGGGGAGCGGTCGCCGCGCCCGTGACCCGCGCCACGATGGAGGCGGCGCTGGCCGCCCGCGGCACGCCGCTCGACCGGGTCCAGCTCCTGAAGGCCGCCCGCTCGGAGCTATCCCGTCCGGTGCCGACTCCGGTGACCTTCGCGGCCCAGCCGATCGATCCGCCCCCGCCCCCCGTGCCGAGCGAAGGCGTGGAGACGGGCGACGATGGAACGGTCCGTGTCAGCGTCCCCGTGCCGGACGTGAAGGGCCTGCCCCTGCGCACCGCGGTGCGCAGGCTGCACGCGCTCGGCCTGCGCGTGTCGGAGCGGGCCCGAGGCGAGATCCTCGGCACCTTCCCGCCGGCCGGCGCCAGGGTGGCTCCCGGCGACACCGTGCGCCTGCGCGTGGACGGGAGGTCGGATGGCTGAAGCGTCGGTCACCCTCGGAGCCGTGAGCAGAGTCCTCCGGGCCGCCGGCCTTCTCGAAGGCGCGCGCGGCTCGGAGGACGTCGCCGTCCGGGGCGTGAGCCAGGACAGCCGCTCGGTTCGCCCGGGGGACCTCTTTCTGGCGTGGAGGGGGACCGCCATGGACGCGCACGACTTCGTCGACGCGGCGGCGGCGGCGGGTGCGGTCGCGGCCGTGGTGGAGCGTCCCGTGGACGCGGATCTCCCGCAGCTCCTGGTGTCCGACGGGCGACGGGCGGCGGCCCTGGCGGCGCATCATGTGATGGGCGCGCCCTCCGAGCGGATGACCGTGGTCGGGGTCACGGGCACGAACGGGAAGACGACGACCGCGCTCCTGGCCCGTCACATCCTCGCGGCCCGGGACCCGGCAGCGGCGATCGGCACGCTGGGCGTGGTGGACGACGAGGGCGTGCGCTCCGGCACCGAAGGGCTGACCACGCCGGGTCCCGTCCAGGTGGCGGTGTGGCTGTGGGAGCTGGCCAACGACGGGATGCGCGCCGTGGTGATGGAGGCGTCCTCGCACGCCCTCGAGCAGCGACGGCTGGACGGCGTGCGCTTCGAGATGGGCGTCTTCACGAACCTGACCCAGGACCACCTCGACTACCACGTGGACCTAGCTTCCTATTTCGGTGCGAAGGCGCGCCTGGTGGAGCTGGTGGACGAGCGCGGCACCGTCATCGTCAACCGCGACGACCGGGCGTGGGACGAGCTCGACGTCGGCGGGCGGACGCTGCGCACCTTCGCGGTGGATGCCGACGCGGACGTGCGGGCCGAGCACGTCCGTCTGAGCGCCACCGGGTCGCGGTTCACGCTGGTCGTGGACGGCGCGCGTGCCGACGTCGTGCTGCCGCTGCCCGGGGCTTACAACGTGGAGAACGCGCTGGCAGCCGCGGCGATCGCCGCGGCCGCGGGGATGGGGGTCGCGGAGATCTCCGCCCGCCTGGGGTCGGCGCCGCAGGTGCCGGGCCGGCTCGAGGCGGTCGTGACCGAGCCCTTCTCCGTCCTGATCGACTTCGCGCACACGCCGGACGCTCTGAGCGGCGTCCTCGGCGCGCTCAAGCCGCTCACCACGGGACGCCTGATCGTCCTCTTCGGAGCCGGCGGGGACCGGGATCGCGCCAAGCGTCGCCCGATGGCCGAGGCCGTGCGCCGCTTCGCGGACGTGGTCGTCCTCACCTCGGACAACCCCCGGACGGAGGACCCGGAGCGCATCCTCGACGACCTCGCCGTGGGTTTGGAGGGCGTGGACTACACGCGCATCGCGGACCGGCGCGCCGCCATCCTCCACGCGCTGTCGTCGGCGCGGCCCGGTGACACGGTGCTCCTCGCCGGGAAGGGCCACGAGACCTACCAGGTGGTCGGAGGGGAGAAGCGGCCGTTCGACGAGCGGGTGGTCGTGCGCGACTGCCTGGCCGAGCTGGGGGCGGCGTGAGCGCCTTCACCTGGACCGACGGCTCCGTCCGCGAAGCCCTCGGGTTGCGCACCGATCGGGCGGTCCCGGACGCGGAATACACCGGCGTCTCGACGGACTCGCGAACGGCGCGGGACGGCGACCTGTACGTGGCCCTGGTGGGGGAGCGCTTCGACGGGCACGACTTCGTGGCCGATGCCCTGGCGAGGGGAGCCCGCGGCGCCGTCGTGTCCCGGCTGGTGGAGGGCGAGGGCACCGCACCCCTCTACCCGGTCGAGGACACGCTCGACGCGCTCGGTGCCCTGGCGGCACACCGGCGCCGGGCGCTGTCGGCTCCCGTCGTGGGGATCACCGGCTCGGCGGGGAAGACGACCACGAAGGACCTGGTCCGGGGTGCCCTGGCCGACACCCTGCGCGTCCACGCCACCAGCGGCAACCTGAACAACCGCATCGGCATGCCCCTCACGCTGCTGCAGGCGCCGACGGACGCCGAGGTCGTCGTGCTGGAGCTGGGCACGAACCAGCCCGGTGAGATCGGAGCGCTGGCGGCCGTCGCCCGCCCGGACGTCGGCGTGATCGTCACGGTGGGGGAGGCGCACCTCGAGCAGCTCGGATCCCTCGAGGGCGTGCTCCAGGAGAAGCTCGACCTCCTGCGCGGGCTGGCCGAGGGCGGGCGATGCGTGGTGGGGGACGAGCCGGAGGCACTCGTCCGTGACGCGCGGGGCATCTGTCCGTCCGTCCGGGTGGCGGGGTGGACCGATCGGGCCGACCGGGACCTGCGTCCCACCGGCGTGGAGGTGGACGCCTTCGGAGCCCACCGGTTCGTGTGGCGGGGAAGGCCCGTGCGCCTGAACGTCGCGGGGCGGCACGCGGTGGTGAACGCCCTGCTCGCCCTCGCCGTGGCCGACCTCCTGGGTGTTCCCGAGGAGGCGGCCGCCGCGGGGCTGGCCGGCGTCGGTGCCGGGAACATGCGGGGGGAGGTCCGGCGCATCGGCGGCCTGACCGTGCTGGTGGACTGCTACAACGCGAACCCTCCGAGCGTGCGCGCGGCCCTCGACCTCCTCGACGCGCGCTCCGCCCGACGCAAGGTGGTGGTCCTCGGCACGATGCTCGAGCTCGGCGACGCCTCGGCCCGCCTCCACCGCGAGGTGTTGGCCGACGCCCTGTCCCGCGACGTCGACCTCGTGGTCGCCACCGGGGCTTTCGAAGGCGCGGCCGCCGAGCTGGGCGAGGCACGGGAGGGCGGAGCCCCCGAGGTGGTCGCCGCGGACGACTGGCAGAGCGCATACCCTGCGCTCAGGATGCGGCTCGGCGGAGACGAGGTCGTCCTGCTCAAGGCCTCCCGGGGCGTGGCGATGGAGGGCATCCTCGCGCTCCTGGACGCGGACTTCGGGCACGGGGACGAGGAGGCACGGGACTGATGCTCTACCACTTCCTCCCCCGGTTCTCGGACGTCAGCATCGTCTTCAACCTGTTCCGCTACATCACGTTCCGTGCTGCGGGCGCCGTGGTGACGTCGCTCCTGGTCGCCTTCGTGGTGGGCCCCGTCGTGATCCGCTGGCTCACGTCGCTGCGCATCGGCCAGGTCGTGCGGGAGGTGGGCCCGGAGACGCACCTCGGCAAGGCGGGGACGCCCACGATGGGCGGCGTCATCATCATCCTCGCCGCGACGGTGTCCACGCTGCTGTGGGCCCAGCTCGCCAACTGGTACACGATGCTGGCCCTGGCGGCGCTCCTGTGGATGGGCGCGATCGGCTTCCTGGACGACTACCTCAAGGTCGTGCAGAAGCACTCCCAGGGCCTGGTGGCGCGCTACAAGATGATCGGCCAGGTGAGCTTCGGCGTCGCGATGGGCATCCTGCTCCTGGCCCACCCCATCTCGCCGCTGCCCAGCACGGTCACCAGCGTCCCCTTCTTCTCCGAGTGGTCGGCGGTCTTCTGGGCGCCGGCCTTCGTGGTGTTCGTGGCCATCGTGGTGTCCGGGACGTCC
Source organism: uncultured Gemmatimonadales bacterium (assembly GCA_963848895.1). Lineage (GTDB taxonomy): Bacteria > Gemmatimonadota > Gemmatimonadetes > Longimicrobiales > Gaopeijiaceae > SZUA-318. The sequence goes on from CAWKGE010000034.1 coordinate 49,747, forward strand.
AACACCGTGAACCTCACGGACGGGCTCGACGGCCTCGCCGCGGGGCTGACCGCCATCGTGTCCATGACCTTCGGCATCCTGGCCTACGTCACCGGGCGCGTCGACACCTCCCGCTACCTCGGTCTGTTCTACCTCCCCGGGGCCGGGGAGCTGTCGATCTTCGCCGCCGCCCTCGGCGGCGCCGCCATCGGCTTCCTCTGGTTCAACGCCCACCCGGCCGAGGTCTTCATGGGCGATACCGGATCCCTCGCGCTGGGTGGCGCCATCGGGGTCATGGCGATCCTGCTGAAGGCCGAGTTCCTCCTGGTGATCGCCGGGGGCGTGTTCGTCATGGAGGGCGTCTCGGTGATGCTGCAGACGTCCTGGTTCAAGTACACGGTCCGCCGCTACGGGGAGGGGCGGAGGATCTTCAGGATGGCCCCCATCCATCACCACTTCGAGAAGCTCGGCTGGCCCGAGACGAAGGTCGTGGTGCGCTTCTGGATCCTCGGAATCCTGTTCGCGATGCTCGCGTTCAGCACGCTGAAGATCCGGTAGCGCATAGGATGCGCTATGGACGGACGTGCGTGGTTCGAAGGTGGCGGTTGTGGGACTGGGCGCCAGCGGCAGGGCCGCGGCGCGGTTGGTCCTCGAGAAGGGAGGGAGGTCTATGTCTCGGATTCGCGCGCTGATGCCCCGACTGCAACTGGTGGAGCCGAGCTCCGGAGCCTGGGCGCCGACGTGGAATGGGGAGGACACGACGTCGATCGCATCGCAGGAGCCGACCTCGTCGTCGTCAGCCCCGGAATCCCCCCGGACGCTCCGGTGCTCCGCGCGCTCGCTGAGCGGGGCGTCCGCTGGATCTCCGAGCCCGAGCTCGCCGTTCGGTTCTTCTCTGGTCCACTGATCGCCGTCACGGGGACGAATGGAAAGACGACGACGACCCTGCTGGTGGCGCACCTCCTCGAGGCGTCCGGGCTGCGGGCGGCTGCGGGCGGTAACGTGGGCGGCGGCCTCGCGCCGGCGGCCTCCGAGCTCGCTCTGCGGCGCGATCCGCCGGACTGGTACGTCCTCGAGATGAGCTCCTACCAGCTGGCCGGGATCGAACGCTTCCGTCCCGACATCGGGGTGTTCACCAACCTGTCGCCGGACCACCTGGACCGGTACGGGAGCGTGGAGGCGTACTACGCGGACAAGGCGCGCCTCTTCGAGAACGCGGACGATGCCAGCCGCTGGATCCTTCCGGTCGGAGACATGGACGTCGCGGCGCTGGCGGGCGGCGTGCCCGGCACGCGCCGGCATTTCGGGCTCACCGAGTCCCCGGGGACCGAAGCGTTCGTCCGCGACGGACGTCTGACCCTCCGCGTGGACGGCGAGGAGGACCTGGTCGCGGTGGCCGACCTCCCGCTGCTCGGGCGGCACAACCAGCTCGACGCGCTGGCGGCGTCGCTCACGGCCCGGGTGGCCGGGGCGCGTGCCGAGGGCATCGCGCGCGGCCTCCGCACCGCCCGTCCGCTCCCCCATCGCCTCGAGCCGGTGGCCGAGGGGCGTGGCGTGCTCTGGGTCAACGACTCGAAGGCCACGAACGTCGCCGCCACCCGCAGCGCCCTTGAGAGCCTGTCGCGGCCGGTCGTCCTGCTCCTTGGAGGCAAGGACAAGGGGGAGGATTTCCGAGGGCTCGCAGCGGCGCTGCCCGGGCGGGTCCGGGCGATCGTGGCCTTCGGCGCGGCGGCCGGGCGCATCGCGGCCGAGCTGGAAGGGACGGTGCCCCTCACCGTGGAGCGGGGCAGCATGGCCTCGGTGGTGGCGGCGGCCGGCGCGCGCGCCGTGCCGGGCGACATCGTCCTCCTGTCCCCTGCGTGCTCCAGCTTCGACATGTTCGACGACTACGAGGACCGCGGCCGTCGCTTCGCCGCGCTCGCCCGGGAGATCGCCTGATGGCGGCCCGCCCCCTGGACGTGGCGCCCCCGCGCCCGAGCCGCCTTCCCGACTCCGGGCTCGGGCGGGGGTGGGAGCCGACGGCCATCGTCGTGCTCACGCTCCTCCTCCTCTCCTTCGGCCTGGTCACGCTCTACAGCGCGTCTTCCGTGCTGGCCCTGCGGGAGCACAGGCCCGACACGTACTACGTACTGCGTCAGGGGGCGGGCGCGCTCTTCGGGCTGGTGGTGCTCGGCGGGTTGGCCGCCGTGCCCTACCGCCTGTGGTCGCGGCTGGCCTGGCCGCTCTACTGGGGTGCCGTCGTGCTGCTGGTCCTGGTCGTGCTGCCGTGGACGCACGCCATCGCCCCCGAGATCAACGGGGCTCGCCGGTGGATCCGGCTGGGCGTGACCATCCAGCCCTCGGAGTTCGCCAAGATCGCCATCATCGTCTGGACGGCGGCGATCGCCGTGAAGAAGGCGGGGAGCGACCACTTCAAGAGCCTCTCCCTCGGGCTCGGGCCTTTCTTCCTCATGTGGGGGGTGCTTCTGCTGCCCGTGGCGCTGGAGCCGGACCTGTCCACCGCGCTGCTCATCGCGCTCCTCGGGGTGATGGTGGTGTTCGCCGCCGGGGCGCGCATCGCGCACTTCCTCTTCCTCGGGGTGCTCTCCGTGCCGGTGCTGCAGCATCAGCTGGCGGTCGGCTTCCGCGCCCAGCGCATCGCTGCCTACCTGAACCCCGCGTCGGACCCGACGGGAGCCGGCTTCCAGGTGCGTCAGTCCCTGGTGGCGTTGGGGTCGGGCGGTCTGACCGGCGTCGGCTTCGGGGAAGGGCGGCAGAAGTTCGGGTTCCTGCCATACGCGCACAACGACTTCATCTTCGCGATGGTGGGCGAGGAGTGGGGCCTCCTGGGGGTGGTGTTCCTGGTGTCCCTCTACCTGGCCATCGTCATGATCGGGTTCCGCATCGCCGGTCGGGCGCCCGATCTCTTCGGCGAGCTGCTGGCCGTCGGCGTGACCAACCTCATCGCGCTGCAGGCGGTGCTGCACATGGCGGTGGGCCTCGGGCTCGTGCCCACCACCGGGCTCGCCCTTCCCCTGGTCTCGTACGGGCGCTCCAACCTGGTGGTCACCATGGCCGCGCTCGGGATCCTGATCTCGGTCGCCCGGGCCGCGCCCGGCTGGAAGGGGGCCCGTGCATGAGCCGGGGCGCATCGTGGTCGTCTTCTCGGGCGGTGGCACCGGGGGCCATCTGTATCCCGCGCTCGCCCTGGCCGACGCGCTCGTCACGCTGCGCCCGGACGTGGACCCGTTCTTCGTGGGAGCGGACCGTGGCGTCGAGGCGCGCATCCTGCCCGGTCGAGGCCTCCCCTACGCCCTCCTGCCGGTACGAGGATTCGCGCGCGGGACGGGGCTGGGCGCGCTGCGCGCCCTCCCGGCACTCGGCGCGTCGCTCGCCCGGGTCGCCGACATCGTCCAGGAGCTGCGCCCGGAGGCGGTCGTGGTGACGGGCGGGTACGCCGGCGGGCCGGCGGGGATCGTGGCGGGTGTCCGGGGGATCCCGCTCGTGCTCCAGGAGCAGAACGCCGTGCCCGGGGTCACGACGCGCCTGCTGAGCCGGTGGGCCCGGCAGGTGCACGTCGCGTTCCCGGAGGCGGTCGAACGCCTCCCAGCCGGGGTGCGTGGACGGGTGCACGTCAGCGGCAACCCGGTGCGGCCGGCACCCGCCCTGGACGCTGCGGCGGCGCGGGCCCGCTTCGGACTGCGGCCCGAGGGATGCGTCGTCCTGGTGGTCGGCGGGAGCCAGGGCTCCCTCGCGCTGAACGGGGCCGTCGCGGCGGCGGTGCGGGGCGTGGTCCGGGGCGAGCTCGACCGGCCGGCATCGCTGCAGCTCCTCTGGTCGACGGGGCCCGGCCACCACGCCGCCGTGTCGACGGAGCTCGCCGCGCTCGGAGGGCCGGCGTGGGTCCGCGCGGTTCCCTACATCGAGGACATGCCCGCCGCCCTGTCCGCCTCGGACCTGGCGGTCAGCCGGGCGGGCGCGATGGCCACGGCCGAGCTCCTCCTGCACGGGCTCCCCGCCGTCCTGGTCCCGCTTCCCACCGCCGCGGCGGACCACCAGGCGCGCAACGCCGAGGCGCTCGCCGAAGCGGGCGCGGCCGTGGTGGCTCCGGAGGCCGGTCTGGACGGGCCGACGTTGTGGGCACACGTCGCGCGCCTCGCCGGTGACGCGCGGCTGCGTGAGAGCATGGCTGCGTCGGCGCGGGAGCGGGCGCGGCCGGACGCCGCCGGACGTATCGCGCGGGCGATCGCCTCCCTCCTCCCCGGGGCCTCCCGGTGACCGGCGTCGACGTCGACCTGCGCGCGCTGGCCTCGGCGGCCCCTGTGCACTTCATGGGCGTCGGCGGTGCGGGGATGTGCGCGCTCGCCGAGCTGCTCCTGCGCAGTGGCGGTCGGGTGAGTGGCTGTGACGCGAAGGCGTCCCGGGCGGTCGACGACCTCGAAGCGCTGGGCGCGACGGTCCTGCTCGGCCACGACGGGTCGCACGTGGACGACGCGTCCGCCCTGGTGGTGACGTCCGCCGTTCCGCCGAGCCACCCCGAGCTCCTGCGGGCCATGGAGCTGGGCATCCCGGTGCTGAAGCGTGCCCAGGCGCTGGGCGCCTGGGTGAACCGGGCGCGCCTCGTCGCCGTCGCGGGAACGCACGGGAAGACCACGACGACCGCGATGACGACCGAGATCCTCGCCGCCGCGGGCCTCGAGCCCACGGGCCTGGTGGGCGGGAGGGTCGCCGCGTGGGGCGGCAATCTGCGGTTCGGCGGCAACGGGCTCTACGTGGTCGAGGCCGACGAGTACGACCGCTCCTTCCACACGCTCACGCCGGACGTCGCGGTCGTCACCAACCTCGAGGCCGACCATCTGGACATCTACGGAGACCTCGAGGGCGTGCGCGCCGGGTTCCGGACCTTCCTGAAGGGCGTCCGCGCTGGCGGTCGCGTGGCCGTATGCGCCGACGATCCCGGAGCCTCCGCGCTCGTCGCGGGGCTGGGCGAGGCCGGCTACACGTACGGGCTGTCCGCGGGGAGCCGCCTCCGGGCCGTGGACGTGTCGCTGGAAGCCGGCGCGACGACCTGCCGCGTCCGCGAGGACGGCGTGGACCGCGGGCGCCTCACTCTTCCCGCACGGGGCGTCCACAATCTCCGCAACGGCCTGGGCGCCGCGGCCGCGGCGCGTGCGGCGGGCGCCGGATGGGATGCCATCCGTTCCGCCCTGACCGGGTTCGCGGGCGTGGGGCGGCGCTTCGAGCGGCTGGGCGAGGCCCAGGGGGTGTGGATCGTGGACGACTACGCGCACCACCCCACCGAGATCGAGGCCACGCTGGAGGCCGCGCGCACGTCCTTCCCGGGGGCTCGCCTGGTGGTGGCCTTCCAGCCGCACCTGTACTCCCGCACGCGGGACTTCCACCGCGAGTTCGGGCGTGCCGTATCGGCTGCCGACATCGTCTGGATCACGGACGTGTTCCCGGCGAGGGAGACCCCGATCACCGGGGTGACCGGGGCGCTGGTGGTACAGGCGGCACGCGAGGCCGGAGCGGCCGAGGTGCACTATCACGAAGGCGACGTCGCCGACCTGCCCGCGGCGCTGGCGCCCACCCTGCGCGAGGGGGACGTCCTCCTGACGCTGGGCGCGGGCTCGGTCGAAGGCGTCGGCAGCGAGGTGCTGCGCATCCTCCGGGGAGGCGCCGATGCGTAGGGAGCTGCGGATCCTGCTGTGGACGCTGGCCCTGGGGGGGCTGTGGACGGTCGGGTCGCGGATGCTGGAGGCGCTTCCCTCCATGAAGGCGTTCCGCGTGACGGACGTGGAGGTCACCGGACTGAAATACGTGCCGCGCGAGGACGTGGTCCGCATGCTCGGCCTCACACCCGAGGCGAGCGTGTGGGGCGACACCGACGCGTGGGCGCGCCGGCTGGAGGAGCACCCGATGCTCGAGCACGTGCGCGTGGAGCGCCGGATGCCCGGGACGCTGGTCGTGCGCGTCAGTGAGCGTCGTCCGGTGGCGCTGGTGCCTACGCCGACGCTCGAGCCGGTCGACGCCGAGGGCAGGCGTCTCCCCGTGGATCCGGCCGTGCATCGCCTCGACCTGCCCGTGCTGCTGATCGACGAGACGCCGGCGCGGGGGACGCGGCTGCTCCCCTCCCGGGGCCGCGCCCTGGCGGCCGAGGTGGGTCGGCTGCAGGAGGCGGACACGACGTTCCTCCAGATGGTGTCGGAAGTCACCTGGCGGGGCCCGCACACGGTGGTCGCCCGGTGGACCGACCCCGAGGTGGACTTCCTCCTGGAGCCGGGCGCGTCCGCCCGGCGGGTACGCGAAGGGCTGGCGGCGCTGGCCGATGCCCTGGGGCGCGAGCCCCGACGGACGCCGAAGGAGATCGACCTCAGATACGCGGACCAGGTCGTGGTCCGCCGCACACGTTAGAGGCCCCATGCGCTCGAACCTCATCGGTGGACTGGACATCGGAACCACCAAGACCTGCGCGGTCATCGGCGAGGTCGTCACGGATCCCCGTCGCCCCGGCCTCACGATCCTCGG
>CAWKGE010000035.1:0-150832 GCA_963848895.1 uncultured Gemmatimonadales bacterium
AGCGAGGCTCCGTACGCCCCCAGCGCGGATGCCGAACCGGCCTTCAGGAAGTCTCGTCGGTCCATGGTCTTCTCCTGGCGGGAGCGTACCGCGCGGGAGCATCCACGGCGACATTCGACGGAGTGGCGGGCGGGGGATACGATCCGGGGGAGTTCCAAACGATGGAGGATCTCGCGCCGTGCCGTGGCACACGAGCCCTGGTCGCAACCTACAACGAGCGCCTGGGCCGGCTTCACCGGCGCTTCTACCTCGGACCGACGCCGCCCCGACCTCCGCCCAGGATCCCGATCGGGCCCTGGCCTGCCCGGGGGTCCACACCAACGCGCTACTGCGAGCGCAACGTCCTGACCGGATCCACGCGGGTCGAGCGGAACGCCGGAAGGACGCTGGCACCCAGACCGGTCCCAAGCAGGAGGAGCGCCACGGCGCCCAGGGTGATCGGATCCCGCGTTCCCGCCGGGAAGAGCGACGGGTCGAGGAATCGGTCCGCGGCGAGTACGGTGGCAAGGCCGATGACGATGCCCGCCGTCGCCAACCGAAGGCCCTCCATGAGCACGCCTCGGAGGATGCCGGGCAGGCTGCCTCCGAGGGCGACCCTGACGCCGAACTCGTGTCGGCGCATGCGCACCGTGAAGGCGATCACTCCATAGACCCCCACCACTGCCAGCAACGCCGCCAACCCTGCCATGAAGGCCATTGCGATGGAGCCGAACCGGCAAGTGCGAAGCCCCGGGACTGGCTTGCCAGCTCGTCCCACGTACGAACGGTGGCGGGAATGCCCGGATCCAAGACCCAAAGGGCTTCCCGCATGGCCTCGGAGACGGAGGCCGGGTCGCCACTGGCATGGACCAGCACGGTCTGATACCACAGGGAGCGCTGCTCCACCGTCGAGTAGAACTCCGGAAGGGCGCCCACCCGAACCCGTACCGGACGTCCGCCACCACCCCCACCACGGTCCGCCACACCGAGTCGCCCGGGAGGTCCAGGCGTAGCCGATGCCCGAGGGCGCTCTCGTCGTGCCAGTATGTGCGCGCCAGCGTTTCGTTGACCAGCGCGACCGGGAGGGTGCCGGCAAGATCCTCCCGCGTCAGCAAGCGGCCCGACACGAGGCGAATGCCCGCGGCATCGAAGTAGCCGGCCGTCACCGCGCTGTTGTGGACGGCGGCGTTCACCACGCCGTCCGCTGTCTCGAAGGACGCCGGGGGGAAGGATGTGCCCCCCGAGTACGGCATCTGGCTGGCCGAGCCCGCGGCCGCCACGTCGCCACGGGAGGACAGGCGCTCCGTCAAATCCTCGAAGAACCGGCTGACGGCGGCACTGTCGTCACGGTATTCCTCGGGCAACAGGACCCGCATGGCGAGGCGGTCCGCCGGGTCGAAACCCGGGTCAGCGCCGCCACCCCCAGGAATCCCTTCATGGATAGCCCTGCACCGGAGAGGAGAACGAAGGCCAGGGTCATCTGCACTACCGCCAGGAGCGTGCGGGACCGGTTCCGACCGCCCCCGGCCGACCCCCGACTGCCTGGCGGAGTGCCGAGCCGGCATGACTCGGCGTCGTGCGCAGAGCCACGCCCAGTCCGGTCAGCACTCCGACGGTGATCGTCATGAGCACCGCGAAGGTCAGGACGGTCCCATCGACCCGGACCGCACCAGCGTTGGGCAAGGCCACGGGGAGCAGCGAAAGGAGCGGCCTGACGCCGGTGGCCGCCACCAGCACGGCCGCGCCGCCCCCCAGGAGGGCGAGGACGATCCCCTCCGAAGCGAGTTGCGCGGCGAGGTGGATCCGCCCCCCACCCAGGGCCGTGCGTATGGCCAGCTCGTGGTCGCGCTCCACCGCACGCACCAAGAGCAGGTTGGTGACGTTCGCGCACGCGATGAGAAGGACCAACGTGGTGGCACCCAGGAGCAGCAGGAGGCCGGGGCGGCTCTGAGCCACCTGTAGCTCACGCAGGGGATAGATTTCGCCCACGGTCCCGCTCGCCCTCGTACGCGTCCGCCAGCTGCGCCTGCAGGGCCGTCATCTCCCGCTGTGCCTCGGCCGTGGTGACCCCCTCGGCCAGGCGACCCACCACCTGGAGGAAGCCTCCGCTGCGCGTGGGCCAGGCCCGGCGCGACTCGGGAAGGGGAGCCCACACGTCCACGCCCTCGTACGGGAAGGCGAAGCCCGGGAGCATGATGCCCACCACCATGTGTGCCACGCCGTCGAGAGAGAGTGTCCGCCCCAGGATTTCGGGGTCCGAGGCGAACGCGCGCTCCCGAGGCCGTAGCTGAGAAGGGCGACCCGGGGCTCCCCGATTTCATCATCTCGCGGCAGGAGAAGGCGGCCCGTCAACGGCTGGACCCCAAGAGCCCGGAACGGACCGGATGTGGCGTTTACGCCCGAGATGCGGACGGGTCCACTGGGCGTCCCGAGGGCGTAGGAGACTCCCTCGAATGCACCCATGGCCTCGAACGCCCGCCCGCCCTGCTGCCAGTCACGGAACGTCACGGGCGACACCGAATAGCTCTGTCCGGCAGCGCTCGCTGGCGGGGCGCCACCGGCCACGTCGGTCCGGAACCGATAGACCCCCACGAGTCGGTCCGGCTCGTCGTAGGGGAGGGGCTCGAGAAGGACCGCGCTCACGATGCTGAATGCAGCCGTGATCCCCCCCATGCCCAAGGCCAGCGTCCCCACCACGGCCGCGGTGAGCCCCGGTCTCCGGGTCAACGTCCGCGCCGCGAGCCTCAGGTCACGGCCGGCTGCCGCCAGCGTACCGGGGATCGAACCGGGTGACGCACCCAACCCGAAGACGAGCCCGTGCGCGGCGATGGGCAGCACGTGCAGCCAGTACCACAAGGCCGGGGGTACGCGCGACGTCGAATCCAGGTGCGCCTGGAACTCCTCCCGCGCATCCCCGACGACACTCTGTCCGGCACGCCCACGGGGGACACTCCGCTCCAAGACCCACTCCGCCAAGCGTGGGGGTTGCGGTCCCGCCTCTCCCTCCTCATCCCCTTTCCCACCCAAGGCCGTTGCCAGACCGTGCCAAAGCGTGAGAAGCGCCTCACGCGACTCCGCGAGCGCCATGATACCGGGGGGCGTCACGGAGAACATGCGCCTGGGCCGGCCCCCTCTCTCCGGCGTGCCGTCCTCGGTGCGCCGTCACCAACCCCTTCTCTCCCAGGCGTTCCAGAGTCTTGTACAACGATCCCCGGGAGACCTTCCTTCCCACCTCCCTGTCCAACTCGCGCAAGACCGCCAGGGCGAAGGCCTCATCACCCAGGCGCATCACTGCCAGGAGGATCATCTGCTCCAGATCGCCGAGGTAGGATTTGGGCATAGCTCGTCCGATGTCGCCTTTGTCGACTTACAGTGTCGTAATTGTAGACAACGGCAACGCGGACGGCAAGAGAGGGGCCGACGTCCGAGCCGGGGGGGGCGGGCCTCGGCGGGCTCCTGGCCTGGGTTGAGAATTCCCCCACGCGCGCGGGCGCGTGGCCTCCCCACGACCGGTCAGGGCTTCTCGGCGCTCTGCAGATACCGGTGGTTGCAGTGATCGTCACCCTGCATGAGGGTCTGCGTCCGCTCCATCCGGAACCGGGGGTTGAAGGCTGTGGGCCAGGTGTAGTCCATGTTGCACACGGCGGCGTGGCCGATAGCGCCGTCCAGGCCGGCCTCCCGGAAGACCTCGGCCCAGATGCACTCGGTGACCCGGAGTTGGAAGGCGTCCTCGGTATCCTCCACCACCTCGTGGGTCAGGGTGTTGGCGTACCTGGGAGGACGGAAGGTGGCCACGAAGGTCTGGAAGCTCGTGTCCGGCCCGCTGCGGGCCTGGGATTCCCCGGCGTTTCGACCCACGGCGGTGGAGTGGAGCTTCAGGAGCCGGATCAACTCCTCGTCCCCGAGCGTGTCCCTCAGGTTGCGGACAAGCGTGAAGAACTGGGAGTACTGCATCCGATAGGCAGCCCGGGCCGAGAGCTTCGCGTCCCGCTCGCGGTCGAACTTGTGCACCTCCTGGGTAGGCGCTTCGACCTGGGCCGCCACCAGGTCCCGGAGGCCCGCGAGCCCCAGGCAACCCATGGCGCACGCGGGCGCCGCGCGGACGAGCAACTCTCTGCGGCCGAGGAACCTCCGTCCATCAGCTTCCATGGTACTCCCCTCCCCTCTTCACGGAGCGGTCCCCCCGAACCGGATGGACCGGTGCGACCGCATCCCACCTTCTTTCAGACGCGTGAGGAGAGGGGGAACTACCGCGCGCTTTCCCCGGAACCGCCGCACCCGCAGTTTCCCGGTCCTGGGATGAACCAACCTCGCCACGGCGTACGGGTGTCTCCCATGGGCGAATCGCCCCTCGTGTTCAGGCTGCTCGGTAGCGTCGACCTTCGACGCGCCGACGGCTCGCAGTTGCTCTCGTTCCTGGCCCAACCGAAGAGGGTCGCCCTCCTCGCGTACGTGGCGTTGGAGGCCCCGGGTGGGTTCGTGACGAGGGAGCGGATCATGTCCGTCCTATGGCCGGACTCCGACACGAGCCGGGCACGGCAGTCGCTCCGCAACGCGCTCTACCAGATCCGTCAAAGCGCCGGATCCGAACTGCTGACCAACCGCGGGTCCGTGGACGTGGGCGTGAACCCCGCCCTGCTCTTCGTGGACGCGGTGGCGCTCAGGGCCGCTGTGGCCGAGGAACGGTTCCGCGATGCCGTGGACCTCTACGGAGGCCCTTTTCTATCGGGCTTCCACGTCGACGATGCTCCGGCGTTCGACGAGTGGGCGGAACACGCCCGGTTCGCAATCCGGGCGGACGCCCTGCGGGCGTTCCGCGAGGCGGCGCACGTCCGCGAAGGCTCGGGTGACATCGAGGCAGCGCGAGCCCTCCTCCGGCGCGCGCAGGAGATCGCCCCCGCCGACGAGGAGATCCTCCGGCACCGGCTTCTCATCCTCGCCGGCCAGGGGAATCGGGCGGCGGCAGTGGCCGAGGGCGAGGCGTGGATCGAGACACTCCGTTCCAGCCTGCAGATCGATCCGTCGGAGCAAACCCTCCGCCTGATGCGCGATCTACGGAGTGGACGGAGCGCGGACGATGCACCTCCATCGGTCCCGCGGGCCGCCCCGTCACCCTCCGAAGCCCCTCCGGCCGTGTCCACGACAGCCGCCGCACCCGCCCACCGTGTACGTCCCTGGACCGGCGTGGTGTCCCTCCGCTCGCTGCTCGCCACGGTGAGTCAGGCGGCGCTGGCCTGGGTCGTCTTCCGGACGCCGCCGTCCCCGGCGCCGCTGGAGGGGGGCGTGATCGTGGAGCCGTTCGCGGCGGACAGCGCGGTAGGTGGCCGGACCGTCGGCATCGCCGTCGGCGCCCTCACCGCCCGCTATCTCGAACCAGGGACCGGGGGCCTCGTGCTTCCCGCGCAGGGCGTGCCTGCGGCCTCGTTCGACGGCCGGAACCGACGGCTGATCACGGGCAGGATCCGACGGGTGGCCGAACGCCTCGTCGCAGACGTGAGGGTGGCGACCACGGAGGAGCCCGGGCGGACCCTGGCCCGGGCGACCGCGGCCGTGGAGGGACGCGACCTGGAGGCACTCGCGCTGGCACTCGCGAACGAACTGGCGGGCGAAAGCCGCTTGGACCTCTCCTCACCGAGGACCCGTCCCACGCTTCACGCGCGCTCCGGGTGCCATCGTCCCCTTCTTCGAGGGTGAGGTCCTCGGGCGGGCCGGCAGGACCCAGGAGGCGCGCGACGCCTACCTGCGAGCGCTGAGCCTCGATTCGACGTTCGCGATGGCGTACTACCGCCTCGCGGTGACACAGGCACTCCTCGGCAGAACGGCGGAGGCCAGCCAGGCTTCGGACAAGGCCCTCGACCTGTCGGTGGACATGACGGAGGGGGAGCGGAAGCTCCTGGACGCCTGGCGGGCCTACCAGGGGGGCGGCGTGGAGCAGGCGCTCCCACGGTACGAGGCGCTGGCGGCGGCGCGGGGACCCGACCCGGAGGTGTGGCTCCGCCTGGCGGAGATCCGCTTCCACTGGGGTCCGCAGCTGGGGATCCCGCGCGACTCCGCGGCCAGCGCGTTCCGCGTTCTCCTCCGGATCGTCCCCGACGACGCCAACGCGCTCCAGCACCTCATCCGGCTCGTGGGACCGACCGCGAGCCCGGAGCAGTTGAACGAAGTGGTTCGGCGGCTCGGCCCGCTGGACGTCTCGCAGGACGTACGGATGGAGGCCGCGGCCATCCTCGCGCTCAACCGGCGGCGCCCTCCGGACGAATCGGTGGCGAGGTGGATCTCCGGCAACTCACTCATTGTCGAGGCGCGACGACTGGAACAGCTCGCCGCGTCCGCCGCGGTTCCCTACGACCTCGACCCGTTCGTCCGCGCGCTCCCGATCACGAATGATCCCTACCGGGGACTCCTGCGCGGGCTTCTGCAAGCACAGCTCGCCGCTTCGTCGGGCCGGATGCGTGAGGCGTACGCGGAGCTCGATAGCCTGAGCGTTTCGAGTCCGAACCGCGCCCTGGAGTACCGGTGCTTTCTGGCACTGTCCAGCCCCGTCCCCGCACCGGCCGACAGCCTCCGGGCGCTCAGGCGACTCCTGCGCTCGGCCCCCCACGGTCCTGGCTCGCCGATCCGCCTGTGGTCGGCTACCAACCCCGGGATCGACACCCCCCGGGCCATCGTCCTGGATGCGATGCTCACCAGCAGGCTCGGGGAGCCCGTCGATTCGTCGAGCCTGATGACCCGAGGCCGGGCCGAATCCCACGAATTCGATCCCGACTTCATCGCCTATCTACGCGCGGAGGTCATGGAGACCGATGGGATGCACGCCCGAGTGCTGGCCATCCTGGGGCCCGGGCGCCCCGAGTCGAGTCGGCTGTATCCGGACCCCTTCAGCTACCTGGTGGGCACCTCGAAGTGGATGCGCATCCGGGCCCTCGTCGCGCTGGGTCGGGAGGAGGAGGCGCTCCGCTGGCTCGAGACCATCCCGGACGTCGGTGGCTACGACCTGGTGTACGTCGCCCCGGCCTCGCTCCTCCGGGGGCAGATCCTGGAGCGTCTCGGGCGCGCCTCCGAGGCTTCGGCAGCCTATCGCCGTGCCGCCCAACTGTGGGCGCAGGCGGATCCGGAGTTCGATTCCCTGGTCGATTCGGCGCGGCGCGGCGCGGAACGCACCGAGGCGGCCTCGCGAAGCTAGACCCACCACGAAGGACTGACTCCCAATGTGTTTCGGGGCCGACCGCGGCCTCACGAAGCGAGCCGGCCTTGGTCCCAAACGGCTGGCTCACGGCCAGGTGACGGCCCTCCGTCAGGTTTGCCGCTCGGTTCCCGGCGGCCACGCCGCACCTGCCACGACCCTCCCGGAGGACACATGCACCGCGACAACGCTCCCACCGTTCCCTGGCTCACCGCGTCCCTGTTCCTCGTTGCGCTGTCGGGTTGCTCGTCGTCCGCGACGTCGCCCACCGAGGAAAGCCCGCCCCCCAACTTCGAGGGAAGCTACGTGCTCACCGGGACCTTCTCCGGCCGAGACGGACCCGGCGTCGACGGGACCCTGGTGATCTCCGACCAGAACGGCACGACCGCTACGGCCGACCTCGCCGTCAGGTTGCTGGACCACGGAAACACCTCCTTCGCTCTCAACACGCCTTCGGACGTCGTTGTGGCCACCTCCGCGCCGGGGCATGCGCAGCTCGGGAGCGACGGGTTGTTCTCACTCGTGTTCAGTGGGAGAGAGGAGATCTACGGCATCGACCCGGCCGACTGCTGCGCGTTCACGCTCACGTTAAAGGGAGCGCTGTCCGCCAACGCCATATCCGGTACCTGGACTCTGACCACGGACCAACCGAGCTCGGACAAGGGGCTGTTCACAGCCACTCGCTGAGGCGCTGGACCCGGAAGGGTTCATCGACCTCCTCAACGGGAAGAGGTTCTCCGGAGGTGTGTCGGTGGAGGGACTCGGGTGGAGGTATTTGCGTGGAGGGTCTCGGGCCCTTCCCTTGTCCATGGTGGACCGGTCGGACCCGACGCGGGAGAGGACATGCGTGGAAAGACCATGACGCTCACCGGATGGAAGGCGGTGCTCGTGCTGGTCGTCGTGGTCGGCGTGGTGGTGTTCCGAGTCACGACGGCGCGCGCCAAGCTCGACACGCAGGGACGCGCCGCGCTGGAGACGTGGGTCCAGGAGGAGATGATCCGGCCCATCCTCGCCGACACGACCCGGTCGCTGGCGGAGCGAGGCGCCGCAATCGCTGAAGGCGTCGTCGGTGACCATCCGGTCGCTGGCGGTCCGCGGTCCGTTGGACAACGCCGTGGTGCGCGTGGAGTTGGCCCCGAGCCCGTCGCTGCCTCCCGGGACCGACCTGGTCCGGTACTACCGCATGCGGTACTCGGAGATCACGGGCTGGACCCACCGCGGTCGCGCCACCGTGCTGAACTGGTACCTGGCCGCCTTCTGAGCGGGGGCCGCCGCGCCGCCCCAGGCACCGCGTCCTCCTGTACCGCCGCGTGCTCCACGATTACCCTTCCACCGAGGTTGGCCGCCCCCACACCTCCACCCTCGGAACCCCCCCATGGATTTCTCGCTTTCCGAAGAGCTCCAGATGTTGCGGCAGCTGGTCCGTGACTTCGCCGACCAGCAGATTGCGCCGCACGTCGACAGGTGGGACGCGGAGCACTACTTCCCCTATGAAGAGGCCCTCAAGCCGATGGGTGAGCTGGGCCTGTTCGGAACGGTCATTCCCGAGAAGTACGGCGGCACGGAGATGGGCTGGCTCGCCGCCATGATCGTGACCGAGGAGATCGCGCGCGTCTCCAGCTCGCTGCGGGTCCAGATCAACATGCAGGCGCTGGGGTGCGCCTACACCATACTCAAGCACGGCAGCGAGGCGCTGCGCGAGAAGTACATCCGTCCCCTGGTGACCGCCGATCACCTCGGTGGCTTCGCCATCACGGAGCCCAATGCCGGCTCCGACGTGATGGCCCTGACCTCCACGGCCGAGGACAAGGGCGACCACTGGCTGCTGAACGGCTCCAAGACCTGGATCTCCAACGCGCAGATCGCCGATACGCTCGTCTACTACGCCTACACGGATCGCTCCGCAGGCTCCAAGGGGCTCTCGGCCTTCGTGATCGAG
The DNA here is from genome assembly GCA_963848895.1 of uncultured Gemmatimonadales bacterium. GTDB lineage: Bacteria > Gemmatimonadota > Gemmatimonadetes > Longimicrobiales > Gaopeijiaceae > SZUA-318. Next base: position 9,102 of record CAWKGE010000035.1, read on the forward strand.
CCCAAGAACATGAACGGCGTGACGACCCGGGCACTCGACAAGCTGGGCTCCCACTCGTCGCCCACGGGTGAGGTGATCCTCGAGGATACCGTCGTCCCGAAGGAGAACATCCTGGGCGAGCCCGGCGATGGCACGCGCATCGTCTTCGGGTCCTTGAGCCAGACCCGCCTCAGCGCGGCGGCCGGCGCCGTCGGGCTGGCCCAGGCGTGCCTCGACGAGACCGTGAAGTACGCCATGCAGCGCAAGCAGTTCGGCAAGCCGGTGGGCGAGTTCCAGATGAACCAGGACATGATCGCCCAGATGTCCACCGAGATCGAAGCGCTGCGGCTGCTGGTCTACAAGGCCGCCGTCGCCAAGGACGAAGGAAGGCTGAACAACGGCCTCGAGGTGGCCCAGGCCAAATACTTCGCCGGAGAGGTGGTGCAGCGCTGCGCCACCTACGCAGTCCGGATCCTCGGTGCGTACGGCTACTCCACGGAGTATCCGGTGGCGCGGTTCTATCGTGACGCACCGACCTACGCGATGGTCGAGGGCTCGGCCAACATCTGCAAGTGGATCATCGCCCTCGATCAGCTCGGCATCCGCCCGGCGAACCGGTAGGGGGACGCATGGAGGGAGCTCTCACGGTCTTCGTCACGGGAATCGTGGGCGTCTTCGCCGGGATGACGCTCCTGTACCTCACCGTTCGACTCAACGCCTTCGTCGCCGGGAAGATCGATGCCCGGAGGGCGTCGAAGGGCGAGCCCGCGCCCGAGCCGACCGCCCCGCCGGAGGACGCCCTGCCATGATGGACGGCTTGAGCAACCTCCTGTACCAATCCGGCTTCTTCCACCTGACCCTCGGCATGTTGGTCATGTGGGTGATCGCGTTCGTGCTCATCTACCTGGCCATCGCCAAGGAGTTCGAGCCGCTTCTCCTCCTGCCCATCGGCTTCGGGATCCTGCTCGCAAACCTCCCCCTGTCCGACCTGATGGAGCCCGGGCAGGGTCTGCTGTGGCGGTTCTACCACCACGGCATCCAGTGGGAGGTGATCCCGCCGTTGATCTTCCTGGGCCTGGGCGCCCTGACCGACTTCCGGCCCATGCTGGCCAACCCGCGGCTGATCTTCCTGGGCGCGGCGGCCCAGGGCGGCGTCTACGTCACGTTCTTCGTGGCGCACGCCGCCGGCATGTCGCTGGAACAGGCGGCCTCCATCGGCATCATCGGGGGAGCCGACGGCCCGACCACGATCTACCTGACCTCCAAGCTGGCGCCCGAGCTGCTGGGCAGCGCCGCCGTGGCCGCCTACTCGTACATGGCGTTGGTTCCCATCATCCAGCCGCCGATCATGAAGGGGCTGACCACGAAGGCGGAGCGGGTCATCCGGATGAAGAAGGGGCGCAAGCCCTCGAACCTCGAGGTGCTGCTCTTCCCGTTGGCGGCCACCATCGTGGTGGTCCTGCTGGTCCCGCCGGCCGCGGCACTCATCTCGATGCTCATGCTGGGCAACCTCTTCCGGGAGGCGAAGGTCGTGGAGCGCCTCACCAAGGCCTCGCAGAACGAGCTCCTGAACATCGTCACGATCTTCCTCGGGCTGCCGGTGGGCGCCACGATGAACGCCGACACCTTTCTCAAGCCCCGCGCCCTCCTGATCTTCCTCCTCGGCCTGGTCGCGTTCGCCGTGAGCACCGCCTGCGGGGTGCTCCTGGCCAAGGGGATGAACCTCGTCTCCAAGGACAAGATCAATCCGTTGATCGGCGCGGCGGGGGTGTCGGCCGTCCCGATGTCGGCGCGGGTCGTCCACAGGGTGGCTGCAGAAGCCGACAAGAAGAACTACCTGCTGATGTACGCCATGGGACCCAACGTGGCCGGTGTCATCGGCACCGTCATCGCCGCCGGGGTCTTCCTCACCTTGCTCCGCTAGAGACAGGACTGAACATGGACCAGGAGATGCTCGCTCCCCTCGCGGGCCACGTGCTCGCCATCAAGTGCGCCGTCGGCGACACCGTCGAGGAAGACGCCGAGGTGGTGGTCATCGAAGCCCTCAAGATGGAGACGCCGGTGTTCGCGCCCTGCGACGGCACGGTCAAGGAGATCCGGGTCAAGGAAGGCGACCACGTCGAAGAGGACGACGTGCTCCTCGTTCTGAGCACCTGAGCACCGAACCGAGGGATGTGGCCATGAGACGGTATTTCGAGAAGATGGACGACCTCGGGCGGGAGCTCAAAAAGGGCGAGATCAAGCGAACCGACGACAACGTGACCGCTCTGTTGGAGGTCGAGAAGGAGGTCGACGCGGCCGTGGAGCGCGTCAAGACCACGGGGTTCTCCACCGAGAAGATCAACGAACGCGGCCAGATGACGGTCTGGCAGCGGCTCGAGTACCTCGTGGAGCCCGGAACGTGGTGCCCGCTCCACACGCTGTACAATCCCCTCGACAACCCCGAGGACACGACGAACGTCATCGACGGGATCGGGAAGATCGGAGGGAAGTGGGCCGTCGTCATCGGCTTCGACAACAAGGTCTTCGCCGGAGCGTGGATGCCGGGTCAACCGGAGAACATCCTGCGGGTCACGCACGTGAGCAAGCGGCTCAACCTGCCCCTGGTGTGGCTGGTCAACTGCAGCGGCGCGAAGCTCCCGGACCAGGAGAAGTTCTACGCCAACCGACGGGGCGCCGGCACGCCGTTCTACCGGCACGCCGAGCTCGAGCAGCTCGGGATCCCGATCCTGGCCGGTATCTACGGGACCAACCCTGCGGGCGGTGGATACCAGGGGATCAGCCCGACGATCCTCTTCGCCCACAAGGACTGCAACATCGCGGTCGGGGGCGCGGGCATCGTCAGCGGCATGGCCCCGAAGGGGCGCTTCGACGTGGAGACGGCCAGGGGGCTCATCGACAAGGCGAAGGAGTTCAAGGAAGAGCCCCCGGGCACGGTGAAGACCCACTACGACGAGACGGGCTTCTTCCGGTACGTGTTCGACGAGGAGACCGAGGTCCTGGACGCCCTCAAGGAGTACATGTCCGAGATGCCGGCCTACCGCCGAGGTTCTTCCGGGTCGCCGAGCCCGAAGCCGCCCAGGTACCCCGTCGACGATCTCTACCGGGTCGTTCCCCTCGAGCCCAAGCGGGTCTACGACTTCGAGCAGGTCCTGGCGCGGTTGGTGGACGACAGCGAGCACACTGAGTTCCGGCCGGACTACGGGCCGGAGGTCTACACGGGACTGTGCAAGATCGACGGCTTCCTCGTCGGGGTGATCGGCAATCGCCAGGGCTATCTGGGCAAGGGACTACCCGGAGTACGCCGACTACCCCGGCATCGGCGGAAAGCTTTACCGCCAGGGCCTCATCAAGATGAACGAGTTCGTCACCCTGTGCGGACGTGACCGCCTCCCCATCGTGTGGATCCAGGACACCTCGGGCATCGACGTGGGCGAAGCCGCCGAGAAGGCGGAGCTCCTGGGTCTCGGGCAGGGGCTGATCTACTCGATCCAGCAGACCGACGTGCCCATGCTCTGCCTCGTGCTGCGCAAGGCGTCGGCGGCGGCCCACTACCTCATGGGTGGTCCGCCGGCGAACCGGCACAACGCCTTCACGCTGGGCACCGCCGCCAGCGAGGTCTACGTCATGCACGGCGAGACCGCGGCGGTGGCCACCTACGTGCGCCGGCTGATCAAGGAGGACGCGGCGGGCCGTCCGTTGGAGCCGGTGATCGAGCAGATGAACGAGCTGGCGCAGCAGTACCACGACCACTCGCGGCCGGTGTACTGCGCCCGCTACGGCATGCTCGACGAGGTGGTCAAGATGAGCGAGCTGCGCAACTACCTCGTGGCGTTCGCCGGGGCGGTCTACCAGAACCCGACGTCGATCTGCCCGCAGAACCACATGGTCCTGCCGAGGCTGATCAAGGGCTGAGGGGCCGGCACCCTCGCGAACGAGCGACGACATGGCCGTCACCCGGGTCCGCTCGTTCGGGCGGTTCTGGCCCCCCGGAGGCGCACGGCTGCGCCGAGCCGGACCCTTCGACGCCATCCTCGCCAACCTGGATGCCGCCACCGTCCTGCGGTTGCTGCCCGGCTTCCGCAACGTCCTCGCACCCACCGGCTGGCTCGCGATCTCGGGGGTGGTGCGCGTCGAACGAGCGACGGTGCTCGAGGCCGCTGCCGGCGAAGGGCTGGTCCTGGCCGATGAGGAGATGGAAGGGGGGTGGTGGACCGGTCGCTTGGTCGTGGGGGGGGACGGCCGACGGGCTGACGAAAAGGGAACCGGTTTCGGGGGCCGCGGTCCCGGTCGTTGTGAACACAATTGCGAGCTGGGCCGGGAGAGAGCGGATGACCCGAGGCGGTGCCGGAGCCTGCGACCAGGTCCGGCTCGTGACCCTCAACTCCTCCCCGCGGCGCGTTCGATCAGGTGTACCTGTCCCCGTTGGTCGAGGTTCTCGGGACCGCCGAGCGACAGCCGCAGGCCCCGCCCGCGCCTCGTACCGGGCGCGAGCGGGGCCGCAGCCGACTTCGGGTCCGGCCTTCTCGAAAGGTGATCAGCGGCCCAGCGCGAGCCGAATGCGAGCGAGGTGATGCCAGCTGTGCCTCATCGCGTGGTCCTCCACGACGAACTGGGCGGTCACCGGTGCACCGAAGCTCAACGAGAAGGGCGCCGCCGTGTCCAGCTCTTCGTCCGTGAAGCCGCGAACGGCCTCCGCCGCGTCGTGACCGTTCCGGCGCAGGAGCTCCAGGGTCACCTCCTTGGTCACGCCGGCATGTTCGCGAGCATGCTCGGCGTTCATCGCAGCGATGGCCTCCCACGTCAGGTCCGTGACCGCAGTGCCGTTCGCGATGGTCCGCGCCACGTCGACCTCGATGGGATAGAGGGTGGCGACGTGGTGGACGAGCACGCCGATGGGGCGCCGGTCTCCCTTGCCATTGCCCACGGGGTGGGTCCACTCCGCCGTGGAGAGACCCTCCGCGAACGCAGCGAGGCCGGCGGCACCTTCTTCGATCCGGGCGGCGAGTCTTGCTGAACGACGCATCACGATAGCTCCTGAGAATGGGTGGACACGAGGGGCCGCTCTCGGTCAGCCGGGCGGCTGCACGCGGGTCGCTGGTCGCTGATGGGCGTGGTCATGGTTGAACGACCACGCTCCCCTGCATGGCCGGATGGATCCCGCAGTGGTACGTGTAGGTCCCCGCCGTCGGGAACGTGATCGCCTTCGACGAAGACGCGAAGTCGGCCACGTCACCCGGACGGCCGGCCACGTCGTCGAATCGCACGTTGTGCGCGATCGCGGACGGATTGTTGAAGGTCACGGTGTCGCCCGCCGTGATGGTGATGGCTGTTGGATTCCAGGCGGTCACCCCGACCGCGTTGACCACCTTCGAGCCACCCTGCTGCGGGCCGGTACCGTAGTCCCCGCCTCCACACCCGATGGCGAGAATCGTCAATATCGAAAGACCGATGGAGCGCATGATTGACCTCGTGAAAGAGGTGAAGTCGCCGAGTACGCTGCTTGGCGTGGCGAGACTAAGCCTCTCACGTCGGTATCGGTTCCCTCACGACGACGCGCACGGTCCGATGCGTTCGGACGCCAAGGGATTCGCGGGGCGGTGCTTCCGGCGGCGAGACGGTGAACGCCACATCGACGCGGACCTCGGCGGCCAACTTCAGAAACATGATCCGCGGAATCTGGATTCCATGGTCGGCGAGCCGGACCTCGAAAGCGCAATTCGCCTCGTAGCCTTCTCCGGTGGGCACCACGTCGCAGGCGATCTCGCGATCCACGGAGACGCCGTGCACGGTGAAGGTGCCGGCGGCCGCGACGTGCGTCCCACCGTCTGCACGCGACTCCGCGTGGACGATCCTGCCCCGGAAGGAGGCGTAGGGGTACTTCTTCACTTCCAGGTAGTTGTCCCGCATGTGACGGTCGCGGAGCCCGATGCCGGTGGTCAGGCTCGCCAGATCGACCTCGAAGTACATCTCCGCGTCGTCGCCCCCTGCGGTGGTCGAGAGCGGCGCGCCCCGGAGAAGCACGTAGCCGTCGATCCTCTCCGTGGCTCCCTCGAAGGCGTCCAGCTGAGTCCGGGAGCTGAAGCGGGCGAACCTCGAGGCGCCTTGGTCGACGTGCAGCTCCTGTGCCCTGACGGTGGGTGGGCCCTGGCCCACGGCCAGGGCGGTGATCGCGATTCTCCATGATGCTGCGACTGAAGATCTGGTGCGCATCGACGGCGCCTCCCCTCGGTTTGATCGGATCTGAACGACGACGAAGTCCAGCCACCGAGGGTGAGTTCCAGGATCGCCCCAGTCGTTCAGGGCATCGCTGGATCGAGGGGCGCGGGCATCGCGACACCCCGCGTGTCCGTGTCGGGACCGAGGCCGAGGGACAGGGAGGCCCGACGGCGCCAGGCGCCAGGCGCCATCCCCACGGACTTCTTGAATGCCCGGCTGAACGCCGCCTCCGAATCGTATCCGGCCGCGGAGGCCACGGCCGCCACCTTCGCCCCGCTGCGCGACAGGAGGCCGGCGGCGAGCTGCATCCGCCACTGCGCCAGATACCGCATGGGCGGCTGGCCGACGTAGGCGGTGAACCGTTCGGTCAGCTTCGAGCGTGACGCCGCGACCTCACGTGACAGGGCCTCCAGGGTCCATGCCCGTCGAGGGTCGGCGTGGAGCAGGCCGAGCGCCCGCCCCACCGTGGGATCACGCAAGCCCGCGAGCCACCCGGTCTGTCCCTCGGGCAGTGACTCCAGATGGAGCCTGAGGACCTCGATGAACATCAACTCGGCCAGACGAGTGAGGACGCAATCCGCGCCCGCGCGTCCGACCCGCGACTCCTTCACCACGTGCTGGGTGAAGGTGGCGAGCCATCCCCGGTCGAGCCCGCGCATGAGGATCTGGCGCGGGAGGTTGCTCAGGAGCGGATTGAACGGCCGGCGATCGCAGCCGAGGAAGCCACAGACGAAGCTGGCTGCCGGGCCCCCGTCCCGCCCCAGCCGTAGCGTGCTCGGATATCTCGCCGGCGTCGAACCGTAACGCTCCAGCGGCGCACGCGCGTCCGGACCGTCCGACATGCGGTGGCCTTCCCCATGGGGGAAGACCAGGACGTCGCCAGGCAGCATCTCGACCGGTTTTTCGCCCGTGAGCCCGCCCCAACAGCGTCCGTCCGTCAGGATGTGGTAGGAGATGAGGTGCTCCGCGTCGGGCAGGATCCGAGGCACGAGCTCCGCGGCGGGCACGACCTCGATGCTCCAGGGTGCGGTCGCCTCGACGGAATAGAAGAACGCGCCGGTGAGCCTCACCGCACGGAGCACATCGGACAGGGGATCCACCAGCGCTCCGGATGCGGGCAAGCCGCTGCCATGGGTGAGCAGGAACACGCTGACGTCTCATACCCCCGATCAAGAGATCCGGACGCCGGGTCATTCAGGCCGCTGTGGACCTCGGCTAGCGTGGAGCGCACGGACAGCCGAGTCACCTCCATACCGAGCGATCCATCATGCCGACGATCCCATCCACCATCCGCGTCACCTCCGTGGACCCCGCGACCCGACGTCCGGGAGGCGGCAGCGACGCGCCGGATTTCGAGGAGAGCGCGGTCCTTCATCTCGACAGCCTCGCGGGGTTCGCCCTCTCCCTGACCCGAAGCAAGGTGGATGCCGACGACCTGGTCCAGGAGACCCTCCTTCGTGCCTTCAGGGCGTGGCACACGTTCACCCCGGGCACGAATTGCCGCAGCTGGCTCTTCACCATCTGCCGCAACACCTTCATCAAGCTGCGCTCCCGCGGCAGCGCCAGGCTCGAACGGCTTCTCGACCACCCGGAGTCGAGGCCCTCGGCGAAGGGTTCCGGCCAGGCCGGGCACGGCGGTCTGGCCGACCTCCTGGACCGGACCCACGTGCGCCCCGCCATCGAGGCGGCCGTGGACGAGTTGGCGGAGCCACATCGGTCGGTTCTCGTCCTCGTGGACCTGGGGGGGCAGAGCTACGAGGAGGCCGCCGCGGCGCTGGACGTCCCCGTGGGCACCGTGCGCTCCCGGCTGAACCGCGCCCGGCGTCACGTCCAGGACGCCCTCCTGGCCCACGCCGAGGACATGGGCATCCGTCGCGCGCGCCAGGACGCTCGGGCAGAAGGTCCGGACGTGCGGTCATGGGAGCGACGGCCCCCCGTCCCTACACTTCGATTCGCTGGTCGACGGACCCACTCACATTGCAGGTGAACACATGCGTTCCACGCGTAACCCGATCGCGTTGCTCGCGATGGCCGCGATCTCGCTGGGCTGCGATGCGTCCAGTCCACTCGTGCCCGTAAGCCCGGCGGACGTGGAGATGTCCTTGGCGGAGAGCTCCATCGAGGTCGGCCAGACGACGGCCGCGGCGACCGTAGCGCGGGACGGGCATGGCGTGTCGATCGACGGCGCGTCGGCGGCCTACGCCTCGGACGCACCGACCATCGCAGCCGTTAGCCCGACGACGGGGGCGATTCTGGGCATCGCGCCGGGCACGGCACGGATCACCGCGACCATCGGCGATCGGTCGGACGGGAAGACCCTCTCCGTCTTCTCGTCGCCGGTCAGGATCAACGAGATCTATCCGAACGCCGAGCGGCCCGGCGGATATGTCGAGCTCTACAATCCGACGACCGATACCATCGACCTGTCCAACTGGCGGATCACCGGGCGTGACGTCTCGCGGGGCTTCACGATCCCCGTGACCGCGACGATTCCCCCGCTCGGCTTCGTCCTGGTCAACGAAGGCCTGTTCCCACAGGGCCTGGCGGCCGCCGACGAGGTGCATCTGTTCAGCAGGTTCGGAGCGCAGGTCGATTCGTATGCATGGGACGCGAGTCAGGCGGCTTCCTTCGGCCGTTGCCCGGACGGAGGCGGTCCCTTCGTCACGCTGACGTTGCCGACGCGCAAGAAGGAGAATGCCTGTCCTACGGTCCTTGCGGGCGCCGGCGCCCGGTGACGATCCACCCGCGCCGGTGGGACGACAGGTTCTCCAGAAACCCCCGTTCCGCCTCGATGAACAATCGACACATGAAACCTCACGCCAGACGCTCCACCTGACAGAGGCTGGACCGGAAGGGGGGAAACCCGGAGATGGGGTCCAGCCCTTCGTCGGGAATCAGGAGGTTCACGTCGGCCTCGGTCCACCCGTGGGGCGCGCTCACCACGCCGGGCGGAAGGGTGTCGGTCACCCAGGCCTTCATGGTGACGGACCCCAGGGGTGAGGAGAGGCGCACCGGGTCTCCCTCCCGGATCCCCCGGGTCGCCGCATCCGTCGGATTCATCTGGACGCGCGGCTCCGGGTCCCGACGCCGGAGGGTGGGAAGCCGGCGCCCCTGGGAGTGGGTGTAGGCGACGCTGCGGGCTCCCGAGGTGAGGACGAGGGGGAAGTCCCGGGCCACCTCCGGCGCAGACTGCGGGCTCCAGAAGGGCTCCCGGTACTCGGGCAGGCCGGAGTGGCCGAGCTTCTCCAGGGTGGTGGAGACGAACTCCACCTTCCCCGTCGGCGTGCCGAACCCGTTCCGGAGCCAGGCCCGCTCCCCGAGCTCTTCGGCCCTCACTTGCAGGGGCTCCCCGTCCTCCGGCAGGTCGGCGACCGTGAGCCCCAGCCCCGCCAGGCGGGCATCGTAGCTGGCCCGGAGATCACCGGCCCAGAATCGGCTGCCCAGCCCCAGCGCCTCCGCCACCTCGAAGATCAGCTCCGTGTCCCCACGGGCCTCCCCCAGGGGAGGAACGGCAGCCGGCCGGAGCTGGATCCTCCCACGGGGAGCCACGACGAGGGCTTCCCTCTCCAGGTGGGTCGCGGCGGGGAAGAACACCGTCGCCAGCTCGCTGGTCGGAGTCGGGAAGAAGTCGCACACCGAGAAGAAGTCCAGGGAGGAGAGCGCCTTCCGGAGTCGGCCCGAGTTGGGCCACATCATCGCGTTCATCCCCAGGGAAAACACGGCGCGGATTGTCCCGTCCTCGATGGCGCCGGCCAGGCGCATGGCCTGCCCCTCCTCGTAACCCTCCACGAAGAGAGGATGCTCCGCGGCGCCCAGCGGTGGCTCCAGAGCCGCCACCTCCTCCGGGGGAAGATCGACGCGGCTCTCCCGGATGCGATGCCCCCAGGGACGGTTGCCTCCGTCCACGTCCAGGTTCCCGCAAAGAGCTGCCAGGAGGAGGATGGCCCGGTGGCCCTGGAACCCGTTGGAGTGGTGAACGGTGGAGCAGGCGGAGATGGTGATCTGCGCCGGCCGGGAGGCGGCGTAGAGCCGGGCCGCCTCGACGACGGCTTCGGCGGGGACTCCGGTGAGTCGGGCGGTCTCCTCGGGGGAAAAGCCCCCGACGTACTCGCGGTACTCGTCCAGCCCGTGGGCGTGGCGGAGCAGAAAGTCACGGTCCTCGAGCCCGTCCCGCAGGATCACGTGGGCGAGACCCAGGGCCAGGGCCCCATCGGTGCCAGGACGGAGCTGGAGGTGCAGCCGGGCCGCTTCGGCGAGGGTGGTGCGCCTGGGATCCACGACGATGGTGGGAACGTCCGGCGCGTCGACGAGGAGGTGGTGCCGTTCGTAGGGGAGACGGCTCTGGGCCGGGTTGGCGGACCAGACCAGGCGGCATCTGGTGGAAGCGTAGCGGGTGCGGGAGGGACCCAGGAAGTAGTCGTACTCCTGGCCCAGGGTCACCGCTGCGGCCAGGAAGCCCGAGGCGAAGCAGCAGCTCGACTCGGTCAGGTAGTGGGGGGATCCGAAGGCGTGGGCCAGGCGCTCGAGGTACGGCCGGGCCTCCTTGGTGAACCCCGACACGAAGGCTACCGACCCCGGCCCGAATCGCTTCCTCACCTCCCGGAGCCTTCGGGCCGCCAGCGCCACGGCCTCTCCTCGAGGCACCTCCCGCCAACGCTCCCCGGAGTGCGATCGAACCCGGGCCCGGGTCCAGCGGGACGGGCTCGCCCGCTGCTCCAGCATCCCCTCGGCTCGGGGGCACTCGGGGTGCTGGATCGCGAGGATCTCCTCCCCGTCCGTCACCACCGTGATGGCGCAGTCCTCCGTGCACATGTAGCAGGTGGACTGGACGGACCGGACGGTCCTCCGGGGATCCATCTGGAGATCCCTCCCTGACGTGAGCGGGTCACACCTTCGCCCTGAGGTTATGCACGGAGGGAAAGGAACTACAAGGATCAGGTCGACGGAGCTGCGGCGCCGGCGATCCCGTTCCCCGGCCCGGCCCGGGCCGCTCCGAACCCGTAAGGAGCCGCCACGAGGCGCCGTACGTGGGGGTGTCCGACCCGATCTTCCACCGCAGTGGACGGGGGAGGTCCATGGAGCATCCCGCGCCTGCCCACGACGACCCCACGCCCGCCACCGGGCGGCGGCGGCCCCCGGGTGGCGCCCTGCGACGGTGGCGCCTGGCGCCCCTCCTCGCCTTCCTCCAGGCCTGCGGCGCGAACCCCGTCCAGGACGGTCTCCCGAACGCCTGGGAGTACCGGGTCCCTCCAGTCACTGGCGACGGATGGGAGACGGCGTCCCTGGCGGACGCGGGCCTGTCGGAGGCTCCCTTCGCCCGGCTCATGACCGATCTCGACGAGATCGGCGATCACGACGTCCACAGCCTGGTGGTGGTGAAGGGTGGGCGGCTGGTGTTCGAGGAGTATTTCAGCGGCGCGAAGTGGAGCCTCGCCCGGTACACCGGGGAGTACGGCTTCGACCGGGACGACACCCACAACCTCGCGTCGGTCACCAAGAGCATCACGACGACGCTGGTGGGCATCGCCATCGACCAGGGCGCCATCGAATCCGTGGACCAGCACGTCTACGACTTCTTCCCGGAGCACGCCGACCTCCTGCAGGCGGATCCGCGCAAGGCCGACCTCACGCTCCGGCATCTCCTGACGATGGAGTCGGGCATCCGGTGGGCGGACATGGAGACCTTTCCCTACTCCGACCCCCGGAACGATCTGGTGCAGATGTTCAACAGCGCGGACCCCATCCGCTTCATCCTGTCCCGGGACCTCTATGCCGCGCCGGGGGCGGACTTCGAGTACTGCAACGCCAACACCAACCTCCTGGGCGAGATCGTACGGAGGGCCACCGGGGAGCGGCTGGACGACTACTCCCGGGACCATCTCTTCGAGCCTCTGGGGGTCTCGGAGTACGAGTGGCAGATGATCTCCGGGGACGTCGTCTTCGCTTCGGGCGATCTCCGACTCCGGCCCCGGGACATGGCCAAGGTGGGCGAGCTGTTCCTGCGAAAGGGGGTGTGGGAAGGGACGCAGGTGGTCTCAGGGCGGTGGGTGGAGGCCGCCACCGCCCGCCACGCCATCCCCGACGGCCCCCACGCGTGGGCGGACGGATACGGATTGGGCTGGTGGCACTGGGACATCCCGGTGGACGGCGTCACCCACGCCGTCTACATGGCCAGCGGGTGGGGTGGCCAGTGGATCTTCGTGATCCCCGGGAAGGACATGGTCTTCGTCACGACGGCGGGCAACTACGAGCGCGATGCACCCATGGATGCCTACCGCATGCTCGCCGATTACCTCCTGCGCTCCTGAGACGGGGGCGAGCGGCCGTAGTGGCGGCCCACCGAGCGGGCCTAGCGTGACAGAAGGCCCTCCACGTTGCTGTCCACGAGCTTGAAGCGCATGCCCTGGTCGGACGCCGCTGTGCCCCGGTAGCCTCCCACCAGGAAGCCGGTGCTCCGTTCGTAGTACCACTCGCCACGCAGCGCAGCGCCGATGCCCACCGAGGCACGCACGACGCCCGCGTCCCATCCCTCCCAGCTGCTCACCTCGGCGATGCGCGTGCCGTGGGCGTTGCCGCCTTCCTTGACCTGTCCGGGAGGAACCCACAGCGGGCCGAGGGAGCCCACCTCGAAGATGCCACCTCCCGGGGTGCGCATGCGGCCGTCCACGGTGTCGCGACGCATCACCTCGGCGTCCTGGCCCCGACCGACATACTCCAGGGTGGCCAGGAAGCGGTCGCCCTCCAGGCTGGTGAAGGTCAGTCGCACGACATCCGCCCCCACGTCGTAGGCCAGATAGCTCCCGTCGATCACCGGGGCCCGAGGCCGAGATGCGCGCATCCAAAGGAAGACGGCGGCGGCGGCAGCGAGGACGACGACGAGCTTCCGCATCAATGGGGTCCTCCTTCCGGTGGAATTCGCTCCGGTGGGCCGTTGGGGTGCAACGGGCACGGCGGCGGCCGGTGCACGTTGCAGACGAAGCTCTGCATGCGCCATGCCCCGTCGGGCTGCAGGTGTCCCGTCATATGGGCAGGGGGCTCGGGTCACTCACTCGCGGAAACCGATGCCGGCGGCTGCGGGTCGGCCCCGCGCCCCCAACAGAGAGGAATCAACCATGACCAGCACCCACCGATCGAGGGCCAGCCGGTTGCTGGCTGTGCTACTCCTGGCAGGCGTCGCGGCATGCGACGCCGATTCCATGTCGCCGATTGACCCCGGGCCGCCTCCCGAGCTGCCTCCCCTGACGTCGATGTCGGGTGACTTCAGCATCTTCGGCACCCCGAGCGCACAACGAGCCGCGCCCGTCGCGGGCGCGGAGGCCCCGGGGCTGAACTTCGCCAATGCCGCCCTCCGCGTCCTGGCAGCCGAGGTGGCAACGGTGGTGGCCCTGGCGGTTCCCGTGGCGACCTTCGCGGCGGCCGCCAACAACACGCCCACATTCGAGGACGACGGTCGCTGGCACTGGCGGTTCACGACAGTCCAGCGCGGCCACACCTATACGGCCCACCTCAGTGGCGCGGTCCAGGGTAGCAACGTGGTCTGGGACATGCGCATCACGTCCCCCACCCACGCACCGCCGCTGGACGAGTTCGTCTGGTACGGTGGGCAAGGCCGCCTCGATCGGACGGCGGGCACGTGGACATTCTACGATCCGGCCACGCCATCCTCGTCGACGGCCCAGCTGAGCATCGACTGGACCCACGTGTCCGAGACCGAGCACGGGTGGGACGCCACAGCCCTCGCGGGCCCGGCGACCGGTGACGTGTTCGCAGCCAGCGTCGATGGCGATGACCGTATGATCACGTACCGCGACGCTTCCGAGCAGACCATCGTCGAGATCTACTGGAACGCAGCGGACGGAAGCGGCTACCTGATCGCCCCCTACTACCACGGTGGCACGAAGGCCTGCTGGGACACGAACCAGCAGGATGTCGCCTGCTCGTGAGGCAGGATGTCCGCGCCCCTTCGGGGACACGGCCGGCTACCCGCCCAGGAGCACCAACAGCGTCGACAGCGTGACCACGGAGAGTAGCGAGGTGAGGAGCACCGTGCGGGCCGCCACGCCCGCAGCCGCCTCGTAGCGCGCGCCGAAGAGATAGACGTTGATGCCACTGGGCATGGCCGCCATCATCACCGCAACCGAGAGCCAGAGGCCGTCCAGGTGGAGGAACCACCGCCCCACCGTCCAAACCACCAGTGGGTGGACCAGGAGCTTGAGCGCGGCCAGCGCGGCGGCGGGGTGCAGGTCGCCGGTGAGGGGGTAGCCCGCCACCGCCGCCCCCATGGCAAAGAGGGCGCACGGCACCGCCGCGGTGCCCAGCAGCTCCAGCGTCCGGTCCACCGGACCGGGCAGCCCGACACCGGTGAGGTTCAGCACCGTCCCCGCTGCCAGCCCCAGGACGATGGGATTCTGAGCCAGCACCCGGACCAACTCCCGGATCTGGTCCCCCCACGACACCCCCCGCCCCCGGCTCCACTGAATGAGCCCCGCGGTGAGGGGCATGAACATGGCCGAGTGGAAGGCGATGATGAGGAAGAGCGGCAGGGTGGCCTCGGGCCCGAAGGCGGTGAGGACCACCGGGATCCCCATCATGACGGTGTTGGAGAACGCAGCGCCCATCCCGAAGATGGCGGCCTGGTCCAGGGGCCGGTCGAAAGCCAGTCGCGCCACGGCGATCCCCACGGCCCACACGGTGAAGGAGCCCGTGTAGAACGCCACCAGGAAGGACCAGGGGATGTCCGTCGGGTATCTCGAGCCCGGCCATGCTCCGGAGGAGGAGGACGGGGATGGCGAAGTTGAAGACGAAGCCCACCATCCCCTCCACCCCGGCGGGCTCTCATGATGCCCAGACGCGCAGCGCAGGAAGCCCAGCGCGGCGATGCCGAAGACGGGCGCGACGACGTGGAGGAGAACGGCCATGGGGCAAAGATACCAGCTAGATCACGCTCTCCGGTGGTTGCTCCAGCCTGCTACCGTTGCCGCGTGGAATCACGGGAAGCCCTGTCGACAGCGTTCATCACGCATCGGGTCGAACCTGTGACCTCATGCTCCGGAGGGGGCTGCCAGGAATTCTCTGTAGATGACCTCGTCATCAGACTGGGATCCGTCCCCGATCGCCCTACCCCTTCCCCCGAAGCGCCTCGCTCGGCGTGATTCGCAGAGCCCGTAACGTTGGTCCGGTGCACGCCACCAACCCCACCGTCGCGATCACTGCCACGCCGAACAGAAACGCCCCCACCATCCCGGCCAACGCAGAATCTGCGTTGCCGCCGTAGAACACTCCCGCGAGTGGCATCCCCAGCACAACGCCAGCCACGAGCTGCCCCATCGCCCGCAGACCGATGGACGACGCTACGTCTCTCCGGCGCGCCCCCAACGCGGAGCGGATCCCGATCTCCGTCGTCCGCTCGGTGACCGCGAAGGACATCATGGCGTAGATGCCGGACGCGGCCAGTGCGAGCAGGATGGCGACGAGCAGCCCTCCACCCCAGCCGAGCGCCCTCATGAGGTACCAATCCCCCTCGAAGACGTCGGAAAGCACGCCGCCGGTGGTAACCACCGCCGTGGGATCGACCTCCGCTGCGATGGCTCGAAGTCGAGGGGTGAATGAAACGGGGTCGCCGCCGACGTGGATCCCGAGTTGGACCGAACCCAGGTCGCCGGGAGCGAACGGCTGGTAGACCCCCTGATCCTGTGTCGGCGAAACCACGCGCATCCCCAGGGAGCCGACCACGCCCACGATCTCCAACCACGGTCCGGGCTCGCCGTCTCCCCATGGGAGGTACCGAATCCGCCGTCCGATGGCGCTCTGGCCGCCGAGGACGTTCGCGACGAACCCCGTGTTCAACGATGGCAACGTCACGATTCCCCTGGAGGTCACCCGTACCGAAGCCACGGCCCGAGAGGATCGGCTGGCCCAACGCATCGAAGTAGTCGAGGTCGACGCGGGCGACGCGCGCAGAACGACCGCGCTCCCCATCGGACAGAGCCTCTCCCTCCACCTCCACCCGGCGGGAGTGGTGCTCCATCCGAGGCAATGCGTCAGCAACGGCGACATCCTTCACACCCGGCTCCGCCTTCAACCTCCGCACGAGCTCCTGCTGAGCGGCGGCGACGCGGTTCCGGTACTGCACAGGGTCTGACGCTTCGCCGCCAGTCATCAGCCCCCGGGGCAGGGTGAGCGTCGCGGCCAGGTACTCCTCTGCGGGAATGCCGACCCCTTCGTCCGTTGTCTTCGCCCGGCGCACCATGTCCGAGACGGTGACGGCGAACCCAATGGCCGCCACGGCGACCGCGACGTCCGCGACGATGAGCGCGCCCGACAGTCCGCCGGAGCGGGTGCCCGTTCTGCGCCCCTGCGCGAGGCGGATATTCTCCTGGACCGAGTTGCTCGGTGAAGCGCAGGGCGGGCACGACGCCGGCGACCCCGGCGCTCACCACGGCGAGCGCCATGGCCCTGCCCACGGTCCCGGCGTCCACCCCGAAGTCCATCCAGTACGGCAGGATCGGCGCTCACGTTCGCTGGGATGAGGCGCGGCAGGACACCGAGCAGCCCGAGACCGACGCCGGCAGCCAGGACCGCGAGGACCAGGCATTCCACGAAGATCTGCGACACGATGCGCGCGCGGCTCGCGCCCAGAGCGGTCCTCACGGCCAACTCGCCGGCCCTGGACGCCGTGCGCGCGAAATCAGCATCCCGACGTTGATACACGCGACGAAGAGCACCAGCCAGGCGAGGACCTGGGACCACAGCACTTCCGGCGTGGTCCGCAGCTCCTCCTTCAGACCTCCGAGACGGAGTATGCGAACGGCGATACCTGCGCACGCACGTGTTCGTCTCGGGCAAGGGATCCCAGGTCCGGGCGGCGACCACCGTGCCAACTCGCTTTGCGCCCGGGCGCCTCGACACCCGTCGGCAAGGCGCCCGAAGACCCGGACCCGGCGCCACGCGCGGAGGATGCGGGGCCGGTCCGAAGCGGAAGCCACACCGCTGTCATCGGGAAGAGGAAGCCCTCCGGCATGACGCCGACGACGGTGTGGAGGGGGTCCCGACCCGCACGATCTGCCGACGATGCCGGGATCGCCCGCGAAGCGCGACTGCCAGAGATCGTGCCCGATCACCACGACGTTCGCTGCACCATCGACCTCGTCGCCAGGGTCGATGGTCGCCCCAGAACGGGCGGCACACGAGAACCGCGAACGTGGACGCGGTGACCTCGGCGCCCGCACCGGCGGGCCCCCTCCGTCTTCGGCGCCGACGTTGTAGGACGCCTGGCGGTACGCGCCGAGCGCCTGGAAGGAGGTCAACGCCTCGCGCCACACGTCGAAGTCCCGGAGCGTGGTCGCCTCGGTGCGGCCGGGGGCCGGGTTCCAGAGTCTCAGCACCGGACGCGGTCTCCCTCCGGGACCGGCAGCGGAGCCGTGAGCCATCCACGAAGTGACCGGGGCCAGGCCCACGGGGATCCCGATGGCGAGGGCGAACACGGACACCAGCGTCAGGCCCGGGTGCTTGCGGAGCATCGCGCGTCCGAGTTTCACGTCGAGCCACGACACCGGAG
The DNA here is from genome assembly GCA_963848895.1 of uncultured Gemmatimonadales bacterium. GTDB lineage: Bacteria > Gemmatimonadota > Gemmatimonadetes > Longimicrobiales > Gaopeijiaceae > SZUA-318. Next base: position 26,857 of record CAWKGE010000035.1, read on the forward strand.
CGCCGTTCGGCGCGAGTCCGTGACCGCCGCCCCGGGCGCAGGCGTTCGCGGCACCCCGACGCGACCAGGTCCACGGACGTCCGAGCGAGAAACGAGAGCAGCGCCACTCGTCCCGAGGCACGATGCTCTCCTGGGCGGCATCGAACGCCTCGCGCATCGCCTCGCCGTGGCGCTCCCGGAAGTCGCCGGGAGAAGCGCGGAGAAGGATTGCGAAGTAGACGTGACACACGGTCACGTCCGTGACCCCGGAAGCAGTTGCCGCGAGCGGGCCAACTCGAGGGTCTCGCGCAGTCGCAGGGCTTCCTGCCGAAGGGCCTCACGCCCCGCCCGGGTCAGCCGATAGTACCTGCGCGGGCGGCCTCGTGTGTCATCGGGGGCGTCCCGCGGGGCGTCGGCCTCCGCGACGAGTCCCTCGTCGAGGAGGCGGTCCAGAACCCGGTAGAGGGATCCGATCTCGGCGGAGACCTTCCCCCCGGAGTCTCGGTCCACCGCCTTCATGATCCCATAGCCGTGAAGGTCCGTCTCCGAGAGCGCCATGAGGACGTGCCAGTCCCTGGCACTCAGGGGGTCCGTCCTGGTGGTGTCACTCATGATTGTCCGCCTTGTTATCAGTACGATACATATATGTATGTTACGGATATCGAGACGAATGGCAACCCCGGGGGCCAGGGCTGGTTGCGTCGGCCTCTTGTCAGTCTGATCCTCACGGCATACCTATCCGCCAGCCGCATCCCCCCGCCGCCGACCGGGTGCCTCATCGTGGCTCGACCGCCGTCGAAGGGCTCCTTGCGATCCTCACGCGCGTGGTCCCTCGGCGCACCTCCGTCCCCTCCACCGAGGCAGGGCGATCAGGTCCTGTCGGCGCCGCGACGGAGAGCCTATCGTACGCCGGCCTGGATGAGCCCACCCGTCCCGTATCCTCTCGCCGCTGCCTCGGGTCGCTTTCCCCCGTGGCACCATGGAGGCGCGCATGTCCGCCAGAACCCTCCCTCCGGCGCCGGCCTGTTGCTGGCGGCCGCTTGTGTCGACAGCAGCTCGCCCGTCGCTCCCGTGCCACCACAGTACGACGGCGTGCCGGAGGCCCAGGGCACCCAGGTGGTTGACGGTTCGACCGGTCCCGGGTCGCTCTATCGTTTCGTCGTGCCGGAGAACTGGAACGGCACGCTGCTGGTCTACGCGCACGGATACGTAGCGCCCGACCAGCCGGTGGCGCTTCCTTCGGAAGCAGACCTCTTCACCGGCCTCCTAGCGCCGCAGGGCTTCGCGGTCGCGTTCTCGAGCTTCTCGGAGAACGGGTGGGACGTGAAGGACGGCGCGCAGCGGACGCATCAGCTTCTCGGGCTCTTCACGTCGAAGTTCGCGCGGCCGAGCCACGTCTACATCGGCGGAGCGTCCATGGGTGGACTGATCGCGATCAAGCTCACGGAGACCTTTCCCACGGTGTACCGTGCCGCGCTAGCCGCGTGTGCCGTCGCTGGCGGAGCGCGACAGCTCGCCGACTACCATGGGCACGTGCGCGCGCTCTTCGACGTTCTGTATCCCGGCGTGCTCCCGGGTGATGCCGCCCATCTGCCGCCCGGCACCGACATCACCACGGCGATCGTCCTTCCCGCCGTCACGGCGATGACCGCCGACCCGGCGTCCGCGCTCACGCTCGCTGCCATCGATCAGACGCCGATCCCGTTCGCGTCGGGCGACGAACTGGTCGAGTCGATCGTGACCGCGCTCGTGGGCAATGCCGGCGATCTGACCGACGAGCTGCTTACGAAGGGCAAACCGTATTTCGACAACGAGAGCACGGTCTACTCGAGCGCCTCCCTGCCCGCGCCCGTGCTGCAGGCGATCAACGCCGCCGTGGGACGGTTCGACGCATCACCGAGCGCCCTGGCAGCACTCGACCACGACTATGCGCCGTCCGGTGACCTGCGCATCCCCATGTTGATGCTGTCCAACCAGCGCGATCCCGTCGTCCCTGGCTTCAACCAGTCGTCCTACCTTGCCGCGGTGACCGACAAGGGGGCGGTGGACCTGCTCGTACAGCGCCAGGTGCCGGCCTACGGCCACTGCGTGTTCACCCCCGGGGAGATCGGGGCGGCGTTCTCCGACCTCGTCGCTTGGGCGGAGTATGGGATCAAGCCTGTGCCGTAGCGTTTCCCACGGGATGGGAGCGCCAAGCGCCCGGCGGATACGAGCGGGGCTGGCGGTCCGAAGGTGATCGTCCTGAGCGACGGTGGCGGTTGACGAGGTGAGCGAAGCGCCGGCAGGGCCCGTCTCAGGGATGGGTTTGTGAAACCGGCGAGTAGCCAGATCCTGAGACCCTTGACTCGCGCCGGACCGAAGTACTAGACATGCCGGCTTGTTGTCTGCGCCACCGCCATCCGATCGCCTGCCCAGCCACATGGAGGTGCACCATGCGCTCCGCTCGCTCCTTTCTCTTGCTTGTAATGGGCGGCGTCCTGACGACCGCCTGCGGTAGCTCTTCGGGGACTACCGACGTCCAGACCATCACCATCAACGATTTCGTCGGCAGTTGGAGCGCGACGTCGGAGGTGTTCAGGAACACCGCCAATCCGAGCGAGACGTTCGACTTGATCGGGGCCGGTGGTGACAATCGCTTCACCATGCTGACCGGTGGTGCGATGAGGACCTGGATCGACCTCGCCACGTTCCACGACGAGTGGGATGCGCAAGTGACCCTGAATAGCGACACCAACACATTGACGGCTACACCCGTCGAGGCGTCGAGGCCCGTGATGCGCTACACGTTCGCCCTGGACGGGAACACCCTGACGCTGACCAGCGCCGACGCGCACTTCGATTTCACGCTGTCGGGAGCGGATGGAGTCCCGGCGACGGTGGTCGCCGTCTTCACGAAGACGGGATGACGGGAGCCAACTGCAGGCAGGCACTGTCGACTTGGTGCGCGCGAGGCAACGAGAGGGCCTAGAACGAGCCGGCATCAGGCTGCGTTGGTCCCCGTAGCCACAATCCAGGCTGCAAACGCGCGGCCACGCAACACCCTCGGGCTCAAGTTGACAGTGCCCGCGGGGGCCCTACTCCTGGCGGATCACGTTCAGGGGCTCCACGGCGGCCGCCCGCCGGCTGGGCAGGAGCACGGCCGTCACGGTCACCAGCCCGAGGACCACGGTCGCCCCGATCAGGCTGAGGGGATCGATGGGGCTGACGCCGAAGAGGCTGCCCCTCAGGACGAGGCCAAGGGCTACCGCCCCCGGGATTCCCAGGCCTGCGCCCATGAGGATGAGGCGGCCCCCCTGGTCGAGGACCAGGCGCAGGATGCTCCGCCGGTCGGCGCCGAGGACCATGCGGATGCCGATCTCCCGGCTGCGACGCTTCACGGCGTGGGAGGAGACCCCGTAGAGCCCTACCACCGCCAGCACCAGACCGAGAAGCGCGAACACGCCCAGCGCCAGCGCCATCAGCCGGCGACTGTAGGTGGCGTCCCGGAGAACGCCGGCGAGGGTGGTCTGGGGCAGCAACAAGGTCTCCTGGCTCAGGGACCTGATCACGCCCCGCACTTGTGGCGCCAACGGGAGGGGATCCCCGTCGGTCTCGGCAAGGAGCATGACATCTTCCCAATGCCTCTGTGAGAAAGGAAGGTAGAGGTAGGGTTCCTGGGGCTCCTCGAGGTAGTTGTACTTCCCGTCTTCGACGACACCCACCACCAGCAACGGATCAGCGTCCGGACTCCCGAGCCGAAGCGCGCGGCCCACCGGGTCCTCGCCGGGCCAGATCCGCCCCGCGAGCGTTTGGTTGATCACCGCCACCCGCGGGGCGTCCGCGCCGTCCTGGTCGGTGATGGGTCGGCCGCGAAGCAACTTGATCCCCAGCATGTCGAAGTACTTGGGACCCACCAGGTTGAACTTCACCTTCGCGCCGGGTGGCAGGGTGGAGCTGGGGGCATCCGTGGTATGGACGGCCAGGGCAGCGCCACCCTCGGAGGGGTAGAAAGGCACCGTCCGGGCCATGGTCGCCCGGCGCACGCCGGGGATGGCCTCCACCTGCTCGACCAGGTCGGCGTAGAACGCAGGCAGCCGCTCCTGCTCAACCCGGGGCGCCATCCACGACACGAGCACGTCGTTGCGCCGGATGCCCAGGTCCGCCGACTGGGTGGCGAGGAAGCTGCGCAGGAGCAGCGCCGTGGTGGAGACGAGCACCAGCGACAGGGCGAGTTGACCCACCACCAGTACGCTGAGGCCCCGCACGGGACGGCCGGATCGACCCATGCTCAGGTCATTCCCCTTGAGCACGCCCAACATGTCGGGTCGTGATGCGCGCAGGGCCGGGGGCAGGCTGAACAGCACGCCTGAGATCATCGCCAGGACCACGGTGAATCCCACCACCCGGGCATCCAACCGGAACCCCCAGTCCATGTAGACCGGTTGAGGCGGCAGGAGGCTGGGCAGCGCGTCCAGGACCATCCTGGAGAGCCCCAGGCTGATGACCACGGCCATGGCCGACACCAAGAAGCCCTCGACCAGGAGTTGGCGAATCAGCCGGGCCCGCCGACCGCCCAGCGCCATCCGGATCGCCATCTCCTGCTGGCGCGACAGCGTACGGGCCAGTTGCAGTCCGGCGGCGTTGGCGCACGCGATGAGGAGCACCACGGCCACCAGTGCCAGGAGGAGGGCACCAGGGCCCCCGTAGGTCTTCGTCTGATAGGCCGCGTCGGTCAGGACCAACGCCTCAGACGGCGTCTGGGTCGCTTCGTCCCTGATGTCGAGGTGGGCCATGAGACCGCCGACCTCGGCCTGGACCTGCTCGACCTCGGTGTCGGGGGCGATGCGCCCCAGGAGATTGAAGCTCCCGGCCAGGGTGGTCTTCGAGGTCGACGGGCCCCACCACGTTTCCACCGGATACCAGATATCCGCGGGCCCCTGTCGCCGGATCCCGGAGTACCCCCGAGGTGCCACGCCCAGGAGCGTGTAGGACTGGTCCGTGAGCTGGATGGGTCCGCCTATGACCGCCGGGTCACCACCGAACTCCCTCTGCCACAGGGAATAGCTGATCACCACCCCGGGCTCGGCTGCGGTCTGGGCGTCGTCGTCCGCGTGGTAGGCGATGCCCGCGAAGGGTCGGAGCCCCAGAACGTCGAAGTAGTTCCTCGAGGTCACCTCCACCAGCATCATCCGCGTGGTTCCGTCCCGCCCCGTGAACATGGCTCCGTGGAACTCCACCGCAGCCACGCCTTCCATGGTGGACGTCTGTTCCCGGATGACCTCGTAGTCGGAGTAGTGGAAAGTCGTGCATTGCGCCGTCCCGATTGGCTGGCGAACAACCGCACGATCTGGTCGGGCTCGGAGAAGGGGGACGACCTCAGCCACAGCCAGTCCACCACGCTGAAGATGGTGGCGTTGAGCGTGATGCCGATCACCAGGGAAAGTACTGCGGCAGTGGTCGTTCCCAGGTTCTTTCTAAGCAGCCGGAGGCTGCGGATGATGTCGGTCATGGTGATTCCTCCGATGGCGCCAAGAGCACCCGGGAGCGCAGTTCCTGCTGCGACCAGTCGGCGTCTGGCCAGGGGAGCCAGAGAGAGAAGTGCGTGCCCGCGGAACCAACGACGGGCGGTGGGGAGACCATCCTGCTCGGCCACGACGCCTGAACCGCTCCTCGAGATCATCCAGCAGGTAGGCCCGGTCCGCTTCCGTGGCCACGAACCTGAGCAGGGCGCGCCAGAACCTCGGCGGTCGGGGAAGCGCTCCGTCACTCAGGGGCGCGGTCACAATCCCGTCGCTCCCTTCAGCCCGACGCCCTCCCACATGCTGTCGTGGACCTGGCGGGCCTGCCGGAGAGCCGTGGCGCCCTCGGCCGAGAGCCGGAAGAGCCGTTTGGCCCGTCCGCCGCGCTCCGGAAGCGGAGGGGACAGGTACGAGGTGATGAGCCCTTCCTGTTCCAGGCGATCCAACGCCGTGTAGACGGTGGCGATGGAGACCGATCGCGCCGGTGCGCTCCTCGATCTCTTGATGGATGGGCACACCGTACGCCTCATCGCCCAGGCGAATGAGACAGAGTAGCACGTATTGCTGGAGCTGGCTCAGTCCGTTCCCGCGTCCCATGGCCTACCTTCCGGGGTCAGCACGCCGGGCCGAAGTTGAGGAGTCTCACCGGCCCGGAAGGCACTACGCGGATGGTTTCTTTTTGTTTCAGTAGGAAAAAGAAGAGGGGTGCGGCGGCCCGGCCTGCGGCGGGTACTGTCAACTTGGCGCGACCGGAGCGGCATGAGAGGAGCGCGTGACCGGAATCGGTTGATGGGAAACCTCGGCTCGGTTGTTCGCGTACCGCCCGGTGCTGTGCGCCACCGCACCCATCACCATCCGGCGGGCCGCACCGTATGCGAAGAACCCCGCCCGGTCTCGCAGGACCGGACGGGGCTTCGTGCTGTCCACTCAGGCCCGGTGCGACGTCCGAAGGATGTCGCACCCAGGAGGCGGGTTCCCGAACCCGGTACGCGGATCAGTACATCCCGCCCATGCCACCGCCCGGCATGGCCATGGCCTTCTCCTCCTGCGGCTTCTCCACCACCACGGCCTCGGTGGTGAGGAGCAGCCCGGCGATGGACGCGGCGTTCTGCAGCGCCGTGCGCACGACCTTGGTCGGGTCGATGACGCCCGCCTCCACCAGGTCCTCGTAGGTGTCGGTGAGCGCGTTGTAGCCGTAGTTCACGTCCTTCTTCGCGCGCACCTTCTCCACCACGATGCTGCCCTCGGCGCCCGCGTTCGTCGCGATCTGACGGATGGGGTGCTCCAGGGCGCGCATGAGGATGCCGACGCCGATCTGCTCGTCCTCGCGGTCGAGCTTCATCTTCTCCAGCGCCTTCTGCGCCCGCAGCAGCGCGACGCCGCCGCCGGGCACGATGCCCTCCTCGACGGCCGCGCGGGTGGCGTGCAGCGCATCCTCCACCAGCGCCTTCTTCTCCTTCATCTCGGTCTCGGTCGGGGCGCCGACGTTGATGACGGCCACGCCACCGGCGAGCTTCGCCAGCCGCTCCTGGAGCTTCTCGCTGTCGTAGTCCGAGGTGCTCTTGTCGATGCTGACGCGGATCTCGTCGATGCGGCCCTTGATCTTGTCCTGCTCGCCGCCGCCGTCGATGATCGTGGTGGTGTCCTTGTCGATGACGATGCGCTTGGCGGTACCGAGGTCGCTGAGCGCGGTGTTCTCGAGCTTGAAGCCCACCTCTTCCGAGATCACCTGCCCGCCCGTCAGCACGGCGACGTCCTGGAGCATGGCCTTCCTGCGATCACCGAAGCCGGGCGCCTTCACGGCGGCCACCTTCAGCGTACCGCGCAGCTTGTTGACCACCAGGGTGGCCAGCGCCTCGCCCTCGACGTCCTCCGAAACGATCAGGAGGGGCTTGCCCATCTGGGCGACCTTCTCCAGAACGGGCAGCAGGTCCTTCATCGACCCGATCTTCTTGTCGTGGATCAGGATCACGGCGTCCTCGAGGACGGCCTCCATCCGCTCCGGATCCGTGACGAAGTAGGGCGACAGGTAGCCGCGGTCGAACTGCATGCCGTCCACGGTCTCCAGGGTGGTCTCGAGGCCTTTGGCCTCCTCCACCGTGATGACGCCGTCCTTGCCCACCTTCTCCATGGCGTCGGCGATGAGGTTGCCGATCTCCAGGTTGTTGTTGGAGCTGATGGCGCCGACCTGCGCGATCTCCTTCTTGCCCTTGGTCGGCGTGGACATCTTCTTCAGCTCCGCCACCACGACCTCCACGGCCTGATCGATGCCCCGACGGATCCCCATGGGGTTGGTCCCGGCGGTGACGTTCTTCAGGCCTTCGCCGAAGATCGCCTGCGCCAGCACCGTCGCCGTGGTCGTGCCGTCACCGGCCACGTCGGAGGTCTTGGTGGCGACCTCCTTCACCATCTGGGCGCCCATGTTCTCGATGGGGTCCTCCAGCTCGATCTCCTTGGCCACGGACACGCCGTCCTTGGTCACGGTGGGAGAGCCGAACTTCCGGTCGAGCACCACGTTCCTGCCCTTGGGCCCGAGGGTGACCTTCACCGCACGGGCCAGCTTGTCGACGCCGATCTTGAGGCGCGCCCGCGCCTCGACGTCGAATCCGAGCTCCTTGGCTGACATGATTCGTAATCTCCTGGATTCGTCGAATGCGCTGGCTTACTTGATCACCGCGAGGACGTCGCTCTCGCGGAGGATGAGGAACTCCTCCCCGTCGAGCGTCACGTCGGTCCCGCTGTACTTCCCGTAGAGGACCTTGTCCCCCGACCTTCACGTCCATGTCGAGGCGCTTGCCCGTCGTCCGAGATCTTGCCCGGGCCCACGGCGACGACCTCACCCTGGGACGGCTTCTCCTTCGCGGTGTCGGGGATGTACAGCCCGCCCCGCATCTGCTCCGATTCGTCCAGCGCCTTGATGACCACACGATCAGCCAGCGGCTGGATTCGGGTTGCGGCAGTATTGCCCATCGGGGCTTCCTCCGGATGAAAAAAGCGTATTGGAACCGATCCAACCGTTCCGTTAGCACTCACGGACGTAGAGTGCTAATCACTGGGCGGAGTATCGTGGCAAAGGTGGGGCTGTCAAGCGGCCAGTGTGTCCGGGGGGGGCTCGTGGATGCGCGCCGAGTGCGCCATGGCCGGCGGTCGGGCGAGCCTGGCGCCGTCCGGTGACCAGGCCACTTCGTTGGTCCACAGGACTGCGCCTAGGTGAATTCCAACCACCGACGTCACGCTTATCAGGACCCCCTCGGTCATCTGGTCCGCTCCGCTCCGTCTCCCTCGCCCTCGCCCCCGCCGCACGGATCTGCCACGGAGCGGACCACGTTGCGCCCCGCTGTGCGACTTCCTACCGTGCCTTGAATGAGCGTGTCACGCGTTGGCATCCGCCACGACTTGTCGGCCGCCGTCGTCCTGCTCCAACTCGGCCTGACCGGCATGGCTGCCTGCGGTGGCAACGCTGGGGGCGGAACCATCACCGAACCCCCCGACACCACCACCCATCCCACGGCGGCGGACTCGATCCCGGTGACGGGCCTGGCCTCACCGGGGATGGCGAGCTACGACCAGACCATCACCGCCCTCATGCGACAGTACCACATCCCGGGTGGGGCCGTGGCCGTGGTGCGGGACGGCAAGCTCGTGTTCGCCCATGGCTATGGCTGGGCGGATGTGGAGAACGCGGTGAAGACGGAGCCGGACGCCCTCTTCCGGGTGGCCAGTCTTTCCAAGCCCATCACGGCCGCGGCCGTCCTCACCCTGTATCAACAAGGGAAGCTCGACCTGGGAGACCAGGCCTTCGACTACCTCTCCGACCTGCCGCCGCCCACCGGGGCCACCGAGGACCCGCTGCTCCGCTTCATCACGATCGAGCTGCTGCTGCAGCACTCCGGTGGCTGGGACCGCGATCGAGAGCTTCGATCCCATGTTCCGTCCCCAGATCGCCGCGGATGCGGTGGGCGCTCCCGCACCAGCCAGCGCCGAGACCGTGATCCGCTACATGCGGGGACAGCCCCTCCAGTTCCAGCCGGGCAGCCGCTACGCGTATTCGAACTTCGGCTACGACGTCCTGGGCCGCGTCATCGAGCGCGTCACCGGGAAGCCCTACGCCGACTGGGTCCAGCAGAACATCCTCGCCCCGGCCGGCGTCCTCCATATGCGCCAGGGACACACTCACCTCACCGACGCCGCGCCCGGTGAGGTCCTCTACTACGCCATCCCCGGCCAGGGCATCAACGCCCGGATGGTTCAGTCCGTCTTCCCTGGTGAGGGACTCGTCCCCGAGCCCTACGGCGGATTCTACCTGGAGGCCATGGACGCCCACGGCGCGTGGGTCTCATCCACCATCGACTACCTCCGCTTCCTGAACGCCGTCGATGGACGGGCACAGCCGCCCGACCTCCTTGACCCCACCACCATCCAGACCATGACCAACCGGCCCTCCCCCGCAAACCACACCTGGGAGGGCACCGCTTATTGGTACGCCATGGGCTGGCTCGTTCGCCCCTCCAACGGCAACGCCAACTGGTGGCATACCGGTAGCCTCCCCGGTACCACCACCCTCGTGGTGCGCGCCTGGAACGGCCTCGCCTGGGCCGCCTTCTTCAACGCCCGCACCGAGGGCCCCGCCGGCGACGCCTTCGTCGCCGACCTCGACAACAGCATGTGGACCGCCTCCCAGGCGGTGACCAGCTGGCCCACCGCCGACCTGTTCGGGGAATTTCACTAGCGCGAGGCCGCGCTCACTCGGCAGTCGGCGGCGCCATGTCCCCGGGAAGGAGGGAATTGCATATCGCCTGCCGGGCCGGGATACTCCCCGTCCGTCCCACCCTCGCTGAGAGCTTCGTCATGGATCCGTTGGCCGGCACCAACTGGAGCGCCCCGGACACCGTGCGCGGCTTCGCCGCATCCCCGCCCAACGCCGTGCTCATGGACTTCGCGGCCGGCGAGTTGGAGCGGTCGCATACTCGCCACGCCCTGGACCTTGGATGCGGCGCCGGGCGCAACGCGGTCCCCCTGGCCGCGGCGGGTTGGCACGTCCTCGGCCTCGACCTGTCGTGGCCCATGCTCTGCGCCGCCTCGGCCCGCGGCGGCGGCGGCCGGCGTGGGCGAACGAGTGGCATGGGGCCTGGCGCCTATGGAGCGGATACCGGCGCGGAGCCGGAGCTTCGATCTGGTCGTCGCCCACGGCATCTGGAACCTCGCGCCTTCGACCTCGGTCTTCCGGCAGGCCGTCGCCGAAGCCGCCCGGGTGGCCCGGCCGGCGGCCGGGCTCTTCGTGTTCACGTTCTCCCGCGCCACACTGCCTCCCGACGCCGAGCCGGTGCAGGGCGAGCCGTTCGTGTTCACGCAGTTCTCGGGGCGGCCGCAGTGCTTCCTCACCGAAGGCCAACTCGTGGAGGAGATGGGTCGGGTCGGGTTCGAGCCTGACCCAGCGGTGCCCGTGACCGAGTACAACCGGCCGCCCGAGGCGGCCTGCGCCTCGGTGGCCCTCCGGTCATCTTCGAGGCCGCGTTCAGGTTTCAGCGAGCAGGGAGTCTAGGGGGCCCGCCGCGGCCCGCGCTCGGGTGTTGTGCAGGTTGCGCGGGAGCGCACTGACGATATTCAACCTCCGAGCCCCCGAAAATCCCTCATTCTGCACGGGATTCGACATCCCGACTTCTGCCGTCGGCCCATGGGATTCAGGGGGTCGCCGGTTCGAATCCGGCCGTCCTGCTCACGCGCGAGGGAGCGAGGATGGCCGCGTCAGCGGCCACCGCGGATCAATCCGGCCGCCCCGCCAATCGGAGAGGCTCTGCGATCGGGGTGGTCGCGGAGCCTCTCGGTCTTTCGGGACCACCCGATCCCCATCACGCCCCGTCGCACCACTCCCGCGCGTTCTGGAACATCCTGAGCCACGGCGAGGCCGTCGTCTTCCCCTTCCACTCCAGGGGGGTCCACCCCCACTGCCAACTCAGGAACGACCGTTCGGGATGGGGCATGATGGCCAGATGCCGGCCATCCTCGGACGTCAGGGCCGCGATGCCGTGCGGTGAACCGTTGGGGTTCATCGGATAGATCGTGGTGGCTTCGCCGGCGTCGTCCACGTAGCGGACGGGAGCCAGCCCCTGGGCCAGCACCTTCTCCTCGATCTCCGGGCTCGGGAAGTGTGCCCGGCCCTCACCGTGGGCTACCCAGACCCCCAGCGTCGCGCCTTCCATGCCCTTCAGCAGGACCGAGGGGCTCTCGACCACCTGCACGTTCAGGAAGCGGCACTCGAACCGGCCGGAGTTGTTGTGGATGAAGCGCGGCTGGAACCGGGTCTCGATTCCTGGCCAGGGGACCCACCCCAGGAGGGCCGAGAGCTGACACCCGTTGCAGATGCCCAGGCTGAAGGTGTCGGGGCGATCGTGGAAGCGTTGGAACTCCTCCAGGAGGCCGGGATTGAAGCGGATGACCCCGGCCCAGCCCTTCGCCGAATCCAGCACGTCGGCATACGCGAACCCGCCGGGGAAGCCGATGCCGTGGAACGCGTCCAGGCTCGCCCGGCCGGCCAGGAGGTCGGACATGGCGATGTCCCAGGCCTCGAAGCCGGCCATGTGGAAGGCCGAAGCCAGCTCCCGGTCGGAGTTGCTGCCCTCCTCCCGCACCACGGCCACCTTGGGGCGCGCCGTACGGGCGAGGATCTCGGGCGCGGTATGGGCCACCTCCCAGGGCACGTGATACGTCGCGCCGGAGCGGTGCCGGACGCCTCGCTGCTCCTCCTCCGCGAGATCGGGATCCGTCTGGTGACGCTCCAGGTGGAAGCTCGTCTCCTCCCAGAGGTCGCGCAGATCCCGCATGTCCTCGTCGAGCACCTGGGTGCCGCCCACGCGGATGCGCACCCGGGGCTCGGCCACGGTGGATCCGATCACCCTGCAGTCCACCCCCGCCGCGCGGAAGGCATCCAGGACGCGGGGCTCGTACTCCTCCGGCACCTCGAAGACCAGACCGAGCTCCTCGGAGAAGAGGACGGGAAGCGTGGCCGTGGGCCCCAGGGGATCGGCCCCGTCGGGCGTTCCGTCCAGATCGATCTCGATCCCGCAGTTTCCGGCGAAGGCCATCTCCAGGAGCGTGGTGATGAGGCCGCCGTCGCTCCGGTCGTGCCCTGCCGTGAGCACGCCGCCTGCGATGAGGGTCTGCACGGTCTCGAACGCGCTCTCGAGCAAGCCCGGGTTCTCGAGGTCCGGGGGCACGTCCCCCAGCTGAGCGAACACGTGGGCCAGCGCGGAGCCGCCCAGGCGGTTCCGCCCCTCCCCGAGGTCCACGAAGAAGATGCGGCCGGTGCCCGGAAGCTTGAGATCCGGGGTCACGGTGGCGGTGATGTCCGGGCAGGTCACGTAGGCGGACACCACCAGCGCGCCCGGCGCCTTGACGATCTCCTCCCCTCCGTCGGCCCGGGGTGCCAGCGCCGCCATGGAGAGGGAGTCCTTCCCACCGTCCACGGCGATGCCCAGCTCCATCATCACGTCGGACATGGCCACCGCGGCGTCGGAGAGCGCGGCGCCCTCCCCCGGCAGCTTGGCGGCCCACATCCAGTTGGCGGAGCACTTCACGTCTCCCAGGGCGCTGGCCCGGGCCCACACGAGGTTCGTGAGGGCCTCCCCGACGGTCATCCGGGCCATGGCGCGGGGGGCCAGGAGCCCGAGGATGGGCTGCTCCCCGATGGCGGTGGCCCCACCGGTGATCCCGAAGTGACTCTGAGCGATGACGGCCACGTCGGCCGCCGTGATCTGCAGCGGTCCCACGCACTGCTGCCGCGCGATGAGACCCGTGACGCAGCGGTCCACCTTGCTGGTGAGGAATCGCTTCGAGCCCACGGACAGCAGACGGAGCACCCGCTCCAGTGCAGACATGACCGTCAGGTCGGCGAGCAGCGACAGCGGCTCTCGCTCGGGCTGGACCCTGTCCAGCTCGAAGGTCTTCTGGGGCATGGCGCCCAGCACGTGGTCCAGGTCCATGTCCACAGGCCTGGAGCCGTCCCGTTCGTCATGGAGCACGATGCGCCCGTCCCCGGTCACCACGCCCACGAACGCCGCCTCCACCCGCTCCCGGTCACACAGTGCCTGGAAGAGCTCCCGGTGCTCGGGCCGCAGAAGGAGGGCGTCGTTCTCCTGATACTCGGCGCCCCAGATCTCCAGCACGGAGAGCGTTTCGTCCCCCACGGGGATGGACCGCACCTCGATGCGCCCGCCGGCGGGCTCCACCAGCTCCTTCAGGACGTTGCAGTTCCCGCCCGCGCCCTGGTCGTGGACGCTGACGATGGGGTTGTCGGGCCCCATCTCGACGCACGCCCGAATGACGCGACTCGCCTTCTGCTCCATCTCTGCGTCGCCTCGCTGGACGGCGTTGAAGTCCAGCTCCTCGACGTTCTCCCCCTGGACCATGGAGGAGGCGGCGCCGCCTCCCATGCCGATGCGGTAGGCGGGCCCACCCAGCTTCACCACCAGCATGCCCGGCTCAGGGGCCCCCTTCTCGCGGTGGCGGGCGTCCATCTGACCGATGCCGCCGGAGAACATGATGGGCTTGATCCACTCCCGGCGCTCACCGTCCGGGAGCCGGAGCCCGAAGGACCGGGTGTAGCCGTTGATCACGGGCTCCCCGTAGCAGTTCCCGTAGTCCGAGGCCCCGTTGGACGCCTCGATCTCGATGGCCACCGGAGACGCCAGGTTGGTGGGATAGAGGAGCTCGGGATCCTCCCATGGAAGCGGGTAGCCGGGTATGCGCAGGTTGCCCACGCAGTAGGCCGCCGTGCCCGCCACCACCAGGCTCCCTCGACCGGTGGCGTGAACGTCCCGGATCCGCCCTCCGGTACCCGTCTCCGCTCCGGGGAACGGGGCCACGCCGGAGGGGAAATTGTGGGTCTCGGCGGTGAAGATGACGTCGTACTCCACATCGCTCTCCCGCATGGGCCCCGCTGTCTTCGGGTCCGGGGGCAGGAGCGTGTGGACGGGATATCCCTCGATGCTGCTGGAGTTGTCCCGGAAAGCGATGGCGCTGTTGGCAGGGTTCGCGTCCAGCGGTCGCTTGACGATGGTCATGAGGTGATCCGGCTCCTCGTGACCGTCGATGATGAGCCTGCCCTTGAAGAACCAGTGCCGGGAGTGCTCGCTGTTCGACTGAGCGATGTCGAACGCCTCCACGGACGTGGGGTTCCGTCCCACGCGGTTGACGAAGAGGTCCGTGTAGTAGTCCAGGTCCCAGTCGTCGAAGGCCAGTCCCATCTCGCGGTTCACGCGCTCCAGGGCCGCCCGCCCTTCCTCGAGGAGGGGGATCTCGAAGACTTCGTCGGGGACCATGCCCGTCTCGAAGCTCTCCAGGGGCTCCGGATACTGCATCTCCGTCATGCGGTCGTGGGCCAGCCCGAGCACGGCGGCGGTCTCCTCCCCGCTCAGGGGTATCGGGCGCTCCAGCAGGAGTCTCCGGGATCGCTCGATGCGCTGCACCTTCCCGAGGCCGCAGGCATGGCAGATGGCCACGGCGTTGGTGGACCACGCCGTGGAGAAGTTCATCCGCGGGCCGACCTCCAGGATCGTCCCCGTGCCCACCGCTGACGCACCCGCGGACAGGAAGCTCTGCTCGCCGAACCCATCGGGCTCGAACGTCTCCGAAAGGAGCCAGACGAGCGTCCCCCGCTCCTCGGGCGTCAGCGGCTCGGAGAGTTGCACGTTGAAGCAGGCTTCGGTCCGAAGGCCCGTGAGGGGCGACTCCAGGATCGCCTTGGTCTTCTCCAGGAGCCAATGGGTCCGGGAAGGGGAGAGTCCCGGGGTCCGGTAGAGGTGGAGGAGGCTCACGCGTCGCGGGTGTCGAGTGGAGGAGATTGCGTAGCACACAAGATAGGCAAACGGGACGCCCCCCGGACTCGCACCGATCTAACGGCCTCCTGTCCCCCCGTTGTCCACCTCCAGGTCCGCGTCCCGATACGCTTGGAGGTCGGGCAGGAACAGGTCCTCACTCTGGGCAGCCTGAGCCACCTCAAGACGCTTCACATCGCCGACAACCAGCTGACCGGCCCCCATCCCTTTGACCGGTGTCGAAGAGGCGGAGTCGAGGCCGCCGCCGCAGATGGGGAGGCCAGCCCGGTGTCGCCGCGCCCGCCTCCATACGGGGGCCCTCTGATCTGGTGTCAGAGGGCTGCCTCTTCGTGTCGATTGGGCCGGTTCTTGAACCGTCTTTCGCGTCGATTGAGGCGACCCCCTGAACATGGCTCGGGGGGTTTTTTCACCTGATGAACCGGCCCCCTGACCTGGGATCAGGGGGGCTTTTCTTGTGTCGATTCGGTGTCGATTGGGCCAGATATTGGGCCTTTTCGGGGCGGCAGATTCCGGCATCACCGGAAGGCAGGAACGGCAGATCGTGCGCTCCACCAGTAATTAGTACGTGTTCTTGCCAGAAATGGCGAATAAGCTAAAGAGAAAGGAGGTTCAGGGGGTGGTGGGTTCGAATTCGGCCGTCCCGATTGGCAGGAAGCAAGGCCCGACGCGGCTACCTCCCGGCCCGGAAGGCGGCTCGCGTGGACCCGATGGTGGCGGTTCGATCCGAGTGGTCGATGGGTGTCGCCGGGACGGCCGATGGACCCTCCTCTTGAACGAGCCTCTCCCTACGCGCGTATTGTGGTCCAGAACACGACGTCGCCTGCACCCGTTTCCCGGAGCACCCATGAACGCCGACGAGAGTCGCCGGTTCACCGACCGCGAGGTCGCCCTCGTGCTGCGCAAGGCTGCGGAGTTCGAAGAGACGTCGGGGGCCGAGGGGGGCGGAGGGCTTTCCCTGCGCGACCTCCAGGACATCGGGAGGGAGGTGGGCATCTCGCCGGCAGCCATCGCCCACGCGGCCGCCGCGCTGGACGGAGCGGGGCGTCGGCCCGCGCTGCTCCGATCGGCGCCCCTGGTACGGAAGACCGTCCACGCGGTACCGGGGGAGCTCAGCGAGGACGCCGTGGCCGATCTGGTGCGTCTCGTGGACGAACGCTCCGACACCACCGGCTCGGTGTCCGAGGCCCTGGGCTCCGTGAGGTGGACCGGTCGCGACCGCTTCTGGAACCTCCAGGTCTCGGTCACGCCCCGCGACGGCGAGACCACCATCCAGGTGGTGGAGAAGGCCGCGCCGCGGCTGCGCCGCGTCATGGCCATCGTCCCCGCGGCGTGGGGCGCGATCCTGGCCATGCCCGCCGCCGCCGGCCTTCACCTGGCCACCATCCCCCACGTGGGGGTGCTGGCGTTGGGGGCGGTGGTGGGCGCGGCGGCGGGGCGGCTGGTCTGGGGGGTCCTGTCGGCCAGGAGCGAGGCCAAGGTGTCGCGCCTCGCGGCGGACCTCACCCGCGAAGCGCAGGAGGCGGCCCTTCGGGGGCTGTTGGTCGGGACCGGAGACGAGGGCGCCGCCGACGGGGAGTGACGCCCGCGGCCCCCCCTACGACTTCACCGACGGAATCCGGTCCCCCCACGGCCGGGAGCGCCGGGAAATCCGTGGACGGCTGGTCCTGATACCAGTAGCAGCACGAGTAGAAGTTGTCGGCCCGGTTGTTGGCGTGGCCGTGCTCCATCGTGTGCTTC
Source organism: uncultured Gemmatimonadales bacterium (assembly GCA_963848895.1). Classification (GTDB taxonomy): domain Bacteria; phylum Gemmatimonadota; class Gemmatimonadetes; order Longimicrobiales; family Gaopeijiaceae; genus SZUA-318. The sequence goes on from CAWKGE010000035.1 coordinate 43,904, forward strand.
AGGTACCGCGTGAAGGTCACGGGGTTGTCGCCGTGGAAGCGGTAGCAGCAGTAGCGCCCACCCACGCGCTCGGCGCTCTGGATGAGGGGCGCACCGTACTGTCGGTGGGCGAACGGCTGCGCGTGCAAGCGTCCGCCGAAGTTCCAGCTCCCCAGGAAGTAGTCCTCTGAGCCGGTGCCGATGATGACCGGTGTCGCGGCGTCGTCGACGAAGATCATGTCGTCTCCTTCGCCCATCCAGGACTCGGCGTTCTGCACCACGCCCAGGGTGACCCCCATGAGGTGCCCCCGTCCCCGGGTCTCGCAGTACACGTAGTTGGTCGCGCCGTCGGGGTTCTCGCCGTCGGGGAGCTGCTGGGCCTGGTTGGGCGCGGCCTGCCGGTACTGGGCGTGGAAGTAGAGGGCGTCCGCGGGGAGCTCGTCCATCTCCATGTAGTCGATGTTGGAGTAGAACGCCCCTACGTCGCGGGTGCCCTCGTTGGTCACCGTGAGTCGCGCGCCCGTGCGATACGGCATTGCGAAGTAGCAGTTCAGCGACTGGCCCGGCGAGCACGCCAGATACGCGCTCTCGTAGATGACGTAATCGGCGGTGTTGAGCCCGAAGAAGTCGCCGACGGGGACCTCGATGCTGGGCTTCGCCGATCCGTCCCAGTATCCCCGCAGCACGAGCTCCTTCAGGTGCAGGGCGCTCTGCGCCGAGATCGTGAACCAGATATGGGAGATCATGCCCGCGCCGGTGGCGTTGAAGAGCTCCTGCTGCGCCCCGGCCGCGATGGGCCAGTAGTCGCGGTTGCCTCCGGTCGGGTCGTGGCTGGACTGCTTGAGGGAGCGGTAGCGCTGCGCACGCGCATAGGGCGGGAGCCCGTCCTCGGGTCCCAGGACAGGGCGTTCCGCCGCAGCGGCCAGCGGGGTGCGCGAGAGGGCGGCGAGGCCCAGACCTCCCGCCAGGGTCTGGGCGACGAATCTCCTGCGTGACATGGCTCCGGCTTCGGGAGAGGCCCTCGATCTTGCCACCGCCCCGGAGGTTCCGCCAGGCGGTGCCCTCTGCCCACGACCCTGGGCGACGCGATAGACTTGTTCGGGTTGTACGTGTCTCGGATCCGGCTGCAACGATGCCAAGCGCTGAGCGTCGCAAGCCGCTCGCCTCGCCGCGGGCGGCCGCATGGGCCCGCGTCGTGTTCGCGGGCTTCGCGGGGTGTCTCCTCCTGTCGTGCGGCGACTCGCCCACCGATTCCGGCGTCTCGGGTGATCTCCCGGGAGGAGACCGTCCTTCTTTCGAGGATCTGTTCGGGCCGACCCTGGTCGGGGCCGACGGAAGCCAGGTGGGTCTCCGAGCCGTCCAGGACAAGGCCCTGGTCGGCCTCTACTTCGCCGACCCCTCGTGTCCCGCGTGTGCGGCTTTCACGCCGCTGCTCGTCAGCGCCTACGACTCGCTCAAAGCGGCCAACAGGTCCTTCGAGATCGTGCTTGTCAGCGTGGGTGGAGGATCCGCGGAGATGTTCGCCTTCATGCAGCGGTACGGCATGGGCTGGCCGGCCGTGCCGTACGACCGCGCGAAGCTCCTCACCCTGCTGCAGCGGTTCGGCGTCGAGTGGGTCCCGACGCTGGTCGTGCTGGACAGCGACCGCGACGTCGTCACGAAGACGGGACGCGAGGACGTGGTGGCGGAGGGAGCGGGAGCCTACGATGTGTGGTTGGTCGCGAGCGCGGGTCCCTAGACGGTGGCCATCCCGCCCTTGCCGATCTCCGCCTCCGCGGAGTAGGGCCACCGGATCACATGCGCCCTCGGGAAGGGCTACTTCGTGCGTTCGCTTCGCCGTACCGGAATGCGCGTGTCGGGTGCCCTCAAACGAGGACCGCGAGAACCTCGCCGACCAGCGTCCGCGATGCCTCCACGAACTCCGACAGGCTCCGCCGGGTCTGTTCGATCTGGTGCTGGCGATGCTCGAGCTCTTCCAGCATCTGGTCGCGGAGCTTTGCCCAGCCCTCCATGTTCCTTTCCAGCGTCGCGGCGGCGTCCTGCGCCTCGGCGGTGTCGCTCAACGTGAGCGTCTGGGTCTTCGTGACGAGGTTCTGGGGTCCTTGCCGGGCGGTATGCGAGAACTCGATCTCAGCCGGATAGGACGTCCGCGCGCTCGCCGCCATCTTCTGGACCGTCTGAACGACCTCCCGGAGCTGCTTCAACTCGTTGTTCTTCGCGGCGACCTCCTCACCGAGGTCACTCTTGAGCGAGAGCGCACCGGCCTCGGCCAGAATGGCCAGATCCTGCGCGGCCTCGCCCACGCGGTCGGCCGTGTTGTCCGGGATCAGAACCCAGCCCCTGGCTTCCGCCGTCCGGACCAACGCGCGTCGCAGCTGATCGCGCTGGCGCACGTTGAGGCTGCCGTCCTGTTGCATCCTCTCAAGCGCGAGCATCGCGACCTTCCGTCCCAATTCAAGGATCTCCGGATCCTGTTCGCCCGGTTTCACCTGCTTCGCACGACGTCTCTGGGTGGATCCCGGCACTCTTCGACCCCCGGTTCAGAATGAAGATATCAACTACCCCGGAGCGTCCTGGAGGATCGCGGCGGCTTGGGGGAGCGTGCGCCGGGGCCGGGTTGCACAACCGATCCGACCTGGGGATCGATCGAGGACGGTGCCGTCCGACCGCACGGCTCAAGCCCGTTCTTCCGGCTCGTCGGCGCTGCTGTCCGCGAGGATGGCCGCGCCAGCGGCCACCGCAGATCAATCCGGCCTCGCCTCGTCAGATCCCCACGTACCACGCCCATCCGTAGTCCATGGGCCCGTTGCCACCGAAGTCGTCGAAGGCCTCGGTGACCCGGATGCGGCGCAGGAACTTGATGCTCTTGTACCCGATCTGGCGCTCCACGCGGAGCCGAAGGGGCGCGCCGTGGGCCTGGGGGAGCTGGCGGCCGTTCATGCCCCAGGCCAGGATGGTCTGCGGGTGGAGCGCGTCGATCATGTCGATGCTGTCTGCAGCCTGGTCGTAGGGGTCGAAGCTCACGTAGCGCGCCTGGGGAAGCACGCCGCACGCGTCGAGCACGGTCGACAGGGGCACACCCGTCCACTCGCCAATGGCCGACCACCCCTCTTCGCAGGTATGGCGGGTGATCTGCGTACGCGAGCCCAGCCGTTGGAGGTCTGCAAGCGAAAAGCTCGCGGGGCGGGCCACCAACCCCTCCACCCGCAGACGCCAATCGACCCACCCACCGGCACGGAGCCGATCATACTCGGCGCCGAGATCGGCGGCGTAGAACTCCCCGCCGGCATCGGCGGGATCGCTGGTACCCACGGCGGGAAAGGAGGTGATGTCGTGGCGCTCGAACTCCTTCGCCAGCGCCTGCCGGGGAAGGATGAGGCGGTGCGCCTTGTAGGTCAGGAGGTCGCCGGCCCGGAGGAGGTTGCCGTACGTCGGCGGGTCGGTAGGAGAACAGCCGGTGAGCATCATCCCGCCCGCTGCGGCGAGCCCGGCAAGAAGTTCCCGGCGAGAGATGGGCGTGCGCTCGCTCATCGTGTCACCTCCCCAGAGTCATGGCGCGCATGTGCCGCCGGAAGCCGGACAGGACCACCATGGCGACGTGCCCGAGCAGGAAGAGCACCAGTGACGCGAAAGTGAAGAAGTGGACAGTGCGCGCCGACTGGGCGCCGCCGAACATCTCCGTCAGGAACGGCGCAGCCGCGGTGATTGCCGGTGACATGGCGAGCCCGGTCACCACCATGAGCGGCGCGAGGACGCAGATCACGATCAGGTAGGCCAGGCGTTGCAGGAGCCCATACGTGGGTCCTCCGGAGGCCGGCGGAATCTGGAGGCGGAGGTGCCGGCGCACGTCCGCCCAGACCGATCCGGGGGACAGCTCCCGGAGCCGGGGTGCCAGGTGGCGCCGGAGGTGCCCGGTGGCGAGGGCAGCGAGCAGATAGACGAGGCCGACGGTCACCAGAACCCACCCGGCGAGGAAGTGCAGGCTCCGCCCCCAACCGTTCTGGTTGAACATGTCGTACGCGACGGGCGCGGACACGGGCGAATCGGGTGCATCGAAGAAGGCGATCCGCTCCCCGATCCCATCGTGGTGCAGGTTGCGCGAGATGGGGAGCTCGAGGAGCGCCGGCATCAGGTCGTTGCCGGCTTCGCCCCAATACAGGCGGGGGTGGACCATGAGGATCTCGACGCCAGTAAAGACCAGGACGAGAAGGGCAGCCGCACCGATCCAGTGACAGGCGCGCACCCAGCGTGCATGGTGGGGAGAACCGGCGGTGGGCACCTGTTCGAGTGACGTTGCCGACATCATGGGTGCGTCCACCCGACGGTGTCACTGGGGCGGGCGGCGTAGGTCATGGGCAGAAGGGGAGGTGACCGTACAGATCCGTGTGGGCGCCAACATGCGCCGCGTTGGTGGAGTCGACAAGGGCGTGGCGAGGGCCGGCAGGGTCACGCCGCCGATTCATGGGTACGAAGGGGGCGACGAGGTCGGCCGGTCGTGTACGTCGGAGCAGGACAGCGTGGGACTCGAAAGGAGGAGTGAACGAAATGAGCGAGGGCAAGTATTGGTTCTGCGTGACGCACCACGCCGTGGAGAAAGAGGACGGCTGCCCGAACGAGGAGCGTCTCGGCCCCTACGACACGGCCGAGGAAGCCTCGCGCGCCCTGGAGAAGGTGAAGGAGCGCAACGAAGCGTGGGACAACGACCCCGACTGGAAGGACGGGGCACCCAAGGACTGAGGAACGGAGAGGTTCTTCGTCATCTGTGGAAGTCGCCGGCTTTGCATCGCCCCGTCTCGCATGCCCTTGGCAGGCCCGCATGAGGAAAACCTCCGTCTTCGTTGTGGCCGTCGTCCTCCTGGCCGCCGGCGTTTCCATCGGCGTGCTGCTCCGGCGACCCTGGCCGCGCCCTCCCGTTCCGAACACCGCAACCGGCACCAGCGAACCGGTCGCAGTGGATCCGGGCGGCCTGCCGCAGGTGTTCCAGAGCGCCTCACCGGGATTCTCGATCCGCTACCCCTCGGGTTGGACCGCGGACACCGCGTATCGCTACCGGGCGCTCGGACCCGGGAAGGACATCACGGGCGTCTCCTTCACCGTGCCCGCCTCTCTCGCCGAGGGCACGAACCTTTCGGCAGGCAGCTACGTGAGCGTCGAGGCGATCCCGCGATCCGATCGCTGCACCGCGGATCTCTTCCTCCCGCAGGGCACGGCCGCGTCGGATGAAACCCTGGATGGCACCTCCTACCCGGTCGGACACGTGACGGACGCAGCAGTGGGAAACCGCTACGACGAGACCGTCTTCGCGATCCCGGGCACGAATCCATGCCTCGCGGTCCGGTACTTCATCCACTGGACCGTCATCGAGAACTACCCGCCTGGCGTCGTGGCTGCCTTCGACAGGCACAGCCTTCTCGATCGCCTCGACGCAATCCGCAAGACGCTCGTCCTCGTGCGGTGAACCCTGAGCCTGGCGAAAACCTCATCTGGCTGGCGTCTTCGCGGGTCGGGGGGCTCCACCACCGACACGACCGTCGTCAAGCTCTCCGCGATGTCCAGGAGCTCCTCGCGAAGGGAATGGAACATGGCGTGCGGATACTCAAGTTTGTATACTCATCTGTGTAGAGACAGATGTCAGGTTTGCCTGTGAGGCACCCGCATCCGCGCATCGCTCGCTTCGGCCTCGGAAGTGGCATCCAATGGGTAGGCACTCTCTCGGAGAATTCGAGCACCTGGTCATGGTCGCCATACTGCGTCTGGGGTCCGATGCGTATGGGGTCTCCATCATCGAGGAGATTGAGGCCCGGACCGGGCGGGACGTCTCCCAGGCCGCAGCCTACTTGACCTTGAAACGCCTCGAGGAGAAAGGCTGGATCAAAGGCCGCAAAGAAGAGGGTGACGAAGCCAGAGGCCACCGGGAGCGGCGCTGCTTCGAGCTCAGTGGCGATGGGCGCGATCGCCTGGACCGCTCGCGGACGGAGATCGCGAACATGTGGGAGGGGTTGGCCGGGGAGCTCGGCCGATGAGCGGGGACGCGAGACCCCCGCGCGCTGCTGTTTGCCTCTCCAGGGTCGCGGCACCCCCGGAGGACCGCGCTCAGATCCTGGGAGATCTCCAGGAGCGGTACTCGCGTCGATTGGCATCCCGAGGAGTGCGCGCGGCCAACAGATGGTACTGGTTCCAAGCGCTGGGCCTCACCGCGGTGTTGATACCGCGCCGAATCCTTTACGCGGTCCCCAGGCTCGCCGCGCCGGGAACACTGCGAGCCGCCTTCCGCGCGGTCCTGCGCTCTCCCCGAGAGTCCACCTTGGCGGCGATAACCCTGGCCATCGGCATCGCCGCTCCAAGCGCGATGTTCGCCTTGGCCGACGGGACCACGAGGAGCCTACCCGGCGACCCGGCCGATCAGGTCGTCAGCGTGAGCCTCGTCGACCAGACAGGCCGGAGCCGCATGGTCATGCCGTGGGAGTTCTTCGAGGTGTGGCGAGCAAGCGCATCCGGGCCGGGACACGCTATGTCGTCACTCGCGGCCTACCGATCCTCGGGCCGGGTAGCTGTCGGGGGAGGAGAGGCCTACGCCTCGCGCTATCGCGGGGCGTACGCGACGGCCGGGCTCTTCGATCTACTGAACGTGAGCCCCGTGGCAGGTCGCCTCTACCGCGAAGGCGAGAGCTACGGCGGACTTCCCGCCGTGCTGATCCGTGAGGATGTCTGGGAAGAGCGCTTCGATCGTGACTCCGATGCAATAGGGAAGGTGCTCCGCGTGGACGGGGGCGATCACATGGTCCTGGGCGTGCTCCCCCGGACCTTCGGCTTTCCGTCGAACGAACGGATCTGGATCCAGCCCTCGCGGATGGAGACCCAGTCCTGGGCGGTCGTCGGGCGTCTCTCGGACGCGGGGACCTCCGGTGTGGCGCGGGAGCAACTCGCCGCCGCTCTCGCCACGGCTGGGCCGGGCGACGAGTCCAGCCCCCCGCACGTGCGTGTGGAGCGCTACACCGAGGCGTACTTCGGCGGCCAGGACGACACGGCTCGACGCGTCGGTATGGTGTCCCTGCTACTCGTCCTCACAACCGCTGTGAATGTGGCGAGCATCATGCTGGCCCGTGGGATCTCACGTTCGCGGGAGACGGCGACGCGTCTGGCAATCGGGGCGACCCGAGGGCAGGTGATCGTGCTGACCCTCACCGAGGTTCTCCTGTTGGCGCTCGGGGGTGCCGTGCTCGGAGTGTTTCTCGGCCGACTCGCGCTCCAGGGGATGGTCGACTATCTGACGAGCCAAGCGGTGGTGGTCCCCTATTGGATGGACTTCGGTCTGGGTCCTCGGTCCATCGTCATTGCGGCGATGCTGACCCTTCTCGCCTTGGTGGTCGCCGGCGGAGTGCCCGCGGCTCGGTCCTCGCGGGCCGAATCGGGCGGCGCGCTGCGCGCGAACCCCCACGAGGGACCGTGGGGTCGCGGGCGCCTCATGGCGGGGGTCGTCGGCTTCGAGATCGCTCTCTCGTGCGTCCTGCTCAGCGTCTCGAGCTCCCTTGTGGAGGAGTCCGCGCAGATCCTCCGCAGCCCGACGGACTTCCCCACGGAGGATGTGCGCACCGGGCAGCTCATCCTGGGCGCGGCCGACTATCCGGACGCCGGCGCCAGGGGGGCGTTTCTCACCAGACTCTCGGCGGTGCTTCGTTCCGACGCAGCCGTTCGCGAGGTATCCCTGGCGAGCGCGTTGCCCGGAAAAGAGGGGCTCATCGACAGGGTCAGCGTCGTGGGCCTCGACTCCGATCTGGACAAGGCCCCTCCGGCACAGGTCCGGATGGTGGATGCGGGTTTCTTCTCGATGCTCGGCCTGAGGGCTGCCGCCGGCCGACTCTTGTCCGACGAGGACCGCGCCGATGCTGAACCGGTCTGCGTGGTCAACCGCCCATTTGCGCGAGATCGCCGGATCGAGGACGACGCGGTCGGACGCAAGCTCGTCGTGGGGCACGCGCAGGACGGCGAAGCGTTCACGGCCACGATCGTGGGTGTCGTGGACGACGCCGGGGCCACGCCCTTCATGCGGGGGCAGCCATCGCCCGGCGTGTACCTGTCCCTCAGTCAACTCCCCCCGCGGGGAACGTACCTCATGGTGAAAACCCAGGAGGGCGTTCCGCTGCTGCAGCTGTGGCACGATACGGGGGCGACCCTCGATCGCTATCTCCCTTTGGGGGAGGTGATGTCTCTCGACGAAGCCCTGCGGAGAGGGCATGGCGCTGCGTCACTCTACCTCTCCGTCTTCTTGGGCCTCGGGGCCGCCAGCCTCCTGGTTGCTCTGGTTGGCCTTCACGGGTCGCAGTCCTTCCTCGTCGCGAGACGCATGCGGGAGATCGGTGTGCGAAGGGCCCTCGGTGCGGATTCCGGCCATGTCATGCGCCAGAGCATGCTGAAGGGGCTCCGGCCCGTCTGGGCCGGTCTCCTCCTTGGTGTCCCACCGGGCTTCCTTGCAGCACGATCAGTCGTACCTGTCACCCCCAATCCCCTGATCTATGCGCTCCCACCCCTCCTCCTGGTTGTGGCGTCGGTGATCGCGCTGTGGGGCCCGACGCGACGAGCCTCGAGAGCCGACCCCATGGATGCGCTACGAGACGGATGAGAGCACGCGCCCACGGGAGTTTCATCACGCAGTCTCTCCCATCCGCCGCGGCATGGCAGAGCGGTGACTCAACGCCGCCGGAGCTCGACCCCGTAGCCTGACAGGGGCTCACGCTGCTGGTTGCCCCGCGAAGCCGCGTCCTCGACACGAGTGGCGATCGCGAGAACGGCACCCCCGTCAAGCGGACCGATGCGAACGAGCGGTCCCGAGGTGATCGCTCCGAACACGGCGATCCTCAGGGTGTCGGCGATGCGCACCGAGTAGACGACCAGGCTCGGATCGTCCGCCGTCACGTCCACGGCCGCCGGAGGGAGCCCGTAGAGGCCCACCAGCACTGCGCCGTCGTCGGCGAACGGCGTGGTCAGCGAGACGACGAAGTCGCTCGGCTTTTCGACGGTGAGGGCATCGTGGCACGCGGCGAACAGCGCGCCGGCGATGAACATCCCCGCGACCGCTCGAAGTCGTCCGTTCATGGGGCCTCCCCACCGTCGAGGGCCACGGGCGGCCCGATGAGCGCAGGGCTCGCGGCGAGAACCCCGGTCTTCATCAGCCACGCCCGAGCATCGCCGAGGTCGAACCGGTCGTTGCGATTGCCGAGCTGGTCGAGGAATTGCAGGTCATCGATCGTGAGCGGGGACGGCTGGCTGAAGAGTCGCGCGAGCACGGCGGGCAACGCCAGCTGTTGCCGGAACACGGCGCCCACCGTTCGGTTGCTCCCCATTTCCACGGTGCAGGGTTCTTCGCCGGTACACGCGCCCGTCCATCCGCGAAGGGCCCAGCCGCCGACGGGCTCGGCGAAGAGCTGCACGGCGGTGCCCCGGACCGGGAAGACGTGGCTGCATTCACCGGCGGGACATTGGATACCGTCGGCGGTGGCCGCGCGTACCTCGACTCCGCCCTCACCGGTCGTGGTCACGTCGAGCCGCCAACCCCGGGTGATGGTCACATCGAAACCCTCGACAGTCTCCGAGTTCACGTGCAGCGTCAGACCGACCAGCGAATCGGTGAACGTCTCGCCGGAAGTCCACATGGCGCCCTCGTCATTGGGATCGCCGTTCAGATCCAGGTCGATCACGTAGGCGCGGCCGAAGTCGACCTCATGGAGGACGATGGCCTTGCCCGGGACGCCCACGTCATGTCCCGCGGGCTCCCTGACCTCCGCCGTGTAGAACCGGTCGGGGTCTTGGCCGATCACGGCCAGGAGATACCCCTCGTCGGGTGGCAGCGCCGAACGCACGAGGGTGCCCGACTCCACAGCACCCATGGCGGGCTCCCACCGACGCGCCGCTGGAATCCAGCCTCGCGCGTCCTTGTATGCCCCGATGGTGTGGACCGTGAGCCAGCCCCACGGCGCCTCGTACCGTAGATAGCCCCGGCTCATCACGTCCCAGTTCGAGTCGTACTCCTCCCCGTACCGTCCGGACGAGTGGGGCCACCCCAGCGCATGTCCCATCTCGTGGGCGTACACCACGTATTTTTCGGCATGTCCGATGCTTATCCAGGTCATGCCCCATACGCGCGTTTGCCCGTTGAGGGTCGACGTCCAGCTGCCGCCGAACGACAGCTCGTCGTAGGGTGGCGTGGCGCGTGCGCTCAGCATGCCGCTGAACTGCAGGTTGATCCCGTAGAAGGCGGAGAAATCGACGTCCGCCTCTGCGGCCTCGGTGCAGTCCCTGGCGAGCAGGTCCACGGCCGTCTGGGTACCCTGGACGTAATAGCTCCGGGGCTCCGGAAGGTCGTACCAGACCGACGTGACGCTGTTGCCCGCCATGATGCCGGGATCCCACGAAAGCTCGGCGTAGTACTGTTGCATGCCGGGATAGTCGGGACCCAGGACGCGCGCCAACCGGCTGGGCGCCATGGGTGGCGGGGGGTCATCGGCAAACCGGCACAGCACGGTGACGAAGTCCAGCCGGTCTGTTCCCGGCGCCTCCGATGCCGCAGCGGGAGCTTCGAGCGGACGGAGGCTACGGAGGCGGACGGCCGGTGTCTCGATCGGTCCGACGGGGAGGGCGTCGCCCCGTACCTCGACACGGCGGCGGTCCATGGCCCGGTACTCCTGCAACCGCGACCCGGAATCCAACTGGAGACGCGTAGCGCGACCGGCGTCGTCCACCACGTATACGAGCACCCCGTCCGGATTGTCGCGCGTCTGCTCGGCATCCCAGACCAGGTGCAACCGGCCCACGAGCGCCTCCTGGGGCGGGGCGAAGCCCATGACGGCTATGGCCCCCAGGACGCCCATGGCAGCCAGGACGGTGGTGGCAAGGAGCGAGCCGCCCACCGGTACGCTCACTCGCCCCAACACGGTGCCTCCACGTGAAGCACCTCCTCGGTCAGTCGCGGAGCGTCTTCATGACCAAACCTGGCCACCGGCAGATGCCGCAACCATCGGCCGACAGGGGGAAATCGGAGTCATAGCTCGGTGGGCGATGCGTACGCCGAACGTGACTCGGGGAGACTACTTCTTCCGAGGGATTCACCCGGAGACGGTGCCGAGGACTAGCAGGTCGCTGGCGCTCCCAACCCGGGGCGCTCCGGTCGCCCGCCCGACCGATTCGACAGACTCTACTCGACCGTCTCGCCGATATCGATCACCCGGACCTGAAGGTCCGCGAGGCAGTCGAGGATCTCCGATAGACGGCAGTTCTTCACGAAGTCCGGGGACTAGCCGTCGCACCGGAGCGAGCGCGTAGGGTCCACAGCGCTGGCGCGCCTGGCCGGGATCCACGCGGCCGCCAGGCCGACCGCGAGCAGAAGGGCGGCCGACCCGACGAACGTCGACGGATCCGACGCCCGCACGCCGAACAGAAACGTCGTGACCCCCCGCGCGGCCAGCAGCGCGAGGCCGGTACCGATCGCGAGGCCGGCCCCGCAGAGCCCGGCGGCGCCCGCGAGGACCATGGTCTGGATGCGAGCCGGCCCCGCCCCCACCGCCATGCGCACCCCGATCTCCGGGACCCGCCGCGAGACCGAGTAGGCCATCGACCCGAACACGCCCACGAGCGCGAGGATCAGCGCCACCGCAGACAGCACGCTCAGGACCTTTCCCATGGCCACCGTCTTGTCGGCGGGCAGAAGGAGGACGTCTTCCATGGCCGCCACGCCGTGAGGCGCGAGGGTGGGATCCACCCGTGCCACGATGGCGCGGGCGAGAGTCTGCGCGTTGTCGGATCCGTTCGTGACGTGCGCCACGACGGAGAGCTGCCGGGAAGGCCATTGAGCCAATGGGAGGTAGGCGACGCCGACGTCGGGTGAGCCGAACGGGCCGAGCTCCAGCAGCTTCGGCACGACGCCCACCACCTCCACGCTCCGTCCGCTCAGGACGAGCGTTCGCCCCAGCGGATCCAGACCCGGCCACAGGCGCTCGGCGAAGGGTCGATTCACGAGGACGACGGCGGGCGACGTCCTGTCGTCCCGCGCGGTGAAGGAGCGCCCGCGCACGACGTCCACGCCCAGCGTGGCCATATAGCCGGGGGACGCGAAGCGAATCGCCACCCTCGCGGACTCCTGCTCGCCCTCGCCCGGCGCCTCTTCCGGAAGGCGGTACGAAGCGGCGCGCCAGTTGCGTGCCGGCAGCCCCACCCCTACGCCTCCGGTTTCGACCCCGGGGGTGACGTACAGCGCCGCCTCGAGCCCCGCGGCGGCTCGTCCGAGCGCGTCTTCGTCCGCGTATCGGTTCTCCGGCAGCGACACATCGAACGCCATCACGTGCTCCACGGTGAACCCGGAATCCACCCCGCGGATCGCCGAGAGCGATCGAGCGACCAGAATGGTGACGGCGAGGAGGGCGGTGGCCAGGGCGATCTCCCCTACCACGAACGTGCGACGGAGCCTTCCGCCGTCCGAGCCTCGGCCTGCCGAGCCCCCGCCCCGCGAGGAGGGAACGCGTGCCGGGATGCGCAAGGACCGCAGCATGGGAGCCAGGCTGAACGCGAGCACCGATCCCCAGGCCGCAAGCATCGCGACGGCCGCAGAGCGGCCATCGAGCGCGATCTCTCCCGCGCGCGGAAGATCGGGTGGGATGAGGGTCCTGAATCCGCGCATCCCCACGACGGACAGGCCGAGCCCCACGAGGCCGGCGGCCGTCGCCAGGACAAGCGCCTCGGCCACGACCTGCCGGGCGATCCGCCAGCGGCCCGCACCCAGCGCGCGGCGGAGCACCAGGTCGCCTTCACGCACGAGGGCACGCGCCAGGAGCAGGTTCGCGACGTTCGCGCACGCGATGAGCAGCACAGCCAGGGATGCCAGCAGGATGGCTGTCACCCCCTGCTGGGCGGTCGGTCCCCCGGTCAGCGTCCCGCGCAGCCGGTCCGACACGAACGTCCGGTCGCTCCAGGTCTCGGGGTGGGCCTCCGCGAGCGCGCGAGAGATCGACCCGAGCTCGGTGCGCGCGGCCGCCAGCCCGGTTCCGTGAAGACGCCCCAGGACGTAGACGGCGAGAACGCCTCGTGCCCCCGTGCCCGCGAGATGGAGGGGGAGCCACACGTCGGGCGCCCCTCGGCTGAAGCGGAATCCGACGGGGAGCACGCCGACCACCGTGACCGGCGTACCGTCCACCAGGATCGAGCGCCCGAGCACGTCGGGGTCGGAGCCGAAGCGCTCCGCCCAGAGCCGGTGGTCGAGAATGGCTACGTCCGGGGCTCCCGCGGCCTCGTCCGAAAGGCTGAACGCCCGTCCCAGGAGGGGGGCCACCCCCACGACGTCGAAGAACTCCGCGGAGGCGCGGCGCACCGCGGCCCACGTGGCCGGGTCCGCGCCGAGGTTGGCCCCTTCGTCACTGTACGCCGCCACCCGCGCGGACCGGAGCTGCCTGCGCAGGTCCAGGAAGTCGGGGATGGACGTGGGGCTGCCCGGGTTGCCGCGTCCCCGGGTGCTCGTGCCCACCAGGAAGAGCGAGTCGCCCGGGTCGTACGGATAGGGCCTGAGGACGAGCACGTCCACCGCGCCCCACACGGTGGTGAGGGCCGCGACGCCCAGCGCGAGCGTGAGGATCGCAACGACCGTGAAGGTCGGCGTTCGCACGAGGCACCGCACGGCGTGACGGAGGTCGGCGACGAGATCCTCGATCCCACGCGTCCACCGTGCGTCCCGCACACGCTCCTTCGTCCGCTCCACTCCTCCGAACGCAATGAGGGCGGCGCGCCGTGCCTCGGCGGGGGACATCCCTCCCGGATGTTCTCCTCCGTTTCCATCTCGATGTGGATGGCGAGCTCCTCGTCGAGCTCCTGCTCCACGCGGCGCTTGCGCGTGAACGTGCGGAGCTGCCTGAGCCTTCCCTTCAGTCCGCTCATGGGTTTCCGGCTCCGAGGATGAGCTCCACGGCCCGGACGTAGTGGCGCCAGCTGTCGGTCTCTTCGCCGAGGGCTCGCCGCCCCGACGGGGTGAGCTCGTAGTACTTGGCACGGCGGGCGCCCGCCGGCTCCCGCCACTCACCCTCGATCAGGCCCCGCTCTGCCAGGCGCTGCAGCGCGGGGTAGAGCGAGCCCTGCCCGACCTGCAGCGCGTCGCTCGACATCTGCTGAATGCGCTGCGCGATCCCCCAGCCGTGCATGGGCTCGAGGGCCAGGGTCTTGAGGATCAAGAGGTCCAGCGTGCCGCGGAGCACGTCGGAACGAGGCTGGTGGCTCACCGGGCGACTCCGAGTGACGAAGAACTGTCGGATTTCCACAATTGTCGATATCGACAATATGAGGAGGATCCTGGGAGCGCAATATCCGCGCCCACAGCCCCTGCTCCGGCGCGCTCCCTGCCATCGCCGGAAGTGCCCTTGGCGCGTTACTCGCCTGGGGCGGGACGCGGATGCTCGTGGTCGCTCTTTCAGTCCGCCCGCAGCGCGTCCGTCGGATCCACTGCAGTAGCTCTCCTTGCCGGCAGATACGCCGCCAGTGAGGAGACACCCACGAACGTCGCGCAAACCCCCACCACCGTGGTCGGATCCCAGGGTTCGATCCGGAACAGGAGCGGCGCGAGCAGACGAGACAGGAGGAATGCGCCACTCAGGCCCGCCGCCGTTCCGACCACCGCTACGGCGAGGGCGTCGCCGAGCACGTCCCACCGAAGGCGGTGCGCGGACGCGCCGAGCGCCCTCCGCACGCCGAGCTCGTGCGTCCGCTCCCGGACCGTCAGCGCCATCACCCCGTACAACCCGATCGCCGCAAGCAGGAGCGCCGCGAGCCCGAATCCCGACAGGAGGAAGGCGGACATGCGCGGTTCGGCCAGGGGTCCGTTCGCCACGTACTCGTCCAGCGGGCCCGCCCTCCACACGTCGACCTGCGCGTCGAGGTGCTCGACCGCCTTGCGCAGGGCCGGAAGCACGGACGCCGGATCCGCGCTGGTCCGTACGGCCACGGTCCACACCGCAGGCAGGATCTGGAGCTGTCGATAGTGGACGTAGATGGTCGGGGTTGGATCGCGCAGGCGGCGGAAACGGGTATCGCCGGCCACGCCCACCACGGTCCACCACTGCGGGCGACTCGTCGTCATACGGATGCGCCGCCCGACGGGATCCTCGCCGGGCCAGAGGCGCCGCGCCACGGCTTCGCTGACCACGGCGACCCGGGGCGCATCTTCCCGATCCGTGTCCATCAGCCCCCGGCCACGCACAATGGGAATCCCGAGGGTCCGGAAGAGCTCGCCTCCTCCTACTTCCACGGGAAAGCGGGGATTGGCCTCCGCCTCAGAGTCGGACTGTCCCTCCAGCGTCGGATGGACGGTGAGGATCCCCGTCGCCCCCATGAAGGGTCTGGACATGATCCAGGTCGCGGCGGTGACACCGGGGGCATCCCGCATCCGCTCCTGCACCTGAGCGAGCAGGGCGAACGTCCCCGCAGGCCCGCGTCCCTCACGGTCGAGGGACAGCTCTGCGATCGCGATGTTCTTCGCGTCGTACCCGAGGTCGAGGCCGCGGAGACGTTGGAGACTTCGAATGACGAGGCCTGCCCCGAACAGGAGGATGACCGCGAGCGCGACCTGGACGGCCACAAGCGACCGGCGCACCCGACGTCGGGCTATCGTTCCCTTACCTGCCCGTGTGTCGACCCGGAGAGCGGGCGCGATACGACCGCGAGCCGCGACGAACGGGGGGACCACGCCGAAGAGCAGGACCGCCGCCGAGGTTACGCAAAGGGCCACGGCAACCGGAGTACCCGCGAGGCCGATCATCTCCGAGCGGGGAAGCCGGTCCGGTGCGATAACAGGGAGCACGTGCATCAGCCAGACGGCCAAAGCGAGGCCCAGAACGCCCCCCGCCGCTCCGATCAAGGCGCTGTCCGCGAAGAGGAGCCGGGCGATGCTCCGTGAACTGGCGCCCAGAGCCCGTCGCACCATGAGCTCACGGGATCGCTGCGTGGTTCGGATCAGGAAGAGGTTGCCCACGTTCACACAGGCGACGAGAAGGAGGATCCCGACGGCGATGGTGACGGCCAGCAGCGTCGGCTCCACGTCTCCCAGAACCTCGTCCGTGAGGGTCGTGACGGTGGCCACGTCCGGGAGGCGTGGGCGGGATCGCTGGGAGTCCAGGACTCGGGCGAGGGAGAGGAACTCGGCACGGGCCTCATCCGGCGCCACCTCGTGTGCCAGGCGGGCGACAACCTCCATGGGCGTGCCGCCGAAGCTCCGGGCACCGCGCGGCCCGGTTGGGATCCAGTAGCCCACGCCCACAGGGGCTTCCAGCCCCGGAGGGGCGACACCCACGATGGTGTAGCTCCGCCCGGTCTGTGTCTGGGTGAGGCGGCGGCCCAGCACGTCCGCATCGCCTCCGAAGTCGCGCTGCCAGGCCTTGTAGCCGATGACCGCCACTGGCGCTGCGCCCTCTTCGCCGTCCGCTGGCTGAAGAAGGCGCCCGAGCGCGGGCCGTGCTCCCAGAACCTCGAAGAAGTTCGCCGTGACGCTCGACAAGGCCAGTACGAGAGAGCGTCCGTCCTCCGTCAGCGGGATGGACACCGAGCCGAAGTCCGCCACCCCGGCCGCGGTTTTCAGGGCCCTGCTCTCCACGGCCACAGCGTCGATCTCCTCCGGCGTGAGTGTAACCGCCGTACCCGACCTCGTGTGAAGCGACAGTTGGACGAGGCGCCCGGGCTCCGTCACCGGAAGGTCCCGCAGCACGACGGCCTGGAAGGCGGCGAACACTGCGGTAGCCGCCCCGATGCCCAGCGCGAGAACCGTCAGGGAGGTCACCGTGAAGCCGCCTTGGTGGCGGAGCCCGCGGATGGCATGACGGAGATCGTCCACGGCTCCATCCATCACGCCACACCGCGGCCGTCGGTGGCCGGATCCCTCGCGGCCATGCGCGGGATTCACGCCTGGAAGGCGGCGACGTACGAGGATGTAGCGGGCTGAGAGGCGGATGGACTCGGCTGCGTACCAGACGCTCCGTCGTACCCCAGGGGGACGGTGGGACCAATCCTCGAGCAGGTCCCCGACGATGCTCCGGCCTCGACGATCCCGAGGCAGCGAGGTCGAGACCAACCAGGTGAAGAGACGGGGAGGCCGGCTGTCTCCACGACCTGTCGGCGAGCCGCGCCTCCTCTTCATCCCAGCACCTCCTCGAGGCCGGACCAGAGCCCAAATAGCGTCTCGCGAGCCGCGCGCAGGACAGCGATCCCCTGGGGGGTCACGCTGAACCGGCGCCTCGGGTGGCCACCCCGCTCCGGGACATCTTCCTCGTCGATGGTCCAGACCACCCACCCCTTGTCCTCCAGGCGGTCGAGCGTGCGATAGAGGGCGCCCCGGGAGACGCCACGGCCGGCCAGGTCCTCCAACCGTGCGCGGAGAGCCTGGACCGGCGCGTCCTGGCCGAGCTCCTCCGTGACCTGGAGCAGGGCGAGAAGCAGGAGTTGCTCGAACTCACCGAGAAAGATCGGAGTGGGCATGGCCGATGTCTCCTTCGTAGACATTGAAGCGAAGACTACAATGGAGACGTCGTAGCGGCAAGAATGCCTGCCAAGAGCTGCCTGCCAGGAGTGAGTCGCCGGGCGCGCCCTTCCATGAGTGCAGAAGACGACTCTTGCCGATTTAGCTACAGTGTAGCTATATGTGCGGCATCGGCGAGCGGCCGCATGCGTCGTCCCGCTCACATTCCCGCCTCCGGAGCCGTCCCATGGGCACGCTGGGCGAGTTCGAGCAGCTCATCCTCTTCTCGGTGCTCCAGCTCGGCGACGACGCCTTCGGCGTCGCCATACGCGAGACCATCGAGAAGCGCACGGGGCGGACCGTTTCGTCGGCGCCATCTACACGGCCCTGGGCCGCCTGGAGGAGCGCGGCTTCGTCACCTCCCGGGTCGGGGAGCCCGCGGGGGGCGGGCCGGCCGCCCCCGGAAGTACTACACTCTGCGGCCGGAGGGCGCGCGCACGCTGAAGGAGACGTACACGACCGTCCGGGCGATGGCCGGCGGACTCCTTCCGAAGCTCACCGAGTTGGCAGAGGGTTGAACGGTGTCGGCGCCACTGCCCGGTGTGCCCCCGCCTCTCCGACGCTTCGCTTCCTTCATCGTCCGGGGTCCGGACGCGCCTTTCGTCCTGGGCGACCTGGATGAGGCGTACGAGCGTGACCTGGAGCGAGGGACCCCCGCCGGTCGCGCGGTCCGCCGCTACATATGGAACGCCCTGGGTTCGGCGACGAGCCTGGCTCGTGCCCGCATCCGGATGCCACGCTTCGCCCCGTCCCTCCTCGACGTGAAGCTGGGCGTGCGCATGCTGCGCAAGCAGCCGGCCCTCACGGCGGTGGCGATCTTCGCGCTGTCGATGGGGATCCCGGTGGGGCTGATCCCCTTCCACATGGCCCAGGTCACGAGCGCCACGCTCCCCTTCGACGAGGGGGAGCGGATCGTGCGGCTACACGTCACGGACCTGGAGCATCCGCGCGTGATGCCCCGGCTGCTCCGCGACTTCGACGTGTGGTGCGAGGAGCTGACGACCTTCCAGGCGCTCGGGGCCGCCAGCACGGAGGCGCGCAACGTGATCTCCGAGGATGGGCGCGTGGCGCCCGTCCAGGGTTCGGCGATGACAGCCTCGGCGTTCGAGATCGTGCGCGTGGCACCGCTGCTCGGCCGGCCGCTCCTGGAGTCGGACGAGCGCCCGGGGCGCCCGACGTGGTCGTGATCGGCTATGACCTGTGGCAGTCGCGCCTGGGCGCCGACCCGCACGTGGTCGGGCGGACGATCCGCATCGGGAGTGTTCCCCACGAGGTCGTCGGCGTCATGCCGGAGGGCTTCCTCTTCCCGGACAGCGACCACTTCTGGACGCCCCTCCGGGCGAACCCTCTCGACTACGCGTGGGGCGAGGGCCCGTACCTGAAGGTGTTCGGCCGGCTGGCGGACGGCGTGACGCTCGCGCAGGCCAACGCAGAGGTCTTCGCGCTGGGCAAGCGCCTCGCCGACGAGCATCCCGACACGCACCGACACCTCCGCGCCGAGGCGGCCCCGTTCGCGGGCGAGGAATCTACGGCAGCCCGGTCTTCTGGCTGTTGCAGCTCATGGCGCTGCTGCTCCTCGCGGTGGCGTGCGGCAACGTGGGCACGCTGATCCTGGCCCGGACGGCGATGCGCTCCGGCGAGATTGCCGTGCGCACCGCCCTGGGCGCCGAGCCGGACCAGGGTCGTGGGGCAGATCTTCGTCGAGGCACTCCTCCTCGCGGCTCTGGGCGCCGGCTTCGGGCTCCTTGTCGGGGACCTGGCCGCTAACCGGATCCAGAGGAGCATCGAGCCCTGGGGCTCCCCTTCTGGTTCGACCTGGGCGTAACGTGGAAGACCGCCGTCGCCGCCCTCGGTCTCGGCCGCGTTCAGTGCGACGGTGGCCGGTGTGCTCCCGGGACTCAAGGCCACCGGGCGGGACGTGCAGCGGAGTCTGCAGCGCGCTGCCGCGGGGGTGTCCGGGATCCGCTTCGGCGGGGTCTCCACGGCGCTCATCGCCGCGGAGGTGGCACTGGCCACGGCCTTCCTGACCATCGGCGGGCAGGTGATGCCCAGCGTGCTCCAGGACTCCGGGGAGGGGATGGGGATCGCGGCGGAGGAGTACCTGGCCGCGAACATCGGGGTCGTGACACGGGAGCGTGTCGGGGACGCGGACCTCGCCGACACGACCGCCGTCCGCGCGCGCTACGCTGCGGTCGAAGGGGAGCTCCTCCGCCGACTGTCCGCCGCGCCCCGCGTGGAGGGGGTTGCGCTGGCGAGCTCGCTCCCGGGGGACGGCCAGCGCTCTGCCGTCGTCGAAGTGGAAGGAGGTGCCGGCGGAAGACAGCGGGTCTACATGGCCCAGGTCGACGTGGGGTTCTTCCGCGGCCTCGGCCGGTCCGTCATCCAGGGCCGCGATTTCGCCCGCGTGGACGTAGAGGGGACGCATCCGCAAGGCGGCGGCGTGGTCATCGTGAACACGTCCTTCGTGGAAGACGTGCTCGGGGGTCGGAACGCCGTGGGCCGACGGATCCGGTACGTGACCCGGCCCGAAGCCGACCCCGGACCGTGGCTGGAGATCGTGGGCGTGGTCGGTCACCTGGGAATGAACGAGATCAACCCGGACCGTGACGCCGGCTTCTACGTGCCGGCGGCTCCCGGCGGAGCTCAACCCCGCTCGCGTCGCCATCCACCTTGACTCGGATCCCGTCGACTTCATCCCCGAGCTCCGCCGCATCGCCGCGCAGGTGGACGCCGACGCGATGGTCCGCGACCCCATGCCTCTGGACGACAACGCGAAGCTCTCCGAGACGCGCCTCGCGACGTTCTGGCTTGGCGGCGTCCTGGTACCGATGATCGCCGGGGTGGCGATCGTGCTCTCGGCGGCGGGGCTCTTCGCGCTGGTCTCCTTCACCGTGTCCGAGCGCCGCCGGGAGATCGGGATCCGCACGGCGTTGGGCGCTCGCTCCGGCGACATCGTACGCACGATCGCGCGGCGGGCCTTCCTCCAGCTCGCGGGCGGCATCGTGGCCGGTCTCGTGCTTCGCCGGATCATGGACGTTGGGACCGGGCTGACCGACGACTCGTCCATTCACTCCGTCAGCCTGCCGACGCTCCTCGCCGGCACCGCCGCGGCGACGTTGGCGATCGGGATGCTGGCGTGCCTGCCCCCGCTGCTCCGGGCCCTCCGCATCCGGCCGGTGGAGGTCCTGAAGGAGGTGGGATGAACACCCGGCACAACGGACCCACGCCTCCGCGGCTCCTCCGCGTCCTCGCCCGACTCCTCGTGCGTGGCTCCGAGGCGCCCTTCGTCCTCGGGGACCTGGACGAGGCCTACGCACGGGACGTGGAGCGGGGGATACCCGCCGGGCTGGCGCGTCGACGGTACGTCTTCAACGCCCTCGCGTCCGGCGCCAGCCTGGCGTGGTCCGGAATCCGCTCGGTCGAGCGCCTCCTGGCTCGACGTGAAGCTCGGCCTGCGCATGCTCCGCCGGCACCCGGCCCTCACGCTCGTGTCGGTCTTCGCGCTGGCCATCGGGATCCCCGCGAGCATGATCCCCTTCCATCTCGTGCGCGCCTTCGACGCCCCCCTGCCCTTCGACGAGGGCGCCCGCGTGGTCGCCCTGGAGAACCGGGACACGCAGAGAGGATGGCGCGCGGGCGTCGCCCTGCACGACCTGGAGGCCTGGCGCGAGTCCCTCGAGTCCTTCGAGACCCTGGGGGCCGCGCACCGGGGGTTCTGGAACCTGATCGATGAGGACGGCCGAGCGGCGCCCGTCCAGGGATCGGCGGTGACAGCCTCCACGTTCCACCTCCTCCGGACGGCCCCTCTCCTCGGGCGCCTGCTGCTGGCGTCGGACGAGGTACCGGGGGCACCCGAGGTGGTGGTCATCGGATACGACGTCTGGCACTCACGCATGGCCGGCGACCCCGACGTGATCGGCCGTGCGATCCGGATTGGTCGTGTACCCCACGAGATCGTGGGCGTGATGCCGAAGGAGTTCCTCTTCCCGTTCCGCGACCACCTCTGGCTCCCGCTCCGGGCCCGGGCGTTGGACTACGGTCCGGACGAGGGGCCGCGCCTGATGGTCTACGGCCGCCTCGCCGACGGCGTCGACCTCGCGGACGCGAATGCTGAGGTCGAGCGCGTCGGGTCGTCGCCTCGCCGCAGCGTACCCGGAGACGCACGGCACGGTGCGCGGCGGGGCGGTGACGTTCGCCGCCCAGGCGCTGGGAGGCGACTTCGGGGACGACCCGGAGGTCTACGTGGTCCAGGTCATCGCGCTGCTCCTCCTCCTGGTCGCGTGCGGCAACGTGGGGATCCTCATCTTGGCCCGGACCGCATCGCGGGCCAGCGAGCTGTCCATCCGGAGCGCCCTGGGCGCCGGTCGCGCCCGCATCGTCTCCCAGCTCTTCGTCGAGACGCTGTTGCTGGCGGTGCTCGCGGCGGGGATGGGCCTCGTCCTCGCCGACACCCTGGTGAACCGCTTCCAGGTGTACTTCGAGGGCGAGATGCCGTTCTTCATCGACCTCGGCGTCACCGTGGAGAGCGCCGCCTGGGCCATGCTCTTCGCCGTCGGCAGCGCGGTGGTCGCCGGCGTCGTTCCCGCGCTCAAGGCCACGGGGGGCGGCATCCAACGCAGTCTGCAGCGCGCGACGGCGGGCGCCTCGGGCATCCGCTTCGGCGGGATGTCCACGGGCCTCATCATCGCGGAGGTCGCCATGGCCGTGTGCTTCCTCACCCTCGGAGGCACGCTGGTGCGCGGGGTGCTCAACGACCGCACCGAGGGCATGGGGATCGAGCCGAGCGAGTACCTGTCGGCGGACATCCGCGTCCCCCGGATCGAGCCCACCGCGGACCAGGAGGGCACCTTCGAGCAGGAGTTCCAGCAGCACGTGGCCACCACCCAGCGGGAGCTCGTCGCCCGACTGAAGGCCGAGCCGAGCGTCCTGGGGGTGGCCATGGCCGGCACGCTCCCCGGCCACGACCACCACGAGATGTGGATCCAGGTCGAGGGGGACGAGGACGTCACCGACGTGCGGGGCCACTTCGTGCGAGGGGCCATGGTGGACCTGGACTACTTCGAAGCTCTCGGAAAGCCCATCCTGAGCGGCAGGGGCTTCACCCAGGCCGACCTCGACGGGGACGGAGCCCGCGGACCGGCAGGCGGTGATCGTGAACACGTCGTTCGTCCGCTCGGTGCTGGGGGGACGGAGCGCGCTGGGACGGCGGATCCGGTACACGCCCCGCGGCGAGGAGGAGCCGGGCCCCTGGTACGAGATCGTCGGCGTCGTGGGGCACCTGGGCATGAACGAGGCCGCCCCGCAGCAGGACGCGGGCATCTACCACCTTGCTGCGCCGGGCGAGCTGAACCCGGTGGGGCTGGCCATCCATCTGAGCGACGACCCGGTGGCATTCGTGCCCCGCCTCCGGGAGGTGGCGAGCCAGGTCGATCCCGACGCGATGATCGACGAGCCGAGCCCGATGACGCGGACGTTCTCCGAGCTCCGCCTGGCGTCGCGGTGGGGCGGCCTCTTCTTCGGCCTCCTCTCGGCCATCGCCATCGTGCTGTCGGCGGCGGGGCTGTACGCCCTCATCTCGTTCACGGTGTCCCAGCGCACCCGCGAGATCGGCATCCGCGCGGCCCTCGGCGCGCTCCCGGGCGACATCGTCCTCGCGGTCGGTCGCCGGGCGCTCCTGCAGCTCCTCGCCGGCGTCGTCCTCGGCGCGGGCCTGAGCAGCATCGTGGCCCCCTACTTCTACCGCGGGGAGTTCGTCCTCTCGGCGTCACTCTGGCCCTGGCCGCTCCTGGTGGGCGGGGTGTCCCTCATCACGCTCGTCGCGGGGCTGGTGGCGTGCGCGCCGCCCACGCTTCGCGGGCTGCGCATCCGTCCGGTGGATGCGTTGAAGGAAGGATGAGGATGGGCTCCGTCCCCGGCTTCCTCCGCCGCCCGCGACGCTCCTCGTCCGCGGCCAACTCGTAGCGTCGATCCTCCCGTTCAGGCCCGTCGGTGCGTCGTTCGGGTGTCATGGGTCCTCTCACGGCTCTCGACAGAAGGAGAGCGATACCCTGTTGGTGCACGTCGTTGTCATCGCGATAATGCTGTTCCTGCCGCAGCTGCAGCGGGCATCTTCCTTCGTCGAACGCCTCCTCCATGACCCTACGCAGCACCCTGACCGAGCGCCTCGCCGTCGCATTCGAGTCCGTGGTCGGCGTGGCTGTCGACCCGATCGTCCATTCGTCGCAGGTGGCCGACTTCCAGGCGGACGCTGCCATGCGCGTGGCGAGGAGGATCTCGCGGGAACCGACGGAGCTCGCGCACCAGGTGGTCGAGAGCGCGCGGCTGGACGATCTCTGCGCGGACGTGAGCGTCTCCGGTCCCGGCTTCATCAACCTCACGCTCGCGGACGGAGTGGTGACGGAGGCGCTGGAGGGGATGGCCGGCGACGAGCGCCTCGGCATCCCCGCGCACCCACCCTCGGTCGTCGTCATCGACTACTCCGCGCCGAACATCGCCAAGGAGATGCACGTCGGACATCTGCGATCGACGATCATCGGAGACGCGTCCGCCCGATTGCTCGAGTGGCTCGGGTATGACGTGCGCCGGCGGAATCACGTCGGGGATTGGGGTACGCCGTTCGGGATGCTCATCGAGCACCTCTTCGAGGAAAGAGGCGGGGATGAGCCGGCTTCCGCCGTCGAGGGCCTGGATACCCTGTACAAGGCGGCGAGGGAGCGCTTCGACGCCGATCCCGCCTTCCGTGCGCGCGCCCGCGAGAGGGTGGTGTTGCTGCAGGCTGGCGACCCCGAGTCGATCGACGTCTGGGAGCGGCTGGTGCGCGTCAGCCGGAGCTACTTCACGGACATCTACGAACGTCTGGACGTCTCGTTGCGGGACGCCGACGTCGTCGGCGAGAGCAGCTATCAGGACGAGCTCGAGTCGACGGTCGAGGAGCTGCGCGGGAAGGGACTGCTGGAGGAGAGCGAGGGAGCGCTGTGCGCGTTCGTCGAGGGGTTTTCGGCACGCGACGGCAGCCCGCTGCCGCTCATCGTTCGCAAGAGCGACGGCGGATTCGGGTACGCGACCACGGACCTGGCCGCGATCCGTCGGCGTGCGGTGGAGATGGGCGCGGCCAGAATCCTCTACGTTGTGGGTCTTCCGCAGAGCCAGCACCTGGCCATGGTCTTTGAGCTGGCCCGGTGCGCCGGCTGGCTCGAAGGCACCGCGCCGGAGCACATCGGATTCGGCTCCGTGCTGGGTCCGGACGGAAGGATGTTGAGGAGCCGCGCGGGCGCCGCCGTGAAGCTGACGGATCTCCTGTCCGAGGCGGTGACCCGCGCGAGGGGGATGATCGTGGCGAAGGGCTCCGACCTGAGCGAGGCGGAGCAGGCCCGCCTGGCCCGCCAGCTCGGGATCGGCGCCGTCAAGTACGCCGACCTCTCGACCCTGCGCACGAAGGATTACGTGTTCGACTTCGGGCGGATGCTCGCGCTGGACGGGGACACGGCCCCCTACCTCCAGTACGCGCACGCGCGCATCCAGTCGATCTTCCGCAAGAGCGGTGGCGACCCGGACAGTGGCGGACGGGTCGCGTTCGAGAAGCCGGTCGAGCGGGAGCTGGGCCTCACGCTCCTGCAGTTCGAGGACACCATGGAGAGCGTCGCCCAGTCGCTGGAGTTCCATTGGCTGACGGGCTACCTGTACGGCCTGGCCACGACGTTCTCTTCGTTCTACGAGCAGTGTCCGGTGCTGACGGCACCGGAGCAGGTCCGGGCGAGCCGGCTCGCCTTGTGCGACCTCACCGCCCGGGTCCTGGCGCGGGGATTGTCCGTGCTGGGCATCGCGGCGCCGGATCGCGTGTAGCCGAGCGCCCCTCGTGGATGCGGTCGTCAGCCGCGCTGGCAACGTCGACGAAGCGCGTCATGTCGAGGTCGTTGACGGCTCCCCTCGGGCTCAGGTTGGGCGCCGCGCTGGTGTCCCGGTGCCTGATCCTGTGCCCCGGGCTTGCGACCGTCGCCTCTCTCCCACCTCGCCGCTGGCCGCGTCCGGTGTCGTACGCCAGCGTCGGCGGCGTGCAATCGAGTCACGAAGGGCATCGCGCCTCGCGCGGATCGCCCTGGCCCGGTCGAGGATCTCCCCACGCTGGACCTGCCCTGCGATCTCCAGACGCTGCCTCAGCTGGAACCGATAGGCTTCTCTGAAGACCGGCGGGACGCCGAACCCGCAGTTCGCCGCGTCGAAGTCGCCCGCACACAGAGGCATGACGAGGGTGCCCATGTGGATCGCCCCGGGCGAGAAGCCCCATCGGCTGTCCCCATCGTCCCGAAACGTCCAGACCCCCATGTCTCCGCCGGGTGGGAATGTGCACCCCGGACAATCTCCGGTTGTAGGCGGCAATCGCCTCTCCCAGGGTCCCGGGTCCCGGTATCGCGGGGGTGGCGTGGATGCCGCCCCACAGTCGCGGGTCTGGGGGTGGGGGGCGGAACAACTTCGCTGCTGGCGTTTCGGAGGCCCCGCGCTCCATGGCCGCCGCAGGCTCGCCCGGCGGGACGACTGCGTTTCCAACGGCGGTCGAGGGCTCGGGACTCTCCAGAACGACCGCGTCTTCGACGAAGGATGGTCGGATCGGCGAAAGGCGCGCAGGAGCGCGCCGCGTATCGGGACCCGAGATGTCCACCACCTCGAGCGGACTCGATGCCGGTGCGCGAGCAGCGGGAACGGCGTGGCGTCGTCGACGCCGTGGCTGGTCCAGCTCCAAGGGGACCATCAGCACGAGGGCATGGATGACGGCCGAGACGAAGAGGGAAGTCGCCAGGACGTGACGTTGGCCAATTCGCAAGCTCCGCCTCGAGCGATCGGCCATCGCTGCCTCCACCAGGTCGAGAGAGGCGCAGCTCCTCGAACTCCGTCGGTCTACTCGACCGACCGAGATCCCTCGAGTGCGACACGACTCCCTGCGGAGGAGGTTGTCCAGCGCCTCCTGTGGCCGGACCACCTGTGGGTGGCGAAAAACCTCATCGTCCCGAGTTTACTGGGCTCTTGGACCACGCCGGTTGCCCCGTCAGATCCCCACGTACCACGCCCACCCGTTCGGGATGGCCCCCGGCTCCCGAGGTCATCGAAGGCCTCGGTGACCCGGATCCGGCGCAGGAATTTCACGCTCTTGTACCCGATCTGGCGGTCTACGCGGAGCCGGAGCGGCGCCCCGTGGGCCTGGGGCAGATCGCGGCCGTTCATGCCCCAGGCGAGGATGGTCTGCGGATGCAGCGCGTCGATCATGTCGATGCTGTCTCCGACGTCGTCGTATGCGTCGAGGCGCACGAAGCGCGCCTGAGGAAGCACGCCGCAGGCCCCGAGCACGGCGGCCAGGGGCACCCCGGTCCACTCGGCGATGGCCGACCAGCCCTCTTCGCAGGTGTGGCGGGTGATCTGCGTACGAGCACCCAGATTTGAGGTCGGCCAGGGAGAAGCTCGCGGGGCCGGGCCACGAGCCCCTCCACGCCAGCCGCCACTCGGCCCACCCTCCGGCGCGGAGCCGGTCGTACTCGGTGCCGAAATCGGCGCTGTAGAGCTCCCCCGCCGGATCGGCGGGATCGCTGGTCCCCACGGCGGGAATGGAGGTGATGTCGTGGCGCTGGTATTCCCTGGCCAGCGACTGCCGGGGGAGGAGAAGGCGATGCGCCTTGTAGGTGAGGAGGTCCCCCGCCCGCAGTAGGTTGCCGTACGTCGGCGGGTCGGTGGGAGAGCAGCCGGTGAGCATCATCCCGCCCGCCGCGGCGAGCCCGGCCAACAACTCCCGGCGGGTCATAGGCGTGCGATCGTTCATGGCGTCAGCTCCCGAGGGTCATGGCCCGCATATGACGCCGGAAGCCGGACAGGGCCACCATCGCGAGATGCGCCAACAGGAAGAGCACCAGCGCCGCGAAGGTGAAGAAGTGCACGGTGCGCGCGGACTGGGCCCCGCCGAACAGCGCTCGGCAGGAAGGGCGCGGCCGCGATTACCGCCGGCGACATGGCGAGGCCGGTCACCACCATGAGGGGTGCGAGCAGGAGCACCACCAGATAGGTGAGGCGCTGCAGGAGACCGTAGGTGGGGCCACCGGTGGCCGGCGGTATCTGCAGGCGCAGGTGGCGGCGCATGTCCGCCCAGAGGTCTCGGGTGCCAGTTCCTGGAGCCGGGGCGCGAGATGGTGGCGGAGATGCCCGCTGGCGATGGCGGCGACCAGGTACACGAGACCGACGCCTACCAGGACCCACCCGGCCAGGAAGTGCAGGCTCCGCCCCCATCCATTCTGGTTGAACATATCGTAGGCGACGGGCGCCGAGACGGGCGAGTCGGGTCCGTCGAAGAAGCGGGTCCGTGCCCCGATTCCGTCGTGATGCAGGTTGCGGGAGATCGGCAGCTCGAGGAGGGCCGGCATGAGGTCGTTGCCGGCGTCGCCCCAGTACAGGCGGGGGTGGACCATGAGGATCTCGACGCCGGTGAAGACCAGGACGAGAAGGGCAGCCGCGCCGATCCAGTGACAGGCGCGCACCCAGCGTGAATGGCGCAGGGACGTGGCGTGGGGTACCTGTTCGAGCGACGCTCCCGAAATCATGGGCGCGTCCACCCGAAGGCGTCATTGGGTCGCGTGGAGTAGGTCATGGGCAGGAAGGGGCTGACCGCACAGGTCCGTGTGGCCGCCAACATGCGCCGTGTGGGTGGAGTCGACAAGGACGTGGCGAGAACGTAGAGCGCAGCCTCATCTCGGCGGTCGCGGCCCTCAGCGACCCTCGAGAGAGACCGTGGCCCATTTGCCGAGGGTATGGCGTTGAAGCGGGACGACGCTGGCCGGCCCGCCCTCCGCTGTCGCGATGGTGGCCTGTCTGGAGCCCGAAAAGGTCCCGCCGTCTACCACCCGACCATCACGCCGAGTCGTACCTCGAAGAGACTGCTGTCTCGGTCGAAGGTGTCCGTGTCGGGACGCACGAACGTCAAGGTCGACATGTCCACGAACCGAGCCGCCAGATCCAGGATCCACCGACGCCCATCCGACCCGATCGGCACTTCGGTCCCCAGCGCGAGGCCGTACGCGAAGGAGAACGTCGTCACATCCACTTCATGGGTGGCGAACGGGCCGGACGTGGACGCATCCACCGTCGTGCCGTGGGAGAGCGCCGCCACGCCGCCGATGATCGGCTGCGCGTAGGGGTTCAGCGGCCCCAGTACCGCAGTGAACAGGGGCCCGGCCGTGAGCGAGACGAGATGCGTTCGCGCATCGAGCCCGTCGCGGGCTTCCGCGTTGCCGAGGGGGGAGAGGGTCGCGTCGACGCGAACGCCGCCATGGGCCGAATTCCGGAACCCGTGCGCGAGGCTCAGGCCGAATACGGGCACCACGTCCAGGAGGTCACTCGTGTCCGACTCACCCCCGAGCACGCCCAGGCCGATGGACGCTCCGACGTAGGTTCCCGGGAGCGCTTGGCGGCCCTGGCCCGACACCGGGCCACTGGCCGCGCACAGGGCGCCCACGGCCGCCGCGAGGGCCAGGACACCTGTGCGGAGACGCGTCGACGGCCTCGACACCCGAGCGCCGCCGTCGAGACCCTGCCTCACTGCCGGTGCTCACAGCGCATCTGCCCTCTCCAGGTTGACGCCGCACGACGTCCAGCTCCTCGGCCGGCGGCTTCTCCCGTACGTCGGTGCCGCCCGAGGACCATACGGAGAAGCTCGCTCGAGCGTGACTGCGCGCCCGCATCACTCCTCCCTGAGAACCCCCAAGGGATCAGGCGTGCGGCTCCGTGGGCGGGCAGCATGGCAGCGAAGCGTGGAATCGACCCGGCTCCCTAGCCGATCGGGACCCCGCAGATCAGTCCGTCCCCGTCCAGGTCGGCGTCCCTGTAGTCCTGGTTGTCGGGCATGCTCAGCCCGGTGGTCCCCTGCGGGGTGAACGCGCAAGCGGTGCGGAGGACCTTCGACTGGATCGTGCCGCCCAGTCGGGCCACCGGCAGGGGGACGGGTCCCGTGAGCTGGTTCTGGTCGAGACCCACGTACTCGAGGCTCGCCAGGTTGCCCAGCTCCGTCGGGATCGACCCGCTCAGCTGGTTTCGCGACAACTGCAGCGAGGTGAGGTTCGTCAGGTTTCCCAGCTCCCTCGGAATCGAACCTGTCAGGTCGTTCAGGAAGAAGGACAGCGTCTGCAGGTTCGTCAGTCCTCCGAGCTGGCGAGGAATCGACCCGGAGAGCTGGTTGTCGTAGAGCGACAGCTGCACGAGGCCCGAGAGGCTCCCCAGCTCCGATGGGATCGCGCCGGTGAGCCGGTTGCCGCTCAGGCTCAGATCCGTGAGGTCGGCGAGGTTCCCGAGCTCGCTCGGGATGGGCCCGGAGAGATCATTGATGTTGAGGTACAGCCGCTTCAGGTTCGTGAGCTGCCCGAGCTCCGGCGGAATCGTGCCTGTCAGGTGGTCGCCCGCGAGCGACAGGTATTCGAGGCTCGCGAGAGAGCCGATGAAGCTCGGAATGCCACCGGTGAGGATGTTCCCCGACAAGTCCACCTGGGTGAGGTGGACGAGATCCGTAATGGAGTACGGGATCGATCCGGTACGGCCGCTGCTTCGCAGAATGAACCAGGACACCGCGCCGTCCTGACAGTGCACGCCCGACCAGTGACACGTCTCGATACCCCCCGTCCATGGGTCCGAGTCGCGCCACCCGCCCCCGGTGAGCGCGTCGTAGAGGTCGATCACCGCGAGACACTCGGCCGCCGGCACCTGGGTCTGGGCCGCGCAGTCGTAGACGTACACGTTGGCAACGGAGCGCTGCTCGTCGACGGAGGCCGTGATGATGGCCGACCCGCTGCCCACGGCCGTGACGACGCCCGTGCTGTCGACCGTGGCCACGTCCTCGTTGCCGGACGTCCACGTCAGCCTACGGCCGGAGAGCGCCTCGCCGGCCGGTCCTCTGACCAGTGCGAGCAGCTGCTTGGTGTCGCCGGCGCCCAGGGTGTAGAGGGTCGGAGACAGCGTCACCGCGGCGGCGGACACGCCCACGGCCCCGAATCGCCCGACGCTCTCGATGCGGCCGGACACCTGGTGCCGGGACACGTCGACCGAGCTGCCCACGGTGGGCTGCCATTCGGACCCTGTCACGCGCTGCAGACGCAGCTCCTCCTCGCGGACGCCCGTGGGGAGGTCGTTCGGGTCATATGTCAGGGTCAGCGTGACGAGGTGCTCGAAGGTGGTCCCCGGCGGCCCGATCTCCCACGCGGTCCCTGGCACGCGCAGGGAGGTCTCGGGAACCGACGCCGCGGGGCCCGCCGTGAACTCGACGGAGGTGAGGAGGGCTCCGGCGGGCACCGAGAGGGTGACCGAGCCGTCGGCGAGAGAGGCGGTTCCTCCTGCTGCGCCGATCGCCGTCGATCCGGGTCCGGTAGCGCCATCCCCACACGCGGCCACGGACAGGGCGAGCATCGGAACAAGGCGCGCTCTCATCGGCCGGTCGCCGAGTGGGAGGCACGAGCGAAACGAGGCGGCCCACGCCATCGGATAAGACTTCGTCGGGTTCATCATTTGTTCTGGGAGACGAACGAGGATGGCGGATTCTGTCGGCTCGGACGGTCAGCCGGCCACGGCAGAGGCGTTGCCGCGGCAGGGGCCCACCCCTCGTCCTCGCTCTACGCCCGAGAGCGTCCCAGGTCCACTGCTTCCTTCTCCCAGCTCCGGTGCACGCTTCGGCCGGCTGCCGCGCAAGCCGACCTGTAGCGGATTTCGCACCAACGGTACGCCCCTTGCACCCTTCGCCCCCACACGAACGGCCACCACCACCAACCGCCGGGAGGCGTCGATGCGGTTCAACGTGGAGATGCGCCTGGGAGAGTCGGCAGCCGATGCTCGGCGACGTCCTGGGCCGGCTGCCCGGGGAGGCGGCGCGAGACCTCGTGTCCCACAGGTGGGCCGCACGATGCACGAAGGCGGGCCCGCCGTGGTCCCCGAATCCGCAGCGGAGAAGAGAGGATCCCAGATGCCCGAAAGTGTCGAGGTGGACGTTCTCGTCATTGGAGCGGGAACAGGCGGCGTCGGAGTCGCGAACCGTTGTGCGCGGGCGGGTCTTTCCGTCGCCATCGTCGACGAGCGCCCGTATGGCGGGACCTGTGCCCTGCGGGGGTGCGACCCGAAGAAGATGCTCGTGGGGGTGACCGACGTCCTCGACTGGGCGCGTCGCATGACGGGCAGAGGGATCGGTGCTACCGGGCTCCATGCCGACTGGGGAGCGATGATGGCCTTCAAGCGGAGCTTCACGGAGAACGCTCCCGGGCAGATCGAGGGCGGCTTGCAGAAGGCCGGTGTCCACACGCTACATGCTCGGGCGCGGTTCGTGGGACCGACCAGTGTGGTCGTGGAGGCCGATACGACGACCCTCTTCAAGGCCGGCCGGATCCACCTCGCCTCGGGCGCCCGACCCCGGGCGCTGGACGTCCCGGGTGAGGCGCACGTGATCACCAGCACCGATTTCCTGGATCTCGACTCCCTCCCGCCCCGGATCTGCTTCATCGGAGGCGGCTACATCTCCTTCGAGTTCAGCCACGTGGCCCGGAGGGCCGGGGCCGAGGAGGTGACCATCGTGCACCAGGGGAGGCGGCCGCTGGAGGGGTTCGATCCGGATCTGGTCGAGCGTCTGGTGGAGCGGACCCGATCGCTGGGGGTGGACGTGCGCCTCGGTTCCCGCGTCACGGCCGTTACGCGGAAGCGTGGTCGGTTCGCCGCGCGGCATGATGGCGCTGCGGGGGAGCGGGCGGTCGCCTGCGATCTGGTGGTGCACGGCGCAGGTCGGGTCCCGAACCTCCAGGGCATGGGGCTCGACGTGGCTGGGGTCGCCCACGGCGCGCGGGGCGTGCGGGTCACGCGTGCCCTCAGGAGCGTCACCAACCCTTCGGTATGGGCAGGGGGTGACGCAGCAGACACGGGGGGGCCGGCGCTTACTCCCGTGTCGTCGTACGACGCGCGCGTGGCCGCGATGAACATCATTGCGAATGAGGACCTCGCCGAGGTCGATTACCCGGCCGTTCCGAGCATCGTCTTCACCGTACCACCCCTGGCCCGGGTGGGGATGCTCGAGCAGGAGGCCCGAGCGTCCGGCCTCGAGTACGACGTCCACCACGAAGGAGATACCAGTGGTTGGTATTCGTCCATGCGGGTCGCGGAGGGGTGGAGCGGTTTCAAGGTGCTGGTGGAGAAGCGATCGGGCAGGATCCTCGGCGCCCACTTCCTGGGCCCGGGCGCCGAGGAGCAGGTGAACGTCCTCGCGGTCGCCATGCAAGCGGGTCTTGCGGCGACCGAGCTCAAAGGCGCCGTATTCGCGTACCCCAGCTTCAGCTCCGACGTAGCATCCATGCTGTGACGCCGGCCGGCTCGCGACGGCCGGCGGGGTGCGCCACGGACGTCCTCGTCGAGGCGTCGCGTGGCCTCGATGCAGAGGCAATCTCCTCGTTCGGGAGGGTGCCGATCACCGAGAGAGGGACAACGGGAGGAGCTTCGGGAACACCCCACGAAGCGCGCGCCGCGGGCAAGGGACTCAGGAGTTCCCGGGCACTCCCGCGGTCTGCGTTGGGCGGCGGATGGCCCTCACGGTCCCGCCATTCCCCCCTCCGCAGAAGAACCGATCGCCGCCATCGGATTCAAGCCCCGACACACCCACCCCCGGCGGCATCTCGATCGTCTCCAGGACCTCGCCCGTGTCAGGATCGATCCGCCTCAGGTCGCTCTCGTCCCCCTCCCACGTGCCGTGCCAGAGCTCTGCGCCGATCCACGTGACCCCTGTGACGAAGCGGTTGGACGCGATGGTACGGAGAATCGCCCCGGTCTCCGGGTCGACCTGGTGGATCTTCCGGTCTCGATACTGTCCCACCCAGAGCGTTCCCTCGGCCCACGCGAGGCCCGAGTCACCGCCCCCACCGGGTGTCGGGATCGTCGCGAGCACGTGGCCCGTGTCGGGATCCACCTTTCGAATGCGATCTTCAGCGATCTGGTATATGTGCTGTCCGTCGAAGGCGGTCCCGGCGTGCGCCGCACCATCGATCGAAAGCAGCACCTTCCCGCTCTCCGGGTCGAAGGCGCACAGCTTGTCGCCGGCGGCGAACCACACCCGTCTCCCGTCCTGAGTGACCCCGTGCACCCTTTCCACACCTGGAAAGGGCCCGTACTCGTCGAGAACCTCGGCCTTTGATCGTCTCATGCATCTATCGTAGTCGCATCACCCGTGAGCTGGGGAGTAACAAAGTCGTCGTGAGTCCCTATCCGTTCGGCAGTGGGGCGGGGAGCAACAACGTCATGGTGAATCCCGGCATGGGCGGGCTGATCCAACGGCGTGCCCGGCCGCGCCCCATCGACTGCACCTTACCTGCCTCCGCCAGGGCGCGCAGCGCCCGCTGCACGCTCCGCTGGCTGCTCTCGAGCGCGACGGCCAATGCCGAGCTCGACCATGATTCTCCGTCGGTGAGTAGGGCGAGCACCTCCGCATGCGGCTCGTCGACCGGCGGCGCGAGCACCACGACTCCCTGCGTGCGCCGCGGCACGAGCGCGAACCCTCGCGCCGTGGCCGTCACCCCGGAGAGTCCCCGCAGCATCTTCCGAAGGCGCCCGATCTCCACACGCAACCGCGCACGTAGCGACTCGTTCGTGAACTTCGCGCCGAAGGCGCGCTCGAAGAGCGTGGCCCGCGACACGTCATCGGGCCACGCCTCCGCCAGCGTGCGTGCGAGCCTGAAGAGGACGGGGCGCGTGGCGATCGACACCACGGTGTGCTCGTCGCGCACGACGTAGCGACACGCGTCCACGACCAGAGCACCTGATGCCAGGAGGCCTTCGACCTCCTCGAGGAGCAGTAGCTCCTCCCCACCGCTCCCCACCAGGCGTGCCGCGGGGGTGCTCAAGGCGAGAGCCGCGCGTTCGACCTCCACCGTCAGCGCGGGAATACCTGCCAGGCGCGCGGCACGCTCGGCTCGGGCGAGGGCCGCCCGGGCAACCTCCGTGCGCAGGCGCCGAAGCGCGAGACCCGCCACAGCCAACTCGCAGGCGGCCCTCGATGGTGGAGGAGGGGAGCAGGGTCCAGATCGGCAATCCTGCGCTCCCCCTCCTCGATGTGGCCGATCAGGAGGAGGTGACGAACCTCGAGGCATTGTGCGTGCGCCGCATTCGCGCGGTCGCCCGTGCGCCTCGAGCGTCGCGCGCGCTGCGCCGAGCGCCTTCGTGGGCCAGCGCATGTCCCGCGCCGCAAGGGCGATCTCGGCCTCGGCGACGACGCACCGGGCCCGGGCCACGGCCTCCTTCGGGCCGAACGCCTTGGCGGCACGCCGCACGAGATCCCGCGCTCGCGCAAGATCGCCGAGCTGCGCCATGGCGATGCCCCGCAACGCCAGTGCCGGCGCATCGCCGCGCAACGCTACCCGGTTCAGTGCGCCGAGGAAGTCCCCCGCCGCGAGCGCACGAGCCGCGGCCGTAATCATCGAGTCCATGATAATCCCGACACGATTGTCACTCTCACCCGCGATCCCTTCGCCGCTAACTCTATCGTGCGATTTCGACCACGAACAACGAAGGGAGGACGGCGATGACGATGCGCACCACCGGGACACGCGACGGAGCGCGGAGGAGACAGGCGGATGGGGCTGCCCCGGCAAACGGGACGAATCGCCACGGACTGCGCGGCATGGCCACACCGCCGGTCGTGTCGCCGGAGGCGTGGGAGGCCGCGTGGCAGCAGATGCTCGTGAAGGAAAAGGCGTTGGTGCGGGCCCGCGACGCCTTGGCCGCCCAACGCCGGCGGATGCCGTGGATGGCTGTGGAGAAGCCGTACGAGTTCAGGGCCCCAACGGCAAGGTCGGACTGCTCGACCTGTTCGAGGGTCGGCGGCAGCTGATCGTCTATCGGGCCTTCTTCGAGCCGGGGGTGTTCGGCTGGCCGGACCACGCCTGCCGCGGCTGCTCGCTCGGCGCCGATCAGGTCGCCCATCTGTCCCATCTGAACGCTCGCGACACCACCCTCGTCTACGCGTCGAGGGCGCCGCAGGCGGACATCGCGCGCCTCAAGGCGCGGATGGACTGGTCGATGCCCTGGTACACGATCACCGACAGCTTCGATGCGGATTTCGGCGTGGACGAATGGCACGGCCACAACGTGTTCATCCGGGACGGCGACCGGGTGTTCCGCACCTACTTCGTCAACGTCCGCGGCGACGAGGCGATGGGGACCACCTGGAGCTATCTCGACATCACGCCGCTCGGCCGTCAGGAGACCTGGGAGGACTCGCCGGCCGGCTACCTCCAGACCCCGCCGTACAAGTGGTGGGACTGGCACGACAACTACGGCGCCGAGGCCTCGCCGGACCCCGGGTGGGTCGAAGTGTCCGACGCTGGCGAGGCGGCCTTCCGGGAGGATCAGGCCAAGGGCGCGGAGCGGCCCTGACCGCGGGCGCGGGACGATCTGCGATTGGCACACGACGAACCTCGTTCGATCCGCCAACGTCACGCTTCTCCTGCTGGCGTTGCTGTTCGCCACCCCGCGTCGTGGGCACGGTCGTGCAGTGCGGCTCCATGGCGGCATGCCCGGGGTGGCCATGCCCGGCGGCTGGACCCTCTCGATGGCGTGGCTGAGAACGGGTGGTCAATCGTGGCTCGACGCCGGAGCGTCCTTCCTGGGCATGTGGGTCCTCATGATGGGAGCGATGATGCTTCCCGGCATTGGCCCCGACGCTGGTCCGCTACCGCGATGCCGTCGACGGAGCAGGAGCGCCACGACCGGCCTCCTGACCGCCCTCGTCGGCGTGGGCTACTTTGCCATCTGGGCCTCGATTGGGGCTGCCATCTACCTAGCGGGCGCCGCCCTGGCGGCAGTGGAGATGCGGCTGCCGAACCTGGCGCACGCCGTGCCCCTGGCCGTCGGCATGGTCGTCCTCGCGGCCGGTATGAGCCAGGTCAGCCCATGGAAGGCGCGCCAACTCGTCCGCTGCAGGAAGGACGCCCGGTGTGCGGACACGTGGCGGCCCTGTGCGGGGGCGGCGCTCCGGCACGGCCTGCGGGTGGGCGTCCGTTGCGCTGTCTCCTGCGCGGGCCCATGGCAATCCAGGTGGCGCTGGGTGTCATGGACCTCCGTGTGATGGCCGCCGTGGCCGCCGCCATCACCCTGGAGCGGCTCGCTCCGTCAGGTGGCGGCTTCGCGCGAGCCACGGGGGTCGTCGCCATGGCCGGAGGTTTCGCCCTCCTCGCACGCTTCGCCGTGCTGCCATGAGCGCCCTTCCCCGTCTGTCCGGGGCGGCAGAGCCCGGGGACAGTGCGAGCTCGAGTTGCATGCTGTGAGCTTTTCCGCTCCACTCACTGCCCGAGTATCTTCATGAGCCGCAGAAGGCACAAACGAGGTTGTTGGAAGACAGGGGGGATTCCCCATCCTCTGCTACCGTGGGGTGACCATCCGACCAATCCCGCTCCCCCGTGAGGAGCCTCCCATGCACCGCCTCCACTTCCACCGCCGCCTCGGTTCGCTCGCCCTGCTGGCGCTCGCTCCCCTCGGCTCGTCCTGCGCGCGAGAGCCGGACGCCGGCCGGGCTTCCGAGGCCGTGCGCACGGACAGCGCGGGTGTGCAGATCGTCCTCAACCCCACCGCCGCCGGAGAGGCGCCCGTCTTCGCGACGCTCGACAGCATCCCGGAGCTCCGGCTCGGCTCGCTCGACGGCGCGCCGCAGGAGCAGTTCGGCTCTGTAGCGGACGTGCTCCCGCTCACGGACGGCGGTGTGGCCGTCCTCGACCGGCAGGCCGCGGAGATCCGCCTCTTCGACGCGAACGGCGCCTACCGGACGACGCTCGGTGCGAAGGGAGAGGGACCCGGAGAGCTGCAGTCCCCCGGCGTGCTCGGCCTCCTTCCGGATGACACGCTCGCGGTCTACGACTCGAGGTCCGCGCGCATCACGCGCTTCGGGACGGACGGCACGCTCGGGCGCATCACCACGCTCGCCGCCGACGCCATGGGCCGCCCCTTCCGGGCGTACTTCCTCCCCGACGGGCGCCTCGTCGGCCAGTCCCGCTGGTTCGCCGACGCGAGCGGGGCGCTGCCCGCCGAGCAGAAGCCGACCTTCGTGCGTGACTCCGCGGTGCTGACGGTCTTCGGGCCCGACGGCGCCATCGCGGACACGGTCGACGTGCTGCCCGGAGGGGAGTGGATCCGGAGCGCGCAGGTGAGCGGGCAGATGGTCGCGGTCATGATGCGCTCGGCCGCCTTCGGCCGGGACAACGTCTTCGCGGGGTACCCGGACGGCGTCTGGTCCGACACGAACGACCGCTTCGAGCTCCGCCTCTACGACGCGGCGGGCGCACTCGTGCGCATCGTACGCGCACCCGGGCTGGAGCGGCCCGCCACCGACGAGGTGGCCCACGCCGTCCACGACCGGGAGCTCGCGGACGCGAAGACGCCCGACGACAGGCGCACCACCGAGGAGTGGTTCGCGCTCTCCCCCGTCCCGCGACGCAGCCCGCCTACGACCGCATCGTGGTCGACGACCGGGGCCGCCTGTGGGTGCGGGAATGGTCGGGCGCAGGCCCCGCCACGCGCTGGTGGGTGTTCTCGGGCGCGGGCGACCTCCTGGGCT
Source organism: uncultured Gemmatimonadales bacterium (assembly GCA_963848895.1). Taxonomy (GTDB): domain Bacteria; phylum Gemmatimonadota; class Gemmatimonadetes; order Longimicrobiales; family Gaopeijiaceae; genus SZUA-318. The sequence goes on from CAWKGE010000035.1 coordinate 82,003, forward strand.
CGGTCGACGTGCCGAGCGGCACGACGATCCTCGCCGTGCGCTGCGCGGCGATGTGGGGAGTCGCCCGCGACGAGCTCGACGTGAGCTACGTGGTGCGCTACGCCCTGCGAGGGGTGGAAGGCTGCTGAGCCATCTCGCGCCACCGGGCCTCGACGAGTCCGCGCTCGGGAGGGGCTGCTTCGTGAGTTCGTCCCGCCATACCGGACTGCGCGTACGGGGTGCCCTCAGACGAGGACCGCGAGAACCTCGCCCACCAGCGTCCGGTATGCCTCCACGAACCCCGACAGGCTCCGCCGGGTCTGTTCGATCTGGTGCTGGCGATGCTCGAGCTCTTCCAGCATCTGGTCGCGGAGCTTCGCCCAGCTCTCGATGTTCCTTTCCAGGCTCGCGGCGGCGTCCTTCGCTTGGGCGGTGTCGCTGAACGTGAGCGTCTGGGTCTTCGTGACGAGGTTCTGGGGTCCGTGCCGGGCGGTATGCGAGAACTCGATCTCCGCCGGGTAGGACGTCCGCGCGGAGGCGGCCATCCTCTGGACGGCCTGCGCAACCTCCCGGAGCTGCTTCACCTCGTTGTTCTTCGCGGCGAACTCCTCACGGAGGTCGCTCTTCAGCGAGAGCGCACCGGCCTCGGCCAGTATGGCCAGATCCTGCGTGGCCTTGGTCACGCGGTCGACGGTGCCGTCCGGGATCAGAACCCAGCCCCTGGCTTCCGCCGTCCGGGCCAACGCGCGTCGCAACTGATCGCGCTGGCGCACGTTGAGGCTGCCGGCCTGCCGCATCCTCTCGATCGCGAGCATCGCGACCTTCCGTCCCAGTTCAAGGACCTCCGGATCCTGTTCGTCCGGTTTCACCTGCTTCACACGACGTCCGTTCGTGGAGCCCGACACTTTTTCGACCTCCGGCGCAGAATGAAGCCATTGAATACCCCGGAGCGTCCCGAAGGATCGCGTCGGCTCGTGGGAGCGTGCGCCGGGGCCGGGTCGCACGGCCGATCCGACCTGGGGATCGATCGTGGAAGGTGCCATCCGACCTCTACCCCTTTCCTCAGGCCTCCCCTACGAGGATGACGCGGTCGCGGTGCTCTCCCGCCGGCTCCCGCAATGCGCGGTCGAACGTCGCAATGCAACCGCCGTGATGCGGAGCGAGGGAGAGCAGGTGCGCGTGGGTCACCTGCCGGTGCCCGACCACGCGAACGAAGAGGCCGAAAGGGTCGTCTGTCAGCGTCACGCGGCCTTCCCAGAAGTGGTGCCGGCCGGTCGCCCGGAGCTGCGTCAGGGAGGGTGATCGCCTCGCCTGGCGTACGGGCGTCGGGAATGGCCCGCGCGTTGGAGGAAACCCGGACGAACCCCGACTCGGTGGTCGGGCAGGTGGCCCAGCCGGTGGAGCGGATGTCAACGAACCAGGCCACGGCCCGGATGGTGGTGAACGTGATTGGGCCATGCCGGCGCAACGAGGACGTTGACGTCCAGCAGGGTGATCAGAGGTCCTCCAGTGCGGACTCCACCATCTCGGGGTGATGGGGGGAGCGTTGTCCCGCACCACGAAGACCGGGACTTCATGTTCGTAGTGGAGCTCGGGATCAGGCCTGAGGGCCTGCCGCAGGAGCGACGAAACCACGGCGCCGAGGCTCTCGCCTCGCTCCTACGACATGCCCCTCCTTGTCCCCCGCGGACGCCCGCCCTACCGTGGACGCACCCTTCCTCGAGCGTCTCGGATCTCCGATCCAATGCTGGCGGGCAACTGGTACCCTCTGGACAACGCCGCACGGGTCTTCGCCGCGCTGGCGTCACGGCGCACCACCACGGTCTATCGCGTGGCGGCCTCGCTGCGGGCTCCGGTGGACGCCGCGGTGCTCCAGGACGCCCTCGACGCTCTCATGCCCCGCTTCCCGTACTTCCGGGTCCGCCTGCGAAAGGGGCTGTTCTGGCACTATCTGGAGGAGGGTCCCGGGGGCTCCGTGCGTGCGGACCGAGCGGCGGGCGCCCTGCCGTCGCATGACCCGGGCGGACGACGGCCCGTGGCAGCTCCGCGTCCTGGTCTTCGGCCGCCGGATCGCGGTGGAGTGCTCCCACGTGCTGACGGACGGCGCCGGGGCGCTGGTCTTCCTGCGGGCGCTCCTGGCCGGATACCTGGAACGACTCGGCGTGGCCGTCCCCGACGAAGAAGGGATCCCGCGCCCCGGCGAGGAGCCTCACCCGGAGGAGGCCGAGGACGCGTACCGGCGCTTCTACGACCCGAACGTCCCGCCACCCCCCTTCGGCACCCGGGCTCTCCGGCTGCGCGGGGCCGCGCTCTCCTCCGATGACTGCCGTGTCGTGCACGGCATCGTGCCCCTCGCGCCCCTGCGGGAGCTGAGCGGCGAGCACGGCGTGACGCTCACGGAGCTGCTGGCGTCGATCCTCCTGGCGTCGGTTGCCGACGTGGCCGGCAACGGCGGCGGACCCATCGCGGTCATGACGCCGGTGGACCTGCGCGGGCTGTACCCGTCGCGCACGATGCGCAACTTCTTCCTGTCGGTCACGGCCAGCATCGACCCCAGGCTGGGCGACTACTCCTTCGAGGAGATCCTCCGGGACGTGCACCACTCGGTGCAGGGCCAGGTGAGCGCCAAGAGCATCAGCCGGCAGATCCGCCGCAACGTCGGCGCCGAGCGGAACGCGTTCGTCCGGCACGTCCCGCTCTTCCTCAAGGTGCCGGCGAAGCGCCGCCTGTACGCCCGGCGGTGGGGGACCCGCTTCACCACGGTCCTGTCCAACCTGGGGCGCGTCGAGCTGCCGCCGTCGCTGGCCGAGCACGTGGAGCGCTTCGAGGTGATCCCCAACCCCAGCGCGGCCCACGGCATCGGGTGCGCCGTGATCGGCTACTGGCGAGCGTGTCTTCATCACCTTCGCCAGCATCGTCTCCGGCACGGGAGTGGAGCGGGCGTTCTTCACGCGCCTGCGCCGCATGGGCGTGACGGCACGCATCGAGACGAACGTAGCGGGCGTGTCGACCGTCCCGTCCACCAGGCTATGACGTACTGTTCGCGGTGCGGCGTCGAGGTGGAGGAGCGGGTGGAGGCGTGCCCCCTCTGCGCGGCGCCGATCCAGCGCCTGGACGAGCCCCGGGAGGAGCCCGCCCGCTATCCCGACGTCGTCGCGGTCCCGGACCGGCAGGTACGCTACCTGGTGTGGATCCTGTCCACCGCCGCGCTGTCGTCGCTGGCCCTCACGTTCGTGACCCTCGACGTGGTCCTGAACCGAGGCATCACCTGGTCCCTCTATCCCCTCACCGGAGCGGGAGTGATCTGGCTTTTGATCACGCTGGTGGTGGCGATCGCGCGCCGGCCCATCTTCGTCATCGTCGGCCAGGCCGTGGCCACGGGCGGGTTCCTCTTCTTCATCGACATCCTCGACGGACGCCTCCACTGGTTCGTGCCCCTGGCCCTGCCCATCGTCGCCGTGGTCACCGGGGCGTCGATCCTCGTCTGGCTGGTCGCCCGCCTGAGCCGCCGCGCCCCCGCCCTCATCGCCGCGGCCGTGCTGTTCGGATGTGGGGCCGGCTCCGTCGCCGTCGACCTCCTGGTGTCGGCGTACCTCGGAGAGCCGGGCATGAGCTGGTCGTTCGTCGTGCTGGGCGCCACCGTGCCGCTCATGGCGTTCCTCCTCTACTTCCATGTCCGCCTGAGGCGGAGGATCCACCTGGGGCGGATCCTGCACCGGTAACGGGCCGGCGGTGGGGGGCGGCCCGAGCTCAGGCGGCGGGAGATCACGGCGGTGGAACACCGGACCGTTGAATCCCTTACATTGACGGCTTCCGGACCCGCACCACCGAAACCGCCGACAGGCCCCACTGCCCGGAGCTCTGCCGATGTCCAAAGTCGTCATCGTAGGTGCGGGCCCGGCGGGCCTGACCCTCGGATGCTATCTGGCCCGCGCGGGAATGAGACCGCTGATCGTGGAGCGCGCCATCCACCCCCGTGCCCACGTCGGGGAGTCCCTGATGCCGGCCACGATCCGAATCCTCCGGGAAATCGGCTTCATCGGCGTGGTAGAGGCTTCGGACTTCGTCCGATCCTATGGTGTGGCCTATCACCCCCGCGGGGGCGGCCAGATCGACATCGCGTATCGGGAGTTCCCTCAGGAGGGTGTGCTCCAGGGCCACACGCTATCACGCGGAGCGCTCCCGATTCGACCTGATGCTCATGAAGTACGCCGAGGGGCTCGGCTGCCGGATCCTGGCTGGAGCCCAGGTCCGCGAGGTCGTGTTCGACGGCGAAAAGGCCACGGGCGTCCTCCTCGACGCCGGTGGTAACGACCTGCACGTGCCGGCCGATCTGGTCGTGGACGCGTCAGGGCGGGCTGCACTGCTGGGGCATCAGCTCGAGATGCGCAGGAGCTACCGGGAGCTGGATCAGTTCGCCCTGCACGGATGGTTCGCGGGAGTCGATCGCGGCAAGCGTCGAACGGCGAGCTACACACACGTCTACTTCCTCGAGGGCCCACGCCAGTGGGCCTGGCAGGTCCCGGTCACGGGGGACATGACCTCGATCGGTGTGGTCTCGGATCGGGATTCGTTCAAGGCGTCCGGGATGGAGGTCGAGGACTTCTTCGCCGAGTCCATCAAGACCAGCTCGGCACTCGCGAAGGCGGTTCGCGATGCCGACTCGATCTTCGGGATCAAGGGCGAGGTCAACTACAGCTACGAAGTGGAGCGGCTGTGCGGAGACGGATGGATGATCCTCGGAGACGCGGCTCGATTCGTCGACCCGGTCTTCTCTTCCGGGGTCTTCGTCGCGATGCAGTCGGCGCAGCTCGCATCCGTCCGGATCCTCGAAGGGGTGGAGGCGGGGGACTTCGGACGCGAGCGCCTCATGCCCTACGAGGAGAAGATGAAGGCCGGCGCCGCGATCCTGGACGAGTTCATCCGACTCTACTACAAGCTCCTGCCGGTCTTCACGCACTTCGTCCAATCGGATGACCACCGACTCGGCGTTCTCCGACTTCTTCAGGGCGAGGTCTACAACCGGCACGAGGCTCCGGTGCTCGCCGAGATGCGGCAGTTCGTCGAGGAGGTCGAGGGATCCGAGGACCATCCGCTCCGAGCTCAGCTGGTGGACCGGTGAGCCGACACCTTCAGGCCTTCGGCCTCCGGGTGGGCAGCTGACCCGTCGAAAACCACAGGACGCGGAGCGCCGGTGACGACCTGCCGGAATGCATCAGCTCCCGGGCCGCGTCTCGTCTTCGCGGATGCGGCGCGCGATGCCGATCCCGGTGGCGCCGTAGATGAGGGCGAACACGAACCCGAGGTAGTTCATGATCGCCCACGGCGCGTAGGTCGTCGTGGGCACCGCCAGCGTCCCCGCCATGAACACGCCCGCGGCCGACCATGGCACGAGCGGCACGATCACGGTTCCGGAGTCCTCGGTCGTGCGCGACAGGTTCTTGGCGGCCAGCCCCTTCCGCGCGAACGCGTCCTTGTACAGCTCGCCCGGCACGATGATGGACAGGTAGCTCGACCCGGTCACGAGCGCCGTGATGATGCCGGTCGCGACGGCCGACGCGACGAGGCCGAACGTCTCCTTCACGACCGACAGCAATGCCTCGAGCACGCGGTCGAGCAGGCCGCAGTGCTTCATGATGCCGGCGTAGCCGAAGGCACACAGGACGAGCAGCGTCACGTCCATCATGGAGAGCATGCCGCCGCGGGCGAGCAGCGAGTCGACGGTCTCCGAGCCGGTATGGGGAACGTAACCGCTGACGGCGGCGCGGAGCGCGTCGCCGAGCGGGATGCCCTGGATCGGCAGCGCGAGCGCGACGGCGACGAGCGAGGCGAAGAGGATGCCGGGAAGCGAGGGCTTCCGCGTGAGCGCGAACCAGAGGATCACGGCGAGCGGCAGCAGGAGCAGCAGGCTGAAGCGGAAGCTCCCGGCCAGCGCGCCCTGGATCGACGAGATGTCGGGCGGCTCGACCGCGCCGCCCCGGAGCCCGATCAGCAGGTAGACGAGCAGCCCGATGCCCCAGGCGGGCAACGTCGTCCACAGCATCCAGCGGATGTGGTCGAAGAGGTTCGAGCCGGCGACCACGGGCGCGAGGTTCGTGGTGTCGGAGAACGGACTCAGCTTGTCGCCGAAGTAGGCCCCCGACACGATCGCGCCGGCCGCCGCGCCTATCGGGATGCCGAGCCCGGTCGCCACGCCGATCAGCGCGACGCCGAGGGTGCCGACCGTGCCCCAGCTCGTGCCGGTCGTCACCGAGATGATCGAGCAGATCACGCAGGCGGAAAGCAGGAAGAAGCGGGGTGAGATGAGGTCGAGGCCATAGTAGATGAGCATCGGGATCGTGCCCGCGGCGATCCACGTGCCGATCAGCGCGCCCACCGAGATCAGGATCAGGATCGCGGGCATCGCCTTGGCGAGGGCCGCCACGACGCCGGTCTCCATGTCCTTCCACGTGTAGCCGAGCCGACGCGCGACGGCGCCCGCCACGCCCGCCGACGTGAGCAGCAACACCTCGACCGGGTAGCCGAGCCAGCCGTAGCCGACGCCGAGCAGAAACGCCATCGCGACGAGCGGGATCAGCGCCTCGAAGAGCGTAGGCTTCCTCGGCGTCGTCGCCGGCGTCCCATCCGATGCATCCACGCGCTCGTCTCCTCGAAGATCAGCCGATGCGGTTGCCGGCCGCGCGCCCCGAAGACCATCCGGCCGGGCAGCATAGCGTCTCCTTCGCAGCCGCGCAGGGCCCGGCCCGGGAGCCCGCCGCGAGCCTTCCTCCTGCTGGTTGCGACCGGCGGCTACAGAAGCAGCTCCCGCTGCACGCCGATGCCGTCGAGGAAGGCCGGGTCGTGAGAGACGACCACCAGCGCGCCGTCGTACTCTCGGATCACGCCTTCAACGGCCCGGATGCTGTCGAGGTCCAGGTGATTGGTCGGTTCGTCCAGCAGGAGGAGCTGCGGTGGGCGGCTGGCCCCTACGGTGCAGGCCAGCGCCGCACGGATGCGCTCCCCTCCACTCAACGACCCGACCCGCGCCAGCGCAGAGTCCCCCCCGAACAGATAGCGGGCCAACGCGTAACGGGCCGCCGTGAGATCGAGGTCCGGATTCGCTCCCCGGAAGCACTCCAGCACGGTCCCGTCCGACCCCAGCAGCTCCGCGCGTTGGTCGAGATACGCCACGGACGCTCGATCCACGCCGAGCTTCACCACCCCTGCATCCGGCTTCAGCTCCCCCATTGCGAGTCGCAACAGCGTCGTCTTCCCGGAGCCGTTGGGCCCCGTCACCGACACACGCTCCGGCCCGCGCACAACCAGGGTTACGTCATCGACGGCCGGTCGTGTAGCGCCCGGGTACGTGTAGCGTACACCCCGCATCACGAGCACGGAGCGCCTTGCGTGCAGGCCCGACGGAGTGAGCTTCACGGCGAGGCGGTCCCGCTCCTCCACCTTCTCGCGGGCTTCCGCGAGGCGCTCCCGCGCCTCCTCCGTGCGTCCTTCACCCACCCCGCGCACGCGCGCCGTGGTCCCATCGGCACGTTCCCGGCGCGCCCCGAGGAGCACCTTGGGCACACCCCCGTCGAGGCGGTCTCGATGGCCCCGGGCTGTGCGTCGCTCCTGACGCTCCCGCGACGCCTGTGCGGCTCGCTCCGTTCGTCGCAGATCCTTTCGGGCGTGGGCGAGGTCACGCTCCGCGGCCTCGTCCTCGTCGCGGCGCTGCGACTCGTAGGAGGCATAGCCTCCCCCGTACATGCGCAACCCGAATGGTGGCGGGGAGAGGTCGAAGATGCGGTCCATGAGGGACAGGAGCGTACGGTCGTGCGAGATCACGAGCAGTCCGCGCTTCCACGCTTCCACCCACCGATACAGCGCTTCCCGGCTGTCGCGGTCCAGGTCGTTCGTCGGCTCGTCGAGGATCGCCACGTCCGGGCCGTCGAGGGCGAGGCCGGCCAATGCCACGCGTGTCGCCTCCCCGCCGCTCAACGACGTGAGGGGCCGGTCCAAGGCCAGATGCCCAAGACCGAGACGGACGAGCTCGGCCTGCGCCCGTTCCCGCAGGTCCCACTCCGTGCCCGCGAGCTCGAAGTCGTCGGGATCCGTGCTGCCGACTTCGATCCGATGAAGCGCGTCAAGCCGTGCGGCGACCCCGAGGGCGTGCGCGACCCGGGTGGCCTGCGCCGCGACCTCGCTGGGACCGGAGTCGATACGCCGTTGGGGTAGATACGAGACTCGGCCGCTCCGCACCACGTGACCCTGGGTCGGGGCGACCTCTCCGGCGAGGATACGTGCCAGCGTGCTTTTGCCGACGCCGTTCGCGCCAACGAGGGCCGTCCGTCCCCGGCTCAGCCCGAAGCTCAGGTCGGTGAAGAGCACACGACCGTGCGGCAGGGTGAGGCCGAGGCCATGGGCCGTCAGAAGGGTGCCGGAGACGAGCTGCATAAGCACGCGGTAGAGTGGAGGTGATCGCCCTTCGACGGATCGGGCCGAGGGGTTACTCTGTCGAATAGCCGTCGCAGCCACTATGTTCACAACCTGACATAGCGGGGAGGAGTGAAGGCGCGCTCCCGAATGAACCCACCGCCTCACCACTGATAGTGCGCTGGCGCCGACGGCCGCCACCCCGTAACGCACTGACCTCGTTGGACACCCGCCCAGGTGCAGGTGGGAGGCCATGTGCGTCGACTCCGTGTCACGGTCGTGGATCTGACGACCGAACGGCCCACGCGCGCCCTGTACGCGCGTCTCATGAACGCGAACCTCGCCAGCATCATGCCGCAGGCCATCGCGGTGTGGTGCGAGCAGGCCGGTCACGACGTTCGTTACGTCTGCTACACCGGCTTCGAGGACCTCGCGCAGGAAGTCCTCGGGCCCGCCGACGTCGTCTTCATCGGCGCCTTCACGCAGGCAGCGCACACCGCCTACGCGATCAGCAACCTGCACCGCCGGCGCGGCGCGATCACGGTGCTGGGCGGTCCACACGCCCGCTGCTACCCACGGGACGCGGCGCGCTACTTCGACTACGTCCTCGGCTTCACGGACCGGACCATGATCGAGGAGCTGTTGCGCGACCGCGCGCCGCAGCGCCCGATCGGCGTCCAGCTCAGTGCCGCGCGTCAGCCGCAGGCGCTGCCCGGCGTGCAGGAGCGCTGGAAGTTCATCGAGGCCACCATCGCGAAGGCGCCGGTGCTCAAGGTCGTTCCCATGATCGGCAGCCTGGGATGTCCCTACACCTGCGCCTTCTGCATCGACTCGACGGTACCGTACCAGCCGCTCGGCTTCGACCAGATCCGCGAAGACCTCCGCTTCCTGCTCACCAAGATCCGCCGCCCCCGCGTCGGCTGGCACGACCCCAACTTCGGGGTCCGCTTCGACGACTACCTGGGCGCGATCGAGGAGGCGGTGCCGCCGGGCAGGATCGACTTCTTCGCCGAGAGCAGCCTGTCGCTCCTCTCCGAGCCGCACCTCGCCCGCCTGCAGAAGAACGGGTTCAAGGTGATCCTGCCTGGGGTCGAGTCGTGGTTCGCGCTGGGCAACAAGGCCAGAACGGGACGGGAGGTGGGTGAGGAGAAGGTCCGGCGGGTCGCAGATCACATCAACATGGTTCTGCGATACATCCCGTACGTGCAGACCAACTTCGTGCTCGGCCTGGATACCGACGAGGGAGCCGAGCCGTTCGACCTCACCAAGCGCTTCATCGACCTCGCTCCGGGCGCCTTCCCGGTCTTCTCACTCCTGTCGGCGTTCGGCCGCGCCGCCCCGCTCAACCTCGACCTGCAGCGCGAGGGACGCGTCCTCCCGTTCCCCTTCCACTTCCTGGACGCGAGCCAGGCCATGAACGTGGTCCCGAAGAACTACGCCTGGCGCATGTTCTACGACAAGCTCGTCGACCTGGAGCGATACGCCTACTCCGCGCCCCGCATCGTGCGCCGCTTCCTCGCGAACCAGACGACGATCCCCAAGTGGATGAACGTGGTTCGAGGGATCTCCTCCGAGCGGTTCGACCGCGTCAGCCACCATGCCCGCGTGCGTGGTCTCCTCGACTCGGACAGGAGCGTGCACCGCTTCTTCCATCGTGAGACGTCGACGCTCCCGACCTTCTATGCGAACCGGGTGAGGCGGGACCTGGGTGTTCTCTGGGACGCGCTTCCGCTGGGCGGCTTGCTGCACGATCACAACGCGTACCTGAGAAGCGAAGCGAGCCTGGCCGTCTGAGCCGAGCTCTTTCCTCTCTGGCGCCGGTTGGGTTCGCCAACACGCGCCGAGGTCAAGGACCATGTCCACCCACGACGGGCGGCACGGGGAGCGAAATCGGCTCCTGCTTGCCCTTTCGAGCGCGGAGTACGGGCGGCTCCTGCCGAGCCTCCGGGTCATCCCTCTCGCGGCCGGGCGCGTCCTGTACCAGGCCCACGAGGCGATCACCACGATCTACTTCCCGCAGCGATCCGTCATCTCGGCGGTCATCGATATCGAGGACGGTGGGCGGGTGGAGCTGCAGACGATCGGAAACGAGGGGGTGGTGGGGCTCGCCGTCTTCCTCGGAGGGCGCCTCTCGCTCGCCCACACCCTCACACGGGTCCCCGACCACGCGATGCAGATGAGCGTGACCGCATTCCGGCGCGCCCTTCGGGACAGCGAGCCGCTGCGCAGGGTACTGGGTCGCTACACGCAGACGGTCTTCGGCCAGCTGTCGCGAGTGGCTCTGTGTCACCGATTGCATCGACTGGAAGCCCGCTGCGCTCACTGCCTCCTCACCACGCAGGATCGTGTGGGCGCCGACCGGTTCCTGCTGACGCAGGCATCGCTCGCGCAGATGGTCGGCGTGCGGCGGCCGAGCATCACGATCGCCGCCGCCGAGCTGCGTCATGCAGGGCTCATTCGCTACAGCCGCGGCCGCATCACGATCACGGACCGCCCGGGGCTGGAGGCCGCGTCGTGCTCATGCTATGGCGATCTTCGCGCCGACTACGAAGGCCTGGTTGGCCCCGAGGCCTCAGCGAGCTGATCCCGGTCGAGTCCCATCGCAGGTGCCGACTTGACCTGAGTCATTCAGTCCAATAAGTTGCCCTGAGTAGTTCAGGTCAACGACCCGCCCGCAGGGAGACGCCCATGACCGCCCCACTCGGCCCGCTGCCGGGGACCCTGGAGCTGCTGGTCTTGAAGACGCTGGGTGCGGGCTCCGAGATGCACGGCTTCGCGATCCTCGAGTGGATCCTCCGATCCACCGACGACGAGCTGCTGGTCGAGGACGGCGCGCTCTACCACGCGCTGCACCGCATGGAAGGCCGCGGGTGGCTGCGGAGCGACTGGGGCGTCTCGGAGAAGGGGCGCAGGGCTCGGTACTACCGGCTCAGCGCCGAGGGCATGAAGGCCCTCGCCGAGGAAGAGCTCCGATGGACGCGCTACGTCGATGCCGTCGCGAAGCTCACGCCGCGGGAGTCGGAGACGTAGACGCCATGGGCCCGATACGGCGCTTGTTCCGGCTCGGGCTCGGAAAGCCCGGCGTGCGGCAGGCCGTCGACTGGGAGATCGAGCACTACCTGGCGGAGCAGACGGACCGCCTGATCGACCAGGGGATGGCCCCGGCCGAGGCGCGCAGGGAGGCCGAACGCCGTCTCGGCGATGTGGCGCACCTGCGCAGGAAGATCGTGGCCACAGACCGGAGGAGGGTGGTGATGGGGAAGCGGGGGGAGTTCTGGGAGGCGGCCCGGACCGGTCTGCGCCAGGCGCTCAGGGGGCTACGGCGCTCGCCGGGCCTGGCGGCCGCCGTGGTGCTCACGCTCGGGCTGGGCATCGGCGCGAACGCAGCCATGTTCGGCGTGGTCGACCGCCTGCTTCTCCGTCCGCCCGACCACGTGGCGCGCCCGGAGCAAGTGCGCAGGGTCCTCCGGGACGGGGCCTTCTTCGGCCAGCCCTCCGTCATCTCCGCGACGACGTATCCCGACGTGGTGGACCTGCGCACGATCCCCGAGTTCGTGTCGGCGGGAGCGGTGACCAGCAACAGTCCGCTGACCCTGGGCTTCGGGGAAGACGCGCGTCAGGTCATGGTCGTGAAGGCCACGCACGACTTCTTCACGACCCTGGGCGTGCAGCCCCACATGGGTCGCTTCTTCGATGCCGACGACGACCGGGTGGAGGCACCGCTCACGGCCGTGGTGGGCTACGAGTTCTGGCAGGCCGCGCTCGGCGGGGACGCTGGCGTGCTGGGTCGCACGTTGGACCTCTCGGGCCACAGGGTCACGGTGATCGGTGTGGCGCCCAGAGGCTTCACCGGCATCGACCTGGAGCCCGTGGACGTCTGGCTGCCCGCTGTGCCGGCGCAGCACGCGCAGGACGGGAGCGACCGATTCCTCACAGCCCGTACCTACTGGTGGCTGCGAGCGGTGGTGCGGATGAAGGACGGGGCCAGCGTCCAGGCCGCCGAGGCCCGGGCGACGGCGCTCCACATCAACGGCAGAGAGGAAAACCGGCGGGACCCGGACGTGCGCATCCTGACCGCGCCTCTGATCGCGGCTCAGGGGCCCAATGCCAGCAACGAATCGAAGGTCGCCCGCTGGGTGGCCGGCGTGTCTCTCATCGTCCTCCTCATCGCGTGCGCGAACGTGGCCAACCTGCTCCTCGCACACGGAGCCGGAAGGAGACGTGAGGTGGCCGTGCGGCTGTCCCTGGGGGTGTCGCGGGCGCGGCTGCTGCGGGAGATGGTCCTCGAGACGCTGGTTCTGGCGATCCTGGGAGGTCTGGCCGCGCTGGCGCTGGCCCACTGGGGCGGCGGCCTGATCCGCTCGCTGTTGATCCCGGACATCCTGTGGACGACCTCGGCCTTGAGCGGCCGAGTCCTGGCCTTCACCGCATTGCTGTCGCTGGCGGCGGGTCTCATCGCGGGATTCGGGCCGGCGCTGCAGAGCACACGCGCGGACCTGACACGGGACCTGGCGGAAGGCGGTCGAGGGAGCTCCCGAGCCCGGTCCCGGGTTCGTGGAGGCCTCACCGTGGCCCAGGCCACGCTGTCGGCCGTCCTGCTGGTGGGTGCCGGCCTCTTCATCCAGAGCGTCCTCCAGGTCCGGAAGCTGGACCTGGGCCTGGACGTCGATCGCCTGGTCTTGGCGCAGCTGGAGTTCCAGGGCGATGAGCCGGACGAGCCGGAGACGGCCCGCCTGTACACCGCGGCCATGGACGTCGCGGCCCGCCTGCCCGGCGTGACCGGAGTGGCCGCCACCGACGTCCCGTTCCAGTGGGCCCACGTCGAGCACATCACCGTTCCGGGACTGGACTCCCTGCCGGTTCCCCCGGGTGGAGGACCCTTCTACTACGCCGTGTCTCCGGGCTACATGCGCACCATGGGGCTGCGGGTGCTCCAGGGTCGGCCCATCCTGGACACGGACGGGGAGGGGTCGCCGTCCGTCGCGGTGGTGAACGAGGCCATGGCGCGGGCCTTCTGGCCCAATCAGGATCCCCTCGACGGGTGCTTCCGCATCGATGAGGCCGAGGAATGCACGCGGGTGGTCGGGGTGGTGGAGAACGCCACACGGGCCGAGCTGAATGTCGACGGGATCCTCGCCTACTACCTGCCCCTGGCCCAGACAGGGGGGGCCCCGGCAGGCATGTACGTGCGCACGGACGGAGAGACCCGTGCGCTGGCGGCGGCGCTGGCGCCGGTCCTGCGTTCGTTCTCACCCCGCGTGCGCTTCGCCCAGGTCCAGACCTTCCGTGAGCTGCTGGATCCCCAGACGCGGGCGTGGACCCTCGGAGCGGCGCTCTTCACGGCGTTCGGCATGCTGGCCCTCGTCGTCGCGGCCATCGGCCTTTACAGCGTCCTCGCCTTCGACGTCGCGCAGCGCACCAGGGAGATCGGAATCCGGGCCGCGCTGGGAGCGCAGAAGGCGCGCGTGCTGAGGGGCGTCGTCGTCACCGGCGCGCGCCTGGCGGTCCTCGGCGTCTTCCTCGGACTCGGAGTCTCCCTGGTGACCGCGCGCTTCGCACGGCCTCTCCTCTTCAAGGTGGACGGAGTGGAGCCCGTGGTCCTGGGCAGCGTCGCGCTGCTGCTCATGGTCGTAGCGGTGATCGCTTCGCTGGTGCCCGGACTCCGGGCCACCCGGGTGGATCCCGTGGAGGCGCTTCGGGCGGAGTGATCCCTCGCTGCTAGCGCCCTTCCCCACCTCCTCCGCGGAGCCTGTCGAGCTTCAGTTCGGCGAGCTTCCGCGCCAGCTCCCTCCGCCTGAGCTCCAGTCGGGCCTGCCTGAGGTCGGACTCGGGCACGAGGCCCTGAGCCGCGCGTGCATCGAGGGCCTCCAGTGCGCGCTGGGCCATGTCCACACCCTGTCCCTGGACCGCCAGCTCCGTGTCGGCTTCGATGATCTGCGCCTGGGACGCGGCCTCGACGGCCGTGACCTCCCCGGCGAGAAATCGCTGACGGAGCTGGCGCCGTTGCTGCAGTCCATCCAGCCTCAGTCGGACCTGCTGGAGCCGGGCGGCGGCACTGTAGCTCGCCTCATCGACCCGGACCGTGCCCGCGGGGTGCAACTGCTGGACCCTCGCCAGATCCCACTCGGCGAGGTGAATCTGCTCCTCCACGACTTGCGCTTCCAGGTCCAGCCGCTCGGTGACGAAGTCACGCCCGTGGACGAGCGGCGCCGACACCATGTCTTGCGGCTCCCGTCCGGTCAGGCGGATCTCCTCCCGGTCCAGTTGGAGCCGGTTCAGATGGATCGCGGCCTCGCGGAAGGCAGCCTGCCCACCGACGAGGGCTTCGTCCTCGACCATCCCCCCGGCCACCTGTCTCTGCAGGTCGTCCAGGTCGGACCGCATGGCCTGTACCTGGAGCTCGGCCAACTGGATCTCCATCTCCACCTGGGCCAGGAGGATTTCCTGCGTCTTCCCCTCCTGCACCTCGTCCCTCACCACCACGCCTCCGGCACCGAACATGGCCGACACCAGGATCACGGCCACGAGCTTCATGGGACCTCCGTTTCTTGGCCGGACCGGCGCCGACAAGCGTGTTTGCCGACGGAGGGCCGTACGTACCTGCCACTCCAGGTTCTCGACGAACTCCGGGCTCGGTTCTCGGTCTCGATTCATGTCAGTGCTCCTCCGGGGCCGACCACCTTCTCGAGTTGCTTGCGGAGCTTCTGGCGGGCCCTGCGCAGCCGGCCTTCCACCGCTCGGCGGGAGAGCCCCGTCTCGCGCGCCACCTCCTCCACCGACAGGCCTTCCAGATGGAAGGCCTCCAGCAGTCGGGCCTGCGCCGGACGAAGACGAGCCAGCCCCCAACTCACCACCGACGCGTGATCCGGCGAATTCCAGTCGATCCCATCTTCACTCGTCAGGGCCTCGAGCCCCGGGGGCAGTGCGTCCAGCGACACCGGGCGTACCCGCCGGTAGTAGTTGAAGATGAGGTTGCGGGCCACCGTCTTGAGCCACGCCAGGGGATGGTCGGGCAGCCCCTTCCGCCCCCACGCCTCCACCGCCCTCAGCCATGCCTCCTGCGTCACGTCCTCGGCCAGGCCGCGATCCCCACCGCACCGACTCGCCACGTACCCGTATAGGGGACGCACCAATTCCCGGTACGTGTTCGTGAGTGTCTGCTCGTCCATCACTTCCCCATGGCCGTCGGCTCGGGAGGCGATCTGCGGAGGGACGTACGGCCCCGTATCCTCCAAGACACCCGGGGCGCGCGAAACCCACGCGATGCCTACGCGCGGCCGACGATGAGGACGGCGCCCACGAGGGGCTTGGCCCGGCCTCTCCCCACCACTACTCTGGCGACGCACCCCCATTCCGGAGCGCTGCCGCATGACCAGCCGCCGCACGTTCGTCCGCACCGCCGCCGGAGCCGCCCTGGGCGCCCTGGCCACGCCACGCTTCTCCTCCGCGGCACTGCCGGTTCCGGAGCTGCAGCGCATCGCCGGCGTGCGTGCCCCCGAGGAGCTCGCTGACGACGAGGCGTACTGGGAGGTGATTCAGCGCGCCTACACCCAGGACCCCGGCTTCATCAACCTGGAGAGCGGCTTCTTCAGTCCCGCCGCGGATCCGGTCCTGGCCGCTCAGGTGCAGAACGTGCGCCGCATCAACC
The DNA here is from genome assembly GCA_963848895.1 of uncultured Gemmatimonadales bacterium. Taxonomy (GTDB): domain Bacteria; phylum Gemmatimonadota; class Gemmatimonadetes; order Longimicrobiales; family Gaopeijiaceae; genus SZUA-318. The sequence continues at coordinate 98,036 of CAWKGE010000035.1, forward strand.
AGATCCCCTCATTCTACATGCGCCGCCTCATGGCCCAGGAGCGGGCGGACCTCAAGGAGATGTTCGGCCGCTTCGCGGGAGTGTCACCGGCGGAGTTCACCTTCGTGCGCAACACCACCGAGGCCCTCAACGTGGTCCTCCAGGGGATCCCTCTGGAACGGGGCGAAGAGGTTCTCTACTCCTCCCGTGAGTACCCTTCCATGCAGGAGGCGCTGGAGCAACGGGCCATGCGCTACGGGACCGTGAACAAGGTCATCGAGCTCCCTTGGCTCCCGGCGTCCCAGGACGAGGTGGTGCAGGCCTATGCCGACGCCATCACGCCGCGCACGCGCTACATCCTCATCTCCCACATGATCTACCTCACGGGACAGGTGCTCCCGGTGCGGGCCGTGGCGGAGATGGCGCACGCCCGTGGCATCGAGGTCGTGGTGGACGCGGCCCATTCGTTCGCCCACCTGGACTGGAAGGTCCCGGACCTCGGTGCCGACTACCTGGGCTCCAGCCTCCACAAGTGGCTGGGGTGCCCCCTGGGCACCGGCCTCCTCTATGTGCGCAAGGAGCACATCTCCAAGGTCTGGCCGCTGTTCGGCGACCGGAACGCGCGGGGAGACGACATCGAGAAGTTCCATCACATCGGGACCCATCCCCAGGGGACGGACCAGGCCATCCGCGACGCGGTGCGCTTCCACCAGGCCATCGGCGGCGCCCGAAAGGAGGCCAGGCTCCGCTATCTCAAGAACAGTTGGGTCGGGCGGGTGAAGGACGTCCCGGGCATCCGCATCAACACGCCCCTGGGGGACGCCCAGTCGTGCGCCATCGCCAACGTCCTGGTGGACGGCCTGACGCCCGCTGAGCTGGTGGACACCCTGTGGGATCGATACCGGATCTTCACCGTGGCGGTGGAGCAGGGTGCACGCATCGCACCCAACGTCTTTACGCGCCTGGAAGATCTGGACCTGCTGGTGGAGGCTCTCGAGAAGTCGGCACCGGATCGGCCGGGCCCATCCACTCGGGTACCCGCGGGGGAGGCGAACGTCGGCCATGGAACAGGTCGTCGCCTCGGATGGCCGCCCGTCTGAGCTTGCGCGGTGCGCCGCACCGCGCCCTACCGCCCCCGCCTGCCTCCGATGATCTCCCGCAGCATGCGGCCCACCTGGAAGTTGTCGTGGATGCCGCCGAACGCCTCGGCTCCGGCACCGCCGGCGAAGAGGGGGACCATCTGGGCCGTGTGACCCGTGCTCGTATAGTCCGCCCAGGGCCCGGGTGACTCTCCAGGGGCGCATAGGCTGTCCGGCTTCGTCTCGATGGCGAGCCCACCGGTCTCGTGGTCGGCCACCACGACCACCAGAACGCCCGGATGGCGGTCCGCGTAGTCCAGGACGGCGCCCACCGCGGCGTCGAAGTCCACCACCTCCGCCGCGATCGCCTCCACAGGCGCGTTGTCGTGTCCCTGGAAGTCGGGCTGGGATCCCTCGACCATGAGGAAGAACCCGTCGGGGTCGTGGTCCAGCACGGTCAGTGCGGCCCGCGTCATCTCGGGCAGGGAGGGAGTCCGTGCCCCCGCAGCCGGCATGTGGTCCTCGGCAAACAGGCCCGCGAGGCTGCGCGTGCCGTCGAGGTCCACCGCGCTCAGCTCCGCGGCGGAGCGCACGTACGTGTAGTCGGTAAGGACCGTGGCCAGGAGATCGAGGCCGTCCGGGCGCACCGAGGCATCGAACCAACGGGCGCCGCCGCCGAGGAAGACGTCCACCCGCGAGGCGAGCAGGTCCGAGGCGATGCCGAACTGCTCCGCCCGGGAGGGTACGTGCGCTACGAACGACGCCGGGGTGGCGTGCGTGACGCTCGAAGTCGCGACGATCCCCGTGGCCCATCCCCGGTCTCGCGCCAGTTCCAGCACGGTGGGCACGGGCAGGGAATCGGGTCCGACACCGATGGCGCCGTTGAAGGTGCGCATGCCGATGGAATAGGCGGTGGCGCCGGCGGCACTGTCGGTGATCCAGGAGCTGCTGCTCCGTGTGTCCACGAGTCCCATCGTGGTCAGCCGCTCCACGGACAGGGGAGCGCCCGCGAACCGGGCCGCCGTCCAGTACGCGGCACCCACACCGTCGCCGATGAGGAGGACGACGCGCGACGGGGGCGGCGGGGCGGGGGCGGACGGTCCCCGGGCGGGCGAGGCGCAGGCGAATAGAAAGGCAACAGCGAGGAGGACCGACGGTGGCGAGGCGCGCATGGCTACTCCCGCGGCGCAGGACGCGACCCGCGCCGGATCGAAGGACCAACCCCCCCGCCCACACGGTGAAGCTACCCGCGTTCGCGGTACTCCGGAACCCGCTGGTACCCGCGCTCCAGCCCTGCACGCGGACAACGACCGCCGCGGTCGGGTCCGCCAAGAAGCGGAAGCCTGGCCCGGCGATGAGACCGCCGGGCCAGGCTTCTCAGCTCCTGTGGAGCACGCGATGAGCTACCGGACCAGCCGGATCTCCACCCTCCGGTTCTGGCTGCGGCCCTCCTCGGTGCCGTTGTCCGCGACCGGTTGCGTCTCGCCCATGCCACGCACGTCGAAGCGGCTCGCGGTCAGGCCGGGGAAGTTCCGGAGCAGGTAGTCCCGCACGGCTTCCGCCCGGCGGAGGCTCAGCTGTTGGTTGTACGCCTCCGCGCCCACGGAGTCGGTGTGGCCGACGAGCTCCATGCGGTCGTCGGGGCGGCTCGCCAGAACGCGCCCGACCTCCTGGAGCGTGGCCTCCGCGCCGGGACGCAGCTCCGCCGAGTTGAACGCGAAGTTCACGTCACCGAAGGTGAAGGTGCCCTCCTCCTCGAGGGCCCGCTGCACCTCGCTCACCGGGCAGCCCTGCGCGTCGACCTCCGATCCGGGCGCCGTGCCCGGGCATCGGTCGATGCCGTCGAACACCCCGTCCTGGTCGCCGTCGCTCGGGCAACCGCGACCGTCGACCGTGGCACCGGCCGGCGTGTTCGCGCACTGGTCGATGCCGTCGAAGACGCCGTCACGATCCGAGTCGCTCGGGCAGCCGTTCGTGTCCACCGTGGCGCCCGCCGGCGTAGCCGGACACCGGTCGAGTCCGTCGAACACGCCGTCATGGTCCTCGTCCGTGGGGCAGCCGCTGCCGTCCACGCGAGCGCCGGCCGGCGTGGCCGGGCATTGGTCCAGGTAGTCCGCGACACCGTCGGCATCGGAGTCCACCGGACAACCCCGGGCGTCGACCGTGACGCCCCGCGGTGTGGCGGGACAGGCGTCCAGATCGTCGACCACGCCGTCCCGATCGGCATCACGCTTCCCGCCCACCCACAGGGAGAGCCCGCCCGTGAAGGTCCATCCCCAGAACGACTCGTTCCCCAGGGTCACCCCGGCCACGCTGGCCGCCGTCGCGTCCAGGGCATCGGGCATCTGGTGCATGCGGGCGTCGCCGCGCACGGCGAGCCAGTCCGTCACGAAGTACCGGGCCCCGACACCGTAGTCGATCATCAGGTCCCGTTCGGTGTCGGCGCCGCTCGGGTCCCACAGGGCCATGCCGCCACCCGCCAGCCCGAAGATCTCGAAGGACTCCGTGAGGGGGAACGTGTAGCCCACGGAGGCGCCGACGAGGGTGAGGTTCAGGTCCACGACCCGCCCGAACCGACCATCCATCTGCATGGGCGTGTAGGCCCCCTCCGCCTCGATGAAGAGGTTGTGCGCGAAGTGGTAACCGAGATACCCCCCGAAGATGCCGCCCTTCGCGGGGTTGACGAACGCGTCGCTGGGCCCGAACTCGGGTCGGTCGTTGAAGTCACCCGCGAAGCCCGAGATCTCCAGGCCCGTCCTGGCGGGCTTCGCGTCCTGGGCGGAGAGGTTCGGAGGTGGCAGGAGAAGCAGGGTCGCCAGGAGCAAGCGTGATGCAGAGCGGATGGCCATGTTCCGTCTCCGGTTGGGGGCCGAGGAAAAAGGGGGGGTCCTCCCGCCATGACCTGATGGATGGACGGTAATGACGCGAGGGCCGCGGGGGAAGGCATTGGTGAGCCAGCGGGAAACCTGCGATGACGAGGGAAGAGAGGCGGGCATGGGTGCCTCCGAACCTGACGATTGCCGCCCGTTCCGGAGGCGTTCGTCCTCGATCGGCAGGCCGCCCCGACCCGCCGATCGCCACATGCTCGCATCGTGTCCACCTCCGTGGCGTCGCTTCTGACCGGGGGCACCGGGAACCGGTCGGCGGGCCCCACGGCGCCCGCCCGCCGTCGCGGAAATCCGGGGAAACGCCTAAACTGTCCGCCCGGCGACCCTCCTGGACGGCCGCCGCCCGACCCTCCCCTCGCTCCCGGAGCGCACATGCCCAGGTACTCCCTCACCGTCAACGGCGAGCGCCAGGAGGTCGACGCGCCGCCGGACATGCCGCTGCTCTGGGTCCTGCGCGACGTGCTGGGCCTCACCGGCACCAAGTTCGGGTGCGGCAAGAACCTGTGCGGGGCGTGCACCGTCCACATGGACGGATCCCCCGTGCGCTCGTGCATGACACGCATGTCCCGGGCGGCCGACCGCGAGATCACCACCATCGAGGGTCTCGCCGCCGCAGCTCACCGCGCTCCAGAAGGCGTGGATCGCGGAGGGCGTGCCCCAGTGCGGGTACTGCCAGTCCGGCCAGATCATGGCGGCCTCGGCGCTCCTCGCCGTGAACCCCGACCCGGACGACGAGGAGATCGACGAGGCCATGTCGCGCAACATCTGTCGCTGCGGCACCTACCAGAGGATCCGCAAGGCCATCCACCGCGCCGCCCGGGAGGGATGACCATGTCGCTCCTCGTCACCAACGTCTCCCGCCGGAGCGTCATCAAGACCCTGGGGCTCGCCACCGGGTTCGTCCTTTCGACGTCCGTGGTTCCCCGCGGCCTCCGCGCCCTGGTCGGCGGAGGGTCGGCCGGTCCCCTCTCTCCCTCCGTCTACCTGGCCATCGACGAGGACGGCACGGTGCGCGTGTACGTCCATCGGGCCGAGATGGGCCAGGGGTCGCGAACGGGGCTGACCCAGATCATCGCGGACGAGCTGGAGGCGGACTGGGATCGCCTCCAGGTCATGCCGGCCTACGGCGACAAGAAGTTCGGCAGCCAGAACACCGACGGGTCCTCGTCGATCCGGCTGTTCTACGACGCCTTCCGCACGGCGGGCGCCACGGCGCGCACCATGCTCGAAGAGGCCGCCGCCGCCCATTGGGGCGTGGACCGGAGCCAGGTGGAAGCGAGGAACCACCAGGTCCACAACCGGAAGAGCGGCGAGGCCCTCGACTACCGGACGCTCGTCGCCGCGGCCGCGCTCCTCGACGTGCCGGACCCCGAGTCCGTCACCCTCAAGTCCCGCGCCCAGCACCGCTACATCGGCAAGCCGGTGCAGCAACATCTACGCCGAGGACTTCGCGACGGGCCGGGCCGTCTTCGGCCAGGACGTGCGCCGCGAAGGGATGGTCTACGCGGTGGCGGCCCGCCCCCCGGTGGTCGGCGGCCGCCTCGACAGCTACGACCGGGCCGCCGCGATGGCGGTGCCCGGCGTGCTGGACGTGGTCGAGCTGCCGGTCTTCGAGTTCCCCATGCGCTACCAGCCCCTGGGCGGCGTGGCCGTGGTCGCCACCAACACCTGGGCGGCCATCCAGGGCCGCGAGGCGCTCGGCGGCGTCCTTCGACGGCCGGACCCAACGGGGACTACGACACCACCGCGTACGAGGCCTCCCTGTGGCGCGCGATCGAGGCCGGCGGAACGGTCACCTACGACCGCGGCGACGTGAGCGGCGCGCTGTCCTCCTCGGCCCGGCGCATCAGGTCCGACTACTTCGTGCCCGCATCAGCACCACATTCCCATGGAGCCCCCCGCGGCGACGGCGGAGTGGGACGGTGACGACCTGAAGATCTGGACGTCGTGTCAGGATCCCCAGGTGGTCCAGAGCACGGTGGCGCCCTACTTCGGGAAGAAGCCGGAGGACATCTACGTCGAGGTGACGCTCCTCGGGGGCGCCTTCGGCCGGAAGTCCAAGCCGGACTTCGCCGTCGAGGCCGCGCTCCTCGCCCGGCACATGGGCAAGCCGGTGAAGATGGTGTGGACCCGCGAGGACGACGTCCGCCACGGCTACTACCACGCGATCTCGGCCCAGAGGGTCGAGGTGGGCCTGGACGCGTCGGGCCGCGTCCAGGCCTGGGACCACAGGGCGGCGTATCCGTCCCTGATGGAGGTCTACTCCGGACAACGGACCGACGCCGCGACCGACTTCGAGGTCGCCCCGGTGATGGAGCAGCCCCTGGCCGTCCCCTCGCTGCGGCTCTCGTCCGGCGAGGCGAAGGCCCACGTCCGCGTCGGGTGGCTGCGGTCGGTGACCAGCATCCAGCACGGCTTCGCGGTGGGGTCCATGGTGGACGAGATCGCCGAGGCCACGGGCAAGCGGCCCGACCAGGTCTGGAACGACCTCTTCGGGTCGGTGCTGACGGCGGCGGACGCGAACGACCCGACAGCGGCCGGAGCCGAAGCCGGCGGACGCCGACCGACTGCGGGCGGTGTTCGACCGGGTCGTGGAGATGTCCGGGCTACGGCCGGGCGCTTCCTCCGCGCACGGGCATCGGCCTGGCGGCCTTCACCAGCTTCGGGAGCTTCACGGCCGCCGCCCTGGAGGTCACGGTGACGCCCGAGGGCGAGGTGAAGGTGCCCCGGGCGTGGACGGCCATCGACTGCGGCTTGGCGGTGAACCCCGACCGGGTCGACCGCGCAGATGGAAGGCGCCGTGGTCTTCGGGCTGTCCATCGCGCTGCACGGCGAGATCACGACGAAGGACGGCGCGGTCGTCCAGGACAACTTCGGCAACTACCCGGTGTGCCGGATCGAGGAGGCGCCGCTGGTGGAGGTCGCCCTGATCGAGAACGACCACGCCCTGGGCGGCGCCGGAGAGCCCGGCGTTCCTCCCGTCGCGCCCGCCCTGTGCAACGGGATCTTCGCCGCGGTGGGGAAGCGGATCCGTCGTCTGCCGATCAGGGATCAACTGAGGGCCTGAGGCCCGGCGGAATCCGAGGGGCCACCCTGACCGGGAACGCTCCACCCGCCTACCCGCCGACCTCCGCCGTAGTCTTCGCAGAAGACTCCTGCGATCGTTCGAGGCAGCGGGAGTTGCAGGCGGGCGGGAGAAGCGCATCATGACGACTCGCACCTTGGGCCCGACGACCATCCGGGTCGCGCCGATCGGACTGGGCTGTTGGCAGTTCTCCGGAGGCGAAGGCCTGGCCGGCCGGTACTGGCCGGCGCTCACCCGGGAAGCCGTGAACGGCGTCGTGCGGGCCTCGCTGGAGGGCGGGATCGACTGGTTCGACACCGCCGAAGCGTACGGCGCCGGACGCAGCGAGGCCTCGCTGGCCGCCGCGCTCCAGGCGGCGGGCCGACCGAACGGCTCCGTCGTCATCGCCACCAAGTGGTTGCCGGTCCTGCGCACGGCGGGCTCCATCGGGCGGACACTCGACGACCGGCTGGCCCACCTGTCTCCCTATTCCATCGACCTGCACCAGATCCACACGGGCTTCGGTGCGCTCGCCACCAAGAGGGCGCAGGTGGAGGCCATGGCCGATCTGGCGCAGGAGGGACGAATCCGGGCCGTGGGCGTCAGCAACTTCTCGGCCCGTGCCATGCGCCTCGCTGCCCGCGTGTTGGAGCAGCGTGGCCTGCCGCTGGCGTCGAACCAGGTGCGTTACAGCCTTCTGGACCGGCGCATCGAGACGAACGGGGTGCTGGCCGCTGCGCGCGAGCTGGGCGTGACGATCATCGCGTACTCGCCTCTGGCCCAGGGCCTGCTGTCGGGCAAATTCCACGACGACCCCGACCGGGTGAAACGGGTTGGCGGCCCACGCCGGCTCCAGCGCCTGTTCCGGCCGAGCGGGTTGCGCAGGAGCGCGCCCGTGGTGGCAGCCCTCGCATCCGTCGCGACGAGGCGGGGCGTGACTTCGGCGCAAGTCGCGCTGCGCTGGTTGATCCAGGCTCAGGGCGAGCTCGTGGTGGCGATCCCGGGAGCCAGCAACGTCGGGCAGGCAAGCGAGAATGCCGGCGTGCTGGACTTCGAGCTGAGCGAGGAGGAGGTCCAGGGACTCGACCGGGCGTCACGGGCGTTTCGGTGACGGCGCGCGAGGCCGCTCCCCATGGAGATCGTCACGGCCGCCGCGACCGCACCCACTCCACGGCCGGGTTCACGACCTTCTCCGTCCACGGGAGCCCGACTGTCCGCCGCCACAGGTCGAGGGGCGTCGGTCCACGACGCCCAGCGTCAACAGGTGGGCTCCCACGCGCGAATGGTCTTCGACGATGCCGTGGATCAGGGGAGGTGGCTCGTAACGCCCGGGAGCGACCGCCGCCCCCACTCTACGGCCGGCTGAACCACCTTCTCCGTCCACGGGACACTGCCCAGCCAACGCCACAGGTCGAGGGGCGTGCGGTCCACGACGCCCAGCGTCAAGAGGATGGCGTACCAGATCAGGAGCACCCACGCCAGCTCGTTCAGGAGGGCCATACCGCGCAGCCCGTCCTCTTCCTCGCCGGGAGCAACTCGGTCGTGGGCGTCCGGCTCGCGGGTGACCATCTCCGTGGTCACCCTGAAGCCTCGCCAGTAGAAGCCCATGGCGTCGTGAAGGGCCTCGGCCGCCCTCTCGGGTTTCTTCCCCGCCAGCATGGCCGACACGAGGGCGACCGAGTAGGTCACGATCCTCCGGAGGAGAAGTGGAATCCAGAAGAGGGCGCCCAGGACCGACCAAAAGCCCAGGCAGACCACGAGCACGCCGAGGCTGAGGGCGGTTGGCCGGGCCGCGCTCGCTCCCGCCTCCCTCCTCCCGCCTTCTTCGGCGACAGGGCCGTAGACGTTGTAGCGCAGGACCGGTTGTGACTCGTTCATGACCTTCCCCGCTTTGCCCCTCGTCGCCAGGCGCCTCGTTCCATGGCCGCGAGGCTGGATGGGCAGTCGTATGTGGCGGTTCCCAGCATGGCGGAGTCGTCGGCCTGATCTCCGGCCCCCACTTTCACGATAGCACGCTCGTCGGCCGGATCGTACAACGAATCTCCGGGCGGCTCATGAGGATCTCTGCAACTTCAGGGGCAGGTGGGCTCGCACCCACTCCATCGTCGGCTGGAAGACCCTCTCCGACCAGGGGACATCGACCAGGTGCCGCCAAAGGTCCAGGGGAGTGCTGTCGATGACACCGGCGAGGAGCAGGACGGCGTACCAGAACGTGAGCGTCCACATCAGGTCACCGAGGAGCGCGATCCCACGGGGCCCGCCTTCCGGCCCCGCGAAGAGAGGACGTTCGTCCCGCTCCGGATCCCGCATGACCATGTCCCTGGTCACCTTGAAGCCCCGGGCGTAGAAGCTCATCGCGTTGCGGAGCCTCTTGGCCTCCCGCCAGGGCTTCCCGACGGCCAGCATGGAGGGCACCAGACCCACCGAGTACCCGACGATTCTCCGAAGCAGGAGGGGGATCCAGAAGAGGGCGCCGACGGCCGTCCACACAGCCAGGCAGATCAAGAGAATCCCCCAGCTGAGGACCTTCATGGCCCGGTCGCCAGGGCGCGGCGGTGTCTCTCCGGCGCCCGCAGGACCGTCCACGGTGTAGCGCAGGATCTCGGATGCCTCGCTCATGGCGTCCCCCCCTCCCTCCACCGCCTCCATCCGAGGCGCGGAAGGCCGATAGGCCCTGTACGGCTACGTCTCGACGGAGCAGCCGCGCGGGGGGGTCGACGCCAGAGGTCCAGTCCTCATATCCACAGTACTACGGTTCTGGCGAGGATCGTACACCGACGTTTCGAGATGCCCGCACGCCGGCGCGAGAGCAGAACGTGATTTCGGCGGTGCCGGCGGTCGGGTGGGGTGGCTGAGTTGGGCGGACCGGTCCCTCAGCGTCCATAGCACGTCGGCTGCCCCCCGTACCCGCCACGACCCGGGCTGGATGCCAGGTCGGCCAGGCTCGGGTCCCGCGGCCACACGTTGTCCGTGATGTCACGATCGGGGAAGCGGCAGTGGGGATCCAGCGTGATCTTCCGGACGGCGCGGCCCCCGAAGTCGAGGACCGCATCGAACGTCCGGCTCCCCGCGAACCACACGTCCACGGGCCATGTGACGACCGCGGTGGTGTCGTCGACCATCTTCGCGTTGGCCATCGGCACCGGCGGCCCGTCGCCGGGCGCCAGCGTCACCTCCAGCACGACCGGCGACGGCATGTCCCCGTCCTGCTTCACGGTGACGGTGGTCCGGGCGCCATCGGTCGCGACGTTCTCGATGCCCCCGTCCACCGAGCTGGTGGTGAACAGCCAGGAATACCAGAACCACCCCAGGTCGCGGTGGAGCGCGTTGTCCATGAAGAAGGCGTAGTCCCACGGCGACGGGTGCTTGAAGCGCCAGGCTTCGGCGTAGCCGCTCATGGCCCGCCACACGGCGGTGTCGCCCACGATGCCGCCGAGCATCGACAGCATGAGCGGCGCCTTCGAGTAGGCCTGGAACGAGTACATGGGCCCGCCGTAGTTGGCGTCCCACATGAGGGGGGCCTCCCGCTCGTCGCCGCTCGTGCGGCCGTAGCGCTGGCCCAGCCCGTCCAGGTCCACCGGACGTCCCATCCGATCGTCACGGGACAGGATGTTCATGTACTGGTTGAAGCCCTCGTCCATGAAGCCGTACCACGTCTCGTTGGTGCCGACCATCATGGGCCACCACTCGTGGCCGGTCTCGTGGTCCGCGGCGCCCACGCTGGACATGATGAACGACGGATACTCCATCCCTCCCTCGGGACCGTCCACGATGGTCATCTGCGGGAAGGCGTAGGGCATCCACAGCTTCGAGTAGAACTCGAGGGCGTGACGCACGGTGGGGCCGGCGTCGGCATAGCGTTGCGCGTCGCCGGGGAGATAGAGGATCTGGATGGGGATGGGCCCCTTCCCGGGGATGGTGGCGCGGCTCACGTCCCACACGAACCGGTCGGACGTGGCCCACGCGAAGTCGGCCACGCTGTCGGCCACGAAGTGCCACTGCAGCCGGTCCCCCGCGGCGGTCGCCTTCCCGGGCCCGAGCTCCGCGGCGGTCACCACGCTCAACGTGGTGTCGGCGTCCAGCGCGTGGGACAGGCGCTGACGGGCCATCGCGGTGAGCACCTCTGCGGGGTTCTGCAGGACGCCCGTGGCGCCCACGATCCATCCGGCGGGGACGTCGATGGTCACGTCGAACCGGCCGAAGTTGTTGTAGAACTCCGAGGGCCCCAGATACGGATCGGTGTCCCACCCGCCCTCCCGCAGGTCGTCGAACACGGCCACCCTCGGGTACCACTGGGCCACCTGGAAGAGGGAGTCGGCCCAGCTCCCCATGCGCAGGCCACGCACGCTGTCGGATCGGGGCACCTTGAAGCTCCACTCGGCCTCCAGCGTCCCGCTGCCGTGCGCGGGGATGGGCGTGGGCAGCGTGATGCGCGCCGTCGTCTGGTCGATACCGTACGCCGCCAGCCGCACTTCGCGTGCCTGGGCGCCGGGGCCGCGGAAGCGCCGCTGCGGCGGGGGGCTCAGGTCCACGTCCTCGCCGTTGAACGCCATGCGGGTGACGGGCATCCCGTCCGTGATCTCGGGGACGGTCTCCAGGCGCGGCACGTTGGGCGCGAAGATGTTCTGGTCCAGGCGCACCTGGATGCTCGTCATCGCGGAGTCGCTGGTGTTGTGGATCACGGCCGTCTCGCGGCCGGTCACACGCGCGGATGTCGGGTCGAAGCGCGCATGGATCGTGTAGTCCATCCACAGCTGCCAGTAGCTCGGGCCCGGCCGACCGGTGGCGTCCCTCGTCCCCGCCGCCCAGGCGCGACGGATCATGTCGGTCATGGGGACCGTCCGGCGTATCGCCCGCTCGGGGAGCGTGGCGGCCCCGGCCGACGCCTGGGCGGAGGCCGCCGTGGGCGTGAAGGCCGCGCTCGCGAGGAGCGACATCAGGACGACGGTTCTCTTGGTCATCGGATTCCCTCTGCGTGTCGAGCTCGTCTCCGGAGAGACACGTCACCGAACCTCGCCGTTGACCCCGGCCGGCGCACCGGCTGCCGGGGCGCGAGGTCACTCGGTAACTTCCAGGCACCATGCGCACCGCGCTCATCTTCGACGTGCAGAAGTTCTGCATCCACGACGGGCCCGGCATCCGCACGACGGTCTTCTTCAAGGGCTGCCCGCTGTCGTGCCGGTGGTGCCACAACCCCGAGAGCCGAGGCCGCTCGCCCTTCGTGTACTACGACCGGGAGCGTTGCCTCGGGTGCGGCGACTGCGTGCGGGCCTGCTCCGAGGGGGCGCTGGCCCTCGGGCCCGAGGGGGTGGTGACGGATGCGGCGGCCTGCCGGCAAAGCGGCGCCTGCGCCGATGTCTGCCCGGCCGAGGCGCGGCGGCTCGTGGGCCGCACCGTCGACGTCGACGGGCTACTCGCCGAGGTGGAGCGCGATCGCCCCTACTACGAGGAGTCCGGCGGCGGGGTCACGTTCTCGGGAGGCGAGCCGCTCCTCCAGTGGCGCTTCCTGGTCGAGATGCTCTCGGCGTGTGGCGCGCGCGGGCTGCACCGCGCCGTGGACACGACGGGGTTCGCGGAACCCGAAGTCCTGCGGCGCGTGGCGGCGGAGACGGATCTCTTCCTGTACGACCTCAAGGTGATGGACGAGGCCCTGCACCGCCGGACGACGGGCGTGCCCCTGGAGCCGATCCTGGACAACCTCGAGCTCCTCCTCTCCCTGGGTGCGCGGGTGCGGGTCCGGGTGCCGCTGATCCCCGGCGTCACCGGCGACGACGGCATCGATCGCCTGGGGGCCCTCCTCGGCGCCCTCCCTCCCGTCGACGGCGTGAGCCTCCTGCCCTTTCATCGATCCGCCAGGGACAAGCACCGGAAGTTCGGCATCCCCTGGCTCATGGAGCACGACGGGGAGATCCCGCAGGACCGGGTGGCGGCGTGGGCCGCGTGCCTCGAGTCCCGCGGGCTCCCTGTCAGCGTAGGAGGGTGAGCGCTCACCCTCCCGGGAGACCGAGACCGTGAACGAACGTGTCGGCAGGCTGCTGGAGCGGAGCTTCCGGGCGGAGCCCACCCTCTCCACCGAACGGGCCGAGATCGTCACCCGCTTCTACCGGGAGAACGAGGGACGGCACCCCACACCGGTGCTGCGCGCCCTCGCCTTCCTGGAGCTGTGCGAGAGGAAGACGATCCACATCGGGAAGGACGAGCTGATCGTCGGGGAGCGCGGCCCCGCGCCGAAGGCGGTGCCCACCTTCCCGGAGCTCACCTGCCACTCGGTGGAGGACCTGCGCACCCTCGACTCCCGCGAGCGGACCCGCTACCGCGTGGACGACGCGGCCGTCACGGTCTACGAGCGGGACGTCATCCCGTTCTGGCAGGGCCGCACCATGCGCGACCGCCTCTTCCAGCAGGCGTCCGAGCCCTGGCGTCTCGCGTACGAAGCCGGCGTCTTCACCGAGTTCATGGAGCAGCGCGCGCCGGGCCACACCGCGCTGGACGGCGAGATCTACCGGAAGGGGATGCTCGACTACAAGGCGGAGATCGCCGCGCGCCGGACCCGTCTCGGCGACCTGTCCGATCCCGACGAAGCGGCGAAGGACGCGCAGCTGCGGGCGATGGACATCGCCTGCGACGCGACGATCCGCTTCGCCGAGCGCCACGCCGGGCTGGCCGAGACGATGGCCGGAACCGAGCGCGACCCCGGGCGCCGCGCCGAGCTGCTGGAGATCGCGCGGGTGTGCAGGCGCGTGCCCGCCCACGCCCCGCGGACCTTCCACGAGGCGATCCAGGCCTATTGGTTCGTCCACCTCGGTACGGTCACCGAGCTGAACGGGTGGGACGCGATGAACCCGGGCCACCTCGACCAGCACCTGTGGCCGTTCTACCGGCGAGGTTCCGCCGACGGCAGCCTGGACCGCGAGAGGGCCAAGGAGCTGCTGAGCTGCCTGTGGATCAAGTTCAACAACCAGCCGGCTCCCCCGAAGGTCGGCGTGACCGCCCAGGAGAGCGGCACCTACAACGATTTCACGAACATCAACCTGGGCGGGCTCACGCGGGACGGGGCGGACGGGGTCAACGACCTCTCGTACCTGATCCTGGAGGTCGTGGACGAGGTGCACCTCCTCCAGCCCCAGAGCAACATCCAGGTGAGCGCCCTCACGCCGGACCGCTTCCTGGAGGCGGCGTGCCGCGTCGTGCGCCGGGGGTACGGCTACCCGTCGATGTTCGGTGCGGACACCGTGGTGGCCGAGCAGGTACGCGCCGGCAAGGCCGTGGAGGACGCCCGCGAGGGAGGCACCAGCGGTTGCATCGAGACGGGCGCGTTCGGCAAGGAGGCCTACCTCCTCACCGGGTACCTGAACACGCCGAAGATCCTGGAGATCACGCTCCACGACGGCGTGGACCCGGCGTCGGGCAAGCGGCTGGCTCCTCCGCTCGGGGACCCGCGCGCCTGGGCGTTCTTCGACGACCTGTACCAGGCCTTCGAATCGCGCCTGCGGTACTTCGTGGACGTGAAGGTCGAGATGAACCAGCGCATCGAGCGCCTGTTCGCCACTTCGTGTCCCGCCCCTTTCCTCTCCGTGGTGATCCGCGACTGCATCGAGAACGCGCGTGACTACCACGACGGTGGCCCCCGGTACAACACGACGTACATCCAGTGCTGCGGGATCGGGACGACCACCGACAGCCTGTCCGCCATCCGCACCCACGTGTTCGACGGCGGCACGGTGGGCATGGACCGCCTGCTGGGGGTGCTCGCGCGCGACTTCGAGGGCGAGGAGCCGCTGCGGCAACGACTGCAGAACAAGACGCCCAGGTTCGGCAACGACGACGACCGCGCGGACACCCTCATGCAGCGGATCTACGCCTCGCTCCTCGACGCCATCGACGGGCGCCCGAACACCCGCGGCGGCCTCTACCACCTGAACATGCTGTCCACCACGTGCCACGTGTACTTCGGCACCCGCGTGGGCGCCACGGCGGACGGGCGCAGGGCCGGGCTTCCCATCTCCGACGGCACGTCGCCGGCCCACGGAGCGGATCGATGCGGCCCCACGGCCGTGTGTCGCTCGCTGGCGAAGATGGACCAGGTGCGCTCCGGCGGGACGCTGCTCAACCAGCGCTTCCTCCCCCAGGTGCTGGAGGGCGAGGCGGGCGTGCGCAGCCTCGCCGCGCTGGTGCGGGCCTACTTCCGCCTGGGCGGCCACCACGTCCAGTTCAACGTCGTGGGGACGGATACGCTGCGGGACGCCCAGGCCCACCCCGAACGCTACCGCGACCTCCTGGTGCGCGTGGCCGGCTACAGCGACTACTTCGTCGACATCGGTCGCGATCTCCAGGAGGAGATCATCAGCCGGACCGCTCAGGGCGGGTGGTAGGGGCGGCGGCCTTGCGGCCCATCTCAACGCCGGGGATGTTGCGCACTCCGCCTCGAACCTCCGCCAGGGAGAGCTTCATGCGCGTGTCGTCACGGGTCGTCCTGATCGCGCTCACCTCCACGGCCCTCGCCTGTTCTGCAGACCGAGGCGCCTCCGGACCGGAGACGACAGAGGCGGCCGTCGCCCGCGTCACCGCTGGTCTCGGGCCCGGTACCATCGTGAAGGGGCGAGCGCCGGTCTCCTTCCGCCTGGCCGAGCGGATGGAGCATTACCACGTGCCGGGCGTCTCCATCGCGGTGGTGGACGGCGGCCGCATCGCGTGGGCCCGGGGCTTCGGCGTGAAGGAGGTCGGGACCGCGGACTCCGTCACGGCGGCGACGCTCTTCCAGGCCGCGTCGATCTCCAAGCCGGTGGCCGCCACGGCCATGCTGCGCCTGGTCGAGGCAGGACGCCTGGACCTGGACACGCCGGTGAACCGATACCTGACGAGCTGGAAGGTGCCGGACAACGCGTTCACCGCCCGGGAGCCGGTGACCTTGCGGCGCATCGTGTCGCACAGCGCCGGGCTCACCGTCCACGGGTTCCCCGGATACGCGGCCGGCGAGCCCCTGCCCACCGTCCCCCAGATCCTCGACGGCGAGCCGCCGGCCAACACGCCGCCGGTCAGGGTGGACACCCTCCCGGGGGCGATCTCGCGGTATTCCGGAGGTGGGGTGACGGTGGAGCAGCTCGTCATGACCGACGTGACGGGTGAGCGCTTCCCTTCACTGATGAAGCGCCTGGTCCTGGACCCGGCGGAGATGACGCGCTCCACCTACGATCAGCCCCTCCCGGAGGAGCGCAGGGGAGAGGAGGCCGCTGGTTATCGCTCCGACGGCACCCCCATCGAGGGGCGCTGGCACACCTACCCCGAGATGGCGGCGGCCGGGCTGTGGACGACGCCCACGGACCTCCTGAAGTGGGCGATGGCCATCACCGCGGCGCGTGATGGCGCATCCGACGGGCTGCTCTCGCAGCATATGGCGCAGGAGATGCTCACGCCCCAGAAGGCCGGCTACGGGCTGGGCCCGGGGTTGGGCGGGACCGGAGCCGGCTTCCACTTCGGCCACGGGGGCGCCAACGAGGGATTCCGCTGCCAGCTCATCTACTTCCCCGAGACCGGCCAGGGCGCGGCCGTCATGACCAACGGCGACGGCGGCGGCGGGCTGGCGCAGGAGGTCCTTCTGGCGGTGGCGTCGGAGTACGGGTGGCCGGACTACGGCCCCCGGGAGATCGACGCGCTGGCCCTGGACACCACGGCGCTGGACGCGTTCGTGGGGGAGTATGGGCTCGACCAGCCCCCCGTGACCCTCTCGGTCACCCGGGAGGGAGCTTCGCTCTTCGTGGAAGCGCCCGGATACCAGCCGAGGGACGAGATCGTCTTCACCGAGCCCGGCCGGGCCGTCGGTCTGGAGTCGGGCACGCGGTTCTCGTTCGTCGGCGCGCCCGGAGGGAGGGCAGACCGCGTCGAGGTGGCGGGCTTGACGCTGACCCGGCGGTAGCAGGCACTCCATCTCCTCGCCGACCCGATCGGGCCGTCGGGCTCACGCCTGCCGGAGGCATGGCTTCCACGCCTCCGGCAGGCCCGGCGTCGGTTCGCTCCACCATGTGCTGGGCAAGCGCGGATCGTACAGCCAGACGAATTCCGACGGCTCGCCGCCGTGCTTCCACCCGAACCTGCATTCGAGGGCGAGGGTGCCGTCGATGGAGGGGAGATGGCAGCGGAGCGGGTAGATGCTGCGCTCTCCGGCTCCCACCCGGAACCAGGAAACGCCACCGTCCTTGTCGAACGTCCTCTTCACGAGCTCCCGGGACCGCGAGGAGTCCAGGATTCCGTCCTCCCCGGGCTCGTGGAGCTGAAGCAGGCGGAGGCTCACCCACGAGATCTTGAGTGGGCGATTGCCCGTGTTGTGGATCACGTAGTTGCCCACGAAGAGCACGCGCCCTCCCTCGTCCGAGCCCAACGGAGCCGATCCGCACCACACCTCCGAGCGGTACTTGTGCCCCAGGACGTCGAACACCCGGAACTTGTACGCCGCGGCGAGCGCGCCGAACAGGATCGTCAGGTCGACGAGAAAGCCCACCCACGTGCCGACGGCGTCGGGCAGGAGATCCAGCATCGGCTTTCCTCCTCGGAGTGCGTCAGGTCCGGCGGGCCGAAACGGTGGCGTACCCGCCCTTTCAATCGATGGCGATACTATGGTGCCCACGTCCGGGCAGCTACCGGCCTGGCGCTGTTCGCGGTCATCGGGGCTGGCGTCGCACTCCGCGTCGAAGCGGTCTCTCGCCTGGCAGGCCGCCCTGCCGGCGGGCATATTGACGACGCAGGCAGCCGCTGCCGCTGTCCAACCCGCCGCCCAGTCACTGCGGGATCTGCGTGTGGCGGAGATCTCGGGGCTGGATCTGCAGCGCAACGACGGCGCCGTTCAGAGCTGCCGCGCGAAGGTCGAGGTCTCCTTCAACTACGAGCCCGGCCACCGGCCTGCCACGGTCACGCCGCGGCGGTGGCCTCGACGTACGAGAGGGCAGGATGACTCCGAAGGAGGCTGAAGCCTCGTCCGATCACGCTTCCGTCGTAGCGCGGGAGCTGGGAGCGAGCGTCCAGCAGGTGCAGGCCACGGCCGCCCTCCTGGCCGATGGCGCGACGGTACCCTTCATCGCCCGCTACCGGAAGGAGGCCACCGGCTCTCTCGACGAGGTGGCCGATCGCCACCGTGCGGGACCGCATGGGGCAGCTCGCCGAGCTCGACAAGCGACGCGACTCCATCCTGGCTTCACTTTCGCAGAGCGGGCCTCCTCGACGACGACCTTCGCCGCCGCATCGCGAGTGCCGATACCCTGCCGGCCCTGGAAGACATCTACCTGCCCTACCGGCCGAAGCGCCGCACACGCGCGATGGCGGCCAGGGAGGCGGGCCTCGAGCCGCTGGCGAAGGCGCTCCTGGCGCAGAGCGGCGCGCGGATCGACCTGACGGCCTTCGAGGACCGCGACGCCGCCCTCGTCCGGCGCCCGGGACATCATCGCCGAGGACGTCAGCGAGGACGCCGAGGTGCGTCGGGAGCTGCGCGCCCTGTTCGCCCGGCGGGCGCTGCTCGTGTCGACCGTGATCAAGAAGAAGGAGGCCGAGGCGGCGAAGTTCCGGGACTACTTCGCGTGGTCCGAGCCCCTTTCCCGAGCTCCGTCCCACCGCATCCTCGCCATCCTGCGAGGCGGCAACGAGGGCTTCCTCAGGGTTCAGGCGAGGCCCGACGAGGCCGATGCCCTGGCGAGGCTGAGGCGACGCTACCTGCGAGGAGACGGCTTCGCCACGGAGCAGGTGGGGCTCGCCCTGGAGGACGCCTACAAGCGCCTGCTCCTGCCGAGCCTCGAGCGGGAGGCGCTGAAGGAGGCCAAGGCCCGGGCCGACGAGGATGCCATCCGCATCTTCGTGACGAACCTCCGGGAGCTCCTCATGGCGGCGCCGTTGCCGCAACAGGCGGATCATCGCCATCGACCCCGGCTTCCGGACCGGCTGCAAGGTCGTGGCGCTGGACGCCCAGGGGGCGCTCCTGCACAACACCACCGTCTTTCCGACGACCTGGGCCAGGGGCGGCGGGAGGAGGCCGAGCGGGTGGTCCGGGACCTCGTCCGGCGCTTCTCTCCGGAAGCGTTCGCGGTGGGCAACGGCACCGCGGGGCGGGAGACCGAGGCGTTCCTCCGGGATCTGGAGCTGGACCTCCCGGTGATCATGGTGGACGAGGCCGGCGCGTCCATCTACAGCGCCAGCGACGTGGCCCGCGAGGAGCTCCCCGATCACGACCTGACCGTCCGGGGTGCCGTCTCCATCGGGCGTCGCCTCCAGGATCCACTGGCCGAGCTGGTGAAGATCGACCCCAAGTCCATCGGCGTGGGGCAGTATCAGCACGACGTGGACCAGGCCGCGCTCAAGTCCGCGCTGGACGACACGGTGACGAGCTGCGTGAACGCGGTGGGCGTGGACCTGAACTCCGCCAGCCCGTCCCTGCTCACCTACGTCGCCGGACTGGGGCCCGCGCTGGCCAAGAACGTCGTACGGTGGCGTGAGGAGAACGGCGCCTTCCGCACCCGGCGTGACCTGATGAAGGTGCCGCGGCTGGGGGAGAAGGCCTTCGAGCAGGCCGCGGGTTTCCTGCGGATGCCGGACGGCATCGCACCCTCTGGACGGCAGCGGCGTGCACCCCGAGCGCTACGCCCTGGTCGAGCGCATGGCGAGAGACCTCGGATGCTCGGTGAGCGACCTGCTCGCCGACGCCGGACTCCGGGCGCCGGATCGATCCCCGACCGCTACGTCGGGGAGGGCGTGGGCCGCCCCACGCTGGACGACATCCTCGAGGAGCTCGCCCGTCCGGGACGCGACCCCCGTCCGCCGTTCGCGGCCTTCTCGTTCGCCGACGTCCACGCCATCGACGACCTCGAGCCCGGCATGGTCCTGCCCGGGCATCGTCACCAACGTCACCGCCTTCGGCGCCTTCGTGGACATCGGCGTCCACCAGGACGGCCTCGTCCACGTCAGCCAGCTGGCCGATCGCTACGTGAAGGACCCCAACGAGGTGGTGCGGGTGCGCCAGCAGGTGCAGGTTCGCGTCCTCCAGGTGGACGTCGAGCGGAAGCGGATCGGCCTGTCGATGAAGGAGGTGTAGCATGAGGAGGTCACGTTCATCCCGGTGCTCGAAGGAGGACCGCGTGAACCGACGCCCTGCCGCCCTCGCGGTCGCCTGCGTGCTTCTCGCCGCCGCATGCGGCACGTCGCCGGAAGTGCCCCTGGCAGCCGACCTCGTCCTCTTCAACGGCACCGTCCTCACCGTCGACGACGCGGACCGCGTGGCGACGGCCGTCGCCGTGAAGGACCACCGCATCCTCCTCGTCGGATCGGACGCCGACGTTCTGCGGCTGGCCGGCCCCGCGACGGAGCGTATCGATCTGGCCGGCCGCACGGCCACGCCGGGCCTCCTGGACGCGCATGCCCACTTCCTGAACGGGGGCGTGGACCGGCTCTACAACCTGGATCTCAGCTACCCCGGGGTGAGGAGCATCGAGGACGTGAAAGCGCGGATCGCGCACCGCGTCGAGGAGGCCCGCCCGGGGGAGTGGATCACGGGTCGCGGGTGGGACGAAGGCAAGCTGGAGGAGCTGCGCTACATCCTGGCCTCCGACCTCGACTCCGTCGCCCCTGCGAACCCCGTCTGGCTCGTGCACACCATGGGTCACTACGGAACGGCGAACAGCGCGGCTCTGCGGCTCGCCAACGTGACACGCGCGACGCCGGATCCCGTGGGCGGCACCATCGACCGTGCCTCCGACGGGACGCCGACGGGTGTGCTCAAGGAGAGCGCGCAGGGCATCGTCGGTGGACTCGTGCCCGACTTCTCCGGAGAGCAGCTCCGGGCGGGCATCCGCGATCTGGCGCGCGCCTTCAACGCCGAGTGCATGACGGGCGCGAAGGATCCCGGAATCGGTCCGGACGGGTGGGCCGCCTACCAGGACGTGCTCGCCCAGGATTCGCTGAGCGTTCGCGTCTTCGTGTTGTGGAGCGTCGGCCGGACGGTCGGCGCGGCCAGGGACGTGATCCGGCGCATCGCGCCGTTCACGCGTCCGTATGTGAGCACCGGGGACGACCACCTCGTCTCCGGGGGCGTGAAGCTCTACATGGACGGCAGCGGCGGCGCGCGCACGGCATGGTTGTACGACGACTGGAACCGCGGTCGGGATTCCGTGGACACGGGCAATCGCGGGTACCCGGCCACCGACCCCGACGTCATCCGCGAGCAGATCCGTCTCTTCACCGACGCCGGCATCCACGTCAGCGTGCACGCCATCGGGGACCGCGCCATCGACTGGGTGGTGGACAGCTATGCCGCGGCCCTGGACGCGGACCCGGTCCGGGGCCTCCGTCACGGCATCGTCCACGCGAACATCCCCACCGACCACGCCCTCGACGTCATGGCGAGGCTCCAGCATGAGTACGACGCCGGCTTCCCGGAACCATCGGCCACGTTCATGTGGTGGATCGGGGACACCTATGCGGGCAATTTCGGAGTCGAGCGGTCGCAGCGACTGGATCCGTTCGGGACGTTCCTGTCCAGGGGCATCCGCTGGGCCGGTGGCTCCGACTTCGACGTCACGCCCTTCCCCGCGCGGTACGGCGTGTGGGCTTCCGTCGCCCGCCGCACGGAACGCGGCGTCTACGGACCCACGCCGTTCGGCACCGACGAGGCCATCGACGTCCACGACGCCCTCAGGTCCTTCACCGCCTGGAGCGCGCACCAGTTCTTCATGGACGACCGGATCGGCTCCCTCGAGCCGGGCAAGTACGCCGACATCGCGGTATGGGATCGCAATCCCTACGCGGTCCCAACGGAGGATCTGCGCGACATGCGGTGCGAGATGACGGTCTTCGACGGAGAGGTCGTCTATCGCGCGGAAGGCGCCTGAGAGCGGAGGTGGCGCCCCGGCGCGGGCCACGGCTCAACGCCGTGGACATCGCGCGTGTCCCCGGTTGGCCCTCCGCGCCGCGTCTTCAGCTCCGGAGAACCCACATGCTCCACCGCAGGAGGGTCTTTCGGCTCCTCCTGGCCGCAGCCTTCTGCACGCTGCCGTCCTCCCGCCTGGCGGCCCAGGCCGTCCGTGGACGGGTGGTCTCCGACGGGGATGGCAGGGCGCTGGTGGGCGCTCGGGTCGTGCTCGGGGACGTAGCCGGGCGGTCCATCTCCGTCATGCTGTCGGACGCGGGTGGCGGCTTCCGCTTCGATGCCCCCGGCGCCGGCCGATACGTGCTTCGCGGTTATCATCCTGGCCACGAAGCCGGCCCGGTCCCGGTGACCCTCGACGAGAACGTCACGGCGGATGTGGAGCTCCGCCTCCCGTCGGTGGCCATTCCCCTCGACGACATGTCCACCGACGCGGGGAAGTCGTGCCGAGTCCCCGAGGCTACCGCCCAGCGCGTGGTGGCGCTCTGGAACGAGGTGGGCAAGGCGCTCAGAGTGGCCGTGCTCGTGGAGGATCAGGGCCTCCACGGGTTCGAGACGGAGGCCTGGTACAGGGAGCTCGATCCCCGACGCCTCAAGGTGTTGGAGGAAGACCGATCCCCTCGGGCCGGATTCCATCCCACCGCGCGCATCCCCAGCCCTCCGGCCGACGAGTTGGCCAGGGAGGGCTACGTCCGGGGAGGCGGGCCCGGGGAGAGCCTGGCCTTCTACGCACCGGACGCCCGTACACTGGTGTCCGTCACGTTTCCCTCGACCCATTGCCTCGCCTTCGACGACGAGGGGCCGGAGGATGGGTGGGTGGGGCTGACCTTCAGCCCGCTGGACGAACGGGCGATGGACGTCGAGGGCACCCTCTGGATCGACGCCGTAACGTACGAGCCGAAGCGATTGGAGTACCGCTACAGCAGGCTTCCCTGGCCCCTGAAGACCGACAAGGTGGGCGGCGGCACCGAATTCCGGCGCCTTTCCGACGGCGCTCTCATCGTGAGCCGGTGGTGGATGCGCATGCCCCGGGTGGGCATCGGGGAAAGCCGAATCACGCAATGGGCGGAGCCGACCAGGCGGTACACCCTGGCCGCGGTGTTCGAGGAAGGAGGGGAGGTCGTGCGGGTGCGCCTGCCTGGCGGGACGATCGAGCAGTTGCAGCGAGAGTAAGCCGGAGGGCACCATGCCAACGAGTGCCCTGTGCCTGCTGCTGGCGGGGCCGGTCGTCGCCGGCGGGCTCCTTCGCTACCGTGCCGACCTCCAGCGCCTGGCACACGCCACCCACCTGGGCGTGGCGGCGCTTCTGGCCGCGTGGCTGATGCCGCATCTCGTGCTCGGGTTCGCCTTCCCGATGTTTCCCGCGCCGCACGGCGCCCGCCAGTGGACGGGCTACGCGCTCATGGCGCTCGGCCTCGTCGCCTGCGCCCTGGTGCTGTGGCGACGCTTCTCTCCGGCGATGGTCGTGGGGAGCGACGCCCGCACCCTCGTGACGGGCGGTCCCTACCGGTGGAGCCGGAATCCGCAATACGTCGCCTACACTCCCTTCCCCGTGGGCTACGCGCTGGCCGGGGGGAGCGTCATGGGGTGGGTCGGCGTCGTGCTCTACCTGGTGGTGGTCCACCTGACGGTACTGGTCGAGGAGGAGCACCTCACGCGGACCTTCGGCGATCGGTACCAAGCCTACCGGGCGGCCACGCCGCGGTACCTCCTCCGGTAGCCCGCGGGGCGACGGGGTCCGATTTGCCCCCCACCCCACCGCCACGCGACATTGGCCGCCTCCCGCCGCGGAGCCCGCCGGCTCCGTTCGCGTCCAAGCTCAACCGCGACCCGACATGCCATCCATCACAGGGGGAGGCCTCCTCGCGGCGATGCTGGCCGAAGAGGGGGTTGAGGTCGTCTTCGGTATCATCGACGGAACCTACTTCGGCTTCTACGCGGCGCTCCGGGAGCGTGGGATCGCGCTCGTCGGGCCCCGCCACGAGTCCAGCGCCGCCCATATGGCCGGAGCGTACGCGCGCCTCACCGGCAAGCTGGGCGTGTGCATGGCCAGCAACGGGCCCGGTGTGGCCAACGTGCTTCCCGGCGTGGCGGTGGAGAACGGGGAGGGCAACCGGGTGCTCCTGATCACGAGCTCGCGCCGCACCGGGATCACCTACCCGGACCGGGGTGGCACCTTCCAGTACTTCGACCAGGTGGCCGTCACGAGGCCGATGACCAAGTGGTCGGGAACGGTGCCCTCCTTCGAGCGGATCCCCGAGCTGATGCGGCGAGCCCTGCGCACGAGCTTCCGCGGCCGGCCGGGCGTGGTCCATCTGGACGTGCCCGAGAACATCATGAACGGGACCTTCAAGCCCGATGCCCTCGACGTGCGCCCCCCCTCGGCGTACCGCGTGACCACGCCGCTTCGCCCCGATCCCGAGCTGGTGGCCGGCAGCGCGGACCTCCTGGTGGAGGCGGCGCGCCCGGTGATCCATGCGGGGAACGGGGTGCTCGCCGCCCGCGCGTGGGACGAGCTGGTGGCGGTGGCGGAGCTCCTGCACGCCCCGGTGACGACGAGCTGGGCGGGCCGCTCTGCCATGGTGGAGACGCACGAGCTCTCCATCCCGATGATCCACGTGGACGTGAACAACACGGTGCGGAAGGACGCAGACGTGGTGCTCGTGCTGGGCAGCCGCCTGGGCGAGACCGACTGGTGGGGCAAAGCGCCGTACTGGGCCTCGGCCGCCGACCAGAAGGTCATCCAGGTGGACGTCGACGAGGACACCTTCGGCATGAACAAGGTCATGACCCTGGCGATCGTGGCCGACGCCCGGGCCTACCTGTCGGCGCTGCGTGACGAGCTGGCGGGCCGGCGCTCGACCGGCGCCGAGGGGCGCACGGCCAAGGTGGCCGCATACAGGGCACTGGTCGCCCGTTCCCGGGCGGATCTGGACAAGAACCTCACCAAGTCGGCCGACGGGGTGCACCCCTCACACGTGGCCACCACCTGCCAGCAGGTCTTCGACGACGACGCGATCGTGGTCATCGACGGGGGCAACACGGCCGTGTGGGCGAACTTCTACCACCAGGTGCGGACACCCAACACCATCGTCACCACCCCGAAGCTGGGGATGCTGGGGGCCGGGGTGGGGCAGACGCTGGGCGCGAAGGTGGCCCACCCCGAGCGGCAGGTCTACTGCATCATCGGCGACGGGGCGATGGGCTTCCACCCCCAGGAGGTGGAGACGGCCGTGCGGTGTCGCCTGCCGGTGATCTACCTCGTCCTCTGCGACAAGCAGTGGGGCATGGTGAAGATGACGCAGCAGTTCCAGATGAAGCCTTTCAAGACGCTGCTGATGAAGTCGCTGGGGCCCGACGAGACCATCAACACGGACTTCTCCGAGATCCGATTCGACGACCTGGCCCGCAGCATGGGCGCGCACGGAGAACGGGTGTCCACGCCCGCCGACCTGGAGCCCGCGCTGCGCCGGGCGCTCGACGCGGGCCGTTGCGCGGTGATCCACGTGGACGTGGATCCGGTGGCCCACATGTGGGCGCCCAGCCTGAAGCACTTCAAGGACATGCATCAGGAGCCCGGCGGATGAGACGCGGCGTGTCCGCGCACGACACAGCCCTGCCCACGCTCGAGGGGCCCGCGCGGTGAACGACGTGGATGCCCTGAGGCTCGCCTTCGCGCCCGGCACCCTGGTCACGCTCAACGTGGTCCTGGGCCTCGTGATGTTCGGCGTGGCCCTGGACCTCTCCGTCGACGACTTCCGTCGTGTGGCGCGCACGCCCCTCGGTGCGGGCATCGGCCTCGCGACGCAGTTCGTGCTGCTTCCCGCCGCCACCTGGGTGCTGACCATGGTGCTCGACGTGCGGCCCAGCATCGCGCTGGGGATGATCCTGGTGGCCGCGTGCCCGGGCGGGAACATCTCCAACGTCATCACGCACCTGGCCGGGGGGAACACGGCCCTGTCCATCGGAATGACGGCGGTGTCCACGGCGGCAGCGGTTGTCATGACCCCCCTGAACATCACCTTCTGGGGCAGCCTCAATCCCCGTACCGCCGCCATCCTGCGGGACGTACACCTCGATCCCGTTAGCCTCCTCGTCACGATCTTCACGATCCTGGGCATTCCTCTCGTCGTCGGCATGACGGTGGCGGCCCGGCGCCCGGCGTTCGCGGCACGGATCCGCCGGCCCATGAAGGTCCTGTCGCTCCTCTTCTTCGCGGCCATCGTGCTGCTGGCGCTCCGCGCCAACTGGGACGCTTTCCTCACCTACGTCGGCGTGGTCATGGGCGTCGTGGCCCTGCACAACGCCTCCGCGCTGGCGCTCGGCTATGGCGCCGCCCGCGCTGTGGGCCTTCCCGGCCGGGACGCGCGCGCCGTTTCCATCGAGGTAGGCATCCAGAACTCAGGGCTCGGCCTCACGCTCATCTTCACCTTCTTCGGCGGGCTCGGAGGAATGGCGCTGGTGGCCGCGTGGTGGGGCGTATGGCACATCGTGGCGGGACTCACGCTCGCGGGGATGTGGGCCGTTCTCGACCGGCGCGCCGGCGCCCCGGCGCCCGAGGGAGCCGAGGAGGGCTCGGCCGCGTGAGCGGGAGCCCGCGCATCCTGATCACCGGTGCCTCCGGCTACATCGGAGGGAAGCTGGTCCGGGCTCTGGCGGGTGAAGAAGGGATCGGGCTCGTCGTCGCCACGGACATCCGGCTTCCGGAGGAGGGAGCGCGGCTGCCCTCGATCGTCTACGAGGACTGTGACGTGCGCGATGGGAGGCGCCTCCGCCATCTGGTCGCGCGCCACGCCGTGGACGCCGTGGTGCACCTCGCGTCGATCGTTACGCCGGGCGCCGACAGCACCGCGGAGATCGAGTACGCGGTGGACGTCGGGGGCACGCGCAACGTCCTGGACGCCTGCCTGGCCGAGGGCGTGCGCAAGCTCATCGTCACCAGCAGCGGCGCGGCCTACGGCTACCACCCGGACAACCCGGAATGGCTGGACGAGGAGGACCCGATCCGAGGCCACGAGTCCTTCACCTACGCACGGCACAAGCGGCTCGTGGAGGAGATGCTCGCCGAGGCCCGCCGGGATCACCCCGAGCTGGCCCAGCTCGTCTTTCGCCCCGGAACGATCCTCGGTCGGGGCGTGCGCAACCAGATCACCGCGCTCTTCGCGAAGCCCGTCGTCCTGGGCGTGCTCGGAACGTCCGTGCCCTGGGTGTTCATCTGGGACGAGGACGTCGTGGCGTGCCTGAGACGGGGCATCCGCGAGGCGGTGACGGGCGTCTACAACCTGGCCGGAGACGGCACCGTGTCGATGCGCGAGCTGGCCCGGCGCGTGGGCAAGCCGTACCTCCCCCTCCCCGCGCGGCTCCTGCGCGCAACGCTGGCGACGCTCCGTTTCTTCGGGCTCACCCGTTACGGGCCCGAGCAGGTGGACTTCCTCCGCTACCGGCCCGTCCTGTGCAACAGGCGCCTCAAGGAGGAGTTCGGCTACACCCCGCGGAAGACCAGCTCCGAGGTTCTCGACCTCTACCTGGGGCGCGGATGACAGCGGGGGAGCACCCCGTGGTGGTCGTCACCGGCGCCGCCGGCGGAATCGGCTCGGCGCTGGCGTGGCGGTGGGCCCGCGAGGGCGCGCACCTGGGCCTTCTGGACGTCGACGAGACCGGCCTGGGCGTCCTTGCGGCGGCGCTGGCCGGGGCGGGATACGACGTCCTGGCGATCCCCTGCGACGTCACCGAGGCCGCCGCATGTGACGCGGCAGTGCGGGCCGTCATGGCCAGGTTCGGGGGCGTCGACGTCCTGGTGGCCAACGCGGGACGGACACACATCAGCCTGTTCGTCGACACCGACGCGTCGGTGTTCCGACGGATCATGGACGTGAATTTCTTCGGTGCGCTCCACGTCACCCGGGCGGCCCTCCCGTCGCTCATGGAGCGACGCGGACGCATCGCTGTGCTGTCGAGCGTGGCGGGCTTTGCGCCGCTCTCCGGGCGTTCCGGATATGCTGCGAGCAAGCATGCCCTGCACGGCTTCTTCGAGTCGCTGAGGGGTGAGCTCTCCGCAGAAGGGGTGAGTGTCACGATGGTGTGCCCCTCCTTCGTGCGCACCGGGATCGGTGCCAGGGCGCTGGGCGGCGCCGGGGGTCCAGCCGGCCAGCCGCGCACCGAGGTCGGGCGGCCGCTCGAGCCGGACGCGGTCGCCGAAGCCGTCGTCCGCGCGGTGCAGGCCCGCCGCCGCCTCGTGGTGCTCGGCGCTGTGGGGAAGGTCTCGTGGTGGGTGTCGCGTCTGGCGCCGCGGATCTACGAGGCGCTCATGGTGCGACGGATGGCGCGGGGGCAGGAGCGCGCGGAGGTTCGCCGGTAGCGGGGCGTCCCACCAAAGGTCAAGACGGCCGTCCGACACGCCGCCTTCGCGCCCTGTCTCCGACGAGGAAGAGCACCGGTCCCAGACCGAGACCCAGGGCGCTTCCGACCAGCGACGGGAGCCCGTACTCGCCGTCCTGGAAGCTGAACCCGATGACCAGCAGGAGGATCGCCCCGGGCACGAGGGCCAGCAGAACGACACCCCAGCGTCCCACGGGGATGCGGAAGCTGCCACGCAGCTCGGGCTCCTTCTTCCTCAGGGCGATCAACGAGCCGAACTCCAGACCCAGTGCCACCGCATACATGAGGACGTCCGCGACCACCAGCGATCCGAAGGGCACCAGCGCGAACACCGAGTAGCAGATCGCGGAGAAGAGCACCGCGGCCCGGGGCGTGCCGCGCGCGTCGGTCCGTGCGATCCGGGACGGAAGCAGCCCGTCCTGCGCCATCACCAGCGGGATGCGCGAGTACACGAGGAGGAGCGCGTTGAAGAGCGCCACCGCACTCACGAGCCCGGCGAGCGACACCCACACCGCCAGCGGACGGCCCAACGCGCCGGCGGCGGCGAGCGCGATGGCCGGCCAGGCGCCCTCGCGCCAGATCGTCCAGTCCGTCGCGGCGAGGGTGGGCAGCAGGGGGACGAAGTAGCCGAGCGTCACCAGCGGCAGCGTCACCGCCAGAGCCCGTGGATAGGTGCGCCCGGCGTCCTCGACCTCGCCCTGCACCGTCGAGGCGTTGTCCCAACCGATGTAGTTCCACAGCGCGGTGGACAGCGCGACGCCCATCGTCCCCAGCAGGTGGCCCTGCCCGGCCGTCACCGGCCGCCACGGCACGTGGGTCATATGGGGGAGCGCAGCCATGGCGAGCGTGACGAAGGCGCCGAGGACGAAGAGCCCCGCCGCTGTGGACGTGCGCCCCACGGGGAGCGCGCCGTAGAGGTTGATGGCGGTCGCTCCCCAGATAACGGCCAGCGAGATCACCCACTGCTCCGCCGGCGTCAGCCCCGGCACCAGGTAGGCCAGATACTGGTTGAAGAGGACCGGGTAGATGGCCATGTCGACCAGCGAATACAGCCAGGTGATCCACCCGTTCTGGAAGGCCCAGAAGTCGCCGAAGGCACGCTGCACCCAGCGGTAGTACCCGCCCTCCTCGGGCAGCATGCTCGCCAGCTCGCCGATGATGAGCGTCTCGGGCAGCGACCAGAAGATCGGCACCAGCAGGAGGATGAGGAGCGCCATCCCGGGTCCCACGGCCGAGACGATCCCCTCGATCGTGTGCGGGCCGCCCGAGATGTTGAAGTACATCACGAAGACGAGCGTCACGGTCGTGAGGGTGCGACGCAGGCGCACCGGGGACGCGAGGGACGCGTCCCCGGCCGTGTCCGTGGCCGACGCTCGAGGTCGGAGCGGCAAGGCGTGCACCTCTCGCCCGCAGGCTCTGCGGCGGGTCCCGCGGAGGGCCGGACCCCCGACGTGCGCGAAGAAGAGCCGAAGCTGCTTCGGGCCGCCGGCCGGAGCAACGATCACGATCGTCGGCGATGACCCTGGCTGCGTGCCGGCTTGTTGACTTTGCGATGTGAAGGACGGTCTCTCGGCAGGGCGTCCCGCGGATGAGCTGTTGCGCGGATTTCGGCGACGCCGAAGCCGTCTCGCGTCGGATCGCCCGCGCGCGGCGGGTGTCGGGTCCCGGCCACGGCGGATGGCGGGCGGCCATGGACGGCGCGCTGCGGGACGCCCGCGTCGCCGTGCGCACGCTTCGCCGCAACCCGGGCTACTCCGCCGTCGCCATCCTGACTCTTTGTCTGGGAACGGCGCGAACACGGCGGTCTTCAGCGTGGTCGACGGCGTGCTCCTCGAGCCTCTCCCCTACCCCGAGCCCGACCACCTCGTCGCGCTCTTCCAGACCGGGCCGAGGGGAGAAGCGACTGCCCTGGTCGGTGCCCAACCTCCGGGACGTCGAGGAGTCAGCGGAGCGTTCAGCGCTGTCGTCGGCTACCGTTCCACGTTGTCCTCCTCGGGGTCTTCGCCGGGCTCGCCCTGGTCCTCGCCGCCGTCGGCCTCTACGGCGTGGTGGCGTACGTGGTGGCGGGGCGGACGCGCGAGATCGGCATCCGCATCGCCCTCGGTGCGCACCCCCGCGACATCGCGAGGACAGTCGCGGCCCAGGGGATGCGGCCGGTGCTCGCGGGTATCGTGCTGGGCCTCGGAGGTGCGCTTGCCGGAGCCCGGGTCCTCACGAGCCTGCTGTTTCGGGTCGATCCGTGGGACCCCCTGACGTTCCTCGGGAGCACTGCGGTGATCACCGGCGTGGCGGCGCTCGCCTGCTTCGTCCCCGCGAGGAGCGCCGCTCGCACGTCCCCGACGGAGGCCATGCGGACCACCGAGTAGGGGGAGTCCCGGCCCGTCGTCAGGACACCCGCAGCGCCTCCACCGGATCCGCCCGGGCCGCCCGCCGGGCGGGCACGTACGCCGCGATCCAGGCAACACCCAGGAGCACGAGCACGGCGCCGCCGAAGGACAGGGGGTCGAGGGCGCCCACGCCGTAGAGCAGGCCGCCCAGGCGCGAGGCGGCGAACGCCGATACGGCCAGGCCCACCACCAGGCCCGCGACCACGACGCCCGCGACCTCGCGCACCACCATGCGCACGACGCCGGAGCGCTCGGCGCCGAGGGCCATGCGGATGCCCAGCTCGGACGTGCGTCGGGCGACGCTGAAGCTCACCACCGCGTAGATCCCGAGCCCGGCGAGGAGAAGCGCCAGGGCGGAGAAGGCGCCCATGGCACGCGCCGCCATGCGCGGCGTCGACAGGGTCGCGCCGAAGTGCGTCGCCAGCGTGCCCTGCGCGTCCACCACCGCCGACGGGAACAGGCCGGACAGCTCCCGGCGCATGGGAGCGAGGATGGCCGCCGGGTCCCCGTCCGTGCGCGCCACCACGTAGCCGGGGACGAGGGGCGGTCTGGCGCGTCGAGAAGTAGAACATGGGGCGCGGGCTCTCCCCCAGCCGCGCCACCGGGGCATCGCCGACGACGCCCACCACCGTCCGCGTCCATGCCTCCGAGCCCTGACCGCGCATGCGGCGGCCGATGGGGTCGCGTCTCCCCAGAAACGCCGCGCGGCCGCCTGATTGATGAGGATCGAAACGCCCGCACCCCCGGGCACGTCGTCGTCGTCGAAGAGCCGGCCCTGGAGGAGGGGGATTCCCATGGTCTCGAAGTAGCCGTCCGTCACCACGGCGAAGGGCAGCTCCACCGCGTCCGTACCCGCCGGCGGGCGTGTAGCCCTCCACCTCCGTGGTGGTGGTCCCGGCACTCTGCGCCGGGAGCCGCGAGGCCAGCGCCGCCCCGGTGACGCCCGGGAAGCGCCTCCAAGCGCTCGCGAAGCTCGTCGAGCGCGGCCTGGACCTGGCCGCCCTCGAGTCCCGCCCTGCTCCAGTCGACCCGCAGATAGGCTACGTGGTCCGCGTCCACGCCGGGTCCAGCGACTGCGAGGGCCGCGAGGCTCCGCGCCAGGAGGCCGGTGCCGAGGACCAGCACCAGGGACGCCGCCACCTGCACGGCCACCAGGAGGCTGCGCAGCGCGACGCGCCCCGGCCGACCGACGCGCCCCGACGGTCGTCCCGCAGGGCCCGGGCCACGTCGCGCGGGCGGCGCGGATGGCCGCGGGCGCAGGCCGAAGAGCACGCCGGTGAGCGCCATCAGCACCACCGAGAACAGGGCGACGCGGGCGTCGATGCCGAGGTGCGGCATGTCCCCCGGGATGCCTCGGCGAGCGGAAGGGCGGGGATCGCCGCCAGCGCCCAGCGCGTCAGAAGGAGGCCCAGCAGGCCGCCCACCGCGGACGAGGAGCAGGGACTCGAGGAGGAAGAGACGGGCCACACGGCCCCTCGGAGCGCCCAGCGCGGAGCGCACCGCCATCTCGCCGGAGCGGCCGAGGCCGCGCACGAGGAGGAGGTTGGCCAGGTTGGCGCACGCCAGGAGCAGGATGGTGAGGACCACCGCCGAGAGCAGGCCGCCGGCCAGCAAGAGCTTCCCGTCCCCCTGGGGGTGCATCCGCACGTCCTTGGACGCGAAGACCGTGATGCCCCGGCCCCGGTTGTACTCGGGGTAGTCCTCGGCGAGCCGGGCGGCCAGCGCGTCCATGGCCGCCTGGGCCTGCTGCACGGTGACCGCCGGGCTGCGAGGCGGGCGAGCACCTGGTACCAGTGGTCTTCGCGGCGCTCCAGGTTGGCGACCTGGTAGTCCCCGCTCACCATCGTGGCCGAGATGGACAGCCAGAAGTCGGTGACCAGCGGCGTGACCGTGCCGGTGAGGCCCTCGGGGCCCACGCCGACGATCGTCACCGGCTGGCCGTTGAGGCGGATCGTGCGCCCCACGACGTCCGGGTCGCCGCCCAAGCGCGCGTGCCAGGCGGCCGCGCTCACCACCGCCACGGGCGCGCCGCCTACCACGTCGCTCTCGGGCCCGAACCAACGGCCCCGCTGCACCGACGAGCCCGAGCACCTTCATGTAGCTCGACGTCGTGTACTCGGTGGAGACGCGCACAGGCCGTCCGGGCCCTCCCACGTCGCCGAGGACGGCGTGGTGGCCGCCACGGCCGCGAACACGTCCGACCGCGCCATGTCCGGGTCGCGGGATACGAGCTCGAGCTGGGCTCTCCGTCGTCCGAGTCCTGGTAGACGTGGACGACCCGCTCGGGGTGGCTCCACGGCGGCGGGCGGAAGAGGAGGGCGTCCACCACGGTGAAGACCGTGGTGTTGGCGCCGATGCCGATGGCGAGGAGCGCCACGGCGCCCAACGTGAAGACCGGCGACCGGAGCAGATGGCGAGCGGCGTATCGGAGGTCCTGAAGCAGCGTCTCCATGCGATGTCCCCCTCCCTCCGTGTTCCCCCGTCGCAGCGCCACGCGCCGTGGATACCGCGTCCCTCGACGTCCGCCACCAGAGACGCAGCCGTGCCCCGGCGCCCCTCCGCCCGCTCCAGGCGGGCGGCGAAGAGGAGCGTCATCTCCTCCCCGTGCGCGTCGCGGAACCACCTCGGGATACAGCCGCAGCAGGGACCGGAAGATCCGCCGGTGCCGGTCCGGACTCGCGGCGCTCACGCCTGCTCCGCCAGCGCGCCCCGCGCCCTCGCGGTCTCCACCAGACGGCCCAGGCGGGCGGTCTCCCGCGCCAGCAGCTCCCGTCCGTCGGCGGTGATCCGGTAGTACTTCCGCCGAGGATCCGCGTCCGCCGAGGCGCCGGCACCGCGCGGATCAGCCCCGCCTCCGTCATCTCCGCCAGGCGACCGGTAGAGCGTGCCGGGCCCCAGCTCCAGGGCGCCCTCCGACGCCCGCTCGATCTCGTCGGCGATCCCCAGGCCGTGGCGGTCACGGCCGACCAGCGCGAGCAGGATGTGGTAGACGGGCGGCCGCAGCGGGATCGTGCGTGGATCGGTCGAGGGCGACACGGGAGCGCCTCCTGGAGATGATTTATCCGCGACAGATATATCCGAGATGGATAAAAAACGCAAGGGCGCCCCTCCCACCAGCCGAAGGCTCTTCTGCCCACTACCGAAGAAATACCGAAACACGATAGCTTGGCGCCATGCCCCTCCGAATCCTCCTCCTGGCCGACACCCACCTGGGCTTCGACCTCCCGTTGACGCCCAGGATCCGCCGGCGTCGGCGCGGCCACGACTTCCTCGCGAACTACCACCGTGCGCTGGCGCCGGCCCTCGCCGGGGAGGTGGACCTGGTCGTCCACGGCGGGGACGTCTTCCACCGCTCCCGCGTGCACCCGACGCTCGCCGCGCAGGCGCTGGAGCCGCTGCGCCGGGTGGCGGAGACGGGGGTCCCCGTGTTCCTCGTGCCGGGCAACCACGAGCGGAGCCGCATCCCCCACGCCCGCTTCGCCGCGCACCCGGGCGTCCGGATCTTCGACCGTCCCCGCTCCTTCGGCATCGGCGTGCACGGGTACCGGGTGGCGCTCTTCGGCTTCCCGTACGAGCGCCACGACGTCCGGCGGCGATTCTCCGCGCTGGTCGCGGCGACGGGGTGGCACCCGGGCGAGGCGGACGTCTCTCTGCTGTGCGTCCACCACTGCTTCGAGGGCGCCACGGTGGGTCCGGCCGACTACACCTTTCGCGGCGCGGCCGACGTCATCCGATGCGCCGATATCCCCCAGGGCATCGTGGCCGTCCTCACCGGTCACGTCCACCGCCACCAGGTACTCACCTCCGACCTTGCAGGGCGGCCCCTCTCGGCCCCCGTGCTCTATCCCGGATCCGTCGAGCGCACGGCCTTCGCGGAGATGGGGGAGTCGAAGGGCTACATCCTCCTCGACGTCGAAGCGGACGGGGATGCCGTGCGGACGCGCACGCGGTGGAGCTTCCGGGAGCTACCGGCCCGGCCGATGGTGGTCACCGACGTGTCCGGTGGCACCCTGGGAGCGCCGGCCCTCGCGCGCGCGATCGAGGCGGCGGTGACGCAGGCCCCGGCGGATGCGGTGCTGCGCATAAGGATCCACGGGCGGGTCGGTGGATGCCGCCCGCTCCGCGTTCTCGCGGCGGCGAGGCTGCGCGCCATCGCTCCGCCTACCATGAACCTCGACGTCGTCCTGGTGGACGAGCCGAGGCGGTGGCGGCCGCGGCGTCGATCGACAGCAGTGCGGACGGGCCGCTCAGCCTGAGCCCGGCCGGCCCGGCTCCGCCTGGATCGTCACCCTGCGGAGCTGCTCGAAGTCGCGGTAGAGCGCGCTCTCCATCTCGGCGACGATCCCGTGCACGCCGTCGAGCGGGAGGGACGCGTCGACCTGGCAGGTGACCGAGACGTTGTAGGCGCTCCCGTGCCGGAGCACGACGATGTCGGTACACCCGAGGATGCGCGCGTCGCGCAGCACCCGCGCCCGGATCTCCTCGCGGAGCGTCCGCTCCTCCTGGGTCACCTCGCGGAGCTCCTCCTCCTCCGGCTGATACTCCTCCAGGTGGATGGTCACCTTCTCCACCCCCTCGAAGCCTGTCGCGGATCTCGTGCTCGATCTCCACCGCCAACGCGTGGGCCTCGACGAACGACTTCCCCCGCGGATACTCGAGGTCGAAGTCGATGAAGTAACTCCCCCCCATGCGGTGCACCTCGAGGTTGTGCGGGGCCCGCACGCCCCGCTTCAGCGCGACCATGCGCACCTTGTCCGCAAGACTCTCGGACTCGGTCTCCACGGGCTCGGCGTGGACGATCACGTCCATGTTGCTCCGCGCCTCCTGCACCGCCCGCTCGACGGCGTCCATGACGCCGTGCGCCAGCTCGAACGGCGTCGTCCTGGGGATGCCCACCGTGGCATCGACGAAGACGTGCGGTCCCGACGGCCGAAGCCGCACGCTCCTCACCTCCTCCACGCCGTCGACCGCGCGGATGGCCTCCACGACCTTCTCGTACAATCCGTCCGGCACGCGGTCGACCAGCGCGTCGAGGGTACGGCGACCGAGCCGATAGCTGACGAACAGGACGAGGAGCGCGACGCCGATGGCCGCGATGGAGTCGACGGCCGCGAAATCCGAAGGACACGCACACCAGCCCGACGATCACCACCAGCGAGCTCCACACGTCGCTGGAGAAGTGGAGGGCGTCCGCCTCCAGCGCCTGGCTGTGGTGCTTCCGCGCCACCTTCCCCAGGTGCCGCGACCGCCCCAGGTCCACCGCGATCGCGACGCCCATCACCAGGAAGCTCCACACGTTCGCCTCGACGTGCGCCTGGTGCGTGCTCAGTCGCTGGACCGCCTCCCAGATGATCCACGAGCACGTCACGAACAGGAGGAGCGTCTCCACGAGCGCGGAGACGTTCTCGATCTTCCCGTGGCCGTAGCGGTGCTCCTCGTCGGGAGGCTTCGCCGCGATGGTGATCGCGACATAGGTGATGACGGCCGCGATCAGGTCCAACGCGGAGTGGGCCGCCTCGGAGAGGATGCCCAGGCTGTTGGTCTGGACGCCGACGCCGAGCTTGAGCCCCGTGAGGAAGACGGCGGCCACCACCGAGCTGAGCGCGGCGGTCTTCTTCTCACGGATGACGTTCGAGGATTCCATGGCCCCGCCCTGGAGTCTGGAGAGAGGTCTGCCGTTCGCCGCGGCCCCAGGACTCTAGCGGAACCCGGCGGTGCGTCCCACTGCCCGCTCCCCGAGGTTTCGGACCCCGGGCTGGAGCTCGGCGTCGGCCGCGCCGTGACCCTCCACGCACCCTGAGCCGGAGTCACGAGGGATCGTCGGCCCCACTCAACGGTATTCCACGGATGGAAGACGACCCCGCCTCACTCGACCCCGGCCTGCGGGCCACGCTCTCCCGCCTCGGCGACGAGGGCTGGGACCTCTGGGTCCACTTCGACCAGGACATCCGCGCCCGCCGCTGGCATTCGTTCGTGCCGGCCGAGTACGACCGGGTGCTCGTCGCGCTGGTGGCCCTGCGCCGACCCGGGGTGCGCTTCCTCGAGTGGGGCTCGGCCACCGGGATCGTCACGATCATGGCCGACCTCCTCGGCTACGACGCCAGCGGGATCGAGCTGGACGAGCGCCTCGTCCATATGTCCCTCGAGGTGGCGCGACGGTATCGGTCGCGGGCCCACTTCGTTGCGGGCAGCTTCCTGCCCGAGGGGTACGCGTGGCGCCCCCGCGGAGGGGACGGGCGTCTCGGGACGGTCGGAGAGGGCGCCTCCGGCTACCTGCGCCTCGGCCGGGCGTTGGACGACTTCGACCTCGTGTACGCGTATCCCTGGGGCGGAGAGGAACCGCTGATGCAGGACCTGATGCGCGTGCACGGTGCGCCCGGCGCCGGCCTCCTGCTCCATCGCATGTCGGGTGACGTGGAGCTCTTCCGCGGCGGAAAGCTGGAGCGCTCCTGGACGTCCGGGTCCGGCCCGGCGACGGGCTCCCAGGGCTAGCAGCCCGTGGTAGAAATACAGTGGGCCGCGCTCAGGGGTCTTTCGCTGCTCAGGGAAGGAACGACGACGAGTCGTAGCCGTAGCTACGGCGAGGAGGAGAGACGATGCATCAGCGGCGAAACCCCCCTGAGCCCAACACGTTGGCTGATATGACCATAGAAGATGGTGGGTTGCGACGGCACGGCCCCGCCTCCGTCGTTGGAGCTCCTAGCCGTAGCGCAGGCTATGGCGTCGTCGCTCCGCCTGGGATTCGGGGCCGTGGCGTTCGCAACGCGGCCCGCTGTATTTCTACCACGGGCTGCTAGGCCACCCCTCCGCCCCGACGTTCTCCGCCCACGATGGTGTGCATCACGGTCTCGTAGTGCAGTCCCTTGATGGCGGCCTCGATGGCGCGCTCCAGCTTCACCCCGGGAAAGCGGTGGCGGCGCATCTGGAAGCGCAGATACCGCCGGGCGTTGTCGTATACGGCACGTGCGTCCTCTGCCGACAGCGAACCGCGGCGGGCGCGCTCCCGCACGCCGGTGACCCATTCCCGTACCTGGTACAGCCGCTCCTCCGGACGGAAGCGGACGAGGTAGTCCTGTGCCTGGCCGACGAGCTCGTCGAGCCAGGTCAGGTCCTCCTGGACGCGCACCATGCCGTCGTGCTTCATCCTGCGCATGAGCCTCCGGAGACGACGCGCGTCCTGTCGGGCCCGGCGACGGAGCTGGTGGTCCAGGCGGCCCGCCTTCCACAGGAGGCCGAAATAGGCCCGGTCGAGTCGCCGGATGCCCTGCTTCCAGAACGAATACAGGGCGCTCTTCACGTACCGCGCCTGGAAGCGCCGCCCCGAGAAGATGTGCGGCTGGACGGAGAGGAGCATGTCGAGCGCCCGGCGATAGACCTCGGGGGCGTTGAAGAGGCGCGCCAGGATGTGGTGGATTCCCTGGTGCATCTCCTCGGCGGTCATCCCGAGGGGCACGAACTGCACCTCGTCGTCGGTGTTGTTGCCCGAGTACTCGGCTGGCTGGAGCCGGCCCTCGCCCCTCAGCCGCTCCCACAGCGGCGTGTGCGGAACCGGCGTGAGCATCCCGGTCATCGCGGTGAAGATGCGCGTGCGCTTCACGAAATCGACGATGCGGTCGGCCGTCGTCGGCCCGTCGGCGTCGTTTCCGAAGATGAAGCCGGCGTACACCTCGATGCCCGCGGCCTGGATCGCCGTGATCGTCTCCGGCACGTCCACCTTCAGGTTCTGCTTCTTGTTCATCCCGCGGAGCGCGTCTTCGTCCGGTGTCTCGATGCCGAGGAAGACGGCGTCGAAGCCCGCCTGCTTCATCTTCCCGATCAGATGCCGCAGTTTGGGCGCGCCCAGGTTCACGCTCGCCTGCGTGTAGAAGGAGAATGGGTACCCGTTCTCCCGCTGGAACTCGATGATCGCGTCGAGGATCTCCGACGTGGCCGCCGGAGTCCCGACGAAGTTGTCGTCGACGCCGAAGACGCCGCCCCGATACCCGGTGGCCAGGATCGCATCCAGCTCACGCCGGACCGTCGCCGGAGCCTTGGGGCGGTTGAAGCCACCGTTGAACTGGATGATGTCGCAGAAGTCGCAGCGGAACGGGCAGCCCGCCGTCGTCTGGATCATCATCGAGTGGTAGTCGCTGACGGGCGCCAGGTCCCAGCGCGGCAGCGGCACCTCGTCGAGGGGCTTGAAGATCGACCGGTCGTTCAGGTACTCCCGCGATCCCGGCTCGACCCCGGCCACCGCATCGGGGATGAGGAGCCGTGGGGTGCCCGCATCGTGCCGGGGCCCCCCCTCCAGCCAGGCGAGCAGCTCGTCGATGGAGGCGTACGCCTCCCCCCACACCAGCAGGTCCAGTCCGTCGTGAAGGACCCGGTCGGACTCCGACTGCGGGTCCAGGATCTGGTCCCGGTACGACGAGGCGAAGGGCCCCCCCAGGACGAACGGGACGTCGAGCCCGGCCGCGGGCCCGCGCAGGATCTCGACCAACGACCGCTTCTGGATGGACATCGCGGTGAGGAAGACCGCGTCCGCCGCCGCCATCTTCGCCCGGAGCGCCCCCGTGGACGGAGCGACGACGTTCAGGTCGACGAGCTCCAGCTCCCACTGGTCTTCCGGCAGATAGCCGGCGAAGGTGAGGATCCCCAGGGGCGGGAACGCGGCACGGCGACCGATCAGCCGCATCACGTGCCGATACCCCCAGAAGGACTCGGACGGAAACTCCGGGACAAGCAGCAGACCCTTCCTGCGGGCGCCGCCACGCTCCGCTCCACCCCGCGATACGGACATCACCGACCTGTCGACCTGCGGGCCAACGGCCCGCGAACCCTCCGTGCGCGCCGCACCGGGACGACCGTCCCGGGCGAAGACCCGGATTTGCACCTACCGTGCAACCTCGGGCAAACGCCCATGCGGGGGCAAGGTCCGGTCCAGCATATCCGCCCGCCACCCCGCCGGGCTCGTTCTGGAGGGCGGCGGCTCCACCGTGATACGTTGCACCCCGGCGACGGCGGGACGCCGGCGTCGTCCTCGACGCACCCCCTCCCCGGAGACAGAGCATGACCGAGTCCGGACATCGGCAACCGACCCTTGCGATCCTCGGCGGCGGCAACCTCGGCACCGCCCTCGCGACCGGATGGGCGACCGCGGGCTACACCACCCCGGACAGGCTGTGGGTCACCCGCCGTGGCGCGGAGAAGCTCGAGGCGCTGGGGGAGGCAGGCATGCGCGTGGGGCCGGACAACGGCGCGGCCGTGGCGGCCGCCGACGTCGTGGTCATCGCCGTGCAGCCCCAGCAGCTCGCGGCGTTGGCCGAGGAGATCGCCCCGACGCTCGACCCGATCCGGCATCGTGTCGTGTCGGTGGTGTCGGGTGTCACGACCGGACAGCTCC
Source organism: uncultured Gemmatimonadales bacterium (assembly GCA_963848895.1). Classification (GTDB taxonomy): domain Bacteria; phylum Gemmatimonadota; class Gemmatimonadetes; order Longimicrobiales; family Gaopeijiaceae; genus SZUA-318. Next base: position 138,089 of record CAWKGE010000035.1, read on the forward strand.
GTGAAGCGCTCCGGACCACGACGCCCATCGTCCGGGCGATGCCCAACACGGCGGTCTCCATCGGAGAGTCGATGACTTGCCTGTCCGCCGAGGAGGGCTCGGAGCGGGCGCTCGCCGAGGCCCGCGAGATGTTCGACGTCGTGGGCCGCACGCTCGTGATCCCGGAAGACATGATGATCCCCGCGACCGCGCTGTGCGCGTGCGGCATCGCCTTCTTCCTGCGCTCGGTCCGGGCAGCATCCCAGGGAGGGATCGAGATCGGCTTCCATCCGGAGGAGGCGCTCCTGCTGGCGGCCCAGACCGCCCGCGGAGCCGCGGCGCTCGTGCTCGGCCACGGCCGGCACCCCGAGTCGGAGATCGACCAGGTGACCACGCCGAGAGGTTGCACGATCGCCGGCCTGAACGAGATGGAGCACCAGGGCTTCAGCTCGGCGATGATCAAGGGGATCCTGCTGTCGGCGCGGAAGGCCGAAGGGCTGTATCGCGGCGACTAGTGCAGTGGCGACCTACTCCATGCGCAGCGCCTCCACGGGATCGATGCGCATCGCCCGTCTCGCGGGAACGGCCGTCGCGAGCGCGGCGACGATCGCGACGGCGAGCACGCCCATACCGTAGGTCAGCGGATCGGTTGGGCTCACCTGGAACAGGAAGCCGGCCAGGAGGCGGCTCAGCGCCAGGGCCGCGCCCACCCCGAGGGCGATGCCCGTTGCCACCGGCCTCATCTCCTGGCCAACGATCATGCGCCACACCTCGCGGGGCCCCGCGCCCAGCGAGCGCCGGACTCCGATCTCGTTGGTCCGCTGCGCCACGGCCTGCGCGACGACGCCGTAGACGCCGATCGCTCCCAATGTCATCGCGAGCGTGGCGAACACGAGCAGGAGCGCGAGGAGGAAGCGAGGCCTCGCCACCGATCCGCCCACGATGTCCTCCATCGTCCTCGCGCTCAGGATCGGCAGGTCGGGGTCGATCTCCCGCACCAAGTCCCTGACCGTCCCCGCCGTCGTCGACGGGTCGCCTACCGTACGGACGAGGAGGGTCATGGTACCCAGGTGGACCGGTGCGAGGCGGGGCGCCTGCGTGTCGGGCTCGTAGAACGTAGGCGCCTGCAGCGTCAGCCCGTCGAATCGCACCGGCGACACGACACCGACGATCGTGCGCATGTCGCTGTCGGTCGCACCGAAGCGGATCCTGCGGCCCACGGGATCCTGCCCGGGCCAATAGCGCTCCGCCATCGTCTCGTCGATCAGCGTGACCGGTGGTCCATCCACCACATCGCGAGCGTCGAAGAGCCTCCCACGGAGGGCACGGACTCCGAGGACCTCGAGCGCGGTCCGGCTCACCATGACCTGGCTTCCAGTGGGGCCCTCCTCGCCCGGCGCCAGCTCCGGGCGGCCGTCGATGACGAAGCGCGTCATCGATCTGTCGTAGAGGAGGGGAGGCCTCGACGCGACCCCCGCCTCCGACACGCCCGGAGCCTGTCCAACGCGCTCGGCCAGCGTGTTCATGAGGTCCACCTTCTCCTGGGCGGTATACCCGCCCTGGGGGAACGTCAGGGTGACCGTGAGGAGCCCCTCCGTCGCGAACCCGGGATCCTGGCGGAGGGTCCGCCAGAAGCTCCTGGCCATCAGGCCCGCTCCCAACAGGAGCACCAGGGCAAGCCCTACCTCGGCGACCACCAGCGACTGCCTCAGGCGCACGCGTCGTCGCCCGGCCGTTGCCCCGCGGCCCCCGTCCGTGAAAGCCCGACCCGGGCTGGAGAGCGTGGCCTCCCGTGCCGGCATGAGCCCGCTCGTCAGCGTGGTGAGGACCACCATGAGCGCAGCGAAGCCGAGGACCCGGAGGTCGATGCCGACCTCCTGCCCGCGAGGTAGGGTCCCTCCCTCCAGCGCGAGGAGGACGTCCACGCCGAGCGCGGCTACGAGGAGACCGATGACTCCCCCGAGCGTCGCCAGGAGGAGCGCCTCCGTGAGAAGCTGCCTGACCAGGCGCCCGCGCCCCGCTCCGAGAGCGGCACGGACCGCGAATTCCCGCTGACGAATCGCCCCGCGGGCGAGCAGCAGCGTGGCCACGTTGGCGCACGCGATCAGGAGGACGAAGGCCACGGCACCGAGGAGGAGCAGGAGGGCGGGGCGGGCGTCGGCGACCAGGTCGTCCTTCAGCGGGGTGAGGTAGAGGAAGTGCCCCCGGTGGTGCTCGGGGTACCGCTCCCTCCAGGAAGCCATGATCCGGGCCATGTCCGCCTCGGCTCCCGCGACGGAGATGCCGGGCGACAGGCGGGCGATCATGGTGAACCAGTGGCCGCCCCTCCACGTGCGCGCCGGATCGAGGAGCAGCGGCGCCCACATCTCCACGTCGGGATCCGGGAAGGCGAAGCCCGCCGGCATCACGCCCACCACGACGCTCGACGCCTCGTTGCCCTGGATCTCCCAGCCCAGCTCGACGGTCCTGCCCACGACGGTGGAGTCACCGCCGAACTCCCGCAGCCAGAAGTCGTGGGCCAGCACCACCACGGGAGCCGGGTCGGGCCCTCCGTCGCCCTCCAGAAGCGTCCGCCCCAGCAGGGGGGACACCTGCAGCGTCCGGAACACGCTCGGCGATACCAAGCCCGCCGTGACCACGCCGGGATCGCCGCCTCGGGGCCGGAACGTGACGCGCTCGGTGGAGAACGCGCCTACGGCGGCCATGGAGCGGTTCTCGGCCAGGTAGTCGAAGTACTCGGGCGAGCCCACCGGATAGCGGTCCCACTCGTAACCGCTCTCGGCCGTCCACCGTGAGTGGATCGCCACCAGACGATCGGGGTCTGGGTAGGGAAGAGGACGCAGAACCACGCCACTCACGACCGAGAAGATCGCCGTGGTCGCGCCCATGCCCAGCGCCAGGGCCACCACCGCGGCGGCGGTGAATCCCGGCGTCCGGCGGAGGGTGAGCAGGCCGTGCCGCGCGTCCTGCACCAGGCTATCCAGGAAGGCGAACAGCCCACGGCGGCCGTCGGGGTCCTGGGAGACCACCGCCTCGGCCACGGCCTCCGGATCTCCGAACGCTTCGACGGCCTTCCTCCAGGCCTCCTCGGGCGCGAGCCCTCCGCGGCGGAGCTCTTCCGCCCGCATCTCGAGGTAGAAGCGGATCTCTTCGCGGACCTCGACGCCGATCCTCGAGGGCAGCGGCTTTCGGCCCACGCGTCGTGACCTGCGGGAGATTCGCCACATCGCCCCTACCTCGTCGCTTGGTCCAGCAAGCTGAGGACGGCTTCCGAGTATTCCGCGAGGCGCGCGGATTCCTCCGCCAGATGCGCCCTCCCGAGGTCGGTCAACTCGTAGAACTTCGCCCGCCGCCCCGTGTCGGTCCTGTCCCAACGTGACCGCACCCAGCCGCGCCGCTCGATCCGGTGTAGCGCCGGATACAGAACACCTTCCTTCACGTCCAGCACCTCACGACTGCGGCTGCGGATCCACAGCCCGATCGCGTACCCGTGCATGGGCCCTCCCGTAAGGGCCTTCAGGATCACCACGTCGAGCGTGCCGGTGTAGAGATCGCTTCCTGCCATGCTCAGCCTCGGTCGAAGGGGCCCGCCTCGAAGGAGCGCTCCAGATCGCCGAGGGCGGACCGTCGAGCCGCGTCGGACTCGAAGCCGTTGTCCGCGAAGGATACCCAGGCGTCGAAAAGCTCCGACGTCCCATCCGGGTGCTCGGCCGCGGGCCTCGGCGGAGCCGCCGTCAGCCCGAGGAGCATCATGATTGAAAGCGAGCCGCGCATGCCACGCTCCGGTCACAGGGGTGTCACCCGGCCCCTACGTCCGATACCGTACCCCTATGTCACGTAGGTATCATAACACCGCACCCATCGGTGGCCAAGGGGTCTGGTCATCGGTATCCTTCCGCCTGGAGGTTGAACAGCTCGGCGTACCGACCGCCCAGCGCCAGCAGCTCCGCGTGACTTCCGTCCTCCAGGACGCCCCCGTCCTCCAGCACCAGGATCCGGTCGGCCATGCGGACGGTGGAGAAGCGGTGGCTGATGAGGACGGCCATGCGCCCCGCCGTCAGCTCGCTGAAGCGCTGGAAGACCTGGTACTCGGCGCGGGCGTCCAGGGCGGCGGTCGGCTCGTCGAGCACCAGGACCTGGGCGTCGCGCATGTACGCGCGGGCCAGCGCCACCTTCTGCCACTCGCCCCCCGAGAGGTTGGCGCCTCCCTCGAATCGTCGCCCGAGCACGTGGTCGTAGCGGCGCTCGAGCCCGGAAACCACGTCCTCCGCGAGGCTCTTGCGAGCCGAGGCCTCGATGCGCGCCTGGTCGTCGCGCGCCTCGATCCACCCCACGGCGATGTTCTCGCGGGCGGTGAGGTCGTAGCGGAAGAAGTCCTGGAAGATCACGCCCACGGCCTGGCGCACCGACGCGATGTCGTATTCCCTGAGGTCGACGCCGTCGAGGAGGATTCGCCCCTCCGTGGGATCGTACAGACGGGTGAGGAGCTTCACGAGCGTGGTCTTCCCCGCACCGTTCTCCCCCACCAGCGCCACCCGCTCGCCGGCGTGCACGCCGAAATGGACGTGGCGTACCGCCCACTTCTCCTGGTCGGGATAGCGGAACCCCACGTCTTCGAGAACGAATCCGGAGCGGATCGGCTTCGGGACGGGGCGTGCGCCCGGCCGTGAGGCCACCCGCGGCTTCATCTCCAGGAAGTCGAACAGGTCCTTCAGGAAGAGGCTCTGCTCGTAGAGACCGGCCGTGCCGAGGAGAAGGCTCGAGATGAGCCCGCGGCTCCGTTGGAAGGACCCGATGAGGAAGGTGAGCGTCCCCACCGTGATGGCGCCTACGACGGTCTCGTAGATGATGAAGCCGACGGCGCCGTAGTACGCCAGCGTCGACAGCGTCGTGAGCACGGCGCCTGTGACCGCGCGGTGCGCCGCCACGCGGCGGTTCTCCCGGACGTAGTCGTCGGCCAGCTCCGCGAAGCGGTCGATGAAGTGGCCGGACAGCCCGAAGAGCTTGACCTCCTTCGCCGCCGCCTGGTCGGAGGCCACGTAGCGAAGGTAGTCCAGCTCCCGGCGCTGCTGCGTCCACTGGAACATGAACGAGTAGCCGATCCCGGCGTAGTGCGTCTCCCCGAGGAACGACGGGATGATGGCCACCACGAGGATCGCGAGCAGCCACGGGTTGAAGGCGACGAGGGCGGCCAACAGCGAGAGCAGCGTGACGAGCTGCTGACCCATCCCGAGGACCTGCCCCAGGAGAACGACGCGCCCCATCGTCTGGCGACGCGCCCTCTGGAGCTTGTCGTGGAAGTCCGGGTCCTCGAACTGCTCGAGATCGAGCGTGGCGGCGTGCCGCATGATGCGCACGCTCAGGTCGTTCGAGAACAGATCGCCGACCAGCGCCTCGAAGTAACTCGCGGCCCGCGCCAACACGTCCGACAGCAGGGCGACCGCCAACTCGAGCAGGACGAGCCGGATCAGGTGACCCCAATCCGGCATGGCGGCCCCGATGTTCGCGACCACGCCGTCGATGATGAGCTTGCCGATCCAGAGCAGCACGACCGGCGTGAACGCGTTCGCCAACCGCAGCGCGAGGATGGCCACGGCGTACCCGGGCCTCGTCGCCCACACCATGCGCAGGAAGGGCGGGAGGTAGCGCAGGGCGGTCAGGCGCTCCCCCATGGGAGGAAGGGGCTCGCCCTTCCGGTTGCGCGGCTTGTAGAAGAGAGCGGCCACGGCTCCCCGGATTCCTCCGTGATGCGTGTGTCCGAATCGTCAGGGTGTGAGGACCCGGCGCGGGCGCCCACGTTCCCGCTGCGCGGGCCCACACCGCCCGAGAGAGGACTACCGTCCGCCCGTCAGCTCCTCGAGTCCCCCAGCTCCTCCAGGATGCTGCGGAACCCGGGGTCGTCCCTGAAGGGATCGTAGGCCGGATTGACGAGCAGGTATTCCTCCGCCCACGACCCGTCGGACACGGCGGCGCGCAGCCAGCGCAGCATGCCCTCCCGCGCTCCGACCAGCGCGTGGACGGACGCCAGCGTGCCGGAGCCGATGCCCTCCCGACCGGCCTCGAGCTGAGCGAGGGGGACCTCGACCGCGGATCGCTCGCCGGTCTGCCGGAAGTCGATCATCGCCTTCGACAGGTCGCCGAAGACGCCGATGGGTGCGCCAACGATCGCCCCCCAGCGGGTCAGCGCCATCTGCAAAGGAAGGGGGCGACCCTGTTCCAGCGCGACCAGGGCCGACGCGTACAGCGCCGGCCGGTAGGAAAAGTCGAGCGTCAGGGCGCGATCCAGCTCCCGCGCAGCTCCTTCGACGTCGCCGGACCAGAGGAGGATCTTCCCGTGGTCGGTCGCCACCGCGGGCGAGAGCGGGTCGAGGAGCGCGGCTCGGTTCGCATCCCGCCCTGCCTCGTCCAGCCGTCCCATCTCGGCCAGGACGTTGGCACGCCAGTGGAACGCCGGCGCGTAGGAGGGATTGAGGCGGACCGCCCGGCCGAAGGCCTCGAGCGCGCCGGCGCGATCCCGACGGAGCGCACGCACCAGTCCCAGCGACGCCCAGGGATCCGCCAGTGTGCTGTCCAACCCGATGGCCTGTGCGGCCCACTGCTCCGCCTGCGCCAGCGCGTCCCCGGGGGACGCGGAGGGGGCGTAGATGGGGAGGAGCGCGTACGCCTCGGCCAGACCGGCGTACGCTGCGGCATACTCCGGATCCGACGCCACGGCGCTCTGCAGGAGCGTGATGGCCTCGGGTAGACCCACGGGGTCCCTGCGCCCCATGTGGGCTCGTGCGCGCCAGTACGCGTCCTGAGCCTCTTGGGGTGCGACGTGTCGCTCGACGCCGCGGCCGGGTAGATCGAGGCGGCCGACCAGCTCGCGGGCGATCGACCCCGCGATCTCGTCCTGCACGGCGAACAGATCCTCCATCGTCCGGTCGTACGTCCTGGACCAGAGGTGGAAGCCGGAGCTCGTGTCGATCAGCTGGGCCGTCACGCGCACGTGGTCGCCGCTCCGTCGGACGCTCCCCTCCAGGAGGGTCCCTACGTTCAGCAGCTCGCCGATGTCGCGCACGTCCTCCGTACCATCCCGGAAAGCGAAAGCCGACGTGCGCGCGGCCACCTGGAGCCCGTCGACGCCCGCCAGGGCGTTGAGGATCTCCTCGGCCAGGCCGTCCCCCAGATACTGCTGATCGCCGTTCTCGCTCAGGTCCGTGAAGGGGAGCACCGCGATGGACGAGGTCGTAGCTTCGACGCCCGCACCCACGGTCTCCGCTTCCTGGACCAACCACCATCCCAGCCCACCCAGGGCGACCGCGGTGACCATGACGCCCAGGAGCACGACCGCCGAGGGAGGCGGCGCGGGGGCATCCGCCGCGTCCTGCGGCCCCGGCGTGCGGCGGATCCCGCTCAAGGTCACGTCGAAGATCCACGACAGGGCGACCACGACGGGGAACCCCGCGAGGAGGAGCGCGAGGAGGACGCGGAGGGCTCGGGGGCCGAGACCGAAGGCCGGCAACAGGATCTCGGCGAGCTGGAGCAGCACGAACGCCCCCGCGGCGTAGGCGGCGATGGTGCTGACCACCCGCCTGCGCCTCAGCTCGCGCCAGACCCCCAGAACCTTGTCCTTCATCCTCTCGTCCACCCCACCGCCGGACCCGCCGGCATTCAGCTGCGCGCCGCCGTATCTGGTTCGACAGCGCGTACCTCTCCCGGGTTGCTCCTGGAAGATACGTAGAAACAACGCACAGGGTGCCGGCCGGCCGGGGGCGATGGTCGGGAACACGACAGGCCCCGGGTATTGTATTACAAAATTGAACGTAGCATAATGACTGAGAAAGGTTAGCGTGACACCTTCCTGCTCGCCTCCGTGATCCGAGAAGAGCCATGGTCGAAAACAAGGACAAGACCGCCGACCGGATTACCGAGGCCTACAAGGAGATCCGCAAGCTCATCCTCTTCCATCGACTCTCGCCGGGCACTCCGATCATCCAGGCGCGCATGGCCGACGACCTCGGGCACTCCAGGGCCACCCTCCGCGCCGCACTCCAACGCCTCGCCCAGGAAGGGTACGTCGTGGAGACGGAGCTCGGGACCTACTCGCGCTTCGTCGTGGCGTCCCTGACGGTGGAGGACATGCAGGAGCTCTTCGCCATCGTGGGCGCCCTCGAAGGCGTGGCGATCCGGCAGGTCGCCGATCTCCCTCCGGACGAGCGGGAGGATCTAGCCCGACGGATGGAGGCCCTGAACGAACGGGTGCTCGCCCTGGTGGAGGGCGGGGGTGTGGACCCGGACGAGGCCAACCGCTCGGACACGGCGTTCCACAACGCGTTCATCGACAGAGCCAAGGGTTCGAGGCTCTTGACGCAGCTCCGCTCGATCCGTCCCCAGGTCGATCGCTACCGCGACCTGTACCTTGCCCGTGTCGCCGGGGAGATGCGGGTCCGCGGCGCCCCCGAGCACCAGGCGATCGTGGACGCGATCCGCTGCGGTGACCCGGACAGGGCGGAGAAGGCGGTGGAAGAGCACTGGCGGGCCGGTGCCGGACGCCTGGGTGAGTTCATCCGGGAGATGGGCGAGCACCGAGGTTACGCAGGCGACTAGGTTCCCCGCGCGGCGTGGAGCCGGGCTCCGCATCGAGCTTCCGGCGACAGCCGAGGTGTCGCCTCCGGCCGCCGTATCGCCGCTGCCGACGGAGATCGCTTCATGAACACCGCTCGCAGGACCCTTCGACTCCTTCTCGTGGCCACGCATGCGGCGCTGGCCGCAGGACTCCCCCGTCTGGCGATCGCCCAGGCCCCGCCCCCGAACGTCGACCCGGCCCTCTACGCGGCGATGCGCTACCGGATGGTGGGGCCCTACCGTGGGGGCCGCTCAACCGCCGTGGAGGGCGTGCGCGGCGAGCCGGGGACCTTCTACATGGGCACCACCGGCGGAGGGGTCTGGCGAACCCGGGACTTCGGTGAGAGCTGGCAGAACCTCACCGACGGTCAGATCGCGGTGGGCTCCATCGGCGCGGTGGCCGTCGCGCCCTCCGACCCGGACATCATCTACGTGGGAACGGGCTCGGCGTGTCTGCGCGGCAACGTGTCGGCGGGACGGGGCGTGTACAAGTCCGCCGACCGCGGGCGGACGTGGCGGATGATCGGTCTCCCGGAGGCCGGCCAGATCGGGCGCGTGCGTGTGCACCCCGGGGATCCGGACCTGGTGTACGTCGCAGCCCTCGGTCACGCCTTCGGCCCGAACCCGGAGCGCGGGGTGTTCCGGTCCCGCGACGGGGGGAGGACCTGGGACAAGGTACTCTTCATCAGCGACACGACCGGCGTCGTGGACCTGGCCATGGATCCCGGGGACCCGCGCGTCCTCTGGGCGGCGGCCTGGACCGGACGGCGGGAGCCGTGGGCGATCGTCTCGGGAAGCGCCGAGAGTGGGCTCTACCGAAGCGCCGACGGCGGGGATACGTGGGAGAAGGTGACCAACGGGCTTCCCAACGACGTGGTCGGACGCATCGGTGTGGCGGTGGCGGCCTCGAACCCACGACGCGTCTACGTGGTCGTTCAACACGCCGAGGCCGGCGGGCTGTACCGCTCAGACGACGGCGGCGCGTCCTTCCAGCTCTTGAATGGCGACCGGAAGCTCTTCGAGCGGGCCTGGTACTACGGGCACATCTTCGTCGATCCGAAGGACGAGAACACGGTCTACGACCTGACCACACGGCTGTACAAGTCGGTGGACGGGGGCCGCACGTTCGACCCCGTGCCGCAGCCGCATGGTGACAACCACGACCTGTGGATCGACCCGGACGACCCGCGGATCATCGCGAGCGCCCACGACGGCGGCGTGGCGGTGACCGTGACCGGCGGTGCGACGTGGTCGACCCTCCTCGACCAGCCCACCGCCGAGATCTATCGTGTGACCGTAGACGATCAGTTTCCCTACCGGCTGTATGGAGCGCAGCAGGACAACAGCACGATCTCCCTGCCCAGCGCGTACGGATCGACGTCGACCCCATATCAGACGTGGTACGAGGTGGGCGGCGGCGAGAGCGGATACGTCGCGGTCGACCCGAAGGACCCGGACATCGTCTTCGCCGGAAGCTACGGCGGCGAGATCACTCGATTGGACCGCAAGAGCGGACAGACCCGGAACGTCTCCACGTACCCGACGCTCGCGCTCGGTCAGGCCCCTGCGAACCTCGAGTACCGCTTCCAGTGGAACGCACCGATCCTGTTCTCGATCCACGACCCGGAGGTCCTCTACCACGCGTCGAACCACCTGCACCGCTCGCGGGACGGAGGGACGACATGGGAGGTGATCAGCCCGGACCTGACGCGTGACGACCCGATCCGCCAGGGTCCCCCGGGCGGGCCTATCGACCACGACATTACCACGGTGGAAACGTACGGGACGGTCTTCGCTGTGGCCGAGTCACCCCGGACGCCGGGAGAGCTCTGGGTCGGGAGCGACGACGGGCTGATCCACCTTTCCCGCGACGGCGGCGCACATTGGGAGAACGTGACGCCCCTGTGGATGCCGGAGGGCACGGTGAACGTCATCGACGTGTCCCCGCACGCGGCGGGGCGGGCGTTTGTGACTCTGTACCGCTACCGGCGTGACGACTTCCAGCCGTACGTCTACCGCACCGACGACTACGGCCGGAGCTGGACGCGCCTGACCGACGGGACGAACGGCATTCCGGCCGACCACTTCGTCCGCGTCGTGCGCGAGGATCCGGGACGTCGCGGTCTGCTCTACGCCGGAACCGAGTTCGGGATGTACGTCTCCTTCGACGACGGCGCGCGCTGGCAGCCCCTCCAGCTCAACCTGCCCATCACGCCCGTGACGGACCTCGCGGTCAAGGGGAGCGACCTGGTGGTCGCCACCCAGGGCCGCTCGTTCTGGATACTGGACGACCTCAGCCCCCTCAGGCAGATGGGCGCGGACCTCGCTGCCGCCCCCGCGCACCTGTTCAAGCCCAGGGACACGTACCGCATGGAGATGGCGCGGGCGTCCCGGGGCGAGGAGCGCCGTGAGGGGGAGAACCCACCGGACGGCGTCATCGTCTACTACACGCTCGGCGAGCGGGCGCCGGGCGAAGTCACCCTCGACATCCTCGACGACGCGGGCTCGGTCGTCCGCACGTTCACGAGCGGGACCGCCGCGGGCCGGAACGCGCTACCGGCCCGTCCGGGGATGAACCGTTTCGTCTGGGACCTGCGCTACCCAGGCGGTGAGGTCCCTCCGGGCGTCATCCTGCGGGGCGGTCCTCCGAAGGGCGCCAAGGCCGTGCCGGGCAGGTACGCCGTGCGGCTGAGCGCCGGCGACTGGACCGCGACCGAGTCGTTCCGCGTCCTGGAGGATCCCCGCGTGGCCGCCACGGTCGCGGACCTCCAGGCGCAGCACGACCTGCAGACCCGGATCAACGGGAGGATCGCGGGCACCTACGCGGCGGTGAGGCAGATCCGCGACCTGAAGGAGCAACTGCGGCAGCGCTCGGAGGCAGCAGCGCGGGCAGGCGGCGGGGAGGATGTCGTGAAGGCCGCCGCCACCGTCACGGAGGAGCTCACCGCTGTCGAAGGAGAGCTGCTGAACCTGAAGTTCCGGTCGGAGAAGGACCCGCTGAACTTCGAGCCCAAGCTCGACAACCTGCTCGCTTATCTGAGCAACGTCGTGGGGGACGGCGAGGCCGGCCGACCGATGCGATGCGCGACGTCTTCCGGGACCTGGACCGTCGGCTCGTGGTCCAGCTCGGGCGCCTCCGCCTCATCGTCGAGAAGGACATCGCCGAGTTCAACGACCTCGCGCGCCAGCGCTCGCTTCCGATCATCGCCTCGAAGGAGGGAGGGTGAAGACCCCATGGCCGCCGACGTACGCTTGACCGTCCGCAGACAGTTCCCCCGCCCGGGTCCCGACGTGCTCGCCGGGTTCGAAGGCGTCGGCACCAGCCTGGTGTGCGACGCGCAGGATCGCATCGGGGCCGTTCGCCACACGATCCGTCCGGTCACCACGCGTCGACGGTTCGTCGGGCCGGCGCTGACCGTACAAGCCGGCCCGAAGGACAACCTGGCCTCCTACGCCGCCCTCCGCGTCGCGGAGCCCGGCGACGTGATCCTCATCACCAACGGCGGCTTCGACGGGTGCGCGGCGGTGGGCGACATCTACGTGGGCCTGGCCCGGAACGCCGGGGTGGTGGCCTGCGTCACCGACGGCATGGCCCGGGACGTGGCCGGCATCGACAAGGTGGGGATCCCGGTGTTCGCCCACGGCATCACCCCCAACTCTCCGTTCAAGAACGGGCCGGGAGCCGTCGGCATGCCCATCTCCCTCGGCGGCGTTGCCGTGTCGGCCGGCGACGTCGTCATCGGCGACGAGGACGGCGTGGTGATCGTCCCTCTCGCGGGCGTCACAGGCGTGCTGGAGGCGCTGGCGAAGGTCAAGAAGCGAGAGGCGCAGATGGAGGCATGGATCGCGGAGGGTATGACGGCTCCGCCCTGGCTGGACGACCTCCTGGGCGCGGGCGTCGACTGGCGCTGATCGCGCTCAGCCGACCACGTAGATCTTGCCGTTCTCGATTCTCACCGGGAGCTGGATCAAGGGAGCCGGCGGAGGCCCGCCGAGCACCTTGCCGTGCCGGTCGTACTCGCCCGCGTGGCAGGGACAGAGGATGATCTTCTTCTCCTTGTCCCATGCAACCGTGCATCCCTCGTGGGTACAGATCGCGGACAGGACCTCGATCTCCCCCTCCACGTTGAGCACGAGGACCGGCATCCCGTGGAACCT
>CAWKGE010000036.1:0-143569 GCA_963848895.1 uncultured Gemmatimonadales bacterium
CGCGGGTTCCAGACCTCGTTGGAGGTGCGGGGAGAGGTCTGCATGCCGAACGTCTTCGTGGACGGGATCCCGCGGAAGTGGATTCCCGAAGAGGGCCTGGACTTCTTCTATTCCTCGGACATCGAGGCGGTGGAGGTGTACAAGGGTTGGGCGGAGGTCCCAGGCGAATTCGTCATGCCGGGCCAGATCAGGCCGTGTATGGCGATCGCGATCTGGACGCGCGGCAACGGGCGCTGACCGGCAAAGGACCCGCGCCACAACCTCGACACGGGGAACAGGGCCCACGCGCCGCTGTACGTTTCCATCCAGATCACCATCCAAGCCCAGACCGGCCTTCGATGAATATTCCGCGTTCGTGCTTCCGCGTCCTTCCGGCGCTTCTCCTCCCCTTGGCGTTCCTCCCTGCGCAGGGTCTGCGGGCACAGGCGGCCGAGCAGGTGGGGAAGGCCATCGTGCAGACCTGCGGCAACACCGTGGACCCCGCGACGGAGGGGGTGCTCGCGGGCACCGTGACCGACTCGATCACCGGGGTCGCTCTTCCGAACGCCAAGGTGTCCATCGTCTTCCAGGCCGGCGACAACCCGTCGGCGAGCAAGACCGAGGTGGAAACCGACAAGAACGGCTTCTACGCGTTCTGTGGCGTGCCGGGAAACACGCTGCTCCTGCTGTCGGCGAACATGCGCATCACGTCGGCCCCCCGGTCGGTGGTCGTGGAGCCGGGCACGCTCCAGGTGGAGAAGCTCGTGCTCTCGGTGTCCGATCCCAAGAAGCCGGGGTCGATCGTGGGCCGCGTCGTGGACAAGGCCTCCCGGGCCCCGGTGGACGGGGCCACCGTGCGCATCGAGGAGCTCAAGGCGGAGACGCTGACCAACGAGCGCGGCTACTTCAGCTTCGGCGAGCGGCCGTTCGGTACGTACTCGCTTCAGGTCGAGCACATCGGCTACGCGGACGCGGACGTCCCCATCCACGTGGCGGGCAACCTCACGCAGGTCGTCGAGGTCGAGCTGGTCACGGCGCCCATCGAGATCCCGGGCCTCGCCGTGACGATCACGGCCCCCCGGGTCCACAGGGACATGGAGGGACTGATCCACCGGATGAACATGGGGTTCGGGACGTTCATCACGCGCGAGACGCTGGAGAAGCGCCCGGAGGCGCGGCTCGGCGACTTCCTGCGCGAGGTCCCGGGCATCCTGGTGTTCGCGCCCGGCGCGGGGCAGGCGGCCAGCCTCGAGGTACGGGGCAAGTCCTGCGACCCGGACGTCTACCTGGACGGCCTCCACGTGCCGCTCGACCCGTCGGTGGGCGTCAACGAGTTCCGTGGTCAGGAGTTCGAGGCCGTGGAGGTCTACGAAGGTGCGGAGACCCCCGCCGAGTACCTGCGCGCCGGCGGGGGATACCCCTGTGCGGCGATCCTCCTCTGGACGCACTGGGGGCGTTGAGCCGCAACCGCCCGGGGCGGACTCGCCCGGAGGTACGGTTCATGCATCCTCCGGTGTCGGTGTGACGGTCTTCATACCGAATTCGAGGAGGCATCTGATATGCGTACGCCCACCATTCCATCGGTTCTCGTCCTCGGCCTGGCGCTGGCGGCCGCCGGGTGCGGGCAGGGCGAGGGAGACATCACCCCGGGCACCGACGCCATGCACGCGGAGGTCAAGGCGGACGGGTCCGAGGTGCCGGCGTTCTCCGAGGACGCCCGGACGGTCTTCCAGCCGACGTCGGAGTCGAATCCCGGCGCGCGGGGGACCCTCCGGCTGCTGGTCCCGATCCAGGCGGTGAAGGAGGACGTTCCCCTCAGGATCCACGTGCGTCTGGCGGGCCTCGAGCCCGGGATGCACGGCTGGAACATCTATGGCGCATCGTGCGCCGTGGCGCACCCTCCGATCCTGATCCCCCTGAGCGGGACGGCGGACTCGACCGGGACGGTGGCTCCGATCGAGGCCCTGCCCGACAGCACCGCCGAAGTCGAGGTCCCCGTGCCGCCGCTGCGCGCCCTGTGGGTGGAAGCCGGCGACTACTCGGTACGCGTCTTCGCGGGGGTCGGCAAGAACACAGGGAGCGATGGTGACCTGCGCGGATCTCTGAGCCCGTAGCGCGGCGGCCACGCAACGGTCGAGGCCGCCGCGACTCGGTCGGCTGGTCCGTTCCGCCCCGGTGAGGACCCCCGCGCGCGCGGGCATCGCCGTGGCGTGACTGTGGCGTGACCGTTGCGCCGGACGGCGTGCGGGCCGCACCGTGTGCGGCCATGAGCGCCCCCCGCCTCACCCGTGCCATCCGCCTCCCCCACGCCACCGCGATGGTCGTGGGCACGATCATCGGGGCGTCCATCTTCGTCCAGCCCTCGGAAATCACCGGGCGGGTCCCCACGACGGGGGGGATCTACGCGGTCTGGCTGGTGTGCGGGCTCCTCACGCTCTTCGGCGCACTGGTGTCCGCGGAGCTCGCCTCCACGTTTCCCGAGTCGGGCGGGGTGTACGCATTCCTGCGGGAAGCGTTCGGCCCCTGGCTCGGCTTTCTGTGGGCATGGGCGATGTTCTGGACGATGCACTCCGGCATCATCGCGGCCATCGCCACCGTGTTCGCGCGCTACGTCGGGTTCTTCCTCCCCCTGGGCGCGGCGGGCACCCGGGCCATGGCGATGGGCGCGATCCTCCTTCTCTCCGCGGTGAACTACGTAGGGGTGAAGCACGGCAGCGTCCTGCAGACCGCCTTCACGGCCGGCAAGCTGGTGGCGATCGGGGCGATCATCGCCCTCGGCTTCGGCTTCGGGGGGGCGGCGCACGCCGCGGCCGTCGCGGGCCCGAGCGGTCCCCCGGCGGGCGATTGGGGAGCCGGGGACTTCCTGCTGGCGCTCGTCGCGGGGCTGTTCGCCTTCGGCGGCTGGCACATGGTCACCTACAACGCGGAGGAGACCCGGGACCCTCGCCGTACGATCCCGCGGGCCCTCGTCGTAGGCACGCTGGTCGTCACGGCCTGCTACATCGCCCTGAACGCCGTCTACCTGTACGTGCTGCCCACCGGTGTCGTGGCCTCTTCCACGCGGGTGGCGGCCGACGCGGCGGATGCCGTGTTCGGTCGCGGCGGGGGCTCCGTCATGTCGGCTCTGGTCGTGTTCTCGTCTTTCGGCGGCCTGTCCGGCATCGTGCTGGCGGGTCCCCGCGTCTACTGGGCGATGTCGCGGGATGGCCTCCTCTTCCCATGGGTGGGCGCCGTGCACCCGCGCTTCCACACCCCGCACCGGGCCGTCGTGCTGCAGGCGGTGTGGTCCTGCGTCCTGGTGGGAACGGGCACCTACCGCGCCCTCTTCACGCGGGTCGTGTACACGGAATGGATCTTCTTCGGCCTCATGGCCGTCGGGCTGGTGATGCTGCGCCGGAACGCCGATCTGGAGCGCGGCTGGCGGGTGTGGGGCTACCCGTGGGTCCCCCTGGTCTTCGCGACGTCCGCCTTCTGCATCGTCGCGAACCAGATGCGCGTAGAGCCCATCGAGAGCCTCACGGGTTTGGGGCTGGTCCTGGCAGGGCTTCCGGTCTATCACTTCTGGGCCCGGCACGGATATCGCCGTGCGGCCCGTCTTCCCAGCGAGCTCGACGCATGATCATCGATTTCCACAACCACTACTATCCGCCCGCCTGGCTCGAGGCGATCCGCTCGGGCGGGAGCGCCTTCCGCGTCACCGAGGACGGGGACGGCAACCCGGTCCTCCATTCCCCGGGGGACTACAACGTCCTGGTGCCGGGCCACCGCGACCTGGCCTTCCGGGCCCGCGTCCTCGACGAGGAGGGGGTGGACAGGCAGGTCCTGACCTTCACCGCGCCGGGGACGAGCATCGAGGAGCCGGATCGCGCGGTGGAGCTGTGCCGCATCGTCAACGACGCGTACGCTGCGGACGTGGAGGCGTGGGGCGGCCGGTTCACCGCGCTGGCGACGCTCCCGATGAACGCTCCGGAGGCGGCCGCCGAGGAGGCCTCCCGCACCCTCACGGAGCTGGAGCTGCCCGGAGTGATGCTCTTCTCCAACGCCAGCGGAGTCCCGCTCTCCGACGACCGGTTCCTCCCGGTGTTCGAGGTCCTCGATCGCGAGCGGGCCGTCGTCTACATCCACCCCACCTACCCGGTGGGCGTCGAGGTTATGGAGAAGTACATGCTGATGCCGATGGTCGGCTTCCTCATGGACACCACCCTGGCGGCCGCGTCGCTCGTGTACGCGGGGGTGGTCGAGCGCTTCCCCGGGATCACCTGGGTGCTCGGGCACCTCGGCGGCGCGGTACCGTACATGGCGGAGCGCTTCGACCGGGGCTTCGAAGCGTACCCCGAGTGCCGGGAGCGCTGCACGGTCCTGCCGAGCGAGCAGCTCAAGGGCTTCTACTACGACACGGTCAACTTCGACCCCGCCTGCCTGAAGCTCGCCCTCGGGTTCGCGGGCGCCGACCACGTGGTCGCCGGCTCGGACTATCCGCACATGATCGGCAGCTTGTCGAAGATGCGGTCCAGCATCGACGGCCTCGGCCTTTCCCGGGAGGACCTCGGGAAGGTGCGGGGCGGCAACGCAGCCCGGATCCTCGGCCTGGCGTAGGCCGGCTTCCGGGAAAGTCTCCCCATACGCAGCCGCCCGTGCGCATCTCCGGCTTCTCCTTCGCCCGCAACGCGGTCAAGCTCGACTACCCTCTGCGTGAAGCGCTCCTGTCGATCCTCCCCGTGGTGGACGAGCTGGTGGTGGCGGTGGCTCCGGGCGATCCGGACGACGACACGCGCGGGCTGGTGGAATCCGTCGACGATCCACGGGTCCGGGTCGTCGACGCGGTGTGGGACGACGCGCGTCGGCAGGAGATCTACGCGGACCTGACGAACGTGGCGCTGGACGCGTGCACGGGGGACTGGTGCCTCTACATCCAGGCCGACGAGGCGGTGCACGAGGACGACCTGCCCACGATCCGGGCGCCGGTGCGAGGAGCTCCTGGACGATCGGCGGGTGGAGGGGCTGCTCTTCGACTACCTGCACTTCTTCGGCGACTACCGCCACGTCCAGGCGGGACACGGGTGGTACCAGAGGGAGATCCGCATCATCCGCAACGGGATCGGCGTCCGCTCCGTGCGCGACGCCCAGTCCTTCCGCTACCCGGGACCCGAGAGGGGCCGGTGCCCCGCGGCGCATCACGGTGGCCCCGGCCCGTGCCCGCATCTTCCACTACGGGTGGGTGCGCCACCCCCGCTTCATGCAGGCCAAGGTCCGGGAGTTCTGGTCCCACCGGAGGAGCCTGGAGGAGGTGGAGCGGGAGTACGGAGGAAGGGAGGAGTTCGACTACGGGCCACTGGGCCGGCTCCCCGAGTACCGGGGGACACACCCGGCGGTGATGTCCGAGCGCATCGCCGCGATGGACTGGGCGGACAGGCTGCGGCTCGAGGACCCGCCGGGCCTGGAGCGCCGCCAGCGGCACAAGGACGAGCGCTTGAAGTACCGCCTGCTCACCGGCGTGACCCGCCTCACCGGGCATCGACCTGAACCACAGGAACCACGGCCGCGTGCTGAACGTGTGACAGGCGGCGGGCTGTCGTCGACGACGGCGGTGATTACCTTCGTCCGATGACACGCCTCGACCCGCTGTTCCCGCTTCTGGTGCTCTCCCTCGTCACCGCCGCCCCGGCGACCGCCCAGGATCTGTCGCCCACGGAGGCCGATCTCGTCGCGTGGGTGGACGCGCACGCCGACGAGGCGACCGCGCTCCTCGAGCGGCTGGTGGACATCAACTCCGGCACGATGAACCACGAGGGCGTTCGCCAGGTGGGCTCGATCCTGCGCGGCGAGCTGGACGCGCTCGGCTTCGACACCGAGTGGATCGACCTCCCCGCGGAGACGAACCGGGCCGGGCACCTCTTCGCCCGGAGGAGCGGCGGGCAGGGGAAGAAGGTCCTGCTGATCGGACACCTGGACACGGTCTTCGAGGAGGACGACGCCTTCCAGAGCTTCGAGCCCCTGGGCGACGGATGGGCGGCCGGCCCCGGCGCCGACGACATGAAGGGTGGGGACGTGGTGCTCCTCTACGCCCTCGAGGCGCTCGCCGGCGCGGGCCTGCTCGACGGGACGCAGATCGTGGTCGCGCTGACGGGGGACGAGGAGAGCCCGGGCGAACCGCTGTCCGTGTCCCGACGGGACCTCGTCGAGGCCGGCCGCTGGGCCGACGTGGCGCTCGGCTTCGAGTCGGGCGTGCGCGACGACGAGGCCGAGTGGGCCACCATCGCGCGGCGCTCCTCCACCGAGTGGCGCCTCGAGGTGCACGGGAAGCAGGCCCACTCCTCGGGGATCTTCACCCCGGAGACCGGCGCGGGCGCGATCTTCGAGGCGGCGCGCATCCTGAACGGGTTCTACGAGGAGGTGCGGGGTGAGGAGTACCTGACCTTCAACGCGGGCGCGATCCTCGGCGGTACCGACGTCGACTACGACGCCGAGGAAACGCGGGGCACCGCGTTCGGCAAGACCAACGTCGTGCCGAACACGGTCGTGGTGCACGGCGGGATGCGCACGATCTCGGACGAGCAGACGGAGCGGGCCCGTGCGGCCATGCGCGCGGTGGTCGCCCGCCACCTCCCGCAGACGTCGGCGGAGATCACCTTCACCGACGGCTATCCGGCCATGGCGCCCTCGGACGGGAACCGGCGGCTGCAGGCGTCGCTGTCCGACATCAACGTCGCGCTCGGGCGCTCACCGATGCCGGCCCTGGATCCCTCGCGCCGGGGCGCGGCTGACATCTCGTTCGTGGCGCCCTACACCGACGGGCTGGCGGGCCTCGGCCCGTACGGCGAGGGGGGGCACACGCCGGAGGAGCGCGTAGACCTGAGCTCGCTCCCCCTCGCGATCAAGCGGGCGGCGGTTCTGATCTACCGGCTCACCCGGCAGGACCCGATCACCGAATAGGCGCGCCCGCCCCGCGGACAGGGCCGTGCCGCATGCGCCCGCCCCACCAGGGCGCCGAGCTCTCCGTGACCGCCTGGTAGACGAGCGCGCGCAGCTTGGCGTGGTCGTCGAGGCCGCTGGCCGGGATAACCTGCGTGAAGTAGACGACCACCAGCTCCTCGGTCGGGTCGACCCAGTAGTTCGAGTGGTAGGCGCCGCCCCAACCGAAGCGCCCGACCGAGCCCGGTGCGCCCTGCGCGCCGAGGTCGGTCACGACCTCGAATCCCAGTCCGAAGCCCAGGCCCGGGCTGCCGTAGCGCGCGCCGATGTGGTCTACGGTCATCAGCTCGACGGTCTTGGGCGACAGGATGCGGGCTCCATCCAGCTCCCCGCCGTTCAGCATCATCTGGAGGAAGCGCGCATAGTCATCGGCGGTGGACAGGAGCCCGGCGCCGCCGGAAAAGCTCCGGCGCGGCCCCTCGACGTACTGTCCCTGGGTTTGCATGCCGGGCCCGTCCGGCGCGCGGGCGAGGGTGCCTCCGGCCGGGAGGTTGTAGACCGCGGCGAGCCGGTCCGCCTTCTCGGGCGGGAGGTAGAAATAGGTGTCCTTCATCCCCAGCGGCTCGAAGATGCGCGTGCGCAGGAACCGGTCGAGGGGCTCCCCGGACACGGCCTCGACGACCGCGCCGAGGATGTCGGTCGAGTATCCGTAGACGAAGCGCTCCCCCGGCTGCGCGTCGAAGGGGAGGGCGGCCATCCGGTCGACGGTCGTCCGGATCGGCTCGTCGCGGTCGGCGAAGTACCATCCCTGGATGCCTGTCTTCTCCCAGCGGTCGGCCGCGACGCCCCCGCCGTAGCCGATCCCAGCGGTATGCGTCAGGAGGTCCCGGATCGTGATCGGCCGCGCTGCGTCCACCACGTCGTAGCCGCCCCCGGCGCGGGGCACGGCGACCGTGGTCTTCGTGAACGCCGGGATGTACTGCGCGACCGGGTCGCCGACGAGCAGGGCGCCCTCCTCCTGTAGCATGAGGATCGCCACGCTCACGATCGCCTTCGTCTGCGACGCGATGCGGAAGATCGCGTCCTCGCCCATCGTCGCGTGTCGCTCGCGGTCACGCTCGCCGAAGGCGTGCTCGTAGACCACGTGCCCACGCCTCGCCACCAGGACCACGCCCCCCGGCAGCCGGTCCCGCGCCACGTATCCGTCGAGCATCTCGCCAATCCGGGCCAGGCGCCCGGACGACATTCCGACGGATTCCGGCGTCGCCCGCGGGAGTGCCTGCCCCGCGAGGACGATCGGGATGAGGAGGAACGAGACGAGGAGCGGGATCCGGCGAAGGATGCGCATGGTACCTCCGGACGGGGAGATGGACGCGTCCCGTCAATAGGGAGGGTCGGCTCCGCCCGCGCCACCGTCGGGGGAGCTCACGTGCGGAGGCGGCCTCCCCAGGAGGGAGAGACCGCCCCGTGGTCTCAGGATGGAAAGGTGCCGAGGGCGCTACTTCTCGCCGTAGTTCGGCCGCAGGAAGTCGACGATGTAGCGTGAGACGGCGTCCAGGTCCCGGTACTTGAGGCCGACCAGGCCCCAATACGGCATGCCGAACACGTTGCCGGTGAAGATCGTCTTGCGCAGGCCCATCGGGTCGTCGGCGAACCTCCAGTCCTTGGTCAGGAAGGAGGGCGGCCGCAGCGTGTCACCCCGGAAGACGAAGTTCCCGTTGCCGCGTCCGCCGTCACCGTGGCACTTGGAGCAGCTGATCCGGTAGACCAGCCCTCCGCGCTCGATGGCTTCCTGCTGGTTCTTCCACGTGATCGTGTCGAAGGCGGCGGAATCGAAGGCCGTTGCCGCGATCTGCACGGAGTCCGCGCGGGACGGGCCCTGGGCGACCGGCTCCTGTGCAGGGGGCTCACCGCCACAGGCACCGATCCAGGCCAGAGCGGCGATGATGGGAAACAAGCGGCGCATGTAACTCCCTCCTCCCTCCTCGGAGTACCCGGGGAGGCGCATCGTCCACCTGCAACGTACCGGGGCCGTCGAGGCGGTCAAGTCGGGAAAACCCCGCTCTTGAGCGCCGAGCCGTCAAGCGTCAGGTTGGCGTGCGAGGCCCCGTCCCACCACGCCTTCCGACCCGGTGACCGCCATGACCGACCGTCCTCCCCCTTCGGGCGCCCCGGTGGGGCGTCGCGACCTGCTCAAGCTCGGCGCGGCCGGGCTCGCCTACGGCGCGATCTCCGGGTACGGGCCGGCCGCCCTTCCCGGTGCCGGGGAGCCGCGGTCCGGCTCGATTCCGCCCTGGGCCGCCCCCGAGACCCCCTTCGCCGCACCGCCCATCGAGACGATCCGGATCGGCTTCGTGGGGGTCGGCCTGCAGGGCGGCTCCCACGTGCAGAATTTCCTGAAGCTGGACGGTGTCGAGATCGTCGCGCTGTGCGACATCGACGAGGCGCGCGCGCGCGAGGTCGCCGGGTGGGTCACGGCCGCCGGCCGCCGGAAGCCCCGGCTCTACGGGCGCACGCCCACCGACTTCGTGCGCATGTGCGAGACCGAGGAGCTCGACCTGGTCTTCACCGCGACGCCCTGGGAGTGGCACGTGCCCGTGTGCGTCGCGGCGATGGAGAACGGCAAGCACGCCGCCACCGAGGTGCCGGCGGCGTACACGCTGGAGGACTGCTGGAAGCTGGTGGAGACCGCCGAGCGCGAGCAGAAGCACTGCGTCATGATGGAGAACTGCAACTACGACCGTCCGGAGATGATGGTCTTCCACATGGCGCGCCTGGGCCTGTTCGGTGAGCTCCTCCACGCCGAGTGCGGCTACCTGCACGACCTGCGGGCCATCAAGTTCGAGGACGCCCACGAGGGCCTGTGGCGCAGATGGCACGCGACGCAGCGCAACGCGAACCTCTACCCCACCCACGGGCTCGGGCCCGTCGCCAACGTCATGGACATCAACCGGGGCGACCAGTTCGCCTACCTGGTGTCCATGAGCTCGCCGTCCCGGGGGCTCCAGGAGTGGGCGCGTGAGCACGTTCCGGAGGGGGATCCGAAGCGCGCCGAGCGCTACGTCTGCGGCGACGTGAACAACAGCCTGGTGAAGACCGCCAACGGGCGCACGATCATCGTGTCGTTCGACACGAACCTGCCCCGGCCCTACTCGCGCATCCACAAGGTGCAGGGCACGCGGGGGCTCTTCCACGGATACCCCGAACCGCGTGCACGTCGAGGGGCGGAGCCCCGAGCACCGGTGGGAGGAGATGGGCGCCTACCTGCGAGGAGTTCGACCATCCGCTGTGGAAGGACCTGGACGCGATGTCGGAGGGCGCCGGCCACGGCGGGATGGACTTCATCGAGGACTACCGCCTGGTGAAGTGCCTGCACGAGGGCCTGCCCACGGACATGAACGTCTACGACGCGGCTGCCATGTCCGCGGTCGGGCCGCTTTCCGAGTGGTCGGTGGCCAACGGGAGCCGCCCGATCGACTTCCCGGACTTCACGCGCGGCCGATGGAAGACCTGGCCGAAGCTCGGGATCCTGCGGGCGTGAGCGCGACGGCCTTGGACGACCTTCGAGAAGGCGTTCCGCTCGCGTCTACGAGACCACGCCGACGTGCTGTCCCGTGCCCCCGGGCGAGTGAACCTCATCGGGGAGCATACCGACTACAACGACCTCCCGGTGCTCCCCATGGCGCTCCAGCGGGAGGTGTCGCATCGCCCTGCGGCCTCGCGAGGACGGCATCGTGCGCCTCCCCAACGTCGACCCCGGTTTCGAGCGCGGTCGAGTTCGAGGTGGGCGTCTCCATCGAACCCGGCCCCCGGGCTCCTGGGGGAACTACGTCAAGGCCCCTGCGCAGGAGCTCGCGCGCCGGTACGCGATCGTCCGGGGCTTCGACGGGGTGGTGGCCTCGGACCTCCCGGTGGCGTCGGGGCTGTCTTCCTCGTCGGCGCTGGTGAACGCGGTGGGGCTGGCGCTGGCCGAGATCAACGGCTGCGGGCTCGACCCGCTCACGCTGGCCGCCCTCATGGCGGACGCGGAGCGCTACACGGGAACGCGGGGAGGCGGGATGGACCAGGCCATCTCGCATGGCCGCCCGCGCGGGGCACGCGGCGCGTATCGACTTCGCCCCGCTGCGCATGCGGCACGTCCCCGTCCCGCCGGACTGGCGCTTCGTGGTCGCCGCACACGGGCGTGCGCGCCGAGAAGTCTGGGGCGGCACAGAGCACGTACAACCGCCGCCGGGCGGAGTGCGAGCAGGCGCTGCGAGTGGTGTGGGAGGAGGTCGCGAAGCGGCATGCCACGCGCGCTCGGTGATCGGGGCTATCCCGCGCTGCTGGCCGCGGTGGACACCGACGAGGCGCTCGACGTCGGGGACGCGGTGCTTCCCGCGCACGCTCCTCAAGCGCTTCCGGCACGTGGTCACGGAGGCCCGCCGCGTGGGCGGCCGCGCAGGACGCGCTCCTGATGGCGGACGCGACGGCGCTTCGGCACGCTCATGGACGCGTCGCACGGCAGCCTGCGCGCGCGACTACAACGTGAGCTCGCGCGGAGCTGGACGAGCTCGTGGCGCTGGCCAAGGAAGGAGGCGCGGCAGGGGCCCGCCTGACCGGCGCGGGGTTCGGTGGGTGCATCGTGGCCCTGACGACGCCCTCCACGGTCGACGAGGTGATCGAGGCGCTGGTGTCCGGGTACTACGAGCCCCGGGGATCGGACACGGCGCCTGGACGACCGCCTCTTCGTCGCGGTGCCGTCGGCGGGGGCGCTATCGGAGCCGCTCGTCGGCGTGCTGGGCGGTCTAGCGCAGCCCCACGCGGGGCAGCAGCCGCAGCACCCCCCAGGCCGCCGCCGCCGCGGCGGCGAAGCACGCGCCGCGGCCCCCGTGCACGCCCGTAGAGCAGCGTAGCCGGTGCCGAAGAGCGCGCCGTAGATCACCACGCAGCCCAGGAACCAGGCCAGGAAGGCCGCCGTCGGGCTCTCGGACGGGTCCTGCGGGGCCCAGCTCGATCCCGGCGCCGCCCCACCCCGGCCCCATGGGCCGGATGTGGTCGTAGAACGACTGCAGGGTCGTCCCGCGCCGCCGGCCGCGTGAGCGAGCGTGACCAGCCACCCATCCCACGGTCGTGACCGCCACGCCGACCACGAGCTGCAGCGAGGGCCGGGAGGACCGGAAGCCCAGTGCGCGCGTGGACGAACTGGAACCAGAGCGCCACCAGGAACGACACCACCATCGCCGCCAGCTCGCTCCAGGCGTTGATGCGCCACCAGAACCAGCGTAGCAGGAAGACGAGCCCGGTGCCGGCTCCGATCTGCAGGAGGATCTGGAACGCCTGCAGCGCGTTCTGCAGCCAGAGGGCCACCGTGCTCGCCAGGACGATCAGACCGACCGTCGTGGTCGCGGCCGACGGCCACGTAGTGGCGCTCGTCCCGGTCCCGGGCCATGAAGCGCCGGTATACGTCGTCCACCACGTACGAGGCGCCCCAGTTCAGGTGCGTGCTGATGGTGGACATGTACGCCGCCGCCAGCGACGCGACCACGAGGCCCAGGAGCCCGGAGGGGAGGAAGACGAGCATCGCGGGGTAGGCGAGGTCGTTCCTCACGATGGAGGGATCCAGGTGCGGGAACGCCGCCTGGATGGAGGCCAGCGTCGGGATACACCACGATCGACGCCAGCGCGACGATGATCCACGGCCAGGGTCGCAGCGCGTAGTGCGCGACGTTGAACCAGAGCGTGGCCTTGAGCGCGTGCCTCTCGTCCCTGGCCGCGAGCATGCGCTGGGCGATGTATCCGCCGCCTCCCGGCTCCGCGCCCGGGTACCACGTGCTCCACCACTGGACCGCGATCGGGCACGACGAAGACCGCGGCGGCGGTGGTCCAGTCGGTGAAGTCCGGGAGGAGCGACAGCTTGCCGACGCACCTCCGGGTTGGAGAAGAGGCCCGACAGCCCGCCGACGTCCGGCTGGGCCACCGCGTACCAGGCCGCCGCGAAGGCGCCCGACCATGGCGATGCCGAAGAGGAGGAGGTCGGTGACCACCACGCCCCACAGACCCGAGGTGGCCGAGTAGATCGCGGTGACGACGCCGGCCGCCAGGACCACCTCGTACTTGCTCGCGCCCAGCAGGACGCCGCCGATCTTGATGGCCGCCAGCGTCACGGTGGCCATGATCATGACGTTGAAGAACACGCCCAGGTAGATGGCACGGAAGCCGCGCAGGAAGGCGGCCGGCCTGCCGGAGTAGCGCAGCTCGTAGAAGCCGATGTCGGTGAGGATGCCCGAGCGGCGCCACAGCTTGGCGTAGAAGAACACCGTGCACATGCCGGTGAGCACGAACGCCCACCAGAGCCAGTTCTGGCTGACGCCCCCGGTGCGCACCAGGTCGGTGACCAGGTTCGGCGTGTCGGTGGAGAACGTGGTGGCGACCATGGAGGTGCCCAGCAGCCACCACGGGCAGGTTGCGTCCGGCCAGGAAGTACTCGTCGGTGCCGCGGCCGGCCCGGCGCGCGAACCACAGCCCGGTGACCAGCGCGACCACGCCGTAGAGGGCGACCACCGCCCAGTCGAGCGTCGTGAGGCGCACGGTGGATGCCCGTCAGACAGCGGCCCGGAAGGCGCCGCCAGGTCCGAGGGGTAGTGCTCCGCCGCGATGCGCTCCCGCAGCCGGGCCTGGGCCTGCTCGCGCGTCGTCGGCGTGCGTGACGCCGAACCAATCGCCCTGCCCGTGCAGCACCGCCACCCGCACCGTCCCGAGCTGCACCTGCTCGCTGATGGCGGTGGAGAAGGGGAACTCCGCGATCGTATCCCCTCCCCAGCGCTGGAGGAAGCGCACGAACTGCCGCTCGAGGAGCGCGACCACCGGCTCGCTGAAGCCCCACAGGTTCATCGACACGATCTCGTTGCCGCGCAGCTCCACGGCCTCGCCGGGTGCCTCCTCCCCGGTGATCCACCCCTCCACCCGCCGGATCTCGCGCACCTCGGTGACCTTCTGCAGCAGGTGGTCCTTGCCCATGATGCAGATGCCGCGCGCCACCCCCCCGATTCCGAGAGCGTGTCGTGACAGCGTATAGCCGACCATGGCCGCCTCGGTGGGGAGGGGGCGGACCGTCAGGTGCTCGAAGAGCTGCTGGAACGCGTCCGCGCCGTAGAGGTCGTCGGCGTTGCACACGGCGAAGGGCCCCTGCACGCGCTCCGGCCGCGCACAGGACCGCCTGGGCCGTGCCCCACGGCCTCCGCCGTTCGGGGGGGGGCGGAAGCTCGCCCGGGATCTGGTCCAGCGTCTGGCGCACGAACTCCACGGGAAGAGCGTCGCCCACGATCCGCTCGACGTGCTCCCGGACCGTGTTCTCGATCTCCGGACGCACGACGAACACGGCACGGGAGAAGCCCGCCCGGGCGGCGTCGAAGACGTTGTAGTCCATGATGGACTCGCCGGACGGGTCCCAGCGGGTCCACCTGCTTCAGGCGGCCGTAGCGCGTGGACATGCCGGCGGCGAGGACGACGAGGGGCGGTGCGGACATCGGCGGGGCCCCTACCGGCCGAGGTAGCGTTGGAACCAGGCGACCGTGAGCGGCCACGCCTCGCGGCTGGCCCTCAGGTTCGCGCCGTCCTGGCCGCTCTGCTGACGCAGGAAGCCGTGCCCCGCGCCCTCGAAGACGTGCGGCTCGAACGTCTTGTCGAAGGGCGGCCATGGCCTCCTCGGCCCTCGGGATGGTCGCGTCCACCCGGTTGTCGTTCCCGCCGAAGAGCCCGAGGACCGGCGCCTGCATGCCCTCGTACCCGCTCTCCGGCGACGTGCCGTAGTAGACCACGGCGGCGTCCAGATCCCCCCAGTCCGTCGCCAGCAGCCAGCTCGTGGAGCCGCCCCAGCAGAAGCCGACCGCACCCACCCGATCGCCGGCGGCCGGGAGGGAGAGGGCGTACGCGCCTGCGGCCTCGAGCCTGGCGGTTGATCTCCCCGCGGTCCAGGTCCCGGATGGCCCGCCCCACCTCCTGGCTGTCGAAGGAGGACGTGCCGCCGCCGCCCGGTCCCTTGCCGGAGAGCATGTCGGGCGCGATGGCGATGAAGCCCTCGGCGGCGAGCCGGTCCGCCACGGCGCGGATCCAGTCGGACATGCCGAAGATCTCGTGAATCACGACCACCACGGGGGCCGCGTCGCTGCGCTCCGGATAGACCACCCAGGCCTCCACCATGTCGCCGCCGCCGGCGTCGTACTTCACCCATTCTCCGTGGCTGGGTGACGCCTCCAGGGCCGCGACCGCGCCCTCCCCGTCGGGGGGAAGCGTCTGGGCGGCCGTGGGGCCGGGGGAGAGCAGGGCCGCGCACGCCAGCGCGGCGAGGGACGTGGGGAGGATGCGGAGGGTCGGGGACATGATCGGTCTCCTGGCCAGGAGGATTCGACGAGCCCGGAAGATGGGCGGGAGGGCGGACGCGCGCGAGAAGAGGGACGGGGACGACCGCGCCGAGCGGTCAGCCGCCGGCATCCCAGCGCTCCAGGAAGGCCTGGTAGCGCTCGGTCGACACTCCGGCCCAGGCGACCTGCTGATCCATGATCCCCCGGGCGATGGACCATGCGGTCCGCACCCGCCCCGGATCGAAGTTGACCTCGCTGAAGACGAGGCGCGTCACCTCGTCCTCCAGACGCGAGAACTTCGCGTTGAACGTGTAGACGGCGAAGCCGTCCTGGAGGAAGGCGCCCGGGACGTGGTCGGCCGCGCGGCCCGCCGTCAGGCGTTGCCAGGCGTTCTCCGACAGCTCGGGGGTCCGGTAGCCCCGGAAGCGACCTGCCAGGGACGCCAGCGGAGTCGTGCCGTCGAGCTCCGGCTGCAGCGCGTCCAGGAGCTCCATTCGCCGCGTGACCACGCTGTCGAGCGCCTGGAGCTCCTCGAGGTTCTCTCGGACCTCGACCACGACGCTCTCCATCGCGGCTCGGGCCTCGGCGCGCAGCTCCCTTTCCTGGCGCCACTCATCCACGAACAACGCCGCCAGCACGCCGAAGAGGACCATGATCCCCTCCAACACCAGAAAGCGCACGTCCTGTCGACCGATCCGCGCCATGTCCCCCACCTCCGCGTGAACGATGCCCCCGGGGTTTCCTGTAAGAATAGACAAGTGGAGGCGGCCGGGGCGTCACCGACCGGAGGATGTCACGGCGGAATGCAACGAATCGTCCGTTGGTGGCGTCGAACCAACTGAACGACGGGAAGGTGAAACTTCCAGGCGCCTCGATACGAAGTGTACGGTGTGGGAGACGGGCGAAGGACCCGGAACCACGACAGCGGAAGAGGGGATGGGACGATGATCCACGCACACATCGACAAGAGATCCGCGGTACCCTGGTGGGCCGCGTTCGGGGCGCCGCTGATCGGCGTGCCCCTTCTGGTAGGGCTCCTGGCCCTCGGGTCGACGCACGACGCGAAGGCGGGCGCCGCGAAGGATGCGGAGACGGGCTACGTGACGGAGCGGACGGAAGCGCTGCAGGCCGCGGCGGTCCAGCTGCCTCCCGTGACTGTGAAGGTGATGGCCGATTCACACAGCTGACGGCCCTGACTCGTGCCCCGTTCGCTGAACGGGACGCACGGGTCGGGGCCGGCTGCGGTCGCCCGTTCCGCCGCCCTTCGGGGCGGCGTTTTCTTTCGGGGACGTACGGCGGACCGGAGTTCCGGCCGAGCCCGCGGAACCCTGCCGGCCCCCTCACTCGTATAGAGGTGCATGGACGAGATCCGGATCCCCAACGACGCGACGTACGCGCCCATCTCCCTGACCGACCTGATCGCGACGGCACCGCTGGCGTCGCGGGTCCTCCTGGGCGCGACGCTCCCCGGCCGCGTGATCAGCGCCGCGGCCTTCGGCATGTACGCCGGCAGCGCGGTGAAGGACTGGCTGAGGCGCCAGGACGTGCGCTGGATCCAGTTCGAGGAGGAGTTCGGCGCCGACGTCTTCCGCCTCGACGCCATGCCCGAGGAGGAGCGGCGCGCCGAGCTGCCCCGCCTGGTGGCCCGGCTCGAGGCCAGGTGGACCGAGGAGCGGCGCCCGCGGGCCGAGATGGCGCGGCAGGTGAACCGCCGGCTCACCGACTACATCGCGTCGATCACGGGCCAGCGGGTGGTGACCAGCTCGGCGGTGCGCGACTTCGGCCTCGCCCAGCTCATCTTCCCGTTCGCCATGGGCGTGTGCGACGTGATCTCGGGCGACGTGGCGCTCTTCCGGGACACGGGCATCTTCGAGCCCCACGTCATCTGCCACGAGTTCGTGCACCGGCAGGGATACTGGAAGGAGCTCCACGCCCAGGTACTCTCCTACCTGGCGCTGGTCACCTCCGGCGACCCCCTGCTGGTGCAGGCGGCCCTCGCCGAGCGCCTGCACCGCCAGCTCAAGGTGCTGTCGCACGACGAGCACGACGCCTATCACGACCTGGTCGAGGGCTTGCACGCCTCCGAGCCCTCACCCGGGCGCTCCATCAGCTGCGGCCGCCTCCGTCCACCTACGAGAGCACGGTCTCGGTGTTCATGCGCACCCTCTACGACCAGCGCCTGAAGCTCACCGGCCAGAACGGCATCTCGGACTACGACGTGGGCTTCACGAACTTCCTGTGGACGTTCTCCCACACGAGCTGGGCCGCCCAGGACGGCTCGATCGCCCGGGTATGACGCCCGTCCGCTCCCGGCTCACACGCCGAAGAGGTCGAGCTGCGGGCGAGGGGTGGCTTCCGGGCGCCGGAACGCGTCCGTCGAGAGCTCGGGCGGTCGGCTCAGACCGAGTCGGTCCCGCGTGACGTGGAAGAGCGCCCGCAGCTGCTCGGCCCAGGGTCCCTCCCCTCGCCCGCGCACCGCGTAGCGCGCGTCGTAGAGCTTCCCGCCTCGGAGCTCGCGCACGCGGTTGAGCACCTTCTCCTTCCGATCGGGGAAGTGCCGCTCGAGCCATGCCTCGAAGAGCTCCTTCACCCCGTGCGGCAGCCGGAGCACGATGTAGCTCGCGTACGTGGCACCCGCGTCGGCCGCCGCCTCCAGGATCGCGGGCAGCTCGTGGTCGGTGAGCCCCGGGACGACCGGCGCCACGTTCACGCCCACCGGGATGCCGGCGTCGGCCAGCACGCGGATGGCGCCCAGACGCCGTCCGGGGCTGGAGGCGCGCGGCTCCATCACGCGCTGGACCTCGTTGCGCAGCGTGGTGATGGACAGCACCACGGCGGCCGCCCGGTCGCTGGCGAGCTCCCCGAGCAGGTCCACGTCGCGGCTCACGAGGTAGCTCTTCGTGATGATCGACACCGGGTTCCGGAACTCGGCCAGCACCTCCAGGCAGCGGCGGGTGACGCGCAGGCGCCGCTCGGCGGGCTGGTAGGCGTCGGTGTTGCCGCTGAGCATGATGGGCTCGGGCTTCCACCTCGGTGACGACAGCGCCGTCGCGCAGCAGCGCCGGCGCCTCCTCCTTGACCAGGATCTTCGTCTCGAAGTCGAGGCCGGCGGAGAAGCCCAGGTACTCGTGCGTGGGGCGGGCATAGCAGTAGGAGCACCCGTGGGCGCACCCCCGGTAGGGGTTGACGCCCACGTCGAAGCCCACGTCGGGGCTGTCGTTCCTGGACAGGATCGAGCGGGTGGCGTCCCGGAGCAGCACGGTCTGCGGGGGCGGGTCGTCGGGGTCGGTCCAACGCTCCCGCTCGACGTGCAGGCGCTCGAAGCGGTTGGGCGGGTTGCAGGAGGCGCCGCGGCCTCGTACGACGGGGAGGGGCAGGGGCTCGGACACGATCTCTCCGGATACCGAACAAAAACCGAAACACGAACAAGGTAGCCTTGCGACGACCGGAGGGAAAGGCGTCAGTTGGTGTCCATGAGACGCTCGTCCGCCGCAGCCCCCCTGGCCCTCCTCCTCGTGACGACACCCATCGCCGCCCGTCAGGTCCCCGCTCCCACGCCCGACCCCGCCGCCGTCGTCCGGGCGGGCGAAGCGCGCTTCACCCTCCTCACGGATCGGATGGTCCGCATGGAATGGGCCGAGGGCGGCGCTTTCGAAGACCGCGGGACGCTGGTCGTCCTCACGCGCGGGCTGCCGGTTCCGCCGCATCGCGCGTACGAGGAGGACGGGTGGCAGGTCGTCGAGACGGGGGCGCTGCGGCTCCGTTACCGGACGGGGAGCGGCCGTTTCGGGCCCGGCAACCTGGAGGTCCACGTGACGACCGGGGGCGTGGACACGGTCTGGCGTCCGGGGCGGGCGTCCGAGGGGAACCTGGGCGGAACGATCCGCACGCTGGACCGGGTGCAGGGCTCGACCGACCTCGGGGACGGGCTGGTGTCCAGGGACGGGTGGGCCGTCGTAGACGACTCGGAGAGCCCACTCCTGGGCGGCGAAGGGCCCTGGGCCGAGGCGCGGCCGCCGGGAGAGCGCCAGGACTGGTACTTCCTCGGCTACGGCCACGACTACCGTGCAGCCCTCGGGGACTTCGCGAAGGTCTCGGGGCGGATCCCGCTTCCGCCCCGATTCGCGTTCGGGATCTGGTGGTCGCGGTATTGGGCGTACACGGACACCGAGCTCGAGGCGCTGGTGGAGGAGTTCGACCGCTACGGGGTGCCCCTCGACGTCCTCGTGGTGGACATGGATTGGCACGAGACCTTCGAGCTCCGATGGGCTTCGGGGGAGCGTGACCCGGCGGGACAGCGCAAGGGATGGACCGGCTACACCTGGAACCGGACGTTCTTCCCCGATCCGGAGGGCTTCCTCGCGTGGGTGCACGGCAGAGGCCTGCGTGCCACGCTCAACCTGCACCCCGCCTCCGGCATCCAGCCGTGGGAGGACCAGTACCCGGCGATGGCGCGGGCCCTGGGCGTCGACCCGGCCACGAAGGAGTGGCTCCCCTTCCACATCGAGGATCGGGACTTCGCGCGGGCGTACTTCGACCACGTGATCCACCCGCTGGAGCGGCAGGGCGTCGACTTCTGGTGGCTGGACTGGCAGCAGTGGAGCGAGACCAGCATCCCCGGCCTCACGCCCACGATGTGGCTCAATCACGTCTTCTTCACGGACATGGAGCGGCAGGGGCGCGCGCGCCCGTTGATCTTCCACCGCTACGGCGGGCTCGGCAGCCACCGCTACCAGGTAGGCTTCTCCGGCGACGCCGCTTCGACGTGGGAGATGCTCGCCTTCGAGCCGGAGTTCACCTCCACCGCCTCCAACGTGCTGTACGGCTACTGGAGCCACGACATCGGGGGCCATCTCCCTGGCCCCGTGACGCCCGAGCTGTACGCCCGCTGGGTGCAGTTCGGCGCGTTGAGCCCGGTGCTGCGCACGCACACCACGAAGAACGCGGCGGCCGAGCGCCGGATCTGGGCGTATCCCCCCGAGGACTTCGAGGCGATGCGCGCGGCCATGCTGCTGCGCACCGAGCTGGTGCCCTATCTCTACACCGCGGCACGGGCGGCGTACGACACCGGCGTCTCCATGGTCCGTCCGCTGTACTACCACTGGCCCGAGGAGGACGCGGCATACACGCATCCCGGCGAGTACATGCTGGGCGAGGACCTGCTCGTGAGCCCCGTCGCGGCTCCCGCGGACTCCGCCACCGGTCTTGCCCCGCGAACGACGTGGCTGCCCCCGGGCGACTGGGTCGAGTGGGGCTCGGGCGCGCGCCTGCGGGGGCCGGCCGAGGTCGCGCGGACGTACACGCTGGACGAGATCCCGCTGTTCGTGCGTGCCGGGGCGGTGATCCCCATGCAGGAGGCCACGATGCGTGTAGGCGATCGCAGGGACGGCCCCCTCGTGGTGGAGGTGTTCCCGGGGGACTCCGGACGGGCTCGCGCGTACGAGGACGCCGGCAACGACCTCGGCTACCTGCGCGGAGCGGTGGCGTGGACGAGCCTCGACGCCGTCCGTGCCGATGGGGCGCGGGAGCTACGGGTTCGGGTCGGTGCCGTCGAGGGGTCCTACCCGGGCATGCCCACGGAGCGAGCGGTCACGGTGCGTGTGCCACACGCGCTCCCGCCCACGGGCGTGGTGGCGGACGGTGCGGAAGTCCCCTGGCGCCCCGACGGGACGACGCCCGGCTGGAGCTACGAGGGAGAGCAGCTGACCGTCGTGGTGCGCCTCGCACGGGCCGCGGCGGACGAGGAACGGAGGGTCACGATGACGTTCCCGGAGGCCGATCCCGCGCTCATGGACGGCCTGGCCGGCACACTGGGGCGTGTGCGTCGTGCCGTCGACGTTCTGGAGCGACTGTGGCCCGCGGACTGGCCGCCGGAGTCGCTCATCGACGTGGGCCAGGCGGGCCACCTCGCGGAGCTGGACCCGACGTCGGCCGTGGAGACGCTCACGAGGGCGAGAGCCGCCCTCCCCGCCGAGATCGAGAAGGTACGGGTCCTCGGGGGCGACGAGGCGGTCGTGACGCGCGCGCTGGCCATCCT
Source organism: uncultured Gemmatimonadales bacterium (assembly GCA_963848895.1). Classification (GTDB taxonomy): domain Bacteria; phylum Gemmatimonadota; class Gemmatimonadetes; order Longimicrobiales; family Gaopeijiaceae; genus SZUA-318. Next base: position 21,271 of record CAWKGE010000036.1, read on the forward strand.
CGGCGCGCAGCCCCGCCGGCGCTCGCGCCCGCGCCGGAGGAGCAGGTAGGTCACGACCGGGCCGCTACATCCCGTCCGAGTTGCGGATCAGCTGCTGGAGGAACGCCACGCTCGTCGCCAGCGCGCCGAGGGGGACGTGCTCGTCGGTGCCATGGATCTGGGACATGGCATCGCCGTCCAGGGTCGCGGCCATGAAGCGCAGCACGCCCGGAGAGCGCCCCGAGTAGTACTTCGCGTCCGTGCCGCCGGTGACGAGGTAGGGCGCGACGACCACCCGCTCACCGGCGGTGACCTGTCGCAGCGTGCGGGACAGCAGCCGGAAGGCCGGACCGTCCGGATCGGAGACCGACGAGGGATCGACGGCCTCGTCGCCGTAGATGCTCACCTGGACGCGGTCGTCGTCGACGATGTCGCGGACGCGGGCGAGCACCGACTCCTTCGTCTCGCCGGGGAGGATGCGGAAGTTGACCACCGCCCGCGCCGTGATGGGCAGCACGTTGGCCTTCACGCCGCCCTCGACGATCGTCGCCGCGGTGGTGGTGCGCACCATCGGCGCGGACTCCTGCGATGCGGTCATGATGCGCGTGACCAGCGGGCGGAACAGCCAGAGATTGCCCAGGACGAGACGATAGCCGAACGGCATCTCCGGGGCGACGTGCTGGACCAGGGCGAGTGAGCCGCCCTCCAGCCGCGCGGGGAAGGGGTGCTCCTCGAGCTCGCCGATGGCGTCGGCGAGGATGCCGATGTTCGTCTGCCTCGGCGGAGCGGACGAGTGTCCACCCGGACCGTCCACGCGCAGCTCGAGGTTGACGTAGCCCTTCTCGGCGATCCCCACGATCGCGACGGTCTGGTCGAGTCCGGGCATCATCCCTCGCGTCATCCCACCCCCCTCGTCGAGGACGAGCGCGTAGGGCGGCGCACCGCGTGACGTCAACAGCTCGGAGACCGACTTCGCGCCGCGGGTGCCTCCCCGCTCCTCGTCGTGGCCGAACGCCAGGTAGATCGTCCGGCGGGGGCGGAATCCGTCGGCCAGCAGCGCCTCCACGGCCTCCAGCACCGCGATCACGTTGATCTTGTCGTCGAGGGTGCCGCGCCCCCACACGGCGCCGTCCGCGATCTCTCCGCCGAACGGTCGGTGCGCCCAGTCGCCGTCCGTGCCGGGGATCACCGGGACGACGTCCTGGTGGCCCATGAGCACGATGGGCTCCAGGCTCGTCTCGCTCCCTTCCCAGGTGTAGAGCAGGCTCAAGTCCGCCACCGTCTCACGGGAGAGCTGCGCGTGGACGAGCGGGTAGGTCCGCGCCAGGTAGTCGTGCAGCGCGAGGAAGGCGGCCGTGTCGGTGTCCTCCACGCGTTCGTACGAGATCGTGGGGATGCGGATGGCCCCGGCGAGGTGCTCCGCCATGGCCAGGGTGTCCACCGGGATGCGGACGGCCGACTCCTCCGGGCCCTGCAGGGAGGGCATGCGGGCCGCGCCGATCGAAAGCACCGCGGCCAGCAGGAGGGCCAGGGCGAGGAGCGAGAGGAGCGTCTTCTTGATCATCGGGCTGCGCCGGTACGGGTGGGAGGCTCAGTCGTCCTTGTCCGCGAAATGGCGCCAGAGGGCCCAGGTGCCGAACGCCGCCACCAGGAAGAGGGCGGCGGGCACCCACACGGTCCAGCCGGGCCCCTCGATGGGGGGTTGGGCGGGCAGGGGCGGGCGGGAGGCCTCCTGCGCGAGCATCAGGAGCAGGGGGCTCACGAGCCCACCTCCTCGTCGTCACGGTGGCGCCGGCTCCAGCCGTACCACGCCAGCCCGAGACCGATGAACGACGCCAGGTAGGCGATGCTCATCCCGATCAGCGTCACGAATCCCCGTTCCATCAGACCTCCTCCGCTGCGGCCGCCGTCGATTCCAGCCGTCCGCCGTCGTCGTCGCCCTGCCAGCGCATGCGTTTCTCCAGCCGCTCGAGGTATTTCGCCTGCTGCGCCTCGTAGTCCACGGACACGGCGCGCAGCTTGGGGTCGATCACCCAGAACATCACCAGGCCGAGCACCGTGCCCAGCACGAGCTGCCAGGCGCCGGACGCCCGGCCGAGGAAGAGGTTCGCCGCGCCCACCATCCCCAGCCCCATGATCACCGGGCTCAACACGATGGCGATCCAGTCCTCGCGGCTCCATCCGTCCGCCTCCTCGGGCGTCCACGTGCGCCGGATGAGCGGCCGCGGCGCGGAGGTCGCGGTCCTCCTCTCCTCGACGAGCAGACCGCGCCGGATCGCCTCCTCCCGCACCGGCCCCCACCACCCCAGGGGCCGCGTCTGCAGGTAGAAGCGCACCAGGTGGTCCATCGGCTCGGCCTCCGTGAGGAGGGTCGCCGGGAGGAACACGACCACGCCCAGCGCCATCAGCGACCAGAACTGAAGGTAGTCCGGCAGCACCGGGATGACGCCGAATTCGGGCAGGACCCACACGACCAGCCAGGCGATGCCGAGGTTGGCGATCCACGAGGCCAGGTACCCCCAGGCGTTGAAGCGCCACCAGACCACCTGGAGGATGTTGGGGAGCCAGATGCCCGCCATCATCAGCCAGAGCGCGAAGATCAGCCACTGCGTGATCTCCTGCATCATGAGCCCGTAGAAGAACGAGCCCACGAGGAGGACGGCGGTGGTCAGGCGGCCCATCCACACCAGGGTGCGCTCGGAGGCGTCGGGCCGCACGTAGCGCTGGTAGAGGTCCCGCGTGAAGTAGAGCGCGCCGAGGTTGAGATGGCTGGAGATCGTGGAGAGATGGATCGCCAGGATCGCGGCGAAGAAGACGCCCACCAGCCCCGCGGGAAGCAGCTCGAAGCCCATGCGGAACCACCCGAGCTCGGCCTCGGCGCCGTTCGTGATTCCCGGCGCCATGACGAAGAACGCGAGGATGGAGGCGGCCCAGACGCCGTTCCTGAGCAGCGTGATGGCGCCGCCCCACCAGATGCCGTAGCTGGCGTCGCGCACCGTCTTCGCGGACTGGATGCGCTGGGCCTCCACGTACCAGTCGATGCTGGTGCCCATCCCGAAGCCGCCCACGATGGCGATGACCAGCATCGTGAGCCACCACGCGGCCGGGAACGCCCCGGTCAGCCATCCGGTGAACGCCATGGAGTCCAGGCGCCAGGTCTCGCCCAGCGCGGTGACGCCGTCCACGACGCCGGTGGGGCCGCCGGCCGCCATGATTCCCACGATCGACACGAGCAGGATGGCGAAGATCGCCACGATGCCCTGGAGGAAGTCGCCCATGACGACGCCCCAATAGCCTGCGGCCAGCGTGTAGAACGCCGTGATCACCGACGGGATCACCAGGCCGACCCACACCGGCCAGCCGAAGGCGAGGTTGCCCACCTTGCCCATGGCGATGCCCACCCATCCGAGGATGAACATGTTCATGAACACCTGCCACCCGGCCATCCATCCGCGGAGCAGCTCGGCGCCGAAGCCGTGGAAGCGCACGACCTGCCACTCCGCCTGCGTGAACGCCACCGAGCGCCGGTAGATGCGCGCGGACACGAACGCGGCCACGGAGGTCCAGCCGGCGAAGAACGTGTACCACAGCCCGCGCAGCCCGTGCGCGTACACCGTGCCGGTGACCCACATGGGCGTATCGGTCGCCGTGTGCGTGCTGAACACGGACGCGGCCGGGAGCCACCACGGCAGGCGGCGGCCGGCAAGGAAGAAGTCGGACTCGGAGCGCCGGGCGAGGCGGTAGAAGAACGCGGCCCCGCCGACCATCAGGAGGAGGAAGGCCAGCGTCCAGAACCAGTCCAGCGGGGTGAAGTGGGTCAGGGGACGCCCTCCGGGTCGAGGGTGGACAGGGGTGGGGTGCGGCGAGGCCCCGCCCGGAGGGTCCGGGCGGGGCCTCGAGTCACGGCGCTCGCGACCGGCGGCGCCTCAGGCCTTCTCGATGTCGTAGCAGACGCGCCAGTCCGAGAGGTTCTCGGGATCGCCCGTACCCTCGTCGGTGGGCTGGTGCCGTCCGAGCCACGACGAGACCGGGCCGGTGAACTCGCGCCGGTAGTCCTCGAGGTGGTCGTTGGGCGTGAGCTGGTCCAGCTCGACGCCGAACAGCTCCACCACCATGGAGTCGCCCGCATCGCCCTCGAAGAGGACCTTGTCGATCTTGTCCACCTTGTTGAAGCGCGGGTGATCGGAGATCTGCCAGAAGCCCTGTTCGGGGAAGGTGAGCTCGTGGCTCTGGCCGGCGGTGGTGACCTTGGAGGAGAAGCGGAACTCGCCCTCGTCGTCCCACGCCGCTTCCTTGTTGTCCTTGATCTGGATCCACCGGAGGATCACGCGGACCCGGTTGCCACCGTTGTCAGACATCATGGCTCCTGGAAGGTCGTTGGCTGTTTTCGCGTGATGAATAGAGCCCTTCGGGGTCCGTGGTCAAGATCCGCCCTTGGCCACCTCGGCCATCAGGGAGAGCAGGTTGCCCTCCGAGTCGCGGAAGAACGTCATCCAGAGCACGTAGGTCCCCATGTCCGCGATCGCGTGCGGCTCGTCCACGAACACGACCCCACGACCGGAGAGCTCGGCGTGTGCCGCGCGGATGTCGGCGACCCTAAAGTACAGCACGGACCCGGCGTGGTCGTGCTCCGGCCCCTCCGGAGGGGAGAGCATCAGGCGCACGCCGCCCAGGTCGAAGAACGCCAGGTTCGGCACCTTGAACAGGAAGCGGCACGCCCAGCGTGTCCCGGTAGAAGGCGGTGGCGCGGGCGAGGTCCTTCACGTTCATGGAGATCTGGCCGAGCGTCGAGAGGCGGAATTCGTCGGACATGGCGGACTCCAGGGAGGGCGCCGGGTTGTGGGCGCCGGAGCGGTGGCATAGAATTTACTTAGCATAACTAAATACATGGGGAGGGCCGCGCAATGACGGTGGAGATCGCCGACCGGCTGCACAGCGCCGCCATCCACCTCCTGCGGCGCCTGCGCACGGAGGACGACGCCACCGGCCTGACGGCGCCGCGCCTGTCGGCGCTGTCGGTGGTCGTCTTCGGGGGCCCGATCACCCTGGGTGAGCTGGCGGCGGCGGAGCAGGTGCGCCCACCCACCGTGTCCCGGCTCGTCCGCGACCTGGAGGCCGACGGGCTCGTCCGGCTCCGCCCCGACCCCGCCGACGCCCGGGTGCGCCTGGCCGAGGCCACGAACCGTGGCCGGCGCCTGTTGCAGGAGGGACGCGCCCGGCGCGTATCTCGGTTGGCGAAGGACCTGGACGCCCTGCCGCGACCGGACCGCGAGACGCTCGCGCGTGCGGTGCAGATCCTGGAGGCGCTGCTCCTCCCGGAGGGACGACCCGGCCCGGGTGGACCGTGAGGTCCACGGGCAGGCGCCCGGCGTCGAGCCTCAGCGGATCGGGACCGCGATGGAGAGCTGGTGTGTCAGGACCGTCGCCTCCTGCAGCGTCAGGGGTGCCTCCGGGGCGATGATGAAGTCCGCCAGCGCCGCGCGATCGGCCAGGGCCTCCGGGGTGAACGCCACGCCCGGCCGGCCGGTGCCGGTGGTCAATCGCCCCGCATAGCGGAGCTGCACGTCGCCGAAGCGGATGGTGGCCCCCGCCGAAGGGCTCCATTCGATCCACGCCTCGTCCTGGTCGCGGAACGTCCCGGCGACGCGGTCGCGCTGGTCCAGGGCGTAGTCGTAGGACCGCAGCTCCAGGCCCGCCTGCACGCTCGCCTGGCCCATCTCGTGCGAGAAGCCGGCGCGCAGCACCACGTTCGTGAAGAAGAAATCGTTCTCGATGGTACGCTCGCCCTTGCGGACCACCCCGCCCGAGGCGGTCTCCACGTCCTGGTCGGCTTCCTGCCAGGTGTCGCTCCAGATGGGCTGGAAGAGGAGGTCGAGGCCGAAGACGTCGGGTCCCCGGGTGCGGGACAGGCCGACGCCCAGCTCGTAGGCCCAGGTGGTCCCCGGGTCCCGGGGGATGTTCTGGATCTCGTAGTTCGGGATCTTCGGGTGGGACTTGCGGTTCACCGTGGCGGAGCCGCCCACCCGCCATCCGGGCGCCCGGAGGTCGCGATCCCAGGCGGCCTGGACGCCCCACGTCCGGGTCTGGTCGAGGTTCTCGTCCACCCTGCGCGTGACGGACTGCGTCCATGTCAGGGTGTCCCACCGGAACTCGAGGTACGACACGTCGTGGGTCATCGAGACGCGGTCGTGCACCAGGAGGAGGGCCAGCCTGTCGTGGTCGCCGTCCCGGTAGAAGCCCAGGCGCACGTCCCCCATCGTCCCGTGCTGGTCGATGCTCTCCGCGTTGGCGTACAGGAGGTCGACGCCGTCGACGGCGTCGAGCCCCGCCACCGAGGCGCCAAGTCCGATGGACCAGGGGCCGCTACCCAGGCGGGTACCTGCGAACCCCTGCGCGAAGATGTTGCGCGCGGACGCGTCGCTCAGGCGCTGCGCGCCGCCCGGCCAGACCTGCGGTCGGAGCCAGAGCCAGTCCTGGCTGCCCGACTCGTTCACGATCTGCTGCAAGGCGAAGGCGACGCCGCCGAAGGCGCGCCGCCCGCGGAAGAAAGCGGCGACGGGGAAGGAGCGACCGGCGCCCCCGTCCGAGGAGATGCTATAGAACGTCGGGGAGCCGAGCAGGAGCGGCTCCTCGATGAACACGCCCTTGGCCGGGTTCCCCCACGGGTCGCCCAGCGAGTCGTCCACCGCCAGCGTCAGACCTCCCATCGCGAGGGAGCGGGAGGGAAGGAGGAGGAACTGGTCGCCGGTGGCGAGGGGGACGGTCTTGAGCTGGATCAGCTGGCCGTCCAGGGGCGTGAGGCCCGCAGCCAGGACGGCGGCGAGGAGCGGCAGGGAACGGACGAAGGAACGAGCCATGGTCGCCTCCACGAGCACGGGTCCGGCCGTGGCCGGGTCGAGACATGAAGGGAACGAGCGAAGCGGGCTGCGCGTGACGGTGCGGCTGTGCTGCGGGGCCGCGTCCCTGCCCGGATGTCAGAACCTCCAGGCCACGCCCACCACGGGCACGAGCGGACGCTCGGCGAGGGGGGTGAGCACGTCGTCGCGCCAGGGCTGAAAGGCGTAGAAGAGCGCATCGCGGCGGTCGAGGGCGTTGAGGATGCGCACGTACGGCTTGACCTCCCAGTCGTGGCCGCCCCACCGCGGCGTGAACGTCGCGTGCACCTCGAGATCGACGCGGAGGAAGTCCTCGCGCAAGCCACCCGGCAGCGGCGGCGTCTCCTCGATCACGTCTCCGTTGTTGGCCAGGATGGCCTCCGGCAGGGCCGCGGGCACCGCCGCGTCGGCCCGGAACGGAACGCTCGTATACGGCAGACCCCCGCCATAGGCGACACGCACGTCGGCCCCGAAGAGGGAGCCGAGATCGCCCGCAAGCCCAGCGGTCAGGAGCTGCCGCCCCGTGAAGTCGGACGTGGCGCCTGAAAGGTCCCTCGTGGACCAGTACCACGACAGCCCGTACCCCAGCCAGGCAGTGGCGCGCTGGCCCCTGCGCTGGACGCGCAGGTCCACGCCCGAGCTCCGGATCGGCTCCGCCTGCCGGGGTTGCAGGCCCCGGTAGCTCTTCCAGAACCCCGCGATGCCCAGGCGCACGTCGTCGCCCAGCCGCTGGTCGAAGGACACGACCACGTGGTCGGCGGACGCTACCGGGAGGAGGTCGGCCGGCCCCGTGGTATCGGCGACGCTCTGGCTCAGCGACGCTTCCACCGTCAAATCGTTCGCGCGCGTGCTCTGGTGATAGCGGCCGGTCGCCACCGTCACCACGGCCTCGGGGCTCACCTCCCAGGAGAGGGCCACGCGCGGCGCGAGCCTCGGGCCCCGGTCGCCGGAGAAGCGATCCATCCGTCCGCCGACGCGCAGGGTGACGTCCGGGGCGAGGGCACGCGTGACGTCCAGGTATCCGCCGATGCTGGACGAGGTGTTGCTGGCTGCCGAGGCGGTCGCGCCGCTCTCCAGGGGATCGGCCGAGTACGACGCGTCCACGCGCTCCCAGGAAAGCCCGAGGCGGACCATGCCCCACGACACCGGGCGCGCGACCTCCATGCCGCCGCGGAAGCGGTCCGTGCGCGCGCCGGCCAGGAGCGCCGCCGCTTCCGGCTCCCCCTGCGGGGAGGCCGGGCGGAGCGGGAGCGTCGCCTCGTACCCGCTGCCGGCGGCCGTCGCCTCCAGGAGGAAGCCGCCCGCGTGCCCCGTCCAGGCGGCCGACACCGCCTGGTTCGACCACCAGGCCTCGTCGGGCGCCACGCCGGGAAGGAGGTTGTTCGCGGTGGTGGGGAGGTCCAGGACGACCGACTCGCGGTTCCAGAAGCCGGTCGTGCGCACGATCTGCCCCGGGGAGCGGCTCGGCCTGAAGCCCCACCAGCACGTCCCGGTAGCCGTAGGGGGACCTGCCCAGGGGTGCCTCGCCCAGGTTGTGCAGCGCGCGTGCCGAGGCCACCACGCCGGCGTGGTCGCCGAGCGGGCCGTCCAGCGCCGCGGTGCCGGACAGGAGGTCCAGCGATCCGGAGGCGTGCAGGCGGTCGCGGCGCGGACTGCGCGTGCGCAGGTCGAGGATGTAGGTGAGGCCGCCGTCGTAGCGTGCGGGGGCGCCCCCGACGTGCAGATCGGCACGACCGAGCACGGCGGGCTCGAAGCTGCGCAGCAGCCCGGCCACGTGGAAGGGTGTGTACACGGGGGCGCCGTCCAGGAGCACGAGCTTCAGGTCGGTGGTGGAGCCCCGCATGAACAGCACGTCGGTCGCCTGCCCGGGGTCGTTGCCGCCCAGGGCGCGGACCGCGTCGACGAGCCCCGCGTCCGCCGCGCCCGAGCCGATCTCCAGCGCCGCCGCGTCCACCCGCGTCGTCAGGCCCGCCTCCACGTCCTTCGGCTCGGGGTCCGGCACGCGCACGTCCGTGGTCACGTCCACGGGCGGGAGCCGCACCGGCCGCGCGCGCAGCTCCAGGTCCACCAGGACGGGGCCGTCACGTCGGGACCACCACGTCGACCGAGACCGGGTCGTGGCCGGCGTGGGTGACGCGCAGGTGCAGCGTCCCCGCAGGCACCGACGGCGAGCTGGTAGCGGCCCAGGCTGTCCGCCACCACCGAGCGCCGGTAGGTGCCGCCCCACGCCTCCACGAGCGCGAAGGGGAGGGGCCGCACGTCATTCTCGAATCGACCGAGCACGGTCCCCGACACCGACCCCGTCGTCTGGCCGGCCAGGCCGGCGGCGCGGCGATCAGTGCCGCAAGGACGATCGAAACGAGGATGCGTGCGCGCACGGCTCGGCTCATCCCGGGATGCGGAAGAGGATCTCGTCCTCCGTTCGCGTCACCACGGGTCCATGGACCTCGAGGCCCGCGTCGGTGCTCCGCAGGTAGATACGTCCGCCGACCTCCAGGGATACCGGCTCCACGCCCGTCGGGAGCTCGACGCGCACCTCGCCGGGCATGACGCGCGCCTCCACCCGCCCCGCCGCCGAAGTGAACCGGCTGCCCGCGGGCGCGTAGACGGACGCCTCCGTACCGGGAACCAGGCGCACGCGCACGTCCGTGCCGGCCCTGACGTCCCGCAGGAGGACTCTCAGCGGCCCGGACGGGACGGAGAGGCGGACCCCGGTGGCTTCCGCCGCGCGCGCCGCGGCCGGCGCCCCCTCGATCGCCGGCGACGGCACCGTGGTCGCGCTCTCGTCGCCCCCGAAACGCTGCCCGAGCCAGGCGCGCACCGGAGAGCCGGGGAGCGCCGAGGCCGCGGCGGCGGTCACCAGGAGCAACCCGGCCGCCCGGGACAGCGACCAGAAGGCGGCGCGGGGGCGGCGGCTCCCCCCCAGGGGCCGGCCGCCGGCGGCGCTCGCGCTCGCCTCCGCCACCCGCGCGCGGACGCGCGACCCGCGCCTCCTCCTCGTCCCAGGCTCCTCGTCCAGGCTGGCCAGCGCCGACGCGACCGCGACGCCGCGCGCGCGAAGGGCCTCCAGGGCTTCCCTGCAGGTCGCGCACCCCTCGAGATGCCGATGCGCCTCCTCGTCCGCGGCGTCCCTCTCCGTCACGGGCCTCGAGGAGCCGTCCTTCGTCCAGATGCGCGCTCATGCCGTCTCCTCGGCGCCGCCGACGGCCTCGAAGAAGCGCCGTTCCGCCCGCGCCAGCAGCGTCCCCACGGAGGTGGCGGCCACGTCGATCACGTCGGCGATCTCCTTGTAGCTGAATCCCTCGTACCGCATGAGCAGCATCTCCCGGTCCCGGTCCGCCAGGCGTTCGAGGGCCCTGCGGGCCCGTTCCCTCTCCATGCTCCGCTCCAGCCTTCGCTCCGGGCCCTCCGGCGCCCCCGGCGTCACCGGGTTCTCCTGAAGAAGCCGACGCCGGTTCTCCTCCACGCGGTAGCGGTCCCGGATCAGGTGCGTCGCGGTCTTGAACAGCCAGACCCGGACCGCGGGCGCCGGCCCTTCCACGCTGCGCGCGAAGAGCCGCACCAGGGCCTCCTGCGCCGCGTCCTCCGCGGCATCCCGATCGCCGGTCAGGCGATGGCAGTATCGCACCAGCGGCGGATACATCTCGTCGAACGTGGCGTCGAAGTCCATGTCTGGCAGGGGAACGAGCGGTAGGAGAGGAATGTGACGCTCGACGGGCGCGGCCCGTCGGGGAAGGGCGCCCGCCCGCGCGTCAGCTTCCGGCGCCCATGGGCGGAGCCGGCTCGACCAGGGTCTGGCGGAGGAAGCCCTCCAGCGGGCGGCGGGTACGGCCGTACACGAGCGCCATGGCCACCACGGCCAGGAACGTACCCGTGCCCCGGGGCATCGAGAAGTGCGCCGGACCCGCCGTTGGACAGGAGGATCTCGAGACCCGCCGCGAGGAAGAGGGTCAGCGTCCCCATTCCGGCCAGCACGGCGACGCTACGGACCAGCGGGGCGGGCTTGGCGGCGCCCGAGTAGAGGACGCCCATGGCGCTCCCCCACAGCAGGCCGATCACACCGAGGTGGAGCACGACGGGCCGCCAGTTGAGCCCGGGGATCTCCCACCCGGTGACGGCGCTGAGCACGTTGCCGCCCAGGATGACGCCGACCGTGCCCACCAGGAGCGCGAAGCCCAGCGATCAGCCATGTCATGCGCGTGCGCCCGACCTCGTCGGACCCGAGGAAGGAGCGCCGCAGGTTCAACACCACCACCGCCAGCGTCCCGAGCCGGAAGACGTCCGCTGCCGGGAGGAGGGCGGCGTCCTGCGCGGGGCGCCCCAGAGCCGCGTTCGCCGCCGTGCACGCCAGTGCCGAGGCCATCCCCGCGATCCACGGCGCCGACGGCCCAGGAGCCAGCGGCGGAACCGCTGGAGGGTCCGCAGCCCCGGGGGGAGCGTGCCGGGGTCGCGGAGCGCCTCCGCGCCCAGGGGGGCCGGGAACAGCGCCGGTGAACCGGAGCAGGGCCGCCAGGCCCACCGCCTCCACCAGGAGGAAGTGGCCGTCGAAGGGCCGTGGAGGGGCGCGTCGCCCCGGGGGGACATCAGCACGACGATCCCCGGGTACGCCAGCAGATACGCCCATACCGCGAGCGCGAGGCCCATCGGACGTGCCCCGCGTCCCGGGTCCCGGCGCAACGTCATCGTCACGGCGAGCGCGGCGGACACGAGCGAGACGAGCGCAGCCAGGACGACCGTGGACAGCGAGAGCCGGACGCAGGGTGCCGAGGCCCGGCACCCCCCACCCGTCCCACCCTCCGTGAGGGCGTACGCGAGCGCTGCCTGTCCGGCGACCGCGAGCGCGGACAGCAGGAGGGTGAGCCCTCGGTAGGTGAGGCTCGACACGTGGATCCTCCCGACTCGGCGGAGGGTGGAGGTCGCGTGTCCAAGGTGCGTGGGCCGCAGGGCCCGCCACAAGGAAGTCGTAGCGGGGTCGTAGCGGTGGTGCCGTCCGGTGGTCAGAAGCCGATCGGACGCGCAGATTGCCCCGTCCGCATCAGGCGACCTGCCAGGGAGGAACCATGTCCCGCTCCACGCACGCCGCGCCCGTCCTCTTCTTCCTGTCGGTTCTCGCGCTCGCGCCGACCCCGGTGGCGCCCCAGGCCGTGAGCCTGGTGGGCACGGACGGAAGCGTCGACTGGAATCGCTTCTACACCGCCGCCGAGACGAACCAGATCCTCGTCGAGCTGCACACCATGTACCCGGACCTCACGGAGCTCTACTCGATCGGCACGAGCTGGCGGGGTCAGCCGCTCATGCTCATCGAGATCACCAACGAGGCTACCGGGCCGGCCGCCGAGAAGCCGGCGCTGTACGTGGACGGCGGCATCCACGCCGGCGAGCTGACCGGCTCGGCCGTGGCGACCTACTTCGTCGGCTATCTCCTGAACGGCTACGGAAAGGACCCGCGGATCACGGCTCTCCTGGACACACGGGCGGTGTACGTGCGCCCGAAGTTCAATCCGGACGGATCGGACATCGCGCTCATCGACGACCAGTTCCTGCGGAGCACCACCCACCCGGTCGACGAGGACGAAGACGGGGTGGCCGACGAGGATCCGCCCCAGGATCTGAACGGGGACGGCTGGATCACCCAGATGCGCGTGCCGGACGAGGAGGGCGGGTGGGTCGCCGATCCCTCCGACCCGCGCATCATGGTGCGGGACCCGCGCCACGAGCGCACCGGGCGACGCTACCGCGTCCTGCGGGAGGGCATCGACGACGACGGCGACGGCGCCATCGACGAGGACGGCATCGGCGGCATCGACATGAACCGGAACTTCCCGCGCAACTGGGAGCGGGAGCACATCCAGAACGGGGCGGGGGACTACCCGCTGTCCGAGCCCGAGACGCGGGCGGCGGTGGCGTTCCTCGACGCGCACCCCAACGTCACCGGCATCATCCACGGCCACACGTCGGGTGGCTTCGTGTACCGGCTGCCGTCGGCCTCGCCGCCCTCCACGTTCCCGGCCATCGACCTGCAGCTCATCGAGCACCTGGGCGAGGAGTACACGCGCACCACCGGCCGGCCCGTCGTGCCGAGCTCGACGCACCCCACCGAGCACCGCTACGGCACGCTTCTCTCCTGGGGGTACTGGGACCGGGGCATCATCGGCTGGGTGCCGGAGTTCGTGCCCGGGCCGGAGGCGTGGGTGACCGACTACGACGGGGACGGAGAGATCACCGAGGCGGAGAGCCTGCGCTTCGACGACGAGGAGCTGGGTGGACGTTACTTCACCGACTGGGCCCCGTACGACCATCCGCAGCTCGGGCGCGTGGAGATCGGCGGGTGGCACGCGAAGTTCTGGGGCCAGAACCCGCCTCCCGAGTTCCTCGAGGCGGAGACGGCCGCGCAGATGCCTTGGTACCTGTATCTGGCCGAGCAATCCCCGATGATCGAGCTCGGAGGCCCGCGTGTGACGGCCCTCGGCGACGGAACGTTCCGGGTGGAGGCCACCCTCTCGAACACCGGCTACCTCCCCACCACGCTCACCGACCGTGGCGCGGTGGGGGAGGTCCGCGACGACGGGAGCGTGCGCGCGCAGGTCGTGCGCCCGGCGTGGGCCACGCTGGAAGTGGATGGAGCCGAGATCGTGGACGGACCGGCACGGCGCGACGGTCGGCCACCTGGCCGGGATCGAACCCCTACCTGCAGGCCGTGACCGAGCGGTCCCGGACCGTCTCGTGGGTCGTGCGGCCCACCGGCGGAGATCGCTCCGTCCGCGTGGTCGGGGGATCGGACACGGGCGGGGTGCACCGCTCCGCATGGGTGGCGCTCCGATGAGGGGCGGTGCGGCGTTCGGGTCGCCGCGGCCGCCGGCCTCGCGCTGGCGCTGGCGCTTTTCCGTCGCTCCGGAGCCCGCCCGGGCGCAGGAGGCCCGGTGGCGCTGGGAGCGCATGTGCCAGATCCGCGCCGAGAAGTTCGACCTCGTCCTTCCGAAGGCGATGCAGGACAACGGCATCGACATGTGGATCGTGGTCATGCGCGAAGGGCTGCTCGACCCGCTCTGGGAGGCGCTGGGCCGCGGCTACGTCGGTGACTGGGCGTACTGGGTGTTCACCGCTACCCTCGCCCGCGGCGACCGGGGCCGCCCGCGTGGAGCGGGCGGTCTTCGGTGTGGAGGGCTACAAGCCCGAGCAGTGCGGCGTGTACGACCACTTCGGCGCGCCCGACGAGCTGGCGGCCTGGGTCCGCGAGCGCGATCCGCGGCGCATCGGCGTGAACATGGCGGCGAGCATCGGGGGCGCGGACGGGCTGTCCCACACCTCGTACGAGCACCTGCGGGAGGTGCTGGGCGCCCCGTACGCGGACCGCCTGGTCTCAGCCGAGAGGCTGGTCAGCGACTTCCGCGTCGACGCGCACGGCCACCGAGATCGCCGCCTTCGCCGAGGCCGGAGAGATGAGTCGTGAGATCGCCGAGCGCGCCTTCTCCAACGAGGTCGTCACGCCCGGCGTCACCACGCTGGAGGACGTGGCCTGGTGGATGGAGGACCAGCTGCTGGCCCGCGGCCTCGAGTCGTCGTTCGACATGCCTTCGGTGTACGTCACGGGGCCGAACGGGATCGAGGCCACGTCCACGGACCGCATCATCCAGCGCGGCGACCTGCTGATGATCGACTGGGGCGTGGGCTACCTGGATTTCTACACGGACATGAAGCGCATCGCGTACGTGCTCGCGCGAGGGCGAGACCGAGCCGCCTGCCGGGCTGCGCCACGCCTTCGACGCAGCGCGGTGGCGGTGCGCGACGTCATGAAGGCGTCGATCCGACCGGCCGCCAACGGCGCAGCAGGCGCTGGACGACGACGTGGAGGGCCATCGAGGCGGCGGGCTTCAACCGCATCGAGTTCAACCGGCCGTCGTCGGATCCGGACGTGACCGACGTGGTCATCGGTCCCCACTCGGTGGGCAACTGGGGGCACGGGATCGGCCCGTCCCTCGCGTTCTTCAACCCGACGCGCCTTGGGTACGAGCTGCGGCCCGGAACCCTGATCTCGGTGGAGTTGTTCGCCTACACGGCGAATCCCGACTGGGGTGGGCGCAAGGTCCGCATCCCGCTCGAGGACGACGCCGTTGTCACCGAACGCGGCGTGGAATGGCTCTATCCGGCGAACCGGGGTATCCTCGTCATCCAATGACGGCCACACACTGGATGCATCGCGTCGCGAAGCGTGAGGGCCTCGCGGGAGCCGACGACATCGTGATCCTCGCCCACGCCTCCGTCGAGGAGGCGTGGGAGGCGACCATGAAGGCGTGCGGCGTGGACGCGCAGGCCCTGGCCGACGGCCATCGCGCGCAGCTTCCGCACGCAGGTGGCGGACCTCACATCTGGCCGAGCCTACCGCGACCAAGCTGCTGCCGTCCAGCGTCGCGCGCCGGTACGGCGTGTTCCCCCTGCGCGACGGAGATCGTGCCCTGGTGGTCGCCACGTCGGACCCGACGAACGTCCAGGCCGAGCACGAGATCGGGTTCGCGTCGGGTCGGACACCGCATCTGCAGATCGCCCCGCCCGCCGCGATCGCGAACGCCATCGAGGCGTCGTACTCCCCCGACAAGGTGGCGGAGGCCCTGCTGGAGGGCGTGAGCGAGTCGGTGGACGACCTCGTGGAGGTGGTGGGCGTCACCGACGAGGTGGAGGAGATCTCCGCCGAGGAGTCCGGCACCGGGCCGGTCGTGCGCCTGACCAACCTCATCCTCCTGGAGGCCATCGAGCGCGGCGCCAGCGACATCCACATCCAGCCCATCGCCACCGGCGGCGTCGTGCGCTACCGCGTGGACGGCGTGCTGCGCAGCGGGATGCAGATGCCGAATCCGGTGCTCACCCGCGTGGTGTCCCGCATCAAGGTGATGAGCCGGCTGGACATCGCCGATCGGCTCCGGCCGCAGGACGGACGGGCGCGCATGGTGGTCGAGGGGAAGAAGTACGACCTGCGCATCTCGACGGTGCCGACGCGGCGCGCCGAGAAGGTGGTGGTGCGGGTGCTGGCCACCACCGAGACGCAGGCCCTCGAGGACACGCACATGCCGACGCGCGAGGTGGAGCGCCTGCGCCACGTGCTCGGCAATCGGGACGGGATCTTCGTGGTCACGGGGCCCACCGGCTCGGGAAAGACCACGACCATGTACGCGGCGCTCCACGAGATCGCCACCGAGGACGTCAACATCATGACGGTCGAGGACCCGGTCGAGTACGAGCTCGCCGGACTCACCCAGATCCAGGTGGAGCCGAAGCAGGGTGTGACCTTCGCATCGGCGCTGCGCGCCATCCTGCGCCAGGACCCCGACGTCGTCTTCGTCGGGGAGATCCGGGACCTGGAGACCGCGGAGATGGCCGCTCAGGCCAGCCTCACGGGCCACCTGGTCCTGGCGACGCTGCACACGAACGACGCCGTGGGCGCGATCCGGCGATTCACCGACCTGGGTCTCGACAACGCCACCGTGGCGGACACGCTGCGTGCGTCGCTGGCGCAGCGGCTGGTTCGACGGGTGTGCCCCTCCTGCGCCCAGCCGGTCCGCGAGCCGCTCACGGCGGTGGAGAGCCATCTGGAGCGGCGGTACGGCGTCCGCCCCCCGGTGCGCGCCATCGGCTGCGACCACTGCGCGCAGCAGGGATACCGCGGGCGGCTCCCGGTGGCGGAGATGTTCGTCACCTCCCCCGCGGTTCAGCGCCTGATCATCGAGGGCGCGTCCATGCGCTCATCCGCGAGCAGGTGCGCGAGGAGGGGATGACCACGCTCCTGGAGTCGGGCCTGCAGCGCGTGCGCGACGGGGAGACCACGCTGGAGGAGGTCGCGCGCGTCATCGGCGACGAGGGCGAGGGGACGCTGCGCGCCGTCCCCATGATGGAGCGCACGCGACGCCGAGGGGGCCGCCGACGCCCCGACCCCGGTGCGCGCACCCACGCCCTCGATCCGGGTCGCTCCGCCCCCGGAGATCGGGGACGAGGAAGCGACGCCGCACATCCTGGTCGTCGACGACGACGGGGCCAGCCGCGCCATCGCCCGGGGGCTCCTGGAGAAGGAGGGGTATCGCGTCAGCGAAGCGGCGGACGGCTCCGAGAGCCTCGTGATGCTGGCGCGCGGCGAGGCGTTCGACCTCATGGTGCTGGACCTCGACATGCCCACCCTGGGCGGGCGTGAGACGCTGAGGGCGGTGCGCGGCTCGGTGAGCACGGCGGGACTTCCGGTGGTGGTGCTGACCGGCACCCAGGACCCGGGCGCGGAGATCGAGCTCATGGAGGAGGGCGCGGACGACTACATCCGGAAGCCCATCGACCCACCGCGCTTCGTGACCCGGGTCAAGGCGACGCTGCGGAGAGCGGGCGGATGAGCGAGGCGACGAAGCCGACCCTCTGCGTGCGGTGCCGCGAGCACCCCGCGTCCCAGGTCATGGACGGGCTGCCGACGTGCGCCCACTGCGCGGAGCTCATCCGCCACAAGTCGGAGACGGTCCGCACGTGCCCCGTGGACGGCGCCGACATGCGGAAGGAAGTCGTCCAGAGCATCATCATCGACCGTTGTCCCGCGTGCGGAGGGATCTGGCTCGACCACGAAGAGCTGGAGGTGCTCCTCCGACTGGCCGCGGAGCACAGCGACCAGGGATTCATGAACGGAGTGCTCCTCGGCCTGGCGTGGTGACGCGTGGGGGGCTGGTCGCCGAGGTGCTCGAGTCGCTGCGGGCGGCATCCGTTCCGGAGCGCCGCGAGCACAGTGCCGGCTACTTCCCGTCGGACCTCGAGATCCTCGGCGTGCCCGCTCCCTCGATCCGAGCGGTTCTTCGGCCCGTGGCCCGGGAGTTGCGGGCGGCTGCTCCCGGGGAAGTGCTCTCCGTGGCGCGCGCGCTGGTGCGCACCGACGTGCACGAGGCCCGACAGCTCGCGTGGGAGCTCATCGGCGGCCGTCCCGACGTGATCGCCGGCCTCGCCGCCGCCGCGGTGGAGGAGCTCGGCCGCGGCAACGACAACTGGGCCACCGTCGACGGGTTTTCCGTGTACGTGGCGGGGCCCGCCTGGCGCGAGGGACGGGTGCGTGACGGGGACGTGGCCCGGTGGGCCGAAGGCGACGACCGGTGGTGGCGGCGGACCGCGTTGGTGTCCACCGTGGCCCTCAACCAGCGCTCGCGCGGGGGCTCGGGGGACGTGCCGCGGACGCTGGCCGTGTGCGAGCTGCTCGCGCACGATCCCGATCCCATGGTGGCGAAGGCGCTGTCGTGGGCGTTGCGTGCCATGGTGGGCGTGGACGCGGACGGCGTGCGCGCCTTCCTGGGCCGGCACGGAGAGGCGCTTCCCTCGCTGGTCCGCAGGGAGGTCCGCAGGAAGCTGGAGACGGGGCGCAAGAGCGGGGGTGAGCGACGATGACGGAGGCCCGGCGCGGCCTGTGGGCACGTCTGACGCAGGACGATCGACGCCCCGCGTGGCAGGAGGTCGCGGACCGGCTGGGCGGCGAGCTGGAGGAAGGCAGGCGCACCCACAAGGATCGAGCGCTCTTCCACCACGGGCCGTGGCGGATCGTCCTCGACACCTACGCGGTGAGCACGGGAAACGGTGCGATCACCTACACACGGGCCCAGGCCCACTTCCGCGGTCACCGCGACCTTCGTGTCACCGTGCGCAAGCGCAACGCCTTCGACCGGATCTGGTCGGCGTTGGGCTTCGCAAGCGCGCTGCCGGTCGCCCGCGAGCTCCTGGAGAGGTATGTGGTGAAGGGGAGGCCGGGGCCGCGCGTGCCCTCGCTCTTCTCGGGCACCGAGCTGGTGGAGGCGATCGTGGCGGATCCGTCCGTGCGGGTCGAGGTGAGGCCGGCGCCGCGAAAGAGCCGAAAGCGCTTCGGGGCGGACACGGGCGTCGTCATCTGCCGGAAAGAGGGGATCGTGACCGACGTGGATCGCCTCGCAGGGATGGTCCAGGTGGTGCGCCACGCACTCGACGCGCTCCATCGCGTCGGGGAAGCCAACCAGGAGGAGCTGGGGGAATCGTGATCGACTTCTCGTCGTTCGAGGCGATGACGTTCGACTGCTACGGGACGCTCGTGGACTGGGAACGGGGCATCCTGGACGCGTTGCGGCCCACGCTTCGGGACCACGGCGTGGAGGAGGAGGGCGAGGCCCTCCTCGAGCGCTTCGGACGGCTGGAGTCCACCGTGCAGGCGGAGCGCTTCCGTTCCTATCGCGAGGTGCTGGGCGAAGTGGCGCGCCGCTTCGGGGCCGAGCTGGGATTCCGGCCGACGGAGGCCGAAGTCGACGCCTTCGCCGGCTCCGTCGGTGCTTGGCCGCCCTTTCCCGACACCGGGGAGGCGCTTCGGGCGCTGGGGCGCCGCTACCGGCTGGCAGTCGTGTCGAACGTGGACGACGACCTCTTCGCGGAGACGGCGCGCAGGCTCGGCGTGGAGTTCGACGAGGTGGTGACCGCGCAGCAGGTCGGCGCGTACAAGCCGGCCCGGCCGCACTTCGACGAGGTGCTCCGCCGTCTCGATCTGCCGCGGGAGCGGGTGCTGCACGTGGCGCAGAGCCTCTTTCATGACGTCGCGCCGGCACGGGAGCTCGGATTCACCTGCGTGTGGGTGAACCGGCGGGCCGGTCGACCCGGGGGCGGAGCGACGGCGCCGTCCGACGCCATGCCCGACCTGGAGGTGCCGGACCTGCGCACCCTCGTGGCGCGGGCGGCCGGCGACGCGTAAGGTCCCGGGCGAGCCCTCACTGCCCGAGGAGTAGCAGATGTTCGTCGGCCATTACGCCGTCGCCCTGGCGGCCAAGCCTTCGGCGCGCCGCGCCCCCCTGTGGGTCCTCTTCCTGGCCGCGCAATGGCCCGACCTGCTCTGGCCCGCCCTCCTGCTGGCCGGCGTGGAGCAGGTGCGCATCGACCCGGGGAACACCGCGGTCGCGCCCCTGGACTTCGCGCGGTACCCGATCAGCCACAGCCTTCTCATGGACCTGGTGTGGGGAGCGCTGCTGGCCGGAATCGTCCACTGGCGGTACCGCGACCTGAAGTCTTCGTTGTTTGTGGGGGCTGCCGTCCTCAGCCACTGGGTGCTGGACTGGATCGCGCACCGGCCGGACATGCCCCTGTGGCCGGGAGGCCCCCGCGTCGGGCTCGAGCTGTGGCGCTCGGTGCCGGCGACCGCGCTGGTGGAGCTGTCCCTCCTGACGGCGGGGATCGTCCTGTACCTGCGCGGCACGCGCGCCGGGGATCGGACGGGGCGGTGGGTCTTGTGGAGCCTTATCGCCTTCCTGCTGGCGATCTACGTGTCCAACCTCATCGGGCCCCCGCCTCCGTCGGAAGCGGCGCTGGCCTGGGTGAGCCTGTCGCTCTGGCTGCTCCTGCCGTGGGCGGCGTGGATCGACCGCCACCGGACGCCCGTGAACGAGGGCCGGTCCTGACGCGGCGCATCGCCACGCCCCTTCGCCTGGCAGCCTCGGGGGGCGGGCCTATTGTGTGCCCTCGCCTTGGTCCCGACTTGCTGGCCGGAGCTTTCCGGATCGCGGCCGATGGCGTCTCCACAACCACAGCGGAGGACCCGCCCATGAGCGCGAGGCTCATCAATCCGCGGTTGGGAGCTTCCGGCATCGTGTGCGCCCTGGCGGCGCTCGCGACGGCCGTGCTGACCCTTCCGCACGGAGCCGAGGCGCAGCCCCGGCCCACCCGCCCCGACGTCCCCGAGCTGTACGCCATCCAGGGCGCACGCATCGTCACCGTCTCCGGGCAGACCGTCGACGGCGGCACCGTCGTCGTGTCGAACGGCGTCATCACCGCGGTCGGCCGCAACGTGCGGGTGCCCGCGGGTGCGTGGGTGGTCGACGGGTCGGGCAAGACCGTCTACCCGGGCCTGATCGACGCGATGACGGACCTGGGCCATCCCGCTCCGCGCGGGCAGCGCAGAGGTGGCGGCGGCGAGGAGAGCCCGTTCGGGCCCCAGGGCCCCGTCGACATGTCCAGGCACTCGTGGGGACCGGAGGACCGGCCCGGCACGCACAGCTGGCTGAGCGCGGGCGAGGACCTGGACGGCTCCGACGACCGGTACGCGAGGTGGCGCAACGCCGGCTTCACGACCGTGGTCAGCACCCGCGACGAGGGGCTGGTTACCGGGCAGGCGGCGGTGCTGGACCTGGGGATGTTCTCGCACCCCCGCGAGATGGTGGTGGCCACGCCGGTGGCCATGCACCTGAAGCTCCAGGACCGGTCGTATACGGGCTATCCGAACTCGCTCCTCGGGAGCTTCGCCTACCTCAAGCAGCTCTACCTGGACGCGCAGCATTACCGAGCGGTGTGGGCGGACTACGACGCTGATCCGGTGGGGAAGGCGCGGCCGGAATGGGATCCCGCCCTCGAGCCCATCGCCAGGCAGCTCGAGGCGGGGTACCCGGTGCTTTTCCCGGCGGAGGACCGGAAGGAGATCGAGCGCGCCATCGCCACGGCGCAGGTGATGCAGGTGAAGCCGGTGGTCTACGGCGCGCAGGCGGCCTGGGCCGCGGCGGACCTCATGGCGCGCGCGTCGATCCCGGCCCTGGTCAGCCTCGACTGGCCCGGGCCCACCCCCGACGGTGACCCGGAGGCGGTGCCGTCCCTCGAGACGCTGCGCCTGTGGGACCGCGCACCGACGACCCCCGGGGCCCTGGCGGCGGCCGGGGTACGCTTCGCGTTCACCTCCGGCGGGCTCTCCGATCCGGCCGACATCCTCGCCAACGCCCGCAGGGCGATCGCCCTCGGGCTGTCCAAGGACGCGGCGATCCGCGCCTTCACCCTCGACGCGGCGCGCATCCTCGGCGTCGACGACCGACTCGGCTCCATCGAGACGGGAAAGCTCGCCAACCTCGTGGTCGCTTCCGGCGACCTCTTCGACGACGGCGCGAAGGTCGAGACCGTATTCGTGGACGGGGACATGTTCGAGGTGCCGGCCGAGGAGACGCCGGCGCGGCGGCCGGGCGCAGGACGCGCGGACGTACGACGAACCGGTCCCGATGGCGAAGGACAAGGGGCCGTACCGCGACGACGCCGTGACGCTGATCCGCAACGCCACGGTGATGACCGCGTCGCACGGAACGATCGAGAACGCGCTCCGTCCTGGTGCGCGACGGGAAGATCGCCGAGGTGGGCACGGACGTGGGGGCGCCGGGTGGCGCGCGCGTGGTGGACGGGACCGGGCTGTGGGTGATCCCGGGCATCATCGACTGCCACTCGCACATCGCCGCCGACGCGATCAACGAGGGCGCCGTGAACGTGTCCGCCATGGTCACGATCAAGGACGTCATCGAGCCCAACGACCCGAACGTCTACTGGGCGCTGGCCGGCGGCGTGACCTCGATCGACATCCTGCACGGATCGGCCAACCCGATCGGCGGTGGCAACGCGGTGGTGAAGCTGCGCTGGGGCTCCGACGCCCAGGACATGCTCATCGCCGGCGCCACCCCGGGCATCAAGTTCGCGCTGGGCGAGAACACCAAGCGCGATCGGAACCCGGACCGCTACCCGGCGACGCGCATGGGCGTGCAGGACGTGGTGCGCCAGGCGTTCCTGGATGCCCAGGCGTACCAGAAGGGGTGGGACGCGTGGGAGGCGGGCGGCCGCCAGGGCGTGAAGCCCCGCCGCGACCTCAAGCTCGAGCACCTGGCCGAGGTCCTGCGCGGAGAGCGGTGGGTGCACTCCCACTCGTACCGCGCCGACGAGATCCTCCAGCTCATCCGGCTGGCCGACGAGTTCGGCTTCACGGTGCGCACCTTCCAGCACGTCCTGGAGGGCTACAAGGTGGCCGACGAGATCGCGGCCCACGGCGCCGGCGCCTCCACGTTCTCCGACTGGTGGGCCTACAAGGTCGAGGCGTACGACGCGATCCCGTACAACGCCGCGCTCATGGAGGAGCGGGGCGTGCTGGTGTCGATCAACTCCGACTCCGGCGAGGAGATGCGCCACCTCAACCAGGAGGCCGCCAAGGCCATGAAGTGGGGCGGCGTCTCGGCGGAGGACGCGCTGCGCATGGTCACGCTCAACCCGGCCAAGCAGCTCGGCATCGACGACCACACGGGCTCCATCGACGTGGGCAAGGACGCCGACCTGGCGGTCTTCGACGGCGACCCGCTGAGCATGCTCTCGAAGGTCGTCCAGACCTACGTGGACGGGAAGCTCTACTTCGACCGGGACCTGGACCGGGAGCGTCAGGCCGCCATCGAGAAGGAGAAGGCGGCCCTGATGGAGCGCTGGGGGCCGGAGGCCGCCGGAAGTCGCGTGGCCCCCGATCGCATCGCCCCGTCCCCGCGCGAGGAGGTGAACCGATGAGCCGCATGCATCCGGCTCGGGCCGGCGGGGCGCTGGGCGCCCTCGCCCTCGCCCTCGTCACTGCGGTCCCGGCCGGCGCCCAGACATACGCCATCCAGGGTGGCACCGTGCACACGCTGGCCGGCGAGCCCTTCGTCGGCACGGTCGTCGTGCGTGACGGCCACATCGCGGAGGTCGGTCCCGACGTGCGGCCGCCGACCGGCGCCGAGGTGATCGACGCCACCGGGAAGCACGTCTACCCGGGGATGTTCGACGCCGTCACCCGCCTCGGGCTGACCGAGATCGGCGCGGTCGACGTCACGAACGACTCCAGGGAGCAGGGCGACTACAACCCGCACCTGCAGGCAGCAACGGCGGTGCACCCCGCCTCCGAGCACATTCCCGTGACGCGGGCCAACGGCATCACCCACGCCATGGCGGTGCCGGAGGGGGGCGTCATCCCCGGACAGGCGTCGCTCATCGGCCTGGACGGGTGGACCATCGAGGAGATGGACATCGCGCCCGGAGCGGCGATGGCGATCAACTACCCCTCCATGCAGTCGCGCCGCGGGTTCGGCGGCTTCTTCTTCGGCCAGCCGCGACCGTTCAGCGAGGTGAAGGAGGAGTACGAGGCCAAGGTCGCCGAGCTCGACCGGTGGATGGAAGGCGGCCGCCAGTACGCGAAGGCCGTGGCCGCCGGCACGGCGGAGCGCAACCTCCAGCTGGAGGCGATGGCCAGGGTGGTGGGCCGGGAGATGCCGGTGTTGCTCGAGGCCAACGGTGAGCGTGACATCCGCAACGCGATGGCGTGGGCCGAGAAGCAGAACATCCGCTTCGTGCTCACCGGCGGGAGGGAGGCGTGGAAGGTCGCCGACATGCTCGCGGAAAAGAACGTGCCGGTGATCCTGGGGCCGACGCAGTCGATGCCGAACGGCCCGGATGCCGAATACGACGAGGCGTACAGCAACCCCGGGAAGCTCTACGCGGCGGGGGTGAAGATCGCCTTCGCGACGTTCAACTCATCGGACTCCCGTACGCTGCCCTACGAGGCGGCGATGGCCGTGCCCTACGGCCTGCCGGAGGAGGCGGCGCTGGAAGCCGTGATGAAGAACGGCGCAGAGATGCTGGGATTCGGGGATCGGCTCGGCACCATCGAGCCCGGCAAGCTGGCGAACCTCATCGTCACCGACGGCGACCCGCTGGAGATCCGGACGCAGGTCTCCGACCTGTTCATCCTCGGGCGCGAGGTGAGCACGGACAACAAGCACAAGTCGCTCTACGAGAAGTACCGCGCTCGGCCGAAGGAGCGGGTGATCTCGTAGTCCGCGAGGTGGGACCGCGGGCCGCGTTTCCGAGCCCTCCGTCCGCGCCTGCGGCGGGGGGCTCGATCCTTGCAAGCAAGACGCTTAACGCGTCAGTGATTGAATGCGTCTCCATCCCGTAGAACAACGGCACAGGAGATTTGGATATGCAGCACCCGCTTCGCCTCGCATTCCTCGCGGTGCCCGCCGCCCTCGCGCTCGGCGCCTGCGGAGGAACCACGCACATCGGCGAGATCACCCCGGTGGTGTCCCACAGGATCGACGGCACGTGGGTCTACGATGCCAAGGAGAGCGACGACCCGGCCGACTTCGTGCCCAAGGTGCAGGAGGGACGCAAGGGGCGACCCGGCGGCGAGGAGGGCGGCGAAGGACGGGGGGAGCCCGGGGAAGGGGGCCGCACCCCTCCCGGCGGAGGTGGCGTCTACCCTGGTGGTGGCATGGGTGGCTGGGGGAGCTACCCCGGTGAGGGCGGCGGCATGCGGCGTCCGCGCGGGACGAGGGGGCGGGCGAACCCCGCCGCGATGCGGGAGGTGCATCGGCTCTACAGCACGATCCCCACACGCGTCGACATCGCGCTCACCGATTCGCTGGCGACGGTGACGTACGCCGGGCAGGAGCCGTTCGTCCTGCCCTTCGGAGAGACGGTGGAGCGTCCCGTCGGAGACTCCCTGAAGCTGGAGGCGAGAGCCGAGTGGGTCGACCACCGACTGGTCGTCGAACGGATGGTGTCCGGCGGGGGCGGCGTCACAGAGACGTTCATGCCGTCCATGGACGGCACCCGGCTCACGGTCGACGTGGACGTCTCGGGCGGGCCCGGTGGCGGCTTCGAGTTCCAGCGCGTGTTCAACCACCCGAAGCCCGAAGCGGGTACGGCCTCGTCGGGCTGAGCCGCGGGCGCGGCGTCCGCCGACCTCCTGTTAGATTCCCGGCGCGGGTGGAGGGGAACGAACAGGAGATGCAGCCGTGCCGTCCGTCCCAGAGGCAGTCACCGAGTTTCTGGCGCAGAAGCGCATCGCCGTCGCGGGTGTGTCCCGTACGCCCCAGCAGCCGGCCAACGCCATCTACCGGCGGCTGCGGGACACGGGCCACGAGGTGTTCGCGACCAACCCCGAAGCCGAGCGGGTGGAGGGTGATCCCTGCTACCCTGGCCTGGGCGCGCTGCCGTCTCCGGTGGACGGGGTCGTGATCGCCACCCCGCCGGCGGCCGCGGCGGGCGTGGTGCGCGAGGCTGCCGAGCTCGGAATCAGGCGCGTGTGGATCCACCGTTCGTTCGGCGAGGGCAGCGTGGCGGACGACGCCGTCTCCCTGTGTCGCGAGAAGGGGATCTCGGTGATCGTGGGCGGTTGCCCGATGATGTTTTGCGGAAAGGTCGACCTCGGTCATCGCTGCATGCGGTGGTTCCTGAATCTGCGGGGGCGGATCGAAGCCTGAGAGCGGGGGCCGGCGCGACCGGCGGTGTGGCCGTCTCTCGGCCTTCGGTATAGACTTGGGCGGTTCGGTTCCAGTTCCAGCCTTGCTCCCCGACCGTCACCGCCATGCGTTTCGCCTACATCGATTCCCAGGGGAACGAGGTCGCCATTCCCAGCGTGGAAGCGCTCGGGTTGCGCATCGAGCTCGGGGCGATCGGTCCCGACACGGAGCTCTACGACGCGCAGGCGGAGCGGTGGGGCCCGGCCCACACCCACGAGATCTATCACACGCTCTCCCGTGACAGCTCGGATGAGGATGGGTTCGTTGCGCCACCCCCCCCGGTAGCGCCGCCGCCGAGCGCAGAGGAACCGGTGGCGCCGCCGGCCGCCGAACGCTCCACCGCCCCCCGCGTCGACGGGGGGCGCCCCGGAGACGACGGCGAAAGAGAGGCCTGGCGCCACCGGGAAGCCACACGCGTCCGCACCCGGCTTCGATGAAGACCTCGGGTTCGAGCTGACGCTGTCCGACGAGCTCGCGCAGACTCACACCGCTCCGCCCGCGAAACCGTCCCGGGACGCGGGCCCGGAGGCGGATGCGGCACCCGCGGGCGAGGCCGGTGGCGGGGAGGGAGACGCTGCCGATGCGGGAAGGACGGTGGACCTGACCGGCCTCGACGCGCTGGACCTGGAGCCTGCCGCCTTCCAGGCGGAGCAGCCCTCTGCCGCGCCCGACGATGCGTCGGAGCCTGCCGATGCCGGTGTGATGGACTTCTCTCCCGCCGCCGCGCCCGACGACGGCCTCGACCTGGAGCCGCCGCTCTCCGTGTTCACCTCCGAGGGCCCCCCCGCCTGGCTCGAGCAGACCGGGCCCGCCCCGGAGGAAGAACCCGACTTCATGCGCTTCGACGTGGCGCCCGACGAAGAGGACGCGGGCGCGCCTCCGCCTCGACGTGCGCCCTCTCCCGCCATGGTCGGTCGCGAGATCGAGCGGCCGGCGCGGCCGGAGCGCCCCGAACCGCGTTCCCGGCCCTCGCCGCCCCGGCGCGTGCACAGGCACTCTCCGCTGCGGTTCATCGGCGGCCTGCTGATGCTCGGCATCGTGGGCGCCGGGGGGTACGTCGGTTGGACGAAGTTCGTGAAGACCCGGGGTCCGGACGGGGTGGGCAGGGGTGCGGCCGCGGAGCGTCCGGCGGTCGTCATCCCCCACATTCCGGAGGAGCTCGTTCCCGTGATGCGGGAGACGGGGGGGGCGGCGCTCGACGGGATGATCGCCGCGATCCGGCGCCTACCCGCCGAGATGAAGCTCCCTGCCGAGCCGCGCAACGACTGGCTGGCGGGCATCTATCTGGCGAACGCGAGCCAGTTCCCCGACATCGAGGCCTACTGGACGGGGATCGGTGACTTCGTGGACCGCGTTCGCGACGAAGACACGCGGATGTTCCACGAGCAGTACCAGACGCGGCTGGAGCGTGCCGGCATCACCGGCGACACCGCCGCCATGCTGCTCGCCCGGGCCGACTCGGGCTTCCTCGCCACCCGTGAGGACCGGTTCGAAGCCTACGCCGGAGATGGACGACCTGGTGAACGCGGCGCTGGACCTGCACGAGTTCCTCGTGCGCAACGAGGCGGACATCGAGTACGCCCCCGCCGCCGGTGGGATGTCCCGGGACCCCGTGCTCGAGGCCGTTCCCGTCACGAAGGCGCTCGGCGACGAGATGTGGGACATGGTGGACCGCATCACGGAAGCGATGGACGCCCTGGGCTCGCTCGACCGCGTCACGACGGATCGACTGGTGGGCGTCCTGCTCGACCGACTCCGCGCGGCGGGGTTCAAGTAGCGCAGCTCCGCGCGACAGGGGACATCGACGGCGGATAGGGTGTCGCACTCTCCCCGGCGGGGCGCAACCCTCATCCCCCCGCACGCGGCCCACCCCACGGCGGCGGTCGCGCGCACCCTGCGTTCTGCGTGCGATCCCCCGGGATCAGCTCCACCTCCCGGTGGAGGACGCCACGGACGAGGAGATCGTCGTTCGGCAGCGGCAGCTCGCCACGAGCTTCCGGTACTACACGTCCTTCGGGATCTCGTACCGGTTCGGGGCGATCTTCAACAACGTGGTCAACCCGAGGTTCGGGGGTGGGGAAGGGCAGGTGTTCTTCTTCTGAGCCTCCCGTGCGGTGGGCGTCAGCCGCCCGCGGCCCCCCCGTCGCCGGTGAGCACCACCTGGCGGACGCCGAGGTCGTAGACGTCCCCGCGGACCAGGTAGCGCAGCGGGATGAGCGTGAGCGGGTCGGTGAAGTCGTAGATGGCGACGCGACCCTGGCCGATCACCGACGCCACGTCACCGGTGACGATCAGCGCGGTGCCCTCGTCCACGCCGATTCCCAGGAGCTCGGGGTGGTCGCGCAGCACGGCGATGAGGTCGTTCTCGCGGCCCCGGGCGAGGAGGTGCTGGTCGATGGCCACGCCGCGCAGGAAGCCGAAGCCCTCCGGGCGGTTGTGGTCGATGACCACGTCGCTCCCCGAGTCGCCCCCCCGGATGAGCGTGGAGGCGAGCACGGAGGCGCCCGCCGAGTTGCCCCCGATCACGCCGCCCCGCTCCAGCACGCCCTCCAGCTCCCGCTGGGTGCGCGTGCCCAGATAGACGTCGACGAGGCGGTACTGCCGCCCGCCGGAGATCCACACGCCGGTGGCGTCCCTCAGGGGAGCGGCGAACGCCTCCAGGTCGGCGACCGCCCGGTTGCGGGTGTGGAGGACCTCGATGTGCTGCGCGCCCGCCTTCTGCAGGGCCTCCAGCGCGGTCCAGGCGTCGTGCGAGCCCTCCTCGGCCCCCGCGGTGGGGATGAGCACGATGTGGGCTTCCCGCCCGCCCGCGAGGGCGAGGAAGCGGGCGTAGATCGCGGGCCCCAGCTCACCTCCGCCCGCAGCCAGGATCGCGCCACGCCTCGGCCCGACGCACGGACGGCTGCAGGCCTGGGCAGAGGCCGGTGCGCATGGAGAGTCCGAGGGCGGCCCCGGCGAGTGCGAGGGCCGCCAGCGTCCGCGGGACCCGACCGACCGGCAGTCGCTTCACGGGCTAATGCTGGAAGAAGGGATTCTCTCCGGAGGCGTGGTCGGTGACGTCGTGCACGGCGGTCAGCTCGGGCACCGCCTGCCGCAACATCCGTTCGACGCCCTGGCGGAGGGTCATCCGCGAGAGGGCGCATCCCTGGCACCCCCCGCTCATCTCCACGTAGATCTCGGTGTCCTCGACGCTCACCAGCGAGATCATCCCTCCGTGAGCGGCGATCGCGGGGTTCACCTGGGTGTCCAGCACCTGCCGGACCCGGTCGGCGATCTCGCCGGTCGGTGCCTCCGCGACCGCGGCCCGGGTGCCGTTGCCCCCCGCTGCGGGGCCGGACCTCGAAGCCACTCTCGTTGACGCGCTCCACGAAGTCGACTGTGGCTCCTTCCAGGCGCGCCGCGTCGGCCTCGCGCACCAGGACCGGGAAGCCCGGGCCCTCCACCTCCCGTTCGTCCGTCGTGCCGCTCCTCCATGCTCACGAGCGTGAGCTCGAAGCGGGGTGCGACGGGGCTGCCCGCGTCCGCGGAGATGCGCAGGGCCGCGAGCTCTCCGCCGCTCTGATCGAGAAAGGAGCGGACGACGTCGCGGGCGCGGTCGGTAAACGTCAGCATGCGATGCTCTGGGTCGGAGTCTTCCGGAACGGCACGGCTCCGGTGGGGTCGTGCCTTCTTACACTCGGGGGAGGCCAGGGTTCTGCCCGCCGCCGTTGATCGGTTCCGGGGCCCCGGGTAGCTTTCGCCGCCTCGCGGGCGTACCCGGGATCCCCGCACGACAACGGAATCGGACGCTTCCATGGCCAACGCCGACCTCATGGACAAGCTCGTGTCGCTCACGAAGCGGCGCGGATACGTCTTCCAGTCCTCCGAAATCTACGGCGGAACGGGCTCCGTGTGGGACTACGGGCCCCTGGGCGTGGAGCTCAAGCGCAACGTGAAGGACCTCTGGTGGAGCGCGATGGTCCACCAGCGCGACGACATCGAGGGGCTCGACGCCGCCATCCTCATGCACCCGAGGGTGTGGGAGGCGTCGGGGCACGTGGAGGGGTTCACCGACCCCCTGGTGGAGTGCTCGAACTGCCACCGGCGCTTCCGCGCGGACCTCCCCGAGGTGGAGGAGCGGCAGTGCCCGGCGTGCGGCACCCGCGACGCGTTCGGCGAGCCGCGCTCCTTCAACCTCATGTTCAAGACGTTCATGGGGCCGGTGGAGGACGCGGCGGCCACGATCTACCTGCGTCCCGAGACCGCCCAGGGGATCTACGTCAACTTCCTCAACGTCCAGGGCACCGCCCGCCAGAAGGTCCCCTTCGGCATCGCCCAGATCGGCAAGGCGTTCCGCAACGAGATCACGCCGGGGAACTTCATCTTCCGCACGCGCGAGTTCGAGCAGGCGGAGATGCAGTTCTTCGTGAAGCCGGGTGACGACGAGGCGTGGTTCGAGCGGTGGAAGGCCGAGCGCATGGCGTGGCACGTCGGCCTGGGCATCCGCGAGGAGAACCTGCGCTTCCACGAGCACACCGCCGACGAGCTGGCGCACTACGCCAAGAAGGCCTTCGACATCGAGTACCAGCTTCCCGTTCGGCTGGAAGGAGTTCGAGGGGATCCACAACCGGACCGATTTCGACCTGGCCCGGCACCAGGAGCATTCGGGCAAGCGGCTCGAGTACATCGACGCCGCCAGCAACGAGCGCTACATCCCCTTCGTCATCGAGACGTCCATGGGCGTGGACCGCACCATGCTCGTGGTGCTGGCGGACGCGTACCGCGAGGAGGAGGTGGAGGGCGAGGAGCGCGTGGTGCTGGCGTTGCATCCGCGGCTCGCCCCGCTCAAGGTCGCCGTCTTCCCGCTCGTGAAGAAGGACGGCCTGCCCGAGATCGCGACGCAGCTGCACGAGGAGCTGCGCAGGGCCGCGATTCCGTCGTTCTACGACGAGGCGGGCTCCATCGGACGGCGCTACCGCCGCCAGGACGAGGCGGGCACGCCCTGGTGCGTCACGGTGGACGGACAGACCAACGAGGACGGCACCGTCACCATCCGCGACCGGGACACGCTCGAGCAGGTGCGCGTGGCGACGGACCGGGTGGTGGCGTGGGTGCGGGAGCGGTTGGCGGGCTAGCAGCCCGTGGGAGAAATACGGTGGCCCGCGCGCAGGGGGCTCGCGAGGTTCAGAGTAGAAGAGACGACGAGTCGTAGCCCGGCTACGGCGAGGAGGAACGACGACCTATGAGCCCGCGACCCCCCTGCGCCCACCATCCCATGGACCACAATACCCAATCTGGTAGAGGGTTACGGCGGCACGGCCCCACCTCCGTCGTTGAACCTCCTCGACGTAGCCACGGCCATGCCTTCGGAGGTTCGCCTTGGGACCACGCTTCGCGCGGTGCCCGGGGCCGTGGCGCTCCGGGGCCCGTGCGCAGCATGGGTCGCGGGCCGCTGTGTTTCTCCCACGGGCTGCTAGGCGACGGCCGGGCATCGCCCCTGCTGCGCCTCGTTCCTCAGAAGCTCCAGGTGATCGTGGTGCGGGCGCCGCCGGACGCGGGCCCGAGGTGCATCGCGATGGCACCCGGACCCGGGCCGTACGCCCCCTCCCAGGCCTCGCGGAGGGGCGTCAGGTCGAAGCGGACGGTCTGGGTGGGAAGCGCATCGCAGGGGTCGTCGTGGTCCTGGTGGGCGAGGTCGACATCCACCTGCACCGGCCAGGACTCCCGCCACCCCGGGAGGGCGACGAGGTCGAAGTCGTGGCGGGCGCAACCTCCGCCGTAGCGCACCTCGAGCGTGAGAAATGGCGGGTCGAGCGTGGCCTTCATGATGTCGACCTCGTCGTGCGGAACCCCCTCGATGCGCTGTCCGTCCGCTACCAGGATCGGCGCGATGCCCCGCCGGAAGCCTTCGAGGATGCGGACCAGGCGGCCGTACCCCTCCGGGAGCGATTCCGCCGTGCCCAGGATCACCCCGTCTCGTCCCTCGTCCGAGAAGCTCATGCGGTAGACGAGCTGGTCACAGCAGGGCACGCCGTAGTCCCGGAGGCCGTCCACCTGCCACGCCCCACTGTCGTGGAGCACCTGTGCCAGCCTCTCGGACTGCAGCTCCGACAGGACCCACAGCGTATCGCCCGGCGCGAAGTCGCAGAGGGCACGACAGCGCACCCCGATGAGGACGCCCGGCGACGTGTGCACGTATGCGAAGTCCGCGCCCGCGATACCCCCGCTCACCTCCACGAGGACGCTGGGCTTCCGGTAGTCGATCGCGACATTCGTCGCGCTGCTGTCGCACGCGGCCGCCGCGAGGAGCGCCGCGAGACAGGCGAGTCGTCCCTTCATGCCCGAGGAACGATCCGTCGGGCCGGAACGTGACGCCGGCGGGTCTCTCCTACCGGTCGCCTCCGGCGGAGGGGGCCGGCCTGTAGCCGGGCCCACGCAGCACCTTCCCCGGGAGCGCGTCCGTGGCCTTCCCCTCGGCGATGACGGGGACGCCGTTCACGAGCACCCAGTCCATCCCCACCGAGAGCTGGTTCGGCTCCTCGAAGGTCGCCAGGTCGCGCACGCTGTCCGGGTCGAAGACCACCACGTCCGCCCAGTTCCCCTCGGTGAGCGTTCCCCGGTCGGTGAGGTGCATCTTGTTGGCGGGCAGCGAGGTGAACTTGCGGATCGCCTCCAGCAGCGTGATCACGCTGTCCTCGCGCACGTACTTGCGCAGGATGCGCGGGAAGGTGCCGTACGCCCTGGGGTGCGGATGCTCCTGCCCCAGGATGCCGTCGGGCGCCGTCCCCTGGGAATCGTTGTCGATGCTGACCCAGGGCTGCTTCAGCGCCAGCGACACGTCTTCCTGCGACATCCCGAAGACCGCGCCGTAGCTGTAGCCGTCGTCGGCGATCAGCAGGTCCAGCAACGCGTCGATGGGGCCCTTGTTCTGCATCTCGGCGATCTCGGCGAGCGTCTTCCCCTGGAGGGGTCGGAGGTCCGGGTTGTGCACGACGGACACCAGGACCGCCTCGGGTCCCGGGATCTCCTGCCACTCGTTGTCCCAGGTGGTGCTGGGCGTGAGCATGTCGCGCCGGATGCGCGCCCGCGTCTCGGGATCCTTCAGGCGCTCGATCATCTTGGCGTCGCCGCCGTCGTGCGCCCACGGTGGGACGAACGCCGACAGCGAGTTGAACCACGCCGTGTAGGCGTACGTGTCCGCGGTGATGTCGAGACCGGCGGCGCGGGCCGAGTCGATCTTGGCGACGATGTCCTTCATCCGGCCCCAGTTGTGGGTCCCGGCCGCCTTGATGTGCCAGATCTCCACAGGGATGTGCGCCTCGCGGCCGATGCGGATGGCCTCGTCGATCGCCTCCAGCACGGCGTCGCCCTCCGAGCGCATGTGCGTCGCGTAGACGCCGCCGTAGCTGGCCGCCTCGGAGGCGAGCGCGATGAGCTCCTCGGTGGTGGCGTAGGGCGCCGGGGCGTACTGCAGCGAAGACGACACGCCCACCGCGCCCTCCCGCATGGCGCGGGCCACGAGGGCCCTCATGCTGTCGAGCTGGGCGGGCGTGGGCTGGACGTCGTCGTCGCCGAGCACGACGCGCCGCACCTGCGTGGCGCCGACGTACGTGGCCAGGTTGATCCCGATGCCCTGGCGCTCGAGGCGCGCGAAGTACTCGTCCAGCGTGCGCCAGTCGGGCGTGACGCCCAGGTGGTCGTACGCCACCTTGTCCGCCTCGACGATGCGGTCGTTCAGCGGCGCCACCGAGCCGCCCTCGCCGGTGATCTCGGTGGTGATGCCCTGGAAGATCTTCGACGGAAGATGCGGGTTCACCAGGATCGTCAGGTCGGACTGTCCGAGCATGTCGATGAAGCCCGGGGCCACCACCTTGCCGGTCGCGTCGATG
The DNA here is from genome assembly GCA_963848895.1 of uncultured Gemmatimonadales bacterium. Lineage (GTDB taxonomy): Bacteria > Gemmatimonadota > Gemmatimonadetes > Longimicrobiales > Gaopeijiaceae > SZUA-318. The sequence continues at coordinate 55,066 of CAWKGE010000036.1, forward strand.
CGCTGCGTCGGCCCGCGCCCCCGACAGGTCGCCGATGGCGGCGATGCGGCCGTCCTTGATGCCCACGTCCTGCTGGTGGGGCTCGGAGCCCATGCCGTCGATCAGGAGCCCGTGCTCCACGATGACGTCGTAGGGAGCCGGCTTGGCGCAGGAGGCGGCGAGGAGGGCGAGGAGGAGGGCGGATGCCCGGGGGGTGGTGTTCATGCTCGTCCATCCGGTGGGAGTGGCGGGAACAGGAAAAGTGCGCGGGCACGGCCGCCGCCGCTATCCCCCGTGACCTTCGTGGGCGGAATGGCCCGTGTGACCGTCCGTCTTCCGGCGTCCCACCCACGCCAGCCAGGCGCCCAGGGGCAGGATCACGAGGTTGAGGAACGTCGTGTAGTCCCACGCGAAGTAGTCCATGCCCTGGATGCTCGGGGCGGAGAGCGGGACCGTCGCCGGAGCCAGCCCGACCCACCGGAAGACGTACTCCACCATCAGGGCCGTGACGATCATCGTGGCCAGCAGATAGCCCGAGTACACCAGCGCCGGTCGCCAGCCGTAGTAGCGCCGATACACGAGGATCATCGGGATCGTCACCAGGTCCGCGAAGATGAAGGCCACGACGCCCCCGAAGGAGATGCCCCCGTTCCACAGGACCGCCGCCAGCGGGATGTTGCCGACGGAGCACACGAAGGAGAGGATGGCGATGACGGGGCCCATGACGGCGTTCTCCAGGCTCACCCAGAAGCTCGGGTGCCCACCGCCCTGGCTGGAGAGGAAGAGCGTGGCCCACCATTCCCGGGGCACCAGCGCCGCCAGCGTGCCGGCGATGGCCAGGCCGAGGACGATGTCCTTGCCCACCATGCGGAAGTCCGCCGTGAAGTAGCGGGCCATCGCCCGGACGCCCTTGAACGTGAAGATGCTCCGGAGCGGGAGGGTCTCGCCTCCTCCGTGGTGGTGCTCGTGGGCGTCACCCCGCGCCTCGTCGAGATGGCGGCGGGCGTCCTCGAAGACGCGTCGGGGTGCGACCCAGCGCAGCAGGACCGTCACCACGGCGATCAGGAGCGCGCCGCCGAAGAACTCGGCCACGACGAAGCGCCATCCCATGAGCACCCAGATCACCAGCCCGATCTCCAGCACCAGGTTGGTGGACGCGAAGAGGAAGGCGGTGGCCGTGACGATGTGGGCGCCCTTCTGGTAGAGGCTCTTGCTCATGGAGGCCGCGGCATACGAGCAGGAGGAGGACGCCGCGCCGAAGCCCGACGCCAGGAGGACGGACCGCAGGCTCACCGTACCGAGGTGCTCCGCGATCCTCGCCTTGGAGACGAACGCCTGTATGGCACCGGACACGGCGAAGCCGAGGACCAGTCCCCAGCCGACCTTCCAGGCCATGCCCGCGATGTGCCGGACGATCTCACCGACCAGGTGGAGCACGTCCATGGGACTCCTTCGCTGGATTCGAGCCTGCCTCCCGCTCGCATAGACCCGAAGGCGTCGAAGGATCCGACGCCGCACCCGCCCGGGGCCGGCGTGGCACCCCGGGAAGGGCCCCCCTATACTGGGCGGCGGCCGGTCTCACGCGTGGGTCCGGCCGCCGTCCGTTCCGCCCGCACGACGGAGTGCGCCGTGTCGTCGAAGTCCGAAGTCTTCAGCTCCCGCTGGGGGATGCTCCTCGCCATGCTCGGCATGGCGGTGGGCACCGGCAACATCTGGCGCTTCCCGCGCATCGCCGCGTCCAACGGCGGCGGGTCGTTCCTCGTGTCCTGGGCCGTCTTCCTGCTGGCCTGGTCCGTGCCCCTGATCATCGCGGAGTTCGCCATCGGGAAGGGGACCCGCAGGGGACCGGTCGGCGCGTTCGCCAAGACGATGGGCCCGGGCTTCGCCTGGATGGGGGCGTGGGTCGCCTTCGTGGCCACCGCGATCATGTTCTACTACTCGGTGGTCATGGGGTGGACGATCCGCTTCTTCGTGGCCTCCGTCACCGGCGAGATCCCCACGGCCGTGCCGGACGCGTTCTGGAACGGCTTCAACTCCACCCCGCAGGCCGTCGTCACGCACCTGGTCGCGATGGCGCTCGGGCTGTTCGTGGTCTCGCGGGGGGTGAAGGGGATCGAGTCCGCCGCCAAGATCCTCATTCCCAGCCTGGTCGTCCTGGTGGTCGTGCTCGCCGTGCGTGCGCTCATGCTCCCGGGCGCGTCGCGGGGCCTGGCCTTCCTCTTCACGCCGCACCTGGCGGAGCTGGCGGACTACAACATCTGGCTGCAGGCGCTCACCCAGAACGCGTGGGACACCGGTGCGGGGTGGGGGCTGATCACCACGTACGCGGTGTACATGCGCAAGCAGGAGGACACCGCGCTCAACGCCTTCGTCATCGGCTTCGGCAACAACTCGATGTCGCTGCTGGCCGGGATCATGGTGCTGTGCACGGTCTTCTCGGTCATGCCCGACGCGGCCTCCCAGATCGTGGGCGCCGGCAACGAGGGGCTCACGTTCATCTGGATCCCGCAGCTCTTCGCACGCATCCCGGCCGGGCGCTTCTTCATGGCGCTCTTCTTCCTCGCGCTGGTGTTCGCCGCCTGGACGAGCCTGGTGTCGATGATCGAGCTGGCGGCCCGGGTGCTCATGGACCGCGGAGTGCCGCGGGGCCGGGCGATCGCGCTGGTGGGCGTGGCCGGCGTGCTCTTCGGCATCCCGTCGGCGCTCAAGCTGGGCTTCTTCCAGAACCAGGACTGGGTGTGGGGCGCGGGGCTGGCGGTGTCGGGGCTCTTCTTCGCCATCGCCGTCCTGCGCTACGGCGTGACGAAATGGCGCGAGCTGTACATCAACCACGACCATTCGGACGTGCGCATCGGCGCCTGGTGGGACTGGGCCATGCGGCTCGTCGTGCTGGAGGCCGTGGTGGTGCTCGGGTGGTGGCTGTGGGACGCGCGCGGGGAGGGGGGAGCGGCCACGTGGACGCTCTTCAGCCCGTACAACGTCGGTACCGTGCTCATCCAGTGGGCCGTCGTGCTCGTCGTCCTCCTGATGGCGAACCGATGGCTGGCGCGCAGCTCGGACGCCGGCGGAGGCGACTGAGGATCCGGGCGCGAGGAGGGCCCCGCATCTGAAGTACAGGGAATTCGAGCGCGCCGCCCGCGAGGCCTTCGACTCCATCCCCGACGAATACCGCGAGGGGGTGGACGGGCTCGTCGTGAGCCGGAAGTCCGTGGCGCATCCGACGCTCCCGGACATCTACACCATGGGCGAGTGCGTGACGGAGGATTACGCCACGGACTGGTCCGGGCCGGACACGACGCGCTCGGTGGTGGTCCTCTACTGGGGCTCCTTCAAGAACCTGGCTGCTCTCGACCCCGACCTCGACTGGGAGGAGGAGCTGTGGGAGACGCTCACCCACGAGCTTCGCCACCACCTGGAATCGCTGGCCCGCTCCGACGCGCTCGAGGGCGTGGACTACGCCATGGACCAGCTCTTCAACCGGAACGAGGGCCTGGGCTTCGATCCCTGGTACTACCAGCACGGTGACGACCTGACCGGTGGCGTCTTCCGCGTGGAGCGGAGCTGGTACCTGGAGCAGGCGTGGCGCCCGGAGGACTTCGAGGCCGCCGGCTTCGTCGAGTTCGACTGGCGCGGCACCGCCTACCGCATTCCCCGCCCGGAAGAGCTGGGCGACGTGCACTACGTGTGGGTGGAGGGCGTGGAGTCCGGGGAGGATACCCTCGAGCTCGTGCTCGTTCGCCGGCGCAGCTGGTGGGAGGACGCCAAGCGCCTCCTGGGCACGTACCGCCCCCGGGTCCTGGAGTCGGAGGCCCGGGCGGAACCGTCTCCACCCGCGGGGTAGGCAGGGGCGCCATGCCCCTGCACGATGCCTACGCCCGCCGCACGCCCTTCGAGCTCGCCTTTCCCGACCGGGAGGCGGCCGACGTGTTCGTCCACGCCGTCGCGGAGGAGGCCGAGGCCCGGGGCGTCGACCCTTCGGATCGTGCGGCGTTCTCGATGCTCGGCTCGGTCGGGGCGGCCGCTCACCGCCTCCAGGGTCCCGATACGCCGGGCGGGGCGATCCGCGACTACGCCGCGCTGCTCTTCCACGCCTTCCATTTCGTGCGCGAGGGCCGCCCGGTGCACCTGGTGGACGTGCACGTCGCCCGCTACCTGGTGGACGGTCCGGCCCCGGACGGTGTGCCGGAGCCACCGACCAGGGCGGGGTACGTGCAGCTCCCCCGGCACCTCTTCTGGGTCGGGGGCGGGGGGCAGGAGGCGGCCGAGCCGGTCGACGGCTTCTTCTGGACGCTGTCGAGCGACGGCTCGATCCACGTCTTGGTGGCCATCGGGATGAGGGAGGGTCGCCCCGGACTGGCCGTGGTGCCGCTGCCGGAGGCCCCGTGGGCGGAGGCGGAGGCCTGGCTGGACGCGCACGTGCGCGAGGTCGGCGGGGATTTCGCCACCACGCTCCCGGGCGGCGAGCTCGAGGGGCTCTACTCGTTGACGGCGGCCGGCGAGGTGCTCAAGCTCGCCGCCCGGCTCTTCGCGTACGAAGGCGCGGTGCCCGATGCGGTGGAGAAGCACGCACCCCCGACCAACGGGCGGGACCACGGCGACCGCGCGGGCGCCGTGGAGCGCGAGCCCGGTGGGTCGCAGGGTCCCACGCCGTCGCGACTGCCCTACAGGAGGATCGTGCTGCATGCGTGAGGAGAGGACGGCCGGGGATGCCTAGGGAATCCAGGAAGGCGCGCCGGGAGCGGGGAGAGGAGATCTACGACCTCCTGGCCGAGGAGTATCCCGAGGCGCACTGTGAGCTCGACTTCGTCGATCCCTTCCAACTGGCCGTCGCGACGATCCTGTCGGCGCAGACCACGGACGAGCGCGTGAACATGGTCACCCCCGGGCTGTTCGAGCGCTATCCGGACGCCCGGGCTCTGGCGGGGGCCCGGCAGGAGGACGTCGAGGAGATCGTGCGATCCACGGGGTTCTTCCGGAACAAGGCCAGGAACATCATCGGCTTCGCCCGCGCCGTGATGGAGGAGCACGACGGGGACGTCCCCGGGAGCATGGAGGAGCTGCGCGTGCTGCCCGGTGTCGGCCGCAAGACCGCCAACGTCATCCTGGGCAACGCCTTCGGCGTCGACGAAGGCGTGGTGGTGGACACGCACGTGAAGCGACTGTCCACGCTGCTGGCCTTCACGAAGGAGTCGTCGCCCGAGAAGATCGAGCAGGACCTGATGGACGTCTTCCCGCGTGAGCGCTGGACGATGCTCGCGCACCTGCTGATCTGGCACGGCCGGCGCGTCTGCATCGCGCGCAAGCCACGCTGCGAGGCCTGCGTGGTCTCGCACCTCTGCCCGTCGTCGCGGGTGTGAGGGCCCATCCAGCATCGAGGAGCATCATGCCGAACCGTGAGGAAGCCGTCGCCCTCCTGGAGGAGTGGGTGGAGAACGAGGCCCTGAGGAAGCACATGTACTCGGTGGAGGCGGCGGTGCGGCACTACGCCCGCCTGAGAGGCGCCGACGAGGAGCTGTGGGGACTCGCGGGCCTGCTGCACGACCTGGACTGGGAGAAGCACCCGGATCGCCACCCCCTGCAGGCGGTCGAGCAGGCTGCAGGAGCTGGGCTACCCGGAGGAGGTCGTCCACGCCATCCAGGCCCACCGGGCCGACTTCACCGGCGTGCAGCCCGAGACCGAGCTCGACAGGGTGCTGTACGCCTGCGACGAGCTGTCGGGGCTGGTGTTCGCTTGCTGCCTGGTCCGGCCCAACGGCATCGACGACCTCGAGCCGAAGTCCGTGGTGAAGAAGCTGAAGGACAAGACGTTCGCCCAGGGGGTCAGCCGCGACGACGTGGCGTACGGGATCGAGCTGATCGGCCTGGAGCGCAACGAGCACATCCGGAACGTGATCGACGGGATGCGCGCCATCGGGGCCGAGCTGGGGATCCGGGGGGAAGACCTGCAGGGCTGATCACCGGGCCCGAGACGCTTGATCCCGGGCGGCACCTCGGCCTTATTGGGAAACACACGGCCACGGACCCCACGCCAGGAACCCCGCTCCGCGGGAACGGGTATCGGAGTCGCTGCCCTCTCGCGGAGGATCGAATCCCCCCATGCGCCTTCGCAGCACGCTGATCGCGCTGACGGCCCTGACGGCTCTCGCCGTACCGGCGACGGCCCAGGACGTGGAGCTCCTCTCGGAGATCCACGGCACGCCGCTTCCCCCTGGCTACCGGACCTGGAGGGAGGCGCATCCCGACGCCTTCCAGTTCTCCCACGGACGCGCGGCACGGATGCGGGGCCTGGCGCGCACGATGCAGCTGGAGGGCGCCGCCCGGGTCTCGGACCCGATGGCCGTGCTCGGGCCGCGCGAGGGCACGGTCACCGGCACCTTCCACATTCCCGTCGTGCTCGGGCTCTTCAGCGACTCCCCCGCGGGAAGCGTGCCCATCGCGCGCGACGTGATCCAGGAGTCGTACTTCGGCGCGGGCCCGAGCACCATCCGGGCGTACTACTCCGAGGTGTCGGGCGGGCGGGTGACGCTCGAGGGTGACGTCCAGGACTGGGTGCGCGGCTCGCTGACGCAGTCGGTGGTGACCGGCGGGACGAGCGGACTGACGTCTCCGGCCCGCGTCGGCGACTTCATCGTCTCGCTGCTCCAGGCGCTGCCCCAGATGGACTGGGGGGCGTTCGACAACGACGGCCCCGACGGCGTCCCGAACTCGGGGGACGACGACGGCTACGTCGACGCGCTGGCCGTGATCCAGCCCACGTCAGGCGCCGAGTGCGGAGGCGACGCAGAAGGACAACCGGATCTGGTCGCACAAGTGGAGCCTGAGCTCGGCGACGAGCACGCACAGCGCCTGGGTCACGCCGACGCCCGCCGCCAACGGCGGCTTCGTGCGCGTGGACGACTACTTCATCCAGCCGGCGCTGTCGTGCTCCGGCGTAGAGCTGAACGAGATCGGCGTGTTCACGCACGAGGCAGGCCACGCCTTCGGGCTGCCCGACCTGTACGACACGTACGACGGAGACGGCAAGCACAGCGGCGACGGCAACTGGGACCTGATGGCCACCGGTTCGTGGGGTTGCGACGGGCGCACGCCCTCCACGCCCTGTCACATGGGCGCCTGGAGCAAGGCGATGCTCGGTTGGGCCGACGTCGTGACGCTGGGCTCCGACACCGACCTGGGGACGCTCACGCTCCCACCCGTGGAGAGCGCGGGCACGATCTACCGGGTGGACGCGGAGGACGCCTCGGGCGAGTACTACCTCCTCGAGAACCGGGAGCGGATCGGCTTCGACCGCAACGTTCCGGGGACCGGGATGCTGGTCTGGCAGATCGACCCGCAGTTGGTCGGGTCCCGGTGGGCCTCGAACACCGTCAACGCGTTCACCGAGCTGGGCGTGTGGATCCGCCAGGCCGACGGGCTCGCGCAGCTGGAGACGCCGGGCGGCGGTCGGGGCGATGCGGGCGACCCGTTCCCCTACACGGGAAGCAGCCCCGGGAACCAGGTCTTCCACGCCACCTCCAATCCTGCGTCGCGCTCGCGACTCGGGACGGCCACGGGCCTCACGTTGCTCGACATCGAGCGCGTCGGGCAGGACGTGAGCCTGCGGGCGCTGACCCGCTTCACACGGGTCACGGTCGGGTCCGAGGGCGACGGCGGTGCCGGAGGCCTGCTCACGGTGGACGGGGCCGCGATCCCCGAGGCCACGCACACCTACCTGTCCGCGCCCTTCGAGGAGCATTCCGTCGAGGCGTCCGCCGGGGAGGCGCTGGGAGACGGGGTGCGTCGGCCGTTCGTCGGATGGGTCGACGACGCCTCCGCGCCGAGGGTACGGACGGTGGACACGCCCGTCCAGGACCTGACGCTCACCGCGCGCTACGCGGGGCGTGAGGTCGAGTTGGCCGTGGCGCTCACCGGCGGTGTCGAGGGCATCGCGCCGGGGACGATCGTCTCCGATCCCGTCGGCGAAGGTCTCTGGTTCGCCGAAGGGTCGACCGTGAGCGTTCGGGCCGTGCCACGCACCGGGTTCGGCTTCCTCGCCTGGACGGGTGCGCTGCAGGGCCAGCCGAACCCGACCACCGTGACCATGGACGCGCCCGTGCAGGCCGGGGCCGACTTCGAGGTGACGTACGCCTTCGCACCCACGTCGCTGACGGTTCCCGCCGCCGAGTCCCTCACACGCCAGCTCGCGCCGCAGAACGGGAACGCGCCCTACACGTGGACGGTGCTGTCCGGGACGCTTCCCGACGGCCTCACGCTGGAGGCCGACGGCCGCCTGATGGGAGCCGCCACGGTCACGGGCACGTTCCCGCTGCAGCTCAGGGTGAGGGACTCGATCGGGCTCACCGCGCAGGGCACACTGGCCCTGCAGGTGGACGCCCCCGCCCTCACGGTGGCGGCGCTCGCCTCGCCCTTCCTCCTGACCGGTCCGACGCTCACCCCCGAACAGAGGCGTTTCCTGGACCACCAGGGCAACGGCGACACCAACTACGACCTCGGGGACTTCCGGGCCTGGGTGCTCGCCAACCCGGGCCTGCCGCTCAGCGCGCGAGATCCGGGCACTTCGTGATGCCGGACGGCGCGGCACCGGCCCCACGCCAGGGGGAGGTGAGACGATGAGCCGGCGACTGGTCGGAATCGTGGCCCTCGTCGCGTCCGCCCTGGCTGCGGCGTGCGACTCCGGTCCGAAGGGCCCGGGCACGCTGAACGCCACGGTGACCGGGCCGCAGGCGCTCGGGGCCGTGGTCCTCGAGCTGGCCGGCGGAACGGTGCAGGGGGTCGTGGCCCAGGGGAGCACGCAGGCCTACGCCGCGTCCCTCGGAGGCACGGAGCCGCGCTACCGCGTCGTGCTGATCGCGCCGACCGGCGCGGACCTCCGCTTCGGCGTCCAGGTCGGCGATCGGGGTGCCGCCGCGCCGACCGTGACGGTCGTGTCCGCGGCGAACACCTCGAACGCCACGATCCCGCCCGCGGGGGTGCAGGTCCGCATCGAGCGCTGAGCGAGGGGCTCCGCGGGGCACTTCTGGACGCGCTTGCTCGCCCCCGTCGGTTGCGCCACCTTTGTGCGACTTTTCACCCGGAGCGGCCACGGATCGGCCTGGGAGCGACCTCGATGACGACAGCGACCTGGATCACGATGGTCCTGGTCATGGCCTTCGTGTGGGGCGGCTTCTCCCTCGCCGCGATCACCGCCGTGCGCAAGGAATCCGGGAAGCGTGCCGACGACTGAGACGCGAGGCGCCACCCTCCCACCAACGCGCCCGGGTTCGCTAGTGCCCCGACGCGAAGACATCGAGACCATCCTCATCCTCGGCTCCGGGCCGATCGTCATCGGCCAGGCCTGTGAGTTCGACTACTCCGGCACCCAGGCCGTGCGCGCCCTCAAGGAGGAGGGTTACCGCGTCGTCCTGGTGAACTCGAATCCCGCCACCATCATGACCGATCCCGACCTCGCGGATCGGACGTACATCGAGCCGCTCACGCCGCAGTGGGTCGAGAAGGTGATCGAGCGGGAGAGGCCGGATGCCATCCTGCCCACCATGGGCGGACAGACCGCGCTCAACATCGCGATGGACCTCCACCGGACCGGCGTCCTTGAGAGGTACGGCGTGGAGCTGATCGGGGCCAACGCGGTGTCCATCGAGATGGCCGAGGACCGCGAGGAGTTCACGGCGGCCATGAAGCGCATCGGGCTGGAGGTGCCGCACGGCGGGTTCGCGCGCACCGTGTACGAGGCGCTGGAGATCGTCGAGGACACGGGCTATCCGGCCATCATCCGTCCGTCGTACACCCTCGGAGGCACGGGCGGGGGGATCGCGTACAACCGCGAGGAGTTCGAGCTCGCGGTGAAGAGGGGGCTGGACGCGTCGCCCATCCACGAGGTCCTGATCGACCGCTCGGTGATCGGGTGGAAGGAGTACGAGCTCGAGGTCGTGCGCGACGGCTCGGACAACGTGATCATCGTGTGCTCCATCGAGAACTTCGATCCGATGGGCGTGCACACGGGGGACTCGATCACCGTCGCACCCGTCCAGACCCTGACCGACGTCGAGTACCAGAAGATGCGGGACGCCTCGATCGCGATCATTCGCGAGATCGGCGTCGAGGCCGGCGGCTGCAACATCCAGTTCGCGGTGAACCCCGCCGACGGCGAGATGCTGGTCGTCGAGATGAACCCGCGCGTGTCCCGGTCCTCGGCGCTCGCGTCGAAGGCCACCGGCTTCCCCATCGCGCGCGTCGGGGCCAAGCTCGCCGTGGGCTACCACCTGCACGAGCTGCCCAACGACATCACGAAGACCACGCCGGCGTCCTTCGAGCCCGTCCTGGACTACGTGGTGGTCAAGATCCCCCGCTTCGCGTTCGAGAAGTTCCCCGAGGTCGACGACACGCTCGGCGTGCAGATGAAGTCGGTCGGCGAGACGATGGCGATCGGCCGCACGTTCCGCTCGGCATGGCAGAAGGGATTCCGCGGCCTGGAGACCGGCCGGCACGGGTGGGTGACCGGCAAGCGCCTCAAGGACGACGGGCTGAAGGGCGAGGAGAAGGAGACGCTGCTGTCGGCGCTGCGCCGCCCGACGCCCAACCGCCCGTTCCAGCTCAAGCGCGCGATCGAGGCCGGGATCGCCGAAGCGGAGATCTTCGACGCGACGGGGATCGATCCCTGGTTCCTCGACCAGCTCCGACAGATCGTGGAGAACGAGCGCGCCTATGCCGCCGTCGCCGAGGTCGGCCCCGAGCTGTTGCGCCGGATGAAGCGCGAGGGGTTCAGCGACCGCCAGCTCGCCGAGCTGCGCGGGGAGAAGGAGGCCGACGTGCGCCGGCGCCGGTGGGAGGCGGGCATCCACGCCACCTTCAACGTCGTGGACACGTGCGCGGGCGAGTTCCCGGCGGAGACGCCCTACTTCTACTCCTCGTACGAGGACGAGACCGAGAGCGTGGCGTCGGACCGTGACAAGGTCGTCATCCTCGGAAGCGGCCCCAACCGGATCGGCCAGGGCATCGAGTTCGACTACTGCTGCGTGCAGGCGGTGCTCGCGCTCAGGGAGGCCGGGTTCGAGACGATCATGATCAACTCCAACCCCGAGACCGTCTCCACCGACTTCGACGTGAGCGACAAGCTCTACTTCGAGCCGCTCACGCTGGAGGACGTGCTGGAGATCCTCCACCTGGAGAAGCCGCGCGGGGTGATCGTGCAGCTCGGCGGCCAGACTCCGCTCAAGCTCGCCGAGGCGTTGGAGGAGGCGGGCATCCCGGTGCTCGGCACGTCGGTGGACTCCATCGACCGCGCCGAGGACCGCGACCGCTTCGCCGACGTGTGCCGGAAGATCGGCGCCCGCGTGCCGGACAACGGCATCGCGACGCAGCGAGGAGGAGGCGCTCGAGGTGGCCCGCCGCATCGGCTTCCCCGTGCTGGTGCGCCCGTCCTACGTGCTGGGTGGGCGGGCGATGCGCATCGTCTACGACGAGGAGTCGCTGGAGCGCTACTTCGAGGAGGCGGCGCAGGCCTCGGAGGACCATCCGGTGCTGGTGGACCGCTTCCTCGAGGACGCATTCGAGGCCGACGTGGACTCGCTGTGCGACGGCGAGGACGTGGTCATCGGCGGGATCATGCAGCACATCGAGGACGCCGGCGTCCACTCGGGCGACTCGGCGTGCGTGCTGCCCCCTTACCTCCTGTCGGGTGACGTGCTGGACGAGATCCGCGACCTGACGAAGAAGTTCGCCCTCGAGCTCGGCGTGGTCGGGCTCATGAACGTGCAGTACGCGATCAGGGACGGCGTCGTGTACGTGCTGGAGGTGAACCCGCGCGCGTCCCGCACGGTGCCCTTCGTGAGCAAGGCGACCGGGGTGCCGCTGGCGCGGCTCGCGGCGCGCCTCATGGCGGGGGAGAAGCTGGCCGAGCTCGACCTCCCGGAAGAAGCGCCGATACCCGGGGTGGCCGTGAAGGAGGCCGCCTTCCCCTTCAACCGCTTCGACGTCGACGTCCTGCTCGGGCCCGGAGATGCGTTCCACCGGCGAGGTCATGGGCTTCGACGACTCCTTCGGCATGGCGTTCGCCAAGGCGCAGGTGTCGGCCGGCAACGTCCTGCCGGAGGAGCCCGGGATGCTGATCGTGACCGTCAACGACGCGGACAAGGCGACGGTCACACCGATCCTGCGCCGCTTCCACGACCTCGGCTTCCGGATCCTCGCCACCCAGGGCACGCAGCGGTACCTCACGCGCCTCGGCGTGCCGGCCGAGCGTGTGTACAAGGTCAACGAGGGACGCCCGAACATCGTCGACCACATCGTCAGCGGCGACGTGCGCCTGCTCATCAACACGCCGCTGGGCAAGGAATCGCAGTACGACGACTACGCGATGCGCCGCGCGGCGATCATGTACAAGACGCCGTACCTCACGACGATGTCCGCGACGTCGGCCGCATGCGACGCGCTCATCGCGCTCAAGTCGCGGGCCCACTCCGTGCGCTCGATCCAGGAGCGCATCGCGTCGTTGGCGACGGTCCCCGGCGCCTGAGGCGAGCCCGGAGCCCGACGTGCCCGCGCCCACCGGCTTCTACCTCCATCCCGCCTCGGCCCTCCACGACACCGGCTGGGGCCATCCCGAGCACCAGGGGCAGGCTGCGCGCGCTCGCTTCGACCGTGGGCAGGGACATGCTCACGCTGCATGGCCACGTAGAGCAGCAGGAGGCGCCGGAGGCCACGGTCGATGACCTGCTGCCTCGTGCACACGGAGGAGCAGATCGCGTACGTGCGTGACATGTGCCATCGGGCCGACCTGCAGCAGAAGGTGCTCCCGCTCGATCCCGACACGCGGGTGTCCCCGGCGTCATGGGAGGCGGCGCTGGGCAGCGTGGGTGCGTCCCTCGCGGCGGTGGATGCGGTGGCCGACGGCCGCCTGGCCTCGGCGTTCGTGGCCGCGCGCCCCCCGGGGCACCACGCCACGCCCAACCACGCGATGGGCTTCTGCCTGTTCAACAACGTGGCGATCGCGGCGCGCCACCTCCAGGCGACCGGGCGGGCGGAGCGGGTGCTGATCGTCGATTGGGACGTGCACCACGGGAACGGGACCCAGGACGCCTTCTACGACGATCCCACCGTCTTCTACCTCTCGCTCCACCAGGCGCCCTGGTATCCGGGGACCGGAGACGCGGAGGAGCGGGGCGCGGGGAAGGGCGCAGGGGCGACGCTGAACGTGCCCCTCGCCGCCCACACGCCCCGTCCGGACTACCTCCGCATCTTCCGCCTCGCGCTCGAGCAGGCGGCCGACGCGGCCCGACCGGACTTCGTGCTGATCTCGGCAGGGCTTCGACGCGCTGAGGGACGACCCGCTGGGAGGCCAGATGCTGGAGCCGGAGGACTTCCACGCGATGGCATCGGAGGTCGTCGCGCTCGCCGCCGACCGGTGCGAGGGCAGGGCGGTCGCGCTGCTGGAGGGGGGCTACCAGCCACAGCGGGTCGGCCAGGCGGCCGTCGAGACGATCCGCGCGCTCGCGGGCCTGGAAGGGTAGGGGCGCACATGCGCGACCCGCCGCCTCGCCGCCTGTCGGCATGCTGGTGCCGCTCGTGCTGTTCGCCGCTCTGGTGCACCCCCGGCCCGCCGACGCCCAGACGCTTCTCGACCTGCTCCGGAGCATCGAGCAGGGCGGCGGATGGGTGACGATCCCCATCGAGAACGGGAAGGGGACGTTCGTGTCCGACCCCCTCCCGACGGCGGGGCTGACGCTCAGCGGGTGCATGCAGGTGTATGCCGCGACCTCGGGGCGTTGGGAGCTGCGCGCTCGGGACACGCTGGGGGAGGGGCACCTGGAGGCGACGGTATCGGGTGGCGAGACGGTGCCCTTCCGATATCGCACCGGGTCCCGCGCGCAGATCCGGGTCGATGCGCGGTGGAGCGAGCCTCGCGACACCACGCTCTTCGTGTGGGTCGGCCTCGAGACCTCCCGTCGCAGCGGCCGGGACCCGTGCACGCCCGGTGTACGGGGGCGGATAGGGTCGGTCCGCCTACGTACGGTCCAGGATGCGGACTACGTCATCGTACGTATGCCCCCGGTCCCGCTCCCCGGGCCATCGTGGACGTGCATGAGCGCACGAGCCACGACGAACCCGACCGGGAGTCCTTCCATGCGCGCCTCTCCGACCGTCCTCGCGTCCGCGCACTCCTTCGCCGACGGCACACGCCCCCCCCGTCCACCGTCGCTGGAACGCCTCCGAGGACGGTGGCTGTGCAGCATCACCGTCGACGAGAAGCCCCCCCGCACGATCGCCACCGGCTTGTTCGACCTCCTCCACGCCGGCTCCTACCTCGTGGGCAGCGGCTGGGCGGACGGAGTCCCGATTCGGCGCCCCAGGCTCGTGGAGGACGCGACGGCGGCTTCGGCCGCCTTCGAGGGCTCCATCTTCGGGGCCGCGCGGGACGAGGAGATCGTCTTCTGGATCACGAACCGGGTGGGCACGGCCCTGTGGGTGCTCCGGGGGCGGCTGGACGGGCCCGCCGACACGATCCGCGGCTCGGCGACCTACACGGACGCGGATCACGCCTCGGACCCCCCGTACGAGGCGACCTTCGTGCTCACGCGACTGTAGCCCCGGGCGGGGCCGCATGAGCAAGCCGATGCGGGTCGTGCCCGAGCGTCCACCCTGGGCACAGCTCGCCGCCGTCCTGCTCGGCTTCACGATGGGGCCGCTGCTCGGTCTCGGCCTCGGCATGGTCGTGACGCCCGGATCCGACCTCGTCCAGGCGGTGGGCGTCTTCGCGTTCGGGCTGGTGTTCCTCCTCGGGATCCTGTCCTGGGCGGGATTCGGGATCATCGCGGTCGTCGTTTCGGGGCTCGGCAAGCTGCTGCACGGTGAGCGTCCCCGCCCGGCCGAGCTGGGCCCGAGGGACCGCCTGGTGCCACCGGGCTACCGCTCGTTTCCGGTGGTCGGCGCGGTGGTGGGCCTCGGCATGGGACTCCTCGCGGGCGTGGCGACGGAGCTGACGGTCGGCCAGGGATCGGTGATGTGGGGTGCGGCCGGGCTCGCCTACGGGGGTTTCCTGTGGGCGGCGGCCCACCATGGATATCTTCCTTTCCCGGAGGGAGACTGAAGTCGACGCCCGCGCGGCCCTCCGACGGCGGGCAGCGCGCGACCCGATGACGACCCTCTCCCGACAGCTCGACCGGAGCCGGCTCCCCACGAGAGCCGCCTATCTCGTGGTTCTGCTCCTCGCCACGCTCTCCTCGCTGCACGTCGATGTGAGCGGTGCCGACGCGCTCGCGGCGCTCGGCCGCATGCTCCGCCCTTCGCTGTCGGCCAGGGACGTGGTGGATGCGGCCCGGAACCTGGTCCTCTTTGCCGGGTGGGGCCTCGTCTGGATGATCACGGCGCCCGCGGGCCGGACGTTGGCCTCGCTGCGCAACGCCGTCCTCACCGGCGCTTGCGTGAGCACCCTGGTGGAGTGTGCGCAGCTCTTCTCCACGACGCGCACCGCGAGCCTCGTGGACGTCACGACCAACACGGTCGGGGCGCTCCTGGGAGGCGTCGCCCTCGTCGCCCTGGTCGTCGTCGTCGCACGCCATCGGGGCCGAAAGTCCTTCGTGGGGCTCCCCGCGCTGGTGTTCGCCGGGTCGTACGCCATCTCCACGCTGGGCGAGGCTTTCGTCCCGCTCTTCCGACAGCAGGTGTTTCCCGAACGCGTACGGCGGGCCCTTCGGCCGTTTCCGCCTCTCGGTCGGCATGTTCGAGTGGAGCTCCCTCGCCCACCTGCCCCTGACCGACGTCCTGCTTTTCGCTCCCGCCGGCGCCTTCGCGGTGGCTGCGCTGGCGGAGGCGGGGCGCGGGTACCGCGGAAGCGCCTGGACGGTGGCGTTGGTCGGCGGCGCGCTGGCGCTGGTCGCGGAGGTCGCGCACGGGGCCCTGGGCCTCCCCATCGACGCGGGTGCGGTCCTGGCGCACACGCTGGGGGTGGCGGGCGGGGCCGTCGCGACGGCGGTCGGGCTGCCCCGCGTCACGCGCGTCCTGCACGGACGGGGACGCCCCGGCGCGCTCCTGAGCGCCTACGCGGTGGTGCTCCTGCTGTGGGCGCTTCGACCCTTCACGCCGGAAACGTCCCTGGGGGCCGTCGTCGGGAAGCTCAGCAACGAGTGGTGGATCCCCCTGCGCTTCCTCGGCCGGCGCGTGGACATGTTCAGTGTGGTCGACGTCGTGTCGCCCTTCTTTCTCTACCTGCCCTTGGGGGCGCTGCTGGCCGTCTGGCCGCTGAGGCGGCGGGGTGCGCTGTCGCTCTTCTGGCCGGGCGTGTACTTCGGGGACGGCCACCGAGGTCGCCCAGGTGCTGGTCCAGGGGCGGCTCCTCGACTCCACGGACCTCCTGGTCCAGGTGGCGGGCGTCGTGGTGGGGTGGGCCGTGATGCGACGCGCGGGCTTCGGCCCGCACGGCAGCGTGATGGGCCGGCCCCGGGGCTCGCGCTCACCTTCTTCAGCGACCTGCTAGCAGCTCGCGCCGGACGGGAACAACCGGAGCGACGCGCATGGTCTCAGGAAAAGTGAGCCTGCCCCCCGGCCGCACCTGCGACCGGGACCCGCCTCCCCCGATCCGGGATGCTGGCCGGAGAGGAGACAGCGTGGACCGCTCGATTCCGAGGCTGCTCGTCGGCTCCGTTCCCGCCCTGGCCCTCGCGGTACTGTCGTCGTGCGCGGACGCGCCGACGGACGTGGATGGGGACGGGGGGCTCACCGAACCGGAGGCGGTCGCCCTCGCGGGCGAGCTGGGCCTCGAATCCCTCTCCTTCGGCTGGAGCCGGGGCGGCGTCGCGGGACCGGTGGCGGCACCACCGGCGGCCACGGAGGTGGTCTCGGTCACGTACAGCCTCACGCGCCCGTGCATCCTGGGTGGCTCGGTGGATTCTTCAGGGCGGATCACCGTGGAGACGGACACCCGGACCGACCTCGCGATCGTGGACATCACCGCGACGGACGTGCACCACGGCTGCGTCTTCCTGGCCGACGGCACCCGGGTGGCCGTCACGGGTGATCCGGACGTCACCACCACGATCCACGCCGCCTCGCTGGCAGGCGCGCCGCAGGGCACCCAGTCCGTGGGCGTACGGGGTGGGCTGCTGTTCGAGACCGACGACGGTCGGAGCGGACGGTGCGCCATCGACGTGCTCGTGGAGGTGGACGAGGAGTCCGCCTACCAGTCCACACGCGGCCACATCTGCGGCTTCACCTTCGACGTCACCGTCACGCGTGGTTGATGCCCGAGCCCACGCTACGGCCCGGTCCGGAGGGGCGGGCGCTCTTCCTGCGCCTGCACCTGAGGGTGCCGTAGCGGGGCCCGGGTCTTCACGATTCCTCAGCCGCCCATCCCCCTCCGCGTGCGGGTCATGGGCTCCGAGCCGGGCGCGACCGGCGGAATGACGCCGCCACCCCGGCCGCGCTGCAACGCCCGGCGCACCTGCTCGACCGCGTCCTCCGCGGACTGGCCCTGGCGCATGAGCCGGCGTACCTGCGCGGGCATGTCGAGCATCTGCTGCTCGCGTGCGCGCCGCTGCATGGCCTCGCGCACAAGGGAGAGCGCGCGTTCGTCGCCGATCCCCGTCTCGACCAGGTCGGCGAGCACCAGGACGGCCATGGGCGAGCGCTCTTGGCCCTGCCCCAGACCGTGCAGCAGGCTCGTGCCCACGCCCCGCTGGAGCGCATCCGCGCCGGCGACCAGGAGGGGGCCGCGTGCGTCGGCGCCGAAGGCGGCCCGCGCTTCGCGGAGCCGGGCTCCGTAGGACTGCACGGCCGGCAGGAGGCGATCGGCGGGCACGTTCTTCGCGGCGCCCTCGAGGGCCTTGTTGAAGAGGATATCGCCCGGAATGCCGTCCTGCTCGGCTGCGGTCGCCGCGGCGTCCACCTGCGCGAACACCTCCGCGGGCAGGACGGCGCGGGCACGGGCACGCGGCGTCTCCTGTGCCGCGGCGGGACGCCCCGCCGTCGCCAGCAGGAGGGCCAGCGCGATCATCGGCATGTGCGGTCTCATCGTTCTCCATCTCCTTTTCGGGCACGCGGCGCGGGGGCTCACTGCCCGCCCTCACCTTCGACGACCAGCGTCGCGCTGCGCCGCCCCCACTCGTCGGGAACGGCATCCGGCGCGTTGTCCGGCAGGTACCATGCTCCATCCACCAGGAACCCGAAGTGGTGCGTCCCGTCGGGGACGTCCAGCTCCACGGTCCACCGATCTCCCCGGGCCTCCATGGCCACGGGCTCCCACAGCGTGAAGTCCCCCATGACCTGCACCCGCTCCGCTCCGAGCGGGGCCTCCACGTGGATGCGGACGCGGGCGCCCGTGGGCGAAGCGTCGCGGATCTCGTAGAGCGCAGGGTGGTCCGTGACGGGGCTGCTCCCTGCGATCCTCCTGCCCACCAGCACGCCCCCGGCACCCCGCCCCGGCTCGGCGAGGAGCAGCGGGTCGGGCTCGGGTCGCCCCGCCACGCCGCGGGCGCTCCATCCGCCCCACGGGATGTAGAAGGCGAGCCCGCCGGTGGTCTCGTTGCCCGCGGGCGTGCGCCACGCGTCGAGTCGTACCTCGAGGGCGGCGCGTCCCCCACCTGCCACCAGGCGGAGGCCGGCGGAGCGGTAGGTCCCCCCGGCCGACCGGTGCGCGCCGCCGGCCACCCCGGCCGCCACCGGGCCGCGGCCGGCCAGGATCTCGGCCGTGCCGCCCCAGCGCCACAGGTCGTCGTCCAGGACCTCGACGACCAGCGCTCGCCGCCTCATCCGCTGCACGACCGTGGAGATCGTCACCCGCGACCGTCCGACGCCGCCGGTTCCCGTCAAGCGCGCGCTCAGGATGCCGCCGTGGTAGCGCAGCATGGCCGATCCCTCCGCCGCACCGGCCGCATAGCCGAAGGGGTCGCGCACGCTGAAGCCGAACGCCCTCCCCTCGAGGCCCGTGGACCAGCCCCCACCCAGACGATGCCAGGCGACGCCCCCGACCTCGGCGGACACGAAGTCGCCTCCGGTGCCGGTATCGAGCGCGCGGCCGAACAGGACCGAGGCCCAGCCGCCCGAGCCGCCGGCCGAGTATCGGCTTCCACGCAGCCCTGCCACGAAGAAGCCGGCCGCCTCGCCGTCGACCTCGGCGGGGGGAGAGAGGCGGGAGCCCCCGACCTCCACGCTGAGATCGGTGCTCTGGGCGGCCAGGGGGACGGTGCCCGAGCCGGCGCAAGCAAGGAAGAACAGTGCGGCGCCCATCGTCGCTCTCATGTGGCCGGCGCCGCCACGGCGAGGACCGCGTTGCGGTTCCCGAAGCCGTCGTCGGTGTAGCGGTTCGCCTCGGGGTCCGTGACCCAGTCGGATCCGTCCACGAGGAACATGTACGTGTGCAGGCCCGGCTGGACCGCCACGCGGCCGGTCCAGACGCCGTCGCCGTCCGGATCCTCCAGGACGTTCGCGCCGCTCCAACCGTCGAAGTCGCCCCCCACGGCCACGGACCTGGCTCCGGGCGCCTTCAGCTCGAACTGGACGTAGACGACTGTGGCCGCGGGGCCGGACGCGTCCGGCTCCGGCGCTCCTCGCCCCGGCCACAGGGCCAGCGTCACCACCGCCGCGGCCGCGAGCCCGGCGGCGAGGGGAGGAACGCGGATGGAGAGGGGGCGCACCATCCAGGCCAGGGCGCGCGCCAGGGCGCCCGGCTCAGGGAGCGTGCGGATCTCGGCCATGACCCGCTCCTCGAGCCACGGCGGAGGCGGCGCATCGGCGGCCTCGGATCGGAACGCCACCAGGAGACGCTCCCACGCCTGGGCCTCCCCGCGGACGTCGCCGCCCAGGTCGTCCAGACCGATCTCGTCGTCGAGATACCGGCGGATGTCGTCGTTCATGCGAACTCCTTGAGCAGGCCCTGCAGCGCCTCACGCGCCCGGTGGACCCGCATCTTCAGCGCCGCCACCGAAAGATCCATGACGGCGGCGATCTCCTCGTAGGAGCGGCCCTCGACGTGCTTGAGCACGAAGGCCTCCTGCTGCTCCGGCGTGAGCCGCTCGAGCGCGCTCCGCAGACGCTGGCGCACTTCGGCCCGGGCGGCCTCGTCTTCCGGCCCGTCGGGCGCGGCCGGGATCTCCGCAAGCGCCTGCAGGGGGATGTCCTTCCTGCGTGGGCTGCGGACGTGGTCGCGGGCCAGGTTCGCCAGGATGCGGAAGAGCCAGGCCCCGACCCGCTCCGGGTCGCGGCACGACGCCAGCTTCCGGTAGCCCTTGACGAAGGCCTGCTGCACCAGGTCCGCCGCCGCGTCGTCGTTCCCGGCCATGCGGAGCGCGTGGGCGTGGAGGACGCTCCCGTACCGCCGGACCAGCAGGCGGTAGGCGTCGCGGTCCCCGTCCAGCACGTCGCGGACCACCTGGGCGTCGGTACGTTCTGCCGGTGGCGCCATGCCCGGAACATAGGGGGTCTCCACGGTCGTGGGGGAGGCGGAAGGGAGTGGGCCGCGCCCCCGTGCCCGGGGGCGCGGCACCGTCCCGTTCGTTTCGTCACCCGAGGATCCAGGTGCTGACCACTGCCGAGCGCCACAGCGCTCCCACACCCCGCGGCGCGGCGGTCTCGAGCATCGTCTTGCCGGCGTCGAGCAGCGCCCGGGCCCTCAGGAGCAGCGTCGCGGCGACGCCCTCCGGCTCGGTCGCGGCCGCCGCTTCGTACTGGGTCTCTGCGAGGTCCAGCATCGCCTGAGCCTCCTGGTCCGTGATGCCGCCGGGCAGGACCACCGCCTTCAGCGACGTCCAGATCGCCAGGTTGGCCAGGTGCACGGCGCTGCGGGTGGACCCGTCGGCCAGGGCCGCCTCGGCCTCGGCCTGGTACTCCCCGGCCTGGTCGAGGAAGCGGAGCTGCTCGTCGTCCGTCACGTCCTGCCCGTCGATCAGGCGGGTCGGCCAGCGACACCGCGGTGGCGCCGAGCTGGACGTAGGCCTCTGCGCCGCCCGGCCGCAGGCCGGGGTCCCGGTACCGGTGACGGAAGCGCTGCTCGGCCATGATCGCATGGGCGGCCGCGGAGATGCTGTCACCGCGGTGGATGCGCTCGCGGGCCTGGAGGCCCAGCCCGTTCAGCTCCCCCTGGAGGCCCGGCGCATCGTCGTAGGCGCCCGGGATCGCCGGCGACCTCGTCGCCGAGCGACTCGGCCCGCTCCACCATGGCCATGAGCGCGCGTCCCCCACCTGCGGCGAGCGCGGCCTGTGCCACGAGGCGGCGTGCCTCACGGGCGCGCTCGGCGGCCCGTACGCGGTCCCGCTGCTGCAGCGCGTCGTACGCCTCCTGGAAGCGGAGGCGTGCCCGGGTCAGGTCTCCCTGCGCCGCGGACGGCGCGCCGTGGGCCATGCCGTGCCGCTGTGCGACGGCGATGGGCACGTCGGCCAGCGCGAGGGCGGCGCCGACCGTGCCGACGTCGGAGAGGACGTCGAGGGCGATCTCGTCCTCCTGGGCGAGGAAGGCGTCGTCCGTGAACGGATCCGTGGGCTGGCCGGCGTCGCACGCCGCCAGCGTGAAGGCCCCCGCGAGGGGGAGCATCCGGAGGGCTCGCGACATCTTCATGGTTGTCTCCGATGGGTGGGGAGTCCGCGTCACTCGTGGACCCGCGTCGAAGACAAGACGGGGGAAGTCGCCGGAAGGTAACGCGACCCCCGCGCCCTCTCGCCGGGAGGAACCGGTGCGCCGCCCGAAGCGTTACCTTTCCAGACAGTTCAGAGACGTCCGGCCGGCCTCGCGCCGACCCCGTGAACGACAGGACCATGACCAAGAGATCTCTCGCGCCGCTGCTGGCGCTGGTGTTCGCCGCGACCCCGCTCGCGGCTCAGAAGCCGCCCCCCACCGGCGAGCCCCTCCAGATCAACCCCGAAGCGAAGGCGGCCATCGACCGCATCCGCTCTCCCTATTGCCCCGGCATGATGCTCGAGGTGTGCACGTCGGCCGGGGGCGCCATGCTGCGCGACTCCATCCAGAGGATGGCGGAGGCCGGCCTGAAGGCAGACTCGATCGTGGAGCTCATCATCGCCGAGTACGGCGAGGAGTGGCGCGCAGAGCCACGCCGCTCCGGGGCCGGCCTGTTGGCGTGGATTCTGCCCCCCGCCGCCCTGGTGCTGGGTCTCGGAGCCGTCGGCGTCGTCCTTGCCCGTCGCAGGGCTCGGGTCGCGGAGGGACCGCCCCCCGCGGACGTGAGCGCCGCGGACCAGGAGCGCCTGAAGGAGGCGCTCAAGGAGCTGGACGAGGAGGAGGAGCCGGTCTTCTAGCCGGTGGCTGGAGAGGAGGGGATCGTTGCAACCGGCCCTTTGCCGCCTACCTTTCGTCCATGCCGTCGAATCCTCCCGGGACGGGGTCGGACACAGCCCCCGTACCCTCCATGCTCGACCTCGTCCGGTTGAGTCCCCGCCTGCTCTTCCCCCCGGGTGGGGTGGAGCTGTATCGGCAGATCGCGCTGCTGGCGGAGCTGTCCGAAGGCGACGAGGTGCTCGACGTGGCATGCGGCAAGGGCGTACCGATCGAGTATTTCGTGCGCGAATACGGCGTGCACGGCTCGGGCGTCGAGGCCGACGCGCGCCTGGTGGCCGAAGCGGAGGAGCGCTCACGCGAGGAGGGGTTGTCCTCGAAACTGCAGTTCCAGACCGGCAGCTACGACTCGCTCCCCTATCGCGACGAGATCTTCGACGTGGCCGTCGGAGAGCTCGGCATCGCCGCAGTGGCCGCCTCCGCCGACGTCGTGCGCGAGCTGGTGCGGGTCACCAAGCCAGGCGGCGTGGTGGCCCTGGTGCAGCTGGTGTGGAAGGCGCCCGTGGACGAGACGCGCCAACGCGTCCTCTCCGAGCATCTCGGTGCCCGCCCGCAGATGCTGGTGCAGTGGAAGCGCCTGCTGCGGGAGGCGGGCGTAGTGGGCCTGCACACCGAAAACTGGTCCGACGAGGAGACGTCCTTCCGCCCGAAGGCGGTGAAGCCGTTCCCGGACTTCGCCGAGATCTTCACGCTCCCGGAGAAGATCGGCATCCTGCGGCGCGCGTGGGCGCGATGGGGGCTGGGCGGGGTCCGGGCCGTGCTCTCCCGGGAGCGCGAGGTGCACCGGCTGCTGACGCGGGAGCGCATCCTCGGTCTCGACCTGATCAAGGGGCGCAAGCAGGGTGGGGAGGAAGCGAAGGAGGAAGCCCCCGCCGCTGCGGAGACGGGAGCGAACGCGACGCCGGCCGAGGCCCCGGGGGAGGAATCGGGTGGCCCGGAGCCGGAAGAGCGCCCGGAGCGGGGCAGGGAGACGGCCGGGCTGCCCCTGTTCGGCCCCCACGAACGCGAATGACCATCCCAGAACGGAGAGGCGCAGGGAGATGAGCCAGTCCCTTCTTTGCACGGAAGACGGCATCCGCCAGGTCCAGGAGGCACTGCGGGAACAGGAGCTGGACGGGTGGCTCCTGTACGAGTTCCGCGGGGCGAATCCCATCGCCAAGGCGATGCTGGACGTGGGCAAGACCACGCGGCGCGGCTTCTTCCTGATCCCGCAGGAGGGCGAGCCCCGCGCGCTCATCCACGCCATCGAGGGCTCGTCTTGGCGGCACTGGCCGTGGCAGAAGCGCATGTACTCCGGCTGGCGGGAGATGGAAGAGGCGCTCGCCGAGCTCCTCGAGGGAAGGGGGCGCCTCGCCATGGAGGTCTCGCCGGGCGCCGCGGTGCCCACGCTGGACTACCTGCCGGCGGGACTGGCGGAGGTGATCCTGCGCTCGGGCGTCGAAGCGGCGTCCTCGGGCGACCTGGTGTCGCGCTTCTACTCCGTGTGGAGCGAGGAACAGCTCCGCGACCACGTGGAGTCGGCCGAGATCCTCGTCGACGTCGCGCGCCGCGCGTTCGAGCGCGCCGCCGACGCGATCCGCTCCGGCTCGCCCACCACCGAAGGTGCGCTCTCGGACTGGATCCGGGCCGAATTGTCCGCCAAGGGGCTCACCGAGCTGCCGGACTGCATCGTGGCGGTGGGGCGCACCGCCTCGGACCCCCACTACGCGCCGGCCGGTGCGGGCGAGACGATCGAGCGGGGCGAGCTCCTGCTCATCGACCTGTGGGCGGGCCGACCCGGCTCGGTACCCGCCGATCAGACGTGGATGGGGATGATGGGCGCCTCGGTGGACGAGCGCACGCAGGAGATCTGGGAGGCGGTGCGCGACGCGCGGGACGCGGCGGTGAGGTTCCTGCGTGAGCGATTCGACGCGGGCGAAGCCGTGCGAGGCTTCGAGGTGGACGACGTATCCCGGGGCCTGATCGAGGAGCGGGGCTACGGGAAGTACTTCGTGCATCGCACGGGGCACTCGATCGACACGGTGCTGCACGGGAGCGGTCCCAACCTGGACAACCTCGAGACGCGAGACGACCGACTCATCATCCCCGGCGTGGGCTTCTCCGTCGAGCCGGGGATCTACCTGCTGGGTGACATCGGCGTGCGCAGCGAGATCAACGTCCACTGGAGCGAGGACGGGCCGCTGGTCACGCCCGGGGAGATCCAGCGGGAGATCTTCCTCTTCCTCGACGATTGAGCCGCACGGCCGACCGAGAGCTCCGGGTCGAGGTCGCGCTCCCGCTTCCGATCCACCGGACCTTCACCTACCGGGTGGAGGATTCCCCTCCTCCGCCCGGGACGCGGGTCCTCGTGCCCTTCCGGCGCGAGGAGCGCATCGGGTGGGTGGTGGGGCCGGGCGAAGCCGGCCCGATCCGAGGCCTCAAGTCCGTCCGGGACGTGCTCGACGACGAGCCGACCGTCACCGCGGACGTGCTGGCGCTGTGCCGCTGGATGGCCGACTACTACGTGGCCCCTCTGGGTATCGCGCTGCGCTCGGCGCTTCCGGCCGTCCTCTCCGACGTGTCTCGGGACTACCTGACGCTCGCAGGTCCCCTGCCGGCCGACCTGAAGCCCCGGGAGCGCCGCCTGGGCGAGGCGCTGGGGGGACGGGATGCACCGCAGCGCGTGAAGACGCTCGCGCGGTCGCTGGGCATGGGCTCGATCTGGCCGGAGATCCGCGCGCTGAAGGCGCGGGGCATCCTCGCGCACCGGACGGTGGCGCCCGCGGAGCCGTCGGTGAAGAAGCGCCGGGTCGTGCGGCTCGCCCGTGAGCTGGGGACGCTCGCGGAACGGGAAGAGCTGTTCGGGCGGGCGGGACGCCAGCGCGAGGCCTACGAGCTGCTGGAGGCTTCGGGTGGGGCGAGCGAGCTGGCCCAGCTCCTGGAGGAGCACGGATTCAGCCGCGGCGTGGTGTCCCAGCTCGAGACCAAGGGGCTGGTGGAGGTCCGGGACGAGGAGGTGTTGCGGGACCCCTTCGCGGACGAGCCCGCCCGGGCGCCGGCCCGCCACACGCTGACGCCCCACCAGCAGCAGGCCCTGGACGCCATGGCCGCCGCCCTCGGCGAGAAGGCCCCGGCGCCCTTTCTCCTTCAGGGCGTGACGGGGTCGGGAAAGACGCTGGTCTACGTGGAGCTTCTCCGCAGGGCGCTGGCCCGGGGGAGGACGGCCGTCGTCCTGGTGCCGGAGATCTCGCTGACACCGCAGACCGTGTCGCGCTTCCGCGCGCACTTCGGCGACCAGGTGGCCGTCCTGCACTCCGGTCTTTCCGACGGCGAGCGATACGACGCGTGGCGGCAGCTGCGCGCGGGGGAGCGGCGCATCGCCGTTGGCGCGCGCTCGGCGCTGTTCGCGCCCCTGGAGAATGTCGGCGTCGTCGTCGTCGACGAGGAGCACGACGCCAGCTACAAGCAGTCGGAGGCTCCCCGTTACCAGGCACGGGACCTCGCCGTGATGCGTGCGCGTGCGCACGACGCGGTGTGCGTGCTGGGAAGCGCGACGCCGTCGTTGGAGAGCTGGCACAATGCGCGCACCGGGAAGTTCCGCCGCCTGGTCCTGCCCGAGCGCGTGGGTGGCGCACGGCTGCCGGCGGTCCGCGTCGTCGACCTGCGGACGGAGAGGAAGAAGCGCGCGGAGGCGGGGCCGCACGGCCCCGGCAGGGGCGGTGGGGTGCTTTCCCCTCCGCTGGTCGAGGCCGTGGACGCGCGACTCGGCCGCGAAGAGCAGGTGATCCTCCTCCTGAATCGACGCGGATACGCCGCGTTCGTCCAGTGCAGGGAGTGCGGCGACGTCGAGCGCTGCGAGAACTGCTCGATCTCGCTCACCTACCACCGGGTCGCCCAGCGACTGGTCTGCCACCACTGCCGCTACGAGCAGCCGGCCCCGACGCGCTGCCCGAGCTGCGGGTCGCAGGATCTCTCCTTCCGGGGACTCGGCACCGAGCAGGTGGAGCGCATCGCGGTCGAGACGTTTCCGACCGCGCGGATCGCGCGCATGGACGTCGACACGACGTCGGGCAAATGGTCGCACCAGCGGATCCTCGGACGGGTCGAGCGCGGGGAGGTGGACATCCTCCTCGGAACGCAGATGATCGCGAAGGGGCTCGACTTCCCGCGCGTCACGCTGGTGGGCGTGGTGAACGCGGACGTCGGGATGCACCTTCCCGACTTCCGGGCGAGCGAGCGCACGTTCCAGCTGCTCAGCCAGGTGGCCGGACGTGCGGGGCGCGGGACCCTGGGAGGCGAGGTGCTCATCCAGACGTCGCTCCCGGAGCACTACGCGGTGCGCGCCGCCGTCGCGCACGACTTCGAGGGCTTCGCCGCGCGCGAGCTCACTGAGCGCGAGGGCCCCCGCTATCCGCCCCACGTCCGTCTTGTGAACGTGGTCCTCAGCAGTCCCGACCAGGAGACGGCGGCACGCGCGGCCGAAGGCGCGGCCTCCTGGCTGCGCAAGCGCCTCGCCCGCTTCGCCCGGCGGGGCGACGACCCCGTCGAGATGGTCGGGCCCGCTCCGTCCCCCATCGAGCGGCTACACGGGCGGTGGCGTTGGCACTTCCTCCTGCGAAGCCGATCTCCGGGGGCGCTCGGGGAGGCGTCGCGCCGTCTGGCCGAGGACTTCCCCTTGCCGGCTGGCGACCTCCGGCTGGCGCTGGACCGCGACCCGGTCGCGTTGCTGTAGCAAGAGACGCGCAGGGGGTGGAGGATTGCCGCTGCCCCCCCTGCCGGAGTATGTTCGGTCCGGGTGCAGCGCGCATCAACACAGGGAGGGTGTCAGGAGGGCAAGCCGTGAGTTGCCTGGCGTTGAACGCCTCGTTCGAGCCGCTGACCATCGTGCCTCCCAAGCGGGCCGTGCGGCTGGTCCTGGACGGGAAGGCGGAGGTTCTGGAGGTGGACGGAAGCAGACGCTTCCGTTCGGAGAGACGGGTTGTGCCCTGTCCCTCCGTCATCCGCCTCGTGCGCTTCGTGCACGTCCCCCATCGCTTCCGCCGCCAGGTCACCAACACCTTCCTCTTCGCCCGTGACGACTATTCGTGCATGTATTGCGGGCGTCACCGCAGCGAGCTCCGTGGTCGTCAGTTCCTGACGCGCGACCACATCCTCCCTACCTCCCGGGGCGGCACCAACGCCTGGACGAACGTCGTCACCAGCTGCTCGCCGTGTAACAACAGGAAGGGGAACCGACTTCCCGAAGAGGCGGGCATGACGATCCTCACCGAGCCGAGGGAGCCCAACTACGTCCACCTGGTGTGGGCCGTCCGTCGGGTCACGCCGATCCAGGCCAAGTACGTGCGCATGTTCTACGGGGAGGAGGCGCTCGAGGCGCTGCGGGGCAGGCTTCGCCCGTCGGCGTGACGAAGCGGGGGGAGCGGGCGGCGCCCTCCGGGGCCCGGGGAGCGCTTCAGTCCTCCAGGTACGCGAACGGCCGCTCGTAGAACTGTCCGTACCCGCGCACCGTGCCCCGCGGCGTGTACTCCTTCCAGCAGATCACCCATCCCCGCACCTCGTCCTGCATGACCTCGTACGAGAAGCCGGGGGTCTGGGACCGCTCCGCCAGGAAGCGCTGCAGATGGGAGGGGAGGTTCGGCACCCCGTCGACGGCGAGCGGCTTGTGGTGCTCGAGGATCGCCTGGCGGAGCTTGGACTGGCTGAGCTTCAAGGCGCGGATGGACTCCTCGACGGCGCCCAGGATCGGCGACAGATCGGGCGCGCTGCCCGTACGCTGCCGGATGTTGTGCGTCATCGCCTCCACCTGAGAGGACGTCAGCTCCTCACGCGCGCGCTGCAGCTGCAGGAGCAGGCGCTCGTGCAGCCGCAGAAGCTGCGAGTATTCTCGTTTCGCATGGAGCTCGGAGTCGTCGCTTTCGGCCATGGGCCCTGGTTCCGTTCCCCGGGAGGCGGGACGATGGGTGAGCTTCGCAAGAGCCTCGTAATAAGGCGGCGCGAGGCCGCTTCCTGCAACACCCGGGGCGCAGGGGGCTTCCCCGGCGCTCCCTTCACCCCTTCACATGGGTCGCCTGCAGGGTGACGCGACAATCCACGGCGAGGGCCCCCTCGCTGAAGGCGAGCAGTGGGTTCACGTCCAGCTCGCGGATCTCGGGATGGTCGACCACGAGCTGGGAGATTCGCTGGATCGCCTCGATGAGCGCCTCCCGATCGGCGCCGGCCTCCCCTCGAAACTCCTCCAGCAGCCGGGCCCCACGGATCGAGGAGAGCATCTCCTGAGCGTCCACCTCGGAAACGGGAGCCAACCGGAACGCCACGTCCTGGAGCGCCTCCACGAAGATCCCGCCCAGGCCGAACATGAGGATCGGGCCGAACGCGGGATCCGTGGACATTCCCACGATCGTCTCCCGGCCGCCGGATACGAACTTCTCGACCAGGATGCCCTCCAGGTCGATCTCCGCCTCGCCCAGGCGCCGCACCATGGTGCCGAAGGCGGCGTCCAGCTCCGCGGGCGTGCGGATGTCCACCTTGACCGCGCCCACGTCACTCTTGTGCACGACGCCGGGGGCCACCGCCTTGAGCACGACGGGATAGCCGAAGGACTCCGCCGCAGTGCGGGCCTCGGCGTGGGTGGTCACGAGCGCGTGGCTCACCACCGGGACGCCGTACGCCTTGAGGAGGCCCAGGGCCTCGTGCTCCTTGAGGTTTCCTCGGCCGTCGGCGACGGCCCCGCGGACGATGGCCGCAGCGGCGGCCTCGTCCACCTCGAAGCGGACCGGCTCGGGATCCGGGCGCTCCAGCCAATGGCGGTAGCGCACCATGGCCGCGAGGGCCCGGGCGGCCGATTCCGGGAAGGTGTAGGCCGGGACGCCGGCCTCGTGCAGCTCCGCGCGCCCCTCCGGCAGGCCGTGGCGTCCCATGAGCACTGCGAGGATCGGCTTGTCCGGGGGCTGCCGGCTGCGGAAGACTTCGACGATCGACGAGGCGACGTCCACCTGACGCACGCCCAGCGGCGGGACGAAGGCGGCGATCGCGGCGTCGACGTTGGGGTCGGCCAGGATGCAGTCCAACGCGATCCGGTAGGACTCGGAGGTCGCGGACGCGATCATGTCCACGGGGTTGCGCACGGAGGCCTCGGCAGGGAAGACGTCACGCAGGCGCGCCTGCGTGTCCGGCGACAGCTCGACCACCTCCAGCCCGTGGGACTCGCACGCGTCCGCGATCATGATGCCGGGGCCGCCCGCGTTGGTGACGATCGCGACGCGGTTGCCCGCCGGGATGGGCTGCTCCTCGAGCGCCATCGCGATGTCGAACAGCTCCTGCACCGAGTCGGCACGCAGGACGCCGCACTGGGCGAGCAGTGCGTCGATCGCCACGTCGACGCCCGCCAGCGCGCCGGTGTGGGAGGCCGCCGCGCGCGCGCCGGCCTTCGTGCGCCCGGACTTCACGACCACGATCGGCTTCGTGCGCGACACCGTGCGGGCCAGCTTCGTGAAGCGGCGCGGGTTGCCGAAGTTCTCCAGGTACATGAGGATCACCTTCGTGCCCGGATCGTCCTTCCAGTACTCGACCAGGTCGTTGCCGCTCACGTCGAGCTTGTTGCCCACGGACACGAAGTGGTGGATGCCGATCCCGTATTCCGCGGCATAGTCCAGGATCGTCACGCCCATCGCGCCGGACTGGCTCATGAAGCTCAGCGGGCCCGAAGGCGGCATCGAGGGCGCGAACGTGGCGTTCATCGACACCTCGGGGTCGGTGCTGAGGATGCCCATGCAGTTGGGCCCCACCACGCGCATGCCGAGGCGCCGTGTCTGCTCGGCCAGCCGGGCCTCGCGCTGGGCCCCTTCGGCGCCCACCTCCTTGAAGCCCGCCGTGATCACCACGAGCCCACGGACGCCTTTGGCTCCGCAGTCCTCGACGACCGACGGCACGAGGTCCTTCGGCACCACGATCACGGCGAGGTCGACCTCGCCCGGGATGGCCGACACGGAGGGGAAGGCGGGGATCGAGTGCACCGCGCGGGCGCTGGGGTTGACCGGATAGACGACGCCGGTGTACCCGTGGCGCAGCAGGTTGTCCACGATCTGGTGGCCGATGGTGTCGGGACGTCGGCTCGCACCCACCACCGCGATCGAGCGGGGCCGGAAGAGCGAATCGAGGGAAGACGGCATGAGACAGCGAACTCCGCGTGCCGCGAGGCGTGGCCGGGATGGGATGGTGCATGACGTTAGCCCGGCGCGGGCGCGGGTTGAAGGGGCCTCGTCGCGGCTCCGTGGGAGGGGGTGGGAATGACCGCGGCGCGACTGATCCGCAGGATCCGCTTCCACGCCGCCCACCGTTACCGGAGGGCGGAGTGGTCCGAGGCGGAAAACCGCATCGCGTTCGGGGCTCAGGCCGACGCGCACGAGCACGACTGGGTCGTCGAGGTGCACGTGGCCGGCCCCGTGGACGCGCGCACCGGATGGGCGGTGGATCTCGGCGCCCTCGACGAGACGCTCGCCGCCCTGACCGTCGGATGGGACGGCGGGGACCTGAACGCGGTGGTCCCACCCGTCGCGGACGGCTCGATGACACCCTCCACCGAGAACCTGGCGCGCTGGCTCTTCGAGCAGCTCGTGGATGGAGTCCGGGAGCCCGCGCGCGTGGTCGAAGTGCGGGTCTTCGAAAGCCCCGACCTCGGGAGCGTCTATCCGGCCTGAGGGAGGGTACCTCCGGCGTCCGTGGAACCTCCGCTTGAGGTCGCGGGCACGGATCGCCCATCTTGAGGCACCTTCAGGAGGAGTCGCCGATGGGCAGGGACGAACCACGTGAAGCGAGGCGCCCACTCCCGCCGGCCCGCCCGCAGGGAGCACAGGCGGCGGGAGGTGGCGGTGGTGGGGGACATGGGCGACCACCGTCCGTGCGGGAGGCGGCAGGCGAGGTGAAGCCCACGCCCGTCCGCGATTCCGTGGAGACGCCGGCGCCCAGGTCGGCCGCCCCCGCCGAGCCGGTTTCCGAGCAGAAGACCCTGACCGTCGAAGGCACGGAGTGGATCGTGCGCGTCCGTGGACGTGGGCGCGCGGGCACCGACGTGGGCCCGGCCCCGCTCCTGATGCTCGGCTTCTTCCACGCGGCCGAGGAGGAGAGGCCCGACCGGGAGTCCCTCGTCGTGGCCCGGAGCCTGGACGAGCTCACCGTACGCCAGCTGGAGGGTGCGCTGCGGGTCTCGCGCCCGCCGCCCGAGCCGGGCACGAAGAAGGAGCTCTTCCCGGGGACGGCCACCAAAGGGAGAAAGGGAGAGGGCTGAGCGTGTCCCCGAAGGGGGACGCCGTGCGTGTCGTCTGGACACGATCGTGCGTCGTTATGACACGTGTTCGAGGTCGCCAGCATCGACTTCTGGCTCGCATAAATAGTTGTATGACAATGATTTGGGTCATCTGTGTCATTCCGGCACGAAGCGTGCTCCGGGAGACACGGGTGCCGTTCGTCTCGGCTCCCAGCAGAAGCTACTCTTGCCGAGCGAGGCCGAGCGCGATGAACAACGGTCGTGAGGAAGGGAAGCGGGAGCCGCGCGTTCGCGATCCGCTACGCGGGATCGTCATCGCTCGGGGCCTACCCTCGGAGCAGCCGCAGCCGCGGATCTACGCATTCATCTGGGGCGGCAAGGTGCGCCCCACTCCGACGCTTCCTTTCGGACGCTGGAAGGGCGCCGCGTAGGCCCCTGCACGGCGATAGAACGACCCCCCGGGTGGCGGACGCCGCCCGGGGGGCTTTTGTTTTAACGCCTTCTCGGCCGGGATCGTCCAATCCACGACAGGGTAACGCAGGCTTCTGCGTCTCCGCGCGGGGCTCACGACCGGGCCGCGGTCGCGGGGGGTCTCAACAAGGGGTGAAGGCTCGGTGTCCTCCAGTGGGTCCGACACGCCGCACGACGGCGAGCTGGTTCGGCGAGCGAGACGGGGCGATGAACGCGCCTTCGGCATGCTCGTCGAGCGGTACCAGCGGGCGGCGTACGCGGTGGCCTACTCGGTGACGGGTCGGCACGAGGACGCCCAGGACGCGGCCCAGGAGTCGTTTCTGGTCGCGCTCGAGCGCCTCGAGGAGTGTCGGAGCCCCGAGCGTTTCGCGGGGTGGCTGATGACGATCGTGCGGAACCGCTCGCGGAACCTGGTGCGACGGGAGGTGCTGCGTGAGACCGATCAGGTGCCCATCGGGGCCAGCTCGGGCACGCCGACACCCGATCGGGAGACGGAGCTCGCCGAGCTCCAGGAGGTGCTCCGGGAGGCTCTGGACGGGCTCCCGGAGGTGCAGAGGGAGATCGTGCTCCTCCACGACCTGGAGGGGTGGAAACATCGCGAGATCGCGGATCGGATCGGGCTGCCTTCGGGAACCGTGCGATCCCATCTCCACTTCGCCCGGAAGGCGCTCAGAGAGGCCCTCGGCGCGCTGTCGAGTCGCGACGAGGGGACAAGGAGCTGACAGATGAGCGGGAACAGGCAGGGGTCCGACGGCAGGAGCGACGAGCTCGGCCGGGACATGGAGCTCGCCTCGGCGCTCGAGTTCATCGATCCGGCGTCCGGCGACCCGAACTACTGGCTGCGGTTCCACTCGTGGGTGATGGCGCGCGCCGGTCACGAGCTGGCCCGCCGCCGGATGATGGCGGACGTGACCATCGGGGAGGTGCTGTCCGGGTGGGCCCGGGCGGTCGTTCCCATGGCCATGATCGCCGCGATCTTCGCGGGCTTCGTGCTGCTGCACGCCGCCCCGGTGACGGCTCCGGCGCGCGCGACCGTCGAGGATCTCCTCCTGGTCGGGCTCGAGGACGAGACCATCCCGGCGACGCTCACAACCGACGACGAGGCCGCCGCCGAGGCGGTGGCGTTCGCGGGAGAGAGGTTCTGATGGAGCGGATCCTGCGAACGCGCGTCGTGACGGGGCTCGTGCTCGCCGTGGTGTTCGGAGCTGGCCTCGTCCTGGGGCTGCCGTCGACCGAGCGCTGACGGCCGAGCCGGGGGCGGAGATGGCGGACGCGCGCACCGGAGCCGACTCGACCGCCCAGAGCCGTCGACGCCCGCTCTACGAGCAGGTCGCGCCGACCGAGGAGCAGAAGGTGCGCATCGACTCGATCGTAGATGAATACCGATCGGCGATGAAGGGGCTCCACGCCGAGTTCCGTGCCGCGTACAACCCGCGCTACGAGGCTCTGGTGGCGGGGACGCGGGCGGCGATCCGGGGCGTGCTCACGACGGAGCAGGCCAAGGCCTACGACTCCCTGGTGGCCGACTACGAGCAGAGACGCTCGGAGCGGCCGTCCAGGGCCAACAGAGAATAGATCCGCACCGGGGAGGGGTTCGTGAAGAACGGCGTCATCATTCGTACCGAGGGGCTGACGAAGGACTACGTGCTGGGAGCCGAGACCGTGCACGCCGTGCGGGGCGTGGACCTCGAGATCCATAACGGGGAGTTCGTGGCGGTGATGGGGCCCTCGGGCAGCGGGAAGTCGACGTTCATGAACATGATCGGCTGCCTGGACACCCCCACGGCCGGCAAGTACTGGCTGAACGGTCAGCTCGTCAGCGAGCTCACCGACGACCAGCTCGCCCGCGTGCGGAACAAGGAGATCGGGTTCGTCTTCCAGACCTTCAACCTCCTCCCGCGGGCAACGGCGCTGCACAACGTGGAGCTGCCGCTGATCTACGCCGGAGTGGGCGCGAAGGAGCGTCGCCGGAGGGCCGCGGCAGAAGCTCGAGCTGGTGGGGCTGGGCGACCGCATGGATCACCGTCCCCCCGAGATGTCGGGCGGACAGCGGCAGCGCGTCGCCGTCGCCCGCGCGCTGGTGAACGAGCCGGCGCTGCTGCTCGCCGACGAGCCCACGGGAAACCTGGACTCCGTCACGAGCAACGAGATCATGATCCAGCTCGCAGAGCTGAATCGCGAGGGCCAGACGATCGTCCTCGTCACGCACGAGCACGACATCGCGGCGTTCGCGAAGCGGCAGGTGCACCTGAAGGACGGCATCGTCGAGAAGGACTTTATGAACGGGCACGTGGAGGCCCACGCATGACTATGAACATCCGGAGATGGGGGGGCTCGGCCCTCGCCGCTCTCGCGTTGGCCGCGTGCAGTACGGGGCAGGCGGCGGAAGAGAATCCCAAGCTGAGCACGGCGGCGGTGACCCGTGGAGACCTGACGATCACCGCGGAGGCCACGGGCACGGTCGAGCCGGTGCGCTCCGTCGAGGTCAAGTCCAAGGCGTCCGGCGAGATCCTCAAGCTCCACGTGGACGTGGGCGACGAGGTGGCGGCGGGTGCGCTGCTGGCGGAGGTGGACCCGCGCGACGTGCGCAACCGCTTCGACCAGGCGAAGGCCGACCGGGAGGTCGCCATGGCGCGGACGGAGATCAGCCAGGCTCAGCTCTCTCGCTCGAAGGAGCTGCTCGACGCCGGCGTCATCACGCAGCAGGAGTACGAGTCGGCGCGGCTGGACTTCGCGAATGCCCGGGCGAGCCAGGTCAAGGCCGAAACGAACTACGAGCTGGCCGACCTCCAGCTCGGCGACGTGACGATCCGCGCGCCCATGAAGGGCACGATCATCTCGAAGACCGTGGAGGAGGGACAGGTCATCCAGTCGGCCTCGGGCAACGTCTCGGGCGGCACGACGCTCTTCATCATGGCGAACCTCGACTCGATGCAGGTGCGCACGCTCGTCGACGAGACGGACATGGGCCAGATCAAGGCCGGCCTGCAGTCCACCGTGAAGGTCGAGGCCTTCCCCGACCGGACGTTCCGGGGCGTGGTCGAGAAGATCGAGCCCCAGGCGGAGGTCCAGCAGAACGTGACGATGTTCCCGGTCATCGTGAGCCTGGACAACCGCGCCGGCCTGCTCAAGCCGGGGATGAACGCCGAGGTGGAGATCCTGGTCGACCGGGCGACGGACGTTCTCCTGGTGCCGAACAACGCAGTGGTCCGCATGCAGGACGTGGGACCGGCCGCGATGGCGCTCGGCCTGGACGTCGAGTCGATGGACCTGTCGCAGTTCGTGCGCGCAGGGCGTCCTGGCAACGGCGGAGGCCGGCCGGGCGCCGCCGCAGCGGCCGCCGGCGAGCAGCAGTCGGGAGAGGTGATGCGCACGTCCGACCCGGCTCCCGCGCGGACCGCGCCGGCGGAAGCCGGAGCAGCGAACAGGGCGTTCGGTGGCCCGCAACTCGACTCGCTCCGGGCGCGGGTGGCGCGCGGGGAGATCACGCAGGACTCCATGCGGGTGCTGATCCGCGAGATGCGCGCGCAGGAAGGGGCCGGGACCGCGAACGCCGAAGGCAATACGCCCGCCCGGACGTCCCATTCGGCGGTGGTCTTCGTGCTCGGCGCGGACTCCCTGCCCACGCCGAAGATCGTCCAGGTCGGCCTCAACGACTGGGACAACAGCGAAGTGGTGAGCGGGCTCGAAGGCGACGAGACGCTCGTGGTCGTGAGTGCCGCTCAGCTGCAGGCGCAGCAGCAGGAGTTCCTGGACCGCATGCGCAGCCGCATGGGCAACAGCCCGTTCGGTGGTGGCGGCCCCGGTGGCAGAAGGTAGGGTCGTCCGATGCTAATCTGGGAGATCATCGTGGTGGCCATGGCGGCCGTGCGGGCGAACGTGCTCCGCTCGGTGCTCACCACCCTCGGCATCATCATCGGCGTGGCCGCGGTCATCGCCATGGTGGCGCTCGGGGAAGGCGCGCAGAAGCGCGTCGAGGACCAGATCCAACGGATCGGGACCACGGTCCTGACCATCCGCCCCGGACAGCAGTTCTGGGGCGGGATCTCGAGAGGCGACACCGAGATGTCGGTGGACGACGCCGAGGCGTTGAAGTTGCAGAGTGGCGGGCTGCTCCGGGTGTCGCCGGAGATCCAGTCGCGGCAGCAGGTGACCTACTCCCGCTGGAACTCCAACACGTCGATCCTCGGTGTGTGGCCTGAGTACTTCGACATCTACGCCCTCGAGCTGGAGGCGGGCCGGATCTTCAACGAGGGCGAGCTCCAGGGGCGCAGACGGGTGGCGATCCTGGGCTACAATCTCCCCACCACCCTCGGGGAGCAGCCTCCGGTAGGTATGGTCGGTCAGACGATCCAGATCCGGGGTGTGCCCTTCGAGGTGGTCGGCGTGCTCAAGGAGAAGGGCGACGCCGCGTTCATGCGCCCCGACGACGAGATCTTCATCCCGACGTCCACGGCCATGTACCGGGTGTTCGGTGGTCGCCGGCGGATCAATGCGATCTACGCCGCTACGGCCAGCACCCAGGAGCTCGATCAGGCGTACGTGGAGATCGACCGCATCCTGCGGCGTCAGCACCGTATCCGCCCCGGCGAGGAGGCCGACTTCAACGTCCGCAACTCGGCGGACCTGCTGGAGACCTTCAACTCGACGACGCAGACGTTCACGATGCTCCTCGCCGGCATCGCCGGGATCAGCCTCCTGGTCGGAGGCATCGGGATCATGAACATCATGCTCGTGAGCGTGACCGAGCGGACGCGGGAGATCGGCGTGCGCAAGGCGCTCGGCGCCACCAAGCGCGCCATTCTCCTCCAGTTCCTCATCGAGTCGCTCTTCCTCTGCGTCCTCGGCGGAATCCTGGGGGTGGGCGCGGGGATCGGAGGCGCCGCCCTCATGACGCGCATCCAGCAGTGGGACACGGCCGTATCGGGCGGCGCCATCGTGATGGCCCTCGCGTTCTCGGCCGGGGTGGGTCTGTTCTTCGGGATCTGGCCCGCGCAGCGGGCCGCCAAGCTCGATCCGATCGTGGCCTTGAGGTACGAATGATGTGCACGCATATGAGTCGTAGTTCCCTGTGGGCGCTGGCGCTGGCGGTCGCGGTCCCCACGGCCCTCTCCGGGCAGCAGCCGGCCGACACCACGCGTCCCGGTCTCGAGCCCTACGTGGTGGGTCAGGCCTTGCCGCCCACCGAGGGCGGCGGGCCGGTGGTTCCGATGTCGGTCGACGACGCGATCGCGCGGGCGCTGCACTCCAACCTCGACATCCAGACGGTGAACCTCGCGCCGCGGATCCAGGACTACTCGCTCCTGTCGGCGCAGGCCGCGTTCAGCCCGACGTTCAGCACCACGCTCAGCTACAACAACCAGAGGAGCCAGCCGACGAGCCAGCTCGACGCCGGCACGGGAATCTCCCAGATCACGAACCAGTCGCAGACCTTCAACGCCTCCCTGACCAAGCCGATGCCGTGGATGGGGGGGCGGCTGAGCGCGAACTTCAACAACCGGCGGATAGAGACGAACAGCGAGTTCACGACCAGGAACCCGAGCTACAATTCCACACTCAGCCCTGAACTACTCGCAGCCGCTCCTGTCCGGGCTGCAGCATCGACAATCAGCGCGCCGCCCTGCAGACGCAGGAGATCCAGGGCGCAGATCACGGATCTCCAGGTGCGCAGCCAGGTGGCGAACATCACGAACCGCGTCCGGACCGCCTACTGGGGGCTGCGCGCCACGATCGAGCAGGTCGAGATCCAGCGCCGCAACCTGGCGCAGGCCCGGCAGCTCCTGGCTCAGGACAGCCTGCAGGTGCGCCTGGGACGCATGACCGAGATCCAGATGCTGCAGGCCGAGGCCCAGGTGGCGAGCGCCGAGCAGGCCCTGCTCAACGCCCAGGTCCAGTGGCACAACCAGGAGCTGTCGTTCAAGAGTCTCCTGGTGAGCGGTCCGGAGGACCCGCTCCTCGCGGAGACGATCAACCCGACGTCGCAGCCCACCGACACGGAGCACGTGGTGGACATCGACGCCGCGATCCAGGTCGCCCTGCAGGAGCGTACCGACATCCGCCAGCAGGAACGGCAGCGCGACATCTCCGAGGTCACCCTCGCAGGTGACGAAGTCGAACACGCTGCCCGACCTGACGCTGTCGGCGGGCTACTCCCTCCAGGGGGTGGGCGGAAACCTCTACAGCCGCGACGGGATCGGGGGCGCGGCGGAGCTGGTGCAGCAGGGCGGGTACCTGGACGGGCTCTATTCGATCCGGGACTTCCAGACGCCCACGTGGAACGTCTCGCTGACCGGGTCCTACCCGATCGGGACGAACCCCAACAAGGCGAACCTGGAGCGGGCGAAGCTCCAGCTCGAGCAGACCAACCTCGCGCTGAAGAGCCAGGAGCTCACGATCATCACCCAGGTCACCAACGCCGGGTACGCCGTGCGCAACGCCTTCCTCCAGCTTCAGGCGGCCCGGCGGGCGCGCGTGGCGGCCGAGCGGAGCTTCCAGGGCGAGCTGCAGCGCTTCGCGGTGGGCGCGGCCACGAACTACGAGGTCGTGCAGTCGCAGAACCAGCTCACGACCGCGCGGCTCTCGGAGCTGCAGGCGGTGATCAACCACGTCAACGCGATCGCCGAGTTCGAGCGGGTGCAGCACTACGGCAGCTGACCGGCCGATCGGCCGGGACGAGCCAAGGGGGCCGGCGGCGTCGATGAGGACGCGGCCGGCCCCGTCTCGTTGGGGACTGCGTTCCGGGGGAAGGGCCTACCGCGGCAGCAGGAGCTGGATCACCCGACCCTTCCGGACCACGGTGACCGGGATCTGGGACGAGGAGGCGGACAGGCCGCGCCGGAGCTCCTGGATGGAGAGGACGGCGGTCGGCCCCACGCGGGTGACGACGTCCCCGGGCTGGATCCCCGCGAGCGCCGCGGGCGTGCCCTCGGGCACGTCCACGACCAGCACGCCGCCCTCGACGCCGAAGTACTCGGCGAGCTCGGGCCGCAGGTCCACCACCTCTGCGCCGGCGGCCCGGTTCTGTCCCAGGAGGTAGGGGTCGAGGGGGCGGAACCGGAGCTCCCGCTCGGTCGGATCGGTGGTGGGCCGCTCCGCTCCGGGGCTGAACGGCCCCACGAAGGCGGCACCCGGCTGGCGGCGCGCGGCGCGCTCCATGGCCTCCCGCAGCTCGGCGCTCCGCCGGTCGGCGTCGAGGACGGCCTGGCGGAGGCGCAGGAGCTCCGGGTCGTTGCGGTCGATGCGCGTCTCGTCACCACGGAGACTGCGCGCGAGGTCCCGGACCCGGGCGGCCTGCTGGGAGCGGAGATGACGGATATCCCGGTTCAGGTCGTCCATCGCCCTGCTGAGCGAGTCGTACTGCTCGCCACGGAAGATGTAGAATCCGAAGGGCGGGCGGACCTCCGAGAGCGTCCATCCCTCGGGGAGGGCTCCCTCGGGGGGGAGAGCCGGGCCAGACCATCGACCTCCACCCGACCGCGGTCGTCGGACCGGACACCGGTGACCAGCCGGGCCCGCAGCGAGTCCATCGCGAGGTACATCCGGTTCGCCATGGAGTCGGCGCGGAAGGTCACCGTGAGCGTCGGCGCGTCCACGACCTCCACCGGCCGCGGCGCCGCCTGGAGCGTGAGGAGGCGCTCGCGCCCCTCGTGGCGCACGACGACGCGGACTGTGTCCCCGGATCGCAGGTCCTGCGGGAACGATGCGCCGCCGTTGATGGACACCAGGACGTCCCCCGGCCGGATCCCGGCCCGGTCGGCCGGGCCCGCGGCGCTCACGTCGGTGATCGTCGCCGAGGTGGTGACGACACCCGCGTCGTCCCGGGTGGTCTGGATGGTCACCGAGACGCCGATCCAACCGCGCTCCGGAGACGTGCGTCCGACCCCCTGAGCGGCCGCCGGAGCGGCGCTCAACGCCAGCGCGGTGACGAGGGCCAGGGATCGGGCGGACGTGATCATGCTCAGAACCAGTTCCCGCTGCGGGTGGAGATGCGGCGGAGCGTGGCTTCCCGCTCGGCCAGCGTGGACGCCAGCAGGCCGTTGAGGAACGGATCGGCGGGCGCCTGACGGACGGCCGCCTGGCCCGCTGCTACCAGGTACTCCAGGGCTGCGTACCGACTGCGTGGGTCACCGGAAGCGGCGTCGCCGCCCCCGTCGTCCTCGAGAAGCTGCCGGTAGCGGGCGAGCGCGTTCACGTACCTCTGCTCGGCCAGGCGCACCTCGGAAGCCGCGTCGTCCAGGTTGGCGGCTTGCGCCACCATTCCCGCCTCCCCGCCGCCGCCGACCATCCCGGCGATGGGGCTTCCGTCCGATGCCGCCGTGACGCCGAACGCGGAACCGCCGAGGAAGAGTGCGACAGCGGCCGCGGCGCGCATCCACGGCGGCGTCTGGGCCAGCGTCAGCCGGTCCAGGAGCCCCGGCTCCTCGATGAGACCCTCCGAGCGCAGCCGCGCCTCCAGGACCTCCCAGTCCCCGAGCGGGGGGCGGATCTCGGGCAGCGCCCCCAACGCCCGCGTCTGGGCTCTCATGGCCTCCAGCTCCGACGAGCAGGTCGGGCACGCGGCCAGGTGCTCCATCTCCTCCGGCCGTGGAGCCTCGTCCACCAGCCGGGCCAGGGACTCCGCGTTCAGATGCCCCATGCTTCGACTCCCGATTCTTCCGTAGCGCCGTCCAGGGCCGTGAGCAGCTCACGCATCTTCGCCCGGGCCTTGAACAGCTGTGACTTCGACGTTCCCGCCGTGACGCCCAACGCGTCTCCGATCTCTTCGTGCGTGTAACCCTCCACGTCGTGGAGGATCAGCACGCGGCGCATCCCTTCGGGAAGGGTGTCCAACGCCCGCTCCAGCCTCCGCTGCAGCAGCGTGTCCCCTCCGCGGGGCCCCACCGGCACCTCGGCCGGGAACGGAGCCTCTCGCTTGCGACGGGTTTCCGACCTGCGCAGGGCCTGGAGCGCCGCGTTGACCGCGATCCGATGGAGCCACGTGGAGAACCGGGAGTCCCCGCGGAACGACGGAAGGGCGCGAATCGCCCGGATCCACGCTTCCTGCGCGTAATCCTGCGCCAGCTCGTCGTCTCCGGCGATGCGGCGTACCACGGCGAACACACGCGGTCCGTACCGGTCGTACAGCGTCCGGATCGCGCGAGCGTCGCCGTCGGCCGCCTGTCGGATGACCTGGCTTTCCGTCATGCCCCTCGGGGGATGAGCTCCTGGTTCTCGTGGGTTGGATGCGTCCGCAGCCCTGCAAGGTTGCCCGCGGGGGCCGCTCTCGACCAGCCTCCGTAGCTACCCGCCCCTCCGGAGCCATGATCCGCTTCCTGGCGGTCCCACCACGAGATTGCGCCCTGTTTCCGCGGCGGAGTGGCCTCTTCTCGGCGCTCCGATGGGACGGTACTCTGTGACGGCGGCTGTGACGTTCTGTGAGCGCGGAGCCGTCCCGACCGATTTGCAGGGCGGACGTCATGCTGAATTGCGCGGAGGTTGCCCGGGCGGGGGAGGCGACGCGCCGCCGCAGGTCCAGGGGTGCAGAGCCCTATATCGGCGGGTGTACGCTCATCCCGACCTCCGCTGTCCATCGAGTGCGGCTCCCTTCGGGCTGGAACGGGAGGGACACGGCTTCCCCCGATGGGGAGAGCGACACGTAGCGCACGCTCCCCCAGACGCCCGTCCCGTCGCGAACGGACCAGAGCGCGGTCAGTCCGGCGGCGTGGACGCTCGCGTCCGACGCATCCACGGCCATCTCGGGCGCGACGTAGCGCCCGAACGCCTTCCCCATCTTCAGGGGATCGGGGATTCCGCCGCCGGCTCCGTACCACGTGTTGGCCACCGCTGGGGAGAGCTGCAGGCGTGCGCTCGGCCGCAACACCGCGGCGAGGCCGAACCCGGTCGTCCAGCTCCGGACGCTCGAGCCCACGTGCGCAAGCTGGTCCGTCCGCGCCCGGTCCTCGTACCGGATCACGAAGCTCCCGACGAGCCGCACCTCCTCCGAGGCATCCAGGCTCAGCTCCCCTACGCCGTGGAAGACGCGCTCGTCGCCGACGAACGTCACCGTGTCGGGGAGGTCCCCGCGCCCGGCGTCTCCGGAGAGGCTCGTGTACCGTCCGGTCAGGGAGAGCTCCCCGTTCCGGATCGCGAGCGGGCGGACTACGGCCGCACCGAGAGTGACGGCGTCGGAGCGCCAGGTGTCCACGTCGGGGGTCGCGTCCTGCGCGGGAAACTGGCGCTCCTCCTGCGTGCCCCGCTCGGCGAAGGCGGTCCAGGTGAGGCCGGCCGCCGTGCCCCCCGCGGAGACGGCCCCGGCGTAGCCCTCGCGCTCCAGGCGCCGGGTGTAGAACCCGCCGGCCAGGTCCTGGGGCGGGGGCTCGAAGTAGCCTTGCAGACGATAGACCCTCGAGGGGGCGGCCACCGTGTAGAGCGCCACCCGCTCCACGTGCGACCGCCAGCGCCCGTGCACGCCGAGCGTGAGCGCCGGCGAGAGCCTCCAGCGTGAGGCCCACCCCCGCCCCGGGGTCGGCCACGGAGAGCGAGCGAGGCACGGGAGCCGCCACGGTCCGGGTCTGGTGGGCCCGGTAGCCGAGCGCGAGGCCGAAGCCGAGGCGGCCGACCTGCCACCCCCCGGCTCCCTCGAGCTGCACCTCCGTCCGGCCGAGATCGCTCGCGGCGGTGTCCATCACCACGTAGGGGCTACCCGGATAGGCGAGGTCGTAGTCGCTCAGCGCGCCACGTCAGATCGCTGCTGGTGACCCGCACGCTCCCGATCGCCGCTCCCCGCTGGCCGAAGGGCCGCCACGCCAGGGCGGCCCCGTGACGCTCGGCGACGTCCGCCGGGTCGAGGGGACGACGATACGCCCCCTTCTCGCTCCCGCCACCCACCGCGTACAGGCTGAACGAATCCTGGACGTCCGCCGCCACCGCGCCGGGATTGCCGGCCGT
Organism: uncultured Gemmatimonadales bacterium; assembly: GCA_963848895.1. Classification (GTDB taxonomy): domain Bacteria; phylum Gemmatimonadota; class Gemmatimonadetes; order Longimicrobiales; family Gaopeijiaceae; genus SZUA-318. Next base: position 97,953 of record CAWKGE010000036.1, read on the forward strand.
CCAGAACAGCCCGACGCGGGGCGCAGGACTCAGGAGCGCGTCGGGGAGCACGGCCGCGCTCGACGGCAGCGTGCGGGGCAGCTCGGCGGTCCACAGCAGGGGGCTCCACGCCCGGAGCCACGGCGGGGTGGCCGGCGCGTCCACCGCGCCGATGTCCTGCGCGGCGAGGGGGGCCATGGCGCAGGCCGCGAGCAGGGCGGCCAGGATCGCCGCATGCGCCGTCGCCTCATCGCGCGCCTCCCACGAACGCCTGAGGCGCCACCCGCAGCTCGACCCCGAAGCGCACCTGCGGATAGAGGCGGGGCTGTTCGGTGGCGCTGCCGTAGCGGCCCCGCCGGTCCAGGGCGTTGAACGCCCAGAAGCGGAGCTCGCCCTCCAGCGGGAGCGTCTTGCTCACCTGGAGCGCCATCATCCAGTCGGCAGGCGTGTACGACGGCTCGAGGAGCCCTCCCCGGGCGATGCGCAGATCCTGGTACTGCGCGTCCGCGCGCTCCGACGGCGGCACGGGCACCAGCTCGCCGGAACGGGTCACGTAGCCGGCGAACGACAGCGTATCCCGCGACGCCCCGTCGTCCAGGAAGTCCTTCAGGTTGTGCTGGATCGTGGCGGTCACCACGAGGCCCAGCGCGGGCTGGTGATGGATCAGCCGGTAGGTCACGAGCCGTCGCTCCCCGATCTCCGTCACCCCGTCCCAGTACGGGACGCGCGTCGTCTCGGCCAGGAGCTGGAACTCGGAGAAGCGCATCGAGCCGCCGAAGTACGGCTCGGTGAAGCGGCGCTCGGTGCGCAGCCACGAGCCCTGCACCTGGATGCGCGTCCGGATGCGGGGGATCTCGGCCAGCGTGGCCGTCAGCTCGATGCCTCGGGTCTCGAGCGACAGGAAGTTCGTCGGCCGCTCGACGAGGATCGGCACGGTGTCGGCCGCGTACGCCGGCTCGATGAGCGCGGGCGGGATGCCGTTGCCGTTGACGGAGTCCGTGAGCTGGAAGTACTCCCGCAGCAGCGACGTCGTCTCCTGGAGCGCGCCCACGCCGCCCCGGATCCGGTCGCGGAAGGCGGCAATGGAGACGACCGAGCCCCACCCCTCGACCTCCACGCCGGCCTCGGCCTTCGACGCGGTGGAGAAGCCCAGATCGGGGTTGGTCGGGTCGGTGACGTACGTCGTGAGCACCGCCAGCCGCTCGTCCGGCTGGTTCGCGTACCAGTTGACGTTGATCACGTCGTTGTACTGGGGCGCCGGCGTCAGGTCGCCGAGGGAGGGCGCCTTCGCCGTCAGCCCCCACCCGCCCCGGAAGCGCAGCCACGGCCGAGGCGACAGCTCACCCCACAGCCGGGGCTGGACCACCGCGTCCCGGAGCCGCGGCAGCCACGCGCCCGGCTCGTGCAGCCCGTCCACCCGCAGGCCGAGCTGGAGCGTGAACGCCGTCCGGTCCGTGAGCGAGCGCGACGATCCGGTCGTCCAGGTACAGGCCGGACGTGGCGAGGGCCGGGACGTCCGCGAAGCTCCGCGGCCGGGCGTAGCCCTGCACGCCGTTGAACGAGACCTGCGGCGGCGCGGCCATGTCGAACTGGTAGCCGGCGCCCGAGTTCCACTCCCGCCGGAGCTCCAGGCCCGCCCGCAGGTGATGCAGCCCTCCGGGGCCGTTGGCCTCCTTGTCGGCCTCCGCCCGGGCGTACACCAGCCAGGGCGCGCCCTCCACCGTGAGCTCCGAGTCGTACGGCCCGCCCACGAACCACCCCTCGGAGCGGCCCGGCGTCAGGCGGTCCGTGAACGGCATGGCGCCGCGAACCAGGCGCGCCGCGGACCACGCGCGCTGCCACAGGTGCGTGACCGCGCCGGTCACCGAAAGCGTGGCGTCCCCCGGAAGGTGCATGCGGGCGCGCTCGGAGATGCGGAGCCCCGTCTCCCGGTCGCTGGAGGTCCACCCCGGCCGCGTATTCTCGTTGAGCGGGAGGTCCTCGGAGAGCCGATAGAAGTCCACGCGGCTGTCCAGCGTGAGCCCGGCGGCGCCTCCCGGCTCGGGCGGCGCGCCGCGGCTGAAGCGGTGCGCGAGCTGGGCGGCCAGGCGGTTCGCGTGATCGTCCGTGACCCCCGGCATCGACCGCGTCCGTGCGTAGTCGACGTTGAACGTCGCGCCCTGCGCGGACCCCAGGTCCCACCCGCCCAGGGCCGTGGCCTCGAACGTGTACGGGTCGTACTGCGTCCGGACCTCCGGCTCGAACGCGCCCGCGCGCGTCTCCACGACGATTGCTCCCTGGGTGAGATCGCCGTAGCGAGCCGACGGCACGCCGCGGATCACCTCGACGCGCTCGAGCGTCGCCGCGGGGACCTGGCGAAGGTCCACCCCACCGCCGGCCGCCGTGGAGAACGACAGGTCGGCCCCGGAGCCCAACGACTGCAGGTTCGCGTTGTTGGAGAGCGGCACCCCGTCCACGATGATCAGCGTGCCGAACGACGCCAGGTCCGCCGAGCCCGTGCTTCTCGCGAGACCCGACGTCGGCACGGCCCGGAGCGAGAGCTGCTGCACATTGCTCAGCCCCGGCGGGGCCATCTCCACGCCCGGCAGCAGCTCGAGCACGCCCGCCAGGCTCGAGGCCGTCTGGTTGAGGATCGCTTCCCGCGCGATGACCGTCGCGGTCGCGGCCTCCCCGCGCGCGCGGCTCACCGCGTCCGCGGTCACCGTGAGCCCCTCGAGCTCCAGCGTGCGGGTCGCGAGCGCGATGTCCCTGCGCACCTCGCCCGCGGCGGGCACCGTCACCTCCACCCGGGCCGTCGCGTAGCCCAGGTGCTCCGTCACCAGCGTGTGCGGTCCCGGCGGCACGCGGCTCAGGCTGTAGAACCCCTGCACCGTCGTGAGGGTGGAGATCGACGTGCCCTCCACCCGCACGACGACGCCGTCCACCGGCTGGCCCGCCGGACCGGTCACGCGGCCGACGACCGTCGGGCCCTGAGTAGGCGCCTGCGAGAGCAGGGGCGCGGCTGGGACGAGCAGCGTCATCGGCAGGAGGGCGCGAGCGAGCATCGCCATCGCGCTCCACGGAGCCGGCGCTCTCGGGCGCATCACGGACCTCCCGGCCCCGAGTCCGGCGTCGTCCCCGGCGTCTTCCACGCTCGGACGAAGTCGGCCATGCTGGTGTTCGTGTCCTGGAGGATGGGACGACCGTTCTCGTGGCCGATCACGCGCCGCTGGGCGGTCCATGCGGCGCCGTCGCCGTCGGAAGACTCCCACACGGCGGGTCCCGGCAGCGCCTCGAAGAAGGGGTCGAGGGCCTGGCTGCAGAAGGGCGCCGCCTCGTAGCTCGACTTCGCGAAGTCGTACTGCACCAGGACGGCATCGACGATCCCGTCCCGCGGGTACCGCAGGTGGATGAAGCCCTTGTTGGGATCCGCCCGGGTGGGCAGGGAGGCGAGGTCCACCGGCTCGGAGAGGAAGAGGGGGAAGGTGGTGTTCGGCTCGGAGGGATAGAGCATGATCGGCCCGAGCTGGACGAGGTCCGGGACGTCCGGATTCCCCGCCCCCCCTCCGATGGGCAGCTCGAAGTCCGCCTCAGAGAGGTCCGACAGACTCCAGTGCACGGAGGTATGGTCGATGGCGGACTTCGCGATCAGGGCCGTCGCGCCGGGCGCCACCGGGTAGTCGTGGCCGGACCCGGGGAAGCGCGCCGCCGACCGGGCCCAGATCCCGTCGGGATCCGTCCGAAAGGGCTCGGAGAGTGTACAGGGCCAACCGCCGTAGTCCCTCCAGAAGTACCACCCGAACCCCAGGATCATCCCATCCAGCCAGACGGTGGCATCCGAATTGTTGAACAGCTCGATGTACTCGGCGCTGTGGTAGGAGTCGCCGATCTCCCACCCGGGCGGCGGGATCAGCGCGATCTCACCGAACACCAGCCCTTTCCGCTGGTTCGGCGTCAGCGGGATCTCTCGCACCGCGTCTCGTGGCGCGTGGAGCCACCGGCCGCCCGCTACGATCCTGCTCGCCGTGCCCGCTCGCGCGACTTCGTCGTCGGTGAGTGTCCGGGTGATCTCCACCTCGTAGATCCCCTCGAGGAGGTCCGGGAAGGCGGCCGTCCCGGTGGCATCCGTCTGGCCGGTGACCCAGTAGTCCTCGTCGTACGGCTCCCGCGAATTGTGGATGCGGACGTGCGCGCCCGGGATGCCAGCCTGCCAGCCGAGGGCCGCGGCAAGATCAGCGTAGGGCTCCCCGAGCGTCGCATGCACGGTGAGGGCCGCCGTTGCGCTCGTGGTCTTCTGCGGCGCCACCAGCGTGACCTCGCCGGCGTCGCAGGCGGCGAGGGCGAAGGCCAGCGACAGCAGCAGAGCTGCGAGGCTCCTCATGGCGCGCCTCCCGGCCCCGAGTCCGGTGTCGTTCCCGGCGTCTTCCAAGCCCGGACGAAGTCGGCCATGCTCGTGTTGGTGTCCTGGAGGATCGGGCGGCCGCCCTCGTGGCCGATCACGCGCCGCTGGGCGGTCCAGGCTGCGCCGTCGGAGCCCGACCAGAGCGCCGGGCCGGGAAGCGCCTCGAAGAACGGGTCGAGCGCCTGGGTGCACAGCGGGCTCGGCTCGTAGCTCGACTTGGTGTAATCCCACTGCATCAGGACGGCGTCGAGGATCCCCGTCCCCGGGAACCGGACGTAGGTCCGCCCTCCGACGGGGTCGGTCCGGACGACGAGGGACTCCAGGTCCACCGGCTCCGAGAGGATCAGCGGGTACGTCCCGTTGGGGTCGAAGGGAGCAAGGTAGTTGGGCCCGAGCTCGGCGAGGTCCGGAACCGCGGGGTTCCCGGCCGCTCCTCCGGCCGGGAACTCGAAGTCCGCCGCGGTCAGGTCCGAGAGGCTGGTGTGAACGGACGTATGGTCGAGCGCGGACCTCGCGACGAGGACCGTGGCCCCGGGCGCCACCGGGTAGTCGTGTCCGGACCCGGGGAAGCGGAGGGACTGCCCGGCCCAGATCCCCTCCGGGTCCGTGCGGAACGGCGCGGAGACCTCGCAGGTCCAGTAGTTGGCGATGTCATTGTAGAAGTCCCACCCGAACCCGAGGACCATCCCGTCCAGGTAGACGATGGCGTCCGAGTTGTTGAACAGCTCGATGTACTTCGACCCGTGGTAGGATCCTCCTCCCGTCTCCCAGGGCAGCGGCACCGTGAGCGCGACCTCCCCGAAGACGAGCCCACCCCGTTGGTTCGGCGTCAGCGGAATCTCACGGACGCCCGCCTTCGGCGCGTCGAGCCACCGCCCGCCCGCGACGATCCTCGCCGCCGTCCCCGTCCGCGCGGCTTCCTCGTCGGAGAGCGGGCGGGTGATCTCCACCTCGTAGAGACCCCCCAGGAGGTCCGGGAAGGCGGCGGTCCCGGACGCATCGGTCTCGCCCGTGTCCCAGTAGGCCTCATCGTACGGATCGTCCGTCTTGTGCACCCGGACCTGGGCGCCCGGGACGCCGGCCTCCCAGCCGAGGGCGGCGGCGAGATCAGAGTACGGCTCCCCGAGCGTCGCGTGGACGGTGAGCGCGGCCGTCGCGTCCGTGGTCTTCTGCGGCTCCACGAGCGTGACGTCGCCGGCATCGCAGGCGGAGAGCGCGAAGGCGAGCAGGAAGGGCAGAGAGGGGCCGACCGGTATCCTCATGCCGCGCAGGCGCAGCGCGTGGTACCGCATGCTCGGCAGGTCACCCGGTCCGAGCGTCAGAGGTGCGGTCGGCCGGAGGCGGGGGGGGGGGGGCCACGGCAATTCCTTCGGGCAGGAATTGGAGCGGAGGGCACCCCAAACTTGGCGACGGCCATGAGCCACGCGCAAGCCATGGCGCCTGCGCTCAATGTCGACAGATGGAGAGGAGGAGCGGCGGGGTCAAGGCCTGACGGCCACCGCGCCAGAAGCTTCAAACCCTGGCTAGTGTCCTGTCCCAGAGATAGCCCGACAAAGTCTCTGGATCTTCTGGATGATGGAGTCGGCGGTGGCGGTCCACATGAATGGGGCAGCGTCGGGGTTATAGGCGTCGGTGAAGTGGCGGATCTTGTCGACGAGTTCGCGGACGGAGGAGAAGGAGCCGCGGCGGATCGCCTTCTGGGTGACGATGTTGAACCAGATCTCGACCTGATTGAGCCAAGAGGAGTAGGTCGGGGTGAAGTGGACGTGGTAGCGCGGTCGAGCGGCGAGCCAGCGCTTAACCTTGGCGTGCTTGTGGGTGCTGTAGTTGTCGACGACGAGGTGCACGTCGAGTTCGGGCGGGACGTTGGCGTCGATGTGCTTCAGGAACTGCAGGAACTCCTGATGGCGATGCCTGGGGGAACAACGCGCCATGACTTGGCCACTTGCCACATCGAGGGCGGCGAAGAGCGTGGTGGTGCCGTGCCGAACGTAGTCGTGCGTGACGCCCTCGACATATCCGAGACCGAGCGGCAGCAGGGGCTGGGTACGCTCCAGCGCCTGGGCCTGGCTCTTCTCGTCGACGCAGAGCACCATCGCGTGGTCAGGCGGGTTGAGATAGAGCCCACAGATGTCGTGGACCTTTTCGACGAAGAAAGGATCCGTGGAGAGCTTGAAGTGCTTCTGACGGTGGGGCTGGACATTGAACACGGACCAGACGCGCTGAACCGTGGACTTCGATAGCCCGGTCGCTTTCGCCATGGAACGGCAGGTCCAGTGAGTGCTGCCGTCCTGGGGCTTCGTCTCCAGCGTTTTCTGCAGGAGCAGCATGACTTCTTCGTCCTCGATTGACCGCGGCTTTCCAGGTCGGCGCTCCTCATACAGTCCCATGAGGCCCTGCGTACGGAAGCGCTCGCGCCACTTCCCCACGGTCTGGCGGGTAAGACCCACTTCATCTGCGACGGCCCCATTGCTCAGTCCGTCGGCGCACAGAAGCACCGTCCTGGCGCGGCGTACGAGACCCGAGGGCAGGCTGCGCGAGCGTGCCAGCGACTCAAGCTCTTCTCGCGCTCCGTCGCTGAGCTCGAGGGGCTTCATCGGACGTCCAGTTCGGGGCATCGGTTCCCTCCTTGCCGGTGTGGCTGGGAGCGAATCTACGGTGCCTCCGCTATATTGTACAGTTATTTCTGGGACATCACACTAGCAGGTCGCTGAAAAAGGGGAGCACCCCGCGCGCATGGGGCTTTCGCTGCTCAGGCAAGGAACGAGGACGAGTCGTAGCAGCGCTACGGCGAGGAGGAGAAGATGGATCGGTCAACAGCGTGCAGCGCTTGCGAAATCCCCATGCGCCCATCAACTATGACAGATATATGAACGTCAGGAGGTTGTGGGTTGGGGCGGCACGGCCTCGCCTCCGTCGGTGGGAGCTCCTCAGACGTAGCTATGGCTATGCCGTCGTCGCTCCGCCTTGGATTCGAGGCCGTGGCGCTCCCAACGCGGGGTGCTCCCCTTCTTCAGCATCCCCTAGTGCACCCTCCCCGCGCGTGTCTGGCTGGTCGTACAGGAAGGCGAGAATCTCGTCGGCCACAAAGACCTGGTTTCGTGTCCTTCCCGTGATCTCACGAACAATCCCGGGTTCCTCGAGCTTATGTACGTTGTTTGCGGCACCTTGCGCAGTGATATCGAGGATGGACGCGGCTCTCCGGATCGTGATCGAGGGCGATTGGAAGAGCTCATCAATGAGGCGGATGATCCTCGCTGAGCTGCGATCTGATTGAAACCGACGGTGATACTGCTGGCGGAGGTCCAGGAGCGCTGTTGCCTGTCGTGTCGATTCATGTGCCGATTCGGTCACACCGTCCAGGAAGAAATCGATCCAAGGGATCCACGATCCCTTCCGGCTGACTTCCAGCAGGAGATCAGCGTAAGTCTCGCGGTTCCGCTCGAAGTGGGCGCTCAAGTAGAGAATTGGAGCATCGAGACGTTCCTTCGCGATCATCAGCAGGGGGATCAGGAGACGACCGACCCGGCCGTTGCCGTCGCGGAACGGGTGGATGGTCTCGAATTGATAGTGGGCGAGCGCAAGCTGCACGAGGAATGGATCCTCGATGGTTTCGTCGTGGAGGTACGCTTCGAAGTCCCCTAGGCACTCATCAAGCATGTTGATCGGGGGGGGCACGAAGCGGGCATCTTCGATTCGACTATTGGGTCCGGTACCAATGAAGTTCTGGCTCCGTCGAAAGACCCCAGGGCCTTCACGGTTTCCGCGAACGCCCGACAGCAGGACGCGGTGGATCTCCTGGATGAGCCTGAGACTAATCGGCAGATTCTCAAGGCGACGGAGGGCATGCTGCATAGCCCTCACGTAGTTCAACACCTCTGCCGTATCTTCGTCCGCGCTCCTCCTCTGTGCATCGTCAGCCTCTTCCGCCTCAAGCAAGACCAGTTGCTCGGGGGTCGTGATCGTGCCCTCCATCCGACTGGAGAGAATGGCCTCTCGGTGGAGTAGTGGGGAGCTTAGGAGGTAGGGGTTGAACTCCCGGAGAGTGGCTCCACTCAGACGCCCAATCGCGCGCTCAGCGGCCGCGAGACGCTTTACCGTGGCCGGGGGCAGGGGGATTCTCCGAGGCAGTGGGTCCGGAACGAACGCGTGCGCGCCGTGCGTGGTCGGGACAAGCCTTCCGGGGGCGGATTCGGCGAAATCTCCGGGGTCCATGGCTGCCCAAACGAGGTTGGCTAGGACAAACGTTAGCCAACGATGTAGCCATTTCGCTTGGCTTGCGCAACGCCAGGTAAACACAACTTGGCTTCGGTCGGTCCTTGCCGGAGCCGCCGGATCATGGACGCCGAGCGCGCGCACTGGCGCGAAGTTACTTTCCGTCGCGTGGTGGACGTGATGGGAGTCCTGCTCGTCGAGGCGCGGCTGACGCCGCACGCGTTGCGGGCGGCGGCGACCCCGTCGTGCACGCACCAGGATTGCCGGAACCTCGGCCGACTTCTCGAGCCCAACGGATTTTGGGGCGAACTACTGTGACGGTGGGTGTGACGGGGCACTCCGTTACCCTGTCGGAATCGGACGCAACCCATTGCGCCACAACACTATGACGAATACCGGGGAAGCGGAGCCATGATCCGCTTCCATCGACTCACCAAACGCTACGGTACCCTCACAGCACTCCGCGAGCTCACGCTCGAGGTGCGGCCGGGGGAGGTGTACGCCTTGCTCGGGCCCAACGGCGCGGGAAAGACGACCGCGCTCCGCTGCCTGGCCACCCTGCTGGCGCCCACCTCCGGGACGGCCTCCGTCTTCGGCGCGGACGCCGTGCGCGAGCCCCTCGAGGTACGGCGCCGAATAGGCTTCATCGCGGCGTCCATGGGCCTCTACGAGCGCCTGACGGCCCGTGAGCTCGTGGTGTACTTCGGCAACCTCCAGGGGCTCGACGGCGTCGAGCTGGACGCCCGCGTGGAGGAGCTGATCGCCTTGTTCGGGATCGAGGCGTTCGCGGATCGCCGATGCGGGCGGCTGTCGACGGGCCAGCGCCAGCGCGTCTCCCTCGCCCGGGCGCTCGTCCACGACCCGGCGGCTCTCATCCTGGACGAGCCGACCCTCGGCCTCGACGTCCTGAGCGGGCAGGCCATCTACGACTTCATCGTCCGCGAGCGCACGCGCGGGAAGTGCATCCTCTTCTCGACCCACCAGCTGCAGGAGGTGGAGTTGCTGGCGGACCGGGTCGGCGTTCTGCGCGGCGGGGAGCTGGTCGCCGAGGGGACGCCCGACGACCTGGTGGCGAGCACCGGCGCGCCGAACCTCGCGCGCGCATTCCTCGCGCTGGTCACGGGTCCCGAGCTCGGAGGTGCGGCGTGAGCGTCTGGTGGATCGTGTTCCGCAAGGAGCTCAAGGAGACGATCCGCGACCGGCGGACGCTGGTCCTCATGGTCGTGGTGCCGGTGCTCCTCTACCCGGCGCTCCTGGTCGTGAGCGAGCAGATCCTCCTCTTCGGCCAGAGGCGGCTGCAGGAGCGGGTCGCGCCGGTGGCGGTGGTGGGCGAGGCGCCGGCGGAGCTGTTGGCGCTCGTGGATTCGGCGCAGGGGCTCCGCCGGGTGACGGTGGTCGGCGATCCCGAGGCGGCCGTACGCTCGGATTCCGTCACGGCCGTCGCGCAGGTCGGACGGGAGGGGGCGGGAGGGTCGCGGCCGGTGGTCGTGCTCTACAACGGCGCGTCGGACCGGTCGCAGCTGGGCAGGCGTGAGCTCCTCCGGGTCCTGGACGCGTGGCGAGACACGCTGCTGGCGCGCCGGCTGCTGGCGCGCGGGTTGCCGGCCGGGTTCGCCCGACCGCTCGAGGTCGTCGACTCCTCGGTAGCGCGCCCGGAGGAGGTCGGCGGCTACACCATGGGCAGGATCCTTCCGCTTCTCCTGGTCGTGATCACGATGCTGGGAGCGTTCTACCCGGCGATCGACCTGGCGGCCGGCGAGAAGGAGCGGGGCACGCTCGAGACGCTCCTGACCGCTCCCGTGCCCGCCGGCTCCGTGGTCGCCGGCAAGTTCGTGACGGTGGCGCTGATCGCCGTCGTGGCCGCCGCCCTGAACCTGGGCAGCATGATCCTCACGTTCCAGACCGGGGTGCTCGAGTTCAGCCGGGGCCTCGGGCTCGAGGTGTCGGTCTCCCTGCGCGCCGTGGTGCTGATCTTCCTCACGCTCATTCCGCTGGCCGTGCTGTTCGGTGCCCTCTTCCTCGGCATGGCCGTGCGCTCGTCGTCGTTCAAGGAGGCGCAGAACACGCTGACCCCGATCTACATGCTCGTGCTGCTGCCCGCGATGCTGCCGATGTTCCCGGGGATCGACTTCTCCCCGATGTTCGCGCTCGTCCCCGTGGCCGGCGTGTCCTTCTTCTTCCGCGACCTCATGGTCGGCGACGCCGACTTCGTCACCGGCGCGCTGGTGCTGTGCTCGACGGTGCTGTATGCGGCCCTGGCGCTCCTGTTCGCCGCCCGCACCTTCGGCAACGAGGCGGTGCTCTTCGGGGCCGAAGGCGAAGGCCACGACGGCTCCGGGTGGATCGAAGGGCTGCGGGCCGGGGAGCAGGCGGGGAAGGTCCCCGATCCACGGGCCGCGGTCTTCTTCGTGGCGGGCGTGGCGGTCCTGTTCTTCTGGTTCGGCGTCACGCTGCAGCTCCAGCTCGGCGAGCGGGGACTGCTCGCCGCCGAGTGGTTGCTGCTGTTCGTGCCGGCGCTGCTCTTCGTGCGCATCGGCGGATACGACGTGCGGCGTACGCTGTCGCTGCGATCTCCCGGAGCGCGTGGCGTGGCGGGGGCGCTCCTTCTCGTCGGGGGAGCCGTTCCGGTGGCTTGGCTCATCGGGTGGCTGCAGACCTTCTTTCTCCCGATCCCCTGGGAGATGCTGGAGGGGCTCGAGAAGCTGGTCACGGCCCAGACGCCGGGACGGCTGGCCTGGCTGCTCCTGCTGCTGGCGGTGACGCCGGCGCTGTGCGAGGAGGTGGTCTTCCGGGGCGTGCTGCTCGGGGGCACCCGTCGACTGGCCACGTGGCGCGTCGTGCTGCTCAACGGGCTGGTGTTCGGCGCCTTCCACCTCTCGTTCCAGACCGTGATCAGGTTCCTTCCGACGGCCTGGCTGGGTATCGTCATCGCGTGGGCGGTGTTGAGAAGCCGGTCGATCTGGACCGGGGCCCTCATGCACCTCCTGAACAATGGAACGATCGTGCTCCTGGCGTCCGTGCCTGCGCTCCGGGAGATGCTCGCGAACCCCAACGGCCCGCCACCGTTCTGGCTCCTGCCGGTGGCCGTGCTCTCGCTGGTCGCCGGGGTGCGCGTCCTGTCCTCCGGCCGCTTGCCACGAACGTGGAGCCCATCTCGAAGGAAGCGAAGACGATATGAACGACGCGGCAAGCCTGCCCGGAGCCAGCCATCTGGAGTGCACGGGAACCGGAGAGCGGTACGAGAGCGAGCAGCTCATCGGCCTGTCGTCCGCCGGAAAGCCCCTCTTCGCGCGCTACGACCTCGACGCCATCCGGGACCGGTTCACCCCGAGCGCCGTCGCGGGGCGGCGGGCGGACCTCTGGCGCTACGAGGAGGTGCTGCCCGTGCGCGACCGCAGGCTGCCAGGTCGCCCTGGGAGAGGGGTGGACCCCGCTCCTGGACGCGTACGCGCACGGCCGACCGGCTCGGCGTGGCACGGGTGTGGCTCAAGGACGAAGGACAGAACCCGACCGGCTCCTTCAAGGCCCGTGGGCTCGGCCTGGCCGTTTCGCGCGCGCTGGAGCTGGGGGCCGAGGAGCTCGCGCTGCCGTCCGCGGGCAACGCGGGCAGCGCGGCCGCGGCCTACGGGGCGGCGGCCGGACTGCCCGTGCACGTCGTCGTGCCGCGGGACACGCCGGCTCCGATCCTGGAGGAGATCGCCGCGCTCGGGGCCGACCTGCAGCTTCTCGACGGCCTGATCACCGACTGCGGCCGGGTCGTCCGCCAGGGGGTCGAAGCACACGGGTGGTTCGATCTCTCCACGCTGAAGGAGCCCTATCGTGTGGAGGGAAAGAAGACCATGGGCTACGAGCTCTTCGAGCAGCTCGGCGGTCGTCTCCCGGACGCGATCGTCTATCCAACGGGGGGTGGCACCGGGCTGATCGGGATGTGGAAGGCGTTCGACGAGATGGAGCGCCTCGGCTGGATCGGCGGCGAGCGCCCGAAGATGTTCACCGTCCAGGCCGCCGGGTGCGCGCCGATGGTGCGCGCCTGGGAACGGGGGGAGGAGCACGCGGAGACGTGGCAGGGCGCCGAGACCTACGCATCGGGCCTGCGCGTGCCGGGGGCGGTCGGCGACTTCCTGATCCTGCGGGCGCTCCGGGATTCCGGGGGTGGCGCCGTCGCCGTTCCCGATCATCTCATGAAGGAATGGGTATACAAGCTGGGTGCGGACACCGGCGTGTTCGCGGCGCCCGAGGGTGGCGCCACCGCGGCCGCTGTCCCCATGCTCATGGAGAAGGGCCTCGTCTCCGCAGACGACGAGGTCGTCCTGTTCGTCACTGGAAGTGGTCTGAAGTACGTGGGAATGGAGCCCATCGACTGAGATGCTCTCGTTCGTCCTCGCCCTCTTGTCGGCCTTCCTCGTAGGGCTCGTCGTAGCCTCGGGGATCCAGCTACGGATGCGCATGCGGCGCCGGCTGCACCGCGCCCGGCCGCTGATCGACGACGCGGCGGTGCGCGCCATCGTCGAGCGCGGGGTGCTCACCACCGACGAGGACGAGCCGCTCGACTACGACGAGATCGACGAGGAAGAGCGGCGCTTCTGGTCCGAGAGCTGGGACGAGCCCGACGAGTGGTGAGAAGGGCGTGGAGGCGCTTTCGCTTACCGGCCCCAGCGGTAGTACACGCCGGGGAGGGGGACCAGTCGGCGGTTGAGCGGCATGTCGTCCTCGGGATCCGTGCGTCGCACCCAGAGCGCCCGGTTGACGTTCATCACGGCGCCCAGGTAATGGTCGTCCAGGGCCTGCCAGTCGAGGCCGATCGGCGCGTGCAGGACGGCGGCGAAGCCGGTTCGCTCGCCCGCAGGATGGGCGCCCACGATCCAGAGCCCGATCCCGACGAAGGGGAGGAGGTGTCCGGCGCCGAAGTACTGGCGCACGACCACCGCGCTGCTCAGGTCGCGGAAGGACCACGTGCCGAAGGTGAGGTCCACGCTCCGGTAGTCGTTCACGTACTCGATGCTGAGCCCCACCGTGCTGATCCCGCCGAAGGTAAGGCCCACGCGCACGCTGCTTCCCGTGCCGGTACCCTGCGCGGCTGCGGGCGCGGCGTGGAAGGCGAGCGGGGCGAGGCAGAGGGCGCCGATGGCGGCGAGGCGGATGATGCGCGCGTGAAGAGCCATGGAAGCCGGAGTATAGACAGACCGCCCAGGACGGTCCACGGGGTGCGCGTGCGGGGCGTGGCGCTCGCCGCGGCGGTCCTGCTCGCTGCGTGCGCGCCCCCGGACACCCCACCGGCGCTCGCCGATCGGATCCCGCCGGCCGTGCTCGAGCTGCTGCACCCGGACACGGTGCGCAGCGCGCGCGTCGGCGCGGGGGTCTGGTATCGCTACCTCTGGTCCGAGGAGGGGCCGTGGGCGATCCACGCGGTGGAAGCGGATCTGTCGCGCTGCGACCTGGCGTTGAAGACGCTGCGCGCCGAGGACCGCGAGTCCGGCGGGCGGGGCCACGAGCCCGTGACCTCGATGGTGGCGCGCTCGCCCGACGGCGTGCTGGCCGCGGTGAACGCCGACTTCTTCACACCCGAGGGCACGACGGTGGGCGCGGAGGTCGCGGGTGGGCAGGTGACCGTGGCGCGCCGCCGCCCGGCGGTGGCGTGGCGCCCCGGGGTGGAGCCCTGGGTCGGGCCGGTCTCCGTGGCGGGAGACACCCTGCAGCTCGGATGGTCCGTGCCGTTCGGCGTCGGTGACGGGCGCACCGAGGCGGTCGGCGGCTTCCCGGAGCTGCTGGATCACGGACGCCGGGTGGGGGACCTGGCGGTCGCCGAGCAGCCCGCCTTCGCGGCGTCCCGGCATCCGCGGACGGCGGTCGGATACGATCCAACGTCCGACCGGCTGTGGCTCGTCGTCGTCGACGGGCGACAGGCGCCGCATTCGGTGGGCATGACCCTGCCGGAGCTGGCGACGCTCCTGGAGGCCTTCGGGGCCAGCGAGGCGCTCAACCTCGACGGGGGAGGGTCCTCGGTCCTGGTGGTGCTCGGCGTGGCGCAGAACCACCCCTCGGACGAGAAGGGGGAGCGGCCCGTCGCGAACGCGCTGGCGCTCGTGCGCGACCTGTCCCTCTGCCGCAGGTAGCGCTACCGCCCTCCGCCTCCCAGCAGCACGTTCAGGCCGACCTCCCACGTGCGCCCCGGCCCGGGCTCGTAGTAGCGCTGCCCGAAGGCGTTGACCACGACGGCCGTGACGTAGCCCCGGTTCAGCGCGTTGGCGACGGCGACGTACGGGGAGACGCTCAGGCTTCCCGTCTGCACGCGCTCGAGGCCCGCGCGCACGTCCGCCAGGAAGTACGGGGGCGACGTGTGCGCGTTCGCGTCGTCCACCGGCATCGCGTCCTGGTAGAGGCCGCGCACCTCCAGGAAGCCCGGGCCGCGCTCGAGCGTCACGGTCCCGTCCACCCGGTAGGGGGCGAGGCCGGGGATGCGGTTGCCGGCGAAGCTCCCCGCGTCGGTGGCGTAGGCGTCGAATCGCCCGTCCACCCGCGTGTACGCGACGCGCGTCCACACGGCCGACGAGGGCCGGCCCTCCACGGACAACTCCCACCCCTGGTGGTGCGACTCCCCCGCGTTCCTGTAGAACGTACGGCCGGGCGAGGAGGGCACCTCGAAGGGGACGAGCTCGTCCTTCAGCGCCGTGTGGAAGAGCGTCGCCTCCAGGCTCCAGGTTCCTCCTACCCGGCCGCGCACCCCCCCCTCCGCCGTCAGCGCCCGCGTCGGGTCCAGCTTGGGGTTGAAGCCGCCGGCGCCGTCGGGACGGTTGCCGAGCTCGGTGGTCGTGGGGGTCTCGAACGACGTCGAGACGTTGCCGAACAGCTCCACCCCGTCCGCCGGCTCGGCGACCACGCCCACGGACGGGCTGAGCGCGTCCATCACCCGCACGCCCGAGTCGTCGGCCCCGTCCTGGAGGAAGCGATCGTCCGCCCGGAAGCGGAAGCGGTCGTAGCGGAGGCCGGCGAGGACCGACAGGCCCGGGATCGTCTCCAGGCGGCCGTCCAGGAAGACCCCCACGCCCCGGACCCGCTCCTGCTGGTCCAGGGAGAGGGCGCCCTTGTCGCCGCCCTCGTTCGCCCAGTTCCGGCGGTCGTCGCTCTGCAGCTCGAGCTCCATGCCCCCGCCCAGCGCCAGCGTCCCCAGGGCCGTGGGGCTCTCCCCGTGGAAGAGCGCGCGGGCGCCCCCGGCGTTGCGGTCGAACGCGACCACGTCCGAGGGGATCCGGCCCTCGAAATCCCGGCGGATGCCCCACGCGGACACCTCTCCGTCGAGGGCGCCCAGGCTCCCCGTCCAGGTCACCCCGACCTGTCCCTGGCGCGCGTCCTCGCGGGTGTCCTGGATGACGTTGAAGCGGTACGCCTGCCGATCGCCCTCCGACAGCAGCGCGGAGGAGAGGGACCCGGGGTTGGCCGCCGCCATGTCGAGCCCGTTGGCGACGATGCGGATCCGTCCCGACGAGATGGGGATGTCGAAGATCCCGTTGACGATGGTCCTGGCCTGGCGGCCGTACGTACGGCCGTCGTCCGCGACGGGGTCGCGGCGGAATCCGGCGTAGGTGAAGCGGGACACGCTGGCCCGGTACCCGAGCCCGTCCACCGTGCCCGACAGGGCCCCGAGGAAGGTGCGCAGCCCGTCGGAGCCGGCAGCGGAGCGCGCCTCGGCCTCCGGGCCGTCCGGGGCCGGAGCGCGGGACTCGAAATGCAGCACGCCGCCGGCCGCGTTGCCGTACAACGATGCGCCCGGGCCCACGCAGCAGCTCGACGCGGCCGAGGGACGCCACGTCCAGGTGGTCGATGGACGTCTGGCCGTCGGCGAGCGTCGCGGGGATGCCGTCCACGAGGACACGGATTCCCCGGATGCCGAACTGCGCCCGCGACCCGAAGCCGCGGATCGCGACCCGCTCGCCGGAGGCGAGGTTGAAGCGGTTCTGGATCTGCAGCCCGGGCAGCGACCGCAGCGTCTCCTCGAGGAAGGCGCCCGGGTTGGCCCGGTCCAACTCCTCTCCGGCTGCGACCGATACCGCGTACGGGCTCCCGGTGCCCGCAGAGCTCCGGAGCACCCGCACGACGATGGGCTCGAGGGCGACCGCAGAATCCGGCCGGGCCGACGTCGACGAGTCGGGCGTGGCCTGCGCGCTCGCGCCCGGAGCGATCAGGGCCAGCGCGAGGGATACGAGTCCGGACAGCCCCCGGAGGAAGGGGCCTCCTGCGACGTTGGGCAGCTTCAAGACCTACCGTCCCCTCTCGATGGGAATGGTCACCGTGACGACGTCGTCGGCGGGGGAGAGCGCGATGCTGCGCCGGACCCAACCGCCCGTCCCGAGGGCCGCCTCCACCACCAGCTGCGAGCCTCGCGGTACGCCGCAGAGGAGGAAGATACCGCGCTCGTCCAGGGTGGTGATCAGCGCGCGGGCATCATCCGGGTCGACGCTCCACCGTGGAGGCTCGCCCGATCGACGAGGCGGCGCGGCCTGCGTGGCGGCCGAGAGATCCCCCCGGAGGCTCCCGAGCCAACGTACGCGCACGCGGGCGCCGGACGCGGCGGCGTTGCCCGTCAGCGCCCGGCCCAGGAGGATCGCGTCCGGCCGATCGCCCGCGGTTCCCGTCCCGCACGCGGCAGCCAGGATCTCTCCCACGCCGGGCAGGCGGAGGCGCACGGTCGTGAGCTCGCCCGCCTGCGCCTCGACGGGGAAGGAGGCGGGCCCCAGGCCCAGGGTGTCGAGGGAGGGATGGTGTGCCTCGAGCACGAGCGTGCCGGGCGCCAGTCCGGCGATCGTGAACGAGCCGTCCGCGCGCGTCCTCACGCCCTCGCCGCCCTCCTCGTCGTCGGCGGTGTGCAGGACCGCTCCCGCGACCCCTCCCACCTCGAGGGAGTCCACCACCGTTCCGGCGACGGTCGCCGACGTGGCCTCGACCACGATGGCTCCGGTCCGGTCGACGGCGCGCCACACGGCGCCGCCCTGCACCTGGTAGCCGATGACGAACGTGCGGGAGTGGTCGGCGGGCGTGCCGAGGACCGGCAGGCGCAGGCTCCATTCCCGTACGATCCACGTGCCGTTGGGGAGCCGCCCGAAGACGACCTCGCCGTCCGGCGCTTCCCATGTCGCGGTTCCTCGGGCGGTTCACGTACTGGAACTCCAGCCGCCGCAGCGTCGCGGTGGCGGCCTCGATCCACAGCGTGCCGCGGATCTCGGTCTCCCGGCGCCCGTGCACGGGCTCGAAGGCGAGCCCGACCATTCCGTCGCGCACCTCTCCGACCCGCATGCAATGGGTGTTCAGGAAGGCGTCCGAGAGGAAGGACTCGGCGTCCGGAGCGAAATAGGTCATCGTCCCGTCGTCGTTCTCCCGGATGAATCCCTGCTCGACGAGCTCGTCCGCGGGCGCGCTCACGTATGGCGCCTGGCCCGGTGCTGCGCAGGAAGCGGCGACGCTCGTTCAGCACCCGGCGCCCGTCCACGTCCAGGCTCCGCTCGAACTGGAGCAGCGTGTACCGGTAGGTGCCGGAGCTGAGGGTCCAGGCGGCCGCCTCCAGGGCCTTGCGGGCTTCCTCCCATACGCGGGCGGTGGCGCGGCCCTGCTCCCGGCGAAGGGCACAGCGCCGCGAGCCCTCCACGTCGAGTCCCGTGAGCTCGACGGGGCGGATCGGCACGGCGACCTCCTGGAAGATCCCCTGCACCGGGAACGTCGAAGCGGTCGGTGGTGATGCTCTCGTACCCGATCCGGTCGACGCGGATCAGGTGCGGACCGGGTCGATCCAGGTCGGCGATGAACCCCCCGTCGGCGTCGGTCAGCACGCGGTGCACCACCCGGCCCTCCACGTCCGTGAGGACGACCATGGCACCCTCCACGGGCGTGCGGGAGCCCTCCTCCACCACCACGCCACGGACGATCTGGGCCCGAGCGGGCCCAGCGCCCACCGCCCACCCCACCACCGCCAACGCGAGCATCCTGTGCATGCCGATACGATAGTGTCTCGTCCCCCGGTGCGCGCCCCTGGAACGCGGACGGACCTGCCCGCACGGGGAAGAGCGGGCCGGTCCCCTTCTACTGAACGGGGGGTGCCGGCTACCTTGCGGTCCATGACCTATCCAGATCCCCTCTCGGGCATCCCGGCGTCCACCTTCGCCGGTCGGAGGCGGGCAGCCCTGGACCGCCTCGGCGACGGCGTGATGGTGCTTCCGTCGGCCCCTCGGCTCAAGCGCTCGCGGGACACCGACCACGCGTATCGACCCGACAGCGAGCTCTTCTACGTGTCGGGCGTGACGGAGCCGCGGAGCGTGGCTGTCCTGGTCGGCGGTGCCGACCCTCGCTTCGTGCTCTTCGTGCCCGACCGGGATCCGGAGGTCGAGCTGTGGAGCGGTCCGGTGCTGGGTCCGGAGGGTGCGGCGGAGCGGTTCGGGGCGGACGAGACCCACCCGCTCTCGGACCTGGGGGAGCGGCTCCCGGAGCTGCTCCAGGAGGGCGACCGGATCCACTACCGCGTCGGGCGGTGGCGGCGAGGTGGAGCGGATGGTGCTGACCGCGCTCACGCGCGCCCGGGAGCGCGGCCCCCGCAAGGGCACCGGGCCGCGGGGGATCGTGGACCCGGGGGAGATCCTGGACGAGCTGCGGCTGGTGAAGGACGTCCACGAGATCGAGCGCCTGCGCGCGGCCGCGGCGTTGAGCGTGGAAGGCCAGCGCGCGGCCGCGGCGGCGCTGGGTCCCGGGCGGGGCGAGTGGGTGGTGCAGGCGGCCATCGACGGTTGCTTCCGGCGCGGGGGGGCGGCGGGCCCGGCCTACGAGACCATCGTGGGGTCGGGCCCCAACGCCTGCGTGCTCCACTACGTGGCCAACGGCCGCACGATGGGACCCGGCGAGGCTGGTGCTGGTCGACGCCGGGGCGGAGCTGGCGCTGTACTGCGGCGACATCACCCGGACGTGGCCCGTCGACGGCCGCTTCACGGCCGCGCAGCGGGCCGTCTACGACGTCGTGGAGGAGGCGCGCACCGCGGCGATGGAGATCGTGGCGCCGGGCGTGACCACGGCCGCCGTCCACGACGCGGCCGTGCGCGCCCTCACGGAGGGGCTCGTGTCCCTGGGGGTCCTCGAGGGCGACCGTCGACACGCTCATCGCGGAGAGGCGCCTTCAAGGCCTGGTACCCGCACCAGACGTCGCACTGGCTCGGGCCTCGACGTCCACGACCCCGGCGACTACGCCGAAGCGCGGCGCGCCCCGGGCGCTCGAGCCGGGGATGGTGTTCACGGTGGAGCCGGGCCTGTACTTCCGCCCGGACGCCGAGGGACGCGCGGCGCCGTACGCCGGGATCGGCGTCCGCATCGAGGACGACGTCCTCGTCACGGCCGAGGGGCACGAGAACCTGACGGGGGCGCTGCCGACGGCCGCGGACGAGATCGAGGCGCTGGTCGGAGGGCGCGGGTGAGCCGGACGCCGTCGGAGCGCACCGCGGGAGAGCCTCCTGGTCGCAGCGACTGCGCGAGCCGGGCCCGCTGGTGACCGTCGAGCTTCGGCCTCCCCGCACCGACCTCGGGCGGAGCGACGGGATGGCGGCGTGGATCGACCTCCACCACACGCTGCGCCGGCTCACGAGGGACGAGCTCTTCGTCTTCCTCACGGACAACGCCGTGGGCGCCGCGGAGGAGGAGAACCTCGCGCACGTGGGCGGCAACGTGGGCGACGACGTCGACCGTCGCCGGATCGTGCCCATCCTGACCGCCAAGCACGCGCTCGAGTACTGCCTGATGTTCGCGTCCCGCGCGGTCGTCGCAGGGATACGACTCGCTCACCGTCCTCGGCGGCGACCGCTCGGTGGGGCCGCCGCGCTGCGTGCCCCACGCCCGCGACCTGCGCGAGATGGTGCGCGCACGCGTGCCCGAGCTCGCGCTCGGCGGATGGGTCAACCCGCTGAAGGACCCGGTCGCGCAGATGCGCTGCCTCGCGGCGGACGACGCCGAAGCGGACTTCGCGCTCGGCCAGATCGTGTCCCACCACGCGCTTCCCCGGGTCGAGCGCTTCCTGGAGGAGCACGAGCGGGCGGGGCGGGGGATCCCCGTCGTCGTTCGGCGTCTTCTTCTACCGGAGCGCGAACCCGAAGACGCTCGAGATGCTGGGCCGCTTCTTTCCGGTGCCGGCGGAGGAGATCACCCGGGAGTTCGAGGCCGGCGTGGAGGCCGAGGAGATCTGCGCGCGCACCATCCGCGAGCTGCGCGCCGTCGGGGCGGAGAAGGTGTACGTCAGCAACCTGGGCAGTCGGGACGCCGGGCGGCGGCTGCAGCGGATCCTCGCCCGGGTGTAGGACGCCTACGCCGTGGCGCGCACGCCGCCTTCCCTGAGCACCCTGAGGGCCACGTCGACGCGGCCGCTGGGGGCGCTGATGTGGAAGCCCTGGACCAGGGGCGGACGGCTTCGACCATCTCGCAGGCGATGGCGACGCCTTCGGCCAGCGCGGCGTCGGCGCCGGACGCCTGGGCACGGCGCATGCGCTCGACCACGGCGTCGGGGACGCTCACGCCGGGCACCTCGTTGGCGAGGTACTCGGCGTTGCGCAGGTTGAGCAGCGGCCAGATGCCGGCGACCAGCGGGACGCGCCACTTCGCGACCCGCTCCAGGAAGCGCTCGAGCGACGTCCGGCGTCGAACACCGGCTGCGTGACGGCGAAGTCGGCGCCCGCCTCCACCTTGTAGGCGAAGCGGCTCACCTCGCGCTCCTGGTCGAGGGCGCCCGTGGTTGGCGGCCACGCCGATGACGAACTCCGTGGGCGGGCCGATCGAGCCGCCGCCCGGGTCCACGCCCGCGGTTGAGGCCGTGCACCACGTTGGTGAGGCCGATCGAGTCGATGTCGAAGACCGCCGTGGTGTCCGGGTAGGGGCCCATGGCCGGCGGATCGCCGCTCACCAGGAGGACGTTGCGCAGCCCCGCGGCGGCGGCGCCCAGGAGGTCGGAGATCATCCCCAGCATGTTCTTGTCGCGGCACGTGTAGTGGACCACGGTCTCGATCCCGACCTCGCGCTCGACGATCAGCGCGGCGGGGACCGCGCCCATGCGGCTCTGGGCGCGCGGGCTGTCCACGATGTTGATCGCGTCCACGCCGGCGACCTTGAGCTGGCGGGCCGGGAGCGACGATGCGCGTGCGGTCCCACCCGTGGGGCGGGAGGATCTCCACCGACGCGACGGTCTCGCCGCGCGCGAGCTTCCGTCCCCACGCCGAGCGCAGCTCCAGCGGCACGGGCTCCGCGAGCGGCGTCTGGTCCGCGTGCGTCGGCGGGCACGGACACGCTGGCGTGGCGTGGCTGCACCGCCGTGACCGCGTCGCGCATCCGCTTCACGTGCTCCGGCGTCGTGCCGCAGCACCCGCCCACGAAGCGGACGCCCACGTCGATCATGCGGCGGGCGTACTGGGCGAGGTACTCGGGGCTCGCCATGTAGATCTTGCGGTCGCCGACGCTGCGGGGCAGCCCGGCGTTGGGCTGGGCGGAGAGGGGGAGCGGCGTGGCCTCGGCCATCTCCTCGATGGCGTCGAGCATGACGGCCGGCCCCACCGAGCAGTTGAGGCCGACCACGTCCGGGCCCGAGCTCCGTGAGCGCGATGCCGATCTGGCGGGCGTCCGTGCCGTACGAGGTCTTGCCGTCCTGCGCCACCGTCATCTGCGCGAAGAGCGGCAGGTCGGTGCGCGCGCGCACCGCGCGCAGCGCGCAGGCGAGCTCCTGCAGGTCGGAGAAGGTCTCGAGGACGAAGCCGTCCACGCCGCCCTCCAGCAGCCCCTCGACCTGGCGGCCGAACAGCTCCTCGGCCTCGCCGATCGGAGGTGGGTCCCCACGGCTCGATGCGCACCCCGAGCGGGCCGATGGCGCCCGCGACGTGGGCGCGGCCCCGCGCCGCCTCGCGGGCGAGCCCGACCGCCGCGCGGTTGATCTCCTCGGTGCGGGCGTCGAGGCCGTAGGCGGACAGCTTGACCGGGTTGGCGCCGAAGGTGTTCGTCTCGAGGATCTCGGCGCCGGCGGCCACGTACTCCTCGTGGATCTGCCGCACCAGCTCCGGGCGGGTCACGCTCAGCTCGTCGTAGCAGACGTTCACGAAGACGCCGCGCCCGTAGAGCAGCGTGCCCATCGCGCCGTCGAAGACGTGGACGCGCCCGTCCTCCAGCAGCGCCCTCACGCGTCGCCTCCCGGGCTCGTAGCCGAGGTTGGGGGACAGCCAGCGCTCCGCCTCCGCGAGCGTCATCCCCTTGCGGCGCGCGTAGTCCTCCACCTGGTCGCGGCCGAGGCGGCCGACGCCGAAGTAGCGCGCCGCGGGATGCGCGAAGTACCACCCGCTCACGGAGGACGGGCGGATCCATGGCGCAGCTCTCCGTGAGCCGGATGCCGACGGCCTCCTCCACGTCGAGGAGGGAGAAGAGCGTGCGCTTCTCCGTGTGGTCGGGGCAGGCCGGGTAGCCGGGCGCCGGGCGGATGCCGCGATACGCCTCGGCGATCAGGTCGTCGTTCGGACAGCTCCTCGCGGGGCGCGTACCCCCACAGCTCGCGCCGCACGCGCAGGTGCGTCGTACTCGGCGAGGGCCTCGGCCAGCCGGTCGGCCACCGCCTTCGCGAGGATCGCCGAGTAGTCGTCCTGCTCGGCCTGGAAGGCCTCCACCAGCGCGTCCACCGAGCCGGCCGTCACCGCGAACGCGCCCGCCCAGTCCGCCACGCCGGTGTCGCGGGGCGCGACGAAGTCGGCCAGGCACAGGTTCTCCCGGCCGTCCTTGGCGAACTGCTGGCGCAGGCACGCGGATCACCGCGGCCGGTCCGGGCGCGCGTCCTCGTCCGCGTAGAGCTCCACGTCGTCGCCCACCGCGTTGGCGGGGAAGAGCCCCACCACGGCCCGGGGCGCAGGATCTCCTCGGCCTCCGATGCGGTCCAGGAGCGCCTCGGGCGTCGTCGAGGAGCGAGCGCGCCTGCTCGCCGACGTGCGGGATCGTCGAGGATGTCCGGGATGCGCGCCCTTGAGCTCCCACGTCTGGAAGAACGGCGTCCAGTCGATGTAGCGGCGGAGCTCGGCCACCGGCGACCTCGAAGGCGTGGATCCCGGGCGCGGCCGGCGCGGTCGAGCCGGTACGCGGCCCAGTCCGTGCGGAAGGCGCGCGCCCGCGCCTCCGCGATCGGGAGGAGCTCGGATGCGCTCCTTGCCGGCCGCGCGCCGCCGGCGCGTCTCCTCGTAGTCGGCGCGCACCTCGGCGACGAAGGCGTCCCGCTGCGCCGGGTCGAGGAGGCGGCTCGACCACGCCCACCGCCCGCGACGCGTCGAGCACGTGGACGGCGGGGCCGTGGTAGCAGCCCTCGATCTTGAGGGCCGTGTGGGCCTTCGAGGTCGTGGCGCCGCCGATGAGGAGGGGGAGCTCGAAGCCCGAGGCGCTCCATCTCCTTGGCCACGTGCACCATCTGGTCGAGGGACGGCGTGATCAGCCCCGACAGCCCGATCACGTCGACCTTCTCCGTCGCGCGCGGTCTCCAGGATGCGCTCGGCCGGGACCATCACGCCCAGGTCCACGACCTCGTAGCCGTTACACTGCAGCACCACGCCGACGATGTTCTTGCCGATGTCGTGCACGTCGCCCTTCACCGTGGCGAGGAGGATCCTGCCCTTGCCCGCCTGATCGGTCTGCTCGGCCTCGAGGTAGGGGACGAGGTGCGCCACGGCCTTCTTCATCACCCGCGCGCTCTTCACCACCTGCGGCAGGAACATGCGCCCGCTGCCGAAGAGGTCGCCCACGACGTTCATCCCGTCCATGAGCGGGCCCTCGATCACGTCGAGCGCGCGGGGCAGCGCCTGGCGGGCCTCCTCCACGTCCTCCACGACGAAGGCGTCCACGCCCTGCACGAGCGCGTGCACCAGCCGCTCGCGCACCGGGCGCTCGCGCCAGGACAGGTCCTCCTCGCGCCGGCGCTCCGTGGTGCCCGCGCGCTCCTCCGCCATGCGCGTGAGCGTCTCGGTCGCGTCGGCGCTGCGCGCGAAGAGCACGTCCTCCACGGCGTTCAGCAGGTCCGGGGGGATCTGGTCGTAGACGGGCAGCGCGCCCGCGTTGACGATCCCCATGTCGAGGCCCGGCCCGCGGTGGCGTGGTAGAGGAAGGCCGCGTGCATCGCCTCGCGCACCTCGGGGCTGCCCCGGAAGGAGAAGGAGACGTTGCTGATCCCGCCGCTCGTGAGCACGTGCGGGCACGCCGCCTTGATGCGGCGCACGGCCTCGATGAACCACATCGCGTAGTGGTCGTGCTCGGCGATGCCCGTCGCCACGGCGAAGACGTTGGCGTCGAAGATCACGTCCTCGGGCGGGAAGCCCTCCTCGTCCACCAGGATCCGGTAGGCGCGCTGGCACACCGCGACGCGGCGCTCGAGCGTGTCGGCCTGCCCGTCCTCGTCGAAGGCCATGACGATGGCCGCCGCGCCGTAGCGGCGCACGAGGCGGGCCTGCTCGCGGAAGGCGTCCTCGCCGTCCTTCAGGCTGATCGAGTTGACGACGCCCTTGCCCTGCAGCGTCTTGAGGCCGGCCTCGATCACCGTTCCAGTCGGACGAGTCGACCATGATCGGGATGCGTGCGATCTCCGGCTCCGACGCGATCAGGTTCAGGAAGCGCGGCATGGCCGCCGGGCCGTCCAGCAGCCCCTCGTCCATGTTCACGTCGAGGATCTGCGCGCCGCCCTGCACCTGCTGGCGCGCCACGTCCAGCGCCGTCTCGTAGTCCTCCTCCTTGATCAGGCGCGCGAAGCGGCGCGAGCCGGTCACGTTCGTGCGCTCGCCCACGTTCACGAAGAGCGAGTCCGGCCCGATCGTGAGCGGCTCGAGCCCGGAGAGGCGCGTCCGGCGCGGCCGCTCGGGCGGTACGCGCGGCGCGACGCCCCGGACCGCCTCGGCCATGGCGCGGATGTGCTCCGGGCCCGTGCCGCAGCACCCGCCGACGATGTTCAGGAAGCCGTCGCGGGCGAACGACGCCGACCACGTCGGCCATGTGCTCCGGGCGTGTCGTCGTACTCGCCGAGCTCGTTGGGGAGGCCGGCGTTCGGGTAGCAGCTCACCGGGAGCTCGGCGACCTCGGAGATCTCCTCGAGGAACGGGCGGAGCTGATCGGCGCCCAGCGCGCAGTTGAGCCCCACGCTGAGCAGCCCGCGCGCGCGCCCGGGACCCGGCTGCACGCCGTGGCGGACGGAGTTGTAGAACGCCTCGGGCGTCTGCCCGGAGAGCGTGCGTCCGCTCTGGTCCGTGATCGTGCCCGACACCATGACCGGCACGTCGAGGCCCCGGCTCGGCGAGCACGCCCGAGAGCGCGAACAGCGCGGCCTTGGCGTTGAGCGTGTCGAAGACGGTCTCGACCAGGAGGACGTCGGCGCCCCCGTCCAGGAGCCCGCGCGCCTGCTCGGCGTACGCCGTCGACCAGCTCGTCGAAGGTGACGCTGCGGGCGCCGGGGTCGCCCACGTCGGGCGAGATCGAGGCGGAGCGCGTGGTCGGGCCCGAGGGCGCCCAGCACCCAGCGCGGCTTCCCGTCCGCGCGCTCCGCGGCGTCCGCCGCGGCCCTCGCGATGCGCGCGGCCTCGCGGTTGATGCTCCCCCACCACGTCCTCGAGGCCGTAGTCGGCGAGCGAGATGCGGTTCGCGCTGAACGTGTTCGTCTCGATGAGGTCGGCGCCGGCGTCGAGGTACGCGCGGTGGATCTCGCCGATCACGTCGGGGCGGGTGAGGCAGAGCAGGTCGTTGGCGCCCTGCAGGGCGTGCGCGTGGTCGGCGAAGCGCTCGCCCCGGAAGTCCTCCTCGGCGAGTCGGTAGCCCTGGATCATCGTCCCCATGGCGCCGTCCATGAGGAGGATGCGCCGGGAGAGGTGCTCGCGCAGGAGTCCGGCGCGCGGGGCGCCGGGGGAGGGCTCGGACCGTGCTGCCATCGTCTTCTCTTCCTCACAGCCAGAAGCCCCGTCGCGGCCGAGCGCGAAGGGGCGTGGGCTTTTTAGCGTGTTCGCCGGGACCGCGAGGATCCCGGCCGGGCCGCAATATGCCGCAAATCGCCCCGATTCAGTTGTCTCGTCGAAGGTAGCACGGCGCGCGGCGCGGGCCAAGCCGCGCCGCGACGCGCTATCGGCTCATCCAGTAGCTCAGCTTGACCATGAAGACGTTGTCCGGGTGGACGGCGAAGAGGTCGCCCATGTCGCCGCGGAAGTCGAAGGCGCCGTTCTCCACCGAGTGGTCCCGCCCCTGCGACCAGACCACGAAGAGCGCCGAGCCCGGCTTGTACTCCCACCGCAGCACCACGTTGGAGCGGAACTGCTTGAAGTTGAAGTCCGGGTTCTCGAACGACTCCTCCACGCCGTCGCCGTCCACGTCGGCGACGATGTCCGGGCCGTCGGCACGCGCGTCGAGGAGCTGGAAGCGGTCCGCGTAGCGCTCGGCCACCGGGTCGGCGACCCGCTTGTACTCGCCGTAGGTCGCCGCGCTCACGAAGGGCTGCGCATAGACCTGCAGCGAGAGCGTCGGGCGTGAAGGCGTAGTCCACGCGCGCCGTCAGCCCGACCGTGGTCTGGTCGATGCGGCCGAAGACGTACTGGTCCTCGGCGGCGCCGTATGCGCCGATCCACTGGTAGTCGTCCACGTTCCGGCTCACCGACGCGCCGACGCTGAAGGTGGCGCGTCCGGAGGGCCGGAAGCGCACGCTCGGCGAGAAGCCCAGGTTCCACGAGTCGCTCTCGGAGCGGACGTCGCCCCAGGTGTTGAGTTCGAGGGAGACGGCCTTGCGCGAGTCCGAGCCCAGGCCCGCCCAGAAGTTGGTCGACGCGCTCGCGCCGGAAGAGGGGGCCGCCGCGGAGCGTGCGCCCGGAGTAGGCCGACAGGTCGCGGTTCACTGCCGGCGTACCCGTTCCAGAAGTTCTTGAGCTGGAAGCTGCCGTTGACGTTGCCGCCGAGCCCGGTGCGATCGCCCGCCGTAGTTCCAGGCGCTCCATCCGTTCACGTTGAGGTTGTAGCGCCGGAACGGGCCCCCGCGGCGTCGTCTGCTGGTAGCCCACCCAGATCCACGTCATCGTGTTGTCGGCGTCCCGCTGGTAGCCGATGTCGTTGACCTCGAAGCCGGGGCTGCGCGTCAGGAGCCCGGTGGAGTAGCGCCAGCTCCCGCCGCCGATCTTGGCGAAGGCGAAGAAGGCCGAGGCCCCGTCCAGGGCTCGTGCGCGTCGGGTCGTAGTGCGAGGTAGCCGGCGTCGGGCCGCTGGTAGTAGCGCACGGAGGAGCGCTGCGCGGCGTCGATGGCGTCTTGCGGAGCCCGTGACGTACGAGCCCAGCGCGTAGCCGCTCACCTCGAAGCGCTCGCCGCCGAAGCGGTGCCGGAAGTCGACGCCCCCGGTGTAGGCGCCCCGGCGCAGCTCGAGGGCGTCGGCGACCTGCCGGTCGCGGTTCACCGCGGTGCCGATGATGCCCAGGGCCGAGCGGCCCTGCGCGGAAGTCCCGCTGGAGGCGGACCAGCCCGTAGCTGGTGTAGGGCTCCACCGCCTCGTCGATCCGCGGGCCGGCCTCCGGCGCGATGCGCGCCCGCTCCTCCGCGGTCACCGCGTGCAGCGCGCCGATGGACCACCCGCTGGCCGTCTTCCCGGAGAGCTTGGCGGCGCCCAGGATCGTCGTCTGCGGGGCCACGTCCACGTATCCGCCCCGGTCGTCCGGATCGCCCTGGGGCGCGCGCCCGATCCGACGGGAGTAGAAGAGCGACTCGTTGGCGTTGTCGCCGTCGCCCAGGGCGAAGCGAGAAGTTGAAGATGCTGGCTCCCTCGAGGAAGAACGGGCGCCGCTCGGGATAGAACGTCTCGAAGGCGGTGAGGTTCACCTGCGCCGGGTCGGCCTCCACCTGGCCGAAGTCGGGGTTCATCGTCACGTCGAGCGTGAGGTCGCTGGTCACCCCGTACTTCAGGTCCGCGCCCACCGTGCCGAACGTCTGGTTCTTGTGGTAGAAGGGGTTCGCCGCCTCGCCGTCGGCCCGCTCCAGCCGCGCGACCGTGTAGGGCACGATCTCCAGGCGGCGTGGGGCGTTCAGGTCCTGCAGGCCGCGCAGCTCGCCGAAGCGCGACACGACCGCCGCGTCTCGGCGCGTGGTGGGCGCCCACACGTCGGTCTCGTCGCGGCGGGCGATGGTGCGGGCGAAGTTGATCCCCCACGTCTGCACCTGTGCGTCGCGGAAGCGGAGCTGCGAGTAGGGGATGCGGAACTCGGCGGTCCACCCCTGCTCGTCGCGCGTCGTGGCGACGTCCCAGACCGCGTCCCAGCCCGCGTCCTCCCCCGTGTCGTCGAAGCGGTAGATGTCCTGCTTGACCCCCACCGGGTTCACGGCGAAGTGGAAGGCCGTGCGCCGGTCGAAGTAGGAGTCGATGATCACGGCGACCTGGTCGGAGTACGAATCCTGGTCACGACGCGTGAGCTGCCCCACGATCCCGGCCGGGTCGCGGTCGTACGCGCGGATCGCCACGTAGAGGGCGTCGTCACCATACAGGACGCGCGCCTCCGTACGCTCGGTGGCGGACTCGCCCTCGCCGGGCTCGAACTGGACGAAATCGGTGGCCACGGGGGCGCGCTGCCACGGTGCCTCGACCGCGCGGCCGTCGACGCGGATCTCGTGTCCCGAGACGCGGATCGCCTGCAGCACGGGCGGCCCGCTGGCGGCGCAGCAGCCCGGCACCGCCCGACCCGGGTCGGTGGGGGCCCAGTGCCCCTCGCCGTCGCCTTGCCCCGCCGCCCTTCCCGCGAACACCAGCATGACCAGCCCCGTCACCGCCACCGACCCTCGAATCTCCATCATCCGCACCGCCCGTCCTGGTGGATTCGCCCCCGTGTTGCCTTGGACGGATCCGAGCCCCCGAAGGTTGCGATTTCCCACCGTCCGTACGGTGTCGGGGTGGCGCGGGGATTCGGCCTCTCGCGCCCGGACACCCTTCCTCCGAGATTGCGGATCCCATGGTGACGTACGAGCGGGACCGGCCCCGTGCCGGCGCGGCGTTCTACAAGGCCCACGGCCTGGGCAACGACTACCTGGTCTTCGAGGAGGGCGCGGCGTGGCGCCTCGAGGCGGACGCGATCGCGCGCGTATGCGACCGCTGGCGCGGGCCCGGCTCGGATGGGATCGTTCTCCTCCTGCGGGACGACTCGGGGGGCGTCTTCCGCCTGCGCATGTTCAATCCGGACGGCTCGGAGTTCGAGCGGAGCGGCAACGGCCTGAGGATCCTGGGGTCGTTCCTCGCGCGCAGCGCGCGCGTGGATACCCGTCCCTTCACCGTATGGGTGGGTGGGGACCACGTGACGCTGACCGTCCACGGCCGCTCCGGGCCCGTCCATGACGTGTCCGCGGACATGGGGCGTGCCCGCGTCGGGCCCGAGGCGGTGGCGCTCGACCCGTCGGCGCTCGACGACCGGGGGCGCGTCCCGGGCCCCGACGGCGCTCCGCTCGACGTGGTGCCGGTCGTGGTCGGCAATCCCCACATGGTGGTGTTCGTCCCCGAGCCCACCGACGCGCTCCTGCGCCGCGTCGGCCCGTTCCTCACGGCGCATCCGGCACTGGCGCACGGAGCGAACGTGCAGCTCGCCGCCGTCGACGGGCCCTCCTCCTGCCGTGCGCTCATCTGGGAGCGGGGGGTCGGCCACACGTCGGCCTCGGGCACCTCGTCCTGCGCGGTGGCGGTGGCGGCGACCGTGCGCGGGCTCGTTCCGCCCGGCTCGGTGACCGTCCACCTGGAGGGCGGTGACCTGCAGGTCTCGGTGACGCCGGAGCTCGAGGTCGTGCTGCGCGGGCCCGTGGAGGAGGTGTGCGAGGGCCGGCTGACCGATGCGTTCGTGGACGGGCTCGGCCGCTGAGGCGCGTCCTGCCCGGGAGGTGGCGGCTACGTGCGCACGCGCCGGAGCAGCAGCAGCGCGGCCCCGAAGAAGAAGAAGTTCGGGAGCCAGGCGGCGGTGAAGGGTTGCATCACGCCCGCCTGCCCGAGGGCTGCCGAGAGCCGGAGCAGGAGCATGTAGACCATGGTGGTGCCGAGCGCCACGCCGATCCCGTAGGCCGCGCCACCCCGGCGGCTGCTCGTCGCCAGGGGGACCCCGAAGAGGATGACGACCAGCGTGGCCACGGGAATCGACACCTTCTGCTCGCGCTTCACCAGGAAGCGCCGCGCGTTCCCGCCCGTCCGCTCGATCGTGCGCGCGACGCGGTTGATCTCCTCGTAGGTCATCTCGTCGGGCTCGCGCGGGGTCTCCAGCAGCTCGTCCGGGCGCTCGTCGACGCCGGCGATGCGCAGCTGGCTGAACTGGTACGTGCGTTCGGTGCTGTCGGGGAGCAGGCGCCGGACGTATCCGTGCTGGAACGTCCATCCGTGGATGGAGTCGTAGGACGCGTCGGCGGCCACCACGTACAGGCCCCCACCCTTGGCATCCGGGGGGCGTTCCAGGATGACGTCGTTCATGCGGCCGTCCGCCGACGTGAGCCGGCTCACCTGCCAGGTGTATCCGTTGTCCGACTCGTAGACGAAGTCGGTGCGCCACGACCTTCGCGGATCTTCGTTCTGCAGGATCCCGGCGGCGATGCGGCTCGTGCGGGGCACTACCTCGCTCAGCACGAGCGCCACCCCGGTCAGCACCAGCCCCACCACGAGGATCGGGCGCGCCACCCGGTGGAACGAGATCCCACCCGCCTTCGCGGCGACGATCTCCCGGTGCGCCGTCATGGAGTGGATCGTGAACACCGCGCCGATCAGGGCCGCGATGGGGAACGACCACTGGATGAACAGCGGGAGCTGGAAGAGGTAGGCCTTCGCCACCTCGGCGCCGGTGAGCCCCCGGTCCATGTAGGTGTCGAGGTTCTCGGTGACGTCGCCGAGGATGAAGAGGGGAGGCGCCGCCATCAGGAAGACGAAGAACAGCTTTATGAACGTGCGGACGACCAGCCGGTCGAGGATCCGGATCATGCGATCGCGCCCCGCTCGCGTCTCCGCCCCCTGCGCGAGGAGCGGAGCAGGCGGTCGCGCACGCGCAGCCAGATGTCGCTCCACCCGCCCCCGCGCACGGTGGCGCCGGCGCGCCCCATGCGGCTGACCAGGAGCAGCCCGACGGCCCCGAACACGACGTCCGGGATCCACATGGTGACGATCGGGTCGGCGACGCTCCGGTCCGCCAGGCTCTCCCCGCCGATCAGGCCGACCCAGTAGACGGCGAAGATCGCGGTGGAGGCGGCCACGACCATGCCGACTCCCCCGCGCGGGAAGCGCATGGCCAGGGGAGGCCCGATGAGCGTGAAGACCAGGCAGGCGAACGCGATGGCCCACTTCTTGTGCAGCTCCACCCGGTAGCGGTCGGCCGTCTCCTCGAGGGTGAGCGCGCGCGCGGCGTAGGTACGCGTGCCGGTCACCACGCTCTGCGTGACCGGGTCGCGGGACAGCACGGTGCCGGTGTGCGTCTTCGGGGCCCTGCCGGTGGACGGCGCCACGCTGGCGTCCGCCAGCGCCGAGCGCGCCGTGTCGCTCTTCGTGGGCAGGCCGAGGGCGGCCTGCACGGCCTCCACGGACAGGTCGCGACCCTCGTCGCGAACGACCACCTGCTCGGAATCACGCTCCGCCGCACGCTCCCGCAGCATCTGGAAGTCCATCTCTCGATCGCCCCGCTCGGTCGCGCCCATCCGGCGCTCGAGCTCGTCGCCCACGCCCCGCAGGGGGACGATCTGCTTCTGGAAGTAGAGGTGCTGGAAGCCACCCTCGCGGTCGCTCTGTAGCTCCCGGACCTCGCCGTCGTAGAGCGTGAGGTACAGGTCGGTGCGGGCGTCGTTGAACGCCATCACCCCCCGCTTGGCATACGTCGTACGTTGGCGGGCCCGATCGTTCCTGTCGAAGATGGTGACGTCTTCCAGCGTGTTGGTGGTCGGGTCGATGCGCGACGCGATCAGGAAGTACGTGTCCATCCCGTCGTCGACGGGGATCTCGTTCACCACCCGCTCGCGGAGCTTGAAGGTCGGACTCTTGCGACCGATGTCCACCAGTAGGTTCTTTAGCCGGTGGTTGGCCTCCGGCAGGACGGTGTCGTTGAAGTACAGCATCACCCCCGAGGCGACCAGCCCCATGCCGAGCAGGGGGACGAGCACGCGGGTCGGCCGGATGCCACCCGCGGCCATCGCGGTGATCTCGTTGTTCTCGGTCATCTCGCTGAAGGCGTAGAGGACCGCCACCAGAACCGCCATCGGGAGGGACAGCGCGACCGTATGAGGTAGGGAGAGGATCAGGAAATCCACCAAGACCGTCCACGGCAGGCCTTTGCCCAGCAGCCCGTCGATCCGCAGCGCGACCGCATTCAGGAAGATGAGTCCGGTGATCGCCGTGAGGCTGAAGAGGAATGGGCCGAGGTGGACCCGGACCAGGTATCGCGTGAGCACTCCCATCCGCATCGCGGCTTTCCTCGGATCGGCGTCGACAGGCCGGGCGGCGCGCCAAGCTAGTCCCGACATACGCGTCGCCTCAAGGTGGCTGGCCTCTCGAAGCGAGAGGTACCGGTCCCTCCGTACACCGGCGGACCCCCTCCGGTTCGTGCGCTGACGGCGCCTCGTGCTCATCCGCATCCTCCTACTGGCGCTCGGCTTCGGGGCGGTCCGCGTGCCCGCTCCGCGCCCGGCTCCGGGGGATGTGGCGACCCCGCGGCCCGCGCCCTCCGACACGATCCTGCGCCCGGACCTGGAACGGCCGCCGGTCTCGGTGCGCAGCGGCCTGACCGCCGACTCCGCGCAGCCGCACGTGCAGCTCGGCCTCCGGCGCATCCCCGTGGACGCCGGCGGCGCGCTACGGCTCGTACGCCCCCCGCTCCTGCCCGGGGAGGTCGTGGGTACGCGCTGGACCGACCAGCTCGAGCGGCGTCTGGACCCGGAACAGCTCACGGAGGCGCTGCTGCGGGCGCGGGTCCGCGAATGGGGTGCGGTACCGTCGGACACCGCGTTCTTCCTGCCGGCTGCCCGAGCCGCCGCCCACGCGCGTCACGCCGGCGGAGGCGGCGGGGGAGGAGCGGCCGCGCTTCGTGACCGACTACGCGGATCTGGCCCTGCAGGTGCGGAGCCGGATGGAGCTCGGCGGCGACTGGTCGCGCTACCAGCCGTGCGACCAGCAGCTGAAGGTGAGCTGCAACCCGAACCTCATCCCGCAGCTCAGCCCGGACGTGCAGTTCGGCGTGCAGGTGGCGGGGACGCTCCTCGATCGCGTCCAGGTGGACGTCGACTTCGACCAGGCCCGGGAGTTCGACGCCGCCAACCGCATCAACATCTTCTACCAGGGCGCCGAGGACGACATCCTGCGCCGCCTCGAGGTCGGGGACGTCACGTTCAACCTCCCCACGTCGCGGTTCCTCACGGAGGGCATCCCGGCCGGGAATTTCGGGTTCCAGGCGGAGGGCCAGCTCGGCCCCCTGGACTTCCAGACCGTGTGGGCGCAGCAGCGCGGCGACCTTAACTCCCGCGAGTTCCACCTCACCGGCTTCGGCGATCAGCGCGCTTTCGTGCAGGAGGACACGCTGGTCCAGGACGACGCCGACTACGCCCGCGGCCAGTTCTTCTTCCTGGTCGATCCACGCCGCATCGACCGGTACCCCCACATCGACGCCCTGGCGCTGGATCCGGCCTCGGCGTCTCCGGACGTCGCGCCGGGGCCCGATCCGATCCAGGTCTACCGGTTCGAGGACGATCCGGTGCTGCGCCAGCAGGTGGAGGGGTTCATCCAGGCGGACGCCGTGGCGAAGGACGCGGTGGGTGACAGCGTGAAGGAGTCCGGGTGGTTCCGCTACCTGCAGCCCGGCGTCGACTACTACGTCCACCCGTCCGGGCTGTGGATCGCGCTGCGCAGACCCCTGAGCAACCAGGAGATGCTCGCGGTCACGTACATCACGGCGACGGGCGACACCGTGGGCGACTACAACCCGGAGCGGCTGCACAACGCGGGGATCCGCCCCACGCTCAAGCTCCTCAAGGCCTCGGGCGCGAACCATCAGCCGGGGCGGCCCACCTGGGACCAGGAGATGCACCAGGTCTACCGCGTGTCGGGCTCGAACGACGTGGAGCCGGGCTCGGTGGACCTGACGATCTCCCTGGGGGAGCTGTCCGCGGGCCGCACGTTCAAGCGGGGGCCGTCCGGTGACGACATCACCTTCCTGCGCCTGTTCGGGGTGGACGAGGAGTCGCCCCTGGACGAGCTGGACCCCGCCTTCGTGTTCTCGCCCGGGCGGGACTCGTTCCTGGACCAGCCCCCGGTACAGGGCACGTTCGTCGTCTTCCCGACGCTGCGCCCGTTCCTGGCGCCCCCGCCCCTCCCCTCGCTCGACCTGACCGCCGAGGAGGCCGCGGCGGTCCTGGCGGGGGATGCCAACAGCCGCATCTACGAGGAGGAGGACCCCTACGAGCGGGACGCCGCCGGCCTCTTCCGGCTCACGTTCTCGTACCGGATCCGGAGCGAGGGCGTGATCTCGTCGTTCTCGCTGGGGGCGCTCGGCATCCGCGACGGGAGCGAGCGCATCTGGCTCGGCGACCGCCTGCTGCAGCGGGGGGTCGACTACCAGATCGACTACGATCTCGGCCAGGTGACCCTCGTGGACGCCGAGCAGCTCTTCACGACCAACCCGGACGCAGCCGTGCGGGCGACGTGGGAGCAACGCTCCCTCTTCCAGGTCTCGCCCACCCAGGTGTTCGGGCTGCGCACGCACGCGGCGCTGGGCTCGTCCGGAGGCGTAGACCTGCTCACGCTCTACCGCTCCGAGCGGACCGTGGTGACGCGGCCCCAGCTCGGCACGGAGCCCGGCGCAGCGCTCATGGGCGGGGTGGGCGGCAACGTGTCCACGCAGGTCGAGTGGTTCGACCGGCTCCTGGACCGCCTGCCCGGGCTGCGGCTGGACGGCAGCACCTCGCTGTCGGTGGACGGGGAGCTGGCGGTGTCCCTCCCGAACCCGAATACGCGCGGCTACGCCTTCGTGGACGACTTCGACGCCGCGGCCGAGCTTCCCGTGTCGTTGCTGTCGTCCGACTGGAGCCTGGGGAGCGCGCCCTCCTCGCAGGACGGCGTGCAGGGGATCCTCCCGCCGGTCCTGGACCCGACGAACACGGTGCCCCTCGTGTGGCAGCACAAGTGGATCGTCGAAGCACCCGAGGGGGACTCGGTAGGCATCCACGAGGGGTACTTCCCGCAGGAGCTCGACAAGAAGATCAACGTGGTGGGATCCGAGGTGCGCGAGCCCGGGCTGCTCGTGTCCCTGGCCCCGACCCCCATCGACCGCGCCGTCTGGCGCTCGTTCATGACCGGGCTGTCCACCACGGGGCTCGATCTCACGAAGACCGACTTCCTGGAGTTCTACGTGGCCGGCGGCCAGAGCGGCACGCTGGTCGTCGACCTCGGCTCGGTGAGCGAAGACGCGTTCTTCGTCGACTCGCTGGGAAACACCTCTGGTGTGCGAGCCGACGACGGCAGGCCGTGGGGCCTGGGGGTGCTCGACCAGGAAGCCGACCCCGCCCTGGGGGAGATCTGGAGCCGCGCCACCGACGAGGAGGGCGAGTGGGTGGAGCGGTGCCGGGCGGAGCCGGGCCGCATCTACCGGGCGGGCGACACGCGCGCGAACTGCACGGCGGGCAACGGCCGTCGCGACTCCGAGGACCTCGACGGAGACGGCAATCTGGATACCGCCGAGCGTCACCTGCGCTACGTCGTGCGTCTCGACGGAACGTCGCCCTACCTGGCGCGCACCCGGGCGGAGACGGGGACCGAGTTCCAGCTCTACCGGATCCCCATCCGCGGCGCGGACGCGATCGAGGTGGGCGGCGTGATCACCGACGCCGACCTCAGGGCGGTCAAGCAGCTCCGCATCACCGTGGCCGGCCAGAGGCCGCAGCGCCTCCAGATCGCCCGCATGCGCCTCGTCGGCTCGCGTTGGCTCAAGCGCGCGGGCGAGGGGCTGCTGCGGGGCCTGGGCGGCGACACGCTGTCGGGCGTGGGCCGTCTGGAGGTCGGCTCCGTCTCCAAGGTCACCGAGGGCGACGCCTACGTGTCCCCGCCCCGACGTCGTGGAGCAGCTCGCCGACCCGACCACCGGGTTCGGAGGGCAGGGGATCGAGATCAACGAGAAGTCGCTGGGCCTCACCTTCGACGGCGTCGACCCGGGGGCGCGTGCGGAGGTATACCAGCGCTTCCCGCAGCGTCCACGGAACTTCCTGACCTACCGTCAGCTGCGCCTGTGGGTGGTGCCGCGCCGGGGGGACTTCGGGCCCGAGCGGCCGCACTACTTCTTCTTCAAGGTCGGCACCGACGCGGAGAACTTCTACCTCTTCCGCACGCGCCTCGGCCCGCCGGCGAGCCCCGCGGGGCTCGCGCCCGACGGGTCCGACTGGCAGCCGGAGGTGGTGGTGGACTTCCCGGAGTGGTTCGACCTGCGCCAGCGCGCGGAGGAGCTTCTCCTGCTGGAGCCCCCGGGACCGGCGGATCCGCCCATCACCGTGTGGTCCGCCGACTCGACGTACGCGGTCGTGCTCAAGGACCGGGGGCGCGCGCCCGACCTGGCGCACGTCCGCGAGCTTTCCATGGGCGTGTGGAACGAGGGGGACGTTCCCCTGTCCGGAGAGGTCTGGGTCGACGAGCTGCGCCTGGGACGACCCCTGCGGGACGCCGGGATGGCGACCTCGCTCGAGGCCGTGCTGGACGGGGCGGGCGTGGTCTCCGGGCGGCTGTCGTACACCGACCGCGGGGCTCTCTTCCATCAGCTGCGCGACGATCCCACGTACCAGAGCGACCGTGCGCTCTCGCTCAACTCGACGCTGCGCCTGGACCGCTGGGCCCCGTCCGGTTGGGGCGATCGAGGTGCCCCTGACCGTGTCGCTGGATCGCACCAGCCAGGATCCCCTCTTCCTGGCCAACTCCGACGTGCGCGCCGAGGGCATCCGCAACCTCCGCCCGACCCGCTCGAGGCGAAGTCGGGTGGGCGTGGCGTTCCGCAAGCGCACGCGCACGGCCAACCCATGGGTGGGCCTCGTGGTGGACGGGCTCGACGCGCGGGCAGCCTGGACGACCAGCACCGGCTCCACGGTCACCACGGAGAGCGAGGTGGACGGGCGATGACGGCCGGCGTGGGGTGGACGCGCGAGCCCGAGCGGAGGGATTTCCCCCTCATACCCGGCTTCGCGCGCGACGTGGTGCGGGCGTTCCTTCCGGGGTTCCTGGAGGAGCCGGTCGTGCGGGCGCGCGTCCGTTGGACCCCGGAGCGCGTTTCGCTGGGGACGTCGTACCTGCGTCAGGACAGCCGCATCACGCGCTTCGAGCGCATCATCCAGCTGCCGGAGGATACGGTCGCGATTGCGACGCTGGCGCCGCGGGAGACGCTGGAGAACGCCGCGGACGTCCGCTTCCGGCCCCTCGACGCGCTGGACGCGGGGCTGACCTTCCTGTCCACGCGGGACCTCCTGCCCTCGGAGGAGGCCGTGGCGGACCCACGCGTCCAGGACCTGATCCGCGCGGAGCGGGCCCGGCTCACGGGGGTGGACCTCGGGTGGGAGACGAACCGGACGCTGCGCACCACCGTCGGCTTCCGGCCGCGGATCTTCCGCTGGCTCCGCCACGACCTCGCGTGGACCACCTTCTACGCGTCGGACCGGAACGCGAACTACGTGCTCCGCCAGGTGCTGGCGTCCGACACGATGGTCGCGCTGACGCGCAACGCCCAGGCCCAACGCGACTGGACCGCCCAGCTCTCCCTGGACCCCGGTCTCCTGGCCGAGGACCTGCTCGGCGCCGCCGTGCCCGGGGAGGACCCCGGCACCAGCGAGCTGCGTGGGATGATATCGGTGCTGCGGCCGCTGTCGGCCACCTATCAGGACGGGCTCGTGTCCCGCTTCCACCGCGACCCCGTGGCACCCGGGCTCGGGTACCAGTTCGGGTTCGGGGGGGAGGACGAGTTCCGGTTCCTCCAGGGCGACACGGCGGCGACGCTCACCGATCGCACTTCATGGACGCTGGCATCCGGGGTCCGTCTTCCCGGGGGTGCGACGGTGGACGTGGGCTACCAGCAGTCCGAGGCCACGACGCTGGACACGCGTAGCGACCGGCGCATCAACCAGAAGCGCTGGCCCGACGTGCGCACGTCGCTGCCCCCCATCCGCCTGCCCACCTTCACCGGCATCCAGCGGGTGAGCCTGTCGTCGGGCTACACGCGCAACGACCGGGCGATCGTCTACGGGGGGCGGGGCCAGCAGCGGCGGGTGCAGGAGGACGTCCAGATCCCCGTGGACCTGTCGATCACCTGGGTCGGCTCCCTCGTCACCACGTACCGCGGCTCGTTCCGTGACGGCACGGCCCGCGACCCCACCGGGGACACCGAGGCGCGGGAGGACAGCCACCGCATCTCGGTGAGCTCGCGCTTCCTTCCGCCGGGGCCGTGGGGCGCGCGACTGGACCGGCCGATCCAGCTGTCGGTGCTGGCCGGCTACACGGCCGAGCGGAATTGCCGCGCGACCGTCATCGGGGACCGGTGCGTGCCCTTTCTCGACCAGATCCGCCGCAGCCTGAGCCTGTCGCTGAACACCAGCGTGGGCGGGATGGAGGTCGGCGTGCAGATGAGCTACGACGACCGCCAGTCGTTCGTCGGTCAGGAGACCGGATCCACCCAGTTCCAGGTGGGGGTCTTCGGCACGCTCCAGTTCTCGGCGGGGGTGCTCCCGGTCGCACCGCTCCGGTGAGGCCGGCCTCATCCAGGCATTCCTCCGCCCGGTACGCCCTCCCACACTCGGGCATGTCCGACGCAGACTCCCGGGCCCTCGGCCGCGCCGCGGCGCTGCTCCTGGTCGCCAGCGCCCTGCGCTGGGGGTGGCAGGCGGTCGGGCCGCGCCAGGTGGTGCCGCCCGGGCCGGACGGCACGCCCGAGCTGCTGGAGGAGAGCAGGGCCGCCCTGGCGGACGCGCAGGCACGCGCGCGGCCGCTGGGGAAGGGCGAGCGGCTCGATCCCAACCGTGCGTCGGCTGCCGAGCTGGACCGGCTTCCCGGCATCGGCCCTGCCACGGCGCAGGCGATCGTCGCCTCCCGCGAGCGCGACGGGCCGTTCTCCGTGCCGGAGGACCTCTTGCGCGTGAAGGGCGTGGGCGCCGGTACCGTGGCACGGATCCGGGACCGTCTGGACCTCTCGCGGCCGGCGCCGGCGGGCCTCCGGCGGCGAGCGGCGACGCTCGCCGCTCCCGCCGGCGGAGCGGGGTGCGCCCCGCAGGGGGGATCGCATCGACGTCAACCGGGCCGACGAGGCGACGCTCCAGCGGCTCCCCGGGATCGGTCCCGCCCTCGCCCGGAGGATCGTGGAGGCCCGAGCGGAGCGGCCTTTCCGGTCGGTCGCGGACCTCGCGCGGGTGCGCGGAATCGGCCCCGCCACCATCGCGAGGCTGGGTGAACTGGTCACCGTGGTAAGGTGAGGGGCGGTGGCCGGTCGTGAGAAGTTTCCAAAAAACTTCTCTTGTACGGCGCGGGCGCGAACCCGTATTCTTGTCACTGGCCAGTGTTCTCCCGGCTCTACCCCCCAGAAGGATCGGCGCAGTCGATGTCAGCGAAGGTCGCCCAGGAAATCCGGCTCGGGGATCTCTTCGTTCGCGAAGGCCTCGTCACCGAAAAGCAACTCCAGGAAGCTTTGGCGGACGCCAGGTCCGGCGGTACGCGCATCGGCTATTCCCTGGTGAAGCTCGGCTTCGTGGCGGAGGAAGAGCTGACCCGGATGCTGGCGAAGCAGTACCGGGTGCCGGCGGTGGACCTGTCGAAGGTCAGCGTGGACGACAAAATCCTGAAGCTGATCGCTGCCGACGTCGCCCATAAACATCTGGTTTTGCCCCTGCGTCGGGTGGGCCGGATGCTGACGGTGGCGATGACCAACCCCACCGACTTCAGCGCCATCGACGACCTGAAGTTCATCACCAAGCTCGACATCGAGCCGGTGATCGTGGGGGAGTACACGCTGCGGAAGCACCTCGAGGACTACTACGGGGCGACCGAAGACGAGGCGATGAGCAGCCTCCTCGAGGAGTTCGGCGAGGAGGATGTCGAGGTCCTGGAGGAGCAGGACGAAGATTTCTCGATGGCGGCCCTCCAGGCCGAGGTGGACTCGGCCCCGGTGGTGAAGTTCATCAACGGGCTGCTCACGGACGCCGTGCTCAAGGGCGTGTCCGACATCCACATCGAGCCGTTCGAGAAGGAGGTCCGCATCCGCTACCGGGTCGACGGCGCGCTGCAGGAGGTCATGAAGCCGCCGATGAAGATGAAGGCGGCGCTCACCTCCCGCATCAAGATCCTCGCCGACCTGAACATCGCCGAGCGGCGCGTTCCCCAGGACGGGCGCATCAAGCTGAAGATGAAGAAGCGGGTGGTCGACTTCCGTGTCTCGACCCTCCCGGTGATCTTCGGCGAGAAGATCGTGCTCCGCATCCTCGACAAGGGCAACCTGACCTTCGACCTGACCAAGTTCGGGTTCGAGCCCAAGGCGGAGCGGGACTTCATGTGGGCGATCCAGCGCCCCTACGGGATGGTGCTGGTGACCGGACCGACCGGCTCCGGGAAGACCACGACCCTGTACTCGGCGCTGTCGAAGATCAACACGATCGACACGAACATCATGACGGCCGAGGACCCCGTGGAGTACAACATCTACGGGATCAACCAGGTGCTGGTGCGCACCGAGATCGGGATGTCCTTCGCGGCCGCCCTGCGGGCGTTCCTGCGCCAGGACCCCAACATCATCATGGTCGGCGAGATCCGCGACCTGGAGACCGGCGGCATCGCGATCAAGGCGTCGCTCACGGGCCACCTGGTGCTGTCGACGCTGCACACCAACGACACCCCGTCGACGGTCACCCGCCTGATCGACATGGGCCTCGAGCCGTTCAACGTCGCCTCCGCGCTCAACCTCGTGTCGGCGCAGCGGCTCGCGCGCCGGATCTGCCTGCACTGCAAGGTGGAGGCGACCTACGCCGAGGAGTACCTCAAGTCGGCCAGGATCCCCCTCGACTGGGCGCACAAGCAGACGTTCTACAAGGGCGAGGGGTGCGACGCGTGCGGCGGCACCGGATACAAGGGCCGCTGCGGGTTCTACGAGGTCATGATCATGAGCTCGGCGCTGCGGAAGGCGATCATGCGGGAGGCGAGCACGGACGAGATCCGCGACCTGGCGATCTCGGAGGGCATGCTGACGCTGCGGCAGGACGGGATGAAGAAGGTGGAGCGGGGCATCACCACGTTGGACGAGGTCGTGAAGGAGACCAGCGTCGCCGAGTGATCCGGCGGCGGGGCCAAACCAGACAAAGGAAGAACTGAATGAACCAGCCGGCCGGGCAGACTGGTCAGCCGCAGCAGCAGGAGCTCAGCCTCCGGATCCTCCTCCAGGAGATGATCCAGCGAGGGCGCGTCGGACCTCCACATCACCGTGGGGAATCCGGCCAAGCTCCGTGTCGACGGGGACCTGACGAGCTCGAGGATCAACCACGTGCTCACCCCCAAGGACACGCTGTCCCTCGCCTACTCCATCCTCACGGAGAACCAGAAGAAGCGTTTCGAGACCGAGGACGAGCTCGACTTCTCCTTCGGCGTGCAGAACCTGTCGCGCTTCCGGGGCAACGTGTACAAGCAGCGGGGCTGCGTGGCGATGGCCATCCGGCAGATCCCGTACGAGATCGTCTCGATCCAGCAGCTCGGCCTGCCGCCCATCGTGAACAAGCTCGCCGAGCGCCCCCGCGGCCTCGTGCTGGTGACCGGGCCGACCGGCTCCGGAAAGTCGACGACGCTGGCCGCCATGGTCGACAAGGTCAACCGGGAGCGGAAGGGCCACATCATCACGATCGAGGACCCCATCGAGTTCATCCACCGCCACCAGAACTGCATGATCAACCAGCGGGAGGTGGGGGCGGACACGAAGAGCTTCAACGCGGCGCTGAAGTACGCGCTGCGCCAGGACCCCGACGTGATCCTCATCGGCGAGATGCGGGACCTGGAGACGATCGCCGCGGCGCTCACCATCGCCGAGACCGGGCACCTGGTGTTCGCGACGCTGCACACCAACTCGGCGGCCGAGTCGATCAACCGCATGATCGACGCCTTCCCCTCGCACCAGCAGGCGCAGATCCGGGCCCAGCTCGCCTTCGTGCTCGAGGGCGTGATCACGCAGACGCTGCTTCCCCGCGCCAAGGGGAAGGGGCGGGTGGCCGCGTGCGAGATCATGATCTGCACGCCCGCCATCCGCGCGGTGATCCGCGACGAGAAGATCCACCAGATCTACTCGCTCATGCAGGCCGGCAAGAAGCACGGCATGCAGACGATGAACGACGCCCTGCAGATGCTCTACATGCGGGGCGAGGTGCAGCTGGAGGAAGCGCTCAAGCGCTCCGGCGATCCGGCCGAGCTGCTCCGGGCCGTCGGTGAGCCGGTACCGGCCACCATGCAGGGCTGACGCACGATGTCCACGCAGGCCATCAGGTAGGAGAACATGCCGACCTTCGCGTACTCTGCCAGACCCGCTTCGGGGGGCGACATCCAGTCGGGCGAGATCGAGCTCGCCAGCAAGGACGACGTCCTCGCAGTATCTGCACAGGCAGAAGATGATCCCGGTCTCGGTCCGGGAGAAAGCCGAAGGAGTTCAACATCTCCTTCGGCACCGGCGTGAGGACGCGCGACATCGTGATCTTCACCCGGCAGTTCGCCACGATGATCAACTCGGGGCTCCCGCTGGTGCAGAGCCTCGACATCCTGGCGGAGCAGACCGAGAACACCGCGCTGCGCAAGACCATCCAGGAAGTGCTCTACGACGTGGAGTCGGGGCATACGCTGGCGGACGCCATGGGCCGGCACCCGAAGATCTTCACCGAGCTGTTCGTGAACATGGTCGCCGCCGGTGAGGCGGGCGGTATCCTGGACAC
The DNA here is from genome assembly GCA_963848895.1 of uncultured Gemmatimonadales bacterium. GTDB lineage: Bacteria > Gemmatimonadota > Gemmatimonadetes > Longimicrobiales > Gaopeijiaceae > SZUA-318. The sequence goes on from CAWKGE010000036.1 coordinate 141,458, forward strand.
GATCCTGCTGCGCCTGGCGACGTTCCTGGAGAAGAACGACGCCCTGATCCGCAAGATCAAGGGCGCCATGGTCTATCCGGCGGTCATCATGTCGGTGGCGGCATCCGCCATCGTGATCCTGCTGATCTTCGTGATCCCGACGTTCCAGAGCATGTTCGAGTCGGCGGGCATCCCGCTGCCGCTGCCGACGCGCATCGTGATCGGGATGAGCGCGTTCCTGCAGGCGTACTGGTGGGCGATCGGCGTGGCGATCATCGTCGGCGGGTTCCTGCTGCGGCAGTTCTACCGAACGGACGGGGGGCAGCTCCTCATCGACAGGATCCTGCTGGGGCTGCCGATCCTGGGTGACATGCAGCGCAAGGCGGCGGTGGCGCGCTTCACGCGCACGCTGGGCACGCTGGTGTCGTCCGGCGTGTCGATCCTCGAGGGCCTGGAGATCACCGCGAAGACCGCGGGCAACCGCGTGATCCACGACGCGGTCATGGGGTCGCGGGCCTCCATCGCGGGCGGTGAGACGATCGCGGGCCCGCTGAAGGAGTCGGGCGTGTTCCCGCCGATGGTGGTGCAGATGATCAACGTGGGTGAGCAGACCGGCGGCCTGGACGAGATGCTCACCAAGATCGCCGACTTCTACGACGAAGAGGTGGACGCGGCGGTCGAGACGCTGCTGTCGGCGATGGAGCCGATCATGATCGTGGTGCTGGGTGTGGTGGTGGGCGGGATGATCGTGGCGATGTACCTGCCGATCTTCGACATGATCAACGCGGTGAAGTAGGTCGGACCTTCTGGGTTGTTGGCCTCCGCCAGGGGGCACACCCCCGGGGCCGCTCGCGGTCCCGGGGGTTCCTTTTCGCGCGCTCGCTAAGCTGCGGGGCGCTTCTTCCTGCTCCCGTCTCCACCTATGCGCGCTGCGCCCCGCAGATTGCCCCGGGGGTGTGCCCCCTGGTGGAGGCCCGACCACTGTGGTGGTCGACACTCCCCTTCGCGGTCGTGTCGAAGATCCCCCGGGTTGTGAGGGCTTGGGGGGTGCGGCGTGCTGCCAGCCCGTGCGGCATCTCCCCAGCGTGGCCATTGGGGTCACTCGATACTGGGGTGAGCACGGGCCGGACGCCATGCGCGTCAGGACCGACCGGCGGCCCCCGGGGCCCGCGGGGATGCCTTGAATCCTCCGGATGCCCTCTGCATCTTCGCGCCACGGATGCGAGCCGCCTCGGCCGCGCGCCGGGTCGACGATGTGCGGGGCTCCCCTTGATTCGCTTCTACCTCTTCGGATCGCTGGACCTGAGGCGTGAGGACGGCACTGAGGTCCGCTCGGTGCTGGCCCAGCCCAAGCGGACCGCGCTTCTCGCGTATCTGGCGGCCGATGGGCCGGGTGAGTACACGCGCCGAGACGCGCTGACCGCCGTCTTCTGGTCCGAGATGGAGGACGCCCGCGCGAGGCGCGCCCTGACCAAGTCCCTCCACTTCCTTCGCCGGTCTCTGGGGGATGGGGTGATCGTTACCAGGGGCGAGGAGGAGGTGGGCCTGGATGCGGAGCACTTCTGGTCCGACCTTCGCTCCTTCCGGGACTCCATGGCGGACGAGCGCTTCGAGGAGGCGCTCCTGCTGGAGTCGCGCGGAGAGTTGGGCGCCGCGTTCCACCTGGGCGATGCGCCCGAGTTCGAGCGCTGGCTCGACGGTGAGCGGGACCGCGTCCGTCGCGACGTCCAGAAGGCGGCGCTCACGCTTTCCAGCCGTGCCGAGGCTTCGGGCAACCTGGAGGGCGCGGCCTGCTGGGCCCGTCGGATCCTGGAGGCCGAACCCCTCCACGAACCCGCCACGCGCCGTCTCATGGAGCTCCTCGACGCCTCGGGTGATCGCGCCGGGGCGCTGGCGACATACGAGCGATTCTCCTCCCGGCTCCGGGCCGAGCTCGAGACGGAGCCCGCGTCCGAGACCCGCGAGGCCGCCGCGCGGATCCGGGCCCGGGAGCAGTCGATGGCGGGACCCTCGTCGATGCCTCCGGGGCCGGCTCCCGTCGGTCCGGCACGGAGGGCCGTACCTGCGAGCTCGGCCGAGGCTGAGCCTGCTCCGGTCCCGACTGCGCAGTCGGAGGTGACGACGACGGGTCCG
>CAWKGE010000037.1:0-10029 GCA_963848895.1 uncultured Gemmatimonadales bacterium
CAGGTATCGCGAGGACGAGGACGAAGATCTGCCCGAGCTCGACGCCGACGTTGAACGAGAGGAGCGCGGTGAGGAGGTGGCTTCCCGCGAACTGGAGCGACTCGCGCAGCGCGAAGCTGAAGCCGAAGCCGTGCACGAGCCCGAACCCGAACGCGACGAGCCACCGGCGCTCGAGGCGGGCCCCCACGATGTTCTCGAGGGCCATGTACACGATCGACGCCGCAATCAGCGTCTCGATGAGCGGCGGGAACCAGAGCGCGTTCGGGGCGAGCCCCATCGCCGACGCGATCAGCGTGATCGAGTGGGCCACGGTGAACGCGGTCACGATCGGCAGCAGGCCCCGCATCCGCCGGAAGGGGATCACCAAGCAGAGGATGAACAGCAGGTGGTCGACGCCGTCCAGGATGTGCAGGAAGCCGAGCCGCACGAAGCGGAGCGCGGCCTGGAACCAGCGGGGGTCCAGGCGCACCACCCCGGGGTTGCCGCTGTACTCGAAGGCGCGCTCGCCGCCTCCGGGCGGGAGGAAGTGGATCACGCTCAGGGTGTGGACGCCGAGGTGCGCCAGGGCGGGGTCGATGGAGAAGCGTGACGTCTCCGACGCGATCGGAACCTCGAAGAGCACGTCCAGGAGCGCCTGGCTCCAGATGATGTCCGTGTCGGCGGTCAGGGGTGAGGCGACGACGTGCGCGACCGCGCCGTCCCAGCTCGCGAACGAGCGGTCCGAGGGGAGCGATACCCGCGCCGCGACCAGCTTCTCCGGGCCCAGCGCGACGTCCCCCTCGTAGACCTTCACGTAGTCGGCGATCCACAGACGCGCCGCCTCGCGCAGGTAGGGGTCGACGCGGTCCAGGACCAGGTAGCCCGGGCCGCGCAGCGGGAAATCCACGTCCCGCATCGCCTCCATGGGCACCCGGAACAGCAGGCGAAGGCGGCCGCCTTCGGGTTTCACGTACACCTGGACGACCACGTCCGCGGGGATCTCGTGGGCAGCCGCCGGCGCGGCCGCCGCCGCCAGGAGGGCGGCCGCCAGCGCCAGGCCTCGCAGGCCGCGTGCGACGGGGAGGGTCGGCTTCATGCCTCGCAACCTCACTGGACGGGGCCAGGGAGCGCCCGTAGGATGTCCCGTCCTCGGTGTCCGGAAAGCGAGACAATGTCACGCCCTCCGTCGCTGCGCAAACGGAGTCCCTCCACTCGATAAGGAGAACGAGGATGAAGCGGAACGTGATTCTCGGAAGCGTCCTGGTCGCGCTCGTCATCGCCCTCGGCATCGCGTCGTGTGCGATGGAGCGCTCCGCCGACGGGGCCGAAGCGGCCGCCGGCACGGTCCCCGTCTTCGAGGTGGACCCGCTCTGGCCCAAGCCGCTGCCCAACCACTGGATCCTCGGATCCACCATCGGCGTGGGCGTCGACTCGAAGGATCACGTCTTCATCATCCACCGCGGTGCGGGCACGCTGAACGCGCGCACCGAGATGGGCGCGGCGACCGATCCGCCCACCGGCGAGTGCTGCGTCCCGGCTCCCCCGATCCTGGAGTTCGATCCCGACGGCAACCTGGTGAATGCCTGGGGTGGTCCCGGCGAGGGGTACGACTGGCCCACGTCGAACCACGGCCTGACCCTCGACGATATGGACAACGTGTGGATCGGAGGGAACGGGGCCACCGACTCGCACATCCTGAAGTTCACGCACGACGGGAAGTTCCTGATGCAGATCGGCACGGCCAACCAGCCGGTCGACAGCCGGAGCACCGAGCACTTCGGGCGCGTGGCGAAGATCAACTTCGACTACGGAGCCCGCGAGGCGTACGTGGCGGACGGCTATGGGAACAAACGCGTGGCCGTGATCGACATGGACACCGGGGCGATGAAGCGCTTCTGGGGCGCCTACGGCAACGAGCCCGACGACGCCGACCTGGGCCGCTACGATCCGGACGCACCCCTCGCACAGCAGTTCCGCAACCCCGTGCACTGCGCCATGCCGTCCAACGACGGGCTGATCTACGTGTGCGACCGCCCCAACGACCGCATCCAGGTCTTCCAGAAGGACGGCACCTTCGTGAAGGAGGCGCGCATCGCCCCGAGGACGCTGGGCGACGGCTCGGTGTGGGACATCGCCTTCTCCCGCGATCCCGAGCAGAAGTTCATCTACCTGGCGGACGGGAAGAACGAGAAGATCTACGTCATCGAGCGCGAGACCCTGAAGGTCATCACCTCGTTCGGCGACGGCGGCCGCCAGCCCGGCCAGTTCTTCGCGGTGCACTCCATCGCGACCGACTCGAAGGGCAACGTCTACACGACGGAGACCTATGAAGGGAAGCGGGTGCAGAAGTTCGTCTACAAGGGGCTGGGCGACGTGACCGCCGAGAACCAGGGCGTGGTCTGGCCGGCGCGGTAGGGAGAGGACGGCTCAGCCCGAGATCGCGTTGCCGGCGCCGAGCCTCTCGGCCCACCCCCAGCAGACGAGCTCCTCGCCGGTGTTGATGCCGCAGGTGAAGCGGTATCCCGGAAGGCTGTCGCCGGTCCTCGGTGCCCTCCACCGGCCCGACGAGCAGGCCTACCCGCCCGACTTGTACGCCTCGTAGGCGATCTGCTTGAGGAACGCCGTCTGGCGGGGAAGCTCCTTGGCGCCCGGGGGAAATCCGTTCGCCCGCAGCATGTAGGCGAGCACGTCCGCCACCTGCTGGCGCGACAGGGAGCCCGGATCGTTCTGCGGCATGGAGATGCGGATGCGCTCCACCATGTCGCCCAGCGTCACGCCGTTCCAGTTCGACGCGAACCCCCCACCGGTCAGGGCCGGCGCGGCGTCAACGCCGCCGAGCTGGGGGCCGTGACACTGGGCGCAGGCGGCCATGTACAGCTCGCCACCCCGTGCAGCCTGCTCCGCCGAGTAGACTCCGTCCCACGTGGAGCGGGAAGGTGCCTGGGCGCTTCCCTTCGAAGGGAGGAGCGTGGCGGCGGACAACGCCGCCGCGCCCCACAGGATGCTCTTCCTCACGTGCGTGTCCCGTTCAAGGGGTGTCCGGAAGGGTGAAGGCGATGTACTCGCCCGAGTAGGGGCCACCGCTCACCGCCACCACGATGTACTGCTTTCCGTCCGCCAGGTACGTCATGGGCGAGCCGCTCTGGGCGGCGGGCATCCACACTGCCCCGACCTCCTCACCCGTCTGCTTGTCGTAGGCCCGCAACATCCCCCCGCGCGGATGCTCGTCGGTCGTGGTCACCTGCGGGTCGCCGAGCACCACGAGTGTCTTGGTGACCAGCAGGCCGACGCTCCCGCGCTGCCCGGTCTTCGGGATATCCATACCCCGGAGCGCCGCGTGGTTGCGGATCTCGTCCGGCGTATCACCGTGTGGTACCTGCCACAGGAGCGCACCTTCGTGCAGATCGATGGCCGCCAGTAGGCCGTAGGGCGGCTTGACGATGGGGAGCCCGTCGACCTCGAGCCGCGGGATCGGCTTCTCGCTCTGCACCTGGTCGCCCGCGAACCTCGGGGGCTCGGGGGCGTCGGGGTTCTGTCCCGTGCCCGCCGCGTGATAGAGGCGGAAGGTCTGGCCCTTCAGGCCATAGAGGTAGTCCAGGTCCGAGAAGCCCTCGGGGGGCCGGGTGACGGAGGCTCCGGATACGAAGGAGTTCGCCGCCTGCGTGTAGACGATCCCGGTCTCGGGGTCCATTCCGCCGCCGGGCCAGTTCGTGCCCCCGGAGGCGTTGCCCACGAGGATCGCCCCGAGCACGCCGTCCACGCTCCCCGCCACAGGCGGGTTGTAGATCGGCCCCGTCTTGTAGCGCTTCAGGATCTCGAGGCCCTCGGCGCGCATCGCGGGGGTGAAGTCGATGACGTCGTCGGGGACCTTGAGGTAGTTGCGCGCGTAGGCCGGCGGCCTGGTCGGGATCGGCTGCGTCGGCGACGTCCTCTCGCCCGGCACCTCGCTCTGCGGCATCGGCGTCTCCTCGATGGGCCAGATGGGCTCACCGGTGATCCGGTCGAAGACGTAGAGGAAGCTCTGCTTGCTCGGCACCGCCACGACCTTCCGCATCCGGCCGTCGATCTCGACGTCGGCGATGAGGGGGGCCGACGACATGTCGTGGTCCCAGATCGGGTGGTGCACGAACTGGAAGTGCCACTTGCGCTCCCCCGTCTTCAGGTCCACCGCGACCAGGCTCTCTCCGAACAGGTTGTCACCCGGCCGCGCGCCGCCGTAGAAATCCGACGTCGGAGACTCAACGGGGAGGTAGACGATCCCGGCGTCCTCGTCGACGGTGATCTGGGTCCACACGCCGGTGTTGCCGTTGCGCGCCCAGGATCCATCCTCCCAGGTGTCGTTCCCGAGCTCCCCTGGCCCGGGGATGGTGTTGAAGCGCCAGACCATCTTCCCGGTGCGCACATCGAAGGCGCGCACCACGCCCTTGGAGTTGTTGGAGGTCGGTACTGTGAACCCCTCGGCCATGGCCGACCCGACGATGATCATGTCTCCCACGACCGTGGGGGCCGAGTGCAGGCCGACCTCGCCGGTCTCCAGGTCGATCTGCTCCCCCTCGCCCTTCGCCACACCGACCTTCAGGTCCACGACACCGTGGTCGCCGAACGAATCGATCGGCTCGCCGGTCTTGGCGCTCAGGCACACCAGGCGGTAGCCCGGGGTCACGTAGAGGACGCGCTCGTCGCCTCGTCCGTCGGTCCAGTAGGAGAGGCCGCGGCCGGAGAGCTGGCGGGGCGCGTAGCCGCCTCGCTTGCCTTCGCGCATGCTGTACATCCAGATCAGCTCGCCCGTGCGGCCGTCCAACGCGATGGCGGCGCGCCGCGTGCCTCCCGTGGTATAGAGCACGCCGTTCACGGCAAGGGGTGTGCCCTCCAGCTTGTACTCCGGCCGGTTGCCCAGATTGTCCGTCTTGAACGACCACGCGACCTCGAGGTCGTCGAAGTTGTCCGCGTCGATCTGGTCCAGCGGTGAGTACTTCGTCCCGTGGAGGTCGGCCGTGTAGATGGGCCAGTCGCCCTTGGCCGTGCTGGGCAGGTCGGCCGCGGGGCCGCCGGCAGACTCGGCCATGGTGCACGCGGATCCCGCCAGGAGCACGAGAAATGCAAGCGCGCAACGACTCGTCCTGTTCGCCATCGTATTCACCCCCGCCTTGGTGCGATGTGCGCCGCCACGAGAAGCGGCCAGGGGGGCAGTCTACGACGAGCCCGCCCGACGTGCCAGCCGGTGTAAGCTTTCCCCGGGTGGGGCGATAGAGGTGATTATGGACGACGGAAATTCCACACGATCACACGCACTTTGGCGCCCGGTGTGGGTGGCGCTCGCGCTGGCGGCGGCCGCCGCCGTCGAGATCGCCCTCGAGGCGTCGACGGAGCGGGCGCATCCCGCGCCGGAGCTGCTACGCGGTCGGGTGGCGCCGGCGCTCCTGTGGGTTGCGGTGGTTCCGGTGGTCATGTGGACGGGTGCGCGCTTTCCCGCGCGACCCGGTCGGCGACTGCGCGACGCCATGCTCCACGGGGTGGCCTTCTCCGCCTGGTTCGCATCCACAAACCTCCTCCTGCGCATGCCCGCGGTGGCGCGCCTCGGATGGATCCGGGTCCTCGCCGACACGTGGGCCGGGATGGTCCGCTACCTACCCACGGCCGTTCTCCTGTGGGCCGTGCTGGCGTGGATGGGGCGGGCGAGACACGCAGGTGTGGAGCGCGAGAGCAGGCTCCGAAGCGAGACGCGGAGCCCGTCGATCCCCGAGTCCGCATCCGCGGCGGACGAACCCGCGACCCCGGCGACGCTTCCCCTTCCGGGTCTGAACCGGATCCGACTGGCGCCCCTCGCGTCGATCCGGTACCTGGAGGCTGACGGAGACCACGTTCGTGTCCACACGGTCGACCACGTGCACCGGGTGCGCGGCAGGCTCTCGGAGTTCGAGCGGAAGCTGGCCTCGACCGGGGCCTTCGTGCGCATCCACCGCTCCCACGTCGTCAACCTCGGGCACCTGCGGGAGGTGCAGCCGTTCCGGCACGGTGACTACGTCGCGGTGATGAGCGATGGCGCCGAGCTGCGCATTCCCCGAACCCGGCGGCGTGCGCTGGCCCGGATTCTCGGCAGGAGCGCACCGGCCTAGGCGCGGAAGTCCCGTGGCATGCGGCCGCATCCGCCGCCGGGCCACCCTCCGGCCGGCGCCTCTCCCTCGATTCGTGGCACTCCCGGAGCGATTCGCCGCGTTCCCTGTCACCGGGGGCGGGATGGGGCCGTAGGATGGGCGACCCGCCGCCCGGCGCCCGGGCGGCCGAAACACTCCAGCGAAGCGAACCATGTCACCCCTCCCCCGCGTCCTCCGCCTCCTCGCCGTCTCTTGCCTCCTCGTAGGCCTCGCCGCCGCGCGCCCGGCGTCGCGGCTCCACGAAGTCTCCCGCCCGCCCGCCGCCCCGCCCCTCCACGGGCAGTTCCGGGGCGGGCCTGCGCATACGGGTGCCGTGGAGACGCGGGGGCTTTCCGGATACGGTGGCATCCTGTGGCGGGTCTCCTTGCCCGGTCCCGTCCGGTCGACACCCGCGGTCGCGGACGGCGTCGTGTACGTGGGGAGCGCCGGAGGCTGGCTGCACGCGCTGGAGCGTGACGACGGGAAGGAGCTGTGGCGGTACCGGACCGGAGCCGCGACCCACGGCTCCCCCGCCGTGTGGGGTGGTCTGGTCTTCGTGACGGACATGGACGGGACGCTGTACGCGGTCGATCGCGCCTCCGGCGTGGGGGTGTGGTCCGTCCGCGGCGGGCCGACGATGCCGTGGCCGTGGGGTCACGAAAGCGGAGACGTCTTCGCGTCTTCGCCCACGCTGGCCGCCGTGGACGGCGAGGTGCGCGTGTTCTGGGGGGCGGCCGACGGGGTTCTGCGCGCGGCCGACCCGTCCACGGGTCGCGTCCTGTGGTCGCTGGCGACGGAGGGGCGGCTCCGTTCCACGCCCGCCGTGGCCGACGGCAGGGTCGCGGTGGGCAGCGCGGACGGCCGCGTCTACTGCGCGGATGCCGGCTCGGGCGAGCTTCTCTGGCGGCACGACACGCGCGGTGCGCAGCTCTTCTCGGGGGACTTCGGGTTCGACCGGCGCACCGTCCAGTCGTCACCCGCGCTGGCCGGAGGTCGCGTCTTCGTGGGCGCCCGCGACGGCTGGCTCTACGCCCTCGACGTGGAGACCGGGGAGGAGGCGTGGACGTACGACGACGACGTGTCCTGGGTCAACGGCAGCCCCGCGGTCTCGGACGGGCGGGTCTTCTCGAGCACGTCCGACCGGCGCTGGATCCACGCCCTCGACGCCGCCACGGGCCGGGAGCTCTGGCGGATCATGACGGACAACGTGGTGTGGACCTCTCCCGTGGTCGTCGGCTCGACCGTCTACTGGTCGGCGGGAGACGGCGTGGTCCGGGCCCTCGACACCGCCGACGGCTCCGTCCGCTGGCAGACGACCCTGCCAGCCCCTAGTCACGGCTCCCCCACGGTCGACGACGGCGTCCTGTTCGTGGGCACGGAGGACGGGGGCTTCTACGCGTTGCGAGACAGCGGCGGCCGGCCGCTGCGGAAGGCCGTCTTCTGGGACTCGGCGACGGCGAGCGCCGGGTGGTACGCCGGCGGTCGCGACCTGGCCGCATTCCTCGGTCGGTCGGGCTACCAGACCCTCGACGTCCCCGCCCTGAGCAGGTGGATGGAGGCCGGCCTCGCGAGCGGTGACCCCGGCTCGGTGGTCTTCGCGCAGAGCTGGCTTCCCGAAGGGCTGCGGGAGGGAGGGGAGGCCTCGCTCTTCCGCCGCTACCTCGACGCCGGCGGCACGGTCGTGTGGGCCTCGCTCCCGCCGGACGTGTGGCGCCGTGACCCGGCCACGGGCGCGGCCGGCGGGCTCGACCAGGCGGATTGGGCTCGGCCGGAGCGGCTCCTCGGCATCGCCTTCGACGGGGCCATCTTCGACCGGGCGGGTGCCTGGAGCACGGAGGAGGGCCGGAGGCTCGGGCTGCCCGAGTCGTGGATCTCGAACTGGAACGTGTCGGCCCAGCCCGGGTTGGAACCTCTGGCCGTCGACGAGAACGGCGGGTACGCGGCCTTCCGCAAGGGGTACGGGGGCCCGCCCGGGACGGGCTTCGTGCGCGTCTGGGGAAGCACGGGCCCGAGCCCGAGCCCCGCGCCGTTCCTGCTGGCGGCGGAGTGGAGACCGGCGGCGCGGTGACGATTTCCGTTGCGCCCCCGTCGAACGTGAACATATGTTTTCCGGACCATGTCTGCCCGCGCCATAGGTACCTCGACGATCGCCTTCGGGCTCGTGTCGCTCCCGGTGAAGCTGTACTCCACCGGAGAATCGTCCCGTCGCATCTCCTTCAACATGATCCACAAGGACTGCGGCACCCGCGTGCGCCAGCAGTACGTCTGCCCCACGGACGACGTCGTGGTGCCGCGCGAAGACATCGTGAAGGGGTACGAGTTCGCCAAGGGGCAGTATGTTCTCTTCGACGACGAAGAGCTGAAGGTCCTCGAGGCGCCGAAGTCCGACTCGATCGACATCGTCGGCTTCGTCCCCGAAGACCAAGTCGACAGGCTGTATTTCAACAAGGCCTACTACCTGGGACCGGACAAGGGAGGTGCCCGTGCCTACCGCCTCCTGTCGGCCGCGATGCGTGAGACCGGGCGCGTGGCCATCGCGAAGCAGGCCACGCGGGGAAAGGAGTACCTGGTCATGATCCGCCCGTACGAGGAGGGCCTGCTCATGGAGCAGCTCTACTACGCGGACGAGATCCGGCCCTTCGACGAGGTGCCGATCGACGAAGGTGAGGTGGCCGGCGCGGAGCTCAAGCTCGCCACGCAGCTCATCGACCAGGCGGCGCAGGACGAGTTCGACCCGTCCGCCTACCACGACGAGGTCTACGACAAGACGCTCGAGCTGATCCAGAGAAAGGTCGAGGGGCAGGAGATCACCGCAGCGCCCGTCGAGGAATCCAAGACGCAGATCATCGACCTGATGGCCGCCCTCAAGGCCTCCCTGGCCGACAGCGAGGAGGGCCGCAAGCCAGCGACCAGTGCCGGGAAGAAGAAATCCGCCAAGAAGTCGTCCGGAGCCAAGAAGCCCTCGCGCAAGAAGGCCGCGTCCGGCTGACGCTCCCCCGCCGGCCGACCCCGTGACCGGCTACTCCACCCGCGAGGTGTCGGAGGTCCTCGGGCTTCCCACCTCTACGATCCTCTCCTGGACGCGCGCCGGCCTGCTCGCCCCCGTGCGCGGGCCCCGCGGCGCCTACTTCTTCTCGTTCCAGGACATCGCCCTTCTGCGCGCCGCACGCGCGCTGCTCGACGCCGACGTCTCCTCGAGGCGGATCAAGCGCACGCTGGAGACGCTCCGCGAGCAGGTGCCGGTCGGACGGCCGCTGTCGGCCATGCACGTGGTGGCGCTGGGCGACCGCATCCTGATCCGGGACGCGGAGCGCGTGTGGGACGCGGATTCCGGGCAGCTCGTCATGGACCTGGAGGCGTCGCCCTCGGATGGTACCCCGGAGGCGGCACCGGCCCGGAAGATGCAAATGGGCGCGGCCGACGACTGGTACGACGCGGCGATCGACCTCGAGCGGGAGGCCCCGGAGCGCGCGAAGGAGGCCTACCTGCGCGCGCTGGCCCTCGACCCCCGACACGCCGAGGCGCACCTCAACCTGGGACGCCTCCTGCACGAAGCGGGTGACGTGGCGGAGGCCGAGGCCCACTACCGAACCGCCCTCCACGCGGATCCCGCGAGCGCGCGGGCGTTCTACAACCTGGGCGTCGCGCTCGAGGACCAGGGCCGGGGGCCGGCGGCTTCCGAGGCGTACGAGGCCGCGCTCCGGCTGGACCCGGGCCTGGCGGTGGCGCATTTCAACCTGTTCCGTCTGTGTGAGGCCACCGGCAGGCAGACCGACGCGCTGGCACACCTGGCGGCCTACAAGAGGATCCTGGAGCGGGGCGGCCTGGGCGCCTGACGAGGACAGGGCCACGGCCGTTTCCCTGCCTCGCAAGTCGTGTCTTTTCAGGCTTTTCCCGACTTGACGCTCCCTCCCGT
>CAWKGE010000038.1:0-89487 GCA_963848895.1 uncultured Gemmatimonadales bacterium
TGATCGCCGAGATGGCCTGGGGCGCTTCCTCGAGCTGGTGGCGTCCGGTCCCGCCGACGTGTTCGGCTTGAAGCGGAAAGGGCGCCTGGAGGCGGGAGCCGATGCCGACTTCGTGGTGTTCGACCCCGATGCCGCCTGGACGGTGGACGAGTGCGCGATGCATTACGCGGTCGGGTGGAGCCCGTACCACGGGCGTGCCGCGCAGGGACGCGTCGTCTCCACCTGGCTCGGCGGCCGCTGCGTGTTCGAGAACGGCGACGTCGTCGGGGCGCCGGGAGGTGGCCGCTTCGTCGCTCCCGCATGATCCCCGACCAACCTCAACCCCGCGCAGGCATGGCGCTCCACGGTGTTCTTCCCATCCTCCCGACGCCCTTCACCCAAGACGGCGCCGTGGACGAGGCCAGCATGCGCCGCCTCATCGACTTCGAGCTGGACGTGGGCGCCCATGGCGTGAGCGTCCTCGGCTTCATGGGCGAGGCCCACCGGCTAGCCGGCTTCGAGCGCAGGCAGGTCGTGGCCGCGTCGGTGGACCAGGCCGCCGGCGCCTTTCCCGTGTGGGTGGGCGTGCTGGCCTTCGGCGCCGCCGGCGCCATCGAGCAGGCCCGGGAGGCCCAGGAGCTGGGCGCCGCCGGAGCGTTCGTGGCCCCCCCGCCCGTGCAGAACGACCAGGCCATCTTCGACTACTACGCCTCCGTGGCCGAGGCGGTGGACATCCCCATCGCCATCCACGACTTCCCCGAGTCGTTCAATACGCTCCTGTCCGCGGAGCTCATCGCGCTCATGGGCAACGAGATCGCCGGGGTGCTGTACATCAAGCTGGAGGACCATCCGGTGCTGGCGAAGATGAGCCGCATCCAGAGGGACGCCCCCGACTCCATCGGCATCTTCGGCGGGCTGGGCGGCATGTATTTCCTGGAGGAACTGCAGCGGGGCTCCCGGGGCATCATGACCGGCTTCGCGTGGCCCGAGGTCCTCGTCGCCGTCTACCAGGCGTTCCGGGCGGGAGACGTGGACAAGGCCGCCGCCATCTTCGATCGATACGTACCCCTCATCCGGTACGAATTCCAGCCGAAGATCGGCCTGGCCTACCGAAAGCACGTCTACCGCGAACGGGGCATCATCGATACCACGTTCATCCGGCCGCCCGGCATGCAGATCGACGACTACACGCGGGCGGAGCTCGCCGCGGTCATTCGGCGGGCGGGGTTCGACCTGGAGCGCGCCGGCGTGCAGCCGGTGGGATAGGAGCCCATTCCTGCCCCACGACCGCGTTGAATTCGCCCTGGGTCACGCCCGTGCCCTCGCCCTGCTGCGCCGGAAATCGCCGAATGGCAAGGGACTCGGGGTTCCCGTCGCCGGGCGGCCAGCCAGGCCCGCTCCTTGAACGAATCAGTCTGTTCCGGGCATGGGCGTCTCGCCCAGTACTTCGCCGATGGAGCCACGGAGGAGATCCCAACGCCCTGTCGTCACATGTGTAATCCCTACGCCAGGACACGAGGGCCTCAGCCGGAGAAACAGCCCGACATCGGAGCCGTACGTACCCTCATGCGACCGTCGCCTCTGTTCTGCCTCGCCACGGCCGTCGTGCTCGGCGGCTGCTGTGGTCCCGGCTCCTTCGACCGGGAGGTTCGCTTCGATCTGGGGGTCGAGCCCGTCGACGGACCGCCGGACGTCCACCTGGACGTGTACGCCATCCGTTTGGGGGACACGCTGACCGTCTCGGCGCAGGGCTGGGAGACGTACTTCGGTGATAACGGCTGCGTCCCGCGCGGGCCGCTGGGACCCACCTCGCGCATGACGCCGGACCGCTACACCTGGTCCTCCTCCGCGCCGGACGTGCTGGAGGTGGACCGGCGTGGCCGGATCCACGCGCTGCGGGAGGGCCAGGCGGTGGTCGGTGCGTCCGCGGACGGCGCGGGCGACTCCATCCGCGTCCGGGTGCTGCCATTCTTTACCGCACTGCGGGTGACGCCGGAAGAGGCGGAGGTCGCCGTGGGCGACACTGTCTCATTCATCGTCGAAGCCCTCGCGCCCGACGGCGAGCCGGTGCGTGGCGTGAACTTCCGCACCGCCGGCCTCTTCCTGTCGCAGCCCTTCGAGGCGAGGGACGTCGCCGCCAACACCACCTATAGCCACCTGGACGACGACCCGGTTCACTTCGTCTTCGTGGCAATCGCACCCGGCAACGTGCCCTTGGCGGCAAGCCTGCGGGTGGTTGGGGCCTCCGACATCACGGCGGAGGCGATGCTCCGCGTTCGGTAGTCCCGACGGTCCGAGGTTCTCCCTGGGGTGGAAAGGCGCCCTCAAACAGGCGCTCCAGGGCATGGAAGATGCCGGATGCGTTCCTCGCCGGCATCGCGGATCTGTCCGGACTCTCCGAACTGCCGGGAAGTATGTGAATCAGGCTCTGCAGCGGAGCTGGGTCGCCGTGGACGAGGAAGGCACGGGGGCCGCGGCTGCAACGAGCGTGGACGTCCAGGGATCGGTAGAGGGGAGGGGGAAGGCCCCAAGCCCCCCTCCTCAGGCCGGCCACCTGGTCCGTCGGCGCGAAGGCTCCCCTACCCGTCGGCGTCTGCCCCCGAAGTCCGCCCGACGTCGCCCTCGATGCGTCGAGAAGTAATGTAGATTTGACGCAATGTTAAGTTATCTTGACAATTTGCCAAGCTGGGCTTACTGTCCTTTGTGGATGGACCAGGCGGTCGGTACGGGTTGCGGGACCCTGGTCCGGGCGAAGGAAGCTGAAGGAGGGAGCGATGAGCTTCGGAACGATGAGCCAGACGCGTCAGCGGGCTTGGCTGGCGGCGGTCATCTGGTCGGCGGCGGGATTGGGGTTCGTCCTGACCTTCTTCATGGGCGGTGGCCCGGGAGCCTTCCCCGTGGAGTCCCGCCGGCACCTCGCCGGGGCGGGGGCCCTGGCCTTCGGTTTCCTGGGATACTGGCTGGCCCTCTGGCTCACGCGTCAGAAGAAGGGCGGCCCACTTCTGGCCGACGAGCGGGACATGGAGGTCGTGGCCCGGGCCAACCAGGCGACGCTCGTGGTGGTTCTGGTGAGCATCTTCGTGTTCACCATCGCCCTGTGGACGGTCTACGAGTCGGCAGGCTCGGTGCCCGTGGGCTGGATGTGGTTCCTGGCCTATGGCGCGGTGATCGTGGCATCGGTGACATCGGCCATCGCCACCCTGATTCTCGATGGAAGGATGGGCGGCCATGAGTGAAGGAACGATCCGCAGCCACATCCGGCGCCTCCGTTTCGAGAACGGAGAGATGACCCAGCAGGAGCTGGCGGAGCGTGCCGGCTGCACCCGACAGACCATCGGCGCCCTGGAGCAGGGAGGGTACGTGCCGTCCCTGGCTCTGGCCTTCCGCATCGCGAGGGCGTTCGGGCTGGGGATCGAAGACGTGTTCGAGTACGAGGGCTGACGAAGGCTTCACGAGGTGCGACCATGCGAGCCATGGACATAGATGTGTGGGCGCTCTGTCTCCTCCTGGCCGCCGGAGGATGCGGCGGCTCCCCCCGAGCTGGCGGTGAGCAAGATGTAACACGGAACGAGGGACAGTCAGCCGTCGTGAAGGAGAGGGACATCACCCTTCCCGCATCCCGACGGGGACCCGCCCTGGGCGGCACCCTCGCGGGGCCGGCGGAGGGGTGTCCCTGCCCCACTGCCATCCTCCTTCCGGGAATCGGCAGCCACGACCGGGACTACACGATCTTCGGGCACAAGCTCTTCGCCCCGTTGGCGGAGGAGTTGGCGCGCAGCCGCATCGCGTCCCTCCGGTTCGACGAGCGCGGAGTCGGAGAGTCGGGGGGCCAGCCCGGCGTCGCCACGCCGGCGGACCTCTCCGAGGACGTCGCGGCCTGGATGGCGCTGCTCCGGGAGCAGCCCGAGGTGAACGGGGAGCCTATCGGCATCGTGGGGCACAGCGAGGGCGGAATCGTGGCAGCCCTCGCAGCCCGCGGGTCTTCCTCCGCGGCCTTTCTGGTGCTGGTGGGGACGCCGGGGCTCGGTGGATTCGACTACAACCTCCAGTACGAAGCCTCGGTGGCCCGGGTCATGGGGGCGGACGAAGCCTCCATCCGGGCCAGGACGGACTTCCAGTCCCGGGTGCTGACCCTGCTCCTGAACGAGACCGATCGGAAGAAGGCAGAGGCGGGCCTTCGTTCCCTCTACAGCCAGCTCGAACCGCCGCCGCCGCCGGAGCAGGTCCAGCGCGGCATCGACCACCTCCTCTCTCCCCGGTTCATCTTCGACCTGAAGTACGACCCGGCGAGCACCCTCGCAGCGGTGGCGATTCCTGTCCTGGCCGTCTTCGGAGCGAAGGACGTTCAGGTGCCTCCGGAGCGAAACGCGGACGCCATGCGGTCGATCCTGGGCGTCGATTCGGGCCGAGACCGGGTGGTGGTCCTGCCCGGCCTGAACCACTTCATGCAGACGGCTCCCACCGGATCGCCGGAGGAGTACCCGCGGCTCAAGGAGGCGATGGCACCCGCCGCCGTGGAGCTCATCACGCAGTGGATCCAGACCCATACCGGACTCCGGAAGGTGGGACCGTCATGATGGCTGCCGACGGGGAGACGGTCCTCGCCGCGGCCAACGAGGATTGGGACGCCCCCGACTCGCCGTACCTGGAGATGCCCACCTCCGAGGCCACCAAGGCCCTCTAAGACGGTCCCCTGATGGTGAAGGTGATGGAGGAGGCGGGCACCGGTGAGGAGGCCCGGGAGATCTTCTCGGCCTGGTACTGCGAGGACGAGTACCGGGCCCAGTACCTCATCGGGGATGCACAGGGAGGCTCCATGATCGTAGAAGGGGACTCCATCTTGAGCCGGGAGGGCTCCTTCCAGGTGCTCACGAACTCCTAATAGCGCCGCGCGCCTCGGCCGGGGGGGCGGGAGATCGGCGCCTTGACTCAAACCCCACTCAGGACAAACCCCGAACGACACGAGGCGACACCGTACCGACGGTGCCGCCTCGCGTTTCAATGGGCCTGGGTAGACTCGAACTACCGACCTCACGCTTATCAGGCGACACCCCGTGCCCCGAAATCCCGATCTCCTGCCGTGCTTCCCTGGATGGACCGTGCAATCTGCCGGGATCGGGGCGCAGGAGACGGCATCCTGCGGCCGGGCGTAGATAGTAGCGGACAGTACGGTCTGCCGGGCCGGGCGTGGTGACAGATCGCTATCTATATTGAGCGCGTGACCATGGCACACCAGGACACCGACCCGGCGGTCGTCCAGCGCTTCGACGCCCAATACGCCCGCATGTCGCCCACGGACAAGCTCCGCCGTGTGCGCCAGTTGACCCTGGCAGTAACTCGGCTGGCGCTGGCAGGACGGCGGATGAGAGAACCGCGGTTGGACGAGGCGGAGCATCTACGGAAGCTCGCGCTGCAGCGTCTTGGCCCCGAGACCTTCGCCCGCGTCTATGGAGATGCTCCGGAGCCCCATGGGACCCGTCGAGCTCCCTGACCCCCTCGAGGTCGCCGCTTCCATCACGAGTGTGCTGGAGGGTCTTGGCGTGCGCTATCTCATCGGCGGGTCATTGGCGAGCTCCGTGCACGGCGAACCCCGCTCCACGAACGACATCGACATACTGGCGGACTTCCACGCCGAGCACGTCGAGCCCTTCGTCGAGGCGATCCGAGGGGACTACTATGTGAGCGAGCCGGCGGTCCGCGCGGCGGTCAGATCGGGGTACCACTTCAACGTGATCCATATGAACGCGGCGGTGAAGGTGGACCTCTTCCTCGCCGGAGATGACGCTTTCAACCTCGAGCGTCTGGACGCACGCCAGCCTCTACAGCTGCCCACCGAGCCGGAGACCCGCGTGTACGTGGATACGGCGGAACACTCCGTGCTGCGCAAGCTCGAGTGGTTTCGCCGGGAAGGAGAGGCGTCGGAGCGCCAGTGGCGCGACGTCGTCGCAATCCTGAGGATACAGGGTGCCCGCCTCGACCAATCCAGGCTCGGCACGTGGGCGCCCCGGCTGGGCGTCGCCGATCTGCTGGATCGGGCCTTCCAGGAAGCCGCCGGGACAGAGTGAGCGCATACCGGTAAGGTCAAACGAGAACGCCCCGCCCGGTCCCGATAGACCAAGCGGGGCTCTGCACTCATGGGCCTGGGTAGACTCGAACTACCGACCTCACGCTTATCAGGCCCGGGAAGCAGGAAGGGAAACGTGAAGAACGCGAAGGCGCCTTCATAAGCTGCGGCGTGAGGCCTTCACGGTCTTCGCACTTCCGGCCCGCCGGCTTCACGGCCTTCACGGCGGGACAGCACCCGGAGCCCCCCCTGACGCGAACGTCAGGACTCCCGACTCAGGTAGGCCAGGTCGTCCAGGTCCTTGGGCCGCCCGCTGGCTCGCTTGTTCTGCACAAGAGCCTCGAGTCCGATGAAGGCCAGGCCCACGTCCCCCTTGTCGGTGCGGATCACCGCATCCACGCGGTCGGGCCATGCGTCGTCGAACGTGACCCCGTCAATGTCGTTGACGAGGTCGATTCGATTCGGTGGCTGACCGAACTGGATGACGATCCCGCGGGGACCCAGATCCTCAGGCGATTCGACTCCGGGCACGTCGCCATCCCAGAACTCCTCCAGAGCGGCAAACAGCCGCTCGAGGTTGTCCCGATCCCTTGCGAAGAAGAAGTCCACGTCACCGGTGAGACGGACATGGCCGTGGAGGATCACGGCCTCCCCCCCGACGATCAAATACCGCACAGCCTTGGCGGCAAGCGCCTCCAGGAAGGCGCGGGTGTCGGGAGAGAAGTGGGAAGCGTCTACGCGGATCGGTGCCACGCGCGCACGTCCTTCGCGTCGGAAGGAAAGGCGCGCTCCTTGAGAATCCGCGCCGCGCGCAGGCGCTCTTCGGGAGTCATCGAGAGCTGCTGCTCGATGTCCCACCGCCGCGCCCCTTCATGGCTTGCCGCCTTGTTGACCACGCGCTCCATGGCACCTCCAATCAAACATAGAATATAGCGGTTCGCAGCAGCGCCTTCACGGCCTTTCGAGGCGTTGGTGCATGGCTCGCCAGTACGGGTGAGATCGTTGCATCGGAACTGACCGATCGCCGAACCCACGACTGCACGCGGGTCGGCCCGTTGCTGGAGCAGATCAACAACCCGCTGGCCTCCCTCTCAGTAGACGGCGCTTACGACGCGGCGGGGGTCTACAAGGCGGCTCAATCAAAGGGCGAGGGACGAACCGTGAGGATGCTCATCCCACCTGGACGAGCGGCCCAGCTGGCTCCATGGCCGTCGCCCGCATTGGAGGAGAGAAACCGGAACATCCAGTCCATCCACGAGCTCGGTCGTCGCGAGTGGCACAAGCGGTCCGGGTACAGCAAGCGCAGCATGGTCGAGAATACTGTCTACCGGTACAAGACGATCATCGGTCGACGAATGAGAAGTCGCACCATCGCTGGGCAGCGCGTTGAAGTACAGCTGGCGAGCAAGATCCTCAATACGATGATCGGTTTAGGGATGCCCGACAGCCGCCGAGTGGCCTGATCTCCGCTTGCGGGACGGGGCATCTGTCTCCAATTCAGAGCCATGCAACAACGCCGCTACGCGTATCCACCCCCACTTGCCTCCACCTTCCGCCTCCACTTTCCCCTCCTCTCCCCACCATCCTCCTCCCCTGCCACTCGTGGACCCGCAGCCCACCGTGCTTCGAGGGACGACACGGCGGTTGAACTTCCTTTCCGTCACCTGTCGGTGCCCCGCGGGTCTCGCAATCGGAGCCTACCCACCGTCACCTGGAGATGGACAAACGCGCCCCATGCACCGCCTCCGCGCACGTGTACTGGCCTTCGCAGCCGCAGTAGGGATGCTGTGCGCAGTCGGCGCTCGGCGTCGGGCCAGAGCCGCCAACCGCTCCCGGGATACCACGTTGGAGCGTCCATCGGCCTGGGCCTGCTCGGAACCCAATCGGGGGGCACGAGCGACCTGCTGGGCGCGGCGCCCGTATTCGGCCTGAGCCTCGCGCACGGGTTCCGGAATTCGGCCCACGGCGGCATTCGTGTCGACGCGACCCTCTCGCCCCTCAGCAACGCGGGAGCCCGCGACGGACTCGACGCTCGAACGCACCTCGTCTCCCTCACCATCGGGCCTCGGTTCGCTGCGGACGTGGGACCGCTGAAGCCCTGGGTGGAGCCGATGATCGGCGGCGCGGTGGCGCTCTCCCGCGGTACGACGGTGGATGCGCACTCGTCGGGCGGCTTCTCGACCCATCACGTGGACGTGACGACTTCCTGCTTCGCGTACGGGATCGCGCTGGGAGCCGAATTGCCGATCGGGTCAGAAGGGGATCGGTGGATGATGGGCGTGGGGGCCCGTATCGTGGACATGTCGACCCTGACTTTCGTCGAGCCCGATACGGACACCTTCGACCGGAGCAGCCTTCTCGTCGAGCTGCGAGTGGGCGTGTCGGTCGGGTGGTAGGCTGCGGCCGGCCGCGGCTCGTCCGGTGACGTTCGACGCTCCTCCAGCCCGAGCACTTGGCCCAGCTCAATGCGTCGTTCAGCGTCGCGTGCTCCGGTACTTCCGCACCCACGGACTGCTCGACGAGCTCGACGCCCGCGACATGCTCTCCCGGCAGGGATCCGGCGGGTTCAGCCTCGACGCGGGCCCCCGCGCGATGCATGCATCGGGTGGGGTAGGGCGCTTCCGTGCGCAGCGAAGGTGAGGATCGTGCCGGCCTCGATGCGGCTCCCCACGAAGGCCCGGGCCACCAGGGACATCGACCTCGTTGTGGACGAGCCCCATCTCATGCCCAACGGCTCGGTCCGCTTGGATGTCGTCCTTCACTACAGAGGCAAGAACTGGGGCACCATCCAAGTGGACGTGTCCCGGCGGGAAGGGGCGGCTACGGAAGTCGAACTCGTGCCGCCCTTGGCCCTCGAGCCGTTCGGCCTCGATACACCCCCTGCCCTCCCGTGTCTCTCGCTGCGCGATCACGTCGCGCAGAAGATCCACGGGATGACCCAACCACCACGCGGAGACGACGCGCCGAACGAGCGCTACCGGGATCTGGCCGACCTCCTTCTCATGCGTGAACTCGCCCACGACATGAGGGGAATTCTGGAAGCCTCTGTCGAGGTATTCGCGCTCCGAGGCACCCACGCGTGGCCGCCCTCATTCGAGCCTCCGGCGTTCTGGGCGGAACCGTTCGGCAGGCTCGCCGGGGACGTGGGGCTGGCCGCCAAGACACCGGCCCAGGCCGCGGCCGAAGCCCAGGCGTTCATCAACAGAATCGACGCCGCACCATCCCTGTAGAACACCCCGAAATGCAAAACGCGTCGCCTGAAGGACCCCAAGAAGGTCCTACAGGGCAACGCGTCTTGGTATGGGCCTGGGTAGACTCGAACTACCGACCTCACGCTTATCAGGCGTGCGCTCTAACCACCTGAGCTACAGGCCCTTCCCCGAACGCCGGCAACCGCAGCGTCCGAGCAGGAAAACCTACACCGGGACGGGGGCGGGTTCAACCGGGACGGGCTCCGGCCTGCAGACCACCACGGACTCATTGAGATCGCCCGCCAGGTCGGGGTCCCGGTCGGGCGGCTCGATCCACCCCGATGCCCGAAGGGCTCGACGGTGCCGACCCCACCGCGGACCTGCCCGCCCGATGGTCCCCGACATCGGTCCGTGCCTTGACGCCGGCCGCCGAGGTTCTTATTACATTCACGTATGTATTAAAAATAGGCGCGCCATCGCCCGACCCGAGGAGCCGCCGTGAAAGGCGAACGTCTGGGAGAATTCGAGGAGCTGATCCTGCTGAGCGTGCGTCAGCTGGGTGAGGAGGCACACGGGCCCGCCATCCAGGAGGTGCTCGCCGCGAGCGCCGGCCGGGAGGTGACGCTGGGCGCGATCTACGCGGCCCTCGACAGGGCACAGCGCAAAGGCTTCGCCGAGTCGTGGCTGGGCGAGCCCACCGCGGTGCGCGGGGGGCGCGCCAAGCGCCACTACGCCCTCACACCCGACGGGATCGAGGCGCTCGAGGAGAGCCGGCGCGTCCGTGACCTCCTGTGGGCCCGCCCGGAGGAGGCGCGCCCGTGAGCGAGCCGGGCGGACTGCCGCGCACGCTGCGTTGGCTCCTCGCCCGCGTGCTCCCCCGAGCCCGTCGAGACGACGTGCTGGGTGACCTGGAGGAATCCTACGCGGCCCGCGTGGCCAGCGGCGGAAAGGCGGCCGCGCGTCGCTGGCTCCGGCGCGAGACGGCGGCGCTGGCCATGTGGCGCCTGGGGATGGCGCTGCGGCCACCGGTGCATCCCGACGGGCCAGCGCACGCCCACGACCTGGACGAACCCTGGACGGGGAGGACGACGACGATGGGAAGGGATCTCCTGCAGGACCTCCGCTTCGGCCTGCGCACGCTCGCCCGTCGCCCGGGCTTCGCGGCGACGGCCGTGATCGTGCTGGGCCTCGGCATCGGTGCGCCGACCACCGTGCTCACGCTGGTGAACCGCATCTTCTTCGACCGCCCTCCCGACGTGGTGGAGCCGCACCGACTGGTCCGCGTGTGGCGCTCGTGGGCCCCGGGTCAAGGAGGCGGGTCGCTGATGAACCCGGACTACGAGTACTACCGGGAGAACGTGACTCGGTTGGAGGGCCTGGCCGCGTGGGGCGGCAGCATCACCGCATCCTATACGCTGGACGGCGTCCGCTCCGACCAGCTCGACGCGCTCTGCGTGTCCGACAACTACTTCGACGTACTGGGCGTCGTGCCCGAGCGCGGCCGCTTCTTCCGGGCGGAGGAGAACCGCACGCCCGGGGCCGACCCGGTCGCGGTGGTGAGCGACGGATTCTGGCGGCGCGCCCTCGCGGGCGACCCGGACGTGGTGGGCCGCACGGTGTCGATGAACGGCATCACGTTCACGATCGTGGGCGTGGCGCCCGCCGGCTTCCGCGGGCTGAGCGCCTTCTCCCGCGGCCCGGACGCCTGGGTACCGCTCGCGATGTTCGGTGCGCTCACCCGCGCTTCCGACGCGGCCTGGTGGGAACGGGTCCCGGACATGCGGAGCAGCTGGCTGTCCGTGGTCGGCCGCCTGGCGCCGGGCGCCACCTTCGAGGCCGCCCAGGCGGAGCTGCAGGCCCTTTCGGACGCGCTGACCTACCCGGAGCGCAACGAGGGCGAGGGCATCCTCGTCTCGCGTCAGGCGATCTACAGCCCGTCGCAGGCCTCCTCGCTCCTCTCCCTGTCGCGCATGCTCCTCGCCGTGGTCCTGATCGTGCTCGCCATCGCGACGGCCAACGTGGCCGTGCTGCTCCTCTCCCGGGCGACCACGCGCGGCCGCGAGCTCGGCATCCGCACCGCGATGGGAGCCGGCCGTGGGCGCCTCTTCCGACAGCTCCTGGCCGAGAGCCTGCTGCTCGGTGCGGCCGGCGGCGCCGTGGGCGTCGCCCTGGCCTGGGCCTTCTCCGACGCCGCGGCGTCGCTCCTCCCCTACCCGTTCGTCGGCTCGTTCGCGCCCGACCTCCGCGTCCTCCTGGTGGCCGTCGCGATCTCGGTGTTGACCGCCGTGCTGGCGGGGATCGCCCCGGCCCTGCGCGCCGCGCGCACCGACGTCGCCGGCTCCCTCGAGGGAGGGCGCAGCACGGGACGGAGAAGCCGTGCGCGCGACGCCCTGGTCGTCGCGCAGGTCGCGCTGTCGCTCGTCCTGGTGGCCGGCGCGGCCCTTTTCGCCCGGAGCTTCTGGAGCGCCCGCACCCAGGACCTGGGCTTCGCCACCGAGGACCGCCTGGTGCTCCAGGTCGACCTGCGCGCCCTCGGCTACTCCGAGGACGAGGGACGCACGTTCATCCCCCGGGCGCTGGAGCGCCTGCGCGCGCTACCGGGGGTCGACGGTGTCGCCACGAGCCGCATGATCCCCTTCCAGGGGGACTGGAGCACGGATCTGGACCCGCCCCCGGGTGCCATCCCGAACACGGACGAGGGGAAGCTGTGGGTGGGGCTCAACGCGGTGTCTCCGGACTACTTCCGCGTCATGGGCGTGGACATCGCACGCGGGCCGGCCCCTCGGCCCGGAGGACGGCGAGGGCGATCCCCTCGCGGCGGTGGTGAACGAGACGCTGGCCGGCCTGCTCTGGCCGGGGCAGGACGCCATCGGCAAGACCGTGGCGATGGGGGAGGACCGCACCTTCACCGTGGTGGGCGTGGCCCGGAACGCCACGTACTACGAGCTGGGTGAAGAGCCCACGACGCAGGCCTACGCCTCGGTGGCGCAGGTCTACCAGCCTGTCGTCCACTTCGTGATCCACACAGACGGTCCGGCCACCGACTGGATCGTGCCCGCCGAAGCGGCGCTCCGCGAGATCGACTCCGGCCTCGCCTTCGGGTGGGTGACGAGCATGGCCTCCGTGTTCGAGGACGTGACCGCGCGCTACCAGGTATCGGCCGTGCTCGTCGGCCTGTTCGGGGCGCTCGCCTTGATCCTCGCGGCGGCGGGCCTCTACGGGGTCGTCTCGTTCCTGGTGGCCCAGCGCACGCGCGAGATCGGGGTCCGCATGGCCCTCGGAGCGGACCGTCGTCGGGTGGCCGCGGAGGTGCTGCGCTCCGCGCTCGTGCTTGCCGGGGTCGGCGTCGCCCTCGGTCTGGCCGGCGCCTTCGTGCTCCGCCGCTTCACCGCCAGCCTGCTCTACGGGGTCGAGCCGGGAGATCCGTGGGCCCTGGCGGCGGCGTGTCTCGTGCTCGCCGCCGTGGCCACTCTGGCCTCGCTGGCCCCGGCGCGACGGGCCACGCGGGTGGATCCGATGGAGGCGATCCGCACGGAGTGATCGGCAGTGGTCTGTCCCCGAGCGGACCGCCTCCCTCTCGGCATTCGGGGCCTACGAATCGCCGTCCCCGCCGCCGTTCTTGCCGTTGCGGCCCGCCACGAACACGAGCACGCCGATTCCGGCGGTGACGGCCAGAGCGAAGAAGGACGCGGGGTCGTGCGGGAGTACGATGGTGACAAGCGCGAGCATTGGATTTCCTCCGTCGTTGCCCCGAGGGGCCCATGCGTGAACCGACCGACGCGCACCACGCGCGTCGGCGTACGTGTCGTGGACTCCGGGCCGGCGGCCCGGGTCGGCTCAGGCGTGTGACGGAGGAGCGGTCGCCGGATGGCTCGCGCGCTCGCGCAGATGGAGGCGCTCGACCACCGGCACCGGAAGCCGATCGAACGGAACCGGCTCCGCGGCGGGGACTTCGACCCGGACGCTTCCCGACGTCGGGGTCGCGACGCCCACGGCGCCGCCAGGGGCGTCGGCATCCACCGGTTCGACCACACGGCTCGGCGACACCATGCGGTGCGACGCGGGCGCCGACGTCAGGCACCCGGCCACTCCGACGGCAGGCGTCGCGGGGAACGCGACGGTCGCCGGGACGGCGGCTATCGCCGCCAGAGCGGCGAGCAGGAAGAAGGTCGGGCGAAGTCTCATGGTCGGCTAACCATACTGCTACCCGCGCGTCGAACACCAGATCCTGAGGCTGTGCGCCGTCGCGGGGACCAACCGCGGCCCGCTCGGCTTGCGTGCGTCGATCCGCCCTGGTAAACCACGGCATGCATCGAAGGGTCCTTCTCTTCCTGGCCGCCGGTCTCATGGCAGCCGTGCGCCCGGCCCCCGCGCAGACGCTCGCCCAGCTCACGGCGAACCCCGACTCGACCGCCGCGCTGTTCCTGCGTTCGGTCCGCGCCATCCGGTGGCACGCAGCCGCCCAGTTCATGCATCCGGCGACGCTGGATGCGGTTCCGCGACGTGGTCGGCTACATGGTGGACACCGACAGCACCGGGGCGCTTCGAAGCGAGTTCACGGGGACCACGAGCGACGCGGAGTTCCGCGCCCTCGCCCCCGCGGTGGTCTTCGAGCGGGCCGTGGGCCGGACGGTGGACGACATGCCGGGGTTCATGCATTCGCTCTTCGACCACGACGACCGGGTGATCGGCCACGTGATGGAGGGCGCCGACTCGGCACATGTGGTCTACCGGACGATCGAGCGCCTCCAGGGCGCGCGTCCCGAGGTGCGCGTGATCCAGATGGCCCGCACCCCGGAAGGCTGGCGGGTGCTGTGGAGCGACGAGCTGGAGGTGCTGGAGGCCGCGCTGCGGGGCATCCCGCGCACGCGCCGCCCACCCCCCGGAGGAGCACATGATGGACACGAGCCGGTGGGACGCGGCGTACGCCGCGGAGGAGTACGCGTATGGCACACGGCCCAACGACTTCCTGGCGGAGGTCGCCGCGCGGATCCCCCCGGGACCGGTGCTTTGCCTCGCGGACGGGGAGGGGCGCAACGGCGTGTATCTCGCCGGGCTGGGGCACGAGGTGACGTCCGTGGACGCGTCGGCGCGGGCCGGCGAGAAGGCGCGCGCGCTGGCCGCCACGCGGGGCGTCGACATCCACACGGTGCACGCGGACCTCGCGGACTTCGTGATCGATCCGGATGCCTGGGCGGGGATCGTCTCGATCTTCTGCCACCTTCCGCCGGAGCTGCGAGCGCGGGTGCACGCGGCCTCCGTCCGGGGGCTGCGACCCGGAGGCGCGTTCGTTCTCGAGGCCTACACGCCCGACCAGCTCGTGCTCGGCACGGGCGGGCCGCCGGTCCCCGAGCTCCTCATGCGCGCGGACGACCTCCGACACGAGCTGGACGGCCTGGACTTCGACATCTGCCGCGAGCTGCGCCGGAGCGTGGTGGAGGGCACGCGCCACCGCGGAGAGGGCGCCGTGGTGCAGGTCGTCGGGGTGAAGCCCTACATCCCCGCCCCCTGAAGCGGCGGCACCGCCTCCATCAGCAGCTCGAGCCCCCGCCGGAGCGCCCGGCCGCCCTCGCGCGCGCCCTTGTACTTGCCCAGGCGCACCACGACGAGGCCGGTGGCTCGGGATCATGATCGTGTTCTGGCCGCCGGCCCCCGCGAAGTACGTCGCCTCCTTCGGGATCGGGAAGGAGCCCATGCCGTTCACCCACTGGAACGCGCCGCCGTATTCCGGGCGGCCGTCGTCGACCCACGCCGGCGCCAGCGTGCGGGCGTAGTCGGCGTAACCCTCGGGGAGCAGGCGCTCACCGTTCCACACGCCGTCCTGCAGCCAGAGGTTCGCCACGCGCGCCCAGTCGCGGGCAGGGAGGAACTCGTAGCCCTGCGTGAGGAAGTCGCCGTACGGATCGGTCTCCATGACCGCGTCGCGCACGCCGATCTTGTCGAAGAGCGCGCGCTGCGGGAACGCGTGGTAGTCCTCGTGCAGCGTCCCCTCGACGCCGAGGCGGATCAGGTAGTTCGTGAGCACCGGGTCCGTGTTGCGGTACCGCCCGACGGTGTTCGGCGGCCACTCCTGCGGGCGCGTCGCCGCGTAGTGGAAGGAGTTCACGCTCCCGGTATAGAGGTAGAGGTGGTCCGGGTAGCCGAGGGACGGGTCGAAGTCCGGGTCCTGCGGCGCCCGGATCCGGATCCCCGACGACATGCGCATGATGTCGCCGATGCGGATCTGCTGGCGCGGGTCGTTCTCCTGCTCGTACCACTCCGGCACCGGCGCCGGCTGCCACAGCTCGTAGACGCCCCGGTCGATGAGGATGCCCATGAGCGTGCCGGTCAGGCTCTTGCCCATGGACCAGCTCTCCAGCGGCGTGTGGATGCCGATCCCCTCGCCGTACCTCTCGCCGATGATGCGTCCCTCGTAGGTGACCAGGAACGCCTCGGTCATGGCCTCGGGGGGCCCGAAGGCCGCGTCCACCGCCTCGGCGACCTTGGCCATGTCCAGCTCCGCCGGATACGGGTCGTCGGAGAGCACGTCGCCCATGGGCCACGGCGTCGTCTCCGCCGGCGGCAGGTTCGGCGTCACCGTGGTGGGCGTGAAGAAGACCGAGTCCTCGCCGATGGGCCGCGTGACGCATCCCTGGCTCTTGTACTTCTTCGCCACGCGCACCACGCCGGACGGGAGCGTGAGCCGGACCTCCTGGCGGTCGTAGTCGACCACCGTGTCCGTGACCACCGCGCGCTCCTCGTAGGGGCTGGTGAAGTAGCCGACGTTCTCCGCCGCGTCCGCGGGATCGAGGCCGGTGATGAACACCGCCGAGCACAGGATCTTCGCGAAGCCCGACGTGTGGTGGTCGATGGCCTCTCCCGGCGGCGGCACGTACTCGGTGGGCAGCTCGAACGTCTTCGCGCGGGCGATGAGCGCCGCGGTCGCGGAGTCCCGGGTGGTCGCGGCGGCCTGATCGGTGGCGGCCTCTTCGCCGGGCGTGCACGTGGAGAGGACGACCGCGGTGCAGAGCGCGAGCAGGGCTGTGGGTGCGGGGATGCGCATCGGCTTGCTCCTTGGACGGGTGAGGAGGGACAAGCTAGGATTGGGGTCCTCGTTCGCGACAGGGCGCGCCGGCTGATGACAGATCACCCTTGCACGGATACCGACGCATGATCGTGCGTACCTGGCAGTGCACCACCTCCCTCGGCGAGGACGCCCATGCCTACTTCGGCTTCCTCACGGCCCGGGTCCTCGTGGCCATGGAGGCGATCCCCGGCTACCGAGGTGCGCACATCCTCCGTCGGGACACCGACACGGCATCCACCTTCACGGTGATGACGCGATGGGAGTCGGAAGATGCCATCCGCCTGTTCACCGGGCCCGACCTGGAGCGCGCGGTGGTGGATCCGCAGATGACCGGCCTGTTCGCGTCGTTCGACGAGCGCGCGCATCACCACGTCCTCGTCCACGAGCGCCTCTTCCCGTAGCCGTTCGTCGGGCCGGACCTTATCATCCCGATCGTTCCGCACCACGATGCGCGCCCGCTTGGGGCGCGCACCCCCTTCGGCATCCGGTCTACCATGATCTCCCGACGACACTTCCTCGGAGCCTCTACGCTGGCCGCCGCCGGCGCCGCCGTCGATCCCACCCGCGCCTTCGCCGAGCCGATGCCGCAGGACCTGCCGCCCTCCATCGCGCGGCTGACCTCCTGGGCCGACCGCGCAAAGCCGATCACGACCGAAGAGCGGGCCGCGCGCGTCGACAAGGCCAAGCGGCTCATGAAGGCGAACGGGCTCGACGCGCTCTACCTCACGGGCGGGACGTCGATGATGTACTTCACCAACGTCCGCTGGGGTGGGGGCGAGCGCCTGTTCGCGGTGGTGATCCCGGTGGAGGGCGAGGCCTTCGTGGTGTGTCCGGCGTTCGAGGAGGACCGCGCGCGCGAGCAGCTCGCCCTCGGTCCGCTGAAGAGCGCCGACGTCCTGACATGGGAGGAGCATGAAAGCCCGTACCGGCGCGTGGCCGAGGGGCTGAAGGCACGCGGCATCGCGGGGGGCAAGGTCGGCGCCGAGGAGACGGTGCAGTTCCGTTTCAGCGACGGCGTGGCGCAGGCCGCGCCCGCGCTTCAGGTGGTGAGCGGCACGCCGGTCACCGCGGGGTGCCGTGGGGTGAAGGACGCGCACGAGATCGAGCTCATGACGCTGGCCAACGAGGCGACGCTCACCGCCTACAAGGCCGCCTACCTGGCCATGGACGAGGGGATGACACAACAGGACTTCGGCCGGCTCGTCAGCCTCGCGCACCAGCGCCTCGGCTTCCAGGGCGGCGCGAGCGTCCAGACGGGTGAGTACTCGGCCCTGCCGCACGGCTCGATCACGCCGCAGGTGATCCGCGAGGGCACGATCATCCTCATCGACGGCGGGTGCACGGTGGAGGGCTACGACTCCGACATCAGCCGCACCTTCGTCCTGGGTGCGCCGACCGACAAGATGAAGAAGGTGTTCGACATCGACCATCAGGCCCAGACCACGGCGTTGAAGACCGCGGCCCCCGGCGTGCCGGCCGAGGACGTGGACGCCGCCGCCCGCAAGGTGATCACCGACGCCGGCTACGGCCCGGGCTACAAGTACTTCACGCACCGGGTGGGGCACGGTATCGGGATGGACGGCCACGAGTGGCCGTACCTGGTCAAGGGGAACACCGCGCCGCTCGTGGTCGGCAACTGCTTCAGCGATGAGCCCGGCATCTACATCCGCGGCGAGTTCGGGGTGCGCGTGGAAGACGACATGCACATCACGCCGGACGGCGCACAGCTGTTCACGCCCCAGAGCCCGTCGCTCGAAGACCCGTTCGGGAACTGGCCGCACTGAGTGGAACGGGCCCGGCAGGGAGGCCGGGCCCCGCGCCTTCCCATTCGCTACGAATGCCGGCCCGCGACATCGCGCGGAGCTTCCACGAGCCCATCCGAGGCCGGCGCGCGCGCGCGCAGCCACGCCTCGAGCGTGGTGACGGGCGGGCCCAGTAGCCGGTTCGTTTCCGCCGGATCGCCACCCTCGCCGACCTTCTCGAAGTAGCTCATGAGCGCGGCAGCGAAGCGAAGCTGCGCGTTGCGACTCAACACGCCGACGGCGCGTGCCAGCCACAGCCGCATGACCTGGATGGGCGGGGCGCCGGGATGCACGGCGTCGCAATAGCGCTGGAGCGCCTCGCGCATCGTCATGGCTTCGGGCCCGTGGATGACGAAGCGCCTTCCGGCAGCCTCAGAACGGGCGTAGGCAGCGGATACCATGCGCGCCATGTCGTCGGCCGCGAACCAGTGCCAGCGAGGTGACAGCTCTCCCAGCAGGAAGGGGCGGCCTCCACGTGCGAAGCGGGGGAGCTGCTCGAACGGCCAGCTCGGCCGGAAGATCGTCCATGGGACGCCGGACGCCACGACGGCCTGCTCGCCGGCGAGCTTGCCCTCGATCATCGGGAACCAGCGATATGCCTCGGAGACCGTCGTCCCGGACACGTAGCCGAGGCGCCCGGCTCCGACCTCGACGGCGGCACGCGCGGCCTGCTCGGCGGCTGGACGTTCGTCCGGTCCGGCGACCGAGACGTGGATGACATCGCACCCTGCGGCAGCCGTGCGCACGTCCAGGCGGTCCGCCGCGTTGCCGCCGACGATCTCCACCCGGCCGGCCGTGCCCGCCATCTTCTCGCGGGCGCCGTCGGGGTGCCGCGAGAGGACGCGCACCGCGAAGCCGTCCGCGGCGAGGCGGCGCACCACCGGCGCGCCGAGCATCCCCGTTCCGCCGAGCACCAGAACTCTCATCATGGGGGCCTCCGGGGTGACGGTTCCGTCCCCTGCGCCCGCCATGTCACGAGGCCAGCTACCTCACGGAATCGAATTCGAGGCCCGGACGCAACCCGGGGGGTGGCGGCGCGCCGCACCGCCCATCCCCCCGAACACCTACCCCGCCCGCCCCTGCCCCCTCGTCGCCTCCGCCAGCGCACGGCGGAAGGCTTCCGCCGACGGCGCGGGGACCGCACAGCGGTAGCGGACCTCCGCACCGTACTCCTCGGCTTCCACCACGACGTCCATGTCGGCGACGAGGCGCTGGAGGGCGTCCACGTCGGCGTACCCCACGACGACGTCCACCGTGACCCGTTCCACCTTCTCCTCCGTGGGGAGCGATTCGAGGACGAGCTTGACCCCGCCGGAATAAGCCCGGCTCAGCCCCCCCGTTCCCAGCTTCACACCGCCGAACCAGCGCGTGCACACGACCACGATCTCGCCCACCCCCGAGTGCAGCAGCGTGGTCAGCATGGGCCGGCCGGCCGTGCCGTGGGGCTCGCCGTCGTCGCTCATCCCGATGTGCATCGTGCTCCCGGGGGGGCCGGCCACGAAGGCCCAGCAGTGGTGGGTGGCATCGGGATACTCGTCGCGCACGCGTTGGACGAAGGCGTGGGCGGCCTCCGCGTCCGGGGCGCGCGCCGCCGCGGTGAGGAAGCGGCTGCGCTGGATGGTCTCCTCCACCCGGTGCACGCGCGCCGGTACGGGGTAGCGGGCGCTCACGTCGGGCCCGGCCGGCCGGCCCCGCTCAGCGCAGCGCCGGCGGCCGCAGCTCCGGGTCGAGCTCGCGGCCCAGCCGCACGGACAGCTCGACGAGCTCCTCCACGTCCTCCAGGCGCGTGCGGAAGTTGACGATGCACATGCGCAGGAGGTAGCGCTCGCCCACCACCGCGTTGGACACGAAGGCCTGACCGCTCTTCTCCATCCGGTTCTGCAGCGCCTCGTTGAGCTCGTCCAGGTAGGCCGCCACCGGCGCGTCGTGCCTCCGGTCCGCCAGGTCCGTCGGCACGTACCGGTAGGTGGAGATGCTGAGCGCGTGGGTGACCGCTTCCAGCTCGGGATGCGCCCCGGCCAGGGCGTGGAAGCGACGCGCCAGCTCGATGTCCTCCGCGATCATGCGCGCATAGCCGCTGCGCCCCACGTGGCGGAGCTGGAGCCACACCTTGAGCGCCCGGAACCCGCGGGAGTTCTGGATGCCGTGCTCGAAGTAGTTCGTGGCTTCGTCCTGGAAGTTGTAGTACTCGGGCCGGTAGCTGAACGCGGCGAGCAGCGCCACGGGATCCCGCACCAGCGTGCAGCCGACCTCCAGCGGCGCGTAGAGCCACTTGTGCGGATCCATCGCCAGGGAGTCCGCCAGACGCAGGCCCAGCAGGTCCTCGGGCACCGCGTCGGGCGCGGCGGCCGCGAAGCCGCCGTACGCGCCGTCCACGTGCAGCCACAGGTCCTTCTCGTCGCACAGCGCGCGCAGCTCGGGCAGCGGGTCGACCGCGCCGGTGCTCACGGAGCCGGCCGTGCCCACTACCAGGAACGGTCGCTCGCCCGCGGCGACGTCCTCCTCGATCCGCGCGCGCAGGACGTCCACGCGCATGCGCTGCCGCTCGTCGGTCTCGATCCAGCGCACGCCCTCGCTGCCCAGGCCCGACAGGTCGGCGGCCTTGTGGATCCATGTGTGCGTCTGCTTCGACGCGTACGCCCTGAGCCTCGCCCTTCCCTCTCCCTGCAGACCGGCTTCGCGCACGTTCCACCCTGCCTTCGCCGCGCGCCCCGCCCAGAACCCGAGGATGTTGGCCACGTTGCCGCCGCTCACCATGAGCCCGTCGCACGGCTCCGGGAACCCGACGAGCTGCGCGATCCAGCGCACCGCCTGGCCCTCGATCTCCGAAGCCATCGGGGAGAGCGACCATCCGCCGGCGTTCGGGTTCACGGCCGCGGCCAGCAGGTCGCCGAGGATGCCGACGGGCGCGGGCGCCGCCGTGATGTAGCCGAAGAAGCGGGGGTGCCCGTTGAAGAGCGAGTGCTCGAACAGCAGATCGGTCGCCTCCGCGAGCACGGTGCCCGCGTCCGTTCCCTCCTCGGGGAGCGGCGCGTCGGCGTGCAGCGCGGCCCGGATCTCCTCCGGCGTCTCACCCGACGTGAGGCGGCCTTCCGGCATCTCCTCCAGCAGGCGGGCGATCCGATCCACCAGCTCGTGCCCGATGCGCGCGAACTCCTCCGCGCCCAGCACGAGGGGGGCTCGCCTGCCCCTCAGCCCGTCGCCCCCGGCGTGGGAGGCGGGGCTCACGTGCCCGCCATCCGGTCCAGGAACTCGCGCTCGGCCGGCGTCAGGCTCCGGGAGCCCTCCGCGTCGACCTTGGCGAGGAGGCGCTCGACCTCCTCGCGGTTGATCTCGTGCAGGCCATCCATGCTGATTCCTTTCCAGCGAGCCACCGCGATCCGGTCGGACACGCCCCCCGAGGACTGGGGCGCCATCTTCTTCTGGAAGGCGCGACGCGACGCTCCGCGCTGCCAATCGTGCCACTTCAAGTAGCCGAAGCCGAAGGCGATCCCGCCCAGGTGCGCGAAGTGCGCGGTGCCCGAACCCGATCCGGTCACGCCCATGTACAGCGAGGCGCCCACCAGCAGCAGGATCAGCAACCACGCCTCCACGGGAAGGATCATCCAGATATAGATGCGCTCGCGCGGCCAGTACATGGCGAAGCCCACGAGGACGCCGAACACCGCCGCGGACGCGCCGACCACCGGGTACTGGCGCGCGAAGATGAAGCTCCCTACCGCGCCGCCGATCCCGGAGAGGAAGTACAGCCAGAGGAACCGCTTGCCGCCGAGGCGGTCTTCGAGGCGGGGGCCGAAGAAGTACAGCCCGAGCATGTTGAAGAAGATGTGCCCGATGCCGGCGTGCAGGAACATGTAGGTGACCAGAGTCCACGGATAGCGGAGGGCCAGCGGCGGGTACAGCCAGCAGAGCGCGGTAGAGCGACGGATCCGCCTGCGTGATCAGGAAGACCACGATGTTGGCGATCAGGAGGCGCTTCACCCACGGTGTCAGTGGCATCATGATCTCGACCTACCCCCGTTCCCTTCCCGTCGGTCCCTGACGTTCGTCCTCATGCGCCGGGTTTCAGCACGATGAACCCGATGTCGTCCGCCGAAGCGACGCGCAGCCAGTCGATCAGCTCGCCGATGGCCTCCTTCGGCGCCGTGCCCTCCCTGCCGGAGACCCGGCGTTCGAGGCGCACGACGCGTCCCTCCTGCGTGTATGCGGACGCATAGGAGCCGAACCGGCTGTCGGCCTGCACGCTCTCGGGGAGCTCGGCCGTCCACCCTTCGGGCAGCGTGAGCTCCAGGCGCGTGACGCTCGTGAACGGCCCGACCACCGCGGCGACGTCGATGGGATAGCGGCGGGTGTCCCGCTCCCGCTCGAGCTGCGCCAGCAGCGTCGGGCTGCCCAGCGTGGTCAGCGGCACGGGAAGCACGTACCCGCTGGAGCCGTTGCGTCGCGCCGCGCGCTCCGCGCGCACCCACACCCTCAGGCGCGGCTCTGCGCCGAAGTCGCGGCCGTCGAACACCTGCAGGGAGTCCCCCACGGCGCCCTCGATCACGCTCCCGGCCACGGCGTCGGCCACGCGTTGCAGATCCTTCTGCGAGAACTCCTGGGACAGGGCCCCGCGCAGCCGGTACTGCGTCGCGCCCAGGTTCAGCTCGTCGTACCATCCGGTGAGCGAGCCGTCGTCGTGGATCTCGGCGGTGACGGTCGTCTCGCTCAGGTTGTCGGCGGGCGTGTTCTCGGGGAACGTCACCTCCTCGACGGAGCCGTCGTCGAACACGACCAGTCCGAACTCGCCCTGGTAGTTGGGCGGGATCGACCCGAACGGCACGATGTCGGCCGTCAGGTCCAGGAAGAGCCAGCCGTCGGGGCGGCGCACGGCGGCGATCGCGTGGTCGAACTGCCGCACCGAGG
This sequence comes from uncultured Gemmatimonadales bacterium, assembly GCA_963848895.1. Lineage (GTDB taxonomy): Bacteria > Gemmatimonadota > Gemmatimonadetes > Longimicrobiales > Gaopeijiaceae > SZUA-318. The sequence goes on from CAWKGE010000038.1 coordinate 23,008, forward strand.
GGAGCGCTTCCTCCACGCCGCCGCTGCTGCTCAGGAGCACCGGGTAGGCCTCGAAGCCGAGCGTGCGCGCCAGCGCGACGAAGAGCGTCGCCTTGTCCTTGCAGTCGCCCGAACGGGTCTCGACGACCTCCGCCGGGGTGCGGGGCTGATATCCCCCCGCCCCCAGCGAGATCGAGATGTAGCGGAAGTCCTGTGCGATCCACCGGTGCAGGAGGCGAAGCTTGCCCTCGGCGGTGTCCGCGCTGTCCAGGACCGCCCGGGCGGCCGCCAGCACGTCGTCTCCGACGTCGTAGCGGTCCTTCGCCAGCCCGTCGTACCACGCGCCGATGTCCCTCCAGCGTGTTCGGGCCGCCCAGCTCCACGTGGTGCAAGAAGTCCGCGTGGGCGGCGTCGGCGAAGGCCTCGGGCTCGATCCGCTCCAGGTCGGCCGCGGCCCACTGGCGCACCACGCGGCCGCCGGACTCCTGCACACTGGCCGGCTCGGTGCCCGGACTTTCGACCATGCGCAGGTCGTAGCCCTTCGGAACGTCCACCACGTAGCGCGAGCGGCGCACCGTGCCCCCCGTGGTGATCCGCCAGCTCGCGAAGAACTCCCGGGGCATCACCGGGTCGACGGTCTCCACCGTGTAGCTGAAGTCGACGATCGTGCCCGGCTCCACGCCGCCCAGGGAGATACGCACCCGCTTGAGGTCGGTGTAGACCGGGCTCTGCTCCGGGACGGGCACGTCCATGACCTGCTGGTGGATCGGCTCGGCTGAGATCACCGTGCCGTCCGGGGCCACCACGCGCGCCCAGTTGAGCCGGAAGCGCTCGCGGCCGCCGTCGTAGCCGAACGTGTGCTCGGCCCACGCGTCGATGCCGTCGCGGTTCAGGACCTGCGCCACCGATCGGTAGGTGCGCGAGCCGGTGCCGTCGGCCTCCTGGACCAGGATGCCGTCGTCCAGGAGCAGCACGGAGCTCTCCTCCGGGTGGTCCGCGGGGTCCACGGTGAGCGCGTAGATCGTGTCGTCCCGGACGGAGGGGTCCCCGCCCGGGCCCACCACCGGCGCCTGGGCCGCGAGCGCCGCGCCGGGAGGACGAGGAGGAGGGCGATCAGCGTGCGGGCGGGCGAGGGCTCGGCGCATCGTCAGCGTCCTCCCGGGCCGCCGCGGCGGCCGTTCGCGCGGGCCGTGGCGGTCCCGCCGCCGGCCTCGCCGGCTTCTCGGGCGCGATCCAGAACGCAGCGTTGTCCGGGGCCTGGTCCGCCACCGCCTTCGAGTAGAGCGCCGCGTTGAACAGCACCTTGAAGGTCCCGAACGGCTGCCCACGCCACTGGGGCCGCATCCCCAGGAGCACCACGTGCCCGTCGCCGTGCTTCACGTCGAGCGCGGCCGCGAAGCCCTGCACGTGCTTCTCGCCGAGGAAATAGCCCGACAGCAGCGGCGAGCCCTGCGCCGGGTACTTGGCGAGGACGTGGCCCTCGAAGTCCTTCTCCGTCGTGAAGACGGGGCTACCACCCACGAAGATCTTCGCCCGCTCCGGCATCCCGCTCATGACCGGCTGGGAGGGATCGGTGCGCAGCTCCACGATGGCGCCGGAGGCGTAGAAGTCCTCGCGCTCCAGGTCCGCGGTCACGTCGGTCACCGGCAGGTGCAGCGCGTCGATGGCGAGCTGGCTCGAGCCGTTGATCGTCACCAGCGTACCCCCGGCGCGGACGAAGGCGTCCAGCTCGCGCGCGCCCTCCTGGCCGATCCCTCCCGCGTAGCGCGGGGGCACCGAGCCCTTCTCGAAGCCCTCCAGGATCGTGCGGGCACGCATGTCGGCCAGGACGATCACGTCGTAGCGGTCGCGCAGCTCGCCCGCGAGCACGTCGGCGTTGCGCAGGCTGACCGGCTGGAGCCCGTACGTCTCGAGGAGCCATCGCGTCCACCCCTCGTCGATCGAGGCGCTCCACGGCCGGTACAGTCCGATGCGCGGCTTCGCCACCCGACCCGCGGGCATCGAGCCGCCCACGGCCCGCAGGTGCAGGTCGCGCACGAGGGTCTGCTCGGCCGACCCGGACAGCCCCTCGACGAGCCAGCTCCCGCTGCGTCCGGCGGAGCCGGAATCGGCCGCCGCACGTCCCGGCGCGAAGCTCACCCGTGCGCCCGCGGCCCACGCCCGCCCCAGCGCCTTGTACGTGTTGTTCTGGGCGGGGTCGAGGATGAGCGCGCTCCCACCCCCGGTCACGCGCCCGGCCGGCGGCACGATGGCGCGCGCCACCGGGTTCGTGTCGAAGCCCACGTCGGGAGGCGAATCCCACGGGGACGCGTCGCCCTCGCGCGTCCGCCGCGAGGGGCTCCGCCGACACCTCCTCCAGCGCCGCTTCGGACCTCGGGCGTGCAGGGGCGCCCGGGCCTCCACCACGCGCACGTCGAACTGGTAGGGGAGCGTCCACCCGGACACGTCGTAGGGCTGCTCCGGCGGGCCCTCGGGATACTGCCGCAGGTCCGGATAGTCCTGCACCGCGAAGAGCTGGCGCACGAAGTTGGCGAAGGGCTGGTCCATGGGGATGACCCACGTGCCCGCCGGATGCTCCACGCCCTCCACCGTCACGGCCCGGCTCAGGCGCCGCACCTCGATGCCGTTGAAGGCGAGGCGGCGCAGCATCTCCGCGGCCGCCACGGGGTCGCGCTGGTCCTCGCCGACGAAGTAGGCGTACGGAGGGCCCGAGCCGTACTCGGCGATGACGTCCCGCCCCGCCTGGTAGCGGTTGTACAGGAGGTTCTCCCGGTACTTGGACGCCACGTCCAGCACGGCGAGGGAGGCGGTCTCCATGTAGTCCACCGCGTCCCGCAGCCGCCACCACCCTCCCTCCCACGGGCTGGCGTACAGCGACATGGGACGCAGGTCCTGCGCGTCCCGCGGGAAGTCCTGGATCGTGTAGAAGTGGGGCGTGGCGTAGCGGTACAGCCCCGTCTCGGTGAGCAGCGAGGCGACGTTGTGGAAGGAGTTGGCGTGGTCGATGAAGCCCGGGTACCAGTCGTCGAACCCGGTGCCCATGTGCACCGCCCCCTTCTGGCCGCGCTCCTCGAGCGCCTCGGCCATCGCCATGCCGATCAGGTTCACCGTGCGCCACATCAGCGGGTGCACGTCGGGGCTGACGGGCTCGGCGAAGGGCGGGATCCAGATCCGCGCCGGGAAGGGCGCCGTCTGGTGGTGGTTGTAGATGACCTGCGGCTCCCAGTACCGATCCGTGCGGGTGACCGTGCGCGACTCGATCATGTTGATCATGTAGCCGTCACGGTTGTTGTCGTGCCCGATGTACTTCTGGTAGAGGAAGGGCGTGGGCGCCACCTCGAAGGGCGTGCCCAGGTTGGAGGCGTACCAGTCCGCGACCATGGTCTGGCCGTCGGGGTTGATGCAGAACCAGAGCACGAGCACGACGTTGTCCAGGATCGCGCGGATCGTCGGGTCGTCGTCGCCCGTCACCAGGTCGTAGGCGAGCTGGATCGTGTGCTGGGCCCCGGCCACCTCGGTGGCGTGCAGGCCGCCGTCGATGTGGACGATGGCCTTCCCCTCCCGCGCCAGGCGGCGCGCCTCCTCGTCGGTGAGCCCCTCCGGGTGCGCCAGGCGCTGCGCGATCTCCCGGTAGCGCTCGACGTTGCGCAGGTTGTCCGCGGACGAGACCAGGGCGACGTACCACGGGCGCCCGTTCGACGTGGTGCCCACCCGGCTGAGCTCCAGGCGGTCGGACGCGGCGTCCAGGCGCTGGAAGTAGTCGAGGGACTGCTCGTAGGTGGCCAGGTGGAAGTCGGCGCCCGGACGGAAGCCGAGCACCGATTCGGGGGTAGGAATCTGGGCGGTGAGCGGGGAGACGAGCCCGAACGTGACGACGCTGCACAGGAGCGTACCGAGGACGCGCATGATGGGTGGTGCCTTGATGTTCCAGGGAAGCCGGAGACCGGAGCCCGCGTCGGGGCCCCGAAAAGTGCCTCGACGGGACGATGGGTGCCAGGGTGGGCGGCGACGACGCCGGAGGGACGCGGGCCGGCGGCCCGGCCGCCGGTCCCGGAAGCCCGTCGCGGCGCTCCTGGCCCTCGCGATGGCCGTGGGGGGCTGCGCCACGTCCGACACCTCCCGCGAGTCCGTGACGCACACCCGTCCAGACGGCGAGGTGGTGACGTGTACGCGCCCGCCGGACGCGATGCTGGGCACGGACCTGGCAGCGGCGCTCTCCGCCGGCTTCCCCGGGGTCGTGCAGATCCTCCTGTCCTCCGAAGCGGTCGGGAAGAAGGTCGCCGATATCGTCCAGGACGTGCCCACGCCCGATCTGGTCCGCGTCCTCGACTACCGGCTCTGCCTCCAATACGGTGACGGCGTTCTTCCGAAGCCGACCTGGGAGCAGTGGCGGCAGGAGGTGCGTCCCTCCCTCGAGCGCCGTGTGCGCGCCTCCCAGGCGGATACCGGAGCATCGACCCCGTCTCACCGCCCCTGAAACCCTTTCGCCGCTGGCGCCGTCTATGTAGATATCCACCTATGTAGATTCACATACAGCATCCCCGGTGGGAGGGGAACCCATGACGCGGAAGGGCGCCGGCGCCGAAGGGCCCCTGAGCTACAACGCCGCCCTGGTGCTCCAGGCCATCGTGCAGGGGCATCGCTACGGGTTCGAGATCATGCGCGCCGCCCACCTGAAGAGCGGGACCGTCTACCCGCTTCTGCGCCGCCTCGAGGCCGCCGGCCTGGTGGCCTCGGAGTGGGAGGAGGCGGCCGACGCGCGCGACGAAGGGCGCCCGCCTCGACGGTACTACGCCGCAACGCGCGGAGGGCCGCGCCGCGCTCGCCGAGGCCCGCGCGCGGGTCCTCGCCCAGCAGGCCCTCTTCGGCACCGCGCCCGCGGACGGGCGGAGCTGAGCGGTGCCCACCCCTTTCCGGCTCGCCTTCGCTCGCTTCCTCGTGCGGACGGCATCGTGGCTCCTTTCCCGGCACGATCGTGAGGCCTTCGTGCGCGAGTGGGAGGCAGAGCTGGCCGGCGAGGTGGAGCGGGGCGCCGGGTGGAGCGTGGTGGGCGCCGCGCTGGGTGCGTTCGCGGACGCCAGGACCGTGACCGAGATCGCGACGGAGCGAGGGAGGTGGAGCATGGCGGAACGGACGGGAGCCTGGATCGGGGACGTGGGGGTCGCGCTGCGTGGGATGCGACGGACGCCCGGCTTCACGGCGGTGGCCGTGGTGACGCTGGCGCTCGGAATCGGCGGGACGGCGGCGATCTGGACGCTGATCGACCGCGTGGTGCTCGACCCCCTCCCCTATCCGGAGAGCGACCGTCTGGTCCGCCTGGACAACCAGGTGCCGGGCGTGGGCCCCGACGAGGTGTGGGCGCTGTCCACCGCCCAGTACGTCTACTTCACCGACCACGCCAGCACCCTCGACCTGGTGGGCGTCTACCAGGGTGACGGTGGCAACGTCGTGACCGCATCGGGGCCCCGGCGGGTTCTGGGGGTCGGCGTGACCGCCAGCATGATGCCGCTGCTCGGCGCACGTGCGTCGCTCGGGCGCGTCCTCCTGCCGGCGGACGACACGCCCGAGGCACCCCTCGTCGCCGTGATCTCCCACGGCTTCTGGGAGCGCGCGCTCGGCGCCGACCCCGACGTCGCGGGCACGACCCTGGACCTGAACGGGCAGCCCATCGAAGTCGTCGGCGTCCTGGCCGACAGCCCACGTCCGCCCGGGTGGCCCGCGTCGGCGACGCCCGACCTGTGGATCCCGCTGCGCATCGACCGCGCCGGTGTCTTCCAGAACAACCATGCCTTCCAGGGCATCGGGCGCCTCCGGCCGGGTGAGACCCCGGCCTCCGTGGAGGCCGAGATCGGGCGGCTCACGGCGCGCCTCCCCGAGGCGTTCCCGCAGGCCTACTCCCGGCGTTTCTTCGACCGTTACGGCTTCCACACCCGGGTGACGCCGCTGAAGGAGAGCCTCCTCGGCGACCTGTCCGCGAAGCTGTGGGTCCTCTTCGGCGGGGTCGGCGTGGTGCTCCTGATCGCGTGCGCGAACGTGGCCAACCTCTTCCTGGTGCGCATGGAGGGGCGCAGGCGCGAGCTGGCCGTCCGCTCGGCGCTGGGCGCCGGGCGGGCCGCCCTGGCCCGCTTCGTCCTGGCCGAAGGGATGACGCTCTCCCTCCTCGGGGCCGCCCTCGCCCTCGTGGTGGGCTTCTGGGCCGTGCCCACGCTCACGGCGCTGGCCCCGGAGGGGCTCGCGCATGTCGGCACGGTCGGCCTGGACCGGAGCACGGTCGCGTTCACGCTGGTCGTCTCGCTGGCGGTGGGGCTCGCCATCGCGGCCTATCCGCTCCTGGCGGGTACGGGCGTCGACGCACCCGCGCGTGAGCTCTCTGGGGGAGGGCGCGGCAGCTCGGCCGGCCCCGCGCGCCGCCATGTGCGCTCGGCCCTCGTGGTCGCCCAGGTCGCGCTCGCGCTCACGCTCGTGATCGGCTCGGGGCTGCTCGTGCGGACCCTCTCGGCCTTGAGCGCCGTCGACGTCGGGTTCGATCCGGACGGCGTGCTCGTCACGGATCTCTTTCCGGACCCCTCCCGATACCGCGACCCCACCGCCGTCTGGAACCTCCAGCGCGAGATCCTCGAGCGCGTGCGCGCCCTTCCGGGCGTCACGCAGGCGGGGTTCGGCACCGAGGTACCCGTGGAAGGCGGCTACGGCTGCTGGGTCCAGGGATTCGAGGACGAGACGGTCTACCCGCGGATCGAGGAGGCGGGCCTCACGACGTGCGCGGGCTTCGAGAACGTCACGCCCGGGTACCTCGAAGCGCTGGGCATCCCGCTCCTCGAAGGTCGCTATCTCACGGACGCGGACCTCGACGACCCCGGTCGGCGGGCGGTCGTGGTGAGCCGCGCCTTCGCGGACCGCTTCTGGCCCGGACAGGATGCGCTGGGGCAGGGCGTGGTTCCGGGTGGCGGGGGCCAGACGCCCTTCCACCACGTGGTGGGCGTCGTCGGTGACGTGCCCGCCTCGTCCGCCGAGGGGCAGCCGCCCCTCAGCCAGACCGCGATCGCGATCTACTATCCCGGCTACCGGTACCCGCCGGCGACCAAGCTCGTGGTGAAGGCCGGCGTGGCCGACCCGACCTCGCTCCTCCCCGCGATCCGCCGCGTGGTGTCCGAGATCGATCCGGAGATCCCCCTCGCCGGCCTGACCGACATGGCCACCGTGGTGCACGCGGCGAGCGCCCAGCTCTCCTTCGTGTCGCTCCTGCTCGGCATCGCCGCCGGCATTGCGCTCCTGCTGGCGGCCGTGGGCCTGTATGGGGTGGTGTCCTGGGTCGTCACCCGGCGTACGCGGGAGATCGGCATGCGCATGGCCATCGGCGCCCGGCCCGGGGAGGTCCAGCGGATGGTGGTGGCTCAGTCCGTCTTCGTGGTCGCCGGGGGCCTCGCCCTGGGCGTCGGGCTCGCGCTGGTCGCGACCCGCGTGCTGAGGGGGTTCCTCGTGGGCGTGGCGCCTACCGACCCCGTGGTCTACGCGGCGGCGGCAGCGCTCCTGGCGATGGTCTCCCTCCTCGCGAGCTGGCTGCCCGCGCGGCGTGCCTCGCGCATCGATCCCCTGGAGGCGCTCAGGAGCGAGTGAGCCGGGAGGCGTGGCCCTGCACTCCCTTGTGGCGGGCATCGGACTTCGAGACTGTTGATACCGTTCCGCCGCCACCTGCCACCTCGGGAGGCCCCACCACGATGAAGGCAACCGAACGGCCTCCCGCCGAGGCGTCCACCTGGGCAACGACGGACTCCGCGGAGCTGTACGGTCTCGCCAACTGGGGCGGCGGCTACTTCGGCATCTCGAAGCACGGAACGGTCGAGGTCTATCCCGACGGGGACCCGTCGAAGCGCCATCGACCTGATGGAGGTCGTGGAGGGGCTGCAGGCTCGCGACCTGTGGCCACCGGTGGTCATCCGCTTCTCCGGAATCCTGGCCCACCGCATGGCGCACCTGCGCCGCGCCTTCGACGACGCGATCGCGGAGGGCGACTACCAGGGGCGCTACACCTGCGTGTACCCGATCAAGGTCAACCAGCAGCGCCACATCTGCGAGGAGATCCGCGACCTGGGCCGTACGCTCGGATTCGGGCTGGAGGCGGGCTCCAAGCCCGAGCTGCTCGCGGGGCTGTCGCTCACCGAAGGGCACTCCGACATGCCGTTCATCTGCAACGGCTTCAAGGACGCGGAGTTCGTGGAAACCGCGATCCTGGCGGCGAAGATGGGTCGCAACATCCTCCCCGTCATCGAGCAGACGCAGGAGCTGGAGATGCTCATCCGCTCCGCGCGCGCCCACAACGTCACGCCGCGCTTCGGCATCCGCGCCAAGCTCGCTTCGGGCGGGGTCGGCCGATGGGCGGAGTCGGTGGGGTTCCGCGGCAAGTTCGGCCTCTCCGTCAGCCAGGTGCTGTCGTCGGTCGACTGGCTGCGCGACGAGGGGCTGCTGGACGGGCTCCGCCTCCTTCACTGCCATATCGGCTCCCAGATCTACGACATCCGCACGTTCAAGTACGCCGTGAGCGAGCTGGCCCACATCTACGTGGAGCTGGTGAAGCTCGGCGCGCCCATGGGGATGCTCGACCTGGGCGGGGGGCTCGGCGTCGACTACGACGGCTCCGCCTCGGCGACGCAGTCGTCCATGAACTACACGCTGGAGCAGTACGCCACCGACATCGTCTACCGCATCAAGTCGATCTGCGACGACGCCGGCGTCCCGCACCCCGACGTCGTCACGGAGTCCGGCCGCGCGTTGGTGGCCCACTCCGGCGTGCTGGTCTTCCAGGTGCTGGGGAGCCGCGTCTTTCCCGAGGAGCCCGACGCCGAGCTGGTCGACCGCGCGCTCAACGAGCCCCCGGAGGAGGAGGTGCCCCAGCCGCTGCTCGACCTGGTGGACGCCTACCGGCGCCTCTCCGGCGACGGCGACCCCATCGAGATCTACCAGGACGCCGAGCATGCGCTGAACGAGGCGATGAGCCTGTTCAACCTCGGCTACATGAGCATCACGGCGCGCGCAGCGGCCGAGGAGCTCTACTGGACCATCGGCAACTACGTCGCCCGCGCGCACCGCGAGGAGCTCCCCGAGGAGCTGTGGGACCTCCCGGACCGGCTCGGCGACATCTACTTCTCGAACTTCAGCCTGTTCCAGTCGCTCATCGACGCGTGGGGCATCGACCAGGTGTTCCCGATCATGCCGATCCACCGCCTCGACGAGCAGCCTGTGCGGCGGGCGATCCTCGCGGACGTGACGTGCGACTCGGACGGCCGCGTCGACCGCTTCCCCGGCGACGGCGAGCCGCGCGACACGCTCAAGCTGCACCCGCTGCGCCGCAGCCCGAACGGTCAGGCGGGCGGCGCGGGTCCCGAAGGCAACGGCTCGAACGGCCTCGGTGGGGAGATCGAGCCCTACTACCTCGGCGTCTTCCTCACGGGCGCGTACCAGGAGACGCTCGGCGACCTGCACAACCTGTTCGGGGACACCCACGCCGTGCACGTGGTCATGGGTCCCGACGGCCACTGGCACCTGGAGGAGGTCGTCGAGGGCGACACGGTGCGCGAGGTGCTGCAGTTCGTGCAGTTCGATCCGGACGCCATGCGCCGGGCCTTCCGCAAGGAGATCGAGGCCGCGCTCACCGCGCAGCGGCTCACCCTCCAGGAGGCGGTCAGCATGCGCAGGTTCCTCGACCAGGGGCTCGACGGCTATACGTACCTGGAGTAGGAGGGGACCCTGTGGGTCGTCGGTGACCCGTCAGCGCCTGGAAGGGCCCGACACGTACGGCAGGTCCTTCGAGCCCCACTCCCGCCACGACCCGTCGTAGATCTTCGCGTCGTAACCGAGCATGCGGGCGACGAAGTAGGCGAAGCTCGCGCGCAGCCCGACGACGCAATACGTGACGACCGTCCCGCCGTCCCCCGCCCCCGATGCGCGGAACAGGGCCTCCAGCCCGGCACGGTCCCGCACCCGCGGCACGGCCCTGCTCTCCATGAGGGAGTCCGCATCGACGTTGAACGCGCCCGGAATGTGGCCCGCGTGCAGCTGCCCGTTCATGCCACCGTCCGCCCCGGTGTACTGGTCTGCCGCGCGGGCGTCGATCACCGTGACCGCCGTGTCGTCGAGGCGTGAGAGGACCCAATCGGCGTCCACCACGACGTCGGTGCGGGGACGCAGCGTGACGCTTCCGGGCGCGAAGGTCGGCACCTCCGTGGACACCGCCCGCCCGTCCTCCTTCCACCCCCCGAAGCCCCCGTCGAGCATGGACGCGCGCGCGCCCCATCCCATCACGTCCAGCGTCATCCACGCCCGGGCGGCCAGGAGCGGGTTCGCGCCGTATACGACGACGCGCTGACCGTCGCGGACGCCCGCGGCTTCGAGGGCGGCGCGGATCTCGGCCGGGGTGCGCATCTGCGTGCCGACCGGGGGGTCACCCTCCCACGCCAGGCCGTTCATGTCGAGGAAGCGCGCCCCGGGGATGTGCCCTTCGTCGTAGCGCTCCCTCTGGGCCTCCGCATGCAGGACCACCACGTCCGGATCTGCCAGGTGCTCGCTCAACCAGTCCGCGGAAACCAGCATGCCCGGCGCGGATTGCGCGACGGTCCTGCCGAGCTCCCGCATGACCAGCGGCCACGTGGACGTGCCCGGCACGATCATCTCGAAGTGGCCGGACTCCGGTGCCTCTATCAGCGAGACGTTCGCGTCGCCCGCCGCCCGGGCGTGCTGGAAGTAGGCTCGCCCCGCGGGGCCCCAGGAGCGATCCCGGGCGCCCACGATCAGCGTCTCGGGAACATCCGGCGGCGGGAGCCGCGTCATGGAGGCCGCGGCGTAGCGGTCCGGGTGTTCCGCGGGCGAGCCGCCCATGAGGCCGTCGATGACCTCGCCGCACACACCCTGTGCGTGGAGGTCATCCAGGTCGGGGGCGGGCGCGAGCGCCAGGACGGCCGAGACGGGGAGAGGGTCGGGCCGCCACAGGGGGCTCTCCCGGGGGATGTTCCGCCGGCTCGCCAGCCAGAGCGCGAAGTAGCCTCCCGCCGAGTGGCCCGCCGCCACGACCCGGCTGAGGTCCAGCGGATAGTCCCGTGCCAGCGCACGCAGATGGTCGGCGCCGTCCTCCACGTCGAGGAACGTGGCCGGCCAGCCGCCGCCGTCATCGCCGACGCGCCGATACTCGATGCTCCACACCGCGTAGCCCGCGTCCGCCCACGCCTGCTCGAGCCGGCCCACGTGTGCGATGGGGAAGGCGGACAGCCAGCAACCGCCGTGGACGAACAGCGCGACCGGAAACGGGCCCGGGCCCTCGGGGAGCCGGAGGTTGCCGAACTGGAGCGGTCCGTCGCCGTAGGCCACACGATGGTCGGGCGGCGGCGCCTCCATGGCGACGACGTCCGAGGAGGTCAGGAGCTGCTGGGCGCCGAGGGGCGCGTGGATCGCGGCGGGTCCGCCGAGCGCGGCGAGGGCGAAGGCGAGGACGCCGGTGGAGGACCGCCCTGCGCGAGGCCGCCTCCCGGGACGAGCGTGCGATGGAGTCATCCGGGAAAGATGACCCCGGTCCGGTCCCGGCGCGAGGCGACGGGCACACGGGACCTTGTGCTCCGCACCGGCCCCGCTCGATTGTACCGAGTCGTTCCAAGCGCGGCCTCGACCCCCCGAAGCATGACCGAACCGACCCTCCCCCACGACCACGTCGGTGAGCGCACCCTCCTCCGCCACACCCTGGCGACGCTCGCCTACCGGGGCGCCAAGGCGATGCGCGATGCCCCGGCCGGATTCGGCGACTATCGCGCCGGAGAGGGCTCCCGCACGCCCCGTGAGATCCTCGCCCACATGGGGGATCTCCTCGACTGGGCCCTGACGCCAGGCGCGGGGGGAGGAACGATGGTCGGACTCGCCGCCCGGTGCGTGGAGCTCGGAGGTCGACCGCTTCTTCGCGGGCCTCGCGGCCCTCGAGGCGTACCTCGTCTCGGACGCTCCCCTGGGCCAGCCGGCGGGCCGCATCTTCCAGGGTGCCGTCGCCGACGCGCTCACCCACGTGGGACAGCTCGCGATGCTCCGCCGGCTCGCCGGCTCCCCCGTGCGCGGCGAGAACTACAACCGCGCCGACATCCGCCCGGGTCGCCTCGGCCCCGACCAGCCCCCGCCCCGGCGGGAGTTCGACTGAGCTCGATTCGCCCTCGACGCCGCTCCCCTCAGGCGTCACCCAGGTCGTACTTCATGATGCGCCCGTGGGGGCCGCTCCGGTCCCGCTCCAGCGCGAAGACGTCCCCGCGCGGGCCGGGCGCCGCCTCCGTGTGGCGGCGGATGCGCGCGTGGTCGTCCGCGTCCAGCGTCACGTCGAGCGCACGCAGGTTGTCTCGCATGCGGGCGATCGTGCTGAAGCCCGTGACGGCGGCGGCCACACCGGGCTGATCGAGGACGAAGCGGAGGGCGATCGCCGCGGTGCCGACCCCCTTGGCCTCCGCGATGTCGGCGAGCTCGGCCAGGAGCGCCTGGTAGGCGGCCCACCCCCCGAACTCGTCGACGATGATCCGGTACTTGGTGAGCGATCGGCTCGGGAACGGCCCGCGCGCCGCCGGTGCGCCCAGCCACCTCGACGTGAGCAGCCCCCCTGCGAGCCCGCCGTAGCAGAGCATCCGGGTCGCCGACCGCGCGCACTGCTCCGCCAGGCCGTGCTCGGGTCGCCGGTCGAGCACGGAGTACTGCACCTGGTCCGCCACCACGGCGACGCCGGCCGCCTCCTCCATGGCACGCACCTCCGGGCCGGTCAGGTTCGTGGCGCCCAGGTGGCGGATCTTCCCGGCCCGGGCCAGGTCGCCCAGGGCACGCGCGGCCCCGAGCCAGTCGCCCACGTCGAAGTCCCACCAGTAGAACTGGACCAGGTCCAGCGCGTCGACGCCCAGGCGGCGCAGCGACCGGTCGACGATCCCCTGCACGTACGCGGCGTCCACCCGCCCCAGTTGCGACAGGTCCGGGACGAGCTTCGTGTGGACACGGATCGGGCGGGCGCCCCCCGAGGTCGTGCGCCACCGCTCCAGGAATCGACCGTAGAGCTCCTCCACGCCCGTGTAGATGTCGGCACAGTCGAAGGTGTCGAGGCCCAGGTCGGCCATCGCCACCAGGCGCTCGATCGCCTCCTCACCGTCGACGGGCTCGGCGTGGTGGCCCGCGGAGAGCTGCCATCCGCCGACGATCAGGCGCGACACGTCGTAACCGGGCGCGAGCTCGAAGCGCCGACCGTGCTCCGCCATCCGTCCGGTCATGGCAGCGGCACCGTGGTGACGTCCGCGTGGCGGAAGGTGCGGCGCCCCATGCGGGTGATGCGGAAGATCCCGCCGCAGTTCGGATCCGGACACGCGACGTCCGTGTCCGTGGTGATCCAATCCGCGGGGTGCGTGTCCCGCTGCTTCGCCGGCAGGATCGGGAGGAGCGCGGCGAGGGGATAGAGGGGGAAGGTCTGCCCCGGCGGGAAGACCAGGTTCTCCCCATGCAGCTCGAACCAGCTCCCCTCGGGGTGGTTGCACACCATGGGGCGCTCACCCCGCACCACCTCGACGCGCAGGTCCCAGAGCTCGAACGTGTCGTCCTGCTCGCTCATGTCGTCTTCCTTTCTGACGCGGCCCGTCAGGCCTAGCTTCTCGCCGTCCGCCCAGCCGATGCCGCCTTCCCGTTCGCCATGAATCCCGATTCGCCGAGCGCCACGCCCGACGGAGCGCCCCACAGCGTGAACCTGCGCTTCCGCGGCGGCGCGGTCGGCGCCGTGGCGCCCCTCGTCCTCTTCCTGGCTGGGGTGAGCTGGCTCGGCCTGTCCGGCGCTCCCGACGAGGCGGGCTTCTGGCCCGTGCTCCTCGGGGCCCTCACGCTGGGCCTCCTGCTCGCCCGGGACAAGGAGTCGTACGCCGACGCGGTCGTCGACGGCATGAGCCGCCGCCTGGTCATGGTGATGGTGCTCGCCTGGATGCTCGCCGGCGTGCTCGCCTCGCTCCTCGGCGCCAGCGGCATGGTCGACGCGCTGGTGTGGAGCGCGCGCGCGGCGGGCGTATCGGGTGGCGGATACGTCGCGGTCGCCTTCCTCGTCGCCGCCGTCTTCAGCACGGCGACCGGCACCAGCCTCGGCACGCTGCTGGTGTGCATGCCGCTCCTGTACCCGCCGGGGCCCTCGCTCGGCGCGGACCCGGCCTTCCTGGCCGGGGCGGTCCTCGGAGGAGCCACCTTCGGCGACAACGTCTCGCCCATATCCGACACGACGATCGCTTCCGCCGGGACGCAGGGCGCCGATCTGGCCGGCGTGGTACGCAGCCGGATGCGCTATGCGCTACCCGCTGCCGCGGTGTCGCTGGCGGCGGCGCTCGCGCTGGGTGGGGCGGTGGCGGGCCCCGTCGCGGTGGCTTCGACGGCCGGGGTGCTCGCGGCGCCCCCCACCGCCGCCGCCTGGTCGATGCTGGCCGTGCCGGTGCTCGTCCTCACGCTCCTTCTGCTGCGACGTGGGCTGCTGGAGGCGTTGCTCCACGGGATCCTCGCCGCCTCCCTCATCGGCCTCGCGCTGGGGGCGTTCCGCCCCTCGGAGCTGCTGGGCATCGACCGCGCGAACTTCGTGGCGACCGGCCTGCTGCTCGACGGCATGCGCCGGGCAGTGGGCATCTCGATCTTCACGCTCCTGCTCATGGGCCTCGTGGGCGGCATCGAGGCGTCCGGCCTCCTGGACCGTCTGGTGGCGACCGCACGCCGGAAGGCGAAGGGAGCGGCGAGCGCGGAGTGGTGGATCTTCGGCTCGGTGACGGCGGCGGTGACCCTCACCACGCACTCGGTGGTGGCGATCCTCGCGGTGGGCGACCTTACGCGCGAGGCCGGCTCCTCCTTCGGGCTCGGTCCATACCGCCGCGCCAACCTGCTCGACGTGACCGTGTGCACCTATCCGTTCCTGCTGCCCTTCTTCATCCCCACGATCCTGGCGTCGAGCCTCACGGGCGGATTCGACGCGGCACCCCGGCTCTCACCCTGGGCCGTGGGCCTGCACAACGTGCACTCGTGGGCGCTCCTGGGCGTCGTGCTGATGGCGATCGCGACCGGCTGGGGCCGGCAGGACCGCAGGGGCTGATCGGGCCGGGGGGCCGACTGCCCCGGGTCATCCCGGCCGTGGTGCAACGACCGCGGAGAAAGGCCGCCCCGGATCGGGCGATCCGGGGCGGCCTCGTGACCGGCCGGGCGCGCGGCCCGGCCGCAGCGCTCAGGTCAGTTCCAGTCGGGGTGGTGAGGGCGCTTGCGACCGAACAGGTCGTCGTCCTCCTCCTCTTCCTCCCATTCGTCCCAGTCCTCGTCGTCCTCGTCGTCGAGGTCGTCGTCCTCGTCGTCGTCGTCCCAGTCGTCCTCGTCCCAGTCGTCGTCGTCGTCCGCCAAGTCCCCGACGTCTTCGTCCTCCTCGTCTTCGTCGTCGCCGAAGGCGAGGATCTGCGTCGTGAGGGCTTCTTCCTCGAACCAGCCCGACCGGCTCATCTCTGTGATCTCCTCCTGGCTGCGTGCTCGAACCGCTCCGAACCGTTTCGGAACGACCGGGGCACTTGGCGCGAAAGTACGAAAGGCATGGGGGATGTCAACAACTATTTGTCGGACGGGGCGTTTTCCGCCCGGCCGGGGAGCTGATAGAGGGGACGCAGCTCCAGCTGGAAGGTCACGTGCTCGATGCCACGCGCCTTCATGCGGCCCTGCACCTCGTCGAGGATCCGCGTGTGATCGGTCGGATCGTCGATCACGCCGTGGGCCGACAGGGCGACGAACCCGCTGGTCAGCGTCCACACGTGCACGTCGTGCACCTGGTCCAGTCCTTCCACCCCACGCAACTCCCGGACCACGTCCTCCACGTCGATGTGCGGCGGGGCCGCCTCGAGGAGCACGTCGGCCGCCTCCCGGACGAGGCTCCAGGCGCTGTAGAGGATGAGCAGCGCGATGACCACCGAGATGATCGGGTCGGCCGGCGTCCACCCGGTGAGGAGGATGACGAGGCCCGCGCAGATGGCACCGATGGAGCCGAGCAGGTCGCCCAGCACGTGCAGGTAGGCGCCCCGCACGTTCAGGTTGTCGTGGGCGTGTCCGTGCAGCAGGAGCGCGCCGGCCACGTTGACCCCGAGCCCCACCACCGCGACGCCCAGCATGATGCCTCCGTTCACCGCCACCGGGTCGCGCAGCCGGTGCCAGGCTTCGATCACGATGATGCCGGCGATGACGAGCAGGGCGGCGCCGTTGACCAGCGCGGCCAGGATCTCCAGGCGGACGTAGCCGTACGTCTTCTCCGGGCTCGCGGGACGTTGGGCCACGCGGATCGCGAACAGGGACAGGCCGAGCGAGCCGGCATCCGTGAGCATGTGGCCGGCGTCGGCGAGGAGCGCCAGCGACCCGGACAGCAGCCCGCCCGCGACTTCGGCCACCATGAACGCCGCGGTGATGCCCAGCACCCAGCGCAGCCGGCTTCCCGGGACCTCGCGGGAGAGCATCGCGCCGGGGCGCCCGTGCGGGTGCCCCCGCGGGTGTTCGTGGCCGCCGTCCGGGTGCACGTGGGCGCTCACGCCGATTCCACCTTCTCGGGGCGCGCGAGCGCACGGCCCAGCAGCACCGGGCCGCCCAGGATATTGCCGATGATGATCGCCATCGCCAGCGCCACCACGCCCGCGCCCACCGTCGGGAAGCTCTCCTCCACCAGGAGGACCAGACCCAGCGAGACGCCACCCTGCGACACCAGCCCCTGCCAGGCCCGGCGCTGCACGTCTTCCGGGGCTCCGGCGAGCCGGGTTCCGCGGATCGCGGACAGCCGCGTCAGGTAGACGCGCACCAGGAACAGTGCCAGCGCCGCGGGCCCGAAGCGCACCACGGCCGCCAGGTCCAGCCCCGCACCGGCAGTGGCGAAGAAGAACGCGAAGATCACGACGGCGACGGAGCGGATCCCCTGGATCATCCGGTCCCCGGCCGGAGACAGGTTCTCGATGACGAAGCCGGCGGCCACCCCCGCCAGCAGGAGCTCGACGTGCAGCTCCTCCGCCAGGATCACCAGCACGTAGGCGAAGAGGAACGTGGCCAGCGGGGGGCGTCGGCGCGTGCGTCCGCCGCCCAGATACTGGGAGAATATCCACCCTCCCGCCGCTCCGAGGGCGATGGCACCGCCGACCTCGCGGCCGAGGTCCACGAGCGCGTGCGCCGAGAAGGGGCGCGACGGGTCGAGCAGCGGCGTGACGAGCGCCAGCGTCAGCGTGAACAGCACGATCACCAGCACGTCCTTCACGATCGTGACTCCGAGGATGACCTCGACCAGGGGGCCGCGGGCGTGCTTCTCCTCGATCACCGCCACCGTGAGGTCCGGCGACGAGTTCGCGGCCCAGATCCCGAGAAGGAGCGCGGCGCCCACCGCCGCCCGGAGCGGGAGGTCCGCCAGGAAGGGCACGAGGGGGCGCACGGCGAGCACGCTCGCCGCCATCCCCACCCATACCACGCCCGTCACCGCGAGCGTGGCGAAGGCGATCGTTCGCGCCTGGGGCCGCAGGCTGGCGAGCCGCAGCTCTCCGCCCGCCAGCATCGCGATCAGGGCGAGGGCGAAGCTGTCGATCAGGCGCAGGTCGCCGACCGCCGTCGCCGGCAACACGCCCGACACCGAGGGGCCCGCGGCGATCCCCACGAGGATGAAGCCGGTGATGCGCGGGAGTCCCGCGCCTGCGGCGAGCGCCCCGGCGACGGACGCGGCCAGCAGCGTGAAGCCCACCAGCACCGCGAGCCGTCCGTGCTCCAGCGTCCGGGGGCGCGCCCTGGAAGCTCAGCCAGGCGAGCCCGAACAGCAGGACGAGCGTCACGGCCGGCCGCAGGATCCCGTCGGGGCGTCGGAGGCGGTTCGTCGCGGGCGTTGACGCGCTCATGCGGACCGGACCGGCTGAAGGAGGGGGGTCTCCGAGGCGGCACGAGCCCCGGCGGACTCACGCATTATAGTCGAGCCCGCGGAGGCGGCTCAACGCCGGCGCGGGGGCCGGCGGAGGCCCGCGGCGGCCTGTCGCGCCGCCTCGACGGTCCCGGCGTGGATGATCACGGTGTCCGCGACGCGGAACGCGTATCCGCCAGCCAGCACGATCGCCACCGCGGCCCCGGCCGAGAGGGCTTCGGTCAGGACGATCTCGTCCCGGCGGCGGAGCCCCTCGAGGCTCAGCCGAAGCCCGCCCAGCTGATCCTCTCGATACGGATCGGCCCCGGCCAGGTACAGCACCAGGTCCGGACGATGCCGCTCCAGCGCCCCGGGCAGGTGCTCCCGCAGCGCCTCCAGGTACGAGGTGTCCGCGGTGCCGTCGGCGAGCGCCACGTCGAGATCCGAAGGCGGCTTGACCGCCGGGTAGTTCCGTTCCTGGTGCATCGACATCGTGAACACGCGGGGCTCGTCGGCGAAGATGGCGGCCGTGCCGTTGCCGTGGTGCACGTCCAGGTCCACGACGAGCACGCGCCCCGCCGACGCCCCGGGCCAGCAGGTCCGCGGCGGCCACGGCGACGTCGTTGAGCAGGCAGAAGCCTTCCCCGTGGTCCGCGAAGGCGTGATGGAAGCCGCCCCCCAGGTGGACCGCGACGCCGTCGCGCAGCGCCAGGCGGCACGTCAGGGCCGTCCCCCCGCAACACAGGATCGCCGCGCGCCGCAACGCCGGGGAGAACGGCACCTCCAGCGCGATGCGCTCGGCGGGGCGGAAGTCGTCCTCCCGGACCTTGCGCAGGTACTCGGCGGTGTGGACGCGCCCGAGCATCTCCCGGCTGGCGGGCTCGGCCTCGACGAAATCGGCCTCCCGCCATTCCGCCGCGGACAACAGGCGGTCGCGCACGAGGCGATATTTCCGGGTCGGGAACACGTGCGGCCCGATGTCCACCTCGTACTCGGGCGACCAGACGATCGTCGGCCTGGCCATGCACGGAAGATGCGGCCTCCCGGCGGCAGCCGCATCGTGTGCTGCGGGCGCTTACGCTGTACTTTGTGTGTCTGCAAGACGCTCCGGTCCCCCCGCGCTCCACCGCCATGACTTCCGACGCGAATCCGCTCCTGTCCGACGAATTCCGTATTCCGTTCCATCGCATCGCCGCCGAGCACGTCGAGCCCGGCATCCGCCGCGCGCTGGAGGAGGCCCAGGCCGAAGTGGACGCGGTGGCGTCGGACCCCGCACCCCCGACGTGGGAGAACACCATCGGGCGCCTGGACCGGCGCCACCGAGCTCCTGAGCAGGCGGGTCGCCCCGGCCAGCCACCTCGTGGCGGTGGCCGAGACGCCGGAGCTGCGCGAGGCCTACAACGCCGTGCTCCCCGAGATGTCGGCGTTCTGGTCCCGCCTCCCGCTGAACCAGCCGTTGTGGGCGCGGATCCGGGCCTTCGCCGGAACGGACGAGGCCGGCGGACTGACCGGCCTGCGCCGCCGGCACCTCGACAAGACCATGCAGGAGTTCCGCAGGGCCGGAGCGGACCTGCCGGAGGAGAGCCGGAATCGGCTTCAGGCGGTGCGGGTGGAGCTCGCCCAGCTCCAACAGAAGTTCAGCGAGAACGTGCTCGACGCCACCGCGGCGTACGAGCGACTGGTCGAGGACGGGAGCCGCCTCGCCGGGGTGCCGGACGCCGCCAGGCGACGGGCACGACAGAAGGCGGAGGAGAAGGGGCTGGAGGGGTGGCTGATCACCCTCGACTACCCGTCCGTGGAGCCGATCCTCAAGTACTGCGACGACCGCGCGCTCCGCCAGGAGATCCAGGTGGCGTACGCGACGCGTTGCCGCGAGGGGGAGTACGACAACCGGCCGCTGGTGGCGCGCATCCTGCGCCTGCGCGAGGAGCTGGCCGAGCTGCTGGGCTACGCCTCCTTCCCCGACTACAAGCTCGAAGACCGGATGGCCCGCACCGGGGCCCGGGCGATCGCCTTCGAGCGGGACATGACCGACCGTACCCGGCCGTACTGGGAGCGTGACGTCGGAGAGCTGCGCCGCCCACGCCTCCACGCTCGGCCTGGACGCCGTGGAGCCGTGGGACGCGGCCTACGTGACGGAGAAGCTGCGCAAGGATCGCTACGACATCGACGACGAGGTGCTCCGGCCGTACTTCCCGCTGGACCAGGTCCTGGCGGGGCTGTTCGAGATCGTGCGGCGCACCTTCGGCTTCCGCGTCGAGGAACGGCCCATCGAGGAGGTGTGGCACCCGGACGTGCGCCACTACGAGATCTTCGCGGAGGACGGCACGCACCTCGGCTCCTTCTACACGGACTGGTTTCCGCGCAAGGAGAAGCGCCAGGGCGCCTGGATGAACGACTTCATCACGGGCGGGCCACGCGCGGACGGCTTCGCGCCCCACCTGGGCACGATCTGCGGGAACTTCACCCCGCCGGACGACGACGCCCCGGCGCTGCTCACCCACCGGGAGGTCGAGACGACCTTCCACGAGTTCGGCCACCTCCTGCACCACTGCACGTCCCGTGTGGAGATCGCCCCTCGGGCCGGCATCAACGTCGCCTGGGACTGGGTGGAGCTCCCCAGCCAGCTCATGGAGAACTGGTGCTGGGAGCGGGAGGCCCTCGACCTGTTCGCGCGCCACCACGAGACGGGGGAGCCGTTCCCGGAGGAGCTGTTCCGCAGGATGGTCGCGGCCCGACGCTTCATGGGTGGTTGGGCCCAGATGCGCCAGCTCTCCTTCGGCACCGTGGACCTCGCCCTTCACGACGAGCTCGCCCCTCGTCTCCGCTCCGAGGCGTCCGGCGCGACGCCGGACGCGCTGGACGCGGCCCAGGGCACCGCGGTCATGGCCTTCACCCGCGAGCGCTTCCGTGACTTCTCGCCGGCGGACCGCTTCGCCGACCTGCACCAGCTCACGTCGTTCACCCACCTCTTCGCCGGGGGCTACGCCTCGGGCTACTACAGCTACCTCTGGTCGGAGGTGCTCGACGCCGACGTGTTCACGCGCTTTCGCGACGAGGGGATCTTCAACCGCGCCACGGGCCGGAGCTACGTGGACGCGATCCTCTCCCGTGGCGACTCGGACGAGCCCGACCGCCTGTTCCGCGAATTCATGGGGCGCGATCCCGACCCGGCGGCGCTCCTCGAGCGTAACCTCGGGCCCGCGCCGGAATGATCACCGAAACCCCTCGAGCGGCTGCAGGTAAGAAGTAGGGACACGAACGACGCCGATCCCCCTGCCGGCACGGGTCCCATGCGCAAGCTCGCCCTCACCGCCCTGACGCTGGTCGCCACCGCGCACCGCGTGTACCAGCTCGACGCCTTCCTACGGCGACTTCACCAGCATCATCGCCGTCATGGCCCCCTCGGTCTGGGACGAGGTGGGCGACACCGTCTACGCCGCCCTGGAGCCGACGATCAAGATCGTGGGCCACGAGAGGACGTTCACGGTGACGTACCAGGACCCGAACGGCAACGAGTGGAGCAACCTGCGCCGCTTCCGCCAGCTCCTGCTGGTGGGGACGGAGGACGACCCGTGGATCCAGGAGGCGCTGCCCAAGGTCCGCGGGGACGTGACGGGGCCCGGCCTGTACCACGCCTACGACATCTGGGCACGGGACCAGCAGGCCACGATCATCCTGGCCGAGCCCGACCAGGAGGCCGCCGCGGTGCGGGCGCACCTGAAGGAGATCAACGAGACGCTGGACCAGCAGTTCCGTAGCTACGCCCGCGCCCGGATGTTCCTCTCCGGAGCGGACTCCGCCCTCACCGACACGCTGTCGCGAACGGCCGGATTCCGTCTGGTGCTCCCCGACGTCTACCGGTGGCAACACCAGGACTCGATCTACACCTTCCGGAACGACAACCCGGACCCGGCGGAGCTCATCCGGCAGATCACGGTGACGTGGCGCTCCCCGATCCCGGCGAGCATGACCTCCGACGAGGTCCTGGCGTGGCGGGCCGAGGTCGCCGCGACCTACGGGGAGCCCCAGGACGTCGACCTCAGCCAGGCCGACACGAGCTCCTTCGAGTACCAGGGGAGGCCGGCCTTCCAGATCCAGGC
Source organism: uncultured Gemmatimonadales bacterium (assembly GCA_963848895.1). Lineage (GTDB taxonomy): Bacteria > Gemmatimonadota > Gemmatimonadetes > Longimicrobiales > Gaopeijiaceae > SZUA-318. The sequence goes on from CAWKGE010000038.1 coordinate 44,989, forward strand.
GCTGTGGAAGAACCCGCCGCAGCTGGACTGGCCCGCGGCCGGGCCGTTCATCACCCGCACGGTGACGTGTCCGCAACAGGACCGCCTGTACCTCCTGGACGCCTGGCTCTACGCGCCCGGCAAGGAGAAGTACGAGTACATGATCCAGCTGCAGACGATCCTGGACTCGTTCCGCTGCGGGTCCTCGTAACGCCGCGCGGAAGCGCCGGGCTCAGCCCCCGCTGACGGCCGGGAGGATCACGACCTCGCTCTCCTCGCCCAGCGGTGTGCCCAGCCCGCCGGACCAGCGGATGTCCTCGCGCCCGACGAATACGTTGATGTGGGGCCGCAGCTCGCGCCGCTCCGTGACCACGCGGTCGTAGACGCCGGGGGCGGCGGCGCGCAGCGCCTCGAGCGCCTCGGCCACCGTGGTCGGTCGGCCGTCCAGGTCCAGGCTCGCCCGACCGCCCGCCAACTCGCGCAGCTGGGACGGGAGCACCACCGTCACGCTCACGGGAGAACCGCGGCCTTCAGGCACACCACCGGCGGGAGCCCGTCGGCCACGAGCGACCAGGAGTCCCCCGAATCGCCGGACGCATAGACCTTCCCGCTGCGCGTGCCGAAGTAGACGCCACCCCCCGAGGTGGGAGCGGTGTCCAGGGCGTCCCGGAGCACGGTCTCGTAGGCACCCTCCTGCGGGAGTCCCTCGGTGAGCGGCTCCCATGAGTCCCCTGCGTCGCGGGTGCGATAGACACGCAGCTTCGCCTCCGGAGTGCAGCGGAAGCCGTCGGACTCCAGCGGCACGATGTAGACGGTGTCGGGGTCGTGCGGGTGCATCGCCATCGCGAACCCGAAGTCGGAGGGCACGCCGTTGGCGATGTCCGTCCACTGGTCGCCCCAGTCGTCGCTCCGGTACAGCCCCCAGTGATTCTGAAGGAAGAGCCGCTCGGGCCGCGAAGGATGGTGCACGACCTTGTGCACGCACTGGCCGAACTCGGGGTGCTTGTCCGGAAGGAACTCGGCCCGCACGCCGACGTTGCGCGGGCGCCAGGACGCGCCCCCGTCGTCGCTCCGGTACACGCCCCCCGTGGAGAAGGCGACCAGCACGCGGTCCCGGCTGCCCGGATCCGGGAGGATCGTGTGCATGCACAGCCCGCCGTTGCCCGGCTGCCAGTACTGTCGGTGCTCGTGGTTCAGAAAGCCGGGCACGGGCACCCAGCTGTTCCCGCCGTCCATGCTCTCGAACAGGCAGGACGGCTCGACGCCCAGGAACATCCGCCGGGGCTCGTCGTCGCGGCCCGGGCGAATCTGCCAGATGCGCTTGAGCGCCAGCTCCGACTCCTCCGGGAACTTCACGGGGCGCTCGTCCTTCCCCGACCAGGTCGCGCCGAGATCGTCCGAGCGCCGGAGCGTCGTGCCGAAGAAGGCGTTCCCCGGTGCGGCCCACAGCGTCGGCGCGCCCGACCGGGCGTCGAGCGCCATGGCGTAGACCTCCTCGCCGGGGAAGTGGGGCCCGTCCACCTCCCAACCGCCGTCTCCGTTCGCATGGAAGAGGAACGCGCCTTTCATCGTTCCCACCATGAGCAGGACGTCGCCCGCTCCCCCTCGGATCCCCCTCGTCTCTTCCGGCATCGCACTCGCCTCCTCTTCGTCGCCCTCGTCCTGGTCGCCCCGCCCAGCGGTCGGGTTCGCCAGTCTACAACCGCCCTGCTCGGGGGTGCCAGCCTCGCGTGCCCGCTCCGTCCGCCGCGGACGGTGGCGCCGTCCCCCACCCGGAACGCCCACCGATTCTACCTGTCGCCCGCGCGCGATTGATCGGGCGCGGCGGGCGCCGCTACAATGGTCCGTCCGCCGGCGCCCGTCCTCCACCCTGGCCCGTCCGCAGTGAGCTTCGTACACCTCCACACGCATTCCGAGTACTCCCTCCTCGACGGTGCCAACCGCATCCGCGACCTGGTCCGGAAGGCAAAGGAGTTCGAGATGCCGGCCCTGGCCCTCACGGACCACGGCTGCATGTTCGGGGCCTGGAGCTTCCACAAGGTGGCCACGAGGGAGGGGATCAAGCCGATCATCGGGATGGAGGCCTACGTCGCGCCGGGGGACCGCCGCGACCGGTCCCGCTCCGGGCAGGGCGAGCGGGCCTACTACCACCTGGTGCTGCTGGCGCGGGACCTGCAGGGCTACCGCAACCTCGTCAAGCTCTCCTCCATCGGGTACACGGAGGGCTTCTACCACCGTCCCCGCGTCGACCGCGAGGTGCTCGCCCGGCACAACGAAGGGATCATCGTCTCCAGCGCCTGCATGGCCGGCGAGGTCGCGCGCCACCTGCTGGCCGGCGATCACGCCGCCGCGCGCGCGGCGGCCTCCTGGTACGCCAACCTCTTCGACGGCCGCTACTACCTGGAGGTGCAGGCGCACGACACCCCGGGCCAGGCGGAGCTGAACCGGCAGATCTTCACCCTCGCGGACGAGCTCGGGCTGCCCGTGGTGGCCACGAACGACGCGCACTTCCTGACCGCGCAGGACCACGAGGCCCACGACGTGCTCCTGTGCATCGGCCTCGGGAAGGACCGCGACGACCCGGGTCGGATGCGCTACGACGGCGGGCTCTACTTCAAGAGCGCGCCCGAGATCGCGGAGCGTTTCCCGGACCGCCCCGACGTCCTCGAGAACACCCTGAGAATCGGCGACGAGGTCGGCGTCGTCTTCGAGAAGTCCTACCACCTTCCCGCGTTCCCCCTCCCCGACGATCGCGACGACGAGAACGCGTTCCTCGAGGAGCTCGCGCTGGCCGGCGCGAGGGAGCGATACGGCGACCCGTTGCCCGGGCACGTGCGCGAGCGGTTCGACTACGAGATGGGGGTCATCAAGGGGACCGGCTACGCCGGCTACTTCCTCATCGTGCAGGACTTCATCCGATGGGCGCGCGAGCGGGACATCCCGGTCGGCCCCGGACGAGGGTCCGCGGCGGGATCGCTGGTGGCGTACTCCCTGGGGATCACGAACCTCGACCCCATCGAGCACGATCTCCTCTTCGAGCGCTTCCTCAACCCGGAGCGGATCTCGATGCCGGACATCGACATCGACTTCTGCTTCGAGCGGCGCGGCGAGGTCATCGAGTACACCCGCCAGAAGTACGGGAAGGACGCCGTCGGCCAGATCATCACGTTCGGCACGATGAAGAGCCGCGCCGTGATCCGTGACGTGGGGCGCACGCTGGGGTTCGAGCCGGGCGAGACCGACAAGATCGCCAAGCTGATCCCCAACGCCCCGGGCCAGGCGTTCACGGTCGAGGAGGCCGTGAAGGGCCTCAAGGAGGTGAAGGACCTCTACAACCTGGACGAGCGTCACCGGCAGCTCTTCGACTACTCGATGACGCTGGAGGGCCTGTCCCGCCACGCCTCCGTCCACGCGGCCGGCGTGGTGATCGCGCCCGGCCCGCTGGACGAGTACGTCCCCGTGTGTATCCAGACCGGGAGGAACGGCGGGTCGGACGGGGACGACGCGATGGTCGTCACCCAGTACGACATGAACTGCCTGGACGAGGCCGGGATGCTCAAGATGGACTTCCTGGGCCTCAAGACCCTGACCGTCATCCACGACGCGGTGGCGATGGTGCGGGCGCGGCACGGGAAGCTGGAGAACCCCGAGACGGGCGAGGTCTACGAGGCGATCGACGACGTACCCCTCGAAGACCCGGGGGTCTACCGGATGCTCTCCAAAGGTGGCACGGCGGGGGTATTCCAGTTCGAGTCGAACCTGGCCAACGACAAGCTGCGGTCGATGAAGTGCGACCGCTTCGACGACCTGGTGGCGACCAACGCGCTCATCCGGCCCGGTCCGCTGGATTCCGGCATGACCGACGTCTACATCCGGCGCAAGCTCGGCCGCGAGCAGGTCCGCTATCCCCACCCGCACCTGGAGAAGACGCTCGAGCCCACCTACGGCGTGATCGTCTACCAGGAGCAGGTGATGCGCATCGCCAACGTCCTGGCCGGCTACTCCCTCGGCGAGGCGGACGTGCTGCGCAAGGCGGTGGGTAAGAAGGACGCCGCGCTGATCCACAAGGAGCTGGGCAAGTTCGTGGAGCGCGCCGTCGAGCGTGGCATCGACAAGCGGCTCGCGGAGGATCTCGCCGAGCAGATCGAGACGTTCGGGCGTTACGGCTTCAACAAGAGTCATTCCGCCGCCTACTCCCTGGTCTCGTACCACACCGCCTGGCTCAAGGCGCACTATCCGGCGGAGTTCATGGCGGCGCTGCTGTCGTCCGTGCTGGACAAGACCGACGACGTGGTGAAGTACATCGGCGAGTGCCGCGACCTGCCCGCGCTACATCCCCAAGCTCGACGACCCCGTGGAGGTCCTGCCCACCCGACGTCAACGAGTCGGGCTGGAAGTTCACGGTCACCGACGCCAACCAGATCCGCTTCGGTCTGGGCGCGGTGCGCGGCGTGGGCTCGGCGGCGGTGCGCTCGGTCATCGACGCCCGCACCGCGGGAGGTCCGTTCACGACCCTCTTCGATTTCCTGGACCGCATCGACACCCGCGCGCTCAACAAGCGCGCGTGCGAGGCGCTCATCGCGGCGGGTGCCCTCGACGCCTTCGGGCTGCGCTCGCAGCTCCTCGCCGGCCTCGACACCGCCTACGCGGAGGTCCAGGCCCGACACGCCGAGCAGGAGGCGGGCCAGGCCTCGCTCTTCGGGGACGCGTCGGCGATCCCGCGCACCGAGCCACCGCTCCCCAACGTCCCCGACTGGACGGAGCCGGAGCGCCTGGCCCGTGAGAAGGAGGCCCTCGGCTTCTTCATCTCCGGCCATCCCCTCGACCGCTACCGGGAGGTCGTGCGCGCCTTCGCGCCCGTCACCTCCGCGACGCTGGGCGACTACCCGGGCCAGCCCGTGGAGCTTCCCTGCGTCGTGACCTCCGTCGCGCGCCAGATCTCCCGGAAGGACAACTCCGAGTGGGGGAAGGTCACGGTAGAGGACTTCCAGGGCACCGCGACCGTCCTCGCCTTTCGCGACGTCTGGCAGAGCTGCAAGGAGGTCCTGCAGCAGGATGCCGTCGTGCTCATCTCCGGAAAGGTGAGCAGCCGCGAGCGCGACGAGGAGGACCCACCGATCTTCCTGGACGCGGCCCGCCCCCTGGACGACCTGGCCGGCTCGGGGGAGCTCGCGGTGCAGATCGAGCTCGAGCTGGGCTCCCCGGTGCCGGATTCCGCGTTCGCCGAGGCGAAGCGGATCCTGGCGGCCCACCCCGGCGCGTCCCCCGTCCTCCTCCAGGTGGGATCCGACAACGGCGAGGCCGCGCCCCGCCTCAAGTCGCGCTCCCTGCGCGCCAGCGCGGACGCCGACACGGTGAGCGCGCTCCAGAGGATCTTCGGGCGACCCAACGTGCGGCTGGTGCGGACGGCCACGCCCAGGGGGGACGCGCCCGGCGGGGATTGGTAGGCGCGGGCTCCGTGTCGGGGCGCGCGGCTATCCCTCGGGCCCGAACGAGGGCGGCACGTCGCCCGCCCCTCTTCCCCACCGCGGGTCCGGCGCCCCGGAGAGCGTGAAGCGCATCGTGCCCCCCTCCGCCACGAACGATGCCGGTAGCCACGGGCGCGGCCACGGCTCGCCGTTCACGCTCAGGGCCCGCACGTAGGGAGCCGCCTCTCCACCCGGTGCCTCGATCTCGATCACCGTGCCGCCCCGCCGACGGATCTGGATCCGGGGAAAGACCGGCGCGGTCAGCAGCACCTCCGCGCGCCCCGGAATGGCGGGATACATCCCCATCGCGGCCCAGACGTACCACGACGACATCGCGCCCAGATCGTCGTTGCCCGGGATCCCGTGGGGGCGGTCCCGCCACAGCACGTCCAGCACCCGCCGAACGGTCTCCTGCGCCCGATCGGGGCGGGCGGCGTACAGATAGAGCCACGGGGTGCCCACCGAGGGCTCGTTGTCCATCTCCGCGTGCAGGCCGCCGAGCCCGGTGAGCGCCCAGCCACCGTCCGGCATCCTGAAGAAGTCGTCCAGCCGCCGCGCCGCCACGGAGTCGCCGCCCATGGCGTCGAAGAGCCCGCGCACGTCGAAGGGGACCATCCAGGTGTACTGCGCGCTCGACCCTTCCGCGAAACCGCGGGTCGAGGCGGGATCGAACTCGGTCCAGCTCCCGTCCGCGTTCCGGTCCTGGACGTAGCCGCCGCCCTCCGACGCATCCGGGTTGAAGACGTTGTGCCAGTAACCGGAGCGCTCGAGGAACTCGGCGTGCGCGGCCTGGTCGCCCAGGCTCTGGGCGAGCTGCGCCAGAGCGAAATCCGCCGTGGCGTCCTCGAGCGTCTCCCCTGCGCCGCCCCAAGCGTTCGAGCCGGCCGGGATGTAGTGCAGCGTGAGCCAATGATCCAGGGACGGACGCTGGCCCGGGCACATCACCCGGCACCCCACGTCGCTCGAGTCGAGGGCCGTGGGCACGCGCGCCGCCCGTGCAAGCGACGCGAGGGCGGCGCCGGCGTCGAAATCCGTGCCACCGAAGGCGTGGATCCCGGCGATGGCGGGGGCCGACGCGTCTCCCTCCATCACGTGCGTGGCCCCCGTGTTGTGCGTCCAGCGGTCCCACACGCCTCCGTTCTGCTCGGCCTGGTTCAGGAGCGACTGCGCGATGTCGCTTCCCGCCTCCGGGTCCAGCAGCGTGACGAGCTGCAGCTGGGAACGGTAGACGTCCCACCCGGAGAAGTTGGCGTACTGCGCCCCCTGCCCCTCCGACAGCGTATGCACGTCGCCGTCCATGCCGGCGTACTCACCGTTCACGTCGCTGAACACGTTCGGGTGCAGGAGCGCGTGGTAGAGCGCCGTGTAGAACACCCGGCGCCGCTCCGGCTCGCCCCCGCCCACCCGGATCCCGCGCAGCCGCTCGTTCCACGCGTCCCGTGCGGCCGCACGCACTCCCTCGAACGTGCTGCCGGCCGCGTTCTCGGCTTCCAGGTTGGCGCGCGCGTTGTCCAACCCCACGTAGGAGATCCCGACGCGGACGTTCACCGTGGTGCCGTCGGCAGTGTCGAATCCGACCCACACGCCCGACCCCCGGCGCGGAACCGGATATCCGTCGTCACCCCACCGGGTGCCTCCGCGCGCCTCGTGCGCGCCCGGCTTCAGCACCCCGTCGACCCACGAGCCGGTCTCTGCGAAGGGGCGGTCGAACTCGGCGACGAAGTAGAGCGTGTAGTAGCTCTTTCGGGTCACCGGATCGATGTAGCCGCAGAAGTTGCCGCTGGACACCTGGCCGCTCACCGAGTGCGTCGCGGAGTCCACCCGCGCCACCGCGTCGCTCGAGCCGACCTCGGAATCCGACGTGCGCACGAGGACGGCGGCCTTCTCGTCCGGGGGGAAGGTGAAGCGGCCCGATCCCGTGCGCGCGGGTCGCGGTCAGCTCGACGTTGACCCCCGAAGCCAGACGGACCTGGTAGTAGCCGGCCTCGGCCCGTTCGTTGGCATGGCTGAAGCGCACCGAGAATTCGCGGTCGTCGGTATCGGCCGAAGGCGCGTACGACACCTCGCCCACCCACGGCAGGAAGGGAACGTCCCCCGACGCGCCACGGCATCCCGTCCCCGAGAGGTGCGTGAGGCTGAACCCGCGCACGCGCGTGGCGTCGTACTGGTATCCGCCCGGGGCAGGGCGGCGGGTCGGGTCGCCCCGCGTCGTCTCCGGGCTCCACGACACCATCCCGAAGGGCACGACCGCTCCCGGCACGGTATTTCCACCGTTTGCGGTGCCGACGAGGGGATCCACGTACCCGACGGGGTCGTCCACGAGATCGGCGGAGCGCTCCGGGGCGCACCCGCTCCACCAGGCGCCGGCGAGCAGGAAGGCGATGCGCACGATGCGATTCGGGCCATCGAACATGGCGACAGCATACGCTCCGCGGGCGCACCTGTCATGAATCGGACGGCCCGTCCGTGTCTCCTCGTCATCGATCACCAGGCACCACGACGTCGAGGAGAACCTCGACTACCGGCTGAGCACCGTCGGCGAATTCTGCCCGTGGGGCGCGCGCGTGGTCGGGCGGGCGCGCTCAGCGGTCGGCCCCGCCCCCCAACGAATGGCACGTACGTTGCACGCAATTCCGGGCCCGCCCCCCTCGAGCGGCCTGGAACGGAGGATTCGCCATGACCACTGTCCGAGGAAGCCGGCTCCGATCGTGGGCCCTGCTGTGCGCTGCGGCGGCGAGCCTGGGCGCCTGCACCGCGGCGGAATCCCACGACGCACCGGAACGCGAGGAGGCGGCAACGAGCGCGCCCGCGCGGCCCACGGTGCCTACCGGTACGTCCATGACGTTCCTCGTGGACCAGACCATCTCCACGGAGCGAAGCCACCGGGGTGATCGGTTCACCGGGACGCTCGCCGCGAATGTCACGGGCGTGGAGGGCGACGTCGTCCTCCCGGCCGGAACCAAGGCGCGGTGGGTGGTCAAGCAGGCCATCTCGGACGGCGGACTGGGCGGGGGCTCCGTCCTCGCCGTGCGCCTCGAGGCCCTCCGCCTGAACGACGAGTGGGTCCCGGCACAGGGCACCGTAACGGCTACGGACCTGCAGCTCGACGAGGGAGACTCGAATGCGGAGACCGCGGCGAAGATCGGCGTCGGTGCGGCGGCCGGGGCGATCCTCGGGCAGCTCATCGGCGAGGACACGAAGGGCGCGGTGACGGGTGCAGCGGCCGGCGCGGCGCTCGGCACCGTCGTCGCGCTGTCCACGCGGAACGGATCCGCGACGATTCCGGCCGGATCGCGCATCACGGTGAGGCTCGACCAGAGCCTCGTCATGGACGGGTGAGGGTGCGCCGAATCGCGTCCTGGCACGCCCGTTGCACCTGTAGGCAGGTCCGAGGGGCGGCCTCCGCCGGCTGCGGACCACGCCCCTGAGCTCGAAAGCGGCAAAAAGGAGGATCTCGATATGAATGGCGCAATCCACCGTCGACCGGTCGCGCTGGCCCTGGCGGCTGGCCTGGGACTGGGGCTTACGGCGTGCAACTCCGCCGAGTCGAGGGGCGCTCCCGCCCAAGGTGCGAAGGAGGCGGTGGCAGCCGCTCCCACCGTGCCTGCGGGAACGTCGATGACGTTCATCGTCGACGACGACGTCACTTCGGACGGCTACCGCCCCGGCGACCGCTTCACCGCGACGCTGAGCACCGGCGCGGCCGGAGTCGGGGGCACGGTGGTGCTGCCCATGGGAACGAAGTCGCATTGGCTGGTGACCGAGGCCCTGGAGCAGGGCACGCGCTCTCTGCTCGCCGCCCGCCTGGAGGCGGTGCAGGTGGGTGAGGACTGGTATCCGGTCCAGGGCACCATCACCCGGGCCGACCTGGGCCCCGCGGGGATGGAGCCGCCCACCGGCAAGGCCGCCGAGGCCGTGAAGACCGGCACCGAGGCCGACTCCCTCATCGCCACGATGACCCAGGGCCGGCCCAACGAGCTGGACACCACGGCGATGACCGCGAACGACATGACCGGGGACACCCCGGCGGCGCTCATCGCGGTGACGGCCGACGGCAAGCCGGCGAGCATCGCTGTCGGGTCCAGGATCACGGTGCGCGTGAGCGACAACCTGGTGATCGGGACGTCCGGCAACGGCGAGAAGATGTACTAGACCCGGCGCCCCCCAGCGCTCCCCGGGCATGAGAAGCCCCCGCGCCGGTCGACAGCCGGTGCGGGGGCTCTCTTCTTGACGGCTCGGCTCAGTCCTCCTCGTCGCCGTTCTTCAGCATGGGGCTCGTCTCGATCCAGTACTTCTCCACCTGGTCGCGCAGCTTGCGCAGCTGAGCCTCGCGCTTCTCGTCGCCCCTCAGGTGGTAGCGCGCCGCCGCCAGCGCGCGGAAGGCCCGCCACAGGGCACGCGACGCGGGGCTGCGCTGCGAGTCACGGCGGTACTCCCCCTGGACCCGGGCCAGCACCCACTCGGCCAGGTCGTCCTTCACCCGCAGGGACTCCGCTCCGTCTCCCAGCTCCTTCTGCAGGAACGCCTTGAGGCGTCGATTGAAGCCCTTGGGGGCACCCGCCACGACGAAGACGGAAAGATCGTCGCGCTCGAGCCATTCTCGCGCCATGTGTGGTCCTTTTCTCGGATCTCGGGCCAATGCTTTTCCGATATAACCGAGAATAAGCTGCGACGTTCCCTACCCGCCTCCGCGGAAAGCCCCGTCGACCCTTCCAATCCGGCAGCTCCCGTGAGAGACTTCTCCCCTGGCCGGTCGCGGCCGGCCAGACCGTGCATGGAGACGTCACCCATATGGCCGCCGCGGCGGCGCACTTTCCCGGACAGAAGCATGAGCGAGAAGATTCTCCGGTCCCTGGGCATCGAGGACGTGAACCCCGGCGGATTCGCCGGAAGCTGGGTCGGGTCGGGGCCCGACCTCGAGGTGTTCTCCCCTTCGAACGGCGCGCGGCTGGCGACCGTCCGTCAGGTCACCGAGGAGGAGTACGACGACATCGTCGCCCGCGCGCACGCCGCGTTCCTCGAGTGGCGCAGGATCCCCGCGCCGAAGCGCGGCGACGTCGTCCGCAGGCTCGGCAACAAGCTGCGCGAGAAGAAGGACGACCTGGGCGCCCTGGTCACCCTCGAGATGGGCAAGATCCTCGCCGAGGGGAAGGGCGAGGTCCAGGAGATGATCGACATCTGCGATTTCGCCGTCGGGCTGTCGCGCCAGCTCTACGGCCTGACCATGCAGTCGGAGCGGCCGGACCACCACATGCGCGAGCAGTGGCACCCGCTCGGGGTCGTGGGCGTGATCAGCGCCTTCAATTTCCCGGTCGCGGTGTGGAGCTGGAACGCCACGCTCGCCGCCGTGTGCGGCGACGCCACGTTGTGGAAGCCGGCTTCGAAGACGCCGCTCACGGCGATCGCGGTCACGAAGATCGCCGCCGAGGTGTGCCAGGAAGCCGGCGTGGACCCGGCGATCTTCTCCCTGGTGGTCGGCAAGGGCTCCACGGTCGGGGACCGCCTCCTGCACGACGAGCGCATTCCCCTCGTCTCCGCAACGGGCAGCACGCCCGTCGGCAAGCACGTCGCCCAGGTGGTGGGCGAGCGCCTCGGGCGCACGATCCTGGAGCTCGGCGGCAACAACGCCATCATCGTCACGCCCAGCGCGAACATGGACCTCGTGCTGCCCGCCATCCTCTTCGGAGCGGTGGGCACGGCCGGCCAGCGCTGCACGAGCACGCGCCGCATCATCGTACACGCCTCGATCCGCGACGAGCTGGTGCGCCGCCTGGTAGGAGCGTACGAGACGGTCCCCATCGGCGACCCCATGGACGAGAAGACGCTCATGGGACCGGTGGTCAACGGGCAGGCGGTGCGCGACCTCCTGGCCGCGAAGAAGCGGGTGGTCGACGAGGGCGGCGTCATCCTGTACGGTGGTGACCGCCTCGAAGGCGAGGCGTATCCCGGGGACCTCTACGTCACGCCGTGCATCGCCGGGGCCAGGAACGAGTACGACATCGTGCAGGAGGAGACCTTCGCGCCGATCCTGTACATCATCGGGTACGGCTCGAAGGACGCGACGCCCGCGGAGGCGGTGGACGAGATCGAAGAGGCCCTGGCCATCCACAACGGCGTACCCCAGGGCCTGTCGTCGGCGATCTTCACCGACAGCGTGCGCGAGGCCGAGTACTTCCTGTCGCATCGCGGCTCGGACTGCGGCATCGCCAACGTCAACATCGGCACGAGCGGTGCCGAGATCGGCGGCGCGTTCGGCGGAGAGAAGGAGACGGGCGGCGGCCGCGAATCCGGCTCCGACGCGTGGAAGGCCTACATGCGCCGGCAGACCAATACGGTGAACTGGAGCACGGAGCTCCCCCTGGCGCAGGGCATCCGGTTCGGGACGGAGTGACGGCCGCAGCCGTCACTCCCCCGACGGGCCGGGGATCCGGGCCATGGAGCCCTAGCCTCCGGCGCCCACCTTCTCCCGGGTGGGCGCCAACCGGTCGACGCGCCAGCCCTCCACCGTGTAGAGCACCGAGTCTCCTCGGGCCCGCGCCCAGCGAGTGCCGCTCCCCTCGCCGAAGCGCAGCGCCGCCAGCGTGTCGCCCTTCGGGGAGAGCGCGGTCAGCGTCAGGGCTTCGGGGAGCCCACCGATGGAGTCGCTCTCGGAGGTGAAGCCGTCGGCGCGCACGTCGGCCAGCCCGGCCAGCATCGTCTGGACCGCGCTCGTGTCGGCCGTCGCTCCGCCCTCCACCGTCCACGAGCTGTCGGCCCGCACCAGCGCGTACGGCGCCCCCGCGCGGCCCACCTCGATGCGCGCGACCTCGCCGGTGTCCACCGCGGCGATCCGCTTGTTGCGCCACTCGGTGAGCGAGCGGTCCATGCGCGCCCGCAGGTCCCCCTCCGCGAGATAGACCGCGTTCTCGCCCGGAAGACGGACGTACGCGGTCCCGTAGCGAGGGCCTCGGTCCCCCACCAGGAGCGTGCGCGAGCCCGGCCCGACGTCGAACACGACCGTCCAGGCGCTGTCCTCGCTCACGCCCATGCGCTCGTGGTTGGCCGGGTTCGTGGCCACCAGGTCGCCGACGTTCGTGTCCGCCAGCGTCTTGAAGAGCCCCGCGACCTGCGCGGAGTCCGCCGCCCAGCCGTCCACGTCCCATCCGGCGCCCGTCCGCGTCAGCGAGATCGTGTCCCCGGGCCGGCACATGCGGACGGCCGTGACCGCGTCCGGCGTCAGGCCGACGAAGACGTCGGCGATCTCCGAATCGGTGCCCTTCGCTTCACCCCGCCCCGACAGCATCACGGTGCCGCCCCACAGCAGGAGCACCACGATCAGGGCCACCACCAGGTTTCTCAACGCCTTCGCGCTCATCCCACCACCTCCTTCCATCGGGCCTCCGCCCTCCGGCGGCGTCCGCTCACCCACAGGAGGCCGACCAGCACGAACAGGAGCGGCACACCCACCAGGTTGCCCCACTTGAGCATGCTCTGGCCCATTTCCGACTCGAAGACCAGGGCCGGTGGCGTGCGGTCCTTCGAGCGTATCCGGATGAGGGACTCGTCCTGCGCCAGCCAGTCGATGGCGTTGGCCACGAACACCAGGTTCTGCTGATCCGACTGCACGAACTGACCCTCGAGGAACGTCCCGTCGTCGACCACCACCATGCGACCGCTGGTGGCGTCGGCGCCCGGGTCCACCGCCACGGCGACCGTGCGCACGCCCAGGTCGTCGTCGGCCTGGCTCGCCCAGTCCTGGTTGGGCGCGATCGACGAGCCGGCGGGCTCGACGCCGCCGGACTCGGTGGTCTGCAGGAGGGGCTTCACGTGCGTCGTGTCCTTCACCACCAGGGGGCCCGCCCACGCCAGCGTCATCGAGCTCAGGCCCTGCGTGATGGGATGCCTCCGCGATGGCACCACGATCGGCCAGAGCGGATAGGGCGCGACGACGTTGAAGAGGCCCCGCCGCCCGAGCGACACGTTCTGGCTCGACGCGAGGTCGTACACGAGGTCCCCGCTCACCGTGATCCCGTGTTGGGACAGGAAGTCCTCCAGCCCGGACCGGACCGGCATCGCCTGCATGCTCTGCCCGTCGATCTCCACCGGCTCCAGCAGCAGGAGCGCCGAGCCCCCGCCGTCCACGAACTCGCGGATGCGACGCACCGCCGCGGAATCCAGCGGCTGTTTCGGCGCGGCGACGACCAGGACGTCGGTCGAGTCCTTCTCGATGGGCGGCACCGTGTCCCCCTCCAGATTCACCGTGCGGATCTGGAAGCGGTCCGTCAGGCTCTGGGAGAGCCCCGGAATCTGGTAGGCGCCCATCGCCCCGAAGCCGGAGGCGAAGGCGACCGACCGCTTGTGCGTCGCGGTCATGCCGGCGATCGACGAGGCGAGCCGGAACTCGAGGTCGTCCGTGCTCTGGATGACCGGCATCACCTCGTGCTTGTCCGCGTACACGAGCGCGAGGCCGTAGTAGCCCCGCTTGACCTGGAACTCGTCGTTGCGCAGGACGTTGAACTCGATCGGCGAGATCCCGAACGACGAGGCCTCCTCCTTGGCGTCGTCGTTCTTGTCCGGGTTCTCCTCGCTCACCACCAGCTTCCCGTCCGAGGCGCGCTGCATGTCCGAGAGCAGGTCGCGCACGTCCCGCAGCTGGAGCTGGACCTCCGGCGGCAGCTCGCTGGACGCGAACAGCTTCACCTGCACCAGATCGTCCAGGCCGCCCAGGAGCGAGCGCGTCCCGTCGGCCAGCGTGTACAGGTGGTCACGGGTCAGGTCCAGCCGGCCGCGCACGTGGCTTCCGAGCAGGTTGAGCGCGACGACCAGCGCCGCCGTCACCACAGCGCCGAGCCGCAGCCGGCGGTAGTCCGCACCGATGTGGCTCAGGCGCTCGCGGCTCACCGCCGCGACCGCCAGGACCAGGAACAGCGCCCCCGTGGACACGAAGTAGAGCACGTCGCGCAGGTCCACGACGCCGCGCGCCACGTTCTGGAAGTGGCTGAGCACGGAAAGCCTGGCCACCATCCCGGACAGGAGCGGCGGCAGCCCGATCTGCACGACGGGATGGCCCATCAGGAAGAGGACGAAGCTCAGCACGGCGGCCGTGATGAACGCCGTGATCTGGTTGCGCGTGACACTGGACGCCCACAGCCCCAGCGCGACCAGCTGCCCGGCGAGGAGGGCGGCACCGACGTATTCAGCCACGACGATCCCCGGATCGGCGTCCGAGGCCATCAGCACGCCCACCGCCGTGGGAAGCGTGCCCGCGAGCACGATCAGCACGAAGATCCAGTCGCCGATGAACTTCCCGAGCACCACCTGGGGCTCGTTCACGGGCTGGGCCAGCAGCCAGTCGAGGGTGCGGCCGCGTCGCTCCTCGGCGAGGCTGCGCATCGTCGCTGCCGGCACGAAGACCGCGAAGAGGATGGGGAGGAGGTCGAAGAGCGGGCGCATCGAAGCCACGCCCTGCGCGTACACGCTCCGGAAGGTCAGAAAGAGAGACACCGCCAGGAACGCCACGGCCAGGACGTAGGCGGTGGGATGGTCGAAGTAGCTGCGCAGCTCGCGCCGGGCCACCGTCCACGTGGAGCGGATCATCGGCCCACCTCCTCGCCACTGGGCCCGTCGGGGCCAGTCCCGTCGGGCTCCGAGGTCAGGTCGCGGAAGAGCTGCTCCAGGCTGGCGCGCTCGCGGTGCAGCTCCCAGAGCGTCCATCCGCGATCCCGTGCCAGCGCGAAGATCTCCGGGCGCAGCTCGCCCTCTCCCGGTGCGTCCAGGCTGACCCGCGTGCGTCCATCCACGATCTCGGTGTCGTGCGACGTCACGCCGGCCAGCCCGGCCAGCGCCGACGCGACGCCCTGGCCCTCGGCCTCCACCACGTAGCGGGCGGCGCCCTTTCCGCGGGCGAGCAGCTCCTGCACGCTCCCGTCGGCCGCCAGGCTGCCCCGCCGCAGGATGATCAGCCGCGAGCACGTGGCCTCCACCTCCTGCATGACGTGCGTGCTCAGCAGCACCGTGCGCTCCCGGCCCAGCGCACCCACCAGACGGCGGATCTCCACGCGCTGGTTCGGGTCGAGCCCTTCGGTGGGCTCGTCGAGGATGAGCACCTCCGGCCGGTGAAGGATCGCGGCGGCCAGCCCGATGCGCTGCCGGTATCCTTTCGACAGCTCGCCCACCGGCCGGTAGAAGACGTCGGCGATGTCGGTCTCGTCGACGGCGTCGGCCATGCAGGAGCGCGCGTCGTGGGGCGACAGGTCGCGGAGCTGCGCCACGTACTCCAGGTACTCCGCGACGAGCATCTCTTCGTAGAGCGGGTTCGCCTCGGGCAGGTAGCCCACCCGGCGCTTCGCGGCGGTCAGGTCACGCCCGATGGGAGCGCCCTCGAAGCGCACCTGGCCGACGTCGGGCTGCAGCGTGCCCGTGAGCATGCGCATGGTGGTGGTCTTGCCCGCCCCGTTCGGACCCAGGAAGCCCACCACCTCCCCCCGGTCCACCTCGAAGGAGAGGTCGTCCACGGCGACCAGCTCTCCGTACCGCTTGGTCACGCCCTCGACAGAGATCATGACGGTTCCCCGAAAAAGAATGCACACCGTGCCGGTTGCCCGACGCGGTGTGTTCCGTTCGAGGTGAAGGGACGCTCCTGCGTCCCGCGGCATCGGGCAGCCAGCCTGTCGTCCTCCCAGCCCGGAAGGCCCGACGGCGACCTTCCGTCCCTACCCAGATCAGGTTCGATGCGGCAGGGGCCGGGAAGGGTTGCCCGTACACCGGTGCGTCCGTCGCGCGTTCCCCGGGCGGGGCTCCCGCGGCTAGCCCTGCATGACCTCGAGCAGCAGCGTGTCGAACGCGAGCCCGTCCGCGCCGAAGTCCAGAACGAGCTCCGCCTGGTAGATGCCCGGCTCCGCGGGCAGCGTCCAATGCACCGCCGGACCGCTGTCGGTGTCGAGGGCCCCGTGGCTCACCGACCAGGACGCGAGCCGCCGGCCGTCGTAGGCCGTCCTCGCCTCCAGGCGCACGACCCGTCCCTCCTGCCCGGCGAGCGCGATCTCGGCGTGTTGCCGAGCGGGCAGGGGGAGCGTGTCGGAGTCGCGCAGGCTCACCTGGACCCCGGTTCCCGAGATGGTGACGTGGAAGGTGCGCGCGACGGCGCAGCTCTCGCCGGAGTATCCCATGAGCGTCGCCGCCACGGCGAACGAGACCTGCGTGGTGGTCTCGTCGGCGAGGCGCAGCGCGACCGTGAGCGAGTCGGCGGAGGACTCCGGCTGGTGGACGGAGACGAGGGTCGCGCCCACCACGTCCGAGACCGTGTCGACGCGCCACTGCCCATAGCCGAGCACGTTGCGCACCGCCACCTCCACCGTGTCGGCGTGGAGGGTCGCGCTGGCGGTCAGCGACTGGCCGGTGTCCACCGTGTTGCACTGGAGCGGCGGCGGGGACGGATCGACGGCGCCGTTGTCGTGGCAGCTGCTGAGCCCGCTGGTGGCGAGCGCCACGCTGGCACCGGCCGCGATGCGCTTCGCCTGGTCCTTGATGCCCATGTCGCGACTCCTCTCAGTTCGCGAGCCGGCGAGGCGCCGGCAGTGCTTCGGTGGACAACTGCGAGCCGGTGGACGCGCCGAGGCGGCGGGACTCGGCGGCCCACGGCGGCGCGCCGCCGTTCCAGGCGGCTCCGCGCGCGCCGCCCGCCCCGAGGGAGAGCACGCGGGCCTCGAGGTCGCGTCGCAGCTCCTTGCACTCCCGCACGAAGGCCAGGTCGGCCCGGGCCACGCGCCGCGCCAGCTCCAGGGTAAACGACTTCACCAGCGCCGCGTCGAGGATGTCCGCACCGCTCACGAAGGCGACAGCCTCGCGCATGCGCGCGACGGAGTCGGCTCCCACGCGTCGGGAGAAGCCCACCAGGCGGCTCTGCCACGCGTCGTCGACGCGCTCGGGGTGGAACCAGCGGACCACCTCGCTGTCGAAGCGGATGCCCAGGTTGAGGTTGGCGACCCCGTCGTGCTTGAAGTTGCGCGAGCCGAAGGCCGTCACCGCGATCCGGAACAGCACCTCGACGCGGGGGTCGCGGATCCGGTAGCCCCAGGCGAAGTAGTCGCCGCGCAGCCGGCCCTGCTGCTCCAGGAACAGCTTGAGCGGCGTACCGGCGTAGACCTCCGCGCGACAGAAGTTGAAGGGCACGTCGCCGAACTCCTCCATGAAGTCGAGGTTGCGACCCACGCCCTCCAGCGTCGCCTCGGGGTCGAAGATGAGCACGTTGTAGGAGTGGTAGACGTCGAGCTCGCGCAGGACCGCCATCGCGCGGCGGTTGTCCTCGGGGCCGATGCGGCGGTTCAGCGAGACGATCCCCTCGTCCGAGTTCGTCTCGATGCCGACGTACGCGCGGATCATCCCCATGCCCTTGAGCAGGCGGAAGAGCTCGGGATCGACGTCGTTGGGCCGGCACTTGATCACGAGCGCGATGTCGGTCATGCCGAAGCCCTCGAGGAGGGACCTCAGGCGCTGGTAGCGGGCGATGTTCAACTTGGCCGACGGCACGAAGAAGTTGTCGTCGTGGAAGATGAACAGTCGCACCCCGCGCCGCTCGTACTCCTGCCGCATCTCCTCCGCAATGCTCTCCGGCGACCGGCGCCGGTAGCGCGCCCCGTCGGCGTTCTCGGCGTACGCGTAGATGCAGCAGAACGCGCAGTCGGCGTAGCAGCCACGACTGCCGACGATCGGCGACGCCGGGATCCCCATCACATGGTGGGGCGCTCCCCGCCGGTCCGGAAACGGCAGCTGGTCCAGTGGGGGAAGACGGCGCGTGCCCCCGTCCGCGATGCCGTCGGAGCGCCGCGTCACCGCGCCGGGGACACCCAGGAGGGGCTCCCCGTCCCGGAGGCGCCGGCACAGGTCGCGCAGCGGCAGCTCGCCCTCGTGTCGCACCACCGAGTCCACGGCCGGGTAGTCCCGCAGGATGTTCCCGTACTCGAAGGTGGCGAAGTGGCCGCCCACCACGATGTGCGCCCCGACGCCGGCCGCCCGTAGCGCGCCGGCGAGATCGAGGCACGCGCGCGCACGCGCCTGGAACGGCACGGACAGGCCCACCACAAGCGGATCGAGCCGTTGGATGCGCGCGACCACGGCGTCGATCTCCGCCGCGTCCGCGAAGGGGATCAGCGCCGCCTCGAATCCGTCTTGCCCGACAGCCGCCGCGAGATAGCGGAGCGAGAGGTTCTCCTCGAACTCCGCGCCGACCAGCGCTACGATGTGGCTCATCCGGACCTCCGTCGGGAAGTACGAACGGGGGAGGCGGCGCGTGACAAGGGCGTCCCGAGGCCGTCCTAAAAAGTAGCCGCGCATGAGCCGGTCCACCCACTCCGGCACGTGCACCCCAGCCGGTGAGTCGTACTGGGGGTAGTGCGGCTGGATGTCGAGGACCGGCGTGCCGTCGATCGCGTCCAGCCCACGCACCGTCACCCGACTCGGGGAAACGGACTGGAGACGCACCACGGTAACGCCGATGGGGTTCGGACGATCCTTCGAGCGCTGCGCGAAGATTCCGACCTCGGGCATGTCGTCCCGCCCCTGCGGCCGGCGGGTCAGGTGTCGCGCCTCCTCGTATTGCGCGCCGTGCATGAACGTGACGACGAGGATGTGCGAGAAGTCCGCCAGACCGACGAGCCCTCGCTGAAACTCCGGAAGCAGCTCGATGTCGCACTGGACCTCGCCCCAGTCACGGTCTCGAACACCCGTGACGGGAGACACCACCCGGCCGATCGCGTGGCATACGATCTCGGAACCCAATTTCCTTCCCCCGGCAACTTGTGGAGCCTCGTCTCGCTTCAGCGAGTCCGCGTCAGGCAGCGCTTCAGTCGTCGATCGGCTCGACACCGAGCCGATCGAGCCGCTCGAGGCCGGCCTTCATGGCCTCGAGGACTTCGGGGGGGTGCCCCCGCCAATCCTTGATCTCGCCCGTGACCCGCAGGGGCTCACGAGAGCGGAACGACTTCGTCGGATTACCACGGAACTTCTTGTTCGTCAGGTTCGGGTCGTCCTCGATCGGGCCGGTCGGCTCCACGACGTAGATCCTGCCGGGACCTTCGCCTTCGGCCAGCTCCGCACCCCACGTGGCCGCATCCAGGGTACGGGTCAGGTAGACGTGGTTCGCCGTCCTCGTCCTGTCGCCGAAGTTGGGCGCATGTCCCGGCTCGACCAGGTCTCCCGGCTTCAGGTCGGCCCGGGTGCCGTGGTAGAGAGGCCACTCCGTCACCTCGCTCGTGACCCGCAACGGCTCCCGGGAGCGCCACGACATCGACGGATGGCTCGGAGCCTTCCCGTCCGTCGGGCCCCGGGCGTCTTCGATCCGGCCGATCGGCTCCACGACGTAGACCCTGCCGGGACCATCGCCGATGGCGAGCTCCGCGTCCCAGATGGCTTCATCCAGATCGCGGGTGAGGTGGACGTAGGCGGTCACCCCGTCCCGCTCACCCCCGTCCGGAGGATTGCTGGGCTCGATCAGGTCTCCTGGCTCGAGCTCGGCCCGTGTGCCGTGGTAGAGCGGATTCCTCCGCTCGTCGTCGCCGGAGCCATGAATGCTTTTGTTCATGTCGTATTCTGACAGTCACCGATGAGCGCGCGTAACTCGGAACCCGCCTACCCTTCTACTTCGTGACCGTCACCCATCCGCGATGTGCCTGGCCCGCCTCGTCGGTCGTGTTCATCGCTTCGTAGAGGCTGGCGAGGGGAAGCCAGGCCCAGTGGTACCGGCCACGTGGGTCCAGAAGCAGGACGAGGTCCTCCTGCTCGTCATACGCGGCCATCGGCGAGCAGTGGCCCCCACCCGAGGGCTCGACCAGGGCCCCATTCGGGTCTCGCTGGATGTACAACGTAGGCGCCGATCTCATGCGTTCTAGCCACGTGACTCTCTCCAAGACCTACCAAGCATGGTACCGTCCAGCATGCTCACCCTAGCTGCCCGGACAAATCGGAACAACCGACACTGGACCGGGTAGCACATTCGTGCTATGCTCCCTTCCGGCCTACTCACCTCCACCGGAGTTACCTGTGGTCCGTACTGTCACGCTGCGCAAGATGGGAGGCTCCATCGGCGCCACTCTCCCTAAGGACCTTGCGGAGCGCCTGCATCTCGATGTCGGCGACCAGGTCTTCGTCGTGGAGACCGAAAAGGGCCTCCTGATCACGCCCTACGATCCGGCCTTCGATCAAGCCATGGCCGCCTACCGCCGTGGAGCCAAGAAGTACAAGAACGCCCTTCGAGAACTGGCCAAGTAGATCGCTCTCGTGCGGACCGAACCTACCTGGCTGACTCGAGCTGTCGTTGAAGCCCTCCACGCCGATCAGATCCTCGAGCACGGCGGCCGCCTCGGTATCCGCGACCAAGGGCTTCTCGAATCGGCGTTGACCAGGCCGCAGCAGAAGTGGCATTACGGCCCCGACACCGACGTCGCGACGCTTGCCGCCGCATACGCATTCGGGATCGCCAAGAACCACCCGTTTGTGGATGGCAACAAGCGGGCTGCACTCGTCTGTGCGTACACATTTCTCGCAATCAATGGCTTCGAGCTGGAGGCGCCCGAACCCGAAGCTGTGAACATCATCATCGGAATTGCAGATGGCTCGGTTCCCGAAGGAGACCTCGCCTCGTGGATTCACTCCCACCTGATTCCCTGGGCGGACTGAACCGCCAACGCTGATCCGAAGACATGCAGCGGGGCCATCTCAGCCTCCGAGCCCTCTCTGCCAACATCCGGTGAGACAGGATAGACTTCGGGTTTTACTGAGCCACGAGGGCGAGGGAGAGGTCAACGGATGTTGGAGTTGGGAAGGAACGGAAGGGGAGGAAGGCAGGGGGTTGACGGCCGCCCGGTGGAGGGAGCCGTAGGCGACCGGAAGCGGGCGGCCGGCGAGCGGACCGCACCGGACCCCGAGCTGGTGGAGCGCCCCCGTCGGCGGACGTTCACGGCGTTCTCCCCACGTGCGTAGTGCAGCCTGCTTCCTGCCAGTGTCCGCTAACGTTCCAAGTTCGCTTGACGCCCGCGCTTCAGCGCGGGTGTGCCGCCACTCCTGATGCGTGGGCTACCGTCACTTCTGGTACTGGCGGCCAAGGCGGGCTTCAGCCCGCCGCAGCGCGAACCGTGCTATCGGATGCTGGCCACTGCCTCCCGGATCCCGTCATTGACCGACCTCTGGCGTGCGGAAGCGGGACCTGGTCGCCAGGACCTGACGGCTACGCTCTAGGCACGTACCGCATCGCCACCGCCCCTGAGCCGAACTCCACCCGATTCACCAGCTCCAGGTCGACATACTTCGATAGCCCCGCAAACAACGTCGGCCCGTGCCCGGCGAGTCTGGGTATCACCACGAACTCGTACTCGTCGATTAATCCCAGCTCCGCCAAAGCCAGCGGGAGCTTCACACCTCCGACCAACACCCCCTTGCCCGATTCCTGTTTGAGTTCCTGAACGGCCCGTCCCAGGTCGCCGCGCAAGAGTTCCGCATTCCAATCGACCCGCTCCAGCGTGCTCGAGACCACGTACTTCCTTGCCGCATCGATCGTCTCGGCAAACGGTTCCATCCAGGGCTCCATCCAATCAGGCCTCGCACCGGTAGACTCGACGGGCCGCCAAGCCGCCTCCATCATTTCGTACGTCACCCGGCCGTAGAGCAGGGCGTCGGCCCGAGCCAGGCTTTCGGCCCAGTAGCTGTGCAACTCTTCGTCCACCAGCCCTGCTCGATGATCGCAACATCCGTCCAATGTGACGTTGATGCCATATCGCAGCGGTCGCATTGCCCGGTCTCCCGCTCAAAAGGTCAACTGTGGACTACTGACCAACTCCCTACCACAGGCCAGTTTCCGATAACGTTCAAAGTCTCAGGCGTGCCGTTCCAGCGAGGGGCCGAGCGAAGCGACGCCCCAAATGAACGGCATGCCCCGAAGGGCCGCGCCCCGCATGGGGCGCGTGCTGAGACTGGGTTATGTGCTGGCCCTTGCTCGGAGCTCCTTGAAGCCCTCACCAGACATGGTTGTCCTCAGTCCATTCGTCCTTGTCTGCCGACGCGAAGATGAGTGCGTCGAGGACGCAGGGGAGAACCTTCGCCTCGTGGCACAGACCCTGAACACGATCCATTACGAAAGAGTAGTAACCTTCGTCAGACAGCCCCTGGGCCGTGAGCGGGATCGGAAAACCTCCGTCGTTGAGCCACTTCACGACCCGGCTGTCAAGTGGAATCTCATGCTGCGTCAGGCCTAGCATCTGAAGGAGGTTTCGCGACTGCTTCGGGCCAACCCCGTGTAGTCGCTCCGCGACCTCCCTTGCGGCACATCGCTCTTCCTTCGAGCCGGGGCGGCTCTCAAGGCCTTGGAGCACGCTCATCAGGATGTCCCACCCGTTCTCGGCCTGAAGCCAGTGGAGGTTCTTCTCCAACTCCTTGGCGATGGTCGGGCCACGCCGGATCCCCCATTGTTGGGCCGCTGCGATTACGTATTGGCCAAGGGGTTTCGCGGTCTGACACACCTCGAGTCGCAGTGGAAACGGCTCGGCGCCGACCAGCTTGTTGACCTTACTCGCCGGCCCCGAGCGTTGCTGCGTCGTTAGCAGGCAAGAGACCAAGGCGTACCAGGTGAGCTCCTTGCTCAACGCCTCTCGCACCTCCCCAGTAACATTCCGAGAGATTCTGTGCCGAACGAGATAGCTATTCCCCGTCCGCGCCACCAGGTCTCGGACGCGAAGCACGTCCTTCTCTTCATACTCCCACTGAATTCTCATATCACCGCGTCTGAGGGCTTGCACATAACGTTCTAGGTGCCCGACGCGGCTCGCATCGCGAGCCGTGTTCTCCGGAGCGCGCGCAGCGCGCGGAGGCGGGCACCGGTTGTTATGAGAAGTGCCCGCGGGTCATTTCCACGAGACTGAGTCTGGCCGCAGCGCTCAAGGCTTTCTTGCACTTATCAGATGCGCCGGGGAATCGAAGACCGCCTCTCCGTCGTCCGTCACCAGTTGAGCCATCTCACGATCAGACGCCTCGAGGACAAGCTTCATCGTTTCCTCAGTCAAACGCACGCCCATCAGCGGTAGCCAGCCTCGCAGATCCGCCTCTACCAGGGTTCGCACGCTCGGAAACCGGCCTGTGCCGATCCGGGTGTCTATCAATACTTCCTCGAACCCTGCGCCCTCCAACCCCACCCGAACCTGCTCGGCATCTCCAAGCGAGAACGGCGCGCGCAGCGCATCTCCCGCCTCCCTACCCGCCAACTCATCCAGGACGCCCACCTCAATCGAGTACGCGGGCTGATTCTCGAGGGCATCCCACACCGCCACCACGATGCGCCCGCCAGTTCGCAGCACCCGAAACATCTCCTGCGCCGCTCTTGCACGGTCCCTGAAGAACATCATCCCGAACTGACTCACCACCACATCCACGACCTCATCAGGGAGAGGAAGGGACTCCGCCACCCCTTCGCGCCAATCCACTGACGGATCGAGCTCTTCGGCGACCGTCAACATGCCAGCATCCGGATCGATCCCGATCACCGATCCCGAGGGCCCCACCCGCTGTCTCGCCCCCCGCGCCAAGACCCCCGTCCCGCACGCGACGTCCAGAACGGTCTGGCCGGGCTCCACCCTCGCAGCGTCCAGCACCGGACCCACCCATTCCTGGAACAGAGCGGGTACGTGGAGGGCTTCGTATGCCCTCGCCCCGGCGATCGACTCACTGCTTGCTCGTTCCGTCACCAGCCTACCCTTCCGTCCAAAGGTGAGCGGGCATTTCTCATAGCGTTCTAAAGTTGCGGGCTGGCGCGTCCTCGCACCCCGACAAAGCCCCATTCTGCGATCCAACCCAGCGCGCTTTCCACCGCCCACACGCTGGCGCCGGTGTTCCCCGGAGCCGCGCCACGCGCGGCGTAGGCGCAACTTGTTTGATCCTAATGCAGGCCCCTCCTGGACCTCTCGGACCTCGAGAGGAACGATGAGAGCGCTAACCACTCATCGGACCCAGGAGGGGACCCATGCGCTTCTACACCGGCCAGCATCGATACTACTGCGGGATCGACCTCCACGCTCGGAC
This sequence comes from uncultured Gemmatimonadales bacterium, assembly GCA_963848895.1. Taxonomy (GTDB): domain Bacteria; phylum Gemmatimonadota; class Gemmatimonadetes; order Longimicrobiales; family Gaopeijiaceae; genus SZUA-318. Next base: position 69,474 of record CAWKGE010000038.1, read on the forward strand.
CATGTACCTCTGCATCCTCGAGCACGATACCGGCAAGGTCGTGCTGCACCGCAACGTGCGCTGCGAGCCTGACCGCTTTCTCCGTGCGATCGAGCCCTACCGGGACGATCTGGTCGTCAGCGCCGAGTGCATCTTCTGCTGGTACTGGCTCGCCGACCTCTGCGCCCAGCAGGACATCCCCTTCGTCCTGGGCCACGCCCTCTACATGAAGGCCATCCACGGCGGCAAGGCCAAGAACGACCGGATCGACGCCCACAAGATCGCCGTGCTCCTGCGGGGCGGGGCCTTCCCCGTGGCCTACGTCTATCCACGGGGCATGCGCGCCACCCGAGACCTGCTCCGCCGCCGGCTCTTCTTCGTGCGCCGACGCAGCGAGCTGTTCTCCCACATCCGCATCGTCTTCCATCAACTCAACCTGCCCGCACCCACGGGCCAGCTTCACTACGCGGGGAACCGCGCCGGTCTCGCTGAAGCCGTACCTGACCCCGTGCGTGCGCGCCAGCATCGAGGCGGACCTGGCCATGGCCGCGCGTCTCGATGAGATCATCCGATCCCTCGAGCGCACGATCCGTCACCAGGCCAAGGTCGATGATCCCGAGACCTACAAACGCCTCCAGACCATCCCCGGCGTCGGGCGCATCCTCGCCCTCACGCTGCTCTACGAGCTCCACGACATCTCCCGCTTCCCCCGCGTCCAGGACTTCCTGTCCTACGCCCGACTCGTGAAGAGCCAGAAGTCTTCGGCCGGGAAGGTCACGGGCACCTCCGGCGCCAAGATCGGCAACGCCCACCTCAAGTGGGCCTACAGCGAGGCCGCCGTCCTCTTCCTTCAGAAGAACCCGCCCGGCCAACGCCTCATCAACCGACTCCGCTCCAAGCACGGGCGAGGCAAGGCGCTCAGCGTCCTCGCTGCCCGCCTCGGCCGGGCGTCCTACTACATGCTCTGCCGCAACACGGCCTTCGACATGGACCGATTCATGAACTGAGCTCACGGAGGGGAGGAGGCGAGCCCGTCGCATAACTCGAGTCGGCCAGAAGTCCGGCAGCCGCTTTGTTTGATTGGACGCCTCCTCTTCCTCCACACATCCCGGATCCTCGCTGTTTGCAGCTCTGCCCCTCACCCGAGCCCGCACATAACTGGCCGCGGCGCGTTTCGCGCCTCGAGCCCGCCTTCTTTGAGTCGGCCGGCACGAGGGCACACATCAGTTTCTAGGGCGCTTGAGAGGCCCCGCCTCTCCTGCACCGGCGTCTCTACGCCGGGCGACCCTCTATAGGTGTTTGGTGCAGGGCTCTTACAGCCCGCGCCGAAAGATCAGAAATGAAGTCAGAGTCTCGAGGACCCGCTCACGTCTCGTCCGCCGCGCTGCCGGGCAGCGCGGTTGAGGAGATCTCCGCGCTCTTGACCCGGGGGGGCCTGATAGGTGTTATCTGATGGCCCGCTGTCAGTCCTGTGACTCTAACTCTTTCGTCATCCTCAGCATCGGTCCGTCGTCCAACTTGATGTCCGCCCCTTCGGGCACGCTCTTCCCATCGACCACGACTCCAGCGCCGTCAGGGACATACCCTCGCCGCACATACAGCCTCTGCGCGCTTCCATACCCGGGATGCAGCCCTACGCCCAGGCCGACTACAGGACCCCTCTTTGCGACCACAGCCTCTGCCGCATCCATCAAGGCACTGCCGATCCCCTGTCGGCGACACTTGAGCAGGACATTGAAATCCTTGATCTCCGGAATGCCACGGGATCTGAAGACCGGGTCACCGCTTTCCCATAGAATGGTGACGTATCCAGCGAGGGCGCCTTCCCACTCCGCCACGAGAACGGTCCGGCGACCCGCTTCTTGCTCCCGGAAATACTGGTTGAACTGGGCTGCAGGCTTCTTCCAGCCCATCTCAGCAAACGCCTCTGCGAAGGCATCGGCATCCGACTGTTCCAGAACTCGCATCTCTATGGGTGAAGCCACACGCGCATTCCTCCGTTCTCCCTTCCTCTACTCTCCCTGAACTGCTGCCCGGTAGTATTAGCGGGCTTTCAGATCGTTCAAGGTTCGCTTGACGCCCGCGCGCCAGCGCGGGTGTGCCGCCACTCTAAATGCCCGTCCGACACCACTTCTGTCTATGGCGGCCAAGGCGGGCGTCAGCCCGCCGCAGCGCGAACCGAGAAAGTTGCGACGCCGGCGCGCCCTCACGCCCGACGAGGCTTCACTTCCTCGCCACTAGCCGGCGTGCTTCCCGACATCGCAATGTCTTGCGCCGGTGCTTCCCGGAGCAGCGCCACGCGCGGCGTAGGCTCAACTCGTTTGTCCGCCGCTACTCATCGCGGCCGTGACGCTGCTGGTCACCGCTGACGAGTACACACCCGGGGCGAGTCTGCCCCAGTACACCGACGCCCCAATGTGACCGAGCGCGTTTCCGGTCATGATGACGCCGAGAATGACCGAAACCACACGAATCCATCCGGCTCCGCGCGATACGACGGGGGTTAGGGCCACCAAGAGCAATACCCCCAGAATGAGTCCCCCCAACCAGACTGGAAACGTGAACGTAGGGAGCGGTACCCATGGATGGCCAACTCGGAGTCCCTCGACCACTTGGTTGTAGACGGGGAGAAAACCGGTCAACGCCTCATCAGTGACGTGAAGCCCCAGTGCCGCCGCGAGGCCCACCCAAGCGGCTCTCCATTGGGCGATCCGACCGGCCACCGCGAACGTGTCGCATTATGAATCGTGCTGGCTCGGCCCTGCTTGGGGAAGTCAGCGCAGATCTGTCGTGTCCCATCTCCGTGACGTTGTCAGGGCATTCCATGATAATCCGAACCTGGCCGCCAACACCCTGTCCGGCAATCACGCGACCACCCTGGTCCTCGGGCTGATGTCGTCTCCGACAATGCCGCGTAACGTTCAGGGCTTCCGAACCGGCGACAATCCTCGCCTATCTCGGGTTCAGCTCTCTTCGATCCGATCACCTTCCTTGACCACCACACCTCCGTCCAAGCCGGTTACTCCGGAGCGCCCGCAGGGCGCGCAGGCGGAAGCCCATTGTTATCGGCAGTGGGCCTTCCTGAGCGTCACTCAACCCCACAGGAGTGCGGCACTCGCAGCTATAGGCGGGATCGTCAACCCGCTTCGGCCCGACGGTCTACCTCTCTGAGAAACGCCATCATCTCGTCTCTCGAGGAGAATCCGCGCTCACGCACAAGGCCTATCAGGCGTTCCGGATTCCAAATCTCGACACCATCCGCTCCGAGTCTGGCTGCCTTTACCTCGGACCAGCGGATTAGGAAACCGTTGAATTGAAATACCGGCCGGTTGACGATGCGCCAAGGAAGGCCGGCGAGTAGATTGCGCGCTGGTCAACAGGACTGTTCTTGAACGTGGAGCGGGGATGTTCCGACGGAAAGATCCGGCCGAGCAGGAGAGCTTGTGGATCGCGACGAGCGAGCTTCCAGCGACGCCGGTGAACTCGTTCTATCAGCGGCTGGACCGCGCGCTCACGGCCATGGGGTTCGGCGACGCTGTGCGGGAGTACTGCGCGCCGTTCTACGTCATGGACACGAGACGAGGAGGCCGTCCAGGGATCGACCCTGAGGTCTACTTCAAGATGCTGCTGGTCGGCTTCTTCGAGAATCTTCCGAGCGAGCGCGGGATCGCGGCGCGGTGTGCGGACTCGCTGTCGATCCGGAGCTTCTTGCATTACGAGCTCGCCGAGAACACGCCCGAGCATTCGAGCTTTACGGTCATCCGGCAGCGCTTGAGCCGTGCTCCGCGAAAACCTCATCCGCCCTGCAATCGTTGACTTATTGATCCTCGGCTGCGGACCATGGAACGATGACTTCATGGCTCCTGCTGGTCCTCCGGACCCTCCGTGGAATGGTTCGATCCCGCCTCTCGCTGTCGGCTGAGAACGCCATCCTCCGTCATCAACTCGCCGTGCTCCAGCGAGGACGGCCCAAGGCCATTGCTCCGGCCAGCGGATCGAGTGCTATGGATCTGGCTCTGTCGACACTGGCGTTGGTGCGCCAGGCGCTGGTGCTGATCCAGCCAGCCACGGTCCTGAGGTGGCACAGAGATGGGTACCGCCGCTACTGGCGACGACGGTCCGGTGGGGCCAGCGGTCGACTCCGAATCCCTCGGAGCCACATCAGCCTGATCCGCCGCATGGCGTCCGATCATCCCGAGTGGGGTGAGGACCGAATCGCCCTGGAGCTCAAGGCGAAACTTGCTGTGGAGCACGCTCCGAGCACCATCCGTCGGTATATGGTCAGCTGGAATGGAGGCGGTGCTCCCTCCTCCACCACTTGGCGCACCTTCCTGGCCGGGCACGCCAGCGATTTGTGGACCATGGACCTGACCACGCAGCCCTTGTGGAACTACTCGGTGGGGTACGTGCTTGTGCTCATGGAGTTGCAGAGCCGAAGGGTGGTGCATGTCGCAGTCACGGCCTCGCCGACTCTGGCGTGGGTGAAACGGCAGGTCCGAGAGGCGACCCCCTTCGGTTCGGTGCCACGCTTCCTGATCCACGACAATGACGGGATCTTTGGCCAGTTCGGAACCCGTGGGCCGGGCAAATCGGGAAGGTCATACCGCTGTGCCCTGGATCTGTGGCTGGGCGATGTGCTGTGCATCAAGGGGATCTCGATCCCTTACGGCGCTCCCAACGCACAGGCCCATATCGAGCGCTTCATGGGAAGCCTGAAGAGGGAGTGTATGAACCACTTCATCTTCCTGTCGGAAGACCACCTTCGTCGCACCGTCTCGATCTACGTCGCCTACTACAACGGCGGTCGGCCTCATCAGGGAATCGCAGGTATACCGCAGTACGGTCCCGGCTCGCCGAGGGCGCCCTCTTCCACAAATGGGAAGAGCCCGAGCGAGTTCGTGGCACGCCCAGTGCTTGGTGGGCTCTTTCACGATTACCGACTCGCCGCGTAGCTCCACGTCGTTCGCCGGCCCTCCAGCCCGCCCATGCGGGGTCGGTCGGATCTTTGTCGTGCCCTCGATGCCCGATTCGACTCTCGCTGAGCCCCGAGGTATCACTCACCGCAGCCGAGAAACCCTGTTGAAGTCAGAGTGACCGACATCGGTACCACCATCAGTCGCTACTTGTGCCCAACAACCCCCGCGGACGGACTTTTCGCGGACCACGCCCCCGCGGTAGAGGAAGGTGACCACGACGGAGTCCGTGTCCTCGATATCCTCGATCAGCGGGGTAGTCCGGTCCTCGACATCCTGCCAGAACGCCGCAGTGCTGACCGTGTCGAAGGCACCCACGGATCGCAGCTGCAGTGCCGTCAGCGTGGTGCTGCGTATCTGCTGCGCCTCTACGGGCTCGACGTCACAGACGCTCCGCACGCCCAGCAGCAGGAAGACCGCGAGCGCGAGCGTAAGTTCGTGAAGCAGTCGGCCTCCGATGAGGGCGGCACCCGATCTCTCCATCTCCCCTCCATTCTTGGCAGAACCCCTCCGCTGGGTCTCCGGACAGAGCGGGTCCCCTTTCGACACGTCCCACCAAGGAAGCCGGGCTCGTCAGCGCCCCATGCCTGACTCGACCTGCTGCACCAACTGCATGACAAGATCTTCGTCGAGGACATTGCGGCCACCGTCCACCCTGAAGCAATGGACGCCCACCCAGGCGTCGTCGAAGTAGAGTTCCGCACTTGGCTTGTGATCAGCATCTGAAGGCACGGCCTGATCGAATCCGATGAGGCCCTGATCTCGTGTCCAAACGGTCACCACGGTGCCACTCCAGTCACCCTCTAGGCCGACATCGATCCGCTCGACGCCGTCGAGCGGGATAGCTCTCACGAGAGAGTGGACGTTTTCGCTCATATGTCGCGTGATTTGGAGGAGATGCGTCGCGGCCCTGGTTCGCCTTACAGTCGACGGCCCTACTTCTGGACCGAGCGTCCGCTCGGTTCTCGAGCCGCCCTGACGACTCTGGGTTCCTGCTCCAACAACATGATGCCGACCTGGGTCGCGAGCCAGGCGGGTGCTTTGGAGGTCAACGCCTAACCCACCAGATGCAGAGCCTTGATCCTATGGCTCACTCACGCCAGGCGGTCGACGTGTCAGCGTGAACAAATGCCTCGACAGAAGCATGCCGACCACTCCGCCGATAATGGATGTCCACAGGCCAGGGAAGTAGCCGGCGCGCACGGAGCGCCAACACAGGGTGGCTACGCCGTTCAACGTCAGTGCAAAGGCAAGAAACCACAGGGGCCACTCCGCGAAACGACGACCCCGGCTAGTGTCATGTAACAGAAGTTGGCGCTATAAGTCTACGGCATGTATATTGGAGGCCGTCCCTGAACTGAGGATGGCTTATGCGCACAGGTCGCCCCAAGGCTGAGTTGACCCTGAGTGATGAAGAACGACGGGAGCTGGAGTCGTTGGCGCGACGCCGGCGGACGTCGGCCGCCCTGGCACAGCGAGCCAGGATGATCCTGGCCTGTGCGCAGGGGTTGGACAACAAGACGGTGGCGCGTCGGACCCGAGTGACGCCCGCTACAGTCGGCAGGTGGCGTCGGCGTTTTGTCGAGGACCGCGTGGCGGGTTTGATGGACGAGCCCCGCCCGGGTGCGCCGCGCCAGATCACCGACGAGCAGATCGAGGACGTGATCGTGCGCACGCTCGAGAGCACCCCGGAAGGGGCGACGCACTGGAGCACCCGGGACATGGCCAAGGCCACGGGTCTGAGTCATATGACCATCAATCGGATCTGGCGCGCGTTCGGCCTCAAGCCACACCGGACCGAGACGTTCAAGCTCTCCCCCGATCCGCTCCTCATCGAGAAGGTGCGCGACATCGTCGGGCTGTACCTCAACCCGCCCGATCACGCCGTGGTCTTCTGCGTCGACGTCAAGCCGCAGATCCAAGCGCTCGACCGCACGGCTCCGCTGCTTCCGCTGCAACCCGGTCAGGTGGAACGTCGCACCCACGACTATAAGCGCCATGGCACCACGTCCCTGTATGCGGCCATGAACGTGAAGTCGGGCGAGGTGACGGGCCGGACCTTCTCGCGGCAGCGGGCCCGCGAGCTGCGCACCTTCCTGAACGAGATCGATGGCAACGTCCCCGAGGAGCTCGAGGTCCACATCATTCTCGACAACGCCAGCGCTCATAAGAGCGCCCTCATCCGAACCTGGCTCACTCGCCATCCCCGGTTCCACTTCCACTACACGCCGACGTACTCGTCCTGGATCAACCTCGTCGAACGCTGGTTCTCGGCGCTCACCACCAAGCAGCTCCGGCGTGGGGTGCACCGCAGCGTGCGCGAGCTCGTTGACGCGATTCGCGAGTTTATCCGCGTCCACAACGAGACTGGAAAACCCTACGTCTGGGTCAAGACCGCCGACCAGATCCTCGCCAGTATCGCACGCTTCGCGCAACGCACGCTGAAGGCTCATGGCGCCCGGTGACTTGTGTCGCTAATCACTGTTACGGGACACTAGCTTCGCGAAGAGACACTGTCCAGATCAGCAGCCACCCGACGTTGAACACCGCAAACGAGACCGGACTCCATGGGCTCAACCCCAACATCATGGGGACGCGCGGGGAAAGCCGCTGAGCAACTCCTCGGCGAAGTGAGCCGCCTGGACGACGCATGCGGCGATGCCCAGAATCAGTAAATGTCGCTACGCAAAATAGGTTCGAGCTACTTTGGACGTAGATGCCACCGCCGACTCTGGGTTTCGGCTGCAGGGGCATGATGCCGACCCGGAGCGCGAGGGGCCAGGCGAGTGCTCCGGACCCCAATGCCTACCGTACAACCACGCGACGCGTGGACGTCGCCCTTCTCAAACCCGGAGGAAATGGGGGCACTACCATCACCTCACCCGCCGCAACGTGCTGTGGTTCTTTGCGTTGACGAGAGGGCCGTCCAGGCGCTGGACCGCAAGACTGGTTCTGCCCCTGTCTACGGGTCGAGCGGAGCGGCACGGATTCGAGTACGTCCGTCACGGCACCCTCTCGCTCTACGCGGCTCTCGACACGCAGACCGGAGAGGTTGTGGGAAAGACGACGTCCCGCCACACCAGTCAGGAGTTCGTGGCCTTCCTCACCGACGTCGTCGTGCGCCAGCCCGAGGACCGGGAGATCCATATCATCCTCGACAACCTGTCGGCTCATAAGACCCGGCGCGTTCAAGAGTTCCTCGAGGCCCACCCGAACGTGAACCTGCATTTCACCCCGACCTATTCGTCCTGGCTCAATCAGGTCGAACTGTGGTTCTCCAAGATCGAGCGCGATCTCATCTACCGCGGCGTCTTCACCTCCGTGAAGGACCTAGCCCGCAGGACAGAAACCGACTACAATGACGCGCCCAAACCCATCAAGTGGCAGTACGATGATCCCTCACGACGCATCCGGGTCGCTTAACGCTTAGCTGTTACAGTACTAGGGCCTGTTCACGCTAACTGAGGCCGAAGAGCTTCGGCGATGAGCGCGAAATGGATGAATGCTTTGAACATGACGTCGAGTTTGTCGAAGCGGGAGAAGATCCGGCGAAAGCCCTTGAGCCTGCGGAAGAGGCGCTCGATCTCGTTGCGGCGGCGGTAGAGCATCTTGTCGAAGCTCCAGGGGTGACGCCGGGTCTTGAGGGGTGGGACGACTGGTGTGAAGCCCAGGTCGAGGGCCAGCTGGCGCGTTTCGTTACCCTCGTAGGCCCGGTCCATGATCAATGCGATGGAGGTTTCGGGCTCGGGCAGCCGGCGCATGAGCTCTCGGCCGGCCGGTGCGTCGTGGTCCTGGCCCGGCGAGAGCGAAAAGGTCACTGCCCTTCGCGCATCCGCGGCAACCATATGAATTTTGGTGGTCCAGCCCCCTCTCGAGCGTCCGATGGACTGCGGGCCGTTTTTTTTTCTGCGCCGGTACCATCGGGATGCACCTTCACGATGGTGCTGTCGAGGGCCAGAGCCTCCACCTTGATCCGGATGAGCTCCTCTTCCTGCAACGCCGTGAAGACGCGATCCAGCACTCCGGCCTTCGCCCACCGGTTCATGCGCATGTACACCGTGTGCCATGGACCGAATCGCTTCGGCAGGCCGCGCCACTTGCACCCGTGCTCGGCCACATACAGGATCGCGTTCAGCACCTTGAGGTTCGAGAGCGAGACGTTTCCGCGGTGCGTCGGGAAACACCCTTCGATGCGTCGAAACTGCTCTTCGGTGATCGTCATACAGCAATATAACCGCAATCACCTGTAGTGTGAACAGGCCACTAGTGTAGAACGGGTCGAAGAGGAACGTAATCACAGAACTCGACCATTGACCGCGTGTACTACGATGGGCCGACGCCCGCCCCACCGGCGTCGCCCTACCTTCACGGAGAGGACCCATGCAGCCACTCCCGCGCGCTATCGCGGCCTGCCTGCTGACTGGGCTCACCACCAATGCCTGCAATTTGTCCATAGTCAACGACGACTGCGAGACCGACCAAATCGTCGCCCGCTTCGACGGTACGTTCACTGCCGGCGGCAGCGAACTCGAGGTCCACCGCGAGGATCCGCTGGCTCCGGCCAATCTCTCCCCTGAGGCTTTCCGCCAAGTCAACGGCGTGCTCCTCGAGGGCGGAGCTCCCGTGGGGGGCGTCGTGTGGAACCACGGGGGCATCGGTACCGCCAACGACTTCTTCGCCATCGCCATGGGCGCTCCGCTGCGGGACGGACAGATCCGCGCCGTGTCCAGCACCTTCGAGGGGGGTGGCTGGGGTCCCTTCGATGTTGGCGGGAGGGCGGCTAGCTTCGCTCTCCGTCTGGGCGATGCCTGGGCGACCAACGTCCACGGTGAGTTCACCGTGGTCGAAGCCACGCCCCTGAACTTGGAGGTCGTCCTAGACATCACCCTCTCTGACGGCGCCTCGGCCCGGCTCGTCGGATCCGACACGTTTCGATACGTACGCGGCACGTGCAAAGACGCACGACGCTGACCCCGGGCGGTTGAAAGTACAAAGGGCGTGCTCCGGGCCTACGGCATCCACGTGGGTCCTCGCGGATCGTCAGTTCGGACGGACGGAGGTAGAGGCCGATCACGTCGGCGGCCTTCTCCTCGAAGTTGGGATCGTTGGAGGCCATGTAGCGCTCCATTCGGTGTGGCTGAATCCCATCTTCTTCCACGTCCGAGCCACCATCATGTGATGAATGCCGAGCCTCTTGGCCAAGCGGCGCGTGCTCCAGTGCGTCGAGCCGTCGGTGGGCTTCTTCCGTGTCCAGTTCAGAATGCGCGCCTCTACCTTCGGCGTCAGCACCGTTACAGGCCGACCCTCGTGGCGGACGTACAGCCCGGCGAGCCGCTCCTCGATATCGCCCCCGGGTCCCGCACGGCGGCAGGTTGCGTGGACCACCCTATCGAGCGCCACCCCGGCCTCCGATATCGTGCTGGAGGGTCGGTGGCTCGATGACGACACCGGATACGTCGGCCGGAAGCGGCCGGTTCCGCACGTCGGCCTCAGTAGGGCGCACCGGTTGGATTCTCTTGTGGTGAGTTGGCCGCCCGGGGCCCCTGACCGCTTGAGGTCCATCGCGCGAAAGACGTCCATGTCGGTCTGGGAGGCGGCTGATGCGCCAAGTCGAGGAGGATGGCCGTGCGTAGGGTAACGCTGCTGGGACTAATGCCCCTTCTGGCTCTTGTCGCGTGCTCGGACGCGACTGACCCCTCTATGACGCCGGGGGTCCCGGCGTCTCTCGACGCTACACGGGGCGACGCCCAGACCGCGCTCCCCGGCAATCCCCTGCAGGACTCCCTCGAGGTGTGGGTCCGCGATGATCAGGGACTACCGTTATCTGGAATCTCCGTCTCCTGGCGAGTGGCGGACGGGGGCGGCAGCGCGTCGCCCGTGACATCCGCGACCAACGGTGCGGGCCGCGCCCGCACGACCTGGACGCTCGGCGTAAGCGAGGGCGTCAACCGGCTGGAGGCCGGCGTCGACGGTCTCCCGTTCGTCGGCTTCACAGCCATGGGCGCGGCGCCGCTGGGTCGCGCGTTCAACGATCGGCATGACGACTTCACGGGCCCCCAGGTCCATGTCCTGTACGTGGTGCCCCATGGTGGTGTGGACCGGGCGCTGGACACCAACGGGGTACTCGCGCACTCCGTGTCGTCGCTCCATGCGTGGTTCCGCGCGCACAGCGGCGGCCTCTCCATCCGGTTCGATACCGACGGCGGGGAACTCGATGTCGGCTTCGTACGCCTGGCGAGTTCTGACGCCGAGATCGAGGAGCAGGGCGCCTTTGTGGTGACCCGCATCGAGGCCGATCTGCGGGCTGCTGGACGTATCGACCCCGACAAGAACTACCTCGTATACTACGACGGGGCGAGCCGGTACGCGTGTGGCGGCGCCGCATGGCCGCCGAGGATTCCCGGACGCATCGCGGCGATGTACCTGCATGGCGCGCCCGGTGGCAATCCCTGTCCGGTCGAGTTCGCGACTTCGCCCTCCCAGTTTCCGGGATATTGGGAATTCGCCGCCCTCCACGACCTGCTCCACACGTTCGGAGTGGTGTCCAGCCGCGCTCCCCATCACACCCCGCTGTACCCCGGTCATGTTCCCGAGCCCAGCGACTTGATGTATACGGGCATGGCCAACTGGGTGTTGGACGCCACCACCGCCATCGATGTAGGCCGCGACGACTACTTCGGGCCGTCGCTGCCTCCGGGGGTGGAGAGCATCGAGGCGAGCCCCTACCTGTCCCCCGGCGGAGCCATGGCGGTGCCCGCACAGGCTGCGCCCAGCGCCGCGCGTCTCCAGACGTTGAGGAAGGAGGCGGCGCAACTGCCGGTCCACGCGCCACTGAGCCCCGTGTCGGGGCACAATTGACCTACATTCCCTACCAACCAGCGCTTCCCCGTCGGGCCCGGTGAGGCGCACGATGCGTGCCGCCACCTGCTGAAGAAGGCCAGCCTCAATGCCCCCTTCGCCGAGACCTGGACCCGTGCCCCGGTCGTGACCTCACCATCCGGTTCAACAACGGGAACGCCCACGGGGCCAGGCTCGGAACGAAGCTCGCCAGGGGACGTCCGGAGGCTCGTCATCTTAGGTAGGTAGATAGAGCGTCTCGGGGCCGAAGGGAGGCGACGCTTTCGCTGGCGTGGAGTCCAGCGACGGCCAGGCGAGTATTCCGGTTCGGGTTGGCCGATTCTCAGTGTCCGCGTCGCTTTCGGCGTGCCAAGCTGACATGCTCCTGCGAAACCGTCCGGTCGGGCCGACGTATGTTTCGACGTTTCCGATTTGTGCTCCACGGTTCCCGGAGTCGCGTCGTGGCTCGTTCCTCTCCCCCGTTCCGCGTTGCGGCCGCAGCCGCCCTCCTCTCGAGCGCGGCGTGCGCCACAGAAGGCCCGACGGACGCCCCGCCGCCCGACCCCGTCGCGGTCCAGCTCGGCATGGCACACACGATCCAGACCCCTGTCTCCGATTCGATCCTGATCGTGGCCACAGTCGTCGACGCCGAGGGGCGCTTGGTCCTTCTTCCGATGGATCGATACCGCTGGACGACTTCGGACGCTTCGGTGGTGGCCCTAACCCCGAGGATTTCCCGGAACGGGATCGTCGCCGCGCTGGCGACGACGAGCGCTCGGGGCGGGCGCGCGTGGATTTCCGCCGAGGTCCAGGGGGTCGGGCGCGACAGCGTCCCTCTCGAGACGTTCACGCCGGGTGATGGACCGGTGACCATCACGCTTCTCTTCGCCGAGAGCGTGCCCCAACTGTGGCGGGTCGCGCTCGAGGACGCGGCCCATGGCTGGGAGGACGTGATCCGCGGCCAACTTCCCGAGGTCGGGCTCGACACGCCAGGCGGGGACTGCTTGACGCCCTCGGCGGAACCCCCCAGCCCGCCGCTCACGTGGAATGAACGGGGCGTGTTGATCTACGTGGGGACCTCCGGGCAGTTCCCCCCGGGGACCTATGTCGAGGCGGTGGGTGGGCCGTGCCTGCAGCGTCCTCTGCCCCGGCCCACCACGATCCTGGGCGGTATCACCATCAACCGCGACCACCCTCCGGAGGGGATACCCGCTGATCGCCTCAGGTACGTGGCAGCCCACGAGATGGGGCACGCCCTCGGCCTTGTGGGGGTCGTCCAGGGCGAGCAACCCGGGTGGCACGACTTCCGGCTCGGCGCCTACACCGGCGCGATGGCGATTGAAGGATGGCGGCGCGAGACCGGGGAGTTCGTCGATGTCTTGCGCGAAAGCGGGGGCCACTGGGATGTCTATGGATCTTCGGACATCATGGCCGCCCGAGGGTGCGGTTGCGTCATCGGTCCGCTCAGCATCGGCGGCCTGATGGACCTGGGCTATCCGGCGGTGTGGCCCCCCGAGTGACCCGTGGCTAGGAAGACCCCCAAGCGCTGACTCCATGACCGGATGCGCGAGGTGGTCGAGGGCCACTCCTCAGCCGCAGTGATGTGAGATGCCCCGTAGGAGATCCTCAATCCACTTGCACCGGGGCCCCGTCCCACCCAAGAGGAGGAGGGCGTGGAGCCAGCGCCCCGGGACGACCATGGCTTGCCGCCAGGAGGTCCGACGTCCCTGTGGTGATCCCGGGTGTGGCGGGACGTGGTCTTTCCCTGAACCTCGCCAGCCTGCGGTGGGGTTGTGCAGGCGCCCGTTTCGGGCTCAGTCACGCTCGAAGGCTGAGGGGAGGACCCCGGAGCCTGCTCCACGCAGCGCTTCCACGAATTGCGTGACGACCGGCCTGGCTGGACGGCCTTTCGAAAGCACCGCCCACCAGGTGCGCCGGATGCCCTTCCGGCCAATGCGAATTGCCACCAAACGCCCCTCCCTCAGATCCGGTTGCGCCACCCAAGACGCCATGGCACTGATTGCCAGGCCGGCCCGCACGAGCCCGAGGAGAGCTTCGGTGACCGGCACATCCGTGACCTCGCGCGGCGAGATACCTTCGGGAGCGAGCGCCAGGTTGAAGAGATCGCTCTGGCTCCGGTCGAATATCGCTACCGATTGATCTGCGAATTCAACGGGATCCAACCTTTTCCGCCCCGCCAGCGAATGCTCGGGACTCAGAATGGCAACGACCTCATCGTCAAAGAGCTCCAACAGCGTAAACCGGCTTCCCTCGGGAGGCACGGTGGTCAAAGCCACGTCCAGCCGCCCGTCGTCGAGTGCTTCAAAGGGCCGGCGACTCGGATCTACGTCCAGCTCGACCTTCACGTCTCCGTGGTCCCGCCGAAACTCGTTCAAGACATCAGGTAGCCAGTGGTAGTTGGTGAAGCAGGCGCTACTGACCCGCACGGTCTGGCCGTGCCCAAGAGCCGAGGACCGCACATCTCTCGATATTCCTTCCAGAGCGGCCAGTACGGCGCGCGCCCGGTCGACGAGGATCTCTCCCTCGGCGGTGGGCACCAGACCGGCGGAGGTGCGGCGAAAGAGCTTGGTGCCCAGCGCTCTTTCAAGACGACCGATGTGATACGTAACCCCGGGCTGGGAGATGCGTAAGAGACGGGCAGCCTCCGTTGCGGATCCGATATCGGCGAGCGCAACCGCGACGGAGAGGGATTTGGGGTGGAGGGTAGCCACGAATCCACAATTTTGATGATGTGATACCACAAATCTATTTGTCTGATGTCCGGAGAAGTGTCAAGATACCTTCGCGAACCGATGTCCTTTCGATGCCCGTGCGACGCATCATGTCACTACCCAGTCCGAGGTTCCTTCTTGAAGAGTTCGTCACTCTTCGACGGTCGACCGCGTGACGGATCCGTTTGAGGACGTTGTGGGTCTTGAGGCAGCCGGATGAATGGGCGGTTGATTCCAAGACTCGTCCCACCGCTTCTGGCACGATCGGTGGTGCTGGCGTTCCTTGTCGTCTCTGCGGGGTCATGCGGGGCCGCCAGCGACAGTCCTGTCGAACCCCCTGTCGACGAGCCTCCGGAGCTCGTCACGATATCCGGCCTCGTGGAGACGCTCAACGGGGTGCCGCATACATCGCTCGTGGCAGTCTCCCAAACCGGCGTCTACGTTGACACCACTGCCGTGGGCCCCGATGGCACCTTCTCGGTGACAGCGCTTCGAGCGGGCACGGATTCTACAGTTGTCGTCATCCGTGCACCCTCTGGCAGCCTGGCTCCGTACCATTCGAGTTGGAAGATCCTCCCGCCACTCGAGAAGGACTTGGCGCTGAGAGTCCTTCTCATCCCCCGGGTTTGGACAATACGGGAGGGCTCCCTGGCCCCTCGGACCATCCCCGTCAGTCTTCAGGTTGCCTTTGTGCCGGAGAACGGGGTTGGCGGCGGATCGGGAGGAGGAGGACTGCTCGGCGTCGGGAGGGAGGTTGGGGAGGACGGTCTCGAGCTCTCCGCCGAACTCTGGAGTTGGCCGCAGGATCGCTTGCCCATCCCGGTCTATTTCGAACACGCCGGGAATGACTTCAACGGCTACGGCCTGGGCCGCTCCGACGTCAGTGCCGCGGACTCAGTCTCTATGTGGGACGCGCTGGACGATCTTCAAGGCCGCCTGGGCGTCAAGCTCTTTCGGCCTGCGCGCAAGGAAGAACTCCCGGTCGACTCGCTGGTCGTCTTCGGTCTGGAGGGTCTTGAGCATCGGCTGTTTTCGATCGCGATCGAACTCGTTCCTGACCTGCCGGTAGGCGGCCTCGGAGGTAGCGCACGCGCCTGCGAAGGCCCCTCGGAGGTCCCGGATGACGTCTGCGGTCGGTTCTTATCCGGAGACCTTGTCGAGGGCAGGATGAGCTTCAGGCCGCCGGATGACTTTGACGATCCGGGAACCTGGCCTTTTCTCGTGCAGCATGAGATGGGACACGCGCTGGGGTTTGGACACGCATGCTACTACCCCTCGATCATGACCAGCATCTGCAGTCCCATTGGGGTGACGGTGCTTGAAGAATCCAGCAATTCGCGGGCGACAGCCTACGACGTGGCATACATGCAGCTCTACTGGATGGCCCGCAGCCGGAGCCTGGAACTCCGCCCCCACCTCGGACTCAAAGAAGCGCTCGAGGGGGAACGAATGGAGTTGGGCCTTGGGCGACTGCCTTGGGGGTGGCCGGGCGGTTGACGTGTCCTTCCGCTCGGACGGCACTCTGGGCATTAACCCCTGCAGGACACTCACCTCAACCCCGAACCCAATGCGCATCGACAACGTCATCCTGGCCACCGTGTCGGCGGCGAGTCTGATCTCCGCCCCCGCCGCCGGCCAGACTTACGAAAAGGCCACCTCGGGTACCCGCCAGCTGGTGGGTCAGTCAGGCACCACGGCAATCCGGATGTTGGTCGAGGCCGCCAACCTGGGAGGAACGGAGGTTGAGGTTGGCGAGATCGTCTTCGCGGCGGGGTCCGCCCCCGAGCGAGGCCACGCCCACGGCTCCGTTGAGATTCTCTATGTCCTTTCGGGTGTCTTGGAGCACGTCGTGAATGGCGTGTCCTACACCTTGACCCCTGGCATGGTCGGCATCGTGCGGCCGGGTGACGAGGTCGTCCACCGCGTTCCGCCGGATGGCGATGCGCGGGCGCTCGTCATCTGGGCCCCCGGTGGTGAGGTGGCACGCATCGGTCCGGCGTTCAGAGAACGGCCGTTGCACCCACGATGAATCCCGAGGGCATTGTCAACTTGGGGCAGCGAAAGCGACGGCAGACCTGTGATGGGCTTAATCAGTAAGTGTGATAACACGATCCGATCAATCTATTTGCCTGATACAAACCGGAACGTCAGAGTGTACAGACGATTCCGCGTCGCCCGCTTGCCCCTGAGGAACAATGGCATCACCGATTGGGACGTCTATTCTTGAAGGGCTCTCGATGTTCTCGGCGTCGACCATCCATGAGGTGTGTCCGAGCGGTTCGGTGCTTCCGCATCACATTCGCCCAATTTGGCAGGGCGCGCGGGTAATCGGACCGGCCTTTACGGTATCGCAGCCTTCGGGCTACAACGACTGGCTTCACGCGGCGATCTACTCGGCTCCCCCCCACTCGATTCTCGTCGCAACCCCGGGGGACGATTCATGTGGGTATTGGGGAGAGCTGATGTCCCGTGCGGCCCAAAAGCGATCCCTCGGTGGTCTCGTGATCTGGGGCGGGGTGCGAGATGTGGCCGCGTCGGAGGAGCTGGCGTTTCCCGTGTTTGCCTCGGCGATCAGTACCGTGCGCACCCGCCCCGCCGTCACTCGTCGCGGACCCCACCTTCCAAATCCGCTCAACACAATGCCTATGCCTAGACGATCCACCGCGTCCGAAACCGAGCAGGAGTCCAGGTGACGCAATCGCTCAACCCAGTCCATCGATCTCCTCCTCGTAACGCTTCGTCTCCGAAGCTCCACGTCCTTCCCTCTCCGAGGAACGTCCAAGAAGGTCGACCAGCCGCCCACCCGTTTCGATCTGTCGACGGATCCGTTCCTCACGCGCCTCCCTGGCTGCAGCACGAACAAGTACGCCACGAGCCCCCTCGGCCGGAATGGCGACGACTCCATCCCGATCTCCGACAATGAGGTCACCGGAGCGAACCTCCACGTCCCCAAACGCGACCGACCCCGAGAAGGACCCGGCGCTCCGTGGTGACTTCTTGGTCCCTCGAGGGAGTTGGAAGCATGCCTGGAAAGGAGAAGCCATCGACACCTTGGCACACGGGTTCTGGCGACCTCTGGCCCCGACGACGTCATCGTGATCGCCAATGGTGGGGATGTATCCGCAGGGTCTTGGGGTGGATTGCTCACGCTCCAAGCTCATGTCAAAAGAGTGGCCGGGGTTATCGTCGATGGGGCCCTTCGTGACGCGGACGATATAGAGAAGCTGGATGTCGTGGTCTTCGCCAGGGCGACGACGTCCAGAACGGCTCGCGGGCGCTTTCGCGAGGTCGCCACCGACGTTCCGATATTGGTGGAGGGTTTCTCCGTAGAGCCGGATGCTCTCGTAATAGCCGACGGAAGCGGGGTTGTCTTCCTTGCCCAGCATCAAGCGGAGAAGGTGATCACTGTCGCCGAGGAGATCAGCCGGGCAGAGGCGCGGATGGCCAAGGCACTGCTGCGGGGCGTGTCTGGAACCGAAGTCATGGCTCTCAGCTACGAGGGCCTGACGGAGAGGAGCCCTGACGATGAACCGTGACGACGGCGCGATTGACACCGGGACGCTCAGCGACGCCTTGGATCGGCTCAACATCCAGGGCCAGGTTGCCGGCATTCATCCCCTCTCGCCGTTCCTCAGAGTGCGTGGACGGGCGTTCACGGTTCGTCTTGTCCCCACGAGCGGAAGAGGCGGGAGCGTCGGGGACTTCATCGACGACGTGCCGCCGGGAGCCGTCGTAATCCTGGACAACGGGGGCCGCAAGGATGTCACGGTATGGGGAGACTTGCTCACGGCGACCGCCCAGCGGCGGGGAGTGGCCGGCACGGTGATCAACGGCGTCTGTCGTGACACGGCGCGGATCATTGAATTGAACTTCCCGGTCTTCATTCAGCCGTGGTAGTCACATGCGAACAGGCAAGGACCGTGTTCGAGCCGAGTCGGTCGGCCAAATCGTATCCCTCGGTGATGCGTCTGTGGAGCCCGGCGACCTCATAGTGGGAGACGCGGGCGGGGTCGTGGTTGTGCCTCGACAACACGAAGACGAGGTGCTTCTTGCGACTCAGGAGATCGTCGACGCTGAGGAACGTATCCGCCGCAGCGTAGCAGCCGGCGCGACGCTGAGAGATGCCCGCGCCGCAGAGGGCTATCATCGCCTGCAGCGCGGGACCACGGAGGGATGATGGAGACTGAGGGACGCGTGGGGGAGACGATTCCCGTGCGGCATCGCGGTGCTTGGCTGTCCGTCTCATGCCGTCACCGTCCCGGAAACGGCAGAGGGCTCCTCTATCTGCATGGCCTCGGAGGGACCAAGGAGGACTTCTTCGGGGCGTGGAACGAGGCCGACTGGAAGGAGTATGCCCTGGTTGCACTAGACGCTCCCGGTTGCGGCGCGACGAGAGGATGCCGCCGGGGTGTACCCTTGGGAGTGGACGACATCGTAGACGTGGCGGAAGCCGTGGTCGAGCGCCTGAACGTGGGAAGGCTGACGGTTGTCGGTCATAGCATGGGAGGCTTGGCAGGCTTGCTGTTTACTCTCCGAAATGGCAGGCGCGTAGAGCGACTTGTGAGTGTTGAGTTGAGGGTAACCTCGTGCCGGCGGACTGCGCTCTCTACAGCCGAAGGGTATTTCGCGAACGGTTCTTGGGGCGTGAAGAGGCGTTCATGCGAGGCGTCGCGGAGGATCTTCGGGCTGGAGCGCGCCCAGGCTGGCTGAAGGCCGCCGCGAGGCTTCCGGAGAACGTGGAAGACGCGGCGTTCTTCGACTACTGTCGCTCCTTGGTTGAAAATGAAACCTCCGCTGCGCTGGACTTCGTGCACGCATCGCGAGATCAGCGCACTCCTTCGGCGACACCTCAAACACTGCGCGCACGAGCTCTACCTCCGGCCCCGCACGAAGACCAGTCTCTCAGTCGTCACCCCACGTGCTCCATCGTCTCACGAGCATGAACGCGCGAACCATTGCCGACAACGTTTCCGGGGTTCCGAACCGGCGCCCATCACGTTTGTCCCCCGGCTCAGCTCCCTTCGACTCGACCACGTCCGCCTCCCGGCTCCGATCGCCTCACGTCGGTTGGGTCGGAGGCCGCCGCAGGCGGCCGGAGCCGGAACCCGATTTGTTATCGGCCGTCGCTCTTTCGGTACCCGGTTCCGGCACATCCAGTCCCATGAAGCACCGCCTCTCACTGCGAGGGACCATACACGTTCGCCACGCGCTTTGACTGGTCCAGGTATGTCAGCCACACCGCCACGAAGCGCGCGGAGCCCAGGGCATTCGTGGATACCTCGCCGAGTATGACGTAGATGAAGACGGCCGAGGCCAGGTTGGCGAGGAGAGTCATCACGATCCAGTATCTTGCGTGCACCGGCGCCCGCTTCTCCTTCCGGACCAGCAAGAGCATCACGTACGCACCGTAGATCCCCGTCACTCCGAAGAGAAGCGACATCACCGAGGGCCACAACGACCGCAATGCCAATGCAAGAGTCGCCGCCGCCACGA
>CAWKGE010000039.1:0-23900 GCA_963848895.1 uncultured Gemmatimonadales bacterium
GAGTACCGCCCACACTTGATCGCGCTGCCCCTGCCTGAGCCCTGGCGCCCCCTTCGCTGACGAGACGATCCTGGGATTGCTCAAGGGAACTCCATCCTGCGGGGTGCCAAGCCGGGCGGGCCGGACGGGTCGCATCAGAAGGAAGACGCTACGAGCCGTCGGCGGGGGGGGCAAGGTGCCGGGCGTCAGCCTCGCCATTCGGCCGATGCGCCCCGCTCCGTCCGGGACGCGTTTTGTTTGGCCGGAGACTCACCGCACACGTACCTTTGAGGATGACCGCGGTGTCGACGCTCCACTGGCCGCGCCGAGCCCCCGCCCGCCGATACCCTTCCATGCCGATATCCGACCGCGCCCGAAACCTCCAGGTGCGGGGCGCTCACTGTCTCATGTCGGCGCCTCGGCACATCCAGGACCTCCAGGGAGACGTACCTTGCGAATTCTCATGACCGGTCACGACGGCTACATCGGTTCTGTCATGGCCCCGGTGCTGACGGCCGCGGGGCACGAAGTGGTCGGGCTGGACGCCGGATTCTTCTCGGACTGCGGGTTCGGCGACTATCCCGGTCCGTCGATCGAGGGACGACGCGGCGACGTGCGGGACGCCCCGGCCCTGGATCTCACGGGCTTCGACGCGGTGGTGCATCTCGCGGCGCTCTCGAACGATCCGCTGGGCAACCTGGACGCCGACCTGACCTTCCAGATCAACCACCGCGCCTCGGTCGAGCTGGCGCGCCGTGCCCGCGAGGCGGGGGTGCAGCGCTTCGTCTTCGCGTCGTCCTGCTCGCTCTACGGGTCGCAGGGAGACGCCTTCCTGGACGAGAACGCGGACTTCAATCCGATCACGCCGTACGGGAAGTCGAAGATCCTGTCCGAGCAGGACATCGCTCAGCTCGCGACGGACGACTTCAGCCCCACGTTCATGCGCAATGCGACGGCTTACGGCCTCTCGCCCCGCCTTCGTGCCGACGTGGTCGTGAACAACCTGGTCGGCTACGCGCTGACCACGGGAGAGGTCCTGATCCAGAGCGACGGCACGCCCTGGCGGCCGCTCGTCCACGTGCGCGACTTCTCGAACGCGTTCCTGGCCGCCCTCGAGGCGCCCCGCGATATCGTGCACAACGAGGCGTTCAATGTCGGGCGTACGGAGGAGAACTATCAGGTACGCGACCTGGCGGAGATCGTCGGAGCAGAGGTCCCCGGCAGCAAGATCCAGTACGCGGAGGGGGGTGGTCCCGACCCGCGCAGCTACCGCGTGGACTGCACGAAGATCGAGACGAAACTGCCGGGCTACCGACCGGAGTGGACGGTGGAGCGGGGAGTTCGCGAGTTGAGGGACGCCTTCGTGGAGCGAGGGATCGACGCGGAGGAATTCCTGAGCCAGCGATACTTCCGCATCCGCAGGATCCGGTCCCTGCTGGACGACCAGCTTCTCGACGACCAGTTGCGTTGGCGGGCGCCCGCTGCCGCCAGGGAGGCGACCCGATGAAGGTCGTACTCTTCTGCGGGGGGCTCGGCATGCGCCTCCGTGAGTATTCCGGCAATGTCCCGAAGCCGATGGTATTGATCGGCGAGCGGCCCATCCTCTGGTACCTGATGAAGTACTACGCCCACTTCGGGCACAAGGACTTCATTCTCTGCTTGGGCCACGGCGCCTCGGTCATCAAGCAGTACTTCCTCAACTACGAGGAGTACACGACCAACGACTTCGTCCTGTCGGAAGGTGCGGCCGAAAGCGACGAGCTTCTCGGACAGGACATCCACGACTGGCGGATCACCTTCGTGGACACGGGCCTCGAAGTCGAGCATCGGTGAGAGGCTGGTGAAGGTGCGCAAGCCACCTGGAGGGAGAGGAGGTGTTCCTCGCAAACTACGCGGATGGCTTGACAGACCTCCGCCTTCCCGATCAGATCGACCATTTCGAGGAGAACGCGGCGGACGCGAGCTTCCTTTCGGTCCGTCCCAACATCAGCTACCACTTCGTGCAGACCGACGGGGAGGGGAAGGTCGCCGGCTTCCACGACATCGCCGAGTCCGGCATCCGCGTCAACGGCGGGCTTCTTCGTCTTCCGGAAGAGCATGTTCGAGTACATCCGCCCAAGGGGAGGACCTGGTGTTCGAGCCCTTCCAACGCATGATCGACGCCGGCAAGCTGCTCGCGTATCCGTATGACGGGTACTGGCAGGCCGTGGATACGGCGAAGGACAAGGCGCGCGTCGACGAGCTCCACGCCACCGGGAGTCCTCCGTGGCAGGTCTGGAGGAACGGTGGCGTAGGCCCGGCGCGGCATGATCGACTCGACCTGCTCCGCGTGACGGTGGCCCCCTCGAGATCCTCTGTCTCGGGGCGCACTCCGACGACATCGAAATCGGATGTGGCGCGACCATCCTCCAGATGATCACACGCCGCGAGGTGCGCGTGCGCTGGGTGGTTTTCGGTGCCGGGGGAGAGCGGGCTGACGAGGCGCGGGCGAGTGCCGCCGATTTCCTGGACGGCGCCGCTTCGTCCCGAGTGGAGGTCCACGGCTTCCGGGACGGCTTCTTCCCGACGTTCCGCGCCGACATCAAGGAAGTCTTCGAGCAGATCAAGGGGGGCCCAACCCCCGACCTCGTCTTCACGCACGAGGAGGCCGACCGTCACCAGGACCACAACCTCCTGGGCAGCCTGACCCGCGAGACCTTCCGCAACCATATGGTCCTCGGCTACGAGATCCCGAAGTTCGACGGGGGACTCGGTTCCCCCAACCTTTTCGTGCCGGTCGAGGCGCCCGCGAAGGATCGGAAGATCGAGCTGATCCTGCGCCATTTCGCGACCCAGCGTCAGAAGCACTGGTTCGACGAGGAGACGCTCGCCGGCTTCATGCGTCTCCGTGGGGTTGAGTCCGCGGTGCCGACGAGGTACGCGGAGGGCTTCCACTGCGGCAAGCTGCTTCTGGGGATCTGAAGGTGTCGCGCCCTATGAGTAACCGAACGTTCGGCCTGTGGTCTCACTGAACCATTGCCGGCGGCTCGATCACGATGGTCAGCGTAGCGAGGTCGTTGGAGGACGTAGGGTCCACCTCTCGGGCCGGGGGCTTGACCCTGGCGCGCGCCTGGGTGGTTCCGAACAGATCGGTCGTGACCTTCGCCTTCAGGAAGAGGGTGTCCTTGGCGGCCACCGCGAGGGAGTCGAGCGACCACGTTCCCGTGGCCTGGGCGTAGCTACCGCGGGACGCGGTGGCGCTCACGAACGTGAGGCCCGTCGGGACGGAGTCGACCACCTGCACACCCGAGGCCGCCAGGGGGCCTTTGTTGGTCACGACCACCGTGAACGTCACGACGTCGTCCTTCACCACGGTCGAGTCGTTCGCGACGAGCGACTCGACCGCCAGATCGGCCTGCTTGATCTCCAGCGTGATGTCGGCGCCCGCGCGGGGGAGCAGCCGCCAGCGCACTCCGCCGGTGGGCTGGGCGAACGGCGTGAGGAGCCCCGTCGTTTCCTTGATGCGCAGGATCGTGTCGGGCCGGATGATGCTTGCGTTCGCCTGCAGGAAGGACCGGAGCACCACCTCGATGGGCCCGGTGCCGTCGTCCAGGTAGAAGTGGAAGTCGCCGTTCACGGTCGACGTGTCGTGGATCTCGGCCGAGCGCACGCGCAGCAGCGCGGCGTCGATCTTCCCGCCCTCGGCGGTCGCGGCGGGGCCGGTGCTCCGCTCGAGCGCCACCGGGATCGTCGCGATATTGACCAGGACAAAGGGGGTGACGTCGTCGAGCACGGGCTGACCGTTGTTCATCCCGGTGCGGCCGAGCAGCCGGAGTGAGTCCCCCGTGGAGATGCTGGCCCGCTCGACGTTGATCGCCCGCAGGTAGACCGTGTCGGCCTGGAGGTGGACCACGCCGTCGCCGAAGTTCGGGCGAGGATTCAGCGCGATCCCGCTCGTGAACACCTTGCGGCCCGGCGCGGCGGACCGGATCTCCTCGAACGACAGCACGGGGAAGGACACGCCGATCGTGGCCTGGCTGGTCGAATCCCGGCGGACCTGGATCTGCACGTCGCCGGACACTTCGAGCGAGTCGCCGACGCTGGCCGGGTCGAGAGCCACGCGGTAGTTCCCGACCGGCACGTCGGGCATGCGGAACGTGCCGGTCGTGTCGGTCACGGCCGTGGCGACGGGCGCACCCCCGCGCGCCGCCGTGAGCAGGACGGTGAGGCCCGGGAACGGCGTGTCGACGCCGTCCGCGTTGCCGTTGCCGTTGTTGTCCAGGAAAGTCAGGCCCACCACCGCGCCCGAGGCCTGCACCTCGATCAGCGTGACGTTCGATGCGTCGGTGCAGGAGAGGCTCGTCAGGAGCACGGCGCAAGCGGCGCCGAGGGCGCGCACGCTGTTCGGGACCCTCATGACCCACCTCCGATCCGCAGACCGATGCGTACCACCCGTCCCAGGCCCGTCGGGACGATGACCTTGCCGAAATCGGGGTTCACGGTCAGCGGGACGGTCAGCGTCTCCCCGCTGGACGACGTGACGATCGAGCCGTTCGGGTCCACCAGGAGGAGGGCGGCGTCGCGAAGCCCGTCGACCCGCTCCACGAGGTTGTAGGCGCCCACCGTCAACTCGAGCCGACGCCCGCCGACTTCCGTCAGGCGCGCCCGGACCTGGACGTCGAGGCCGGTGCGAGCGGGTCCGCGGCAGCTGTTGCGCTCTGCGAACGCGGCGGTCTGGCCGTTCAGGCAGGGCCAGTCGGAGAGGAGCCCGGACAGCTCCCCGGCGCTCGGCACCCAGGCCACGTCGTTGAGCGCCGAGCCGTCGCCGTTCACGTCGACGCCCGGGCGATACCCCGGGGTGAATGGCAGCCCCGACTCGAAGCGGCCCACGGCCGTGGCGGTCACCACCCGGTCCGGGCCCAATCCCACCGTGATGCCGCCGACGAGACGATCCGGCACGTCGAAGTCCGACGTCCCCTCCGACCAATCCCCGTCGACGGGGAGGCCCGGCGGGAGCTGCGCACCGGGAACTCCCGCGGCGGCGCCCATCCAGTTGTCACGCGTCCGGGAGCGCGTGTACGACGCGAAGAAGTCGAACTGGGTGCTGCGGTGCTCCACGCCGACCGTTGCGCTCCGATACTCCGACCACCCGTCCGTGTCGATGGCCCAGACGTCGTCGAAGCCGGTGAAGCGACGATTGGATCCGGGTTTGGCGACGATCACGGCACCGAACTGCTGCAGCTCACCGATCACGTCCCGCCCGTGGCTGTCCACGGCGAGGGGGAAGGCGGCCAGGTTGAGATTCCGACGCCGCGCCAGGAAGTCCGTGCGGCGCGCGGAAGCGCCGAGGTACAGGTTCCAGCCACCGGGGGCCCGATGGACGAGCCCGACGCTCGTGCGCGTGGTGCGCGGCGCGCGGCTGTCGGGCCCGAGGATCGTGAGCGTTGGCGCCGTGGTCGCGCCGGAGGGGACCACGAGGCCGGGCCACTGGAGCGACGTGCCCGCGTAGCGCGTGATCTTCGCCGCCCCGTCACGCGAGAAGGTCTCGTGCAGAAGAGCGGGGTCCATGTCTCCGTGCATGACCGAGAGGGTGCCGTCGACCCTCGTGCGCCCGTCACCCGCCACGTCCCAGGAGAGCGAGCCGACACCGCCGAGCTGGTCCATCTTGGTGGGGTATAGGTCGTTCGCCACCCCCGACGCGCTGAACC
This sequence comes from uncultured Gemmatimonadales bacterium, assembly GCA_963848895.1. Taxonomy (GTDB): domain Bacteria; phylum Gemmatimonadota; class Gemmatimonadetes; order Longimicrobiales; family Gaopeijiaceae; genus SZUA-318. The sequence continues at coordinate 5,667 of CAWKGE010000039.1, forward strand.
AGCCCGCCGCCCGTTCGACCTTGGTGGACGGCAGGATCTCGTAGTCGTAGCGTCCGCCGAGCGTCAGGCGCAGACCGGGAGAGAGGTCGAAGGCGTACTGGGCGAACGCGCCGGCTTCCGTGCCGGCGAAGGACGACTTCGGGGCCCCGCTGGACCTTACCATGGCGCCCGTGCCGGTCGCCGCGGCTGCGGCGTCGCCGAACCAGTACTGCGCCCGGTCGAACCCTCCCCAGGTCAGCGAGTTCTGGCTGAGGCGGAGGGTAGCGCCCCCCTTGATCGTGCCGGGACCGAGCGGGTAGTGGACCACGGGTGAGACGTGGATGTCCACGCGCGAGACCTCGGCGTCGTCGCCCGCCGGCCCGCCCAACAACAGCCCGCTTCCGGTGAGCGTGGTGGCCGGCATGCCTGGCACGGCGGCCGCGTACTTCCGGCTGCTTCCGGACACGCCTCCGCGCAGCTCGAAGCCGAGATTGTCGAAGGAGGACAGCAGCTCGCCCGTGACCGAGAAGTCCGTCGCCGACTCCGGCGGCGCGGCGCCATACCCGAGGCCCGCGGGCCCGAAGCCCGTGTACTCACGTTGCAGGTGGCCGGCGGACGCGCGCACGAGCAGGCGGCGGTTTTCCCCGAGCAGCCAGTTGAGGCGCGCGATTCCCGAAGCCCGCCGGGTGCGCTCCACGGCAGGCACGGCCAGCGCCGAAGCGACTTCGGGGTCGAGCGTGGTCAGGAGCGCTGCCGACTCGGACGATAGGCGCGGCTCCAGGGGCGTCTCGACCTGGAGGGCCTCGCCCGCTACGAACATCCTGGACCGGCCGGGCTCGAGCTCCACGCCGGTGGCTGCCGAACCCCAGTAGGACACGAGGGCGGGCGGCTGGAGGTCCAACGTAGACGACGTCCACAACGGATCGCCGCTCCATGCGCCGCCCAGCGCGGTCCCCTGGGCACCGACGGCCGAGCGGCTGGTCGTCGCCACGACGCCCGAGGGGGCGCCACTCCACTCGACGTCTGCCGGAGCGTCCAGCATCTCCAGGCCGGACAGGCCGGTGCGGGAGAAGATGGCCGAGGAGAGCTCCTCCCCCCGCATGGCCGGGTGCACGGCCCGACGGAAGGGCACGCCATCGGCGACGATGAGGGTGAGTTCGCCGGGAAGCCCCTCCGAACCGAGATACGGGTCGGCCCGTGTCGAGAGCGCCGCGACCGAGCCGAGGTCGTTCCAGGCGTCCGGGAGGGCGTCGATGCGGGCGGCACCCACCTGCATGCCTCCGGGGCGCCAGATCGACGGCCCCGCGCCGGGTATCGAGACGGTGTCGACGGCTTCGACCGGGGGACTCGTCGGCTGTAGCTGCACACTGAGGACCGTGGCGTCCCCGCCCCCGACGTGGACGGGCGTGACCACCAGCGGACGGAAGCCGAGAGCCTCCGCGCGCAGCTCGTAGCGGCCGGGCTCCACGAATCCGAAGGAGAAGACACCCGATGGATCCGACATGGCCTGGCGCTGAAATCCACCGTCGAGAGGGTTCAGCGTTACCAGCGCCTGGGGGATCAGGCCTCCGTCCGACCGCTCCACCGTTCCCGAGAGGGAACCTCCCACGATGCTCTGGGCGAAGAGCGGAGGAGCGATGCCGAGGCCCCAGGCCACGAGGGCGCACGAGGCGAAACGTCGCAAGGCTTGGCTCAAGATCTGAGAGGAGATGGGAGGACGAGGGGCGACACCCGGAGGAAGCCTAAGAAAAATAGGTCCACCTCCGCGGCGTGCCTAGGCTTTCCCGGGGGGAACGAGAGAGGCATCACCGCCGGGTCGGCTCCCACGTCGGCGAACGATCGCCGTGCAGGACACGCAACAGGGCGTGCGCGGCCGCGAGGTTTCCGGCCACGACGAAGGCCACCAGCGCCAGGGGCGACCTGCCCCCGCCCGCGACGGCGACACGCCAACCCACGGCGGCGAGGATGAGGACGACGGCCCCGAGCACGAACAGCGCCAGCGCCCAGCCGTGGTAGAATGCCAGGACGCCGGCGGCGAGCCAGGCGGCCAGCGCGAGCCAGGGTAGAACCCAGCGGCACACCTTGTGGCTCACGAGCATCAGCGCGAAGCCGCCGTAGCGGAACGGATTCATGAGCGCGCGCTTGTGCCAGAGCGTCTCCATACCCCGGGTGATGGTTCGGACCTTGCGCTGGTATTCGCGCTCAATCGAGGTCGTGCGTGGCACGAAGCAGATCGCGTCGGGGACGGACACCGGACGGTAGTCGTTCTCCCGCGTGTGAAGTGCCGACGCGAAGTCGCGACTCAGGGAGACCGGCAACGGGATCTTGTGCAGGTGCGGGCGGATGGCGTAGAAGCAACCCGAGGCCCCGATGATCCCGCCCACGTTCGTCTCGAGATCGCGTATGCCCATCTCGTAGCCGACGTAGCCGGACTCGGAGACGTTCCCCGCGGCCTGGCCCGGAGCGACGCTCACGTCCCGGCCGGAGGCGAGGCCCACCTTCGGATCCTGGAACACCCGGATCAGCCGCTTGAGCGAGTCGGGAGCGATGCGGATGGAGGCGTCCGTGTTCACGACGATTTCACCCGTGAGTTGTTCGGCCGCGGCGTTCTCGGCGCGTGTCTTTCCCCCACGGTCGGGCATGCGGAGAAGCCCGATCCCCCGGTCGGCGTACTCCTGGACGATCTCGTCCGTGCGGTCCGAAGAGGCGTCGGACACGAGCAGGATCTGCAGGCGGTCCTTCGGATAGTCGATGGCCAGGAGGCTCTCGATCAGGTCGCGTACCTGGGCCTCCTCGTTGTAGACGGGAACCGTGATGGAGACCGCCGGCCACTCCGGCGGGTCGCGGTCGACGAGGGGCTTCGAGCGGACCCGGCCGATGAGCCACAGAACGGCCGGATAGCCGATGTACGTGTAGAGGGCGAGGGCCAGAAAGAAGCCCAGGACGGCGTATGCGAAGGCAGGGATCATGTGTCGTGGCGCGGGTGGGCCGACCCTTCGGAGGAAGGTCGAATGCAGGAAAGATAGACATCTTTGTACCGCTGCACCCAAGGCTCGACGGCGAAGCCCTCGGCCAGGCGCCGGCCAGCGGCTTCGACGCGGCGTAGCGTCAGCGTGGGGTCGTCGAACACGTGATCGATGGCCCGACCGACGGCCGCCGCGTCCCCGGCTCGGACCAGCAAGGCTTCCTGGTCGGAGACCACGTCGGGAACGCCCCCGACCGCCGTCGCGATGACCGGAATCCCGGCCGCCATGGCTTCCAGGAGCACGATGGGGGTGCCCTCGGTCCACGAGGTGAGGAGCATGGCGTCGAAGGCGGCCAGGTGGCGTCCGGCCTCGGGCACGAAACCGTGCCATCGGATGCGGTGGGCCACGCCGAGCTCTTCCGCCAACGCGTGGAGCTCCGCGTCCATCCGCCCGGTACCGATGAAGGAGAGCGTGACGTCCTTCCTGCCACAGGCGGCCAGGCCACGGACCATCACCTCGGGCCCTTTCTCGCCGCTGAGCCTTCCCACCCAACCCACCGCACACGTGTCCGGTTCGATACCCAGGAGGGAGCGCGCCTCCGAGCGCGTGTGAGGCGCGGCGGCGGGCTGCCACGCGTTCTGGATCAGGTGGAGGCGGCGTGGCTTCACCCCGGCCGCGAGGAGCTGACGGCGTAGCGGGTCGGAGACGACCACCACGGCTCCGAAGCGGCGGGACCAGAGGCGCTGGACCCACTCGTAGGCCCTGCCCCGGGGCGCCGTGGCCGCGAACCCGTGGAGCGTCGTGACGGTGGCGATGTCCATGCGGCGCGCCACGCCGGAGTCCACGACGTCCGGACGGTACCCATGGGTGTGGAGCACGTCCGGGCGGAACTCGCCGAGGAGGTCACGCACCGCGCGGCGCTCGGCGAGGTAGGAGCGCGTGGGAATGCGGAAGGCGCGCTCCGGGATCCCCGCGGCCTGCAGGGCGGCCACGAACGGGTGATCGGATCGGCCGGGGGCGATGAAGGTGGCCACCATGACGCGATGTCCGCTCGCCATCTGGCCGCGCGCGAGCGTCAGGACCACCGACTCGAGCCCTCCGAAATCGGCGGGCGCCAACAGATGCAGTACGGAAGGGGCAGCCGACGCCATCACCGGGACGCCCCCCGCCAGGGTCGCCGGAGGCGGAGACCGGCGGCCAGACAGTCCAGGGCTTCTGGGGAGATTCCGGCGGGGACGTTGATGCGTGGGAGCCCGAAGGGGTCTTCGCCGCCCCTCACGGAGCGGTTGCCCAGCGTCAACCCGACCCGATAGCCCGCTTGCCGGGCGGATCGGAGGACCTCCGGGTTCCACAGACCGTAGGGATAGGACACGGCGTCGGGGTCCTGTCCGGTACGCTCGCGGATCTCGTTTCGGGAACGCGTCACTTCCTGCTCCAGCTCTTCGCCCCCGAGGGCGGACAGGTTCGCGTGACGGACCGTGTGGGAGCCGAGCTCCACCCCGTTGCCCGTCGCCCGTACGATCCGCTCCCACGGCGCGGGAAGGAGCACCTCGGGAAGGTCCACGGGGGCGGCGCCCGTATCGGACAGAATCTCGTCCGCGAGGCCTCGGTGGACGGAAAGCTCCCGATTCCGGCGCTCGTCGTCGAGGGCACCGCGGGCCGCCAGAACGTCCCACCAGGTGAAAGCGGGATCGTCCGAGAACCCCGACACCACGAAGAGGGTGGACGGGAGTCCGGCGGCCGCGAGGACCGGAAGGGCGTGATCGAGCGTGCCGCGGTAGGCGTCATCGAACGTGATGGCCGCCAGGCCACCCAGGGCCCGATCGGACCGCGCCCGCTCGGCGATCTCGCGCAGGGGGACGACCTCGTAGGAGGAGCGCATCCAATCCACCACGGCCTGGAAGGCGCTCGTCTCCATGTGCAGGGAGGCGTCGCCCACTCCGGCATCCGCCATGGGGACGACGTTGTGGAAGCAGAAGACCGGGGCACCGGGTCGCAGGCGCCGCAGCATCTGCGGGGCCCGCATCGCCGCGAGGGCCCGGTAGATGACTCGCGAGATCATGTCGGAGGGACTCCAGGGCCTCGCGCTGGACCATGCTCGGATCGGGACAGGAAGCTAGTCGCGACGGCCGCCGGGGGCGAGGCTGGTGCGAACTCCGCGCCTGAGGCGAGATTGGGGTTCACCGCGTGTCGCCGTCGATCGCACTGGAGAGGTCGTCGTTGTCCCAAGTCGGATCCTCGCAGGGGCCGGTCGGCGTGTCGGGTGTGCCCTTTCGAGCGATCGGAGCGGTCGTCTGGCTCGCGGCGCTCGGGGCCCTCACGCTCACGCCCCAGCCTCCGACACGAATCGACCCGAGCCTCCCCCAGCTCTCGTTCTGTGTCATCTGCGGCGAGCGCGGCACCGCGGATGCTCTGCTGAACGTGGTGCTCTTCCTTCCGCTGGGGTTGCTTCTCCACGGGAAGCGCTGGAGTTGGCTGCGGGTGGCCGGGGTGGGGATGGCGCTGTCCCTCTCGATCGAGCTCGCGCAGCACTTCATCCCCGGGCGGTACTCGAACCTCGGAGACGTGCTGTGGAACACGTGGGGGGCGGCAGCGGGTGCCCTTCTCGCGTTCGTCCGGGGCGAGGTGGCTACCCGGCACCTCCCGACAGGCGGGTCGACTCCGAATCCTTGCGGTGGTGGGTGCGTCCGTCGTTACCTTTGGATTCGGGTGGCTTCTCGAGCCGGACTGGCCGAAGGAGCCCTACTGGGGCCAGTGGACGCCCGACCTGGGCTGGATGGAGCAGTACTCCGGCTCGGTGGTTCGGGCCACGCTGGACACGATTCCCATCCCCCCGGGACGCTTTCCCGCGCGTGAGAGCCCGCGGGCCATCCTCTCAGAGAACTGGACACTCGATGCGACGGCCGTGAAGGGAACCCCACCGGCCTCGCTCGCCCCCATCGTGAATGTCTATGACGGAGAGCCGAGAGAGGTTCTGCTCGTGGGTGCCCTCGGGGAGGACCTCGTCTTTCGGGAGCACAGTCGCGCGCGTCTGCTCAGGCTCGATCAACCCGATCTTCGGCTCCCCGGCGTGATGGCGCAGGCAGCCGTGGGGGACACCATGCACCTTCAGGTGATGCGACGAGGAGGCGACCGCTGTCTCGGTTTCGACGGCTCCACGGCCTGCCCGACCTTCACCCCGGGACGCGCATGGGCGCTTCTTCTCTATCCCGAAGGGGTACCCGGGTGGATGCGGACGAGCGCGGACATGCTCTGGGCGTTCCTCCTCCTGGCTCCGGTGGGCCTCTGGTCGGAGCGCCGCTCCCACCTCTGGGTGTACGGGGCGGCCACGGCGCTCCTGATGGGGCTCGCCATCGCTGCGACGCGGCTGGCGGCCCCGCCCGCGACCGAGGTGGTGGCGGCCGTCTGCGGGCTGTTGGCCGGGTACGCGACCCACTTCGTGGTAGCTGGGAGGCGCCATGGGTGATGCCCTACGCGAGGTCTTCCAGCATCGGGACCTCCTCTACATGCTCATGTGGCGGGAGATCAAGATCCGCTACAAGCAGTCCATCATGGGGTTCGCCTGGGCGCTCCTGATGCCGATCGTCATCGTCGGTGCCGGTGTGGTGGTTCGGGTCGTCTTCAGCAGCATTTCAGGGGAGCCCGTGCGTGCGAGCGACATCGCTTCGGTCGCGGTCAAGTCCGCCCCGTACGCGTTCCTGGTGGCGGGCATACGCTTCGGCACCAGCAGCCTGATCGGGAACGGGAACCTGCTCTCCAAGGTCTACATGCCGCGCCTGGTGTTTCCGCTGGCGGCGGTCGGTGCGCAGCTGATGGACTTCGTCATCGCCTCGACCGTGCTCGGCGTCGTCCTACTCGTCATGGGTGTCGGGGTGTCGGTGGAGCTGCTCTGGCTGCCGCTGCTCTTCGTGGTCCTCCTCACGCTCGTCGTCGCCTCCGCGATCGTCCTTTCCGCCGCGAGCCTGTTCTTCCGCGACGTGAAGTACCTCGTGGACGTGATGCTCACCTTCGCGGTCTTCTTCGTCCCGGTGGTCTACGACGCGAACGTTCTGGGCCGCTGGCGTCCCGCGATCCTCCTCAACCCCGTCTCACCGGTCCTGCAGGCGATCTCCGACACCGTGGTGGGCCACCGGATGCCGGAGCTGGCCTGGTTGGGATACAGCGCGGCGTTCGGCGTGGCCCTGCTCGTGCTGTCGGTCGCGGTGTTCCGCAAGCTGGAACCCTTCTTCGCGGAGAGCGTGTGAGCACGGGGGAGGACCGCCATGGCTGAGGCCGCGCTGGAAGTCCGTCAGGTCTTCAAGAAATTCCGGCGCGGCGAGGTCTACGACTCGCTGCGCGACCTGATCCCTGCGCTCACCGGCCGCATGTTCCGCGCTCGGGCGGACGGCCAGCTCGAGGATCGGGAGTTCTGGGCGCTGCACGACGTGTCCTTCGAGGTCCAGCGCGGCGAAGCTTTCGGGATCATCGGGGACAACGGCGCCGGCAAGAGCACCATGCTCAAGCTGCTCGCCGGCATCATGCGAACCCACGACGGGGCAGGATCCAGGTGCGCGGGCGGCTCTCTGCCCTCATCGAGGTGAGCGCCGGATTCCATCCGGACCTCACCGGCCGCGAGAACATCTACCTCAACGGCACGATCCTCGGGCTCAAGCGCCAGGAAATCCGCGAGCGCTTCGACGAGATCGTGGCCTTCTCGGGTTTGGAGCCGTTCCTCGACACTCCGGTGAAGCGCTACTCCTCGGGGATGTACGCGCGCCTGGGCTTCTCGGTGGCCGCGCATGTGGACCCCGACGTGCTGCTCGTGGACGAAGTCTTGAGCGTTGGCGACTATCTGTTCCAGCAGAAGTGCGCCGAGCGGATCGAATCCGTCATTCGAGGCGGCACCACGGTCGATCTTCATCTCGCACAACCTGCGGGCCGTCGGCAGCCTCTGCGGTCGCAGCCTCCTGCTGCAGAAGGGGACGGTGGAGATGCTGGGCCCCACGTCGGAGGTGCTGAGGCACTACCTCGGTGGAGGCGAGCAGCGCCGCGCTGTGGAAGCCGGGAGGGATCTCGAGATCACCCGCGTCACGGTGAAGAACGAGAAGGGTCCGAGCGCCGAGTTCACTTCCGGTGACAAGATGTGGATCACCGTGGAGGCACGGGCGCTTCGCCGGCACGATGACGTCAGCGTGGTGGTCGAGATCGTCGACGACCGCAGCTACCCGCTGTTCGACACCTGCACGGATCGCCTGGGGCAGGAAGCCATCACGATGGAGGCGGGCGAGGAGATCTCCTGCACCTTCGAGCTGGAGGTAGGGCTCGCCGAGGGGACCTTCCACGTGAACGGATTCCTCCACCGCTATACCACGAACACGGCCTACGATCGCTGGGGAACGGCAGCGACCTTCTTCGTGGCCGGCCCTCGCTCCGTGCGCGGCCCCGTGAACCTCCGGCCGAAGCTGACGCACTGCGGGCTCTCGGTTCCCGGTGCTCCCGAGGCCTCGCAGGCGCAGGATTGATGGACTCGGTGGCGGCGGGACCGGGAGTTCTGGCACTACCACCTGGTGCACGTCCGGAAAAGAGGGTTTCCGGTGAACTATCCGCGGATCGCCCTGCACGCGTGCGGCGGATGCGCGCTCTGATCTCGAGATCCTCGTGAGATCGCTCGATGCTTGATCCCACGCCGGAGCTACCTGAAGACGGTCCTGATGGCCGGGGTCGCCGCGGTTGCGGGGCTGCTGCTCGTGGCGTGGATATTCCTCGCCGTCCGCCGCATCGCCGCGGGTGGAGCGCCCGTCGCGTGGGTCGCCTTCACGGCGGCGGCCGTGTCGGCGCTGGTGGCCGTGGTCGGTCTGGTTCTCGTCGTCGTCGGCGGGGGCATCGCGATCCGACGCATCGGTCTCGAGAAGCGCGGCCGGCCCTACCACCGAACCGAGCCGCGTGAGTGGGTACCTCGGGCGCCGCTCCGGTGGATGGTGGAACTCGCGCGGCGCGCGGCGAGGGCCCTCCGCCCGGGTAGGCAGTCGCCGCTTCGCGCCGGCGACCTCGTCGAGGTGAGGAGCGTCGAGGAGATTCTCGCCACCCTGGACGAGCACGGCATGCTGGACGGCTTGCCGTTCATGCGGGAGATGGCGGCGTTCTGCGGACGGCGCTTCCGGGTGAAGCGTCGCTTCGAGAAGTACCACGACTACCTGACCTTCTCGGGCCTGCGCCGCATGCGGTCGGCCGTGCTCCTCGAGGAGCTCCGGTGCGATGGGTCGGGGCACGCAGGGTGCCAGAGCCGGTGTCACCTCATCTGGAAGGAGGATTGGCTGCGGCTGGTCGCGTTCCAGGGGCGGGCCACGGCGGAGGGTGCAACGGAGCGGCCGGCCGGGAGCAGCCGGCCCCTCACCCCGAGCTCGAGGCGTTCTGGCGCGCGTCCAGCGAGTTGCGCTCCGAGTCCGGCGAGCTTCGCTACAGGTGCCAGGTCACGGAGCTCGCGCGCGCCACGTCGCCGCTCTCCTGGGGAGATCCCCGCCACTACCTGCGGGACCTGTTGTACGGAAACGCGCGCCCGGCCGTACTGGGGCGCGTCGTCGCGCTGGCCCTGTTCAACGCCGTGCAGCGGCGGCGAGGTGGGGTGCTCTTTCCGTACTACGAGAACACCGGGGAGAAGAAGTCGCCGCATGCGGAGCTGCACCTCCAGCCCGGCGAGACTGTGCGCGTGAGGACGAAGCACGAAATCGAGCAAACCCTCACGCTCCAGCGCCGCAACCGCGGCCTCTGGTTCGACGGCGAGATGTTGCGTTGGTGCGGCGGCGTCTTCCGGGTCTCGGAAAGGGTCGATCACTTGATCAAGGAGAGGACGGGCGAGATGATCGACGTCTCGAATCCCCTGGTCGTTCTAGATGGAGTCGCCGCCACCGGGGAGTACCTGGCCCTGAATCCGCAGCACGATATCGTGATGTGGCGGGAGATCTGGCTCGAGCGCGTCACGTCGGAGAAGCCCACTGCGGGGAAGGACGTTGAACCGATGCCGAACGGCGACGGCACCGGGACTTCAATGGACGACCACACATCTCATGATGGGGAGGTATAGACGGTGAGTCAGCAGGAACGAGGCTCACCCGCCGTGAGCGTCATCACGCCGTTCTACAACACCGAGAAGTACTTGGGGGCCGCAATCGAAAGCGTGCTTTCCCAGACGTATGAGGATTTCGAGTACCTGCTGGTCGACAACCGTAGCACGGATGGGTCTTGGGCCGTGGCGGAGTCTTACGCCCGGAAGGACTCCCGCATTCGCGTAATGGAGAACGAGACCTTTCTCGATCAGGACAGCAACTTCAGTGAGGGATTCAAGCACATATCCCAAGACAGTCGCTTCGCCAAGCTCGTATTGGCCGATGACTTGATACTGCCGCGTTGCCTCGAGGAGATGGTCGCGGTAGCGGAGGCGGACCCATCGGTGGGGATCGTCAGTTCGTATTACGTCAAGGGCACGACCGTCATGGGTTCCGGCTGGCCCTTTCCGAAGACGGTACTCTCGGGCAGGACGGTTGCCCGCCTGCAGCTACAGCAGGGCTTCTTCTTCTTCGGTTCGCCCACGACGGTTCTGTTCCGGGCCGAGGTCGTACGCAGGCACGACCCCTTTCTATGATTCCCGGGTTCCCCATTCCGATACTGAAGCGTGCTATAGAACACTACGGACGTGGGATTTTGGCTTCGTGCCCGAGGTGCTGTCATTCCTTCGAGTGGACGATGAGTCCCGGTCCGGGACGGTGCGGGACTTTGGTCCGCATCTTCTGGACAAGCTGATCGTCGTGACGAAGTTCGGCCGGGACTTTCTCGACCCAGAGGAGTTCCTTGAGGTGGACAGAAGGACCAGAGGGGAGTACCTGCGTATTCTGGGAGATGCCATTCTCACGCGTAGGAGTGCTGCCTTCTGGCGGTACCACCGGGATGGGCTCGCCACCGTCGGATTGCCGATCGGATGGCGGCAGCTCTGGAGGCCTGTTCTCACGGAGTTGGCTGACCGCGTGTTCAACCCGAAGAAGACCCTCGGCAGATTCTTGAGACCATGATCTCCAAAGGCGACGCGCCGCCGGTGAGAGCCACCGTCATCATCGCGACCCGGAATCGCGCGGACAGGCTTCGCTCGACTCTCGAGAGTCTCCGGGACATGGAGGCGCTCGAGGGCGGCTGGGAACTCATCGTAGTCGACAACGGCAGCACGGACCACACGCCCACAGTGCTCGCTGAAGCCATGGACTGGTCTGGGCTTCCCTTGATGCCGATCAGTGATCCTGGAAGGGGCAAGCCGGTGGCGCTGAATACGGCTCTCTTGAGGGCCCGGGGAGAGTGGATTGCTTTTACGGACGACGACTGCATCGTGCCCCGCGACTGGCTGGTATCCGTTGCGAGAGAGTTCGATTCGTTGCCTGCGGTCGGCGCCCTCGGGGGGCGCGTGGAGCCGTACGACCCGACGGACGCTAGCGTCGCTGTCCGGACCAGCCCCACGAGGCGATTCCTGCGCTCCCCAACGGAGCTGTACGGGTTCATCATCGGCTGCAACATGGCCTTCAGGAGGAGCACGTTCGATGATATCGGAGCCTTTGATCCGTTGGTGGGACCAGGGGCCCAGGTACCTTCAGGGAATGATATCGACATCGTCTATCGTGCCTTTCGTCATGGTCACGAAGTCATGTATACGCCGCATGTTCTGAGTCTACCATCATCACGGTCGCCAGAGTGTTGAAGCGCTCGCAAACGTACGCCGACGCTATATCATCGGTCGGGGCGCATTCTATGCCAAGTATGTGCTGGCGGCTGACCGGGCCGTGCTCCGTATGGGCATTGAAGAGGTGTTGCATTCGCTTCGCGCGCTCGCGGGGAGCATCGGCAAGGGTCATCTCCGTCGCCAGGAGGTAGGACGACTGACCGGTCTGGCGTTGGGCTGTTGGGAGGGCATCCGGTCTTCACTTCGTAGCCGTCAGCCCGATAGCTGATGACGCCGTGATCCTGCCTGCCACCAACGCTCCCGACGCAAGTGGGCTCGGGTGCCGCGGCACGGCAGCGGCTCTCGTCCCTCGGAAGGCCTCGCGACGGACCGGCGCAATGTCATGATGGAAAGGACGACCCTGGGCCGAGCGCCCGTTGGAAGACGAAACGGGTCCCGGCACCCAGATGCTATCGGCAGGCAGCATTGACGGGGCCGAAGGCGGCGCCCAATGTAGCTTCCCGGCTCTTGCCAGCGCCGGTCACCGACGAGCTACGGCAGGCATTGCCCATCGTGCTCGAGGCACCTGGCGGAGTATGTGAGGGATCATCATTGACCACGACAGATCGACGACAACCGATTGCGCCCGAAGTTGGCGTGGTCGGCCTCGTGCCCGAAGCCTGGGGCGGGTCATGGATGCCGCGCCACCAGGTGATGACACGTCTCGCGCGCTATTTCACCGTGCTGTGGGTGAATCCGGCGCGGGAGTGGCGCACAGTCTGGCTTCCCGGACGTGGTCACATCCCGGCGGCTGTCGACCCGGGGGTTCCCGGGTTCAGGGTCCATCAACCCCTCGCCTTCTCCCGGTTTCTACCGGCCGCCCATCGTCGGCCGGGTCACTCGGGCCCTGCGCCTCCGGGCCGCTGTGCGGCGGTTCGAGCGCACTGCGGCGCCCGCACGGTCGTGCTCTATCTGTGGCGGCCCGAGTACGACTACGCGCTGGACGTGTACCCGGACGCCCCCTCGCTCTACCACATCGACGATGAGTACAGCTTCTCGACGATGGAACAGCCCGTCAGCCGACCGGGAGGCCGAACTGCTTCGCAGGGCCGACAGGGTGATCATCCATTCGCCTGGCCTCTGGGAGAAGAAGTCCCATTCGCCGCGCACCCCGAGATGGTGCCGAACGGCGTCGACTACCGGGTCCTGGGCCTGCCGGGTCGCCGAGCCGGAGGATCTCCGCGGCGATACCGCGGCCCGCGCATCGGCTACGTGGGCATCATCAAGCAGTTCCTCGACATCCCCCTCCTGGTCGCCCTGGCCAGCCGGCATCCGGAGTGGTCCTTCGTGTTCGTGGGGCCGGTGAGCCGCATGGGCCCGGACGAGGAGGCGATTCGGGCGGCTGCGCGCGCTCCCCAACGTCCATCTGCTCGGGTCGCGAGACCATCGACCAGCTGCCGGCGTACGCGACAGCATCTCGACGTCGGCATCATGCCGTACGACGTCGACGACTACACGAAGTTCATCTATCCGCTGAAGCTCCACGAGTACCTCGCGACCGGCCTCCCGGTGGTGGGGACGCCGATCCGCACGCTCCGAGGACTTCGGCTCCATCATCTCGCTGGCGAGCACCGTCGACGAATGGTCGGAGGCGCTGAGCAGGCTCTCGCGCCCGACGCAAGGTCACCGGAGCGGGTCATCGGCCAGGCAGGCGGTCGCGTGCCAGCACGACTGGGATGCCATCGCGCACCGGGTGGCCGAGGTCCTGGCCGAGGAGCTCGACGCCCGACAGTCCGGCGGGCCGTGGCCGCCGCCGCGCCGCCTCGCCGTCGGGCCGTGTGCCGGCTGAGGGCCGATGAAGGCCCTCGTCGTCGCCGGGGCCCGGCCCAACTTCATGAAGGTCGCCCCCATCCTCCGGGAGCTCGAGGAGCAGGGTACGCAGGGGCTGCTGCTCCATACGGGCCAACACTACGACTTCCGGATGTCGGCCTCCTTCTTCGAGGAGCTCGGCCTTCCCGAGCCGGACTTCCACCTGGGGGTAGGCTCGGGAACGCACGCCGACCAGACGGCGCGCATCATGCAGGCGTTCGAGCCCGTTCTGCTCGAGACCCGACCCGACTGGGTGGTCGTGGTCGGGGACGTGAACTCCACCCTCGCGTGCTCCCTGGTGGCCGCCAAGCTCAAGGCGCAGCTGGGATGCGGGATCGCGCACGTCGAGGCCGGCTTGAGGAGCCGGGATTGGTCGATGCCCGAAGAGGTGAACCGCGTCCTCACCGACCGGCTCTCGGACATGCTGTTCACCACCTCTCCGGAAGCCCGAGGGAATCTCGAAGCCGAGGGCATCCCGACGGAGCGGATCGTCTTCGCCGGGAACGTGATGATCGACACCCTCGTGCGGGAGCTTCCCCGGGCCCGGGAGAGCGACATCTTCGCACGCCTGTCGTTGCATGCCCACTCGTACGTGGCGGCCACCCTCCATCGTCCCTCGAACGTGGATGCGCCGGACAGGCTGCGGGAGATCCTGGACGGTCTGGTACGCGTCGCCGGGGAGCTACCCGTCGTCCTGCCCCTCCATCCCCGGACCCGAGACCGCATTCAGGCGTTCGGTCTGGAGGGGCGGCTCGACGGCCTGATGGTCACCGAGCCGCTCGGCTACCACGAGATGCTCGCCCTGATGGACGGCGCGCTCGGTGTGTTCACGGATTCCGGAGGCGTGCAGGAAGAGACCACGGTGCTGGGCGTGCCGTGCACGACCCTTCGTGACACCACGGAGAGGCCGATCACCGTCGACCACGGCACGAACCGCATGGTGGCGTGGCCACCCACGGCGGAGGGGATCCGGGCCGCATTCGACGACATGCGCGCGAGGCCGAGACTGGGGGTGGGGGAGGCCGCTCCCGACGGTTGGGACGGACGGGCCGCCGCGCGGATCGTCCAGGCGCTCGTCGCCCGGCCGACGAACCCGAAGGACGCCTGATTCCGGCTCGTCAGTCCTGGGGCAGGGTCGCGGCTCGCCGCTCCGTTCCGGCTCGGAGCGTGCCGTGGTGCCCGGGCGAAACCACCTGGCGGATGAGGTCGTGCATGTCCACGGCGATCGACTCGTAGCTGACGCGAGCGTTCGGCGGGGCGCGCTCCCCCTCCCTCCCCGACCAGACCTCCTCGAGGATTCGAACAAGCCCTTGGTGGTCCGTCGGTTCCGCCCAGTGGAGCCCCAGCCGCTCGGCATCGTCCGCCGATGCGCTCTCCCGCTCCGCGATGACCAGCACGGCTCCGCCGAGCATCGCGAGCTCGTAGACCTTGCCGGGGACCTGGAGCTCTTGCGCCTGAGCCAGGACGAGCGAGAGGGACGAGGCACGCGCGAAGGCGAGCGCGTCTTCGCGTGACAGCATGCCCACGTGCTCGACGAACTCGTCGAGCCCGAAGGCACGGCGTCGTGCCATGAAGGCCTCGGCGTGGCCGGGCTCCATGTGGCCGGCCACCCGGATCCGTGATCCCGCGGCGCGCGCCTTCGGATGCTTCTCCAGGAACTCCGCGAACGCCTTCATGACCTCGTCGAGGGCTCGGCCGCCGTAGAGCGTTCCGGCGTACGCGATGCTCAACCCGGGGAAGCGGGGCTCTTCGTTCCCGTTCGCGATGCGATCGAGATCGACACCGTTGGGAATCCACTCGACGCGCGCTTCCGGAAAGTGGGATCGAAGCAGATCGCGCAGCCGACACGTGTTCGCCACGATCGTGCTCGCGCGTCTGAAGACCAGGCGCTCCAGGAACGGAAGCGTGATGCGGCCCAACCGATGGGCGTGGATGCTCTGCCACCATATCCGGGGATCGTAACGGTGGGTCGCCCAGGGGTCACGCAGGTCCACCACGTGGGGTAGCCGACGCCAGGATGCCACCGCCGTCCCGATCAGGTGTACCGCGTGGGGCGGCCCGCTCGAGACGATCGCCGCCGGACGGTGCTCGCTGCTGATGCGCAACGGGCCCTGAGCGCCCGGAGGATCCATCCGCGGCTGTCGTCCGGGAAAGCCATGAGAGGACAGCTGTGGCGCAGTCTGCGAAAGCGCGGCGGCGGGTGAGGGGACGAGTGCGGGGGGAGGGAACGGTGGCCCTGAGCGCCCTGAGGATCCATCCGCGGCTGTCGTCCGGGAAAGCCATGAGCCAGGACAGCTCCTGGCGCAGTCCTGCGAAGAAGCCGCCGCGCGGCGGGGCGCCTCCGCGCTCGGGAACCGACGTGCCCGCGGCCAGCTCCGGCGACCGACCGGAGATCGCGGCCTCGCGATACCCGCGATAGACGTCGTTCAACGTGCGCCGGCGCGCGACGCGATGGACGACGACGCCCGCCGGCAGGTGCTCGACCGCGTCCTTCGGGCCGCAGGCTACGACGTGGATCCTGGCGCCGGCCCGGGCCATGTACTTGCTCAACCCCGCCCAGCGCATCCCGCCCATCGAGGGATCCGGCGGGAAGTGGTAGTTGAGGACGATCAGGTCCACACCGGGCCTCCCGGGTGACCGGAACTCCACCTCGCCAGAGGCTCGGCTGGACCGGGTGGTACCGCGGAGAGGCAACATGACCGACCTGGGGGGGACAAGCGTTGCACCATGTCGAACGATACTGTGGAAGGCGAGCGCCCGTCCACTACCTTCCGCATGGGCATCAGGGTGGCGGACGCCTTCGGGGCGTCCACGTCAGGCTCGACTACCTGGCCGGGATGGGGGAGATTAGTCTTTCAGGCTCTCTACGAGAATCCAACGAGGGCGCCCGGCCATGGGCGCACCGAGATGCTGAATACCTACCTGAAGCTCTGGAGCATTCTGGACGCGCGGGAACGTCGGCGTGCGCTCATCGTGTTCTTCCTGGTCCTCCTGGTCGCCCTGGTGGAGACCGGCGGCGTCGCCTCCATCATGCCGTTCATCGCCGTGCTGTCGAGGCCGGAGGTCGTCGAGACGAACGCGACGCTCTCCGCCATCTACACGATGTTCGGCTTCGCGTCGCGCGACAGCTTCCTCTTCGCCCTGGGCGTGGCGGTCTTCGTCGTCTTCATGCTGTCGCTCGTCATGAAGGTGCTGGGCGCGTGGGCACAGGCGCGGTTCTCGCAGAACCGCACCCATTCGTGGAGTTGTCGCCTCATGTCGGGGTATCTCGGACAGCCGTACGAGTGGTTCCTGAACCAGCACAGCGCCGAGCTGTCCGCCAGCGTGTTGACGGAGGTGAATCAGGTGGTGAACAGCGCCCTCCTCCCTGCCATGCAGGCGATCTCCGGCGCCCTGATCACCGTCTGCCTGGTCGCGCTCCTCGTCGCGGTGGAGCCGACCCTCGCGATCGGCGCTGCCGTCATCCTGGGCGGCCTGTACGGCATCGTGGAGCTCGCGAGCCGGGCTCGAGCTGAGCCGGATCGGGATCGAGCGCAGGAACGCGGCCAGGGCCCGTTACAAGGTCCTCCAGGAGGCCCTGGGCGGGGTCAAGGACGTCAAGGTCGGTGGGCTGGAGCGCCAGTTCGTGAGCCGCTTCAGCGTGCCGTCGCAGCGGTTCGCCGAGACGCAGATCTCGGCGACCCTCATCTCGCAGCTCCCGTCGTTCGCCATGCAGGGCATCCTCTTCGGTGCCCTGCTGCTGGGGATCCTGTACCTCCTGGGCACGCGGGGCGACTTCCAGAGCGTCCTTCCGGTGATCTCCGTCTTCGCCCTGGCCGGATACAGGCTCATGCCCGCCCTCCAGTCCGTCTTCCAGTCGGTGGCGAAGATGCGCTTCATGGAGGCGGCGTTGGATGCATTGTCCGAAGACCTCGCCTTCGTGAAGAAGGCCGAACCGGCGAAGGCGGCGTCCATCGGGCCCTCGGAGCCGGCGCCCCGGCTCTCCCTCGATACCGCGGTGGAGCTCCGAGACGTCGTGTACACCTACCCCGAGGCTTCGCAGCCCACGCTGCGGGGGCTGTCGCTCCACGTCCCCGCGCGCACGACGCACGGGTTGGTCGGATCGACCGGGTCCGGCAAGACCACGATCATCGACGTGCTCCTCGGCCTGTTGGAGCCGGACACGGGGGCCCTGGTCGTCGACGGTCGTGGAGGTCTCGGGGCACCGGTTGCCGCTGTGGCAGCGCACCGTGGGCTACGTGCCCCAGCAGATCTTCCTCGCCGACGACACCATCGCGGGGAACATCGCATTCGGCGTGCCCCCCCGGCTCGTGGATCGCGACGCGGTCGAGCAGGCGGCCCGGATCGCCAACCTCCACGACTTCATCGTGAAGGATCTCCCGGAGGGCTACGAGACGTTCGTGGGGGAGCGGGGGGTGCGCCTCTCGGGCGGCCAGCGCCAGCGCATCGGCATCGCGCGGGCCCTCTATCGGGACCCGCAGCTCCTGATCCTCGACGAGGCCACCAGCGCGCTCGACAACGTCACCGAGCGCGCGGTCATGGACGCCGTGCACAACCTCGGAGGGGAGAAGACCGTCGTCCTCGTCGCCCACCGCCTGAGCACGGTGCGCGAATGCGACTGCATCCACCTGATCGAAGGCGGGCGGGTGGTCGCCTCGGGGCCCTACGAGACGCTGATCGACGAAAGCGCGGAGTTCCGCGCGCTCGCGGAGCGCGGATAGCGTCCGGGCGCCGGGGGATCGC
>CAWKGE010000040.1:0-109148 GCA_963848895.1 uncultured Gemmatimonadales bacterium
CATGGGGGGCGGGCATCGTACCCGCCCCCCGCCGTATCGGCCGCGACGACCCTCGCGATGAGTCGAGCACAAGTGCCGGGGGCGGGCCTACCCCGATTCAGTGGACAGGGTGAGTAGTGCGGTTGGGTCTGTTTGTTTCTTCTCCTTTCCGCCGATGGAGTCAGAAGCTTCCGCTGCTATGCAGCGGAGTAGAGCTCGGCCCATCGATGGAGCTTGGAGCATAGGCTGAGATCGTGGGCAGAGCCAGAGAGCTCGCGCGGCTTTCCGGCCGATGCCTCGCTTCGAAGTTCGCCGGCGACAGATAGCCCAGCGATGAATGACGGCGCTTGGGGTTGTACCAGCCCTCGATGTAGCGGAAGATGGCCATCCTCGCGTCCACCTGCGAGCGGAACGTATAGCGGTCCAGCAACTCCGCCTCCAGAGTTCCGAAGAACTACTCGCACATGGCATTGTCGTACGCGTCGCCCACGGAGCCCAGCGAGGGCCGCACGCCCATCAGATCGCACCGGCGTCCGAAGGCCAGCGATGTGTATTGGCTCCCGTGGTCGCTGTGATGGATCACGTCCTTCGGCAGGCGCTGCACCAGGGCCATGTCCAGGGCCTCGAGCACCAGCTCCGTTCTCAGGTGGGTGGCCATGGCCCAGCCCACGATCCGCCGACTCCAGACGTCCAGCACCACGGCCAGGTACAGGAACCCGGCCCAGGTGGGCACGTACGTGATGTCGGCCACCCAGAGCTGGTCCGGACCCGTGGCCGTGAACTGCCGCTTCACCAGATCTGGCGCCACTCGGCCCTCGTCGTCCCGCACCGTCGTGCGCACCCATCTGCGCGGGCTTACGCCCTGCAACCCGGCCCATCGCATGACCCGCGCCACCCGGTTCAGGCTGGCCTTCGGCCCCTGGGGCAGCTCCACCAGCTCTGCATGGACCCGCGGAGCTCCATAGGTCCCGTCGCTCTCGTCATGGATCTTCCGGATCGTCTCCAGCAACGCGGCGTTCGCCTGCGCCCGGGCCGGGGGCTCTCGCTTCAGCCACGCGTAATACCCGCTACGGGACACGTCCAGCACCCGACACATCATCGCTACCCGGTAGCAGGCCTGGTTCGCCTTCACGAATCTGTAGGCTTGGGAAGCGTAATCGACTCCCGGGCGAACCAGGCCGCGGCTTTTCCCAGGATCTCCCGCTCGAGCTTCAGCTGGCGGTTCTCACGCCGGAGCTCCCGCAGCTCGGCCCGCTCGGCCGTCGTCAGCCCGTCGGAGCGAAGCCCTTCATCCAGCTCGGCCTGGACCACCCACTTCCGGATCGTATTGGCCGATGGCTCGAAGTCCTTCGCCAGGCTCTCCGGGCTTCGCCCTGCCCGGACCATCTCCACCATCCGGCGCCTGAACTCAGCCGGGTACGTCTTCCTCTGTCGTGCCATGTGGACACCTCCGTTCCCTCAATCTGCAGGTGTCCACCGAGCCGAGGGAGCCTCAAACCGAGGCGCAGCCGACGTGAGCGAGGAGCGGCCGCAGGCCGCCCGCAGCTCCACCCGCATGCGGATCGGCGGCGCAGCCGCCCGAGACGCGCGGGTGAGATTCCGGCCCCCGGATACGCCGCGAGGGTCGTCCGACCGTATCGGCCGCGACGACCCTCGCGATGAGTCGAGCACAAGTGCCGGGGGCGGGAATCGAACCGAGGCGCAGCCGACGTGAGCGAGGAGCGGCCGCAGGCCGCCGCAGCTCCACCCGCATGCGGATCGGCGGCGCAGCCGCCCGAGACGCGCGGGTGAGATTCCGGCCCCCGGATACGCCCGCGAGGGTCGTCCGACCGTATCGGCCGCGACGACCCTCGCGATGAGTCGAGCACAAGTGCCGGGGGCGGGAATCGAACCGAGGCGCAGCCGACGTGAGCGAGGAGCGGCCGCAGGCCGCCCGCAGCTCCACCCGCATGCGGATCGGCGGCGCAGCCGCCCGAGACGCGCGGGTGAGATTCCGGCCCCCGGATACGCCCGCGAGGGTCGTCCGACCGTATCGGCCGCGATGACCCTCGCGATGAGTCGAGCACAAGTGCCGGGGCGGGAATCGACCCCGAGCGCAGCGAGGGGGAGCGAGGAGCGGCCGCAGGACGCCCGCAGCTCCACCCGCATGCGGATCGGCGGCGCAGCCGCCGAGACGCGCGGGTGAAATTCGGCCCCCGGATACGCCCGCGAGGGTCGTCCGACCGTATCGGCCGCGACGACCCTCGCGATGAGTCGAGCACAAGTGCCGGGGGCGGGAATCGAACCGAGGCGCAGCCGACGTGAGCGAGGAGCGGCCGCAGGCCGCCCGCAGCTCCACCCGCATGCGGATCGGCGGCGCAGCCGCCCGAGACGCGCGGGCGAGATTCCGGCCCCCGGATACGCCCGCGAGGGTCGTCCGACCGATCGGCCGCGACGACCCTCGCGATGAGTCGAGCACAAGTGCCGGGGGCGGGAATCGAACCGAGGCGCAGCCGACGTGAGCGAGGAGCGGCCGCAGGCCGCCCGCAGCTCCACCCGCATGCGGATCGGCGGCGCAGCCGCCGAGACGCGCGGGTGAGATTCCGGCCCCCGGATACGCCCGC
Organism: uncultured Gemmatimonadales bacterium; assembly: GCA_963848895.1. Taxonomy (GTDB): domain Bacteria; phylum Gemmatimonadota; class Gemmatimonadetes; order Longimicrobiales; family Gaopeijiaceae; genus SZUA-318. The sequence goes on from CAWKGE010000040.1 coordinate 2,583, forward strand.
GAGGGTCGTCCGACCGTATCGGCCGCGATGACCCTCGCGATGAGTCGAGCACAAGTGCCGGGGGCGGGAATCGACCCCGAGCGCAGCGAGCGTGAGCGAGGAGCGGCCGCAGGACGCCCGCAGCTCCACCCGCATGCGGATCGGCGGCGCAGCTGCCGAGACGCGCGGGTGAGATTCCGGCCCCCGGATACGCCCGCGAGGGTCGTCCGACCGTATCGGCCGCGACGACCCTCGCGATGAGTCGAGCACAAGTGCCGGGGGCGGGAATCGAACCGAGGCGCAGCCGACGTGAGCGAGGAGCGGCCGCAGGCCGCCCGCAGCTCCACCCGCATGCGGATCGGCAGCGCAGCTGCCCGAGACGCGCGGGTGAGATTCCGGCCCCCGGATACGCCCGCGAGGGTCGTCCGACCGTATCGGCCGCGATGACCCTCGCGATGAGTCGAGCACAAGTGCCGGGGGCGGGAATCGAACCGAGGCGCAGCGAGGGGGAGCGAGGAGCGGCCGCAGGCCGCCCGCAGCTCCACCCGCATGCGGATCGGCGGCGCAGCCGCCGAGACGCGCGGGTGAGATTCCGGCCCCCGGATACGCCCGCGAGGGTCGTCCGACCGTATCGGCCGCGACGACCCTCGCGATGAGTCGAGCACAAGTGCCGGGGGCGGGAATCGAACCGAGGCGCAGCCGACGTGAGCGAGGAGCGGCCGCAGGCCGCCCGCAGCTCCACCCGCATGCGGATCGGCGGCGCAGCCGCCCGAGACGCGCGGGTGAGATTCCGGCCCCCGGATACGCCCGCGAGGGTCGTCCGACCGTATCGGCCGCGACGACCCTCGCGATGAGTCGAGCACAAGTGCCGGGGGCGGGAATCGAACCGAGGCGCAGCCGACGTGAGCGAGGAGCGGCCGCAGGCCGCCCGCAGCTCCACCCGCATGCGGATCGGCGGCGCAGCCGCCGAGACGCGCGGGTGAGATTCCGGCCCCCGGATACGCCCGCGAGGGTCGTCCGACCGTATCGGCCGCGACGACCCTCGCGATGAGTCGAGCACAAGTGCCGGGGGCGGGAATCGAACCCGCATGCCCTTTCGGACAGCGGCTTTTGAGGCCGCCGCGTCTACCGTTCCGCCACCCCGGCGGGTGGGATATTCTACCACCGAGAACGAGTCCCGCACATCCACGAGGTGCCCGTCCGTCCAGATCGAGCGGCCGGAGTCTCCTGAGATGCCGCTCGGCGCGGGCCGTTCAGGCTCCCCGTGAGGCGCGGGAGAGAATCGTGGCGCCGGGCGTTCCGAAGCTGAGGTGGAGTGCGACGCCGACCCCTACCCCTCGCGGAAGCGCCCCGTCCGGACGAGCTCCCCGAGCTCGTGGCGGGAGGAGACGCCGAGCTTCTTGAAGGCGTTGGCCACATGGGTCGTCACGGTGCGGGGTGAGATCCCCAGCGCGCGAGCGATGGACTTGTTGGATGCGCCCTCCGCCACCATGCGGGCGACCTGTACCTCCCGACCCGTGAGGACGCCGGCCCCCTCCACCGGCGTGAGGGGAGGCGGTCGGCTATCGAGCTTCTGGAACAGCTTTCGGGCCTTCTCGAGCTCCCGGCGATTCCCCAGGCGCGCGAGCGTGTCGTGAACCGCGCGCAGCTCAGCGACGGCCGCCTCCCGCTCTCCGAGGTCGGCGAGGCGCCCCGCGAGCTGGCGGCGGATGCGGGCCGCGTCCGGGATCATGGGGATCCTCTCCAGGGCGGTGGCGGCCTCGCGCAGGCGTTCCACCCCGCCTGCCAGGTCGCCTCGGAGCCAGACCACCAGGGCCTCGCACGCCTGCGCCCAGGCCAGCCCGAGGGAATGGCCCATCCGCTCGGAGTCCGTCCGGAGACGCCGCCCCACCTTCTCGGCGCCCTCGAGGTCTCGCGTCTGGATGAGCGCTTCGGCCACCAGGGGAAGAAGATGGTGGATGGACCAGATGACGTACCCGCTGCGATCCGCGAGGGCGAGCCCGGCTTCACCCCAGCGCAGCGTCTCCGACCACTCCCCCAACGCCTGGTGGTAGGCGGCGCGGCCGATGTAGGCGGGCACGGCCGTGTGGATGTCGGGGCCACTCCCCGCTCCCGGGAGCCCCGCAACCGCCCACGCCTCGTCCACCATGGCCTTCCCTCGCTCGAGCTCTCCCTTCCCCAGGTACATGAGCGCGGTCCAGACGAGGAGACGAGGAAGGAGGATCCGCTGGTTGAGGGAACGGGCCACGGCGATCGCTCGTTCCCCGAACGCGACGCCCGTCTCCCACTCGCCCGTGGCGTAGGCGCGCTCCAGGAACAGCTCGGCGGTCCAGTTCCGCAGAACGGGGGAGCGGAGGCGGTCGGCTACCGCTTCGGCCTCGCCGATCTCCTCTTCCATGCGATCCGTGTTTCCCGTGAGCCCCTCGAGCGCCGCCAGGGCCCAGTGGCCCCAGAAGGCCACGTTGAGGTCGCCGCATTCGAGGGCCAACTCCACCGCCTTGCGGGCGTGGGCCCGGGCCGTGTCGGGAGGACCCGTCCACGTGTGCAGGAGCGTCAGGACGCGGTGGGCTCTCGCCAGTGTCGGGGTATCGTCCAGCGCCTCGGCCATCGAAAGGGCGGTGCGCGCATCTCGTAGCGCGGCCTCGGAGCGACCGATCGCGTGGAAGCAGACGCCCCGCGCCAGATGGAGGGCCGCCGCCTTCTCGTCGGCGCCTTCTCCCAGGGCGTCGAGGCCGGCATCGAAGTGGGCCAGGGCCGCATCGTGGCGACCGCCCCAATAGCACGCCAATCCCATGCGGCGGTGGGCCTCGGCGGCCGGCTTGCCTTCGGGTGCCGTCAGGGCCAACACACGCCCCCAGAGCTCCACAGCCTCCTCGAAGCCGCCGCGGCGAGCCCGGGCCTGCGCCAGGAGCCCCATGACCTCCGGCAGAGCGGCGCGGTCGATCGGCGGACCCGCGCCCGCCCGCGGCTCCCCCTCGGTGACCTCGGTGAGCAGGTCGAGGGCGGTGCGCAGGTACTGTGCTGCCTCGGCGTCGGCGTGGCGCAACAGCGCGTCACGCCCTGCCTCCACCAGATACTGGACGGACTTCCGGGCCAGCGCGCCCGAGCCGGCGCGAACCAGGTGGTAGGCCAGCTCGGCCGACTGGACCGCCGCATCGGCGCCGGAGGTGCCCTCGATGGCCTCCACGGCCAGCGCGTGGAGCATCCGCGTCCGGGCGAGCCCCAGCTCGGTGTAGAGGCCGTCCCTGAACATGGGATGCGTGAAATCGTACACGATGGCGCTGCCGTCCACCTCCTCGGTGAAGATCCCCACGCGCACCAGCTCTTCGACGGCGTGCAACAGCCGGTCTTCGGGCAAGTGGGAGACGTGGGAGAGCAGGGCGTGGGACACCGGTTCCCCGAAGACGCAAGCCCCCGATGCCACGGTCTGAGCGTCCTCGGATCGTCTTCGCATCCGGGCCAGAATCCCCTCCCGGATGGAGCCGGGAAGTCGGGGAGCCTCGGCCTCCCATCCGAGCCAGACACCGTCCCGCTGACGGAGTCGGCCCGTCTCCACCAGCTCCTTCAGGGTTTCCAGAAGGAAGAGGAGATTGCCCTGGGTCCATTCGTGGAGACGGTCGCTGAGCTCCCGGCTGACCACATCGTCGACGCGGAACATCTCCCTCACCAGCGTCCTCGTGTCGTCGGCTCCCAGGGGTTCGATCGTCATCCGGTCCGCCAGCCCCTGGGCGAGCATGGATCCCTCGATCTCGCGCAGCCGCGGATTCTCTCCGGCCAACTCGTCGTTGTAGATGCAGAGGAAGCGGACTCGATCCACCGCGAGGTGCCGGGCGGTGAAGTGGAGGAGCTCGAGCGATGAATCCGAGGCCCACTGCAGGTCGTCGAGGACCACCAACAGGGGTGCTCTCCCAGCGTAGCCGCGCAAGAACTCGGTGAGAGCCCAGTAGAGCCGGGTCTTGAACTCCGCGGGGTCGGTCCAGCTCAGGCCTGCGTCGCGCTCCCCCGAGCGCAGAGCCGGAAAGAGCCGTCCAAGCTCCGCCTGCCCTCCCCGGGAGAGGGTGTTCACCGCTTCGACGTCGAGGTCTCTCAGGATCGGTACGAAGGCCTCCGAGAAGAGGGCGTAGGCAATACCCTTCTCTACGGGATAGGCCTGCCCGCGAGCCACCGACCAGCCTCGCCCCCCCGCCTCCTCTGCCACCACCCGAGCGAGGCGCGACTTGCCTACGCCACCGCCCCCGTTGAGAAGGAGCACGGCGGGGCCGGTGGTGGGATCGAGGAAGTCGAGGAGTCGCCCCAGCTCGCTCCGGCGTCCCACGAGCGGAGGATCCTGGGCGAATAGGCCTTCATCCATCCCGCAAGTCTACCCCCCAACCACGGCACACGACAGGCGAAATCCGCCTCCTACGTAGCAGCGGTCCGTCTCCTACGTACTTCGACCTTTGTTCCTGACAGCGATTGCGGATCGGACGGGTGGGCGTCCCGGCGCACCGTTGAAGAGTCGGTGGGCGAGTGGGTGACCACGCCCACGGCCTTCACACGGAGGACGCATGGCCATCCCGATGATCCTGTTGGCGTTGCTGGGGAGCTCCGTGGCCAGCGCCCTCGTGCCCGTCGTCAACGCCGAGGCGCTGGTCCTGGCGGCGGCCGCGGCCGTTCCCCACCGGCTCGCCCCGGTGGTAGCCACCATAGCGGCGGTTGGGCAGATGGCCGGCAAGGTCGTCCTCTACCGGGGAGGCCGCGGCGTGGGGGCCCGGGCGTCGGCGAAGAGCGGGAAGGCCTCGGACATGGCAGCTCGGTTCCGAGACCGTCCGGGAGCCCTCACGCTCCTCTATTTCGTCAGCGCCATCGTGGGAATCCCCCCCTTCTACCTCATGTCCGTGGTGGCGGGCATCGCGAGCCTCCAGCTGGGCGTTTTCCTGATCCTGGGCTTTCTGGGTCGCTTCCTCCGCTTCTACGCACTGGCCGTCGTCCCCGGCCTCTTCTGACACCATCCGGGAGCCAACCATGCCTACCAAACCCTCGTATCACGCGCTCGTCATCGGAAGCGGAGTGGGTGGTGCCGCCGCGGCGCACGCTCTGGTGGAGGCCGGCCTGCGGGTCCTCATGATCGAGCGCGGCCGCCGAGTGCGCCGGGGCGCCGGGAACTGGGCGGGCGACGCCGTCATGGAGCTGAGCCCGTACTACTCGACGGAGGACCCGTGGGAGGTGCGCGGTGACGATCGCAGTCGCATCGGCTCGTTCCGCTGCGTCGGCGGCCCCGCGGTGTTCTACGGCGGCGTGGCCCTCCGCTTGCGCGAGCACGACTTCCTCCACGACGCCGGGATCGTGGGCGATTCCGGCGCTCGCTGGCCCTACGGCTACGACGAGCTCGAGCCCTACTACGCCTGGGCGGAAACCCTCCTGGAGGTGGGGGGTGACGATGCCGGCGATCCGTCGGCGCCACCGCGGTCCGGGCCGTACCCACGGCCCGCGCTGCCACCCCGGGGGCCCGCCCGGAACGTGTGGGCCGCCGCCACGTCGCTGGGACTCACCCCTTCCCTCCTTCCCCTGGCCATCCGTCACGGTGACGCGACGGGCCCCGGGGAGCCCTGTGCGCTGTGTGGCACCTGCGATGGGTACGCGTGCGCCATCCAGGCCAAGCGGGAGCCCAGCACCGCGATCCTGCCCCGCCTGGAGGGGTGCGGCCTCACGCTCCGCCCCGAGACGGAAGCCGTGCGTCTCCTTCGCCGGGGAGGACGGGTGGTGGGCGTGGAGTGCGTCGACACGCGGACCGGGCGGCGCTGGATCGCCCGCGCCGACCACTACGTTCTGGCCGCGGGCGCCCTGGCCTCGCCGCGCCTGATCCTCGCGTCGGGACTCCAGAGCTCCAGCCCTGCTCGGGACTGGGTGGGCCGCTGCCTCATGCGCCACTGCAACGGGATCGTCTTCGGACTCTTCCGCCACCCCCTGGAGGGGTCGAGGGACTTCCACAAACAGGTGGGCGTCTTCGACCTGTACGGTGGACTCGACGGTGCTCCGAAGCTGGGGTGCATCCAGTCCGTCCACCCTCCGCCGCCCGGCCTGGTGCGCGCTCGGATCCCCGGGTGGCTCGGCGGGATCGCCGAGCCGCTGGCGGACCGGTCCACCGGCCTCCTGGTCATCGCCGAGGATCAGCCTCGCCCCGAGAACCGGGTCGAGGCGGACGCGCGCCGCAGCGATCGCTTCGGCGGGCCCGCCGGCCGCGTGACCCACCGCTACACGTGGCGCGATGCGCACGCCCGGCTGGCGCTGGCTCGGGTGGCCCGGGCCGTCCTGCGCCAGGCAGGTGCCCGCATGACCCAGGGCGTGCGCATCCCGACCTTCTCCCACGCCGTGGGCACGCTGCGCATGGGCGTGGATCCGCGGACGTCGCCCCTGGATGCGTCGTCACGCTTCCGGGGCGTGGAGAACCTGTGGGTCACCGACGGGAGCTTCATGCCCCGCTCCGGTGGCGTGAACCCGAGCCTCACCATCGCCGCCAACGCCCTCAAGGCGAGCGTTCACCTGGCCGGCACGGCGGTACCGGAGCGCTTCGGGTCCCGGGGCCGGACACCGGCAGCGCTCGCCGAGGCGACCGGAGGTGCCCGGTGAGCGCCCGGGCATCGGGGTTTCGAGCTCGGGATCGCCATCCTGGGCACGGGGCAAGCCGCCCGAACCCACGGACGGAACCTGGCGAGGTGGTTCCCGGGCGTGCGCCGATGGACCGCGAGCCGAAGCGCGGCCCGCGCAGTGGCGCTCGCGGCGTCCACCGGCGCCGCCGGCCACTTCCGGAGCTACCGGGACGCCCTGGCCGACGAGCGGGTGGACGCCGTGTTGATCACCACGCCTCCGGCGTCCCACCTCTCCCTGACCCTGGACGCGCTGCGGGCTGGCAAGCACGTCGTCGTCGAGAAGCCCGCGTTTCCACACTCCGCCGATTTCGACCTGGTGGAAGAGGCGGAGCGGCGGTTCGGGCACCGGGTCCTGGTGGCGGAGAACTACTTCTACAAACCGGCCCTGCGCCGGCTGCGCGCCCTCGTGGCGTCGGGAAGCCTGGGCCATGTCCGCTTCGTGCAGATCAACGCCGTCAAGCAGCAGCCCGCGGCGGGGTGGCGAGGTGACCCCGCGCAGGCGGGGGGCGGCGCCCTCTTCGAGGGCGGGGTCCACTGGGTGGATTTCCTGTCCAACCTGGGGATGGATCTCGTCCGGGTGCGCGCCCACCTCCCCGGATCCCTCCCGGGCTTCGAGCGGAGCGCCGTCCTCGTAGGAGACTACGCGCAGGGAGCCGTGGGCGTCCTCGCGTACTCGTGGGAGATCCCCGGCACCCTGCGCGGGCTTCGACTGTCGCGGATCTGGGGCACGCGAGCCTCGGTCCTCTTCGAGACCAACGGCCTCTTCGTCGTCCGCACCGGGCGGCGGCCCGGCCTCTGGATCCCCGACCCCCGGGACGTCCTGGGCTACCGGGCCATGTTCTCCGACTTCCTCCGCTCCCTCGTCACCGGGGAGCCTTCACGGCTCACCCTCCGCACGGCACGGCGCGACATCGAGCTCATCGAGCAGGCCTACGCCGCCGTCCCCCCCGTTCCTTCAGTCGAGGAGATGATCCCATGACGTTCGTGATCCAAGCGTTGGTTGGCCTGGCCGTGGGTGCGCACATCGCCACCTGGGGCATGTACAAGGACTCCATCCACGAAGGCTTCACCCGCATGAAATACGCCCGCAGCATCGTGGTGGGCATGGTCCTCGCCCCCATCGGTGCGGCCGTTGCGGGGGTGGACGTGCGCGCACCCGTCGGGGATCGTGCTCCTCTTCGGTCTCACCTACGCCCTGGAGCGAGCCGTCACGGAGTTCTGGAAGACGTTCATCCGTGACGAGGACCAGTCCAAGTACTTCATCCCCATGCAGTTCCACGTCATGGGCCGGGTGGTGCGCAGTCCCCTGGCGAGGGCGGCGGTGGGGCTGGGCATGGTCGTGGTGGCCGTCGCCCTCCTTCTGCTGGCTCGCTCTCTCGAGCCCGGGCCGGGCGAGCCGTCCTCCCTCCTGCGCGTGATCCTCGTGGCCAGCGTGGGCGGTTGGTTCTCCGCCTTCGGAGGTGCCTTCAAGGACGCGCCCATCGAGGGCTTCGAGGCCCTGAAGTTCTTCCGGAGCCCCGGGGTGGCCACGGTCTACGGCCTCGCCGTCTCCTGGTTCACCGACAGCTATCCCCTCGTCGCCCTCACGGCCATCGGCTTCACCGTGGCGACGCTGGAGACGTACAAGACCTTCTTCTTCCCGTCGACACCCCGCGGGAAATTCGCCGGAAAGCCCGTTCTCTTCCCCGAGATGCTCGTGCGCCGTCGTGCTTTCGTGCCTGTGTACGTGATGATCTGGGTAGGAGTCGTGGCCACGTTCGTGGCCGCCTTCGTCACCCGTGCGGCATGAGGGGGCCATCATGGATCTCATGTGCTCGTGGATGACGGTGATGGCCCTCGCCGCTACACATGGGCGTGCAGGCCGGCGACCGGACGATCGGGAGCGAAGGGCCCGACTCCCTTCTGGCGGAGCCGTCGCGCTTCGTGTTGCTGGAGGCGGCCGCCCTCGAGCCTCCCCTCGAGTATCGGAGCCTCTGGGAGACCGCCCGAACGGGGGCCACGACCGCGGCGGCCCTGGGCGACAGCGACGAAGGACGGGTCATGCTGCTCGGGGCTCGACGCCTCGCCACGGCGGCCGTGGAGCTCCGACCGGGAGCGGTGGAGGGCCACTATTGGCTCGCGGTGAGCGCCGGTCTCCTCGCAGACGTGGAAGGGGGGCGGTCGAAGATCCGCTTCGCCGAAGAGGCGTGGCGGGAGTCGGAGCAGGTACTCGCGTTGGACTCCCTGCACGCCGGTGCCCATCACATCCAGGGACGCCTCCACGCTGCGGTGATGCGCCTGAGCTGGCTCACGCGCACCCTGGCGCGCCACCTCCTGGGTGCGGACATCCTGGGTGAAGCGAGTTGGGACGAGGCGGTGCACCACCTGCGCCTCGCCGCCGAGCTGGCCCCCGAGGAGGCGGTACACCACCTCGAGCTCGGCATGGCGTACCGGGACCTCGGCCGAGACGAAGAGGCGCGACGCGCGTTCGAGGCCACGCTGGCGGCTCCGACCCTCCGTGCCGCGGACGAAGGCTACAAGGCCCGGGCGGCGCGTCTGCTGGGGGAAGGGGGTCAGGTACCGCGCGAACCGTGAACAGGCACACGGGAGGGCGTTGAGGAGGCTGGGGGTCGGCTCTCCCACCCGGCTTGGGCGGAGGGCTTTTACCGGCGTCGACTTCCCTTATGCTTAAGGGCTCGACGCCGCCCGTCCTGCGCGGGCGTCCCCATCTCAGAACCGACCGCTCAGGAGCCATCGTGGCCGAGCAGCGCAACGATCCGTTCGGCGCCCTCACCCCCGTCGACCTACCCGAGGGCCCCACCTCGTACTACAGCCTGTCCCGCCTCGAAGCCGAGGGCGTGGTGTCCTCTCTGGACCGGCTGCCGTTCTCCATCCGCGTGCTCCTGGAGAACGTGCTGCGCCACGCCGGGGGCGCCTACGTCTCCCGGGACCACGTCGCCGCCGTCGCGGCCTGGAGCCCGACCAACGCAGGCGCCGACGTCCCCTTCATGCCCTCGCGCGTCGTCCTGCAGGACTTCACCGGCGTGCCGGCGGTCGTCGACCTGGCCGCGATGCGGGACGGCATCAAGGCGCTGGGCGGCGATCCGTCGCGTATCAACCCGGTGGTGCCGGCGGACCTGGTGATCGACCACTCGGTGCAGGTGGACTACTTCGGCAGCGCCGATGCCTTCCGGCTCAACGTAGAGCGCGAGTTCGAGCGTAACCGCGAGCGGTACGCTCTCCTCCGCTGGGCGCAGGAGGCCTTCGGCGACTTCTCCGTCGTCCCTCCGGGCACCGGGATCGTCCACCAGGTGAACCTGGAGTACCTGGCCTCCGTGGTGCACCGACGTGAGCAGGGCGGCTCGATGGTGGCCTTTCCGGATACGCTGGTCGGCACCGACTCACACACGACGATGATCAACGGGCTGGGCGTGGTCGGATGGGGCGTCGGGGGCATCGAGGCCGAGGCGGTGATGCTCGGCCAGCCGTACTACATGCTCCTGCCCGAGGTCGTGGGGATGAGGCTGAGCGGGACGCTGCCGGAGGGCGCGACCGCCACGGACCTCGTGCTCAGGGTCACCGAGATGCTGCGCAAGCACGGGGTCGTGGGCCGCTTCGTAGAGTTCTACGGTGCGGGGCTGTCGAGCCTCTCGCTCCCCGACAAGGCGACGCTCGCCAACATGGCTCCCGAGTATGGTGCCACCATCGGCTTCTTCCCGGTGGACCGGGAGGCGCTGCGCTACCTGCGCGGAACGGGACGCCCGGAGGAGCTCGTGACGCGGGTCGAGCGCGTGTGCGGGGAGCTGGGACTGTTCCGGACCGACGACACGCCCGACCCGGAGTACACGTCCAAGCTGGAGCTGGACCTGGCGACGGTGGAGCCGAGCCTTGCCGGGCCCAAGCGGCCCCAGGACCGCATCCGCCTCGTCGACATGCGGCCTTCCTTCGATCGCGATCTGCCGTCGCTCCTGCCCAAGGGCTTCTCGCTTCCCGGGCCCCGGAAGGCCGAGGGGGAGGGCGAGGACCGGCCGAGCGAGAGCTGGGCCGGCGAGGGAGGCAACGAGCCCATGCGGGTGGGCGGCGACCTGGTCTCCGCGAAGAGCGGGACCGTCGCCCGTCCGGCGAGCCCCGGCCGCGCTGTGCGGGTCGCAGCGGACGGGAGCGAGTGCGAGATCGGTGACGGGACGGTCGTGATCGCGGCGATCACGAGCTGTACGAACACCTCGAACCCGTCGGTCATGGTGGGCGCTGGGCTCCTGGCCAAGAAGGCCGTCGAGCGCGGACTCTCGGTGGCACCCTGGGTGAAGACGAGCATGGCCCCGGGCTCCAAGGTGGTCACGGACTACCTCGACACCGCCGGATTGACCCCCTATCTGGACCAGCTCGGCTTCCAGGTGGTCGGCTACGGGTGCACGACCTGCATCGGCAACAGCGGGCCGCTCCCCGACAAGATCCACCAGGCGGTCGAGGAGAACGGTCTGGTCGTCGCGGCCGTGCTCTCCGGCAACCGGAACTTCGAGGCCCGCATCCATCCGCTGGTGCGCGCGAACTACCTCGCCTCCCCGGTGCTGGTCGTCGCCTACGCGCTCGCGGGACGCGTGGACGTCGACCTGTACAACGAGCCGCTCGGCCGGGATCGGGACGGCGCTCCGGTCTTCCTCTCGGACCTCTGGCCGTCGCCGAAGGAGGTCAAGGACACCATCGCCACCTCGCTCAAGCCCGAGATGTACCGGGAGCGGTACGGCGAGGTCTTCCAGGGAGACGAGAACTGGCGTGCGCTGCCGCTGCCGGAGGAGGGGAACCTCTACGAGTGGGACGCGTCCTCGACCTACATCCAGTGCCCCCCGTTCTTCGAAGGGATGTCGCTCGACGTCGCCGACCCGCAGGACATCACCGGCGCCCGCGTCCTGGCGCTCCTCGGCCAGTCGGTCACCACGGACCACATCTCGCCGGCGGGCGCAATCCCGAAGAACGAGCCGGCGGGGAAGTATCTCCGCGAGAAGGGCGTGGAGGTCCGGGACTTCAACACCTTCGGCGCCCGGCGAGGCAACCACGAGGTGATGATGCGCGGCACGTTCGGCAACGTGCGCATCAAGAACCTCCTCCTGGACGGCCGCGAGGGCGGCTACACCGTGCACTTCCCCACCGGCGAGGAGGTGTCGATCTACGACGCCAGCATGCGCTACCAGGAGGCGGGTACGCCGCTGGTGGTCCTGGCCGGGAAGGAGTACGGCACGGGCAGCTCCCGGGACTGGGCCGCCAAGGGCACGCTGCTGCTCGGAGTGCACGCCGTGATCGCGGAGAGCTTCGAGCGGATCCACCGCAGCAACCTGGTGGGAATGGGCGTGCTTCCCCTGGAGTTCACCGACGGCGCCTCCGCGCAGAGCCTCGGCCTCACCGGCCGAGAGGTCTACGACCTGACGGGCATCGCGAGTGGGTTGGCGCCGGGCTGCACGGTCCAGGTGGCCGCGACCGCGGAGGACGGATCGGTCACACGGTTCACCACGCGGGCGCGCCTCGACTCCGACGTGGACGTGGACTACTACCGCAACGGCGGCATCCTCCAGACCGTGCTGCGCAAGATGGCGCGCGGGGAGATGTAGGTCCCGGGCGCTGTCCGACCGACCTCATCCACCCGGCTCGTACGGGTCCCCTCGCAGCGCCGCGGGGGGACCGAGCACCTCCTCCAGGACGATCGCCCGGCGGAGGGCCGAGCGTCCTCCGCCCGTCAGCATCTTGCGCACCGCAAGCACGTCCGCGCTGGGACTTGGCCCCTGTCCGGGCCGGTCCAACGGCGTGAGTCGTTCCGCCATCGGTCGCCCCATCTTCCCGTGCGTGAGGTGCACGGGATGCTCGGCGGAGGCCGGTGGCGACGCCGGTTTCGGTGCGCGGGCGACGGGGTCCCTGCCCCGGAGCCGGCCGCGGACGCCCGGATCCGGGCGCGGGCAAGGGCTGGGTCGGTGCCGTGCCCCGCGCCAGCCGCCGGATCTCCTCCCACAGGTCGACCGGGAGCAGCTCCTCGGACGAGCCCGGCGTCGTCGCCCGCGGGCCGGACCTCGTCCTCGATCTCGTCGTCGAAGGAGCGCGGGTCGTCCGGCAGCGTCTCCGGTCGGCGCGCATCCGGTGCCGTCGCCGTCTCGCCGTCCGTGTCGCCCGTCCGACGCTGCTTGCGCGCAATCGCGTCCAGCACGGAGAACAGCACGAGGATCGCGACGATGACGAGCGGCTCCATGCTCAGTCCGACTTTCCGCCGCCGTTGTTGCCACCGTCCGGACCGGCGATGGCCTTACGCATGGCCGTATCGGCCTGGACGTTGCGGTAGCGCACGTAATCCATCACGCCGAGGTTGCCGTTGCGGAACGCCTCGGCCAGCGCCAGCGGCACCTGCGCCTCGGCCTTGACCACCTCCGCCTGCATCTCCGCGACGCGCGCACGCATCTCCTGCTCCTGGGCCACGGCCATCGCGCGGCGCTCCTCGGCGCGCGCCTGCGCCACCCGCTTGTCGGCCTCGGCCTGGTCCGTCTGCAGCTCGGCGCCGATGTTCTTCCCGACGTCCACGTCGGCGATATCGATGGACAGGATCTCGAAAGCCGTGCCCGAATCCAGCCCCTTGGAGAGCACGGTCTTCGAGATGTTGTCCGGGTTCTCCAGCACCGCCTTGTGGGACTCCGCGGACCCGATGGTGGACACGATCCCCTCGCCGACGCGGGCCAGGATCGTCTCCTCCCCCGCCCCGCCCACCAGCCGGTTGATGTTGGCCCGCACGGTCACCCGTGCGATGGCGATGAGCTGGATCCCGTCCTTGGCCATCGCCGCCACCTTCGGCGTGTTGATCACCTTCGGGTTCACGGAGACCTGGACGGCCTCGAAGACGTCCCGCCCGGCCAGGTCGATGGCGGCGGCCTGCTTGAAGGAGAGCTCGATGTTGGCCTTGTCCGCGCTGATCAGGGCGCCCACCACCCGATCCACCCGGCCGCCGGCCAGGTAATGCGCTTCCAGCAGGTCCGTGTCGAGCTCGAGACCCGCCTTGGTCGCGGTGATCAGCGGGCGTACGATGGCCGCGGGCGACACCTTGCGAAGCCGCATACCCACCAGGGAACCGATGCCCACCTTCACACCCGCCGAGATCGCCTCGATCCACAGGCGCACCGGGATCGCCCAGGCGACGAAGAAGACCACCATGACCGCCAGCGCCAGGAAGATCGCGTTGGCGATCGCTACCTGTTCTTGCATGATCCGACTCCTCTCGGAGGGTGATCGGAAGAAGGGGTGCTACTCGTCCGACGTCAGGCGCGTCAGCGGCCGGACGACGTGCCGGTAGCCCTCCGCGCTGACCACGCGCACGGGCGTCCCGGCCTGGATCCACTCGGCCTCGGAGACGACGTCCACGCGCTCGTCGCCGATCAGCGCCGTTCCCGAAGGCCGCAGATCCGTGATGGCGGTGCCTTCCCGGCCAACCAGCTCCACCCTCTGGGGCGCCGACTCCCAGCCGGTGTCGCGATCCGTCCGCGAGAGCAGGAAGATGCCGCTTCGCGCGAGCCTGGAGCTGCCGGGCAGCGTGCGGATGAACGCCCAGGCGAGCACCAGGATGATGAGGATCGTGCTGGACAGCACCATGCCGGCGCGCGTGAAATCCGGCGCGGTCGGCAGGCCCCCCAGCATGGCCATGTACAGCCCGGCGACGACGCCCGCCCCACCCAGGATCCCGAAGATCCCGAAGCCCGGGATGATGAACACCTCGACTCCCAGGAGCACCAGGCCCACCGCGAAGAGGATGACGTCCTCGAGGCCGGCGAGACCGACCAGTAGATGGGACCCGAAGAAGAGCGCCAGCGCCAGCAAGCCCGCGACCCCCGCCATCCCGAACGTCGGCGTCTTGATCTCCGCGATGAGACCCAGGAACCCGAGGGACAGCAGGAAGGGGGCGACGACCGGGTTGGAGAAGAAGCGGACCACGCGTTCGGCCCAGTTCACCTTCATGTCGATCACCGGCTCCCCCGGGAGTCCCACGTCGTCCAGCAGACCGCTCAGGTCCTGGACTTCGCGCGCATAGCCGAGGTCGACCGCCTCCTCCGTGGTGAGCGTGAGGAGCTTGCCGGCGTCGACGACGCCGGGGATCGCGACGTCCTCGTCGACCATCGCCTCCGCGACCGCCGGATCGAGGCCGCGCTCCTCGGCCACCGCCCGCATCTCCGAGCGCATCGCCGAGACGATCTTCTCGGGCGCCTTGTGCCCCGAGCCGTCGACGGGCGTAACCGCCCCCATGACCGAGCCCGGGCGCATGTAGACCCGCTCCGCCGAGATCGCGATGAGGGCGCCCGCCGAGAACGCGCGACGGTTCACCAGCGCGTACACGGGGACGTCGGCGTCACGGATCGCGTCGGAGATCCGCTCCGCCGCGTCCACCCGGCCTCCGGGCGTGTCGATGTCGAGGACCACGGCGCTCGCGCCCGCGGCGACCGCCTCGTGCAGGCTGCGCTCGATGAACGGCGCGAGCCCCAGCTCGATCGTGCCGGTCACCGGCACACGGTACACCGGCCCACGCCCCTGGGCCGCCGCCGGCGACGCGGGAGCACCGGCGAGCACGAGGGTGAGCAGGGGCGCCAGGATGGTGCTTCGGCGAATCATGAGCCTTCTCCCGGTATGCTCCGAGCCGCGTACCCGTTGCGGCGACGTCGCCGGTACCTCGGGTCCGGCTCCGATGTTCGAAGCCGGCCGCGCAGCGGACGACCGATCAGTCGTTTCCGTTCATGAGGGCTCGCGCGTAGTACGCCCTCCGGATGGCCAGGACCCACGAGCCCTCGGCCAGCGCTTCCCGTCCTCCGGTCACCAGGCGCTGGAGGCGCTCGAGGTCCTTTTCCGTATACGGGCCATCCTCCGAAACCCTTCGGAAGGACGCCTCGACCTGGCTCTGGAGCGCCCGGGCCACGGCCTCCGGGCCCACCTCCTTGAGGGCGTCACAGCCTCGCAGGATCCTCTCGATCGCACCCACGGCGTCCCCGCGGTCCCACGCGACCACCGCGGCCGAGCGGTAGGAAGCGGCGGCGCCGATCCCGTCCGCCAGCCTGGGCGGCAGGTCGTCCGTGACGATCGCCCGTGCACGCTCCACGCCCTCCGAGAGCAACGTCAGCTCGTCGTGGATGCGGGCCGGCGGGACCGTCACGGGAGAGGGCCACGGCCAGCGGTGCGTACGTGGACTCGCGTGCGGCGTGCCCCTGGGCGGGATCGAGGAACCAGGAGGTGGTCCACCGCTCGAGAGCCTGCGTCCCCACCGGACCAAACGTCCCGTCCTCGACCCACGAACCCGGCTCCGGGAACGCGATGCCGAGGGCGAGCGCCGCCTCCGATTCCGGAGTCACCACGCCGACCATGGGGTCGGTCGGGGCGTCCTTGCACGCCGACGCGGCGGCCAGGAGGATGCACACCCCCGCCCGCGTCACGGTCCGACAGGCGGACACCACCCTCTCCCGTCTGAACGGAACGACGAGCGGCTCGGGGGTACGCGAAAGAACCATGAGAAGGACGATCGCCACAACCGGCGCGCAGCGCCAGATGTGCTTGACCTTCCCGTGCGTGGCCGGGTAAGCTTCGCCCGCTGTCCGGCCGCCGAAACCCGAGCGAGAACGCCCACCTGGGAGTGCCGATGTCCGAGAAGGTCCTGGTCCGATACGAGGAGCGTGGCAAGGTCGCCATCCTCACCCTCGACGATCCCCCCGCGAACACCTACACGCACGAGATGATGGCGCAGCTCGACACGGCCATCGTGCGTGCACGCTTCGCCGACCATGTCGAGGTGATCGTGATCACCGGCGCCGGCGAGAAGTTCTTCTGCGCCGGGGCGAACATCGGCATGCTCAACTCGGTGACGCCCGGCTTCAAGTACTGCTTCTGCCTGCACGCCAACGAGACCCTGAACCGCCTCGAGCACACGCCGAAGCTCGTGATCGGGGCGCTGAACGGGCACACGGTGGGCGGCGGCCTCGAGATCGCCATGGCAGCGGATCTGCGCATCGCCCGCAAGGGCGCGGGCAAGGTGGGCCTCCCCGAGGTCTCGCTCGGCGTGCTGCCGGGAACCGGCGGGACGCAGCGGCTGGTCCGCATGGTCGGCAAAGCCAAGGCGATCGAGCTCATGGCCGAGGGCCAGACGTTCGACTTCGACACGGCCAAGGAGCTCGGGCTGGTCAATCAGGTCATCGAGGCGGACGGTCGGGACGACTTCCTCGAGAAGGTCCTCGAGTACGCGGCGCAGTTCACGACGCCGGGGAAGGCGACCAAGGCGGTCGGGCTCATCAAGCGGTCCGTCCAGACGGGCTCCGAGATGCCCTTCGAGCTTGCGCTGACGCTGGAGCGCGAGCTGCAGCAGCAGCTCTTCGCCAGCGAGGACGCCAAGGAAGGCCTCGCCGCCTACATCGAGAAGCGTCCGGCCCAGTTCAAGGGACGCTGAGCGCATGGGCGTGGAGCGGCGGGGTCCGGATTCGTCCGGGCCCCGCCGTCGTTTCGGAGCCGTGAACCCCCTACCCCCGACCCCTCCCTCCCCATGAGCGACATCCCCAACCGTCTCTGGATCGCCAACGCCTGGTCGGACGCCGAGGCCGGCACGACGTTCGCGACGACGAATCCGGCCACCGGCGAGGTGATCACGCAGGTGGCCGAAGCCAGGGCCGAGGACGTGCACCGCGCCGTGGAGTGCGCGCGTGAGGCCTTCTCGGGGAAGGCATGGCGCCGGATGAGCCCCCACCGGCGCGCCGAGCTCCTGTGGAAGCTGGCGGACGCGCTGGAGGCGAACGCCGACGAGCTCGGAGCCCTGGAGACCGCCGACAATGGCAAGCCCTGGTTCGAGTCGCGGAAGGTGGACCTTCCCAGCGTCGTGGAGAACTTCCGCTACTTCGCGGGGATGGCCGACAAGGTGCAAGGGGAGACGATCCCCGTGGCGGGCCCCTTCTTCAACTATACCCGCCGGGAGCCCCTCGGTGTGGTCGGCGTCATCACGCCGTGGAACTTCCCGCTGTCCCTGGCGGCGTGGAAGGTGGCGCCGGCCCTGGCCTGCGGGAACTGCGTGGTCCTCAAGCCGGCGGAGCAGACCCCCCTCACCGCGCTCCGCCTGGGCGAGCTGGCGGCGGAGGTCGGCTTCCCGCCCGGGGTCCTGAACGTCGTGCCCGGCTTCGGCCCCACCGCCGGCTCCGCGCTGGTTCGTCACCCCGGCGTGGACGCGATCGCGTTCACCGGCTCGACGGAGGTAGGTCGCATCGTCATGCGCGAGGCGGCCGAGACCCTCAAGAAGGTCTCGCTGGAGCTGGGCGGGAAGTCCCCCAACGTCGTCTTCGCCGACGCCGAGCTGAAGAACGCGGTGCGGGGGGCCTCCACCGGCATCTTCTACGGGAAGGGCGAGGTGTGCGCCGCCGGCTCGCGCATCCTGGTGGAGCGCGCGGTCTACGACGACTTCGTGGAGCAGTTCGCCGGCCGCGCCCGGCAGATGACGGTGGGCGACCCGATGGACGAGAAGACGCGCCTGGGCGCGATCGTGTCCGAGGAGCAGCTCGAGCGCGTCATGGGCTACATCGAGGCGGGAAAAGCCGAGGGAGCCCGCCTGGTCGCCGGGGGAGAGCGCACCACCGTGAACGGTCGGGGCAACTTCGTGACCGCCACGGTCTTCGCCGACGTGGAGCCGCCCATGCGGATCGCCCAGGAGGAGATCTTCGGCCCGGTGGCGGCCGTGATCCCGTTCGACGACATGGAGGACGCCATCGCGAAGGCCAACCAGACGATCTACGGGCTGGCCGCCGGGATCTGGACCCGCGACGTGGGGAAGGCGCACCGCGTCGCGGCGGAGATCCAGGCGGGCACCGTGTGGATCAACACCTACAACCAGTACGATTCCGCCTCTCCGTTCGGCGGTTACAAACAGAGCGGCTTCGGCCGGGACCTGGGTTGGGAGTCGGCGCTCGAGAAGTATACGCAGGTCAAGAGCGTCTGGGTCGCCCTGGACCGGTAGCGGGCCGCTGGAAAAGGGGAGCAGCATGCGCGAATCCTGGATCATCGACGCGGTACGCACCCCGATCGGCCGCCACGGAGGCGCCCTGGCGCCGGTGCGGCCGGACGATCTGGCGGCACTCACCCTGACCGCGCTCCTCGAGCGCACGGGAGTGGCCGCGGCCGACGTGGACGACGTCATCCTCGGGTGCATCAACCAGGCGGGCGAAGACAACCGGAACGTGGCGCGCATGGCGCTGCTCCGTGCCGGCTTTCCCGTCGAGGTCCCGGGCCAGACGATCAACCGCCTGTGCGGCTCGGGGATGCAGGCCATCCTGTCGGCCTCCCACGCCATCGCGGCGGGCGAGGGCGACGTCTTCGTGGTGGGCGGCGTGGAGAGCATGAGCCGCGCCCCCTACGTCATGCTCAAGCCGGAGCGTGGCTACGCCTACGGGAACCCGGAGGTGGCGGACACGGTGATCGGGTGGCGCTTCCCCAACCCGGCCTTCACCCCGGAGTGGACGATCGGCCTCGGGGAGACGGCGGAGGTCGTGGCCGCCGACCACGGCATCACCCGCGAGGAGCAGGACGCCTTCGCCCTGGAGAGCCAGCGGCGCTGCGCCGTGGCGCTGGCGGAGCGCCGCTTCGACCGGGAGATCGTCCCGGTGAACATCCCCCGCCGCAAGGGCGAACCCATCGTCGTGGACGTGGACGAGCACCCGCGCCCGGACAGCACCGCCGAAGGCCTCGCCCGGCTGCGCCCGGCCTTCAAGAAGGACGGGACCGTCACGGCGGGGAACTCCTCCGGCATCAACGACGGCGCCGCGGCTCTCCTGGTGGTGAGCGCCGAGCGCGGGAAGCGGATGGGGCTGCAGCCGATGGCGCGCATCGTCGCGGGGGCCGTGGCGGGCGTGGAGCCGCAGCGGATGGGGATCGGGCCCGTGCCCGCCACCCGCAAGGTCCTGGAGCGGGCCGGCTGGACGACCGCCGACCTGGACCTGATCGAGCTCAACGAAGCGTTCGCGGCACAGTCGGTGCCGTGTCTGCGCCTTCTGGAACTGGACCCCGAGCGGGTCAACGTCAACGGAGGCGCGATCGCCCTCGGGCACCCGGTGGGGTGCTCGGGCGCGCGGATCACCGTGACGCTCCTGCACGAGATGGCCCGGCGCGGGGCGAAGCGCGGGCTCGCCACGATGTGCATCGGCGTGGGACAGGGGATCGCCATGCTCGTGGAGGCCGCATGAACGAGATCGGAAGGGTCGCCGTCCTCGGCGCGGGAACGATGGGCCACGGGATCGCCCAGGTGTGCGCCGGCGTCGGCTGCGACGTCGCGCTCCAGGACATCGACGACGACGCCGTGGAGCGGGGACTGGCCCGCATCCGGGCCAACCTGGACAAGGGCGTGGAGCTCGGGAAGGTTGGCGCGGACGAGCGCGACTCGGTGCTGGCGCGCGTGACCACCACGACGTCCGTCGCCGAGGCGGTATCCGAAGCGGACCTGGTGGTCGAAGCGGCGCCGGAGTCGCTCGAGCTGAAGCAGGAGATCTTCTCGGCGGTCGACGCCGCCGCACCGACGCACACGCTCCTCGCCTCGAACACGTCGTCGCTCTCCATCGAACGCATCGCCCGCTCGCTCAAGGACCCGGGCCGCTTCCTGGGGCTCCACTTCTTCAACCCCGTCCACATCATGAAGCTGGTCGAGGTGGTATGGGGACCGGACACGTCCGACGCGGCGCGTCTCGCCGCGGTGGCCTTCGTGCGCCGGCTGGGGAAGGAGCCCGTCGTCGTGAGGGACGCGCCGGGCTTCGCCTCGTCGCGTCTCGGCATCGTGCTGGGGATGGAGGCCATCCGCATGGTCGAGGAAGGCGTCGCGGCGCCGGAGGACATCGACAAGGCGATGGAGCTCGGCTACCGCCACCCCATGGGCCCCCTCAAGCTCACCGACCTCGTGGGACTGGACGTCCGGCTGGGTATCGCCGAGTACCTGCACGAGACGCTCGGGAGCGAGGCGTTCCGCCCGCCGGAGCTGCTCCGGCGCATGGTCGCCGAGGGAAAGCTCGGAAAGAAGAGCGGCCACGGCTTCTACGACTGGAGCGAATGACCCGATGAGCGAGGCCCCGGTGCTGCTGGAGAAGCGGGAGGACGGCGTCGCCGTCGTCACGCTCAACCGACCCGACAAGCTCAACGCCCTCAACACGGAGGTGCGCCGCCTCCTCATGGAGATGTTCGACGACCTGGCGGGCGACGACGCCGTGAAGGTCGTCGTGATCCACGGCGCCGGCGACAAGGCGTTCGTCGCCGGCGCGGACATCAAGGAGTTCGCCGGCCGGACGCCGGCGGAGCAGCGCGCGATCTACGCGCGAAGGCGCATCTACGAGGCACTGACGGAATTTCCGAAGCCGCTCATCGCGGCGGTGCACGGCTTCTGCATCGGAGGAGGATCGGAGGTGGCCCTGGCCTGCGACGTGCGCGTCGCGGACCGGACCGCGCGCTTCAGCCAGGCCGAGGTGCGTATCGGCCTCATTCCCGGCGGTGGGGGCACGCAACGGTTGGCGCGCCTGGTCGGGAGGGGACAGGCGATGCTGATCTCCTGCACGGGAGACTTCGTCGAGGCCGAGGAAGCTCACCGCATCGGGCTGGTGGAGCTGCTGGTCGAGGAGGGGCGGCACCTGGAGGCCGCCCTCGACGTGGCGGGGCGCATGGCGCGGTGGAGCCCGGTCGCCCTGCGCCTGGCGAAGCAGGCCGTGAACGCCGCCTTCGAGATGCCACTGCGGGCGGGCATGGAGTACGAGAAGGAGCTGTTCCTGGCGGCGTTCGGGAGCGAAGACGGCCGCGAGGGCGTGCGGGCCTTCGTGGAGAAGAGGAAGCCCGTCTTCAAGGGTCGGTAGCCGCGGCAGCCGTCAGAACGCGACGCCGCGGTTCGTTTCTCGGGTGTCTTGGCCCTCGAGAGCACGGAGCGTACGCATGGGCCCGAAGCACAGGATGCCGACCTTCCTGGGTCTGATGACCCTCGGCGCGGCGCTCGCCGGGGTGCCGGGGTGCGACGATCCCGCGTCCGTCGGCGACGTGCGGATCGACTCCACGGTGGTGGCCTCGAGCACGGTGGACCCGGACCCGGCGCGCACGTACGAATACGACTTCTCGGCCGTCCGCCCCGACAGCGTGCTGCAAGCCCTGTGGCGCGCGGGCCTCCCCCTCGAGGTGGCGTGGCTTCCGGTGGACTACCGATGCGACGACATCCGTGGTGCGCGCCTCACGGTGGAGCTCGCCGCGCCGGACTCCCGGATGGCGGATCACGACTTCTCGCCGGGGACGGGCCGGCTCCTCTGCGCCGAGGAGCTGGTCCGGTACGTGGTGTCCGGGGACGGAGGCTGAGGGAGCGGCGAGCTTCCGGGCCGTCTCTGGTTTCGATGCCACCCTCACCGCCTACGGCTACTACGCCGATCGCGAGGCGCCCGTCTCGGCACGGTGGAGCACGCGCTCCGACGCGCCCACCTCGCCCCGCGTAGCCGTGATGGCTAGGATGCCCGGCGATCGGCGGCTCGACGCGCGTCGGCCGCACCCCATCGTCGACAGGGAGGCACGGATGGACGGAGGCGACGCTCGATGAGCCGCACCGCGGTACGTGTGCTCGCCGGCGTGTATTTCACGCTCATGGCCGTGGCGCTCACCTGGCCCGGGATGCTGCCGGCGGCGCGGATCCGCCCAATGGTGCTGGGTCTGCCCTTCTCGTTCTTCTGGGGCGCCGCCTGGATCGCCGTGTCGGTGGGCGTTCTGTACCTGGTGGACCGCGTCGAGCGGCGCTACCGGGACGGGGGGACGCGCTGATGGAACGGTGGGTCTTCATCACGCTGATCATCTCCGCGTACCTGGTCGTGACGCTCGTGATCGGCCTCATGGCCGGGCGGAAGGCGACGCACTCGCGTGGCGGGCTACGTCGCCGGGGACCGCAGCTTCGGGCTGCTGGTGATGTACTTCGTCACGGGCGCCACGGTGTTCTCCTCGTTCGCCTTCCTCGGCGGACCGGGGTGGGCCTACTCCCGGGGGGCCGCCGCGTTCTACATCCTGGCGTACGGCGTGCTGGGGATGGCGCCTTTCTACTGGATGGGCCCCCGCATCGCGAGCGGTCGGCCGTCGCCTCGGACACGTCACGCAGGCGCAGCTCATCACCGGGCGGTTTCCGTCGCAAGGGCCTCTCGGCGCTGATCGCGCTCATGAGCCTGCTCGCGTTCGTCCCCTACGTGACGATCCAGATCCGCGGCGCCGGCATCGTGATCGAGGCGGTCACGGACGGCCACATCCCACTCTGGCTCGGCGCGCTGGTCGCGTACGGCATCGTGATCGTCTACGTGCTGGTCTCCGGCGTGATGGCCGTGGGGTGGACGAACACCTTCCAGGGCATCTTCATGGTGGTCATCGCCTGGACGCTGGGCCTCTACCTTCCCTACCGCCTCTACGGCGGCGTGGGCCCGATGTTCGAGCAGATCGCCGCCGCGCGCCCCGAGCTGCTCGTACCGCCCGGTCTCGACGCCGCGGGGGCGCCCTGGAGCTGGGGCGCGTACTCGACGTACATCCTGGTGAGCGCCGTCGGCCTGATGATGTGGCCGCACCTCTTCATGAAGGCGTACACCGCCACGCGACGACGATACGCTGCGGCGCACGGTCATCCTCTTCCCCACCTTCCAGCTCTTCCTCATCCCGGTCTTCCTGATCGGCTTCGCCGGCGTGCTGTTTCCCGAGACGCCCGCCGGACCCGGACTCGATCCTGCCGTTCATGATCCTGCGCACGCAGCTCCCGCCGCTGGTCGTGGGGCTCTTCTGCGCCGGCGCGCTGTCGGCGTCCATGTCGACCGGGGACGCCCTCCTGCACGCGTCCGCGTCCGTGGTCGTGGAGGACGGGGTGCTGCAGTTCGTCTCCCTCGACGACCGGGTGCAGCGCGTCCTGATGCGGGTGCTCGTGCTGCTCACGGGCGCCGTCGCGTACCTGCTGGCGCTCAACCCCGGCTCGTCGCTGGTGCAGCTGCTCGCCACCGCCTACGGCATCGTCTCCCAGCTCGCGCCGCCGGTGGTCGCGGCGCTCTACTGGCGCAGGGCCACGACGGCCGGTGTGGTCGCCGGGCTGCTGTCGGGATGGGCGACGGCCGGGTTCTTCTGGCACTACCCGGCCCTCAAGCCCTTCGGGATGCACGAGGGCATCCTGGGGCTCCTCGTGCAGGTCCCCGTGCTCGTGCTGGTCAGCCTGGCCACCCGCAGGCAGGAAGCCGCACACCTCGCGGGGTTCTTCGAGGACGCCGGGGAGGCGCGCCCATGACCGACCACGCCGAGCGGCTGGAGGCGCTGAGGACGCGCATCCGGGAGGTCGACGAGGCCCTGGTGCGGCTCGTCGGGGAGCGCCGAGAGCTGGTCCTGGAGATCGGCCGTGTCAAGGAGGCGCTGGGTCTGCCCGTGCTGGACCCGCCCCAGGAGGCCCGCGTCGTGCGCAGGGCCGCCGAGCTGGCGCGGGAGGCAGGCGTGGACGAGGAGGCCGTACGGGACATCCTCTGGCGCATCATCGCGTCCGCACGCGATGCGCAGGAGGGGCGGACCCGGTGGGGCCCGCCCCCGCCACCCGAGGAGGAACGGGAGAGCTGATCCTCCGGATGCCGGGCGCCCGCGAGCGCCCGGCCGGTCAGTCGTCGGCGCGCCGCGTCTTGCCGTGCCGCCCCACGGACGCCACCACGATCGCGGCCGAGCCCACGGGCACACGGATCGGATAGGTCTCGTCCGGGGGGGTCACACCCTGGATCAGATGCGGATTGAGGCTGCGCAGGAGCGACGGCTCAACGCCCAGCGCCTTCGCCACCCTCTTGAGCGACGTGCCGCCGGGCACGAACACGCGGTCGTACCGGTAGGGGCCGGTGCCGCCCACGTCGAAGCCCTCCCGCTCCGCGTACTGGGCCAGTAGGTGGCGGCCACGAGCCGGGGCACGTAGTCCCTGGTCTCGCGTGGCAGGTACTCCAGAACCTCCCAGTACAGGTCCTCGTCTCCCGTGCGGCCGTCCGCGTGGCGGTTCAGCACGCGGTCGACCGTTCCCGGGCCCGCGTTGTAGGCCGCCGCCGCCAGGTACCAGGAGCCGTAGCGATCGTGGAGCCACGAGAGGTAGTCCAGCGCGGCGTTGGTCGCGCGCACGGGATCGCGCCGCTCGTCCACCCACTGGTCCACCCGCAGGCCGTACTGCTGCGCCGTGGGACCCATGAACTGCCAGAGCCCGACGGCGGAGGCGGACGAGACCGCCCGGGGGGAGAGCCCCGACTCCATCATCGCCATGTAGAGCAGCTCTTCCGGCATCCCCCGCTGACGGAGCTTCTTGCGGATGATCGCGTCGTAGGCGCCCCTGCCGCCGCAGGAGCCGCTGGAACTCCGCCCGTTGGTCGGTGCGGAAGCGCTGGACCCACCGCTCCACCCGCTCGTTCACGTGGAGGGGAAGGGCGTGACCGACGACACTCGCCCCGATCACGTCGTCGCTGGGAATCACCTCGGCAGCGGAGCCGCCGCCGGTGCCCGCGCCCGCCCAGCCGAGAACGGCGAAAGACGCTGCGACGGGCAGAAGGGTCTGCAGGACCCTCGGGCCGAGGCTGGGTCTCCCGGAGCCAACGCCGGCCTCCGGGCTATATGGTCGGGCTCGCGGCCCGCTCGGGTCGATCGTGCTCAACGTCCACCTCCCTGTCGCTTCGCTCCTCCACGCCACGGCACAACCCCTCGACGGGGTTCGGTCGCAGCTCGTTGTCCGTGGTTGTGAAGGAGTGGGGGGGTCGGAGGGGGCGTGTCCGTCGTGGGGGACGCCCGAGCCCCTTTCGGGGCCCTCCGGTTTCACGAGAGGTCTCGAACACTGAAACCCGTCGAGCGCCTCCGGTGTTCCCGGACCACCGCAAAAGAAGAGGTCCGGCCCCCCGGGCCGCAGCCGAGGGATCGGACCCCAGGGAAGGCCGGGAACTACTCGACCGGGTAGACCGAAACCACCGAACGACGGCGCATGCGCTCGAACTTCACGACGCCGTCCACGAGGGCGAAAAGGGTGTCGTCACCGCCGCGGCCGACGTTGCGGCCGGGATGGAACCTGGTGCCACGCTGGCGCACGAGGATCCCGCCGGCCCTGACCGGCTGTCCACCGTAGCGCTTCACGCCGAGATACTGCGGGTTGCTGTCCCGCCCGTTCCGGCTCGAGCCTACGCCTTTCTTATGTGCCATCGCTGGTACCCGTCACGTCCTGGGGATTCGGCCGGGGAGCGCTCAGGCGAGCGCGACCTCGTCGATCCGGATCTCCGTGAAATCCTGCCGGTGTCCCTGCTTGCGCCGGTAGTCCCTTCCGCCGCTTACGCTTGAACACGATCACCTTGCGGGTGCGCCCGTGGCGCAGGACCTCCGCGGTGACGCTCGCGCCGTCGACGACCGGCGTGCCCACCACGCACCTGGTCGCCGTCGCCGCCCGCGAGGAGCACGTGGTCGAACGTCACCTTGTCGCCGGGCTCGGCCTCGAGGGTGGGGATGCGAAGCCTGGATCCGGGCTCGGCCCGGAACTGCTTCCCGCCGGTCTGGAATACCGCGTACATGCTGGGTTCCCGATCAGGGTCGAAAATCTCTTGATGCAGAGCCTGTAAATTTCCACCCGAGGCGGCGGAGGGTCAAGTGCACCCCGGGCTCACACCACCGCGTACTTCTCCGTCACGTCGGTCTCGGCCGGACCCGGAAAGCAGCCGGAACTCGTCCTGGCGCATCAGGGGATCGTCGCGCAGGTCGAGGTCGAGGCGCGTACCCTTGCGCAGCCGGCGAAGGAAGTCCGGCTCCTCCTCGATGACCTGGAGCGCCACCTCCGGGTGCACCCGCACCACGATGGACCGCTCGTCCTTCGACGCCGCGGCGCGTCGCAGGCTGCGCTCGATGCGGCGGACCACGGTGGCCGGGGTGTAGACGCGGCCCGCGCCGCCGCACGTCGGACACACCTCGGTCAGCGTGTGGATGAGCGGCGGACGCACGCGCTGGCGGGTCATCTCCACCAGCCCGAGGTGGGAGACCTCGAAGGCCCGCGTGCGCGCCCGGTCGCGGCCCAGGTGGCTGCGCAGCTCGTGCAGGACCTTGTCGCGGTTCTCCTGCGACTCCATGTCGATGAAGTCCACCACGATGATCCCGCCGACGTCCCGCAGCCGGAGCTGCCGCGCGATCTCCCGCGCGGCGTCCAGGTTGGTCTTCAGGATCGTCTGCTCCGGGTCCTTCTTCCCCTTCCCGGTGAAGCGGCCCGGTGTTGACGTCGATCGACACCAGCGCCTCGGTGGGCTCGATCACGACGTGCCCGCCGGACTTCAGGTCCACCCGGCGCTGGAAGATCTGCTGGATCTCATCGTCGACGTCGTACTGGTCGAACAGCGGGACCGACCCGGAGTGGAAGTGCACCCGGTCCATCAGGTCCGGGTCCACGCTCTTCACGTACTCGACGACCTCGTTGTAGATGGCCTTGGTTGTCGATCCGCAGCGCGTCGAACTGTCGCTGAAGAGGTCGCGGATCACGCCGCTGATGAGCTTGGCTTCCCGGTGGACCGCAGTGGGTGGCTTCGACGACTCGGCCCGGCGCTGGATCTTCTTCCACATCTCGTGCAGGCGCTGGAACTCGGCCTCGAGCGTCTTCTGCGTGACCTCCTCGCTCACCGTGCGGACGATGATGCCGCCGGAGTCCTTCGGCAGGACCTCGCGCGCCATCTTGCGCAGCTTCGAGCGCTGGTCGCGCCCCTCGATCTTCCGGCTCACGCCCACGTGGGACGAGTACGGCATGTACACGAGGAAGCGGCCCGGCAGCGAGATCTGCGCGGTGAGGCGGGGACCCTTGGTGCTGATGGGCTCCTTCGTCGCCTGGACCAGGATCTGCTGGCCCTTCTGCAGGTGCTCCTGGATGGGCGGGAGCTTCGTTGACGGCGTCGGCCGCGGCCTCCCGTCCGCCGTTGCCGTTGCCGTTTCCCGTTGTCGTCGTCGTCGTCCAGATCGTCGTCGTCGACGTTCAGGTCCGAGACGTGCAGGAAGCCCGCCTTCTCGGTCCCGATGTCCACGAAGGCCGCCTGGATGCCGGGGAGGACGGCCTCCACCCGGCCCAGGAAGATGTCGCCCACGATCCGGTCCTGATCGGGGCGATCGAACATGATCTCGACCAGCTGCTTGTCTTCGAGGAGCGCCACCCAGGATTCCTGGGGCGTGGCGCTCACAAGGATTTCTCTCCTCAAGTCCTCATTCTCCGGTGTGCCCGGTCCGCACTCCCGACAGCGGGCCCCTGGCGCGTCCCGGTTCCCCCCCGCCCGACGTCCTGTCGGCGACGTGGCGGAATCCGGCGACCGCGCGAGGCTCGCGCATTCGGGTAGGGTTGCGGCTGCGACGCCGGGGAGTGTGCTCCCGGCGCCGACGCCGCCCGACCGCGGCGGACCTGCTTCTAGGTACTGATGGCCCCCGCCGGCTCTCGCGCCGACGGGGCGTTGAACTGCATGGCGGCTCGGCCAAGCACCTCCGTCGAGGACGTGGCGGCCGATGACCATCTTCTGGATCTCGTTGGTCCCCTCTCCGATCTCGCAGACCTTGGCGTCGCGCATCATGCGCTCCACCGGGTACTCGCTCGTGTACCCCGCGCCACCGAGGACCTGGATGGCGTCGAGGGTGGCCCGCATCGCGAGCTCCGAACAGAAGAGCTTCGCCATCGCGGCCTGTTTGGAAAAGGGCTCCCCCCGATCCTTGAGCCACGCGGCGTGGTAGGTCAGGTGCCGTCCCGCCTCGATCTCGGTGGCCATGTCCGCGAGGCGGAACTGGATCTGCTGGAAGTCCCAGATCTTCTGGCCGAACTGCTCGCGGCGGTTCGCGTAGCGCACCGCCACGTCGAACGCGCCCTGGGCCAGCCCCAGGGAGAGCGCGGCGACGCCGATCCGGCCGGCGTCCAGCGTCTTCATGAAGTTGACGAACCCCTGCCCCTCCTCGCCGAGGCGCTGCTCCATCGGGCACCCAGGCGTCCTCGAGGAGGAGCTCCCGGGTGTCGGAGGCCCGCCAACCCAACTTGTCTTCCTTCTTCCCCGCCCGAACGCCTTCCGTGAAGGGAAGATCGTCCTTGTGTCCGAACCCGATGGACCGGGCCCGCTCCAGGTCCACGGTCGGCTTGAACACCAGGAAGCTGGTGATGCCCCGCGCGCCCTCCTCGGGGTCGGTGACCGCGGTGACCGTGAAGATCTCGCCCACGCCGGCATGCGTGATGAAGATCTTCGACCCGTTCAGCCGGTAGCCGTCGCCCTCGCGCACCGCCCGGGTGCGGCTCCCCGAGGCGTCGGAGCCGGCGCCCGGCTCGGTGAGGCCGAAGCCCCCCAGCACCTCGCCGGACGCCAGCGGGGGCACGAAGCGACGCTTCTGCTCCTCCGTTCCGAAGCTCAGGAGCGGCGAGGTGCCGAGCGTGGTGTGCGCGGACACCGTGATCGCGTGGCTGGCGTCGTGCCTGGCGAGCTCCTCGACGACCAGGATGTAGCTCAGGTCGTCGAGGCCCATGCCGCCCAGCTCGCGGGGGACCGGCACCCCCATCAGCCCCATCTCCCCCATCGTCCTTGACGGTCTCCCAGGGGAACGTCCGAGGTCTCGTCCAGCTCCCGGGCGACCGGCACGATCGCGTCCAGCGGCGAAGCGGCGGACCCGCTCGCTGCAGGCGCACGTGCTCCGCCGTCAGGTATCGGTCCATGGATGCTGGTTCTGCTCTTCGAGGAGTGGCGGGGGTCCCCCGCAGGCACCGGTCACATCCGCCGCAGCGCGGCGGAGCATCCTCTCCGAAGTACGCGAGGATGGCGCGTCTCCGGCACCCCCGGGTGCGGGCGAAGCGGACGCACGGCACCAGCTTGGCCCGAGAAGCGCGGCGGAGCCGCGCCGCAGCGGACAGATCCGCCCGCGTCCGCACACCCACCCGGAGCATTAGAGACCCGTCAGAAGGGTCCCCGGTTCCCTCCGTCCCTCCGAGGGGTCGTCCAGGAGCCGCGCGGCGCCGCAGCGCTCGCAGCGCCATCAGCGCTCCGTGGACGTCCTCCGGGCACGTCCACTCCGCCCAGACGCCCGGAGGCCTCGCCGAGGGTGAAGCGCGCAACCGACGCCGCGTCGCGACCGCCGCCGCAGCCAGCCGATGGAGGCGCTCCAGACGCCGGATGGGAGGATGCGCCGGTCCACGAAGGCGCGGCCCAGCGCGCCGTCGCCCCGACCCCGGAAGGCGACGCACCACGCGGGCGCACCGTCGCGCCCCGCCCGCCCCGCCTCCTGATAGTAGGCCTCCAGCGTCGACGGGAGCTGGACGTGGACCACGGCGCGCACGTCGGCCTTGTCGATCCCCATCCCGAACGCGTTGGTGGCGACCACCACGCGGCATCCCCCTCCATGAAGGCTCCCTGCACACGCGTGCGCTCCGCCGCCGAGAGCCCCGCGTGGTAGGCCTCGGTCACGGTGCCGAATCCTGCCAGAACGTCGCGCACGTGCTCGACCGCCTTCCGGGTGGGCGCGTACACGACGGCCGGGCCCGGCATCCGGCGGAGCAGGCGATGCGTCCGACGGGCCCGGTCGGACAGCGACCCGCCGGCGTGCACCGCCCACGACAGGTTGGGGCGGTCGAAGGAGCGGACCACGCACAGCGGGTCGGCGAGGCGGAGGCTCGCCCGGACGTCTTCGCGGACGCGCGGGGTGGCGGTGGCCGTGAGCGCCAGCACGGGAGCCGCGAATCGGTCGCGGAGCTGCCGATGCGTCGGTACGCGGGTCGGAAGTCGTGGCCCCACTCGCTGATGCAATGTGCCTCGTCCACGGCCAGGAGGCGCACGTCCGGCGCAGCGAGCGCCTCCTGGAAGGACGGGACCCCGAGCCGTTCCGGTGCCACGAACAGCGCGTCGAGCCCGCCGGCGCGGGCCGCGCGCGAGGATCCCGCCGCGCACCGCCGGCGTCTTGCCCAGCGCTCAGGAAGTCGGCCGCTCAGGCCCACCTCGCGCGCGCGCCGCACCTGGTCCTCCATGAGGGAGACCAGCGGCGTCACCACCAGGGTCAGCCCACCGAGCGCCAGCGCCGGGACCTGGTAGCAGACGCTCTTTCCGCCGCCCGTGGGGAGGACGCCGAGCGCGTCCCGGCCGGCGAGGACGGCGCGCACCAGCTCCTCCTGACCGGGACGGAAGCCGGGATATCCGAAATGGCGACGAAGGAGCTCGAGGGGATCGGAGGAGCACACCCCCAAGCTCGTGGCGGCGGACAGGGCGAGGGGATGGCGAGGAGGGAACGTCCGCCGTCACGGGCCGCCTCAGGCCCAGTCGTCGTCCCCGGCGTCCTCGTCCTCCTGCGTGGGCCGCCCCGCCCGGGAGGAAACGGAGCAGCACCCCCGCGCCGAGGACGACGATGGCCGCGAGGCGCAGCCACGCCTCGTCCAGGAAGATCCCCGCCAGCCCGAGCACCGCTCCGGCCGCGAAGATCCGCACCTTCCACTCGAGGAAGGGGCCCGCGCGCCTGCGCCGGTCGAGGAGGAAGGCCATCGCTCAGCTCCGTCCCCGGTCCAGGAAGCGGCGCACGCCCTCGCGACAGGCTTCGGTCGCGCGCGCCTCCACGTTGACGTGCGCCCCGCGCTCGATGCCCGCGGCGAACCCCAGGTCGCCGAGCTCGTAGAGGAGGCGCTTCGTCAGCGCCACGGCCGAGGCGGGTCGACCCGCGAGATCCCGCAGGAAGGCCTCGACGTCCTCCTCGAAGGCGTCGTCCGCGAAGACGTGGTTCACGAGGCCGATCTCCCGCGCCTCCGCGGCGGAGATCCTCCTGCCCCGCGCCACGAGGTCGAAGGCACGGCCCTCGGTCACCTTGCGCCTCAGGATCGCCATGACCATGGCGGGCACGAACCCGAGGTGGACCTCCGGGTAGCCGAGCTCCGCGGTCTCGTGCGCCAGCACCAGATCGCACGCAGTCGCCAGGCCGCACCCGCCGGCCAGGGCGCGTCCGCGCACAACGGCCACGATGGGCTTCGGGGACGCGCGCATGCGGAGGAGGAGCTCGCCCAGGGATCGGGCGTCCCGCAGGTTCTCCTCGTCGCTCATCGTCGAGATGCGCTCGAGCTCCGCCAGGTCCGCTCCGGCGCAGAAGTCGGGGCCCGCACCCCGGAGGGCCACGACCCGCACTCCGTCGTCGGCACCGACGCGCTCCAGCCCGTCCTTCAACGCCTGCACGAGCGCGGCGTCGAGGGCGTTGCGCTTGTGTGGCCGGTTGAGCGTCAGCGTCGCGACGCCCCCGGCCACCTCCACGAGAAGGACCGGCTCGTTCACGGAGTCGGCGGGCTCCACCCGGGCGGCACCCTGCCCCACCCGGACGTGCGCTCCGCCACCTCGTCGGGGACCTCGAGCTCGAGGCGCAGGAGCGCGGCGCTGAGCACCTTGCCCTGCGCGTCCGTGCGCAGCGACACGGTTCCGCCGCCGTCGAGCGCGCGCCGCATCACGAAGTTCAGCGCGTGGAGGTTCGGCAGCTCGTAGCGCGTGACCTCCCCCCGGACCCAGTCACCGAAGTGCGCGCGCACACGCTCGGCGGTGAGTTGCTCCGCGAGGATCGGATAGAGGTCCGGCGCGTAGGCGACGACCCCGATGTTGGCGGAGTCGCCCTTGTCGCCGGAGCGGGTGTGGGCGAGCTGCAGGAGCGGCACGGCGGTCATACCTCCCGTACCTCCACCCGGACGTGGGGGTCCACGGCGCTCTTCGGGACCAGCGCCGGCCAGTACGCGACCATCTCCTGGACGCGGGCCCTCCCTCCGGCGTAACCGGTGACGGACGGCGGTCCGGTGAGCACCAGGGGCGCCATCTCGCGGGAGAAGGCCTCCACGGACGGGCGGTGCGCCGACCGCACCGCCACCCTGAGCTGCACCTCGGAGGCGTCCGCCGGGGGCGGGCCGGACAGCGGGCCGTGACCCGCGTTCCACCCCACCAGCTCCGTGCGCACGTCGTCGAACCGGTACCCGAGGCGTTCGAATCGCCGGCGCAGCATGGCGTCCGCCGCGCGGGCCTTGGCGACGGCGTCGGGCCAGGTGTAGAGCAGCGTGCCGGCCGCCATCCACCCCGCCGAGTAGGCGACCGATACCTTGTAGAAGCCGTTGGGCGCCGCGCCCCGGATGCCTTCCAGGCGGACCCGATCGTCCCCTTCGTCCGTGAGGCGAATCGTCGTGAAGTCGGCCGCCACGTCGGGCGTCATCACGCGGCGGGGATCCCCGATCTCGTAGACGATCTGCTCGGTCACGGACGCCCGGTCCACCCGCCCCCCGGTTCCGGAGTGCTTCGTCACCGTGAACGCGCCGGACTCCTCGACCTCGACGATGGGGAAGCCGACGACGTCCAGGCCGGGGATCGTCCACCACTCGGCCATGCAGTTGCCACCCGTGGACTGGGCACCGCACTCCACGATGTGACCCGCGAGGATCGCCGCGGCCATCCGATCCCAGTCGTCCCGCGGCCACCCGAACTCGTGGACGAGCGGCCCCGCCGCGAGGGCAGGGTCCGCCACACGCCCGGTGACGACCACGTCGGCCCCGCCCGCCAGCGCCTCCACCACCGGCGCCACGCCCAGATAGGCGTTTGCGCTGCGCACACGGTCCCGCACGGTCGCCAGCGGGGCTCCCGTCTCCCGGTGGGTCAGCTCGTGGCCTTCCGCGAACAGGTCGTCCAGCCGGTCGGTGAGGTCGTCGCCGAGCACGAGACCCACGCGCACCCGGCCCCCGACCCCCGCCTCCTGGCCGGCCTCCACCAGCGCGTCGGCACAGCCGAGAGGGTTCACGCCGCCCGCGTTCGCCACCACGCGCACGCCCCGCTCGGCGCACGTCGGCCAGATGCGCCCCATGAGCGTCACGAAGTCCCGCGCGTACCCGGCCGAGGGATCCCGGTCCCGCTGCTTGCGCAGGATCGACATGGTGACCTCGGCCAGGTAGTCCAGCATGAGGTAGTCGAGGGGTCCTCCCTCGACGAGCCGGACCGGGGCGTCGAGGTCGTCTCCCCAGAAGCCCTGCCCGCCCCCGATGCGGACGAGGCGGCCGCTCACAGCGCCCCCTCGGGGATGTGGAACGCGCCCAGGTGCGGCCCCCGGTTCTGCATGGCCGCCCGAAGCAGGAGGCCCAGCGCCGGCCGCACCTCCTCGGGGAGGACCACTTCGTCCACGAAGCCGCGGGCACCCGCGAAGCGAGCGTCGAGCTGCCGCTCGTACTCGGCCCGCACCTCGTCCATGCGCGTCGTGAGGTCCTCGTCCGGGACCTTCCCCTCCGCCTTCAACCGCTCGAGCTGGGCGCTGAACAGCGCCATCACGGCGCTCTCGCCCTCCATGACGCCCATGCGACCCGTCGGGAGGGAGAGGATGAAGTCCGGGTCGAAGCCCTGCCCGGCCATCGCGTAGTAGCCGGCCCCCGAGGCATGGTTGAGCGTGAGGACGAGCTTGGGCACGGTGGCCGTAGCCATGGCCTCCACGAACTCCGCGCCGGCGCGGATGATCCCGGAATGCTCGGCTTCGGGGCCCACCATGAAGCCGGACACGTCCTGGACGAAGAGCAACGGCGTGTGGTGCCGGTTCATCGTCTCGATGAAGTACGCCACCTTCCGCGCGCTCTCCGTGTAGACGATCCCACCGAAGCGGGGCGGGCCGCCTGTGGCCCTCTTGATCATCCCCCGGGCGTTGGCGATCACCCCGATCGGGGCGCCGTCGAGGAAGCCGGTGCCGCAGATCATCTCCTTCGCGTGGCCGGGCTGGAACTCGTCCAGGCCATCGCCGTCCAGGAGGCACTCCAGGACCGCGTGCATGTCGTACGGCTGGCGGTGGTCCTCGGGAAGGAGGTCGTACAACTCGAACGCGCTCCGGCGGGGCGGCGTAGCGATAGCCTCCTCGCGAGGGGCCTCTCGCGGCAGCTCGGCCACGAGCTGGCGCAGCTTGGCCAGGCACGCCTCGTCGTTTTCGACCTTGTAGTGGGCGACCGCGCTCACCTCGGTGTGCACCCGCGCCCCGCCCAACTCCTCGGCACCCACCGACTGGCCGGTCGCGCCCTTCACGAGGTTCGGGCCTCCCAGCCCCATGAACGACGTGCCCTCTACCATGAGGATCACGTCGGACAGCGCCGGCAGGTACGCGCCGCCGGCGATGCATGGCCCCATGACCGCGGCGAGCTGGGGCACGCGCAGGTAGCGGCGCATCACGGAGTTGTAGTAGAAGAGGCGGGCCGCCCCGTATTGCCCGGGAAACACCCCACCCTGATACGGGAGGTTGACGCCCGCGGAGTCGACGAGGTAGACGATCGGGATGCGACACCGCATCGCGATCTCCTGCGCGCGGAGCATCTTCTTGATCGTCTCCGGCCACCAGGAGCCCGCCTTCACGGTCGCGTCGTTGGCCACGACCACCGTCTCCCGACCCTCGACCCGCCCCACGCCGGTGACGACGCCCGCGCCCGGCGCCTCCCCGTCGTAGAGGTCGTGAGCCACCAGAAGGCCGACCTCGACCCACGGCTCGTCGTCATCGAGGAGGAGCGCCACGCGCTCCCGGGCGGTGAGCTTGCCCTGCGCGTGCTGGCGCTCGACGCGCGCGGCTCCGCCACCCTGTCGCAGCCGCTCCCGGAGCTCCTGCAGCTCCGTGCAGAGCTCTGCGAGCCTCCCCCGCGAAGCCGCCGTCCCGCCGGGGATGCTCAGACCGTCTCCCTCGACGCGAACCATCCGCGCACGTAGTCGATCGCGTCGCCCGTGGGCGTTCCGGGGCCGAACAGGCGGCCGATCCCCCGGCTCTCCAGCTCCTTCGCGTCGCCCTCCGGGATGATCCCGCCGCCCGTGAGCAGCACCTGGTCCGCGCCTGCCTCGTCGAGCAGCTCCTTCACCCGCGGGAACAGCGTCATGTGCGCCCCGGAGAGGACCGACATCGCCACCACGTCGACATCCTCCTGCACCGCGGCGTTCACGATCATCTCGGGGGTCTGATGCAGGCCCGTGTAGATGACCTCGAACCCCGCGTCCCGGAACGCGGCGGCGATCACCTTGGCGCCGCGGTCGTGGCCGTCCAGGCCCGGTTTCGCGACGAGGACGCGGATCTTGCGGTCTTCGGACATTGCGTCCGCTCCGTGGCTTGATGGGTTGGGCAACCCGGAAATCTAGGTCCCGGGCGGCGCGGGGGGAAACCGACCGGGCGCGCCGTCCCGGGCCAGCTTCGAGACGAAATCCGGAAGCGCACCCAGGCGGCCTACGGTGGGCGCGTGCCCGCGGTGGATCCCCAGCGGATCGAGGAGAACGGCCTCCATCCCTGCCCGCGTGGCACCCAGGTAGTCCACCGGATAGAGGTCCCCGACGTAGAGGCATGCGGGGGCGTCCAGATCGAGCCGCCGACACGCCTCGAGGAAGATGCGCGGGTCCGGCTTCTCGGCACCCACCACCTGGGAGTCGAGGACGAACTCGAAATGAGGCCGCAAGCCCACCCGTTCGAGCACACCCTCCACGCGGCCGTCCGCGTTGGAGATGACCCCGAGGCGGTATCCCGCGCGGGCAAGCGCCTCGAGCGCCTCCGCGGTGCCCTCCTCCACGTGCGTCCACAGGTGCTCGCGGGCGTGGGTATCCCGGAGCAGCCGGCCGGCTTCCTGCATCCGTTCCTCCGGCACGCCGGCTCCCCCGAAGAGCGTGGCGAAGTACTCCCGCCACACCACCGCCTCCGTTCCCACGTGGCCCTCGGAGATAAGCTCGTGGAGCCGGCGGCGGGCCTCGAGCTCCGCGGACCGCACGGCAGACGCGTCGGTGCCGACGCCGGCCCGCACGAGCATCGCCGCCATCCGCTCCGGGTCGGCGTAGACGAGCGTGTTGCCCGCGTCGAAGAGGACCGCACGCACCCGCCTGAATGTCACGCCGCCTCCTCCGGCACCGTGGGCCAGGACACGATGAACGTCGTACCCAGGCCGGGCCGGCTGAATACCCGGATACGGCCTCCGTTCTGGATGACGATGCCGTGCACGGTCGCCAGCCCGAGCCCCGTGCCGGATCCGCGCGGCTTGGTGGTGAAGAACGGCTCGAAGATGCGGGCGCGCGTCTCGGCGTCCATGCCTCGTCCGTCGTCGTCCACCCACAGCTCCACGGTGGAGGGCTCCACGGTCCACTCGGTCCCGTCCCGCCAGCGCCGGCGCGTCCCCGCGGCCGCGACGCCCACCGTGACGTTTCCGTCTCCCTGGATGGCGTCCTTGGCGTTGAGCACGAGGTTGACGATGACCTGCTCCACCTGCGCGCGGTCCGCCACGACGAGGGGCGGGTCGTCGGCCACGTCGAGCGTGACGCGCACCCGCTCCGTGAGAAACCGGCGCAGCAGGGCCTCCATGTCCCGCACGGTCTCCGCGAGGCACATGCGCCGCGGTTGGATCAGGTCCTTGCGTGCGAAAGAGAGGAGCTGCTTGGTCAGCGACGCGCCCCGGCTCTTCGCAGCGACGATCTCCTGCGCGAGCTCCTGGACCTCGTCGTCCTCCTCGGCGGTGAGCAGCTCGGCCGCGCCCCCCACGATCGTGAGGATGTTGTTGAACTCGTGTGCCACCCCCCCCGCGAGCCGACCCACGGCTTCGAGGCGCTGGGCGTGCTCGAGCTGGGAGCGGAGGAGGTGTTGGGCCTCCTCCGACTGGCGACGCTCGGTCACGTCGCGCAGGATCACCTGCAATCCCGTCGAGCCGTCGTCCCACGGGACGACGCCCACCGTGCATTCGACCCATCGGAGGCTCCCGTCGGGGCTGAGGAGCCGGAGCGGGCGCACCTCCTCCTCGGGAGCACTCGCCCGAAGCGCTTCGGCGTTCCAGTCGTCGGGCCCTCCGAGACACGCCTTGGCCATGACCGACGCCAGGTCACGGCCGGCGAGCGCGGCCTCCGCCTCGCCGATGATGGCCTCGGCCGCGGGATTGAGCCCGAGGATGCGGCCGGCCTCGTCGGTCGCGATGACCCCGTCCGGCGCGTACTGGAGGAGGCCCTTCAGGCGTTGCTCGCTCGCGCGGGCCGCGACGAGCACCTTGCCGAGCGAGTCCAGCCCAAGCTGGACCAGCGCCGCCGCCGCGAACATCGACGCCGACGTCACGATCACGAGGTAGGCGGCGTCCGCCGGGCCGGTGCACCTGCCCCGGGCGCGTCACGAGGCCCGCCGTCGCAGAGCGCCGCGAGGCTGAGCGTGGTGAGGGCGGCGACGCCGTAGCCCACCCTGCTGCCGAGGAGGATCCCCGAGGCCGTCACGAGGACCGGGAACGCGATGAGGCCGGAGGTACGCACGCCGCCGAAGGGGATCTCCCACTGCAGCTCGATCCAGACGGCGACGAGCGATGAGCACGGCGGCGACGCCGCTGCGACCGCGGAGCGCGAGCGCCAGGGCCAACCGCGCACGCCACCACCGTGAGCGACTGGCTGAGCAACCGAGGCCGGGCCGCCCGCCGATCCCGTAGAGGGCGACATCGAAGACGGTAACGAGCGCATACGCCACCAGGGCGATGGTGATCGCGACCCGGACCCATCGGCGATACAGGTCGTCGCCGAGGTAGTCCAGACCCCTCAGGGCACGAGGTGACCTCGGGGGCGAGACGCCCCCGAGGTCACCTGAGGACGACGTGCGCTCGGAGGTGGTCAGAAGAACACCGGCTCCTTGTACGAACCGAAGACCTCCTCCATGGCGTGGCGGATCTCGTGGAGCGTGCAGTACGCCCGGGCGCAATCGAGGATGCGCGGCACGAGGTTCTCGTGCCCCCTGCACGCATCCGTGAGGGCCGCCAGCGAGCGGACGACCTCCCCGTCGTCCCTGCGCTCCCTGAGCTCCGCGAGACGACGACGCTGCCGCTCCTCGACCGACGCGTCGATCCGGAGGGTGTCGATCTCGATGTCGCCGGAGCCTTCGGTGAAGTCGTTGACCCCGACCACCACGCGCGCCCCGGACTCGACTTCTCGCTGCTGGCGCATCGCCGAAGAGGCGATCTCCTGCTGGAACCAGCCGTTCTCGATGCC
Source organism: uncultured Gemmatimonadales bacterium (assembly GCA_963848895.1). Lineage (GTDB taxonomy): Bacteria > Gemmatimonadota > Gemmatimonadetes > Longimicrobiales > Gaopeijiaceae > SZUA-318. The sequence continues at coordinate 41,137 of CAWKGE010000040.1, forward strand.
CGGAACCACCCCGCCCATCGCGTCGATCTCGTCGAAGAGCGCGAGCGCCTCCTGCTCGAGGTCGTCGGTCATCGTCTCGACGAGGTAGGAGCCCGCCAGCGGGTCGATGGAGTTGGTGACGCCCGACTCGTAGGCCAGGACCTGCTGCGTGCGCAGCGCGATGCGCACCGACTTCTCGGTCGGCAGCGCCAGCGTCTCGTCCATCGAGTTCGTGTGCAACGACTGCGTTCCGCCGAGCGCAGCCGCCATGGCCTGGTAGGCCACACGCACGATGTTGTTCTCGGGCTGCTGCGCGGTCAGGCTGACCCCCGCCGTCTGGGCGTGGGTGCGCAGCCGCCACGACTCGGGATTGCGCGCGCCGTACTTCTCCCGCATTCCCCGCGCCCAGATGCGACGAGCGGCCCGGAACTTCGCGATCTCCTCGAAGAAGTCGTTGTGCACGTCGAAGAAGAACGAGAGGCGGGACGCGAAGGTGTCGACGTCCAGCCCACCGGCGATGCCGCGCTCCACGTACTCGAAGCCGTTCTTCAGGGTGAAGGCGAGCTCCTGCGCGGCGGTGGCCCCGGCCTCCCGGATGTGGTAGCCGGAGATCGAGATCGGGTTGTACTTGGGCGCGTGCTCGGAGCACCAGCCGAACATGTCCACGATGCAGCGCAGGGCGGGCTCCGGCGGGAAGATCCACGCATGCTGCGCCTGGTATTCCTTGAGGATGTCGTTCTGCACGGTCCCGCGCAGGATCTCCGGTTTCACGCCCTGCTTCTCGGCGGCCGCGACGTAGAAGCAGAAGAGGATGATCGCCGGCCCGTTGATCGTCATCGACACCGACACCTCGTCGAGCGGGATCCCGTCGAACAGCGTCTCCATGTCGGCCAGGCTCGAGATCGCCACTCCGCACACCCCCACCTCGCCCAGCGAGCGGGCGTGGTCCGAGTCGTAGCCCATGAGCGTGGGGAAGTCGAACGCGACGCTCAGACCCGTCTGCCCGTGCTGCAGGAGATACTTGTAGCGGTGGTTCGTCTCCTCGGCGGTAGCGAACCCGGCGAACTGGCGCATCGTCCACAGGCGGGTGCGGTACATGGTCGTGTACGGCCCGCGCGTGTACGGAAACTCCCCCGGGAAGCCCACGTCCTTGTCGTAGGCTTCGTGCGCGCGGTCCAGCGGCGTGTACAGGGGCTTCAACTCGCGCCCCGACACCGTGGTGAAGAGCGCGTCCCGCTCGGGGACGGCCTCGTAGGCGGCATCCCAGGCGGCAAGGCGCGCGCGCAGCTCGGCGAGCTCCTCCTCGTGGGCGCGCACCAGCTCCGCGAGCTCGGCGGCGGACATCGCTTCCTTCTCGGTCGTGGACATCGGGTGGGCCGTCCTGATGGCGGAGAACGGGCAGTCGGTTCCGCTACCCCTCAGCCCCAAAGATGTCCCGACGTCCGGAGAGGGGTCAACGCGGCGCCTGGCGGGCGTTCACCCCCGGGGAGCCGCGCCCAGCAGATCCTCCACGATCCGCCGGGCCACCGAATAGGGCGTGGCGTCCCCGTCCTGGATCGCGTCCAGCCCCCGTTCCAGCGTCGCGCCGGAGGTCGGGGCGCCCCACGCCACCCGCCGGAGCTCCCGGTCCACCACGTCCCGGATGCGCGTGCGGGCTCGCGCCCGCCGGCGCTGCTCGAGCTCGCCGCTCTCCACGAGCCACGCGCGGTGGCGCTCCACGGCCTCGATGAGCGCGGGAATGCCCTCCCCGGTCTGTCCGACGGTCTTGAGCACGGGGATCGTCCACCCCGTCTCCTCCGCGGCCGGGCGCTCGCGCCGTGCCATCCCGCCGATGCGCTTCAGATCCACCCCATGATGGGCGGGAACGTCCTTCAGCGCGCTCCCGGCACGCAGGTGGATCGCCTGCCGGATCTCCTTGAGAAGCCGATCGGCCCCCGGGCGGTCGGCCTTGTTGACCACGAACACGTCGGCGATCTCCATCAGGCCCGCCTTCATCGCCTGGATCGCGTCGCCCGACTCCGGGACGAGGACGACGATCACGGTGTCCGCCGCCGCCGTGATCTCGAGCTCCGTCTGCCCCACGCCCACGGTCTCGACCAGGACGCGCTCGAAGCCGAAGGCGTCCATCAGGTCGATCACCTCCTTGGTGGTGACGGCGAGGCCGCCCAGCGAGCCCCGGGTCGCCATCGACCGGATGAAGATGCCGGGGTCCATCGCCAGATCGTTCATCCGGATCCGGTCTCCCAAGCAGGGCGCCGCCGGAATAGGGCGACGTGGGGTCGACCGCCACCACGCCCACGCGATCCTCGCGTTCCCGGTAGGCGGCGGCCAGGTAGGAGACCAGGCTCGACTTCCCCGCCCCCGGCGGACCGGTGAAGCCGATGCGCGCGGCGCGCGGGCCCTCCTGCAGCACGGTGTGGAGGAGGTCCTGGAAGCCCGGCGCGCTCGTTCTCCACCGTCGTGATGGCGCGGGCGAGCGCGGGGATCTTCCCGCTCCTGAAGCGTTCGAGAAGGTCCTTCAGGGGTTCGGTCAACGCCATTCGTCCGGTCGAATGCCCCGCGCGTGGCGCAGGGGGTTCTCGAGCAGGTGGGTGGGAAGGAAGAGGATCACCACGAACATGAGCAGCGAGGTCAGGAGGCCGAGGCCCAGGAGCCACCAGTTCCTCAGCGCGAGGAAGAGGATCGCGGTGATGACCGCCGTGGCCGTGGCGAAGATGCTCAGCAGGAGCCGGCGGGCCTGCAGGTGGAGGAAGCGCTCCTGGGTCTGCATGTCGCGCGGGTGGATGCGCACCCGCAGCTCCTCCCGCTCGGTGCGGGTGACGAGGTCCCGCATCTGGCGCACGACGATCTGCGCCTCCTCGATGAAGCTGCGCGCCATCTGCGCCGGCTGATGGCCGGTCGTCTTGAGGAGCTCGGACTGGTGGGCACGCACAACACCGCGTATGAACGTGAGACCGTCGAAGTTGGCGTCGTAGTGGAACGCCAGGCCCTCGATGAGCGCCGACGCCCGGAAGAAGTAGACGAGCTCCTGCGGGAGCAGGAGGGGCCACGTGTAGAAGGTGTCGAGCACCTGGGTAAGGAGCTCCTCGATGATGCGCTGCCGGTTCGTGGTCTTCGCCTTCTCCACGATGCGCAGGATCTCGGTGGCCGCCTCGCGGATCTCTCCGCGCGACACCTCGGGGCTGATCATCCCCAGGTGGTACATCCCGTTGATGACGCCGTCGATGTCCTCGCGGCCGAGGGCGAGCGCCACGTCGAGGATGGCCTGGCGCGTCCAGCGTGGCACCTCCAGGACGGCCCCCCAGTCCAGGACGATGAGCGTGCCGTCGTCCTGCACCAGGAGGTTGCCCGGGTGGGGATCCGCGTGCATGAAGCCGTCGACCATCATCATGCGCATGTAGACGCCGGTGAGCGTCTCCATCACCTGTCGGAACGAGAGCCGGCCGGTGCGGAACTGCTCGTGCAGGCGGTCGATCTTCGTACCCTCGCAGTGCTCCATGACGAGCACGCGGCGGCGCGTGAACCGATCGAGCACGTCCGGCGCGCGCACCTTGCGCTGCGCCCCGGAAGAAGCGCTGGAAGCGCTCGATGTTGACGGCCTCCTCGCGGAAGTCCATCTCGGCGCGCACGCGCACGCTGAACTCCCGCACCACGTTGGTGACGGCGCGGACGTGGTGGTTGGGAAAGAGGATGTTCAGCCAGAAGAGCAGCCGGAACGAGATGTCGAGGTCGAGCGCCACCACCGCCGCCACGCCGGGGCGCAACACCTTCACCACGACCTCACGGCCGTCCACGGTGGCGCGATGGACCTGCCCGAGGCTCGCCGCGGCGACCGGCTCCCGCTGGAAGTCCTGGAACAGCTCGTCCGTCGGCGCGCCGAGCTCCTCCTCGATGACGCGCATGATCTCCTCGGCCGGGTCGGGCGGCACCTGGTCCTGGAGCTTGCCGATCTCGCTCAGGTAGGGCTCGGGGAGGATGTCCGCACGGGCGCTGAAGAGCTGAGCCAGCTTGATGAACGTCGGACCCAGCCCGGCCAGGCGCGCGCTGAGGCGCTCCGCCCTCCGCCCGTGGCTCCTCGCGGTTCGGGGAACGGGGCGCCCGAAGAGGATGAACCGCTTCCGGTCGCGCAGGAACGCCACCACGAAGGGGCTCAACCGGGCGATGACCGAGAAACTCCGGAACAGGCGTCTCACGTCACAACAGGATGGCGGAGCCGAGCCCGAGGAGGAGGAGGAAGCCGCACATGTCGGTGAGCGTGGTCACGAACACCGAAGACGCGATCGCCGGGTCCGACGCCCAGCTTGTCCAGGACCGTGGGGATGAAGGAGCCCGCGAAGCCGGCCACCGCCAGGTTGCCCCACATGGCCAGCAGGACGACGAGACCGAGCTTGGCCGTCTCGCCGATGGCCAACGCGATCAGCGCCGTGGTGAGGCCCAGGGCCGCGCCGTTGGTCAGGCCGACGCGCGACCTCGCGGCCCACCAGGGTGAGGCCCGCCCGCCCCCCAGATCCTCCTTCAGCGGCGAGGCTGCGCACCGCCACCGCGAGCGCCTGGGTGCCCGCGTTGCCGCCCATCCCCGCGACGATCGGCATGACGACGGCGAGGCGTGACGACCCGGTTCACCGTGTCCTTGAACCAGTACACCACCGAGGCCGCCAGGAAGGCCGTGAGGAGGTTCACGAACAGCCACGGGAGGCGGGCACGCACCGTCTCGCCCCAGCTCGAACGCAGCGCCTCCTCGTCCCCGACACCCGCGAGGCGGAAGAGGTCCTCCGTCTGCTCGGCCTCCATCACGTCGATGACGTCGTCGAAGGTGATGCGCCCCAGCAGGACGCCGAACTCGTTCACCACCGGGATCGAGGCCAGGTTGTAGCGGGAGATCAGGCGGCCGACCTCCTCCTGGTCGACGTCGGGGAGGACCGAAGCCACCGGCTCCTCCACCAGCGATTCGATGGTCTCGGTCGGCTCCGCGATCACCAGGTCGTCGAGGCGCACGGTGCCCAGCAGCCGGTTGCGCTCGTCCACGACGAAGACCGTGTAGAAGTCCTCGACCTCCCGTCCCTTCACGCGCACCTGCTCCAGCGCCTCGGCGGCCGTCAGCGATGACCAGCACCGAGACGAGGTCGGTGGTCATCAGCCCACCGGCCGTCTCCTCGTCGTAGAGGAGGAGCCCGCGGAGCCCGCCGGCGTCCTCGAGCGGGAGGGCCGCCAGGATGCGCTGCCGCTCTTCCGGCTCCAGCTCGCCGATCAGGTCGACCGCGTCGTCGTCGGCGAGCTCCTGGAGGAGCTCCGCGCCCTTCTCGGGGTGCAGCGCGGCCAGCAGCTCGGCGCGATCCTCGCCCTCCTCCATCTCGGCGAGGGTCTCGGAGGCCAGCTCCGTCGGGAGGGCCGACAGCAGGAGGACCTGGTGCTCCTCCTCGTCGAGGCCCTCGACGAGGTCGGCGATGTCCGAGGGGTGCAGCTCGCCCACGGCCTCGTGCAGGGCTTCGACGTCCCCGGCGGCGACGAGCTCGGCCAGGCGCTCCTGCACCTTCTCGATGTCGTCGGCGGGAGTGCTCATGGGAGGGCGGCGTGGCCTGGGATCGAAGGGTGTGCGACCGGAGAGTCGCACAGCGTGGGACGCGGCGCGACGGGACCCGGCGGCGTGCCCGGACACCGGAAGATCCTCGCCGGCGTCGCGGGTCGGCAAGGTGGGAAAGCCCGGCTATCCCGCCGAGCACGCGGGCCACGAGCCGCTCCTGGAGCGCGAACATCGGGCTCGATGCCCGCTCCTCGCCCTCCGGGTGGTCGTGGCCGAGCACGTGGAGCGTTCCGTGGACGGCCAGCCGCACGAGCTCCTCGTCCCGCGGCACCCCCAACTCGTCGGCCTGGCGCCGGGCCTGCTCCACCCCGACGTACACGTCCCCCAGGGGTGCGTCCGCCGTGCCGAGGGAGAAGGCGAGCACGTCGGTCGGGCGGTCCCTGCCGAGGTACCGCGCGTTCAGCTCGCGGATGCCGTCGTCGTCCAGGAGGGTCAGCGAGATCTCGGCGCCATCGGCGCCCTCCTCGGCCAGCGTCGTGCGCACCGCACGCTCGAGCACCTCCGCCGAGACGTCGTCGAAGGGACCGAGGTCGACCTGCACCTCCGGCTCCCCTCGCTCGCTCACGGCTCGGCCTCCTCCCCGGGCGGGGCTTCCCCCTGGGCCTGCCCCGTGCGCTCGCTGTCCTCGGGCGCGTCGGTGAGGTGCTTGGTGGCCGGGTACTCGATGCGGCGGTGAAGCACGCCGGACAGGATCTTCGTGAACTGCTCCTCGATCGTGGCGATCTCGCGCAGGGTCAGAGGCGCCTCGTCGAGCTGGCCGATGTCGATCTTGCCCTGCACGATCGTGTGGATGAGATCGCGCACGCGCTCCGGCGTCGGGTCCTTCATGGCCCGCGTCGCCGACTCGCAGGAGTCGGCCAGCATGACGATGGCGGTCTCGCGCGTCTGGGGCTTGGGCCCGGGATAGGAGAAGCGTTCGGCATCCAGCTCTCCCTCCCCCTCGTTCTCCTCCCGCGCCTTCTCGTAGAAGAAGCCGATGCGCTGCGTGCCGTGGTGCTCCAGGATGAACCGCACGACCACGTCGGGCACCTTGGCGTCCCGCGCCAGGCGCACGCCCTCGGTGACGTGCTCGCGAACGATCGAAGCGGAGGTCTCCGGCTTGAGCTTGTCGTGCGGGTTCCGCCCGTCGGGCTGGTTCTCCACGAAGTAGTGGGGCTTGAGCATCTTGCCCACGTCGTGGTAGTAGACGCCCACACGGCACAGCAGGCCGTTGGCGCCGATGGCGTTGCCGCGGCCTCGGCGAGGTTCGCCACGTTGATCGTGTGCGCGTACGTGCCCGGCGCCTCCAGCGACAGCCGCTTGAGGAGCGGGCGGGTCGGGTCCGCCCACTCCAGGAGCGTCTGGTCGGTCGTGATCCCGGTGAAGAGCTCGAAGACCCAGAGGAAACCCATCGCCAGCAGGGCCGACACCGTGGCGTTGCCCGCCGAGTACAACGTGGCCCGCGCGATGTCGCCCGCGTCGTGGTTGGTGGCGAGGCCGTGGCCGAGCAGGACGAGGCCGGAGGCGGCGGCGATGATCGCGATCGACACCCACGTCTCGGAGCGCCGCCGCACCGCGCGCACGCTCAAGGCCGCCGCACCGCCCCCGACGGCCACCACCAGCAGGATCCCGTAGTCCGCGAACGGGGGTAGCGCCCCGGTGATCAGTGCCACCACGAAGACCATGAACAGCGCCATGCGCGCGTCCCACAGGACGCCCACGGGGAGCGCGACGAAGGCGATGGGAAGCCACTCGGGTGCGAGGCCGTTACGGGCGATGGCGGCGGCCGCGGTGATGTACACGCCGATCAGGAGCGCCTGCAGGAGGAGCCACCGGAACTGCGCGTACACCTCCGTACGGAAGAAGAGGAACAGCCCGTAGAGCAGCAACAGCAGCGTGTTGACGAGCCAGGCGCCGAAGACGGGTCCCGCCCGAACGCCACGCCGCTCGAGCAGCCCCCGCATGCGCAGTTGCTCCTCGTACGCGTTCAGCCGCTCCAGCTCGGTGGGACCGATCGGGTCCGCGGCACGCACGATGGCCTGGCCTTGCAGGACGCTGTCCTTGGTCGTGTCCACGGAGCGGGCCGCCGCGTCCCGATCCAGCTCCGTGGCGACCACGTTCAGCACGTAGCTGAACTCGATGTGGCGGATGAGGATCAGCCGCAGGAGGTTGGTCACGTCGGGCGGCGTCGAGCTGGGCAGCAGGCCGAGCGCCGCCTCGAAGAAGTCCCGCTGCGTGGTCAGGTCGCCGGTCGGCACCGACCGCTCGGTCTCGCCCTGGCGCACCGTGACGTTGGGCGTCGTGATGTCGGCGGCCTGTCCGGCGTCGACCACGCCCCGGGGGATGATGTCGGTCGCCGCGCTGAGCGCCGCGCGGCGCAGCATGCGCCGGGTGGCGTCGTTCATGAGCGCGTCCACCTGCGACGCCGTAGCCACCAGCGAGCTGCCGCGCAGGACGCGCTCCACGCCGGCCCGGTCGCCGGCTTGCGCCGCCGCGTCGATGCCGTCGAAGAACGCGCGCAGGCGGGCCGCCATGGTGTCGGCCGCCTCGGGGACGTAGTTGAACGTGGGAGGCACCGACTCCATCGCGAGCGTCTTCGCCTGGGCGAGCTCTTCGGCGCTCTTCGGCACGCTGAACGGGATGCGGGCGATGACGTCCTCCGGCGCGACCATGCCCACTTCGTAGCGGCCCACGGCCATGCGGGCCGTCGGGGGGAACCACGCCGTGATCAGGACGGCCAGCCCCACCAGGAGGAGGAGGCGTGCGCCGTGATGGGCGACGCGGGCCCCCAAGGTGCTTCCGGGATCCCCGGAAAGCCGTCGGAGGACCGATTCCCCGCCGGACCCGCGGTCGGAGCGGCTCACGCCGGGGCGCCTTCCGGACCCTGCTCCCCGCGTTCGGCCTCTTCGCCGGCCCGCTCGTACGCCCGGATGATGTCCTTCACCAACCGGTGGCGGATCACGTCCTTCGCGTCGAGGTAGATCAGCGAGATGCCCTCGATGTCCGCGAGGATCCGCTCGACCTCCAGCAACCCCGAATCACTCCGCCTGGGAAGGTCGATCTGCGTCTTGTCGCCCGTGATCACGACGCGTGAGTTCAGGCCCAGGCGGGTGAGGAACATCTTCATCTGCGCGGTGGTCGCGTTCTGGGCCTCGTCCAGGATCACGAAGGCGTCGGATAGCGTCCGCCCCCGCATGTAGGCCAGCGGGGCGATCTCGATCGTCGAATCCTCCAGGGCACGCCGCACCCGGTCGTGCGGCATCATGTCCTCGAGGGCGTCGTACAGCGGCCGCAGGTACGGGTCCACCTTCTCCTGCAGGTCGCCCGGGAGAAACCCGAGGTTCTCTCCCGCCTCCACTGCGGGTCGAGCGAGGATGATGCGGCGCACCCGCTTCTTGTAGAGCGCGTCCACGGCGCAGGCCACCGCCAGATAGGTCTTCCCCGTGCCGGCAGGACCGATGCCGATCACGACGTCGTGTGCGCGGATGGCCTCGAGGTAGCGACGCTGACCGTCGGACTTCGGCGAGATGATCCGGCGTGACCCGGGGAGGGCGATGCGCACGCCGTCCTCCGGGTGGACCACGCCGGACGGCCCCAGCGCCTGCATCCCGTCCGCGAAGCGCGCGATGTCGGGCGTGTCGAACGGCACGCGCAGCTGCGCCAGCTCGATGAGGTGTTGGGCGACCGGGACTGCGCGCTCGACGCCCTCCAGCCCGCCGGAGAGGATGAGGTGGTCCCCGCGCAGGACGGCCCGCACCCCGAAGAGCCTTCCGAGCTCCTGGAAGTTGCGGTCGTTCACCCCGGCCAGCATGAGCTGATCGGCGCCCTCGGTGTCGAGACGGTGCTCGACGACGGTTTCTCCGTTGGCCACGACTGTTCAGCAGGTCGCTGAGAGAGGGGAGCACCCCGCGATCCGTGGTGCGCACGCGTGCCCCGGAGCGCCACGGTCACCCGAGTTCATGCACCGCATATCGATGGGCGCATGGCGGTTGCGCGACAAGCGCTTCGCGCTCGTTGACCGATAGTTCGTCACTCCTCCTCGCCGTAGCTGGGCCACGACTCGTCGTCGTTCGCTCTGAACACCCGCAAGCCGGGTACCCACGCCTCGGCGTGGGTGGCGCGCGGTGTACTCACATCCTTCAGCCACCTGTTAATCCTACCCCGTGGCTTCCGGGACCACCAGCCGCAGACCCAGCTCCACGAGGTCGTCGTCCGTGACCGGGCTCGGCGATCCCTCGAAGAGGGCACGCGCCGCGGTGGTCTTCGGGAACGCGATGACGTCCCGGATGCTGCCCGCCCCCACGAAGCGCTGGACGATGCGGTCCATGCCCAGCGCGATCCCTCCGTGCGGGGGCGCCCCGGCGGCCAACGCCTCCAGGAGGAACCCGAAGCGCCGATCGATGTCCGCGTCCTCGAATCCGAGGATGCGCAGGATGGTCCGCTGCAGCCCGGGCTCGTGCACGCGCAGGCTACCCGATCCGAACTCCGTGCCGTTGTACACCAGGTCGTAGGCCTGCCCGCGGACCCGGATCGGATCGCTGTCGAGCAGGTGCATGTCGTCCGGATGGGGCATGACGAACGGATGGTGGCCGGGCGCCAGGCGACCGCCGTCGTCCTTCTCGAAGAGGGGAAACTCGGTCACCCAGAGCCATGCGTGCTGCCGATCGAGCGGCACCTCCGCGGCCTTCGCCGCGGCCGCGCGGGTGGCGGCGAGCGCGGGCGACGTGACGGCGTCGGAACCCGCCGCGGCCAGGACGAGATCCCCCTGGGCGACGCCCATCGCCTCCAGGTGCTCGCCGTCGAGGAACTTGCCCAGCGGCCCGGACGCGCCCTCCTCCGTGCGCTTGGCCCACAGGAGGCCGGGTGCCCCGGTGGCTTTCGCCTCGGCCTCCAGCGCCTCGATGTCCTTGCGGGACAGGCGCGCGCCACCCGGTACCACGATCCCACGCACCCGCCCGCCGGCCTCGACCGCCGTCCGCAGGATGCGGAACTCGACGTCGGACGTGGCCCGGGTCCAGTCCTGGATGGGAAGCGCGAACCGGAGATCGGGGCGGTCCGAGCCGTAGCGGTCCATGGCCTCCGCCCACGTCATCCGCGGGAACGGGAGCGGGGCGTCCACGCCGGCCACCTCGGCCATGGCCGCCACCAGTCCCTCGATCCAACGGAGGATGTCGTCGGGGACCACGAACGATGCCTCCACGTCGATCTGCGTGAACTCCGGCTGCCGGTCGGCACGGAGGTCCTCGTCCCGGAAGCAGCGGGCGATCTGGAAGTACCGGTCGAAGCCGGCCACCATGAGGATCTGCTTGTAGATCTGCGGGCTCTGCGGCAGCGCGTAGAACTCCCCGTTGTGCACGCGGCTGGGAACCAGGTAGTCCCGCGCGCCCTCCGGGGTCGGCTTCGTGAGGATCGGCGTCTCGATCTCGAGGAAGCCGAGCTCGTCCATGTAGTTGCGCGCCGCCAGGATCAGCTTGTGGCGCAGCGTGAGCGCGCGCTGCAGCTCGGGTCTGCGGAGGTCGAGCACGCGGTGGCGCAGGCGCAGCTCCTCGGACGGCAGCTCCTCCTCCGGTGCGCGGTACACGGGGATCGCCGGCGTGCGCGCCGCCGACAGGCGCTCGACGCGCACCGCGCGCAGCTCGACCTCACCCGTCGGCATCTGCGGGTTCGGGTCCGGCCGGCGCTCGATGCGTCCCTCGACCTGGATCACGTCCTCCGCACCCAGGTTGCGGGCGACGTCGTGGGAGGCGGCATCCGTCCAGTCCGGACCGATGGACACCTGGAGCAGCCCACTCCGGTCGCGGAGATCCACGAACAGGAGACCGCCCAGGTCCCGGCGCCGGTGCACCCACCCGGTGAGCTCGAGCGTGGCGCCCACGTCGGCGGCGGTGATCGCCCCGACCATACGGCTGCGGAGGGCGGTGTGCTCGATGTCGCGCTCGTGCATGTGGTGTGGTCCCGGGATGGTTCGGGTGGTGCGCATCCCCCCCGACGGGGCCGATGCGCCTTCAGGCGCCCGGAAGAGGCACATACCCCAGCGGCTCCTTCGTGAGCCTGCCCGGGCCGTACGGCCGCCCGCGCCCCCCAGGGGCACGAAAAAGAGGACCGCCACCTCGATGGCGGCGTATCCCCTCGGACGAGCCGGACGTGGAGGGCGCCATCCGGACGCGCCTTCAGCGACCTCCGACCGGCGGCTAAGTTAATCCGCGCACAGACCCCGTTCAAGCAAGTCCATGAGCGACACGACCCTCCCCGATCTCCTCTCCCTCGAGCCCGACGAGCTCCGCCGCGCGCTGGAGCACCACTTCGCGGCCCGGGGCCAACCCGCCTACCGCGCGAGGCAGGTCGAGCGGTGGGTGCTCGAGACGCTCGCCCGCTCGCCGGACGAGATGACCGATCTCCCGACGGACGAGCGCACGGCGCTGTCCGCGGCGTTCCGTATCGACGAGCCCGTGCCGGACCGCGTCTCGCGGAGCCGGGACGGGACCGTAAAGCACCTCTGGCGTCTCTCGGACGGCCATCTCGTGGAGTCGGTGCTGATCCCCACGGACCGGAGACTCACGCTGTGCATCTCGTCGCAGGCCGGGTGTGCGATGGGGTGCACGTTCTGCGCGACGGGGTGGGGCGGCTTCGACCGTCAGCTCACCGCGGGGGAGATCGTCGGTCAGTACCGGGGCTCCCGGCGCTGGGCGGAGGAGAACGGGTACGGCGGCATCGACAACATCGTGTACATGGGCATGGGCGAGCCGCTGGCGAACCGCAGGGCGGTGCATGCCTCCCTGACCCTGCTGAACCACGGATACGGCGTGGGTGCGCGCCGCATCACCGTTTCGACCGTCGGCGTGGTACCGGGCATCCTGGAGCTCGCCGCGCGCAAGGAGCAGTTCCGCCTGGCGTTGTCCCTGCACGCGCCGGACCCCGAGCTGCGCGCGCAGCTCATCCCCCTGGAGAAGCGCTATCCCCTCGGAGAGGTGCTGGACGCGCTCCGGCGCTTCGACGCCGCGGGCGGGAAGCGCATCACCTTCGAGTACACGATGATCCGCGGCGTGAACGACGACCTGGCCCTGGCCCCGACGCTGGCGGGGATCGCCGCCGAGGTGTCGGCGTTCGTGAACCTCATCCCCTTCAATCCCATCCCCTATCAGGACTGGAAGCCGTCCACGCCGGAGCGAATCCGGGCTTTCGCGAAGACGTTGGAGGAGCGGGGCGTTCCGGTGGCGGTGCGGGAGACGCGCGGCCGCGACATCGACGCGGCCTGCGGCCAGCTCCGCGCCCACGCGCTCGCGGAGATCGGGGCCCGCCGTGCGACAGGAGGAGGGAAGGAGGGACCGTAGCCCGCCCGACCGCTGGTTCCAGCACGGGTCGCGGGATGCGCTACCTGTGCAGAGCTTCTAGTGGATCCCCTGCCCGATGCGACCCCAGCGGATCTCGCGCAGCCACGGGAAGGGTCGGTACGACTCCTTGTTGTAGCAGAAGTAGATGAAGACCGCACGCCCTTCCAGGCGCCACCGCTCCAGGAGCCCCCAGTAGCGTGAGTCCAGGCTGGTCTCGCGGTTGTCGCCCAGCATGAAGTAGCGGCCTTCGGGGATGACGATCGGCCCCCAGTTGTCGCGGGTGGGCGCGTAGGAGCGCCGGTCCACCCCGGGGAGGAGATAGTCCCGCTGCCACTCCATCCACGGGTGCATCTCGTCGGCGATGTCCGAGTGCTTCACGTAGGGCTCGTCCTGCGCGACCCCGTCGATGTACAAGACCCGGTTTCGCATCTGGAGGGTGTCGCCGGGCATGCCGATCAGTCGCTTGACGAGCTTGAGCGACTCCTCGTGGGGCGGATCGAAGACGATGACGTCGAAGCGCCGGGGCTCCGAGTAGCCGGGCAGGCGCACCGTGGTGAGCGGGATGCGAGTCCCCATGGCCGCCCGGTTCACCATCAGCATGTCGCCCACCAGGAGCGTGTCCTCCATCGACCCGGAGGTGATGACGAACGTCTGGACGAGAAACGTGCGGAGGAGGATGAAGAGCACGAAGGCGACGAGGATCGACTTGCCCCACTCCACCGCGGTGTTCTGCTTGCGGTCCGGGGCGACCTTTCCCGCGCTGGCCCGAATCCGAGCCTCCCGTCGTCTCCCCTTCGTCCTTCCCGTCGGCTCGCTTGCTCATCTGTCGGTAGTCGTCTCGTTTCTCGGGATGGGGGCGGTCCGGGCGTTCACCGGTGGAACCACCCCCGTGGGTCCCACCAGGCCCGCCGCGGCGCCGCCTCTTCGGGCACGGTCGCCGTGGTCGCCGGGCTCCAGTCCGTGCCCAGCACTACGGATACATCCAGGTACAGGTTCGGGTCCGGCTCGCTCCGGACGTTACGGATTCCCAGGGCGTCCGCAACGTCCCGGGCCGCTGCGGGGGCCCCGGCACGGTCGAGCACGATCGACGAATCCCGGTCGAATGTGCTGGCGTTGCCGAAGAACACGACGTCGAAACCCACGTCGCGGAGCAGCTCCGTCGCTTCCCGTGCCGCGCCCGACCGCCCTCCGCCGTTGAGCACCTCCACGCGTACCCGGGCCGAGGCGTCGCCGTGCCGGACGGTGTCGGGCACGCCGACACGCGTCCCGCGCGCCCTCCACTGCGAGATCGCGGACCCTCCCAGGACACCTACCGCGAGCACCACCAGGAGGGCGGCGAGGCCCCGTGCGCGCTGCCTCATCACGGCCGGTCCGCGAGCGCGTTCCAGAACCCGACCGTCTCGGAGCGTATCGCGCTGCGCCGCTCGACCAGGTGGACGATGCGCGCGCCCAGCACTTCCCGCACCACCGACTGCAGCTCACCCGGCATGCGACTCCGCAACGCCGCGCGCCACTCGTTCAGCGAGGTCTCGCCCGGGCTCGAGGAAGTCGGCGGCGTAGAGCGCACGTCCGAGGGTACCCAGCGCCGGGTGGCCCAGCGTGTGGTACGCCACGGCGAGAAGGAGCTCGCCGTCCGCCACGCCCTCCACGCGAAGTCGCTCCGCGGCGGCGGGCCCGTGCAGGATGCGGCCCGGGAGGTCGGCCAGCTTCGGGGGGACACCCGCGCGCAGCTCCCGCGTGGGCGCGTCGCGGAGCGCGTCGTGCAGGTAGCCCACGGCACGCCACCGGCGCCCCTCCGCTTCCGCGAGGCCGAGCTCCTCCGCCCAGGAGCCCAGCAGGTCCGCCACGCGTTCCATGTGCTGCCGCCGCTCCTTCGAGACGACCGCCCACGCGGGCAGCTCGCCGCGCGCCGCGCGGCCGACGACCGGGTGCAGCGTCATAGCTCCATGTTGTCGATGAGCCGCGTCGTCCCACAGAAAGCGGCCAGGGCGATGACGCTCCCGTCCCGCGCGGACCCCAGGGGGTCGAGCGTGTCCGGGTCCACCAGCTCCGCGTACTGCAGCTCGAGGAGTCGGTGCTCGGCGACGACCTTCCGCACCTCCTGCAGGAGCACGTCGGTACGCTGCTCGCCCCCGTCGTAGAGCCGGCGGGCCGAGAACAGCGCGTCGTGGAGCCCGCGGGCGTTCCGGCGCTCCGCCTCGCTCAGGTACGTATTGTGGACGCTCATCGCGAGCCCGTCCCGCTCCCGTACGATCGGCGCGGTCTCGATGCGGACGCGGAGCTCCAGATCCCGCACCATCCGACGGATCAGCACCGCCTGCTGGAAGTCCTTGCGCCCGAAGACGGCCACCTCGGGGCGGAAGAGGCCGAAGAGCCGGGCCACGACCGTGAGCACACCGCGGAAGTGGCCCGGGCGGAACGCGCCGCACAGGCGGTTTCCCAGCGCACCGGGGGACACGGTGATGCACGGCTCGCCGTCGGGATACACTTCCGCGGCCGACGGAACGAACACCAGGTCGGCGCCGCGCGCCTCGAGGAGCTCGAGGTCCCGCGCCTCGTCCCGGGGATAGCGAGCCAGGTCCTCCGACGGTCCGAACTGGAGGGGGTCCACGAAGATCGAGACGGC
The DNA here is from genome assembly GCA_963848895.1 of uncultured Gemmatimonadales bacterium. Taxonomy (GTDB): domain Bacteria; phylum Gemmatimonadota; class Gemmatimonadetes; order Longimicrobiales; family Gaopeijiaceae; genus SZUA-318. The sequence continues at coordinate 56,633 of CAWKGE010000040.1, forward strand.
CACCCCGTCCGCCACGTCCATGGCGCGGTCGACCAGAGACAGGTGACCCTCGTGGAGGAAGCCCATCGTCGGCACCAGCGCGAGCGATTCCCTTCCGTGACGGAACCGCTCCAGCGCCTCGGCGAGGTCGGCTCGGGTGCGTGCCAGGTCCAAGTCGGCTCAGTCCGCTTCGAAGGAGCGCAGCAGCTCCGGCACGATCGAGAACACACCCGCCTCCCGGAATCTGCGGATGGACTCCCGACCGACTCCGGGACGTGCTCCGGTGGACACGGAATCTACCTTAGCTGAAAGTACGTAAGTGCTTGTACGAATGTTAATTGTGTATATCGATCGCAGAGAACGAAGAGGTCGTGGATGACGCACATGTGTGCGGAAGCCCTGCGTCCTCCGGGGTGAACACGAACGCTGCGTCCGTCGTGATGCCGGAGGCGGGAGGATACCAGAACGGCCCGCCCCACGGAACTGTCAAACATGGGCATTACCGGCCCGGCGCGGGAGGGGCGCCCGGTCGCTACCTTCGGAACCATGCCGCTTCGCTGGGATCCCCTGCTCGTACGCGCCCTCGCGGGCGAGCTCCACGACCGTCTGGCCGGGAGCCACCTGCGTGCGATCCGCCTGGACGGCGCCACGCGCGACGTGGTCCTCCTCTTCCGGGAAGCGACGCTGGCATGGCCGCTTCATCCCGACCGGGGCGCTCCGCTCCTGCTCCCGCCCACCGAGCCGGCGGCTTCCGACCTCGGCCTCGCCTCGAGGGTGCGCCAGGTGCGCGCCCCGGTGGACGAGCGAATCCTGGTCTTCGAGCTGCTGCCCTCGCGCGGGCGCGGCGCCCGCGACCTGGTGATCGAGCTCCTGGGCAACCAGTGGAACGCCGTCGTGACCGAGGGTGCCGACGCACGCGTCCGCCACGTCCTGGTGCGCCGGGAGGGCCGCCGCCCGATCCGGGTGGGTGACGCGTACCGCCCACCTCCCCCCTCGGACCGGGAGGGCGCCGAGGCGCCGCTGTCCGCGGCGCGCTGGCGGGAGATCCTGGAGTCCGGTTCCTCCTCCCGACCGCGGCCGGACCCTGGTCCGGCGGGTCGCATGGACGTCCACGGTGAACGCCGCGGCGCTGGTGGACGCTGGCGACGACCCGGCAGCCGCGCTCGAACGGGGCTACGCGGCCTGGCGGGCGATGGCCCACGAGGCCGTCCCCCCGCGGCCGTGCCTGCTCGACATGGGCGGGGAGCGGCAGCCCTACCCTTGGCCGCTCCCGGGGCACGATCACCGCGATACGGACACCCTCCTGGACGCCTTCCGCCTGTGGGCGGAGCGTGGGCCGCCGGAAGCGGGCGCGGCCGCCGGCGCCGAAGCGCTCCTCCCACCCGAGCTGGTCTCCGCGCTCGAGCGAGCGGTGGACGCGGCGGGGCGTCGAGCCACGCGGATGCAGGCCGAGCTCGACGCCCTCGAGGACCCGGGGGCGCTCCGGGCTCGGGGAGACCTGTTGCTGGCCCGTTTCCGGGACGTACCCGCAGGGGTCTCGGACGGTGGCACTGCAGGATTTCGAGGGAGCGACCGTGCGCATCGAGCTCGACCCCACCCTCGCCGTGCAGCAGAACGCGGCGGCGTTCTACGACCGGGCGGCGCGCACCGAACGGGCCGCCCGGCGGCTCCCCGGACTGCTACGCGAGGCCCGCGACGAAGCGGCCGCCCTGGAAGAGCTGATCGGTCGGGTGCGCACGGGCCGGGCCTCGCCGGAGGAGGTGGCCGCCGCCCTGCCGACGCCGGCGGGGCCCTCGGGAGGAGGGAACGAGCCGTCGGCGACCCTCCCCTACCGCCGGTTCACGAGCTCGGGCGGTCTCGAGATCCGCGTGGGCCGCGGGGCACGGGCGAACGACGACCTGACCTTCCACCACGCGGCGCCGGACGACGTCTGGCTCCACGCCCGCCACGCGGCCGGGTGCGCACGTCGTCCTGCGCTGGGGTCGGCCCGGGAGCCCTCCCGCACGCGACCTCCACGAGGCAGCCGTCCTGGCCGCCGTGAACTCGAGGGCGCGCACGTCGGGCACCGTGCCGGTGGACTGGACGCTGCGCAAGTACGTACGCAAGCCCAGGGGCTCCGCTCCCGGCGCCGTGGTCCCCCAACGGGTCAAGACGTTGTTCGTGGAGCCGGATCCCGGACTGGGGGAGCGGCTGTCGTCCGAGTAGGAGCGCGGAAGGCCGCGCGACTCAAGGCCCGTCCATGCCGGCGCGCAGCGCCGCCACGAAAGCCGCGCCGGCCTCGACCCCCTCGTCCTCGAGTGTCTGGACGAGCGCGCTTCCCACCACCACGCCGTCGGCGACCGCCGCCACCGTGCGGGCCTGCTCCGGCGTGGAGATGCCGAAGCCCACCGCGACCGGGAGGGAGACCACCTTCCGGATCCGGCCTACCTCCTCACCCAGGCTGGCGCGCAGCGACGCGCGTGCGCCCGTGACCCCGGTCCGGGAGATGTAGTAGAGGAAGCCGGAGCCCCCGGCGGCGACCTCCGCCACCCGGTGCGGCGGGCGTGGTCGGAGCCACCAGGCGGATGAGGTCGAGCGCGGAGCTCCGCATGCGTGCCTCGATCCCGGGGTCCGCACCCGTGGGCAGGTCGGTCACCAGCAGGCCCTGGGCGCCCGCCTCGACCGCGTCGTCCAGGAAGCGGTCGACGCCGTAGCGAAGCACGGGGTTGAGGTAGGTGAAGAGCACCACCGGGGTCGCCCGTGTCGCGCGGAAGGCGGACGAGGTCCTCGAGGACCCTCGGGAGCGTGGTGCCGTGTGAGAGCGACGCGAAGGACGAACGCTGGATGGTGGGCCCGTCCGCCAGGGGATCCGAGAAGGGAACGCCCAGCTCCAGCACGTCCGCTCCGGCGTCCGCGAGCGCCTGCAGGAGCGTCACCGTCGTGTCCGGCGCGGGGTGGCCGGCGGTGACGTAGGGCACGAGGGCCGCGCGTCCCTCGGACCTGCGGCGTGAGAACGAGTCGGCGAGCGAGGTGACTTCGGGCATCTACGTGAGGTAGTCGCTCACCCGGATCCCGTACTTCTGGGGGTCCGTCGTCTTGATGATCGAGCGGGCCGCCTTGCCCGTGGCCGGATCGTCCAGGGCCAGATCCAGCGTCACCGCTTCGCTCAGCGGCACCCCCAGCGGATCGGAGATCACCTTGACCTTGGGACGGTGGAGCAGCTCGGGGTCCTTGTTCACGTCCGAGACCACGGCGAGCTCGTGGGTGTCGAGGATGACCAGCGTGCCGATCGGATAGACGCCGGTCGCCGTGATGAGCGCCTTGACGAGGAGCGGGTCGAAGCCGCGCCTCTGGTTGTCACGCATCTCGCGCAGCACCGTGTCCGGCGGCCAGGGGTGGTACTGGTAGCTGCGCACGGAGGTACCCGCGTCGAAAGCGTCCGCCACGGAGACGATCCGGGAGAAGAGCGTGGGCTCCCGCTCGCGCCGGTTCTCCGGATATCCGGACAGGTCCAGCTTCATGTGGTGCTCGTAGGCGATGAGCATCTGTCGGTACGGGACGTCCGCGAACCCGTGCAGCTTGAAGAGCACGAGCAGCCCCTCGGTCGGGTGCTGCTTGAGCTGGACCCACTCCTCTTCGGTCAGGCCGCCCGGCTTGTTGATGATGTCGACGTCGACCCGCTGCTTGCCGATGTCGTGGAAGAGGGCCCCGAGTCCCAGCTCGTAGAGCTGCAGCTTCTCCAGGCCGAGGCGCTGGCCGATGATGACGCTGAAGATGCACACGTTCACGCAGTGGGTGAACGTGTACTCGTCGAAGTCGCGCAGGGTGGTCATCGTGACCATCGACGTCTCGTTGGACAGTACCTGGTCCACGATGCCCTGCACGGCGCGCTTGACCTTGCGGACGTTCACCGCCTTGCCGAGGCGCACGTCGCCGAGCGCGTCCTTCGCGATCTGCACCGACTGGGCGTAGGTCCGCTTCGCGGCGGTGAGCGCCTCCTCGTCCTTCTCCGGCTCCGCCACCTCCTTCTCCGGGCGCAGCTCCAGGCTGTGCACGGGCGTGGAGGCCAGGCGTTCCATGAACGCCACGAACGCGTCCTCGCCGCCGGGCTTGCGCAGCAGGATCGAGAGGAACGGCGCCCACTCCGAGCGTTCGACGCCCGGACGGATCTCCACCGCCCCGATGCCGTGATCCTGCAGCGCCCGGGCGAACGACCCGAAGGTGGCGAAGTTCGAGAGGTCCAGCCGCAGGCGGGTCTCGTTGAGGAAGAAGAAGTCGCCGACCACGCGGACCTCGGCACCGCCCTCCAACTCCACGATGCGCTGCACAAGGGCGTGGAGCTCGTCGAGCGACTGCTGCACGGCGGCGTTCTCCAGCGGGTAGAGCTTCAGGGCCGACAGCGATCCGTAGAAGGCCGTAAGGACCTTGCGGCCTTCCTCCTGCAGGTTCAGCGTCGGGCCGTCGGCCATGTCATTCGCTCCGGAGGGCGCGGTTGACCGCGGTGCGCACGACGGGGTCCTCCTCCTGCAAGGCCTTGTTGAGCGCGGTCCGGGCCGCCCCGCTGGCCACCTTCCCGAGCCCGAGCGCCGCCGCGGCCCGGATCTCCGACGGCTCCCGCTTTCCGAGGAAGCCCTTTCCGTTCAGCAGCTTGTCCAGGGTGCGCACGGCGTCGTCCCCCGCCACCATGCCGAACGCCTCGAAGAACGCCACCTTCTCCGAGATGTCCGCGACACGGATCTCCTTGCTGTCCAGGATCTCCGCGAGCCGGTCGCCGGCCGGACCGTACCGCAGCGTGCCCAGGGCCTTCGCGGCCGCGATCCGCACCTCCCGCTCAGGGTCGTCGAGCGTGTGCTGGAGGGCTCCCGCGGCCGTCGACGCCTTCAGGCTCACGGCGGCCTCGACGGCCGCGAGGCGCACGGAGGAATCGGCGTGGGCGAGGAGCCCCGCCAGGGCGGGGCCCGCCTCCGCGATCTGGATGTCGCCGGCCAGCCGCGCCGCGCCCGAGGCGATGATGGGGTCTTCCTCGTCCAGGAGGCGCACGACGGCCCCCCGGTTCCGCTCGGCGATCCCGTGCACCGCGGAGCGGAGCACGGCCCGCAGCTCCTTGTGCTCGACGGTCTCGGCCGCCCGCAGCAGCGGAGACAGCGCCCCGGCGCGCATGAAGCGCAGGAACACCGCCAGCTGCTGGGGCGTCGCCCGGATGGATCCGTCGTACAGCGCCTGGATCAGCTCCGAGATGGCCTCGGGGGCGCTCACCCGTCCAGCAGCTCGCGGGACTGGGCCAACCGCTCCTCGTCGAAGATGCCGGACATCGTCTCCAGCTTGCGCAGCTCCTCGAGCACCCGCGTGGCGGCCTTGAGCGCGCCGCGGCTGAGGAAGTTGGGCAGGAGCGTGCCCAGGACCCCGAGGATCTCCGACTGGCGCTCGGGGCGGTCCGCCTCCTCGAGCCGGTCGAAGAGCGCCGACAGGACGTCACCTCGCGGGTCCCGGTGCAGCTCCTTGTGCAGCTCCGTCCGCAACGTCTCCATCTCGCGCGGGTCGAGCGAGTAGAGCGTCGGATTGAAGTCCTCGCGGGAGACGGTGGAGGTCGGGGCCTGATCGGCCGCCTGCGCAGTGGCGGAGGGCGGGCGCCTCCTCCTCTTCCTCCTCGGCCAGCTCTCCACCGAGGACGCCCTGCATCTGCTGGGCGGTGGCGCCCGCGCCCGGCTCCGGGAGCTCGACGCCCTCGGCCAGGAAGTCGACGTACTGGTACTGGAAGTGCTGGAGGTCCTCCTCCCACAGCACCGTCAGCAGGTCGTCGCCCTCGGGCACGAGCTTGCGGGCCCGCTGCAGGACGCCGAGGAACCGCACGAGCTCCTCGTCCTCGATGCCCGGGAGGAAGGTGATCTCGCGCACCCCGTCCTTGAAGAAGAGGAATGCGAGGGAGTCGCTCCGGCTCTCCGCCTTGTACACCTCCTGCCCCGCCAGGAAGATGTGATCCTCGTCGACGGCGAGCGTCAGGTGATCGAGCTCCGTCCAGAACGCCTCGATCGCCTGTCGGAGGCTCTCGACGAATCGGTGCCGGACCGGGTTGTTCTCGTCGTAGAGCTGGTAGGCCCGAAACGCCTTGGCGAGGACCACGAAGAGCTCGCGGACCTGCGCCACGGGCGCGTCCGACACCTCGGTCCATCCCGCGGCTTCGTCCACGGGCCCGCCCGCCGTCGATTCGAGTTCGGTCATCCTCTGCGCTCAGATGTGCTCAGAGCAGCGTGCCGCGGCCCTCGATGCGGGCCACATGAGCCACGTCCTTGTCCCCGCGCCCCGAGAGGCACACGAGAACCGGCCCCGACCCGGCGTATCCTGCGGCCTCCCGCAGGACCCACGCAACGGCGTGCGCGGACTCAAGCGCGGGGATGATGCCCTCCATCCTCGACATCCGGTGGAACGCATCGAGCGCCTCCGCGTCCGTCACCGAGGTGTACGTGGCCCGCCCGGAGTCCTTGAGATGAGCGTGCTCCGGTCCGACTCCCGGATAGTCCAGCCCCGCCGACACGGAGTGGGCCGGCGCCACCTGCCCGTCCGCGTCCTGAAGAAGATAGCTCAGGGAGCCGTGGAGGACACCCGGGCTGCCCGCGGCCAGGGACGCCGAGTGGCAGCCCGGTCTCCAGGCCCTCTCCCGCGGCCTCGACGCCGACCAGGCGCACCTCCTCGTCCGGAACGAACGCGTGGAAGATACCCATCGCGTTGGACCCCCCGCCAACGCAGGCGACCACCACCGCCGGGAGCCGCCCGGTCACGTCGAGCATCTGCGCGCGCGCCTCCCGACCGATGACCGCCTGGAAGTCGCGCACCATGCGGGGGAACGGATCGGGACCCACCACCGACCCGATGATGTAGTGGGTCGTCTCGACGTTGGTGACCCAGTCCCGGATCGCCTCGTTGGTGGCGTCCTTCAGCGTGCGCGTGCCGGAGGCCACCGGGCGCACCTCGGCGCCCAGGAGCTCCATGCGGTAGACGTTGAGGGCCTGCCGCTCGACGTCCTCCTCGCCCATGTAGACCACGCACTCCAGATCGAAGAGCGCGCACGCGGTCGCGGTGGCGACGCCGTGCTGTCCCGCGCCGGTCTCGGCGATGATCCGGCGCTTGCCCATGCGGCGGGCGAGAAGCACCTGGCCGAGCGTGTTGTTGATCTTGTGGGCGCCGGTGTGGTTCAGGTCCTCCCGCTTGAGGTAGACCGCGGGATGGCCCGCGGCTTCCCCGAGGCGACGGGCGTGCTGGAGCGGCGTCGGCCGCCCCACGAAGTCGCGCAGCAGCCCCTCGAGCTCGGCGACGAACGACGGATCGGCCATGGCTTCGCCGAAGGCGCGCTCCACTTCGTCCAGCGCGCGGATGAGCGTCTCGGGTACGTAGCGGCCCCCGAACTGTCCGAAGCGTCCGGTATGGGCGGCGGTGGCGGTCACGGGCTGGCTCCCTCGGATTCGGATGCGGAGGCTCCACGAGGCGGTCGAGCCTGCCTCCGAGCCTCCTCGATGAACCGGCGGACCAGGTCCGGATCCTTCTCTCCGGGGCTGCGCTCCACGCCGGAGCTTACGTCTACCACGTCGGGGAGCGAAGCGTGCCACCGCGTCCCCCACCGTGTCGGGCGTGAGCCCGCCCGCGAGCACGACGTCGAGGCCGTCCGGGATCTCGTCGCGTGCGCCGCGGATCGCGTCGAGGTCGAGCGTGACCCCGCCGCCCCCGACCACGCCGTCCGGTGGCCCTCCAGGAGGATCCCGTCGACCAGGTCGCCGTACATCTCCACGGTTCGCGCCAGATCCCGTGGCCCGCGGACCCGGACGCACTTCCACAGCTTCCACGAGCCGCGGCCGGCCAGCGCTTCCACCACCCGGCGGGCTCCGCTCCGTGGAGCTGGAGGACGCCGGCCCCCAGCGCCTCGCCCAGGGCCATCGCGCGCCTCCACCGCCTCGTCCACCAGGACCGCCACCGGCACGGCCGCGAGGTCCCGGACGATCGAGCGAGCGCGGTCGACGGGGACGCTCCGGCCGAACCCGGAGGACAGCACGACGCCCACGTAGTCGGCGCCCGCCGCGTCCGCGGCGAGCGCATCCTCCCGGCGCATCAGCCCGCAGATCTTCACACGCACCGGCTCAGCCACCGCGGCCATCCTTCCTGGGCGTGCCGCAGAGCGAGGCGGCCGCGGCCGCCGGATCGGGAGCGCGCAGCAGCGTCTCGCCCACAAGGACGGCGTCCACCCCGGCGCGTCCCAGGGCGGCGACGTCGGCCGCGCGTGCGGATCCCGCTCTCCGAGACCACCACGACGTCCGGCGGGACGAGCCCGATCAGATCCAGCGTCCTGTGGAGGTCGGTCGTGAAGTCGGCCAGGTCCCGGTTGTTGATGCCCACGACCGAGGCGCCGGCCTCCAGCGCCCGCTCCACCTCGCGGGCGTCGTGCGTCTCCACCAGCGCCGCCATCCCCAGGGCCGCGGCCGGTCTCGAGAAGCTCGCGCAGCGCGGCGTCGTCGAGGATGCGCACGATGAGGAGGACGGCGTCGGCCCCGGCCGCCCGCGCCTCCACCACGTGGAGCGGATCCAGGGTGAAGTCCTTCCGCAGCATCGGGATGCCCGTCGCCCGCTTCGCGGCGGCCAGGTCCTCCAGCGACCCGCCGAAGTACATCCGGTCCGTGAGCACGCTCAGCGCGGACGCGCCGGCCCGCTCGTAGGCCGCGGCGAGCGCCGCGGGGTCCAGCCCGGGGCGGATGTCGCCGGCACCCGGGGACCGGCGCTTGCACTCGGCGATCAGCGAGACGGTCGTCCCTCCGCGCAGCGCGCCTACGAAGTCCCGCGCCGGGGGCGCATCCGCGGCATCCCGCTCGACCCGCGCGCCTCGGGCGCGCAGGTCCTCGAGCTCACGGCGCTTGGTGGCGACGATGGCCGCCAGGATGCCCGGGAGGGCGCGGACTCCTTGCGTTTCGGGCAACGTTCGGGTATCCTTCTTTCGGTTGCTGTTCGGGTCACTGCCAGCGGAGGGCCGTCCGATGCCCCTGACGAAGCGCCAGAAGGAGATTCTGGACTACATCGACGGGTTCATCGAGGAGCGGGGCTACGCGCCGAGCTTCGAGGAGATCGCCGAGTCGTTCGGGTACTCCTCGCTGGCGACCGTGCACGAGCACCTGAGCAATCTGGAGCGCAAGGGCTACATAAGAAAGTCCTACAACGAGAGCCGCTCCATCGAGCTGGTGCGCCCCGGGACGGGCGTGCCGGCCGTCGAGCTGCCCCTCCTGGGCGCGGTGGCGGCCGGTCTTCCCATCGAGGCCATCCCCGACGACGAGAGGGTCGCCGTCCCCCCCGACATGGTCCGCCGGCAGAAGGACAACTACGTCCTGCGCGTCGAGGGCAACTCGATGATCGAGGAGCAGATCCGGGACGGGGACTACATCGTCGTCCAGGCGCAGGAGACCGCCGAGGACGGGGAGATGGTGGTCGCCCTGGTCGGAGGGGACTCGGCCACGGTGAAGAAGCTCTACCGGGAGGCCGGAGGCCGCATCCGGCTGCAGCCCGCCAACCCCACCATGGAGCCCATCGTCGTGGACGCCCGGGACGTGCGGATCCAGGGCGTCGTGGTGGGCGTCATCCGCAAGTACTGAGCTGCCCCGCCGTCAACGGTTGCTCGCCGCCTTCAGCCGCTCCAGCGCGTCCCGGGCGGCTCCGGAGCGGATCGACTCGACGGCCATGTCCGCCGCCGCGGGCAGCGTTTCCGCCTTCCCTGCCACGTAGATGGCCCCCGCCGCGTTCAGGACGGTGGCGTTGCGGGGCGCCCCGAGCTCACCGTCCAGCGCCCTGAGGATGATCGTCGCGTTGTCCGCCGGCTCTCCCCCGCGCAGCCCCTCCAGGTAGGACTGGTCGGCGCCCAGCTCCCCCGGCGTGATCTCGTACTCGCGGATCCCGGCGTCGGAGAGCTCGGCCACGCGGGTGTGGCCCGCCGGGCTGATCTCGTCCATCCCGGGCGCGCCGTGCACCACCAGCGCGCGCAGGTGCCCCAGCTCCGCCAGCGCCCGAACGACGAGGCCCAGGAAACGGGGATCGGCCACGCCCACCACCTGCCGGCGCGCCCCGGCGGGGTTGGCGAGGGGCCCGAGGACGTTCATGACGGTCGTGATGCCCAGGCCGCGACGCACCGGCCCCACGTGCCGCATGGCCGGGTGCAGGAGCGGCGCGAACATGAAGACGATGCCCACCTCCTCGAGGATCTCACCCATGCGCTCGGGCGTGAGGTCGATGCGGACGCCCAGCGCCTCCAGCACGTCGGCGCTCCCGCTCCGCGAGGTGAACGAGCGGTTGCCGTGCTTCGCCAGGCGCACGCCGGCCCCCGCGGCCACCAGCGCGGCCGCGGTGGAGATGTTGAACGTGGTGATCCGCCCCCCGCCCGTGCCGGCGGTGTCCACCAGCGTCGACGGATCGGAGACCGGCACCGGCACCATCGCCTTGCGCAGCGCCCGCACCGCCCCCGCCACCTCCGGCGGGCTCACGCCCTTGGCCCGCAGGCCCACCAGGAGGCCGGCCATCTGGATCTCGGTGGCGGTGCCGGTCATGAAGAGGTCGAACGCCCCCTCGGCCTCCTCGGCGGTGAGGTCCTCCCCCTCCGCGACCTTCTCGATGAGGCGGGTCAGATCGACCGGTTGGCCCTGGGTCGCCCGGCGGGTCAAGAGCTCCTCCTTGGAGAGAGTGACCGGAGCCCGAAATCCTAATCCCCATGCGGTTTTCCGGTCAATGCGCGTGGCCCCGAGATCTGTTGACATCGACCCCCTTGCCCCTACCTTTCCGCCGTGGAGACACCCGACTCGATCCGCCTGCGGCTCACCGTCCACTACGACGGCTCGGAGTTTCACGGCTGGCAGTTCCAGCCGGACCAGCGCACGGTCCAGGGGGAGTTGGAATCGGCGCTCTCCCGCCTGGCCGATCGACCACGCACGGTGGTGGGCTCCGGCCGCACCGACACGGGGGTCCACGCCACCGGCCAGGTCGCTTCCGTGGACATGCCGACCCGCTGGGCTGCCGCGGAGCTCCATCGCGCGCTCAACGCCGTCCTGCCCCCCGACATCTGGGTCCAGGACGTGCGTCCGGCGCGCGGCGATTTCCACCCCCGCTACGACGCGGTGGCCCGCACGTACGAGTACCGCGTGGGCACGAGACCGGAGTCGCGCTCCCCCTTCCACCGGCCGTGGTGCTGGGCGCTCGTGGAGCCGTTGGACGTCGACGCGCTCTCGGCCTGTGCACCGACGCTGGTGGGGGAGCACTCCTTCCGATCGTTCGCGAAGGCGGGCCAACCCGAGCGCGGAGACCGCTGCCGCGTGTCGTCCGCCGCCTGGGAGCCCTGGGAGCTGGGGGTCCGCTTCACGATCACGGCCGACCGGTACCTCCATCACATGGTCCGTTACCTGGTGGGCACGATGGTGGACATCGCTCGGGGCGGCCGACCGCCCTGCGGACCTCGCCGCGCTCCTCGAGTGCGTGCCGGGCCTGGAGACCTCGCCGCCCGCCCCCCCGGAAGGGCTCTTCCTGGCCAGAGTGGAGTATCCAGACCACGTGCACGACGTGGACCCGACGACGCCCGAAGCACGGAGCACGACAACGGCATGAAGATCTTCCTCGACACCGCGGACCTCTCGGAGATCCGCCGCGCCGCGGACGCAAACCTCATCGACGGAATCACCACGAATCCGTCCCTGATCGCCCAGGTGGCCGGAGACACGGATCCCAAGGAGATCTACAGGGAGATCTGCGAGGTCGTGGACGGCCCGGTGAGCGCCGAGGTCGTGGCCAAGGACAAGGACACGATGGTCACGGAAGGGCGGAAGCTCGCGGCGCTCCACGACAACATCGTCGTCAAGGTGCCGCTCACCGAGGACGGCCTGAAGGCGTGCCGGGCGCTGGGCCAGGAGGGCATCCGCACCAACGTGACGCTGTGCTTCTCCGTCTCCCAGGCGCTCCTGGCGGCCAAGGCGGGCGCGACGTTCGTCTCGCCCTTCGTGGGCCGCATCGACGACGTGTCCGGAGAGGGGATGCAGCTCATCCACCAGATCCGGCAGGTGTACGACAACTACGGCTTCGACACCGAGATCCTGGCGGCCTCGCTGCGCCATCCGATGCACGTGGTGGAGTCGATGCTCATCGGCGCCGACTGCGCGACCATGCCCCCCAAGGTCCTGTGGCAGCTGGCGAAGCACCCCCTGACCGACAAGGGGCTCGAAGCGTTCCTCGCGGACTGGAACAAGCTGGGCGCCGAGATCTGAAGGCACTTCGGGAAGGACGAGGTACGATGAGAGCGTGGCGTCGGGGAACGGCGGCACTGGTGGTCGCGGCGTTGGCGGCCGCGTGCGGTCCGGACGGAGGCGCGGTGGCCGGGGCGGCCCAGGCGGCCGAGGCCGATCCCGGTGCAGGCGGGAGCCTCCAGGCCGCGCAGGCTGCGGACACCGCCCGCCACCCCCGAGCGGGTGCAGTCGGCCACGTCGTCGGTGGACGCCTCCAGGCGCACGGCGATCGTGCAAGCGGCGAACCGCGTGGCCCCCGCCGTGGTGAACGTGAGCGTGATCTCCCGGGAGACCGTGCAGCCGCGGAGCATGTGGGAGAGCTTCTTCCTCCCGCCCGGAAGCCAGCGGCGCAGCGCGGGCTTCGGCTCGGGCGTGATCGTCCGCCCGGACGGGATCATCCTCACGAACGACCACGTGGTGCGGAACGCGGAGAAGATCAAGGTCACGCTTCCGGACGGGCGGGATTTCGACGCGGAGCTCGTCGGCACCGACCAGGTCGCGGACATCGCCGTGCTGCGGATCCACGGGCAGAACCTCCCGGTGGCGCCCCTGGGCACGAGCGAGGGGCTGATGATCGGCGAGTGGGCGGTGGCCATCGGCAACCCCTTCGCCAACTACTTCTCCGACGCGGAGCCCACCGTGACGGCCGGCGTGATCTCGGCCGTCGACCGCAACATCGTCCCTTCGTCGGACGAGGAGGGCTTCTACCTCGGGATGATCCAGACGGACGCATCCATCAACCCGGGCAACTCCGGCGGGCCCCTGGTGAACGCCCTCGGTCAGGTGATCGGCATCAACGCGTCGATCTTCACCCGCAGCGGCGGTAGCGAGGGGATGGGCTTCGCGATCCCCATCGATCGGGCGCTGCGCATCGCCGACGACCTGGTGGACCACGGCGAGGTCCGGCGTGCCTGGGTGGGGCTGGACGTGGAGCCGGTGGAGGCCGACGAGTGGGGGCGCACCCGGGGCGTGCGCGTCGCCCGGGTCGCTCCGGGATCGCCGGCGGACCAGGCCGCCATCGAGGTCGGCGACCGGCTGCTGCGCGCCAACGGACGCGCCCTGGCCGCGCCCCTGGACTTCGAGGCCGTGCTCCTCGACCTGCGCGCCGGCGACACGCTCTCGCTGAACATCGACGGCCAGTCGCGGCCGGTGCGGATGACCGCGGCCGCGTTGCCGTCGGTGACCGCCGAGCGCGTGACGGTGCTCCAGGACATGCAGCTCATCACCGTGACGCCGCAGATCCGGGCCGAGCGCGGGATCGTGAACGAGGAGGGCGCGCTCATCGCGTCGATCTCGGACCGGCTGTCGGCGCAGCTCGGGCTCCAGGCCGGAGACGTGCTGATCCAGGTCAACCGGACACGCGTCACCAGCGCGGACGACGCCCGGCGGATCTTCGAGGGCCTGCGCGGCCAGGGTGCCGTCCGCATCTACGTCGAGCGCAACGGCGGCTACATCGTCCGTGACCTCTACTGGCGCCGTTGAGGCGCCTCCCGACGAAGGGACTGCCGTGACCGAAAGCCACGACCGCTATCTCCACCCCCTCTCCGAGCGGTACGCGTCGCGGGAGATGCAGGAGATCTTCTCGCCGGCGACGGCGCTTCGGCACGTGGCGACGCCTCTGGCTCGCCCTGGCGGAGTCGGAGCGGGAGCTGGGGCTCCAGATCCCCGAGGAGGCCCTCGAGCGAGATGCGCGGCGCCCTGGACACCCTCGACCTGGAGCGTGCTGCGGAGTACGAGCGACGGTTCCGGCACGACGTCATGGCCCACGTCCACCTCTTCGGGGACGACGCGCCCGCGGCCCGCGCCATCATCCACCTGGGCGCCACCAGCGCCTTCATCGGCGACAACACCGACCTCGTCCTCCACCGCGAGGCCCTCGGGCTGGTGCGCGACCGCCTGGTCCGGTGCGTCGCCGCGCTGGCCGACTTCGCCCGTCGCTACGCCGACCTGCCGACCCTCGGCTACACCCACTTCCAGCCGGCGCAGCCGACGACGGTGGGCAAGCGGGCGACGCTGTGGATCCAGGACTTCCTCCTGGACCTGGAGGAGATCGAGTTCCGGCTCGACACGCTGCGCTTCCGGGGCGTGCAAGGGAACCACCGGCACGCAGGCGTCCTTCCTCGAGCTCTTCGACGGCGACCACGCGAAGGTGGACGCCCTGGACGAGGCCGTGGCGCGGCGCATGGGCTTCGAGTCCTCGTACGCCGTGAGCGGGCAGACCTACACGCGGAAGGTCGACTTCGCAGATCCAGTCCACGCTGGCCGGGGTCGCGGCGTCGGCCTCGAAGCTCGGCCACGACCTCCGCCTGCTGGCCCACCTGCGGGAGGTGGAGGAGCCCTTCGAGTCGGAGCAGATCGGCTCGTCCGCCATGCCCTACAAGCGCAACCCCATGCGGGCCGAGCGCATCTGCGCGCTGGCCCGCCACGTCATCACGCTGGCGCAGGACCCGGCCTTCACCGCCGCCACCCAGTGGCTGGAGCGCACGCTGGACGACTCGGCCAACCGGCGGCTGTCGATCCCGGACGCCTACCTGTCCCTGGACGGAACGCTGGTCCTGGTGGAGAACGTGGCCGCGCGGGCTGCGTCGTGAACCCGGAGGTGGTGCGCCGCAACCTGGCCGAGCACCTTCCCTTCATGGCCACCGAGACGATCCTCATGGACGCCACCGCCCGGGGCGGAGACCGGCAGGAGCTGCACGAGCGCATCCGCCGGCACTCGATGGCCGCGGCGCGGCGCATGAAGGAGGAGGGCGCCGAGGCCGACCTCCTGGAGCGCATCGCCGCCGACGACGCCTTCGGCATGAGCGCCGGGGAGCTGGAGGCCCTGGTCGACCCACGCCGCTTCGTGGGGCGTGCGCCGGAGCAGGTGGCGCGCTTCCTCGACGAGTGGGTCGCGCCGGTGCTCGACCCGCTACGAGGCCCTGGCGAGCACGGGTCGGGGAGGCCGAGGTCCATGTCTGACGCCGCCCCTGCTCCGCACCGAGCTCAGGACCTCCCGCTCCTGCACCGCGGGAAGGTGCGCGACGTCTACGAGGTGGACGACGACACCCTCCTGATGGTGGCCACCGACCGGGTGAGCGCCTTCGACGTGGTCATGGGCCGTCCCGTCCCCCGCAAGGGCGAGGTGCTCACGCTGATCACGGCGTGGTGGCTCGCGCAGCTCGAGGGCCGCATCGACCACCACCTGCTGGCCGTGGACCCCGACGACATCGTCGCGCGCCACCCCCGGCTCGCGGCGAGCCGGGCGGCGTGGGCGCGTCGCGCGATGCTGGTGCGCCGCACCCGCCCGGTGCTCGTGGAGTGCGTGGTGCGCGGCTACATCTCGGGGTCGGCGTGGAAGGAGTACCGGCAGCACGGCACCCTGGCCGGGGAGCCGCTGCCCGGCGGGACTGCGGGAGTCCGAGCGGCTGGATCCGCCCATCTTCTCGCCGGCCACGCAAGGCGCAGGAGGGCCACGACGAGAACATCACCTTCGCCCACGCCGGGGAGATCCTGGGCGCCGAGCTGGCGAGGCGCCTGCGCGACCTGTCCCTGGAGGTCTACGCCTTCGGGCGCGACGTGGCCGCGCGAGCGCGACATCATCCTGGCCGACACCAAGTTCGAGTTCGGCCACGACGCCGAGCGGACGAGCTCCTCCTCATCGACGAGGTCATGACGCCGGACTCGTCCCGCTTCTGGCCGAAGGAGCACTACGCCGTCGGGGCGCGGCCAGCCGTCGCTGGACAAGCAGCCCATCCGCGACTGGCTGGACGCGCTCGAGGACTGGGACAAGACGCCGCCGCCGCCCGAGCTTCCCGACGAGGTGGTCGAGGCCGCCTCCGAGCGCTACCAGGACGTCTTCCGGCGCCTGACCGGACGCACGCTGGACGCATGCGACGCTGCCGCGCTTCGGAGACGGCCGATGAGGTTCGCGCGGGAGGGTCTGCCCTTCATCGCCGCCGGCGCCGTCCTGGCCGGCGGCCGCCTGGGTGGGCGTCGTGGACCGGCGCTGGGCGGCGCCTGGATGCTGGGTCCTCGCCGGCGCGCTGACGGTCCTCGCGCTCTTCACGATCTGGTTCTTCCGGGACCCGCGCCGTCCGATCCCCGCTGCGCCCGGCCTGGTCGTGGCCCCGGGCGAGGGCCGGGTGATCCTGGTCGGGGAGGTCGACGAGCCCACCTACGTCGGGGGGCGCTGCCGGAAGATCTCGATCTTCCTGAGCGTCTTCGACGTCCACGTGCAGCGCGCGCCCGTGACCGGTACCGTGGAGCATCGGTCCTACAGGCCCGGAGCGTACGCCGTGGCCTGGCTCGACAAGGCGTCGGAGGACAACGAGCAGGCCTCCCTCGGCCTCGCGACCCCGCACGGGAAGGTGCTCGTCCGGCAGATCGCCGGGCTGGTGGCCCGCCGCATCGTCACCGATCCCCGGGAGGGCGACCGGGTCGAGCGCGGCGAGCGCATCGGCCTGATCCGCTTCGGCTCCCGCGTGGACCTCTTCCTCCCCCTGGAATGGGAGGTGGCGTGCGCCGTGGGCGACCGGGCTCGCGTGGGCGTCACCGTCCTGGCCCGCCAGCCCGTGCGCAGGCGACCGCGCGATGAGGACGCACCCGACCGTCCCCGCAAGGAGACGCTCCAGCGGGGCGTCATCATCCTGCCCTCGGCGTTCACCCTCGGGAACCTCTTCTTCGGCATCTACGCCATCGTCGCGGCCACCCGGGGCGATCTGTCTGGGCCGGGTGGTTCATCATCTTCGCCGGCATCCTGGACATGCTGGACGGGCGCATCGCCCGCTTCACCCGCACGGGATCGCAGTTCGGCGCCGAGCTGGACTCGCTGGTGGACGCCATCTCCTTCGGCGTGGCGCCCGGCTACATCATGTACCAGCTCTACTTCTCCGACACGCAGTGGAGCTGGACGCTCTCGTACGTGTACATCACCGCGGTGGTCGTGCGGCTGGCCCGCTTCAACATCGAGCAGGGCGGCGAGGCGAAGCGCTACTTCCACGGCCTGCCCGTCCCCCGCGGCGGGGATGCTGCTGGCGTCGTTCTACCCGTTCAGCCAGACGCCCTTCTTCCAGCGTACCTGGCCGACCTGCCCTGGCCGCAGATCACCGGCGTGTCGGTGGTGCTCCTCGGCGTGCTCCTGGTGAGCCACATCCCCTACGCCAAGGTGCCGCGCATCGGGCTGCGCACGCGCCCGTGGGCTCGCTCACCACCGCCTTCGTGCTGGCGTGCATCTTCGCGGCGGTATCGGTCCCGCAGTACTTCTTCTTCACCTTCCTCCTCCTGTACATCATGTGGGGGCTGGTGAAGTCGGTCCTCCTCGGGCTCCTGGACCGCCTGCCCGGCGGCGACCCGCTCCTGGACGAGGACGAGGACGACGCACGGCGCCGAGGTGCGCGTGCTGGACTACGGGGCCCTCGGCCCCCTCTCCCCCGCCCCGCTGCGGGAGCCGGACGACGACGACGAGGAGGAACAGGCTTGAGCCGACTTCCAGCTGGAGATCCGCGTGAAGCCCCGTCCCGGGCTGCTGAACCCCGAGGGCAAGGCGATCCACCACGCCCTCAACTCCCTCGGGTGGAGCGAGGTCTCCGACGTGCGCGTCGGGCAAGGCCATCTACGTGGACCTGGAGGCCGCGTCGGCCGACGGCGCCGTCGAGGCCGCCGAGGCCATGTGCCGGAAGATCCTGGCGAACCCGGTCACCGAGGACTTCGAGGTGGCCGTGGTGGCCGAGGTCGAGGAGGCACGCTCATGAAGGTCGCCGTCGTCACGTTCCCGGGGTCCAACTGCGACTACGACCTCTACAAGGCGATCCAGCAGGTGGGCGGCGAGCCCACCTTCGTCTGGCACCGGGAGCGTGGCCTCGACGGCTTCGACGCCGTGATGCTCCCCGGCGGCTTCTCCTACGGCGACTACCTGCGCGCCGGCGCCATCGCCCGCATGAGCCCCGTCATGGAGGACGTGGTGGCCTTCGCCGAACGCGGCGGCCCCGTCCTCGGCGTGTGCAACGGCTTCCAGATCCTGTGCGAGGCCGGCCTCCTGCCGGGCGCGCTGGTGAAGAACGCCTCGCTCCGCTTCGAGAGCCGCGACGTGCTGCCTCCGGGTGGAGAATGCCGACACGCTGTTCACCTCCGACTACGAGCGCGGGGACGTGCTGCGCATCCCCATCGCCCACGGCGAGGGCAACTACGAGGCCGACGAAGACACGCTGGAGCGCCTGGAGGGCGAGGGCCGCGTCGTCTTCCGCTACGTGGACGCGACGGGGGCCGCCACCGACGCGGCCAACCCCAACGGGTCCCTGCACAACATCGCCGGCATCGTGAACGAGCGGCGGCAACGTGCTGGGCATGATGCCCCACCCGGAGCGGGCCATGGAGCCGCTCCTCGGCTCCTCCGACGGCGTGGGCGTCTTCACGTCGCTGTCGAAGAGCCTGGCGCCCGCGACCCCCTGAGTACCGATCGAGAAACCTGCCACCCGGAAAAGGCTGACCCATCGTGAGCACGGTCGAGGGTGCGCACCCGCGTTCGCACCGCGCGCGGGCGATCCCGACATCACCCCGGAGGTCGTGGCCGACCACGGCCTCTCGGAGGAGGAGTACGCGCGCATCGTCCGCATCCTGGGCCGTGAGCCCACCTTCACCGAGCTGGGCGTCTTCAGCGCCATGTGGTCGGAGCACTGCGGCTACAAGAACTCGAAGCGGATGCTCCGCCTCCTCCCCACGCAGGCGCCCTGGGTGATCCAGGGCCCGGGCGAGAACGCCGGCGTCATCGACATCGGCGACGGATACGCCCTGGCCTTCAAGATCGAGTCCCACAACCACCCCTCCGCCGTCGAGCCCTACCAGGGCGCCGCCACGGGCGTGGGCGGGATCCTGCGGGACATCTTCACGATGGGAGCGCGGCCCATCGCGGTGCTCGACTCGCTGCGCTTCGGCGACCTGGACTCGGGCCGCGTGCGCTACCTGTTCTCCGGCGTGGTGGCCGGCGTCGGCGACTACGGCAACTGCGTGGGCATCCCCAACATCGGCGGCGAGACGTTCTTCGACCGCGGCTACGAGGGCAACCCCATCGTCAACGCGATGTGCCTCGGGCTCATGAAGCAGGACGAGCTCATCACGGCGTCCGCCTCGGGCACCGGGAACGCGCTCATGGCGGTGGGCGCGCGCACCGGGCGGGACGGCATCCACGGCGCGACGTTCGCCTCCGAGGAGCTGAGCGAGGACTCGGACGAGGCCAGCCGGCCCCAGGTGCAGGTCGGCGACCCCTTCACCGAGAAGCTGCTCCTGGAGGCGAGCCTGGAGCTCATCGCCAGCGGCGCGATCACCGGCATCCAGGACATGGGCGCCGCCGGCATCACCTCCTCGGCCTCGGAGATGGCGGGACGCGGCGGAAGCGGCGTCGAGATCGACATGGCGCGCGTGCCCGTGCGCGAGCCCGGGATGACCCCCTACGAGATCCTCCTCTCCGAGTCCCAGGAGCGCATGCTCGTGGTGGCGGAGCAGGGGAAGGAGGCCGAGGTGCACCGCATCCTCGAGAAGTGGGAGCTGGAGGCCGCGGTCATCGGCCGCGTCACCGACGACGGCCGCTTCCGCGTGCTGGAGGACGGGCGGGTGGTGGCCGACATCCCCGCCCTGCCCCTCACCGAGGGGTGCCCCACCTACGAGCGCGAGGGCGTCGAGAGCGCGGAGGTCCAGGCGCTCCGCGCGATGGACCTGAGCGAGCACGCCGCGCCCTCCGGCGACCTCAGCGAGCTCTTCCTGCGCATGCTGGGCTCGCCCAACGTCGCCTCGAAGCGGTGGATCTACCGCCAGTACGACACCACCGTGCGCACGTCCACCGCGGTGCGTCCCGGGGGCGACGCCGGCGTGGTGCGCATCCGGGGGACCCGGCGGGCCGTGGCGGCCACCACCGACTGCAACGGCCGCTACGTCTACCTGGACCCGGGCGTGGGCGCCCGTGCGGCCATGGCCGAGGCGGCCCGCAACCTGGTGTGCGTCGGGGCGCTGCCCACGGCGATCACGAACAACCTGAACTTCGGCAACCCCCTCAAGCCGCACATCTACCACCAGTTCCGCGAGGCGGTCCTGGGCATGGCGGAGGCCTGCCGGGTCTTCGAGACGCCCGTGACCGGAGGCAACGTCTCGTTCTACAACGAGACCGACGGCCGCGCCATCTACCCGACCCCCGTCAGTCGGCATGGTGGGCGTCGTGGAGGACGTGGACCACATCACGCCGCAGGCCTTCCGGGCGGCGGGCGACTCCGTGATCCTCCTGGGCCGGAACACCGACGAGCTGGGTGGGTCGGAGTACCTGTACGTCACCGCGGACCTGGTGGCGGGCGCGCCTCCGGCCGTCGACCTCCTGGCCGAGCGGAGCCTGCAGCAGGCGGTGCTGGCCATGATCCGGGAGCGGAAGATCCGCTCGGCCCACGACTGCGCCGACGGAGGGCTCGCCTGCGCCCTGGCCGAGTCCGCCGTCGGCTCCGGGGACGAGCCGCGGGGCGTGGACGTCGCGATGGACGACGACCTGCCGCCCGTGGCCGTGCTCTTCGGCGAGGCCCAGGGGCGCATGGTCGTCTCGTGTGCGCCCGCGGACGCCGAGGACGTGCTCCGCATCGCGGACCGCCACGGGGTGCCGGCGCGGCGCATCGGGACCGTCGGCGAGGTGGGGGGGCCGATTCGCATCCACGTAACGAATGCACGGGTGGAGGTGGACGCCGCGCGCGTCGCCGACGCCTTCTTCGGAGCGATTCCGGCGATCATGGACGCTCCGGCCATATCGGGAGTGTAGGATGAACCGTTCGCTGCCCGTCCTCACGACCCGGCCGACGGCCGGGACGCCGCAGACCACCGGAGAGCTGGACGACCGGCCGCACGAGGAGTGCGGCGTCGTCGGGGTGAGCGGCGTCGACGGAGCCGCCGAGCTCGCGTTCCTGGCGCTCTACGCCCTGCAGCACCGGGGCCAGGAGGCCGCCGGCATCGTCGCCGTCGGGGATGACGGCATCACCCGCGCCCACAAGGGCGCGGGCCTGGTGTCCGAGGTCTTCGACGCAGGAATCCTGTCCCGGCTCGACGGGAGCACGGCCGTGGGGCACGTGCGCTACTCCACGGCGGGCGGCAGCAACATCGAGAACGTACAGCCCATCACCGCGCGCTACGCCCGCGGGGACATGGCGCTGGCCCACAACGGCAACCTCACCAACCAGCTCGACCTGCGGAACCGCCTGGTCGAAGAGGGCGCGATCTTCCGCACCACCTCGGACTCGGAGATCCTGGTCCACCTCATCGCCAAGTCGCGGCACGATACCGTGGACGCGCAGGTGGACGACGCCCTCACCCACCTCGAGGGGGCCTTCTCGCTCGTGCTGTCCATCGACGAGACCGTCTACGCCGTGCGGGATCCGCGGGGCTTCCGGCCTCTGGTCCTGGGGAAGCTGGACGGAGGCACGGTCGTCACCAGCGAGACGTGCGCCCTGGACATCCTGGGCGCCGAGTACGTCCGGGACATGGAGCCGGGCGAGGTGCTGAAGATCCGCGGGAAGAAGCTGACGAACCTTCGCTCCGCTGCCCGCGGCCGACCGTCCCGCTCCGTGCATCTTCGAGCTGGTCTACTTCGCCCGCCCCGACTCGCGCATCTCGGGGACGGAGCGTGGACCGCGCCCGCAGGGCCTTCGGCCGCCGCCTGGCCCGGGAGCACCCCGTCGAGGCCGACGCGGTGATCGCCGTGCCGGACAGCGCCAACTCGGCCGCGCTGGGCTTCGCCGAGGAGAGCGGGATCCCCTTCGAGCTGGGGCTGCTGCGCAACCACTACGTGGGCCGCACCTTCATCCAGCCCTCCCAGAAGGACCGCGACTTCGGCGCGCGCATGAAGTACAACCCCGTGCGCGAGGTTCTGGACGGCAAGCGCATCGTCGTCGTGGACGACTCGCTCGTGCGCGGCACCACCAGCCGCAGCCTGGTGCGCATGCTCCGCGCGGCCGGCGCGTCCGAGGTGCACTTCCGCATCGCCAGCCCGCCCGTCCGCTTCCCCTGCTTCTACGGCATCGACATGCCCACGAAGGGCGAGCTCATCGGGCTCACGGCTGGAGGTCCCGGAGATCGCAGAGAAGCTCGGCGTGGACTCCCTCGGCTACCTCTCCCTGGAGGGCATGGTGGACGCCGTCGCAGGAGGGTGCGCCCTACTGCACCGCCTGCTTCTCCGGGGACTATCCCGGCGGCCCTGGTGGACGTCGAGCGGGGCCTCGCCTCCGTGGAGGGGCCGGCCGGGTGCTGACGCCGTCCGACGAGGACCTCCGCCGCTCCCCAAGGCGGAGCTGCACGTCCACCTGGACGGGAGCGTGCGGCCCGCGACCATGGTCGAGCTGGCGCCGCGAGCGGGGCGCACCCCTTCCCGCCTGGGACCCGGAGGCCCTGGCGCGGCACATGCTGGTCGACGACGCCCACAGCCTCGAGGAGTACCTGGCGCGCTTCGTCCTGACCCTCTCCGTCATGCAGGACGCCGAGGCGCTGGAGCGCATCGCCTTCGAGCTGGCCGAGGACCACGCCCGGGAGGGCGTCCGCTACGCGGAGGTGCGCTTCTGCCCGGCCCTGAACACCGAGGGCGGGCTCGGCCCCGACGAGGTCGATGGACGCCGTCCTGGCGGGCCTGCGCCGCGCCGAGGCCGACGTCGGCGTGCGCTCGCGCGTCATCGTGTGCGCGCTGCGCACCCTGGACCCGTCCGTCTCCGTGGAGATGGCCGAGCTGGCGGTGGCGTACCGCGACCGCGGGCGTGGTGGCCTTCGACCTGGCCGGCGCCGAGGCGGGCAACCCCGTGCGCGAGCACCTGGACGCCTTCCAGGTCGCGCACGCGGCGCCGGCCTGCCCATGACCGTGCACGCCGGTGAGGGCTTCGGAGCCCCCTCGATCCACCAGGCCGTGCACCTCGCCGCGAGCCGCGCGGATCGGGCACGGCACGCGGCTCTACGAGGACCCGGAGCTCGAGGCGCTGGTGCGTGACCGATCGCATCCCCCTGGAGGTGTGCATCACCTCCAACGTGCAGACCGGAGTGTCCCCGTCGTACGGGCAGCACCCCGTCCGCCGCTACTGCGACGAGGGCATCCCCGTGGTGCTGTGCACGGACAACCGGCTCATGTCGGGCACCGACGCTCACGGCCGAGTACGCCCACGCCCGGGACCACCTGGGCTTCGCCTGGGACGAGCTGAAGGCCGTCGCCCGGACGGGGTTCGAGGTGGCCTACCTGCCGGAGGACGAGAGGAGGGCGCTGCTGGACGAGGTGGAGGCGGGCGGGTAGGCCGGCGTCAGTTCCGGAAGGTCTCCTCTGCGGGAATGGCCGAGCCCCCGTGATGAGAGTGCTGCGCTGGTCGGGCTCAGGAGGGTGCCACGACCTCGAGCGAAGGAAAGTACGACCGGTATCGAGTCGCATCCCGCGTCAGCAGCGTCATCCCGGTCACCGCCGCGTGCGCCCCGATGTAGAAGTCCGGAAGAGGCGAGCGCCCACCGCCCCTTCGTCGCCGGTACGATAGAAAGCACTTCCCTGCCAGGAACGCGGCCTCCCAGGGAAGCGGGTCCCTTCTGAACAGATCGGGGGGCAGCGCCTCTTCCAGCTCCTCGATCCTCTCGAACCGGATCGACACCTCCGCATAGATGATCGGGTTGACGATGAGCACCGATTCGTCGGCCCGACGTTCCAGTGTGTCGGCCGACCACTCGAACCACACGGGATCTTCTGTGAGGACGTCCAGGAGGACGTTGCTGTCCACCAGGGTCTCGCTCACGGCTCGTCGCCCCGCGTCAGGGCGAGGATCTCGTCGGTGGTCATGCGCACGCTGCCCCGCCCCCGCATTCGCCTCGACGATCTTCCTTCCGCGACGCCGTCCGTTCGCCTTTCTGAGGACAGCGACGTCCCCGCGCACCTCGAACTCCACCTCGGTGTGAGGCAGCAGGCCGAGGCGCTCTCGAACGTCCTGTGGGATGGTGACCTGTCCCTTGCTGGTGATCTTCATGTGCGGGTGCCGACGGGTCGAACAGAGGAGCGAGATTACTCTTACTGGGAAGAATCTTACCCCACTCTTCGAGGCTGGACAACCTGGATCGACGGCCGCTCCGAATCTCCCTCCCACCGAAGCCTGTGCGGGTCCCCACCCGGAGCCCTACCAGGTCCTTCACCCGGAACCTCGCGGACGACTCGCGCCTGGAGGATGTGCGGACGGGCCGATGGGGGACGGTCCCCCCGGCCGGCACGGCACGCGGATCACACAGCTCGAGACCTACGCGGCCATCGCATCGTCCGATTCGTCCGGGGCGGGCCGGTCGGGCTCTTCCCCTCTTCTTCTGTGCGCCGTTCCTTCCCCGCGCGCCGCTCCTCCGCCGCCGCACGCCGCTCCCACGCCGCGCCCGGCCGTTCCTCTCCATCCTCCCCATCCTCCACGGGATCCAACGCTTCCCACGCCGCGGCCTCGATCCGGTAGGGGATGTCGCGGTCGCGCCGGTAGCGCGGGGCCAGGCCCCGGCCGTCGGGATCGACGCCGCGGGCCGGGTTGCCCTGTGTCGGCGCCCCGTCGAGGTCGGCGCCCGGCATCGGCGCCGCGGGCCTCTCGGCCGTACCCTCGGCGATCCTCGGCATCGCGGGCGCGTCGGCCGGTGTCGACGCCGCAGGCGCGTCGGTCGCACCCCCACCGATCCCCGGCGCCGCGGGCGCGTCGGCGACGGCCCGCCCCCCGGGCGTGAAGAACACCACCGTCTCGCCGTCCTTGTCGCTCGCGATGCGCCAGCCGCCCTCGTGCACCGGCCGGTGATGCCGGAAGCAGAGCAGCACCATGTTCCTCAGGCTGGTCTCGCCCCCGTCGGCCCAGTGCTACATATGGTGGGCGTCGGTGAACCGTAGCCCACACCCCGGAAAGCGGCATCCCCGGTCCCGGGCCTCCAGGGCCCGCCTCACGCCGGGCGGGACGGTGCGCGTCCGGCGGCCGGCGCCCAGCACCTTCCCCTCCGCATCGTGCCGGATGTGCACCACCCCGGAGTCGCAGGCTATCCGCCGAGAAGTTACCGCGGTAACGTCGCGTCCCGTCCTCCAGCTCCGATTGGCCCGGCTCGCCGTCTTCCTCCAGCGTCCCCGCATCCACGTGCAGCATCACCTGATAGCGTTCGGCCCGGGATGCCGCTGACCGGCGCCCGTCCTCGTCGCCGAACCCCGCCGCCAACGCCCGCTCCGCCAGCAGCCCCACGGCATCGGCCCGCCGCTGCTCGCGGCTCGACGGGCTCCTCGCTCGGGACCGGATGGCTGCCCGAGCGCCTGGCGCTCGCGTCGGCTCCCCGCGCCCGCCGAAACAGCGCGTCGCTGGCCGCCTCCACCGCCCGCATCAGGAGCGCTCCCACCTCCGGGTCCAGGCGCCCCTTCACCACTACCATCCCGTCCTCGTCGGGACCCAGGCTGAACCGCCGGCGCCGGTGCCGCGATCTGCTCCGCCGCCCCTCGTCCTTCCGGCTCAGCTGCTTCCACCCCCGCACCACCCGCTCCAGGTTCGCCGCCGATCCGGCCCGGGCCAGCTCCAGCAGCTCGCCTCGTTGTCCGCCGTCGCCACACGCGTGAGGGCCCGGACCTTGCTGAAGGAGAGCTCGCCTCGCGCATCGCTTCGGAGGTCAGGGGCAGCTGCTCCAGCGCCACGGGCGGTCCGCACCGTTCCCGGGCCGTGTTGGGGTGATGCCGATGCGCTACGCCAGCCACTCGGCGCATGACCCGAACCCCTCCTCGGCCCAGTCGCGGTGCCGGTCCGACTCCGCCAGCGCCGCCAGGAACTCCCGCGTGGCCGCCGTGATCCGCGCGTACAGCGCGGCCACCCGCTCCATGCGGGCCTCGCGCTCGTCCGACGCCCGCGCCGCGGGCTCCGGCCCAACCCCATGCGACGCCGAGGCCCCACCTCCTCAGGCCCCCGGTCGACGCACTCCAGCCCCACCTCGTCCGACGCCCGCGCCCCGCCCTCGAGCTCCCTCGCCTCCCCGTCCGTCCGCATCCCCTCGTCCTCCGCCCGGGAGTCACGCATCCAACGACCTACAAAGATACGCGGGCCGAATTCGAGGCCCGGATCGGCCGCGAGAGGGCCGAAGAACGCCTCGGAGGCTCCGACAAGAGAGACGGCGACGCGACGGGGCTCATGGGCCGCCCGCACCGCCGACCCGGGGGCGCACGGACGTCGTCCCGGACCACCCGCTCCGCGCGCCTCCAAATCCGTCCATGCCTGGATGGGACGATCTCTGCCGCAGCCACCAGGTCGGTGCATCGGTCCCGGCGTGTGCCGGCGTCGACCCGGCGATCGCGAGGACGCGGGACGCTCCGCGCCGACCGACGTTGGCGGGTACCCCTCAAAACGAGAACCCCCGCCCGGCTGACGCCGGACGGGGGCCTCGGTACCTGCCGAAGCAGGGTTGTGGGTCAGGGCATCAGCTGCCGTTGACCACGGTCACGTTCATGTTCGCGTCCGACTGCAGGACCGTGCCGGTCGCTGCGTTCAGGCCGATGGCCACCAGGCCGATGTTCGTGCCGTCGGCGAACGCGGCCACGTCGTCCATGCTGACCGTGAACGTCCAAGTGTACGTGCGCGTCGCCCCATCGTCCGTCAGCGCCGCCGAAGCGGAATTGACGCTACCGATCAGGTAGTAGTTGCCGCCGGTGAAGACGTACACGTAGATGATGCCGTCGGCGCCGAAGGGGTTCGCGTAGCTGCCCGTGGCACCCTCCGCGATGATCTCCATGTCGACCGACTCGACGTCGGTTCCGTCGGGTGCGACGTCGCACGCCGTCCCGCCCTGGCCGTTGCACAGCGCGGTCGCGGCGTCGGGACCGGAGACCTCCCAGTTCGTCGTCGTCGCGAAGATCGCGGCCTTGCCCGTCGGATCGACGGTGGCGGGGATGAAGTTGTTACCGATGGGCGCCGACTGGTTGCCCGCGGCGTCCGTCGTCACGGCCTGGACGTTCGTCGTCAGCGTGAACGCACCGGCAGGCGTGCCGCCCGGAGCGTACTCCCTGGCCACGACGGCCTTGGGGAGCGTCAGCGTGGCGGTGGCGCTGGTGACGAAGTTGGTGTCCCAACGGTTGCCGTCGCCCACCATCACGTTCTCACCGAACGGGATGTAGATCCCGTCGCCGCCGAAGTCCTGGCCGAAGGCCACGGACCACAGCTCGTGCGTGTCCGTCACCGGCGCGCTGTACGTCACCGACGAGCCCGCCACCACCTGCGGCGGCAGCGACACGTTCTGCGTGAGCGGCGATTCGGCGTCGATGAGCACCCACCGCTGGACGTGGGTGTCGGTCATGTTGCCGGCCTGGTCCTGTCCGGCCGCGTCCAGCATCCACAGGCCCTGCGTCAGGGTGTTGTTGTTCGGGTAGCACGGAGCAGCAGCCGTCGGATCCGTCACCGCCGCGCACGCGTTGAGCGTGGAGGCGATGTTGATGGCGCCGCCGTCCTCTTCGTCCTGCGCGACCGCGTAGAACGGAGACGGGTCGTCCTCGGGATCGTAGCGCACGATATACGCCGAGATCGGCACCGAGGAGAAGCCCGCACGGTCCTCGGTCTGGCTGAAGCTCATGTTCAGCCCCGGACCCGTGTTGGCCTGGTTGTAGATGATCTTGTCGGGCTCGGAGCCCGCCGCGGCCTTGAAGTCCGTCGGCATGGTGTTGTCGTAGCCGAACGTCGTGAGCGTGTTGGTCATGGCGTTGCTCGACAGACGCACCATCGACTGGTTCCCGACCTTGTCGACGAAGACCGCGACCACGGTGTTCTCGTCGTTGGTGAAGCTCAGGTCGAGGCCCGCGTCACCGGCCGTCTCCACCGCGGTGCCCGCGTCGACGATCTCGGCGTTGGTGTCGCCGGGGTCGCCCACGTAGAACTCGGTGGTCGACACGCCGACGCCCCCGCCTGGTCGGCGGGATCGGCCGTCAGGCCGTCCTCGAACATGTAGTCCGCGCCCACCCAGTTGTTGGCGCAGCAGGCGGTGCCGTCGAGGGCGCCGTCCACCTGGTCCGTCAGGTTGAGGGGCACGGCCACCGGCGGCTTCTCGTCGATGGTGTGCGTGTTGCCGTTCGGGCCCGTCGCCGTGGTGCCGACGAGCGCCGTCGCCGACGTCCCGTCGCTGTAGAGCGCCGCGGAGATATTGAACTGGTCGACGTCCGGGGCCGCGCTCTGGTAGTCGAAGAGCGGGCCGGCCGGGGTGCTGCCCGAAGCCGGGTCGTTCGTGAACATCACGGAGCCGGGGAACGTCGTCGCCGTCTTCGACGTCGCGTTACCCGTGAACTGCACGGAGGCCGAGGCCAGCGTCTTCCCGGAGTAGAGCACCGGGGTCAGGTCGACCGTCTGGTCGCCGCCGTAATAGAGCTTGCCGGAGTTCGGAGCCAGCGAGCCCACCGCGGAGAACTCGGGCGACACCTCCGCGACGATCATGTCCGCGTTCGCGAACGTCAGCGTCATGCTGGTCTGGACCGTCGACTGCGATGCGTTCGTCAGATCCACGACCGCGGACAGCTGGTGGTCCTGGTTCAGCCACGTCGGCGCGCCCGTAGTGGCGTCGAAAGCGTCTGTCAGGATCGTGAACGTCGGCTCGAACGTCGCCGCAGCCTCGGGTGCGGCCGCCTGGCCCGCGACCCCGCTGCCCAGCGTCTGACAGCCGTTCGGCACCTCGACGCCGTCCAGCAGGATGCACACGCCGGCGAGCTGGTTCGTGCCCGGCTCGATGCCAAGCGTCACGTTGATCTGGCCCGCGATGGCAGACGGATTCGCGTTGTCGCCGTTGTTGAGCTTCACGCTCTGGATCACGACGGACGCCGTGACCTCGTCCACGTCCTTCGTGCCCGTGAACTGGGCGTTCTCCGTCGCGCCGACGGCCACCGTGATCGTCTTCTCGGTGGTGGCGAAGGTGTAACCGGAGGGGATGTCGGAGATCGAAACGGTGTATGAGCCGGCGCGCAGGCCGGTAATGTTGAAGTTACCGTTCGCGTCCGTCACCTTGTTCTGCGTTCCGCCGGGGCCGGTGGCCGAAACGGAGACGCCGGCGATGCCCGTGCCGCCCGCGGTGACCGTACCCACGATCGACGATGTCCGGATGTACGAGCCGCTGAAGTTCACCGGCACCGACTGTCCGGCCGTCTTGATCGTCGCGGCCTTGGAGGTCGACGAGAACGTCACGTCCGTGGGGTAGCCGCTGATCGTCACCGTGTACGCGCCGCCCGCGACTCCCGAGAACGAGTAGTTGCCGCCGGCGGCCGTCGTGGTCGAGGCGCCGGACGACAGCGTCACGGTGATGCCGTCGGCGCCCGCGCCCTCGATCGTGACCGTGCCGGAGATGGTGCCTGTAATCTCGGGCGTGGTGCTGTCCGAGCTACAGGCCCATACGCCGACCAGGGCGGCAAGGGCCAAGTACTTGATTCGCTTCATGTCACCAGTCCCCATGAAGAGTGGATGGCTGCCCGGAAGGGCAGATGAAACCGGACTGATTGGGAGCAAGTTCAATGCCACTCTAGCATTAGGATCTAAGACCATGTCCGACAATGATTTACGCGTCCGGACAAGCTGTCCGCCACCCTCGAAAAACCGTAGAACCTCAGATTTCCGAGTCCTGGGCCAGGAACCGCTCCGCCACGGTCGACGAACGCACGGGAGCCCAGGTAGACCGGCGTGCGCTGGTGGAGGCGCTCCGGCTGGATGTCCAGAAGGTCGCGGCGGCCGTCGCTGGCGCGCCCTCCCGCCTGCTCCACGATCATCGCCATGGGCGCCGCCTCGTAGAGGAGACGGAGCTTTCCTTCGGGGCTCTTCCGGTCCGCCGGGTACATGAACAGCCCGCCCTGGAGGAGGGTGCGGTGGACGTCCGCCACCAGGGAGCCGATATAGCGGGAGCCGAAGCCGCCTTCACCCTTCATGTGGCTCACGAGTCGCTGCTGGCCCGGGGACCAGCGGTCGAAGTAGGCCTCGTTGATGGAGTAGATCTTCGCCGGAGGCTCGGGGATGCGTCATGTCGGGGTGGCTGAGGAGGAACTCGCCGATGGAGGGGTCCAGCGTGAAGCCGTGCACGCCGGCGCCGGTGGTGTAGACCAGCATGGTCGACGAGCCGTAGACGCACGTACCCGGCCGCGAGCTGCCGGGAGCCGGGCTGGAGGCAGTCCTCCAGGGTGCCCCGCTCCCCCTGGGAGATCTTCCGATGGATGGAGAAGATCGTGCCGATGGAGACGTTCACGTCGATGTTCGACGAGCCGTCCAGCGGATCGTACATCACCACGTACGGCCCCGGCCGGGAAACTCTCCGGAATGGGGATCGGGTCCTCGCTCTCCTCCGACGCCAGGCACCGCGATGTGCCCCGTGTGGTCCAGGGCCCGGAAGAGCACGTCGTTCGCGAAGACGTCGAGCTTCTGAACCTGCTCGCCGTGGACGTTCTCCTCCCCGGTCCGGCCGAGGATGTCCACCAGGCCGGCCTTGTTCACCTCCCGCGAGATGACCTTCGCCGCGAGGGCGATGTCGTGCAGGATGTTCGTGAACGCCCCGGTGGCCTCGGGGTGGAGTCGCTCCTGCTCCACGAGGAAGCGGGAGATCGTGACGACGTGGGTCTCGGACATGGACCGGGCGGGGCGCGCGGGGAGCGATGGGCTCCACGAACTTGGACCACCCGGTCCCCGGGGGTCAACGGCGGGGCGGCGCCCCCGGGGCCCGTGCCCCGCGCACCGCGAACGAGCCGTCGCGTCGCCCGAGCACGGTGATCGTCCCCTCGCGATCCGTACGATGGATCTCGACGCCGAATCGCTCCAGGCGGGCCAGGACCTCCGGGGCCGGGTGGCCGAAGCGGTTGCCCCGCCCCACCGAGACCAGCGCCACGCGCGGGTGCGCCGCGGCCAGGAAGGCGGAGTCCGTGGACGTGGCGCTCCCGTGGTGTCCCACCTTGAGGATCTCCAGGTCCGGGCCGACCTCGCTGCTCACGGCGCGCTCGACCGACCGCGGTGCGTCCCCGGTGAGCAGCGCGTCCAGCGCCCCGTAGCGGACCGCGAGCACGACGGAGACCGCGTTCGACTCCGTGGCGTCCTCCGCGGCCTCGGCGCCGGGCCCCGCCGGGCTGAGCACCTCCAGCGCGACACCGTCGAGGTCGAAGCGCTGACCAGCCTGCGCCCTGCGCCACGGCACCCCACGCGCGCCGGCTGCTTCCAGGAGGGAGACGTAGGCGTCCTTTCCCGTCGGCCGGGAGGGCTCCAGGACGGCGCCGACCTCGAGCGAAGCGAGGACGGCCTCGGCCCCCCCGACATGGTCGAGATCCGGGTGGGTGAGAACGAGGAGCTCGAGACGGCGGACGCCCCGGCGGCGGAGCTCGCGAACGACGGGTGCGCCGGCGGGATCGCCCCGCGGTGGCGGGCCCGCGTCGACCAGGACCCAACGCGCTCGCGGGGTGCGCACGGCGATCGCGTCCCCCTGCCCCACGTCGATGGCGAGGATCTCCAGCGTGCCCCGCGCCTGAAGCGTGACCAGCATCGGCCACGCCGTGATCGCGGCGAGGGCCCCCGCCGCGGCAACGCTCCGGCGGGCGCGCGCGCGCACCCGCCCACCGCGAGAGAGGAGGCCGGCGGCGGATGCGCCCGCGACCGCCACCGGAATCCAGCTGCGGGGGACCCACAGGCTCGCCCACGACGGCGCGGCCCACATGCGCGTCGCGGCCTCCAGTGGCGGCGAGGATCAGGTCGACGCCGCCGGCCAGGAAGCGCCCGGCCGCCGGATGCACGGCGTCCGCCGCCAGGGAGGCGAGGGCGCCGGGGAGCGCGAGGGCGACCAGCGGCGAGGCCGCGAGGGTGGCGGGAATGCCCACCAGCGAGACCCGCTCGAAGTGCCACGCCACCACGGGGAGCGTCGCGAGCGTGGCGGCGATGCCGGCCGCCACCGCCGACGCGACCCCGGCCGGCAGCCGCGGGGCGCTGCCCGCGAGACCTGTGCGCATCCGGGCCGCCCAGGCCGTGAGGCCGGCGGCGCCGGCGAAGGAGAGCTGGAAGCCCGGGGCCGCGATGCGGCGCGGATCCAACGCCAGGAGAGCGAGCAGCGCGGCGCCCAGCGGACCCCAGCGCGCGGGCGGCCGGCCCCGCGTCCGGGAGGCAGCGACGGCCGTGAGGATCACCGCTGCCCTGCACGCCGCGTCCGGAAATCCCAGGAGCGCCACGTAGGCCCACGTGCCGACCGCGGCTCCCAGGGCGGCGCCCCTCGGTCGCAGGCCGCGCGCGGCGCAGGAGCGTCAGCAGGAGGAGCGCGACGACGCCGACGTGGAATCCCGAGATGGCCAGAAGGTGTGCGATCCCGCTCCGGGCGAAGGTCTCGCGCAGCTCGGGATCGAGACCCTCCTTGCGCGCCAGCGTGAGCGCGGCGACCAGCGGCGCCCGCGGACCGTACATCGCCTCCAGGCGCCGGACCAGGTGGCCCCGCCAGCGCGCGAGGAACCGGGACGGGGACTACGCCGGGACCCGCCAGTGGGGTCATGGAGTCCGCCACCAGCATCCACCCGGCCGGACCCTCCCGCCACCGGCCCGACACGCGGACGTCGACGCCCGGCTCCACCTCCACGCCCGTCGACACGTAGGTGGGGGCGCCGCATCCGCGCGTAGCCTGTGCGAAGGGCGAGGATCCTCCGGGGGAGCGCGCGACGAAGTAACCGGAAAGGACCGCGCGCCCGCCCGCCGGGCCCGCGGGCACGCAGCCGCCGGGGCGAACGGCCGCACCGTGGGCGAGGGCGCCGGCGGCGAGGGCGGCGAGGAATGCGATCCGGGATGCGGCGTCGGAGCGCAGCCATGCCCGGATGGGCGGGATCGGGAGGAGGAGGAGGAGGAGCGCGGGGGTGAAGCGCCCGAGGTGGGGGGCGAGGGCGGCGCCGGCGGCGAAGGCCAGGGCCAGGCGCGCCACCGGGGGGAGGCCACCGATCAGGGGGGCGGCGCCTCCCGGCGGAGGAGCATGGGGGTCACTCCGTGTTTCGTTCTCCCGTGAAGAGGTCCTGCTGGCTCTGATCCACGAACATGCCCTTCTCCTCGCGTCCCTCCTCGGCCAGGCGCGCGCGCAGGATACGGCGCACCTTGAGGTCGGAGTGGACGCCGGCGACCAGCATGATCAGCATCCCGACGATGAGGCCGCCGAACGCGACGACCGTGAGGGGGACGGAGTAGAAGGTGGCGATGCCCAGGCGCAGCGTGACATGCTGGCCGCCGTTCAGCGACGCGAAGCCCACCGCGAGGACCAGAACGGCCAGCACGCCCAGGACACCCGCGAGCGGCTCACGCCCGCCCCGCCCCGATCGGCTCTTCCACCTGCGTACCCACGAACGTGGCGCCCGTGGTGCGCTCCAGCACGACGCGCAGGTAGGACCCGATCCGCTCCGGAGCCCCGGGGAAGGCCACGACCTTGTTGCGCCGCGTGCGGCCGAGCACGTGACCCTCGCTCCTGGCCTCCTTCTCCACCAGCACCTCCTCCACCCGCCCGACCTCGCCGGCGTTGATCTCGGCCTGGATCCC
This sequence comes from uncultured Gemmatimonadales bacterium, assembly GCA_963848895.1. Taxonomy (GTDB): domain Bacteria; phylum Gemmatimonadota; class Gemmatimonadetes; order Longimicrobiales; family Gaopeijiaceae; genus SZUA-318. The sequence goes on from CAWKGE010000040.1 coordinate 90,366, forward strand.
CCGGCTCACCTCGATCAGCGTCTCCAGGCGGGCCTGCGCGACCTCGGTCGGCAGGAAGTCCTCCGGCGGGAGGCGCGTGGCCGGCGTCCCCTCACGCGGGGAGTACCTGTACGTGAACGCGTCGTCGAAGCGGACGCTGCGCATCAGGTCCAGGGTCTGCCGGAACTCCTCGTCGGTCTCGCCGGGGAATCCCACGATGACGTCCGTGGTCAGCGCCACGTCCGGAACTCCGCGCCGCACCAGCTCCACCTTCTCCATGAAGGTCTCCACGGTGTAGCGGCGCAGCATGCGCTTGAGGGTCCGGTTCGAGCCGGACTGGGCGGGGAGGTGCAGCAGCTCGCACACCGCGGGCTCGGTGGCCATGACCTCCACCAGCTCCGGGGTCACGTCGTTGGGGTGCGGCGAGGTGAACCAGACGCGCCGGATCCCGTCCACGCGGGCGACCCCGGCGAGGAGACGCGGGAAGTCCCAGTCCCCGTCGACCCAGGAGTTCACCGTCTGGCCGAGGAGCGTCACGTCGCTCACGCCGGCCTCGGCGAGCCCGCGCACCTCGGCGAGGATCTCCCCGGCGGCTCCGGTTCTTCTCCGGGCCGCGCACGTACGGGACGATGCAGAACGTGCACCGGTGATCGCAGCCCCGCTGGATCGTGATCCAGGCGGACGCGACCCTCCTTCCTGCGCTGCTCGAGCCCCTGGTAGTTCTCGCCGAGGTTGAGGTCGAGCACGGCGAGCTGCCTCGGCGTCGCCCGACGGCCGGCGGACCCTCGCCGGCGGCACTCGCGCTCCGGGACCGGTCGCGCGCCGGCGCCCAGGCGCGTCCAGCGCGTCCGGGAGGCCGCGGTACCCGTCGGGCCCCATCACCAGGTCCACCTGGCCCGCCCCGGTCGAGGAGCGTCTCGCCCAGGCGCTGCGCCATGCACCCGGTGACGCCGAGGACCAGGTCCGGGGCGCTCGCGCTTCAGCGCGCTGAGCTGGCCGACGCGGCCCAGCACCCGCTGCTCCGCGTGCTCCCGGATGGCGCAGGTGTTCACGAGCACGACGTCGGCCTCCTCGGGAGTGCCGACGATCTCGTATCCGCGCGCGGCGAGGATGCCCTCCATCAGCTCGCCGTCGCAGATGTTCATCTGGCAGCCGTACGTCTCCACGTACGCGCGCCGGGTGCGTCCGGTCGTGCTCATGTGGTCACATCGTAGGATTCGCGAGGGGCCACGCAATATACAGATGGTCCGCCGTGCCTCGAAGGGTTCCGTCCAGCAGTCCGCCGCGGGACGGCGGCGCGTCCGGCGCGGCCACGCGGAGGTAGTCGCCGGTCAGCGCCGTCCCCCCGCGCCCTTCCAGCACGACGCTGGCGCCCCCGCCCAGGCGTGCGGCACGGTAGGCACGCCCCTTCTCCTGGGCCAGGGTCGCGGAGCTCGCGGCTCGCGCTCGCCGGCGACCCGCTGCGGGACCGGGTCGGCGAGGTCGACGGCGGCCGGTGCCCTCCCGCGGCGAGTAGGGGAAGACGTGCAGGTAGGTGAAGGGGAGCTCCTCCACGAGCGCCACCGTCTCGGCGTGGTCGCGCTCCGTCTCGCCCGGGAAAGCCGGTGATGACGTCGGCGCCGAGCCCCAGGTCCCCGACCCGCTCGGCGATCTCCACGCCCGCCGTCGGTACTGCTCGCGGGTGTGCCAGCGGCGCATGCGGCGCAGGACCGCGTCGGCGCCGCTCTGCAGCGGCATGTGCAGGTGGGGCGCCAGGCGGCCTCCGCTGGTCGGCGAGGAGGTCGAGGAGCTCGTCGTCCACCTCCGTGGCCTCCACGCTCCCCAGGCGGAAGCGCACGCTCGGGCACGCGCTCGAGCAGACAGGGCCACGAGCCGCGCCAGCGTCCAGCGCGGATCCAGGTCCCGGCCGTAGTGGCCGATGTGGATGCCCGTGACCACCAGCTCGGGGTGGACGCGGGCGAGGAAGCGGGCCTCCGCCACGACCTTCCCGGGCGGCCGGGACCGCGAGGCGCCCCGGGCCAGGCGGGTGGCGCAGAACGAGCACTTGCGGTCGCAGCCGTCCTGGACCTTGAGCCATCCGCGGGTGGCTCCGGCCCGCCGGCGGAGCAGCTCCCCGCCGATGGGCTCGCTGTCGATGCGGTCGAGGGGCACCCGCAGCTCGATCTGGACGGGCGCGGCCGAGTGCGAGCGCGCCCGGCGACGGCCACCGGGTCGTGGCCCTCCACCACCTCCGCGACCTCCGTCCATGCCGCGGTATTCGGCCGCCCTTCAGCGCGGCCGAGCACCCGGCCACCACGACGCGGAGGTCCGGGGTGCTCGCGGGCGAGCCGGCGCACGAAGCGGCGGGCCTCGGCGTCGGCCTGGTTGGTGACCGTGCAGGTGTTCACGACGCACACGTCGGCCTCGGACCAGGACGGCGACGGCTCGCGCACCGCGCGCCTCCGCCTCCTGGCGCATGCGCTCCGTGTCGTACTGGTTGGCCTTGCAGCCGAAGGTGTGGAAGTAGACCCGCACGGCCGGGGCGACGGATGCCGTCAGAAGCCGGACACGCGGACGGAGATCGTCCCGCGCCAGAAGGACTCGGAGAGGATCGGCGTCCTCGCGCGTGCCCTTCTCCAGCGCCAGGTCCAGGGCGGCGCGCACGAAGTCCCCGGACCGGCTCAGATGGAGACCGAGCCCGCCGGCCCACACCGACTCCGTCGGGGCGCCCTGGTCAGAGCACGAACGGGAGGTCGCTCTTGCGGTACCCGAAGCGGAGCGGCGCCTGGCGCCCGAGGATGCTGCGCCCGGCTGAGCTCGAGACCCACCCCTAGGACGTCGTCGTGCCGGCCGACGCGCCCTCGGTGAGCTGTGCACCGATGCCCGACCAGTCGGCCGCGCGTGAGCCCCGCCGAGAGCGACAGCCCCGGCGCGAGGACCGCGGTCCCGCCCACACGGAGCTGGAGCGGCAGGTCGAAGGACTGCGCCGGCTCCCTCGGTGTCCGACGACGGCGTCGCGTCCAGCGCGGACGACCAGGTGAGGCTCCCCGCGAGGTGCGCGAACGAGCCGATGCTCGCCGAAGCGCCCCCGGTCACCGACGTGCCCGGAGTAGGTCCACAGGCCTCCGGCCTGGTAGGGCTCCACCGGCTCCTGCCCATCGGGCACCACGAAGTCGCGCACCAGCCGACGCACGACCGAGCCCGTGTAGCGGCCCGCCGGAGAGGCCCACGGCGACGCGCCCTCCGACGCGGCGCGCGACGCCGAGACGCACCTGGGACACACCGCCGTTGGAGGTGAAGTGGTCCGTCGCGTCCACCGGCCCGTCGGCGAGGTCGACCGTGACCTGCCGCTGCGCGTCGTAGCGCTGGTCGAACACCGACTCGAAGCTGAACGTCACCACGCCCAGGCCGGCGCCGGGTAGGCGATGCCCATGCTCGGGAAGCGCGTGCCCCGGAACGTCGAGACCGCCGCGGCGTCCGCGGGACTGCAGGTCCACCCAGGAGGGCTGGGCCGTGATGACCACCGTGGGCAGAGCACGAAGCCGACGGCCGCCGCCGGATCGGACGGCGAGCAGCGCCGCGCCCTGGAGGCCGATGCCGACGCCGCCCAGCGCCCGGCTGCGGGCGTCGATCGGGTCGGACGGGGACGCCGAGCCCCGCCGCGTTGAGGAGCGATTGGGCCGACGCGGCCGCCGGCAGCGGTCGCGAGCGCCAGGAGCGCGAGGAACCAGGGACGGCGCGTCATGGCAGCTCCACCGATCGGCCCACGGTGATCACGAGCTTCAGCACCGGACGCGTCCGGCGTCGCGGGGCCGTAGAAGCGACGCGAACGCGATGGAAACGGGCTCGAACGTCGACAGGAGCGCGAGCGTGCGCGGTGGCGGCAGCGCCGACGTGGAATCCGGCGACAGCAGCGAGCGCACGAAGGGCGTGATGGGGATCTCGATCTCGCTGTCGGCCTCGTCCGTGAAGAGCGTCGGCGAGAAGCGCTTCCCGATGCTGGTCGTCAGGAGTGAGCTACCCAGGGGCGACTTCGGGAGCGTCGATCGGTCGAAGACCGGACGCACGTCGAGGTTGACGGTGTCCGTGGGCGCGAACGACGGCTCCGTCCTCCGTGTGCGCAGGACCAGCGCGGCGTAGTTCAACTGCCCGGCCGTGAGCTTCAGGGGACACGCCACGGCGGCGCACAGGTCCGGGGGCTCGCTCAGCGACTGCGGGACCGACACGTCGAACACCGAGCGCCACGAGGGGGTGCCGCCCACGCGGATCTCGTCCTCCGGAGCGGGCGCCGACGGCGTGTAGACGAAGGTGAGCTGCACGCGGTTCGCCACGACGACCACCGTGGTGTCCGGGTTGCTCGACGGGCGCGTATCCACCTGGAGCAGGACGTTGCTGACCTTCAGGCGCGTCCCTCCGGTGAGCGTTGCCAGTCGGGCGCCCTGGTTCACCGCGGTCGTGTCCGACCAGGCCGCCACCTGCGCGGAGTCGAGCTCGAAGACCGCCGAGTCGCCGTCGGCCCGTTCCCACGTGGTCGTCACCGCGTTGGAGACCGGGCCCGCGCCGGCCTCCTCCCACGGCTCCTGGTGGTCCAGGCTGTCGACGGCCAGGTCCCAGGTCGCCGTCGTGGGGTCCCACGTCTGACCGAACATGCCGATCTCGAGGGACACGGGACCGTCCGCGTCCGACCCCACGGTGTCCACCACCGCGATGATCCGTCCCCCCAGCACCCGGAGGAGCGTGTCCGTGCGCTGCGTTCCGGTGGTGTCGCGCACGGTGGCGCTCGTCGGGACGTCCTGCAGCGTCACGAGGGTGTGCGCTTCGAGGGAGTCGCCGTAGGCATGCGCCACGATGCCGACGCCGAGCTCGTCGGTGGTTCCGAAGCCGCCGAAGACCGCCAGGTTCGATCCCCACTCGCTCCAGGGCAGGCGCACCTCCACGGTGACGGGCTCGTCGGGGAGCAGCGTCTCGTCCACGCCGGTGGGCGAGATCTCGCTGCACGCGGCGCTCCCGAGCACGACGAGACCCAGGAATGCGGCCAGTCGGTTCCGGATCACGCCCAACACCTCAGGTTCGGCACAGGCCCTCTCGTACTCAGGTCGTCGTCTCCCGCCGCTCGCGCGGCGCTCCTCCGAACGGCGCCGGGAGCAGCTCCCCCAGCGTCCATTCCCTTCGCTCCCCCTCGGCCTCCGAAACGATGCTCAGCTCCGAGGCGAACTCGGCCAGGACCTGCCGGCAGGCGCCACAGGGCGCCACCGCCTCGACGCCATCGGTCACGATCGCGATGGCGGCGAATCGATTCACGCCCGCCGCCACCGCCGCGCACACCGCGGCGCGCTCGGCACACTGGGTGAGACCGTACGAGGCGTTCTCCACGTTGCACCCGACGTGCACGGTGCCGTCCTCGGCGAGCAGCGCCGCGCCCACCCGGAATCCCGAATACGGCGCGTGTGCCCGGTCCTGCGCCTCGCGGGCCCGGGCCAGCAGCGCTTCAGGATCCAAGCTCGCCGTCCTGCCAGACGCGTGGAACCCGCGCGGTGAAGCCGGTCAGAATCTCGTAGCTGATGGTCCCCGCCAGCTCCGCCACCTCGTCCACGGTGATGTGCGCTCCGCCGTCGGAGCCCACGAGCGTCGCCACGTCGCCCGTGCGCACCCCCGGCACGTCGGTGATGTCTACCACCGTGACGTCCATGGAGATCCGTCCGATGATCGGGACGCGCCTTCCGCACAGCAGCGCGGAGCCCCGGTTTCCCAGCGCGCGGGGCAGCCCGTCGCCGTAGCCGATGCCCAGCGTGGCCCACCGCTCGTCGCGCCCGCTGCGGTACGTGGCCCCGTAGCCCACCGTCGTGCCGGCGGGTGCCTCTCGCACGTGGACGACCCGGGCCCGCACGGCCGCGACCTCCTCCGGCGTGGGCAGCCCGGCGCCGGCACGCCCGCCGTACAGGAAGATGCCCGGGCGCACCGCGTCGGCCGCGTATTCGGGACAGCGCAGGGCCCCGGCGCTGTTCAGGACGTGCACGAGGACGCCCGGAGGCGGGGCGGCGCGGGACAGCGTCTCCTGAAGACGCCGCCACTGCTCGACCACGGTGTCGCCGGATTCGTCTGCGGAGTGCAGGTGGGTGTAGCAGCCCTCCCAGCGCACCCCAGAGCGGTGCGCCTCGTGCGCCGCGGGGGCCCACGCGTCGACCTCACGCCAGTCGAAGCCGGCGCGCCCCATCCCGGTATCGATCTCGAGGTGGAACGCCGCCGCCCGACCCGCGGCCTCCTCCCGGAGCCGGCCCAGGGCGTCCAGGCTGGAGATCGACAGCGTCAGACCGGCGTCGAGGGCGGCCGACACGGACCCGGGCGGCGCGGGGCTGAAGACCACCACCGGGCGGGAGACGCCCATCGCCCGCAACGCTACGCCCTCCTCCACGGCCGCCACGCCGAAGGCCCACGGATCTTCGGCCGAGAACGCGCGCACCGCGCCGGCGACCCCGACGCCGTATGCATCCGCCTTCACCATCGGGACGAGGCGGGCGTCAGGGCCGACCGCGGCACGGATGCGGCGCAGGTTGGCGCGCAGCGCGTCCGCCCGGACATCCATCCAGGCCCGGCTCCGAGGATCCGTTGACATGGCGCGTCAAAGATGCGACAAAGGAGCGCCGGATCAACCCGCCGCCGGCCGGTCGAACGCCCCGCGACACGCCGCCAGGAGCCCCCCGATCCCCCATGAGCGATCGCACGCCCGAACCCCATCCCGAGCCCCCCCGCTTCGACGGGCCGGGAGAGTTGGACCGCGCCCTGGCGCTCGTGCGCTACCTGCGGGCCCATTGCCCCTGGGATCGCGCGCAGACCCCGGAGAGCCTCGTCCCCCACCTCCTCGAGGAGACCCACGAGGTCGTGGATGCGATCCGGGAGGGGTCCGACGCGCAGCTGGCCGGCGAGCTCGGCGACCTCCTACTCAACCTCGCCTTCCAGGTGGTGCTGGCAGAGGAGGCGGAGCGCTTCGACGCGGCCGCGGTCTACGCACGCCTCGAGGAGAAGATGGTGCGCCGCCATCCCCACCTCTTCGGGGGCGGCGAGCGGCAGGATTGGGAGGCCCTCAAGGCGGCGGAGCGGCCCGCGGACGAGAGCGTCCTCGAGGGGCTGGCCAGGGGTCTCGATCCGCTCACCAAGGCGCACCGCATGCAGGAGCGCGTGGCGGGCGTCGGCTTCGACTGGGAGGACCACCGGGGCGCGTGGGACAAGGTGGTGGAGGAGCTGGAGGAGGTGCGCGAGGCGCTGGCCGCAGGCGAGGCGCGGGCGGTGGAGGAGGAGCTGGGGGACCTGCTCTTCGCCGTCGTGAACCTGACACGGCTGGCGGGTGCGCACGCGACGACGGCGCTGGACCGCGCGAACCGGAAATTCCACGGCCGCTTCGCCCGCCTGGAGCAGCGCGCGCGGGAGCGGGGGATACGGCTGGAGGAGGCGGGCCTCGAGGCCCTGGATCGCCTGTGGGACGAGCTGAAGGCGGAAGACCGCGGCGAGCGTTGAGCCCGCAGCGCGGTCAGTATCCCGCCCGCTTGTCCACCAGGTTCAGCAGCTCCTCGCCGGCGAAATAGCGTCCGAGGTTCTCGACGATGAGCGTGGCCTCCCGCGCCCAGAAGGACCCGGTCACCGCGGAGACGTGCGGCGTGAGAAGCACGTTGGGCAGCCCCCACAGCGGATGCCCCTCGGCGAGGGGCTCGTGGGCGAAGACGTCCAGCGCGGCGCCGCGCAGACGCCCCCGGCGGAGCTCCGCGACCAGCGCCTCCTCGTCGACGAGCTTGCCGCGGCCCACGTTCACCAGGAGCGCCCCGTCCTTCATGCGTGCCAGGGCGCCGGCGTCGATGAGCCCGCGCGTCTCGTCCGTCTCGGGCGCGCACAGCACGACCACGTCGGCGTCGCGCAGCACGGCGTCCAGGCCCGCGGATCCGTGCGTCAGCTCGATGCGGTCCTCCAGGGTACCCGTGCCCGCCACCGGGTTCAGCGCCGCTTCCCCGGGACGCGCCGGCGTACGTTTGACCGCGACCACCCGCGCCCCCAGAGGCGCCACCCGCCGGGCGATCTCGCGGCCGATCCCGCCGAAGCCGACGAGGCCGACCACCGTGTCCCCCAGCTCCCGCAGCGGCGCGCCGGCGCCGTAGAAGGGCGCCTTCGACCAGACGCCCTGCGTCTTGGCCGCGACCGCGAAGTCCAGCCCGCGCCCGAAGTGGAGGATCATGCCGAGCACGGTCTCCGCCATCGGGGGCGCGTGGATCCCCGCGGAGTTCGTGAAGCGCACCCGACTCGCGAGCATGTCCGGCGTGAGGGAGCTGCCCACGCCCGCCGCGCCGGAATGGACCCACTTCAGGCCCGGCCCGGCACGCAGCAGCTCGGCGGCGATCCCGTACCCGAAGTAGATCTCGGCGTCGGCCACCGCCTCCAGGACGCCCGGGCGCCACCCGTCCGGCGCCGTCGCCCGAGCCGTCCGTGGCCTCCTCGATCACGACGAGCTCCCACCCCTCCGGGAGCGCCTCGCGCAGGCGCGGGGGCACCCAGTCGGGCATGGCCCAGACGGGCCTGCGGTCCATCATGTCCAGGACGGCGCGCGGCATGGTCGGTCGGCTCGGCCTTGAAGGGTGATCGGAAAGAGGCGCACCCTTCAAGGGAAGAGGCGGTTCATCAGCCGCGGGAACGGCGCGAACTCGCGGATGTGATGCCGCCCGGTGATCCACGCCACCGTGCGCTCCACGCCCAGCCCGAAGCCCGAGTGCGGGAACGTCCCGTAGCGGCGTAGGTCCAGGTACCAGGAGTAGGCTTCCTCGGGGAGCTTCTCCTCGCGGATGCGCGCCCGCAGGCGTTCCAGGTCGTCCTCGCGCTGGCTCCCGCCGATGATCTCGCCGTAGCCCTCCGGCGCCAGGAGGTCGTCGCACAGCACGGTGCGCGGGTCTTCCGGGTTCTCCTTCATGTAGAAGGCCTTCGCCGCCTTGGGGTAGTTGTAGACGAACACGGGAAGGTCGTGGTTCTCGGTCACGATCTGCTCGTCCGGCGCCCCCAGGTCCGCCCCCCACTCGATGTCGCTCCCCCGCGCCTTCAGCACGTCCACCGCGGCGGTGTAGCTGATGCGCGGGAACGGGGGCCTGATGTGCTCGATCTTCGACGTGTCCCGCTCCAGGACCTTCAGCTCCTCGGGACAACGCTCGAGGGCGCGCTCGACCAGGTAGGTCACGAAGTCCTCCTGGAGGCGCATGTTGTCGTCCGAGTCGGCGAAGGCCACCTCGGGCTCCACCATCCAGAACTCGGTGAGGTGCCTGCGCGTCTTGGATTTCTCCGCGCGGAAGGTCGGGCCGAAGCAGTAGACCTTCCGGAACGCCGGACACGCGGCCTCCACGTAGAGCTGTCCCGTCTGCGCCAGGTACGCCTTCTCCCCGAAGTAGTCGGTGGAGAACAGCGTGCCGGCATGCTCGCCGATGGAGCCCGTGAGGATCGGGGTGTCGATGCGGGTGAAGCCGCGCCCGTAGAGGAAGTCGTGGATCGCCTGCTCCACCTCGGCCCGCACCTTCAGGCCGGCGCGCTGCTGCGAGGAGCGCAGCCACAGATGCCGGTGGTCCAGCAGGAAGTCGACCCCGTGCTCCTTCGGCTGGATCGGGTACTCCTCGGCGAGGGAGACGATGGAGAGCTTCTCGACCCCGATCTCGTAGCCCCCCGGGGCGCGCTCGTCCGCGCGCACCTCACCCGTGATCGAGACCACCGACTCCTGCGTGAGGCGGCCCTGTGCCTCCCAGGTGGCCTCGTCCACCTGCTTCTTCACGAGCACGCATTGGGCCACGCCGGTCCCGTCGCGCAGCACCGTGAACGCCACCTTTCCGTGGCCGCGGGTGGTTTCGACCCACCCCTCCACGGTGACGCGCTCACCGACGTGCCGACCCAGATCCTTGATCTCCACCATGACGTGCCGTCTCTGTCGTGTTCGGGAAGCGCCCCGTCGCGGGGCGCCCAAGGGTATCATCCCACGCCGAACATCTCCAGGCGTCCCCGGTACCTGGTCTCCAGGTGCGCCTTGACCGCGGCGTGCTGGGGGAGCGCGAGGTCCGGGTCGCCCTGAACCAGCTCGCGGGCCGCCGCCTGCGCGCGGAGCAACAGATCCTCGTCCTCGAGGAGGTCGGCGAAGCGCAGCGCCGGGGACCCGTGCTGCTGCGCGCCGAAGAGGTCCCCCTGGCCGCGGATGCTCAGGTCGGCGCGCGCGACCTGGAAGCCGTCCGCCGTGTCACGGAAGACCTTCAGCCGCTCCAGCGCCCCCTCCCCCGGCTCGGCGACGAGGATGCAGTGGCTCTCCGCGGCGCCCCGCCCCACGCGACCCCGGAGCTGGTGGAGCTGCGACAGCCCGAAGCGCTCGGCGTGCTCGATGACCATGACCGAGGCGTTGGCGACGTCGATGCCCACCTCGATGACCGTGGTCGCCACCAGGAGATCGAGGTCGCGCGCCAGGAAGGCGCGCATGACCCGGTCCTTCTCCTCCGAGGGCAGCTGCCCGTGCAGCAGCCCCAGGCGGCGGTCGGGAAAGACCTCGGTGCGCAGGCGCTCGAACTCCTCGGTCGCGGCCAGGAGGTCCACCTTCTCCGACTCGGCGACGAGGGGATACACGAGGTATGCCTGGCGGCCCGCCTCCAGCTCGCGGTCCACGAACCGGTACACGGCCTCCCGCCGATCCGGAGCGCGCAGCGCGGTCTTCACCGGCGTGCGCCCGGGGGGCAGCTCGTCCAGCAGGCTCAGGTCCAGGTCGCCGTACAGCGCCATGGCCAGCGAGCGCGGGATCGGCGTGGCGGACATGATCAGGACGTCGGCCCGCCGGTCGCCGTGCTCGGCCAGCGCCATCCGCTGGCGCACGCCGAAGCGGTGCTGCTCGTCCACCACCACCAGGCCGAGCCGTTGGAAGGCCACGGCGTCCTGGATGAGCGCGTGCGTCCCCACGACCAGCTTCGCCGATCCCGTGCGGATGGCCTCGAGCGCCTCGCGCCGCTCGGCCGCGCCCAGGGAGCCCGTGAGGAGGACGACGTCCAGGCCGAGGGGCGCCAGCATCTCGCGGATACGCCGCGCGTGCTGCTCGGCCAGGATCTCGGTGGGCGCCATGAGCGCCGCCTGCGATCCGCCCTCCACCGCCAGGAGCATGGCGAAGAGCGCGACGACGGTCTTGCCGGAGCCGACGTCGCCCTGGATGAGACGGTTCATGCGCCGCTCCGCGGCCATGTCGGCGTATACCTCGCGCAGCACCCGCGCCTGGGCCTCGGTGAGCTGGAAGGGAAGCGCCTCGTGGAGCGGGCGGATCAGCTCGTTGGTGCGCTCGTGCGCGATGCCGGGCTGCCGCTTCGGTCTGGCGCCAGCGCACCTGGGCCTGCATGACCTGGAGGAAGAAGAGCTCGTCGAAGGCGAGGCGGCGACGGCCGATACGGGCGTCCGACGGCGCGGACGGCCGGTGCAGGAGCGCGAGGGCCTCGGAGAGTCGGGGCAGCCCGTGGGCGGCCCGCGCCTCGTCGGTCAGGTACTCGTCCTCGTCGGCCCACGACAGGAGGGCGTCGAGGTTCTTCTCGAAGACCCCGCGCAGGACCCACTGCGGCACGTCCTCCGACGCGGGATAGGTCACGAAGACCGTCCCGGACCGCCCGGCGTCCTCGCCGCGCCGCGCCAGGACCGTGTGCTCCCGCGGCTGGAGCTGGTGGCCGTGGAAGAAGCGCACCGGCCCGGTCACCAGCAGGACGTCGCCCTCGCGGATCTTCCGGTCCAGCCAGGGCTGGCCGGGCCACGCGACCGTGATCATCCCGCGTCTCGTCCTGGATCACCGCCTGGAAGATGCGCAGGCCCTTGCGGGTGGGGATCACCCCCTTGCTGCGCACCCGCCCGATGGCGGTGGCGTCCATCCCCACGCGCAGCTCGCGGATGGGCTGTACCGTGGACGCGTCGTCGTAGCGGCGCGGCACGTGGTACAGGAGGTCGCGCGCCGTGGTGATCCCCAGGGTGGCGAAGGCGTCGGCCCGTCGCGGCCCCACGCCCTTGAGGAACTGGACCGGCCGGTCGAGCTGCGAGTAGGCCACGGGAAGCTACTCGAAGATGCCGTCGACGAAGGCGTCCGCGTCGAAGGTCTCCAGGTCGTCGAGACCCTCGCCCACGCCCACCAGCTTCACCGGGACGCCGTACTCCTCCTGGAGACGACACCACGATCCCCCCGCGGGCGCTCGAGTCCATCTTCGCCAGCACGATCCCGGTGACGTCCACCGCCTGCCGGAACGCCTCCAGCTGTCGGACGGCGTTCTGCCCGACCGTGGCGTCCAGGACCAGGAGCGTCTCGTGCGGGGCGCCCTCGACCCGGCGGCGCACCACGCGGTCGATCTTGCGCAGCTCCTCCATGAGGCCCCGGTTCGTGTGCAGCCGGCCCGCCGTGTCGATGAGGAGGACGTCGGTGCCCCGCGCCTGCGCCGCCTCGATGGCGTCGAAGGCGACCGCCGCGGGGTCTCCGCCCTGCTGGCCGCGCATGAAGGCGGCGCCCACCCGCTCGGCCCATACGCCGAGCTGCTCGACCGCGCCCGCGCGGAACGTGTCGGCCGCCGCCACCATGACGCTCCGACCCTCGTTGCCCAGGTGATGGGCGAGCTTGGCGATCGAGGTGGTCTTCCCCACCCCGTTCACGCCCACGATCAGGTAGACGGTCGGCGGCGCGTCCGCGGCGGCCAGCCCGGCGTCGACGCTGGGCGCGAGGATGTCCCGGATCTCCGCGCGCAGCGCGTCCCGCAGCCCCTCGCCACCCCGGGCCTTCCCGCGGCGCGCGGCGTCCTCCACCCGGTCCACCAGGCGCAGCGTCGCGGGCACGCCGAAGTCGGCGGCCAGCAGCCGCTCCTCCAGCGTCTCCAGCGACTCGTGGTCCATCCCCCCGGCCAGGACGCGGACGTCGGTGAGCGCCAGGTCCACGACCCGCTTCCAGAGACCCTTCTTCCGTTCCGGTGCTTTCTTGAAGAGACGCGCCATGGCTCCGCGCGATTGGAGTTCGAAGGACGTCGGGGACACCGCGGGCGCGGGTCCCCGGACCCCGGGATCCCGGACCCTACCGCAGCCCGGCCCGGCGTCGTCCGATCCACTCGGCGCACAGCAGGGCCAGGATGAGAAGATAAGGCCACGGTGAAGTCCTGAGCGGTCGGCCCGACGCTCCCACGAGCGACGCCGCGCGCGCGGCCGGAGGCGCCTGAGGCGTCGTGCGGCGGGGCAACATCTCGGCGGTGCGGGACTCCACGTCGAAGCGCCCCTCCCCGGCGGTCCCGTCCTGCGTGGGCGCCACGTAGTGATACGTGCCCGGCCGCAGCGCGCCGATGGAGCGTCCCGCGCCCGACGGCAGCACCGTGTCCAGGACCACCACCGCCTCAGCGGAATCGCGGATCAGGAGGCGCACGGAATCGCCCGCCTCTCCCGGGATCCACCAGCGCACGGGGCTCCCACGGGACACCACCCACCGCTCGGGGCGGACCTCGCCCGAGGCCGTGGCCGGGTCATCGGCCAGGAGCCAGCCGGCGACGCCCGACCAGAGCCGCCGGTACACGTCGCGACCGACCCCGTCCCGGGCCGCCCAACGCCAGAACCCGGAGGCGAGGGCGACGGCGCGGCGGCGGCCGCCCGCACGATCCAGGAGCAGCGCCGGCACGCCCGGCCCGGTCCCGCGGAAGCGGAGGAGGAGCGGAACCTCCGCCGGACTCCGGTCGGTCACCGGAAGCACCGGCCCCAGCGGCGGAAGCCCGTCGAGGCGCACGCCAGCGAGGTCGGCGGCGAGTGGAGAGACCGGGGTCTCCTCGACGGGATACCACTCGCCCTCCCTGGCCGGCCCCGCGGAGAGGCCGAGCGCACCCGCCGCGTCGGCGTCCACCGGCCACAGGAGCACCCGCCCGCTGCGCCGCGTCAGGGAACGGCCCCACCGGTCCGTGCTCGCGTCGAGGCCGTGGACGACCAGGAGCGCCGCATCCCCGGCCGCCGCCCCCACCCGCGCGGAGTCCGTGTGGATCCGCGCTGGATGGCGCGCCCCATGGGCGCGAAGCGATCGGCGCCGACGCGCAGGTAGCCCGTCGCCCGCAGGCCGGTGGCTTCTGCCAGGACCTCGAGGAGGTACCGGGGCTCCCAGTCCGGACGGAGGGAGACCACCACGAGCCCTCCCGCCTCGTGCCCGGCGGACATGTAGGCCACGCCCTCGTCGTCCGACGGGAAGCCGTCCCCGCTCACGTACACGCGAACGGTGTATCGGAGGCGCCCCTCGCCAGCCGGCGAGGGAAGCTCGAGCGGGACGCGGGCCCTCGACCCCTCGGCGGGCATTCCGGCCATACGTGACAGCACCAGGCGACCCTCCTCGCGCACCTCGACCCGCACGGAGTCGCCCGCGCCTTCACCGAACAGCTCGACCTCACCGGTGACCGGCTTTCCCCGCTCGAGCTGATCCGCCACCTCGAAGCTCGCGACCCCCGCGTTCACGACGTCCCCGCCGAAGGGCTCGAACTCCACCGCGACCGGGGCGGCGGCGAGTGCCGAGGCCGCTTCCACGGGGTCGTCGAAGCGCATGTCGGACAGCACGCGCAGCTCCCCCACGCCTGCCTCCGCGGCACGCGACAGCGCCGGGGCCAGCGCCGTGCGCAGCCCGTCGGGCGCGTCGGCGCCGGGCGCCGTGTCCCGGACGGCGTCGCCGAAGCGGACCACGGTCCAGCCGCCTCCGGCCAGGGTCCTCGCCCGCTCGAGGGCACCCTCCCAGGCCGGCGCGGTTCCGGCACCCATGCTCAGCGACGCGTCCAGCAGCGCCCAGCGGGGACGGTGCGCTTCCGGCCCGCCCCACGGAACGTGGACGTCGAAGAGGAGCGCGAGGAGGATCAGGAGCGCGAGGGTCCTCAGGATCGCGAGCCGGCGGCCGCTCCCGACCGGCAGCTCGGCTCTCAGGTAGATCCAGAAGGCGTAGGCCGCGAGCGCACCACCGAGGAGCAGGAAGAGGAGAAGGCGGATCACCCTCCGGATTCCAGCTCCTCGTTTCGGTCCGTGCGGTCGGCCCGGTCGGCCCGATCCACGTCGGTCTGGGCGATGGCCTCGGCCGTGCGCACAGGGCCGGCTCCGGGGATCGTCTCGAGCAGGGCCATGCGGGCCGTCATGTCCGAATGCCAGCGCTCGAAGTCGTCCGTCGGGACCGGGTCACCCGCCGGGAGCTCGATCGAGAGCGGATCCACCTGCTTGCCACCCCGGAGCATCTCGTAGTGCAGGTGGGGGCCGGTGGCCAGCCCGGTCATGCCCACGTACCCGATGACGTCGCCCTGATGGACGCGCGACCCCACCACGATCCCCCGCCGGAAGCCCTGCAGGTGGCCGTAGCGGGTGATGAACCCGTTCGGGTGGCGGATCTCGATCATGTTGCCGTAATCGCCGTTCCAGCCACGCCTGACGACCACGCCGTCCGCGGTGGCCATGACCGGGGTGCCGGCGTCCGCCGCGTAGTCGATCCCGCGATGGGCCCGCCAACGCTTGAGGATCGGGTGGTAGCGGCCGGACGGTGAAGCGAGACGAGATGCGGCGGTACTCGAGCGGCTTCATCAGGAAGGCCCGCCGCACGGACTTCCCGTCCAGGTCGTAGTAGGACCCCTCCCCGTCCCCGTTGGGGTCGAAATAGACCGCGTAGTACGGGCGTGCCGGCGTTGGCGAGCTCGGCGGCGAGCAGGCGCCCGCCCCGCATGGATCCGTCGGGCCGCACCTCACGCTCGAAGACGAAGCGGTAGGTGTCGCCCACCCGGATCTGGCGGGAGAAGTCGACCTGCCACTGGAAGACCCGGTCGAGGTAGTCGATGAGGCGGTTGCGGTCCGCCACCGGCAGCCCCTCCAGCGCGGGGTTGCGGATGACCGCGGTCCACAGGACGGACTCGATCTCCCCGGTCGCGTAGAGCGTGTCCACGAAGACCGGCGTCTCGACGGTCTCGGAGCTCCAGCCGGTCAGCTCGGAGCGCGAGAGGCGCACCGTCTGGTCGCGAGTCGATGGCCACGTCCACGCCGCGCAGCCAATCGTCCTCGCTGCCGGTAGCGCAGCGTGATCTCGGTGCCCGGCCGCATGCGGCGCGGGCTCGCCTGCTCCCGGAAGGCCAGGAGGAGCGCGTACTGCTCGTTGGCGTCCACGGAGCCGCTCGAGCAGCTCGCCCAGCGTCTGGTTGCGCCCGAGCGTGAGGATCTCGACGTCCTCGGCCGGACGCGCGTAGACGGCGTCCAGGGTGCCGACGTCCGGGGGCGCCCCCAGGGAACACGACGGACGCCGACCACGGCCACGAGGGCCGCGGCCACGAAGCGCCGTGGGATGGATTGCTCTGAGCGCACGCAGGTGTCGGCACCTCCTGGAAACCGCGGGCCGCCCGGCGGGGGAGGGAGATCCCGCCGGGCGGCCTGACCGCCAGGAGTGATGCCCTGTTCGGACTCAGTCCATCTGGCGGCGAATGAACGTCGGAATGTCCAGCTCCGAGAGCTGCTCACGCGTCACCGTGCGCTCCGGGAACCGGTTCAGCGGAAGCACGGGCTCGGCCCGGCCGCCACCTACGCGGCCACCCGGACTTCCTCCTGCGACAACCTGCGCGATGCGGGGCTGGCTGCGCCACGGGCTCGCCTTCTGCTGAACGTGCGGCTGGGGCTGGGCCTGCGGCCGCGGACGCGTGAAGTCCGGACGGATCACCTTCTCCTCCTCCGACGAGTCGAAGCCCGTGGCGATGACGGTCACGCGGATCTTGCCCTCGAGCTCGGGGTCGTGGACGGCGCCGAAGATGATCTCGGCCTCGTCTCCCGCCTCTTCCTGGATGATCGACGAGATCTGGGTGACCTCGTCAATGGCAAGGTCCATGCCGCCGGTGATGTTGATGAGCACGCCCCGCGCGCCGGCGATGGACACGTCGTCCAGGAGCGGCGAGGAGATGGCCTCCTGCGCCGCCTCCTGGGCGCGGTTGTCCCCTTCTCCGAAGCCGGTGCCCATGAGGGCCGGGCCCCGGCAGGCCATGATCGGTGCGCACGTCGGCGAAGTCCACGTTCACCTCGCCGGTGACGCGGATCAGGTCGCTGATCCCCTGGGTGGCGTGCAGGAGGACCTCGTCGGCCTTCTTTAGCGCGTCCCGGAAGGAAGTGCCCTTGGGCACCACCGAGAGGAGCCGGTCGTTGGGCACCACGATCATCGTGTCCACGCAGCGGCGCAGCTCGCGAGGCCGAGCTGGGCCTGGCGCTCGCGCTTCTTCCCCTCGAAGGAGAAGGGCCGCGTGACGATGCCGATGATCAGCGCGCCCATGTCCCGGGCGATCTCGGCCACCATGGGCGCCGCGCCCGTCCCGGTGCCGCCGCCCATGCCGGCGGTGACGAACACCAGGTCCGCACCCTCGAGCGCGGCGACGCACCTCCTCCTCGCTCTCGGCCAGGGCCTGCCGCCCGATCTCCGGGCGGGCACCGGCGCCCAGCCCGCGGGTGAGCTTCTTGCCGATCTGGATCGTGACCTGGGCCGCGGGAGCTCTTCAGGGCCTGGGCGTCGGTGTTCATCGAGATGAACTCCACGCCCTCCAGGTCCTCGTCGATCATGCGGTTGACGGCGTTGCCGCCCGCGCCGCCGACACCCACGACCTTCATGTGGGCGTTCTGGATCGGGGTCTCCTCGAATTCGAAGATCATCATGGTCTCTACTCCCTCCTGAGTAGAGTGGTGACTCCTAGAAAAACTCCTTCAGCCACGTGCCGAGCTTGGTGAGGACGCCCGACGTCAGCGTCGACGCGCCCTCGCCGGTCTCCGCGAACCGGTCGGCACCCCAGAGGGCCAGCCCCGTCGCGATGGTGAACTTCGGGCGGCCACGGAGTCGGCGAGGCCGCCCAGCCCCTCGCGGGGCACCCCGTAGCGCACGGGCGCGGCGAAGATCTGCTGGGCCAGCTCGACGATCCCGGGAAGCGCCGCGGTGCCGCCGGTCAGGACGATGCCCGCGCCGAGCTTGTCCATGAGCTCGGCGTCCTGGAGCTCCTGCTGCACGAGGCCGAACATCTCGTCCAGGCGCTGCTCGACGATGTGGGCGATGAGCTCGCGGGCCACGGCGCGCTTCTGGTTCGGCGACGGGCCCGGGAGCTCCACGGTCTCCCGCGGATCCACGAGCTGCGCGTAGGCCGTGGCGTAGTGCTCCTTGGCCTTCTGGGCCTCGGCGTAGGGGATCGAAAGGCCGCGCACCAGGTCGGCGGTGAGCGTCGTGCCGCCGAAGGGCAGGATGGCCACGTGGCGGATCTTCCCCTCGTAGTAGGCGGCGATGTCGGTGGTGGAGGCACCGATCTCCACCATGCACACGCCCACCTCCTTCTCGTCCTCGGTGAGGACGGCGCGGGCCCCGGCCAGCGGCTCGAGCACCAGCTCCTGCACCCGGTAGCCGGCCCGGTTCACCGCCTTGCGGATGTTGGCGGCCGCGGTGATGGCCGACGTCACCAGGAAGACCTCCGCCTCCAGGCGGACGCCGGCCATGCCCAGGGGGTCCTTGATCCCGCGCTGGTGGTCCACGCGGTACTCCTGCGGGATGGCGTGGAGCATCTCCCGGTCCGGCGGCAGCGCCACGGCGCGCGCCACCACGTGGACCCGCTCGACGTCGTCGGCGGTGACCTCGTCCTCGGCGATGGCCACCACCCCCATGGAGCTGGAGGCGCGGACTGGTCGCCGCCCATGCCCGCGTACACCCGGTCGACCGTGGCGCCCGCCATGAGCTCGGCCTCCTTGATGGAGGAGCGGATGGACTCGGTCATCTCCTCGATGTTCGTCACCATGTCGCCGCGCAGCCCCCCGGTGCGCGCCTGGCCGACG
>CAWKGE010000041.1:0-21616 GCA_963848895.1 uncultured Gemmatimonadales bacterium
TCCTTCTGAGCGGGGATTCAAGGCCGTCACGATCCCCGATCGGCGATGGGCGCGCGTGGACATCAAGACGATCGCGCTGCCGCCCAACGTGCTGGCCTACCAGGCCGCCGTGGACGCCGGTGTGGACCGACGCGATCGAGGTGCGCGACGGCGTCGCGCTGGAGGGAGCACAACAACCTCTTCGGGGTGTTCGACGGGACGGTCGTGACGCACCCGGCCACCAACGTGATCTGCCGGCATCACGCGCGGCGTGGTGCTCGAACTGGCCCGGCAGAACGGCATCCCCGGGACGAGCGCCCATCCTGGTCGAGGAGCTCGCCGACGCGGACGAGCTCTTCTTCACGGGCACCACCTCGGAGGTCCGGCCGACCACGCAGGCGGACGGCCGGCCGGTGGGTGACGGCCGGGTGGGTCCGGCGACGCGCGGGCGCTGGGCCAGAGCTTTCGTCAGGCGCGTCGAGCAGGTGAAGGAGGGGATGCGGTCCGGGCAGCGGCTGCGATCACGCGGGCGCGCGGCCGCGTCGCGGCTCTTCTTCTCACATTGCTCCCGGCGGCCGGCTGCTGGCACGCCGTGCAGCCCGACGTGTCGGGCCAGGTGGACCGCACGCCGGCTCCCGCCGCCGACGCCGTGCGTCTGACGTACCTCGGCGTGGGCGGGTGGATCATGCAGCGCGGCGACGCCCAGGTGTTGGCCGCGCCGCTCTTCTCCAACCCTTCCTTCGAGCGTACCGGCCTGGACGCCATCCACTCCGACACCGCCGTCGTGAACCGGCACATGGCTGCGTACGACGTGTCCCGGGCCCGGGCGATCCTGGTCGGCCACGCGCACTACGACCACCTCATGGACGTGCCGCAGGTGGCGCGCCGGTGGGCACCCCGGGCGGTCATCCTCGGAAGCCGTACGACGCGCTTCACGCTCGGGACGTGGAGCGGCGTGACCGGGCGCGTCATCGAGATCGACGGCCTGGCGGGCGACGTGGACCACCCCGGCTCGTGGATCAGGGTGGGGCCCGGCGTGCGGGTGATGCCCCTCCTCTCGGACCATGCCCCCCACTTCGAGGGCTACGAGCTCTATCAGGGGGAGCGCGACCACCCCCTCGAGGAGGAGCCCCGCTGGGCGTCGGAATGGCTGGACGGGCCGACGTACGCCTTCCTGGTGGATTTCCTCGACCCGGACGGCTCCGTGGCCTTCCGCATCTACTACCAGGACGCGGTGGCCGCCCCCCCGAGGGGCCTGGCGCCCGAGCAGCTCATGGACGAGCGGCCGGTCGACGTGGCCATCCTGGTTCCGGCCACCTTCGACCAGGTGGACTGGGACCCCGAGGCGTTCGTCCTGAACCTGCGGCCCCGCTGGGTGCTCCTGGGCCACTGGGAGAACTTCTTCGTGCCCCCCGAAAAGCCCACCCGCGCGATCATGCTCACGGACATGGGGCACTTCCGGGACCGCCTCGCCCGGGTGTTCGACGGGGAGAGCTGGCTGCCCGACATCGGTACGGAGTTCCGGTTCCCGGTCCGGTAGGGTGGCCCTCCTCCGGGCGAGCCGCGCCCGACCGTCTCTCTTGCTGTGAACCCTGCAGTGCAGTAGATATCATGGGATCGTAACTACTGCAATGCAGGGGATATCATGGGCCGAGCCCTGGGCGAATTCGAGCAGCTCGTTCTCCTCGCGCTGGTGGAGCTCGGCGAGGACGCATACGGCGCCGCCATCGGAAGGGTCATCGAGGCGCGTACCGGGAGGGCGGTGTCGGCGGGCGCCGTGTACACGGCCCTGGACCGCCTGGAGAGCCGCGGGTTGGTGAGCTCCGCCGTGGGCGATCCCACACCCGAGCGGGGAGGGCGCCGGAAGAAGTTCTACGTCCTCGAGCCCGCCGGCGCCCTGGAGCTGCAGCGTGCCGTGGAGGTGCTCCAGGCCATGGCGAAGGGGCTCTTGCCCCGTCTGAGGGAGATGGCGGGTGATGGCGGACGGTGACCTGACGCCCGCCGTCCCGCGGCTGGACCGTGTCCTCCTCGCGCTGGTGCGCGGCGACGGCGCAGAGTTCGTCGTCGGGGACGTGCTGGAAGGATACGCCCGCGACCTGCGGGAGGGCATGACGTGGCGTGCCGCCCGCCGGCGGCTGCGACGCCAGACCCTCGCGACGGTGGTGCGGTGGTGGACGGCGAGGCGCGGGCGCACCGCGCGGAGGCCCGGACTCGGCGGAGGTGGGGACGGTATGGGCGGATGGTGGAGGGATGTCCGGCTGTCGGCGCGGAGCCTGGCCCGGCGCCCGGGCCTCGCGATCGCCGTGTTGGTGACGCTGGGGCTCGGCATCGGCGCTGCGAGCACGATCTATTCGGTGGTGGATGCCGTCCTTCTGCGCCCGTTGCCCTACGACGACCCCGGGAGCCTCGTGCTGGTCGGGAACACGTTTCCCCGGCGCGAATGGGACGACCAGGAGGCGGGTCTCCAGCACCTAGCCGGCGTGTCCGTGCGCAACTGGGAGGAATACCGGAGCCGATTGCGGTCCCTGGTGTCCCTGGAGGCCCTCGAGCCCACCAGCATCCTCCTGCCGGACCGGGGAGACGGCCCCGAGCTGGCCACCGCCGCCAACATCTCGACGGGGTTCCTGGACCTTCTGGGCGTGACGCCCGTGCTGGGCCGTACCTTCCTCCCCTCGGAGCACCTCCCCGAGGCGCCGCCGGTCCTCCTCCTGAGCTACGGGACCTGGATGCGCCGATTCGGGGGTGATCCCAGCGTGGTGGGCGAGGCCCCCGAAGGCTTCGGGGGGACGCGGGTGGTGGGGGTGCTCCCCAGGGGCTTCCGCGTTCCCGAGGCCGTCCTGCCCGCCGAGCCCGATTTCTGGCGGCCCCTCCAGCCGGCCGACTCCCGATACGAGTCGCGTGGGCGTCGGTCCCTGGTCCTGCTTGGGCCGCCTGGCTCCGGCCGCGACGCTCGACCAGGCGCGGACGGAGGCCAGGGGCGTGGCCCGAGACGTGGCTCGGGCGTTCCCCGACGGCAATGTGTTCGAGGGCGGCGAGGCTCTGGGCCTGGGGGCCAACGACCTGAAGGACGCGACCGTGGGTGCGTCCCGTCGCGTTCTGCTCCTCTTCCTGGGCGCGTCGGGCCTCCTTCTGCTCATCGCCGGCCTCAACGCGGCGACGCTTCTCCTCGCCCGGACGCTGGAGCGGTCGCGGGAGCTCGGCGTCCGTGCGGCCCTCGGTGCCGGGCGGGGCACGTTGATCCGGCTGCTGCTCACCGAAGGCCTGCTCCTCGCCGTGGGGGGAGGGCTCCTCGGCGCGATGCTGGCCTTCGCCGGCGTGGACCTCGTCCACCGATACGGGCCGTCCTCCATCCCCCGCCTGGATGAAATCGCGGTGGATGCCCGCGTGTTGGCGGTCACCTCGATGACGGCCGTCCTCGCGGGGCTCCTCGTGGGGCTCGTTCCGGCGCTTCGCCATGTGCGCCGTCCTCCGGGAATCGACCTGAGGGGAGGGCGGTCCGGCACCCAGGGGGGTGTGCGCCTGCGCGACGCCCTGGTGGTGGCCCAGGTGGCCGTCGCGGTGGTGATGCTCTCCGCGGGCGGGCTCCTCCTCAACTCGTTCGTCCATCTGCGGTCGATGGATCCGGGCTTCGATCCGGAGGGCCTCCTGACTCTGCGCATGGACACCAAGCGTCCCGGGGCCGGTGAAGTTCCCTGGTGGCAGGACTGGGACGCCGTGCTGGCCGCGGTGGCCGGGGTTCACGGGGTTCGGGCCGTCGCGGGGACGTCCAATCCGCCCTTCCAGTCACCCTTCTGGGCGCCCTGGGTCCGCCTCCCCGACGAAGGGGTCGACGTGCAGGGAGTCCCTCGCGGGCTACGCGGTGACGCCGGGCTATTTCGACGTCGTGGGCACGCGCCTTCGTGGAAGGACGGGACTTCACCGCCGGGGACGGCCCCGACGGGCCGTTCGTCGCCATCGTCAACGAGAGCTGGGTGCGTGCGCGCCTGGGAGGCCGGGAGGCGGTCGGGCAGCTCCTCCGTTTCACGGACGACGAGGAGCGGATGGTCACGGTGGTGGGGGTGGTGGAGGACGTGATCCAGGACCGCGCCCAGGACGGCCGGCTTCCGGCCGTCTACGTTCCCTACACGCAGACCGAGTGGCCCTTCGTCCAGGTCGTGGCTCGCCTGGACCAGCCGACGGCCACCGTCGTGCCCGAGCTGCGGAGGGCGTTGGCCGGATTCAACCCGTACGTGCCGCCCCGGGACGTGCGGATGATGGACCAGCGCATGGCCGCCACGCGCTCCGACCCCCGCTTCCAGACGCTGCTGATCTCCGCCTTCGCGGCGCTGGCGCTCCTGCTGGCGTCGGCGGGTCTGTACGGGTCGCTGTCCCATGCGGTGAGTCGACGCCGTCGCGAAATGGGCATCCGGGTGGCGTTGGGCGCCGCACGCCGCGGGCTGGTCGCCCTGGTGGTCGCGGCACGGGCTGCGCCTGTCGGCCACCGGGCTGGTCCTGGGGCTGATCGGCGCGGCTTCCGTGACCCGACTGCTGGAGCGCTTCCTGTACGGCGTCACCCCGCGGGACCCCTTCACCTACCTCTCGGTAGTGACGGTCCTGGGGGCCGTGGCGGCGCTGGCGTCCTTCGTGCCCGCGCGCCGCGCCACCGCGGTGGACCCGGTGGAGGTGCTGAACGAGGAGTAGCGCGCTACTCCTCGGGCTTCGGCGGCCCCCCTTCGAAGCGGAAGCGCACCTTCGTGCCCGCCGGGTCCTCGGCCACGATGAACATGGCGGGCAGCCCGGTGTCGATCCCGCCCAGGGAGTCGCGCGCCTCGGCCATGGGGATCAGGTAGAGGCCCGTCACGTCCAGCGTGTCCTGCGCCTCCGACTGGCCCATGTCGCCGATGTCGGAGATGCGGCCGCCCTCCTTCAGCAGCGGCTCGGCATAGTTGACCAGCAGGTCGGCCTGGAGCTCGGGGAGCCCGGGCACCGCGACGGTTCCGCCCGAGATCAGCAGGTCGGGCACGCGGCGCCCGTTGTAGCGCAGGGAGTCGTACAGCGCGGTGTCGTAGCCGGCGTAGCGGCCGGTGGCGATCGCGTCGAGGGCTTCCAGGATCCCCACGAAGTTCGTCTTGCGCAGGTATTGCTTCTCCGGGTCGTCGGCCCAGGCGCCCGACTCGATCAGCACGGTGCTCGCGCCCCACGCGCCGATCAGGTCGCCGAAGGCGCGCGGGTTGAACGTGTCGTCGTACTTGGCGATGTGGTCGTGGACCAGCGGGTCCATCATGTCCACCAGGAGCGACGCGACCTGCATGGCCCTGTGCCGCTTGTCGTCCACGTCGCGCGCCTCGTCGAACGCCGGCGCCAGGAGCGCGATGGCCACGCCCCGGTCGGAGTCGCCCACCCTGGTTCCCGGGTTCTGGTCATGGAGGTTGAAGCCGAAGTCGGGCTGCAACGCGTCGTCGACCTGCTTGAGCAGCTTCCCCTCGGGCGTCTGCAGCCTGCGCGCGTCGCGGTTCACGTCGATCCCCTGGGCGTTGCGCCGCCGGAATCTCTGGGCGCCGTCCGGGTTGAGCATCGGGACCATGTGGATGGTGGCGCCCTGGGCGATGCGCCGTGCCAGCGGGTGGTCCGGCCGATCGTGGAAGAAGCGCACGATGTCGACCAGCGCCATGGACGCGGTGCT
The DNA here is from genome assembly GCA_963848895.1 of uncultured Gemmatimonadales bacterium. Taxonomy (GTDB): domain Bacteria; phylum Gemmatimonadota; class Gemmatimonadetes; order Longimicrobiales; family Gaopeijiaceae; genus SZUA-318. Next base: position 5,642 of record CAWKGE010000041.1, read on the forward strand.
CTCGTCGCCGTGCATCTGCGACCAGAGCAGGACGGTCACCGGGCCGCTTCCGTACGTGAGCTCTCGGATGTCCCGGCCCTCCGCGCTGGCGCCCACCGTCTCGGAGGTCACCGTGCCGCCGAGAAAGGGCTCCATCACGCGCCAGTACGTGTCGTGGTCGAACCTCCGGTCCTCGAGGCCGGGGACCACCAGCGTGTCCCACAGCGCCATGAGCTCGCCGGGCGGGGTGGGGGGCGGCTCGGCCGGGACGTGCCGTGGGGTGGGGGCGGGGCAGGCGGCCGCTGCGAGGGCGACGGAGGTCGCGGCCACCAGGCGGAAGGAGACGCGGCGGCTCATGGGCGTTCGCTCGGGAGAGGACTCATCGGTAGAGAAGGTAGGGCGCCCGTTGCCCCTCGAAGTCGGCCACCTCGGCGTCCCACCCGGCCGTGAGCTCGGCCATGCCCTCGCCCGTGTCCAGGCCGACGCGCAGCGCGTCGGTGCCGGCGAGCCGGTCGAAGTGCGTGACGCTCCACTGCCACCGGTCGCCGGACATGCGGCGGGCCTCCACGAGCATCGCCACGCCCACCCGGGGCGCGTCGTAGTCCGTGGTGGAGCCCACCACGCGCACGCCGTGCACCTCGACGTCGTTGAACTTCCGGTCGCCGGCTCCGTGGGGCGTGAACGTGGCCGGCTCGAAGCGCACGCCCGCGAAGCCGTACCCGTTCAGCGTGTCGGCGAGGGCCTGGCCGTCGATCCACGGGGCGCCCACCCACTCGAAGGCGTGGTCCGTGCCGCGCCCGACGGACAGCGGCGTGCCCTCGAAGAGGCAGGTGCCGGGGTAGGCGAGCGCGCTCTCCAGCGTGGGGATGTTGGGGGACGGCGGGAGCCAGGTGAGGCCGGTCTGGTCGTACGTCATGTCGCGGCTCCACCCGGTGACCGGCACCACGTGCAGCTCCACCTGCACCCCGAAGGCGCCGACCATCATGCGCGCGAGCTCGCCCATCGTCATCCCGTGGCGCATGGGCACCGGGTAGCGCCCCACGAACGAGCTGTAGGCGATGTCGAGGACGTTGCCCTGCACCACGTCGCCGCGGATCGGGTCGGGTCGGTCGAGGACGACGAAGGGGATGCCGGCCTGGCCGGCCGCCTCCATCCCCAGCGCCATGGTGGAGGGATACGTGTAGTAGCGCGCGCCCACGTCCTGGATGTCGAAGAGCAGCACGTCCACGCCGTCGAGCATCTCCGGCGTGGGCTGGATGGTGTCCCCGTACAGCGAGTGCACCGGGACCCCCGTCTTCTCGTCCACGCCGCCCGCGATGACGGCGCCGGCCTGCTCCTCGCCCCGGATGCCGTGCTCGGGGGCGAAGAGCGCGACCAGGTCGATGTCGGGGCTATCGGCCAGGACGTCGATGTCGTGGCGCCCGTCGGCGGTGCGGCCGGTGTGGTTGGTGATGAGCCCGACGCGGCGGCCGCGCACGAGGCCCAGGGAGTCGGACAGGAGGACGTCGATGCCCGGGAGCACGCGCGGGGCGGCGGTCGCGGAGGCGGCTTCGGGTCGCCCGGACGCGGAGCCTGCGTCCCCGCCCGACGGCCCACACGCGCTGGCCGCGAGGGCCAGAGTCGACACGAGCGCCGCGAGGCGCCACGGTTGCATGGAAGCGTTCATGCGGCAAGCTTCGGGCTCCCGACGCAGCCCGTCAATATCGGAACCGACCGCTCGGCCCCGTTTAGAATCGTGCGAGGCGTTCCCACCCCGATGGAGGATCCCTGAACCCGCTGTGCCACCCGCGCTCCTGCGCCCTCCTTCGCCCGCGGGGAACGGCGTGGTGGCTCGCTCTCCTGACGGCGTTCGCCTGCGGTGGGCCCCCTCCCGTCGCCGAGGCGCCCGTTCCCATCGAGCCGGCACCCGAAGCCCCCGCCCCCGTCGCCGACACGCTGCCTCCGCCCGAGGACACCGTCCCCGCCGCAGAGCCCGAGCCGCCCGACACGCGCTCGTGGGCCCAACGCACGCTCGATGGCCTCACGCTCCGCGAGAAGATCGGCCAGATGATGATGCCTTGGGTCATCGGCGACTTCGCGCCCGAGGGCTCGCCCAGCCACGAGCGCATCATCGGCCTGATCCAGAACCAGCAGATCGGCGGCGTGATCATGTCGGTGGGCCAGCCCACGGAGGTGGCCGCGAAGATCAACGACCTGCAGCGCCACGCGACGATCCCGCTGCTGGTCGCGGCCGACCTGGAGACGGGTGCCGGCTTCCGCATGTGGGGCGCCGTCTACATGCCCGGCACCATCGAGCTCGGTGGCGCCACCAACTTCCCCACGCTCATGGCCGTGGGCGCGACCGGCGACGCGTCTCTCGCCTACCGGATGGGCGCCATCACGGCCGAGGAGGCGCGGGCGGTGGGGATCCACGTTCCCTTCGCGCCGGTGCTGGACGTCAACAACAACCCGAAGAACCCGATCATCAACGTCCGCTCCTTCGGCGAGGACCCGGACGAGGTCGCCCGCCTGGGCACGGCGTTCGTGCGCGGGATGCAGGAGCACGGCGCCATCGCCACCGGCAAGCACTTCCCCGGCCACGGCGACACGGGCACCGACTCCCACCTGTCGCTCCCTACCATCGACGTGTCGCGGGCGCGCATGGACACGGTGGAGCTCGAACCCTTCCAGGCCGCGATCGACGCGGGGATCGGCGGCATCATGACCGCCCACATCACGGTCCCCGCCCTGAACGGAGGCAACGCGACGCCCGCGACGCTGTCGCGGCCCGTGCTCACCGGGCTGCTGCGCGAGGAGATGGGGTTCGGCGGGATCATCTTCACCGACGCGATGGACATGGCGGCGATCTCCGGCCGCCTGGGCTCCGGCGAGGCGGCCGCTCGGGCGGTCGAGGCCGGTGCGGACGTCATCCTCATGCCGGCGTCCGTGGACGACGCGATGCGCGGGATCGAGGATGCGGTGCGCAGCGGGCGGATCCTCGAGTCGCGCATCGACGAGACCGTGCTGCGGCTGCTCCGCACGAAGGAGTCGCTCGGCCTGAACGAGAGTCGCGAGGTGGACCTGGCCAGGATCCCGTCGATCGTCGGCATCCCCGAGCACACGGCGGTCGCCGACGAGATCGCCCGCCGCTCGATCACACTCATCCGCAACGGCAAGGACCTCCTACCGCTCAAGGGCACGCGCAGCGCCAGCGTCCTGTCGATCACCTACCGGCGCTCGTCGGACGTGCTGGCCGGCCGCTACTTCAACCAGCGCCTGCGCCGGACCTACCCACGCCTCGCCACCGCCGACCTGGACCGCGACGCGGCCGCCGCGCTCTACGAGGGGCTGATGCGCCAGGCGCGGCGCTCGGCGCTGGTGATCGTGAGCACCTACGTGACCGCCGTGTCCTACTCCGGCACGATCGCCGTTCCCAAGGAGCTGTCGGACTTCATCGAGGGTCTGGCGCGCGCCGGCGTACCCCACATCGTCGTTTCGTTCGGCAACCCGTACCTTATCACGGAGTTTCCCGACGCCCAGGCGTACATGCTGGCCTGGAGCGGCTCGCAGGCGAGCCAGCGGGCCGCGGCGGGAGCGCTTTTCGGGGACGCCCCCATCGAGGGCCGCACCCCGACACGGATCCCGGGATTCGCCGGGATCGGCGACGGCATCCAGATTCCGCAGAAGGCGATGATCGGTGGAAGATAGACGAGAGGATCGCACGGGCGTGAAGCGCGTCGGGGGCGTGGTCCCGGTGATGGCCGGGCTGCTCCTGGCCCTCGGCGGGTGCGGGGGCGTCGGGACCCCCGGACCGGCGGCGACGCCGGCGCCCGGGGGGTGGGTCGAGCGGACGCTCGCCTCCCTGACGCTGCGCCAGAAGGTCGCGCAGCTCGTGATCGAGTGGATGCCGGGCGGCTACGTGGCGCCCTCGGCGCCGGATTTCCAGCCGCTGGAGGAGTGGGTCGTCCACGACCAGATCGGCGGCCTCAGCCCGAGCATCGGGACGCCCCTCGCCTACGTCGCCAAGCTCAACGCGCTCCAGGAGCTCGCGAAGATCCCCTTGCTGGTGTGCGCGGACTTCGAGAACGGCGGGCCCGGGATGCGCATCAACGGCGCCTACGCGCTCCCGTCGATGCTGCCCGCCGGCGGCGGCACGCAGTTCCCGCCCACGATGGCATTCGGCGCCATCGGCGACGACCGCTTCGCCTACGACTACGGGCGCATCACCGCCGAGGAGGCGCGCGCGGTGGGCGTGCACGTCCTCTTCGCGCCGGTCCTCGACGTCAACTCGAACCCGGACAACCCGGTCATCGCGACGCGCTCGTTCGGGGCCGACCCCCGGCTCGTCGCGCGCCTGGGCGCCGCCTTCATCCGCGGCGCGCACGCCGGCGGCGCCCTCGCCACCGCGAAGCACTTCCCCGGCCACGGCGACACGGACGTCGACTCCCACATCGGCCTTCCCGTGGTGCCCGGCGACCGGGCGCGGCTCGACTCCATGGAGCTGGTGCCCTTCGAGCGCGCCATCGACGAGGGCGTGGACGCGATCATGACCGCCCACGTGCAGGTGCCCGGGCTCCTCGGCGAGGGCTCGCCGCCCGCGACGCTCTCCCCGGAGATCATGACCGGGCTGCTGCGCGCGGACCTCGGGTTCCGGGGCCTGCTCTTCACCGACGCCCTCACCATGGGCGCGATCACCGAGGGGTACGGGATCGGCGAGGCCTCGGTGCGCGCGCTCGAGGCCGGCGCGGACGTCCTGCTGTCGCCCAAGGACGTGCCGGCCGCCATCGACGCGGTGGTGGCCGCGGTCGAGTCCGGCCGCATCGGCGAGGCGCGCATCGACACGTCGGTCCGGCGGATCCTGGAGATCAAGGCCCGCCTGGGGCTGAACGAGCACCGCCCGACGTCGCTGGAGAACGTGGACCAGGTGGTGGGCACCGGCCCACACCTGGCCTTCGCGGACACGGCGGCGACCCGCTCCATCACGCTGCCGCGCGACGCCAACCACCTGGTGCCCATGCTGGCCGCCTCGGCGGGACGCGTGCTCCACGTGCGCTACGCCCCCTCGACGTGGCTGTGGGCCGGGCGCGCCTTCGCGGCCGGGCTCGCCCAGCGCGTTCCCTCCGTCGAGAGCTGGAGCCTGGACGAGCGCAGCGACAGCTCGGTCTACGCCGCGGTGCACGACGCCATCGGCCGCGCGGACCGCGTGGTCGTGAGCGCCTACGTGTCGCCCTCCGCCGGCTCCGGCGAGGACGCGGTGCCCGAGCCTCTACGGCGCCTTGTGGCCGACGCGGCCGAAGCCAAGCCGACCGTCCTGCTGTCGTTCGGCAACCCCTACCTGCTGAAGGCGTTTCCCACCGTCGGCAGCTACCTGATCGCCTGGGGCGACCGCGAGGTGAGCCAGAACGCGGGGCTGAAGGCGCTCTTCGGCGAGGAGGCCATCACCGGGCGGCTGCCGATCCCCCTTCCGCCCTACCACGGCATCGGCGACGGCCTCGACCGGCCCAAGGTCGCGGAGTTCACGCCGATCGTGGCGGTGGAGGACCCCCTCGTCGCGGCGGGCATCGTGCCGCGCGGTCAGCGCGGCGGCACGGCGGAGGCGCCGGCCACCGTCGCCGATCCGGCATCCGTCGGCATGGACTCCACCAAGCTCGCGCGCCTGGACAGCATCATCCGGGCGGCCCTCGCCGACTCCGCAGCGAGCGGCGCGGCGCTCTCCATCGGCCGGCACGGACGGATCGTGAAGCTCGCCGGATACGGGGAGCTGGCGTACGGGAGCGGGCGGCCGGCGACGCCCACGTCGATCTGGGATCTGGCTTCGGTGTCGAAGGTGGTGGGCACGACGACCGAGGCGATGATGCTCGTACAGGACGGCCGCCTCGACCTCGACGCCAAGGTCGTGCACTACCTCAGGTGGTGGTCGAGGGGCGACGCACGGAAGAACGAGGTCACCGTCCGCCAGCTTCTCCTGCACCGGTCGGGGCTGCCGGCCTTCAAGCAGTGGTTCTTCGACCACAAGGGCAAGCAGGAATACAAGGACGCGGCGGCGGACGAGCCGCTGGAGTCCGATCCCGGAACGGCGACGGTGTACTCCGACATCGGGATCATGACGCTGTCGTGGATCATGGAGTCGATCACCGGCCAGGCGCAGGACGTCTGGCTGCAGGAGCACCTCTTCGGTCCCCTGGGGATGCTCGACACCGAGTACAACCCGGCTCCGTCGCTGAAGCCCAGGATCGCCGCCACGGAGCTCGACACGCTCTGGCGCCACGAGATGGTGTGGGGCCGCGTCCACGACGAGAACGCCGACGCGATGGGTGGCGTGGCCGGCCACGCGGGGCTGTTCTCCTCGGCGGTCGACCTCTCGGTCTTCGCGCGCATGATGCTGAACGACGGCGTGGCGCCCGCGTGCGTGCCGGGCGACCCCGTGGGCGAGCCGTGTCCGGTGGCCCGGCCGAACCCCATCCGGCTCATCGATCCCGAGGTGCTGCACCTGTTCACGCACCGCTGGGACGCGGAGTCGAGCCGCGGGCTCGGGTGGGACACACCCTCCGAGGGCTCCTCCGGCGGGGACTACGTCACCCCGGACGCCTTCGGCCACACCGGGTTCACCGGCACGTCGATCTGGATGGATCCGGACCTCGACATCTGGATCATCCTCCTGACCAACCGCGTGCACCCGACCCGCGCCAACCAGAAGCACATCGCGTTGCGCCGCGCGGTCGCCGACGCCGCCGTCCTCGCCATCACCGACCAGCCCGTCCACAAGAGGGAGCCCGGTTCTTGACCGCGGCCACGACCGCTGAAACGGAGTCCTCCGGTTGACCACACTCGACTGGGTGATCATCGCCCTCTACTTCGTCTTCGCCGGGGCCATCGGCCTGGCGCTGTCGAACCGGGCGGGGCGCTCCCTGTCCGACTACTTCGTGGGGGGACGGGCGCTGCCGTGGTGGCTGGCCGGCACCTCCATGGTGGCCACAACGTTCGCGGCGGATACGCCGCTGGCCGTCACGGAGATGGTGGCCAAGCACGGCGTGGCGGGGAACTGGCTGTGGTGGAACATGGTGATGAGCGGGATCCTCACCGTGTTCTTCTACGCGCGGCTGTGGCGGCGCGCCGGCGTGATCACCGACGTCGAGTTCACCGAGCTGCGCTACGGGGGCAAGCCGGCGGCCCTGCTGCGCGGCTTCCGCGCCGCGTACCTCGCGCTGCCCATCAACCTGATCATCATGGGGTGGGTGAACCTCGCGATGATGGAGATCGTGAGCACCACCCTCGGCATCAGCCAGGTGGTCGCGCTCCTCGTGTGCTTCCTGCTCGCCGCGGCCTACTCCGTGATGGCGGGGCTGTGGGGCGTCGTCATCACGGACTTCTTCCAGTTCGGGCTGGCCATCGGGGGCGCCATCATCCTCGCGATCTTCGCCGTCCACGCGGTGGGCGGCATCGCCGGGATGCAGGTGGGCCTCGAGTCGGTCTACGGCAGCTCGGACGCCGCCATCGCCATGCTGCCCCGGGAGAGCGCGGCGTGGATGCCCGCGATCACGATGGCCGTCTACCTCGGGGTGAACTGGTGGGCGAGCTGGTATCCCGGCGCGGAGCCGGGCGGCGGCGGCTACATCGCGCAGCGCATCTTCAGCGCGCGCACGGAGCGCGACGGCGTGCTCGCCACGCTCTGGTTCAACATCGCCCACTACGCGGTGCGCCCCTGGCCGTGGATCCTGGTCGCGCTGGCCTCCACCATCCTGTACCCCGGCCTGGAGAACCCGCGTCAGGGCTACATCATGGCGGTGACCGACCTCCTGCCGCCGGGGCTGACCGGGCTGGTGCTCGCCGGCTTCGCCGCCGCCTACATGTCCACGATCTCGACGCAGCTCAACTGGGGTGCGAGCTACCTGGTCAACGACCTGTACGCCCGCTTCCTCCGGCCCGGCCTGGAGGACCGCGAGCTCGTGCGCGCCTCGCGCCTGGCCACGATCCTCATGATGCTCGGCTCGCTCGTCGTGACGTACTTCCTCACCTCGATCGAGGGCGCGTGGCGGTTCCTCCTGGCCATCGGCGCCGGCACCGGGCTCGTGCTGATCCTGCGCTGGTACTGGTGGCGCATCAACGCGTGGAGCGAGATCAGCGCGATGATCGCCTCCCTCGTCGTGAGCCTCGTGCTGTGGTTCGGCACCGGCCTGAATCCCGACGACCCCGTGCAGTGGGCGTGGATCATGCTCGCTACCGTGGGCTCGAGCACCGTGGTCTGGCTGGCCGTCACGTTCCTGACCCGCCCGGAGGAGGAACAGGTCCTGCGCGGCTTCTACCTGAAGGTGCGTCCGGGCGGGCGCGGGTGGACCCGCATCTCGTCCGGCCTCGGCCTCGGCGGCGAGCCCGTCGACGGCGGCCCCCTCAACTGGACGAACTGGGTCGCAGGCGTGACCTCCGTGTACTCGTCGCTGTTCGGCGTGGGTCAGATCATCTTCGGGGCGACCGGACGGGGGATCGTGCTCCTGGTCGTCGCGCTGGCCTGCTTCGTCTGGATCGGCCGCAACCTGCGGCCGTCCCGCGCGAGCATGGAGCCGATCCCCGGCGTCCGGTCGTAGCCCGGGTAGCCTCTCTCTAGAACGCCAGCCAGGTCATCAGGTAGAGCGCGTTGTTGTCCGAGGCGTCCCGCCCCCGACCGTCGTAGTTCCGGCTGGCGCCGTTGAACTTCCGGTAGACCACGTACTGGAGGCCCAGCCTGGTGTTCAGCCAGGGCATGAACGAGAGCTGCGCGATGAAGCCCTGGCTGTCCGGGCTCCCGGTGGCGCTCCCCGTCACCGCGTCGTCCGGGTAGAGCAGCGAGTCCGAGCTCCCCGTGGTCGAGAAGAGCCCGGCGCTCAGCCCCACCCGCGACGGCCAGTAGTACGTGGCGTCCACGCGCGCCGTGCTCAGGTTGCCGTCGACGTGGACGGCCCCCCCGACGCCCGCGGTCCCCGTGAGCGTGCGCGCCTCGTGGATCCACGTCCCGTGGGCCGCGAAGCTGGAGCCGTTCTGCCACTCCTTGTCCCACTGGGCGTCGAAGGCCACGTCCGTGTAGCCGTCACGCGGCCCCCGGAAGCCCGACGGCGTCAGGTGGGAGACCATCCCGTAGCCACCCACCATGAGCTGGCCTCCCTGGACCGTGTGCAGGAGCGCGACCCGCCAGTAGGGGGAGACCCCGTGGATGGCGTTCTCGGCGCTCCCGTCCACGGGCATGGGCCCGCCCTGGAACACCGACCGGTAGACGCTCAGCTCCGTGTAGAGGGTGTTGTTCCACAGGGCGTAGCTCCCCACGCCCGCGACCTGCTGGCCCAGGGCGCCGTCGACGAGCGTGGAGGCGATGGGCGCGGGCGCCACCTCCGACGAGGCCCAGGGGAAGCCCCACACCGGGGTGCTGTTCCAGGCGTCCTGGACGGTGGGGGAGTTGTTGAGTGTGAAGCCGTACAGGACGTTCCGGCCCGCCACCGTGGCGTTGTCGGCGAAGCGGATGTCCGCGTTGTCGATGCCGATGCTCCCCTCCGACGGGTCGTACGTGAGCTGCAGGAAGGTGCCGACCTTCGGCGTGATCGCCTCGCCGAAGAACACCCCCATCTCCTGGGGGAACGCCATCGAGCGGTTCTGCTCGCCCGGGACGTCGCGGCTCACCGACGTCATGGACGAGATCACCATCGCCGACACCGGGGGAATCAGGTCGAGGCGCAGCGACGGCGCCTGCGCGCTGTCCTTCAGCTGGACGGTCTGCTGCGCGGTCATCGTGTAGCCGCCCAGCTTGAACAGGCGACCGAACAGGGTCAGCTGCGGGAAGGCGGTGTGGCACACGTTGCACGTCAGCCCCGTCTGCCGGGTGAAGCTCGGAATCGGCACGGACGGCGTGACGATGTTCGCGTCGCTCGTGCGGGCCAGCTCGTGCAGGTAGGCAGAAACGGCCGCGTCGGCGGGCCGGGGGGCCTCCGCCCACGCAGGAGAAGCTGCCGGGCCGACCGCGGGCACGGCGAGCGCTCCCGCGGCGAGCAGGTTGAGGATGGTCATGGCCGCTCCTTGGGGTTCAAGGGGCCGCCTTCCGCTCCCGCCCGAAGTCGATGCGCGAGAGCGATCGACAGCCTGGAAGAGTCGGCCTACCCCTGGTGCCACGAAAAGTGACCGGTCACGCTTTCGCGCCGGTGGGGGCCGCCGCCGCGCCGAGGGGGCCACCGCGCCGAAGGCGCGTCCGCGCCCGCGCGCTACGGGTAGTCGGCGCTGAGGATGACCGACCCGCTGGCGCCGCGCCGCGCGGGCGTCACCGGCCCACGTCCACCACCGCCTCCCGCACCAGGTCCATGAACTTCTGCCGCGGGTTCTTCCCGCGGGGCGTCTGCGTGAACACCAGCCCGACGATCCCGAGCTCCGGGTCCACCCACGCGAACGTCCCGTCCGAGCCGCTGTGGGAGTATGTGCCGTCGTCACCGACCATCCACCCGTACCCGTAGAACGCCGTCCCGTCCTCCGAGGTCTCGACGGTGGGGCTGGTCATGAGCGCCACCGTCTCCTGCTTCAGGATGCGTTTGCCGCCGTAGACCCCTCCGTTCAGGAACATCTGGCAGAAGATCGCATAGTCCCACGCCGTGGAGATCATCCCGCCCGACGCGCGCACGAACGGCATCTGCGGCGGATCGCCCGGCTGCCATCCCGGCACCCACTCGCCGTCGCGCTTCTCGTAGTACACGGCTCCCATGCGGTCGAGCTTGCCGTCCAGCTTCTCGGCGACCTCGTGGTTGTAGGAATCCGCCATCCCCAGCGGCCGGTAGATCCGCTCCTTCAGGAAGCTCTCCAGGCTCTGGCCCGACGCGATCTCGACGAGCGCGCCCAGCGTGTTGTAGCCCGGGTTGCTGTAGGAGTACGACGTGCCCGGAAGCACCTCGGCGCCCACCTCGCCGAAGCGCGCCACCTCGAGCTGCAGGGACGGGGCGTCCGGGTGCTGGGCGCTCGGCTCCATGAGAGGCTCGAGGAAGAGCGAGTTGATGCGGAAGCCGCTGGTGTGGTTCAGGAGGTGTTCGATCAGGATGAACCCCGAGCGGTAGTTGTCGAAGGACGGGATGTACTTCCGCACCGGGTCCTCCCAGGAGAGCTTGCCCTCCTCGACGAGGATGCCTACCGACGTGGCGATGGTGGGCTTGGTGTTGGAGGCCATGCGGAACATCGTGTTCGGCTCCATCCGCAGGCCCTTCGCCTTGTTCCGCCACCCCACCGGCTCCTGCAGCACGACCTTCCCGTCGCGCGCGACGAGCAGGACCGCGCCCACCAGGTCGCCCCGGTCGACGGCTTCCCGGTACAGCGCCACCCCGGCCTGCAGGATCGCGGACGACATCCCCACGTCCTGCGGAGCGGCCCGGGAGAGCGTGACGTCCTGGGCCCCCAGGCGGGCCGTCGAAGCCACGCAGGCGAGGGGGAGGAGGACGAGGAGGGCGAGGGCCCTCCGGCGGATCGACGGACGCTGCATGACGGCCTCCAGCGGTCGGGTTCTCGTGCGGCTGGTGGAGTATACCGGGGGCCCTCGCGCCCCGCACACCCGTCGCTATCTTGTTTGCTCCGAACCACTCCGCCGGAGAGAGAGAATGACGGCCCGCGCCCCCAAGCTCACCACCGTCGCAACCCTGTTCCTGGTCCTGGGCCTGTCCGCCTGCGTGAAGAAGAGCACGTACCGCAGCACGCTCGATGCCCTCGAGCAGTCCCGCGCCGAGCGGTCGGACCTGGAGGCCGAGATGGACCGCCGGGCCGCGGCGGCGGAGGCCGCGCGCCAGCGGTGGGAGGCTACGCGCGATTCACTGGAGGCCCGCGTCGAGGAGCTGCAGGCCGACAGCACCGAGCTCGACCTGCGTCGTGGGGAGATGACGTCGCGCTTCGAGGAGGCGCGCGACGAGGTCCACCGGCTCGAGACGCTACTCGACCAGCGCGGCAGCGAGTATCGCCGGCTGCAGCAGCGCCTCGATCAGCTTGCCGCCGTCGAGCGTGAGGTGCGCGAGCGGAACCGCATCTATCAGGAAGTGCTCGGCAAGTTCCAGTCCCTGATCGACGCGGGCCAGCTCAGCGTGTCGATCAGCCGCGGCCGCATGGTGATCAACCTCCCGCAGGACATCCTCTTCCAGTCCGGTAGCGCGACCGTGGGATCGGACGGCCGCGAGACGATCACCCAGGTGGCGAAGGTGCTGGCCGACCTCCCCGACCGGAGCTTCCAGGTGGAGGGGCACACCGACAACGTCCCCATCTCCACCGCCCAGTTCCCGTCCAACTGGGAGCTGTCCACGGCGCGGGCGCTCTCGGTGGTGCGGCTCCTGGTGCAGGGGGGGGTGCCCCCGCAGAACCTCTCCGGCGCCGGGTACGGCGAGTACCAGCCGGTCGCCTCCAACGCCGACGCGGCGGGACGGCGGCGCAACCGCCGGATCGAGATCGTCATGCTGCCCAACCTGGATCTGATCGCGGGGGAGTCGGTGGGCGGGTGAGCTATCGCCTGGAAACGACCCGGATCTCCACCTCGGCATCCAGGGCGGCCAACAACTTGATCATCTGGTCGGCGGACTTGGCGTAGTTGGTCTGGTCGAGAAGTCGGTAGACCTGGGCGGGCGACGTGCCCATCCTTCGAGCCAGTTGACGGATGCCCAGGGGGCTCTCCTCGAACCGGGCCTGGGCTTCGACGCTGAGCCGGTAGAGCAGGAGGTCGTGCAGGTACTCCGGGTCCCGGTGGTAGTCGAGGATGTGATCGGAGAGAACCACGCCCTCCTCGCCCGAGCGCAAGACGTAGGTGAATCCGTCGCCTCCGACCTCCGGGTCGATATAGGCCCGGACCACCGGATCCTCGTCTGATGGGCACGGATCACAGACGACGAAGGGAAACTCCATCGCGCCGCGGTCCTGCACGTCGGCGTCGAACGCCTTCTTGCGCCGGTTGATGCGGACGGACCGGATCTTCCTCACAGCCTGCCTTCCTCCAGCAGCTCTCGGATCATCTCCACGACGCGAGCCGGAGCCTCGCCGGTGATCGCCTTCCAGCTCTCCAGATCCCACTTCACGACCAGGGCACGGTCCTTGTACACGTGCACGTGCCGCGGCCCGTGGTCGCCGATCCAGGTGAGGAAGATGTAGTTTCCACGACGGATCTTCGGGGTCACCCTTCACCCTAAGATGTTATCGCTAGTGATAACACAAAACAACCTCCCGGCTCCTCGTTTCGATTCCGAGGGTCGTCCGACGATGCTCGTGTCCCAGGTGCGCCCAGCCCATGGAGAGATGAGCCGGTGAACGTTCCCTTCACGCGCCTCGAGCGGATCCCGGTCCGGATCCTCGAGGACCACGAGGCCATCGCCCGCCGGGTGGCGGGACGGATGGCGGAGATCGTCCGCCAGCGCGCGGATGCCGGCGAGCGTGCCGTCCTCGGCCTGGCCACCGGCTCGACGCCGGTGGGGATCTACCGCGAGCTCATCCGCATGCACCGGGAAGAAGGGCTCGACTTCTCGAACGTCGTGACGTTCAACCTCGACGAGTACTGGCCCATGCAGCCGGGGAGCCTGCACAGCTACCACCGGTTCATGCGCGAGAACCTCTTCGACCACGTGAACGTGCCGGAGGACCAGATCCACGTACCCCGGGGCGACCTCGCCCGCGACGAGACCGAGGTGCACTGCGCGGCCTACGAGCAGGCGATCCGCGACGCGGGCGGGATCGACTTCCAGATCCTGGGGATCGGCCGCAGCGGCCACATCGGCTTCAACGAGCCCGGGTCGGGGCGCGAGTCGCGCACGCGGCTGGTCTATCTGGACACCACGACGCGGGCGGACGCGGCGTCGGACTTCTTCGGCGAGGAGAACGTTCCGCCCGAGGCCGTGACGATGGGTGTCGCGACGATCCTCGAGGCGCGGGAAGTCGCGCTCATCGCCACCGGCGAGCACAAGGCGTGGATCGTGCGCCGCGCGGTGGAGGGCGAGGCGCACGCCGACGTGGCGGCCACGTACCTGCAGGGGCACCCGCACGCCACCGTGTGGCTCGACCCGGCGGCGGCGGCCGAGCTGACGCGCGTGCGCACGCCCTGGCTCCTGGGCGAGGTCGACTGGACGCCGGACCTGGAGGCGGAGGCCGTGCTCTGGCTCAGCCGCCAGGCGAAGAAGCCGGTGCTCCACCTGTCGATGCGCGACTACCGCGATCACCACCTCAGCTCGCTCGTCGCGCGCCACGGCTCCGCGGAGCCGCTCAACGGGGAGATCTTCAACCGGCTCATCGGGAAGATCCGCGGCAAGAGCAAGCTCCCCGCCGGCGAGAAGATCATCGTCTTCAGCCCGCACCCCGACGACGACGTCATCTCCATGGGCGGCATCCTGCGCAAGCTCGCGCAGAACGGGAACGACATCACCGTCGGCTACCAGACGTCGGGCAACATCGCGGTCTTCGACCACGAGGTGCGCCGCTACCTCGACTTCGTGGAGCGTGCCCGCCGTGCGCTGTCGCTCACGGACCACGCGGCGCTGTCGCGCCACGTCGACGAGATCGAGGCGAGCCTGGGCGGCAAGGCGCCGGGCGACGTGGACGCAGACGTGGTGCGCGACCTCAAGCGCATCATCCGCGAGACCGAGGCGGTGAGCGCCCTGGAGGCCGTGGGGCTCGGGCCGGGCAACGCGCGCTTCCTCGACCTCCCGTTCTACCAGACCGGGGAGGTGAAGAAGGACCCCATCGGCGCGCGCGACGTGGAGATCGTGCGCGCCCTCCTGGAGGAGGTGCGACCCTCGATCGTCTTCGCCGCCGGCGACCTGTCGGACCCGCACGGCACGCACCGTATGTGCCTGGAGGCGGTGAACCGGGCCCTCGACGAATACGAGGGGCCGGCGCCCCAGCTGTGGATGTACCGCGGCGCGTGGCAGGAGTGGTCGCTGGTGGAGGCCGACGTGCTCGTGCCCATGAGCGCCGAGGAGCTGCGGCGGAAGATCCTGGCCATCTTCAAGCACCAGAGCCAGAAGGACGTGGCGCCCTTCCCCGGCCCCGACCCGCGCGAGTTCTGGCAACGCGTCGAGGACCGCAACCGCGGCACCGCCGAGCAGCTGAGGACGGCCGGGCTGCCGGCCTACTTCGCCATGGAGGCGTACGTGGTGCTGGAAGGGGGCGAGCGGCTGCAGCCGACCGTGGTGGCGACGGCGTCGCTGGGGGAGGGGTAGTGAGGCTCGGTAGCCGACGACGCGGAGTCTCGGCGCGCGGCGGAAGTGTGCGACGTCCCGCGTGACCAGGGCGAGGTCGTGGGCGACGGCCGACGCCGCGCTCGGCGTACGCCCTCACCGTGCCTCGAACCCGACCCCCAGCTCCGCAGCCACCGCCGCGAGGCGCCGATCCCGGGTCCACAGCCGCACGCCGCCGGACAGCACCGACGAGGCCAGGAGGTGCACGTCCACCCACCCGATGCCCCGGCCCATCAGCCGGCGCGCCTCGACGAACCGGAGCGCCTCGTCGTCGGTCGCCACCGGCACCGCCGGGAGTCGTCGCAGGAGCCCGAGCACCTCGCCCCGGTTCCGCAGGCGGCCGCACGCGAGCTCACCGATGACGAAGGGATGCGCGAACACCGCCGCGCGATCCAGCGTCTCCGCCAGGCGCGGGTCGCCGACGCGCAGGTGGTCGACCCAGACCGAGGTGTCCGCCAGGATCACGTCGACGCGGGCTTGCGACGCGGCGGAGCCTCCAGCTCCGGCTCGCTGCCGCCGAGGCGGGCGAGGCGACGGGCGCTCTCCCGTTCGATCAGCGCGCGAAGCCCCTCGCGGACCAAGGCGGTCCGCTCGGTGGTCCCGGTCAGCCGCATCGCCTCCTCCAGGAGCCGATCGTCCAGATTGATGGTCGTGCGCACGCGGGGATCCCTCCCGGGATGCATGGGAGTGAACATCATATGATGATAATCCATATGCATTCGTCGAGGGAAGGCGCACGCCACGGGACCTCCGACCATGTCGGCTGGCGTCGGCACCCTCCATGGCCGCATGGGCCCTCGGCCGTGCCCGGGTTCCCGCCGGCCCG
>CAWKGE010000042.1:0-142158 GCA_963848895.1 uncultured Gemmatimonadales bacterium
ATTCCCTGGCCCACATTGACATGCGGACGGGCCCACGGCACCCTCGCTATGGTAGTGCCCTGTTCGCCGGCGCAACGTCCACGATGGTCGATCGCTACCCGTGATCCTCACACCCCACCACGCCAAGTACTTCGCCCACGACCTGACCCGTCGGGCCGCGGCGGCATGGATCGGCTGTCCATGGCGCTGTTCGACGCGGCCGTCGATCTCAACCCGCACCAGATCGAAGCCGCGCTGTTCGCCCTCCAGTCGCCGCTCTCCAAGGGCGTAATTCTGGCCGACGAGGTCGGCCTCGGAAAGACGATCGAGGCGGGCATCGTCCTGTGCCAGTTCTGGGCGGAGCGCAAGCGCCGGCTGCTGGTGATCTGCCCGGCCTCGATCCGCAAGCAATGGGCGCTGGAGCTGGAGGAGAAGTTCAACCTGCCGACGCTGGTGCTGGACGCCAAGGCTATCGCGAAGCGAGGCGGCGCGGCCAGCGACCCGCTCGGCTCCAAGGCCGTCGTCATCATGTCGCACCACTACGCGAACACGCCTGCGCGAGGAACTCAAGGCGATCGCCTGGGATCTGGTCGTCATCGACGAGGCCCACAAGCTCCGCAACGCCTACCGGCCGAGCAACAAGGTCGGGCCAGGGCATCCGCTGGGCCACGGAGGACTGCCGCAAGCTGCTGCTCACGGCGACGCCGCTCCAGAACTCGCTGCTCGAGCTGTACGGCCTCTCGACGCTCATCGACGAGCACCTGTTCGGCGACGTCAACTCCTTCCGGTCGCAGTACGCGAGCGCCGGCAGCAATCTCGACGCCCTGCGGCAGCGTCTCGCCGGCTTCTGCAAGCGCACCCTGCGCAACCAGGTCACGGAGTACATCCGCTACACCGAGCGGCGGCCGATCACGCGGCCGTTCCAGCCGACGGACGACGAGCATGCGCTCTACGAGGCGGTGTCCGGCTTCCTGCAGCGCGAGGACAGCTACGCGCTGCCCCAGCGCCAACGGCACCTGACGGCGCTGATTCTGCGCAAGCTGCTGGCCTCGTCGTCGCTGGCCATCGCTGCGACGCTCGACACGCTGCGTGAGCGCCTGGAGACGCTACGTGACGAGCAGGTGCGGAGACGATCCCGAGTTCGCCGAGCGACTGATCGAGGCGGAGGAGATCGAAGACGACCTGCTCGACGAGATCCTCGTCGGAGGACGACGACGCCGAGAGCACGGCGGCAGCCCCCGGTCGACTCCCATCGACCGCGCAGAAGCTGCGCGAGGAGATCGACGTCCTGCAGCGGCTTGCGACTGGGCGCGCGGCATCGGCATCGACACCAAGACCCGGACCCTGCTCAAGGCGCTGGAGATCGGCTTCGAGCAGATGGCCGACGACGGGCGCGGCGCGCAAGGCGCTGATCTTCACCGAGTCACGCCGGACGCAGGAGTACCTGAAGGCCTTCCTGGAGTCGCACGGCTACCGGGGGCAGGTCGTGCTCTTCAACGGTACCAACGGCGGGCCGGAGGCCACCGCGATCTACGAGCGCTGGGTGGAGGAGAACCGCGACACCGGCCGCGCCTCGGGCTCGCGCGCGGTGGACGTGCGCACGGCGCTCATCGAGCATTTCCGGGACGAGGCGACGATCCTGCTCGCCACCGAGGCGGCGGCCGAAGGCATGAACCTGCAGTTCTGCTCGCTGGTCGTCAACTACGACCTGCCCGTGGAACCCGCAGCGCATCGAGCAGCGCATCGGCCGCTGCCACCGCTACGGGCAGAAGCACGACGTGGTGGTCATCAACTTCCTGAACGAACGCAACGAGGCCGACCGCCGGGTGCTGGAGCTTCTGACCGAGAAGTTCAGCCTGTTCAGCGGCGTGTTCGGCGCCTCGGACGAAGTGCTCGGCAGCATCGAGTCGGGCGTGGACTTCGAGAAGCGCATCCTGGCCATCTACCAGGAGTGCCGGACGCCCGAAGAGATCGACGCCGCCTTCCGCGAGCTGCAGGCCGAGATGGACGAGCAGATCCGGACGCGCCTCGACGACACGCGCCGCAAGCTCTTCGAGCACTTCGACGAGGACGTGCACCAGCGTCTGCGTCTCCAGCTCGCCGACGCCCAGGCCCAGCTCGACCGCGTGGGCAAGCGCTTCTGGTCGTTCACGCGCTTCATGCTGGCCGGCCGGGCGCGAGTTCGACGACGCGGCGCTGGCCTTCGACCTCGCGCGAGCCACCGCGCGACGACATCGCCAGGGGGCGATACCACCTGATCTCGAAGTCGCAGCCGCAGGCCGATGACGGCGGACCGGTGAGGAGCGGAGGCGCTTCCTCTACCGCCTCTCGCATCCCCTGGGCGAGCATGTCGTGGACGGCGCCAAGGCGCTGCCGACCCCGCCCGGGCAGGTCGTCTTCGACGTGACGAACCACCCGACTCGACTCTCACGTGGTCGAGGCGCTGCGCGGGAACGAGCGGCTACCTGACGCTGACCCGCCTCGCCATCGACTCCTACGAGCGTGAGGAGTACCTGCTCTTCTCCGGCTTCGACGAACGAGGGGCATCCCTCGACCAGGAGACGATGGAGAAGCTGTTCTGCTGCTCGGGACAGGTCGACGGAACGGGTGATGGCGGCCGCCCGATTCCCGGACCGCGGGCCGCAACGGCTCGCGGCCGAAGCCGAGCGGCACGCCCAGGCCACGGTCAGCCGATCGCTGGAGCAGAACAGCCGGCACTTCAACGAGGCGCGCGAGAAGCTCGAGAAGTGGGCCGACGACATGGTGCTGTCAGCGGAGAAGGCGCTTGCTGGCACCAAGGAACAGATCAAGGCGCTGCGCCGGCAGGCGCGGCAGGCGGTGACGCTTGCCGAGCAGCACGAGATCCAGGAGAAGATCCGGAAGCTCGAACGGCAGCAACGGCGTCAGCGGCAGGAGATCTTCCAGGTCGAGGACGAGATCATGGAGAAGCGGGACGGACTCATCGATTCGCTGGAGCGGCGGCTGGCGCAGACGGACGGAGACCGAGACCCTGTTCACCATCCGGTGGGCGGTCCGCTGAGCACACGGCTGGCCTTTCATTCGGCCGGGTGTCTGACTTACAAACGGACGGACCATAAACTTGCGATCAGACGCACCCAGGGCTTACAATTGGCCGCATGACGTCACCCGCCCTCTACCCGCGTTTCGCGGAAGCGCGCCTCCTGGAAGCTCTGGCGGACACGCCCGTGGTCCTCATCCACGGTCCTCGGCAGTGCGGAAAGACGACGCTGGCGCAGGTTGTCGGCGAACGGCAGGGCTACGCCTACCTGAGCTTCGACGACGACGTGACCTTGGCGGCGGCCACGGCCGACCCCGTGGGCTTCGTTCACGATCTGCCCGAGCGCACCATCCTCGATGAGGTACAGCGTGCCCCGGGGATCTTCACGGCGCTCAAGACCGCTGTGGACCGCCGACGGACGCCGGGCCGGTTCCTCCTCACGGGATCCGCCAACGTACTGCTCGTTCCGAAGCTC
Organism: uncultured Gemmatimonadales bacterium; assembly: GCA_963848895.1. Lineage (GTDB taxonomy): Bacteria > Gemmatimonadota > Gemmatimonadetes > Longimicrobiales > Gaopeijiaceae > SZUA-318. The sequence continues at coordinate 3,474 of CAWKGE010000042.1, forward strand.
GCCGATTCGCTGGCGGGTCGCATCGAGATCCTGCGCCTCCACCCCCTGGCGCAGTGCGAGCTCGCGGGCCGCGAGCCCGACTTCCTGAACACCCTCTTCAGCGGCGCGTTCCGAACCCGTACCTACGAGCGTCTGGGTCGCGGGCTGGCCGAGCGTGTCACAGGGGGCGGTTATCCTCCCGCCCTCGTCCGCGGTTCGGCACGGCGAAGGGCTGCATGGTATCAGGACTACATCGAGACGCTGGTCCAGCGGGACGTGCGCGATCTGGCTCGCATCCGATCCCTGGATGTGCTGCCACGGCTCCTCGCCCTGGCCGCCGCGCAGACAGCGACCCTCATCAACGTCAGCGACCTCGCGGGCCCGTTCCAGGTAAGCCGTCCTACGATCCGCGAGTACGTGACCTTGCTCTCACGGGTCTTCCTCCTGGAGGAGTTGCCTCCCTGGCACAACAACCGGATGAAGCGACTGGTCAAGACGCCCAAGCTCCACCTCTCCGATACGGGCCTGGCCTGCTCGCTTCTGGGGCTGGATGCCGATGCCCTGTGGGAGGACCGCGCCACCCTGGGTCGGCTTGTGGAGACCTTTGTGTACCAGGAGCTGCGTCGGCAGGCAAGCTGGCATGATGCCCCGATCCGGTTCCACCATTTCCGCGACAAGGACATGGCGGAGGTGGACATCGTGCTCGAGGCTGGGGCGGGCCAGGTGGCCGGCGTCGAGGTAAAGGCCGCCGCTACGGTGACCGCCGCCGACTTTCGGGGCCTGAGGAGACTGAAGGAGGCTTCCGGAAAGCGGTTCGCCGGAGGAGTGGTGGTCTACGACGGAGAAACGAGCGCGGGCTTCGGAGACGGTCTATACGCCGTCCCCATCCGGACGCTCTGGGAAGGCACGTGAACCGGCCGACGCCGTTCGGCCTGCAAACGGATGACGCAATGAGCCAGAAGTACGAAAAGCTGAAGGCCAAGCTGCAGGAGTTGTTCCAGCTCGACAAACCCGAGCTGGACTTCGGCCTCTACAGGATCATGCACGCCAAGAGCCGCCGAAGTCTCCCAGTTCCTGGACCGGGACCTCCTTCCCCAGGTCAAAGAGGCCTTCGCGGTCTACAAGACCGCGGACAAGGCGGAGATCGAACAGGAGCTGGCCAAGGCCGTGGCTCAGGCCGAGGGCCTCGGGGTCGATCCGGAGACGACGCAGAAGGTCAAGGAGCTACGCGCCCGCCTGGCCAGCGATGCCGTAGACATCGGGGCCCTCGAGAGCGAGGTCTACGACCACCTCTTCCGGTTCTTCCGACGGTACTACTCCGACGGCGACTTCCTCAGCCAGCGCGTCTACAAGCCGGGCGTGTACGCCATCCCGTACGAAGGCGAGGAAGTGACGCTCCACTGGGCCAACAAGGACCAGTACTACATCAAGACCAGCGAATACCTGCGGGACTACGCGTTCCGCCTGCGGCCCGACGACGAGGCCAACCCAATGCGGGTGCACTTCCGACTCGTGGACGCCGCCGAGGGAGAACACGGAAACGTCAAGGAGGCCCAGGGCAAGGACCGGGTGTTCGTCCTCGCCCACGGCGGCGAGTCCGGGCGCGACTTCATCGCCGAGGAGGACGGGCCGGAGGGGAAGGAGCTGGTGCTCCGCTTCGAGTACCGGCCTGCCACCATGCACGACTGGCCGCCGGAGCAGCGTGAGGAGGAACGGGAACGCCTCAAGAACCCCAAGCCTCCGAAGCAGAAGGATCTGGACGCGCTGGCCCTGGAGCGCGTGTTGGGCGTGTCCGACGCGGCGCTCGCCCCGTGGGTCGCCGAACTGGGCAAACCTCACATCCTCTCCGCGGGGAGGCGGCCGACTACACGCGGCTGGAGGCCCATCTGCGCCGCTACAACGCGCGCAACACCTTCGACTACTTCATCCACAAGGACCTGGGAGGGTTCCTCCGCAGGGAGCTGGACTTCTACATCAAGAACGAAGTCATGCACCTGGACGACATCGAGAGCGAGTCGGTGCCTCGGGTGGAGCAGTACCTGTCGAAGATCAAGGTCATCCGCGCCGTCGCGGGCAAGATCATCGACTTCCTGGCCCAGCTCGAAGACTTCCAGAAGACGCTCTGGCTCAAGAAGAAGTTCGTCGTGGAGACCTCGTGGTGCGTCGCGTGTGGGGTGCATTCCCGAGTCGTTCCACTCCGAGATCGCGGCCAACGAGGTGCAGGTGGAGGAGTGGGTGGCGCTTCACGCCATCGATGAGCTGCAGGGCGATCAGGGGGACCTGACGAAGCCGCGTTACACCGAGCCGCTGGCGCCCGCGTTCGTGGCTGCGAATCCCACTTTGATGATGGATTCCAGGCATTTCTCGAAGGACTTCACGGCCCGGCTACTGGATGCGCTGGGGGACGTGGATGAGCAGACGGATGGGGTGCTGTTTCATAGTGAGAACTTTCAGGCGTTGCAACTCATGCATGAAGAGTACAGCGGCGGCGTCGATTGCCTTTATGCTGATCCACCGTACAACACGTCTGAGGAGACGTTCGTATACAAGAATCTGTATAAGCACTCCAGCTGGCTAGCGATGATGGGGGATAGGGCCACTCTAACGCGATCTCTGATGGCTCCTGGAGGCATCCTGTTCTGTGCCATCGACGATGAGGAAGTTGCCCAATTGAGATTGGTACTGAGCGATGTGCTGGGCGCGGAGAACTGGCTCGGAACGGTTGTCGTTCAGTCGAACCCGCGTGGTCGGGGCATCAACAGCTTCTACGCGACGTCACACGACTACTATCTTGTCTATGCACGGAGCGCGGAAGACGCCGAGATTCTTGACCTGCCGCTGACAGAAGAGCAGGCAGCTGCGTATCGACATGGTGTAGGGGGGCAGAGCTTCCGCCTGCTCCCGTTCAGGCGTAGTGGCGGCTTATCCACCCCAGACGAACGTCCCAATTCCGAGTTTCCACTCTACTTCTCTCCGGGCAGCGGGGTCGTATCGACCGAGTCGTCTCCGGGTGCGGTTGCGATCATGCCGGTGGATTCGAATGGGCGACGGAGGGTCTGGCGGTGGTCGGACCGACAGAAGATCAATGAGGCCGGCGCACGAGGGGACTTCGTGGTCCGTAAGCACGAGGACGGATACACGGTCCTCTTGAAGGACTTCTACAAGCCAGGTAGGAAGCCAAAGACCGTTTGGGCGGATTCGAAGTATGACGCCTCATCCCATGGCACCAACCTCGTTCAGGCAATGCTGGGTGATCGCAGTGCATTCTCATACCCGAAGTCGATATTCTCGGTAGAGGACGCGCTGCGAAGCTCGCTCGACGATGAAGGCCTCACCCTCGATTACTTCGCCGGGTCCGGCACCACTGGCCACGCCGTCATCAACCTGAACCGCGAGGACGGCGGCCAACGGAAGTTCATCCTCGTGGAGATGGGTGACTACTTCGACACCGTCCTCCTGCCCCGTCTCAAGAAGGTCACCTTCACCCCGGAGTGGAAGGACGGGAAGCCCAAGCGCCTGGCCACCCCCGAGGAGGCGGAACGCAGCCCCCGCATCATGAAGGTGCTCCGCCTCGAGTCGTACGAGGACACGCTCAACAACCTCGAGACGCGCCGCACGGAGGCCCAGCAGGAGCTGCTGGAGCTGGCTGCGGCGCAGGGCGCGGACGGCCTGAAGGAGCAGTACATCCTCCGCTACATGCTCGAAGTGGAGACGCGCGGAAGCCAGTCCCTGCTCAACGTCGAGGCATTCGCCGACCCGACGGCGTACGGACTCAAGGTCAAGCGCCCCGGCTCCGACGAGAGCCGCCAGGTGAACGTGGACCTGCATCGAGACGTTCAACTGGCTGATCGGCCTGACGGTCCGCCACATCGCCGCGCCGCAGACGTTCGCCGCCGAGTTCGAGCGCGACGCGCGAGGGGCGCCTCGCGCCTCAAAGGGCGGCTCAAGCAGGACGCGAGCCGGCCCTTACTGGTTCCGCACCGTGACCGGCACCCTGCCCGACGGCCGCCGCACGCTCGTCATCTGGCGGAAGCTCACCGGCGACCCGGAGCAGGACAACCTGGTGCTCGACGAGTGGTTCACCAAGCAGGGCTACTCGAGCAAGGACAGCGAATTCGACCTGATCTACGTGAACGGCGGGAACAACCTGGAGAACCTCCGCAGCACCCGAAGACACGTGGAAGGTCCGGCTGATCGAGGAGGACTTCCACCGGTTGATGTTCGAGGGGGAGCGTGGCTGATGCCACGCCAGACGCCGCAACGAACCGAGCCCCAGGTGCCGTTCAGCCAGAAGCTGGTGCTGAACCAGTGGCTCTTGTCCCTCTTCAACGTGGAGCGCTTCGAGCAACTCGCCGAGCATCTCCGAGGCGAAGCCCTGCAGGGGTTGGACGAGAACAACGTCCACCACTTCCATCACGCGCTCACGGCCCAGCTCTTCAATCTCACCCAGCTTCCCACCGAGCTGCTGCTCGAGTACGACCAGAACATCGTCCGCCACACCCAGCGCCTGAACGAGCGCCGGATCACCCGCGGCGAAGAGCCCATCGTCTGGAAGTACTTCCAGTACCTGAGCCTGCTGTTCACGGAGATCTACCTGGACCGGTACTTCCGGGATCCCGACGCGCTGCTGCAGGCCTTGAACGAGCAGGTGTCGGCCCTGAACGCCGACAGGACCGAGGCCGACCGCATCGCGCCCTTCGACGAGGACGCCGAAGCTTGGCCGCAGCTCAACAAGCTGGCGTTCTGGATGGCCACCGGCAGCGGCAAGACGCTGCTGATGCACGCCAACATCCTCCAATACCAGCACTATCTCGAGCAAGCACGGCCGTCGGCGTGAGTTGAATCGCATACTCCTGCTCACCCCCAACGAGGGACTCTCGCAGCAGCACCTGCGTGAGTTCGAGAGCTGCGGGCATCGAGGCGGAGCTGTTCAGCAAGGACGGGCGAGGGCTCTTCAGCGGTCAGGCCGTGGAGATCCTCGACATCCACAAGCTCAAGGATGAGATGGGCGACAAGACCGTCGCCGTGGAGGCGTTCGAGGAGAACAACCTCGTGCTGGTGGATGAGGGGCATCGCGGGGCGTCGGGCGGGGCCGAGGGCACCTGGATGCGCTTCCGAAACGCGCTCTGCGAGCGGGGCTTCTCTTTCGAGTACTCCGCCACCTTTGGTCAGGCTGTGAAGGGGAGTCCGGAGCTCACGGACCTCTACGCGAAGAACGTCCTCTTCGACTACTCCTACCGGTACTTCTACGGGGACGGCTTCGGGAAGGACTACCAGATCCTCAACCTCGACGAGGGCACGCAGACGAACCATCTCGAGACCTATCTGGTGGCGTGCCTCCTGTCCTTCTTTCAGCAGCAGCGGCTCTTCCGCGAGCACGCCGGGGCGTTTCGCCCCTTCGAGGTCGAGAAGCCCCTCTGGATCTTCGTCGGCGGCAGCGTCACCGCGACCCTCGCGAAGAAGGACGCCTCGGACATCGTCGAGATCCTGAAGTTCCTGGCTGCGTATGTGGCGGATCGGAGCGGGAGCATCCAGCGGATCGGCAAGTGTCTTGAACGAAGGGCTGATCACCGCCGCGAAGAAGGATCTGTTCGCCGGACGGTTCGGGTATCTCAACACCTGCGGGCTCACACCCGCCCAGGTGTACGACGAGACGCTGGCCACGCTGTTCAACGCTCCCGGGGGTGGCCAGCTCTATGTGGAGAACCTGAAGGGGGCCGATGGCGAGGTGGCACTCCGCTTGGGGCGGAGAACGATCCGTTCGGGATCATCAACGTGGGTGACGACGCGAAGCTGGTGAAGCTGTGCGAGGAGCACGGACTGGCCACCGGCGATCGGGAGTTCTCGGGCTCGCTCTTTCATGAGATCAACGAGCCCCAGTCGCCTGTGAACCTGCTCATCGGGTCCAAGAAATTCACGGAGGGCTGGAGCAGTTGGCGCGTCTCCACCATGGGGCTCATGAACGTCGGCAAGGGCGAGGGTGCGCAGATCATCCAGCTCTTCGGGCGAGGGGTTCGGCTGAGAGGCTACGGGATGAGCCTCAAGCGGAGCGCCAAGACGGATCTGCCCTCAGGAGTCGAACGACCGAAGCACATCAGTCTCCTCGAGACGCTGGGCATCTTCGGCATCCATGCCGACTACATGGCCCAGTTCCGTGACTTCCTGGAAGAGGAGGGACTACCCACCAACGATGAACGCGTGGAGTTCCTGCTCCCCGTAATCAAGAATCTGGGCACCCAGAAGCTCAAGACGATCCGGCTCAAGAAGACCATCAACGGCGTCAGCACCGAATTCGGGGACGCGTTCCGGCGCCTGGCGCCGATCCCGACCCTGGCCAAGCCCAAGCCTCGGACGGAACCAAGTACCGAGTACCTCGTGAAGAACCAGGTCGTGCTCAACTGGTATCCCAAGATCCAGGCTCTCAGGTCGGGTGGCCTTTCGGGCGGAGACGGAGATGCCGCACCGAATCAGACCCACCTCACGTCCCGGCACGTGGCATTCCTGGACTTTGACGCGCTCTACTTCGAGTTGGAGCGGTTCAAGGCCGAGCGCGGGTGGTACAACCTCAACCTGACGAGGGAGGGGATCGAAGCCCTGCTGGCGGACCAGAGCTGGTATCGGCTGCTCATCCCCGAAGGCGAGCTGGCCTTCGACTCGTTCGAGCAGGTGCGGCTCTGGAATGAGATCGCGCTTTCGCTCCTCAAGAAGTACACCGAGCGCTATTACCTCTTCCGCAAGCGCGAGTGGGAACTGCCCCACCTGGAGTATCGGGATCTGGAAGGGGACGACCCGAACTTCCTCGTGGCTAAGGATTCACCCGAAGAAGGGTACTACCGAATCCTCATAGACCAGTCGCAGGAGGAGATTGTCGCCAAGCTGGAGGAGCTGAAGGCGATGATCGAGGACGGCGAACTGAAGCCCTGGGAGTTCAAGGGCATGAAGGCCGTCTGGTTCGGCCAGCATCTCTACCAGCCGCTGCTGTATCTGGATCGGAAGGTGGTCGAGATCAGCCCGGCTCCCCTGAACAAGGGTGAGCGGCGGTTCGTGGAGGACCTTCAGGCCTTTCACGAGGGCCGTGGGGAGTTCTTTCAGAACAAGGAACTCTACCTCCTGCGCAACCTCAGCAGAGGGAAGGGTGTGGGCTTCTTCGAGGCCGGAAACTTCCACCCCGACTTCATCCTCTGGCTGCTGGCCGATGGGAAGCAGCACGTGACCTTCGTGGACCCGAAGGGGATCCGGAACCTGGGATCCACCGACCCGAAGATCCGATTCCACGAGACGATCAAGGAGATCGAGTCGCGGCTTGGACGATCCTGACGTGAACCTGGAGTCATACATCGTCTCCAACACGCCGTCGGCGACCATGGCGATGCTCTGGGATATGGAAAAGGCGGAGATGGAGGCGCGCCACGTGCTGTTCCAGGAGGAGGACCAGGGCAGCTACGTGGGGCGCATGCTGGAGGCTGTTGAAGCCGGAAGCTGAAAATCTTCGCGCGCATGGGCCCCCTTCGCCCACCCGCAGCGTACCCCATGAGTGGCGCCACAACACGGGGGGGCTTTGAAAGGCTCCTCCGCAGGTCCAGCAGCCGGCAGATTGGAAAGCGCCCTGGCGTAGACGGCGGCGGCCCGATCGGACAAATGGCCCGCCTTCGTCAGGCCTGCCGTTGTATCCGGAGTTGCTTAAGCCGCCACGAAAGTGGCGCAGGAATTGGATCGGGCCTCCACCAGGTGATGCGCGTCCAGTGGACGAGCCGCAGCCCTCCTCCTTTTTCTTGTTCGACGAACTCCGTAGGTTGTCGCGGAGTGGGTCCCCCCTGCACTTCGACGACGCGGAGGATGCCGGCATCGAACTTCTGGACGTCTTCTCCCGCGGAAGATGACCTCGACGCCTTCTCCCTTGACCCGGACGAACTCCCCCCACCCTTCCAGTCAGCCCGATGCTCGACGGGGTCCCCCGCCCGCATCCCGCCTTCGCCCCACTCTCAACCCCCTTCGTGGCCATGGGCGTATGGGGCGGGTCGACGTTCACCTCAGGTAAATCATGGCAGATCGGAGTGACAGAAGGCATGCCGCCGATCACTCCAGTTGGTTGATTGTGTTCCGCAGAAGCATCTTCATCTGCAACACCTGTTTCTGGCTCTATCACCTCGAACAACTCGAGCTCGATCTCGGCTAGCCCAGAATGGCCCTTCTCGACCGCAATCAAGAAGTCGATGAACCTCGAGTCCCCAATTCCCCGAATGTGGCTTGGATTCGCTCTCGCTCAGGTGCCGCGGCGTCGCCGGGTGTGTCCACTGCCGCGACGTCCTCTTGGGATTCTGCCACGATACCACCTTCATCAGCGGAGACAGAGGCCTGTCCGGGCGCTTTCTCTCTCGCTCGTTCCGGCTGCTTCTTCGGGAGACTGACAGGCGAAGCCGCGGGCGGAAGGTCTGAAGACTCGGAATCCTCGCCGGAACCTCCGCTCGAGACGGTCCGAGTTCGAGAGGGTAGCTTCTTGGGCATACTTCAGCGACTCCCCCGTGACCTCGTGCGCCGCATGCTCCAACCAGGCGATCAGTTGTTCCGCCAGTTCCTCCTCGATGACTGCCGGCGTGAGCTGCAGTGCGATGTCCAGGGTCTCGTCCGGAGCCAAGCGTACCGCATCGCGCCAGGACCTGTCGCGCAGCCAGAGGGGCCCCCTGCCCACACGCCGGTCGAGGAGGCTTTCCAATGTCGCTTCCATGCCACTCCGCTCGGAAAGGTTGATGGTGCCGAGCCCGCCATGGGCAGCATGGGGTCTCAGCAGCGATGTGGTACGGGAGGGATGACAGCGCCGCAGCAGGGATGCCGCTGGCCAATCGTAGGCCGTGAGAAAGGTGTGGCCAAGGGGCACCCATGGCTCGGTTTCCGGGCCCCAGCAGGCGTCTCGCGCCCCAAGCTCTGGGGCGGGCATCGGGCTTCTTGCTCGTATGCTGCCCTCTATCACATCACGCCCCCCACACCCCCAGCCGCATCGTCAACCTCCTCGCCAGCCCCTCCGGCAGCGGTACCCGCTCGGCCAGCCGGTCGGTCGTCCATTCGTCCAGCTCCATCTTCTCGCCCATCACCACGTTGAACCACCGCTCCCGGTCCTTCACGACGCGGAACTGTTTCTCGTCCTGCGTGCCCTCTACGTACGGTTCGTAGACGACGATGGGGTTGCCGGTCAGCTCGGCCTTGCTGCCCAGCCGGTCGAGCCGGCCCGTGCGCTGCTCGAGCACGCTGGGGTTCCAGTCGAGGTCGTGGTGGATCGTGTGCCGGCAGTCCAGGTGGAGGTCCACGCCCTCCGCCATCACAGAGCTGGCGACGAGGACTTCAGGGTAGAACGGAGTGTTGAATGCCAGCATGAGCCGACGGCGGGTGCCTGGCTTCACCTGGCCATTGGCCAGACGCACGTTGGGTAGCAGCAGTAGGGAGCGGTCTCCTCCGCCCTCCTCCCTCAGATCGGCTGGCGAGAGCGCACGGATCGCTCCGGTCTGGATGCCGTCCAGGGCCGAAAGGAGCTCCTCCCGCTCCGAGGGGACCCGACTGGCCACGAACGCCCCGAACTGCTCGGATCTTCTCGACCAATGAACGACCGGATCCGTCCGGCCGTTCGAGCGCGCCTCGGAGTGCACCGCGCCGGTCCGACGCGCCCAGATCGAAGTCTCGTGCAAGGAATACGGGGGTCCGCAGGAAGCGAAGGACCACGTCCACCGCCCGAGTCAGGTCTTCCTCGCTTGCGACGCCGCATTGCTCGAGAAGGCGTCGCACCTCCGTCTCGGCCATGCGGGTCAAGGGCGCGTCGCGATCGAAGAAGCGCGCTCCGAACAGATCCAGCTCCTGCCATACGCGCTCCTCATCCGATGGGTCCACCCTAAGCTTCCCCGCCGCCATCTCGAGGATCGAGGCTCGGATCACCCGGGATATATGGTTGCGGAGCGCCCGGCCGGTGTGTCGGTAGAAGCAGAACACGAGCACCTTCTCGCCCGATCGCCAGAGCTCACGGACGCGCGCAACGGTCGCCTGGATCTTGGGATGGGCGGCGCGGATGCCCGGGTCCTCCTTCGGGAGTGCACGGTCGATCTGCCGAAGGTACCAGAGCGCTTCCGGTGAGAGGCCGCCGTGCCCGTCCGCCTCGACGTCGTCGAGGAACGCCCGGGAGTGCTGTCCCCGGCGAGTCTCCCGATAAGCTTCGAAGGACGAAGCCAGCCCCTCGGCGAAGTAGGCCCGGACGTCCCGGCCATTACGACGGCTCTCCGCGGACACCACAGCCTGAGCGCGTGCCGCGAGGAGGAAAGGCAGGACTGCGGGACCCTGGACCTGCAGGCCCGCGTTCTCCCCTGTGCGGTCTGTGTCGATGCCGATGCCCGGTCGCACGGAACGACGTCGTTCGCGGTCCGCCCGCACGTGCCGAACGACCCACGGCAGAAGCCGTTCTTCCGCCGTGCGCATCTTGGCGTCGACCTCCCGCGCGAGGTTTGCGAGGTCCGCAGCCGCGCCGGTCGCGGGTTGCTGCTCCCACCAGCCGTCCTCTTCAGGAAGGTCTCGCGGGAGCACACGGCCCCACGCACGATCCAGGCGAAGCGCCGCCGTTTGCGCCGAATCCAGGACCTGCTCCAGCTCCCCGAGTGATGTGCCGAACTCGCTCCGTGACCTCTTCTCGCGCCACCGGATCCCCTCGAATCGCCGCAGCACCTGGATCAACTCATGGTGGCCCAGCTGGAAGGGTGTGGCGGTGAGGAAGAGCATTCGCTCGAAGACGTCCCCCAAGGCCCCCCGCAGCAGCTCCACATCCTCCTGGTTGGAGAACAGCGAACTGATCCTCGTGTGGGGATTCTTGAGGTGATGAGCCTCGTCCATGATGAGGAGAGGGAGGCGCAGACGGATCCGGCGCAAATACTCCTTCCACGCTGCATCCAACGCCGATTTGAGAGATGACCGCACTCCCGCGAGCCGCTCGTCGAGGGTCGGGCTGTTCCTCAGCGGAAGCTGTCGGAGCACGGCCCGAACCTCCGTGAGATCGGCGGACCCGATCGCGTCGAGGAGCGCGGCCGGCACGGGCTCGTCGTCTAGAGGGTGCACGGCACGACGATCGAAGATCTCTCGCCACCGCTCCGGAGGCGCCTGCAACAGGCGTTCCACGAGATCCTCGTCCCGGAACGGCGTGTACCGCAGGATCCGGCGCGCCCATCGGCAGAAGGCCCGGCGTTGGTGGGCCAGATCCCGCTGCCAGCGAAACGCCGTCCTGATGATGGCGAGCTGAACGAAGGGATCTGCCAGCGACCGGCTCAAAGCGCCGTGACTCAGGAAGATCACGTGCTTGCGGCGGGATGCCGGGTCGTCCAGGAGCTTGAGGAACTCCGCCCCCCGGGTGACAGTGGCCTCCGTCGCTCGAATCGGCTTACCCGGGCCGAGGCATGCCTCTTTGAAGTAACGCCAGTCGCGCGGCCACTTGTCCTTCACCCCGGGCGGCACCATCACGACCACCGGCGCCCTCCTCCCGATCGTGTCGGCGACGGACGCGGCCACCGCGAGGGCGACAAACGTCTTCCCCATCCCCACCTCGTCGGCGAGCACGACGCCTGGTTGGTGACCCAAGCGTTCGAGGATCGCCTTGGCCGTGGCCGTTTGCCTCTGCGCATCCCCCGCGGAGATGCGCTCGTTCGCGAGGTCGACCCGGGACGAATACGTCCAGTTCACGGCCTGGCCGCCCGGAAGGCCCGATCCACGTATGCCTTCAGTCGGGAATCGATATCTCCCCCGCCCGACCCCCTCATCCCACGGAGGTCCGCAACGGAACGGGTCACCAGCTTCCGCACGTCCTTCGGGTCCAGGGAGCCCGCAGCCTTGTCCCAGTCCACACGCGCCACGGTGAGGGCCAGCTCACCGAGGAGGAACTCACCCTCCCCATTCAACAGCCTTCCCCCTTCGGCTTCCTTGGTCAGGCTCTCCGCAAGCGCGACGGGACCCAACGGTCCCCGGAGACGCCACTCCAAGGCATCCATGGACCCCAACGGCCGCTGGAGGCGCTCCTTCAGCCCGGACAGGGCCGCAGACACCTGCCGCGCTCGAGCGAGGAGGCGACCCGTGCCCGAGTACCGCTTGAGGGGGTCTAGTTCGTCGCCAGTGCCGCCGTCGGTGCGTTCGCGGTCCGCAAGGATCTTAGCCAGGCTCTCGTGGATCGGACGCGTGGACGCGAGCGCTCGGAGGAGCGCCTGAGCGGGAAGGTCCCGAAGCTCCTCGGGAGGAGGGAGCTTACCCGGTTCGGTGACGTTCACCGCCCATCCCGCCTTCCTGTGCTCCCCGTCGACCTCCCAGGCCACCTCTAGAAACAAAGGGAAGCGCTCGGCCCGCACGGTCACCTCGAGGCGGTCCGGACGGCCCGAGACCACCCAGGACGTGTTGTCGGCCAGAATGGACCCGGAGATCGGGTCGGTGACCGTCCATTCTTCGGGGAGTCTGGCGCGCTCGAACGTCATCTCGAGCATGGGTCTCTCGGGATGCAGCAGGCACTCCAGGAAGCCCCAGGGTAGCACCGCCCCAGGCACGTCTTCCGCATCCTCTTCGGGCTCCCACTCGACCTGCGACGGGTCCATCGGATCCCCGGCGCTGAACAGTTCCCTCAACGCCTTGGCCTCCCTGGAATCGCTACGGGTCGTGAATGCCACATTGATCTCCAGGTTTGCCCGGTGCCGGTTCAGCGCGAGGCCGGCGACGGTGAAGTTGGACGATCCAACGAGGACCGTCGTCCATCGGTTGTTCTTAAGCAGGATAGCCTTTCCGTGGAGCCGCCGGACCTCATCCTCCTTGAGCTGCCGGAACGGACGAAACACCACTTCCGCGCGATCCGGAACCGCCTTCAGCAACGCCGGCGGCGCCCTGAGGATTGTCCGGGCATCCATCGTGTCCAGGGGGACGACGAAGGTCACGTCGAGCGGCCCTCGCTGGGCCAGGAGCCCGATGAGGGCTTCACCCGCCAGGCTGCGCTTCTCTTGCACGTCGAAGAACGGCGACATGACGACAGCCGTCCTCGGTGGGCCGCCTCGCAGGGCCAGCGCCACCTGGGGAGGCAGCGGACGCTCGGGGGCCCCCATGACTACCGCCAGCCTCACCCCCGACGGGAAGCCCGTCGGTAAGCCGAATGTCGCGATCCGCTCCGCCGCTGCGTCGAGCGTGGCCAGGGCCCGCACCTTCGGGCCGGGTCGGTCGGTACTGCCAGGCGCGCGGTCGACGATCTCACGGACCGCGCTCAGGAACGTGAGGAACATAGACCCGGGAAGACGCCCACCCGGCAGGGCATCCAGGGCCACGCCTGTCTCGACGTTGTACCGATACGCGTTCTCCGTGAGGTTTGCCGAGGTCACGAGGACCCGGACCAGCTGCTCCCACACGAGGACGGCGACCTTGGCGTGCTGCACGCCGCTTTCGATCCCCACCGGGAGCACGTCCCACCGGAGCGACCTCCCTTCTCGGACCTGGCTCCGGTCCACGACCACGGACACACGCGTCTCGGCAAGCCGCTCCTCTTGGTGAATGAGCAAGGCCAGATCCAGCTCACGGCTCTCCCCTCTCTTCGCGTCGAGCCCGAGGAACCTGGACAAGCACTCGGCCTCGAAGAAATCCGGCTCGAAGGTGAACGTCGTGGCGAGACACGCCAACGCGCGGCCCGATCCTTCGGGCGGAAGCCAGTAGTCCAGCAACCTGCGGGACTCGGCGCTCACTGCAAATCCCCCTGGAACGACTGCAGAGCCCCCACCCTGTAGGGATGCACGAAGTCGTCTCTGAGTGCCGGTGGGTCTTCGAGACGGTACGGCAGGCGGACCACGAAAGCCTCCCCGAAGTCCTCGAACCAGGATCGCTTTCCGTGAGGAGGCTTGGCCGCCTGCACCTCCTGGTGGCGGCGCAGTAGCTCGAGCGTCAGCCGCTCGGGATCGTCGGCCTCTCGGAAGGAGCCGAACTCCGCTTCGAATTGAGGACCCTTCCCCACGCGGTCGAGGCTTTCCGCAGCGCGGTCGTACGTGGACCGTATCGACCGTGAAATCGTCCCGAGAAGCGGTTCTCCTGTCATTTCGCCGGGGCGAAGCGGCTTGGTTCCGGCAGCCGTCGATGCGCGCCGCAGGACGTCGAGCCCGGTGTGCAACACGCGCGCAAGATGCTCGAAGTCACGGATGGCCGCGAGCATCTGCCCGAGCTCGGGAGAGGCGTTGGGTGCGATCGCTTCGACCGCAGCGTGCTCCGGCAGAGTCGAGTCTAATCGATGCACGCCTTGAACGAACTCTCGTTGGAGCGGCTCGGAGGCGTCCCGCAGCCATTGTGTGAGGAGGGCACGCTCCTCCGGTCCGGCACCGTCGGGCCGGAATGCGCTGGCCATGTGGCCCCAAAGGTGGGAACCTCGGGCCGTCGTGACTCCCTTCTGCCCAAGGCCGGCCGAGACCTCTCGCTCGATCGCATCCAGGAGCGATCGCCCTCTGGAGTTGCGAGCTCCGTCGGCGAAGCCCGGAAAGCCCTGTTCCCTCTCCCATGCCCGAAGAAGGCGATCGCCACGTTCGAGAAGTGCCAGTTCGGGGCTCACCACGCGCATCCCGACTGCCAGCCGCTTGTAGACCCCATGGAACCCGAAGACCTTGGGCGTCTTCAGGTACGACATGGCATCCAGGTGCCGGCCGCGGGCACGGGCGGCGCGCGCCTTCTCGATACCGGGAACGTGCAGGGTCGCCGATGCGGGGAGACCGCGCTGGCCCGCCAGAGCCTCGACGAGGAGCCATTCGAAGACGAGGTATGGCGGCGTGACCCCATCCGCCGCCACCCGGTCTCCCAGCGATTCGAGGGCGTGCGCCGCGGCCGCGATGGCCGCGACAAAACGGACGCGCGACATACGCGCCGTGAGCCAGGGCGCCAGATCATTGGCTAGACCGTCGGCGATGGCGAAGAGGCCCAAGGGGAAGAGGGTCCCCTCTCCCGCGACCGGCGGATCGTGCGCGCTGAGGTGGGGAAGGTGCAGGCCGCTGATCACGACGATTCCTCCGATGCGCGCCTACGCCACGTCAGCTAGGCGCCGAGCGTCCACGAACGCCTCGAACACGCCGAAGTGCGTGAGGTCCTCGGGCAGGCCGAGGCACGCGTGGATGAGGCGCGTGGCTCCCTGCCATTCCGCCACGGAGCTCGGGCCTCTTCTCAACTGGAATCTGGAGTAGCCGTTGACTACCGAGTGTCGTCATCTCGCGCCTTGCCTTTGGCATTTCTAACACAAGTCCCGGTACGGCCGAGCTCGAACGGTCCTGAGAGCAAGACCATCGCTGACGACGGTGCTTGGGGCGCCCGCGCTCGGGAAGGATGAGCGATTGGGGGGGCTTAGTACATTGTGCGCTCCAACGCCGAGCCACGCCAGCCTCACCGCCCCGCCCACCAGCTCACCCCCACATCGAACCGCGCGGACTTGGCCCCCAGGTCGATGGTCTCCTTCAGCCCCTGGTACTCCGCCTGGGTGAACGAGCCCGCCGTCCAGCTCAGGCCGATGTCCACCGCCGTCGAGCGCCGGATGAAGATGGCCACGCCGCCGCCCAGCGTCGGGCCCGCGCCGGTGATGGTGAAGGGATCGCCGTACAGGTCGATGGCCGCCGCCCGGCCCGAGTAGGCCAGCGTGACGTAGGGGAGCGCCTGTGCCTGCGGCCCGCGGAAGCTGAGGCGGATCCCCAGATCGACGTGGGCCAGCGCGTACGTGTCGGAGAGGTCGGCCATCTCGACGTTGGCGCCGACGGCCGCGAGGTAGAGCGTGACCGTGCGGTTGAAGCCGTAGCCCAGGGCGAGGCCGGCTCCGGGGCCCGACTCGGTCACGTCCTGCCCGTCCACCTGCAGGGCCGATCCGTTCAGGAAGCCGGCGAGGTGGAAGCCGGTGGGGTCGGAGCGCACGGGGGCGGCCTGGGCCGCCGCGATGGAGGGGAGGAGGAACAGGGTGATGGCGACGGCGCACGGGCCGGCCGCGTGGAGAGAGCGAGCCATGGGAGTCACCTCCTCCCCAGGTTGAAGTTGTAGTTGTCGAACCCCGACCCGTTGAGCGTGCCGGTGATCTGCGTCTCGCCGCTCATGCGCCCGGTGAAGTTCAGGTCCTGGTAGCCCTGCGCGCCCGAGGACGAGGCTCACGTTGGGGTGCGCGTGCGTCCCCTGCCGCACGATGAGCGCGACGTTCCGTCCGGCACCGGCGATGTTGCCGCTCCCCGACACCGCCCCGCCGACGCCCTCGGACAGCGTGAGGTTGAGCGTCATCCCCTGCGACGTCCCGGACCACGAGCCGCTCACCGTGGGCAGCTCGGGCTCGGTGCCGTTGTCGCCGCACGCCGCCAGCGCCAGGACCAGCGCGAGCGCCAGCCCCAGGCGCGCCGGGGTCCCCCACCCGCGCCTCATCGTCCCGCCTCCGGCGCCAGCGTGCCGATCCGCTCCATCCCCGCCGTGGGGCGGAGCACCACGGTGACCAGCAGCACCTCCCCGCCCTCGGCCACCCGGAGGGCGGCGCCGTCGGCCTTCAGCTCGGCCGTCACCTGCTCGGGCGCGATCTTGTAGAGCCCGCCGGTGATGGCGTCCACGGCGAGGCCGATGAGGCCGCCGAAGACGATGTTGCCCCACACCCATCCGCTCACCGAGCGCGTGAGGGCCATCTCGAAGGGCTGGTAGCCGTCCATCGTCACCCGGACGATGTGGTTGTCCTTCCGCTTCAGGTCGGCGATGACGGGGGTGACGCCCCGCTCCATCGCGTCCACCGTCACCTGCGCCCCGGTGGGCGAGCTGGAGACGGCGACCTGCTGGGTGGTGCCGTGCATGATGCTGGCGCATCCGGCCAGGAGGGGGAGCTGCGCGAGGAGGACGAGCGCCGCGATCCAGGCGGAGGCCCCGCCAGTCGGCGAGGCGGACGAACGTGCTCATGAGATCATCTCCCGAGGTTGTCGAAGACCGGACCATCCGGCCCGCTTCAACGCTGGGAGGGGGGTGTGACAGGAGGGGACGACCTGACCCGCTTCGCCATCGTGGGGCCCCGTTTGCAGAGGCAACTTCGCAGGGCCGGGAGGCTTCGCTCCCATAGGCAGACGACCCCGCGCACGGCATTGCCGATATGCATTTTGAGGAATATTCTATTGAAGGAATGGCAGGTCGAGGTCACGGACGAGTGGCGCGCGTGGTGGACACGGCTGGCCGATCCGGTCCAGGACGAAGTGGCTGCAGTCGTCCAACTCCTGGAGGCCGTCGGGCCGAACCTGCCGTTCCCGTATTCGTCGTCGGTGCGGGGATTCGCGGTAACGCATCTGCGGGAGCTCCGGATTCAAGCTGGAGGCAGGGCGATAAGATCGTTGTACGCGTTCGATCCCCGGCGAGTGGCCGTGCTCCTCATCGGCGGCGACAAGACCGGAGACGACCGCTGGTACAAGCGTCACGTGCCCAGGGCGGAGAGGCTCTACGCACTGCATCTGCAGCGTCTCAGACAGGAAGGCCTGATCCCATGACCACCCGATTCAAGGACCTTCTGGCGGCCCTCCCCGAAGAGCGCCGTGCGGCGATCAACCGCCGATCGGACGAACTGCTGTTGGAGTTGGCGCTCCAGGAGCTTCGTCAGGCGCGAGCCCTCTCCCAGGAGGAGCTCGGCCGCGCCCTCAACATCAATCAGGCTTCGGTGTCCAAGCTCGAACGGCGGACGGACATGTACATCAGCACGTTACGGCGCTTCGTCGAGGCGATGGGCGGTGAGCTCGAGATCACCGCCCGCTTTCCCGAAGCACGCGTGCGCATCACGCAGTTCGGTGACCTGAAGTGAATGGAAGCGCACACGGGCGCGGCCGACCGCATCTCCTCGCGGGGTCACCGCGCTGCGCTTTGGAGCTCGACATTCCGGGGTTGCGCTCCTGGATGGTCCCGGGCTTCCCATACCTCGTCTTCTACCGCGACGGACCGGAGCACATAGACGTCTGGCGTGTGTGGCCTGGGCGGTAGTCGCCCTCGGATCAGCCCCCGCCGGCTGACCGACCACCGCGGGTGCGGCACTCCAGGGGGTAGTCCTCTGGATGCTCGATGCTGTCCAGGGTCAGGTCCACGTCGAGCTCGGGCCAATAGAAGTGGTCGCGTGTCGGCCGCTCGATGCGGGACAGCTGCCGGATGGTCGCGTCACGGAACCACGGGAAGACGTCGAAGGGAAGGTAGTGCTCCCTGGCGTCGATCAGGAGCCACAGTCCGTGCTGAGACACGTTCGCCAGTTCAACGGCGGAAGTGCTCGCCCCAGGCTTTGCGGATTTCATCTTCCTCCCCGAGTTCGAGTACGACGAGGCCAGGAGCCGCATGAACCTCGAGAAGCACGGCATCGACTTCGAGCGGGCGCGTGAGCTCTGGCTCGATCCGCAGCGGATCGAGATCGAGGCCCGATCCGTGGGGGAGCCCCGCTTCATGACCGTGGGCATGCTCGACGGTAAGCTCTGGTCTGCCTTCATCACCTACCGGGACGACGTCGTGCGGCTCATCTCCGTGCGCCGGGCCCGCCCGGACGAGGTCGCTCTTGTATGAAGATCGACGCTGACGAGTTGGATCGCAGGTTCGACGAGGGGGAGGACATCACGCCCTGGCTGGACCTCTCCACCCTGCGACGCCCGAACCTGGAATCCCGGCGGGTGAACGTGGACTTCCCCTCCTGGATGGTCGACGCCCTGGACCGCGAGGCGCACCGACTGGGCGTGACGCGTCAGTCGATCATCAAGGTGTGGATCGCCGAGCGGCTGGAAGAAGTGGCGGAGAGGGAGGGCGGTGGCTGATATTCTTGAGCCTCTTCGCCGGCATCGAGCCGCTGGACTGACGGAGGACGACCATGGTCGGAGTGCGATCGGTGACGGCCCTCGAAGGCTACCGGCTACGCCTGTCCTTCTCGGACGGAACGGAGCGAGAGGTGGATGTCGAGCGGTTCCTGCGCGGTCCGGTCTTCGAGCCCGTCCGGTCCGACCGGCGCATGTTCGAGGCTGTGCGCGTCGATCCGGAGCTCGAGACCATCGTGTGGCCAAACGGGGCCGACATCGACCCCGAAGTGCTGTACGGACGCTTCGAGCCCGCGTGGGCCGAGGACGATTCGGAAGCCTGACGCTTTGGGAACCCCGGAAGCCCCCCACCCCGTCGACTTCGGCCGCACCGCCGCCGACTACGACCGCTATCGCCTGGGCTTCCCCGACTCCTTCTACGAGCGCCTCACGGCCCTGGGGTGGATCGCACCGGGGCTGCGCGTCCTCGACGTCGGCACGGGCACCGGCGCCCTCGCCCTCGGCCTCGCCGCCCGGGGCTACGACGTCGTCGGCCTCGACCCGTCGCCGGAGCTGCTCGACGCGGCCCGCCGCCGCGCCGGGGAGCTGGGCCTCGACGTGCCCTTCGTGGAGGGGACGGCGGAGGCCACGGGCCTGGAGCCGGCCTCGTTCGACCTGGTGACTGCGGCCCACTGCTGGTGGTGGTTCGACGGCCCCCGCGCCGTGGCCGAGGCCCATCGCGTGCTGAAGCCCGGCGGGCGGCTCCTCATGGCGAACTTCTCCTACCTCCCCACCCCCGGCTCCGTCCCCGAGGCGACGGAGCGCCTGGTCCTCGCCCACAACCCGGGGTGGACGAAGGCCGGGGAGAGCGGCATCCACGAGGAGCAGGTCCGCGACCTGGACGCCGGCGGCCTCCGGGACGTGCAGTCGTTCAGCTACGTGGAGCCGGCCACCTTCACCCACGAGGCGTGGCGCGGGCGCATGCGCGCGTGCAGCGGCGTGGGCGCGGCCCTGCCGCCCGCGGACGTGGAGGCCTTCGACCGCGACCTGGCGGCGATGCTCGCCGAGCGGTTCCCGGAGAGAGCTGGCGGTGCCGCACCGGGTGTTCGTGGCCACGGGACGGATGGGCTGAGTCCGTCCCAGCGTACCATTCGGCAGGTCCAACCGCATGCAGAGCTTCTGGCCGGAGCCAGCAGTGTTCCTTAGTGTATATACAATTCGTATATTCAAATGCGTTTCACCTGGGATCGCGCGAAAAGCGAGGCGAATCTGCGGGAGCGAGGATTCGACTTCGCGTTCGCGACGTTGGTCTTCGACGGTCCGTGGTTGGAGAAGGAGGACAGGAGAGTGACTACGGTGAGCGGCGCTTCGTTGTCGTAGGGGTCGCGGACGGCATTCACCTGACCTTGGTCTACACCGACCGGGAGCATCCGGGAGGTACCGTCATTCGCCGCATCATCTCCGCGAGGAGGAGCAACCAACGTGAGCGGGAAGCCTATGAGCAAGCCCTCCGCAACTGACCGCCCATCGCGCGGCCGAGCGGACCTCGCCCGGCTCCGGCGCGAGGAAGACGCCGAGCGGGGCGACACCTCGCCGGATGAATTGGGAGACCTCCCCGACGACTTCTGGGACGACGCGGACGTCGTCGTGCCCGAGCCCAAGGAGGCGATCTCGATCCGGGTCGATCGCGACGTCCTCGCCTGGTTCCGGAAGCAGGGGCCGGGATATCAGAGCCGGATGAACGCCGTGCTGCGTTCCTTCATGGAAGCCCGACTCCGGAGGTAGGGGCCCCCCCGAAGTGCCCCAGCGCGCTCTCGCCGACGAATAAGGGCCACGCTCCGGGATTGCGCCAGTTTCCCCATCGCCGCCGAAGCCGCGGCGAGACTTGCTTTTACCCTCCGGTAATATACCATTCGGTAATATGACACTCGAAAACCCACCCCCGTCCCGGAACGACCCACCGTTTCGCACCGGCGAGATCGTCGCCGACGAGCACTTCACCGATCGCGCGCGCGAGGTGGCCGTGACGAGCCGCGCCATGGTGTCGTCCGGGCGGCTCCTCCTCACGGGGGAGCGCCGCCTGGGCAAGAGCTCGATCCTGCGGCAGGCCTCCCTGCATGCGCGCGCCCGGGGCGCGACCGTGATCTCCCTCGACCTGTGGACCGCGGCCAGCCTGGAGGAGGTGCTCCGGCGCATCGTGGCGGCGGTCCCGTGGGGATGGTCGTGGCGCGAGCGGCTCCAGGGGCTGTGGCTGGGCCTCGGGCTCACCCTGGGGATCCGGCCGGATCCCACGGGAGCACCGAGCTTCACGCTCACCGGCTCCCCCGGAGAGATCGGCGGTGGGCGTGCCCGCGATCTGTTCGCGCAGCTCCTGGGTCGCCTGGATACGGTTGCCGGCGAGGCGGGAAGCCCGGTGGCCGTGGTGCTGGACGAGTTCCAACGCGTCGAGGAGGTGGAGCGCGGCGCCGGAGCCCTCCTCCGCAGCGTCATCCAGAACAGCCATCACCTGGCGTTCGTGTGCGCGGGCTCGACGCTCTCGCTCGTGCGCGAGCTCGTCGGGCCGGAAGGACCGCTCCACGGGATCTTCGACGAGTTGGCCGTCGGCCCCATCGACCCGGCGCTCCTCGCCGCCTGGATCGACGAGCGGCTGCGCTCGTACGGGGTGGTGCCCGCCGACGGCACGGGCGCTCGGATCGTCGCCTGGGCCGGGCCTCGCACGGAGGACGTCCTCCGCCTGGCGCGAGAGGTGTGGGACGGCGGGATCTCCAGGGGCGCGGTCACGCCCGAGGACGTCGCGCCGGCGATCCGCCGCATCGTCCTCGACCGCCGCTCGACGTACGAGCGCCTGTGGGTGGAGCTGGCGAGCTCGCAACGGAGCGTGCTGCGCGCCCTGGCGGACGGCGCGCCGCAGCTCACCTCCCGGGACACGATCCGGGCCTACGGGCTTCCCACACCCGCCGCGGTCCTGAAGGCCGTGGGGCGCCTTCAGCGACATCATCTCGTGAACGCCGCCGGAGACCGGATCTCCGACCCGTTCCTCGCCGAGTGGATCCTCATGCAGGCGATGCCCGACGGCCAGAGCCACAGCGGGCTCGGCCTCGGGCCAGGGTCGTAGGCCCCTCCTCCCGTCACACCATCCCCCTATATTCCCCGAGCCCTTCCCTCCACCCATCCGCCAACCCATGGCCGACACGCCTTCCAAGCTCCAGCGCTGGCTCGACCTGGTGGCGTTCCTGGCCGGCCATCACTTCCCCGTGACGCAGGAGCAGATCTGGACCGCCGTGCCGGCCTACGCCGGTGGGCTGGAGGGCGGCGACAAGGATCCGGAGTCGGTGCGGCGGATGTTCATGCGCGACAAGGACGAGCTCGGCGCCATGGGGATCCCCATCGAGACGGTCACCTTCGAGATCGAGCAGGGCTCGGAGCGGAGCCACGGCTACCGGCTGGCCGACCGGCGCTTCCATCTCCCGTACCTGCGCCTGGTGCGCGCCGCGGAGGTGGAGGCCAGGGGCGGAACCGCCGCACGTGCGTCGTCGTCGGTACGCGAGCTCGTGGTCGACCGAGGACGAGGCCGGCGCCGCCCTCGAGGGGCTGCGCGACGTAGCCGCCGTGCCGGGCTTTCCCCTCGCCCGCGAGGCGCGCTCCGCCTTCCGCAAGCTGGCCTTCGACCTCGAGCCGGACCTCCTCGCGCCGACGCCGGTGCTCCACGTCGAGGACCCGGAGACGGCAGCCGCCGCCGACACGCTCCGCCAGCTGTCCGACGCCCTGATGGCCCGCAAGCGGGTCGCGTTCCGCTACCGGTCGATGGGGCGCGACGAGGAGGCCGAGCGCACGGTGCGGCCGTGGGGGCTCCTCTATCCAGCACGGCCGCTGGTACCTGGTGGCGTGGGCCGAGGACCGCCAGGAGCCGCGCATGTTCCGCCTGGGCCGCATCGCCGAGCTGTCGGTGAACGCCGAAGAGCCCGGGTACGCCCGACTACGAGATCCCCGCCGACTTCGACTCTCGTGCGCTGGGCCGGCCGCAGGGCGTGGGAGCTGGCGGGCGAAGACGAGCAGGCCCCCGTCGCGGCGCGCGTCCGCTTCCGCTTCCCCCGCTCCGTGTGGGCCGAGCGCAACGGCCACGGCACGCTGGTGGCGGAGGACCGGGAGGGCGGCCAGCTCCGCGAGATCGTCGTCCACCGGCCCGAGCCGTTCCTGCGCTGGGTGCTCTGCCTGGAGGGCGACGCCGTCGTGGAGGATCCGCCGGAGCTGCGGGAGGCGTTCCAGGCGATGGTGCGCGCCGTGGCGGCACGGTACGGCGCCGCGGCGGAGGCGGACGATGACTGACGGCATCCGCGCAGAGGACCGCCTGGAGCGGCTGCTGTACGTGCTCCCCGCCGCCAGCCGCGAGGACGGCGCGACGCTCGAGGAGCTGGCCCGCGCGCTGCACACCAGCGAGAAGCGCATCCTCGAGGACCTGGAGCAGGTCACCGAGCGGGCCTACTACCATTCGGGCGGGTGGCCCGACGACGTGAGCATCCTCATCGAGCCCGGCCGGGTGCGCGTCTTCCACGCCTCGGGCTTCGAGCGGCCCGTGCGCCTCTCGCCGCGGGAGACGCTCTGCCTCGCCCTGGCGCTGCGCAGCACCGCCGCCGCGTCGCACGTCGCGGACGGCGGGAGGCGTGCCGACCTCCTCCGCCGCGCCGAGAGGCACCTGGCCGCCCTCCCGCCGGGCGCGTATGACGACCGGCCTCCCGATCCGGTCCATGCCGGGGATCTCGACCCGGATCCCGCCGGCATCCGCGAGACGCTCCTCGCCGCGACCCGCGACCGCCGCGCCTGCGCCATCGTCTACGCCAAGGCGTCGGCCGACGACCTGGAGGTGCGCGTCGTCCACCCCTACGCGATCCTCCACGCCGAAGGCGCCTGGTACGTGGTCGGCTGGTGCGCCGATGAGGGAGGACATGCGCGTCTTCCGCATCGACCGGATCGTCGAGGCCGCCGAGGCCGACGCCACCTTCGAGGTCCCCGACGACTTCGAGCCCGAGGCGTACGTCGACGCCCACCGCGTCTACCGGGCTCCGGACGACGTGCGGGTGCGCGTGCGCTACTCGCCGAAGATCGCCCGCTGGGTGCGTGAGGGCATGGTGGGATGGACCACCGACTGGGTGGAGGACGACGACGGCAGCCTGGTCGTGCTACCACCGCGTGGCCGACCCCCACTGGGTGGTGAACCACGCCCTGACCTACGGCGCCGAGGCCGAGATCCTCGAGCCCGAGGAGATGCGGGCGCTGGTGCGGGAGGCGGTGGAGCGGATGGTCGGGTAGGCCGATCCGGTCATCCCGGCGCCCCGGGGCAAGGTCCATGTTCGAAGTACCAGATGCCCACATGTGGGCGTACGCCGAGGTGCACCGCCTCGAGACCCTCTACTCCGAGGACTTCCAGCACGGGCGGTGGTTCGGGGCGGTGCGGGTGGTGAACCCGTTCGTGGGGGGATAGGCCCCCGGATCGGTCGACGCCTCGCACGGGCTCAGACCAGCGTCACCGCCGTATGCGTCCTGACGGCGCGGGCGATCCGGTCGTCCGCGGTGAGGAGCTCCGCATGCAGCAGCTCCGCCAGCGCTACGTATGTCGCATCGTAGGCCGAGAAGTTCGCATCGAGGTCCAGGATGCGCGGGAGCAGCGGGACGTGCCCGTGGCGGGTCAACGGAAGGTCGACGTAGTCGGCGACGGCCTCGTCACGGCGGCGCGCCGTCAGGACGCCCGAGCGCGAGAGACGGCGCAGCGCCGCGACCGCTTCGACGTCGCAGAGCGCCGGCACGTTCAGGTCGATATCCGGATCTGTGAGCGTCGGCTCGAACGTCCGCCCCCGGGTGGTGCGAAGAAGCCACTCCACCAGCGCCGAGGCGTCGGCGACGACGATCCTCAGGAAGCCTCCCGAAGCCCGCGCTCCTGCCGGATCACCTCGGACACCGGTCCCGGCACCTCCACCGCCTCACGCCCTCGGACCCGGTCGAAAACCTCGGCGGCGGGGGGTCGCGACACCTCCCGTTCCAGGACGCCCTGCACGTATTGGGTGAGCGTCTCTCCCCGAGCCCGGGCCCGCCGTGTGAGCTCGCGGTGCAGGGAGTCGGGAACGTTGCGCACCTGGATCATCTTGGACATGGAAGGACGCTCGCACATGTGAATCGCATGTGCAATCCGGGATCGGGCTGCGCGCCACCCCCCACTGTCACACCCCTCCGCTACCCTTCTCTCCGTCACCTCCAACGACGGAGACCGCATGAAGACCACCGTGCTCCTGGACCACGAGCCCGTCGCCGACGGCGGCTGGATGGTCCATGCCCTGCTGCGCATCGAGGGCGAAGTCCCGAAGGACCGCGACCGCACTCCGCTGAACCTCTCCCTGGTGCTCGACCGCTCCGGCTCGATGATGGGCGGCAAGCTCGAGGCCGCCACGCGCGCGGCTGCGATGCTCACCCGCCGCCTCGCCCCGGAGGACACCGTGAGCGTCGTCGCGTTCGACGACGCCGTGGACGTGGTGGCGCCCCCGGCCACCGGGGAGGCCCAGGAGCAGCTTCCCGAGCCTCATCCGGGGCATCGAGCGCGGGCGGCACGACCAACCTGAGCGGCGGCTGGCTGCGGGGTCGTGACCTGGTGGCCGCGAACCTGCGGGAGGGCGGCGTCAACCGCGTGCTCCTCCTCACCGACGGGCTCGCCAACGTAGGGATCGTCGATCCCGGGCAGCTCGTGGGCCTGTGCGCCCGGGGCGCCGAGACGGCCATCAGCACCACGACGATCGGCTTCGGCAGAGGACTACGACGAGGACCTCCTCAAGGCGATGGCCGACGCGGGCCGGGGCGGCACCTACTACATCGAGAAGGTGGACCAGGCCTCCGGCGTGTTCGAGGAGGAGCTCGAGGGCCTGCTCTCCATCGCCGCGCAGAACGTGCGCGTCACCGTCGAGCCCGGCGCCGACGCGGGCTTCGTGAAGGTGCTGCACGACTACCCCTCCCACGCCGACGGCCCGGTCCTGACCCTCGAGGTCGGCGACCTCTACGCCCGCGAGCCCCGGCGCGTCCTGATGGAGTTCCTCGTCCCGCCGGAGGGTGCGGACGCGAAGGGCACGGCCGACGTGGGCCGCGTCACCGTCACGGCGCACGTGATCACCGAGGCCGGCGGCGTGGAGCTGCACGAGATCACGCTCCCGCTCACGCTCTCCCCCGAGGAGGGCGGCAAGGCCGAGCCGGAGGTGCGCAAGGAGATGCTGCTGCTGGAGGCCGCGCGCCTGCGCCGCGAGGCGCTCGAGGCCCGCGACCGCGGCGACTACGGCACGGCCGCCCAGGCGCTGCGCGCCTATGGCAACCGCGTCGTCGCCTCCGGCCTGGAGGACGCCGACATCCTCGAGGAGGCCCGCGACCTGGAGGGGATGGCCGCCTCCTTCGACCGGGCCGAGGTCGGACGCCGCGGACGTGAAGTACATGAAGCAGCGCGCGTACTCGCGGCACCGGAGCCGGGGCGGGCAGGTGGAGCGGTACCGGCGCGGGGAGTAGCCGGCTCCCGCGAGACGAAGGCACCATCACGAAGGGGGCCGGTCCAACCGGCCCCCTTGCCTTCTTGGCAGGTCCGGGGTACACTGAACCATATGGTTCAGTATTCTCCCACCCTCGATGCGGCCTTCGCCGCCCTCGCCGACCCCACGCGCCGGGGCGTCCTGGAGCGCCTGGGGCGAGGGGACGCCTCGATCTCCGACCTCGCCGAGCGCTTCGACATGACGCTCACCGGGATCAAGAAGCACGTGCGCGTCCTGGAGGACGCCGGGCTCGTGACCACCGAGAAGGTCGGCCGGGTACGCACCTGCAGGCTCGGCCCGCGCCGACTGGACGACGAGACGAAGTGGATCGAGGACTATCGGCGGACGCTGAACGCGCGACTCGACAGCCTCGGGGAATTCCTCGAGCGGACGAAAGGAACCCTCCCATGACCACGCCCACGAAGCAGGACCACCGCCCCGCCACCGTCACCACACCCACCGATCGCGAGATCCGCGCCGAGCGCGTCTTCGACGCCACGCGCGACCGGGTGTGGAAAGCGTTCACCGACCCGGAGCGGCTCGCCCAGTGGTGGGGGCGCGGGAACCGGGTGGTCGTGGAGCGCTTCGAGCTCGAGCGCGGGGGACACTGGCGCTACGTCGAGCACACCCCCGACGGTCAGGTGCACGGCTTCGAGGGGCGCTTCCGCGAGGTGACCCCGCCCACGCGCATGGTGCAGACCTTCGAGTGGGACGGCATGCCGGGCTACGTGTCGGTCACCACCACGGAGCTCGTGGACCTGGGAGACGGCCGCACGAAGGTGGTCACGACCGCCCTCTTCCACACCCCGGAGGAGCGCGACGGGATGCTGACGTCGGGGATGGAGCAGGGGATGAACGAGAGCTACGCGGCGTTGGACCGCCTGCTCGCCCGCTGAAGCCCCGTACGGACCCGGGCGCGGCGGGCTCCCCTCAGGGACGCGAACCGCCGCGCCCGAGGCCCAGGCCGAGCTTCGCCGCCCCCATCGCCGGATCGAGGTCCCGGCCGAGCACGGTGAGGAGCTGCCGGCTGAGCGAGCGGATGAGGGGGTCGCGCAGCGCACGCCCGGGCCGCAGCAGCCCGCCGGCCAGCGCCACCGTGGGGGCCTTGGACCAGGGCCCGAGCTTCTCCAGGATCGCCAGGATGTGGCGCTCCAGGTCCTCCACCGCCTTGCCCTGGATCTCGCGGGCGATCGTGTCGCCGCCCGTAGCCGCCGCCGTGACCACGGGCGCCAGGGCGGCCACGTCCCGCTTCGAAGCGGTCGCCCGCCACGTCACCACGTCGTCCATGGACGCGAGCCCGAGCGCGAGGAGGATGTCGTCCACGAGGGCGGTCTTCGCCCCCCGTCCGTCCACCGCCCGGGCGGCCCGCCGCAGCGCTTCGCGCCCCATCGCGTAGCCCGAGCCCTCGTCGCCGAGGTGGTGCCCCCATCCGCCCACGCGACCCTCGCGGCCGTCCTCGGCGCGCCCGTAGGCGATCGATCCGGTGCCGGAGATGAGCAGGACGCCGGGACCCGCACCGAAGGCGTCGTGGAAGGCGGCGTGCACGTCCGTGCCGACGTGGGCCGTGCGGCCCACGCCCCCACCCGCCAGCGCGTGCTCCACCGCGTGGCGCGCCGCCTCGCGGCCGGCTCCCGTGATCCCCGCCCACACGACGTCCACCGGCAGCGTCAGCCCCGCGGATGCGGCGGCGTCGCGGCACACGGACGCGACGGCGGCGGCGGCGAGCCCCGGCTCCGCGGCGGTCGCCACGGCTCCGGGCCCCTCCGCGCGGCCGAGCTCCTGGCCGGACGCGTCCAACGCCAAGGCACGCGCCTTCGTGCCGCCGCAATCGACGCCGATGGCGATGCGGGTCACGTCATCCCCCCCAGGGCGTGAGCGATCTTGTTCCCTCCTCGAATCCTGCCCCGGGAGGGCCGATTCCGCCATGGTGGGGACGCACCCCTCGCTCACGCCTCCGGCTGCCGGCTCCCCGGCCACACGGCCGTCACGATCAGCCCGGTCACGAACGTCACCGCGCTCCCGAACAGCGCGTACCACGGCCACGCCATCTCGTTGCGCAGCAGGGTGGTGAGGCCGATCCCCACGCCCACGCCGACGACCGCGGCCCACTGACCGGGTCGGCGCGTGAGGACGCCGAGGGCGAAAGCGCCCAGGAGGCCGCCGTAGACCAGGCTGGCGATGCCGAGCGCGACCTCCACGGCCGACGTCCCCTTCGACAGCGGGATGAACAGCACGGCCGCGCCGATGAGCAGGACGGCCCACACGAGGGAGAACACCTTGCCGGCGCGCAGCACGCGGGCGTCGGCCTCGTCGCCGTGCGTCTCCCCCGCCCCGACCAGCGGCGCCCAGTAGTCGAAGGCCGTCGCGCTGGCGAGGGAGTTGATCGACCCGCTGAGGGTGGACATCGCCGCCGCGAACACGCCCGCGATCAGGAGGCCGGTGAGGCCGGGGGGGAGCTGCTCGACGATGAAGCGCGCGAAGATCTCGTCGCTGCGCTCGAAGGCGCGCCCGTGGTAGAACGCCCACAGGCCGAGGCCCACGCCGAGGAAGAGCGTGAACTGGACGATGATCGCGAACGCGCTCCCGACCAGGGCCTTCTGGCTGCTGCGCAGGTCCTTCGTGGTGAGCAGGCGCTGCACGATGATCTGGTCCACGCCGTGGCTGGACATCGAGATGAAGCCGCCGCCCAGCACCGCCGCCCAGAAGGTGTAGGGCTGCATCCGATTGAAGGAGAAGTCGAAGGTGTGGAGCTTCCCGGCCGCGGCCGCCGACGACAGGATCGATCCCCATCCTCCGTCCACGCCGATCTGGAGCGCGACGAGCGCCGCGACCGCGCCGCCCAGGTACAGCACCATCTGAAGCGAGTCGATCCACACCACCGCCTTGATGCCGCCGAAGTAGGTGTAGATGAGCGTGAGGACGCCGATGACGACGATCGACTCCCAGTACGGCCAGCCGGTGATGAGCGCGAGGGGGATCGCCGTGGCGAACAGGCGCACCGAGTCGGAGAGCACGCGCGTCACCATGAAGATCGCCGACGTGAAGCGCCGCGCCCCCAGCCCGAAGCGCGCCTGCAGGAGGTGGTACGCCGTCGTGAGCTCGCCGCGGTAGTACGCGGGCAGCAGCACGGACGCGCCACCACGATCCGCCCGAGGAGGTAGCCGATCGTGAGCTGCAGGAACGTCATGGTGCCCATGTAGGCCACGCCGGGCACGCTCAGGAACGTGAGCGTGCTGGTCTCGGTGGCGACCACGGACAGCATGACCGCCCACCACGGCAGCGACCGGCTGCCGAGGAAGTAGTCGACCCCGCCCTTCTGGCCGCGCCCCAGCCACGCGCCCCAGACGGTGACGCCCACCAGGTAGAAGACCAGCACGATCAGGTCGAGCGACGTGAAGTCGCGCATGGAGTCGCGGTCCTTCCCCGGAAGAGGCGGTGGTCACCGTGGCCGTCGGTACGAAGCCGACAGAATAGCACGGATCGGGCCGGCGGGAACCCGGCGGGGCCCGAAGGGCTGCGGGCCTCACTACCCCTCCCCCAGCGACGCCGTCGGCACCACGGTCGGCTGCAGCCGCTCGCCCCCTTCCAGCACCACGTACGCCTCCATGGCGAAGTAGGCCGGCAGCCCGGCCGTCCTCAGCTGCTCGGCGGTGCCGCGGTTGCGGTCCTCGACGCGCTGCCAGAACTCGCGCGGGTCGGGGCCGGGGAAGGGCGCCACGTCCTTCTGGCTCTGGTGCTTGAAGATGGCCAGGATCTTCCGCCGCAGCTCCTCGGCGCTCATGGGCACGAGCACGTCGGCCTCCACCAGCGACCACTCCTGCCACGCGCCGCGGTACATCCACAGCTGGGGCGCCGGCCCCTCGTATTCGTCGAGGGCCCGGTTCACCGCCTCCAGGCACATGCGGTGCGTGCCGTGCGGGTCCGACAGGTCGCCGGCGGCGAAGACGATCGAGGGTCGCACCTCCTCCAGGAGGGCGCGCACGATCTCCACGTCGCGCGCGCCGATGGGGTCCTTCTTCACCTCCCCGGTCTGGTAGAACGGGAGGTCGAGGAAGCGCGCGTTGCCCGGCCCGAGCCCCACGGCCTCCAGGGCGCTCACCGCCTCGGTCTCGCGGATGATGCGCTTGAGGTCGCGCACCACGTCGGCGTCCACGTCGCCCGGCGCCTTGCCGCCCAGGCTCGCCTCGATCTCGTCGACGTGGCGCGACAGCGCCGCGTGGTCCGTGAGCGACAGCGCACGGCGGGCACGCTCCACGAAGTCGAGGTAGCGGCGCACCTCGTGGTCGAAGACCGCGATGTTGCCCGACGTCTGGTAGCCGACGGTGATGTCGTTCCCGTTCTGCGCGAGCTTGCGCAGGATGCCGCCCATGGAGATGACGTCGTCGTCGGGGTGCGGGCTGAAGACGATGATCCTCTCGCCGGCGGGGAGCTTGCTCTTGCCGCGGATCTTCGCCGATGAGCCGGTTGAAGATCTCCCCGTTCAGCGGCTCCGCGGAGCCGTGGCGCGCGACGAGCGAGCTGAGGTGGTGGTCGCGGTAGTCGCGCATCGACAGGTGGAGCACCGGCTTCTTCGCCTGGCGGCTGAGCCAGAGCACGGCCTCCGCCTCCAGGTCCGGCGTCCAGTCGACCTCGCCGAGCAGCCAGGGCGTGCGCACGCGCGTCAGCTCGGCCGCCGCCGCCGGGTCGAGCCACACGGTGGCGTGCGGGTGCCCCTGCAGGTAGGTGGCGGCCACGTCGGCGTGCGCCTCGCCCTCCACCGCGCGGCGCACGATCCACGCCTTGTGCTCGCCGGTGGCGATGAGCGCGATCTCCCGCGCCTCGAGGATGGTGCGCGACGCCCATGGTCACGGCCTCGGGCGGCACGTTCTCCTCGCCGAAGAAGTCCGACGCCGCGTCCGCGCGCGTCGTCGGTGTCGAGGTAGACCAGCCGCGTGCGCGACTCGCGCGCCGGAGCCCGGGCTCGTTGAAGCCGATGTGGCCGCTGCGGCCGATGCCCAGGATCTGGAAGTCGATCCCGCCCGCGTCGCGGATCGCCTGCTCGTAGGCCGCGCAGTGCACCTCGGTCTCCTCGCGCGCGAGGTCGCCCCGGGGGACGTGGATCTGCTCCTCCGGGACGTTCACGTGGTCGAAGAGGTTCTCGCGCATGAACCGGTGGTAGCTGTGCAGGCTCCCCGGCTGCATCGGCCAGTACTCGTCGAGGTTGAACGTCACGACGTTCGAGAAGTCGAGCCCTTCTTCCCGGTGCATGCGGATGAGCTCGCGGTAGATCCCCACCGGCGTCGAGCCGGTGGCGAGGCCGAGGACGGCACGGTCGCCGGCTCCGCGCGCTCGCGGATGATCTCCGCGATCCGTCCCGCCACCCGGCGGGCGATGGCCTCGTGGTCCTCGAGGATCCGGACGGGGATCCGCTCGAGGCGCGTGAAGGGGGTGCTCACCGGCTCATCTCTCCGTCGAGGCGATAGCTCACCCTCCGATCGACTCCCCGGCGATCAGGTCGAGGTTGGGCAGCATCACGATCTCGATGCGCCGGTTGCGCCGGCGCCCGGCCGCGTCGTCGTTCGAGGCGACGGGCTGGTACTCCCCATAGCCCGCGCCCGAGAGGTTCTCGGGCGGCACGCCGCCTCGCACCAGGAGCCGCACCACCGAGAGGGCCCGTGCGGTGGACAGCTCCCAGTTCGAGGGGAAGCGGGCGGTGGAGATCGGGACGTTGTCGGTGTGCCCCTCCACCTGGAAGCTCCGGTCGGGGAGGTCGGCGAGCACCTTCGCGACCTGGGCGATCGTCTCGCGGCCGTCCCGGCCGACCGTGGCGCTGCCCGACTGGAAGAGGATGTCCTGCGGGAGGTTGATCACCATGCGGCCGCGGCTGATCGAGACGCTGAGCTGGCCCGCGTCGATCAGGGACTGGAACTTCCCGAGCACCTCCTGATAGATGCGGTTCCGCTCGCGCACCTCGCGCTCGACGGCGGCGAGCTGGTCGAGCCGCTGCTGCAGCCGGCGGTACTCGCTGCCGCGCTCGTCGAGCAGCGTCTCGAGGCGGTGCACCTCGTCGCGCGCCTCCTCGAAGCGCGACGTCATCTCGGCCCCGTGGCGGTCGAGGTCCGTGCTGTCGGCCTGGAGCTCGGCGACGCGGGCCTCGAGCGAGTCGCGCGTCGCCTCCCACCGCCGGCGGGCGGCCTCCGCGTCGGCGCGCGTCCAGCTCCGCCTCGCCGGTCGGCGCGCGACTGCGCGAGGGCATCCAGCGTGCTCCGGTACGTGCTCTTCTTGACGCAGCCGGGCAGGCCCAGGACCAGGAAGAGGGACGCGAGCGTGGTGAGCTTGGGGGCGCGGACCGTCATTCTCTCTCTCCGGCGGAGTGGTTCGGAGACAACAAGATAGCGACGGGTGTGCGGGGCGCGAGGCCCCCCGGTATACTCCAGCGACACGCACGAGAACCCGACCGTGGAGGCCGACATGCAGGTCCGTCGGATCCGCCGGAGGGGCCCCGCCCTCCCCGCTCCTCCTCGCCCTCGCTTGCGCGGGGTCGACGGCCCGCCTCGGGGCCCAGGACGTCACGCTCTCCCGGGCCACTCCCGAGGACGTGGGGATGTCGTCGGCGATCCTGCAGGCCGGTGTGCGGCTCTACCGGGAAGCGGTCGACCGAGGCGACCTGGTGGGCGCGGTCCTCCTGGTGGCGCGCGACGGGAAGGTCGTCCTGCAGGAGCCGGTCGGGGTGGCGGAACAAGGCGAAGGGGCTGCGCATGGAGCCCAACACGATGTTCCGCATGGCCTCGAACACCAAGCCGACCATCGCGACGTCCGATCTCGCATCCTCGTCGAGGAGGGAAAGCTCTCCTGGGAGGACCCGGTGCGGAAGTACATCCCGTCGTTCGACAACTACCGCCCGGGTTCATCCAGATCAAGCACCTCCTGAACCACACCAGCGGCTTCCGCATCAACTCGCTCTTCCTCGAGCCGCTCATGGAGCCGAGCGCCGAGCACCCGGACGCGCCCACGCTGCAGCTGGAGGTCGCGCGCTTCGGCGAGGTGGGCGCGGAGGTGCTGCCGGGCACGTCGTACTCCTACAGCAACCCGGGCTACAACACGCTGGGCGCGCTCGTCGAGATCGCGTCGGGCCAGAGCCTGGAGAGCTTCCTGAAGGAGCGGATCTATCGGCCCCTGGGGATGGCGGATTCGTACAACCACGAGATCGCCGAGAAGCTGGACGGCAAGCTCGACCGCATGGGCGCCGTGTACTACGAGAGCGAGAACGGCGCAGTGGGTGCCGGGTGGGAGCCCGGCGATCCGCCGCAGATGCCGTTCGTGCGCGCGTCGGGCGGGATGATCTCGACGGCGTGGGACTATGCGATCTTCTGCCAGATGTTCCTGAACGGAGGCGTCTACGGCGGCAAGCGCATCCTGCAAGCCGGAGACGGTGGCGCTGATGACGAGCCCCACCTTCCCGACCTCGGACGACGGCACGGCGTACTACGGGTACGGCTGGACGGTCTGCGACGACGGCAGCTACTCCCACAGCGGATCCGACGGGACGTTCGCCTGGATGGACCCGGAGCTGGGGATCATCGCGCTCGTGTTCACGCAGACGCCGCGCGGGGCGAACCCGCGTGACAAGTTCATGGAGCTGGTGCGCTAGGCGGTGGTGGACGAGGAGCCGGGGATGCCGGGCGGCACCCGAGCCTGACGGCCGCCTGCGTGCTCGCCCTCGCCTTCTCGGCGTCCTGCACGACGCGGATCGCCCGCTCGCCCTACGACGCGCCACCCGTCCGGCGGTCGTCCTCGGATCCCACGCCCCGCATCGGCTTCGCGGTGACCTGCGGGGAGTGCCACGTGACGTGGCGGATCGGGACCGAGGTCGAGGGGCACAAGACCGTGACGGGCGGCTGGTCCCGGTCGTTCAAGATGAAGACGCCGGCGCCCGGCATCGCCAACCTCACCGCCGTTCCGGCCCAGGGCAGCAGCGTTTCGGGCGCCAGCATCACGGTGAACGGGAAGGAAGTCGCGTCGTCCGAGAGACCGGGCACACGCGGTGCCAGCGGGTCGGTCATCCTCAGCGCCAACTATCCGTAGCGCGGACGGGCGCGGACGCCGGGTCGGCGGAACCCTCGACGGCGAGGAAGCGTGACCTGTCACTTTTTGAGATTCGGGGGTAGCCCGATCCTCATAGACTGTCGATCGCTCTTGTGCGATCGACTACGGGCAGGAGCGGACGGCGGTCCCTTGAACCTCAAGGAGGGGCCATGACCGTTCTCAACCTGCTCACCGTCGGGGCGCTGGTCGCGCCCGCGGTCGGCCCAGCAGCTTCTCCGGCGTCGGCGGAGGCCCCACGGCCCGCCGACGTTGCCGTTTCTGCCTACATGCACGACCTGGCCCGCGCCGGCGTAGCGAGATCGTCACGCCGTTCGTCCCGATCCCCAGCTTCACCCGGCAGACGGGACTGACCTGCAACGTGTGCCACACCGCCTACCCGCAGCTGACCCTGTTCGGGCGCCTGTTCAAGCTCGGCGGATACACGATGGCGGCCCAGCAGACCGTCCAGCTCCAGGACAGCGCGCAGGCGCCCTCCCTGCGCCTGGACCTGATTCCCCCGGTCTCGGCGATGGTGATCTCGTCGCTGACGTCGGTGAGCCGCGACGTCCCGGGCGAGCAGAACCGCTCGATGGCGTTCCCCCAGGAGCTGGGGTTGTTCTTCGGCGAGGCCATCACCCCGAAGATCGGCACCTTCCTCCAGCTCACGTACGATCCGGCCGAGGGGGGCATCGGCATCGACAACGCCGACATCCGCTTCGCCGACCATGCGACGGTGGCGGGCAAGAACGTCCTGTACGGCTTCACCCTCAACAACTCGCCCACCGTCCAGGACGTCTGGAACAGCACGCCGGTGTGGGGCTTCCCCTGGGCCTCGTCGGAGGTGGCGCCCGACGCCGATGGCCTCCACGCTCATCGACGGCGCGCTGGGCCAGCAGGTCATGGGCGTGGGGGGCTACGCCCTGTGGAGCAACCCCTCTACACCGAGGCGAGCTTCTACCGCTCGGCGTTCCAGGGCGGGCCGGTGCCCGTGGACGGGAGCGCGGAGAACGCCATCCACGGGATGTCCCCCTACTGGCGGGTCGCGCTCCTGCACACGGTCGAGGGCGGCCAGCTCATGGTGGGCAGCTACGGGATGGTCTCCCACCTCACGCCGTCCGGCTTCCGGGGCCCGCGCGACCGTTACAGCGGACGTGGCCTTCGACGCCCAGTGGGACAAGGAGTGGCAGAGCGGGGCGACCTTCGTGGCCCACGGGACATGGATCCACGAGTCGCGCAGCCTCACGGGGACCGCGGGCGCGGGGGCGCCGTCACACGTCGACGGCAACCTGAGCACGCGCGCGTGGACGCCACGTACTACTGGCCGTCGCGGGTGGGGCTGAGCGCCGGGCTCTTCTCGACCACCGGGAGCGCGGACCCGCTGCTCTACCCGGAGGACGCCGTGACCGGGAGCGCCACCGGGAGCCCCGACAGCCAGGGCTTCATCGCGCAGCTCTCGTTCATGCCGTGGCTGAACACCAGGCTGGGCGTCCAGTACGTCGGGTACCGGAAGTTCAACGGCGCCAGCCAGGACTACGACGGTCGACGGGCGGGACGCGTCGGACAACAACGCGCTCTACCTGATGACCTGGCTGGTTTTCTAGCGGGCGGCGACGAGGGCTAGGACCGCACGCCCGGGAACGGGTCCATGCTCGCGCGCGAGGGCCGCAGGTTCCGGCCGATCCAGACGAAGCAGAGCCATCGCGACGACCAGGAGCACCACCCCGCGTCCGGTCGCGCCGAAGATGATCTGGCCGACGCCGAAGAGCGACGAGTACACGGACGTCACGCCGGCGACCCAGTTCGTCCAGTTGAGTGGGCCGCCGTCGATGGGCTCGCCGCCCAGGCCGAGCCCGGACGAGACCCGGGTCCACCCCCGCCCTCCCGGCCGCACCTTGAGGTAGAAGCCGCGCAGGACCTGCTCCTCCTCGGGCGGCGTCAGGAAGGTCACGGCGAGCCAGACCACCGTGCTCGACGCCGACCGTGGCGAGCATGATCCACGCCCACTGGACGGGGTCGTCGGGTCAGGCCGGCGCCGAACCAGAGCACGACGCTCACCACGAGCGAGGCCACCATCGCGCTGATCTCGCTCCAGGCGTTGATGCGCCACCAGTACCAGCGGAGGATGAGCACGAGCCCGGTCCCGGCGCCGATCGCCAGGAGGAAGCGCCACGCGCCCTCGATCGAGGTGAGGAAGTACGTCACGACGAGCGACGCGACCATCAGGAGCAGCGTGGCCAGCCGCGAGACCCGCACGAGTCGCGGTCCTCGAGCGTCGGGGCGCATGAAGCGCGCGTACAGGTCGTTGACCAGGTAGCTCGCGCCCCAGTTGAGCTGGGTGGAGATGGTGGACATGTAGGCGGCGGCGAAGCCGGCGAGGACCAGCCCCGTGAGCCCGGGCGGGAGGAGGTCCATGACCGCCATGACGTAGCCCTGGCGCGGGTTGTCGAGGCCCGGGATAGAGGATGGTGGAGGCCAGCGCCACCAGGATCCACGGCCAGGGCCGCACGGCGTAGTGGGCGATGTTGAACCAGAGCGTGGCGAGCACGCCGTCGCGCTCGCGTGCGCGCGCTGAAGATGCGCTGCGCGATGTAGCCGCCGCCGCCCGGCTCCGCCCCGGGATACCAGCTCGCCCACCAGTTCACGCCCAGGTAGACGGCCATGGTGATGGCGGGCATCCAGGCCGCGCTCTCCCGCGGGAGCATGGCGAGCGCCGCGTCCGAGCTGCCGTAGACGCCCTCGAGGCCCATCTGCATCCCCTCGATGCCGCCCACCGCGTGGACCGCGAAGATGGCGAGGATCACGGCGCCTCCAACGGCCAGGCCGAACTGGAAGAAGTCCGTGACGACCACGCCCCACAGCCCGGCCATGACCGAGTAGGCCGCGGCGAGCAGGAAGCACACCAGGAGCGCGGCCACCTGGCTGATGCCCAGCGTCGTGCTGACGATCTCCATCATGGCCAGGTTCACCCACCCCATGATGATGAGGTTGATCGGCAGCGCGAGGTACGCGGCGCGGAAGCCGCGCAGGAGCGCCGCCGGCTTGCCGCCGTAGCGGAGCTCGGTGAACTCGACGTCGGTGATGACGCCGGCGCGCCGCCACAGCCGCGCGTAGAAGAACACGGTGAGGATGCCGCTCATCACCATGTTCCACCACAGCCAGTTCCCCGCCACGCCGTGCTTGGCGACCATCTCGGTGACGGCCAGGGGCGTATCGGCAGCGAAGGTGGTGGCCACCATGGAGGTGCCGGCCAGCCACCACGGCAGCGACCGACCCCCCACGAAGTAGTCGGAGAGGGACCGTCCCGCCCGGTTCGACAGCGCCAGGCCGATGGCCGCGGCGAAGACGAAGTAGAGGGCGATGATCACCCAGTCGAGAGTGGTCAAGAACGGGCTCCCGCTCTGTGGACGGGCTGGTCGGTGATGGCGAGGACCGCGGCGTCGGCCACGGCGCGGCGGAGCGGGACGTGCTTCTGGTTGTCCCGGGTGGGGTGCACCCGGTTCGTCAGCAGGATGATCCAGATGTCCAGGTCCGGATCCATCCAGATGGACGTGCCGGTGAAGCCCGTGTGGCCGAAGGCGTCGTGCGTGACGTAGTCGCCGCCGGACGAGCCCTCCGAGGGGGTGTCCCACCCGAGCGCGCGGCTGGAGTCCTCGTCCTAGCGGCGGGTGAACAGGTGCAGCACCTCGGGGTCGATGAGGCGCACGCGGGTCGGGCCGGGCCACCGGACACGGATCGCCCCGCGGCTCGCCGGGCACGCACGCCGGCGCGGTGCCGTCGTTGAGCATCATGCGCGCGAAGACGGACAGGTCCACCGCCGTGGAGAAGAGGCCGGCGTGACCCGCCACGCCGCCCATGGCGTCGGCGTTCTCGTCGTGGACGCGGCCCCACACCATCTCGTGGCGCCAGAGCGTGTCCATCTCCGTGGCGGCGATGCGGGGCTTCAGCGACGGGCCCGGATTGTACTCGGTGTCCAGCATCCCGAGGGGCCCGAAGACGTGCTCCTGCAGCCAGTCGTCCTGCGGCTGGCCGGTGATCGACTCCATGATCCAGGACAGCGTCATGATGCCGATGTCGGAGTAGACGGTCGCGGTGCCCGGATCCGACTCGAGCGGCTCGTCGGCGGCAGCGTCCTTGTACGCCTGCTTGCCCGGCGTGGTCGAAGAACCAGCGCTCGAAGGCGGGGAGCCCCGTGCGATGCAGCAGGAGCTGGCGGACGGTGACCTCGTTCTTCCGCGCGTCGCCCCGCGACCACCACGGCAGGTAGTCCACCACCTTGGCGTCCAGGTCGAGGCGGCCCTGCTGCACGAGCATCATGGCCTCCGTGGTGGTGCCCACCACCTTGGAGACGGAGGCCAGGTCCCAGATGGACGTGGGCGTGGCCGGCCGGCCGCTGCCGTAGGCCAGCTCGCCGTAGCCCTCGAGCTTCACGAGGCGGCCGTGCCGGCCGATGGCCACCGCCGCGCCGCTCGCCGCCGAGTCGGCCAGCGCGGCCCGGATGATGGGTCCATGCGCGCGAGCTTGGTGGGGTCCATCCCCACGGTCGCGGGGTCGGCCACGGTGGGCGGCGCCTCGGCCGTGCCGCTGCGCTGGCCCGGGCGACGATGCCGGCGGCGACCAGCGGGTCCTCCACGGCCACGGCGGCGTGAAGTCGGCCACCTTGGGGCGGTCCAGCCCCTCGCCGATGGCGTGGAAGGGCGGCAGGGGGATCGGCAGGCGGCCGCTGATGGCCTCCTCGCCGAAGAGGGCCTTCAGCGCCGCGCGCTGGCTCACCTCCCGGTCGCCCCAGGCGAGCAGGTAGCTGCCCACGGTGGGGAAGGCCTTGAGCAGGTACGGGTTGCCGAAGGAGAGCAGCACCGTCGGCTTGGCCCGCCGGCGCGGCCACCAGGTCGCGCAGAGGCTCCGGCACGGCGTCCTCGCCCGAGCCGGCCGAGGGCGACACGTAGGCGCTCACCACCACGCGGTCGTGCGCGGCCACGGCGTCCTGCGCGGCGGCGTAGACCGAGCTGTCGCTCCGCTCGTCCAGGCTCCAGCTCTCGACCGCGGGACCCGCTGGGCCAGGCCGGCCGCGAAGGCGCGGCCGGCCCACAGCCACGTGGAGGGCGCGTAGCGCACGTGGAGCACGCGCCCCGCCGCGGCGGCCAGCATGGGCACCAGGTCCCTCGCGTCGCGGGGCAGCGTGATGGAGCGGGTGGCCGCCGTGTCGGCGAAGGCCAGGTGGGCGCCCGTGCCCACGACCTGGTCGACGCTCTTCGAGGGAGGTGAGGCGGTTCTGGTGCAGCCCCAGGCGCGCCTTGAGCTCGAGGATCCGCCGGACCGAGCCTCGATGCGCGCCTCGCGATGCGGCCCGACTCGACCGCGGCCGACCACGGCGTCGATGGCGGCGGGCACGTCCTTCGGGGACAGGAGCACGTCGGCGCCGGCCTCCAGGGCCCGCACGGAGGCCTCGCCGATCCCGTAGCCCTCGGTGATGGCGCCCATGGTGAGGGCGTCGGTGAAGAGGAGCCCGTCGAAGCCCAGGTCGGCCCGCAGGAGCCCGGTGAGGATCTCCGGCGAGAGGGTGGCGGGCGGCGAGCCGGCGCCCAGCAGCCCCGGCATCTTCACGTGGGCGGTCATGATCGCGTCCACGCCCTCGTCGATGGCGCGCTCGAAGGGCACCAGCTCGACCGAGTCCAGGCGCGCACGGTCGCCCGTCACCACGGGGAGGCCCACGTGGGAGTCGATGTCCGTGTCGCCGTGGCCGGGGAAGTGCTTGGCGGTGGTGAGCGCGCCGCCCGCGTGCGCGCCGCGGATGAAGGCCGCGCCCAGGCGCGCCACCAGCTCCGGGTCGGCCCCGAAGGAGCGGGTGGCGATGACCGGGTTGTCGGGGTTCGAGTTCACGTCCAGCACCGGCGCGAAGAGGACGTGCACCCCGACCGCCCGCGCCTCCTCGGCGGTGATGCGCCCGTACTCGTACGCGAAGCGGTCGTCGCCGATGGCGCCGAAGGCCATCGTGGGCGGAAAGTGCGGTGCCGCCGCCCGCGGGGAGCATGGACGGGAGCGCGTAGGCGCCGTTGATGCGCATGCCCGGCCCGCCGTTCTCGAAGTCCGCGCCCACCAGCAGCGGGATCTTCGCGCGCCCCTGGAGCGCGTTGAGCTTGGCCACGTAGGCGAGCGGCGTGCCGATGCTGGGGCTGATGCCGCCGATCTCGTCGTGGACCACCCACTGCTCCAGCGGCTCGAAGTCGGGCGCCGACGGCGAGACGTAGCCGCCGGGCATCCACTCGATCACGAGCTGCGCCACCTTCTCCCGCAGCGTCAGGGAGGCGAGCGTGCGCTCCACCCATCCCCGCGGCGCGGGCGCGGCCGCCGGGCCGGGGCGTCGGGCCGCCCCCGCAGCCGCCGGGCGCCAGGACGCCGGTCAGGAGGAGCGCGACGAGCCTCCCGCTCGTGCGACCTGTCGTCTATCGTTCCACCGATCATCGTCTTCTGGGGAATCTGGATGCCGTCGCCGATATCGGCGAAGCCGGGGATCCGGGTCGGCGTGCGTCCCTGGATCGGGAAGTCCCCGAAGAGCGCTCCCGCCGCCGCGCGCTGGCTCGCCTGCGAGCCGCTCCAGGCCAGCATGTACGCCTGGACGTCGGGAAACTCGGTGATAAGGTAGGGGTTGCCGAAGGAAACGACGACGTGGGGGATGCCGGCGCTCGCCAGCTCCTCGATGAAGCCCGACACCTCCTCGGGAACCGCGACCGTCCCGGAGTACGAGACCGCGGTCACGTAGGTGCTCACCACCACCAGCGCCGAACGGCGCGCCTGGCGCAGGAGCCCCTCGTAGAGGGCGGCGCTGGCGTCCCGGTCCAGCTCCGCCGTGGCGAGGCGGGGGTAGGTCGGGCGCAGCCGCTGGTTGAAGTACCGCCCCGCCAGGACGTCGGACGTCCGCCGGTAGGTGACCGAGAGGACCCGGGCGCTGCGCGTGCCCAGGAGCGGGAGGAGGTCCCTGCCGTTGCGGATGAGGGTGATGGACCTGCGGGCGATCTCGTCGGCCACCGCGTGTGCTCCGGGATGCCGACCATCGCGCGGGATCCTCGCCAGGTCCACCTCGCGGTTCCGTTCAGGCCGAGCGCCTCCTTCGCGTCGAGGAGCCGGAGCACGGTCTCGTCGATGCGCGACTCGGGGATGCGCCCGCTGCGACGGCGTCCACGATGCCGCCGCATGGCGTCCTCGACCGAAGCCGGCATGAGGATGATGTCGGCGCCGGCCTCCACGGCGCGCACGGCCGCCTCGCCGGAGCCCAGGCGCCCGGAGATGGCGGCCATGTCCATGGCGTCGGTGAAGACGATGCCCGTCGAAGCCCATCTGGTCGCGCAGCAGGTCGGTGAGCACCGGCCGGGAGAGGGTGGCCGGCGTCGCCGTTCCCCCCGTTGAGCGCCGGGACGGTGATGTGCGCGGTCATGATCCCGCCCATCCCCGCGTCGATGGCGG
Source organism: uncultured Gemmatimonadales bacterium (assembly GCA_963848895.1). Lineage (GTDB taxonomy): Bacteria > Gemmatimonadota > Gemmatimonadetes > Longimicrobiales > Gaopeijiaceae > SZUA-318. Next base: position 45,292 of record CAWKGE010000042.1, read on the forward strand.
CCCGGAAGGGCTTCAGCTCCACCGAGTCCATGCGCGCCGCGGGACGCGTGATCGTGGGCAGCGCCAGGTGGGAGTCGGTGCCCGTGTCGCCGTGTCCCGGGAAGTGCTTGCCGGTGGCGATGGCCCCGTGCTCCTGCATCCCGCGCACGAAGGCGGCGCCCAGGCGGGCGACCGCGTCCGGGTCCTCGCCGAAGGAGCGGACGTTGATGATCGGGTTGTCGGGGTTGTTGTTCACGTCCAGGACCGGCGCGAAGGGCACCTGGATCCCCACGGCCCGGGCCTCCTCGGCGGTGATCGCGCCCATCTCGTAGGCCAGCGCCGCGTCGCCGGTGGCACCCACGGCCATGAGGGTGGGGAAGTTGGTGGCGCCGCCCAGCTCGATGGTGCCCGGCATGTAGACCGCGCCCCACATGCGGAAGCCCGCGCCCGTCTCCAGGTCGGCCGCCACCAGGAGCGGGATCTTCGCGTGGCGCTGGAGGTCGTTGAGCTTGGCCGCCACCTCGGTGGGCTGCCCACCGACATGATCACGCCGCCGATCGCCTGGTCCTGGATCAGCCCGAAGATGCGCTCGTGGCTGGCGAGCCCTCGGGCGCGAAGTCGCCGATGACCCAGGGCATGATCATCTGGCCCACCTTCTCGCGGAGGGTCAGGCCGTCGAGCGTGCGCTCGGCCCACGAGCGCGTGTCGGGCGGCTCGGGCTCTTCCGCGGGCGAGGCCTCCTCGGCCGCCGGCAGCGTGTCGCGGCGGCCGGCGGGGACCTCGGGGGCGGGCTCGCGGGGGCGGGCGCCGGCGGCGGAGGGGGCCCACCGCAGGCGAAGATCGGCACGAGAGCGAGCCACCACGCCGCCCACGGGGCGGAGGAGGGCGAAGGAGCGCGGGTGGCACAGCGGGTTCAGGGGTCCTCCATCGGGGTGACAAGCCTCGCACGATTCTAACCGAGGCCGAGCGGGCGGTCCGACGTTGACGGGCGCGCTCCGGACCCCGAAGCTTGCCGCATGAACGCTTCCATGCAACCGGCCGTCTCGCGGCCCTCGTGTCACTCCTGGCCCTCGCGGCCTGCGCGTGCGGGCCTTCGGGCGAGACGCAGGCTCCGCGTCCTGGGACCCGAAGCCGCGACATCCGCGACCGCCGGCGCGCGTGCCCCGGGCATCGAGGTCCTGCTCTCCGACTCCCTGCGACCTCGTGCGCGGCAAGCGCGTCGGGCTCATCACCAACCAGACCGGCCGCCCCGCCGACGGGCGCCACGACATCGACGTCCTGCCGACGCCCCGACGTGGACCTGGTCGCCCTCTTCGCTCCCGAGCACGGCATCCGCGGCGAGGCCCAGGCCGGCGCCGTCGATCGAGAGCGGCATGGACGAGAAGACCGGCCTGCCCATCCACTCCCTCTACGGGGAGACCCTCCGGCCCACCCCGGAGATGCTCGAGGGCGTGGACGTCCTCCTCTTCGACATCCAGGACGTGGGCGCCCGCTACTACACGTATCCCTCCACCATGGCCTCGCCATGGGGCGGCCGGCCAGGCCGGCATCCCCTTCGTGGTGCTGGACCGACCCAACCCCATCCGGGGAGACGTGGTCCAGGGCAACGTCCTGGACATCGCCTACAGCACTTCGTGGGGCTGTACCCCGTGCCCATGCGCCACGGGATGACCATGGGCGAGCTGGCCCGGATGATCGTGGGGGCGTTCGGCATCCACGTGGAGCTCCACGTGGTGCCCATGGAGGGGGTGGCGCCGGGACATGACCTTCGACCAGACCGGGCTGCCCTGGATCGCTCCGTCGCCCAACATCCCCTCGCTGGAGAGCGCGCTGGCCTACCCCGGGACATGCCTCTTCGAAGGCACGCCCTGTCGGTGGGCCGCGGAACGGATCGGGCGTTCCAGTGGGTGGGCGCGCCGTGGCTGGACGGCCAGGCGCTGGCCGACACGCTGAACGGGTACGGATTGGCGGGCGTGCGCTTCGAGCCCGCCACCTTCACGCCCCACGGCGCCGGCGACGGCAAGTTCGACGACACCGAGGTGCACGGCGTGCGGCTGGTGGACTCGCCGACACTTCGACGCGCCCCGGGTCGGCGTGGCCATGCTCGTGGAGGCCCACCGCATGTCCGGCGACCACTGGACCTGGAACGTGGCCCACTTCGACCGCCTCGCCGGCACCGACGCCCTGCGCCGGGCTGGCCGGGCGAGGGCATGGCCGAGCTCACCGCGGGCTGGGACGCCGAGTTGGCGGCGTTCCAGGCGCTCCGCGCACCCTACCTCCTCTACCGATGAGCCTCCCTGAATCGATCGTCCCTGACCGTCGCATCCCCCTACTCCTCGTCGCCGCCACCGTCGCCCTCGCTGCGGCCGCCTGCCCGGCCCCCACCCCCCGGTACGTCCCGCCGCGCCGCCCCCACCACGCCCGCGGAGCTCGCGGCGCTGTCGGACACGCTGGTCGTGCCCGGCCTGGAGGACCGTAGCTTCGGGCACGACACGTACTGGAGCGCCGTGGCGCCATACCTGAACGGCCCGTCTCCGAGACGGTGGGGGCGAGCGCCGAGGGTCGGGACATCCGTCAGCTCACCTACGGCTCGGGGCCGGTGACCGTCCTGCTCTGGTCGCAGATGCACGGCGACGAGAGCACCGCGTCCATGGCCCTGGTCGACATCGTGCGCTTCTTCCACGACCGGCCGGACCATCCCCTGGCGCAGCGGATCGCCCAGGGCGCCACCATCCACATGATCCCCATGCTCAATCCCGACGGCGCCGAGCGCTTCCGCCGGAGCAACGCCCAGGGGATCGACATGAACCGCGACGCGCGCAGCTCCAGACCCCCGAGGGCAAGCTCCTCAAGCGGGTGGACGACGAGCTTCAGCCCGACTTCGGCTTCAACCTCCACGACCAGAACCCGGGTACGGGGTGGGCGACTCGGACCGGGGCGTGGCCATCGCGCTGCTGGCGCCGGCGTTCAACGACGCCCGCGACATGGACGCCAAGCGGCGCAAGGCCATGCAGGTGGCCTCGCTCCTGGTGGAGATCATGGGCCCCTGGTGGGCGACCACATCGCCAAGTACGACGACACCTTCAACCCCCGCGCCTTCGGCGACCTGATCGGCGCGTGGGGCGCCAGCACCGTGCTCATCGAGTCGGGCGCGTGGGCCGACGACCCGGAGAAGCAGCACCTGCGCAAGACCAACTTCGTGGGGATCCTGGAGGCCCTGGACGCGATCGCCACCGGACGGTACGACGACTATGATCCGGCGGTCTACGACGGCCTGCGCTACAACGGGCGCCGCGTGCCCGACCTCCTCATCGCCGGCGGCACGGTCGCGGTGCCCGGGCTCCCCGAGCTCCGGGCCGACATCCTGGTCAACTACGCCGAGCCCCTCCTGAAGGAGGGCGGCCGCATCGCCGACATCGGCGACATGGGCGAGACCGAGGCCCAGGACACGCTGGACGTGACCGGCCTGTACCTCATCCCCATGCCCGAGGCGCGGGACCCCCGGGGCGGGATCGACACCGGGCTGCCCGCCATGTTCATCGTGGCCGAAGACCCGGCCGGCACGCGGGTGCGCTTCCGCTTCGAGGGCGGGCCGCCCAAGCCCGAGGAGTAGCGGGTCCGCTACTCCTCGTTGAGCACCTCCACCGGGTCCACGCCGGTGGCGCGCCGCGCGGGCACGAAGGACGCCAGGGCCGCCACGACCCCCAGGACCGCCACCACCGAGACGTAGGTGAGGGGGTCCCTCGGGGTGATGCCGTACAGGAAGCTCTCCAGCAGGCGGGTCACGGCGCCGCGCCGACAGTCCCAGCACCACCCCGGCGCGGAGAGGCGGAGCCCCTGCCCCACCACCAGGGCCACCAGACCGCGGCGCGCGGCGCCCAACGCCACCCGGATGCCCAGCTCGCGCCGGCGGCGGCTCACCGCATGGGACAGAGAGCCGTACAGACCCGCCGACGCCAGCAGGAGCGCCAGCGCCGCGAAGGCGGAGATGAGCAGCGTCTGGAAACGGGGGTCGGTGCGGGTGGCCGCCATGCGCTCGTCCATCATGCGCACGTCCCGGGGCGGGACGTACGGATTGAATCGGGCCAACGCCTTGCGCACCTCGGGCACCACGGTGGCCGCCGGCAGGTCCAGGCGCGCCACGACCTGGACGAAGGGCCACTCGGTCTGCGTGTAGGGAACGTCGACGGCCGGAAGCCGGCCGTCCTGGGCGCGGTCCTGGATCACGTCCTCCACCACCCCCACCACCGTGACCATCCGCTCCTCGTCGTCGGTGAAACGGAGGAGCTGCCCGACCGCCTCGCGGCCTCCAGGCGCGCACGCACCCAGCTCTCGTTGACGATGGCGACGAACGGCCCGTCGGGGCCGTCCCCGGCGGTGAAGTCCCGTCCTTCCAGGAGGCGCGTGCCCCGACGTCGAAATAGCCCGGCGTCACCGCGTAGCCCGCGAGGGACTCCCTCACGTCGACCCCTTCGTCGGGGAGGCGGACCCAGGGCGCCCAGAAGGGTGACTGGAAGGGCGGGTTGGACGTCCCCGCGACGGCGCGAACCCCGTGAACCCCGGCCACCGCGGCCAGCACCGCGTCCCAGTCCTGCCACCAGGGGACTTCAGCGGCCCCGGGACGCTTCGTGTCCATGCGCAGGGTCAGGAGGCCCTCCGGATCAAAGCCCGGATCCATCGACCGCAGATGGACGAAGGAGTTGAGGAGGAGCCCGCCCGCGGAGAGCATCACCACCGCGACGGCCACCTGGGCCACCACCAGGGCGTCGCGCAGGCGCACACCCCCTCGGTGCCGGACCGCCCTGCCCTCAGGTCGAGTCCCGGAGGACGGCGCACATGGCGGAGCGCCGGAACGAGCCCCACGAGGAGCCCCGCGAGGACGGCCGTCATCGAGGTGACCGCCAACACGCGGGCATCCACCGCGATTTCATCCAGGCGGGGGATGGAGGACGGCCCGTATCGGTGGACGAGGTCCACGCCGGCGAAGGCCAGCATCGCGCCGAGGAGCCCTCCCCCCACGGCGAGGAGCAGGCTTTCGGTGAGCAGGAGCCGGACCAACGTGCCCCACCGGCGCCGAGGGCCGCGCGGACGCCGAGCTCCCGCGACCGCTCCAGCGTCCGGGCGAGGAGAAGCGTCGCCGCGTTGAGGCCGGCGATGAGCAGAAGGAGGCCCGACGCGCCCAGGAAGAGGAGCAGGACGCGACGGGACGCACCCACGGTGGCGTCCTTCAGGTCGTTGGCCCCCAGGCCCAGCGCCTCGCCGCCCTCGAACACGTTGCCGTCGGGGAACGCCCGGGCCACGTCTCGGGCCACGTCCCTGGCCTCCGTCCGCGCCTGGTCGAGCGTCGCGGCCGGAGCCAGGCGCCCCAGCAGGACCAGGGACCGACGCCCACGCGACTCGTAGCGGGAGTCGGCGGGCTGGAGGGGCCGCCAGAAGTCGGGCTCGGCCGGCAGGACGGCCTCGGGAACGCGGAAGCCCCTGGGGAGCACCCCCACCACCCGCGTCCCCCCGAAGCCTTCGGGGGCCTCGCCCACCACGCTGGGATCACCCCCGAATCGGCGCATCCAGGTGCCGTAGCTCAGGAGGAGGACGGGCGGCGCCCCGGGGAGGTGCTCCGAGGGGAGGAAGGTCCGACCCAGCACGGGCGTGACGCCCAGAAGGTCCAGGAACCCCGTCGAGATGTTGGCGGCGGTGGCCAGCTCGGGGCCGTCTCCCCGGTCGGGCAGGAGGATGCTGGTGACCTCGAGGGCCTCCAGGGACACCAGGGACCGCAATCGGCTCCGGTACTCCTCCCAGTTGCGCACGGACACGCCGGCAAGGTGCTGGAGACCCGCCTCCTGGTCGTCCCATTCGCGCCGGGGGAACGTGTTCCCGACCAGCACGAGGCGCCCGGGGTCGTCGTAGGGCAACGGACGCAGCAGGACCGCATCCACCACCGAATAGATCGTGCTCGTGGCGCCGATGCCGATGCCGAGCGTCACCAACACGGCGATCGCGAGGCCCGGGCGCCGGGCCAGGCTTCGCACCGAGAGCCGGGCGTCCCTCCACCACGTGCGCATCCCGTCCCCTCCTCCCCTGGGTTCGAGCCCCGGCGCGGTATGCTTGCGCCGCGCCGTCCACCACCGCACCACCGTCGCCAGGGTCTGGCGTCGCAGGCGCCGGCGGGCGGCACGCGGCGTCATGCCCTCCCGCAGGTCGCGGGCGTAGCCTTCCAGCACGTCCCCGACGACGAACTCGGCGCCGTCGCCGCGCACCAGCGCGAGGAGGACACGGTCCAGCCGCGGGACGGCGGGCTTCAGGTCATCGTCCGCCATCACCCGCCATCTCCCTCAGACGGGGCAAGAGCCCCTCCGCCATGGCCTGGAGCACCTCCACGGCACGCTGCAGCTCCAGGGCGCCGGCGGGCTCGAGGACGTAGAACTTCTTCCGGCGCCCTCCCCGCTCGGGTGTGGGATCGCCCACGGCGGAGCTCACCAACCCGCGGCTCTCCAGGCGGTCCAGAGCCGTGTACACGGCGCCCGCCGACACCGCCCTCCCGGTACGCGCCTCGATGACCCGTCCGATGGCGGCGCCGTATGCGTCCTCGCCGAGCTCCACCAGCGCGAGGAGAACGAGCTGCTCGAATTCGCCCAGGGCTCGGCCCATGATATCCCCTGCATTGCAGTAGTTACGATCGCATGATATCTACTGCACTGCAGGGTTCACGGCAAGAGGGACGGTCGCGCGCGGCCGGCCCGGAGGAGGGCCACCCTACCGGACCGGGAACCGGAACTCCGTACCGATGTCGGGCAGCCAGCTCTCCCCGTCGAACACCCGGGCGAGGCGGTCCCGGAAGTGCCCGATGTCCGTGAGCATGATCGAGCGGGTGGGCTTTTCGGGGGGCACGAAGAAGTTCTCCCAGTGGCCCAGGAGCACCCAGCGGGGCCGCAGGTTCAGGACGAACGCCTCGGGGTCCCAGTCCACCTGGTCGAAGGTGGCCGGAACCAGGATGGCCACGTCGACCGGCCGCTCGTCCATGAGCTGCTCGGGCGCCAGGCCCCTCGGGGGGCGGCCACCGCGTCCTGGTAGTAGATGCGGAAGGCCACGGAGCCGTCCGGGTCGAGGAAATCCACCAGGAAGGCGTACGTCGGCCCGTCCAGCCATTCCGACGCCCAGCGGGGCTCCTCCTCGAGGGGGTGGTCGCGCTCCCCCTGATAGAGCTCGTAGCCCTCGAAGTGGGGGGCATGGTCCGAGAGGAGGGGCATCACCCGCACGCCGGGCCCCACCCTGATCCACGAGCCGGGGTGGTCCACGTCGCCCGCCAGGCCGTCGATCTCGATGACGCGCCCGGTCACGCCGCTCCACGTCCCGAGCGTGAAGCGCGTCGTACGGCTTCCGAGGATCACCGCCCGGGGTGCCCACCGGCGCGCCACCTGCGGCACGTCCATGAGGTGGTCGTAGTGCGCGTGGCCGACCAGGATCGCCCGGGCCCGGGACACGTCGTACGCAGCCATGTGCCGGTTCACGACGGCGGTGTCGGAGTGGATGGCGTCCAGGCCGGTGCGCACGAAGGAAGGGTTGGAGAAGAGCGGCGCGGCCAACACCTGGGCGTCGCCGCGCTGCATGATCCACCCGCCCACGCCGAGGTACGTCAGACGCACGGCGTCTGCGGCGGGAGCCGGCGTGCGGTCCACCAGGCCCGACACGTCGGGCTGCACGGCGTGCCAGCAGCCGGCCGCCGGGAGCAGCGTGAGAAGGAGAGCCGCGACCCGGCCGCGCGCCCGCGTGATCGCCGGCCGGTTCAAACCGCTCCGGACCGCATCCCCTCCTTCACCCGCTCGACGCGCCTGACGAAAGCTCTGGCCAGCGCCCGCGTCACCGGACCCACCCGGCCGTCGCCCACCGGCCGGCCGTCCACCTGCGTGGTCGGCCGGACCTCCGAGGTGGTGCCCGTGAAGAAGAGCTCGTCCGCGTCGGCGAGCTCCTCGACCAGGATCGGGCGCTCGTCCACGGGGATCCCGTTCTCCCGGGCCAGCTCGAGCACCACGCCGCGCGTGATGCCGGGCAGGATCACGTTGGTGGCCGGGTGCGTCACGACCGTCCCGTCGAACACCCCGAAGAGGTTGTTGTGCGCTCCCTCCAGAGCGACGCCGTCGCGCACCTGGATCGCGTCGGTCACACCGGCGTCCACGGCGGCCTGGTAGGCCAGCACGTTGGGCAGCAGCGCGATCGTCTTGATGTCCACGCGCGCCCATCGCCGATCGGGGATCGTGACGGCCTTGAATCCCCCGTCGAAGGACTCGGCCGAAGGGCGCTGCCACGCCTTGGCGAAGCAATAGACGGTCGGCGGGACGGGCGTCGTGGGGAACGGGTGCGAGCGGGGCGCGACGCCCCTCGTGATCTGCAGATAGACGATCGAAGTCTCGGCGCCGTCCACCCCGTTGCGGATCAGGAGCTGCCGGTGGATCTCGTCGAGCTGCTCGACGTCGTAGTCGATCCGCATCCAGGCGAGGCCCCGGCGCAGACGCGCCATGTGCCGGTCCAGGTAGAAGGGGACGCCCTCGTAGAAGGGTGTCACCTCGTAGACGCCGTCGGCGAACAGGAAGCCGCGGTCGTCCACCGAGATCTTCGCTTCGTCCTTCGGGATGTACTCGCCGTTCAGGTACACCGTGGTCATTGCGTGCCTCAGTCCGCCGGCTTGTCGCCGAGCCTGTCGAACTCCTCGATGAGTTGCGCCTCCGGGATGTGCTGGGCCTCCTCCTCGGAGACCTCCTCCACCTCGGCGTCGCGCACCTTCTGATCCGCCGGCTGGTCGGCGCCCTCGTCGTCGCCCGGGGCCAGCTGCTTGGCCTCCTCCCCGGTGGAAGACGCGGCGGGAAGCAGACCCATCTGCTGTTTGAGCGCCGACAGCCTCGCCTCGACGTCCGCCCCACCGGTGCCCGCCTCGAGTCGCACGAACTCGGTCTCCAGCGTATCGCCCACCAGCGCTTCCGTGACTTCCGCCTGGGCCAGGTTCCTGCGCTCGTCCTCCTCGATCTTCTCCGCCATCCGGTTGAAGGCCTCGAAGGCTGAGCTATCGGAGAGGCCGGACATGGTGTCGTGGATCCGGCGTTGGGCCTGCGCGCGCTTCTGCTTCGCGATCAGGAGGTTCCGCTTGCGCTTGGCCTCCTCGATCTTGTCGTTGAGCTGCCGCAGCGAGCCCTTGAGCTTCTCGGTCTCGCGGCCTGCGCCTGCCACGTCTGCTGCAGCACCTGCACCCGCTCCATGTGCTCCTGGTGGCGGATGAGCGCCTGCTTCGCCAGGTCGTCGCGGCCCTCGCGCACCGCGAGCATCGCGCGGTGCTCCCAGTCCCGGGACTGCTTTCCCTCGTCCTCGACCTGGGACTTGAGCTTGCGCTCGTCGGCGATGGCCGCTGCCACCTCCCGCTTCGCCTTCGCCAGCTGGTCCCGCATGTCCAGGATGATCTGGTTCAGCATCTTCTCGGGATTCTCGGCCCGGGAGATGAGGTCGTTGATGTTCGACTTGATCACCGTGGACAGCTTGGTAAAGATGCCCATTTCGTTCAGCCCTCCGCCTCAGCGCCCGCCAGCGAGCGGATGCGTTCCATGTGTCCCGTCGCGGCCAGCTCCATCGACTCGATCGACGCCTGCAGCTCCAGGAAGTCCAACGTCTCGAGCTCGAGCGTATCGCTCAGGATCAGCTCGTTCTCCTCCAGACCGTAGGCGCCGTGCACCACGTCGGAGGCGTTCAGCTCGAGCAGCGTCCGGTACAGTGCGAGGGCGCCGTCCCCGAGGTCGGGGAGATCCATGAGCTTCATGCGGATCAACAAGAGCGCGTCGGCGTGATGAACCACCATGGGGAGCCCGCTGTTGCGCCCCCGTACCAGCCACATGCCTTTGTCGACCTCCTCGTATTCCACATCCATGCGGATGAAGAAGCTCTCGAGATCTTCTCGGGTAACCATGACCGTCTCCGTTCTCTGGGCCTCCGCGGGGCGGAAGCGGTCCTCATGTCGTCACGCCGGACCCTACGACCCCACCGGAAAAGCAGTTTCCCGTGCGGGAAACCCGATCGTTGAAACTAGGGGCCTCTCCAGGCAATACAAAGGGTCGCCCTCACGGCGCCCTAGTCGCGCGCCAGGAGCGGCGCCAGGTGTTGACCGGTGTACGATTCAGCGTACGCGGCCACGTCCTCCGGCGTTCCCTCGACCACGATTCCGCCCCCGCCCGCCCCGCCCTCCGGCCCGAGGTCGATGATCCAGTCGGCGGTCTTCACCACGTGCAGGTTGTGCTCGATGACCACCACGGTGTTGCCGATCTCCACCAGGCGGTGCAGGACCTCCAGGAGCACGCGCACGTCCTCGAAGTGCAGGCCCGTCGTCGGCTCGTCCAGGATGTACAGCGTGTTGCCGGTGGCCCGCTTGCTCAGCTCGGTGGACAGCTTCACCCGCTGCGCCTCGCCGCCGGACAGCGTCGTGGCGGCCTGTCCCAGGTGGATGTAGCCGAGCCCGACGTCCGACAGCGTCTCCAGCTTCGACTTGATGCGGGGCACGGCGTCGAAGAACTCCAGCGCCTCGTCCACGGTCATGTCCAGGACGTCGGCGATGTTGCTCCCCTTGTAGTAGACGTCCAGCGTCTCGCGGTTGTAGCGGCGCCCGCGGCACACGTCGCAGGGGACGTAGACGTCGGGGAGAAAGTGCATCTCGATCTTCACGAGGCCGTCGCCCGAGCACGCCTCGCACCGCCCGCCTTTGACGTTGAAGCTGAAGCGGCCGGGCCCGTACCCGCGCATCTGCGACTCGGGAAGGTTCGAGAAGAGGTCGCGGATGGGCGTGAACAGCCCGGTGTACGTGGCGGGGTTGGAGCGCGGCGTGCGGCCGATCGCCGACTGGTCCACGTCGATGACCTTGTCGATGAGGTCGAGCCCCTCGATCACGTCGTAGTGCTCCGGGACGACCTTGCTGCGGTAAAGGTGCCGCGCCAGGGCGTGGTAGAGCGTCTCGTTGACCAGCGTCGACTTGCCGGAGCCGCTCACGCCGGTCACGCACGTGAACACGCCGAGAGGGATCCGCACGTCGAGCTTCCGCAGGTTGTGGCCCGCCGCGCCGCGCACGACGAGCGCGCGCTCCGGGTCCACCGGCCGCCGTTCCCCGGGGACGGGAATCTCCCGCTCGCCCCTGAGGTAGGCGCCCGTCAGCGAGCGCTTCTCCGCCAGTACCGCCGACAGCGGCCCGGACACCACGACCTCCCCCCCGTGGCGCCCCGCGCCGGGGCCGAGGTCCACGACGTGGTCCGCCACCCGGATGGTGTCTTCGTCGTGCTCGACCACGATGACCGTGTTGCCCAGGTCGCGCAGTCGCTGGAGCGTCGCGAGGAGCCGGCCGTTGTCCCGCTGGTGCAGCCCGATGGAGGGCTCGTCCAGGATGTAGAGCACCCCCACGAGGCGCGACCCGATCTGGGTGGCGAGGCGGATGCGCTGGGCCTCTCCGCCCGACAGCGTCCCGGCCGCGCGCCCCAGCGTCAGGTAGTCGAGCCCCACGTCGCGCAGGAAGCGCAGGCGCTCGCCGACCTCCTTGAGGATCGGCCCCGCGATCTCCGCGGAGAGCGGAGGTTGCGCGGACCCTCCCTTCCCCGCGCCGCCCTTCCGCCTCCCGTTCCGTCCGGCCACCGGCACCGACTCGAAGAAGGCGTGGGCCTCGGCGATCGAGAGATCGACGATGTCTCCGAGGGACCTCCCGGCCACCGTCACCCCCAGCGACTCCGGCCGGAGCCGCGACCCGTTGCACACCGTGCATGGCAGCGTCGACATGTACTCCTCGAGCTGCCCGCGCACGGCGTCGGACTTGGTCTCCTGGTAGCGGCGGGCCACGTTCGCGACCACGCCCTCCCACCGGTCCTCGTAGTGCCCCTTGAACTTCCCCGAGCCCGCCTTGTACGGGAAGCGGATCTTCATCGGGCCGGAGCCGTGCAGGATCGCGCGGCGCACGTCCTCGCGCAGCTCCGCCCACGGCGTGTTGGGATCGAACTCGTAGGCTTCCGCGAGCCCCGGGATGACGGAACGACGCAGGTGCCCCGTGGGCTCTCCCCACGGGAGGATCACGCCCTCGAGGATCGAGATGCTCCCGTCGGCGACGAGGAGGTCCGCGTTCACTTCCTTGCGGGTGCCGAGCCCGCCGCACTCGTCGCACGCGCCGTAGGGGGAGTTGAACGAGAACTGGCGCGGCTCGAGCTCCGGGAGGCTGGTCCCGCAATTCACGCAGGCGTACTGCTCGCTGAACAGGTGCACGAGCGGCTCGCCCCTGGCACGATGCTCCGCGATCTCGAGCACGCCCCCGCCGGTGCGCAGCGCCGTCTCGACCGAGTCCGCCATCCGGTCGCGGTCCTTCTCGCGCACGACCAGGCGGTCCACCACCACCGCGATATCGTGGTTCTCGTAGCGGTTCAGCTTCGGCGGATCGGACAGGTCGTGGGTCTCGCCGTCCACACGCACGCGCACGAAGCCTTCCTTGCGCGCCCGCTCGAACAGGTCGCGGAACTCGCCCTTGCGGCCCCGCACGAGCGGCGCCAGCACCTCGATGCGGGTGCCCTCCGCCATCTCCATGAGACGGTCGACGATCTGCGACGCCGATTGCCGGATCACGGGCTCGCCGCAGTTGGGGCAGTGGGGCGTGCCCACGCGCGCCCACAGGAGGCGCAGGTAGTCGTAGATCTCGGTGACCGTGCCCACGGTGGAGCGCGGGTTGCGGCTGACCGTCTTCTGCTCGATGGAGATGGCCGGCGACAGGCCCTCGATGGCGTCGACGTCGGGCTTCTCCATCAGCCCCAGGAACTGCCGCGCGTAGGCCGACAGCGATTCCACGTACCGTCGCTGCCCCTCCGCGTAGATCGTGTCGAACGCCAGGGACGACTTGCCCGACCCGGAGAGCCCCGTGATGACCACCAGGGCCTCGCGCGGGAGCTCGACGTCGACGTTCCTGAGGTTGTGCTCCCGGGCGCCCCGGACGATCAGCTTCTCTCGAGCCATAGCCTGGTATACTACCGACGGGAAGGAGCGTGTTCAATCGGCGTGCACCGGCGCCGACGGGGGCGCCTGTGGGGTCGCCGCGCGCGGGGGTGTGCCCTACAGGGGGCCGGGGGGATGCCCCGACACCCTGCCCGCCGTGCCCCGTCTACGTTGAGTATGGGAAGTTCCGCCTGTGGAAGCTCCGCTTCGAAGGAGAGAATACCCATGCTCCGCTCCCTCGTGGTGCCCCTCGACGGGTCCGAGTTCAGCGAACGCACGCTCCCCCTGGCCGGACGCCTGGCGGCCGCCACCGGGGCGGAGCTCCACCTCGCCCACGTGCACGTGTCCCACCCCCCGGACCAGCTCCTCTCCAACACCCAGTTCCACTACGAGGGGCTGGACATGGAGGAGTACGACGCGCGCCATCGTACGGAGGAGCGCGAATACCTGACGAAGGTCGGGGCGTCCGTGGCGAACGGGACCCGCGTCGAGGCCGCGCTCCTGGAGGGCAACGTCGCCGAGGAGATCGCAGCCTACGCCTCGTCCGTGGACGCCGACATGGTGCTGATCACGACGCACGGGCACACCGGGGTGAGCCGGATGTGGCTCGGCAGCGTCGCGGACGCGCTCGTGCGGATGACGTCGCTCCCACTCCTCATCATCCACCCGGCGCATGGAGGGCACGTGCCGGCCGATGTCGCGTCGTTCGGCCACATCCTGGTGCCGCTGGACGGGTCGGAGCTGTCGGCCAGCGTGCTCCCCGCCGCCTCGGATCTGGCCCGCGCGGCGGGCGCGCACATCACGCTCCTGCACGTGGTCAGCTCCTCGGCGGTGCTGGGCACGCGCATCTTCCCGCTCCTGCCGGACGACATCGCGCCTGCGGTGGAGAAGGCCAACACCTACCTCGAGGGCGTCGCGGAGGGCCTCCGTGCGTCCGGGCTCGACGTGGCCGTGCACGTGGAGGAGCACGACGCCCCGGGACGTGCCATCGCCGCGATCGCCGACAAGCTGGACGCGGACCTCATCGCGCTGGCCACGCACGGCTACGGCGGCTTGAAGCGGGCGCTCCTGGGCAGCGTGGCCGACAAGGTCCTGCGCTCGAGCCCCCTCCCCCTCCTGGTGCAGCGGCCAGCGGGCTGATCGCCAGCGGCCGGCCGGCGGAGGACGCCGGCCGGCCGCGAGCCGCACACCGCTCTTCCAGCGACCCGCTACATCTGCATCCCGCGGAGGCGCGCGACGCGCTCCTCCGTGGAGGGATGCGTGCGGAACAGCCCCACGAACGGCTGCCGCCCGCCGGAGAGCGGGTTGATGATCGCGAGCTGGGCGGCGGCCGGGTTCACCCGCATCGGCACCTGCTTCGCGTAGCCCTCGATATGCTCCAGCGCGCTGGCCAGCCCGGTCGGATCCCCCGTGATGCGCGCGCCGGTGGCGTCCGCCTGGAACTCGTTCTGACGGCTGATCGCCATCTGGACGATCATCGCCGCGATGGGCGCGACGATCGCCATGCAGGAGGATCCCCAGGCCACCGCCGTCGCGGTCGTTGCGGCCGCCGAAGCCGCCCAGGATCATCCCCCAGCGCGCCACGCTCCCCAGCATGGCCACCGCGCCGGCGAGCGTCGCAGCCATCGTGCCCACCAGCATGTGCCGGTGCCGTACGTGCGCAAGCTCGTGGGCCAGCACCCCTTCCAGCTCCCGGGGTGGAAGCAGGTGCAGGATCCCCACCGTCACGCACACCACGGCGTGCTCGGGGCTCCGCCCGGTGGCGAAGGCGTTCGGCTGCTCGGAGGGGGCCACCGCGACGGTGGGCATGGGCAGCCCGGCCTTCTGCCGGAGACGGTCCACCATGCGGTACAGATCCGGCGCGTCCTCCGGTCCGATGATCCGGGCCCGGTACATCCGGAGCACCGCCCGATCGCTGAACCAGTACATGCCGAAGTTCATCGCCGCGGCCAGCACGAAGAACAGGACGGCGCCGTTGGCTCCCCCGAAATAAGATCCGAAGGCCACGAGCAGCACCGTGAGCCCCGTCATCATCCCGAAGACCTTGAGCGTCTGCATTCCCGATATTCCTCCAGGGGCGCTAATAGCCCCACTCTCCGAAGAAGAACACGCCGATGATCCTGGGCTGGTTCAGGTCGCCGAGCCCGCCCAGACGGCTCCGCAGGAGGCGGTCCTCCCAGAAGGCCTGGACGCTGTAGTCCTGGGTCATCGCGACCTCGACCCGCGCCCCGCCGAACACGTTCGTCGCCGCTCCTCCCTGCTCGGACGGAGTGCGAAAGACCAGCACCACGAACACGTCCTGGCCGATGTACTGCCCGACCTCCACCTGGGTTCCCTGGAGCGCACCGCTCAGGAAACCGGTTCCCACCAGGTAGTCGCCCGCCTGGGAGATCGACAGGTAGTCGAGCCCGATCTGGCGGGACAGCGCCGACCCGATGCGGGTCGCCAGCGTGCCCGTCACGTACGTGACGCCGGCTCCCGTCGCCGCTTCGGCCGACGGAGCCCGCGGCGCTCTGCGCGCCCGTTCCCGGCGTCGCCAGCTGGTAGCTGGGTCGCCCGAAGATCAGGTAGCTGACCAGGTCCGACTGGGCGATGCCCTGCTCCTCGGTGGAGAGGGTCACGCGGGGCTGCATGAGCGTGCCCGAAACCGTGGCGGTGACCTCCAGCGGTGTAGTCTCCGGCCTTCGGATGCGGCTCACGGCCTGGATGTCGAGCGTCGGGTTGATCCCGGGTGTGCCGATGAAGCCCACCGTTCCGCTCTCCACCTCGAAGCGCCGGCCGAGCACGGCGTAGGAGCCGCGCAGGGCCTGCAGCTCCCCGACCAGGACGACGTCGCGGTTCGACCGGTCGTAGCTCACGATCAGGTCGCCGCCCATCTCGACGTTCATGTCCTCGGAGCGCAGCCAGGCGTCCCGCGGCACGGACAGGTCGACGTTCACCCGCAGGTTCTGCAGGAAGGGATTGCTGATGCCCGCCAGCAGCGGCCGCCCCGACAGCGCCGCCGTGTCGACCATCAACCCGAATCGCGGGTCGGTGAGGTCGACCACCTCGGCGCTGCGCGCGAACTCCTCGAGGAAGAGCGTGCCGTGGTCCACGCTGAGGCTTCCCGTGAGGAGGGGCTTCCGGTATGTCTCCCCGAGATGGACCTCGCCGCTGATGTTGCCCTCCACGTCCCGCCGGCTCACGGCCTGGAAGTCCCGGAACGAGACGGTCAGGTCCAGCTTCGGGTCGGACACCGGCTCGAGCGTGACGCGGCCGTTCACCACGGAGGTGCCGCTCGCGCGGCTGGTCAGGTCCACGTCCACCGTGCGGTCAGCGTTCAGGGTGAGGCTCCCCGCCACGCCGGTATGGCGCACCCCGAGGGCCTCGATGGACCAGGCGGCGTTCTCCAGGCGCAGGACGCCGGACGGCTCGGGGCTGTCCAGCGTGCCCCCGATGTGGAAGTCGCCCGAGACCTTGCCATCCACGTCCTCGAGCATGTCCAGGTAGCTGAGCGCCACCGAGGCGTCGAGGGAGTCCGCTGTCACCGTGACGTCCATCGGGCGGCCCAGCACGCGGCGGCCTTCCGCGTCGAGGGCCAGATCGACCGGCACCGTGCCGGCCGCCCGGAACACGCTGCGCCCGTCCTCGGCCGCGTCGAGGCGAAGGCGGGCCTCCCGGTCGCGGTAGTCCAGCTCACCCGAGATGGAATCCAGGGCCAGGTCGCCGTAGCGCGGCTCCCCGACCGAGAACGACCCCTGGATGATGGGGGCTGCGGCCGGCCCCGTCACAGACAGGCCGAGGTCCAGGTGGCCCGCCAGCTGCAACTCCTCGAGCTGCGCGACCTGCGCCAGGCGCTCCACGTGCAGCCCGGTGGCGTCCACGCGCAGGTCCGAGGACCCGGCCCACGCCAGCGTCCCCTCGGCCGTCACGCGCATGGGATCGGCGCCCTCCTTCGTGAAGGCGACGTCGCGGAGCGTCACGCCCGCCGTGTCCCACAGGACCGTGGCCGGCTGCGCCAGCCGCCAAGCCAGCGAGTCCACCGCGAGGGTCGCCCGCGTCAGGTGTGCCTCGCCGCCACCGAGGGTGTCCAGGGCGAACGAGCCGTCGACGTCGTAGCGCTCCTCGCCCCGGCGGGTGACGGACACCGTGCCCTCGCCCCCCCTCCCCTGCACCGTGAGGTCGGTCGCCACCGCCTCGAACGTGCGTCCCTTCCACTCCAACGACTGCAGGTTCAGGTCGACGCGGCCCTCGCGGTCGGGGGAGCGCACGTGCGTGAGGTCCACCACCATGTCGCCGCGGCCGACGCGGTCCATCCCGTAGACGCCGTCGCGCACGATCGCCGACCCACGCACGTCCAGGAGGGCGAAGGAGCCCGCCAGGGTCACTTCGCCTTCCAGGCTTCCCGACATCGCCACCTCCGCCGCGGTGGGAAGCGTGTCGGGATCCACCCCCTGCATGCGCAGCAGCTCACGGTCCAGCGTTCCGAGGGAGTCCCGGACCGTCACGACGTCGCCGCGGAACACCGAGCGCAGTCCCTCCAGGTCGTCGGTGCGGAACGCTACGTGCGCCTCACCCCGCGCACCCCGGGTCAGCCCGAGTCCGCCCCCGCCCGACAGGCGCACCCCGCCCAGCTCCGCCTCCAGAGTGTCCACCGTGAGGATCCCGGCGGACGCCGTGATCTCCGCGGTCACCGTGTCCACGTGCAGGCCGCCCACCCGGGAGGCCGAAGCGACCAGCGACGCCCGGCCGGCCACCGAGTCGGCGGTGAGCCCGCGGCCTTCCGCGACGACGTGCCCGGTCCAGATCGTGGGATCGGGAAGCGTGTGCACGAAGCTGGAGAGACGGACGCCCTCGAGGCGGGTGTCGAGGCGATAGTGCGCGCCGAGGGCCACCGCGTCGAACCGCCCGTCCACGCTCGCCCGGCCCCCGCCCACCTGGAGCGTTCCCGTGACGCGCAGGTCGTCCAGCGGGCCCGACCGCCCGTACGGAGCCCGTCGCGTCACCGCCGAGGTCCAGGGCGGGCGCAACGCCTCCGAACATGCCCAGGGCCAGCGGCGCCAGGTCGCCCTGGACGTCGGTCACCCAGCGGCCCTCGGCACCACGGCGCAGCGAGCCCCGGGCGAGGATCCGGGACACCGTCAGGGAGTCGCGTCGGTGTCCCACGTCGGCCGTGAAGCGGACTCCGTCGTCCACCCGCCCGCCGGCGTCGAGCTCGAGCCTGCCCGTGCCCGACAGGTGCGCGGACGGAAGCAGCGCGTCCACCGTCTCCCAGTCGAGAGGATCGAGGAGCGCGTGGAAGTCGGTCACCCCGGGGTTGCGCCCGAGGTGCAGCGTGCCGCGGAAGTCCGCCGTGGTCGGGCCCGCGCCGCGCCCCGTCGCCACGAACGCCACGCGGCCCTGCGTCGCCAGCGCACCGGTCCGCCCCGAAAGGTGCACGCGTCCGCTCAGCCAGCCATCGAGGGGAACGTCCACCGCCATCCACGGCTTCAGGCGCGAGAACGCCAGCGGGCTCGCCCGGACTTCGAGGTCGCGGAACACCATGGCGTTCCCCACCTCCACCCGCCCATCGACGGAGAAGCGGCTCGCCTCCAGCTCCACGGACACGCCGCGCAGATCCACGCCCAGCGTCTCGTCCGCGGTCACAACGACGCTCCCACGGAAACGGCCCGGGGGAATGCGGTCGTCCAGCCACGAGAGATCGCCGAGGGAGGCCGAGCCGTCCGTGCGCGCGTCGAGACGGAGCCCCCACCCCTCCCCTGCGCCCGGGCCCAACACGAGGCTGCCGTCGAACCGGGAATCGGGGAGGCGGAAGGTGGCCGAATCCACGCGCAGCCCGTCGTCTCCGAAGCGGAGGCGCCCGTCCACCTCGCTCCACCCGGAACGGACGGTCGAGCACGGACACGACCATCGACAGGTCGGCGAGGCGCCCGGTCAGCAACTCGTCGCTCCCCGGACGCAACTCCACGTCCCGCAGGGCGAACGCCAGGCGCTCGAGGCCCAGGCGGCGGAGGCGCCCCTCCCCGTCCGGCGCGGGCACGGTGGGCTGCCGGCCGGCGGCCCCGTCGGCGGGCGACAGCACCTCCAGCAGGCCGTCCTCGACGGTGACGTTCGCGAACGTGATGGTCCTGGCCGACGTCGTCGCCTTCGCCGGCTCCCGAGCGGCGCTGTCGGCGGGGGGCCCCGGCGTGAACAGGCGCGCGACATTGGGCCGGTCCTCCCCCGCGTAGCGGGTGATGCGGACGTGCGGTCCATACAGGGTCAGCCCCGCGATCCGCGGGGTCGCTGCCACCAGGCGAAGCGCCGAGTAGCGCACCCGCACCGAATCGACGTCGAGGAACGGACGTCCGCCCTCGGCCTCCAGGTGCACCCCGACCAGGACGGCCCCGCCCAGGAGTCCCGGGCTGCGGATGCTGTCCACCGTCAGCGAGCCCGCCAGCGCGCCGCGCACGCGGGCGAGGACGAAATCGAGCACCACCCGCTGCCCGCGGCCGGACTCGACCAACCCGGCCGCCAGCACCCCCGCCGCCACGACGAGGCCGGCCGCCGCCAGCAGGAGCCACCGTCGCACACGCCGGCGCGCCATCAGAACGCCTGCCCTATGGAGATGTGGAGCTGCAGGCGTCGCAGCGACCACGGGTCCGAGGCGTCGAAGAGGACGCGCGGGCCGAGGATCGCCAGCGAGCCGGTCCTCACCCACGGCTCGGTGCCCACGATGATCACCTCCCGCTGCTCGTCTCCCGCCTGGAACGGCCGGATCTCGTCCGTCACGACCCGGAGCTCCTCACCCCCGCGGAAGCGGTACGCGAGATCGAGCCTCAGCGGCCCGATCGGGCTCATGTAGCGGACCCCGAGCCCCGGCGTGACCTGGATGTCCCCCAGCGAGACGGCCTGGCCCACGTCCCACACCTGGCCGAAGTCCGCGAACGTGGCGGCCTCGAGCTTCCCGCCCAGGGGGATGCGCACCTCCAGATTGCCCTCGATCACGCGCGTGCCGCCGGTGGGACGCGGCGTGAACCGGCCCTCGTCGAGGGCCGAGGCGTCGCACGTGAGCGCCACGACCTCGCGCGGCGTGCACACCGGGCTTCCGTTCGCCGGCGCGACGATCAGGTCCTGGACGTCGGCCTGGAGGATCCGCGGGCCGAGGCGTCCCTGGGCGAACCCGCGCACCGAGCTCGCGCCCCCCGCGTAGAAGCGCTTCTGGGGATGCACGATGTCGACGCTCGACTGCGGCCCGCCCAGACCCTCGAAGCCGCCCGCCCCCACCCAGCCCAGGCGAAGGCGCGTGGCCAGGATCGACCCCGGAGTGAGCCGCAGGTAGCGCGATCCCTCCGTGACCACCCGGGAATACGAGAAGTTCGACCCCGTGACGGCTTCGGCGTGCTCCATGTCGATGAGGAGCTGGTAACCTCGCGAGGGGTTCAGGAGATTGTCCGTCGTGCTGCGCGTGAACGTGAGCCCGACGGGCGCGAGCCACTGGGCGCTCTGCAGCGTCGCGATGTCCTCCTGCGTGCACACCAGGAACGTCGAGCATACCAGCGCCTCTGCGGCGTCCAGGCTCGAGCGCTCCGGACGGTAGGACGCGGTCAGGGGCGAGCGCGGGCCGAGGCTCCGGGTCAGGCCGATCTGCAGGCCCGTGGCCCTGCGCA
Organism: uncultured Gemmatimonadales bacterium; assembly: GCA_963848895.1. Taxonomy (GTDB): domain Bacteria; phylum Gemmatimonadota; class Gemmatimonadetes; order Longimicrobiales; family Gaopeijiaceae; genus SZUA-318. The sequence goes on from CAWKGE010000042.1 coordinate 65,880, forward strand.
CGAACGCGTCCGGGACGCTCTGGCGCTCGGTGAAGAGCGAGGCCTGGAACGAGTTCCGCGTCGAGAAGATCCACGGCTGGGCGAAATCCACGGACACGAGCCAGTTCGGTCGGAAGAAGCGGTCGTCGCGGGTGCCCGGATCGCAGAACAGGCCGTACAGGTCCCGGGTCAGGACGTTCGACAGGCGCCCGCGCACCTGCATACGCCGGCCGCCCCCCTGGAAGTTCCTGCTGATCCAGCGCGACTCGACGTCCAGGCATTCGTCGCTGCTCCACCCCGCACCCGCCCGCACCCGGTGCAGGTCGCCCTCACGTAGCTGCACGGTCACCGGGACGATCGAGTCCGGCGAGTTCCGATAGTCCGGGACGAGGGTCGCGCTGCGTACGATCTCCAGCCCGAAGAGGCGTGCCTGCGCCTCCTGTAGCTGGTCGATCCGGTATTCGTCGCCCTCGCGGAACTGGAGCGTGCGCAGCACCGTCGTCCGGCTCAGGTTCTGGTTCCCATCGATCGTGACGTGCCCGTAGCGGCTGTGGGGTCCCGCCGCGACGTCGTAGGTCACGCGCGCCTCGTAGGAGCCGCGGGGGATGAAGCTGCTGAGCAGGACCTCGGCGTGCGCGTAGCCCCGGTTCGCCAGGCGGCGGGTGAGCGTGTCGCGCGCCGCGTCCACGAGCAACGAGTTGAACGGCTGGCCTTCGTGGATGGGCAGGTCCTGCGTGAGGCCCCGATCGAAGTCCTCGACGCCGAAGAACTCGATCGAGTCCGCCAACACCGGCCTCCCCTCGTGCACGGTGAAGGTCACCGTGGCCTTCCCGTCGGGCGAGAACGTCGTCGCCGTGTCGATGACCGCCTCGCGATAGCCCCGGATGAAGTACCACCGCTCCAGCCTGATCTGGTCGAGCTGGAACTCGCGGGTCGGCAGGTAGTTGCGTTGCAGCGCGAACTCCGCGCCGGCCAGGCAGAACGGTTCGAACCATATCGTGCGGCACTCGGTCGCGCGCGTCACGATGGCCCGGGACAGCGAGTCGGACGGGGCGACCTGGTTGCCCTCGAAGCGCACCTCGGCCACCTCGGGCCGGCCGAGCTGTCCCGCCAGGGGTGACGGGGCCCCGAGCGCGGCGCCCAGAGCGGCGGCCGGGAGGAGCGCTCCGGCCAGCTTCCCCGCGAGCGAGGAAGACGGGCGCGACCTCAAGCTTCCCCGTCCTCCAGCGCTTTCGCCTCGTCGCGCCGCGCCGGATGGTCCGGCCCGGCGAGCGGCTCCCGCGACAGGAGCAGCCGGGTCAGATAGAAGGCGGTGGCGCCGACACCGATCGCCATCGCGCCCGCCACCACGGCGGCGCGCAGCGTCTCGCTCGCTCCGGGGCGTACACGGATCCATCGCACGGTCATGCCCGCCTCCCCCCGGGGCCCACCGTCGCCCGCACCCGCGGGAACGTCCGCGGCTCGCCGGCGACGAACCGACCGCGCTCCGGGTCGAAGAGATGGGGGACGACCTCGATCCGACCCGTCTCCATCCGCAGGACGTCCAGCGTGTTCCGACCTTCCTCCGGCCCGCGCCCGCGGGAGGACGCGGTCGTCCCGCACGCGACGATGGGAATGCCCGGGCCGTCTCCCTCGACCAGGGCGCGGGACGTCGTGATGTGCGTCTGGTGCACGTGGCCCCCCAGGATCAGGTCGACGCCCATCTGCTCGAAGGCCTCGAGCAGCGCCCGCGCCCCGGGGAGCGGGCGCCCCCCGTCCCCGGTGGGCGTCGGCACGAAGTGGTGGTGGACCACCACGATGCGCGCGTCGCCGGATGGCGCCGACGCGAAGGCCCTGCGCGCGAAGTCGATCTGTTCGGAGTCCAGGCGCCCTCCGACGATCGCGCGTCGGGGTGCCGAGGAGTTCAGCGCGACCACCGTCGCAGGGCCCGCGCGCAGGACGCTGTCGAGCTCGGTCGCGATGAAGCGCCGCCAGTTCCGGTACGGTGCCAGCAGACGCTCCCACACGCGATACAGCGGCACGTCGTGGTTGCCCGGGGTCACGACCACCGGAGCGGTCTCCTCCAACGCGTCGAGGAAGGCGCGCGCCGTCCGGAACTCCCGCACCTTGGCGCGCTGCGTGAGGTCGCCGGACACGACGATCAGCTCGGGCTCCAATGTCCGGACCGCCTCCAGAAAGGCCTCGGCCGCCCCGGGTCGGTAGGGCTTTCCGATCTGGAGGTCGGAACCGTGGAGGAGGAGCACCGGACGACCTCTCAGCGGGACGCGGTCGCGGCCGGCTGCTGCTCGGGGGATCCCTTCAGGCGGCGCATGCCGATCAGGCCCACCACGACGATCGCGACGCTGATCACCTGCGCCAGCGTCAGCATCCCGAAGAAGCGGTCGTCCTTCGCGCGGAAGAACTCGACGATGAAGCGCTCGGTGCCCGCCAGCGCCAGCCAGACCATGAACAGCCAGCCGGGCTTGTGGCGGTGGTCGTGGATCTTCCACAGGAAGAGGAAGATCAGCGTCGACATGGCGACCTCGTAGAGCTGCGTCGGGTGGACGGGCACCACCTGCCCGTACTTCTCGATGAGCGCCGGGTCGACCGTGATGTGGAACTGGCTCTCGATGGCCGTGACCGTCGTGGGCGGCGTGCCCTGCGGGAAGCGGATCCCGACCCAGGAGCCGGTGGGACGGCCCCAGTCGTCTCCGACCATGAAGCAGCCGATGCGTCCCACCGCATAGGCGATCGCCAGCGGCGCCGCGACCGCGTCGGCCATGCGGCCGAGGGGAAGCTTGCTCCGCCGGATCTCCCAGATCACCAGGGCGGCGGCGCCGAGGAAGCCTCCGTACCACACCAGCCCGCCGCGCGCGAAGATGAGCGACATCGGGTCGGCGACCAGGCGGTGCCAGTTGAGGAGGAGGTAGTAGATCTTCGCCCCGAGGATGCCACCGATGACCGCCATGAACACGAAATCCCAGGCCTTCTCGGGATCGTAGCCCATGCGCGCGAGCTCCGCCCGGGTGGCGTAGCCCGCCGTGACGAAGGCCAGGAGCATGAACACACCGAAGGTCGTGATCGGCTGGCCCCCGAGGAGGGGGACCCATTCGGGCAGTCGGAAGAGGAGCGGATGCATGGGCGGTCCGATTCAGGCGGTGCGTCGTTCCAGGCCGGGAAAGTCCAGGTCGGCGGAGGCCGAAGCCTCGGGAGGGGCCACATGGCCCAGGTCGTACCGGAAGCGGGCGGCGCGCGCCACCATCGCCCCGTTGTCCAGCGACAGCCGCGGGGACGCCCGGAACAGGCGTCCGCCGGGGCCCAGGCGGGAGGCCAGCTCGTCGCGGAGGCGCCCGTTGGCGCTCACGCCGCCACCCACCAGCACCCGTCCGGCACCCCGTCTGCTCGACGGCCCGCAGCGTCTTGGAGGCCAGCACGTCGACGGCCGCCTCCTGGAACGCGGCCGCCACGTGCGCACGCTCCGCCTCGAGCGTCGCCGCGGGCCTCCAGCGGCTGCGCACGAGCTCGGCGACCGCGGTCTTCAGGCCGGAGAACGAGAAGTCGTAGTAGTCGGCGTCCTCCGGCCGCTGGTTCCCCCGCAGCATCGGGCGGGGAAGCCGATGCCGCCTGGGATCGCCTTCCCGCGCCAGCCGCTCGATCTCCGGGCCGCCCGGGTAGGTGAGGCCCAGAAGCTTCGGCGACCTTGTCGAACGCCTCGCCCGCCGCGTCGTCGCGGGTCTCGCCGAGGAGCCGGTAGCGCCCCCACGCCTCCACGTGCAGGAGGAGCGTGTGCCCCCCCGAGACGAGCAGCGCCACGAAGGGCGGCTCGGCGTCGGCGTCCTCGAGCACGGGGCCGAACAGGTGCGCTTCCATGTGGTGGACCGCGACCAGCGGCTTTGCCCAGCCCGAAGGCCAGCGCCTTCGTCCAGCATACGCCGACGAGCAGCGCGCCGATCAGGCCCGGGTCCGGCCGTCACGCCGAACACGTCCACCTGCTCGCAGCCGGATCCCCGCCTTGTGCAGCGCCTCCTGCACGACGGCGTCGATCTGCTGCAGGTGCGCCCGCGCGGCGAGCTCGGGCACCACGCCACCGAACACCTCGTGCACGTCCTGCGAGAGGATCACGTGCCCCAGGATGCGATTGCGACCGTCCAGCACCGCCGCGGACGTCTCGTCGCAGGAGGTCTCGATCCCGAGGACCAGCGGCCTCGCAACCTGCGCGCTCACTGGGTCTCCCCGGGGGCGCCTGGTCCCCTCGGACTCGGCCGCCAGGCGCACCGTCACGATGTCGTCGGGCACCTCCAGCGTCACCAGCGGCGGCACGCCATCGACGTGCACGGGCACCCGTCGCGCCTCGCCGGGAGCCATCCCCCGTATGAGCTCGGGAGCGACCCAGGCGTGCAGGTCGGCCGGATCCACGGCCGTGACGAGCGTGCGCGCACCGCGGAGCGTCACGTCGATCGAGGCCGGGCGGACCACGATGGGCGCCTCTCCCCCTCCGGCCTCCGCGATCACGGGCACCCCCGTCAGGGTGCGCTCGACTTCCTCCTCTACCCGGATCCCCACCGTCACCGTAGCCGGCGTGAAGCGCACGCCGCGGTGGCCGGCCGTGTCGACGGCCAGCTCGAGGATGCCGGACGACTCCACCTTCGACAGGTCCAGCGGGACGAGCCGCACGGAGTCCAGGCTCTCCACCCGGCTGGCGGCTCCGCGCGCCCGCACCACCGGCGGGTTGAGCCCGATGGGGCTGGCGAGCGCCAGGTGACCGGGGAGGATCCCTTTCGTGTCCACCGCCACCGGCACGACGCGACTCACGGCGGGCTCGAGGGCCACCCGCACGCCCGAGGGGCTCAGCGACTCGACGGAAAGGCCGCTGCCCTCGCCCAGCGGGACCCAGTCGCGCCGCAAGGCCACGAAGGTATCCGGCGAGTGCACCTCCCGGAGCGGCACGCGCACGGCCGTGCCTTCACGGGCGAGACGGATGATCTCTCCGGCCGGCCCGCTCAGGCGCAGCTCCACCGAGGAGGGGTTCGGAGGTCCGGACGGCGTCCACGCGGTGTCGCTGACGTCCACGATCACGGGCACCGAGAACGTCTCGGCGTTGCGCGGCTCGGTCTGCACCAGGGCCCACAGGAAGACCGCGAGGGCCAGCGCAGACAGCTTCAGACGCCAGTTGTGGACCAGTTGGCGGGGGGTGAGGGCCACGAGCGAGCTACTCGCTCAGGAGTCGGCGCACCAGCTCCTGGTTGACGGGCGCCGCCCAGTCGGTTCCGCCGGCGACCTTCTTGTAGATCAGGCCGTCGCGCCCGACAAGGAAGGTCTCCGGGACGCCCGTGGTCTGATAGGTCTGCTCGATCTTGCCCGACGGATCGTGGAGGATCGGGAACGTGAGCCCCAGCTCGTCGGCGAACGCGCGCAGGTCGCCGCCGGGGCGACCCCATTCGTCCTGCTCGCCGGCGTTCGCGTCGATGCTCACGGCCAGGATCTCGAAGTCCGTGTCCTTGAGCTCCTGGTAGAGACGCTCCATCGAGGGCATCTCGCTGCGGCACGGCCCGCACCAGGTGGCCCAGATGTTCACAAGCACCACACGACCGCGAAAGTCGGACAGATGCACGGTCCGACCGTCGAGCGTCGTGGCGGCGAAGTCGGGGGCGGTCGCGCCGGTTAGGATCGGCTGGTAGCTCTCGCGTCCCGCCCACGCCGTGGCCACCACCACGACGACGCCGACGATGGCCCAGAAATACGGAGATCGATACGGCTTACGCTTCATTGGCGGGGTCGCCTGTCTGACCGGATGGAATGCCTCTCGATGCTACGGCACGCGGGACCCTTTGTTCCGTCCCTGCGGGTCGTCGCGGACTGGACCCGGCCGGGGGCCGGATTCCCGCGAGAAATGTAGGCGTTCCGGGAACCGTCAGAAACGGATCCCCAGACGCAGCACGAGCTGGTCGTCCGGGTCCACGAACTCGTAGCGGGCCTCCGCGTAGGCGCCGAAGCCCACCGCGCCGAGGTCGATCCCCGCACCCACGCCGAACCCGGTGTCGTCGGTGGACGCGCCCCCCAGGGAGTTCTTGCGGTAGACGAGCCCCGCCGCCCCGTACGGCGTGAGCACCGGGAAGGGCATCTTGAAGTGGAGGTCCGCGGACCCTCCCCAGAAGGAGCAGTCGGCGACGCAGTCCGGGAAGAAATACTCCCCCGCCACCATGACCTCGACGGGGGCCAGCGGGAAGCTCAGCTTCAGGCTTCCCCCGACCCCGTAGGTGCCACCGGCGACGTCGGCTGCGCGCGCAAGGTGGATCCCGGGCGCGATCTGCGCGTGGACCCCGCGGCCGGTGGAGGCCACGGCCAGCAGCGCGAGACCGACGGGCAGCAGACGGCGGATCATGGAAGGCTCCTGTGGACGTGGTGGATCGGTGTCGTGTCGGGACGAGTGCTATCCGCCGCGCCTGCCCACCGAGAGCCGCACGGCGGTGCCCCGTTCCAGGAGCGAATCGGCCGGAGGCTCCTGTTCTACCACGATGCCCTGGTCACGGCCGAAGCGGAAGACCTCTTCCACCTCGCCCACCACGAGGCCGAGGGAGTCGAGCACGGCGACCGCGTCGGCCTCCTGCATCCCCAACAGGAGCGGCATGGGCACGAGGGGCGGTCCCCGACTCACCTCGAGGTGGATCTCCGCCGGCAGCGCGACGGTCTCGTCGGGCCCCGGCGTGGTTTCCACGACCCGACCCCTCGGGATCTCCGCTTCGATCGAGTCCACGGCGACGATGAACCCCGACGTCTCCAGCACGATCCTCGCCCGGTCGGCGTCAACGTGGCGCACGTCGGGAACGGCCCGGAGCTGCGGGCCCAGGCTGCGCGTCACCCGCACGCCGACGCCCGGCTCGGCGAGCTGTCCCGGGAGGGGAGACTGGCCCAGGATCAGGCCGCTCTCCACGGTCGGATGGCGCAGCGAATCCACCACCCCGAGGTCGAGCCCGGCGCTGCGGAGCCGCTCGCGCGCCGTGGCCAGCCCGAGGCCACGCACGTCGGGAACCTCGACCAGGTCGCCGGGGGGAGGGGGCGCCGGAAAGACGATCTGCGTGGCGATGAGGTAGCCCCCGAGCCATCCCACCAGCGCCAGCCCGAGGATCTGCAGCCCGAGGCGGACACCGTCGTGCATGGGCTTCCGGGGCCCCTTCCAGTGCTCGATCCACCGGGGCCCGGGGCCACCCGCGCCCCTCCTGCGCGTCCTGCGCAAGGATCCTCCCAACTTCATGCCGCCCTCCTCAGGCGCGCGGCGAACGCTCCGTCGAAGCCCGTCCTCCACGGAAGCACTGCGAGTCTGCCGGTCTCGTCGAGATACTCCCCCGGGACCGCCCGGGTTCGCTCCAGACGGAAGTCGGGGTGCCGGCGGAGGAAGGCGGACACCTGGTCTTCGTTCTCCTCGGCCTCCAGGCTGCACGTCGAGTAGACCAGCAGGCCCCCGGGACGGACTGCCCCGGCCGCCCCGTCGAGGATCCCGCGCTGGATCCGCGCCATCTCCCCTACGGACTCCGGCCCGAGCCGCCACCGACCATCCGGATGGCGCGCGAGCGTACCCGTGCCCGTGCAGGGAACGTCCACCAGGACCGTGTCGGTCTCCCGCACGGGAGGATGGGTGGCGTCGGCTACCACGAGCCCGAGGCCCCGTCCGATCCGGAGCGCGTTCTCCCGCACCAGCCGCAGGCGGCGCTCGGACCGGTCGGCGGCCAGAGTATAGGACGCATCCCCGGCCAGGGCGAGCGCCTTCCCCCCCGGCGCCGCGCACAGGTCGGCGAGCGCCGAGCCCCGCGCGGGGTCGGCGTAGCGGGTGACCAGATGCGCGCCGGGGTCCTGGACCACCGAGGGGACCGCGCCCAGCGCGACCACGGGATCCGCGCCGGGGGCCAGGCGCAGGCAGCCGGCATCCCCCTGGAACGGCTCGGCCTCGATGCCCACGGTCCGCAGCGCCGCGATCGCGTCCGCGACCGGGACCCCGAGAGGAACCAGCCCGATGGGCGGCCGACGGTTGTCGAGCTCGACGAGCGCGCGCACCTCCTCCGGCGCCCACCGCCGCAGCCACCGCTCCACCATCCACCGCGGATGCGAGCCCCAGTGCTCGAGCCAGCCTGCCGGGTCCGACGCGAAGTCCGGGAAGAGCTCGGGGCCGGCGCCGTCGTCCGCCACACCGCGGAGCACGGCGTTGACCAGGCCAGCCGCCCCCTGCCCCGCCCGCGCGCGAGCCTGGGCGACCGACTGCGAGACTGCCGCGTAGCGCGGGACGCCGTCCATGTAGAGCAGCTGGTACGCGCCCAGGCGGAGCAGCTCGAGGACGTCCGGATCCAGGCGCGCGAGGCCGCCGTGCACGCGGCGCTCGAGCAGGTGGTCGAGGCGTCCGCGCAGGCGGGCCGCGCCGTACACCAACTCGTGCACGAACGCCCGGTCCCTGGGCGTCAGCGTGGGCGCCACCCTGCCGAAGGCGACATCCAGGCGCATGCCCCGCCCGACGTCGGACGCGATGTCGAGGGCCGAGCGGCGGGCTCGGGTGACCGTGCCGCCGCTCAGTCCAGCATCCCCTCGATCGGAGAGGACGGCACGGCGATCTCCCGCGACGGCATCCGGCCCGCCAGGTAGGCCAGGCGGCCCGCCACGATCGCGTGCCGCATGGCGTGCGCCATGCGCACCGGGTCGTCGGCCGCGGCCAGCGCCGTGTTCATGAGCACGCCGTCCACGCCCTGCTCCATCGTGATGCAGGCGTCCGACGCGGTGCCGACGCCCGCGTCTACGATCACCGGCACCTCGAGGCGCCGCTTGATCTCGCGGATGAAGTACGGATTCACGACGCCCAGGCCGCTGCCGATGGGGCTGGCCAGCGGCATGACCGCCACGCAGCCGGCGTCCTCCAGCCGGAGCGCGGTGATGAGGTCGTCGTTGGTGTACGCCATGACCTTGAAGCCCTCGTCGGCCAGCGTCTTCGCGGCCTCCAGCGTGGCCTGCACGTCGGGGAGCAGCGTGTCCTGGTCGCCGATCACCTCGAGCTTGATCCACTCGTTGAACCCCGCCGCCCGGGCCAGGCGCGCGTAGCGGATCGCGTCCTCCGCGTTGTAGCAGCCGGCCGTGTTGGCCAGCAGGAAGAACTCGTCGGGGCTCAGGTGGTGGAGGATCCCTTCCTCCTTGGTGCGGTCCAGGTCCACCCGGCGCACCGCCACCGTGACCATCTCGGCCCCGCTCGCGCGGATCGCGTCGACCATGATCTCGTTCGTCGCGTATTTCCCCGTCCCGACGATGAGGCGGGACGTGAACGCGCGCCCGCCGATCGTGAGGGGCAGGTCCAGCGTGCCGGCCTTCTGCGCCACTATCTGCGTCATTCCTGTCATCCCCCGCCCACGAAGTGGACGAGCTCGATCGTGTCTCCTTCCCGGACCGGGGTCTCCCCGTAGGATTCCCTGGCCAGGATCTCCCTGTTCAGCTCCACCACCACCAGCGAGGGCTGGAGGTCGAGGGACTGGAGGAGCGAGCGGACCGTGTGGTCGGCGTCCACGTCCCGTTCCTTCCCGTTCAGGCGAACGCGGATCGTCGTCGCCTCGCTCATGTCGTCTCCGCTCCCTCGCCGGCCGCCGCGGCCAGCGCATCAAGATATCGGTTCAGCGAGCCGTGCGGGCTCCGGGCGTCCCAGATCCCGCGGATCACCGCGACCCCGTGGGCCCCGGCGCGGCGCACCGCCGCCACGCGCTCGGGTGTGATCCCGCCGATCCCGAGCACCGGCACCCCACCCGCGACGCCGCGGCACCCACGATCGCATCCGGCCCGCGGGCCGCGCTCTCCGCATGGCTGGGCGTGTCGTAGATCGTACCCGCGAAGATCCACTGCGCGCCGTCGGCGGCCGCCTCGGCGGCCTCGCCGTCCGAGTGCGTGGACACGCCCAGGCGCGCGTCCGGTCCCAGGATGCGGCGCGCCTCGGTGGTCGGGAGCGAGCGCCGCCCGAGCTGGACGGCCCCGGCACCTGCCGCGAGGGCGACGTCCACCCGGTCGTTCACCACCAGGAGCGCACCGGACGTGGCCGCCACCTCGAGCAGCTCCCGGGTCAGTCGGAAGAGCGCACCCCCGTCGGTGTGCGGACCGCGAACGTGGAGCGCGGTGCGTCGGCCGCCCGCCTCCATGATCGCCGCGGCGAGACCAGGGAAGCCCGCGCCGCGCGAGCACTCCGTCGTCGGTCACCACGTGGAGGACCGGCACCCCGGCCTGCGCGGGGCTCGATCGCTCCCCGGTCACACGAAGCGCTGCCCCACCCGGATGCCGCGTCCGGCGATCCACGCCCGCGCGGTCATGCGGCGCTTCCCCGGCGGCTGCACCTCGTCCAGCGCGAGCGTGCCCTCGCCGGTCGCCACCACCAGGCCGCCTTCGGCGTCCGCCGCCAGCACGGTGCCCGGGGGACCGCCCGCGCCGTCGGGTGGATCCCGCGGTGCGGGCCGGAACAGCTTGACCGGCACGCCGTCCAGCTCGGTCCATGCGCCCGGCACCGCGTCCATCGCCCGCACGTGCCATTCCAGCTCCCGTGCCGGGCGCTTCCACGCGATACGCGCCACGTCGCGGTCCACCTTCGGCGCGAACGTGGCCCGCTCGTGGTCCTGCTCCTCCTCGACGAGCTTGCCGCCCTCCATGATCGCGAGCGCCTCGAGGAGCGCCTCGGCGCCCAGCTCCGACAGCCGGATCGTGAGCTCCGAGGCCGTCTCGCCCGGCAGGATCGGCTCGCGGATGGAATGGAGCACGGGGCCCGCGTCCATCTCCTCGACCATGCGCATGATCGTCACGCCGGTCTCCGCGTGGCCCCGTGCGATCGCCCAGTTGATCGGCGCCGCGCCGCGCAGCTCCGGAAGGAGCGAGGCGTGGACGTTGATCGAGCCGAGGGAGGGCACGTCGAGGACCTCGCGGCGGAGGATGTGGCCGTAGGCCACGACGACCGACAGCTCGGGCGCCAGCGCCCGGATGCGCTCCAGGAACTCGTCCCCTCGCGGCCGCTCGGGGGTCAGCACCGGCACGCCCATCGCGGCGGCGACCTCCTTGACCGGGGAAGGCCGCAGGTGGCGTCCGCGCCCCGCGGGGCGGTCGGGCTGCGTCACCACCGCCACGATCTCGTACCCCTCGTCGTCGAGGGCGCGCAGCGAGGGCACCGCGAACTCCGGCGTCCCCCAGAAGAGGATCCTCACGACCGTCCTGCCTCGGCTTCGGCCTCGGCCCGGAGCTTCTTCCACTTCTTCATCGCCAGCCTGCGCGTGAGCGGGCTGACGCGGTCGAGGAAGAGCACCCCGTCCAGGTGGTCGATCTCGTGCTGGAGCGCCCGAGAGAAGAGCTCGTCGGCCTCGATGAAGACCTGGTTGCCCTCCGGGTCGAGACCCTCGATGCGCACGGCCCAGGGCCGCTCGACCACCTCTTCGAGGCCCGGGAATGCTCAGGCACCCCTCCGGCTGCTTGTCGGTCTCGGCGCTGGCCCACACCACCTTCGGGTTGACCAGCGCGACGCGGCGGTCGGGCTGGTCCTCCCGGCGCAGGTCGACGACCAGCACCCGTCCTGGAGATGCCGACCTGCGGGGCGGCGAGGCCGATGCCCTCGGCGAGGTACATCGTCTCGAACATGTCCCGCACGAGGGTGCGCAGCTCCTCGTCGAAGACCTCCACCGGCTCCGCCTCGGTGCGCAGCACCGGGTCCCCCATCAGCACGATGTCACGAACCGACATCGATTTCACTCCTTGTCGCCCTTCTGCGACAGGACCTGCGCGACCCGCCCGCGGTCGACGGTGATCCGCGTGTTGTCGCCCGTCCGCACGGTGAGGCGGTTCTCCTCGGCGTGCACGACCGTGCCGATGATCCCGCCGCTCGTGACGATCTCGTCGCCCTTCTTGAGCTCCTTGAGCATCTGCTCGTGCCGCTGCCGCTCCTTGGACTGCGGCCGGATCAGCAGGAAGTAGAAGATGACGAAGATCAGGATCATCTGGCCCATGAAGACGATCCCTGCGGATCCACCCTGGCGGGGCACCATGAGGATCGCGAGCGCGATGTTCGTCACCTTGTCTCTCCGTGGTACGGGAACGTGTCACGTTCGTTCGGCGATGTCCGGGAAACCTTACCCCCCGGCGCTCCGGTATCGTTCCAGCCAATCGCGGCTCCACCCTTGGAACGAGCCGTCTTCGATGCGTGCGCGCGCCTCCTCCGCCAGGCGGACCAGGAAGCGCAGGTTGTGGATCGACACCAGGCGCACGGCCAGCCACTCCCCGGCCACCACCAGGTGCCGGATGTACGCCCGGTCGTAGCGCGCGCACGTCGCGCAGTCGCAGCCGGGGTCCATCGGCCGCGTGTCCTCCCGGAAGCGGGCCGCCTTCAAGTTCACCTGACCCTCCTCGCTGGTCCAGGCGGTGCCGTGGCGCGCGTTGCGGGTCGGCGCCACGCAGTCGAACAGGTCGCACCCCCGCGCGACCGCCTCCAGGAGGTCGTCGGGGTAGCCGACGCCCATCAGGTAGCGCGGCCGGTCCTCGGGCAGCTCGCCGTCGAGCAGCTCGAGCGTGCGCCACATGTCCTCCTTCGACTCGCCGACGCTCAGCCCGCCGATCCCGAAGCCGCGCCAGTCCCCGAGCTCGCGGACCCGGCGCGCGTGATCCGCGCGCAGGTCGTCGTACACGTTGCCCTGCAGCACCGGAAAGAGCGCCTGCGCCGGGTAGCCGCCCTCCCCCTCCAGCTCTTCGAAACGGTCCCGGCAGCGCACCAGCCACTTCAGGGTGCGCTCGTTGGCCTCGTGGGCGTGGGCGTGGTCGGAGCCGCCCGGCGGGCACTCGTCGAAGGCCATGACCACGTCGGCGCCCAGCGTCCGCTGGACGTCCATCACCGACTCGGGCGTGAAGGTGTGCTTCGATCCGTCGATGTGGCTCTGGAAGACGACCCCGTCGTCGCGCACCTCGCGGATCTCGGCGAGGGAGAAGACCTGGTAGCCGCCCGAGTCCGTCAGGATCGGCCCGTCCCACCGCATGAAGGCGTGCAGGCCGCCCAGCGTCCCGCACCAGCTCGTGGCCGGGCCGGAGGTAGAGATGGTAGGTGTTCGCCAGGACCATCCCGGCCCCGAGCGCCGCGACCTCGTCCATCTCCAGCCCCTTCACGGTTCCCTGGGTGCCCACCGGCATGAACGCGGGGGTGCGCACGGCCCCGTGCGGGGTCGTGAACGTGCCCCTGCGGGCGGCGCCGTCGCGGGCTTCGAGGGTGTAGGCGAAGTCGGACATGGGGTGGGAATGTAACCCCGTCGGGCGACGGCGCTCACCGCGCGACGCCGTTCCGCGGACGCCCGCGGCGGGATCGCCGTCGAAGCCATGGTCCGCCAGCCCCACGAGGGTGATCCGTCGGCCCAGGCCAGCGCATCGATGTCGTCGGCGAGCCGGCCGACGGAGGTTTCCAACCTTCTCTCCCGGCGCACCGTCCAACGAGACGACGTGGAGGTTTGCGCCACATACTATGCTATACATACTATGTGGCACAGGAACGCCGGAGGACCCTCGGGGAGGAGCACACCTGATGACGCTGGAACGGGAATGGATGCGGGGAGCGGCGCCCCTGGCCGTGCTCACGCTGCTGGAGCGTCGTGAGATGTACGGCTACGAGCTGGTGGAGGCCCTGGAGCGCGACACCGGCGGGCTCCTGGCCATGGGGCAGTCCACGGTCTACCCGCTCCTCTACAACCTGGAGGCGCGCGGCCACGTGAAGCCGGTGCGGCGGACGGCGCCTTCGGGCCGGAGGCGGAAGTACTACCGCATCACGGCGGACGGGCGGGCCTGGCTGGAGGCACAGCGGGGGCAGTGGGAGAAGCTCGTCACCGCCCTCGGCCGCCTCGGCCTGAACGGGCCGGAGACGGAGGAGGCGCTCCCGTGAGCGGGCAGGCCGGCCGGACCGCCCCTCCCGCCGGAGCTGGAGGCGCTCGTCCGGGAGGTGCTCGAAGCGTCCGGACTCGACCTGCCCGCACGGACGGAGGTGGAGGCGGACCTGCGGGCCCACTTCGAGGACGGGCTGGCGGCCGGGGTGCCGTGGCGGGTCCTGAAGGACCGCTTCGGCGACCCCGTGGAAGCGGGAAGGAGGATCGCACGGGCGCGGCACGCCGCTGGCCCGGGACGGAGCACGAAGGACGGGAGGTGGTGGATGTCGGCGACGGAGTGGTGGACCGAGGTGAGGCGGAGCGTGCGGCGGCTGGTCCGGGCGCCGGGCTTCGCGGCGGTGGTGGTGCTGACGCTGGCCCTGGGCGTGGGCGCGAACACGGCGATCTTCACCGTGGTGGACGCGGTGCTGCTGAAGCCCCTCCCCTACGCGGAGCCGGGGCGCCTGGTGCGCGTGTACGAGTCGGACCCGGACGACCGCCGCCAACAGCAACTACCTGCGGGCCCCGACGGTCGCCGCCTACCGGACGTGGACCGACGTCTTCGACGGCTTCGGCGCGCTGTACACCTACCGGGAGACCGGCGCGGACCTCACGGACGGGAGACCGACGGTCCGCGTCACCGTCGGTCCCGGTCACCGCCGGGTACTTCGAGACCCTGGGCGTCGCCCCGCTGCTGGGCCGGACCTTCCGGGAGGACGAGAGCACCGCCCGGGCGAGCCGGGCGAGGGGGCGACCCGGGGCGACCCCCTCGCGCGCGGTCGCCATCCTGAGCCACGGGCTGTGGGTGGACCGCTTCGGCGGCGACGCGCGACGTGCTGGGCCGGACCATCCGCCTGGACGACGCGACCGTACGAGGTCGTGGGGGTCATGCCGCAAGGGTTCGCGGATCCCTTCGGCCCCCGCGCGGACGTGTGGACGCCCCAGGACCTGCGCATCGGCGGCCGCAACAACTGGGGCAACTACTACCTGTCGGCGGTGGCCAGGCTGAAGCCCGGGCTCACCCTGGACGGCAGCGCAGGAGCGGGTGGACGCGCTCTACGCCCGGCTCGCGGAAGCGAGCACCCCGAGGCCGGGTCCGACTGGGTGCCCACGCCTCGTCCCCCTCCACGAGGACCTGGTCGGGCCCGACGCGGCGCACCATGCTCCTGATCCTCGCCGGCGCGGCGGCCCTGGTGCTCCTCACCGCGTGCGTGAACCTGGCGAACCTCCTGTTCGCCCGAGGGCTGGGCCGGGATCGCGACGTGGCGGTCCGCGCCGCCCTGGGCTCCGGCCGCGGCCGGATCGTGGCGGGCCTCCTCGTGGAGACCGGCCTCCTGGCCCTGGCCGGCGGGGCCGTGGGCCTCGCCCTGGGATGGGTCGGCGTCCGCTGGCTCCTGGCGCTGTCCCCCGACGCCCTCCCTGCCCTGATCCACCGCACGGATGGGGTCGGGCGTCTTCGCTGTTCGCCCTGGGCGTGACCCTCGCCGCGCTGGTCCTGGCCGGCCTCACGCCCGCGCTCCGGCTCGGCCACCACGCCGCCGGCCGACGCGCTCCGCTCCGACGGCCGGACCACGACGGGAGGGCGGCGGCGTGCGCCGCGTCCGGGACGTCCTGGCGGTGGCGCAGGTGGCGGCGGCCCTCGTCCTGGTCGCGGGCGCGGCTCTGCTCGGCCGGAGCTTCGCCAGCGCTGGCCGGAGTCCCGCTCGTCGTCGACCCCGACGGCGTCCTGACGTTCGAGGTGAACCTGCCCAACGCCCGCTATCCGACGGAGCGGATCGCGAGGCCTTCCACCGGACGTTCCACCAGCGCGCTCGCGGCGCTCCCCGAGGTGGAGTGCGGCGGGCGCGGTGTCCTGGCTCCCCGTGAGCGGACGCTACCACATCTGGAGCGTCTACTGGGATCCCGAGCACCCGGACGGCTCGAACGACGAGGCGTGGTACAACTCGGACATCCGCGTGATCTCCGGCGACTACTTCCGCTCCCTGGGCATCGAGCGGCTGCGCGGACCGGAGCCCGCGGAGGTGGACTACGAGGGCGAGCGCGTCGTGTGGGTGAGCCAGCGCTTCGCGCGCGAGGTGTTCGGCGACGGGGATCCCATCGGCCAGCAGGTATCGCGTCGGCGGCGAGGCGCGGCGGGTCGTGGGCGTCGTGGAGGACGTGCCCGTACGACGCCGAGGGAGACGTCTCCCGGAAGGTCTACATCCCCCACGCGCAGTTCGCCGACGACCGCAACTGGACGCTCACCCAGACCGTGAAGGTGCGCGGAGACCTCGTGGCCGCCACAGCAACGTATCCGCGACGTCCTGGCCGGCATGGACGGCCAGCTCGTGCTCTACCGCCCCCGTCCCCTCGCCGACGTCGTCGCCACCGCCCGGGCCCAGAACCGTTTCGCCACCGTGCTCATGGGCGCCTTCGCCGCTCCTCGCGCTCCTGCTCTCGCTGGTGGGCACGTACGGCGTGCTGGCGGGCACCGTGGCCGGACGCACGCGCGAGTTCGGGATCCGCATGGCCCTGGGGGCCGACCGGCGCTCCGTCCGCGCAATGGTGCTCCGCTACTCCGCCGGCCTCGTCCTTCCCGGCGTGGCCCTGGGGCTGGCGGGCGCGTGGATCGGGGCACGGTGGCTCGGCTCGCTGCTCTTCCGGGTGGAGCCCCGCGACCCGGTCATCCTCGCCCTTTCCGTCGTCGTGTTCCTCGGGGTGGGGCTCCTCGCGGGGTGGCTCCCGGCCCGGAGGGCCACGCGCGTGGATCCGGCGCGGACGCTCACGGTGGAGTAGGCCCGGGGGACGGGCGGACATCTCCGTTGCTTCCCATATTGCACGCATGGGCGAGACCCGGGTGAACCTGCTCCACCTCCTGGAGGACCTGAGGGACGCGTACCCCGGATCCGTGGAGGAGACCATCCTCACCGAGATCGTGGCGAACTCCCTCGATTCCAGAACGAGGGAGGTGGCGATCACGACGGACGCGGCGGCGGCGACCCTGACCGTCTCGGACCTGGGGGCGGGAATGGGGAAGAGCGCCCTCGCCCGTTACCACGACCTGGCCGCCACCAGCAAGCGGCGCGGGCGGAGCATCGGGTTCGCCGGTGTGGGGATCAAGCTGGGGCTCCTCATCTGCGAGGAGGTCGTGACCGAGAGCCGGCGGAGGAGCTCGCACCGGGCCACTTCGTGGCGCCTGGCGTCGAAGACCCGGGCTCCGTGGCGGTGGATCGATCCGCCGGGCCTCCAGGAGACGGAAGGCACCACGGTGCGCCTCTACCTGAGGGACGCCTTCTCGCCACTGCTGGATCCGGGGTTCGTCACGTCGGCGATCGTGCGCCATTTCCGGCCGCTCCTCGATCCCGCCTTCGACGACGCCCTGGCTCAGGTCTACGAGAGCGGGGTGTCGTTCCGGGTGAACGGGCGGCCGGTGGCGCGGGAGCCCGCGCACGCCGATCGAATGCCCATCGCGATCCGGATCGGACGGCAGCGGAAGGCGTCGGGCGTGGGATACCTCCGACGGGACGACGACCTGGCCGAAGAGGAGCGGGGCATCGCCGTGAGCACGCTCGGCAAGGTGATCCAGCGCGGCTGGGATTGGCTCGGGCTGGCTCCGGAGGACGCGGGTCGCATCACCGGCCTGGTGGAGGTCCCCGCCCTCGTGGAGTCCCTGACCCTCAACAAGGCCGGGTTCGTCCGCAGGGGGGAGCGTGCAGGCCTGTTCCTGGCCTACCGGAAGGCGATCCAGAAGGGGGTATCCGAGCAGCTTCGCGCCTGGGGCGAGGCGCCCCGCTCCGGTGGCGACGGCATGCGAAGGGCGCGGACCCTGGAGCGGGACCTGCGCTCCGTGATCACCGGCCTGGCCGACGACTTCCCCTTCCTCGCGACGCTGGCCGAACGCTCGGCTGGAGGACAGCGGAGGCTCGCGCTGGGGACGGATCCTGCCGGCGTCGGGGGTGCGGGCCCCGCGGACAGCGGGGCCGCGGGAAGTGGGCACGACCCTCCTGCGCCGGATGCCGGCGAGCCCCCGTCACCGTCGGCGGGCGACGGCGCGGAGACACCCTCCCGCGAGGAGCGGAGCGTGCGCTTGCCACCCGGCGGCCTCCCGGGCAAGGGCCCGCGTCGGCCCGCTCGCCTCGGGCTACAGATCCGCTTCGAGAGTCGCCCCGACGATCCGGCGCTCGGCCGACTTCTCGAATCGACCGTGTGGGTCAACGACGCGCACCCCACGTACCGGCGGGCCGTCGCCTCCCGCTCCGAGGGCTACCACATCGCGCTGGCGGCGGCGATGAGCCTGGCGCCCCTGGTGGTCGAGCCCGACCGGGTCCACGGGTTCGTCACCGCCTTCATGGGCGAATGGGGTAGGGCGGGACGGAAGGGATGAGCCTCCCGCCACCAGGCTCCTACCTCCCGCTCGACGTGGCGGCCGCCGGTCCCTTCCGCGGCATCATCTCCTCGCGCTGGGCCAGCGCGTAGACCGTCGCCGCCACCACCACCGCGGCCTGCTTCAGGTCGTCGATCACCAGGTGATCGTACGAGTCGAGCGTGGTGTGGTGCGTGTTCAGCGAGTACTCGATGGGATCCTGGATGAAGTTGAATCCGGGGATCCCCGCCGCGTCGAACGCCAGGTGGTCGGTGCCGCCCGTGTCGCCGTGCTTCACCGCGACGACGCCCAGGTCCCTGAAGGGCCACAGGATCTGCTCGAACACCGGAATCGCCTTCTCGTTGGACTGGTCCCAGATCCCGCGGATGCGGCCCGTGCCGTTGTCCACGTTCACGTAGGCGGAGATCTTCGCGTTCAGCTCCGGGTGCTTCGCGACCCAGCCGCGCGAGCCCAGCAGCCCCTGCTCCTCGCCGCTCCACAGCGCGATGCGCACGGTGCGGCGCGGCTGCAGGCCGAGCGTCTTCAGGATGCGCATCGCCTCCATCATCACGACGGAGCCGGCCGCGTTGTCGGTGGCGCCACCGGCGAAGTGCCAGGAATCGAGGTGCCCCCCGAGCATCACGTACTCGTCCGCCTTGTCGGTGCCCGGGATCTCGGCGAGGGTGTTGTACTGCTGGAGGTCGTCCTCGTAGAAGCGGTTCTTCACGTTCAGCTCGATCTCCACCGGCGTGCCGCCCTCCAGGTCCCGCCAGATCTGGTTGTACTGCTCGCGCGCGATGATCACCTGCGGCAGCCCCTCCGGCGCGCCGGCCTCGCGGCTGCCGTTGCCGCCGCCCCGGATCACGCCGTCGTTCGCCCCGGAGATGCGCAGCATCGCGAGCGCCCCCTCCTGCTGCGGCCATGTCCGCGGCGGCGGTCGCCACCTCGCGCATCGCGCGGTAGCGCGCGTACATGCGCTCACGGTCGGCGTCCGACATCTCCGGCCGCTCCCTGCGGCTCCGGAGGCGTGAGCAGGCTCTCCAGCGATGCGCGCCGCTCGATGTCCTGGAAGAGATCGACGGGCTGGGGCTGGTCCACCAGGAGGATCTTGCCCTCCAGCTTGCCCTGGAACTGCGCGAGGTCCTCCGTGCTCTCGGCGCGCATCACCATCGCCTGACCGCGGACGGTGCCCTCCGTGCTCCCCGTCCACGCCGACGGCACGCCCGGCAGGGGCTGCTCGAAGGGAGACAGGATGCGGCCCTCGTAGTCCTCCATCTGCCAGCCACGGCCGAACTCGCCCCACGGCTCGATCTGCACGTTCGCCAGACCCCACTGCCGGAACATGTCCGCCGTCCACTCGTTGGCCTTCTTCATGCCGGGAGACCCGGTCAGGCGCGGTCCGATCACCTCGGTGAGGTGGTGTGCGAGCTCGGGGATGTGGGACCGCTCCAAACCCTCGTCGCGGATACGCTGCACGACCTGGAGGTCGACCGCCTCGCTGGCGACCTGCGCGGCGGCGGCGGCGGGAAGGAGCGCGACGAAGAGAGCGGCGGGTGCGAGGCGGGAAGGACGGACACGCATGGCTCGGTCCTCGGTGAAGTGAGGGCACGGCGGAAGGGCGGCGGGCCGCCCCGTGCCGCTGAATCTCGGACGGACCTCCGCCGCGTCCGCCACCCGGCGCCTCATCCCTCCCGCAGGCTCTCCATCGGATCGAGGCGCGCGGCGCGGCGCGCCGGAATCCACACCGACGCCACCGCGGCGAGGAGCAGGAGCACGGGTACCGCCACGAACGTGGACGGATCGAGGGGCGTCACACCGTAGAGCATCCCCGCCAGCAGGCGAGTGGCCGCGGCCGCGACCGCCACGCCGACCACCGCGCCCGTACCGGCGACCCGCAGGCCCTCGCGCACCACGTCCCTTCCCACCCTCGACGCCCGGGCACCCAGCGCCATACGCACGCCGATGTCCCGCCGTCGCTCCCGCACCCTGTGCGCGGAGAGGCCGTACACGCCCAGGCAGCCGAGGAAGAGCGTGACGAGCGCGAACACCAGCAGGACGCGTGCGGTGAGGCGCGTGCGCGCCGCGGACTCGCCCAGGAGCTCCGCGTAGGGAGTCACGTGGCTGACGGGAAGACGGGCGTCCACCTCGGCCACCGCTCTCCTGACCGCCGGGGCGAGGGTGACTCCGGGGAGCGTCGTGGCGACCACCAGCGTGACGTCGGGGGCGGGCCGCTGGGCCAGCGGGACGTACCAGCGTGGCTGCCTCGGCACGGCGAGATCGCGGTCCGCCACCGAGCCCACCACCCCCACGATCTCGATCCAGGGCGCCCCCGCCCACGGGTATCGTATCCGCTTTCCGATCGGGCTCTCTCCCGGCCAGAACCGACGGGCCATGCGCTCGTCCACCACGGCGACGAGCGGTGCGTCCTCGCGGTCGGCCCGGGTGAAGGCTCTTCCCTCCAGGAGCGGGATCCCCATCACGTCGAAATAGGACGGCGTGACGCGGTCGGCGGAGATGGACGGGAGGTCGTTGGGGTCTCTGGTGACGTCCTCGAGGAACGTGGCGTACACCTCGCGCCGGTCCCCGAAGGGGATGGTCCCCGCGAGAGCGACCTCGCCCACCCCGGGCACCGCGCCCACGCGCGCCAGCAACGCGTCGTAGGCTGGCGCGGTGGCTCCCTGGTCGTACGTGGACGGGAAGGTGACGTCGGCGGTGAGGAGCCGGTCGGCCCGGAAGCCCGGGTCCACCGATCCGAGGGCCGCGAGGGTCCGGACGAGCAGGGCCGCCGACGTCACCAGCACGAGCGCCGCGGCCACCGGGCCGCCCACCAGGATCCCGGAGAGACGCGCTGGCGCACGCCCGCGCCAGCGCCCCGGCCC
Organism: uncultured Gemmatimonadales bacterium; assembly: GCA_963848895.1. Lineage (GTDB taxonomy): Bacteria > Gemmatimonadota > Gemmatimonadetes > Longimicrobiales > Gaopeijiaceae > SZUA-318. Next base: position 86,942 of record CAWKGE010000042.1, read on the forward strand.
CCGAAGCGGAGCACCTCCGCGGGATGACGGCGGGCGGCACGCACGAGCCGGGAGGATCCCGGCCACCAATCCCGCCCCCACGCCCACCACGACACACAGGGCCAGCACGCGGAGGTCGAGCTGGAGCTCGGCAGCGCGGGGTAGGCGGCCCACCAGGCTCGGGCGGAGCAGCTCGAGCCCCACCCGGGCGGCGGCGAACCCGAGGGCGGCGCCAGCGGCTCCCAGCAGCCCGCTCTCCAGGAGCGCCTCCCGCGCCACCCTGCCCCGGCTCGCGCCCAGCGCGGTCCGCACGGCCACCAGCCTGCCCCGCTCCAGGGCACGGGCGACCAGCAGCGAGGACACGTTCGCGCACACCACCAGGAGGACCACCACGACCGCGCCGAGCAGGACCAGGAGCGTCGTGCGCACGCCGCCGACCAGCGCCTGCCTGAGCGGCGTCACCTCCGCCTGCGCCCGGTACTCGGGCCCGGGCGTCCACACCGGGTTCACGGCGGACATCTCGGGCGCGAGGCTGCGGAGCTCGGCCTGGGCCGATTTCGCCGTCGCCCCCGGCGTCAGGCGGCCGACCACCCGTACGCCCCCGCTCCCCCAGAAGGGGCCGGCCTGGGACGGATCCCAGTCCAGGGGAATCCACAGGCGGTCGGCGGGGTCCGGGAACCGCCAGCCCCCGGGCAGCACGCCCACCACCCGGTAGGGACGCCCGTCCAGCGTGATCGTCTCCCCCACCACGCCGGGGTCGGCGGCGAACATGGATCGCCACAGGGCCTCGCCCAGGATCGCGACCTGCCCGCGGCCCGGCTCGGCCTCCTCCGGAGCGAACAGGCGGCCGAGGAGGGGCTTCGCGCCGAGCAGATCGAAGAGCCCCGGCTCCACGTACGACGTGGCGAGCCGGTAGGCCTTGCCCCGGCGCTCCAGGTTCACCCCCGCGCCGAGGTCGAAGTATCCCCGCGCGTCCACCAGGCTGTGCGCGCGTCGTCGGATCTCCGAGAGCTCGCCGCGGGACATCCCGCCCCATACGTCCACCAGCTCCCCGGCGCGCGTGAACGGGAGGGGACGCAGCAGCACGCCGTCGACCACCGTGAAGACCAGGGCGGCCGCGCCGATGCCCAGCGCGAGCGTGACGACCACGACGGCCGTCACCACCGGCGCCCGGAGGAGGGAGCGCACGGCTCGCCGCACGTCCCCCATCGAGCCGGACAGGGCCTCCCGCATCGCGCCAAGCGCCCGACCGCCGGCGGCCGGGAGGAAGGCCAGCACCTGCCGGCGCAGCCAACGGTTGGCGGGCGCGACGCCGTCGCGCTCGACGCGCGCAGCATACAGGCGCTCGAGCTCTCCCACTACGTGCGCGCGATCTTCCTCGGGCAGCAGCCATTCCAGCAGCCGGAGCCAGCGCATGGCCGGGTCCCCTCGTCGGCCGCTCACGAGTGCCGCTCCCGCAGCCCTTCGAGGCCCTCCCACAGACGCTCATAGGCGGCACGCGCCTCGACGACGCGGCCCACGCCCTCGGGGGTCACCACGAAATAGCGCCGCTCGCGGGATCCCCCGTCGCCCTCCCGCAGCTCCGAGCGCACCAGGCCCTTCTCCTCCAGCCTGCGCAGCACGATGTAGACGGCGGCCAGCGTGGTGGGGCGGCCCGTACGCTCCTCGAGCTCGGTCACGATGGGCGCCGTGTACGCCTCATCCCCCAGCCGAAGCACGGCCAGGAGGATCTGATGCTCGAGCTCGCCCAGGAGATCCCTGCCCATCCTTCTCCCCTCCCCACGCCCCGGGGACGCGACACATGGAGTCCAACAAGATTAACTAACAATGTTAGGAGAAGGCGCCGCCGACAAGGGCCGGATCGACATGCCGGCCATTCCGCGGGAGAACCCCCCGGTCTCCGCCCGCTCCTACCCGCTTCCTCGCATCACCAGCATCGCATCCCCGTACGAGTAGAAGCGGTAGTCGCCGGCGATCGCTTCGGCATAGGCGGCCATGACCCGCTCATACCCGCCGAAGGCGGCCACCAGCATGAGGAGCGTCGAGCGCGGGAGGTGGAAGTTCGTGAGGAGGCGGTCGACCGCGCGGAATCGGTACGGCGGGCGGATGAAGAGCTCCGTCGTGGCGGACCCGGGGTGGAGGCGCCCGTCCTCGTCGGCGGCGGACTCGAGGGTGCGCACGGCGGTGGTGCCCACCGCCCAGACGCGTCCGCCGGCCGCGCGGGTGTCGTTGACCACGGCCGCCGCCTCGGGGGTCACGGCGTACCACTCGCGGTGGAGCTCGTGCTCCTCCGCGCGCTCGACCTCGACAGGTCGGAACGTGCCGATGCCGACGTGGAGGGTGACGGCGGCCCGGCGGACGCCCCGTGCCTCGAGCTCGGCGAGGAGCTCCTCGGTGAAGTGCAGGCCGGCGGTGGGCGCCGCGACCGAGCCGGGCGTGCGTGCGTACACGGTCTGGTAGCGCTCCCGGTCGAGCGGCTCGTCGTCCCTCTCTATATAAGGAGGGAGCGGCACGTGGCCGTGCCGCTCGAGGGCATCCTCGACGGACAGGGGCGTCACGAGCCGCACCAGCCGTCCGCCCCCCGGCACGGAGTCCAGGATGTCCACGCTCAGGTCGTCGGCGACGACGACGGTGCGGCCTGGCTTGAGCTTCCCGCCCGGGCGGACGAGGGCCTCCCAGAGGTGGTCGTCCGGCGCGTCCGGCGCGGGGCGCACCAGGAGGACCTCGGACGGCGCACCCGTGGGCTTCCGCCCGAGGAGGCGCGCCGGCAGGACGCGGCTCTCGTTGACGACCAGGACGTCGCCCGGGTCGACCAGTCCGACGACGTCACGGAAGCGGAGGTGGCGGAAAGGGGCGTCCCCGGGCGGGAGCACCAACAGGCGGCTCTCGTCCCGGCGGGCGGCGGGGTAGCGCGCGATGCGCCCCGGATCGAGGGCGTAGTCGTAGTCCGACACGAGGGTGCCGTCGCGCGGTCTCATCGGTGCGGCGCGCCTCACTCCTCCTCGAACAGCGTGGCCTGGTCGCCCTTCCCGCCGGGCCGCTTCAGCGTGTAACCGAAGCGGCGGAAGGCACGGGGCGTCGCCACCCGCCCCTGCGGCGTACGCATGAGGAAGCCCTCCATGATGAGGAAGGGCTCGTAGACCTCCTCGAGCGTGGTGGCGTCCTCGCCCATGGCCACGGCCAGGGAGCTGAGCCCCACGGGGCCGCCCTCGAACTTCTCGATCAGCGTCTTGAGCACGCGCGCGTCCATCTCGTCCAGGCCGTACTCGTCCACGTCGAGCATGTGCAGCGCGGCGCCGGCCACCTTCTCGTCGATGCGTCCATCCGCGCGCACCTGGGCGTAGTCCCGCACCCTGCGCAGCAGGCGGTTGGCCACGCGGGGCGTGCCCCGCGCGCGGCGGGCGATCTCCAGCGCTCCCCCTTCGGTCGCCTCCACGCCGAGGATCTCGGCGCTGCGCCGCACGATCGTCACCAGCTCCTCGGCCGGATAGAAGTTGAGGCGTTGCACGATGCCGAAGCGGGCGCGCATGGGCGCGGTCAGGAGCCCGAAGCGCGTCGTGGCGCCCACCAGCGTGAAGCGCTCGATCTTCATCGTCATCGTCTGCGCCTTCGGGCCGTCCGACAGGCGGATCTCGATCTGCCAGTCCTCCATCGCCGGGTAGAGGAACTCCTCGATGATGGGGCGCAGGCGGTGGATCTCGTCGATGAAGAGGATGTCGCCCTCGCGCTGGTTGGTGAGGATCCCGACCAGGTCCGCGGGCTTTTCCAGGATGGGGCCCGACGTGGTCTTGAAGTTCACCCCCATCTCCCGCGCCAGAAGCGACGCCAGCGTCGTCTTCCCCAGCCCGGGCGGCCCGTGGAAGAGGATGTGGTCGAGCGGCTCCTTCCGCTGCCGAGCCGCCTCGATGGCGATCGCCAGCGCCTCACGCACCTTCGCCTGGCCGATGAACTCGGCCAGGCGCTGCGGTCGCAGCGAGGGCTCGGACTGCCGGTCCTCTTCCATGGACGCCGGTGTCGTGATCTGGGTTCGCTCGCTCATGGGGGTGCAATATGGCGGTCGCGCCCCCGAAAGCCCAATGGCCGCGCCCCTCGGAACTTATTGGTCGCTCTTGCCACGCCCGTGTGGAAAGCGTGGTACTTGACCCGTCCGGTGCTTGTGAGGAAGTTTCACATGGCCCCGGCCGGGGGGATGGTCCCCTGGTCGCGGGTGAAGCCGTTTTTCTATCTCCGCACCCCACCCGTGCAGCACGCCCGCCAGGAGTGAAAGACGGCCGAACCACCGAGAGGCCACTCACTCATCACGGAGGTTCCGATGACCGCAACAGAGGTTCGAAAGAACCCGGCCAGGACCTTCCTCTCCCTGTTCGTCACGGCCTTGTTCGTGGCAGGGGCAGCAGGACTGGTCACGGCTGAGCCGGTAGCGGCACAGACCGGCGCAATCACGGGCACCATCACGAGTGCCCAGACAGGAGAGCCGCTCTCGGCGGCTCAGGTCAGCATCGAGGGTAGCGGCCTCGGTACGCTGACGCAGGCGAACGGGAAGTACCTGATTCTCCGGGTGCCTGCAGGGACATACACGGTGAACGCGATCCTGATCGGGTTCGCGAGCGCAAGCACGACGGTGACGGTGTCGGACGGCGAGTCGGCGGTGGCCGACATCCGCCTGACGCCGCAGGCGATCTCGCTGTCGGAGATCGTGGTGACCGGCGTGGCCGGCGCGACGCAGCGCACCAAGCTCCCCTTCGACGTGACCCAGGTCCGCGTGGCGGACCTGCCGGTTCCGCAGTCGAACGCGGCGCAGGCGCTGCAAGGCAAGGTCGCCGGCGCGACGGTGGTTTCGGGGAGCGGCCGGCCGGGCTCGGCTCCGTCCATCCTTCTTCGGGGTGTGACGAGCCTTGACGCTTCGGGCCGTGACCAGGAGCCGCTGTACATCGTCGACGGCGTGATCATGAGCAGCAGCGTGGTCGACCTGGACGCGCTGGACATCCAGAGCATCGAGGTCGTGAAGGGCGCTGCGGCGGCGTCGCTGTACGGCTCGCGCGCCGGGGCTGGCGTGATCCAGATCCGGACGAAGCGCGGAGCCGAGATCGCGGACGACCAGGTGCGCTACACGTTCCGCAACGAGTACGGCGGCAGCGACCTGGCGTACACGCCGGAGCTGCTGCTGTCGAAGAAGCACCGGTTCCAGCTGTCGCCGGACGGGACGCAGTTCGTCGACAACGACGGCACGTACTGCAACTGGCTCGACTGCTCGCAGCCGCGGGAGTCGGGGACGACGGCGTGGAACACGTACCAGGAGAACCCGTGGCCGGGTCAGACCTACGACCAGGTCGACGCGGTTCTTCACCAACGCGAACTACCTGCAGTCGAACATCTCGGCCGAGGGTCGTTCGGGCCGCACGAACTTCCACGTGTCGGCGAGCCGCCTGGACCAGGAAGGGATCATGCGGTTCACGCCGGGCTTCAAGCGGACGAACTTCCGCGTGAACGTGGACCAGTCGGTGGTGGACAACCTGACGATCCAGAGCAGCGTGTTCTACAGCAAGTCGACGCAGGGTACGCCGAACGAGACGTCGGGCAACACGCTGTTCGACCTGACGCGCATGCCGGCGGGCATCGACCTGCTGGCCAAGGATCCGAACCATCCCGGGGACTTCATCCTCAACGTCAACCCGACGGACTCCGAGAGCGGCAACCCGCTCTACGAGCTGATGAACTACAAGCAGACGGAGGCGCGCAGCCGCTTCCTCGGGAGCGCGAACGCCCGCTACTCGCCGCTCGACTGGCTGAACATCGACGGCAACTTCAGCTTCGACCGTCTGGACCGGGACGACCAGAACTTCCGCGAGAAGGGGTTCCGGTGCTCCGAGCCCTGCCCGACCAACACGGCGGGGACGCTGTACAAGTACCGTGTACGTGACGAGGCGCTGAACGCCAGCATCACCGCGTCGGCGCGCTGGAACGTGACGGACCAGATCCGCAACACGACGCAGGCCCGGTACCTGTACGAGAACGACGACTACAACTGGTTCGACACGTACGGCTACGGGTTCGCCGTGGGCAAGGTGCCGACGTTCACGAACATCGATCAGAACAACATCACGGCGGACTCCTACCTCAGGACCGTCAAGGCCGATGGGTACTTCCTGATCACGAACTTCGACATGTACGACAAGTACGTGGTCGACGCGCTGATCCGTAACGACGGCAGCTCGCTGTTCGGCGCCGACGAGCGCAGGCAGTGGTACTACCGTATCGCGGGTGCCTGGCGTCTGAGCCAGGAGGACTTCTTCAACATCCCCGGCATCGACGAGTTCAAGCTGCGCTACGCCATCGGGACGGCCGGCGGGCGGCCGCGCTTCGAGGCGCAGTACGAGACGTACAACGTCAGCGGCGGCATCATCTCGCCGGTCAGCCTCGGCAACAAGAACCTGAAGCCGGAGTTCTCGACGGAGCACGAGGCGGGCGTCGACATGAGCATGTTCAACTCCAAGGCGACCGCTTCGATCACGTACGCGTTCAACACGACGAAGGACCAGATCCTCCCGGTGCCGCAGCCCTCGTACACGGGCTTCACGAGGCAGTGGAGGAACGCGGGCACGGTCGAGAGCAAGACGTGGGAGGCGACGCTGGACTTCCGCCTCCTCGAGCGGCCGAGCTTCAACTGGAGCGCGAAGGTGCTCTACGACCACACGACGTCGACGATCACCACCCTGACCGAGCCGCCGTTCGTGTACGGCGTGAGCGGCCAGCAGATGGGTGAGGTCTTCTACGCCCGCGAGGGCGAGAAGGTCGGCACGTTCTACGGCGGCATCCTGGCGCGCACCTGCGACAACCTGCCGTCCGACGTGTCGTGCGACGGCTTCCAGGTCAACGACGACGGCTTCCTGGTGTGGACGGGCGGGAGCGGCTTCGACACCCCGCAGTGGGGCACGACGGGTCCCGCGGTGGGCGGCAGCAACGTGATGTGGGGCACGCCGTTCGGCGGCTTCTGCATCGACCGCAGCACGGGCGAGCAGACCCGCAACTGCAAGGTGGGCAACACGATGCCGGACTACAACCTCGGCGTGTCCACCACGATGACCTTCAAGGGGCTGAGCCTGTACGCGCTGGTGAACCGCAGCGCGGGCTTCGACGTGTACAACCAGCCGCTGCAGTGGGGCTTCTTCAAGCGGATGACGGGTTACTACGACCAGGACCCGAACCTGCCGGAGAACCAGAAGAAGCCGCTCGGCTACTACGACGCGTGGTACAGCGGCAGTGGTGGCCTGGGACCGAGCAACGAGTTCGTGGAAGACGGTTCGTTCACGAAGCTGCGCGAGGTCTCTCTGAGCTACCGGCTGCGCCAGGAGCAGCTCGCGGGTATCCCGGGCCTCGACCGGTTCCAGGGTATCGGCATCAGCGTGACGGGACGGAACCTCTACACCTGGACGAACTACCGGGGCTACGACCCGGAGGTCGGCAAGACGGGTGGAGACACCGGCTCCGCCGCCATCGCCCGGGTGGACGGATACACGTATCCGAACTTCCGGACCTGGACCGCCGCTCTCGAGCTCATCTTCTAAGGGAGCCGATCCATGAAGAACATGATCAAGTATCTGATGGTCGGCTCGCTGCTGGTCTTCGGGACTTCAGCGTGTGCCGATCTCGAAGTGACGAACCTGAACGACGCCGACGCGGCGCGCGCCCTGTCGACACCGGGTGACGTGCTCAGCCTGATCGGCGGCTCGTACAACAACTGGTTCTACGGCAACTACAACTACAGCAGCGCCGGGATGGCCCTGAGCAACGCGGCGTTCCAGCACAACGCGCCGTGGGCCAACGCCGGGATGGAGAAGTACGGGCGACTGCCCCGTATCGCCTTCATCAACAGCATCAACGACGGCGACTACAACTACATGACCCGGTCGTGGTTCTACTCGTACCGGGCCATCGCCGCCGTGGCCGACGGCCTGAAGTCGCTAGCGGATCCGGCCATCGCGGACGAACTGAGCGCCGACGAGGTCGGATCGGCTACGGCGTTCGCGCGCTTCGTCCAGGGCATCTCGCATGCCACCATCGCCGTGCTGTTCAGCCAGGGATTCGTGGTCGACGAGACCACGGATCTCCTCGCCGCCCAGGAGCCGATGCCGTACGATCAGCTCATGGACGTGGCGATGGGCTACTTCGACCAGGCGATCAGCCTGTCGCAGAACGCGAGCTGGACGCTGCCGACGGAGTGGATGCGGGCGTCGTTGACGGGGCCCGAGTTCGCCAAGGTGATCCACTCGTTCAAGGCCCGCTACATGGCTTCGAGCGCGCGCACCGCGGACGAGCGCAAAGCCCTGCCGTGGGCGCAGATCATCTCGGACATCGACGCCGGCATCACGTCGGACTTCCACGCCAACTACGACGACGACACGAACTGGCACTGGGACGCCGGCGCGTACGGCACGTACTTCGGCTGGTCCGAGCTGGCCTACTTCATCTACGGGATGGCTGACCAGTCGGGGCGGTTCCAGCAGTGGAACGCGCTGTCGCTCGCCGACAAGAGCTACCAGTTCGGCGACAACGACCCGGTCCTGATCATCACGCCCGACGAGCGATTCCCGCAGGGGAACACGGTCGACGAGCAGCGCGCCACCGAAGCCGGCCGCTACTTCCGCATCCAGCGCCCCGGCACCGAGACCGGCTACACGTGGGCGCGGCCCGACCGCGGCACGTGGCGGTGGTCGTGGTACAAGCACAACCGCTACGAGGACTACTGGGACGAGCTCAACTACGACGTGGTCGAGATCCCGGTGGTCGAGATGAACCTGCTGAAGGCCGAGGGGCTGTTCTACCAGGGCAACCTGGCCGGCGCGGCGGACATCATCAACGAGACCCGCACGGCAGCCGGGCTGAACGCCACGGACGCCAGCGGGACCAACACGAGCTGCGTGCCGAAGCTGCCCGACAGCAGCTGCGGTGGGCTGTTCGAGATGTTGAAGTGGGAGAAGAGGATGGAAGGCACCTTCAAGGGTCCGTTCGCCGCCCCGTGGTTCTTCGACGGGCGTGGCTGGGGCGACCTGTGGAAGGACACCTGGGTGCAGCTGCCGATTCCGTGCGGCGAGGCCCAGGTCCTCCAGCTCCTGCCCTGCGAGTCGTACGGTGGCGTCGGGGGCGAGTGGGGTGCGCCTCTGAGCAACTACAAGTGGAACGGAGAGGGCTGAGCCGCTTCCACGCGTAGCCACCCGTAACAAAGAGGGGGGCGCCCGGTGGGCGCCCCCCTCTCCTTTTCCGTCCTTCTGTCTCTGTCTCGCCGCGTGGCTCGTCAGCGGTGCGCCACGAACCCCGGGTTCGGCGGGTTCGGCGGATTGGTCCCCCCGTCCTCAGGCTGCGGAAGCGGAACGGTGGGGCTCGAGCACGCGCTGACGGCCAGGCTCACCAGAGCCACCGCCAGGAGCAGACGCAGGTATCTCATACGGTCCTCCTCTTTCGTACCTCTTTGTACCAGCCCGGTGATCCCGTGGTTCCGGGGCTCAACCCCGCTGGAGCTCCCCGCACGCAGCGACCTCCCCACCACCGGATCCCGTCCGGAACACGCGGACCGCGTAGTGCGATCCCGGATCGAGCACCCCCGGGAGGCCCGCGTCCGCGCTTGCCGTTCCGGATCCGTCGGCTGTCAGGGGCGGATACAACGCCGTTCCTCCCTGGATCTGGCCGGCGTCGCTGCACGTCCCGGAATCGATCCGCCAATCATACGTCTCACCGGCGGTGGCCTTACGGATCTGGATGGTGGCCTCGGTCCGTCCGGATTGGGTGACGGCCCCGGCCGTCCCCGCGACCACGCTCCCGGCGACGGGTGCCAGCGTCGCGTGCCAGACCGTCGTCTGCGGCTCGGTTCCCGAGGAGCACGCACCCGACGCGAGGACGAGGGCGATGGCCCAGGGGCCACGCGGTTTTCTCCAGGGAATTCACGCTGTCCATTGCCTGGACACTCGCCTGTAAGGTCACGAAATTCAAGGCGTACTATCCGCTGGAAAGCACTCCCTCCGTTCCTCAGAAATCCGAGAGTCGGACCATGTTCCGCTCCTCGCCCTTCGCGGGCCTTCTTCGCGGTACCGTCTGTTGTGCGCTCCTCGCGGTCGTCGCGAGGCACCCTGGCCGCGCAGGGCTACACGCCCCCGCCCCTGCGGCATCCCCAGTACGGGATCGGCTACGTCGCCAACCTCCCCGACGTCCAGGCCGGAGGGAGCGCCTACGTGCTGCTGCCCCGGTGGGGCGGAATCGGGCTGTACGTCGACGCGAAGTTCGGCGTTTCCGGGCCATCGCACGAGCTCGGGTACGACACGAGCGTCACCGCCGCCCAGATCGAGAACGACCTCGGGGGAACCTTCGTCAAGGTCGAAAGCTCCTGGTGGAGCGCCAACGCGGCGCTCATGCGTCCTTTCTCGCCCTACTTCACCCTCTACGTCGGCGGAGGGCGTGGCGCACGAAACCGCCTATCGGCTGTATAACGTGGACAGGGACCTGAACATCGGCGTCGGCGGCGTCGTGTGGGCGAGGGACCCGCGCGGCGACCAGTACCGCCCCAACTTCCTGGCGGGGATGATCACCCGCCTCACCTCGCGCCTGAGCGCACATTTCGGGTACGAGACCGAGCCAGACGGCGTGACCGCCGGGCTTAGCTTGAGACTTCCGCGCTGGTAGGTGCGGATCGCTGAAAGGAGCTGAACGATGGACGGAACGCGGCAACGGAGGGCTCTGGTGGTCCTCCTTTCAGCCGGGATGCTGTGGGGATGCGCCAGCACGAAGGCCGAAAAGCAGGGCACCGACCCGAACCTCATCACGCGTGAGCAGATCATGGCGGCCAACGCCAACAATCTGCACGACGTGGTGCAGCGTCTGCGCCCACAGTGGCTGCGGACACCCGCCGCCACGAGCATCAACATGAACACCGAGATCGTGGTCTTCCAGGATCAGATGCAGCTCGGTGGCCCCGATGCGCTGCGGCAGCTGTCCCCCGAGCTGGCGTACGAGATCCGCTACATGGACGGCGTACGGGCATCGGCGGCGCTGCCGGGCCTGATGAGCGGACGGCACATCGAGGGCGTGATCATCGTGTCGACGAAGCCGCCGAAGGGCGGCAACTGAGGAACCGGACCCGGACCTGGCCGGCACGCCCTACGGTGGCGGCCGCCGGCCGACCCTCCCCCCTCTCCGGGTCCAGATGGCGATGACGCCGCACTTGGCGTCGTCGTTCAGGAACTCCGCGGGCACGCTGCTCAGGCCGCGGTAGACCTCGATGCCTTCGATCGAGCCGGGCGACACGGCGTCGTCCAGGCGGAAATCCTCCGTGCGGCCGGCGCCGCCCAGCGTGCGCCGGTTGAGGAGGAACCCGTCGATCCAGATCTGCGTGGGGCAGTTGCCCCCCATCTGTGTGGTCGTGGCCCGGCCGCTCACGGACACCACGGGGCGGAGCCCGCTTCCCGACCCGAGGACGGTCAGGCCCGGGACGTCCCGGAGCAGGTCGGTCGTGTACATCGGGCGGCGCGCCTCCACGTCCTTCCGCGTGATGTAGAAGCCGTTCCCGTTCTCGACGCGCTCCTTGAAGTTCTCCAGGAAGGGGCTCGGCTCCACCTTGGACCAGGCCACGACCTCGAGGGGCGCCAGCAGGATGGCGTCCGGGTCGAGCCGCACCTCGAGCTGGAAGAACTTGTGGTCGCCGAAGCGCAGGACGGGCGTCGTGTTGGGCTTGTAGCTCAGCCTGCGCACCTGCAGGCGGACCGCCGTGGTCCTTCCGGTGACATCGAAGGCGAACTCGCCCACTTCGTCGGTTTCCGTGCGCTGCAGCACCCGTCCGTCGTGCGTCGTCAGCGTGACCTGCGCGGCGCCCAACGGGCGCTCCGAAGTGTCGTCGATCACACGGCCGACGAGGCGCACCTGACCGGCGGCGGGTGCCGCGAGCAGGACGGTCAGAAGAAGCGGAATTGTGAGCCGCGGACGCATTCGGGCTATCGGCTGAAGTCGCTCCAATGGTTTCTACACGACCCTGGGGGAGCGGGTTTCTCGTCGGTCCCTTCCCTCGTCTGGATACGCACGACCCGGGCGCGCGTTACCGGGCCCGACGGTGTCGTCCGGGGGAGCCCGTCGTTATCGTTTTCGGAGCTCTTCCCGTCCGACCGGAGCGGCATCGCCGACCCGGCTCCTCCACGACACTTCCAAGATTGGAGCCCATGGCAGAGGACCGCCAGAGCCCTCTGAGGAACGTCGCCCGGCTGGGCCTCCGGGCCGGCGTCGTGGTGGTGGCCGCGCTCTCGTTCCTCCCCCTGGCGGACTGGATCCCGGGCGAGCCGGGAACCAACATCCCGCCCCCGCTGTGGCCCATGTACGCCCTGTGGGCGGTGGGCCTGGGCGTCATGGCCGGCCTGGCCTGGGTGGCGATGAAGCTGTTGCCGGGGCGGGACCGTGGCGGCGAGGGGTCGGACCGGGCCCGCAGGCGCCGCGCGGCCAGGAAGAAGCGGAGATCGGAAGAAGGAGGAGCCGGCGGAGTCGCCTTCCGGAGAGAAGGGTCCCGGCATCCTGGAGGGCGATTGGGTGCCGCTGCTCCTCCTGCTCGTGCTCCCGGCGCTCCTGTACACCCGCGTGACGTGGGCGGTGTTCGACGCGCTGCCGCTCCACATCGACGGCATGACGCAGGCGCTGCAGGCGCGCATCTTCGCGGACGGACGCCTGAGCGTGCCCGTGGCGGCCGATCCCCGCTTCTTCTCCTCCTCCCTGATGGTGGAGCACGCGGGGCGCGCGTTCTCGCAATTCCCGCCGGGGTTCTCGGGCCTCCTGGCCCTCGGCATGCTGTTCGGCGTGCCCTGGGTGGTCCCACCGCTGTGCGGGGCGCTGGCGGTCTTCGCGCTCCATCGCCTGCTGCGCGCGAACGGCGAGACCGGCCGCACTGCGTTCTTCACGGCGGCCCTCTTCGGCCTGGCACCCTGGTTCGCGGTCAACGCGGCCGCGTGGATGAGCCACGTGCCGGCCGTGACCTTCATCCTGCTGGGCTCGGCGGCGATGGTCTCGGCGATGGAGGGCGCGCCACCTTCGTGGCTCCTCGGCGCGCTCGCCGGGGCCGGGCTCGGCTTCGCAACGGTGATCCGCCCCCTGGAGGGCGTGGCGTTCGGCCTGCCCGCCACCGTGTGGATCGTAGCGCGGGCGTGGCGGGAGCGGCCCGTGCGGCGGGCGCTGGCCGGCTTCGCCGGAGGCGGGGCGCTCCTGGCCGTGCTCCTCATGGCGTACAACCAGGTCCAGCACGGCGGCCCCACGATGTTCGGCTTCGAGCTCCAGTGGGGCCCCGAGCACGGTCTCGGCTTTCACGAGGCTCCCTGGGGGCCGCCCCACACGTTCATGCGCGGCCTCCAGCTCATGAACGGCTACCTGCTGGGCCTCCAGCTCGTCTACTTCGACGCCCCTGCCCCGTCGCTCCTGCTGGCGCTGGCGGCCCTCCTGCTCGTGCGCCGGCTGGACGCGCTGGACCGCTACCTGCTGGCTGGATGCACGCTGGTGATGCTCGGCTACCTGGCCTTCTGGGGGGAGGGGCACGACCTGGGCCCGCGGTACCTGATCCCCCTCGCCCCCGTGGTGGCGATCTGGACGGTCCGCTTCGGTGGCGTCCTGGCGGAGCGCACGGGACGCGCGCCTCTGCGGCGCTGGGGCCAGGCCCTGGTCGTGCTCCTGCTGGCGAGCGGCTGGATCTTCGGGACGCCCACGCGGTGGTTCGTCTACTCGCGGACCGATCCGCTGCGGCGGGTCGACGCCCGCGTGCTCACCACCCCGCGGGCCCGCGACGCGGTCGTGTTCGTGCCGTCGCCCTGGTCCATCCAGGTGCAGGCGCGCCTGCGCGCCACCGGGATGTCCCGCCAGCAGGCGGAGTGGTTCTACTACCGCGTGGGGCTGTGCAAGCTGGACGTGGCCCTGGCCCAGCTCGAGGACCGTCGCGTCACCGACCCGGATTCGGTGGTGGCGGCGCTCCGCCCCCTGGCGGCCGACTCCGCCTCCATGGTGATCGACCGGCTGGCCGGCACGCCCGGCGACCCCTACACCGGGCTGAGCGAGGACCATCGGGCGGCTCGCACGCTCTGCGAGCTCCGGCAGTCCCTGGAGAAGGCCGAGGGCGGCTACATGCTGCTTCCCTTCGAAGCGCAGCTCGGCCCCACCTGGACGGGCGCGGGTGCGATCGTCGCCCACGACCTCCACGAGGAGGACCGGCGCCTCATGGCGGCCTACCCCGACCGCGACGTCTACTTCCTGAAGGCGGTACGGCTGCGGGGCGGCGTGCGGGAGTTCGCGCTGGAGCCTCTGAAGCCGGACTCGGTGCAGCAGGTGTGGGCCAGGTTCGAGGAGCTGGAGAAGGAGGCGTCGGTGTTCTGACGCGCGGGCGCCCGGCGTCGCCACCGACGTCGGGGGACCTCAGTCCTCCACCACGTGCTCCGCGAACACCTTCCGGTGCTCCACCCACCGTGCCGTGTCGAAGCGCCCGTCGTCGTCCAGGCAACGGGCGGCGGCGCGGGCCATGAAGAGCGCATGGTGCGTGTTGTCGTGCGCGTACAGCCCCTGGCGGCCGAACGTGAGGAGGCCCGGGACGGCCGAGAGCCAGCGATCGATCGTCTCGAAGTGGCGCTCCCAGCCGATCCGGTAGAGCGGGTACGCCGACGGCAGCCGGCGCACCGCGACGTCGAGAACCCGCTCGGGGGCCGGCAGGCCCGCCCGCCCCAGCCCCTCCTCCACGAGGCGTCCGAGCGTCCCGGCATCGGCGGACCATGCCGGATCCTCCCTCGCGCAGGGGATCTCGGCGCACAGCACGGTACGCCCCTGCGGGTCGGCGCGGCCGGAGTAGTTCCTGGGCTCGGACAGCCGGGTCATGGGCACGTCCAGAGAGGGGAAGTAGTGGGCGTCGTACTCGGTGTAGCGGCCCTGCTCGAGGACGAGGTAGACCAGCAGCATGGCGCGCTGCTCCAGGCTGTCCGCCGCATGGAGCACCCCGGGCGGAGACGGTGGGTCCAGCATGCGCGCCAGGAGGCCGACCGGGATCGTCGACCAGACGTGTTCGCCCTCCAGCGTACGGGTGCCCCCGGGCCCGTCGACCTCCACGGAGAACCAGCGGTGGGTTCCGGGGGCGCCCGTCCAAGCGGTGTCGGAGGCCGGCGACACCCGTCGCACCCGGCTCCCCAGGAGGATGCGGGCGCCGTTCGCCCGGGCCGACCCGGCCAGCGCCTCCGAGATCTGTCCGTAGCCGTTCCGGGGATAGTAGAACGTGCCGCGCGCCGTCCTGCCTCCCCCGCCCCGTCCGCCCGGGAGGAGGCGGCGCACCAGCTTGCCCAGGGAGCCCGCGGAGACGCGCCTGCGCGCCTGCGCCGGGGAGATCTCCTCGGGATCGAGGCCCCAGATCTTGCGCGCATACGGGAAGTAGAATTCCCGGCAAACGGTGGGTCCCAGGCCACGGAGGAGGACGGATGCGAAGGTCTCCCCGTCGTCGGGGACCGCACCTCCGGACTCGTGGGCGCCGCCCGACGGCGCGTCGCTCCGCCCCCCGGGAATCAGCTTGCGGAGCGCGTCCCACCCCACGCCCGCCACGAAGGCCGGCGGCGCGTGCAGGGCCAGGTCGAGGGGCCGGAGGGGAAAGTGGATCCAGCGCCCGCCCAGGAGGATGCGGCCGTGGCGTGGGCGCTCGAGGAGGTCGCCGCCCAGGAGGCTCCGCAGCTCCGCCAGGATCTCCGGGTCGGTTGCGGGATGCAGCCGGTGGCTCCCGTAGTCCACGGGCAGGCCACCGAGCTCGAAGCTCCCTGCGTTGCCCCCGACGCGGTCCTGCGCCTCCACGAGCGTGGGCGTGAGGCCCCGGCGCGCCAGCCAGTGCGCCGCGCCCAGGCCGGCCGGCCCGCCTCCGAGGATCAGCACCCGCGGCCGTCCCGTCATCCGATGTACAGCTCGTGCCACATCATGAAGTTCAGGAGCGCCCAGAGGGGTCGCCCGTGGTCGTGGCGCCGGGCCAGGTGCTCGTCCACCAGCGTACGCACGGCCTCCGGCCGGAAGAGGCCCGACCGCGGCTACGCGCTCCGTGCCGCAGTAGTCGAGGAGGACGTCCTTCAATTCACCGGCGAGCCAGCGCGAGTACGGCATCTCCAGGCCGATCTTCTTCCTGCGCAGGATCTCCGGCGGGAGGATCTCCGACATCGCGAGCTTCATCAGGCGCTTCTTCTCGAGCCCGGGCAGCTTCATGCGCGCGGGCACCCGCGCCATGAACTCCGTGAGCTCGGGATCGGTGAACGGCACGCGGGCCTCGAGGGAGTGGGCCATCGTCATGCGGTCGTTCTTGATCATGAGGTCGTCCGGGAGGAAGACCGCGGCGTCCACGTGCAGCAGCCGGTTCAGCTCGTCGGCCGCGCCCGGGCGGGCGAAGACCTCCCGGAACCACCGCTCCGGCGGCTCGGGCTCGAGCGCCTCCAGCACGGCGGGGGCGTAGAGGGCGCGCTTGCGCGCCTCCGTGAGGACGACCCGCCACCACAGGTGCGCGTCGGCGGGAGGCAGGTCCAGCCCGCCGAGGAACCGCTTCATCCGGAACTCGAGGCTGAGCTTGTCGTGAGACACGGGAAGCCGGCGGACCAGCGGCGCCACGAGCCCGTCACGCACCAGGCGCGGGACGCGGCGGGCCATGCGGGCGGCCTTGTACGCGGCGTGCGTCTCGTAGCCCGCGAACACCTCGTCTCCCCCTTCGCCGGAGAGGAGCACCACCACCTCCTCCTTCGCCAGGCCGGCCACGTACCACGTCGGGATCGCCGAGCCGTCGGCGTAGGGCTCGTCGATCCAGCGCAGGTAGCCCGGGAGCATCGCGCGCACGCGTTCGGCCGTCACGACCACGTCCCGGTGCTCCGTGCCGAACGCCTTCGCCACCGTGCGGGCGGCCCGCCGCTCGTCGAACGTCGGGTCCTCGAAGCCCACCGCGTACGTGCGGATCGGCCCGGACACGTGCCGGCGCATCAGCGCCACCAGCGTGCTCGAGTCCATCCCCCCGGAGAGGAGCACGCCCAGCGGCACGTCGGCCACCAGGCGGCGCCGGACGGCCTCTTCCATGAGCTCGAGGGCGCGGCGCGGCGACCGCCTCCTCCCCGAGGTCCACGTCCTCGTCGGAGGGCAGGTCCCAGTACCGCTCGAGCCTGGTCGTCGCCGTCGGCGCCGACGCGCATCCAGTGTGCCGGGCGGAAGCTCGTGGATGCCCTCGAAGGCGGTCTGCGGCCCGGGGACGTAGCCCAGGCCGAGGTAGTCGTGCATCGCCTGGAGCGAGACCGAGCGCGGGACGCGGCCGTCGGCGAGGATCGCCTTGATCTCCGACGCGAAGCGGAAGTGGTCCGCGTCCCTCTGCCAGAAGAGCGGCTTGATCCCGTAGCGGTCTCTCAGCAGGTAGAGGGCGGGCTCGCGGGCGTCCCAGATGGCTAGCGGCGAACATCCCGTTGAGCTCGTGGACCATGTCGACGCCGAGCTCCTCCCACAGGTGGAGGAGCACCTCGGTGTCGGTGCGCGACCGGAACGTGTGCCCGCGCCCGCGCAGGTCGTGACGCTCGGCCAGCTCGAGGAAGTTGTAGACCTCGCCGTTGTAGACGAGGTGGACGGAGCCGCCCTCGTTGGCCATCGGCTGGTGCCCGGCGGGTGTCGGGTCGATGACCGAGAGCCGCCGCGCCCCCAACGCGATGTGGTCGTCACGCCAGGTGCCGCGGTCGTCCGGGCCGCGGTGGGCGAGCGTGTCCGTCATCCGGTCCAGGAGGTCGCCGGAAGGGTCGAAGGGCGCTGCGGAAAGGCGGAGCGCACCGCAGATGCCGCACACGCGCCGGTCCTACCGGATCCTCGGACCCAGCCCCGCGCGCGCGATCTGGTCGGACAGGAGCCCGACGCACCACACGATCACCGCACCGAGGAAGCCCATGACCACCGTCTCCGAGAAGTTCCCGACCAGGAGGAGGTCCCACAGGAACTTCGCGAAGCCGACCAGGAAGAGGACGGCGCCGACCGGAAGGAACACCTTGAGCGGGTTGAAGAACACGACCGTGCGCAGGATGAGCATCAGGAAGTCGAAGGCGTGCGACGGCCGGATCTTCGATTCCCCGGTGCGCGTGCGGTAGTCGATGGGGTGATAGTACACGAGCGCGTCGTTGCACAGCGCCGCGAGGGTGATCGACGTGGTGAACGAGAATCCGGAGGGGAGGAGGTGCTCGAAGCGCTCCACCATCCTTCGACGCACCACGCGCAGCCCCGAGTTGAGGTCGGGGATCTTCTGGCCGGCCAGGTAGCTCGCCAGGCGGCCGAGGAACCACTTGGCGGGCCGACGCGCGAAGGGGATGTTCACGTCGGCGCCGGTGCGGGCGCCGACCACCATGTCGAAGTCGTCGGCGTACTCCAGGAGCGCGGGGATCGCGTCCGCCGGGTACGTGCCGTCGGCGTCGGTGATGACGATCAGGTCGTGCTTCGCCCGCTCGATGCCGGCCTTGAGGGCGCCCCCGTAGCCGAGGTTGCGCGCGAGCCGCACCACGCTGGCCCCCTCCTCGCGGGCGATGTCGCCGGTGCCGTCCGTCGACCCGTCGTCGACGACGATGAGCTCCCACGGCCGGTCCAGCGCCTCCATGACCGAGCGGAGCTCGCGTACGGTGGACGCCACCGCCCCCTTCTCGTTGAAGGCGGGGACCACGACGCTGACGCCCTCCGGCGGCGAGCCGACGTCTTCCGCGCTCACCGGCCACCTCCACGGTAGGCGAGCGCCCTGCGGATGATCTCGTCGGCGCTCGATCCAGCGGCCCCGTCCTCCAGCGCCTGGCGAACGGCGTGGTCCGCATCGGCGAAGGAGTATCCCAGCGCCACCAGCGCCTTCACCGCCTCCTGCGCGCCGGCGGCGGCCGGGGCGCCGTCCAGGCCCGGCATCCCCACCGCCAGGTCCGCCACCTTGTCGGCGAGCTCGACGACCAGCTTCTCGGCCTTCTTGCGACCCACGCCGCTGACCTGCTGGAGCGCGGCCAGGTCCTTCTCCACCAGCGCCCGCGCCAGCCGGTCGGCCCGGTACGCGCTCATCATGGCCAGGGCGAGCTTGCCCCCCACACCGGAGGCCGTCAGGAGCCGACGGAAGAGCGTGCGCTCCAGGTCGTCTATGAAGCCGTAGAGCGCGATGGAGCTGTCCGTGACCACCTGGGCGATGCGCAGTTCCACCGCATTGCCCGGGGTGGGGAGGCGCTGGAGGACGGTGAGCGGCACCTCGACCTCGTACACGACGCCGCCGGACGTCTCGATCTCGACGCCGTCCGGATCCCGCGTGAGGAGCATGCCCTTCAGGCGGCTGATCATCGCGGGAAGCTCCCGGCCAGGCAGTGGCAGAGCGCGGCGGCCACCCCGTCCGCCGCGTCGGCGGGCGAGGGCGCCTCGCGGAGTCGTAGCTGTTGCTGCACCATGAAGCCCACCTGGTCCTTGGTCGCCTGGCCGGTCCCCACCACGGCCTTCTTGATCTCGCCGGGGGTGTACTCGGCGATGGGCACGTCGCGCAGCGCCGCCGCGAGGAGGATCGCCCCGCGTGCGTGGCCGAGCGTGAGGGCGCTGCGCACGTTCTTGCCCTGGAAGACGTTCTCCACGGACACCGCGAAGGGGCGGTGCCGCTCGAGGAGCCCGTCGATCTCCAGATAGATCTCGCGGATGCGGCGCGCCAGGGGCTCGCCCGCCGAGGTGCGGATCACGCCGCACTCCACCAACGAGACGGCGCCGCCACCCTGCCGGGCGACGACGCCGTAGCCGGTCACGGCGGTGCCGGGGTCGATCCCCAGGATCAGGACCGGCCCGGGCCGGGCTCCGCGTCCGTCGTCGTCGATGGTCACGCCTCCGATGGCCGGACGTCAGACGTCCGCGAGGGCCGCCTCGTCGATGTCGGCGTTCGAGTGCACCTTCTGGACGTCGTCGAGCTCCTCGATGGCCTCGAGGAGTCTGATCAGCTTCTCGGCATCCTTCCCGGCGACGGCGATCTCGTTCTTGGCGATCCACGCGAGCTCGGCGGAGGACACCTCGATGCCCCTGGCCTTGATCCCCTCCTGGACCTCGTTGAAGACCGTGTAGTCGCAGGTGACGATGAACTCGTCGTCCTCGCGCACCAGGTCGTCCGCCCCCGCCTCGATGGCGGCCTCGAAGACGGCCTCCTCGGTATGGCGGCCGGCGTCCACGACCACCTGGCCCTTGCGGTCGAACTGCCAGGCGACCGACCCGGTGGTGCCCAGCGATCCCCCATGGCGGCCGAGGGTGTGGCGAATGTCCGCAACCGTCCGGTTGGCGTTGTCCGTGAGCGTCTCGATGTAGATCGCCACCCCACCCGGGCCGTAGCCCTCGTACGAGACCTCCTCGTAGTGCACGCCCTCGAGCTCGCCGGTGCCCTTCTTGATCGCCCTGTCGATGTTGTCGGAGGGCATGTTCGCGGCCTTGGCCGTGTCCACGGCCAGGCGCAGGCGCGGGTTGAAGTCGGGGCTGCCGCCCCCCACGCGGGCGGCGACGGTGATCTCGCGGATCAACTTCGTGAAGGCCGCACCGCGCTTGGCGTCGATGCTCGCCTTCTTGCGCTTGATCGTAGCCCACTTGCTATGGCCGGACACGGAATACCTCGACGACGTTCGTGGAACTGCGGGGAGCGCAGAAAAGGTACGAGGGAGGTGCCCGGCGGATCAATCGGGGGAAGATGCGGACGGTAGTGGACGGCGGGCGTCACCCCCCGCCCTGGGCGGGGTCGGCCCGTCCGGCGCGGTAGGCGTCCAGCCGCGGCTCGAGGTCCGCGACGAGGTCCGTCATGTCCCGCTCCCTCGCCAGCGCCAGCGCCTGCTCGGCGGTGCGCACCGCCTCGTCGAAGCGCCCCATGTCCGCGAGGGCCGCGGCACGGATGTGCAGAAGGGTCGGATCGGGCTGCTCGCCCGCCCGCAGCAGGGGCTCGACAAGCTGCATCGCGACGCTCGCGTCACGGAACCGCCGATCCGGACACATCGCCCGGATGCTGGCCAGGCGCCTGGTCAGCTCCACGACGTCCGACGGGTCCCGGGCGTACCGCAGGGCCGTCCCGTAATGGTCGATGGCCTTCGCCCAATCGCCCTTCGTCTCGGCGCGGCCGCCGAGGTAGAGCTGCAGGCTCACGCTGCCCGGGTAGCGCGCGACGAGGAACTCGAAGTGCGCCTCCGCTTCCTCGTGTCGTCCCTCCTGGGCCAGGAGCTCCCCCAATCGCAGGTGTGCCGCGAGGTGCTCCGGAGCCTCCTGCAGGATCCCCTCGTAGTCGGCGATGGCCTCTTCGGTCCGGCCCAGCTTCTCGAGGGTGAGGCCCATCCCGTAGCGATCGTCCGGGGTGGCGGTCCCATGCGCCATGAGCGCCCGCCAGTACGTGAGGGCCTCCTCGTAGCGGCCGAGGCGGTGCATGGCCACCGCGAGGTTGCCGTTCGCCTGGTAATTGTCCGGATTGATGTCCAGGGACGCCTTGAACTGCCGGATCGCCTCGTCGATTAGCGGCGGTCGCATCCGCTCCATCGCGTCAGCGGCCTGGGCATCACGATCCGGGGGCAACCCACGCAGCCGCCGGGCGAGATCGTGCAGCTCCTGCGTCGACGACGTCTCCAGCACCTGGACGGCCCCGTGGGCATCGCCGCGGCGCATCAGGTCGGCGGCGTCACCCAGGCGACCGTGATCGCGCAGGAAGACCACCCCGAGGTTGTTGTAGGCCATCCACGCCCCGGGATTGTCGGCGATGGTCCGCCGCCACAGGGTCTCTTCGTTGGCATACTCGTGTCCCTCCTGCCACGCGAGCCCGCCGTAGACGAGCAGGACCGCCCCGGCCAGCACCTGCACCCCGCGGCGGCTCCCGAAGCGTCGGGCCAGGGGCGCGACCACGAGGGCGATGAGGCCGATGCTCGCCAGGTAGCTGAAGTGGTCGGCCACGAAGGAGTAGACCATGGGCCAAAAGTCGACGAAGCCCAGCGCCGGGAAGACGGTGACCACGAAGAACGCCACGGCGACGGCGGGCCCCCGGCGACCGCGGAGGAAGGCGACCACCGCGGCGGTCGCCACCGCCAGCACCACGACCGCCGGCCACCAGGAACGCCAGTCCCCGGCGTCGACGGTCCAGCGCGGATAGATGAAGACGAGAGGGTGGGGGACCAGCAGCTTGAGTGGATAGTGCACCAGCGACCTGCAAGCGATCAGGCAGCGCTCGACGAAGCTGAAGTCGAACGCGGCTCCCTTGGCGCCGACGGACTCCCGCTCGAGGTAGGCGGTGTGCATCGCCGCGGCGAAGCCGATGACGAACATCGGCACCAGAGGCAGGAGGCGCTTCGGCCGCAGCCTCTGCCCGCGCAGGATCATCACCAGGACCAGGGCGACGGGGAGCGAGCACGTGACGGACTTGCTGAGCAGCGCCAGGACGAACAGCAGAAGTGACAGCGCGTAGAAGCCCCAGATGCCGGGCGGCGACTCTGCGGCCGCTTCCTCGTCCCGCATTGGATCGAACCGGAGATACGCCAGCACGGCCAGCATGTAGAAGAGCCCCGACAACACGTTCTTCCGCTCGGTGATCCACGCGACGGACTCGACGTGCATGGGGTGCAGGGCGAAGATCGCGCCGATCATCCACGCCCCGGGAACGCCGAGCAGGCTCATGATCCGCCACAGCAGGAGGGCGTTGGCGACGTGCAGGATCACGTTGACGACGTGATAGCCCCGCGGATTCAGCCCCCAGAGGTGGTGCTCGACCCAGAAGGTGGTGAACACCGCCGGGTAGTACTGGTGGGTATGCCCCGGTTCCCACAGCTGCACGAGGCCCGCGTCCGTGCGGAGCAGCTCGTTGTTCGTGACGTAGTCGTCGTCGTCCCAGATGAACCCGCTGTTGATGGCCGGCCGGTAGGCGACCAGCGTGGTTACGACGATGGCGATGACGCCGAGCCAGAGGCGCAAGCGCCTGGATCCGAGCTCGGCGGACTTGTCTGCGGTGGTCGATCGAGGCATGAAGGGTGGATCGGACAGGACCGTGCACGCGGCAACCAGAACCCTGGGCACGTTGACCGCGCATGGCAAGCGCGCGCGCCGGAGGAGTAGGGGCGAGGCCCCCCGGTCACCACCAGCGGGCGTCCTCCAGCGCGATGGTCCACACGAACCGGGGGGTCCGCCGCCAGCAGCCAGTCAGCGTGATGCCGGCCGGCCCCTGCACGGCCATGGCCTCCCAGGCACCGTCCGGGGGCGGCGGCTCGCCCCGCACTCCGACGCTGCGCGTGTCCAGGCGCAACCCCTCCCCCAGCGCCTTGAGGGCGGACTCCTTCGCGCTCCAGATCAGCGTGGCACGCGCGTCCCGCTCGGTGGGCTCGCTCCGCACCCAGAGGGCCTCGTCGAGGGTGAAGTAGTCGTCCACGAACCGATCGCTGCGCGGTTCGATCGCTTCGACGTCACAGCCGAGTCGGACGCGGCCCGGGAGCGCGGCCGCGAAGCCGACGCCCCCTGAGTGGCTCAGAGACAAGGACACCTCCGCCCACCCGACCCCGGACCGGATGCGTGCGACCGGGGCTCCGCCCGGCTCTGCGAGGATCTCCACGTGATCCGGAGGGAGCTCGGGCGCGTCCAGCGCGCAGGCGACGGCCCCCTTCCCCACCCACCGGCCCAACCTCCAGTCGGCCCGCCTCTTGGCCACGTGCAGCTCGCTCAGCCACAGCCGCTCGGCGGGGGTGAGCCAGGCGTCGTGCTCCGGCACCGCAGAAGCGTCGGCCTCTTCCATGCACACCGCCCCGAGGGGGACCAGCGCCGCCGGGGTGCTCATTCGCGCAACGCGGCGAAGTCGGCCGCCCTCACGGTCCCCGGGAGTGCCGAGGTCCGGTAGCCCTCGAGGGTGAGGACCACCCGCCCCTCGACGTCGGCCACCTCCACGTCGAAGCCGCCCTCCGCCCGTGGCCGGACCACCGCCGCGCTTTCCACCTCGCCGTTGGCTGGTCGAAGCAGCTCGAGGCGCTCGAAGCCGAAGGGGAGCCCCATGCGCTCCGCGGTCGCGATCTCCATCAGTCCCGCGGTCTGGAACGCCAGCTCGACGAGGCGCGGCGATACCAACGTGGGACGATCCGGGGGCTCGTGATTGGCCGGGAGGTCGACCGCGAACCGTCCGGCGACGAGGCCTTCGGCCCGCCAGGCGTCCTTGAGGACGCGGTACGCCGGGCCGTGGAAGTACGTCTCGTAGATCGTCGATGCCTCGACCACGGCCGCGTCGGCGAGGGGTACCTCGCGCTCCCGGTCCCCCTCGGGCTCGCCGGGGCTGAGCCGGACGGTCCCGGTGAAGTGGGTCGTGACCTCGGGCTCGTCGCGACCGACCAGCGTGCGCGTTCCGAGAACCCTGCACCGCGCGAGCAGGTCCTCGCCGTCCGCGTCGTACGTCACCTGCACGGTGACGGCGCGCGGCTCGTCGCGATAGAACTTGAACGGTGCGTGGAAGTCGACGTCCTCGAGGGAGGCGACGTGCAGCTCGGGGAACGCCAGGCGCGCGGCTTCGGCCATCGCCTCCAGCCCCATCACCCCCGGTAGCACCGCGGTGCCCTCGATGCGGTGGTGGTCCAGGAAGGGCTGCGCACGCGGATCCAGCTCGGTCTCCACCACCACGCCGTAGTACGGGCTGACCGTCTTCACGCAGCCCAGCATCGGGCCGGCACCCGCCCGGGCCACCTCCTCGAAAGGCACGTCGAAGCGGGCGGCGTCCGGGTCCTCGGCGAGCATGGCGCCGAGCCCCTCCGCGATGACGGCCTCCCCGCGCGTGCCCGCGCTCAGCTCGCGGCGCACCACTGCGATCCCGGCCTCGGGCGCCAACATGTCGATGCCCGCGGCCCGCATGATCGCCGGGATCGAGCCGCGCGCCGCCATCCCGATGTCCCGCCAGGCGGTCCAGTCGAGGGCGATCGCCTTCGTGTCCGGGCGGGTGCGCGCCAGCGCCGACACCGCCTTGCACAGGAGGTCGTTCGCCGCCGCGTAGTCCGTCTGGCCGGCGTTCCCGAATCGGCCGGCGATCGAGCTGAAGGCCATCACCGAGCCGATGGGCGTGCGCCCGAGGGCGTCCATGAGGTTGAACCACCCCTCCACCTTCACGTCGAAGACGCGCGCGAACTCCTCGGCGGACTTGTCCGGGAGCGCGCGGCTGATCTCCAGGCCCGCCGCGTGCAGGAGCACGTCCACGCGCCCGTGGGCGTCGATCACCTCGCGCACCACGTCGGTCACGGCCGCCGCGTCGCGCAGGTCGAGGCTCCGGTAGTGCGCGGTGCCGCCGCCGGCCTCGATCGCGCGGATCGCTGCCAGCGCGGAGGCGGCGCGCTCCAGGCGGGCGAGCTCCCGCTCCACCTGGACCGGCGTGACCCGGCCGCCGTCGGCCTGCATGCGCGTGAGCAGGTCGCGCTTGAGGCCTTCCCGGTCCGATCCGATCCGGGCCAGGTCCGGGTCGCCGCGGTCGGGCTCCGGGGCGACGTCCAGGAGCCAGTACGTCCCCCCGTCCTGCGCCAGGTCCGTCAGGATGGCCGACACGATGCTCCCTGCCGCGCCGGTCACCAGGTGCACCTGGTCGGGGGCGCGCGGCGGTTCGACCGCCTCCACGGCACGCTCCTCGAGGCCCACGCACCACCGGTGGCCGCCCGCGTATCCGACCTCCACCACGCCCCGGTCCCGCTCCGTCTCGTCCAGCAGGACGTCGGCCAGGGCCGCGGTCTTCCTCGACGGCTCGAAGTCGACCGCCTTCACCAGCGCGTCCGGATGCTCGCGGGCGAACGCCTTCGTGAATCCCGTGACCGCCCCGCCGGCCACGTCCAGCGCACCCTCCGCGTCGTAGCCGTGGCGACCACCCAGGCGCGTGGCGGACACCAGGAAGCTCCGGGTGTCGTAGAAGTCCTCGTAGAGCGCGCGGGCGAGGGCGTGCAGCACCTTCACCCGCCTCCGGAGCGCCTCGGCGCGGTCGTCCGGGTCGGACAGCTCGGCCGGGAGCACGGCGTCCAGGGCCGGCAGCCAATAGAGGCCGCGCACCCGACGGTCGGCCCGCCAGGCGGCCACCTCGGCCAGCAGCACGTCCGTCGCGGCCGAGGGATCGGCCAGGAACACGTCGGCACCCAGGCGCCGCAGGCGCTCCGCCAGCGCGACGCCCACACCCCCTTCGTCCGGCACCAGGAGCACCGGCGAGCCATCCTCGAAGGTCACGCCGGTCGCCGGGAAGCGGTCTACGGGAGGACGCACGCGGGCGACCGGGACGCGTCGGGGCACGGCCTGCGCCGCCTCCATCGAGGCGACGGGCCCCTGGGTGGCGAAGGTCGCCGGGGGCTCGGCGACCGGGGCCTCTCCGGCCCTCGGCGTCGGCTCCACAGCCGGGGTCGCCACGGCGTCGGCCGCCGTCGCGCCAGGGCGCAGGTCGGGCCGCTTCTCGTACACGAACTCGATGGCGCGGCCCAGCGTCGGGTAGTCCCGCAGCGCCAGGTTGTCGTCGCGCTCGATGTCGTACGCCGCTCGGATGGCCGCGAACATCTCGGCCTGCTTCACCGTGTCGATGCCGAGGTCCGCCTCCAGGTCCAGGTCGAGCTCGAGCATGTCCGGCGGATAGCCCGTCTGCTCCGACACGATCTCCAGCACGCGCACCGCCACGGGGTCGCGCACGTCGGGCGCCGCGGCCGGCGCGGCGCCGGCGTCGGCGCTCCGTAGACACCGCTGTCGAGGCCATGGCGGGTGCCGGGGCCACGGCCGCCGTCTCCAGCGACGGCGACGCGCGCAGCTCGGGCCTCTTCTCGTACACGAACTCGATGGCGCGGCCCAGCGTCGGGTAGTCCCGCAGCGCCAGGTTGTCGTCGCGCTCGATGTCGTACGCCGCTCGGATGGCCGCGAACATCTCGGCCTGCTTCACCGTGTCGATGCCGAGGTCCGCCTCCAGGTCCAGGTCGAGCTCGAGCATGTCCGGCGGATAGCCCGTCTGCTCCGACACGATCTCCAGCACCCGCACCGCCACGGGGTCGCGCACGTCGGGCGCCGCGGCCGGCGTGGTCGTGGAGCGCTCCGCTGCGACCGGCGCCGGCGCGACCGCAAGACCGCGGCGACGGCCGCGGCGCCGGCCGCCGTGGCCGCTGCCATCCCCGCGCCGGCGGCCACGGAGGCCGTCTGCCGCAGATCGGGCCTGCGCTCGTAGACGAACTCGATGGCGCGGCCCAGCGTCGGGTAGTCCCGCAGCGCCAGGTTGTCGTCGCGCTCGATGCCGTACGCCGCTCGGATCGCCGCGAACATCTCCGCCTGCTTCACCGTGTCGATGCCGAGGTCCGCTTCCAGGTCCAGGTCCAGCGCGAGCATGTCGGGCGGGTAGCCCGTCTGCTCGGACACGATCTCCAGCACGCGCGCGGCAACCGGGTCGGCCGCCCCGGCGGCGGCTGGCGCCGCCACGGCCGGGGCCGGCACCTCGGTCACGCGTGCGGGGGCCGCGGCCGGCGCCGGCACCTCCGGTGTCGGGACCTCGACCGCCGGCTGGCGGACGGGCGCGGGGCGGATGGACGGTGCGCCGTCGTCCTTCACGCGCAGCGTCCGCTTCACAAGCTCCAGCTCCGGCGCGTCCACGCCCGCGGCGGCGCGCAGCCAGGCGCGCCAGGCGTCGGGGTTGGCGACGCGGTGGCGGAACCCGAGGTCCGCCGGGTTCCGGCGCGCGCCGTCGGGCGGCGGCGTCCATCTCAGGAGGCTCATGCTGATCTGCGAGCCGAACCCCGCGCCGAGTCGCAGCGCGTAGCGGATCGGGTAGCTGCCGCCCCGCGACAGGTTCAGCACGCCGAGCTCGGGATCGACCTCCCGGAAGTTGGCGACCGGAGGCACGAGGCCCGTCTCGAGCATCTTCACAGCGAGCGTATCCTCGATGGCCACGCCCATGGGATGGCCCGTGTAACCCTTCGTGTTCGCCACCACGATGGCGTCCGCGTCCGCCCCGAACACCTGGCGCAGCGCGCGCACCTCCGCGCTCGCGCTGCCTCCCCGCGCGGGCGTGTAGGTCTCGTGCGACACGAAGACCGTCTCGGGGGCGAGGGCGTGACGGTCGAGTCCCCAGCGCGCCTCCACGTCGGCGACGAGCTTCTCCATCACGTCGGCGATGTGGTCCACGTCCAGCCGCGATCCGTGGAAGGCGCTGTTGGCCACGACGGTCCCCAGCACTTCGCAGATCGGCTGGATGCCGCGCTCGGCGGCCGCGTCCAGGTCCTCCACCACCAGCGCCGCCCCGCCCATCCCGATGAGCAGCCCGTGCCGGCGACGGTCGAAGGGGAGCGCGGCCTCCTCGACGCGCGCGTCCGTGGCCGCCGCCCCGGAGGCGAGGAAGCCCGACGCGAACCAGGGGAACAGCGTGTCCGTGGTGATGTCGTCCGCGGTGACGACGATGGCGCGCCGGCAGCGGCCCTCGCGGATGAGATCCCCGGCGATCCCGATGGCCTGCGTGCCTGTCGCACACGCCCCGTTCAGCGCCAGGTTGGGCCCCCGCGCGCCGATGTACTCTGCGAACTGGGAGTGCCCCATCGACAGCACCTGGAAGAGGAAGCGCCGGTCGAACTGGAACGGCGCGGCCTCGATCTCGGCCTGGAGCGAGGCGATGCGCTCGTCCAGCGCCGAGCCGGCGGCCGGGTCGGTGACACGCTCCCTCAGGGCCCGCAGCTCACCGAGCCGCGCCCGGCGCGCGTGGTCCTCGTAATAGCCCTGCATGATCCCGGCGAACTGGTCGTAGCCCGGGAACGCCGAGCCGAAGACGATGGCGGTATCGTCGCGCATGCCCTCCGGCAGCCCCCACCCGACCGGCAGGCGGGACCCGGTGCTCGTGGTCTTGTAGCGACGCACGAGGGGGATGCCCGCGTCGCGCAACGCGTCGATGCCCGCGGCGATGGCCAGGCGCGTCACCCGGTCGAGCGCGGCGAGCCGGTCCTCGGGGAAGCCGTACTCGTCCACCAGGTCGAGGGCGCCCCCGCGTCCCACCAGCCTGATCACCTCGTCGGCGTCTTCGATGGTCTCGAAGCGCGCTTCGCCGTTGGGACCCTTCACCAGACGCGTGATGCGCCGGTCCAGGATCCGCCCACGCATCTCGTCGGGCACGGCCGTGATGAAGCCGTCTCCGCGCAGGATGCGCACGATGTTCTCGTCGTCGAACACCCGCGTGGTCCCGGGCAGGCCGAGCGCAGCGCCCGTGATGCCGATCCGGGCCGGGGCCGGCGCGGACCGCTTCGCGCCGGCATACATCTCCAGGGCACGGTCGAGGAAGTCCGTGACCAGATGGCCCAGGGCCGAGTGGCGGTCCTGCACAGCCGGCGTCGCTCCGGGAGTCGACGCGGACGGCGTCGGCGAGGCGGGCGGGGACGTCGGAGCCACGGCCGGTAGGGGAGGGGCGGCGGGTACGTCGGCGGCCACGGCCCGAACCTGCTCGGAGGCGGGGACCGTCGACGCGTCCCGCGCGGGCGCGTCGGGTACGCCGGTCCCCAGTCCCAGGGCGTACAGGCCGCACAGCGTCCGGTTCAGGTTCACCGCGTCCGGCGTGCGCGGGTGGTTCGTGAAGAGCACGGTGACGCCGTCGCGGCCCGCCACCACGTCATCGGCCATGCCGTACAGAGCCCGCTTGGGCCCGACCTCGACGAAGGTGCGCACGCCCGCGTCGTAGAGGGCCTCGAGGCCCTTCACGAACTGCACGGGCGACCCGATCTGGCGTGCGAGGATATCCACCATCCGCGCGGGTGCGTCCGGCCCGGTGGGATAGAACGAGGCGTCGACGTTGGCCACCACGGGGATTCGGGGGGCACGCAGCGGCAGACCCTCCAGCACCTTGCGCAAGGGCTCCGCGGCCGGGGCGACGATCTCCGTGTGGAAGGCGTGGCTCACGGGAAGCTGCGCCACGCGGTAGCCCGCGGCCTTCAGGCTCTCCATGGCGCGCTCCACCGCGTCGGTGGCACCGCCGATGACGCACTCCTTGGTGCTGTTCACGTTGGCGACCACCACGTAGCCGTCCACCGCATCGACCAGCGCCGACACCTCGTCCAGCGGACCGAAGACGGCGGCCATGAGGCCCTGGTCCTCGATCTTCAGCCTGGCCATCGCGTCGCCGCGCGCGGCCACGGCCGTGAGCGCGTCGCCGAAGGCCATGGCCCCGGCCGCCACCAGCGCGCCGTACTCGCCGAGGCTGTGGCCCATGACCATGTCCGGAGCCACGCCGTAGGACTCGAGCACGCGCGCGAGGGCGGTGTCGACGGTCAGCACGGCGGGCTGTGTGATGGCGGTCTGCTTCAGGGCCTCCTCGGCCGCGCTCGCGCGCCTGCGCGTCGCCGTCGTCGACGAAGATCTTCCCCGTCAGGGGGCCGCCCAGGATCGGCGTCATGACCCGATCCGCCTCGCGGAAGGTCTCTTCCACGATCGGCTCGACGGCACGCAGCTCCTCGAGCATCCCGACGTACTGCGAGCCCTGCCCCGTGAAGAGGAAGGCGACCTTCCCCGCCGTTCCGCGGCCGAGGAAGACACCCTTGTTGCGCAGCGCCCGCCAGCGCCCGTCCTCGCCGGCCTCCAGGGCCGTGACGGCCCGCTCGGCCAGCTCCGCGAGCTCGGCCGCGTCACCGTAGTCGATGGCCACCCGGACGGGAGCGTGCAGGTCGGACGTGCGCGGGGCCTGGGGGACGGGGGCCTCGCCCGTCGCCGCCCGCCCCGCGATCTCACGCAGCCGGGACGCCACCTCCGCGTCACCGGCTCCGCCCACGACCAGCGCGCCGCGGAGCGGAGCCCGGGGCTCCTGCACCGGCGGGGACGCGGCCTCCATCCCGGGGACGCGCGCCGCACGCGGACGGTGCCTGCCCGGCACGTGCTCCTCGAGCACCATGTGGAAGTTGGTCCCTCCGAAGCCGAACGCGCTCACCCCCGAGCGGCGGATGGATCCGCCGTTCGTGCCGGGTTTCTCCCATGCGCGCAGCTCGGTGTTCACCCGGAAGGGCGAGCGGGAGAAGTCGATGTTCGGGTTCGGCGCATGGAAATTGAGGCTGGGGGGCAGCATCCCGTGGTGCAGGGCCAGGGTGGCCTTGAGCACGCCGGCGGCGCCCGCGCCGCCCTTCAGGTGTCCGATGTTCGACTTGACGGAGCCGAGGGCGATCGAAGCCGTGGGGAGGCCGGCGCCGCGGAAGGCCTCGTGCATCGTCTCCACCTCGACGACGTCGCCGACCTTGGTGGACGTCCCATGGCCTTCCACGAGGTCGCCTGGGGCCGGCGACTCCCCCGCCCGCGCCCAGGCGCGGGTGATCGCGAACTTCTGCCCCGCGGGGTTGGGCGCGGTGATGCCCTTCCCCCTCCCGTCGCTGGATCCTCCGATCCCCAGGATCACGGCGTAGACGCGGTCGCCGTCGCGCTCCGCGTCGGCGAGGCGCTTGAGGAGGAAGACCGCCGCGCCCTCGCCCATGACGAAGCCGTCGGCGCCCTCGGCGTACGGGCGGGTTCCGGTCGCCGACAGCGCGCCGATCTTGCAGAACTTCACGTAGGTGGACGCGCTCATGTTCGCGTCGATGCCACCGGTGAGCACCGCATCGTAGTCGCCGTTGATGAGCCCTTCGACCGCCGCCGACATGGCGGCCATCGCCGACGCGCACGCCGCGTCGGCGATGTAGTTCGGGCCCTTGAAGTCGAAGAGCGCCGCGACCCGCCCCGCAACGATGTTCCCCAACTCGCCCGGCATGGTGTCCTCGGTGATGTCCGGGATACGCCCGCGCACGCCGGCCACCAGCTCCTCCATCACGGCCCTGCGCACCTCGGGCGGAAGCGCCTGGAAGCTGGGCGCCCTGGTGAGCTCGTCGCCCACCTCGGGGAAGAGGATCCTCGCCGCCGACAGGAGGTGGAAGTCCCCGCCCAGCGCGTTGCCCATGATGACCGCGACCCGCTCGGGGTCGAGGGGGCGCTCGGGCCACCCGTAGTCCAGCAGCGCCTGCCGGCTCGCCGCCACCGCCCACTTCTGGGCCGGGTCCATCACGGCGCCGACCCGCGGAGGGACCGGCATCCGCCACGCCATGGGATCCCACTCGTAGGAGCGCACCCATCCGCCGATCTTCGAGTACGTCTTGTCCGGGGCCTTCGGGTCGGGATCGTAATACAGCCGCTCTTCCCAGCGATCGGTGACTTCGGAGATGCTGTATCGCCCCTCCGTCAGGTTGCTCCAGAAGGTCGGGACGTCCGGGGCATCCGGGAGGATGGCTCCCAGCCCCACGATCGCGACGGCTCGGTCGGCTTCCATCGACTCAGCCCTCCAGATTGGCGTAGAGCGCGTGGGCCACACGGTCCATGTCCTCGACGAGGCCGGCCTGCGCCTCGTGCAGCGCCGCCAGCCCCAGGGCGGCCTCGTAGGCCGGGCGGTCGGCCGCGGGCACGCCGTCGGCGCCCACGGCCCAGCGCATCCCCTCGGCGGCGAGCTTCGCCGCCGCCTCGCGGGCGAAGACCCTGCTGATCGCCGCGAGCGCCTCGGGCTTCAGGCGCCGATCCGACTTCTCGGCGAGCGTCCCCGCCGCGGCGGCCGCCGCCCGCCGGGCCAGCGCGGCGGCGCCCTCCACCCAGGCGATCAGCTCGCCCAGGCGGAAGAGCACATGCTGGTGGCGGGTCAGCCGCTGCTGGCGTGCCCGCTCCAGGAGCTCGGCGAGGGCGCGAGCCGCCTTCGCGACGGTGTCGGCGCCGACACCGGGGCTCGCCGCGTGCAGCGCGTCCAGGCCGGCCGCCTCGTCGTGGTAATGGCGGCCGCGCGTCTTCAGGTGGGACTGCCACCGGTCGCGTGCGATCGTCATCTCCATGATCTCGGAGGTGCCCTCGTAGATCGTGGTGATGCGCACGTCCCGCCGGATCTTCTCGACCATGTACTCGCGCACGTACCCGTAGCCGCCGTGGGCCTGGATCGCCGCGTCGGCGGCGCCGTTGCCCGCCTCGGTCGACAGGTACTTGGCGATCGCGCCCTCGGTGTTGAGCGTGCCTTCGCCCGCGTCGATGCGGGTGGCGGTCTCCTCGATGTAGGCCCGGCCCGCCTCCAGTCGGCAGGCGTGCGGGACGATCAGCTTGTGGGTGTAGCCCTGCTTCTCCGAGAGCGGGCTGCCGCCCTGGATGCGCGTCGTCGAGTAGCGGATCGCCCGGTCCAGCGCGGCCCACCCCGCACCCAGGCCGAAGGCGGCGACCATCAGCCGCGTGTACCCGAAGACGAGCTGCGCCTGGACCAGGCCCTGACCCTCGACGCCGCCCACCACCGACGAGGCCGGGACGAACACGTCCTCGAAGGAGAGCGCGGCCGTGTTGCTCGCGCGGATCCCGTGCTTGTCTTCGGGGATGCCGTGCGTGAAGCCTTCGGCGCCCTTCTCCATCACGAACCACGTGGGGCCGCCGGGCGCGAGGGCGAGGACGCTGTAGAGGTCCGCGTAGCCGCCGTTGCTGATCCACATCTTGGCGCCGTTCAGGCGGTAGCCGGTCACGACGCCGTCCTCGACCACCGGCGTCGCGGTCGTGCGCAGCGCACCCAGGTCGCTGCCGGCCTCCGGCTCCGTGGCGCCGTACGCCATCAGGAGCCCCTCCTCCGCGATGCGGCCCAGCCAGCCCGCCTTCTGCTCCTCGCTGCCCCCGAAGAGGATCGGGTCGCTGCCCAGGAAGGTCGCCAGCACGGCGGTGGCGATGGCCAGGTCGATCCCGGCCATCAGCTCGCACACGCGGTAGACGTCGAAGGCCCCCCCACCCATGCCGCCGTACGCCTCGGGGATGAAGAGGAGCTGCACACCCAGCTCGGAGCACATCGCCCGCACCGTGTCCTCGGGGAAGTCGTGGGAGCGGTCGAGGTCCAGCAGGCGCTGCTGCGGCAGGTGCTGCTCCGCGAACTCGCGGATCGAATCGAGGATCATGCCGAGGGTTTCGGCATCGAGACCCGCGAGGCCCTGGACGGCAGTGCTCATGGGCGTTTCCGGCCAAAACGGTGGACAGGTGGCCGGGGGACCGACGGGCCCGGCTCGGCGTCGCCCGGGACGACGCCTCTCACAGTCCATTAGGATCCGGTTCGCGCGGTCGCGGCTGATAGAGGGTGGAAACCGGAGGAATTTTGCGGGAAAAAGCCTTGGGGCGCGTGGGGAGTTGCCCGACAGGCGCTTACCGGAGGGACGCGAGGTGGCCGAGCGAGCCCCGACGGCTAGATTGGCCGGACTTCTTGCCAACCGCCTCGCCCATGCCCCTGCTACCGCACCCCCGTTCGTCGCTTCTCCCTCTGGTACTCCTGGGGGCGATGCCACGGTGCGTGTCGGCCCAGACCCCTCCACCCATCGACGTCGAGGCGGCGCCACGGCCGGAGGCGGTGGCCACCCGGGTCACGACGCCCATCGTGCTGGACGGGGTGCTCGACGAGCCGGCCTGGGCCGCGGCGCCGGTGCTCGGCGGTTTCATCCAGTCCCGCCCGGACCGGGGCCTCCCCGCGACGGAGGAAACGGAGGTCCGCATCCTGTACGACGACGAGAACCTGTACGTCGGCGTGGAACTCGCGGACCGGGAGCCGGACAAGCTGATCATTCCGAGCCTGGAGCAGGATTTCGAGAGCGGCAACTCGGACATCTTCGGAATCACCCTCGACACGTTCCACGACCGACGGAACGCGTTCATGTTCCTGGTCAATCCGAAGGGCGCCGTGAAGGAGGCGCAGGACTTCGACGATTCCCGCCAGGAGAACGCCGCCTGGGAGGGGATCTTCGAGGTGCGCACCCGCGTGCACGAGGGTGGCTGGACCGTGGAGTGGGCCATCCCGTTCACGACGCTGCGCTTCGACCCCCGCAGGGACCCGCAGGACTGGGGGATGAACATGATGCGTCGCATCCGGCGCAAGAACGAGGAGTCCTACTGGGCGCCCCTCGACCAGCGCGACCGCATCCACAAGATGTCCAAGGCCGGCACGTTGCGAGGGCTGACGGGCCTGCGCGCGGGCCGCAACCTCATCGTGAAGCCGTACGCGGTGGCATCCAGGGCGGAGGGGGGCGCGGGAGGTGAATCGGGGCGCGGGTCTCCGGATGCCGGCCTCGATCTCAAGTACGGCGTCACTCCGCGCCTCACCCTCGACCTGACCTGGCGCACGGACTTCAGCCAGGTGGAAGTGGACCAGGAGCGCGTGAACCTCACACGCTTCAGCCTCTTCTTCCCCGAGCGGCGCGACTTCTTCACCGAGAACTCGGGCGTCTTCTCGTTCGGGGACATCACCGAGCGCAACTACCGCTCCGGCTCGTCTCTTTCCGACTTCACGCTCTTCCATTCGCGTCGCATCGGCCTGGACGCTTCCGGCCAGGAGGTTCCCATCGTCGGGGGTGGACGGCTCACCGGGCGGGCGGCCGGGCTGGAGATCGGCGCCCTCGACATGCAGACCCGGGCGGCCCGGGGGCTGCCCGAGGAGAACTTCGCCGTGCTGCGCGCGAAGCGGACGGTGGAGGGCGTGGGGGACTTCGGCGCGATCTTCGTGAACCGACAGGCGACGGACGGCTCGGGCTCGTTCAACCGGACGTACGGCGTGGAGGCGAACCTCGCCCCGCACCGCTACCTGCGCATCGACTCCTACCTGTCCATGGTGGACGACGCCACCGCCACCGGATCGGACTGGGCCGGGCGGGTGTGGGTCGGGTGGCGCGACCCCTTCTGGAACGTGTCCGCCTCGATCAAGCAGGTGGGCGACGGCTTCGTGCCCCGCGTCGGCTTCGTGCGCCGCCGGGGCGTCCGCCAGGAGTACGGCACCGTGGGCGTGCACGTGCGCCCGGCGTCGATCGGCTGGCTCAACGAGGTCAATCCCTTCACGGAGATCGACTACACCACGGACCTGAGCGGGCGCCTGCTGTCCCGGAGCTGGACGGGATCCCTCGACGTGAGCTACCGCGACGGCGGCAGCTTCGGCTTCGACCTCGTCGACGACTTCGAGCGGCTGGACGAGCCCTTCGCGGTGCGCCCCGACGCGGTGGTGCCGGCGGGCGACTACGCCTTCCGCACCGCGCGCGTCAGCGCGGGAACGTCGGCGGGGCGACCGCTGTGGGCGCGCGTCAGCCTGGCGAACGGGGGCTTCTACGACGGGCGGCGCACCACGCTGTCGCTCTCGGGCCAGTGGCGCGTGGACTACCATCTGGCGTTCGACTTCTCGGCGGAGCGCAACGAGGTGTCGCTTCCGGACGCCGAGGACTTCGCGGCGAACGTCTACGGGCTGCGCGCCATCTTCGCGGCCTCGACACGCTTCTTCACGAGCGCGTTCGTCCAATACAACGCCCTCACCGAGGAGGTGGTCACGAACGTGCGCCTGGACTACATCCACGCCCCTCTATCGGACCTCTTCCTGGTGTACACCGAGCGGAGGGACCGGACGAGCGGTGCGCCCACCGACCGGCTTCTCTCGTTCAAGGTGACGAAGGCTATGGCGTTCTGATCAGGAGTTGGATCGCCCGCTCGAGGATGAGGTCCGAGCCGTCGGGGTACGCCGAGGCGAGGAGGTCGGGCGCCAGGCCGGTGCCTTCGTACACCTCGCCGTCCGCCGTGAGCTGGCGCCAGCGCGGCACCGACAGGATCCACCCGTTGGGCAGCTCCCTGCCGATGGGGTTGCCGGAGCCACCCCCCGTGGTGTCCCCGATGAACGTGACGTCGGCGCGGGTGCGCATGGCCAGGATGAAATCCTCCGCGGCGGAGAAGACGCCCCGGTTCTGGAGCACCGCCACCGGCCCCGTGAAACGCTGTGCGCCCTGCGGCGACACCGTCGTCGTGAGCTCCGGCCCGAAGTCCTCGTGCCCCGGTCCGCTCTTGTAGCGGACGCGCCGGTACACGGCGGCGTTCTCGAGGAACCG
The DNA here is from genome assembly GCA_963848895.1 of uncultured Gemmatimonadales bacterium. Classification (GTDB taxonomy): domain Bacteria; phylum Gemmatimonadota; class Gemmatimonadetes; order Longimicrobiales; family Gaopeijiaceae; genus SZUA-318. The sequence goes on from CAWKGE010000042.1 coordinate 123,751, forward strand.
CCCGGCCGCCGCCTCGGCCTGCGTGTCCGATCCGCCGCCGTTCGAGCGTACGTCGATCACCAGGGCGTCGAGCGTCCCCGCGGCCATGAGGGCCGCGAGGGCCGCGTCCACGCCCTCCCCGACACCTCCGGTACCGAAGGAGGGGATGCGGATGTAGCCCATCCCCTCCCGGAGCCTCGCCCAGCTCACGACCCCTCCCTGCACCGCGCCGATGGGAGGCTGGAGATACCGCGCCACGGCGACGGGCCCGTAGTTCGGCGGGTAGTCCAGGTGCCACCCCTCCCAGGCCCAGCGACGCCCGGGGGACTGGAGGGAGAGGTGGCCGTCGTGGAGCCGCTCCAACATCCCCTCGAGGATCTCGAACAGCTCGTTGTCGGAGGTCCTCGCGGTCACGCGGGGAAGGAACTGCATCCCGACCGCGTTCCAGTCCACGCCCTTGAGATCGAACCACGGGTAGTACGCGTCCACCTCGCTCCACGCGGCTCGCGCCACCTCCACCGGACCGTCGGGCGGGTCGGAAGGAAGGAGCGCGTCCGCACAGGCGGACAGCGACAGGCCGAGCACGGCGAGGACGCCCCACCGGAACGCGCGCACCCGCGTGGGCATCCGGGCACCGCTTCTCATGGCGTGCCCCCGAACACCACGACGATGCCCACGCCCACCCGCTGATTCACGACCCGCACCAGCCGGTTGCGCTCCGTGTCGTAGAAGGTCAGGGCGTGCGTGAGCGCCAGGCGGGTCCGGAGCGATGTCCGCCACTCCACGGTGAGCCGGTTCCGCACCAGGCGCAGGGACCCGGGTCCCGCCAGCCGGCCGTCCGGGAACGTCTTGGTGGCCGCGAACGGACTCCGGAACAACAGGGCGGCCAGACCCAGCTCGAGGCGCTCCTCCACCCGGCCTGCGATGCCCAGCCCCCTGTCGACCTCACCCACGGCGGAGAGCGGCACGATCATGTCCGCGAAGTACTCGCGCCCCGCGCCGCGGCCGTAGTGGTGGCGGCGGACGAACCCCATCCCGGCGAGGCTCCCACCGGCGCGCACCGTGGTCCGCCCCCAGGCGGCAACGGGTCTTACCCAGGCGAGGTCGAGGCCGACCGTCCAGGTGTCCTCGATCCCCTCGTCGGGCTCATCCAGCCTGGATGAGGTGCCCCCCACGGCGCCTCCCAGGTGGAGCGCGACGCCGCCCCGGCGGTAGCCGAGGCCGAAGCCCAACCCGACCCCGGACTGCCGGAAGGGAGACGCGAGCAGGTCGGAGTGGGCCTCGAAGGAGGGCCCGAGGGCGAGAGAGAGTCGGCTCGAGTCCGCCGGCGCGGTGCGCGCGGCGGCGGGCCCCGCAGCCGTCAAGAGGATTACGGCCAGGAACCCGCCGCAACGAACCTTCCGCATCATGTCCCCACCTCGTCCCGCGGTTCGCATCGAGGAATCCGGCCCATCCGTCCAATCAGGCCACGTAGGAGAAGCTACGTCCCGGACGGTGGGGGATGTCCCCGCGCAAATGCGCCCGAGCCGCTGTCAGTTTCGATCCCGGTCGCTGATCGCCTTCGGATGCACGGTGGGGTACGTGATGCCGAGCTGCTCCAGATACGAGTCGTACTTCGACGGATCGTAGTAGTAGGGCCGCATCAGCGGCCGGTACTTCTCCATGATGTCCGCGTTCAGGAACGTCGCCGGCTCGTCCGTCGGCGCGATGAAGGGGGTGTACTTCTGGTCCTTCGTCTGAACGTCGTTGAAGTACGCCCACGCCGTGGTGACCACGTCGGGCGTCAGCAGGATGTCGAGGAGCGTGAGCGCCTGCACCTTCGCACCCGCGACGACTCCCTTGTGGGCGATGGGCGTGGCCATCGCGATCCCGTTCGCCCAGTTGTGCCCGGGGCCGCCGGGCATGTTCGCCGGATAGCTCAGCACCACCGTGGGCATGTTCCAGGAGACGTCGCCGATGTCGTCCGAGCCCCCGCCCAGCGAGCGCTCCAGGTCCACGGGGCCGCGCATGGGCCGGATCGAGTCCGCCAGCCCACGTTCCTCCTGACCGAGCTCGCGCTGGAGGGCGTTGGCGAGCTCGACGTCCTTCTCGTCCCACTCCGGCAGGCCCACGCGCTCGATGTTCGCCTGCGTGACCTCGGCGATCTTCTTGTTGAAGTGCCCCGACCAGGCCGATCCGACGGTCTGGATCGTGTCGATCTCGGTGCCGGTCATGAGCGCCGCGCCCTGCGCCATCTTCACGGCGGCCTCGTACATGGCCTTCGTGCGCGGGTAATCGCGCTCACGGAAGTAGAACCAGATCCCCGCGCTCGACGGCACCACGTTCGGCTGGTCGCCGCCATCGATGATCACGTAGTGCGAGCGCGAGGCCGGCTCCAGGTGCTCCCGATGGTACTCCCACGCGGTGGCCATGAGCATGGCCGCGTCCAGCGCGGAGCGCCCGCGCCAGGGGGATCCCGCCGCGTGCGCCGACTCGCCCCGGAAGCGGAATTGCACGGACCACAGGGCGTTCGAGCCCGACTGGCCCCACGAGACGCCGAAGTTCGATCCGACGTGCGTGAACAAGTTCACGTCCACTCCGTCGAAGATGCCGTCACGGACGAAGAAGGCCTTCGACGCAACCTGTTCCTCGGCGATCCCCGGCCAGATGAGGAGGGTGCCCGGGATGTTCTCCCGCTCCATGATGTCCTTCACGGCCAGCGCGGCGACGATGTTCACCGCCTGCCCGGAGTTGTGGCCCTCTCCGTGCCCCGGAGCGCCCGGCACGAGGGGATCGTGATAACCGACGCCGGGCTTCTGGCTCGCCTGCGGGATGTCGTCGACGTCCGACCCGAGGGCGATGACCGGCTTCCCCGTGCCGTTCACCCATCGGGCCGTCCACGCGGAGGGCATCCCGGCGACGCCCTTCTCGACGGTGAAGCCGTGGTCCGCCAGCAGCCCCGTCAGGTAGCGCTGCGTCTCGAACTCCTGCATGCCTAGCTCCCCGAAGGAGTACAGCATGTCGATGATCTCCTGGACCATCTTCGAGTTGTCCTGGACCTTCTGCAGCGCCTCTTCCTTGAGACGTTCCAGCCGCGGGTCCGCGTTCTGGGCCGCCAATACCGACGGCAAGGCCATCGCCGCCGCCAGCGCGATCGGGATGGCTCGGCGCGAGATCGAGCGCATGAGGATCCTCCAGAGGGGATGGGGCCGGGGAGGCGGCCGGGTGGGTCGAGCGTGGAGAGGATGGCGCCCGCCGCGGCGGCTGGCAAGCACCGGCCGGTGCGGAAGTCAGTCCGCCGCCAGCGCCCGCGACAGGCCGGCGATAGCCGACGCGCGTGCGTGCACCTCGCGCACCCCGGTGAAGGCGACGAGATGGCGCACGTGGTCCCCCCGCACGCCACCGCCCGCGACGATCACGATGCGGTCCGCCGCGCGCCGGACGAGCTCCGCCAGCCGGTCCGCGCCGTCGCAAGCGCGGCCGCCGCCGCCGGCCGTGAGGACCCGCCGCACGCCGAGGTCGACGAGCGTGTCGAGGGCCGCGAGGGGATCGGCCACCTGATCGAAGGCACGGTGGAAGGTGACCGGGAGCGGGCCGGCCGCGTCGACGCACCGGCGGGTCGTTGCCGCGTCCACCGTGCCGTCGCCGAGGAGCGCGCCCATCACGATCCCCTCCGCTCCGGACCGTCGAAGCGCGGTCACGTCGGCGACGAGGTGCGTTGCCTCCTCCGCCCCCAGCACGAAGGGGCCGGGGCGCGGACGCGCCATCGCGAACACGGGCACGCCGACGGCGACGCGCACGTCGGCCAGCAGCTCCCGGGAGGGGGTCAGCCCGCCGGTGTCGAGATCCCGGCAAAGCTCGAGGCGGTGGGCACCCGCCTGCACGGCGCCCACCGCCTCGTCGAGCGTGGTGACGCAGGCCTCGATCAGAGGCCGCCCTCCCCGCCCTGGCCACCCTGGCCGTCCTGCTCCTCGCTGATCGCCTTGGGATGGACCGTCGGGTACGTGATGCCGAGCTGGTCGAGGTAGGTATCGTACTTCGACGGGTCGTAGTAGTAGGGCCGCATCAGCGGCCTGTACTTCTCCATGATGCCCGCGTTCAGGAACGTCGCCGGCTTGTCCGCCGCCGTGATGAAGGGGATGTACTTCTGCTCCTTCGTCTGGACGTTGTTGAAGTAGTCCCAGGCGTCGGCGATGATCTGCGGCCGCAGGAGGAGGTCCAGCAGCGTGAGCGCCTGCACCTTCGCGCCCGCCACGGCGCCCTTGTGGGCGATGGGCGTGGCCATGGCGATGCCGTTCGCCCAGTTGTGACCGGGTAGCCCCGGCATGTTCGAGGGGAAGCGCAGCGTCACGGTCGGCATGTTCCAGGAGACGTCGCCGATGTCGTCCGAGCCGCCGCCGAGGGAGCGGGACAGGTCCACCGGCCCCTGCAGCGAGTCGAGCTCGGTGGCCAGGCCGACCTCCTCCTGTCCGAGCTCGCGCTGGATGCCCTTGGCCAGGGTGATGTCCGCGTCGCTCCACTTCGGCAGGCCGACGCGCTGGATGTTCGCGTACTCGATCTCCGCCACCGGCTTGCTGAAGTGGCGGCCCCACGCCGTGCCCACCGTCTGGATCGTGTCGATCTCGGTGTTGGTCATGAGCGCCGCACCCTGCGCCATCTTCACCGCGGCGTCGTACATCGCCTTGGTCTTCTCGTAGTCGCGCTCGCGGAAGTAGAACCAGATCGTCGCGGTCTGCGGCACCACGTTGGGCTGGTCGCCGCCGTCCACGATCACGTAGTGCGAGCGGGCGGCGGGCTGCAGGTGCTCGCGGTGGTACTCCCAGCCGGTGGCCATCAGCATGGCCGCGTCCAGAGCCGAGCGTCCACGCCACGGGGCGCCCGCCGCGTGCGCCGACTCGCCGACGAACTTGAACTGGGCAGACCAGAGGGCATTGCCGCCGCCCGTGCCCCACGACATCCCGAAGTTGTCTCCCACGTGCGTGAAGAGGTTCACGTCCACGCCGTCGAATACGCCGTCCCGGACGTAGAACGCCTTCGTGCCGACCTGCTCCTCGGCGATCCCGGGCCAGATCAGGAGCGTCCCCGAGATGTTCTCGCGCTCCATGATGTCCTTCACCGCGAGGGCGGCGACGATGTTGACCGCCTGCCCCGAGTTGTGGCCCTCGCCGTGGCCCGGCGCTCCGGGCACGATGGGATCGTGGTAGCCCACGCCAGGCTTCTGGTTCGCCTGGGGGATGTCGTCCACGTCGGAGCCCAACGCGATGACCGGCTTGCCGGTGCCGTTCGACCACCTGGCCGTCCACGCCGACGGGATACCGGCGACGCCCTTCTCGATGGCGAACCCGTGATCCGCGAGCAGGCCGGTCAGGTACTTCTGGGTCTCGAACTCCTGGAAGCCCAGCTCGCCGAACGAGAACAGCATGTCGACGATCTCCTGGACCATCTTCGAGTTGTCCTGGACCTTCTGGAGCGCCTCCTCCTTCAGGGCCTCCAGGCGCGGGTCCGCCTGGCGGGCCTGCAGGGCCGGAGCGGCGAAGACGAGGGCGAGGATCGCGGGAACGAGCCCGCGCACGAGCGAGTGACGCATGGTTCGGCCTCCGGAAAGACAGGGGCAGCCGGGGAGCGGAAACGGAGGAGAGGATGCGACGCCGACGTTTCCCGTGCAAGCCGAGCGCGCCTCCGCGCGCGCCGGGACGGCGATCTCTTGCTGGGTCGGCCGCGCCGGCGTTACAACCGCTGCATGATCAAGCTCAGCACGGGTCCCCTGCTCGCCGCGGCAGCGCTCCTCGCCGCCTGCTCCTCACCCGAGCCCCCGGCGTCGTCTCCCTGGTCGACGCGGCGCATCGTGCACGCGCTCCCCGGCCTGGAAACGGACTCAGCGTTCGCCGTGGAGGTGCGCGAGGCGTTCGAACACGCCTGGAGCGGCTACGTGTCGCATGCATGGGGCCACGACGCCCTGCGCCCCCTGAGCGGAGGATGGCGTGACTGGTACGACGCGTCGCTGCTGATGACGCCGATCGACGCCTACGACACGATGAGGCTCATGGGCCTCGACGCCCAGGCGGACAGCGCCCGTGCGCTCGTCTTCGAGCGCCTGAGCTTCGACCACGACATGACCGTGCAGGTCTTCGAGGTCACCATCCGGATCCTGGGCGGGCTGCTGTCGGCCTACCAGATGGACGGCGATCCCCGCTGGCTCGAGCTGGCCACCGACCTGGGCGATCGGCTCCTGCCGGCGTTCGACTCGCCCACCGGGATGCCCTGGGTGCGCGTGAACCTGGCGACGGGCGCCGTGGAGGAGGCCCGCAACAACCCCGCCGAGATCGGCACGCTGACGCTCGAGCTGGGCCAGCTCTCCCGCCTCACGCGACGATCCGAAGTACTTCGATGCCGCCAAGCTGGGCGTCGCGGGCGTCTACGAGCGCCGCTCCCCGCTGGGCCTGGTCGGCACGGTGATCGACGTGCGCACGGGGGCGTGGGCGAACGAAGAGAGCCATGTCGGCGGCCGCATCGACTCGTACTACGAGTACCTGCTCAAGTCCTGGCTCCTCTTCGGCGACGAGGACTTCCGCCGCATGTGGGACGTGAGCCACGCGGCGCTGAACGAGCACGTGGCGGACGTGGTGGACGACCACCTGTGGTACGGTCGGGTGAACATGACCACCGGTGACCGCACGGCCACGCGCTTCGGCGCGCTCGAGGCCTTCCTGCCGGCGGTGCTCGCCCTGAGCGGGGACCTGGAGCACGCAGCGCGCCTTGAGGAGTCGGTGGCGCTCATGTTCTCGACCTTCGGCGTGGAGCCGGAGTCCTTCGACTACGCCACCATGGAGATCCTCTCCCCCGGCTATCCGCTACGGCCCGAGGCCATCGAGTCGGCCTACTACCTCTTCGTGCTCACGGGGGACGAGCGCTGGCGGGAGATGGGGAAGGACTTCTTCCACCGCATCGTCTCGGCCACCCGGGTCGACGACGGCTTCGCGCACCTGGCCGACGTCCGCACCGGCGCGCGCGACGACGCGATGGAGTCCTTCTTCCTCGCCGAGACGCTCAAGTACGCCTGGCTGCTGGCGGTGCCGGGTGCGCTGGACTTCGACGCCGTCGTCTTCAACACGGAGGCCCACCCGCTGAGGCCGGTGGAGTGAGTCGGGCGTTCGCGGGGCCTACGCGCCGCCGCGCCGGATCGGTATCTCCACGCGGGTGTGCTCCCACGTCATGACCAGGCGCCCCGCGTCGGGGCCGTCGGGCTCCCACGTCCACGTGAGCCGCTCCACCATGTCCGGTGTCGTTCCGGCCGGGCGCTCGAAGCTGCCCACGTCGGCGGCCTTCACGTCGTCGTTGATCGGGATGCCCCACCGCTCGGCGTTCCGGTTCAGCACGACCGTCCATCGCTCCAGGCCGGGCACGGCATACAGCGAGTAGTCGCCGGGCGCCACCTGCACGCCGCCGACGTCCGCCGGGAACGGGAGATGGAGCGCCGTGGCCTCGTTGGCGCCCATGCGCCAGGGCGTCCCGTATGGCACGAGCGCGCCCATGACCTCGCGGCCCTTCGCCGACGGACGGCCGTAGCAGAGCGTACCCTGCTCACCCCCGAGCGTGAACGACGTGACCCCGAGCGGGCTGGGCCGCTGCAGCGCCGCCTCGACCGTGGCGCCCCGCAGGTAGCAGCTGGAGTAGTCCTGGGCCCCCGCGGGCCCGGCGCCGGCCAGCAGCGCGCCGGCCAGGGCCAGGGGGACGATTCGCGTCGTGCGCATGAGTTCCTCCCGTGGGGTTCGGCGGAGGCGAGGCGTCAGGCCCCGTACGCCCGCAGCAGCTCCAATACGTGGTCGATGTCGGACTCGGTGTGGTCCGCGTTGATCTGCGTGCGGATCTCCTCGTCCCCGCGGGGCACCACGGGGAAGGCGAGCCCCGTCACCAGGACGCCGTTCTCGAAGAGGTAGCGGACCAGGTCCCGGGTCTTCTGCGTGTCGCGGATCATCAGCGGCACGACCGGGTGGGCCCCCGGGATCGTCTCGATGCCCGCGCTCGCCAGCCCCTGCTCGAAGCGCTCGGTGAGCGCCCGCAGGCGCTCCAGGCGCCGCACGCCCTCGGGGGAGTCGACGATCTCCACCGAGCGCAGGGCGGCCGCGGCCTCGCCGACCGTGATCGGGTTCGAGTAGATGTACATCATCGACGTCTCACGCAGGAACCGCACCAGGGCGGCGTCGCCGACCACGTACCCGCCGTTGACGCCGAAGGCCTTGCCCAGCGTCCCCACCAGGACGTCCGCCGGCGGGCTCCCCGTGTGCTCCTCCGTGCCCCGACCCGTCTTCCCGAAGGCGCCGACCCCGTGGGAGTCGTCCACGAGCAGGACCACGTTCTCCTCGTAGTCCGCGTCGTGCTTCCGGCAGATGTCCACGATGCGGTCGAGGGGCGCGTGGTCGCCGCGCATCGAGAAGATGCCGTCGGTGACCACCAGCGCGCGCTTCGCCTTCCCCTTCCACTCCTCCAGGCGGGCGTCGAGCTCCCCGAGGTCCAGGTGCTTGTAGACGTCCTTCCCGCCGGGCCGGGCCAGGCGCATCGCGTTGATGATGCAGTTGTGGTTCAGCTCGTCCGAGATCAGCACGGTCTCCGGCGTCACCAGCGGCACGATGGTGGACACCACGGTGGCGTAGGCCGAGGAGAAGACCATCGCCGCCTCACGCCCGTGGAACGCCGCGAGCCGCTCCTCGAGGCGCACGTGGGCATCGTACGTGCCGCTGATGAAGCGGACCGCGCCCGGCCCGGCGCCGAAGCGCCGGGTGGCCTCTTCCTCGGCGTGCATGACCTGAGGGTGCAGCCCGAGCCCCATATACGAGTTGGAGTTCATGCGGATGAACTCCTTGTCCCCCTGCCCCTGCAGGAGGAAGCGGGGACCTCGGTCGCCCTCGGCGGGCTTCACCGCCACCACCACGGCCTCGTCTCCCTTCGCGGTGCCGGCTTCCCGCAGCCCCTTCACGTGTGCGTCCAGGACGGCGCTCAGTCGGTCGAGCGGCATCGTCTCATCCCTTCTTTCAGGCTTTCAGGTGCGCGAGCATGTCGGCCGTCATCGCGGCCACGTCGTATTCGGGCTTCCACTCCCACTCCTCCCGGGCGGCGGCGTCGTCGATGCGGTCGGGCCAGGACTCCGCGATCGACTGGCGCACCGGGATCGACCTCGTAGTCGAGCGCGAAGCCCGGGAGGTGCTTGCGGATCTCCTCGGCCAGCGTCTCCGGCGCGAGCTGCATGGCCGTCACGTTGAAGGCGTTGCGGTGCAGGAGCCGCTCGGGGTCCGCCTCCATGATGCCGATGGCGGCCCGGATGGCGTCCGGCATGTACATCATGTCGAGCTGCGTCCCCTCGCCCAGGAAGCACGTGTAGCGGCCGTGCTCGACCGCCTGGTAGAAGATGTCCACCGCCCAGTCCGTCGTGCCCCCGCCGGGAGGTGCGCCGTAGGAGATGAGGCCCGGATAGCGGACGCCGCGCGTGTCCACGCCGTAGCGACGGTGGTAGTAGTCGCACAGCAGCTCGCCGGCGACCTTGGTGATCCCGTAGACCGTACGCGGGCGCATGACGGTGTCCTGCGGCGTGGGGTCCTTCGGGCTCTCCGGCCCGAAGACGCCGATCGAGCTGGGCGTGAACACCGCGCAGCCCTGCTCCCGCGCCACCTCCAGCACCGCCTCCAGGGCCGTCATGTTCACGTGCCAGGCCAGGCGCGGGTCGCGCTCGCCCACGGCCGAGAGGATCGCGGCGAGGTGGAAGATCGCGTCCGCGTCGTGGCGCATGACGGCCTGCCCGACCGCCCGGACGTCGGTCGCGTCCAGGACCTGGAACGGGCCGGCGTCGACCACCTCGGCGCCCAGCGTGCGGATGTCGGTGGCGAGCACGGCGGCGTCGCCGTAGGTCCTGCGGAGCTCGGGCACGAGCCAGGAGCCGATCTGGCCGCCGGCGCCGGTCACGAGAATGCGTCTCAAGGGAGCGACTCCCGGAGGGTCTCGGGGGGCTGGAAACGAGCCGAAATCTAGCAGGTCGCGGACAAAGGGGAGCACCCCCGGTTACGAGCGCCACGGCCCCGGGCACCGCGCGAAGCGTCGTAGGGACGCGCCGTGAGCCCGGTCGGGGCCGTTTCCGGTACTTCCCATCGGGGGATCCGATCATCTCATGGGCAGGACGCCTCGCCGGGGCCCGACGGGGCGACGAGATACAAGAGTATGGGAAAACAGGTTCTGGTGGCCGGGGCCACCGGGTACCTCGGCCGGCACCTCGTCGGCGCCCTGAAGGCACGCGGGCACAGGGTGCGGGCGGTCGTGCGCCCCGGGAAGCGGGTCCCCGGCGCGGACGAGCACTTCGAGGCGGACGTCACCCGACCCGAGACGCTTCTCGGTGCGTGCGACGGGATGGACGCCGTCTTCAGCGCCCTGGGGATCACGCACCAGAAGGACCCGGTCGATTTCGTGGACATCGACTTCCGGGCGAACGTCTCCCTCATGGACGAGGCGGTCGCTGCAGGCGTGTCCCGCTTCGGCGTCATCGCCACGGTGGCCCGGGAGGCGTGCCGGGGGCTGGCGATCGTCGAGGCGAAGGAGCGCTTCGTCGAGGAGCTGTCGGCCGCCCCCGTCAGCGGGGTCGTCGTCCGGGCCACCGGCTTCTTCACAGACATGGAGGAGGTGTTCGCCATGGCGCGCCGCGGCAGGGTCTTCCTCGCCGGCAACGGCCGCGCCCGCATCAACCCGGTCCACGGTGCCGACGTCGCGCGGGCGTGCGTCGACGCGCTGATGGGAGGGAAGCGTGAGGTGGCCGTCGGCGGGCCGGACGTGATGACCTGGGAGGAGATCGCCGAGCTGGCGTTCGAGATGCTGGGGCGCCCTTCCCGGATCGTGAAGGTCCCCGTGCCGGTGGCGACGGCGGCTCTGGCTCCCGTGCGCCTCTTCAGCCAGCGGACCTGGGACATCGCTTCCTTCGTGCTGCGGGTGGGTACGAACGACGTGCTGGCCCGCATGGGAGGCCGGCACAGGCTCGAGGACTTCTACCGGGAGTTGGCGGAGGAGGGGGGCGACCACGGCGCATAGACGCTCAACGAGGGTGCCCGCGCACCTTCCGGGATGCGATATTCATGGTGCGGAGGGCGCCCGTCGGGCGCACTGCCCCCTCGCGCAAAAGACGCCCCTATATCTTGAGGAGGCGCAGCATGCGCACCGGCCTCCTGTCCCTTGCGACCCTCTGCCTCGTGGCCACATCCGCTCAGGCCCAGACCTGCAGGAAGACGCCGCCACCCTTCCTCCCCGAGCTGTTTCCCAAGGAGGTCTCGGGACTTCCGCTGGAGTTCTCGACCGCGCCCGGCGCGGGGTGCATGGCGCTGTATCGCCCCGAGGACCCGCAGGCGCGCACGAGCATCCCCTGGGCCAGCGTGACCGCGGAGTCCGAGCCCGACGCCACCCTCGGCGAGACCGCCGAGAGCGTCCGACTCAAGCTCGCCGCCGCCGGTACCACGATGTTGACCGTGGACGAATGGCCGGTCGGGTTCACACAGCGGTCGACGGGTGACGAGTTCGTCACCATCCGCGGCTCCGTGCGGATCAAGGTGTCGGTCAAGAACGGAGACCACGGCGAGGTCAGCCAGGCTCTGGCCGTGCCGCTCCTGAGGCAGATGCTCGCGAAGGTACCCTGCGGATGACCAGCCCGTCCGGGGCCATGAGGCCCTCGACAGGCGCGGAGGACGGAGGATCGGAGACAGCCGAGGTGGGCGCCGGAGGGCCCCAGAGCATCCGGCGCACCATCCTGGTCCTCTTCTTCCTTTCCGGTGCGTGCGGCCTCGTCTACGAGGTCGTGTGGATGCGGATGCTCACGCTGATCTTCGGCGCGACCGCCTTCGCCACCAGCACGATCCTCGCCTCCTTCTTCGCGGGGCTGGCGCTGGGAAGCTTCTCCTTCGGGCGCATCGTCGACCGCGGGCGCCGACACCCCCTCGCGCTCTATGCGGTCCTGGAGGCGGGCGTCGGCGTCTTCGCGTTCCTCATGCCGGTGCTGCTCGCGGGTCTCACCACGACCTATGTCGCGATGGCGCGCGCGTGGTCCCTCGGCTACTACGAGATCAACCTGATCCGGTTCGCGCTGGCGTTCCTGGTGCTGCTCGTCCCCGCGACGCTCATGGGCGGCACCCTCCCGGTGATGGTCAAGTTCTTCGCCGAGAAGAGCGACCGTCTCGGCTGGGACATCGGACAGCTCTACGCGGTGAACACGTTCGGCGCCGTCGTCGGGACGTTCCTGGCGGGCTTCTTCCTGATCCTCTTCCTGGGGGTACGGGAGACGGCATGGGCGGCCGGGACGGTGAACCTCCTCATCGCCGGCGCCGTGTGGGTCCTGGGTCGGAGGGTCGCCGTAGGCCAGGGCGAGGCTCGAGCGGGAGCGGGACCCGAGCAGGAGCCACCCCCGGAGGAGGCGGTACCCACCTCCGCGGCCGCCGCCCGCCTTGCGCTGTGGGCCGTCGGGATCTCCGGCTTCTCCGCGCTGGCGCTCGAGGTGCTGTGGACGCGCTCGCTCGTGTTCTTCCTGGACAACTCCACCCACGCCTTCAGCACGATCCTCACGGCGTTCCTCATCGGGATCGCGATCGGCAGCGCGGTGGTCGCCGGGCTGATCGATCGAGGCAAGCGCCTGCTGTCCGGCCTCGGCGTCCTGGAGGTCCTGATCGGTGTGTCCGCCGTTCTGGCGATCCCGGTGCTGAACCATTCCAGCCCGGTCCTGCAGCGCATGGCAGACGTCACGCCGAACAACCTGCTGCTCTGGAAATGGACGGGGATGCGCTTCCTGACCAGCCTGTCGGTGATGCTCGTCCCCACGATCCTGATGGGCATGGCCTTCCCCCTCGCGGCCAGGATCTATGCGCGGCGCGTGGAGGCGGTAGGCACGGCGCTCGGTGACGTCTATTCGCTGAACACGATCTGCGGAGTCGTCGGCTCCGTGGCCGCCGGGTTCCTGCTCATCCCACTGATGGGGATGCGCGCCAGCATCCTCCTGGTCGCCGGGATCAGCGTCGTGCTCGGCGCGGTGCTCATCCTGTCGGACCCCGTCGCCACACGGCCCGGACGCGTGAAGACGCTCGGGGCCATGGGCGTCCTCTCGGCGCTGGCCGCCGTGGTCTACCTGTCGATCGGCGAGGCCCCGCTGACGTCGTACATCGAGCGCATGGACACGGACAGGGTGCTCTCCTACGACGAGGACATCGGCGCGACCGTGAAGGTCTTCGAGGACTCTCTCGGCGCCCGGTACGTGAGCATCGACGGGTTCCCCGTGGCCGGCACCTCGCTCGGCCTGTACGACGCGCAGAAGGCGCTGTCGAACCTGCCGATGCTGCTGACGCCCGTCGACTCGCCACGCGTGAACATCGTGGGCTTCGGCGCCGGCGGGACTTCCTGGGGGATCCTCCAGTACGGCGTGCAGAGGATCGACTGCGTGGAGCTCGTCCCCGCTGTGCTCGATGCCGCCAAGTGGTTCCCCGAGGTGAACCACGGGGTGATCGGCCAGCCGCGCTACAACGTCATCCGCGGCGACGGGCGCAACTACGCGCTGGTCACGGACAAGACGTACGACGTCATCTCCATCGACGCCACGTCTCCGAAGATGGCAGGGAACGGGAGCCTGTACACGGTGGAATTCTACCGGCTCCTCGAGCAGAGGCTGTCCGACCAGGGACTCGTGGCGCAATGGCTCCCGTTCCACCTGCTGTCGGACGCCGAGATGCGCATGACCGCCCGGACCTTCCTGGAGGTCTTCCCCCACTCGACGCTGTGGTTCTCGCCGATCCGACACCACGCCGTGCTGATCGGAACGAAGCAACCCCTGCGCATCGACTACCAGGCCCTGGAGCGGAAGCTCCGGCTTCCGGCGGTACGCAGCGAGCTCGACCCGATGAACGTGACCTCACCCATCGACTTCCTGGGACTGTTCGCGATGGGTGAGGACGCCCTCCATGAGTATGCGGACGACGCCAGGCTCAACACGGACGACCACCCCTACCTCGAGTTCACGCCGGCGATGGCGTACTTCGTGTCCCGTGCATACATCGTGCGGAACCTCCTCGCCATCCGGCAAGCGCGGCAGAGCCCCCTGCCCCTCCTGACCAACACCGGTCGGACGCCCGAGGAGGCAGCCGGCGTGGCGGCCCAGGTCCGGCTCCGCTTCCAGGCGACGCAGTACAGCATCAGCGGGGACGTCTACTACTACGTGGGGCAGATCGAGCGGGCGCGGGCGGAGTACGACATGGCGCTCCTGACCGACCCGGGTGACAAGAACTGGCTGCACCCGGCGTGGGCGCAGCTGACGGGCACCAACCGCTAGAGTCGAGCGCAGTCGATCTGTCGGGGGTGCCCTCGCGCGACCCGCCGGCTCACTGACTCGCCGTGCGTGGGCCCGGCGGGAACGGGATCTTTGCCCGGGTCGGCCGCCCCACCTCGCGTGCCCTGGCGGGACGCCGCATGGAGCTCGGCGGGCGGGCGATCGGGGGTTCGGCTCCCTCGAGCTCGAGACGAACTTCGAGCCTCGCCAATCGCCTCTCGATCTCCAGGAGCCGACTTCGGACCCGCTGAACTTCGGCGTGAACCTCCTCGAGCTCACTCCACGCGGATCCTGTCGCCGGTCTCTCCATCCCTCCCCCCAGGGAACCGAGGATCGATAAGGTACCTACACCGATCGTGCCTCGAGGATCCGGGCCCGCCAGTGTGTGATGCGTATAATATGCGGTCTGCCGGGACGGGGAGGGCAGCCGCACCTGACGCGCGATCATTCGCTCGCGAGCAGCCCGGCCGGCGCCGATGGGCGGTAGCGCTCCACGCTCCTGGACTCGCCGAGATCCTCGTCGGCCGCTGCGCGGAGGAACGTATCCACCCACCACCCGATGTCCTGCCTTCGCACGCCGTCCCTCAGCCCCCGCATGCGACGCCGCCGCTCGTCGGTGGGCATGGTGAACGCCTGGTGGATCGCGTCGGCGACGCCCTCCACGTCGTGCGGGTTCACCAGCAGGGCTTCGTTTTGCAGCTGCGCCGTGGCGCCCGCGTACTCGGAGAGGATCAGCACGCCTTTGCCCCCGACGTTCGACGCGCAGTACTCCTTCGCGACCAGGTTCATTCCGTCCTTGAGCGGGGTGACCAGCGCGATCCCCGCCGCCCGGTAGTGCGCGATCAGCTCGGGTCGCTCCCAGCGGCCGTACTGGTAGTGGATCGGCACCCACCCCGAGCGGGTGAACTGCCCCTGGATCTCGCCGACCAGACGCTCGATCTCCTCTTTCATGTCGAAGTACTCCGGGATATCCTCCCGGCTCGGCACGACGAGCTGGACCAGCGTCACGTTCTCCCTCAGGTCGGGATACCGCTCCAGCGCAAGGCGGTATCCCTGGAGCTTGTGGGGGATGCCCTTGGAATAGTCCAGTCGATCGACGCCCAGGATCGTGGTCCGCCCCAGGGATTCGGAGCGGAGGACCGCGACGCGCTCGGAGACGGCGTCCGAGGCCGCCATCCCCGCGAACTCCTGGAAGTCGATGGAGACGGGGAAGACACCGACCCGGACGAGGCGCTCCCCGAGGCGGAGGCCGAACACGCGACCGTTCTCCTGCAGCTCGGCGCCTGGCGCCATGTGGCGCACGCAGTCGAGGAAGTTCCGGCGGTCCCGTGAGGTCTGGAATCCGATGAGGTCGAAGGCCAGAAGCGAGTCCAGGATCTGGAAGCGCCAGGGGAGCGTGAGGAAGAGGTCGACAGGCGGAAACGGGATGTGCAGGAAGAAGCCCATGGTCTGGGTCACGCCCACCTTACGCAGCTCACGCGCCACCGCCATGAGGTGGTAGTCGTGGATCCAGACGAAGTCGCCCTCGCGGACCTCCTGGTGGATCCGGCGCGCGAACTTGGCGTTCACGTCCCGGTAGGTGCGCCAGAAGACCGGGTCGAAGTTGCACTGGGGCAGGAGGTCGTGGAACAGCGGCCAGATGACCTGGTTGCTGAAGCCCAGGTAGAAGTCGTCCCGCTCACGGGCCGTGAGGTGGACGCCCCTCACCTCGTACCCCACCGCCGAGCCGTCCAGCACCTCGTCGAGGTCGGGGACGCCTCCCTCCTCGACGCCCGGCCATCCGATCCACACCCCACCCCGCTCGCGGAGCACCGGCTCCAGCGCGGTCACCAGCCCGCCGGACCCCGCCTCCAGGTCCCATTCGCCCTCATCCTCCTGCGAGAGGACCACGGGCAGACGGTTGGACGCCACGACCAGGCGGCGCGGTTCGGCGGAGCTCATTCGACGTGGGGTTTCGGATGGCAGCGATGCGCCCACTACCCTACTCCGGACCACCCTCCCCGTTCCGCCCGAACCAGAGGAAGACGAGGCCGAACGCCAGAAGCGCGAGGCCCCACCACAAATTGACGTTGATGCCGAGGGACCGCTCGTAGATGGCCGGATCGGAGACGATGCCATAACCGGTCACCAACGCGCCCAGGATGGTGAACATCAAGCCCATCGGGGTGCGAATGTCGATTCCCATGCGTTGTGCCTCTCCAAGGCCGGCGTCGGCGCCGCAGGGTCACCAGAAGATCACGTTCAGCACGACGACCAGCGCGAGCACCACCACGGCCAGCGCCTCGGGACGTCTGGCCCAGCTCCCCGACTCGCGCGCTGGACGCTCGGTGAGGGAGTAGACGAGCCCGACCATCTCGCTGTCGGGCCGCGGCCGTGTGGCCAGGCTCACGACGATGGTGAGGACGAAGCACGTCGACCATGCCCAGATGGCGGTCCAGAAGCTCTGGGCCATCTCGCTGGGGTAGGTGTGGAGCACGGGGCCCAGCCAGCCCCCCTTGATCCCCGCCGTGTTGCCCGCGGAGAGGGTCAGCCCGTGGTGGATCGCCGCCGCCACAGTGCCCCCGAGCAGGCCGGTGAAGGCGCCGTGGCCGGTGGAGCGCTTCCAGAACATCCCCAGGAGGAAGGTGGCGAACAGCGGCGCGTTGACGAAGGCGAACACCAGCTGGAGCATGTCCATGATGTTGTTGAACGCCGATGCCAGGTAGGCCGTCCCCACCGACAGCGCGATCCCCACCACCGTCGTCGCGCGACCCACCTTCAGGTAGTGCTCGTCGGTCCCGCCCTTGTGGACGTACGACTGGTACAGGTCGTAGGTCCACACGGTGTTGAAGGCGGTGACGTTGCCCGCCATGCCGCTCATGAAGGAGGCCATCAGCGCCGTCAGGCCGATCCCGAGCATCCCCGAAGGGAAGTAATGGATGAGCATGGACGGGATGGCCATGTTGTAGTCGTAACCCGTCCCGGCGGCGTTCATGGGGAGCCGATAGCCGGACAGCCCTCCGCCGGACGTGAGCGCGATGGCGACGATGCCCGGCAGGATGACCAGGAAGGGGAAGAACATCTTCGGGACGGCCGCGATCAGAGGGGTCCTCCGCGCGGCGCTCATCGAATCCGCAGCCATGGCTCGCTGGATCACGAGGAAGTCCGTGCACCAGTAGCCGAAGGAGAGGACGAAGCCCAACCCGAAGACCAGGCCGAACCACTCGACGCCCATGGGGTTGGCCGCGGACGACCCCATCTCGGTCCACGAATGCGTCATGGCCGGCGACAGGCGCTGCACGATCCCGTCCCACCCGCCCACGTCGCGCAGCCCCAGGTACACCAGGGGGATGAAGCCCAGCACGATGAGGAAGAACTGCAGCACCTCGTTGTAGATCGCCGAGGTAAGCCCGCCCAGGAAGATGTACACGAGCACGATCATCGCGGAGATGAGGATGCTGACGTTGTAGTTCCACCCGAGCAGCAGACGGAGCAGCTCCGCCATCACGTGCATCGAGATCCCGGACGAGAAGAGCGTCATGACGGCGAACGAGCCGGCGTTGAACGCCCGGGTCTTCTCGTCGAAGCGCAGCTTGAGATACTCGGGGACGCTGCGCGCGCGCGAGCCGTAGTAGAACGGCATCATGAAGATGCCGACGAAGACCATCGCGGGGATCGCACCCACCCAGTAGAAGTGGCTGGTGGCGATCCCGTACTTGGCCCCCGACGCGCCCATCCCGATGACCTCCTGGGCCCCCAGGTTCGCCGAGATGAAGGCGAGCCCCGCGACCCAGGCAGGTATGCTCCGGCCGGAGAGGAAGAAGTCCGTCGAGGAGCGCATGTAGCGCCGCAGCACCCAGCCGATGCCCAGGACGAAGCCGAAGTACGTCACCAGGATCGCGTAGTCGACGAACGTGAGGTCGGCGCTCATGCTCCGGGGTCGGGATCGAGGGACCGATACCCGCTGCGCGTCCACGGGTCGGACGCCGACCAAGTAGCCACACGGAGCCGCAGCGCGCCAGGGCCCGGCTCCCGGACGCGCGCCGTCCGGGGGAGAACCTACCCGCCCCGCCTCACGCGCCCAGCCAGGCTTTCGCCTCGCCTACCGCGCGGTTCTCGACCACCCGCACCTCGACGGGCAT